>NZ_CM179505.1:5115000-5695353 GCF_058798075.1 Allobosea sp. GW823-FHT01F03 | reverse complement strand
AAAATCGCCAGTCTCGATCTGCTCCAGCATGTCTCTATCGCCCTGTTCAGTCGGTTGCGCGCGGCGTCACCCGGCCGGCAAGGCCGGTCGGCCGCGCTGATTTTGGTGAAAGCAAAGAATCCACGTCCCCCGGACAAGCCGAAGGTTCGGATCGTGCCAATGTTCGTCGTCGGCTCAGGAGTGGCGGGCTCGTCGCAGGACGAAACCGCTCTTCATCTCAACAAGTATAACGTCACAAGATAAAGAGCCGCATCCCTCCAACCTCTCTGGTTGCAAGCCAAAACGAGTTTCGATCTTTGGAAATCCCGGTCCGACATCTCTGTCCGCCCGGCGATGAGAGGACCTTATAGGGAGCCCTCGGACGGGGGCAATATCCCCCTCTGCCGGCTATCGGGATTCCGCCGGGAAGCCCCGGCCGCTGCCCCACCGGCAGACCCCTTGCAATAGGTTGGGGAAGTTAAGCTTTTCTTTACAGCTGGGGCTTCGCGAGAGCCGCGAATCTTTTTTTCGCATCCCCCCGAAAGCCGCCATGGGAAGCCTCGGGAATCCCGAGCGGTGATTGCTTTGCCTGCTAAGGTGATGAAAAATATGGCCTAATTTTGTGCGGTCAAAAATGCGTTACAGGCTGTTTCCGCGCCCGGAAAACACCGGTGGAGTCAAGCCCGGAAAGTGATGGAAAGATTGCGGAATCGCCGGCCCGGGGATGTTTTCATTCGCCTGTCGCAGCCTTGCGACGGTCCTGCCGGACAAAGAAAAACCCGGCCGCGAGGCCGGGTTGAAACAGGTCGAGAACCGCGCTGCGGAACGGACGGTCAGGAGGCCAGCGCGCCGATGCGATGGGCCAGACGCGAAACCTTGCGCGAAGCGGTGTTCTTGTGGACCACGCCCTTCTGAGCGGCCCGCATGATCTCCGGCTGGGCGGCCTTGAAAGCCTCGGCGGCGGCGCCCTTGTCGCCGGAGGCAATCGCCTCCTCGACCTTGCGCAGGAAGGTGCGCATACGGCTGCGGCGAGACTTGTTCACCTCGGTGCGGCGCGCGATCTTGCGAGCGGCTTTCTTGGCCGAAGTCGTATTGGCCATCGTTCGTCCTCGTCCTCGTCGCGGCCGGCACCAGGCTTCTTGCCAAGTGACGCTGAGCGCGAACCCTTGCATGAAAAACGTGAGCGACGGCCCTGCAGGCGCAGGCCGTCGCGATCCGTGAGCCTATAAGCGCTGCCGGCTGCCACGTCAACGCGGAAATGCCGGCTGACGCCGGTCAGCTTTCGCCGCGCCGCGCCGGATCGCGATCGCCTCGACCTCGATCAGATAGCCATAATGCAGCTCCGGAACCGGCACCACCGCCCGCGCCGGTCGGTGTTCCCCGAAGACCTCGGCATAGATCGCGTTGAATTCCGGCCAGCGTCCGCCGCCGACCAGATAGGCGGTGACCTTGAGCACATCGGCCGGGCCGGAGCCGGCCGCCGCGAGCACCGCCAGCAGATTGGCCAGCGCCTGGCGCGCCTGCACGGCGAAGGGCTCGCCCGCGGTGTGGCTGCCATCCGGGCGCGGGGCGAGCTGGCCGGAGACGAAGACCAGGTCCTTGTAGGCGACGGCTTGCGAATAATGCCCGGCCGGCGCCGGCACCTCCGGCGAGAGGATCGTCTCGATCGCGCTCACGCGCCCTCGCCGATGAAGCGCGCGAAGCTGGCGAGATCGACATTGCCGCCGCTGAGGATGATGCCGACGCGCTTGCCTTCCACCGGCACGGCGCCGGTGAAGGCGGCCGCCGCCGCGAGGCAGCCGGTCGGCTCGACCACGAGCTTCATGCGCTCGGCGAAGAAGCGCATCGCCGCGATCAGGGCCGTATCGGGCACGGTGACGATGTCCTCGACGAGGTCGCGGATGATCGGGAAGGTGTAGTTGCCGAGGAAGGCGGTCTGGGCGCCGTCGGCAATGGTCTTGGGCACGTCGATCCTGACGATCTCGCCCTTGCGCAGCGAGAGCTGGCCGTCATTGCCCGCTTCGGGTTCGACGCCATAGACGCGGCAGCCGGGATTGAGCGCCTTGGCGGCCAGGAGCGTGCCGGCGAGCAGTCCGCCGCCGCCGAGGCAGGCCAGGATGATGTCGAACTGACCGGCGTCCTCGATCAGCTCCTTGGTCGCCGTGCCCTGGCCGGCGATCACGGCGGGATCGTCATAGGGTGGGATCAGGGTCAGGCCCCGTTCCCTGGCGATGCCGTCGGCCAGCGCCAGACGGTCCTGGGTATAGCGGTCATAGGAGACGACCTCGGCGCCATAGCCCCTGGTCGCTGCGACCTTCGCTGCGGGCGCGTCCTGCGGCATGATGATCGTCGTCGGCGTGCCGAGCAGCTTGCCGGCATAGGCGATGGCCTGGGCATGGTTGCCGGAGGAAAAGGTCAGGGCGCCGGCCTTGCGCTGCTCGGCCGTGAGCGCGGCGATGGCGTTGTAGCCGCCGCGGAACTTGAAGGCGCCCATGCGCTGCAGGTTCTCGGCCTTGAAGACGAGATTGGAGCCGGTGCGCTCATTGGCCGTGCGCGAGGTCAGGGCCGGGGTGCGATGCGCGGCGCCGCGGATGCGTTCCGCCGCCGCCTCGACATCGGCATAGGTCGGCAGCGTGATGCCGTCGGTGAGGGGGCTGGCTGCGGCGGTCATGGCGAATCCTGCGTGCGCTTGAGAGATCAGCCATGGTGTCAGCAGCACGGCCGGCCTTTCAAGTGAAAGAAACTGGCCTCGGTCATGCGCGGCGCGGATCGTCCAGCGCGTCTTTCCCGGCCTGAGCGCAGCGGAGAGCCGGGAAAGACGCGCCGGAGATGCCCGGGCCACGCCCGGGCATGTGGTTGCGTCCGTCAGAGGTTCTTGAACTCGGGCTTCCGCTTCTCGGCGAAGGCGGCCATGCCTTCCTTCTGGTCCTGGGTCGCGAACAGCGCCGAGAAGACGCGACGCTCGAAGCGCAACCCCTCGTTCAGCGTCACTTCGAAGGCGCGGTTGACCGCTTCCTTGGCGGTCAGCACCGAGGGCAGCGACTTCGTCGCGATCTGCTCGGCCGCCTTCAGGGCTTCCGTCATCAGATCGGCGAGCGGCACGATGCGGGCGACGAGCCCGGCGCGCTCGGCCTCGTTCACATCCATCATCCGGCCGGTGAGGCACAGATCCATCGCCTTGGCCTTGCCGATCGCATGGGTCAGGCGCTGGGTGCCGCCGGCGCCGGGGATGACGGCGAGGTTGATCTCGGGCTGGCCGAAGCGGGCATTGTCGGCGGCGATGATGAAGTCGGCCATCATGGCGAGTTCGCAGCCGCCGCCGAGCGCAAAGCCCGCGACCGCGGCGATGATCGGCTTGCGGCGCTGGCCGATCCGGTCCCAGTCGGCGAATTTGTCGTCGAGATAGGTGCCGGGATAGGTCCGCTCCTGCATCTCCTTGATGTCGGCGCCGGCGGCGAAGGCCTTCTCCGAGCCGGTGATGACGGTGCAGCCGATGCCGGGATCGCGCTCGAAGCCGTCGAGTGCCGCGTTGACCTCGCCGATCAGCTGGCCGTTCAGCGCATTCAGCGCCTGCGGCCGGTTCAGCGTGATGACGCCGACCTTGCCCTTAACCTCGACGAGAATGGTCTCATAAGCCATGGCGGCCTCCCGGGTGCTGCTGTTGTGGCCAGCATTAGCGGGCGGGAGGGGCGCAAGTCCATGCGTGCCGGCGCAAGCCGGGATGGGGCGGGGCGTGCGCGGGCAGGGGAACCTCCTGCCGCATTCTCGCATTGTCGGCGTGCTAGCCTCATTGTCCATCGGGAACACGCCCATGCCTGCCAGGACCAGGACTGACACGGCTTCGCGGCTTGTCCGGGCCTCGCCCGGAGCGATCTACCACGCCTTCATCGACGCAGCCTCTCTGGGCAGATGGCTGGCGCCGCAAGGGATGCACGCGCGGATCGAACACTTCGAGCCCGTCATCGGCGGGAGCTACCGCATCGTCCTGAGCTATGACGATCCGGCCGGAGCGCCCGGCAAGGCGACGGCGGACAGCGATGTCGCCGAGGGCCGGTTCGTCGACCTCGTCCCATGCGAGCGCATCGTCTGGGAGGTTTCCTTCCCGTCGGATGATCCCGCCTTCGCCGGTACGATGACCATGGCCTGGCGGCTCGACGAGGTCAGGGGCGGCACCGAAGTGACGATTCATTGCGAGAACGTTCCGGCTGGCATCGGCAAGGAGGACCACGATGCCGGCCTGCGCTCGACGCTGGAGAACCTCGCACATTTCGTCGAGGCGGCCTGAGCCGCGGCCGCGAGCCGTTTGACTGCCCTCAGCCCCGCTTCTGGCAGCTCTCGCAATAGAAGGTCGAGCGGCCGGACTGCACCAGTCGCTGCACCAATTTTCCGCAGCCGGGTGTGACGCAGGGCTCGCCCTCGCGGTCATAGACCTTGAAGCGGTGCTGGAAATAGCCGAGCGAGCCGTCGGCATGCGCGAAGTCGCGCAGGGTCGAGCCGCCGGCGGCGACAGCCTCCTCCAGGACCTCGCGGATGATCTGCGCCAGCGCATGCGCCTTCTCGCGCGGCTTGCCGGTCGGGGTCGCCAGCGAGCCGGCCTCCGCTTCCGGATGCAGACCGGCACGGAACAGCGCCTCGCAGACATAGATGTTGCCGAGCCCGGCGATGAGGCGCTGGTCGAGCAGGGCGGCCTTCAGTGGCGCGGCCTTGCCGGAAAAGAGCCTAGCGATCAGCTCGCCGGAGAGCTCGTTGCCGAGCGGCTCGATGCCCATGCCGGAAAAATGCTTCGACGTTGCGAGCTCGCTACGCGGCAGAAGATCCATGAAGCCGAAGCGGCGCACGTCATTATAGGTCACCCGGGCGCCGGAGCCGAGATGGAAGACGACATGGTCGTGCTTCAGATGCCGGCCGATCTCGTTGTAATAGGCGCCGGGCTCGGTCGCGGGCGTGCCTGGCGCCTCGACGATGAAACGCCCGCTCATGCCGAGATGCATGATCAGCGCCTGCCCGTCGTCGAGATCGGCGATCAGGTATTTCGCGCGCCGCGACAGCGCCTCGACCCGCCGCCCGGTCAGGCGCTCGGCGAAGCGCTCGGGCAGGGGAAAGCGCAGATCCGGCCGCTTCTGCTCGACCCGGGCGAAGCGCTCGCCGAGCATGGCCGGCTCGAGCCCGCGTCTGACGGTTTCGACCTCGGGAAGTTCAGGCATGGCGTTGCGCCTTTCAGCATGCGTCGAGACGGGCCGCGACAAGCCCCGCCGCATTCGCTATTCATCGCCGCAGCGAACCACAAGAGCAGCCCGGCCGTGACAGCAGCTTCCGATTCAACCCATTTCGGCTTCGAGACCGTGCCGCTTGCCGAGAAGCAGGCCAAGGTCGACGACGTCTTCCACAAGGTCGCGGGCCGTTACGACCTGATGAACGACCTGATGTCGGCCGGCCTCCACCGGCTCTGGAAGGAGGCGCTGCTGACCGCGCTGAAGCCGCCGCGCGACCGGGCCTTCGCTCATCTCGACGTGGCCGGTGGCACTGGCGATGTCGCCTTCAAGGTGCTGGAGGCCGGCGGGCCGCGGACCGAGGTCACGGTGCTCGACATCAATGCCGAGATGCTCGCCGTCGGCCGCGAGCGCGCCCAGAAGCGCTTCCCCGGCGACGACCGCATCCATTTCGTCCAGGGCAATGCCGAGGAACTCGCTCTGCCGGACAATACCTTCGACGCCTATACGATCGCCTTCGGCATCCGCAACGTGCCGCGCATCGACAAGGCGCTGAGCGAGGCCTATCGCGTGCTGAAGCGCGGCGGGCGCTTCCTCTGCCTCGAATTCTCGCATGTCGACGTGCCGCTGCTCGACAAGGTCTACGAGGCCTATTCCTTCAACGTCATCCCGCCCATGGGCAGGATGGTGACGGGCGAGGCCGAGCCCTACCAGTATCTCGTCGAGTCGATCCGCAAATTCCCACGGCCGCAGGTCTTCGCCGACATGATTGCGGCCGCCGGCTTCCGCCGCGCTTCGTTCACGCCGATGACCGGCGGAGTAGTGGCGCTGCATTCCGGCTGGAAGCTGTGACGTTGTTCTCTGCCATGATGATGGGCTTGTCGCCGTCATGGTCGGGTTTGTCCCGACCATCCACGTCTTCCCTTCCTTCACGCCGCAAGGCGTGGATGCTCGGCACAAGGCCGAGCATGACGGGGAAGGCTGATACGTACGCCGCCGCATGATCTCGGCCATCGCCCATCTTGCCCGCTCGGCGCGGGTCGGTTTCGTGCTGGCCCGCGAGGGCGCGCTCGCTCTGGTCGATCCGTCCGTGCTGCCGCCGGCGGCGCGCGGGCTGATCGGTCTCGGCCGGCTGATCGAGCGCAAGGGCGCCGGCTCCTCGGCGACGCGGCTCGCCGCCGCGCTGACCCGGCTTGGCCCGTCCTATGTGAAGTTCGGCCAGTTCCTGGCGACGCGCCCCGACGTCGTCGGCATGAAGATCGCCGAGGACCTCTCGGCCCTGCAGGACCGGATGGCGCCTTTCCCGATGGCGCAGGCACGCGCCGCGATCGAGGCGGCCCATAACAAGCCGGTCGAGGCGATCTTCGCCGAGTTCGGCGAGCCGGTCGCGGCAGCTTCGATCGCCCAGGTCCATCGCGCCCGGCTGCGCGACGGCTCCGAGGTCGCGGTCAAGATTCTCAGGCCCGGCATTCGCGACCGCTTCCATCGCGACCTCGCGGCCATGCGCTTCGGCGCGGAACTGGCCGAGCGGCGCTCGCCCGAGGCGCGGCGCCTGCGCTTCGTCGCCATCGTCGAGACGCTCGCGCGTTCGGTCACCATGGAAATGGACCTGCGGCTCGAGGCGGCGGCGCTCTCCGAATATGCCGAGAACACCAGGGAGGACACGGATTTCCGCGTGCCGGCGCCGGACTGGCAGCTCACGGCGCGCGAAATGCTGGTCGACGAATGGATCGACGGCATCCGGCTCTCCGATGTCGAGGCTCTGCGCGCCGCCGGCCACGACCTTCCGGCGCTCGGCCGCAACGTCATCCAGTCGTTCCTCAGGCACGCGATCCGCGACGGCTTCTTCCATGCCGACATGCATCCGGGGAACCTGTTCGTCGATGCGCAGGGCCGGCTCGTCGCCGTCGATGGCGGCATCATGGGCCGGCTCGGCCACAAGGAGCGGCGCTTCCTCGCCGAGATCCTGCTCGGCTTCATCACCCGCGACTATCGGCGCGTCGCCGAGGTGCATTTCGAGGCCGGCTATGTCCCCGGCCATCACGCGGTCGCCGATTTCGCCCAGGCGATCCGCGCCGTCGGCGAGCCGATCCACGACAAGCGCGCCGACGAGATCTCGATGGCGAAGGTACTGACCCTGCTCTTCGAGATCACCGGCCTGTTCGACATGGCGACGCGCACCGAGCTCGTCATGCTGCAGAAGACCATGGTGGTGGTCGAGGGCGTCGCCCGCACGCTCGATCCCCATCTCGACATGTGGACCACGGCCGAGCCGGTGGTGCGCGAATGGATCACCCGTAATCTCGGCCCGCTCGGCAGGATCGAGGATGTCGGGCGCGGCATGCATACGCTGGCCTCGAGCCTCGCCAATCTGCCGGAGACGGTCGGCCGGGCGGAGCGGGTGCTCGGCCAGCTCGAGGACGCCTCGCGCAGCGGCTTCTCGCTCGACGAGGCCAGCGTCCAGGCCATCGGCCGGGCCGAGGCTGCGCGCAATCGCTGGGGCAATTGGGCGCTCTGGCTGATCGCGGCGCTGCTCGCCTATGCGGTGCTGGTGTAGGGTCTTCTGCGCCTTGACGGAGCAATAACAGCGCCGGTGCCTCAGCTCACCGGCGCATATTTGACGGCGCAGCCATAGGCCTTGGTGGCGGGCTCCGAGACCGGCTTTCCGGCCTTCATCTCGGCTACCGCCTGGCGGACATAGCTCCTGGCGCCGGCGAGGCTGGAGGCGCTGGCCGAGGGCTTGTCGTCGATCGCCCCGGCATAGGCGAGCCTGCCCTTGGGGTCGATGATGTACATATGCGGCGTGGTCTGGGCGCCATAGGCACGGGCCATCACGCTCTTGGGATCGAGCAGGATCGCGGCCGGCGCCGCGTCGCGGCTCCTGGTCAGCTCCCTCGCCTTGGCCGCGTCGACATGGCCCTGCTCGCCGGCGGGCGAGGAGATCACCGACAGCCAGACGATGCCCTGCTTCGCCATGTCCTTCTGCAGGCTCTGCATGGTCGCGCTGTTGTAGTGCTTCCGAACATAGGGGCAGTCATGGTTGGTCCATTCGAGGATCACCGTCTTGCCGGCATGGTCGGAGAGTTTTTGGGTCTTGCCGTCGACATCGACGACCGAGAAGGCGGGGGCGGGCGCGCCGGGTTTCGCGGTGCCCTGCGCGAGCGCTGCGCCCGAGGCCAGCGACAATGCGGTGACGGCGAGGCCGACGATGAAAACCTGTCTGGTCACGGCTTCCATGTCTGTCTCCATCTTCCCGGTTGAGGGGCGGTAGCCTTACGGCTTGCTGGCGGCGGTCTGGACCTCCCGGCCGGCGGCGCGCTCGGCCGCCCTGATCACGATGTCGGTGGTGAGCAATTGCGGCAGGACCTCTGCCTGCGCGCCCTTGCCGGGCGGGTAGAACAGATAGAGCGGGACGCCGGCCCGGCCATGCTCGGCGAGCGCGGCCGCGATCGCGGCGTTGCGATTGGTCCAGTCGGCCTTGAGATAGGTGACGCCGAGTGCGGCGAAGGCATCCTTGACCTCCTGCCGCGAGAGCGCGACGCGCTCATTGGCGAGGCAGGTGATGCACCAGGCCGCGGTGAAGTTGACGAAAACCGGCTTGCCTTGCGCCTGCAGTTCGGCGACGCGCTCCGGCGACCAGACATCGCTCGCGCCGGCGCTGGCCGGGGCCTGCTTGGGCGGCACGGCACTTTCGATCACGAAGGCCGCGGTCGCGGTGACGAACAGGGCCGCGACGCCGGCCGCAGCGAGGCGCAAGGCGGTGCCGCGGCGGCGCGTCACGCCGATGAGCCAGAGCGAAAAGCCTGCCACGAGGATGGCGATCAGCGCGGCGAGCGCGCCGGTCGCGCCGGTCTGCATGGTCGCGACCCAGACCAGCCAGATCGCGGTCGCGAACATCGGGAAGGCGAAGGCCTGCTTCAGCACGACCATCCATGGCCCGGGCTTCGGCAGCAGCCGCAGCAGGCCGGGTGCGAAGGAGAGCGCCACCACCGGCGCGGCGAAGCCGAGCGCCAGCGCAAGGAAGATCGAGAGCGCCGCTGCCGGCGGCTGCGTCAGGGCATAGCCCAGCGCCGCGCCCATGAACGGCGCGGTGCAGGGTGTCGCGACGACGACCGCGAGCGCCCCGGTCATGAAGGCGCCGACCGGCCCGCCGCGGCTGGCGAGCCCGTCGCCGATCCCCTGGACCTTGCCGCCGATCTCGAAGGCGCCGATCAGGTTGAAGCCGATCAGGCTCATCAGCACCGCGAGCAGGATCACCAGCGGCGGCGATTGCAGCTGGAAGCCCCAGCCGGCGCCGAGCGCGATCGCGAGCCCGGCCAGCACCATGAAGGTTCCGACCACGCCGGCGAGGAACAAGAGCCCGTGCATGCGGACCTGGCTGCGGCTCGCCTGCGCGGACTGGGCGAAGCCGAGCGCCTTGATGAACAGCACCGGCAGCACGCAGGGCATCAGGTTGAGGATCAGCCCGCCGGCGAAGGCGAAGGCCAGCGCCACCCAGATCGTCAGATCCTCAGCCGGCGGTGCCGGCAGGGTCGGCAGCGTGACCACAGGGGGCGGGGCAGGCGGGGCGCTCACCTGCGCGAGCAGATCGGGCGCGACATCTGCGCTGAGCGCCAGGGCGCGCTTTGTCCCGCCTTGGGTATAGGTGATGACGCCCTCGACGCTCGGCTCGGCGATCCGGAAGGCGCTGGAGCGCGACAATGTCAGCGTGCCGCCTTCGCCCGGCTGGGCGGCGGCATGCTCGATCAGCGTGTCGGAGAGCGGAAAATAGCGGAGGTCGCTGATCCCGGCCGGCAGCTCGGGGATGGCGAGCGTCATCTTGTCCGGCCCGTTCGCGGTCAGCTTGGCCCGGAACGGCGCCTCCTGCGGCAGCCCCGCTAGCGCCCGCTCGATGCGCGCCTGCGCCGCGCTGTCGATGGCGGGCTCGGCCGCGATGGGTAAATCAAGGCTCAGCACGCCCTCTTCGGGAATGCAGATCTTCTCGCAGACCAGCCAGGTCGCCTTGGCGGTGATGGGAAAGCGCTCGCCGGGCTTCGCGTCGGCCGGCACGCTGATCTCGACCGGCAGCAGCACCGTGCCGTCGAAGCCGAAATTGACCAGAGGCTCGAAGGCGATCGCCTTCGGCGCCGGCCACTGGATCGGCCCGACGGTCGCGCCTTGCGGCAATTGCCAGTCGATCCTGGTCGGCTCGCCGGAATCGCCGGGATTGCGCCAATAGGTATGCCAGCCGGCGGTGATCTTCTGCGCCAGCGCGAGGTGAAAGCGCTCGCCGGGCGCGACGGCGTCGCGGCTCGACAGCAGGGTGGCAGTGACGCGCGGCGAGGTCACGGCAGTGGATTCCGCCGCCCATGCGGCGGTCGGAGCCAGCAGGGCGAAGACGAGCGCTGCGCGCTTGAGCAGTGAGAACCCGTTACGGGCAGGCATATCGAGCGTAGACATGGCGGTTTTGATGCCCCCTTTCCCGCGTGATTGCCAATGACAAGCCGGTGAGAGCGGCAGGAAGCCGCAGGTTCCCGGACTTGCGCCCGCCTTTCAGCCCGCCCCCAGCCGCTCCCCACGGTAGACGCCACTGCGGATTCGGTCCCACCAGTCGCGGTTCGCAAGATACCATGAGACGGTCTTCCTGAGCCCGCTCTCGAAACTCTCCTGCGGGCGCCAGCCGAGCTCGCGCTCGATCTTGGTGGCGTCGATCGCATAGCGCTGATCATGCCCCGGCCGGTCGGCGACGAAGGCGATCAGTCCCCTGCGCGGTCCTATGCCGGCATCGGGCGCAAGCTCGTCCATCAGCCCGCAGATCGCCTCGACCACCTGGAGATTGCTGCGCTCCGCCGAGCCGCCGACATTGTAGCTTTCGCCGATCTTGCCCTTCTCCGCGATCAGCGCGAGCGCTCTCGCATGGTCCTCGACATGCAGCCAGTCGCGGACATTGGCACCGCTGCCATAGACCGGCAGCGCCTTGCCCTCGAGCGCGTTGAGGATCATCAGCGGGATCAGCTTCTCGGGGAAGTGATAGGGCCCGTAATTGTTCGAGCAGTTGGAGAGCACGACCGGCAGCCCATAGGTATGGTGCCAGGCGCGCGCCAGATGGTCGGAGGCCGCCTTCGAGGCCGAATAGGGCGAATTCGGCTGATAGGGCGAGCTTTCCGTGAACAACCCCTCCGCGCCGAGCGAGCCGAAGACCTCGTCGGTCGAGATCTGGTGGAAGCGGAAGCCGGCCTGCGCCGCCGCCGGCAGCGAGCGATAATGCCGCAGCGTCTCCTGCAGCAGCACGAAGGAGCCGACGATATTGGTCTCGATGAAGGCGGCCGGTCCGTCGATCGAACGGTCGACATGGCTCTCGGCGGCAAGATGCATGACGATGTCGGGCGCGAATTCGGCGAAGGCGCGCCGCATCGCCGCCTGGTCGCCGATATCGGCCTGCAGGAAGGAGAGCCGTGGATCGTCCGCGACGGGCTTTAGATTGTCGCGATTGCCGGCATAGGTCAGCTTGTCGACGACCAGCACCTGATGCTCGGTCTGCCCGATTAGATGGCGCACGACCGCCGAGCCGATGAAGCCGGCCCCGCCGGTGACCAGATAGCGCTTCACCGGGCGGCCTCGTAGCTGAACGGGCTGTCGAAGCCGGCAAGGCCCGGCAGCACGGCATCCTTGCCCGAGAGCTGCGCTTCGTCGGGCGCGATCGGCCAGTCGATGGCGAGCGCCGGATCGTTCCAGGCGAGGCCGTCCTCGCATTCCGGCGCATAGGGGCCGTCGACCTTGTAGGCGACCTCGGTCGCGGGCTCGAGCGTGCAGAAGCCATGGGCGAAGCCATGCGGCACGAAGAGCTGCTCGCCGCCCTCGGCGGTCAGCGTCGCCGCGCACCATTTGCCATAGCTCGGCGAACCCCGGCGCAGATCGACCGCGACGTCGAAGATAGCCCCCTTCAGCACCCGCACCAGCTTGGCCTGCGGCACCGGCGGCGCCTGGAAATGCAGGCCGCGTACCACGCCGCGCGCCGCCGAGAGCGACTGGTTGTCCTGCACGAAGACGGCGTCGATACCCGCCGTCGCGAAGGCCGCAGTGCTGTAGGTTTCCATGAAATAGCCGCGCGCATCGCCGAATTTCTTCGGGCGGACCAGCACGACCGCCGGGATGGCGAGGGGCTCGAAGGCGAATTTGCTCATGCTGCCGTTCAGCCCCGGCGCGTCGCCGCTGTCAACGCCCGCTTGCGATCCGCCCGCCGCTCATCGGCTCCGGCACGCCCGTGGTGAGCGGGAAGCTGATCGGCAGGCCGGCCTTGGCCCGCATCGCCAGAAAGGCGAAAAGCTCGGCCTCGATCGCATCGCCGCGCCAGCCCACCGCCTCTGCGGGGATCGCCTGCGCGCCGCTGCGGGCATTCAGGGCGGCCATGATCGCCGGATTGCGCCGTCCGCCGCCACAGACGATCAGCCGCTCCGGCCGGATCGGCAGCAGGTCGAGCCCGCGCCCGACGGCTCCGGCGGTGAAGGCGGTCAGCGTCGCCGCGCCATCCGCGAAGGAGAGGCTCTCGGCCATCGCCGCGGTGAAATCATGGCGGTCGAGCGATTTCGGATAGGGCGCGAACAGATAGGGGTGCGCGAGCAGCCGGGCGAGCCTCGCCTCGTCGACCTCGCCGGCCAGCGCGAAGGCGCCGTCGCGGTCCATCTCGCCCTTGCCATGCCTGATGATCCAGTCGTTCAGCGGCGCATTGCCGGGCCCGGTGTCGAAGGCGACGATCCGTCCATCGCCGTCGATGGCGCTGAGATTGCCGACGCCGCCGAGATTGAGCACGGCCGTCTCGCTGCCCGCATCGAGGCCGCGCAACAGGGCCGCATGATAGCTCGCCGCCAGGGGCGCGCCCTGGCCGCCGGCCCGGATATCGGCGCTGCGCAGGTCGTAGACCACGTCGATGCCGAGCCGCTGCGCCATCAGCGCGCCGTCGCCGAGTTGGCGGGTCTCGCCCTTGCGCTGCGGTGTCGGGGCGCGGTGCAGCACGGTCTGGCCGTGGAAGCCGATCGCGCAAACCTCCGAGGCCGCGATCCCCTCGGCCGCCAGGAATTCGGCGACCGCATCGGCCTGGGCCAGGGTCAGGGCGCGCGTCGCCTCGGCGAAGATCGCAGGTTCGGGTCCTTCGAAGCGCCAGGCAAGTGCCGCCTCGACGGCCTGGGCCAGCAATTCGCGCACGCTGGCGGCGTAGGGCGCGAGCCGCCAGGGGCCGAATTCCGCGATCGTCTCGCCATCGCTGCGGATCGCGGCGATGTCGATGTTCCCGTCGAGAACCGTGCCGGTCATCAACCCGATCGCCCAGGGCGGTTGCATCCGGCAATCTCCTGCGAATCTGTCCGGCGCGATGGTTCGCATAAGCGGCGGGTCGGCGCCAGCAGCAGGTTGTTCTGCCGCGATTCCTTCGCAATCCTGACCTAATCGGCGCATTAGTTGGTCATGTCGCCCGCCGGAGGCCATCCATGCTCACACGCCGTCTTGCCCTCGCCGCTTGCTTCGGCCTCGCGGTCGTGCCCGGCGCCTTCGCGCAGCCGCTCGGAGCTCCCGCGCCGATCGTGCCCGGCGGGCCGCCTCCGCCTCCGCCGCTGCCCGGGCCCGGCGGGGCCGCTCCGATGCCACCGGGCGGCATCGCGCCGCGACCGCCCCGGCCGCCGCGCCTCGAAATCGAGGAGGAGGAGGGGATCAGCGAGCGCCAGGCGGTACGGATCGCCCGGCGCCGAGGCATGGTCGAGGTCGAGCGCGTCCGCCGCGGGCGCGATGTCTGGATCGTCACCGGCACGGACGGCTATGGCGACGACATGCGCATCGTCATCGGTGACGATGGCGAGGTCCTCGACATCCGCCGCGACTAGAGCTCCGCCGAGAAGGGGAAGCCGCTCTTCGGGTCAGACCGATGCGATAGGACGCTCGGGGCTTTCGGAGCTGAGCCGGTCGGGGCAGGGTGGCCTGAACGGAGCATTTGTGCCCCGGCGGCCATCGGCCTGACCGTCTTCAGCCGACCATCAAAGCGGCGTCGAAAGCATCCTGCAGCATCTGCTGGCACTGCCTCGCCTGCTCGCGCGCCCCTTCGTGCAGGATGTGCGGCGCGATGTCCCTGAGGTCGCGCAGGGCGAAATCGATCGCCGACAACAGGTCGAGCGCATCGCCATCGCTTTCGGCGACGACCGGCTTCAACGGACGAAACTGCAGGACCTGACCCATAACGCTCTCACGAACTGTAGCGAATCGCTCGCAACAGTCTCGTCCGGCATGGGTCATGAACTGGTTAACGCGGCGCCCGGCGCCAGTTAACGCGGGTTTCGTGCCTCAGTTTTTCTGCACGTTCCAAAACAGCATCACCGGTGCCGCCAGCACGCCGGAGACATTGGCGCGCCGCGCATAGGGCTGGTCGAACTGGCCGAGCACCCGGTAGGGCTGCATCTCGGCGAGCCTTTTGTGCAGTGCCTCGACCGCCGCCTTGCGAGCGGTATCGTCGGGCGCGTCGACCACGGCGCCGCGCAGCTTCTCGGCCTCCGCATCGCAAGGCCAGCCGGCCCAGGCCTTTTCGCACCCCATGTTGGTGCCGATATTGGTCATCGGAGACTGCATGGTCGCGCCCGAGGCGTAGGTCACGAACAGGTTCCAGCCGCCCTGATCCGGCGGGTTCTTGTTCTGCTGGCGGGTGGTGACGGTGCCCCAGTCCGAGAACTGCACCTCGACATTGACCCCGGCCTTCTTCAGCTGGGACGCCGCGACCTCGGCCATCCGGCCGATGGCGGCGATGTCGTTGCTGGTGGTCAGCACCAGCTTCTCGCCCTTGTAGCCGGCCTCCGCCAGGAGCTGCTTCGCCTTGTCGAGGTCGGGCTTGGCGTAGCCTTCCGTGCCGGCCTGCGTGCCGTTCGGGCCACCGCAGATGAAATAGGCGTTGCAGCGCTTCCACCATTCCTCATCGCCGAAGCCGCCGGCCAGGAACTCGGCCTGGTCGGTGGCGTAGGCGAGGGCGAGGCGCGCCTTCGGATTGTCAAAGGGCGGGTGCAGGCTGTTCGGGCGCAGCATCACCTGGTTGGCGAGGTTGGAATAGCGCTCGACCTTGACGTCCTTCGCGCCGGCGACGACCGGGATCAGGTCCTGGCTCGGCTGCTCCCAGATGTCGATCTCACCGGTCTGCAGGGCAGCCGACGCCGTCGCCGCATCCGGCATGATCACCCATTCGACCCGGTCGACCTTGACGACCCGCCCGCCGGCGAGCCCGTCGGCCGGCTCGGAACGCGGCACATAATCGGGGTTCTTGTCGTAGACGACCTTGGCGCCGCTGCGCCATTCGGCGCGGTTGAACTTGAACGGGCCGGAGCCGATCGTCTCGGTCACCGGCTTCATCGGATCGGTCGCGGCATCGGCCTCGCGCATGATCACCGGGATCTGGCCGACCGCCGAGCCGAGCGCGAAGGGCACCAGCGCCATCGGCTTCTTCAGCTTGAGCACGAAGGTCTTGTCGTCCTTCGCTTCCATGCCTTCGGTATACTCGCCGAGCTTGCCGCCGATCGTGTCGCGTTTCATCCAGCGGCTCAGCGAGGCGATGACGTCGCGCGTCGTCACCGGCTGGCCGTCATGGAACTTCAGGCCGGGGCGCAGCGTAAAGGTCCAGGACAGCCCGTCCGGCGCGGTCGAGAAGCTCTCGACCATTTGCGGCTTCGGCTGGAGGCTGGCGTCCCAGGCGAACAGGGTCTCGTAGATCATCAGCCCATGCATGCGGGTGATCACGATCGAGGCGGCGACGGGGTCGAGCGTCTTAAGATCGGCATGCGGCGCGACGCGCAGCACGTTCTTCGGCGCCGGCTGGGCCAGGGCCGGCGCAGCTAGGAGCAGCGCGGCCGTGCCGATCATGGCGGCGAAGCGGGAAGCGATCATGGCGTGGCTCCGTCAATGAGGCGGTCGAAATGCAGGATGCGCGAACGGTGGCCGGCGAGGCGCAAGCTTCCGTCCGGCTGCAGCCAGAAGCAAGGCCGATGCCGCCAGGGGCCGTGCGCGAGGTCGGCGAGCGCCCGCCCACCGGGCAGCGGCGTCAGCACCGTCTCGATGCTGGAACCCGCCCAGGGCAGGCGAGCGCTGCCATCGCCGCGGATCAGGATCTCGGTACCGAGATTCTTGTCGCGCCAATGCCCTGGGAGGCGCGGATCGAGCGGGGTTGCACCCGGCACGCGCTGGAGCCGGCGCGGCATGCCGCCGATCAGGCCCTCGATCGCATCCGCGCCGCTGCGCGTCAGCCGGACGTCGAGATAGGCCGGCAGGCTGCGCATTCCGCCGGAGCCGTCGCAGACGAGCTTCTCGTAACCACCCATGAAGCTGATCGCATCCGCGCCGAACTCAGCCCAGAACGGCCCATCCTCCGCCGCGAACAGCCCGTTCGGCATCTGCTCTGCCGGTTCCGGCAGGGACTGCCCGAGCAGGGCGGCCAGCACGCGCAGCGTCGGCCACAGCGCCTCCTCCTCGCGATTGCCGAGCAGGACGACGCCGACCCCTTGTTCGGGGGCCATCAGGACATGGTTGCGATAGCCCGGCAGCGAGCCGCCATGGCCGAGCAGGTGGACATCGCCGAGCGAGCTCGCGACGAGGCCGAGCCGGTAGAGGCTGGCGCTGCCATCGGCGAAGGTGCGCGGCGCCGCCAGCCGATCGAGCAGGCCGGCGAAGGCTTCGCGGCCGGCGAGAAGGGCCGAAGCCCAGCGCGCCAGCGCGGCGGCGCTGCCCGCCATGCCGCCCGAGGCCGAGAAGTTGAAGCCGTAGCGCCCGCGCCGCCAGGCATCGCCTTCGCGCCAATAGCCGGTCGCCAGCCCGTCGACGACCTCGCTCTCGTCGCGAACGAAGCGGATGGGCAGGCCGAGCGGCGCCATCAGGCTTTCGACCAGCCGGGCATAGCTTTCGCCGCTGTGCTGCTCGAGCACCGCCTGGGCGAGGCGCCAGCCGGTGTTGGAATAGGCCATCTCGGTGCCGGGCTCGGCGTTGAGCGCCGGAAAGGCCCGAGCCCGCGCCAGGATCTCGTCAGAGCCGAGGCTGGCGGTGAATGGCACGCCCTGTTGCCAGAAGGCTTCCATCGTGTCGGGCAGGGCGCCGGTCATGTCGAGCGCCCGTGCCAGCGGCACGGCGGCGAGCGCCGGCGGCGCCCCAGTCAGCAGCCTGCCGAGCGGCTCCTCCAACGGCACGCCGGCGCGCAGCAGCAATGCAGCGCAGATATGCTTGCTGATCGAGGCGAGCCGGTTCGGCGTGTCCGGCGTGAAGGGCAAACGGTGCTCGATTGCGGCGAAGCCGCCGCTCGCGACCTCGCGGATGCCGTCGCGGTCGAACAGCACGATCGCGCCGCCCGGCCCGCCCTCGCGCGTCCAGGCTTCGGCGATGGTCGTCGCCTCGCTGCGCGCGCCGCTCCAGTCGAGCATCCCGTTCCTCCTGCCGGCTCCGGAGCGAAGCCCGCCCGGATTTTCAGCGCAACGACAGCCCGGGCGCAATCGCGCAGTCATGCGTCAGCGGCAGGGCCAGACGATCTCATTGGGTCGTGGCGCTTCGCGTCTGACATCTTTGTATGCAAGAATGCAGCGTTGCTTCCAGCTGCGGCCTGGCCGCGCCGGTCGTGCAGCGCAAGAACAAGAGGCGGCGCTTGCCGCAAGGGATCGGAGACATCGGGATGAGCGAAGCGGTCGGTTTCATCGGGCTGGGATTGATGGGGGCGGGCTTCTGCAAGCGTCTCCTCGCGAGCGGCCGGAAGGTTGTGGGCTTTGATCTCGACCCGGCAAGGCGCAGCGAGGCGCAGGCACTGGGCGTGGAGATCGTCGCCTCGCCGGCCGAGGTCGCGCGTCGGACCCGGCTGATCGGCATCGCCGTCACCACGACCAAGGCCGTCGATGCGGTGGTTTCGGGCGTCGATGGCGTGCTCGGCGCCGCTTCGGCGGGCACGATCGTCATCGATTTCTCGACCACCGAGATCGCCGTCACCAAGAAGCTCGCCGCCGCGCTGGCGGCGAAGGGCGTCGCCTTCATCGATGCGCCGGTCTCCGGCGGGCCGCCGGCAGCGGAGGCGGGCACGCTCGCCATCATGGCCGGTGGAACCAAAGAGGCCATCGAGGCGGCGCGCCCGCTGGCCGAGTGCCTCGGGCTCTTCACCCATATGGGCGATGTCGGTGCCGGCCAGGCGACCAAACTGGTCAACCAGGCGCTGTGCCTGACCAATTACTGCATCGTCGCCGAGGGCTTGCGCCTCGCCGAGGCCTATGGCGTCGATGCCAGCCGGATCCCGGCCGCCCTGGCGCCCGGCCTCGGCAATTCGGCGGTGCTGCAGGTGATGATGCCGCGCATGATCGCCCAGGATTTCGCGCCGCGCGGCTATGCCCGCCAGGTGCTCAAGGATCTGGAAATGCTGACCGAGGCCGGCCGCGAGCACCATCTCGCCATGCCGATGGTGGCGCAGGCGACGACGCTCTTCCGCATGCTGATCGGCCAGGGGCATAGCGAGCTCGACGGCATCGCCGTGGTCAAGGTCCTGCCGGAGGTGGCTCCGCCGGCTGCCTGAAGCGCGTCTCAGTCGGCGGAGCCGCGATCTGCTTCCGCCGACTGCACGACGGCCAGCCCATTGGCGAAATGCTGGCGCATCAGGGCGGCGAGGCGCTCGCCATCGCGGGCGCCGAGCGCCGCGAACATCGCGTCATGCTCGCGCATGGCGGCGTGCCAACGCCCGCTTTGGAGGTTGGGCAGATATTTCGCCCGCTCGACCCGCGGCGCCATCCGCTCCCAGATGTCGAGCAGGACGGTATTGCGTGCCGCCTCGATGATCGCCCGGTGGATCTGCTGGTTCAGCGCGAAATATTCGGGCAGCTCGCCGCGCGCATGATGCTGTCCCATCTGCGCGTGCAGCAGGCCGATCCCGGCGATTTCCTCATCGGTGAGCGCCCTGCAGGCGAGGCGCGCGGCAAGCGCCTCCAGAGTCGAGACGACGTCGAACAGCGCGGTGATGTCGTCGAGGCTCAAGGCCGAGACCTCGGCCCCGCGATTCTGCGAGAGCGCGACCAGGCCCTGCGCCGCCAGTGTCCGCAACGCTTCGCGCAGGGGCGTGCGGGATACGCCGAGCCGGTCGCAGAGCTCCTGCTCGCGCAGCTTCTGCCCGGGCGGCAGCGCGCCGCTGACGATCATCCGGCGCAAGGCCTCTACGGTTGCGACATGCAGCCGGCCCTTGCGGCGCGGGGCCTCGCCCGCCCCTTCCGCGCCTTCGGTGACCGTGACGCTCATCTGCGCGCTCCTCCGGCGGAACGGATCCCGATCGCCGCTCCCGCTTGACGCTTGGTCAGGCTTGTATGCAAAATGACCGGGCTCAACAAGGACCGCGCAAAGCGGCGCAGGGGAGAGAAGCGTCCGGGCCGCCATGCCGCAGCAGATCCGCCATCGCACGCCGTCGCTTCGCGCCACATCGGGTCATGCGCCCGCTCGCGCGCCGATCCCGGCCGCCAGCGACGGAGATCTCTGCCGGAACGACGACCGGATATCGCGACAATCATAACGGCAAAAGCCAGGCGAGAACGGGAGGAGTTGTCATGCTGCGTCGGCGCGAAGTCTTAGTGGGCGCGGGAGCGCTCGCAAGTGCCCATTTCGTAGGCCTCGGTGGCGCGTCGGCGCAGCAGGTCAAGCTGCGCTATGCCCATGTCGGTTCGGAAGGCGACATCCAGTACTGGTATGGGGACGAGGCCGGCAAGCGCATTCCCAAGGCGACCGGCGACCGCGTCCAGGTCCAGGTCTTCCCGAATTCGCAGCTCGGCGGCGTGCAGGAGCTGATCGACGGCGTGCGCTCGGGCGCGATCTCGATGGGCCATCACGAATTCGCCTCGCTGGCCCGTCTCTCCAAGGACATCGCCGTCTTCAACGCGCCTTTCATCTATCGTGACGGCGCCCATGCGCTGGCGGCGACCGACCCGCAGAAGTCGGAAGTGCTGATCGAGTTCAACGACAAGCTCGCCAAGGATGGCGGCATGCGCATCGTCGGACGCCTCTTCCGCGGCGCCCGCCAGATGACCGCGAAGATGGCCGTGCGCTCACCGGCCGATCTGCAGGGCAAGCCCTTTCGCGGCGTGCCGCTGCAGCTCTGGACGACGATGATCAAGGGCTTCGGCGCGATCCCGACGCCGGTCGAGGTCGCCGAGCTGCCGACCGCGCTGATGACCGGCATGGTCGTCGGCCAGGAAAACCCCCTGACCATGATCAATGCCAACAAGCTCTACGAGGTGCAGACCCATGTGATGCTGACGGGCCACATGCAGAACGTGCTGCCGGTCTTCATCAACGAGCGGGTCTGGCAGAGCATCGGTGCCGATGACCGCAAGGTGATCTACGCACAGTTCGAGGCGCTGGCGCAGGACACGTTGCAGCAGGCCAACAAGGCCGAGCAGGATCTGATCGGCGAGCTCAAAAAGAAGGGCATGACCTTCGTCACCGAGCAGGACGGGCTCAAGCTGGCCGAGTTCCGCGAGCGGGTGATTGCCGAGGTCAACAAGGACTTCCCGAGCTGGAAGCCCTATATCGAGCGCATCGCCGCGGTGAAGTGACGCTTCGCCATGCCGCCGGGCGGCAAGCCGCTCGGCCTCCCTGCTCCAGCCGGCGAGTTCCATGACCGATCAGCATGTCCAGCCGCAGGATGTCGGCGCGCCCCTCGCGATCGACCGGCTCCTGCGGCCCATCCGCAACGTCTTCCGCTATACCGCCGTCGCCATGCTGGTCCTGATGCTCGCCCTGCCGGCGCTTCAGGTGGTGCTGCGGCAGATCTTCCAGGCGCCATTCATCGGCTCGGAGGAACTGACCCGCTTCATGCTGATCGGCGTCGTCTTCACCGCGCTGCCCTATGTCGTCGCCTCCGGCACCAATATCCGCATGGAGGAGGTTCTGATCATGTTGTCGGAGCGGACGCGCTCCCTTTTTGCCGCGGTGATCTCGCTCACCGCCGTGCTTGGCTTCGGCATCGCCGGCTTGGCGGTGATGGTCGCGACTCTCGCCAATCTCGACAATGCGACGCCGACGCTCGGCATTCCCTACTGGATCTTCTTCTCGGCAGCCCTGTTCGGCTTCGTCCTCGCGGCCGTCGAATCCGCCGTGCAGCTCTGGAAAGCGCTGAAGGGCCACCCGCCCTATGTCCGCTTCTCCGACGAGATCAGCGACGAGCCCGAGCCGCATATCGCCTGAGTCCAGGCCGGCCGCCTCCCCCTTTCAGCCACGCAGGAACGCGACGGGACGATGACGCTCCTTCTCCTCGGCTCCTTCACGCTGCTTTTCCTGTTCGGCTGGCCGGTGGTGCTCGCGGTCATGCTGCCGGCGATCGCCTATGTGCTCTGGAACGGCTTCCCGCTCGAACTCGTCGGCCAGCGCATGGTCTATGCGCTCGATTCCTTCCCGCTGGTCGCGGTGCCGATCTTCATCTTCGTCGGCAATCTGATGAACCAGGCCGGCATCACCGAACGCATCTACCGTTTCTCCTCGACGCTGGTGGCGCGCATCCATGGCGGGCTGGCGCAGGTCAACATCTTCGCCAGCCTCGTCTTCTCCGGGATGAGCGGGGCGGCGCTCGCCGATGTCGGCGGGCTCGGCCGCATCGAGGTCAAGGCGATGACCAGCCATGGCTTCAAGCGCGAGTTCGCGGGCGCGCTGACCTGCGCCTCGGCGATCGTCGGACCGATCTTCCCACCCAGCATCCCGCTGATCATCTATGGCTCGGTCACCAATGTCTCGATCGTGCAATTGCTGATCGCCGGCATCGTCCCGGCCCTGATCTGTGTCGCCATGTTGATGATCACCGTCGCCATCCTGGCCTGGTTCCGCAATTTTCCGCGGGCCGAGCGCTGGCCGAGCTTCCGCGAGCTCTGGGACAGCTTCCTGCCGGCCCTGCCGGCGCTGCTGACGCCGGTGCTGCTGATCTGCGGCATGCTGGTCGGCTGGTTCACGCCCACCGAGGCGGCCTCGGTCACCGTCGCCTATGTGATCTTCATCAGCGCGGTGATCTACCGGACGCTGACCTGGCATCATCTGCTCGTCTCCGCCTATGAAACGCTGAAAAGCACCGCGGCGATCCTGATCATCGTCTCGGCCGCGGCCCTGTTCGGCTGGATCATGGCGATCGAACAGATCCCCCAGACCGTGGCGCGCGAACTGCTCTCGCTCAGCCGCGACCCGCTGATGCTGCTCTTGATCGTCAACCTCCTGCTGCTGGTCGTCGGCATGTTCCTGGACTCGACGACGGCGACGCTGCTGGTGATCCCGATCATCGCCGGGCCGCTGCACATGGCGGGCGTCGATCCCGTCCATCTCGGCATCGTCGCGATCTTCAACCTGATGCTCGGGCTGCTGACTCCGCCCATGGGGCTCGCGCTTTTCCTGATCTCGGACATCGCCAAGGTTTCGATGCGGGCCGTGCTGAAGGAGATGATCCCGTTCTACATCCCGCTGGTCGGCACGCTCGTCATCATCACGCTTTTCCCCGAGCTGACGCTCTGGCTGCCGAAGATGCTGCGCTGAGACGAGCCTTGAAGCCGGATAATTTCTCGGCGGACGGGTTTCCGTCGTCCCGGGGGCAGGCCCGGGATGACGCTCCAATATGAGGAACGCGACGAGACCGACTAGCCACGCCGATATTCGACGAGCCGCGCGCTGGCGATGCTGGCATGCGCTTCGATCGCAGCGCCCGTCCGCAGGCGCTCGATCAGGAAGCCGCCGCAGGCCTGCGCCAGTTCCTGGATCGGCATGGCGATCGCGGTCAGTTCGCCCTGCCACCACGAGAAGGCGGGTTCGTCGCCGAAGCCGATGATCGCGGGCCCGCGACCCTCGCGGCGGGCAATGGCTTGCAGCACCGCTCCCGTCAGCTGCACAGCGCCGGTGATGATCGCGCTCGGCGGCTCGGTCTCCGCGAACACGGCGGCGGTGGCTGCGGCGCCGAACCCCGGATCGGCGGGCGGCCCGAGATGCTCGCTTCCCAAAGCCGGATCGAGCCCGGCCTCCTCGAAAGCGCGGCGGAAGCCGGCGAGCCGGGCGGCGCCGGTCGAGTAATCGCCGGTCCCGCCGATATAGGCGATACGGCGATGACCGTGCGCGATGAGATGGGCCGTCCCGGCGCGCAGGCACTCCTCGTCGTCGATGCCGAACCAGGCCGGCGAGAGGACGGGGATGCGCCGCAGCAGCTGGACATGCGGGATGCGCGCCAGCATCGCGCAGGTCTCAGGCTGCGGGGCAGGGGTGGGAACGATGACGATGCCGGCCGCCCGCGCGCTTGCCAGCTGCCGGACATGGCGGCCTTCCGCCTCGGCGCTGTCGGCGATCGAGACGACGAGCTGGTAGCCGGCCGCATCGCAGCAGGCCGACAGGGCGTCGGCGATGGTGGCATAGAAGCTGTTGCGGATGTCCGGCAGCATCAGCCCGATCAGTCGGCTCGATCCGCCGCGCATCATCTGCGCCGGCAGGTTCTCGACATAGCCCAGGCGCTGCGCCGCTTCGCGCACCAAGAGCTTCATGCGCTGGCTGATGCGCGGATCATCGGCGAGCGCCCGGCCGACCGTCGAGACGGCGACGCCGAGGCTCTCCGCCACCTGTCGGGCCGTCACCATGCCGGTCCCGCGCGCCGCCATCGGCTCAGGCCGCGGCTTCGGGTGCGATCTGGTGCAGCAGGGGCTCGCCGGCTTCGAGACGCCGGCAGTTCTCCAGCGCTACGGCGAGGCTGCGCTCGAAGGTCTGTGGCGTCAGCCAGGCGACATGCGGCGTCGCGACCAGGGTCGGGCAGGCGGCGAGGGTGCCGGGCTCGGTCATCGGCTCGCGCGCGAACACGTCGAGCCCGGCGCCGGCGAGGTGGCCGCTCAGCAGCGCCTCGGCGAGGGCGGCCTGGTCGATCAGCTCGCCGCGGGCGGTGTTGATCAGGATCGCGCCCTTCTTCAGCTGGGCGATGCGCGCCCGATCGAACATCTGTCTCGTCTCGGCGGTCAGCGGCAGATGCAGCGAGAGGATGTCGCTGGTCGCCAGCAATTCGTCGAATGGCAGGGCGGTGGCGATGGCGTCTGGTCTGGGGCTGCGGTTCCAGAAGCAGACTTCGGCGCCGAGCGCCTGCAACGCTGGCGTCAGGCGCTGCGGCACGCCGCCATAGCCGACGAAGCCGATCCGGCTGCCACCGATCTCGCCGAGGCCGATCGCGTCCTCGACACCGATCTGCCAGCCCCGTCCGGCACGGGTCGCCGCGTCGAAGCTCGCGACCCGGCGTAAGGTCGCGAGCATCAAAGCCAGCGTGTGCTCGGCGACGGCCGCAGTGTTGGTTCCCGGCATGTTGGCGACTGCGATGCCAGCCTTCGCCGCGGCAGCGCGGTCGATCGTGTTGACGCCGACGCCGACCTTCTGGATCAGCCGCAGTTTCGGCGCCATCGCGATCATCGCCGCCGTCACCGGCGTCAGGACATGCAGCAGCACCTCGCAATCGGCGATCTCGCAGGCGAAGCCGGCCTCGTCGCGCTGGTCGACGACGGCGATCCGCGGCGAGGCGATCGCAGCGAGCCGCGCTTGCAGGGCCGCGCCGGGCGAGAAGTGGAACAGCGCCTTCATCGGCTCAGTTCCGGCCGTGGGCGAAGGGCAGGGCGTCCCAGCCGGCAAAGCGGGCCTCGCTGCCGAGTTCCTCCTCGATGCGCAGCACCTCGTTCCATTTCGCCATGCGCTCGGAGCGGGTGAAGGAGCCGACCTTGAACTGGCCGGCATCCCAGCCGACGGCAAGATGCGCGATGGTGACGTCCTCGGTCTCGCCGGAACGGGCCGAGACGATGGTGCCGAAGCCGGCCGCCTTGCCGGCGTCGAGCGCCGCGCGGGTGCCGGTCACGGTGCCGGACTGGTTCGGCTTGATCAGCACGGCGTTCAGCGCCTTGCTCGCCGCCGCAGCCTCGACTCGGTCCGCATTGGTGACCAGGAAATCGTCGCCGATGATCTGGCAGCGCTCGCCGTAAAGCGCGGTGAAGGCCTTGAAGCCCTCGGCATCGTCCTCGGCCAGTGGATCCTCGATCGAGACGATCGGATAGCTCTCGAGCCAGCGTCCGAGCAGCGCGATCATCCCGGCGGAATCGAGCTCGCGCTGCTCCAGCGCCAGCTTGTAGGCGCCGTTGCGGCCGAATTCCGAGGCGGCGATGTCGAGCGAGATTGCGACCTCTGTGCCCGCCTTGAAGCCGGCGTTCTCGATCGCCCGCACCAGCGTGTCCAGCGCCTCCTCATTCGAGGCGAAGGCCGGCCAGAAGCCGCCCTCGTCGGCGACGCCCTGCAGCTTGCCGGCCTGTTTCATCAGCGCGCCGGCGGCGCGGTAGACCTCGGCGGTCCAGTCCAGCGCCTGGGCGAAGGAATTCGCCGCCGGGCACATCACCATGAAGTCCTGGACGTCGACGCGCCGCGCCGCATGGGCGCCGCCGCCAAAGATCTGGATCTCGGGCAGCGGGATGCGTACCGGCCGGCCGCTCGACAAATGGCGCCAGAGCGGCTGGCCACTCGCATTTGCCGCGGCGTGGAGCACTGCCATCGAGGTCGCGACCACGGCGTTGCCGCCGAGCCGGCCGAGATTCACCGAGCCGTCGAGCGCGATCAGGGCGGCGTCGATGCCGGCCTGATCGCCGGCATCCCGGCCGGTCAGGGCAGCGGCGATCTCGTCATTGACCGCGGCGACCGCGCCGGTGACGTCGAGCCCGCCAAAGGCCGCGCCGCCATCGCGCCGGTCGAGCGCCTCGCCACTGCCGGTCGAGGCGCCGGCCGGGGCGATGGCCCGCCCGCGAACGCCGCTCTTCAGCACGACATCGGCCTCGACGGTCGGCCGTCCCCTGGAATCCCAGACCCGGCGGCCACGGACGGCAGCGATCCTCGTATCGGTCATCGGGAAATCTCCTCGCTCCAGAGCTGGCGAATGGTCGAAAGGCGCGCCGCCGGCGTCGCGATCAGCGGGCGGGCGACGCGCCGGATACGGTCCTTGTCGGCGTCGGCGCTGATGTACTCGGCCGGTGATTTGCCATCGACACGGGCCAGGAACAGGGCGGGGAGCAGTCGCGCGACGCGTGCCTCGATCGACGCGCGCGGCTCCCAGTCGACCCCCGCGAGATAGCTCTCGGCCAGAGCGTCGAAGCAGGCGAGGAATCCGGCGCTTGCGGCTGGCGTCCATAGGCATTTCAGCAGGAGGTGATTGAGGCAGAAGGCGAGATCGAAAGCCGGCTCACCATACCAGGCGCATTCGGCATCGAGGATCACGGGGCCATGCGGGCCGACCAGGATGTTTTTTGGACTGACGTCGCCATGGACCAGCGCCACCTTGGCGGCGAGCGTCTCGGCGGCCAGGGCGAGCAGAGGAGCGGCGAGGTCGGTATGGACGCGCGCCGTCGCCTCCAGATAGGGCTCGATCCTGATCGAGTGGAAGGTTGCGTCATTGGCGAAGCGCCGGGCGATTTCTGCCGAGCCCTGCGTGCCGGCATGGATCGCCGCGATCACCGCTCCGAGCCTGGCCGCGAAGGCCGGGTCGGCGCGGCCGGCGCGCAATTCCTGCTTCCAGACCGGATGGTCGGCGGGGTCGAGATAATTCATCGCGAAGATGCCGGCCTTAGCGTCGCTGGCGAGGATCCCGGGAACTGCGCCCGGAGCGACCCGGCCGGCTTCGCGCAGCCAGTCGACCTCGCTGGCATTGCGCGAGACCGGCGCCAGCCAGGTCTGGGCGACGCGCAACTGTGCCAGCGCCTTCTTGACGACGAAGACCCGCCCGTCGCTCTCAACCTTCCAGATGTCGGAGGCGACACCGCCGGTGAGCGGTGTCATCCGCGCCTTCGCGACGTCTTCGACCAGTCCCGCATCGCTCAGGAAGCGGCTGATCTCTGCTGGAGCCTGCGCCAAGTCGAGCCTCGCTTGCTTGCAGTCAAGGGCACTGCCTTGACGCCGCATGTTCAATGCTAACGATAGCGCAAAGGCCTCATCGTCGATGCTCCTGTCAAGCGCCTGCCGGCTTTCGCCGCCAGGCGGCAACAGGTCTCAGCCGCGGATTGCGGCGCAACTACGCGGGCTGGTTTGCGGATTGCCGGAGCAGGCGCCAGATTGGCGCCTCGGCAGTGGTGTTTCGCCGATTCGGCAGGGCGCAGCGGGATGTCGCTGCGCGCCGGGCGGATTTGCCTGGGGGCGCCCTGGCCGCGCCGCACGAGGCCCGCGGAACATGCAGACCGCAGGCCGGTTGGAGACGACAACCGTTCGAGAGGTGATGATGACACGCGCTATCCGATTTGCCGCCGCAGCGGCCCTGGTCACGCTGGTTGCGGGCTGCGTTTCGCAGTCGCGGCAGGTCGCTCCGCAGGTTTCTCCGCAAGCCAAGCGCATCATCAACGATGGTGCCGGCGGCTATGTCCTGCCTGACGGCACGCGCGTCGAGGTCGACCCTGCCGGCGGGTTCACCCTGCCCAACGGCGCCTATGTCCGGCGTGACGCCTCGGGTGCCTTGAATTTGCCTAACGGCGCGCGCTGCGTGCCGCAGGGCCGCAGCGGCTATCTCTGCCCCTGACGGCAGGAGATCCGCCGCCTCGATTGCCGTTTCGGCTTTCGCCGGACGATCAAGGGCGCGGCGCGCGCCGCGCCGCGGCCGAAGCGTGAAGGGCCAAAAACAAGTATTGTCGATGTATAATTTGTCGACTGGCTTGGTTCGCCGTCCGCTTGCCGCTTCGATCCGGGTTTTTCCGTGGGAAATTTGTGCCGGGGAGGCTAGACAGCGTCGCCTGCCGATCACATAGTCTCATTAGAAAAGATATAGTTTGAGACCCAGTTAGCGAGGCGTATGGCCTGCGATCGGGGAGCTATGGCGATGTCCGAGAATGTCAGTACCGGAACCGGTGAGGCCCGCACTCGGCGTGATGAAATCCTGGCCTTCATCATCCTTGCCGTCGTGATCTGGCCGCTCATCGCCGTCGGTATCGTCGGCGGCTATGGCTTTCTCATCTGGATGTCGCAACTGGTCCTTGGGCCGCCCGGGCCTCCGGCGTGAGGTGCGGGTCATGGCTACGGGAACTCCGGATCTCGGCAGGCGCGGCTTCCTGACGGGCCGCCTTGCCCCAGCGCGCGACGCTGTCCAACCACCCTGGACCCGCTTCGAGAAGCTCGTCGCCGCCTGCACCGGCTGCGGCGCCTGCATCGACGCGTGCCCGCAGGCGATCGTCCGGATGGGGCCGGGGCGCTGGCCGCAGATCGATTTCAGCCGCAACGAGTGCACCTTCTGTGGCAAATGCGCCGAAGCCTGCCCCGAGCCGGTGTTCGACCGTACCTTGCCGGCCTTCCCGCATGTCGTCGCGATCGGCGAGGCCTGCTTCGCCGCGCGCGGCGTCGTCTGCCAGAGCTGCGGCGATGCCTGCCCGGAAGGCGCGATTCGTTTTCGTCCCCGGCTCGGCGGCCCGGCCTTGCCGGAGCTCGCGGCCGATCGCTGCACCAGTTGCGGCGCCTGCATCTCGACCTGCCCCGCGGACGCGATCGCCGTCGCCGCGCCGATTGCGGAGGCCGTCCATGTCTGATCGTGCTCAGCCCCGCCTCGTCCACATATCGAGCGCTGTCGTCTCGTCCTTTCCGGAACGCTGCGCCGAGGTGGTCGCCCGGATCGAAGCCATGCCCGACACCGAGGTGCATCGGGTCGAGGGCGGCAAGATCGTGATCGTGATGGAAGGCGCGAGCACCGGCGAGATCGGTGGGCGCCTTACCGAGATCGCGCTTTTCGACGGCGTTCTGTCAGCAAACATGGTCTTCGAACAGATCGAAGAACTCGACGACATCGGAGTGAACTCATGACCCTGTCCCGTCGCGAGATGCTGAAGGCGCAGGCGGCCGGCGTCGCCGCTCTCGCTGCCAATATGAGCGTTCCGGCCGAAGCGCAGCCGGTCACCGGCGGCGTCGACAGCCTCCAGATCAAATGGTCCAAGGCGCCCTGCCGCTTCTGCGGTACCGGCTGCGGCGTCATGGTCGGCGTCAAGGAAGGCAAGGTCATCGCCACCCATGGCGACATGAAGGCCGACGTCAATCGCGGCCTCAACTGCATCAAGGGCTATTTCCTCTCCAAGATCATGTATGGCAGCGACCGGCTGACCCAGCCGCTGCTGCGCAAGAAGAACGGCGTCTACGCCAAGGATGGCGAGTTCACCCCGGTTTCCTGGGAGGAGGCCTTCGACACCATGGCCGCCAAGGCCAAGGCGACACTCAAGGCCAAGGGGCCGACGGCGCTCGGCATGTTCGGCTCGGGCCAGTGGACGATCTTCGAGGGCTATGCCGCGACCAAGCTGATGCGGGCCGGCTTCCGCTCCAACAACCTCGACCCCAATGCCCGCCACTGCATGGCCTCGGCCGCCTATGCCTTCATGCGCACCTTCGGCATGGACGAGCCGATGGGCTGCTATGATGATTTCGAGCATGCCGACGCCTTCGTGCTCTGGGGCTCGAACATGGCGGAGATGCACCCGATCCTCTGGACCAGGGTGACGGATCGCCGGCTCGGCCAGCCGCATGTCAAGGTCGCGGTGCTCTCGACCTTCACCCATCGCAGCTCCGACCTCGCCGACATCCCGATCGTGTTCAAGCCGGGCACCGACCTGGCGATCCTGAATTACATCGCCAACCACATCATCTCGACCGGCCGGGTGAACAAGGAGTTCGTCGAGAAGCACACCACCTTCGTGAAGGGCGCGACGGAGATCGGCTATGGTCTGCGGCCGGACGATCCGCGCGAGGTCAAGGCCAGGAAGGCGGCCGATCCGGCCGCGACGACGCCGAGCGACTTCCAGGCCTATGCCGACTTCGTCAAGGACTACACGCTGGAGAAGGTCTCGGCGCTCACCGGCGTCGAGCCCGGCTTCCTGCAGCAGCTCGCCGAGCTCTATGCCGACCCCAAGCGCAAGGTCGTCTCGCTCTGGACCATGGGCTTCAACCAGCATGTGCGCGGCGTCTGGGCCAATCAGCTCGTCTATAACCTGCATCTTTTGACCGGCAAGATCTCCGAGCCCGGCAACAGCCCGTTCTCGCTGACCGGCCAGCCCTCGGCCTGCGGTACGGCGCGCGAGGTCGGCACCTTCGCCCACCGCCTGCCGGCGGACATGACGGTGACCAATCCCGAGCATCGCAAGCACACCGAGGAGATCTGGCGCGTCCCGCCCGGCATCATCCCGGAGAAGCCGGGCTACCACGCCGTCGAGCAGGACCGGATGCTCAAGGACGGCAAGCTGAATTTCTACTGGATCCAGGTCAACAACAACCTCCAGGCGGCGCCGAACAGCTCCGGCGAGACCTATCCGGGCTATCGCAATCCCGATAACTTCATCGTCGTCTCCGACGCCTATCCGACCGTGACCGCGCTGGCGGCCGACCTGATCCTGCCGGCGGCGATGTGGGTCGAGAAGGAGGGCGCCTACGGGAATGCCGAGCGGCGAACCCATGTCTGGCACCAGCTCGTCAACGCGCCGGGCCAGGCCCGATCCGATCTCTGGCAGCTGATGGAGTTTTCCAAGCGCTTCACCACCGACGAGGTCTGGCCGTCGGAGATCCTCGATGCCAATCCGAATTATCGCGGCAAGACGCTGTTCGACGTGCTGTTCCGAAACGGCAATGTCGACAAGTTCCCGCTCTCCGAGACCAGCCCCGACTACGAGAACCAGGAATCCAAGGCTTTCGGCTTCTACGTCCATAAGGGCCTGTTCGAGGAGTACGCCGCCTTCGGCCGCGGCCATGGCCATGATCTCGGGCCCTATGAGCTCTATCACGAGGTCCGCGGCCTGCGCTGGCCGGTGGTCGACGGCAAGGAGACGCTCTGGCGCTATCGCGAGGGGCTCGACCCCTATGTGAAGCCGGGCAAGGGCTTCGAATTCTACGGGAACAAGGACGGCAAGGCCCGCATCATCGCGGTGCCCTACGAGCCGCCTGCGGAATCGCCGGATGGCGAATACGATCTCTGGCTGGTCACCGGCCGCGTGCTCGAGCACTGGCATTCCGGCTCGATGACCATGCGCGTGCCCGAACTCTACAAGGCTTTCCCCGGGGCCCGCTGCTTCATGCATCCCGAGGACGCCCGCAAGCGCGGGCTCAACCAGGGCGCCGAGATCAGGCTGATCTCGCGGCGCGGCGAGATGCGCACCCGCGTCGAGACGCGCGGGCGCAACCGCATGCCGCCCGGCGTCGTCTTCGTGCCCTGGTTCGACGCCAGCCAGCTGATCAACAAGACGACGCTGGACGCCACCGATCCCATCTCCAAGCAGACGGATTTCAAGAAATGCGCGGTCAAGATCGTTCCGGTCACCGCCTGATGCGCGCGCGGACCGTTCTCGGGGCCGCGCTGGCGGCCTGCATCGTCCTGGTCTTCGGGGCAGCCTTCTCGCAGGAGGGGGCGCCGGTGAAGATCGTTCCGCGGCTGACCGGCACGGCCCAGCCCATGGAGCTGGACAAGGTTCCGGCGCTGGGGCGCCCGGTCGTCGACGACGTCAGGCGGATGCGGAACTATCCGGAGCAGCCGCCGGTGATTCCGCACGCGATCGACGGCTATCAGCTGACGCTCAACACCAATCGCTGCATGGATTGCCATAAGCGCGAGTTCACCGAGGGCTCCGGCGCCCCGATGATCAGCGTCACGCATTTCCAGGACCGCGATGGCCAGGTGCTCTCCGACGTGACGCCGCGGCGCTATTTCTGTACCGCCTGCCATGTCCAGCAGACCGATGTGCCGCCTTTGGTCCAGAATACCTTCCAGGACGCCAAAGACATTGGCCGCAAGCGATAACGGGGCGGCATGATGGCAAAGCTCAAGGCTCTGTTTCTCTGGTGCTGGAACCGGGTGCTCTGGTTCTGGCGCATCATCAGCCGGCCCAGCGCCTATCTCAGCCTCGGCTTCCTGACGGTCGGCGGCTTCATCTGCGGGGTGCTGTTCTGGGGCGGCTTCAACACCGCGCTCGAGGTCACCAATACCGAGAAGTTCTGCATCTCCTGTCACGAGATGCGCGACAACGTCTATCAGGAGCTGACCCAGACGGTGCACTTCTCCAACCGCTCGGGCGTGCGCGCCAGCTGCCCGGACTGCCATGTCCCGCATAACTGGACCGATAAGATCGCCCGCAAGATGCAGGCCTCGAAGGAGGTCTGGGGCAAGATCTTCGGTACGATCTCGACGCGCGAGAAGTTCCTGGGCATGCGCCTCGAGCTCGCCAAGCACGAATGGTCGCGCCTCAAGGCCAACGACTCCTTGGAATGCCGCAACTGCCATTCCTCGGTGGCGATGGACTTCACCAAGCAGACGCGCCGCGCAGCCGAGATCCATGGCCGCTTCCTGACCACGGGCGAGAAGACCTGCATCGACTGCCACAAGGGCATCGCGCATCTGCTTCCCGACATGACGGGCATCGAGCCCGGCTGGAAGGACAAGCCGGAGCTCCAGGGCAAGACCACGAGCTCCTATCATGGGCCCGAGCGCGAGATGCGGGCCTATCTCGCAGATCTGCCCGCAAAGTAAGGGCGGCGCACTTTCGGCCATGTCGGCCTGAACGCGAAGAGGGCCCCGGTATGTGCCGGGGCCCTCTTCCTTTATTTCAGCGCTGAGCCAGCGATCAGTTCTTGGGCTGCTGGGCCTTCTTGCGTTCCAGCGCCTCGGCCTCGCGCTTGGCCTCGGCCTCGTAGCTGCGCTTGTTGAACGGCGTGCCGGACTTCTCGGCGACCTCGCGCACCACGCCCCATTTCTCTTTGTAGGTGATCGGGACGTAGCGATCCTCGCCGTTGAACTCCTTCTTCTCCTCGTCGGTGAACTTGTAGCTGAAGAAGCATTCGCGGATCTTCGCCGCCAGTTCCGGCTTCAGGTCGTGGGCGTGGACATAACCATTCGTCGGGAAGACCTCGCTGGTGTAGAGCACGCGGAAATCATCGCGCTTGATCGTGCCGCGCGCCACCATCCGCTCGAAGACGTCGTCGGCGACTGCCGCCATGTCGTAGTCGCCATGGTTGACGCCGAGGATCGACTTGTCGTGCCCGCCCGACATCAGCGGCTTGTAGTCATTGTCCGGGGTCAGGCCGAGCGGCGGGAACAGCACGCGTGGCGCGAGATTGCCCGAATTCGAGGAGGGCGAGGTATGCGCGACCTTCTTGCCCTTGAGATCCGCCATCGACTTGTAGGGGCTGCTCGCCTTGACCAGCGCGACCAGCTTGTAGCCGCGCGGCCCGGCTTCCGAGCCGCCGGCGGCGAAGGGCACCGCGCCCGCCATGTTGACGGCGAAGGCGGTCGGACCGGTCGAGAAGCCGGCGACATGCAGCCGGCCTGAACGCATGGCCTCGATCTGCGAGGTGTTCGACTGGACCGAGAAATACACCACCTTGCGGCCGATGCAGGTGTTGAGATGCGTCACGAACGGCTTGAGCAGGTTGGCATAGATCGCGGGATCCTCGACCGGCGTATAGGCGAAGACCAGGGTCGAAGGGTCCTTCTGCTTGGCAGGGTCGGTCGGGGTGTCGGCGACGAGATCATTGTTGGCGTCGCAATACTGGTCGTCGAGCTGTCCACGGTTGGGACAGGCGTCCTGGGCCTGGGCGCCGAACGAGGTCAAGGCGATGGCGGCGACGGAGCCGAGAATGGCGGCTCTGGCTGGATTGGCGAATTTCATCTTGAACCTCCCGAGACAATGCGGCGCGACCATTCTGTCGCCGCGGCTTCTGGCCGGATTCTTTGCCGGCGTCAGAATCAGGATTCTCGGACAAATGTCCTTCGGTCAATACTTATGTGCCGAATTATTGCGGCCCGCCCTGTCCAGGCCGCTTTATCGGGCTCGCGTCGACGCTCTGCCGTTTGTCGACGGTCACGAAGCGCCTGGACGGGCCTTCTGCCCTGGTCGCGGGCGGCGAACGCTTCCGGCTGGCGGCCGGTTTCGGTGATCTCCAGGGCGGATCGCAAGGCGCCTGGTTCAAAAGAAGGATGCTCCCTGCGAATTCCTGGTGGAAAAGGAGCACGTCGTGCCGCATCGTAGCGCCACCGGCATCGCCGCGAAGGATTTCCTGGCGAGATCCGCTCAGGCATCGCAGTGCTGGCCGGGGCCGCCACAGCGGTCTTTCAGGAGAGCAATGTCAGGGGGCGGGCGCGGTGAAACAATCGAGACTGGATGGCGTGCCGCTGCCGGCCGACAATGATCGCCAGCCGCCGCTCGCCGAGGCTTCGCTGCACCTCGCGCTGAAGCTGCGGCTGACCTCGGTGGTGCTGGGCTGCTCGACCAGCAAGGAGCTCTGCGCCCGCTTCGCCGCGAGCAACCGGGCGACATTGTTCGTGCCGCAGAACGCCTATAAATGGCTCGGTGGCAAGGCGATGCCGCGCGCCTCCAGCGTCTATGAGGATTGGGCGCGCGTGCTCGGCGGCATGCTGGCCGCGCCATTTCTCGCCTCATCCTCTTTCGACGAGTTTCAGGACGCGCTCAGCGCCCATTTCGCGGTTCCGGAAACCGTGCTCACGGAACTGCGGGCCGAGGCCGGGTTGCCAGCCGCGCCGGTACAGGCCGCCGGCGCGGTGCCCTCGGCCCGGCGAAGCGGGCGGCAGCCCGGCGGGCATTGGCTGGAGGGCGCCTATCTCGCGATCTCGCCGGCCTGGTCACGTGTTCAGGCCGGCCGGCTGATCGTCGGTCAGGTGACGGTTCACGCCGATTCAATGCGGCAACTGCAGATCAATTACAGCGAGAACTTGTTCAACCGCCAGGTTCTGATGAGCGGGCAATTGCTCAGCGATGGCCGCGCCGCACAGAGCGCGCTGACCTGCTCCTACACACATCGGCTGTTCTTTCTGGCCCTGAACGTGCCGACCCCGCCGGCCAATCTCATCGGCGGTGTTCTCAGCGGCGCGGCCGTGCACGATCCCGATGCCCGGGCCACCGCCTCCCGCATCCTTCTGCTGCGGGCGCCGGCGAGCCGGGCCGCGGATCTGGTCGCGCGCACCGGCTACATCGCCGCCGAGGGTGGGCAGGTCGAAAACGAACTGGCGGCACTTGGCTATCGTGACGAAGCCGAAAGGGCGGTGCTCGGGAGCGGCATCGTCGACTTTCTCGGCAGTTCCTCTTCCGCCAGCCTCTGCGAGGCGAGCCACAAGGACCTCGGGCCCCTCGAGCTGATGCTCGACAGGCTCGCTCCGGACGAGGCTCTGCAGACGCTGCCGTCCTGGCATTGAGGGGCGCGCGGGATGCGCCGGGTTGCCCGGCCGTCCTTGCCTTTCAGGCGATGCCGGTTGCCGATGCGATAGGTCGCAGGCAAGGCGGGCGGCCGACAAAAGTGCCGGCGCTGCCTCACTGTCCCCATTCGACGACGCTGAGGTCGAGCGGCAGCGCGTTCCGGATCGCGAGCGGCGGGACGAGCGGTGTCAGGCTGACCGGCGAACCCGTCTCGGCGGCCCGGTCGAAATCGGCGGTGCCGGCGCGATCGATCGCCTTCACCGTGAAGGCGTCGAAGACATAGGGCAGGCCGTCGGCGAGCAGCGGAGACGGTCCGTCCATGACATGCAGGTGCAGATGCGGCTCCGAGCTGTTGCCGGTGTTGCCGACCTCGCCGATCACATTGCCGCGCTTGACCTTGTCGCCGGTTCTGACCCGGACGCTGCCCGGCTTCATATGGGCGTAGAGCACGAAGGCGCCGCCGCCGATGTCGAGCACGGCGAAATTCCCGTCGGCCTCGCTGATCGGCAGCCCGTCGGGCAGCGCTCCGGGAACCTGGTCGGGAAGATCGTTTCGCGTATCGACGATGGTGCCGTCGGCCACCGCCAGAATGGGCTCACCATAGATGTGATAATTACCGACCTGCTTCCGGTCGCCTTTGACCAGGCGGCCGTCGGCGCCGAGCTTCTCCCAGTCGATGGCGAAGCGCTGCGCCAGGCGAAAGCCGCCATTGAGCGGCAGCAGGGCGCGAACATGCCGTGTCGAGTCGCAGCAGCCATCCCCGGCGATATAGCCGTCGCCGCGCAGCGGCGGTCCGAGGACTGGCGGTGCCGAACTGGCCAGGGCGACCGGGCCGAACTGCATCGTGGCATCGGCCTTGAACTGGTCGAACCATGCCTCGACCTCGTGCCGCAGGCGCTGTGGAACAGTGCGTCCGACCGGCAGCGCGACATGTAGGAAGCCGATGCCGTATTGGTAGCCGCCGAGCTCCGCCGACTCGTTGCCCCGCCGGCCCGCCGGCGAGAAACGCTGCGCGATCTCCGCGCCGTCGAGGACCGCGAGCGGCTCCTTGTCGTCATCGCCGAAAATGCCGATCCGCTTCAGCTGCACCCGCTCGGCCGTCACATTCGAGAGCTGCAACTCGTAGACCAGGTGCTGGAGACCATCCGAGCCGAGCACGGGCTTCGGCGGGAACAGGACCTCGCCGACCAGCGCCGTCGGCTTTACGGCGGCAGGGGCTGCCGGTGTCTCGGCGCGTGGTGCGTGCCCCAGCGGCGAGCCGAGCGCGAAGCCAACGGCCAGGGCGAGCAGCGTTTTCATCAACCCGCTCATCGCACGCCCCCGTTCTGAATTGCCACGTCGCCGCGCCGTCAGGCCGCAACCGCCTGCTGCCGCACGGTCTCGACGAGATGACCGCCGAGCCGGTCGGCCAGCGCCATGATGGTTAGGGTCAGATGCTTGTCGGGCAGCTCGGGAATGACGCCGCCATCGCAGACATAGAGATTGTCGAACTCGTGGCATTTCAGGTCGGCATCGACGACGCCCTGGCGGGGGTCCTGCGAGATGGCGGTGGTGCCGGCATAGTGGATGCCGGTGCCGCTGTTGTCGCGGCTGGCATAGATGATCGTGGCGGAAGCCCGCCGGAGCACGCGCCGGCCCCAGACCGTCATCGCGTCCATCATCTGGTGGCTCGTGGCGGGAATCGTGAAATCGACCTCGACCTGCCGGACGCCATAGGCATCGAAGCTCCGGCCGGGGCGCACCCGGTTCCCCGGCGTCGCCTCGCCCTGGCAGAACAGGCCGAGCGTGACATAGCTGTGGAACATCATCCGGGCGAACCGCTCCTTCAGGAAGGGCGGGAAGTGGCGCATGCCGGTCAGGTAATGCGGCACGTCGGGCGCGCTGTGGATGGCGTGGCCGATGAAGGGGAAGGGCGCGCCATCGGACAGCCTGCCCTGCGACAAGAGGATCAGCAGGTCGCCATAGCCGAGATCGTAGTCGCGCCGCTTGCCCCAGAGCTTCAGCAGCGAGGTCGAGAGCACGACCTTGGGATTGTCCTGCAGGCCCGCCCCGACCCGCTCATGCCGGTTGCCGAGGCCGGAGGGATCCGCCTCGTCGGCTGAGTTGAACAGGATGCGCGGCGTCTCGAGCGCTCCGGCAGCCAGCACGACGATGCCGGCGCGCAAACGTCTCCGGTCTCCGGTCGCGAGATCGATATACTCGACCCCCGCGATCCGCCGGCTGTCGCCGTCGCGAAGCAGGCGGACCACCTTCGCCTGCGTCCGCAATTCGTAATTCGGCAGATCGGCGATCTGCGGCAGCAGCCGTGTCGAGAATTTGTAGACCGCACCGACCGGGCAGCCCGAGGTGCACATCCCCGTCGAGATGCAGGATGTCGGTGTTCCCGCCTTGGTGTTGATCGCCTTGCGGTTCGGGATCGCGTGCGAGTGCCCGTCCTTCAGCGAATTCACGGCGTCGACGATCAACCGGTCGGCTGGGCGCAGCGGCTTCGGCGGCAGATAATCGCCGTCCGGCAGGTTCGGCAGCCCCTCTTTCGTGCCGCAGACGGCGATCAGGCGCTCGACCGCGCCGTAATGCGGTGCCAGATCGGCATAGGAGAACGGCCAGGATCTGAAATCCTCCGCCGAGAAGCGGACGCTGACGCCGTTCCAGAGGTTCTGCAATCCGTTGACGGCGAGCACTTGGAAATGGCGGAAACCGTCCTTGGGGCGCGCCGTCGAGCCGACCTTGCCATCGGCGAAGAGCGGATGGACGAACAGGCTGTCATGCGGATCGCTGGGCCAGGTCGTGCTCGGGTCAATGCCGAAATCCCGGGTCACGCCGGGCGGTATCGTCGTCCGGAAATGGTCTTCCGGCAGCATCGCGCCATGTTCTAGCGAGATGGTGCGCAGGCCTGATCTGGCGAGTTTGTGGGCGAGAATGCCGCCGCCGGCCCCGGTGCCGACAACCACGACATCGCAGAATTCAGCCTCGGTCACGCATGCCTCCCACGGGCCATTCCCCGACTGAGCGCAAGAAATCCGGCGAGGCGAAGCGGATATATTCGAGGAAGCCGAGCAGCGCGGTCCGCTCGGGGCCGAGATCGGCGCGGCGCAGTCGGCCCGTATGGGCGAAGTCGGCGCGCAGTTCGACGATGGTCAGTGCTGCGCTGATCTGCCGGTTGGCCCGGCCGATCCGCGCGATATCGCTCAGGAGTGGCCGCAGCACCGTGCGATAGGGGCTGAGTTCGATCAGCGCCGCGACAAGTCGCTCGCAGTCCTGTGGAATGGCCGTGGCGCCGGCGGACGGAGCTCCCGACGGTTCGGCTTCGAGAATGGGTTGCATCTGGGTCATGCCGTCGCGACCCGGACCGGCGCGGCGTCGAGCGTCCGGAACGGCTGCCCCGATTCCAGATGCCGCTCGATCTCCTCGAGCGAGACACCGCTGGTTTCAGGCACGAGCAGATAGGTGAAGACCAGCCCTGCGGCGCAGACCAGCGCATAGACCGCGAAGACGCCGCCGAGCCCGATGCTGCTGACCAATATCGGGAAGGAGAACACGACCAGGAAGTTGAAGCCCCAATTGGCGAGTGAGGTCACGCTCATGCCGAGGCTGCGCACCTTGAGCGGGAAGATCTCTGACATCATCACCCAGGGCAGGGGGCCGATGCTGGCGGCGAAGGCGGCGATATAGAGCACCATCCCGATGGTCGCGAGGATATCCAGCGATTCCGAGGCGGTGGCCGCAGCGAGCGCGATCATGCCGAGGCTGAGGGCGGTTCCGGCGAAGCCGATGAAGAGCAGGCGCCGCCGGCCGATCCGGTCGATCAGATACATGCCGACGAAGGTCATCCCGACATTGACCACGCCGATGCCGACGGTCGCCAGGATCTGGGTCGAGGTCGAGTTGAAGCCGGCCTCCTTGAACACCGTCGGCGCGTAGTAGATCACGGCGTTGATGCCGCTGAGCTGCTGCAGGAAGAACAGCCCCATGCCGACCACCAGCGCCGGCCGTACCGTCGGGCTGAGCAGGTCGCCCCAGGTGCCGGGCCGGGTCCGTTGCTGCGCCGCCTGGCGTATGCTCGCGAGCTCCGCATCGACCGCCGGATCATGCGGCGCGAGCTCGCGAATCCGCGCGATTGCCAGGCGCGCCTCCTCGGTGCGGCCCTGCAAGGCGAGCCAGCGCGGCGTATCGCCCATGCGATACATCCCGACGAGCAAGGCGAGGGCCGGCAATACGCCCATCACGAACATCAGCCGCCAGGACTCGGAAAACGCGAAGCCGACGAGATAGGCGCCGAGAATGCCGAGCGTGATCGCCAGCTGATAGATCGAGACCAGCATGCCGCGCTTCTCGGCAGGCGCGCTTTCGGAAATGTAGAGCGGCGCCACCATCGCGGCGATGCCGACAGCAAGACCCAGCAGCAGGCGCGAGGCCGTCAGGATCCAGACCGCACCGGCTGCGGCCGAGAGCAGCGCTCCTGCCGCGAAAAGCACGCCGGCGACCAGCAGCAGGGCGCGGCGGCCATAGGTTTCGGTGGTCCGGCCCGCCAAAAGCGCCCCACCCAGGGCCCCGAGCGGGACGGCGGCCGTCATCAACCCCTCGTCGAACGGGTTGATGGTGAATTCCCCGCGCAGCAGATGCAGCGCGCCGGCGATGACACCCTCGTCGAAGCCGAACAGGAACCCTGCGATGCCGGCGATAGCGGCTATGAAGTAGATCATCATCTGCGCCTTGCGTGACGTGAGTTGGCGCGCCTCAGCGCAGCAGGCCGTTTGCCACCTTGCGGAAGGCGGTGACGATGTCGCTTTCATCGGCCTCGGTCAGGGTCGAGCCGATAGCGAGCAGGGCGCCGCGCGCCTGGAACTCGTCGCAGCGCGGCAAGGCCCCCATGCCGTAGTTATAATCCTTCGCGAAGGCGTTGGCGGGATGCGTCCAGGGGAAGCCGTCGCGGCTGTTGGAGCGGCGCTGCACCAAGCTCGGAACGTTGAAGTACCAGTGCATGCCCCATTCCTGCATGGTGATGCAGGCGAGGCTGCCCGGCGGCCCGGCGATACCCTCGGCGCGCAGCGCCTCGACGAAGCGCCGCGCCAGGGCGGCATCGGGCAGCAGCATCAGCAGGAACGGCCCGGTATCGCCGGCCGGATCCGGGATATGGCGGAAGTCGAGGCCGGGCAGGTCGGCCAGCTGCGCGCGGATGCGCCATTTCGAGGCCCGCATCGCGCCGGTGATCCGCGGCAGCTTGCGCATCTGTGCCAGCGCCATCGCGCCGGCGAGCTCCGACATGCGCGCGCCCATGCCCCAGAGCTGGCAGTTCTCATCGGAGGAGTCGAGCCGCCCCTTCTCGTTGCGGGGATAGCCGAGATCGTGCAGCGCCACGATGCGCCGGAACAGCGCGTCATCCTCGGCGACGAGCATTCCGCCATCGCCCGAGGTCATGTTCTTGTTCAGCTGGAAGCTGAAGATGCCGATATCGCCGAAGCGTCCCACCGCTCGCCCGCCGACCGAGGCCCCCGCCGCCTGGGCGCAATCCTCGACCAGGCCGAGCCCATGGGCGCGGCAGATCTCGGCGATCTCGGCGATCCGGCCCGGCGCGCCGCTCATATGGACGCACAGCACGGCGCGGCTATGGGGCCCGATCTTGCGCTTGAGATCTTCGGGATCGATGCAGAAGGTCTCATCGATGTCGACCAGGCGGGGAATGGCGCCGGTCCGCACCACCGCCGAGAGGCAGCTCACCCAAAGATAGCCGGGGACGAAGACTTCGTCGCCGGGGCCGACTCCGAGCGCCGACAGCGCGATCGTCAGGGCAGCCGTACCCGACGACACGCCGAGGGCGTTGCGATGCCCGAAGGCCTCGCACCATTCCCGTTCCAGCGTCTCGACCATGTGCTGCGGGTCGGGGCCGTAGAAGCGGAACGGGCTGCGCGCCCGTACGACGCGGTCGACCAGCTCGCGCTCTTCTTCGCCGATCCAGTGCACGCCCGGCAGCTCCCAGGGGAGCGGCTCGCGTCGGACCGGGGCACCGCCGTCGATGGCGAGCCGATTGGCCCGCTCCTGACCAATCCGCGATCCCGTTTCGGCCAGATCGGTCATGCGGTTCTCCTGTCAGAAACTCATCAGCTTCGGGTGGCCTGAGCATTGCGTTCCGCAAATGTTGATCTGGCCGATACAGTTTGTAACATGAATTGGATCGGCAAGGCTGTCATTTATGTTTGGAAAAAATCGGAAATGATTAGAAAATTTTGGACCGATAGGTCTATTGAGCCAATTGTATTGATTTTGACTCTAATTGTATCGGGCGGATTCACGTTCGGATTCGGAATAGCGTCTGTTGCGGGTGTTCTGGATATTATAAAGAGTAAATTTGAACTTTCCGAAAGCGGAGAGCAATTCGTCGTTGGTGTCCTGGTGCTGGGCTGCTTTCTGGGTGCCGCCGGTGCCGGCCCGATCTCGGCAGGCTGGGGCCGGAAGCGGACGATCATGCTGGCGGCCGCGCTCGGCGGGCTCGGCTATACGCTGATCCTGGCCGGGCTCGGACTCGCCGGATTGCTGCTCGGGCGCAGCCTTGCCGGGCTTTGCATCGGCCTGATCTCGATGGTGGTGCCGATGTACGCGGCCGAGACGACGCCGGCGCAGCGGCGCGGCGCCGTGGTCTCGATGTTCCAGCTCGCCATCACGCTCGGCATCCTCGGCGCCTACGGGGCCACGCTCGCCTTTGCCGCGTCCGTGCCCTGGCAGCTCCTGCTCGGCGCCGGTATCCTCCCCCTGGGCCTCGTTCTGCTGGCGATCCTGGCCCTGCCGGAAAGTCCGCGCTGGCTGGCGGCGCGCGGCGATCCGGCTGCGGTGCAGCGGGCGACGCATACGCTCGGCCTCTCCGATGAGTGGCAGGAGATGCCGGTCGCCACTGCCGGGGCCGGCGGCGGTGCCCCGTTCCGGCGCGGCAGCACCGCTGCGGTGCTCGTGCTCTGCAGCACCCTCTTCGTGCTGCAGAATCTGAGCGGCATCGACGGCATCCTCTATTATGCGCCTCGCATTTTCCAGGAGCTCGGCTTCTCGGCCGGAACCGCTGCCCTGGCCGCGACCTTCGGCCTTGGCCTGGTCAACGTGCTGGCGACGATCGCCGCCATCGCCATGGTCGACAGATTGGGCCGCCGGCCGCTGCTGATCTTCGGCTCGGCCGCGATGTCGATCGGACTCGCCGCGGTCATCGTCGCCTCCCAGCTCGGCTGGCCCTGGATCGGCCTGGCCGGACTCGCCGTCTTCATCGCGGCCTTCGCCCTCAGCCTCGGCCCGCTGCCCTATGTGTTGATGTCGGAGCTGTTCCCGACGGCGATCCGCGAAGCCGGCATCGCCATGGCCTCGGCGACGAGCTGGCTGTTCAACGCGCTGATCGCCTTCACCTTCCTGTCGCTCGTGGCCGCGATCGGCCTCTCGGGGGCGATCGGGCTGTTCCTGGTGGTCTGCCTGCTCTCGCTCGGCTTCTGCCTCGCCTTCACGCCGGAGACGCGCGGGGTCCGGCTCGAGGAGATCGAGGCGGCGGTGCTCGCCGGCCGGCCCCTGCGGCAGATCGGGGGCTGAGGTCGTAGCCTTGCCGGCCCGGACGGCGCCGGCTCCGAAGCCAAGGCTGCAACCGCGGGCTCTTCGGCGCGGAAAAGCCCGGGTTTTCGGTTGGATTGCGGCGGCGCCGCGTCCATCATCGCGGCATGATCGACCTGCGCAATATCGAGACCTTCTTCTGGGCGGCGGCGCTTGGCAGCTTGCGCGCCGCCTCGGAAAAGCTCGGCACCACCCAGCCCGCCGTCTCGCAGCGCATAGCGTCGCTGGAGGCGGCGCTCGGTGTGCGCCTGTTCGAGCGCGATGCGCGCGGGGTGACGTTGACGGCCAAGGGGCATGAACTGCTCACCCATGCCGAGCGGATGATGCAGGTCCGGCGCGACATGATGCAGGCCGCACGTGACCAGACCACGATGAGCGGCATGCTGCGCATCGGCGTCGCCGAGACGATCGTCCAGACCTGGCTACCGAAGCTGATCGAGGAGGTGCATGTCGCCTATCCCGCGATCGTGCTCGAGATCGAGGTCGACAGCTCGCATATCCTGCAATCCCATCTAATGGCGCGGCAGATCGACCTCGCCTTCCTGCTCGGGCCCGTGCTCGAGGCGCGGGTGGAGAATTTGCCGCTCTGCACCTATCCGCTCGCCTGGGTGGTGAAATCCTCGGTCGATCTTGGTCCCGGCCCGGTGCCGCTCGCCGAAGTCGCGACCCTGCCGATCATCACCTATGCCTCGAACAGCGCGCCTTATCGGCAGGTGCGCGACATGCTGATGCGCGTCGGCATCTCGACGCCGCGCATGTATGGCAGCGCCTCGCTCTCGATGGTGGTGCGCATGGTGCTCGACGGTATCGGCTCCGCCGTGATCACACCGGTCTTCCTCGGCAAGGAGCTGGAAAGCGGCGAGCTGCGCCTGCTCGACGTCGAGGCCGATCCGCTGCCCGACCTGATCTTCATGGCGAGCTGGATCGACGGTCCCGACAGCTACCCGGCCCGCATCATCGCCCGGATGGCGCAGCAGGTCGCAGCGCGCGACCGCGTTGCGCGCAGTCAGGCATAAATCTGCCTTATACCCCCCTTCCAAACATACAATTGGACAGAAACGGCCCCGATGTCCTGCAATGATGCGGCAAGACGGCTGTAAAGCCGCGGCAGAGGGGAAGTCGTCATGATCCATCGAAAGGCCAGATTGCGGCCGGCGACGCATTATGCGCGGGCCCTGCCTGCGATGCCGGTTTGACATTCATCCAATGATCGTTCCTTCCCCAACGACAGGCGCTGAGCTGTTTGCCGCGCGACGCAACGCGTTATTTGCCCTGGCGCGGCAGCGCACCCTCGGGGCGGTCGTGGTTTTCGGCCATGGCAGCGCTCTCGGGGCGGGAACGGCCTCGCATGGCGCGCTGCGCTTCCTCAGCGGCTGGGATAGCCGCGAGAGCCCATCACTTCTCGTTATAACCCCGGACCGGACGCATCTCCTCGTCGGTAGCCCGTTCATGCTGCCGCTCGCCCGTCAGCTTCGGCGGGATCTCGTCATCCACGATGTCCGCCCCGATGGCTGGGGGGCCGTGCTGGCGACGCTGCTACCGTCGGGCGAGGCTGTGGGCACGATCGGCTTCGCCGAAATGCCGCTGCGTATCCATGACGCGATGGTCGGCGTGCGTCCCGGGCGCGATCCTTCGCTCGATCTGGAGCTTGCGCGCCTGCGGCTGGTCAAGGACGAGGTGCAACTGCGCCGGCACCGGGCCGCCGCCGCGCTCTGCGACGAGCTCTTCGCGGCGCTCAGCAAGGAGCTTTCCAATCGCCGTCCGGCTTGGCAGATCCAGCTCGACCTCGAGACACAGGCGCGCCGCAATGGCGCCGAATACTGCCGCACCTGGCTCACCATCGCGCCGGAAGCGGATTATTGTCGCTACTGGCGCGAGGAGACCGAGCGCATTCCCGAGCCCGGCGACCAGGTTCTGCTCGGGGTCGCGCTGACCCTCGACGGACATTGGGGGCACGGCATCAGGATGGGCAGCATCGGCCCGCAGAAGCCGGAGCACGCCGCTCTCGCGGCGCAGGTCGAGGCGATGCTCGTCGCCGGGATGGCGGCGCTGCGCCCCGGCCTGCCGCTGGCCGGTGTCGAGGCCGCCATGGAAGCGCGCCTGCGCGACGGCACTCTGCTGGCGGCCCATCCGGACATGGTCCGCTTCCGCGGCGGCCACGGTCTCGGCTTCTCCTATGAGGAACCGCTCCTGACCGAGGCCTTCCGCCAGCATTTCGACCGCGCGGCTCCCCCGGCGACGGATCATGGGATCGAGCTCGCCGGCGGCATGCTGTTCGAACTCCATCCGAACATCTTCCTGCCCGGCCTGGGCGGAGCGGCGCTCGGCGAGATGGTTCTCGTCACGCCCGAAGGGCCCGAATGCCTGCTGCGTTTTCCGCGCGCTTGCGCGGTCTGGCCGTGAATTTCACGCTTCACCCGTCCACCAACCTAAGCAAGGGGAACGACCGATGAAACCAGTCATGATTGCCGCGGCTCTGCTCGCCGCCACGGCCGCCAGCGCCCAGGACCTGCCGAAGACCAATCTCAAGATCGTCGGCGGTCTCAGCAACCTGACCGCCTATCAGGATTATGAGCAGCCCTTCTGGACCAAGACGATCCCCGAAAAGTCCAAGGGCCAGGTGACGGCCGAGATCAAGGGCTTCAACGAGATGGGCCTGAAGGGGCCGGAGCTCCTGCGCCTGATGTCGCAGGGCGTCGTCGAATTCGGCACCGCGACGCTGTCCTATTTCGCCAGCGATAACCCGATCAACGAGGCGATCGACCTCGCCGGTCTCGCTCCCGACGTGAAGACCGCCCGCGCCATCACCAAGGCCTTCGAGCCCGCCTATGCCAAGTTCTATGGCGAGGGCTCCAAGGTCCGCCTGCTCGGCATCTCGCCCTATCCGGCGCAGGTGCTGTTCTGCAACGCCGATATGAAGGGTCTCGCCGACCTCAAGGGCAAGAAGGTCCGCACTTCCAGCCGTACCCAGGCCGAGTTCGTCGAGGCCTTCGGCGGCTCCAGCGTCACCATGGCCTTCGGCGAGGTCGTCCCGGCCCTGCAGAACAAGGTCGTGGATTGCGCCATCACCGGCTCGCTCTCCGGCTACTCGGCCAAGTGGTACGAGGTCGCCACGCATCTGCTGGCCCTGCCGATCAACTGGAACCAGCAGATCCATGCGGTGAACCAGAAGGCCTGGGAAAAGCTCGACCCCAAGGTCCAGGCTTTCATCACTACCAATATCGACACGCTGGTGAACGACATCTGGGATGCCGCGGCCAAGCAGACCCAGCTCGGCTATGACTGCAACACCGGTGCCGCCGCCTGCACCCTGCCGGTCAAGGGCAAGATGGTGCTGGTCACGCCGAGCGATGCCGACAAGGCGCTGCTCAAGAAGGTCCTTGCGGATCAGGTCCTGCCCAAATGGGCCGCGCGCTGCTCGGCCGACTGCGTGACGAGCTTCAATGCCACCGTCGGCAAGGAACTCGGCCTGACCGCCGCCAAGAAGTAACGCCGATCCGGGGAGGCCGGCGTTCTGCCGGCCTCCATCCGATCAGGTCCAGTGGAACGCAAGATCATGACCCAATCCCCCACAATTGGCCTACTGGCGCGTCTGAGCGGCTATGCCGAGACCATATCGCGCGTTGCGGTATGGTTCGGCGGCGCGCTCACCATCGCCAGCGTTCTCCTGATCTCGGTGGATGTGCTGATCCGCAAATTCCTCGGCTGGACCGTGGGCGGTGCGGACGAGCTCTCGAGCTACGCCTTCGCCATCGCGACCTCCTGGTCCTTCGCCTTCGCGACGCTGCAGCGTGCGAATGTCCGGGTCGACGTTCTCTACCAGTACCTGCCCGTCCGGCTTTCCGCGGTGCTCGACTGGCTTTCGCTGGTCGCGCTCGGCGTCTTCATGGCCGTGCTCACCTTCTACGCCTATGACGTGGTCGGCGCCTCGCTGGCGCAGGGCTCGCGGGCGAACACCCCGCTGGCGACCCCGCTCGCCATTCCGCAGGGGCTCTGGTTCCTGGGCCTCGTCGCGATGTGCGTGGTGCTCGCTCTGATGCTGCTGCGCTCCTCGGTCGCGCTCGTTACCGGCGACATCGCCACGGTCAAGGCCATAGGCGGAGTGCGTTCAGCCCAGGAGGAAGCCGACGAAGAGGCGGCTGCCGGCGAGCGCATGGTCAAGGGGGACGCGGCATGATCTCGATCACCCTCATCCTGCTGCTCGTCCTGATCGGCCTTTCCATTCCGGTCGGTGCGGCGCTCGGTCTGCTCGGCCTGATCCTCGATCCCGCCTTCTCGATGCTGCCGCTGACGCGCGGTATCGGCGAGATCGCCTGGAGCACCAACAACGAGTTCCTGCTCGTCGCGATCCCGCTCTTCATCCTCCTCGGCGAGGTGCTGTTGCGCGCCGGTTTCGCCGAGCGCATGTACGGCGCCATGAGCCTCTGGCTCTCCTGGCTGCCGGGCGGGCTGATGCACGCCAATATCGGCGCCTCGGCTCTGTTCGCGGCCACCTCCGGTTCGAGCGTCGCGACCGCCGCGACGGTCGGCACGGTGGCGCTGCCGCAGATCAAGCGCTACGGCTACAACGAGCCGCTCTTCCTCGGCAGCCTGGCCGCGGGCGGTACGCTCGGTATCCTGATCCCGCCTTCGATCAACCTCGTCATCTATGGCGTGCTGACCAACTCTTCGGTGCCCAAGCTCTATCTCGCGGGCATCATCCCGGGCCTGCTCCTGGCCGGGCTGTTCATGCTGACCGTGGTCATAGGTTGCGTGGCGAAGCCGGAATGGGGCGGGCGCCGGATCACCGCGACCTGGGGCGAGCGCTTCGCCAGCCTCGTCCATCTCGCGCCGCCGCTCGGCATCTTCTTCCTTGTCGTCGGCTCGATCTATGCCGGGCTTGCCACGCCGACCGAGGCTGCGGCGCTCGGCGTGCTCGGAGCGCTCATCCTCGCGGCCTGGTCGCGGCGCCTGACGCTCACCATGCTGCGCGACGCGGTCGAGGGCACGATGAAGGCGAGTGCGATGATCATGCTGATCATCGTCGCGGCGGCCTTCCTCAATTTCGTGATGTCGGCGACCGGAATCACCGATGCCATCACCAGCTCGATCTCCGGGCTCGGCTTCTCGCCGGTGCAGATGCTTGTCGTGATCGTGGTCTTCTACCTGATCCTGGGCTGCTTCATGGAGACGCTCTCCATGATGATCACGACGATCCCGATCGTCGCACCGATCATGATCGCGCTCGGCTACGATCCGATCTGGCTCGGCATCCTGATCATCGTGCTGGTCGAGGCCGCGCTGATCACGCCTCCGGTCGGGCTGAACCTGTTCGTCGTGCAGAGCCTGCGCAAGAGCGGCTCGATGGGCGCGGTCATCGTCGGCAGCCTGCCCTTCGTCGCTGCCATGGCGGTGCTGATGATCCTGCTGGCGGTCTTCCCCGACCTCGCCCTCTTCCTGCCCCGCGTCTTCGGCTAGGCGCGGACATTTTCCCCCGAGAACCATTCCACAGGTCATCATGGAACTGAATTTCGCTATCGAAACCGGCGGTGCCTCGCAGCCGCTGACGGTCAATCTGACCGAGCTCGTGGTCGCCGGCTGGGCGGGACGCGACCAGGCCGCCATCGAGCATCATATCGAGGAGCTCGCCGCCATCGGCGTGCCGCGACCGAGCTCCGTGCCGCTCTACTACCGCGTCGCCGAAAACCTGATGACGCAGGCCGACCGTATCCAGGTCGTCGCGACCGAGAGCTCCGGCGAGGTCGAGACCTTCGTCTTCAGCACCGGCGGCGAGATGTATGTCAGCCTCGCTTCTGACCATACCGACCGCAAGCTCGAGACGATCGGCGTCGCGCTTTCCAAGCAGATCTGCGCCAAGCCGATCGCCCGCAATGCCTGGCGCTTCGCCGATGTCGCCGGGCATTGGGACGAGATGATCATCCGCGCCTTCATCGAGGAAGGCGGGGCACGCGTTCTCTATCAGGAAGGTCCGCTCGCGGCGCTGCGTCCGCCGCTGGAGCTGATCGCCGGCTTCACCGGCGGTGCCCGGCTGCTGCCTGAAGGCGTCGGCATGATCTGCGGCACCGTCGGCGCGATCGGCGGCATCCGCCCGTCGCCGAGCTTCAGCATGGAACTGTTCGACCCGGTGCTGGGCCGCACCATCCGGCACGCCTACCGCACCGAAATCCTGCCTGAGGTGGCCTGAGCCGATGATCGGGTCCCTGGCCGAGCTGCGTGCCGCCCTCGACGAGGGCCGCACGACTTCCCTCGCCCTCGTCGAGGGTGCCCTATCGCGCGCGAAGGCGCCGGAAGGGGAGGGCGCGCGCGTCTTCACCGCGCTCCATGAGGAGCAGGCGCGCGCTGCCGCCCGCGCCTCGGACGTGCTGCGGCAGGCGGGCTATCGGCGCTCGTCCATCGAAGGGCTGCCGGTCTCGGTCAAGGACCTGTTCGACATCAAGGGCGAGACGACGCGCGCCGGCAGCGTCGCCCTCGACGGCGCCGCGCCGGCGCAGCAGGACGCGCCGGCGGTGCAGCGTCTCGTCGCCGCCGGGGCGATCCTCATCGGCCGCACCAACATGACCGAGTTCGCCTTCTCCGGCCTCGGTCTCAACCCGCATTACGGCACGCCGCTCAACCCGTTCGACCGTGCGACCGGTCGCATCCCTGGCGGCTCCTCGTCGGGCGCCGCCGTCTCGGTGACGGATGGCATGGCGGCCGCCGCGCTCGGCACCGATACCGGCGGCTCGGTCCGCATCCCCGCCGCCTTCTGCGGCCTGACCGGCTTCAAGCCGACGGCGCGCCGGGTGTCGCGCCAGGGCGCCGTGCCGCTTTCCACCAGCCTCGACTCGGTCGGGCCGATCGCGCCCACCGTGGCCTGCTGCGCCATGCTCGACGCGATCCTGTCGGGCAGTGGCGCGGACGTCCCCGCATCGGCGAGCCTGGAGGGCCTGCGTCTCGCCGTGCCGACGACGCTGGCGCTCGACGCCATGGACGCGACCGTCGCGGCCGCCTTCAAGGCCGCGCTCGCCAGGCTTTCGCAGGCGGGTGTCCGGATCAGCGAGATCGCGGTTCCCGAGTTCGCCGCGCTCGCCGGCATCAACGCCCGAGGCGGCTTCACCGCCGCCGAGGCCTGGCACTGGCATCGCGAATTGATCGAACGCGAAGGGGATCGCTACGACCCGCGCGTTTCCGTTCGCATCCGGCGCGGCAAGGAGCTTTCGGCAGCCGATTATATCGACCTGCTCGAGGCGCGCGCCGCCTGGATTGCCGCGGTCGAGGCCCGGATCGCGTCCTTCGACGCGCTGATCATGCCGACCGTGCCGGTGATCGCGCCGAAGCTCGCCGAGCTCGAGGCCGATGATGCCCACTTCACCACGACCAACCTGCTCGTGCTGCGCAATGCGACCCTGATCAACTTCCTCGACGGCTGCGCCCTCTCGCTGCCCTGCCATCGTCGGGGCGAGGCGCCCGTCGGGCTGATGCTCGCGGCCGCGGGCGGCCAGGACCAGCGGGTCCTCGCCATTGGACAGGCCGTCGAACAGGCGCTCGCCGCGGCGCGCACCTGAGCGTTTTCCCAAGGACTTTTCAGATGACCCAATCCGTTGTTTCCGCTTCCTTGCAGGCTAGGCTGGCGGCGCGCTCGGGCGCCTTCACCGGCCCGACGGCCAACCTCGCTCCCGGCTGCGTCCAGGCCAATCTCGCCATCCTGCCGCGCGAGCTCGCCTATGATTTCCTGCTGTTCTGCCAGCGCAACCCGAAGCCCTGTCCGCTGGTCGGCGTCTCCGAAGTCGGCGACCCCTTCCTGCCGGTGCTCGGGCACGACCTCGACATCCGCAGCGACCTGTCGCGCTACCGCGTCTGGAAGAAGGGCGAGCTCGTCGACGAGCCCGCCGATATCCGCGACATCTGGCGCGATGATCTCGTCTCCTTCCTGATCGGCTGCTCCTTCTCCTTCGAGGAGGCGATGCTGGCGGCGGGCCTGCCGGTCCGGCATATCGAGCAGGGCAGCAATGTCCCGATGTACCGCACCTCGATCCCGACCAATCCGGCGGGGCGCTTCTCCGGGCCGCTGGTCGTCTCGATGCGGCCGCTGAAGCCGGCCGATGCGATCCGAGCGGTCCAGATCACCTCGCGCTTCCCCTCGGTCCACGGTGCGCCGGTCCATCTCGGCGATCCCGCCCAGATTGGCATCGCCGACATCGCCAAGCCCGATTACGGCGACGCGGTCGAGATCCGGCCGGGCGAGATCCCGGTCTTCTGGGCTTGCGGCGTCACTCCCCAGGCGGTGATCGCCAGCATCCGCCCGGATTTCTGCATCACCCATGCGCCGGGCCATATGCTGGTCACCGACGTGCCGAACGGCTCGCTCGCCATCGGCTGAGGCCGAGCACACCTGGAGTAGGGCGGGGGCGCCTTGCACCTCGCCCAAGAATCTGCCGCCTGGCGAAGCAGGGCGCCGTTTGCATTGGCCAGGTTCCGCCGGCGGCAGTAGGCCGCGCTGCCGTACGAAGTGTCGATCGGCAGGGCCCCGGTCCCCGACCCTCATACGGCGATGCGGGCCGATCGCCTTGCTTGCATCCCGACCTGCCGGGACGCGCTTTGCCGATTGACAAGGTGTGCAATTTCGAGTTGCATTAAAAGCGCGAAACAAGCGTAAAATTGTATCTGCGGTGACTTGGCCCGGACTTCGGGGACGCCTTGCCTCGACATGGCAGGCTCGTCACGCGTCCCGGCTGTATCGGCTTGCTATCGGTCAATCCACTGTGCGCGGGGGGCGACATGGCTGGTTTGCTGGTCAAGGTGCGCGGCGACGCAAAGGCTTTCCAGAAACAGGCCGCCGCCGCCGGGCCTGTGGTCGAGCCGATCCTGACGGTTCCGGCGGCGGCCACGGGGCGAGGCGTCGCCGCGAGCGGCCAATCGACCTGGTTCAAGATCGGCGCAGGCATTTCGGCGGAAAACGCCTGGGACGATGCGCATGCCATATTGGGCAATGCCGCAGGGTTCGGCGCCTCGGACTCGGCGCAGATCGAGGCCGTCGAGCCCGAGATCGAGCAGAAATGGCTTGCCGAGAGTCCCGACGACACGGCGCGAGCCGGAGCCCTGCGCGGCGCAGCGGCCAATCTCTGCGCATTCGACGACCAGGACGGCGGCGGCGGCAAAGCCGTTGTCCCGCGCCGCGTCGCCTGGAATCTCGACGATGATTTCAGCCGGCTCCGCCGGGCCCGCGACAAGGTCGGGACGGCGCAGCAGAAGATCCGCATCGCCCATCTCGACACGGGCTACGATCCCGATCACGTCACCTTGCCCCGCCATCTGCTGACGGCCTTGCAGGCGAATTTCGTCGCCGGCGAGGACCCCAAGGACGCGGTCGACCGGATTCCGCCCGGTGGGTCGCCCTTCGCCAATCCCGGCCACGGGACCGGCACGCTTTCGCTCCTGGCCGGCAATCGGATCAACAAGCCGCCGGGTTTCCCGGGTTTTGAGGATTTTCTCGGTGGCGCCCCGCTCGCGGAGATCATCCCGATCCGGATTGCCGACTGGGTCGTACGCTTCACCACGGGCACGATCGTGCAGGGCATCGAGTATGCCCGCCGCAACGGCGCGCATGTGCTGTCGATGAGCATGGGCGGGGTGACCTCCCAGGCGCTGACCGATGCGGTGAATCTCGCCTATGACGAGGGTCTGCTGCTCGTCACTGCCGGCGGCAACAATATTTCCGGGGCGCCGAGCCCGAAAACCATCGTCTATCCCGCACGCTACAAGCGCGTCATCGCCGCCTGCGGCGTGATGGGGGACGGGCGCGCCTATACAGGGCTCTCTCCCTTCACCATGCAGGGCAATTTCGGGCCGCGCGAGAAGATGGACACCGCGATCGGCGCCTACACGCCGAACGTCCCCTGGGCCCAGATCCATTGCGGCGGGATCGTCGACATGAACGGCGCCGGCACTTCGGCGGCGACGCCGCAGGTCGCGGCGGCAGCGGCCCTCTGGCTGGCGCATCATTGGGCGGTCGTCAAAGCCTATCCGAAGGCCTGGATGCGGATCGAGGCCACGCGCAAGGCGCTGTTCGAAGCGGCCGCCAAGAGCACTGCGCGCATGGACGTGGCCGAGACCTTCGAAAAGATCGGCCAGGGCGTACTGAATGCCGAAGCGGCGCTCGCGATCGCGCCGGCGCGCGCCGGCGATCTGACCAAGCTGCCGCCCTCCGATCCGAGCTGGCCCTGGCTCAGCCTGCTCTTCGGTCAGGGCGGCGTCGAACTCGCGGCCGGGGCGGATCAGAGGCGCCGGGCCATGTTTGCTCTGGAGCTGACGCAGATGGCCCAGCGTGTCGCGGCGGTCGAGCAGGCGCTGCCCTCGCCGGAACGCCCCGTGGACGCGATCGGTCCGGCCGAAAGGAACCGCTATCTCGAAGCGGCGCTCGACGCCGGCAATCCCTCCAAGGCCCTGCGGGCCGAGCTGGAGCAGCATCTCGGACGGCAGGCGGCGGCGGCTCCCGCTGCCGCGCCGGCACGCGTCCACCGCATTCGCCGCAAGATCGTCGAACCGGGCGCGCCGCCGCGCCGGCTTCGCGTCTTCGCGCTCGACCCCAGCATGGCCAAGCGGCTCGACACGCTGCCAGTCAACGAGACCGTGCTCACGCTGCCCTGGGACGATCATCCCGAGGCCGGCGCGGATGCGCCCGGTCCGCTCCGGCCCGGCCCGGTCGGGGAGTATCTCGAGGTCGTCGATATCGATCCGGCTTCCGGCAAGGCCTATGATCCGATCGATCTCAACCATCCTTGGCTGCTCGCGCAGAACGGCGTGGCCCCTTCCGAGGGCAATCCGAAGTTCCACCAGCAGATGGTCTATGCGGTTGCCATGAAGACCATCGGCGCCTTCGAGAAGGCGCTCGGGCGCCGGGCGCTCTGGGCGCCTCTGCGCCGGCGCAAGGCCGATGGCAGCTATGTCGGCGAATTGCCGGTGCGCCGGCTGCGCATCTATCCCCATGCGCTGCGTGCGGCGAACGCCTATTACAGCCCGGACAAGGTGGCGCTGCTGTTCGGCTATTTCCCGGCCGCGTCGAAACAGGGCGATGCCACCGCGCCCGGCAGCATGATCTTCAGCTGCCTGTCCAGCGACATCATTTCGCATGAGATGTCGCATGCCTTGCTCGACGGACTGCATCGCCGCTTCCAGGAGAATTCCAATCCCGACGTCGCGGCCTTCCATGAGGGCTTTGCCGACATCGTCGCGATCTTTCGGCATTTCACCATTCCCGAGCTCGTGCGTTTCGAGATCGGAAGGGCGCGCGGTCGTCTGAATGCGGCGACCATGCTGGCCGGTCTCGCCGCCCAGTTCGGCGAGGGGCGCGGCATCGGCGGCGCCTTGCGGAACTATCTCGGCGAGGAGACCAGGTCACGGCGCTACGCCACGACGACGGAGCCGCACGACCGCGGCGAGATCCTGGTTCTGGCGGTCTACGACGCCTTCCTCGCGATCGTGCAGCGCCGCACCGCCGATCTCATCCGGCTCGCTACGGGGGGCTCGGGAATCCTGCCCTCCGGCGCATTGCATCCGGATCTTGTCGACCGGCTCGGCGACGAGACCTGCAAGGCGGCCGATCAGGTCCTGCGCATGTGCATTCGCGCGCTCGACTACTGCCCGGCCGTCGACATCACCTTCGAGGAATATCTGCGCGCGATCATCACGGCGGATGTCGACCTCGTTCCTGACGATCCCTTCGGATACCGTGTCGCCTTCATGGAGGCCTTCCGCGCGCGTGGCATCCCGATGCGCAGCGTGCGGACCGTGTCCACGGAGAGCCTGACCTGGAACACGCCCGAGATCAACGATCCGCCCTGGGTGGCGAAGGCGTTCGCCGGGATCGATTTCGACCTGGAGCGGCGCGCGATCCATCACGAGCTCGTCCTCGCCAACGAGGATAATCGCTGGACGCTCTGGCGTATGCTGGATCAGGCCTTCGCCGCCGATCCGGAGGCCTGTCGTGATCTCGGGCTCGAGCCGAAGCTTCCGCGCTTCGACGCGCATGGCAAGATCGCGAGCCCGGCCAAGAGCGCGACCACGTTCGAGGTCTTCAGCGTTCGCCCCGCGCAACGGATCGGACCGGATGGCACTTTGCAGCGCACCATCGTCGCCGTCGTGCATCAACGTCGCCCCGAGCCCTTCGACGGCAAGGACGTGGCGAACGGCTTCTTCTGGTTCCGCAGCGGCGCGACGCTGATCCTCGATGCCAATGGCGGCAAGCCGGTCATTCGCTATGCGGTGGTCAAGAACGCCGACAGTCAGCGCCGCCTCGAAGAGCAGATGCGCATGGAGACCGGGGGCGGGCCGGCATCGCTGCGATCGCTCTATTTCGGCGGCCTGGACCGCGAGCCCTTCGCCATGATGCACGCCGAACGCGGGGAGCACGACCATGGCTAGGGCGCAGCGGAAGGCCACAGCAAGCGAGTCGGGCCATGGCTCGGCCTCCGGGGCCGCTGCCGCTTCGGCGGCGCACGGCTTTACCGTCAGGCATTATTGCCAGGGCATTGGCGATTGCCATCTTCTGAGCTTCCCGCGGGAGGATGGCGGACGCTATTTCGTGCTGATCGATTGCGGCGTCCATTTCCTCGTCAAGGGCGGCGCCGACACAATGCGCGAGGTGGTCGCCGATATCGCTCGGACGACCAGGCGCATCGATCTCCTGGTGGTGACCCATGAGCACATGGATCATGTGTCGGGATTCGTCAGCGCGGCCGAGGCTTTCAAGGGCATCCATGTCGAGGATGTCTGGTTCGCCTGGACGGAGGATCCGAACGATCCGATGGCGCGCGAGCTCGACCGATATAAGGGCCGGGCGATGGCGGCCCTGCAGGTCGCGGGCGCAAGATTGGCGGGGCTGAGCCGGCCCAGCGCCCATCTCGACGCACTCGGCAAAGGCCTCGCCCAGGTCATGGGCTTCTATTTCGGCGCGGCGGGCGACAATGTCCGCAGGGCCCGCAACGCCGCGCGCGATCTGGCGAAGGGCAAGGTCAGCTATCGGCAGCCGGGGGAAGGGCCGCTGGCCCTTCCGGGCGTCGCCGGCATCAAGGTCTATGTTCTGGGGCCGCCGCGCGAGCCTGCCCTGATCCGGGTGGAGGAGCGCGCCAGCGAGCTCTACGGTCTGGCCGGCGGTAGCGGCATGGCGCAGGCCTTGCTGGGCTGCCCGGCCAGTGGCGATGGCGTTGCCGACGACGATGGCTCGCCTTTCGATCCTGAAATCGGCTGGCCGCTCGCCGAAATCCTGCCGCTGGCGGGAGGCGCCAAGCCGCCGAAACCCGCCGAGCTGCCGGATCGCAAAGCCGCTGCGCTGGTCGATCTGCTCCACGCGCATTATGCCGGTCCGGCGGTGCAGGGCCGGGGGAAGCAGGCACTCGCCGCCGACCAGTCCTGGCGGCGGATCGACGGCGACTGGCTCGGCGTCTCGGCCGATCTGGCATTGCAGCTGGATCGCGGCGTGAACAATACCAGTCTGGTGCTGGCATTCGAGTTCGGCGATCGCCGGGTCGCGCTGTTCGTCGGCGACGCCCAGGTCGGCAACTGGCTTTCCTGGCAGGGTCTGGAATGGCAGGACGGGGCCGTCACTGGGCCGGACCTGCTGAAGCGCACCGTCTATCTGAAGGTCGGGCACCATGGCAGCCACAACGCGACCTTGAAGGCCAAGGGGCTGGAGCTGATGGACGATCCCGACCTCTCGGCCTTCATCCCGGTGAACGAGGCCGATGCCAAGGATATCGGCTGGACGGAAATGCCGTTCGCCGAGATCATCGACGCGCTCAAGCGGCGCGCGGGCGGTCGCGTGGTGCGTGCGGACGAACCCTGGCTGGCGAGTGGCGCGATCCCCGCGGCATTGGCCGGCAGCGGCTCCCTGCGGACAGCACGCTGCAAGCCCGGCCTATGGGTCGAATTCGACATCGCCTGACCGGGGGGCGGCGAACCGGCGAAATTGCCCTTCTGGCTCGCGCAGTCGCTCCGTTCGACCGGCTGCGAACGGGCGTAAGGCGCGCTATCGGCGCGAAGGCGTCGTGCTCATGAACTCCCAGGTATGGTCGAAGGAACGGACGCCCGCCTGCGAGCCGAGCCCGGTCGCGTTGAGGGCCGAGGTCGCCTGGGCGAAGCGCACCGCGACCTCCGGCTCCATCTCGCGGCAGAGCGCCACCGCCATGCCGGCATTGAACGCATCGCCGCAGCCGCAGGTGCATTTGACCGCGATGTCGAAGGCCGGAACGCGGAAGCTCGTCCCATCGACATGGTGATAGGAAGCGCCTTCTGCTCCCAGCGTGAAGATGCAGCATCGCGTGCCATAATCGAAGAACTGGCTGGCCATGTCGGACAGATCCTGCCGGCCGGTCAGGGCCATGGCTTCCTCGACCGAAGGCATGAAATAGTCGGTATGCGGCAGGACGCGTGCGACCGCCGGCAGATCCTCGGGCGAGCCGGCGAAGACATCGACCGTGGTCACCGCGCCGGCCTGCTTGGCGCGCTGCAGCAGCCTGGCATTCTGGGCCGGATCCATTTTGTCCATCAGGCCGACGCCGCCGAGATGGACGATGCGCGCCTCACAGACCGTCCCGAGCGCTGCGTCCGCGACGTAGAAGTCGCCCGTCGCCCCCTTCATATGCAGAGCGGGGCGCGAGCCGTCCCTGCGCGTCGTGACGATCGAGGACGAAGTCCTGGCACCGGCGATCTGCTGCATGCCGGAGATATCGACGCCGAACGCGCCCAGGCGCTCGAGCACCCAATGCCCCATCAGATCATCGCCGACGCCGCCGACCGCGAGGCAGGACAATCCCATCTTGGCGGCCGCGATCGCCGCGGTGCCGGCAGCGCCCGACACGGCGAGCGTCAGCTCGTCGAGGAAGAAGGTGCCGCCGCCATCGGGGACCGCATCGAATGGCCAGCCGAGACAATCGAAAGTGTAGAAGCCGATCGAGGCGTAATCGTACTTCATCGGCCGCCATCCGCTGCCGCGATCGAGGGGGCGCCACTGCGATGCCGGGCCGCATATGCGCCTTCGGCAAGGACAGCAGCGGCGATGCCGTCATTGGAAGTCGAAATCCGCATGGCCGTTCCTGCCCGCCGCCCCGACGCACCGGGCGGATTGTTGCGGACTTTTATGTCATATGAAGATCATATGTTCAAATATATACGAGGCGGAATTGTGCTGCTCCAGCAGGTCGTTCCGGCCTGCGGCGCGAGGCCGGAGACGTGTCCGATCTGATACCGCGGCGCCGTCTCCGGCACTGCGGGGGAAGAATGAGACAGGTCCGTTTGGCCGCATCGCGGATCGGAACGGGGCCGACGTGACAACCGTCGAAATCGGCAGGAGCCGAGCTCGGCATGAATGGAGAAACCATGGCCAGGAACGCGCGTCCCAAGCTCACCAAGTTCCAGGCCGACCAGAACGAGCTCAAGCTCAAGGCCGCCTGGCTCTATTTCGTCGAAGGGCACACGCAGGAGCAGGTCGCCGAGCAGATCGGCACGAGCCGGATCAAGGCCCTGCGCCTGCTCGCCGCGGCGCGCGAGGACGGCACGGTCAATATCTCGATCAATTCGCAGGCCGAATCGATCTTCGCGCTGCAGCGTCAGCTCGAACGCCATCTCAAGCTGACCCAGGTTGTGGTGGTCCCGGCCAGCGCCCAGAGCGAGGCCAGCATCGCCGCCGTCGTCGGTCATGCGACCGGGCAATACATCTCGCAGCAGCTCTTCGCCGGTGCCACGGTCGGCGTCGGCTGGGGCGCGACGCTGAAAATCTGCATGCAGGCGCTCGCCTGGCGCGAGATCGAGGAGATGACGGTCGTGTCGCTGCTCGGCGGACTGACCAACGCCACCGCCGACAACCCGTCCGCAGTGTCCTGGCGGCTCGCCGATTTCTACAAGACCAAGCTCTATCAAATCGCCGCGCCGGTTTTCGTGCCGAGCTCCGAGCTTGCCAGAGAGCTCTGGGCGATCGCCGGGTTCCAGGAACTGCGCGAAAGGGCGCAGCGCAGCGATATCGCGCTGATCAGCGTCGGCAGCCTCGGCGAGGAAGCCTCGATCTTCCGGCGCGGCATCCTCGACAAGGCCGAGCTGAAGAGTCTGGCGACGGCCGGGGCGGTCGGCGACGTACTCTGTCATTTCGTCGACGCCGAGGGGCGGCTCGTCGATCACCCGGTCAACCGGCGCGTCATGGCCGTCAGCCCGGCTGACCTGCACGGCGTCGGCACCGTCGTGATCTCCTCCGGAGGGGAGCGCAAGGCGCAGGCGATCCGGGCCGGCATCGCGGCGACCAAAGCGTCGGTCCTGATCACCGACACCTCGGCGGCAGCAGCACTGCTCGATCTCGAGCCCCTGTAGCGGGCGCTTCTCGCCTCACCGGGGCCGATCGCTCCGGGCATCGGCGGCTCGCCAGGGGCCGCGAGCCCTCCGAGTTCACACCAGCATCGCCATCGGCTTCTCGATATAGCCCTTAAAGGCCTGGAGCAGCTCGGCGCCGAGCGCGCCGTCGACGGCGCGGTGATCGGTCGAGAGCGTCACCGACATGATCGTCGCGACCGCGAGCTGGCCGCCCTTGACCACGGCGCGCTGTTCGCCGGCGCCGACCGCCAGGATCGTCGCATGCGGCGGGTTCACCACCGCGGCGAAGTCCTTGACGCCGAACATGCCGAGATTGGAGACCGCCGTCGTGCCGCCCTGATACTCCTCCGGCTTCAGCTTGCGTGCCTTGGCCCGTGCCGCCATGTCCTTCATCTCGTTCGAGATCTGGGAGAGCGTCTTGTGGCAGGCGTCTCGGATGATCGGCGTGATCAGACCGCCCGGGATCGAAACCGCGACGCCGACATCGGCATGCTTGTGCTTCAGCATCGCGCCATCGGTCCAGGAGACGTTGGCATCGGGCACCGCCCTGAGCGCCAAGGCGAGCGCCTTGATCACCAGGTCGTTGACCGAGAGCTTGTAGGCCGGCTTGCCGTCCTTCTCCGGCGCCGCCGCATTGAGCTCGGCCCGCAGCTTCAGGAGCGCGTCGAGCTCGCAGTCGAGGGTCACGTAGAAATGCGGGATGGTCTGCTTGGCCTCGGTCAGACGGCGCGCGATCGTCTTGCGCATGCCGTCATGCGGGATCTCCTCATAGGAACCCGGCGCGAACAGTTTCTTGACCTGCTCGTCCGAGGGGCCGGCGGCGAGCGGCGCGGAAGCGGGCTTCGCCGCAGCGGGCGCGGCCGGCGTTGGGACACTTGTCTGGGGGACAAGTGCACTGGCGAGCTTCGCTGCCGTGACGTCCTTTTCGAGGATGCGGCCATGCGGGCCGGAGCCCGCGATCGAGGCCAGGTCGACACCGGCTTCGCGCGCGACACGGCGCGCGAGCGGGGTCGCGCGCACATCGCCGCAACAGGCCGGGCGGGTCGCAGCCGGCGCCGGTGGCGCGCCAGGTAAGGCGTCCGCAGGCTCCGCCTCCGCCGGTGCTGGCTGAGCCGGCTGGGCGATCTCGGCCAAGGCCGGCGCCCCCGCCGCGTCATGGGCTTCGCCCTCCCGATAGATCCAGGCGACGGCGGCGCCGACCGCAATGTCGACGCCTTCCTTGCCGGTGATGTCGCGCAGCACGCCGCTCGCCGGCGCATCGATCTCCATCGCCGCCTTGTCGGTCTCGATCTCGAAGAGCACGTCGCCCTTCTCGACCTTCGCCCCCTCCGCGAAGAACCATTTCGAGATGCGCCCGGTCGCCATGTCCATGTCGACCTTGGGGAGGATGACCTCGACCGGCATGATCAGCGCACTCCGCGCACGAGGTCGCGCGCCGCGGCGACAATGCCCGGCACCTGCGGCACCGCGGCCTTCTCGAGCTCGGGGTTGTAGGGGATCGGCGTCTCCGCGCCGCCGAGCCGCACAATCGGCGCGTCGAGCCGGTCGAAGGCCTCGCTCTCGGCGATCATCGCGCTGATCTCGGCGCCGATGCCGAGGGTCTTCACGCCCTCATAGACGCAGAGCAGCCGGTGGGTCTTGATGACGCTGGCGATGATCGTCGCATTGTCCATCGGCCGGATGCTGCGCAGATCGACGACCTCGACATCGATGCCCTCGGCGGCCAGGGTCTCGGCCGCTTCCAGAGCCTTGTGGACCATGATCGAGGTGGCGACGATGGTCAGGTCCGTGCCGCTGCGGCGGATCGCTGCCTTGCCGATCGGCACGGTGTAGTGCCCCTCCGGAACCGGCCCCTTCATCTTGTAGAGCAGCTTGTGCTCGAAGATCATCACCGGGTCGGGGTCGGCGACGGCCGCGAGCAGCATGCCCTTGGCGTCATGCGGTGTCGCCGGCTGGATGACCTTGAGCCCCGGCACATGGCCGAGCCAGGCTTCGAGGCTCTGGCTGTGCTGCGCGGCAGCCCCGGTCCCCGAACCGGCCGGGAAGCGCATCACGACCGGCACCGAAACGGCGCCGCCGAGCATGTAGCGCATCTTCGCCGCCTGGTTGACGATCTGCTCCATGGCGAGCGTGGCGAAATCCGAGAACTGGAATTCGAAGATCGGCCGCAGGCCGGTGACGGCTGCGCCGACCGCGACACCGGCGCCGCCGAGCTCCGAGATCGGCGTGTCCATCACGCGCTCGGGCCCGAAGCGCTCGATCAGGTCGCCGGTGACCTGGAAGGCGCCGCCATAGACGCCGATATCCTCGCCCATCAGGACGACGCGCTCATCGGCTTCCAGCGCGATGGCCATCGCTTCCTGGATCGCCTGCGAATAGCTGAGTTCCCTGACCTCGGTGCTCATCACTGCTGTTCCGTGTAGACGTAGTCGGCGAGGTCGGCGGTTGCGGGTGCCGGGCTGGCCTTGGCGAATTCGATTCCCGCCTCGATCTCGGCGCGCACGGCCTGGCGCACCGCCTCGATCTCGGCGGGGCCGGCGATGCCGAGATCGGTCAGCTGCACCTCAAAGCGTGCGATCGGGTCGCGATTGGCCATCCAGTCGTCGATCTCGTCCTTGGTGCGATAGCGGTTGCGGTCGCTCTTCGAGTGGCCGCGATGGCGGTAGGTCTTGCACTCGATCAGGCTCGGCCCCTCGCCGCGGCGGGCCCGCTCCACGGCTGCGTGCGAAGCCTCGGCCACGGCGGAGAGATCGTTGCCGTCGACGATGACGCCGGGCATCGCATAGGCGGCGGCACGGTCGGCGATGTTCGGAACCGCGGTCGAGCGCTCGGTCGAGGTCGACATGCCGTAGCCATTGTTCTCGCAGACGAAGACGACCGGCAGCTTCCAGACCGAGGCCATGTTCAGCGCCTCGTGGAAGGCGCCCTCGTTGTTGGCGCCGTCTCCGAAGAACGAAACCGCGACCTTGCCGGTCCGCAGGCGCTTGGCGGTCAGTGCCGCGCCGACTGCGATCGGGATGCCGCCGCCGACGATGCCGTTGGCGCCGAGATTGCCGGTCGAGACGTCGGCGATATGCATCGAGCCGCCGCGACCGCCGCAATAGCCGGTGGTCTTGCCGAAGAACTCGGCGAACATCCGGCTGACATCGGCGCCCTTGGCGATGCAGTGGCCATGGCCGCGATGGGTCGAGGTGATCTGGTCTTCGCGCGTCAGCGGCAGGCAGATGCCGACGGCGCTTGCTTCCTGGCCGATCGAGAGATGCATGGTGCCGTGGATCAGCCCGCGCATATAGCTTTCCTCGGCCGCTTCCTCGAAGCGGCGGATCAGGTGCATGCGCTTGAGCGCGCCGAGCAGTTCCTCGCGCGGATAATGCCGGTAGAGGAAGGGCAGGTTGGTCGAGTCTGCCGTCGCGGAGGCGGTTGCCGGAGCGGTCATGGATCAGGCTTCCTTGCCGTGGATGAGGGCGTCCTGCCGGGCGCGCAGGATGGCGAGCTTCGAGCCGGGCGCGACGGCGGCGTTCGCATAGGTCAGCATCTCGCCCTTGCGGATCGGGGCGGTGACCGTGCCGCCCTGCAGCATGCCGCAGGGAATGGCGCGCGCGGTGCGTGCCTCTTCGGCCGTCATGATCCAGGCGCGGTAGCAATATTCGCCGATGGCATCGAGCCGGTCGCCGGGCTTCAGGTCCTTCTTGGCGACGGCGCAGACCTCGGCAACCGGCCGGGCGAGCGGCACCATGTCCGGCTTGCCATAGAGCACGACGCGGGCGCAGGTCAGCGGCACTTCCAGCGAGGTCAGGTGATAGGGCCGGTGGAAGGTGAAGTACGGGCCCTTGCCCATCTTCAGATCTTCCATGCGCTCCGAGATTCTGGGATGCGACATGTCGGCGACGACGAAGACGCCGGGCGCCACACCTTTGCCGATCGAATAATCGACGACGCCGACGCGCGAGAGCACGCCGCCATCCTTCTGCGGGATCAGGGTCGAGGAGAGCTGGTCGAGCGTCGCCGCAGGGCCGTGCATGCCGGGCTTGTCCGGAACGAGGCCGGTCGCGTTGGCGATCGCCGCCATCTCGACCATGGTCTTCGAGCCGTCGACGAACTCGACGAGCATGCGCACATTCATGTTCCGGCGCGCGGCCTCCTCGGCATAGTCGTCGGGCACGGCGTCGAAATTGAGCGGGTTGTTCTTGCCCTTGCCGGCCGCGACGATCGGGTGGCCCATCGCGGTGACGAACTCGATCAGCTCCATGCAGGAGGAGGGCTCGTCGCCGGCGCCGAGCGAATAGGTCACGCCGAGGCGATCGGCCTCGCTCTTCAGATAGGCGCCGATGGTGACGTCGGCCTCGACATTCATCATCACCAGATGCTTGCCGTGCTCCATCGCGGCGAGACCGATCTCGGCGCCGACGGACGGCACGCCGGTGGCGTCGATCACGACGTCGATCAGGCCGCTGTTGAGGATCAGCCCGGAATCACCGGTGACCGCGACCTTGCCGGCTTCCATCGCCGCATTGAGCTCGGACTGGCCGGAGGCGTCGCGATAGTGACCCTCCTCCTGATAGGCGATGTCGACGGCCTTGCGCGCCGCCGGCAAGTTGAGGTCGCAGATCGCGCCGACCGTCACGCCCGACATATGGGCGACGCGGGTGACGATGTCGGTGCCCATCTCCCCAGAACCGATGAGCCCGATGCGGACCGGGCGGCCGCTATCGGCGCGGGCCAGGAGATCGCGTGCCAAGCCGGTCGGTGCGACGTTGATGCCCATCCAGTTTCTCCCGTTGCGAGCGTCCGGCCGGTCAACGGCCAAAACGGTCAATGCACATTTGTTGAAATTAAAGGCGATATGTTCATAGTTCAGCGGGCCGGCCTTGCCCGCCGGTCCGGTCGGGGCCGGGCGTCGCGCTTGCCAGCGCCAGCCGCCGCTCAGGCGACGGCGATGTCGTCCAGGAAGCTCGTCCCGATCTCCGTCGGCTCGACCGAGAAGATCTCGGCCACCGTCGCGGCGATGTCGGACAGGCTGTCGCGCATGAAGATGCCCTTCGGCTTGATGCCCGGCGTCCAGACCAGCAGCGGCGTGAACTCGCGCGTGTGCTTGTCATGGCCGATGGTCGGGTCGTTGCCATGATCGCCAGTGACGATCAGCAGGTCCCTTGAGCCCATCATCGCCATCATCTTGCCGATGCCCTCGTCGGCGAGGCGTAGGCAGGCGGCATAGCGCTCGGCGCTCTCGTCATGGCCGGCGAGATCGGTCTCCTGGATGTTGATTGCGATCAGCCCGGAATGGACGCGCGCCATCGATGCATAGGTCGCGTCCAGCACCGGCCGGGTCAGGACATGCGGCTCCTTATGGGCGCCCTCGCAGGTGATGACGTCGGCGACCTTGCCGAGCAGCTCGACCTCGTAGCCGGCTTTCTTCAGGATCGTCGGCACCTGGACATCGGGCTTGGTGCCGCGTGTCAGATGCCGCACCACGTAATTGCTGGTGTAGAGCCCGAGCGCGACATTGTTGACGCCGCACTGGCCGGTCGACCGCCGCTCGGTGCAGCGCCGGATATCGGCGGCCCCGAAGCCGTAGCCGCCCATCGCCACGATGCGACGCACCCGGGCGACCGAGCGCAGGATCTCGCCGACCTTGACGATCTCCTCATAGGGCATGTCGTCGATCGAGCCGACGCAGTGATAGGTCTGCAGCGGATCGCTTTCGAGATTGTCGCCGCAGATCATCTTGCCGTCGACGAACAGCGCGGCGAGGCCTTCGCCCGCCGGCTCGACATGGTGTCCGGCCCGGCGCAGGGCAGCGGCGACGTCGTCGCGCACCACCTCGAACAGCTCCTCCGGCACATCCGGCACGCGCGAGCCCATGATGACCTGATGGCCGAGATAGGTGTCTGCGCCCTTGTAGCCGAGATTGCAGACGCCATGGACGGCGATCGGGTTCGGCTCGATGCGCAGCCCCGAATCGGGCGCGACCGTGCCGAGGCCGAGGCGCTCGAGATTGGGGAGGGAGAGCCCGCCCGCCGCCTGCACGACATGCTTCAGCGTGTTCGAGCCGACATCGTTCGGACGCACGAGATGCACGTCCGGCAGCGCGCCGAGGCCGAGCGCGTCGAGGACGAGGATGATGACCCTGTCGAAGGGCGCCTGGCTGTTCGTCATGGCGGTTGTCTTTCCGGCTTTCGTTCAGGCGGCTTCGGCGCTGCGCGCGAGCAGGTGGATGGTGTCTTGCTTGAAGCCGATGCCGACCGCGTCGCCCTCGCGGATCTTCCAGGGCTCGCCGAGGGCGGAGCGCGTCGCGGTGACCAGCGTATCGCCGACGCGCACCCGGTACTCGGTCTGGTCGCCGAGATATTCGACCTCCTCGACCTTGCCGGCGAGGCCCTGTCCCGGCTGCTGGAGCGTCACTGCCTCCGGCCGCACCAGCGCCAGCACCTCCTTCGGAAGGTCGGGCGCGGGCAGGGGTACGCGCGCCGCCATGCCGAGCGTCTCGATCTGTGCCTGCCCGTTCGCAGCGCTGGTGATCGTCGCCGGCAGGGCGTTCACCCGGCCGACGAACTGCGCCACGAACAGCGTCGCCGGGCGGGCATAAATCTCCTCCGGCGGGCCGATCTGCTCGATCCGGCCGCTCTTCATCACGGCGATCCGGTCGGAGAGGCTCATCGCCTCGTCCTGATCATGGGTGACGAACAGCGCGGTGGTGCCGAGCCGCCGCTGCAGGCGCCGCAATTCCGAGCGGACCTGGACTCTGAGCTTGGCGTCGAGATTGGAGAGCGGCTCGTCGAAGAGCAGCAGGTCCGGATGCATCACCAGCGCGCGGGCGACCGCGACGCGCTGCTGCTGGCCGCCGGAGAGCTGGCCCGGCAGGCGCGGGCCGTAATCCTCGAGCCCGACCGCCGCGAGCGCGGTCGCGACCTCGCTGCGCACCGTCTCCTGCGCCACCCGCCGCAGCCGCAGCGAATAGGCGACGTTCTCGAAGACGGTCATGTGCGGGAAGAGCGCGTAGTTCTGGAAGACCAGGCCGATGCGGCGATGATGCGCCGGCAGCCGGGCGATCGAGCGCTGGTCGAGCAGGATCTCGCCGGTCTCGAAATCCTCGAGGCCGGCGAGGGTGCGCAGCACCGTCGTCTTGCCGCAGCCGGAGGGGCCGAGCAGGGTGACGAATTCGCCGGGCGCGAGGTCGAGGTTGAAATCGGTCACCACCGGCAGGCGGCGTCCGCCGCCGAGCGAGTAGGACTTGTCGAGATTGCGGATGGCGAGAGCCTTCGCGGATGTCTTCTGCATGTCGATGCTCTACTTGTTTGCTTTATCGCATTTTCTTGACGCGAACCGGTGACCACTTCGCTCGAACATGCTCTAGCGGGTCTCGCGCCAGTCGCCGCCGAGCAGCCGCGGCACGCCATGGATGACGGCCAGAACCATCACCACGACGATGACGCTGAGGGCCGCCGCCTCGCCGACATCGCCGCGGTCCATCTGCGAAAGGATGGTCGGGGTGACGAGGGACCAGTGCGGCGAGACCACGAAGATGACGGCGCTGAGCGTCGTGACGCTGCGCGTGAACGAGAAGATCATGCCGGCGAGCAGGGCGGGCTGGATGATCGGCAGCAGCACGCGCCAGAGCGTCTGCCCGGAGGTCGCCCCCATGGTGGTCGAGGCTTCGTCGAGCGTCCGGTTGATCTGGTTGAGTGCCGCGACGCCCGAGCGGATGCCGTAGGGCAGCGAGCGGACGACGAAGGCGGCGACGATGATCGCAGCCGTGCCGGTCAGCAGCAGCGGCGGGCTGTTGAAGGCGAGGCCGAAGGCGAGGCCGATCACCGTGCCGGGAATGGCGAGCGGCAGGTTGGCGGTGAAATCGAGCAGCGAGCCGCCGCGCACCCTTGTGCGGGCCACGACCCAGGCGATCAGCACGCCGAGCATCACCGAGAGGAAGGAGGCGACGACGCCGAGGATCAGCGTGTCGAGCAGCGCGCCGCGCGACTTGGTCAGGGCCGCGACGAAATGCTTGGTGGTGAAGCCGTAATTGATGCCGAAGAGCTGCGTCGAGGCACCGGCCAGGATCGTCGCATATTGCAGGCAGATCACCAGGGTGATCGCGCCGACGAAGCTCAGCGCCGCGATCTGCACGCCGCGATGGCGCACCTCGCGATGCCGGCTCGAACCCTTGGCGCCGACCGAGGCGAAGGACATGCGGGCGCTCAGCGCCTTGTGGGCGAAGAACATCAAGAGCGCCGGGATCAGCAGCAGCACCGCCAGGGCCGCGCCCTTCGGGATGTCGTACATGCCGATGATCGTCTGGTAGATCTGCGAAGAGAGCACCGGGAAGTCGCCGCCGAGCAGCAGCGGATTGCCGAGATCGGCGAAGGAATAGCTGAACATCAGCAGCATCGAGCCGGCGAGGCCCGGCACGAGCAGCGGCAGGCTGATCGTGCGCAGCACGTTCCAGCCATTGGCGCCCATGGTCGAGGCCGCCTCCTCCAGCGAGGCGTCGAGCCCGCGGAACAGGTTCAGCATCAGGAGATAGGCGAAGGGGAAATAGGAGATCAGCTGTGCGACCACGAGGCCGGTGAAGCCGTAGAGACCGGTGCTCTGCAGGCCGAGCAGCTCATGCGTGATCAGGCCGCGGCGGCCATAGAGCATGATCAGACCGAGCGCCATCAGGATCGGCGGCGAGATCGTCGGCAGCAGGGCGAAGAAGTGCCAGAACCGCTTGCCGGGGATGGCGACGCGGGCGATCGCATAGGCATAGAGCGTCGCGAGCACGGTGCCGAGCACCGCGACGGTGGCGCCGAGCAGCAATGTGTTCCAGAAGACGGCGCGGTTGTAGGGGTCGGCGACCGTGCCGGCCAGCGCCGCGAACGAGAGCCGACCATCGACCGAGAACGCGCGGGCGAGCAGGTCGAGCATCGGATAGGCGGTGAAGATCAGGACGAAGGCGGCAACGCCGGGATAGACCAGATAGATGGTCCAGTCCCGGCCCTGCTTGCCCTCCGTCAGGCCCGCGGGCGCAACGGAGCTCATAGACTCACTTTCTTCCGGCCAGAATTTCGTTCTGGAAGCGCGTGATGATCTTCTGGCGGGTGGCGGAAGCACCGGCCCAGGCGAAGTCGAAATCGATCAGCTTCGCGTTCGCGAACGGCTTCACGAGGTCGTGGACCTTGGCGTTCTTGTTGGTCGGCACGTCGAAATAGTCCGATGCGGCGAGCGTCTCCTGCGAGGCCGGGGTCACCGCCCAGTCGAGGAAGGCCTTGGCGGCTTCCGGCTCCGGTGCGTCCTTGAGCATGACGGCGCAGAACAGGTCGTAGCCCGTGCCCTCGGAAGGCAGCGTCATTTCGAGCGGGAAGCCCTTGTGCATGCTGCCGAGGATGTCATGGGCGAAGAGGATGCCGACGCCGACTTCGCCGCGCCCGACGAGCTGCGTCGGACCGATGCCGGAGCGGGTGTATTGCGAGACATTGGCGTTGAAGCGCTTGAGCCAGTCCCAGCCCTTCTCCTCGCCCATCACCTGCAGGATGGTGGCGAGGAAAACATAGCCGGTTCCGGAGGTGGCGGGGCTGCCGATGCAGATCTGGCCGGCGAATTCCGGCTTGGTCAGGTCCTCCCAGCTCGTCGGCGCCTTCAGGCCCTTCTCCTTGAGGAAGGTCTTGTTCGAGGCGATGCCGATGAAGTCGACGTCGATGCCGGTCCAGTAACCCTCGGGATCGACATATTTGGCCGGGATGTTCTCGATGCCCTTGGGCTTGTAGGGCTGCAGCAGCCCTTCGCTCTTCAGGGTCATCATCGAGGGCAGGCCGATGCCGTAGAGCACGCTGGCCTGCGGGCGGGCGCGCTCGGCCCGGATCCGGTTCACCGCCTCGCCGGCGGAGAGGCGCAGAAAGGTCGTCGCGACCCCCGATTTCTGCTCGAAATCCTTCACCAGCGCGGCACAGGTCGGCTCAGGGGGCCCCATATAGGCCGTCAGCTTCTTGCCCTGCGCCTGTGCGGACAAGGAAGGCATGAGCGACGCGCCCAGCAGGCCGCTCGCAAACTGTCGGCGATTCAGATTCATCGTAGCTCCTCCCATGAACATTTTTATTTTTAAATGCATATTTGTTCAAACCTCGCCTTGTCAAGCAATGTGTGGCGGCGCGGCGTGGCGCGTCTCGGTTCGGCGTTGATCGCGCGTTTTGGAGCCTGCCTGGGGGGTATCGGAATGCGCGCGTGCGAGAGCAATCGAGGCGCAAGCGACAGCGATTTACAACGCTGTGAAGCCGAAGTTTGCGGGCGGTGTCGATATCCCCGTGAGGGCCAATCGATGTGTTTCGGCGTGCAAGTTTGACCCCGTGAGGCGGGGGATCGGCGTCCAACTTTGACCCCCTTGAGCCGGTTTCGGTGAGACTGCCCGTCCTGGTTTCGGCTGGGCTGGCGGGGGATGAAGGGCGTGGATACGATTGCGCGGATCCGGCGCGAGTTCTCGATCCGGGCGAAGACGATCAAGGAGATCGCCCGCGAGCTGCACGTCTCTCGGAACACGGTTCGGAAGGTGCTGCGCTCGGGCGCGACGTCGTTCGAGTATGCGCGGAAGGTTCAGCCGCAGCCGAAGATCGGGACCTGGCGCCCTGAGCTGGATCGGTTGCTGATGGCGAACGACGGCAGGCCGGCGCGCGAGCGCCTGACGCTGATCCGGCTCTTCGAAGACCTGCGGGATCTCGGCTACGAGGGCAAATACGATGCCGTTCGCCGCTATGCGCGAGGCTGGCGCCGCGAGCAATCCGCCGTCACGGCCGACGCCTATGTGCCTTTGAGCTTCGCGCCCGGCGAAGCCTATCAGTTCGGCTGGAGCCACGAGATCGTCGTCATCAATGGCGCGACGACCCAGGTGAAGGTGGCGCATGTCCGGCTTTGTCACTCGCGCATGCTGTTCGTGCGGGCCTATCCGCGCGAGAGCCAGGAGATGGTCTTCGACGCCCATGACCGGGCCTTCGCCTTCTTCAAGGGCGCTTGCACGCGAGGCATCTAAGACAACATGAAGACGGCGGTAGAGACGATTTTCGTCGGCAAGGAGCGGGCCTATAATCGCCGCTTCCAGCAGATGTGCAGCCATTACCTGGTCGATCCCGTCGCCTGCACGCCGGCCTCGGGCTGGGAGAAGGGGCAGGTCGAGAACCAGGCCGGGCTCGTGCGCGAGCGCTTCTTCGCCCCGCGCCTGCGGGTCAAGAACTACGACGAGTTGAACGCCTGGCTGCTGGATCAGGTGCTTCGCTACGCCAAGGCCCACCGCCATCCGGAGCAACGTGACCGCACGATCTGGGAGATGTTCGAAGCCGAGCGCCCGAGCCTGGTGCCTTACGCGGGGCGGTTCGACGGCTTCCACTCACTGCCAGCCTCGGTGTCGAAGACCTGTCTCGTGCGCTTCGACAACAACAAGTACTCGGTCATCGCGCGTGCGGTCGGGCGCCCCGTCGAGATCCGCGCCTATGCCGATCGGATCGAGCCGCGCCAGGGCGGGCGTATCGTCGGCGAGCATCCCCGCTGCTATGGCCGCGACCAGACCATCTACGACCCATGGCACTATGTCCCGGCACTGGCTCGCAAGCCGGGCGCCCTGCGGAACGGAGCGCCCTTCAAGGACTGGGTCTTGCCCGGTGCGATCGACCGGGTCCGGCGCAAGCTCGCGGCCGTTCAAGACGGCGACAGGCAGATGGTCGAGATCCTCACGGCGGTGCTCAGTGACGGATTGTCCGCCGTCGAAGCCGCCTGCGCGGACGCTCTGCGGCAAGGCGTCCACTCCGCCGACGTGATCATCAACATCCTGGCCCGGCGCCGCGAGCCGGCGGCAGCGATCACGATCATGACGCCTGATGCCTTGCGCCTGCGCCATGAGCCCGCCGCCGATTGTGCCCGCTACGACAGCCTCAGGAGAGCCGTGTGATGGAACGCTCCGAGATTCTCGCCACCATGGGCGAGCTCAAGCTCTATGGCATGAAGGCCGCCTTCGACGAGATCATCGCCTCGGCGGTGAAGCGCCAGCACGAGCCGCAGCGCGTCGTCGGCGACACGGTTCTCACAGGCATACATGAATAGCGCGACGAATTCGTCCGAAAAGCCCTCGGCCCTCATGTCCCCGATGACCGTGCTGTGTTCCTCGTCCAGGAGCGCCTTGTCTTCAGATGAGAGCGCAGCTTCCGGAGCGGGTTCGATGCAACCACCCGTGCTGATGACCCAGCCACCGACACAGGGCGTCACGTAAAGGGACTGTTCGGGATCGCGGTCCCGTTCGCCGTCGGCACCGAGTCCGCGCCCTTGAGCAAATCGCAGTCACCCTTGCGGAGATGGCCGGTCGACAAGTCGAGCATGGTCCAGAAGTTCGCCCTGAGTCGTGCATCAGCCGCAGGGCCAAGCAATATCCGGCTGGTTTCCTTAGGCGTATCCATCCAAAGGAGCAAGTAATACCACTTCTCATTGGTGAAATGGGGACGAATTTCTGCTTGAAGATCGATCAGGTAGGCCACGTAAGTCTCGACGAAAGCCGCTTTCGACGGGTATTGACCGTTGATTGCTGTTATTATTCAGATAAAATCCTGGCCAGATCAGCCTGAATGCGGCCACTCTCCCAATGCTCGGGTAGGAATCTTCAAGTTGCAACCTGTTGAGCTTGGATGTGCCTGAGCCGTCGGCGCCACTGAATCCCGCACCTCACCGGTGGCGCACAGGAGGACGATGCCATGCGAAGATCGCGAGGCAGTGACGGCTGAGCGGCGTGGATCGCCGCCGGGGGGCAGCATGATCGAATACTGCGAGAGTCTGCGTGCGATCCTGGCTCGCGACGAGACGTTGTTTCTGCCGGGCCATGGCCCGGCACTGTTCGACCCGATGCCCTATGTGCAATCGCTTCTGGACCATCGTCTTGGTCGTGAAGAAGAGATCCGGAAAGCCCTCGAAAAAGAGGCGCTATCGAGCTGGGAACTGGTCGATCGGCTCTATTCGAAGCGAGATTCGAAGCTCCGGCGCGCGGCCGAACGGAATGCCTGTGCCCATTTGATCAAACTGGAATCTGAGAGCCGCGTCGGTCGTGACGGAGAGGTCTGGTTCGCGATGGGCTAGGCTCTGAACTCAATCGGGTTGCGGTTGGTTTGCTCGGCTGATTCAAAGTCTCTGCTGTTGTGGAGGCATGGATGGGCAAGTCGCTGACTTGGTTAAGCGATGCGGAGTGGGAGCGGATCGAGCCGTTTCTGCCGCGCGGTCGCTGTGGAGCCCGGCGTGTGGATGATCGCCGGGTAATCTCGGGGATCGTGCATATGCTGCGGATCGGGGCGCGCTGGCGCGATTGCCCGCCGGAGTATGGCCCCTACACGACCATCTACAATCGCTTTCACCGCTGGAGCCGACAGGGCGTCTGGTTTGCGGTGTTCGAGGCGTTGACCGGCCACAGCGGCGCGTGGGGTGCGGTCGCGATCGATTCCACCAGCATCAAGGTCCACCGCTCGGCGGCCGGCGCAAAAGGGGGGCCTTCGTACAAGGCATCGGCACCTCGCGCGGCGGACGTACCAGCAAGATCCACGGACTGACCGATCTCGCCGGACGGCCGCGCATCCTGTTGATTTCGCCGGGCAACACGTCCGACATGACGATGGCACCAGCTCTGATCGAAGCGGCGCGCGGTCGCTTCGACAAGCTGATCGCCGACCGCGGCTATGACACCAATGCCATCCGTGCCGCGATCCAGCAGCAGGGTGCCGAGGTTGTCATCCCCGCTACGCGCAGCCGCAAGGCCCCGATCCCTTACGACCGTAACGCCTATCGCAACCGCAACCTCGTCGAACGCCTCTGGTGCAGGCTGAAAGACTGGCGCCGCATCGCGACCCGCTACGACAAGCTCGCCACCAACTTCATGGCAGGCGTCTTCATCGCAGCTGCAATCACCTTCTGGTGTGATTGAGTCCCGAGCCTAACGGGACATAGCGGCTGCCTTCCGCCTCTCCGCATGCGCATCTGGCTGAATTCGCCCGTCCGATCGGGTTGAAGCAGTAAAGATTGCCTCCATTATTGGTGCTGCCGGTCGGTGTGCTCGCGTAAAGCGGGTGTGATGCGGCGGGCGGCTCATCTGGATGCTGGTGCTGTGGAGAAACATCGAGCCGTAGCGCTGGCTCTGGTTTGATCCGTGTGCAGGTCACTCGAATAATCATCGATGCAAGAGGAGATGCGGATGCCAACGGTCCGTGTGGAATTGTCGCCGGGGCGAAGCCGGGAGCAGAAGGATGCTTATGTAGAGCAGGTCACGAAACTGACTGCAGAGCTTCTGAACTGCCGCGTCGAGTCCGTCGATGTCATGTTCATCGAGATACATGGTTCGAACTGGGCTCGCGGGGGGCGGTATTTCGCGCCGCCTCCCGAGGATAGCAAGGCAGCCGAATAAAGCCCGATAGAGCTCGGCGATTGGATGTGTCACGCATGTCTGGTCGAGGAAGCGGGTTGCTTGGCAGCATCGACCGATGCGCTGGAGAGGCTCCGCAGATTTGCGGGGTCGTTCATTGCGCGGGATGCGCAGTCCGCACGTCCGGCTCGCCGGACGCCGGGGAGGAATCGAATCCTCTCCGAAGCCGATCCGCCAGGTGGGGCAGGCGTTGTTCCCCCCATGTCTTTTTGCTGTTGACGCCTATCGGCGATGATTGGCACGACGTAGCTTTCGAAATCATCGATCGCGGCGATAGCCGAGAGAACGACGAAGCGATCGATCGCTTTCTAACGACGCGCCGGTCCTCTCTTGTGCCGGGCGTCAGGGCGCGGATCGGCCTCCGCTCGCGGTTTGCACTTCCGGCGGCCGCTCCTTGAGCGCCCGCGTGAGCGGCTCGACAGCTGAGTGCAGTGCCTGGATATAGTCCTGCTCCGGCTTCTTCGTCATACGCTCCAGCAAGCCGGCCGTGCCGACACTGTAGAGCACGCCGGCGCCGGCCAGCGGGATCGGCACCGCAAGCGCCCCGAGCCCCTGCTCCATCTCGTTCCAGCAGGTAGCGTAGCCGCGGTTGCGCACCCCGGCGTAGTCCTGCTCGATCTCGGCACGCTCGGTCCTGGTCTCCGGCGTCAGTTTGGCCAGCGGTGCCGACAGGACGCGATCGATCATGTCGGGGGCCTGGAAGGCCATGATCGCCTTGGCCGAGGCCGCGACATGGGGCGCCAGCGCAAGGCCCGGGACCACATAGCCGCGCAACCCAGAACTCGGGGCCGCCCACGCCACCGAAACCACCTCGTCGCCGAGAAGCCGGGCGAGATAGCAGGTCTCCGACAGCCGGTCGGCGAGGGCGTTGAGAACCGGCTGGACGGCGATGGCGAGCCAGGCGGAATCCGAGCCGGCATGCAGGATCCGCAGCAGCCGCGGGCCGATCTTGTAGTCCTTGCGCTTGCCTCCCGCGGCGACGATCAGCCCGGTCGCCTGCAAGTTCTGCAAGAGGCGGTGCGCCGTCGCGACCGAGAGGCCGCAGCGGTCCGCGAGGCCGGAAACGCCGAGCCCGTCCTGTGACAGGGCGATGCTCTCGAGCGCCCGGATGTAGCGCTCGAGCGGGGTGTCTGTAGCGGGTTTCACGGGCGATCTCCGACGACGGGGCCGATGCTGCTGCACGAGCGGCCACTTGACAACGACTCAGTCTATCGCATTAAATTCCATTTATCAAAAACTATTTCCGATTTACGGAAAAATATGGGAGGCGATCATGACCAGTGAAATCGAACGGACCTCGCTACGCTTCGACCGTCGCCAGGCGCTCGGCCTGCTCGCGGCCTCGACCTCGCTTCTCGGCTCAGGCGCGGCGTTGGCCAATGCGGCGCCGGGCGTGGCTCCGAAGTCGATCCGGATCGGCGTGCTCGGCAGCCTGACCGGGCCGCTCGCCGTGTTCGGCAGCGGCAATCTCGCCGGCGCCACGCTGGCCTTCGAGCAGGCGAATGCCGCCGGCGGCGTCAATGGCCGGCAGATCGAATGGGTCTCGCTCGACGACGAATCCTCGCCGCCCAAGGGCATCGCCGCCTTCAAGCGCCTCGTCGATCAGGAGAAGGTCTTCGCGGTTTTCGGCCCCGCCGCGAGCGCCGTCGGCCAGGCGCTGGTCCCGACCTTCAAGGCCAGCAAGACGCCGGTCTTCATCTCGGTCTTCTCGACGCCGGCCGTGACCGAGCCGCCGATCCGCACGGTGTTCCGGACCGGGCCGATGAACGACCGGCAGCAGGGCAGTGCGATCGCCGATTATCTCGTCGATGAGCTCAAGGCCAAGCGCATCGCGCTGCTGCGCCAGTCCGACGAATACGGCAAGCGCGGCGCCGACGGGCTGATCGGTCGCCTCGGAAGGCGCCAGGTGAAGCTGGTCAGCGACGAGGTCTTCAACCTCGCCGACAGCGACTTCACCGCCCAGATCGCCCGGACCATCCAGGCAACGCCCGATGTCCTCGTCGTCTACGGCTATCCGAATCCCTCGGCCATCATCACCCGGCAGGCGAGGCAGCTCGGGCTGAAGGCGGTGATCATGGGCTCGAATTCGGCCGGCAGCAGGAAATACCCCGAGATCGTCGGGGAGGCGGCGAGCGGAACCCGCAACATAGTGACGCTCGATGCCCTGCCGGAAGGCAGTGAGCCCACCGCGGTGCGCTTCCGTCAGGCCTTCGAACAGCGCTTTCCGGATCTGGCACGGCAGGGGCGCCCCGACCTCGGCGACATCCTAGGCTATGGCGGCGCGCTGGTCTTCATCGAGGGGCTGAAGCGCGCCGGGGCGCAGCCGACGCAGGAAGGGTTCATCCAGGCCCTGGAATCGCTGAAGGGTTTCGAGACCGGGCTGACGCTGCCGACCACGTTCGGGCCGGATATCCGCGAGGGCAACCAGTCGGCCAAGGTCGTCGAGATCCAGAGCGATCTTTCGCGCAAGCTCGAGCCGGTGGTGATCAAGGCCCGTGACGGGGGCAACGCGCCGTGACCGCGCTTGCGCCGGAGGCCCAGCTCTTCGCCGAGGATTTTCGCGTCGGAGGGCGCTTCTCCGGCGTACCGCGCGCCGTCGGAGAAGCGCAGTTCACGGCCTTTGCCGGGATCACCGGCGACGCCCATCCGATCCACTACGACGCCGACTATGCCGCAAGGACGCGGTTCGGCCGGCGTCTTGCCCACGGGCTCCTCGTCACCGGCATGGCGGCGCTCGGCGCGACGGAGACCTCGCGACAACTCGAGCAGTCGCTGGTTGCCTTCCTGGAACAGGACGGGCGCTTCCTGGCGCCCGTCTTCATCGACGATGTCCTGACCAGCCATTTCGAGGTCGTGGCCGTCGAGCGCACTGCGGGCGGGAACAAGGCGATCCTGCGCCTTGCGGTGACGCTCACCAACCAGAGCGGCGAGACCGTCTTCTCCGGGCATCACGCCTATTTGCTGACCTGCCGGCCGCCGGCCGCGCCTCTTTCGGACGCCCCATGACCCTCGAGACCTACAGCGACGTCACGCGCGCCTTCTCCTGGTCCGCAGTCTCGGACCAGCTCGGCTGGAGGCCGGGCGAAAAGGTCTCGCTCGGAGCGGCGATCGTCGACCGTCACGCCGATAGCGACAGGACGGCGCTGATCGCGGTGGCCGCGGATGGCCGGGAGACCCGGCTGAGCTATCGGGAGCTGTCGCAGGCCAGCAACCGCTTCGCCAATCTGCTGGGCCGTCTCGGCGTCCGGCCGGGCGACCGGGTCGCCGGGCTCTTGCCGCGCGGCCCGGAAGTGTTGATCGCGATGATCGGCGCGCTCAAGCTCGGGGCGATCTATGTCCCGATCTTCACCGGCTTTGGCCCGGATGCGGTGGCTTACCGGCTGTCGCACAGCGAGGCGAGGGTTCTCGTCACGCATCGCGGCAATTTCCATCAGCTTCCCGCCAGGCTCGACGGGGTCGCCGTCGTGGCGGCGGGTTCGGGAGGCGAGCTTCCGGCCGGTTTCGTCGATTTCGAGACTGGGCTCGCGATGGAGACGCCAGAGTTCGAGCCGCTGCTGCGCGACCGCGACGATCCGGCCGCCATCATCTACACCTCCGGTTCGACCGGCCAGCCCAAGGGCGGCACGCTCGCAGTCAACTTCCTCGCGGCGACCTGGCCCTATATCATCCACGGCCTGGATGTGCGGCCGGACGACGTCCTCTGGGCCACCGGGGATCCGGGCTGGGGCTATGGCTTCGTCTGCTATCTCGGTGCTCTGGCCCGCGGCGCGCTTGTCATCTCGGTCCAGAAGAACCCGACGGCCGAGCTCTGCCTCTCGGTCCTGGAAAGCTACCGCGTCACCAACATGGCGACGACACCGACCGTGCTGCGCAGCCTGCTGACGCTGGACGAGCAGGCGCTGCGTGCGCCCGATCTGCGCTTGCGCGCCATGTCGAGCTGCGGCGAGCCACTCAATGGCGAGGTGGTGCAGGGCTTTCGCCGCCTGTGGAATGTCACGCCGATGGACCATTTCGGCGCCACCGAGTACGGGCTGCCGATCGGCAATCACAATGCGATCGCCATGGAGGTCCGGGCCGGCTCGATGGGCCTGCCTTGTCCGGGCTACCGCATGGCGATCGTCGACGAGGATGGCGTCGAGCTGCCGGCGGCGGGGGCGATCGGCTTCATCGCCAAAAGAGCGGATGCCGATTGCCGTTACTGGCTGCGCTACTGGAACGATGCAGCGGCTTCGGCGGCGCTCGTCCGCAATGGCTGGATCGTCACCGGCGATCTCGGTCGCCGCGACGAGGACGGCTATTTCTGGTTCGAAGGCCGGACCGACGACATGATCAAGAGCAGCGGCTACCGGATCGGCCCCTTCGAGGTCGAGAGTGCGCTGCTGACGCATCCGGCCGTCGCCGAGGCTGCGGTGGTCGGCCAGCCGGATGCGATGCGCGGCCAGGTCGTCAAGGCCGTCGTCGTGCTCCGCCCCGGCCATGTCGGCAGCGACAGCCTGACCGAAGAGCTCGTCGAGACGGTGAAGCGCACCGTCGGCAAGCACCAGTTCCCCCGCATCGTCCAATATGTCGATGCGCTCCCGAAGACCGAGACCGGCAAGATCCAGCGCTTCGCGCTGCGCGCCGCGAGCTGAGGCAACAGGCCATGTCGCACTACACCCCGATCGTTCCGGCCAGCTGGCCGGAAAAGTTCACCTTCTCGCCGGCGGTCCGTGTCGGCAATCTCGTCTTCCTGTCGGGCACGACGGCGACGGACGAGACCGGACAGCTGGTGGGGCCGGACGACATCGTCGCCCAGACGCGCCAGATCTTCGCCAAGTTCGAGCGCGCGCTGGCACAGCTCGGCGCCGGGCTCGAGAACATCGTCGAGACCACGGACTATGTGCTGTCGCTCGAGGAGTACAAGAAGACGGCACAGCTTCGGCGCGAGCTCTTCAAGGGGCCGCCCTGGCCGGCGGCGACCGGAGTCGTGGTCGCCGGCCTGGTACGCCCCGGCGCGCTGATCGAGATCAAAGCCGTGGCGGCGCTCTGAGGCCGTCATGCTGGTCCAGGTCCTCGTCAGCTCCATCACTGCCGGTGCCGTCTACGCGCTGATCGCGCTCGGCTTCGTGCTGATCCACAAGGGCACCGGGGTCGTTCATTTCGGCTATGGCGATCAGGTGACATTCGGGGCCTATCTCGTCCTGATCGCGCAGACGGTGATCGGCCTGCCGTTCTGGCCGGCCGTTCTCGTCGCCCTCATCGCTTCTGTCCTGCTCGGCGCGGTGATCTATGGCGGCTTCATGTGGCCGCTGCGCGGCGCCTCGCTGCTGGCGCGGATCATCGCCAGCCTCGCGCTCGGAACGGTGCTGCGCGAATTCGTCCGCGCCTATATGGGCCCGAGCGCCTGGCCTTTCCCCTTCCTGCTCTCGCCGGCGCCGGTCCATTGGGGGGAGTTGCTGATCGTGCCCGCCAACCTCGCCATCGTCGGCGTCTCGCTGGCGATCCTGGCGGCGCTCTTCCTGTTCTTCGAGCGGAGCTTGCGCGGCAAGGCGGTGATGGCGGCCTGCGACAACCGCACCGGCGCCAGCCTCGTCGGCATCAGGGTCTCGCGGGTCTTCCTGGCGATCTGGGTGCTCGCCTCGGTGCTGGCGACGGTCGGCGGCATCCTGGTGGCGCCGCTGCTGACCCTTTCGCCCGAGATGGGGCTGATCGGCATCAAGGGCTTCACGGCGGCGGTGCTCGGCGGCTTTTCCAGCCTGCCCGGCGCCGTGGTCGGCGGCATCGCGCTCGGCATGATCGAGGCGCTGGCCGGAACCTATGTCTCGAGCGCGCTCAAGGACATGATCAGCTACGCGATCCTGATCCTGGTCGTCCTCGTCAGACCGCAGGGTCTTCTCGGCGTCCTGACAGTGAAGAAGGTCTAGGAGCATGATCGCACGCTCTCTTTGGATAGGCCTCGTGCTGGCGCTTCTGCTCGCGCTGCCGCAGTTCCTCGCCGAGTTCCATCTGTTCCAGCTCTGCCTGATCGCTGGCACCGCGTTGATCGTGCTCGGCCTGGTCGTGGTCACCGGGCTGGCGGGGCAGATCTCGCTCGCCCAATCGGCCTTCGCCGCGCTCGGCGCCTATGGGGCCACCGTGCTTGCGGTCTCGGCCGGCATCCCGCTCTGGGCCGGGATCGTCGTGACGGCCCTGGCTACCGGCGGACTCGGCTACCTGCTCGGCCTGATGACGCTGCGGGTCGCAGGGCATTATCTCGCCTTGGCGACGATGGCCGTGACCGCCATTGTCCAGCTCGCCCTGATCCACTCGGATGCGATCACCGGCGGCGCAGCCGGCCTGGCGGTGCCGCCCTTCGGATTGTTCGGGCTGGAGCTGACCACCGGACGCCAGCTCTATTACGTCATCGTGCCGAGCGCCGCCCTGCTTTTCCTCGCGGTCGAGCGTCTGCTCAACTCGCATTACGGGCGCGCTTTCGCCGCGATCCGGCAGAGCGAGACGGCGGCCGAGGCGATGGGGCTCGACGTCCTGCGTTACAAGGCGGCCGCCTTCGGCGCGAGCGCCTTTCTCGGCGCCCTCGGCGGCGGGCTCCTGGCGCCGCTGTCCTCCTATCTCGATCCGGCCCAGTTCGGCATCACGCAATCGGTCTATTACCTCGCGGTTGCCGTGGTCGGTGGTATGGCCTCGCCGCTGGGGGCGATCGTCGGCAGTGCCGTCTTCGTGCTGCTGCCCGACCTGCTGCAGGGCTTCCAGACCTATCTCGGCCTGGTCTTCGCATTGCTGCTGCTCGGCTTCATCGTGCTGCGCCCGAACGGCCTAGCAAGCTTGAGCATCGCGCGCCTGCGCACCTGGCCGCGGCGCGCCAAGCCGGAGCTGACGCCATGACCGGCCCCCTGCTCACGATCGACAAGGTCACGGTGCGCTTCGGCGGGCTGACCGCGCTGCAGGATGTCTCGCTGCAGGTCGCGCCGGGCGCGATCCATGCCGTGATCGGTCCAAACGGCGCCGGCAAGAGCACATTGCTCAATGTGATCTCCGGCATCTACCCGGTCGGCGGCGGTTCGGTCGCGCTGGGCGCAGAGCGCATCGACGGCCTGGTACCGCATGCGATCTTGCGCCGTGGCATCGCCCGGACCTTCCAGAACACCGAGCTCTTCGGCGAGATGAGTGCGCTGGAGAACGTCATGGTCGGGCTCGACCGGCACCATGCCTGCGGCCCGTTCGCGGCGGCTATCCACAGCGCCGCCTGGCGCCGCAGCGAGGAGGCGGCGCGGGCGGAGGCGCGCCGGTTGCTGGCGCTGGTCGGGCTCGCCGATGCCGAGAACGCGGCGGCGGCCGCCCTGCCTTTCGGCAAGCAGCGGCGGCTCGAAATCGCGCGTGCGCTGGCGACGCGGCCAAGGCTGCTCCTGCTCGACGAGCCGGCGGCAGGCCTGCGGGCGCTCGAGGTCGAGGCCCTGAACCGCATCCTGCTCGATCTGCGGGCCGAGCAGGGGCTGACCATCGTCGTGATCGACCATGTGATGGCGCTGGTCATGGCGATTTCGGACCGTATCACCGTGCTGAATTTCGGCACCATGATTGCGGAAGGGCCGCCCGACGAGGTGCGGCGTTCGCCGCAGGTCATCAAGGCCTATATGGGTGAAAGGGCCAGCCATGCTCTCGGTTCGTGATCTCCATGCCGGCTATGGCGGCAAGACGGTGGTGCACGGTGTCAGCCTCGACGTCCCGCGCGGCGAGATCGTCACGGTGCTCGGCGCCAACGGGGCGGGGAAGTCCACCCTGCTGAAAGCCATTGTCGGCCTGCTGCGCCGCTCAGCCGGCACCGTGGAGCTCGACGGTAGGCCGCTCCCGAACGAGACGCCCGATCGCGCACTCGCCGCCGGAGTGTCGCTGGTGGCAGAACAGAGGGAGTTGTTCCTCAGTCTGAGCGTCGCCGACAATCTGCGGCTCGGCGGCTATCAGAGGCGAGGGGCCCCCGATCTCGATGCCGACATGGAGCGCTTGCTCGACACGTTTCCGGTGCTGCGCAAGCGCGCCGGGCAGCCTGCCCGGACCCTCTCGGGCGGTGAACAGCAGATGCTGGCGATCGCCCGCGCCCTGATGGCCAAGCCCGCCATCCTGCTCCTGGACGAGCCCTCGCTCGGCCTCGCGCCGAAGATCGTCGACGAGATCTTCGCGATCATCGCGGCGGTTGCGGCGGCCGGCACGGGCGTGCTCCTCGTCGAGCAGAACGCCGCCATGGCACTCGACGTCGCCCAGCACGGCATGGTGCTGGAGCTCGGCGAAGTCACGCTCGCGGGCCCGCGCGACAGCCTCCGGCAATCGGAGGCGGTCACCAGCCATTATTTGTGAAGGGCTGGCAGCGGCGCTTTCCGGCTAAATCGGGCCGCTGGCGAAACAACAGCACCATTCCGGCCGCAGCGGCTCGGTTGCAATGCAGGGACGATCCGTATGCGCGAAGCTTTCATCTGTGCCTATGTCCGCACGCCGATCGGCCGTTTCGGCGGTTCGCTGTCCTCGGTACGGGCCGACGATCTCGGCGCCGTGCCGCTGAAGGCGCTGGTCGAGCGGCATCCGGGCCTCGATCTCGGTGCCGTCGACGACGTGATCTTCGGCTGCGCCAATCAGGCGGGCGAGGACAACCGCAACGTCGCGCGCATGTCGCTGCTGCTCGCCGGACTGCCCAAGGAGGTGACGGGCACCACGATCAACCGGCTCTGCGGCTCCGGCATGGACGCGGTCATCACTGCGGCCCGCGCGATCAAGGCTGGCGAGGCCGACTTGATGATCGCCGGTGGCGTCGAGAGCATGTCGCGCGCGCCCTTCGTGCTGCCCAAGGCTGAGAGCGCCTTTTCGCGCCATGGCGAGATTCACGACACGACGATCGGCTGGCGTTTCGTCAATCCGCTGATGAAGGCGCAATATGGCGTCGATTCCATGCCGGAGACCGGCGAAAACGTCGCCGCCGACTGCGCGATCAGCCGTGCCGATCAGGATGCCTTCGCCGTCCGTTCGCAGCAGAAGGCCGTGGCGGCTCAGCAGAATGGCAGGCTGGCCAGGGAGATCGTCCCGGTCCTGATCCCACAGCGAAAGGGCGACCCTTCCCAAGTCGAGATCGACGAGCATCCGCGCAGCGACACCACGCTGGAGAAGCTCGCCAGGTTGCCGACGCCCTTCCGCAAGGAGGGTGGCAGCGTCACCGCCGGCAATGCGTCCGGCGTCAATGATGGCGCGGCGGCTCTGATCCTCGCCTCGGAGCCGGGGGTGAGGAAATATGGGCTCACCCCGCTCGCGCGCGTCCTCGGAGGCGCAACCGGTGGCGTTGCGCCCCGCGTGATGGGCCTCGGCCCGGTCCCGGCGACGCGCAAGCTCTGCGCCCGGCTCGGCCTGCAACCGACGGATTTCGATATCGTCGAGCTCAACGAGGCCTTCGCCAGCCAGGGTATCGCCGTGCTGCGCGCACTCGGCATCGACGAGGACGGCGCACATGTGAACCCGAATGGCGGCGCGATCGCGCTCGGCCATCCGCTCGGCATGTCGGGTGCTCGCATTGCCGGCACGGCGGCGCTCGAATTGTTGCTGACCGGCAAGAAGCGCGCGCTCGCCACCATGTGCATCGGTGTCGGCCAGGGCATCGCGCTCGCGTTCGAGCGGGCGTGACGTCTCGCCGTTCTGTTGCGCTGCCGGGCTGTGGGAGGCCGGAGCGCGGGGGGCTTCAGAGAGCGCTCGATTCAGCGTGACGGCGCGCGCATGTCGCCGCCTCAACGCCCAGGCCGGTGTGGGCGGCTAATCCGCCGTCGTTTCCTCGGCGAAGTTCCGGATTGCCTTTGCCATAATCCCGGCCGTTGCCGGCCTGCGGTCGAGACAGCGCGAGGTTGGTCCGGCGACGACGATCGACAGCCGACGTGCTCCGACAGGCAACGGAAAGGCGACACCGGCCAGATCGGGAATGAATTCGGATGAGCTTTGATGATAGCCGCGGTCTTCAGCTTCCGTTAGGTCGGCTTCGATCCGGTCGGCCGTCATCGGCGTGGTCGCGGAAAAGCGCTCGAACCCGATCTTGCGGTAGATCGTAAGGCGTTCGTCCGAGGAATACTGCGCCAGAATGGCCCGGCCTACGGAGCTCGCATGGATTGGGACACGGTCGCCGATCGCCGCGAAATAGCGCACCGGCTGGAACGATTCGACGACGTCGATGAACAGCGCTGACGTGCCGGCGAGCGCGGCGATCGCCGTTGTCTCTCCCGTTTCCTCCGCAATCCGCATCGTCAGGCGGTGCACGCTTTCCGGCAATGGCTCGGACTCCGCGACGATGCGCGCCAGCGTCAGCCAGCGCGGGCTTGGATAGAAGCCACCGCGCTGACGCGGCTCGTAGAGCCAGCCTTTCTCAGCGACGGTCCCGACCAGATTGAAGGTGCTTGAGCGCGGCCAGCCGAGATCGTCGGAGATCTCCGCCATCGTCGCCGGCCGCTTGCGGCGGGCGAAGTACTCCATCAGCTCCAATACGTTCGCCGCCTGCTTGACCAGCATGTCGCCCTGCTTTCGTCCCCGGTTCGCCGGCGGTCGCTGCCGCAGGCCGGAGCTGCCTTGCGCCAGATCAAGCGGAAGCTGCGTCCGCAGGCAAGCCCCGGCGATAGACGCTTGACTCAAAATTCATGATCATGTCTTTTAAATTCATAAACAAGAATTGATGCGCCCGACCAACCGACGAGCGCGCATCGCGAGCCAGATGGCTTCAGGGAGGAAAACCATGTCCGCAGCCAAGCGTTCGATGTTCCGTGCCTTTGTGCTCTCGACCGTCGCCATGGCGACGGCGGCCGCTGCCCAGGAGATTCCGGTCAAGCTCGGCGTGCTCGCCGACATGTCCGGCATCTTCTCCGATATTGGCGGCCCGGGAGCGACCGTGGCCGCGCAGATGGCGGTCGAGGATTTCATGAAGCGTCCCGGTTCCGAGCGCTTCAAGATCGAGATCGTCTCGGCCGATGCGCAGAACAAGCCCGACATCTCCAGCGCCATCGCGCGCAAATGGTTCGATACCGAAGGCGTCGATGCCCTCGTCGACCTGCCGACCAGCGCGATCTCGCTGGCGATCGCGCCGATCGCCCAGGAGAAGAACAAGGTGGCGCTGTTCACCGCCTCCGGCACATCCGACCTGACGGGAAAGGCCTGCACACCGAACTCGGTGCACTGGACCTACGACACCTGGGCCCTGTCGCACGGCACCGCCGACGCCATCACCAAGGGCGGCGGCAAGTCGTGGTTCTTCCTGACTGTCGATTTCGCCCTCGGCCATTCGCTCGAACGCGATGCCAGCGCCGTGGTCAAGCAGAATGGCGGACAGATCGTTGGCGGCGTCCGCCACCCGACGGACTCCAAGGATTTCTCGTCCTATCTGCTTCAGGCCCAGGCCTCGAAGGCGAATGTGATCGCATTGGCTAATGCCGGCGGCGACACGATCAACGCGATCAAGCAGGCGTCCGAGTTCGGCATCGTGCAGGGTGGCCAGAAGCTGGCCGGCATGCTGCTCTTCATCTCCGACATTCACTCGCTCGGCCTGCAAAGCGCGCAGGGCCTGCAACTCACGACCGCCTTCTACTGGGACGTCAACGACAAGACCCGTGCCTTCGGAGAGCGATTCGCCAAGCTGCATGGCGGCCGCTTCCCCTCGATGAACCAGGCCGGCGCCTATTCGGCGACGCTCGCCTATCTCGATGCCGTCGCGAAAATCGGCTCGGCCAAGGACGGGGCGGCCGTCGTCAAGGCGATGCGCGAGGCCGGGACCTTCGACGATCCGCTGTTCGGCAAGACCTCGCTGCGCGAGGACGGCCGCGTCCTGCACGACATGATGCTGGTCGAGGTCAAGAAGCCGTCGGAATCGAAGAAAGCCTTCGACTACTACAAGGTCCTCGCCACGATCCCGGCCGAGCGCGCCTTCCGTCCGCTCAAGGACGGCGGCTGCCCGCTGGTGAAGTGACGTCGTCGGGCCGCGCGCGCCCGGGCGGCCCATTCCTCCATGCCCCTGACATCCGGAACGCTCATGACCGCAGCCGCAAAAGCCGCGCCGCTCGCCCGCTACGAGCATCTCTTCATCGGTGGCGAATGGGTCGTCCCGCAAGATGGCGGCCTGATCGAGAGCATCGATCCATCGACCGGATATGTCTGGGCGCACGCAGCCTTTGGTGGCCCGCGCGACATCGATCGGGCCGTGGCATCGGCCCGCGCTGCGCTCGAAGGCCCCTGGGGGCGGATGCTCGGCCATGAGCGTGCGGCGCTGCTGCGTCGCTTCGCCGACCTTTACCGTGAGCGGGCTGCGGAACTCGCGGTGCTGGAGACACGTGACAATGGCCGCGCGCTGCGCGAGACGCGCGTCGATGCCGGCGGCCACCATCTCGGCTATCACTGGTGGGCCTCGCTCGCCGACAAGGCGTCAGGCCGCACCATCCCCTTCGACGACAGCGTCCACGCCTTCACCACGCGGGTGCCGGTCGGCGTCGTCGGTGCGATCACGCCCTGGAACGTGCCGCTGATGGCGGCCGCCTGGAAGCTCGGCCCGGCGCTTGCTGCCGGCTGCACCGTGGTGCTGAAGCCTGCCGAGCAGACGCCGGTCACCTCGCTCGCCCTCGGGCGGCTGTTCGAGGAGGCGGGCTTCCCGCCGGGCGTGGTCAACATCGTGCCAGGCTACGGCAAGGGCGGCGCGGGCGAGCGGCTTGCAGCCCATCCCGATGTCGACAAGATCACCTTCACCGGTGAGGGCGCGACCGCCAAGGCGATCCTGGGCGTGGGCGCCGGTTCGATGAAGCGCTTCACCTTCGAGCTCGGCGGAAAATCTCCCCATATCATCTTCGCCGACGCCGATGTCGAACAGGCGCTGAATGCCGCGACCAACTCGGCCTGGACCTTATGCGGCCAGAGCTGCGCGCTGGGCTCGCGCGTCTTGGTGCAGCGGCCAATCTATGATCGGGTCGTCGAGGCCTTCCGGGCTCGCGCGGCGAAGGTCCGTGTCGGCCCGCCGCTCGACGAGGCCAACCATATGGGGCCTCAAGCGCATGCCGAGCAGCTCGCCAAGACGCTGTCCTATATCGAGCTGGGCAGGCAGGCGGGAGCCGAACTCATCGCCGGCGGGCGCCGCCTCAGCGGAGGCGTCCATGGCGAGGGCTATTTCGTCGAACCCACCGTCTTCGCCAATGTCGCCAACGACATGCGGATCGCCCGCGAGGAGATCTTCGGGCCGGTCGCGGCGCTGATCCCGTTCGAAGACGAGGAGGAGGCGGTCAGCCTCGCCAACGACTCGAACTATGGTCTGACCGCCGGCCTCTGGACCAGCGATCTCGGCCGGGCTCACCGCGTCTCCAGCCGGATCAGGGCCGGCATGGTCTGGGTCAACACCTACCGCTTCATCCGCTGGTCCACCCCCTATGGCGGCTTCAAGGGCAGCGGCTGGGGCCGCGAGAACGGCATCGAGGCGCTCGACGCCTATCTGGAGACGCGCACCACCGTGATCAGCACGACCGGGCGCTTCCCTGACGCCTACGCCAACTGAGACCAACCGCAGAAGTATCGAGAGACCGTCATGCGCCTTGCCAACAAGCTCGCCATCGTCACCGCCGCCGCTTCCGGGATGGGCCGCGCCGGCGTCGAACTCTTCCTGCGCGAGGGCGCGAAAGTGGCTGCCGTCGACATCGATGCCGGGGCGTTGGCCGCGCTCGCCGCCGATGCGAGGGCGATGGGCCGCGAGATCGCGACGATCCAGGCCGACCTCTCCCAACCCGAGCAGATGAGGAGCTCGATCAACGATGCCGCCGCGACTCTGGGGGGCGTCGACATCCTCTGGGCCCATGCCGGCATCCCCGGCCCCGGCGGCATCGAGAATCTCGACCTGCCGGCCTACGATCAGGCGATCGCGCTCAACGTCACCTCGGCCGCGCTCGCCGCCGGCGAGGCCATCGGCCACATGCGCAAGCGCGGCGGCGGCTCGATCGTCTTTACCTCGTCGGTTTCTGGCCTGGTCGGCTCGATGTTCTCGCCGGTCTATTCGGCGGCCAAGTTCGCGGTGGTGGGCTTGACCAAGTCGCTGGCGCAGCGCTTCGCGCCCGACAATGTCCGGGTCAACGTCGTCTGCCCCGGCCTTGCCGATACACCGATGAAGCTTGGCTTCACCGGCCGCTCGGGCGATCCGAAGGAGGCCGAGGAGAATCAGGCGCGTATGATGGCGGCGGTGCCGATGGGGCGGCTCTGCAAGGCCGAGGAGGCGGCGCATGCCGTACTCTGGCTCGCCTCCGACGACGCCTCCTTCGTCACCGGCGTTGCCCTGCCCGTCGATGGCGGCTTCACTGCCCGCTGAACGGAGATCACTGTGCCATGCCGGGCCCGCTTCATGGGATCAAGGTCGTCGACCTGACCACGGTTATCGCCGGACCCTACGCGACGCAGATGCTCGGCGACATGGGCGCCGATGTGCTCAAGGTCGAGCCGCCGGGTGGCGACGTCATGCGCGGCCCGGGCCCTGCACGCTCGCCCGGCATGGGCGCTGCCTTCCTCAACGCCAACCGCAACAAGAGCAGCATCACGCTCGACCTCAAGGCAGAGCGCGATCTCGCGCAGTTGCGCGATCTGATCGCGGGCGCCGACATCTTCATCCACAACATGCGCATGGGAGCGGCGCGCAAGAGCGACCTCGGCCCGGACACGCTGCTCGCTCGCCAGTCGCGCCTGATCTACTGCGCCATCGTCGGCTTCGGGCAGGACGGCCCCTATCGCGATCGCCCGGCCTATGACGATATCATCCAGGCGGCTTCGGGATGGGCGGCGCTCAGCCGGCATGCCGGCGACGAGCCGCGCTATGCCCCGACCATCGTCGCCGACAAGACGACGGCGCTCTTCGCCGTCGGCGCCATCAACGCCGCGCTCTATCACCGTGCGGTCTCCGGCGAAGGGCAGGCCATCGAGGTCCCGATGTTCGAGGCGATGGTCTCGTTCCTCGCCGTCGAACATCTCGGCGGCCGCAGTTTCGAGCCGCCACTCGGCCCCAGCGGCTATTCGCGCGTGCTCTCGCGGAATCGCCGGCCCTATCGCACCGCGGATGGATACCTGGCGGTCATGCCCTATACGGGCGCCCATTGGCGCGCCTTTTTCCGTGCCGCTGCCCGTGTCGACTGGGCAGACGAGGCCGCCCTTGATGATACCGCCGCTCGCGCCGCCATGATCGACACGCTCTACGACCGGCTGGCGCATTGTCTGGTCGAGCGCCGCACAGCCGAATGGCTCGCATTGCTGGCGCAAGCCGACATCCCCTGCTCGACGGTGAACACCATCGACGACCTGCTCGACGATCCTCATCTGGGAGCCACCGGCTTCTTCGAGAAGACCGACCATCCCACCGAGGGCCGGCTGGTCGGCACCAAGCCACCGGTGCGCTTCAGCAAGACGCCCTGCTCGATCGACAAGCTGGCGCCAGGCCGAAACCCGGCGAACACCTGACGTCGGAGGGACCGGCAGCTTCTCGGCGGATGCACGCGCTGCTGCCGGTCCCTGCTGCCTAGCCCGCCAATGCCGGGTAATCGAGATAGCCCTCGATGCCTTGCGAGTACCATGTCTCCATGTCGTCGCCATTGAGAGAGGCACCGAGCCGCAACCGCGCCGGAAGGTCCGGGTTCGCAAGGAATGGGCGCCCGAAGGTGATCGCGTCCGCTGCGCCTGAGCTCACGGCCGCGCTTGCGCGCGTTCCGTCGAAATCTGAGTTCAGGACGAGCGTTCCCTTGAATGCGAGCCGGATGGCCGGAGCGATGGCAGGGTGATCCGGCTTGCCGCGGGTGCCGTCCGGAGGCGGCTCGCGCAGCTCGAGGAAAGCGATGCCGAGGGCCGACAATGAGCGGGCGGCCGCAACGAAGAGCGGCTCGGGCTCAGGATCGTTCACACCTTGCGACTCGCCATTCGGCGAGAGGCGTACCGCGAGACGGTCAGGCCCCACGATCCCGGCCACCGCTTCGCAGACCTCGCCGAGCAGCCTGATGCGGTTGGCGATCGGGCCGCCATAGGCATCGTCGCGATGGTTGGCGCTCGCCCGCAGGAACTGGTCGATCAGATAGCCGTTCGCGGCATGGATCTGGACACCGTCGAAGCCGGCCTTCAGCGCATTGCTCGCCGCCTGGCGATAATCCTCGATGACACGCCGGATCTCGCCTGTGTCGAGCGCGCGGGCCTGGGCATGCGGCTGCTTGCCCTCATAGGTGTGGGCAAGGCCGGGAGCGGTCGTCGCCGAGGCTGAGACGGGAAATGCGCCGTCGCGCAGGCTCGGATGTACGACGCGCCCCATATGCCAGAGCTGGCAGAAGATCCGGCCACCGGCTTCCTGGACCGCTGTGGTCACCTTCGCCCAGCCGCGGACCTGCTCGTCGGACCAGATGCCGGTCGCGAACGGCCAGCCCAGTCCCTCCTGGCTGATGCCGGTCGCCTCGCTGACGATCAGCCCGGCGCTGGCGCGCTGGCGATAATACTCGGCCATGACCGGTGTCGGCAGGTGCTCACGCGTGCCGCGGGCACGCGTGAGCGGGGCCATGAAAATCCGGTTGGGCGCTTCGATTGCACCGATGCGGACAGGGTCGAACAGGGTCGGCATGACAACTCCCAGATTATTCGGCTGAAGACGCGGTTCAGGCGATGGGTAGCGGCGCATTGGCGCTCTGCAGGAACTCGACGGTGGTGAAGACGAGCTCGGTCGTCCCGGTATTGTGCAGGTCGTGGATCATGAATTCGCCGGCCTGGAAACGATGGTGCTGGGTGTCGCCGGGCTGGTAGGAGACCTCGGCGACGCGCCCGTCGGCATATTGCGAGCGGGCGTTGCCGCCGGTCACGGCCGTCCAGAAGTAGTCCAGCACATGGGTGTGGAAGCCGATCCGCTCGCCGGGGGCGAGCGAGAGCGCCCAGACCCGGACCCGATCGGTTTCCGAGACCAGCCGGGTTCCGACTCGTCCGATGCCGAGATGGCTCGCGAACTCGGCCCGGTGGGCCGGTGACAAGCTGTCCGGCGGCGGTGGCCAGGCATGGCTCGGCTCTTGGTTCATCGTCTGTCTCCTGGTGGTCGCGTGGATAGTGAGGGGGAGCCGGCGCTATGCTGCGATGCCGCTGGCAACCGCGGTCTCCGACATCACGGCTTCGGGGCGGCGATGTCGTTCGGCCAGCTGCCGCTCCTCTTCGGTCAGCAACTGCGCCTGCATGTAGGCACCGAGATCGCGGGCGCGCCGGATAACGGCACGGCCATAGGGCAGGCGCTGCGCTTCGAAGGCGGCGAGCCCGGCTGCGATGTCGCTTCCGAATTCCGCGAGCGACCGGACGAGCGCGAGCGCGTCGCTGGCAGCCTTCGTGACGCCCATACCGACATGGGGGCGAGCGACGAAGGCAGCGTCGCCGATCAGCGCGACCCGCCCCGCAAATGCCATTTGCGGGGTTTCGAGATCCTGGATTGCCTGGATGAAAGGCTGAGGCGTCTTCTCGACCACTTCCGCGAATTGCGGGGACAACAGGCGCCGGGCGGCCTCACGCATGTCCTGCTGCACGGACGGCCTGATCATGTTGGGCGGAATCGAGAGCTCGTGTTCGACTCCGTCGGTACCGGTCAGGAGATCCCGCAACGCCGGGCCCTGGGCGGCCGGGCGATACCAGACGAAGTTGAACCTTCGCCGCCCCGGCTCCATGGATTCGTCGGCACCGGCGACCGGGTAACCGAGCATCTGCTCGCCCGGAGGCAGGGAAAAGGCGAAGCTGTCGAAAAGCGCTGCGCGGGTCGACGCCGAGAGTTCAGCCTCGTCGACCAGCCCCCGCCAGGCGATGTAGCCGGCATAAGAGGGCATCGCCTCTGGCAACAGTTGCTTGCGGACGGTGGAAAAGATGCCATCCGCGCCGATCAGCAGATCGGCCCGGTGGCTCCGGCCGTCGGAGAAATGTGCCGTGACGCCTTCCGCGTCGAGCGCGAGCCGGTCGAGATTGTAGCCATGATGATAGCAGCCGTCGGGCAGGGCCTGGTGCAGCAGGCTGTAGAGCCGCCCCCACGAGGTCAGGATCTGTGGCAGTGCCTGCTCGCCGAGGATCGCGCCGTCGCCGGCAAAAACGCGGCGACCCCGGACCGCGACACCGATGCGCGCAGTCTCGCTATCGATGCCACAGAGTCGCAGGACCTCGAACAGCTCGTCATGGGTCACGATGCCGGCGCCGCGGCCGGCGAGCTCCGCCGAGATTCGCTCGAAGACCTCGACCTGCCAGCCTTGCCGCAAGAGGAGGTGGGCGGCGAACAGCCCAGCCATCGAGCCCCCGATGACAACGGCGCGGCCACGGCTGTGATTGGCCTTCGGATCCTGGGACATTGTGCGTGCCTTCATCGTTAAATAGTTGATCGATTGATCAATAAATGGGCGAGGGCCTCCCGGGCTGGGCGGGCGGCCTGGAGCAATTCCGCAACTCTCCGAACCGCGGAATTGCTCCAGGTCTTTGTTTTATCGCTTTTTCTTCATGCGAACCGGTATCCACTTCGCTCGAAAATGCTCTAGTGCACGCCCAGATGCTCTTCGAGCCGATTCATGTCGGATGCGATCTCGGCAGCGGTCGCGCGCTCGACGATCCTGCCGGTGCTGATGACCACGACATGGTCCGCCAGTTGCAGGGCGAAGGCCATGTGCTGCTCGACCAGGATCACGGAAAGGCCGATCTCCCGCAGCCGGCGAACGATCGATCCGACTTCGGCGACGATCTGCGGAGCCAGGCCCTCGGTCGGCTCATCCATCAGCAGGACGCGCGGGGCGGTCATCAGAGCGCGGCCGATCGCCAGCATCTGCTGCTCGCCACCGGAGAGCAGGCCGGCGAGGTGGCCGCGCCTCTCCCTCAGCCGCGGAAACAGGTCGTAGATCCCCTCGGTGGTCCAGGAGATCCGGTCGGAAGCCGGCTTCGTGCAGCGCGCGACGGCCAGATTCTCCTCGACACTCAGGCTCTTGAAGATGCGCCGCCCTTGCGGGACGAGCGCGACGCCCGCCTGGCAGATGGCCTCGGGGCTGAGGCTGGAGATGTCCCGGCCGGAGATCGCGATCCGCCCCGTCCGTGACGGTAGAAGCCCGGCGATCGCACTCATGCAGGTGGTCTTGCCGGCGCCGTTGCGGCCGAGCAAGGCGAGGACCCGTCCCTGCGGGAGCTCGAACGAAACATCGTGGAGGATGTGGCTGTCGCCGTAGAAGGCGTTCAGGCCCGACAGCGTCAGAGCAGGCTCATTGGGCAAGATAGGCCTCCCTCGTGCGCGGATCGGCGATGACCTCGTCACGCGTGCCGTCGACGACGAGCTTGCCGTGATGCAACAGCGCGATCTTCTCGGCGAAGGCCAACGCCACATCCATGTCGTGCTCGATCATGACGATGGTCAGAGATCGGGGCAGGCCGTCGAGCAGGGCGCTCACCGTCGCGCGCTCCTCGCGCGACAGCCCGGCGAGCGGCTCGTCCAGCAGCAGGATTTGCGGCGCTTGCGCCAGCGCCATGGCGATCTCCAGCCGGCGCTTCTCGCCATAGGAGGTCTCCTGCACCGGGCGATCCGCCAGCGCATCGAGCCTGACATCGGCGAGAATCCCGAGAGCCCGCTCCCGCAAGGCCTTGTCGGAGGCGACCGGCCGCAACGGATTCCAGCGGTCCCTGCTGCGGCCGAGAAGAGCCATGATGACGTTGCCGATCACCGTCTCGCGCCCGAACAGGGTGAGGATCTGGAAGGTGCGGCCGATGCCGAGGGCGGCGCGGCGGAAGCTGGGCAGGGTGGAGACGTTCCGGCCCTGCAGCAGGATCTGGCCGCTGCTGGCACGTAGATCGCCGGCGATCAGGTTGAACAGAGTGGTCTTGCCGGCGCCGTTCGGGCCGAGCAGCAGCCGACGCTCGCCGGGCGCCACCGAGAAGGAAACGCCCTGGATGACATCGAGCCCGCCGAAGCTCTTGCGAATGTCGCTGATCTCGAGGGCAGCCATCAACGCACTCCTTCCAGGCGCGAACCGGATGCCAGCGTCGTTCGCGCGCTGGCGGCGGCAGGGCGCTTTGCCGAAGCGGTGCGCAGCAGCCGGCGGATGCCGGGGACGAGCCCCTCGGGAACGACGACGATGATGAAGAGGAAGATCAGACCGAGCAGCGTCGGCCAGCGGTCCGTATAGGCACTCGCGACGTTTTTCAGCAGGACCACCAGCCCCGCGCCGAGCAACGGGCCGAGCGTGGTGCCGAGGCCGCCGGCGATCACCATCAGCACCGCCTCCGACGAGACCGTCAGGGAGAGCGCATGCGGGCTGATGAAGCGGAAGACCAGCATGTAGAGAATGCCCGCGATCGCAGCCAGCAGCGCCGAGAGCACATAGGCCGCGTAGCGGATCGCCCAGACATCGTAGCCGAGCGTGGCCATGCGCCGGGGCTGGTCGCGGACCCCTTGCATCGAGAGACCGAGGGGCGAGCGCGAGAGCGCCATCACGAGGACGAGGCAGGCTGCGGTCACGCCGAGGCAGAGATAATAGAGCCCGTTCCCTTGTGCGACGACGCTGTCGAAGCGGGGTACCGAGACACCGTTCTCGCCATTGGTCAGGTCGACATAGCGGAAGGCGATGCCCCAGACGATCTGGCCGAGGGCAAGGGTGATCATCAGGAAGCTCAGCCCGGAGGTACGCAGGGCTATGAGACCGAACAGGGCGCCGACAGCGGTGGTCAGCACCAGGGCGCCGGACACCGCCGCCCAGACCGGCCAGTCATGGGTCGTCGTCAGGAGGGCGAAGGCATAGCCGGAGATGCCGAGAAACGCCGCGTGGCCCAAGGAGACCATCCCGCAATAGCCGGCGATCAGGTTCACGCTGACGGCGAACAGCCCGTAGACCAGGATCTGGGTGGCGATCGCCAGGTAGAACTCGCCGGGCAGCGCGAGCGGAACGAGAATTCCGGCGAGCAGGAGAAGAATGGCCGGTTTCATGCTGCATGCCTTCCGAAGAGACCCTGCGGACGCAGCGCGAGCACCACGACCATGGGCAGGAACAGGATGACGTAGGCGAGATCGGGCAGCAGCATCTGGCCGAAGGTGTAGATCAGGCCGATCAGCATGCTGCCAATGAAGGCGCCGGACAGAGAGCCGATGCCGCCGAGGATCACGACCAGCAGGGCCAGCGGCAGCATCTCCGCGTCGAGCCCCGGATAGACCGACATGATCGGGGCGGCGAGCGCCCCTCCCATGCCGGCAAGCCCGGCGCCGATGCAAAACACGGTCGTGAACAGGCGCGACACCGGGATACCGGTGGCGCGCGCCATGTCGCGGTCGTCGACGGCCGCCCGGATCCGGGCGCCGAGGGTGGTTCGCTCGACCAGGAGCCAGATCACCGCGAGCGCGAGCACGGCCACCGCGATCAGCGCCAGCCGATAGGCCGGAAATGCGATGCCCGCGACCTGCACGGCGCCGCGCAGTGCTTCCGGGGCGGGAAGGGCGATCGGGTCTCCCGACCACAACAGCAGGCACTGGTCGGCGATGATGAAGGCGAGGCCGAGGGTTCCGAGGACCTGCGCCAGTTCCCGGCCCGCCAGGCGGCGGATCAGGGTTCGCTCGATGAGGCCGCCGAAGACCGCGCAGGCGAGCGCCGCCGCCAGCACGGCAGCCGCGAAGCCGAAACCGATCGTCGACGTCGCGACATAGCCTCCGAGCATGAAGAACGCGCCATGTGCGAGATTGGCGACGCGCAGGAGGCCGAATATCAGCGAAAAGCCGACGGCCAGCAGGAACAGGATCGCTCCGAAAGCGAAGCTGTTGAGCAGCCCGTTGATCCAGAACACGGTTCCAATCTCCAAGAAGGTGGGGGTAGCCGCAGCGCTTGCGTCAGTTGAGGCGAGGTGCTGTCGCGTCCATGTCGAACCAGTCGAAGGGCTGGTCGCCGACATTCACCATCACGGCCTTGACGTCGAAATAGGCGTCGAAGGCCTCCTTGCCGAACTCGCGACCGATGCCGGAGAGCTTGAAGCCGCCCCAGGGCGAAGCTGCATCGACGCGATGGTGGTCGTTGATCCAGACGATGCCGGCCTCGATGCGGTCCGCCACGCGATGGGCACGGGCGATATCGCGGGTGCGGATCGCGGCTGCCAGGCCGTAGGGGCTGTCATTGGCGATCCGCACCGCGTCCTCCTCGGTGTCGAAGGGCGTGACGACGGTGAAGGGGCCGAAGACCTCCTCCTGGAAGATGCGCATGCGCGGATCGACATCGGCGAACACGGTGGGCTCGACGAAGAAGCCCGGGCTGTCCGCGAAAGCCGGCGGGACGCGCCCGCCGGCGACGAGCCTTGCACCTTCCTCGCGGCCGATCCGGACGAAATCCAGCACGCGCTGGCGCTGGCGTTCGGAAATCACCGGTCCCATCTGGGTCTCCGGCGCGAACGGATCGCCAACCACGATCGAGCGGGTCTTGGCGGCCAGCTTCTCGACGAAGGCTTCGTAGATGCTGCGCTGGACGATGTGACGCGCGGCGCAGACGCAGGTCTGGCCCGCTCCGACAAAGGCGCCGAACGCGGCGTAGTTGACCGCCTGGTCGAGATCGAAATCCTCGAAGACGACGACCGGCGTCTTGCCTCCGAGCTCGAGCGTCTGGCGAGCGAAGTTGCCCGCTGCCGCCGCGCCGGCAAGCCGTCCGGCCTCGGTGCCGCCGGTGAGCACGAGCTTGCGGATGCCGGGATGCTCGGAAAGGGCACGGCCCGTCACCGCGCCGTTGCCGGTGACGACGTTGAAGACACCGGGGGGCAGGCCCGCCTGGGAGAAGAGTTCGGCCAGCCGCAAGGTCGTCAGCGGAGTGAATTCGGAAGGCTTCACCACGGTCGTGCAGCCGGAGGCGAAGGTCGGCGCCAGATTGCGGCAGGCGATCAGCAACGGATGGTTGAACGGCGTCACATTAGCCACCACGCCGACCGGCAGGCGCCGCGCATAGGTCAGATAGTCGCCCTCGACCGGAATGACGTCGTCGCGTCGCGCAAGGGCGAGGCCGGCATTGTAGCGGAACAGGTCCGGCACGCGGGCGAGCTGGGCCCGGGTCTCGCGCCGCGGCCGACCGTTGTTGAGCGTCTCGAGTTCGAAGAGCTCGTCGAGATGCGCCTCCATCACGTCCGCCAGCTTGTTGACGAGCCGCGCCCGCGTCCTGACGGACATGCCGCGCCACTCCGCCGAACGAAACGCCGCATCGGCGCTTTTGACGGCTCTGTCGACATCATCGGCCGTGGCCTGGATGACCTGACCGATGGTGGCGCCTGTCCCGGGGGAGACGATGTTCATCAGCTCGCGCGGCCCGGGGTCGACCGATCTGCCGTCGATGAAGAGGCCTTGGGGAGCCTGATGTCGTGACGTTGCCGCCTGAGCAGGTCGGGCTTGGGTGACCATGTCTGTCTCCGTTCGGTTCGGATCAGGCGCCCGTTAGGCGCCAGGCGTTGTCGCCGGCGATGAGCTTGCGGGCCTCGGCCGACAGGCCGGGCACGGCTTCGAGCGTGCGCATCGGTGTGACGTCGGCCATGTCGAAGGGAATGTCGGTGCCGAGCAGGACCTGCTGTGGCCCGACGAGCTCGATCAGATAGGCCAGGGCGGCCGGATCATGCGTGATCGTGTCGAAGTAGAAACGCCTGAACAGCTCTTTCGGCGAAACCTGCGTGGTTTGCGCTTCGCGCCGCACGTTTTGCCCGTGCACGAGCCTGCCGATCTGATAGGGCAGGAAGCCGCCGCCATGCGACAGGCACAGTTTCAGCTCGGGCAGCTCTTCCATCACGCCGCCGAAGATCAGATCCGCCGCCATCACGGCGGTATCCAGCGGGTTTCCGATCAGGTTGGTGAGGTAGTATTTCTCCAGTCCGGGCTTCGTGCCGAAGTAATAGGGATGGGTGAGGATCAACACGCCGAGTTCCGCGGCGCGCCGCAGGACCGGCCTGAAGCGAGGCTCGGACAGCGCCGCGCCGTCGACATGGCAACCGATCATGACCGACCGGATGCCGTGGACCTCGACGATCCGCTGCAGCTCCGCGATTGCGTACTCGGGTGACTGCATCGGCAAGGTGCCCATCGCGCGCAATCGCTGGGGAGCGAAGGCGGCGAAGGCTGCGATCTCGTCATTGAGCCGGCTGACGAACGCAGCCTCTGCTTCCGGGGCGATGCGGTAGAAGAACAAGGTCGGCGAGGGCGAGATCACCGCCGCGTCGAAACCGCGCTCGTCGAGCCGGCGCAGCTTCTCTTGCGGATCGGCGAACTCGTCGAAGAGCGGATAGGCGAAGCCTTCGCGATGGATGAGGCGCGTACCAGCCGCCGAGCGTTCGACCCGGACGCCGAACGGCTCCTGCGCTTGCTCGAGCAGGCGCACGATGGCAGCGGGAATGACGTGGTTATGTGCGTCGACAATCATGAGGCTCGACCGATTGGAGAAGCGCCTGGCCGAGGCTCAGAGCTTCACAGGGTTGCTGCGGGAGTAGACCGGGGCGGCCAGGAAGGCCTCGGGCTTGTAGGTCCAGAACTGGGAGACGTTCTCGTAGGTCTTGACGACCGTGTTCACGAGGCGGCCGTCGCGGCGCTCGGTCTTGCGGATATAGATGTTCTGGACCGGGTTTCCGTAGGGATCGAGGCGCCAGGGGCCACGCGGGTCGTTGGCAATGTCGACCTTGCGCAAGGCGGCGATCAGGGCCTGCTTGTCCTCGGCCTTGCCGGCAATGCTCGCCAGCGCGCTTTCCAGTGCGAGCCCGGCTGAATAGGCGCCGGCGGAATAAAACCCCGGATCGACCCCGGTCTCCTTGCGAAGCCCAGCGACGAAACGCTGATTGGCGTCGCCGGGGAGTGCAGCGGAATACCAGCCGGCGGAGATGATTCCGGCGGCCTCGTCCCCCATGCTGTGCAGGACGCCCTCATCCACCGTGGTCATCGCTGCGACGATCGGGATCTTCTGCTTCAGGCCGTACTCGGCGTATTGCCGCAGGAAGCGCAGGCCGTTGGCGCCGGCGAAGGCGGCGAAGACGGCATCGGTATCGCTGATCTGGGCGATATAGGAGCCGTAATCGGCGACGTTCAGCGGCGCCCAGAGCTTGTTCTGGATGGTGCCGCCGGCTGCCTCGAAGGCGCGCTGGAAGCCGGAGGTCTGCTCCTGCCCGAAGGCGAAATCGTCGGCGATGGCGATGATGCGCTTGTAGCCGAGATCACGCGCCGCATACTCGCCGAGCGGGTGGCAGGGCTGGGCGGAGGTTGAAGAGGTTCGCACGAACCATGGATTGAGCCGCCGCTGCGTCAGATCCTCGGCGGCTGCCGAGGCGCAGAGGAAGGGAACGCCCGCTTCCTGAAGATAGTCGCTGATCGCAAGCGCTTCGAAGGCCGCGACGGGGCCGACGACGACATGGACGCCGGAGCGCTGTACCAGCTCCTGCGCGCGGGTCTTGGCAAGGGCGGGCTGCCCTCCGGTGTCTGCGACGATGAACTCGACCTCGCGTCCGGCGATACGGTTGCCGCGTTCGCGCAGGAACAGGCGAAAGCCGTCCTCCATCTGGCGGCCGCCGGCGGCCAGCGCGCCCGATTTGACGCTCAGCATGCCGATGCGCAGCGGTGCGGCCGCAAGGGCGCTGCGCGATGTCATGGCCAGGGCGGCAGTGCCGGCCAGCGCCTGTCGTCTCGTGAGCATCGATGTCCTCCCTTTGGTGCCGATATTTATTTATCGATTGATCATTATATGAGTGTCATTCTTTTGCGCGTCAACACCGTGCGGTTCAGAAAAATCGAAACAGGCGTACAAAACACTGAGCGCGCCGCGCGCTAGTGGCTTCCATATTCCGATATCGAGTGATAAATTATTTGAATGTCAAATGATGAAACACCGATCATCCTGGGGGGGCGTCGCGGGAGGCGCCCGCGCTCGGCCGCCGATGCGGAGCCGGGAAATCTGACCGTAGGCCGCCGCATGAGCCCTGCCAAACGGGAGGAGATCATTGTCCGCGAAGCGGTGCGGTTCTTCGCCGAGTTCGGCTTCGAGGGACAAACCCGCGAGCTGGCCAAGCGGCTGAACATCACCCAACCCCTGCTCTATCGCTATTTCGAGACGAAGGACGCATTGGTCGAACGGGTCTATCAGGAGGTGTTCCTGAGGCGCTGGAATCCGTTCTGGGAGGAGTTGATCAGCGACCGGACAAAGCCGCTGCGCGAACGGCTGGTGGCGTTCTATCGGGACTATTCGCAGATGATCCTGACTTACGAATGGGTCCGGCTCTTCATGTTCTCGGGACTGAAGGGGCTCGATTTCAACACGCGCTACCTGGAATTGCTGCGCAAGCGCATCTTCGACAGCCTGGTCAGCGAGCTACGACACGAATTCCGCGCGCCTACGACGGCTGAGCTTCCTGTGACGGAGATGGAGATCGAGGCGGTCTGGAGCCTGCATGCGGCGATCTTCTATCTGGGCGTGAGGAAATTCATCTACAATCTGCCGGTCGCAGATCTCGGCGCCATCGTCGAGATGAAGGTCAGGTCGTTCGTCGACGGCGCCTCGGTCGTCATCGGCAAGCCGGATCAGCCGATGCCTGGATGATCGACGGTCCGGCGAGGCGGGCGCATCGTCTCGTCATGCTGCACTTTGCGCCGCGCTTCGGGGCGGCGTGCGAACGGCAATGATATGATTTTCGGTCGCGGCGGATATTGGACGCTCCCGGAGGAGGGCAGGCAGAAAGCCAGCTTCCCTCGTTCCGCGAGACCGACATGCACTACAACGCCTCGAGTAATGATCATGGGCTGCCCTACAACCCCTTCAAGGCGATCGTCGCGCCGCGGCCGATCGGCTGGATCACGACGATGGACGGGGCAGGGCGGCTGAACTGCGCGCCCTATTCCTTCTTCAATGCGGTTTCGGACCGGCCGCCGATGGTGGCGTTCTCGAGCCAGGGCATGAAGGACTCGGCATCCATCGCTGAGGAGAGTGGAGAGTTCACCTGCTCCTTCGCGTCCTTCGACCTGCGCGATCAGCTGTATCTCACCTCCGCCGCCTTGCCGCGCGGGACCGACGAGTTGGCGCTGGCCGGGCTGGCCCCTGCGCCGTCGCGCTTCGTCAGGCCGCCGCGCGTGGCCGCTGCTCCGGCGGCGCTCGAGTGCAAGTATCTCTCGACCACGCCATTGACCGCCCGGGACGGCTCGACGAGCTATTTCCTCGTCGTCGGCGAGGTGGTCGGTGTCTATATCGATGATCGCTTCATCGAGGGCGGCCTGGTCGATACTGGGGCCATGCGGCCGCTGATGCGCGCCGGCTACGACCTCTACGCTTCGCTCGGGCGCGAACAGATGTTCCGTCTCGACAAGCCCGAAGGCGAGGTTCGCGTTACCGAGTTGCTGCGCTGAGCGCGCTTTCAGGGCCTGGCAGGCAATCGGAGATTCATATCTCAGATCGTCTCAATAACCTCCAATTCGAATAATTTACATATCGGCGATTGCGGATGAGATTGCGTGGGCATCGGCACGATGAACGTGTGATCCTCACGAGGTTATCGGATATGAGTGAAAATATCGAACGCAGGGAATACATGACGCCGGGCCTCAACCCGCCGATCAGTCACTACTGCGATGCAGTTTCGTTCGGGAATCTTCTGTTCATCTCGGGTGTCGCGCCGCTCGATGAAAATCATGAGCTGATCGGCAAGGACGACGTCGTCGCCCAGGCGGAGGCCGTTCTTTCCGGTCTCGGCAAGATCCTGGAGCAGGCGAATGCCAGCTTTTCCGACATCCTCAAGGTCACCGTCTTCCTGACCGACGTGAACGACCGTACCAAGATCAATCCGATCCGTCAGAAGTACTTCGGTGCGGCGCGCCCCGCGAGCACGCTGTTCGAGGTCACCCGTCTGGCCTTCCCAGGCATGAAGCTGGAGATCGAGGCGATCGTCGGCCTTCCGGCTGGCGCCGCGCAGTCCAAGGCTGCCTGATCCACGCCGACCGTCCGCCATCAGAACGGGTTTGAACATGACGCATAATCTTGAATTCTATATCGACGGAGCCTGGGTCCTCCCGGCTGCGCCGGGCACGCTTGAGGTCGTCGATCCGTCAACGGAAGAACCCTTTACCACCATCGCGGTTGGTGGCGTGGCGGATGTCGAGAAGGCTGTCCGCGCTGCGAAGACGGCCTTTTCCTCCTTCTCGCTCACCAGCAAGCAGGAGCGAGTCGATCTGCTCAAGGCGATTGCCGCCGCCTACAAGCTTCGGCGCGATGACATCGCCCACGCCCTGTCGCGCGAGATGGGGGCTCCGCTCAAGCTGGCGATCGAGGCACAGTCCTTCATGGGCATCGCCCATATCGAGAAGATGATTTCTGTCCTTGAAAGCTACGACTTCAACGAGATCAGGGGCACGACCGTCGTCACCAGGGAGCCGATCGGCGTCTGCGCCCTGATCACGCCGTGGAACTGGCCGCTCAACCAGATCGCCTGCAAAGTCGCACCTGCTCTCGCCGCCGGCTGCACCATGGTGCTCAAGCCGAGCGAAATCTCGCCAATCAGCGCCCTGATCTTCGCCGAGGTGCTGCACGAGGCTGGCGTGCCGAAGGGCGTTTTCAACCTGGTCAACGGCACCGGCCCGGTGGTCGGCGACGCGCTGTCGCGCCATCCGGATGTCGATATGGTCTCCTTCACCGGCTCGACGAGAGCCGGCGTCGAAGTCGCCAAGGCGGCTGCCGACACGGTCAAACGCGTTCACCAGGAGCTCGGCGGCAAATCTGCCAACATCATCCTGGACGACGCCGATCTTGGCGAGGCGGTCCGCAAGGGGATCGCCGCCTGCTTCCGCAACAGCGGCCAGTCCTGCAATGCGCCCTCGCGCATGCTCGTCCCGGCGGCACGCCATGAAGAGGCCGTCGCAGTCGCGCGTGAAGCGGCCGCGGGCTTCCGGCCGGGAGCGCCGGCGGCAGCCGGCAGCGATCTTGGCCCCGTCGCCAACCGAACGCAGTTCGAGAAGATTCAAAAGCTGATCGAGGCTGGGTTGAACGAGGGGGCGACGCTGGTCGCCGGCGGTGCCGGGCGGCCGGAAGGCCTCAATCGCGGCTTCTATGTCCGTCCGACAATCTTCGCCGGCGTCCATCCTGAGATGACCATCGCCCGCGAGGAAATATTCGGTCCGGTGCTGTCGATCCTGCCTTATGCCGACGAGGACGAGGCTGTCGCGATCGCCAATGATTCCGTCTACGGGCTGGCTGCCTATGTCCAGGCCGGCAGTAAGGAAAGAGGGCGCGACGTTGCTCGCCGGATGCGGGCCGGCACGGTGTATCTGAACTACCCGGCCTGGGATTCGGGAGCGCCCTTCGGGGGCTACAAGCGCTCTGGAAACGGCCGCGAATACGCCGATTTCGGCCTCGCCGAGTTCCTCGAGATCAAGGGCATGGTCGGCTATCACTAGGCACACGAGTAGAAAAGCCATGCCGTTGGATGTAACCATCCGCACGACCGTTAGCGCGAGTGCAGTTGACCACGGCATGGTTTACAAACCCGACGTAGACCTGCGTCAGTTGCGATCGTTCGTCGTCGTCGCCGAGGAGGCGCATTTCGGGCGGGCGGCGGCCAAGCTCGGTATCGCGCAGCCGCCCCTCAGCCAGCAGATTCGTCGGCTCGAAGCCAAGGTGGGCTACGCGCTGTTCGAGCGCGGCACACGCAAGGTTACCCTGACTGCTGCTGGTGACAGCCTGCTGGGCACGGCCCGGCGGCTGCTGGACCAGGCCAAGGAAGGTATCGAGAGTGCGCGCCGGGCCGGTCAGGGCGAAGAGGGTATGCTGCGCATCGGCATCAACCCGTCGCTCGCCCTGACCGGGATCATGAAGGTACTCCAGTCCTATCGTCGGGACAGTCAGAACGTCGTGCTCAGCATCCACGAGATGACATCGGCTCCGCAAGTCGATGCATTGTTGCTGCACGACATCGATATCGCCTTCCTGCGCGAAACCTATCAGGTCCCGCTGCTGGAGTCGCGACCAGTGCTCGACGAGCCGCTGATCGCGGTGCTGCCGGAGGGCCATCCGCTCGCTCGGTTCGAGACGATCGAGCTGCGGGATCTGGCCGGCGAGGAGTTCGTGATGATCCCGCGCGATTCCGGCCCGGCCCTGCACGACCGCATCATAGCGGCTTGCCGGCAAGCCGGCTTCGAGCCCAGCATTTCGCAGCGCGTGGCGGAATGGCAGACGGTCGCAGCTCTCGTCGGTTGCGGCCTAGGCGTCTCGCTGGCGCCGGACTGCCTGAGAGCGCTGAGCATTCCGGGTGTCGCATACCGCGCTGTCAGCCCGCTGATCTCGACCGTCGTGACCATGGCCTGGCGGCAGGACGATCGCAGTGCCATCGTGCAGCGCTTCCTGCGCCATGCCCAGCGTGCCTATGCGCGCCCGATCACCCAAGGCAAGGCCGACTGACGGCCGGCTTCCCGCTCCGTTGACGAATGAAGCCACGTGCGGTCGAGGCGCGGCGCTTGAGCGCCATTCGCGATATGGGCCGGCGGGTGAAACGAGCGTCCGGGCGCTGCTCCGAGCTACGCTGCCCAATATCGATATCTTATGAGGTATAATTAAACCTCAATCTCAATATTAGACATATCGTAGACCGCTTCGTAGCGTTCGCTGAAGAAAAAGCGATAACTGGGGAGCGGGCGGTGTCGGATTTTCGACCGAAAGACACAGACAAGCAGATGTCGGAGCGGCCGCAGGCCGCAAATCCGGATCCGGTTCTTGCGCCAAGCCTTCCCGATTTTCTGTCCCGCAATGCGAAGAGCTTTCCGAGCCAATGCGCGCTGCGGCAAAAACACCGCGGGATCTGGAAGAGCTGGACCTGGGCGGAGGCCGATGGCCTCGCTACCGTAATCGCCGGCCGTTTGGCCGCGCTGGGCTGGCAGCCTGGAATGCGAGTCATCGTGATCGGTCGTCCGCAGGCGCGCCTGTTCCTGAGCATGGCCGCGCTTCAACGCGCCGGGCTGGTGCCGGTCCCGCTCTTCGCGGATGCCGGCGCGCAGGAGATCCGCGATGCGCTGGCCGAAACCGGCGCTCGACTGGCGATCGCCGGAGGGCAGGAGCAGGTCGGTCGGCTGCTCGATGTCCAAGCGGATACTGGAGGGATCGACCGTATCGTCTATCTCGACCGCCGCGGAATCGGTTCGCGCGGCGACGAGATTCTGATGGACTACGAGCGTTTGGTCGCGGCCGGCCCGGGCCGTGACGGCGCTGGCTGGATCATGCCGCACCAGCGCCCGGACGATACGGCGATGATCCTCCATACGCGCGGCACGACCGGAAAAGCGCGCGGCGTGATCCTGAGCCACGCAGCGGTCATTCACCCCCTTTCCGCTTTCGTTGCCGCTGAAGCTCATCGGCCGGGCGAGGATGTTTTCGCCTTCTCCTGCCTGGGTTGGATGGGTGGAGCGCTCTTTGGCTATGCGGGCTGGCTCATCGGCGCGAGCTGTCTTTCCTTGCCCGAAAGTGCCAACTCGCTGTTCGAGGATCAGCGCGAAGCGGCGCCGGCCTATGTCGCCTATCCCCCTCATATCTTCCGGAATATCGCGGCGGAGATCGAAGAGCGGATCATGGATGCTCCCGCATCCTGGCGTCGCCTTTTCCGGCATTTCGTTGGCGTCGCGCTCAGGCGCGCGCAATGCGAGCGGGCCGGCAGGCCGGTTTCCCCGGCCCTGCGCCTGCAGTCCTGGTTTGGTGAGGCGCTGGTCTATGCGCCGCTGCGCAGCCGGCTCGGCTTCAACACGGTCAAGGCGGCCTATGTCGTGGGCGGAGCGCTGGAAGACCGTCATCTGCAGTTTTTCAATGCGCTTGGCGTGCCGCTGCGCGAGACCTATGCGCAAGTCGAAGCCGGCGGGTGGCTGGCGACCCGTGCCGGCAATGCGCCGGGGCCCGGTTTCGCCTCACAGGGGCGGCTCAAGCTCGGCGCAGACGGGGAGGTCCATTATGCGACCGATATCGGCGCGACTTCCAGCAAGGGCTGGGCGAGCTCGGGCGATATCGGGGTGGTCACGGCCGATGGCCTGCTGAATATTCTCGGGCGCAAGTCGGCCCAGGCGCCGTCAGACGAGAAGCCCTGGCCAGAGGGGCCGGAGAGGGCCGTCCTGTCCTCGCCGCTCATCGCGCATGCGGCCCGGCTGGATGCTGCCGCCATGGTGGTCTCGCCGGATGCGCGCGGCATCAGGCTGTGGGCGAAGCGCAATCTGCATTCCTTTTCCAACCTGGCCGACTTCATCAGGCAGCCGGTCTTCGCGGACGGGCTGCGCCGCGAACTGGCCAGCGGACCGGAGTTTGATCCGGCGCTGCGCTGGCTGATCGTCCGGACGAGGCCCTTCGATCCGAGCAATGGCGAGCTGAGCTGGACCGGCGAGTTGCGACGCCACGTCGTCGAGGCCCGGCACCGCCCTCTACTTGACCGCTTGGCGCAAGCTGGCCTCAGCGCAGCCCAGATGTTTGCGCTGGATGGCTGCGGCGATTGCCTGCTGCTCGATCTGCGCGCGGAGTCGAGGTCGTGAACGCGGTGCCGCAGCAACATCCCGATCACCCCGAAAACGTCCTGGCTGTTCAGAACCTGACATTGCGCTTCGGCGGCATCACCGCGATCTCAGATGTCTCGTTTGCAGTCGCCCGCGGTCACATCCAGGCCATCATCGGCCCGAACGGCGCCGGCAAGACCTCGATGATCAACTGCATCAACGGGTTCTACCGCCCGACGACCGGCGCGATTCACTTCCGCGGCGAGGCGCGCCCCTTCATGCGGCCTTATCGCGCAGCCGCGGAGGGCATAGCGAGGACCTTCCAGAACATCGCCCTGTTCAAGGGGATGTCGACGCTCGACAACATCATGACGGGGCGGACCCTGAAAATGAAGCGGGGTCTGGGCTGGCAGTTGTTGCGGGTTGGTCCGGCGATCACCGAGGAAATCGCGCATCGCGAGCGCGTCGAGGAGATCATCGAATTCCTCGAGATATCGCATCTGCGGCTGCACCCGGTCGGGACGCTGTCCTACGGCCTGCAGAAGCGGGTCGAGCTTGGGCGCGCCCTGGCGATGGAGCCCGAGGTGCTGCTGCTCGATGAGCCCATGGCGGGCATGAATGCCGGCGAGAAGCTTGAGATGTGCCGCTTCATCCTCGAGGTCTCCGCTCATTTCGGCACGACCATCGTGTTCATCGAGCACGATCTCGGCGTCGTCATGGACCTGTCCGACCGCATTGTCGTGCTCGACCACGGGCACAAGATCGCCGACGGGACGCCGGCCGAGGTCAAGAGCGATCAGCGCGTCATCGAGGCCTATATCGGCACCCGGCATGGAGGGCATTGACGTGACCCCACAGGCAAATTCCGCTGCCCTTTCCACCGCCGACCTGCGGCCCTTCATGCGCTGGCTGGTCGGACTGGCCGGGCTTGCCGGGCTGGTCGTACTCGCCCGGCAGAGCCCGCCTGGCTCGATCATCCATCAGATCGCTGTCGCACCCTTCCGCGCCATGGCCGATGCGCCGGACTTGCTCGCCCAGTCCCTTTGGGAGGGGTTCGTCGGCGGCATGCTCTACGGCCTGATCGCGCTCGGCTTCGTTCTGATCTACAAGGCCTCGCGCGTCTTCAACTTCGCGCAGGGCATCCTCGTGGTGTTCAGCTCTCTGGCGCTGATCGAGGCCTACGAGCTCTATGTAAGGCTCGGCCTGCCCCGGAGCGTCGGCGCCTATCTCGCCTTGCTGTCGGCCATCGCCGTGGTCTTCGTCCTCGCAGCCCTTGTCGAGCGCTTCATGCTGCGCCGGCTGGTGAACCAGTCCGACCTGATCCTGTTCATGGCGACGATCGGCCTGAACTATCTGCTGATCGGCGTCGGCGAGATCGTCTTCGGCGGCGTGCCGCGCCAGATGATCACCGAGTCGCTCGGGTTGCCTCAGGGCTATCTCGACCTCGAGATGCTCGGCGGCCGGGTCAGTATCCAGATGCTGGACATCGCCGCGGCGAGCATCACGCTAGCCCTCATCGTCGGCCTGACGCTGCTGTTCAGGTTCTCCAGCCTCGGTCGCTCCTTTCGGGCCGTCGCCGAAGGCCATCAGGCGGCGCTCTCGGTCGGAATCAACCTGAACCGGATCTGGGTCATCGTCTGGTTCGCGGCCGGCGTCGTCGCCCTCGTCACCGGCATCGCCTGGGGCGCGCGCTCGGATGTCTCCTTCGGCCTGCAGGCGGTCGCGCTGAAGGCGCTGCCCGTGCTGATCCTCGGCGGTTTCACCTCGATCCCGGGCGCCATTATCGGCGGGCTGATCATCGGCATCGGCGAGAAGATCGGGGAGTTCTACTGGGGGCCGCTGCTCGGCAGCGGCATCGAGAGCTGGCTCGCCTACATCATTGCCCTGAGCTTCCTGATCGTGCGGCCGCATGGGCTGTTCGGCGATCGGGCCATCGAGCGCATCTGAAGGATAGGTCGCATGCTATATCGCGAAGAGCGCCAGCGCAGAACCAGCTACAAGGCGGATCTCGCCATCTTCCGCTGGAAGGAAGACCGGATCGGCATGCTCTGCATCGTGCTCGCGGCATTCGCCGTCGTGCCGTTCGTCGCCCCGCCATTCGTCCTGCAGAGCATCCTGATCCCCTTCCTGGTCTACGCATTGGCCGCGATCGGGCTCAATGTGCTGCTCGGTTATGCCGGCCTGGTCTCACTCGGGACCGGCGCGTTCATGGGGGTCGGCGCCTTTGCCTGCTACAAGCTCACGACGATCTTCCCGGATGTCAGCATTGTCATCTGGATCCTGGCGAGCGGTCTGTTCTCGGCCGCCATCGGCGTGCTGTTCGGGCTACCGAGCCTGAGGATCAAGGGCTTTTACCTCGCGGTCGCCACGCTGGGCGCGCAGTTCTTTCTGCAATGGTGCTTTGTGCGCGTGCCGTGGCTCTACAACTACAATGCCTCGGGAGCGATCGAAGTGCCCGAGCGCACGGTCTTGGGCATCGTCGTCACCGGCGGCAATGCCAGCGTCGAGGCACGCTATCTGCTGCTGCTCGCCATCGTGGTCGTGCTGACGGTCCTCGCCTCCAACCTGATCCATTCCCGCATCGGCCGGTCCTGGATGGCGCTACGCGACATGGACATCGCGGCCGAGCTGGTCGGCGTGCGCCTAGTGCCGAGCAAGCTCCTGGCCTTCGCCGTCTCGTCCTTCTACTGCGGCGTCGCCGGCGCCGTGATGATGTTCCTCTACTATGGCGGTGGCGAAGCCAATGACGCCTTCAACGTGCATCAGAGCTTCCTGGTGCTGTTCATGGTGATCATCGGCGGGCTCGGTAGCCTGATCGGCTCCTATCTCGGCGCGTTCTTCATCTCGGCACTGCCGACCATGCTGAAATTCGGCCTGCCCGCGCTTGGAATCCCGCTTTCGGGAGCAGCCGCCGAGAACCTGACTTTCATCGTCATCGGCACGCTGATCATCACCTTCCTGATGGTCGAGCCGCTTGGCCTCGCCCGGCTCTGGCAGGTGTTCAAGCGCAAGCTGACGACCTGGCCGTTCCCCTATTGAGGCACGCGCCTGCTCCGCATGAAACCGCGCAGACAACAGCAAACAAGGGGGGAAACCATGGTAATGCAGATCGTCAAAGTCGCTCTTCTGGCAGGGATACTTGCCGCTCCCGGCGTTGCACGGGCACAGGAAGGCCATTTCCTGCCGCTGCTCACCTATCGCACCGGCTCCTTCGCCAGCTCAGGCATCCCGATCGCCGACGGCATGCGCGACTATTTCGAGATGATCAACCAGCGTGACGGCGGCATTGGCGGGGTCAGGATCGACCACACCGAGTGCGAGACAGGCTACGACACCAAGAAGGGCGTCGAGTGCTATGAGGCGGTCAAGGGGCGCAACCCTCTGGTCATGAGCCCGTTCTCCACCGGCATCGCCCTGCAACTGACGCCGCGCGCCGCGGTCGACAAGATCGTGTTGCTCACTGTCGCCTACGGGCTCTCGGCTTCCGGCGACGGCAGTGTCTTCCCCTGGGTCTTCAACCCGCCGATCACCAACTGGGACGGCGCTTCGGTGATGGTCCGCTATATGGCGTCACGCGAGGGCGGCCTCGACAAGCTGAAGGACAAGACGCTCGGCCTGATCCATCTCGACGCACCGTTCGGCAAGGAGCCCGTGCCCGTCTTCGAGGAACTCGCCAAGAAATACGGCTTTCAGCTGAAGCTCTATCCGATCCCGCCCTCCGATATGCAGAGCCAGAGCGCGATCTGGCTCAGTATTCGACGAGACAAGCCCGACTTCCTCTACAATCAAGGCTGGGGATCGATGAATCCGACGGCCGTGCGCGAGGCGATCCGCAATCGCTTTCCGCTGGACCGGATGGTCGGCGTCTGGTGGGCCGGGGGAGACGATGACGGCCGTGCCGGCGGCGAGGCGGCCCGTGGCTACGGCACGCTCAGCTACCACCGGACCGGGACCGATTTCCCGGCGATCCAGGACATTCTGAAGCATGTCGTCGACAAGAAGCTGTCGCTGTCGCCGCGTGAGCGCGTCGGCGAGAACCTCTATAACCGCGGCGTCTACACCAGCATGCTGATCGTCGAGGCGATCCGCGCCGCACAGAAAGATACCGGCAAGGCGCGCGTTTCGAGCGACGATGTTCGCAAGGCGCTCGAGAAGCTCGAGATCACCGGCAAGCGGCTCGACGAGATCGGGCTGGCAGGCTTTGCCGCGCCGCTGAAACTCGGCTGCGATGACCATAACGGCCATAACGACCTGTTCGTCTCACAGTGGAATGGAAGCCGCTACGTGCCGGCAACCGATTGGATCTCGCCGGATCACGACACCGTCAAGCCGCTGCTGGACGATGCCGCGAAACGCTATGCCGCGGCCAATCCCGGCTGGCCGGCCCGTCAGGAGCCCTGCAACTGAGCCATGAGAGGGGAGGCGGCGGCATGCCCGCCGTCTCCTGCCGGATGTTTCCGGGCGGGATGCCCGAGCGCTCCTATGGCTGGATGAGAACGAGAAAGCCGATGAAAACTGCTGGTGCAGGCGACGATATTCTCTCCGTGAACGACATCGAGGTCGTCTATGGCCGTATCGCGGTCGCTCTGAAGGGCGTGTCGCTACGGGTTCCGCGCGGCGGCATCGCAGCGTTGCTCGGCCCCAACGGCGCTGGCAAGACGACGACGCTGAAGGCCATCGCGCGGCTGCTGCAAACCGATCGCGGCGAAGTCTCGCGGGGCACGATCCTGTTCGAGGGCGAGCGGATCGACGCGCTGCCGCCCAACGCCCTGGTGCAGCGCGGCTGCATCCTGGTGATGGAGGGGCGCCACTGCTTCGGCAGGCTGTCGATCGAGGATAACCTCCTGACCGGAGCCTCGACGCGAAGCGACGGCGCCCAGGCCATACGGGACGACCTCGAGAAGATCTACGGATTGTTCCCGCGGCTGAAGGAGCGTCGGCACGTCGCCGCCGGCTATACGTCGGGGGGCGAGCAACAGATGTGCGCCATCGGCAGGGCGTTGATGTCGCGCCCGAAGCTGATCCTGCTCGACGAGCCGTCGCTGGGACTGGCGCCGCAAGTCGTGGAGCATATTTTCGAGATCATCGCCCGCATCGTGCAGACGGAGAGTGTTTCGATCCTGCTGGCGGAACAGAATGCCAATCTCGCGCTGCATTATGCGCAACTCGGCTACGTGATGGAGGCCGGCCGCGTCGCGATGAGCGCTCCGGCCGTGGACTTGCGGGCGGATGCCCGCGTGCGAGAGGTCTATCTCGGGATGGGGCAGGGCTCCGAGGGCTTTCGCAGCCAGCGTCCGGTCCGGACCGAGCAACGCTGGTTGATCTAGAAGCGTGCGGCTTTTGCTTTGCCGGGTACAATGTGAAGCGTCAGAGCCCCGCGATGGCTTCCGAGCAGGGAGAGCCCGGGAGCGCACGATCAAGCCTTGTGACCGCCGTGCCGCAAAACCCGGTCGGGGAATGCGGCCGACAGGAAGGCGACGAAGGCTGCGATCTTGGGGCTGACCAGCCTGCGGGAGTGGTGCAGCACCCAGAGCTCGATCGGCCGATCGGCGACTTCGCCCCAGGCGACCAGTCGCCCGTCTTCGATGTCGCGATCCACCATCGAGCGCGGCAGGATCGCCACGCCGAGGCCCGCCCGGACGGCGTCGCGGATCATGACGAGCGACGACAGCCGCAGCCGGATCTCGGGCCGAACGGTGATGGCAGCGCCTCCGCTCCGGATCGGCCAGGGGCCACCGTCGAATTCCGTGGTCATCGTGATCGCCGCGACCTGCCCGTTCCAGGCCGGGCTGGTGATCAGCCCGGCGAGAGCCGGCGGAGCCACCACCAGCATCTCGTCGCGGGCGAAGCAGCGTCCGATCAGCCGGTCGTCGGGGCGCGGATTGACGCGGATTGCGATATCGTAGCCCTCTTCGAGAAGCTCGATCCGGCGATCCTCCGCCGTCACCTCGAGCGCGACCTCGGGGCAGTCACCGGCAAACTTCGCGGCCAGGTGGCCCAGATGGGTGTGCGAGAACAGCACCGGCGCGCTGACGCGCAAGCGTCCGCGCGGTCGAGCGATTCGGGACGACACCGCCTCGCCGACATCGGCGATCTCGCTCAGCAATTCGTCGGTCCGCTCATGCAGTGCACGGCCCTCGTCGGTCAGCCGCAGGCCCTGCGTCCCGCGTTCCACCAACCGGACCCCGAGGCTGTCTTCCAGATTGGCGACATGCCGGGCCAGCGTGGCTTTCGGCCGGCCGCTGAGCCGCGCGGCTTTGCCGAAGGCGCCATGGCGCGCGACGAGGTTGAAATCAGCGAGGTCCGAAAGATCCATGGTCGGTCCAAATATGAGACGACAAGTCTCAGAAATAGCATCTCCGATCCAATGGCGGAACGCTCCATCTTGGCTGAGACCAATCGAACTCACCTGTCGCTGTGACGGGTACCCCGACCCAAGGAGCTAGCGATGACCAATATCTGGGAGCCGATCAGGATCGGCCGGATGAACCTGCCGCATCGTTTCGCGATGGCGCCGTTGACCCGAAGCCGGGCGCAGGCCGACGGCACGCCGGGTGAGCTTGCCGCCGAGTATTACGGGCAGCGCGCCTCGCTGGGGCTGCTGATCAGCGAGGGAACACAGCCTTCGGCCGATGGGCAGGGCTACCCGAACACACCTGGAATCTACACCGACGACCATGTCCGCGGCTGGCAGCGGGTCACGTCCGCGGTCCATGCCCGCGGCGGCCATCTCTTCATCCAGCTCATGCATGCCGGCCGCATGGGGCACCCCGACAACACCGCTCATGGCCGCGCGCCCGTCGCTCCGTCCGCCATCGCGCCCGGCGAGAAGATGTTCACGCTCGGTGGCCTCAAGGACGCGCCCGTGCCGAGGCCGCTGGCCACCGAGGAGGTGCCAGCGACGATCGCCGATTATCGTCATGCGGCGGCCAGAAGCATCGAGGCCGGCGCGGACGGCGTCGAGATCCACGGGGCGAACGGCTATCTGATCCAGCAGTTCTTCTCGCCCAATGCCAACACGCGCACGGATTCCTATGGCGGATCGATCGAGAACCGGGCGCGCTTCGGACTCGAGGTCGTGGCCGCGGTCGTCGACGAGGTCGGCGCGGACCGAACCGGCATCCGCCTGTCGCCGGGCTCCCGGCTCGGAGGCATCGCGCAGGGCGAGGGCCATGAAGCGTTCTACCTTCATCTGGTCAAGGAGCTCGCCAGGTTCGACCTCGCCTATCTCCATGTCGCGCATGGCGGCAACGAAGAGCTCCTGCGCCGTATTCGCGAGCTCTGGCCGAAGGTGCTGCTGGTCAACCGTGTCAACCGGCCGCTCGAAGCGGCGACGGCGGATGTCGAGGCCGGCCTGGCCGATGTCGCGCCTGTCGGGCGCTGGGCGCTCTCCAATCCGGATTTCATAGAGCGTTTCCGTCGCGGAGCCGCTCTCAACCCGCCCGACCCGCAGACGTTCTACGGCTCCGGGGCTGCCGGCTACACCGACTATCCGCATCTCGAGGCCAGCGCTGCGTCGGCCTGAAACGCTGTGCGCCCTCCAGGCTCGACACCTCTCCCCGACAGCCGGCCACGCGTGAAGCGCCCGCAGAAGCACCTTGCGGGCCAGCACCGGCGTGGCCGCATCACAAAGGACAAGACCCATGCCTTTCGTCAGGACCAGCGACGACGTCGCCTTACACTACTCCGACTGGGGCAGCGGCCAGCCGGTGCTGCTGATCCATGGTTGGCCGCTCACCGCCGAGATGTGGGAGTATCAGGCTTCCGCCCTCGTCGACGCCGGCTACCGGGTGATCAGCTATGACCGGCGCGGCTTCGGGCGCTCCGACCGACCCTGGTCGCGCTACGACTATGATCGCCTGGCCGACGATCTCGACAGCCTGATCCGCCATCTCGACCTACGCGACATCGTCCTGGTCGGCTTCTCCATGGGCGGCGGCGAGGTCGCGCGCTTCCTGTCGCGGCATGGCGCCGCGCGTGTCGCAGGGGCTGCGTTGATCGCTGCGGTCACGCCTTGCCTCGCTCGCCATCCCGACAATCCGCATGGCCTCGATCGCGCTGTCTTCGATGGTCTTGCGGCGGCTCTTTCCGGCGATCGGATCGGCTTTCTGGCGGGCTATGCCGAAACCGTGTTCCGGCCGGGTACGGACCCGGTCGTCGCCGCGGGCTTGAAGGCCTGGTATCTCTCGATGGCTCTCCCGGCCTCCGGCCCGGCGACGCTGGCGACGGCGCGCGCCTGGTACGAAACTGATTTCCGCCCGGACATGTCGGCCTTCACCGTGCCGACGCTGATCCTTCACGGCGCGCAGGACCAGAGCGTGCCGGCGGCTATCGCCGGGCGCGCCGCGGCCAGCCTGATCCCGGGCGCGCGCTATGTCGAATATGCGGAAGCAGGCCACTTCCTTCCCGTCGACGAAAAGACGCGCGTCACAGCCGATCTGCTGGCCTTCCTGAACGGCCTGCGGCGTTCGGAGCCATCTGCGCCGTAAACCGACACAGGAACGATCACCGGCTATCCGCGCCCGCGCCCGCATGCGCCCTCGGCGGCGGCGACCCGGCACCTTTCGAGATCAAAAACAGGGAAAACGACTATGACCACGACACGCAGGGCCTTCACCCAGGGCCTTCTGGGCGCAGCTTCGCTGGCCCCGGCGCCGCTGTTCGCACAGAACCGGGCCGCGAGCACACCCTCCCCAAAAGCAGTCGATCTGGCACCGCGCGCGGTCTGGCCCGGCGGCGTGCAGAAGCCGCTGATGCCCTATACGCCGGCGATCACGGCCGGAGGCTGGCTCTTCGTCGCCGGGCAACTCGCCAGCGACTTCAAAACCGGCATCGACCCGGCGGCCAGGAGCAATGATCCCGCACACCCTGTCCGGCTCGGCCTGCAATCGAAGCTCGTCCTGTCGAACCTCGCCGAGACCGTCGCGGCCGCGGGCCTCGACATGAGCAAGGATACCGCCCGGATCTGGCAGTGGTACACCTCGCGGCATCCGACGCTGGCGGCCTTCAAGAAAGGCGACACGTCTCCACAGATCTCGGCTGTGCCTCACCTGGTGCAACAGGACCGGGTCTTCACGCAGCCTTTGCCGGCCTCGACCGGCATCGGCATCAAGGAGTTGATGGTCAAGGACACCCTGCTGGAAATCGAACTGATCGGCGTCGCGGATGGCGGGGCCAATGTCGGATTTCCTGCGCTTTTCAGCCAGTCGAGCGCATTGGGAGGGCGTTCCTCGGCTGTTCGCCGCGGCGACTGGGTGTTCCTCGCAGCGGATCCGGCTGGCCCGGCCGGCGCCGCCACCGGGAAACTGCGGAAGCAAACCGATGCGACGCTCGCCAAGCTCGCCAAGATGGCGGAGATGGCCGGATCGTCGCTTGGGCGCGCCGTCAAGGCCGAGCTGTTCATCGGCGATCCCTCCGGTTTTGCGGAGATCGACGCGGCATGGGCGAAGTGGTTCCCGACGAACCCGCCGGCACGGATCGTCGTGCCGTATTCCGGGCTCAGCAAGAAAGGTAGCCAGGTCGAGATCGCGCTGACCTTGCTGGCGAATGACAGCAACAAGCGCATCGAAACCGTGTCGACCGACAAGGCCCCGAAGGCGATCGGCCACGCGCCCCAGGCGATCAAAGCCGGCAATCTGCTGTTCCTGAGCCAGCAGCTCGCTGTTGACGAGAATGGCAAGGTCCCGGAGAGCCTGACCCGGCATCCGAGCTTCCCCTATTACGGGCAACCGGCGCGGCAGCAGATGAAGTACATGCTGAAGAATGTCGCGGCGATCTGCGAGGCCGCGGGCACGTCATTGAGCAATGTCGTCCGCCGGGCCTGCTTCCATGACCACGGCGTCCACTTCGCTGAATCGATGGACGAATGGGCCGCGCATTTCCCGCAGCTGAAGCCGGTCTCGACCACCATCATCCTGGGTGGGCCGCTGCAGGCGGCCGGCGCGCACACATTGCTGGACCTTATCGCCTACGCGCCCTGACGCAGTCCAGGTCCAGGTGGCGGCACAGGGCTCCTGCGCCGCCATTTTCGCCTGGGAAGGCACGTCCAGCCACCTTCTTGCCCTTTGTGCCTCGCCCGGCTTTCCCGGGCGGGGCACGTGTTTTCCCGGTGAGGCGACATGACGGCCGATATGTTCAAGAGATTGAGCTGGGACGACCTGCGTGTCGTCAAGGCCATCGGAGAAGCCGGAGGCGTCGCGGGGGCGGCCGCGTCGATGGGGGTCAACCACACGACGATTTTCCGCAGGCTTGCCCAGGTCGAATATGTCCTGCACGTCAGCCTCTTCGAGAGGCGCCGGACAGGTTATACTCCGACCTCCGCCGGGCTCGAGGTCGTTGCCTTGGCTCAACGACTCGAGCTCGACATCGTCGCAGTCACGCAGGGCCTGGCCGGGCCGGAACAGGTCTTGACCGGAGAGCTGCGTGTCACGACGAGCGATGCCATCGCCGGTCACCTCCTCATGCCGATATCGGCGCAGTTCAGAACCCTCCATCCGTCGATCCGCATCGAGGTCCTGATCGGAAACGATCCGTTCAACCTGGCCAGGGGAGACGCCGACATTGCGCTGCGGGCCACGAACACGCCGCCTGAAAACCTTGTCGGGAGGAAGCTCGCCACCGTCGCCTGGGCACCCTATGGCCGCGCTGCCGACTATGGCGGCAAGCGCATCGATCCGCAGGCGCTGCATCGGCGCACATGGAGCTGCGCTGGGACGGCGTGCGCTCGCTCGCCGACGCGATGAACATGCTCAAGCGCCAGGTCGCGGTAACGCCGCCGCCGCAATGGGTGCGCGTCGTCGGCGGCTTCACCGAGCATCAGTTCGCCGAGAAGCGCCTGCCGACGATCGAGGAACTCAATGCGGTCGCGCCGGACACGCCGGTCTTCATCCTGCATCTCTACGACCGCGCCTTGCTCAACGGCGCGGCGCTGCGGGCCGTCGGCTATACGAAGGATACGCCTCAGCCGCCCGGCGGCGAGATCACCGACCTGATCGTGCCCGATCGCGATTTCTTCGCCTGCCCGGAGGACGAGCTCTCCTTCATCACCGCCGATCTCACCGTCGTCGGCGGCAAGGTCGTCTACGGAGCCCGGGATTTCGCCAGCGCCGACGAGAGCGCGCCTCCCCCGGCCATTTCGGCCTGACCCCGGCGCCGCTCTTCGCGGTCGGCGTCATCGTCTTCGAGCTCGTGGCGACCGCGATGATCCTGACCGGCCGCTGGCGCTGGCTCGCCGCGCTTGCGCTCGCCGGCTTCACGCTCGTGGCGACCTTCATCGCCATCCGCTTCTGGGACATGCCGGCGGGCCAGGGGCGGATGATGGCGACGAACAGCTTCTTCGAGCATCTCGGCCTGATCGGCGGCTTCATCATCGCCGCGCTCGACGATCTCGGGTAGCGGAAGGGCACGGTACGATGAGCATCATCGCGCTACTTTGCCGAAAAATAAGAATCGAAGGAGCCAGCGGGGACTGCGATCGTAGGTCAATTTGAACGCAATCCTTGGCTTTCCTTCTGCTGCTGACGCTCATCGTTATACCGATGTCGCTGGGGGAGGCATCCTACATCCGGTTCCCGCCGCAGGGTCTCAGCCTGAAATGGTATCGGGACTATGTCTCGGACCTCGGCTGGATGGGAGCGATCTGGTTCAGCCGGAAGATCGCCTTTGCGACCATAGCCGGGGCGACCGTGATCGGGGCACGCCCTTCGACCTCCTGGCGTATTTCTACACCAAGGATCTCGGCCGCGCCTTTCGCGTCGCCGAAGAGCTCGAATACGGCATGGTCGACATCAATTCGGCCATCCTCGGCATCGAGGGGGTCGTCGAGATCAAGTAGATGCTGACGGGCGGGCTGGGCGCGTAGACTTAATCGGAACAATCGACAAACAGCTCGCCGAGTTGCGCCATGAGCGGAAGTTGGCTTGGTGCCGGAGAGCGGACATTCCCTGAGCAGCGCTTTCGAGGCCGCGATAGGGCTTCCCGGTCAGGCGGACGTGGCTCCTCAGAAACCTAAAGTTGAAAGAACGGCGATTGTCGCAACGTCGTGGCTGGGGCAATTTAAGCCCTGTCATGCAAATCCTTCTTGTCGATGACCATGCCCTTATTCGCGACGCGCTTCGCGCCATTCTGGCCGAGATTGTGGCGTGTGCTGTCATCGACGAGGCGGACTCCGCCCACAAGGCTATGGAACTCGCCGAAAGCAATCCCGAGAAGCAGCTCGTCATCCTGGATCTTGGTTTGCCCGACGGCGACGGCCTTCATCTTCTGAAGACAATCCGTGCGTGTCGCCCCGCGACGGCGGTCGTCGTCCTGTCCAGCAGCACCGAAGCCGCCGTGATGGCTGCGGCACTCGATGCCGGCGCGGTCGGCTTCATCCCGAAATCGGCGCCCCGCTCGGTCATGGTCAGCGCGCTCCACCTCATCTTAGCAGGCGGCATCTATATTCCGCCTGAAGCTTGGCCGTCCCGGTCGAAAGAGGTGCTCCCGGCGGCACCGGTACGGCCGCCGACGCCAGCAGAGCTCGGCCTCACGGAAAGGCAGCTCGAAGTGCTGGCACTCTTGATGCGCGGCCGCAGCAACAAGGCTATCGCCCGCACGCTCTCGATTGCCGAAGTCACAGTGAAACATCATGTCACCGCGCTGATGCGGGCGCTCCAGGTCAGTAACCGCACCGAGGCGGCGCTCACAATCGCCCGCTATGGCTGGCAATTGCCGGATATCGCCTGAGCGCTCCGTCTCCCTTCACGGGCAGCTAGTCCCGGTCATAGCCTTCGCGACGGCGGCGCGCAGCGCGACCGGCAGCAAGGGCTTGCGCAGCACGTCAATCGTGGCACTTGCCTCGCCCAGTTGGAGAGCTTGCGGCTGCCCGCTGAGCATGATGACCCGGAGGCCGGGTCGCAAATCCCGCATCGCTGCAATGGCCGCGACCCCATCGGATGTGCCTATGCCATCGCCGTCAGCGACGAGCAAATCAACAGGACCGCTTTCCAATTCGACCGGCGATGCCGTCTCTCGGACATCGAAGCCCCACAAACGGAGCAGGCTGGCCGTTGCATTCCGTGCTGCCGGATCGTCTCCGAGTACCACCGCATAGCGCCCCTGACCGAAGAGGGTATGGCGCCGGAGATCAGTTGTCGGCGAGGGCTCGGCTATCGATGGAACGACGGGCACCTGTATCGCGAAGGTGGAGCCGCGGTCCGGTGTCGAATCCAGGCTGACCGGGTGGTTCAGCAGGTGTGCGAAGCTTGCTACGATGAAGAGCCCGAGCCCCAGTCCGCGCTCGCCACTCTGGCCGGGTGTCGGCGCCCGGAAAAACTCTCCGAAGATGTCGGATTGCATCTCTGCGGGGATACCCGGGCCCGTATCCGTGACCGCGATCATCAATTGGCCGTCGCGATCAGTGCAGGATAGCGTGACGCTGCCGTTGTTCGTGTAGCGGATTGCGTTCGCCAGAAGGTTCTGCAGGATGCGCTGCAGGAGCAAGGCGTCGCTTTCGATCCAGAGGTCGCTGCTGCCGATTTCCAGCGCCAGGTCCTTGGCCGAGGCTGCCGGTGCAAAGAGCACACGCAAGGCATCGCAGAGCGGGGCGATAGGAAAGCGCGATCGCGCTGGCCTGATCGCGCCTGCCTCGATCTTCGAGGTATCCAGGATCGCGTCGAACATGCTGTTGAGGCTGTCAACGGCCTCGGCGAGCTTGCCGTTGAGGCGCGCGCGCCGGTCTCTTGTCGGATTGGCGCGCAATTCGTCGATGAAGAGGCTCAAGGCGTGTAGAGGCTGGCGCAGGTCGTGGCTGGCGCTGGCGAGGAACCGGGACTTGGCCTGATTGGCGCGCGCCAGTTCCTGCGTCCTCTGCGCAACCTTGTGTTCGAGCGTCGCCCGTTCGGCCTGGAGGCTGTTGGCCATCTCGTTGAAGCGCTCGCCGAGCTCCGCGAACTCGTCCGAGCCGGTGATCGCGATCCGATGATCGAGCGCTCCGGCGCCGATCCTGGCCGCGCCGGCGGTCAACGTCTCGATCGGCCGGGTCATGTGTCTCGCGATCAGGACGCCGCAGATGATCGCCGCCACGAGCCCACCCAGCAAGGCGACGAGCGATAGGCGGATGGAGGCATAAACGGGTGCCAGCACTTCGGCCCGCGGCAGTTCGGTGACGACATTCCAGCCGAGCGACGGCAAACGGGCATGCGCCGACAGGATCTTCTGCCCGTCGAGATCCCGGCCGGGGACGAGGGATGCCCTCTCGCCGGGTGGCGCCGCGGTCAGCGCGGCCCGGACCTGTGGCAGGGTCGAGACGTCGGCTCGCCGCAGGACCAGGCTGATATCGGGATGCGAGATCAGGCGCCCCGCATCGTCCACCAGCAGCATGTGGCCGGCCTCGCCGATACGGCTTGCCGCAACGATGTCCCAGATCAGCTTGAGATTGACGTCCGCGACTACGCTGCCTTGGCGGGTGGAAGCGCCACCGAGATGGATGGTAACGTAGGGCTCTGAGCCGTCCTGGAAATAGACCGGACCGACATGGCGCCCCTGTTGCCGCGCGGCCAGATAGGCTTCCGTCTGGCCGAGATCCGCGCCCGAGGCCGCGACATCCGGCCCTAAACGGGATACGCGCAGTTGCTCCCGGCCTTGCGGATCAAGCAGGCGCAGCGTGCTCACCGGCGCGAGTGCCCGCAGGGTTCGTAGCGCATCAATCCGCCGATCATCCTCATTCGTGCTCGACCAAGACGGCGCGATCAGCCAGCGCAGATGCGCTTCGAGCTCGTCGACGAAACGCAGGATGCGTTCGGCCGCCGTCGCGGCCTGCAGCTGATGCAGCGCCGTCACCGTCCTCATCTGGGCGCCGAGGAAGAGCCACAAGCTCATGCCGCCGGCGCAGACCAGCACGAGCGCGGCGATGCCTGCGATCGCTGCCGCGACCTTGATCGACAATCGACGTCCCAGTCTCCGGACAAAATGTCCGGGGCGAGCGAAGCTGCGCCGATCGGCTGGCTTCACTCGATCACCTCGTCAGCACGCGCTAGAATTGCGCGCGAAAAGGTTAGGTTGAAGGAGCGGGCCGCTGTCTGGTTCAGGATGAGTTCGAACTGCGTCGGGCGTTCCACCGGCAGGTCGCCCGGCTTGGCGCCGGCGAGGATACGCGCCACGAAAAACGCGACGCGACGGTAGATCAGTGACAATCGCGGGCCGTAGGTACAGAGCGCGCCGGCCTGAGCGAAGACCGGCCAGCCGGAGATGACGGGGATGCGCTCCTCGTTCGCAAGCGCCATGATCGTCTTGCGATGCGCGATGGCGAAGCCGTCGGGCAGGAGCGAGATCGCGTCAGGCCGAAGACGGGCGAGATCGGCCCGCGCCGCCAGCACCGCGTCGCTGTTCGGCGTGGCGATAAAATCGATCGCGATCCCGAGGCGATGCCCGGCTTCCTCGGAGGAGGCGCGCTCGATATCCGAGCCCGCGTGATGCGGATTGCCGAGCACGGCGACGCGATTCAGTTTCGGGACGATCTCCTTCAGCAGCTCCAGCCGCTTCCCGAGCAGTTCGAAGGCCATGAAGGTGACGCCGGTGCAATTGCCGGAAGGTTGGGAGAGGCTTTTGGCGAAGCCGGCGGAGATCGGATCGGCGCTCGTGACGAAAATAATCGGGATGGGCAATCCCAGTTTGAGCACGTCCGGGATCGCCGCGCCCTGCACCATCAGAAGCTCGACGCCGCTCGTGACGAGCTCCCGCGCCAATGCCGGAACGCGATCCATCTTGTCGTCGCCATAGCGATAGAGGATCTCGATGCTTTCCCCGGGAACGAGCTTTTGTTCCACGAGCCCCTCTCGCAATGCGTCGAGATAGGGCACAAGGCTCGCCGCCGGCTGGGCCGTGAGCCAGCCGATACGCCTGGCCCGGCCCGGCGTCGCCGCGAGGCTACGAGAGGCTGAGGCACAAGCTGTCATGATCAGAAGTTCGCGTCGGCTATGCATATCGGCCTCCGGCTAGGGCGACCAGAATGCCGTAGCGGAAGGCCAATGCCTAGCGGTTGATACCGAGGTGCCGGCACCGACGCCGGCATGCCTTCCTGGAGTTTTCGCCTGCAAAGACAAAAGCTTGCCGATCGATCCGCGCGCCCATGGCGCGCCTGTCGACGGCACCTGCGGATAATGTTGCTGCCTGATGGCGGCGCCTATCGTCCTGGTGATCGGAGCATCGGCTCCAGCAAACGAGGACGACATCATGAAAACCGGGATCGCAGGAGCTCTCGTCATGGGTCTTTGGGCTGCAATGCCGGCCGCCCATGCCCAGGCGCTGGTCAAGGTCGGCATCACGCCGGCAGGGCAACCCGCATCCGGCCTGAATCAGGACACGAAGGCGCCTGAGGGATTCGCCGTCGAGATCATGCAGGCGATCAGTGCCGATGCGGGCCTCAGCCTGCAGTTCCAGGCGATGCCCTTTGGTGAATTGCAGCAGGCGCTGGCCGAACGGCGGATCGATACCATCGCGGGCTCATTTGGCATCACGTCCGAGCGCCAGAAGGTCGTCGATTTCACCCATCCCTATGGCAGCTATCGCGACGTCCTGATCGTGAAGGCGTCGAATACCGCTGCCTTCAAATCGGTCTCCGATCTCAAGGGGATGAAGATCGCGACGTCGCGCGGCAGCTCTTATGTCAAGCCGCTCGAGGACGCCGGCGCGGACCTCTCGCTCTCGGCGACGCCGCCGGAATCGATCGCCAAGCTCCAGGCTGGCAGCGTCGACGGGATCATCGACAATGGGCTGCAGGCGAATTTCCTGCTGAGAATGAGTGGGAATAGCGGACTGCGCACGGTCGCAAGCTACCAGCCCATCCTCGTCGGCCATCTCGCTTTCGCGGTGCGCAAGGGCGATGCCGATTTGCTGATGAAGATCGACCGCTCGCTGTCGAAGCTGGAGGCAGCCGGAACCGTCGCCGCGATCAAGGCGAAATGGGGCCTCGACTGAGTTCGGGGTACCGGCCCTTTCCACCGAAACCTTCATCCGAGCGCTGAAGCGGCGCTTGTAGGAGCCTGTCACATGAAAACGACATCGTTGATCGCATTCGCATTTTTTTGCCTGCCCGCAGCGGCCCATGCGCAAGCGCCTCAAGTGGAAAAAAACGTCTCGATGGCCATGGCACAGGCCATCATCGCCGGTGCCGTCGAGGAATGTGCCAAGACATCGTTCCGCGTCAGCGTGGTCATCGTAGACAAGGCGGGGCAGCTTGCCGCGGCGCTGCGCGGCGATGGCACAGCGCCTCATACCGTCGAATTCGCCCGCTTGAAGGCTTACACGGCCCGGACCCGCAACCAGACCTCGCTGGAGTTCGCCACAGCAACGGCCAGTGGCGATGCTTCAGCGCTGCGCCAGATTCCCGGCGTCATCGCGATCGGCGGCGGCGTGCCTATCAAGGCTGGTGCCGAGACGATCGGCGCCGTCGGGGTTTCCGGCGCGCCCGGTGGTGACAAGGACGAAACCTGCGCCAAGGCGGGGATCGCCAAGGTCGCGACGGCGCTCAACTGATCCGGATTCCCCATGGTCGACCGATTCTGCGGCGCCGCGCGCAAGCGGTCGCCCTTTCGACGTCAACCCTCACAGATGACAAGAAGGACGGCCACCATGGTCATCTCATCAAACGTACGCAGCGTCATCCGTCGCTCCGCACAAGCCCGCGGCATCGCGGCGTGCCTGCTCGGCCTCCTGCCGATGTCGGACCTCTCTTTTGCGCAGGGCGCCCGGGACGTCTGCCCTAGGGGATATTCGATCTTCCAGACGGTCTGCCTGAACGAGGTGACGGGCGATGTGGTCAATCAGTCCCGAGAGAAGGGAGACGGAGCCACCCCTTCGCCAACTTCCATTCCGGACAAGATGTCCGCACCCGTCAAATCCGGCGGCTGACAGGTTCAGGAGGTGCGTCATGTCCAGCAGATGGCTTCTTGGCGTGGTTTTCGCGCTGCTGATGCAGAGTCCGCCCGGATCCTCCACGGCCCTTGCCGGCGGCACGGCAGCTGAAGCCTGTGCGCCGCATGACCTGGCCGTCTTCAGCCTGATCGAACAGCATGGGGAGGATCGGAGCCTTGCTGCGGAGATTGTCGCTGATGCCGCGATGAAGCTTATCGATGCGCGGGTCGCATGTCGCGACGGGCGAAAGGCCGAGGCAATTGCGATCTACACTGATCTCAGCGCGAGGCTGGCTGCCGCAGCCGGCGGCCGTTGAGCTTCCTCTTCCTTGCACAAGGAGGCTGCCATGACAGCGGCTGAACTGGCGACAGCTGTGTTTACGCTGTGCAACGCCATCCGCGCTCTCGCCTATCTGCCGCAGATCCTGCGCATCATTCAGACCCCTGACGGCGCGCGGGCGATTTCGTGCGCGACCTGGAGCCTGTTTGCGATTTCGCACCTGACCACGGTCGTATACGCCCTCCTAGCCGCTCACGATTGGACGATGGCGGCAGTCTTCGGAGGCAATGCTCTCGCCTGTGCCATCATACTCGGTCTGACCTTGTCTAAGCGACGGCAGGGGCAAGGACGGTCAACCAAGTGCGTCATCGCGGCGAATTGACCTTACCAAGCGCTATCCTGACGCTGGAATCGATGACTTGAAGCACCAATGCGCCAATAGCTGAACTTGGCGCATTGAACCGCCTCTACGACGCGATCGAGAACGGCATCACCGACTATCGGGATGCCAATTTCGCTCAACGCGTTGCCGACGCAAAACTCCGCGTCGCTGACGGACAGGAGCGAATCGAGCAGTTGAAGTGCAGGCGAGTGCTGCACGGTACACGCATCTCGGACGAACGGGTGGCCGCATTTTCGCAGAAGATCAGCGAGCGGCTGCGCAGTGCCGATCCAGCCTTCCGCCGGGCATGGCTGCATCTGTTCGTGGACCGCGTCGTCATCGGACCTGAGGAAATCCGCATCCTCGGCCCGAAACAGGCTCTGGCAGAAGGGCTTGTTCAGGAGAAAACCGGAGCTGGCACGATTGTGCCCAGCTTTGACCGGAAATGGCGCGCCCGACACGATTCGAACGTGTGACCTTTGCCTTCGGAGGGCAACGCTCTATCCAGCTGAGCTACGGGCGCAATCCGTGGAAGGTGGATAGCCGATCCCGGCTGCTTCGGCAACGAGGGATTTTGCGATTGAGCAGAGCCCGAAGCGGCAAAGGTCACACGTTCGAATCGTGTCGGGCGCGCCGCGGCTGTGGCGGAGGCAGCCCATCTTCGGCCAGCGCTTGCCAATGGCGCCGGGTTAGATCGCAACAGCGCTATCGCTCGCGCCGCCGTCTGAGTTCGGAAAGCCGCGGATCCCCCGCTGTCTCGGGAGCCTCGGTTAAGCGATTAAGCACTTCCTCAATCTTATAAGGCCATTGTCTGGGATCCTCCGCCAACACGCCCCACAGAAGATCGAGCGTGGCGCGCGGATGATGCACAGCGGGATGGTCATCCCCATCTTTTAGGATCATCCGCAGATTTAGGCCGCGGACAGGGACTAGGCGCGGCAGGATCAGGTCGACAACCCCCGGCATAAGGTCGCCGCTCGCCAGGGCGAGATCCGCGAGCCTCGCCGAATTCGCTGGCGTCCGAAGCGCTCGCTGCTTGGGCCAGACGTCGGCCAGGAATGGAATTACCTGATCTCGCCACTTACCATCGTCAGCTGTGAGCAATTGCTCAAGATGCCAGATAAACTGACCTCGCAGCTCATCGCCTGTGTGGATCAATATTTCGCGCAACTCAACGTCCGAGGCGTGGCGCGCCGACTGCGTGTTTTCTCTCTCGCCGAGCCAGCCGGAAAGTAGAAGGCCAGCCAGGACATTTCCGTGCTGACGTTGCCAGCGCGGCTGTCGTGATCGAGCCGCCAACCCAGCCTTCAAACGCGGATATAGCATGCGACTTGGCCGCGCTGCCCAAAAAACGCCGTCCCAAAACGCGTCTCCGTCATCTCCCTGGTCGTCGGCCGCTGGGAGCAGTTCGCGTGCTGTCCAAACCGGGTCAATGGCGTAGAGCCATGCCGATTGTAAGCCGATCATGACGAGGGCTTGGCTGCGAAGATTTCCCGGCAGGCTGAGAAGTTGTTGTAGCTTAGAAGTCCAGTGGGCGGGGAACTGGGCACATAACCCCAGGCCATCTTTGGCCGGATCTTTCATGAGCAGGTTTACCAACCTACCTACTGGCGCGTTTAGCGCGATGTCCGCCCAGCCGTTACCGAGCCTGGGGCGGCGCCCGGGATCGCCCGTCGCCAATGCCTGCATCATCTGTGACCAGAGTGGTTCGAAGGCCTGGCTAGTATCGCCATAAAGCCGAGCAGCGATGGCTTCCATCCACTCTGAGACTGGGTAAGCAATCTTTTGGAACTGGTCCATCGGCAGGCGAACTAGACGACCGACGATCACCGAGATCATCCGCGCGTTGTCTTTTTGGCGCATATCAGCAGATAGGAATGTGGACCAAGCTGTGCGAGGTGCTTCGCCTTTGCGTCCGACATGCGTAAGCGCCCCCAGAGCCCGGACCGGGCGATGCTCCGAGAGACCCCGGAACGGTTCGCGCTGGACGCGATCGAACAAGTCTAACCTTCCAGCCTCCCTTGCCTTCGCCAAGATCTCCGGAATGGGCGTTTTGAGCAGCGGCTCGGCGGCATTGTCCGTTTCGATGCTGTAGACTACTGGCGCCCGAGATTTAGCCACCTCGTCGCCAACGCGCTCGGTCCATCCAGGCGCCGCGGCGCGCAACGCCGCCATCTCCGCGGCCAGGTCGAACGTGAACTGCACGCCATGGCTGGACAGCCAGTGCAAGCGGCTCAGCCGATCGTCGGCGATCGCACGTTCCGCGCCGCCACGCACGTCTTTGCTCCAAGGAAATGCGCCCGTTAGAAGCCGCGCTTCAATGGCTGTTTTCAATTCGCTCGGCAGCTCCGCCCAGCGATCGCGCAGTGCGTAAAGCAAATCTCGCTCGTGTAATGATCCCCAGAACACGCGCTCCGAGAACGATAGCAACATTCTCGCAGCCTCATCCGCCGGGATGAGCTCATGGCCCGCGGCCCAGATTCGTAGTCGCGCAAAGATGTGCTCGTCACTGACTGGCCACCGACGCACCTCGTCGCGCGCTGCGGTGGGGTCGAGTCGGAGCCAGCGCGCCATCAAGTTCTGAACCATCAGAATCGGCCCGGTGAGTCCGTAGCTGTTGTCGGGCAGGGCTGGCCCATTATCTGGCGCTCGGGTGGTCTCAAAATACAGGCGTTCGTCTCCGGTGACTTCTCTTTCCAGGCTGACCGCCAATTCCAAGTTCGCGCGAAACTGGCTCACCGCATAGCCAACGTATTCGTCCGGGATGTGTAGCCCCTCGTGAGGATGCGGATACTCAATATCAATGCTCACCACAGCCTCAGGCACGCCCGCATCCGACCAAGTGAGAGGGTGGTCAATGCCGAACACTCGTTCGATCTTGAGTTGTGGTCGATACATCCCGGCAATTTCACGGACTAGGCTAGTGGACCAACCCTCCTTTACCGAGCGATCTAGGATGTCATACCGCAGCATGTCCGGGTTCGCACGCATGTCGGACCAGGCTGAGAAGAGCAAGCGCCAGCCTCGGCGAACGCTCTCAGGAAACTGCTGAGGCTCATGCCGCATCCGGGACTCGATGCTGCGCCGGATGTCCGGGTGCAATCCGGCTTGGTGTGCGGCCCACCACAAGGCTACAGGCTGATGGGCGACACGTTGAATCCAGATACCGAGGCTAGCGAGACGTGGGGACAGCGGCGCGGCCATAGTCGCAGCCGTGCCGCGTAGCGTGTTGGTCGAGGCCTCGCCGGACTCTTCATAATCGAGCCGAGTCGGCGCGAACGGATCCCAGGCGCCGTCCGGAATCTTGCGTTGGTTCAACTTATCGTCCGGCTGTGTCGGCTCGGGCGGTGCGTCGAAATCGAAGCCCAGTGCGTCAAACGGGTCCAGTATCCCGCTCGCGTCGTCATCGGGCTTTAAGGGACCGGGGTGCCCATAGCGAAGTTGCGGATCGAAGGCCAGGAGCCAGCTTGCATCGATCGGCATCTGCGCCGTCGCGATCCGGTGCGCACCTTCGCGCGTTGACACGACATGCGCGATTTGCCCTCGGACATGCGCGTCGATCACGCTGGGGCCTGCCTTCGCGCTGCTCAGCAGATCAGTATACCAGCCATCGACGTCCCGCGCCCTATGCGCCCATGCCGCCAGCGTATCCCATAGCGGGGCGAACCCGTTACTGCTGTCGAACGGTATCGCCTGGACACCGCGATGCTCCCAGAGCGCCGCGGCCTCCGTGCTCTCGCCCGACTGAAACGCAAAGAGTCGGTTTCGGCTTCCGGCCCGCAGGTTCAATGCCTCTAGCAGATATTGCACTGGGGGATCGTCCGCCGTGTAACCAACAAAGACGATCTGAAACCTAGCCAGCAGCGACTGGATGAAACGCGTCGCCCAACCTTCCGACAGATAGGCTCGACCAAAATCGGCGCTGGAGACGACGAACTCATCGTCCTGTGGTCGCCGGTAATGTTTGTCGACGCGGCCGTGTAGATGGGTGATGCCGCGAAACTCGCGGTCGCTTCGTGGGTCCGGCAGTCGCGGCGGCCCCCAGGATTCGAGCGCGGGTTCACACTCTTCGAACAGTAGGTCGAAATTAGTTGTGACCAGTCGGGTCACACCAGTTCGTGACGTAGCCAGGTTAAGCAAAATGCGATGTGCGTCGAGTGCGTAGCCCTCCGGTGGCCTGATCGCCTCGGCCACGGCTTCGCGAACGTCGTTGACCTCGAATTCCCGTTCGAGCAAACCAAATACACGATCGGTCGCCAATAGACCGCCCACACCAGCCATCTGGCCCATCTCGATGGCCTTCTCGAGGAGTTGCCGAGCTGGACTGTTCTGGGCTGCCCCCAACAAGCGAATGACGTCCCGTCCAAGCTTCTCGAAGTTGGGAAGATGCGCATTCGCTTGTGAGACGCCAGCGCCGCAGAAGAAGATAACATCTCCCAAATCGCGGGCTACAAGCAGGTCATCGGGGACCGACGGGCCATCGGCAACAAAGCGCATGGGAATACTAAGGCGTTCCAAGGGATCGATCGACGATTTTTGCTAAGTCAAATATTGGTGAGACGCTAGGGCGCCGTGCCTGAAAGGAGAAAAATCACAATGGTCCGAGCGCCTTTGACATCAGACGCAGTTCACAGAGCCTTGGCCGAATTCGACGAGCTCGGACGCGAGACATTCCTCCGCACCTACGGCTTCGGCACGGCTAAGGACTACATGCTCCTGGTCGACGGGAAGGAATACGACTCCAAGGCGATCGTCGCCGTCGCCCACAAATACCTCCCCGGTGACGGACGACCGCTGAAGCACAATGAATTGTCAGGTGGACTTGGAGATGCCGTCCGGAAGCTAACGGATCTCAATTTCCAGGTCGTGCCTCGCTCGGCTCGCATCGACTGGACGTGGGACGAGCACGTGCTGGCGCTTGAGCTCTACATGGTTAATCCAGCGTCACCGCCGAGCAAGACCAGCGCTCAGGTCGCCGCACTATCGGAGCTTCTGAACCGGCTGGGCGAGCGCCGAGGAATCGAACGAAGCGAGACCTATCGCAACGCCAACGGCGTCTACATGAAGATGATGAACTTCCGGAGGTTCGACCCAGCGTTCCAGGCAGCCGGGAAGATCGGGCTGTCCCAGGGCAACAAGCTGGAGGAAGAGGTCTGGATCACTTTCGCTCTCGACGGGGCTGCCCTGACGCAAGCGGCGCGAGCAATCAGGACAGCGATCGATGACGATGCGGTCACCATCTCGCCGGTCGACGACGATCTGGAGGTCGAGGAAGGTGGCCTGATTTTGCGCCTTCATCTCTCTCGGGAGCGCAGCCGGAAGCTGATCCAGCGAAAGCGCGAGCATGTTCATGCGCAGCTCGGACGTCTGGCCTGCGAGGCATGTGACTTCGAGTTCGCCGACCGATATGGCGATCTGGGTCAGGGCTTCATCGAGGTCCATCACAGAAAGCCGGTCGCATCACTCACTCCTGGCGACAAGACGCGCCTCGAGGATCTCGCGCTGGTCTGCGCGAACTGCCATCGAATGTTGCACAGGAGGAAGGCGCTGCTGAGCGTCGAGGATCTTCGCAACCTGGTCGTAGTCGACAGCCGTCGCTGATCGCCCAGGGTATCGCGACCAGTTCAAAATCGACCGGCGCCTTCCACGGAGCGTTAGCGCCTTACCTCTATCGTGGAGCCTATGACTGTTGTTCGCTTCAGACCAGGCCGTCCGAGGCGGGAGTTCAATTTTGGGCTCGCTGCGAAATGGATCGTGGTCGCCATTGGCTTGACCGTAAGCGTCGTCCTCAGGCCACGTCCCTGAGAGGGGCCTGAACCGGATAGGCCCAGGGCAGCAGCTCATCGATGCGGCTGTTGGGATGGCCGCTGACGATCCTGGCGATGACATCGGCGAGATAGGCGTGCGGCTCGACGCCGTTGAGCTTTGCGGTTTCGACGAGCGAGGCGATGACGGCCCAATGCTCGGCGCCGCCGTCGGAGCCGGCGAAGAGCGCATTCTTCCTGGTCAGGGCCAACGGCCGGATCGAGCGCTCGACAGTGTTGGAGTCGATTTCGACGCGACCGTCATCGAGGAAGAGGCTCAAGCCCTGCCAACGCGAGAGCGCATAGCGGATGGCTTCGGCGAGCTTCGTCTTCTGGCTGATCAGGCTGAGCTTCTCGCGCAGCCATGGCTCCATGGCCTCGAGGATCGGCCTGCTCTTCTCCTGGCGCGCGACCCGACGTGCATCGGCATCATGGCCACGGATCGCGGCTTCGATGCGATAGAGCTCGGCGATGCGCTGGAGGGCTTCGCTGGCGATCGGAGCGGGGCCGGACTGAGCGAGCTCGTAAAAGCGTCGCCGCACATGCGACCAGCACAGGGCCAGGCGAACCTCGCCCCGTTCGGCCAACACCTTGTAGCCGCCATAGCCGTCGACCTGGAGGATGCCGCGGAAGCCGGCGAGATGAGCGATCGGCCGTTCCGCCTTGCGGTCGGGAGCATAGACATAGACGACGCCGGGTGGATCGGCGCCGCCCCAGGGCCGGTCATCGCGGGCATAAGCCCAGAGCTGGCCCGTCTTCGTCCGGCCCCGGCCGGGATCGAGCACGGGCGCCGTGGTCTCGTCGGCGAACAGCTTGGGCGAGGCCTTCAGCACCGCCAGCATCCGTTCATGCACGGGCCGCAACAGGAAGGCGGCGCGCCCGACCCAGTCGGCCAGCGTCGAGCGATCGAGCGCGACGCCCTGGCGCGCATAGATCTGGGCCTGACGATACAGCGGCAGATGATCGGCATATTTGGAGACCAGCACCTGGGCGACCGTCGCCTCGGTCGGGATCCCGCCCTCGATCAGCCGGGCCGGGGCCGGAGCCTGCACCACGACGTCTTCGCAGGAGCGGCGGGCATATTTCGGCCGGCGCAGCACGAGCACGCGGAACTGGGCCGGCACGATGTCGAGGCGCTCGGCCACATCCTCGCCGATGCGATGAAGCTTACCGGAACAGCAAGGACAAGTGTCGCTCTCGATATCGACCATCATCTCGATCCGCGGCAGATGCGCCGGCAGCGCGCCACGGTTCGCGCGACGCTGGCGCTCCCGGGCTGCCTTCTCAGCCGGCGCTGTCTCCTCGGACGCCGCAAACTCGGCGGCTTCGACCTGCTCGGCCTCTTCCAGCCCCAGCAGAAGCTGATCCTCCGGCAAGGTCTCGGCCCGGCGGCCGAAGCGGTGCCGCTGCAACTCCTTGATGATCTGGCGCAGGCGCTCGATCTCCGCTTCCCGCGCGATCAGCATCGCCTGAAGCGTCTCGGGGTCACGGGGGAGCTCTGGCGGGAGCGCGGCCATGACGCCGATTCAATCATATTCGTCAGATGCTTGCGAGCGCTTTCAGCTCGCGGCGACCGGCGCCGCCGCCCGCTGCGGTTCATGGACCCGGCGCCAGTCCAGCCCTTCGAACAGGGCCTGAAGCTGGGCCGCCGTCAGCCGCAGGGCTCCGTCCTCGATCCTGGGCCAGCGGAACTCGCCATCCTCCAGACGCTTCGAGACCAGCACCACGCCGGTGCCGTCCCAGAACACCAGTTTCACCCGGTCCGGGCGCTTGGCGCGGAACACGTAGATCGTGCCCGAGAACGGGTCGGCGCCCATCGTCTCGCGCACCAGCGCGGCCAGCCCCTCGGCGCCCTTGCGGAAGTCGACTGGCTTCGTCGCCACCATGACGCGGACCGCGCCGGTCGGGCCGATCACGATCCGGCCTTCAACGCGCCGAGCACCGCCGCGATCGTGACCGGCGAGGCCCCGTTCTCGATCGTTACCCTGACGCCAGCGACGTCGACCTCGATGGCTGCCGCGCGGCGCGACCGAGCGCGCCGCTTCGGGCGTGACGTTGGCGCCGTCCGCTCCGGTGCGACGGCAGATTCCGACGCGACCACCGCCGGCACGAACGCTGGCATCGCTTCCGCGGCTTTGCGGATCTCGCGCCGCCAGGTGAACAACTGCTGCGGCGACAAGGCATGGCGGCGGGCGACGGCGCTCACCGTCGCACCAGCCTCGAAGCTCTCCGCCACGATCCGCGCCTTGTCCTCGGCAGACCAGTCCCGACGGCGCCCCGCACCCGTGAAGACCTCAAACCGCCGAACCGGCTCGTCGATCTCGGCGCTCGATTTAAGCGTAAGCTCTGAAATCGTCATATGTCCAAGCCCTCCAGGCTCGGAACATCAACGTTCATGCCCCAGTCCGAAAGGTGGCACCGGGACGACGCTTACGCTTGACCAGCCTATGCGCAGGCATGTGGATCTACCGCGAGCCACTCAAAGCAGCCGTATCGCCGAGCTGCAAAATTCGCGGAAACATCAGTTCCACCGGCGAGCGCATCTACCACGTTCCAGGCCAGCGGTATTATGCCGACGTCGTCTTGCATTGGTGGCGCGGAGAGCGATGGTTCTGCACTGAGGCCGACGCCAAGCGAGCCGGCTGGCGTCGCGCCAGGATCTGACAACCTCAGATGCGCTATCGCGGCCAGCCTCGAGCAGCGCTCCATCGACCGCAGTGACGACGAATATGCGCCCTAGGATTCGCAGGGAGAGTCACCAACTGGCTCAGCAGCGTTGAGCGCTACCCATGCAGCGCAAACGGGTTGTTGCTGCCAGTGAGCTTCCCTTCATCCTGGGTTCCGGCGAGGCTCGAGGTGTCCGTCGTCGGGATTTTCCGATAACGCAGACATCCGCAGTGAAGGTCCGTCTCGGCATCTATTCGAATGCGGTCATCGCTATCGCGCGCGCCTCTCCGGGGACGCCCTGCAAGCGAGAAGCAATCGAAATTCGACTCCGGACACGCGAAATGTCGAAATCAGTGAACCTGCGGCATCAGGCTGCAATGCAGGTCGTGTGCCGAGATCTTTTTTGATTTCAGCGTTCCAGGACAACTTAGGGTAAACTTACGGTCAACCAACGACTGATTTCATTGAATTTTCCGCGCTGCGTGGTTTACCTTGCGGGCCGCCCCAAATAGGTATTCTGGTGCCCTCTCGGCATGTTGGTTGACCGCAAGTTGTCCAAATGCGCCCTCTTGGTTGACCAGGGTAAACAGCGCTGGAGCGATAGATCGCTCGGCGCCTCTTGTGGCTCGTGTGATTGAGCAGCGTTGATCCGGGTGGCCGGCACGGGGACAGCGTCAAAATCGCTACAGCGGCCTGCCTGGCTCGGCCTGCCGATCGAGGCTCGCCTTACCCGCTTGACGAACGGCTGTAGCTGAATCTACCAGACGCTATGGCGAAGCAAAAGCGCGACAACGTCTATTACCTCGGCGTTGTCGAGAAGAAGCATCCCGCGATCTATGCGCGCTATCTAGCCGGCGATTTTAAGAGCGCAGCTGCGGCGATCCTGGCCGCGGGCGTTCGGCAGCCCCCCAAGCAGATCCACGCGTTGATAAGGGCATGGAAGAAGGCCACTCCGACCGAAAGAGCTGAATTTCTGTCGATTGTTGGAGGCCGAACGAGCGGCGCCGCATCTCCGCCGTCGTCGACGACCTCATTGCTGGCGATCACGGATGCCGAGGGCCGTCTGACATTCGATGGCAAGCGCCGGGTCATCGAGATCATGGCCCGGCGCGGGATCAAGATGGGCACCGTTATGGACGAGCTAGGTCGGAAACGACTCGACGCCAGCGTCGGAAGAGCCCTGAATCAAGAGCACCGTCTGAAATCAGACCTGGCTGCATCGCTGCAGGCATGGGTCGATCGGCACCGTGGCCTCTAGCTGATCGATCCCATCCAACGCGGTTGGCCCAACCGATGGTGTTGGTCACCGCACTTCCCTTATTCTTCGAGGTCGAGGGTTCTGAGCGCTTCGTCAACGTCGATGTCATCCGAAATACCGAACTTCTTTTCACGCTCACGCGCACGCTGACAGCGCTTCCGCTCAGTTGCCTGCGCGCGCTTGTAGGCGGCCTTCTCTTCGGGGGTAAACGTGGACAGGTCAGTCCAGGTCCGGACGTTATCGGCACTGCCATTGCGATAGACGCGCTGGCGATCTCTGTGCTTGCGACGTTCACACGCCTCACGATCCTCAGTAGGCTGCTGTGGCTCGTGCACGTGATGGGTATACGACCGGACGGTCAGCCCAACCCTCTCGCGCGAGATCCTGTAGAGGGCCCGCTCCAGGTGACGATCGAAGACTCGATCGCGCGCCCTGTGCCGCTCCTTGTCGGCCTTCCACGCCTCGATTGCCATACGAGGAGCCAAATCAGGTCGGCGCATCGATACGGGCTCACGATCGCCGGTATGTCTATTGGCAGACGACGCAGAGCTTTCGAGGTCGGCCAGGGTCAAGGCATATGCTCCATTTAATGCTGGAGACTATATAGCACTTTTTTGCCGGGCTGTTGTTTGTCACGCTTTGTGACATTTCCCTATATATGGCTTTATACTCTAAGCATGTTTATTATTTAAGGAACCGCAGCATAAAGTGTGACGTCCGGAAGCTTCCCTGCCTGCCTGCCTGCCTGCCTCGGCTCGCTGCGCTCGCCCTGCGCGGCCTTCGGCCTTGCGTCGCGCCTGCGGCGCGAGTCTTTAAATCCCGGGCCGGAGGTTGGCTTTCATAACCACTCCCGGCTCACGTCTTGGGACGCCGTAGCTTGCTTCCTGAGAAGCCTGAAACCTTTCAATGGCATCCCGACGTGCGGCTGCCGAGAACTACGTCTCTACGCCACCGGGAACTGAGGATCGCTTCACCGGCACAGGTCCGCGGCGATGAGTTCATCGATCTTCGTGAAGAACGGCTGCATGCCGCCGACGACCAGCTTGTCGCCTAAGATCCAGAGCGTCGCGCTGTAGGACTGAAACGCTCTCGGGTTCTCGTCGCGACGCAGCGACACGATCGGTCCGCAGACCTTCCCCTGCTCGCCGGTTGATCGGGGAATGCGCAGCGCCTCGATGTCCAGGCGGAAGTCGTCAGAGTTCAGGATCCAGTGGCGCACGTCGCGATTGATGAGCACGAGAACGTCGGCGCGGGTGAAGTCGCTGGCCTGCGAGGGAGTTGCGACGAGAGAAATCGCTAAGGCGACTGACGAAAGGGCGGATGTGAAGGCGCGTGTCATGTCGATCTCCAGTGGTCGAGATCACGCGTCCATCGGAGCACCGGATTGGCACTAGCCCTCCGGCTCGGGAAACCGGTGGGAGGCAGCAATGGTCATGGTGCGCGGCTGCACCACGCAGGCAAGGATAGAGCGTTGGAGGCCGGCAGATTGCCTGCATCCCGTAGGGCATCAACGCGTCAAACTAGGACTTCGACTTCGGGGCTACCCGAGGCGCGCAACGAGATCCGTGGCTCGCAGATGCGCGTAGCGCGCGAGCATGCGCAGCTCTTTGTGCCCGGAGATGGTAGACACTTCTACGACGTTGAGGCCCTTCTCGAACAATCGCGACACGGCTTCGTGGCGCAGATCGTGGAAGTGCAGACCAGAGATCCCAGCGCGCCCGCACAGATGCCCCCAGGCTTGAACGACCGCGCTCTCGCTGGTTGGCAGCGCTCGACCGGTCGACGGGCTTCCCTGGCCTTCCCAGAGTCGCTGGAGCACGCCTCGTGCACGGGTGGAGAGCGGCACGTCGCGAGGTTCGCCGTTTTTCGTGATCGGTAAATGCGCGACCCTCGTTTCAAGGTCAATGTGCTCCCAATTGAGTGACAACAACTCACCGCGGCGCATGCCCGTTTCGATAGCGAGTTCGATCAGGTCGCGCATATAGATGTTTCTACCACTGTCGGCGGCGTCGAGCAGACGTCGCTCCTCGTCATCACGAAGGCGTCGATTGCGCCCTCGAGGTGGACTTGGGCGGCGCACGAGCTTGCAAGGGTTGCGATGCAGATAGACGTCCCAGTCGCGCATCGCGGTATCGATGGCGTGTGAAATCGTGTTCAGCTCGCGGATCACGGTCGACGGTGACACGGTCTTCAGGCGATCGTCTCGGTAAGTCGCAAGATCTGACGTCGAGAGCAGCGCGAGCGTGCGATGACAGATCGAACGACGCAGCAGCGCCTTGATTCTCGAGATTTCGGTATGGGCGCTTCGCTTGCGAGGCGAGATCTCGAGCATATAGCGCTCAAGGATCGACCGCAGCGTGGTAGATTCAGCTACGCGCGTATCCGGTAGCATGCCGCAGCGATCGAGCTCACTCTCGAGCGAGCGCGCCCACTTCTCAGCATCAGCTTTCTGATCGAAGCTCTTCGCTCTCGGCGCCATACCGCGACGACGCACCTGCGCCTGCCATCTGCCTCGAAGCTTCCTGATCGTCGCCATTGCACTGCTGCCTCATTCCTCTAATCACTAGAGGATGCCGGCAGTGGCCCGCCAAGGAGGTTTCCAAGCGCGGCGCGGAGAAATCCGAGCTGGATGTGGCGCAGGTGTGCCGCGGCGCGAACCGCGGAGGGTCTGGCGTCTTCCGATGTCTGAAGGATCAAAGGCTTCCGGCGATCAGTGCGGCCATTGGGCGTGCCTTTCGTAGGCAACGCTCTCTCGTTCAGGCGCGTCGCGCTCGCAGTTGCTGCATCTGGACAGCGGCTCGCGTTGTGCGAGCATGCGAGTCACTCAACGTCGTGCTGGGGGAAGACGTGGATATCGTTAGTTTTGAGCAAGCTATGGCGAGGGTCGCAGATCTCGGCAACAAGCATCTCGTCCTTGGAAACGGCTTCAGCATCTCGTTAAAGCCAGACATCTTCACTTATGGGTCGCTTCTAGAGAGTGCGGATTTCGGAAAGGCGCCGCACGTAAAAGCTCTGTTCGCGGCCATTGGAACGCAAGATTTCGAGTTCGTCATAAAACACTTGATCGATGCTGCTCGTGTTATTTCCGTATATGATCCAGGCAATAAGCAACTAATTGATCAACTTATAACCGATTCAATTATCGTGAAAGACGTTTTGGTGGCCGCGATTGCAAGGCGACATCCAGATCGCCCTTACGATATCGATGCCGCTCAGTATCAAAGCTGCAGAAAATTTCTCAGCTCGTTCAACAACATATATACACTGAACTATGATGTGATGCTGTATTGGACGATAATGAATTCAGATATAGATCAAATTGCTCTCAATACTGACGACGGTTTTCGCAGTCCAGAGGAAGATGGCGCTACATACGTCACTTGGCAGGAAGGCAACAGAGCCAATATTCACTACCTTCACGGCGCCCTTCATTTGTTCGATGCGGGGTCGCAGATTGTGAAATATACATGGTCACGAACCGACACTCCCATAGTAGATCAGATACGATCCGCTTTGGATGATGATAAATATCCGCTATTCTTCGCCGAAGGAACAAGTGAGAGCAAATTAGAAAAAATAATGCATAGCGCCTATCTACATAAGTCGCTTAGGAGTCTGGAATCGTGTGCAGATAACGGCCGGTCTTGCTTCATCGTATTTGGGCACTCCCTCGCAGACAACGATGCTCACGTTCTGAAACGAATTGCGAGTGGAAAGACTCCAAGGATGCTAGTCAGCGTTTATGGAGATCCCAACAGCGCAGGAAATAAAGCTATCGAAACGTCCGCGCGTCGTCTAATCGAATATCGATCTGCTATTCGCGATCGACACCCACTCGAAATCATCTTCTACGATGCTCAGAGTGCTCGCGTGTGGGGATAGGCGGCTGCGTGTGCTGTCGTAATGCACGTGGGCCGTTGACGCTTATGCTCGCGCCGCCGCCATTCAGCCAGTTCGGATATCAAATCGATCTGTGGCATGTCGCGTAACCAGACACCTCAGCTCGCTATCTACGCGGCGGCGAAAAGTCAATCAGGCGGCCTGGCCGGCGAAGGAGGTCGCATCGGCGATCGCCTGGAAGTGCTCAAGGTATTCGGGTCTGTGCTGGAGAAGGTAGCGCACGACGCGAGGGTTGCCGAGCAGCTTGCCAAGATAGCCCTTCACGACGGTTAGCTGGAGATGCTCCTTGCCGTAGGTCTCCTGGATCTCTGCCATCGATTCCTGGAGCCGGGCGAGTTCCTTCTCCATCCGCGCCATCGCCTCTGGCGTGACGCCTCTCACCTTCTTTGACTTTTTCTCGCCGGCCAGCTCGTTGGTCGGCGTCCCGGCGAGCAACGCCGTGGCGTAAACCGCTGTGTAGTTGTTCGCGGCGATCATCAATTCGGTCGCTTCGATCTGGCGTAGTGGCTTCATCCGCTTCAGAATTTCGAAGACTGCCATCGGGCATAATGTGTCCTTCAACATCGACACAACCTCATGGCAGACGCCATCGAGTAGGGTCGCCTTCCGTTTCACGCTGTTGACGTGCATCCCTAGCGCGCTCGCGATTCTCTCCTTTGACACCCCGCGGGCAATCGCCTTCAGAATCATGGCGTGCTCTTGGACGGCTGAGAGTCGACTGATCCGCTTGTTGAAGGTGAAGCTCTCGTCGTCGGTTGATACGAGGCATTCTATCTCGGTCTTGCCAAGGTCCTTCAGGATCTCGATGCGGACGTGGCCGTCGAGAAGAAGGAAGTTGGCCGGATTGCCGTCGATCCTGGCTATCACTGGCGGCTCGACCAGGCCGATCTCAACCACCGAGGTTCGGATCTGCTGATACTTATGACTTGCCTTAACCGACGCCCGAGGCGGCCGAACGGGCAAGAGCGACGTCACCGGCACGGTGATGCACTCTGGCTCGAAGGCGATCCGTGTCTGGTTGAGTGTTTCACTCATGCCGGCACTCCTAGGATACGGCTCTCCAGGTCTTTCGGCATCGTGTCGAGGCGCTCGGCCCGTAGCAGAGTGATGAAATTCTCATCGGTCCGCAGATTCTTAAGCGCTTCGACCACGAACAGCAGGCGGGTTTCCGTGACTTCGGCCTTCTTCACCAGGAGGCGCTGCTTATCGGCTTCCTGCTGAAAAATGCGAACGAATGCTTCCGAGGACCTCGCTCTGCTAAGCTTCTTTCCAAAAGGGTTCGTCGACACGTGTTTGCCGCTTCGCGACCGCTGCTCGATGAGGCGCCTCATCTTGATCAGCCGCGGACCCGAGATTCTTCCCTCTGTGTAAGCTTCGGCCAGCATCTGCTGGACGGTTTCGTCATCGGCGCGCGCAATTTCAATCGCGACCGAGATTGGAATTGTCCCCGCATCGACGGCCTCGATAAGGCGTTGCTCGCCATTCTCGATAAGTGAGGCCATCATGTTGACCCACTCTGACGAGGTGCCAATTTTCTCTGCAATCTGGCGGTCGTTATAGCCGCGTCTGCGCAAGGTCGTGACATCTTGAAGCAAGTCGATGGAACGATGCTGCCGGCGGGCGCAGTTTTCGACGAGGCTCAACAGGAGGCACTCTTCCTGCGTTGCGTCCGTGATGATGGCGGGGATCTCCGTCCGCCCGAGTTCGCGGAAGGCCTCGATCCGGCCCTGCCCGCAGGCGAGGCCGTAGGAGCGTTGACCATCCGAACCAATCATAGTGTTGACGCGGATCGGGCGCTTTAGCCCGACTGTCTTGATGCTCTCGACCACCTCGAGGAACTTGCGTCGGTTCCGGACGCGAGGGTTCAGGATGATAATCCGGTCGATTGGGATCATCTCCACGCGGGTGTGCTTGGCTTCGGTCATGCCGCTTCCTCGAATTGAGTTCGGGCCGCCAGGGAGAACAGGAAGTCCAGCGTCTCGAAGCGATACCCGTCGAGGGACAGGCCGTTGCTCTCGGCGAGCCGAAGGTTCGGCTCGGACATGTCCAAACGCGGGAGCAGGTAGTAGTCGAGCGGGGAGACGTTGCCGTGGTCCATGCGCACTGCGACCGTGATCTCTGGCGCCAGGCCGGTGTCGAGCCGGATGCGCCAACGCGGCGAGCCCCCTTGCGTCTCGCCGCAGCGCGCCACGACGACCGAGGCGGTGAACTCGCCGTTGACGTCGATCAGACCAGTTTCGAGATCGACGTGGACGTCCCCGCCAGCGTCGCGCAGGCCATCAACTACTGTCGCGACGACTTCGGGGTGCATCGCCCGCAGGCGCCGGTTGATCTCAATGTAGCGGTAGTCGCGCCGCGGGCTGTAGCCAACGAGGTGATAAGCGCGCAGTAGGCTGCCGAAGCGATTTCGATAAACGCTGCTCGACGGCATTTCCTCGCGCTCGTCGATGACGAGGCTGGAGAGGGACCCCTGCGCCTCGAGTAGCGACCGCAGCAGGTCGAGGAGTTCGGCATCGCTCATCTTGCGGCTGCGGTCGTCCACGATCTTGGCAGCGCGCTCGAATGTGGCAACGTCGACGATCGCCGTGAACACGCCGCGGGCGCGGATCCAGTGCTCCTGGCTGTTCACAACGCGGTGCATCTTCAGCTTGAAGGAGACGCGGTTGAAGACGTTGTCGCCGATGTATTTCGGGTTGGTCAGGACCTGATGGACGGTGCCGCGCGTCCAGGGGCGCCCCAGGTCCGTGACGACTCCCTCAAGATTCAGGCGAGCCGCGATCTGGGCCTCCTGCACGCCGAGGTCGACGAACAGGCGATAGATGCGCCGGACGACTTCCACCTCCTCGGGCGGACCGGGCATCAGGATCACGCGATCGGTCTGGAGGCTCTTGCGCTCGCCGATCGAGAGCTCGGACTTGGGTTCGCCGTTTTCGTCGATCAGGAGCCGCCGCAGGCCGAACCCGGCCATCCCGCCCTGACGATACCCCTTCTCGACTAGGCGGCACTGGCCGGCGAAGACCTTGACCGACAGCTCCCGGCTATATTCGCCTGCCATGACCCGCTTCACGGTCTTCAGTAGGTTCGAGCCGATGCTGCCGTCGTTCTCGAACTGCTCGGCGCAATAGTGGACGACGATGTCGGCGCGGGAGCAGAGGAACTCTAGGTGCGCGCCGTGGTCGGCGTTCTGGAAGCGGCCCCAGCGGCTGACGTCGTAGACCAAAATCGTGCCGAAGTCGGCGGCGCCCCGTTCCACGTCGGCGAGAAGGCGCTGGAAGGCGTCGCGACCCTCGAGGTTCAGGCCGCTTTTGCCGGCGTCCTCGTAGACCCGGACGATCTCGATGTCGCGGGCCTCGGCGAAGCGCTTGATTGCGTCTAGCTGGTTCTCGGTCGAGTAACGCTGGTGATCGGTCGACATTCTGACATAGGCAGCTGCCCGCCGTGATCGCTCCGGCCCGATCCGCGCAATCCTAATCGATCCTTCAGCGCTACTCACACAAGGCCACTCCACACTCGAAGTCTCGTAGGCCGGCGGACGTCGCCGGTCACTCAAGCGCGGAGGCGGCGGAATGTCCTTTTCGAATTCGGGCAACTTCTTGCCCAACGGTCGAAGGAAAGCGATCACCCCTCCGGCGTTTGCCAAGCTTGTCTCGACGGCGTTGAGAGCAGCGCTTCGCGGGCAGTCTTCCAGGATAAAGACGGTGGCGCTCTGGACCGGCGCGAACGATCGAACTGTGAAAAACTGGCTCTCCGGCGAGCGCGCTCCCAGCGGCGATCACTTCCTCGGACTGGCAGCCAATTGCCCGGCGGTTCTCGCGGCTTTCCTGGCGGCAATCCACAGGAGCGACTGCCTGGTCATGGCCGACATCGAGGAAGCTCGCGCTAAGGTAGCTGCGGCGCTGATAGCGCTGGAAGCTGTTCGAGCTGTCCAGTTGGGTAACGAAGATCTGCAGCAAGGAGGCTTGGGATAACGCGCATTGGGCCCCACGTTCTCAACCGCGAGCGATTCCCACACCGCCTGAGTTTGAGCGGTTGCGGCGCGATCGTGCCGATACAGCTCACGAACAGCTGAGTTGCAGCAAGAAGATGCTTAAAGTCTTGAAATAAATAAAGTTTCTAGTGTCACTCCGGGCGTGTTTCCCAGCTTCGGAGGGACCTGCTCCCTTGGCCGCACGCCTTGCATAACCAATGCTCTCAACGAAAATTCATCCTGAACTTAGCGGATCGGGCCAGGGCCCGGCATCAGACCACTGAGAAGCTTAGAGAGGTCCGCTTGCCTGCCTGTTCCCGTCTTCGCAAAGACGGACTTAATCTGAGCGCGAACGGTTTCGACAGAGACGCCGCGCGCCGACGCGATCGCCTTCAGCCCCTGTCCCTCGCCAATCGCGCGAGCTATGGCGGCCTCGGCCGGCGTCAAATCGAAAAGAGCTTCCAGGATTTCTGCATGAGGCACGCGGCTCCGATCAACAGGCATCGCAACCAGGATGATCGATCCCCGGGAAAAGACGTCTCGCGCCTGACGCCGAACCGGTAGTAGATGAAGCACAAGAGCCGGCCGCTCTTCGGTCGCCGCCAAGGGAATGGACTGGCTCTCCAGCACCTGGCCGCGCGAGGTCAGCCTCGCAATCGCCATCTTCAGCAATTCGTCGGTGCGCGCGTGCTTCAACATTAGCCTCTCACGGCGGTCCTGAAAGCAGTTGGGCAGCAAGTCTTCGAAGAGAGCGTTGGCGGCATCCACGCGCCCAGCTTCGCTCAAAACCGCAGCGGGCAGGCCGAGAGACTGGAGTGCGGCTGCGACGGCCTGCGACGTTCTCATGCCCATGCGCCAAGTCAGCAAGCTCGCCCGAGCCAAATGCGGCCGCAGCCTGTCCAGCCTTTCGATTGTTTCTCGACGAACTGGGCCGGCTTCATAAGAACATTCGAAGCTGAAAACGACATTGTCGCCGCTCGGCATTTGGAACATGGTGCCAGCGCCCCAACCGAAGCCGACTTTGCGGTAGAAATCTTGGTAAACAGGTTCGTTCTTAAGCTCTTCTTCGGAAAAGACGTCTAAATCATGAATGAAACCGGCATGTCGCAGAGCCGCTAAGCGCCTCGGTCGTGGATTTTTATCTGCCCAGCCCTCACGAAAATACTTTTTGACGATTTCAATAATGCCATCGGAAGCGATCCAGTCTGCGGTCTTCATATTGGTTACGAAGAGTAGCCCGCCCAGGGCATCGGATAGTTCGGACAATTTCTGGAGAGTCTGCGGCCATAGCTCCGGAATTGCTCCGGCCTCGTAGATGGCGTCGGTGAGCTCTTCCTCGATACTCATGCTATTGGCCTCGTCCCAGCCAGCATATTACCTTTGGGAAGATTTCCCGGGAATGGCTGCGGGCGTCAACCGCCATGGTGGCTGCCAGCTCCGCCCACGAGCCGGAAGCCCATCGTGTCGATAACCCAAATGGGTGATGGCAGTTTAGGACAATCCGCCAAAGTCAGTGGGCTAGTAGCCAGCATGGCGAGGTATCATGCGCGACAGGGCTTCCATCGCGGGGCAGCTGGTCGAAGTCTCACTTTCGAATTTCGACTGGCTTGGAGCCGACCGCTGGCCCGAGGAGATCGTTGATACGGTCCGCTTTCCTGCGATGGGTATCGCTCGCACTGCCCGGGAAATGCTGGAGATCGGCTGTCTGCGCTACGAGCTCTACATCGGTCGCGAGCGGACGCGTTATGCCCATGCGGACCACGAGGCGGAGACGTTTCTTGAGCCGGTCGACCGGCTCAGTCTGAACTTTCTCGCTCGTATCGGTGGCGCGAGAGCGATCACGGTTCGGGCGACCTGCGCAAGCACCTCATCCTCGACGTTGCCACCCGGCATCCAAACAGCTCCGAGGCGATGTTCAGATGTTTCGAATACCTCCACGCGGTCTACCCAATGCCGGTCTGGGACGAAGTATACCAGAGGGCGATTTAACGCTAGCAATTTGAATGGGACAGATGGCGGAATATCGAAATACTACAATTAAGATTGAGTCTGGGGAATCGATATGCTTAAGAATACGTGGCTCTTTCTATTTTCTGTTGCAGTCATAGCGGCGCCCGTAAGTGCGCATGGGGCGTGCACTTGCCGTATGGTTACACCTGGGAACTGGTGGACTTTAGATTTTGGTGATGGCCGAACCCGCGGGGTCTTCGGGGGAACCCAAGGACTAAAATGGTGCAACGAGGAACGCGAAAAGGTCTGCGGGGCCCCGACGCGCGCCTCGACACCGACGGTGTCACCAAGCTCCAAACCTAGAAGTATACCGAAATCTGAGCCGGCACCCCGCGATAACAATAGAGATAGTTTGGACGAATTGGCGAAGGAGATTGACAGGCAACGCATTCAGATCTGCTCTAATGAATTCGAACGCGCATATCGGGATCAGTGCCTGAAAGTCGCCCGTGGCCAGTTGGGCCTTGAGGCTGCCCTCAGGCTGGAACGGCACAGGACGAAGGATCCACGCGATCTTGAAGAAGTCGCCCGCGAATATTGCTTCGTGATCGTAGAGACTGAATCGCCGAACGCCGAACGCTTTTTCAACAGGGACTGCCAAAGTGAGAAAACGAAGCGCGGCTTGATCGAAAAGGTGAAGCATAGCACTGGCAAAACGATCATGGACAACGCCCAACGTCCTGAACTTACTCCTCAGAGCCAGAGCACAATCAAAGAGAACGCTCAGCGCTCTGCTTCAACCGTTCAACCGAGAAGCATCATTAGGGAAAACTCCAACCAGGGCACGAAATGTCTCAGGGGGTGGGAGGCCGCCGCTTCCTGTGAGATAAGGCAGAATGCGAAAGTCCGGCACCTCACCGAACTTTGGTGCTCGAACGGAAACAGGTTCGCCATCGAGGTTAGCGCCTGCAAGGCGAATGGATGCACCTGGAGAACGATAAGCCCGGGTCCGCTGAGGCGTGTCGAATCCACGAGCACCATTTCTGGACCCGACTTCAGGCTGGTGAGCGCCGATCAGTTCCGGTGCAACGATTGATAGGTTCCATTCATAAGATAAAAGCCCTTGCAGCTGCCTTGTTGACGACCATCGCCTCTTTCGCGTCCTCAGCTGATGTGACGGCCGATCATGACGGAGAGGACTGAATACTCTCAGGGCTTGTAAATACCCTCGGGTCGAAATTGTGCAGTCGTTCGACGAGGAGTGTCAGCGTCGGTTCAGACCGCAAGGCAGGAGCGCCTCTGGCGAGGTCGTGCCGCGTCGCGAAACTGACGCCTCGGCGTAGCGTCGAAAATCATCAAGCCGTTGTGAAGTAAAGCATCTTCTCGTCGGCGCGAAGGAAGATTCCCAGCTTCGGAGGGACCTGCTCCCTTGAGCCGGCACTCCGAATCCACACTTTCGTTTCAGCGTCGCTAGTCGACGGCGCTATCCCCATCAACGGCGACGCCTGACTTAAGCGCCGCTATTTTGAGCTTCAATCTCACTTCGGCGCTCGCTGGCGCGATCATGTAGCCGGTATCCAGATCTCCAATCATGATCGTTTCGGCGCGTGATTTCGTGCGCCACAGAAGGCCGACCAGTGCGCAGATTGCTGCGTCAAGCTTGTCCTGATCGCCCTTTCTCGGAGCAACGAGTGAGGCTGCCTCCTGTGCCCACAACGCCAGCTCCGGGACGATCTCCACGGCTGCATGGCGCCGAACCGCCTCGGTAACGCTCGACCAATCGGGCGAGCGAAAACGCCGACGCTTCTCGGGATTATAGCGAGGCGCGAGTAGCCGGCCGAAATAGGCTGCGTCCAGGGATGGCAATGCGAGGGCAGGGAATACCTCGATCAGATACAAGCCGCCGATCGCCGATCGGGCAGCTTCGGGATCGTCATCCGCGCCCAGCAGGTTCTTGAAGCGCCAGACCGGAGCAGCATCGTCGAACATGCCAATCTTCGAGCGATTGGCTGGCTGAACGCCGCCGCCCAACCAGGAGATCAACGACGCCGCGACTCGATCGACAGGTCGCATGCTCGTTAGGTTGGGCACGATCGTAGGCTGGTCGAGCGCAACGATGCAGACGTCGCAACGTGCACGTTCAGCCGCGATGAATTTAAGCGCCTGGTCAAAGGTCGCCAACTGCGGTTCGGACGAGGATCGTCGCCCCTGGGCGTCGGATCGAATGGCGCAGACGGCCCCAGGTGCTGTGAGCTTATCCGTCCAGGCCGAGTCGAAGCCAACGATCGTCCAGGAGCAGGAGGTCACTTGGGTCAGTTCAACGAGCTTGTGTTCGGCATGCCGCGCCCGAGTGATCCGGCTTTGCCGCGGGACGAAGGGACAGAGCTACCTAATGTCGCCAACCATTCATGTGCTCCTGCGATCCGGATCCTCTGCAGCCGGTGCAACACGTCGTGATCAAAATGCTCGGCGCGACAGCGAGAGCGTGCGTCCGCGCAGATACGATCGAATAGGTGCGCGGTAACAAACGTATCTGCACTCGCCCTATGAAGGCGACCAGGGGACGCGATGCCCATCTCGCCGATGAGGCCGCCTAGGCGATAGCTTTTCCGGCCCGGAAACAAGCGCCGAGCCAACAGCAAAGTGCAGAAAGCGCGAACGGTGCGCCCATCGAGAAACTCGCTCGCCTCGTGCTCATAAAATCGCCGATCGAAGCCGGCGTTGTGGCAAACGATCGGCGATGGTCCGATGAATGACGTCAGTTGACGCATCGCGACGGCCGAGGTCGGTGCGCCGCTTAGCATCGAAGTGGTTATGCCGGTGATCTGCGTTATCTCAGCCGGCACGCGGACGCCTGGATCGACGAAGGTAAGAAATTCATGGCCTGCTCGGCCATCCACCACCTCGCGAGCTGACACCTCAATCACCCGCGCGCCCGCCGCGGGACTGAGTCCAGTCGTCTCGAAATCGAGCACGACAAAGCGTCCGCTGGGAATGCTATTCAAGGTCGGGCTCTCCGTGCCTAAGTCGTCGATTCGAACGCAAGAATATCATTCGGTGATGATCGACCGCGGCGAATTTTCTGGCACGTTCGAGCCGATGATCAACCTGCGGGTGGCGAGGTCGTGCCGAATCGAGATGTGACCACGTCTAGAGCACCAATTCGCAGCGCAACCTGTTGTGAATGTAGGGGTATTTCGGCAGCGCTTTCAGCGAAAACCCAGCTTCGGAGGGCAACGCTCTATCCAGCTGAGCTACGGGCGCAATCCGTGGAAGGTGGATAGCCGATCCCGGCTGCTTCGGCAACGAGGGATTTTGCGAAGGAGCGGCGCTCTGGTGCGGCAAAGGTCACACGTTCGAACCGTGTCGGGCGCGCCGCGGCTGTGGCGCAAACCGCGGGCGGTCTTGCGCGGGGCGATCGTCGCCGGAAGAGCGCCAGCCGCGGCCTTTTAGCCGAGCAGAACCGGAAGCGGGACCACCTCCACTCCCGCCTCTGCGAGTCGCGACCGCACCACCCGCATCACGTCGACCGCCGTCGGCTCGTCCCCATGTATGCAGAAGGTGTGGATCTCCGCCGGGATGCGTTTCCCCGAGGTGCTGATCAGCGCCTTGTTCTGGATGATGTCGAGAACTTGCCGTGCGGCCTGCTCGGGGTCGCGGATCACGGCATCCTCGCGCTCGCGCGAGGCCATCATGCCGTTGTCGTCGTAGACCCGGTCGACATAGGCCTCGTTCGCGACTCTCAGCCCGAGTTGCTGGGCGGCCAGCGTCATCTGGGAGCCTGCATTTGCGACATAGATGAGCTCGCGGTCCGCGGCCTTGATGCCGCGGCCAATGGCGAGCGCATAGTCCAGGTCGCCATGCGCCATGTTGTTCAATGCGCCGTGAGGCTTGACATGCGTGACCTTCGCCCCCTGCGCGAGCGCGAGCGCGAGCAGGGCGCCGATCTGGTAGGTGACCAAGTATTCGAGATCCTGCGGGCGCATACGGATCTGGCGCCGGCCAAAGCCCCAGATGTCGTTGAAGCCGGGATGGGCGCCGATCGAGACGCCGTGGTCGAGGGCGAGTTTCACCGTCCTGACCATGATCGTCGGGTCGCCGGCATGCATGCCGCAGGCAACATTGGCCGAGCCGATGAGCGGCATCAGCGCGGCGTCGTTGCCGATCGAATACTTGCCGTAGCCCTCGCCGATATCGGCGTTGATGTTGATCTTCACGTGATGTCTCCGGTCGTCGGGGCACGATCGCGTGCCCGCATGGAAAGCAGACCGCCGATGAGCGCGGTTGCAAGGATCGCCAATGCGATTGGATGGGACAGCAGGGCGGCCGGGTCGCGGTCGGTGATGATCAGCGCCTGTCGCAATGACAGCTCGAACTGGGGGCCGATGACGAAACCGATCAGGAAGGTGACGCGGGAATAGTCGAAACGGTGCATCAGATAGCCGAGCACCGCGAAGCCGATCATGACCTGCACCGCGAAGAGCGAGCGGCTCTCCAGATAGGAGCCGACGACGCACAGCATGACGACCACGGGAATGATGATGATCGCCGGCACCCGGGTGAGCTGCGCGAAGGCGACGAGGCCGACCCTGCCGACAATCAGCATCAGCACGGCCGCGACGAGCATCGTGCCATAGATCCCGTAGACCAGCCGGGCATGCTCCTCGAACAGCCGCGGGCCGGGCACGACGCCGTGGATCGTCAAGGCCGCGATCAGGATGGCCGCCGACACGCTGCCCGGGAGTCCGAGCGCGAAGAGCGGGATGAAGCTGGCGGGGACGACGGCGTTGTCCGCGGTCTCGGCGGCGGCCACGCCTTTCAGCTCGCCCTCGCCATAGCGCTCGCCCGGGCGGGCAAAGCGCTTGGCGATACCGTAGGAGGCGAAGGACGCGACGCTCGGGCCGAGCCCCGGGATGATGCCGATCACGGTACCGACCAGGCTCGATCGCAGAAAGGTCGGAAGCACGTGGCGGAATTCCGGCCAGCCGAAACGGTCGTCCTTCCCGCTGGTGACGACCGGCGTGGGGTCGCTACCGCGACGCCCGAGCAGTTCCTCGGCCTGGATCACCATCTCGGTCAGCGCGAGCATGCCGACGGTGACCGCCAGGAGCGGGACACCATCCATCAGGTCGACCTGATCGAAGGTCATTCGCGGCGTGCCGCTCTCGATGTCGAGACCGATGGTCGCGACCAGCATGCCGAAGATTCCGGCGATCAGCCCGCGCAGGAGAGACGAGCCCGACAGCGCGGCGATGAAAGTGAGCGCCAGCATCATCAGCGCCGTCATTTCGACCGGGCCGATCTTCAACGCGAAGCGTGCGAGCGGCAGCGCCAGCAGGATCAAGGCGAGCGTGCCGACGACGTCGCCGATAACGGAGCCGTACAGCGCCGTCTGCAGCGCCTGGCGCGCCTTGCCGGAGCGTGCGAGCGGATAACCGTCGAGGCAGGTGACCGCCGCATTCGGTTCGCCGGGCACGTTGATCAGCACTGCGGTAGTCGCGCCTCCCGCACCGCTCGCCTTCGCGATGCCGATGAGGAAGCCGACGGCGCTGACCGGGCTCATATAGTAGCTGAGCGGGATGGCGATCGCGAGCGCCGCAGGGCGGTTGAGGCCGGGCAGGACGCCGATCACATAGCCCAGCAGGACACCGATCAGCACGAAGGCGATTGTATCGGGCGAGAGAGCGTCGCCGAATCCCAGAAGCGCGTCTTGCATGGAGCCTCAGCCGAAAGCGAGCCAGAGCGTGGCGCCGCAGATGATCGCGGTCCCCAGGACCGGAAGGGCGCGGCGTTCTCCCAGGATCACCATGCCGGCGGCGCTGGTCACGGCACCGGCGGGCACGATGCCGCCGAAGCGGAGGATCAGCGCCCCCAGGACCGCCAGCCCGATAATCCGGCCGAGCGCGCCGATCCCGGTCGGGTAAGCGGGTTCGGCGCGGCGCGAGACGAGCCGCCGCCCGCCATCGAGGACGAGCAGGGCGAGGAGGGCCGCGGTCAGTGCCGTGGGCAGGAAGGCCGGCGAGAGCCCGAAGCCGCCCTCGCTGGTCTGGGCCGGGATAATCCAGACCAGCAGGGCGACGCAGAAGCCCGCAAGCAACAGCGTCTCCGCGATCAGAGATACACGCGAGCGCATGCGGCGGTGCCCCTCTACCGTCCGCTCTTACTTCGAGGCCTCGATGAGCTTCTTGAAGCCCTCGCTCTGGCCCGCGATCGTCTTGGCGAGCGCCTCGCCGGTCGCGACGAACGGATTGAGGCTGCGCTTTTCCATCAGATCGACGATGGAGGGATCGGCCGCGGCGGCGGCGAACGCATCGTAGAGCGTCTTGGCGACGTCGGCCGGCAATCCCTTGGGCGCGACGAAGAGGATCAGGTTCACGCTCGACAGGCCGTAGCCCAGCTCCTTCAGCGTCGGCACGTTAGGCAGACCCTTCAGTCGCTGCTCGCCGAGCACCGCGAGAACGGAGAGCTCCCCGCTCTTGGCCTGCGGATAATAGGCGCCGGAAGAGTAGCCCAGCGGCGTATGGCCGCCGATGACCTGCGTCACGACCTCGGCGCCGCTGCGGGTCGGAACCGGCACGAACTGGACGCCGGTCTGCTTGCCGAGGGCGGCGGTGATCATGCGATCGAGGGAGGTGCTCGACGCATAGGTCGTCTTCCCGGCGCCCTTGCTGGCGTCGATCGCGTCCTTGAGGGTCTTCCAGCCGCTCTTGGGCAGCGCGATGAAGGCTTCCGGGAATTCGCCGGTCGCCGCGACATAGGTGAAATCGTCGAGCCCGAAGGCCAGCTTGGTGACCTGCGGATCGAGGGTGATCGTCGTCGAGGTCGTCGCCACGATGTTGTAGCCGTCAGCCGGCTGCTTGCTCAGCGCCGTGACCGCAACTGCTCCGCCTGCCCCGGCCTTGTTCTCGATCACGACCGGCTGGCCGAGCTTCTTCGACACCAGTTCTGCGACGGCACGCGCCACCACGTCGGTGGTGCCGCCGGCTCCGAATCCGACCGTGACCGTGACGGGCTTCTCCGGCCAGGCGGCCAGGGCGGAGGTCTGCATCAGGCCGAGAATCGCGGCCCCTGCAATGGCCAGTCGCATACGCATGTTGATCTCCCGATACCCTGTTCGACGTCCAAATCCCCTGACCGTTTGCCGGCCATGAACCTATTGCGCAACGACAGCGATCCAGTGTCCAATGCAAACTTGAATGCTCTCCTCATGCGAAACGTGCATAAGCTTTGATAGATCTGAAAAAGCTGCATTTCTTTGTCGCTATCGCCGAGGGCATGCACCTCTCGAGGGCGGCGGAGGCGCTGAACATCAGCCAATCCGCGCTTTCCCGGCAAATCCAGTCCCTTGAAGACGAGCTCGGCTTTCGCCTGTTCGACAGGATCGGCAAGCGCCTGAGCTTGACTGCTGAGGGAGAGGACCTCCTACCGCGCGCAGCCCGATTGATCGAGCAGGCCAACGCGCTTTCGGTCCGGGGCAAATCCATAGTGAACGGCGAGGTCGGACATCTTCGCGTCGGTGCCACCGCTCAGACGATCGCATCCCTCATCGCGCCGGCGCTGACGGGCTTCCGGGCGGAAAACCCCGGCATCGAGATCACTCTGGCCGAGGGGCCGAACCGGTCCCTGATCGAAATGGTCGAGCGCGGCACCGTCCACATGGCCATTGCCACCCCCAGTGATCCGGCGGATTTCGGCTCCGCTCCTCTCTTCGTCGCACGGTTGCTCGCATATCTACCGCCGAAGGATTCGCGCCGGGAGCAAGCGCAGCTTCCGTTGGAAGCTCTCGCCGATGCCCCCGTTCTGCTTCTCCGCAGGGGCTTCATGACCCGGGATCTCGTCGATGAAAGTTTCCGAAAGGCCGGAATCCGGCCGCGCATCGTCTTGGAAAGCGACAGCCCTCACGCTCTCGTGGCGATGGTCGCGCAGGGACACGGCATAGCCATGCTGTCGTCGGCGGCCTCAAAGGGTATTCACAATTTCAATCCGGTCCCTTTGACGCTATCTGGTGCCGCAATCAGCCGCCAGGTTTCCGCAATCTGGAATCCGACGCGCCATCGGCCGGCAGCCTTGCCGCGGCTGGTGCGAACTCTTGCAGCGATGGCGCATACCTGGCCGACCGCTGGCCGTGGATGATCGCTTCTTCGCGCGATCGTCGGCCGGTTGCACGGTCGGCTCAGTGCGGATGCTGCATAGAGAGCGCTCAGATGCTCACTGGCGAGTTCCAGCGCACTGATCGGGCTTGAGATTTGAAGGCGGTTGAACGCCTATCACTACTTCGGCAGATTTTAGAGCGGCGCGGGTTTTCGGGATTCCCGCGGCGGGGTTTGCGTGATTCATGGATGGCCGGCTTTCTGGAGGGCCGGCCATGGACGAGAACTGGAAGTCCGATCTTGAGGGCTGGCTTGCGCCCTTTCTCGGCGCACTGAGGCGCAAGGTGCGGGCGTGGATCTGTCCGGCCTATGTGGCGGGGCTGATCGGAGCCGGCGATCGCAAGAGCATCCAGCCGATGGCGGCGCGCGACGGTGGCGTCGGTTACGACCAGCTTCATCACTTTATCGCCGGCGGTGTTTGGGACGTGGTGCCGTTGGAGAAGGCCCTGCCCGCCGAGGCCTGGCTGATCGTTGACGATACGGCCCTCCCTAAGAAGGGCGAGCGCTCGGTCGGTGTCGCGCTGCAATACGCCTCGACCCTGGGCAAGCGCGAACTGCCAGACATTGGTGTCGCTGACGCTGGCTTCCAGCGAGGTGCCGATCATGGTGAGGTTCCGGCTGTTCCTGCCCGAGCGCTGGACGAGCGATCCCACACGACTGGCCCGGACCGGCATGCCGGACGGTCATGGAGACTATCGGACCAAGCCCGAGATCGCGCTCGCCGAGATCGATCGGGCGCGCACGGCCGGCCTGCGCTTTGGCTGTGTGCTGGCGGATGCCGATTATGGCCTCTCCGCGCCGTTCCGGCAGGTCTGAGCGAGCGTGGCCTCACCTGAGCCGTCGGCATAGGAGCGTGCCAGAAGGTCTATCCGGTCGACGCGGCTCTGGATCTGCGTCGCGACGGCGCTGCTGACATTTTCGGTCGTCAGCACGTTCATCTACAGCATGGCCCTTTCCGCGCCGGCGGTGCTGGTTCTCGCCGCGATTTCGCTCGGCATCGGCGGCTTGGCGCCGGGAGCGCTCTATGCGAGTGCGCCCCATACTTCGCCGGCCCCCGCCAATCTTCCGACGATGATCGGCTTGCTTCAGCAAGCGAGCAATCTGGGCCAATTCGCCGGGCCGATGATGCTGGGAGCGCTCGCAGCGCATTACGGCTGGCCAGCCGTGGCGTTCGCGGCGGTGCCGGTCGCCCTCGCCGGGGCCATGGCGTGCCTGTTGCTGCGCGGCGCGGACAACCAATAGCCGATCCACGCCGCCGCCAGGGCAGGGCCTACGAACCGAAGCCATCCGCCCTCAGGCGGACCTCGTGCCAATCGCCGTCCTGCTGGCGGATGAGCGCGCGGTATTGCCGTGGCGGCAAGTCGAAGCGCGCGCGGAACGCCCGGCTGAACTGGCTCAAGCCGCCAAAGCCGCAGCGTTTGGCGACGTCCGCCAGCGAGTACTCGTCCCGGTTGTCGGCCAGCAGGAGACGCAGGGCCTGGTCGAGCCGGCGCTGCAACAGCACGGCGCGAATGCCGCCTTCCGCCGCCAGGAGCCGGTAGAGCGATGCCCGCGAGAGATGCACCGCATCGGCGATCTCATCGGGTCCGAGCTGCGCGTTCGCAAGATGCGCGTCGATATAGTCGAGCGCCGCCTTTCTCCGCGATTTCACATGCTCCGCTTCGTCGCTCGCCAGCCTTGCGCGGGCACAGGCGGTCGTCAGTGCCACGATGCCCTCGATGGCCGCCTCGGCTTCGCTTACCGTGAGGGTACCGGCCTGCGCGTAGAGTTCCTGCATCGCTGCGCCGATCAGCCGCGCGGCGCCGCTTCCGCGCCGAAAGACCAGGCCGTGCGGCTCCATGGCCAGCAGCGCCGCCGGCACGCTGTCGCGCGCGAGGACGAGGATCAGGTTCTCATAGTCGCTCGTCACGCTGTGGAATGGCTGGGCATAGTCGACAATTTGCACATCGCCCGCCTCGACCCGTCCGCGCTGCCCGGCCCAGTCATTGTCACAGGATCCTTCGAGCTCGAGATAGATCAGCAACTGATCGGGGCTGCGCGCGACCAGCGCGGGCCCCCGCGTCATGATGAACGCCGTACCCTGCGAGCGCACCAGCAGCGCGCGGGGCAAAGGATAGGTGCGGCTGGAGAGGGTGAAGCGAGCTTGCTCGGACGGATTCGGCAGCGACAATGTGTAGATGTGCGCGACGGTGCCACGAAACCTCTGCCAGAACTGCGGTCCGAATTCGCCCTGGGGATTGCCGTCGAACGCTTGCAGCGTGGGCGAGGAGCCGCCCTCTTCCCTGTCAGCCACGGGCCGCCTGGCAGGGGCATTCAATGCCGGATCGTCGGCGGGGATCTCTGCCATCGCACTTCCCTCCCACGCATGACACGACCCGGATGAGCTTGGTGCAGGCGAACAATTTAAGTGACGTAGCGTCGCAGGCGGGGGGCTTCTGTCAAGTGGTCTGCGGTCTGGTTTGATACTGGAGATCATTTACTTGCCGTCGCGTCTCAATCTTTTGCTTCTTGTCAATTTTCGCTTGAAATTCAAAAGCATAATACATTTTCTCCATTTGCGGGGCCGGGCTTGCTTGGTCGAGCCACGGTTTTCCGGCCGGCAATCATTCGGTTGGGAAAGGGCTGAGCGTGACCGGTTCGAATGGAAGCTCTGCCGAGGTGCTTTCCGATGCGATCGGCGCGATCTACGACTGCGCGCTCGATCCGCTGAAATGGCCGGCGGCTTGCCGAACGATCGCCAGCCTCTGTGACAGCACGGCGGGCGGGATTTGCGTGCACGATCTCAGGCACACGCAAAACGACCAGTTGTTCGTGTTCGGCTACCAGCAGCAGTTTCTGGAGGAGCTCGGACGGAACTATGCGGAAAGCCCGATGGCGTCATCGGATGTCGTGGCGAATATCGGCGAGGTCAAGGCTCTCTCCATCGAGAGTTACGACTTCTACGAGACCCGGTTTTTTCATGATGTGCTGAAGAAGTTCGGGCTGCGCGACATCATCTGGTTTCCGGCGCTGCGGACCGGGGGGCGGATGGCCTCGATGCATGTGTCCCGCGACGAAACCGCGCCGCAATTCGGCGAGCGCGAGATCGGTTTTCTCAAGCTCCTGTCGCCTCATGTCTGCCGTACCCTCGCAATTTCCGACGCGCTCGATATCCGGACGGTGAGAACGGAGATGCTGGAACGAACGCTCGATGGGCTGGCTTCGGGCGTCTACCTGACGGCGCGGGACGGGCGTGTCGTCTACATGAACGCGACCGCGGAGCGCCAGGTCAGGAGGGGCCGCGCCATCCGGCTCGTGAACGACCGGCTTTTCCCCACCGATCCCGGTGCGCGCGCGGTCTTGAAGCAAGCCATCGATCAGGCGGGGCTCGATGGCATCGACATGGAGTCGAGCGCGCATTCCCTGGCGATTCCACACGCTGACGGTACCGGCTATGTCGCAACCTGCCTGCCGGTCGCGTCAGGTCATCGCCGCAGCGCCGTCGCCCCTTTCGCGGCAAGCTGCGCCGTGTTCATGCAGGACCCGGTTCACGCCCCGCTCATGCCGGGCGAGGCTTTCGCCAGGCTGCATCACCTCACCGGGGGCGAGCTTCGCGTTCTCCTGGCGCTGGCCGGGGGGCTGGGCGGGAAGGAAGCGGCCGAGATGCTCGGCATCAGCGAGCCGACCCTTCGCACGCATCTTCAGCGCCTGTACGCCAAGACCGGGACGTCAAGGCAAGCCAAGCTCTTGCAATTGCTGCATAACTCGACGCCGCCGATCCAGCCGCGGCAATTGCCTGCCCACGGCGCCTGAACGCGCCTTCTCGCGCCCGGGTACGAGCCCCCAGCCTTTCCGTAGTCCAGCCCCAATTCGGCTGCCGGCCTCATCGGTTCCGATGATGCGGATCCCTGCCGGTTGCCTAGCATCCAGCAACGATCCGATGCCGGATCAGAGGTCGATCTTTTTTCGCATGGCCGGAAGGCGCCCTGTGCAACCACGAGGAGGACCGAGCCGATGCCTGTTCGAACCTTTATTTGCCCAATCCTTGGAGCTGGCCGCGTACTCCCAGCGCTTATCTTCGGCGCTTCGCTCGCGATGGCGACAGGCGCAATGGCGCAGAACCAGACAGGTTTCGCCCGAGAGTGCGCCATGAGGGAGATCGCAGTCATTACCCTGATTGAGGATCTTGGTGAGGTCGGGGCGCTGCCCGCCGATCAACTGAACGGCGCGGCGCTAACGCACCTCCGTGCGCGATCCGTCTGCAACGCGGGCCGCATCGAAGAAGCGCTCGCACTCTACGACAGCGTTCTCGCACTAGGGCCAGCCCAGTCGGTCAAACGCTAGAAACCTAGGTCAGGGAGTGGGTTCGATGGCCGAAACCAAAATCCCACGGTCGATCTATTTCATTGGTGCGGGTGCACTCGCCGCCGCAGCAATTTTCATTGTTGCACAAGGCGCGCCGGTCCCGCACCGGTCCTTGGCGGCGCTGACGACACCGACGATGTCACCGCTCGAAACCATGATCAGATTCGACAAGCCGCTACCGGCTGAGCGGTGGGATGCCTCCTGAAACCGAGGCGCAGGGGCGCTTCCGCAGGCCTCGGATGGGGGGCGCTGTCAGACACTGACCGCCCTCCGGAGAAACGCCGTACCGGCGCAAAGGCTGGCATGCCCTGAGACGACTCCTGCATTCACCCGATTGGCCCTGTGGATGACGAGGCTCCCATGCTCTTCCTGTTCATCTGCCTGCTGGCCGCCTGCATCGCGTTCAGCGAGTGGCGGCAGGACGTGCATGCTGACGCAAGCCGGCGGTTGGGGAGCAGGAAATAGGTGCGACGAGGTGGGTAAAATTGAAACCCCTGCCTGGACTAGGTGGAACAGGTCCGCTTCCGGGGCACCTGCCAATGGCTGGTACCCCCCAACCCGGGCCGCTGCGACCGGAGTTTCAGATACGTGGCCTGCTGCCGGTTTCGTAGACACCGAGATTGGGTGTTTCATGAAGCGGGAGGCTGTGCATCATCGTGTGAGATATGTCGCTGCCGTCAGCGCGTGGACTCGAACGACGTGGAGGAAATCCTCGATCGAGCCCGATTCGTTCGGGGCCGCGATATTGCGCGAATTCGGTCCATAGACATAGGCGGGAACGCCGGCTTCCCGCCAGAAGCGGCAGTCCGAGCCTGCGAGCATCGGCAGGAGCACCGGTTTCGGCCGATCGAGCGAGACGACGGTGTCGGAGATGATGTCGATCATCTCGTGCTGCGTCGCGCTCCAGTTGGTGGGCGATCCGCCGATCTCGAACACCTCGGCCCCCGGCGTCCTCTCGACGATCTCGATCGCGCGGCGAAGCGTCTCATCCTTCGGAGTTCCGACCGGCTCGCGAATATCGACATGAAACTCGCAATAATCGGCAATCATGTTAGCGGTCGTTCCACCGCCGATGGTGCCGATGTTCACCGTGTACTGCTTGATGACGTCCGCGGTGCCGACGCCCATGATCTTGTCGATGAGTGACCGGACGTCGGCCTTGTTGAGATGATCGAGGATCTCGACCGGAATGCCTTCGCCCCCCGAGCCCGCCATCGTCTTCAGCGCGAGGATGATCTCGCAGGCCTTGTCGATGGCGCTCGGGCTCAGATGCGGATAGGGCGAGTGCGCGCCGCGCGTCTTGACCCGCACCTTGAAGCGGATGATGCCCTTTTCGCCGAAGCGGATCGTCTCGACGCCGGTCGGTTCGCCGTTCAGCAGGCAATCGCCGCGGACCCGCTCCGGCATCGTCTCGAACAGATAGCCGGCGCCCCAGCGCCCGCTCGTTTCCTCGTCCGAGACCACCGTCAGCGTCAGCCGGCCTTTCAGTCTGTCGCGCAGGCGGTCGAGGTAACGGTAGCAGTAGATGCTCGCGGTCGTACCGGGTTTCATGTCCGTCGAGCCCCGCCCGAACACGCGGCCGTCGACGACATCGCCGCACCAGGGATCGCGCTCCCAGGAATCCGGATTTCCGATCGGGAACACGTCGGCGTGGCCGTTCAGGACCAGGTGCCGGCCGGGCTTCCCGGTGTCGAAATCGGCGACGATGTTCGGCAGGTGCTCCTTGTCCTTCGCGAAGACGACATCATGACCGATCTTCCATTCGGTCAGCCGGTCGGCAACGAAGCCGATCGCCTCTCGGGTGTCGCCCGGCGGGTTCGGCGAGCGCGCCTTGACGAAGTCGCGGTAGAACTGGACGAGCTCGTCCTCGTCCTGCTTGATCCAGTCGAGAATGGTCGTTCTCAGATCGCTCATCTCATCATCTCCATATCTCACGCCGTTGGTGCATCACGCGCGCGACTTCTGCGACGAAGCGGATCGCCCCCAGGCCGGCCTCGGCCTCGTCGCCCCGGACCACGGCCCTCAGCATGCTGAGCTGAGCCCGCACGACGTCGAGGTCGGGAGCGGAACGCTTGCGGAAATACAGGGCTCGCGACAGGCCATGGACCGGAGCGATCGCGTCCGCCAGGAAGACGTTTCCAGCAGCCTTCAGGAGCAGCGTCTTGGCACTCTGGTCGAGCGTAATGGCCGAGCCGTTCTCGTAATCGGTCACGCCGTCGATGCCTTCCACCACCTCCGCGAGCCGCTGGCGGTCCTCGCGGCTGGCATGCCGCGCAGCCAGCCGGCAGAGCATGCTTTCGAGCGGGCGGCGTGCCTCGGTCAGGCGCGACAGATCGTAGGCGTCGAAATTCGTGACCAGGAGCCCGCGCCGCGGCACGATCGTGACGAGCCGATGCGCCGCGAGGCGCTGCAAGGCCTCGCGCACCGGCGTCCGTCCGAGCCCGAGCTCCTGGCTCAGCTGCCCTTCGCTGAGGAGCTCGTCGACGGCGTAGGCGCCGGTGACGATCTTCCATTCGATCAGGTCGTAGGCCCTGTCCGCCAGCCGGAGCTCGATATCGGCGATCTCGGAGTGTTCATCCGTGCGTGCGCCGACCGGCTTGCCCACCTCTGCTCCGAACCGTGCCAGTGCTTCGATGAAGGCATCGCTGGCTCTTCCTGCGGCATCCGCATCGCCCCGCGCGATGTGGTCGATCAGAGCCGCCTGGGCCAGGCCGACCGCGCGCACCGGCTCGACAGCCTGCGCGAAATAGAAGCGACGGGCGAGGCCGTAGAGCGGCCGCACGGCGGCGCTCAGGAACTGGTTCTCGCAGATCTCCATCTCGAGCAGCTTGAAGCGCCGGTCCATCTCGAGCGCCTTGGCCAGATCGCCGGATTCCACGGCCTCGCGAAGCCCCGCCGCCAGCTGGTGCAGCGACTGGCGCTGAGGCCAGCTGGCGGTCAGCGCGACATTGCTGACGATGACCCGCTCGACCTCGCGGCGCAGGCTCAGCCCAGCCATGTACTGATCGATGTCGATCGCGCTGACGCGGGCGCCCTTGCGCTGGATGATCGTGACGAGCCTTTCCCGAGCCAGACGCTGGAGCGCCTCGCGCACGGGGGTGCGCCCGATGCCGATCGCCTTGCTGAGCGACGCCTCCGAGAGCAGGGCACCGGGCGGGATCTCGCCGACGATGAGCTGCTTCTCGATCAGGTTATAGGCGACCGTCGTCAGCGACGCGCGGGGCTCGGGCTCCTCGCCGGCGAGATCGCCCGCCTGATCGACCATTCTCTGGCGGGGCTTCGTCACCGTCAGAGATCGCTGCAGGCGTAGGTTCTCGGCGAGACTTCGGCGGCCGTACGCTGCCGGCGGTCCCGGTTGGGCATGTCCGCGACCACGCGTTCCTGGATTTCCGCTACCGTTTCCGCCTGCCGCTTATGGTCGATCGTCAGAACCTCGCCATCTCCGACCACCTTCCTGCCGCCGACATACACGTCCTTCACCGCCCGATCGCAGGCGCTGAAGATCAGGCTGCGGAGCGGATCGTAGAGCGGCTGCATGATCGGATTGGTCAGGTCGACGACGACGATGTCCGCTTTCGCACCGGCCGCCAGACGGCCGATATCGTCGCGCTGCAGCGCCCTGGCGCCGCCGATGGTGGCGGCATCGAAGACATCGGCGGTGGTCGCGGAGAACATGTGCTGGTCCGCGACGCGGGACATGATCGCCGCCTGGCGCATCTCCTCCAGCATGTTGTGCGGGTCGCAATCGGTGCCGATGCCGACATTGATGCCGGCCCGGCGGTAGCGGCCGAGGCTCTCCAGCGTGACGCCTAGCCGGCTCAGCACCACCGGGCAATGCGACACGGACGATCCGGAACGCGCCAGGATGTCCAGATCGGTGCGCGTGTGCCAATGCACCCAGGAATGATGGTCGAGGATCGCGCCATGCCCGATGATGGTGGTCGGTCCCAGGACGCCGATCGTCTCCAGCCACTGGATCGATGTCAGCCCGGTGCGGCGCACCATCTCGTGGAATTCCATCACGGACATCGCCGCGTGCAGATGGTAGGGCCAGCCCCGTTCCCCTGCCAGCTGATGGGCCTCGCGCAGCAATTCCGGCGTGCAGGTATCGACCGACATCGGCGACATCATCGGCGTCAGGCGTCCGGAGCTGCTGGCCTCGGTCTCCGCCAGGACCTCCTTCGCCTTCCGGTAGGCCGACTGCCCGCCATCGGGCGCCCAGCGGTATTCGAGCTGGTGCGGGCTGACCGCCGCGATCGAGGCGCAATCGAAGAGCGGCGAGATCGAGGCGCGGATGCCGGAGCTTTCGACGCCCTCCACCCAGCCCGGGAAAGGGTAGGACATGTCGACATAGGTGGTGACGCCGCTCAGCAGCAATTCGCAATGCGCGAGCTTGCTGACATGCCGCCGCGTCTCGGCGGGCGGGATGAACAGGCCCCACCCCTCGTAGAGCCCGCTGAAGAAGAAGTTGGGATTGCCCAGCTCCTCCCGGACGCCGCGATAGGCCGGCATCGTCGAGGAGTGGTTGTGGATGTCGACCAGCCCGGGCATCAGGCACAGGCCGCTTCCGGGCAGCTCCTCGTCGCACTGTCCCTCGAAGCGGCCGGGACCGGCGAACAGGATCGTATCGCCTCGAAACGCGACGTCGGCGTTGCGATGATAGCGATGGCCGGCAGCGGCGGAATCCCAGCCGATCACCCAGTCGGCTCCACGAAAGCAAACGGTCTTTTCAGTCACGCTCCGTCCTTCCTCGCTCAACTGACGCCGAGAATCGCGCATGCATCGCGGGCGACCGTGATGAAGACCCTTGTGCCGGGCCTCAGCAGGTCCCCGGCTCCGGCTCCGTCCTCGCGGGAGGTCCGTTGCGAGAGCTTGAAATTCGTACCGCCGACATCGACGACATATTGCGTGTCGTCGCCGAGATAGCTGGAGTCGACGATGCTGCCCGCAAGGCGATTGCCGGGGAGCGCCGCGTCGCGCGGCTCGCTGACGCTCAGTTTCATGTCCGAACCGCGGATCACGACATCGGCCCTGTCGCCGGCGCGTACCGGCATCTGGCGCGTCTCCCCGCCGGGAACCGCCCACAGCTCGGTGCCGTTATCCAGTCGAACGCGCCATTGTCCGCTCGTATCCGCGGCGCTCTCCAGGACCTCGCAGCCGCAGATATTGGCCTGGCCGAGGAAGCCGGCGACGAAGGGGTTCCGCGGAAACCGATAGACCGATTTCGGATCGCCGATCTGCTGAACCACGCCCTGGTTCATCACGACGATCTCGTCGGACATCGCCAGTGCTTCCTGCTGGTCGTGCGTCACCAGGATCGTCGTCAGCCCGAGGGCCTTCTGGATCAGCTTGATCTCGACGCGCATATTGTCGCGCAAATTGGCGTCGAGCGCCGAAAGCGGCTCGTCGAGCAGCAGGACGTCCGGCTCGAAGACCACGGCGCGCGCCAGCGCGATGCGCTGCTGCTGGCCTCCGGACAGCTGGTTCGGATAGCGCTCCTCCATTCCCGGCAGGCGGACGACGTCGAGGGCCCGTTTGATTTTCGCCGCCATCTCCGCCTTGGCGACGCCGCGATATTTGAGGCCGAAGCCGATATTCTCGGCGACCGTCTTGTGCGGGAACAGCGCGTAGTTCTGGAAGACCAGCCCGATATTGCGCTTATGGATCGCGACATTGCCGACGGAGCGCCCGTTGATCGCGATCTCCCCGCGCGACGCCGTCTCCAGGCCGGCGATCAGGCGCAGCAGCGTCGTCTTTCCGCAGCCGGACGGCCCGAGCAGGCTGGTCAGGCTGCCCTTGCGCAGCGAGAGGTTCACGTCGCGCACGGCGACGAACGAGCCGAAGGCCTTGGCGACGCCGTCGAGCCTGACGGCGTCAGGGGTTCCATCCGCAAACTGGGAGACAGCAGGTGGGCTCGCGCCCACCTGCGTCCGGTCGCGCGGGATCTGCGCATTCATCAGAAGCCCTTCTCGATGCGGGAATACATCGGCTTCCAGGACTTCTCGTTCTTCGTCCAGTAATCCGGATCGGAAACGGCGAACTTCGACAGGGTGCCGGTGGGGTCGAAATTCGGCAGCGCCTTGACCGCATCCGGCAGCGCGACCTTGGTCGGATCGAGCGTCGGCGGATAGAGCTGGGCCTCGGCGACGGCGATCAGGACCTGCGGATCGAGCAGGAAGTTCAGGAACTGCTCGCACGCCTCCACCGGCGCGCCTTTCAGGACCAGCAGGTCGGAGCCCCAGCAATACCCCTTCGAGTAATCGACGTAGCCGATGTCGCTGTTGCGCGCCATCAGGGCGGCGGCGCGGCCGGACCAGATGTCGCTCGCGTAAACCTCTTCCGATGCGAGCAACTCCGTCGATTCGGCTCCTGACCCCCAGTATTTCTTCACGAGGGAGCGGCTCTCGCGAACCTTCGCCCAGATCGCATCCATGTCCTTGATGTTGTTCGGATCCTGCTTGGTCTGGAGCGCCGCCGCCCAGATCCGGGTCTGGAAGTCGTTGTGCCCGCTCAGCTTGCCCTTGAGCTTCGGGTCGATCATCAGCATCTCGCGCTCGGCGCTGGCGCGCTCGGGCGAGATGTACTTCTTGTTATAGGCGATGCCGGTGTTGCCATAGCTGTAGGGGATCGCGGACAGGCCGTTCGGCGTGACCTTCCGGAACGGGTCGATGGCCGCGGCCATGACATGCTTCAGATTGGGAATGTTGTTCTCGTTGAGAACCACGCCGAAGCCCGCATCGGTCCAGCGCTTGTACCAGGCGATGCCGGCCGAATTGACCACGTGGAAGTCGCCGGGACGTCCGGCGCGTGCCTGGGTGAGGATCTCTTCCTCGAGGCCGAAGGTGCCTTCGACGATCTTGATCTGCGTGGCCTTCTCGAATTGCGCGATGCCGGTCTTGCGCATCGCCTCCTGGGCCACGCCTCCCCAGGCGTGGAACTTGATCTCCTTGACCCCAGCTTGAGCCATCGCGCGCAAGGGCCCGCCGGTGACGCCGGCTGCGAGCCCGGCAATCCCGACGAGTCCGAGGAAGCTCCGGCGATCGAGATCGCCGGCGAGAAAGCGGCTCTTGAGATGGTCCAGTTGCCGATAGTCCAACGGCTTGCTCATCCTCGTCCCCTTTTGTTTCTGGTTGGCGTCCTATGCGTGGGCAGCGGGCGCGGCCCTCGTCTGCCCGGCCAGGCGGTTCCCGATCGCGCCGGCCAGAACCGAAAGTCCGATCGTGATCACGATCATGACGGTTCCCAGGGCGTTGATCTCGGGACTGACCGAGTCCTTCAGCATCGCAAAGATCTGGGTCGGTACGGTCTCGATCCCTGCCGGCCGCCAGAACAGCGATGCGGTCAGGTTGTCGAAGGAGATCGTGAAGGAGAACAGCAGCGCCGCAACGATCGCGGGCAGGCTCAGCGGCAAGGTCACCTCGCGGAACACTGCGAAGGAGGATGCTCCGAGACTTGCCGCAGCCTCCTCATAGGTCCGCCCCAGGCCTGCGAGCCTGGCCTGCAGGACCAGCACGCCGAACGGCAGCGTCAGCAGCACATGGCCCATCAGGAGAAGCAGATAGGTCCGCGGCAGATCGAGCGCGCGCAGCAGCAGCAGCAGCCCGACTGCGAGAACCGTCTCCGGAATGAGCAGTGGCGCGATGACGAGAATGCCCATGGCCTTGCGCCCGGCCATGCGGTGGCGGGCGAGCGCCATGGCCGCGAGCAGCGCCACCAGCGTGCCGATGAAGGCGGTCAGCACGCCAAGAGTGAAGGACGTGACGAAGGCCCCGACGATCGCCTGATTTTCCCAAAGCTTGACGAACCAGCGCCAGGACAGCCCCTGCATCGGAAAGGAGCCGAAATCGGCGGCGTTGAACGACAGGATCACGACCACGACGATCGGCGCGAACAGGAAGACGTAGACCAGGGCGGTGATGGCCTTGAGGAGGAGCCAGCCCCAGGACTGCTCCGGGCTGGTCGCGGGAGAGATCATGCCAGCCCCCGGGCCAGGCGTTCGAGCCCGAAATAGCGATTATAGAGCACGGTCAGGGCAGCCAGGATCATCACCAGCGCGACCGCCAGCGTCGAGCCCATCGGCCAGTTGATCTCGACCATCGTCGTGCTGAAGATCAGGTTGCCGAACAGGAAATCCCCTGGTCCGCCCAGGATGATCGGGGTGACATAGGCTCCCGCGGCCAGGACGAAGGCGAGCAGCGCGCCGGTCGCCACCCCCGGCATCGCGAGCGGCAAGGTGACCTCGCGGAAGACGGCGAAAGGTGGCGCGCCGAGCGTGCGCGCCACGGCAGGGAGGTTCCGGTCGCTGGCCTCGATCGCCACGAAGATGTTGAGGATGGTGAAGGGCAAGATGAAGTGTGTAAGGCCGATGATCACGGCCGCTTCATTGTAGAGCATCTCGAAAGGGGTTCCGATCAGGCCTGCCCATAGCAGGAAGGAGTTGATCGCCCCTCGCACGCCGAGGACATGGATCCACGACATCGTGCGAATGACGAAGCTGATCCAGAACGGCAAGAGGAGCATCAGCATAAGCAGCCAGCGATAGCGCGCATTGGCCTGGGCGATGACATAGGCCGGAACAAATCCGACAACGACGCTGACCACCGTCGTGATCAAAGCAACGCGGGCCGTCTTCCATAAGGCATAATAGTAATAATTATCGGTGAGGAAGTCTATCCAGTTCTGAAGGCCAAGTTCGGCGCGGTCGACGCCGATGTCTACATACAGAAACAATGTGTAGATCACCATGATCAGCATGGGGATCACGAGCAGCACACTCAGCAATATCAGGGCCGGTGCCATTAGCAGCCAGGGCCGTACGGATGTGGCGCTCAAGGTCCATCCCTCTTGTTGACATATTAGAAATGCCACAATCAATGCAGGCTGGCATCGACGCTTGCCGCTGTCAATCGGCTATTTTTTCCGAATTACCTGCACTAATAATGCATCCAGTGTAGAGATTTGGCATTTTGAGGCTATACACGTGGAAAATGCACGGCTAGCTTCTAATATGTCAGTGCGTGGCCGATGCGGTGCGGCGCTGGCCTCATTCAGAGCGCGGCGGGCTGCGGAATATGCTGAAGGGAGCTTTCGATGCCGGGGTCGGGCCGGAGGGGCGGGCCGAGATGCCGGTCGGCGGAGATGCGCACCCTCGACCAGCCGCCATGCCGGAGACCTTGCCGGACTCCGCTGCCCTGCACGGGCACCCGCAGGGCATAGGCGTCAGTGTCCGCAGGGTCGAGGATCAGCGCTTCGTCACCGGCCGCGGACGTTATGTTGACGATCTGGCGACGCCCGGGGCGTATTTTGCCGCCTTCGTGCGCTCTCCGCATGCCCATGCCCGGCTGAGGCACATCGACGTTTCCGTTGCGGCCGCATCGCCCGGCGTAAGGGCCGTCTTCACCGGCGCCGACCTCGTCGCAGCAGGGGTCGGCTGCATGCCCTGCGGCTGGTTTTTGCGGGACCGGCATGGCGAAGCCATGGCGGAGCCGCGGCGCTATCCCCTCACGATCGACAAGGTCCGCCATGTCGGCGATCCGGTCGCCGTCGTCATCGCCGATAGCGTTTTCGCGGCGCATGATGCCGCCGAGGCGGTCAGCATCGATTTCGAGGTTCTGCCGGCCGTGACCCTCGGCAGCGAGGCCTCCGCGCCGGGAGCGCCGCTGGTTTGGGACGATGTCGGGAGCAATATCTGCTGCGACTGGGAACTCGGCGACCGGGCAGCCGTGGACGAAGCCTTCGGCGGCGCGTCGCATGTCACCCGCATCGCCCTCGACAATAACCGCCTGATCGCGAACCCGATGGAGCCGCGTGCGGTGGTGGCTTCATTCGATCGTGCGACGGGCGACTACGTCCTGCATACGACGAGCCAGAATCCACATCTCGTGCGCGCGGTGCTGTGCAACGCCATTCTCGGCATCTCGGAGACGCGCCTGCGCGTCGTCTCGCCGGATGTCGGGGGCGGTTTCGGCACCAAGGCGTCGCTCTACCCTGAGGAGACGGTCCTGACATGGGCGGCGGGGCAGCTCGGCGGAACGGTTCGCTGGACCGGCACCCGCTCCGAGGGCTTCCAGACCGACGTCCAGGGCCGCGCCCACGAGACCGTGGCCGAGATGGCGCTGGGGCCGGACGGAACCTTCCTGGCTCTGCGCGTGATGACCCATGCGAATGTCGGCGCCTATCTTTCGACCGGCTCGACCGCGATCCCGAGCTACTACTATGCCCCGCTGTTATGCGGGCCGTATCGAACGCCGGCGGTCTACTGCAATGTCGCCATCTGTTTCACCAACACCACGAGCGTCGATGCCTATCGCGGAGCCGGACGGCCCGAGGCCACCTATCTGCTGGAACGCCTGATCGACAAGGCAGCCTGGGAGACCGGCATCGACCGTGTCGCCCTGCGGCGTCGGAACCTGATCGAGCCGGATCAGTTCCCGTACCGCACGCCCCTCGGCCTCGAATACGATTCCGGCGATCATCACCGGACCTTGCAGCTGGCGCTGGAGGCGTCCGATTGGTCGAGCTTCCCCGCTCGCAAACGGAAGGCGGCACGGCGCGGCAAGCTGCGCGGCATCGGCGTTTCGACCTATGTCGAGGTCGCAGGTGGCACGCCTTCCAGGGTGAGCGGAGCGATGGGCAGCCGCGGCGGACGGGCGGAGGCGGCGCAGATTCGCGTGCATCCCGGCGGCGACGTGACCGTGTTCAGCGGCACGCACAGCCACGGTCAGGGTCACGAGACGACATTCGCGCAGATCGTCGCCGAGCGCCTGGGCATTCCGCTCGCTCGGGTGAAGATCGTTCAGGGCGATACCGAGAAGGTGCCGTTCGGCCGCGGCACCATCGCGTCGCGCTCGCTCGTCATCGGCGGCTCGGCGATCCTTGCCGGTCTCGACAAGATCATCCGGAAGGGTGCGAAGATCGCCGCGCATCTGCTCGAGGCGAGCGCAGCCGACATCGTCTATGAGAACGGCGAATTCCGTGTGCGCGGAACCGACAGATCCAAGAGCTTCGCCGGGATCGCGAGCGCCGCCTATCAACTGCACGATTTTCCGATCGCGGAGCTCGAGCCCGGGCTGGACGAGACCGCGTTCTACGATCCCCAGAACTGGACCTTTCCCGGGGGCTGTCACGTCTGCGAGGTCGAGATCGATCCCGAAACCGGCGCCGTCCGGATCGAGCGCATGGTCGCAGCCGACGATCTCGGGCGGATCATCAACCCGATGATCGTCGAGGGCCAGATCCATGGCGGGCTGGCGCAGGGCATCGGCCAGGCGCTGTTCGAATCCTGCATCCACGACGAGGCCGGGCAGCTGCTCACCGGCTCGTTCATGGACTACCAGATGCCCCGCGCCAGCGATCTGCCGAGCTTCACGGTCCTGACCCACGGCACGGATTGCGCGCATAACCCGCTCAAAGCCAAGGGGTGCGCCGAGGTCGGATCGGTCGGGTCACCGCCAGCGATCGTGAATGCCGTCATTGACGCTTTGAGGGGGGCCGGCGTCACCTCCGTGGACATGCCTGCGACCCCGGCGGCCATCTGGCGCGCGCTGCAGGCCGCGAAGGCCCGTTCGTGACGCGCTGCCCGCCAAGACATCGCGCATCTCGTCGATGGTGCCTCGACCGGCCCGGCGGCAGGATGCCGGTCGCGGCTCCTCTGGCCGACCGCTCCGCCGCATGCCCGATCCGAGGAATGTCATGACCAGCGTTCGCGACCAGATCCTGGCATGGATCGAACAGGACGAGGACAGGATCATCGAGTTCTTTTCCGGCCTCGTGCGGTGCAAATCACCAAATCCACCGGGCGATACCCGGGAGGCGATGGATTTCGTCCAGGCCCATCTGGCGCAGGAAGGATTGCCTTTCAGAGAGGTCAACGCGCGGGAGGACTGGCCGAATCTGATCTCGTCGGTCGAAATGCCGCGAGCCGGGCGCCACCTGATGTTCAACGGCCATCTTGATGTCTTTCCCGTCAGCAATCAGCCCGGCTGGACCGATGATCCGTGGAGCGGCAAGGTCGCCGACGGACGCGTCTGGGGCCGTGGTACCGGAGACATGAAGGCCGGGCTTACCGCGTCGATCTTCGCCTTCACCTATCTCGCGCGCTTGCGTGAGCGCTTCGGCGGCAAGGTCTCGCTGACAATCGTGTCGGACGAGGAGAACGGCGGTAAGTTCGGCGTCGGCCACATGTTTCAAGCGATCAGATCCGAAATGGACGCAGATTTCGTCCTCAGCGGCGAGTCGACCACCCCGCGCGGCGTGAGCTTCGGCGGCAAGGGCAACGTACAGTTCTCGGTGAAAGTCGCCACGCCCGGTGCGCATGCGAGCGCGCCTTTCAAAAGCGCCAACGCCATTCGCATCGCGACCGACATCATTCGCGACCTCGACGCGCTGGCCGAGCTGCCGGTCGAGATGCCGCCGGAACTCGTCGAAACGCTCGATGATCCCGAAGTCCGCGCATTGCTCGGCCCGGGGGCCGAAGCCATGCGCCGGATCACGCTCAATGTCGGCACCATACGGGGTGGCGCCAAGGTGAACGTGATCGCATCCGACTGCCTTTTCGAGTTCGAGGCGCGCATACCGATCGGGCTGGATCCGCAAGCCATCGTCGCGAAAGCAGAGGCGATCGTCGGTCGTTATCCGGAAGCGGCGATCGTTCATGTCGCAATGTCCGCACCGGATTATTGCAATCCGACGGGCGAACTCGCGCGCATCCTTCAGGACACCGTCGAGGGTCTCGGGCGCCTCCGCCCCGTAATGTTTCCCGCCGCCGCCCTGTCGGATTGCAAATATTGGCGGGATGCGGGGATCCCGGCCTATTGGTACGGCCCAACGCCGGTCGCAGGCACCGCCAACGAGTCGGTTTCGATCGATGAATTGCTCAATCTGGTCCGGACGCATGCATTGGCCGCTGCGACCTATCTCAGCGGTTGAGCCGGTTCATTCGGCACGTTGCCAGCCATCTTCGGCTGTGAACGGACAACGCCACCAGCCCTGAGAGATTGGCGACCGCCTCTAGCAGCGCCCGATGCCGGGGGCTCCGTTCGCGAAGCCTGAGGCGGAGCTCGTAGGGGGCTGCCGCTCAATGGTGGCCGAGCTATGCTCTGCGAACGATATCGGCCGGGGTGATCGGCAGGTTGCGGACCCGTTTGCCGGTGGCGTTGAATACCGCATTCGCGATCGCCGCCGCAGCGCCCGGCAAGCCGATCTCGCCGAGCCCTCGCGCCCCGAATTCATTGAAGCGCTCGTCCGCTCCGTTCACGAAAACAACCTTGATGTCGGGGACGTCGGCATGCACGGGAACCGCATAGTCGGCGAGGTTGTCGTTCACCAAACGGCCCCTGACAGGATGAAACTCGCCCTTTTCCATCAGGGCCATGCCGATCCCGAAGATGATGCCTCCCTTGATCTGGCTCGCTGCCGTTTTGGGGTTGACGATCGTCCCGCAATCGAGCGCGCTGACGAACCTCGTCACCCTGACGCGGCCGAGTTCCTCGTCGACCCTGACCTCCGCGAAATGGGCTCCGAACGAGTAGAAGCTCAGATTCTGCCCCGTCGGCATGCCGGTCGAACTCCCTTCGACGACGAGCTCGCTCGAGCCGGCCGCCGCGAGAATCTCGAACGGGGATCGGTTGGAGTCGGGGGCGATGCTGTGGGTGCGATCCATGGCTTGAAGCCGATCGAGGAGCGCGCGGCAAGCATTCGCGGCAGCCGGGAGGACACTGGCGGTGGATTTCGATCGCCCCGCCGTCGGCGCGTTGGGAAAATCCGAGCTGGCCAAGCTGACCACCAGGTCCTCCAGCGGCCAGCCGAGCGCGTCGGCGACGGTCTGCGCCAGGATCGTATACATGCCGGTGCCGATATCGGTTGCCGATGTTTCGATCACGAGAGGGCCGTCCTGGCGCAGGCGCAAGCGAACGGTCGCAGCCAGCGCCGGGGCCGGATAGGCTGTGGTCGCCATGCCGAAGCCGATGAGTTCGCTCTTCGACCGCATGGAGCGCGGTGGCGTGAAGCCATGCTCCCAGCCGAAGGCGGCGCTGCCTTGCTCGTAGCAGTCTTCCAGACGGTTCGCGGACCAGTCGCGCGCATGATAGGCGTCGTGCGACGCAAAATTGCGCCGGCGCAGCGCGATCGGGTCCATCTGCATGCGATGCGCTAGTTCGTCCAAGGCGCATTCCAACGCAAATGAACCGGGCGTTTCGCCTGGCCCGCGGAACACCGTCGGTGACGGGATATTCTTGCGCGTGACATAGTGACGGACGTCGAGATCGGCAGTCTCGTACAGCATCAGGGAATTGAGGCCGCAGGGCTCGAAGAAATTGCCCCGAATCGAGGTCGGCACCCAGGAGACATGCGAAAGACCATTCAGCCTGCCATCCCCGCCGGCTCTGAGGTCCACGTCCTGATGCGTGACCGAGCGGTGACCTGAAGCGACGACCATGTCCGCTCTGCTGAGTTGGACGCGGATCGGCCTGCGCAAGGCCCGCGAGATATGAGCCGCCAGAGCCTGATGCGGCCACATCTGGTTCTTGGCGCCGAAGCCACCTCCAACATAGGAAGAGACGACCCGGACCCTCTCCGTCGGCACCTTCAGGGAGCGGGCGATGAATTCGCGTGCCGCCCAGACGCCTTGCGTCGAGTCGAACACGGTAACGCCGTCGTCCTGCCAATCCGCGACCGTCGCGGATGTTTCCATGGGATGGTGAAACTGTACGGGCGTGACATAGGTTTCGCGGATCGCGGCCTGGTCGGAGCGGCTGGACTCGGGCCCGGAGCGCTGCACATGCATGTCCGCGCCGAAGAAGAAGCTCGGCGAAAGGAAGCGGTCGCTGTCCTTGTCGAGTTCCGTCGAGGCCGGGTCTTCGACGTACTCCGCGGTGACGAGCAGCGCTGCCTCTCGCGCCGCTTCCAGTGTTTCGGCGACGACCAACGCAATCCATTGACCGGCGAAGACGATCTCGGAGCCGGTCAATGGCTGATACAGGGGCTGTGCGGTCGGCTCGGCTTCCGCCAAGGCCGTTCGCCCGAGCGCCTCGGCGCTCAAGTTCCACGATGCGTTCTCCGGCCCCCAATCCAAAGCCTCGGCCGCGTTGCAGTGCGTATAGATCGCGATCACCCCATCGACCGCCTCTGCCTCGGCGACCGCGACCCGCATGATCCTGCCGGCGGCAATGGGGCTTCTGACTGCCCAGGCATAGGCTTGGTTCGGAAGGCGGCGGTCTGCGGCGTAAGCCGCCCGGCCTGTCACCTTCAACGCCCCCTCGATCCGAGAGCGAGGCTCGCCGAGATGTTTTGGCATTGCTACTCCGCTGATGATCCGCGTGCGGTCACGTCGTCCCGCGCTCGATCCGGATCGAGGCAACGGTGGATCGCCCCGCGTGCCAGATCGAGCTTGTAGGCATTGTCCTTCGTCGGGCTGGCTGCCGCGAGCAGGGCGTCGCAGTAGCGCTCGATCGTTTGCCGCCCAATGGCCTTTCCGATCAGTTCGGCTTCCGCTGTCCGGTCGCGCCAGGGAACGCCCCCCAGCCCGCCCAGCGCTACGGCGACGTCGCGCACCACGCCCCCCTCGACGAGAATGGCCGATGCGATCGAGGCGCTGGCAAATTCATAGGAAGCGCGCCCGCGCAGCTTGAGATAGGTCGATGCCGCCGCAAGCTCGGAGCGCGGCAGAACGACCTGCGTGATCAGTTCGCCCGGGCACAGCACGGTCTCGATCTCGGGCGTCTCGGCGGGCAGGAGATAGAATTGCGAGATCGGCACGCTGCGCGGGCCGCTGGGCCCCACAAGGTGCACCTCGGCATCGAGGGCCAGCAGCGCGACTGCCAGATCCGAGGGGTTCACCGCCATGCACGAGGCGCTGACGCCGAGCACGGCATGATGCGCGTTGGAGCCGCTCGCGGCGGTGCAGCCCGATCCGGGCTGACGCTTGTTGCAGGGCCAGTCGGTCGACCGAAAATACGGACATCGCGTCCGCTGCATCAGGTTTCCGGCCAGGCTCGCCATGTTCCGGATCTGGCCGGAGGCACCGGCGAGGATGGCCTGCGAAACCGCCGGAAAGAGGCGTCCGACGGTCTCGTTCGACGCGATCTCGCTATTGCTGGCCAAAGCCCCGATGGACAGAGCGCTCTGCCCGAGCGTGATCGCCGCCAAAGGCAGGCTTCCGATGTCGACCAGCCTCGCCGGCGCTTCCACGCCGAGCTTCATCAGGTCGACGAGTGACGTGCCCCCTGCAAGTGCGCGGCTATCGGGGCGGCCCAGTTCCAGGAGCGCCTGCTCCAGGGTCACGGCGCGGATATAGTCAAAGGCTCGCATTGGCCTTCACGTCCATGATCGCATCGACGATGCCGTTATAGGCGCCGCACCGACAGATATTGCCGCTCATGAATTCCTGAATCTGGGGCCTCGTGCGAAGTTCAGGATCGGCTATCGCCTCCAGCGCAGACATGATTTGACCGGGCGTGCAGTAGCCGCACTGCAATGCGTCATGGTCCAGGAACGCCTGCTGGATCGGATGGAGGCCTCCCTCGCGCTCCACCCCCTCGATCGTGGTCACGCTACGGTCTGCGGCCGAGATCGCCAGTTTCAGACAGGACAGTATCCGCTTCCCGTCCAAGAGGACGGTGCAGGCGCCGCATTGCCCATGGTCGCATCCCTTCTTCGGCCCGGTCAGGGCGCAGTCTTCCCGCAGGAAATCCAACAGCGTTCGACGGGGGTCGACCTCGGCTTCCATTCGGGAGCCGTTCACGGCGATGCTGAGGCGGATAGGGGACCTGGGATCTGGCATCGATTTCGGCTCGAAGGGATTGGGCTCAAATGAAGGGAGGCATCAGGGACTCGATGCCTCCCGACTAACCGTCAAGCGAGAAGGAGCTTCGCCGCCTGGAGCTTGCTCTTGATATCTTCGAGGCTTCCCTCGTACTCCCAGGTCTGAACGGTATCGTGCGGGCATTCGATGAAGATATACTTCTCGGTGAACGACAATATCCTGTCGAGCTTGATCACTTTCTCGACGAATTCACGCGGCGGGTGATCGGTCACGACCGGGTTCAGATCCTCATCATATCCGTGAAAAATCTTGTCGGCTTTGATGCGCGCCGTGATGTACATCGGTATTTGCTCCTGTCGGTGAGTTGGATGGAAGGGCGTTTCTTCAAGCGGCAGCCGGGCGAGACGCTCAGTTCGCGCTTGAATGGAGATGGCAGGCCACCTGCCGGCCGCTCGTGCCTCCGGCGATTTCCGCCAGAACGGGCGGCACTTCACGGCATTTGGGCATGGCCATCGGACAGCGCGTGTGAAACCGGCAGCCCGATGGCGGCTTCATCGGGCTCGGGATTTCCCCGATCATCTCGATCCGCTTTCTGCGCGGGACGCTTGGCGGCAGCGGTTCGGCAATCGCGGAGAACAGCGCCTGCGTGTAGGGATGAAGCGGCTGCTGCCAGAGTTCCTTCTTGGGAGAAATCTCGACGATCTCACCGAGATACATGACGGCGATGCGGTCGGCGAGATAGCCGACGACCGACAAGTCGTGTGAGATGAAGAGATAGGCCGCGCCACTCAGATCCTGCAGGCGCCGCAGCAGGTTGATGATCTGAGCCTGGATCGAGACGTCCAAGGCCGAGACGGGCTCGTCGCAGACGACCAGACTCGGCTCCAGTGCGATGGCCCTGGCGATAGCGATCCGCTGACGTTGGCCGCCCGACAATTCGTGCGGATAGCGGTTGGCATGGTCGGCGTGCAGCCCGACATTCTCGATGAGATCGCCGACCTTTTTCGCCCGCTCGGCGGAACTGCCGATGCGATGCACGGAATAGGGCTCCGTAAGGATCTGTCCGATCGTGCGTCGTGGATTGAGCGAGGCGTACGGATCCTGGAAGACCATCTGGATGTCGCGCCGAACGGGTCTCATTTCGGCGCGCGAAAGATGGGCGATGTCGCGGCCCTTGAAGACGATCGCGCCTTCGTCGGGCTCGTGCAGGCGCATGATCGTGCGTCCCAAAGTGGACTTTCCGCAACCGGACTCGCCGACGAGCGCAAGTGTCTCGCCCGGCTTGACGGCAAAGCTGATGTTGTCCACCGCGCGAACGGTCCCGGATGGCGTCCGATGGTGCTTTACGAGTTTCTCGACCGACAGGAGCGACATCGTCAGGGTTCCGAATGGATGCAGGCGACGGCGTTGTGTCGGTCGCCTTGCTGTAACGGGGGCGCGGCGGCCAGGCAGGCGTCGCTGCGCCGGTCGCACCTCTGGTAGAAGGCGCAGCCCTGGCCGAGGCGGTCCATCGGCGGAACGGCGCCGGGAATCTCGGCGAGCGGCCGAACAATTCCGCTCAGAACGTCCTCGGGCCGGGGCACGCTGGCAAGCAGAGCCCGGCTATAGGGATGCTTGGGACCACGGAAGAAGCTCTCGGCATCCGCTTCCTCGACCTTGCGCCCGGCATACATGACCATGACGCGCTGGGCCCATTCGGCGACCACTCCCAGATCGTGCGTGATCAGGATCACGCCCATGCCGAGCTCGCTTTTGAGGCGGTCGATCAGCGCGAGGACCTGCGCCTGGATCGTCACGTCAAGCGCCGTCGTCGGCTCGTCCGCGATCAGAACCTTGGGGCGGCATGCGAGCGCGATCGCGATCACGATCCGCTGGCGCATTCCCCCGGAAAGATGGTGCGGATACTGGTCGAAGCGTGCTCTGGCCTCCGGTATGCCGACCAGATCCATCAGCTCCAGGCCACGACGATTTGCATCCGCGCGGCTGCAGTCGTCGTGCTCCAGGATGCTTTCGACGATCTGGCGCCCGACCGGCATGAGCGGGTTGAGGCTCGTCATCGGCTCCTGGAAGATCATCGAGACGTCCTTGCCGCGGACGCCTCTCATTTCGGCCTCCGAGAGCGCCAGCAGGTCGCGCCCGTCCAGCATCACCCGGCCGCCCCCGGACCGCGCGATCCGCGGTGGCAGGAGCCGCATGATCGAGTGCGCCAGCATGCTCTTGCCGCAGCCCGATTCTCCGACGACTGCGAGGGTCTCACCGGCCGCGACGGACAGATCGACTTCGTCGACGACCGGAAACCAGGCGCCGCGCGTCGACCGGAACTCGGTCCTGATGCGCTCGACGGAAAGCAGGTTCTCGGCGGCCATCAGCGCTTCTGCCTCGGGTTGAGTGCTTCGTTCAGGGCATCGCCGACCAGATTGATCGCCAGAACCGTCAAGAGGACGGCGAGACCCGGCAGCGTGACCATCCACCAGGCGGTCCTGATCGCGGCTCTTCCCGCGCCGATCATGAAGCCCCACGTCATGATGTTGGGGTCGCCGAGCCCCAGGAACGATAGGCCCGATTCGAACAGGATGGCGGTGGCCACCATCAGCGAGCCGGCGACGACGATCGTCGACAGGACGTTCGGCAGGATCTGGACGATCATGATCCGCAGATCACCCATCCCGAGCGCGAGGCAGGCGGAGGTGAACTCCCTGTTCTTGACCGCGATGACTTCGGCACGCACCAATCGGGCGAGCGGTGCCCAGGAGACGATGGCGATCGCGCCGATCACGTTGGGAAGCGTCGGCCCCAGGATCGCGACGATGACGATGGCGCCGATGAAGGTCGGGATCGTCTGAAAGAACTCGGTGATGCGCATCACGGCGGAGTCGATGCTCCCCCCGTAATATCCGGCCGTTCCGCCGATCACCGTGCCGAGCACGGTGATGAACAGTGTCGCCACGGCTCCGACGACGAGGGAGATGCGTGCTCCGTAGGCGATCCCCGCGGCGATATCCCGCCCGAGCATGTCGGTTCCCAGGGGGAACTCGTCGAAGGGAGGGCTGAAGGGCGCGCCGACCATTTCGAACGGGCCGTCCGGGTAAAGCCAGGGCGCGGCGATAGCGAGCACGACCACGCAGGACAGCAGGAACATGCCGCAGGCACCGCTGGGACTCCGCAGGACCCGCCCGAGAACGCCCAGGCCACGAAAAACTGTCTCAGCCATGAGCCCGCTTCCGCTTCAGTTCGATACGCGGGTCGACGATCGTGTAGATCACGTCGACGACGGCATTGGTGACGACGACCAGGATCGAGCTCAGGAAGAAAATGCCGAGCAGGAGATTCAGGTCGCGCGCGAACAGGGATTCGAACGCGAGCAATCCGAGCCCCGGCCAGCCGAACACGGACTCGATGATCACGGAGCCGCCCAGCATCGCCGAAACCTGCACTCCGGCCATGGTGAGGACCGGCAGGATGGCGTTTCGCAAGGCGTGGCGCACGACGATCTTGCGGTCACCCAGGCCCTTGGCGCGCGCCGTCTTGATGAAGTCGAGACCGAGCGTTTCGAGCATGGATGCCCGCATCAGGCGCGTGTAGAGCGCGATGTAGAAGCAGGACAGAGCCAGTGCCGGCAGGACGAGATGATGCAGCACGTCCAGCATCGCGCGAAGGCCTGTATAGTCGGCGCCGACGGTGATGATGCCGCTGGTCGGAAACCAGCCGAGATGAATCGAGAAGACGATGATGAACATCAGCCCGATCCAGAACAGCGGCGTCGCGTAGGAAACGACGGCGAACACCGTGATGATATGGCTGATGAGCGTCCGGTCGCGGATCGCCGCGACGGCTCCCAGCACGATCCCCAGCGAGACGGAAACGATCATCGCGGCGGTCATCAGCAAGGCGGTCGCGCCCAGACGCTCGAAGATGAGGCTGGAGACTTCCCGATTATGCCGGAACGAGTAGCCGAGATCGAACAGGGCGATGTTCTTCATATAGCTGAAGAACTGGACGTAAAGCGGCTGATCTAGGCCGAATTGCCGCCTGATCTGCTCCATATACTGCTCGCTCGCGGCACCGGCCTCGCCCGCGAGAACCTGGGCGGCATCACCCGGTGCGAGGCGGATGAGAAAGAAATTGACCACCACGATGGCCAGAATGATCGGCAGCCCCCGGATCAGGCGATCCAGGATGTACTTGCCCCGCGCAACCCACATTGACGGACCTCGAAAGCGGATCGGAGAGGCGTGGGCGACGCCCACGCCTCGGTTGCCGGCTCAGCGCTGGAGCCAGGTGTCGTAAAGACCGCCGCGGATGCCGAGCGGAGACGTGATCAGGTTCTGGACGCGCTTGTTCTGCACGGCCACCAAGTCCATCTCCATGATCCAGATCAGGGGGCTGTCGGCGACGAGCGTCTCCTGAAGCTTATGGAAGATCTGATTGCGCTTGGCAGTATCCGTCTCGGTCTGCGCAGCCTCCCAGAGCTTGTCGACTTCCGGATTGCTGTACTGCGCCGTGTTCCCGAAGGGCACTTTCGGATTGATCATCCGGGACCAGGTCTGGCGCTGCACGCCGAGCGTGGGGTCGGCCATGCCGATCGACCAGGTCGAGGTCATGTCGAAATCATACTCATTGTGAACCTGGCGAACGAAGGAGGGGTAGTCGCGGTTGCGAAGCTCGACCTCGATCCCGACCCGGCTCAGCGCCTGCTTGATGTATTCGCCCATGCGGCGCCAGTCCTCGCCGAACGGCGCCGGATCGTGGAAAATCTTGACGCGCACGCCGTTCTTGCCGCGCTTCAGGCCTGCCTCGTCGAGCAGCTTGTTGGCGACATCGAGCCGATCCTTGCCGTCGAAGCGCAGGATGCCCTGATCGGTGAATGCCCCCGCGCCCTTCAGCACGGATGAGATCGGCCCGGTGGCGGGCTTGCCGAAACCGTACCAGATGTTCTTGGTGATGAACTGCCGATCGAGGGCATATGCGACGGCCAGGCGTACGCGTTTGTCGTTGAAGGGGGCGCGCTGCGTATTGAGCTCCAGCATCATCGTCGGTGCGATGGCCTCGTAGCCGCCTTGGGCGATGCTCAGGCTCGGGAGTTTCTCCAGCCGCCGCATCTCGACCGGGTTGATCGTGCCGAAGGTCGCGACATCGATCTCGCCCCGCTCGACACCCGCCGCCCGCGTCGCGGAATCCGCGATGAAACGGAAGATGAGGCGGTCGAGATAGGGACGGCCCGGGCGCCAATACTTCTCGTTCCGGTCGAGCTGGATGTAATTGCCCTTCTCCCAGCGCGTGAATTTGAAGGGGCCGGTTCCGATCGGGTTGTTGACCGCCGGATTGTTCCGAAAATCAGTGCCTTCGTAGATGTGCCGCGGGACGATCGGCGCCTCGAGGCTGGAAAGCCCCATCATCAACGGCGGATAGGGATGCGCGAGATTGAAGACGGCGGTCCGGGCGTCCGGCGTGTCGATGGAGGTGACCGGGCCGAGATTGCCCTGTCCGCGAGGATGATGGGTCTTGACCACCTCCATCAGCGAAAACTGGACGTCGGCGCTGCTGAAGGGCTTGCCGTCATGCCAGACGACTCCCTCTCGCAGCTTGAAGGTCACCGTCTTGCCATCGGCACTGGTCGACCAGCTTTCAGCCAGCGACGGGATCGGCTTCAGGTTCATGTCATATTCGAGAAGGCCGTCGAATATCTTGGTGGCGAGCTCTGCCGTCGTCGGCGCCGAACTCAGCGCATTCGTGATCAGCGCCGGCTCCGGCGTCGTCGTGATCGTCAGCGTCCCGCCCGGCTGAGGATTGGCGATGGCCGAGAGCGGCGACAGCGCCGCGAGCGCCGTTCCAAACAGCAGAGCGCCGGCATGCCTGCGGGTGATCGAGAAATTCGCCATGGTGACCCCTCCTTTTTGTGGCGCGATGAGCGGTTGCCGCTCACGCCATAATTCTCATGCGCGTAAAATTCTTGAAGGGAATTTCACCCGTAAGTCGACTTTCAGAGCATCCAAACTCGCAAATCTTCCCGCGAAAACCGCCAAAATCAGCAGAAATCAACTCTGGATCGCGAATATCAAAGCCTGGACCGCTTCCAGATTCGTATCATGGTGATATAATTTGGCAAGCGCGCTTTGCGGTCCTCGCCATGAAATTTTAACTGGGCTATAAGCGCTATCGTATGCCAGCATCCTCTGCTTCCTCGCCGAACCGTAATTCAATGTCAGACGCCGACGACATCGACAGCGCCACGCTGGTCAGTTTGGGAGAGCGGATACGCAATCTGCGTGTCGAGCAGGGGCTTACCCTGGCGGCGCTTTCGGCGCGCAGTCAGATCTCGGTGGGAATGCTGAGCCATATCGAGCGCGGAAGGACTTCTCCTTCGCTGAAGCTGCTCGACAGGCTGCGCGTCGCTCTGGGGGTGCCGCTCGCGAGCTTTTTCGACGTGGATGCAGACCACGATCCGGAAAAAGGCACGGTAACCCGGCAAGGGCAGCGCTCGACGCTGCTGTTCGGTAAGACGGGTCTGACGAAGGAACTCCTTTCACCCCCCGGGCATTCGGAGATGGAGTTCTTCATGTTGTCGATCGCAGTGGGGGGCGGCTCCGGTCCGGACCCTTCGCGACGCAATGGCGAGAAGGCAGGCTACGTCGTCCAAGGCCGCATCGAGCTGCGCATTGCCGAGCAGCGCTACCTTCTCGGAGAAGGCGACGCTTTTCAATTTGACAGCCGGCAGCCGCATTCATTTCAGAATCTAGCCGACATCGAGACCAGGCTGATCTGGATCATCCGCTCAAGCGAAGCCGTTTAGGGAAGCGCCCCGGATTCGCCGGAGGCCGTTTCGTTCGAGCCATGCCGCGATGGCTTGCTCGACCTCTTCGTCGAGCGCTTCTGGAAATCGTCCAGGCGCGAGGAGGTCTACGTCTGTTCTCAGGCTCCGATAGCCTCCGTCCGTCCTGTCGCGTTTGTCAGATAGACGCGGCCGGCTCCGAGCGCCTGCGTCGCCCGGAGGACATCCTGTGCCGGCATGAGGCTGAAGGCCGTCGAAAGGGCGTCGGCCGCGGTCGCCGTCGGCATGGCCACGGTCACGGAACGATAGCGATCGGGCGACGCGCCGCTCTGCGGATCGAGCAGATGATGGAACCGACCGTCGCGGTCGAAGCGGAAACCATGAGCGGATGACGTTGCGACGGCTCCGTCGACGATGTCGAGCACCTGGGTGGTATGGGACGGTTCCATCGCATCGGCGATTCCGATCTGCCACGGCTTGCCGTCCGGGCGCCGGCCGAGTGCCCGGGGCTCGCCCATGTCGACCAGACTGCGGTCGACGCCGCCCCTACGAAGTAAGGCGACGACCCGATCGGTGATGTATCCTTGGGCGATGCCGTTCAAGGTGAGTGCCATGCGGCGGCGGCGGAACAGAATCCGATCCGGGCCGGCCATGACATGCTCGAAGCCGACCACGGCGAGCGCCCGGCTCAAGGCTGCGGCGGGGGGGCCTGATGGATCAGCATCGGGCCCGGCGAAATGGCGGCGATACAAGGTCCAGAGGGGCTGGACCGTCGGATCGAAGGCGCCGCCGGAGAGAGTCCAGTAGCGGCGGCAATCGCTGAGCAGCGTGACGAGCTCGGGCGGTGGCGCGACCATCATCCCGTCGCGGTTCAGCCTGACGAGCGCCGAATCGTCGCGATGCAGGCTGAAAATGCGCTCCAGCCGCGCCACCTCGACCAGCGCGGCGGCAATCAGCCGTTCCGCCTCGGCCCGGTCGGGATGGTGGATTTGCAGCGAGGCGACTGCACCCATGCACTGGCCGCGCCAGCCGACGAGATGACCTTCGGCGGCGGCGCGCGTGCCGACAGGCAGCAAGGCGAGCCCGCCTGCCGCGGCCGTAATGCCGATCAGGCGCCTGCGGGTTACGGTGGCCATGACGGGCTCCTCAATGCAGATGCGTGCCAGCGGCCGGCGGCGGCCCGTCCGGCGCAGCCGCGTCGCTGTCACTGCCGAGCACGGCGTCGCGCGGGATCGCGTCGAAGGAAAGGATGCTGCCCCCATGCCTGGCGACGAAGGCCTCGGCGGCGTCGCGTTGGGCGAAGGGCACCAGCTCGGCCGCCCCCATGCCGCCCTTCCTGCTGCTGCCGACGACGAAGAGCGCCTGTTTCGCATCGATCCAATTGGTGGCGCCAGGCTCTTCCCAGCTCGGTGCCTTGCCCATGTCGGAAACGTAGACGGCCTGGATGTCCTTGGCCTCCTCGGGCAGAAGGGTAAAGGACAGCGTGTCGCGAGCCGAGGAGAACCAGACCGGCTGCAGCCGGCTCGCCAGCAGGATCTGCCCCTTCGGTCCGGGATGTTCCAGCACGTTCATCCCGCAATAATGCCCCATGGCCTGCTGCGTCAGCGCCTGGGGTGGCGGCGGCGCGGCGGTCTTGGTCTTGTCGTCGCAACCGGCGGCCAGACCGGCGATCAGAACCGCTGACAGGGCGAACAGCCTCATAGCTCTCTCCTCGAGAAGGCGACGGCCGCCAGGCCGAGCGGCACCAGCGCCCAGGCGATGAGCGCGGCGAGCAGCAGCGAGGGGCCGAGCTGAGCCGATTGCGCGACGCCGGCCATGCCTGAGAAGGCGCTGACATTGGCGAAGCCGGTCAGGTTGAACAGGCGATAGATGTCGGCCGGGTTGAGCAGCAGCAGCGTGTTGAGCAGTCCACCGGACAGGACACGCCCCTGATCGACGACCAGGAAGCCGAGCAGCGCCATGTCGTAGATCAGCACGAAGAGGAGCCAGATGCCGATCGCGGCCCCGGCTGCGGCGCCGCGGCTGCCGACGAGTGCGCTGACCAGATAGCCGACCGCGATGAAGACCGCCCCGAGCAGGATCGAGGAGCCGATCATCGCAGCGAAGGCGGCCCAGCTTTCGGCATCGATGGTGGCGCCCGTCGCGACCAGCGCGCCGGCGGCGGCGCCATAGCCGAGCAGGGTTGCGAAGGCGAGGACCATGAGATGCCCGGCGAACTTGCCGAGCAGCACCTGCCAGCGGGCAATCGGATAGCTCAGAAGCAGAAGCATCGTGCCGCGCTCCATCTCGCCGACGATCGCATCATGCGAGATCAGCAGGGCGATCAGCGGGAGCAGGAAGATCGTCAGGCTCGAAAGGCTGACGATCACGACGTCGAGCGCTCGGACGCCGACATGGCCGGTCGGCGTGCTGCCGAGGAAGGTGAGCGAGAGCGCCAGTGCCGCCAGCAGCAAGGTTGTCGCCAGCACCCAGCGATTGCGCAGCGCCTCCTGAATCTCCTTGAGGGCGACGATCAGGACGTTTCTCATCGGGCCTGCTCCTGGGAGCGCAGGAAATGTGCGTAGAGCTCGTCGAGCGTCGGCGGCACGACTTCAAGGTCGTCAACCGGTGCTTCGGGGCCGGTGGCATGGCGCAATATGGCGATCTTGTCCGCGGGAGCGGCATCGATCTCGACACCGTGGCCGTTGATCCGCCGCCAGTTCGCGATGGGCGCCAGCCAGTTTTCCAGCGCGTCAGGCAGTTGCTCCGCGACGCGCAGGCGGATGCGCGTCGGCAACTGAGCGATCCGGCGCAGCTCGTCGAGGGTACCGTCGGCGACCTTCACGCCCCGGTTCATGATGATGACGCGGCCCGCCCGCTCCTCGAGTTCGGTCAGCGCGTGGGAGGACAGCAGGATGGTCGCACCATCGGCGCGCAGTTCCTCAACGATGTCGTAGAAGCTCTGGCGCAGCGCCGGATCGAGCCCGGTGGTCGGCTCGTCGAGCAGGAGCACGCGCGGGCGGCCGAGCAGCGCCTGGGCGAGGCCGAGGCGCTGGCGCATGCCCTTCGAATAGGTTCCGACCCGCCGGTCGACGGCATGGCCGAGGCCGACGCGCTCGATCAGCGCCAGCGCAAGCGCGATCGGCTGGCGCTTCAGGCGGGCATAGAAGGCGATGGTCTCCCGCCCGGTCAGGCCGGTGTTGAACGAAACGCTCTCCGGCAGATAGCCGAGATGCCTGCGGGCGGCGAAATCCCCGGCTGCAGGGTTCTCGCCAAGAACCTGGACGGTCCCTTCACTCGGGTGGATCAGGCCGAGCATCAGCTTCATCAGTGTGGTCTTGCCGGCGCCGTTATGGCCGACGAGCGCGACCGTTTCGCCGGGCGGCAGGGTGAAGGAGACATCCTTCACCGCCGCGACCGCGCCGAAGCGCTTCACGAGATTCCGGATGTCGACGGTGGCCGTCACGGGCGTCGTCCTTCTGCGAATGGAGGCCGGGGCGGCGGCGCCATCAGCGGATGGCTGTCGACGACACCGCCCGGAAGCAGTGCCGGGAACTGGGCCTGGGCCCAGCGGATCACCTGCACGGCCGGGGAATTGATCAGAAGCTTCGCCTGCGGGGCGGTCCAGAGCACCGTGTCGACGAGATCGTTCGGCCGATAGGCGCTGTCGGCGAGACCATCGCCATTCAGGTCGAAACCGGGATTGTCGCTCCAGTAATTGCCGCGCCCTCCGGTCGACCAGTCGAGATAGCGGCTCCCGACATATTTCACCTGGTTGCGGTTGCGGATGAAGGCGTTGTTGACGATCTCGTTGCGCTCGGAGCCGGCGGTGAAGTGGATGCCGATCTCGCAGCCTTCGAACCAGTTGTCGCGGAAACGGTTCTGGTTGGCGTTGTAGATGAAGACGCATTTCGTCGGCGCCGGGCGGGCACCGGTTCCGGTCGCGGCTTCGGGCTCCGTCGCCGGCAGGCCGTGCTCCTGCGTGTCCTTGCTGCGCATGCCGGCGCCGAGCCAGCGTTCGGCCGGCTGCAGGCGGCCGAGCACGGCGTTGCCCGTGATCCGCGACTGGTTGGCGTAGTTGAACAGGAAACCGTGGTCCCGGTCGCCGTCCGAGACGTTGCCGCGCACCGTCAGCCGGTGCGAGAACATGATGGCGAAGCCGACGGAATTGCCGAGCGAGCGGTTGTCCGAGATCTCGCTGTCGTTGGTGTACATGTAGTGGATCGCGAAACGCAGATCCCTGAAACGGTTGCCGCTGAAGACGTTGTTCTTGCTGGTGACGACGAAGATGCCGTCGCGCCCGTAACGGACGTCGTTGTCGAGCACCTTGGCGCCCGGCGCATTCCAGACCGAGATGCCGTTTCCGGCCTCGTTCACCCGTCCTTCGGCGATGCCGACGATCTCGTTGCGGCGCGCGATCGCATTCTCGGCGCCATGCAGATAGATGCCATAGAGATTGCCCTCGATCCGGTTGCCTTCGACCAGCGCGCCGCTCGCCGTCTTCTCAACGAAGACGCCGGCATCCATGCGCTCGGCATCGCGGCCGGAGCCGCGGATGGTGAGGCCGCGCACCGCGGCGCCGGGAGCCGAAACGGTTACGACGCTGCCCTGGCCGCTGCCGGCGAGAACAGCCCCTTCCTGCCCCAGGAGCGTGAGCCGGCGCGCCAGCCTGACCGGGCCGCGATGCTCGCCGGGAGCGAGCAGGACGACATCGCCCTCGGCCGCCCGGTCGATGACGGCCTGAAGCGGTTCACCGCCGGGCTCGACCGGAGCCGGCCCGGCCCGGGCCGGATGGACGAAGCTGGCGGCGGCAGCCGCCGCCAGCCAAAGGCTCATCGCTGTGCGATGCAGGGCCATCGTCTCAGGCGCCCTGCGGCTCGACCAGCATGCGCCCCTTCATCTCCATGTGCATGGCATGGCAGAACCAGGAGCAGTAGTACCAGTAGACGCCCGGCTTCGAGGCGACGAAGGTCACCGAGGCAGTGGCCTGCGGCGCAACCTCCATGTTGAGGCCGTAATTGGTGATGCAGAACCCGTGCGTCAGGTCCTCGACCTCGTCGATATTGGTGACGAAGACCGTGACCTCGTCGCCCTGCTTGACCGAGAATTCGTCCAGCCCGAAGGCCGGCGCCGCCGAGGTCATGTAGACGCGCACCTTGTTGCCGTCGCGAACGACCTTGGAGTCCTGCTCGAGATTGACGTCGTCGGCCTTCGCCTGCTTGACCGCATCGGCAAAGAACGGGTCGTCGCGCTTCCAGACATGCAGCGGGTTGATCTTGGAGCGGTGCACCAGGGTCGCGTCATGGGGCTCGGCGAAGCTCGGGCCGTCGTGCACGAGCACCATCCGGTCCCCGGAGATGTCGATCAGCTGATCGTTCTCGGGCTTGAGCGGGCCGACGTTGAGGAACCGGTCCTTGGAGAACTTATTCAGCGAGATCAGCCACTTGCCGTCGGCTTCCTTGGTCTGGCCCATGGTCGTGTGGTTGTGGCCGGGCTGGTAGTGCACGTCCAGCTTCTGGATGACCGGGTTGACCTTCTCGCCCTTGAAGGCCCGCTTGGCGAGGTCGATGTTCCACTTGACCACCTGGCTGTCGAGGAAGAGCGTGGTGTAGGCGTTGCCCTTGCCGTCATAGGCAGTGTGCAACGGGCCGAGGCCGAGCTCCGGCTCCGCCACCACGACGTCACGCGGCTTGATCTTGTCGTCGAACAGATCATCGAGCCGGCGCGCGTCGAATACGGTCACGGTCGGCGAGAGCTTGCCATTGGCGACGAAGTGGATGCCGTCAGGGGCGGTGTTGATGCCGTGCGGGCTGTTCGGCACCGGGATGTAGCGGGTGAATTTCGAGCCCGAGCGGCCGTCGAGCACCGGCACGCCGCCGATGGTCTCGAACTCGCCCTTCTTCACCGCCTCCTCGATGCGCTTGAGGTTGAAGACGATGACCCAGTCTTGCTCCTTCGCCATCATCTCGGCGAGCGTCACACCCTCTTCCGAATTGTAGCAGGTCGCCCAGGCGTATTTGCCCTGGTAGTCGCAGTCGACATTGTCGAGATTTCCGTCGACCTTGAGCTGCCAGGCGACCTTCATGGTGTCGCCGTCGACAGCGCTGAAGATCGATACGTATTTCTTCGGGTTGTTCAGGTCCCGCCCGTCATTCGGCACGGGTACGCGATCCTCGCCATTGCAGAAGACGTAGCCCGTCCGGGGGTATTTCTGCACGCGCAGGCCGTGCACCGTGTACTGGTTCGGCAGCTCGATGATTTTGTCGCACTTCATCACGTCGAGCCGGATACGGCAGACGCGGGTGTTCGCCTTGTCGTTGGCGAAGAGATAGCGCCCGTCATAGGTGCCGTCGGTGAAGGACGGGTGCGGGTGGTGCAGGTCGCCGTTGAGATAGGTGCCGCCCTTGTCCTTCAGGAACGCGCGGCTTTCGGGGGTGAGCCCCTCGGTCAGCACCCGCAGGCTCTCATTGGTCTGGCCCCAGCCGGTGGCGCTGTCGCGGTTGAAGACCGGGATGCGCATCAGTTCGCGCATCGAGGGGCAGCCGACGATGCGGACCTCGCCGGTCTGGCCGCTCGAGAAGAACACATAGTATTCGTCGAGTTCGCCCGGCTTGACCTCGTATTTGCTCGCAGTCGCGGGCCGGGCCGCGCCCTGCTGCGGCCGCGTCTGCGCTTCGGCCGTCGAAACCGCTCCCATGCGGGAGAGTCCGACTCCTCCGGCCGTGCCCGCCGCGCCGGCCACCGCGACCGCCGCCGTGGTCCCGAGCATGTCGCGCCGGTTCAGACCGCCCTTTTTCCTGTCTTCGGTCGACATCACAGTCTCCTTGCTTTGCTCATGCGGAGGGGTCGGCAGCACTGGCCGCATTCGGTTCGGCGACCGGGTTGCCCTTGTGGGTGAAGAGTGTCCTGGTCGGGCCGTTGCTCTGGGGCGCCCGCATCGAGGGCGAGCTCAGCGCCTCGCGCTTCTCGCGCTTCAGGCGGACCTGGATCATGTGCGGGCAGCGCTGGTCGTCGTGATAGAGTTCCTGGCAATGCATGCAGTAGATGCATTCATTGACGTTGATGTGCCCCTCGGGATGGATCGACTGCACCGGACATTCCTTGGCGCAGCGCTGGCAGGGCGAGCCGCATTCCGGCCAGCGCTTCAGCCATTCGAAGGTGCGTAGCCGTCCAGGGATCGCGAGTGCGGCACCAAGCGGGCAGAGATAGCGGCAGAAGAAGCGCTCGATGAACAAGCCGGCCGCCAGCAACGTCAGCGCATAGATCACGAAGGGCCAGTCGCGGACGAATTTCAGGATGATCGCGGTCTTGAACGGCTCGACCTCGGCAAAGGTCTCGGCCAGTGCGACCGAGTAGAGCGACAGGCCGAACAGGCTCAGGAAGATGATGTATTTGAGCGGCCACAACCGCTCATGCAGACCCCAGGGGATCTTGACCTGCGGGATTTTGAGCCATTGCGCGAGGTTGTTCAGAAGTTCCTGCAGTGCGCCGAACGGGCAGAGCCAGCCGCAGAACGGTCCCCGGCCCCAGAACAGCAGTCCGGCGGCGATCGCTGCCCAGAGGATGAAGATCAACGGCGCCGCCAGGAAGAATTCCCAGCTGAAATCGGTCATCAGCGAGTGGATGAAGGTCAGGACGTTGACGACCGAGAGCTGGGCATTGGCATACCAGCCGAGCCAGACCAGGCTGAAGAGCAGGTAGGCGCGGCGGATCCAGCCGAACAGCACGGGCCGGCTGACCAGCAGGTTCTGGAAGAAGAAGATGCCGGTGAGGACGAGCAGCGCAATGGCCGTGATCACCACCGCGACCGTGTTCATCCGCCAGATCGCCAGCCAGAGCGGCTCGTCGACGCCGCCGGCGCCCTGGGCCATATCGGTCGACGGCGCCGGCGATGCAGCAGCCGGCGTGGAAGCCTGCGGCGCTGGCGCGGGCGCTGATACTGGCACTGGCGCAGGCGCGCCGGCTGCCGCCATCGGAGCCGGGACCTGCTCGACGCGGAGATAGGCCTCCGGCAGTTGATAGGCGAGTTCGAAGGCGAGGAAGGCCTTTTCGCGGGCGCCGACACTGCGCTGCGCCAGCAATTGCAACTGCCAGGGCTCGGTCGGATCGAGCTTGAACTCGTCTGGCATGACGAAGAGCGCGATCTCGGGCAGTTCAGGTGCACCATCCGCGAGCAAGGCGCCGATGCGCATATGGTTGCGGTCGCGGAAGCGAACGCCCTGGCCGTCCTGCAGCAGCTCGATCCGGTCGAAGATGCCGCCGCGGACATAGCCGGAGCCCTTGAAGGAGTAGGCGCCTTCGCCGGCGACGATGATCGCCTGCTGACCGGGCTTGAGCCGGGCCTTCAGCCGCTCATAGGCTTCGGCTCCGAGCAGACTCCGGCCGATGACGGGCACACTGACGGGCGCGACATAGAGATCGATGAAACTGTCAGCCGGGTCGTCGGATTCCGCATTCTCGGCGGCCGCCCGATTGCCGGCCCGGAGGAAGGCTTCGTTGACTTCGCCGACCGAGAGCGAGAGCCGGCGGATTGAACCGTCGCCGAGCAGGCTCTGCCAGTCGCGGGCCTCGCCGCTGTCAGGAGCGAGCGTGCGCATCAGCGTGGCCGCGCTCGGCGCCGCGGCCACTGGCCCCCCTCCGGCGAGGCGGCCACTGCGGATCAGCTTCACCGCCGAGCGCACGACGCTGTCGCCCATCACCAGGACGGTCACTGTCGCACCGCTGACGATGTCGACCTGGGGCGGCCGCTCCTGGCCGGCGGCGACCGGCCTCATCTCCTTGCCGATCAGCGTGTTGACGGCCTCGACGATGCGGCGCTCCGGGATGCCGACCAGGACGATCGGCTCCTTGTGCTCGACGAGCTTGATACCGGTGACGACGCCGAGCGGGTCGATGCCGACCAGCATGTTGATCGGCTTGCCGGAATAGCCCGTCGCATTGGTGAAGTCGGAGTTCAGATAGACATAGCCGAGCAGCCGGTCTCCCTGATAGGCCGGCACGATCGCCGGTTCGCCTTGGGCCGGGCCGAAGCGATCGGCCGTCGCGAAGAACTCGGCCGGCTTCGCCTGCGGCAGGAATTCCTGAATGCGCCCTGCCGCGAGCGCCGCTTGAACGCTGAACAGCAGCCAGAGCGCCGCGCCGAGCCCGGCCAGAATGCGCGCGACCCGTCCGAAGCCGTGAGCTTGCGACCTGTCGGCCATGCAATGTGCGCGCTTTGACACCTGACACCGTCCGGTTTCGGAAATTCGCTGAGCGCGGCGGCCAGCAGGGGCAGGCGTTCTGGCTCAGCCTTCGACAGCAAGGGCCGGACCGATCCGAAACCGGAGATCGGCCCGAGGTCGTTATGGAGTTCCGGCCGGGGCGGCACTTTGATCCAACGCAAACAAACTTCATCTGAGATCGCCGATGCTGCGCAGACGGGTTGGCAGCGCTACAGGGGGAGCCCATGTCGCTCTTGAAAGCGGAGCCTTCGGCTCCGGTGACATCGCTTGCGGAGCTCTTCGCCATCGCCTTCGCCATGGAGCAGGAGGCGGAAAGCCGCTATGCCGCGATCGGCGCGCGGATGCGATCGGACGGAGAAATCGCGCTCGCGGAAGCCTTCGAGAAGCTCGCCGCTGATGAGCGCGGGCATCTGGACAGCGTCAGCGACTGGTCCCGGCTCGCTCATGGCCGGCCGCCCGACCCGGCCATGATCCGCTGGACGGCTCCCGAGACATTCGATGATGAGGGCGCCGCGACGGCCGATCCTCGCCTGCTCAGCGTCTATCGGACCCTATCGATGGCGGTACGGAACGAAGAACGTGCCTTCGCCTTCTGGAGCTATGTCGCGGCCCACGCCTCCTCCGCCGATATCCGGACCGCGGCGGAGGCCCTGGCGCATGAGGAGCTCGGCCACGTCGCGCTGCTGCGCCGGGAGCGGCGGAAGGCGTTTCATCGCGAGCGGCATCAAGCGCAGGGCGAGAGCGAAACGCCCCCCACCGCCGCGGCGCTCGAGCGGCGTCTGGCCGATGTGCTGGACGCGGCGGCGCAGAGCGCCGATCCGTCTCGCGACACCCTGCTGCGGTTCGCCGCCGAGGCCCGCCGTCAGGCCCAGCAACTCGAGGAGGGCGCGGTCGCCATTCCCATCGGGCCGGTCCCACCGAAACTCGACGCCCCGCTCGCCATCGCCGAGTTCCTGCTCGATCGCTATCTCGAGGCGGCCGACCGGGCTCGCGACGAGGCTGCGATGATGCTCGCCCAGGAGTTCGCGGCACGCGCCATCAATCGGCTGGCCTGGCTGAGGAGAGACCTGCCCGAACTTGGCTAGCCGAAGGCGGGGATCGCGCTGTCGCCGTGGGGCGCGCCATCCGCCTGCGGCTCGGCCCGAGCCTCCACCAACAATCAAACCGGACCTCTCGGCCGGCGCGTATCGCGCATATTGCGTCGCGCTTGGAACGCCTTTCGGGGAGATGGCGAGCGCCGTAGTACGCGTTCTCCGGCCAGCCGAAGCGCCTCGATCTCGAACTCGCCGCCAAATCCTCTGTGCTGCATACGCCCCTCGGGCTTCATGAAGCCTGGTCCGATGTCCGCGAAACCGGTGACAGGCCGGTGGGACGCTGTCTTTTTCCGCGGGGGCACTATGGTGAGACTGGGCATCGAGGCCCGCTTTCCAGGCAAGGATCGGTAGAATGACCAACCCCGCCACATCTTCCGGCCCGGCCAGGACCGGCCTCGCCATGCTCCCCACCCCTTTCGAGGAGATGCCGCGCCTGTCGCAGGCGCTCGGGCGGGGCGGTGCTGCGCCTTCGCTCTTCATCAAACGCGACGACTGCACGGGTTTCGCCGGCGGCGGCAACAAGGCCCGCAAGCTGGAATTCCTCGTCGCTGAAGCGCTGCAGCAGGGCGCCGATGTGCTGGTGACCATCGGCGCGCTGCAATCGAACCACGCCCGTCAGACCGCTGCGGCCGCGGCGCGGCACGGTCTCGGCTGCGTCCTCTTGCTGACCGACTCGGTGGCCAACCGTGGCGAAGCGTATCGGATGAACGGGAACCAGCTGCTCGACCGGATCTTCGGCGCGCAGATCCGTTTTCTCGCTGCGGGCGAGGACAGCACGGCGGCGGCCGCGGCGACGATGGCGGCATTGGCCGCGCAGGGGCGCAAACCCTATCTCATCCCGGTCGGAGGCTCTAACGGTCTCGGCAGCTTCGCCTGTCGCGAGGCGCTTCTGGAGCTTGCGGCGCAGGCCCGCGAGAAAGGCTGTTCCCTCGACCATATCGTCGTGCCGACCGGGAGCGGCGGCACTCATGCCGGCATCCTTGCCGGCGTCGCGGAGGCCGGGTTGCCCTGCCGCGTGCATGGTGTCAGCGTCTCGCGCTCTGCCGAGGAGGCGGGAGCCATCGTCGCTGGGCTGGTCCAGGAGATCTTCGCTCTCGAAGGCCGCGAGAGAGGTGCGGTGACGGGGCTCGAGGTCGACGATTCCCAGATCGGCTCGGGCTATGGCCAGCCGACTGCCGCCATGATCGAGGCTGTCGAGCTGGTTGCCCGCACCGAGGGGATTCTGCTCGATCCCGTCTATACCGGAAAGGCGATGGCCGGCCTGGTCGCGCTCGTCCGGAGCGGCGCCATCGCTCCGACGGAGACCATCGTCTTCTGGCACACCGGCGGCGCCCCCGGCCTCTTCGCCTATCCGGAGGTTTTCCAGGGATAGGCGGAGGCCTCGTCGCCATGGCGCGCCAAATCCCGACTGCCGATTCCGGACGTCCGGCACATGACGCATCCCGGCAGATTGCCGGGGCGGTCGGTCTCGCGGAGGTCCTGGCTGAAGCCCACGGCTATGGCCGCCATATTTTTCTTCTATAGTAGAATTTCTATGAGCGAGTGCTAGCATTCCCCTGCTTCCGGCCCGCCAGCCCGGGCCGGAAGCCAAGGCTACAAGGCCGGCCGATCGGCGACCGAAACGGTCCAGGGGAGGATTTCACCATGACCATGCCTGCGCTGCGCTCTTCGCTCCTGGCTGCGGCGATGATCGCCTGCACCTTGCCGGCGAGCGCCAATGACAAGCCGTTCCGCATCGGCGTCATCGACGACATGTCCGGCACCTTCTCGGACAATGGCGGCCCCGGCACCGCGCTGTCGGTTCGCATGGCCGTGGAGGATTTCGGCGGCTCGGTGCTGGGCCGGCCGATCGAGGTCGTGGTCGCCGATCACCAGAGCAAGCCCGATATCGGCTCGGCGCAGGCGCGCCAGTTCATCGATGAGCGCGGTGTCAGCGTCATTCTGCCCGGCGGCTCGAGCTCGGTCGGCCTCGCCGTGCAGGCGGTCGCGCGCGAGCGGCAGATCACCACCCTGGTCAGCGGCGGCTACGCCCCGAACTTCACCGGCAACCAGTGCTCGCCCTATGGCACGCAATGGGCGCCCTCGACGGCGGAACTCGCCAATGCGGTCGCCAAGGGAGTCGTCGACGAGGGCGGCAACAAATGGTTCTTCCTCACCGCCGACTATGTCTTCGGCCATAATCTCGCGGCCGATGCCGGCAAGGCGGTGAAGGCCGCCGGCGGCCAGGTGCTGGGCGAGGCCCGCCACCCGCTCGGAACGGCCGATCTGTCCTCACCGCTGCTGACCGCGCAGTCCTCCGGCGCGAACGTCGTCGGCCTCGCGAATGCCGGTCCGGACCTCGTGAATTCGCTGAAGCAGATGCGCGAATTCGGCGTCAAGGCGAAGCCTGCGACGATGCTGGTCTACGAGAACAACGTCGTCGCGCTCGGATTGCCGGCGGCGCAAGGGCTGAAGCTCTCCGCCCCGTTCTACTGGGACATCAACGAGGCGACGCGCGCCTGGGCCAAGCGTTACATGGCGCGCTTCGACAACAAGGTCCCGACCATGGGCCATGCGCTCGCCTATATTGCCACGACGCACTACCTCAAGGCGGTCAAGGCGCTGGGCAGCGACGACGCCAAGGGCATCGCCCGGACGATGCGCGAGCTTCCGATCACCGGCGACATGATCCAGAAGGCGCGCATCCAGGACAATGGCCGCGTCGTCATGGACATGCACCTGTTCGAGGTGAAGTCCCCGGCGGAATCGAAGAGCCCGGCCGATCTCTACAAGGTGCTGGCGACGCTGCCGAGCGAGGGCCTGTTCACCCCGGCCGAGCAGAGCGGCTGCCAGCATCTCTACAAGCCCTGATCCCCGCCCGCTCCGGCGCCGGCGTTTGCCGGCGTTCGGGGCCTGCCGGTCTCGCGACCAGACGGACAGCCAGCACGATGACTAGCACGACCGCACCGGCGCTCCCGCGCTTTCCCATGCATATCGACGGCAAGGATCATGAGGCCGTCGACGGCGGCTGGCTGGAGACCAAGAACCCCTATACCGGCAAGCCCTGGGCCCTGATCCCGCGCGCCAGCGCCGCCGACGTCGACCTCGCCGTCAGAGCCGCGCATGAAGCCTTCAGCAGCGGGCCCTGGTCGCGGATGAGCGCCAGCGATCGCGGCGTGCTGATGTTCCGCCTCGCCGATCTGATCGCCGCCAATGCCGAGCGCCTCGCCGATCTCGAGGTCCGCGACAATGGCAAGCTGCGCGTCGAGATGCTCGGCCAGATGCGCTATCTGCCGCGCTGGTTCCAGTATTATGGCGGGCTCGCCGACAAGATCGAGGGCCATGTCACGCCGATCGACAAGGCCAACATGTTCCACTACGTCGCCTATGAGCCGCTCGGCGTCGTCGGCGCGATCACGCCCTGGAACTCGCCGCTGCTGCTCACGGTCTGGAAGCTCGCCCCGGCGCTGGCGGCCGGCAACACCGTCGTGGTCAAGCCCTCGGAATTCGCCTCGGTCTCGATGCTGGAGCTGGCGAAGCTGTTCACGCAAGCCGGCCTCCCGCCCGGCGTGGTGAACGTCGTCACGGGCCTGGGGCAGGAGGCCGGCGAGCCGCTCGTCGAGCATCCGCTGGTGGCGCGCATCGCCTTCACCGGCGGCAATGCTGGCGGGCGCAGGATCTACGAGGCCGCCGCGCGCCAGTTCAAGCGGGTTTCGCTCGAGCTCGGCGGCAAGTCGCCCAACATCGTCTTCGCCGACGCCGATATCGACGCGGCGGTGAAGGGCGTGATCTCCGGCATCTTCGCCGCCGGCGGCCAGACCTGCATGGCCGGCTCGCGGCTCCTGCTGCAGGCCTCGATCCATGATCGCTTCCTGGACAGGCTGGTCGAAAGAATGCGCGAGGCGCGCCTCGGCGATCCAAACGATCCCGAAACCGATATCGGTCCGGTCGCGACCGAGCAGCAGCTCGCCAAGGTGCTCGACTATATTGAGATCGCCCGCCGCGACGGTGCGCGCTGCGTCCTCGGCGGAGAGCGCAGCACGCGTCCCGGCTGCACGCAGGGCTGGTTCGTAGAGCCGACCATCTTCGCTGGCGTCACCAATGCGATGCGCATCGCCCGCGAAGAGGTCTTCGGGCCGCTGCTCAGCGTGCTCAGCTTCGAGACGGAGGAGGAGGCGATCGCTCTCGCCAACGACACGCCCTTCGGGCTTGCGGCTGGAGTCTGGACCACCGATCTCGGCCGCGCCATGACCCTGCCGAAGAAGCTCAAGGCGGGCACGGTCTGGGTCAACGCCTATCGCGTGGTCAGCTATCTCGCGCCGTTCGGCGGCTTCAAGGAATCCGGGATCGGGCGCGAGAACGGCCAGGCCGCGATCATGGAATATCTCGAGCCGAAGAGCGTCTTCATCAACGCCAGGCCCGCGATCTCGAATCCGTTCACCCTGCAATAGCCGGCAGGCCTGCCCGCCGCGGCGTGAGCTGGCAGAGCGCCGGTCAAGGGCGGCGGACGATCACGCAGTAATAGCTGCAGCGCTCGTCCGTCTCGTTGACGAAGCGATAGGGCTCGCGGATCTGGAAATAGAAGCTGTCGCCGGCGGCGAGCCGGTGGACCGTCGCGCCGATCTCGACCGAGAGCCGACCCTCCTGGATGATCAGGTGCTTCTCGACGCTGCCCTCATAAGTCGGCAGCCAGCCCGAGGACATGCCGGGCGGAATGACGTGGAGCAAGAGCTCGACCCCGCTTTCGGGATGGGCCGGGGAGAGCACATGCCGCTCGAAGCCGGTCTCGCTGTCGCGAAAGCTCAGCCGCTGATCGACGCGCCGCGTCGCGACCGGAGCGGCGTCGCTCTCCGCGCCCATCAGCCCGGATAGCGAGGTGCCGAGCCCGCGCGCGATCCGGGTGACCACGGCGAGGGTCGGGTTCTTCTCGCCGCGCTCGACCTTGGACAGCATGGCCCGGCTGACCCCGGAGCGTTCGGCGAGACCGTCCAGTGTCAGCGCCGCCGCCTTGCGCAGCCGCCTTACGCGGGGGCCGAGTTCGAGAACGGGGCCCGGCTTGTCGTCGGCGCGGCGACCATCCGCCGACTGGGCTTCGTCCGGTCGATCGGAGGCGCTGCCGGACGCCGCGCCCGGCCGGTCGAACCGGGGGGACTCAGGCCTGTTCAGCCGCATCGATCATGCTCTTCGTCGGTTCTCTCTTCGCTGCCGGCCGGTTTATCGCATGCATTGCACCGGCGATAAACGATCATGCGCTCCGGCCGGCCGCCTTCAGGGGCCGCTCCCCTTGAGCTCGAGCAGGAAATAGGTGGTCGGGCCACTGGGCAGGTCGTTGCTGAGCCGGAAGGCGACGGGACCGCTGCTGCTGATGGCCGGCGGCTTCACGCTGCCGTCGAGGCCGATCGGCGAGAGCTGCCATTGCCGGGCGCTCCGGTCGAGCCTGATGTCGACATGCCCTTTGCGGATTCGGACGGGCAGCCTGCCGAAATCCTCGATCACCTTCTGCTCCCTGTCGCGGAAGACCATGTCGGTGTTGCGGGCGTCGGTGGCGAAGATCAGCAGGAAGCGGCTGCCCTTGGCCAGCGATGCCGGCTTGTCGAGCGAGGAGATCGCGATCAGCCCGTCTCCCTCCGAGCCGTCGATGCTAAGACTCTTGAGCTTGACCGGCAGGCTCGCCGAGGCGAAGGCGACGGCCTCCGTCGCCGGCGTCGTCAGGCGCAATTGCCGGTCGCGGCGGTTCAGAAGGAGCTCGCCCGTATCGCTCTGGAAGAGGCCGGCGGCGAGCTTCGTCGCATTCTCGGCCGGGAGAAGGCGGCTCGCCCGCAGCTTCTCGACGATCGCCTCGGGCCGGTTGGCGCCGCGCGGCTGGAGGACGGCGATCCGGTCGCCGATCCGGTCGGCAGCCTCGAGTCCGATCCTGCCGAGCAAGGCGAGTTCCGTCAAATTCTCGGGCTCGCGGGCCTGCATGTCCGGGCCAAGATCGGCCTCGCCACGGACCGCAAACGGAATGGCGAGCCGCGAGGCCGCGACGTCGCCGCGCCTGAACAGCAGGGCGGCGAGCGTTTCCCCGGCGCGCGCGACCGGGTCGAGCGCGATCGCATAGGGCAGCATGGCCCGCTTGTGCGGATAGGGTTCGCCATAGGACAGCGCGATCGGGCCGTGCGCGTGTCGGCAGAGCGCGTCCCAGCCCTGCAGCGCGGCGTAGGCCGGGAACACCAGCCCGCCTTCATAGCGGTAGCGGTTCCAGAACAGGTGGTCGTATTCGCTGATGACGAAGGGCTTGCCGAGCCAGCGCGCCGCAGCGGCCATGCGCATGGAGTTTGCGGCATCGCCGAGGGAGCTTTGCTGGAGGAGCTTGCTGCCGGGGGCATAGCCGCTCGCCCAGTCGTGATAGGTGTTCATCGTCACGACATCGAGCCCGCGCCGGCTGAGCGCGGCCTGCACAGTCGGCCAGTTATTGTAGGTGCTGATCAGCCCCTTGTAGCCGAAGCCGCGCAGCGCCTCGCTCATCTTCGCTGCCGAGGCGGTCTCGATCTCGGTGAAGAAGGCCTGGAGATCGCGCAGGCGCGGACTGTCGGCATAGCGGTCCGCCGGCAGCCGGATCGAGCCGTTTTCCAGCTTCTCGGTCCAGCCGAGGCCGCCCCAGGCCTTGGCGAGCGCCGCGCTGGAGGGGTAGTGCCGCGCCAGCCAGGCGTTGAACGGTGCCGCGAACATCGGGTCATAGGGCGCCTTGCCACGCCGATCGTGGACGACGCTCTCGAATTCGAGATTGTTCTCGTTGACGAGGATCACCAGCGCCAGGGCATCGTCATGGATCGGCGCGACCCCGGTATAGGGATTGACGCGGGTGAAGAATTTTTCGGTGAACTGCTTCCAGTGCGCAAAGGCGCCGTCGTCGAGATGCAAGGCGAGCTTGAGCGTGCCGCCCGGGTCCCAGCGATCGTCATGGCCGCCATAGGCCCCGCGCCAGGAGGAGAGCCCGTCGATCATCCAGTAGATGCCGTTCCGCTTCAGCGCGGCCAGGAAATAGTGGATGCGATCGAGCGTCTCCGGGTCGAAGTCGAAATCGGTCTTCCGGCCGAACATCAGGCTGCCGTCGACGAAATGCAGGCGTGCCAGATTGTAGCCGTGCAAGGCCAGTTGCCTGGCATAGCGGTCGGCATTGGCGCGGTCGGGGAAGCCGCCGGAGGCCGGGCTCCAGGCCAGCGAGGCGCAGGACAGGCGCGCCGGTTCATCCGGCGCGCTGGCATAGGCCAGCCGCCCATTGGCGTTGGCGATCAGGCGCCGGTTCGGCTCGATCTTCGCGTTCGGCAGGATGGCGGAGAAATCCAGCGGGCTACCGGGGCGTAGCTCCAGCGAAATCTCGCGGACGGGCAGCCATTCTTCGGCCTGCACGCGCGCCCCCGTCCAGCCGAGCGCAGCCGAGAGCGCCAGTGCAAGCCGCAGCAGCCGTGTCATCGATCGCTCCCGATGACGCGGCTTTCGATCGGAGCATCTGGTTCCAGGCGCTGGCGCAGGAAGCCGGCGGGCAGTGCTGCCGCGTGGAAGAACCAGGCGACGACGGTGTAGAGCCCCATGCCCAGCCCGCCCTTGCGCCAGCTCATCAGCGCCACGATGCCGGCGAGCAGGGCGAGGACCAGCCCGAGAGCGAGCCCCTTCTGCGGCAGCAACAGCAGGAGCCCGATCGAGAGCGCCCACCAGAGATACACCGCCCCCCAAAGCCGAAGCTCCGGCAGTTCACGCAGGAGCTGGAAGAAATACGGCCTCCCGAGCGAGGCGCGCAGCAATTCGCCGATGCCGTGGAGATATTTGTTCCGCCAGCGCCGCATCAGCAGCTTGTAGGAATTCAGCGTATGCCCGAAATGCTGGACGAAGCGCCGGTCCAGCCGGTGGAGTTGCCAGCCGGCATCGCGCAGGCGGATGCCGAGGTCGAATTCCTCATAGCCGTGCAGGTTGCGGTCCGACAGATAGCCGGCTTGCTCGATCGCGCTGCGACGGTAGAGGCCGCCGCCATTCATCCGGTCGAGCGGCCCGATCCGGTTCTCGGGGGCGTTGCGCTGCACCCTTCTTGCATATTCGAGATTGGCGGTCTGCATCTCCTCGACATGGCCGGTGACGCCGGCGACCCCAGGGTTCTTCTCGAGAAAGCGGATCGCTTCGTCGAGGAAACCGGGATCGAGCAGCATGTCGCCGTCGAGCAGGCAGAGATAGTCGCCGCGCGAATGCTGGAAGCCGAGCTGCGGCCCGATCCCGCAGCTCGGGCGGGCCGGCGGCACAATCTGGGCGATCACGACGGGATAGTGCGAGGCGATCTCGATGGTGCGATCCGACGAGCCGCTATCGGCGATCACGACCTCGCCCGGCACGTCGCCGAGCGCGGTCAACGCGCTCTCGATGGTCGCGGCGATGCGCTTTTCCTCGTTCAGCGTCTTGATGATGATCGAAACGGCCAAGCGGGCCTCCAGTGTCGCTGCCATCGGTGCAGCTTCAGAAATCGGTGAGCAGCCGGCTCCAGCTCTCGGATGCCAGCCCGCCGATATAGATGTCGTTGCGCTGCGCGGCGTCCTTGATGTCGGCATGGCGCGTCACCAGGCAGAAATAGCCGCGATGCTTGAAGCTCAGCCAGCGCTGTCGCGAAATCGCGTTCATCATGAAGGGCTGCGCGATTCCGCCGGCTGCGGCGTAGCCTTCGGCATCCAGGCTGGAGAACATCTGGCCGACGACCTCGAATTCGCGGCCGGCCGTGCAGAGCAGGTTCAGCACCGTGGCCTCCCGGCCTTTTCGGCCGAAATAGAGAAAGGCGCCGATCGGCTGCTCCCGGCCGTCGAGCACGATCCTGAAATTCAGCGTGCCGAGCCGGCCGTTCAGCGAAGCGACGCCGACCAGCCAGTCGAACTCGGCCTTGCTCCAGACCGGGCGGACCTGAAAGCGCTGCATCATCGGCTCGGCGCAGGCCAGGAACTCGTCAGGTGTGGCGGGGATCGTCCGGCAGTCCGGTATGGCTGCCGGGGTGATCGAGCGTCTGCGCCGACGCAACGTCCGGTCGAGCCAGCCTAGCGGGGTGACGACGGCCCGCGAGCCCAAGGCTGGGGCCGCGCGGCTGCAGGCGAGGGCCGCTGCCGTCGCCGGCCTGAAGGCGCGGCGCCATTCCAGGCTCTGGATCGGGAGCACGCTGCCTCCGCCGGCAATCCAGTGGTCGGCGCTGACTGGCGAAGAATTGTCCGAGAAGCACATGTCCTGCCGCGCGGCGCGCATCTGGCGCGCCAGGCGGGCGGCCCCTGCCGCGCCTTCGGCCCCGTCGGCCATGAAGGCACACAGGAGCCGCGCCATGATCGGGCGACCATGTGCGCTGAATTCCATCGGTACGGCGAGGATCGCGCTGGCCACGCCATTCTCGCCCTCATGCACCATGCTGCCATTCTCCGGCCGATAATGCGGACTGCCGAAGAAGATCGTTTCCAGATAGGGGGCAAGCTCGGGCGCGACCTTGTCGCTGTTCCGGAACGCCTTGCTGAACAATCGGGCGATAGTCGAAATGTCGCCGCGCACCATCGGTCGCACGCCCGCTGCACGGACGGCTGCGCCGCCGGGGCTCGCTGCGATGGGTGCGCAATTGGGCTCAGCTCCCATGGGCCATCCCGGTTCGGGGCTCTCGGGTCAGGGCCCGTTCCCGATCCTGGCGCACGACTCGCTGCAAGGCGCTCCAGGCTGCGATCACCATGGCGATTTCGATGACATAGAAGGAGACGAAGGTTCCCGCGGGCGGCGCATACCAGGTCGCGAGCGCGGCGAGTGCGGCGCCGAGCACGCTGCCGATGCCCATCACGGCGGCGCGGGTCGACTGATGGCCCGAGGCTCCCAGCGCCTCGGCCGCCACGGCCCAGATCGCCAGCGGAATGACCGCCCAGCAGAGGGCCCGGACGAAGGAGACGAGCGAGACATAATCCCGGCCGAACAGGAGAGGTAGGATCGGCGCCAGCACGAACACGGCCACCGCTGCGGCGGTGCTGATCAGCGTGGCGGCGACCAGGACCTTGCGAACCCGCGGCATGGCGTGCTGCAGGCCTTCCGCCGTCGCCCGCGCCGAGCCGGGATAGACGAGCCGATTGAGCGCCTCGACGGAAAGATAGCTGCTCTCCAGCATGCGGCGGGCGACGCTGTAGCTCGCGACGATCTCGGGGCTCGCGACGAGGCTGAGCACGAGCAGATCGGCATTCTGGCGCACGGCGCGCAGGATGAAGGGAACGCTGAAATAGAGGCCGAGCGGCAGCTCCTCGCGCACGATCCGATAGCGCGGCCGGCCGAGCCTGGCGAGCGCGCGCCAGCAGGCGAGGGCGACGAGGACATGGCAGGCGAATTGCCAGAGTGCCCAGGAGGCAACGCTGGCGACCCCGAAAACGAGGCAGGCGAGGACGGCGGCGGCGGTCCGGGCCAGGGCGAAGCCGACAACGACCATATTGGCCGAGGCGAAATCGGAATGGGCGATGAAGATCTGCTCCGCCAGAACGATCACGCGCACCAGGACGATGTTCGTCACCAGCATCAGCGTGATGACGGCGGCATTGGTTGCCGGGTCGGGGGAGAGAGTGAAGAAGAAGGGTAGCAGGGCGGCGCCGATCACGACCAGGGCGACGCCGCTCGCCGCGGTGAGGATCAGATTGTGGCCGAGCATGTCGGGATAGATCGCCCGATCGCGCGCGACGCGGCGGACGAGGCATTCCATCGCGCCGAGCCCGCACATATGCACCGCGATATTCGAGATGGCGGTGATCGCGACGAACAGGCTGAATTCGTGGACGCCGAGAAAGCGGGCCAGGATCGCGAAGGTCAGGAGCTGTGCGGCCGAGCTGATGATCAGGCTGCCGCCCGAGGCGGCATAGGACAGCAGCATCGGGAGCAGGGCTCCGCGCATGCCCGATCCTTTTGCGTTGCCCGGAGCCATCCTCTCCCGCCTTCGAAAATCGACCGAACGGGGCCGCCCCGCTGGAACTAGCATCGACGGGGCATCAGTAGCAGGCAAAAATAAGGGCGCAGTTAACACCGGCAGGCGTGTTTCAGCAGGTGTTTACCGGAATGCCGTTAGCCTGCCGGCGTGATCATCCGACCAGTGCGGGAAGGAGCCCCGATGACGGGCAGAGCAGTCGACCTTGCGGGCCAGAGCGGGCCTCGCATGCAGCGCTTCATGAGTATCGAGCTGGAACTCGCGCCCGACGTCCTCGTGCCCCGGCAGGAGACCGAGCTGCTCGGGGCCTGCGCCGTCGAGCGCCTGCGCGAGGGCCTGCCCGGGCCGTCGGTGGTCGACATGTGCTGCGGCTCCGGCAATCTCGCTTTGGCGATCGCAACGGAAATCCCGACCGCCCGCATCTGGGGGGCGGATCTGACCGACGGCACGGTGGCGCTCGCCCGCCGCAATGCCGAGCGCCTCGGCGTGCAGGATCGGGTGTCCATCCACCAGGGCGATCTGTTCGATGCCTTGGCTGGTGAGGGGCTGGCCGGCAAGGTCGACATGATCGTCTGCAATCCACCCTATATCTCGACCTCGCGCCTGGAGGGCGAGAGCGCGCATCTGCTCGCGGCCGAGCCGCGCGAGGCCTTCGATGGCGGGCCCTATGGCATCTCGATCCATCAGCGCGTGATCCGCGACGCCGTCGACGTCCTGAAGCCGGGAGGCTGGCTGCTGTTCGAGTTCGGCGAGGGCCAGGATCGTCAGGCCGCGGCGCTGATCGCGCGGGCCAGGGCTTATGAGCCCGTGCGTTTCGCGACGAACGAGGCCGGCACGCCGCGGGTCGCGCTGGTCCGCAAGCTGGCCGCCGCGCCGGCATCCGGCGAGACGGCGGGGCGGCCGGCATGAGCCTGGTTCGTTCCCTGGAGACCGCCGATATTCCGGCGGTTGCGGGGCTGTTCCAGCGGGTGTTCCGGAACAGCGATGCGCCGCCACCAGCGGCGCTCGTCACCTATCTGAGACGGCACTATCTCGAAGCGCCAGGTTGCGATCCTGAGATCGCGCCGCTGGTCCATGTTTCCGGCGAGGGTGAGATTTCCGGCTTCATCGGCGTGAATGCGCTGCCGATGAGCCATGAGGGTCGCAAGCTGAAGGCCGCGATCTGCGGCTCGCTGATGGTCGAGCGGCGGAGCAGCGATCCGATGGCCGGTGCCAGGCTGCTGAAGACCTTCCTGGCCGGGCCGCAGGACCTTTCCTTCAGCGAGACGGCGAGCGAGGTCTCGGCGCAGATGTGGGCAAGGCTGCGTGGCGTGGCGCTGCCGCAATACAGCCTCGACTGGGTCCGTGCCATCCGGCCTTCGGCCTTCATGCTCGCACTGGCATCCGAGCGGATTGGTGCGGCGCGCCTGCTCTCCCCGCTCGCCGGGCTGGTCGATCGCCGCTTGCGCCGGAAGATGCAGGAGAATGAGCTGCGCTGGTCCGGTGTGCCGGAGGGCTGGACCGTGAAGGGCGGCCTCAAGGTCGCCGAGATCGACCAGCCCGGCTTTGCTGCCCTGGTCGAGCCGCTGACGCGGCAATTCGCGCTCCGCCCGGACTGGAGCGCCGAGCAGCTCGCCCACATCGTCGCCGAGGCGGCCAGGAAGCCGGAACAGGGCGAAGCGGTGTTCGCCTCGGTCCTCACGCCCGGCGGCGCGCCGATCGGTGCCTTCTTCTACCATCTGCGCCCTGGCGGGATCGCGCGCGTCCTGCAGATCCTGACCGCGCCGGGCCAGGCCGGTCCCGTCATCGATTGCCTGATCGGGCATGCGGCGCGGCGCGGGGCGGCCGGCTTGCGCGGCCGTACGCAGCCCGCTTTGCTCGAGGCGATGCTCGGGCGCCGCATCGCCTTCACTCATCTCGCCTCGACCGTCGTGCATGCACGCGAGCCGGCGCTGGTCGACGCCTTCCTGGCCGGCCGTGGTTTCTTCAACGGGCTGGCGGGTGAGAGCTGGAGCCGGCTGGTCGGCGGGCGCTTCGAATAGGGCGCGGAGCCGGCGCGAAGTTCAGGCGCGCCGGCGGTGCCGGTCTCAGCCGGCGATCTCCGTCACCGGCTGCACCAGTTGCGGTTCGAGATGCAGATAGCGCGTCGCCCGCCGCTTGGCGGCGATATCGGCAAAGACGCGCTCGACCTCGACCGTGCTCAGCTTCGCGGCCGCGGCGACCTGCTCGGCCGGGAGGCCGTTATTGAGGCCGTAGAGGCACAGGTCCATGCGGTCATAGGGCAGGGAGAAATAGAACTCCTCCTGCGTCTGCTCGAGCGAAAAAGTATCGGTCGTCGGCGGCCGGCGGCGGATCTCCTCGGGAATGCCGAGATCGGCGGCGAGCGCATAGACCTGGCTCTTGTAGAGATGCGCGATCGGCTTCACATCCGCCGCGCCGTCGCCGTTCTTGACGAAGAAGCCCTGGTCGTATTCGAGCCGGTTCGGCGTGCCGAGCACGGCGAAGTTGAGCCGGTCGGCATGATAGTACTCGACCTGCTTGCGGGTGCGCTGCTTCATATTGGTGGCGGCGACGATGCCGAGATAGGCCGTGGGCGGCATGCGCAGCTTGGTCCGATTGCCCTGCGGGTCCTCGACCACCAGCGAGGAGATGTTGTAGCCCTCGCCGGCGAGCGCGTTGGCGATCACGATCTTCGAACCCCAGCCGGGTCCGTATTCCGGCACCAGCTCGCGGATGAACGCGTCGCGCCGCTCATAGCAGCCCATCGCCTGCAGCGTCGGCCCGATATCCTCGACCACGGCGGCGACGCCGAAGGTCTCGGCGACGAGCCGGCCGAGCCTGAGGCTCTCGGGATCGGAATCGTTCTCGGGCATGAACAGACAGAAGACGTTCTTGGCGCCGACCGCGCGCACCGCCAGCGCCACCGAGACGCTGGAATCGATGCCGCCCGACAGGCCGAGCACCAGTCCGCGCTTGCGCATGCCGCGCAATTGCGCGCGCAGGCCGGTGACGATCTGCTCGATCTCGGCCGCGCCGTCGATCTTCAGCGTCTCCGCCGAGAAGGCGAGGCTTTCAGGGGCAGGGGCGATGTTCATTCGGCAGCTCCAAGCGTCTCGGCGGCCAGCCTGCGGCTGACCTTGCCGGTATCGGTCTTCGGCAGCTCGCTGCGGAATTCCACGATCTTAGGCACCATGAAGTCCTCGAGATGGGCGGCGCAGTGGCGGATGATGTCGCGCTCGCTCAGGCTCTCGTCGGAGCGCACCACAAGCGCCGCGATGGCATGGCCGAGCACCGGGTCGGCGACGCCCATCACCACGGCCTCCGCGATGCCGGGATGGGCATGCAGGACGGTCTCGACCTCCTTGGGGGCGACCTTCTCGCCGCGCGTCTTGATGATGTCGTCCTTGCGGCCGACGAAGTAGAGAAAGCCATCCTCGTCGGCGCGGAAGAGATCGCCGGTATGCAGGCGCTTCTCCCAGGGGTGCGGGCCCGGGCGCAGCATCTGCGTGGTGGCGGCGTCGTTGCGCCAGTAGCCCTGCATGACATGCGGGCCGCGAATGACGAGCTCGCCGGCGACGCCGGGCGGCACGCGATTGCCTTCATCGTCGACGACCAGGGCTTCGGTGTTCGGGATCGCGATTCCGACCGAGCCGGGCCGGCGGTCGAGCTCTTCCGGCGGCAGATAGGTGCAGCGCTTGCACTCGGTCAGCCCGTACATCGAATAGACCCGCACGCCGGGCAGGAGCTCGCGCAGCCGGGCGATATGGGCCGGCGGCAGCGCCGCCGCGGTATTGGAGATGTAGCGCAGGCTCGGCAGGAAGCCCGGTTCGAGATCGCGCATCTGCAGGATCAGCGCCGCCATGGTCGGCACCAGCGGGAAGCCGGTGACCTTCTCGGTGCGGATGCGCTCGAAGATCGCCTGCGGGAAGGCGAAGGATTTTTCGAGGACGAGGGTCGCGCCGAGCCGCATCGCCATCAGCAGCTGGTAGAGCCCGTAGTCGAAGGCCAGCGGCAGCACGTTGAGGATGATGTCGTCCGGCCTGTTGCGCAGATAGGTGGTGATCGATTCCGCTGCCGCATCGATGTTGCGGTGGGTCATCATCACGCCCTTGGGCCGGCCGGTGGAGCCCGAGGTGTAGATCAGCATGGCCAGATCGATGTCGATTCCGCCATGCGCGACCGGGGTCGGCTCGGCCGCAAGGCACGCCTCGAAATCCGCCGCTCCTTCGATGGCCTGGCCGGGCGCGGCCTGGACCGCGGCGACGAACAGCGGTCGTCCGGGGCCGGCCGCGCGCGCCTGCGTCACGACCGGCATCAGCCTGGCCTGGGTCAGGATCGCGGCGGCCTCGCAATCCTCGATGATGTAGGCGAGCTTGTCGGCCTTGGTCGACGCGTTGATCGGGCTGAAGGTCGCGCCGGCCTTGAGGGTCGCGAAGATCGAGACGGCCGCTTCCCAGCAATTATCCATGAAGACGAGCACGCGGTCGCCGCGCTTCACCCCATTGGCGGCGAGCGTGGCTGCCAGCCGGCTGGAGAGATCGTCCAGCTCGGCATAGCTCAGCCGCCTGCGCTCGGTGACCAGCGCGGTCTTGGTGCCATGCGCCCTGGCGCTGTCGATGACGAAATGCTCGACCCGCATCGGCTCGATATCCTGTCCTGTCCCTGTCTCAGGCCGTCGCGGACGCGGCGGTCTTCGAGGCGATGAAGGCCGTGATGCGCCCGAGTGAATCGAGATTGGCGGGAACGATCTCGGAATCGGCGACGGTGATGCCGTAGCGGTCCTCGATGAAGGCGACGAGCTCGAGCACGCCTGTGGAGTCGATGATGCCGTTCTCGATCAGCGAGTCCGCGTCGGCGAGGGGATTGCCGGTGTCGCCGAACAGAAAATTCTCGATGACGAAGGCCTTCACCGCGTCCCTGATCGTATCGGTCATGTCAGTTCCTTTTCTGATGAGGTGTCAGGCGGCTTTCGAGCTCTGGCTGTCGGCCCCGGTGAAGGTCTTGAGCCAGAGCTGTGTCGACAGGATGCCGACGAAGGCCGCATTGTCGCGGAAGCCGGAGGCCGGGCGGGCGCGGCACTTCTCGTGCAGCTTGGCGACCGCCTTCGGGTTGAAGAGACCGCTCGCGCCGATCTCGGCCTCGCCGAGCGCCGTCTCGACATAGTCGGCGGCGCCGGCTCCGACGAAGGAGGCGCTGTCGGGCGCGCGATAGGGCTGCTTGCTGCGCTTGCCGATCGAGGGTGGCAGCAGGTCCTTGGTCGCCTCCCGCAGGATGTGTTTCTCGACGAGGCCCTTCAGCTTCATCTCGGGCGGCAGGCCGGCGGCGAACTCCACGAGCCGATGATCGAGGAAGGGGAAACGCCCCTCTATGCCATGGGCCATCGCCATCCGGTCGCCCTGGCTGGAGAGGATGTAGCCGGGCAGCAGGAAACGGGCTTCGAGATATTGCGCCTGATGCAGCGGGTGCCAGCGCGCGAACGCCTCCGGCAGACGCGAGACCATCTCCTCGGCCGCGTCGTAATTCCCGAGGCTGGCGCGCAGATCGCCCGAGAAGAAGAGCTTCGTTGCCGCCGTGCCGTCGAGGCGCGGCCGGTGCGAATAGAGTGGATCGTCGAGGGAATGGCCGTTCGCGCCGAAGAAGGAGGCGAGATACTCCGCCGATTGCTGCCGCAGCCCGGGCAGGTAAGGGTAGAGCTTGCGGAACAGGTGCGGCCTGATGCGCGAGCCGGGCTGGCGCGCGCAGAAGCGCCGAACCCGGTTCTCCTTGAAGATGTCGTAGCCGGCAAAGACCTCGTCCGCGCCCTCGCCGGTCAGCACCACCTTGAGGCCGGCCTCGCGCACCAGCCCCGAGAGCTTGAACAGCGGGGCGGGCGCCGTCCGGATGATCGGCCGCTCGGTGAAGCGGATCACCTCGGGGAAGACGGCGGCGATGTCGCCCTCGCGGCAGGCGACCGCGCTGTGCTGCGTGCCGAGTGCGCGCGCCATCTCCAGCTGGAATTCGCTCTCGTCATGCTCGGCGCTGTCGAAGGTGACGGAGAAGGTCCTGAGACCGCCCGGAACCATGCGGGCGGCAAGCGCGGAGGTGATCGAGGAATCGAGCCCGCCCGAGAGATAGGAGCCGACCGGCACGTCGGCACGCATGCGGATGCGCGTCGCCTCGGTCAGCAGGGCGCGCAGTTCCTCGGCCGCTTCGCGTTCGTCCCTGTGCCGGGAGGGGGTGTCGTGGTCGGGATAGTCCAGGCTCCAATAGGGCCGGGTCGAGATGCCGCCGTCCTGGACGAACATCAGGTTCGCCGGCTCGAGCTCGCAGATGTCGCGGAAGGCCGTCCGGGGCGTGATCGGCGCCCAGAGCGTGAAGATCTGGTCGAGGGCGACGGGATCGATCTCTGCGCTCACCCCCGGCACCTGGAGCAGCGCCTTGACCTCGGAGGCGAAATAGAAGCGGTCGCCCTGGCGTGTGTAGAACAGCGGCCGCACGCCCATGCGGTCGCGGGCGAGGAACATGCGCCGCCGGCGCGCATCCCAGATCGCGAAGGCGAAATCGCCGTTGAGGAGCGAGAGGCAGTCCTCTCCCATCTCGTCATAGAGATGCAGGATCACTTCGGTGTCGCTCGCGGTCCGGAAGCGGCGGCCCTTGGCCTGCAGCTCCTCGCGCAGCTCGACATAGTTGAAGATCTCGCCGTTGAAGGCGATCGTCAGCGCGCCTGATGCGTCCGACATCGGCTGCTGGCCGTCGCCGAGGCCGACGATCGAGAGCCGGGCATGGCCGAGGCCAACTTCCGGTCCGCTGAAGAAGCCCTGCTCGTCGGGACCGCGATGGGCGATCGCAGCCGTCATCCGTTCAAGGAGTGCTCTCCCATCCCGGACGGCGCCGAAATAGCCAACAAAGCCACACATGCGGAGACATATCCGAAAGTTCAGTCGGTTCTTCGCGAGTTATAGCCAGTCGCAGAGGCGCAGACGTTAACGGCCCCGGATATCCGCGTGCATGGTAAACACCAGTCTAGCGGAAAGTACTGCGGCGCAGCTGGCGCACGAGCGGTGAAATCGAGCCCTGAACAATCGCGATTGCCGCTGCGTCGTGACCGCGCGCGCTGCCTTGCGACCTCGCGCCCGGTGCCTCCACAAGCGGATTAACGCAATATTCAGGGCGGAAGCCTAGCTGTTGGGTTTGTTTGGGGGGGCTTCTGCGTCTCTTCCGTCTTGAGTTGCGTACCGAGGGCGAAGCGGGATGTATGGGCCGAAGGAGTCGGAGCAGCGTCAGACGCCTCGACCCGTCGGCCGTGCTCATGCCGCGCGTGCTGACGCCGATTTCGTCGTCGCTTCCGATGGTACCACCATTGCCGGCAAAAGCCCGCTCTCCCGTCTCGGTCTGCTCGCGGAGGTCGGTGTCGATGATATCCTCGGCTGGCTACGTGCCGGGATGGGCTGGATCATCGGCGCCGTCGTTCTGTGCATGGCCGCGGCGTTGTTCTACGCAGCGGTGACGCCGCCGCGTTACACCGTCTACACCGACATTCTGATCGATCCGTCCAATCTCAACGTGGTGCGAGACGACGTCTTCACCTCCAACCCGCAGCGTGATGCGCAGCTTCTCGAGGTCGAGAGCAAGCTGAGAATCCTGACCTCGCGCAATGTTCTGTCGCGGGTGATCGACAAGCTCGACCTCGCCAATGATCCCGAATTCGTCAAGCCGGGCCTGCTGACGCCGCTCTGGCAGCTGATCTCGCCGCAAAGCGTCGCGCGCGACAACCGGCTCGCCGTGATGCGGGCCCTTGCCGAGCGCGTCGATGCTCGGCGCGAGGAGCGCTCCTTCGTCGTCGTGATGCGCTTCTGGGCCGAGGACCCCGAGAAGGCGGTGACCATCTCGAACGCCATCGTCGACGCCTTCGAGGCCGAGCTCTTCCAGTCGTCCGCCGAAAGCGCCGGCCGGGTGGTCAAGAACCTCAACAACCGCCTCGACGAGCTGCGCCGAAACGTCACCGAGGCCGAGCAGAAGGTCGAGGATTTCCGCCGCGGCAAGGGGCTTCAGCTCAACAATGGCGAGCCGGTCAGCGCGCGTTTGTCGAGCGAACTCAACACCCAGGTTCTGGACGCTCAGCAGCGCTTCATCCAGTCGGAATCGCGCTACAGGCAGATGAGCGCTGCGCTCGCCGAGCGGCGGACCGCCAGCGCGTCGGTTTTCGACACTCCGACCATGGTCAACCTGCGGGCGCAATACAATACGCTGCAGCAGCAGATCGGTTCGATCAGGGCGACCTTTGGAACACGGCATCCGCAGATGGTCACGGCCCAGTCGGAGCAGCAGGCGCTGGAGGCGGCCCTGACGCGCGAGGCGCGGCGCATCCTCGATGGGGCGAAGGCCGAACTCGAGCGCGATCGCTCGACGCTCGCAATGCTGCGCGGCAAGGCGGATGACGAGAAATCGAACGTCTTCAGCGACAATGAGGAGCAGGTGCGGCTGCGCGATCTGCAGCGGGACGCGCGCGCCAAGGCCGCCCTCTACGAAACCCATCTCGCCCGGACACAGCAGATCAGCGAACGCCAGCAGATCGACACCAGCAATGTCCGCGTTATCTCGCGCCCGCTGCCGCCGAAGGCGCGCAGCTGGCCGCCGCGGACGCTGATCCTGCTCGGTGCGGCCGTCTTCCTCGGTCTTTGCCTCGGCATCGCCATCGCCCTGGCGCGCGGCGCCTGGCGCCATCTGCGCGATCCGCGGCTCGCGGCCGCCTGAGGGCGTCGCCGGCGATGCGGGAGGCGATCGCACATGCTGGAGACAGGGCGCAGGCGCTGCGGGGCCGCGCCGGAACCGTCCTGTTCCTGGCGGTCTTCCTGTTCTCCTGGATCACCCTCAGCCCGTTCGTCGATCTGTCGGGGGAGGCCGTCCTCGATCAGTCGGCCCGGGCCTCGAGTGCGCTGAACCAGCTCCTGTCGCTCGGGCTTTTCGCCTGCATGCTCGGCTTCGGCCTGCTGCACCCGATGCGCCGCATCATCCTTCAGCCGCGGGTGCTGCTGTCGCTGATCCTGGCCTGGCTCGGCTTCGTGTCGGTCATCCTGTCCAGCTATCCGTTCCAGGGCATCAAGGGCATGGTCCTGGCCGTCATCTCCGTGGTGAACGCCAGCGTCTTCCTCCTGCTGCCGCGCTGCGAGCGGCATTTTGCCAAGCTGCTCGGCATCGGATGCCTGATCGTTCTGTCGCTGGCGTATTACGGCGTCCTCTTCAAGCCGACCCTTTCGATCCATCAGGCTTCCGAAGTGCTGGAACAGATCAATGCCGGCCTGTGGCGTGGTCATTTCCGGCACAAGAACGACGCCGCCGTGGCCATGGTGGTCATGGCGCTCTTCGGCCTCTTCGTCATGAATGTCTGGTCGCGCCTCGTCGGCGTGGTGATCGTCTGCCTGGCCTTCGTCTTTCTGGTCAATACCGGCGGGAAGACCTCCACGGCGATGCTGCCGGCCGTGCTGATCGTCGCCTGGGTTTTCGAGAAGGTGCGCATCCTGCGGGTGCCGATGGTCATCGGTGGCATAGCGCTCTTCAATCTCTTCGCCGTCGGTTCCGCCATCATCCGGCCGCTGGGCGATTTCGTCTCGGGCCTGGGCATCGACGCGACCTTCACCAACCGGGCCGATGTCTGGCGCCTGGCCTTCTCGGCGATCGCCGAGAATCCGCTGGTCGGCTACGGCATGAAGGGCTTCTGGCAGACTTCGCAGCTCGTCAATGGCGGCGGTGCGGTCGAAACCTGGGCCGTGGCGGCGGCCCATGCCCATAATTCCTATCTCGAAGTGATCCTGATGATGGGGGTGCCCGGCCTCGTGCTGACCCTAGCCTGGCTGGTCGTGCTGCCGCTCTATCACATTTCGCGCGTCGACCCCGCGAACGAACACAGCCATCTGACGCGTCTCTTCGTCAGGCTCTGGCTCTACGTCGTCTTTCACGCCTGTCTGGAAAGCCTGTTCTTCGAGGGGCCCAATCCGCTCTGGTTCACCTTCCTGGTCGCGATATACGGGCTGTCCCTGCAAACATCCGCGACGCTGGCCCACGAACCCCGTCCGCAGCCCCAGGGAAACGTCGCGCATGCCTAGCGTGTTCGAACAATTCGACGGAAAGGGCGGGCTGGTCGACCGGCTGGCGAACCGGCTGATCTGGCGGTTCTCCGGCCCGACGCGCACCCTCGAAACCGAGACCCCGCTGGTTTCCTTCACCTTCGACGACGTGCCGGACAGCGCCTTGCATCAGGGCGCCGCGATCCTCGAAAGCCATGGTGTGCGCGGCACCTTCTACATTGCCGGCGGGCTGGCCGGGCAGGTCGAGCCTGAACGGGTCCTGATCGGGCCGGAAGGTTGCCGGGAACTGGCCGAACGAGGCCACGAGATCGGCTGCCACACCTTCTCGCATCGCCGGGTTCGCGACATCCCGTGGCGGGAGCTGCCGGGCGAGCTCGACCGCAACGCAGCCTATCTCGCCGATGCGGGGGTGGCCTTGCCACCGGTCAATTTCGCTTTTCCCTACAATGCCGCCTGGCCACTGGCCCGTTCGGAGTTCGCTCGCCGTTTCCGCAGCTGCCGCGCGGGCGGCGAGGCGATCAACCGCGGACCCGTCGATCCGCTGATGCTGAAGGCGGTCGAAATCCGCCAGCCGGAGGAAGAGGCGCGTGCCCTGACCGGCTGGATCGACGAGGTGGTGCGGGCGCCCGGCTGGCTCGTCTTCTTCACCCATGACATCGCGGCGCGCCCGACGCCCTATGGCTGCAGGCCGGAGACCTTCGATCATCTGGTGGCCCATGCGCTGGCGCGCGGCTGTTGCGTGCTGACCGTCGAGCGTGCGCTCGACCGGCTCGGCTGGTGAGGCGACGGGGATGTCGAGCCCGCATCCTGCCGAGAAGCGCCTGCTGGCGATCAACAACTACTTCTACCGCCGCGGCGGCGCCGAAGCTGTCTTCTTCGATCATATGGCGATGTTCTCGCAGCTCGGTTGGGACGTCGTGCCCTTCGCCATGCAGCATGAGAACAATGCGCCCTCGCCATGGTCCGGCTATTTCGTCTCCGAGATCGAGTACGGCCGGCAGACGGGCCCGCTGCGCAAGCTCGCCCAGGCCGCCAGCGTGATCTACTCCGTCGAGGCCCAGCGCAATCTCGGGCGGCTGATCGAGCAGGCGCGGCCTGCCATCGCCCATGCCCACAATGTCTACCATCATCTCTCGCCCGCCATCTTCTCCACCCTGAAGTCCGCGGGGATTCCGGTGGTGATGACGGCCCATGACCTGAAGCTCGCCTGCCCGTCCTACAAGATGCTGCGCGCCGGCAAGGTCTGCGAGGACTGCAAGGGCGGGCGGATCCACAACGTCCTGCGCCATCGCTGCGTCAAGGATTCGGTCGCACTCAGCGGGCTGGTCCTGGTCGAAACCATGCTGCACCGGGCGCTCGGCCTCTATCGCGACAAGCTCGACCGGGTGGTGGTGCCCAGCCGCTTCTATCTCGAAAAGCTGGTTGAGTGGGGCTGGCCGCGCGAGAAGCTGGTCTACATCCCCAATTTCGTCGATGTGCAGGGCTTCCAGACGGATTGGGACGAGGCCGATTATTTCGTCTTCGCCGGGCGGCTCGCGCCGGAAAAGGGCCTCGCGACGCTGATCGAGGCGACCGCGCTCGCCGGGCAGCGGCTCGTCCTGGCCGGATCCGGGCCGGAGGAGGCGGCATTACGCGAGCTCGTCGCCCGGACCGGTGCGGATGTGACCTTCGCCGGGCATCTTTCGGGGCATGAGCTGCATCGCCTGATCGGTCGGGCGAAGGCGCTCGTCCTGCCCTCCGAATGGTATGAGAACGCGCCGATCAGCGTGCTGGAGGCCTATGCGCTCGGGCGCCCCGTGCTCGGTGCCGCGATCGGCGGCATTCCGGAAATGGTCCGGGAGGGAGAGACCGGGATGCTGAGCGCTGCCGGCGATGTGCAGGGGCTTGCAAGCAAGCTGGCGGCGCTGGCGGCGCTCTCCGGCGCGGAGCGCAGGCGGATGGGGCTTGCGGGGCGCGACTGGATCGCGCGGGAATTCTCCGCCACCGCCTATCAGGAGCGCACGCTCGCGCTTTACAGCGCGCTCTCCGGCTGAAGGGCAGGACACGCTGCCTTGCGTAAAGGTTAACGAATAGAAAATGGCAATCGGGCAATGGCTTCTCTTGCGGTCGAATGCTTGTTTTCCCTATGTCGGCTGGCAGCTTGAGACGTGCCGTTCTCCAGCCGTAGAGTTTTCCGGTCCTCGGGGAGACCTTACCGGGTTGAGAAGGAACATGTGCAAAGCCTGTCGGCTTGCAGCGTCGTCGACGATTAGGCCCGGGAGCGGCGGAAGGGGGCGAGCATGACCAGTCTTCCGATCGAGATGCCGCCGGGCCAGTCGGCTTCCGCTCCGGCAAAGTCGGAGCCGCGGCGGCGGATCGTCTTTCTCGGCCTGCGGGGCATCCCCAATATCCAGGGCGGCGTCGAGAAACATGTCGAGATGCTCGCCAGCGAATTGAACTCCTGCGGCTGGGATGTCGAGGTCATCGGCCGCAGCCGCTATCTGCCGCAGGGCGGCTCTCGCTCATGGAACGGTATTCGCGTCCTGCCGCTATGGGCACCGCGCAAGATGGCGCTCGAAGCGATCGTGCATACCTTCCTCGGTGTCTGGCTCGCGGCGCTTCGCCGGCCCGACATCCTGCATATCCATGCGGTCGGACCGGCCCTGTTCGTGCCGCTTGCCCGTCTGCTCGGTCTTCGGGTCGTCGTCACCCATCACGGCTATGATTACGAGCGCCAGAAATGGGGCGGCTTCGCCCGGAGCGTACTGAAGCTCGGCGAGTATTTCGGCATGCGCCTGTCGCACGGCCGGATCGCGGTCTCGAACGGGGTCGCGCGGACCATGGCGGCGCGCTATCACGCGCCCGTCGCCTTCGTTCCAAACGGCGTCAGCCTCGCCCCGCCAGCGGCGGAGACCGGCATCCTCGCCGAGTTCGCGCTGAAGCCGAAGCGCTATGTCCTCCTGGCGGCACGCTTCGTCCCGGAGAAGCGCCAATGCGATCTGATCCAGGCCTTCGCCAAACTCGATCGTCCCGGTTTCCAGCTGGTCCTGGCCGGCGATGCGGAGTTCGAGACGCCCTATTCGGCCGAGGTCCGGGCTCTCGCGAAGCGTACGCCCGGGGTGGTGCTGACCGGTTTTCAGACCGGCGCCAGGCTGGCGGAGCTTTTCGCCAATGCGGCGCTCTTCGTGCTGCCCTCGAGCCATGAAGGCATGCCGATCGCGCTGCTCGAAGCCATGGCCTCGGGCCTGCCGGTCCTGGCCAGCGACATCGCCGCGAACAAGGAGATCGATCTGCCGGCCGAGGATTACTTCCCGCTCGGCGACATCGACGCGTTGGCACGGGCTATCGCCACCAAGATGGCGAATCCGCTGAGCGAGGAGCGAATCCGCGCCCAGAGGCTGCATGTCGAGCAGACCTATAGCTGGCCGGGTGTCGCCCAGCAGACCCTGCAGGTCTATCGCGCGTCGCTGGCGCAATAGATCACCGCGCGTCCGTTCGGACGCAGTCACGGTGATCTATCTCAGTGTTATCGCATCGGACCGAAAAGTGGAGGCCACTTTTCGGTCCGATGCTATGGCCGGCTTGCGTCGGGGGGAAGGGCGCGCGACAAGGCGCGCGCATCGCCGAGCCGGAGAGCCGCAGTTCATGAAGCCGAGATTCTTGCTGCGCCTGCTGCCCTGGCTTCTGCTGGGTTTCATCGTCTTCGCCACCTTGTCCTCGCTCGAGATGCGTCCGCGGATCAGCCATTCCGCTCATTTCGAGCGCTTCGCCGCGTTCTGGCTGCTGGGATTCCTGTTCGCAGCCTTCCATCCCCGGCGGATCGGCACCGTCCTGCTCTTTGTCGCCGGAGTCGCAGTCGGGCTGGAGCTCGTCCAGCTGGTCTCGGCTGACCGGCATGCGCGGCTTGGCGACCTGCTGGTCAAGATTGCCGGCGGCGTCTGCGGCGTTCTTTTGTGCTGGCTTACTTTGCGCGTGCTGCCCGGTTTCCGCAGCTTGCTCGCGCGCATGACCTGAACTGTCGCGGCTTCTGGCGGCGAAGCGCCGCAGCGACGCGCGGCAGGCGGTTTGCGCTATCATGCCCGGATCTGCCCCGTTCCGGCGGCAAGCCCTGGAGATCGAGCATGGATGAAGATCGTCTCAACATGGCCATCCGCAAATTCCTCAAGGAGGTCGGCGTCACCTCGCAGCGTGAGATCGAGCGCATCGTGCGCGAAGGCAGCCTGCAAGGGCGCAGCAATGTGCGCCTGCGCATGACGTTGACCTCGGAGGATGCGCCGGCGCTTCAACACGTCGTCGAGACCGCGATCGAGCTGCGCTGATCGCGGCAACAGGCCGGTCAGCCGACGTTTCAGAACTCCATGCCGCCCGGCATGGCCGAGGTCGCTTCCTTCTTCGGCAGATCGGCGATCAGCGCTTCGGTGGTGATCAGCAGCGACGCGATCGAGGCTGCGTCTTCGAGTGCGGTGCGAACCACCTCGGCCGGGTCGATCACGCCATTGGCCATCAGGTCCTGGAACTCGCCGGTCGCGGCGTTGTAACCCCAGTTGTAGTCGGTCGCCTCGACCAGCTTGCCGACGATGATCGAGCCTTCCGCGCCGGCGTTCTCGATGATCTGGCGGGCCGGGGCCAGCAGCGCGCGGCGCACGATCTCGACGCCGGTGCGCTGGTCGCCATTGGCCGGCTTCAGCGCGGCGAGCGCCTTGCGGGCCCTGAGCAGCGGCACGCCGCCGCCCGGCAGGATGCCTTCCTCGACTGCGGCGCGGGTGGCGTGCATGGCATCGTCGACACGGTCCTTCTTCTCCTTGACCTCGGTCTCGGTCGCGCCACCGACGCGGATCACCGCGACACCGCCGGCGAGCTTGGCGAGACGCTCCTGCAGCTTCTCGCGGTCGTAATCCGAGGAGGTCTCTTCGGTCTGCGCTTTGAGCTGTGCGATCCGGGCCTCGATGTCCTTCTTGCGGCCGGCACCGCCGACGATCGTGGTGCTGTCCTTCTCGATCATCACCTTCTTGGCCCGGCCGAGCATGTCGAGCGTCACCGTCTCGAGCTTGATGCCGAGATCGTCCGAAATGGCGGTGCCGCCGGTCAGGATGGCGATATCCTCGAGCATCGCCTTGCGGCGATCGCCGAAGCCCGGGGCCTTGACTGCGGCGACCCGGAGCCCGGCGCGCAGCCGGTTGACGACCAGCGTCGCCAGGGCCTCGCCCTCGACATCCTCGGCGATGATCAGCAGCGGCTTTCCGGTCTGCATCACGGCTTCGAGCAGGGGCAGCATGGCCTGCAAGGCCGAGAGCTTCTTCTCATGGATCAGCACATAGGCGTCTTCGAGCTCGGCGCGCAGCTTCTCCGCATCGGTGATGAAATAGGGCGAGATGTAGCCGCGGTCGAACTGCATGCCCTCGACGATGTCGAGCTCGGTCAGCGCGGTCTTCGCCTCCTCGACCGTGATGACGCCTTCATTGCCGACCTTCTTCATCGCCGTGGCGATCATCTTGCCGATCTCCTCGTCGCCATTGGCCGAGATCGTGCCGATCTGGGCGATCTCGCTATTGGCCGTGACCTTCCTGGCATTCCGCCTGAGATCGGCGACCACAGCCTCGACCGCCATGTCGATGCCGCGCTTCAAATCCATCGGGTTCATCCCGGCAGCGACCGCCTTGGCGCCCTCCCTGACGATGGCATGGGCGAGCACGGTCGCGGTCGTCGTGCCGTCGCCGGCCGCGTCATGCTGTTTCGCGGCGACCTCGCGGACCATCTGGGCGCCCATGTTCTCGAATTTGTCGGAAAGCTCGATCTCGCGGGCGACCGCGACACCGTCCTTGGTGATCCGCGGCGGGCCGAACGATTTCTCGATCACGACATTGCGGCCCTTCGGCCCGAGCGTCACCTTGACCGCATCGGCGAGGATCTCGATGCCGCGCAGCATGCCCTCGCGCGCCTCCGAGGCGAATTTCAGTTCCTTGGCGACCATGGGCACAGACTCCTCTGACGACGGCAGGAAGGCGAAAGCCGCGACGGCCTGCTCAGGAACCGGAGAAGAAGGTCAGCCGTGACAGCAGGGTATGGTCCGCCTCGATGATCATGATGCCGACGAAGACCAGCAGCACGAGCGGCGGCAGCAGGATCGCATAGCTCAACGCCAGCCGCTCCCAGGCCATGTGCATGAAGACGGCGATGATCAGCCCGGCCTTGAGCGCCATGAAGAGCAGGATCAGCGACCAGCGCAGCAGGCCGACGAGCTGGAAATAGTCGACCAGATAGGAGCAGGCGCTGAGGATGAACAGCCAGACCCAGACCACGAGGTAGAGCCTGATCGGATGGTGCTGCGTCTCGCCCTGGGGTGGCGCCTGCACCGAGGCGGGGCTCGTCGGTTGCGACATGAAAGCCTCCCTCACCAGAGATAGAACAGCGCGAAGATGAAGACCCAGACGAGATCGACGAAGTGCCAGTAGAGCCCGGTGATCTCGACGATCTCGTAGCGGCCGCGCCGGCTGGTGAAGAAGCCGCGCCGCCCGTCGTCGAAATCGCCGCGCCAGACCTTGCGTGCGATGATGACGAGGAAGATCACGCCGATCGTGACATGCGTGCCGTGGAAGCCGGTGATCATGAAGAAGCTGGAGCCGAATTGCGCGGCGCCCCAGGGATTTTCCCAGGGCCGCACCCCTTCCGAGATCAGCTTCGACCATTCGAAGGCCTGCATGCCGACGAAGCTGGCCCCGAGCAGCGCGGTCAGGAGCAGCAGCATCGCCGTCTTGCGGCGGTCGCGGCGATAGCCGAAATTGACCGCCATCGCCATCGTCCCGCTGCTGCTGATCAGCACGAAGGTCATGATCGCGATCAGGATCAGCGGCAGATGGTGGCCGGCGATCTCGAGCGCGAAAACCTCGCTCGGATTGGGCCAGGGCACGGTGGTCGAGATGCGGACCGTCATGTAGGCGATCAGGAAGCTGCCGAAGACGAAAGTGTCGCTGAGCAGGAAGACCCACATCATGGCCTTCCCCCAGGAGACGCCCTTGAAGGCCTGACGATCGGACGACCAGTCCGAGACGATGCCCGGCCAGCCCGCGGCAGGCCTGGCTTCGGTATGCGCAGTGGACGGCAAGACCTCGTTCATCGCTCGCCTCGCTCGCAGCCGGGAGCCGGATGATCTTCGAACCTACATCCGGATCTCGTCGAAATGGCGGATGCCGCCGCCGGGTAGTTCACTCCGTGTTCGCACTCGCGCCTAAGTCAGCAGCGCCCGGCAGATCTCGATCAGATCGTCGGTCCAGCGCATCAGCAGGGCGAATAGCACGAGCCAGACCAGAAGCAGGAAGTGCCAGTAGGTGGCGCAGAGCTCGACGCTGAGCCGCAGGCCTGCCAGCGCCTCGGGCGCCCCAGCCATCGGCGCGGCAAAGGCCCGCAGGGCCGTCCGGCCGAGCGCCACCAGCCCGCCGAGCAGATGCAGGCCGTGGATCGTGGTGACCAGGATGAAGAAAGCGCCCGCCGGGTTGGCCACGGCGAAATAGCCGGCGGCGCCGAGTTCCCGACAGGCCAGCAATTGACCGGCGAGAAAGGCCAGCGCCGACACGCCGGTGGCGAGCAGGCCGGACCTGACGCCGTCGAGCTCGCCACGGCGTGCGGCGGTGACGGTCGTCTGCAGCGCGACGCTGCTCAGGACCAGCAGGCCGGTGCTGAACCACAGCACGGCGGGCATCGGCAGCGGCCGCCAATCGGCCATGCCGCTGCGCATGAAATAGGCGCTGACCAGCAGCGCGAACAGCGAACCGGCGACGGCCAGGAAGGCCGCAAGCCCGAGCTTCGCAGTCGGGCGGGGCGCCGGGCCCGTCCAGTCGGCCTCGCCGGCGATGCCGACCTCCAGCCAGGGCTTGGCGCCGAGCCCCTGGCGCAGCAGCCACCAGCCGGCAATGCCTGCCATGACCGTCATGAAGAGGAGGATCACCGCCATGGCCGGCCCCCTATCCCACTCTCGGCGCCGGCGGCTGGTTTTGCGGCAGGAAGTCCTGCGCGGCGCCGGGCACGCTGTAGTCATAGGCCCAGCGATAGACCACCGGCAGCTCCTTGCCCCAGTTGCCATGGGCGGGCGGGGTCTGCGGCGTCTGCCATTCGAGCGTGGTCGCCCGCCAGGGGTTGCCGCCGGAAGGCCGGCCCCGCTTCAGGCTCCAGATCAGGTTGAACAGGAAGACGAGCTGGACCGCGCCGACGATCAGCGCCACCACGGTGATGAAGATGTTCAGCGTCACCGTCGAAGGCGGCACGAACGCCATCGCGCCCATTTCGGGATAGCGCCGGGGCACGCCCATCAGCCCGATATAGTGCATCGGGAAGAAGATCGCGTAGGCGCCGAGGAAGGTGATCCAGAAATGCAGCTTGCCGAGGGTCTCGTCGAGCAGGCGTCCGGTCACCTTCGGGTACCAGTGATAGATCGCGCCGAAGACGACGAGGATCGGCGCGACGCCCATCACCATGTGGAAATGCGCGACGACGAACATCGTGTCGGAGAGCGGCACGTCGACCACGACATTGCCGAGGAACAGGCCGGTCAGCCCGCCATTGACGAAAGTCACGATGAAACCGAGCGCGAACAGCATCGGCAGGGTCAGGTGGATGTCGCCGCGCCACAGCGTCAGGATCCAGTTGTAGACCTTGATCGCGGTCGGGATGGCGATGATCAGCGTCGTCGTGGCGAAGAAGAAGCCGAAGGAGGGATGCATGCCGCTGACATACATGTGGTGCGCCCAGACCACGAAGCTCAGCGCCCCGATCGCCACCAGCGCCCAGACCATCATCCGATAGCCGAAGATGTTCTTGCGGGCATGGGTGCTGATCAGATCGGAGACGATGCCGAAGGCCGGCAGCGCGACGATGTAGACCTCGGGATGGCCGAAGAACCAGAACAGGTGCTGGAACAGGATCGGGCTGCCGCCCTTATAGGCCAGCTGCTCGCCCATCGCGATGATCGAGGGCATGAAGAAGCTGGTGCCGATGACCCGGTCGAGCAGCATCATCACGGCGCCGACGAACAGGGCCGGGAAGGCCAGGAGCGCCATCACTGTGGCGGTGAAGATGCCCCAGATCGTCAGCGGCATGCGCATCAGCGTCATGCCACGAGTCCGCCCCTGGAGCACGGTCACGACATAGTTCAGCCCGCCCATGGTGAAGCCGATGATGAACAGCATCAGCGAGACCAGCATGATGATGATGCCCCATTGCTGGCCGGCGGTGTTGGCGAGGATCGCCTGGGGCGGGTAGAGCGTCCAGCCGGCGCCGGTTGGCCCGCCCGGCACGAAGAAGCCGCCGACGAGGACAAGCACGGCGAGGAAATAGATCCAGAAGCTCAGCATGTTGACATAGGGAAAGACCATGTCGCGTGCGCCGAGCATCAGCGGGATCAGATAGTTGCCGAAGCCGCCCAGGAAGAGCGCGGTCAAGAGGTAGATCACCATGATCATGCCGTGCATGGTGATGAGCTGGTAATAGTAGTTGGCGTCGATGAAGGAGAGCAGACCGGGAAAGGCCAGCTGCATCCGCATCAGCCAGGACAGCACGAGCGCGACCAGTCCGATCGCCAGCGCCGTCGCCGAATACTGGATCGCGATGACCTTCGCGTCCTGGGAGAAGACATATCTCGTGATCCAGCTCTTCGGGTGGTAGAGCTCGACATCGTCGTGCCCCGCCGTCGGTACCGGCCCTGCCACGCCATGCGTCACGTCCGCCATCGCGAGACCTTTCCGCTTCCGCCGGTCCGGGCTGCCCGGTTCGGGCTGGCCGGAGCCGCTCCTAATTCTTCGCCTGCGCCCTCGACGGCGCCTGCAACTGGGCGAATGTCTTCTGCTGTTGCAGCCAGGCCTGGTAGTTCTCGTCGGGCTCGACGGTGACGCCGCCGCGCATGAAGGCGTGGCCGGTGCTGCAGAGTTCGGCGCAGAGCGCTTCGAAGGTTCCGGGACGGGTTGGGGTCAGCCAGTAATAGGTGACGACGCCCGGGATCATGTCCATCTTGGCGCGGAACTCCGGCACGTAGAAGTTATGCAGCACGTCGAGCGAGCGCAGCAGCAGCTTGACCGGCTTGCCGATCGGGAGATGCAGCGGGTCGCCCTGGATGATGACGTCGTCCTGCCCATGCGGGTCGTTCGGGGCGATCCCCAGCGGGTTCTCCGGGGTGACATGGGCGATGTCGGTGGCGCCGAGCTTTCCGTCCGCGCCCGGCAGCCGGTAGCTCCATTGCCATTGCTGGCCGACGATCTCGACCGTCGCAGCATCGGCCGGCACCGTGACGAAGCGATGCCAGACCACGAGGCCGGGCGCGAGCATGGCTGCGACACCGATGCCGGTGCCGATCGCGAGCCAGCCTTCGAGCCGCTTGTTCTCGGGCTCATAGGCGGCGCGGTTGCCCTCGCGATGGCGGAAGCGGATCACGCAATAGGCCATGAACAGCACGACGGCGGCGAAGACCGCACCGGTGATCCAGAAGGTGATGATCAGGGTTTGGTCGATATAGCCCCAGTTGGAGGCGATCGGCGTCCACCACCACGGGCTCACGAAGTGGAAGACCACCGAGCCGATCACAACCAGGATCAGTGCGATTGCGATAGCCATCCTCTGTCATCCTTGCCGAGGGCTTGATGAGCAGACCAGTGATGGTCGCGGCGCCTGGGCCGCGTCGCGACCTTAGCCGAGTAAGATGCCGCTCGCGCATATCCGCGCCTCTCCGAAGCGCGAATATGCTCTGTCTCTTTGTTTTATCGGATTGTCCTGGCGCGAACCGGTATCCGCCTCGCGCGCGCATGCTCCAGGCGGGAAAGCGTCGAAACAGTCCCGGCAGTACAAGAAACCGTCGGAGGGAATGCGGGGGAGGCGCGGGGAGGACACAAGCTCTGCAAGCCGCGCCGGCCATGCCCGCCACGGTGCGTCGGCAGATCCCGCGCGTTGCTTTCCTCCAGCCATGGCCGAACCTCGGCTTCGCCCGGCGGTCGAACTGGCGCTGAATACTCGCGCCGCAAGGCAATCGGTCCTTGCTGCCTTAGTGATCCAATGTTCTCGTCCCGTGCGCGATCATTGTCAATTGACGCCGGGTCGTATCCGGGTGCGTGGACGCCGGCCTCGTACAGAAATCGAGCTCTCGATTGCTTGAGTTGGCAGTTCGATTGCTATTGGGTGAGGTTCTCGCTGCGGGGGTCAGCCGCCCGACCCGGAAACTGCGCCGTCCTGCGAGCAGGCGGCGCGGCCTCCGAATGGCCGGATGGCGAAAGGGCTCAGAGCATCTTTGCGAGTTCGGGCAGCATGGCCTGCCTGCCGCCGCGTTCGACGCCCTGCGCCAGGGTTTCGCGCACCGCCGTCGCGATGCCTTGCGCGGCACCGGTATCCTGCGCCATCTGCGTATAATAGCTGAGATCCTTCAGCGCATTGGCGATCGAGAACTGCAGGCCGCTCGGATCGTCGGCGAGCAGGAAGGGCTTGAGCCTTTCCAGCGCCGCGCCGCTGCCGCCGCCGCTCGCCAGCACCTCGACGAAGACGTCGAGCGAGACCTCCGAGCGGCGGGCGCAGGCCGAAGCCTCGGCGAGCAGGGTGACGAAGCCGAGCGAGACGTAATTATGCAGCAGCTTCATGCGATGGCCGGCGCCGAGCGGGCCGGCATGGGTGATGTTCTCGGCGAAGCAGGCGAGAACCGGGCGGACCTCGTCCAGCGTCGCCGCCAGGCCGCCGACCAGCAGATTGAGCTTGCCCTCATGGGCGTGCTTGGCGGTCCGGGTCATCGGCGCGTCGATGAAGCGCCCGCCCGCCTTCTCGACGAGCGCGGCCATCTTCTTGGTCGATTCCGGCACCGAGGTCGAGCAGTCGACAACGATGGCGCCGGGGCGCAGCCCTTCGAGCAGGCCGGACGGGCCGCACAGCACGGCTTCGACCTCGGCCGAGCCGGTGACGCAGAGAATGACCACATCCGATGCGCGCGCCACTTCGGCCGAGGTCGTGTGGGTGGCGGCTCCACCGGCGAGGAGCTCGTCCAGCGGCTGGTTGCCGGGATGCTCCATCACCGTCAGCCCATGGCCCTTGAGGAGAATGTTCCGGGCGATGCCGTGGCCCATCAGGCCGACGCCGATGACCCCAATCTTGCTAGGCATGGTCACGCTTCTTTCCTGCTTCAGGTTCGCGGGCGCCCATCGTCGGCGTCCGGATCGGTTGCCGGCCTCGTTGCGGCTCAGGAGGCCCGGTTGTTGAATTCCTCGCGCAGGCGGATGCAGGCGAGCAGCATGCGATTGGCGGGAACGCTGATCCCGAATTTCTCGGCCGTCCTGACGACATAGCCGTTGAGATGCTCGATCTCGGTCTTCTTGCCGCGTTGGAGATCCTGCGCGGTGGAGGAGAACTGGCTCGGCATCGCGGCGGCCAGTCCCGTGACGGCGTCGCCGAGATTATCGGGCAGCCGGACGCCGGCGGCACTGGCGACGGCGCGGCATTCGGCGACGACATCGGCCATGGCTTCGGGGACGCCGGCGACGCCGACCATCGCGCCATAGGGCAGCTCTCCGATCGCGCAGAGCGCATTATAGGCGCAGTTGATCGTCAGCTTGGTCCAGAGCACGTCCCGGACATTCGCCGAGACATCGGTCGGGATCCCGGCCTGCGCGAAGCTCTGCGCCAGCGCCTCGCTATCCGGGCCGGCGCCGATCACCAGTTCGCCGCGGCCATTGTGCCGGACCTGCCCGGCCGCGAGCGTCTCGACCGCGACATAGACTGCCGCGGGGATGACGGCGCGGCCGAAGACCGCTTCGAGGCGCTCGGCATTGTCGACGCCGTTCTGCAGGCTGAGGATCCGGGCATTGTCGGCAAGGTGTGGGGCGATCGCCGTGGCGGCGGCGACCGTGTCGTCCGACTTGACCGAGATCAGCACGAGCTCGGCGCCTGCGACGCCCGAGGGCTCGGTGGTGGCCTGTACCGGTGCCCGATGGCGCGTGCCGGCCTTCAGCAGCACGATGCCGTCCGCCTGCATCGCCTCGACATGCGCGGGGCGCCCGATCATCGTGACCGCATGGCCGGCCAGCGCGAACATCGCACCGTAATAGCAGCCGACCGCTCCGGCACCCATGACCGCAATCTTCATCGGTTTCTCCACATCCGGATGCCTGCAAGGCACGGGTTGCGGCAGCGATGGCGCCGCGCACCGGCCAGGGCGATATCGTGCTCGGCGCGCGCCGGGCCCGGAGCGTCGCATCGCCCGCCTTCCTACTACGACATTGCTTTGGGCCGCGACCCTCTCGCGCGCTCATCGCATGCGCGGCAGGCATGGCAGCCCGCGCGTGCCGGCTCCGCTGCCGCCGGCTTGCGCCCCCCGCGGTGCGGTTGGCTGCTGTGGCGGGCACGGGTGAAATAGGCATAATGGGAGGATTCTCCTTGCTGGTCCTCGTGCATGATCGTTCGTCCCGCCATTCCCAGATCCTGTTCCCGCGACTGGGTCGACCAGGCCGTCGCGGCGCTGGATGCCGATCAGCACCGCTCGGCCGACACGCATCTCTTCAAGCTCGAATGCCCGAAGCTCGCCGGCATCGACATCTATCTGAAGGACGAGTCGACCCATCCGACGGGCAGCCTGAAGCATCGGCTGGCACGCTCGCTCTTCCTCTACGCCCTCTGCAACGGCCACATCCGGGAAGGCACGGCGGTCGTCGAAGCGTCTTCGGGGTCGACGGCGGTGTCGGAGGCCTATTTCGCCCGCATGATCGGCGTGCCCTTCTATGCGGTGATGCCGCGTTCGACTTCGCGCGAGAAGGTCGCCGCTATCGAGCATTATGGCGGGACCTGCCATTTCATCGAGGATGGCAGCCTGCTCTATGCCGAGGCCGAGGCGCTCGCCCGCCGGCTCGGCGGCCATTACATGGACCAGTTCACCTATGCCGAGCGGGCGACGGACTGGCGCGGCAACAACAACATCGCCGAAGCGATCTTCCGCCAGATGGAGCGCGAGCCGCATCCGGTCCCGAGCTGGATGGTGATGAGCGCGGGCACGGGCGGCACCTCGGCGACGCTGGGGCGCTATCTGCGCTACAAGCGCCATGCCACCCGGCTCTGCGTCGCCGATGTCGAGCACTCCGCCTTTTTCGACGGCTACCGCCTGGCGGATGCGCAGTGCCGCTGCGAGCGCGCCTCGCGCATCGAAGGGGTCGGCCGTCCGCGCGTCGAGCCTTCCTTCGTGACGGGGGTCGTCGATCGGATGGTCCGCATTCCCGATGCGGCCTCGATCGCGGCGATGAACGTGCTGTCGCGTCGGCTCGGTCGCCGCGTCGGAGGCTCGACCGGAACCAATTTCCTCGCCCTTTGCTGGCTCGCCGGCGAGATGAAGGCGGTCGGTCGGCAGGGCTCGCTGGTCACGCTGATCTGCGATGCCGGCGAACGCTACAGCAAGACCTATTACGATCCGGCCTGGCTCGCGGAGAAGGGGCTGGACCCCGCGCCCTATGAAAGCCTGGTCGAAGCCGTGCTGGCCGGCAGCAGTTTCGACCTCCCGCTCGACGAAGCCTGACGGCCGCGCGCGCCTTACGCAGAGGTGCGGGCTTGCCACCGAGGCAGCGTCAGGGCTTGGGCGGCGCCAGTCCCTCCAGGTCGAACGTGCCGACTGAGGGCAGGGCGTCGAACTGTTTCTGCAACGCCGCGGGATCGAGCGTGACCGGCTTTTCGAGCCAGTAGGTTACCATCTCAGGGAAGATGATCATCAGCCCGACGAGGATCAGCTGCAGCACGATCCACGGGATCGAGCCGAGATAGATGTCGCGGCTCTTCACCTGCGGCGGCGCGATGCCGCGCAGATAGAACAGCGCGAAGCCGAAGGGCGGATGCATGAACGCCGTCTGGATGTTGGCGCAGATCAGGAGGCCGAACCAGATCAGGTTGATGTCGAGCTTGGTTGCCGCCGGGGCCAGCAGCGGGATGATGATGAAGGCGATCTCGAAGAAGTCGAGGAAGAAGGCGATGAAGAAGATGAACACCATGGTGAAGGTCAGGAACCCGACCTGACCGCCGGGCAGCCCGGTCAGCATGTGCTCGATCCACAGGCCGCCGCCGACGCCCTGGAACACCAGGCTGAAGACGCGGGCGCCGATCAGGATGAAGGTCACCATCGCGGTGATCCGCATTGTCGAGGACATCGCCTGGTAGGTGAGCTTCCTGGTCAGTGTCCCGTACATCGCCGCGAGCATCAGCGAGCCGACGGTGCCCATCGCGCCTGCCTCGGTCGGGGTCGCCAGCCCGAGGAAGATGGTGCCGAGCACCAGGAAGATCAGCGCGCCGGAGGGGACGATGCCGCGGATGCACTTCACGGCCAGCGGCCAGCCGGACAGGGTGCGTGCCTCCGGCGGCAGCGCCGGCACCTGCTCGGGCTTGAGGATGCTGAGGATCATCACCCAGACGCAGAACAGCGCGACCTGGACGATGCTGGGGCCGATCGCGCCGGCATACATGTCGCCGACCGACTTGCCCATCACGTCGGCGAGGACGATCAGCACGAGCGAGGGCGGGATCAGCTGCGTGATCGTGCCGGAGGCGGCGATCACGCCGGTGGCGTGCCGCATATTGTAGCCGTAGCGCATCATCACCGGCAGCGAGATCACGCCCATCGCGATGACCGAGGCCGCGACCGTGCCGGTGATCGCGCCGAGGATCGCACCGACGAAGATCACCGCATAGGACAGCCCGCCACGGACGCTGCCGAAGAGCTGGCCGATCGAGTCGAGCAGGTCTTCGGCGAGGCCGCAGCGCTCGAGCACTGCGCCCATGAAGGTGAAGAACGGGATCGAGAGCAGCAGGTCGTTCGAGATGATCGAGTAGAGCTGGAAGGTCAGGTTGCCCATATAGGTGTGGCTGATCACACCCATCTCGATGGCGACGAAGCCGAAGAACAGGCCGACCGCCGCGAGCGAGAACGCCGCCGGGTAGCCGATCAGCAGGAACAGCACGAGGCCCGCGAACATCATCGGGCCGAGATTGTCGCGGATGGCGTCGATCATTGCAGCGGCTTCTCGTAAGCGTATTCGTGTTGATGGAAGCCGCGCAGCGCCGCCGCACGTTTGATCATCTCGGAGAAGCCCTGGAGCAGGATCAGGGCGAAGCCGACCGGCAGGAGCAGGATGACCGGCCAGCGGATCAGGCCACCGGCATTGCTGGAGCTCTCGTTCAGCGTCCAGGCCTGGACGAACCAGGGCCAGGTGAACCAGATCATCACCAGGCACATCGGCGTCAGGAAGATCGCGCCGCCGAGCAGGTCGATCCAGTGGCGGGCACGGTCGGAAATCGTGCCGTAGATCAGGTCGACGCGGACATGCTCGTTGACCTTCAGCGTATAGGCGGCGCCGAGCAGCACCATGCCGGCGAACATGTACCATTGCAGCTCGAGCCAGGCGTTCGAGCTGTAGGAGACGAGGTAGCGCACCGTCGCGTTGATCGCGCTGACCAGGCAGGCGAGCAGGACGAGCCAGCTCGCGATCACGCCGAGCCATTCGCCGAGCTTGTCGATGGCGCGGGAAAGCGGCAGCAGCTGCCGGCAGAACAGCCAGGCTATCGCGACGAGTGAAGCCATGCCGCCGATCGAGGCGAGCGCCAGCCAGATCTTGAACATGAACGCTCCCTGCCGCGGTTCTGCGCGGCTCTTTCGCCGCGCGGACTTCGTCGGGAGCTAGCAGCTATGCGCTTAGCCGTTCCATGGCGCGTATGAGGCTAGGGCATAGCCATCGCATAGCCGGCTGCGTCGAATTGCTCCTGCGTGCGCAGCCGGTAGCCCACAGCCAGCTCGGTCACGACATAGATCGGGCGGGCAGGGTCGGGCTCGATCCGGTTGCGGAGCTTCTTCATCAGGATGCGCAGATACTGCACGTCCTCGTCGGGATCGTGCGGCCAGAGCTCGCGCATCAGCTGGCGGTGGGTCAGGACCAGTCCGTGATGAGCGGCGAGCGCCCGCAGCAGCGCGAACTGCTTGGGTGAGAGGGTCAGGACGACGCCGTCGCGGCTGACGATCCGCTGGGCGAGATCGAGCGTCAGCCCGCCGACGCGCAGGACAGGCGCCGGTGCGCTGCGCGTCGCCACCCGGCGCAGCACGACGCCGGCACGGGCGAGCAGTTCGGCCATGCCGAACGGCTTGACGATGTAGTCGTCTGCGCCGGCTTCGAGCAATGCGACCTTCTCGGCCTCCGAACTGCGCACCGAAAGCACGATCACCGCCACCTTCGACCATGAACGCAGCTCGGCGAGCACACTCGCTCCGTCGGCATCGGGCAGGCCGAGATCGAGCACCACCAGATCAGGCGCCCGCATGACGGCGAGCTCGATGGCCTCGCGCGCCGTCGGGGCTTCGACGACCCTGAAGCCCCGCATCTCCAGCCCGGTGCGCAGGAAGCGGCGGATCTCCGGCTCGTCGTCGACGACCAGCGCCAGCAGCGGTGGGGTCGAGCGCGTGGCTTCACTCATCATCATCTCTGGTTGGCTGGTCGGCGGCGAGGGGCAGCGCGATCCGCATGGTCGTGCCCCGGTTGAGGCCTTCGCTCAAGGCTTCGATCGTTCCGCCATTGGCCTCCACAAAGACCTTGGCGATCGCGAGGCCCAGCCCGCTGCCGCCGGCGATGTCGGCATGGCGCTCGCCGCGATGGAAGCGCTCGAATATCTGCTCGCTCTCGGCGGCATCGAGACCCGGCCCCTGGTCTTGAACCGCGAGGACGAGCTTCTCCGCCTCGACCGATGCCGAAATTGCGATGGCGGCAGCTGCCGGGCCGAATTTGGCGGCATTGTCGAGGAGGTTGATCAGCGCCTGCTCGATCAGGATCGGGTCGATGCGCAGGAAGGGTAGGTCATCCGTGAAATGCCGTTCGATCCTGCGGCCGCGCAGGTTCGCTGCAGCGCCTTCCAAGGCGGCATTGATGAGATCGGCGGCGTCGACCGTGTCGAGGCGTGGCTGCAGCGCGCCGGAGCGGATGCGGGTGACGTCGAGCAGGTTCTGGATGCGCTGATCGAGACGCCGCGCTTCGCTGCCGATCGCAGCCGGCAACTCGGCGAGCTCCGGGCGGCCGGCAATGCCGGGTGCCTCGGCGAGGACGCTCGCAGCCCCCATGATGCTGGCGACTGGCGTTCGTAGATCGTGCGAAACCGATTCCATCAGGATGTCGCGCAACTCGTCCGTCCGTTGCCGCAGATTGCGCTCCTCGACCGCCTTGGACAAGCCGAGCCGCTCCAGCGAACGCGAGCCTTCGGCGAGGATCGAGCTCGCCTGAGCCACCAGCTCTTCGGCCGGATTTTCGCCGAGATCGCCGAGTGTAGCCGCCAGCACCGCATCGGTTCGGTCCTGCGCGCCGAGCCGGCAGAGCAGCCAGTGTCCCTGCGTGCCGAGATCGACGCGTGCGACCGGGGCCGCTGCGCCTTTCGCTACGCCGCGGCCAAAGTTGCCCGTTGCCGCGGTCAACGCCTCCGGCACCGCGCTGCCGGTCGGTGCGCGGACTGTCTCGATGTGTCCGCGCGGCGACATCCGGAACACTGTCACTGGCCGGGCCAGGACCTGCGTCATATGGTCGGCGACGATGCCATAGATCGCGTCGGCATCTCCGGCGGCCGCCATGGCGCCGCCGAGCTGGTAGAGCTGCCGGATCTCGCGTTCCCGGTTTCGGGCCCGCAGCATCTCCTGGCGGATCCGCCCGGCGAGCTGCCCGATCACCAGGGCGACGACCAGCGAGGTCACGAGGTCGATCAACTGCGGAAGACGGAAGACCTTCACGCTGAACAGCGGCGGGTAGAACAGCGTCGTCAGCAATGCACCCAGGAGGGCGGCCATGATCGCCGGTCCAGTTCCGTAGCGGACGGCGGCGATGAGGACCGGCAGCATGTAGATCGCCGAGACGCTGTCCAGCGTCGCGAAGGAGACGACCGTGGCGGCGAGGGCCGTCGCAACTGCGACCAGCAGCAGCACATTGGCGTAGACGAGAAGCGACTGCTTCAGACGCATTGCGGGCGGGCTCCGTAGCTCAACCCGCCCAGCATAGCGAAGGCGCGGAGATCCGCGCCGATGTTCTGCATCGCCGACCTGGAGCGGCGTTGCGGGGGTCTGTTCAGCCACCGCTGAGTGCCGGCCTCAGTGGCCGGAGGTATGCAGGATCTGGCCGAGGAATTTGCGGGTGCGCTCGTTCTCCGGCGCCCGGAAGAACTGCTCGGGCGGCGCGACCTCGACGATCTCGCCGGCATCCATGAAGATCACCCGGTCGGCGACCTTGCGGGCGAAACCCATCTCATGGGTCACGACCAGCATGGTCATGCCGCTCTCGGCGAGTTCGACCATGACGTCGAGCACTTCACTGACCATTTCGGGGTCGAGCGCCGAGGTCGGCTCGTCGAACAGCATGATCTTCGGGTTCATGCAGAGCGAGCGGGCGATCGCGACGCGCTGCTGCTGGCCGCCGGAAAGCTGGATCGGGAATTTCATCGCCTGCTCGGGGATGTGCACCCGCTCGAGCATGACGCGCGCTGCCGCCTCGGCCTCCGCTCTCGGAATGCCGCGCACCTTCATCGGCGCCAGCGTGCAGTTCTCCAGCGCGGTCAGATGCGGGAACAGGTTGAAGCTCTGGAACACCATGCCGATTTCGCGGCGGACATCCTCGATGCCGCGTAGGCCTGCATGCACCGTGGTGCCGTCGATGACGATCTCGCCGGACTGGTGCTCCTCGAGCTGGTTGAGGCAGCGGATCAGCGTCGACTTGCCCGAGCCCGAGGGCCCGCAGATGACGATGCGCTCGCCGCGGGTGACCGAGAGGTCGATGTTCCGGAGCACATGGAAGTCGCCATAGAACTTGTCGACCTTGCGCATCTGGATGATCGGGGCTTCGTCCGACCTTGCCGCGGTCTTGGTCGCGGTCGCTTCGCTCGCCATCACTTTTTCTCGTCGCTTGCGTCTTGTGGCGCTGCGCCCGGCGCTCGGCCGGGCGCAGCGTCGTCGTCCTGGATCAGAACTGCGGCATCGGCGGCAGCTTGGTCAGCTCGACGCCGAACCAGCGCTTGTTGATCGCCGAGAGCTCGCCGTTCTTCTCGATCTCGGCGATGAACTTGTTGGCGAACTCTGCCAGTGCCGTGTCGGCCTTGCGGAAGGCCATGCCGTTGGCCTGCTCGCGCATCGTCAGCTTCGGCTCGATGTTGAGCTGCGGATAGTCCTTGTTGAGCTGGGCGAGGATGGTGTTGCTCGCGCCCATAGCCTGGACCTGACCGGAGATCAGCGCCTGCAGGGCGGTGGCGTCGTCGTCGAAGCGCTTGATCTGCGTGCCCTGCGGGGCGGCGGCGGTGATCGCGGTGTCCTGCGTCGAGGCGCGGGCGACGCTGATCGTCACCGGCTTCAAATCGTCTGTCGTCTTGATGTTCAGGCTCTTGGGCGCCAGCACATAGATCGTCAGCGAGCTGTAGGGGCTCGAGAACAGCACCTGCTTCGAGCGCTCGGCGGTGATGCCGAAGGTCGCGATCAGCACGTCGACCTTGTTGGTCAGGAGATAGGGGATGCGGTTCGGGCCGGTGACCGGGACGAGCTCGAGCTTGACCCCGAGCGACTTGGCCATCAGCGCCGCGACGTCGGCGTCGTAGCCGGCGGGCTGCTGCTGGGCGTCGGTGCCGCCAAAGGGCGGGTAGTCGGTCAGGAGGCCGACCATGAGCTTGCCGCGGGCCTTGATCTCCTCGGGCGTGGCGGCCTTGGCCGGGGCGGCGCCGAGGGTCGCGGCGGCGAAGCCGGCGAGGACCAGTGCGCCGAGGCTGCGGCGGGCAATGGACTTGAACAGGGACATCAGGCGTTTCTCCTCAGATTGCCTTTTTGGGGGTGGCTCGGCCGTCGCGCTAGCGCGCGGCGACCAGGAGCTTGCGCTCCATCCGCTTGCTGTAGGCCGAGAGCGGCCAGCAGATCAGGAAGTAGACCAGCGCGACCAGCGCGAAGATCGTGAACGGCCGGAAGGTGGCGTTGTTGATCACCTGGGCGGCGCGGGTCAGCTCGACGAAGCCGATGATCGAGGCGAGCGAGGTGCCCTTGATCAGCTGCACCAAGAAGCCGATCGTCGGGGGGATCGCGATGCGGATCGCCTGCGGCACGATGATCAGCGCCATTTTCGGGGTGTAGCGCAGGCCGAGCGAGGTCGCCGCCTCCCATTGGCCGCGCGGCACGACCTCGATGGCGCCGCGCCAGATCTCGCCGAGGAAGGCGCTGGCATGCAGCGACAGGCCGAGCGCCGCCGCCGTCCAGGGATCGACCGACCAGCCGAACAGCCCCGGCACGAAGAAGGCGAGGAAGAGCTGCATCAGCAGCGGCGTGCCCTGGAACAGCTTGATGTAGCCATTCGAGATCAGCCTGAGACCTTTGATCTCGCTGGTGCGGGCGAGCGCCACCAAGGCGCCGCCGAGCGCGCCGCCGAGGAAGGCGACGAGCGAGAGCAGCAGGGTCCAGCGCACGGCGGCGAGGATGAAGATGATTTCGTTGGGTCCAAGTTCACGCATCGTCTCAGACCTTACCGGGTTGGCTTGCGCAGGAAGCTGCGCTCGATCGCGGCGAAGGCCGTCCAGAAGAACATCGACAGGCCGAGATACATGCAGGTGACGATGAAATAGACCTCGAAGCTGCGGAAGGTTCGCGACTGGATGTCGCCGGCGATGGCGGTGAGCTCTGTCGCCGCGATCACCGAGCAGACGCTCGAATTCAGCATCAGCAGGATGAACTGGCTGGTCAGCGAGGGGTAGATCGCCTGGATCGCCGGCTTCAGGATGATGTAGCGGAAGATCTGCAGCGGCCGCATGCCGAGCGACTTGCCGGCCTCGACCTGGCCCTTCTGGATGCTCTCGATGCCGGCGCGGATGATCTCGATGCCATAGGCGCCGACATTGACCACCAGTGCGATCAGCGCCGCGGTGTTGGACGAGAATTTGAGGCCGAGCGAGGGCAGGCCGAAATAGATCATGAAGATCTGGATCAGAAACGGCGTGTTGCGGATCAGCTCGATATAGCCGTCGATGATCCAGACCAGCCATTTCGGGCCGGAGGTCTTGCCGAGCGCGCCGGCGACGGCGACGATCATGCCGATCGCCATGGCGGCGGCCGAGAGCACCAGCGAATTGACCAGCCCGTGGAGCAGTTCGGGCCAGGCTTCGAAGACCGAAGCGAAATCGAACTCATAGCTCATGCAGTGCGTCCCATCCGGGGGACTATGCCGGTCTTTGCTGTCATCATGCCCCCTTCTCCTTGTCCATTGACGGCGACCGCCACGTCTCCGGCGCCGGGTTGTCGGCGCCGAACCTAACTACAGGCGCGGAATCATCAACCCGCCATCGGCGTTGATCACCGTTCCCGTCGCATAGGCGAAGCCGCCGCCGGCCAGGCCGGCCACGCAGCGCGCGACATCCTCTCCCTCGCCCCAGCGCCCGGCCGGGATCAACCCCTCGGCGATGCGGGCGTCGTATTTCGCCGCGACCTTCGCCGTCATCTCGGTGCGGATCACGCCCGGCCGGACCTCGAAGACCGCTATGCCCTCGGGCGCCAGCCTGACGGCCAGCGCCTTGGCCCACATCGAGAGGCCGATCTTCGAGACGCAGTACTGCGCCCGGTCGATCGAGACCAGTTCCGTGCTGGCGGAGGTGATGAAGACGATCGCAGGGTGCCGAGCCTCACTCTGGCCGATCATCGCCTTGGCGACTTCCTGGCTCAGGAAGGCGGCGCCGCGCAGATTGACCCCCATGACGAGATCATAGGATTCCGGCGTGATCTCCAGCATGTCGCCGCGCACCGGCGCGCCGATGCCGGCATTCGAGACGAAGAGGTCGAGCCGGCCGAATTCGCGCAGCACGGCCGCGACGAGCCCGGCATGGCTCTCGATCGCGGTGACATCGTGCCGGACGAACAAGACGCGTGCGCCGGCCTCGGCGAAAGCCGCCTTGGCCGAAGCCGCGGCCTCGTCCTCGGCGAGATCGGTGAAGGCGATGTCATGGCCTGCCTGGGCGAGGGCGAGGCCGATGGCGCGGCCGATGCCGCGCCGTCCGCCGGTGATCAGGGCGACGGGGCGTGCCATCTCAAGACCCCCGATAGCTCGGAGGACGCTTGTCCTTGAAGGCGCCGACGCCTTCCTTGACATCGTCCGTATAGGAGACGAGCGAGGTCGCCAGCGTCTCCAGGATCGCGGCGCGGTCCTCGTCCTCGGCGGCGTTGATCAACTGCTTGACCACCATGTTCGCCACCGGTCCGCGCGTCAGCACGCGCTCGGCCATGGCCTTGGCCGCTGCCAGCGCGCCGCCTTTCTCGACGACCTGATCGACGATCCCGAGCGACAGCGCCGTCTCGGCCGTGACGATCTCGCCGGTGAGCGCGAGGCGTCGCGCGACGCGCCCGCCGAGGCGCCTGACCAGGCGCTGCGTGCCCGACCAGCCCGGGATCATGCCGAGCCCGCTTTCGGGCAGGCCGATCTTGGCCTGGACCTCGCAGATCCGGATGTCGGCGGTGACGGCGAGCTCGAGCCCGCCGCCGAGCGCATGGCCGTTCATTGCCGCGATTACCGGCGGCTTCATCCGCGCCAGCTTGTCGAAGACGCGATGGCCGGAGCGGACCCAGCCCTGACCCATCTCCAGCGGCGAAAGTCCGCCCCAGGCGACGATGTCGCCGCCGGCGCAGAAGGCCTTGCCTTCGCCGGTCAGGATCACGGCGCGCACCGAACGGTCGGCGTCGATCGTCTCGGCATGGCGGCCGAGCAGCGCGACCATCACATCGTCGAGCGCGTTGAGCTTTTCCGGGCGGGCGAGGGTGATGATCGCGAGCCCGCCCGCGATCTCGAGGGTGACGGGATCGCTCATGCGGCCCTCCGGGGAACGACGAGGCCGAGCACGGCTTCCTGGAACAAAGCTGCATCCATCAGCTTTGGCGGCTGCGGCACCAGCAGCGGGAACTCGGCCTGGGCGAGGATGTCGCGCTCGAGGTCGACGCCGGGCGCGATCTCGCTGACGACGATGCCCTCGGCCGTCAGCTTCATCACGCAGCGTTCGGTGATGTAGGTGATGTCCTGGCCCTGGGCGATGGCGCGCGGGCCCGAGAAGGAGATGTGCTCGACGGCCTCGACCAGCTTCCTGACCTTGCCTTCCTTCTCGATGACCAGCTTGCCGTCTGCGATGCCGAGCTTGGCGCCGGCGCTGAAATAGCCGGAGAAGACGATGCGCCGGGCGCGGGCGGTGATGTCGATGAAGCCGCCTGCGCCGGCGGTGACATGCGGGCGCACCCCGAGCTTCGAGACGTTGACCGAGCCCTGCCTGTCGATCTGCAGGAAGGAGAGCAGCGACATGTCGAAGCCGGCGCCCTGAAAGTAAGTGAACTGGTAGGGCGAGGGCACGATCGCCTCGGCATTGGAGGCGCAGCCGAACTGGAATTCGAGCAGCGGCACGCCGCCGACCGCGCCCTGCTCGATCACCCAGGTGACGGCGCCGTGCTGGCCTTCCTCGATCAGGATGCGCGGGACATTGGCCGAGATGCCGAAGCCGATATTGACGGCGTCGCCATGGCGCAGCTCCTGCGCGACACGCCGCGCGATCACCTTGGCGACGTCGAAGGCCGGAGTTTCGAAGCTCGACAGCGGCCGCGAGACCTCGCCCGAGATCGCGGGATCGTAGACGGTCTGCGTCGTCTGCATCTGCTCGGGTGCGACGACGATGGCATCGACCAGGATGCCGGGCACGAAGACCTGCTGCGGCTTCAGCGAACCGGCGGCGACGACGCGCTTCACCTGCGCGATGACGATGCCGCCATTGTTGCGGACGGAGAGCGCCTGGTCGAGCGGGCCGAGATAGCCGCCCTCGTGCTCATAGGAGAGGTTACCGCGTTCATCGGCCGTGGTGGCGCGGATGATCGCGACCTTCGGCACGATGCTGCGGAAATAGAGCCAGTCCTCGCCGTCGAACTCGACGCGGCTGACGATCGGCTCGGCAGCGGCGCGCTCGTTCATGGCGCAGCCCTGGTTCCTGGGGTCGACGAAGGTCTCCATGCCGATCTTGGTCAGCACGCCCGGGCGCTTGGCAGCCGCCTCGCGATGCATGTCGAACAGGATGCCGCTCGGGACGTTGTAGGCCGGGATCTCGTTGCCGGTGACCATCTTCCAGATCGCCGGCGGCTCGGCACTCGACGGGCCGGACGGGTAGGAGCCGGCGAGGATGCGGGCGAGCAGGCCGGGCCTGGCGAGATGGTCGATGCCCTTGATGCCCGACATGTCGCCGGCGGCGATCGGGTGCAGTGTCGTCAGCTGCCTCGGATGGCCGCTCGCCTCGAAGCGTCGGCCGATCGCGGCAAGAACCGCATCCGGGCAGCCGAGGCCCGATGAGGAGGAGACGGTGACGATCGCCTCGTCCGGGATCAGGGCGGCGGCTTCGTCGGCGGTGAGGATGCGGGGGAACGCCATCTTGCTTTGGTCCGGTTGTGAAAATGGGTCAGCCGGCGGCCGTCAGCGCATGCTGATAGGCGCCGCAGGATTCGCGGATGACGAGCTCGGCCGGGCCGACATGGCTGGTCGCCGGCGCTGCGCGATTGGTGATGCGTTCGAGCAGCATGGCCGCGGCCCGTTCGCCGAGCCCGACCGCGTCGACCGCGATCGTGGTCAGGGCCGGCGAAACATGCCGGGCTTCGCTGGTGTCGTCGAAGCCGACGATGGCGATGTCGCGCCCGACGACGAGACCGCGCCTGGCGGCGGCCAGCATGGCGCCGATGGCGACGACGTCGTTGTAGCAGACCACGGCGGTCGGCCGGTTCGGCAGCGCCAGGGCCGAGCTCATCGCGCTGAAACCGCCATCGCGGGTCGGCATGCATTCGAGGTTCAGGCCGGGATCGATCGCGACGCCGGCCTTCGCCATCGCCTCGCTGAAGCCCTGATGGCGATCCTGCCGGACCACCATTGAACTCATGCCGCCGAGATAGGCGATGCGCCTATGCCCGAGATTGAGGAGATGGCGGGTGATCCTGGCCGAGCCAGCGACATTGTCCGGCACCACGGAACTCGCCGCGACTCCCGGCAGCCGGCGGATGGCGACCAGCAGGGCCGTGTCCGGACCACTTGCCAGTGCCAGTTCCTCGGCCGTGGTGTCGAGCGCGGGGCAGAGGATGATGCCGCGGGCGCCATGCTCGCGCATCATCTTCATGACCTGGCCCTGGCGCACCACGCTTTCGGCGGTGTTCGCCATGAAGGCGACATAGCCGGCCATCTGCAGCACGGTTTCGACGCCGATCGCGAATTCGGCGAAGAACGGGTTGGAGAGGTCGTTGAGAACGAGGCCGACGATCTTGGACTGCGTGTTGCGCAGATTGGCGGCGCCGCGATTATAGACGTAGCCGAGCTCGTCCATCACCTGGAGGATGCGCTCGCGCGTCTCGGGCTTGACGCTGCCGCGGCCGGTCAGGACGAGCGAGACCGTCGATTTCGAGACGCCGGCAGCGTCCGCGATCTCGATGATCGTCACCTTGTCCCTGGGCTGCGCCCCTTGCGGCATCGCTTCGTCCCGTTTGCCCGAAGGCATTATTGAATTTGGAACGTTCCATATCATTGCCGAGCAGACGTGGCAATATCTCTCTTCAAATCGCCGGAACAATGAATTATAGCGGTTGGAGCAGATAAATTAAATGGAACGTTCCATTTCGGGAGGATGCGATGGCCGAGATCACCTTGCCCCGGGCCGATGGTGGGACTGAGCGCTACATGCTGGCGCCGGCCTCGCGCTTTCCTCGGACCCATGCGCCGTCGCGGACACGCACCGTCTTCGCCGCCGCCCATGTCGTCGCCGATCCGCGCAGGCTGGACGAGCCCTGGCGCGTCCCGGCGCTCGACTGGGATGCGACCCTGGCCTTCCGGCGCCATCTCTGGGGCCTAGGCTTCAAGATCGCCGAGGCGATGGACACCTCGCAGCGCGGACAGGGACTCGACTGGAGCAATGCCGCCGAGCTGATCGCCCGCGTGCTCGCCGAGGCGAAGACCGTGCCGGGCGCCGATCTCGCCTGCGGTGCCGGGACCGACCAGCTCGACGCCAATGCCGCGACCACGCTCGACGACGTCATCCGTGCCTATGAGGAGCAGATCGCCCATGTCGAGAAGCATGGCGGCAAGATCATCCTGATGGCGAGCCGCGCGCTCTGCCGGGTGGCGAAGGGGCCGGACGACTATCTTGCGGTTTATGGCCGGCTGCTCGGCCAGTGCCGCGGCAAGGTCATCCTGCACTGGCTCGGCGAGATGTTCGACCCGGCGCTCGCCGGCTATTGGGGCAGCCGCGATTTCGAGCCGGCGATGCAGACCGTGCTGACGCTGATCCGCGAGCACGCCGCCAAGATCGACGGCATCAAGATCTCGCTGCTCGATGCCGGCAAGGAGATCTCCATGCGCCGGCAACTGCCGGAAGGCGTCGTGATGTATACCGGCGACGACTTCAACTATGCCGAGCTGATCGGCGGCGACGCGCAGGGTTTTTCGCACGGCTTGCTCGGCATTTTCGACCCGATCGCGCCGGCGGCGGCCGCCGCCTTCGCCTGCCTCGATGCGGGCGACCGGCAGGGCTTCCACGCCATCCTCGACCCGACGGTCACGCTGGCGCGCCGGCTCTTCGAGGCCCCGACCCAGTATTACAAGAGCGGCGTGGTCTTCCTCGCCTGGCTTAACGGCTTCCAGGATCATTTCCGCATGGTCGGCGGCGCTGAATCGGCCCGCGGCATCCTGCACTATGCCGATCTCTTCCGCCTCGCCGACCAGGCCGGGCTCTTCGCCGATCCCGAGCGCGCGACAACGCGGATGGGTCATCTCTGCGCCCTGAACGGCATCGCCTGAGGACGGGAGGAAACCCCATGCACGCGCCGCTCCAGGACACAGCGCTCTACCAGCAGATTCGCGACACCGCCCGCCGCTTCGCCGATGAGGTGGTGCGCCCAGCTGCCGCCGAGCTCGACCGTGACTCGACCTTTCCGGCCGAGATCTATCGCCAGATGGGCGAGCTCGGCCTGTTCGGCATCACCGCCGATCCCGAGCATGGCGGCGCCGGGCTCGACAGCTATGCCTATGCGCTCGTCATGGAGGAATTGTCGCGCGGCTATGCCTCCGTCGCCGACCAGTGCGGTCTCGTCGAGCTGATCGGCACGCTGCTGACCCGCTATGGTACGGCCGGGCAGCGTGCCCGCCATCTGCCGGACATCCTGCGCGGCAAGGCCCGCGTCGCCTATTGCCTGACCGAGGCCGAGGCGGGGTCCGACCTCTCCAATGTCCGCACCACCGCACGCGAGACCGCCGATGGCTATGTCATCGATGGCGGCAAGCTCTGGATCCACAATGCGCCGGTCGCCGATCTCGGCTTCGTGCTGGCCTCGACCGACCCCGCCGCCGGCCATCGCGGCATGAGCATCTTCATCGTCGACCTCAACGCACCCGGTGTTTCGCGCGGGGCCAAGGAACACAAGATGGGCCAGCGCGCCAGCCAGGTCGGCGCGCTGAACTTCGATGGCGTGACGGTGCCGCGTGATGCCCTGCTCGGTCCGCAGGGCCGGGGCTTCCACATCATGATGAGCGTGCTCGAAAAGGGCCGCGTCGGCATCGGCGCGCTCGCCGTCGGCATCGCCCAGGCGGGGCTCGAGGCGGCGCTGGCCTATGCCCGCGAGCGGCGCCAGTTCGGCAAGCCGATCCTGGAGAACCAGGGCCTGCAATGGATGCTCGCCGACATGGCCAAGGACATCGCCGCGGCCCGGGCGCTGGTCGAGCGGGCGGCGCTGCTGATCGACCATGGCGCGCCGGCGACCTCGGCCGCCTCGATCGCCAAATGCTTCGCCAGCGACATGGCGGTGGCGCAGACCGCGAACGCCGTCCAGATCTTCGGCGGCTCCGGCTATATCCAGGGCTTCGAGGTCGAGCGCCTCTACCGCGACGCCAAGATCACCCAGATCTACGAGGGCACCAACCAGATCCAGCGCACCATCATCGCGCGGGAACTGATCAAGCACGGCGCCGGCGGCGGTGCCTGATCACGCGCCTCCGGGAGGTGGTCCAGAGCCCGTCAATGGGGGAAGGGCGAGCGGAGAGCGCGAAAGGCCGGAGGGTCTGTGCCCGTGCCGGGCCTCACAGATCGTCGCCGAGATCGAGGATCGAGACCTTTGCGGTCCCGGACGAGCCATTGGCCTCGAACGCGTCGAGCTCGGCCAGCAACGGTGAGCTGGCCGCCCGGAGCGTTGCGCGGTCCCGCATCGCGAGTGTCAGGCAGCGGAGCTCGCCCACGCCAGGCTCGGTCCACGCAGCGCCGGAGGGTCTGAAGCCAAGGCGTGTGAAGAACACGATGTCTGCGGGGCGGGAGGCGAGGAGCGCCGTGTCGGCGCCCGCTTCGAGCCCGACCCGGTAGGCATGCCGGGCGAGGGCCTGGGCGAGCGGTCGGGCGCTGGCCTGGTGCCGGATCGCCAGGCGCGAAAGTACCAGAGAATGGGGATGTTCGGCCGCTGGGAGCGCACTGCGTCGAAGCATCGCTGCGAGTCGGGGGTCGGTGACGGCGTCCGCACCCTGGGTAAGCCGGGCTGCAGCGAGACAGCGTCGTTCCGGACCGGCCCAGAGATTGAGGCTCGCCGTGTCGATCGGTTCCAGGAGCCAGCCGTCGCCATGGCTCGCATGGACAAAGCTCTCGCCGCCGCGCTCGACGAAAAGCCGGTAGCGAAGGCGGCCGATGGCGTGAAGCTCCCTGGAGCTGGTCGCCGCACGTATGGCCAGGTTGGAGCTTCGACCGAGTGCCGTATTGCCCCATAGCTGGCTAAGTGTGACCATCCTGACGGCGTCGCTCTCTGCGTCCCGGCAGGTGCACGGCTCGGTATCAGTCCCGTCGCAGAAACGACAGCGGCCTCGGGCTTCGGCAAGGCGCATCACGCATCGGCCCTTCACTGCCCATCCCCCCGGTTCGAGCAGGCTAGCCTTGATCGGCTGGTTTCAAGTCTGCAGCAGTTCGGGATCTTTGCCGTCACCCAATTGGGGTAGGACAGGTTCCGCGCGGATCACTAGATTGCGGCTGATCGCACGCCGCGAGCTGGACAGCCCATTGCCCTTCGGTTTCCGCTGGAGGATGATCGGCACAATCAAAAAGGGATCGGGGGATCCGGAATGGCGCTGCGCGGCCTGAGTGGTGCCGAGTTCGTTCGCGCGGTTTCGCAAGTCGGCGAAGTGATCGACGCGGCTGCTCTGTCTCCAGAGCGCTGGCAGGATGTCTGTGCTGCTTTCCAGGCCTTGCGCCCCGATGTGCGCGTTCTTTTCCAGGGGCACGACCAACAGGCGCCCTACGCCACGCCTCTGGCCGGAGCTGGCTGGGAGGACGTCAATCTCGAGCCGTATTTTTTGCATTTCGCCTCCCGTAATCCATGGCTGGGATCCTGGAGGGAGATGGCGGCCGCGAAGGTCGAGTTGGCCGATGCGATCCTGCCGCGTCGGGTTCTTGAAACCACCGAGTTTTACAATGACTGGCTCAAGCCGATGGGGCGGGCCGACATGGCCCTGGGTCTCAAGATCGCGCATGAGCGCGATCGCGTCGCGTTCTTCTGCGTCCACTATGATGGTCGCTCCCATGAGCGGACGAACGAAGTGCTGGCGCCGGCGATGCAGGCCTTGGCCGCCCGCATGCGTCGAGCATTCGACTGCAATCGCGCTGTTCTGCGCGGTCAGCACACAACTCCCAGCGATGGTCTCATGCAGAACCTGCTCGATCCCGCCTTCATCGTGAACGCCGACTGCAAGCTCGTCGCGGCAAATGCCGCTGCCGAGGCCTTGATCGACAGCGGCATGCTGATCAATGTGCGGGCCCGCGATATCGTTTCGTTCGGCCTGCCCGAGATCGATGCTAGGTTCTCTCGCTCGGTCCAGGCTACTTGCGCGCGATATCCCGGCGGCGCTGGAGGCCATGCCGAGTTCGCGGTCGAATGGGCCGGAACCAGGCTTTCCGTATCGGTGCTGCCGCTCGCTTCGAATCTGCACTCCCTAGCGTGGCGCGGCCCGCTTGCCTATTTCAGCCCGGCGGTCACGGCCCTGGTGATCCTCAGAGTGCTTCCTCCCGACCGGTCGGATGTCGCCGTTCGCCTCCGGGCGCGTTATCGCCTGACGGAGCAGGAGGCCCGCATCACCAGCGCGCTGCGGCTTGGCGGATCGCTGGTCGACATCGCGAAGGAGCTCGGGGTCACCTACGAAACCGCCCGCGCCCATATCAAGAGCGCCTTCGGCAAGACGGGGACGCATAATCAGCGCGAGCTTCTCGCCCTGCTGCTCGCGGAAGGCGCCAGGCCCCCTGAATCGACGATGTAAAAGCCAGCTTCGAGACGAGGCGCCCTATGCCTCCGGGCGATTGTCTGCGTCGAGCGGGTCGCGGCCTTCCTGCCGGTCCCGGTAAAGCGTCGCCTGCACCAGCAGCAGCAGCGTCACCGGCGTGGTGATCGTGATGAAGAGGCCGATCAGGATCTCGTGCACTACGGGGCGTGTCTGGCCGACCGAGAAGTACAGCATCGAGGCGAGGAGGATGCAGCCCATGCCCAGCGTCGAGCCGAGCGTCGGCGCGTGCACGCGCTCATAGAAGCTCTTGAACCGCAGCAGGCCGAGCGCCCCCGTCAAGGCCAGCAGCGAGCCGGCGAGGATCAGCGCCGCGACCGGAAGCGCCGCCCAGGCGGGGAGGGCGTGGAGCGACATCATTCGATGACCTCCCCACGCATCAGGAACTTCGCCATCGCCACAGTCGAAACGAAGCCGAGCAGGCCGATCGCCAGCGCCGCCTCGAAATACAGCGTCGTGCCGGAGCCGATGCCGAAGACGAGCAGGAGCAGCATCGCATTGAGATAGAGCGCGTCCATGCCGAGCACGCGATCCTGGGCGCGCGGGCCACGCAGGATGCGGTAGGCGGCGGCGACCATGGCCAGAGCCAGCAGGATCTGGCCGGTGACGAGGGCGAAGGTGAGGATCGCGGCGCTCATTCGAAGATCTCCACCAGCAGTCCGACATAGCGCCGTTCGATCAGCGCGGACCAGTCGTCCCCTTCGCTCAGGTCGAGCACATGGATCACCAGCATGCCGGTGGCCGGATCATAGCTGACCCAGCTCGTGCCCGGTGTCGCGGTGATGATGCAGGCCAGGGCCGCCAGCCCATAGCGCGAGCGCAGCCGCAGCGGGATGCGGACGAAGCCGGGCCTGCGATCGGCCTGATCGAACAGGATGACGCGCGCCACTGCGAAATTGGAGCGGACCATGTCGGCGATGAACACGCCGAGCAGGCGCGGAATCGCGGCCGGCCGTCGCAGCTTCAGCGGCGCGACATCGAGCCGCCGCAGCATGAGCGGGCCGAGCAGGCCGAGCACGCCGCCGAGCAGCAGGTGACCGAGCGACAGGCTCTGGTTCAGCAGCAGCCAGAGTGCCAGCAGGCCCAGGGAGACGAGCGGGGAGGGCAGCCAGCGGCTCATGGCTTGCCCCCCGCCGGCATCGCTGTCGGTGTCAGAACCCCCTGGATATAGGCCTCGGAACCGTGCAGCCCCACCGCTGTGGCTTGCATGAAACGCATCGCCGGGCCGGCCTGCAGCGTCAGGGTGAGGCAGAGCAGCAGCAGGGCTGCGACGGGCGCCACTTCTATCACCCGCACGCGCGGCACCTCGCGTTCGATCACCGCCCAGAAGGAACGGATGCCGGCGCGCACCATGGCGATCAGCGTCACGAAGCCGGAGAGCAGCAGCAGCACGAGCAAGGCCCAGGCGGCCGGGGCGATCCCGGTCGCCGTCGCCGGGTTGCTCCCGCCGAGCGCACCGGCCAGGATCGCGAATTTGGCGACGAAGCCGGATAGCGGCGGCAGGCCGGAGAGCAAGAGCGCCGAGACGATGAAGGCCGCGCCGAGCACGGCGAGGATCGCCGGCACGGCGACGCCGGCATCACCGTCTTCGCCGGGCTCCTCCTCGTCCTCGATGCCATAGGCTTCGAGCGTCACCGCGAGAATGTCGTCGGTCGGCGCGCGGCCGCGTTCGATCAGCTCGATCAGCAGGAAGAAGGCGCCGATCGCGAGTGTCGACGACACCAGATAATAGAGCGCCGGTCCGATGATCGAGACGTCGTTGGTGCCGAGCACGGCGAGCATGGTTCCCGACGAAACCACGACCGAGAAGCTCGCGAGCTTGGCGAGATCCTGCGAGGCGAGCATGCCGACCATGGCGAAGAGGATGGTGGCGGCTCCTGCAGCGAGCAGCCAGACATCGCCGAACTGAGAGGAGCCGGCGGCGGCTTCTGGGCCGGCGAGCAGAAAGCCCATCCGGAGGATCGCGTAGATGCCGACCTTGGTCATCACCGAGAACAGCGCGGCGACCGGCGCGCTCGCCGCCGCATAGGTGCCGGGCAGCCAGAAGCCGAGCGGCCAGGCCGCGGCCTTCACCAGGAAGGCGACGCCGAGAATGCTGGTGCCGGTTTCCAGCAGCGCGCGCTCGCGCGCCGGCAGGCTGCCGATCCGGGCGGCGAGATCGGCCATGTTGAGCGTGCCGGCGGCGCCGTAGACCATGCTGACGCCGACCAGGAAGACCAGCGCCGCGACGAGGTTGACGGCGATGTAGTGCAGGCCGGCGCGTACGCGGGCATGGCCGGAGCCATGCAAGGCGAGGCCATAGGAGGCGGCGAGCAGCACCTCGAAGAAGACGAAGAGGTTGAACAGGTCGCCGGTGAGGAAGGCGCCGTTCAGCCCCATCAGCAGGAACTGGAAGAGCGGGTGGAAATAGCTGCCGGAGCGATGCCAGCGGGCCAGCGAGAAGATCAGCGCCGCACAGGCGAGGATCGCGGTCAGCAACAGCATCATGCTCGACAGCCGGTCGGCGACCAGGACGATGCCGAACTGCGCCGGCCAGTCGCCGAGCCGGTAGACCCTGACGGCGGCGGCCGGATCGGGGCCGCCGCTGGTCGTGACCAGGCTGATCGCGATCGCGAGCAGCGCGAAGGTCGAGACGAGGTTGAGCACGGCCGCGACCGTTCGGCTGCGACCGTCGAAGAGCAGCATCGTCGCGCCGGCGATCAGCGGCAGGATGATCGGCGCGATGACGAGATGGTCCTGCCAGCTCACGAGCCGCCCTCCCGGCCGTCGACATGGTCGCTGCGGGTCAGCCCGCGCGAGGCCAGCAGTACGACGAGGAAGAGGGCGGTCATGGCGAAGCTGATGACGATCGCCGTCAAGACCAGCGCCTGCGGCAGCGGGTCGGCATAGCGCGAGATGTCGCCGCCGGCGGCGGGGTCGAGCACGGGCGGAGCACCGACGCGCAGCCGGCCCATGCCGAAGATGAAGAGATTGACGGCATAGGAGAGCAGCGACAGGCCGATAATGACCTGGAAGGTGCGCGGCCGCAGCAAGAGCCAGATGCCCGATCCCGCAAGGATGCCGATGGCGAGGGAGACGATCAGTTCCATCAGCTTTTCCCGCCGCTTGCTGTGTTGGCACGGGCGGCGCCAGCGCGATAGACGCGTAGCGACTGGTGCGCCAGCGCGATCAACACCAGCACGGTTGCGCCCAGCACGAGCGCGAACACGCCGAAATCGAAGAAGAGGGCGCTCGCCAGCGGCAGCTTGCCGAGCAGCGGCAGCTCGGCATAGGCGAAGGCCGAGGTCAGGAATGGCCGCCCGAAGGCGAAGGCACCGGCGCCGGTCAAGGCAGCGACCAGCAGGCCGACGCCGATCCAGCGCACCGGCAGGATGCGCAGCCGGGCTTCGACCCAGCGGGCGCCGCCGGCCATGTATTGCAGGATGAAGGCGATCGCGAAGGTCAGCCCCGCGACGAAGCCGCCGCCCGGCAGGTCATGCCCGCGCATGAACAGGAACACCGCCATCATCGCGATCACCGGGAAGAGCAGGCGCATGATCAGGCCCGGCACCAGCAGGTAATGTGCCGTGATCGGATCCTTGCCGCTGCCCTGGATGTCGGCGTCGTAGAGGTTCTGGAACTGCTTCTGCTCTGGCAGCCCGATACTGTCGCGGGCCGGGCGGAAGCGGCGCAGCAATGCGTAGACCGTGATCGCCACCACGCCGAGCACGGCGATCTCGCCGAGCGTGTCGAAGCCGCGGAAATCGACGAGCAGCACGTTGACGACGTTGCGGCCGCCGCCCTCGGTATAGGCGCGCTCGAGGAAATTCCCGGAGATGCTGCCGGCGAGCGGCCAGGTCATCACCAGATAAGAGAGCCCGGCGAGCCCGGCGCCGCCGGAGATCGCGATGGCGAGGTCGCGGAAACGGCGCAGCCTGGCGGAGAAGGCGCTTTCGGAGGCGATCCCCTCGATGCGCTTCGGCAGCCAGCGCAGGCCGAGCAGGAGCAGGACGGTGGTGACGATCTCGACCAGGAGCTGGGTCAAGGCGAGATCGGGAGCCGAGAACCAGGCGAAGGTCAGGCAGACCGCGAGCCCGGTGCCGCCGGTCAGGATCACCGCGGCGAGTCGGTGATATTTGGCCTGATAGGCGGCTCCGAGCGCGCAGGCGGCACCGACCACCCAGACCAGCATGAATTCGAGATCGGCTCCCTGCAGGCTGCCGGGCACCAGCGAGATCGGCCTCGTATAGAAGGACCAGAGCGCCAGCATGATGGTGACGCCGATCAGCAGGCGCATCTGCGGCTGCAGCCGGGCGGTGCTGACGATCTGCTCCAGGCCCTTGGCCCAGCGCCAGGACAGGAAGACGATCGCCCGCTCGAACAGGCGCTTGCCTTTCAACTCGCGCAGCAGCGGTGCGCCTTCGATGTTGCCGGAAAGATAGCGCAGCATCGAGAGATAGATGACGATGCCACCCGCCGTCGCCACCAAGCTCATCAGCAGGGCGGGGGTGAAGCCGTGCCAGACGGCCAGGCTGTAGCTCGGCGTCTGTCCCCTCAGCACCGACTCGACCGCGACAGCGAGCACGCCGCCCACGGTCTGCGCCGGCACGATGCCGACCAGAAGGCAGATCAGCACCAGCAGGCCGACCGGCAGCAGCATCCAGATCACCGGGTCGTGCGGCTTGTGCGGCAGGTCGGTCGCGGGCGGACCGAAGAAGACCTGATGGATCAGCCGCAGCGAATAGCCGACGCTGAACATGCCGGCGACGGTCGCGATATAGGGCAGCAGATGGTCGAGCGCCGTGTCGACATGGTACTCGATGGTCTCGGCGAAGAACATTTCCTTCGAGAGAAAGCCGTTGAGCAGCGGCACGCCGGCCATCGAGGCCGCAGCGACCATGGCCAGGGTCGCGGTGATCGGCATGGCGCGGTAGAGCCCGCCGAGCCGGCGGACGTCGCGCGTTCCCGCCTCATGGTCGATGATCCCGGCCGCCATGAACAGCGAGGCCTTGAAGGTCGCATGGTTCATGATGTGGAAGATTGCCGCGACCGCCGCCAGCGGGCTGCCGAGCCCGAGCAGCAGGGTGATCAGGCCGAGATGGCTGATCGTCGAATAGGCGAGAAGCCCTTTCAGATCCTGCTGGAACAGCGCCAGGAAGGCGCCGATCACCAGCGTCGCGACGCCGATTGGCGCCAGCACCCAGAACCAGTATTCGTGTCCCGCCATCGCCGGCCACAGCCGCGCCAGCAGGAAGACCCCGGCCTTCACCATAGTGGCGGAGTGCAGATAGGCCGAGACCGGCGTCGGCGCGGCCATGGCCCGCGGCAGCCAGAAATGGAAGGGGAACTGCGCGCTCTTGGTCAGGGCGCCGAGCGCGACCAGGATCAGCGCCGTGAGATAGAGCGGATGCGTGACGATCTTCGGGCCCGAGGCGAGCACGACATCGAGATCGTAGCTGCCGACGATATGGCCGAGCAGCAGCATGCCGGCGAGCAGGCATAGCCCGCCGGCGGCGGTGACGGTCAGGGCGATGCGGGCGCCGTCGCGGGCGCTCTGGCTATGGTGCCAATAGGCGATCAGCAGGAAGGAGAAGAGGCTGGTCAGTTCCCAGAACAGGACGATCTGGATCAGGTTTCCGCTCAGCACGACGCCGAGCATCGCGCCCATGAAGGCGAGCAGGAACGAGAAGAAGCGCGGCACCGGATCGTCCGGCGACATGTAATAGCGCGCATAGAGCACGACGAGCAGGCCGATCCCGGCGATCAGGATGACGAAGAGCCAGGCCAGTCCGTCGAGGCGCAGGACGAAGTTGAGGCCGTATTCCGGCAGCCATTCGAACTGTGCCCGCAGGGCGGCGGGTTCGGCCACTTTCGGCCACAGGATCCCGGCGATGGTCAGGATGCCGACAGTGATCAGCCCGGCGAGCCAGGCTTCGGCATTGCGGGCATTGGCGGGAAGGAGCGCCGCGAGCAGGCTGCCCAGGAAAGGCAGGGCGACGATCAGGCTCAGGAGTAAGGCGTCGTCCGCCATGATGGATGAGGGATCCTTCCAGTTGGACTGCCGCAGAACTCCAGCCTTGCCCGATTCCGTCCATTATGGTTGACTCAGGCAGCCGAAGGCAATGGGCGAACGTCATGAATTTACGTCCTGAACTATGCCGCGCCGCGCGTGGGCTGCTGAATTGGACGCAGGATCAGCTCGCTGCCACCGCCGGCGTTTCGCGCAGCACCGTCCGCGATTTCGAGCGCGAGCGTCACGAGCTTCAGCGCGCCTCGGAAGCCCTGGTCCTTGCGGCTTTCGAGCAGGCCGGCGTTCGCTTTCTTCCGGACGGTCGCGAAGGGCCGGGAGTGCGGCTGTGCCGGACCTCGGGGCGCGGTTGAGGTTGAGGTTGAGGTCGGGGTCGCTGGGCAGGTAGCGCCGAAGGTCGGGCGGCACGGGTTGCCGCGGTCATCGGGCGCAGCGCCGGAGTGGCATGGCTGCAGGCCTCAGGCGAGAAGGCTTCAGGCCAGGGGCGCCGTCCCCGAAATGCCGCCATCGACGCGCAGGAGGCGCAGCCAGCGCGGCTTGCCGCGCGGATCGAGCCAGCCGATGCGCTGGCCCGCCGAGAGCCCGAGCAGGGCGGTGCCAACCTGGCTCAGCACCGAAACGAGGCCGACTGCGGCGCTGCTGCGCCCGGCGACGAGCACGATGTCGCGCACCGCACCGCTGCGCTCCTCGAGATATTGCCCGCCGATGTTCAGTCGCAGGCAGTCCGGCGGTGCCCGCGCGGCTTCGACCACCTGGGCCCGGTGCAGTTCGTCGGCGAGCCTGGTCGCGGCCGTGTAGCGGCCGCTCGCCATGGCCTTTTCGATGAGGCCCGAGAGGATTGCGAGGTCCTCATGCGTGATGATGATCTGCGGAAGCGGGGTCACCTTTGCCTTTCATCGGGTCTGCGGGCCCATTTTGGGATTGAATGATGCGGGCGGGCCGTGGCGAGGGCCCGCCCGTGCGTCATGACTGCATTCGGCTGGGAGCGCCGTCAGCGCCCGAGCTTCTTGACGGGCAGCGGCTGCTTGCTGAGTTCGGCGATTGAGGACGCTGTCTGGGCAGCGGGCTTCTGCTGCTTCGGTTTCTTGGCTTCGCGGTTGCCTTTGCGCTTATTGCTCATGGTTCTGGTTTCCTGATGGCGCGCAGCCGCGGGCGGCGCGCATCTCGGCGCGGCCGCAAGAAGGGCGGGCTGCAGAATGAAAGGGCTTGGCCCGATAGGGCGGCAGCGACCGAGCGCCCGGCATGTGCCGGTCGCCTGTCATGCCTGCGGGCGATGCTGGATCTCCCTGGCTCGTCGCTCGGGGCCGAAGGCCGCCGCGCCGAACCAGGGCTAGGGGCGTGCGAGGCGCGAAGCTGTGCAGAAGACCCCGGCTGGGGGATGATTTCCGATCATGGCAAAGCCAGCATCGGCCGAAAGTATTAGGAAGTCAAATATCGCCAGGTGCGGCCCAAAGAATCGAATTTGATGGAAATAATATTTTCCGAACAAACCGATTTTGGCGTCTTTTTTGTTGATCTGAAAATAAATTACCCTGCAAAATCGAGGTATTGCTTACAAGATTTGGTGCAGAGGCGCGCGGTCGTCGTGCGCTCCGACGGGCCGTATCGCTGTCCGGACGCTGTGGCCTGCCGCAACGAGGATTGGCCGGACGGGATTGCCCCTGTCCGGCCAGTCTTCTTCGGGCCGATGCTCTCACATGGCGCTGGAGCGCCCTTCCGCATCCGCCGGGACGCTCGGCGTCTTAGTCGGCCAGAGCCGGTTCGGCCGCGCGCTTGGCGACGTCCGGCGTGGCCGCGAAGCTCAGCGCACGGTCGCCGGCCTCGTCGCGGATCCGCGTCGGCAGGCCCATCCGGTCGAGCAGGCCGAGGAAGGGCCGCGGCGGCAGCTCCTCGACATTGACCATGCCGCGCACATCCCACTCGCCGCTGGCGATCAGCATCGCGGCGGCGACCGCCGGCACGCCGGCGGTGTAGGAGATGCCCTGGCTGCCGACCTCGGCATAGGCCTCCTCGTGGTCGGCGACGTTGTAGATGAAGACCTCGCGCGCCTTGCCGTCCTTCTTGCCCTTCACGAGGTCGCCGATACAGGTCTTGCCGGTATAGTTAGGCGCCAGCGAGGACGGGTCGGGCAGTACGGCCTTGACCACCTTGAGCGGCACGATCTCCTGGCCCTCGGCGGTGCGGATCGGCTGCTCGGAGAGCAGGCCGAGATTGTTCAGCACGGTGAAGACCGTGATGTAGCGCTCGCCGAAGCCCATCCAGAAGCGGATGTCCGGCACGTCGAGATTGCGCGACAGCGAATGGATCTCGTCATGGCCGGTCAGGTAGGTCGGGCGCGTGCCGACGACGGGCAGGTCCCAGTCCTTGCGGACCTCGAACATCTTGTTCGAGGTCCACTGGCGGTTCTGCCAGGACCAGACCGTGCCGGTGAACTCGCGGAAATTGATCTCCGGATCGAAGTTCGTCGCGAAATAGCGGCCATGGTCGCCGCCATTGACGTCGATGATGTCGATCGAGTCGATCTTGTCGAAATACTCGTCCTTGGCGAGGCGCGCATAGGCGTTGACCACGCCGGGGTCGAAGCCGGCGCCGAGGATGGCGGTGATGCCGGCCTTGGCGCATTCCTCGCGGCGCTTCCACTCGTAATTGCCGTACCAGGGCGGCGTCTCGCAGATCTTCAGCGGCTCCTCGTGGATCGCGGTGTCGATATAGGCGACGCCGGTCTGGATGCAGGCCGAAAGCACCGACATGTTCAGGAAGGCCGAGCCGACATTGATCACGATCCCGGCCCGGGTCTTGGCGATCAGCGCCTTGGTCGCCTCGATGTCGAGTGCGTCGAGCTGATGGGCCGCGATCTCGCCCTTGGTCTTGAGCGTGCCCTTCTGCTTGACCGAGGCGACGATCGCCTCGCATTTCGCCAGGGTGCGCGAGGCGATATGGATGTCGCCGAGCACGTCGTTGTTCTGGGCGCATTTATGGGCCACCACCTGGCCTACGCCGCCGCCGCCGATGATCAGGACATTCTTCTTCTGCATTTCGGGCCTGAGCCTCCTTTGTTCGTGTTGTCTGTGGCGTTGCGTGGCGGGCTTCAGGAGAGGCTCGCCTTAAAGTCGTCGAAGGTGAAGTCGCGAACCTTGCGGATGCTGCCGTCGAGCTCACGCACCGCGATCGCCGGCATCTGGACGCCGTTGAACCAGTTCTTCTTCACCATGGTGTAGCCGGCGGCATCCTGGATCGAGATCCGGTCGCCGGGCTTGAGCGCCTGCTCGAAATGGAACTCGCCGAAAATGTCGCCGGCGAGGCAGGATTTGCCGCAGATCATGCTGCGATGCGGGCCGGCATCCGGCGCGATCTTGGCGGTCTGCCGGTAGATCAGCAGATCGAGCATATGCGCCTCGATCGAGCTGTCGACGATCGCGAGATGCTTGCCGTTGAAGAGCGTGTCGAGCACCGTGACCTCTAGGGTGGTGCTCTTGGTGACCGCCGCCTCGCCGGGCTCGAGATAGACCTGCACGCCATAGCGCTGCGAGAAGCTCTTCAGCCGGTCGCAGAAGGCGTCGAGCGCATAGCCCTCGGCGGTGAAGTGGATGCCGCCGCCCAGGCTCACCCAGTTGACCTGCTTGAGCAATCCGCCGAATTTCTCCTCGATCTGGGTCAGGATCGCGTCGAAGCGGGCGAAATCGGCATTCTCGCAGTTATTGTGGATCATGAAGCCGTCGAGCCGGCCGATGATCGCCGCGACCTTTTCGACGTCCCATTCGCCGAGGCGGCTGAACGGCCGGGCCGGGTCCGCGAGGTCGAAGCCCGAGGCGCTGATCTGCGGATTGAGCCGCAGGCCACGGCTCGTCGCGGCGGTCTTGTCGGCGAAGCGCTCGAACTGACTGATCGAGTTGAAGATGATCTTGTCCGAGTTGGCGAGCACCTCGTCGATCTCGTGGTCGGCATAGGCGACGCTGTAGGCATGCGTCTCGCCGCCGAAGGTCTCGCGGCCGAGCCTGACCTCGTTGAGCGAGGACGAGGTGGTGCCGTCCATATATTCGCGCATCAGGTCGAACACAGACCAGGTCGCGAAGCACTTCAATGCCAGCAGCACCTTGGCGCCCGACTGCGTGCGGACGCGCTCGATCGTCCGCAGATTGCGCAGCAAGCCTGCCTTGTCGATCAGGTAGTAAGGGGTCTGGATCATCGATGCGTCGTGCCTGTCGAAAGCGGGGCGGCCGCCGGGCCGCCGTGATACGCGCCGTCGTTGCAGCGCCCGGCACGGCGCGGAGCGCCGGGGGAGATGCGATTGCGCAAAGGGTATGCGGTTCGTGGCCGCCTGCGGAAAAGGCGGCCGGGCGATAGCGGCTTCGTCTCTGCGAACGCCGCTTCCGCGTGCTAGATCAGTGCTTTCGCGCTGTTGTTCCGGCTCTTCTTCTCGGCGTGGCGCCTTGCGGCGGCGTGCGCCGCGAGGCCGGCGCGACTGCCGATACAGGTCGCCTCGGTCAGCGCCGTCAAGGCGCTTGCCGCAAAGGTTTCTTCCTTTTGGGAGGCGTTCAGTAAAACTGAGCCCATCCCCAATTGGAAGGGGGCGTCGTGAGACATTCCATCCTCTCCAACCAGCAGATGTAGCCTGCATCGGGCAAGGCACCATCTTATAGCGCCGTGTCCGGAAAAATCAACCGCGGCGCGGTTCTGGCCGTTTTCAGGCTGGCTCGCCGGGTATGCGGTCATGCCGAATGGTTCGGTATGACTGCATTCTGCCTTGTCGTTTCGTGCCGGGCGGATGTTCCTCGATAGACTTGAGGAAAGCTTGCCGGTTGCTGCTTTTCGGCCTCCGGGAGCGCTCCGGTCCCGGGAGTCCGCTTGGTTCAGCCTGCCGGTTTCGTGCCGCCGAGGCCGATGTGCTCCTGCGCCGCCAGGATGAGGGCCTTCAGCTCGGCTTCGTCGACCAGCCCGGCTGCGTCCTCGACGGAGAACCAGGAGCGCCGGCGCTGGCGCTTCTCCGGCCAGCGCTGGAGTTCCGCCAGGACGTCGAGGGGGAACACATCGACCCGGCACAGCACGGATGTGCCGCGCCGCCGGCGCTTGCGGTAATGATAGGAGCCGAGGGCGGCGGCGTCGGCCTGCCCGATCAGCCCGGCTTCCTCATAAGCTTCACGCGCCGCTGCTTCGCGGGCCGTCTTGCCGCGCATCGGCCAGCCCTTTGGGAGGACCCAGCGGCCGGTATCGCGCGAGGTGATCAGCATGACATCGAGGCTTCCCGTCTGCGAGAGGCGATGGGGGAGCGCGGCATACTGGATGCGGATGGGTTCTCCGGGCCCTCGGCCGTCATTGTCGGCATAGGTCGCCTCGTGAGCGATCTTCCGTCCGAAAACGGTGCGATCGGCAATCCGCACGTCCTTGTCCTCCTGGGTTCGAAAAAATCCGCTGGTCGGTTGAATGGGGAAGCCGCCGCCGGCCGTGTCTCCGGCGGCGGGAGGTGTCAGGTGTTTACGCCGGTCCTGCTGTCAGGCGCGCGCCTTGTCGGGACCGGGGGTCTGCTCCGCCGTCAGGCGCAGGAGCTCGCTCGCTTCCTCGGGAGTGGCGACGTCGCGCAAGCCCTGAAGCAGGCGCGGCTCGCGCAGCATCTTGCAGAACTTGGAAAGCGTGCCCAGAAAGTCGTCCATCGCCTCGGCCGGCCAGATCACGGCAAGCACGAGGTCGACAGGGTCGCCATCGGCCGCGCCGAAATCGACCGATTGCTCCAGGCGCATCAGAGCGATCCTCGGCGCGGCCAGCGTGTTCGAGCGCGCATGCGGCAGCGCGACGCCGCGGCCCAGGCCGGTCGAGCCGAGCTGCTCACGCGCCAGGAGCGCCTGGAGCACCGCCTTGCGGCAAGCATCCTCGCCCGGGCAGAGCAGCTCCGATGCCGCCTCGATGGCGGCTTGCTTGTTCGCGGCGGACAGGTCGAGCGCGATGTCTTCTGCCCGGAGGAATGTTGCGATGTTCACTGCCGTTTCCATGGGGGCGACCCTCGCCCGTGAAGGGCGGACTATACGCATTCTCGCCGAAAAAGGCGCTGCGTGCTCGGATTGCTGTCGAAAAGCCTGGCCGTCGGGCGAGGCCGTGATATTCGCCTCAGGGCTGGGCGCTTGCGGGACGATGTGTCGTCCCATGGATATCGTATAGCCGAAAATTGATCATGGCGCGTTATGATTAGTATGGTTGACTGGGAAGTCAAGCGTGGTGCTACATTTCGCCGAATTCGCGGATTTTCCTAAGGCCCGGGCGCTCGCTGTCGGGAAGACATGAGCTTGTCGGGTGGTGGCCAGATCGGGCCAGCTGAGCCGGTCCGTGATGCTTTCATCGGCAATGGAGCGTCTTCACGCAGCATTACGGATAAAGGGCGCGGTAGCGCCGGCTGCGCCGCGCTTTCGCCCGGCCGGTGCGGCGTCGTAGCCCGGACTGCGACGCCCTGTCGTGTTGGGAGAAACAATCATCTTTGATATATATTAAATGCCCTTGACGATTCCGGCCTGCCTGTGCGGCATTGTTGTCGGACCGGCGCGGATCGGGTTCGTGGACTCGATGTCGCAGATTGCATCGACATGCGTGTAGCGAGCCGAAGGACGATCGCCGATGATCTCCCAGTTGACGATTCCGGAAAGACGGCTGGCGCTCACCATACTGGTCGCGCTGGCGCTGGGCGGCCTCCTTCTCACCATTGCCGGTCAGGGCGACCCGATCGGTGTGCACGGCCTGATGTTCCTGATCGCCGGGGCCGGGGGCGCCTTCCTGGTCATAGCCGGCTATCTAGCGCCTGAACCGGGGCCCGAGCGGCTGCAGCATTATTATGACGAGCCGACCAAGTTCGGGATCATCATGGCGATGATCTGGGCCGTGATCGGCCTGTTTGTCGGCGACTGGGTCGCCTGGCTCCTGGTCTATCCGGAGCTGACCTTCGATGCCGGCTGGGCGAGCTTCGGCCGCATCCGGCCGATCCACACCACCGGCGTGATCTTCGGATTCGGCGGCAATGCGCTGATCGCGACCTCATTCTACGTGGTGCAACGGACTTCGCGGGCGCGGCTGCCTGACCAGCTCAGCCCCTGGTTCGTGCTGCTGGGCTATAATCTCTTCTGCCTGATCGCCGTCAGTGGCTACATGATGGGCATCACCCAGTCGAAGGAATATGCCGAGCCGGAATGGTATGCCGATATCTGGCTGGTGATCGTCTGGGTCACCTATTTCATCCTCTATGTCAGGACGCTCGCCCGCCGCAAGGAGCCGCATATCTACGTCTCCAACTGGTATTACATGGCGTTCATCCTGGTCGTGGCGATCCTCCATATCGTCAACAACCTCGCCATGCCGATCTCGCTCGGCCAGGCGAAGAGCTATTCCGCCTTCTCCGGCGTCCAGGATGCGATGACGCAATGGTGGTACGGCCACAACGCCGTCGCCTTCTTCCTGACGGCCGGCTTCCTCGGCATGATGTATTACTATCTGCCGAAGCGCGCCGACCGGCCGATCTACTCCTACCGGATGTCGATCATCAGTTTCTGGGGCATCACCTTCTTCTACATGTGGGCGGGTTCGCACCATCTGCACTACACAGCGCTGCCGCAATGGGTGCAGAGTCTGGGCGTGACCTTCTCGGTGATGTTGCTCGTCCCGTCCTGGGCTTCGGCGGGTAACGCGCTGCTGACCCTGAACGGCGCCTGGGACCGGGTGCGCGACGACGCGACCTTGCGTTTCATGATGGTCGCCGCCGTGTTCTACGGCCTCTCGACCTTCGAAGGCTCGTTCATGGCGATCCGCCAGGTCAACGCGCTCTCGCACTACACCGACTGGACGGTCGGCCATGTCCATGCCGGCGCGCTCGGCTGGGTCGCGATGATCACCTTCGGCGCGATCTACGCCACCGTGCCCTGGCTCTGGAAGCGCAAGGCGATGTATTCGGCCGGGCTGGTCGAGGTGCATTTCTGGCTCGCCCTCGCCGGCACCGTCATCTACGTCTTCTCGATGTGGAATTCCGGCATCATCCAGGGGTTGATGTGGCGGACCTATAATGAAAGCGGCACGCTGGCCTATTCCTTCCTCGACTCGCTCGTGGCGATGCGGCCCTACTACATCGCCCGCGCGATCGGCGGCCTGCTCTTCCTGATCGGCGCGCTCGTCGGCTGCTATAATATCTGGATGACGATCCGGGCGGCCCATCTGCATGATCCGGCCGCGGACAGTTCGGTGCCGGTTCCGGCCCCGGCCCTTCAGCCCGGGGAGTGAGGCGATGTTTGGTCTGCACTATCGTCTCGAACGCAAGACGCTCGGCTTCGTGCTGGCGGTGATCGGCGTCGCCAGCATTGGCGGCCTCGTCGAGATCGCGCCGCTCTTCACCATCAACCAGACGGTCGAGGACGCGCCCGACATGCGCGTCTACACGCCGCTGGAGGTGGCCGGCCGCAACATCTACATCCGCGAGGGCTGCTATGCCTGCCATTCGCAGATGATCCGGACCCTGCGCGACGAGGTCGAGCGCTACGGGCCCTATTCGCTCGCCGTCGAGTCCAAATACGACCATCCGATGCTCTGGGGCTCGAAGCGCACCGGACCGGACCTCGCTCGCAATGGCGGCAAGTATTCGGACGCCTGGCATGTCGCGCATCTCAACAATCCGCGCGATGTGGTCCCCGTCTCGATCATGCCGGCCTATTCATGGTTCCTGCGCACGCCGCTGCGGACCGATGATCTCGGCAAGCATCTGCGTTCGCTGCGCGCCGTCGGCGTGCCCTATACCGACGAGATGATCGCCAACGCCCCGGCCGACGCCTATGGCCAGGCCGCGCCGGACTCGCCTTTCGCCGAGGGCGTGACCAAGCGCTATGGCGAGGCGACCACGGTGCGTGCCTTCGATGGCAAGCCCAATGAGCTCACCGAGATGGACGCGATGGTCGCCTATCTCCAGATCCTCGGTCGCCTGACCGACGCAGCCCACAAGCCGGCCGTCGCGATGGAAGCCGAACCGGCAGCGGCCAAGTCGGCGGAAGCCAAGCCCTCAGGAGGCAAGCCATGAGCCTCGCCCATGAAACGACCGTCTGGTTCTCGAAATCCTACGGGTTGTTCTACCTGATCGGTCTCTCGATCGCCGTCCTAGTCTACACCTATTGGCCGTCGAACAAGCAGCATTTCGACAAGGCTGCCGATTCCATCCTGCGCGACGAGGACCGGCCATGGCGGTAGAGGAACGCGATCCTCACAGCGGCTTCATGACCACCGGTCATGAATGGAGCGGCATCAAGGAGTTGAACACGCCGGTCCCCCGGGCCGTGTACTTCTTCCTGATTGCGACCTTCGTCTTTTCGCTCGGCTATTGGCTCTTGATGCCGACCTGGCCGACCGGCGCAAGCTTCACCAAGGGCCTGCTCGGCGCCGATGATCGCAAGAGCATCGCGCGCTCGCTGGAGCAGGCCGAGCAGGCGCGCGCCTGGAGCAAGAAGATCGAGAGCGCCGACTTCGCCGCGATCCAGGCCGATCCGGCCCTGATGACGATCGTGCGCCAGAGCGGGCGCACCCTGTTCGGCGACAATTGCGCCGTCTGCCACGGCATCGACGCCAAGGGCAGCAAGGGCTTCCCCGATCTTACGGCCGCCTCGACCCTCTGGGGTGGCACGCCCGAGGCGCTGATGGAGACGATCCGGGTCGGGATCAATTCCGGCCATGGCGAGAGCCGCAGCGCCCAGATGCTCGCCTTCGGCCGCGACGGCATGATCCCGCGCGCCGATGTCGAGAGCGTCACCGCCTTCGTCCAGTCGCTATCGGCGGCGCCTGGCAGCATCGACAAGGCCAGGGTCGAGGCCGGAAAGGCGATTTACGCTGCCAATTGCGCGGCCTGCCATGGCGATGAGGGCAAGGGCAATGCCGAGCTCGGCGCACCGGACCTGACCGACAAGGCCTGGATCTATGGCGGCGACACGCAGTCGATCTTCAACTCGGTCTGGCATGGCCGGCAGGGCCAGATGCCGGCCTGGGAGAACCGGCTGTCGCCGGTCGATCGCAAGATCCTGGCGCTCTACCTCGCCGACCTCAGGAAACCGAGGCCATGAGCGAGATCGCGACCAGCCAGCGGGGCCGGCGCGGCAGGCTCGCCATCGGCCTGGCGATTGGCGGTGGCCTGCTGCTGCTCGCCGGCGCCAACTGGCATCTCGTCCATGTCGCGATCTCATCCCAGCCCGATTGCGTGCCCCATCTCCGGCAGGGCGAAGGCGAGGGCCGGCCGGGCGCCTACAGCGCCGCCCGCTCGGCCTGTCAGTCGAGGTGAGCGCAATGACGCCTGGAGCATTTTCGAGCGAAGTCGGCATCAGCCCGCAGCGAGGCGAACCATGATCATCCCGGCCGTCGTCCCTCCGCTCCCGCGCGAGAACAAATGGAGCCGCGGCCTGCCGGCCTCTGCCGCCCTGGATTGGCTGCGGGCCGGCTGGCAGGACATCGTCGACAACCCCGTGCCGAGCTTGAGCTACGGGCTCCTGGTCTTCCTGGTCTCGCTCGCCGTCGTCGCCTGCTTCTTTTCCTTCGGCTGGGATTACATCCTGTTCCCGGCCCTGGCCGGGTTCATGGTCGTCGGCCCGCTCTTCGCCATTGGGCTCTATGAGAAGAGCCGCCGCCATGCGAAGGGCGAGCGCATCGGCCTCGGCCGCATGCTCTTCGTCAAGCCGGCCTCGGGCGGGCAGGTGCTGTTCACCGGTGTCCTGCTCTGCCTGCTGATGCTGCTCTGGATGCGAGCGGCGGTGCTGATCTACGCGCTGTTCTTCGGCCTGCGTCCGTTCCCCGGGCTCGACCATATCGCCGCGATGCTGTTCACGACACCGATCGGGCTCGCCATGCTGCTGGTCGGAGGCGCTGTCGGTGGCCTGTTCGCCGCCTTTTCCTTCGCGATCAGCGTCTTTGCGATCCCGATGCAGCTCGACAAACGGGTCGACGCGCTGACGGCCATGGGCAAGAGCACCGCGCTGGTCTGGAACAATCTGCCGGTGATGCTGGCCTGGGGCGCGCTGGTACTCGGCCTGTTCCTGCTCAGCCTGGCAACGGGCCTGCTCGGCCTGATCGTCGTGTTCCCGCTTCTGGGGCATGGCACCTGGTACGCCTATCGCGCCATCGCCGCCGAGGCTGACGCGAGCTGACGGGATGAGGCGCGCCGCCTTTCGGCGGCCGGCCTGCCGTTTCGGAGTCGATGATGAGTTGCTGTGCGCCCGGCGCCGACAGCCCGACGGTCGATCACCGGCTGACCGCCGACGAGATCATGCTGGCCAGCCGCGAGGTCGGCGGCGGGGCGCGCCAGACCGATCTTTCCGTCCCCGGCATCCATTGCGGCGGCTGCATCGCCACGATCGAAAAGGCGCTTTCGGCGCTGCCGGGCATCGAGCGGGCCAGGGTCAACCTCTCGACCAAGCGGGTCGCGATCCGCTGGCGCGGCGAGGTGCCGCCGGCCCTCGCCGAGACGCTGGCCGCTGTGGGCTATGACGCGCATCTCGCTGATTTCGCCGAGTCCGGCACGGATGCGGCGCTCTCCGAGCTGATCCGATCGCTCGCGGTCGCCGGCTTCGCCGCCAGCAACATCATGCTGCTCTCGGTCTCCGTCTGGTCCGGCGCCGAGCCGGCGACGCGCGACCTGTTCCACTGGATCTCGGCGCTGATCGCCCTGCCGACGCTGGCCTATTCCGGCCGCGTCTTCTTCCGCTCCGCCTGGGGCGCCCTGCGCAAGGGCCGCACCAATATGGACGTGCCGATCTCGATCGGCGTCTCGCTCGCCTTCGCGCTCAGCCTCTATGAGACGGTGCATGGTGGCCCGCACGCCTATTTCGATGCCGCGATCTCGCTGCTCTTCTTCCTGCTGATCGGCCGCACGCTGGACCATGTCATGCGCGAGCGGGCCCGCACTGCGGTCAAGGGGCTCGCCCGGCTCGCGGCCCGCGGCTCCCTCGTCATCGGCGCGGACGGCAGCGGGACCTATCTGCCGGTCGCCGAGATCGAGCCCGGCATGACCATCCTGCTCGCCGCCGGCGAGCGGGTGCCGGTCGATGCCCGGGTGCTCGAAGGTGCTTCCGAACTCGACTGCTCGCTGGTTTCGGGCGAGAGCCTGCCGCAGCCTGCAAGAGTTGGACAGGCGCTGCAGGCCGGCACGCTCAATCTGACGCGCCCACTGACGATCACTGCGATCGCGGCGGCGCGCGATTCCTTCCTGGCCGAGATGATGCGGATGATGGAGGCGGCCGAGGAGGGGCGCTCGCTTTATCGGCGCATCGCCGATCGGGCGGCGCGGCTCTATGCGCCGGTGATCCATCTCACGGCCTTCCTGACCTTCCTCGGCTGGATGGCGGCGACCGGAGACGCCCATCGCGCAATCACTGTCGCCATCGCCGTGCTGATCGTCACCTGCCCCTGCGCGCTCGGCCTGGCCGTGCCGATGGTCCAGATCATGGCGGCGCGACGGCTGTTCGAGAAGGGCATCATGGTCCGCGATGGCGCGGCTATGGAGCGCCTCGCCGAGATCGACCACGTCGTCTTCGACAAGACGGGCACGCTGACCGAGGGCAATCCGCGCCTGCTCGATGCACAGGCCCATGACTCTAACACCCTGACATTGGCGGCAGCGCTCGCTGCCCATTCTCGTCATCCCTATTCGCGCGCCCTGATCGCTGCAGCGGCCGGGCTCGGGCGCCCTGCCGATGGCATCGTCTTCTCCGAGGTTGCCGAGCAGCCGGGGGCTGGGCTCGAGGCGCAGGCCGGCGGCTCGCTCTATCGCCTCGGGCGGCCGGAATGGGCGCTCGGCTCCACCGCCGCGCCGGAGGCTGTGGCGAGCGAAGCCCGCGTCGTGCTCAGCCGGGATGGAAAGGCACTGGCGAGCTTCGACTTCGACGACCGGCTCAGGGCCGATGCGCGCGAGGCGATAGCGGCGCTCTCGACCGCCGGGCTTGCGGTCGAGATCCTCTCCGGCGATCGCGAGGAGCCGGTGCGTCGGCTCGCTGCCGCCCTCGGTCTGCCGCATGGTGCAAGGGTCTCGCCCGGCGGCAAGCTGGCCCATATCGAGGCCGCCGCAGCCAGCGGGCACAAGGTGCTGATGGTCGGCGACGGGCTCAACGATGCGCCGGCGCTGGCCCGCGCCCATGCTTCGATGGCGCCGGCGACGGCGGCCGATATTGGCCGCAACGCCGCCGATTTCGTCTTCCTGCGCGAGAGCCTGCTCGCCGTGCCGCAGGCGCTCGCCGTGGCGCGCGAGGCGGGCAGGCTGGTGCGGCAGAACCTCTTCCTCGCGGTCGCCTATAATGCGATCGCGATTCCGATCGCGGTGCTCGGCTATGTCACGCCGCTGGTCGCGGCGGTGACGATGTCGCTGTCCTCGCTGCTGGTGATCGGAAACGCACTGCGCTTGGGACGGCACGCCGCCAGCGGGCTCGCCAAAGCGCCGCTGGCGCGGAAGCCGGCAGGAGCCCCCGCCATGGCCTTGCGATGATGGATTTCTTCTACCTGATCCCGATCGCCATCGGGCTCGGTGTCGTCGGGCTCGGTGCCTTCATGTGGTCGCTGCGCAGCGGTCAATACGAGGATCTGGACGGTGCGGCGGCACGGATCCTGCTTGAGGACGAGGCACTTCCACCGGCGGAAACGATCTCCGGCGAGGGCAGCGCTGCGGATGGCCCTGCGCCGGAGGCGGATTCTATCTCAGGCCCGCGCCGGCCCGAAGCACCTCCTCGGCCTCGTTGAGGCGCAGGGTAAGCGGCATCGCCGCGGCGGCGGTGGTCGCAGGTTCGAGGGCGCGCAGGACGAGCGCGCCGACATGCTCGGAAAGTTCCGACAGGCTCGCGGCCGCGTGAAAGGGCAGGACCTCCAAGGCCGCTTCCATGAAGACCTCGCAGGCGTCCCGGACATGCTGCGGCTGCAGAGCCGGGAAGCTCTGATGCAGCGCGACGATGCCGCCGCCATGATCGCCGGTCTGTTCGAGCAGCGCGCCCAGGAAGTGAGCGAAATCCCGCTCGAACTCTTCCCAGCGATTGCCGATGACCATGTCGAGCCCGTTGCGAAGCCCGGCATGACGGCGCAGGCGCTCGCTCAGCGACTGAACGATCTCGTGCAGGATCTCGTCATCGACGAAGATCGACGGGTCCAGCACCAGCGCTGCCATGCCGGGTATCCTCTGCCTGCGAATGGTCCTGACGCCGCCAGCGGCGAATAAGATTCATTTATAATAGATCTTATCCATCGTGGCTACCACGTCCCTCGGTTGGTCGGCACGGCTGTCCTTTGCTTGAGGAGGCGATCCAGCTTCGTCAGGACGCGGCCTGGGCAGCCCGCCGCCGCGCCGGCTTGGCCGCTATAGGCTGCGCCGGTGCCGCGAGGCCGAAATCCTCAGGCTTCAGCACGAGGTCGGCCAGCGTATAGCGATCCAGCGTCGTGACGAAGGCGGCGAGTGCCTCGCCGAGCACGCCACGCAGCCGGCAGCGTGGCGTCACGAGACAGCGATTATCCGCGCCGAAACATTCGACCAGGGCGAAGTCCGGCTCGGTCACGCGCAGCACTGCCCCTATGCCGATCTCGCCGGGTGGCCTCGCCAGCGTCAGGCCGCCGGTGCGCCCGCGGATCGATTTGAGGAAGCCGGCATGCACCAGAAGATTCGCGACCTTCATCAGATGCGCGCGGGAAATCCCATAGACGGCGGCCGTTTCCTCGATCGTCACCAGCGTCCCGTCCCGGGTCGCCGCATACATCAGGACGCGCAGGGAATAGTCGGAAAAGTTTGTCAGGCGCATTGCGGCTTCCGGCGTTGTCGCGGGCGGCACTCGGTTCTCGGCGGAAGATGTAGCGCTGTGGCATCTTTCGCAACCGCCTTGCGACACTCCGCCCGCTGGCCGCTGGGGTCCAACAGCGCGCGGTCAGGCTCGCCGGCCTCGCTTTCTAGGCCGTCGCGGGCGCGCCGGCCCGGGCTGGCAGGTGCAGCGCCTTGTCTCCGATGTTGAGCCCGATCTGCAGGCTGTCGGCGACGCGGCGCGCCCGCCCGATGAAGAGCGCGGCGGCAGGGCCGGCGCAATGCGTGTTGACGACCCTTTCGAACAGCGCGAGCCAGCGCTCGAAATGCTCCGTCCGCAATCCGAGGCCGAAATGTGCAGTGTGCGGCTTGCCGGCATAGCGCCCGCTCATCAGCGTCAGCGAGGACCAGAAATCGACCAGGGTTGCGAGATGTGCGTCCCAGCCATCACCGATGCGCTCCTCGAAGATCGGACCGAGCAGTGCGTCCTGCCTGACGAGGCCGTAGAAATCGTGCACGACCCGTTCGATCAGAGCCTCGGAGACTTGCTGCGGCAGGGGCGGGGCCAAGAAGGGAACTCTTTTAAGATTCATTTCAGATGATGTTTATAGCCGTTTGGGGGCCGTCTGTAAATCCTATGGGCGCTCAGCTGGCCGGACCCGGCAGTTGCGACCTTGCGTCGAGGTGACAGGGGCGGCGTGCAACAATATACAGTCAATCATCCGTATTGCCTTACCTGTCATCCGAACCCGATGCGAAGCCGATGATCGACTGGACGCCGGATCTGACGCGCAGCGACAAGCCGCGCTATCTCGCCATCGCCGAGGCGATCGCCGAGGATATCGGCAATGGCCGGCTTGCCGCCGGCGATCGCCTGCCACCCCAGCGCCAGCTGGCGGCGCGTCTTGCGATGGATTTCACCACCGTGGCGCGTGGCTATGTCGAAGCCCAGCGCCGCGGTCTGGTGGCCTCGCGCGTCGGCCAGGGCACCTTCGTCAAGGCGCCTGCCCAGGCGCGCCGGGCGGCGCCGGAGCTGGTCGATCTCTCGATGAACCTGCCGCCGGAGCCCGAGGATCCGGCTCTGATCGCCCGGATGCGCGCAGCACTGGTCGAGGTCGGGGGCGATCTGGTCTCGCTGCTGCGCTATCAGGGCTTTGGCGGTTCGCGCTCCGACAAGGCGGCCGCCGCCCTCTGGCTCGCCCGGCGCGGGCTCACCCCTGGATTCGAGCGTCTGTTCGTCGTGCCGGGCGCCCATTCGGCCTTGCTCGGCATCCTCAATGTGGTGGCGCGGCCGGGCGATGTCGTGCTCACGGAAGCGCTGACCTATCCCGGAATCCGGGCGATCGCGGCCCAGCTCGGAATCCGCTTGCTCGGCCTCGCCATGGACGGCGACGGCATCGTGCCCGCCGCCTTCGCCGAAGCCTGCGAGAAATTCCGGCCGAAGGCGCTCTGTCTCAACCCTGTCCTGCACAATCCGACGACGCTGACGGTGCCGCAGGCACGCCGTGTCGAACTTGTCGCGATCGCCCGCCAGCATGGCGTCGCGATCATCGAGGACGATGCCTATGGCTTCGTTCCGGCCGCGCCGCCGCCGCCTTTCGCCGCGCTGGCGCCGGAACTGAGCTGGCATGTCGCGGGCCTGTCGAAATGCATCGGCGCGGGCTTGCGCATCGCCTATGTCGTGGCGCCCGATGCGCGCTCCGGCTGGCCCTTCGCAGCGGCCCTGCGCGCTGCCAGCGTCATGGCCTCGCCGCTGACGGCGGCGATCGCGACGCGCTGGATCGAGGACGGTACCGCCGATGCGATCCTGCGCTTCGTCCGGACCGAAGCCAGCGCCCGCCAGCGGCTCGCCGCGCAGATTCTGGCTCCGGGCAGCTATCGGGCCGATCCGCTGAGTTTCAATCTCTGGCTCGAACTGCCCGCGCCCTGGACCCGCTCGGCCTTCGCCGGCCATATGCAGGCGACCGGGATCGGCATCGCCGCCAGCGACGTCTTCGCCGCCGACGGTCATCCGCCGGAGGCGGTGCGGATTTGTCTGGGCGGGCCGCAAAGTCGCGGCGCCATCCGCAGCGCCCTGGAATTCATGGCGCATGCTCTGGAGAAACCGCCGGAGCTGAGCACGAGCGTGTTGTGAGCGCTGAGGCATAGGGTCGCAATCCCGGTTGATGACAGGATTGAGTGCATACAATGATCGCAATGACTGCTATGAAGCACTTATGACCGATCAGGACGACCGGAACGCCCCGGAGGCGAAGATGACACCCCGCGTTTGGCCCAAATTATCACCATACAAGACCGGCATGCGTGGGCGCTGCCCGCGCTGCGGCGAGGGCAAGCTGTTCGACGGCTTCCTGACGCTGAAGCCGCGCTGCGAGGCCTGCGGGCTGGACTACAGCTTCGCCGACCCGGCCGACGGGCCGGCCTTCTTCGTCATGATGTTCGTCTGCATCCCGGCGCTGTCCTTCGCGCTCTGGCTCGAGCTCGCCTATGAGCCCCCCGGCTGGGTCCATCTGGTTACGACGCTGCCGATCGTCCTGTTGACCTGCATCCCGCCGCTGCGGCCGCTGAAGGGCTGGCTCGTCGCCTCGCAATTCTTCTTCAAGGCCGAGGAGGGCCGGCTGGCCAAGCCGCGTCCCGCCCAGGCGCCTGCGCCCGAGACGGCGCCGCACTGAAACCCGGGCGGCGCCTGCCTCATTTCCGCAGCGAGGCGATGATCTCGAGCGCGCGCCGCACATCGTCGGCGCTGACGTCGAGATGGGTGATCATCCGGACCAGGCTCGGCCCGAAAGCGCCCGCGCCGAGCCCTTTCGCCTTGGCTGCCGCCACGAAATCGACGGCGCTGTAGCCGGCGCCGGCGACATCGAAGAAGACGATATTGGTCTCGATCCGGTCGTCGGCGAGCCGGATCCCCGGCAGTTGCGCCAGCCCGGCCGCGAGCGCCCTGGCATTGGCGTGGTCCTCCGCCAGCCGTGCGACAATGATGGTCGAGGGCGTGGAGCCCGGCGGCGGCGAGGAAGCCGGCTTGCCGCATCGCCCCGCCGAGCCGCTGCTTCAGGCGCCAGGCCTCCCGGATGAAGTCGCGCGGTCCGGCGAGGACGGCGCCGACCGGACCGCCGAGGCCCTTGGTCAGGTCGACCCAGGCGGAATCGAAGGTCTCGGCATAGTCGCGCGCACTGACGCCGGAGGCGACGACCGCGTTGAAGAGTCTCGCGCCGTCGAGATGGGTGACGAGGCCGCCGGCCTTCGCTGTCGCCGTGACCTGCCGCACCGTTTCGAGCGGCCAGATCGAGCCGCCGCCGAAATTCGAGGTCTGCTCGACGCAGAGCAGCCGCGGGCGCGGCCTGTAGCGGCTTTCGGGCTGGATCGCGCCGGTGACATCGGCGGCGCTGAAAATACCGCGCTTGCCGGGAAGTCCCCTGAGCATCACACCGGCCAGTGCGGCCGGGCCGCCGCCTTCCGAATTGATGATGTGGCTGGACTGGTCGCAGATCACCTCGTCGCCCGGCCGGCAATGCACGGCGAGCGCGATCTGGTTGCACATCGTGCCCGAGGGCAGCAGCACGGCATCCTCCTGCCCGAGCATGTCGGCGACGCGCTCGCAGAGCCGGGTCACCGTCGGGTCCTCGCCCTTCTGTTCGTCGCCGACCTCGGCCGCCATCATCGCCGCGCGCATCGCCGGCGTCGGCCTGGTCTTGGTGTCGCTGAAGAAGTCGAGAAAGGCATCGGGCATGGCTGGGGTCTCTGTCTGGGCAGGGCGCGAGGGCGGCGGCGGCTCGCCAGGGCCGCCCGAGCCTCGATATGGCCGGAGGGATCAGCGCCGGTTCAGCAGGATCATCTTCTCCTGTGTCATGTCGCGCATGGTGTAGGGGATGCCGCCGGTGCCGTAGCCGGATTCGCGCCGTCCGGCGAAGGGCATCCAGTCGGTGCGGAAGGTGGTGGGGTCGTTGATCATCACCGCCGAGGCGTCGAGCCGCTCGGCGGCATGCAGGGCGATGTCGATGTCCTGCGCGAAGATGCTGGCCTGGAAAGCGACTGGCAGGGCATTCGCCAGGGCGATGGCGTCGTCCAGTTTCGCATAGGGATAGATGCTGACCACCGGCCCGAAGATCTCGAGCTGCGAAACCTTGGCGTCGATGGCGGGGTCGAGCAGTACGGTCGGATCCAGCGTCGTCTCCGACAGCCGCTTGCCGCCGGTCGCGAGCTTCGCGCCGCCCTTGACGGCTTCCTCGATCCAGGCGGCGACGCGGTCGGCCTCGCGCGGCTGGATCAATGGGCCGACCTCGGTGTCCTTCAGCACGGGGTCGCCGGTGCGCAGCGCCTCGACGCGTGCGACCAGCCGCTCGCTGAAAGCATCGACGATCTCGCGATGGACGAAGATGCGCTGCGTCGACACGCAGACCTGCCCGGCATGGTAGTAGCCGCCCTTCACCAGCGGCTCGATGATCTTGTCGAGATCGGCGCTGCGGTCGACGATCGCCGGGGCTGCGCCGCCATGCTCCAGCGCCGAGCGGGCGCCATGCGCCAGCTTCGCATGCAGATACCAGCCGACCTTGGCCGAGCCGATGAAGCTGAGGAAGGCGATGCGCCTGTCGGTGGCGAGCCTTTCCGCCAGCTCCGTGCTCTCGGGAATGAAGCTTTGGCACCAGGCTTCCGGCAGCCCGGCCTCGTGCACCAAAGCGACGAAGTCGCGGCAGCTGAGCGGCGTCGTTCCCGCCGGCTTGACGATCACCGGACAGCCGGTCGCGATCGCCGGGACGACCTGGTGGACGATCAGGTTGAGCGGGTGGTTGAAGGCCGAGATCGCCGCGACGATGCCGATCGGCTCCTTGGTGGTGAAGGCCCAGCGATTGGCCGCCGCCGGCGACAGCCCCATCGGGATTTCGCGGCCGGCGAAGTTGCGCAGCTCCTCGACGGCGTTGTGGATGCCGTCGATGGCGCGGGTCGTCTCGACGATGGCGTCAGTGAGCGGCTTGCCGCCTTCACGCGCGATCTGGCGGGCGAAATGCTCGCGCTTGCCCTCCAGCAGGCCGGCCAGCCGCCGCAGGATCGCCATCCGCTCATACGGCTTCAGCCAGCCATCGCGATCCCGAAACACTTTTTCTGCAGCCTGGAGCTTCGCCTCGAGCGCCGCCGCATCGTCGGCGGCGATCTCCTCGATGGGCGCCCGGTCATAGGCTTGAACAACCTGCAGCATGGCATGTCCCTTCCTTCCAGCCGCAGCCCTCATCCTGAGGAGCCGCGATAGCGGCGTCTCGAAGGATGGCTCCAGAGAACACTGGAGCATCCTTCGAGACGCCATTTCTAATGAAATGGCTCCTCAGGATGAGAGCTGAAGATGCGGGTTTCTCCGGCTCAAGCCAACTCCACATCCGGCGAGCGGTTGCGCAGTTCCTCGACCAGCACTCGCGTGTTCTCGGAATAGTCGATCGGCACCTCGACGAGATGGACGCCGCCGCCGGCGAAGGCCGCCTCCAGTGTCGGAACGAGGTCCTCGACCGCCTCGACGCGCGAGCCCCTGGCGCCATAGGCTTGCGCATAGCGGACGAAATCGGGGTTGCCGAAGCTCATACCGTAGTCGGGGAAGCCGTCGACCGCTTGCTTCCAGCGGATCATGCCATAGGCGCTGTCGTTCAGGATCACCACGACGAGGTTTAGGCCGAGCCTAACGGCGGTCTCCATCTCCTGCGAGTTCATCATGAAGCCGCCATCGCCGCAGACTGCCATCACCCGGCGGCCGGGATTGAGCATCGCCGCCATCATCGCCGAGGGCAGGCCGGCGCCCATCGTCGCCAGCGCATTGTCGAGCAGCAGTGTATTCGCGACATGGGTTCGGTAGTTCCGCGCGAACCAGATCTTGTACATGCCATTGTCGAGGCAGACGATGCCGTCCTCCGGCATCACCTTGCGGACGTCGTGGACGATGCGCTGCGGCGTCGGCGGGAAACGGTCCTCCTCTGCGCGGTCGTTGATCCGCGCCAGGATCTTCTGGCGCAGCTCCAGCAGATGCGCATCGGCCTCGAGCTTGCCGCCCAGCCTGTCGGCGAGGGCGGTGACGGTCGCGCCGATATCGCCGATGACCTCGGCATCGGGATGGTAGACCTGCTCGACCGTGGCTGACTGGTAGCCGATATGGATCACCTTCGAGCCGCCGGCGCTCTTCATCAGGAAGGGCGGCTTCTCGACCGTGTCATGGCCGATCGCGATGATCAGGTCGGCCTGCTCGACGGCACGGTGGACATAGTCGCCCTCCGAGAGGGCCGCCGTGCCGATATAGAGATTGGAGCCGCCGGTCACGGCGCCCTTGCCCATCTGGGTGTTGAAGAAGGGCAGGCGGGCGCGGCGCACGAAGGCCGAGAGCGCCTCGATCAGGCGCGGGCGGTTGCCGGCGGCGCCGATCATCACGAGCGGGCGCTTGGCGGCGAGGATCATCGCCGCGGCGCGGTCGAGCGCCCCGGGATCGGCGACCGGTCGTTCCAGCGGGTGCACCGGGATCAGCGGGATGCCTTCGATTTCTTCGGAGGCGATATCCTCGGGCAGTTCGAGATGCACCGGTCCCGGCCGCTCCTCCATCGCGACGCGGAAGGCATCGCGCACCGCGGAGGGAATGCTCGCGGCGCTGACGATTTGCCGGGTCATCTTGGTCAGCGGCTTCATCGAGGCGACGACGTCGACGATCTGGAAGCGGGCCTGTTTGGCGGTCATGATCGCCTTCTGGCCGGTGATCAGGATCATCGGCATGGCCCCCAGATGGGCATAGGCCGCACCGGTCGAGAAGTTCAGTGCGCCGGGGCCGAGCGTCGCGATGCAGACGCCGGGTTTTCCGGTCAGCCTGCCATGTGTCGCCGCCATGAAGGCGGCGGCCTGCTCATGACGGGTCAGTACCAGTTCGATTTTCGAGGTCCGCAAGGATTCGACGACGTCGAGATTCTCCTCGCCCGGCACGCCGAAAATGCGGTCGACGCCCTCGTTCTCGAGCGCCGCGACCAGAAGATCGGATCCCTTGCTCATTCCCTGCCGCCTTTCCGGTCACCTGCCTCGTTGCTGCGAGGCTAGGCGCTTGCCGGACACAGGGGAAGCATGCTTTCGGCGTGGTGTGCCGTCCGTTTGCCGGTTGGCGGTCACGGTGCCGTCGCTGCGAAAAGACCTGGGGAGCACACATACCTGCCATGATAGCAGAGGCTGTCTGGGAGCACGCTGTGCCGGCGGCGCGGAAGGGCTTGGGGCCGAACGATTTCATGGCCGGCGACGTGACGGCCGGCGCGCCATAATCGGGGCTCGTGAGAGGTACTCCGTTCGAGGGAGGCTGGAGGACAAAAAAGGGGGGTAACGAGAAAAGAGCCTCACTGCTTGCGGGGCGGGCTGGATAGTGTCGACTATGAAGTTTCTTACAAAAAAATATCAATTCATTATAGCATGCAAAGGATCAATTTTAATTTAAATGCCATTTTAGAGATGATCATATCTTTGTTCAATTGGATATATTGTTCGTTGATCTTCAATTCTATTTGTTAGAATTTAATAGAATTGTACGATTCTTGTTTCATATTGAAATAACGGCGGCTGATTAAAGGTTAATATTTTAATCAAAATTTCGTGTTCTGGCTAGGGATAGCTTGTCATACCCCCTCCAGGTGAGTATCTTGATGTAGTTATATAGTAGGATAGATGACTATGAATACTGCTGGAGACCAAAATGCTATAGATAAGGGGACTTGTTATGAGTGGAGTGAGTACAGCATTTATCGACCGGTGTGCTCTCTTTTCAGAGGGTGTTCGCGAAATACTTGGAAATCGTGGTTTTGATATCGTAGCTTCAGCTAGTGATTTCGACGATTTTACGAATAAATGCCGAGACCTGAGAGGTCTGTCTCTGATTATTATATGCGTAAATGATGATATCGATTTGATGGAAAGAAGTATTCTAAGTTTTAGAAATTTGTTTTCGGATTCGAAGATCGTCATATTGTCGGATGACTACGATACGAGGCAGGTTCAGCTTGCTTTCAAGCTATCTGTTTCAGCTTATCTTCTGAAGCGGATTAATTTCGTTACACTTGTGAAGTCTCTTGAGCTGGTCATGCTTGGCGAGAGCCTGTTTCCTGCGGATGTCCTGAAGGAGATCGGCAAGGAGCATGGCGTCGACATTCACGTCGAGAAGGAAGTCATTGCCTATTCGCCGCCGCCCTCCAATTCGGGCCGCGGCCTGTCCGCGCGTGAGATGCAGATTCTCAAATGCCTGATCCAGGGCGACTCCAACAAGGTCATCGCCCGGCGTCTGCAGATCGGCGAAGCGACGGTGAAGGTCCATATCAAGGCGATCTTGCGTAAGATCCGGGTCCAGAACCGGACGCAGGCCGCGATCTGGGCGGTCAGCCATCTGGAACCGGCGCCGGCCGCCGAGCTCAGCGGCATCGGGTATGGCAGCGAGTCGATCATCGCCGCCGCGTCTTGAGGCTCGCTCTCGAGCCGCGATGTGAGGCTCATCCAGCCAGGTAAAGCTTGCGAAGTTCCGCGACGATCGGCGTCCAGTCTCCGATTTCGGTCGCCATCGCATGTGCTTCCAGCATCATGCTCCGCCAGCCCTCCTCGGAGGACAGCGCCGCCTTGTGAAAAGCTTCCGCGACCGCGTCTGCCGTCAGATCGCGCATGACGAGGCCGGCATTGGCGCTCGCCACCTGTTCTGCGAGCCCGGTTTCCTGCGAAACCACCAGTGGAAGCCCCGCGAGTGCGGCCTCCAGCGCCGCGATCGGCACGCCGTCGAAGCGCGAAGGCTGTACGAAGAAGTGCCAGTCCGACATCTTCCTATGCTTCTCCTCGCCGAAGCATGGGCCCTGGATATCGATCGCATCGGTTATGCCGAGCGTGGCGGCCATCGCGGCCAGAATGTCTCGCGCCGGCCCGGTGCCGATCAGAACCAGGCGCCCGCCGCCGCCCTGCCTGCGATAAATCGCGAAACCTTCGACCAGGAGATCGAGGCCCTTGTGCACGATCTCGTAGCGGCCGCAGAAACCGAAGATCGGGAACTCCGCAAAGCTGACATGACGGCTGGGACGCCGCGGAACCCCGTCGAAGACGCTGGAATAGGCCGCGTTCGGGACGATCTGGACATTCGCATCGGGGGCGAGCCGGCTGATGATGCGCGCCTCGGCGACGGAGACCGCCTGGACGAAACGCGCCAGCTCCAGCGCCCGGCACTCGAAGAGGCGCAGATAGGCCGCGGTTCGCCAGCTCGCGACACGGCCTCGCGGGGCGAATACATGCGAATACCGGCCATGCACGGTGACGCCGAAGGGGAGGCCGCGTCGGGCGAGCGCCCGTGCCAGCGACGGCAGCAGCAATTGCCGGGCGGTGTGGATATGGAACACCGTGTTCGGTCCGGCTCCTGCCGTCATCGCCGCGATGATCGGCTCGGCGAGATCATAGACCCTTCCGGCCAGCTGCCTGCCGTCGAGAGGCAGGATCAGGGTCGGCAGATCGACGGCCTCTCCGCCGCCGTCCTGGTCATGGCTGCGCAGGAACAGGATCCTGGCATCGTCGCCGGCGGCGATCTGCTCGCGCGCCATCCTGCGCACGACATGGTGGACGCCGTTGGCGGCGGAAGGGTGCGGGCCGGCGTCGTCGATCACGACATGGCGGATGTCGAGGCTGGCGCGCGGAGGCGCGGAGCGAGCGGTCTCAGGCAGCAGAAGGTCGACCATGGGCAATCATCCTCGTCAGGAACCAGTGCGCGCTCAGCAGCCGCACCAGATTCGAGCCGCCGAACGTGATGCAGGCGCCGATCAGCCCGTATGGCTGGACCAGCGGCAGGAACAGCGCGGCGGCCGCCAGCGTGCCGGCAGCGCTGACGAGCAGGGCCAGCCGAGCAGCGTCGACGCCATGCATGAAGGAGCAGATCATGTCGGCGGAGTAGCCGAGCAGCCAGCTGATCGCGAGAATCCGGATCGGCAGGGCGAGCCCGAGATAGCTGGAATCCGCGCCATACAGCAGCAGGAGCACAAGGTCCGGTGCCGCGAGCAGCACCGCATAGCAGGGCAGCAAGGGTAATGTGCCGATCAGGGCATAGTCCCGCGCTGCCTTCCAGGCGGCCCGGTAGCCTTCGCGGGATTTGCGCGCCGCCGCCTGCGGGATGACGTTGCACAGGCCGAGCAGGATCGGGTTGGCGAGGTTCACGACATTGAGCGCCGCCTGGAAGGCCGCTGTCGCCGCGGCGCCGAACATCGCGGTCAGTCCCCAAAGCAGGATCTGGATCCGCAGGGCGCCGACGAAGTTGTTGGCGAGCGACCAGCGCCCGAGCGACCAGAACTCGCTGAAGGTCGGGCGCAGCGTCCTGGCGGCTGGCCGCTCGGCGTGCACGAGGCGGGAGGAGACCAGGAGCGCCACGCCCGATGCGGCCGCCATGCAGAAGAAGACGCCAGGCAGCGTCAGCGTGCCCCGTTGCAGCAGGATCAGTACGGCGAGTGGCGCGCCAAGATAGGCGATGCTGTCGCCGACGAGCGCGTCGCGATGGCGGAACTCGGCGAACAGGACGCGTCGCAGCGCTTCCTGTCCCTGCCAGACGGTGAGATGGAGCGCCACGGGCAAGGCGAGGTCGGACCGTGCCATGACGACGAGCCCAAGGGCGAGCAGCGCTGCTGCCGGCAGCAGGAGCAGCGGCAGCAAGGCAAGACTGCGCCCGGCGAGCGCCGGGCGCTCCTCCTCGGGCAGTCGCGCGATCCGGATCGACATCGGATAGAAGATCACCGAGCTGATCGAGAGCTGGATCATCAGCAGGATGCCGAAGATCAGCGCGAAGATGCCGTATTCGACCGGCGCCATATGGCGCGCCAGCACGATGTTGAGCAGGAAGGCGCCGAGGCTGACGACGCCCTGATCGATCAAGGTCCAGGAGGCATGGCGCAGCAAGGCTCAACTCGCTTTGGCTAGCGTTGCGGGAGCTTCCGGCGCGGCATGGGTCGAGGCCCGGGCGGCCTCGCCCGCCCGGCAAAGATCGCTATAGGCCCAGCGCAGATAGGCGCCGGTGACCGCCATGCCTTCGGCAAAACCATGACGCGGTCGGTAGCCTAGCAGGCGCGCCGCCTTGTCGTTGCTGGCATAGGCCTGGGATTCATAGAGGGCGAGCGCGCGCGGATCGGGCAGGTGACGGAGCCCGAAGCGTCGGCCGCCGCCGCCGCCGAAATAGGCCTTGGTCACCAGCTTGTGCAGACCGGGCGGCAAGGCATCGTAGCCGGCCTGCAGCGCCTGGCGCGCTGGCGGCCAGCGGACGATGATCTGGACCAGGCGCTTCGGGTTGGCGAGCACCGCCTTGATGTCGCGCATGAGGCCGCTGTTCTCGCCGCGAATTCGGGCGCTGGGCCAATAGACCGGCGGTGGCACCTGGATGGCCTGCGCGATGGCGCCGAAGAACTTGCCCCAGCTCACCGGTTCCGGGCCGGAGATGATGAAGCGCTCCCCGACTGCCGCGGGGCGCAGCGCGGCGAGCAGCATCGCGTCGATCAGGTCCTCGATGAAGACGGCATTGCAGACGCCGTCCCCGGCATCGGGCAGGATGACGTCGCCGGTGATCAGCATCTGGGCCGGGGCATCCGCCCAGGGCTTGGAGAATGGGCCGTAGACCACGGCCGGCTGGATGATCGAGGCCGGCACGCCCTCCTCGCGGGCGGCCTTCAGCGTGCGGGCCTCGAGGTCGAGCTTGTTGCGGGCATAGGGCCAGGAGACGTCGCCATCGCGGGTCTCCTCGGTCAGCTTGCCGTCCGGAAACGGCTCGTAGACCGAGAAGCTGCTGAGATAGACGAAGCCCTTGACCTTCTGCCTGGCGGCGCCCGCCAGCAATTGTTCGAGCCCGTCGAGATTGGCCTTGCGGGAGCGGTGGTCATAGGCGCAGTGAAAGACGTAATCGACCCCGTCGAAGGCGCGGGAGGCGGGGCCGGCTTCGCCGAGCCTGCCGTTGACGATCTCGACCGGCAGCCGGGCGAGGCGTGTCGCCTGGCCGAAGCTGCGCACGAGGCAGCGCACCTTGACGCCCTGCTCGACCAGCCGCTCGGCGAGCCTGCCACCGATGAAGCCAGCCGCGCCGGTGAGCAGCGCCGTGCTGCCGGCGGGCAGGCGGGGCATGTCGTCCGCGTCGCCATCGACCGCGTCGCTGCGCCAGCCGAGCGTCAGCGGTTCGCGATTGGCGTAGCAGCGCTCGATCAGCGCGACGGAGCGGGCGCCTTCGCTGCCGGGAATGCCGGCAGTGACCTCGCCCGCGACGCTCCGGGCGAAATCGCGCAGCTCGGAATCGAACAGTTCGGGGAAAAGCTGCAGCGGCAGGTCGGCCGCCGCCCGCCCTTCATGGCGGAAGGCGAGCGCGTTGGGTGAGCCGTCGAGGACGATGTTCTTGGAGAGGTGGACCTCGACGAAACCGGCGCTGCCCTGGATCTGGATCGTGTCGCGCAGATCGCGGGTGCGGCTGAGCTCGACCGTTCCCGTCGCGCCCGAAGCCATCCTGCATTCGAGCAGGCAGTCGGCCTCCACCCCTTGTGCGGCATCGTCGCGGTAGCGCAGCGAGGCGACGTCGCCGAGCCACCAGAGCAGCAGGTCGAGCGTGTGTGCACCGGTATCCATCAGCACGCCGCCGGCGGCGAGTTCGCGCCGGAGCAGCGCATCGGAGCTGGTCGCCCAGTTGAAGACGAAGCCCTCGCGAATGCTGAAGCTGCGGATCGTGCCGAGCGAGCCGGATTCGATCAGCGCCTTGAGCCAGCGCGCGCCGAGCAGATAGCGCCGCAGCAGACCAACCCTGAGGCTGAGCCCGCGGGTCTCGGCCTCGCCGATCATCGTCTGGCACTGCTCCGAGGTCACGGCCAGCGGCTTCTCCATGAACAGATGCTTGCCGGCCTTGAGCAGCTCGGTTCCGATCGGGCCATGGAAGACGTGCGGCACGGCGACGATGGCGGCATCGAACTTGTCGGCGGCCTCACGCCAGTCGGCGGCGCGGACGACATCGCGGCCGTGCCGGCCGAGCTTGCCGGCAAGCAGGGCCACGCGCTCGGGCGAGCGGTCGATCAGCACCGAGGGCAGCCAGCCGAGCCGACGCAGTGCAGGCAGGATGTGATGGTCGACGACCGCTCCGCAGCCGATGATCGCGAGACGCTTGGGGGTGGCGGAGCTCATGCTCGTGTTCCTCGCTGAACCGTATGGGGTAGGCAGTGGGCGGAGACGGCAGAGGCGCGGGCCTGCGAGGGCGCTGCGAGCGCCTTTTCATATTCGGCGAAGGCCCGCTCGGCTGCATTGTCCCAGGTAAAGTGCCGGGCGACACGCGCCTTGGCCTGCTGCCCCATGCTCCGCAGCCGCTCAGGCTGCGCCGCCAGCGCGCTGATCGTCTCGCGCAGCCCGCCGACATCGCCCGGCTCGACCAATTGGCCGCTGCCCTGGTCGAGCTGGTGCGGGATGCCGCCGACGCGGGAAGCCAGCACCGGCAGCCCATGGGACATCGCTTCCAGGACGACGAGCGGGAAGGTGTCGGCCAGGGTCGGGAAGACGAAGAGGTCGGAACGGCGGAACAGGGCCTCGACTTCGCGATCCGAGACGCGTCCGGTGACGATGATGCGCTGATCGGAGCGCCGCTTGCGGTTGGCGAGGCTGTAGTCGATCTCGGGGCGCGTCTCGCCGCCGACGATCAGGGTGTACGGGCAATTCAGTCCACTGAAGGCCTCGAGCAGGATCGGAAGGCCCTTGTTCGGCGTGTGGTTCGCCAGGAACATGGCGGTGAGCTCGCCAGGGCGCCGGGCCGGCACGCCGAGCCTGCGGCAGATGGCGGTGTCTTCGCCGCTATCGGCCGGACCGGGCAGCGGCACGCCGTTGGGAACCAGGGCGAAGCTGCCGGCAAAGCCCATCGCCGCAACGATTTCGCGATCCGCAGGCGACAGGCCGAGGACGGCCGCGGCTCCGCGCACCGTCTGCTGCACCGGGCCTGTCACCAGGGTCCGCCAGGCCAGACGGCGCAGCGGGCCGAAGCCGTAGATCCGCGTTCCGTTGGCGATCTCGTTGAAGCCATGCGTCGATACGACATAGGGCACGCCGGCCGCCCGGCAGGCCCGGGCGATCCGGGCCATTTCCAGCGCCGGCATCGGATTGTGCAGATGCACCAGGTCGAAGCCGCCCGTGTGCAGCATCTCCGGGATGTCGGAGCGGTAGAACAAGGTGCGGTAGCGGTTCGGGACCCGGTCCCAGGGCAGCGGCTGAGGCAACCCGACTTTGACCGGCGCGCGCCGCAGGCCGCCGGCATCCGCCTCGCGCAGCTGCGCGCCCATCATGCTGGCGACGGTGATGTCGCAATGCCGCGAAAGCGCGGCGCTGAGCTGCTCGGCGGCCCGGCCGGCGCCGCTGACGCTGAGATGCGGCGGAGCCACGATCGCGGCGAGGACCTTCATCATTGATATTTCTCCACCAGCGCACGGGCGAGGTCCGGTGCGCGCCAGAGGTCGCGCAGCGCGTCGTCGATGGTGAAGGCCGGGACCCAGCCGAAGCGTCGGCGGATCTGGGTGGTGTCGGCGGCCAGGAAGGGGCGGTCGACCGGCCTGATCCGGCTGCCATCCTGCTCCAGCTCGAATTCGATGTCGGCAATGGCGCGCAGCTTGTGCAGGACCTCCTCGACCGAATAGGGCTGCGAGGAGCCGAGATTCACCGTGACCGTGCTTTCCGTTTGCAACCGCCTGGCGGTCGCGATCGTGGCGAAGCCGCGCGCCGCATCCTCGACATGGATGTAGTCGCGCTTCGGCCAGAGATTGCCGAGCCGGACCACGCGATGGCCGGCCTTCAACTGCGCGACGATCTCGGGCAGGAGATGCGGATTGGTCTCGCCGGGGCCGACCACGTTGAACAGGCGGACGATGACCGCGGAGAGCGAGCGCTGCTGCGCGAGATAGCGGACATATTGCTCGCCATGCAGCTTGCTCATGCCATAGATGTCGTTCGGCTCGAGCGCCGCCGACATCTCGCAATGCGGGGCGAGGTCGGGCTTGTAGACCGCGCCGCTGCTCGCGAAGACGAAGCGCGTGCCGCTTTGTGCCGCGAGCAGGACGCTGACCAGGCCGAGCAGGTTGGTCCGCAGCGCCAGTGCCGGATCGTTCTCGCATTCGGGGATGTAGTGGATCGCGGCCAGATGGACGATGACATCCGGCCGGAACTCCCGGACGAGCCGCGCCATCGCCAACTCGTCGGTGATGTCGAGGCGCTCGAAGCGGATGCGTTCGAGATCGGCCGGCGTGAAGCGGAGCTCGCCATAGCGGAGATTGTCGACGACGCAGACATCGTGCTGCTCGTAGAGCTGGCGGGTCAGCTGGCGGCCGACATAGCCGTTGCCGCCTGTGATGATGATGCGATCGCGCAGGCCCAAGGTCACCTCCCCGGCATTCAGTCGAAATCGGCGTAATATTTGCGAATCCTGTAGGCGGAGGACGGGGCGCGGAAGCTCTGGAAGCTCGCATAGCGCTCGACGTCCACCTGGGTCAGAAGCACGCCGTGGACCCTCATGCCGCCGTCGCAGAGCCGTTTCACCGCCGCGGCGACGGTGGCTTTCGGCGTGTCCTGCCAGCGCGCCGCGTGCAGGACGATGTCGGCGAAATGGGCGAGGATCAGCGCATCCGCGGCCAGCAGGACCGGCGGTGCTTCGATCAGCACGACGTCGAAGGACGAGCGCGCCTCCATGACCAGATCCGCGAGCGTCGCCGGCGTGAAGGCGGAGGCGCTGTCGGAAAGGCCGCCGCGACGGTGCACCACCGAGAGCTGGCGCGCTTCGCTGGCCGCCAGCGGTGCCCTTCGCCGCAGCAGCGGATTGCGCAGCGGCATGTCCGCCGGGCTCCATTGCCGGCCGCTTTCGAGCGCCCGCTTGCGCGCGGCGCTGCCGGCGACGATGTCCTCGAGCGCCGCCTTCCCGGTGCCGTCGAGCTCGCTGCGCGGAGAAGCGTCGACGACGAGAACGCGACGTCCCATCTCGACGAGGCAATGGGCGAGAGCCTCGAGCGCCTGCGACTTGCCCTGCTCGGGGAGGGCCGAGGTCATCAGCAGGACTTTGGCCGGCCCGGATTCCGCGAGACGGTGGGTGGCGATGATCGCGCGCAGGATTTCGCGCTGGGTGGCGGCGTTGACCCGGGCATCGCCTGGCTGCAGCGCCGGCAGCAGGCCGATGCAGGGGCTGCCCGTGGCGGCCAGCACCTCCTCTTCCTTACGGAAGCCGACATCCCGGCGTTCGAGCAGGAAGGTGAGGAGCCCGCCGAACACGGCGGCGCCGAGCCCGGAGAGCGCCAGGGTCAGCCCCTTCTTCGGGCCGGCCGGGGCCCGGCTTGGTTCCGCCGCCGCCATGATCTGCGCCACGACCGGCTTCAGCTCGGACAGGGCGCGGGCCTGCATATGACCCTCGTTCAAGACCTTGAGGCGCTCGCGCAGCGCATCGGCCCGGCTCTGCAGGGTCCGCAGCTCCGCTTCTCTCGCCCGCGCATCGATCAGGCTCGATTTCGCCTTGCCGACGCCGGTTTCCAGCTCTTCCTCGACACGGCGTGCGCTCTTCACGTCCTCAGTGATCGCAGCCAGCGCATTCGCGACCTCGTTCTGCAGGCGCGCCTCCGCCTCTTGCTGCAAAGCGCGGGCCTGGATCACCGAAGGATGGCGCTCGCCGGTTGCGGCGGCCTGCGTGCTGGCTTGCCGGCGCGCCGTCTCCCGGCTTTCGATCAGCCGCTGAATCTGAGGCAGTGCCGCGATGTCGGGCGGGATGTTGCCTTCGGCGGCCGCCAGCTTGGCGCGCTCGAGCCGCGATTCCTCGTTCACCCGCGCGAGCGTGGCGGCGCTGACCTGGCTCGAAATCTCGCGCAGCCGCTGCTGCAGCAGCACCGCGCCTTCCGCAGTGGTCTCGACGATGCCGGAGCTGCGGCGGTAGTCGGCGGCAGCGCGCTCGGCCTGTTCGAGGCTCTTGCGCGTGACCTCGATCTGGTCGGCATACCATTCGGCGGCCCGGCGGGCCGAAGCGGAACTCGTTTCGCCGCGATTGGCGAGATAGGTATCGGCGAATCGGTTGGCGATCTCGGCGGCCTTGGCCGGCGTATTGGCAGTGTAGCCGATCTCGATCAGATAGGAGCGGCTGTCGTTCCGGACCGTGAGATTGCGCGCCAGCTGCTCGATCTGCGACTCGAGTTGCTCCGGATCGGGGACGGGCGCTCCCAGCCGTGCAGCGGGCTTGGCGGCGGCCTCGGCGGCGAGCTGTTCGGCGACCTGGCGGGTAATCGTGCGGGAGCGGACGAAGCGAGATTCGGTCTCGACGAGGGCGCTCGCATCGAGCGGCAGGCCGGCGGTGCGACGGCCGGTCGGATCATCGCGGCTGAAATCGATCTGGACGAGGGAGGTCGCGGCATAGCGCTTCTCGCTCGTCAAAAGGAAGGCCGTGGCAGCGAGCAGCGCCAGCGCGATCAGCCCGATGATCATCCGGCGGCGGCGCCACAGCGCGAGGCCGGCCTCGTAGCCGACATGCTCGAAATGCCGTGGAGCGCCTTCTTCCAGCCGGATCGGATTCTGGAACGCCCAGTTCATGACCTTAACGCGGCCTTCTGTGGCGAAGCGCTGGGCTTGCCGGGGTTGCTCGGGGCGGGGATCGTCGAAAGCGGCGTGCTCCCGGCCGGGATGGTGCGGACCGGGCCGAAGGCCCAGGGCCCGCACCGTGGCGATGGGTTGCCGGCAAAGGGGCGCGGCGAGCCCATCGTCAGACTCGCTGATAAATGTCCTCGATGCGGACGATGTCGTCCTCACCGAGGTAGTCGCCGCACTGCACCTCGACGAGCTCGACCGGTGTGTTGCCGGGGTTCTCGAGCCGGTGGATGGCGCCGAGCGGGATATGGGCGTGCTGGTTCGGCGTCAGCAGCCGGACCTCTTCGCCGACCGTGACCTGGGCGGTGCCGCGGACCACCACCCAGTGTTCGGCGCGATGCCCATGCCTCTGCAGCGAGAGCCGGCCCTTCGGATGGACGACGATACGCTTGACCTGAAAATCGTCGCCGCAATCGGTGACCTGGTACCAGCCCCAGGGGCGATAGACCTTGCAATGGGTGTCGGCCTCCTGCCGCCCGGTCTGGCGCAGGCCTTCGACGATCTGCTTGACCTCGCCGCTGCGGTGGCGGTCGGTCACGAGGATCGCGTCCTTGTTGACGATGACGATCAGATCCTCGACGCCGTGCACCGAGGTCAGCGGCCCGTCACTCGAGACATAGCAGCCATGGGCGTCGGAGAGGACGACTTCGCCCCGGCTGACATTGCCGGCCCCGTCCTGGTCACTGACGGCCCAGAGCAGGTCCCAATTGCCGACATCCGACCAGCCGCAGGCGAGCGGCACCACGACCGCGCGCGCCGTCCGCTCCATCACCGCATAGTCGATCGAGAGCTGTTCGGCTTCGCCATAGGATTTTGCCTCGAGCGCGAAGACGCCGGGCGAGACGGTGGCCTGCTCGGCGGCTCGTGCCACGGCGGCAGCGCTGGCGGGCTGGTGCAGCGCATACTCCTCGATCAGGGTGCGCGCGCTGGCCATGAAGTTGCCGGAGTTCCACAGCATCCCGTCGAGGACATAGCGCCTGGCCCGCTCGGCATCGGGCTTCTCGATGAAGCGCCTGACGGTTCGAGCGCCGCTGGGCAGCGTCTCGCCGGGCTCGATATAGCCATAGCCCGTAGCGGGATCGGTCGGCAGGATCCCGAAGGTCACCAGCCAGCCGGCCGCCAGCGCCGGCAGGCCGGCGAGAACGGCGGTGCGGAAGGCCTCGCCGTCACGGACCTGATGATCCGAGGCGAGTATCAACAGCGGCACATCGGGGTCGCTTTGCCCAGCCAGGGTCGCCGCGGCGATGATCGCCGGCGCCGTGTCGCGGCGGGCGGGCTCGAGCACGAAGTCGGCCAGAACATCGATTTCGGCGAGCTGCTGCTCGGCGATGAAGCGATAGGTCTGGTTGGTGATGATCACGGGCCGGCCGAATTCCGGCCCCGTGACCCGCAGCACCGTCTGCTGGAAGATCGAATAGCCACCGACGCGCAGCGCGAACTGCTTCGGGAAGGATTCGCGCGACATCGGCCAAAGGCGCGTCCCCGCGCCACCACACATGATCAGGGGCCGGATTGGGCAGCTCATGTCTCGCTCCAGTTTCAAGGGCGGGGAAAGGCCGGGTCAGCGCATGGCGGCGGCGGTCGGGGGCAGGTCGGGCTCGGGCGGGCGCTGCCGCTCGACGCGCAGGATGTCCCCGGGTTCGAGCAGGGCGCCTTCGACGACCGGGAAAGTCTCGCTGCGTTGTTCGGTCTGGCGTGTCACGAACAGGGAGCGCTTCGGCGGCCCGGCGGTTTCTTCGGCGAGACCGACCTGGCGCAGCCTGAGCTCACGCGTCAGCCGCGCGGCGGGCAGTGCCGCATCGGTCTCGGCGAGGCGCTGCACGACGTCCTGCATCTCGCTCCAGACACGGCGCTGGAAGGCCTCGCGTGCTTCCCGGATCCGCAGGCTGAGTTCGCCGAGGGCGAGTCCGTTCGACGAGATGTCGGCATTGAAACGGGCAATGTTGCCGCGATTGCGCGCTTCCTCGCGCTGCAATTCGATCCCGGTATAGCGCCGCGCCAGACCCGAGCTGAGCAGGGCGTTGTAGTCGACGAGATGCTGCTGGATCAGTTCGAGCTGGCGCTTCTCGGCATTGAGCTGGTCTTGCACGAAGCGCTTATTGTCCTGGAGCTTCGGCTCCTGCTGCTGCAGCATCTCGATCTGCTGCTGCAGGGCGGAGGTCTGGAAATTGTGCAGCTCGGTCTCGCTGGCCTTGAGCTGCGTCACGAATTCTTCGGAGCCGCGCCCGGCCGCGAGGCTGCTGAAATCGGGGCTGCGCCCGTCACGCTGCGCCTCGAGCCGGATGCGCCGGGCCGTCAGCGTCAGCCTGGTCGTCTCCAGGGCGCGGACCCGTTCATCGGCCTGGACGAAGTCGGTGCGCAGCGCGGCGCGCACCTGTTCCTCGGGAACGCCGAACCCCCCGGCCAGCGCGACCGCGCCGAGCACAGAAACGCCGTGGCGGTAGGGATAAACGCCGGCTGTGCGGACATCGCCGACGACATAGATCGGGCGCGGCTCGGTGAGCCGCACGGACACGACCGGATTCTGCAGATAGCCGTCCGCGAGGCTCTTGGCGACGCGCTGTTCGATCTCCCTGAGGGTGAGGCCGCGCACCGATACGGACCCGACCAGCGGCACGGCTATGCTGTAGCTGGAATCGATCATCGTATCGCCGGACATGTCGGCCTGGCCGAAGACGGTGATGCCGATGCGGTCGCCCGGGGCGACGCGATAGGCGTTCTGCTCGGCCGCCGCGGCTGGGAGGAGCGGGAGAGCGAGCACGCAGAGCCCGGCCAGCCAGGACAATCTCACCGTTGCGGCCGGGGCCCGCACTGCCCGCGCCGGAGACGGCGTCAGGGCCTGCGGTTCGGATGTCTGGCGAGCGGGCATTGCGTGGAACCTTCCTGGATGTCTCCGAACCCGGCCTCCGGGCCATCCGTCATCGGTCTGGCGAGGCGGGTTTGTGAGGACACGCTAGAGCACCGCGCCGGTTTCGATCGGGCGCATTAGGGCGACGAGCCGGGCGCGAAAGGGCTACCCCTCGACAGGTTGGCTCCAAGGCTTTGGAAATATTGCGTTGTTTGGCGGTGGTCGTGGTCATTTCATGTCGCATGGTCAGGGCATTGGCGGGGCCGGGATGCCGGAACCCGGCGACGGCACCTCCCTCCAAAGGGCTGCCGCGTCAGGGGCGGTGCGACGGAGTACCTCTGCAAGATGGGCGTGGCTGATTGAGCATGCCCCGAAATAGCAATTGTCTGATTTCGAAATTATAAATACTTAACAATTGGTTATGCGAAGTAAAAATTAATTTTAAATACGAAATCGAGAGGGCTTATTTCCGAAATTTATAGAGAGATATTCACGACATTATCTTTCTTTGGATGGATATCCCGCCAACATAAATAATCCGGAGAGTAGAATGAAACGGGTTATGGTTTCTGGAGGAGCTGGTTTCCTGGGATCGCATCTTTGCAGGAAATTATTAGCCCAAGGAAATGAGGTTGTCTGTGTTGATAATTATTTCACGGGCAATCGCGGAAATATATCTGATATTCTTTCTGACAAGAATTTTGATGTTCATCGTCATGACATAACGTTTCCGCTCTATGTCGAAGTCGACGAGATTTACAATCTCGCCTGTCCTGCTTCGCCGATCCACTACCAGCATGACCCCGTGCAGACGACGAAGACGAGTGTCATGGGCGCGATCAACATGCTCGGCCTCGCCAAGCGGCTGCGTTGCCGCATTCTCCAGGCTTCGACCAGTGAGGTCTATGGCGATCCCGAGGTCCATCCGCAGCGCGAGGACTATCGCGGCCTGGTCAACATCAACGGTCCGCGCGCCTGCTATGATGAAGGGAAGCGCTGCGCCGAGACCTTGTTCTACGATTATCAGCGCCAGCACGGCCTCGGTATCCGGGTGGCCCGGATCTTCAATACCTATGGCCCGCGCATGCATCCGAAGGATGGTCGGGTAGTCTCGAACTTCATCGTGCAGGCGCTGCGCAACGAGCCGATCACGCTCTATGGCGACGGCAGCCAGACGCGCTCCTTCTGCTATGTCGACGACCTCGTCGACGGGCTGATCCGGCTCATGAACGTCGATGGCGACGTGATCGGACCGGTCAATCTCGGCAATCCGCATGAGATCAGCGTGCGCGAGCTCGCCGAAACCATCATCGAACTGATCGGCTCGCGCTCGGCGCTCGATTTCCGCCCGCTGCCGGCCGATGATCCCCGGCAGCGTTGCCCCGATATCGGGCGCGCCTCCGAGTTGCTGCATTGGAAGCCGCGGGTCGAGCTGCGGGAAGGCCTGTCCCGCACCATCGCCTATTTCGACGAGCTCCTGGCCAAGGCCCCGGCTCCCCCGCAATCGCTGGAGCTGAAGGTGGTGGCATGAACACGCCGATCTCCCGCCCGCCGCTGCCACGCGTCGAGATTCTCGGTGTCCGTGTCGCCGCCATCGACCTGCCCAGGGCGCTCGACACGATCGAGTCCTGGATCGCGGCCGGCAAGCACCATTATGTCTGCATCACCGGCGCGCATGGCGTCATGGAGAGCCGACGCGACCCGGTCCTGCGGGCGATCCACAACCAGGCCGGCATGGCGACGCCGGACGGCATGCCCCTGGTCTGGGTCTCGCGCCTGCTCGGTCATGCCGATACCCGGCGGGTTTATGGGCCGGATCTGATGCGGGCGCTCAGCGCCCTTTCGGCCCAGCGGGGCTACCGGCAATTCTATTATGGCGGCGACAAGGGCGTCGCCGATCAGCTCGCCGCGGCGCTCAAGCGCGATTGCCCCGGCCTCGTCGTCGCCGGGACGCTGTGCCCGCCCTTCCGCCCGCTGACCAGCGACGAGGACGACGATGTCGTGGCCCAGATCAATGCGGCCAAGCCCGACATCGTCTGGGTCGGCCTCAGCACGCCGAAGCAGGAATACTGGATGGCGAGCCATGGCGCGCGCCTCGACGCACCGGTGCTGATCGGCGTCGGCGCCGCCTTCGATTTCCTGGCCGGTCGCAAGGCCCAGGCCCCGCTCTGGATGCAGCGCAACGGACTCGAATGGCTGTTCCGACTCTGCCAGGAGCCGCGCCGCCTCGGCCGCCGCTATCTGCGCATCGTGCCGGGCTTTCTCGCGGCGGTCGGCGGAGACCTCGTCCGGCGTTCGGCGACGACCTTCTGGCTGGGCACGCGGCGGCGCCTGCGCCGCCTGATCACCGGCTGAACCCGTATCCAATCCTCCAATGCAGAGCTGGAGAGCGACATGCCTGACAAGATCGCACTGGTCACCGGCGCCGGCGGCTTCATCGGCCATCATCTCGTCTCGTATCTGGTGGCTCACGGCCACAAGGTACGCGGGGTCGACATCAAGGCGCCGGAATACGAGGCGAGCAAGGCACATGAGTTCGCGCTGCTCGATCTGCGGCTTCCCGGCAATTGCGAGAAGGCGGTCGCAGGGGTCGACGAGGTCTATCATCTCGCCGCCGATATGGGCGGGATCGGCTACATCACCTCGTCCCATGCCGCGATCACGCTGCACAACACGCTGATCAACGTGAACATGGTGAAATCGGCGCGGGAAGCCGAGGTGAAGCGCTTCCTGTTCTCCTCCTCGGCCTGCATCTATCCGCAATATCTGCAGCACAAGCCCGATGTGACGCCACTGCGCGAGGACGATGCCTTCCCGGCCGATCCGGAGGAGGGCTACGGGCTCGAGAAGCTCTATATGGAGAAAATGTGCCAGTACTTTACGGAGGACTGGGGCTTCCCGACCCGCACTGTCCGCTTCCACAATGTCTACGGGCCGCTCGGTACCTATGATGGTGGTCGCGAAAAGGCGCCGGCGGCGATCTGCCGGAAGGTTGCGCTCGCGGCCGATGGCGCCGCGATCGAAATCTGGGGCGACGGCCAGCAGACGCGCTCCTTCATGCATGTCGACGACTGCGTCGAGGGCATCTTCCGCATCATGCGCTCGGACTACGACCGGCCGCTGAATCTCGGCACCGATGAACTGGTCTCCGTCGACCAGCTCGTCGACATGGTGGCCGGGATCGCCGGCAAGCGCATCGTCAAGCAGCATGACCGCTCGCGCCCGCAGGGTGTCCGCGGGCGCAACAGCGACAATTCCCGCCTGCGCGAGGTGCTCGGCTGGGAACCCGGCATCCTGCTGAAGGACGGGCTGAAGCCCACCTATCGCTGGATCGCCGAGATGCTGGCCCGGAAGGCCGAAGCCCCGCAGGTGCAGGCGGCCGAATAGCGCCGCAACGGCGCGTCATTGCTGGGAAGGGGGAGGGTGCGCGTCATGCCTCTGGCCATATCCTCGGTTGCCTCGCCGAAACTGAGCGCCACGCGCGTTCCGTCGGTCCCGCGATCGGTGCGGCGGGGCGGTGCCTGGTCGCGCCGCCGTATCGCCGTGGTGACGGCGCTCGTGACCGGCGATCTCCTGGCCGCCGGGCTTGCGGTCGCGCTGACGATGCAGATCGCGCCGGCAGCGCTTCATGATGCCCTCGAAGCCGGTCTGGCCGGGATCGCGCTCGTGGTGCCTTTGCATGCCTCGTTCGGGATCTATGGTTGCTGGGGGCCCTGCCCGATAGACCGCCTGCGGTTGCGCGCGCAGGCGGCGCTGATGCTCTCGGTGATGGCGGTGCTGGCGTTCGCCGCCTGGCAGGGGCCGGAGAGCCTGGCGGCGATCCTCCTGCTTGGGAGCGCGCTGTTCGTCATCGGCCATTACACGGAAGGGCTGGTCCGGTATCTGCTGACGCGGGCCGGGATCTGGGGCGCACCGACCATCCTTGTCGGCCCGCCCGAGCTCTGCAACGCGATGGCAAGGCGGCTGCTGCGCGATCCGAAGCTGGGGCTGCGCCCGATCGGCCTGATCGGCGACCGGCCGGATCTGGAAAGCGCCGAGGCCGGGCCGGTTCCGATGCTGGGCGGCTCGGCGGATCTGGCCAGGCTCTCGGAACAGGCCGAGGTCGTCATCGTCGCGGCGGCGGCCCTGCTGCCGGGCGAGGGCTGGCCGGGGATCACGCTGTCGGATGTCCGGGCGCCGCATGTCGTCGTCGCCGAGAATGCCGATGGGTTGCCGAATGTCGGCATGCACACGCGCAATCTCGGCGGGGCGCTCGGCCTCGAGGTGCGCTTCGACCTGTTCCAGCCGGGGCATCTCGCGATCAAGCGCTGGATCGATCTCATGGTCACCGTGCCCCTGCTGCTGCTGGCCTCCCCCTTGATCCTGATGCTCGCTCTGGCGGTGAAGATCGCCGATCCCGGCCATGCCTTCTATCGGCAGCGCCGCGTCGGGCGCGACGGTCGTGAGCTCAACGTCCTCAAGCTGCGCACCATGTATGCCGACGCCGAAAGCCGGCTCCAGGAGCATCTGGAACGTAATCCGCAGGCGCGCGCCGAATGGGAGCGCTTCTTCAAACTCAAGGACGATCCGCGGATCCTGCCGGTGATCGGCCATTTCCTGCGCCGTTCCAGCCTCGATGAGCTGCCGCAACTCTGGAACATCGTCTGCGGCGGCATGAGCCTGGTCGGCCCGCGACCGTTCCCGGACTACCACATGGCGAGCTTCGACCCCGGCTTCCAGTCGATACGGGTCAGCGTGCCGCCCGGCCTGACCGGCCTGTGGCAGGTCAGCTCGCGCAGCGGCGGCGACCTTGAGGTGCAGCAGGAGGAGGATCTCTTCTACATCCGCAACTGGTCGCTCTGGCTCGACATCTACATCCTGCTCGAGACCTTCCCGGCGGTGCTGACGTCGCGTGGGGCGCGCTAGAGCCCTCGGCAGAGGACCGAGCCGGGCAGGCTCGCCGGAAGCGGAGAGAAAGGCGATGCGGAGAACCGATCGAGATGACCGCTCGGAAGGCAGGGCCGGGACGTCGGCTTCGATGCGCCGCGTTTCCGAAAGGCGATGGAAGCCGGGGCCTCCGGCCGCGGCCAGGCTGAGCCGGTGAGGGGCGGAACGGTGCAAGCGTCTCGACGTCTGGAGCTGCAGTGGTTGCGCGCCTTCGCCGCCGGCGAGGTCGTGCTCTGTCATTCCGACCTGCTGACCAAGCATTTCTCGAATCTGGCGATCGCCCGGTCCTGGTATCAGCCCTTCTCGGCGCTCGGCGTCGAGCTCTTCTTCATCGTCTCCGGCTATGTCATCGCCATGCGGGTCGGTGAGAAGGACACGGGCGGCGCCTTTTTCGCGGCGCGCGTCCTGCGGCTGATACCGATGTACTGGTTCTTCACTAGCCTCGTGGTCCTCGTCTATCTGATCAAGCCGGCCTGGCATCTGATGGGTTTCAGCCCCGATCCGATCAGCATGGCGAAGTCCTTCCTGATCCTGCCGCAGCAGGGCTTTCCGATCCTCGGCGTCGGCTGGACGCTCGAGCACGAAATCCTGTTCTATCTCGGCGTGGCGCTGATGCTGGCGACCGTCGGCTCGGGGCGTGGTGCGCGGATCGGCCTTGCCTGGCTGCTGACGGCGCTCGGTGCCGTCGGTCTGGCGCTCGGCTCGCCGGCCGGGCCTGTCCCCGGTGCGAGCACGCTCGGCGCCGCTTTCCTGACGCATGTCTTCAACCCCTTCATGCTGGCCTTCGCCCTCGGTTGGCTGGTGCGCGAACTGGAGGGACGCCGGGCCGCCGACCTCGCCCTGCAAGTGCTGCCGCCGGCTCTGATCCTGCTCTGGGCCGTCTGGGAGGCGCCTTCGGGCAAGCTGATGCCGCTCTGGCGCATCGCCGCCGCCGGCCTCGTTTTCGCCGGCTTCATCCTGTGCCGGCAGGCACTGCAGAAGGACAGCCGGCTCGGGCGCAGCATGGTGCTGCTCGGCGAAGCCTCCTTCAGCATCTATCTCTCGCACTGGTTCGTGCTCTCGGCCGGCGGCAAGCTGCTCGGCGGCCTCGGCGTGCCGGCGAGCTATGATGTTGTCGTGCGGCTGGTCGGGGTGGCGCTGGCGCTCGCGATCGGCGTGGCCTTCTACCTTGCGCTCGAGAAGCCGCTGGATCGCTGGCTGCGGCCGGGCGGGCGCCTGCGCAGTTTCCGGATCCTGCCGCACGGCGCGGCCGCCGCGCCGGCGCCGATCCCCAAGAAGCCGGGCTGAAGCGAAGAAGGGGGTCAGTGCGGAACGCTGGCACCGGCCGTCAGGCTACCCTGCTTTTCCTGGCCGCGGGCGCGGAAGTTCGCAAAATCCATCTCCACCGTTCCCCAGACGAAGCGCGGTGCCGGTGCGCCGGTGATGGTCCGGTAGCGGTTGCCGTCGAACAGGTTGCCGCCGCGTTCGATGATCGCGAAATTCTCCGCGCTCGGGTCGGAGACCGAGACGCCGCCGGCCGAGCCGCGGCCCATGAAGGTGATCTCGTTGTCGGTGACGCGATTGTCGCGTGTCTTGTAGAAGCCGCCGCCCACCTTCCAGCGGTTCTGGTCGATCAGCATGATCGCGCGACCGGATTCGCGGACGACCAGCACATTGTCGTGGACCAGCGCCTGTTCCGAGGCCGCGATCTGGATTTCGGCGCCCCAGTACCAGGATGCGCCGGCCTGATTGTTCTGCCAGAGCACATTGTTGCGGATGACGGCCTTCGAGGAGAGCTCGAAGAAGATCCCGGCCGAGCTGTTATAGGCGACGCGGTTGCCCTCGAAGGTGGTGTTCACGCAGCTTTCGTCGCACCACAGACCCGGCCCGTCATTATGGTGCACGTTGTTGTTCCGGAAGATGACGTTCTGGCTGACCGTGACCTTGATGCCGCCCGCATCCCAGCTCGGATCGAAGCCGGAACGGTTGTTGCCGAAGATCTCGTTGCCTTCGAACAGGATGTCGGTGCCGTCGGCCGTGGCGCCGATCTGGCCGTTGTCGTGGATCCTGCTGCGCAGGACCTGTCCGTTAGGGCCGACCGAGACGCCGGCCCCGCTGTTCAGCCTGAAGTCGCAATCCTCGATCCGCCAGTTCGGGCCGTCGCCACGGACTGCGCCTTCCTGGGGCGGGTTGGCGTATTTCTCGAAGACCAGCCCCTGGACCGTGACGTCGGCGGCGGCGCCGAACAGGGCATAGCGGGCGCGCGCGACCTCGACCAGGCGCCCTTCGGGAGCTTCGGCAATCAGGAATTCGTTGCGCAGCCGGTCATGGAAGAAGCGGCCGGGCCGCAATTGCGCGCGGTCGGCGACCGCCTGCAATGGCTTGCCGTCGAGAAAAAGGGCTTCCGGCCACTGGCAGGCTTCGTAGCCGGTCTTGCAGACCCCGTTGGCCGGGCCGGGCGCAGCGATCCCGGCGGCGCCCCAGACGCCGTCAACGGCGCGAAAGCCAGCGAGGATCGCGGCACCGCTGAGAATGGCGCCCGGTTCGCCGAAGAAGCGCTGGCCGCGCTTCGGCTGGGCCGATTGCAGCCGGTGCAGTCCGGCCTCGATGCAGAAGGTGGTGCCGTTCGGTGCCGTCGCGACGGCCTGCGAGAGCGAGTGCTCGCTCGTGATGCGAGTTGCGCCGGCCGGGCAGGCGGAGGCGGGCCGCGGTTCAGGGGCCGCCGGAACCGCCGCGCTTGCCGGGGCGGCGGTGAGCAGCAGCATGCCTGCTGCCGCGGCCTTCAGGTGCTCGGCGGCCATGCCGGCCTCCGGCGCTGCGCGAAATCCTGCAGCATCGAACTGCCGATGCCGAGCCCGATGATCGACCAGAACCAGATTCCCAGCATCGGTCCTTCGAGTGCGACATCGAAGGAGGCGTTGATCAGCATCGACAGGCCGTAGCAGCCGATCCAGATGAACAGTTTGGCAGCTCGCTCGTCGCCATGGCGCAACGCGGCGAGATGGCTGCGCACGAGCATGCCGAACCAGCACAGCAGCAGCACGATCCAGAGGCCGAGGCCGGGCACTCCGGCCCTTGCCAGAATGCCGAGATGGACGTTGTGCGGGGCCCGGACTGGAGCACCGCCCCCCTCCGCTCCGACGACATAGCCGTCATCCTCGGCGAGATTCACGCCGAAGCCCTTGCCCGTCCAGAAATATGGGCCGCGCAGCGTGTAGTCCTGGATCGCCTGCCACCAGCGCAGGCGCCAGGTCTTGGTACCGTCGAGATTGGAGGCCTCGCTGCGCCCGATGATGCTCTCGACATTGTTGATCAGCTGGGTCGGGCCGATCACCCGCCCGCTTTCGAGCTCCACCTGCAGGCCGAACATCAGGACGATCGCGAACACCGCGCCGCCTCCTGCCGCGATCGGTATGAGCTTTCGCACCTGACCGCCGAGCACGGCCGCGAGAAGCACCGGTAGCAGGAAGGCGAGCATCGCCCCGCGGCTGATCGCGATCATCAGGAAGCCGACGAGCACGGCAACGAGCCAGGGCCAGGGAACGCGACGTAAGCCCAGCAGCACGAAAACGGTCGCGCCGCACAGATGCACCGCCGCCTCGCCCATGCGGACATAGACTACCGGCACGCCGGAGAACGGCCAGGCCAGCAGATGCGAGAGCGAGCTGGTGGTGTAGGCTAGGGCCGCGCCGGAAAGCCCGTAGAGCAAGGCGAACCGGCTATAGGTGCCGAGCAGCCGGCCGAGCCGCGCCGGCTTCTGCAGCAACAGTGCGACGATGATGAAGGCGAAGGTGCCATAGAGCGCGATGACGCTGTCGCGCAGCGCATCGAAGCCGTGGACCGGGATGCCCGGCACGGTCCGCACCGCGACCCATCCCATGAAGGCGAGGAGCGCGAGGCTCGGTACCGTCATCAGCATGGCGATCCAGCTGCGCGATGCCATCAAGGCGAGCACGCCGAGCACGAGCGTGATCTCGCCGATGAACAGCGGCGGCACGCCGACATAGGCGAAGCCCTTGCCGAAGATCGCGTAGCCCGCCAGCACGAAGCAGAGCAGCCCGAGATAGCGATCGCCCCAATCCGGCCGCGCCCGTGCTCGCGGTGCCGCGGCGAAGCTGGCCGGCATCTCGACAGAGAGGTGTAGCGGCATGCTCGGCGCCTCTCATTTTCTCGTCGCCAGGGCGTTTCCGTTTTTTGTGGAATCGGGGAAACGCTCCAATTCTCTATTTCATCGCGTTTTCTTCATGCGAACCGGCGCTCGCTTCGCTCGAAACTGCTCCAGGCTATTGAAGACGTGTCGGGGGCAGGCCGTCGAGCGGGCGGCAGAGGTACCCCGGCTGGCGCAGCAATGCGGCCGATATGGCCCTCAGCCCAACCGGTGCAGCAGCTTTCCGGCATGCTGGCGCAGCCCGGAGGGTAGGAGGTGGTAGCATTCACGCAGCACCGGACGGATACGCCCGAGATAGGTGGCGGCGAGGCGGCCGCGCCGCGAGACCGGGATGAGATAGTCCGCGATCGGGACCTCCCTGTTCGCCCATTCGAGCTTGTGTCGATGCGCCGGCGCCAGGAAGTCGAAGACGTCGATCGAGAGTTCCGGGCAGCATTCCAGCAGATGCCAGAACAGCAGCCGGCCGGGAGCGTGTTTCGCGAAGCGCAGGTCGTAGCTCTGGACCAGGGACCAGTAGCGTCCTTGGCTGACGGCGCCGATCTCGATGGCGGCGATCTCGTCGCCGGTACGCAGATAGGCCGCCAGAAGCCAGCCCTCCCTGGCGAGACGTAGCAGGCAGCCCAGGCTCGCACCATGAGCGTAGCCGGCGCTGACGGCCCCCTTCTCCTGTTGCCAGACCCGCTTCAGCGCGAATGCGTGCTCGATCAGCAGACATTGCTCCTCCGGCCGCTGTGCCAGCGCGAAGCTGACCGGCCCATGTTCCGCGAGCTGGCGCTGATGCCGCCGCAGCGCCTGACGCGTGCGGCCCGTGCGCTGGCCGTCGGCGCTGCCGCCGTCGAGGCTGCGGAAATCGAGCATCGGCGCACTCGCCTGCGAGCCTGCCACCCGATGTCGGGCGAGTTGGCTGGCGAGCGCCGTGTCGTCGCGGACGCGGCGCAGCTCGATGGTGTCGACATCATGCCAGTTGCGGACCATGTCCCAGGCGATGCCGAACAGCAGGTCGCGATCTTCCCGCTTGTCGATCAGCACGTCGCCATATTGGGTCGCGGGCTCGCCGAGATGATGCAGGATCCGGCAGAAAGAGAGCTGCCGGACGGAGAGAGGCCAGAGCAGCACCAGCGTCCGGCCGCGCCAGATGGTCGCGATCCGGGGCGTTTCCGGCTGACCGCAGGCCCGCGCCGCCTCGACCCATGCCTCGCACCAGTCGGGGCTCTGGAAGAAGCTGGTGCTGGAGCTGCGTCGTTCGAGATCGCGCCAGGGGCCGAGCAGTTCCGCGTCCCAGGCCGCCTCCTCGCAGCGCAACGTCGTCTCCGGCCAGTCGACCGCGGACAGGAAATGAATCGAAGGCACGGACTCGTTCATGCTGCCGCCTCCCGCAGATCAAGAGATTTCATCGGCCAGCCTGTGCCGGGCCGCGCCTCCAGGAGAGTCTGCCCGCCTGCTGCGACAGGCTGCGCAGGCGCGCGAGCCCGCGGCGCGTGAATCCCTTGGCCAGGCGGCCGACATAGCGTGCGTAGCCGGCTGCGTGTCCGAGGGGGCCATCGGCGAGGGAACGGGCCTTCAGCGCATAGGCCGCGCGGCGCGAGGACAGGTCGGTCGCACGCTTTTCCGGGTCGGCGTAGAAGGAGGCGATCTTGCTCGCTCCCATGCCGGGCGTCGCCAGCCAGCGTGGCACATGCACCGAGCAGAGCCGCTCGACATCGCACAGCACCTTGTTCGTGCCGGTTCCAGCCGCCGGACAGGAGGTGCCGAAGGCGTCGCCGACCAGCACCACGCCCGGCTGTTCGACATTGGTCGAGACATAGAGATCGGCCGGTCGCACGCGTACCGTGCCCTGGATCGCGAAGGGACCGATCAGCGCAGCCAGCCGCGGCATAACGCTCGTCAGCGCGGCTTCCGGCGTTTCGCGGATCGCTTTGAGCCAGGGATCGTCGAGGCCGCGATAGGTCATCAGGTTGGCGCGCATCACCGTGCCGAGACGGAACAGGGTGAGATAGGCGATGCGATCCTGTGGCCGTTCGCCGTAATAGGTCAGGGAGTCGAAGGGCAAGCGCGCGCTCGCGGTCGGCACGACATCGAAGCCGATCGTGACCGAATGAGTCTGGCTGAGCGTCTGGCAGCCTATTCCCAGCGCGCCTCGCAGGGCGCGATTCAGTCCGTTGGCGAGCACGACAAGCCGGGCCGTCACGACCTCGCCATCCGCGAGCGTGACCGTTTGCTCGTCGTCGCTCAGGCTGATCGCCGCCACGGTCCCGTTCAGGAAGCGCACCTGCGGCGGAATGCCCCGCCGGACTGCACGCACCAGCGGCTGGTAGAGGATGCCGTATTGCTCGACGGCGAGCTTGTCGGCGAGGCGCCCGAGCCGTGCGACCCAGAGCTCGCGATTCTGCGTCACCGCCGGCAGGACCAGCCCGTCGAGGCCCATGCGCCGCAGCAGGCGGATCTGCGAGGGGTCGAATTTCTCACAGCGGAAATCCGGCCGCGGCGGATCATGGGGGTCGATCAGGAGGACGTCGTGGTCCGTGCGGCCGAGCATCACGGCGGCGCTTGCACCGGCAAGCCCGCCTCCGACGATTACGATGTCTGCCGAGCGCGCCATGGCGTCCTCACTCTTGCGGGTCTTTGGCAGCCTCGCCACGTAGCCGGCGCCGGAGCTGGGCGAGGGTGGGGCGCAGACGATGGTAGAGCTGTCGCGCCGCCTCGCGGCCGCGTCGGTAGGCCTTCTCGCGGCTCGCCAGGAAGAGCAGGCGCAGCTTTCGGCCGGGCTCGACGTCGATCAGCAGATCGCGCACTTCGTGGCGCTCCGGCCAGCGTTCGGCCTGCTGGCCGGTGTCGCGGTGATTGCAGGAATCAGTGAAGCTGATCGTCGGATCGGCGAGCAGGCGCATCGTCGTATGCTCGAGCAGCAGAACGCCGGGCGAGAAGCGGCTATAGGTCTCGTCATAAGCGGTGCGCCAGGTGAAGGCTGCGTCTCCGCACAGCAGCACCACCCACATCGCGATCGGCTTCCCGTCCAGCCGCAGCGCCTCGATCCTGACCAGCCGACGCTCTGCCAGGCCGAGAACCAGCTCGCGGGCAAAACGCCCGGTGTCCGGATTGGATGCGAGCGCGCTGTGGCGCGCGGCTTTCCAGCCCGAGGCCTCGAGCCGGAGAAACTCCTCCAGCGCGGTCGTCACTGCGGCTGGCTCGTCGACGAAGCTCAGCGCCAGCTCGCCCTCCTTGCTCAGCTGGCGTCGCTTGCGGGCGAAGCCTTGTAGCCGCCGCGGCGACATCGAGGCGGCCCAAAAGGCCTTCGGGTCGTCGGAAGAGGTCAGGCCGGCGCGAATCCGCGTCTCCAGCAGCCGCGCACTGCCGGCTCCGCCGTCCAGCACGGTCTCCAGAGCCTCCGTCACCGCAGAGCCCCCCGACATGTCGCCGGCCTGGATCAGCTTGGGCAGCTCCGGCATCCGGCGGATCGCCGCCAGCATCGCGGCAAGGACTGTCGTGACCTGTCTGCCGTCGATGACCGGCGTGCCGAGATAGGCGACCGGCCCCGGCGGGCAGACCAGGGCCTTCCAGGGCCAGCTCAGCCGGGTGTGACGCTCCACCAGCAGCCAGGCGCCGAGAAGCCGCGGCGGGACTTCCGCCGCCTGATCGTCGGTCCAGGCCAACAGGACCCGCACCCGATCCGGCCAGGCGCAGGCGAATGCCGTTGCTACCGCTGGGTCCATGAAGACGTTCGGGATTGCTGCGCGGCTGACCAGATCGGCCCAGTCGTCCCGCAGGTCGGCAAAGTCGCGGGCGCTCGCCAGCTGTATCCGTGGCGTCTGCGCCGGCCGGGACGGGCTTGCTGCCTGATCATCTGCGAAACGGAGCGGTTCACCCGCTGGCGAGACCCGGCTGAAGCGCGGCAGGGCAGCGCTTTCGCTCACGGCTGCACCTTGCCGGCCTTGCCCGCCGGCATAGCCGGGGCGGCGTGGTGCTGCCTTGCCGCCTGCAGCAGCGCGCGCATGCGCCGAGCCATAGCGCGCAGGCGGCGATGCGCGATCTCCACCGTGCTGACCAGTCCGAAGGCCAGGCTTCGCTGCGGCCGCACTGTGATGATCAGGTCCGAGACCTCACGCCGGCCGGCCCAGAATTCGGCCATGTGACCGGTATCGTGATGATTGCAGGAATCGATCGCATGCAAGGCGGGGTCGGCGAGAAAGCGGTTGGTGACCTCCTGGTGCAGCAGCAGCCCGGGGGCGCAGGCGCGATGGGCTTCGTCATAGGCGGACTTCCAGGTGAAGGCCGTCTCGCCGGATTGGACGGTGACCTGCATGGCGATGGCCCGCCCGTCGAGGCGCAGGGCGATGATCTGGGCCTGATGGCGGTTCGCCAGCGCGAGGATCGTCCGTTTGAAGAAGCTCGCCAGCGCCGGCGTGCGCAGGATCGCCTGCCCGCGGCTGCTCTTGCGCCCCTTCCAGCCCGAAGCCTCGAGCGTGAGGAATTCTTCGATGGCCGGCGCGATCTCGCCGTCGTCCGCATGCCGCGTGCAGCTGACGAGGCCTTGGCGCCCGAGTCGCTGCTGCTTCTTGCGCAGTGCCTTGGCGCGGCTGGGCGCGACCGGGCTGGCCCCGCTGCCTGCGACCGATTTAAGCAGCGCGGGGCGAAGCCGGGTTTCGAGCCGGGTGCTGGATGAGCCGCGCCGCGCCAGGACGTCAGCGACGACAGCGGCGACGGGCCCGCTCGCATCGAGGCTTCCGATGCTCAGAGTATCCGGCAGCGAGCGCTCTGTGGCGATCGCGTCCAGCATGCCCGAAAAAGCCGCGGCGGCGTTGTCGCGGTCGAGCACGGGGGTGCCGAGAAAGGCGTGCTCGAGCACCGGCGTCTTGAGCATCGGCACCGGCAGAAACGAAAATGCGTGCTGGCGCGCCAGCGCCCAGAGACCGACCAGTCGACTGGGTGTATCGGGCTGCGGCGCGCTCCAGGCCAGCAGTACCGCGATCTCGGCCGCGCGCGCATCGGCTGCCGCTGCGATGAGCGACGGCTCCAGAAAGGCGTTGTCGGCCAGAGCGCGGCCTGAAAGGCCGCGCCATTCCCGCTCGATCGTTGCCAGACGCTCCGGCGTGGTGATTTCGACCGAGATGGTGGCCTCGCCGAGGTCATCCATCACCTGCCGCGCAACGTGACGGCGTGACTCGTCCACAAGATCGACGGGACCCTGTTGCACCAGCGCTCTCCCCGAGGGTTGGCGCCATTATACGGTTCCGCCCTCCGAGAGCGCTTCTGGCAAACGGGTTAACCCCATTTTGACGCGGTACTCCGACCGGAGCGCGCGCCGTGGATCGATCCAGGCGGCAACACCGCACGCCGTGCCGACTGCCGCGGAAATGTCGGGGGTGCGGTCAGCGCTTCGCATTGGTCGCGGCCCGGCAGGCGACGGAGTGCTTCCGTCGTCCGATCCGCAGCAGCGCCTGCAACTGAACAGCCTGAAGCTGGGCCGTCGGATCCCCAGGGGCCGTTGCATCGAGAAAAGCTGGGAGGTTTGGAAGTGGACGGCGAAAGAAGCGAAGACCGGCGTTCAGCACACTGATCCTATGGAACGAAAAATTGTGCGTTGAAGCCGAATTCGCGGAGATGGATAAGAATAAATTCTAGGTTATGAAATTTTGATCGCGTCGAAAACGCCTCTCTAAGCTACAAATTCCCCTAGGTTCGACATATCCCGATTGGGGTGGGCTGCCCGCGTCGCCAGTTGATGAGGGCTGCTTCGCATGTCGTGTGCGGGTATCGAGGACAAGCCATGGGCGAGAAGGACAACGGCCTCGATCTCGAGAAGCTCTACAATGTCGTGGTCGCCCCGGAGACCTGGCCGGACGTCCTGAACGACATTGCTCGCTCGGCCAATGCTGTCGGGGCGTGCCTGGCGACCGATGTCGGCAGCAAGACGTTGATCGCAAGGCCGGTTTCGCCCGAACTGGTCGCTCCAATCGACGACTTTCTCGACAGCGGTTGGTACAAGCGCGACTTGCGGGGTTACCGCGCCTGGCCGCTTCTTCGCCAAGGGCGGAAAGTGCTGATCGAGCACGACGTCTCCACCGAGCAGGAGCGGCGCAACAGCGCCTACCATAACGAATGGCTCCGTCCTTGGGACCTGCCGTGGTGGGGTACGCTGGGGTTCTCGCGAGATGGCCAGCATTACGGCCTGGTCATGCTCAGGAACTCCAGGCAAGACGCTTTCACATATGAGGAGTTGCGACCTCTGTCGGGTCTTCGGCACCATCTGGCTCGCGTGCTGACCTTGATCGAAACGCTGTCGACCCAGCGCGCCGAAGCTGTGCTCGATACGATGGAGCTGATTGAAAGGCCTGCGTTCCTCCTCAATGCGGCCGGGCGGGTCATCCGCCTCAATACCGATGCGAAAGCTTTGCTCGGGTCGGACTTCACCCTGTCGCACGGGGTGCTGCGCACGACGCATGCGGAAAACAGCGAACGCCTGCAGGCACTCATCGCCACGGTCCTGGCACCGGGCATCTCCGTTACCCGGACGGAGCCGCATTGGATGGTGCTTCGTCGACTGGGACGCCGGCCGCTCATCGTCAAGGCCATGCCGATCATCGCCGGCCTTTCGGATATCCTCACCGGCGCCAGGGCCCTGCTGACCGTCAATGACCTCGAGAGCAGCAAGCTTCCGACGCCGGAGAAACTGCGCGAAGCATTCGGCCTGACGCCAGCCGAGGCGCGTACGGCGCTCCTCCTCGCTGCCGGGGAGGACCCCGTTTCCGCCGCGCAGACGCTCGGGATCACCTCAGGAACGGTGCGCGACCATTTGAAGATGATCTTCTCGAAAACACACACCCGTCGTCAGAGCGAGCTGCTCCAACTGATCGAGCGCATGCGCGGATCATAGCCTGGCTTTGGCTGAGCTGGGGGGACGGGGCGGATGGAGTTGACCCGGCTTCGTGGACGGCCTCGAGGTCATTTCCTGGAGCGGACGCTGCCGTGCTTTCGAGCTGCGCATCCCCCGGTCCGGATGTCGGGAATCCTCGCGATACAGAGCCCCCTGTTCCGGGGATGGAGCGGTGACTGCTGGCTCCCTAGGCTGTCCGCGAAGATCCGCGAGGTTTCGATGCGCGCCCGCCTTGCCTGTCTGGCCGTCCTGACGCCTGCCATGATGCCCGGTGCCCTTGCCGCCGGGCCCTGTCCGGCGGAATCCGCGCTCTACGTCCAGCGGGGCGACAACGGGACAGAGCTGGCCTTGCTGGCGGCAGGATCGTTCGGCACTGCCGCCTCCAATCTGTTTCTGCGCGTTCGCACGGCCCGGCAGAGCTACTGGTTCCGCATTCAGGCCGCCAATGGCTATGGTGGCCTGACGCTTGAAGCGATCCGCGACCCGTCGAGCGTCGCTCCCGCCGAGCGCGGCCAGCCCATCGCGGCCGCGTCGGACACAGCCGAGCCGGCCACGCCATTGCGCCTCATTCCCCTGCGTCGCGACCTGTCCGAGATCGCGGACGCTCCCCGGGCCGGATCAGCCGCGCCGGCCATCCTTTTCCTGCCCGATCTCGGCCCGACGCTCTGGTACGATTCCGCTGAGCTCGGCGGCAGCGGCGAGCGTGAGATCGTCAGTCGTTCGGCCTTCGTGCTGGCCTCATGCGGGCGACGTTGACAGCCTTGCCCGGCATCTGGCCCGGGCGATCCCTGTGGGCCCTGCTGGTCGGGCTGGTCGGCGGTCTGCTGGCCGCCGCGATCGTGCTCTCGGTCTCGACCGGCGGCCTGTTCTTCCCCATGCTGCTTTTCCTCAGCATCGCCAGCCATGGCTTTGCTCCCCTCGCCGCCGCGCTGCTCCATCTTCTGGCCATTGTCGCGCCGGTCGCCCTGATCGCCCTGCCGGTCTCGGACCGTCTTGTCCTGCGCTGGCGGCGCGGCCGTCGCCTCCTGCTCGTCGTCGTCGGGACGCTCGCCGGCAATTGGTGGGGGGCCGCTTACGCCAGCTATCTGTTCGAGGACGAAGGCGCCATCGGTCTGGCCGTGTTCGTGGCGGGGATCGGCGGCTTACTTTCGGCACTCGCCTATCGGCTGGATCGCCCGGCCGCGCCCGGCTGATCGTTCCTCAGACGATTCCGCGCCGGACCGCCTCTATCGCCGCCTCCGCCCGCGACGAGACGTTGAGCTTGCGATAGACGCTCTTCACATAGCCGGCGACGGTATGAGAGGTGAGGCCCAGGACCTGGGCGGCCTCGGGGATACGCAGCCCTTTTCCGATCAGGGCGAGCACCTCCTGTTCGCGCGGCGTCAGCATCACCGGCTCGGCGGCGGGCTCGGGCTGCCGGCGCGCGAAATGCGTCATGATCCGCCGGGCGACGGAGGGGGACAGGGGCGGCTCGCCGGCGTCGATCCGGTGCAGGTAGCGCACCATCGTATCCTCGTGCTGGTCCTTCAGCAGATAGCCCTGGGCCCCGGCCGCGATGGCCTCGAACAGATGCTGGTCATCGTCATAGATCGTGGTCACGATCGGGCTGAAGCGCGCATGCTGCGCCGCGATCTCGCGGATGAGGTCAATGCCGGAACCGTCCGGCAGGCCGATATCGACGAGCGCGATGTCCTGCGGGCCCTCGGCGCGGTCGCGCCCCCGCTCGTCGCGCAGCCGTGCCCGCGCGCTCGCCATGGATGTCGCCTCGCGTACGGTGATGCCGGGAAAGGCGGCCTTCAGCATCGCCACGAGCCAGCGCCTGGTGTCGGGCCTGTCCTCGACGACGAGGCCGGTGCGGTCGGCGCGGTGCTGCGGCTCTGTTCTGTCCGTCATGCAGGTTGCGTCATTACCGGGAAGGGGCACGGATCGTTACGATAGGCTCTGCCTGATCCGCTCGCGACCCCGTGATCGCGGGGATCATGGCTGCGCCGTCCTGGCCGGCTCACCGCCATGCGCGATGCGGCGCAGCGGCAGCGAGATCGCGATGCTGGTGCCGCGCTCGACAGGCTCGAAGGCGATCTCCCCGCCGAGTTCGGCGATGCGTCGCCGGATGCCGAGAAGCCCGTGGCCGGTCCGTGCCTCCTCCGTCGACGGCGGTATGCCGTCGCCGTCGTCGCGGATGCGCATCGACAGCATGCCCTCCGACAGGCGCAGCCTGACCTCGACCGCACTGGCATGGGCATGGCGAATGACGTTGGTGATGATCTCGCGGTGAAGCGAGATCAGTCCGCGATAGACGGGGTAGTCGAGCAGGCAGTCGCTCTCCTCCTCGCCTTCGAGCAGCCAGCTCAGCTCGATGCCGGCCATGTCGAGCCTGTCTCCGGTCTCGTGCCGCAAGGCGGCGAGAACCTGCGAGAGCGGCAGGCAGTCGGCGGACAGTCCGCCGACGATCGAGCGGATGTCGGCGAGCGCGTCGCGCAGGACCCGCTGCACGTCGTCGACCCCGCTCTTGTGCAGGCCCGAGAGCAGGCGCGCTCCGACATCGTCATGCAGGTCGCGGGCGATGCGGTGGCGCTCTTCCGTCCGGCCACGCTCGTACTCGCTGCGGCTCGCTTCGGAATAGCGCATCATCCTGACGAGCTGCTCGGCGAGCTTTGCGTCCCGCGAGCCGAACAGGCGCCGTCCGGCCCAGCCATAGCGCAGGGTGAGCGCCGGCGTATCGGCGACTGCGGGAACCGCGAGGTCGAGCCCGTCCCGCAGGATTGCGGCCTGGGTGACGGCCTCGCTCGTCACGACCTGATCGACCGGCTCGAACAGGCGGCCGAGCAGCGAGCGCCAGAGCCGCGAGCGTTCCGTGGCTGAACCCGTGAAGGAGATGTCGATGACCGCCTGGAACAGTTCGTGCCGCTCGACGCTGCGCCGCTCGACCAGCCGTTCCCAGAGCAGGCTTCGCAGCGGCAGATAGGCGAAGCCGACCAGCAGCAGCGACAGGCCGAACGAGGCGGTCGGCTGCAGATGGAGCAGCATGATCAGCAGGCCGTCGGCCGCCAGAAGCAGCAGCAGGCCGCCGGCATAGAAGAGAATCCGGAACGCCCATTCGTCGAGGTCGAACAGCCGGTATCGCGAAACCCCGAGCGCGAGGCCGGCATAGATCAGCAGGAAGAAGCCGAAGGCGTGCCCCTGCTGGACGGCGGGGGCGGTGTCGAACAGCACGGGGCTGCTGATCAGCATTATGAAGGGCAGGGCGCCGATGATCACCGAAAGCCCGATCCAGCGCAGCATTGCGCGGCCGCGCGCATCGCGGCGCACGGCGAAGCGCTGGACGATGATCAGGCCGATAATGGCGAGCATCTCGAGAAGGGTCGGCAATTGCGCGCCCATTTGCGGGCTCGGCAGGGCATGGGCGAGGTTGAGCAGGATCCAGAGCGCCACCGTGCCGCTGAGAAGGCCCAGCACCCAATTGGGGACGAGCCGGCGCGGATAGACCAGGAACAGGCAGATGACCACGATGCCGAAGCCGACCGCGCCGATATTGTTGAGCGCGGCGAGGAAGCGGAACAGGCTGCCGTCGATGGCGAGCTCGCGCGAGGAGTAGATCGCCGCCGCGAAGGCCGAGAGCATGATCATCGCGCCCGACAGGGCGAAGAGCCGGGTCGAGAGGTCCCGGGGGCGCAAGGCCAGTACCCAGGCGCCGATGAGCAGCGAGCCCAGGCCGGTGACGATCTGCACCCAGAACGCCGAAGGCAGCGTCGTCAGCGGCCGTTGTGATGGGGCGATCGTCAGGATCGACGGCGCGCCGTCCGGCGTCGCGACATGCAGCGCGACCTTGCCGGAAGCGAGGACCGAGGCCAGGAGCGACTGCCTGGCGAAGAAGGCCCTGATCAGCTCGTAGTTGTCGATGACATCGGGTTCTTCGATGACGTCGGTCGCGGCGAGGCTGATGGCGGTCTCAGGAGCGATGGCGCTGGCTATCGCCAGGAATTGTCCCGGTTCGACCTTGCCTTGCGCCGGGCCGTCGGCATGAACAGCGGTGATCAGAACCTTGTCGCCGGATGGCTCGCCGACAAGCGTCAGGCCGAGCCAAGGCTGGCGCAGAACGGTCACGAGCACCCCGAGCGTTGCTGCAAGGCAAATGACGACGGCAATCTGCAATATGCGGCTCGGAAGCCAGAACACCATCGTCCAACGCCAGCCGCCACATTCCGGAGCTGGGCATCGCTCCCGTGACGGTCCCCACTGCAAGCCGCAGGACAGCATCGCAGCGATCCCTGACCTTGTCGACCGCGTATTCGGCGAGTTCCTGTGGAACCTAACCCTTATGACTTCTGCGTCATCCGGCGCGTATCCTCGTTAGCCTCGCCGGTCGATCTCGTTTCGACTGTCCTGCTGCGAACCGCTGGGTCAACGGCAACGGCGATGGCGGATCGCATTGTTCCAATCCGCCCGTCCGGTGACGAGACCGGCAAGCAGGAAGCCGCCATCATCGAGCTTGCGGGCGACGAGACCCGGCCCCGTAGGCTCCGGCCACCAGGGGAAATCGCGGCCGAAGCGCTTCACGGAGAAGCGGGTCATGGGCCGGCTGCCGTCACGGCGCGGAACGGAGCGCACGATGCTGCCTGGGCTCGGCGAGACGATCTCGACGGGGCGTTCGCAATCGGCTCCTCGGGCGATGATCGTCTCGAAGCCGGGGCGTTCGGCAGGTTCGGTAGCCCAGCGGCCAAGAAAATAGGTCAGCTCGGCCTCGTCGGCCGTGACCGGTTCTGCCCGAGGCCCACCGGGCAGGCCGAAGAACAGAAGCCCTGACGCGATGACGGCCGGCAGCAGTCGGTGCTGGACACTGGCTATGCTCACGCCGCTCGCCCTTCGACGACCGGTTCATCGTCCAGCCGCAGGATACGGTCCATCCTTGCCGCGACGCTGTCGCGGTGGGTGATGGCGAGCACCGCCGCGCCGGCATGGCGTTGCAGGAGCGTGTCGAGCACGCGCCTTTCCGTCGCCGGGTCGAGCGCGGACGTGCTCTCGTCGAGGATCAACACATCGGGCGTGAAGAACATCGCCCGGGCCAGGCCGAGCCGCTGCTTCTGCCCGGCGGAAAGTTCCACCCCGTCCTGTCCCAGCCTGGTGTCGTAGCCATCAGGCAGGCCGGCGATGTCGTCGGCGAGGCCGGCGAGCGTCGCCGCCATCGCGATCTCCTCGCGCCCGGCATCGGGTTTCGGCAGGGCGATATTCTCCGCAACGCTGCCGGTGAAGATGTCGATCTCGTGCGGGACCACGACGATCCGGCGCCGCCATGCCCCCAAGGGCACTTCGGCCGAACGCCTGTCACCGAGCCGGATCTCGCCCTCGCCCTGCCGGGCGCGGATCAACAGGTTGGCCAGCGTGCTCTTGCCGACGCCGCTGCGGCCCAGCAGCGCCAGCGTCTCGCCCGGCGCCAGCGTGAACGACAGGCGGTCGATCACCGGCTGTTCCTGCGGACCATAGGAGAAGGTGAGGTCGCAGATGGCGAGAGCCTCGGCTGCTGCCTCTCGGGATGTCGACGTCCAATCCACCGCCTCATGCGGTGGCGTCGCGAGCCGGCGCAGACAGGCGGTCGCCACGATCATCGCCTGAAGATCGTCGACGACCTTCAGCGCCGACAGTGCCGGGGCGGTCAGGGCGCCGCCGAGCGAGAGCAGCAGGACGAAGCCGCCGATGCTCGCCTGCCCCGACATCACGCTCCAGCCGGCCAGCAAGATTACCGCGGCGATGATCGCACCGCCTGCAAAACGGCCGGCGGCGTCGAGCCCCGCCGACAGCCTGACAACGGAAAGATGGGACGCGCTGTCCTGGTCGAGCCGCTCGCGGAAACGGCGCTCGGCGAAGGCGTGAGCGCTGTTGCGGCGCAAGGTCTCGATATAGGCGACCGCCTCGATCAGATGTCCCCAATATCGGCTGCGGGCCTCGAACCAGCTTGCCTCTCGCCGGCGCAGGCTCGCAGCGGCGGCCAGATGAAGTCCGGCCAGAGCCGCAACAAGAGCGCCGGCGGCAAGGCCGATCCGCCAGTCGACCGTCAGCATGGCACCGAGCAGAATGATGACGGTACCGACCCCCAGCGCGAACTCGGTCAGCCGATCGCCTGCCCCCTGGGCGAGGCGGTCGACCTCCTCGAAAGCTCGCCCGAGCACGCCCTGATCGCGCGCAAGCCCACTATCGGCAGGCAGGCGCAGCATCGTCCCGAAGGCCGGCAGCAGCAATTCCCGCCGGAGCGCCAGCGTCGCCTGCGCGGCAAGCAGGCGACGGACATAGGCCAGACCGCCATCGACGGCGCCGAGAACGAAAATCAGGCTCGCGATCCCCGCTACCAGCCCGGCCTCGTGGCCGATGAAGCCCTCGTCGATCAGACCGGCGACCAGCCAGGGCGGTAGGAAGGCGAGGATGCTGAGTGCCGCGGCCGCTGCCAGTGCCGGGAGCGTCCGTCGCCGCTGCCGCCAGAGCATGCCGCCGAGGAGGCGTCCCAGGCGGGGCTCGCCGGACGCCGGCAAGCCTCCGAGGAGGGCAGCGAGCCGGGCCGGGGCGGGCGGCGGCGTCATGGCGCCTCGAGCAGGTCCGCCATCGCCTCGGCCATCGGCGCCTTCGTGGCGAGCTCGACCCAGTACCATTGGCCGTTGGGGTTGAGTTCGAGGAAGACGTGCTCGCCTTCCGGCGTCACGATCAGGTCGAAGGCGCCGAAGCGCAGGCCGCAATGCCCGAGATAGGCGCGCAGCGCGGCGTCGATCGCCGGCGCCAGCGGCTCGATGCGATGCGGCAGCTTGATCGTGTCGACCGCGCGCCAGTCCTGCTCGGCCCCCTCGACGCCCTGGCTGTCGATCCGGCAATTGAACAGGCGGTCGCCGATGATGGTGACGCGCAGCTCGTGATCCTTTTCGATCGCTTCCTGCAGATAGGTCGGGCAGAGCGCGATCGAGGCCTTCAGGCTGGCGAATTCGTCGGGCGCGACGCGGCGCGTATAGGCGACGTGATGGGCACCCTCGATATAATGGCTGCCCATCAGCATAGGCTTGCAGATGACGCCGTGCGGGCAGCCGGCAAAGAACGCCTCCGCCTCCTCCGGATCATTGGTGATGATCGAGCGCGGGACGCGCAGGCCGAGGCTCTGCGCCATTCGAAGCTGCGGGAATTTGCGCTGGTGGCGGCGGTTCTCGTCGGGATTGTTGATCCAGGGAACGCGCCCGTCCATCGGCAGGAAGCCCATGAACTCGCGCATCTCGTCCTTGATGTAGCCGATGACGCCCTCATCCTCGATTCCGGGCGGCGGCAGCGAAGGTTCCGGCTTGCGCATCCAGACCGAGCGCAGGCCGTGCGGGAACAGGCAGTTCCGCCCCCAGATGTCGGAGATGCGGATCGCGCCTTCGATGCCATCGCTCATCGTCACGCGGTACTCCTCGTGAAAATGATCGGTGTTGAGCCGGAAACAGGGCACGCCGCGTTGCTCCAGGATGGCGAGCACCGCATCGACATGCGGGTCCAGCTTCGTGGAGATCATCAGGACGGCCGGGCGGGCATTCGTGGCAGGCATCGGCGAGATTCAGCGTTGTGGGAGGACAGGAAGCGGTGGCGAGCGAGCCGGTTCGCCAGATCGCCATGCACCCTGCCGGGCGCGGAGAGGCGATCTGTCTGCTTGTCGGGGCAACGGCCGAAAGCCGAAGCCGGTCAGTTGCCGAGCACGTCCGAAGCCAGGTCGGAATCCGAGGTGCGGCCGGAGGTCGAGCTGACGTTCCGCGAAGTCGACGACTTGTGGAAGAGCACGGTGCCGCGCCAGGTCTGCGTCTCCGAATCGTAATAGCCGAGCTCGCCGTCCTCGTACTGCTCGAGGGCATAGGGTTTGGAGTTGGCGAGAACGAAGGGAAGCGGCGTCTTCGTCGGATGAGCTTGGATTTGCATGAGCGCTCCTTTGCGGCAGGCGCGATCGAGATCGAACGCCCACAGACTATGTCGCTGCTTTTCTCGGCGGCCATCCCCCCGTTCATGGGGCCTGCGACGGAAAAGCGACTGGCTTCGGGCTGGCGAGCCGGTTTCTTCGCGCCGCGCCGTCCCTGCTCAGGCCGCCGAGTGGAGGACGAGGCGGACAAGGCTCGCGACGAGCAGCCAGAGCAGGAGAAGCAGGCACAGCAGGCTCAACGCGAGCGATCCCCAGAACCAGATCGGTTCCTCCCGTCGCCGGATGGCGCCGGGCAGCCGCGGCAGGATTCCGGTCCGGAGCGCGCCCGAGATTTCCTGCGCCAGCAGAATTGCGACGCAGGCCGAGCCGAAGATGCCGAGTACGGGGACGGTGAACGTGGGAAACCGTGCCAGCTCGGTCAGGCCGAGATAGAGCAGCAGGCCGAGGGCGCCGCAGAGCAACGCTGTCCTCGCGATCTGGACCAGATGCTCCTTCACGGCCCCGGCCGCGAAGGGCAGGCGGCGCGGCCGGCCAGAAGCCGCTCGACCGGCGCACGGTCATCGGTCAGGAGCATCGCGCATTGCCCCATGGTCGCGCGCAGTCCCGTTTCGCCGTCGAGGCGACGCCAGCTCACATCGCGCGACGCGGGCGGCTCGCCGGCAGCCATGATGCTCACTGGCACCGTGATCCGCCCGGCGTCCGGAACGGAAGCCGCACTTTTCCAGGCGGCCACGACGACATTGGTCGAGCCCGGCGTCCCGGCTTCCTCCGCCCGCCAGATCTCGACCGCCGCATAGTCGAGAGCGAGCGTCTTCGCGAGGCTGCGCGCGAGCAGCAGCGTGTCGGCGCGATCGATCACGTTCGACAGGAAGACGCCGGTCTCGCGCAGCCGGGCATGGACCAGCGCGCCGAATTCCCGCGTCACGAGATGCGGCGGCGCCGTGCGCGTGCGATAGGCGTCCATCAGCACGACGTCGTAGCTCGGCCGGGCAGGCTGGCTCCGCAGGACGGCGCGGCCATCGCCGATCACCGTATGCAGGGCCGGGCCGGTCGCGGCCATCGCCGTCGCGGCCTCGGCTGCGACGACAGGATCGAGCTCCGCGACGAGCACCGAAACCGGCGGGCTTCGGTTAGCCCAGGCCCGCGGCAGGGTCGCGCCGCCGCCGCCGATGACCATCGCCTGCCGGTCGGCAGAACGGGCGAAGGCCATGGCCGCGAGGCGGTCCGCCAGCGCGGCATAGCCGAGATGGAGGGCGCGCGGGTCGTCGAGATCGGAAGCGCTGTGCACGCCCTCGTCGAGGATCATGAAGCGCAGCCGCGTATCCTGCGGCGAGGTCGTGTCGAGATAGCGCACGCAGGTATAGCGCGACTCGATCGCGCAGGCGCTGCTCCAGCCGAGGAATGCGATGCCGAGCCCGGGCGCGAGCAGGCCGATCGCGCGCAGCATGGCGGCGGCCGGGCGTCCCCGCCAGGGCAGCAGCGCCAGACCGACCGTCGCCCAGGTCGCGGCTGCGGCGAAGGTTAGCCCGGCCGCGCCGACCTGCTCGAGCAGCCAGAAGCCGGCTGCGACCGTCCCGGCAACGCTGCCGGCGGCCGATGCGGCATAGATCGCCGCCACCTGCCTGGCCTGTCCGGGGAGGCGCAGCGCCAATTGCAGGCGTAGTGCCAGAGGCGTCACGAAGCCGGCGGCGATGCTGGGCGGCAGGCACAGGGCGGCGAGTCCGATGGTCGAGGCGAGGCCGGCGCCGTCTTCCGTCGCCAGGGCATTCGCGACTGGTGCAGCCAGGGCCGGCATCGCGATCGCGGCGCCGCTCGCGCCGAGGTAGGCTGTCGCCATCAGCCAGAGCAGGCGTGCGGGGGGCGGCTGCGGCCCTCCGGCCCTGCCGCCGAGCACATGGCCCAGGGTAAGGCCGAGCAGCACGGCGATGATCGCAGCGGTCCAGGGCAGCAGCGATTGGCCGACATGCGGCGCGCCCAGCCGCACGATCGCGAGCTCGACGGACAGGCAGGCCGCCGCGGAGAGGAAGACGGCCAGCGGCAGTAGCGCAACGATCATGCGGGGTGCCGCGTGTCGGCCCGAAACGCCGTGGCCGTCAGGAGGGCGGCTGTCACGAGGCCGAGCGCGGCGATGGCGAGGCAGGTGCCGCGCGTGCCGAGCCAGTCGAGCCCGAGCCACAGCACCGCCACGGCGCCGGCTGCGCTGCCGGCGGCACCGGCCGCATTGGCGATGCCGACGAACGCCCCGTGCCCGCCGCTGTGGCGGATGATCGCCAACATCACCAGCGGCGGTGCGATTCCGAACAGGAAGCCGGGGCCGAGCGTCGGCAGGGCGGCGAAGAGCGCAAGCCGCCAGCGTGCGACCGGATCGGACGCCACGAGCCAGCTGTCGAGCGCCGGCAGCAGCAGCGGTGTGGCCGCGACCATTGCCGCAGCCCCCGCGACGGCGGCTGCCGCCCGGCATAGCGAGCGCTGCGCTCCGCCGGCGGAGCAGCGGCCACCGACCTGGTTCCCAAGCGCCCAGGACAGCAGGAAACCAGCGATGATCGCGGTCCAGCTGTCGGTCGACATCCCCGCATAAGGCGCGACCAGCCGCGCCGCCGCAGTTTCGAAAGCGAGTGCGCAGGATGCGATCAGCGCTTCCGCCAGAAGCAGGGCATGAATCATGGAATGCCGCAGGGGATGTCGAAGCGCGTCGTCATCCCCGCAGTTGCGTGCGGATCAATCCGTTGTGGTAGCCCCCATCTCGGGGGGGGGGGGGGCGATCAGATGCCGGCGCCACCGCGTGATCGATGCCGTTGCGTTCTACCTAACGCTGCTCGCCATGCGGCAGGGCAGTACAAGGCGCACCGGCAGCCGAGCCTAAGGCCGCTTTCCGGTTGCGATCGCGCTCAGGAATTTCGCGATCGTCAGCGCCCCGAGATAGGAGGTGACGCCGGTTCCGACGTCGAGAGGCGGATTGACCTCGACGAAATCGAAGCCGACGACGGCGAAGCGGCGGGCGACCATGTCGAGAATGCCGGTAAGCTCGTCGAAGCGCATGCCATCCGGCTCGGCCGAGACGCAGCCCGGGACCAGTGCCATGTCGTAGGCGTCGACATCGATGCTGACATAGACGCTGGCGCCGTCCGGGATATGGGCGAGGGCTCCGGTGGCGCCGACCTCCCGTAGCTTCGGCATGGTGACGATGGTGCTGCCATTGGCGCGCGCGTCGCGCACATCGCTGGCGCGCGTCCTGAAGCTGCGAATGCCGATCTGGGTCAGGCTCTCGACATGCGGCAGAGCGTGCAGTTGCCGGAAGGCCTGCCCGTTGGTGTGCCGGAGATCCTCGGTGACCGCCCCGTAATCCATATGGGCATCGAGTTGCACGACATGGACCGGCCGGTCATAGCCCTGCAGGATCGGGAAGGTGATCGAGTGATCGCCGCCGATGATCACGGGCTTGCCGCCGCGCGCCAGCACCGCACGCACCGCCTGCGTCAGATTCTGAAAGGTGCGCGCCGGGTTGGTCGGCCAGATGTCGACGTCGCCGCAATCGACGAGACGGCCCGAGGTGACGAGGTCGGGCGCCAGGACGCTGTCGCTGTCGATATCATAGAGCCCGCCGGTGCCGAAGCGGAGCGAATGCTCGCGGATGACGCGTGGCGCGAAGCGCGCGCCCGGCGCGAAAGGCGAGCCCTCGTCGAAGGGGACTCCGATCACGGCGAACTCGGCCGCGAGGGCCGCCATGTCCGCGCAGTAGTTTGCGCGCAGGAAAGTCGGCACGCCGACGAAGCCGCGGTTCAGGCGGTCTGCGGCACCACGCATCTCGGTCACGTCTTGCTCCATGGAAATGGCGAGCGGGTCGCGGCCAGCGCCAGACGCTGGCTGCAGGAACTCATTTGTCGAAATAGCCGGCGCGCACGGCCGCGCCGATCAGGTTGAGGAACAGCCTGCCGGCGGTGATCGCCGAGATCCGGTTGACGTCGCGCGACGGGGTGATCTCGACGATGTCCATGCCGACCACCCGGCCCTTGCCGACCAGCCCGTGGATCAGCTTGCGGGCCTGATGGAAGGTGACGCCGCCGGGCGCGGGCCCCTCGACGGCGGGCATGATCGAAGGATCGAGCCCATCGGCGTCGATCGTGATGTAGTAGCGGGCATTGTCGGGAATGCGCGCGAGGATCGCGTCCATGCCGACATCGTGCAGCTCATAGGCAGTGACGATGTTGGCGCCATAGGCCTGTGCCGCCTCGACATCGGCGCGCCTTGCGCTGCCCTGCGAACGGATGCCGATCTGGAAGATGTCCGTGACATGCGCCATTTCCGAGGCGCGCCGGATCGGGCTGGACAATCCTTCTCGCACGCCCCCGACATCGTCGCGCCAGTCGATATGCGCGTCGATCTGGACGAGGACGAGCGGGCCTTCGCCGTCCAGGGCCTTGAGCACCGGGATCGGGATCGCGTGGTCGCCGCCGATCACCAGCGGCATCGCGCCCGAGGCGACGATCTTGCGCATCGCCTCTTCGGCCCGCCGTGTATGCGAGGCCGGATCGTGCATCTCGCCGACCACGTCGCCACAATCGACCATGCGGATCGGCCTGTCGTCGAAGAGCGGCCCGCCAATGTCGAAATCATAGCGCTCGAGCGAGCGCGAGACCCGGTCCGAGGCCTGGCGTACCGCCGTCGGCCCGTTCGACTGGTCGTTGCTGACATTCCTGATCGTGTAGGGATGGCCGTAGGGAATGCCGAGGAAGGCGATGTCGGCCTTCAGATCGTCGAGATCGAGGGCGAGCTCGGAGAACAGGAAGGTGGCGTGGCCATGCTCTGGCGCGCTGGTCAGGGTTTCGGTCATCTTGCCCTCGATGGTGTCTTGGAAGAGGGTCGCCGCGGCGACCTACTGGAAGTGCGAGAGGAACAGCCGCAGGCGTTCCGAACGCGGTCTGTCGATGAGTTCCTCCGGCGGTCCCATCTCGGCGATGCGGCCGGCGTCGAAGAAGACGATGCGGTCGGCGACCTTGCGCGCAAAGCCGAGTTCGTGGGTCACGACGACCATGGTCATGCCCTCCTCCGCGAGCTCCTTCATCAGGCGCAGCACGTCGCCGACGACCTCCGGATCGAGCGCCGAGGTCGGCTCGTCGAACAGCATGAGTTCCGGCTTCATGGCGAGCGCGCGGGCGATCGCGACGCGCTGCTTCTCGCCGCCCGACAGGTCGGCGGGCATGCGCTCGGCCTTGGTCGCGAGGCCGAAGCGGGCCAGCAGCGCCCGCGCCTGCGCCTCCGCCTCGTTGCGATCGACGCCGCGCAGCCTGATCGGTGCGCGGGCGACGTTCTCGAGCGCGGAAAGATGCGGCCAGAGATGGAATTGCTGGAAGACGAGGCCGACGCGCGGGCGCATCCGGTCGAGCTGGCGGGCTGACTGCAGGCGCGTCCCGCCGGCTGCGGCGGGCTCGCGGCCGATATAGTCCCCGGCAATCCGCACCGTGCCTTCGTCCGGCCGCTCGAGATAGTTGATGCAGCGCAGGAAGGTGCTCTTGCCGCAGCCGCTTGGGCCGATGATGCAGACGATCTCGCCGGCTTCGACATCGAGATCGACGCCGGCGACCGCCGTCATCGCACCGAAGCTTTTGCGCAGGCCGCGCACGCTGAGCACGGGAGGCGCGGTCATGAGCGGGGCTCCGGCTCGAGCGAGAGATAGCGTGCCGCAAGGCGATGGCGCGAGGAGAAGCCGCGCCGCGCCTGGCCGCCCAGTCGCCGTTCCGAGGCCCGGAAGCCCGCCGCCAGCAGCGCGGTCAGCCCCCAGTAGATCGTGGCCGTCGCCAGGAAGACCTCGAAGGGCGCGAAGGTCTGGCCCTGCACGATCAGTCCCTGATAGGTCAGTTCGGCGACGGAGAGCGTCGCCAGCACCGCGCTTTCCTTGACGAGCGAGATCGAGGTGTTGGTCGCCGCCGGAATGAAGAAGCGCAGCATCTGCGGGAAGATGATCTCGCGCAGTGCCCTGAGATAGGACATGCCGATGGCACGGGCCGATTCCATCTGGCCGCGCGGCACGGAGAGGATGGCGCCGCGGACGATCTCGGCGAAATAGGCACTGCCGAACAAGGCGAGCGCGACGATACCGGTCGTCATCGGCTGCAACCTGAGGCCGAAGAAGGGCAGCCCGTAGAAGAACAGCGACAGCATCACGATGAACGGGATGTTGCGGAAGAGCTCGACATAGGCAACCGCCGGCCAGCTCATCACGCGGCGCGGCGAAAGCCGCAGCAGCGCGACCGGGAAGGCGATGAGCAATCCCGAGATGATGGCGGCAACCGAGATATAGACGGTCGCGACCGCGCCCTGGGCGAACAGCCCGGCATTGTCGGTGATGATCGAGAGGTCGAGCGTCATCCTAACCCCTCCTTACCGCCAGCCGGCGCTCGAGCATGCCGCCGAACTGGCTGACCAGGACATTGAGCACGAGGATGATCGCCGCCGCGGCGAGCATGGTCTCGAACGGCCGGAACGTCGTCGCCGAGATCTGCTGGGCGGCACGGAACAGCTCGACCACGGTGATGACAGAGAGCAAGGCCGTGCCCTTGAGGATGATGGTCGCTTCGTTGACCAGCGGCGGCAGGATGCGCAGCAGCAGCTGTGGGATCACCACCTTGCCCCAGATGGCGCGGGCCTTGAGGCCGAGCGCGATCGCCGCCTCCACGGGGCCGGGGTCCATGTCGGCGAGGCCGCCGCGCATGATCTCGCTGATGAAGATCGTGCTGTTGAAGGCGATGGCGCAGATACCCGCCGTCAGCGGATCGAGCTGCAGGCCGAGGGCCGGCAGCCCGTAATAGAACAGGAAGATCTGGATCAGAACCGGCGTGCCGCGAATGAAGCTGATCACGACGCCGATCACCAGGTTGAGCGGCGCGATCTTCAGCGAACGCAGGATGGTGAGCAGGATGCCACCGGCGAGGGCGAGAGCCATCGCGGCGGCCGCGATGGCGATGTTCGTCCCCGTTGCCCGCAACAGCGCGGGCAAGGCGGCGAGCGCGGCCTCGACACTGAAGTCCATTGCTGGAGCGCCTGCTCGTTCGCGTCTAGAGCGCGCCGGCCGGCAGGTAGCCGGTATCGGGCAGGTCGAGCTTGATGCCGAGCCATTTCTCCTGCAGCTCGCCCATCTTTCCGCTGGCGCGCAGCTCCCTGAAGACGCCGTTGACGAAGTCGCGGAGCTCGGCATCCTCCGGGCGGGTCGCCCAGGCGAGGTAGGTTTTGCGCTCGGTCGCCGGTCCGACGATCTCGAAGACTCCCGGGCGGTCGCGCATCAGCAGCAACATGAGCGGAAGATTGGCGATCGCGGCATCGACGACGCCGCTGCCCACGGCCAGGAAGGTGTCGGAGAAGGCGGGGAAAAGCTTGAGCTCGGCAAAACCCTTGCCGCCCTCGGCCTTCAGCTTCTCGTCCAAAGCCTTGGCAGTCGGCTCGACCGAGGAGGCGAGCTGCGTCGCGACCACCTTGCCGTTGAGATCGGCCAACGAGGAGATCGCCGCATTGCCCTTGCGCTTGAGCACATGCGCCTGGCTGATGCCGGTCGGCATGGTAAAGGCGTAGCGTCTGGCGCGCTCCTCGGTCAGCCCCAGCGAGGTTGCGACCAGATCGAATTTCTTGGCGATCAGGCCGGGCAGAATGCCCTGGAATGGCAGGTCGAGCTGCTTCAGCTTGACGCCGAGCTTGCCGGTAACCTCCTCGAGCAGGTCACGGCCGAGGCCTACCAGCTTGCCGTCGCGCACGAATTCGAAGGGCGGGTACTGCCCTTCGGTGGCGACAACCAGCTCCCCGGCCTTCTTGATGCGTTCAAGGGTGGTCTCGGCGCTGGCGCTGCGGCCGGAAACTCCGAGCAGGCCGGCCCCCAGAATGCCGCGGTTCAATGCACGACGTGTCAAAAGCATGGACAGTTCCCCTTACCGCCAAGTGCCCGCCCGATCGTTGTCATGCGGGCGTCTTCGTAGAGCGGAAGAAGGCTTAGGCGCTCGCCCGGAACTGGGCAATCAAAGCCGTGCCCAAGAAATGGACAGCGGCAAATTCGACGCTGAAGCAGAGCAGATTAAACTATAATATTACAAAGGCTTATCCGCTGCTCTCCGTGAGGCAACAGCAGTCATTGTGCGAGAAGCTCATAATTAAAGTGACCAGATCGCAATGAAAAGCGCTATGCTGAGCTGATGGAGCGGGCATTTCTCAATCTTCACCTGCGCGAGCTCGCGATCTTCGCCGCAATCTGCGAGCGCGGCAGCCTGTCTCTCGCGGCCCGTGATGTCGGGATCACGCCGTCCGGCGTGTCGCACGCGCTGACCCAGCTCGAGCGCCATTTCGGCGCGCCGCTGCTGGATCGCTCCCGCCGGCCGACGATGCCGACCGTGCTCGGCAGCATCGTCAGACGTCATGCGGAGCTGATGATCACGCAGGCCAAGGTGCTCGATGCCGACGTCCGCCTCGGCTTCGACGCGCTGTTGCCGAGCATCCGGATCGGCCTGATCGATTCGCTGGCGATCCATTTCCTGCCCCACTTCATCCGGGGCGCGAAGCAGCAGATCCGGGCGTTCTCGATCTCGACCGATTTCAACAACGGGTTGCGCGCGCGCCTGCTGGACCGCAGCCTCGACCTGCTGGTCGCAGCCGGCCGCTTCGACGATGCGGCTGGGCTCGAACGCCATGACGTGATGGATGAGCCGATCGTGCTGCTGGTGCCGAAGGGCGCGCCCGATCTGTCCGATCTTGCCGTCTTCAAGGCCTATGCGATGCAGAATACCTTCGTGCGCAACAGCCTGAGCAGTGCTCTCGGCCGACTGATCGACCGCCATCTGAGGCGGATGAAGCTGGAGCCGGAGTTCGCTTTCGCCTTCGACAGCGTCGACTCGGTCGCAGCGATGGTCGCGGGCGGCTTCGGCTGGGCCTTGTTGCCGGCGACCTCGATCGCGCGCAGCATAAGCCATCTCTCGGCGATCGAGCTGCGCCGCTTTCCCGGCCCGGCCTTCAGCCGGCCGGTTTCGATCGTGGCCCGGGCTGGCGAGCTCGGCCCATTGCCCGCCAAGGTTGCCGATGTCGCGCGGGCGATCTTCCGCGATGTCTATCTGCCCATGTTCGGCGAATTGATGCCCTGGGTGACGCAGGAGGTGAGGCTGCACCCGCCCACAGCATTCTGACGTCGCCAATCCTACCAGATGCGGGTCCGAAGCGCCCCTGGATTTGTCGATGTCTTCGCCCCGAAGTTCGAGGTTGGGAGGCCAGGATCGAGCCTGGCTATCTCAGCGACGATCTTGGACATGTCTGTAGTGCAGGATGCGGTTCTGGCCGGAGCCGGCGCTGTCGGCGCCGGCCCGGCATGCATGGTGGTGGTCGCCGCCGATCAGGGTCGAGAGCGTCTGATGTGACAAGTTCGATGTTGACGCACAGGACAAGGCGCGAGCGGCGAAATGCCGGCTCGACCGCGCCGCGCAAGCTACTTTTCGCCGACCGGGCCTATGACAGCGCGCCTTGGCGAGACGACAGCATGCTCGCTTCGATCCGCAACGGGTTGTGACGCCATGAGCCGGTCACCCGGGGGCTGCTCGCCTATTTTGCGATCAGCCGCCAGCGCCAGGCGTCCAGATGCGTCCAGAAGCCATCCGCGATCGGTTGAGGCGCAAAAAGCCAATTGCGGTCTTCCCCAGCTTCGGCGACTTCAACCGCTCGCCGGAGCCGCCAGGTCGCCTTTGAGGTGATATGATACGCGACATAGCCGCTATCGCGCAGAAAATCGTTCATGAACGCGGCCGATCTACCAGACGGCAGCACTTCGATGACGATCAAGGGCCGCAGCCTCGCGATCGTCTTGGCCGCTCCGCGGATGACGTCGGGCTCTGTCGTCTCGGTATCGATTTTGAGCACGCCGATTTCAGCCGGCGCCAGATTATCGAGTGTGTCGCATTCGACATCGATCTCGCCCGAATGAGCCCGAAATTTGGGGTTCAGGCTGTTGGACGCATCGGAGCGCGCAGACAGATAGAACTTTGCGACCCCCAATTTGGAGGAAAGAGCCACGCGCCTCAACTCGATTGGCAGGTAATGCCGCTGCGCGGCATCGTCCAACGCATCAGCCAGTTCGGGCGTGGGCTCGAAAGATACGCAAGGACGGCGCAAAGTTGCGGCAACAAGGAGCGAGAAGACGCCAACGTTCGCTCCGACATCGTAGAACGGCCCCTTGGTCACCTGCATTGCTGCGAGGCAAGCAGCGATCGCATGCGGCTCATGCGCTCCCAGCCCGTGTTTCTCGATGACACGCGGGACGTGACAATGCGCTGGTGCAGTAAGGCTGATCGGCGGATAGGCGCCTGCGGCGAGAGTGACGGTCCGCATTTCCGGGACTTTAGTCGGTGCTGACGCAACTTCAGTGGCTGTCATCGAAACCCTCAGAAACGCATATCTCAATCATGCGGCAGGTTTGGCCGCGTTAAGCTCGGCTAATGCAATTTTCTACTCGCCACCATGTTAATCGCGACAGCACAGGTTGACCACCTGTTCTCGGACAGCCCGCAGCTACACGGGTAAAATATCGATAGATGCCTCGCTTGCCCCTGTTGCCGGTCATCATTGTGTCACTGGGCGATACGATAAGGCTTTGCCCACCCCAGTCAAATCTGCGTCGCCGATAGGACGGGCACTGATCTGAGGCTCTGCTCTTCCTCAAGATTTGAGTAGAGGCCATCGCTGTCTCCACATCATGCTGGACCGCAGGGCGTCGCGACGAGCCAGAAGAAACCGACGAGGCTCTATCGCGAGGAGTGGTCGCAGGCGCGCTGATTGCCGCGCGATCCGTTCTCGGCCGGGCGCGTCAACCGGCATTCTCGTGCATGTTCATCCGGTTCCTCCGAGGGGTCCGAAGCTTCGCAACCTCAGCTTCCTCGGGCGGGACCGGATGGGCAGCCTATCGAAAGCTCACCGCGAGAGCATCGCCCGAAAAGCGGAATCCACCTTTCGGGCGATGCTTTCACAAAGAGCTCGATCGGCCATCCACGTCCGGTCGAACGCTTGGCGACCTAGCTCTGCGCAGTCCAGCCGGAGATCGCCTTGGGCTCGAGGAATTCCTCGATTCCCCAGACGCCGCCCTCGCGCGCCCGCCCCGACGCCTTGACCCCGCCGAAAGGGGCGCCGGGCGCGCGCGGATTGCCATTCATCTCGACCATGCCGGACTTCAGGCGCGAAGCGACACGGTTGCGCTTCTCGCCATCGCTCGACTGGACATAGTTCGTCAGCCCATAGGGCGTGTCGTTGGCGATCTCGATCGCCTGCTCCTCGCCGTCGAACGGGATGATCGACAAGACGGGGCCGAAGATTTCCTCGCGGGCGATGGTCATCTGGTTGTTGACGTCGGCGAACACGGTCGGGCGGACGAAATAGCCCCTGTTCTGCCCATCCGGCCGGCCGACGCCGCCCGTGACCAGCCGGGCACCCTCGTCGATGCCCTTCTGGATCAGGTCCTGGACCTTGCGGAACTGGGCCTCCGAGGAGAGCGGGCCGATATGCTTGCCCGGCTTGTGCGAGGAATCGACCGCGACGCCTTCGGCAACCGTCTTGGCCTCCTCGACGACGCGATCATAGATCGAGCGCTCGACCAGCATGCGGGTGGGCGCATTGCAGCTCTGCCCGGTATTGTTGAAGCAGTGCAGCACGCCACGCTTGACCGCGCTCGGATCGGCATCGGCGAAGACGATGTTGGCGCCCTTGCCACCGAGCTCGAGCACCACACGCTTCAGGCTTTCGGCCGCGACCTTGGAGATCGCGACGCCGGCCCGGGTCGAGCCGGTGAAGCTGATCATCTCGATATCGGGATGCGACGACAAATGCGTGCCGACGCCGGCGCCATCGCCATTGACCAGGTTGAACACGCCCTTGGGGAAGCCGGCCTCGTCGATGTACTCGGCGAACAGCATCGAGGAGAGCGGGGCGACCTCGGAGGGCTTGAGCACCATGGTGCAGCCGGCCAGCAAAGCGGGCACGACCTTCAGCGTCACCTGATTCATCGGCCAGTTCCACGGCGTGATCAGGCCGACGACGCCGATCGCGTCCATCTGGATCCGATCATTCGGTGCGTGCGGGCCGAGCGGCCGCAAGAACTGGAAATCCTTGAAGGCCGTGATGAAATTGGCGATGTGGTAGGCGCCGGCGCCGACCTGGCTGGCGAGCGCCATGTCGATCGGAGCCCCCATCTCCTGGCTGATCGCCTTGGCCATTTCGGGAGCCCGGCGCTTGTAGATCTCCAGCAGGCGCTCGACATATTCCAGCCGCGAAGCCGGCTCGGTCCTCGACCAGGCCGGAAAGGCCCGCTTCGCCGCAGCGACCGCGGCATTCGCATCCGCCTCGTCGCCGAGCAGGATCACGGCGCAAGCCTCCTCGGTCGAGGGGTCGATCACCGCAAGCTCTTGCCCGCCAGATGGCGTGACCCATTCACCGTCGATGTAGAAGCGCTTCTTCTCGAGCATGCCGTTCCTCCGGGAGTTCGATCGTTCTCGTTCCCCAGACTATCAGCTCGATCGGCAAGCGGGCCTGCAGCTTCCGACCCCGGCGCATGAGCCGGGCGCATCGCTGGTCTCGATTCAGTTCGCGGCTTGATCGAGCGCCCTTCTTCTGCGGACAGGATGCTAGGCTTAGCTTCGACCCGCCTCGACCTGGCGCATGGCCTCGACCAGGGACTGAACTGTCGCGGGACGGGCCAGATGCTTCATGTGCGGCGCCGCCAAGGTCGGGCCGGCAATGGTGCGGTAGTCGTCGTCGCCGGGGTTCTCGATGCCGAGAGCCTTGAGACTGACGGGCAAGCCGCAATCCCGGGCGAAACCGGCGACGTCTTCGCAGAACTCCGCGCCACGGCTCTCATAGACGATCTGCAACATGGTGCCGTAGGCGACGAGTTCGCCATGCAGGGCGCCGGCGAGCGCCGGATGGGCCGTCAGCCCGCGCGTCAGCGAATGGGCGAGCGACAGCCCACCGGATTCAAAGCCCAGGCCGGACATCAGGACGCAGGCCTCGACCACGTCCTCGAGAGCTGCATCCGGCGTCTGGCGATCGACGGCGGCAAGTGCCGCCTCGCCATGGCGCCGGATCGTGGCGTAGCAGGCATCGGCGAGCGCGAGCGCCGCGCGCGGTGGGGTCGCACCGTAGAAGTTGCGACCCTGCGCCGCGAAACAGGCATTGGCCTCGAAGGTCTTCGAGAGGGCATCGCCGATCCCAGCCGCCAGCAGGCGGCGCGGGGCGCGCGCCACGATCGCGGTGTCGACGACGACGATGTCGGGATTGGACGGCAGGAACTCGACTTCGGCGATGGCGTGCTTCTCGTCATAGATGACGATCAAGCGGCTCGTCGGGGCGTCGTTCGAGGCCACGGTCGGCACGACGGCAAGGGGTACGCCAAGGCGTCGCGCCACGCCTTTGCCGGTGTCGATCGCCTTGCCGCCGCCCATGGCGACAATCACATCGGCACCCGCGTGGCGTGCGGCATCCGCCTGCCGCTCGATTTCGGCATGGGTGATCTCGCCGCCGAAGACGAGCGCCGGCGCGCCCGGCAGAGGCGAGCCCTCGCGCTCGAGCGCGATCGGGTCCGCGAGGAGAACTGGCCGTTGCCCGAGCGGGCCGACATGCTCGCCAAGAGAGGCGGCTACGCCCGGTCCCTGGATGTAGCGGCGCGGCGCGCCGAGGATGCGTAAGCTCATCTTCGCCTCGGTTCGGGTTAGCCCTTTGTCGCGCCGGCCGCCAGGCCCTGGATGAAGTATCGCGAGAGCAGGGTGAACATCAGGAACAGGGGAAGCGCGATCAAGGTCGCGCCGGCCATCACCTCGCCCCAGCGCAACTCGAACGAGCCGACCATCGAGGCCAGACCGACAGGCAGCGTCTTCTGCGTATCCGACGAGATCATCACCAGCGCATAGGTGTAGTCGGTCCAGGAGAGCAGGAAGGCGAAGATCGCGACGGTGACGATGCCCGGCAGCGACAGCGGCAGCACGACCCGCACGAAGCTGCCGAGCCTCGTGCAGCCATCGACCATGGCCGCCTCCTCGAGCTCGAAGGGCATGGATTTGAAGAAGCCCCAGAGCAGCCAGACGCCGAGCGGCAAGGTCAGCGTGCAATGCGCAATGACCAGAGCGAAAAGGCTGTCGGCGATGCCGAGCGAGACGAAGATGCCGTAGAGCGGGATCGCGAGCAGCATCGGCGGAAACATGTAGGCGTAGAGCATCGAGCCGACGATCATCAGCTTGAACGGCACGCGAAAGCGCGTCACCGCATAGGCGATGATGATCGAGGCGACGAGCGTGATCGCCACCACGGCGAGTGCAACGACGATCGAATTGCGGAATTGCTGCGGATAGTCCGTGACTTCCAGAAGCTGCTGGTAGCTCTCCAGGGAGAATGAGCTCGGCAGCAGAGTCGGGCGGGTGAACAGCTCCTGCTGCGAGCGCAGGCTGGAGACGATCATCCAGTAGATCGGGAAGAACGACCAGGCGGCGATGGCGAAAGCCGCGAAGCCGATACCGATCCGGGCAGAGGCGGAGCGACGCATCAGCGTTTCTCCTCGAGCGGGAAGAGCCTGAGATAGATCGTGACGACGATCGACAGCATCAGGAAGGAGAGTGTCGCCACGGCGGCGCCGCCGCCGACGTCGAACAGCGAGAAGGCGCGCTTATAGGCCATGATCGGCAGATGCTCGGTGGCGCCGAGGGGGCCGCCCTTGGTGAGCAGCCAGATGATGTCGAACTTGTTGAACATCCAGATCCCGCGCAGCAGGACCACGACGGTCAGGACCGGTTTGAGCTGCGGCAGCGTGACATGCCAGAACAGCGCGACCGGCCCGGCTCCGTCGACACGCGCCGCTTCGTACAATGCCGGCGGAATCGTCTGCAGCCCGGCGAGCACGCAGATCGTGACGAAGGGCGTCCAGAGCCAGACGGAGGCGAGGACCACCGACATGCGGGCGGTCCAGGGCTGCTCGAACCAGGGAATGGTGCCGAAGCCGAGATCGCGCATCAACACCGTGACGAGCCCGACCGAGCCATCCGACAGCCACTGGAAGGTCAGCGCCACGACGACGGTCGGCAGGAGATAGGGCAGCGTCGCCAGTCCGCGCACGAGCCGCTGCGCCGGGAAGGTCTGGTTCAGCACGAGCGCGAAGGCGATGCCGAGCACGACCTGCAGCCCGATCGAGGTCAGCGCATAGAACAGCCCGTTGCCCATAGCCCGCCAGAACTCCGGGTCGACGACGACGCGCCCGTAATTGGCGAGGCCGACGAAGCGGGGCTCGGCGATGAAGGATGAAGCCTGGTGCAGGGACAGCCAGAGCGCGTCGAGCACGGGGCCGCCGACGAACAGCGCCGTCAGCGCGAGCCCGCTCCAGAAGACGGTCCAGATCACCCAGTCATAGCGTGAAGGCATGGGCGGTGGCAGGCCCCGAAGGGCCCGCCCTCCTTTGCGTTGTGGTGCGCGGCTCAGCCGGCAATGGCGCGGTTCATCTTCTCGACGGCCTGCGAGACGCAGTCCTGCGACGATAGGTTCTTCAGCACCTTGTTCTGGAGCATCTCCGGGAACACCCAGGATTCGAAGATCTTCGCAGGGCGCAGATCCGGTGCCGGTCCCTCGGTGTCGACCGAGCGGATGACGATGTTGGGGTCCTCGAGGAAGCCCTGCATCGTCTTCACCGCACCGGCATGCTTTTCGATCAACGGATGCGCCCGCCAGCGTGCATCCTCGTAGATGTCGAGGCGTGGCGGCTGGAAATGCAGCGGCGCCGAGTGCAGGAAGTTGATGTAGTGCGCGTCCGAGAACCATTCGAGGAAGCGCACCGCCTCCTCGGCCATCGGCGTCTTGCCGACGACCCAGCCGTCATAACCATGGTTGACCGCGGCCTGTTTGCCGGCGCTGTCGGGGTACGGCATCATGCCGTACTTGTCCGCGAGCTGGGGTGCGCGCTGTTCGAGGATCTCGATCAGGCGTCCGGCGTAAGGCGCGTGCGCTGCCTGCCCCGAGGAGTAGGCGGCGGTGATGGTGCCGAAGCCCGCCTGCGTCATGCCGGGCGGCATCGTCTTGTACATCTCGCCGAAGAAATCGAGATAGGCGGCCGCGCGCTTGCGGTTCTCCTCGCTGGCGAAGGTGTTCGTCCATTTGTCGTCGAACAGCGAGATGCCGTCGGCCCACATATAGGCCAGGCTCATCCAATTGGTCGCGTCGTTGTTGCCGATCGGCGTCGCCATGCCGAAGCGCTGGCTGCCGCCCTCGGTGCCGGAGGTCTTGCGGCAGTTTTCGAGCAGCTGCGCCCAGGTCTTGGGCGGCTCGAGCTTGGCGGAATCGTAGAGGTCCTTGCGGTAGAACAGCCAGCACAGATTGTAGTCGTACATGTACCAGTAGTGCTGCCCGTTCACCGGGAACAGGATCCGCTTGCCCCATTTGTGCCGGTTCACGAGCTCGGTGATCGGCGTGAGCTGGCCTTCATTGGCGAGGGTCAGCACATGGGCGACAAAGATCAGCGTCGAGATGTCGTAGGGCCGCCCGCCCTTGATGGCTGAGACGGTGCGCGTATAGGCGTCGCCGGAGGGCACGGTGTCGATCGTGACCTTGATCCGGCGTTCCTTCTCATACTGCGCGGCTGCGACACGCAGGGCTCGCACCGAGTCGACGGCGGGTTCGCCGTTGAGAAAGCGCAGCTCATGCACCTGCGAGTGCACGGCCGGCATGTAGATCGTGGCTGCTGCAGCCCCGGCGCCCGCTGTCAGCAGCGAGCGGCGGGAGAGCCCGCCGGTCTTCCTGGTCGTCATCGCGTCTCCTCCTCGTTTCATTGTCGGTTGAACCGGTCTTGCGCCGGTTTCAGCTCCGCAGGGTCTTTCCTTCCTTGTCGAACAGGTGCAGCCGGTGCGGCGGGGCCGCAAAGCGCAGCGTGTCGCCCTCGGCGATGTCATCGTCGCGATCGATCAGGACGCGCAGGGCTACGCCGGCATCGAGCGTGAGCACGCTCTCGTCGCCCATGCGCTCGATATGGACGACACGTGCGGCGAAGCCGGATGGATCGCGTTTGAGATGCTCCGGCCTGATGCCGAGCGTGACCTTGCCGGTGCCTGCCATCGCCGGGGCGAGCGGTATCGTGAACTCGCCGGCAGCGAAGACGAGACGCCCGTCGCGCTGCTCGATCGCACCCTCGACGAAGTTCATCTCGGGCGAGCCGATGAAACCGGCGACAAAGCGGTTGGCAGGCCGGTCGTAGACCTCGAGCGGGCGGCCGACCTGCTGCACGACGCCGTCGCGCATCACGCAAATCCGGTCGCCGAGCGTCATCGCCTCGACCTGGTCGTGGGTGACGTAGATCATCGCGGTGCCGACGGCCCGGTGCAGACGGGCGATCTCGTCGCGCATATGGACCCGCATCTTGGCGTCGAGGTTTGAGAGCGGCTCGTCGAACAGGAAGACGTCGGGCTCGCGCACCAGCGCCCGGCCGAGGGCGACGCGCTGCATCTGGCCACCGGAGAGCTGGCGCGGCTTGCGCGCCAGCAGATTCTCGATCTTCAGCATCTGCGCGGCGTGGGTCACGCGCTGTTCGATCTCGGCCTTGCCGGCGCCGCGCATCTTCAGGCCGAAGGCGAGGTTCTCGCGCACGCTCTTGTGCGGATAGAGCGCATAGTTCTGGAACACCATGGCGATGTTCCGTTCGCGCGGCTCCAGACGCGTCACGTCGCGCCCCCCGATGCGAATCGTGCCGCCGGTGCTCTCTTCGAGCCCCGCAATCATGCGCAGCGTCGTCGACTTGCCGCAGCCCGAGGGGCCGACGAGCACCATGAACTCGCCCTCGTCGATCGACAGGTCGACCGCATCGACGACCGCCATGCTGCCGAACGACTTGCTGACGCCTTGGAGCGTGACGGAGGCCATGATCAGCTCGCTCCGTACTGGGCGCGGATGCGGTGATTGAGCGGGGCGAGCGCCGCCTGGATGTCTCGGTAGAGCGCAGATCCGCGCTCGTAGAGCTCGACCCGGCTCGGATCGGGCTCGTGGGTGGCGACGACGCGGATCGCCTGTTCGGCGGCTGTCGCACTGGAATAGGCCCCGATCCCGACGCCTGCCAGCAGCGCTGCGCCGAAGCTGGCATCGGCGACGGCCGGCAATTCGACTTTGACGGCCAGCACATCGGCGAGGATCTGGCGCCAAAGCGGGCTGCGCGCCCCGCCTCCGGTCAGGCGCGCGGTCTCGAAGCCGAGACCGTTCGCACGCAGCACCTCGAGACAGTCGCGCAACGAATAGGAAATGCCTTCATAGAGCGCGCGCACGAAATGCCCCGGCCCATGGTTGAAGCCGATGCCGACGAAATCGGCGCGCAACATCGGGTCCCAATGGGGGCTGCGTTCGCCATTCAGATAGGGATGGAAGAACAACCCTTCGCTGCCGGCGCCGACGCTGTTGGCGGCACGCTCCATCGCATCGAACGCAGCCTGCCCGTCTTCGCCTTCGCGACGGAAGAAGGTGTCGCGCAGCCATTTGTGAGCGGAGGCGCAGGAGTTCGTCGCGGTGATGACATACCAGTGGTCGGGTATAACGTGCGGATAGTTGATCAGCTCCTTGTGCGGCACGGCGTGCGGGGAGAGCACGCTGACCGTCGCGGCCGTGGCGAGCTTGGCGACGCCAAGGCCCGGGCGCATCATTCCGGCGCCGTAAGTCTCGACCGCCGTATCTGAAGTGCCGCAAATCACGGGCGTGCCAGCGAGGAGCCCCGTCTGGCGCGCGGCTTCCGCGGTCACGCTGCCGCAGCGGCTGGTCGCGGCGACGATTGGTGGCAGGGTTGCCATGTTCCAGCCGATCAGGTCGCAGAGTTCCTGCGACCATTGCAGCGTGCGCGCATCGGCCATCAAGGCGCCGACGGCGTCGATCGTGTCGGTCTCGAAGCCGCCGGTGAAGCGGCTGCGCAGCCAGTCCTTGGCGAGATAGAGCCGGTGCACGCGCTGGAAGGCTTCCGGCTCATGCTCCTTCAGCCAGAGCATCTGCGGCAGCGTCCAGGTCGGGTTCGCCCGGTTGAAGCCGAGCTCCAGGATGCGATCGTCGGCGCGCTCGCGCAGGGCCCGGGTCTGCGGGCCCGAGCGCTGGTCGTTCCAGAGGATCGCTGGGCGGATGATGCGCCCATCGCGATCTTCGAGCACCTGCGTATGGGCTCCGGCCGAGAAGGAGAGCGCAGCGATGCTGGCCGGGCTGCGGCCGGTCTTCGCCAGCGCAGCCGGCACCGCCGCACAGACTGCGCGCCACCACTCGGCCGGGTCCTGCTCGCTCCAGCCCGGTTGCGGGGCAAGCGTCGAGACCGGGTGGCTGGCCTCTCCTTCGAGCGACCCGTCCAGGCGGATGAGGCTCGCCTTCAGCGAGCCGGCGCCGAGGTCGATGCCGAGCAACAGCGTATCGGCCGCGCTCATGTCAGGCTCCACCGCATCAGGGGCATCCCTCAGCGATGACCGACGGCAACGGCGCCGGGCGCCGGGCGCAGGCCGAGCTTGCCGGGGTTGAGGCGGTTGTCCGGGTCGAGCGCGTCCTTGATCGCCTGGAGCACGTCGAGGCCCGTGCCCAGTTCATCGCGCATCCAGGGATTGCGGAAGACGCCGGCGCCGTGATGGTGCGCGATGCTGCCGCCGCAGGCGAGCGTGACCGACTGGATCGCGTCCCAGAGCTTGCCATGCAGGACGAGCCCTTCGGCATCGGGCATCGGCGGCAGGCGGATGGTCATGTACTGGCAGGCACCCTCGGCATAGACATGGGACCAGTGCGCGCCGAAATGCATGTCGGCCCGGATGCCGAGCGCGGCAGCGCGCGCCTTCTCGTAGAGATCGGGCAGGGTGCTCCACGGACAGCACACCTCGATCGTGTCCATGAAATAGCCGGCCGCCTGCCATTTGGCCGAGTAGGATTCGTAGCGGACCTCGCGCCAATGCCGCAGCGGGGCGTCATCGGCGACCGTGCCGCCTTCCTGCTCGGCGATGGCGAGCGCATCGCGTTCCTCGGCCTCAGCGGTGTTCTTGCTGCCGCTGAAGACCAGGATCGCCAGGATCGGCTTCTCGCTGAACAGGGCGATGCCCTTGGTGCGATCGCGGCTTTCGATCTCGTCATAGATGCGCACGACCTGCGGGCGCAATTCCGCCTGCATGACCCTTCGCGCCATGCTCAGGGCTGCCTCGACCGTCGGGAAGGCGAGCACGACACCCTGCTCGACCTCGGGCTTGCGGAAAATCCGCAGCGTCAGCTCGGTGATCACGCCGAGCGTGCCTTCCGAGCCGACGAAGAGGTCGATGAGGGACGGGCCGACCGAGCGGCGTGCGACCGGGCGCACTGCGAGCTTGCGCCCGTCGGGCAGCACGGCCTTGAGGCCGACGACGATGTCCTCGATCTTGCCATAGCGGGAGCTGGCCTGGCCGCCGCCGCGGCAGGCGGCCCAGCCGCCGACGGTCGAGATCTTGATCGACTGGGGCAGGTGCCCGCTGGTCCATCCCGCTGCATTGAGCGCGGTTTCGAAGTCCCAGCCGTTCATGCCGGCCTGGACGGTGGCGAGGCCGTTGACCTCGTCGATCGAGACGAGCTTGTCGAGGCGCGTCAGGTCGAGCATCACCTCGCCGCCGAGCGGGATCGTGCCGCCGAGCACGCCCGAGCCCAGGCCGAAGGGAATGACCCGGAAGCCTTCGGCCGCGGAGGCTTCGAGCAATGCGGCGACTTCATCTTCGCTTGCGGGGCGCGCGACGGCGACCGGCGTGGTTCCCGGCAGGCCGCCGGACCGGTGCTTGAAGATGCCGAAAGGAAGCCGATCACGCGCATACTGGCGCAGGGTTGCTTCGTCGATCAGGAGATTCTGCGCGCCGACGATGTCGGCGATACGGGACAGCGGCTTCGCGGCCCCCTGCGATGCTGGCACGGAACTCATGCGGACGGGCTCCGCGGGGTGAGAGCGGCACACAGCATCGAAAAACCCTCCCAAGCGATCTGAACAATCGTTTGCGCAAGTAGAATGTCGAATTTACGCGCTGTCAAGTGGGGGAGGGGCGGTGGATTTGCGGATGGAGAGACCGCTGGGCGGCAGAAGGCGTACGGCCTCGGGCGTCCCGCCCTCGATGAGGTCGATCAGGAGTTCGGCGGCCGATGCGCCCATCGCTTCCAATGGGGTCCGGACGGTCGTGAGCGCGGGGTAGACCATGGCCGCGATCGGGGCGTCGTGGATTGCGATCACCGAGATTTGCCGCGGTACGCTGATCCCCGCTTCATGCAATGCCGCGATCGCTCCCGTCGCCGAAACGAGGGTGGCCGCCAGCACCGCGGTTGGCAGGGGCGCGCATCGGGTGAGAAGGCGACGCATGGCCTCGGCGCCGCCTTCGACGCTGTAGCCGGCCGGCTCGACGAGTGAGGGATCGGCCGGCAAGCCTGCCGCCTGCAGAGCCCCGTAATAGCCCGCCAACCTGGCCTGGCCGTTGAAGCCCTCGAGGCGTCCGGCGATATGCGCGACGCGCCGATGCCCGAGGGCGAGCAGGTGCTCGACACCGATGCGTGCTGCGCTCTCGGTATCGAGCGCGACCGATGGTGAGGTGCCGACGCTGCGGTTCATCAGCACGAACGGAATTTGTGCGGCTTTGAGATCCTCGATCAGGTTGCGGTCGTCGTCGAGGCTGGCCGCAAGCAGGCCATCGACGCGATGGGTTCCGGCAAGACGTTCATAGGTGCCGGCATCGATGTGGTCGGGGTCGCGATGGGCGATCAGGATCGAATATCCCCGCCGCGCGGCAGCGGCCTCGGCTCCCCGGATCGCAAGCGAGAACACCGGGTTGTCGAACTGCGGCACGACCAGGCCGAGCGTGAATGTCCGTGCGGTCCGCAGAGCCCTCGCCAGCGCATTCGGCTGATATTGCAAGGTCTTGGCCGCTTCCAGGATTCTGGCGCGCGCTTCTTCGGAGATGCGCTGTCCGGGCTTGCCGCCGAGGATGCGCGATGCCGTCGAGACGTCGACGCCTGCCAGCTTGGCGACATCCTTGAGACTCACCCGATGATCGCGCGACACTTTGCGTCTCCCAATAGGCGCGCCACCTATCCCTGTTATGAAGGCTGCAAGAGCAAGATGCCGAGAGGCGCGCTGTCGCGGTTTAGCACGTCACCGGGAGCCGGTTCGGGAATTCTTGGCAGACGGACAGGTTTCCGGGGCGCCGGTCGGCCATATCCCGGGCGAATGCAGGGGGGCCGAAAAACCAGGACGGGAGCAGCTCGAAATCCGCACCGGGTTTGGCCAGCTTCAACGAGCTGCAAGGTGCAGCCTTCGGCGTGGTGATGACTACGCTGCAGATGAGCGAGGGCGATTTGCGCTTTCGTGATGCCCTGTATTTTCGAAGAATAAGTTCATCTATAGCTAAATCGGCGAAAATATATTTAACTGTCGAGCGGTTGAAATAATATAATAATAGTATATATATTCTATATGCTCAAAAAAATTCAGAAATTGAAAGTGGATTCGATCCCGAAGACGCATGTCGTTACCCGGAGCGGCTTCGCGGCGACCTGACGCTGCCGCCATCGCCCTCCGGGCCCCCGACCGAGAGCAGATCGAGGGTTTTCGCGCCGCCTTGCCGGCGCGCAGGGGAGTTGGATCGATGACTATTCGTTTCAGGCTGGTCTGCGCACGCTGCACTCGCAGTGTCCCGCGGACCGCGATGCGTTGCCCGTGGTGTTCAAGTCGCCTCGAGCAGGGCGGCTTTGCCGAGGCGCACCCCTCCGGCGAGGCCGGTGGCTTGCGGCCGTCCGCCGGGGCGCCGGGCAGAGCGCGGCCAGAACGCTCATGAGTCGGCACGAGATCGTTCGCCACCGCTTGTTCTGGCCTGCTGCGGCCATGTTGACGAGCATCGGCATCTACCTCGCGCATCAGTCGATCCTGGACGCGACCAGGCCCGATATCGAGGCTCATGCCATCCGGATGCTCTCGGGTGCGCTGAGCTATTTCACGGCGGCCTGGCTCGGTGGCCGCCTGATCGGCATCGCACTGGAGCGTGTCGGCCCGAACCGCCGGCGCGTGCCCAGGCTGCTTCAGGAGCTCGTCTCGGTCGCGCTGTTCATCGCCGCGGCCATCGCAACCATCATCCTGGTCTTCGGGCAGTCGGTCAGCGGCGCCCTTGCCGGCTCGGGGCTCGTTCTGGCGATCCTCGGCTTCGCCGTTCGCAACGCGCTCGCCGATGTGCTCTCCGGAATCGCACTGGGATTGGAGGCCCCCTACCGCATCGGCGACTGGGTCGAGATCGACAGCACGGTCCGTGGCCGGATCGTCGAGATTGGATGGCGCACGACCCGGCTTCTGACGCGCGACGACACTTACACGATCCTGCCCAACAGCCAGATCGCACGCCAGCGGCTCACGAACTACAGCGCGCCGCGGCGGCGCTACCGGACGAAGATCCAGATTCTGCTCGGCCACGATGTGCCGGTCGCGGTGGCCAAGGGGCTGCTGGCGCAAGCCTCGGCCGAGCCGACGATCATCCTGGCGAAGCCTGCTCCGGACGTAAGGGTCATTTCCTATGAACGCGACGGCATCCGCTATGCCGTTCGCTTCTGGGTCCCGAGCTTCGCGGAGGAGATCGATTGCCGTGACGCTGTGTTCTCGGCAATCGACGTCGCGATCAGGGCGCGAGGCCTCCGGCCGCCGGGCAGCAGGCCTTGTCTGGCGAAGGACCTTGCGGCGCATGCGGTGGCCGAGGGCTGATCTGCACCATCGGGCGGGACGGTGCCGGGCGACAGCAGGCGCCGTGTCGCCGCAGAGATCTCTGCGCGACGGATGAAGTGGCGGCGATCGCAAATCGTCACGGGGCTCGACGACGCGGCCCTGATCGATGCCGCGCTCCGCAAGGTCGGCTCAGGATGTTTGACGTGTACAAAGCATGGCTGTATACAGCTTCACAGCTATAAGCCAATCATAAGCTCGAGGGGATCTAGATGGCTTTTCCGGTGCTCCGCGCGACTCTGGCCGCTGCAACGCTGTTCGTTCTCGCACCGGCAGCCCAGGCCGGGCCGGTGCTCGACAAGATCAAGCAGGACGGCAAGATCATCTGCCTGGTGAACCCGAACTCGCCGGGCTTCTCCGTCCCCGACAGCCAGGGCACGTTCCGCGGCTTCAATGTCGAGTTCTGCCGCATGGCCTCCGCCGCGATCTTCGGCGACGCCGCCAAGGCCGAGCTGCGCGGCATCGGCTTTTCCGACAGCCTGAAGGCGATCATCAGCGGCAGCGCCCATATCGCCTCGCGCGGCATCACCGCGACCGGCACCCGCGATGCCGATCCCGGCGTGTCATTCGTCACGACCACCTTCTTCGACGGCCAGGGCTTCATGGTGCCCAAGAGCCTGGGCATGACCAAGCTCGCGGACCTTTCGGGGGCAACCGTCTGTGCCGAGGAAGGCTCGACCACGCTGCTCTACCTCGCCGACTGGTTCGGCGCCGCCAAGCTGCCCTACAAGGTCGAGAACATCGCCGACAAGACGGCGCGCCTGCAGGCCTTCTTCTCCGGCAAATGCGATGCGGTCGCGAGCTCGATCTCGGCATTGGCTGCCGACCGGCTGCTTGCGCCGAAGCCGGACGATTATGTGATCGTCCCGCAGCGCTCCGCCACCGAGCCGCTCGCCCTCGTCTCGCGGCCGGATACGGAGCTCGAGAAGACCCTGTTCTGGGGCGTCCAGGTGATGATCGCCGCCGAGGAATTCGGCGTCACCTCGGCCAATATCGACGCCAAGATGGCGACGCTCAAAGACCTGCCCATCGATGAGCAGCGCCTGATCTCGCCAACCGGCCCGACCGCCGACATGGCCAAGAAGCTCGGGCTGCATCCGGAGTGGAGCTCGCGCCTGATCAAGCAGGTCGGCAATTACGGCGAGGTCTTCGAGAAGCATATCGGCAAGGGCTCGCCGCTCGCCATGGATCGCGCCGCCTCGCTCAATCGGCTGACCAGGGATGGCGGCCTGATGTTCAGCTTCCCGATCCGCTAGGGCCGATCGGACGCTCGACAGCCGGGGGGCTGCTCCGCTCTAATGGGTGCAAAGGCGCACGCGACCGGAAGGCCGCGTGCGCCGCGCCATAGAGGGGAAGGCATGGACGACGATATCGCGTGGGTCTCCCCGCGCGGATTCAGCGGCGCCGTCGGCATGCTGCCCTTTCCAGGGCTCGTCATCCTGCGTCGCGGCGAACGAAGCATCGACGATGATCGCCAGGAGCGCGTCCTCGACAGGCTGGCCGAAAATGGCGTGACGCTATTGGTCAGCCTGCTCGACACCGGCGAATGCGAGCCTGGAGATATCGAGCACCTGCAGGGTGCGGCGGGCAGGCGCGGCATCGAGGTCACGCTTGCACCGATCGCCGATTTCTGTGCCCCCGATAGGAGCTCCTACTGGCCGGAGCTGGCCGGCAGGGTGCTGCCGGAGCTCGATCTCGGTGCCAGCGTCGGGTTCTGCTGCCTCGCCGGCGCCGGCCGAAGCGGCATGATGGCCGCCCGCGTCCTGATCGCGGCGGGAAGCCAGCCTCAAGCGGCGATCGATGCAGTGCGCGCGGCCCGTCCGGATGCGATCGAAAGCAACGACCAGGTCGCCTATCTGCTGGCGTCCGCGCCATAGCGCGCCAGCAGGAGCTCCAGATGCGCCGCATGCAGGCGAAACAGCTCCGGAGCCGACAGGCTGCCGGCCTTCTCTGCCGTCGCGACGATCTCCGCGGTCAGCAATTCACGCATCAGGCGCGGATCGCGCTTCAGCCAGGCGACCCAGCTGCGCGCGATGCGGAAGAAGATCATGTCATCCATCTGGCGCAGCGCCTCGTCGCCGATCAAGGCGTTGCGCACCTCGTGATGGGAGCGCCAGACGGTCCAGACCTCCTTGATCGCGGAATTGTCGCGCAGTTGCTCGGCCAGCGAGAGCAGGCGCGCATAATCCGATCTGAGGCCGGCCGGCATTTGCAGCGGCACGAGATCGGCGATCAGACCGGTCAGGCCAATGCGGAAGCGCAGCATGTCGACGGCATGGTGGTCGACATAGGAGACGATGGTACCGACGCCGTTGCGCGTTTCCGCGAGCTGCTCGTAGACGAGGCGCTGCAAGACCTGCCTGATCGGCGTCCGGCTGACCCGGAACTCGGTCGCCAGCGCGGCCTCGTGGATGACGTGGCCTTCGTCATATTCGCGCAGGCAGATGCGGTCGCGCACGATCTCGAAGATCACATCATTGCGCGATCGGACCAACTGGCGCAGCTGCTGCGCCTCCGGCATCGTGGTCTCGGTCATCCTTGCCCTCTCCGGTCTTCCAAGGCCGTCACGAGCCGGCCTTTCCGGTGCCGTGCCCGAGTCGCCGGCCGCGCTCGGAGATCATCCAGCAACAGAGGAAATAGAACAGCCCGATCGCCACATTGGCCTCAAGTGCATAGGCCTGCCAAAGCGGATCGGCATATGCCATGCGCGAGGTCGAGAGCAAATCATGCATGCCGACGATGGCGACGAGCGACGTATCCTTGAAGCTGCCGATGATCGAGTTCGTCAGGCCGGGCACCGCCGTCCGCAGGGCTTGCGGCAGGACGATCAGATGGATGCGCTGAAAGCCCGACAATCCCAGGCTGGCGCCGGCCTCGACCTGGCCCTTCGGTAGCGCCTGCAGGCCGCCGCGGACGTCCTCGGCGAAATAGGCGGCGTAGAACAGCGTCAGCACGATCAGGATGGCGATCACGGGCTCGATCGTGGCGCCGCGCGTCAGCAGCAGCGGCAGCACGAAGATGCCGGCGAACAGCACCGCGACCATCGGGATGGCGCGCACCGTCTCGATATACCCGACGGCTGCGAGATTGAGGGCCCGATGCCGCGACCAGCGTGCCAGCGCGAGCAGGACGCCCAGGGGAAAGGCCACCGCCATGGTGAAGGTGGAGAGGAACAGGACCAGAGGCAGGCCGTTCCAGCGGTGGGATTCGACCAGCGGCAGGCCGGCGATCCCGCCGCGCAGCAGCAGATAGGAGGCGGCCGCCGCCAGACTGGTCATGCCGACGCGCATATAGAGCCCGATCGGGACCAGCGCGAAGACGAGGATCGTCGCGATGATCAGCGCGCTCGCGAGATAGGCGCGCCAGCGCTCGGCCGCCGGATAGGTACCGGTCAGCATGAGATCGGCCTTTTCGCTGAGGAATGCCCAGCACGCGCCCGCCGCCTTCAGGCACTCGGTCCGGCTGCCCGATAATGGCACGGCATCGAGCACCGCCCAGTTCAGCACCGCCGTCGCGAAGCGATAGAGCAGTATCAGCGTCAGGATGGTCAGCAGCGAGTTCCACCAGCCCGAAAACAGGTTTGCGCGCAGCCAGGCCAACAGCGCCTTGGGCCGGTGCGCACGCGGGGCGCCCGAGAGCGGCAGTGGAACGGAGACCATGGCCATGATCAGCGTCCCTTCAGGCGGTAGGTGTGGCTGAACCAGTTCACCAGCGCCGAGATCAGCATGTTGACCACCAGGAAGAAGCCCGCCACGAGCAGCATCAGCTCGATCGGCCGGAAGGTCTGGTTCACCGAGGTGCTGACCACGCTGAGCAGGTCGGAATAGCCGACGGCCAGGGCGATCGAGGTGTTCTTGAGCAGGTTCGAATACTGGTTGCCGAGCGGCGGCGTGATCACGCGCAGCGCCTGCGGCAGCACGATCAGTCGCATGGTCTTGAACCAGTCGAGCCCGAGCGCCTGCGCCGCCTCGCGCTGCCCGGACGAGGTCGCGATGATGCCGCCGCGGACGATCGCGCCGATCTGGCCGCCGTGATAGACGCCCAGCGCCACGACGAGCGCGGTGAACTGCAGCGAAAGGCTCATGCCGCCGGCGACGTTGAAGCCCTTCAGCTCCGGCACGGACCAGCCGATCCTGATCGCGTCGAGCAGGGCGAGCGTGGCCAGGAGCAGCCCACCAGCCGCGATGGCCGGTAGGGCGACGGGGTGGCGCTGGCCGGTGCGATCCTGTCTGCGCCGGGCAAGCCGCGCCCACAGAACCCAGCCCGCCAGCCAGAGCCCGCTCGCCAGGGCCAGCAGCCTGCCGCCATGCTCGATGACCGGCCAGGGCAGGAACAGCCCGCGATTGCTGAGCATGGCGCCGAACGGTCCGGTCCAGGCCAGGCGGACATGGGGCAGATAGCGCACCATCATGACATAGAGCGCGATCAGGATCAGCAGCTTCGGCAGGTTGCGCAGCAGCTCGACATAGCCATGGGCCAAGGTTCGGACGAGCCAGTTCGAGCTCGTCATCGCGACCCCGACGACCAGCCCGAGGCTGCTCGCCAGGACGAGCACGACGGCTGCGGCCAGGAGCGTGTTCAGAATGCCGACGAGCAGCACGCGCGCATAGGTGTCGCGCGGCGAATAGGCGATCAGGCTCTCGCTGACGTCGAAGCCTGCCTCCAGCCAGAGGAAAGAGAAGTCGATCTCCATTCCCGAGGCCGCGAGATTGGCGGAGACATTGCGCGCGGCCAGAGCGACGAGCAGCCCAAGGCCCAGCAGCATCACGGCCGGCCAGACGCAGGCGGAAAGACGATCTCGCCAGTCCGGTGTCGGTGGCGACGACGAACTCGTCTCTGCGGGGCGCGGAGAGCTGGACATCATGATTGGATAGCTGTACACAGCTATGTCATAGTGTCAATTGCCGAACGCGACCGATCATCGGTGTCCGGCGCGACATCGTCCCGAGCCGCAGCATCCTGCGCACAGCATTTTGGGCCTCGCACCTTGCGCAGCTTGACCGCCCCGCCTGTCTCGACCATCGCGCTGCCCGGTATCGCCGGCCGGCTTCTGCTCTCCCCGTGCCCCGGTCGCTGGGCGGCGTCCGCGGCTTCGGACCGGGAGGCGAGCGCGGCCGTCATCGACGATCTCGCGCATATCGCGCTGCTCGGCGCCGACGGCGTGCTCAGTCTCGTCGAAGCGCAGGAGCTGCCCGGCGGGCCTGCGCACTTCGCGGCAGCCGTCGACCGGGCCGGGCTGCGCTGGGCTCATCTTCCCATTCGCGATTTCGGCGTTCCCGATGACGGCTTCGCGCTCTCCTGGCAGCAGCTGGACCTGCTCGCCCGCCTCCGGGCCGGAGAGAGCTGGGCCATCCATTGCCGCGCCGGCCTGGGACGCACCGGCACGATCGCGGCGCAGCTCTTGGTCGAAGCGGGTCAGTCCCCCGCCGACGCGATCGCGACGATTCGCCGGCAGCACGCCGCCGCAGCGGTCGAAACCGCGGCGCAGACCGATTATCTGATGAAACTCCCGCTGAAACTGGCGCGCTGACCGGGCACCCGACTTCGTCGAAGGGCCTCCCGTCTTCGATAACGCCGAGATGCCGACGGTGCTCCTCGGCAGGCGGCCCCGTCACCGCGGCATCGCCGAGGCCGGCACGTCGGCTGTCATCACGACCCGATGACAGCCGAACAATGGGTGCCGAGACGTCAGAGCGTGACCCAGCGTGCTTCGTCGAAGCTGCGCGCGGCCGCTTCGACGATGCGCTCGATGCGCAGCCCGGCTGCGAAATCGACCAGATGGGCCGGCTCGCCAGCGATGGCGTGCAGGAGTTCTCGGCATTCGATGATCTTGAGCTCGTTGAAGCCGAGTCCGTGGCCAGGTGCCGGGATGAAGCGGTCGTAAGGCGGGTGCGTCGGGCCGCTCAAGATGCGCCGAAACCCCTGACGATCCGTTGGCCCTTCGGCGAGATAGAGCTCGATCTCGTTCAGGCGCTCCTGATCGAAGCTGATCGTGCCGCGCGCTCCGAAGACCTGCAGCGCGATGCGGCCCTTGCGCCCCCAGGCCGAGCGGTTGAGCGCGACCAGACCGGAAGCCCCCGAGGCGAAACGCAGCAGCAGGCTCGCCACGTCATGTGTTTCGACGGTACGCGTGCCTCCCTCGGCCAGCGGTCTCTCATGGTAAGGCTTCGCCATATCGGCCATGACGGCCCGGGTCTCGCCGAGCAGCAGCGTCAGCAGAGAAAAGGCGTGAACGCCGAAATCGTCCAGCGCACCATGGCCTGAGGCCGCTTGGCTCTTCCAGGAGAATGGAGCGGCCGGGTCGGCCATGAAATCCTCGTCCATCTCGACGCGGGCATGGCTGACCCGGCCTATCGCCCCTTCGGCAATGAGCTTCGCAGCGAGCCTGATCGCCGGGTTCTGGATGTAGTTGTAGCCAAGCGCTGCGACCGATCGCGCCGTTGCGGCAGCACTGGCCATTGCTTGCGCGTCGGCGAGCGAGGTGGCCATCGGCTTTTCGCACCAGACATGCTTGCCGGCCTCCAGGGCCGCCAGGGCCATCTCGGCATGGAAGGCGTTGGGCGTCGTGATCGAGACGACATCGATTTCGGGATCGGCGACGAGAGCCCGCCAGTCAGCGGTCGCCCGCGCGAAGCCGAACTCGCCGGCACGTCGCGTCGCCAGCGCAGGATCGACCTCGCAGAGCATGGCGAGCCGCGGGCGCGGCACGTCGCCGAATACCGGCGCGACCGCGTTCCAGGCCAATGCATGACATTTGCCCATATAGCCGGTGCCGATCAGGCCAACGCCGAGTGCGCGCATCAGGGAGCTCGTTCGAAGCAGGAATGGATCGAGGCAAGCGCAGCGCCCGGTCGGGCCCTCGAGCCCGTCCGAAAGCGCCTGCAACCTCTTGCCGTGATCGAACACCGGAAGAATGAAATCAGCAACGCTGACTTTGATATTACGCGCCCTTGTTCACGCTCGTCGCCGTGACTGCTGCGTTCGCAGGCCGCGCCTCGATCCGGCCCCTGTATTCGGCGGCGTCGCATCGCCGTGTGATTGCGGGGCTTCGACGGGGGCGCGCCTTCTGCCTCGTCAGTGCCGGTCTCTTGGCCGCCAGCCCCAGCCTGCGAGCATGTCATGGCTCTTGCGGATATCGGCGTCGGGCTCCGGCGAGATGATCTCGAGCGAGGTCGGCCCGGTGAACCCGATCCGGTCGAGCGCTGCGCCGATGTCCTGAACCGGCACGACGCCGGTGCCGATCGTCGCATGCGCCCAGGTCTTGGTGCCCGTGTCGGAGAGGTGGACGAAGCGCAGCCGGGAGGCGACCTCTTCGAGCCCTTGCGAAGGATCCTCCCCGAAGAAGACGGCGTTCGCGACGTCATAGGTGATGCCGATCCGGTCGCTGCCGATCCGGGCGAGCCGGGACATCAGGTCCTCCGCGCGCGGCAGGAATGAGTTCGGGACGTTCTCGAGCGTGATCTCGACGCCTTCGGCGGCGGCACAGCGTTCGAGCTCGACCAGGGCGTCGTCGAACCAGCGGTCCCGATAATGGTCCGGCAGCGGCAGCAGCGGATGGGTCTTGCCGGGAACGACCACGACCCAGGGCACGTCCCACTCCCCGGCGAGACGAATGACGTCGATATAGTGGTCGATCGTGTATCGGCGCATTTCCGGCGCCGGACTGACCAGGTTGAGGTCCAGCATCGGCGGGGCCAGGGAGATGATCCGTGCGCCGTTTCGTTCGAGAGCCTGCCGGGTCCGGCGCCGGGCCTGCGGCCCCAGCGCGGACGGCCACAGATGCGGCCAGTTGACCATGAATTCGAGCTCGCGATAGCCGAGCCCGGCGAGATGGTCGATGGCCTCGTCCGCGGCCATCTTCCAGATGTAGGAATAGCAGTTGATCGCGACTTCACGCATCGTGTCCTCCGGCGTCTCTCGAGCTTTCCCGCGCCCTCGCGCAGCGCGGGCGTCTCTGGATGCTGGCTTCGCCCCGTCCCAGCCATGTCGTCCGGTGCTGCCAGAAAGCTGCTTCAGCGCATCATTTCGACGCCGCCGCAGACGCTGATCGCCTGACCGGTGATCGAGGCGGCATAGGGCGAGGCCAGGAAGATCTGCGTATTGGCGATGTCCTCGGCACTGACCGTTCGACCCAGCGCGGTCCGGTCGAACAGTTCCTTGAACACCACTTCGGGTTCGAGCCCGGCCTCCCGCGCGCGCTGCGTCCAGATGTTGCGGAAGCGGTCGCCCTCGACATGGCCCGGAAGTACGGCGTTGACGCGGATATTGTCGCGTCCCACCTCCATGGCGAGGCTCTTGGTGAAGCCGATCACGCCCCATTTGGCCGCGGCATAGGGCGTGCGGTTGGGGAAGGCGAGGCGGCCGGCGACAGAACTCATATTGATGATCGCGCCGCCGCCATTGGCGCGCATCGCCTTGACGGCCTCGGCGCTGCAATGGAACTGCGACTTGACGTTGACGGCGAGCGTCTGCTCGACCTGCTCGGGCGTGATCTGTTCGATGCCCGATGTCGGGCCGCCGACGCCGGCATTGTTAATGAGGACGTCTAGTCCGCCGAGCCTGTCGAGCGCTTCTGCGAACATCCGGCGCACCGGCTCGGGCTCGGCTACGTCGGCGACGCTGCCGTCGAGGCCCGCGGTGCTGGCGATGGTCGACAGCAATGGCTCGGGCTGGATGTCGCTGACATAGACGCGGGCACCGCAGGCGAGAAAAGCCTCGGCGGAAACCTTGCCGATTCCACTGCCGGCCGCCGTGATCAGGACCCGATAGCCGCTGAGGTCCATGGGAAGGATTTGATCTGCCATTCGGGCCTCCCGCGCCAATCGGCTATTCCCCGCGGATGCGGGGTGTTCTGGATAGAAAGCTGCTTAGGAGCGGCACTAGGATGCGTAGAGCTTGAACAGGCTCGAAACGTCGTCCTGTCCATGGCCGTCCTGAATGCGTTTGCGGATCATCTCCGCGACGAGTGCGTTGAGCGGCATCGGTGCCGCCCGCTCCTGCGCGATCCCCCGGACCATGCCGAGATCCTTCATCAGCGTGTCGAGCGTTCCCGTGACGGTGAAGTCGCGGGCCAGCATCTTCGGCCAGATCTGCTGGAGCAGGTTGGAATCGCCATGGCCGCCGCGGAGTGCTTCCGGAACTGCGGCGGCATCGACACCCATGCGCTCGGCGAAATTCAGGACTTCCGCGACCATCAGATAGGTGGTCGATACCAGCGTTTGATTGAGCATCTTCACATACTGGCCGGCTCCGCTGTCGCCGACCCGCGTCACGGCGCGCGCAAGGTGCGCCAGCATCGGCCGAACCTTGTCGATCGCATCGGCCGGACCGCCTGCCATCACCGCCAGGGTCCCGTTGACGGCTCCGACCTGGCCGCCGGAGACTGGCGCGTCGATCCAGATCATGCCGGTCTCCGCATGGAGCCTGCTGGCCATCTCGATGGTCAGCTGGGGCGAGATGGTCGACATGTCGACCAGTATCTTCGGCGAAGCGGCGCCCTCGGCCAGGCCGTCCCGATCGAAGACGACCGAGCGCATGGCCTGCGTATCGGAAACGCAGGTGATGACGACATCGGCCTGTCGGCACAGTTCGGCCGGGCTGGCAGCCAGTTTGGCACCTGCCTCGACGAGGTCATGGATCTTTTCGGGCGTTCGGGCCCACAGGTGCACTTCCGTTCCCGCGGCGAGGAGACGGCGCACCATCGGTGCCCCCATCATCCCTGCGCCGATATACCCACAGACCTGCGTCACGATCCGATCCTCGATCCAGAATGCTCCTTGGATACGCCGTCGCCACTCGCATTCTGCGGCGCGGGCGCGCAATCGTTCCAAAACCACCAGTGTCTCTCGACCACCCAGTCCTGGACGTCGGCTCGGAACGCGAGATAATGCGCGCTCTCCCGATGAATCCGGAGAGCCTCGTCGTCCGCATAGACCTCGATGAGCAGGAAGAGGGTCGGGTCTGACCGTTCCTGGCTGAAGTCGAAGCGGTGGCAGCCTTCCTCGCGCTCGAGGCTCGTGGCGGCATGCCGGAGCAGGCGGACCCGGAAGGGCTCGATCGCCTCCTCCCGGACTCGCAGATGGGCGGTGTGGAGCAGGGCCATCGCCGGCTTCACAGATTGAGCAGCATCAGCCGCTCTTCGGTCATGTCGCGAATGGCGTAGCGCGGGCCCTCGCGGCCGATGCCGCTATCCTTGACGCCGCCATAGGCGAGCTGGTCGGTGCGCCAGGTCGAGCTGCCATTGATGATCACGCCGCCGGTGCGGATGCTGCGCACCGCCTGGACCGCGAGATGGATCGATTTGGTGAAGACGCCGCATTGCAGGCCGAAGCGGCTGTCGCTCACGGTTGCGCAGGCCGCGCCGAAATCATCATAGGGCAGCACGCTGACGACCGGGCCGAAGACCTCGTCGCAGACGACCTTCATCGAGGGCGTGACGTCGACCAGTACGGTCGGCTCGAGCTGTGCACCCTTGCGCTTGCCACCCGTCAGGATGCGTGCGCCGCCGGCTTCCGCCTCCCGGACCCAGCTTTCGATGCGCTGTGCCGTGCGCTCGTCGATCAGCGTGCCGACATCGGTCTGGGGATCGGCGGGGTCGCCGAGCTTGAGCGTGCGGACTTCGGCGACGAGCTTCTCGACGAAGGCGTCGTAGACCGCGCGGTGGACATAGACGGTCTGTACCGAGATGCAGCTCTGGCCGGCGAGCCGCATCGAATTGCGGGCGCAGGTCGTGGCCGCCTCGCCGATATCGGCGTCGTCATGGACGATGGTCTGGCCGGCGCCGCCGAGTTCGAGCGCGACGCGGCGCAGGCCGGTCACCGCCTTGATCTCGGCGCCGACGCGGGTCGAGCCGGTGAAGGTGACGAAATCGACCCTGGGGTCGCGCACCAGCTCCGGGCCGACATCGGGGCCGTAGAGCGTGTTGAGCACGCCGGGCGGCGTGCCGGCATCGACGAAGAGTCTGGTCAGCTCGTGCACGACGCCCGGCGCCTGCGGCGGCCCTTTGAGAATGACCGCATTGCCCGAGGCGATCGCCGGGGCGACCTTGTGGGCAGCGAGGTTGAAGGGCGCGTTGAACGGCGTGATTCCGGCGATGACGCCGACGGGGAAGCGCAGCATGAGCGCGATCTTGCCGGCGCCCATCGCACTGCCGTCGAGCGGGATATGCTCGCCCTCGATGCGGATCGCCTCCTCGGCCGAGAGGTTGATCGTGTCCTGCGAGCGGACGACCTCGCCGCGCGCATCCTTGATCGCCTTGCCGGTCTCGCGCGACATCACCTCGGCGATCATGTCGGCGCGCTCGAGCAGCAGCGCGCTAACGCGGCGCAGCAGCGCGGCGCGCTCGAAGCCCGGCATCGCCGCGATCACGGATTTGGCGGCGACGGCAGCGTTCAGCGCCGCATCGAGATCGGCCCGGGTCGAGCGCGGCTGATAGGAGACGATCTCGTTGCGATAGGGATCGTTGACCGGGTCCATGGTGGCGCCCTCGCGCCATTCGCCGCCGATCAGCATCGGAATCCGCTTGATGGCCTGGTTGGAGCTGTCCATCTGCCTGTTCCCTTTCAAGCGTCTCGCACCGTCGGCATCAGCCGTGCGGCGCGGTACTGGGTGAATTGCCGCGCGAACATCTCGGCGGAATCGATCGATCCGGCGAAGCCGGTGCGGCGCAGCCGCGTCAGGTTGGAAAGCACGTCCCAGTCCTGCCGGAAGACGAAGTCGCCGAAGGCCCAGAGCGCGGTGGCTTCGAGCGGCTGGGGCACCAGCCCTTCGCGGCTGACGATCCGCTCCCAGACCGGGCCCTTGTCCTTCATCCAGTCGGCCAGCCGGATGTCGCGCGGCTCGCCGCAGGCGAGACCGAGCATCGTCGCCAGGCGCGGCCACATGTGCCGCCAGCGAAAGGCGTCGCCATTGGTGATGTTGAAGGCCTGATTGGTGCCGCTCTCGCGGGTCGAAAGCCAGAGGATCGCGTCGGCGAGATGGCCGGCATCGGTCACCTCGTTCAGGCTTTCATAGCCGGCCCGGGTGCCGGGAAAGTCGAGTGGTGCGCCGAATTCGCGGCAGATCGCGGCATAGGCGGCGAGAATGGCGGTCAGATTGCGCGCGCGGGAGGGATCGAATTCACAGACCACGGTAGGCCGGCAGGCCGACCAGCTCCAGCGCTGGCCGCGGGCGAGCGCGATCAGCGCGTCTTCCTGGTCGTAGTAGAAATTCGGCGGCAGATGGCGCGGGTCGTCCTCGCTCGATGGCGTGCGATGCGGGCCGAGATGGACGCCATACCATTTCGTGCCTTCGACGAGATGGACATGGCGCAGCTCCGAGGAGCGCGCCGCAGCCGCCTCGACGACATTGGCGAGCATCGCGACATTGCTCGCCACATCCTCGATGCCGCCCTCGCCATGGGCGGCGCGGGCGGCGCAGAAGAGATGCGTGACCGGTTCGGCGCCTGCGAGCGCCGCCGCGACGCTGTCGCGGTCCATCAGATCCGCGGCGAGATGATCGAACTGCGCCCCGGAAGGCGGGGCCCCCCGGGACAGGCCATAGACGGTCCATCCGCCGGCCCGCCGCATCGCTGCGACGAGCGCCTTGCCGATGGCGCCCGTCGGGCCGACGACCAGAGCACGGCGGACCGCGTTGCTCATGCCCGGCCGTATCCGACCGCGGCGAGACGCGTCGCGCTGTCGAGCGTGTCGGCATCGGCATTGCGCGAGATCACTTCGAGCACCGGCAGCTCGGCATAGCCGATTTCCTTCAGCACCGGCGGGAAGGCGGCGAAGGGCACGTCGCCCAGGCCGATCGTGTCGTGGCGGTAGACCTTGCGACCGGTATCGGAGAAATGGACGAGGCCGAGGCGCTTCGACACCTTGCGCAGTCCCTCGCACGGGTCCTCGCCGATGAAATGGCCATTCGCGACGTCGTAGATGATGCCGACATCGGGATTGCCGTAGTCGTCCAGCGCCTTCATCAGCGAGTCCGCGTCCGGCAGGAAGGCGAAGGGCATGTTCTCGACCAGCAGGCGCACGCCGGCCTGCTTGGCGATCGGGGCGAGCGTGTCGAGCGCCTTGTGGAAATGGCCGAGCAGCAGCGCGTGCCCCGGCGAGAACAGCGGATTGGCCTTGCCGGGGCCGATCACGATCGCCGGCACTTCGAGCTCGCCGGCGAGCCGGATGAAGTTGGAGAGCAGGCCGAGCGAATAGGCGCGCACCTCCGGCGAGGCGCCGGCGATGTTGAGGTCGATATTCGGCATGTTGAAGGAAACGAGCCGCGTGCCGGTGCTCGAAACGGCGCTGCGGATATCGCGCTTCGCGGCTTCGTCGACCTCGCCCGGCCAGAAGTGGCCGGTATACATCATCAGCTCGAAGCCGGGGTAACCCTGGCCGCCGAGATGGCGGATGGTTTCGGCGGCGCTGTAGTCGAGGGTGTAGGAATAGGTATTGATGGCGAAAATGGTCTTGGGATCGGTCATCGAGCCGGGTTCCTGAAATGAGCTTGAGGAAGATCAGCGGACGCCGAAATCGCGCCAGGTGAATTGCGGCTCGTAGCCCAGCACCTCGCGCGCATGGCCGATGCCGAAGACGCCGGCATTCGGGTTGCGCTCGAAGACATCGCCGCGGACCTCCGGAAGGTAGCCCAGACGCTCCCTCATGATTTCGAGGGTCGGACGCTCATTGAGGCCGTCGGCGGCACCGAGGAAGAAGCAGTCATAGCGACCGTCCGGGTGCTCGAGGGCGAGCTGGATACCCTGCGCCACGTCCTGCGGGGCGACATAGCCCCAGAGATGATAGTTGTTGACGTCGGAGCCGCGCGTGCCGAGCTCCGGATATTCCGGGGCGAAGACGATGTGGCCGGGGCGGATGACGAGAACCTCGACCTTGCCGCGCACCGAATAGCAGCGCGCGATCGACTCGGTGACTTCCTTGGAGAGCGAATAGACTTCGCTCGGCCGGATCGGGTGCTTCTCGTCGACGGGCAGGTATTGCGGCGCCCAGTCCTTGGGATTGTAGTGCAGGCCGGTGGCTGAATCGCTCGAAATGACGATGACGCGCTTCACCCCGGCATCCTCTGCGGCCTGGAGCGCCACCCAGGTGCCCTGCGTGTTGACGCGGAAGCACTTCTCCGGCGAGCTGGTGCGAGGATTGGGCACTGCCGCCAGATGGACGACCGCGTCGGCTCCCTTGAAGGCCGCGGTCAGCGCTTCGAGATCGGTGACGTCGACATCCGCGCTCTGCACGCCCGGCACGTCGGACGGATGGATGTCGATGACGGAGACGTCGTAACGCTGTTTCAGGCGCTCGACCACGAACCGTCCCAGGCGACCGGCGCCACCGGTCACCACGATCTTGTTGTAAGCCATTATTTTCCTCCCGGACGATCTCTTATTGATTCAGGTCGATCCAGCGCCGCGTCTCATGCGACCGGTAGATCGCCTCCTCGACACGCAGCGCCTCGAGATACTCGCTGGCGGTATTCTCGATCGGCATGCCATCGCGCAGATGGTCGACGACATGGCTCTGGAGGGCGTGCACGGAATCGCCGGCATAGCCCCGCTTTTCCCAGTGATAGGCGTGCTCGGCTTCCGTGGCCCCGCGGGCGCGCCGCCAGATTCGGCCATAGCCGTCGACGCGCAGCGCGCCTTCCGAGCCTTCCACCAGGAGTTCGCCCATGGTCAGGCGGGTGTTCTCGGCCTGGAAATCTGCGAGGCGGTTGCCGTCGAAAATGCCGGCGGCACCGGATGCAAAGGCGAAGGTGACGTATCCGGCATCCTCTCCGGCGATGACCGGGTTGATCCGGCGCAGATGGGCGAACACCCCGGTGATCCGGCCCATCAGGAAGCGCAGCACGTCGATGGTGTGAATGCCGGTCTCATGGATGAGGAAGCGCGGCATCTGCTGGAAATAGGGCTGGCGATCGAGATAGGCGCCCGGCCCCTGGCCGTCGCCTGGCCGCATGCGGAAGGTGACGTTGTAGGGCTCGCCGATGGCCCCGTCGCGCAGCAGGCGTCCGATCTCGCGGTTCCACGGGCGGAAGCGCCAGTTCTCATGTGCGACGATCAGCGTGCCGGAGCGCGTGCCGAGATCGGCGATGGCCTGCGCCTCGGTGAAGCTGGGCGCCAGCGGCTTCTGGCAGATCACCGGGATGCCGCGGGCCACGGCGAGGCCGACGAGGTTGGAATGGCTTTCCGGCGTGGTGATGACGTCGACGAGATCGGGCTTCGCCTCATCCAGCATCCGCGCCGGATCGGTGTAGACGCGGCTGGCGCCGTAGCGCGCTGCGAACTCCTCGCCGCGCGCGACATTGGAATTCACGCAGATGCCGGCCAGCTCGATCCCCGGAATCCGGGACCAGCTGTCGTAATGATAGGTGCTGAAAAAGCCCGTGCCAAAGGCTGCGACGCGCATGGTCGTCTCCGTCAGTGCTCAGATTTTCTATTATATGAAATGCTATTTTACAATAGCAAAATTACTCGCCGAAAATGCCAGCCGATAGGTGCCGGTCAGGGTGGTGCCCTGTGGCTCCATGGCCAGGGCCGGGCTCATGATCGCGAGGCAGGCCGCGGCTTCTTCGGTACCGCGTGTGTGCAGGACCAGTATCGTCGCGGCATAGCGGTCCTCGCCTCCGCGCAATTGCTTTTCGCGTGTCGGGATGGTCGAGCGCTGCAGGTCTGCGGCCCAGCGTTCCCAGCCGAGTGCGCCCGGTAATTCGCAGGCGCGGCCGATGGCCTGCCGCAATTCGGCGGACATCGGCCCGGCCAGTCTGATCGTAACGGCGCAGCCGCCCTCGGCGCCGCCATGGCTCTCGATTCGCTCGCAGACCGTGCGGGAATTGCCGCGAAACTGCGGCTGGCAGCGTAGGGTCCAGGGGGTCGGCTGGTTCAGGCGCTCGAGATAGGCTGGCGCCGAGAGCGTGGCGGTACTCTCCGTTTCATAGCGGATGAAGAGCTGGGGCGAGGTTCCCGGCTCGGCCTGATAGCGGCGGACGCTGCGAAAGCCGGGAACGGCGAGCCGCTCGAAATGGTGCTCCCTGTCGTACCAGGACAGCACGTCCGTCTGATGCTCCGGCACGATGTCGTGCCAGATCGCCAATATGCCGCAACCCATCGCGCTTCACCCATGTTTTTCTCAATGCAGAATATCATCTTACATTGAGAAAAACAACGACGCGATAGGCCTAATCGTCAGGCCGGGCTGTAGCCGAGTTCCTGCGAGAGTTCGGCCGCGATCTCGCGGACCCGCTGTGTGACCTGCTCCATGCGCTGCAGGTTCATCCGCCAGATCGGGCCGGACAAGCCGATCGCGCCGGCGACCTGGCCGGTGTGATCATAGACGGGCGCGGCGACGCAACGGACCTCCTCGTCGAACTCGGCGTCGTCGAAGGCGACCTTGGCCGAGCGGACCCGTTCGATCTCGGTGCGCAGCATGGCCTTGTCGGTGATCGATTTCGAGGTCGAAGGTGTGAGCTCGACGCGGCCGAGGAAGGCCTCGAACTGGGCGTCCGGCAGCGCAGCGAACAGGATTTTTCCGAGAGCCGTGCAATGCGGCGGCCGGAAGGCGCCGACGCGCTCGACGAGCTGGAACGCGCCGGAGCCGGCGACGCGCGCCGCGAGCACGACCTTGTCGCCGGAACGCAGCCCGAAATGCGAGCTTTCTCCGGTTTCCTGCGCCAGTCTCTCGATGAAGGGTGTCGCCGTCGCGACGAGATCGACTTCGCGGGAGGAGCTCGCGGCGAGACCGAAGATCATCCTTCCGAGATGGTAGCGCTTGGTCGCGCGATCCTGTCTGACGGCGCCGAGATCGGTCATCGTCCTGACGATATGAAAGGTCGTGCTGGTGTGGAGGCCTACGCTTTTCGAGAGATCGGCGAGGCTGATCCCGTCCGGATTCTGGGCGATCTGGGTGAGGATGGAGAATGCACGCTCGATCGACTGGACGCCGCTGCGTTCGCGTGTCTGATCCGTGCCGTTCTTGTCCGTATCCTCAGCCTGGGCGAGCTGGGCCATATTGAGACTCCGCATTTAGCCTTGCCGCGCCCTGAGCGGGCGCGGCGTCGTTGCGCGCTAGCAAGTATCGGTAGCGGGCAGTCTATCTACTATCCTCATGGTGGAAATCCCATATCGCTGAAGCTGATTTCGCAGGACAGCGCCTCCGCCTGCAAAACCCGTCTGCGGCTTTGGTCACGCCGCCTCTCCGTCCTGGAGCAGCGAGACGGCGCGGGCGTCGAACTCGGCGTCGAAGCCCAGGATCTCGCGGCTGCGGCTGAGATCATAGAGCGGTGCGAAGGGGTTTTGCGCGTAGATCTCGGGCTTCGCGAGGCGCGGCAGATAGCCGAGGACGCTTTCCAGGCGCTGGAGCGTCGGCTGGGGATGCAAGGTGACGTTGCCGCAGACGAAGAAGCGGTCGAAGCCCTGATAGCGCATCTCCAGCGCCAGCCTGAAGGCGCGCGCGACATCGCGCGGATCGACATGGTGCCAGCAGGGGCCGCCACCGGCGGAAGAGGGGCCGCCGGCCGGTGTGCCCTTGTAGCTCTGCGGCGAACGGGAGCGGGCGCGGATCTCGCCGTACATTTCCGGATAGGCGACGAAGACCGGGCGCAGCGCGATGATCTCGAGCTTGCCGCGCAGCGTGAAGCTGCGGCACATCTCCTCGCCGAGCAGCTTGCTGAGGGCGTAGGGGTCGGTCGGGTTCAGCGGGTGCGTGAGGTCGATCGGCAGCTGCTCCGGTGGCCGCAACGCGCCCTCATGCACGGTGAAGCCGACGACGGAATCGCTGGAGCAGAAGATCACCCGCTTCACGCCGGCTTCCTCCGCCGCGGAAAGCAGATTGTACAGGCCGACCAGATTGACCTGCATCAGCGCCTCGCCGCTGCCGGACCAGATGTTCGGGATCGCACCGACCTGGAGAATCGCGTCCTGGCCCTTGACCGCATCGGCGACGGCGGCGGCATCGGTCAGCGTGCCGGTGCGCCAATCGATGTCGCCGGCGCCGGCATGCAGGTCGAAGCCGGTGAGCCGAGCCTTGCCGGCCATGTCGCGCAGGATTGCCTGGCCGAGCTTGCCGGCGGCGCCGGTCACAAGCACTCGTTCGTAGTTCATCTTGTCCTCCCTGTCGGCGCTCGCGCCCGGTCGTTCTGCTTGATCCATTGCGCGAAGGCGGCAACGCCGTCCTCGAGCGGCAGGCGCGGTACAAAGCCGGTATCGTCGGCGAGGCGACGGCCGGCCAGTGGCCCGCGCATGCGATTGAAGGTGGTCCAGGGCGCAGTGCCCGGGCCGATCTCGATCACGGCGTCGGGAACGGCGGCCCTGACGGCCTCGGCGACCTCGAAAGTGTCCCAGTTCCGGCCATGGCCGAGATGGTAGACGTCGTGGTTCAGGCGCTCGGTGCGGTAGGCGGCCAGCAAGCCCTCGGCGACGTCGTCGACATGGGTGAAGCTCGCCCGGAAATCCCCTCCTGCCGGTTCGCGGATCGCGATGCCGCGCAGGGCCTCGCTCAGAAAGGCGACGACGGGGCCGCGCGGCAGGTCGCGCTCGGCGGGCACCAGCGGCGGCCCGTAGACGAAGGAGATGCGGACCGTGGCGGCGGAGAGCCCGTATTGCTTGCGATACATCCCGACGAAGAGCTCGCCCGCCGCCTTGGTGGAGCCATAGAGCGTCGCCGGTGAAAGCGGGGTGTCTTCGGTCAGGGGCTGTGCCAGGTCCATCTCCTTCTGGAAGACGGAGCCGGAGCTGACATAGATGAAGCGGCGCCAGTTCTGGATGCGCGCCAGTTCGAGCAGGGCGGCGGTCGCGGTGGCGTTGGTCTGCACCGTTTCCCACGGAATCGCGGCGGCGACACGGTCGTTCGGTACGGCGGCGGTATGGATCGCGCCGTCGATCCCGTATTCGGCCGCGAGCGCCGCCAGTGAGAAATGATCGTCGAGCGCTGCACGCACCCAGCGGACCCGGGGGCCGGCGCGGTCCTTCTGCGCCTGCGACACCGGCGAGCGGTGCTGCGCGACGACGTCGATCCCGGCACGGCCGGCGAGCGTCGCCAGCGTCAGCCCGACATGCCCCGTCGCGCCGGTGATCAACAGCGCCATGATCTACTCGTCCCGGATCGGCGAGGTGATGACCAGGAAGACGAGGTTCTCGAGGCCTGTATTGTAGAAGGCGTGCTCGATCCCCGGAGGAATGAAGACGACGTCGTGGCTGCGTACGACGCGCTTCTCGTCGCCGTACTCGAACAGGCCCTCGCCGGAGAGGACGTGATAGATCTGCTCCTGCACCGCATGTTTGTGGCGGGCGACATAGGCCATCGGTTCATAGGACGAGATGCGGTGGTCGATCTGCCTGGCGCCCAGCCCTTCCTCATCGACGAGCGGCTTCGACAGCGCGCCGCCGAAGTGATTGGGGAATTGCTTCCACGGCACTTCCGCGATGTTCCGGATCACGGCTTTACGGCTGCTCAACTCATCCTCCTTGGGTTGTTGTGCATATTTCTCAATGTGAGATATTTTTTGTCAATGCGGAATCTGTCATGCTCTCTCCGTGAGGCGGCCCGAGACAGGAGCCGCGGATGGAGGAAGAGAATTGGCACCACGTCGCTGGAAGATCCTGCTGCTGCAGGGCGCGAACATGAATTATCTCGGCAAGCGGGAGCCCGCGCTCTACGGCACGACCACCGCTGCCGATCTCGACCGCATGATGCTGGATTACGCCGAGGAGCGCGGCGTCGATCTCGAGATTTTCTATACGAATATCGAGGGCGAAGCGCTCAACCGTATCTATGCCGCCGCTGACGAGGGCTTCGACGGTCTGCTGATGAACCCGGCCGGGCTGCAATATGCCGGCTTCGCATTGCGTGACTGCCTCGCTGCGGTGAAGCCGACGCTGCCCTATATCGAGGTCCACATCACCCATAAGACGATCGCGGGCGGCTTCCATTCTCTGACCGCCGAGCATTGCCAGGGCTTCGTGCTCGGCTTCGGGATCGACTCCTACTATCTCGGATTCGACGGGCTGCTGCGCCTGCTCAACCGGCGGGCTCGCGTCGCCTAGAAGCTCAAAGGGCCGCGGCATCGCGACCTGCCAGGTAGCCGAAGGTCAGGGCCGGTCCCAGCGTGATGCCGGGGCCGGGATAGAAGCCGGCCATGACCGAGTTCATGTCGTTGCCGCAGGCATAGAGGCCGGGCACGGGCGTGCCCGAGCCATCCAGCACGCGGCCCCCCGCATCGGTACGCAGGCCGGCTGCGGTGCCGAGATCGGCCGGCTGGACCGCGATCGCGTAGAAGGGCGCGCGCCGCATCGGGGCGATGCAGGGATTGGGGCGGTGCGCGCCGTCGCCGAGATGGCGTTGATAGGCGTCGCCGCCGCGCCCGAAGGCCGGATCGACCCCTTGCTCGGCGCCGGCATTATAGCCCGCAACGGTCTCTTCCAGGGCGCCGATATCGAGGCCGAGGCGCCGCGCCAGTTCGCCGATCGTGGCGGCCTGGATGAGATAGCCGCTGCGGCGCTCGCCGCGCGTCGACAGGCGGAAGGGGCGCAGGCGCCCGAGCCCGTACTTCCAGAGGAAATCGGTATCGCAGATCAGATAGGCCGGCGTCCTCGTCGGCGCGTCCTCCAGCATCGCCATGACGAAGTGATGATAGGAACGGGCTTCATTGACGAAGCGCCGCCCGGTCGCATCGACGGCGATCAGCCCCGGCTTGCCGCGGTCGGTTACGGTATGGGGGAAGACCCCCTGCGTGCCGTCGGCGCGGGTGAAGGTCGAGCCAGGCACCCAGAAGGCCCTGTTCTCGTGCTCCGCCTCGATGCGCGCGCCGAATGGTTCGGCGAGGCGCGCGCCCGTCGGCCCGGGCGATGCGACGTTCGCCGTCACCTTCTGGGCCGCGCCGGGCAAATGAAGGCGCCGCAATTCGGCATCGTGCGAGAAGCCGCCGCTCGCCAGGATGACCGCCTTGCCCGCGACGGTCCTTGTCTTGGCGCTGCCTCCGGCGATCTCGACGCCGGCGACGCCGCCATTGCCGGGCAGCAGGGCGGAGACGATCGCGCCGGTCTCGATCGTGACGCCGAGGTCCAGCGCCGATTTGAGCAGGCGCCCGGCCAGTGCGTTGCCGAGAAAGAGCGTGGTGCCGCGGGGGTATCTCAGGCGCTGGAACGCGTAGCGCGCGACCAGGCTCGCGACGCGGGCGGCCGAACGCGGGCTGCGCAGGACGTTCTGGAAATGCGGCAGATCGGCACGCCCGACCATCATGCCGCCCATCAGCATGAACTCCGGCAGCGGCGGCCGCAGCCGGGGGAACCAGGCTCCGAGCTCGGCCCCGTCGAAGGGCAGGGCGGCGAAGCAGCGCCCGCGCAATGTGCCGCCGGGCAGGTCCGGATCATAGTCGGGATAGCTCGGAACGGCGGCGAGCTTGGTGCTGGTGCGGGCATCGAGCCAGCGCCGCGCTACATCGGCATGATCAAGGAAGGCGTCGCGGGCCGGGCTGGGCGGGCAGGGTGCGGCGGCGTCGAGGTAGCGGCTTGCCGCTGCGCGGTCGTCGCCATGTTCGGCGGAGCCCGGCAGCCAGGCCATGCCGCCGGAGACGGCCGTGGTGCCGCCGATGAGGTCGGCCCCCTCCAGCAGCAGGACGCGTGCGCCGCCATCGGCGGCGGCGCAGGCCGCGGTCAGCCCGGCGGCGCCGGAGCCGATGACGATGACGTCATAGCCTTGCGCTGAACGCTCCGCCGCAGGCGCCATTTCAGCCGCGCCTCAGCGCATCGACATAGGCAGCAAGTCCTTCCCGCAAGGGGTAGCGTGGCCGATAGCCGAAGGCTTCCGCCGCGCGGCTGCAATCGAGCGCCCCCTTGCGGACGGCCGTCTCGCCGGCGACCTCGTAGGCGCCGTCGCCGATCGACAGTTGTGCGCCCGGAATGAGCTCGCGGATGATCTCGACCATCTCGGCGAGGCTGTGCGCTTCGCCGCTGGTGATGTGGTAGACGTCATGCTGGTGGCCGGGATGGTCGAGCGCCCCGAGAAGCCCGGCGACAAGGTCGTCGATATAGACCTGATCGACCCGGTAGCCGGCTCCGTTGGGAATATGGAAGGCGCGGCCGGCCAGTCCCGCCTCGATCGGCGTTTTGGGGACGCGCGGCCGCGGCAGGCCGGGGCCATAGACCCAGCAGGTTCGGATATGGATCGCCTCCAGCCCGTTGGTCCGGGCAAAGTCGCGCGCGAGCTGCTCGACGGCGAATTTCGAGATGCCGTAGGGCTGGGTCGGGAAGCAGGCATGGGTTTCGTCGATGACCTCCCGTGTGAAGGGGCCGTAAACCTCCTCGGAAGACAGATTGATCAGCCGCTTCACATCGAGAAGCCGCATTGCCGAGAGCACGTTGAGCGAGCCCTCGACATTGACGCGCATGGTATAGAGCGGGCTTGCCAGCGAGTTCACGATGCCGACGACCGCGGCGCAGTGAATCACCGCATCTGGGCGGGCCTGCTTCATCGCCTCGGCGAGCTGCGGCCATTCGGTCAGCTCGCCGGGCACGAAGGAGACATTGGCGGCGCGGGCCCGCAACGCCTTCAAGGCCGGGCTTTCACCGATGTCGAAGGCCGTCACCTCGTCCCCTCGCGCCGCGAGGGCAGAGGCGACGGCACATCCGATGAAGCCGCCGCCGCCGGTCAGAAAAATACGCGCCATATCCAGTCCCGTTCGCTCAGGCGTCGATGCCCTGCAGGATGCGCTTGCCGAACACCGGCTCCTTGTAGGGGATGGGCGGCAGCTCCCAAGCGCCGGTAGCCGGCGGGCGGATATCGGCATCGACATGCACGTCGAGCAGATAGGGCTTATTGGCCTTCACCGCATGCTCGAGTGCGGCTGCGAAATCCTCCGAACGGGTGACCGTGACGGCCTCGACGCCGGCGGCGCGCGCCCAGGCCGCGAAGTCGGGGTTATAGGGCTCGCCATTGGGGCCGGCATAGAAGGCGGTGCCGATCTCGCGTCCGTCGAACAGCCCGTACTGGATGTCGCGGATCGCGCCCCAGGCGAAGTTGTTCCAGACCACCCAGACCACCGGGATGTTGTACTCGACCGCGGTGCAGAGCACATGCGGGACCATGGCGAAGCCGCCATCGCCGGCAATCGAGATCACCGGCCGATCCGGTGCGGCGAGCTTGGCGCCGAGCGCGCTCGACGGGCCGAAGCCCATTCCCGAAAAGCCCCAGCTGTTGAGCATGGTCTGCGGCTTGCGCGCCTTCCAGAACTGCATGAACCAATTGTGGTGGATGCCGGCGTCGAAGGTCAGGATCGCGTCGTCGTCGAGCACGGCGCGGCAATCGGCGACGATCCGTTCCGGGCGGATCGGCTTGGCGTGGATCGAGAAGTTCGGCGAGATGAAAGTCTGCCATTCCTTCTGCCATTCCGCGATCATGGCGAGCCATTCGGCGCGGTGGGCGGTGATATCGGGCCGGCGCCGTTCCAGCTCCGCCAGGATCTGACGCAGGAAGCTGCGCGCATCGGCCAGGATCGGCAGGTCGGGCGCGTAGTTGCGGCCGAGCTCGGCATGGTCGACATCGACATGGACCAGCTTGGTCGCCGGGAAATTCCAGGAATAGCCCGGCATCCAGGAGGAGGAGGAGCGATCGTCGAAGCGGGCGCCGATCGCCAGGACGAGATCGGCGAGCCGGCCGGCCTGGTTGGCCGGGTAGGCGCCGTTGCGGCCGATGAAGCCCAGCGAAAGCGGATCCTCCATGTCGAAGCAGCCCATGCCGTTGGGCGAGCTGATGACCGGGATCGAGAGGAGATGGGCGAGCGCGGTCAGCTCTTCCGAGGCTTCGGAAATGGTGACGCCATGGCCGATGAAGAGCGCCGGCCGGGCCGAGGCTAGGAGCATGTCGACCGCCTCGGAAACCTGTTCGGGCGAAGCCGCGCTGCGGCGCTCGTTGACGATGGCGCGCGCACCGCTTTCGAGCCGGACATCGTCCTCTTCCTGGAAGAGGTTGAAGGGAACGTCGAGATTGACCGGGCCGGGACGCCCGGAGAGCATGGTCGACATCGACTGGCGCAGGGCCAGCGGCAGCATGTCGACCCGCGTCGGCTGGAAGCTGCGCTTCACGATCGGCCGCATGACATTGGCGAAGTCCGCCTGGTTGTGGCGGTTGATCTCCTGGAACGGCCCGCGGTTGAACTGCGAGGTCGGCACATTGGCGGTGATCGCCAGGAAGGCCGAGGAATCGGTCATCGCCAGCGCCGTGCCCATGACCATATTGGCCGAGCCCGGTCCGCAGGAGGTCAGGGTCGCGACCGCCTCATGCTTGATGCGGAAATAGCCGTCCGCCATGTGCGCCGCGACCTGCTCATGGCGCGGCGAGATCAGCTTGATGTCGTCGCGCGCCGAGTACAGCGCGTCGAGCATGCCGACATTGCCGTGTCCGCAGATGCCGAAGATGTAGGGGACTTTCTCCTTGACGAGAAACTCGGTGATCAGCTCGGCGCCCTTGGCCATGGTCTCGATCCTTGTGCTTGTCCGCCCGATGGCGAGATTGATTTTTATATTATAGCAATGCATCTCACATTGCGAAATTTGTTTTCTGAGCGCACTGCACCGCCCTCGGGAGAGGACGGTGCAGTGGATCGTGGTGGTCAGGCTGCCTGGCGCTCGCGGCGGCCGAAGATCTTGGTCCAAAGCCTGGCGAAGCCGCGCTTGAATGCCTCGCTCTGCAGGCAGAGCGAGATGATGATCAGCGCGAGCAGGATCAGCGCGACGGGCCGCATCATGAATGGCTCGAAGCTGCCATTGGAGCCGAGCAGCGCGCGGCGCAGGCTGACATCCGCCATCTGGCCGAGCAGCACGCCGATCACCAGCGGGGCGACGGGATAGCCCATCTCCTCGAGGAAATAGACGATCACGCCGAAGCCCAGCATCAGGTAGATGTTGAACATGTTGAGCCCGAGCGCCCAGGAGCCGAGCACGGCGAGGAAGGCGACGCAGGGCATCAGAATGGCAACCGGCAGGCGCAGCACCTGCAGCGAGATCTTCGCCATCGACAGGCCGATGACGAAGATGCCGATCGCGGCCCAGAACAGCATTGCGCCCATCTGCGCGATGAAGTTCGGGAACTCGAAGGTCAGCATCGGCCCCGGCCGGATGCCATGCAGGTTGAGCGCGCCGAGCAGCATGGCTGCGGGCGGCGAGCCGGGCACGCCAAGGGTGAGCACGGGGATGATCGCGCCGCCGATGCAGGCATTGTTCGCCACTTCCGGTGCGATCACGCCGTTGACATTGCCATGGCCGAAGGTCTCGGGCTCCTTGTCAGCCTTCTTGGCTGCGTCATAGGCGGCCCAGGCGGCGATGTCCTCGCCGACGCCCGGGATCACGCCGATGCCGACGCCGAGCGAGGCCGAGCGGGCGATGCCGAACTTGGCGCGCCAGAGCGTGCCCCAACGTGGCCAGAGCTTGTTGACGCCGCTGACGCTGCCGCGGTGGCTGTCGAGATCGCGCAGGACACGGATGATCTGCGGAATGGCGAAGCCGCCGAGGATCACCGGAACCAGGTCGATCCCGCCCGCCAGTTCGGGAATGCCGAAGGTGAAGCGGGCATAGCCCTGGATCGTCTCCATGCCGACCGAGGCGATCAGCAGTCCCAGCAGGCCGGCGACCCAGCCCTTGGCCGGCATGTCTTCGGAGGTCAGCGAGCCGCAGATCAGCACGCCGAACAGCGCGAGCAGGAAGAACTCGGCCGAGGTGAACTGCAAGGCGAGTTTGACCAGGATCGGCGAGAGCGCGATCAGCGCGAACAGGCCGATCACAGTGCCGATGACCGATGCCGTGGTTGCCAGTGAAATCGCTTCGCCGGCCCGGCCCTGCAGGGCAAGCTTGTGACCATCGAGCGCTGTCGCGGCGCCAGCGGCGCTTCCGGGGATGCCGAGCAGGATCGAGGCATGGCTCGGTCCGTAGATCGCGCCGACATAGGCGCCGATCAGCGCGACCATGGCGAGTTCCACCGGTAGGGTGAAGGTGACCGTGCTCAAGAGCGCGACCGCCAGCGTCGCGGTGAGCCCGGGAAGTGCGCCGAAGACGATGCCGAGCGTCACCGAGCCGGCCATCACGGCCATGTTCAGCGGGGTGACGAGGGCGTAGATCTCGTAGAGAAAGGAACCGAGCATCGTCGCCTCCTCAGCCGGCCGGTTGGGGCATCGGGACGTAAAGGAATGTGGTGAAAAGCGTCGACAGGAGCAGGGGGACGCCGATCGCGATCGCGGCCGTGATCAGCACGGTGCGCAGCAGCCCGCCCTCGGCTTCGCGCCACCAGAACAGCGCGATCGCGACGAACAGAAAGATGCCGCTTGCCGCCAGGAACGGCACCCGGCCAATGCCGAGGAAGATGTAGGCCGCCATCAATCCCACGGCGAGCGCGGCTCTGTGCAGCCGGTGATTGCCGCCGATGCCGCGCAGCCAGGCGATTGTCGCGGGGACAAGCTCTTCGGTGCCGCCCTCCTTGATCGCGATAATGAGCACGCGCAGGCTGAAGGCGATCAGCAGGGCGCCGACCACGGCGGGGAACAGGCCTGGCGAGAGATACCATTGAGCCGAGCCGCCGGTCAGCGTGCTCTGCCAGGGCATGCCGGACGCGGCATAGATGACGCTCGCTCCGAGCAGGATCATGCCGGTCGACATGGCGACATCGGCGCGACGGAGGGATTTTCGAGGCAGCATGGCGGGTTCCTGACGGGGCGGCGGGCGGGACGCCGCAGCGCCCCGCCTCGGCGGCTTACGGCTTGGCGATGCCGAGCTTGTCCGGCGAGGTCTTCGCCACGCCCAGCTCGAACAGCTTCCAGCTCATTGCGTTTTCCATGGCCTGGAGGCTCTTCTCAGCCTCGTCCCCATACTCGCCAGACAGGACGAACATGCGCTCCGAAGCGAGGGACTTGACCTTCGGGTCTTCCATCGCCTTGACGAAGGCCGCGTCGATCTTGGCGATGATCGGCTTGGGCGTGTCCTTGGGGATGGCCATGCCGAGCCACTGGCGGGCCGGAATCTTCTGGATGTCGGGATATTTGACGCCAGCGGCCGGGATCGTCCCGACCTTCGGGAACTCGAACGGCTTCATCTCGATCATCGCCAGCGGGCGCAGCTTGCCGGCGCGGATGAATTCGGTCTGCTCGGCGACGCCCGAGACGACGGCGTCGGCCTCGCCGGTCAGGGCGGCGACATGGGCCGGGCTGGAGCCGTCATAGGGAATGTAGTTGAACTCGGTTTTCGAGGCCTGGCCGAGCGCGAGGGCCCGCATGTGCCAGACACAGCCGATGGGGCAGTGGCCGACCTTGACGGACTTCGGCGATTTTTGCGCGGCGGCAATCAGATCGTCGAGGGTCTTGTAGGGGGATTCCGCCCGCACGGAGATCACGCCCGGCGCGCCCGCGACCATGTACCAGCGCCAGTCGGCGGTTCCGGTCTTGTGGAACTCCATCACCTTGGTGATCTGCATGGCTTCCGAGGCGCCGAGCCAGGTGTAGCCGTCACGGGGCTGGTTCCAGACATGGGTCATGGCGACGCCGCCGCCGCCGCCGGTCCGGTTGGAAACGTTGATCTTGCCGCCAAGCGCCTTCTCCATCGCCTGGGCAAGGAAGCGGTTGGTGGCGTCGGTGCCGCCGCCGGCCGCGGCCCATACCGACAGATCGATCGGCTTCGTCGGGTAGTTTTGGGCGCTGGCGGCATTCGACACCGCCAACAGGCCGAGCGCCGCTACCGAACCACGCAGAAAATGCCACGCCTTCATCATATCCTCCCATGCGCTTCGCGGTTTGTCGGGACTGAGCGCCCCTTTTTGTAAGCCGGCATGCATCTGCCGCCGGGCCGCCTTCATTCGCCCATCCGAGATGGCCGCATTGCGTTGCGAGGGGTCTCTCGCGGCCGCGGCCGTTTTTTCATCTCGGCAGGCAACGTGGCGACCGTAATTTTCTCAGGTTGAGATTGTCAACTCTCATCGTGAAAATTGATTTGGCCTGTGCCCTGCTGCGCGGGATGCGTGTTCTGTTGCTTGAATATGTATGTAATATATTGATATATATGAGATTATATAGTGCCTTTAGAGGCTGTGGTGCGGTTCTCTGGCGCGTTGCTGCCGCATTGATGGAGTCATTTTTTTATATTATCGGATAGTATCCGACATAGAAACAAGGAGGCGGCGATGCCGGTCGCGAGCAGTGGGAATGTCTGGTTGATCACGGGGTGCTCGACCGGAATCGGGCGCGCATTGGCGCGTGCCCTGCTGGCGCGGGGTGAAGCGGTTGTCGCGACGGCGCGTGACCGGGCGACCCTGGCGGATCTCGATCCGGCCAACAGTGGGCGTCTGCTCGCGCTCGACCTCGATGTGACGCGGCCGGAGACGATCGAGCGGGCGCGGGACGCGGCACTCGGCTGGCGCGGCGGGGTCGATGTCCTCGTCAACAATGCCGGTTACGGGCTGGTCGGGGCTGCCGAGGAGATCTCGGACGAGCAGGCGCTGGCGGCGTTCGAGACCAACGTCTTCGGCGTGCATCGCATGGTGCGCGCCTTCCTGCCCGCAATGCGCGAGCGCGGGCGCGGGCATATCGTCAACGTCTCGTCGATGCTCGGCCATGTCGGCGCGGCCGGCTTCAGCTTCTATGCCGCGGTCAAGTTTGCCGTGGAGGGATTTTCGGAATCGCTGGCTCCGGAGCTCGCGCCGTTCGGCATCGGGGTGACGCTGGTCGCGCCCGGTCCGTTTCGCACCGCTTTCCGCAGCAAGGGGTTGCAGATGGCGGCGCCGCAGCCGCCCTATGATCAAAGCCTGGCCGAGTTCAGGCGCAATCTCCTGGCCTCCGACGGCAAACAGCCGGGCGATCCGGAGCGTGCGGCGGAACTGATCGTCGATGCCGTCACCGCCGCGGCGCCGCCGCTGCGGCTCGTGCTCGGCGAGGTCGCCATGGCCCAGGTCGAGACCAAGCTGGCGAAGGTGGCGGCCGATATCGCGCGCTGGCGCGAGCGTTCGGCGGCAACCGCCTTCGTGCAGCTGGCCGCGGAGTAGGGCCTGGACCATCAGCTCTCGATGCCGAACATCATGCGCAGGCGCGTGGCGCCGGCCAGTTCGATGTGGCGCCGCGCCAGCGCCTCGGCCTCGTCCGGGGCGCGCCGCTCCAGGGCCCGCAAAATGGCGAGGTGCTCGTCATGCGCTTCGCGAGCCCGGTTCGGCGCGGCGAAGGTGGTGCCGGGCAGCAGCGCCAGCGCGTCGGACATCTGGGCGAGTGCCTGGGCGAGATAGCGGTTATGCGCGGCTTCGTGGATGGCGCTGTGGAAGCGCGCATTCATGCGCATCATCTCCCCGGGCGCCTCCAGCGCCGCGACGCTGCGTTCCAGGATCTCGTGCATCAGCGCGATCTCGGCCGGGGAGGCGTGACGGGTGGCGAGCCCCGCGGCGGCCCCTTCCAGCACGGCGCGCAGGGCATAGAGCTCGCGCACCTGCTGCTTGTCGTATTCGGTGACCACGAGACCGCGGCCGGGAGAATTCTGGGCGAGCCCCTCCGAGCCGATCCGGCGCAGTGCTTCGCGCACCGGGGTGCGGCTGACGCCGAGCTGCTCGGCAAGTTCGACCTCGCGCAGCCTCTGGCCGCCTCGCAGCTCGCCGGAGCGGATCATCGCCATGAGCCGCGTATAGGCAAATTCGGACCGGGACAGGTTTTCCGGCCCGGTATCATCCTTCCTGATCGGCATCCGCTTCCCTTCCGTCGCCGCCAATACGGCGCGCAGGCCTCCACACATGGCGGCTGGCGCCAAGGTGCCCGCCACTGATAGCGCAGATCACAATTGCATTCCAATGTATACATAGATATGCAAATGGGCGCGGCCCGCGGAAGACGGCCGTCGATGGCGTTCTCTCCAGGCCGTGACAAAGGCAATGACAGCAGCGAGCCAGCACGAAGAATATGACGTGATCGTCGTCGGCGGCGGCAATGCGGCGCTGTGCGCGGCGATTTCGGCGCGGCGCGAGGGCGCGCGTGTCCTGGTGCTCGAAGCGGCGGACGCCTTCTGGCGCGGCGGCAATACACGCCATACCAGGAATATGCGCTGCGCCCATGACGCGGCCACTGCCAGCCTTTCCGGCCCCTATGGCGAGGAGGAATTCTTCGACGATCTCCTGCGGGTGACCAAGGGCAAGACCGACGAGCCGCTCGCCCGTTTCATGATCCGCGAATCGAAATCGATGCTGGGCTGGATCGAGGAGCAGGGGGTGCGCTGGCAGCCCTCTCTTGGCGGTACGCTCTCGCTCGGGCGCACCAATTCCTTCTTCCTGGGCGGCGGCCGGGCCATGCTGAATGCGCTGTATCGGACCGCCGAGGATCTCGGAGTCGACATCCGCTACGAGGCCGAGGTCACCGATATCGAGATCGACGATGGCCGGTTCCGCTCGGTCACGGTCGCGGGCGAGAGATTGACGGCGCGGGCGCTGGTCGCGGCGGCCGGCGGCTTCGAATCCAATATCGACTGGCTGAAGCGCTATTGGGGCGAGGCGGCCGAGAATTTTCTGATCCGCGGCACCCGCAACAACAAGGGCACGATCCTGCGCCTGCTGCTCGACAAGGGCGTGCAGGAGGTCGGCGATCCCACCCAGTGCCATGCCGTCGCCATCGACGCGCGCGCGCCGAAATATGACGGCGGCATCATCACCCGGCTCGATTGCGTCGTCTTCGGCATCGTCGTGAACCGGCGGGCCGAGCGCTTCTATGACGAGGGCGAGGATATCTGGCCGAAGCGCTACGCGATCTGGGGCAGGCTCGTCGCGGCCCAGCCCGACCAGATCGCCTACATCATCTTCGACGCTTCCTCGCTCGAGCTCTTCATGCCGTCGCTCTATCCGCCGATCAGCGCGCCGAGCATTCGCGAACTCGCCGAAAGGCTCGAACTCGATCCGGATGCGCTCGTGCACACCGTGACGAGCTTCAATGCGGCAGTGCAGCCCGGAACCTTCGACGACCGCATCCTCGACGACTGCCGGACCGAGGGACTGGCGCCGCCGAAGACGCATTGGGCGAGGCGGATCGAGAAGGCGCCATTCTACGCCTATCCGGTCCGGCCGGGCATCACCTTCACCTATCTCGGCGTGCGGGTGAACCAAGAGGCGCGCATGACGATGGCCGATGGTCGCGGCGCGCCCAACATGTTCGCCGCCGGCGAGATCATGGCCGGAAATGTCCTCGGTGAAGGCTATGCCGCTGGTATCGGCATGACCATCGGCGCCGTCTTCGGGCGCATTGCCGGGCGCGAAGCAGCCAGGAGCGCATTGTCATGACGGATTTCGCCTTCCTGCGCGACATGGTCGGCGCGGGCCCGGCCGGCACCGCCGGCTCCACCCCGCACCATGCCACCGCGGCGCTGGCCGAGGCGGACCGGCTGATGACCGTCTGCAATTCCTGCCGCTATTGCGAAGGGCTGTGCGCGGTCTTCCCGGCGATGGAGATGCGGCGCTCCTTCTCGGATGGCGATCTGAACTACCTCGCCAATCTCTGCCATAATTGCGGCGCCTGCTATCACGACTGCCAGTTCTCGCCGCCGCATGAATATGCGGTGCATGTCCCGGCGACCCTGGCGCAGGTCCGGACCGAGTCTTACGCTCAATATGCTTGGCCGCGGGCGTTCGCCGGCCTGTTCGCGCGCAACGGCCTCGTCATCGCGATCGCGTTGGCGCTGGCTGTCACGATCTTCATCGCCGGCTTCGTCGCCTGGACCGATCCTTCCGTGCTTTTCGGCGTGCATGTCGGGCCGGGCGCCTTCTACCGGCTGATGCCGCACAACACCATGGTCGCGATCTTCGGCCTCGCCATGCTCTACGCGGTCTTCGCGATAGGCATGGGGGTGCGCGCCTTCTGGCGCGATATCGGCGAGCCCGAGGCGACGCTGCGCGATCCCGGTTCGCTCTGGCAGGCGTTGAAGGACGCCGGCAGCCTGCGCCATCTCGATGGCGGGGGCGCTGGCTGCATGAACGAAAACGAGCGGCCGAGCGACCGGCGCCGGCTCCATCACCATCTGACCTTCTATGGCTTCATGCTCTGCTTCGCCGCGACCTCGACGGCGACGCTCTACCATTATCTGCTGGGCATGCAGGCGCCTTATCCCTGGTACGACCTACCGGTGCTGCTCGGCACGGCCGGCGGCATCGGGATGGTGATCGGCCCGATCGGGCTGCTGCGCGAGAAATGGCGCCGCGATCCCGGCTTGCGCCAGGGCACGCCGGTCGGCATGGACGTCGCCTTCCTGCTGATGCTGCTGCTAACCAGCCTGACCGGGCTCGCGCTGCTCGTGCTGCGCGCCACGCCTGCCATGGGGCTGCTGCTCGCCCTGCATCTCGGTGTCGTCTTCGCGCTCTTCGTCACCATGCCCTATGGCAAATTCGTGCACGGCATCTACCGCTTCCTCGCGCTGGTGCGGGCCGCCAAGGAAAGGCATCGCGAATTAGCCCCTGGCGACAGGTAGGGCTCGGCGGGGCTGGCCGCAGGTTGCGGCTTACCTGCGAGAGTGGCCTGCTGCCGGTTTCGTGGACGCCGCGATTAGGTGTTTTATGAAACGGAAGCTGGGGTATGCGGCGACGGCTTGGGTTGAGTTCAAGATCGAGGCGAGAGCTGGCTCGGGAAATCTGGACACCGGGCATAGGTGGATTTTGGGCCTGAACGCGGCATGATTGCCGTGAGCAGGAGCGGATATGACGAGACGTGTGCGCCGGAACCACAGTCCGGCTTTCAAGGCGAAGGTCGCGTTGGCGGCGATCAAGGGAGAGAAGACGCTGGCCGATCTGGCGCAGCAGTTCGATGTCCACCCCAACCAGATCACGCAGTGGCGCAGCCAGCTCCTTGACGGGGCGGCTGGCGTGTTCGGGTCCGAGGCAAAGTCGGAAGCCACCGCGCCCGTGATCGATGTGAAGACGCTGCATGCGAAGATCGGAGAGTTGGCGCTGGAGAACGATTTTTTGTCCGGCGCGCTCGGCAAGGCCGGCCTTCTGAGCGCAAGGCGATGATCGACTGTGCGCACGATCTGCCGCTCAGCCGGCAGGCGAAGGTGCTCGGGATCAGCCGGGGCAGCGTCTATTATCTGCCCTGCGCGGTCTCGTTTGCCGATCTGGCCTTGATGCGCGCGATCGACGCGCTGCATCTGGAATATCCCTTCGCCGGCAGCCGCATGTTGCAGGGGCTTCTCGGGGCGGATGGCCACACGGTTGGGCGTCGCCACGTCGCCACGCTGATGAAGCGCATGGGGATCGAGGCGCTCTATCGCCGGCCGAACACCTCGAAGCCGGCGCCGGGGCACAAGATCTTCCCCTATCTCTTGCGCAAGCTGCCGGTGACGCGACCCAATCAGGTCTGGGCGATGGACATCACCTACATCCCGATGGCGCGGGGCTTCGTCTATCTGACGGCCGTCGTCGACTGGTTCAGCCGCAAGGTCCTGGCCTGGCGGCTGTCGATCACCATGGACGTCGCCTTCTGCATCGAGGCAGTCGAGGAGGCCATGGCCCGCTTCGGCAAGCCGGAGATCTTCAACACCGATCAGGGTTCGCAGTTCACCAGCCGCAAGTTCACCACCCTGCTGATCGGCGTGGGCATCAGGATCAGCATGGACGGCAAGGGCGCCTGGCGCGACAACGTCTTCGTCGAGCGCATCTGGAAATCGGTGAAATACGAGGAGGTGTATCTGCGCGCCTATGCCAGCGTATCCGACGCGCGCGCCTCGATCGGCCGATACCTCGCCTTCTACAATGGCCGGAGGCCTCACCAGAGCCTGGCACGGCAGACGCCCGATCAGGCCTGCTTCAATGCGCTGCAGCCAATCCCGGTTGCGGCATAACCAGGGCCGAAATCCACTTAGCGACAGCCCGGAAACTGTTCAGACAAACCGAGCCAGCTCTCTGCTTAGATCAATCCTAACCATTTAGCGCATTATTGTTCGGGAGATTATTTGCTGAATGTTCAGCCGTGTTTCGCAGTGATGGCGGCGGAGCAAATGGGTCGTGGGGTGTCGTTGCATAGCTTGGTTGCCAATCAGATCAGCATTCTTTGATCGATATCTTCGAATTTTCGGGTAGAAAATTTGCCTGAAACTCTGAGATGTCAAATTCAAGGTACCGCCAGCCGCTTTCATCGATTCCTGATCGAATGAGGAGCTTTAGATTAAAATCATACGGATTTCCCTGGGCGTCGCGTATTTTTCTTTCGTAGATTTCAGGCTCAGTTCTGACACGTTCAAAGAAATGGTCCGATATAAACATGGCTGCTCTGTACTCAGATTGATAAGAAAAATCAGAATGCTTCATGTACACCTCTTTCCAGAGCTCGCCATTAAAGGGCTTCGGGTGATTGTGAATATCATAATATTCTACCCGAGTATGGCTGAAAAACTTAATGCCCCTGTCGGAAAGCGGTGATTTTGGCGTTGGCAATAGCATCTCAAAAATGTCAAAAATATCGGTGTCGAGCTCTACCGAATAACTGCAGTCACCAATTGCTCTCTCGTCATTTTTGGTGCTCATGCAAAAAATAAAATATTGACTTAGATACTTATCATCCGGTGAAACGCTTTTACATAAAAATTTAATACCACCAAAACTTCCAGTAGGAAGTTTTTCAAAATTATTATCGACTTCGGTGTCATTAAAGCTAATCGATCCTTCGGAATAGTCCGAGCGCCCAGCAATTTGTTCCATTTTTTTATACTTAGTAAGTTCATAGAATCTATATATACCGTTTGCAATTGATTGCGCGATCTCTAGGTTTGTGACGAATTTATACAGTGGAGTGCAATTCATATTTCTTTGAACTCCTTGCTTGGGGCGTCTCCGCCGACGTTGGTTGACCGTGGCGATGTTTCGACCCTACCCAAGTCGGGCTCGATCGCGGCTATCGAGAAGCGCGCTACTGAGAAAGCATAACGTCCCCACCACGAAAAGATGGCTGCAGCGGGAGACGGCTTCAGCGCGAACCGGCTGTGTTTCGATGGTCGGAGGGGCTCGTTAGCGTAGGCGGCGTAGAATCCTAGCGCCGACCAGCGCCTAGGATGTGGCGGCGGCGCAGCTTAGGTACTCACGAATGTGGGATTAGATGTGGGATAGAAATATATCCCTTCAAGAATTTTAGAGTAAAATCAATATCTTGTCAAATTTATATGGCGGACAGGGCGGGATTCGAACCCGCGATACGGTTTCCCGTATACACACTTTCCAGGCGTGCGCCTTCAACCACTCGGCCACCTGTCCGGCGCGCTGCTTATGACCTCCGGGCCCGCTTCTTTCAAGTGCCGAAACTGACGATTATGCGGGTTGCGGCAAAATCGCGTTTGGCGTTGCAATGACGCGGGTGCGGGCGCACATCGGGCGCATCGGCGGGCGGTGCCGAAGCAGGCGCGCGCAGCCGGGCCGAAAACCGGCCTGCGCTGGCGCTGCCGGCGGGATTTGGGGGGTGGCTTGCGCTTTCTGGTCAGGATTCTCGGCTATCTTCTGGTCGCGGGCGGCTTCATCGTGCTGCTGACCGACGGCGCGCGCTCGATCGCCAATTCCGCGCTGCGCTTCACCCCGCTCGGCGAAACCATGGCGGCTCTGCTGGGGGATCGTGTCCGCCAGCTGCAGCCGGGAATCGAACGCAATCTGCATCCTCTGCTCTGGGATCCTGTCCTGGTGCATGTCCTGCTCGCGCCGACTGCTCTCGCCGGGCTCGCGCTCGGCTTCCTGCTGCTCTGGCTTGGCGGCGAGCCCAAGCCGCTGATCGGGATCGTCACACGAAGGTGAGGGCGACGCCGGCGCCTCGCGGGTCTGCGGGGTGATCGTTCGCAGATCGGACTGGGTGTTTCGTCACCGGCAACGGGCCGCTTTCACCGCGGTGCCTGCGCCTGCCTGGCGCTGCGTCGCCGGCAGGGCCCGGCCCCGGCCGGGAATACGGTGCTTCCGGTGCAGCAAAACCAAGGCGGCCCGCGCTCTGCTACCAGCCCGCAAATCGGGGTCCGGCCCGTTCGGTCAGGCGCTTTTCGTCGGTCCCCACCATGTCGGCCTGTCGGGAGGTGCCGCAATTCGAACATAATTCGGTTCGGGCCCCCTTGATCCCCGGCGCAAACTCTCCGAGGGTCGGCGGCTTAAACCGGAGACTTGCTATGAACTCGAAGCTTAAGAAGCGCCTCGGCGGGATCGGCCTCGGCCTCGGCGCGATCGCGCTGGCCGCCGGTGTCGCGCTGGCGCAGGCGCCGGCCTTCTTCCGCATCGGCACGGGCGGCACGGCCGGCACCTATTACCCGATCGGCGGGCTGATCGCGAACGCGATCTCGGCGCCGCCGCAGCTGGTCTCGACGGCGGTCGCGAGCAATGGCTCGGTCGCCAACGTCAACGCCATCGTCGGTGGCGCGGCCGAATCCGGCTTCGTCCAGGCCGACGTCGCGTTCTGGGCCTATTCCGGCACCGGTGTCTACGAGGGCAAGCCGAAGGTCGCGGATCTGCGTTCGATCGCCAATCTCTATCCGGAGAGTGTCCATCTCGTCGTGCGCAAGGCGGCGAATGTGAAGGGTGTCGCCGACCTCAAGGGCAAGAAGGTCTCGCTCGACGAGCCGGGCTCCGGCACGCTGCTCAACGCCAAGGCGATCCTCGCTGCCTTCGGGGTCACCGAGAAGGACATCACGGCCGAATACCTCAAGCCCAACCAGGCGGCCGAGAAGATGAAGGACGGCTCGGTCGACGCCTTCTTCTTCACCGGCGGCTACCCGGCCGCGGCGATCTCCGAGTTGGCCTCGACCGGCTCGGGCATCGACATCCTGCCGATCACCGGTGCTCCCGCCGAGAAGCTCGCCAAGGAATCGCCCTTCTTCGCCGCGGACGAGATTCCGGCCGGCACCTACAAGGATGTCGGCGCGGTCAAGACCGTCGCGGTCGGCGCCCACTGGATGACCTCGGCCAAGATCTCGCCCGACACGGTCTACGCCGTGACCAAGGCGCTCTGGAGCGACAAGACCCGCGCCGCGCTCGACGCCGGCCACGCTAAGGGCAAGGCGATCCAGAAGGCGACCGCGCTTTCCGGCCTGCAGGGCGTGCCGCTGCATCCGGGTGCCGAGAAGTTCTACAAGGAAGCCGGGCTGCTGAAGTAAGCGCGCCTAGCCAGACCAGCAACGCCGCCATCGCGCGCGGCCGAAGGATGCTCCGGGATCGAACGGCAGGTGCTTTTGCCTGCCGGGCGGTCCCGGAGGCGCTTTCGCCGCGCTCCGGCGGCGAGGCTTTTTCCAGACCGACCTGGCAGGCCCCGCCGCCGGACGCGATGCCGAGGACGAGAGATGACGACCCAGCCCTCCGCTGCCGAACTCGCAAAGCTCGAGGAAGAGCTCGATCCCGAAATGCAGTTCCGCAAGGTGCCTCACGGCACCGCGCTGCTGATCGGCGCACTGCTGCTCGCGCTCTCGGCCTTCCACTACTACACGGCGGGCTTCGGCCTGATGCGCGAGACGACGCATCGCGGCATCCATCTCGCTTTCGTGCTCGGCCTGATCTTCCTCGTCTTCTCCGGGCGCAAGAGCGACGCCGGCACGGTTCACCCTTCGACCATGCTGCGTCCCGGCGGCGTGCCGATCCATGACTGGCTCTTTGCCGTCGCGGTCGCCGTCGCCAGCCTCTATGTGCCCTATGTCTTCGAGGACCTGGTGTTCCGGGTCGGCAATCCCTCGACGCTCGACGTCGTCATGGGCTCGATCACCATCATCCTGATGATCGAAGCGACGCGCCGGGCGATCGGCTGGGGCCTGCCGCTGATCGCGCTCTTCGCCATCGTCTATGCGATCTTCGGGACCTGGTTCCCGGGCATCTTCCTGCATCCGGGCGCGACCTGGTCGAACCTCGTCAACCATCTCTATTTGACCAGCCAGGGCGTCTATGGCGTCGCGCTCGGCGTCGTCGCGACCTATGTCTTCCATTTCGTGCTGTTCGGCGTGCTGGCGACGCGGGTCGGGCTCGGCCGGCTCTTCCTCGGCGTCGCGGCGGCGGTGGCAGGGCGTTTCGCCGGCGGGCCGGCCAAGGTCTCGATCTTCGGCTCGGCCCTGTTCGGCATGATCTCGGGCTCCTCGGTCGCCAACACCGTCACGGTCGGCTCGCTGACCATCCCGATGATGATCCGGCTCGGCTATCAGCGGCACTTCGCGGCCGCGGTCGAATCGACTGCGGCGACGGGTGGGCAGATCACCCCGCCGATCATGGGCGCGGCCGCCTTCCTGATGGTCGAGTTCCTCAACCTGCCCTATGCGACGATCGTCATCGCGGCGATCATTCCCGCCTGCATGCACTTCTTCGGCGTGCTGATGCAGGTGCATTTCGAGGCCAAGCGCAATGGCATGCGCGGCATGACCGATGCCGAGGCGCCGAATCTGCGGGAGGTCTTCGCCCGCGACTGGCCGACGCTGGCGCCGCTCTTCGGCCTGATCGTCGTGCTCTTCACCGGCTACACCCCCTATCTCGCCGCCTTCTGGGGTATCACCGGCTGTATGCTGGTCGGCCTCGCGCATTATCGCGCCGGTGCCGCGCTCGTCTTCGCCCTGGCGATCGGCGTGGCGGCGCCGACCGAACTCCTGCGCGTTCCCGGCGTCAATCTCGGCCTGACCCTGGCTGCCTTCGCCGTCATGTTCCATGGTGTGCTGCTGCGCTCGGAAGAAGGCCGCAGGCGCGTCAACGACATGGTGGACGCCTTCGTGCTCGGCGCCAAATACGCCATCGGCGTCGGTGCGGCGGCGGCGACCGTCGGCATCATCGTCGGCGTGGTCACGCTGACCGGCGTCGGCTTCAAGATCTCCTGGATCGTCACCTCGCTGGCCGATCAATGGGCCAATGGCTTGCTCGGCTTGGTGCCGTTCCTGCCCTTCGACATCAAGAGCGCGACGCTGTTCTTCACGCTGCTGCTGACCGGCGTGGTCTGCATTCTGCTCGGCTGCGGCGTGCCGACCACGGCGAACTACATCATCATGGTGACGGTGGCGGCGCCGGCGCTCGGCATGCTCGGCGTCAACCCGCTCGTGGCGCATTTCTTCGTGTTCTATTACGGGGTGCTCGCCGATGTGACGCCGCCGGTCGCGATCGCCGCCTATGCCGGCGCGAGCATGGCCGGCGCCGATCCGTTCAAGACCGGCAATACCGCCTTCCGGCTGGCGCTCGGCAAGGTGCTGGTGCCCTTCGTCTTCGTGTTCTCGCCCTCCATGCTGATCATGGCGCCGGGCTTCACCTGGACGGAGCTGATCGGCTCGACCGCCTCCTGCTTCGCCAGCATCACGCTGCTTTCGGCCGCTTTCGCCGGCTGGCTGCTGGCGCCACTGGCGATGTGGGAGCGCTGGCTCCTCGCGCTCGCCGCCTTGCCGATGATCCTGGCGACGCCGATGAGCGTCGGCGCCGGTCTCGCCATCGCCGCGCCAGTGCTGCTGCGGCAGCTGCTGGCGCGGAGGGCGGCGGTCGCTCCGGCTTGATAGTTCCCGGTATGTTCTTGCAACCCTGACGCGATTCCACTAGCGTCACGGTGCGGGAACTGGGGTGGCGCGAAATGGTGACGCGGGTCGCGACGGTGGCGTTCGAGGGCATCGAGGCGCGCGCCGTCGACGTTCAGGTCCAGGTCACGCCTGGCGGCGTCGCCTTCATCCTGGTGGGCCTGCCCGACAAGGCGGTGGGCGAGAGCAAGGAGCGCGTTCGCGCCGCCCTGATCGCCTCCGGCCTCGCGCTGCCGGCCAAGCGCATCACGGTGAATCTCGCTCCGGCCGATCTGCCCAAGGAAGGCAGCCATTACGATCTGCCGATCGCGCTCGGCGTCATGGCGGCGATCGGCGCGATCCCGGCCGACGCGCTCGCCGGCTACACGGTGCTTGGCGAGCTCGCCCTCGATGGCTCGATCAGCCCGGTCGCGGGTGTGCTGCCGGCGGCGATCGCCGCCTATGCCCGCGGCCAGGGCCTGATCTGTCCGGCCGCCTCGGGGGCGGAAGCGGCCTGGGCGGCGCAGGATCTCGATATTCTCGCGCCGCGCTCGCTGATCCAGCTCGCCAATCATTTCAAGGGCACGCAGGTGATGGCGCGGCCACAGCCTTCCGTCGCGCGCCAGAGCGGTCCGCTGCCGGATCTCGCCGAGATCAAGGGCCAGGAAAGCGCCAAGCGCGTGCTCGAGATCGCCGCTGCCGGCGGGCACAACCTGCTGATGAACGGCCCGCCCGGCGCCGGCAAGTCGATGCTGGCGAGCCGGCTGCCCTCGATCCTGCCGCCGCTCAACCCGCGCGAACTGCTCGAGCTCTCGATGGTGCTCTCCGTCGCCGGACAGCTGGCCGACGGGGCGCTGACCGACCGGCGGCCGTTTCGGGCGCCGCATCATTCGGCCTCGATGGCGGCGCTGGTCGGCGGCGGCATCAAGGCGACGCCGGGCGAAGTTTCGCTCGCCCATCACGGCGTGCTCTTTCTCGACGAATTGCCTGAGTTCCAGCCGCAGGCGCTCGACGCGCTGCGCCAGCCGATGGAGACCGGCGAGGTGCTGATCTCGCGGGCCAATCACCGTGCCGTCTATCCGGCGCGCTTCCAGCTGGTCGCGGCGATGAATCCCTGTCGCTGCGGCAGGGCGACGGAGCCCGGCTATGCCTGCCGGCGCCAGCCGAACGAGCGCTGCATGGCGCAATACCAGGCCGGCATCTCCGGCCCGATGCTCGATCGGATAGACATCACCATCGACGTGCCGCCGGTCACCGCCTCCGATCTGATCCTGCCGGCGGCGGCGGAAGGTTCGGTCGAGGTCGCGCGGCGGGTCGCGCAGGCGCGGGCGCGGCAGGTCGCGCGTTTCGAGCGGCTCGGTCTCGCCGGCGTCACGACCAATGCCGGCTGCCCCTCATCGGCGCTCGACGAGGTCGCCCGCCCGGATGCCGCCGGGCTTGCCCTGTTGCGCAATGCGGCCGAGGCGATGCGCTTGACCGCGCGCGGCTATCATCGTGTGCTCAAGGTGGCGCGCACGCTCGCCGATCTCGACGGCGAGGAGCAGCTCGGGCGCATCCATCTCGCCGAAGCGCTGTCCTATCGCTCGCGCATCGACCAGGCAGCGCAGGCGGCCTAGGTTCGGGGCGTTCCGGCCGGAGGAGGCCCGCAGATCCATGCCGGGAGGTTAACAAGTTCATTCAAATCACGACTCCATGGCCGCGGCGCTGCGAACCTTTCCTCAATCTCGGCATGCTATGACAGCAACATGGAGCTCTGGCCTGCCCCGCCTGTCCTCATTGCGATCGCGACCTCGCTGCTCGCCGCACTTTGCGGCCTGGCGACGTTCTGGCTGCTGCGCGAGCGCGGCCGCGTCCTGCGGCAGGCGACTTCGATCGCCGGCGATGTCGAGCGCCTGAACGACCGGCTCTGGGAACTCGCCGACAGCGAGGAACGCTATCGCAGCCTGATCGAGGCGCAGGGCGATCTCATCGTCCGCCGCAGCGAGGGGCGGATCGTCTATGCCAATGGCGCCTATGCGGCCTTGCTCGGTCTTGCCGAAGGGCAGGTGGTCGGCAGCCTGCGCATGCCGCAGGTCCGCGTCACGCGGCCGGTTCAGGCGCTGGCCGACGGCGCCCGCGTCTTCGACGAATGCATCGAGACCGCCGACGGCGAGCGCTGGATCGCCTGGGTCGAGACGGTCGTGCCCGTCGCGGTCGGCCAGGCCGTGCTGCAGCGGGTCGGTCGCGACATCAGCGCCCGCATCGCGGGCGAGCGCGCGCTGGAAGAGGCACGCAGCCGGGCGGAGGAAGCCAGCGCCGCCAAATCGCGCTTCCTCGCCACCGTCAGCCATGAGTTCCGTACGCCGCTCAACGGCATTCTCGGCATGGCCGATCTCCTCGGCGACACAAGGCTCGACCCGGAGCAGGCGACCTATGTGCGCGCCCTGCGGACCTCGGGCGAGGCGCTGCTCGGCCTGGTCGACGGCATCCTCGACTTCGCCAAGGTCGAGGCCGGCAAGCTCGAACTCGTCGACGAGCCCTTCGATCTTGCCCTGCTGGTCGAGGACGTCACCGAACTGATGGCGCCGCGTGCCCAGGCCAAGGGTATCGAGGTCTCGGCGCTGCTCGCCGCCGACCTGCCGGCGCTCATCCGCGGCGACGCCGAGCGCCTGCGCCAGATCCTGCTGAATCTGATCGGCAATGCCGTGAAGTTCACCGAACGGGGCGGCGTCGGCATCCGGGCGGAGCGCGACGGCGAGGCGATCCTCGTCGCGGTCGCGGATACCGGGCCGGGCATCCCGGCCGAGCGCCTGGAAAGCATTTTCGAGGAGTTCGAGCAGGTCGAGAGCCCGAATATGTCGACTTCCGGCGGGACCGGCCTCGGCCTCGCGATCGCACGTCGACTCGCGCTGGCGATGGGCGGGGCGATCTCCGTCGAAAGCCCGGCAGGGCAGGGAGCCATCTTCCGGCTTCGCCTGCCGCTTCGGGCCGCTGCCGGAGCGGCTGCTGCCGACCCGGGACTCGACTGGTCGGGCAAGCGCCTGCTGATCGCCAGCGGCACGCCTTTCAGTGCCGGCCATCTCGCCGAGCAGGCGCGGCGCCGCGGCGCGGAGGTGCTGCTGGCCACCGATCGGCATGCGGCGCTCGCCTGCCTGCGGGAGGCGGGTTCGCTGACGGCGCTGCTCGTCGACCGGGCGCTGCCGGGCGGCGATGTCGAAGGCCTGGCGGCGGCGGCAAGGCAGGCCGGCGTCTCCGAGATCGTCATCATGCTCTCGCCGGCCGAGCGGCGCGGCTATGGCTCTCCCTTCGCCGCCGGCTTCACCGGCTTCCTGGTCAAGCCGGTGCGCGGGCGCTCGCTGCAGCAACGCTTTGAGGGAGACAGGCGCCCGGCCGTTTCCGCCGAGGTGGAGAGCGCTGCGCCGCCACCGGCGGTCGGGGCCGGGCTGCACGTGCTGGTGGCCGAGGACAACGAGATCAATGCCCTGCTGGCGACGCGGACGCTGGAGCGCCTTGGTTGCGTGCCGACCTGGGCACGCGATGGCGGAGAGGCGATTCGCCTGGTCGAGGCTGCGCTGGCCGGCCAGCGGCCCGCCTTTGCCCTCGCCTTGCTGGATATCCGCATGCCGGAGCTCGACGGCATCGCCGTGGCGCGGCGCATTCGAGCGGAAGAGCAGGCGCGTGGTGCCGCGCGCCTGCCGCTGCTGGCGGTGACCGCGAACACCTCGCAGGAGGATCGGCGCGCGGCGCTTGCAGGCGGCATGGATGATTGCCTGGCTAAGCCGCTTTCGCGCGACGCCTTGCGGGTCTGGGTGGAAAGGCTTGCCGGCGCGGCAAAGACCGCGACGCGCTCCGCCTGAGGCCGTCCGCCGCGGATCGCCATGCCTGAAGGGGCTCGCCATCTCGCGGCCGATCGGCTATCTCTTGGTCATATCTCTGTCGTAGTTCTGTCGCGATCCCGTAAGACGTTCGGCGCAGTGGTGTCATGCGCCTGGCCGAGGCCTCACAGGGATAAGACCGCAAATGGCGTTCGACGTTCTCCTAGGTCTCAGACAGCCGGCAAAGCAGAAGCTGGGAGCCTTGTCGCAGCGCCCGCGCTTCTCGCCCTTCGGGTTGATGGTCGGCGCCGGGCCGCGCGGCGTCTTCGCCTATCCGGGGCCCGACGCGCTGTCCGGGACGCTCGGGCGCTCCGGCTCGCTCGAGGTTCGTCTGGCCCGCGGCCCGCGCGAGATCTGGCGGGCGCAGCGCCTGCGCTACCGCGTCTTCTATCAGGAGATGTCGGCCAAGCCCGATGTCGTGTCGCGGATGTTCCGGCGCGATGCCGACCGGTTCGATGCCTCCTGCGACCATCTCCTGGTCATCGACCACGCTGCGCGCGGCCGCTTCGGCGGTATCAAGCCCAAGGTCGTCGGCACCTACCGGCTGATGCGCGAGCAGGCCGCCTGGCGGCTCGGCGGCTTCTACAGCCAGTCGGAATTCGACATCGAGCCGATGATCGCGCGCCATCCCGAGCTGCGCTTCCTCGAGCTCGGCCGCTCCTGCGTGCTCAAGCCCTATCGCACCAAGAAGACGGTCGAGCTGCTCTGGCACGGCATCTGGGCCTATGTCCGCCATCACCGCATCGATGCGATGTTCGGCTGCGCCAGCTTCGATGGCACGGACCCGGACCTGCTGGCGCTGCCGCTCTCCTTCCTGCACCACCACGCCACGGCGCAGGGTGAGTGGCGCGTCACTGCCAAGCCGGAGCGCCATGTCGCCATGGACCGGCTGCCGGCCGGCATGGTCGACGCCAAGACGGCGCTGAAAAGCCTGCCGCCGCTGGTGAAGGGCTATCTGCGCCTCGGCGCCCGCTTCGGCTCCGGGGCCGTGATCGACCGGCAGTTCGGCACGACCGACGTGCTGGTGATCGTGCCGGTCGCCGCGATCGACCAGCGCTATCTCGACTATCTCGGCGGCGAGGGCGAGCGCTACGCCGCCTGAGCCTGCGCTATTCGCCGCTCGCGGCGAGGTCGCGCAGCGCCTGCCGGTAGTCCGGATAGCGGAAGGCGTAGCCGAGCTCGCGTTTCAGCAGCGCGTTCGAGACCCGCTTGTTCTCGCCATAGAAGCTCGCCGCCATCGGCGAGAGCTTGCTGGCGTCGAAGGGCGTTTCGGGCGGTGGCGCCAGCTCGGCGAGTTCGGCGGCGAAGCTGATCACGTCCTGCGGCGGCGCCGGCTCGTCATCGGTGACATTGTAGATCGCGCCCTGCTGCGGCTTGTCCAGCGAGGCCAGCAGCACCCCGGCGATGTCGTCGACATGGATGCGGTTGAAGACCTGGCCGGGCTTGACCAGCCGGTTGGCGGTGCCGGCGCGCAATTTGGTGATGGCGTTGCGGTCCGGCCCGTAGATGCCGGAGAGGCGGAAGATCTGCACCGGCTTGCCGCTGCGCTCGCCGAGCGCGAGCCAATCGCGTTCGATTTCGAGGCGCTGGCGCGAGCGCCGGCTGGTCGGACGTGCCTCGGCAGTCTCGTCGATCCACGCTCCGCCATGGTCGCCATAGACGCCGATCGTCGAAAGGTAGCCGATCCAGCGCAGATTGGGCGCAGCCGCAAGCTTGTCGGCCAGCGTCCGCAGCACCGGATCGCCGTCCTCGTCGGGTTGGACCGAGACGAGCACGGCATCGGCTTCCGCCAGCGCGGCGGCCAGCGGCGAAGATACGGCGAAGCCGCCGAAGACGAGCGTGCGCAGGCCCTCCCGACACAGGCTCGCGGCCTTCTCGGCCGAACGCACCGTGCCGGTGACCTCCCATCCCTGCGCCAGTGCGGCGCGCGCGAAGAAACTGGCGGAATAGCCGAGGCCGAGGATGACGAGCTTCATGCGGATTCCAATTTCCTGAGGTCGGGACGTGCCCATTCGGCCCTGACGTCGGCGTCTGGCTCGCAGGCGAGCCTGGCCGGCGCGAGTGTCGCTGCCCGCTCGGGGGCGAGCCGCAGCAGCGCCCAGGCCGCCATCGCCCGCACCAGGGGCGAGGCATCGTCGAGCAGCGCTTCCGCGCTTGCAGCGAGAGTCGGCTCGCCGCTGTTGCCGATCGCGATCAGCACATTGCGGATGAAGCGGTCGCGGCCGGTGCGCTTCACCGGCGTGCCGGCGAAGAGCTTGCGGAAGGCGGCGTCGTCGAGCGCGGCGAGCTCGGCGAGCGGCAGCGCCTCGAGTTCCTGCTTGAGCGCGAGGCGGGTTTCCTTTGCCGCCTGCGCGAACTTGTTCCAGGGGCAGACGGCGAGGCAGTCGTCGCAGCCGAAGATGCGATTGCCGATGCCTTCGCGGAATTCGGCGCCGATATGGCCCTGATGCTCGATGGTCAGATAGGCGATGCAGCGCCGCGCATCGAGCTGGTAGGGGGCGGGGAAGGCGGCGGTCGGGCAGATGTCGAGGCAGCGCGTGCAGGAACCGCAATGGTCGCGCTCGGGTGTGTCGGGCGGCAGTTCGGCGGTGGTGTAGATTGCCCCGAGGAAGAGCCAGGAGCCATGCCTGCGCGAGACCAGCACGGTGTGCTTGCCCTGCCAGCCGAGTCCGGCGGCCTGCGCCAGCGGCTTCTCCATCACCGGAGCGGTGTCGACGAAGACCTTGACATCGACCTCGCCGCGCGCCGCGAGCACGCCGGCGACGCTCTTCAGCTTGCCCTTGATGACGTCGTGATAGTCGCGCCTTCGGGCATAGAGCGAGATCGCGCCGCGGTCGCGCTGCCCCAGAACGGCCAGCGGGTCGCCTTCGCCCGCATAGCTCATGCCGAGCATCACGACGGAGCGGGCCTCGGGCCAGAGCACGCCCGGCGCGGCGCGCTCGGCGGTACGCTCGGTCATCCAGGCCATGTCGCCATGATTGCCGGCGTCGAGCCAGCCGGCGAGGCGCGCCGGCGCCTGCGGGATCGAATCGACCGAGGCGACGCGCACGGCTGAAAAGCCTTCGCTTTCCGCCCGCGCCAGCACGGCGGCCTTGAGCTTCTCGCCGCTCAGAAGTCCAGATCGTCGTAATGGGCCGACGGCGCCATGCCCGGAATCCGGTCGCTGAGCAGCGGCCGGAAGCTCGGTCTGGACTTGATCATGGCGTACCATGCGCGGGCGGCCTCGTCCTCTTCCCAGGGCACGTCGCCGAGATAGTCGACGCAGGAGAGATGCGCCGCGGCGGCGAGATCGGCATAGCTCAGAACCGGGCCTGCGAGCCAGTTCCGCTTCGCCGTCAGCCAGGCGATATAGCGCAGATGATAGCGGACATTGCCGCGGGCGGCACGGATCGCGCTCATTTCCGGCGGGCCGCCGCCTTCGTCGCGGCTCATGAAGCGCTTCATCACCTTTTCCAGCACGAGCGGCGCGGTGATTTCCTCGTTGAACTTGATGTTGAACCAGTCGAGCAGCCGGCGCACCTCGATGCGCTCGCCGGGGCCCTCCGGCAGCAGACGGCGCTCGCCGAGGGCCAGGCCGCGCGTCTCGTCGAGATATTCGGCGATGGGTCCGGGGCCGGGGATGACGAGCCCGCTATCCTCGCGCAGCACCGGTGTCGTCCCGGCCGGGTTGAGCTCGAGGAATTCGCGGCGGCGCTCCCATATCCGCTCCTCGACCATCGCGGCGTCGAGGCCGAATTCGCCCAGCACCAGCCGGACGAAGCGCGAATGCGGGCAGAGCGGATAATGGTGAAGGGTTGCCATCGGTCGCTTGAAACGGAGAATTGGGCTGGAAATGCGGCCTGAAGCGCGGTCGCGGGCCTTGCGGAGGCAAAATCCGTATAGGCTCGGCTGCGGTGGCTAACAACCCGGCTATCGGGCATGCGGCGGATTCGGTGCGTTTCCTTCGCCAATTGGTAACCAATTCGCAAAGAGCCTGCGCCATAGCTTTAACGCCCGCGGCGCCGCTTGGTTGCGTCGCGCCTGCCGGCTGAGAAGGACCTTCCGATGAGTGACCTGTTGGTGGCCGCCATTCTCGGCGTCGTCGAGGGGCTGACCGAATTTCTACCGGTCTCCTCGACCGGGCATCTCTTGCTGCTCGGCCATTTCCTCGGCTTCGAATCCAAGGGTAAATCCTTCGAGATCCTGGTCCAGCTCGGCGCGATCCTGGCGATCCTGCTGGTCTATTTCCATCGGCTGCTCGACATCGCCCGGCGCCTGCGCACCGACCCGGCGGCGCGCCGCTTCGTCATCGGCGTGCTCGTCGCCTTCCTGCCGGCGGCGGTGATCGGCGCGCTCGCCCATGGCTTCATCAAGGGCGTGCTGTTCAACCCCTTCCTGGTCTGCACCACGCTGATCGCCGGCGGGCTGGTCCTGCTCGTCGTCGACGAAATGGAACTCGAGGTGAAGCACCACGACGCCACGGCTTTCCCGCTGACGATGTATTTCAAGATCGGCCTGATCCAGTGCCTCGCCATGATCCCGGGCGTCTCGCGCTCGGGCTCGACCATCGTCGGCGCCATGCTGCTCGGCGCCGACAAGCGCGCCGCGGCCGAGTTCTCCTTCTTCCTGGCCATGCCGACCATGGCTGGCGCCTTCGCCTATGATCTGATGAAGAACTACAAGGAGCTCACCGCCAGCGACACGCTGCTGATCGGCATCGGCTTCGTCACCGCCTTCATCTCGGCGCTGATCGTCGTTCGCTCCTTCCTCGATTTCGTCTCGAAGCGCGGCTTCACGCCCTTCGCCTGGTGGCGGATCGTGGTCGGCTCGGCCGGGCTTGCCGGGCTCTGGGTCTTCGGCTGAGGCGCGCTCAGGCGATCCGCTTGTCCGCGGAGTCGCAGAGATCGGCGACGATGCAGCTCTCGCAGGCCGGGCGCAGGGCCTTGCAGGTATAGCGCCCGTGCAGGATCAGCCAGTGATGGGCATGCCGGCCGAACTCGGCCGGGATCGCCTTTTCCAGCCCGAACTCGACCTGCAACACGTTCTTGCCCGGCGCGATGCGCAGGCGGTTGGCGACGCGGAAGACATGGGTGTCGACGGCGTGGGTGATCTCGCCGAAGGCGATGTTGAGCACGACATTGGCGGTCTTGCGGCCGACGCCGGGCAGGCTCTCCAACGCCTCGCGCGAGGTCGGCACGGCGCTGCCGAATTCGGCGATCAGCCTTTCGCAGAGCGCGATGACGTTCTTCGCCTTGGTGCGGTAGAGCCCGATCGTCTTGACCAGCTCGCGCACCTGATCCTCGCCGAGCGCCAGCATTTTTTCGGGCGTGTCGGCGAGTTCGAACAGCCGCTTCGTCGCCTTGTTGACGCCGACATCGGTGGCCTGCGCCGAGAGCAGAACCGCGACGAGCAGCGTGAAGGCGTTGACATAGTCGAGCTCGCCCTTCGGCTCCGGCCGGGCCGTTCGGAAACGCGTGAAAATCTCGCGGATCTCGGCAGCGTTTCGGGCTTTGGGGGCGGCAGGCTTTCGGCGTGCGGCTGCGCGCGTCTTGCCACTGTTCGGCGGGCTCATCGCGGCGTTATACTGCGCGCATGAGCCTGAGCAAGCCCGCCCCTGAGAGCGCCGCCGCAGCCGCCGGTATCGTTGCGGAAAGGCCGGTCTTCGACGCCACCATCACCCCCCATCGCTCGCTCGGCGCCGATGGGTTCCGGCTGGTGATGACGCTGGTCTGCCTGACGAGCCTCGTCACCTCCGTGCCTTTCCTGCTGCTCGGGGCCTGGCCGGTGGCCGGCTTCTTCGGTCTCGACATCCTGGCGCTGTTCATCGCCTTCAAGGTGAATTTCAAGGCCGCGCGCGCCTTCGAACGCATCGTGGTGACCCCGCTCGAAGTCCTGCTGCGCCAGGTTTCGCATCGCGGCAAGGAGGCGATCTGGCGCTCCAACCCGGCCTGGACCCGCCTCGAGCGTGAAGACGACGAGGATTACGGGCTGCTGCGACTGGCGCTGGTCTCGCGCGGCCGCAAGGTGCCGGTCGCCGCGGCATTGTCGCCGCAAGAGCGCGAAGGCTTCGCGTCGGCGCTCTCCGCCGCGCTGGCCAAAGCCCGGCGCGGCCCCGATTTCGAGCCCGCCTGACGCGCATGGCCGCGACGATCATTCCGCTGATCGCGCTGGCCGTCATCATTTTCGTGCTCGTCGCCGCCATGCGTGCCAATCGCGGCCCGCGCGGCAAGCTGCCGCCGCAGGATGGCGGCGAAGCCTCGCGCCACGCCTATGCGCTCCAGCTGCGTGACCGGCTCGATCACGCCCTGTTCGGGCCCGTGCTGGCGGGAGAGGTCTGGGACAAGCTGATGCAGCACCCCGTCGATCGCGGCCTGATCCACGAATTCCACCGCGATTTCTGCGGCCATGGCCTGATCCGCACTGGGGCCGGGATCAAGCTCTGCGACATCCTGGACGGCTATCACGGCGGCCAGGCGATCGCAGAATGGGCGTCGAAGGAAGAGTTCGTCGCCTTCTTCGCCGAGCAATCGGATTTCAGTTGCAGCGGCTGGGACGAGACCTCGCCGGTCTTCGCCACCCACGACGAATGGCATCGCAACAATCAGCGTCTGACGCGCGAGAAGCTGCGGCGCTTCCTCTCGGGGCCGATCCTGGCCTGAGGCGTCAGTGCCGCTGCGCCAGCCAGACCGTGTGGCCGCCGCAGGTCGCGTCCTCGACGACATGGTCGATGACGGCGAAGCCGTTCTCGCCGAGCAGGCGGCGATATTCCTCCGGTGCCAGGCTGGCATGATAGAGCGGCTCGCCCTCGAACGTCCCGATCGCCTCGCCATGGCCGGGGCCGCTGGTGAAGAGCAGGGCGGCGCCGTCCGCCGCATGCTGCCGGAAGAGCGGGAACATCAGGCGCTGGTCGTCATGGTGCAGATGGAAGAAGCTGTCCCAGGCGATCAGCCCGTCGAAGCGCCTGCCGAGCGCGAGATCGCGCATGTCCGCGACCTGCCATGACTGCTCCGGGAAGCGCTCGCGGCAGAGCCCGATCAGCGGCCCGGAGGAATCGACGCCGGTCACGGCGCAGCCGCGCTCGATCAGATGCCGGGCGATCGGCTCGCCCATGCCGCAGCCGATGTCGAGGACCGACGGCGCGGCCGGCAGCAGCGCGCAGAAGCGCTCGAGCCAGGCCACCTCCATCAGCTTTCGGCCGCGCAGCGCATCGTAGGCGGCGGCATGGCGCTCATAGAGCGAGACGATCGCGGCGGCAGAATCGGTCATCCGCTGGATTCTAGATGGCGGCGGCGGGGAGAGAGAGCTTGCCAGCTTTCGGGTGGGATAGGCATGCTGGCATGAGTAGCCTCGCGGACATGAGATCAGATCGCGAGGATAGAACGATGAATGCTCATTCCGGCTTCCGAACTGCGATGAAACCGATCAATCTCTCCAATGCCGTACTGGCCCGCGCAACCGAGGCCATTCCCTCGGAGGCCGATTTTCCGGCGCCGGCGCCCGGCTCGGATTATGATACGGTGCGGCGCATCCTCGCCTATATCACCGAGCACTGGCGGCAGCAGCCGACGATCGAGCAGATCGCCGAAGCCGCAGGCGCGACGCCGACCGATGTCCATCATCTGTTCCGGCGCTGGTGCGGGCTGACGCCGAAAGCCTTCCTGCAGGCGATCACGCTCGACAATGCCAAGGGGCTGCTGGCCTCCTCGGCCAGCATCCTGGACACCAGCTACGAGGTCGGGCTTTCCGGCCCCGGCCGGCTGCACGACCTCTTCGTCACCCATGAGGCGATGTCGCCCGGCGAATGGAAGACCGGCGGCGAGGGCTTGCGGCTCTCCTACGGCTTCCACCCCTCACCCTTCGGCGAGGCTCTGATCGTAGTCACCGAGCGCGGCCTCGCCGGGCTCGGCTGGATCTCGAACGGCCAGGATGGCGGCAAGGTCGTCGGCGGCCGGGCCGAGGCGCTCGCCGACATGATGCGGCGCTGGCCGCATGCCGATTACCGCTTCGATCCACAAGCGACCAAGCCCTATGCGGGCCGCATCTTCGAGCCGGAGCGCTGGTCGGCGCAGACACCGTTGCGTGTCGTGTTGATCGGCACCGATTTCGAGGTGCGCGTCTGGGAGACGCTGCTGAGGATTCCGGTCGGTTGCGCCACCACCTATGGCGATGTCGCCGACCATATCGGCAAGCCCTCGGCGGCGCGTGCGGTCGGGGCGGCGGTCGGCAAGAATCCGATCTCCTTCGTCGTGCCCTGTCATCGCGTCATCGGCAAGTCCGGCGCGCTCACCGGCTATCATTGGGGGCTGACGCGTAAGCGCGCGATCCTTGGCTGGGAGGCGGGGCAGGTATCGGGCGGTCAGGCGATCTGAGCAGGCACGAAGGGTCGCGGTGGATGCGCCGTCGTCATTCCGGGACTTCGCACAGCGAAGGCCCGGAACCCATGAACACCGAAGTCACAACCGAAGGATCGGCTCTCGGCCGTCCTATTCGCGGCCCATCAGGTCCACGCATTCCGGGCTCGCTGCTGCACAGCGCCCCGGAACGACGGCGCTGGTGACAATCGCAGCCGGTATTACTGGATCGCCTGGGTGGGCGCCGCCGCGGGGGGAGCTGTCCGCTTCGCCGTGGCCGGCCGCGGCTTGGCGGCTTCCGGCTTCGGTTCGGGCAGGCCCAGCCGGGCGCGGATCGAGGCGGCACGGCCCTCGGTAATGCGGGCGCCGCAGAAGCCGTGGCTGCCCTCGCTCTGGAAATCGCGGCAGATCTGGGCGCGCTCGGAGGAGAACGCCGCCTGTTCGCGGGCGATGCTGCGCTGCTCCGGAAGCTCGGCCTTGGCCGACAGCGCCCGGTAGCCTTCGCGCACGGCGTTCTCGGCCTTGCCGCGCTCGGCCTCGATCTCCTTGGCGTGGGCGGCCAGCGTGCGCGCATCCGGCCCCCAGACGCCTCGGGGGTCGATCCGGCAGGCGGCCGCCTCGATCACGCAGGGCTCGGCAGGCTCGACCACCAGGAAGCCGCCTTCCAATACGTCGAACACGATCGGACAGACCGAGGCCTCGAGCTTGTAGCGCGGCAGGCCGGCAGGCTTGCCGAGAAAGGTCAGCGGCACCGGCGTGTCGCCGAAGGAGATGGCGCAGGGCTCGACCAGGTTCTGGGCCTGGAAGCCCTCGGCCCGGAGCTTCAGCCCATAGCCGGTCGCGGTCTTTTCCAGCGTGGCCTCGCCGGCCCCACCATTGCGCCGTACCGTCTTGCCGAGCAGCGATTCCTCGCCGGGGATCTTGATGGCCGGCATCGTCCGCGGGCGCGGCGCCGCCGGTGCGCTCGATGCCGGTGGTGAATGCTGTGTGCCGGGCGCGCTGAACGGCTGGGCACCGGGCAGTTGCAGAGGCTGCGCCGCGGCCGTGCAGCCGAACCAGGCCAGCGCGGCGCCGGTGACGGCGATGCGGCTTGCGGCGGAGCGGCGGGTCGGCGTCACGGCGGGTCCTTTTCGGCGATGGACGGTCTTTCTGAATGGAATGACACGGCCCTGCGCGCAAGGGCGCGGGAGCAACACCAGGCGTTAATCATGCCGGGCGACGAAGACCGCGCCGGGCGCGGCGGGGAGCTGGCTCTTATTCCGGCTTCGCGCCTTGCAAGGGGGGCGGCACCCTCCCTATATACGCCGCGAAGCGGTGGTTTTCGCCACGGCCGGAACCGGAATGCCATGGCTCCCAAGCTCTTGGCGGATTCCCGGTTCGCTTTATTGAACCGGCGGACGATGGCCGGGCCCGGGCGCAAGCCCAGGATCCGGAAGCGCCTGCCAGACGTGGATATCCCGCATTCGTTCGCCGCAGAAGGTGGGGACGGGTCGGGGCCATGGGCCGGAGGGCCGCGCCACGGCGCGGCGTTCCGGCGATCTGCTAAATCGAAAGGGATCCCTTCCATGGGTAAAGTTATTGGCATCGACCTCGGCACGACCAATTCCTGCGTTGCAGTGATGGAGGGCTCGACGCCCAAGGTCATCGAGAATTCGGAAGGCGCGCGCACCACGCCTTCGATCGTCGCCATCACCGATGACGGCGAGCGGCTTGTCGGCCAGCCGGCCAAGCGCCAGGCCGTCACCAATCCGGAGCGCACCTTCTTCGCGATCAAGCGCCTGATCGGCCGCACCTTCGACGATCCGATGACCAAGAAGGACATCGATCTCGTCCCCTACAAGATCAAGAAGGCGCCCTCGGGCGACGCCTGGGTCGAGGCCGACGGCAAGGATTACTCGCCCTCGCAGATCTCCGCCTTCACGCTGACGAAGATGAAGGAGACCGCGGAGGCCTATCTCGGCCAGCCGGTCACGCAGGCGGTCATCACCGTTCCCGCCTATTTCAACGACGCCCAGCGCCAGGCCACCAAGGATGCCGGCCGCATCGCCGGCCTCGAGGTGCTGCGCATCATCAACGAGCCGACCGCGGCTGCGCTCGCCTATGGCCTCGACAAGAAGTCGACCGGCACCATCGCGGTCTACGACCTCGGCGGCGGCACCTTCGACGTCTCGATCCTCGAGATCGGCGACGGCGTCTTCGAGGTGAAGTCGACCAATGGCGACACCTTCCTCGGCGGCGAGGACTTCGACATGCGCCTGGTCGAGTATCTGGCGGACGAGTTCAAGCGCGAGCAGGGCATCGACCTGAAGAAGGACAAGCTCGCGCTGCAGCGCCTGAAGGAGGCTGCTGAAAAGGCCAAGATCGAGCTTTCGACCACGGCCCAGACCGAGATCAACCTGCCCTACATCACGGCCGATGCCTCGGGTCCGAAGCACCTCGCCATCAAGCTCTCGCGCGCCAAGTTCGAGAGCCTGGTCGACGATCTCGTGCAGCGCACCATCGAGCCTTGCCGCAAGGCCCTCAAGGATGCCGGCCTCTCGGCCGGTGACATCGACGAGGTCGTCCTGGTCGGCGGCATGACGCGCATGCCGAAGGTCCAGGAGGTCGTGAAGCAGTTCTTCGGCAAGGAGCCCCACAAGGGCGTCAACCCGGACGAGGTCGTCGCCATCGGTGCCGCGGTCCAGGCCGGCGTACTGCAGGGCGACGTCAAGGACGTGCTGCTGCTCGACGTGACTCCGCTCTCGCTCGGCATCGAGACGCTGGGCGGCGTGTTCACCCGCCTGATCGACCGCAACACCACGATCCCGACCAAGAAGAGCCAGGTCTTCTCCACCGCCGAGGACAACCAGCAGGCGGTGACGATCCGGGTCTTCCAGGGCGAGCGCGAGATGGCTGCCGACAACAAGATGCTCGGCCAGTTCGACCTGATGGGCATCCCGCCGTCCCCGCGCGGCATGCCGCAGATCGAGGTGACCTTCGACATCGACGCCAACGGCATCGTCTCGGTCACCGCCAAGGACAAGGCGACCGCCAAGGAGCAGCAGATCCGCATCCAGGCTTCCGGTGGTCTCTCCGAGGCCGAGATCCAGAAGATGGTCAAGGACGCCGAGTCCAACGCCGCCGAGGACAAGAAGCGCCGCGAGCTGGTCGAGGCCAAGAACCAGGGCGAGAGCCTCGTGCACTCGACCGAAAAGTCGCTGAAGGATTATGGCGACAAGGTTTCGGCCGCCGACAAGACCGCGATCGAGACGGCGCTCGACGCCCTGAAGACGGCGCTGGCCGGCGATGATTCCGAGGCCATCGCCTCGCGGACCAATGAGCTGATGCAGGCCTCGATGAAGCTCGGCGAGGCGATGTATGCCGCCAGCCAGGCCGAGGCCGGGGCCGCCGATGGCGCTGCCGACGACGCCGACGCCAAGAAGGACGACGTCATCGACGCCGACTTCAAGGATGTCAGCGACGACAAGGGCGACAAGAAGAAGAGCGCCTGAGCGCGTTCGCCGCCCCGCAGAACGTGATGGCCGGGCTTGACCCGGCCATTGCATTCGCGGAATGGCCTGTGAAGGGAAAGCTCGCCTGGCTGCGTCGTGAGGCGCAGGAGGGCGCAAGGGCGGCTGTTTGATGTCCAAGCGCGACTATTACGAAATTCTCGGCGTGCAGAAGACCGCCAGCGAAGCGGAGCTGAAGAGCGCCTTCCGCAAGCTCGCCATGCAGTGCCATCCGGATCGGCATCCTGGCGACAAGGCGGCCGAGACCAAGTTCAAGGAATTGAACGAGGCCTATCAGGTCCTTTCCGACGGCCAGAAGCGCGGCGCCTATGACCGCTACGGCCACCAGGCCTTCGAGCAGGGCGGCGGTGGCGGCCCGGCCGACATGTCCGACTTCATGTCGGACATCTTCGAATCCTTCTTCGGCGACGGCCGCGGCCGAGGTGGTCCGCGCGGCGCCAATGCCCGCGAGCGCGGCGCCGATCTGCGCTACAATCTCGAGGTCGGCCTCGAGGAGGCCTATGCCGGCAAGAACGCGACCATTCGCGTGCCGACCTCGGTGGTCTGCGAGGTCTGTTCCGGCACCGGCGCCAAGGCAGGCTCGAAATCGCGGCAATGCGCGACCTGCGGCGGCCATGGGCGCGTTCGTGCCAATCAGGGCTTCTTCTCGGTCGAGCGCACCTGCCCGACCTGCGGCGGCCGTGGCGAGGTCATCGACGATCCCTGCAATGGCTGCCATGGTTCCGGCCGCGTCACCCGCGAGCGCACGCTCTCGGTCAACATCCCGGCCGGTGTCGAGGACGGCACACGCATCCGCCTCGCCGGCGAGGGAGAGGCCGGCCTGCGCGGCGGTCCGGCTGGGGATCTCTACATTTTCCTCTCGATCAAGCCGCACGCCATCTTCCAGCGCGACGGAGCCGACCTGTTCTGTCGCGTGCCGATCGGCCTGACCTCGGCGGCGCTCGGCGGCGAGATCGAGGTGCCGACGCTGAACGGCGAGAAGGCCAGGGTGAAGATCCCGGAGGGGACGCAGACCGGCAAGCAGTTCCGTCTCAAGGGCAAGGGCATGAGCGTGTTGCGCTCGCGCGATTTCGGCGACCTCTACATCCAGGTCCTGGTCGAGACGCCGCAGAAGCTCACCGCCCGTCAGCGCGAATTGCTGCTCGAATTCGAGCGCGAGAGCTCCGGCGCGACCCATCCGGAAAGCGCCGGCTTCTTCGGCCGCGTCAAGGACTTCCTCGGCGGCCTCGGCGGCGCCGCCTGAGGCGCCCTGCTGGTAGCCCCATTCCGGGCCTACGCGTCGCTGTGGCCGGAATGATCTGGACACGAAAAAGCGGGCACCTTTCGGCGCCCGCTTCTTGATCGGGACCTGATGCGATGATCAGGCCTTGTCGATCACTTTCTTGACCGCATCCTTGGCCTTGCCGACGGCTTGCTGGGCCTCGCCCTTGCGCTCCTGCGCGAAGCCCTCGGCCTCGAGGCCGGGCTTGTTCAGCGCCTTGCCGGCGGCCTGCTTGATGTTGCCGGCGGCCTCGTTGGCCATGCCCTTGATCTTGTCGGCGGTGCTGCCCATCGGTCGTTTCCTCGCTCGAACATGTGCCGCCGCAGCGGCGATGCCCAATGAACGGCCGGGCGCGAGGAAGGTTCCCGGCACGCTGCGCGCTACGAGCCGGCTATCGCCCTCAGTGCTTCCGCCGTCGCCTGATCGGCCGGGAAGAAGGTTTCGAGCGCGAGTTCCGACAAGGTGACGTCGACCGGCGTGCCGAACACAGTCGTCGCCGAGATCAAGGAGAGGATGCTGTCGCCGAAGCGCATTTGCAGCGGCACGACCACCGGCGGCTCGCTGTCTTCGCCGGCCTTGCCCTTGCGCGCGGGAGCTTCCGGCGTCGGATAGCTCAACAGCTCCGCCAGCAGTTCGGCGAGCGCCGGGTCGGCGGTGGCGCGAATCTGCTGGCGCAGCCGGGCGATCAGATGGCTGCGCCATTCGGCGAAGTTGACGATCGCCGGTGCGAGGCCGCCGGGATGCAGGCTGAGCCTCAGCACATTGACCGGCGGACGCAGCAGCTCCGCTTCGGTCACGCCTGCGAGCAGCGGCGCCACCGCGGCGTTGGCGGCGAGCAGCGTCCAGTGCCGGTCGACCGCCAGCGCCGGATAGGGCTCGTGCCCCTTCAGCAAAAGGTCGATCGCACTGCGGGCCGCCTGCAGGCCGGGATCCTCGAGCGAGCGTTCGAGATAGACCGGCGCATAGCCGGCTGCGAGCAGGAGCGCGTTGCGCTCACGCAGGGGCACGCCGAGATTTTCGGCGAGGTGCAGGACCATGTCCCGGCTCGGCGCCGAGCGGCCGCTTTCGATGAAGCTGAGATGCTTCTGGGAGATCTCGGCCTCGAGGGCGAGGTCGAGCTGGCTGAGCCGGCGGAGCTGGCGCCAGTCGCGGATGAGATGCCCGACCGTAGGTTTCTGGTGCTGGTTCATGTGGGGCAAGCTAGCGCCGGTCGGACCGGCTTCCAATTACCTCTGGCTTAATCGACCGACCTCCGGGCATCCGTCAGCATGGCCTCCATCAGCAACGGCGCCGCCCGCAACGGCGGCCAAACCGGAGAACAGCCATGGCCTACATCCAGTCCTCCAGCTTCCTGCGCAACGTTCTCGCCCTCGATGCCGCCGCCTGTGCCGCCACCGGCCTGCTGCTCAGTTTCGGAGCCGGAGCGCTTGCCGGCCTGCTCGGCTTCCCGGCCGAGTTCCTGCGCGGCGCCGGGCTCGTGCTGCTGCCCTGCGCCGCGGTGCTCGCCTTCCTCGCCAGTCGGGTGCGTCTGCCGCGGCTCGCCATCCATGCGGTGATCGGCATCAACATCCTCTGGGTCGCCGACAGCATCCTGACCCTGGTCTCCGGCTGGTTTCAGCCGACCGCGCTCGGTATCGCCTTCGTCCTGGCTCAGGCCGCGGTGGTCGCGGTCGTCACCGAGCTGGAGGTGATCGGGCTCAAAAAGTCGACGCCGGTCGAGGTTGAGACCGCTGCCCTCCGGCTTTGAATGCCCCGGCAGAGATCGCCCCGCTTCCGGCGAGCCGGAAGCGGGGCGATCTCGTTTCAGCTGTCACGAAACTGTTGCCCGCACTGACTAGCCGGAGGGTCCGCCGTTCTCTCAAGCCTTGCGGAACAGGACCCGTCCGATGCGCAAACCGCTCGCCTTCGCTGCCCTCGCGACCGTCCTGCTCGGCGGTACGGCTCTGGCAGAACCGATGTTCAACCGTATCGCGACCTTCTCCGTGCCCAGCAATCTCCCCGCCGGCCGCGACCCCAAGCAGAAGACCGTCGCCGAGATCATCGCCGCCAACGAGGCCGGCACGCTGCTCGCCTATACCGATGCCGAGCAGAAGGGCATCGGCCTGATCGACATCGCCGCCGCCAGCGCGCCGAAGCCGGCGGGCTTCGTGTCCGTCGAAGGCGAGCCGACCTCGGTGGTCGTCCTCGGTGACCGGGCCTTCGCCGCGATCGTCACCTCCGGCGACAATTTCAAGGAACCGACCGGGCATCTCGCGACCATCGACCTGAAGACGAAGCAGGTCACGGCGAAATGCGAGCTCGGCGGCCAGCCGGATTCGATCGCGCTGAGCAAGGACAAGCGCAAGATCGTCATCGCCATCGAGAACGAGCGTGACGAGAAACTGGACAAGGGCGCGCTGCCGCAGCTTCCGGCCGGCAACCTCACCCTGATCGGCCTCAAGGACGGCGAAGCTGATTGTGCCTCGAAGCAAATCGTCGACCTCACCGGCATCACCGCCGTCGAGCCAACCGACCCCGAGCCCGAATTCGTCGACGTCAACCAGGACGGGCTCGCCGTGGTGACGCTGCAGGAGAACAACCACCTCGCCATCGTCGACACCGGGACCGGCAAGCTCGTTGCCCATTTCCCGGCCGGTGCGGTCGATCTGAAGAGCATCGACAAGACCCGCGACGGCCAGATCAGCCCGGTCGAGGAGCTGAAAGGGGTGGCGCGCGAGCCCGATGCCGTGCGCTGGCTCGACAATGACCGCTTCGTCACCGCCAATGAGGGCGACTGGAAGGGCGGCTCGCGCGGCTTCACCATCTTCCGCAAGGACGGCACGGTCGAGTTCGATTCCGGCGCACTGGTCGACCATATCGCCATCAGGCTCGGACACTATCCGGAGCGCCGCTCGGCGGCCAAGGGCAGCGAGCCCGAGGGCATCGAGGTCGGAACCTATGGCGAGGACCGGCTGATCTTCGTCGGGCTGGAGCGGGCCTCCCTCGTGCTCGTCTTCAAGGACGAGGGCGCTGGCCGTGCCCCGCGCTATCTCCAGGCGCTGCCGGGCGGGATCGCTCCCGAGGGCCTGCTCGCCATCCCGCAGCGCAACCTCTTCGTCTCGGCCTCCGAGGCCGATCTCGGTGCCAAGGGCGGGCCGCGCTCGGCGGTGACGATCTACGAGCGCAGCGCGGCCCCGGCCGCCTATCCGACCATCCAGTCCGCCGATGTCGGTGGCGTGCCGCTCGGCTGGGGGGCGCTCTCGGGTCTCGCGGCCCATCCGAGCCTGAACGGCCGGCTCTTCGCCGTCACCGACAGCGCCTATTCGCCCTCCCGCATCCTCGAAATCGACGCGACGGCGAAGCCGGCGACGATCACCGGCGCGCTGACGCTCGGCAAGGAAGGCAAGCCCGCGGCCTACGATATCGAGGGCATTGCGACCCGCCCGGCCGGCGGCTTCTGGCTCGCCTCGGAAGGCAATCCCGAGCACAAGGAGAAGCCGACGAAGAACATCCTGCTGCGCGTTTCCGCCAAGGGCGAGGTCGAGGAGGAAATCTTCCTGCCGGAGGCGCTGGAGAAGCAGGCCACGCGCTTCGGCCTCGAGGGCGTTGCCGTCACCGGCACGGGCGCGGACGAAACCGTCTGGCTCGCCGTGCAGCGCGAATGGAAGGATGATCCCAAGGGCAAGGCCAAGATCCTGAGCTACAGGCCCGCCGACAAGAGCTGGGGCGTGCTGCACTATCCGCTGAGCGCGCCGGCTGCCGGCGCCTGGATGGGGCTTTCGGAGCTGACCTATCTCGGCGCGGACCGCTTCGCTGTGATCGAGCGTGACAACCAGTTCGGTGCCGGGGCGGTGAAGACGCTGCAGAGCTTCTCGGTGAGGGGGATGAAGCCGGCGCCGCTCGGCGCTTCCGACATCCCGACGGTCGAGAAGACGCTGCTGCGCGACCTGACGCCGGAGCTGATGAAGCGCGGCGGCTACGGGCTCGACAAGGTCGAGGGCATGGCGCTCGACAAGGCCGGTGAGCTCTTCGTCGTCACCGATAATGACGGCGTCGACGACTCCTCCGGCGAGACCCAGTTCTTCACCCTCGGGAAGGTCGCGAAGTAAGCTGACCGGAAAACGAAAAAGCCGGCGAGGACACTCGCCGGCTCCAATGCATCTTGGCTCGTCATTCCGGCGTGTCGCCTCGCTCCAGCCGGAATGACGCCTGTGTAGTGCTCTGTCTCAGAGGCCGAGCTTCTTCTTGCGCTGGCCGAGCGTGCGCAGGCGCAGCGCGTTCAGCTTGATGAAGCCCGCCGCGTCGCGGTGGTCATAGGCGACGGCGCCTTCCTCGAAGGTGACGAGGTCCTGGTCGTAGAGCGAATACGGGCTGGAGCGGCCGATGACGTGGACGCCGCCCTTGTAGAGCTTGAGGCGCACCTGGCCTGTGACGAATTCCTGGCTCTTGTCGATCAGCGCCTGCAGCATCTCGCGCTCCGGCGAGAACCAGAAGCCGTTATAGATCAGCTCGGCATATTGCGGCATGAGCTGGTCCTTGAGATGGGCGGCGCCGCGGTCGAGCGTGATCGACTCGATGGCGCGGTGCGCCGAGAGCAGGATCGTGCCGCCGGGCGTTTCGTACATGCCGCGGCTCTTCATGCCGACGAAGCGGTTCTCGACCAGGTCGAGCCGGCCGATGCCATTGTCGCGACCGAGCTCGTTGAGCCTGGCCAGGAGCGTCGCCGGCGAGAGCTTCTGGCCGTCGATCGCGACCGCGTCGCCCTGCTCGAAATCGATGGTGATCACGGTCGGCTTGTCGGGCGCGTCCTCCGGCGAAATCGTGCGCGAATAGACGTAGTCCGGCACTTCGACGGCCGGGTCCTCCAGCACCTTGCCCTCCGAGGAGGCGTGCAGCAGGTTGGCGTCGACCGAGAACGGCGCCTCGCCGCGCTTGTCCTTGGCGATCGGAATCTGGTGCTGCTCGGCGAAGGCGATCAGCTGCTCGCGCGAGCGCAGGTCCCATTCGCGCCAGGGCGCGATCACATGCACGTCGGGCTTCAGCGCATAGGCGGTCAGCTCGAAACGGACCTGGTCGTTGCCCTTGCCGGTGGCGCCATGCGAGACGGCGTCGGCACCGACCTTCTCGGCGATCTCGATCAGCTTCTTGCCAATCAGCGGCCGGGCGATCGAGGTGCCGAGCAGATAGACGCCCTCATAGGCGGCGTTGGCGCGGAACATCGGGAAGACGTAGTCGCGCACGAATTCCTCGCGCAGGTCCTCGATGAAGATGTTCTCGGGCTTGATGCCGAGCAGCAGCGCCTTGTCGCGCGCCGGTCCGAGCTCCTCGCCCTGGCCGAGATCGGCGGTGAAGGTCACGACCTCGCAATTATAGGTGGTCTGCAGCCATTTCAGGATGATCGAGGTGTCGAGGCCGCCGGAATAGGCGAGTACGACCTTGTTCACGCGCTTTTCGGCCATCGGCTGATCTTCCTGCTGAGGCTGCATGAGACACGCTCATGCCTGAGAGACGGATGCGGCCGCGGCGGCCGCATTTCGGACGTAAGGGCGCACTATCGCAGGGCTACGGGCGACGCAATCGGAACCTTCTGATCGATGTGGCGTCTTCCGGTGATGGATCGGCTCCGGCCGGTCCGGGCCGGGGGACCGGCATGATGATCGACGGGCGTGCCGCCCGCGCCGTGGTGGATGTGGCGGACCGGCTTCGGACCGCCGGGGGGGCTGATGACGAAACGTCCTGTTCTGGATTTCTGGTTCGAGTTCGCCTCGACCTATTCCTGTCTGACTGCCCTCAGGATCGAGGCCGCGGCCGAGGCTGCCGGGGTCGATCTACGCTGGCGCCCCTTCCTGCTCGCGCCGATCTTCGCGGCGCAGGGCTGGAACAGCTCACCCTTCAACCTCTACCCCAGCAAGGGCCGCTATATGTGGCGCGATGTGGCGCGCCGCGCCGGCCGAGCCGGGCTCAGCATCGTCAAGCCGGAGGCTTTTCCGCAGAACTCGCTGGTCGCTGCGAGGCTGGCACTTGCCGGCCGCGATGCCGGTTGGCTGCCGGGCTTCACCAGGGCGCTGTTCCGGGCCGAGTTCTGCGAGGGGCGCAACATCGCCGAGGAGGCGGTCTTGACCGCCGCGCTGCGTGCTGCCGGCGCCGATCCCTCGCTCGCCTTCCCGCTGGCACGCAGCGAGGAGGTCAAGGGCCGGCTGAAGGCCGAGACCGAGCTGGCGAAATCGCTGGGCATTTTCGGCGCGCCGACCTTCGTCACCGAAGACGGTGAATTGTTCTGGGGCGACGACCGGCTCGAGGAAGCGCTGACCTGGGCGAAGGACGGCCGCTGAGCCGAGGCGGGGCTTCAACCCGGCGGCTTGCGGCTCCACGGCCCGTGAGCGGCCGAGGTCTCGGCGATTTCCGGCAGAGGCTGGCGCTCGGCGACTTTGGGCGGGCCGAGCGGCGCCTCGAGCGGCATGCGACCGCCGGCCGTCTGCACCAGCGCCTGCACCCGCTTGGTCACCGAAGGATGGGTCGAGAACAGATCGGCGAAATCATCGGGGTCGTTCTCGAAGCACATGTCCATCACCCCCGACGGCACACCCTCGATATCGGCGCGGCCGGAGATCTTGAGCAGGGCCGAGATCATCGCGTCCGGATTCTTGGTGAGCTCGACCGCGCCGGCATCGGCGAGATATTCGCGCGCCCGGGACAGCGATAGCCGGACCACGATCGCCAGGAACCAGGAGATCGCGATCACGGCGATGCCGATCAGGATCGCGATGCCGCCGCCCTTCTTGTCGTCGGAGGACGAGGAGGAATAGCGGATGCTGCGCCGGGTGAGGCCGCGGAACATCACCTCGCCTACGAAGGAGATCACGCCGGCGATGACGATCGCGATCACCATCAGCCGGACGTCGCCATTGCGGATATGGGTGAGCTCATGGGCGATTACCGCTTCGAGCTCGGCATCGTTGAGCTGCTCGATCAGCCCGGTGGTCAGCGTCACCGTGAACTGCTTGTCGTTGACGCCGCTGGCGAAGGCGTTGAGCGCGTCGCTCTGGATGATCGCGAGCTTCGGCGTCACCATGCCGCGCGAGATGCAGAGGTTCTCAAGCATCCGGTAGAGCTTGGGATTCTCCTCGCGGCTGATCCCACTGGCGCCGGACACCGCGCCGATCAGCGCGACATTGATCCGGAAGCCGATGAAGATCCAGGCGGCCGTGGCGAGCGTGATCACCGGCAGCCAGGACAGGAAGGTTCGTCCCGCTTCGCTGAAGGCGCTGCGGCCGCGCGGCACGCCGCCATAGCCGTAGGCGACCAGCAGCAGGCCCCAGACGGTCAGGTAGACCAGCAGGAACAGCCCGACGAGCAGGAAATTCGACCTGATCCGGTTGTTGCGCTGGTGGGTGTAGAGCCCGAAAGCTTCCCCCGGCATCACAGCGGCTCCGCGCTCGCGCGCCTCGTCAGAACTTCACGCTCGGGGCGACTTCGATCTGTGCCCTGGTCTGCTCGCCGACATCGAAGAACTCGCGCGGGGTGAAGCCCATCTGCGGCGCGAAGAACACCGCCGGGAAGGCCTGGATCGCGGTGTTGAACTCGCTGACGGCATTGTTGAAGAAGCGCCGCGCCGCGGCCAGCTTGTCCTCGACATTGCCGAGATCCTGCTGGAGCTGCTGGAAGTTCGCGCTCGCCTTCAGGTCGGGATAGGCCTCGCCGAGCGCGAGCAGCCGGCCGACGGCGCCGGTGAGCTGTTGTTCGGCCACGGCCTGGTCATGCGGGCCGGCCGCGGCCTGGGCCTGGTTACGGGCCTTGATGACGGCGTCGAAGGTTTCCTTCTCGTGGCTGGCATAGCCCTTCACGGTCTCGACCAGATTGGGAATCAGGTCATGCCGCTGCTTCAGCTGCACGTCGATGTCGGCGAAGGCCTGGTTGACGCGCTGCCGCATCGCCACGAGCCCGTTATAGGTCATGAGCAGATAGATCACGACGACGACGATCAGTCCCAGGACGGCCCAACCCATGGCGTTCTCCTCCGGCGCCGGCGAAACTGGCGCAACCTCGCATGAAGGCCGATGCAGGGGAAGCAGCCGGCCGAATTCACCGGCAGCGCATTGTCGGTGTCTGGCGAGGTTTCGCCCGCCGCGTGGTCGGCCGGTAGCCAGGGCGCGCCCATCCTGCCGAGGCTATAGCATCGGACCGAAAAGCGGAATCCACTTTTCGGAAAAAATAGATGCTATAACAATAAGATAGATCGCCATGACTGCGCCCGAACGGACGCGCGGCGATCTAGGCCTGGGCCATCGCCGGGCCGAGCGCGGGCTGGATTTCTGCGAGCATCTCATAGGAGCGCTTGCGGGCCGCGTGATCGAAGACCGCCGAGGCGACGATCAGCTCGTCCGCCCTGGTCTTCTCGACGAAGGCCTGCAGCTGCGCCTGCACGGTCGTGCGCGAGCCGACGAAGGAGCAGGCGAGCATGCGCTGGGCCTGCGCCTTCTCAGGGCCGGACCAGTAGCTCTCGATATCGTCGATCGGCTTCGCCAACAGGCCGCGCTTGCCGCGCAGCATGTCGGCGAAGCGCTGCTGCACGGAGGTGAACAGGTATCGCGCCTCGGCATCGGTCTCGGCGACGACGACATTGCAGCCGACCATGGCATGGGGCTTGTCGAGCTGGGCCGAGGGCTGGAAACGCTCGCGATAGACGGCGAGCGCGTCCATCAGCGCGTCCGGCGAGAAATGCGAGGCGAAGGCGTAGGGCAGGCCGAGCATCGCTGCGAGCTGCGAGCCGAACAGGCTCGAGCCGAGGATCCAGAGCGGCACATTGCTGTCGGTGCCGGGGACCGCCTGGATCACCTGGTCGGGCTGGAGCGGGCCGAGCAGAGCCTGCAGCTCGAGCACGTCCTGCGGGAAGCGCTCGGCCGAGTCGGCCTCGCGCCGCAACGCCCGCCAGGTGCGTTGGTCGGTACCGGGCGCCCGGCCGAGGCCGAGATCGATGCGGCCGGGATAGAGCGCCTCCAGCGTGCCGAACTGCTCGGCGATCACCAGCGGCGAATGGTTGGGGAGCATGATGCCGCCGGCGCCGACGCGGATCGTCGAGGTACCCTCGGCGACATAGCCGATCGCGACCGAGGTCGCGGCGCTGGCGATGCCGGTCATGTTGTGGTGCTCGGCCAGCCAGAAGCGGGTGTAGCCGAGTTTTTCGGCATGACGGGCGAGATCGCGGCTGTTGTGCAGCGCGTCGGCTGCCGTCGCGCCTTCGGTGATGAAGGCGAGGTCGAGGATGGAGAGGGGAAGCATGCGGCCGATCCCTTGAGCGCGCCGGGCCAGCCGGCATTCGCTCTGCAGATTGGCTCCGCGGCGCGCCCGTGCAAGGGCGCGGGCACGCATGAGCGACCGGCTCCCGGTGAGGGGCGGCGCTGCGCCCTATTGCGGCGAGACGACCGCGAGATAGGGCGCGCTCGGCTTCTCGCTCGGCCCGGCGGGCGCAGGAACCGCGTTCTTCACCGGCTTCAGGCTCTTGAAATAGGTCGCGAGCGCGAGCGCATCGGTATCGTTCAGCTTGCGGTAGCTTTCATAGGGCATGGCCGGCGACAGCACCCGCCCGTCGGGCCTGACGCCGGTGCGCACGGCCTTGATGATGTCGAGCTCGCTCCATTTGCCGAGACCGGTCTCCGGGTCGGGCGTCAGATTGGGTGGGTAGAAGGTGCCGAGCCCGGGAATCTGGAAGCCGACCTCGGAGCCGGCGAAGCTGCGCGCCTTGTCCGGCTTGCCGAGGAAGACGCCGGGCGTATGGCAGCCGCCGCAATCCATGATTCCGGCGAGGTATTCGCCGCGCTGGACCCTTTCTTTCGGCGGTGCGCTGTCGGCACTGGCGCTGGTCGCTGCTGCGAACAGGGCGGCGGCGAGGAAGGCGAGACGGGGGAGGGGGCTGTGCATCGACGATGACTCCTGGTCTGGCGCACGCAAGGGGCGCGGCCGATCACGACGGATGGCGAGCTCAGAGCAGTATTCGCGACGACGGGCGGCAGTGGCGGGCGGCTGGCGAGCCGCGCGTCAAGGCCGGTTTATTGACATGCGGATGACCTAGCGGCAAGCGGGCGGCCTGATCCGAACGGGGTACCTCGGGTCGGCAAGGGGGATTCGCCGCCGCGATGCGGTTTTTCCGGGCTGAAAGGCCCTGTCGGCTCTTGTCCCGAGACCAGGGATCGACTAAATCCGGCTCGTCCGAAGGGCCGTGATCGATCACAGCCGGGGGCGGTCGAACCGGCCAGCTCCCGTTTTGCGTTTGGCGCGGCCTCTTGGATGCGGATCGGCCCCTGCGGCCAGGCGCCGCCGTCCTTGAAAAGGTCGGCAAGCTCCGTGAGCGGAGCACCGCGCGGTTCGATCCGGATCGCAACACCAACCCAATCGGCGCCCAGCCGGACATCCGCGGGATACGCGGCCGGCATTCAGGAGCACTTATGTCAGCTGTCGAAAGCTATCACGCGGGCCGCGAGGATTTCGCCGCTCTGCTCGAGGAATCGTTCACCCGGAACGAGGCCCTCGAAGGTACCGTCATCAAGGGCAAGGTCGTTGCCATTGAGAAGGACATGGCGATCATCGACGTCGGTCTGAAGACCGAAGGTCGCGTCGCCCTGAAGGAATTCACCGGCCCTGGCCGCGACCAGGAGCTGAAGGTCGGCGACGAAGTCGAGGTCTATCTCGACCGGATCGAGAACGCGCTCGGCGAAGCCGTCATCTCGCGCGACAAGGCCCGCCGTGAAGAGAGCTGGGTCAAGCTCGAGAAGGCGTTCGAGGCCCGTGAGAAGGTCATGGGCAACATCTTCAACACGGTCAAGGGTGGCTACACCGTCGATCTCGACGGCGCCGTCGCCTTCCTGCCGCGTTCGCAGGTCGACATCCGCCCGATCCGCGACGTCGGCCCGCTGATGGGTCAGCCGCAGCCCTTCGAGATCCTCAAGATGGATCGTCGCCGCGGCAACATCGTCGTCTCGCGCCGCACCGTCCTCGAAGAGACCCGCGCCGAGGCTCGCTCCGAGCTCGTCGCCTCGCTCGAAGAGGGCCAGGTCATCGACGGCGTCGTCAAGAACATCACCGAATACGGTGCGTTCGTCGATCTCGGCGGCATTGACGGCCTGCTCCATGTCACCGACATGGCCTGGCGCCGCGTCAACCATCCGTCCGAGGTCGTGACCATCGGCCAGTCGGTCAAGGTCAAGATCATCAAGATCAACCAGGAGACGCACCGCATCTCGCTCGGTATCAAGCAGCTGCTGGCCGATCCGTGGGATGGCATCGCGGCGCGCTACCCGGTCGGTGCGCGCCTCAAGGGCCGCGTCACCAACATCACGGACTACGGCGCGTTCGTCGAAGTGGAGCCGGGCATCGAAGGCCTCATCCACGTCTCCGAGATGTCCTGGACCAAGAAGAACGTCCACCCCGGCAAGATCGTCTCGACCTCCCAGGAAGTCGACGTCGCGATCCTCGAGGTCGACCAGGTCAAGCGCCGCATCTCGCTCGGCCTCAAGCAGACCCTCCGCAATCCGTGGGAGGTCTTCGCCGAGCAGCATCCGTCCGGTTCGGTGGTCGAGGGCGAGGTCAAGAACAAGACCGAGTTCGGCCTGTTCCTGGGCCTGGAAGGCGACATCGACGGCATGATCCATCTGTCGGACCTGGACTGGAACCGTCCGGGCGAGCAGGTGATCGAGGAGTACAAGAAGGGCGACATGCTCCAGGCTGTCGTTCTCGATGTCGACGTCGAGAAGGAGCGTATCTCGCTCGGCCTGAAGCAGCTCGGCGGCGATCCCTTCGTGGATGCCGGTGAGTTCAAGAAGGGCCAGGTCGTGACCTGCGAGGTCATCGACGTCAAGGAAGGCGGTCTCGACGTCAAGATCGCCGGCACGGACATGACCACCTTCATCAAGCGCGCCGAAATCGCGCGTGATCGTGCCGAGCAGCGCCCTGAGCGCTTCGCCGCCGGCGAGAAGGTCGACGCCCGCGTCATCCTCTTCGACAAGAAGGCCCGCAAGATCCAGGTCTCGATCAAGGCCCTGGAAATGGCCGAGGAGAAGGAGGCGATGGCCCAGTACGGTTCGGCCGACTCGGGTGCTTCGCTCGGCGACATCCTCGGCGCGGCCCTCAAGAAGGCCAATACCGACAAGAAGTGATCCTCGGGCCGCGTCTCGCGGCCTGACCAGACCACCGGCCCGCGCGGAGAGATCCGCGCGGGCTTTTGTTTCGGCCGTTCGCGTATTTCCGGGGCGCGGCGTAGCCGCGAGCCTGGAACCCATGAACACGGCGGCTGCCGGGTTTGCTGTGACGACGAGCCCTGTCGACTGGCGGGGTGTTCATGGGTTCCAGGCTCTTTGCTTACGCAAAGCCCCGGAAAGACAGCGGTGGCTCCGCGCAGAAGGAATGTAGGAATGGACCACGCGGCGATCGGCATCGATTTCGGCACCACCAACAGCGTGGTCGCCCTCGCGCGCGCCGATGGCAGCGTCTCGACCCGCAGCTTCGCGACAAAGCAGGGCGCGGTCGACGCTTATCGCTCAGCGCTGATGTTCTGGCGCGAGGGGCGGCCGCCCAACACCCATGTCGCCCATGTCAGCGGTCCCGACGCGCTCGACATGGCGCTCGGCATGACGACCGAGCACCGCTTCCTGCAGTCGCTGAAGACCCATCTCTCCAGCCGCGCCTTCCAGGAGACCCGGCTCTTCGGCAAGCTCTTCAAGCTCGAGGACCTGATCGCGGTCTTCCTGAGCGATCTCTCGGCCGGGCTCGACGGACTCGCCGAGCGCCCGCTGATCTCCGGCCGCCCTGTGGTCTTCGCCGGCGAGCGCCCGGACGAGGAGCTGGCGCTCGGCCGGCTTTCGGGCGCCTATGCCAAGGCCGGCATGCCGCGCGTCGACTTCGCCTTCGAGCCCCTCGGCGCCGCCTATTGGTATGCGCGCGAGCTGAAGCAGGCGCAGACCATGCTGGTCGCCGATTTCGGCGGCGGCACCAGCGACTTCTCGGTGATGCGCTTCGAGCCCGGCGGAACGGGGCGCCTCGAGGCGATCCCGCTCTCGCATTCCGGTGTCGGCGTCGCCGGTGACACCTTCGACTATCGCATCATCGAGCATGCGGTGTCGCCACGCCTCGGCAAGGGCACGGATTATCTGTCTTTCGGCAAGCGCCTGCCGATTCCGGCGCACTATCACGCCGCCTTCGCGCAATGGCACCGGCTCTCGCTGATGAAGAGCCGCGAGACCATGGCCGAGCTCAAGGCCCTGATCCGTGACGCGGTCGAGCCGGGCCGGCTCGAGGATCTGATGACGGTGATCGAATACGATCTCGGCTACGAGCTCTACCGCGCCGTCTCCGCCACCAAGATCGCGCTGTCGAGCCAGGACGAAACGCGGCTGAGCTTCAGCCAGATGGGTGTCGAGATCGATCGCAGCGTGACGCGTGCCGCCTTCGAGGGCTGGATCGCCGAGGATGTCGCGGCGATCGAGCAGGCACTCGACGAGGCGCTGGCCAAGGCCGGCATCGAGGCCGGAAGCATCGAGGCGGTGTTCATGACCGGTGGCACCTCGCATGTCCCCGCGGTCAGGGCGCTGTTCGACCGGCGCTTCGGGGCGCAGCGCATCCATATCGGCGATGCCTTCCGCTCGGTGGCGAGCGGGCTCGCCCTGTATGCGCTCGACCGGCACCGGGCCGAGATCGCCGCCTGAACCGATCCTTGGCCGCCATGCGGCATTTGCCGCCTTGCCCGCCTGCCATGGCGCGGCTAAACCACTGGCCTTGCCTACCGGAGCCGCCGACATGTCGACTGACGCCGATCTGCTCGCCGACCGCCGCAGCCTGAGACGCAAGCTGTCGCTCTGGCGCCTGCTGGCGCTGGCGGGGGTCGTCGTCATGCTCGTCGGCGCCGCGCTCGCCTGGAGCGGGCGCCTGCCCGGCAGCACCGCTCAGGCCCATATCGCCCGCGTCACCATTTCCGGCTTCATCTCCGGCGATAGGCGCACCCTCGACCTGCTCAAATCGCTGGAGGACAGCCGCGCCAGCGCGGTGATGCTGCGGATCGACAGCCCCGGTGGCACCACGACCGGCTCGGAAGCGGTGCATGAGGCGGTGCGCAAGCTCGCCGCCAAGAAGCCGGTGGTCGCCGTGGTCGACGGGCTCGCCGCGTCCGGCGGCTACATCGTCGCGCTCGGCAGCGACCGCATCGTCGCCCGCCAGACCTCGCTCGTCGGCTCGATCGGCGTGCTCTTCCAGTTCCCCAACCTCGCCAAGCTGATGGACACGATCGGCGTCAAGGTCGAGGAGGTGAAATCGAGCCCGCTCAAGGCGGCGCCCAATGCCTTCGAACCGGCTTCGCCGGAGGCGATCGCCGCACTCCGCCGCGTGGTCGAGGATAATTACGACTGGTTCAAGCGGCTGGTGCGCGACCGCCGCCATCTGAACGATCCCGAGCTCGCCGCGGTCTCCGATGGCCGGGTCCATTCTGGCCGCCAGGCGGTCGGGCTCAAGCTGATCGACGAGATCGGCGGTGAAGGCGAGGCCATCGCCTGGCTCGAGCGCGAGAAGGGCGTCGGCAAGTCCTTGCCGGTGCGCGATTGGCGCCGCCGCAGCGAGAGCTCCTCCTTCGGAATCTGGAGCGCGGGCGAGGCGCTGGCGCGCGCGGCGGGGCTGGAGAGCCTGGCCGTGCTGATCGCCCGGGCCGCGGAGCAGCCCACCGGCCTGCGGCTTGACGCGCCCTTGGCGCTCTGGCAGCCTGCCGGCGAAAAATGACGATCTTACAAGCGGTTATATTGGCGCCATGATAAAATCTGAACTCGTCCAGCGCATTGCCGAGCGCAACACCCATTTGTATCAGCGCGACATTGAGAATATCGTCGGCTCGATCCTCGACGAGATCGTCAAGGCGCTGGCGCGCGGTGACCGGGTCGAGCTGCGCGGCTTCGGCGCCTTCTCGACCAAGCAGCGCGAGGCCAGGGTCGGCCGCAACCCGCGCACCGGCGATTCCGTCGAGGTCGACCAGAAGCTCGTTCCGGTCTTCAAGACCGGCAAGGAGCTGCGCCTGCGGCTGAACGGCAAGGCCTGAGCGGCACGAGCGGAGGTTACCGAATGAAGGCTTTCTTCAAGGCGCTCGTGCTCGTCCCGGTGGCGCTGCTGATCGTCCTGTTCTCGGTCGCGAACCGCGCGCCGGTTCGCGTCTCCTTCGATCCGATCAGCCGGGACCTGCCGGTTCTGGCCTTCGACGTGCCGCTCTTTGCCGTGATCCTGGCCGCCATAGCCCTCGGCGTGCTGATCGGCGGCTGCGCCTCCTGGCTGACGCAGGGCAAGCACCGCAAGGCGGCCCGCGTCAACCGGCGCGAGGCCGAGAAGTTGCGCGGCGAGGCGCAATCATTGCGCGCCGCCGTTCCCGATTCCGCGCTGCCTGCGCTGACCAGCCGAGTCTGATTCTTCCTATGCGATTCTTTTCCGCCGCCGAGATCGACGGCCTGCTCACCTTTCCTGCGCTCGTCGATGCCCTGGGCGCGGCCTTTCGCGGCGATATCGTCACCCCCGTCCGGCATCATCATGAAGTCGCGCGCCCGGACGCGACCGGTACGCTCCTGCTGATGCCAGCCTGGACCGGGCCCGAGATCTCCCCGGCCTATCTCGGCACCAAGGTCGCGACGGTCTATCCCGGCAATGCCAGCAAGGGCCTGCCCAGCGTGATGGGCACCTATCTCCTGATGGACGGCGCCACCGGCAAGCCGCTGGCGGCGCTCGACGGCACGCGCCTGACCTTGTGGCGCACCGCCGCCGCCTCGGCGCTCGCCTCGCGCATGCTGGAGCGACCGGACAGCAAGCGCATGCTGATGGTCGGGGCCGGCGCGCTGTCGCCCTTCCTGGTCAAGGCGCATCGCAGCGTCCGCAATTTCGAGGACGTCGCGATCTGGGCCCGCCGGCCGGAAGCCGCGGCCGAGGTCGTCGCCGAACTGGCTGCGGATGGCATCGCGGCGCGCGTCGCCGAGGATCTCGAGGCCGAGGCGCGCCAGGCCGATCTGATCTCCTGCGCCACGCTGTCGCGCGAGCCGATCGTCCAGGGGCGCTGGCTGAAGCGCACCGCTCATCTCGATCTGGTCGGCGCCTTCAACATGGCGATGCGCGAGGCCGATGACGAGGCGCTGCAGCGCGCCCATGTCTTCATCGATACCGAGGCGGCCCTGCATGAAGGCGGCGATGTCGCCGTCGCGATCAAGGCCGGCGCCTATCGGGCCGAGCAGGTCGCCGGCACGCTGACCGGGCTCTGCCGCGGCGAATACGAGACCGCCGCCGAGCGCGACGACGTCACCCTGTTCAAGTCGGTGGGGACGGCGCTTGAGGATCTGGCAGCAGCCATCCTGGTCTGGCAGCTCGCCAACTGAACGCCTGTCCGGCTTGCCGGGCTAGCGGCGGAAGGCGGGCTACGCCTTCCGTGAGCGTCGGGCGCCGACGCCTATAGCATCGGACCGAAAAATGGACTCCGCTTTTCGGAAAACTCCGACGCGATAACACTGAGATAGATTCCCGTGACCGCGTCCGAACGGGCGCGCGGTGATCTAGACGCGCACCGGTGCGCCGCCGAGCGCTCCGAGCAGCCAGAGCACGACGACGATCGCCAGCACCAGGCCGAGGACGCCGCCGAGGCCGGCGCCGCCATAGCTGCGATGGCCGTAATACCCGCCGCCGAGCAGGACGATCAGCAAGACGATGATCAGGACGGTGGACATGATGCGCCTCCTTCGGATCAGCGCGGCACCGTCGCCATGCGACGGGAGCGCAGTCGAAGAACGTCAGGCGCGCGGAGGAGGTTCCGTTTCCGGTGCGAGGGCGGGGCACCGGGGCCTTGGTCCTCGGCAGCGCCTGGCTGCAAGCGGCGCGCTTGACCTTTCCTCACGGAGCTTGCGAGTCTGCGCCGATGTCACGCTCCTCTCGTATCGTCCTCCTGATTCTGCTGCCGCTCGCCTTGCTGGCGGGGGCGGCGCGCGCCCAGTCCACCGCTGAGGACGAGGCCAGACGCCGCGCCGCCAATATCGCCGCTTTCCCCGATGCCGCCCGCGCCCATTTTGGCCAGAAGACCACCCCGGCTGCGGCGATGAAGGCTCGCGCCATCGGTTCCTATGCGCGTGGCTGCCTCGCGGGAGGCAAGGCGTTGGCCCCTGATGGCGAGAGCTGGCAGGTGATGCGCCGGGCCCGCAACCGTAATTGGGGCCACCCGGAGCTGATCGACTATCTCGAAAGCTTCGCGCGCGAGGTGCCGAAGCTCACCGGCTGGGCCGGGCTGCTGGTCGGCGACATCTCGCAGGCCCGTGGCGGGCCGATGCTGACCGGCCATGCATCGCACCAGATCGGCCTCGACGCCGATATCTGGCTGACGCCGATGCCGAGGAAGCGTCTCGATGCCGACGACCGCGAGAACATGCCGGCGGTCAACATGGCCCGGGCCGACTGGCGCGACGTCGATCCGAAGAACTGGACGCCGGCGCATACGAGGCTGATCAAGGCGGCGGCCAGCGAGCCGCGGGTCGAGCGCATCTTCGTCAATCCGGCGCTGAAGGTCGCGCTCTGCCGCGAGGCCGGCTCGGACCGGAGCTGGCTCAACAAGGTCAGGCCGATCTGGGGGCACAATTACCACTTCCACATCAGGATGAGCTGCCCGCCGGGCGTCGAAGGTTGCGCCGGCCAGGAGCCGCCGAATTTCGGTGATGGTTGCGGCGAGGAGCTCGCCGGCTGGATCGAGCGTCAGCACAAGGCGATATTCAACCCGCCCAAGCCGAAGCCCGGCCCGAAGCCGAAGCCCAAGCCGCCCATGTCGCTCGATGCGCTCCCGCAGGAGTGCCGGCAGGTGCTGGTCTCGCGCTGAGGCCGCCGGAAGACTCCACTTTCAGGGTTTGAAGGCAGGAACGACGGGGGCCAGGAGCGCCATTGCTCTCGTTTCGTCGGCGGCTGTGCAGCGGAAGCGTTTCCGCATAGCCTGAGCCGTCAACCAGCGAGAAGGAGGAAGCAATGAGCGTCAAGCCGACGATCGTCTTTGTCCATGGATTCTGGGGCGGAGCAGCCCATTGGGGCAAGGTGATCCTGGAATTGTCCCGCAAGGGCTATGCCGATTTGCGGGCGGTCGAAAATCCGCTGACCTCGCTCGCCGAGGATGCCGAGCGGACCCGCAAGATGGTGAAGCAGCAGCCGCGGCCCGTTCTGCTCGTCGGCCACTCCTATGGCGGCGCGGTTATCACTGAGGCGGGCGATCTGCCGAACGTTGTCGGGCTGGTCTACATCGCGGCCTTCGCGCCCGATGCCGGCGAGAGCCCCGGCGGGATCAGCCAGGCGCTCCCGCCGGCGGCCTTTCCCAATCTGGCCCCGGACAGCGACGGCTATCTCTGGATCAAGCTCGACAAATACCATGAGAGCTTCTGTCCCGACCTTTCCGCCGACGAGGCACTGGTCATGGCGGTCGGCCAGAAGGCGCCGCTGGCGAGCACCTTCGGCGATGCCGTCACCGCACCGGCCTGGAAGAAGAAGCCGAGTTGGTATCAGCTCTCCAGCCAGGACCGGATGATCCATCCGGACAACCAGAAGCGCATGGCCGAGCGGATGAAACCGCGTCGGATCCTTACGCTCGAGGCCAGCCATGCCTCGCTCGCTTCGCGCCCGGTCGAGGTCGCGGGGCTGATCGACGAGGCTGCCAGGGAAACCGCAAATACCTGAAACCGCGGACCGGACCGCCGTGCGCTCCGCCGGCTGCAAGTCAGCGGTCCATCATTCGGAGAGTCTGGCGCCTTAGCTCGCGGCGCGTCAGTTCGGACGCGGTCACGGTGATCTATCTCATTGTTATCGCACCGGAGTTTCCCGAAAAGTGGAGTCCACTTTTCGGCCCGATGCTCTAGCGCCGGATCGAGCCGGTCTGCTGTCCTGGCCGGTAGGCGAACGGGTCGTTTCGCGGGGTGATCCCCGTCTCGCCTTCGCCCTGCTGCATCTCGTCGAGCACGCCGTTGCCCTCCTCGTCGCCGAGGATCACCTCCTCGGTCGGCGGCACCGAGCCCGGCAGCATCAGCGGCCCACCCATCTGACTCGGAGTCGGCGGCGGCTGGTAGGGCGAGCGCGGCTGCTGCGGCCGTTCCTCGATATAGCGCCGTTGCGCCTCAAGCCCGCCCTGGCCCTGGCCATGGGCGACGGAATAGCCGCCATTGACGGATCCGGGCGGACGCAGGCCCGTGCTCGGCTGGCGCAGCAGCCCGCCCGAGCTGCTCGCCACCATTGGCGGCGGTAGCGCATGGCGCGAGGAAGGCTGCTGCTGTTGCAGTGCCATGCGGTCCGGCCGCGCCGGGTCGGGCGGCGGCAGGTCGTAATTCGGCGTGTACTTGATGACCGGCTTGCAGATCTGCCGGCCCTTGGCGTGGCGCGCCAGGTCGATGTGGAAATGGTCGTAGTGGAAGGCGTCGGCTCCGGGGCCGAGCACGGTCGAATACATCTGGCAGGCGCCGACGAAGACCTCGCGCAGGAAGGCCTGCTCCTCGGGCGCGCCGCGCCAGCCATCCTTGACGGTGATGTTGCGGCCGTCATTGAGTCGGAAGGAGAACACGTCGACGGCGTTGCCGAAGGCGTGTTCGGAGGTGCGCCTTGTGCCGGTGCCGTTGTTCATCGCCCGGCAGGAATAGGAGCCGGCCCGCAGCTCGATCACCTGCGCGCCGAGCACGTTCATCGCCGCCGGCTGCACCACCTCCGCCAGCCATTTGTCGGTGGTGGCGACGATCGGGCAGGCCAGCGTCGCATTGCTGGTCAGGCCGATGCCGCCATTGCTGAAGGCCGCGACCTTGATCGGCTTTTCCATGCCGCAGGTGCCGGGGCCGTCGATCGCCTTCTCGCGCAGGCTGACATAGGAGGAGAACTGGACCTGGCGCGAGGCCAGGCACTGGGCCTCGGCCTGGTCACGCCAGGCGGCACGCTGGGGCTTCTGGAACTTGCCGCAGCCGGCAAGTCCGACACCGATGACGCCAAGCGTGAGAAGGGCGAGATGAACGCGACGCATGACCATTCAAATGCGAGGCGTTGGATGAACGGTTTATTGACCGGCTGCGGCCGGGAAGTCACGGCCGGATTAAGTTTGGCGCTGGCGTTAAGCACCGGTTAACGCGTCGCTCTCGGCGTTTACCAAGCCGTGGAGCGTCGCCGGGGCGCGGCGTTCTCGTTCATGCCGGCAGGCGCTGGCATTTCTGCACGGTGATGGCGGTTGCGCTGCTCTCGCGGCCGAACCAAGCTGACGGCGGCGCCGCGGCTCGTCTCCGCGGTATCCTGCCCGCGCGGCCGTCATGCCCGCCATCTGCCTTCCGAGGAATTCCCCCGATGTCCGATCTCTCCGCCTTCCCGATCGTGCAGCGCTGGCCGGCGCAGCATCCCGACCGCCTGCAGCTCTACTCCCTGCCGACGCCGAACGGCGTCAAGGTCTCGATCATGCTCGAGGAAATCGGCCTGCCCTACGAGCCGCACACCATCGACATCGGCAAGAACGAGACCTGGACGCCGGAATTCCTCTCCCTCAACCCCAATGGCAAGATCCCGGCGATCCTCGATCCCGACGGTCCCGGCGGCAAGCCGCTGGCTCTGTTCGAATCCGGCGCGATTCTGGTCTATCTCGCCGAGAAGACCGGCAAGCTGCTGCCCAAGGATCCGGCGCAGCGCTATGAAACCCTGCAATGGGTGTTCTTCCAGATGGCGGCGATCGGCCCGATTTTCGGCCAGCTCGGTTTCTTCCATAAGTTCGCCGGGCGCGAATATGAGGATAAGCGCCCGCGCGACCGCTATGCGAACGAGAGCAAGCGTCTGCTCGGCGTGCTCGAGACCAGGCTCGCCGGCCGCGACTGGCTGATGGGCAGCGAATACAGCATCGCCGATGTCGCGACCCTCGGCTGGGTCCGCAATCTCGTCGGCTTCTACGGCGCCGGCGAGCTCGTCGAATACGACAAGCTCGAGCGCGTTCCGGCTTGGCTCGAGCGAGGCCTGGCGCGGCCGGCCGTCCAGCGCGGTCTGGAGATCCCGAAGCGGCCATGAAGCGGCGCTCTCGCGGATCAGCCACCTGCGACATTCGTCCTGCGGACAACCGCTCGCCGCTCCTTGTCTTCGGTCCGGCGAGCGGCAAGATGAGCCGGTCTTCCTCTCCCAGCTTGAGTCTTCCATGCCCGTGCGATTCGTCGTCCTGTCGCTCGCCGCGATGCTGCTGGCGGGCGGCGGGGCCATGGCCCAGACTGCCACGGTCCCGGCCGAGGTCGCAGCGGTCCGCAAGGAGCTTCTGGAGCAATGCGGCGGAAAGGCCCGCTTCAAGCCGCATTTCCAGAGCGAGGCCGATCTGAACGGCGATGGCCGGCCCGACTACCTGCTCGACTACGGTGCCGTCGTCTGTACCGAAGGCAATAAGGTCAACCGCTTCTGCGGTTCCGGCGGTTGCACGCTCGACATCTTCATGTCGGGCGCTGATGGCTATCGCCAGGTCTATGGCGACAATGTCCGCTCCTGGTCCATCGCGCGCGCAGGCGGCAAGCCCGTCCTCGTGCTGAACCTGCACGGCAGCTTCTGCGACCGTGCCGGCTACCAGCCCTGTCATAAGCGCCTGAGCTGGGACGGCGACGATTTCGCCGAGCTCCCGCCCCGCTGAACAGCGGCCTGTTCTGTAGGTAGGACGCGGCCTCAGGCGGCCGGGCCGCGCCTGCCGGCGATGCCGAAATGGCAGATCGCCTCGCCGAGCTTCGGAGCCTTGTTCGGGAAGATCACGAAGCCGTCGCGTGGCGCGGTGACAGGCGTGCCGTCGGCGCGGCGCGCGATGATCGCGCCGGCCGGCACGGCATCTCCGGTCCGCCACGGCCCTTCGGCCGCGTCCCCTTGCGTCTCGCACAGCAGGACGTCGACCATTTCGATCACGTCCTTGAGGGCGAGGGCCGGCATGGCGGCGTCGATCAGCTGCAACTGCGCCAATGTGTTGCGGATCGCGGCATAGCCGATCTCGCCGGCCTCGGGATCGTCATGCGAGCCGCATTCCAGCGTCACCGCATAGCCGCCACAGAAGCGCATGAACTCGGTGGTGCCATAGCCCTCGGTCACCGCGAGGCGGGGCACGTCGAGGCGGGCGCGGATCGCGAGCAGCCTGGCATAGTTGTCGAGCCAGCCATGGATGCCGATGGCGACGCCGAGGCAGTCGGCGAGCGCCGCCTCCTCCTCCGCCCGCGCGAAGGGTTCGAGCTCGCCGCGATTGTTCTGCGGCCCGAAGAAGACGAAGGGCTCGCCCTCGCCGCGGAAGGAGTGGATGTCGAGCAGCGCATCGTGCTGGCGCAGCAGCGCGCAGAGCGGGTTGCCGATCCGGTCCTCGTAATCGTTGGCGAGGGGCTTCTCGCGCAGGTCGCGGTTGAGGTTGCGGTCGCCCTCGCGTGTCTTCTGCCGAAAGGCCTTGGGATTGGCGACCGGCACGAAGGTGACCTCGCCGCGCAGGATCTTGAGCCGCCCGGCGCGGCAATCGTCGATGGCGCGCAGGATCGCGGTGGGGCCGCAGGGCTCGTTGCCGTGAACGGCGCCGAGCACGATCAGCTTCGGGCCAGGTTTCAGGCCGGTGAAGCGCACGCTTTCGAGCGGCCCGTCGTCGAGGTCGATGGCAGTCAAGGTCGGTCTCTCGTTCTAAGCGGTTGGCCCATCACACAAGCTCCGCGGCGCGCAGGCAGCGTACCTCGTGCTTGGGCGCGATCTCGCCGAGCGCCGGCGTCGGCGGCTTGCGGCAGATGTCGCGCACTTCCGGGCAGCGCGGGTGGAAGCGGCAGCCCGACGGCGGCTCCAGCGGGTTCGGCAGTTCGCCGGAAATCTTGACGCCCGGCCGCTCGCCGAACGGGTCGGGGATCGCCGCGATCAAAGCGCGCGTATAGGGATGGCGCGGGGCGGTGAAGATCGAATGCCAATCGCCGGTCTCGACGATACGGCCGAGATACATCACCGCGACCCGGTCGCTCATATGCTCGACCACGCCGAGATCATGGCTGATCATGATGTAGGAGAGCTCCATCGTCTCCTTCAGCTCGAGCAGCAGATTGATGATCTGCGCCCGGATCGAGACGTCGAGCGCCGAGACCGGCTCGTCGAGCACCACGATCTTCGGCTTCAGGATCAGCGCCCGGGCGATGCCGATGCGCTGGCGCTGGCCGCCGGAGAATTCATGCGGATAGCGCGCCGCCTGCTCGGGCCGCAGGCCGACATGGCGCAGCATCTCCTCGATCCGGCCGTCGACCTCGGACTTGTCGGTGATCCCGTGCAGCCGCAGCGGGTCTTCCAGCGTCCGGCGCACGGTCTGGCGCGGATTGAGCGAGGAGTAGGGGTCCTGGAAGACCATCTGCACGATGCGGGCGCGCGCCTTGCGGTCGACACCGGGCGCGGCGATGTCGACCCCGTCGAGCAGGACGCGGCCCCGCGTCGGCTCCTGCAGGCCGAGGATCGAGAGCGCGAGCGTCGACTTCCCGCAGCCGGATTCGCCGACCAGCCCGAGGCATTCGCCCTTCCTGAGGTGGAGGTCGACGCCATCCACGGCATGGACGGTGCGTCGCTTGCCGCCGAGCAGCCCACCGCCGAGCGGGAAATGCACGGCGAGGTCTTCGACCCTGAGGATCATCTGGTCGGTCTCAGGCATGGTGGTGGCACCTCACCCTGCCGCCGCGCGGCAGCGCGGTCTCTTCCGGGTCTTCTGCGATGCAGATCTCGGTCCGCTCCTGGCAGCGCGGATTGAAGCGGCAGCCCTCGGGGAAGGCGGTGACCGCCGGCACGACGCCGGAAATCTCCTTCAATCGGCTGCGGCCATGGCTCGCCCTGGCACCGAGCAAAGGCAGCGAGGCGACGAGCCCGCCGGTATAGGGATGGCTCGGCGCCCGGAAGACTTCCTGCGCCGCCCGTTCCTCGACCAGGCGCCCGGCATACATCACGCCCACTCGGGCGCACATATTGGCGATCAGGCCGAGATCATGGCTGATCATCAGCACGGCCGTGCCCTGCGCTGCCGAGAGGTCGCGGATCAGTTCCAGGATCTCGGCCTGCACGGTGACGTCGAGCGCGGTCGTCGGCTCGTCGGCGAGCAGCAGATCGGGCCGGCAGGCGAGGGCGATCGCGATCATCACGCGCTGGCGCATGCCGCCGGAGAGCTGGTGCGGGTAGTCCTTCACCCGCCGGTCGGGGGCGGGCACGCGGACATCGGCGAGGGCCTCGACAGCCTTGCGCTCGGCCTCGTACCAGGTCGCGCCCTTGTGCAACACGAACATCTCGGCGATCTGGCGGCCGACCGGCGAGAGCGGATTGAGTGCCGTCATCGGTTCCTGGAAGATCATCGAGATCGCATTGCCGCGCAGCTTGCGCATCTCGCTGCCCGGCAGGTCCTGGATCTCGCGGCCCTTGAACAGGATGCGCCCGCCGCCGAAGGCCAGTGGCCGGCGCAGCAGGCCGATCAGGGCAAGCGCCGTGATGCTCTTGCCGCAGCCGGATTCGCCGACCAGGCCGAAGGTTTCGCCGCGGCCGATGCTGAAGCTGACATCCTTGACCGCACCGAAGCGGCGGCTGCCGACGACGAGATCGAGCCGGAGGTTCTCGACCTGGAGGAGTGCCTCGCCGCTCATGCCGTGCGCGCCCGCGACTGGGGATCGAGGATGTCGCGCAGGCCATCGCCGAGCAGGTTGAGGCCGAGCACGGTCATGAAGATGGCGAGCCCCGGGAAGATCGAGATCCAGGGGGCGGTGGTGATCTGGTCGCGGGCGTCCGAGAGCATCGAGCCCCAGCTCGGGAAGGGCGGGCGGATGCCGAGGCCGAGGAAGGAGAGCGAGGCCTCGGCCAGCACGGCGCCGCCCATTCCGAGCGTGCCGATGACGATGATCGGCCCGAGGATGTTCGGCAGGATCTGGGTCAGCATGATCCGGATGTCGCCATAGCCCAGCACCTTGGCGGCCTGGACATAGCCCTGGCTCTTGAGCGAGAGCGCCGAGGCCCGCGACAGCCGGCAGGTATAGGACCAGTTGGTCAGCCCGAGCGCGATCAGAAGGCTGGTCAGCCCCGGCGTCAGGATCGCCATGATTGCCAGCGCGAAGATCAGCGAGGGGATGGCGAGCATCAGATTGGTCAGGCCGTTGACGAAATCATCCCACCAGCCGCCCCAATAGGCGGCGGAGAGGCCGAGGCAGACGCCGATCACCGTGTTGATCAATTGCGAGACGATGCCGACGGTCAGCGAGATGCGCGCGCCATAGAGCACGCGGCTGTAGATGTCGCGCCCCTGCGCATCGGTTCCGAACCAGAACTCGCTGCCGGGCGCGATCTCGGCATTCATCAGATTGGCGTCCATCACTGGGTCGGTATGGGCGAGGAAAGGGGCGAGGGCGCCGGCGACGACCACGGTCGCGAACAGCGCTCCCCCGATCACGAGATTGGCTCTGAGCTTCATCGCAGGCCTCAGCTATAGCGGATGCGGGGGTCGATGATCGCGGCAAGCACGTCGACCAGCATGTTCACGACCAGGAAGAACAGCACGATCACCAGGATGCAGCCCTGGACCACCGGGATGTCGCGCAGCGAGACGCTGTCGACCAGGAGCGAGCCCAGCCCCGGCCAGGCGAAGAGCTTCTCGATCACCACTGCCTGGCCGATCACCGAGCCGAATTGCAGCCCGACCGTGGTCAACACGATGACGAGCGCATTGCGGGCGAGATGCCATTGCACGACGCGGCGCTCGCTCATGCCCTTGGCGCGGGCGGTGCGGACGAAATCGGCGTTCATGATCTCGAGCACGGCGGCGCGCGTGGTGCGCGCCAATAGCGCCAGCGGCGCCACGCCGAGCGCGATCGAGGGCAGGATCAGATTGCGCAAGGCACCGTCGCCATAGCCGAAGCTCGGCAGCCAGCCGAGCTGCAGCGCGAACAGGTACATCAGCATCAGGCCGAGCCAGAATTTCGGCAAGGAGAGGCCCGAGACCGCCGTCACCATCGAGACGGTGTCGACGATGCCGCCCGGCCGCAATGCGGCGAGGAAGCCGAGTGGCACGCCGATCAGGATCGCGAACATCATCGAGGCGAAGGCGAGCTGCATGGTCGGCCAGAGCCGCTCGCCGATCAGATGCCAGACCGGCTGGCGGGTGCGGAAGGAGGTGCCGAGATCGAGCGTCGCGAGCTTGCCGACATAGGTCGCGAAGCGCGTCGCCAGCGGCTGGTCGAGGCCGAACTGCCGGTTCATCCGCTCGACCGCTTCGGCGTCCATGACGGCGCGGCCATCGGAGATCTGGGTCGAGGCGAAGTTGCCGGGAATGACGCTGAACAGCAGGAAGATCAGGCCCGCGACGGCGAGCAGGATCGGAATCGCCTGCAGCAGGCGCCGTAAGACGAATTGCAGCATGCCGGGTTCCTGGAGCCGGATCCGCTCAGATCGAGCGATCTGAGCGACGAGGCGCTCTCTGGCGGGGCTCCGGCGGCATGGCTGCCGCCGGACTTGGCGCGCGCAGGTTCGGCCTATTTCGCCGCCGGCGAGGAGGCGTCGACCCAGAGCTCGTCATATTGCTGCAAGGCGAGCTCGGTCGCGTTCGGCTGCAGGCCCTTGAGCCAGGGCTGATAGGCCATCACCGCCTTGTTGTAGTTGAAGAACCAGACCGGCGCGTCGTCATAGACGATGGCGTTGGCCTTCTTCAGCAGCTCGATCCGCTTGGCCGGATCGTCGGTATTGCCGGCCTCGTCGATCAGCTTGTCGACCTCGGGATTCTTGTAGGTCGTGTAGTTGCAGGCGCTCTGCGGCGTCGCCGAGTGGAAGCACTTCAGGATGGTCAGCGGGTCCGGCCCGGTCAGGTTCGACCAGATATAGGCCTGGAAGTCGCCCTTCTGGGCGGTTGCGCCGAGCGCCGAGCCCTCGATCGGCTTGATCTTCACTTTGATGCCGACCTTGGCGAGCATCGGGATGACTGCTTCGACGATCGGCACGCCCCAGCTCTCGTTCGGGGTCGCCGTCCATTCGAACTCGAAACCGTCGGGATAGCCGGCCTCGGTCAGGAGCTTCTTGGCCTTCTCCTGGTCGAAGGCATAGGGCTTCATGGTCTTGTCATAGGCCGGCGAGGAGAGCGGCAGCCAGCCGGTGGCGCGATAGGCCTTGTCGCGGACGAGGCGCTTGATGATCAGGTCGGAATCGATCGCGTGGTTGATCGCCTGGCGCACGCGCTTGTCGGAGAAGGGCTTGAAGGCCGGATTCATGCCCATATTGCGGGTGAAGACCTCGGCGACCTCGAAGATGCCCTTCGACAGGTTGGGATCGGCCTGGTAGGCGACGTATTGCGTCGGGCCGAGGATCGAGACGTCGATCTCCTTGTTGCGGAAGGCGATGTCGCGCGAGGCGGCCTCGCCCATCGGCGAGATCACCACCTTGTCGGCATAGGGCTTGCCGGCCTTGAAGTACTTCTCCCAGCGCTCCAGCACCATGCGCGATCCCGGCACATGCTCGACGAATTTGAACGGGCCGAGGCCGATCGGCTTGTTGAAGAAATCGGGCTCCTGCGCCTCCTTGGCCGGATAGATCGAGGTCTGGCCGTAATAGAGGAAGAAGCCGGGATCGGCCTTCTCGACCAGGGTCATCTCGAACGTCTGGTCGTCGATCTTCTTCAGGCCCGAGATTTCCTTAGCCTGGCCCTTCTCGACCTCGATCGCCCCCTTGATGCGGCGGATATAACGCGCGCCGGGGAAGCTCTTCGAGCCGTCCATCAGCCGCGTATAGGTCCAGATGATGTCGTCGGCCGTCATCCTGCGGCCATTGTGGAAGAGCGCGTCGTCGCGCAGCTTGAAGGTCCAGGTCAGCCCGTCCGCCGACTTGCTGACGGCGGTCGCGAGTTCCAGCTCCGGCTTGTTCTCGGCCGCGTTCCAGCGATAGAGCGAGCGGTGCAGCGCATAGGTGTAGATCTCGTCCTGGATCTGCGGCGAGACATGGCTGTCATTGCTGGTGAACGAGGTCGCATAGGGTGCGGTGAAGCGGATCGTGCCACCCCGGCGCGGCTGTTCCTGTGCCTGCACGGTGAAGGCCGCCAGCGTCAGCGCGGTCGTCAGAAACCATTTGTTCAACACGTAAAATCCTCCCAAATCCCGGTTGAAATCGCGTCGGGCTTGCCGGTTTTCCGGCTTGGTGCCCGCTTCTTGCACGAACCATTTGTGTACGAACCATAGCTGGCTTTCGGCGGCTGTCTCCCCCTTCTCTTTGCGGAGTGCCGTCAGGCGGCGCTTGCCCGGTCGTAGACGATCTTGCCGCCGCGGATGGTGAGGTCGCAGCGTGTATCTTTCAGGATCTCATCCGGCGAGGCAGCGAGGAGATCGCGCGAGAACACGGCGATATCGGCGAGGAAGCCCGGAGCGAGCTTGCCCTTTACGCCCTCCTGCTTCTGCGAGAAGGCGCCGTATTCGGTGTAGGCCTGCAGCGCTTCCTCGATCGAGACGCGCTGGCGCTCATCCATCACCGTGCCGCGCCAGGTCTGCCGGGTCAGCATGGTGTGGAAATTCGGGAACGGGTTCGGGTCGCAGACCGGCGCGTCGCTGCCGGTCGCCGGCTTCAGGCCAAGGTCGAACCAGGTCCGGAACGGATAGCTCGGCAGCGCCCGTTCCTCGCCGAGCACCTTGACATAGGCGTCGCCGAAATCATGGATGAAGACCTGCTGCGGGCAGGGATAGATCCCGGCCTTGACCATCCGCTCATGCTGCTGCGGTGTCGAGAATCCGCAATGCTCGATACGGTGGCGCCGGTCGGGATCGGGATGGGCTGCGAGCGCCTTCTCATAGGCGGTGATCAATTGCTCGATCGCGGCATCGCCGATCGCATGGCAGGCGAGCTGGTAGCCCTTGGCATGGGCGTCCAGCACCTGGCGTTCGAGCTCCTCGTTCGAGAGCATCTGCACGCCGGTGGTCCGGTCCTCGCCGAGATAGGGCTCGCTCATCCAGGCGGTACGCCCGCCGGCCGAGCCGTCGAGGAAGATCTTGACCGCGCCGACCATCAGCATCTCGTCGCCGGTGCCGGAGATCAGCCCGGCTTCATGGCATTGCGGCACGATCGAGCGGCCCTCATCGCCGAGCAGGGCGAGCCAGGTCCTGACCGGCAGGCGTCCGTCGCGCTTGGCGCGATGATAGGCGGCAATCTCGCCGAAGCCGCCCTTCTGGCCGACGGCGGCGTCCATGCAGGAGGTGATGCCGAGCGAGAGCAGGTAGTTGCCGCCGCGCTCGATGCCGGAGACGAGGTCCTCCTCGGTCGGCGGCGGGATCACGGCGCTGACCGGAGCGCGGGCATTCTCGGCGAGCAGGCCGGTGAGCTTGCCGTTCGCCTGCTCGATCAGCCCGCCGGGCGGCGTCGGCGAGGTCTCTTCGATGCCGGCGAGCTTAAGCGCCAGCGAGTTGCAGATCGAGATATGGCCGCAGGTCCTGACCAGCATCACCGGATTGTCCGGCGAGGCTCGGTCGAGCTCCTCGCGCAGGGGATGGCGGCCGGTGTCGAGCTTGGTCTGGTCGTAGCCGCGCGCCAGCACCCAATCGCCGGGCTTCAGCTTCGCGGCGCGTGTCGCGATCTCGCCGAGCAGGGCTGCCAGCGTCGGCGCATTGGCCGGGCGGGCATCGACCCAGTCCATGGTCATGCCGAGCGAGATCAGGTGCAGATGGGAATCGTTCAGCCCCGGCGTCGCCAGCCGGCCGGCGAGGTCGATGATCCTGGTCTGCGCTCCGGTGAGGCCGGCGATCTCGGCTTCGCTGCCGGCGGCCAGGACCTTGTCGCCCCAGATCGCCAGCGCCTCGACCACGCCTTCCTCCCGGCCGCACCAGATCGGCCCGCCGCGCAGCACGATATCGGCCTTGACGCTCATGCGTCAGCTCCCGCCGCTAGCCTGCTCCCGATTGCCTTCATGCGTTCCTCCGTCCTGTCGCCGCCGGCGCTTTGCGGCCGGTCGGCACGAAACCTTGCAGCCTGCTCAGATGTCGTCCAGCGGGAAGATCGGCCGGCGCACCTTGCGATAAGGCCGCTCCTTGAAATTCTTGGTCGAGAGCGCGCCTGTGTCGACCTCGATCACCTCGCGCGCGATCGGCTCGAAGGCGGCGCGGAAATGCTGCATCGACTTGACGATCAGGGTCGACTTCCGCGTCGGCTCGACGCCGAGCGAGGTGAACTGCGCCGTATCGGTCGCCTGGCCGTTATGGGTGATGACGATGATCTCGACATCGTCGACGCGCAGCAGGGCCGAGAGCCCGTAATTGCGCCAGACGCCGCCACCCATCGGCCCGTAGCAGATGAAATGCCCGTCGGTCAGCGCCACGACATGGGCGTCGAGGTCGAGCGGACCGCCGCCCGTCGTCGGATCGACCTTGCCGCCGAGCTTGAGCTTCACCCGGTTGCCGACGCCGGCCGCCTGCGCCGCAAGCGCGGCTTCCGGATCGCGGATCGCGTGGAAGCCGACATTCTTGAGATCCGCCTCGATCACGGCCCGCAGCAGATTTGTCGCGTCGCCATAGGCGCCCGAGCCCGGATTGTCCGAATAGTCGGAGATCACCAGCGGCTTGCCACCGGCTTCCGGCCCGAGCGTACCTTCGCCTGCCTTGGCGCTGGCCATGGCCTCCTTGAGCGGGGTGAAGTGGATCGAGGAGAAGCGGCGCTGCTCCCAGGCATAATCCATCAGCTCCTCGGCGATGGCCTGCGCCTTGCCGCGATCGTCATGGGTGACGGCGATGGAGGGGCCGATATCGTGCACGTCGGCGGAGGAGAAGCCGGCCTGGACGCTGACCACGAGTGCGTCCCCGGCGGCTTCGAGCGCGTCGCCGCGGCGCAGCAGCTCCTTGAACGGTGGCGAGGTCGTGCGCCCACCATCGAGCGCATAGAGGATCGGGCGGCGCGCCACCGCGACGCGCGGCCGGATCTCGCCCTGCATCGCCCGTTCCAGCAGCTCGGCGCCCTGCCAGCTCCGCTCATACTGGTCGATATGCGGATAGGTCCGGTAGGAAATCAGCGCATTGGCGTTGTCGGCCATGGCTTGCGTCAGCGTCGCGTGCAGATCGAGCACAGAGACGATCGGCACATCCTCGCCGACCCTGGCGCGGATGCGCTTTAGCAGCTCGCCCTCGCCATCGTCGGAGCTTTCGGTCGCCATCGCGCCATGCAGGTGCAGCAGCACGCCGTCGAGCCGCTCGCAGGCGGAAAGGATCATTCCGGCAAAGACATCGAAGGCCGCGTCGGTGACACGGCCTGAGGGATTGGCTCCGGTGACGAGCGGGTGGACGAGGCTCCAGCCGAACTTCTCGGCGGCCTCGAAGGCCGCGCCCATCGCAGTCCGCGTGCCCTGGAAGGCGGTCGGCACCTCATTGTCGCGGAAGACGCCGTGATGGCGGAACACCGCCTCATCCGTGAGCTGAACACTGAACGTGTTCGTCTCGTGCATGAACTCCGCGATCAGAACGCGTTTGGCCATTCCGGCTTCGTCCCCCTGGACCGATTTTCTTTTTTGTAGCGTGGGTCCGGGCCGTTGCCAGCCCGAACCCGTGATGTTTCCCCAGCGTTGCCCCGCTGGTGGATCCGCGCCGATCCTGCTGCGCGCGCTTCAGGCGGCGCAGGCCGCGTCGAGTTGCTGGCCGGCATCCTCGGGCCGGGCATAGGCGCGGCCGAAGCGGTTGGCGAGGAAGGCGTCGAGGCCGATATCCTCCTGCCTGACGAAGCCCTTCTGCGGCAGCTTGCCCTGGGCGAGCAGGTCGAGCACGGCGCAGATGCCCGAAGCGGTGGTGATCTGGATGGCGGAACGCATCTTGCCGCCGACCACGCCGCTATAGACCTTGTTGGCATAGGTCTGCTGGGTCAGCCGGCCGTTCATCCTGCCGCTGACCGTGACGAAGATCACGACCACGTCCTGCAGCGTGCTCGGCAGGGCGTTCTCGAAAATGTCCTTCAGCACGTCGCGGCGGTCGGCGAGGCGCAGGTCCTGCAGCAGCGCCTTCATGATCGCGCAATGGCCGGGATAGCGGATGGTACGATAGTTCAGCGTGCGGACCTTGCCGGCCAGCGTGTCGCAGAGCGTGCCGAGCCCGCCGGAGGTGTTGAAGGCCTCATAGGTGACGCCGTCGAGCGAGAACTCCTCGCGCTCTTCCATTGCCGGCACCAGGATGCGCTCGCCGTTGACGATTGCCTCGCAGGGCTCGCAATACTCGTTGATGACCCCGTCCGTGCTCCAGGTCAGATTGTAGTTCAGCGCGTTGGACGGGTATTGCGGCAGGGCGCCGACGCGCAGTCGCAGGCTGTCGAGCTGTTCGAAATCGCGGGCGAGATCGGCGGCGACGATCGAGATGAAGCCCGGTGCCAGTCCGCATTGCGGGATCAGCGCCGCCTTGGCATCGACCGCGAGCTCCTTGACCCGGCGGGTCGAGGCGACGTCCTCGGTCAGGTCGAGATAGTGCACGCCAAGCTCGGCCGCCGCTTCGGCGATCCGCGTCGTCAGATCGTAGGGGGCGGCGCTGAGCACGGCGAACTGGCCGGCGAGCGCCTGCCGCAGGGCGGCGGGGTCGGTAATGTCGAGCTTACGGGTCGCGAGCGCGGCCCCGGCCGGGATCGCTGCGAGCTGTTCCTGCGAACGGTCCGCCACGGTGACCCGGTAATCTCCGGTGGCGACGAGCAGGTCGGCGATGGTCGCGCCGATCTTGCCGGCGCCGATGACGACGACGTTCTTCATAAAATTTCTCCTGACGAATTTCGGCGCCAAGCTTGGCCGGCGCCTTCGTCAGATAGAAGTAGGCTTCGCGACGATTCATATAGGTTTTTTCGGCGATACGCCGTAAGCTTTAGACATTATGCCGATCGATCAGACCGACCGACAGCTTCTGATCCTGCTGACCGAGAACGCCCGCGCGCCGGTGGCCGAGCTCGGCCGCAAGCTCGGCCTCTCCCGCACGACGGTGCAGAGCCGGATCGAGCGGCTGGAGCGCCGGGGCGTCATCGGCGGCTACACGGCGCGGCTGTCGGAGGATTACGAGAAGGGGCAGGTCAAGGCGCATATCCTGATCACGGCGGTGACCAAGCTCGCCGCCAGGGTCGAGGCCGAGCTGCGCCGGATCCCCGAAGTGCGCACGCTGCACTCCGTCAGCGGTCATTTCGACATGATCGCCGTCGTCGTCGCCCCGTCCATCGGCGAGCTCGACGCGCTGATCGACCGGATCGGTGCACTCGACGGCGTCGAGCGCACCATGTCCTCGATCATTCTGTCGACGAGGATCGAGCGGTAGCGTGACGAAGCGAGGGCTAGGATGATTCTGGTCTGTGGTGAGGCGCTGGTCGATCTCTTCGTCGATGCACCGCAAGAAGGCGAGATGCCGGCCCGCGCCGTCGCTGGCGGTTCGCCTTTCAATGTCGCGATCGGCCTCGCGCGGCTCGGCGTGGCGGCCGGCTTCCTCGGCGGCCTGTCGCGGGATCATTTCGGGCAGATGCTGGCCGGGCGCCTCGCCAAGGAGGGCGTCGACACAGGCTTCCTCGTTCGCAGCGAGAGGCTGTCGACGATCTCGGTCGTTGCCACCGGCGCCGATGGCCAGCCAAGCTACGCCTTTCATGGCGAGGGCGCAGCCGACCGTTCGCTCATGCCGGCCGAGCTGCCGCAATCCCTGTCTGCCGAGGTCGAGGCTCTGACCTTCGGTTCCTATTCGATGGTCGCCGAGCCCGGAGCTTCGGCTTTCGCCACCCTCGCCGAGCGCGAGGGGCGGCGGCGCGTCATCAGCGTCGATCCCAATCTGCGCCCCGGTGTCGAGCCCGACATGGCACGCTGGCGTGCCATGGGCGAACGCTTCTATCGCAGCGCCACCATCGTCAAGGCCAGCGACGAAGATGTCCGGCTCGCCTGGGAAGACCGCTTTTCGCTCGCCGATGCCGCGCAATACTGGCTCGCTTGCGGTGCGGCGCTGGTGGTGATCACCCGCGGCGCCGAAGGGGCGCTCGGCTTCTCTCGCGCCGGCAGCGTCGCTGTCGCGCCGCGGCCCGCAGCGGTCCGCGACACGGTCGGCGCCGGCGACAGTTTCCACGCGGCGCTGCTTGCACAGCTTTCGCGCAGCGGAAGGCTGCGTCGCGAGGCGATCGCGGCGCTCGAGCTGTCGGAGATCGAGGAACTGCTGGGCTATGCTGCCGGGGCGGCGGCGATCACCGTCTCGCGCCGCGGCGCCGCCCTGCCGACGGCGGCCGAAATCGACTCGGTGCTTGCGGCCGGGCGGGGCCGAAAAGGCTTCAGCTCGCGGCCGTCGCGAAATCCGCCGCTTCGTTGAACGCGTCGAGCGTCCGCTCCGGCTTGAGCGCCTCGCAGGTTTCGGCATTGCCGAAGCCGTAGCGGGCCCAGAAGGCGGGCACGCCGATATTGCGGGCGAAGCGGATATCGGTCTCGGTATCGCCGAGCATGAAGGTCTGCTCGGGACGGATATCGGGAAAGCGCGGCGCGATGAGCGTGTGATAGCTGTCGGGGCGCGGTTTTCTGACGAAACCGGGCGCATCGCCGATCACCATCTCGAAATGCTCGTCTATGCCGAAATGGCGCAGGGCCGGCGCGAGCGAGGTCTCGCCCTTGTTGGAGAGCACGATGCTGCGGCAGCCGGCGGCTGCAAGGCTCTCCAGCCCCTCCCGCACGCCGGGGAAGAGTTCGGTGAGGGCGAGGCCCTCGCCGCCATTGTAGATTTCGCGATAGCGGCCTGCCCAGGCGGCGCGCTCGGGATCGTCCGGCTCCAGCCCGAGCAGTCCGCCGAAGAGATCGCTGGCGACAGCGCCGCTGCCGATCGCGCTTTCGACCTCGGCCGCGTCGGGTGCCGGGCGGTCGAAGAACGCGAAGGTCAGGTCGATGACATGGCGGACCGCATCATGCGTGCTGCAGATCGTGCCGTCGAAATCGATGATCGCGAGCTTGTACACCGGGGTTTTGGACCTTTCCTCGCCTGACCGGCTGCGCTTGCAGCCGCAGGCCTTCATGTTTCGGAGGCGACGATCAATTCGCAGCCGGCTTCGCGGATCATCTGCATCGTCCCGCCCGCCGGTCGGCGGTCGGTGACGAGCGTATTGAACTCTCTGAGATGTCCCAGCCTGGACATGGCGGCGCGGCTGAACTTGCTGTGGTCGGCGAGCAGCACGGCGCGCCGCGCATTGCGTAGCATGGCCCGCCCGACGACCGCCTCGTCGTCGCGGTATTCGAGCAGATTCCCCTCGGTGTCGATGCCGCCGATGCTGGTCATGTGCAGGTCGCAGCGATAATTCTCGATGAAGGCGGCGGCATGCATCCCGCCCATCGCCCGGTTCTGGCCGAGCCAGTGGCCGCCGGTGATCAGGATCGAGATATCCGGGCATTTGTCGAGGATCGAGGCGGCGGCGGTCGAGTTGGTGACGACGCGCAGGCCGCGCGGCCGGCGCTCGGCAATCGCCTTGGCGAGTGCGTCGACCGTCGTGCCCGGTGTCAGGAACAGCGAGCTGCCTGGGGTCACCAATTGTGCTGCGACGCGCGCGATCGCCGCTTTCTCGGAGGCGGTCTCGACATGGCGCAGGTCGTAATCGGCGTTGACGGTGCTGAGATTGGCGCTCGCCCCGCCATGGTGCCGGCGCAGGAAGCCGCGATCGGAAAGATCCTGCAGATCGCGCCGCAGGGTCTGCGGCGTGACGTTGAACGTCGCCGCCAGCTCCTCGATCGCGGCATAGCCGCGCCGGGAGAGGATATCGAGAATCTCGCTGTGGCGTTTGCTCAATTGGGCCATGGCTGGCCTAAGGAGCACATCTGTGCCCGGCGTCAAGTGGAATGCGCGTTTTCGAATATCTCTGTTGCGAAAAGGAAAGATTGCTGCATCATCCGCGGCCGTCGCCACTCTGGTCGACCTGTCCGTCGAGCATCCGGGATTGGCCGGCGCCGGCCCGGCGGTCGCCGCAAGCGGAAAGCCGGTTCGATGAAGCGCAAGATCGTCTGCGTCGGAAACCTCGTCCTCGACGAGGTCTTCCAGGTTGCCTCCTTGCCGGCTTCCGGCATCAAGACCGGGGTGCTCGGCTATGAGAAGCGCTATGGCGGCCCGGCGGCGACGGCGGCGGTCGCGATCTGCCGCCTCGGCGGCGCGGCCGCCTATTGGGGGCGCGTCGCCAACGACGCTGCCGGCGAGGCCGGGATCGCCGCGCTGAGCGGGCACGGCGTCGATTGCAGCGGTGTCGCGGTCCTGTCGGAAGGCCGGACGCTGCGCGCCATCGTGATGGTCGACAATCATGGCGAGCGCAGCATCGTCTCGGACCGGCACGGCCTGTCCCTGGATGGCTCGGTGCTGCCGAACGATCCGCTCGACGCTGCCGGAGCCGTCCTCGTCGACAGCCGCTGGCCGGCCGGGGCGCTGATCGCGCTCGATCGCGCCCGCGCTGCCGGCGTCGTCACCGTGCTCGACGCCGATGGCGGCGCGGCCGACGACAATCAGGCCCTGATCGACCGGGCCGACCATGTCGTCTTTTCCAGCGAGGGCCTGCGTGACCATGCCGGCGAGGGTGGTGCCGCAGAGCAGCTGCGCCACTGCGCCGGTGGCGGTGGCAAGATCGTCGCGGTGACCCGAGGCTCCGCCGGGAGCCTCTGGCTGATCGATGGCGAAATCGTCGCCGTGCCGGCCTTCAAGGTCGCTGTCGCCGACACTACGGGCTGCGGCGACACGTTCCACGGTGCCTACGCGCTGGCCTTGAGCGAGGGACGTCCGCCGCTTGCGGCGGCGCGCTTCGCCTCGGCCGCAGCAGCCGTAAAGGCGCAGCGCGGCCGCGGCTGGGACGGCATGGGCGACCGCGCGGCGATCGAGACCATGCTGGCGACAGGGGCCGTCCACCCGCATTGAGGGGGCGTGAGCTCAGCGCTCGCGAGCGCGCGCTTCCGGTGTTCGGCAATGCTGATCCCGGGGCTTCCGGGCCGCACATCGGAGAGGAGTTCAGAGCCGTCGATGTACGAAAACGAAAATATCTCTTGCGATAGCGAAACGTGCGTGCATCAATGCTTGCACAAAAGAAGAAATCTCGGGAGGCAGCTCTTTCGATCTTTCATCTTCGACGGGTGTGACGCTGGCGCGCGCTGATTTTCGGGCGCGCGGCTCGTGCCCGGCCTCTGCGGCTTTGGTCTGGTGCGTCTTCGGCGTGCCGGCGTCGCCGGGCACAGATCAGTCCTTGGGGCGCTCCCCGGCATCCGGCCCGCGACGCGTCCGCTATCGTGAATATCGCCGGCTAAGGAAATGGTGATCCATGGCGTGTTGCTCGCTCTCCGAACTCCTCGCGGACCTGAAGGCGATCAAGGTCGACCTGTCGGGTCCGACCCCCGATTTCTCGAAGAGCCAGCGCCCGCCTGATGCGATGATCGACCGCTGGGCCGAGACGGCGGCGATCGCCGAGCCGGAGGCGCGTTCGGTCGCGATCTGGGCGATCCGCGAGGCGGCGCTCGCCGCCGGCATCGTGCCTTCCTCGGTGCAGGAGCTCTATCTCGCCTGCGCCGCCGGGAAATGGGCGGGCAAGACCGTGCCGGCGATGAACCTGCGCGGCTGGACCTATCAGACCTGCCGGGCCGTGTTCCGGGCCGCCAAGGAACTCGATTCCAAGCTCTTCATCTTCGAACAGGCCGTCGGCGAGGCGCTCTACGCCCAGCAGCCGCCGCTCGAATATGCCGCCGGCGTGCTCGCCGCGGCCCTGCGCGAGGGCCATGTCGGCCCGGTCTTCCTGCAGGCCGACCATGACCAGATCAACGCCAAGGCCTATCTCGCCGATCCCAAGGCCGAGGTGCGCAAGCTCGAGGCCATCATGCGCGAGCAGGTCGCGGCCGGGCTCTACAGCATCGACATCGACGCCTCGACGGTGGTCGACCTTTCGCTCGCGACGGTCGAGGACCAGCAGCGCGTCAATGCCGAGCTGACCGCGCATTTCACGCAGTTCGTGCGCGGTATCGAGCCGGAGGGCATCACCATCTCGCTCGGCGCCGAGATCGGCGAGGTCGGTCACGAGAACACCACGCCGGAGGAGTTGCGCTCCTTCATGAAGGTCTATCTCGAGGAGATGGCCAAGCGCGGCGCCGACCTGCCGATCGTCAGCAAGATCTCGATCAATTCCGGCACCTATCACGGCGGCAAGGTCCTGCCGGATGGCACGCTGGCCGCGGTCAATGTCGATTACGAGCTGCTCAAGACGATCTCGACCATCTGCCGCCAGGACTACAACATGGCCGGCGCGGTCCAGCACGGCGCTTCGACCCTGCCCGGCGAGCAGCTCGCCATGCTGCCGAAAGCGGAAACCGTCGAGGTCCACCTCGCGCTCGGCTTCAACAACCTGATCTTCGACCATCCGAGCCTGCCGCAGGCGCTGCGCGACCAGATCCGCGAATACACCTTCGCCAACCACGCCAATGAGCGGGGGCAGGGCGAGACCGACGCGCAGTTCTTCTACAACACCCGCAAGAAGTCCTGGAAGGTGATGAAGAAGCCGTTCTGGGAGATGCCGGCCCAGGCCCAAGCCGACATCATGGCGTCGCTCCAGGACATGTTCCGCAACATGTTCACCTGGATGAATGTCGGCGCGACAAGCAAGCTCGTCACCGACAACACGACGCTCGTGAAGGTCGCGCCGGCCGTGCCTGAGGCGCTGCGCAAGGCACGCGCGGCCTGAAGGAGGACGATGGACTACGGCGCGCCCGCAACGACGGGCGCGCCCGCTACCCGAAGGCGCCGAACGGCGCTCGCGGACAATGATAATCAACCCGGGAGGAAACGATCATGGATCTGCAACGTAGGTCTTCCTTGCTGAAGTTCGCGGCGCTGTCGCTCGCCTCGATGATCAGCCTGCCGACGCTGGCGCTCGCCCAGCAGAAGGAAGTGCGCTGGGGCCAGTGGAAGGGCACCGAGGTCGGCGAGAAGTTCATGGGCGAGCTCAAGGCCGCCTTCGAGAAGGACCATCCCGACATCAAGCTGACGCCGGTCGATTCCCCATTCTCCGGCTTCCACGACCGCGCCATCGTCCTGCATCAGGCCAAGAAGCTGCCCGACGTGCTGCTCGTCCAGGTCGACTGGGTGGCGGAGTTCGCCGATCTCGGCATGATCGAGCCCCTGGACGAGCGCATCGCCAAGGAGCCGAAAGAGTTCTTCGGCAACATCCCCGTGACCTTCCACCAGAAATGGCGCGGCAAGCAGTACTACCTGCCGATCGAGAGCGGCGCGGTGGCTCTGTTCTACAACACCGACCTGTTCAAGGCCGCCGGCCTCTCCGGCGCGCCCAAGACCTGGGACGAGTTCGCGGAGTATGCGCGCAAGCTGACCAACCCCGACAAGCGCCAGTTCGCGATCACCGGCACGCTGCAGGGCGAGCCGCCGACCAACATGACCTATGAGATCTACCCGCTGCTGCTGCAGGCCGGCGCCAAGATCATCGATGCCGAGACCAACAAGGCGGTGTTCAACAGCCCGGAGGGTGTTGCGGCCATCGAGTGGTATGTCGATCGCATCAACAAGGACAAGGTCTCCGTTCCCGGCGTGCTCAGCAATGGCGAGAAGGAGAAGCGTGCCAACTTCGCCTCCGGCAACGTCGCCATGATGTTCGAGGGGCCCTGGGGCATCGCGATCCAGAAGCAGCTCAATCCCAAGCTGAACTACGACATCGCCCCGCTGCCGGTCGGCAAGACCAGCGGCACGATGGTGCGCGGCTCGCTGAACACCATCTCGTCTCAGGCTCAGGACAAGGACGCGGCCTGGACCTTCATGCGCTGGATGTCCGGTCCGAAGGGCATCGAGATGTGGGCCAAGGGCACTGGCGCCTTCCCGGCCCGCACCGACGTCTCGAGCCAGGACTGGTTCAAGGAGCGCAAGCTCTTCCAGGCCTTCGTCACCCAGATGGCGGCGGCCAACGCCAACTCGCCATTCCTGGTGATGCCCAACGCCGTGCAGATGAACAAGATCATGAGCACGGAAATCCAGAACGTCGTGCAGGGCAAGAAGACCGCAAAACAGGCTCTGGATGACGCTGCCGCCGAGTGGAACAAGATCTTCGCCGCGGCTGCGAAATAGTTCCCGTCTGCCCGGGAGGGGCGAGCACGCCCCTCTCCCATCGTATAGGGGCCGTCCCCCGAAAGGGCGGCGGCCCCGCATGAGCGGCGTGCCATGACTTTCAAGCAGAAGTATCGCGAGGAGCTCCTCGCATTCTCATTCCTGTGGCCGGCGCTGCTGATCCTGGTCGCGCTGCTGCTCTATCCGCTCGGCGACGTCATCCGCCTGAGCTTCTACGACAGCAATCTCCAGCGCGAGGTCTGGGTCGGGCTCGGCAACTATGTCGCGCTGTTCAACGACCCGCTGTTCTGGAAGGCCTTCATCCAGACGGTCGTCTTCACCTTCTTCAGCGTGGTGCTGCATCTGGTGATCGGGCTGGCGCTCGCGCTGCTGCTCAACATGCACCTCGACGCCACTTTCCGCAGCCTGGCGCGCGGCCTTCTGATCGTGCCATGGCTGCTGGCGCCGACCGTCGCCGGCATGATCTGGGTGCTGATGCTGCAGCCCTTCGGCGTCTTCAACGGTTTTCTGGTCTCGCTCGGCCTGCTCGATCCCAACGGTACGATCTCCTGGCTCGGCGACCCCTCGACGGCGCTCGGCTCGGTCACGGCGATGAATGTCTGGCGCGCCTTCCCCTTCTTCATGGTGATGCTGCTTGCCGGCCTGCAGGCGATCCCGAGGCAGCTCTACGAAGCCGCCGAGATCGATGGCGCTACGCTATGGGAGCAGTTCTGGCACATCACCTTGCCGCAACTGCGCGGCGTCATGGCGACGATCGTGCTGCTCGATTCGATCTGGACCTTCCGTGCTTTCGACCCGGTCTATGTGATGACCGGTGGCGGCCCGGCCCATTCCTCGGAAGTACTGGCGACGGCGATCTATTTCGACGGCTTCCAGAAGCTGAAGTTCGGCTACGCCTCGGCACAGGCCGTGGTGATGTTCGTCGTGCTCTTCATCGTCAGCGCCATCTATGTGCGCCGTACGATGCGCAACGTCTAAGCGTTACGGGAAAAAGCGATGCCTATGGTCATTTCGGGCAAGCTGGGCCAGCGGGGGCGCGAGCGCCTGCTCAATGCCGCGGCCTATGCCCTCCTCATCCTGGCGATCCTGATCGTCTTCTTCCCGCTCGCCTGGATGCTGTCGGTCTCCTTCCGGCCGAACATCGAGGTGATGCAGATGCCGCCGGACTGGCTGCCGCAGGTCTTCACGCTCGACGGTTACAAGAAGATCTTCACGACGCCGCGCTATCTCGTCGTCTTCGCCAACACCATGGTGATTTCGCTCGTCGTCACCCTGCTCTCGCTCGTCCTCGGCGCGATGGCGGCCTATGCGCTGGCGCGCTTCAACTTCGCCGGACAGCGCGCCGTGCTGATGTTCCTGATCACCACGCAGATGTTCCCGCTGGTGCTGCTCTGCATCCCCTATTTCAGGATCTTCATCACCTTCGGGCTCTATGACACCCGAACCTCGCTGGTGATCGTCTACCTGACCTTCACCCTGCCGTTCTGTATCCTCATGCTGCGCAGCTATTTCATCAACATTCCGCGCGACATCGAGGAAGCCGCGATGGTCGACGGTTGCTCGCGGCTCGGTGCGATCTTCCGGACGCTGGTGCCGATCTCCTATCCGGCCTTCGTCGGTGCCGGGCTCTACACCTTCCTGCTCGCCTGGAACGAGTTCCTCTTCGCGGTGGTGTTGATCGAGTCCTGGGAGAATCGCGTGCTGACCATGGCGATCTACAGCCTGATGGCCGAGTTCGTCACCGACTGGAACGCCATGATGGCCTTCTCGGTGCTGGCGAGCCTGCCGCTCGTCGTCGCCTTCATCTTCCTGCAGCGCTACATGGTCCAGGGCATGACGGCGGGGGCGCTCACCTCCTGACCACGCCGGCGCTGGGCCGCCTCCACTCCCCAAACTGCGCGCCGGTCCGGCTTCGGACCGGCGCGGTTCTTTCTCGGCCCTTCACCAAGCCCTCTCGCAAGGATAGATCGCCAGCGCGCGTCCGGTCGGGCGCGAGTTGGCGATCTATCTCTTTGTTTACGCGTCGGATTCGCCCGAAAAGTGGATTCCACTTTTCGGTCCGATGCTCTAGGGATTGAAGGCGCTGCCGCCGCCTGTGGCCGCACAACCGCGAACCGCCATCCGCCAGCCCGGGAAACCTGCCGTGAGCCGCCTCGTCTACGTCCTGAACGGTCCGAACCTCAATCTGCTCGGCAAGCGCCAGCCCCACATCTACGGTCACACCACCCTGGCCGATGTCGAGGCGGAGTGCCGGGCGCTGGCGGGCGAGCTGAATCTCGAACTGCGCTTCCACCAGAGCAACCGTGAATACGAGATCATCGACTGGGTTCACGAGGCCCGCGAGACCGCCGGCGGCATCGTCATCAACCCGGCCGCCTTCACCCACACTTCGGTCGCGGTGCTCGACGCGCTCAATGCCTTTGACGGACCGGTCTTCGAGGTCCACATCTCCAATGTCCACAAGCGTGAGGCTTTCAGGCATCATTCCTATGTCTCGCTGCGGGCGGACGGTGTCATCGCTGGCTTCGGCACCCAGGGTTACGCGCTGGCCCTGCGGCGCCTCGCCACGCTGATCGACGAGAAATAGGGGAAAGCCGATGAAGCCGGTCAGACTCGCAGTCATCGGTGCCGGTCTGATCGGCAACCGCCACGCTCAGCACATCGCGGCCGAGCCGAGTCTCGAGCTCGCCGCCATCGTCGACCCCTCGCCGAGCGCGACCTCGCTGGCTTCGTCGCTCGGGACGAACTGGTTTCCGAGCTTCGCCGAGATGCTGGCGCGTGCCCGGCCGGACGGCGTCGTCATCGCGACGCCGAACAGCCTGCATCTGGCCAATGGCCTCGAAGCCGCCGCCGCCGGCCTGCCGGCGATCATCGAGAAGCCGCTCGCCGACAGCGTCGCAGCCGCGCAGCAACTGGTCGAGACGTTCGAGAAGGCCGGGATCCCGCTGCTCGCCGGCCATCACCGGCGCTACAACCCGATGATCCGCAAGGCCAAGGAGATCGTCGAGGCCGGGCGGCTCGGCCGCCTCCTGACGCTGCATGGCAGCTTCTGGCTGATGAAGCCGGACGATTATTTCGACGTGGCCTGGCGGCGTGAGAAGGGCGCCGGCCCGATCATGATGAATCTCAGCCATGACGTCGATCTGTTCCGCTATCTCTGCGGCGAGATCGCCTCGGTGCAGGCGCAGGAATCGAACATCGTGCGCGGCAATGCCGTCGAGGAGACGGCGGTGATCATCCTGCGCTTCGTCAATGGTGCGCTCGGCACGGTCAACGTCTCCGACTCGGTGGTCGCGCCCTGGAGCTGGGAGATGACCACCGGCGAGAACCCGGTCTATCCGCAGCAGCAGGACCAGTCCTGCTACCAGCTCGGCGGCACGCATGGCTCGCTGACCGTGCCGCAGCTCGAACTCTGGTACAATCCGGGCAAGCGCAGCTGGTGGGAGCCGCTGCGCCGGGAGCGCGTGCCCTTCGTCGCCGAGGATCCGCTGCGCGTTCAGGTCCGCCATTTCGGCGAGGTCATCCGTGGCGAGGCCAAGCCGATCGTCTCCGGTCGCGAAGGGTTGGAAACGCTGAGGGTGATCGAGGCCGTCAAGCAGGCGGCCAGCACCGGCGCCGTCGTCACGATCGGCTGATCATGATCGACGGCAACACCATCCTGATCGCCCATCTCGGCTACCCGACGACGACCTTCAAGGCGCCGCTGATCTACAATCCTTATTTCGAGTCGATCGGCGTCAATGCGGTGGTGATGCCGATGGCGGTCGAGGCCGATGTGTATCCTGAGGTGTTCGCCGCCCTCTTCCGCCTGAAGAACATCCGCGGTGCGCTGGTGACGATGCCGCACAAGGTGACGACGACCGGCCTCGTCGACGAGCTTTCGACGGCGGCCAGCATCGCCGGCTCCTGCAACGCCGTGCTCCTGCGGCCGGACGGCACGCTGCGCGGCGACATGTTCGACGGCGAAGGCTTCGTGCGCGGCGTTCTGCGCAAGGGCCGGCAGGTGGCGGGTGCGCGGGCGCTGGTCGTCGGCAGCGGCGGCGTCGGCGCGGCGATCGCCGCTTCGCTGGCGGGAGCGGGGGCGGCCGCGCTCGGCCTGTTCGACCTCAACAGCGCCGCCGTGGAAGGGCTCGCCCGTCGCCTGCGCGCGCATTATCCCGCGCTCGCACTGGAACTCGGCACACGCGATCCCGAGGGCTACGACATCGTCGTCAACGCGACGCCGCTCGGCATGAACGAGGGTGATCCCCTGCCGATGGATGTCTCGCGCATCGCACCGGAGAGTTTCGTCGGCGAAGTCGTGCTGAAGAGCGAGGTCACACCCTTCCTGGCCGCTGCCCGGGCGAGAGGCTGCCAGACGCAGATCGGCACCGACATGCTGTTCGAGCAGATCCCGGCCTATCTCGAATTCTTCGGCTTTCCGACGACGACGCCGGACAATCTGCGGGCGGTTGCTCAGATCAGCTACTGAGACCGGCCCCGCATGGAGGGCGGCCCTGCACTGGCCGCAGGGCGCGCCTGATTGTCGCCTGACGCTGCGTTGCCTATAGCCGGATCGTCGTCGCGCCTGTCGCGGCGGCTGTCGGAAGCCTTCCGCCTCGTGCCAGCCGGCGCGCAACGGGACGGGCCCCGGCCCCGGGGGGAGGCGATGTTCGGCAGCGACGAAGCAAGGCGCCCGCCTGGGCTCGGCGGCGAACGCGCCAGGTGAGCCAGCCGCTATCCAAAGCTCCGCAGTCCGATGGCGGGCTGGCCACGCTCGCGCTGGCCCTGACCGCCTTCAGCCTGTTCGCCATCGGCGACGCCGCTTCCAAGCTCATCGTCATCGAATCGAACGCCGTCGTCGCGATGTGGGGGCGCAGCGTCGTCTTCGCCGCCCTCTTCCTGTTCATCCTCCGGCCGGGTGAGTGGCGGACGGCGCTGACGCGCGGCCCCGTCAAGCTCCTGCTGCTGCGCTCGATCTTCCCCTTCCTCGCCGGCAGCTGCGTCATCTTCGCGATGGCCTATGTGCCGCTGGCCCAGCTCACCACGATTCTGTTCATCTCGCCGCTGCTGAGCATGGCGCTCGGCAAGCTCCTGCTCGGCGAAACGGTGAACCGCTGGGGCTGGCTTGCGGTGCTGTCCGGCTTCCTCGGCGTGCTGACGATCATGCGGCCTTTCGGCGGTGATTTTTCCTGGACCCTGCTGATCCCGGCGCTCGCCGGCCTGCTCGCCGCCTTCGGCCAGGTCATGACCCGGATCGTCGCGCAACGGGCGGCGCCCCGCACGGTGCTGTTCTACACCATGCTGGTGGCGCTGGTTCTGTCCTCGCTGCCTCTGCCTTTCTTCTGGCAGGCCCCGACGGGCGAGCAATGGCTGCTGTTCGGCCTGTCCGGGATCTGCCAGGCGGCCGGCCAGTTCGCCATGATCGCGGCCTATGCCCGCGCGACCGCCTCGCGCCTCGCACCTTATTCCTACGCCCAGCTCCTGACCGCCACCCTGCTCGGCTTCGCCATCTTCGGCGAGGTGCCCGACATCTTCACCGTCGTCGGCGCGGCGCTGATCGTCGCCGGCGGGCTGATCTCGCTGCATCTGGCCGGAAGGCGGCCGAAACCGCCCGACGAAACGGAACGCGCCGCGCCGACGGATTGACGGGCGCGGGGCGAAGCTCCGACATCACGAGCATCGTCCTTTCCTTCGCAACAGGACCGGGAATTCCCATGCAGATACTCGTCACCGGCGGCACCGGCTTCATCGGCGCCTGGATCGTCCGCAGCTTGCTCGCCGCTGGCCACAAGGTCCGCATCTTCGACATCAAGGATGACAGCCGGCTCGTGCGGGCGCTGGCCGGGGAGGCTGCCGCCGAGATCGACTGGCGTCTCGGCGACATCCGCGACGGCGAGGCCGTCCATGCTGCCGCCGAGGGCTGCGACAGCATCGTCCATCTCGCCGCGCTGCTGACTCCGGCCTGCCGCGAGCAGCCCGTCCTCGGCGCGGGGGTCATCGTCATCGGTACGCTGAACGTCTTCGAGGCGGCGCGTCGGCATGGCATCGCCAAGGTCGTCTATGCCAGCTCGGCCGGTGTCTTCGGCCCGGAGGACGGGGCGAGACCGCTGCCGATCACCCATTACGGCGCTTTCAAGCTCGCCACCGAAGGCAGCGCCCGCGCTTATTGGCTCGATCATGGCATCGCCAGCGTCGGCTTCCGCCCCTTCGTGGTCTACGGGCCCGGCCGCGAGCTCGGCCTCACCGCCGGCCCGAGCCTCGCCGCCGAGGCGGCCGCGAAGGGCGAGGCCTATGAGTTCATCTACACCGGCCAGTCCGACCTGCTTTATGTCGAGGATCTCGCCGCCGCCTTCGCGGCGGCGGTGGCGCGCGATATCGCCGGTGCCCATGCCTTCAATCTGGTCGGCGAGGTCGCGACCGTCGACGAGGTCATCGCCGAGATCCGACGTCAGGTCCCGGATGCGCGCCTGAGTGCTGCCGGGCCGGGCCTGCCGACGGCCCCGGAACTCGCCCCCGACGCCAGCCTGCCTTCGGTGCTCGGAACGTTGCCACGAACCGGACTTGCGGAGGGCCTGGCGCGCACCATCGCTTTCCATCGCGATGCCGCGAGGGCTCTTGGATAGGCCGGTCGGCCGAACAGGCTGAGGGCGAAGGTCGAGAGCAGGGCAAGGCGCGGGTGCCGGACCGGCGCGCAGGAGCCGGATGGAGGATGAGATGCTGGACATGCTGAGCGGCGAGACCCGGATCTTCGTGATCATCGGCCACCCGATCGCCCAGGTTAAGTCGCCGGCCGGCATTACCAGGGCCTTCGTCGAGCGCAGCATCAATGCGGCGCTGATCCCGATCCATGTCCTGCCCGAGGATGTCGACGGCTTCATTGCCGCGCTCGGCCCGGTGTTGAATGTCGACGGCATCGTCGTGGCGATTCCGCACAAATTCGCCGCCCGGCAGCACTGCAGGACGCTGTCCGACCGGGCCCGGCTGCTGGAATCGGCGAATGTCCTGCGCCGCGGGCCCGATCGCGCCTGGCACGGCGACATGCTCGACGGGGTCGGCTTCGTGCGCGCCATGCGCCAGGCTGGCGGCGAGCCGGAGGGCAAGCGTGCCTTGCTGATCGGGGCCGGCGGGGCGGGCAGCGCGATCGGGCTGCAACTGCTCGACTCCGGGGTGTCCGAGCTCGCGATCCACGACATGGATGCCGGCCGGCGCGATGCGCTGATCTCCCGGCTCTCAGCCGCTTATCCCGGGCGCGTGCGGGCGGGCTCGACCGACCCGGGCGGCTTCGGGATCATAGCCAATGCCACGCCGCTGGGCATGCGCGCGGGCGACCCCTTGCCGGTCGCGGTCGAGAAGCTCGCGCCGGATATGTTCATCGGCGACGTCATCACGGCGCCCGAGGTCTCGCCCTTGCTGGAGGCCGGTCGCAGCCTAGGCTGCAAGACCCAGACCGGCCTCAACATGTTCCTGGCGCAGCACGAGCTGATCGTCGATTTCCTCGAAGGCAAGCCGGTCTAGGCCAGGAAGTCGGGCGGCGCTCGACCGGGAAGAGGGCGCAGCGCTCAGCCGAGATTGGCGCGTTCCCGCAGCATCAGCACCGCGTCCTCTAGCGCGTTGAGGCAGCGCCGCTTCAGCGCGGCGTCATAGCGCGCGATCGGCAGGGCGATGTTGACGGCCGCCAGCGGAAAGCCGGAGCGGCCGAGGATCGGGCGCGCCATTCCGACGATGCCCGGCATGAACTCCTCGACCACGAAGGCGATGCCGGTCCGGGCGATCTCGGCCAGTTCCGCCTCCAGTGCCGGCACCGAGTCGACCGTCTGCGGCGTGATCTTTTCGAGGCTGACGCGCGCGAGATAGTCACGGCGCATCTCATCGGGCAGATGGGCGAGCAGTGCCTTGCCGCCCGAGGTCGCGTAGAGCGGCGCGACATCGCCTTTCCGCATCGTGTAATGCAGGCGGTGCGAGCCGCTTGCGGTCGCCACCACCTCGGAGAGGTCGCCCTTCAGCAGGTTGAGCGCGCAGGTCTCGCGGGTTGCGTGCGCGGTGTCGGCCAGCACGTCTTCGGCGACGCTGACGAGATCGCGCGTCTCGACGCTGCGCTGGCCGAGCGCGACCACGGCCGGGCCGAGGAAATAGCCTTTGCTGGCGGGATCGTATTCGAGATAGCCGCGGCAGACCAGGGTCTTGAGCAGCTGCGTCAGGCTGCTTTTCGGGATGCCGAGCTGCGCGGCTATCCGGGCATGGGTCTGGCCGGCATTCCAGCGGCGCAGATACTCGAACAAGTCGAGCACGCGCATTGCGGACTTGACTGATCCCAGCTCGGCCGAGGGCATTGCAGATCCGGTTCTGTTCAGCTGCGGCGGTCGGCCCTTGGAGACGTTGCGCAATAGTGAAGACCCGGCTGGGCAGGTTCAATGTCCCTTACGGGTTAATCTCGGCGGGTGTGCTTTACTTCATATGGAAACGTATCCCGTGGAAGAACGGTCTGCTGCGGCGGAATCCGACCCGCAGCCGCTCGACCCTCGTCGTCAGTCGCCGAGGCGATACTCCCAGCTACCTCGCGTTTCGACCGCGCTGCGTACCGAATTGGCGAGGAAGCAGTTTTCATGCGCCGCATGGTGCAGCCCGTCGACCATGGCGTCGTCGGGCGCCAGCGCGCCGCTGAACCGGATGTGCGGCCGCAGAACCACGCGTGCGATCCATTCCTTCCCGTCCGCATTCCTCGCCATCTCGCCCGCGGCGGCGTCGCGATAGCCGTCGATGCGAAAGCCGGCTCGCGCGGCGAGGTCGAGGAACCAGAGCATATGACAGCTCGACAGCGCCGCGACATAGGCTTCTTCAGGATCGACATTGGCCGGGTTCGAGAAGGGCTCGCGCACCACATGCGGCGAGCTCGACGCCGCGACGGCCGCCCCGCCGTCGAAGTGCCAGAGATGCGCGCGGCTATAGCGCCGGTCGAGGAAATCCTGGTCGCCGCGCTGCCATTCGATCGTCGCGCCGTGGTTCGCCATCATCCGTCTCCGAGATCGGCGCAGGCCGCCAGCACGACCATGCGCGTTGCGTCGAGATGTGCTGCCAGTGTCGCCAGCGCGGCCGGGACGTCGCCGGAGGCCGCGGCCGTGATCAACTGCCGGTGCTCTTCGGCCCAGCCTTGCTTGCGGGCTTCCGGGCCGAGCTGCTGAACGCTGAAACGGTCGATCGGCGCGCGCAGCTGGCGATAGAGCGCCAGGCTGCGCGGGCGCTCGGCCGGCCGGTAGAGCGCTTCATGGAAGGCGATGTCGCCGCCGATCCAGCCGAGACGGTCCTGCGCATCCTCGAGCTGGCCTTGCAGCCTCGCCAGCTCGCGGCAGGACCGTTCGTCATGTCGGGGCAGGGCACGGGCGATGAGGTCGCTCTCGACCAGGTGGCGCAGATCGAAGATCTCGTCGATCTCGGCGGGCGTCGGCCAGCTCACCCGTGCCCCGCGATAATGCTCGATCCTGAGAAGCCCCTCGCTCTGCAGCTGGGCCAGCGCTTCGCGGACCGGGATGCGGCTGACGCCGAATTCGCTGGCGAGCTGCTCCTGGCGCAGCAACTCACCGGCCTGCCAGCGGCCCTGGTCGATCTCCTGACGCAGGCGCGTGGCGAGGGCGGCGGCGGTCGTCGTGGCGGCAAGGGGCGGAATACTCATCGTATAATTGTATCCAATTATACGATATCTACAACCGTCTCCGGCCCGGAGCCTCGTGCCGCAGGCGGGGCACGCCCGCCGGTTCAGCTCAGCCGGCCGCGGGCTCGCAGCCCACCATCCAGAATGCCCCGTAACGGTCGCTCAGCATGCCGAAGCGCGGCGCCCAGAAGGTCTCGGCCATCGGCATCGTCACGGTGCCGCCTTCGGCCAGCGCGGCGAAGATGCGCTCGGCTTCGGCCGGCTCCTTCACGGTGACGCTGACATGGACGCTCTGCATCGGCCCGGTGCTCTGCTCCGGCGGCGCGTCCGAGGCCATCAGCATCTGGCCGTCGTCGAGTTCGAGACAGGCATGCATGATCTTGGAGCGCCATTCCGGCGCGATATCGACCGGCGAGCCTTCATAGCGCAGCATCGCCTCGATCCGGCCGCCGAGAATCCGCTGATAGTCGGTGAAGGCGGCTTCGCACTGGCCGTCGAAGAAAAGATAGGGTGCGAGCTTCATCATTGATCCTCCGCTGCATTGTTGTGCCGGCGCGCATCGCCGGCATGGCTGCGAGACCAAGAGCATGGCAGGATCGCTCGACAGCCATCGTCAGCAGGGTGACCCTGAGGCGAATCGAACCGGAGACCATTGCGCGACATGACTTTCGAGATCGCCGCCACGCCGGAAGCAGCCGTCGACCGGCTGGAGGCCCTGTACGCCCAGGCGCGGCAGGCATTGGGCGATGACCTTCAGCGCTTCTTCACCACACGCCAGCCGCCGACGCTGGAGCAGCGCGCGCTCTATCGCTATCCGATGCTGCGCGTCACCTATGAGCCGTCGAAGCTGCCGGCCGCGACGCGGCGCGGCTATGCCAAGTTCGCCGTGCCCGGCGTCTATTCGACGACGGTGACGCATCCGGCGGAGTTCCGCGCCTATCTGCTCGATCAGCTGCGGCCGCTCGTTCGGGATTACGGCGCGACCATCGAGACCGGGGTCAGCGCCCAGGAGATTCCCTATCCCTACGCGCTCGACGGCGGCGACGAGCTCGGGCGCGGCAAGGTCAGCCCGGCCGAGCTTGCCCGTCACTTCCCGACGCCACTCTTGTCGCTGGTCGGCGACGAGGTCGCCGACGGCACCTTCGACATCATCGAGGGCGAGCCGCGCCCGCTCTCGCTGTTCGATGCGGTGCGTGTCGATTATTCGCTGCGCCGGCTGGTACACTACACCGGCACCGATTGGCGCGCCGTCCAGCCCTGGGTGCTGCTGACCAATTATCATCGCTATGTCGACCAGTTCGTCCGGCTGGCCCTGGCCGAGATCGAGGCCGGCACGGCACTGGCGCTGGTCGCGCCGGGCGGCGTCCGCATCGAGCGCGAAGGCCTCGATGTCAGCGCCGCCGAGCGGGTGATGTCGGCGCCCTGGCACCGTTTCCAGATGCCGGCCTATCACCTGATCCGGGCGAAGGGGGAAGGGGTGACGCTCGTCAACATCGGCGTCGGGCCCTCCAACGCCAAGAACATCACCGACCATCTCGCGGTGCTCAGGCCGAATTGCTGGCTGATGGTCGGCCATTGCGGCGGTCTGCGTCAGACCCAGATCATCGGCGACTATGTTCTCGCCCATGCCTATCTCCGTCAGGACGGCATTCTCGACGAGCATGTGCCGCCCGACATCCCGATCCCGGCTCTGGCCGAGGTCCAGGTCGCGCTGCAGCAGGCGGCCGCCGACGTCACCGGCGAGAAGGGCGACCGGCTGAAGCAGCGCCTGCGCACCGGCACCGTGGTGACGCAGGACGATCGCAACTGGGAACTGCGCTGGACCAAGGAGCGCAAGCGCATCAACCTGTCGCGCGCCATCGGCGTCGACATGGAATCGGGCACGATCGCCGCGCAGGGCTACCGGCTACGCGTGCCCTACGGCACCTTGCTCTGCGTCTCCGACAAGCCTCTGCATGGCGAGATCAAGCTGCCGGGCGCCGCCAACGCTTTTTATGAGCGGGCGGTGAGCGAGCATCTGAAGATCGGCCTCGCCGCGCTCGAAAGGCTGAAAGAGGCCGGCTCCTCGATCCATTCGCGCAAGCTCAGGAGCTTCGACGAGCCACCCTTCCGCTGAGCCGGCGCGAGACGCAGGGCTGCCGCGCATCGTCATCGCTGGGCATTTCCCGCGATGCACGCCATAGCAATCTCGACAAGGGCCGCTTGCAGGAAGGATCGCCGGGGAATTGGAGTCCGGAGTGACGATGGCTCTGATCGGGCCGGCCGTATTATGCGTTTTCGGTCTCGCCTTCCTCTGGGCCTGGATGATCGAGCGAAGGCGCGACTATCTCCTCCTGCTGGCGGCGGCTCCGGCGCTGTTCGCGATCGCGGTGGCGATCCAGGTGTTCTTCTGGCCGGCATCGGTGCCGGCGAACGCCTTGCTCTCGGGCCTGTTCTATACCGTCGCGGTCCAGATCGCGGCCGAGGCGGTGTTGCGTCGTTCGGGCAAGCGGCTCGGCCGGGTCTGGCATGCCTGCGCCTTCATCGCCGTCATGGGCGGTCTCTGGTACTTCGCCTATGCTGCACCCAACCTCCTGGCACGCGTCTATCTCCAGAATTTCGGCTACGGCCTCGTCCTTCTCGTCGCCAGCCTGCATATCACGCCTCTGATGCGTGGCCGCCCGGTCGACCGGGTGCTGTTCTGGGTGCTGTTCGCCTTCGCCCTGCATTTCTTCCCGCGTACCATCCTGACGATCGGGCTGGAGGCGCCGGGCGATCTCAGGGTCTTCCAGGACTCGCTGTTCTGGCAGGCGCTGCATTTGTCCCTGGCCGTGCTCGGCGCGGCCCTGGCGACGGCGCTGCTGGCGGCGACGCTCTCCGACGTGATCGACGATCTACGCCGCGAGCGCGACAGCGACGGCCTGACCGGCCTGCTCAATCGGCGTGCCTTCGAGCAGCGTGCGGGCGCGATGCTCTCCGTCGCCGGCGAAGCGCCCTGCGTGCTGCTCGTCTGCGATCTCGACCATTTCAAGCGGGTCAATGACAGCCACGGCCATGCCGCCGGCGACGAGGTGCTGAGCGCCTTCGGCAGGCTCCTGCGCCGTGTCAGCCGCGAGAAGGATCTGGTCGCACGGATCGGCGGCGAGGAGTTCGCGATCCTGCTGCCAGGCGCGACACAGGCGGCCGGCTTGGTGTTGGCCGAACGGGTGCGAGCCGGGCTTTCCGGCCTGGTCTTCACCTTCGCGCCGGGTGGAGGCGCGGTGACGGCGAGCTTCGGGATTGCGGAGCGCCGGTCCGGCGACGCACTGTCCGAACTCGTCTCCCGCGCCGATCGGCGCCTGTACCAGGCCAAGGCGCGCGGCCGGGACCGGGCGGTCGCCGACGACTGCGCCGAGATTCCGCAGCCGGGGCCAGCCCAGGCTGCGGCCGTATCGACCCTGCCCACCCGGGCGCCCCGATGACATCCCGGCCTGCCGGATGCTACCAAACGGGCCGTCCCGACCCAGGAGCCCGCTCTTGTCCGCTTCCCGCTCCATCCTGCTGATCATCGGTGGCGGCATCGCCGCCTATAAATGTCTCGAACTGATCCGGCGGCTGAAGGATCGCGGCATCGCCAGCCGCTGCATCCTCACCCGGGCCGGCGAACAGTTCGTCACGCCGCTCGCGGTCGGCACGCTCGCCGGCGAGCGCTGCTTCACCGACCTGTTCTCGCTGACCGACGAGGCCGATATCGGCCATATCGCGCTGTCGCGCTCGACCGACCTCCTGGTCGTCGCCCCCGCCACGGCCGATCTGATCGCCAAGATGGCGAACGGCCATGCCGACGATCTCGCTTCCACGGCGCTGCTCGCCACGGATAAGCGCATCCTGATCGCCCCGGCGATGAATCCGCGGATGTGGCAGCATCCGGCGACGCGTCGCAACATGGCGCTGCTGCAGAAGGACGGCGTCCTCGTCGTCGGCCCGAACTCCGGTGCCATGGCCGAGCGCGGCGAGAGCGGGCCGGGTCGGATGGCCGAGCCGCAGGAGCTCCTGGCGGCGATCGAGCTGGCGTTGGCCGGCGAGCAGCGCAAGCCGGCCTCGATCGGCTTCCTCGGCCGATTGCCGGGTCAAGTCGCGGCAGGTGGTCAGGTGCTCGCCGGCAAGCGCGTGCTGGTCACCTCCGGGCCGACCCATGAGCCGATCGATCCGGTGCGCTATATCGCCAACCGCTCCTCGGGCAAGCAGGGGCACGCGATTGCTGCTGCTGCTGCGGCGGCCGGCGCCGATGTCACGCTGATTTCCGGTCCTGTCGGCATTCCCGATCCCGCCGGCGTCACCACCATCCATGTCGAGAGTGCCCGCGACATGCTCGACGCCACCGAGCAGGAGCTGCCGGCCGACATCGCGGTCTTCGCGGCCGCCGTCGCCGATTGGCGCGTCGCCGGTGCGGCTGGCCAGAAGATGAAGAAGGGCGAGCACGGCACGCCGAGTCTCACCCTCGTCGAGAATCCGGACATCCTCGCGACCATCGCCGCCCGCGAGATCGATCGCCCGCAACTGGTCGTCGGCTTCGCCGCCGAGACGCAGAACGTCATCGAATATGCCCGCGCCAAGCTGACGAAGAAGGGCTGCGACCTGATCGTCGCCAATGATGTCGGCGGGACCGGGGTCATGGGCGGTGAAGACAACACCGTGCATCTCGTCACGGCCGATGCCGTCGAGACCTGGCCGACCCTGCCCAAGGCTGAGGTCGCGGCGCGACTCGTCACCCATCTCGCCACCCTGCTTGCCGAGAAGGGCTGAGCGATGATGGAGCCGGTTCGCATCAAGCGCCTGCCGCATGCGCAGGATCTGCCTCTGCCTGCCTATGAGACGGCGGGGGCCGCCGGGCTCGATCTGCGGGCCGCCCTGCCGGAGCGCGATCTGGAATTGGTGCCGGGCACACGCTGCCTCGTGCCGACCGGGCTCGTCCTGGCACTGCCGCCGGGCAGCGAAGGGCAGGTCAGGCCGCGTTCGGGGCTGGCGCTGCGCCATGGCGTGACCGTGCTCAATGCGCCCGGCACGATCGATGCCGATTACCGCGGCGAGGTCCAGGTCCTGCTCGTCAATCTCGGGCAGCAGCCCTTCACCATCCGGCATGGCGACCGCATCGCCCAGCTCATCGTCGCGCCGGTGGCGCAGGCCAGGCTCGTCGAGGTGCATTCGCTCGACGACACCGTCCGTGGCGCCGGCGGCTTCGGCTCGACCGGGATCGCCGATTCCGTCGCCTCCTCTGTCCGGGAGGCCCGTTCATGATCCAGCTCTCGCGCCGCAGCCTGCTCGCCATCGCCGCGGTGGTCGACATCGCCCTGCACGCCCGCCCGGCCCCGGTTGCGGCAAAAGCGCTCGCCGCCCGCCACGAGCTGCCGCCGCGTCATCTCGAGACCATGCTGCAGGCGCTGGTCAAGGCCGGCATCCTCAAAGGTGTTCGCGGTCCGCGCGGGGGATATGAGCTCGCCCGTGAGCGTCGCCGCATCACCGCCGGCGCGATCGTACGCGCCGCAATGCAGGCCAATTCGGAGGAGAACCTGCCGCCGCTGCCGCGCTCGCCTTTGGTCGAGAACGTCGTCGGCCCGGCCGTCCAGACTGCCCTCGACGCATGTCTGGCGACGCTGGACTCGGTCACCGTGGCCGAGCTCTGCCAGCAGGCGGAAAGCCTCGCGGCGCTGGCCGGAAAGGGTATCGACGCTGATTTTACAATATAGAGCGTGAAATTATCTGTTTCTCGACAGATTCTGTAATTTGATGCTAGCCTGTCGTCGAACCGATTGATCACCACTCAGGGAGGCCGCCATGGCCGACGCCGCGCAGAAGCTCACCCCCGCCCAGGCTCCCGGCCGTGGCCGGGTCTATGATTCGATCACCGATACGATCGGCGATACGCCGCTGGTGCGCTTGAACCGGCTTCCGGCCGAGCGCGGCGTCAAGGCGACGATCCTCGCCAAGCTCGAATTCTTCAACCCGATCTCCAGCGTCAAGGACCGTATCGGCGTCAGCATGGTCGATGCGCTCGAGGCGTCCGGTGCGCTGAAGCCGGGCGGTACGCTGATCGAGCCAACCTCCGGCAATACCGGCATCGCGCTCGCCTTCGTCGCCGCCGCGCGCGGCTACCGGCTGATCCTGGTCATGCCGGAGACCATGTCGATCGAGCGCCGCAAGATGCTCGCTCTGCTCGGTGCCGAGCTGGTCCTGACGCCCGGTCCCGGCGGCATGCGCGGGGCCATCGCCAAGGCCGAGGAGCTCAAGGCCGAGATCCCCGGCGCGATCATCCCGCAGCAGTTCGAGAACCCGGCCAATCCGGCGATCCATCGCAAGACCACGGCCGAGGAGGTCTGGAACGACACCCATGGCGAGGTCGACATCTTCGTCTCCGGCGTCGGCACGGGCGGAACCATCACCGGCGTCGGCCAGGTGCTGAAGGCGCGCAAGCCCGGCGTGAAGATCGTCGCGGTCGAGCCCGAGGATTCGCCGGTGCTTTCCGGCGGCCAGCCCGGCCCGCACAAGATCCAGGGCATCGGCGCCGGCTTCGTGCCCGGCATCCTCGATCGCGGCGTCATCGACGAGGTCGTTACCGTCGGCAACCAGACCGCCTTCGAGACGGCGCGGGCCCTCGCCAGGAGCGAAGGCATTCCGGCCGGCATCTCCTCGGGCGCGGCGATCGCCGCGGCGCTCGAGATCGGTGCTCGCCCGGAGAATGCCGGCAAGAAGATCGTCGTGATCGTCCCCTCCTTCGCCGAGCGCTATATTTCGAGCGCGCTGTTCGAAGGTCTCTGAGGCGCTTCCGAACCAAAGCAGGGCGCCTTCCCGGGCAGGGAAGGCGCCCTTTTTTTGTCAGCGGCGAATCGCGATCCGGTTGCCCCAGGGGTCGGCGATCTCCGGCGCGCCGCCGGCCTCGTCGCCGCCGGCCGCCAGCATGCGCTCGCGCAAGGCGGCATAGGCGGCATCGTCCCGCGCCACGAGCTCGAAACGCAAGAGCCCGGCCTCGTTTGCGCGGCGCGGCCCGGCACCCCGGCTGTGCCAGATATTCGCCGCGATGTGGTGGTGGTAGCCGCCGGTCGCCATGAAAGCCGCGCCGGGATAGTGCACCATCACCTCGAAGCCGAGCTTGTCGCGATAGAAGGCCTCCGCGCCCGCGACATCGCCGACGCGCAGATGGATATGCCCCATCACCGTGCCGGCGGGCATGCCGGCATAGTCGCGCCCGTCGGCCTCGCGGAGCAAGGCGTCGAGATCGAGCCGGTCGGTCGCCATCTTGATCTCGCCGCCCGGCCCGCGCGGCCATTCCGCTCTGCTGCGGTCGCGATAGATCTCGATGCCGTTGCCCTCTGGATCGGAAAGGTAGAGCGCCTCGCTGACCAGGTGATCCGAGGCGCCTTCGAGCGGCAGCCGCCGGCTTGCGGCATGGCCGAGCCAGTTGGCGAGATCGGTGCGGGACGGCAGGAGCAGCGCGAGGTGGAACAGGCCGGCAGCGGAGGAGGGCGCCTGCGCGCCGGCTTCGAGCCTGACCAGCGGCACGCCGCCGGCGCCGAGTACGCTTTCCTGCGCACTCTCGCTGATCGTCGAAAGGCCGATCGCGTCGCGAAAGAAGGCGGTGACGCCGGGCAGATCGCGCACGCGCAGGCTGACGGTGCCGATATGGACGGGGCTGTCGAGGGACTCGTTGGTGCGGGGTTGGGTGGTTGTGGCGGTGGCCATGGCGGACTCCGGAATGGGTGCGGCCGCGGCCGCTTGCCGTTAAAATGGGATCTCGACCGCCTCTTGTCGTCCCCGGCTGCGGCAAATCCGAGATTGCGCGACTGCAATCGCGGCTTGCGCCTGTGGCGTCGGCCGCCAGTGCGCGGCCGGCTCCGGAGCCTTCAGCGGCGGCGCCCGGCAAGCAGTCGCGCCGTCGGCGGGATCGCGGCGCCATGACGGCTCTGCTGCTCGAGTTCCGCATTGAGCTCGGCGCCCGCCAGCACGATCGTCGCCGAGAGCCACAGCCAGGTCATGAAGACCACCACGGTCGCCAGCGAGCCATAGGTCGCGGTGTAGTTGCCGAGCGTGCTGACATACCAGGAGAAGGCGCTCGACGTCGCCGCCCAGAGCAGCGCCGCGACCACGGCGCCGGGCAGCACCCAGGCGAAGCGCGGCGGCTTGCGGTCGGGCCCGACCCAGTAGAGGCAGCCGATCGCAACCGTTCCGATGACGAAGAACACGGGCCAGCGGGCGAGGCGCACCAGCGTCTCCAGCTCGTGGCCGAAGGGGAAGAGCGCCGTCACCACCGGTAGGCTGGCGATCGCGGCCAGCGCCAGGACGAGCAGCAGGAGTCCGCTCAGCGTCGTCGCCAGCGAGATCAGGTTGAGCTTCAGGAAGCCCCGCCGCTCGCGTGCGCCATAGATGATGTTGAGCGCGTCGAAGATCGCCTTCACCGCCGCGTTCGCGCTCCAGGCGGCGACCGCGAAGCTGATCAGGAAGGTCAGCGACAGGCTTGCCGCATCGCGGCTCGAAAGCCGCATCGCCTGCTCTCGGATCAGCTCGCGCGCCGCTTCCGGGAAGACGAGCGTCAGATCGTCGAGCTGCGCGGCGATGGTCGCAGGGTCGGTCATTCCGCCATAGATCGTGACCAGCAGCGACAGCGCCGGCACCAGAGAGAGCAGGGTGAAGAAGGCGACCGCACCGGCGAGCGAGAGCAGGCGCGCCTCTTGGATACGGACGATGAAACGGCCGAGCACGTCCTTCCAGCCGCGCCAGGGCAGGGCGACCGGCGAGGCGGCGCCACGGCCGCGGCGCACCTGTCGCAGGGGATCGCGGACGCGCCGTGTGAACGCGCCGTGGACATAGCCGAGCGCCAGCGCCGCCAGACCGGCAGCGCCGGTGATTCGTTTCAGATACGCCATGCCCCTCTCCGCCGGATCGATGCGGCCTGCCTGCAGGGAACGCCGGGCGCTCCCGATCGTTCCAATCCCTGACGCGCCAACAGGCCGCTTAGAGCTTTGTTAACCTTAACGGTTTCTTATCGTGACAGGCTAATGCGCCCCGCCAGGGCGCCAGATGCGGGGCATTCGGCCCCATCTCCTTCCACGACCAGAGAGCCCGATGAAGACGCTCCTCAAAGCCACCGTCGCGACCTTCCTCCTGCTTGGCAGCGGCGCTGCTCTCTCGGCCGATCTGGCGTCGAGCAAGTTCCTGCCGCTCGCCCCGGCCCTGCCGCCGCTCTATAGCTGGACCGGCTTCTATCTCGGCGGCCAGCTCGGCTATTCCTGGGGCTCGGATCGGCAGAGCCTGTACACCACCGCCGGGCGCGCGCCGGTCGGTGTCTCCTTCGATTACAGCCCCTCCGCCTTCATGGGCGGTGTCCATGCCGGCTTCAACTACCAGATGGGCTCGGTCGTCCTTGGCGTCGAGGGCGATATCGAGGGGATCAATGCCCGGGATACGCATGGCGGATTGTTCCGGGTCCAGCAGGACTGGCAGGGCTCCGTGCGTGGCCGCATCGGCTATTCCTTCGACCGCTTCATGATCTATGGCGCCGCGGGCGCGGCCTTCAGCCGTTTCGAATACGGCTATTTCAACCCGGCTGCCGGTCTTGGCGAGAGCGGCAAATTCTCCCGAACCGGCTGGACCGTCGGCGGCGGCGTCAACTTCGCCTGGACTGACAATCTCATCTTCGGGCTCGACTACCGCTATACCGACTATGGCAGCTTCGATTTCGTCGCCCGCAGCGCCTATCTCGGCCTGAGCGCCGAGCATGAGCCGAGCTCGCATGCCGTGCGGGCGAGCGTCGCCTACAAGTTCTGAACCGCCGCGCATTCCGGATATCGACGAGGCCGCGCCGCAAGCGCGGCCTTTTTGCTGGGACGACATGACATCCGCCTTGTGCGCGCCGGCCGGCCGGAAAGCGACTGGCCAAGCCCGCGTCGCGATGCCAGAAAACCCGTCGACGCCGGCTAGCGACGATGAGCCGGCTTGCTCTCGACAGGGATGGGGACCGGCATGGCAGCAGAAAAAATAGCGATCGTCACGGCAGGCGGCAGCGGCATGGGCGCAGCGGCGGCGCGCCGTTTGGCGCAGGACGGTTTCCGGGTCGCAATCCTGTCCTCCTCGGGCAAGGGCGAGAAACTGGCGGCCGAGCTCGGCGGCCTCGGCATCACCGGTTCGAACCAGTCGAACGCTGACCTCCAGCGTCTCGTCGACGCGACCATGGCGCGCTGGGGCCGGATCGACGCATTGGTCAACAGCGCCGGACACGGCCCGCGCGCGCCGATCACCGAGATCACCGACGAGCAATGGCATGCCGGGCTCGACGTCTACCTGATGAACGTCATCCGCTCGACCCGCCTCGTCGCCCCGGTGATGACGGCACAGAAATCCGGCGCGATCGTCAACATCTCGACGGCCTGGGCCTTCGAGCCGGCGGCTACCTTCCCGACCTCGGCGGTGTTCCGCGCCGGGCTCGCCGCCTACACCAAGCTCTTCGCCGACCAGTACGCCGAGCACAATGTCCGGATGAACAATGTCCTGCCGGGCTGGATCGATTCTCTCCCGCAGACCGAGGAGCGCCGCGCCGGCGTGCCGATGCAGCGCTATGGCACCAGCGCGGAGATCGCCGCGACGGTCGCCTTCCTCGTCTCCGAGGGCGCCGGCTACATCACCGGCCAGAATCTGCGCGTCGATGGCGGGCTGATGCGCTCGGTCTGAGCGGCGGTCCGGTCTGGGAATGGTCCTGGCGCCATGGTCGGCCTTGAGCCGACCATCTCGGCCCGGATGGGGCTCCGGCCAGCGGCTTCTGCCATGAGATTCTCGGCTCTACGCTTCGCTCCGGCCGGTCAGAAGCCCGTGCGCTGGCGGATCGCTGCCGCCAGCGTGCCGTCGTCGAGATAGTCGAGTTCGCCGCCGACCGGCACGCCATGGGCGAGCTTGGTTACCTTGACGTCGAGATGCGCCAGGAGGTCGGTGATGAAATGCGCCGTGGTCTGGCCCTCGACCGTGGCGTTGAGCGCCAGGATGACTTCCTTGACCATGGGTTCCGAGGCTCGGGCGACGAGCGCATCGAGCGAGAGGTTTTCGGGCCTGATGCCATCGAGCGCCGAGAGCACGCCGCCGAGGACGTGGTAGCGGCCTGAGACCGCGCCTGAACGCTCCAGGGCCCAGAGATCGGCGATGTCGGCGACGACGACGATGAGACTGTCGTCGCGGCGCGGATCGCGGCAGAGCCCGCACGGGTCGCTGGTGTCGACATTGCCGCAACTGGTGCAGACGACGATCCGCTCGCGCGCCACCGTCATGGCTTCGGCCAGAGGGCCGAGCAATTGCTCGCGCTTCTTGACGAGATGCAGCGCCGCGCGCCTGGCCGAGCGCGGCCCCAGGCCCGGCAACTTGGCCAGGAGCTGGATCAGGCGCTCGATTTCGGGGCCGGCAATGGTGCGGGACATGGCGAGCCTAAAGAGGGAATGGCGCCGTTATTCCGGACAAGCCGCGCAAGCGGCGCTGATCCGGAATCCATCGAGGGGCGCTGCGCTCTACGATGGATTCCGGGACTTCGCTGCGCTCGCCCGGAATGACGGTGCGCGAGCCGGACTCAGAACAGCTTCATGCCCGGCGGGATCGGCAGGCCGCGCGTCACCTCGGCCATCCGGTCGGCGACGGCGCGCTCGGCCTTGTTGCGGGCGTCGTTGCAGGCGGAGATCACGAGGTCCTCGAGGATCTCCTGCTCGCCGGCGACCATCAGGCTCGGATCGATCTTCACCGATTTCAGCACGTTCTTGGCGGTCATCACCACGGTGACCAGACCGCCGCCGGCCGAGCCCTCGAATTCGAGCGTGTCGAGCAGGGCCTGCATCTCGGCCATCTTCTTCTGCATGTCCTGCGCCTGCTTCATCAGGCCCATCATGTCGCGCATCGCCGCGCTCCCTTTCGCTCAGTTGTCCGTCCAGAATTCGACACCCTCGAAATCCGGCTCGCTGTCGTCGAACAGCGGCTCGGCTTCGGGCAGATAGTCGTCGCCGGCCGTCGCGCTCGGTGCCTGTTCGGCCTCGGCGGCGCGCGGATCACGGACATCGACGATGCGGGCGCCCGGGAAATGCTCCAGCACGGCGCGCACCACCGGATGATTCGCGGCGTCGCTCTCGCGCTTGTCGCGGGCCGCCTCGGCCTGCTCGCGCAGGGTCGGCGCGCCTTCGGTATTGGCGAGCGCGACGAGCCAGGTCTGGCCGGTCCAGTCCTTCAGGCGCTTCGACAGGTCGGTGGCGAAATGGCGGTTGCTCGCATTGGCCAGCGCGAATTCGATGCGGCCGGGCTCGAACTTGACCAGCCTGACATCGCGCTCCAGTGCCAGCTTCATGGTGATGTCGCGCTGGCGCGAGGCGAGTGCGACGAGGTCTTCCAGGCTCTGGGGCTGCGGCAGGCCGTTGGCCATGGCGCGGGGCGCCGCAGCGACGGCAGGAGCCGGATTGGCGGCGGCGAGCACCGGCCTCGCCGCCAGCGCCGTCGCGCCGCCGCCCGATGGCGGGCGCGGGGCAGGCGAACCATTGCCCGAAACGCTGCCGCTGCCGTCGCGCAGCATGCGCAGCGCCTCGTCCGGCGTCGGCAGGTCGGCGGCATGGGCGAGGCGCACCAGCGCCATCTCGGCCGCCATCACCGGCCGGTCGGCCTGGCGCACCTCGGCGATCGCCTTGAGCAGCATCTGCCAAGCACGGGCCAGCACCCGGATCGAGAGGCGCTCGGCGAAATCGGCGCCGCGCGTCCGCTCGGCCTGGCTCAGACTGTTGTCCTTGACCGCATCCGGTACGAGCTTGAGGCGCGTCACCAGATGGCTGAACTCGGCGAGGTCGGAGAGCACCACGGCCGGGTCGGCGCCGGCATCGTATTGTGCCCGGAGCTCGCCGAGCGCCGCCGCGATGTCGCCCTTCATCACCTGCTCGAACAGGTCGATCACCCTGGCCCGGTCGGAGAGACCGAGCATGGTGCGGACCTCTTCCAGCGTGATCTTGCCGCCGGCATGGGCAATCGCCTGGTCGAGGATCGACAGCGAATCGCGCACCGAGCCCTCGGCGGCGCGGGAGATCGCGGCCAGCGCCTCGTCCTCTGCCTCGATGCCCTCGGCCTTGCAGATGCCGCCGAGATGGCCAACCAGCAGGCCGGCATCGACGCGGCGCAGGTCGAAGCGCTGGCAGCGCGACAGCACCGTCACCGGGACCTTGCGGATCTCCGTGGTGGCGAAGATGAACTTGGCGTGCGGCGGCGGCTCCTCCAGCGTCTTCAGGAAGGCGTTGAAGGCGCCCCCCGAGAGCATGTGGACCTCGTCGATGATGTAGACCTTGTAGCGCGCGCTGGTCGGCGCGTAGCGCACGGCGTCGTTGATCTGGCGGACATTGTCGACGCCGTTGTTCGAGGCGGCGTCGATCTCCATCACGTCGATATGCCGGCCCTCGACGATCGCCTGGCAATGCACGCCGAAACGCGAGAGGTCGGTGGTCGGCGCGCCCGTGCCGTCGGCATTCTGGTAGTTCAGGGCGCGCGCCAGGATGCGGGCGGTGGTCGTCTTGCCGACGCCGCGCACGCCGGTCAGCATCCAGGCCTGCGGGATGCGCCCCGCCGCGAAGGCGTTGGTCAGCGTCCGGACCATGGCGTCCTGGCCGATCAGGTCGCCGAAATGCGCAGGGCGATATTTCCGGGCAAGGACACGATAGCCGGCCGGCTGGTTCGCCGCCGGGGCGGGCGCGGGGGCAAGGCCGGGGAAGCCCGGCTCGTCGGCGGGGACGGTCGCGTCGGTCATGCCATTGCTTTCGCCGTTCGCGGCGTGGCGGTCAACGCCGCCATGCATCCGGACGGTCCGACCGTGACAGGAGCGACATCGCGGATGCATCGCCGCGCGGGGCGGCAGGTGGGAGGCTGGACGAAGACCCGTTCGGTCTCGTTACGGCTGCTTCCTTCCGGACCTGACCGGGTTGGCGAGTGAGACGTCCCTCGCCAACCTCCCGTCGGCTATATCGGTGAAGAGAGGCGCGAGCGCAAGTCGCCTGTGCAAAGACGTCGCCTGTGAAAACCCGCCTGCGCTGCTGCGACACAGGCGTTTCGGCATTGACTTGGGTCATGCCTTCCGCCATAAGCCCGCGACCTGTGCAGCCCAAGCGGCGGCGCGGAACCTTTTGCATGACAGGCTTGGCTGGCCTTGGCTTTCTCTTCGAGAGCTGCGGTTGCTGCGCCGAGACAAGGCCCCGGAGACGGACCGTGAAGAGAACCTATCAACCCAGCAAGCTGGTTCGCAAGCGTCGCCACGGCTATCGTGCCCGCATGGCGACCAAGGGTGGCCGCAAGGTCATCGCTGCCCGTCGCGCCCACGGCCGCAAGCGCCTGTCGGCCTGATGAGGTGGGGCGCGCGCTCCCGGCGCGCCGGTTTCGTGAAGACTGGCCAAACGCCATGCGCATCGCCCGTCTGACGCAACGCAGGGACTTTCTCGCGGCGGCCGAGCATGGCCGCCGTTTTCGTTCGCCTGCCTTCACCGTGCAGGTCAACGATCAGCGGCACGACGCCGCCGAATCCGGGCTCAGACTCGGCCTCACCGCCTCCCGCAAGGTCGGCGGCGCGGTCGAGCGCAACCGTATCCGCCGGCGCCTGCGCGCCGCTGCCAAGCTCGCGCTGGCCGGGCAACTCGAGCGCCCCTGCGACGTCGTGATCGTCGCTCGTCCCGAAACGATCACCGCCGGTTTCAGCGCCATGGTCGCCGACCTCTCGGTCGCGCTCGACCGCGCCCGCCCCGGCGGCAACCGTCGCGGCCCGCCTTCCGGCAAACGCCCCCTTCCCGAGAAGCCCGCCAGGGCCGACAGCGAGACCCGTTTTCGACCATGAAGATGAAAGAAGAAAACCGTAATCTGCTCCTGGCGATCACGCTCTCCGTGGTCGTGCTGCTCGGCTGGCAGTTCTTCTTCGCCGTGCCGCAGATGGAGAAGCAGAAGCAGGTCGCGCAGCAGAACCAGCAGACGCACAGCCAGCAGCCCCCGGCTCCGGGAAGCGTGCCGACGCCGGGCGCTGCCCCGGCCCCTGGCGCCGCCCCGGCGCAGCCTGCCGCCGCCGCGTCGCTCGCGACCCGCGAAGCCGCGCTCGCCGCCGGCCCGCGCATCCGAATCGAGACGCCGAAGATCGCCGGCTCGCTCTCGCTGACCGGCGCGCGCATCGACGACGTTTCGCTCAAGGCCTATCACGAGACGGTCGACCCGAAGAGCCCGATCATCGTGCTGCTCTCGCCGGCCGGCGGCCCGAACGCCTATTATTCCGATTTCGGCTGGGTCGCGGGGCCTGGCGTCAACGTTCCCCTGCCGAACGCCGGCACGGTCTGGAGCGCTGACAGTCAGGTCCTGACCCCGGCGAAGCCGGTGACGCTGACCTGGGACAACGGCCAGGGCCTGCTGTTCCGCCGCATCATCTCGGTCGACGACAACGCCTTGTTCTCGATCCGCGACGAGGTCGACAACAAGGGCACGAGCGCCATCTCGCTCTACCCCTATGGCCAGGTCGTCCGCGTCGGAAAGCCGACGACGCTCGGCTACTATGTCCTGCATGAAGGCATGATCGGCGCCCTCGGCGAGCAGGGCTTGCAGGAATATACCTACGACGCCATCGACAAGGAGCCGGCTCTCGGCGCGGCGACGCATGGCAAGGCCTGGAAGGACGCTGTCGGTGGCTTCGTCGGCATCACCGACAAGTACTGGGCGGCGGCAGCCATCCCCGACCAGACCAAGAAGTACGAGGGCCGCTACTCGTCGGTGCAGACCGGTCCGGTGCGGACCTATCAGGCCGACTTCCTCGGCGAGGCGGTCACCGTCGCGCCGGGAGCTTCGGCCGTTGCCTCCTCGCGCCTGTTCGCCGGAGCCAAGGAGGTCGCGGCGATCGACGGCTACGAGAAGAACCAGGGCATCAAGCGCTTCGAGCTGATGATCGATTGGGGATGGTTCTACTTCATCACCAAGCCGATGTTCTACCTGATGGACTGGGTCTACAAGCATGTCGGCAATTTCGGCATCGCCATCCTGGTCGTCACCGTCCTGCTGAAGCTGCTGTTCTTCCCGCTCGCCAACAAATCTTACGCCTCGATGGCGAAGATGAAGGCGGTGCAGCCGGAAATGATGGCGATCCGCGAGCGCTATGCTGACGACAAGATGAAGCAGCAGCAGGCGCTGATGGAGCTGTACAAGACCAACAAGATCAACCCGCTCGCCGGCTGTTGGCCGGTGCTGGTCCAGATCCCGGTCTTCTTCGCGCTCTACAAGATCCTGTTCATCACCATCGAGATGCGGCACGCGCCGTTCTATGGCTGGATCAAGGACCTTGCGGCGCCGGATCCGACCAATCTCTTCAACCTGTTCGGCCTGCTGCCGTTCACGCCGCCCGCCATGCTGCATCTCGGCATCTGGCCGATCCTGATGGGCGTGACGATGTTCGTGCAGATGAAGATGAACCCGGAGCCCCCGGATCCGGTCCAGAAGATGATGTTCACCTGGATGCCGGTGTTCTTCACCTTCCTGCTCGGCTCGTTCCCGGCCGGCCTGGTGATCTACTGGACCTGGAACAACCTTCTCTCGATCCTCCAGCAGGGCTTCATCATGCGCAAGCACGGCGTCAAGATCGAGCTCTGGGACAATCTCAAGGGCATGTTCGGCAAGAAGCCGGCCCCTGCGGCTGCGGCGGGCGTGCCCAAGCCGGCGAACAGCAACAAGAAGTGAGGATGGCGGGGGCGCCTCGCCCCCGGTTTCCGACGATCTCATCCCGGGCGGCGCGAGCCGACCCGGGATGTCTGCTTTAAGAGCCCCGCACGATCGCTGGGCAAAGGCCCGGTCGGTATTTCACCTGCGACCTGCCCGACGGCGAGGAGACCGGCATGCCCCTTCCCGATCCGAAAACCCGGCATCCGATTCCCGGCTGGAAGGGCACGGCCTTCCTCAAGGCGATCGTCGACCACCCGTTCGTCGAGGTTGGCGACTACAGCTATTACGACGACTCGCGCGGGCCCGAGCATTTCCTCGCCCGCTGCGTGCGCTATCATTTCGACTTCATCGGCGACCGGCTGATCATCGGCAAATTCGTCGCCATCGCCCAGGCGGCGCAGTTCATCATGAACGGCGCCAACCATCCGATGGGCGGCTTCTCGACCTTTCCCTTCCAGATGTTCGGCTTCGAGGGCGCGCCTCCCGTAACGCCGGACGGTCATGGCCATCGCGGCGATACCGTGATCGGCAACGATGTCTGGATCGGTCGCGAGGCGGTGATCATGCCCGGCGTCGCCATCGGCGACGGCGCCATCATCGGGACGCGGGCGCAGGTTGCGCGCGACGTGCCGCCCTATGCGGTGGTGGTCGGCAATCCCGGCAAGGTGGTGAAGCTGCGCTTCCCGCCGGAGGTGGTCGAAGCGCTGCTGGAAATTCGCTGGTGGGACTGGGATGCGGAAAAGATCGCCCGCAACCTGCCCTTGATCGCCGGCGCCGACATCGACGCGCTGCGCCGGGCGGTGTAGGCAAGGCAGATGACCGCAAGCACGACCACACCTTACGACGCCGACGAGATCGAAGCTGCCCGCAAGCTCTTCGAAGGGCCCTGGGATTTCGTCTGGGCCTCGACCAAGATCGACGACCTGCCGCCCATGGTCGGCCAGGAGATCGCCTTTGCCGGGCGCTCGAATGTCGGCAAGTCGAGCCTGATCAACGCGCTGACGCGGCGCAATGCGCTCGCTCGCACCTCGCATACGCCGGGCCGTACCCAGCAGCTCAACTTCTTTCGTCAGGTCGGCCATGACGAGCGCCTGACCATCGTCGACATGCCGGGCTATGGCTATGCCGCCGTCGGCAAGGAGAAGGTCGCGGCCTGGACCCGGCTGATCCACGACTATCTGCGCGGGCGCTCCAACCTGATGCGCGTCTATGTGCTGATCGATGCCCGCCACGGGCTGAAGGATGTCGACGGCGCGGTGCTCGAGACGCTCGACAAGGCGGCAGTCAGCTACCAGATCGTCCTGACCAAGGGCGACGCCATCAAGCAGGCCGACCAGACCTTCATGGCCGAGGCGACCTTCGACGAGATCAAGCGCCGCCCGGCGGCCTATCCCGAGGTGCTGGTGACCTCGAGCGAGAAGGGCCTCGGCATTCCCGAATTGCGGGCCGCGATCGCGCGGGTGCTGGCGGAGCGCAGCTAGTCTCCGGTGCGATCCGCGCCGCTTCACCGCGTCGCGGCCGGCCGGCTTGACGGCGCCTCGGCGGCATCGTCTTTCCTGCCCGCTGCAGCCTGGCGTCGGCCCCGGCGCGCTGCCGGAGGCTCGTCATGATCACCGCGACCAAGATCCATCTGACCATCGCCATGCTGATGGGGCTCTTCGGCGTCACGCTGCTCGCCGCCGCGACCCATTCGGGAGCGGCCGACACGCTTCAGATCGCCGGCCAGATGCTGCTCTTTCACGCCTCGGCCGTGATCGGAGCCTGCGTCGCGCGTCGTGCCGGCCTGCTCGCCGATATCGGCGCGCGTCTTGCAATCTCGCTGCTGATCCTCGGCGTCGCGCTGTTCGCGGCCGATCTCGCCAGGCGCGGCTTCCATGGCGAGCGCCTGTTCATGGGCGCCGCCCCGGCCGGTGGCTTCATGATGCTCGGTGGCTGGCTCGGCCTCGCCGGCTCGGCCTTGTTCGCAAGGCGGGTCTGAGCCGCGTCGCGGCGCTTCCGCGGCACGGCACTTTCAGCTAGAAGGCGGCCCGGCGCGGATCCGGCGCGCCGTCGCGGAGCCTGCATGATGATCAACCCTGCCGCCCATCTGACGCCATCGCAAGCGGCCGAGCTCCTCGTCCAGGCGCTGCCGCATATGCAGCGCTACGACCAGGAGGTGATCGTGATCAAATATGGCGGCAACGCCATGGGTGACGCCGCCACCGCCGAGGATTTCGCCGAGGACGTGGTTCTGCTCGAGCAATCCGGGCTGAAGCCGGTGGTCTGCCATGGCGGCGGCCCGCAGATCGCCCGCATGCTCGACAAGCTCGGCCTGAAATCCGAGTTCAAGCAGGGCCTGCGCGTCACCGATGCGGCGACCGTCGACGTCGTCGAGATGGTCCTGGCGGGCTCGGTCAACAAGGAGATCGTCGGCTACATCTCGCGCGAGGGCGGCAAGGCGATCGGGCTTTGCGGCAAGGACGGCAACATGGTGATCGCCAAGAAGGCGACCCGCACCATCGTCGACCCCGATTCGAAGATCGAGCAGATCCTCGATCTCGGTTTCGTCGGCGAGCCCGACACGGTCGACACCACCGTGCTCGACGCGACCCTCAAGGCCGAGCTGATCCCGGTTCTGGCGCCGGTCTGCGCCGCCGTCGACGGTCAGACCTATAATGTCAACGCCGACACCTTCGCCGGCGCGATCGCCGGGGCGCTCAACGCCAAGCGCCTGCTGCTGCTGACCGACGTGCCGGGCGTACTCGACAAGGACAAGAAGCTGATCCCGGAGCTGACCGTCGAGCAGTGCCGGCGCCTGATCGCCGACGGCACCATCTCCGGCGGCATGATCCCGAAGATCGAGACCTGCATCTACGCTCTGGAAAAGGGCGTCGAGGCCGTCGTCATCCTCGACGGCAAGGTGCCTCATGCCGTGCTGATCGAGCTCTTCACCGATACCGGCTCGGGCACCATCATCAGGAAGTGAGGGCCGAACCTGGCCGTCATTCCGGGGAGCTGCGTGGCAGCGAGCTCGCACCTCATGAACACCGAATCTGCCGGCAGGCCCGCCGTGAGGTCAGGGCATCTCCGAAGGATGCCGATGTTCATGGGTTCCGGGCTCTTCGCTGCGCGAAGCCCGGGAACGTAGGACTTCCCCATCGCAAGGACTTTGCAAGAACCTTGTATGTCATGCTGTCACGTCCCACATGACATGATCCAATGAAACAGAACGCTGACATCGCCGCCAACCTGCCACTCCTGCCCGACATGGACGCTTTCGGCCATGTCGACCATTGGGTCTTCGACCTCGACAACACGCTCTATTCGCATGAGGCGAAGGTCTGGCCGCAGGTCGACGAGCGCATCACGCTCTTCCTGGCGGAGCTGTTCGGCCTCGACGGCATGTCGTCGCGGGCGCTGCAGAAATATTATTACCAGCGCTACGGCACGACGCTGAAGGGGCTGATGGAGGAGCACGGCATCGACCCCGCTGACTTCCTCGACTTCGCCCATGAGATCGACCTGACCCTGCTCGATCCCAACCCAGCGCTCGGGGCGGCGATCGCGGCATTGCCCGGCCGCAAGCTGATCCTGACCAATGGCTCGCGCGGCCATGCCGAGAACGTCGCCGGCAAGCTCGGCATCCTCCATCACTTCGAGGACATTTTCGACATCGTCAATGCCGGCTTCACCCCGAAGCCCGAGCGCGCGACCTATGAGAATTTTCTCGCCAAGCACGGCGTCGATCCCGGCCGGGCGGCGATGTTCGAGGATATCGAGAAGAACCTGATCGTGCCGAGCGCGCTCGGCATGAAGACGGTGCTGATCGTGCCGCGCACGCCCGATCCCTTCCGCGAGGCCTGGGAACAGGCGGCGGTCGAGGCCGGCCATGTGCATTTCGTCACGAACGATCTGACCGGCTTCCTCGGGCCGCTGACGCGGGCGGAGCTCCCTTCGCTTCCTGTTTCGAAATAGCTCTGAGTCATCCCGGGCGACCGAAGCGAGACCCGGGAACCATTCTGGAGCCTTTCCGACAGGGCAGCGTGCATGGATCCCGGATCAGCGCCGCTTCGTGGCTTGTCCGGGATGACATTGCAGGGGCTCAGGCAAAGCGCCGCGAGGCGAGATTATGCGAGCGGCGCAGGCCGGACAGGTCGAGCCCGGGAATCTCGCCGTCGATCACCCGCCAGCGCCCGCCGACCAGCACCCGGTCGGCCCGGCTGGCGCCGCACAGCACCAGCGCGGCGATCGGGTCATGCGCGCCGGAGAAACGCAGCTCGTCGAGCTTGTAGAGCGCAAGGTCGCCCTGCAGGCCGGGCGCGATCTTGCCGATATCGTCGCGCCCGAGGCAGCGGGCCGAGCCTTCCGTCGCCCAGCGGATCGTGTCGCGCGCCGTCACCGCGCCGGCGCTCTTATAGTGCAGCCGGTTGACCAAGAGCGCATGGCGCAGCTCCTCCATCAGATTGGAGCCGTCATTGGAGGCCGAGCCGTCGACGCCGAGGCCGAGCGGGGCGCCGGCCGCTTCGAGCTCGCGGGTCTTGCAGAAGCCGGAGGCGAGCACCCCGTTCGAGGTCGGGCAATGGCAGATTCCGACGCCGGCCTTGCCCAGTCGCTCGCATTCCTCGCAGGAGAAATGGATGCCGTGCGCCAGCCAGGTCTTCGGTCGCATCCAGCCGGCGTCCTCGAGCAGGTCGAGCGGGCGCTTGCCATAGACTTCCAGGCAATAGGCGTCCTCGTCCTCGGTCTCGGCGAGATGGGTATGCAGCGGGGCATCGAAGCGGGCGGCGAGCTCGGCGGATTTCGCCATCAGCGACGGCGTCACCGAGAAGGGCGAACAGGGGGCGAGCGCGATCTGGACCATGCTGCCGGGGGCAGGATCGTGGAACAGCTTCAGCACCCGCTCGCTGTCGGAAAGGATCGTGTCCTCGTCCTGCACGACCTCATCCGGGGGCAGGCCGCCATCCTTCTGCGACAGGTTCATCGAGCCGCGCGAGATGGTGACGCGGATGCCGAGCGCGCGGGCTTCCTCGACGGCGATGTCGACCGCGTTCTCGAGCCCAGCCGGGTAAAGGTAGTGGTGGTCGGCCGCGGTGGTGCAGCCGGACAGGAGCAGCTCGACCAGGGCGGCCCGCACCGCGATCCGCAGATCCTCGGGCCGCAGCCGCGCCCAGAGCGGATAGAGCGCCTTCAGCCAGGGAAAGAGTTCGCGGTCGATCGCCGCCGGATGGGCGCGGGTCAGCGTCTGGTAGAAATGATGGTGCGTGTTGACGAGGCCGGGCAGCACGACATGGTCGGAGGCGTCGAAGCTCTCGGTCACGGGCCGCGAGGGGAAACCGCCGAGCGTGACGAGCTCGACGATGACGCCGTCCTCGATCACCACCCCGCCGCCGGCGTTTTCAGCGAGAATGGCGAGCGGATTTCTGATCCAGAGGCGCATGATGTGTCCGGGTATAAAGGCGGCGATTCAGTCAATCGTCCCGCATAGGTGGGACATTGGTCGAAGGCCAGCCCGGGTCGTCATTTCACGGTGGTTCAATCGTCCCAGAACGGGCCGCTCTTGCAGCGATAGCCGATGAAGCATTGCGGCGTGTCGCGTGCCGGCACCCAGGCCGGATCGGCATATTCGTCGAACTGGCAGAAGCCGCGATGGGCGACGAAGCGGTCATAGGTATAGCCGCCGGTGCCGAGCACGATCGCGCCATTGGCGCGCACGCTCTGCTGGTTGGCGGCGCAGCTGCGCGACAGCGTCGACGGCCGTCCCTGGGCCAGGCTTGCACTGGTGAAAGCGAGCGTCAGGACGAGCGACAGGGCGATCCGTTTCATCGGGCCTTTCCGCGTGGTGAGCCTTTCCATCATAACACGTCTGGCCGGCCGGCGTTCCCTCAGCCTTGACGTTGCTGCCTGCATCGGCCATCGCTCCGGGCGCCCTCATGACTGCCGGAGCTGTCTCATGTCGCTGACCGATCTCGCCGCCACCATCGATGCCGCCTGGGAGAACCGGGCCGAGATCGGCATCTCGACCAAGGGCGCCGTGCGCGAGGCCGTCGAGCAGGCGATCGAGATGCTCGACGCCGGCAAGGCCCGCGTCGCCGAGAAGATCGACGGCGAATGGGTCACGCATCAATGGCTGAAGAAGGCGGTGCTGCTCTCCTTCCGGCTGACCGACAACCAGATCATGGCGAACGGCCCGGGCGAGGGCGTGTTCTGGGACAAGGTGCCGTCGAAGTTCGAGGGCTGGGGCGAGAACCGCTTCCGCGCCGCCGGCTTCCGCGTCGTGCCGCCGGCCGCGGCGCGCAAGGGCTCCTTCATCGCCCCGAACGTCATCCTGATGCCGTCCTTCGTCAATATCGGCGCCTATGTCGATTCCGGCACCATGGTCGACACCTGGGCGACGGTCGGCTCCTGCGCCCAGATCGGCAAGAACGTCCACCTCTCGGGCGGCGTCGGCATCGGCGGCGTGCTCGAGCCGCTGCAGGCCAACCCGACCATCATCGAGGATAACTGCTTCATCGGCGCCCGTTCCGAGGTGGTCGAGGGTGTCGTCGTCGGCGAGGGCGCGGTCCTCGCCATGGGCGTCTTCATCTCGGCCTCGACCAAGATCGTCGACCGCGCCACCGGCCAGGTCCATATCGGCAAGGTGCCGCCCTATTCGGTGGTGGTCTCCGGCTCGCTGCCGGGCAAGCCGATGAATGATGGCACGCCCGGCCCGGCGCTCTACTGTGCGGTGATCGTCAAGACCGTCGACGCCCAGACGCGGGCCAAGACCGGCATCAACGATCTGCTGCGGGACTGATTATCTACGACAAGGAGATGGCGAGAGGGCCCGTTCGGCATTGGATGCCGGCCCTCTCGCCGCTTTCGCGCTGATCGCGCCGGCTCGAGCTTCTGTCGCGCCGAGCAATATCGGTCACTCCGTCATTCCGAGCCCTGCAAAGCTGAGCGCCGGAATGACGGAGTTTGAAGGTGGCCGAGCGGCGAGCGCCTCAGGCGGCCGGGGCAGGGTTCGTGGTCGCCTCAGGGCCGGGCCCGGTGGGCACCGGCTGGGCGGCGGGCGAGGCGGCCAGCGCATCGCGCAAGGCCTGCTCGCGGGTATGGTCGAGTGAGGTCTTCAGCACCAGGCCGCCGGTGCCCTTGATCGCCTCGAGAACCTTGTCGCCGGTCATCTTCTGGATCAGCACGAAAAGCGCCGCATTGCCGGGCTGCAGGGTCGTCGACAGCTCCTTCATGAAATTGTCGTTGACGCCGTAATCGGACAGCGCGCCGCCCAGCGCACCCGAGGCGGCGCCGATCGCCGCGCCGAACACCGGCATCAGGAAGATCGCGCCGATCAGCAGGCCCCAGAAACCGCCCGAAGCGGCGCCGAGCGCCGTGGTGTTGAGCAGCTGGTTGAGCTTGATCTTGCCGCCCTCATGCATCACGGCGATGGCGGCATCGCTGATCTGGATCAGGTATTCCTTCTGGAGCCCGAAGAGCTTCTGGCGCATTTCCTCGGCCTTGGCCTCGGTCGGATAGACGATGACGACGAGATCGGACATGGGGAAACTCCTGATGAGACGGGAATAACAGCCTGACGATAGCTTGTGACGGGCTTGCGGCGGAAGCCATGATTCAGGTCAAGACGATGAGGCCTCGCCACGTCTGACTTCCCGCACCGGCTTCCCGCCTATTCGGCCGCCAGCTCCCTGGCGGCTTCCTTCGCCGCGCCGCGCAGGGGCAACTCCTTCATCCGCGCCAGGAACAGCAATGACAGGGCGAAGCCGACGAAGGTCGCGGCGAAGACATAGGCGAAGAGCCGGACCATGACCTCGCGGTCGACCGCGCCGGCCCTGAGTGTTTCGGCGGAGAGCCCGGCGCCGCTCGCGCCCATGCCGCCGAGCACGATCGCGCCGAACACGGCGACGATCAGCGCGCCGCCGATCTGCCGGAAGAAATTGGCGGTTGCCGTTGCAGTGCCGAGCTGGTGCATGGCGACGGCGTTCTGAATCGCGACGGTCGCGACCGGGAGCAGCGTGCCGAAGCCGAGGCTGATCACCGCGAGCACGGCTCCGAAGGGCACGAGCGGCAGTCTTCCGGCGAAGATCGCGAGGATTGCCGTGCCGGCGAGCGCCACGACAAGGCCGGCGAGCGGCACGCGCTTGTAATGCGTCAGCTTGGTCATCGCCCGGCCGGAGGCGGTCGCGCCGACGACCGTGCCGCAGGTCAGCGGGATCAGTCCGAGCCCGGAATGGGCCGCGGACAGGCCAGCGACGGTCTCGAAATAGAGCGGCAGATAGATCGTCAGGCCGATGAAGGTCCCCATGCCGAAGCCGGCGGCGATGGTGCCGTCGCGCACCACCGGATTGGCGAGGATGGCGAGTGGAATCAGCGGCTCCTCCGCGACCCGCAGTCGCCAGGCGAAGCAGAGCCAGAGTGCGAACGAGAGCAGGACCAGCCCGAGGATCGGCGCCGAGAACCACGGATAGAGCACGCCGCCCCAGGACAAGGCGAGCAGCAGCGTCATGGTCGCGCTGGTCATCAGCAGGGCGCCGAGCAGGTCGAGCCGGTGCGGCCGCTCATGGCGCGGCAGGCGGCGCAGCGCCTTGTCGGTCATCCAATAGGCGGCGAGCCCGAGCGGCAGGTTGATCCAGAAGATCACCGACCAGTGCAGCGCCTCCGAGATCACGCCGCCGAGCACCGGCCCGAGCAGCGAGGAGGAGAAGAACACGCTGGCGATGTAGACCTGATACTTCCCGCGCTCCTTCGGCGGCACCATGTCGCCGATGATCGTCTGGGCCAGCGCGATCAGCCCGCCGCCGCCGAGGCCCTGGATGAAGCGGGCGACCACCAGCAGCCAGATCGAGGAGGAGAGCGCGCAGGCGACCGAGCCGACGATGAAGATCACGATGCCGCCGAGCAGTGTCACGCGCCGGCCATGGATGTCGGCGAGCTTGCCGTAGAGCGGGGTCACGGCCGTCGAGGCCAGCAGATAGGAGGTCACCACCCAGGGCAGATGGGTGACGTCGCCGAGCTCGCGCCCGATCGTCGGCATCGCGGTCGCGACGATGGTCTGGTCGAGCGCCGCCAGGAACATGGCGAGCATGATGCCGATCAGGATCGAGCGGATATCGGCATGGCTGAGCGCAGCCGCCGGCGCCTCGGTCTCGACCCGCTTGTCCATCGGCACTGCGCCCGTCCTGTGAATTGGGAATGGCGGACCTTAATGCGCTGGCAGGCCATGCGCCATGCGCGGGCGCGCAGGGCCGATCGGCGTTGCGATCACGCTGCCGTTGCGGACGCCGGCAGGCAATGCACAATATCGGCAGGCGCGGTACGACGCCGGGGAGGGGGCTGCGATGCGGGCGGTGGTGCTGCCGATAGTCGTGCTGCTCGGCGCGGCGCCGGCCTTCGGACTCGAGCTCGAAGGCCGCTATGGCTATGCCGGAGAGTGGGCGGTCTCCGCGATGCTGACGGAGGGGACGTTCCCGGGACTCTGGCGCAAGCGCGAATTCGCCGGGCCGGTGCAGCTGAAGCACCTCGCCATCTGCGGGCCGGGAGAGGTTTCCGAGAAGACTGGTACGCTCCGCTTGAGCCGCACCGGCGCGAGCTATGTCGCGAAGCTGGTCGTCGGCGAGGACAGCTGCGAGGTCGCCGGTGTACTCAACGAGGATAGGGTCGCCTTCGCCGATTGCGGCAGGAGCGGCAAGATCCCGCTGAGGCTCTGGTCGAAATGAGGCAGGCGATCCGGCGTTGCCTCCTCCCGGCCTTGTTCGTCGACGCGCTTGTCGTGGGGAGGGCCGCGGCAGAGGATCGGCGGCCGACGCTCTGTCTGCGCGAGGAGAAGGCGGTATTCTCCTGCGCCATCGGCAGCCGGATCGTCTCGCTCTGCGCCTCTGCCGATATCGACCCGGGCCAGGGCACGCTCGTCTACCGCTTCGGGCGCAAGGGCGCGGTCGAGCTGGTCCATCCCGACCCGCCGCGCCCGCCCGGCTCGGCCTTTAGCACCGCCGTCGTCGGCGATGCCGGGTCAGCCGGCGACATCGTCCGCTTCTCGCGCGGCGACGCCACCTACACGCTCTATTCGCTGACGGTGAAAGGACAGGGCGATCGCGACGGCCTCGTCGTGACGCAGGGCGGACGGCGGAGCCATCTCAGATGTCGCGATTTCGCCCTCGGCGACCAGGCCTGGGCGCCGGTCTATCGGGCGATGCTGCCCCGGGCCGAGCCGGCCGAGCTCGACCTGCCGCGTTGACCGGGGCCTGAACGGCAAAGAGCCGCGCCATCGCGGGGGCGATGGCGCGGCCCGGTCGGGCATCGTTCGTGAGATTACTTCAGCTTGGCCGCGATCGCCTGCAGGCCGGCATTGGCGCATTCCTCGTCGAGATGGCCGCCGGGAGCGCCGCCGACGCCGACCGCGCCGACGACATCGTCGCCGACCTTGACCGGCACGCCGCCGCCGAGCAGCAGGAAGCCGGGGATATGCACGAGATTGCGGGCGCCGGCATTGTTCGCGGCGGCTTCGGCCATGGCGCCGGTGTTCGAGCGGGCCGAGGCCGAGGTGAACGCCTTGGCGCGGCTGGCTTCGAGGGTGTGCGGGCCGGCGCGGTCGGCGCGGACCATGGCGCGCACGACGCCCTGGCGGTCGACCACCGTCGCGGTGACATTGAAGTTCTTGGCGGCGCAGGCCGCGACGGTCGCCTGGGCCAGTTCGACGGCGATGGCGGAGGGTAGGACGCGCTCCTGCGGCACCTGGGCCTGGGCGAGGGCCGGCAGGGCGACAGCGGCGGAAATCAGGACGAGACGGGCGAAGGACATGGCGAACTCCTCTGACGGCCACCGAGGGTGGCGGCGTGAGAGGAGAATGGCGAAGCCGCCCGGCCGCGTGCATCCGGGTGATCGACGCGCGGCATCGGTAGTTCTACCGATCGGCGCCCTGCAGATGCAGCCGGACCATCTCGGCGAGCGAGCTGGTTTCGAGCTTTTCGGCGAGATGGGCGCGATGCGTGTCGACCGTCCGCGGCGAGATGCCGAGCCGGCGCGCCGCCTCCTTGCTCGAATGGCCCTCGGCGATCAGGGCGAGGATCTCGCGCTCGCGTTCGGAAAGCCGCTCCAGCCGCTGCCGCGCGGAAGAGGCATCCGCTTCCGCCGCGAGCATCGCCTCCAGCCGGGCGAGGGCAGCCTGGACCGTGTCGATCAGCACTTGTTCGTCGATCGGCTTGGTCAGGAAATCGGCCGCGCCATTGCGGAAGGCGACGCGGCAGGCCTCGACATCGCCATGGCCGGTGATCACGATCACCGGCCAGCGGCAGCGGCTCGCGGCGAGGCGCTCCTGCAGTTTCAGCCCGGTCAGGCGCGGCATCCGGATATCGGTGACGATGCAGCCGGGCGGCAGGCCGGGCAGGGCGTCCAGAAAGGCGAGCGCATCCTGATAGCCCCGGACGTCCAGCCCGACGGTGCGCAGCAGGAAGCCGAGCGCCTCCCGCACCTCCCAGTCGTCGTCGATCAGGTGGACGAGGCGCAGGCTCATTCGGCGGCTTCTCGGCGAACCGCTTCGGCCGCCAAAGGCAGGTGGAAGCTGAACACGGCGCCGCTTGCGGCGTTGCCGCCGTCCAGCGTTCCGCCGAAGCGCTCGATCAGCCGGTTGCAGAGCGCAAGGCCGAGCCCGAGCCCGCCGGGCTTGGTGGTGAAGAAGGGCTCGAACAGCCGCGCCTGCGCCTCCGGAGAGAGTCCGGGGCCGCTATCGGCGACGCTGAGCACGGCCTGTCCCGCTTCCGTCGCCACGGCGATCGTGGCGACCCGCTCGCCCCTCGCCTCCGCGACTGCGTCGAGCCCGTTGCGGCCGAGATTGAAGACGACCTGCTCGAGCTGGACCCGGTCGGCCCGGACCAGTGGCCGGCTGCCATCGCTCTCGACCTTGAGCGAGCTGCCGGCCGGCAAGGCTCCTGTCGTCAGCAGATGGGCGACCTCGCGCGCAAGCTCGGCGAGATCGACGATTTCGAGATCGGGCTCGGACTTGCTGATCCAGGCCCGCAGCCGCCCGAGGATCTCACCCGCGCGCTTGGCGTTGCGCGCAATCGCGTCGAGGGCCGGCGCGAGCGTGGCGGGCTCGACCCCGGGACGCTGGACGAGGCGCTGGCCGGCCTGGGCATGGCTCAGGATCGCGGTCAGCGGCTGCGTCAGCTCATGGGCGATGCCGGAGGCGAGCTCGCCCATGGCGTTGACCCGGCCGGCATGGGCGAGCCTTGCATCCTGGGCGGCCAGGGCGGCTTTGCGCGCGGCTTCGCTCGCCCGGGCCCGGGCTTCGAGCAGCCGGTCGACGAGCAGCGCGCCGAGCGCGGTCAGCAGGGCCGCGACGATGAGAAAAGCCGGCGGCGGTGTCGGCCATCTCGGCGCCGTGGTAGCCAGGCTGAGCCGCAGTGGCTGGGTCCGGCTGGCAATATCGGCGCTGAAGGCGGCCTTCCTGCCTGCCTGCGCGTGCTCCGCGAGCCCGAGCTCGGCGCTGGCGCTCTCCGGCAGTGCCACGTCGCTGGCTGCAAGCCGGGCGATGTCGATGACGAGCGCGATGGCATAGTGACCGACGCCATCCGTCAGGGCGCGCTTGACCAGGAGCAGCTTCGTCCCGTCGTCGATGGCGCGGGTCCGCACTGCCGCGCCGGAGGCCTGTGCCGCTTCGGCCGCGACGATGGCCGGGTCGGTCACATCGAGCAGCGAAGCCGGTGGCGTGGTGGCGAGATCGACGACGTCGATCCCAACGATGCGCGGATAGAAGCGCGTGATGCTGGCGGCGACCTGCTCGACCGTCGCGATCGGCGCGGGGTCGGCGGCCTGGACCAGGGCGGAGAGACTGGTCAGATGCGCGTCGTGCTGGTCGGCCCGCTGCGAGATCAGGCGATGCAGGGTCTGCCCGGCTTTGGCGAGTTCGGCCGCGGCCTGCTGGCGCAGCAAGAGCGAGGAGAGCACGCAGGCAAGGCCGAACAGCGCGACTGCCGACAGGAGGGTGATGCTGCGGCGCCGCGTTCCCGTCATCGTTCTTCCGCCATCCTCCCACCGGGCCAGCTCCCGGTGAGCCGAAGATAGCGGCTTTCCGGCGGGGCTGCACGGACTCGCGGCTGCCGTGGCGGCGCTAGGTTTCCGCCAGGCCAGAAAGCGGCGCCCGCAGCGACAACACGATGCCTTCGGCCGCATAATCGGTCTGGGCCGTGCCGCCGAGATAGCTGCCGAGTGCCTTCTCGATCATCTGCGAGCCGAAGCCGCGCCGGGTCGGCGGTGCGACCAGCGGGCCGCCGCGCTCCTGCCAGCGAAACAGCATGTCTCCGGCCTCGAGCTGCCAGGCTATCTCGACGCGGCCGGCTTCATGGGACAGCGCGCCGTATTTGATGGCGTTGGTGCCAAGCTCGTGGGTGGCCAGCGCCATGGCCAGGGCGCATTTCGGCGACAACGCGACGGCCGGGCCGGCAATCGCGATGCGCGCGCCGAAGCGATGGGGCGCCAGCACGACTTCGACGAGCTGTTTCAGGTCGGCGCCATGCCGGCTCGCCGACAGCAAGAGGTCCTGCGCCGTGCCCAGCGCTCGCAGGCGGTCGAGCAGGCGGGGCTTGGCGGTCTCGATCGGCTCGTCGCCCTGGCGCAAGGTCTGGTTGACGATGCTCTGCACCATGGCGAGCAAGTTCTTGATGCGGTGGTTGAGTTCGCCGGCGAGCAAGCGATAGCGCTCTTCGCTGGCCCTGAGTTCGGTGATGTCGCGCGAGACCGAGAGAATGGCCTCCGGTCTGCCGTCCGGCCCGATGATCGGCGAGACTTGCACGTCCCAATAGCGCAGATTGCCGGCGGTGGTGTTCGCCGGGCCCTGGAAGCGATAGCTCTTGCCGTCGCGCGCCGCTGCGATCGCCGCCCTGGTCTCGGCCGCACCGGCATCGTCCCAGAAGTCTGGCCAGGCGCAGCCGCGGATCGCCTCGAAGTCCGTGAGCTCCATGACACGCTGACCGCCTTCGCTCATGAAGGTGAGCCTGCCCTCGAGATCGAGCACCTTGATGCAGTCATCCGATGCCGCGAGCACCGCGCGCATCAGGCGCGCATCCTTGTCTACCTGTGTCGGCACGTGCGCGCTTTCGATCTCTGGGGCTATTCTCGTCCAGCTCGACCGCTACAGCATTGCTTGTCAAACCAGCATGTCTTTTGACAGGTTTTCCCGCCTCGTCGTCGGTGGCGGGGCGGCGATTGACGCGAGCCCCCGGTCCCGTCAGCTTGGCGCGATCCCGAAGGAGCCTCGCCCATGGAAAGCCTGACGCCGCGCCAGCGCGAGATCGTGACGCTGGCGCGCAGCCAGGGCCGGGTCAGCGTCGAGGAACTGGCGGCGCGCTACGAGGTCAGCGTCCAGACCATCCGCAAGGATCTCAACCAGCTCTGCGAGCAGCGCGTGATGTCGCGCGTCCATGGCGGCGCGGTCGTCGCTTCCAGCGTCGAGAATCTCGCCTATGAGGCGCGCCGCTTCATCGCCGGCGAGGAAAAGGCGGCGATCGGCCGCGCGGCCGCGGCGCTGATCCCCAATGACGCCTCGCTCTTCATCAATATCGGTACGACCACGGAGGAGGTCGCTCGCGCGCTGACCGACCATCAGGGCCTTCTCGTGATCACCAACAACCTGCATGTCGCGACGCTGCTCTATCCGCATCCGCGCATCGAAGTGATCGTTGCGGGCGGCCCGGTCCGACGCTCGGACGGCGGGGTCATCGGAGCGGCGGCGATCGACCTGATCCGCCAGTTCAAGGTCGATTATGCCGTGATCGGCACCTCGGCCATCGACGAGGAGGGCGCGCTGCTCGATTTCGACTATCGCGAGGTCAGGGTTTCGCAGGCGATCATCGAGAACGCCCGGCAATGCCTGCTCGTCGCCGACAGCACCAAGTTCGAGCGCTCGGCTCCCGTCCGCATCGCCCATCTGCGCGATGTCGACGTCTTCGTCACCGACCGTCTGGAAGCCGAGCCGCTGCGCGAGCTCTGCCGCACCGAGGGCGTCGAACTGGTCGAGACCGCTGCGGAAACCTCTCGCTCCTGACCGGTTCCGCGTCGCTTCGAACGGAGCGCGGTAGGGATGCGTCGGACCGCGCCATAGGCGAGGTTGCGGCTGGAAGCGAAGTTGCTACTTTCGTTTTCAATTTCGCTTTTGCATTGTACGCAAGCAAAGCGCGCATTATCTATCTCGTTGCAGGCGGGGTCCGAAGCTCCCTGCCGGGAGGGTAATCGTGTCGACTCCGGTCTTCGATGTCGCCATCATCGGCGGTGGCGTGAATGGTTGCGGGATCGCCCGCGATGCCGCTGGCCGCGGTGCCTCGGTCGTCCTGTTCGAGCAGGGCGATCTTGCCGGCGCCACCTCCTCTGCCTCGACCAAGCTGATCCATGGCGGCCTGCGCTATCTCGAGCACTACGAGTTCCGGCTGGTGCGCGAGGCGCTCACCGAGCGCGAGGTGATCTGGCGTGCCGCGCCGCATATCGTACGTCCGCTGCGCTTCGTCCTGCCGCATCACGAAGGCCTGCGGCCCTGGTGGCTGCTGCGGTTCGGCCTCTTCCTTTACGACCATCTTGGCGGCCGCAAACTCCTGCCGGCGACGCGTTCGCTCGATCTGCGCCGCGACGAGGCCGGCAAGCCGCTGCAGCCGCGCTTCAGCCGCGGCTTCGAATATTCCGATTGCTGGGTCGACGATGCGCGCCTCGTCGTGCTCAACGCCCGCGATGCGGCCGAGCACGGTGCGCAGATCCTGACGCGGACCCGCGTCATCGGCGCGCGCCGCCAGGGCGATCACTGGCTGGTCGAGACCGAGGCCGCGGATGGAATGAGGGCACAGACGGCGGCCCGGACCCTGGTCAACGCCGCCGGCCCCTGGGTGGCCGAGGTGCTCAACGGTGTCGCTCCGAGTGAGCGGTCTGCCGCGGTCAGGCTGGTCCAGGGCAGCCATATCGTCGTGCCGCGCCTGTTCGAGCACGACCGCTGCTACATCTTCCAGAATGCCGATGGCCGCATCATCTTCGCGATCCCCTATGAGGGCGATTTCACCCTGATCGGCACCACCGATCGGGATTATCGCGCCGATCCGGCCAAGGTCGCCGCCAGCGAGGAGGAGATTGCCTATCTCTGCTCCGCGGCCAACGAGTACTTCCGCAAGCAGATCCGGCGCGAGGACGTGGTCTGGACCTATTCCGGGGTGCGGCCGCTCTATGATGATGGCGCCAGCAAGGCCCAGGAGGCGACGCGCGATTATGTGCTGAAGCTCGACGAGCCGGCGGGCTCCGCCCCGCTGCTCTCGGTCTTCGGCGGCAAGATCACGACCTCGCGCCGCCTGGCCGAGGCAGCGGTCGAAAAGCTCGCCGCGGCCGTGCCGGCGCTTCGCGCTGCGCCCTGGACGGCCGGGGCGCCGCTTCCCGGCGGCGATTTCCCGGTCCAGGGCTTCGAGGCGCTGGTCGAGCGGATCTGCACGGCGCGGCCCTGGCTCGCCAGGCCGCTGGCACGCCGCCTGGCGCGTGCCTATGGCACCCGCACTGAGCGCCTGCTGGAAGGCGCGGCCTCGATGGCCGATCTCGGCCGGAACTTCGGCGCCGACCTGACGGAACGCGAGGTCGATTGGCTGATGGTGCAGGAATGGGCGGTAACCGCCGAGGACGTGCTGTTCCGGCGCAGCAAGCTCGGCCTGCGGCTCTCGGCCGAGCAGCGCCGGGCGCTCGACGACTACATGGCGTCGCAGCGTAGCGCCGCGCCCGTGCTGGCCGCGCAGGGGTGAGGCCGGCGGCGCTCGTCGAAGGGCGCTACCCGGCCTTTGCCGCGGCCGGATCCATCCAGAAAACCTCCCAGACATGGCCGTCGAGGTCGCGGAAGGCGCGGCCATACATGAAACCGTGATCCTGCGGCTCGCTGAAAGTGCTGCCGCCGGCCGTGAGCGCCGCCTTGACGATGGCGTCGACCGCCTCGCGATTGTCGCGTGAAAGCGCGATCAGCACCTCCGTCGTCTTGTCCGTGTCGGCGATCGGCTTCGGCGAGAAGCCGGCGAACTTCTCATGGCTCAGCAGCATGGCGAAGATGGTGTCGCTGATCACCATGCAGGCGCCGGTCTCATCGCTGAACTGCGGGTTGAACGAGAATCCGAGCGCTTCGAAGAAGGCCATCGACTTGGCGAGGTCCTTCACCGGCAGGTTGATGAAGATCATCTGAGGCATTGCGTGCTCCTTGGCGGCTTCGTTCTGGGTTCGGGACCGGCGTCGGTGGGAACGGCCAGTGGGGCGGGGCGATGTGGTGCGGCTATGACACGGCGATAAGCGCCTGTCGGAGCTTGGCCGGTTCGATCTCGGTGAGGCGGGCATCGACGGTATCATGCGTGCGCTGCCAGATCGGCATCGCCTCTGCCAGCAGCGCAAGTCCCTCCGGGGTAATTGCCAGAAGGCGGCTGCGGCGGTCTTTGTCACCGGGAGAGATCGTCACGAGGCCGCGCCGCTCGAGCGGCTTCAGTGCAGCGGTCAGGGTCGTGCGGTCCATGCCGAGCAAGCTGGCGACCGGGCCGATCGGCGGTGGTTCCGGCCGGTTCAGCGACATCAGCAGGGAGAATTGCTGATTGGTCAGCTCAAGTGGCCGCAACGCCTCGTCGAACAGCCGGGCCAGCGCCCGGGCTGCGCGCTGCATATGCAGGCACAGGCAGTGGTCGCGCACATGCAGCGTGGTCGTGAACGGGACCGGCGATTCCGCTGGCATGAGGGCTGATTTTGACATTGTGCAATTATGTTGATATCAACTCTTTAAGTCAAGAATAGGGGCGCAGCGCTGAAGGGAGAAAACCGTGCAGCATCATCAGCTTGCCTCTAAGGCCGAATGGCTGGAAGCCCGCCGCGCGCTTCTGAAGCGTGAGAAGGAGTTCACCCGGCTGCGCGACGCGATCAATGCCGAGCGCCTGGCTCTGCCCTGGGTCAGGGTCGAGAAGGACTACGCCTTCGACACGCCTTCCGGACGGCGCAGCCTGGCGGAGCTGTTCGACGGCCGCAGCCAGCTCATGATCTACCATTTCATGTTCGGGCCGGACTGGGAGGCGGGCTGCCCGGGTTGCTCCTTCATGGCCGATCATTTCGACGGGACCCTGCCGCATCTCAACAATCATGACGTCACGCTGGTCGCGGTCTCGCGGGCGCCGCTCGCCAGGATCGAGGCCTATGAGAAGCGGATGGGCTGGAATTTCCCCTGGGTCTCGTCTTTCGGCAGCGACTTCAATGCCGATTTCCACGTCTCCTTCACCAAGGAGGAATTGGCGAGCGGCAGCGTCGCGTACAATTTCACGCAGACGCCCTCGGAGCAGGCTTTCGACGAGCTGCCGGGCATGAGCGCCTTCAGTCGCGGCGAGCAGGGAGAGGTGTTCCACACCTACTCCTCCTATGCCCGCGGCCTCGAGGATCTGGTCTCGACGCTGATGATCCTCGACCGCGCGCCCAGGGGCCGCAACGAGACGTCGACGCTCAGCTTCGTCAAGCGCCATGACGAGTACGAGGAGCCGGCACGGGCCCACGCCTGCTGCGCCGCCTGAGGGCGGCGCTCCACGGAACGCGCGCATAGGGTTGGTAGGGTGTCCGCCTCCTCGTGAGGATGGGCTTGGGGCGCGCGATTTTCGAAAGCTGCGACGGTCGCTGCCGTCATTGCGAGGAGCGAAGCTCCGAAGCAATCCAGGGGTCGCGATGCATCGGCTGGATTGCTTCGCTACGCTCGCAATGACAGGGCGGCCGTCGCGCTACATCCGCGCTACCGTCGCGCGCTGGACGATGCCGGCAAGCTCCGGCGAAGGCTCGAGCGTGCCGAAGACATAGCCCCAGTCGGCATCGAGCCGCGAGCGGCAGAAGGTCTCGAACACCGCCTCGTCGGCATGCTTCCTCAGTTCGGAGGCCTGCAGCGCATAGGCCATCAGATTGGCGAGCCGGCGGCCATGGCCGTCATCATTGCGTGGCTTGGCGACCTCCGCGCCGAGCCGGTCGAGCCAGCGGTCGAGGGCACGATTGGCGCCGCGCGCGCTGCCGACCTCTTCCATGAAGGCCTCCTTGGTGCGCGGGTCGCGGTTGAAGGAGCGCAGTACGTCCATGCACATCATGTTCGAGGTGCCCTCCCAGATCGCGTTCAGCGGCGCCTCGCGATAGAGCCGCGCCATCGGGTTCTCCTCGATGAAGCCGTTGCCGCCATGGCATTCCAGCGCCTCGACGACGAAGGCGGCGGCGCGCTTGCAGTTCCAGAATTTTGCCAGCGGCGTCGAGACGCGGGCGAGATGGCGTTCCTGCTCGTTCGTCTCCATCGCGTCCGTCGCGGCGGCGATCCGGAAGGCCATCAGCGTCGAGGCCTCCGAGTCGATTGCGAGATCGGCGAGGATATTGCTCATCATCGGCTGCTCGGCCAGCGAGGAGCCGAAACCCCGGCGCGACTGGGTGTGGTTCAGCGTCAAAGTCAGCGCCTGCCGCATCAGCCCGGCCGAGCCGACGGAGAAGTCGAGCCGGGTGAGATGGGCGTGGGAGAGGATCTCCTTGATGCCGGCGCCTTCCGCGCCGACGAGCCAGCCCAGGCACTCGCGGAATTCGACCTCGGAGGAGGCGTTCGAGCGGTTTCCGGCCTTGTCCTTCAGGCGCTGGATCTGCAGCCGGTTGCGGCTGCCATCGGGCAGGAAGCCCGGGCAGAACAGGCAGGAGACGCCGCTCTCGGTCTGCGCCAGGGTGAAGAACCCGTCCGATTGCGGCACCGAAAAGAACCATTTGTGCCCGGTGATCAGATAGACCCGGCCCTCCGGAGTGTCTTCGAGAAAGCGCGCGGTCGTCTGGGTCTGGCGCAGATCCGAGCCGCCCTGCTTCTCGGTCATCGCGTAGCCGATGCTGGCGCCGGTCTTCTGCGCCACCGGGAGTGGGCGCTCGTCATAGCGGCCCGAGGTGATCTTCTCGCGCCAGAGCGCGAATTCCGGCTGGGCGAGGCCGGGATAGGCGGCATAGGTCATGCCGGTCGGGCAGCCGACCCCGTGCTCGACCTGGTTCCAGAGATAGGACATCACCGCCCGCGCGGTGTGGCCATTGGCCTGCTTCGTCGTCCAGGCGAGCGAAGGCACCTCATGAGCGAAGGCGAGACCCATCAATTCGTGCCAGGCCGGGTGGAACTCGATCCAGTCGATGCGGTTGCCGTAGCGGTCATGGGTCCTGAGTTCCGGCCCGTGCCGATTGGCGAGACGTGCGAGATCCTGCGTATCGGCATCGCCGGCGAGGGCGCCGAGAGCGCCGGCCTTGCCCGTGGCCCAGGGCACCAGACGCGCGACGACGCCCTGCAGCACCGTATCGCCGGAAAAGGCGTTCCAGCCAGTGGCCGGCCGGGCCTGGTTGAGGACCTGATGGGTGGCAGCGGTGTGAGCGGTCATGAAGGGCTCTTTCGTCCTGCTCGGCCTCGTGCCGAGCATCCACGTCTTGCGACGCGGATGAAGGGAAGACGGGGATGGTCGGGACAGGCCCGACCATGACGGTACGGGCGCTATTCCGCCGCCTCCTGCGTCGTCATGCGCTCCGGCACCTCGCAGCCCGTGACGCAGCAGCGGCCGGGCTGCTTGGAGACGCGCGAGCCGTCGGCGAGGACGCCGCGGTCGAGCAGGCTCTCGACCAGCTCGACCTTTTCCATGACGGGATAATTGCGCCAGATCTCGCGCTTCATCGCCTCGGGCGAGCCGCCGCCATGCAGCGAGATCACCGAATACCAGCCGGCCTCCTTCGAGACGGTCAGGTCCTCGATGAAGCGCGCCACCTCCGCCCGCTGCTCATAGGGCACGTCCGGCCGTCCGGTCAGCACGGCGGCGAGGGAGCCGGCCGTCTCGGGATTGTGGTCCTCGTCCGGCCCGGGCAGGGCGACGATCAACCCGCCCGAGACGTAATGGGCGATGCGGTGCATGTCGTAGATCTTGGTCGCCAGCAGCAGCTTGCCGATGTTCGAGAACACGGCGTCCGGCATGGCGACGCCCGACGCGTCCTTCTGGCAGTAGACCGAGGCCGCGACGCCGCAGGCGAAAAAGCTCTCGGTGATGGTGATCAACTCGACCATCTGCTCGCGGATATGGGAATGGCGGTCGGCATCGAGCCCGTTGGCCTCGATCATCAGCGCTCCGGCGCCGATCAGCAGGTCGCCGAAGCCGGCCCGTGCCCCGATGCAGCTATGGCGGTGATGGCTGGCATAGCTGGTGGTGAGGTAGCCTGCTTCCTCGATCTCGCCGGCCATGAACACCCGGTCCCAGGGTACGAAGACGTCGTCGAACATCACCGCGCCGGTCGACTGGCCGTATTTCGCCGAGAACTTCGCCGCCGGATCGCCTGGCCTGCCTGCCGGGCGGGCGACGATGGTGACGCCTTCCGCATCGCAGGGCACGGCGCAGCAGAGTGCGAAATCCTCGTCGCCCGGGGCATGGGTGCGGCAGGGCATCACCAGGAATTCATGCATATAGGGCGCGCCGGTGACGATCGCCTTGGTGCCGCGGATGACGATGCCGTCCTTCCGCCGTTCCTTGATGTGGACGTAGGCATCGCGGTTCGCCTGCGCGCCCGGCCGCTTCGAGCGGTCGCCCTTGGCGTCGGTCATCGCAACGCCGATCGTCAGGTCGCGGTCCTGCGCATCGTGCAGATAGGCGAGGAAGCGCTGGCCGTAATCCGTGCCGTGGTTGGCGTCGGCCCGCGTCGTCGCCTGCAGGATGCCGCCGAAGGCGTCATGCGTCAGATAGCGCTGGGCGCAGCCGGAGATCTTGCAGACCAGGCGCACCGCCTCGAGCTTGGCTAGGAGATCGCTGGACGAGGCGTCGACATGCAGCATGCGGTTGACGGTCTTGCCCGAGCTCGCCTGCAGCGCGGTCATGATCGGCCGGTGGGGCTCGTCATGGGCGAGGTCGTAGGTGACGCCGACCGCGTTGATTCCCGGTGCCAGCATGGGCTCGTCGGCGACGGAGCTCACGCTCTGCCCGCCGACGAAGACCCGCGGGTGGTAGCTGCGCAGCGACTCGCGATAGGCGGCTGCATCCATCAGCATGGCGTCGTCCTCCAGCGGGGTTGTTGCCGATAAAATTGAACGGTGTTAGATTTTCGTCAAGTGGTCTTTTTGAGGAGTTCCAGGATGGGGGAGGAGGCGACGGGACGAAAGCGCGGGCGCTATGCCGCGACCGATCTCAAGCGCGGCCTGATCCTGACCGCAGCGAGGACGATCTTCGAGCGTGACGGTCTCGACGGTGCGTCCCTGCGGGCGATCGCGGCCGAAGCCGGCTACACCCCGGCGGCACTGTATTTCCATTTCGACTCGAAGGAGGCGCTCTATGCCGAGGTGCTCGGCCAGTCGCTTGCGGCGCTGACCGCCTTCGTCGACGCCGCGGTCGCAGGCGCGGCGACCCCGCCGCAGCGTTTCCGTGCGGCCGCGCTCGCCTTCTTCGATTTCTACGCCGAGAACCCGCGCGATCTCGATCTCGGCTTCTACCTGTTTCGCGGCGGCATGCGCCCGCACGGCCTCGGCCGCGAACGCGATCGGACGCTGAACGAGGCGTTGGAGGCGAGCCTGGCGCCGATCCGTGAGGCGGCGCGCGAGCTCGGTGCGAATCCAGAGCTCGCAGACTTGATCATGGCCGATGCCTTCGCCCATGCTTCCGGCGTGCTCCTCCTGGCGCATACGCGGCGTATCCGGATGTTCGGAACGCCGCCGCGCGCGCTGATGGAGCGCCATGTCGAAACGGAGCTGGACCGGCTCCAGCATGGAGCCCGATGACGATGAGCCTGATCGATGCCGGCCGTTCCCGCCTCGTCATCGTCGATTTCCAGGCAAGGCTGATGCCGGCGATCCATGACGGGGCCCGCCTCGTCGCCAATGCCCGCCGCCTCGTCGACGCCGCCGGCCTGCTCGGCGTGCCCGTGCTGATGACCGAGCAGAACCCGGCCGGCCTCGGGACGACCGTCCCCGAGCTCGCCGGGGCAGGCCCGGTGATCGCCAAGATGAGCTTCGATTCCTGCGGCGCGCCGGCCTTTATCGCGGCCCTCGCAGGCGAGGAGGAGCTGATAATCTGTGGCTGCGAGGCCCATGTCTGCGTCGGCCAGACCGTGCTCTCTCTGCTGGCCCGCAAGCGCCGCGTCGTCGTGGTGCAGGATGCGATCGGCTCGCGCGCACCCGAGAGCAAGGAGGTGGCGCTACGCCGCATGGAGCGCCATGGCGCCGAGATCGTCACCACCGAGATGGTGGTGTTCGAATGGTTGCGCACCGCCGAGCATCCGCAATTCCGTGCCGCAGCCAAGCTGATCAAGTGAGCCCCGTGACCAAGCCCGCCATCTGGTATTTCGACATCATCTCGCCCTTCGCGCATCTCGCGCTGTCGAAGCTCGACGACATCCGCGCCTATCGGCCGGTCGAGCTGAAGCCGATCGTCTTCGGCGCGGTGCTCAAGGCCTGGGGCCAGCTCGGCCCGGCCGAGATCGCGCCCAAGCGCGTCCACACCTATCGTCTCGCCACGCATCTGGCCGAAGCCATGGGCATCCCCTTCCGCTTTCCGCCGAGCCACCCGTTCAACCCGCTGGCGATGCTGCGCCTGCTGACAGCGCTGGAAGGCGACGAGCACGCGGTCGCGGAGGCCTTCCGGCTGGTCTGGGCGGAGGGGCGCGACGCCAACGACCCGCAAGTGCTCGGTCTGGTCGCGATCGCCGGCGGTCAGCCCGACGCCGTCCAGGCGATCGGCTACCAGAACGTCAAGGACAGCCTGCGCCAGAACACCGAGGAGGCGGTCGCTGCGGGCATATTCGGCGTGCCGAGCCTGCTGATCGACGGCGAGATCTTCTGGGGCGTCGATGCCATGGCGATGGCCTGCGACTATCTCGCAGCGCCCGAGGAATTCCTCGGCGGCGAGATGGCGCGGGTCTCGACCTTGCCGGCCTCGGTCCAGCGGCAGCTCTGAGGGAACCGCGGCGCGGCGAGCCAAGTTTCACCAACTTGTCGGTTTAGGCCAAGGGCCGATGGCCGGATGCTCCGGCCTGCCACCGACGAAAGGAGAAGCCGATGCTGCGCCGTTCGTTCCTGAAAGGCGGTCTTGCTGGCCTCGCTGCTCCCAGCCTGATCCTGCGCGCGCAGGCGACCGAGCAGCCTCGGCCGGGCAATCCCTTCATCGTGACCTATTTCGACGTGCCCGGGATCAAGGGCTCGCGCGATGTCACCGATGCCGGCGACGGCACGCTCTGGGTTTGTGGCCAGCGCAACGGCACGCTGGGGCGCTTCGACCCGCGCAGCAGCCAGATCAAGGTGATTTCGCTCGGTGAGGGCGCGGCGCCGCATGGCGTGGTGCGCGGCCCGGACGGTGCCGCCTGGGTCACCGAGGGCGGACAGAACGCCATCGCCCGGATCGACGGTAAGAGCAATGAGGTCCGGCTGTTCCCGCTGCCGGCGGGCCGCGAGCGCGCCAATCTCAACACCCCGGTCTTCGACAAGAAGGGTGTTCTCTGGTTCAGCGGCCAGAACGGCATCATCGGCCGGCTCGATCCCAATTCCGGCAAGATGGAGGTGTTCGACGCCCCGCGCGGCGCCGGCCCCTATGGCATGACGCGCACGCCCTCCGGCGAGATCTGGTTCGCTTCGCTCGCCGGCAACTACATTGCGCGGGTCGATACCGAGACCACGTCCTTCACCGTGGTCGATCCGCCGACGGAAGGGCAGGGTGCGCGGCGGGTCTGGTCGGATTCGAAGAACCGGATCTGGGTCAGCGAATGGAATTCCGGCCAGGTCTCTTCCTATGATACCGAGAGCGGTAGCTGGAAGGCCTGGAAGCTGCCGGGCGACAGGCCGCGCACCTATTCGGTCTATGTCGATGATGCCGACAAGGTCTGGCTCAGCGATTTTGCCGCCAACGCCATCCTCCGCTTCGACCCGTTGACCGAGGGCTTCCACAGCTTCCCGAGCGATCGGGCCGGCGCCAATGTCCGCCAGATGGACGGGCGCTCCGGCGAAGCCTGGGGCGGGGAGAGCGGCACCAATCGGCTGGTCCGGATCCAGACCGTGAAGCCCGCGTGAGGCTGGGATTCGCCGTTCTGGCCGTCCTCGCGCTGGCCGGCGGTACGGGCGCGGTAGCCGACGAATTGAAGCGCGGCGAGGCCTTGTTTCAGGGCTGCCGCTCCTGCCACGCGCTCGAGCCGGGCAGGGTGCCCATGGCCGGTCCGACGCTCGACGGGCTCTCCGGTCGGCTCCTCGGCGCGGCCGCCGGCTTCGACTATTCGCCCGGCTTCACTGCCATGCGCGAGAAGGGCCTGCGCTGGGATACCGAGCGCCTCAAGGCTTATCTCGCCGATCCCGATGCGGTTGTGCCCGGAGGCTGGATGAGTCCGCCCGTCGGCCTCGGTGAGGCTGATCGGGCGGCGTTGGCAGCGTTCCTGCTGGCGCGTTGAAGCAGCCGCTCAGAGCGGTTTCTTGATCCATTTGGCGATGACGCCGAGGATGCCCTCACGGAACAGCAGGACGCAAAGCACGAAGATCACGCCCTGGATGACGGTGACCCAGGCGCCGAGCGTGGCGAGGAAGTTCTGCATGGAGACGATGACGAGGGCGCCGACGATCGGCCCGAAGATCGTCCCGAGCCCGCCGACCAGCGTCATCAGCACCACTTCGCCCGACATCGACCAGTGCACGTCGGTCAGCGAGGCCAGCTGGAAGACGATCGCCTTGGTCGAGCCGGCGAGCCCGGCCAGTGTCGCCGAGAGCACGAAGACGGCGAGCTTGTACTGGTTGGCGCGATAGCCCAGCGAGATGGCGCGCGGCTCATTGTCCCGGATCGCCTTGCAGACCTGGCCGAAGGGCGAGTGGATGATGCGGTAGAAGGCGAGCAGCCCGCCCATGAAGATCAGCGCCACGACCCAGTACAGGGTGCGGTCGTCGGCGAGGTTGATCATGCCGAAGAGCTTGCCGCGCGGCACGGCCTGGATGCCGTCCTCGCCGCCGGTGAAGCGCGGCGTCTGCAGCGAGAAGAAGAACACCATCTGGGCCAGCGCCAGGGTGATCATCGCGAAATAGATGCCCTGTCGGCGGATGGCGAGCGAGCCGAAGACGAGGCCGAGCAGCGCGGCGACGCAGGTGCCGGCCAGGATCGCGAATTCCGGGTTGAAGCCCCAGTGCTTGGCCGCATAGGCGCAGACATAGCTCGCCATGCCGAAATAGGCGGCGTGACCGAAGGAGAGCAGGCCGCCATAGCCGAGCAGGAGGTTGAAGGCGAGCGCGAACAGCGCAAAGCACAGCACCTTCATGACGAAGACGGGGTAGGCCACGAAGGGTGCGATCACCAGCGCGATCGCGATACCGATCATGACGTTGCGGTGCAGGCTCGCCGTGCTGCGCTCGGCAGCGGCGTGCGCCACGGAGCCATCGGCGGGGAGGACTTCAGCCATGAGCGGCTCCTTCGAAACGAAGCGGCAGCGAGGCCGTGATGACGAGAGGCGCGTGCATCAGGTGGCGCGCCCGAACAGGCCGGCCGGCTTCACCAGCAGCACCAGCACCATGATGATGAAGATGACGGTGGCGGAGGCTTCCGGGTAGAACACCTTGGTCAGGCCCTCGACCAGCCCGAGGCTGAAGCCGGTGACGATGGCGCCCATGATCGAGCCCATGCCGCCGATCACCACGACCGCGAAGACGACGATGATCAGGTCGGCGCCCATGTTCGGGTTGACCGAGTAGATCGGTGCGGCGAGCACGCCGGCGAAGGCGGCGAGCGCCACGCCGAAGCCATAGGTCAGCGTCACCAGCAGCGGCACGTTGATGCCGAAGGCCTGGGTCAGCGTCGCGTTCTCGGTGGCGGCACGCAGATAGGCGCCGAGCTTGGTCTTCTCGATCATGAACCAGGTCGCGAGGCAGACCGCGATCGAGGCGACGACCACCCAGGCGCGATAGGTCGGCAGGAACATGAAGCCGAGATTATAGCCGCCGCGCAGCGCGTCCGGGATCTGGTAGGGCAGGCCCGAGGAACCATAGCTGTTGCGGAACAGCCCCTGGATGATCAGGGCGAGGCCGAAGGTCAGCAGGAGCCCGTAGAGATGGTCGAGATGGGCGATCCGCGACAGGAATAATCGCTCGATGATGACGCCGGTGAAGCCGACGAGCACCGGGGCCAGGACCAGCGCCGCCCAATAGTTCACGCCGAGATAGTTCAGGCACATCCAGGCGACGAAGGCGCCCATCATGTACTGCGCGCCATGGGTGAAGTTGATGATGTTGAGCAGGCCGAAGATCACCGCCAGCCCGAGGCTGAGGATGGCGTAGAACGAGCCGTTGATCAGGCCGAGCAGAAGCTGGCCGAACAAGGCTTGCGGCGGAATGCCAAGTAACTCGAACATGCGGATCTACCGTTCCCGACAACAGACAATCCGGGGCCGTCTCGCGGCCCCGGAGCCTTGGATGGTGCGGAGGCTGTCGTCAGCCCCTCACTTCTTGACGAGCGGGCACTCGCTTTCGGAAAGCGGCTTGAAGGCGTCGTCGGCCTTCAGCACCGCGACCTGCTTGTAATAGTCCCACGGTCCCTTCGATTCCGACGGCTTCTTGACTTCGAACAGGTACATGTCGTGCATCTTGCGGCCATCGGCGCGGACCGAGCCCTTGCCGAACAGCGGGTCGTCCGTCGGCAGCTCCTTCATCTTCGCCATCACGGCGGTGGCGTCCTTGCTCTTGGCCGCCTCGATGCCCTTGAGATAGTGCAGCATGCCGGAATAGACGCCGGCCTGGACCATGGACGGCTTCTTGCCGCCATTGGCCTTGGCGAAGCGCTCCGACCAGGCGCGCGTCCCGTCATTATTGTCCCAGTAGAAGGCCTCGGTCAGGACCAGCCCCTGTGCCGTCTGCAGGCCGAGCGCATGCACGTCGGTGATGAAGACCAGGAGACCGGCGAGCTTCTGCCCGGCCGAGGTGATGCCGAATTCGCCCGCCTGCTTGATCGAGTTGATCGTGTCGCCGCCGGCATTGGCGAGACCGATGACCTTGGCCTTCGAGGCCTGGGCCTGGAGCAGGAAGGAGGAGAAGTCGGTGCCCGGGAACGGCGTGCGCACCGCGCCGACGACCTTGCCGCCATTCTTGGTGACGATGGCGCCGGTGTCGCGCTCGAGCGCATGGCCGAAGGCGTAGTCGGCGGTCATGAAGAACCAGCTGTCGCCGCCGGCCTTCACCATGGCGCCGCCCGTGCCCTGGGCCAGCGCATAGGTGTCATAGGTCCAGTGGATCGTGTTCGGCGAGCAGGCCTTGCCGGTCAGGTCCGAGGAGGCCGCGCCCGAATTGATGTGGATCTTGTTCTTTTCCTTGGTGATCTGGTTGACCGCCAGTGCGACCGAGGAGGTAGGCACGTCGAGGATCGCGTCGACGCCATCCTGATCATACCACTGCCGGGCGATGGTCGAGCCGACGTCCGGCTTGTTCTGGTGGTCGGCCGAGACGATCTCGACCTTGATGCCCTTCTCCGCCGCCTTGAAATCCTCGACCGCCATGCGGGCCGCGATCACCGAGCCTTCGCCGGAGAGGTCGGCATAGAGGCCTGAGCGGTCGTTCATCACGCCGACCTTGACGCTGGTCTGGGCCTGGGCGGCGCCGGCCGCCAGTGCGGCGAGCGCGGTCCCGAGAAGCAGTGCTGTAGTCTTCATGCCGTTCCTCCACCTTATGTCTTTGTTCTGGACTGGTTCAGACGCCGAGATAGCCGTGCAGCTTGTCGATATTGGCGTCGAGCTCCTCGTTCGGGATCATGTCGATCACCTTGCCCTGCTCGACGACGTAGTGACGGTCGGCGACGGTCTGGGCGAAGCGGAAGTTCTGCTCGACCAGGACGATGGTGAAGCCCTTCTGCTTGAGCATGCGGATGGTCGCGCCGATCTGGTCGATGATCACCGGGGCGAGGCCCTCGGTCGGCTCGTCGAGCAGCAGCAGGTTGGCGCCGGTGCGCAGGATGCGGCCGATCGCCAGCATCTGCTGCTCGCCGCCCGAGAGCTTGGTGCCCTGGCTCCTCAGCCGCTCCTTGATGTTGGGAAAGAGCTCGAAGATCTGCGCGACCGAGAGCCCGCCAGGCTTCACCTGCGGCGGCAGCATCAGGTTCTCCTCGACCGAGAGGGTCGAGTAGATGCCGCGCTCCTCGGGGACATAGCCGAGGCCGAGCCTGGCGATGGCGCGCGAGGGCAGCGAGATCGTCTCCTTGCCGGCGAAGTTGACCGAGCCCTTGCGCTTGCCGATCACGCCCATGATCGACTTCAGCGTCGTCGTCTTGCCGGCGCCGTTGCGGCCGAGCAGGGTCACCACCTCGCCCTCGCCGACATCGAGGTCGATGCCGTGCAGGACATGGCTCTCGCCATACCAGGCTTCGAGGCCGCGCACCTTCAGCAGCGGCGTCGTCCCGGCCTGCGTCTTGCGCTCCAGGGTCGCTTCAATGGCCATGGCCGACTCCCGAGCCGATATAGGCCTCGACCACGCGCGGGTCCTTCGAGACCGTGGCATAGTCGCCTTCGGCCAGGACCTGGCCGCGGGCGAGCACGGTGATGCGGTCCGACAGCGAGGCCACCACCGAGAGGTTGTGCTCGACCATCAGGATGGTTCGGTTCTTCGAGACCTTGCGGATCAGCGTCGCGATCCGCTCGATGTCCTCGCGGCCCATGCCGGCCATCGGTTCGTCGAGCAGCAGCATTTCCGGGTCGAGCGCCAGGGTCGTGGCGATCTCCAGGGCGCGCTTGCGTCCGTAGGAGAGCTCGACCGCCGGCAGGTTGGCGAACGAGGACAGACCAACGGCCTCGACCAGCGCCAGCGCCTCCTTGTCGAGCGAACGCAGCACGTCTTCGGAACGCCAGAAATCGAAGGAGTCGCCGCGCTTGCGCTGCAGCGCGATGCGGACATTGTTCATCACGCTGAGCTGCGGGAACACCGCCGAGATCTGGAAGGAGCGCACCAAGCCGAGCCGCGCGATCTCTGCCGGCTTCTGCCGCGTGATGTCGCGGCCATTATAGACGATCGACCCGCGCGTCGGCGCGAGAAACTTGGTCAGAAGATTGAAGCAGGTCGTCTTCCCGGCGCCGTTCGGGCCGATCAGCGCGTGGATCGTGCCGCGTTTGACGCTGAGATCGACCCCATTGACTGCTGTGAAGCCGGCGAATTCTTTCGTAAGACCCGACGTCGAGAGAATAATATCCTCAGACATACAACTCACGCATGTCGGTCACCCCGTTCAATCTTGTTTGATCGTTTCCCCTAGGCCGTCATGCTGCACCGCGCATATCACCCATGTCAACGGCGCGCATGTGCAGGGAAGTCCATCCGGTTGGGGTGAAAAGCCCGGCTTAGACAAAAGGCGTAAGGCCTCGGGTGGAGCGCTGTCGTTCCCAAGCCGGCGTCCGGAAGACGGGTTCGGTGCCGGCTGGCGCGCGAGCGGGACCTCGCGGGCGCGAAACCTCACCGGCAAGTCCGGGCTTCCCGTCAGGCTGAGCCGTCATGGTCCAGCGGGGCGCTGCCCGAGACGGACTTTCCCGTGTTGCGGGCCGCTGGGGGCTCGGCTAGTTCTTGCTGCAGGCCCGATCAGCTTCCTTTCCCAGCGACAAAGGCATCACGATGAAGAAGGTCTATCCCGATGCGGCGGCGGCACTCGCCGGCATCGTCAAGGACGGCATGACCATCATGGCGGGCGGCTTCGGCCTGTGCGGCATTCCCGATACGCTGATCGAGGCGATCCGCGACTCCGGCGCCAGGAACCTGACCTTCATCTCCAACAATGCCGGCGTCGATGGTGCCGGGCTCGGCATCCTGCTCGAGACCAAGCAGATCAAGAAGATGATCAGTTCCTATGTCGGCGAGAACAAGCTCTTCGCCGAGCAGTATCTTTCCGGCCAGCTCGAACTCGAATTCAACCCGCAGGGCACCCTCGCCGAGCGCATCCGCGCCGGCGGCGCCGGCATCCCGGCCTTCTTCACCAAGACCGGCGTCGGCACGCTGATCGCCGAAGGCAAGGAGGAGCGCGAGTTCGACGGCGAGCGCTACATCATGGAGCGCGGCCTGTTCGCCGACATCTCGATCGTCCATGCCTGGAAGGGCGATACCGAGGGCAACCTCGTCTACCGGAAGACCGCGCGCAACTTCAATCCGATGATGGCGACGGCCTCGCGCTTGACCGTGGCGCAGGTCGAGCATCTCGTCCCGGCCGGCGAGATCGATCCCGACCACATCCACACCCCCGGCATCTTCGTGAAGCGGATCGTCCATCTGGCGAACCCGGTGAAGCGCATCGAGCAGCGCACCGTCCGCAAGCGCGAAACGGCTTGAGCAGGAGATCACGCACATGGCCTGGACCCGTGAACAGATCGCCGCGCGTGCCGCCAAGGAGCTGAAGGACGGTTTCTACGTCAATCTCGGCATCGGCATCCCGACGCTCGTCTCGAACTACATCCCCGACGGCATGAGCGTGCAGCTCCAGTCGGAGAACGGCATGCTCGGCATGGGCCCCTTCCCCTATGAGGGCGAGGAGGATCCCGACCTGATCAATGCCGGCAAGCAGACCATCACCGAACTGCCGACGACGAGCTATTTCTCGTCGTCTGATTCCTTCGGCATGATCCGCGGCGGCCATATCGACCTTTCCATCCTCGGCGCCATGCAGGTCGCGCAGAATGGCGACCTCGCCAACTGGATGATCCCCGGCAAGATGGTGAAGGGCATGGGCGGTGCCATGGACCTCGTCGCCGGCGTCAAGAAGGTCGTCGTGGTGATGGAGCATGTCGCCAGGAACAAGGACGGCTCGGAATCGCCGAAGCTGCTCAAGGCCTGCGACCTGCCGCTGACCGGCGCCGGCGTCGTCGACATGGTGATCACCGATCTCGGCGTCTTCTCGATCGACGAGAACGGCGCCGGCATGACCCTGATCGAACTCGCCGAGGGCGTCACCCTCGACGAGATCAAGGCCAAAACCGAGGCGCCGTTCAAGGTCGCGCTCTGACGCTGCGTGTCATGGCCGGGCTCGACCCGGCCATCTCCTGACGCAGGGGCTCCGACAATGACGGGCGCAGCTCAGCTGCGCCCTTTCTCCCAGCCGGCTTGCACCAACTCCGGCACATCGTGCTCTTCGACCGGGAAGCCGACGCAGAGATAGGCGACCAGCTTCCATCCGGGTGGTGCGCCGGCGATGCGGCGCACCTCTTCGGGGTCGAGGATCGAGACCCAGCCGACGCCGACGCCATGGGCACGGGCGGCGAGCCAGAACTGGGTGATCGCGGCGACGACCGAATAATCCAGCATTTCCGGCATGGTCCGCCGGCCGAGGCCATGGCCCTGCAAGGTGCCGTGATCGCAGAACACCGCGAACTGCACTGGCGCCTCGCGCAAGCCCTCGAGCTTCAGCCGCGCATAGAGCGCCGCGCGCTCGCCCTCGTAATCGGCCAGCGCCTCGGCATTGCAGCGGGAAAAGCTCGCCTGCACCGCGAGACGCTGATCGGGATCGTCGACCCTCAGCCAGCGCCAGGGCTGCGAATGGCCGACCGAGGGTGAGAGTTCCATCAGGGCGATGAGCTTGGCGAGCAGCGCGTCCGGCAGGGCATCCGCGCGGAAACGCCGGACATCGCGCCGCCAGGCCAGCAACTCGCCGAGCTTTTCGGCGAAGGCCTCGTCGAAGCTCGGAGATTGGGCGGACATCTCTTCTCAGCCCTCATCCAGAGGAGCCGCGCAGCGGCCTCTCGAAGGATGTTTCAGGTCGTTTCGAAGCCTGCTGGAGCATCCTTCGAGACGCGACCCTGCGGGTCGCTCCTCAGGATGAGGGCTGAAGGTGGTTCGGATCGATTGCGCGCTCAAGGCTCAGCCCTGCGCGCGATGGCGTGGAAGAAGGAGCCGGTCACGTGCCCACGGCGGCTGCCTGCGGGAACCGGGGCCGAGCCATGCGGGTCGCTGACCACTGCGAGCGACGGGTCCTCGCCTTGCGAGACGATGCTGGCATAATGGAACTCATGGCCGCTCAGGCGCGCGCCCGCCGCTCCGAGCGGGCAATCGGCTTCCAGTACGGCGTTGCGGTAGCCGAGATTCATCTTGCGCTTGGCAAAGCTGGTCTCGACCGAGAGCAGCCCTGCCATGGCATGGCTTACCCCGTCGGCATCGGTCAGGCTCCGGCCGAGCACCATATAGCCGCCGCATTCGCCATGGACGGGGCGCGTCCGGGCGAAGGTGCGCAGGCCGTCGAGGAAGCGCGAGGCCGAGGCGATCCGCCCGGCATGCAGCTCCGGATAGCCGCCGGGCAGCCAGCAGGCGTCGCAGTCGTCCGGGGGCGCCTCGTCGGCCAGCGGCGAGAATGGGCGGAGTTCGGCTCCTTGCGCCCGCCATCCGGCCTCGACATGCGGGTAGACGAAGCTGAAGGCGGAGTCGCGGGCGATGGCGATGCGCTTGCCGGGGGCGGGCAGGGCCGCCGCGGCCTCGCCCGATACCGGCAGCATCGTCGCGCCGGCCGCAGCGACGACCGCATCGAGATCGACCGCGCCTGCGACCGCTTCCGCCAACGCATCGAGCCGGGCATGCAGATCGTCGGTCTCGCCGGCCTGCACCAGGCCGAGATGGCGCTCGGGCAGGATCAGGCTGGCCTCGCGCGGCAGTGCGCCGAAGACCGGCAGGCCGATCCGCTCCATGCCGGCGGCGGCGAGCCGGCGATGGCGTTCGCTCGCGACCTTGTTGAGGATGACCCCGGCGATCCTGATGCGCGGATCGTAGAGCTTGCAGCCGAGCGCGACCGCCCCGGCCGATTGCGCCTGACCGGAGACGTCGACGACGAGCACGACCGGCCAGCCGAGCAAAGCGGCGATGTCGGCGCTGGCGCCGGTGTGCCCTTCCGGCCCCGGGACAGCGTCGAACAGGCCCATCGAGCCCTCGGCGACGATGACGTCGGCATCCTGCGCCGCCGTGCCTGCGATGCCGGCAAGCAGCGCGTCCGACATCGCATAGCTGTCGAGATTGGCGCTGGGGGCGCCGGTCGCGGCGGCGTGGAAGGCCGGGTCGATATAGTCCGGCCCGCATTTCAGGCCGCGCACGGCAAGCCCGCGTCGGGTGAGCGCCCGCTGCAGGCCGAGCGTGATCGTGGTCTTGCCGGAGCCGGAGCGCGGTGCGGCGATGAGCAGGCCCCTGGCCGTCATGCCTGTCCCCCGCGCGGCCGGAAACGGCGGTCATAGCCGGTGGAATACAGTGCGCTCTCGCCGAAATCCGCGCTGCCGAGGGCCGGGCCGACCAGGATCAGCGCGGTCCGTTCGAGATCGGCGGAGCGCACCTGCGCCGCGATGTCGGCGAGCGTGCCACGCAACACCCGTTCATCCGGCCAGGAGGCGCGAAACACCACCGCGACCGGGCAATCGGCGCCGTAGAACGGCGTAAGCTCGGCGGCGACCTGCTCGATCACATGGATCGAGAGATGAATGGCGAGCGTCGTCCCCGAAGCGGCGAAGGTCGTGAGCTTCTCCTTTTCCGGCATGGCCGAGGCGCGTCCTGAGGTCCGCGTCAGCACCAGCGATTGCGCGACGCCCGGCAGGGTGAGCTCGCGCTTCAGCGCGGCGGCGGCGGCGGCGAAGGCCGGCACACCCGGCGTGACCTCATAGGGAATGCCGAGCGCTTCCAGCCGGCGCATCTGCTCGCCGGTCGCGCTCCAGATCGAGATGTCGCCGGAGTGCAGCCGGGCCACGTCCTGGCCCTGCTCATGCGCCGCCGCGATTTCGGCGATGATCGCGTCGAGATCGAGCGGGGCGGTGTCGACGATGCGCGCGCCCGGCGGGCACCAGCCGAGCATCGCCTGCGGGATCAGCGACCCCGCATAGAGGCAGACCGGGCAGCAGGCGATCAGGTCGCGCCCGCGCAGGGTGATCAGGTCGGCGGCGCCCGGGCCGGCGCCGATGAAATGCACGGTCATAAGGCGTTTTTGTCCGGTTCGGCGCTGCGGGCGAGCGCGCATGTGACGCGGCTCGTGGCGATGCGCGGCTGCACCAGCACGGCGCCCGGCCCGGCGGCGGCCAGTGCCGCCGCCTCCGCCACCGAGCCGACGCCATAGAGACCTGCGACGCGGGTCGAGCGCGTGGCGCAGGCGGCCTCAAAGCCGGCCAGCGCCTCGTCGGGAATGGCGACGAGCTCGACCTGATGCGTGCGTGCGGCGGCGACGAGACCGGGCTCGCTGAAGCGCGAGGCGAGCGTCGCGATCCGGCCGAGGCGCTCGGAGCCGATCCCGGCCGCCGCCAGCGCCTGCGTCAGGCAGGCGAGGATGTCGGCTTCCGAGGTGCCGGAGCGCAGGCCGATGCCGGCGGTCATGCCGGAGCTCACGGCTTCACCACCCGCCATTGCGTCACCGGCATCGCCGGCCGCCAGCCATGCATCGTTCCGACCGGATCGAGATGAGCGATGCCGATGCGGCGCAGATTGCCGCCATGCTGCGCGAACAGCGCCGCGAGCCGCGCCTCGCCCTCGATGGTCACGGCGTTCGCGACCAGCCGGCCGCCCGGCTTCAGCGCCGCGAAGGCGGCCTCGAACAGGCCGGGATCGCCGAGCCCGCCACCGATGAAGACCGCATTGGGTGAAGCCTTGCCGGCGAAGCTCGCCGGTGCCTTGCCTTCGACGATCTCGATCGGCACTGCGCCGAGCGTCAGCCGGTTGCGACCGATGCGTGCCGCCCGCTCCGGGAGCTCCTCGAAAGCGATCGCGCGGTTGTGGCGGTGGCGCAGGCACCATTCGATGCCGATCGAGCCGGAGCCGGCACCGACATCCCAGAGCAGCTCGCCGGCGCGGGGTGCGAGTGCCGAGAGTGTGATCGCGCGGATGTCGGCCTTGGTCAGCTGGCCGTCATGCTCGAACCAGTCGTCGGCGAGGCCGTTGGCCAGAGGCAGGATGCGGGCATCGGCGCCGGCGACGACGCTGACCGCCAGCATGTTGAGCGGCACGATCCCCTCAATCGCGAAGGCGTCGGCACGCGTCTCGCGGACGCGCTCCTTCGGGCCTCCCAGCGCTTCGAGCACGGTGAGCGAGCTGCCGCCGAGGCCGCGCTCCGACAGCAGCGCGGCGACGGCGGCGGGCGTCGATTCGTCCCAGGACAGCGCCAGGATGCGTGCCCCCGGCTGCAGCAGCGGGATGATGCGCTGTAAGGCCCGCCCGTGCAGGGAGACCAGCGCGCACTCCTCCTGAGGCCAGCGCATCCGCGTGCAAGCCATCGAAAACGCTGACAATTGCGGGATAACCCGCATTTCCTCCGGAGGGAGCGCTTTGGTCAGCCCGGCCCCGATGCCGTAATGGAACGGGTCGCTGGTGGCCAGAACGCAGACCGCCCGCCCGCGTTCGGCCAGGATCGCCGGCAGCGCATTTCTGAAGGGTTGTGGCCATGCCCGGGCCTCGCCGGGGACCTTTCCGATCAGCTTGAGATGGCGCTCTCCCCCGAACACGATCTCGGCCTGTTCGAGTGCCGCGAGAGCCTCTGGGGTTAGTCCGGCGCGGCCATCCTCGCCGAGTCCGACCAGCGAGAGCCAGGGGCCATGCTGCGCTGCGCTCGACAGCTTGTCGGTTTCAGGCGACAAAAGATTCATGACCGTCCTCATCCTTGGTGGCACCAGCGAAGCGGCTGCACTTGATCAGCTTCTGGCTGAGCAGGCCCCCGAGATTCGTGCCGTGATCTCTCTCGCCGGCCACACCTCCGATCCGCGGCCGCTGTCGCTGCCGACCCGCATCGGCGGCTTCGGCGGCATTGCCGGCCTGCGCCGCTATCTCGTCGAGGAAGGCGTGGTTGCGGTCATCGATGCGACCCATCCCTTCGCCGCCATCATGCCCTTTCACGCAGAGGCCGCCTGCAAGGCCGAGGGCGTGCCGCTGCTCGCGATCAGGCGCGAGAGCTGGCGGCCTCGGGCTGGCGACCGCTGGCGCAGCGTGCCGAACATTGCCGCCGCTGTCGAGGCGCTCGGCCCCGAGCCGCAGCGCGTCTTCCTGACCATCGGCCGGCTCGAGCTGCCGCATTTCTTCGCGGCACCGCAGCACCGCTATCTGATCCGGGTCATCGAGCCGGTTGGTGAACTGCCGCTGCCGCATGCCAAGGTCCTGCAGCAGCGCGGGCCTTTCGAGGCCGAGGCCGAGGAAAGGCTGATGCACCGGGAGGGGACGCAGATCCTGGTCAGCAAGAATGCCGGCGGCTCGATGACGCTCGGCAAGCTCGTCGCGGCGCGCCGGCTCGGCCTGCCGGTGATCATGGTCGAGCGGCCGCCCAAGCCCGATGTCGAATACGTCACCCATATCGATCAGGTTCTGCCCTGGCTGGTGGCACAGGGGCTCTTCGTCACAGAGCGCGGCGTATAGACGAAGGGGGCCTTTCCCTCGCGCGCGATCAGGCGCGTGCCGCTCGCACCGATCATCACCAGCGTCGCCATGTCGGCCGTGCTTGCTGCTTCATGAGCTTCGCCCAGCGTCAGGACGCGCAGTGCTTCGTCGGCCCGGCCGATGGCGCGCGCGAACAGCACCGGCGTGTCGGGCGCCCGGACGGCGAGTGCGAGTTCCAGCGCCTTGCCGAGTTGCCAGGGCCGCGCCTTCGAGATCGGATTGTAGAGGCAGATCACGAAATCCGCCCGCAGCACCGCCTCCAGCCGGGCGGTGACGACGTCCCAGGGCTTGAGATTGTCCGATAGCGAGATCGCGCAGAAATCGCCCCCGAGCGGGGCTCCGGCCGCCGCGGCCGCTGCCAGCATTGCGGTCACGCCGGGCTCGACGGTGATCGTGAGCTCGCGCCAGCCGGGCTCGCCGGCCTCTACAGCCTCGAATACGGCGGCCGCCATGGCGAAGACGCCGGGATCGCCGCCGGAGACCACTGCGACCTTCTTCCCCGCGGCGGCGAGTTCCAGCGCATGCCGGGCCCGGTCGATCTCGACCCGGTTGTCGCTGGCATGCTTGCTCTGGCCGGTCCGGACGGGGATACGGTCGAGATAGGGGCCATAGCCGATAAGATCGCTGGCCTGATCGAGTGCCGCCTGTGCCGCCGGCGTCAGATAGCGCGCTTCGCCGGGGCCGAGCCCGACGACGGTGAGAGAGCCGGTCACAGCCGCCGCCCTTCGCCGGGCACCAGGATCATCGAGAAGTAGGGCGCCTCGTCATCGGGCTTCTCGGCCAGCCTCACCACGCGCTGGTCGGCCATGGTGGCGCGCTCGACATAGATGGCGCGGTTGATCAGCCCTGCTTGCTGCAAGGCTCGCCTGACCTTGGGCAGGTTGCGGCCGAGCTTCATGATCACCGCCGCATCGGTGTCGACGAGACGGCGCGTCAGCTCGCCCTCGGCGAGCGTGCCCGGTAGCACGGTCATGACGTCGTCGCCCCAGGTGATCGGCGCGGCGGCCCGCGTCCAGGCACCGGCCATTCCGGTGACGCCCGGCACCACCTCGGTCGGGAAGCGCTGGGCGAGGCGCCGCCAGAGATGCATGAACGAGCCGTAGAAGAACGGATCGCCATCGCAGAGTACGGCGATGGTGCGGCCGGCGGCCATTTCATCCGCGAGCCTTTCGGCAGCGGCGTCGTAGAAGGCGGCGATCGGCCCGGCATAGCCTTCATCCTCGACCGGCACCTCCGTCGTCACCGGGAAGGCGAGTTCGATCTCGCGGGCGGCATCCGGCGCGATGATCGCGTCTGCCGTGACACGGGCATTGCCGCGCCGGCCGCGCTTGCAGAAGTGCACGAGACGGTCGGCTTTGAGGATGATGTCGCGGGCGCGCACGGTCATGTAGTCGGGATCGCCGGGGCCGAGGCCGACGCCGAAGAGCAGGGTGCGGGGGGCCTGTTCGCTCACCCTCTCACTCCTTCACTTGCGCCAGCGCATTGACCGCCGCCGCCGCCATCGCCGAGCCGCCGCGCCGGCCATGCACCACGAGGAAAGGCACGCGCCCGTCCAGCGCCAGCGCCTCCTTCGATTCCGCCGCGCCGACGAAGCCGACGGGGATGCCGATCACGGCGGCCGGCTTGGACGCTCCGGCATCGAGCATGTCGAGCAGGCGGAACAGCGAGGTCGGCGCATTGCCGATGACCACGAGGCTGCCCTCCAGATGCGGCCGCCAGAGCTCCATCGCCGCGGCCGAGCGGGTCGTACCCATCTCCTGCGCCAGCTTCGCCACCGAAGGGTCGGTGAGCGTGCAGATCACCTCGTTGCCGGCGGGAAGGCGGGCGCGGGTGACGCCGTCGGCGACCATGCGGGCATCGCAAAGGATCGGTGCGCCCTTGGCCAGGGCCGCTTCCGCGGTCGCCGCGAAATCCGGCGACATCGCCACGTCCTTGGGCAGATCGGTCATGCCGCAGGCATGGATCATCCGCACGACGACGCGCTCGGCGGTGCCGGAAAAGCCGGAGAGGTCGGATTCGGCCCGGATGATGGCGAAGGAGCGCTCGTAGATCGCGGCTCCGTCGCGCAGATAGGCGTGGCGCGTGTTCAAATCTTCATTCCCGATGGTGCGCTGCGGCCTCGAGGCGCGCGCGGATGTCCTGACCCGGTTCGAGCCGGCGCACAAGTTCCGCCAGCGTCAGATGTGCGATCGGCTTGCCACGGGTGCTGCCGGCGAGGATGACGTCGTAGCCGGCCTCGCTGGCCAGGAGGGTGAGGTCGGCAGCGCCCTGGCGGGCGCAGGATTTGACGCAGCCGGAAAGATGCAGCGTCAGCCCCTCCGCCAGCAGGGGCGCCAGGACCTGCGACAGAGGTCCAGCATCAGCGAGCGTCGCTGCGGTGGCACGATCGCAGGCCGGCGCGCCGGCACAGGCCGAGACGGGGAGGCGCGGGTCGCTTGGCGAGAGCACGAGGCCTTCTTGTGCGAGGGCGGCAGCCAGCGCCTCGGCGGCGCTCGAAACCCCGCAGAAGCCGAGACCGCGCCAGGGCGAGAGCCGGATCTCTTCGATCGCGAAACGCTCGGCCAGCTCCGCGAGCCGTGCCAGGCTTGCGGCGTCGCCGCGGCCGAAGGGCAGGCCGGCGAGGACTGCGAAACGGTTGTCCCGCTCGGCGGCGACGCCAACCGGTGCAGGGAAAGGGCGCGCCGTGGGAGCCGGCATCGGAGCCAGGTCGCACACGGCGGCGAGCGCGTTCAGCGCCTCGTCGTCGAGCTCGCGCATGCGCCGGACCTCGCCGCTTCTGACGCGCGCCTCGGCGGTGAAGCCGGTGAGCAGCATCGCGGCGATCGCGGGCGCAGTTGCCGGATCGACCGGTCCGAACCAGAGCCCGCCCGGCAGGCCGAAGGCGACGGCCTCGATGGCGACGGCGCGCAAGCGCAGATCGGCCGCAAAATCGTCGAGCGCCAGAGCGCCGCCGCCATCGACCACGATCGAGAACTTGGCCGGCAACCCTGCGACGCGGCGGCCGGCGCTTTCCACTGCTGCGGCGAGGGCGGCAGTGTCGAGCAGCTCGCCCGCTTCACGGCCGGCGAGCGGCGAAGCCAGCACCAGTCGGTGCGGCCCCTCGCCCGTCGCCTCATCGACCAGCCCGGCGGCGAGCAGTTCCGCGACCAGTGCCGGATGTGTCTCTTCGCGCACGCCGCGCAGCTGGAGATTGCCGCGGCTCGAAATCTCGATCTGGCCATTGCCATGACGGGTCGCCAGTTCGCCGACGAATGCCAGCTGCGCCGGTGAAAGCGCTCCGCGCGGTGGATGCAGCCGCACCAGCCAGCCATCGCCGGTCTGCATCGGCCGCAAGGTGCCGGGACACCAGCCGCGTCGCATCGTTTCGGGCGCGGGCAGGCTCATTCCGCCGCCTCCCGCTCGGCGGCGAGCAGCGCCGTGGAGTTCAGCCGGCTGCGCCACAGCCCTCGCGTCTGCGCTTCGGCGAGACGCGAGCGGATCGAAGCGGCGGCCGGCGCGTTGACCGCCTCCAGCACCTGCCAGGTCGCGGCATTGCCGCAATAGGCCTGGAACACCGCATCGAACAGGGCGTCCGAGACGGCGTCCGTGCTCGCGGCATAGACGAAGAGCGCATCGACCGCCTCGGCGAGCTCGGCCGCCCCGCGCCAGCCATGGGCGAGATGGCCCGCGATCCAGCGGGGATGGCAGAGCCTGCCATGGACGATGCGCGAGACATCCTCGGCGAGCGTCCGCGCCTTCGGCGCCTGCGGATCGGAGGTGTCGAGGCTGTAGGTCACAGCCTCTCCGCCCAGCGCCTGCATTGCCGCGACGAAGCCGCCGATCGCATCGGCCGCGCTCGTCGCTTCCAGTATGTCGCGGCCGGCGGTGTCGCTGGCATGGATGAAGGCATCGGCCGCCGCGACCCTTGCCGCGAAGCCGATATCGGCCCGTCCTGATCCGTCCGCCCCGCCATAGGCATGGCTGCTGGCAGCGAGATAGGCCGCGCCGAGTTCGTCGCGCGAGCGCCAGTCGCCATCGAGCGCCCGGTCGGCCATGGCCGCGCCATAGCGGCCGGGCGCGGCGCCGAAGATCCGGCTGCCGGTCTCGCCGCGCCGGCGGGCGGCGGCCGGCTCGTTCCATTCCTCGGGCTCGTCGAGCGCCGCGACGGCTCTGGCGGCGGCGTCGAGCAGGGCGATCTGCGCCGGAAACGTGTCGCGGAAGGCACCGGAAATGCGGATCGTCACGTCGAGCCGCGGCTGGGCGAGCTTGGCCTGCGGCGTGATGGCGAAGCCCGTGACCCGGGTCGAGCCATGGTCCCAGACTGGCGAGACGCCCATCAGATGCAGCGCATGCGCTATGTCTTCGCCGCCGGAACGCAGGGTGGGAGAAGCCCAGAGATCCATGACGATCCGGCGCGGATAATCGCCCTCGTCCTGGAGATGGCGGGCGACCACGGCCTCGGCCGCCACCCCCCCCAATCGGGCGGCGGCGCGCGTCGGCACGGCGCGCGGATCGAGCGTCGAGAGGTTGCGCCCGGTCGGCAGCACGTCCGGCCGCCCGCGCTGCGGTGCGCCTGCCGGGCCGGGCGGCACGAAGCGGGCATCGAGGGCCTTCAGCAGGTTGCGACGCTCGTTAGCAGCCGATTCCGGATCGGCTTCCGAGCTGCCGAAGATGTGCAGGCCGTCGCGGAACTGCATCTCGGCGAGGTCGCAGAGATGGGCATCGAGCGCCGCGAGCGCGCTCGGCATGTCCTGGCCCGGCGTGACGCTGCAGGCGGCGGCGAGCCCGCTCGCCTGCGCCCGGTCGAGAATCTCGCGTGCCACGATCTCGGCGCGGCGCGGATCGAGCACCTGCGCCTGCGCATATTCCTCGACAAGGTCGCGCAGCAGGGCCGCCTCGCCGGCGGCCTCGCTCGCGGCGAGCGGCGGCGGCAGATGGCCGAGCGTCAGAGCCGAAAGCCGGCGTTTTGCCGGGGCGGCCTCGCCGGGGTCGTCGACGACGTAAGGGTAGATCACCGGCAGCGCGCCGATGGCGAGGCGCGGCCAGCATGCGGCCGAGAGCGCCACCGCCTTGCCGGGCAGCCATTCGGTCGTGCCATGGGTGCCGAGGTGGATCAGGGTGTCGACCCGCTCGATCTCCCGCAAGCCGAGATAGAAGGCGAGATAGCCATGGCCCGGCGGCGCATCGGGGTCGTGATAACGCGCTTTGCGATCGGGCGAGGCGTCGCGCGCCGGTTGCAGCGCGACGGCGAGCTTGCCGAAACGCACGAGCCGGAAGCGGAAGGCTCCGCCGCAGCAGGCGGGGTCGGCTTCGGGGGCGCCATGGCTGGCGAGAAGCGCGGCGCGGGCGGTGGCCGGAATCGTGGCGAGCCAGTTGCGATAGGCCGAGAGCGGAACGGCGAAGTCGGCGGGCCCCTCGGTGAGTGCGGACATCAACCGCCAACCCTCATCCTGAGGAGCGGCTGCAGGCCGCTCCTCAGGATGAGGGTTGAGGGTAGGGACGACGTCGCGGGCGACATCATACCCCGCCCCGGCCAGCAATTCCCGGATCGCCAGCGCGCTCGCTGGCGTGTCGAGGCCGACGGCGAAGCCGGCGCGGCCGCCGCGGGCGGGATAGTCCGACATCACCAGAGCGAGCCGCCGCTCGGCGGCCGGCTTGTGGCCGAGCGCCACCCAATTCGCCGCGAGCTCGGCGAGCGCGGTGACGCCGTCCGCATCGGGCGTGAGCCGGCGCAGGCTGAGGCCGGTCGCGGGATCGCTGACCTCCTGCTTGAAGGCGACCGGGATCGCGCCGAGCCTGCCGTCGAACTCCGGCAGCGCCGCCTGCATGGCGAGGTCGGCGGCGGAAAGCCCGCGTGGCGAGGCTTCCCAGGCCTCGCGGGCGCTGCCGACCGGCACGGCCTGCAAGATCGGACAATCGGCAGCGTCGAGCACGAAGCCCTCGCTCTCGCGGGCCGAGAAGGCGGTGCTGGTGATGATCAGCGCCGGCTTGCGTGCCGCGATCAGCTCGGCGAGCCCGGCCGCGACGGTGGCGTCCTTAAGGCTGGTCAGGGCGAGCGGAAGCGGGGAAAGGCCGCGCGCGGCAAGGGCTGCCGCGATCGCCTCGACCATCGCGGTGTCACCGGCGGTGACGCCGGAGCGATAGACGAGGACGGGCACGAGAGGCGTTTCGGCCGGCAGAGTGGCGAGCGCGGCGCGCCAGGGCAGGGGCGCGGCGTCGGGGCCGAGGGCGAAGAGCGGCGGGAGCGGGGCGGGAGCAACATCGGATATGTCGCGTTGCGCTTCCAGATAACCGTCGATACGCCCCAGCAGCCGCCGCATGTTCTCGGCACCGCCGCCGGCGTGGAAATAGCCCAGCAGCGCGCCCGCGAACGCAGGCGGCACCGTGCCATGGCCAGCCAGCCGCTCATCCTCCCGGTCGTCGCCGGGCAGCACGGCGAGAGCCACGCCGTTCTGCCGGCAGGCGGCGGCGACCTGCTCGATGCCGTAGCGCCAGCTGTCGAGCCCACCCAGGCAGCGCAGCAGCACGAAGCGCGAGCGGCTCAACGTCTTTTCGATCAAGAGGTCGATCGAGAGCGGATGCTTGCAGCGTCGCAGCGGCACGAGGCGAAGCGTGAATGCCGCGCCTCCTCCGTCATGCTCGCCCTTGTGGCGAGCATCCATGTCTTGAACACTGTCCGTGCCAAGGGAAGGCGTGGATGGTCGGGACAAGCCCGACCAGGACGAAGAGGCCGCCGCCACCGCCGAAAGATCGCTGTCGCTGAAGGAGAGAACGATGATGTCTCCCGGCGGCAAGGCGAGGTCGACGGCGTCTTCGCCGTCGTCGAGCCTCACCTCGCTGGTCGGAAGCAGATGCATCGCATCACTTTCTCAACATGATGTCCGGAAGGCGCGAGACCGCCGTCCGGACCTCATCGCTTTCAGCCCTTGAGGGCGGCCTCGACGGCGGAGCGGTCGAAGCCCTTGAGGCCGATGACGACGAGCCTGCCGTCACGGGCCTCGTCAGCCTCCCAGGCGCGATCGTAATGGTGGCCGATGCGTCGGCCGACGCCCTGCACGACGAGCCGCATCCGCTTGCCGGGGACGGCGGCAAAACCTTTCAGGCGCAGCACGCCTTCGGCCTCGGCGGCCTTGGCGAGGCGGGCGACGAGTTCCTCCGGCGAGCCGGCTTCCGGCAGCGGCAGGGCGACGCTGTCGAAATCGTCATGATCATGGTCCTCGCCCTCGCCATGATGCGAGGGGCGCGCCGCGAGGTCGGCTTCGGCGGCGGCGCCGAGCCCGATGATCAGGGCCGGCTCGACCTTGCCATGAGCGGTCTCGACCACCTTGATCGCCTTGGGCAGGTGCTCGGCGATCTCGGCCTTGACCCGCTCGCGCTCTTCCGCGTCGATGAGGTCGCTCTTGTTGAGCAGGATCAGGTCGGCGCAGAGGATCTGGTCCTCGAACACCTCCTCCAGCGGGTTGTCATGGTCGACCGACTGGTCCTGAGCCGCCTGTGCCTTCAGCGCTTCGGGATCGTCGGCGAACTGGCCCTCGGCGACAGCCGGCCCGTCGACCACTGCGATCACGCCGTCGACGGTGACGCGGCTGCGGATCGCCGGCCAGTTGAAGGCCTGGACCAGCGGCTTCGGCAGAGCCAGGCCCGAGGTCTCGATCAGGATGTGCTGCGGTGGGTTCGGCCGGTCGAGCAGCTTCTCCAGTGCCGGCACGAAGTCATCGGCGACGGTGCAGCAGATGCAGCCATTCGGCAGCTCGACGATGTCATCCTCCGAGCAGCCCTCGATGCCGCAGCCGGCGATGAAGGAGCCGTCGAAGCCGAGATCGCCGAATTCGTTGACCAGCACGGCGAGGCGCTTGCCGCCGGCATTCTCGAGCAGATGCCGGACGAGGGTCGTCTTCCCGGCGCCGAGGAAGCCGGTGATGATCGTGCACGGCACCTTGCCGAGCGTGGGGTTCTGGGGAGCGTTCATTGATCAGATCCTTGCTGGCGCGGCAGCGGAGGCACGCGCGCGACCACGCCCTTGCGGAACGAGGCGGGTCTTTCTTTCCAGGGAACGATGCCGTTGGCGCTGGCGGCAAAGCTCTGCGCCGCGCCGACGATCTCGTCGAGATGGCTGTCGGTGTCGAGGTCACCGATTAGATAGGTCCACTTGCCGTCGGCGGCGAGCGCGATGGTGCAGGGCCGCTTGCAGACGGCGAGGCATTCGACCTCGACGACGGCGACGCGGCTGCCGGCAAGGCGCGCGGCCAGGGCCGATGCGAGCTCGACGCCCGGCCGGTCATAGCCGTCAGGCAGATCGTCGCGCTGGCGCCGGCAGGCTGTGCAGACATGGATGGTGCAGCCCGGCTCCAGCCGGGCGATGGTCGCGAGGGCGAGATCGCCTTCGAGCATGAGACTGCTTCCTTGGACTGGCGCGGCCGTTTCCGGCCGCGCGAGGCGTCAGGCCGCCGCCGTGGCGGCGCTGCGGCGCGTGGCCCAGGGCCAGAGCACGCCGACGGCGAAGCCGGTGGCGAGCCAGAGCGCGGCCTGGATGGCGAGCGAGAGCGCCGCGAAATGCGCCGCGATCTCGGCGGGGACCCGGCTTTCCGGAGCGACCGGGTGCGGCGCGCCGATCAGATGCGGCAGCAGCAAAGCGAGCACGGCGAGCGCCCTTGCCCAGGAGGACTCGACCCGCAGGAAGACGAAGAGCGCGCCCGCGGTGACGGCTGCGGTCATCAGCCACCAGAGCTGCCGGTGCTGTAGCTCCGCCGCGGCTGCGCCCGGCAGTTCCGGCGCCAGCCCCATAGCCGGGGCGAGCCCGAAGGCGAGGAACCCGCAGACCGCCCAGGCCAGGGCCCGGCGCTCGTCGATCCGCTCGTTCGCCGCGATCATGCCGGCGAGCAACAGGGCGGCGAAGCCGATCGCGGTGCCGATCGTCACCAGGCTGGTGAAGGCGGTGCGCTGGAAACCGTCCTGCGGCTTCCATTCATGCTCGTCCCCATGCGCGGCCGGGCCGTGCGCGAGGTGGATGCGGGCTTCGCCGGTGAAGGCCGCCTGCATCGGTGCGGGCTGCGCGCGCAGCGCCGCCTCATAGGTCTCGGCCTTGAGGATGAGCGGCGTCGTGGTGACGTGCTGGAGCGCCGATATCAGCAGCCCAGCCAGAAGCCCGGCCAGAAGACTGACCGTGAGAACACGCGTGACCATTTGGCTTCCCCGTCAGTGGCAGGGGAAGGCGAGGCCGTGGCGGGCGTCATGCGCCGCATTGTGGACATTCGCGGAGGCCGCGAAGCCGACGGTGTAGACCAGCACGAAGCCGAGGATCAGCGCCGCGGCGACGGCTTTCGCACGCTCGGAGACGCTGGCCTGGCTGGAGACGGTAGCCGTATTCATCTTGGTTCACTTCCTGGCCACCCCACCGGCAGCCTGTTGGACGACATCGAAAGACGGCAGGTCTCCTGGCTCACGGCTTGGTGTCCTGCTCCGCCTTCCCGGGAAACCCAGTGGCCGATGGCGCAGGACGCGCCGCTTACAGTTGCGGGGGCAGCCGCGGCATCGCACCGCGTTCCCTTTTCACCTCGTCGCCGAGGCACCGTCGGGGATGATCATTAGCCATCCGGCGGGCGCTGTGCAATGCACTCACGTCATTCTCGGCCGGAAGCGTAGCGCAGAGCCGAGAATCTCCTGAAAGAGATGCTCGGCTCTGCGCCCGAGCATGACGCGGAGACCAAGACATGACCGTTCCCCCGCTCACCCTCGTCCTCGGTGGCGCCCGTTCCGGCAAGAGCCGCCATGCCGAGACGCTGATCGAAGCCCTGCCGGCTCCCTGGATCTACATCGCCACCGCCCAGGCCTATGACGAGGAGATGCGCGCGCGGATTGCCGAGCACCGGGCCCGCCGCTCGCCGGACTGGCGGACGATCGACGCGCCGATGGCGCTGCCCGAGGCTCTGCGTGCCGTTCCGCCCGGGCGGCCGGTGCTGGTCGACTGCCTGACGCTCTGGCTGACCAATCTCATCCTGGCCGAGCGCGATATCGCCATCGCCACAGGTGATTTGATGCTCGCCTGCCGCGAGGCGCAGGGGCCGATCGTGCTGGTTTCGAACGAGGTCGGCCTCGGCATCGTGCCGGAGAATGCGCTCGCCCGCCGCTTCCGCGACGAGGCCGGGCGGCTGCACCAGCGCCTTGCGAGTCAGGCGGAGCGCGTGGTCTTCATGGTCGCCGGTCTGCCGATGCAGGTGAAATAGCAGGGACGAAGCGATGACGATCGATGACGGTGGGGCCGCCCGCCACAAGGCGAAGATGGAGAAGCGCAAGGCGGTCCAGGACGCCGAGGTCGCCGGCAAGACGCTCGAGAAGGGGCTGTTGATCGTCAACACCGGACCCGGCAAGGGCAAGTCGACCGCCGCCTTCGGCCTGATCCTGCGGGCGCTTGGCCATGGCTGGCGCATCGGCGTCGTGCAGTTCATCAAGGGCGCCTGGTCGACCGGCGAACGCAAGGCGCTGGAGGCCTTCGGCGATCAGATCTCCTGGCATTCGATGGGCGAGGGCTTCACCTGGGAGACGCAGGACAAGGCCCGCGACATCGCCGCCGCGACCCGCGCCTTCGAGAAGGCGAAGGAGCTGATGGCCGACGAGAGCATCCGGCTCCTGGTCCTGGACGAGCTCAACATCGCCCTGCGCTACGACTATCTGCCGCTCGCCGAGGTCGTGGCGGTCTTGCAGGCGCGCCGGCCCGATCTCCACATCGTCGTCACCGGCCGCAACGCCAAGCCGGAGTTGATCGAGGCCGCCGATCTCGTCACCGAGATGACGTTGGTGAAGCACCATTTCGCCGCCGGCGTGAAGGCCCAGGAGGGGATCGAGTTCTGAGCGTCGCTCAGCCAGCCAGCACTGCGAGGCTGCCGAGCCCCGCCAGCCCCCACAGGATCAGGCAGGCTTTCCGGTAGAGCCCGAGCGCCCGCCGGATGTCGGCTGCCTTCGCCTCGGCCCGTCCGTCGCCCATCCAGCCATCCTCGACCCTGACCGCGCCATAGACGCGCGGCCCGGCGAGACGAAGCCCGAGCGCCCCCGCCATCGCCGCCTCCGGCCAGCCGGCATTGGGCGAGCGGTGGCGCCCTGCATCGCGGCGCACGGCGCGCCAGGCGGCGGAGGCATCGGCCTGCCGATCGAGCGCCGCTGCTGCGACCAGCAGCAGGGCGGTCAGCCGCGAGGCCGGCAGGTTGACGAGGTCGTCGAGCCGCGCCGCCGCCCAGCCGAAGGCGAGATGGCGCGGCGATTTGTGGCCGATCATCGAATCGGCGGTGTTGATCCCCTTGTAGAGGATGGCGCCGGGCAGGCCGCCGATGCCGAGCCAGAAGGCCGGCGCGACGATGCCGTCGGAAAAATTCTCCGACAGGCTCTCGATCGCGGCCCGCGCCACTCCGGCCTCGTCGAGGCTCTCAGGATCGCGCCCGACGATCATCGCGACCGCCTTGCGCCCGCCAGGAAGTCCATCCTTCTCGAGCCCCTCGGCGACGGCGGCGACATGCTCGTAAAGGCTGCGCTGCGCCAGCAAGGTCGAAGCGAGCAAAGCGAGCGGCAGCAGGGCAAAGGCACCCGCCAGGCGGCAGAGCCAGAGCAGGACGAGGCTCGCCACCAGCGTCACGCAAAGCAGGATGGCGAGTGCCGCGAGACCGGCGAGGCGCCTTCTGGAGAAGGCGGCGCTCTCGCGGTTCAGCCTGCGGTCCAGCGCCGCGATCAGCGCCCCGATCCAGGTGACGGGATGGCCGATCCATGCGTACAAGCGCGCCGGATAGCCGATCGCCGCCTCGATGATCAGGGCGGCGAGGAGCAGCGGCAAAGCGTCGGGGAAGATCATGGCGGACGGAGCGGGGACGGAAGGGGCGATCTGGCATGGCGGCGATCTCGCCACGGCCAAGGCGCTCTTTCACGATGCGCCGGAGCCCTGGATCGATCTCTCGACCGGTATCAACCCCTTCCCCTATCCGCTTCCGGCGCTGCCGTTAAGCCTCTGGCAGCGTCTGCCCGGGGGGCGCGAGGAGGCGGCATTGCTGGCGGCGGCAGGGCGCGCCTATGGCATGTTGCCGGCAAGCGCCATCGTCGCTGCGCCGGGCACGCAGATTCTGATCGAGCTCTTGCCGCGCCTCGCGCCGCAGGCGCGCGTGGCGGTGCTCGGGCCGACCTATGGCGAGCACGAGCTGGCCTGGCGGAAAGCCGGCTGCGAGGTCCGTGAGATCGCCGATCTCGCCGAGGCCGGCGCGGCTGATGTCGTGGTCGTGGTCAATCCCAACAATCCCGATGGCCATATTGTCGATCTGCCGGCGCTGACGGCCGTGGCAGGCAGTCTTGCAGCGCGCGGTGGCCTGCTGGTGATCGACGAGGCCTTCGCCGACTTCCAGCCCGGCGCCAGTCTCGTTCCGACCTTGCCGCAAGCGACGCTGGTGCTGCGTTCCTTCGGTAAGGCCTATGGTCTGGCCGGGGTGCGGCTCGGCTTCGCGATCGGCGAGAGCCGGCATGTCGAGGCGTTGCGCGGCATGCTCGGCCCCTGGGCGGTGGCGGGACCGGCACTCGAAATCGGCACTCAGGCGCTCGGCGATGCCGGCTGGCTCGCGGCGCAGGAAAAGGCCCGTGCCGCCGATGCGCGCCGGCTCGACGCCCTGCTCGCCAAATCTGGCCGCGTCGTCGGCGGAACCATACTCTATCGCCTGCTCGAGACATCCGCGGCGCCGGCCCTGTTCGAGCGTCTCGGGCGGGCGGGCATCTATGTCAGGCGCTTCCGGCATGATCCGTCGCGCCTGCGCTTCGGCCTGCCGGGCGACGAGCCGGGCTGGGTCCGGCTCGAGACCGTCCTCGGCGCCGAAGGCGACGGGCGTTGGTCGTAGCCGCGCTGCGCTCCCCCTGGGGTCGGCTCGCGGGCCAATCCGGAGCGCTATCCGTTGGCTGGCTGGGAGGCGCGGCCGATCGGGCAGGGTGCGATGGCGACGGGCGCGCGATCGCAGGCTATCGTCGCGGCTGTGCCCGATTCTGAATTCCCGGAGAAAACGACATGCAGCCTTGGCCGAAGCGGAACGCCCTGACCATCGGCTTCGCCCATGCCGCCTATGAGCTTCGCGACGAGTATCTGGCGCGGCACGGCGAGGCTGCGAGCTTCGAGGTGCGCACCGTCGATGAACTGAAGGCAAGGGCGCACGAAGCCGATGTGCTGGTCGTCTCCGGTCTCTGGCGCAACGAGATGCTCGATGGCGCCGGAAAATTGCGCTTCATCCAGTCTGTCAGTGCCGGCACCGACCAGTTCGACAAGCAGCGCCTCGCCGCCGGCGGCATCCGCCTCGCCAGTGGCCAGGGCAGCAATGAACGGGCTGTTGCCGAGCATGCGATGTCGCTGATCCTGGCATTGGCGCGTCAGCTCCATCTCGCTCGCGACAACCAGGCCAGGCATTTCTGGCGGCCGATGATCGGCGATCGTACCCGCCGTGAGGACGAACTCGGCGGCAAGACGCTGGTCGTGGTCGGGCTCGGCCGCATCGGCATGCGGCTCGCAGCCCTCGCCGGCGCCTTCGGCATGCATGTCATCGGCGTGCGCCGCCGCGGCGGCAGCGAGCCGGGGATCGAGAAGATCGTACCGCCGACCGAACTCGCTAGCGTGCTCGCCGCGGCGGATATCGTCGCGCTGACCTGCCCGCTCACGCCGGAAACCGAGGGGCTGATCGATGCTGCCGCGCTCGCGGCGATGAAGCCCTCGGCCTTTCTGATCAATGTCGCGCGCGGCCGTGTCGTCGACGAAGCCGCGCTGATCGCGGCCCTGGCGTCCGGCCGCCTCGCCGGCGCCGGCATCGACTGTGTCCATGAGGAGCCGCTGCCGGCGGATTCTCCGCTCTGGACCCTGTCCAATGCGCTGGTCACCCCGCACAGCGCCGGCGAGACGCGCGCCTATGAACGCAACATCGTCGACATGCTGCTGGAAAATCTCGGGCGCCTCGAGCGCGGCGACGCGGGGCTCCATAATCAGGTCGTTTGAGTCCTCCGTTCGCGGAGGCCGCCGCCCGGCATGTCGAGCGGAGTCGTCTTGCCGCCGGACGAGACAGCTCTGGTGGGCGCGCCGCCGCCCGGCCGCAGCCATCTCGTCTGACCGCGCCAGATGCCCGCGCAGGGGCGGCGGACCATGGGCGCCGGCAGGCGCCTGGGCTATGATCTGGCGGCGCAATATCGCGCATGGGACGATTCGCGCATGGCCGACCCGAATGACCGCGCGGACGAAGAGAACGAGCTGCCGCTTGCGACCAGCGTCGGCTACCAGCTGCGCATGGCACACCGGGCTTCGCAGCGCTATTTGCAGGAGCGGATCGAGCCGCACGGCGTCACGCTCGGCATGTGGTACTTCCTGCGCGCACTCTGGCAGGAAGACGGGCTCACCCAACGCGAGCTGTCGCACCGGATCGGCACGATGGAGCCGACGACGCTGAGCGCCATCGCCGGCATGGAGAAGAGCGGTCTCGTCCTGCGCGAGCGCAATGCCGCCGACCGCCGCAAGCTGCATGTCTGGCTGACGCCGAAGGGGCGGGCGCTGAAGGCGACGCTCATGCCACTGGCGGTCGGTGTCGTCGAGAAGGCGACGGAGGGGTTTTCTCCCGAGGATCGCGAGCGCTTCCTGGCCTATCTCGGCATGGTCCAGCGCAATCTCGCCGACCCCCGGATCGATCAGGATTCGGGCAAGGAATGATCGCGGCTGCCAATGGCCGCCGCGATCTCAGTCACCAGCGCGGGCGCGGGCCATAGGAGCCGTCGCAGCCGACCAGCGGTCCGCCCGGATAGTAGTCGTCGATGATGATGTCGGGCTGCGGACAGCCGGCTCGGCTGCGCGCCGCGCGCCGCTTCGGTGCCTGGTAGCTGTCACGCTCGGTCATCGCGGTCCGGGCGACAGGGCGCGGCGGCGCAGCCGGCATCGCCAGCGCAGGCGCCTCGGGACGGGCGGCGCGGGCGCGTTGCGGCGCAGGAGCCGGCACCGTGTTGGGCCGGTCCTCGCTCAGGCGGGGGCGCGGTGCCGGCAGCGGCTTGGCCGTGATGTCGCTGTCCTGCTTCTCCGCCGCGTTCGGCGAGGAAACCGCGACGACGACATCCTCCGCGGTGGCACGCACCAGCTTCGAGACGCCGGTGTCGAGCGCGATGGTCCGGAACGGCGTGCTGCCGCAGCCGCCGCAGCGGCTGGGATCGAGCGGCACGAGGTCGACGCGGGCCTTGCCGGTGTCGCCGCTCTGGCCCTCGCCTGTGGCGCGGGCCGCGATCACGATCTGGGCGGCTTCCTCGAGCTGCTGCTCGATCAGCGCGGTGCGCAGGCCGCGTGCCCGGCGGTAATTGACGACCTCGTCGCCGCCGGAGACCAGGATCGCGAAGGCGGCGCCCTTCGGCACATTGCCACGGAACTCGTTGCGCAGGCGGCCGATGGCGCGCTGGGCCTCGGAGGTGACCTCCCAGCTGCCCGGCGCGAAGGGGATCGCGCCTGTGGTCATGATTTCACGGGCCGCCTGCACGACACCGAGGGTGATGGTGCGGGCCGAGAATTCCAGGCGCAGCGACTGCGGCCGTTCCGTGATCTTCGGCGCGCCGGCGGGCGCCGTTTCCATGAAGTTCGGCATCGGGTTCGCGGCTGCACCGTCGCGGTCGGGCTGGGCGAGCGCTGCGCCGGCCGAGATGATGATGGCGAGGGCGGCGACGGCGAGGCTGCTGCGGCGGCTTCCGCCGGGGATGCGGGTCGTGGCGGCAAGGTCGGTCTGGAAGCCCATTGCGGGTCTCCTCATTGAGTGGCGAGCACGTTGTCCGGTCCTTGGCCGGCTCTGGGCTGCTTTCGCCGGTGGCCCTGAGAGCGGCCGATGCGAAATCGCAGATGTGTCGTTCCACGAAAAATGCGGGGCCCCGCGAAAAGTCACCAGAAGCGTGCAAGGCTCTGGCAACGCCATTGCTGCGTCCGCTCCGCGTCGGGCTGGTCGTCGCTTTGTCGAGGCAATATGACTATACGACAAGTCAACCTGGGGGAACCGATCGTGAAGATCGCAGATCATGACCACGAAAGCGCCGCGCTTCATCAGAACATGACGCGCCGGACATTTGGCGGATTGTTCACGGCTCTGCCTCTTCTGGCTTCCGTGCCGGCGCTGGCGCAGACCGATCAGGCCGCCACTAATATTCTGCGCTCCCTCGCGCCCCATGACCGCAGCCCCGGCCGGCGCAGCGCACCGGTGACCCGTCGCATCCGCACCCGCTCCTACGGCGAGGTCGAGATCGATCTGAGCCGTCGCGTCGAGGTCACGGTGTTCTTCGCCAATAATTCCGCTGCCCTGCGCCCGGGCGCGCAGCAGGCGCTGTCGCGTCTTGCGGTGGCGCTGCGCGATCCGATCTTGGCCGATCAGCGCTTCCTGATCGCCGGGCATACCAGCCAGGACGGCGATTACGACCACAATGTCGCCTTGTCCCAGGATCGCGCGGCCTCGGTCCGCAACTGGCTGATGGGCTATGGTGGCGTCGACGGCGGCCGCTTGCAGCCGCACGGCTTCGGCCCGGACATGCTGCGCAATCCGCGCAACCCCTATTCGCCGGTCAATCGCCGGGTGGAAATCATCGCCATCACCGGCTGATCTGCCGGTCGCCTTCTCGCTTCAACCGCCTGCCTCCAGGGGTAACCACCATGGCCTTCTTCAAGCGTCTCATGCTCGGCCTCGCTCTGCTGCTCTCATGCGCAGCCGCCGCCAGCGCCCAGTCGACCAATTCCCGCATCAATCTGCTGGTGATGTCGGATGATGCCGATCCCGATACGGTTCCGCGCAATAACCGCATCTTCAACCGGGTGCAGCTCCAGCTCTCGGAATATCTCAACACCCGCGGCTTCCAGGTCTATGACGAGACCAGCCTGGCCCTCGGCATCACGCCGACCGGCCGCGTCCGCCGCCGCGACGCCGAGCTGATCGAGATCGCGCGGGCGGTCTCGACCCCGATCGACGCCATGGTCGTCTATCAGATCTACGCTTCGGCGCGCCGTGCGGGCGCCGCCGACATCCGCTACCCCGAGATCCGCATCGCCGGCCGCGTGCTGAACGTGCGCAGCGGCCAGTTCATTGCGGCCTTCGAGGTCGGCGGCTTCCAGCTGCCGGCGCTGCCCAATCCTTGCGGCGCCGAATGCCTGCTCGAGACAGTCGGCACCCATTCTCGCGTCCTGGCGACCGATCTCGGCGCCGCGATCGCGCAGAAGCTCGAAGGCTTCGCCCGCCAGCCCGGCATTGCCGGCGGTGGCAAGGACGGCGTCGGCGGTGGCGTCGCCGTGGCCCAGGGCGATGGCTGCGCCAATCTCCCGACCGATTTCGAGATCCAGCTGCGCGAGTTCACCACCTCGGAAGTCGACCGGATCGAGAGCGAGTTCGTGCGCTGGGGGTGCTATCGCAGCCACCGTACCGTGCGGATGACCGGCAACTCGGCCGATTTCTTCTACAGCACCTCGTCGGACTCGGCACGCCTGACCCGCAATTTCCGTCTGATGATGGAACTCGTCGGCCTCAACGGGCAGATTACCTTCGCCGGCAATCGCCTGATCGTCAGCAAGGTCTCGACCCGCTGACAATCTGACTGAAATAGCAGCCGGGTAACCATTATTGCCGGCGTTGCTATAAGAAAATGCCACCCGGTCGACAGGGGCCGGGTGGCTTGTTATTTTAAATGTGGCAGAAATTAGCATTGTGGACGGCGCAGGCGGAAGGGCTGGGTTTCCGCTCCTGATGATCGTGTTCGATGCTGGATGCGGGCAATTTGCAAATGGATTGGGGCATCGACCCGGCACGGGTCGCGGAGATCGGCACCATTGCCTCTTCGCGCCGTTTCTCCGCCCGGGACACTGAGAAGTTCGTTCTCGCTATCACCGGCGGCGGCTCGGAAAACGCCGACCTGCCGCTCTGGGACATGTTGCAGGTGCTGTTCGCGCTGGGGGCGTTGACCGCCGGCCCGCGCATGCCGGCCCGCGACGCGGCCATAGGCTGCCTGCTCGACGAGGCTGGCATCCTCCTCCGGCCGCTGCGGCAGGAGAAGTCCGTCGGCGTCGAGCTGGCCGGCGCCGCGATCGAGGCCTCCGCGACCGAGGTCGTCCTGTCGTATGGCGCCGGCAAGACCCGCTCTTTTTCCTGGAGCCGGATCAGGCGGGCGCTCGGCCTGGCCGATTTCCTGTTCGCAGCGGAGGCGGATGAGCGCTCCGAAGGCGGCCTGGCCGCCCTGCGCAACGCGCTCGATGCGATCTTCGCCCTGCCCGCCTTCGATGAGGACGGGCTGAAACGGGCGGTACAGGAGCCGGCCCGCTTCATGCGCGCCTGGCGCCGGCGCCATTTGCCGCTGCTCGCCTTCGCCGACCTGATCCGTCAGCGCGAGGCCTTCCTCAATGCCAGCGGCCGGCGCGAGCGTCAGCGCGAATTCGATCCCGACGATCTCGTCTCGCTCTGGAGCTTCGCACTGCTGCATGGCGAGACCTGGAGCTTTGCCCGCTTCGCCGAGCGCTTCAGCGCGCTGATGCGCGAGGAGCGCTCCAGTGTCGGCCGGCGCGATTTTATGGCTCCGGCCTCGATGGATGCGCTGATGGCGCGGCAGCCTTCGGAGAACCCGGAGGAGGCGCTGATCGCCTGGCTCGATCAGCAGGCGCTGATTGGTGAGCTCGAGCCCGAGGATCTCGACGAGGAGGCCGATGACGAGCCCGAGGAGGAGGACGAGGACGGGGCGGTGCGCGAGCGGGTCTACGCCGCGCTGATGCGCCTGCCGGCCGATCCGAAATTCCTCAACAAGGAGGAACGCGAATCCATCGGCCGGGCCATCGCGCTCCTGCCGATCGCGCATGAGCAGCCGCTGACCTTGGCGCGCTCGCGGGCGGTTGCGCCCTGGGAGAACCGGCTGGTCGAAGCCAGCCGCCGTGTCGCCGGCTCCAATCGCGGGCAGGTCGACCAGAGCCCAGAGCCCTTCGACTATCCCGGTATCGCCGGGGCGCTGGCGGCATTGGGCAAGCGCTTCGACGAACTCCTGCTGATCGGCGTCGCGCTCGATGCGCTGGAGGGCCCGGCCGGCGCTTCGGTCCGAGCCGAGGGACAGAAGGTGCTGCGGCGCTGGCGCCATGATCGCGCCAGTTTCCGCATCGACGATGCGAAACTGGCGCTGACCTTCGCAAGGCATGGTGGAGCACTGAGAACCGTGGCGGGAGCCCTGCAGCGGATCATCAGGCAACAAAGGCGCTTCGGCGAGACGGTCGACCTGGCTGCCCAGGCCGCGCTCGACGAGGCGCGCTTCACCGAAGTGTTTTCGCAGCGCTATCAAGGGCGGTTGAAACGGCCATGACAGATTTCGCTACCCAGGCTCCGATCGAGGATGATCCGCTGATCGGCCGCGCGACCGCCCGGTTGGTCCTGGCCGCGCTGGCCAGCACCGAGGCCGAGGAGACTGCGGCTGCGAGCATTAGCCGTGCCGATCTCTGGGCTCATGCCCGCCGGGTCAAGGGCGATCCCGTCAATTTCGCCGCCGAGCGCGCCATCCGCACCGATCCCGAGGCGGCAAGGCTCTATCGCCGCCTGCTCTCCTTCCAGGCGGTGGCGCGTAGCGAGCTGGCCGCCGCCGCTTATGACAGCAGCGCGACCCACCGGCGCATCGGCTCCTTCGAGCTCGACGTGATCGAGGAGGACGATGCCCCGCCGGCGCTGGTCATCCAGTGCCTGTCGGACTCGGTGCCGGCTCCGACCATGATCGAGGTGGTCTCGATCGAGGGTGTCGTCCGTCTGGCTTTGCCGGCGCCGGTCGACAAGCACATCGTCATCGATCTGCCGCGCCAGGACGCCGAGCGCGATCTGCTGCGATTGATGCTCGCCAACCCGCTCGCGGGCGTTTATCTGCTGTAACGTCAAGCAGGTGCCGCGAGAGGCGGCGGGTCTAGGCTTGGCTTCCGTTACGGCGGCGTCTGGCGAGAGAGGGAAATGGCTTCAGGAGATCAGAACGTCAGGCGTTCCGGCGTCTTCGTCGTCGTGCCCACCACCGACCAGCCCATCATCCTGAAGAAGCTTGCCTGGTCGGCGCGCGTGCCAGTCTCGCGGGTCGTGCTCGCGACCGAGAGTTCCGAGGTCTGCGAGCCCTGGAGCACGCAGTACAGCAATCTCCTGCGCCCCGGGGAGCCGCTGCGCCAGATTCTCGGCCTGCCGGATGGCGGCAGCTATCGTCTCGCCGCGTCCGGCGCGATCGACCAGGGCAAGAGCTGGATGGTTCCGACGCTGGCCGCGCATTGCGCGCTCGCCCATGGCGAGGCGGTGACGCACAAGGCCGCCGAAGCCAGGCTGCTGATCTGGGGCACCGGCGCGATCGACCTGTCCGTCGCCGACACCGCCGCGGAGGCGCGCGTCACCCAGCAGGAATACCATCTCACCACGAAGATCGACCGCTCGCGCCATCTCTTCGCCGAGGCCGAGCATGGCGCGATCCCGGTGCTGGCCTTGGTGCCGCATGGCGACGAGGCCGAGCGCGCGGCCGGCATTCTCGGCAAGATCCTCGGCAATCAGCCGCATCACATCGCCATCGTCGCTTCGCTCGCCGACATAGTGGCGCCGATCGAACTCTATCTGCGCTCCGGCTCCTTCCAGCCGCAGGCGGTGGCGCCGGAGCCGGCGCAGCCTGCCGCTCCGGTCTCGGCCTCGATGGCGCTGAAGCCGTTCGAACCCGCGCCGGCGAAGCAGCCGCCACAGCCTGCTTCTGCCGCCGAGCCTGCTGGTCAGGCAGCCCCGCAATCACGCCCGGCCGCCGAGGCGCCCATCAACACCTCTGAGCCGGCAGCCGCGCCGTTCTCCCGGGGCTCGGTGCTGGGTGAGAAGCCGTCGCGTTCCTCCTCTTCGCGGCTGCCGCTGGTCGCGGCGGCCGTGGTCCTGCTCGCCGGTGGTGCCGGTGCGGCCTGGTATGCGCTGCGCGACCCTGGCGCTCGTGGGCCCGACCAGGCCCCGCCGTCGCTGACGCTTTCCACGCCTCCGGCCGGACCGAGTGGCCAGGCCGGATCGAGCCAGCTCCAGACGGGGCCGCAGGGTTCGGCGCCGCAGGGTTCGGTGCCTGCGGCGGCAGTCTCCGGCCCGGCGCTGGCGCGGCTGGTCATGCTGTCACCGCCGGCCGGCAGCAGCTGCGATGCGCAGGTCTACGAGCTGACCCCGCGCTACAGCGAGTCGGCGATTGATGTCGCGGAGGCAACCAGCCTCCAGATCGACGCACAGGAGATCTGCGGACTGGCGCTCGAGCCGGTCGCGCCGGCCAAGGGCAAGTTCCAGCCCGGGACCGGGCCCGCGGTCGTCGCTTCGAAGTCGAGCGCCACCCGCCTCGTGTTCAACCCCACGGCGATCCGCAGCGGCATCACGGCCTTCCCGGTCATCCGGATCGAGGAGCCGAAGCCGCTCTCGATCGAGATCAAGCGCCGCTGAGCGGGTCAGAGCCGCGATTGCCCCGGGCCCCCGGCCCGGATTGCGTGACCTGCACCGCCTGAGCGCTGCCGGTCACCTTCCGTCTTCCCCGAAATCCCTGCCCGAAATCCCTGCCCAAAATCCCTGCCCAAAATCCCTGTCCTGAATCCCTGCCACGGCCATCCTGCCCCAGCCCGGGCGATGGCGCAGGGGGGCGTTACAGCCCCGCCCGCGTCAGCCCGCGCCACAGCCCCCAGGGCGGTGGGTCGCTGGTCGGGGAGAGCTGGCGGATCGCGGCCAGGCGCCCGGCGATCAGCGCGATCGCGATCGAGGGCAGCGCCATCAGCATGTGATGCGAAGTCGCCGCCGCGATGAAGGTCATCGGCTGGCCCATCACCGGCAGCAGGCCGAGCGCATTGCCCCAGGAAATGCTCCAGTGCAGCGCGAAGATGGTGACGATGCCGACCAGCACGATCGCCATGCCCTTGTTCGCGCCCTCCTGGGCCGCGCCCATGGCGCGCTCGCGCATCAGCCCGATAGCGAGCGCCAGCAGGCCGAAGACGGTGACGACCTGCGCGGCGAGCAGCGCGAGGCCGGCCGGCAGCCCGAAACGGACCATCAGGAAGGTGGCGATGAAGTCGTTCTGCACCACCGGCACGCGCACGAGATCGCTGACGGTGAAGCGGCTCGCCGTTTCGTCCTCGATCTCGCTCTTGCGCTCGGCGATCGGCGTCGCGCGCGCACCGGGCAGCATGGCGCAGAGCGAGACCGGCGAGGGCGGCAGTTCGTCGAGGGCCCGGCGGACTTCCGGCGGCGTCTTGTCGAGCCCGAGATCGAGTCTCGCCAGCGTGCAGGGCATTTCGGCGAGCGCCACCTTGGATTGCAGCAGCTGGAAGCCGAGATCGCGGTGCATCACGTCGGGATTGCGGGCCTCGCCGGTGGCGGCGCCGCGCAGCCTGGCATGGTCGAGATCATACCAGGTCAGGAGCCGTTCGGCCGGGACACGGAAGGCACCGCCGCGTGCCTTCTCGAGCACGTCGATCGCGGCGATGCGGTCCTTCGGCAGGCTCCATTGCCCGGAAATCGCATAGGTGACAAGGCCGGGGAAGGCGTAGATCAAGGCGGCATTGATGCCGAGCAGGATTACCAGCACCAGCGCCAGCACGCCGCCGCGCGGCCAGCCGAGCTTGCGGACCTTGCGCTGCGGCGCATCGGCCCGGCGCAGGAAGACGCGGGTGATCTCGAACAGACGCTTCAGCGTGCTCGGCAGCAGGAAGGCGAAGGCCAGCACCACCGTGGTGATGATGATGATCAGCGCCGGCGAGTAGTCGCTCTTCAGGAACGGGATCGCCGTCAGGAACAGGATGAAGACCAGGACCGTCGCCAGGCTGACGCCGAGCCAGGAGATGTAGTGGCGCTGGTTGTAGAAGAAGTCGATCCGCGAGAAGCCGAGGAAGATATGCGCTAGCACCAGCACGAGCGCGATCTTGCCGAGCTCGACCGGCTGGAAGCCCGCCACACCGGTCTCGGTGCCGAGCACGCCCCAGGCGATGAAGGCGACGAGGATCAGCACGGCGGGGATGGCGCGCAGCAGCTGGTCCTTGAAGCCGACGCCCATGAAGAAGGAGCGCGGCAGGGCGGCGATGGAACGCTGCGGCTGCAGGGCGACCACCACCGCGACGACCGGGATCAGATCGAAGAACAGGAGCTTGTTCTTCTCGGCATGGATGGTGAAGTCGGTCTTCTCGGCGTCGATGCCGAGCGCCAGCAGGGTCAGGCTGCCGAGGCAGCACAGGCCGAGCAGGCCGAGCCAGGCGACGCGCATCGGCGTGGTGAAGCGCGGCCCGACCATCAGCAGCAGGCAGGCGATGGCATAGGCCAGGATGGTGGCGTGCAGCGCGCCTTCATAGGAGATCGAGGCGCCGCCGAGCCGCGACAGTTCAGGCGCCAGCACCAGCATCGTCGTCGCGGTGATGAAAGCGGTGGAGCCGAGCGCGCCGACCAGCCTGACCAGAATGGCGCTGCGCCGGAAGGCGCTGGCCTGATGCATCGCCGACAGGATGCCGAAGATGGCGAGGCCGAGCGTCAGCAGCAGGCGAACGATTCGCTCGACGCCGTTGAGCGAGCTGAGCGGGTTGCCGAGCTCCGCCCCGGACATCGGCTGGCGCGGCGGCGTGATCACCGGCCGCACGCTCTCCGTCGTCGAGGCTGCGCGCAGCTGCTCGGCTTCGGCCGGGTCGAAGCGGTGGGTCTTGCTGAGCGGGGTCAGCCGCAGCGGCAGGCGGCCGCCGACGTCATCACCGATCTCGACCGCATAGCGGGTGCGACCGATGATCAGATGGCTGAGGCGGGCGGGCCCGTCCGGATCGAGCTCCCAGGCGATGTCGCCGAAATCGGTGACACGCTGATTGCCGCGCGCGAAGACCACCGGCGGGCGTGGCGCATCGACGGCATCGCCCGGCGCCAGAAAGAAGCCGCCGCCGCGCGCTACGATGGTCAGCGCCTTGAAGGGCAGGGCGCCAGCGGCGACATGGGCTTCGTCCCTGACCGAGCAGGTCAGGCGTCCGCCGATCTGGGCGATGCGATCCTCGCCGCGCTCGTCAGTGGCGATCAGTCCGGTCACGACTTCGCGGATGCGGTCGGCCGCGCCACGCGGCTGGCAGACCGGCAGGGCATTGCCGTCGAGCCGCAGCGCCGTGACCGGGCCGGTGCGCTGCACCGTCAGCTTGCGGCCGGGGCCGGGCTTGCCGGCCTCGGTCAGGGTTAGCTGCAGATTGCCCGGGCTGGCCTCGTCGACGGCGATCGTCAGCGCGCCGGCGGCGATGCGGTCGCCGGGCTGGAAGCGCCAGCGCGCCGAGAAGCTGCCCGAGCCATTGGCGTAGTCGAGCCAGAGCCGCCGGCTGTTGGCGACGTTGCGGATGTTGACCCGCCCGTCGGGGAGGCGGGTGAAGGCGACATGGCGCGTTTCGGCGGAGTCGAAGCGCTGCGGCTGCAGCAATTCGCGCCGGCCGATCGCGACGGTCTCGCCGCGCGCCAGGGCCAGGTCGAGCCGCTCCAGGCTGACCACCGGTCGCGCCGTCTCGATCAGATAGCTCGTATTGTGCCACCAGAAGCCGAGCAGGGCGAGGCAGGCGGCGAGCAGGACGAGTCCGGTCACCGCGCCGCCGGTCGAGCCGAGGCGGATGCGCGGCAGACGGAAGGGGCGGAGTTGGAGCCAGCGGCCGAGGAGCTGGCGCAGCGCGGTCGTTTCGCTCACTTCTTGTCTCCGAGCGCGGCGACCTTGCCGAGCAGCCCGGCCATCAGCCGGCCGCAGGCGCGTCCGCCGGTTTCCCGCGTATGCGAGACCAGGCAGGTGAAGGCGACGCGCTTCCTGCCGGCGACATCGTTCATCCAGCCGGCGAACCAGGCCGAGTTCATGCCGTCGGTGGTGTCGGCGGTGCCGGTCTTGCCGTAGATGCGGCGCCTTATTTCCGGCGGCAGGCTCGCCATCACGCCGGCCGCCGTGCCGCCCGGCGCGTTGACCACGCCGAACAGGCCGCGCTGGGCGCCATCGAGGAAGGGCTCGGCCTGGCGCGGATCCATGCCGGGGATGACCGGCTGGCCCTCGTTCGGCTGGGGCGTCTCGGCGACGTCGCTGACCGGCTTGAGCACGCGCGGCCGGATCACCTTGCGGGCGCCGAGCGAGCCGTAGATGGACGCCATCGCGATCGGGGTGGCGCGCACGCCCTGGCCGTAGGAGTTCGTCACGAGGTCGATGCGCCTGGCGTTGCGCTTGTCCTCGACGGCGAGGTCGAGCGCCTCGCCCGTCAGGCGCTGCGCGCCCGGCACGATCCCGCGCGTCAGGTCGACGCCGGGCTGGGCGAGCTGACCCGGCTGGGTGATCGGGTAGAGGTGCTCGGTCATGCGGGCGAGGACCGTGCCGGTGCGGGACGGGACCGTGCTCGGCCGGCCGCCGACCTTGCTGCCGTCCATGGTCAGCGCCACGCCGGCGAACCACAGGTTCGACGACTTGATCAGGGCTTCGCAGAAGCCGATCTGCGCGCCGCGTCCGCCATCCGGGCAACCGGTCTGCGACGGCGCCAGGATTCCGACATTGAAGCCCGCGCCGCCATAGTTGGCGATCTGCACGCCGTCGACGTTGAGCGTTCCGCCGCCGGGAATGCCGAAGATCTGCGCCTGCTGCCCCGGCGGGGTCCGGCCCATGATGATGTCGGCGAGGCGGGGCTGCTCCTTCAGGGCGAGGATGCCGGCGAGACCGGTGACCAGCTTGAAGGTCGAGCCCGGCATGGTGTGGACGTCGCCGGCGCGCCAGCCATGGCCGGCGAGCGGGGAATCGCTGTCGCGGCCGGTCGAGAGCGCCTGAATGTCCCAGCTGTGCATGCCCGGCACGAAATCCGGCCAGCTCGCCATGCCGAGCACGGCGCCCGGCTCGTCGCCGGCGTCCATCAGCAGCACGACGGCGCGGCCGTCGCCCTGGTCTGGCGGTTCCTGCTCGGGCGGCAGGTTGACCGGCAGCGGCCCGGGCTTGCGCGGGCGCTTGCCGCGGGCGATGCGTTCGCCCATCTGCGTGTAGACCGCTTCCTGCACCAGCTTCTGCAGGCGCGGCTCGATGGTCAGGACGAGATTTTCGCGGGTCCGGGCGCGGCCGAGAGCGGCCGAGAGCGAGCCGACATCGCCGGCGCCATAGCCGATCATCGCGGTCAGGCCGAGCTCGTCGACGATCGGCAGCGGCACGCCATTGGCGTCGAGCGCCGGCGTACCGTCGGCGAAGGCGAGGGCGCGGCCGGCGCCGCTGCGCCGCTGGGTGACGGCGCCGCGCCAGCCGAGCTCGCAGACCAGCTTGGCCTTGGCGCGCTCGCAATCGGCCTCGATATGCGATGAGCGCCAGAGCTTGACCTTGCCGTCCTCGGCCTGCGCCGTCGTGCCGCCGAGGATCTCGCGGGCCCGCGGCGGCACGGCGCGCACCGGCGAGCCTTCGACGGTGATCTCGGTCTCGCGCCGGCGCTGGCCGGTGATGGTGAAGCGCCAGCCATGCGGCAGGCCCTGCGCGGCTTCCTCGGCGCAGGTCGCGAAATCGTCGCTGTCGGAGCAGATCCGCTCAGCCGCGATGCTCATCCCGGCGAGGCGCACGATCTGCTGGTCGCGCTTGGGGTCGAGATTGGCCCGCTCATTGCCGACGACGATGCGGCTCGGCTCCAGGATCATGTCGACGGTGATGCGCCGCCCGCCCGCCGGCAGGCGGGAGGAGAGGGCGAGCCGATCGTCGCGCTCGCGCAGGGGGCCGAACAGCGCCCAGTCCGAGAGCTGGTTGGCACGGCGGGTGGCGAAATCGGAGAAGTCGCGCGGCGGCGGCACCGCGTTCGGCATCACGTTGAGCGGCGCGGCGAGATCGGTGGTCTGGGCGACGCGGGCGGTCCAGCTCGAGGGCCGGCAGCCGGCCGGCACCACCGGCAGGGTCAGCGGCGTGCCGTCGGCGCAGCGCCGGTCGGGGGCGCGGTCGTCGCGAGCGGCGGCGATCAGGAAGGAGTTGTTCCAGGCCAGCATCTCGGAGCGGATCTGCTGGCCGGCCGGCAGGTTGCAGAGCCGGTCGAGCAAGGTGCGCGAGAATTCCTTGGTGCCTTGCGGCGTCGCCACGGTCAGCGACGGGTCGTAGAGCGCTTCGCAGGGCTGCGAACGGATCGTCGGCCCGGCCGGGTCGAGCCAGATCAGCCCGGTCGAGACGGCCTGCATGAACAGGTCCTCGTTCGAGCGGCTGGTTTCGGTGAAATCGGGCTGCTTGATCCAGGCCCGGCTGGCGGCGAGTTCCCCGATCAGCCCGCCCGAAAGCCAGAGGAAGCCGGCGATCGTGACGAGCCCGACCGCGAGTGCGGCCAGGCTGCGCTTGAGGCCGCGGAAAAGCGGATGGCTCATGGCATCGCCCCCCGAAGCTCCACCACCAGCGGCCCGAGCACGAAGGGGCCGTTGGCGGGGATGGTGCAGGTGCCGGCAGCTTGCGCCTTGCGCTCGCCGAGAATCCAGATGTCGCCGGCCGATTGCACGGCGACGCCGCCCGGCACCGCGGCGATGAAGCCGACCGGGTTGTGATCATAGAGATTGTCGAGACGCTCGACCACGCCGGAGCCGAACTGCACCCGCACGGCTTCGCCGAGCCAGTCGAAGCTGCCATAGCCGCGCGCGGACTGGTCAGGGCCGAAGGAGATCGCGGTCTGCTCGCGCGGCAGGGCGATATAGCCGAACTCGCCTTCCTCCAGCATCAGCACCGAGCGGCGGCGATTGTCGAAGCCGATGCTTTCGGCCCGGAACTCGCCGCCGGCGCGGCTGTAGCGCAGTTCGCGGCGGTCATAGCGGCGGGCATCGCGCCCCTGCACTACGATGCTGTCGCGCGGGGCGAGCATGGCCGAGGACAGCAATCGCCCGCCATGGCTGCGCTCGACCCAGTAGCGCGCCATGCGCCGGCCGCCGAAATTCTCGGGGATGGCGAGGCCGAGCACGGCCAGGTGCGGGCCCTTGGGCGGCTGCTGGTGCAGGCGGCAGGGGCGGCGATCGAGGGTGACGTCGACGACGCCGAGCGAGACGCGGCCGGTCTGCGGGCGGATGCCGAGGATCTCGAAACGGGCATCGATGCCGCCCTGCGTCGGTGTCGCCAGCGTCTCGACCTGGATTGCCTGCGCCCGCGCTTCCGGCGTCTGCGGCAGGGCGATGAGCAGCGGCAGGCCGCCGGCATCGCGCGCCGAGGAATCGACCGGGTAGCGGCCGAGGAAGAAGATCGTCCCGGCCGGCAGGTCGGGATGGACCGCCGGGGTCAGCATCTCGCTGCGCGAGAAGGCGAAGCGCGACTGGCCGGGATAGAGCCCGCCGGCGGTGTTGGCGCCGATGATCGGCTGACCGATGGCGATATCGGCGTTCTGCTTGATGATCACCTCGCCATGCGGCAAGAGCCCGCCCTGCGGCGGCGCGTGCACGCCATGGCCGAAATAGACCGCGACCGGCGCCGCCGCGTGCAGGCTCTGCTCGACATGGATGGTGACGCCGACATCCGGATCGATCACGTCGCGGAAACGCTGCTCGATCCGGTCGGCGAGGAAGCGGCCGAGTTCCTGCGCGCCGGGCAGGGCCTCGGCGGTCAGCACCACGATCGAGGTGAAGGGGATGTCGATCGGCTGCGGCCCGCTGCCGCCGTCGATCAGGGCGATGCCGCGATTGCGGTCGATCAGATCCTCCAGCGAGAGACGCGCATCCTTGGTCGGCTGCCCCGCCTGGGTCAGGGCGAAGACCGGCTTGCGCCAGAGGTTTTCGATGCCGGGCATCGGTTCGCCCGGCTCGCCGGCGACGGCGCGCAGGCAGGTCAGCCTGCGGGGATCATGCATTACCAGGTCCATCAGGTCGGGCAGGGCCATGGCGTCAGCTCACTCGGCGTAGGAAGGGCTGGAAACAGGTGGAAGCGCAGCGCGGGAGCGAGGCCAGCTCGCACTTGCGGCGGTCAGAGCGGTTTTCGCGGCGAGCCCCGTCACGATCTTGCTCGCCTCAATAGATGCGCGAGACGCGGTCATGCTCGATCCGCCAGCAGGCTTCCCAGCCTTCATTGGCGGCGAGCACCGTGACCTTGCGGCTGGTCGGCGACAGCACTTCCGAGACGATCTCGCAGATGCCGAAGCCGTCGAGCCCCTCGCGATGCGCCTCGACGATCGAATCGCCTTCGAGCAGCACCATCGGGTCCTGTCCGGCGAGCAGCGGGCGCAGCCGCGACAAAGCTTTGCCCTGCGGGTCGAGCCCGGGGATGGTGCGCACGAACTGGAAGCGCCGGCCGAGATTGGCCCGCCCGCCCAGGCTGGGCGCGATCTCGTCATGCTCGGCATGGAGCCGGTCGCCCGAGCCCATGTCATAGCCGAGATAATGGATGCGCTCGGCGGCGAACTCGGTACGCAGGCCGGTGGCGCCGAGATCGCGCATCTGCACCGCCATCGCGGCGATACCGAGCGGATTCTTGTGCAGCACGGCGCTGCCGGCCATGTCGCCCTCGATGCCGAGGATCGCGGCGCCCGCGATCACCGCCTTCTTCATCGCCGCCGGCGAGAACGGCCGTTCGAACGGCAGGGCGGCCTGACTCAGCTTCGCCTCCTGGGCGATCGCCTCGAAGATCGGCGGCCAGAGCGCGGCGCGGCCGGTCGGCACGACGACGATGGCCGGCCGCTGCTGCGGGTTCGGCCCGGCGGCGCGCGCCATGCGCGGCAACATGCCGCCGAGCACGGCGGCGATCTCGTTGAGGCGCGCCGAGGCGTCGCCGGCCCCCTTTTCGAGGGCCGTGCGGGGAAGCTTGAGGATGAGGCGCCGTCCTTCCGTGCGGTCGGCAGGGTCGAGCGCGAGGCGCAGCCCGGCGGGCAGCGCCGCCCCCGCCAATGCCGGCTCGCCCTGTGCGACGAACAGGCCCGCGGCCTCGCCATCGCCGCGCAATTCGGCGAGGACGAGGTCGAGACTTTCATCCGGGGAATCCGGATTCCAGCGATAGGAGCTCTGGGCTGCCTCCGCCTTGGCCGTCAGGCGCGCAGCGAGATTCGCCTTGGCCCGTTTGACGGCCTGGCGCAGCCAGGCCCTGGCGGAGAGCGCCGCCGCATCCTGGCGCTGCACGGCGCGCGCCAGCGAGGCCTCGGCGAAGGCCGGCTGCCAATGCGCCTCCTGGCCCTCCATCGCCTTGTCGATCAGCCGCGCGGCGGCCTCGGTCAGCGCCTCGTCCATCATGTCGCCACCGATCGGCAGGCCGAAGGTCGCGAGCGTCTGGCTGGTCAGCCGGTCGCCATCGCGCCGCAGGCGGGCGAGCGCCACGTCGCTGGTGCCGCCGCCGATGTCGAGCGTCACCAGCAGCGCCTCGCCCTGATCGGGCACGGCAGCGCGGACCTCGGGCAGGCTGGCGACATAGCGGGCAGCGGCGACCGCCTCGGGCACGGTGACGGCGGCGTCCGGAAAGCTCGTCGCGCCGGGAAAGAGCCGCTCCAGCCGCTGCGAGAACAGTTCGAGCGCAGCTCGGTAGCGCGAGGCGATCTCGTCGCCGATGCCGCTCGGGCAGGAGATCAGGATGCGCGGCACGATCGGCGCCGGCGCGTGGTCCTCGACCCGCAGCCGGTCCTCGCCGAGGCGCAGCACATAAAGGTCGACCAGCTCGTCGAGCACGTCGGCGACGAGCGGCGCGATCTCGACCGTATTGGTGGCGACGACCCGCTCCGCCGCCGCGTCGTAGCGATGGACCTGTTCGGGCAAGGTCAGCGAGACGGCGCCCGAGGTCAGGGCATGCTTCAGCGAATCCACCCGCTTGCCGCCTTCCGGCTGCCCTCCCTGCGCCGGGGGGGCCGGCGCCGACACGTCATAGCGACGCGCGAAGGCCTTGAGCCGTCGTGCCACGGTCGCCCGGTCGGAGCCGATCAGGGAGAGGTCGGGCAGAGCGTGCGGAGCATGATCCGCACGCAAGTTATTGCCGGAATCGAGGCCGACCTGGCTGGGGATCAACGGTGCGGAGCCGGCGTCCTGCAAGGCCGCCTCGCCATGGCGCGGATCGACATGCCGCGCCAGCCAGCTGCCGAGGGCCAGCGGCCTGATCTCGGTGGCCCGGCCGGCTGCACGCGGCGCGCCCGACCAGATCGAGGTCGCGGAGGCGCCGAGGTCGATGCAGATCGGCAGGCGATGGATGCGGCGGCTGTAGCGCACCGGCAGGCGCGCGCGCACCAGCGGACGGCCGCCATCGTCTCCGGCGGTGATGGTGAGCTCGACCGTGATCGGCCCGCGCAGGATGTCGGCGCCGCTGGTCCGCACGGCACGCGACAGCGTCGTGGTCAGCGCCTGCATCGGCACGACGGCGCGGCCGCGGCGGCCGAAATCGCCCTCACGAACGATCTCCAGGGGGAAGGGCGTCGTCGGCTCGGCGATCTCGCTGCTGCCCATCCGGCTGACGACATCGATGGTCAGCGGGGCGGTGCGGGTCAGCGGCCAGCGCCTGACGTCGATCACCAGCCCGTCGCAGCGCACGATCGCGGTCTCGTCGTCCGGGTCGACCTCGGCGTTGAGGCCGCCCTCGAGCACGAGATCGGAGGTCGTGCCGAGCGGACAGTTGAGATGGGAACCGGCGATGGTCAAGGCGACCTCGCCGCGGTTCTGGCTGCGGATCGGCACGGAGCGGGCCTCGAGCGCGCTCGACCAGGGCCTGGCCGGCCCGTCCGGGTCGTGGCCCGAGCCGTCCTGGGCGACCCAGCCGCCGAGCTTGGCCGTCAGCCGGACCTGGAGCGTCGCCTTGGGATTGGCCTGGATCGTCTCGTCGACGAAGTCGAGCACGGCGTCGCGGGTCAGCGTGACGTCGAGCCGGACCTCCTGCCCGGCGAGTGCCGGTGCGTCGGCCAGCCAGAGCAGGTGACGGCAGGTGCTGGCTCCGGCATCGGGATAGCGTCGCAGCGAGACCGAATGGTCCATCGGCGCGGCGATGGCGAGCGACAGGTTCTGTGCCTTCAGGCCAAAACAGCTCGCCTCGATGGTCAGGCCGCGCCGGCCCTCCAGCACGATGTCCTTGGGAATGTCGATGGCGATCTGGCTGATGCCGAGCGTCTTGCCGGTGGCGAGGGAATCGAGGTCGATCTCAACCGGCTCGATTCGCCATTCCGGCTGCGAGGCGCCGGCCAGAACCGCGATCTTGACCACCCGGCGCGGCGAGGCGCGGGCCCCGCCTGCCGTCTCGACGATGGTCGAGAAGGCGATTTCGAGGCTGGCGTCGCTCTCGATATCGGCCTGTTGGCGGTGTGCGGCCACGGCGCGCATCACCGCTTCGCGCCGTAGGCCGAGGACCAGGCGTTCGCCGGCGCGCACTGCCGCCTTGTCGAGCAGCGTCTCGCCCTGCAGCCAGCCGATATCGAGTCCGCTCGGCAGGCTGGGCGCATGCGAGATCAGCGTCACCGTGACCGCCTTGACCATGTCCTCCGGCGCCTCGAAGGCGAGGATGTCCATCAAGGCCTCGCCGCGGTCGAGCGCGATGGTGGCGCTGAAGCTCGCGAGCCTGGTCTCGAGATTGTAGCAGGACGCGGCGCTCATCCGTTTTCTCTTCCGGTTTCGGCCGGTGCCTGTTCATCTGCGGGAGGCCGGCCGAGCGTGGCGCCCCATGCGTGATCGACGCCGGAGACCGCGGCGGCGGCCGCGAGATAGCGCGCGAGCGTATCGCTGGTTCCGGCGCGCAGTCGTCGATAGGCCGCTCCGAAACCGGGATCTCCGGGATCCGCCAGGGCCTTGGCGGCGAAGGGCGTGCCCGCGAAGGCGGCATCGGCCTCTCGCAGGGCGAGGTCGGCCAGGAGCAGCCGGCCATAGCCGCCCAGGATCCGGCGCAGCGCCGCCATGTGGGGGGCGGTGGCGTCATCCGGGCCCAGGACCCGGTCGATCTGTGCCTGGATCGCGGCCAGTGCCGGAGCCAGGCTCTCCACCGCATCAACGGTTTCGACGAAGCCCTGAGACGTCGACGCCAGTCGCGAAGCGCCGCGCAACGGATCGCTGCCGCGATCATTGCGGGCGGCCAGGCCTCCCAGCCCCGCGATGGCCTCCCAGCTGGTGACGAGTTCGCCCGCCGCCCGTTTCTGCGCGGCTTCGCGGCGAAGCCCTGCGAAATAGGCGTGCAGCAGCATGATCTCGCCCGGCGTGAGCTCACCCAGCCGCTTGGCGACTTCGTCCAGCAGCGCCGACGGCTGGCCTGCCTGTGCGCCGGAAGCGACGAGCTCGCTGCGCTGTCGCGCCACCTCCTCGAGCGCCGGCGTGGTCGGCGGCCGGCGCTGCATCGTGCGTCGCAATTCGAGCAGCAGGCCGTCGAGATTGCTCAGCGGGCGCAGGCCGCGGCGCTTGCGAGCCTCGGAGATCGTCTGCTCCACCTCGGCGACCACGTCGGTATCCAGCCAGCTCTGATGCGCGCAGGCCGCGATGTCGTGCAGAAGGCGCATCGCCCGGCGGTCCTGCCCGGCCAGCGTCATCGCCTCGCGGCTCAGGAGCTGCGGCAAGGCCGGGTCCTCATACCAGCCGAGCAGGCGTTCGGTTTCCGCCGCGGGATGTCCGGGGCCGGGGCTGGGCAGGAGCAGGCGCACCGTGCAGGCGCGCGCCGCGACCTTCGGTTGCGCCACCGCCCAGAGCAGCATGGCGGTCTGCTCTGCGAGCGCGCGCTCGCCGAGCTCGTCGGCTCGCGACGGATCGAGGCCCGTCAAGGCGGCCGCCGCACCCAGCAGATTTTCGGTGGCCCCTGGCGCCTTGGCGCGCGCGTCGATCCGGGCGAAGGGGCCGGCCTCGGCCTGCAAGGGAGTGCGCGCCGCCGCGAGCTCGGCCAGAAGCGCGCTCAGGCGGGCGGGGCGCGCCGCCGTTTCCTGCCAGAGGCCCTCGGCCGCCCGGCCGGCGGCCAGGGCGAGATCGTCGCGCAGCGGTGCAGCCGCGCCGGGCGTCGCCACGACAAGCGCCTGCCCGGTGCCGCCGCCGAGCGCGAGGCCTGTCGAGACCGAGGCGGCGTAGCTTTCGCGATGTGCGACGGCGCCGAACTCGCCGTCCTGCCAGCGGATCGTCATCGGGGCGCCGCTCGCCGCCTCGCCCGCGCCGGTCCAGACGAGCTGCCGGCGCGGCTCGGCGAAGATCAGAACCTCGTCCTCTTCGAGCCAGTCGGTCAGGATCAGCCGGCAGCGTCCGTCGGTCTCGTCGTTCGGGCGCAGCAGGCGAAAGCCGCGGCGCAGCGCCGCGACGCGCCCGAGGCCGGTCGCGTCGGCATCGCGCAGATCGGCGGGAGCGACGCCGAGCGCGTCGAGTTCCTCCTCGACGGCGAGCCGCAGCTCCTGGTCGAGCTGTGCCAGGGCCTGACGGGCCTGCCGCATCGCGGCCGGCAGATGCGCCACCAGAATGCCGGCCTGGCTGCCTGCGCCGGCGAAGTCGAGTGTCAGCCCGTTATCGCGGCTTGCCTCGACGCGCGTCAGGGTCGCCTGCTCGTCGGCCGGGTGCATGAAAGGGCCTGCGAGCAGGCTCAAGGCGCCAGAACCGGTTTCCGCGAGCTGGTTCAAGCCGCTGGCGATCAGAGACGGCGGAACCGAAGCGGGGCGCTCGGCGAGCGCGAGGCGCTCGAGCGACAAGCTTCCTGCCGCGTCGCCGGCATGCGCCCGCAGCAGCGAGAGGCCGGCGCCGGCCGGATCGGCCTGGTTCGGTGTCAGGCGCTCGTCGAGTTGTATCGCGACGGAGCGGCTCTGGCCGTCGCCGGCGATGGTGACGGCATGAAGGACGCGGCAGCCGGGTGGCAGCGAGCCATGCAGCGGCGCGTCCTCGTCATCGCCCGCGGCGATCAGCGTGACGCGGCCACCGGCTTCTTCGGCCGCGAGGAAGCGGGCTCGGGCGCCTTCGTTCCAGATTGCGGCGACATGGCGCGAGCCGTCCCAGATGATGGCGACGGGCGCCACGGAAAGATGCACGGGGGCTGGCTCCGGATGGGCTGGCGCGGGAGGATGTCGGTGGCGGACCTTGCGCGATGGTCCGTCGTCTTGCAAGACGTTGGGGCATGGCTGGCGGCGAAGCTTCCGTATTGCTGGCGGAAGCTGTCGCTTGCGGGGTCTAGTGGTCCCGCCCTAATCTTGCCGAGATGGGCGCGCGACTTTGCGGGACGTGCTTGCCTTGTCCTGCTCGTTCGAGCCGGACATGTCGATAAGCGAACAGAGCGGAGAGCGGTTTCATGGCGGCAGAGCCGGTTTGTTTCGCGGCCTTGCCCGCCGCCTTGCCCGCGCAATGGGGCGTTTCGGCTACCGACGCGCCGACGGGCGACGAAGTCGTGCGGCGTCGCCTCATCCTGACCGGCCTCGCCGAGACCGCTCGTGAGGAGGAGACGCAGGCGAGCTTCCTGGCGCCGCGCCTGCTGCCGCGCCTGTTCCGTGAGCCGGTCCAGGCCGGGGCGGAGGCGCGGGCAGCGCTGGCTGGCGCTGAGCGGCTTGTGATCCTGCTGCCGATCGGTCGTTATGACGACGGTGTCTGGGCGCCGATCATCGAGCGCATCCTGCTCGAAACCGCGGAAGGCACGGCGCGACCGCGTGAGACGATCCTGGCCTGGAGTGGGATCGAGCCTTTCCTGGCGCCGTTCGGCCGGCGCGCCCAGGAGATCTGGAGCGATCCGCGTCTGGTTGAGACCCTGCTGGGCGTGTTCGAGCGCTCCGCCCGTTCGCTCGCCGCCGTCCTGCGCGAGTCCGGTGCCGGACTTCGGCGCGGCCTGATCCGGTTCGAGCCAGGCTCGGGCGAGGCGCCGGCGCGGGTCGCGCTGGCGCTGGCCTGAGCCGCCGGCTACTTCCAGACGAGGGCGTTGGCGAGATCGCGGCGGCCGCATTCGAGCGACATGGCGTTGACGGCGGCACGGTAGCCCTGCAGCGAATAGACTACATGGGCCGGCCGGCCATCGGGCGTGGTGCCGGTGAGTTCGAGGGTCGTGCCTTTGTTGTAGCCGGCGACCGCGTCCATATCGAGGATCGGCTGGCCGTTCGAGCCTTCCTTCATCGGGCGGATGAAGTTGCCGGGCGCGCTGGCGTTGAGCGGGCGGACCTCGCCGCCTTCGGTGACCGAGGCCTCGATCGGCGCGCCGGTGCGGTAATAGCGCTTGTCGTCGAGCAGGTGCTGGATCGCGCCGCTGCCCTCGCTCTCGGCCGAGAGCAGGATGAAGGGCGCCTGCTCGCGCCAGTTCAGCGGCCCGGCCTCGGTGGCGGCGGTATAGGCATAGCAGGTCCGCTTGCCGGTCGCCGGATTCTCGACGACGCTGGCATACCAGTTCTGGAATCGGCGGATCAGGCGGCCGGGTGCTTCCGGCATCAGCATGTCGCTGGTGTCGACCGCGCGGGCCCGCAATTGATATTCCTGCCGGGTCGGGCCGGTATTGGCGACGCGGATGGTGTACTGGCCCGGGCCGAGGCGGTAGCGGCGCAGGTTCGGCCGGCTGGGATTGGCGATGTGGATCGTCCGCAGCGGGGGATGGCCCGGCGCGAAGACCTCGACCAGCAGCTTGCCGGGGCCGCGCAGGCTCGGCAGCGGGATGTCGACCTCGACATAGGATTCACGGGCGATCGAGAAGGCGTATTGCTGCAGGCCGCGTCCGCCTTCGACCCGGCCGTCGATCCGCAGCGGCGCCTCGCCCAGGCGCGGGGCCGAGACTGCGGCCTGGCTGCGCGAGGAGCCGAGCGCCGCCCAATGCGTTGCCGTCGGCAGATCATCGAAGGCGACGAGGCCACCGCTGAACACCGGTGTCGTATCCTTGCGGTTGGCGCTGACGGAGATGCGGTAGCCATTGTGCCGCTGCTCGACCGAGACTGAGGCGCTCCAGCGCCTGCCTTCTTCCGAGGACGGGTCGTGCAGCATCGCGAAGGATACCTGCCGGGGCGCCCGGATGCGCGACTTTTTCTCCTCGTCGGCCTGTTTGCTCAAGGCTCGACGCATGCGGTCGGAGAAGAATTCGAGCCAACCGGGATTGACCGGCGCGCCGTTCAGCATGTGCGCGGACAGGGCCAGCGTGTTGGAGGTCTCGGTCGATTGCTCCCAGACCGCCTCGGCGACCTCGTCGAAGATGTTCTCCGTCCGCCGATAGATTTCGCCGATGAACTCCTCGGAAACCGTGAAGGGGTCGAGGCTCGGAGAACAGCTCACATAATCGTTCCAGCCATGCGCCGAAAGCAGCAGCCGGGTCGAGGCGCCGATGCGCTGGCCGGTGGCCCGGATCTCGATCTCGATCTTGCTGAGCTGTTCCTTGGCATTGCCGGCGAGGACGCTGTCGAGGATACCGGTGTCGTTGAGGTTCAGAACCGGGCCGATGTCGAGGAAGGGTGCCATCCGGACGCCGTCCAGCCGTGAGAATGCGGCATGGACTTGCTGCATGACGTTATTGCCCTGGTCCCGCGAGAAGGCGTTCTCAGGCTGGGGACGCGACGCCGTACCGATTCGGATCGGCAGCTTCAACGGGCCGCATTGTTTCTCGATGCGCTGCCACAGGGCCTGCGCCGCCGAACCGATTGGGTCCTGCGGATTATATCCTGGGAAGGTCTGGGTCTGCGCCGCCGCTACGGTCGGCGACGCGGCTATGAGCCAGACCGTCGCCATCCAACTCACCAACTTCGGCAACGCTCTCGCCGTCATCCTCGTCCCCATGGACCCTCCCTCGCGGCGCGAGGGAGGGTCGTTCTTCTGGCTGTGTCCGGCTCAGATGCCGGACGCTTCGTTCGTCGAAAGATTGACCTCGACCGTATCGGTACCGGCGGCCTGGCCGTTGCGCGTCACGGTGCGCTCGACGACGCGAACGCGCTGGCCGGCGCTGTTGTTGTAGGACTTCACCGTACGCGCCTTCACGACCACGTCCTGGCCGCTCGAATTGCGGAAGCGCTGGGTGTTCGAGCCCGAACGTGCCGCGATATAGGCGGCCTCGCGGGCCCGCTCACGCTCGATCGCATCGGCGATCACGAGGCCGGTCAGGCCGCCGATCGCCGCGCCGATCGCCGCGCCGCGCCAGCCGCCGAACGCGCCGCCGATCAGGGCGCCGGCGCCGGCGCCGATGGCGCCACCGGTCGCGACACGCTCCTGCGACGCGGTGCAGCCGCCCAGCGCAAGCGCGCCAGCGACGAGAATGGTTCCGACTTTCATGGTCTTGGCATGCATTACGTCACCCCACTGCAAGTTTGCTTCTTGAAACATGGCGCTTGCAGCTGTCACAGCCTTTGCGGCCGGCTGGGCCGTTTTCGCCAAACCGGCCAGGAACATGCAGCACCACACGCGCCATCTGTTCCATATCGCCCATTTCCGGGCAAGAGGTCAGAAATGTGGCAGTCGCTTGTGCCAATAGTGGCAGAGCTGTGCCCGGAGACGCGGTCAGCGTGAAGCAAAAGCCGTCGCCACAGGGTTCCATGCGCGGAAACCCGAGCTGGCGAGCCGAAGTCAGATCAAGACGACATCTTGTCGGATGAATGCCTTTTTCTTGGCGCCTGTGGTTAATTGGTCGCGCCTGACCTGTCTGCATTACGAAAGGTCACTTGTGTCGAATCGTGGTGCCACGTGGCGTGGCCTGACGTGCATCGGCATGCCCTGGTCCGGCCGCAAGGTAATCTGCTGGACCGGCATCGGTGTCTCTCCAGCATGCTCGAAGCGGAACGCACGCAGCAGTGTGGCGAGCACGATCATGGCTTCGACCATGGCGAATTGCTGGCCGATGCAGATGCGTGGTCCGGCCCCGAAAGGCAGATAGGCATAGCGTTCGATGCTCTCGCGGGTGCCGGGCAGGAAGCGCTCGGGCCGGAAGCGGTCCGGCTCGCGCCACAAGGTCTCGTGCCGATGGAGCAGATAGGGCGAGATCACCACCAGCGCGCCTCTCGGGATGAAGCAGCGCCCGCCGACATCATCGTCGGCCAGCGCCGTCCGCGACAGCGAGGGCACCGGCGGGTAGAGGCGCATCGCCTCTTCGATCACGGCACGGGTCAGCGCCAGCCCGGAACAGGACAGCGCTGCTGTCGCCAGGTCGTTGACCGCGTCGATTTCTGCCTCGACCGCCTGCCGCGTCGCGGGGGCTTGCGACAGCAGGTAGAGCGCCCAGGTCAATGCATTGGCGGTCGTCTCGTGGCCGGCGCCGATGAAGGTGATGATGTTGGCGCCGATCTCCGCCTCGGACAGGCCGGAGCCGGTCGCCGGGTCGCGCGCCTCGAGCAGCGCGTCGAGCAGATCGGGCTGGCCGGCTGCCGAGACATGGACGCGCAGGGCGCGGCGCGCGGCGATGATCGCCTCGACCTGCGCCTCGAAGAAGGCGATCGAAGGACGTGCCATCCAGCGTCCGAGGCGCGGCAGCCAGGCCGGGGCGCCGAGAATGTCGAGCGGGTCGATCCTACCTTGCGTTCCGAAATAGGCGGTGAGGGCCTTGGCGAAGGCCGGGGCACCGCCGGCGATCGCGTTCGAGAACATGGTCTCGGCCAGGATGTCGAAGGTGACCCGCGTCATCTCCTGCGCGATGTCGACGATCCGGCCCGGCCGCCTCCGGGAAAGGCGCTCTGCGGCCGCTGCGGCCGGACCCAGCATCCTGGTGGCCAGCGCGGCGACCGCGCGCGGAGTGAACAATGGCGCCAGCGTCCGACGTGCCCGTTTCCAGGCCTCTCCCTCGGCCGTCAGCAGCCCCTCGCCCAGCCCGGGGGCGAGGATGCTGCGTTGCAGGTCGTCCTTACGATAATTTGCGGCGTTGTCGACCAGGACATGGCGTATGGCCGTCGGATCGGACAGGACGACGCCATAGCCGAAGATGCCGTCGCCCGCGATGATCGGCTCGCGGAAATGGCGTCGGCGCCAGATGGTCAGTGGGTTGCGGCGCAGGCGCAGCAGGATCTCGAGCCGGCTGAGCTCGCGCTCGCCCGGCAGCGGCGCAGGGGGGCGCTGCCGCTGCCGCGCTCTCGGATCGCTCGCAAAACCGGTTGGGTTCATCGGCGCTGTCTCCCGCTGAAGGCGGTGCGGACCGATGCAAGCCTGTCGCCGCTTTCGGGCCGCATCAAGGCGCGGTGACATGTCACGGCGCGATTCCGGTCTTGGTCATGCATCTAGTGCAGAGCGGAGGTGATTGCTGCGCTGCGGCTAAACTCCGACATAATCTTGTGCGATGCACAATAGGTGCCTATCTTCGCCCCCAAGGAGCGATCCAATGCCTGCCTACAAGAATCCCCCGCCGCGCATCTTGCGGCCCCGAGTCGAGCCGCCGACCCTGGACGAGGCCATTACGGCCGCGCAGGGCCTGAGCGATTTGCCGCAGGAGCAGGCCGAGATCGCCGCCAATCTGATGGGCGTGCCGGTTTCCGACGTCGTGCCGCTGGTTCGCAAGGCTGCCAACCGCACCATGGTGACGACGCCGAACCGCGCGGTCGTCGTCGTTCGTCGTCCGGTGCGGACCTTCTCGCCGCGTCTCGCCGAGGCGATGCGGCGCTGAGCTGCCGCCATAGCATCGGACCGAAAAGTGGACTCCACTCTTCGGAAGACTCCGATGCGATAACGATGAGATAGATCACCGTGACCGCGTCCGAACCGACGCGCGGCGATCCAGGGTCGATCGCCAGTTTCTTCTGCGATCCACAGAATGAAGCGATGCCGGCCTTTTGGGCCGGCATCGCTTTTTCGTTACGGCACTGAAAAGCGAAACGGGCTGGTTCAGGCCGATTGCTGCGCACTGCCCTGACTGCCGATCTCGTCCAGGATCGGGCAGTCCGGCCGACCGTCGCCATGGCAATGGCTGGCCAGATGGCGCAGCGTCTTGGCCATCGCCTTGAGCGCCGCCGCCTTCTCCTCGAGTTCGGCGACATGCTTCAGCGCCATCGCCTTGACGTCGGCACTCGCCCGCGAGCGATCGCGCCAGAGGGCGAGGAGGGCGCCGGTCTCCTCGATCGAGAAGCCGAGGCTGCGGGCCCGGCGCACGAAGCGGAGCGTGTGGACGTCGTCCTCGCCATAGACGCGATAGCCCGATTGCGAGCGCGCCGGCGGCGGGATCAGTGCGATCTCCTCGTAATAGCGGATCATCTTGGCGCTGACGCCGGAAGCCTCCGCCGCTTGTCCGATATTCATGCCGTCCTCCTTCAGGCCGTGGCCGGCAGAGTGGCAGGCCGGGCCTCTTCCGTCCGCGGCTGCGCGGCGAAGCGCTTCAGCCGCAATGCGTTGCCGAGCACGCTGACGCTGGAGAACGCCATGGCGAAGCTGGCGAAGACCGGTGACATCAGCACCCCCCAGAGCGGATAGAGCAGCCCGGCCGCGACCGGGATCAGCAGGATGTTATAGCCGAAGGCCCAGCCGAGATTCTGCCGGATGTTGGCCATCGTCGCCTTCGACAGCGCGATCGCTTCGGGAACATGGCGCAGATCGCCCGAGATCAGCACGATATCGGCGCTTTCGATGGCGATGTCGGTTCCCGCGCCCATGGCGATGCCGATATCGGCCTGGGCCAGAGCGGGTGCGTCGTTGATGCCGTCGCCGACGAAGGCGATGCTGCGCGCGCCATCGCCCTGGAGTTCGGCGACGATCCGAGCCTTATCTGTCGGCAGCACCTCGGCGCGGACCTCGTCGATTCCGAGCCGGCGGCCGATCGCCTCGGCGGTCGCCCGGTTGTCGCCGGTCACCATGACGATGCGCAGCCCCTGCCGGCGCAGGCTCTCGATCGCCGCCGGCGTGCCGGGCTTGATCTGGTCCGCGACCGCGATCAGCGCGGCGAGCCTGCCATCGATCGCGGCATAGAGCGGCGACTGACCGTCGCGCGCCAGGGCCTCGGCACGCCCGGCGAAGCTGGCCGGATCGATGCCGAGCCGCTGCATCAGGCGCTGCGAGCCGACGGCGACGCGCCGCCCTTCGACAACGGCCTCGATGCCCATGCCGGGCTCGGCCTGGAATTCGCTGGCCGGGGCGAGCGCAAGGCCGCGCCGGCCCGCCTCGTCGACGATCGCCTCGGCCGAGGGATGCTCGGAGGCGCTTTCCGCCGAAGCGGCCAGACGCAGTGCTTCCGCCTCGTCGAAACCGGCGGCAGCCAGGATCTCCGTCACCTCGGGCGTGCCCTTGGTCAGGGTTCCCGTCTTGTCGAAGGCGATGGTGGAGATGCCGCTGAGGCTCTGCAGGGCCGCGCCCTGGCGGAACAGGATGCCGAGCTCGGCCGCCTTGCCGGTGCCGACCATGATCGAGGTCGGGGTGGCGAGACCCATCGCGCAGGGGCAGGCGACGATCAGCACCGCGACCGCATTGACCAGCGCATAGGTCAGGGCCGGCGAGGGGCCGAAATAGAGCCAGGCCGCGAAGGTCAGAACCGAGACGGCGATCACCGCCGGTACGAACCAGTTGGTGACGCGGTCGACCAGCGCCTGGATCGGCAGCTTGGCGCCCTGCGCCGTCTCGACCATGCGCAGGATCTGCGCCAGCAAGGTATCAGCGCCGACCTTCTCGGCCCGGAAGCGCAAGGCACCGTTCCGGTTGATTGTGCCGCCGATCACGCCGGCTCCGGCGCTCTTATGGGCAGGAGCCGGCTCGCCGGTGACCATCGATTCGTCGACATAGGACGAGCCTTCGACGACCTCGCCATCGACAGGGACCTTCTCGCCGGGCCGCACCAGCACGAGATCGCCGACGCGCACCTGCTCGACCGCGATCTCGCGTTCGGCGCCGTCGCGCAGCACGCGGGCGGTCCGGGCCTGCAGGGTCACGAGCCGGCTGATCGCCGCGCTGGTGCGGCCCTTGGCGCGGGCCTCGAACCAGCGTCCGAGCAGGATCAGGGTGACGATCACCGCGCCGGTCTCGAAATAGGTGTGGGCCGTGCCTTCGGGCAGCCAGCCAGGCCGGAAGGTCGCGACTGCCGAGTAGAGATAGGCCGCGCCGGCGCCGATCATGACGAGCGCGTTCATATCGGGCGCGCCGCGCAGCAGCGCCGGCCCGCCCTTCTGGAAGAAGCGCAGCCCGGGCCAGAACAGCACGAGGCTGGCCAATGCGAAGGCGCTGAACTTCAGAGTGAAAGGATCGAAGCGGCCGAGGAGCCAGTGATGGAAGGCGTCGCTCAGATGCGGCCCCATCTCGATGATCATCAGCGGCAGCGTCGCCAGCGTGGCGACGATGACCGCGCGGCCGAGCTCGCTCTGCTCCGCCTCTCGCCGTTCCTGGATGCCGGCTTGCGGGTTCGCATTGGCGCCGAGAGGCTCGGCCTCGTAGCCGGCAGCGGCGATGGCGGCGATCAGTGCCGGCACGGCAGCGGGGTCGGCCAGCTGGATGGTCGCGCGCTCGGTGGCGAGGTTGACGTTCGCCGCCAGCACGCCGGGCACGCCGCGCAGGGCCTTCTCGACCCGGCCGACGCAGGAGGCGCAGGTCATGCCGGTGACCGACAGGTTCACCTCGGTTTCGACCGGCTCGTAGCCGGCGCCGCGGATCGCCGCGACGATGGCGGCCGTCTCGCCGCCTGCGATCTGCGCTCTCCCGGTCGCGAGATTGACCTGCGCACTGGTCACGCCGGGCACGGCCGCGATCGCCTTTTCGACCTTGCCGACACAGGAGGCGCAGCTCATGCCGTCCACGGGGATGTCGAGCACGGTGGTTCCGCGCGGTTCGAGCGTTGCTTGCATCGCCATGATGTCCGCTTTCCTTCTCATCGTGCTGAGATGGCTACACCTTCCCATCATTGGAAGGTCAAGCGGCGATTTTGGCTGTTTCGCGACTGCTGGCGCGATGGCGAAATCGCAGGAACCGGGTGGCGCGCCGGCTGGATCGCTGGCGAGATCGGGCGCAGTTCCCGGCTCGAAAGGAAGCGCCATGCCTGCAACGAACCGCCAAAGCATGTCGTCCGACGAGCAGGACCTCGAGTCGATGGTCTCAGCGCTCGATTGGGCAGGGATCGAAGCCGAGCTCGACGCGTATGGCGTCGGCCTGACCGGCCGGATGCTCGATGCAGAGGCTTGCGCTGCCTTGCGCGGTCTCTATGGCGAGCCGGCGCGTTTCCGCAGCCGGATCGTGATGGAGCGGCACGGCTTCGGGCGCGGCGAGTACCAGTACTTCGCCCATCCGCTGCCTGGGCCGATCGCTGACCTGCGGCCCCTGATCTATGCGCGGCTGGCACCGATCGCCAATCGCTGGAACGAGACGCTCGGCATCGCCCAGCGCTATCCTGCAAGCCTCGACGCGTTCCTGGCGCTTTGCCATGCGGCCGGCCAGCAGCGCCCGACGCCGCTGCTGCTGAAATACGAGGCCGGCGACTATAATTGCCTGCACCAGAACCTTTATGGCGACCTGTTCTTCCCCTTCCAGATGGTGATCCTGCTCTCGCAGCCCGGCCGCGATTTCACCGGCGGCGAGTTCACCTTGGTCGAACAGCGGCCGCGCATGCAGTCGCGGCCGGAGGTCGAGCCGCTCGCGCAGGGGGAGGCGGCGATCTTCGCCGTTCAGCACCGGCCGGTTGCCGGCACACGTGGTTCCTATCGGGTCAATTTGCGCCATGGCGTCAGCCGCATACGCAGTGGCGAGCGCTTCACCGCCGGGCTGATCTTCCATGATGCCCGCTGAACCGGGCCTTGCGCGCCTTCATGGGGCGGCGATGTCGAGCCCGGCGACGATCGCACCGAGCGCCGGCTCGTCGATCAGATCGGCTGCATCGGCCTGGGTAAACCAGAGGCAGCGGCGCTGGTCCTGTTCCGGCCAGACCGGCAGCTGCTGTTTGACCTCGAGCAGATAGAGCCGGACCTTGCACAGGATGAAATGGTCGGGCTTGCGCTTCCAGTAGGTGTAGCGCCCGACCGGCTTCCTGCCGATCTCGCCGATCAGGCCGGCTTCCTCCATCGCTTCGCGCGCAGCGGTCTCGTGACCCTTGAGGCCACGGATCGGCCAGCCCTTCGGGACGATCCAGCGCTGGGTTTCGCGCGTCGTCACCAGCATGATCTCGATCGCGCCGTCGGCGCGCCGCCTGAACGGGATGGCGCCGACCTGGACCTTCGGCTCGGCCGGCCGTTTGCCGGCTGTCGTCTTCGCCACCCTCGATGACCTTCGCGCGCTTTTTCCCCCGCAGCAGCATAGGGTGATTCGTTGTCGGCACGGCCAGAAAATTTGTAGCCGGCAATCATTATCGGCAGGAGGTGCCGTAACGGCATCGTCCTGGCGCCGCCGCCGGCTGCGTTCAGGCCAGTTGTCGGGAACGGCAAGGCGAGCTGCCGCACCGTTCCGGAAGCAATCCGCCATGTTCACAAGGCTCCCTCGCGCGCGGCGCGAAGGAGCCTTGTCGCGACGCTGCCCGGATCAGCTCTTCTTGCCGTCCTTGCCGAACTGCTTGAGGAAAGCCGTCAGATCGGCGATTTCCTTCTCGTTCTTGATGCCGGCGAAGATCATTTTGGTGCCCGGGATCTTGGCGCGCGGATCCTTGATGTACTCGGCGAAGATCGCCTCGTTCCAGGTGATGTCGGCGCCCTTGTTGGCGGCCGAATAGCTGTAGCCCTCGACGGCACCGGTGTGCCGGCCGAACAGGCCGTTCAGATGCGGGCCGACCAGGTTCTTGGCGCCCTCGCCGATCTGATGGCAGGCGCGGCACTTGTTCCAGGAGCGCTCGCCGGCGGCGATGTCCTGGGCCGAGGCCGAGCTTGCGGCGGCCGTGGCGAGGCCGAGGGTGAGAAGGGCGGCGCTGGCGATGGTTTTCATGGTCGATCCTTCTTGAAGCAGGTGCGTGGCACGGGACCGGGCAGGCAGGTCGGCACGACCCGTTCGCTCGCGGTGTCCGGGCGGCATCGCGCAAACCGGCGATACCGACCGAACCCCGGCGACTATGGGATAGCGAATTGGAGGAATTCTGAAACGGGTCAGTTCGCCGCGGATGAACTGCGCCTGCGCGCCCGCCCGCGGCGTTCTGCTTCACGATCCCGTGGGAGCGGCGCGCGCTGCGATCTCGCTGATCCATTCCGCGACATTGGCCGTGAAGGCATCCGGTCGCGAGACGGGGAAATAATGGCCGCCGGTGTCGAGCATGGTCTTGCGCGCGCCGGGCAGGCCGGCGGCGAGCTCGTCCTGCAGGAAGGCGGGAACGACCATGTCGTCGCGCGCGCCGAGGATCAGCACGGGCAGGCTCAGGCCGGCGCTCCAGGCCGAGCCGTCGAAAGAGCGCAGCGCGTCGATGCGCTCGCGCATGACCTGTCTTTCCTCATTCGTCGCCGGCGCGTTGGTGATGGCGTTCTCGTAGACCTGCCAATGGGCCTCCAGCCAGGCAGGGGGATAGGCCATCAATGTCGCACTCGCGGCATAGGCGCGCGGATGCTGGTCGAGAATGGCGAGGCGTGTCTCGAAAAGCGCTGACATGTAGCGGTTCTGCTTCAGCCAGCTGCCGCTCAGGATCAGTCCGGCGAGCCGGTGCGGGGCCTGGCGTGCCAGCGACAGGCCGATGCAGCCGCCGGTCGAGTGCCCGAGCAGCACGGCGCGTTCGACGCCGGCAGCGTCGAGGACGGCAAGGCAGTCCTGCGCCAGCTGGTCGATCGTCGAGCGCGCGGTGCCGCGCGTGCTGGCCCCCATGCCGCGCTGGTCGAAGCGCAGCACCCTAAAGGAGCGGGCAAGCGTCGCGGCATTGTCGTCCCAGAATGCGGCAGCGCCGTTGAGGCCGCTGACCAGAAGAAGCGTCTGACCCTCGCCCTGCGAGCAGGCACGCAACACGGCGCCGTCGGCGGTATGGACCTCGAATTCGCCGCCCGCTGCACGTTGTGCGACGGCGCTCATCGGGCCCCGCCGGCACGTGCGAGGCTGTTCGATCCGGTCTTCTTCATCGCTGCGTCTCCTGCGGCGCGGGCGCGCCTGTCACTTACTTATGCTGGTCGAAGCTCGCATCGGTCCAGCCGAAGACGGTGCGGGCTTCGATTTCGGCGATGTTCGCCGGGCGTGGGAACGGCTCCGGTGCCGGCTCCCCTGGGCTGCGTGGCCGGCCGATCTCGGCGAAGAAATCATCGAGGCCGCCAGGCATGATCAGCCACAGAAAGGTCAGTGGCTCGTCATGGGGGTTGAGGAAATGATGCTTGCGGTCCCGGCCGACGAAAACGCAGGAGCCTTCCTCCAGCGGATGGTCGACGCCGTCCATGCGGGCGATGCCGCGGCCCCTGACAACGAAGATGATCTCCTCATTGCGGTCATGGGTGTGCTCGCGGATGAAGGAGTGCGGGGCGACGGTCTGGGTGCCGATGGCGAAGCGGTTGGCGCTGGCAACCGCCCGGTCGCGCAGAAGATTGCGCACGAAGCCATTGGCCGGAACCGGCTGCCAGAAGCTTTCGCCGTCCTGCGGGCCAAGCACCCTGATCTCGCCGGCAGATCGCGCCACCATTCCGATTCCCTCCCGCTCGATGGGATTGTGTTCGGATCGTGACGCCGGGCGCGGCAGAGTTGTAGCCGCGTTTGATCATGGCCGGGTAGGCCGTCACGCAGGACGGGACCCTAGGTAAGGCGAGGCTTTTCCGGCAGGATGGGGGGCGATCGGCGGGCTGCGGGCCGGCTTGCGAGCCCTAGGCTCGGGACTCAATCACACCAGAAGGTGATTGCAGCTGCGATGAAGACGCCTGCCATGAAGTTGGTGGCGAGCTTGTCGTAGCGGGTCGCGATGCGGCGCCAGTCTTTCAGCCTGCACCAGAGGCGTTCGACGAGGTTGCGGTTGCGATAGGCGTTACGGTCGTAAGGGATCGGGGCCTTGCGGCTGCGCGTAGCGGGGATGACAACCTCGGCACCCTGCTGCTGGATCGCGGCACGGATGGCATTGGTGTCATAGCCGCGGTCGGCGATCAGCTTGTCGAAGCGACCGCGCGCCGCTTCGATCAGAGCTGGTGCCATCGTCATGTCGGACGTGTTGCCCGGCGAAATCAACAGGATGCGCGGCCGTCCGGCGAGATCGGTCAGTCCGTGGATCTTGCTGGTACGTCCGCCGCGCGAGGTGCCGATGCCTTGTACGAAGGCCCCCCTTTTGCGCCGGCCGCCGAGCGGTGGACCTTGATGCTGGTGGAATCGATCGCGACCGCACCCCACGCGCCGCTGTGGCCGGTCAACGCCTCGAACACCGCAAACCAGACGCCCTGTCGGCTCCAGCGGTGAAAGCGATTGTAGATGGTCGTGTAGGGGCCATACTCCGGCGGGCAATCGCGCCAGCGCGCCCCGATCCGCAGCATATGCACGATCCCCGAGATTACCCGGCGATCATCCACACGCCGGGCTCCACAGCGACCGCGCGGCAGAAACGGCTCGATCCGCTCCCACTCCGCATCGCTTAACCAAGTCAGCGACTTGCCCATCCATGCCTCCACAACAGCAGAGACTTTGAATCAGCCGAGCAAACCAACCGCAACCCGATTGAGTTCAGAGCCTAGCCCGGTGGCGAGGCCCTGACCTTCTCGCGCGCTTGCCGCACCAGCGGCGACAGGGCGGCGGCGTCCTCGGCGAAGCCGGCGCGGAAGTCCTCGCGCATGCGCCGGGTCCAGAACTGGTTGATGTGGTCGGCGATCGCCTCGACCGCCTCGGCTTCCGGATAGGCCTGAAAGAACTCGGCGATCTGGTTGGCCATGCGCGCGAGCTTGGTGAGGTGATCGCCCGGCTGGGCATGGGCTTCCGCCGCGGCTGCAGGAATCTCGGTCACAACCGTCTCGGTTACAAGGATCTCGGTCATGGCGCCTCGGCCTCCACAGGGTTGGCCAGCGCGCCGGCGAAGATGCGTGCGCTGTCCTCGCGGGCGACGCAGACGAGGGTCAGTCCAAGCACCTTGGCCCGCTCTATCGCCAGCGAGGTCGGAGCCGAAATCGTGACCAGCGTCCCTGCACCGAAGATAGCGGCTTTCTCGACCATCTCGAAGGAGGCGCGGCTGGTGACCAGCACGAAGCCGTCATTGACCGGCTGGCCCGCCCGCAGCCGCGCGCCGATCAGCTTGTCGAGCGCGTTGTGGCGGCCGACATCCTCGCGCGCCGCCAGGATCCTCCCGTCGCGGTCGCACCAGGCGGCGGCATGCACCGAACGGGTCAGCCGGTGCAGCGGTTGATGGCGCTCGAGCGCGGACAGCGCAGCGGCGATCGCCACCGGCGTGATCGCCGTTGCGGTGCCGGCGCGCGCTTCCGCCGTCGGCAGGTCGGCGAGCGTCTCGACGCCGCAGAGACCGCAGGAGGTGCGGCCCGAGAGATTGCGCCGCCGCGCCAGATGCTCGCGGAAGCGGCCGGGGGTCAGCGCCACGGTGACCACGATGCCGTCGGCCTGGGGGCAGACCGCGATATCCTTGATCTCGTCGCCGCTGCGGACAATGCCTTCCGTCAGGCTGAAGCCGACGACGAAATCCTCGAGATCCGACGGCGTTGCCATCATCACGGCATAGGGCAGGTTGCCGTAGACGATGTTGACCGCCGCCTCGACCGCGACTTCGGCGCTCGCGGCCTCGGTCCGTCCGGAGGCGAAACGCAATGTCGGTGCCGGCGTCGCGACGCTCGCCGGCGGCTGGGCAGGCGGGCTATTCCGCGGCATCGGGCAAGCGTCCCGCGATCAGGCGCAGCGTGACGTCCTCGTCGCGGTTGCGCTCCTGCCACTGCGAATAATAGTTGGTCCTTCGCACCTCGACCGCCGTCACCTTGTATTCCGGGCAGTTGGTCGCCCAGTCCGAATAGTCGGTGGTGATGACGTTGGCGCCGGTCGCGGCGTGGTGGAAGGTGGTGTAGACCACGCCCGGTTGCATGCGCTCGGAAACTTCGGCGCGCAGCGAGATGTCGCCGGAGCGGCTGGCGAGGGCGACGAGGTCGCCATCCTTGATGCCGCGGCTTTCGGCGTCGAAGGGGTGGATTTCCAGCACGTCCTCGGCATGCCAGGCCTGGTTTTCGGTGCGCCTGGTCTGCGCGCCGACATTATATTGCGAGAGGATGCGTCCGGTGGTCAGGATCAGCGGATAGCGCGGGCCGGTGCGCTCCTGCGTCGGCACGTATTCCGTGATCATGAACTTGCCCTTGCCGCGCACGAAGCGGTCGACATGCATCAGCGGCGTGCCGGTCGGCGCCTTCTCGTTGCAGGGCCACTGCACCGAGCCGAGCGTCTCGAGCGTGTCGTAGCTGACCCCGGCGAAGCTCGGCGTCAGCGCCGCGATCTCGTCCATGATCTGCGAGGGATGGCTATAGCCCATCTCGTAGCCGAGTGCCCGGGCGAGCTCGATCGTCACCTGCCATTCCGCCTTGCCGGAGAGCGGCGCCATGACCTGGCGGACGCGGTTGATGCGCCGTTCGGCATTGGTGAAGGTGCCGTCCTTTTCCAGGAAAGAGGAACCCGGCAGGAAGACATGGCCGTATTTCGCGGTCTCGTTCAGGAACAGGTCCTGGATGACCACGCATTCCATCGAGGCGAGGCCGGCGGTGACGTGTTGGGTATTGGGGTCCGACTGGGCGATGTCCTCGCCCTGGACATAAAGGCCCTTGAAGCTGCCGCCGACGGCTTCGTCGAGCATGTTGGTGATGCGCAGGCCCTGCTCGGCGTCGAGCGGCACGCCCCACAGGGCCTCGAAGCTCTGCCGCGTCGCGTCGTCGGCGACATGACGATAGCCCGAGAATTCATGCGGGAAGGAGCCCATGTCGCAGGAGCCCTGGACATTGTTCTGGCCACGCAGCGGATTGATGCCGACGCCGTCGCGCCCGATATTGCCGGTCGCCATGGCGAGATTGGCCATGGCCATCACCGTGGTCGAGCCCTGGCTGTGCTCGGTGACGCCGAGCCCGTAATAGATCGCGCCATTGCCGCCGGTCGCGTAGAGCCGCGCAGCGGCACGCACATCGGCTGCCGGCACGCCGGTGAACGCCTCGCTCGCTTCCGGGGAATTACGCTCCTCGGCGATGAAGCGGGCCCAGATCTCGAAATCGGCGAGGTCGCAGCGCTCGCGGACATAATCCTCGGCGATCAGCCCTTCGGTGACCACGACATGGGCGAGGGCGTTGACGAGCGCGACATTGGTGCCGGGCTTGAGCTGGAGGTGATGCTCCGCCTTGACATGCGGCGATTTCACCAGGTCGATCCTGCGTGGATCGATGACGATCAGGCGGGCGCCCTCGCGCAGGCGCTTCTTCATCCGCGAGCCAAAGACCGGGTGGCCGTCGGTCGGATTGGCGCCGATCACCAGGATCACGTCGGCCTTGGCGACCGATTTGAAATCCTGCGTGCCGGCCGAGGTGCCGAGCGTCGTCTTGAGGCCGTAGCCGGTCGGCGAATGGCAGACGCGGGCGCAGGTATCGACATTATTGTTGCGGAAGGCGGCGCGCACCAGCTTCTGGACGAGGAAGACCTCCTCATTGGTGCAGCGCGAGGAGGTGATGGCGCCGACGGATTCGCGGCCATATTTGGCCTGGATGCGCTTGAACTCGCTGGCGGCGTGGTTGATCGCCTCCTCCCAGGACACTTCGCGCCAGGGATCGGTGATCTTCTCGCGGATCATCGGGCTGGTGATGCGGTCCTTGTGGTTGGCATAGCCCCAGGCGAAACGGCCCTTGACGCAGCTATGGCCCTCATTCGCCTTGCCATCCTTGTAAGGCACCATGCGCACCACACGGTCGCCCTGCATCTCGGCCTTGAACGAGCAGCCGACGCCGCAATAGGCGCAGGTGGTGACCTTGGAATGCTCGGGCTGGCCGAACTCGATCACCTTGTTCTCGATCAGCGTCGCGGTCGGGCAGGCCTGCACGCAGGCGCCGCAGGAGACGCATTCGGAGCCGAGGAAATCGGTCGGTCCGGCGGCGACGCGCGAATCGAAGCCGCGCCCGGTGATCGTCAGCGCGAAGGTGCCCTGCACCTCGGCGCAGGCCCGCACGCAGCGATTGCAGACGATGCATTTCGAGGGGTCATAGGTGAAATAGGGGTTAGACGTGTCCTTGGGCAGCCAGTTCTCGTTGGCCAAGCCTTCTGCGCCGGTCGGCCGGACATGGTTCTCGCCTTCATAGCCATAGCGGACTTCGCGCAGGCCGATGGCTCCGGCCATGTCCTGCAACTCGCAGTCGCCATTGGCCGAGCAGGTCAGGCAGTCGAGCGGATGGTCGGAGATGTAGAGTTCCATCACGCCCTTGCGCAGACCCGCCAGCCGCTCTGACTGGGTGTGCACCACCATGCCCTCCTCGGCCGGGGTCGTGCAGGAGGCGGGCGTGCCGCGCCGCCCCTCGATCTCGACCAGGCAGAGCCGGCAGGAGCCGAAGGGCTCGAGCGAGTCGGTGGCGCAGAGCTTGGGAATGGCGGTGCCCATGCTCATCGCCGCGGCCATCACCGAGGTGCCGGCCGGAACCGTGACGCTCTCGCCATCGATCGTCAGCGTCACCGTCTTCTCGGCGATCCGGATCGGCGTGCCGAAATCGATTTCCTTGATCAGGCTCATGGTGAGCTCCTCACTCGGCCGCCAGCGGCAGGCGCTCGGGCGGCGGGCGGTCGAAGTCCTCGGAAAAATGGTTCAGCGCGCTCATCACCGGCATCGGCGTCAGCCCGCCCATGGCGCAGAGCGAGGCGTCGGTCATCAGACGGTTGAGGTCGCGCAGCACGGCGAGATTCTTCGGCCGCTCATGGCCGGCGATGATCTTGTCGACGATTTCGACGCCGCGCGTCGCACCGATGCGGCAGGGCGTGCACTTGCCGCAACTCTCCTTGGCGCAGAATGCGAAGGCGAAGCGGGCCTGCTTGGCCATGTCGACGCTGTCGTCGAAGACGACGATACCGCCATGGCCGAGCATCGCGCCGATGCCGGCCAGCGCCTCGTAGTCCATCGGGGTGTCGAGCTGCTTTTCGGTGAGATAGGCGCCGAGCGGCCCGCCGACCTGCACGGCCCGGATCGGCCGGCCCGACAGTGTGCCGCCGCCCATCTCCTCGATGATCGCGCGCAGCGAGATGCCGAAGGCGAGCTCGATCAGCCCGCCGCGTCTGATATTGCCGCCGAGCTGGACCGGCAAGGTGCCGCGCGAGCGACCCATGCCGTAATCGGCATAGGCTTGGCCGCCATGGTCGAGAATCCAGGGCACGGCTGCGAAGGAAAGGACATTGTTGACGACGGTCGGTTTGCCGAACAGGCCCTGCAGGGCCGGGATCGGCGGTTTCGCCCGGACGATGGCGCGCCTGCCCTCGAGGCTTTCCAGCAGCGAGGTCTCCTCGCCGCAGATATAGGCGCCGGCGCCGACGCGCACCTCCATGTCGAAATGGCGGGTCGAACCCATCACGGATGCGCCGAGAATGCCGGCATTGCGTGCCTTCAGCACGGCCTGCTGCATCGTCCTGATCGCGTGCGGATATTCCGAGCGGATATAGAGATAGCCCTTGGTCGCGCCGACCGCGATCGCGGCGATCGTCATGCCCTCGATCAGCAGGAAAGGGTCACCCTCGAACAGCATCCGGTCGGCGAAGGTGCCGCTGTCGCCCTCGTCGCCATTGCAGACGATATATTTCTGCTCCGCCTTGGCGTCGTGGACCGTCTGCCACTTGATCCCGGTCGGGAAGCCGGCACCGCCGCGTCCGCGCAGGCCCGACGCCTTGATCGCATCGACGATGCCCTGGCCGGACAGGGCGAGTGCCTTTTCCAGCCCCTTCAGGCCGCCAAGCCTGCGATAATCGGCGAGCGAGAGCGGGTCGGTGACGCCGACGCGTTCGAAGGTCAGGCGCTGCTGGCGCCTGAGCCAGTCGAGTTCCTCGACCTGGCCGAGGCGCAGCTTATGCGCCTCGCCGCGCTCGAAGCCGGCCTCGAACAGCCCGGCGACGTCCTTCGCCGCGACCGGGCCATAGGCGATGCGGCCCTTCGAGGTCTCGACCTCGACCAGCGGCTCCAGCCAGAGCATGCCGCGCGAGCCGTTCCGGACGATCTGGACATTGCGGCCGCGCGCCTGCGCCTCCTGCGCGACGGCGCGGGCGACCGCCTCGGCACCGACCGAGAGCGCTGCCGCGTCGATCGGAACATAGATCCGGACCGTCTCGCTCATTGCCGGCCTCCGCACAGCGCGGCGACGCGATCGGCATCGACCCGGCCGATCAGCTCGCCGTCGCTCAGGGCGGAGGGGCCGAGCGCGCAATTGCCGAGGCAGTAGACGGTTTCGACCACCGCATCGTGGCCGCCGCCATGGCCGTCGACGACGATGCCGTGCTCGCGCGCTAGGTCCTCGACCAGCGTCTCGCAGCCCAGCGCCTGGCAGGCCTCGGCCCGGCAGAGCTTGACGACGCGCCGCGGCGGCGGGGCCGTGCGGAAATCATGGTAGAAGGAGATGGTGCCGTGGACATCGGCCCGCGACTGGTTGAGCGCCTCGGCGATCAGCGGCACGGCCTGCGGATCGACATAGCCGAATTCTTCTTGCAGGGCGTGCAGGATCGGCAGGGTCGCACCTTCGAGATGCGCGAGGCCGGCAATGAGCGAGCGCGCCTCGTCCTGATCCCAGGCTGGGTATTGGGCCATCGTCCCTCCAAGGAAGCCGTTTCGCGACTTTCGAATTTCCGCAGAGGGTGACGAAGTTTAGGATGATTTCAAATCGTTTGTTCTGACTGATCGATAGGTTTTGACTATTAAAAAGGAAGTGGGCTGCGTTGCCGATCCGCTGGGGCGTAGAAAAACCGCCGATAGCCTTTGCTTATCGTTTGGCTGGCCGGGCAGGGGGCCGTCCCTTTCGACTGTTTCGATAGTCTGTGGCTATTTGACGATGGGGCGCCGCGGCAGCGCCGCATCGGCCACCGTGTCGGACATCATCAGCAGGTTGCGCGCGAGCGGCGCCGCGGGCTGACGATCGGCCATGATCAGGCCGATCGTGCGCTTGGCGTCGGGCGCGGTGAGCGGCAGCGCCTTGGTGCCGAGCGGGACGCCGAAGAACTCCAGGAGCTGGATCGAGACGATGCTGGAAACGCCCTGGATGCCGGCATGCGAGCACAGGTTGAAGATCGAATTGGTCTCGATCGCCGGCTTCGGGGCATGGCCAACCGAACGGAAAATGCCGTCGATGATCCGCCGGTTCTGCATGTCCGAGGTCAGCAGGCAGAGCTTCAGCGCGGCGGCTTCGGCCCAGCTGATCGTCTCGCGCCCTCCGAGCGGCCCGTCCTCGCGGGTCAGCAGGACGTATGATTCCTGGTAGATCGGTTTGGAGACGACACGTTCCAGCGGCTCGTTGTCGAGATAGGTCAGGCCGACATCGAGCTCGAAATTGTCGATTCCGTTCTGGATCTCGGTCGAGGTCAGCGACAGCACGGTCAGCGCGGCGCCGGGATAGCGCGTCGAGAACGGTGCGGTGATGTGAGCGATCATCGGCAGGGCGGTGGGGACGGCGCCGAGTCTGATCCGGCCGCTGACGCCCTCGCGCAGCTCCGCGATCGCGTCCTTCATCTGGTCGGCCTCGGCGAGGATGCGGCGCGCATGGGCGAGCACGACCTCGCCCTCCTTGGTCAGCCCCTGGAAGCGCCGGCCGCGCTCGACGATCAGGATGCCGAGTTCCTCCTCGAGCTGGGCGATGGCGGCCGACAGGGTCGGCTGCGAGACATGGCAGGCCTCGGCGGCGCGGCGAAAATGCTTCTCGCGGGCGAGCGCGTCGAGATAGACCAGTTGGCGGATGATCATGCGGCGGTTCTGCCCCAGCCTCGGCGCGAGCGTTTCTTCGGCGAGTATTTCTTGGGCATGAGCATTTCGGTAGCCGCCCGGCTTGGCAAGCGCTAGAGCCGGCAGAGTCCAGTCCCATCCCGGTCCGCACGGCTTGTTCTGCATGGCTTTACCTCGTCCGCGCCTGTCCGCGAGCGCCTGTCCCGCCCCGGCATCAGCCGCGCTCCCGGTCTTCCTCGCTGCCGAGCGCCGAGCGTGAGCGTCGTCCTCGCCTGCGATCTCGGCGGCACCTCCTTCCGCGCCGCGCTCGTCGACGGGAGCGGGCGGCTTTGCGCCCAGAGTGCCGTTCCGGGGCCCGCCAGCCTCGATATGGCCGGCGCGTCCGAGATCGATGCCGATGCCTGGTGGCGCCTGCTGATCGAGGCCTGCGCTGGGCTCGACCGAAAGGCGCCCGAGCTCTTCGCCGCCATCGAGGCCGTCGCGATCTGCGGCGTCACCCGGACCCAGATCATCCTCGGGCAGGGCGGCAGGCCGTTGCGCCCGGCGATGACCTGGAAGGATACGCGCGCCGAAGCCGCGGCCGCCCGCCTGCGCGCGCGGCTCGACCCGGCTCATGCCGAGCACGCCGCGATCAATGCCTTCCACCCGCTGGCGCGGCTGGCCTGGCTGCGCGAAGCCGAGCCGGAGACGGTCCGTGACCTCGCGACCGTGCTCGAGCCCAAGGACTATCTGAACTTCCGCCTGACCGGCGTTCTGGCGAGCGATCCTGTCTCCATGGCACGCCTGCGCGCCTGCGCAGCGTCGGGCCCCGCCGGCGACCTGCTCTCGGCCGCCGGCTTTCCGGCCACGATCCTGCCGCCGCTGCGCGAGCCCTGGGAGCAGGTCGCTCCGGTCCTGCCGGGCCTGCCGGCGCCTCTCGACCGGCTGGCGGGCGCGCCTGTGTTCTGCGCCTCCAATGATACCTGGGCGGCGGTGGTCGGTCTCGGCGCGATGCGCGACGGCTATGCCTACAACATCTCCGGCACCACCGAGGTTCTGGGCGTGCTCGGCCCGGAACCGGCGCAGGCGCAAGGGCTCCTCACCGTCGACTGGCGCGGCCTGTTCCAGCTCGGCGGCCCCAGCCAGACCGGTGCCGACACCGTCTCCTGGCTGCTCGCTTTGCTCGGGCGCGACGGTGCGGCGATCGGCGCGGAGATCGATGCGCTGCTTTCGGGGGCGCGCCAGGGGCAGCCGGTGCTCTTCCTGCCCTATCTCCAGGGCGAGCGCGTCCCCTATTGGGATCCGTCGCTGCGCGGCGCCTTCATCGGCTTGAATCGCCGGCACGGTGCCACCGATCTCGCCTTTGCGGTTCTGGAAGGCGTCGCCTTCCTCAACCGGATCGTGCTCGAGGGGGCCGAAGCTGCGACGGGAAGGCCCGTCACCGAAATCCGCTTCGGCGGCGGGGGCGCGGCGAATCCGGTCTGGAGCCAGATCAAGGCCGATATCTGCGGCCGGCCGGTCGTCGTCGGCGCGTCGCCGGAGCCCGGCCTGCTCGGCGCCGCCATCATCGCCTTCACCGGGCTCGGCCGCTTCGCTTCGCTGGCGGAGGCGCAGGAAGCGCTGGTCGCGACGGCCTCCCGTTTCGAGCCCGACCTCTCCCGCAAGCAGGGTTATGACGCGCTCTTCGCCCTCTATCGCCGCAGCGAGCAGGCGCTCGGGCCGATCTCGCAGGAGCTCGCCACCTGGTCCTGGGGGGGCAGCCGGCCCTGAAGTCCCGCTCCGGGGCAATCGCGATCTCCACCGGGCGATTGCGATTGGGGTTGCCGCGCCCGGCTTTGCGCCTTACCGACGGGCATCCAGACCTCCGAGTTCCCGCATGCCGCCGCCCGATCCCGTGAAGCCTGTTCCCTCCCGTATCTGCCTCCGGCCCAGCTTCGCCTGATGGCACGGCCCGTCACTCTGATCACCGGCGCATCGGGCGGTATCGGCGGTGCGCTCGCCAGGGCCCTGGCGCCCGGCCATCGGCTCGTCCTGTCCGGGCTCGAGGCCGGTCCGCTCGCTGAAATGGCGGCGGGCATCGAGGCGAATGGCGGCGAGGCCGTCGGGCTCGCCGGCGATGTCCGCGATCGCGAGCTCGGCAAGGCGCTGGTCGAGCTTGCCGTCTCGCGCTTCGGCCGTCTCGACAATCTCGTCACCGGGGCAGGGGCCTCGCGCCCGGTGCCGATGGTCGAGATGGAGGACGAGGAATGGGACAAGTTCGTCGACATCAACCTCTCGGCCGCCTTCCGTGTCTCCAAGGCCGCCGCGAAGCAGCTGATCGCACAGGGTGAGGGCGGCGCCATCGTCCACATCTCCTCGATCGCCCATAGCAATGGCGGCGCGAACCTCGCCTATGGCGCGGCCAAGGGCGGTGTCGCGACGTTGACCTACGGCATGGCCCAGCAGCTCGGCCGGCACGGCATTCGGGTGAATGCGGTCGCGCCCGGCATCATCGACACGCCGATGGTCCGCGGCGGCTTTGCGAGCCAGTTCGACGCGCTGGTCGAGGGCGCCGCGCAGCGTACCCCGCTCGGCCGGCTCGGCCGGCCGGAGGATGTCGCCGGCGTCATCGCCTTCCTGCTCTCGCCGGCTGCCGCCTTCGTCACCGGCGCGCTGATCCCGGTTACCGGCGGCATCGAAATCCTCTCGCCGATCTCGGCGATCGCCAAGGGACCGGCATGATGGCCGGCATGAGCATGCGCGACTTCATCGGCCGCTACGGCACGGCGCTGGCCGGCCTCCTGCTGATCGTCTTCTTCGTCGCCTTCGCGCCGAATTTCGCGACGACGATGAACATCGTCAACGTGCTGAAGGATACCAGCTTCCTCGCCATCCTGGCGCTCGGCTTCGCGCTCGCCTTCACCGTCGCCGAGCTCGATCTCTCGATCTCGGAGATGGCGAGCCTCGCTGCCGTGGTCTGCGGCTGGCTGGTGCAGTTGCAGTATCCGCCGCTGGTCGCGGTCGCGGCGGCGCTTGCCGTTGGCGTCGTGCTCGGCTCGGTCAACGGCTATGGCGTCACCGTGCTGCGCATCCCTTCGCTGATCATGACGCTCGGCACGGCGGCGATCGCCAAGGGCTTCGCCTTCATGATCACCCAGGGCGTCGCCTTCGTCGGGCGTTGGCCGACCGGCTTCACCGGGCTGGCCCGCGGCTATAGCTTCGGCATTCCCAATCTCGTGCTCTGGCTCGCCGGCGTCACGCTCTTCGCCTGGGGGCTGGTCAAATGGACCCGCACCGGCGCCCATATGGTCGCGACCGGCGAGGCCGACGAGGCGGCGCGGCTCGCCGGCATCGCCACGGCGCGGATGAAGCGCATCGGCCTCCTGCTGGCCGGCGTCCTGGCCAGCATCACCGCCGTGCTGCTCGCCGCCAACCTGTCCTCGGCGGCGCCCAACATGGCCGGCGACTACCTGCTCTATGCGATCGCCGCCGTGCTGCTCGGCATGACCATGTTCGAGCCCGGCAAGCCGAACGTACCGGGCACGGTCTTCGCGGCGCTGGTGCTCAAGGTGCTCGGCAACGGCTTGGTGCTGCTCGGCCAGCCCTATTACGTTCAGGACATCGTTCTCGGCCTGATCATCATCGGCTCGGTCGCCTTCTCGGCCAGCGCGATGAAGAAGGCGGCATTCAAGGTCTGAGGTTTGGCTATCATCTCGTCGTTTCTCAGGATGAGGGCCGGGGAGAAACGGAAGTCGGAGGGGAAAGACAATGAAGACAATGAAATCGCTCATGCTGGCGGCCGCTGCCGTTGTCGGTCTGGGGCAGGGCGCACAGGCTTTCGAGCTCGGCGTCATCGGCTTCCAGTTCACCTCGGAGACCCATGCCCGCGTCGCCAATGCGGCGGCCGCCGCGGCCAAGGCCAAGGGCTGGAACGTCACGCTGCTGAATTCCGAGGGCGCGCTGCCCAGGCATGCCGAGCAGTTCGACGCGCTGATCGCCAAGAAGGTCGACGCGATCATCATCGCCATGGGCAAGCCGGTCGAGGCCGACGCACAGTTCAAGGCGGCCAAGGACGCCAAGATCCCGGTCATCACCGTGCAGTCCGGCGCGAGCCCGCATGCGCTCTTCGACATCCAGACCAATGAGTACAAGGTCGGTGCCGAGGCCGCGCTCTACCTGCTTGGCCAGCTCGGCTACCAGGGCAACATCGTCTCGGCCCGCTTCGACCTCAACGTCGCCTCGCGGATCCGCGGCAAGCTGCTCGACGCCGTGCTCTCCGAGAACCAGGCGGTGAAGGAACTCGGCAAGTTCTCGATGGCCCGCACCCAGAGCTGGCGCGACGATGTCCGCGCCGGCATGCAGGCGCTGCTCTTGCAGAACCAGGGCAAGATCAACGGCATCTGGGCTTCCTTCGACGGCCAGGCCTATATCATCGACGACCTGCTGCAGGCGCAGGGCGTGAAGAAGGGCCAGATCCCGCTGGTCTCGGTCGATGGCGGCAAGGAGACCTATGCCCGCATCGCCGATCCGAACTCGACCTTCATGGCCACCGTCTCGATCCCCTTCGAGGAGATGGGCAAGCAGGCGGTCGACGCGGTCCAGACCATCGTCGTCGACAAGAAGCCGAAGGAGACCATCACCTCCGGTCCCTATCTCTTCACCGACGCCGTGCTGGTCGACAAGAACAACGTCCAGCAGTTCCTGAAGTGAAGATAAGGGCGAACCTCTCATCGTCATGGTCGGGCTTGTCCCGACCATCCACGTCTTCGTTCGTCCGATGCGGTGTTCAAGACGTGGATGCTCGCCACAAGGGCGAGCATGACGGACGGAGCTTTCGGAGCCATTTGCGATGACCGCCACCCCCCTCCTGTCCCTGCGCGGCATCGGCAAGAGCTACGGCCCGGTCGTGGCGGTGCGCGAGGTCGATCTCGACATCCACCCCGGCGAGGTCGTCGCGATCTGCGGCGACAATGGCGCCGGCAAGTCGAGCCTGATCAAGGTCATTTCCGGGGCCGAGGAGGCGACGGCGGGCACGATCTTCATGCGCGGCAAGCAGGTCGTCTTCGCATCGCCGCATGATGCGCTGAGCCATGGCGTCGCGACGATCTACCAGGATCTCGCGCTCGCCCCGCGTCTCTCCATCGCCCAGAACGTCTTCATGGGCTCGGAGCTGACCAAGCCCGTGCTGCTGCCCTTCCTGCGCGTGCTCGACAAGAAGAAGATGGCCGATGAGGCACGCGGCTTCCTCAAGCAGCTCTCGGTCGCGGTCGAGGACATGGACCGGCCGGTCGAACGGCTTTCCGGCGGCCAGCGCCAGGCGGTCGCGATTTCGCGCGCCCTGCGCTGGAAGGCCGAGATCATCATCATGGACGAGCCCACGGCGGCGCTCGGCGTCAAGGAGACGGCGCTCGTCCTCGATCTGATCCGCAAGCTCAAGGCCGACGGCAAGACGGTGCTGCTGATCAGCCACAATATGCGCGATGTCGTCGCGCTCGCCGACCGCGTGGTGATCATGGGCGCCGGCCGAAAATATGTCGATCAGCCGCTCGGCGGTCTCACCGCCGACGATCTCAGTCACATGATCATGGCCGGCAACGCCCGCGCCGCCTGAACACCATGCGCGAAACCATCATCATCGACACCGATCCCGGCCAGGACGACGCCGTCGCCCTGCTGCTCGCCTTCGCCAGCGCCGCCGAACTCGATCTCAGGGCGATCACCACCGTCGCCGGCAATGTCCCGGTGGCACAGACCACCGCCAATGCGCTGCGTATCCGCGAGCTCGGCGGGCGCGAGGATATCCCCGTCCATCGCGGCGCCGATGTGCCGTTGGTCTATCCGCTTTCGACGGCGGAGTTCGTCTGCGGGCCGGACGGGCTCGCCGGTGCCGATCTGCCGCCGCCGCGTGGCGAGGCTGCGCCCGGCCACGCCGTCGAGGCGTTGATCGCGATCCTGCGGGCGGCTCCGGATGACGGCGTCACGCTCTGTCCGCTCGGGCCGCTGACCAATCTCGCGCTCGTATTCCGGCTGGCGCCGGACGTGCTGCCGAAAGTGAAGCGCATCCTCCTGATGGGCGGGGCGCTGGCGCTCGGCAACGTCACTCCGGCGGCCGAGTTCAACATCCATGTCGACCCGCATGCGGCGGCGATCGTCTTCGGCTGTGGCCGACCTATCGTGATGATGGGGCTCGGTGTCACCCTGCAGGCCATCGCGGCGCACGAACAGGTCGCGCGCCTGCTCGAACACGGCAACGCGGCCGGCCGGGTCGTGCACGGCATGCTGACCCGGCCCCGTCCCGGCGGACTCGGCACGGTCGGTCACCCCATGCACGACCCCTGCGTCATCGCCTTTCTGCTTTGGCCCGAGCTGTTCTCCGGCCGCGACTGTCATGTCGAGGTCGAGACCGCCGACGGCCCATTGCGCGGGCGCACCACCATCGACTGGAACGGCCGCCTCAAGCGCGAGCCCAATGCCCATGTCGTCGCGACCGTCCAGGCCGAGGCGCTGTTCGAGCGGACGTTCGCCCGCCTCGCGACCCTGCCCTGACCGGAGAAGACCATGCCCCATTTCGTCGAGGATCTGCAGCAGGAAGCGCAGCGCGCCGTCGCGGCCATGCAGAGCGCCGCCCTCGCCGCCCGTCATATCCATGCCCGCGCCGAGCTGATGCGGCATATGCTGACCACGGCCCGCAAGGTCGCCACAAAGCCGAAGGCAGAGGCCGTCGAGACCGTGGTGCGCGAATGGATGGATGCCTGGAATCTCGGCCGCAGCGAGTGGCCGCATATCGCCCGCGAGATGGAAGCCTTCACCGAAGCCTTCCACGACTATGCCAATGATCCCAGCGACGCCCATGACACGGCGCTGCGCCAGAGCTGCGAGGCGCTCGACGCCGCGCTCGCCCGCGAGGGCACCTCGATCAGCGAGCAGATGGCCTTCCGCTCGCAATGCGCCCATCGCTGGTGGGAGCTGGTCGTACCGGTTCCGGCCGATCTGCCCGGCGCCAAGCCGCGCCCCTCGGTGCCGGCGCTGGCGGAAGGGGCGCCGTTCTGGGAGGCCGGCTGCGCCGATTTCTGCCGATGAGCGCTGTGCCGAGCACCGCTGGCGAGATTCATCTGCGTGCGCTGACGCCGGATGATCTCGACGCCTGCCACAGCCTGTCGGCGGCGGTCGGCTGGGCGCATCGGCGCGAGGATTGGACGCTGGTGCTCGGCCTCGGCCAGGGGCTCGCCGCCATCGCCGAAGGCGAGCTCGTCGGCACCGCGATGTGGTGGGCGTTCGGCTCCGGCCACGCTTCGCTCGGCAGCATCGTGGTTGCGCCTGAGCGCCAGGGCGCGGGCATCGGCAAGCTGCTGATGCAGGGGCTGATCGAGGCCACGAGGGGCCGTTCGCGCGGCCTGATCGCGACCGAGGAGGGCCGGCCGCTCTATGCGAAATACGGCTTCGTGCCAGCCGGTACGGTCCTGCAGCATCAGGGGTCGGCACCGGCGATCGCAGCTCTTCCCTTGGATCCGGGCGAAACTCTGCGCCTTGCGACCGAGGCCGATCTTCCGGTTCTGGCCGGGCTCGACGAGGCCGCGACGGGCCTGCCGCGTGCCCCGGTTCTCGCGGCCCTGCTCGATCGCGGCGAGGCGCATGTTCTGGAACTGGACGGCGTCGTCGCGGGCTTCGCGGTCCTGCGCCGCCACGGGCTGGGCTGGCTGATCGGTCCCGTCGCCGCCATCGACGATCGGGCGGCGCGCTGCCTGATCGCTCATGGCCTGGCGGCCAGGCCGGGCGAGTTCATTCGCGTCGACGTGCCCGCGTCGACGGGCCTCGGTGGCTGGCTCGGCGAGCGCGGCCTGCCGCAGGTCGCGTCCGGTCTTGTCATGGCGCATGGCCAGCCACCGATCGCCCGCGGTCCGGCGAGGCTTTTCGCCCTGGTCAACCAGGCGCTGGGCTGACCAGCATCGCCACGGGACGCGTCGCCTGCGCCCGTAGCCCGCTCCAGCCGTGATGCAGGGTGTAGAGGCCGACGAGCACGATCAGGACGCCCGAGACATAGGGCGCCCGTGCCGCGAGGGTCGACAGCCAGCTCGATCGCTTCTCGGCCGCGCGCAGGCTGAGCGAGGCGACGACGCCGACCGAGACCAGGGTCAGCGCCAGGCCGATCGAGAAGCACAGCACCAGCACGGCGCCGAGCGTGATCTCGCGCAGCTGCATGCAGATCAGCAGCACGGTGATCGCGGCGGGGCAGGGGATCAGGCCGCCGGTCAGCCCGAACAGCGCGATCTGCCAGGTCGTCACCGGCCGGCCCGAGAAACGACGCCGGATGTCCTCGGCATGGGCACGCTGATGGGTATCCATCGGCGCGTCCTCGCCGTCATGGCGATACGCGTGGCCGTTCCCATGCGAATGCCCGTGGGAGTGCCGATGGGAATGACCGTGCGAATGGCCATGACCATGCGTATGCCCGTGCCCGGCCGTCCGTAACGCTGTCTGCTCCGTCCATGTCCGCCAGATCATCCAGAGCGCGATCGCTATGATGATCAGGCCGGAGGCGAGCTGGAACCAGGGTTCCGTCGCCTCGGCGTCGAGATCGCGCGCCAGATAAAGGCCGGTCAGGGCCACCGCCCAGACCACCAGCGTATGCGAGAGCGTCGCGGCGAGGCCGAGCAGCACCGCTTGCGGGACGGAGCCCCGCACCGCGACGATGAAGGCCGCCATCATCGTCTTGGAATGGCCGGGCTCGAGCCCATGCAGCGCGCCGAGCAGGATCGCGCTTGGAATGAACAGCCAGGCATGGCCCGCACCCTGTGCGAGCAGTTCGGTGAAGCTAGGCACGCGCTCGTGCTCCGGATCCGGAACGGATCGAACGCTGCCGTGCCGTCCGGCATCTGCCGGCGCTGGTCGGGGGCGCCCGTCTCGTCCTCGCCCGCCCGATCTTCGGGATGCGCCCGGTCTCGCGCCGGCGCCTGCCTGATCGGGGTCCGCTTGTGCAGCGGCTGGACCGGCCTATAACCTCCCCAGGAGGATAGGATCAAGATGCAGGACGATGCCCACGCCAAGATCCACCATCATCGACACCCGGAGGTCATCACCCGGCTGAGGCGGGCCGAGGGCCATCTGCGTGCGACCATCGAGATGGTGGTCGATGTCCGCTCCTGTCTCGACATCGCGCAGCAACTGCAAGCGGTCGAGGGAGCGATCGCGAATGCCCGCAAGATCCTGATCCAGGAGCATATCGACCACTGCCTGGAGGAGGCTGCCGGCCATATCCCGGATGGCTCGCGCGAGCTGCTGGCCGAATTCAAGGCGATGACCAGGTTCCTCTGAGCCGGCGCCAGCGAATGGCCGGGTTGCCTGCACGGCGCTGGCGATCTCGCCCCCTGTCGCGCATGATCGCGGTTGAAACGATTTAATCCGAAGTGGAGGAACTATGCTTGAGGATCTGAAGGGCATGCGCGCCCTGATCACCGGCTCCAGCACCGGCATCGGTGCGGCCGTCGCCAAGGCCTATGCGGCGCATGGCATGCGCGTCATCGTCCACTACAAGTCGAGCGAGGCGGAGGCCAATGCGGTCGTCGCCGAGATCCGCGCCGCCGGCGGCGAGGCGCATGCGTTCAAGGCGGATGTCTCCGACAGCGCCGCGACCGAGGATCTCGTCGGCAAGGCGGCCGAAAAGCTCGGCGGGCTCGATGTCCTCGTCAACAATGCCGGCGCGCTGGTGAAGCGCACCCCGATCGGGGAAGTGGACGACGCCTTCTTCGACAGCGTCGTCGACCTCAATGTCCGCTCGGTGGTGATGGCCTCGAAGGCCGCGCTGCCGCATCTCAAGCAGTCCGGCCATTCCAGCGTCATCAATCTGAGCTCGGTCGCGGCCCGCAATGGCGGCGGTCCGGGGTCCTCGCTCTATGCCAGCTCCAAGGCCTTCGTGCTCAACCTGACCCGCGGCATGGCCAAGGAGTTCCTGCCCTTCGGGATCCGCGTCAACGCCGTCTCGCCCGGCGTGATCATGACGCCGTTCCACGAGCGCTATTCGACGCCGCAGCAGATCGAGGCCATGCGCCAGACGATTCCGATGGGTCGCGTCGGCACGCCGCAGGAGAATGTCGGGGCGTTCCTGTTCTTCGCCAGCCCGTCGATGAGCGGCTACGTCACCGGCCAGACCCTCGAGGTCAATGGCGGCCAGTTCATGGTGTAGCCGGCATAGCGCCGACGTGGCGCTTGACGCCGCCCGTCGGCGCCGACAATGGTCGGGCCGTTGGGGTGGCTCGGGGTGGCCTGTGACAGTGTTGAGCAGCAATCCGGCCACGGTCCGGCATCGACGTTCTGCCGCGCCGGTGGCGCTTCTGCTGGCCGGGCTACTGGCGGGCTGCGCCGGTGACGTCAAAGGCGTGCTCGGGCCCGTCGCCGCGGGCGCGCCGGGCACCAGCAAGGTGACCATGCTGGTCGCGACGACGCGCGCGCCCGATGCGGATGAGGGCGTGCTGTTCTCGGGCGAGCGCGGCAAGTCCGCCTTCGCCGAGATCACCGTCTCGCTGCCGCCTGACGAGAAGCGCACGATCGGCGAGGTGCAATGGCCGAGCCGGCTGCCCGGCAACCCGGCGACCGATTTCGTCACGCTGAAGGTCGACAAGCTCGATCGGACCGCCGCGCTGGCGCGTCTGCATGCGGCGGCGTCGAAAGTGCCGAAGCGCCGTGTCATGGTCTTCATCCACGGCTTCAACAACCGTTTCGAGGATGCGGTCTATCGCTTCGCCCAGATCGTCCATGATTCCGGCGCCGAGGTCGTGCCGGTGCTGTTCACCTGGCCCTCGCGCGGCTCGATCTTCGCCTATGGCTATGATCGCGAGAGTTCCAACTACTCCCGCCATGCGCTCGAGAACCTGCTCCAGGCGCTCGCCCGCGACCCGGCCGTCGGCGAGGTCTCGATCCTCGCCCACTCCATGGGCAACTGGGTCACGCTCGAGGCGCTGACGCTGATGGCGATCCGCAATCGCGGCATTCCCGCGAAGATCGCAAACGTCATGCTGGCCTCGCCCGATGTCGACGTCGACGTCTTCCGGACCCAGGTCAAGGAGATGGAGGGGCGCAAGCCGAAATTCACCCTGTTCGTCTCGCAGGACGATCGGGCGCTCGCGGTCTCCCGCCGCGTCTGGGGCTCGACCGCGCGCCTGGGGGCGATCGACCCAGACGTCGAGCCCTATAAGAGCGAGATGGAGGCGGACAAGATCACCGTCCTCAACCTGACCAAGCTCAAGAGCGGCGACAGCCTCAACCATGGCAAGTTCGCCGAGAGCCCCGAAGTGGTGAAGCTGATCGGCACGCGTCTGGTCTCCGGCCAGCCGATCACCGATTCGCGCGTCGGCCTCGGCGACCGGCTGATCCAGGCGACCGGCTCGGCCGCTGCGGCCGTCGGTACCGCGGCCGGCCTTGTCGTCTCGGCGCCGATCGCGGTCATCGACCCGCATACGCGCAATAATTTCGGCGACAAGGTCGAGGAGCTTGGCCGCAGCATCAAGGATGCCGGCGATGCCACCGGGCAGGCCGTGGCCGCGCCATTGGAGCGTGCCAGCCAGCAAAGGTGAAGATCGCCCGGTCGAGCGCTGACCCTGGCCAGGCTTTCTGGCGGCCTTGCCCCCTCAGCGGTTGAAGCGCACCGGCACCGAGAGCGAGACGGTTCCGCCACCGCCGACGCCGTCCGGCGGCGCCGGAACCGGGCTGGCCCGCCGGATCATCGCCGCGGCCTCGGCGTCGAGCGCGGTGTCGCCGGAGGAGGCGACGACCCGTGCCGAGAGCACCCGTCCGCCCCTGTCGATCGCGAAGGCGACTTGTACCGTGCCGGGATTGGCGCCGGCCGGGAAGCGCTTGTGGCGGTTCAGATGCGCGATCAGCATGCCGCGCCATGACGCGCTGGAGACGCTGGGGCGCGAGGCCGCGCCCTGTGCCATGGACGGCGCCGCGCCTGTCGGCGTCGAGGCCTGCGGCGCGGCGGCCTCGCGCGCCTTCGGACGCTCGCGATCGACCCGCCGGCGTTCCACCAGCTTCTTCGGCCGCTCCTTCTTCTCGACGATCTTCGGCTTCGGTGGCCGCTTCTTCTCCACCTCCTTGGGCTTCGGAGGCGGCAGCAGCACCGCGTCGAGCTGCGGGATCGCCGGAAGCGGCGGCAGCTCGATCTCCGGCTGCTCGACCGGCATTGGCTCGGGTTCGGGCTCCGGCTCCGGCAGGATCTCTTCGACCGGCTCGGGCTCCGGCGTCGGCTCGGTTTCGGGCTCGACGCGCTCGGGCGCGACCGGCAGGTCCTCGGCCGGTGCCTCTGGCGCGATCGAGAGGGCGGCAAGCTCGATCATCACGGCCGGCTCGGGCGCGCCGGCGGCGGCTTCCGCCGGGCGCCAGTTGAGCGCGACCCAGGCCGCGCCGCCATGGACCGAGGCGACGGTGAGCGCCGCCGCGGCCCATCGCAGGGCGGCGAGGCCGCGTCTTTGCGGGGCGATCGCGATCATGGCTTCGTCGCTCCCTGGCCGGTGTCCTCGAGCCCGACCAGCGCGATCTTGAGATAGCCGGCCTGGCGCAGGCTGTTCATCACCTCCATCAACTCGCGATAGGCGACGGCTCCGTCGGCACGCAGAAACACGCGCTGCTCGCGGTCATGGCCGGTCTGGCGGTCGAGCACGTCCTGCAAGTGCTCGCGCGCCACGCTGTCATTGCCCAGCGCCAGCGAGAGATCCTGTTTCACGGTCAGGAAGACCGGCTTGTCCGGGCGGGGCTGCGGCTGCGCGTTCGAGACCGGCAGGTCCACCGCGACGTCGACGGTGGAGAGCGGCGCTGCCACCATGAAGATGATCAGCAGCACCAGGATGACGTCGATGAACGGCGTGACGTTGATCTCGCTGACCTCGGCGAGATCGCCATCCTGGGGCTCCTTGAGCGAAACCGCCATCTCCGCCTACTCCGCCCGGGCGCGCGGCAGCGCCGCGGCCTGTGCCGGAACCGCATGCAGCCCGGCGCGCGCCTGCGGGGCGCGGCGCATCCGTTCCAGATCGCGCGAGAGATGGCGCAGCACTTCGCCGGACGCGTCGGACAGCGTCGCCCGATAGCCGGCGATCGAGCGCGAGAAGACGTTGTAGATGATCACCGCCGGGATCGCCGCGACGAGGCCGATCGCGGTTGCCAGCAGCGCCTCGGCGATGCCGGGCGCGACCACTGCGAGATTGGTCGTCTTCGCCTGGCTGATGCCGATGAACGAATTCATGATGCCCCAGACCGTGCCGAACAGGCCGACGAAGGGGGCGGTCGAGCCGATCGTCGCCAGCAGACCGGTGCCGCGCGCCATGTTGCGCCCAGCCCGGGCCTCGATCCGCGACAGGGCGATGGCGACGCGTTCCTTGATGCCTTCCTCGCCGAGATCGGCGGAGCGCTCGCGCTCGTTCTGGGCGGCGGCGACCAGGAACGCGACCGGCCCACGCCCCTGGCTCTTGCGCCCGGCGATGGCCTGCGCCGCTTCGTCCAGGCTGCCGGCCTGTTGCAGCCGGCGCGTCGCGCGCTGGGCGCGGGCCTTGGCGGCGGCGAGTTCGACGGCCTTGGCGAGCCAGATCGTCCAGGTCACCAGCGAGGCGAAGGCAAGCCCGACCATCACCGCCTTCACCACGATGTCGGCCGCCATGAACATGCCCCAGGCGGAGAGATCATGCGGCAGGGTCGCCGGCGCGACCACGGTCGGCATCGGTGCGGGCAGCGGCGAAAGCGGCGTCATCGTGGACGGGGTGGAGGGACCGCCGATCGCGCCGTGGGGCACGCCTTCGGGAATCGTCGGCGCGGATTGGACTTGCGCCTCGGCGGGCAGGGCCGGAGCGGCGGGCGAAGGAATGCTCTGCGCGAGCGCGCTCGCTCCGGGGAGGGCGGCGAGGCTCATCGCGAGCAGGACAAGGCCGATCAAACGCTGCATCGAATGGTTCCGTAGCCTGGGCCGAGTGCCTTCTGATGGGAGCGCCGGAGGTTCGCGAGATGACAGGCGGGCGCTCGGCCGTATCGTGGCCGCTGGGGATGCATCCGGGCAGGACGCCGCCGGTACGACCGTTCGCAGCAGTTAAGACAAACAAGATAACTTAGCAAATACAATAATTTACATGCTTTCTAAAGTGCGGCTGACCGCGTCGGGGTTGCGGCCGGCCGGCGGAACGCACGGTGCGGATGGACCGCCCGGCGCCCCCTCAGACCGTCCCCGCATCGACGATGAAGTTCTGGCCGGTGCACATGCGCGAGGCGTCCGCGCAGAGGAACAGCACCATGGCGGCGATGTCGGCCGGCAGGATGTCGCCCTTGATCGACTGAGCCTGCTGGGCCGCCTGCCATTTCTCCGGAGTGACCCAGAGCCTGCGCTGCCGCTCGGTCATCACCCAGCCGGGCGTGACGCAATTGACCCTGATCCCGTCCGGGCCGAGCCCGCGGGCCAGCGAGCGGGTGAAGCCGAGCACGGCTGATTTGGCTGTCGTATAGGCGATCATGTGCGGCGAGCCCTTCATCCAAGAGGTCGAGGACAGGTTGACCAGCGCCCCGCCGCCAAGCCCGCGCATATCGGGCGCCAGGGCCTGTGCCACGAACATCATCGGCCGGAGGTTCACCGCGAGGCGGTCGTCCCAGTATTCCGGCGTCACCTGATCGAAATCATGCCGCTCGTCATGGCCGGCATTGTTGATCCCGATCGCGAAGGGGCCGTGCAGCGCACGCGCCTCGGCGATGGCGGCTCGTGTCGCCGGGATGTCGCGCAGGTCGACGGCATGGAAGGAGACGGTGCGGCCGAGGGCCGCCAGTTCCACCGCCAGATTATCGCCGCGAGCGGCGTCGCGGTCGAGGAACGCGACCTTGCAGTCCTGCGCCGCCAGTGCCACGACGATGGCCCTGCCGATACCGTCGGCACCGCCAGTGACCAGGGCCGCGCGCCCAGCGAGGTCGGGATAGATCGCCGAAAGCGTCATCGGCAGGGCTCCATCAGCATGGCCGGCGGCGGGCCGGTCCCCTCGACCCGCCCGGCGGATCGCGCACCAGCTCTATGAAACAGAAACGCCGAGCCGGCGATCTCCCTTCGGCTAGCCCCTGCCGAAACGTAATGCCGCAGGGCGGGGAGGGGCCCGCCCTGCGGCAGTGATGCCTGTCGGAGAGGTCGGCGCTCGTGCTCAGTGCTTGTGGCCGCCGGCCGGGGCGCGGGCTCCGACCGACTGGACCGTGAATTCGACCGCGACGGCACCGGCCTTCTCGAAATTGAGCGTCGCCTTGATGCTCTCGCCCTCCTTGAGCTGACGTTTCAGATCCATCAGCATCAGATGGTAGCTGCCGGGCTTGAGCTCGGTCTTCTCGCCGGGTTTGATCACCAGGCCGTCGGGCAGGCCGCGCATGGTCATGACGCCGTCCTTTACCGCCATCTCGTGGATCTCCACCTTGCCGGAAACCTCGCTGCTGCCGCCGAGCAGGCGGTCCGGGGCGCTGCCGGTATTGGTCACCACGAGATAGCCGCCGGCGATCTTGGCGCCGGCCGGCGTCGCCCGCGTCCAGGGCTGTTCGAGCTTGAGTGGCCCGGCGGTGTAGTCGTTGGCCAGGGCCGAGAACCCCACGAGCGAGAAGGCCAGGGCGGCGGACATACGAATGAGAGAGTTCATCTTGAGGCTCCTTTAGCCGGGTTGAAAAGGTTGAATGGGAATCAAGGCTTGATCTCGATGGTGTCGCTCAGGCGGATCATCTCGAAATCCGAGATCAGGATTTCGATCTCGACGCTCCAGGGCCCGGCGACGGGAATGGTCAGGCCCTCGACCAGCCAGTTGCCGTCGGGCTGGCGCAGCGCCGGGCGTTCGACCGGCTCGATGCCGGCGGAGCGGTTGGCGAGCGAGAGGCGCACCTCCTTGGCCGTGAGCGGGCCGAAATCGCCGTCGAGCAGGGAGATGGAGACGCTGCTGGGGCCCGCCCGTCCCGGCATGATGCTGATCTCGGCCATCGCCTTGTCGCTGTGGATATGGACCGAGGCCGGCGCCGCTGCGGCCACGGCTACCGCCAAGGCCCGGGGCGGTGGCGTGAAGCGCCAGAGTGCGGCGGTGGCGAGGATCGCCAGGACGACCACGATCTCGACGCCGATCACGCGTCGCAGGCGGCGCCGAGCCGGCTCGGCGCCCTCTCGCGCCGGCGCGGTCAGTCGGTAGCGGTTGAAGGCTGCGAGCCCCAGCAGGGCGGCGACCAAAGCGAGCTTGGCCGTGAGAACGAGGCCATATGCGCTGGTCAGTAGCGCACCGGGCTGCTCGACCTGGACGATGGCGAGGGCGACGCCGCTGGCGAGCAGGATGACCAGGACCAATGGCACGCGGCGCGAGAACCGGGTCAGCGCATCAGCTCCGCCGGCCTCGCGCAAAGCCAGAGCGAGGGGAAGCAGCGCGCCGGCCCAGGCCGTCATGGCGAGCCCGTGCAGGAAGACGGCGGGGCGCATCAGCCATTGCGGCGAGGCGGCACTGGCATGGCCGCTCGCCGCCAGCGCCAGCCCGGCACCGAGCAGGGCGGCGATTGCGAGCGCGTGGCCGGCGCCCCCTGTCCGCGCCAGCGACATCAGCCCAGCCAGCAGGGCCAGGCTCGCGATCGCGGCGGTGCGGCCAAAACTGCTGCCGATCCCGGCCCGCCAGATCTCTGGACGCAAGACGTCGGAAGCCGGGGCGGCCAGGGCGTCGAGGCCCTGCGCGCCTAAGGCCAGCGGCAGGGCGGCGAGGCCGAGGAGGAGGAAGAGGCGGAGCGGCTTGCCCGCGCTCGCGGGCAAGGGCTCGACCCAGGCCGAGAAGGTGACGCCGCCAATGCCGAGGGCGAGGCCGAGATAGAGCCCGACGCGCCCCAGCCAGAGCGCCAGGGTGACCGGCAAGTTTCGTTGCGAGCTTGCCTCCGGCGGCCTTTCGCTCGGCCTTCCGACAGAAAACACCACCGAGCCACCGACGGGATGGCCGTCCTCGGAGATCACCCGCCAGCTCAGCACATAGCTGCCCTCGGCGAGATCGGCCGGCGCCTCGATCGTCAGCGTCCTGTCGCCGAGCGAGAAGCGTTCGAGCGTCTTGGCCGCCCCGTCCGGGCCGATCAGGCGCAGCACCAGCGGCGAGACCGGCTCGCTGAAGCTCAGCGTGAATTGCGCGGGCGCGCGCGCCATCACGGCACCGTCCGCCGGCAGCGTCGTGACGAGCGCGGCATGGGCGAGGGCGGAGCCGGGCCGCAACGTCGCCGCGGCGCAGGCCGCGAGCAGGATGAGAAGGATGAAGAGGCGCCGGATCATGGGTTTGGAGCCGGCGGCCGGGCACGAGGCCCGGCCGCCTTCGCCTCACTTTTTCGGGACGAGCTTGAGGCCGGGAGCGGGGAACTTGTAGTCGTCCGTGCTCTTGCCCTCGGCCGGGATCTCGATCCAGCGCTCGACGCCGCCGCCCTCGCATTCCTGGACGACCGGCACGTGCAGCGTCGTCTCCGGCTTGAGGTCGGCGGTGAGATAGCCGCGCAGCACGAACTCGTCGTAATGCTCGTCGAGCAGCTTGCCGCCGCTCCAGACCACCTCGGTGACGCCCTCGGCGGTCGGCGTGCCGTAATAATCGTAGGTCTTGCCGTACTTGCCTTTCACCGTGTCCAGCGCCCAGCCGGCCTTGGGCATCGGTTTGACCGCGATCATGCCTTCCGGCACGCGGACGCGGACCTTGATCGTCGGAGCGCCCTTGCAGCCATGGGGCACGCGCAGCACGGCCTTGTAGGTCGAGCCGACCGCGGCCTGCTGGGTTTCGAGCGTGACATGGGCGAGGGTCGGGGAGGTGACGAGAGCGGCGAACGCTGCCGCGAGGAATGCGGATTTCGACATGGTCTGAAGCCTTTGGCGTCTTCGGCCGCGGGGGCGCGAAGGGGCGAGCTTGCCCTGAGGATGAGCCTGCGCGCGGGCCGCTCACGTTGAGCGGGAGCAACGAAGGCGCTGTTTGCTGAGAAGGTCGCCCATTGCACGCTGTGCGGTCGCCGGCCCTGCGCGGGCGGGGCGGCCTGACGTGAAAGGGCGGGGAGCTGCCGGCGCGCCTTGCGCGGGCGGGCTCAGATGGCGGCGGGTGGCGCGCGCGGATTGGCCGGGGAACGCCCGGCGGCGAAGCCATGCGGCAGGTCGCGCCTGAGCTGGAAGGCGATCAGATCGACCGGGCGATGGATGACCGGGGTGAAGCCGGCCGTCGCGGCGGGCGCGCCGGAACCTGAGAGGAAGCAGCCGAGCATGCAGCAGCTCGGCATCTCGTGGGGCGCGGCGCCGCCATCGGCGGGTGGCATCTCTCCGGGCGCGCAGAGCGTCATGCCCAGCGAGCGGTCGAGGCTCATGCCGGCCGCATGCGCGCCGGAGGCCAGCCCGCCGAACACCGCCTGCAGCACGAGCAGATAGGCGGCGGCGATCGCGGCCAACCGGCTCCATCCTGGTTTGCGGCGTATTGCGGACAAGCTCTGCCCTCCTGCCCCTTCGATAGCATGGCGGCGCGGCGCGTCAATTTCGTAGGGGCGGGCGCGTTGCCGCAGGCCGTGTCCTCGACCAGAAGGAGAAAATCCTTCTACGGCGCTGGCGCTTTAAGGTGGTCGGTTCTATTGACCGGCTTCGGTTCGGCCGCGATCCTCCGCGCCGGTTTTGGCCCGGCATTCGGACCGGCCGTCGCCCGGCAGGACCGGGCATTCGACAGGCTGCGCCGCGATCGCACCGCAGCCCAGGAACAGGTTGTTTCATGATCCTCGACGAACGCACCTACGCGATCAAGCCGGCCCATGTCCGCGACTATCTCGACCTCTATGTGAAGGAGGGCATGGCGCTGCAGGTCTCGCATCTCGGCCAGCTGATCGGCTGGTTCACCACCGATAGCGGTGTCGTCAACGAGGTCGTCCATATGTGGCGTTTCGAGGATGCCGGCGACCGCGAGCGCCGGCGCGCGGCGATGGAGGCCGATCCGCGCTGGCAGGAGTTCCGCGCCAAGGCCGCTCCCTATGTGCTGGAGATGCGCAGCCGCATCCTGCGGCCGACAGATTTCTCGCCGCTACGCTAGCTTTGTGAATCTCGCTGCTGCCCGAACGCCGGCTTCGCCCGCGCTTCGCCGACAGGGCGAGCGCTGCCTCGCCGGCGTCTCGGCGGTGCTCGAATGGCTGGGGGCGGCCGTGCTCGGTCTGCTCTTCGCCATCGTCATGCTGGCCGTCCTGCGCCGCTATCTCTTCGGTGCCGGGCTGATCTGGTCCGACGAGCTCGCGATCTGGCTCAATGTCGTGCTGGTCGCGCTCGGCATGCCGCTGGCCGCGACCAGCGCCCTGTCGATGCGGCTCGACGTCCTCGTCCGGCTGCTGCCGGGAGCCGGGCAGCGCCTGGCGGCGATCCTTGCCGATGCGATCGCGATCCATGGTGCGCTCGTCATCGCCATCGGCGGGGCCGGCGTTGCCGCGTTGGTCGGCGGCACCTCGACCGTGCTCGGCCTGCCCGAGAGCCTGCGCTTCGCCGCATTCGCGATCGGCGGAGGGCTGACGGTGCTGCTCCTGCTCTGGCGGGCCGCGCTAGACCGCTCGGCTGCCGCCGCCCTGGCCTCGCTGCTTCTCGGCATCGGCCTCTACCTCGCCGCTCAGAGCACGACGGGCCTGTCGCTGACGACGCCGAGCCTGGTTGCGGCGCTTGCGGCCGGGATCGGCCTGCTGATCGGTGCGCCGCTGCCTTTCGCGCTGCTTGCTGGCGTCTCGCTCTCCGGCCCGTTCGGCGGCCTGCTGCCCGAGCCGGCGATCGTCCAGAACACCGTCTCCGGCGTCTCGAAGTTCCTGCTGCTGGCGATCCCCTTCTTCCTGCTCGCCGGCGAACTCCTGACCGCCGGCGGTCTCGCCGAGCGGCTGGTGCGCTTTGCCGCATCGCTCGTCGGGCATTGGCGCGCCGGTCTCGCGCAGACGGCGCTGGTCGCCAGCACGCTGTTCTCCGGCGCTTCCGGTTCCTCGGTGGCGAACGCCGCCTTCGGCGCCAAGGTGATGGCTCCTGCCTTGGTGGCGCGCGGCTACCCGCCGGCCAATGCGGCGGCGATCGTTGCCGGCGTCTCGATGCTCGACAACATCATCCCGCCCTCGATCGCCTTCCTGATCCTGGCGACGGCGACCAATCTCTCGGTCGGCTCGCTCTTGGTCGGCGGCTTCGTAGCCGGCGCGGTGCTGGTGCCGGCGCTCGCCATCGGCATCCATCTCAGCGTCCGCGGCGTTGTCGATGAGGCTCCGAAGGCCACGGCGACCGAGCGGGGGCGCAGTTTCGTCGGGGCGCTGCCGGCGATCGGGCTCGGCGTCGTCGTCGTGGTCGGCATCCGCTTCGGCGTGGTCACGGTGACGGAGGCCTCGGCTCTGGCGGTCGCCTATGCGCTCGTCGTCTGCCTCGCCTTGCGCAGCCTCGATCTTTCCGGCGTCGGCCGGGCCCTGCGCAGCTCGGCCGGCGAGGCGGCGGCTGTCGGTCTGCTGATCGGGGCTTCGGCCCCCTTCGCCTTCCTGCTCGCCGTCGACCGGGTTTCCGAGCACATGGCCGCTCTCGTCACCGCCTTCGGTGGCGGGCCCTATGCGGTGATGCTGCTGGCCAACCTCGTCCTGCTCGTCGCCGGGCTCTTCCTCGATATCGGCGCCGCAATCCTGCTGCTCGCGCCGCTCATGCTGCCCGTGGCGATCGCGGCCGGCCTCGATCCGATCCAGTTCGGCGTCGTCCTCGTCGTCAACCTGATGATCCACGGGCTGACGCCGCCGCTCGGCATCCTCGTCTATGTCGTCAGCGGCATCACCCGCGTGCCCGCCGCTTCGGTGTTCAGGGCGGTGCTGCCGCTGCTCGCCAGCCTGCTCGCGGCGCTCGCGGTCCTCTGCCTCGGCGCCGCCGCCTGGCCCTCACTTTCGCCTTCGATCAAGGAGCTGTTCTGATGTCCTTCACCCGCCGCCAGATCGCCGCCGGGCTCGTCGCAGCGCCCGCGCTTCTCTCCGCAGGTGCAGGCCTCGCTGCCGGCCGTCCGGTCACGGTCGCTTCGCTGCTCGGCGAGGACAAGCCGGAAACCCGGATCTGGCGCAGGATCTCCGAGATCCTCGCGAAGACCGCACCCGGCCGTTTCGACCTGCGCATCGTCGCCAATGCCGCGCTGGGGGGCGAGAAGGAGGTCGCCGAAGGCATCAAGCTCGGCTCGGTCCAGGCTTCGCTCTCGACCATCTCGGCCCTGTCCGGCTGGGTGCCGGAGGGCCAGATCCTCGACCTGCCTTTCCTGTTCCGCGACCGCGGCCATCTGAAACGCGTGCTCGCCGGGACGCTTGGGAACGAGCTCAAGGCGAAATACGAAGCGCAGGGCTTCGTCGTGCTCGGCTTCATCAACTATGGCGCCCGCCATCTCCTCGCCAAGGAGCCGATCACCACGCCGGCCGGTATCAAGGGCAAGCGCATCCGGGTGATCCAGAGCCCGCTGCACACCGAACTCTGGGCGGGCTTTGGCGCCCATCCGACGCCGATCCCGATCCCAGAGACCTACAACGCCCTGAAGACCGGCGTCGTCGATGCGATGGACCTGACCAAATCCGCCTATGTCGGCTTCAAGCTGCATGAGGTCGTGCCCTGGCTGATCGAGACCGGCCATATCTGGGCGACCGGCGTGGTCTATGTCTCGGCGCCTTTCTGGAAATCGCTCTCCGCCGAGGACAGGGCCGCGTTGGCGGCTGCGGCGGTGGAAGGGGCTGCCTATTTCGACGAGCTCATCATCGCCGATGAGGAGGCTTCGATGGCCAAGGCCAAGGCCGAGGGCGGCAAGGTCGCCCAGCCCGAGGACCGGGCCGGCTGGGAGGCCGGCGCCCGTAAGCTCTGGACTTCCTTCGCGCCCAAGCTCGGCGGCATCGAGAAGATCGAGGCGATCGCCGGCAGCGCCTGAGGGCTTCGGTTGCTCCCCGGGCCATGAAACGCGCCGGGACAATCTGGATCGCGGCCACGTCTTCGATTATCCCATGACGTAGGGGGATGGCGCATCGGCCGGTGCGCCGATCCTGTTCGTCGAAGCAGCGGCAAGCTGCGCGGATGCGCGAAGAGTGGGGAACGCCGCATGCAGAGCGGCCCGTCAGTTCCGGCCGCAGCGCCGGTGCCGGCCTCGGCGATGGCCTCGCCGCTGGACGGCGTGACGCTGTTGCTCAAGCGTATCGAGGCGGAGGCCCTGGCGGCGCTCGACGCTGCGCCCCTGCTGCCGGACGCGCTCTGGCGCATCCTGCCGGGTTCGCCCTCCGCCTGGGTGGTTCTGGCCGAGGCACTGCTCGTCGCCGGCGCCGTGCTCGTAGTCTATCTGCTGACCGGGCATCTGCTGAGGCATCGCCGCCAGCGTGCCGGCGCGACGCGCTCGGCCTTCGCTGGGATCATGCGGGTCACGGGGCTCGACGCGCTGGTGGTGCTCGCGGCGACCGTGACGGGCAGGGTGCTGCTGGTCCGCGTCCTCGGCATCGCGCCCGGCACGAGCACCTTTCCGAGCGATCTGACGACGGGGCTGATCCGCTGGCTTTTGCTGCTGACGCTGCTGCACATCCTGTTCCAGCCGACGATGCGCCGCCTGCGCCTGGTCGCGGTCGACGATCACGGCGCCCGCAAGGCGGTCTGGCAGTTCGGCATCATCTTCGCCGTCGGCCACCTGCACAATGCGCTGCTCGGCGCGGCGCAGCGTATGGGGCTGCCTCTGCCTTCGCTGCGGCTGATCTCCTGGGTCGTGGCGCTCTGCATGGCGCTGGCGGCGCTGCGGCTGCTGCGGGATCTCGGCCGCCATGGCCTGCCGATGGTCTCGCGCCTGCTCGCCTCTGGGATGGTGCTCCTGCTGTTCAGCTTCTGGGTCTGGGGTTGGATCGGGCTCGATTTCGACCTTTATCGCGGTGCTGTCGGCATGATCGTGATCCTGCTGCTGGCGGTCGCGCTCGATCGGGCGCTGGCCGTGAGCATCCGCGATTCCCGCAAGCCCGAGATCATGCGCCGTTTCTTCGTCGTCCGCGTCGTGGTCGACGCGCTGGCGGCGGCGCTGCTGGTCCGCATCGTCATCCAATTCTGGTGGCGGGACGTATTCGGCGGCTTCACGCCCGAGGCTTGGCTCAATTTCACCCACCGCCTGACCTTCGCCTCCTTCGTCCTCGTGCTCGCCGTCACCCTCTCGGCGGCGATCCACGTCTGGACGGAGGCGAAGCTCACACCCGGCGAGGCGGAGCTCGGAACGGCGTCGGGGGATGATCGGATGGCGCGGCTCACCACCGTGCTGCCGATCCTGCGTTTCGTCGCGATCGGGCTGATCGGGGTCGTGTTCCTGTTGATCGCGCTCTCGACCATGGGCATCGACACCACGCCTTTGCTCGCCGGAGCCAGCATTGCCGGCCTGGCGATCAGCTTCGGCTCGCAGACCCTGGTCAAGGATATCGTCTCGGGCGTCTTCTACATGCTCGACGACGTCTTCCGGCTCGGCGAGACCATCGAGGCGGCCGGCCGTTGCGGCCGGCTGGAGCAGATCAATCTGCGCAGCGTTCGCCTGCGTGACGAGTCGGGCCGCGTCCACACCATCCCGCTCGGTGAGCTCGGCACCGTCACCAACCACAGCCGCCGGCTGGTGCATGTGATCGTCGATGTGCCCTTCGCGGCGCCGCCGGGCCAGGCGGGGATGACCCGCTTCAGGCGCAACGCGGTCGCCGCCCTGCGCAGCGAGCCGACGATCCATGCCGCGATCGTCGGCGATATCGCAATGCTGCGGACAGAACCGCAGGACGGCACCGGCGGCAGCATCGGCTTCGGCTTCGACATGGTGGCGCCGGCGATCGAGCGCGTGCCACCGCTGGTGCGGCATTTGATCGAGGAGGTGGTCGAGGACTCGCGGATGACCGGCGCTCCGGGCCCGGTCTCGGTCGCCATCGCGGAGCTGCCGGCCTCGCCACCTGCTGCGGAAGCCTCGGCGACTGGGGTTCCGGATGGCGCCTCGGCGGCAGATCCCGTGCCCGGGAAACCCTCCGGGGCGACGCCATGATCGAAACGCCGCCCCGCTTTCCCTTCGATCCCCGTTACCCCGGGCCGCGGGGGGCGGCTCACGATGAAAGGACGATGCGATGACCAGGTATCTTGTCGGCGCTTGCGCCAGTCTCTTGCTGGCCGGCTCGCCAGTGTTCGCCCAGGCCGAGCCGACGGCCCAGGAGCGTGCGGCCTGCCGCTCCGATGCGGTCAAGCTCTGTGCCTCCTTCGTCGGCAAGTCGGAGCAGATGAACGCCTGCCTGCGTGACAACAAGGCCAAGCTCTCCGAGAGCTGCCGCAAGGTGGTCGAGGCGCGCGGGGGCTGAGCCGCCCGGCCTGCGGGCGCCTGTCCGCTTCCGCAGATTCAGGCGCCTAGCTCGATCTCGGCCCGCAGGCCTGAGCGGTCGAGCCGTTTGCTCAGCCGTAGTGAGGCGCCCATGCGTCGTGCTGCGGCATCGGCGATGGCGAGGCCGAGGCCCGTGCCGAGCGCGCTCTTGTGCCGGCCGCGAAAGAAACGCTGCGTGACGAGCGCCATCTCATCCTCCGGGATGCCCGGGCCCTCGTCTTCGATGGCGATGCCAAGGCCGCTCGCGGTTGCCCGCCAGATGATCTTGCCGCCAACAGGCGAATGTTGGACGGCATTTTCGTGCAGGTTCCGTAGCGCCAGGGTCAGGACCTCGCGGCTGGCCCGGATCGTCAGATCTCGGAGCGCCGGATCGATCGCGACCGAGACCTGTGGTCCGGCGCCGTGCGCATTGTCGGTGATCTCGTCGAAGACTAGGCCGACGGGCACCGTCTCTGGGGTGGGCGGCGGGCCGCCCGCATCGAGCTTCGTCAGGGCCAGAAGTTGCCGAACCAGCCTTGTGGTCCGGTCGACCGAAAGCACGATCCGCTGCAGTGCTCCCTGCCGCACCGCCGGATCTTCTGTCGCCATCGCGATCTGCGCCTGTGTCTTCAGCCCCGCCAGCGGCGTGCGCAACTCGTGCGCAGCGAAGGCGGTGACCTCGCGCTCATGCCGGCGCGCCGTCTCGACCTTCGCGAACAGGCCGTTCAGGGCCTCGGTGAGCGGCTTCACCTCGGCCGGGGCATGGGCGCTGTCGATTGGCCTGACATCGTCGGCCTCACGGGAGCGCACCTCATTGGCCATGGCCCGCAGCGGCCGCAGTCCCTGTCCGAGGCTGATCCAGATCAGCAGGCCGAGCAGTGGCGCGATCAACAGGGCCGGGGCGAGCAACCCCTTGATCAACTCGGAGACGAGACGGTCGCGCAGGCCCAGCCGATCGCCGACCATGATGTGGATTCCGGCCGTCTCGTTGGCGACGGTGTAGACGCGCCAGGGCTCGCCATCGACGATGCGGTCGGAAAAGCCCGAGGGAGCCTCCGTCAGGCGGCCGGGGGGTGTGCCGTCCGAGCGCGCGACGAGACGACCGTCGAAGGACCAGATTTGGCAGGAAAGCTGGCGCTCATAGCCGAGGGGCTCGAATTGCTGATTGGGCAGCGCCGCCATCGCAACCGTCATGTTGGCGCTTCCGACCAGCGAGTTCACCATACGCGCCGCCTCCTGGAGACGGGTGTCGAGGACGCGTTCTAGCTCCCTATGGGTGCCGGAATAGATCCAGACCACGGCGGAGAGCCAGATCACGCCGGTCGCCGTCAGCAGGATCGCGAAGAGCCGTCCGCGCAGTGAGCTCATGAAATCGCCCTGATCCGGTAGCCGAGGCCGCGCACCGTCTCGATCGCATCGCGGCCGATCTTGGCGCGCAGATGGTGGATGTGGACCTCCACCGCATTGCTCTCGATCTCCTCCTGCCAGCCATAGAGCCGGTCCTCGATCTCCGATTTCGAGAGCACGATCCCGGGCCGTTCCATGAGGGCCGAGAGCACCGCGAACTCGCGCCGCGACAGGGCGAGCGGTGTGTCGTTCAACGTCGCGGAGAGGCTTGCCGGATCGAGCACGACACCGCCGGCGCTCAGGCGGGGCGCAGCCCGGCCGCTGCCGCGCCTCGCGATCGCCCGCACGCGGGCCCCCAGCTCGTCGAGGTCGAAGGGCTTGCCGAGATAGTCGTCGGCGCCACTGTCGAGGCCGCGGATGCGGTCGGGCGTATCGTCCATCGCGGTCAGCAGGAGGACGGGCGTCCGGTTGCCGCTGCGCCGCATCTCGCCGAGCACGTCGAGCCCGGAGCCGTCCGGAAGCATCAGGTCGAGCACCATCGCGTCGAAGGCCGAGGTCGCGAGCGCCGCGCGTGCATCGGCGCAATTCTCCACCCGGTCCACCGTCATGCCGGCAAGGCCGAGGCCGACGGCGAGGCCGTCGGCGAGGATCGGGTCGTCCTCGACCACGAGAATGCGCATCCGCTCGCTCCTTCGCCCGCGACCAGCCAGCCCAGCCTTAAGGCTGGCTTAAGCTGGAATTTCGACAGGGCAGCTTCAACCGATCGAAAGGTCGCCCATGTCCTGCCGCCATCTGCCGCCCGTGCCGGCCGAGCCGCTCCTGCCGCCCGGTCCCCGTCATTCCCCCGCCGTCCTGCTGGAGATTCCCATGAACCGTCGTGCCGCGCTCATCCGACTGGCTGCATCCGGCGTTGCCATCGCCGGCGTTCCGGCGCTGCTTGGCGCCCGGCCCGCTTTCGCCGTCGAGACCGGCGCCGACGCGGTGCTCAACGATCCCGAGGCACCAAATGCCGGCAACCCGAAGGGCGACGTCACCATCGCCGCCTTCCTCGACTACAACTGCCCCTACTGCAAGAAGGCGGCGCCCGATCTCGCCCGCATCGTCAAGACCGATGGCAAGATCCGCTTGGTCTACAAGGATTGGCCGATCCTCGGCGACGCCTCGGTCTATGGCGCGCAGCTCGCCCTCGCGGCGCATTATCAGGGCAAGTACGAAGCGGCCCACCATGCCCTGATGACCCTGCCGAGCATGCGCATCCCCAAAGACAAGATCCTCGGGGCGATCCAGGCCGCTGGTGTCGAGATGCCCCGCCTCCAGGCCGATCTCAAGGCCAAGTCGGAGGCGATCACCGCGCTGCTGCGGCGCAATCTCGCCCAGGCCGACGCCATCGGCCTCGAAGGCACGCCAGCCTATCTCGTCGGCCCGTTCCGGACCGCGGCGCTCGACTATGCCGGCTTCAAGCAGGTGGTCGCCGATGCGCGCGCCAGGCAGGCCGGAAAATAGCCCGGGCGCCGCTTCCGTTCCCCGCTCTACCCCTCTCAGCCGAAAGCCTCGCATGATCTGCGCCTTCCTGCCGGCGAAACGTCTCGCCGTCATCGCCTTCGCCCTGACCATGGCCGCCTGCACCACCGTGCGCGCCCCGCCGCCGCAGGTTGCTGCCGCGCCTGCCATCGATCCGCTGGTGGCGCAGCGCTACAGCGCGCTCGAGACCGAGAAATTCCATGTCCCGGCGGTCAACCTCGCCGATCTTCAGCCGCGTTATGTCCGCAAGCTCGTCGACTACCCGACCAAGCACGAGCCGGGAACGCTCGTCGTCGATCCGAAGAACCGCTTCCTCTATCTGGTGCAGGAGGGCGGCAAGGCGCTGCGCTACGGCGTAGGAGTCGGCAAGGCCGGACTCGAATTCAGCGGCACGGCGGTGGTCGAGCGCAAGGCGCAATGGCCGCGCTGGACGCCGACACGGGACATGATCCGGCGTGAGCCGGAACGCTATGCCAAATGGGCCGGCGGCATGGCCGGCGGCGAGAACAACCCGCTCGGCGCTCGCGCGCTCTATCTGTTCAAGAACGGCCAGGACACGCTCTACCGCATCCATGGCACCAACGAGCCCGAGACGATCGGCGAAGCGGTCTCCTCCGGCTGCATCCGGATGATGAACCAGGATGTTATCGACCTCTACAACCGCATCCCGAGCGGCTCGAAGGTGGTGGTTCTCTAGATCGCCGCGCGTCCGTCCGGACGCGATCACGGTGATCTATCTTTTTGTTATCGCATCCGGTGCGGGATCGGCCTGAGCGCCGATCCCGACCCTTCCTACTCAGTCCCGGAAGACCACGGTTTTGCTGCCATTGCCGAGCACGCGTCCGTCGAGATGCCAGGCGACGGCGCGGGCGAGGACGCGCCGCTCGATGTCGCGGCCCTTGCGGACGAGATCCTCGGGCGTGTCGTGATGGCTGATGCGCTCGATGTCCTGCTCGATGATCGGCCCTTCGTCGAGATCGGCCGTCACGTAGTGCGCAGTGGCGCCGATCAGCTTCACGCCGCGCGAATGCGCCTGATGATAGGGTTTGGCGCCCTTGAACCCCGGCAGGAAGGAGTGGTGGATGTTGATGCAGCGCCCGCTGAGCTTGCCGGCGAGGTCGTCGGACAGCACCTGCATGTAGCGGGCGAGGATGACGAGATCGGCGCGCGTTTCCTGCACCAGCTCCCAGATCTGAGCCTCCTGCTGCGGCTTGGTGTCCTTGCTGATCGGCAGATGATGGAAGGGGATGCCGTCGAAATCGAGGTGCTGATAGATCTCGCGCGGATAGTTCGAGACGATGCCGGCGATCTCCATGTCGAGCTCGCCGGTGCGCCAGCGATAGAGCAGATCGGCCAGGCAATGGTCGAATTTCGAGACCAGCAGCAGCACCCGCTGGCGCTCCCGGCGCGGCCTTGCATGCCATGTCATCGCATGGCGTTCGGCGATCGCGCCGAAGCCCTCGCGGAACTGCGCGAGCGAGCCAGCCTCCGGAAAATTGAAGACGACGCGCATGAAGAAGTCGCCGGTCTCGACATCGTCGAACTGGTTGGCTTCCTGGATGTTGCCGCCGTTCTCGAAAAGATGCCGTGAAACCGCGGCGACGATGCCCGGGCGGTTCGGGCAGGAGAGGGTCAGGAGGTATTGTTCGGTCGGCATGAAAGGGGCTCTCAAGGTCATCGCCCCCCGCAGATCGAAGGACGGCTGTCGAAGCGCCGGCGGGCAGTTCGGTCGGTATCGGATGCTGGCCGGACGCATGCGTTTCGTGGCGCCCGGGCGGCCTCGCCCACCTATCGGCTCGGCCTGGCGCTCCGCAAGGTCTGTGTGCGACCCGAGGGTGAGGCTCGCTGACGCGGTCTAGCCGGCAAGGAGGTCGTTGTATTCCGGATGCCGGCTGACCCAGCCCGCCATGAAGGAGCAGCGCGGCACGACCTTGCGCCCGCCGGCGCGGATCTGCTCGAACACGCCCTTCGCCAGCCGCGAGCCGACGCCCTGGCCCGAAAGCGCCTGCGGAACCTCGGTATGGGTGAGGACGATATGATCGCCTTCGATGCGATAATAGGCGAGGGCGAGCTCATCGCCGATCGCCAGCTCGAAGCGATTCTGATCCGGTCTGTCGACGACGGCATTGTCCATCGGCGGCCCTTCCTGTGGGTCTGCGTCAGCGAGCCGCCGCGCGCGGATCGTTTCGGCAGGTGACCAGCAGCACGCCCGGTGCGTCAAGTCTCAAAAGAACGGCGTGCTCAATGGGGGCGGGGGAGCCCCAGCGCCGGTTCTGCGTCTGGCACGAGCGGAAGGCGGATGACGAAGGCAGTGCCTCGACCCTCGGCCGAGTGCAGCGTGATCGAGCCGCCATTGGATTGCGCGACGCGCTGGACGATCGCCATGCCGAGCCCGGCACCCGCATTGCCGCTGCGCTTGCGCCGCCAGAAGCGCTTGAAGATATGCGCGTGCAGCTCCTCCGGAATGCCCGGCCCGTCGTCCCGGATGGTCAGGCTGCCATCCTTCTCCAGGACGACGTCGATCGTGGTGCCCGCCGGCGTGTGGCGGATGGCGTTCTCGACGAGGTTGCGCAGCATGTGCCAGACATCCTGCTCCTGCGCCTGGACACGCAGGCTGGTCAGGCCTTCCGGCTCGATGAGCCCGAGCGATTGCCCCTTCTTGATGGCCTCGATCGCGAGGTCCCCGACCACGGAGCGGCTGATCTCGAGCAGGTCCGTCTCGCCGCCGTCCCGGCCCGCCTGCTCCAGGGTCGCCATGTCGAGCAACTGGTTGACGATCCGCGCCATCAGCCTTGCATCCGCGAGCAAAGCGGCGCGGGCTTCCGATTCCGGCAGGGTCTGCAGGCGCGCATCGAGGACCGCGAGCGGCGTACGCAGCTCATGGGCGGCGTCGGCGGTGAACTCCTTCTGGACCTGGTAGCTCTGCTCGACCCGCTCGAGCGCGAGGTTGAAAGCCTCGGCGAGCGGCAGGATCTCGGCGGGCAGGCTTTGCGTGGGCAGGCGCAGATCGCTGCGGCCCGGATCCAGCGCCGCGACCTGCCGGGAGAGGCCCAGCACCGGGCGGAAGAAGCGCTTCACGATCAGCGCGTTGAGGAGGAGCAGCAGCAATAGCAGCGGCGCTGCGACGGCGAGGGCGCTCCACAGGAAATTGTGCAGCAGATCGTCGTGGATCACATCTTCTTCGCTGAGATTCCAGCCCAGCATCACCCAATAGGGCCGGTTCTCGACCGTGACGGGGAAGCTCACCGCCCGATATTGGCGGCCCTCCGCCGCCAGCGAGGAGAACTGGGCTTTCTCGCTTCGGCCGAGTGGACCCAGCAGGCCTTCGGCGAAAGGCGACGAGGCGAGCGATACCGTCCCGGCCGCGTCGACCACCGCATAGCCGAACTCCCCGCTTTCGCCTTCCCGCGAATAGCGCCCCGGCGCCAGCGCCAGTCTGTCGTCGGGCGTGACGGCCAGCGCCTCCGCGACCAGCCGGGCCCGGTCAGTCAGGACCTTCTGCTCGAAAAAGGCGGCGCGCCGCTTCAGCATCGCGTCGATGGCGAGGGGGACGGCCAGCGCCGCCAGACACAGAACCAGCGCCTGCAGCAGGAATATCTTCGACAGCAGGCTGCGTCCCGGCCGGATCATGGGGCCGCCGTCAACACATAGCCGACCCCGCGCACCGTATTGATGGTCACGCCGGCCTTGCCGTCCTGGAGCCGCTTGCGCAGCCTGTGGATATAGACCTCGACGGCATTGGAGCCGAACTCGTCGTCGAGCCCGAAAAGCTGGTCCTCGACCGCGTTCTTCGGCACGATCCTGTCGGCCCGGCGCATCAGCAGCTCGAGCAGCTGGGTCTCGCGCGCGGAGAGGGGCAGAGGCCGTTCCTCGACGCTGGCCTGACGGCCCTGCGTATCGAAGACGAGATTGCTCACGGTCAGCTGCGCGCCGAGCAGGGCTCCCGGCCGGCGCAGCAGCGCCGCAAGGCGCGCCTTCAGCTCCTCGAAGGCGAAGGGCTTGGCAAGATAGTCGTCGGCACCCTGCTCCAGGCCCTTGACCCGCTCGTCCGTGGCGCCGCGCGCACTCAGGATCAGCACAGGCAAGGAGAGCTGGCGGCTGCGGACATGGCGCAGGACCTTGAGGCCATCGCCATCGGGCAGGCCGAGATCGAGGATCATCGCAGCGTAGCTGCGCGAGTCCAGCACTGCGATCGCATCGGCGACACAGTCGACCCGGTCGAGGCCATAGCCGCCGGCCTGGAGCTGGCCTTCGATCAGGCCGGCGAGTTCGTCATTGTCTTCGACGAGCAGTAATCTCAAAGCCGCAAGCCCATCCTTGGCCGCCGGTGACGGCAAACCTGCCGATCCGCGACGAACCCCCGTTCGAAAAGCCGCGCCTAGATAAGCGGTTCAATCCTTGCGCAATCGCAAATGGCCCAGGCGGCTTGCTCTCGGCACTGCGAGCGCGGTCGAGCCGGTCCTGCTGCCGCCGTCCTCTGCCGTAAGGTTGCTGCACACGTGCCACTTGATCTGCGGTCATCGCAAGACATGATCGCAGCCGGTCGGAATGCAGGGAGCGTCGAGTTCTTAACGTAACTGCAATCTGTCGCTCGCTAGTGCTTCAGCTGACATCCTCGGCCGCACCGAGTTTCGCCGCCGCTTTACCGGTGTCATGCTCGCCTGTCGTGCCCCACCTGAATACCTGCTGGCCGTGCTCCGGCTGCGACATGGCGATCTGTGATTAAGGGAAGGGCGATGACCTTGGACCATCGAAGCGACATTCTCGGCGGCTGCATCGTCGACGTGCCCGGCATCAAGCTGGGGCATCACAGCCTGACCGCTCGCCCGACCGGCTGTTCGGTCATCCTCTGCGAGGAGGGAGCGGTGGCGGGCGTCGATGTCCGCGGCGCCGCGCCCGGCACGCGCGAGACCGACCTGCTCGATCCCAGCAATTATGTCCAGAAGGTCCAGGCGGTGCTGCTTTCCGGCGGCAGCGCCTATGGCCTCGCGGCGGCGACCGGCGTGGCCCGCTATCTGGAGGAGCGCGGGCATGGCTTCCCGATCGGCGCCGGCGTGGTGCCGATCGTCCCGGCTGCGGTGCTGATGGATCTCGGCGTCGGCGATTTCTCGGTCCGGCCCGATGCCGATGCCGGCTATGCCGCCTGCCTCGCCGCGACGCGGGAGCCTTCGGCGCAGGGCAATGTCGGCGCCGGCGCCGGCGCGAGCATCGGCAAGCTCTTCGGTCCGGCGTTCGCGATGAAGGGCGGGCTCGGCACGGCGAGCTGGACCGTACCGGGCACCGGGATCGTCGTCGGCGCGATCGTCGCGGTCAACGCCGTCGGCGATGTCTATGATCCCCGAAACGGCCGGATCCTCGCCGGCGCGCGCAGCGGCGAGGGGAGCGGCTTCCGCGATACGGTCGCTGCGATGATGGGCGGCTATGGCGTGACGGGTTTCGGCGGCGCCAACACCACAATCGGCGCGATCGCGACCAACGCGCCCTTCGGCAAGGCCGAGTTGCGCAAGATCGCGCAGATGGCCCATGACGGGTTCGCCCGCAGCATCAACCCGATCCACACCATGTTCGATGGCGACACCATCTTCGCGCTTTCGACTGGCAAGGCGGTGGATGTCAGCGCCGATGTCACTGTTATCGGGACGATCGCCGCGATGGTGATGGCGCATGCGGTGGCGCGCGCCATCATGAGCGCGGAGAGTCTGCCGGAGCACGACCTTCCGGCCTGGCGCGATTACGATGGCGGAGCGGGAAAGCCCTCGATCGGCTGAGCCCCGGCAGCGAGCCTTGCTCGACCCGGGCCATTGCCGGCGCCGAGATGCGGCCGCTTTCCTGGGAACAGGGCTTCCCGAAAACCTCGTAGGCAGGTCTGCGGACGATCCTGCCTAGCGCTCACGCGAGCGCGCGCGGGACTGCGCGCGCAGATTTCCTGTCGATTCCTTCGCCTCGAACGGAGGCCGGAGCTGCGGCCGTGCCCCGGGCCTGGTTCTCCTTGACGACCGGGGGTGTAGCGGGACCGCGATGCCTCGAATTCGTTGGCCTTGCGGCGGCCCATCGCGGAAACGGCCGAAGCGTCGCCGCGAAGGCGCGGTCCAGGCAAGCGAGAGAGTAGCTTCCAGTGCAGCCGGTCGAGCTCTGCCTTGTAGGGGATGCCCGAGACCGGGAACGTCATAGGCCCGGACCACCGCAAAAGCGCCCGCGAGGCGATCGTTCATTGCTGCAGAGAACGGCCCG
>NZ_CM179505.1:482500-5107500 GCF_058798075.1 Allobosea sp. GW823-FHT01F03 | reverse complement strand
CGCCGGAAAGCCGAGCGGCGTCGCCGCCAGGCTCTCCTCATAACGTCGGGCGAGACGCTCGCGCTGCGCGAGACGCGCATCGACACTGTCCAGCTGCGTCTCCAGCAACACGGCCAGAAGATCCGGAAGATTGGCTTTCGTCCCGAGCCGCGCCACATCCCAATGCTGGTAGCGCCCACCCGAGAAGCGTTGCGCCGCAGCGGCCGACATGCCGTGCAGCACCGCCTCCTTGAGGTTTGCGGCGAGCGCGCCATCCTGCGTGATCACGGCGCCGCCTTCGCCGCAAGTGACGTTCTTGGTGGCGTAGAAGGAGAAGATCGCGGCGTCGCTGTCCTGGCCGGGGCGACGCCCGCCGCGCCGGCCTTCGAAGCAGTGGGCGGCATCCTCGATGATCCGGATTCCTGCGGGCAGCGCGGCGCGCAGGGCTGGGATGTCGACCATCTGGCCATAGAGATGGACCGGGATCACGGCCCTGGTCCGCGACGTGACTGCGGCCCTGACCGATGCGATGTCGATCAGCAGTGTCGAGGGCTCGACATCGACGAAGACCGGCGTCGCGCCGACCTGTTTGACGACATTCGCCGTCGCCACGAAGGTCATCGCCGGCACGATCACCTCATCGCCCGGCCCGATTCCGAGGGCGAGCAGGACGGCCACCGCGCCTTGCGTCCAGCTGCTGGTCAACTTGGCGTGGGAAACCCCGAAAATGGCGCAGAGCTTGTCCTCGACCCGGGAGCAATACTGTCCGCTTGTCAGAAATCCGCTTTCGATGACTTCTGCCACCAGTGTCGCACTGCTCGCCGGCAATGAATGACGGTAAAACGGCACCCGCATGCTCGCCTCCCGACCGAGATTTTCAATTTTGAAGAGCGATGATCGAAATTTTAATCTGAAAGATGCATACGAAATAGGGTCATGGAAAATTGTAGAGATCAATCAAATAGATTTGATTTCTAACAACTCACAAGGATTATCTCGTAAATACATTTATGAATGGGGGAGTAACTCCTTTTTCCCATATTGGTCGGTGTGCCCGGCACGCTCCGACACACGATCCGTAATCGGCAGGCCGCGATAGAGCTCGCGCAGCGAGGCGGCGATCCCGGTCCAGTCGCCTATGGCCAGGGCGACACGATAGGCGTTTCCCGACAGGCGGCGCCATTGCGCCGGATCGATCGTCTCCGCGGCGTGCATCGCCTCCGCGACAGATTCGGCGCTGAGGCCTGCGATCGCAAACCCGCCGCCGCCCGCCTCGACCTGGCCGAGGAGCCCGGTTCCCTCCGAGAGGATGAGCGGCAGGCCCATGAGCCCGGCTTCCATCAGCGCCAGCGGCATATGGTCGAAGCGCGACGGCGCGACGTAGAAATCCCATTGGCTGGCCGCCTCGACCTTGTCCTGCCCGAAGCGTGGCCCCTCGATCGTGCAGACGTCGCCGATGCCGAGTGCGGCGCACATCTCGGTCAGTTGCTGATGTGTCTGTCCGCTGCCGAACAGCGCGAGCCTGCCCTTGCCGCCGGTATGGCGATAGCGCGCGAACCCGGCGATCAGCAGGTCGAGACCCTTGTGCTCGATCGCCAGGCGGCCGAAGAAGCCGAAGGTCGGGAAGGTGGCGGACGGGCTGCGATGGCGCGGCGCCTGCGGAATCCCGTCCAGGCGGCTCGAATAGACCGCATTGGGCAGCAGCGCGACCTTGGCGCCGGGCACCAGCCAGCGCACGACGTCGGCCTCGTGCGGGGTCAGGGCATGGACGAAGCGGGCCGCGTTCAGCGCAAAACGCTCGAGAAGCTTGATGTAGAGCACGGCCCTGGGGCGCTCCAGCTTGCCGTCCAGGCTGTAGATGTGGCCGAAGCGGCTATGGGCGGTGATGCCGAAAGGCAGACCGCGCCGGCGCATGGCGCGCGCGATCGGCAGGAGCAGCGGCTGCCGGACGCCGTGTATGTGATAGACGGTCGACGGGCCGCTCTCGGCGAGGATCGCCTCCAGCACGTCGCGGTCCAGCCCGATATGGCGCCCCAATACCCGCCGCCCCCGCAAGGGCAGAATCTGTGCCGGGATGCCTGACGGGACGTCCGGTGCCCGTCCCGGTGCGGTCAGGAAGATCAGGCGCGAACGATCTCCGGCATGGATCTGCTCGAGCGCGAGCTGTCGCCCGACCTGATGCAGCCCGTTTGCTGCCGATGGATGATCGTCCGCTTCGTCGAAGATCAGATGTCGAATGTCGAGGGGGCAATCCTGCAGACCACGTTCCGGAAACCCGCCATCCGAGCTCATTGCCACACCTGTTCTTGTCTGATCCCACGAATGGCGCCGCAAACCGTTGGAAGGCCGCGCCGGTTGAAGTCAGCCGCAATCGTCGGTGTTCGCGAGGCGCGGAGATAGTGCGCGGAAGGGGTAGTCAGAGTGGCGAGTATGCGTGCTGTGGCATCGTCGCCCTGAAGGTGGGAGCGCCTATCGGCTACCGGGCCGCCATGTCCAGGCGCGCGCCGATCCATCGCCCCGCCCGTTCCAGTGCCGCGAGGTCGACGCCGGTCGAGATACCTTTCGCTTCGAAATGCGCGACGAGGCGTTCGGTCGCCAGATTTCCGGCCGCGCCGGGGGCATAGGGGCAGCCGCCGGAGCCGCCGACCGAGCCGTCGAAGATCTGCAGGCCGAGCCGCCAGGCCATCTCGACATTGGCGATCGCCTGGCCCGAAGTGTCGTGGAAATGCCCGGCGAGCATCGCGGCCGGCGCGCGCCTCAGCGTTGCCTCGACCATCGCCTGCGTCCGCTCCGGCGTGCCGCGCCCCAGCGTGTCGGAGAGCGCGATCTCGCTGCAGCCGAGCGCCAGAAGCTCGGCCGAGACGATTGCGACCGCATCTGGCGCGATCTCCCCCTCATAGGGACAATCCAGCGCGCAGGAGACATAGCCGCGGACCGGCACTCCGGCGCGTTCCGCCAGCCTCATCACAGGCCGGAAGCGCGCAATGCTCTCGGCGATCGAGCAATTGGTGTTCTTCCGGCAGAAGCTTTCCGAGGCCGCCGTGAACACGGCGAGCGCCTGCGCGCCTGCGGCAAGCGCGGCCTCGGCTCCCTTCTCGTTCGGGACCAGGGCCGAATAGACGATACCCGGCCGGCGGGTGATGCCACGCATCACCGCCTCATGGTCGGCCATTTGCGGCACCCAGCGCGGCGAGACGAAGGCCGTCGCCTCGATGCGGGAGAGGCCGGCCTCCGTCAGCCTGCCGATCAAGGCGAGCTTGTCGGCGGTCGTGATCGGTGTCGTCTCGTTCTGCAGGCCGTCGCGCGGACCGACCTCGACGATGACGACCTCGCGCCCCGCCATCTCAGGCTCCGAGATAGGCCGAGCGGACGCGCTCGTCGCGTAGAAGCTCGGCGCCGGTGCCCTCCAGCGTGATCGTGCCGGTCTCGATGACATAGGCCCGGTCGGCCACGGCGAGCGCCTGATTGGCCATCTGCTCGACCAGGAGGATGGTCATGCCTTCCTCGCGCAGCCGGCGGATCACGGAAAAGACCTCGCGCACGATCAGCGGCGCGAGACCGAGCGAGGGTTCGTCGAGCAGAAGCAGCTTCGGCCGCGCCATCAGCGCGCGCGCGATCGCCAGCATCTGTTGTTCGCCGCCCGACAGCGTGCCGGCGAGCTGGTCCTGCCGCTCGGCGAGGCGCGGGAAGATGCCGAAATAGCGTTCGATGTCCGCGGCGATGCCGTCCTCGTCGCGGCGCGCATAGGCGCCGAGTACGAGATTGTCGCGCACGTTCTGGTCGCCGAAGACCATGCGTCCTTCCGGCGAATGGCCGATGCCGAGCCGGACGCATTCATGGCCCTTGATACCGGCGATGTCGCGCCCCTCGAAGCGGATCGCGCCGCTTGCGACCTTCACCAGCCCGCCGATCGCCCGCATCAGCGTCGACTTGCCGGCGCCGTTGCCGCCGATCAGCGTCACGACCTCGCCTTGCCCGACGGAAAGCGAGATGCCTTTCAGCGCCTCGACCGCGCCATAGCGGACCTTCAGCCCCTCGATCGCGAGCATGCTCATGCGGCCTCGTCCTCTTCGGCGCCGAGATAGGCGGCGACGACCTTGGGATCCCGGCGGATCGCCTCTGGCCGCCCCTCGGCGATCAGCGCGCCGTAGTCGAGCACCAGCACATGCTGGGAGATGCCCATGACGAGGTCCATGTGATGCTCGATCAGCAGCACGGTGACGCCGGCCTGCTGGATGCGCCGGATGACCTCGCCGAGCTCGTGCGTCTCCTGCGGGTTGAGCCCGGCCGCCGGCTCGTCGAGCAGGAGGAGTTTTGGCTGCGAGGCGAGGGCGCGGGCGATCTCGAGCCGCCGCTGCAGGCCATAGGGCAGGCTCTTCGCCGGCTCATGGGCGCGCTCGCCGAGACCGAGATCGGTCAGCAGCGCCAGGGCATCGGCCCGCGCCTTGGCCTCCGTCCGGCGGCTCGAGGGCAAGCCGAGCAGCGAGGCGGCAAAGCCGGTCTCGATGTGCAGATGCGCGCCGAGCAGGACGTTGTCGAGCGCCGAGAGTTCGCCGAACAGCTTCAGGTTCTGGAAGGTCCGCGCGATGCCGAGCCCAGCGACGCGGTGCGCGGCGAAGCCGACCGTCTCGCGCCCCTCGAAGCGGATCGAGCCGCCATCGGGCGCGACATGCCCGGAAAGCAGGTTGAGCAGGGTGGTCTTGCCGGCCCCGTTCGGGCCGATCAGCGCATGGACCTTGCCTGCGCTGATCGCGAAGGAGACATTGCGGACCGGCACGATGCCGCCATAGGCCTTGTAGAGATCCTTCACGACGAGAATCTCGCCGCTTGCCGGTGCTGACGAGGCTGCCGCCAGCGCACTGTGTCCGGAGTCCTCGGGCCTCGTCTCGGCGGGCTTCCGCCACCGTGCCGCGAGCCCGGAGACGGCGCCCGCGATGCCGTTCGGCATCAGATAGAGCGAGAACAGCAGCAGCGCGCCATAGGTGAAGTGCTGGAGTGCCGGCCAGCGCGCCAGCCAGGCGTCGAGCAGGGTCAGGATCACCGCGCCGAAGATCGGTCCGTAGAGCGAGCCCGAGCCGCCGAAGATCACCACCACCAGGAGCAGGATCGACAGGTTGAAGGTGATGAAGTCGGAGTTGAAATACTGGTTCTGCTGGGCGACCACGGCGCCGGCGAGCGCGCAGGTCACAGCTGAGATCACGAAGGCCAGCGTCTTGGCGCGGACCACGGAGATGCCGACCGATTGTGCCGCCGGCTCCGCCATCTGTACCGCCAGGAAGGCCCGGCCATAGCGGCCGGCGAGCAGCGAGCGCAGCATCAGATGCGTCGCGATGCACAGCGCCCCGACGAACCAGACCCAGTGCAGATTGGTGAAGCTGACTCCGCCGAGCGAGGGCGGGCTGATGCCGTAGAAGCCGGCCTGGCCCTTGAAGATATCGGTCCACTCAGTGACGATCTTCTCGACGACGATGCCGAAGCCGATCGTCACCATGGCCAGGCTCGGGCCCGAGACGCGCACCGAGGGCATCGCGATGACGAGGCCGAAGATCGCGCCGAAGAGACAGGCCAGCACCAGCGAAAGCCAGGGATTGATGCCCCATTCGATATTGGCGATCGCCGCCGTATAGGCGCCGACCGCGAAGAGCCCGGCATGGCCCAGCGATTTCTGCCCGGCATAGCCGACGAGCACGTTGAGGCCGGCGGCGGCGAGATAGTTCACCCCGATCGTGAACAGGATCTGCAGGTAGAAATCGTTGAGCGAGAGATAGGGCACGAGCGCCAGCGCCGCCGCGAGCGCCGCCACCCCGATGGCATGGGCGAGCGCCGGCATCAGATCTTCTCCACGCTGCGCGCGCCCATCAGCCCGCTCGGGCGGACGACCAGCACGATGATGATCAGCAGGAAGATGGTGATCTCGCGCATCTCGGCGCGCCACAATCCGACCAGCGCCTCGACCACGCCGAGCAGGAAGCCGCCGAGCATGCAGCCGCGCGGGCTGGTCAAGCCACCGACGATCGCGGCCGAGAAGGCCTTCAGCGCGACGCCGAGCCCGATGAAGACCGAGGCCGTGGTGATCGGCGCGATCAGGATGCCGGCGAGACCGGCCAAAGCCGAGGAGATCACGAAGGCGAGGATGACGATGGTCTCGACATTGATGCCGACGATTGCCGCCGCCTGCGGGTTGAAGGCGACGGCCCGCAGCGCCTTGCCGAAGCGGGTCTTGCGCAGGACGATGTCGAGCCCGACCATGACTGCGACCGCGACGACCGCGATCAGCACCTCCTGCGGCCGGATGCCGGCGCCTGCGATGCGCCAGACATCGCTGCCGAGCGGCGAGGGCACCGCGATCGAGGCCGGGCCCCAGATCGCCAGCGCGGTGTTCTGCATGATGATGCCGAAGCCGATCGTGCTCAGCACCCAGTTGAGCCCGCCGGCCCCGACGAAGGGCTTGATCGCGCAATAGTAGAGCGCGACGCCGATGGCGCCGACCACGACGACGCTGGCGATCGTCGCCAGCACATAGGCGGTCATCGTCATCTCGGCCTGGGTGAGATTGCCGAAATGCGGCTTGCCCGCCGCCAGCAGCAAGAGCGAGACGCCGACCAGGCTGCCCGGCACCAGGAAGGCGCCCTGGCCGAAATTGAAGGTCTTGGTCGTGGCGTAGGTGATGTTGAAGCCGAGCGCGATCAATCCGTAGATCGCGCCCAGCGCCAGACCGCTGGCCAGAGCCTGAAGAAATGCCGTCATCGTCTCTCCGCCACGACTCAGGTCGTTTGCGCCATCATTCTGAGCGGCCAGCGTCTGGAGTCGCCAGCCACCAATCCATTTCCACTCGCAAGCCGTCATGCTCGCCCCTGCGGCGAGCATCCACGTCTTGAACACCGCATGTGATCAGTGAAGCGAAGACGTGGATGGTCGGGACAAGCCCGACCATGACGGAAGGAGGCAGCTGAAAACCGCTCAGCGCTTCAGATCGGCCGCCGTCAGGCCCTTGACCACGGCGTCGTCGAGCTTGACCACGCGGCCATCCTTCCACTGCGCGAGATGGAAGTCGGCGACGCCGAGCGCCTCGTGCTGTTCCTTGCTGAAGGGCTTCTCGTATTTCTTGATGATGCCCTGCACCGCGCCGAGATTCTCCAGCGCCTGCTGGACCTTCGGCCCCTCGGTGCCGCCGGCCTGCTTGATCGCGGCGGCGATCAGCATCACCGCGTCATAGCCCTGCGCCGCCGAGACGAAGGCCGGCATGTTCGGATGCTTGGCCATCAGGCGCTTGTGCAGTGCCGCGGCGCGGTCGCTGGCGTCCTCGGTGGTCGACGCCGCGAAGATCGTCTTCTCGGCGAGCTTGGGCCCGGCGATGTTGATCAGCGGCGTGTTGATCGAGCCCCAGGTCGAGAGCAGGCCGGGATAGTAGTCCATCTTCTCCATGCTCTTCAGCACCTGCGCGGTGGCGTCCGCCAGCGAGCCGGTGATGATCATGTCCGCGCCGGCCGCCTTCAGCTTGGCGAGCTGCGAGGTCATGTCGGTGTCCTTCGGCCCGAATTTCTCGATGCCGACCGGCTTGATGCCGTGCAAAGCGAGGATCTCCTGAAGATCCTTGGTCGCCGCCTGGCCGTAGCCGGTGGTGTCGGCGATGATCGCGACGTTCTTGCTCTTCGAGGCCTTGACCGCATAGGCGGCGAGCAGAGCGAGCTGCTCGCGGTCGACCATCGAGACGCGGAAGATGTAATTCTGCGGCTCCTTGGCGTAGCGGGCGGTGATGTCTGTCGCGGTCGCGACATGCGAGACCACCGGCACCTTCTTCTGCTGCGGGATGTGCAGCCAGGCGAGCGCATTGCCGGAATTGGTCGGGCCGACGACGGCCGCGACCTTCTCGTTGTCGATCAGTTCGTTCATGTTCTGGATCGACTTCGGCGGCGCGCCGGCATCGTCGCGGACCACGCCGACGAGCTTGCGGCCGAGCACGCCGCCCTGCGCGTTGATATCCTCGATCGCCGCCTGGAAGCCGTAGAGGCCGGAGAGGCCGAGCTCGGCCGCGCCGGAGGCCGACTGGTCGGCATTGTAGCCGATCTTGATCTCGTTCTGGGCGAAGGCCGGCAGCGACAGCGCCATGCCGGTCGAGACCAGCAGGGCGCCGAGCGCGCGGCGGGAAATCAGGGTGTTCATGAGCGTTCCTCCGGTTTTCGTCCGCTTTATGCGGTTCTGTGGTGGGTGTCGAAGAGGGTAGGGAGCAGGATCAGCCGCCCTTGCGGCGCTCCGCCAGCAGTTCGCGGGCCCGGTCGACGCGGACATCGTGCGTGCGGGCGAGTTCGGCGGCGATCGTCTCGATCTCGGCGCCTTCGGCACCGGCGACGATGGCGATGTTACGGGCGTGCAGCGCCATATGGCCGCGCTGGATGCCTTCGGTCGCCAGCGCCCGAAGCGCGGCCATGTTCTGGGCGAGCCCGACCGCGACGGTGACCTCGGCCAGCTCCTGCGCGCTGGTGACGCCGAGCAAGCGAAGCGCCCATTGCGCCAGCGGATGGGTCTTGGTGGCGCCGCCGACCAGGCCGAGCGCCATCGGCATCTCGATCGAGCCGACGAGGTTGCCGTCCTTGTCCTCCTCCCAGGTCGTCAGCGAGGTGTAGCGGCCGCTGCGCGCGGCATAGGCATGGGCGCCGGCCTCGATGGCGCGCCAGTCATTGCCGGTCGCGACCACCACGGGGTCGATGCCGTTCATGATGCCCTTATTGTGGGTGGTGGCGCGGTAGGGGTCGATCGCCGCGAAGGTATAGGCGTCGAGCATGCCGTCGATCATGCGCCGGCCGGAGAATTCCTTGGTCCCCAGCGCCGCCTCGGGAATGCTGACGGTCGCCCGCGCCAGCCGGAGATCGGCGAGGTTCGACAGGATGCGCAGGCGCACCGTGCCGCCGGTGATGCGCTCGACGATCGGCGCGACCGTCTCGGCCATGGTGTTGACGGTGTTGGCGCCCATGGCGTCGCGGACATCGACCAGGAGGTGCATCACCACGATCGGCCCGCGCGGGGTCTGCGGGAAGACATGGACCTCGATGCCCTGGCAGCCGCCGCCGAGCGAGACCAGCACCTTGTCCTTGGCGTTGGCGGCGGCGACGATCTCGGCTTGCGCCGCCAGCAGCTTGTGGCGCGCGCCTTCGGGATCACCGATGCCGAGCAGCTGGACCTGCGCCCGCATGATCGGCCGGTCGCTCGAGGTGCGGAAGCCGCCGGAGCCGCGGGCGATCCGCGCCATATAGGAGGCGGCGGCGACGACCGAGGGTTCCTCGACCGCCATCGGGATGAGATAGTCCTTGCCGTTGACGGTGAAGTTGGTGGCGACGCCGAGCGGCAATTCGAAGGTGCCGACGACGTTCTCGATCATGCCATTGGCGAGATTGAGCGGCAGCCCGCCGGGCTGGGCGAGCAAGGCGAGGTCGGCATCGGCCAGGCCGGCAGCGGCGACGGCCTGGGACAGTCGCTCGGCGCAGCTCAGATTGCGATAGTTCTCGATCCGCGAATTCACTGCGCGCGCGGCGCCGCCGCGTGCCTGGGCCGTCGTCATGTCGTTTCCTCCCCAGCCGGGGTTTTTGCTGCGCCGCGTTGGAGATCGACGCTTCTTCGATTGACAAGCTCGGACAATCGCCTGAGAGCGACAAGGCACAATTTCTGCAATGTCCCATTCTCTGTACCAGTCGATTTACTGGTACAGATGCGAGGTCCGATGGACGAGCAGGCCGAAGCCAACCGCACCGGCGCGATCGTCGCGCGGATCGCCCGGATGATCGACGAGGGGCTGCTCCAGCCCGGGCGGCGCATGGCCTCGCTGCGGACTGCCGCCGGCGAACACGGCGTCTCGAAGAACACCATGGTCGAGGTCTATGATCGGCTCGTTGCCAGCGGCCGGCTCGAGGCCCGGCGTGGCGCCGGCTTCTATGTCCGCGCCCCCGGCCATCGTCCCAGCGACGCGCCTCCGCCTCACATGACCGAGGCGATCGACATTGTCTCGCTGCTGCGCGAGCAGCTTTGCCAGGTCCATCCGGTGCGCGTCGGCGACGGGCGCCCGCCATCCTCCTGGATGGAGGATTCCGAGCTCGGCCGGCATTTGCGCCTGCGCGGCGGCAAGGACGAGTTGCCAGTCAAGCACGGCTATGGCGATCCGGTCGGCTACGGGCCGCTACGCGCCCAGATCGGGCTGATGTTGGCCGAACGCTCGATCCATGTCTCGCCGGCCAACATCCTGATGACCTTCGGCGTCAACCACGCGCTCGACCTGATTATCCGCCATTTGCTGCAGCCCGGCGACACCGTGCTGGTCGACAGCCCCGGCTACTATCCGCTGTTCGGCAAGCTGAAGCTCGGGCGCATCGAGATCGCCGGCGTCCGGCGCCTTGCCGACGGGCCGGATCTCGACGATCTCTCAGCCCAGATCGCCCGGCACCGGCCAAAAATCTTCTTCACCCAGTCGCTGGCGCACAATCCGACCGGCGGCTCGATCGCCCTGCCGGTCGCCCATCGCCTGCTCCAGATCGCCGCCCATCACGACCTGATCATCGTCGAGGACGACCCCTTCGCCGATGTGATGCCGGCGAGTGCACCGCGGCTCGCCGCGCTCGATCAGCTCGAGCGCGTCATCTATGTCGGCACCTTCTCCAAGACGCTCTCGGCTAGCCTCAGGATCGGCTATATCGCCGCGGGCCCGGCGCTCGCCCGCTCGCTCGGCGACATGAAGATGCTGACCGTGGTCAACTCGTCCGGCTATCTCGAAAGGCTGATCAGCGACCTGATCGCCAGCGGCCAGTACCGCCATCATCTCAAGCGCCTGGGCGAGAGGATCGGCAAGGCGACACGCAGCGCCTTCGCCAGCCTCGACCGTCTCGGCCTGCCGATCTTCGCCCGCCAGGGCGGCGGCTATTATCTCTGGGTCGGTCTGCCCGCGCGGCTGGACGATCTCGCGCTGGCGCGCCGGGCCTCGGAGCAGGGCATCTTCATCGCGCCGGGCACGGTCTTCCTGCCCGATCGGCGCTCCGGCGAGCTCGATGCCGGTCCATCGGGCATGCGCGTCAACGTCGCCTATGCCGATGATCCCGCCTTCGTCGCCTTCCTCCAGAAGGAGCTAAGTGACTTTGCCGCGGCCGGTGTCGGCCTGGCTGAGCGGTCGTGAGGCGCACCAGCTCTACAAGCCCGACGCGCTTTCCGTGCTCGGCGACAAGCTGCCGGCGCCGGCAGCGCGCGCCTCGGTCGAGCATGGCCGCAGAGCCGAGCATGCATGCGATTGCGGCCGGGCCATTCAAGCGGGCCCGGCCAGCGCTCTTCGTCTAGTCGACGAATGCGTAGCGGGCTTCGAGTTCCTTGTAGAAATCGTGCTGCACCATCGCTTGCCGCTCGCGGAACGAGGCGACCATATGCTCCAGCTCGGCGGCGCTGCCGCTTTCGTGGAGCGCGGTGAGGACGTCGCGCATCGCTTTGACTGCGGCCTGCAAGGGCGCATTCGCATAGATGATGCCGGCGAAGCCCATCTCCTGCAGGCGCTCGCGCGGCAGAATCGGGGTCTTGCCGCCGATCACGAGATTGCAGATCTGCGGGCCGGGACATTCCGCGCCAATCCGCGCGAGGTCGGCCTCCGCCTGCGGAGCCTCGACGAAGAGCATGTCGGCGCCGGCCTCGTGGAACAGATGTGCCCGCTCGATCGCCGCTTCAATGCCGTCGGTCGCGATCGCATCGGTCCGGGCGAGGATCAGTGTGTCCTCTGATTTGCGGGCATCGACCGCCGCCTTGATCTTTCCGACCATCTCGCCGGCCGGGACCACCGCCTTGCCGTCGAAATGGCCGCAGCGTTTCGGGAAGACCTGGTCCTCCAGCTGGATCGCAGAGGCGCCCGCGCGCTCGAACATCTGCACCGTGCGGTAGACATTGACCCCGTTGCCGAAGCCGGTGTCCGCATCGGCGATGAGCGCGATCTCCACGGCGTCGCGAATGGCCCAGACATGGTCGGCCATCTCCTTCACGCAGATCAGGCCGACATCCGGCTTGCCCAGATGGGTGTTCGTTACGCCGGCTCCCGTCACCAACAGAACCCGATAGCCGGTTTCCTCGATCACCCGCGCGGTCAACGCATTCGCGGCGCCGGGAATGAGCTCCGCCGCGGCGGGAACGAGAATCGACTTCAGGGATGGGCGCATCGATCGCTCCTTTGGAAACCAGAATGTACCAGATCGCCCTTATTGCATACAATGAGGTTTAAACAAGGTGGATCCATAAGAGTTGACGGGTCTCAAATCTCAAAGTTACATACAATATAAATGGGAGGAGACATGACGACGACGGCACCGCGATGGCCGTGCGGTCTGTCGGTCGAGGGTGAGAGAATGGGCCTGCACAGCAACCAGCTAGAAACGTTGAACAGCGTTGTCCGCACGCTCCGGGTTTCCGGGCGCGACTATCGCTATGTGTCGCTCGCAGCGCTTCAGGAGATCATGCCGACGGCACGCATCGCGCAATTGCCAGTGTCGCTGAAGGTGCTGCTGGAAAACCTCCTGCGCAACATGCCGCGCGGCAGCGTGTCGACCGAGGATGTTGCGGCAGTGGCTCGCGGCGAAGAGGCCGGGGAGCGCGAGATCTGCTTCCATCCCGTGCGCGTGCTGATGCCGGATTCCTCGGGCATTCCCCTTCTCGCCGATCTCACGGCGATGCGGGAGGCCATGGTGAGGGCGGGGCGCAGCGGAGCCGGCGTCAATCCGATGATCCCGGTCGACATCGTCGTCGATCACTCGGCCACTGCGGAATTCGCCCGCAGCAGCACCGCCTTCGCACGCAATCTGGAGCTCGAATACCGGCTGAACGACGAGCGCTACAAGTTCCTCAAATGGGCGGCGACCGCCTATGAGAACTTCCGCGTCCTGCCTCCGGGCAGCGGCATCGTGCATCAGGTCAATCTGGAGTTCCTGGCGCGTCCGATCTGGAGCGAAGAGGCCGACGGCATTCTCTGGGCCTTTCCCGACACGCTGGTCGGCATGGACAGCCATACCCCGATGATCAACGGCATCGGCGTGCTCGGCTGGGGCGTCGGCGGCATCGAGGCCGGCTCGGCGATGCTCGCCGAGCCGATCACCATGCAGCTGCCGGAGGTCGTGGGCTGTCGTTTGACAGGCACTCTGCGCGAGGGCGTCACCAGTACCGATCTGGTGCTGACCGTCACGGAGCGCCTGCGCAAGGTCGGGGTCGTCGGCCGCCTCGTCGAGTTCACCGGCCCCGGCCTGACCGCATTGTCCGTTCCGGACCGCGCGACGCTCGCAAACATGGCGCCGGAATACGGGGCGACGATGGGCTTCAGCCCGATCGACGCCGAGACTATTCGCTATCTGCGTGAAAGCGGCAGGGCCGAAACCGACATCGCCCTGGCCGAAGCCTATGCCAAGGAGCAGGGGATGTGGGGGGGCGAGGATGCTCGCCGCGTCTACAGCCAGGTCATCGACATCGACCTCGCCGAGATCGAAACCTCGGTCTCCGGCCCCCGCCGCCCGCAGGATCGCCGGCGCCTTGCCGACGTTCCCGCGAGTTTCGGAGAGTTCTTCGATGGGCGGACGCGACCAGCCGCGCCCGCCCCCTCCGGCGGGGAAAAGCGGCCGCTCGCCGAAGGCGATGTGGTGATCGCCTCGATCACCTCCTGCACCAACACCTCGAATCCGTCCCTGCTGATTGCCGCCGGGCTTCTGGCGCGCAAGGCGAGGGCGCTCGGGCTCGAAGCCAAGCCCTGGGTCAAGACCTCACTCTCGCCCGGCTCCCGCATCGTCGCGGATTACCTCGCAGCTTCGGAGCTGCAGCCGGACCTCGATGCGATCGGTTTCAACATCGTCGGCTTCGGCTGCATGACCTGCGCCGGCGGGTCGGGCTCTCTGGCGCCCGAGATCGAAGCCGAGATCCGCGAGCGCAATCTCGTGGTCGCGGCCGTGCTTTCGGCCAACCGGAACTTCGAGGGGCGCACCCATCCGCTGGCACGCGCCGGCTATCTCTGCTCGCCGCCGCTCACCATCGCCTACGCGCTGGCCGGCAATGTCCTGGTCGACTTCGAGAAGGAGCCGCTGGGCCTCGGCACGGGCGGGCGCGAAATCTATCTGCGGGACATCTGGCCGGACGCACGGGAGATCGCGGACATCGTGTCCCGCCATGTCACCCCCGATCTGTTCGCGGCCCGCAAGGCCCGCCTGTTCGAGGGAGACGAATACTGGTCCCGGCTGGAGGCGCCGAGGGAAGAGCTGTTCCGGTGGGCGTCCGGAAGCACCTATCTGCGTCGGCCGCCCTTTTTCGATCCGGAGTTCGTGGACCGTCCCCGTGGAACGCCCGACATCCTGGGAGCACGAGCCTTGCTTGTCCTGGGCGACAGCATCACGACCGACCATATCTCGCCGGGTTCGGCGATCCCGGAGGACAGCGAGGCTGGACGCTATCTCAAATCCTGCGGCGTCGAGCCCCGGGACTTCAGCTCCTACATTGCGAGGCGCGTGAACCATGAAGTGATGATGCGCGGCACCTTCGCCAACCTGCGTCTCGTCAACGAGATGGCGCCGGGCCGCACCGGCGGGTTCACCCGCCTGCAGCCCAGCGGCGAGGAGATGTCCGTATTCGAAGCCTCGCGCCGCTATCGCGAAGCCGGCACGCCGCTGATCGTTGTCGCAGGCAGGGAATACGGCACCGGCTCCTCCCGCGACTGGGCGGCAAAGGGCACCCGGCTCCTGGGCGTGAACGCCGTTCTGGCCGAGAGCTTCGAACGCATTCATCGCTCCAATCTGGTGGGCATGGGCGTGCTGCCACTGGAATTCCGCCCTGGCGAAAGCCGCCATAGCTGGCAGCTGGACGGGACGGAAACCTACGACATGCGAGCCCTCGCAGAAGGGCTCAGGCCCAAGGCCGAGCTCCACATCACGGTTCACAGGACAAATCGAGAGAGCGTCGAGGTGCCGGTGATCTGCCGCATCGACACCGACCGCGAGCTCGAATGGTACCGCAATGGTGGCGTGTTGCAGCACGTCTTCCGGACGATCCGCAACTGAGCCTGCGGCCGAAGCCGCCGCGAAAAATCAACCCGGGAGGAAAACTATGACAGAAAACGGAACCAAGCTGCCGCTGCAGCGCCGCAGCTTCATGATCGGCGCCGCCGCGACCGGCGCCAGCGTTGCCATGCCCTCGCTGGTCCGCGCCGCCCGCTGGCCGGAAAGACCTCTCACGATGATCGTGCCGTCGGATGCCGGCGGCAGCATCGACCGCGCGATCCGGGGCCTTTCCACGGTGATGCAGAAGCATATCGGCCAGCCGATCCAGGTCGAAAACCGCCCCGGTGGCTCCTTCATGTTAGGAGTGCGGTATTTTCTGCAGCAGCCTCAGGATGGAAACGTGATCCTGGCGCATGCCCTCTCGCCCTATATCGCCTCCTCGATCCTGTTCCATCAGGCGCCCTACAAGATCGAGGATTTCGCGTTCATGAACGCCTTCTGGTCGGATTGGGACGTTATCGCCGCCTACAAGGATTCTCCGTACCGGACGCTTCCCGATCTGCTGAAGGCGATCAAGGAAAACCCCAAAAAGGTGCGCGCCAGTGTCGTGACCGGCTCGAGCGGTCATCTTACGACGCTGCTGATGCTGCAGCGGGCGGGTATTCCGGTCGGCAATCTGAACCTCGTCACGTTCCAGGGCGGCGGACAGGCGCGGCAAGCCATCGCCGGCGGCCAGGTCGACTTCATCGTCATCGCGGGCAGCGGCAGCGAGGGCGTGCGCGAATTCGTCAAGCCGCTTGCCGTGGTTCGGGACACCCCACATCCCGACTGGGACGCACCCGTCCTGGCCGAGGCGACCAAATCCATGGGCCTGTCATTGCCCGTTCTGCCCGGGTCGATGCGCGGACTGGCGATGTCGGCGCGGTTCCGCGCCGAGCATCCGGACCGCTGGGACATCATCCAGGCGGCCCACAAGGCCACCTTGCAGGATCCCGATTTCATCAAGTTCGCCGAGAGCAACGCGATGGGACACGACTGGTTGGGCCCCGAGAAGACCACCGAGAAGGTGAAGGCCGTCCACGACATCTTCGCCGAATTCAAACCCCTGCTCCAGCGCTGACGTCGCCAGGTCATGAAGCGCTTCCTGGAAAAATTCGGCGACCTGCTCGTCGTATCGGCCTGCGCGGCGGCAACGATCGCCTATGTCGTCGATGCGCAGGCCAAGTCGCGCTCGGTCGAAAACCTTGCCTTCATCGTCCCGCTCGCCATTGCGATTCTCGGGCTCTGCCTGCTGGTCGCCGTCACGCGGCGGCGGCCGGCCGGCGCTGTCGGGGAAGCGGAAGCTACCACGCAATCCGAAGGAGGCGCGGCCAATGCCGCGCTTCCCTTCTACTGTTTCGGCCTGCTCGTCGCCTATGTCCTCTCGATCCCGCATATCGGGTTCGACCTGGCCAATATGGTCTTCGTCGCCCTGTTCGTCTGGCTGCAGGCGGCACGTCAGCCGCTGCACGCCCTGCTTTTCGGAGCGTTGTTCGGCCTCGGAGCGGCATGGGCCTTCCAAATGATCCTTCCGTACCGACTTCCGATGACCCTGCTCTAGGAGCGCCCGCCATGTGGATCGACTTTTCGGCGCTCGATGGAGCCCTGTCCCTTCTCGGCGGCTCCTGGATGGCCTGGGCCGTCGTGCCTCTGGGCCTGATGATCGGCCTGATCTTCGGCGCCATTCCGGGCATGCAGACCTCGATGGCGATGGCCATCTTTCTGCCTGCGACGCTGTACATGGACTTCCTGTCGGCGATGCTGTTTCTGACCGCGATCTTCACCGGGGGAGGCTTCGGCGGCGGAATCTCGTCGATCCTGATCGGCATACCCGGCACGTCGACGGCGGTCGCCACCACGTTCGACGGCTATCCCATGACCCGCAAGGGTCAGCACAACGAGGCGCTGGGCGCTGCTCTTTTCTCCTCCTGTGTCGGGATGCTCTTCTCCTACGTCATCCTGTTCCTGACGATCGGTTTCCTGGCGAGTTTCGTCCTCAATTTCGGCCCCCTCGAAATGCTGATGGTGGCCCTCTGGGGCGTGACATTGATCGGGATTCTGGGCGGCAAGAGCTTCTCGAAAGGGCTTCTCGCGGGGTTGTTCGGCCTGCTTTTGGGAACCATCGGCACCAGTCCCATCGGCGTGACGCGCGGCACCTTCGGGATTCCGGATCTGCTCGACGGCATACCGGTCGTCCCGGCGATGCTCGGCTTGTTCGCGGTCTCCGAGCTGATCAGCCTGACACAGCGCGACTATATCGTCGGCTCCGAAGATTCCCGCCGCCTGAATTTCGGCCGCATCATCGCCGGTTTCGGCATGGCCATGCGATATCCCGGCACCTTGCTCCAGGGCAGCGTGATGGGCGCGCTGATCGGCGCCATACCCGGGGTCGGCTCATCCGTGTCGAATCTCGCCTCCTATGCCGAGGCGCGGCGTCGCGACCCGAATCCCGAGAGCTTCGGGCAGGGCAATCCGAAAGGTGTCGTTGCTGCCGAATCGGCGAATTCGAGCTCGGAAGGCGGCTCGATGGTGACACTGCTGGCGCTGGGCCTGCCGGGCGGCGGCGGCACGGCGGTCATGCTGGCGGCCTTCGCCGCCCATAACATCACCGGCGGCCCCAAATTCATTCGCGACCAGACCGACATTGTCTACGCGATCATTCTGGGAAACATGGCGCAGGCCTTCCTCCTCCTGCTCCTTGGCCTGTTCACGATCCATTTCATCAGCGCACTGGTCAAAGTGCCGATCCGCTACCTGACGGCCGCCGTTCTGGTGATGTCGGTCACCGGAGCCTATGCCCTGACCGGCAACATGCTCGGCCCCTATGTGCTGATCGCATTCGGCGCGCTCGGCTGGCTGATGCGCCGCTTCAACTATTCCATTGCGGCGATGGTGGTCGGGCTGCTGATGGGGAGCCTTTGCGACACCAATCTGGTGTATGTCTATCAGATCAGCGGTGGAGACTGGCAGTACCTGTTCGAACGGCCTCTTGCATTGGCCTTGGCACTTCTGCTGGTAGTTTGCGTGGCGGTCGTTCCAATGCTGCGATGGTATAGGGGCCTCTCCGCCGCAGCGGCACAAGCAGGGCGGAAACCGGCATGACGGCGAGGGTGGAGTCCGGTTCGCTCGTGGACCTCGTCGTCGAGCGGATCGAGAAGGCGATATTGCTGGGCGAGTATCCGGCGGGGATGAAGCTCTCGGAGCAGTCGCTCGCCACCGAGCTCGGGGTCAGCAGAAGCCCCATGCGTGAGGCTTTTCGTCGCCTCGAGGGCAAGAAGCTCGTCGTGCGCCGGCACAATGCCGGCGCACGGGTGGCCGAGCATTCGGCGAAGGAATTGCGCGAGGTCCTCGAGATCCGCGAAGCGCTGGAAAGCTATGCCGCCCGCAAGGCGGCGGAGAACATGACGGCTGAGGAGAAGGAAGCGCTCCTGCAATTGGTGGCGCGGCAGAGGGAATATGAGCGCCAGGGCCTGACCGCCGACCGCAACCAGTCCCCCGAGCAGGATTTCCATCTCTTCGTGATCCGCGGCAGCAAGAACGACCGCCTGTCCGACATGCTCTATGGCGACCTCTACTACGCCCTGCGCGTTCTTCGCTATCGCTCGAGCTCCCATGCCGGGCGCAACCGGCTGGCGATCGAAGAGCACGCAGTCGTCGCAGCCGCGATCGCGGCAGGCCAGCCCGAGGTCGCCGAACAGGCCATGCGCGTTCATCTGCGCCGTTCGCACGAGAACATGCTGCACGCCGAGCGCGGCAAAGCCTGAGCATCGCGTTGTCCTGGCGCTCCGAGGCGTCGTGGCCTTGCCGTAAGGCCGCCTCGGCCATGCCCGGGCACTTGGTCGGTCCACGCAGTATGGTGCAGCGGCAGGGCGGGGCATCGACCCGCCAGAACATCGGATCGAAAATTGGCTCCCCTTTTTCGAGGAAATCCTCTGATTTTGCAAAGAGATAGGGCGCCATCTCGCTTCCGGCACGGCGCTCGGCGCCCTGGCCGGATTCCACGCCAGCATGGTAAGCGCGCCCGGCATTGCGATGGCTGCCCAGATGATTCGAGAAATTGAGCGCGAGGAGAAAGCGCTCTTCGGCGACCCTCGTTCAGAGCGAGAGGAAGGCCTTGCCATGGCTGACGGTGGACCGGTGTCCGCCGATCACGGGCGAACTGATCCGATACCCTTGCCGTTCGGGCAAAGGCCAGTGCTCGCTTCGCATGCGAAAAATAAAAACCCGTCTTGGTAGTGACGGGCCATGGCATCTGAAGAACCATTCAACACGACCGCAAGACTAATGCGGTGTCGATCGGTTCTTTTCGATGCGGAACTCTTTCTCTTGCTTGAAGAGAAGGAGTGGTGCCCAGGAGAGGACTCGAACCTCCACGCCCTTGCGAGCGCCAGCACCTGAAGCTGGTGCGTCTACCAATTCCGCCACCTGGGCAACGAGGGTCCGTTTAGGGGGGGCGGACGCGCCTGTCAACGGCCTAGCCGACGAAATTATCAGGCGGCTGTGCAGAGTACTCTGCAGCGGGCGGCGAGGCGTTGCGCCGCCTTCACAGTTGGGATGCGATGAACTAGGACAGGCGCGAGAGAAACCGCTTCCAGCGCTTCAAAATCGGAGCTCGCGTGACCATGGCGAACCTGCCTCCCGCTCAGCAACTCGTCACCGTCTTCGGCGGCTCGGGCTTCCTCGGGCGGCATGTCGTGCGGGCGCTCGCCCGGCGCGGCTATCGCGTCCGGGTCGCCGTGCGCCGGCCCGATCTCGCGAATTTCCTGCAGCCGCTCGGCATCGTCGGCCAGATCCATGCCGTGCAGGCCAATCTGCGCTACCCCGATTCGGTCGCTGCCGCGGTGCGGGGTTCGGATGCAGTGATCAATCTGGTCGGTATCCTCAGCGAGAGCGGCCGGCAGAATTTCTCCAACGTCCAGGCTCAGGGTGCGCGCACCGTTGCCCATGCCTGTGCCAGCCTCGGCATCGAGCGTCTCGTCCAGATCTCGGCGCTCGGCGCCGACGCCGATTCGAAATCGCGCTATGCCAGCACCAAGGCGCAGGGCGAGGCGGCGGTGTTGGAACAGGTCGAGAGCGCGGTCGTGCTGCGCCCCTCGATCATGTTCGGGCCGGAGGATACCTTCTTCAATCGTTTCGCCTCGCTGGCCCGCATGCTGCCGGTGCTGCCGCTGGTCGGTGGCGGCGAGACGAAGTTCCAGCCGGTCTTCGTCGGCGATGTCGCCAAAGCGGTCGCGCTCGCGATCGAGGGCAAGGTCGCGGGCGGCAAGGTCTATGAGCTCGGCGGCCCGGAGGTGAAGAGCTTCCGCGAGCTGGTCGAATATGTCTGCGAGGTCACCGGCCGCCGGCGCTTCATCGCTTCGCTGCCGATCCCGCTGGCACGCTTCCAGGCCCGGATCCTCGAGATCGTCAACATGCTCTCGCTCGGTCTGCTGCCGGACGAGTTCCTGCTGACCCGTGACCAGGTCACCTTGCTGCAGAGCGACAACATCGTCTCCGAGGCGGCGCGCAAGGACGGTCGCACGTTTGCCGGCATCGGCATCGCGCCGGTCTCCTTCGAGGCGGAGGTGCCGTCCTATCTCTGGCGCTTCCGCAAGGCCGGGCAGTTCGCCACCTCGCGCGGCGGCTGAAGACTGGCTCCGAGGCGGGGCCCCCGGAGCGCGCAGCGTTCCCCCGGGACACGGCACGACCGCGTGAGCGCGCTGTCGATCTGACAGCGCGCTCAGCAATGATTCGCGTCAGACGGGGGTTCGGCGCGGCGCGGGCCTTCAGGCTGCGCTCAGAGCATGCTCGGCAGCACGCGATCCGGCGGCTTGTGCCCGTCCATAAAGGTCTTGATGTTGACGATGACCTTCTCGCCCATATCGGCGCGGCCCTCGTGTGTGGCCGAGCCCATATGCGGTAGCACCACGACACGGTGCTGGCGGGCGAGCTTGAGCAGGCGCGGATTGACCGCCGGCTCGTGCTCGAACACGTCGAGCCCGGCACCGGCGAGTTCGCCGGCCTCGAGCATGCGGGCGAGCGCCGTCTCGTCGACGATCTCGCCGCGCGCCGTGTTCACCAGGATCGCATCCGGCTTCATCAGCTTCAGCCGGCGGGCCGAGAGCAGGTGATAGGTCGCCGGCGTATGCGGGCAGTTGACCGAGACGACGTCCATCCGCGCCAGCATCTGGTCGAGCGAATCCCAATAGGTGGCGTTGAGTGCCTCCTCGGCCCGCAGGTCGATGCGGCGGCGGTTATGGTAGTGGATCGACAGGCCGAAGGCGGCGGCGCGGCGCGCCAGGGCCTGGCCGATGCGGCCCATGCCGACGATGCCGAGGCGCTTGCCGGTGATCCGGCGTCCGAGCATCCAGGTCGGCGACCAGCCGCCCCATTCGTCATCGGTGATGACGCGCGCGCCTTCGGCGATGCGCCTGGCGACGGCGAGGATCAGCGCCATCGTCATGTCGGCGGTGTCGTCGGTGAGCACGCCCGGCGTGTTGGTGACGGTGATGCCGCGCTGCACGGCGCTGGCGACGTCGATATTGTCGACGCCATTGCCGAAATTGGCGATCAGCCGCAGCTGGTCGCCGGCCTGGGCGATCAGGCCGGCATCGAGCTTGTCGGTCACGGTTGGGACCAGTACGTCGGCGGTCTTCAGCGCCTCGACCAGCGCCGCCTGGCTCATCGGCGTATCGTCGAGATTGAGCCTTGCGTCGAACAACTCGCGCATCCGTGTCTCGACGACAGCGGGCAGCTTGCGCGTAACGACGACCAGAGGCTTCTTCTTCGACATGAGCGGCTCCTCCGGGGCGGTCGGCGCAGGCTCTCCGCCTGATCGCCGACTGCTCCCAACACACGGGCGCCGCCCGTCTCGTTTCCGCCTCAACCCGCCATTAACCGAGGCGCTTCAGGAATGGGGCGAGTGGCGTTTCGACGACCGGCAGCCGATCTGTTGTCTAGAGCAGGATGCGGCAAAGTGGAAACCGGATTTTCGTGCGAGATCGCCGCCGGGCTCGGTCGCCTTTCGAGGCGCACGGCCCGACGCCGCGCCGTGGCGGCGCCCGGCAGGCATGAAGGAGTTTGAAAGGATGGCGGCTAGCATGAGGGGTGCACTCGCCTGCCTGGCGCTGGCATTGATGGCGGGGCTTGCTCTTACATCGCCGCGTGCGGTCGCACAGGAGCTGGCCGTCGGCCAGGTCAGCGGCCTGCCGGTGCCGCGCTATGTCAGCCTGAAGTCGGACCGCGTCAATCTGCGCGAGGGGCCGTCGAAGGAGCATCGCACCAGCTGGGTCTTCCAGCGCGCCGGCCTGCCTGTCGAGATCACGGCCGAGTTCGAGACCTGGCGGCGCGTGCGCGATGCCGATGGCACCGAGGGCTGGGTGCTGCACAGCCTGTTGTCCGGGCGCCGCACGGTGCTGGTCGCGCCCTGGTCCAAGGTGAAGGGTGAGACGTTCGCCCTGCGCGACTCGGCCAGCGACAACGCCGCGATTCTCGCCAGCCTCGAGCCGGGCGTGATCGCCAATGTCCATTCCTGCCCCGGCGGCGGCTGGTGCAATGTCACGGTCAACAAGATCAACGGCTATCTGCGCCAGGACCGTCTCTGGGGCGTCTATCCCAACGAGAAGCTGAACTGAGTCGCGGCCGCCCGCTGACGGGCGGCCGGTCACATCGCCGAGAAGGTCATCATCGGCCGGCCGCGTCCATCGAGCAGGACGAGCTTGCCGCGCGCCGGATCGGTGCGCCAGCGCCGGACCTCGCGCAATCCGGCGAAGAATTTCTGCTCCTGGTTCATCGCGGCGGGCGTGCAGGCCATCTGCGTGGCGGCGACCGGTCCGAAGCTGATTCGCGTGCCGGTGATTGTGGCCGAGCCGCTCATCCGGTTGCAGCCGCCGGAGCCGCTCACCCTGCCGTCGGCTGCGATTTCGAGCACTGTCTGCAGCCGGTCGATCACCCCCGCTCGCCGGATATCCTCGAGCAGCCAGCGGCCGACGGGCGAGGCTTTGCGCTCCGGGGCAGGCGAAGGCGAGGCGGCGACACGCTCGACGCGGATATCCGTCTGCTCCGGCCCGCCATCGAAAATGCCGTGATGGCTGGTATTGATGAAGAGCAGCTGCCCGCGGTGCAGGATGCGGGCCTGCAGCGCATAGCGCCGGCGCGGCTGGATCTGCGCCCGGTCGAAGTGCAGCACATAGCGCGCGGGGTTGCGCGCGCCGCTGACCCTGGTCTCGGCGATGATGCGCGCCGGCGCATCGGCGAGCGAGACGTCCAGCAGCTTGACCTCGACGATGGCGCCGGGCGGCAACGCGATGCGCTCGCGATAGGAGACCGTCCCGCGCAGGGTCCCGGTGGTGGCGAAGGCTCCTCCTGCCGGCAGCAGCCCGAGCGCCAGGGTGGCGACGAAAGCGCGCCGCGATGCAGTCATGATATGAAATCCTGTTCTTGTCGCAGCGTTCCGGCCCGTTCGGGGCGCGGAAATGCCTCAGCCATCGATCTTGCGCAGGCGGACGACGACGTCGACGCGAGCGATCTCGTAGCCATCGGGCGGCGGCGGAAGTTCCGCGACATCGACCGCGGAGGCGGGGATGTCGATCACCTTGTCTTCGCCGTCGACGACGAAATGATGGTGGTCGCTGCTGTCGGTGTCGAAGAATGTCTTGGCGCCGTCGATCGCGAGTTCGCGCAGCAGGCCCGCCTGGGTGAACTGATGCAGCGTATTGTAGACAGTCGCGAGCGAAACCGGCACGCGCGCCTTCATCGCTTCTTCATACAGCATCTCGGCGCTGACATGCCGGTCGCCCTTGGCGAAGAGCAGCCAGCCGAGCGAGACGCGCTGCCGTGTCGGCCGCAGGCCGACGCGGCGCAGGCGCAGGCGCACGTCGTGGAACGGACATCCCTGGCGCGCGCTCGATCCGTAGCCCAGGTCTTGTGGCGTCAGATCGCTCATGCTGCGGGTCCGCCTCCAGAGTTTGCTGCCGGCAGGCGAAAGGCCTCCGGCTCCTCCTCGATTTAAGGCTTCGATCCTCGGCCCGCAAGCGTCGCGGCACCGCGCCGCGCCTTTGCATCTGCGGCGTGCCGGCTGCGGCGCGACGGTTCGGGAGCAGGTCGGGGCGCGGGGCCGGGTCATCCACGCCCTGGCGCGCTTGCGCCCTTTCGTTTCCCGGCGACACCGTGTTAGGCACGCGTCACGAGAAATGACCGCCTTGTCGGCGGCCGGAACGGAGCGGAACGGGAATGGCGCGGCAATCGTCTTTCAGCTACGAGGAGATCCTCGCTTGTGGTCGCGGGGAGCTGTTCGGGCCGGGCAATGCGCAGCTGCCGCTGCCGCCGATGCTGATGTTCGATCGCATTGCCGAAATCAGCGAGGAAGGCGGCCCGCACGGCAAGGGCTTCGTCCGCGCCGAGTTCGACATCCGCCCGGATCTCTGGTTCTTCGACTGTCACTTCAAGGGCGACCCGGTGATGCCGGGCTGCCTCGGCCTCGATGCGCTCTGGCAGCTCACCGGCTTCTTCCTCGGCTGGCTCGGCCTGCCGGGCCGCGGCCGCGCGCTCGGTGTCGGCGAGGTCAAATTCGCCGACCAGGTTCTGCCGAGCGTCAAGCAGGTGGTCTACGGCGTCGAGTTCAAGCGCGTCTTCAAGTCGAAGCTGGTGCTGGGGATCGCCGATGGCTGGCTCGAGGCCGACGGCAAGCGTATCTATACGGTCGCCGACATGCGGGTCGGTCTGTTCAAGCCGGAAGCGGCCTGAACGGAAACAACTCGGGCGGGGCAGGGCGGGCCGATTGCCGGCGCGTCGGGCGAAACCGTTCCGAAACGCTGAAATCGATCACGTTTGTGATCTTGGACGAGAGCGATCCCGGATCATCGTGGTCGAGGCGCCTTGCGTTCGCCGCCTGCGCGGTCCATTTGCGCAGGAGCTGACCTTTATGGGGTCCGGGGCTGGCTTCCCGGCCCGTCACCAAAGAGCCGGAGAAACAGCATGAGACGCGTTGTGGTCACCGGGATGGGCATCGTCTCGTCCATCGGCAACAATACGCAGGAAGTGCTGGCTTCGCTGCGCGAGGCCAAGTCCGGCATCTCCTATATTCCGGATTTCGAGAAGCACGGCTTCCGCAGCCGTGTCGCCGGCGTGCCGACGCTCGTCGCCGCCGATGTCGTCGACCGCCGCGCCATGCGCTTCCATGGCGGCGGCACGGCCTGGAACCATGTCGCCATGGACCAGGCGATCCTCGATTCCGGGCTCGAGGCTGCGGAGATCAGCCATGAGCGCACCGGCATCGTCATGGGCTCCGGCGGTCCCTCCACCCGTGCCCTGATCGATGCCTATGACAAGGCGTGCGAGAGCGGCTCGTCCAAGAAGGTCGGCCCCTTCGCGGTGCCCAAGGGCATGTCCTCGACCGCGTCCGCGACGCTCGCGACCTGGTTCAAGATCAAGGGCGTGAACTATTCGATCTCCTCCGCCTGCGCGACCTCGAACCATTGCATCGGCAATGCCTACGAGCTGATCCAGTGGGGCAAGCAGGACGTCGTCTTCGCCGGCGGCTGCGAGGAGCTCGACTGGACGCTGTCGGTGCTGTTCGACGCGATGGGCGCGATGTCGTCCAATTTCAACGAGACCGCCGCCCGGGCCTCGCGCGCCTATGACGTCAACCGCGACGGCTTCGTGATCGCCGGCGGTGCCGGCGTGCTGGTGCTCGAGGAACTCGAGCACGCCAAGGCCCGCGGCGCCAAGATCTATGGCGAGATCGTCGGCTATGGCGCGACCTCCGACGGCTACGACATGGTCGCTCCGTCCGGCGAGGGCGCGGTGCGCTGCATGCGCATGGCGCTGCAGGGCGTCAACGCCAAGGTCGACTACATCAACCCGCACGGCACCTCGACCCCGGTCGGCGACGGCAAGGAGATCGAGGCGATCCGCGAGGTTTTCGGCGCCGGCGAGAAGAGCCCGCCGATCTCCGCGACCAAGTCGTTGACTGGCCATTCGCTCGGCGCCACCGGCGTGCAGGAGGCGATCTACTCGCTGCTGATGCTGAACAACGACTTCATCTGCGAGAGCGCTCATATCGACGAGCTCGACCCGGCCTTTGCCGACATGCCGATCGTGCGCAAGCGCATCGACAATGCCGGCCTCGGCTGCGTGCTCTCCAACTCGTTCGGCTTCGGCGGCACCAACGCCACCATCGTGATGAAGCGCCTGGAGGCCTGAGCCCGCCATGCTGTTCATGGTGATCGAGCATTTCGATCAGGGGCGCGTGAAGGATGTCTACGCTCGGTTCGCCGAGCGGGGCCGGATGGCACCGGACGGGCTGCGCTACGTCGACAGCTGGGTCGCAGCCGATCTTTCACGTTGCTTCCAGGTCATGGAATGCGACGACATCACCTTGCTGCAGCAATGGGTGCTTGCCTGGGGCGATCTCGTCCGTTTCGAGATCGTGCCGCTCGCGACCTCGAAGGCGACCGCCGCAGCCCTGAGCGGGCAGACCTGAGCGGCGCCGCGAGGCGCCTGATCCGCTCCGGGCTTCCGGGGCGGTGAAAATGCCGCTATGAGCGGCAATTGATCGCAGCCAGACCGGAACCCCATGCTTCCCTTGATGCACAACAAGCGCGGCCTCGTCATGGGCGTCGCCAACCAGAATTCGATCGCCTGGGGCATCGCCCGCACCTTGCACGCCCATGGTGCCGAGATGGCCTTCACCTATCAGGGCGAGGCGCTGGGCAAGCGCGTCAAGCCGCTCGCCGAGAGCATCGGCTCGAAGCTGATCATTCCCTGCGATGTCGAGGACATCGCTTCGGTCGACGCGACCTTCGCGGCGCTGGACGAGGCCTGGGGCGGCGATCCCGAGCGCAACACGCTCGATTTCCTGATCCACGCCATCGGCTTCTCCGACAAGAACGAGCTCAAGGGCCTCTATGCCGACACCAGCCGCGAGAATTTCTCGCGCACCATGGTGATCTCCTGCTTCTCCTTCACGGAGGCAGCCAAGCGCGCCGCCGAGCGTATGCCGCTGGGCGGCAGCATGATCACGCTGACCTATGGCGGCTCGACCCGCGTGATGCCGAACTACAATGTCATGGGCGTCGCCAAGGCGGCGCTCGAGGCGAGCATGCGCTATCTCGCGGCCGATTACGGCCCGCGCGGCATCCGCGTCAACGCGCTCTCGCCCGGACCTGTGCGCACGCTCGCCGGCGCCGGCATCTCCGACGCCCGTGCGATGTACTCCTGGCAGCGGGCCAATTCGCCGCTGCGCAAATCGGTGTCGCTCGAGGATATCGGCGGCGCCGCGCTGTATTATCTTTCCGATCTTTCGGGTGGCGTCACCGGCGACATCCATCATGTCGATGCCGGCTACAACATCACCTCGATGCCGGTGCTCGACGGGTTGCGCGCCGCCGATTCCGGCAATGGCGAATAGGTCGGGCGGCGGAGCGCGGCCCTTCCCTCGATCGGCCTGACGGCGTTATCCTCGCTCATGGTGGAACCCGACGCGGCCGCGGCGGTTCGACCTGTGAGCGATGGAGAATGCTCATGGTCATCGTCAAATACGAGGTCGTCCAGCACGATGGCGGCTGGGCCTATAAGGCAGGCGGGGCGCTCTCCGAGACGTACCGGACGCATGATGCTGCGCTGAAGGCGGCCGAGAAGGCGGCGGCCCGGCAGAAGCGGCCTGGCACCACCGACGGCATCGTCTACCAGGACGCCGATGGCCGATGGCATGAGGAGCTCGCTGACGGACGCGACCGGCCGGGAACGCGCGTCGTCGACGAGCCCTGAGCCCTCTCAGTTCTGGGTGAAGAAGGTCAGCAGCACCTTGCCCTTCTCGCCGAGCAGGCAGAGGAAGCGGCGCGGCTTGTCGGAGCGATCGGTCTTCAGATAGGCCTCGCCCATGATGATGCGCGTGATCCGCGTATCCTCGACCTTGGTTTCCGAGGTCGCGATCGTCAGCCCGTCCTCATCGATCACGATGTCCTTGATCTCGGGCTCGCGCGCGGTGATCGCCACCATCGCCGTCGACTTGCAGGCCGCGAGCTCGGGCGATGCCGGCTTCTCGACCGGCGCGGGCGAGGCCGGCGAGGCGTTCTGCGCCAGAGCAGGGGCGGCGAGAAAAGCGAGCAGCGCGGTCGCGCAGGCGATGTGTCGGAGCATGTGAACCTCGGTTGCTGTCGAGGTTCAACGCGGATCGGTCTGCCGGGTTCAATTCTCCCGCGGCGCTCATCGTTCCAGGCGAGCGTCGCTGCGGCCGGAATGACGGGCGCCGGCCCCGAATTCAGCCGCCCAGCGCCTGCTGGAGATCGGCGATCAGGTCGTCGGCGTGCTCGAGGCCGATCGAGAGGCGGATCAGCCCATCGCCGACCCCCATGCTGGCGCGCACTTCCGGCGTGAAGCGCTGATGCGTCGTCGTCGCCGGGTGGACGATCAGGCTCTTGGCGTCGCCGAGATTGTTGGAGATGCGGATCAGCCTGAGCCTGTTGAGGAAGCGGAAGGCGCCTTGCTTGCCGTCGGCAACCTCGAAGGCGATCAGCGTCGAGGGACCGCTCATCTGCCGGGCGATGATCTCGGCTTGCGGATGCTCGGGGTTGCCGATGAAGGCGACATGCGGGAGTTCCTTGCGGCTCTTCAGCCATTTGGCGACCGCTGCCGCATTCTGCGCCTGCTGGCGGATGCGCAGTGGCAGCGTCTCCAGCGCCTTCAGCATCACCCAGGCATTGAAGGGCGACAAGGCCGGGCCGGTCTGGCGCAGATAGGTCTGGATATCGCCCTCGATCAGCGCCTTCGCGCCGAGGATGAGCCCGCCCAGGCAGCGGCCCTGACCGTCGATGTGTTTGGTCGCGGAATAGACCACCAGATCGGCGCCGAGTTCGAGCGGGCGCTGGAAAAGCGGCGTGGCGAAGACATTGTCGACCACGAGGATGATGCCGGCCTCTTTGGCGATCGCGGCGACGGCGGCGATGTCGATCACCTCCAGCGTCGGATTGGCCGGGCTCTCCAGGAAGAACAGCTTGGTGTTGGGCTTGATCGCGGCACGCCAGGCGGAAGGGTCGGTGCCATCGACCAGGCTCGACTCGACGCCGTAGCGCGGCAGGTGATCCTCGATGACGTAGCGACAGGAGCCGAACAGCGCCCGCGCCGCAACGACATGGTCGCCGGCGCGCACCGGCGCCATCACGGCCGCGGTGACGGCGGCCATGCCGGTCGCGGTGGCGCGGCAGGTCTCGGCACCCTCGAAGGCGGCCATGCGCTGCTCCAGCATGGCGACGGTGGGATTGGACAGGCGTCCGTACTGGAAGCCGGGATCGGTGTTGAGGAAGCGGCCCTCGCTCTGTTCGGCGCTGTCGTAGACATGGCCCTGCGTCAGGAACAGCGCCTCTGAGGTCTCGCCGAACTGCGAGCGCAGCGTGCCGGCATGGACCAGTCGGGTTTCAGGGTGCAGAGCTGATGTGTCCGCCGCTTCGATGCTCATGACCCGTCATCCGTTTCGTTCGTTATAACGGACGAAGCGAATATCACCGTCGATTGTGTTCGTAAAGGCGAACGTTTTTCCCTTCTAGGGACTGCCGCCGGCCGTGCTGTGTCAGGATTACGAGATGGGCTGTGCCACGCCTCAGCGTCGCGGGCTGCTGGAGGGAACGACCAGTTCGCCATCCTCCTTGATGAACGGTCCGATCTGCGGGTTCGGCAAGATCTGCAGCACCTCTTCCGAAGGCCGGCAGAGCCTGGTTCCCTTCGGCGTCTCGACGATGGGACGGTTGATCAGGATCGGGTGCGCCAGCATGAAATCGACCAGTTCGTCATCCGTCCATTTCGCATTGCCGAGATCGAGCTCGGCATAGGGCGTGCCCTTTTCACGCAGCAGCCCCCGCGCGCCGATCCCCATGGCCTCGATCAGTTCGATGAGCCGGGCGCGATCTGGCGGTGTCTTGAGATACTCGACGATGACGGGGTCTTCGCCGCTCTTTCGGATCATGGCGAGCGTGTTGCGGGAGGTGCCGCAAGCCGGGTTGTGGAAGATCGTGATGGTCATGGTCGTCCCTCGGCGGCTCGGATTTCGGTATTGTCTGTGCGCGCTGACAACAACCATGTCATCGCGGCCAATGCGCAGAGCGCGCCTGCCAATTCGGCCAGGATGAAGCCCGGCAGGTCGATGGCCCGGATTCCGGCGAATGTGTCGGTCAGCGATCGTGCGATCGCGACCGCCGGGTTGGCGAAGGAGGTCGAGGCGGTGAACCAGTAGGCCGCTGCGATGTAGAGGCCGACCAGCCAGGGGACGGCGCTCCGTTCGAAGCGCAGCCCGGCGAGGATGGTCGCTGCGAGCCCAAAGGTTGCGAGCCCTTCTGAGAGCCATTGCTCGCCGCCGGTTCTGATCCTGGAAGAGGCGTGCAGCAACGGCAGTGCGAACATCGCATGCGCGACCAGGGTTCCGGCGATGCCGCCGACCGTCTGGACGAGCATGTAGAGCCCGGCATCCCGGCGCGGCAACTCGCCTCTGAGCGCAAGGATCAGGCTGATCGCCGGGTTGAAATGTGCGCCCGAGACCGGCCCGAGCACGGTGATGAGCACGACGAGCATCGCCCCGGTCGCCAGCGTGTTGGCGAGCAGGGTCAGCGCCGGGTCGCGGGCGAGCGTGTCCGCCATGATGCCGGAGCCGACGACGGTCGCGACCAGGAAGGCTGTGCCGATGGATTCGGCCGCGAGGCGCTGGGGCAAAGCGCTGCTCATGGCGATCCGGCCGCGCAGCAATCGGCCAGCGCGGCGACCGCTGGACCGCAGATCGCGGGATGACCCTGGCAGCAATCACGCATCAGGAAAGCGACGAGGCCCGACAGCGCCGGATAAGCCACGCTGTAGATGATCGAACGCGCCTCGCGGCGCGACTGGACCAGGCCTGCCTGCTCGAGATGGCTGAGGTGGAAGGAAAGCCGCGACGAGGAGGCGCCGACCGTCTCGCCGATCGCGCCGGCGGCGAGCCCGTCCGGCCCCGCCGTCACCAGCAGTCGGACGATGCGCAGTCTGGTTTCCTGCGAGAGGGCCGAAAAGGCGGCGAGGGCTTGCGCTTCCGTCATTTTCATCTCAACATCTCAATAGAGATTGAAATGAAAGTAGCCGAAGATGCCGATCGAAGCCAGCCCCTCGCCGGTGGATTTTCAGGGCGATGCCCTGCTCGGGACGCTTCTCGATGCTCTCGAACCCTATGCGGCCCTGCCCCTGCTGTTCGACTATGCCGGGCGGACGATCCAGCCCGGCTATCACCTGACCGAGGTCAAGGCAGGGGCTTTCGTCACGCTCGACTGTGGCGGAAATCCCGACCGCTGGCAGGAGACGATCCTCCAGATCGAGGACCTGCCGGCGAGTGATGGCGACGGCTGCATGCTGGTCGGAAAATTCCGGTCGATCCTCGACCGCGTCGCGGCGCGAATCGCATTGGCGGCGGATGCCCGCCTGACTTTCGAAGTTGGCAGGCCGGACGAGCCGATGCGGATCTTCGATCTCGCTGCGCTCGCGCCGCAGCAGGGTCACGTCCTCCTGCGGCTCATGGCGCGATCGGCCATCTGCAAGCCGCGTCACCGCGTAGCGCGCCAAGCCACCAGCCCGGCATGCTGTGCGCCGGCATCATCGCAGGCGGGCTGCTGCTGATCGACTGCGCCGGAGCCGGCGCCGCCGTTCCGTGCGGGGCGGGCTCAGATCGCCGCGCCGTCGCTCACCGTATCGGCGCCGAGATCGACGCGGACCGCGCGGACGATCTCGGCTTCCGCTGCCGCTCCGCGCCGGCGCGGATGCGGCGCCGAAATCCGGTGCTCGGCGATGATCTGGCCGGGCGCGCCGGAGAGCACCACGACCCGGTCCGCGAGATAGGCGGCCTCGTCGATGTCGTGGGTGACGAAGAGCACGGTCTTGCCGGTGCGCTGCCAGACGCGGATCAACTCGTCCTGCAGCGTCTCGCGGGTCAGCGCATCCAGCGCCGAGAAGGGCTCGTCCATCAGGAGGATCTCGGGCTCGACCGCGAGCGCACGGGCCAGCGAGACGCGCTGGCGCTGGCCGCCGGAGAGCTGGTGCGGCCAGCGCTGGGCGAGGCTGCCGAGGCCGACGAGATCCAGCGTCTCCTGCGCCTTGGCGAGGCGCTCGCCCCGCGATGCCCGGCCTTCGAGACCGAAGCCGACATTCGAGATCACCTTGCGCCAGGGCAGCAGGCGCGAATCCTGGAAGACCAGGGCGACCGGCCGGCGCGAATTGTCCTTCGCGTGGATCGTCACCTCGCCGCCGCTCGGCTTGACGAGGCCGGCGATGACGCGCAGCAGCGTCGACTTGCCGACGCCGGAAGGGCCGACGATCGCCAGGAATTCGCCGCGCGCGACCTGAAGGTCGAGCTTGCGCAGCACCTCCGTCGCCTCGCCGTCGCGGGTGAAGGTCAGCGACAGGCCCTTGATGTCGATCACGCTTTCCAACGCAGCACCCATTTCTGGAAGGCGACGAAGGCCGTGTCGAGCAGCCCGTAAAGAGCAGCCATCGTCAGCATGTAGATCACCACGAGATCGGTCGCGAGCAGGCTCGAAGCCTGCATCATGCGCTGGCCGACCCCGGCGACGCCGAAGATCTCGGCCGCGACCACCGCCATCCAGGCCTGGCCGAGCGCGGTGCGCACGCCGACCAGGATGCCGGGCATCGCCGCCGGTAGCAGAATCTTGGTGAGGCGCTGCCACGCCGAATGGAAGCCGAAGGCGTCGGCGACCTCGATCAGGTCGCGGTCGACGCCGCGGATCGCGCCCTGTGCCGCGAAGAACACGATCCAGAATACGCCGATCGCGATGATGAACACCGCTGCCTGCGGGTTGACGCCGAACCAGATGATCGCGAACGGGACCCAGGCGAGACCGGGGATCGGCCGCAGCAGGCGCACCACCCAGGAACTCAGCTCCTCGGCGATCTTCGACATGCCGGTCAGCACGCCGAGCGCGATGCCGAGGCCGGCGCCGGTGCCGAGCCCGATGAAATAGTGCCCGAGCGAGCCGGCGATCGCCGACAGCCAGGCGCCCGACTGGACCTCGCGCAGGAAGGCGGCCGGCAGCGCGCTCGGCCCGGGCAGGAAGGCCGGGTTGACGATGCCGAAAAAGGGGATCGCCTCCCACAGCAGCAGGAAGGCGACGAGGCCCGTCAGGGCTAGGGCCGGGGCCCGCAATGACTGCAAGATCGTTCCTCTGGGGGGCGTTGGCACAACCCGCCGTCATTCCGGCCGCAGCGAAGCGGAGTGCCGGAATCCATCGAAGGGAGTTGCGCTCTACGATGGATTCCGGAGCTGAGCCGCTTCGCGGCTCGTCCGGAATGAGGGTGCGTCGCGTGCTTGTGTGGGCGGGCGATCGCCGTCAGCCGGCCGCCTTGAGCGCCCGCTCGTAGAACTGCGTCTCGAACAGGCCGTCGAAGGGCAGCTCCTTCTCCAGCGAGCCAAGCTTGACCTGATAGGCCTGCATGGCCCGCGCCGGTGCAATGATCTTGCGCGGATCGATCTCGAACTTGCTGGCTGGGGAGACCAGCGCCTTCTGGATCAAGGCGGGGTCGACGATACCCTTGCCGAGCGCGGCGCCGACATGGGGGGCGGCCTTGTCCGGCGACTTGGCGAGCAGGTCGGCGGCGCGGACGAGGCCGTTGACCAGCTTCTGGACCGCGTCGGGGTTCTTGGTGACGAAATTGCCGGAGGCGGCGACGACCGTGCCGGGCTGGCCCGGGAAGAGTTCCTCGCCGCCGGCGATCAGCTTGATGCCGGGATTGCGGGTCTGGACGATGGTCAGGGCCGGCTCGCGCACGATCGCGCCCTCGACGGCGCCGGCGAGCACCGCCTGCTGCGTCGCGTCGATACCCATCGGCACGATCTCGACATCGGCCTTGTCGGCCTTCGCGACCTCCCAGAGCCAGTATTGCAGCACGGTGTTCGGCACCGAGCCGGCCGGCTGCGTGGCGAGCCGCGCGACCTTGCCGGTCGCGGCCTTGTGCGCCTTGAAGGCGGCCGCTGCGGCCGTGCCCGCCGTGAAGAATTTCGCCAGCGCGGGGGCCGCGACGAAGACGTTCTCACCGGTCGCGGTCGAGGCGACGACACGGATGTCGACGCCGCGCGAGCGGGCGACGGCAAGCGGCGCGACGCCGGCGACGTAAAGGTCGATCGTGCCCGAGGCGAGCGCCTGGATCATGTTCGGACCGGATTCGAACACGGTGAAGGCGGACTCGATCCCGGCCTGTTTCAGCCAGCCCTCGCCATTGGCGACGAAGATCGGCGCGGTGCCGATGATCGGGATGTAGCCGATGCGGGCGGCAACCGGCGCCTGCGCGCGGACGCCGGCGAAAGGCGTGGCGGCGAGCAGCGAAGAGCCGGCGAGCAGGAACTGGCGGCGGTCCATGGCTTAATCCCTCGATCAGCGTGTGTATCTCAGCCTATTGACGTTTGATAAAAGGATTTTCTATCTAATGACAATAACTTGCCGGGAAAAAGAAATTCCTTCTAACGATACCGGTTCAGAGAAATAATTTGTCTCGAAATCCAAGGATCTATGGAATGGACGCGATCGACCGGAAGATTCTCACCGTCCTGCAGGCGGACGCCAACATCTCGATCGCGGAGCTCGCCGACCGTGTCGGCCTGTCGCAGACACCGTGCTGGAAGCGCATCCAGCGCCTGGAGCAGTCCGGCGTCATCACCAAGCGCGTCGCGCTGGTGGCTCCGGAGCGGATCGGGCTCGGGCTGACCGTCTTCGTCCAGATCGAGACGGCCGACCATTCCGGCCCCTGGCTGGAGAAGTTCGCCCAGAGCGTCGCGGCGATGCCGGAGGTGATGGAATTCTACCGCATGGCCGGCGATGTCGACTACATGCTGCGCGTCGTCGTCGCCGACATGGCCGCCTATGACGGCTTCTACAAGAAGCTGATCGAGACGATCCCGCTGAAGAACGTCACCTCGCGCTTCGCCATGGAGCGGATCAAGGCGACCACCGCCTATAAGGTGCCGGACCTGCCGAAGGCGTCGTGATCGACGCTTCGGCCTGACACTTACCCTCATCCTGAGGAGCGCTCCGCTTGCTCCTCAGGATGAGGGCTGGGGAGAGGAGGCTTGCCGGGAATGCCGGCATTGCAGGCCGGTCCCGCCTGCGATGGGCCTTGCCGAAGCCGGCTTGCTCCCGCATGAACGCTCTGGATTTCTCGAACGAGGCGCGCCATGTCCAGCTATGTCATCGACCCGCCGAAGGTTGCCGCTGCCCCGGTCGCCGGCGGCGGGCTCTTCCCGGTGCGCCGCATCTTCTGCGTCGGGCGCAACTACGCCGAGCACACCCGCGAGATGGGCGGCGATCCCGATCGCGAGGAACCCTTCTTCTTCACCAAGCCGGCCGATGCGCTCCTGATCGCTGGCGCCGATATGCCCTATCCGACCAAGACCGCCGATCTGCACCACGAGATGGAGCTCGTCGTCGCGATCGGGAAGGGTGGCAAGGACATCGCCGAGGCCGATGCGCTCGGCCATGTCTATGGCTATGCCGCCGGCCTCGATATGACGCGTCGCGACCTGCAGGCCGCCGCCAAGAAGGCCGGCCGGCCCTGGGACATGGCCAAGGGCTTCGACCTCTCGGCGCCGATCGGCGAGATCGTGCCGGCGGCCAGGGCAGGCCATCCCGATGCCGGACTGATCGAGCTCAAGGTCAACGGCAAGGTCCGCCAGAGTTCCGATCTCGCCAAGCAGATCTGGAACGTGCCCGAGACCATCGCCTATCTCTCCGGTCTGATCGAGCTCGCGCCCGGCGATTTGATCCTGACCGGAACGCCGGAAGGCGTCGCCGCGGTGGTGAAGGGCGATCTGCTGGAAGGCTCCATCGCCGGCGTCGGCAGCGTCCGCACCCGCATCGTCTGAAGTTTCGGCCTCAGCCGGCCGCCCTTGCGGCCGCTCCGCGATTATCGTGAATAGGTAGGATCGAACATGCGTCTGACTCCCGAAGCCGGCGGCGTCTTCCCGATCGCCCCGACCCCGTTCATGCCCGACGGCACTGTCGACTGGAACTCGGCCGACAAGCTCTTCGAGTTCTATTCCGATATCGGCTCGGACGGCGTCACCGTGCTCGGCATCATGGGCGAGGCGCCCAAGCTCGAGCCGGAGGAATCGGTCGGCCTCGTCAAGCGAGCCGTCGCCAAGATGGGCGGCAAGCCGATCATCGTCGGCGTTTCGGCTCCGGGCTTCGCGGCGATGCGCTCGCTCGCCCGCCAGGTCATGGACCTCGGCGCCGGCGGCGTGATGATCGCGCCGCCGCCGAGCCTGCGCACCGATGACCAGATCACCGGCTATTACGCCCAGGCTGTCGAGGCGATCGGCACTGACATCCCCTTCGTCATCCAGGACTATCCGCTGACGCTCTCGGTGGTGATGACGCCCGCCGTCATCCGCAAGATCATCCAGGACAACCCCTCCTGCGTGATGCTGAAGCACGAGGATTGGCCGGGGCTTGAGAAGATTTCGGCGCTGCGCAAGTTCGAGGCCGAGGGCAGCCTGCGCCATGTCTCGATCGTCACCGGCAATGGTGGCATCTTTCTCGATTTCGAGATGGAGCGCGGTGTCGACGGTGCCAATACCGGCTATGCCTTCCCGGAGCTGCTGATCGACGTCGTCAGGCTGAGCAAGGCCGGCAAGCGCGACGAGGCGCATGACATCTTCGACGCGCATCTGCCGCTGATGCGCTACGAGCAACAGCAGGGCGTCGGCCTTGCGGTGCGCAAATACACCATGATGAAGCGCGGCATCCTCGCCCATGACGCGCAGCGCAAGCCGGGCTCGGCCCTGTCCGCTGCGGCCAAGGCCGAGGTCGATTACCTGCTCGCCCGCCTCGCCAGGCACGATCCGCGCGCCGAGCTCTGAGTCCGCCCGGCAAGGCTTTCCGCGACGCAACATGGCGGCGCTCCGGTCGAAGCCGGAGCGCCGTTTTTGCTTGGCGCCCCGCTGCGGCCGGGCGCGGATGTCTCAGTACTTGATCACGCCGAAGCGCCGGAAGGCGTCGTGGATGCGGTCGGCGTAGGTGTTGAAGCTCGGATAATCGCCGAGATGGGCCGGGCGCGGCCGCGGCAGCTCGATCTTGATCTCGTCGACGATCCGCCCCGGCGTCGGCGACATCACCAGCACCCGGTCCGACAGGCCGATCGCCTCGTCGATCGAATGGGTGATGAAGACCACGGTCTTGGCCTGCTCCAGCCAGAGCATTTCGAGGTCGTGCCGGATCTGGGTGCGCGTGATCGCGTCGAGCGCGCCGAAGGGTTCGTCCATCATCAGCACGGACGGGTCGTGGATCAGCGCGCGGGCGATCGAGACGCGCTGGCGCATGCCGCCCGAGAGCTGCTTCGGGTAACGATCGACCGCATGGCTGATGCCGAGCTTCTTGAAGAGATCGAGCGCCCGTTCCTTCGCCGGCGCGAGCGGCAGGCCGCGGATCTCGGCCTGGAGCATGACGTTCTCCAGCGCCGTCCTGAATTCCAGCAGGAGATGGTCCTGGAAGACGATGCCGATATCGGTCAGGGGCTCGCGCAGGGGCTTGCCGTTGACCAGGAGTTCGCCGCTGCTGGTCGGGATCAACCCGGCCGCCATCAGCATGAAGGTGCTCTTGCCGCAGCCGGATGGACCGATCAGGCTGACGAACTCGCCGCTCCTGATGTCGAGCGTCAGCCCGTCGACGGCGGTGAAGCCGCCGAAGGTCTTGACGATGCCGCGCCCCTCGATCGAGGCGGCGGCGGAAGCGGCTGTGGCGGTCATTTTTCGTTCCCAGTCGAGAACCGATCCGTCATTCCGGGCAAGCCGCGAAGCGGCGTAGACCCGGAATCCATCGAAAGGCGTCATGCTCTACGGTGGATTCCGGCGCTCCGCTGCGCTGCGGCCGGAATGACGGCGCGGTTCCGGTGATGCTTCGTGCGGCCTAAGAGCAGGCCGGCGGCGAGGCCGGCAGCAGCTCGGTGGTGTAGTAGTCGGTGATCGGCTTGTCCTTGGGCAGGCCGAGATACTGGGTCAGCAGCTCGAAGCTGGTGTTCCAGTTCTTCTCCGGCACCTTGCCGAGCGCGGTCGCGCCGGGAGCGCAGAGCAGCTTGTTGACCACCTCGAACTGGGCCAGCACCTGCGCCTTCTTCACCGCGGGGAACTGCGCGACGACCGCGTCCGCGGCGGCATCCGGGTTCTTGCGGGCGGCGTCCCAGCCCTGCAGGCTCGCCTCGATGAACTTTTTGTAGAGGTCCGCATCGGCCTTGATCTTGTCGTCGCGCGCGATGATCGAGAGGCCGACCGTCGGCACGCCGACATCGCGGTAGAACATGTCGCGCACCTTGAAGCCGCGCTCGCGGATCTGGATCGAGTGGAAATCGGCGCCACCCAGGATCGCGTCGACCTTCTTCTCGAGCAGCGCGCCGACGAAGGCGCCGGGATCGATGTTGATGACGTCGACCTTGCTCTTGTCGATCTGGTTCGAGGCGAGGATGGCGTCGAGCAGGATCGTCTGCGCCGTGCCGGGCTGGACCGCGAGCTTCTTGCCGACCAGGTCCTTGGGCGAGGCGATGCCGCTATCTTCGAGCGAGATGATGGCGAAGCCGTTGGTCTGCAGCACGGGGGCGACGATCTTCACCGGCGCGCCCTTGGTGCGCAGCTGCATCGCGGCCGGCGCATCGGCGAAGCCGACATCGCTCTGCCCGGTCGCGACCATCTGCGCCGTCGTGCCCGAGCCCTTGCCTTCCTCGATCGTCAGATTGATCCCGGCCTTCTCATAGAGGCCCATCTGCTTGGCCATCATGAAGCCGGCATTCGGCGCGGCGGCGAGGAAGTTCAGCGTGATCTTCATCGGCTTGCCGCCGGCCTGGGCGAGCGCGCCCGTGGTGCCGAGCGCCAGCACGGCGGCGGCGGTGAGTAAGGTCCTTCTGAGCATGATCCTATCCTCCCTTATGGTTCCGGTTTGCCCGGTTTGATGGTCGTGTTCCCTTAGCCTTCAGCCTTTACGCTGCCACGGCATCAGCAGCACTTCGAGCCCGTCGACGAGATAGCTGAACAGGATGCCGACGAAGCTCAGCGCCACCAGGCAGGCGAAGATCAGCGGCATGTCGAGGAAACTGGTCCCGCGCAGCAGGAGATAGCCGAGCCCGGCATTGGCGCCGACGAACTCGCCGACGATGGCGCCGGTCGCCGCGAACACCGCGGAGACCTTGAGGCCGGAGAAGATGTAGGTCAGCGCTGCCGGCACCCGGACATAGCGGAAGGTCTGCCAGGCCGAGGCGCCCATCGAGCGGGTCAGGTAGAGCACGCGCTCGTCCAGCGCCCGGAAGCCCGTCATGCTGGCGACCAGCGTCGGGAAGAAGCAGAGCAGGAAGGTGAGCAGCACCTTCGGGAACAGGCCGAAGCCGAACCAGACCACGAAGAGCGGCGCGATCGCGATCTTCGGCACCAGCTGGAAAAAGACGATCACCGGGTAGATCGCCTTCTCGAGCAGCTTCACCGAGACGATGACGTAGCCGAGCGGGATCGAGATCGCCGCCGCCATCAGGAAGCCGAGCACGATCTCGTTCGCCGTGACCAGCGTGTGCTGGAAGATCAGGGCGCGGTCGGTCCAGAGACGCTCGAAGAAGGCGCTCGGGACGGGGAGGATGTATTCCGGGATGCCGGCGGCCGGCACGAACCATTGCCAGGCGAGCAGCAGAACGGCGAAGCTCGCCAGCGGCCAGGCGATGGCGGAGGCCAGTGCACCGGCTTTCGCGCCGCCGGTGGTGGCCGGTGCCGGAGCGGAAGTGGTGGTGGTGCTGTCCTGGCTCATGCGGCTGTTCCCGTTGCCGGTGCCGTAGCGCCCAGGCGTGGTGCCTGTGCTCCGGCCGGCGCGATCTGTCGGCGCCGCAGCGGCCAGATTTCGGCCATGGCCTGGGCGGCGTGCCGCAAGGCGGCGGCGATTTCTTCGCGCCTGGCTTCGTGCATGCGCTGCAGCGGGCCGGCGACGCTCAATGTCCCGGCGATGGCGGCATCCGGCTCGGGGCCGGCGCGGAAGGTCACGGCCATGGCGACGGTGCCGATCTCGCCTTCCTCGACGGCGAGCGCGAAGCCGCGCCTGCGGGTCTCGTCGAGATGGGCGCGCAAGGCATCGACGTCGCCCAGCGCGTTGGGGCCGGTGCGTCCTTCCGCCTTGAAGCCGCGGGCGCAGACGATGCGCAGCGCCTCCGCCTCCGGCAGGCTGGTGAGCCAGGCTTTTCCGGTCGCGGTGGCGTGCAGCACGATGTCGGTGCCCATTGGCGGTTCATAGCGCAGGCCGGCCGTCGCGCCCTGGGCGCGGGCGATCCAGACGAGATCCTCGCCTTCGACGACGGCGAGCCGACAATATTCGCGGGTGGTGCGGGCGAGCTCGTCGAGCACCAGTTGGCCGGCGTCGGGCAGGCCGCGCCGGTCGAGATTGCGAAAGGCGAGCTGGGCGAGTTTCAGCGTCAGCCCATAGGCGCCGGAGCTGGCATCCTGTGCCACCAGGCCGCGCTCGGCGAGCGTCGCCAGCAGGCGATGCGTCGCGCTGACCGGCAGGCCGAGCCGTTCGGCGAGCATGCTGAGATCGGCGCCCTCGGCCTCGTCGGCCAGGGCTTCCAGCATCTTCAATGCGCGCTCGACCGCAGCGATCGTCACCTGTTCCGTCCCGTTCGATATTGTAATTGGAAATGATTTCCAATTTGGATTTGATTTTCGTATACGGACGGAAGCGGGCCGAGTCAACGCGCCCGGCAGAGAGCCTGACGGAGGAAAGATGAGTCTGGCGGGTGAGGGGGCGGTCGCGATCTGGCACGACATCGCGCCGGAGGGCAGGGCGGATTTCTACGCCTGGCACGGGCAGGAACACATGCCGGAGCGGGTCGGGATTCCCGGCTTCCTGCGCGGCCGGCGCTATGTCGCGATCGAGGCCGATCTCGAATTCTTCAACCTCTACGAGGCCCAGACCGTCGAGGTCCTGAAGGGCCAGGACTACACGGCTCGCGTCAATGCGCCCACGCCCTGGACCCTGTCGGCGGTGAAGCATTTCCGTTCGGTCGCCCGCTCGATCTGCCGTGTCGCCCACACGGCCGGGCCGGCTCAGGGCGGCCTGATCGCGACGCTGCGCTATGACGTGCCCGACGAGGCTGCCGAAAGCCACAAGGCCGCGCTGCTGCGCGGTCTCATTCCCGATCTGTTGGCCCGGCCGGGCGTCGCGGGTCTGCACCTGCTGACGGCCGATGCCCAGGCCAGCGGCGTCGCCACCGCCGAGCAGAAGGCGCGCGGCGTCGCCAATGCCGTGCCGCGCTGGGTGCTGCTGCTGGAAGGCTGGGGCGACGAGGCCGATTTCATCGCGCTGGCCAAGGCTGAGCTCGGCTCCGACCGGCTCGCGGGGCTCGGCGGCGAGGCGCCTTTCACGCTCGGCCTCTACCGCCACCAGATCACCCGTACCAAGACGCAGTGGAGTGCCGGCTGATGAGCGTGCGCTACGATCTTTCCGGCCGCTGCGCCATCGTTACCGGCGGCGCCGGTGGGCTGGGGCGAGGCATCGCCCGGGCGCTTCTCGCCGCCGGGGCGAGCGTCGAGCTCTGGGATCAGGATGCCAATGCGCTGACCGAGGCTGTCGTCGATCTCGGCCGCCGTGTGAGCCGGCGCCAGCTCGACATAAGGGTGGCCGGGGCGGTCGAGGAGGCGGCGCAAGCTGCCTTCGCCAGCCATGGCCGGATCGACATTCTCGTCAACAATGCCGGCGTGCTCGGCGAGGTGAAGCCGATCTGGGAGACGACGCCCGAGAATTTCCAGCGCGTGCTCCAGGTCAACCTGTTCGGCACCTATCTGGTGACCCGCTCGGTGGTCGGGCTGATGCGCCGCCAGGCGCCGCGCTCGCCCGATGCCGGCGGTCATCCCCTGCGCGGCCATGTCGTCAACATCGCCTCTATCCAGGGCAAGGAAGGCATGCCGATGGCCAGCGCCTATTCGGCCTCGAAGGCCGGGATGATCGCGCTGACCAAGAGCGTCGCCCGCGACACCGCGACGGACGGTATCATGGTCACGGCGGTGACGCCCTCGGCGGCCGAGACGGCGATGGCGAAGGAAATCTCCGCCGAGCGCCGGGCCGAGATCATGGCGCGCATTCCGATGGGCCGTTTCGTCGAGGTCGACGAGGTCGCCCGCATGGTGCTCTGGCTCTCCTCGGACGATTGCTCCTTCTCGACCGGCGGCATCTTCGATCTCTCGGGCGGGCGGGCGAGCTACTGAGCGCCCCGATCTGAGGCTCTCATGGCCTGGCGCATCGGCGCGGGGCCATGCGCCAGGCTGCTGCACGGCCGCGCTTTGCCGGCTACCGCAAGCCGGCGGCTTCGTGCCAGCATGCCCGGGTCCGGCCCGATCCTGCGGCCGTCAAGCCATCCAGGAACCTGCCATGCTTTCGGTTCGCGATATTGCCCGCCGCGTCGCCAATGGCGAGATTTCGGCTCAGGCTGCCCTTGCCGAGAGCGAGCGCCGTATCGAGGCGCGTGATGGCGAATTGCGCGCCTTCGCCAGCCGCCCCCAGGTCTTGGTGCCGGGCGAAGGTCCGCTCGCCGGCATCGCCTGCGGCGTCAAGGACATCATCGACACCGCCGATCTGCCGACCGGAATGGGCTCGCCGATCTATGAAGGCTGGCAGCCGCGCGCCGACGCCGCGATCGTCATGGCGCTGAAGGCGGCCGGTGCGACCGTCGCCGGCAAGACCCAGACGACCGCCTTCGCCTTTCTCGATCCCGCTCCGACCCGCAATCCGCATGACCCGACGGCGAGCCCCGGCGGCTCTTCGGCCGGCTCGGCCGCGGCGGTCGCTGCCGGGTTGATCCCCCTGGCGATCGGCACCCAGACCGGCGGCTCTGTGATCCGCCCGGCCGCTTATTGCGGTGCCGCGGCGATCAAACCCTCCTACGGCCTGCTGCCGACAGTCGGCGTGAAGCCCTATTCCTGGTCGCTCGACACACTCGGGCTGATGGCGGCCAGCGCCGACGATCTCGGCTTCGCCCTGGCGGCGCTGACCGACCGGCCGGAGCTCGACGCCGCCGAGGCTTCCTTGCAGGGCCTCCGACTCGGCCTCAACCGCCAGGAATTCGCCGAGGCGCCGGAGCCGGCCTGCGAGCAGGCCCTGCAGCGTATCGCGGCGCTGGTGCGACAGGCCGGCGCGAGCGTCGTCGATCTGGCTGCACCGGCCGCGCTCGGCGACGCCTTCCGGGCGCATGGGCCCTTGCAGGACTGGGAGGCGACCCAGGCTCTGGGCTGGGAATATGCCAATCACCGCGAGGCCTTGCCGCCCAAGCTGCGTGCCTATCTCGACGAGGCGCGCCGGACCACGCCGGCCCAGTACGACGAAGCGAGACGCGTCGCGCGGCGTGGGCGCCATCTCACCGAGGCCTGGCTCGGCGAAGTCGATGCTATGCTGACCTATGCCGCGCCGGGCGAGGCGCCGGCGACGCTGGCCTCGACCGGCGATTCCCGCTTCAACCGGCTCTGGACCCTGATGGGAACGCCATGCGTGACCGTGCCGCTGCTGCGCGGCCCGCGCGGCTTGCCGGTCTCCTTCCAGCTCATTGGTCGCTTCGGCGAGGATGCGCGGGTGATCGCCGTGGCCAAGGCACTTGAGCGGCTGATCGTGGCGTCTGCCTGACGGAAGGTTGGCGGGAAGGTCGGCCCGTTCCGTCTGGAACAATATTGCATCGCAATAATTTTGGCGAAATGGTGGTGTCGGCTGCGTTAGTAGAACTTGCGAATACTAATGCCCGCTGCGGGAATGGTCTTTATCTTGACTATATACAAAGCGAGATATTGCTTTAACGCTTGATTAAGGTCATTGCTCTCGGACGGTTCGGCTTCTCGCGCCGTTTCCGCTTGCGGCGCTCCGCGATTCTGCTAGTTTCCATGTCAGGTCAGTGACAAAGGAGGGTTCTATGAGCCTCGCGCTAAGTCTCGACCGGTTGGCCATGGGAGCGGCGTTTTTGCTCGTTCTGGCGATCGTGGTCGGAGCGTTCTGACAGAAGTCAGTCTGAAGTCTGAAGACCATTGAGACGGTTAGGAAGCGTCGCCGGAAGGATCCGGCGGCGCTTTTCCTTTTTCGGCCCGCTCGCCAGCGGGAAACGCGTGCTCAGCTCTCGGGGCAGGGATTCTCGCTCACTTCCCAGGACATCATGTTGATGACCCGGCCGCACAGGGCGAGGCGACGCCCCTTGGTGGTGCGGATGCAGGCGGTCGCGCCTTCGGCGATCTTCTTGCCGTCGCTCCAGCAGAAACAATAGGGCTCGGGCGCCTGCGCCAGCCTCGGCCGGTCGAGCGCCTCGGCGTGCTCCTGCGCCCACGCCGGCGGGGACTGGGCCTGGAGCGCCAAAAGCAGCAGCGATGTCGCGAGAGGCGCGGCGAGGCGTGACGCCGTCGCGCCGGTACGGTGCAGCCTCCGAATGATCCGGATCATGGCCTGCTCCTTTCGTTCGCTGTCGAGGCGTAACGAAGCCGAAAGCATAGCACGGCGCGCTCGCGGCCCAAACCGGTCGCGGCGCGCGGAAACTGCGCTTTCGAGCGGGGCTCTCACCTTGCGAAAGTCGTACGACCTCTCCATATTTGCGCGAAGAGGGCCAATCCGGCCCCGGGAGGGACCATGTCTTTGATTTCGCTTGCCCGGCGTGGCCGGGCCGTCGCTCTTGTAGCTGGCGCGCTGATGCTCGTTCCGGTTCTGGCCGAGGCCCGCCCCGGTGGCGGCAAAGGCTTTGGCAGCCGCGGCTCGCGCACCACGCAGCAGGTAGCGCCGACCCAGACGGCGCCGACCGGCGCTGCGCCGATGCAGCGTACCGCGACCCCTGCGCCCAGCGCTTCGGCGGCCGCCCCCGGCGCTGCCGCCGCCGCCCAGGCGGCGCGGCCGTCCTTCGCCCGCAACATGATGATGGGCATCGGCGCTGGTCTGCTCGGCGCCGGCCTGTTTGGTCTGCTTTCGGGCGCCGGCTTCGGCGGCCTTGCCGGCATGCTCGGCATGCTGTTCCAGGTGGCGCTGATCGGCGGCCTGATCTGGCTCGCGCTGCGCTTCTTCCGTCGCCGCTCGCAGCCCCAGCAGCAGTTCGCTGCGGCCGGCGCGCCGCTCGATCGCGCGCCCTATCAGCCGCAGCAGGAGCAGCCGCAGGCGGCCCAGCGCATGGGCGGCATGATGGGTGGCATGGGTGCGGCGACCGCTGCGGCCAAGCCCGTCGAGTTCGAGCTCGCGCCAGCCGACTACGGCAGCTTCGAGCGTCTGCTCAACGACGTCCAGATCGCCTATTCGAACGAGGATCTGGCCACGCTGCGCCAGCTCGCTACGCCTGAAATGGCCGGCTATTTCGCAGAGGACATCGCCGAGAACGCCAGCAAGGGCCTCGTCGACCGTGTCGCCGACGTCAAGCTGCTGCAGGGCGACCTCGCCGAGTCCTGGCGCGAGGCCGGCGTCGAATACGCCACCGTCGCCATGCGCTTCAGCTCGCTCAATGCGCTGGTCGAGCGCGAGGGGGGCCGCGTCGTCGAGGGCCACGCCACGATCCCGCGCGAGGTCACCGAGCTCTGGACCTTCCTGCGTCCGCGCGGCGGCCAGTGGCAGGTCTCGGCGATCCAGCCGGCCGAGTAAGGCCAGCTTCACCTCCAATCGGAACGGCCGGGTTCGCCCGGCCGTTTTTCGTTTCGGCCGGCGCCGAAGCGGCTTATAGGCATTCGCGTCGCCCGTTCGGGCGCTGGCTTGGCTTTTCTGGAGCGTTTCATCATGAGCGATATGCGCCTCGTCGTCGTCGGCGCCGCCGGCCGGATGGGCCGCACGCTGATCAAGGCGGTCGCGGAGACGCAGGGCTGCGTGCTAAGCGCCGCGATCGAGCGTCCGGGCTCGCCTGCGATCGGTCAGGATGCAGCGGTTCTGGCCGGGCTGCCCGCCGGTGGCGTCCTCGTCACCGATGATGCCCTGCCGGCCTTCGTCGAGGCCGAGGGCGTGCTCGATTTCACCTCGCCAGAGGCCAGCGTCGCCTTTGCCGGCCTCGCCGCCCAGGCCCGCATCACCCATGTCGTCGGCACCACCGGGCTGGAGCCCGGCCATCTCGCCCGGCTCGAGGCGGCTGCCCGGCACGCCGCGATCATCCGCTCGGGGAATATGAGCCTCGGCGTCAATCTCCTGGCGGCGCTGGTGCGCAAGGTGGCGGCGACGCTCGGCACCGACTGGGACATCGAGATCGCCGAGATGCATCACCGGATGAAGGTCGATGCGCCCTCGGGCACGGCGGTGCTGCTCGGCGAGGCGGCGGCGGAAGGCCGCGGCGTCGACCTCGCTCAGGCCCGCGTCGCCGTGCGCGACGGTCAGGTCGGGGCGCGTCCGGCCGGCGCGATCGGCTTCGCCGCCCTGCGCGGCGGCACCGTGGTCGGCGATCATAAGGTGATCTTCGCCGGCGCCGGCGAGCGCCTCGAACTCGCCCATGTCGCCGAGGATCGCAGCCTGTTCGCGCAGGGCGCGGTCAGGGCGGCGCTCTGGGGCCGCGGCCGCAAGCCCGGTCTCTATTCGATGGCCGACGTGCTCGGCCTCGACAAGTTCTGAAGGTCCGTCTTGCAAACCTCCGCAGCCCTCACCCTGAGGAGCCGCGTAAGCGGCGTCTCGAAGGATGCTTCAGGAGGTTCCGGAGACAGCTGGACCATCCTTCGAGACGCGCCTGCGGCGCTCCTCAGGATGAGGGCTGATACCCAGCTGGAACCGGCGTCACCATGACCGCGCTCGCGGTCGCCCCCGGCGTCACGCATTGGCCGGGTTATCTCGACGCAGGTGAGCAGGCGGCGCTGGTCGCCGAATTGCGCGAGGTCGCGCGGCAGGCGCCGTTCTTCACCCCGCGCATGCCAAAGACGGGCAAGCCCTTTTCGGTCAGGATGACGAATTGCGGCGTGCTCGGCTGGGTCTCGGACGAGGGCGGCTATCGCTACCAGCCCAACCATCCCGAAACCGGTTCGCCTTGGCCGGCCATGCCTTTGCGGCTGCTGCAGGCCTGGGAGGAGCTCGCGGGCTACCCGCTTCCGCCACAGGCCTGTCTGATCAATTTCTATGAGCCGACGGCGAAGATGGGCCTGCACCAGGACCGCGACGAGGAGGATTTCGCCGCTCCGGTCCTGTCCCTGTCGCTCGGCGACACCGCGGTCTTCCGAATCGGCGGCACGGTCCGCGGCGGAAAGACCGTCTCGCTGAAGCTGGCCTCGGGCGATGCGCTCGCCTTCGGCGGCGAGGCGAGGCTGGCCTATCACGGCGTCGACCGCATCCTCGCGGGCTCGTCGAGCCTTTTGCCGCAGGCTGGGCGGATCAATCTGACCCTGCGCCGGGTGACAAGGCCGCTGGTCTGATTCTCGACGGCTTGGCCAGCAGGATCGATGCCGGCGAGGGCGGCGCTGTCGCTCGCCCTCGCGCCGTCGTTCAGTTGCCGGAGGCGGGCTTGTCCCCGGCTTCCGCCGCAGGGGTCTCGTTCACGGCAGGCTTCGCGCCGCCAGCGGAGACGCCGACCAGGGCCGGACGCAGCACGCGTTCGCCGATCTTGTAGCCGGTCTGCACCACCTTCGAGACCAGGCCCTTGGCGATGCTCTCGTCAGGCGCCTCGAACATCGCCTGGTGCAGGTTCGGGTCGAATTTTTCGCCCTGCGGCTCGATGCGGCGCACGCCATGGCGCTCCAGCGTCTTGAGCAGTTCGCGCTCGGTCAGTTCGACGCCTTCGACGACGGCCTTCAAGGCGGTGTCGGCGGCGGCCTCGGCCGTCGTCGGCACGCTCTCGATGGCGCGGCGGAGGTTGTCGGCCGAGCCCAGCATGTCGCGGGCGAAGCTGGTCACGGCATAGGCCTTGGCATCGGCGATCTCGCGCTCGGTGCGACGGCGCAGATTCTCCATCTCGGCGAGCGTGCGCAGCAGCTTGTCCTTGAGGTCGTCACGCTCGGCCAAGGCGGCGGCGAGCGCGTCGGGCGCCTGGCCCTCGGTCTCGACCTGGGCTTCCGTCTCGGGCTTGGGATCGTCCATCGCAGGGTTCTGCGTCATCGCGTCATCAAACTCCGGTCATGCAGACTCTCAGGAGCGGGGTTTCACCCGCCTCTGTTCGAGGCCGATATCGGATTTCGGTCGACCGAAATCAAGTTCGGGCCATCGCTTTGCTCTTCGTGGCCTTGTCATGGTCGAAGCTGAAGACGGCGAGCAGCGCCTGGCGGATGATCAGCTGGCGCGCGGTGGTGGTGATCTTCGCGCCCGTCAGATCGGTGACGTAGAAGACGTCGACGGCCTTCTCGCCGAAGGTGGCGATATGGGCCGAGGCGATGTTGAGGTTGAGCTTCGAGATCGCGGTGGTCAGGTCGTAGAGCAGGCCCGGTCGGTCGAGGCCCGAGACTTCGATCACCGTGTGGCGGGTCGAGAGCACGTTGTCGATGACGACTTCGGGCGCGACCTGGAAGGTCTGGCCGCGCGGCGGCGGGGCGCGGCGCTGCGCCACCAGATCGGCGATCTTGATCTCGCCCTTGAGCGCGCGCTCGATCGCCGCCGCGATGCGCTCGGCCCGGCGCAATTCGTCGTCGTCGCGCTCGAAGGCGCGCGAGACGAAGATCGTGTCGAGCACGAGACCGTCGCTGGTGGTGAAGATCTGGGCGTCGACGATGTTGCCGCCCGCCGCGGCGCAGGCGCCGGTGACGATGGCGAGCAGGCGCGGATGGTCCGGCGCCAGGATGGTGAGTTCGGTGACGCCACGGAAGCGATCGGTCTCGACCCGCGTCGCCGTGGTGCGGCCGGCCGCCTCGGCTGCGTGCAGGAAGCGGGCATGCTGCTCTTGCCGGTCGAGCTCGACCTTGAGCCAATAGGCCGGGTAGTGCCGGGCGAGATAGGCCTCGCGCGCCGCCGGCTCCCAGTCGGAGAGCCTTGCGGCGAGTGCGTCCTGCTTCAGCTCGACCCTGGCCTTGCGCTCGATCGCCGAATGGCCGCCGGCGAGCACCATCTCGGTCTCGTAATAGAGCGTGCGCAGGAGCTGGCCCTTCCAGCCGTTCCAGACGCCGGGGCCGACGGCCTTGATGTCGGCGACGGTGAGCACGAGCAGCAGCTTCAGCCGCTCCAGCGATTGCACGGTCGCTGCGAAGCTCTCGATCGTCTTGGGGTCGCCGAGGTCGCGGCTCTGGGCGACGGTCGACATCACCAGATGGTTCTCGATCAGCCAGACCACGGTCTCGGTCTGCGCTTCCGTCAGGCCGAAGCGCCGGCAGAGCTTGCGGGCGATGCGTGCACCGGCGATCGAATGGTCTTCGGGCCGCCCCTTGGCGATGTCGTGCAGGAACAGCGCGACATAGAGCGCGCGCCGGTTGGCGATGCTGGGGAAGATCGCATTGGCGAGCGGATGCTCGGCCTCGAGCGCTCCGGCGTCGATCTCGGCGAGGATGCCGATCGAGCGGATCAGGTGCTCGTCGACCGTGTAGTGATGATACATGTTGAACTGCATCATCGCGACGATGCGGCCGAAATCCGGGATGAAGCGGCCGAGCAGCCCGGATTCGTTCATCCGCCGCAGCACCGCCTCGGGCGAGCGCCGCGCGGTCAGGATCTCGACGAAGATGCGGTTGGCCTCGCGGTCATGGCGCAATTGCGCCGTGACCAGCCGGAGCGACTGCGTCACCAGCCGGCTGGTCGCCGGGTGGATGGCGAGGTCGTCGCGGCTGGCGATCTCGTAGAGTCGCAGCAGGTTGACCGGGTCGCGCTTGAAGGCGTCGTCGTCGACGACGCCGAGGCGCTGGCCCTTCAGAGTGAAATCCGGGTGGCCGAGCGCGCGCACGCGCTTGCGCTTGGTCAGCGAGCCGAGCAGATGCGTCAGGCTGGCGCGCGGCTTCTGCTGGCGCGCTTCGAGCGCGGCGCAGACGATGGCGGTGAGGTCGCCGACATCCTTGGCGGTGAGGAAATAGGCTTTCATGAAGCGCTCGACCGGCGCCAGTCCGCTGCGGCCGGCATAGCCGATCGCCGCCGCTACCTGGCGCTGCAGGTCGAAGGACAGGCGCTCTTCCGCCCGGCCGGTGATGAAGTGCATCCAGCAGCGCACCCGCCAGAGGAACTCCTCGGCGCGCTGGAAGATAGCGAGCTCGCGGGCGTCGAACAGGCCGGCCTCGACGAGATCAGCCGAATTATCGACGCGATAGGCGTATTTCGCGATCCAGAACAGGGTGTTGAGATCGCGCAGCCCGCCCTTGCCGTCCTTGACGTTGGGCTCGACCAGATAGCGCGAGGCGCCGGCCCGCATCACCCGCGTCTCGCGCTCGGCGAGCTTCGCCTCGGTGAAGGCGGGAGCCGTGCCCTCGACCACTTCCGCGCCGTAGCGCCGCAGCATGTCGGCGAACAGCGTCGCATCCCCGGCCACCAGCCGCGATTCCAGCAATGCCGTGCGGATCGTCATGTCGCCGCGCGCCTCGCGGATGCAGTCCTCGACCGAGCGGACGGAATGACCGATCTTCAGCTTCAGGTCCCAGAGCGGATAGAGCACTGCCTCGACCACGCTCTCGCCCCAGGCCGTCTGCTTGTCCGGGAACAGGAAGAGCAGGTCGACATCCGAGCCCGGCGCCAGCGTGCCGCGGCCATAGCCGCCGACGGCGACGACCGCCATGCGTTCGCCCGAGGACGGGTTCTGCACCGGGTAGAAATGCCGGGTCGCCGCGGCATGCAGGCTGCAGACCACGGCATCCATGCTGGCGGAGAGCCGCTTGGCGCAAGCGAGGCCGTTGCGGGTGCGGACGAGCAGTTCCTTGGCCGAGGCGCGGCCTTCCTCGAGCGCGTCGCGCAGCGCGGGGACGAGGACGGCGCGGAGCGCCTCGGGGCCGCCACGGGTCTGCCGCGCCAGCCTGGCGACGGCCGCGGCCGGGTCCTCGATCAGCTCGGCCAGTTTCGGGGCAGGCTTGTCGTCGATGGGCGGCACGGTGGCGCTTTCGCGGCGGAGGATCAGGTGCGATCCCTAACACGTCGGCGCGCCATGGCGGAAATCGTTATTGAACGAATATTTTATGTGAATAATGGGTAAGCCGATTTTTGAAAGTGTTGTTTGACAAAAAGAACATGTGAGCCTAAAAACCGGATACGCGCCGATTTGAGCCACCAGCTTGCGGGCGCGAAACAAGTGCAGCTAAAGCGTGGGGCGCGGGAGGCCCGGCAAGGCCTCCGATCCCTTCGCAGCCATGTGACGAAAGGGAAACGCCATGATCCGGACCTTGCTTCCGAACCGCCGCGCCGTGCTTGCCGGCCTTGCCGCTGTCACCATCGCAGCCGGCGCCGCTTTGGCCCAGGCGCCGAAGGAAATCCGCGTCGACTATGCGACCTACAATCCGGTCGGCCTCGTCCTGAAGGAGCGCGGCATCCTCGAGAAGGCGCTCGAGGCCGATGGCATCAAGGTCCGCTGGGTCTTCTCGGCCGGCTCCAACAAGGCGCTCGAATTCCTCAATGCCGGCTCGCTCGATTTCGGCTCGACCGCCGGCGCCGCCGCGCTGATCGGCAAGATCAACGGCAATCCGATCAAGTCGATCTATGTCTATTCGCGGCCGGAATGGACGGCGCTGGTCACCGGCGCCAAGAGTGAGATCACCAAGGTTTCCGATCTCAAGGGCAAGCGCGTTGCCGTCACCCGCGGCACCGATCCGCACATCTTCCTCGTTCGCTCGCTCGCCGATGCCGGCCTGACCGAAAAGGACGTCAAGCTCGTCCTGCTCCAGCATGCCGATGGCCGCCTCGCGCTCGAGCGCGGCGATGTCGAGGCCTGGGCGGGGCTCGACCCGCTGATGGCGGCTGCCGAGATCGAGAGCGGCGCCAGGCTCTTCCACCGCAAGGCGGCCGACAACACCTGGGGCGTGCTCAATGTCCGCGAGGAGTTCGCCGAAAAGAACCCGGAACTCGTCCGCAAGGTGCTGAAAGCCTATGAGGAGGCGCGCGCCATTGCCCTCGCCAACCCGGCCGAGGTCAGGAAGGCGCTGGTCGAGGCGACCAAGCTCTCCGATGCGGTGATCGAGCGCCAGCTCACCCGCACCGAGCTGACCCACAGCAATATCGGGCCGGCCCAGGCCGAAACCATCCTCGCCGCCGGCCTCGCTTTGCAGCAGGCCGGGGTGCTGCCCGCGAGCACGGATGTGAAGGCGGCGGTCGACGCGCTGCTCGACCGGCGCTTCGCCGCCACCAACTGAGCGGCGTGATCCTGCGACGATGAGCGCGATCGAGATCGGAACGGCGGCAGCGGCGCCCGAGGCCGCCCCGGCGAAGCGGGCGGGCCGGGCGCAACTGCGGCTCGCCGGGCTGGTGCTGCCGGTCGTGCTCGCCGTGATCTGGGAGGCGCTGGTCAGGGCCGGCCTGGCCAATGGCCGGCTGATGCCGCCGCCGAGCGTGGTCGGTGCGACGCTCTGGGAGCTGGCCGCCAGCGGCGAGCTCGCCACCCATGCCGCCGCGACGCTCTGGCGCGTCCTCGCCGGCTTCGGCCTCGGCGCCCTCGCCGGCACGGTGCTCGGCGCGCTGACCGGGGCGCTGCCCGTAGCGCGCGGACTGCTCGATCCGACCTTGCAGGCGCTGCGCGCCATTCCCTCGATCGCCTGGGTGCCGCTCTTCATCCTCTGGTTCGGCATTTTCGAGGCCTCGAAAGTGGCGCTGATCGCGGTCGGCGTCTTCTTCCCGATCTATCTCGGCGTCGCAGCCGCGATCCTCTCGATCGACCGCAAGATCGTCGAGGTCGGTCGCGTCTTCCGCCTCGGCCGGCTCGCCATGGTCCGGCGCGTGCTGCTGCCGGCGATCCTGCCGGACTGGTTCACGGCTTTGCGCGGTGGCCTCGGCCTCGGCTTCATGTTCGTCGTCGCCGCCGAGATCATGGGCGCGAGCGAAGGCCTAGGCTATCTCCTGGTCGATGGCCAGCAACTCGGCCGGCCCGCCACCATCATCGCTGCCATCATTTCCTTCGCCGTGCTCGGCAAGCTCGCCGACGGCGTGCTCGTCGCGCTCGCACGCCCCTTCCTGCGCTGGCAGGACACGGCCCGCGACAAGCTCTGAGGCTGTGGCGATGCTGACCTTCGACAACCTCTCCAAGACCTATGCCGACGGCACCAGGGCGCTCGCAGGCATCACCGCCGAGGTGGCGGCGGGCGAGATCCTCGCCCTCGTCGGTGGCTCCGGTTGCGGCAAGACCACCTTGCTGCGCCTCGTCGCCGGGCTCGACCGGCCGAGCGAGGGCCGGATCGTGCTGGACGGCAAGGCGATCTCCGAACCGCGCGCCGATGTCGGGGTGATCTTCCAGGAGCCGCGGCTCTTCCCCTGGCTCAGCGTCGCCGACAATGTCGGCTTCGGCCTGTCGGAGCTCGCATCCGCCGAGCGCCGGCACCGCGTCGGCCATGCGCTCGAGCGCGTCGGTCTCGGCGGGTATGACAAGCGCTGGCCGCGCGAGCTCTCCGGCGGCCAGCAGCAGCGCGTCGCGATTGCACGCGCCCTGATAACCCGCCCCAAGCTCCTGCTGATGGACGAGCCCTTCTCGGCGCTCGACGCCACAACCCGTGCCAGCCTGCACGAGCATCTGCTGGCGCTCTGGCAGGAGAGCCGGCCGACCGTGGTGATGGTCACCCATGATGTCGAGGAGGCGGTGACGCTGGCCGACCGGATCATGGTGATGCAGCCGAGGCCGGGCGGCGTCTTCGACGAGCTCGAGAACCCACAGGCCCGGCCGCGTGACCACCTCTCGCCCGCCTTCGAGGCCGCCAAGCGCGAGGTGCTGCGCACGCTCGACCGTTCGCTGCGCGACGACCAGCCCCGGCAGCAGAAGACGGCGGCCAATGCCGGGCTGTGGTGGTGACGTCAGGCTTGCGTGTTTGACAAAACGGACAGTGAGGCCGTAATAAAGAATACGCGCCGATTTGAGCCTCAGCTTGCGGGCGCGAAATAAATGCCGCTAAAGCGTGGGAGACGAGATGACGGCCGTGGCCGTCGCGCGCTTTCCCTCCGCCTTGCTTGGGAAGGAAACGCGCCATGTCAGCCAAATCCAATGAGTCAAAGCTCTTCGCCGCCGGTTTCGACGCGGCTGCGCTGCGCCCGGCGCCGGGGCAGGTCGTCGCCTTGCTCGGCGGGCAGGCTGAAGGTCGTAGCGCTCTGCTGCGCGCTCTGGCCGGCCTCGATGCCGAAGCCGATCCGGTGCCGACAGCCGAACTGGGGCTGCTCGCTGCCCGGCCCGGCTTCTTTCCCTGGCTGAACCTTGCCGAGAACCTCGCATTCGGCCTCGCCGGCACGACACCCTTCGCCCGCGAGGGGCTGATCGCCAACGCTCTGGTCCGGGCCGGCCTCGGCGGGTTGGCGGATCGTCGCCCGGGCGCGCTCTCGCCGGCCGAATTGCAGGGGCTGGCGATCGCCCGGCTGTCGCTGCTGCGTCCGAAGCTGCTGCTGGTCGATGCGCCCTTCGCTGCGCTGGACGACGAGGCGCGGGAGCGCCTCGCCGAGCCTCTCGCGGACCTCTGTCGGCAGGGTCGCCCGGCGGTCGCGATCGCCACGGGCTCCGTCGAGGAGGCCGTCCGTCTCGCCGATCGGATTCTGGTCCTGCCGCAGGCGCCTGGTCCGCTCGCCTTCCGGCTCGACAATCTCCTGCCGTATCCGCGCGATCCCCGTTCTGTCGGCTTCGTCGCCCTGCGGCGCGAACTGCGCCACTCGCTCGAAAAGGAACGCGGTGCCGCGCTGCCGGAGCAGGCGGAAGCCGCCGCCTGACGCGGCAGCCAGAGACCCTGCCGAAAACCGCATCCACTTTCCTGTCCGATGCGGTAAATCCTGCCGGTATCCGTTTCGAACGAGGACAAGTCATCATGGACGTCACCGCGCTTCGCGCCCTCCAGGCCCCGCTCAAGGACAAGTATCGCGAAGCCCCCGACGCGGCCGTGATCACCCTCAAGGCCAAGGGCGAGCTCGACGACCAGCACATCGCCTGCAAGGTCGAGACCGGCCGCGCCATCGCGCTCGCCGGCCTGCACCCGGCGACTGGCGGCACAGGCGCCGAGCTCTGCTCCGGCGACATGCTGCTGGAGGCGCTGGTCGCCTGTGCCGGCGTCACGCTGAAGGCGGTCGCGACCGCGCTCGAGATCGAGCTGAAGAAGGGCATCGTCCGCGCCGAGGGCGATCTCGACTTCCGCGGCACTCTCGGCGTCGCCAGGGACGCCGCCGTGGGTTTCAAGGCGATCCGCCTGTTCTTCGACGTCGAGACCGACGCCCCGCAGGAGAAGCTCGACAGCCTGCTCAAGCTGACCGAGCGCTATTGCGTCGTCTTCCAGACGCTGAACGTCAAGCCGGAGCTGTCGGCGACATTGCAGACCGCCTGAGCCGCCGGCTCAGGCGGGCAGCGGACGCGGCGTTCCGTCCGCGTCCGTCGCTTCCGGCTCCTGCGAGATCGGCGCCGCCAGCGGGTCGATGATGGCGAAAGGCCGCTCCGCCATCTGCTCCGGCGGCGCGCGGTGCCTGATACGCAGGCCGGCGACCGCGGCGAGCGCGACCGTCGCGGCAGCCATGAAATAGAGCAGTCCGTTGATGTCGAGCTGGCCCATCACCTGGGCGCCGAGGATCGGCCCCAGTGCCGAGCCGATGCCGCTGACCAGGATCAGCCGGCCGCTCACCGCCACGACCCGGTCCTGGGGCATGCGGTCGAGCGCATGGGCGACGCTGACCGGATAGAGCGTCGACATGAAGCCGCCGAGCAGGGCCGCGACCGGCAGCACGAAGGCGAGCCTCGGCGGCACGAGCTGGATCAGGAGGGCCGCGGCCGAAAAGCCGATCGCGAGCCCGGCGAGTACGACCCGCCGGTCGCCGTGGTCCGAAACCTTGCCGACCGGGACCTGGAAGGCGAAGCCGCCGAGCACCGCGACCAGCATGAACAGCGCGATTGTCTCCTGGGGAATTTCGTTGCGTGCCATCCAGGCGGGCACCAGTGCGTAGAAGGCGCTGGTGACGATCCCCGATACGACGCAGCCGAGCACCGAGACCGGCGCCTGCCGGGTCAGCTCGCCATAGGGCAGTGAAGCCTCCGCCGGGAGCGCAGGTGCCTCCGCGCGCGTCGCGCTGACCATCATCAGCGCCAGCGCGAACAGCGCGATGATGATGAAGAACGGCGTCATAGAGGCAATCGGCAACGAGCCGATCAGCAATTGCCCGGCCGCCAGCGCCAGGAAGGTGCCGACCATGTAGATCGAGAAGATCCGGCCGCGTTGGTCCGGCGGAGCCTTGGCGTTGAGCCAGCTCTCCGTGGTGATGAACAGGCCGACGCAGCCGATGCCGATCGCCATCCGGCACAGGATCCAGCCGAGCGGCGAGACGAAGATCGCCATTCCGGCCGTGCCGACGACGACCATGCCGGCGAAGGCGGCATAGGCGCGGATATGTCCGATGCGCTGGATGATGCGGCCACTGCCGACGGCGCCGGCCGAGAAGCCGATGAAATAGGCGCTGAGCACGATGCCGGTGAGTGTCGGGCCGAAACTCTCAGTCGTCAGCCGCAGCGACAGGAAGGTGTTGAAGAAGCCATTGGCGAGTTGGACGACGCTGGTTGCGGCAATGAGGGTTCCGATCTGGACGAGCACGCCGGGCGATCTCCTGAGCAGCGGGGGCGGGCTGCGCAGGACTACGCGGGAATGTGATCTTCAGATGGCGGTGCGGGTTTATTCTGCCGCTTTGAGCCGGGTTTCCCGCACGAAGGGCAGGCTCGGCTGACTGCCAGGGCCGTCGTCGAACTCCAATGCGCCGATTTTCTCGGCCCGGCCGGTGACCTTGCCGGCCGAGGTCTTGATCAGGCCGACATCCTCCTGCGCCTGACGGAAATGCGTATCGAGCTTGTCGACCCGCTCGCCGAGGCGACGGACGTCGTCGAGCAGTTTGCCGACCTCGGACTGGATCACCTGCGCCTCTTCGCGCATGCGGGCGTCCCGGATGAGCGACTGCATCAGCTGGATCGCCAGCGCCAGTAGCGAGGGCGAGACGATCATAACCCTGGCCCGGTGCGCCTTCTGGATCAGATCGTCGAAATGCTCGTGCAGATCGGCATGGAGCGCCTCCGAGGGCACGAACAGCAGCGCCATGTCCTGCGTCTCGCCGGGCAGGAAATAGCGCTCGGCAATGTCCTTGATGTGCTGGCCGACATCGCCGCGCACCCGCGCCGCCGCGGCCTTCTTCTCCTGCTCGCCGCGCGCCGCGCGCAGTTGCGTGAAGCTCTCCAGCGGGAATTTGGCGTCGATGACGAGGCCACGCCCGTCTCCCGGCAGGGTCACCAGGCAGTCCGGCCGCCGGCCGTTGGACAGCGTCGGCTGGAACGAGAAGAACGCGGCCGGCAGCCCGTCGCGGATGATCGCTTCCATCCGGCCCTGGCCATAGGCGCCGCGCGCCTGCTTGTTCGCGAGCACCTCCTTCAGCGTCACCACCTCGCCGGTCAGCTCGGTCAGGTTCTTCTGGGCGCTGTCGATCACCGCGAGCCGCTCCTGCAGCTTGCCGAGATGCTCGGTGGTCTGGCGGACATTCTGTTCGAGCCCGCTGCCGACCTGCTGGCGCAGTCCGTCGATCCGGTCGGCGACGAGTCGGGCGAGGTCGCCCTGCCGGGTCGAGAGGATCTCGGCCATGGTCTGCATGCGCCCGGTCAATTCGGCCTGCATCCGGTTCATCTCGGCGACCTTGTCGTCCATCTCGCGGGCGCGTTCGGCGGCTGCGCCGGCCTCCGCTGCGTGCCGCCTCCCGCTGCGCCAGGACGAGAGCAGCGCCAGCGACAGGAGCAGCAGGACGAGCCCGGCGAAGCCGAAAGCGGCCTCGCCCCAGCTGACGGGGCGTTCGAGCAGGAGGAAAGCGGTCTGGTTCATGCCGGCGATCCTATATCAATTCGAACAAAAGCGGAACAGTTTGACCGCTCCCGCACAAGTGCTTATGTCGCGAGAACCTTCATTATTCCTGCTCCAGAGCGCCCCATGGCCATTCGCCCCCTCGTCATCCTGCCCGACAGCCAGCTCAGGCTGGTCTCGGCACCCGTCGCTTCGGTCACGCCCGATATCCGCAAGCTCGCCGACGACATGCTCGAGACGATGTATGACGCGCCCGGCATCGGCCTTGCCGCCATCCAGATCGGCGAGCCGGTCCGCCTCGTCACCATCGATGTCTCGAAGAAGAGCGAGGAGGACGAGGAGACGCCGAAGGCGCCGATGGTCTTCATCAATCCCGAGGTCATCTGGAACTCGGAAGAGATGAACGTCTACGAGGAGGGTTGCCTGTCGATCCCCGAATATTACGAGGAGGTCGAGCGGCCGGCCCGCGTCAAGGTGCGCTACATGAATCTCGACGGCGCGACGCAGGAGATCGAGGCCGACGGCATCCTCGCCACCTGTCTCCAGCATGAGATCGACCACCTCAACGGCATTCTCTTCATCGACCATCTGTCGCGCCTGAAGCGCGAGCGCGTCACCAAGCGCTTCGCCAAGGCCGCCCGTCGCGAGAGCGCGGCCTAGGCCAGGGCGACGAAACACACCGTCATTCCGGACGAGCCGCGTGAGCGGCCCCGCTCCGGAATCCATCGTAGAATGCCGGAGACCTTCGATGGCTTCCGGGTCTTCGCTTCGCTACGCCCGGAATGCCGGGCGCGTTTGGGGTAAATTCCGCGTATGAGCTTGCGCGTCATCTTCATGGGCACGCCGGACTTCGCCGTGCCCACCCTGACCGAGATCATCGGCCAGGGCCATGAGGTCGTTTCCGTCTATACGCGCGCGCCGGCCCCGGCCGGGCGCGGCATGGAATTGAAGCCGTCGCCGGTGCAGCGCACCGCCGAGCGCTTCGGCATCCCGGTCTTCACGCCGAAGACGCTGAGGAGCGCCGAGGCGGCCGAGATCATGGCCTCGCACCAGGCCGATGTCGCGGTCGTCGTCGCCTATGGCCTGATCCTGCCCAAGGCCATCCTCGAGGTTCCCGAGCTTGGCTGCCTCAACCTGCACGCCTCGCTGCTGCCGCGCTGGCGCGGCGCCGCCCCGATCCAGCGCGCGATCATGGCCGGCGACGCCGAGACCGGCGTCTGCGTGATGAAGATGGAGGAGGGGCTCGATACCGGCCCGGTCGGCATGGTCGAGCGCCTGGCCATCGACAGCGACGCCACCGCCGGCGACATGCATGACCGGCTTTCCGTGCTCGGCGCCGACCTGATGGTCAGGGCCCTGGCGGCGCTCGGCCGTGGGGGCTTGCGCTTCACGTCGCAGGCGCAGGAAGGCGTCACCTATGCCAGCAAGATCGGCAATGAGGAGGCGCGGCTGAGCTGGACCAGGCCGGCGCAGCAGGTGCACGATCTCGTGCGCGGTCTCTCGCCCTTTCCCGGCGCCTTCGTCGAGGTCGATCTCGGCAAGGGCCCGGAGCGGCTCAAGCTGCTGCGCACGGCACGCGCCGGCGGCGCCGCCGAGCCGGGCACCCTGCTCGATGACGAGGGCACTGTCGCTTGCAAGGTCGGGGCGGTGAAGCTGCTCCAGGTCCAGCGCGCCGGGCGTGCGCCGATGAGCGGCGGCGAGTTCCTGCGCGGCGCCCGGCTCAGCGCCGGTGCGAAGCTCTAGCGCGATGCCGCGTTACAAGCTCGTCATCGAATATGATGGCGGTCCGTTCTCGGGCTGGCAGCGCCAGCTCAACGGCCCCTCCGTGCAGCAGAGCGTCGAGGAGGCCGTCGAGGCCTTTTGCGGCCACCCCGTGCGGCTGCATTGTGCCGGGCGCACCGATGCCGGCGTCCATGCCACCCATCAGGTCGCCCATGTCGAACTCGAGCGCGAATGGCGCACCGATGTCGTGCGCGACGCCAGCAATGCCAGGCTGAAGCGCCTGCCGGTGGCGGTGCTGAGCGCCGAGGCGGTGCCGGACAGCTTCGACGCCCGTATCTCGGCGAAGCGCCGCTATTACATCTATCGTATCCTCGACCGCCGGGCGCAGCCCGCGCTCGATGCCGGCCGCGTCTGGCATGTTCCGGTCCGGCTCGATCACGAGGCGATGGACCGCGCCGCCAAGGCCCTGCTCGGCCATCACGACTTCACCACCTTCCGCGCCGCCGAATGCCAGGCCAACAGCCCGCTGCGCACGCTCGACCGGCTCGATTGCCGGCGCGAGGGCGCCGAGATCGTGGTCTACGCCCATGCCCGCTCCTTCCTGCACCATCAGGTCCGCTCCATGGTCGGTTGCCTGAAGATGGTCGGCATGGGGCGCTGGCCCGAGAACAAGGTCGGCAAGGTGCTGGCGGCGCGCGACCGTTCGCAATGCGCGGCGCTCGCCCCGCCCTGCGGGCTTTATCTCGACGGTGTCGACTACTGATCCGCGCTTCCGCGGCCCGAGGCTTGAGGTTCAGAACCCGGCGAGTCCGAAAGTCCTGATGATCGCGTAATCGGCGAGCAGGCTCGCGCAGGCGATCGCCCCGGCAATACGGGCTTCGGCACCGAACGTGGCGCGCGCCACGCAATAGCGCAGCCGCAGGATGATCGTGCCGAAGGCGAGGGCCTGGATCACCGCGATGCCGCCATGCGACCAGCCGAGCGCGAAGACCGCTGCCGGTACCGCGATCAGCCCGGCTGACAGAATGCTCGCCCAGTTCCAGGCGATGATGAAGCCGGTGAAGCGCGGGGATTGCCGCAGCCCCGGCACGAGCAGCACGAGAAGAGCCGGCACGGTGATGACGGCCAGAAGCTGGGCTGCGATCACCGAGGCGAGCAGGAGAGGGGCGTCGAAGAGGCGGCCGGTGTTCGGCAGGCCGGCCAGCACCCGCTCGGCCGCCAGCACCGGGATGATCGCCGGAACCGTCAGGACCAGCGCCAGATAGGAGCGCCAGAATCCGTCGCGGGAAAGGTCGAGATCGGGCAGGGCCTTGGCGTCGGCCGAGAGCAGGCGCCATGAGGCCCGCAGCGAGCGCGTCACATCGTCGGCAGCAAGCCTCATGGCCAGACCCTCCGGGTTCGACGGCATTAGACTTTCGTCTAAAGCATGTCGAGCCGGGAAGGTTCCGTCAAGCCGTGGGTGCTGCGGCGAAATAGGCGCTCAGCAGGCGATGGGTGATCCGCTCCAGGGCCGCGAGATCGGCGAGGGCGACGCGTTCGTCGATCTGGTGCATGGTCTGCCCGACGACGCCGTATTCGACGACCGGGCAGTAATTCTTGATGAAGCGCGCATCCGAGGTGCCGCCCGTCGTCGAGAGCGCCGGGCGCTTGCCGGTCTCGGCCTCGACCGCGTCGGCGACCATGGCGACGAAGGGGCCGGGCTTGGTCAGGAAGGCGACCGCGTTGGTCGGCTCGAAGGTGATCTCGTAGCGCGCGGTGTTGCCGGCTGCCTCGCGCAGCCGGCGCTCGATCTCGGCGGCGAGCGTCTCGGGCGTCCAGAGATCGTTGAAGCGGATGTTGAACACCGCCTTGGCTTGCGCCGGGATTACGTTCGATGCGGGGTTGCCGACATCGAGCGTCGTCACCTCGAGATTGCTCGGGTCGAAATGCTCCGTGCCGGCGTCGAGCGGGCTCGCATCGAGCCCGGCGAGCAGGCGGACCATGCCGCGGATCGGGTTCTGCGCCAGATGCGGATAGCCGACATGGCCCTGCACGCCGGCGACAGTCAGCTTCCCGGTCAGCGAGCCGCGCCGGCCGATCTTGATCATGTCGCTCATGTTCGCCGGATTGGTCGGCTCGCCGAGCAGGCAATGGTCGAAGCGCTCGCCGCGCGCCTTCGCCCATTCCAGCAGCTTGACCGTGCCGTTGACGGCCGGGCCTTCCTCGTCGCCGGTGATGAGGAAGGCGACCGATCCGTGCGACTGCGGATTCTCGCGGCGATAGCGGATCGCCGCCGCCACCATCGCAGCGAGGCCACCCTTCATGTCGCAGGCGCCGCGGCCATAGAGGACGCCGTCGACGATCGTTGCCGCGAAAGGATCACGCGTCCAGGCGGCGAGGTCCCCGGGCGGCACGACGTCGGTATGTCCGGCGATGACGAGGACCGGTCCGTCAGCACCGATCCGGGCATAGAGATTCTCGACATCCGGCATGCCGGGCGCCGAGAACACCGGCCGGTCGACCGTGAAACCCTCGGCCGTCAGCACGGCGTCGAGCAAGGCGAGCGCGCCGCCTTCGGCAGGCGTCACCGAGGGGCAGCGTATCAGCGCCTGGGTCAGGGCTACGGGATCGGCGGCGTCGAAGGCGGGGGCGGTGCTGTTCTGGCTCATGACGCCGGTTTAGCAGCAGCCCTCTGTGCTGCAAGCTGCCGATCGGGCCTGGCGCCCGGCAGAAGGCCGAGATCGACCAGCGCGATCAGCCAGGCGATGGTCGAGATCGCATCGAGCGAGGGACGCCAAGCATAGCCGAGATGCGGCTGCAATTCGGCCGGCAGCACGATGGCGCAGACGAGAAAGATGCCGAATTGCGCCGAGCCGCCGCGGTCGGTGGCGCGCTTGGCGGCCAGGGCCGCCCAGGGGAACAGCGCGAAAGCCTTGGTGAAGGCGATGATGCTCATCGCCATCGGCATCTCGACCAGGCGCGGCGCCGCCCATTGCACCAAGAGCAGGCAGAGCGCCAGCGCGATGCTGCCGAGCCAGAACTGGCGCAGGCCGATGCGGCCATCGAGATCGGTGAACAGGCGGATGACGGACATGAGTTGGGCTCCGATCACCAACCTTGGCACGTCTTGGCCGCGAAATGAAAGATATGGTGAATGAAGGGTTAATTTTCTCCGGACAGTTGCAGCGAGAAAAGGCTTGTCTGGCGCCGGTCGGCTCGCTAGCTGGCAAGGGCCGCCCGCCTGGACGGTGAGCGGCCAGTATTCGCAAGGGTTGATTCCACACCATGACCATTCGTCTGCATCGCGGCGATCTGCCGGCCGATTTCCAGCCTGGGCCGATCCTGGCGATCGACACCGAGACGCTCGGTCTCAACCCGCAGCGCGACCGGCTCTGCGTGGTGCAGCTCTCGCGCGGCGATGGTTCGGCGGATGTCGTGCAGATCCCGAAGGATGCACCGCCGCCGGCCAATCTCTGCCGCATCCTCGCCGATCCCGGCGTGCTGAAGCTCTTCCACTTCGCCCGCTTCGACATCGCCGCGCTGCAGAAGGCCTTCGGCGTCGTCACCGCGCCGGTCTACTGTACCAAGATCGCCTCGAAGCTGGTCCGCACCTATACCGACCGGCACGGGCTCAAGGATCTGGTCAGGGAGCTGCTCGGCATCGATCTGTCGAAGCAGCAGCAGTCATCCGACTGGGGTGCCGAGACACTCTCCGAATCGCAGCTGAGCTATGCAGCGGCCGACGTGCTGCATCTGCATGCATTGAAGGCCAGGCTGGATGTGATGCTCGAGCGAGAGCAGCGGGCTCATCTGGCCAGTGCCTGCTTCGACTTCCTGCCGGTCCGGGCGGAACTCGATCTCGCCGGCTGGCCTGAAACCGACATCTTCGCACATACGTAAAGTTGATGTATTCCAGCTAGGTCAATCGTCGACCGGTCGGTCCGGTGGCCCGCGGCCTTGCAGCCGGACGGGTGGGTGCCGACATGAAAAAGCCGCCGGCGGCTGGCAATGGGCGGGGCATGACCTTGGCAATGACATCGCCTGACATGGCGGCAACACTGGCAAAGCAGGCACGGGCGCGGCAGGCGGCGTTCAAGGCGGCGCGCCGCCATTCCGGCCTGGTGCGGCTGCTGCGGCGCGCCATCCCCGTCGGTGCGGTCGTGGCCGTGCTCGGCCTGATCGTCGCTCCCTTCCTCAGCCCGCTGCGCGAGGTCGGCAATCTCTCGCTCGGCTCGATCGGGCTGTCCGGCGGCAAGGTCGTGATGGAGGCCCCCAAGCTTGCCGGCTATCGCAAGGACAACAGCCCCTACGTGGTCACGGCCGAGTCCGCCCTTCAGGACATCCGCAACCCCACCCAGATCGAGCTGGTGAAGATGACGGCGCGGGTCCAGATGAAATCCGAGGATGGCTGGGTCACGGTCAATGCGCGCAGCGGCCATTTCGACCAGCAGAAGGAGAAGCTGAAGCTGGTCGACGACGTCAAGATCCGGACGGAATCGGGCTATGACGTGCAGATGCGGACAGCGGATGTCGACTTCAAGGCCGGCACCGTGTTGTCGCGCGAGCCGGTCACGGTCAATCTCGGCACCACCACGGTCAATGCCGATACACTCGATGTTAAGGATAACGGGGGCCTGATCGTGTTCGAGGGGCGGGTGCGTGTCGTGATCGAGAACGCGCCGGCCAACAGCCTGGCCGGTCCGGAGCGCCAGGGCAGCACGCCCAATCCCGATCTGCTGCGGCCCGCCGCGGAGGCGGGGGCTGCGACCGCACCGGCGCCGCAGCGCTGAGAGGCGGGCCGAAAGTGAAGCTCAAGCGAATGACAGGTCGGCGATGAAACCTACAACCCTCCTCTTCGCAGCGATGTCCGCACTCTTCTGGCTGCCTTCGGCGGCGCAGGCTCAGCAGCAGGCCCCAGCCAGGTCCGGCGCGGCGCCGGCGCAGCCGGCCGCCAAGCCTGCGGCCGCCCCGGCCAAGGCGCGTGGCGGCGCTCCGGGTTCGCCCTTCGGCGGCATGGGCGGCGACAGCAAGGAGCCGATCAAGATCGACGCCGACAAGCTCGACGTGTTGGACAAGGACAACAAGGCGATCTTCTCCGGCAATGTCGTCGCCGTCCAGGGCGAGACCACGGTTCGCTGCTCGACCATGACGGTGTTCTATGAGGGGCGTGGCCAGAACGGTGCCGGCAAGCGCACCACGCCTGCGCCGGCCCCGGCGGCGGGCGCCGCGCCTTCCTCGAACGATGGCGCGATCAAGCGCATCGAATGCGCGGGGCCCGTGACCGTCGTCTCGAAGACCCAGGCCGCGACCTCGGACAACGCCGTCTTCGACCGTGCCAACAACAAGGTGATCATGACCGGCAATGTCGCGCTGAACGACGGCCCGAACATCACCCGCGGCGAGCGCCTCGTCTATGACACGCAGACCGGCATCGCCAATGTCGACACGAAGCCGGGCGGCCGCGTGCAGGGCTTCTTCGTGCCCAATTCGGCCGAGGCCGGCAAGGAGAAGCCGGGTGCGGCGGCCAAGCCCGCCACCCCGACGAACTGATCCCGCCGCACGGCATTTCGTGATGACGAGGGCGTTGCCAGTTTGGAACGCCTCGAATACCAGAGCACACGCCGTGCCGAAAACCAGCAGGTTACGCCCGTTCCCGTGACGATCTCCCCGCCATCGCCCGCCGAAACCGTCGCAAGCCCGCAGCGTTCGCAAGCTTCGGCCGCAGCCGTGGCGTCGCCCGGCGGTGGTGGTGTGTTCTCGCGCCTCGGTCGGCTCTTCGGCAGGAAGGGCGATGCCCGGGCGAGCGAGCCGTTCGCGGGGGCGGAGCCGGTCGCCTCCTCGATCGGCGGGCCTGGCATCCTCGCCGTCAGCGGGCTGCGCAAGAGCTATGGCGCCCGCAATGTCGTGAGCGAGGCGTCGCTCTATGTCCGCAATGGCGAGGCGGTCGGCCTGCTCGGGCCGAACGGTGCCGGCAAGACCACGATCTTCTACATGATCACCGGCCTGGTCGGGGCCGATATGGGCGTGATCTCGCTCGAAGGGAACGACATCACCAATCTGCCGATGTACCAGCGCGCCCGGCTCGGCATCGGCTATCTCCCGCAGGAAGCTTCGATCTTTCGCGGTCTCTCGGTCGAGGACAATATCCGGGCGGTGCTCGAGGTGGTCGAGCCCAACCGCAAGAAGCGTGAGCGCGAGCTCGACAAGCTGCTCGACGAATTCAACATCACCCGCCTGCGCAAGGCGCCTTCGATCGCACTCTCCGGCGGCGAGCGCCGCCGTTGCGAGATCGCCCGCGCGCTGGCCGGCCGGCCCTCCTTCATCCTGCTCGACGAGCCATTCGCCGGCATCGACCCGATCGCCGTCGGTGACATCCAGGAACTGGTCCGGCAACTGACCGATCGCGGCATCGGCGTGCTGATCACCGATCACAATGTCCGCGAGACGCTGGGTCTGGTCGATCGCGCCTATATCATCCATTCCGGCCGCGTGCTGACCGAGGGCTCGCCGGCCGAGATCATCGCCAATGCGGACGTCCGCCGCGTCTATCTCGGCGAGGATTTCCGGCTCTGAAAGCCGTTTCCGGTCCGGATCGCCGGGCGTCCTGCCGGATGCGGATTGGCGATCTGTCTCATTGTGAAGGCATCGGATGCGCCCGAAGAGGGGATTCCACCTCTCGGTCCGCTGCGCTGGCGCCTCGGTTCATGACGTCAGGCTGCGGCGGATCGGCCTTTGACCTCATCCGCCGAGGCGGTTAGGGTTCCGCTTCAAGCAAGAAGCGTGCCGGTGGATTGGCGTGCCGGCCGGGTCTTGCAGGAGTCGGAGTGAAGGCCGTCTATGGCGATGATGCCGCGCATGGAGTTGCGCCAGGGACAATCCCTGGTGATGACGCCGCAGCTTCTGCAGGCGATCAAGCTCCTCCAGCTTTCCCATCTCGAACTGCAGAGCTTCGTCGAGGGCGAGCTCGAGCGCAACCCGTTGCTCGAGCGCGGTGACGAGGCCGGCGAGCCGGCGCTGCCCGGGGCCGCCAACGAGGCTGTGCTGGCTGCCGACCAGGCAAGCTATGAGCGGGCCGAGAGCCTGAACACCCAGGAGGGCATCGAAGGCCGGCTCGGCACCGGGCTGGAGAACGTCTTCCAGAGCGAGCAGCCGCAGGTTGCGCGGCTCGACAGCCGTGGCGCCGACAGCCTGCCGATCACCGGCGGGGCCTATGGCGGCAATGGCGGCTCCTTCGAGGATGGCCCTGAGGGCTTCGAGTCGAGCCTGACCGCCGAGCTCTCGCTGCACGAGCATCTCGCCGCCCAGCTCGACCTTGCCGTCGCCTCGCCGGCCGAGCGCCTGATCGGGCGGCACATCATCGACGGGGTCGACGATGCCGGCTATCTCGCCGAGCCGCTGACGGAGATCGCGTCGCGGCTGGGCGTCGACGAGGCCAGGGTCGAGGCGGTGCTGCGCCTCGTCCAGGGGTTCGATCCGAGCGGTGTCGCGGCGCGCGACGTCGGCGAGTGCCTCGCCATCCAGCTGCGCGACCGCGATCGCTACGACCCCGCCATGCAGGCCCTGCTCGCCAATCTGCCGCTGCTCGCCAAACGCGATTATGCCGCGCTGAAGCGGGTCTGTGGCGTCGATGACGAGGACATCGCCGATATGGTCGCCGAGATCAGGCGCCTCGACCCGAAGCCGGGCCGGGCCTTCGGCGGTTCGGCGGCCGAGACGGTGGTGCCGGACGTCTTCATCCGCGCGGCGCCGGATGGCTCCTGGCTGATCGACCTCAATCCCGACACGCTGCCACGGGTGCTGGTCAACCAGACCTACCATGCCCGTGTCTCGCGCGCGGCGCGCAATGACGAGGACAGGGCCTTCATCGCCGAATGCCTGCAGACCGCGAACTGGCTGACCCGATCGCTCGAACAGCGTGCCCGCACCATCCTCAAGGTGGCCAGCGAGATCGTGCGGCAGCAGGACGGGTTCTTCGCCCATGGCGTCGAGCATTTGCGGCCGTTGAATCTCAAGACCGTCGCCGACGCGATCGGCATGCACGAATCGACGGTGTCGCGCGTGACCTCGAACAAGTATCTGGGCTGCCCGCGCGGCGTCTTCGAGATGAAGTATTTTTTCTCGGCCGCGATCGCCGCCACCGGTTATGGCGAGGCCCATTCCGCCGAGGCGGTGCGTTACCGGATCAAGCAGATGATCGACGAGGAGAGCGCGTCCGGGATCCTTTCGGATGACGCGATCGTCACCAGGCTGAAGGCGAGCGGCATCGATATCGCCCGGCGAACCGTCGCGAAATACCGCGAATCGCTGCGCATCCCATCCTCGATGGAGCGCCGTCGCGAGAAACTCGCCATGGCCGGAGGCGGGCGCTGAGAGCGGCCGCGGCCGGCCCGGAAGAGCTCTGCACGGGCGGCTGGCAGAGGCGGGAGCTTGTCCTGCCCCGGGTGCTTTCGGTGCCCTAGCGGCAGGTGTCAATTTCGGAGCAGTCCCTTCGAAGCACCCGCCTTCCGGCTCATTGACAAGCCGGCAACCCCGTCCTTACCTCCAGTAGATGGCCGACCACTGGCCATGGCGACAAGAAGGGGAAGCACTCCATGAGCTTGCGAATCTCCGGCAAGAATCTCGATGTCGGCGAGGCCCTGCGTGGCCAGGCCGAAGCGCGCGTGGCGGCAGCCCTGAGCAAGTATTACGAGGGCGGCTATCAGGGGCACGTCACCGTCGGCAAGGACGGAACGGCGTTCAAGACGGATGGTGTCCTGCATCTCTCCTCCGGCATCACGCTCGAAGCCTCGGCCGTCGCGCATGATCCCTATGCCAGCCTCGAAAAGATGGCCGAGCGGATCGAGAAGCGGCTGCGCCGCTACAAGCGCCGGTTGAAGGATCGTTCCGCGGCGATGAACGGGCGCGAGGCCGGGCTCGCCATCCCCAGCTATGTCATCGCGGCTCCCGACCAGGACGTCGAGGAACATGATGCGGATCTCGTCGGCGAAAACCCGGTGATCGTGGCCGAATCGACGAAATCCTTGCATCAGATGACGGTGGGTGACGCAGTGGCCGAGCTCGACATGACGGGCGCGCCGGTCGTCATCTTCCGCCACGCTGGCAATGGTCGCATGAACGTCGTATACCGCCGCCGCGACGGCAATATCGGCTGGATCGATCCGCCGGCTTCTCTTTCTTGAGGTTCCGCCGCCGATGAATCTGGGCGCCCTGCCGGGCTTGCCGGTAGGGACCGGACGCTAGGCACGGGACATGCATGGATTGGCCTATGACGCTGACCGATCTCCTTCGGCCCGAGGCGGTGATTTCGCCGCTGCGCGCCAACAGCAAGAAGCAGGCGCTTCAGGAACTGGCCCAGCACGCGGCTTTGCTCACCGGCCTGCCCGAGCGTGAACTCTTCGAGGCGCTGCTGCAGCGCGAGCGCCTCGGCTCGACCGGAATCGGCGATGGAATCGCCATTCCCCATGGCCGGATGCCCGGCATCGACAAGCTCGTCGGTCTGTTCGCGCGCGCCGAGAAAGCGCTCGATTTCGAGGCACTCGATGGCCAGCCCGTCGACATCATCTTCGTGCTGATCGCCCCGGAAGGGGCGGGGGCCGACCATCTCAAGGCGCTGGCGCGCGTCGCCCGCGTGCTGCGCAACCAGACTGTGCTGGAGCAGGTGCGCCATGCGCATGATCCGGCGGCGATCTATGCGATCCTGGCGGAGACCGCGGCCAAGGCGGCCTGAGTTTCGCAAGGGGCTGCGAGCCCCTCGTCCGGCGCCGCCGCTGGGCGGCGGTCTCGAAGGATGCTCCGGAAAGCATCGGAATCATCTGGGGCGGCTTGCGAGACGCGAATTGCGATCGCGCCTCGGGATGAGGGCTCGTATCGCGTTTCGAGTGCCGCCACCCCTCCCTGGAACCATCGCAATCTAGGCTTGGAGGCCTTGGCCCAAGGGGCTATGACGCGGCCGAAGCTGTGAGGTGTCGCGCCAGGCGCCACCGAAATGCCGGAGTGTCGCCCGATGGCCTATACCCATGTCGATCTCTTCCCGCTCGGCGAGGACAAGACGCCCTATCGCTCGCTCGGCACGGAAGGTGTCACGGTCGAGAAGATCGGTGATCGCGAGCTCCTGACGGTTTCGCGCGAGGCGATCCGCCGGCTCTCCGAGCAGGCCTTCATCGACATCAACCATCTCCTGCGCCCGGGTCATCTCGCCCAGCTTCAGAAGATCCTCGACGATCCCGAGGCGACTTCGAACGACAAGTTCGTCGCCTATGACCTGCTCAAGAACGCCAATATCGCCGCGGGTGGCGTGCTGCCGATGTGCCAGGATACCGGCACGGCGATCATCATGGGCAAGCGCGGCCGCAAGGTCTGGACCGATGGCGACGATGAAGCCGCGCTCGGCGAAGGCGTCGCAGATGCCTATTTCAAGCGCAATCTGCGCTATTCGCAGCTCGCACCGCTCTCCATGTTCGAGGAGAAGAACACGGCGACCAACCTGCCGGCGCAGATCGACATCTATGCCGAGGGCGAGGACGCCTACAAATTCCTCTTCGTCTGCAAGGGCGGCGGCTCGGCCAACAAGACCTTCCTCTACCAGGCGACGCCCTCGCTCCTGACCAAGGACCGCATGACGGCGTTCCTGAAGGAGAAGATCCTGACGCTCGGCACCGCGGCCTGCCCGCCCTACCACCTCGCCATCGTCATCGGCGGCACCTCGGCCGAGCAGAATCTGAAGACCGTCAAGCTCGCCTCGACCCGTTATCTCGACGGCCTGCCGACCAAGGGCTCGCCCTCCGGTCACGCCTTCCGCGACATCGAGATGGAAGAGGAAATCCACAAGCTGACGCAGTCGCTCGGTGTCGGCGCGCAGTTCGGCGGCAAGTATTTCTGCCATGACGTGCGCGTCATCCGCCTGCCGCGCCACGGTGCCTCGCTGCCGATCGGGCTCGGCGTCTCCTGCTCGGCTGACCGTCAGGCCAAGGGCAAGATCACCCGCGACGGCATCTTCCTCGAGGCGCTGGAGACCAACCCGGCCAAATACCTGCCCGAGGTCGAGGACGCTTCGCTCGGCGGCGATGTCGTCAAGGTCGACCTCAACCAGCCGATGAGCGAGATTCTGGCCACCTTGACCAGGCATCCGGTCAAGACCCGCCTTTCGCTGACCGGCACGATCGTCGTCGCCCGCGACCTCGCCCATGCCAAGATCCGCGAGCGGCTCGAGAGCGGGCAGGGCATGCCCGACTATTTCAAGAACCACCCGGTCTACTACGCCGGCCCGGCCAAGACGCCGGACGGCATGGCTTCCGGCTCCTTCGGCCCGACCACGGCCGGGCGCATGGATTCCTTCGTCGACCAGTTCCAGTCCTTCGGCGGCTCGATGGTCATGCTCGCCAAGGGCAACCGTTCCTCGGCGGTGCGCGAGGCCTGCGCCCGCCATGGAGGCTTCTATCTCGGCTCGATCGGCGGACCGGCGGCGAGGCTGGCGCAGGACTGCATCAAGAAGGTCGAGGTGCTGGAATATCCGGAGCTCGGCATGGAGGCGGTCTGGAAGGTCGAGGTCGAGGACTTCCCGGCCTTCATCGTCATCGACGACAAGGGCAACGACTTCTTCAAGGAGCTGAATCTCGGATGATTCGCCGTGCCATCCTTGGGGTGACGCTCGCGCTGCTGCCGACGCTGGCGGCGGCGCAGCCGCGTCCGGTTCCGGCGACCTGCTCGCGCGACCTGTTCCAGAATGAGGCGGCGATGCGCCAGCGGCAGTACAAGATGCAGCAGGTCGCCAATGCCGACCAGGCGACGCAATGCGCGGCCTGGCGTGAGCATGTCGCCTTCCTGCAGAAGGCCCGTTCGGTCTTCGCGACCTGCCAGAGCGGGCGCGAGCGCGAGCAGAACGTCGCCCAGATGGACGAGTCGCTCTCCGACTACCGGGTGCTGCTCGCCAATCGCTGCGGCAAGCGTTGACCGGCGCCGGCCCGACGCAGCCTAGCAAGCTCGGCCCATTTCACCGAAAGGCACCGCATGAACGACCAACCGCAGCCCCCGCTCAGCATCGCCGTCATTCCGGTGACGCCGTTTCAGCAGAACTGCTCGCTCGTCTGGTGCACCAAGACCATGGAGGCGGCGATCGTCGATCCCGGCGGCGATGTCGCCCGCATCCGGGCGGCGCTGAAGGAAACCGGTGTCAAGCCGGTGGCGATCTGGCTGACCCATGGTCATCTCGACCATGCCGGTGGCGCGACCGAACTCGCCGAGGCGCTTTCCCTACCGATCATCGGCCCGCACGAGGCCGATGGGCCGCTGCTCGATGCGCTGCCTGAACAGGGGCTGCGCTTCGAGATCCGCGACATGAAAGCTGTGAAGCCGACGCGCTGGCTCGCCGAGGGCGACAATGTCTCGGTCGGCGAGATCAGCTTCGCCGTCCAGCATGTGCCGGGGCATACGCCGGGCCATGTCACCTTCTTCCAGAAGGATTTGCGCTTCCTGCTCGCCGGGGACACGCTTTTCGCCGGCTCGGTCGGCCGCACCGACTTTCCCTATGGCAGCCATGAGGACCTGATCGCCGGCATCAAGGGCAAGCTCCTGCCGCTCGGCGACGATGTCCAGTTCCTGCCCGGCCACGGGCCCGCGAGCACGCTCGGCGAGGAGCGGCGCAACAATCCGTTCCTGCGCGACTGATGTGAAAAGACCCGCCGCGAGCGCTCGCGGCGGGTCTCTGATTGGCCAACGGCCATGTCCCGAACCTGTGCGCGTACATCCGGCGTCACCGGTCCAAATTCATGGCCGTCTTCAACGGCGCTGGAGGGCCGTGGAACGCCCTCGACATCGCCGTGAACCCGATATGGGTATGCCCCCTCCGTTGCGCAAGGGGGGAAGCGCTACGCCGGCGCGAGCGCCATTGCCGGGGCTGCCGGCCGTGCGATAGTCGGCGCCATGTGGGAGATTCTCTACGGCTACTGGCCGCATATCCTGGCCGCGCTGTCGCTGGCGATCACAGTGGTCGCCGCCAGCCACGCCGCGCTGACCAAGGACGAGGTCCGCGCCGCCATCGGCTGGGTTGGCGTCATCCTGCTCTCCCCTTTTCTGGGCGCACTGATCTATGCGGTCGCCGGCGTCAACCGCATGCGCCGGGCCTCGATCGTCTCGCAGCGAAGGCGGGAGTTCGGGGCCGGCGCGGCGGGCGAGCCCGCCGCGATCTCCGACGAAGCGGTGGCGCGCGCATTCGGCCGGCGCTTCGCCGCGCTGAAGACGCTCGGCGACAAGGTGGTACGCCGTCAGCTCAAGAGCGGCAACGCCATCGCGACCCTGCGAACCGGCGACGAGGCCTATGCCGCGATGGCGGAAGCGATCGCGAGCGCCCGCCGCGGGGTCATCCTCGAGACCTATATCTTCGACCGGGATCCGATCGGGCTGCGTCTCGCCGATGCGCTGATCGCGGCGCGCGGGCGCGGCGTTGCGGTGCGGGTGCTGATCGATGCGGTCGGCGCGCGCTATTCGGTGCCGAGCATCGTCGGCTATCTGCAGAAGGGCGGCGTGCAGGTCGACGTCTTTAACGGCAACATCATCATGGGGCTGCGGCTGCCCTATGCGAACCTGCGCACGCACCGCAAGCTCCTGATCGTCGACGGGGAGATCGCCTTCGCTGGCGGCATGAACATCAGGCAGGGCTTCACCCGGGAATTCGCCGGGGACGCAACGGCGCGAGACACGCATTTCCGTATCGCCGGCCCGGTGGTCGAGGATCTGCTCGCGGTCGCCGCCGAGGATTGGCGCTTCGCCTCGGGCGAGGACCTCGCCGACGCCGCCTGGTCGGTCGCGCCGCAGCCGCCCCCCGGCGAAGGCGGCGTGGTGATGCGCGCGGTCGCCTCGGGGCCGGATTCCAGCCTCGAGACCAATCACCGGCTGCTGATCGGTGCCTTCTCGGTGGCGCGCGACTCGATCCGGATCATGTCGCCCTATTTCCTGCCGGATCGCGAATTGATCAGCGCGCTCGTCACCGCCGCCCGCCGCGGGGTTACGATCGACATCGTCGTGCCGGAGGTCAACAATCTCGTCCTCGTCGACCGCGCTATGCAGGCGCAGTTCGACCAGGTGCTGAAGGATGGCTGCCGGGTCTGGCGCGCCACCGGCGCCTTCGACCATTCCAAGCTGCTCGCCATCGACGGAGCCTGGGCCTATGTCGGCTCCTCCAATCTCGACCCGCGCTCGCTGCGGCTGAATTTCGAGATCGACCTCGAAGTGCTGGATGCGGATTTCGCCCGCAGCATCGAGGCGCGTATCGACGGGGTGATCGCCACGGCGCGCCCGGTCACCTTGGCGCAGTTGCGGGCCCGGCCCTTTCCGATCCGCCTGCTCGACCGCCTGCTCTGGCTCTGCTCGCCCTATCTGTGACGGGCCGCTGCATCCAATGGCGTCACGGAGTGACGGAGCCACAGTCTCGTCGAAGTCCGGGCGAGCCGCTTGCCGTCATGGTCGGGCTTGACCCGACCATCCACGTCTTCCCGTAGCGAGTGCGGTGTTCAAGAGATGGATGCTCGCCACAAGGGCGAGCATGACGACGGTCGTCCTTTCCCTGCGCTCGCGGTGGTGCGGCGCGACTCAGGCGTCGAACACGCCCTTGAGGAAGTCCTGCTTGCCGATCGAGAAGCAGTTCTCGCGCAGGATCGCGTAGGCGGTGGTGGCGTGGAAATAGAAGTTCGGAACGGCGAAGCGCGTGAGATAATCCGCGCCCTTCATCGTCACGGTGGCGGACTGACCGCGCGGGAAGGTGACGTCCCGTTCCAGCCCGGCATCGAGCGCCGCCTCGTCGACGGAGGCGAGGAAATCGAGCGTCCGGGCGATCCGCGCCTTGAGTTCCGGGAAGCTCTTCTCCTCGTCGGGGAAGCGCGGATTCTCGCCGCCGGCGAGGCGCGCCCCGGCATTCTTGGCGAAATCCGACATCAGCTGGATCTGCCGGGTGAAGGGCAGCATGTCCGGCGCGAGGCGGCTCGACAGCAGCACTTCCGGCTGGATCTTGCGCGTCTCCGCTTCGGCCTGCGCCTTGTCGAGGATGGCGTCGAGTGCCTTCAGGGTCTGGACGAAGCCGGTGAAGGCGGCGGCATGGGCGGAAAGCGGCATGGTCTGGCTCCAGAAACGGAAACGGGCCCGGAAAGGGCCCGCTGCCTCATTCTATAGCGCATGCGCCGTCAGGCGGCGCGCCGAAGCGCGATCAATCCTTCGCGCGCTCGACATAGGAGCCGTCGGCGGTCATCACCACGATGCGGGTGCCGACGCCGATATGCGGCGGCACGGCCGAGCGCACACCGTTCGAGAGGATCGCCGGCTTGTAGGAGGAGGAGGCCGTCTGGCCCTTGGTCACCGGCTCGGTCTCGACCACTTCGAGCGTGACGCGCTGCGGCAGCTCGATCGCCACCGCCCGGTCGTCGAACACCGAGAGGGTGACCTTCATGCCTTCCTGGAGATAGGCGGCGAGATCGCCGACCACATCGCCGTCGACCGGCAGCTGGTCATAGGTCTCGGGGTTCATGAAGACGTATTGCTCGCCGTCCTGGTAGAGATAGGTGAAGTCACGATCCTCGACATAGGCGCGCTCGACCTGCTCGGTCGTCTTGTAGCGCTGCGAGACCTTCACGCCGTCCGCGATGCGGCGCATGTCGATCTGTGTCGTCGGCGTGCCCTTGCCGGGGAAGAAGCTCTCGGCCGACAGCACCGAGCAGAGATGCCCGTCGACTTCGAGGACGTTGCCCTTGCGGACGGAGGAGGCGATGACCTTGACCACTTGAAATTCCTCGCTGGTGCGCTGCTGAGGGGCGCGCTATGCCGATTTCATCGCCGCGCAACTACCGCATTTACGCGCAAAACGAAAGCTGGCTGACGGTTTCGCCAGAGGATCCATGAACGAAAATGCCCCGCCCTTCTGGCGGCCGGACATCCATGCCGACCGACGCCCCGCCTTGATGGCGCGCGGCCGCGTCAAGGCGGCGCTGCGGCGCTGGTTCGAGGCGCGCGATTTTATCGAGGTCGAGGCGGCACTGTTGCAGCGCTCGCCCGGCAACGAGACGCATCTGCACGGGTTCCGCACCGTTTTCGTCGACGATGGCGGGGCCGAGCACCCCTATTACCTGCACACCTCGCCGGAATTCGCCGCCAAGAAGCTGCTGGCGGCCGGCGAGCGACGCATCTTCGATTTCGCCCGCGTCTTCCGCAACCGCGAGCGCACGGCGCTGCATCATCCCGAATTCACCATGCTGGAATGGTACCGGGTCGGCGAGCCCTATGAGGCGCTGATGGCCGATTGCGCCGAATTGCTGGCGCAGGCTGCACGGGCAGCCGGTGCGGCCAGCCTGCGCTGGCGCGGCTCCGAGGTCGATCCTTTCGCCGAGCCCGAGCGACTCACCTTGCATGAAGCCTTCGCCCGCCATGCCGGCATCGACCTGATGGCGACGATCGCCGCCGATGGAGCGACCGATCGCGAGGCACTGGCCGGGCAGGCGCGGGCCGCCGGCATCAGGTTGGCCGAGGACGACAGCTGGTCCGACATCTTCAGCCGCGTCCTTGCCGAGAAGGTCGAGCCGCATCTCGGCCGCGGGCGCGCCACCATCCTGTGCGAATACCCGATCTCCGAGGCGGCGCTGGCCCGGCCGAAACCCGGCGATCCGCGCGTCGCCGAACGCTTCGAACTCTTCGCTTGCGGCGTCGAGCTGGCGAACGCTTTCGGCGAACTGACCGATCCGGCCGAGCAGCGCCGGCGTTTCGAGGCGGATATGGATGAGAAAGAGCGCATCTATGGCGAGCGCTATCCGATCGACGAGGATTTCCTCGCGGCGCTCGGCGCGATGCCCGAGGCCTCCGGCATCGCGCTCGGCTTCGACCGGCTGGTGATGCTCTGCACCGATGCGCGCCGCATCGAAGATGTGCTCTGGACGCCGGTCGCGCAACCGGGCAGGGGAGGGCGATGACCATCCATCAGCCGCCCGGCCAGCCGCTGAAGACGATCGACGCCCTCGTCGAGCGAGGCCTCGTCGCGCCCGCCCGGCGCGAGGCCTTGGCCGAGGTCGCCAAGCGCTACGCCGTTTCGGTGACCCCGGCGGTCGCGGCGCTGATCGACCCGGCCGACACGGCCGACCCGATCGCTCGCCAGTTCGTGCCGGATGCCGCCGAGCTCAGGACCTTGCCGGAAGAGCTCGCCGATCCGATCGGCGACGAGGCGCATTCGCCGGTCGAGGGCGTGGTTCATCGCTATCCCGACCGCGCTCTGCTCAAGCTGGTCCATGCCTGCCCGGTCTATTGCCGCTTCTGCTTCCGCCGCGAGATGGTCGGCCCCGGCGGCGATGCGCTGACCGGCGAGAAGCTCGACGCGGCGCTCGCCTATCTCGCCTCTCGGCCTGAGATCTGGGAGGTGATCATGACCGGCGGCGACCCGCTGATCCTCTCCGCCCGGCGCCTGCGTGAGGTCGGCGAGCGGCTCGCCGCGATCCCGCATATCAAGGTGGCGCGCTGGCACAGCCGCGTGCCGATGGTCCAGCCGGAGCGCGTCACGCAGGATTACGCCAGGGCGCTGCGTGTGCCCGGCAAGGCGAGCTATGTCGCGGTCCACGCCAATCATCCGCGCGAGTTCACGCCGGCGGCGCGCGCGGCGCTCGCCCGGCTCGCCGATGCCGGCCATGTCCTGGTCAGCCAGAGCGTGCTGCTCAAGGGCGTCAACGCCGATGTCGAGACGCTCTCGGCGCTGATGCGCGCCTTCGTCGAGAACCGGGTCAAGCCCTACTACCTGCACCATCCCGATCTCGCGCCGGGAACCTCGCATTTCCGGCTGTCGCTGGCGGAAGGGCAGGCGCTGGTCAAAAGCCTGCGCGGCAATCTTTCCGGCCTCTGCCAGCCGACCTATATCCTCGACATCCCCGGCGGCGCCGGCAAGATTCCCGTGGGCCCGACCTTTCTCTCGGGCTGCGAGACGCCCGGCGCGCAGGGCCATGCGGAAGATCGCCATGGCGACCTCCATGCCTATCCGCCGATCTGAAACCTGCCGCGCCCAGCGCCAAGGAACGAGTCATGCAAGACAAGCTGCCGATCGCGATCGTCTCCGATCTCGCCTGCCCCTGGTGCTTCATCGGCAAGGCGCGGCTCGAGACGGCGCTCGCCAATCACGGCCTGACCGAGCGTGTCGCCATCACCTGGCTGCCCTATGAGCTCAATCCGGAGATGCCGGAGGAGGGCATGGACCGCACCGCCTATCTCGATGCCAAGTTCGGGCCCGGCAAGCGCAGGGAGATCGAACTGCGCCTCTCCGAGGCGGCGCTGGAAAGCGGCGTCACCTTCAACTGGGCTGCGGTCAAGAAGAGCGTCAACACCCGCATGGCCCATATGCTCGTCGCCGCCGCCTCGACCGTGCAGCGCGGCAGCGAGATGAAGGCGGCGCTGTTCAAGGCTTATTGGCAGGAGGGTCGCGACATCGGCGATCTTGACACCCTGGTCGCGATCGCCGGCGAGCAGGGCTATGACGAGCGGGCGGCGCGCGACGAACTCGCCAATGACGAGTTGCGCGAGACGGTGATCGGCCTCGAGGCGCATGCGCAGCGGGTCGGCGTCACCGGGGTGCCCTTCTTCATCGTCGACGGCAAGCTCGCCGTCTCCGGCGCGCAGACGCCCGACGTCTGGGCCAAGGTCTTCGCGCAGGTGCTGAGCGGGGCGGCCTGAGGCGCCTCTTCGCCCGCGAGCAAGCAGGCAAAGGTTGCGCTCCCCGTCGAATCGTGCCCCATCGCCGCCGGGCAGCGAGGAGGACAGGGCCATGGCGCAGAAAATCAACGATCTCCGGGACCGCATGATCGTCGCGCTCGACGTTCCGACGATCTGGGACGCCTATCGCATCGTCGCGACGCTCGGCGACCAGGCGAGCTTCTACAAGATCGGCTACCGGCTCGCCTTCGCCGGCGGGCTCGACCTCGCCCGCCAGCTGATCGGCGAGGGCAAGAAGGTCTTCCTCGACCTGAAGCTGCACGATATCGGCAACACCGTCACCGAAGGGGTGGAATCGCTGACCAAGCTCGGCGTTACCTTCCTCACCGTGCACGCCTATCCGCAGACCATGCGCGGTGCGGTCGAGGGGCGCGGCGATTCCGCCATGAAGCTGCTCGCCGTCACGGCGCTCACCTCCTATGACGATGGCGATCTCAAGGATGCCGGCTATGGGCTCGCCGTGCGCGATCTCGTGCGTATGCGCGCCCAGCAGGCCCGCATCGCCGGCGTCGATGGCATCGTCTGCTCCGCCGCCGAGACCGAGATCGTGCGCGGCGTCATCGGTCCGGACATGGTCATCGTCACCCCCGGCATCCGCCCGGCCGGCAGCGCCGCCGGCGACCAGAAGCGCACCTTGACGCCGGGCGAGGCCATTGCCGCCGGGGCCGACCATCTGGTGATCGGGCGTCCCGTCATCCGCGCGGCTGATCCGCGCGCGGCGGCTGCCGCGATCATGGACGAGATCGCCGGCGCCGCCTAAGCTTCGCCCCCCATCCAAACGGAAATGGAAGCCGAAATGCCCAAGGGATATGTGATCGCGCGCGCCAAGGTCTCCAACGCGACGCTGTGGGCGGCCTATGCCGCCAAGGCCTCGGAAGCGATCAAGCAGTATGGCGGCACGCCTTTGGTGCGTGGCGGCCAGATGACGGTCGGCGAGGGCGAGGGCAGGGCCCGCAACATCGTCATCGAGTTCAAGGATTTCGAAGCGGCCAAGGCCTATGTGAACTCGCCGGAATACGCCGCGGCGCGCAAGGAGCGCGAAGGCGCCGGCGAGATCGACATCGTCGTCGTCGAAGGCGTCTGATCATGGCGAAGGGCTACTGGATCGCCCGCCTCGACGTGCAGAACGAGGCGGAATACGCGACCTACCGCTCGCTCAACGCCATCGCCTTCGCGAAGTATGGCGGCAAGTTCATCGTCCGCGGCGGCGAGTACAAGCTCGCCCGCGGCGAGGGCCGCAAGCACAACGTCGTCATCGAGTTCAAGGACGAGGCGACGGCCCGTGCCTGCTATGAATCGCCGGAATATCAGGCGGCGGTGCAGCACCTCGCCAAGGTCGGCCCGGTCGATCTCGTGATCATCGGCGGCTATGACGGAGCCCAGCCGGGCGATTGAGCCCGCCTGGTGCGCAAGACTTATCTTTCCGGGGCGGCCGCAGGGCCGAGCCCGGAACCCATGAACACCACTTTTGCCGTCATGGTCGGGCTTGTCCCGACCATCCACGTCTTCCCGTAACAAGAGCGGTGTTCAAGACGTGGATGCTCGCCACAAGGGCGAGCATGACGAACTGGAACAACACCGATATAGGGGTCTGGCTCTTCGCTGCGCGAAGCCCCGGAATGGCAGCTCGAACCCAGTTCAGCTTTCGAACAACTCCTTCAGCTGCCGCGGCTGGGAACGCAGATACTGCTTCGGCGCCTTGACGCTGGCGCCGAGATGGGCGGCCGCGTGCCAGGGCCAGCGCGGATCGTAGAGAATGCCGCGCGCCAGTCCGACCATGTCGGCATCGCCGCCGGCGACGATCGCCTCGGCATGCTCGTATTCGGTGATCAGCCCGACTGCGATGACCGGCAGCGCCGTCGCCGCCTTCACTGCCCGCGCCAGCGGAACCTGATAGCCTGGCCCGAGCGGGATCTTCTGCTCCGGCGAGAGGCCGCCGCTGGAGACATGGACGAAGCTGACCCCGCGTGCCTTCAGCGCCTGCGCGAAGGCGATGGTCTGCTCGATCTCCCAGCCGCCCTCGACCCAGTCCGTGCCGGAGACCCGCACGCCGACCGGGATTTCGGCCGGCACGGCGTCGCGCACCGCCTCATAGATCTCGAGCGGAAAGCGCAGCCGGTTTTCGAGCGCGCCGCCATAGGCGTCGTCGCGCCGGTTGGCGAGCGGCGAGAGGAACTGGTGTAGCAGATAGCCATGGGCGCAATGGATCTCGACCATCTGCAGGCCGAGCCGCGCCGCGCGCTTCGCCGAGGCGACGAAGGCCTCGCGCACGCGCTTCAGCCCGTCGGCATCGAGGGGCAGCGGCGGCCGATCGTTCGGGTTCATCGGCAGGGCCGAGGGCGCGAGGGTCTGCCAGCCGCGATCGTCGAGCGGCCGCTGGCGGCTGCCGTTCCAGGGTGAGTGGATCGAGGCCTTGCGCCCGGCATGACCGAGCTGGATGCCGATCGGCATATCGGAGTGGCGCCGGACGGCGTCGAGCACGCGGCCGAGCGCGCGCTCGTTTTCATCGCTCCACAGGCCGAGATCGTCGGGGCTGATCCGGCCCTCGGGCTCGACCGCGGTCGCCTCGATGATCAGGAGGCCGGCGCCGGAGAGCGCGAGATTGCCGAGATGGATCAGGTGCCAGTCGGTGGCCGAGCCGTCTTCCGCCGAATATTGGCACATCGGCGCGATGACGATGCGGTTCGGAAGCTGGAGCCCATCGAGTGCGAGCGGGCGGAAGAGCTGGCTTGTCATGCGCTGTCCTCGAGATTGCTGGAGCAGTGGAAAGGCAGGAATTGCGACGGGCTGCGGTTCAGCCGGAGACCAGCCAGATCGCGATGGGGAAGGTCAGGGCTGCGGCGGTGGTCGAGATCACGATGGCGGCGGCCAGCGGCCGGCTGTCGGTCTCGAAGCGCTCCGAGATCACGAAGACATTGGCGGCGATCGGCAGCGCCGCATAGAGCACGCCGGCTTTGACCCAGAACGGGTCGAGTCTGAGCACGATGGCGAGCACGAACCAGGTCAGCAGCGGGTGCAGGACGAGCTTGCCGAGGACGAGCGGCAGCACGCCTTTCAGCGGCAGCCTCCCTTCCCGGCTCCACTGCCAGGCGGCGACGCCGAGCGCGAAGATGCCGACCGGGGCGGCCGAGCCGCCGAGGAAGACGAGGAAGCGGTCGATCGGCTCGGGGATGGAAAGGCCGCTGAGCGAGAGCGCGACGCCGCCCATGATCGAGAGCATGAAGGGATTGACGATGGTGCCGCGCACCAGCCTTGCCGCGATGCGCCAGGGCGAGCCCTTGCCCCGCCCGGCCTCGATCAGCCCGATCGCGAGGGGAACGACCAGTGCCGTGTCGCAGATCAGCCCGATCGCGATCGGCGCTGCCGCCCCGTCGCCGAGGAAGGCCAGCATCAGGGGAATGCCGAGGAAGGCGAAATTGCCGCCGACCAGGCTCTGGCCGCGCGAGACCGCATTGGGGAAGGGCATCCCGAAAAAGCGGCGCGCCACAAGGATGCCGAGGCCCATCCCCACGATGCCGAGCAGGGCCAGGGCGGCGAAGAACACCCCGTTCCAGAGCTCGGCGATCGGCTGGCGCGACATCACCCGGAGCACCATCGCCGGCGTCGCCACCATGAAGGCATAGGTGTTGAGCACCCGGACCGCATCGCTGCCGAACAGGCCGCGCCAGGCGGAGAGGGCACCGAGCCCGATCACGGCGAAGAAGGGCGTGCTGGTGGCGAGGAATTGCAGCATGACAGGTCCGGCGGTCCGTGCGTTGGACCTCGGGCGAGGAGCTAGCAGATTTGCGTAGGGATGACGGCCCCTGCCCATGCATGGCGCCCGGCATGTTTGCGGGGGGAGGCGGAATACCGGCGGCTGCGATGCGGATCAGGGCTGGCCGAGACGTGCGAGCGCGAGCTGGAGCGGCAGGTCGGAGACGCGGATGAAGCCGAGATAGGGGTGGTCCATGTCGATGATCAGCACCAGTGCTGCCGTCACCGACAAGGCCGAGCCTAACAGCGTCACCACGACCGTGGCATTTCCCGGGCTCAGCAGGCCGAAGGAGGCGAAGAGCAAAGCGAGCCAGAAGACGAGGATGATGATGAAGATGCCTGGGAAGCCGCCGGTCTCGGTTTCCGGCCGCTGCCACCTCATTTCCGAGATCTGTCCGCTGAGCTGGAGGGCTCGGGCCTGAAGCCAGCGCTGTCCGTCATTGGCCGGTACGAGATGCCTGAGCCCGATCTGGATGGGCTCGACGTCGAGGCCCTCATGCAGCAGCCCCTCGCGTTCATCTTTGAGCTCGTTCAGCCTCGTCTCGAGGCTCTGTCGCAGGGCGACGCGCAGCGGCTTCGTCTCCGGCCCGTATTGGGCCATCGTCCGGTCGAGGAGCACGACATGGGCCGCCGAGGTTCTGAGCTCGGTCCCGGCTTCGTCGAAGGAGCGTTTCGCCGAGGCGATCAGCAGGCCGAGCGCGATCGCGGACAGGGTTCCGATGATGGCAGTGGCGAGCTTGATCAACTCCCGGGAGTCGGGGGAGAGATGATGATCCGGCAGGCGCGCGCGCAGCAGCATTCCGCCGGCTGCTGCGCCGAACACGAAGATGAACGCGACGGCGCCGACCAGGAACGGAGTCATGCTCTTTCCCCGCATGTCTGTGGCGTGAGATTATTCGGCGAGCCAAGGGCACGGTAGTGGTCGTTTGGGTAGCGAAGTACTGCCCGCCAGGGCTTCCGCCGGCTGGACTACTTCCTCGCCGCGGCGCCGGCGGTCTTCGCCGCCCTGCCGCGCCAGATCCTGAGGGCCGGCTCGACGACGAAATGCATGCCGACGAGGCAGAGCCCGCCGATCGCAAGCCCGAACACGGCCGAGGCGCCGGCAGTGGTCAGCCATTCCAGCAGGCCGGAGGCCGCCGGGCCGGCCTGCCCGACCGCCACCGCGACGCCGTGAATGGCGTGCTCGATCCCGTCGAGGCCGTAGCCGGCGAGGCCATGGATGATGATGCCGCCGCCGACCCAGAGCATCGCGGCGGTGCCGACTGCGCTCAGCGCTTTCAGGAAATGCGGCATGCCGAGGACGAGGCCGCGGCCGATCGGCCGGATCAGCGGCTTGCCGGTCCGCGCCATCGCGGCGCCTGCATCGTCCGCCTTCACGATCAGGGCGACGGCGCCATAGACCAGCAGGGTCATGCCGAGGCCGACCACGGCAAGCACCAGGGCCTGCGTCCAGTAGGACGAGGCGGTGACGGTCGCGAGCGTGATCGCCATGATCTCGGCGGAGAGGATGAAGTCGGTCTTGATCGCGCTTGAGATCTTCTGTGCCTCAAGCTGCGTGGCATCGAGGATTTCGGCCGTGGCTTCGCCCTGCGCCGCCTCGTGCCCGGCATGCGGCATGACGAGCTCGTAGACCTTCTCGAAGCCCTCGAAGCAGAGATAGGCGCCGCCTGCCATCAGGAGCGGCGTGATCGCCCAGGGCGCGATGAAGCTCAGCACCAAAGCCGCCGGCAGCAGGAAGATGAGCTTGTTCTTGAGTGAGCCGAGGGCGATCTTGCCGATGATCGGCAGCTCGCGATCGGCCGAGAAGCCGACGGCATAGCGCGGCGTCACGGCCGCATCGTCGATGACGATGCCCGCAGCCTTGGCGCCCGCCTTGGTCGCCTGGCCCGCCGCATCGTCGAGCGCGGCGGCCGCGACCTTGGCGAGGCCGGCGATGTCGTCGAGAAGCGCGAACAGTCCTGAGCTCATCTCTGTCCCCGGGAAGGCGGCGGCGGGCGTACCTGCCTCGCAGCAAGCCGATCGGCATTTCCTTGATATGACAGAAAACCTGCGATTGGCGACAGTTCGGCCGGCTGGGAGGCGATTCCTGCCATGTCTCGCCTTTCTGGCAAGGAGCGGGCCGCATATCCGGGCTTGACTCCGGCAGAGTTTGGGAGTGGTTTTATGTCAGAACAAATAGTGAACATTATCCCATGTCCGACGCTTCTTCCCGCTCCTTGGCCGGCCTCCGGCAGAGCCTCGCTCTGGCGGGGCTGGCGCGCGAGCTCGCGCCGGTGGAGCGGGTCGATTTCGGCATGGCGGGGCTGGACGAGCCGCTGGGCGGCGGCATCGCCCGCGCCGCCCTGCACGAGATCTATGCCTCGGCTGGAGCCGATCTGCCCGCCGCGACCGGCTTCGCCGCGGCGCTGGCCCTGCGGGCCGCGGGGATGCGGCCGCTGCTCTGGGTTCGGCAGGATTTTCTGGCGGCCGAGGCCGGCCGGCTGCACCCGTCCGGCCTCGCCGAGCTCGGCCTCGACCCCGCGCAGGTTCTGCTGGTGCGGGCCCGCGATGCCGAGGGCGTGTTGCGTGCTGGGGCCGAGGCGGCCCGCTGTTCGGCTCTCGGCGCGGCGCTGATCGAGCCCTGGGGCGAGCCGCGCCAGCTCGACCTGACCGCCAGCCGGCGCCTTGCTCTGGCAGCCGAGGCTTCCGGCGTCATGACCCTGCTCCTGCGGGTCTCTCCTGAGCCGGCGCCGAGCGCGGCGACGACCCGCTGGCTGGTGCGGGTTCTGCCGTCGCGGCCGCGCGAGGCCAATGCGCCGGGCGATCCGGCCTTCAGTTTGAGGCTGCTGCGCCATCGCGGCGGCCTCGGTGAGTGTGAGTGGCGTGTGGAGTGGAACCGTGAGCGACGATCTTTCCAGGAATGGAACCGGGAGGATGGAGGCCGAAGCGATGCAGCGCCGCTATCTCGCCCTCTGGTTTCCCTTCCTGGCGAGCGACCGGCTGCATCGGCAGAGGGCGCTCCCGCCTGGCGCCGGGCTGGATGAGCGGCCGCTCGTCCTGGTCGAGAAGGAGGGCGGTGCGCTCAGGCTCGCCGATTGCGACCGGCGCGCCGTCGCGCTCGGCCTGACCCGCGGCCTGACCCTCGCCGATGCCCGCGCCCGCATTCCCGATCTCGCCATCGCCGAGGCCGATCCCGCCGCCGATGCGCGCTTCCTCGAACGCCTTACCGGGCTCTGTGACCGCTTCACCCCGCTGGTTGCGCTCGATCCACCGCATGGGCTGGTGCTCGACATCAGCGGCTGCGCCCATCTCTTCGGCGGCGAGGCGGCATTGCGCCAGGAGATCGGCATCCGGCTGCGCCGGCTCGGCCTCCAGCTGCGCGCCAGCATCGCCGGCACGCCCGAGGCGGCGCGGGCGCTCGCCCGGTTCGGCGACTGTGCCGTCTCCCCGCCGGGCGGCGATGCGGAGCACACCCGGCTCCTGCCGGTCGCCGCTCTGGAAGCGCCGGCCGAGATCGTTCTCGCCCTGTCGCGAGCCGGGCTGAAGACGCTCGCTGATCTTTCAGCCCGCCCTTCGGGCACGCTGTCGGCCCGCTTCGGCGAAGCCCTCGCCAGGCGGCTGCGGCGTATCCTCGGCCATGAGGACATCCGCATCACCCCCTTGCGGCTGCCGCCCGATTGCATGGTCGAGCGGCATTTCCCCGAGCCTTTGCAGGATACCGATGGGCTGGAGGCGATCCTGCGGCATTTGCTCGACGAGGCGGTCCGTAGCCTCGAGCAGCGCGGCGAGGGCGGGCGCGCCTTCGAGATCAGCTTCTTCCGCAGCGACGGCGCCGTCCGGCGCCTGTCCCTCGAGACCGGCCGGCCCTCGCGCGATCCCGCCGCCATATTGCGGCTCTACCGCGAACGCATCGACACGCTGGCGGACCCGCTCGATCCCGGTTTCGGCTTCGATGCGATCCGCCTCGCCGTGCCGGTCTGCGAGCCGCTCGGGACGCCGCAGGCGAGCCTCGACGGGCGCGCCGTCGAGGAGGAGGCGGTGGCCGATCTGGTCGACCGGCTCGTCGCCCGCTTCGGCCGTGACCGGGTGCTGCGCTTCGTCGCCCGCAACTCCCATCATCCCGAGCGGGAAGCCGGCGCGGTCCCGGCCGTCGGCGCGCCATCCGAGATGCAGCCCTGGCCGAAGCCCGAAGCGGGCGAACCGCCGGCGCGGCCGCTCCAGCTCTTCGAGCCGCCGCAGCCGGTCGAGACGCTCGCCGAGGTGCCGGACGGCCCGCCCTTGCGCTTTCGCTGGCGCCGGGTGCTGCACGAGATCGCCCGCGCCGAGGGGCCGGAGCGGATCGCGCCGGAATGGTGGCGCGACGGACCGGACGAGCCGACGCGCGACTATTACCGCGTCGAGGATGCGCAGGGTCGCCGCTTCTGGCTGTTCCGCGCCGGGCTCTACGATCGCGAGAGCGTCCAGCCGCGCTGGTTCCTGCACGGGCTGTTCGCATGATGACTTACGCCGAGCCCGTCGCCGCGACGAATTTCTCCTTCCTGCGCGGCGCCTCGCCCGGGCCGAACCTGGTCATGACCGCGCTGCTGCTCGGTCAGACCGGCCTCGGCATCGCCGACCGCAACACGCTCGCCGGCGTGGTGCGGGCCTGGAGCGCGCTGCGCGATCTGCGTGAGGACGGGCTGCCTCCGCGGGAGAAGCTACGCCACGGCGGCAGTCCCGGCGAATATGTCTGGGTCGAGAATCCGGCCTTCGCCGACCTGCCCTTCACGCCTGAATGGCTCCAAGCGAAGGCGAAGGCCTTCAAGCTCGTCACCGGTAGCCGGCTGGTCTTCGTCGACGGCACGCCCGATATCGTCGCCTATCCCGCCAATCGCGCCGGCTGGGGCCGGCTCTGCCGCCTGCTGACCGCTGGAAATCTGAAAACGGAAACGAAGGGCGAATGCATTCTCGTCCTCGACGATCTCCTGCGCGACGCCCGCGACCTCCTGCTGATCGTCATGCCGGAACGCCGGCTCGATGGCTTGCCAGAGCTGCTCGCCCGGCTCGACGCCGCCGCGCCCGGCGCGGTCTGGCTCGCCGCCACCATGTCGCGCCGTGGCGATGATCGCCGCCGCCTCGCCCGGCTGAGAGGCGTCGCGGCTGCGACCCGCACTCCGCTGATCGCCACGAACGATGTGCTCTACGACGCGCCGGAACAGCGCGATCTCCAGGACCTCGTGACCTGCATTCGCGAGGGCACGACGATCGCCAGGGCCGGCCGCCTGCTCGAGGCCAATGCCGAGCGCCATCTCAAGACCCCGCAGGAGATGGCCCGGCTCTTCCGCGAAGCGCCGGAGGCGATCGAGGAGACGCAGCATCTTTTCAGTCGCATCGAATTCGATCTCAAGCAGCTCGAATACGAGTATCCCGACGAGCCGGTGCCGCCCGGCTGGACGCCGCAGGGCTGGCTGGAGGAGCTGGTGCGCCGGCGCCTGCCGATGCGCTATCCCGACGGCATCCCGCTCGCGGTCCAGAAGCAGGTCGACGACGAGCTCGTCCTGATCCGCAGGCTCGACTATGCCCGCTATTTCCTGACCATCCGCCAGATCGTCGAGTTCGCCGAAAGCGAGGGCATTCTCTGCCAGGGCAGGGGCTCGGCCGCCAATTCGGCCGTCTGCTACGCGCTCGGCATCACCGCGGTCGATCCGGCCGAGCACACCTTGCTCTTCGCGCGCTTCATCTCGGAGGAGCGGCGCGAGCCGCCCGATATCGACGTCGATTTCGAGCATGAGCGGCGTGAGGAGGTGATCCAGTGGATCTACCGGACCTATGGCCGCGAGCGCGCCGGCATCGCTGCGACCGTCATCCATTACCGGCCGCGCAGCGCCATCCGCGAGGCCGGCAAGGCGCTAGGGCTGACCGAGGACGTCACCGCCCGGCTCGCCTCGACGCAATGGGGCAGTTGGGGCTCCGACATCACCCGCGAGCAGGTCCGCCAGGCCGGGCTCGATCCCGACAACCCGGTGATCGCACAGGCGGTGCAGTTCGCCGTGCGCCTGCTCGGCTTCCCGCGCCATCTCTCGCAGCATGTCGGCGGCTTCGTGCTGATGCGCGGGCGCCTCGACGAGACCGTGCCGATCGGCAATGCCGCGATGGAGGATCGCACCTTCATCGAATGGGACAAGGACGACATCGACGCGCTGCGCCTGATGAAGGTCGACGTGCTGGCGCTGGGCATGCTGACCTGCATCCGCAAGGCATTTGATCTGCTGCGCGAGTGGGAAGGCGTCGACCTCGGGCTCGCCGATGTCCCGCAGAAGGACGAGGCGACCTACGACATGCTCTGCGAGGGCAAGTCGCTCGGCGTCTTCCAGGTCGAGAGCCGAGCACAGATCAACATGCTGCCCCGCCTGAAGCCCAGGGCCTTCTACGATCTCGTCATCCAGGTCGCGATCGTCCGCCCCGGCCCGATCCAGGGCAATATGGTGCATCCCTATCTGAAGCGGCGCTCCGGCATCGAAAAAGTGGACTATCCCTCGCCGTCACCGGCTCATGGGAAGGAGGACGAACTCTATCATGTCCTGAACCGCACCCTGGGCGTTCCGCTCTTCCAGGAACAGGCGATGCAACTCGCCATGACGGCGGCGAAATTCACCGATCCGGAAGCCAACGGCCTGCGCCGCGCCATGGCGACCTTCCGCAATCTCGGCACCATCGGCCAATATGAGGCGCTGATGGTCGGGCGCATGGTCGAGCGTGGCTACGAGCCGGCCTTCGCCCAGCGCTGCTTCGAGCAGATCAAGGGGTTCGGCAGCTATGGTTTTCCCGAGAGCCATGCCGCCTCCTTCGCCAAGCTGGTCTATGTCTCCTCCTGGCTGAAATGCCATCACCCCGCGATCTTCGCCGCGGCGCTTTTGAACTCGCAACCCATGGGCTTCTACGCCCCGGCCCAGATCGTCCGGGAGGCGCAGGAGAATGGCGGCGTCGAGCCGCGCCCGATCGACGTGAATTCCAGCGCCTGGGACAATCTCTTGGAAGAAGTGTTCGACGAGCCGATCCCTCATCCTGAGGAGCCGCGCAGCGGTGTCTCGAAGGATGATCCAGAGCGTGCTGGAAGCATCCTTCGAGACGCGCCTCCGGCGCTCCTCAGGATGAGGGCGAGAGAGGTGAAGCCGAGCCGTCTCGCTCTGCGCCTCGGCCTGCGCCAGCTCGACGGCTTCAAGGAGGAATGGGCGGAGCGCCTCATCGCAGCCCGCGGCGAGGGCTATCGCGATGTCGAGGGTCTTGCGCGCCGGGCGCGGCTCCCAGCGCGCGCCATGCGTCTGCTCGCCGATGCCGACGCCTTCCGCTCGCTTGGGCTGGATCGGCGCGAGGCGCTCTGGGCCGTGCGCCGCCTGCCGGATGACGAGGCACTGCCCTTGTTCGAGGTCGCAAAGGCCCGCGAACTCGGAGAGGAGCCGGCTGCTGCTTTGCCAGTCATGCCGCTCGCCGAGCATGTCGTCGCCGACTACCAGACGGTGCGGCTTTCGCTGAAGGGCCATCCGATGGGCCTGCTGCGCCCGCGTTTCGCCGGAGCGGGCGTTGTGACCTGCGCGGCGATCGCCGCTGGGCGCGACGGGGCCTGGGCGAGTGTCGCCGGCGTCGTGCTGGTGCGTCAGCGCCCCGGCAAGGGCAATGCGGTCTTCATCACGCTCGAGGACGAGACCGGCATCGCCAACATCGTGCTCTGGGCCCGTGATTTCGCCCGCTTCCGCCGCGAGGTGATGGGCGCGCGACTGTTACTGGTCGAAGGCAGGGTGCAGAAGAGCCAGGAAGGCGTGGTGCATCTGATGGCGCGGCGCGTCTTCGACCGCTCGGCCGATCTCTTGGGCCTGTCCGACACCCACCGCGCCGAGATCGCGCTCAGCCGTGCCGACGAGTTCCTGCATCCGCAGCACCCGCGCGCCGGCCACCCGCGCAATGTCCGCATCCTTCCGAAGTCGCGCGATTTCCACTGAGCTTACGCTGCTCGGAAGCTGCTCAGAAAACGCCATGATTTACGGGCAGATGAAGGCGGCCCTCTGCCCAGAGCATCGGACCGAAAAGTGGAATCCACTTTTCGGGCGAATCCGATGCTTAAACAAAGGGCTAGGGAGCTCGGCGATCTAGCCTTGGTTGAAATAGGAACGGATGAACGACGGAGAACGGCTTCTTCGCTTGGCCTTCAAGCGCCTGGAGCAGGAACTGCCCGAGAGGCTCGCCGCGGTGAGCCGTTGGCTCAGGCATCCCTCGTCGCGCCTCGTCCGCATTCCGGCGGCGCTTCTGCTGATCCTCGGCGGCATCTTCTCGATCCTGCCCTTTCTCGGCCTCTGGATGCTGCCTCTGGGCCTGATGCTGATCGCCGCCGATATTCCCTTCCTGCGCAAGCCGATGGCGGCTTTCGCCATGCGCAGCGTTGGTCTGCTCGAGCGCTACCGTGCCTGGCGGGCGAAACGGTGAACCTCGCCGGTGCCTTGCGCTGGCCGCGGGCGCGAGGTTCCGGCGGGAGGCGCAGCGATCCGCGCAGCCGTGAATGGGGCGGATATCGACAAGGGCGCCGGCTCAGTGAACGGCGGTGCCGGGTTCGGGCACGTAATACCCCTCCGCGACATAGGCTGCGATCTTGTTCCGCAGCGTCCTGATCGAAACGCCGAGGATATGTGCGGCATGCGTACGGTTGCCGCGTGTTTCGCGCAATGTCGCGAGGATGAGGTCGCGCTCCACCTGTGCGACAGGCAGGCCGACGAGGTCATTGACCGCGGTCGCTTCTGGCCCGGCATCGCCCATGGCCTTATCCTTTTCCGGTTGCCCAGCCCCCGGTCGGATGTCTTCCAAGAGAGAGCCATAGGGTTAACAAAAGGTTGAGGCTGCGGCTGGCGTGTCTTGTGGCTGGTCGGGCAGGGCCCGAGCCGGCATGATGCTCCGCGGATTCGTCGGGATGAGGCCATGGGCGAGCGCGTCGACTGGGATGCCGGGCAATATCTACGTTTCGAGGACGAGCGGACGCGCCCTTCGCTTGATCTGCTCCTGCGTGTCCGCCCGGCCCAGCTGGAACGCTGCATCGATCTCGGCTGCGGACCCGGTAACAGTACCGAGCTGGTCGCGGCGCGGTTTCCGGCAGCGCAGATCGAGGGCCTCGATTCCTCGCCCGACATGCTCGACAAGGCGCGCAAGCGGCTGCCGCAGGTCACCTTCCAACTGGCGCAGCTCGAGGAATGGTCGGCACAGAGCCGCTACGATCTGATCTTCGCGAATGCCGTTCTGCAATGGATTCCCGATCATGCCACCCTGTTCGCCCGGCTGGCGCGTGCCTTGAAGCCGGGCGGTGTGCTCGCGGTCCAGATGCCGAACAATCTGGCCGAGCCTTCGCATGTCGCGATGACAGAGGTGGCGGCCGATGGTCCCTGGGCGCAGCGACTGGCGAGCGCGCGCGCGGCGAGGGCACTGATCGGTTCGTTTTCCGACTACCGCCGCTGGCTCCAGGAGGCCGGCTGCGCCGTCGACATCTGGCAGACGACCTATGTGCATGCGCTGGCAGGGCCCGGCGCGATCGTGGAATGGTTCAAGAGCACGGGGCTCAAGCCCTTTGTCGATCTTTTGTCCGCCGAGGAGCGGACCGCCTTCCTGGACCAGTATCTGAAACGGATCGCCGCAGCCTATCCAGCCGAACCGGATGGCAAGGTGTTGCTCCGGTTCCCGCGCCTGTTCATCGTCGCGACGCGGCAGGGCGCCTAATGCATCGGCCCGAAAAGTGGGATCCACTTTTCGGGCCGATGCAATCGCAAAGAGCTGGATCGCTGACCCGCGTCCGGTGGGACGCCCGGTGATCCAGAGCATTTCCGCGGTTCTCTGAAACGCGCAGATGCTCCAGGTCTTTGTTCTATCGCGTTTTCTTCACGCGAACCGGTGCCCAGTTCGCTCGAAAATGCTCTAGTTCAAGCCGCTTTCGGCCAGGAACTGGCGCGCAACTTCTTCGATCGGGGTCTTGTCGACATCGACCTTGGCATTGAGGCCCTGCAGGACTTCGTCGGAAAGCTTGCCGGAGAGCGCATTGAGCGTCGCTTCGAGGGCCGGATTGGCCTTGAGGATCTCGGCGCGCACCACCGGGACGGCGGCATAGTTCGGGAAGAACTCCTTGTCGTCGGTGAGCACGCGGAACTTGAAGGCCTGGATGCGCCCATCGGTGGCGAAGACGAGCGCGACGTCGACCTGGGAGTCGCGGAGCGCCTGGTAGGTCAGGCCGGAATCCATCGATTTCAGATTGGCGCGCCCGGCCTTGAAGCCATAGGTCGTCTGGAGGCCCGGCAGGCCGTCGGGACGCCCGGAAAATTCGGCGTTGATGGCGATGCTCAGCGGCTTCTTGGCGTTGAAGGCGGCGGCGAGATCCGAGAGCGTCTTGACCGAAGCCGTCTTGGGATCATCGGAACGGACGGCGAGTGCATAGGTGTTGTTGGCGCTCGAAGGCTGAAGCCAGACCAGGCCGAGCTTGGCATCGAGTTCCTTGACGCGCTCATAGGTATCCTTGGCGCTCAGGCGGTCCTTGATCTTGTTGTAGGTGACGAGCGAGGTGCCGGTATACTCCCAGTAGACGTCGACCTGGCCACTGATCTGGGCGTCGCGCAGGACTTGCGAGCCGATGCCGTCGCGCTTGTCGACCTCCAAACCCTTCTTCTTGAGCAGTTGCGTGGTGATCTCCGCGAGCAGCAATTGCTCGGTATAGTTCTTGCCACCGACGACGATGGGCTTGGCCTGCACGGGCATCGCCCAGAGGGCCGCGAGCGCGGCCATGGCGAACATGCGCGACGAAAGCTTCATGCCAGGTCTCCTTGAAGCTACTACGGGAAAAGGTCGGAGGGGTCAGCGCAGCGGGTTGACCCCTCGCGGGATGGTCCAGAACTGGAGCTGGGCCATGATGAAATCGATCAGCACCGCGAGCAGGGCGGTGGGGATGGCGCCGGCGAGCATGGTGCCGAACTCGTTGAGCGCGATGCCGGTGAAGATCAGCTCGCCGAGCCCGCCGCCGCCGATCAGGAAGGCCAGCGGTACGGTGCCGACATTGATCGCCAGCGCGGTGCGGATGCCGGTGTAGATCACGAACAGGCTGTTGGGCAGCTCGACCTGGAGCAGCGTATGGCGCGCCGAAAGGCCCATGCCGCGCGCCGCCTCGAGCAGATGCGGCGGCACGGCGCGCAGGCCCGCCATCGTGTTGCTGACGATCGGCAGCAGGGAGGCGACGAACAGCGCGAAGATCGCCGAACCGTTGCCGATGCCGAGCAGGCTCATCGCCAGAGCCAGGACGGCGAGCGTCGGAATCGTCGCCCCGACATTGAGAAGCTGAAGCGCCATGTCGCCGAGCCGGCGAAAGCGCGGCCGGGTGAGGAGAACGCCGAGCGGCACGCCGAACAGGATCGCGGCGCCGCCCGACACGGCGACCAGCTCGATATGCTGCCAGCCGAGAAAGGCGATGTCGTCCCACTTCTCGATCAGGCCCGGCAGAAGACCGCCCGCCCAGGCCCATGCTCCGAGCAGGAAGACGGCGAGATGGACTCCATTGCGGCGCAGCCGGGTCAGCATGGGCAGCACCCCGTCAGCCATCCCGGTAGGTCTCCGAGAGCAGGCGCGTCATGCCGCGCAGGGTGACATAGCCGACGAACATGCCGTCCTCGTCGATACAGGCGAGCCAGGAGACGTCATGGCGGAACATCGTCGAGACCGCGGTGCGCAGATCCTCATGCGGCCTGATCGTCGTCGGCAGGGTCTCGTGGTTCTCGCCGACCATGCCGCTGGCGCCGCGCGCCGCCTGGAGCGAGACATAGCCGCGTGCCCGACCGCGCGGCCCGACCATCACGATCGCCTGGTGCCCATGCCGCTCCATCGTCGAGGCCGCCTGGCTCAGATCGTCCGTGGCTTTGACGCGCGGCGGATCCGACAGCATGGCGTCGCGCACCGTCAGCAATTGCAGGCGCTTCAGCGTCCGGTCGCCGCCGACGAAATCGGAGACGAAGCTGCTCGCCGGATGGGCGAGGATGTTATCCGGCGTATCGTACTGGACCAGCCGGCCATCCTTGAAGATCGCGATCCGGTCGGCCATCTTCACGGCCTCGTCGATATCGTGGCTGACGAACAGGATGGTCTTGCGGATCTGCGCCTGCATCTTCAGGAACTCGTCCTGGATGATCACGCGGTTGATCGGGTCGATGGCGCCGAAAGGCTCGTCCATCAGCAGGACCGGCGGATCGGCGGCGATGGCGCGCAGCACGCCGATGCGCTGCTGCTGGCCGCCCGAAAGCTCCCGCGGATAGCGGTGCAGGAAGGCGCCGGGCTCGAGCGCGACCATGTCGAGCAGCTCGGCCGCCCGCTCGCGCGATTTGCGTCGGTCCCAGCCGAGAATGTCGGGGACGATGCAGATATTGTCCTCGACGGTCTTGTTGGGGAACAGGCCGATCTGCTGGATGACGTAGCCGATGCTGCGCCGCAATTGCGTGACGTCGCAATCGGCCGTGCTCTTTCCGTCGATGAGGATGTCGCCGGAACTCGGCTCGATCAGCCGGTTGACCATCTTCATCGTCGTCGTCTTGCCGCAGCCCGAGGGGCCGAGCAGGACGCAGATCTCGCCCGCGGGAACCTCCAGCGACACGCGGTCCACGGCCGGCATGGTGCTTCCGGCGAAGGTCTTGCTGACCTGGTGCAGTCTGATCATCTGGTCCTCAGTCCCGGAGAGGTGAGCTTCCGCTGCAGCCACAGCAGGGCGAGGTCGGCGACGATGGCGAGCAGGCTGACGGCGAGGGCTCCGGTGATGAGCTGGCGCGGATCGGTCTGGCTGATGCCCCGCGAGATGAAGGTTCCGAGTCCGCCGGCGCCGATATAGGCGGCGATCGCGGTCACGCCGATATTCATCACCACTGCGAGCCGCACCCCGGTCATGATCACCGGCAGTGCGAGCGGTAGCTCGACCTCCCGCAAGCGCTGGCCTCTGGTCAAGCCCATGCCTCGCGCAGCTTCTCGCAGGGCGGGATCAAGATTGCGGATCGCGGCGTATGTATTCCGGATAATCGGCAGCTGCGAGTAGAGTAATACCGCAATCACCGCCGGAAGGTAGCCGATCCCGTGGCCGACCAGCGACAGGACCGGGATCATCATCCCGAACAATGCGATCGACGGGATGGTGATCACCATCGACGCCACATAGAGCACGGCGTCCGCCACGCGTCGGTTCTGGCTGATCGCCACGCCGATCGGCACGCCGGTCAGAATGGCCAGCGCAACCGCGACCCCGACGATGGCAACGTGTTCGCCAGTCCGGGTGACGATGAGCCCCCAGTTCGAAATGATGTAATTGAGAATGTCCATTGCGTTGAGGCGGCTTTTAGAGCAGGATATCCGGACTTGGCAACCCATTTTTGAGAATTTTTTATGATAATCTGACAGTTATTCCTGATGATATCTATTCTCTGATTCTATTTAGTTTGAAATATTTATTTCTCATATGACGAATGCATACTTTGTATATCTCAAATTAAATTTTAGAATTTAGCGAATTAACTCTTTATCGAAACCTTGTAGCTTTTCATGCGGGGCGCAATCCGGTGTCGAGCGTCGTGAAAAGCCGTGAATGAAGAGGATGTTTCATGTGTGGCTTCGTGTGCCTGTGGGAGATCGATGACCAGGACGGGACGCTGATCGAGGCAATGCTCTCGCGCCTTGGGCATCGCGGTCCCGATGCGACCGAGGTCGCCGAGCTGAGTGGGACACCGGCCGTGATGGGCCATTGCCGGCTCTCGATCATCGGAGCCGAGAACGGCCGCCAGCCCATTCGGGCCGGTGCGGAAATGCTGGTCGCCAACGGAGAAATCTATAACCATGAGGATCTGAGAGCGATCCTCGGCGCCGAGATCTTCGATACGGCGAGCGACAGCGAAACTATTCTTCACTTGTTCCGCACCGGTTCGCAGCGCTGGATCAGCCGGCTCGACGGCATGTTCGCCTTCGTGCTGGCGACGCCGGACCGGATCATCGCGGCGCGCGATCCTCTCGGGATCAAGCCGCTCTACATGGCGCGCCGCGGCAAGGGCCTGGCGTTCGCCTCCGAACTCAAGGCCTTCGACGGTCTCGGTTTCGAGGAGATCAGCGCGCTGCCGCCCGGGGCGCTCTTCGACAGCCGCGGCGGGCTGAGGCAATGGTATCGCGTCCCGTCGGGAGCGGCAAAAGCCGAGCCGGAGCTCGACGTCGACGCGGTGGCGGGTGAATTGCGCCTAAGCCTGGAAGAGGCGGTGGCGAAATGGATGGTCGCCGATGTCGAGGTCGGCTCGTTCCTGTCCGGAGGGCTCGACAGCTCCATCATCGCGGCGCTCGCGCAGAAGGTCAGGGTCAACGCGGGGCAGGGGCCGCTCAAGACTTTCGCCGTCGGCACGGCCGGCTCCTCCGACCTGATCGCGGCGCGGCGCGTGGCGGAGCATATCGGGACGGAGCACCATGAGTTCACCTTCACGGCGCAGGACATCGCCGACAACCTGCCGCATGTGATCTATCATCTCGAAAGCGCCGATGCTGATCTCGTCCGCAGCGCCATCCCGACGCTGTTCGCAGCCAGGCTGGCGCGTGCCCATGTCAAGGCCGTGCTGACCGGCGAGGGCGCCGACGAGCTCTTCGCGGGCTACACCTACCACCATGATTATGTCGACCAGCCGCGCGCCCTCGCGGACGAGCTGACGCGCAGTCTTTGCTCCATGCACAACATCAATCTGCAGCGGGTCGATCGCATGACCATGGCGGAGTCGCTGGAAGCGCGGACCCCGTTCCTGGACCGCGAGCTGATCGCCTTCGCCCAATCCATCCCGGCACAGCTCAAGCTACGCCGGACCGATCCGGCGATCACGGAGGCGACCGGGCCGACGACCGAGAAATGGCTGCTGCGCAAGGCCTGCGCCGACCTGCTGCCGGTCGATCTCGTCTGGCGCAAGAAGGCGCAGTTCGACGAGGGCTCGGGGACCGTGGAGGCGCTGCAGCAGGCGCTGCGGATCCTGACGGGCGGCAGGGGCGAGATCGAGCGGCAGCGTGAGAGCGCATTGTATCGCGAGATCCTGCGCCGCCGCTTCAAGGATCCCGGCATGATCCTGAGCCAGGCCGGGCAATGGAACGCCAACCGCATCGCCGCCTGACCTTGGCGCCGGACGGCCTTTCCAAGGCTGAGCGAGGCATCGGATCGAGCTGTTCAGTGGCGGAATCCGATGCCTGGGACGCGTCCGCCGCGGCGCGGACGGATTTTCCGTGTGGCGCCGTCGCGAGGACGGCCCGGCACAATCGTGTCACCGGGCTCCGAGATGGTTCGCCCGGCCGCTCGAGCACCGGACCGAAAAGTGGACTCCAGTTTTCGGAAAACTCCGATGCGATAACAATGAGATAGATCACCGTGACCGCATCCGAACGGACGCGCGGCGATCTCGAGCATTTTGGAGCGAAGCGGGTACCGGTCCACGTGAAGAAAGTGCGATGAAACAAGGAGATAGGGCGTTCCCGCGATTCAGGGAAACCCGGAAATGCCCTGAGGTTTCGCGCATTGCTTGGTCTCTGCCAAAAAGCCTGAAAGATTGCATCGAATGCCGCCTGCAAAAAGGAGTTGCATTTCCTTGCAGTCCGGAAGAATGTGAGAGGAGTCACAACTTAAGGTTGATGTTCCGGCAGTAGACGCTTCTCTTGAAAAGCTTCGCCAACAATGAAGGAGCCTGCTCAAGGAACTTCGTCGCGAAGGAATGGGGGGCATGGCGGCCCGGTTCGCGCGAGACGGCTCAAGACAATCAACGTTCGATTTGGAGAACTATACAGCCACCGCGTAGCCGACGGCATGATCCGGGGAGATCACCGATGGAGACGAAGGATAAAGGGCGCCTCAAAGCAGCAACGGTACTTACGGATTCGGAATTCTCACGGCGCCTTTCCGCTGAAATCGGCCCGCTCGCCCCGAACCTGCTGCTGATCCCGCGCGACGGCGCGGATGTGACGAAGCTGCCGTTCGATTGGCCGAGTGCTAGAAAATACTATGCGGAATACTGTCCCCGCGGTGGCGGAAACGACTGCCCCGATCACGAATTTCCCTTGGATTGCACGCATTTCGTCGCTCACGGCCTGTCGAAGAGCAAAATCCTCGTCAACCTCCCGAGCACGACCTGCGCCAATGGTGTCTGCATACGCGTGACGGAACTTGCTGCCGCGTTCAAGAACGCCGCCGGCAAGTACACGAACGTCAAGCCCATCACTGATCTCAGCAAAACGAAAGAAGGCGATTTCTGCTTCGTCGTCAGCTGGTTCGGCCTGTCGAAGGATCATGTGATGGTTCTGGCCGGCCCCGTCAGCGCCGCCGGCGGCAAGGTCTGGGGGCATACCAATCATCGCTGCGGAGAACCGGTCGACCTCAGCGGCCAGAGCCTCGTGGTCTATCGGATCGAATAGCAGCTTCCGTGCCGAGGAAACCGGGCCGGTCCAATGCGGGACCGCGCCACAGACATGACGTGTTGCGCCTGAGCTGAAGCAAGAGCGCCGATCCGAGCGGCGCCAGCAGAAGATGGGGGGCTGCCTGCGATGGTTCTCGCGTTCAAACTCTATGGCGATTTCCATTGGCCGCCCACACCGGAGCCGGCGCTGCAGCCGACGAAAACCGGGACGATCGAGGTCCACTACGCGCAAAGGGGCGGAAACAACCTCCATGCGTTCCTGCGCTGGGTTCCGCGGGGCGTCCCGGACACGGCCGTCGAACTTCCGACGGAGAACATCTATCGCATTTCCGATGCGGCCCAATGGTTCGTCGACCACCAGGAGCAGGTCGCGTCGCTCTGGATCGATAACGAAGTATCAGCGAAGAATATCTCGAAGGTCGCGTTCCGCGGTGCCTTCCTGATCGACCAGTACGAAACAGACGCGGCAGGCAAACCGAGGCTTGACCTGCGCCTGCCGCTGGTCACGGCCTGCGCCTATCGGAAGAACAAGACAGTCTATAGCGAACTCGTCGTCGCGCGTATTTCGGGCAGCGCGATCTTTCGCTTCAATCTCCATCTGCCCCTGCCGGTGCGCCGCACCACTTTGCCGACCGGCCGGAACCACAACCCCGCCTCGTTTCCCTTCTGCGTCGTCTAACCGAAGCGGATCTCGGAAAGCCCGACGAGGCGCTCGCACGGATCCGCCAGCAGATGCGCGCCTTGGGCGAGGCGATTGAGGAGCCGATCGGCGAGCTCTCGGCCGCGACGCTCGGAGCGCTGGACGAGGTCTCGCTCGCCTGCGGGGCGGCCTTCGAAGGCGTGGACAAGGCCAGATCCTATCTCCAGGCCCTGGCGACCGATGCGGAGAAATATCTCGATACGAAGGCCGAGGAGCTGAAGGCCGCATTCGGTACGGTCACGAAGCGCATCGAGGATGCCATCGGCGGCAGTATCGAGGATTTTGGCAGGAAGGCAGACGCGCTGCTCGCCACGGTGAACGCGCTGGATCATTCGGTGCGCGGCCTGCAGAACAACCTTGCCCGCTCGACCGAAACAGCGCGCATGTATGGCGAGCGCGCCTTCGGCGCAGCGAGCCGGCTCACCACGGGCGGGCCGATGGCGGCCCCGTCCAATGTCCTGAAGCTCTATTCGGCGGTCACCTCGGCGCCCGAGCTCGCCGCCCTCAAGGCCGATATCGACCGTATCCGGTCAGGCTATGACGAGCTTTCGGACATCATCGACACCACCGAGACGAAGGCGCTGTTCAACCGGCTCGGCGACGAGCTGAAGGCGCTCGGCCTGTCGCTGCCCTTCGACAGGATCGGCGACCGGCTGCTGCCCTCCGACCTGTCCGGGCTCGATATCGGCGCGGTGTTCCGCAATCTCGGCGGCGCCAAGCTCGACGGCCTGTTCAAGGGCTTCAAATTGCCCGCCGGCGTTCGCGACGCCATCAAGGTCACGCACGACTTCGACAAGGCTCAGGCGCGCGCCTGGGTGCAGCTCGACATCAACGCGCCCATGCCGGGGCGTCGCAGCCTGTTCTCGGTCGGCCCGTTCAGTGCCGATTTCGTCGACATGGCGCTCACCGGCCGCGTGCGGCTGGAAGCCTCCAAGGACGAGGATCGGCCGACGGAAAGCGGCTTCGGCCGCATCGACACCAGCATCGACATCGTCGTCGGCGGCCAGTCGATGCTGCGCTTCGACAAATTCGCGCTCGCCTTCACGCGCGAGAAGGGGCTCGAGATCGAGTTCGATCCGAAGAACATCCGGCTCAATCCGAGCTTCAAATTCATCCAGGACTTCCTTTCGACCCTCTTTCCGGACGAGATCGGTGGGCTGAAGCTCGTCAAGCGCGATGGCGTCCCGGTCGGCATCGAGCACGAATTTGCGATCCCGCCGCTCGCTCTGAACTTCGGCACCAGCGGCATCTCGAACCTCTCGATCGAGAACCGCTTCAAGCTGCTCGCCTATCCGGACTTCATGCTCGCCGACCGCTTCAACCTGTCGACGGTGGAGCGGCCCTTCATCTTCTCGATCTTCATCATCGGCGGCACTGGCTACATCCAGGTCGAGGCCGAATACCGGCCCTTCGACTCCGAGCTGATGGTCGCGGTCGAGGCCGGCGCGGGCGGGTCGGCCTCGCTCGCCTTCGCCGTCGGCCCGTTCTCCGGCCAGGTCTTCATCACGCTTTCCGGAGTGCTGAGCTACCGCAAGCTGATCGGCCGTCCCGGGGGCGGGCTCTCGATCGCCTTGGTGCTGGTGATCGCCGGCCACGTCAATGTCGCCGGCATCGCCACGGTCGGCATCGTGCTGATGCTGCGGATGACCTATCGCGACTCCGGCCAGATCGACGCCGACGGCACGCTTTCCGTGACCATCCGCATTTCGAGGTTCTTCAAGATCACGGCGCGCGCCGGCGTCCGATACAAGCTGCGCGACGGCAAGGCCGAGACCGCCACGAGCCTGAGCGTCGCCGCAACGGCAGCCAATCCAAGACCGGAGCCTGAATTCCAGACGCAAGCCAGGAAATTGCAGGGAGCGAGGAGCTGAGCCATGGCCTTGCAAGACCCCGTCCTCCATTGCCTGCTGGATCGCGAGCCGGCCTCGTTCCACCCCGCCAGCGCCGAGAAGCCGATCGTCTTCGCGGTCAATCTCAGTCTGGAATGCCCGTCGGTTTCCGGATCGGCCGCGCCGATCGATGACGAGGAGGCCGCGGCGCGGCGCCTCTTCGATAGATTTCTGCAGGCCGTGCAGCAGGTCCGGTTCCATGTCTGGAAATACGTCACCGGCCAGGGGCTGGCATGGGTCGGCAAGGTCGACGACCAGATTTCCGAGACCTCGCTCGGTGCGGCCGGGGAACTCCTGGCATGGCTCGACAAGGAAGGGCGACCAGCCTCGACATCCTCGTCGCGATACTGGTCGACCAGCGCAGCCGCCAACACGCAAGAGCCGACGGAGATCACCGTCCAGGCTGCCGGAGCGGCCGACCGGCTGCGGGCGGCGCAGTCGTGGAACGCGCCGATCGCCCACAAATTTGGGCTGACGCATCTGCTGCGCCCGGCGAGTAAGGGGCTCGGGCACTATCTGGTGCTGCCTTATTTCGCCGACCCGGGCGAGCATCCGGAGGTGCCGACGACCGCCGGCACCATCGCCGATCCGAACTGGGATGTCAGCTATGATCCACTCGGCGGACTCGGCAAGGTCATTTGCAGGACCGAGTTGCTGAGCGAGGCGGCCCTGCCGCTCGACCTGCCCGGGGAAGTCGACGACATCATCGGCCCAGAGGGCTTTCTCAAGGTCGATTGCGACGCCGTCAATCTGTGGCGCGTCGCGCGCTGGTTCGAGGAACGGGCCGCCACGTTGCTGGCGGTCGGCCCTGCGCTGGCTTCGTCTGCCGGCGAGGCGGACAGGCCGTACGAAGCATTGTTCGAGCCGGGTTCGGTTCCCGCCGAGCCGGGAACACCGTCGCCGATCGCCGTCTGGGCCGCGGCCGCGGGACTCTGCGCTGCGCTCGACACCCTCCTCATCGGTCTCCTGAAACCTGCCTCTGGCGATGACAGCGAGGGGCCGATCCTCGCGCCATTGGTCACGGCGCTGCTCGAAGAGCTCGAACGGCCGGGGTTTCAAGACGCCCATAAGCTCACCCCGGAGAATTTGCGCGCGCCGTTCGTGACGGGCGCGCTGCGCGATACGTTGCGGCACAGTCCGCTTGCGCAGCGCAATGCCGATCGCGCGCAGCTTGCCGCAGCCCTGCGCCATGTGCACGGCATCGGCAAACCCGGATCCGATGCTTCGCCTGAAGCAGCCTATATCGAGACCTTGCTGCGCATTTATGAGGGCGCGTCGGGAGTGGTGCTCGACCCCGCCCGGCTCTCGGTCACCGAGGAGCAGGGGCTCGCGATGCTGATGCGGGGCCTCGCCGCCGCCGAACAGCGTCTGCAGGACGAAGCGGGGCTGGAAGCGGCGACATTGCGGCTGATCGAGACCAGCGCACCGGCTTTCAACGGACCGCCGGCGCGGCTGATCGCCGAAAACTATGCGGAGGCGATCGGGCGACCCGGCGACGAGGCGCTCATCGACGCTATCGAGAGCGATGTGGTCCCGTCGGCCTGGGCCGCCTTCCGAGCCCTGCTCGACGGCGCTTTCAACGGCGCCGAGGCGGCCAGGCGTGCTGCCGGCAGCGAGTTCCTCAAACTGGTGCTGGAGCGGCTGGACGGCACGGAGCGAAGCAGATCGACGCAATTTCGTGAGCTCGCCAGGGACGCCGACTATTTCGGCAGGCGCCTGCTCGGCGAGGACGGCGTTGCGGCAGGGCTGGGATGTTTCGCCACGTTGATCGAGGCGCTGCCGACGCCGGCGTTTCCGGGAACGCCCGAGGACAGGCGGCTGGTCCACACGCATCTCGCGCGAGCCTATGCTGCCTCGATCGCGGGGCTCGACCGCCTCCTCGATCCGCTGGCGCATTTCATCCCTGAGAATGCGCCGCACCCGCTGCCTATCCAGATTGCAGCCGATATGGACGGAGCCAGGGTCGACGTTTTCGCGCAGCATCTGAATGGCATCGGCGTCTGCCTGCGGCGCATCGACAGCACCGATGACAGCAAGAACCTCTGGGCACATGCCAATCTGGCCGAGCTGACCTGGCCGCACGATCCTGACAAGCCCGCATCCGTCACGACCGTCGAAGCTGTGATCCATCCGATGCTGCCAGCGGTGAGCGACGGCCGGGCCCCGATGTTCATCGACTTTCAGGGCTTTCCCTTCGCCAGCACCGAGCTCCTGGAAACGCGGCTGCCGAACGGCACCGCGGAAGGAGAACGCAGCTACACGCCGTTCTATCGCCACGGATCCTCCACGGCGCCCGGTTTCGCCAGGGTCCCACGTCTCGCCTATGGGCGTTGGGTCGAGAGCCTGTCCTTCGTCACGACCAATGCCGGTACCTTGCCGCTCATTCTGCAGCACTCTGCCGCGCAGCCTTGGATGCCGAAGCACAAGCTGCAGGCGCCAAGCGAGACGACGCAGGGCACACTGATCGCACGCGTCCCTTACAGCCGTCGCACCGCGATCGGCCAGACGGCGGTGGAGGAGAAGCGCCAGAACGGAAAGCCCCTGCGCATTGGTGCTCCGCTCGCCGCGGTCGCGCCGCTCGCCGCCGACTATCCGCGCATCGGAGTTTACGCTGAACAATCCGCCGACGGCGCGCGCGATCTGTTCCGCGAATCCGACGGACGCGGGGCCCTGGTGATCGGCAGCGCCACCGCCTCGGACATGACGAACAGCTGGCAGCTCGCCGATATCCGCTGGATCGGCGCGCCCTCCGCGCTCGAGTTGCGCTTCTTCGATGGCCCGGCCGCGAACCCGGACCATCCCGGCATCGCCAATGTCAGCTTCGAGCAGGTGGGCGCGGCCAATGAGGGCAAGTCGAACGCTGTCGATCTCGCAGCGGTGGACGCGATCGAGATCAGTTCCAGTGCGACGCGCAGCGACCCGTATGATGCCGCCAGCCCGCTCGACGTGGTGCTGACGGTGAGCTGCGGCGGTGTCAAGGAAAGGCGCACGTTCCAGAGCCGGTCCGACACGCTGCGGCTGCGCCTCGTGCTGAAAGCCGCAGGCGGATCGGCCGCGATGAGCTTCACGGATACGGGGGCCCGCGCACCGGACGGAGTGGATGCACCACTGCTGCTTCTGGCCCCGGAAAAGGATGGCTGGAATGGCGGGTTGAGCGACGAGGTCATCGTCACGCTGCATACGCCGCGGATCGGCTATCTCGATTTCGACCGTTGGCTCGGCAATGCCGATCTGCGCAAGCGGATCTTCAAGGATGACGCCATCGCCCGGCGCTTCGAGGGCGCGCTGCTCGCCGCTTATCTGATGCGTCACCAGGATGAGAGCATCGCGGCCGCGCTCGACCGGCTGCCCGATCCGGCCGTGGAGCAGATACGGATCGAACTCATCCTGCTCGATCAGCTCGCCGGGACGCCGGCGAAGCCCGACAGCGAGACCTTCGACGTCTCGGAAGCGCTGCGGAAGATCGCCGAGAACCTGAAGGACAACACGCTCTGGACGCCCGAGCGTCTGCACGCCAAGATTTTCGCCCCGATCGCGCAGGCATTCTGCTGCACGGTCACTATCGGTCCGGGCCCTTCGCTGAGGCTTGCTGGCAAAGCCAGCGATTTCAGGGCGATCATCCCGGCCGGCCATGTCGCACGCCTGTCTGTCGACGCGCTCGTCCCGGCCGAGCACTTCGCCGGGCAAGGCATCCATCCGCCCGTGTTCGACACCGGCCTTCTGCAATTCACGACACGCGCCATCGCCGGCAAGCACCTCGCTTTCCCGGCCGCGGCGGTTCGGGTCGAGACGATGCTGGCCTTCACGTCCGCGCAGCAGGACAGGGAGGCTCGGAGCCGGCTCGCCGCCGAGATGATCGCGGTTCAGCCGATCCGCAGCTCTCGCCGCTATGAGATCGTCACCAGGGACCAGCTGCCGAAAGGTCCATCGCACGCCGAGCGGACACGCTTCTGGCGACTGATCGGCGAAATCGACGTGACCTCGCAGTGCTGGCGCCCGAGCGGGCGCCCGATCTATCATCACATCAACCCGAGAGATTTTCGCGAGGACGGCCAGAAGGCGGACACCCCGCTCGACCCGGCCGTGGAGCTCCGGCTCGATCAGGCTGGTCGGCTGGCTCGTTTCGAGGGGGAGGCGTTTTTCGACCGCTCGAATCTCGACGCTCAGAGCATCACCCAGAAGCTGCTGCCCTTGCCCTCGCGCACGGTGCTGCAACCGCATTTCTGGGACCAGCCTTCCGCCACCTATTTCCGTCATCGCTTCACCCTGCGCTCGCGCTATGCCGGCGCCTTGCGGGCCGGCCGCGAGCTCATATCCTGGTCGGCGGAGGAGGCGAGGCCGGAGACGGGCTGGACGATGCGCGTCGCAATGCTCGCCGACCAGTCGCGCATCATGCTGACCCGGCCGCAATTGCGTGCGCTGATCCCCCTGACGACGGCGCCGGGCGGCGGGGCCGACAGGCATCCCGGGCCGCCGGTGATCGGCGTGCTGCAGGAGCCGCCTTTCGCCCGCGGCGGGCTCGCCGATCGGATCGCTTCGGAGATCAAGACCGGCTTCGGCTACGGCTTTGAAGCGCTCCCACAATCGGGCTCGGGCAAGCAGGTCGCAACCGTCGAGATCCTCGACGCGCGCAAGGAGATCGGACCGACCCCCTATCTGGACTACCGCCCCATGGACAAGACGCGGGCGCTCGGCATGACGCTGATGGCAGAAGGCCCGGTCGGCCTGACCTTCGACCATGCCAACGCCACGGCGCCGGCCTTCCCGAACAGCCTCGTCATGCTCTCGCCACGCGATATCGGCGATGCGGCCTCCGACGCCGTTTCGCTCGAGGAGCACTTCCTCGGCGTTTCGCTACGCCGTCACCTCGATCCGGCATGGACGACGGAAGAGACCGTCGCGTCCATCGGCCTCGACGCCGAGCGCGGCTGGTGGATCGAGCTGGATCTGCAGAAGGGGATGCCCGAAAAGCTGCTGCGATACGGCGCCGACGGGGCCGAAGCGGATCTGCTGCTGAGCGCTGAAGCCGGCGGCGCCCTCGTCTTGCGCACCCTCAAGCTCGCCGTCGACGGCCATGTTGCGGGAGCCAAGGACAAGCATGTCGACATCGCACGCTTGCCGTCGATCCAGAAGGGCTCGCCGGAGGAACGCGATTTCGCGAAGCTCGCCGTCCTGCATCAGCCGGTCTCCGCCGGACGCTATTCGCTTTCCGTATTCGCGGTTCCGACAGCGAACTGGGTCGACACAGCCGCCGGCCGCAGCAGCGCGCCGCTGATGCTGGCAAGCTTCGAATGGTCGTCGCCCGCCAAGGACAAGAGCAAGGGCAAGAAGGAGCAGCCGGTCGCCGTCACTTTGACGGCAGCGGAAAGCGCTACTGCCCGTGCCGCGATGGCGAGCTTGCCGACCTTCCTGGCCTGGACACGGACCAGCCGCGATTTCGACTTCGTGCATGTCGCCGAGCAGAAGCAGCCGGACGGTTCGGGCGATCAGAATGACTTTGCCGCGGAACCGGTGCCGACAACGGAACTCGTCGCCATGCTCACGGCGAACCACGAGAAGATCCAGCTGATGCGCAGCGGCAGCAATGGCCAGCCCGCCTGGCTGATCTCGTCGACCCTCCTCAGCCCGTTTCCGCTCCACGTTCACCGCCATCTTGCGGCGCTCACCACCCGCTATCTCGACGAGCCGGGGCGGCCGGTCGAGACTTTCTGCCGTTCGGCGCTGCTCGCTGGCGCGGTCAACGGGCTTGTCTTGCCCTCGGGCGCCATCAAATCCCCCTCTGCCGAAGACCGCGTGCGAGTCGTCGAGTTCGAGACGCCGGCCGCGATCCTGTGCGGGACCCCGTCGGGGGCGATCCCGCTGACATACCACAAGGCCTATTTCGACCTGACGGGAACCGGCCTCGACACCGACATCAAGGGCATGCGGCTCCTGATACGCCTGGTTGGATCGCCAGCGCATCTGCACCGGTTCTCCAGCCTGGAGCTTGAGTTGGCCGATGCGAACAAGAATCTCCGCAAGATCGAGATCCAGCTCGACAACGGCGCTAGGAGCTTCACCAAGGCGCTCGAGCTGCGGGTGGAGGGAGAAAGGATCGTGTCCGTCCAGCAATTGCGATCCGACGGAGAGGCACGCTTGGTTCCGCATGACAACAGCGCCGGCAGCTTTGCGATGCCGACAAAGATCAGAGAGAATTCCGGCTTCGTCATCGGGGTTAAGGCGCAGGGCGGCTCTGGCGAGTTCTGGGCCGACGTATCGTTGCTGCATGTCCCGAAGCCACTCTCGGGCGCTTTCGAATTCGACTGGCTGTTTGGCCGGGCCGGCGGGGATGAGCCGGCGCTCGAGGTGACGCCGCAGGCCTTGCGCCAGATGGTGGAGGCGCAGGCGCGCATCGTCGCGGTCTCGCCGCCGATCCCGATCATTTCGCATGATGGGGTGCTGAAGACATAGGCGTGGATCGCATAGGCCGACATCTCGATCCGATCCAGCCATGGCGTTCGACGGCAATCGATGCCGCCAGTCCTGTCATGCGGCTGCGCCGGCTGCCGCATGACAGGGGATGCTGATTATTGACGAGATCGGAATCCGAAAATCGATCGAACAGTGCTTCAGGGTTTCTTCCGGCCCGTGGCGTTTCCTCGGCATTGCGGTCCTGCTGGCCGCCAAAAGACAGGGCTCGGTAGGGACCAGCTCATCAGGGCGCGGTGCGAGGCCGAGAATGTCGGGCTCGCAGCAGCTCGGCCATGACGGCGCGAGATCGCCGCAAAGCGCCGCCGAACGGCACGAGTTCCTTGTCGGCGTCACGGCATGGGCGTTCAATCCGATGCTGTTCCAGCTTGCTCATGCGGCCATCAAAGCACGGAAGCGCACAACACCGATCAAGCGCATGGCGCAAACGCCGGCAAGCAGCCTGGTATCCTTTCGGCTTTTGCTTCTGTTCCGTTCTCGTGAAGGAGGCAGAGGTCATGTCGGCGAGGCTGGCCGAGATCGAAGACGATCGTGACGCGAGCGCGTGGGAACGACCGGGCTGGTTGAGAAATATGCAAGCGAGCGGCGGACGCTCGGGGGGGCTGCCGCCAAAGCCGTCTCTCGCGGCTTTGTGCGTGGCGTGTTCTCAGGGGCGTCGCGCGACACCGGGAGGGATCGGTGATGGCGGAGCAAGCAAAGAACGAGCACACATTCAATAAAGCACCATCTGCGTCGCCTTCATGGCGATTTGAATTCAGATCGCCGCAATGACTCGCGCGTGGGCCGTTTCATTTCGCATGTTCGCGGTTTTACGGGGATTGGGGGAGGTGCGCAAAAATGAGTTCTGATGGCTATTGGGCCGGTGTATTTATTGCGGCCATGATTCTTATTGCCAAAAATGGAATGTCAGGAATTGCATATTTACTGTTTTTAGCGCCCTTGTCGTGGTTCTACGTCATATGGGCCGTTATCGAAAGAGTGTTCCGTTAAGATGAAAATCTGGCCATATGTTCTCGCAGGCGTTTTCGGGGCGATCGTTGTTCCTTATGTCTTTAAATCAACGAGCAGCGCTTCGGCGATGCATTGCATCAATGTTTCCGATGATCGGAATTGGAGTTTTCGGAGTTTTGAGAATAAGTGCGACCGGGCAATAACAGCCAGGTTCTGCGACAAGAGCGGTGTCGGCGAAGTCGCGCGAATATTTGGATTCCAGAATGTCGGAGATTGGCGCTGTAAGACCGGAACTTACTATCCGGGTGAGAATATCGCGACTATAAAATGGACAAATGAGCAAAGCTCAGTCGCGTCCATAGCGCTGGCATCCTCCGTATATACGATAATCGCCTGTTTCCAGACGCACAATCCGATACCGGCCGGCGAAGGAAAATTCCACTGCGAGCTATCCAAGTAAGTAAATATAATCTTCAATAATTTCTGTTGCGACAGAAGGATATCGAGGCAGCTCGTCGTATTTTGCTTGGATAGAGTCCGCTGATCTTCACCGGCAGGCCTCGTCTCGTCAATCGTCCTCGGCTTCAGGCGCTGTGCTGCGTTGCCGTCCGGACCTCGATGCGAGGCTTGGCGATGGCCTTGTCGCGGGCTTCGTCATCGGTTTCGACGATCTGCGTCAGGGCTTCGACCAGGAGCGTGAAAGCGCCCGTTCTGGCTATAGGTGAGGTTCGCAAGAGAGGCATCGGAAGGTCTCTCTTGCCGTCAGCGACGATGTGACGGCAGGGCTTGGCGGTTGCGGCCGAGAATGTGCCGCCGCAGCTGCGTTCGGCCCGGCATCGTTCCGGCTGCTGCGTCGCTCGGAAAAGCTCCATAGCATCGGACCGAAAAGTGGGCTCCACTTTTCGGAAAACTCCGATGCGATAACACCGAGAGAGATCGCCGTGATCGCGTCCGAGCGGACGCGCGGCGATCTAGGCCTCGCGCGACATGTATTCTGGCGCCACGAAATCGTCCGGCGGCGAGGCTTGATAGCGCTCGATCACGACGTCGAAGGCCGAGCGAAGATGCTGTTCCAGCGCCTCCGCTGCGCCCGCCGCGTCCCCCGCCAGCAGCCGGCGGAACACCGCGACGTGTTCGCGCGCCATGCTGCGTATCTCTTCCACGCTGGTGCCCTTCTGGAAGGTGTAGTGCGTCGACAGCAGGGGCAGTTGCGAGCGGTAGATTGCCGAGCACATCTCGCTGTTGGGGCTCTTGAGCACCATGTCGAGATGGAGGTCCTGTTCGAGCTCGAGGATTTTCGTCGCGGCCGGGCGGGTTTCGGCATCGACATAGCGCTCGACCCTGCGCAGGGCACGCGTAACGGCGGGGCGGCCGAGGAGGGGGGCTGCGCGCATAAGGGCGGCGGGCTCGAGCAGCCAGCGCATCTCGTAGCGGTTGCGTAGATCGTCCATGGACAGCGGCCCCACATACCAGCGCGAGCCTTCGAGCCGCGCGATATCGAGCCGCTCCAATCGCACCAGGATCTCGTGCGCGATGGTCCGGCTGACGCCGTAGGCGCGCGCCAGCCCGCTCTCGTTGACGGTGAACTTGCCATAGGCGAGGCAGGCGGAAATTTCGCGCTCGACCTCCGGATAGAGCCGTGCGCGGTGGCTGCGCGAGCCGCCGGCGGTGTCGAACCCCTCCGGCAGGACCAGTCCGGCTTCGAGCAGATCGACCCGGTGCAGCTTGCCGGCTCCCTGCCCGACCTGGAAGCCGCGCCGCGCCAGACGGCTGACCAGCCCCGCTTCTTCAAGCTCCCGCAATGCCGCTGCCGCCGGCACGCGACTGGTGCCGAATGCCTTCGCGACGGAAGTCTCGTTCACCACGGTGCCGTCCGGCAGCGTGCCGTCGCGAATGTTGCTCTGGAGCGTGTCGGCGATGAGCCTGTACATCGGCAGGCCGACCAGGGTTTCGCCGACCTTGCCAGCCGGAGACGCCGAAGCTCTCGTCATGCTGCCTGCGCCTTTCAAAGCCGCTCACATCAGTCGATGCGTTCAGGCGGGCTGGGCGAACCGCCTGAACGCCTCTTCGCTTGGTGTCGAACTCGCGCCTGGCCGTTGTGGGCGCCGAAAGGCGCCGGCCTCGACCGCGGCGGGCTCTTCGAACCAGTCCTTGATCCAGGGGATATACTCCAGAATCGTCGAGGCGGGATGCCAGAAGGCGAGGTGGACGTGAACCTGGGACATGTCGCCGGCATGCGGGGCGACCGGCAGGCGCCGGGCATGGGCTGCATCCGCCACTTGAATGTACTCGGTGATGCCCCCGAGGCGGGTCACGTCCGGCTGGACATAATGGATCGCTCCGGCGTCGAGGAAGGCGTTGAAGGCGTCGAGCGTGTAGAGCTGCTCGCCGAGCGCAACCGGGATCGTGGTCGCCCGGGCCAGGGCGCCGTGGGAGGCGACGTCGTCGTACCAGAGCGGCTCCTCGAACCAGAGCAAATCATAGGCCTCGGCCCGGGCGCAGAAGCGCATGCAGGTCGGGAGATCCCATTTCCCGTTGCCGTCCACCGCAATGGTAACGCTGTCGCCAACCGCCCTGCGCACCTTCTCGATGCGGGCGAGGTCGGTGTTCGGGTCGGCATGGCCGACCTTGAGCTTGATGCGCCGGAAACCGCCTTTTTCGACGGCGGCGACGCTGCCCGCGACCAATGCGTCGTCCGGAATCGAGAGCCAGCCGATGTCGGTGTTGTAGGCGTCGAGGACCGTACTGGTCGCGCCGCCGAGGACATGCCAGAGCGGCTGCTCCGCCGCCTTCGCCTTGAGATCCCAGAGCGCCACGTCGACCGCCGCAAGGGCGAGCTGGGTGATGCCGGCGCGGCCGATCCACTGCAGTGCCGGCGATCGGGCCAGACGGTGCCAGAGCCGCGTGATTTCGCCGGCGTCCTCGCCGAGCAGCAGCGGTGCATAGCAGTCGCGTATGCAGGCGGTGATCAGCCTGTCCGACGGCAGATGCGCATGAGTTCCGGTGAAGCCGTAGCCGGAAAGGCCGGTCTCCGTCTCGATGCGGCAGCCGACCACGCCCCAATGCGAGATCGTATGGGTCGAATCGGAGATCTGCCCGCTCGTGACCGGGATATGCAGGATAAAGGGCTCGACCTTGGTGATCTTCATGGTTTGCCTCAGGCGACGCGGAAGCGGAGTGCTTCGCCGGCGCGAAGCCTGCGAATATTCTCGCCGATCATCGCAGTGGTGCCGTCGAAGGCAATTTCTGTCACGCCGGCGATGTGCGGCGTCAGCACGATGCGCGGATGGCCGACGAGGCGGCTGCCTTCGGCCGGAGGCTCCTGGCGTACGGTGTCGAGACCGGCCGCGCGGATGCGCCCCTGATCGAGGGCGCCGATCAAGGCCTCTTCGTCGATGATCGCACCCCGGCCGACATTGATCAGGGAGGCGTTCGGCTTCATCCGGGCGAGGAAGGCGGCATCGACCAGAGCGTCCGACTGGGCGTTGTGGGGCGCCGTCACGACGATGAAGTCCGCTTCCGCGCAGAGGGCGTCGAGCCGATCTAGCCCGCCGACCCAGGCGAAGCCGTCAGGCGTCGTCTCCGGCGCGGTCCGCTTGACGCCGACGAGCCTCATGTCGAAGGCGCGCAGCCGCTGCGCCACGGCCGAGCCGATGTTTCCGAGGCCGATCAGCCCGGCGCATTTGCCGGCCAGGCCGAGATTGAGGTGCTCGGTCCAGACCCAGCGCCGGGTCTCGATCTTCTCGGCCGACTCGGAAGGCAGGCGCGCGCAGGCCAGGACGAGCATCACTGCGTGCTCGGCCACGGAGGCGGCCATTCCCGAGAACTCCGAGGGCGCGTTGGCGACCTGCACGCCATGGCGCTTGGCGGCGGCGGTGTCGACCTTGTCGTAGCCGACGCCGAACTGGTGGACGAGCTTGATCGCGCTGCCGGCGAGCAACTCCTCGGTGACGGCCATGCCCAGCGGAATCAGCACCTCGCAAGCGCGCGCCGCGGTGTGATCGAGATGGGCGCGGTTCACGATCCGGCAGTCCGGCAGTAGCCGCTCAAGCCGATCGACCAGGGCGTCGGGCCAATCGCCGCACAGCGCGACCTTCACCTCTCGATTAGTCATTGCGCGCTCCTCCCAAAAACGCTTAATGCATACGAAGTTCATTATTCCAAGCCGGGACTCGGCGCAAGAAGTCAATGGGAGGCTGTTGCGGAATGGCTAAGATCGTCGGAGTGCAGGTGCTGCAGGCGGACCTGAAGCCCAAGGTGAAGCGGACCGATGCGGTCCAGAGCTTCGAGCTGCAGGAGACCCCGATCGTTCGTATCCGGGACGCCGACGGCGTGATCGGGACCGGCTACAGCTACACGATCGGCACCGGCGGCTCGTCGGTGATCCACATGCTGAATGACCACCTCGTCCCCGTGCTGCTCGGCCGCGAGGCCGACGACATCGAAGCGATCTGGCGCGACCTGATGTATCGCGTCCATGCAACCACCGTGGGGCCCGTGACCTCGCTCGCGCTTGCGGCAGTCGACACCGCGCTCTGGGACCTGCGCGGGCGCCGGACCGGCCTGCCATTGCACCGCCTGGCCGGTGGCGCCAAGGACCGGATCAAGCTCTACAACACCGAGAATGGCTGGCTGCATCTTGACCAGTCCGAATTGGTCGAGGAGGCGATCCGCGCCAAGGAGGACGGTTTCGGCGCTTCCAAGCTGAAGCTCGGGCGCCCGCACGCGGCTGAAGATGCGCGCCGCATCGCCGCGGTGCGCGAGGCGGTCGGAGCCGAATGGGACATCATGACCGATGCCAACCAAGGGTTCCATATGGACGAGGCGATCCGGCGGGCGAAGGCGTTCGAGCCCTTCGATATCGCTTGGTTCGAGGAGCCTATCCATGCCGATGACGTCGCCGCGCATCGCCGGCTCTGCCAGTCGACCTCGATCCCGATCGCGGTCGGCGAATCGATGTACAGCCTGTCGCAGTTCAAGGACTACATGCAGGCGGGTGCCTGTTCGATCGTGCAGACCGATGTCGCGCGTATCGGCGGCATCACGCCCTGGCTGAAGGTCGCGCATATGGCCGAGGGCTTCAACATCCCGGTTTGTCCGCACTTTCTGATGGAGATCCACCTCGGCCTGTGCTGCGCCGTGCCCAACAGCCGCTGGCTGGAGTTCATCCCGCAGCTCGATCTCGTGACCCATACCGGCATCCGTATCGAGAACGGGGTCGCCTTCCCGTCCGAGCAGCCAGGGCTGGGCATCGACTGGAACTGGGAAGCGCTTGACCGCACGGTGAGCGCAAGGCAGGCCCACGGCAACTGGTGACGGATCGCGTCCCTGCGCGAACTGCGGACAATGAAGAAGGCCGGCATCATCGATGCCGGCCTTCTTCATTGGGATTCGGGATATAGCCTGCGCGCCGAGCGCTCAGGCCGGCTGGCTGCGGCTGCGCAGCCCGGCCACGATCGGCCACAGGATGACGGTACCGGTCACCAGCGCGAGCGTGCCCGCGATCGGCCGGTCGACAAGGCCGACGAAGCTGCCGCCCGACATGATCATGGAGTTCACGAAGTTCTCCTCGATCATCGGCCCGAGGACGAGCCCGAGAATGGCCGGCGCGAGCGGGATGTCGTTCTCCTCCATGAAGAAGGCGAGCACGCCGAAGCCGAGCATCACCCAGATGTCGAAAAGCGAGTTGTTGATCGCATAGGCTCCCAGGATCGACAGAACCAGGATCACGGGCATGAGCAGGTCGCGCGGCGCTTTGAGGATCTTCGCCGAGATCTTGATCAAGGCCCAGCCGAGCGGAAGCATGATCAGATTGGCGAGGATGAAGACGATGAACAGCGCATAGACGTTCTCCGGCGAATTGAGGAAGATCGTCGGGCCCGGGTTCATATTCTTCATGAAGAGCACGCCAATGGCGATCGCGGTGATGGAGTCGCCGGGAATTCCAAAGACCAGTGCCGGGATCCAGGCGCCCGATACCGCGCTGTTGTTGGAGGCGCCGGCCTCGATCAGGCCTTCGGGATGGCCCGTGCCGAACTTCTCCGGCTCCTTCGAAAAGCGCTTGCTCATGGCATAGGACAGCCAGGCCGCCATGTCGGCTCCCGCGCCCGGCAGGATCCCGACCGCGGTGCCGAGCGTGCTGCCGCGAAGTATCTGCCAGGGATACTGCTTGGTGAGGCGCCACATGCTGGCGAAGATGCCGCCGATCTTCTTCTGCACGATCTCGAGCGACCCCGAGGGGCTGATCATGTGGCGCAGCACCTCGGACAGGGCGAACATGCCGACGATGACCGGGATCAACGAAATGCCGGCCATCAGGTCGGTGGAGCCGAAGGTCAGCCGCGGCACCGCGCCCGGATTGTTCATGCCCACCATTGCCACGATGAGCCCGAGCAAGAGCGACAGCACGCCCTTGCTCGGACTGGACGAGCCGATGAATACGGCCGCGCTCAGGCCGAGCAGCGAAATCCAGAAGAACTCGACCGCCCCGAATTTGAGGGCGTAATCGGCGATCGCCGGCGCGGCCGCCATCAGCACGGCGCTCCCGAAGAGGCCGCCCATCACCGAGAAGACGAGGCTGATGCCGAGCGCCTTCTCCGGCTCGCCCTTCAGGCTCATCCGATAGGAATCCTCGACATAGGCCGCCGAGGCGGGCGTACCGGGGATGCGCAGCAGGCAGCCGGGGATATCGCCGGCGAAGATCGCCATCGAGGACGCGGTAACGATGGCGGCCACCGCCGGCACCGCCGGCATGAAGAACGTCAGCGGGACGAGAAGGGCGACCGCCATGGTCGCTGAGAGTCCGGGGATCGCTCCGACCAGGAGGCCATAGGCCGCCGAGGCGATGATGACGAGAAGGACGCTCGGGGCGAGCACCATCTCGAGTGCGGTGAGGTAAGCATCGAGCACGGGGTCACCAGCGGATCGGTTCGAGCAGGCCCCAGGGCAGTTGCACCCTCAGGCCGAGTTGGAACAGGCTGTGCATGAGCAGTGCGGCGCCGACGGCGACAGCGAGGGCCAGTTGCCAGCGCACCCCGAGCGAAAGGAACAGCGCCAGCAGCAGCACTGAGACGGTCGGCAGGAAGCCGAGCGTGCCGACGCAGAGCACATAGAAGGCCACGCCGGCCGGGATCGCGGCGAAGCGCAGCAGGAACACCGGATTGCGGGTCCAGGGCTGGAGGCTGATGAGCGGCGCCGCGCGCTGGCGGCCACCCTCGACGACCAGTGCGACTGCGGTCACGCCGAGCAGAACGGCCAGAAGCAGCGGAAAAAAGCCCGGGCCATAGATCTGCTTGCTGGGATTGGGCAGTTGTATCCCGGCGATCCCCAGGCACAGAGCCGCAAATGCGGCGATGATTCCGAGGCCTAGATTATTCACCTTCATCGCACACTCCGCGCGGCGGCGGGCCGCGCCGGCGATTGGACCGGCGCGGCCGAGATCGGGTTCAATCGCGCTGTCGGATGCCGATCGCCTTCATGACGTCGCCGGTCTGCGTGAAGTCCTTATCGAGATAGGCGGCGAAATCGTCACCGGCGGCCCAGACCAGGCCGAAGCCGCGGCCCTTCATCGTCTTGGTGAAGTTCTCGGATTCATAGACTTTCTTCAGGCTGCTCGTCAGCCGCTCACGGACATCCGCCGGCAGCTTGGGAGGGGCGACGATGCCGCGCCAGGCGCCCGCGCTGTAATTGGCGCCGAGTGCCTCGTTCGCCGTCGGCACGTTCGGAAAGGCTGCCGTGCGCTCGTTGCCGATGGTCGCGAGCGCGCGCACCTTGCCGGCTTCGACCATCGAGGCACCCTCGGGCAGCGAGGAGGCAACGATATGGACGCCGCCGGCGGCCAGCTGCTGGAAGCCCGGCGCGGCGCCTTGCGTCGGGACGAGCGTCACCTTGTTGGGGTCGATGCCAATCGAGTGCAGCAGCCCGCCGAAGGCGAGATGGGCGGCGCCGCCGATCGGCACTCCCGACATCTTGTAGGAGCCGGGCTGGCCGGCGCGGATCGCCTCGACGACCTCCTTCGCCGCTTTCCATTGCGAGGTCGCATTCACGTGAATGGCGCTCGGGTCGAAGTTCACCAGCGCGATCGGCGTGAAATTCTTCCAGGTGATGTCGCCGGTGGCGCCCCAGTAATAGGTCGAGAGTTCGGTCGTCGCGAGACCGATGGTGTAGCCGTCCGGTGCCGCCTTCGCGATTTCGGCATGAGCGATGACGCCGCCCGCGCCGACGCGGTTGACGACGTTGACGGGCGTGCCGAGCTCCTGTTCCAGCCCTCCCGCGATCAGCCGCGCCACCGCATCGGTGCCGCCGCCCGCCGCCCAAGGCACGATCAGCGTGATGGGACGTTCCGGATATTTGGCCTGGACGGCGAGGACCGAGGCGGCGAGCGCGACGGCGGCCAGTGTCATTCGTTTGAGCATTTGTACCTCCCTGACGGCGTGATTGTTCGGGTCGGCGAGCCGCGCCCGGTTTCCGCGAAGCTACAAACGGCCCCTTGTAACGTCAATGCATATTGCATGGAGAATGCGATTACTGGGGGTGGCCGTGAGGGCCTTCGCCTGGATGTCGGCTGCGGAAGCGGAGGGCGCTCCGAGAATTGGCGGCCGCCATTCGCGAGGACGAAAGGAAGCCGAGCTTGACGCTTCAATCGTGAAGCTGAGCATTGCGGCTTCGATCGAGGTTGCGATGTATGAGCGCAACCAGGTCAGCGAGGTCCTGGTAGGTCCGCCGGTTGAGCCATGCGCGCTTGCAGGACGATGTCATCCTGACCCTGATCAAGCCGCGCTGCGACCTCTTCGCCGCCACGAGAGCTACGGCCATCAGGCCGACTTCGGCATGGCGATAAAGCCGCTATCGCTCCAAGGGTTGGGAGGGCAGAAGTCCAGACTGCGACAGCGCTATCGCATTGCTCAGATTGTGGCTCGGCCTATGGTCGGTGGGAAACGGATCTCTTGGGCAATTGGGGGAAGCGATGACGGCGAGACAGATGCAGGGCTGGCGCGACAGGGCGGCGGTGAGTTTCACCGCGGAAAAGCAGCCGGCGCATGGCTCGCGCGGCATGGTCGTCACCAACCATCCGCTTGCCTCGGCGGCCGGTGCCGAAATGCTGGCGGCCGGCGGAAACGCCGTCGATGCGGCGATCGCGGCCCTGTTCACGCTTACGGTCGTCGAGCCGATGATGGTTGGCATTTTCGGCGGCGGTCTCTCCCATATCCGCCTGCATGACGGCACCCATGTCGTGCTTGACGGTCTGAGCGCGGCGCCGCGCGCCGCCACGCCCGATATGTATCGGCCGGTCTCGGACCGCATGCCCGCCTATATGGAGACGGTGAATCGCGAGAACACGATCGGCGCAAAGGCGGTCGCGACGCCCGGCACGCTGCGCGGTTGGTGCGACGCGAGCCGGCGCTTCGGACGGCTCTCGCTTGCCGACGTCATGGAGCCGGCGATCCGCCATGCCCGGCGCGGCTTTGCCGTCACGCCCTATCTCGCCGCCTGCATCGCGGAGGCTGCCGCCGATCTGGCCGGGGACCCCGAAATTGCACGCCTGTACCTGCCCGGCGGCACGCCGCTCGCCGCCGGCCACCGCCTGGTAACGGGCGATTACGCGGACACGCTCGCCAGCATCGCCGCCGAGGGACCGGATGCCCTCTATGGCGGTGCGCTCGGCCGGCATATCAACGATCACATGGCCAGGGCCGGCGGCCTGATCGGGCTCGACGATCTCATGGCCGTCAGGACGATCGATCGCCCTCCGGTTCACGGCAGTTATCGCGGCTTCGACATTTACGGGCCGCCGCCGCCTTCGGCCGGTGGCGTGCATGTCGCGCAGATGCTCAACATACTCGAGCACTACGACATGGCCGGTCTCGGCTTCGGGTCGGTCGAGAGCATGCATCTGCTCGGCGAGGCCCTGAAGATCGCCTTCGCCGATCGCGCCGCAGCCACTGCCGATCCCGCTTTCGTTCAGGTACCGGTCGAGCAGCTCATGTCGAAAGTCTATGCCGGGGAGCGACGTGGCCGCATCGACACCAGGCGCACCGCCAGTTGGGCCCCCGGCGTGGTCTCATCGGAATCGGCCAATACCACGCATGTCACCGTGGCAGATGCCGAGGGCAACATCGTCGCCAGCACGCAGACGATCAACGGATTGTTCGGCGCCCGCTTCATCATTCCCGGTACCGGCATCGTGCCGAACAACTACATGGCGCTGTTCGATCCCCATCCCGGCCACGCGTTGTCGATCGCGCCGGGCAAGCGCGTCACCACCTCGATGGCGCCGACCATCGTCTTCCGCGACGGCCAACCCGCTTTCGCGCTCGGGCTGCCGGGGGGCTTGCGGATATTCGGCTCGGTGATGCAGGCCCTCGTCAACCTGATCGATCATGGCATGAGCCTGCAGGAAGCGGTCGAGGCGCCCAGGCTATGGACGCAAGGCGAGGCGCTGGAGGTGGAAGAGGCCGTACCCGCTGCCCAGCGTGACGGGCTCGCCGCGCGCGGCTGGAATGTGCTGCCGGTCGCCCATGTCGGTGGTGGCATGACGGCCATCGCCTTCGGCCCGGGTGGCGCCACCACGGGCGCGGCCTGCTGGCGTGCGGACGGTTTGGCCATGGGCCTCGGCGGCGGCCTGGCGCGGGCCGGCACGCGCTTCTGGCCCGACGCACCGAATGTCACGCTGGAGGCGGATTGACCTCAGGCGGCCAGTTTCAGCACCGCATTGAGCAGCACGTCCGCGCCATCCCGGCATTGCTCGGGCGTGCTGTATTCCGTCTCGTTGTGGCTGATGCCTGTATCGCTCGGGACGAAGAACAGCGCTGAAGGGCAATAATCCATCATCGGCACCGCGTCATGGCTGGCCACGGTGAGAATATCGCGCTGGGAAAAGCCCAGTCCTTCGGCCGTGTCGCGGATCAGGGTGCTCATCGCCGGATCGCAGTTGATCGGGCCGAACTCGAAATATTGCTCAAGATCGATCGATACGCCGCGCTCCTGCGCAATGCGGCGGCAGGCGTCGCGCAATTCCATTTCCATGGCGAGCGCCATGTCGGCATCCGGGTGGCGCACGTCGCAGCTCAGCCGGACCTCTTGGGGAATGACGCCGCGTACATTGGGATAAACTTCAAGATATGGCGCGTTCGAGCGCCCGTCACGCCCGCGCGACCGGCCGATCCGGTCGATCTCCAGCGTCAGCGCCGCCGCGCCGACCAGCGCATCATGGCGCTGCTCCATCAAAGTCGGCCCGACATGCGCCGCCTGACCCTTGATCGTCGCCACGAAATAGCGCGCCTTGAACGAGCCGGTCACCACGCCGATCTGTTCGCCGCCTTCCTTCAGCAGCGGCCCTTGCTCGACATGAACCTCGAGATAAGCCGTGAAGGGGCGCCCCCCGACTGCCATGTTGCCGGCATATCCGATGCGCTTCAGCGCCTCGCCGACACTCAGGCCTGACGGGTCCTGCCGCGACAGGGCGAAGTCGAGCGTCATGTCGCCGGTGAACACCGAGGAGCCCATGGTCATCGGCGAGAAGCGCGCGCCCTCCTCGTTGGTCCAGGCGATCACTTCGATCGGCAGGCGCGTCTGCAGATCCAGGTCGCGCAGCCGGCGCAGCACCTCGAGGCCGGCCATTACGCCATAGACGCCATCGAACTTTCCGCCCGTCGGCACGGTGTCGAGGTGACTGCCGATTGCCACCGGCGCGGCGGCGTGGTCCGTACCCTCGCGGCGGGCGAAGATGTTGCCGATGCCGTCCACCGTGACGCTACAGCCGGCCTCCTCCGCCCATTTGCGGAACAGGTCGCGGGCGCGCCCGTCTTCTTCCGACAATGCCAGACGGCGACACCCGCCTCCGGGCGTTCCGCCGATCTCGCCGATCTCCATCAATGCGGACCACAGCCGGTCGCCATTCACGCGCAGCATGCTCACGGCACAAACTCCCAAAGGCCTACAGGCGCTCGATTCCGCACCATTCCGCCAGGAACAGCGCCATGGTCTTGGTCACGGCCTTGACCGAGTCGAGGTCGACCCGCTCATCGAAGCCATGAGGCCTTTCGCAGATCGGCCCGTAAACCAGGCCGGGCGTATTCTGGTAGAGGCCGAAGAAGCGGGCATCGGTCGCCGCCGAGGTGATCTCCTCCTGCAGGACCGCATTGAATACCGCCTGATGGGCGCGACCGAGTACGGCTTCCGGGCCCTCCGCATTCTCCAGCACATACCCTTCCGCCATATGGCCGTGATACTCGATGCGCGGCTGGTGGTTCGACAGATAGGGATCGGCCAGCGCCGCCTCGTGCACCCGCGCCTCGATCTCGCGCTGGATATCGGAGAGCTTCACGCCGGGCAGCACGCCGACCCGGATGTTGAGCACGGCCTTGGACGGGACGCTCGAGGTCCACTCGCCGCCCGAGATCTCGCCGAGATTGACCCGGATCGGATGCGGGTGGTCCTTGTAGAGCGGGTGGTGAGCCTTGCGCGCGTTCCACTCATCCTCGAGCCGCTTGATCGGCGGCCACAGCAGGAGCGCCTTCTCGATGGCGTTGGAACCGACATTGTTGAAGCCCGCCGAAGCATGCTGCGGATCGCCCTCGACATGGACCCGGAACCAGATCAGGCCGACCTCGGCTCGCATCAGCTTCGGTTCCAGCGGCTCCGGCACGAAGGCGCAATCGGCGCGGTAGCCGCGTTGCAGGCAGGCAAGCGTGCCGTTGCCGGTGCATTCCTCTTCGACGACCGACTGGAAATGGATCGGCGCCGTCGGCGCAAAGCCCGCCGCGCGCACGGCATCGAACGCGAACAGCGTGCCCGCCAGGCCTGATTTCATGTCGCCGGCGCCGCGGCCATACATCCATTTGCCATCGATGCGCGGCTCGAAGGGCGGTGTCGTCCAGCGTTCCCAGGCGCCCGTCGGCACCACGTCGATATGGCCGTTGAAGATCAGCGAGCGGCCCTTGCGCTGTGCCGGACGATAGGTACCGACCACATTGTAGGCGTTCTCATAGCTTGCATCGACCACGGGCGCGAAGCCGGGCAGATCCTTGATGTCCTCGACCTTGACCTTCCAGTGGTCGACCGCCAAGCCGCGCTCGGCCATCGCGCTCGCCATCAGGTCCTGCACGGTATGCTCATGACCGCGCACCGACGGGCAGCGCACCATCTCCTGGGTGAAGCGGACCTGCTCGTCGAAACCACGATCGACTGCCGCCGTGATCGCGGCGACGATATCCTTATCCAGCATGATCGTTCCCTTTGACCTCAGGACGAGGAGCGCGACGCGAAGCGCCGCCTGAACACCGGACCGAGCGTGGTCAGTCCCTTGGGCAGGAACATCACGATGAGGATGATGATCGCGCCATAGACCAGCAGCCGGTACTGATCGAGATCGCGCAGCAGCTCGACGATGCCGGTCAGGATCAGCGCCCCGATCAGCGGGCCGCTGAAGGTGCTGAGCCCGCCGACCAGCGCCATCGCGATCACCAGGATCATCAGGTCGATGCCGACCGCCGCCGTCGGCGTGAGGATGCTGATGTAATGCGCGTAGAAGGCGCCGGAGATGCCGACCAGGAAGGCGCTGATCCCGAAGACCAGCAGCTTCTGGCGGGTGAGGTTGACGCCGAGGCTCTCCGCGGCATCCTCGGCATCGCGCATCGCGATGATCGAGAGCCCCGTCCGCGAGCGCATCAGCAGCATGATCACCGCGGTCGAGGCGATCAGCAGCAGCAGGATGAGATAGTAGTACGGTACCTTGTCGGCCGGTGAGAACACGACCTTGCCGAGCAGCGGCAGGGTGAAGCCTTCGAACGGCCGGATGCCCCACAGGCCGAGCTCGCCGCGCGTGATCGTCTGCAGGTTCGAGATCACGATGCGCACAATCTCGGCAAAGCCCAGCGTCACGATCGCGACATGCGCCATCGATCGGATCCGCAGGATCGGCAGCCCGATGAACAGGCCCGTTGCGGTCGCAGCCAGCGCGCCGAGCCAGATCGTCAGCCAGGGGCTCAGGCCCAGCTTGATGCTGAGCAGCGCCGAGACATAGGCCCCGATGCCGAAAAAGGCGTGATGGCCGAAGGTCTTCATCCCGCCAAATCCCGCCACCAGATTCCAGGCCGAGGCGAAGATGCCGAAGATCATCGACAGGATCAGCACATGCAGCAGGTAGGGATTGCGCGTGACCAGCGGCACCGCGACCATCGCCAGGATGGCGACTGCGATGATCAGCCATTGCGCCGGCTTTACCGGTTGGAACATGCGTCTCTCCAAACGGTCGGCGGGAGTGTTGGCATGGCGGTGCTGGCTCTCATGACGGCTTCTTGCCGAACAGGCCCCATGGCCGCCACCAGATCACGGCGATCATCATCGCGAAGCCGATGACGTCGCGCCATTCCGACGAGGTCAGCTGCACGCCGATCGCCTCGACGACACCGAGCAGCAGGCCGCCGGCGATCGCGCCCGGGAAACTGCCGAGCCCGCCGAGAATGACCACGACGAACCCCTTGAGTAGGATCGGCATGCCGCTCCACGGGTTGATCGCATAGATCGGCGCCAGCATGGCGGCCGCGACCGCGCCGAGCGCACCGGCGATGCCGAAGGTGATCAGGTAGATGTGCTGCGCCGGAATGCCGACGACGGCAGCCGCGTCGCGGTCCTGCGCAGTGGCGCGGATCGCCCAGCCCAGCCGCGTCTTCTTCAGGATGAAGGTCATCGCCCCGATCGTCACGATGGCGACCACGAGGATCAGCAGGCGCTGCAGCGGCAGGCGGACGCTGCCGATCTCGATCATGCCGTCGAGATAATAGGGCACGCTCTGGAACTGCTCGCCGAAGGTCAGCAATGCGGCGTTCTGCAGGAAGATCGACAGTCCCAATGTCGCTGCGATCGTCGAGAACATCCAGGCTTCCTTGCCCATCAGGTAATGGACCGTCAGGCGCTGGATCAGCATGCCGAGGATGAAGGTCGCGACGACCGCCACCGGAATGGCGAGATAGGACGGCACCCCATAGGTCACCGCCAGGAAGAACACGAAATAGCCGCCGAGCATGTAGAACTCGCCATGGGCGAGGTTCAGCACGCGCATCGTGCCGTAGACCAACGCGATGCCGCTGCCGATCAGCGCGTACATCGAGCCGATGATCAGGCCGTTGATGATCTGTTCGAGGAAGATCGCGAAGGTCACAGGCTTCCCCTCAAACGCCGAGATAGACGCGGCGGATCACATCGGAATGGATCATCTCGTCTCCTGTCCCCGACAGCACGACGCGCCCGCCTTCGAGCAGGTAGCCATGGTTGGACAGGCCGAAGGAGAGCTGCACATTCTGCTCGTTGAAGATCACCGCGACGCCGTCCTGGTTGATGCGCTTGATGATCTCGCCGATCTGTTTGACGACCCGCGGCGAGAGGCCGAGATAAGGCTCGTCCATCAGCAGCAGACGCGGCTTCGACATCAGGCTGCGGGCGATCGCGACCATCTGCTGTTCGCCGCCGCTCATCTTGCCGGCGATCTGGTCGCGCCGCTCCGCCAGGATCGGAAACAGGCTCTCCACCCATTCGAGCCGGTTGCGCGCCTCCTTGCTGACGCTGCGGTGATAGGCGCCCAGCAGCACGTTCTCGCGCACGGTCATCGCCGAAAACAGGCGGCGGCGCTCCAGCACCATCGCGATGCCGAGGCCCACCATCTCATGCGTCGGCACGCGGGTGATGTCCTGGCCCTCGAACATCACCTTGCCGGATTTGGCCGGCGCCAGGCCCATGATCGCCTTGAGCACGGTGCTTTTGCCCGAGCCGTTGGGGCCGAGCACGGCGACCACCTCGCTCTGGCCGACCTGCATGGAGACGTCCCACAGGACCTGGTAGTCGCCATAAAGGACGTTGAGGCCCTCGACCGTCAGTATGGGGGTATCAGCCATGCCCGTCACCGTCGCCGAGATAGAGTTCGATGACCTCCGGGTGACGCGCGATCTCGGCCGGCGTGCCCTCGGCCATGCGCACGCCGCGATTCATGAAGATCGCGCGGTCGGCAAGCTCGGTGATCACCTTCATGTTGTGCTCGATGATGATCAGCGTCAGCCCTTCGCCGCGCAGTCGCTTCACCAGTTCGATCAGCCCGGGCACGCTCGCCATGTCGACGCCGCCCGTCACCTCGTCGAGAAGCAGCAGCTTCGGCCGCGTCGCCATGGCGCGCGCCATTTCCAGCCGCTTGCGCTGGCCGGTACTCAGCCCCTTGGCGAGAATGTCGGCCCGTTCGCTCAAGCCAACCATGTCCACATAGCGCCGGGCCTCGACGCGCGCATCGGCCATGGAACGGTGATGGGCGATGGCGCCGACCATGACATTCTCGACGACGGTGAGTTCGTCGAAGGGCTGGGTGATCTGGAAGGTGCGCGCCAGGCCTGCCCGGCAGCGCCGATCGGGCCTGGTGTCCGTGATCTCCTGCCCATCGAAGGTGATCCTGCCCTTGGTCGGCGCGTGCACCCCGGCGATGACGTGGAAGGTCGTGGTCTTGCCGGCCCCGTTTGGCCCCATCAGCGCGAGGATCTCGCCAGGTTGCACGGAAAAGCTCAGATTATCGACGGCGACGATGCCGCCGAAAGCCATCGTGATGCCCTCGACCTTCAACAAGGGCGTCACGGGCGCCGGATTTTGCATAGAGTCGGACCCCGCCGCTGCCACGAAACGATCACGCAATGAAACGGCGCGCCGGGGTACCGTTGACTGGTCCCGACGCGCCTGCCGTGTCCTATTTGGCCGGCTTGAACGTGGACGTCGCAGCGGTCGAGGGCCAGATCGCGCGGCTCACGCCATCCTGGATCTGGGCGATCGGCACCGGGAAATAATCCGCGCCGGTCTTGGGCGTATGGATTTCGGTATCATAGACCAGCCGGGCGATGACGCATTGCGAATCCGTCTTGGCGAAGGCTTCCGACAGCTTGGCGGGTTCGATCGAGCCGGCCTTCTTGATGTTGTCGAGGAGCATCGTCATCTGGCAATAGCCTTGGGCGTGGTCGCCATTGCCCTCGACCTTGGCCTCCGTCTTGAACATCTCCGCGAAGCCCTTGTGCTTCGGGTTGTTGACGGGGTCGAAGAACAGCGGCGTCCACAACAGCCCGTTGGCGGCGGCACCCGCGCCCTTCAGGAATTCCGGGCGGATCGGATAGTAGACCGCCAGGTGGAGCGATTTGAGGCCCTGCTCCTTGATCTGCTTGACCAGCGCGATGCCGGAATTGACCGAGGTGAAGATCGAGATCAGCACGTCGGGCTCGTTGCCACGCAGCTTGGAGAGCTGAGGATAGAAATCGGCATAGCCGAGCGGCACGGTCTCGCTCGACGACACCGACCAGCCGTCCTTTTTGAACAGCGGCTCGGTATATTCGACGTTCGATTTGCCGTAGTCGGTGTCCTCGACGATGAAGGCGACCTTCTTCTTGTCGGCCTTGACGGCGCCCTGCTTGATCAGGTCCTGCACCGAGCTGAACAGCGCATCGGCATAGGCATCGCTGTTGAAGCTCGCCTTCCAGAAATTGCCGAACCGCGCCGGATCGCTCTTGATCTTCTTGGCGATTTCGATGGAGACGGGCTGTCCGCTCATCATGAACTTGCCGAAGCTTGGCGCGACTTCCATCAGCGCCAAAGTGACCGAGCTCGCGATCGTATCGCCGACCAGGATATCGACATTGTCGCGGGTCAGGAGCTTCTGCGCCGCGCTGACGCCGACCTCCGGACGCGAGGCACTGTCCTCGAAGATCAGCTTGATCTTGCTCTTCGCGCCGCCGATCTCGATGCCGCCGGCCTTGTTGGCCTGCTCGGCCGCGACCTCATAGGCCTGCCGCATCGAAATGCCGGAATTCGCCGCCGGGCCGCTCAGGGGGCCGATCACGCCGATGGTGATGTCGCGCGCCGAAGCGCTCCCCGCCATGCCTGCGGTCGTGGCGCCGATGAGCGTTGCCGCAAACGAATAGCGGAGGATCTTGTCTGTGACTGCCATGATATTCCCCCTGTTCCTGGTTTGCTTATCGGGAGCCGCCACACGGCTGCGACGCTTCTAGGCCGGTTCGGCCAGCGGCTCGGTTCCGCACCACTCCGCGATGAACAGCGCCATGGCCTTGGTGATGCTTTTCACCGACGACAGGCTGACGCATTCGTCGAAGCCATGAATGTTTTTGGAAATCGGCCCGTAGCACAGTGACGGAATCTGATCGTACAGCGCGTAAACCCGCGTATCGAGATAGGCGGGCGTCATGAAGGTCTCGAGCGGGGCCGCGAAAACCGCTTCGTGGGCCCGGCCGAGCACGGCTTCCGCATCCGAGCCCGGCTCCAGCACAGAGCCTTCGGTGTGGAAGCCGTTGAAGGTGATGCGCGGCGCGTTATTGGAGAAATATGCATCGCCACGGGCGAAGTTCTCGATCGTTTCGCGAATTTCTCTGGCGGCGTCGGCGGCGCGCACGCCAGGGTAAATCGCGATCCGGCAATCGAACACGCACCAGCACGGCACCGAGGAGGCCCAGTCGCCGCCCTCGATCTTGCCGATGTTCAGGTTGATCGGGTGCGCCTCATTCTCGAAATGCGGATGCTGTGCCTTGCGTGTGTTCCATTCTGCTTCGAGTTGGCGCAACCGGCCGATCACCCGGTAGGCGGCATCGATGGCATTGGCGCCCTGGCCCATCTCACGCACATGCACCGGCACGCCGCGCACCTCGACCTGGAACCAGATCACGCCGGCATTGGCCCGGACCAGCTTGTTGTCCTCCGGCTCGGGGATCAGCACCGCATCGGCCTTGTAGCCGCGCAGATGCGTCATCAGGGCGCCGTTTCCGGTCGATTCTTCCTCGACGACCGACTGCACGTAAACCGTCGCCGCCGGCTGCAGGCCGAGACGACGCAGCGCATCGAGCGCGAAGACATTGGCGGCAGCGCCTGCCTTCATGTCGCCCGCGCCGCGGCCGAACATCCAGTCGCCCACGATTTCGCCGCCATACGGCTTGTGCTGCCACATCGCTTCGGGCCCAGGCGGCACCACGTCGAGATGCGACTGGAGGATCAGCGACCGCCCGGTTTCCTTGCGCGGATGATGGATCGCGACGACGATCGGCGCCTTCGAATGGTGTTCCGACCAGGGCGAGCCGCCGGGATGGGCTTCGATCGCCGCTCGGTCCATCGCGAATCGGTCCATGACGTAGCCGCGGCTGCTCAATTCGCGATAGGTGAAATCCTGCACGGCATGTTCTGCGCCACGCACCGAGGCAAACGAGACCAGCTTGCGAGTATAGGCGGTCTGGTCGTCGAAACCCTTCTCGACCGACGCAATAATGGCGTTCTGCAGTTCGGGCGCCAGTGCCATCATCCCTCCTCGCCCTGGCAGGTTGCCCGCCTGAGCTTCCGGCGCGCTTCTTATGAGCGAGCTTCGGTTCGACGCTGCAATAGGAAAAGCACTTTGCGATGGTGTCAAGCTGTGTCACGAGGTATCATCAGGCGATACGTCGTCGTGAGCATTAGCAGGCTTGCCCGTTCGCGAAACAGGTCGTGAAAGAGGCTGCGATGGAAGCAAGAGACGGACTGTCCAAAGTGCGTGCCGTCGAGCGGGCCATGGCGATTCTGCGCGCCTTCAGCCCTGCCGCCTCACGGCTGTCGCTTGCGGAGCTGACGCGACATACTGGCCTCGACAAGAGCACTACGCGGCGGCTGCTGCAGACACTCGCCACGGCCGAGTTCATCGAGTTTGACGACAGCACCAAGACCTACGCCCTTGGGCCGGGCATTCTCCTGCTCGTTCCGGGCGTACGCTATGGCAGCGACCTGCGCGATATCGCGGCGCCGATTCTGGCCCGTCTCTCCGAACGGACCGGGGCGACCTCGTTCATCTGGACGTATTTTCGCGGCTTTGCCCTGTGCCTCGACCGTGTCAAAGGGCCCGATCTCCATATCGTCACGCCCTGGTCCGCCATCGGTACCCGCATCGCCATGAACTGCGCCGGCGGCCCACGCGTCCTGCTCGCCTTCCTGCCGCGCGAGGAGCGTGCGCATGTGTTGAGCGGGCCGCTGCCGCGCCACACCGTGCATACCGTGACGGATCCGGCTGCGCTTGAGGCTGCCGCGGACGATATCAGGCAGCGCGGCTGGGAATTCGCCGTGGATGACTACACGCTCGGCCTGTCGGGCCTCGGTGCACCAGTCTTCGACCATGCAGGCGCACTCGCCGGCAGCATCAGCATCACCGCCCTGACCCCGCAATTCGTCATGCAGGATGGCAAGCCGCGCGATCTTCCGCTGGTACTGGAGGCCGCTGCCGAAATCAGCGCGCGGCTCGGGCGTTGATATTGCTTGGGTTGCCGTTTCGGGAAGGCTTGGAGCGGATGAAGGGACGATGCGGGCCGCCATAGCTGACATGGCATGCGCGGACATTGGGCTCGGCTGCGCTGCCGAACCGCACATGTGTGGTTGTCGGCTGGCTCGGCGCGCCCTGCACCCCGGCGATCCTGAAGCGTCGGGGCTCGCGGCAGTGACGGCATGGAGTTGATCCGCTTCCGTCGACTGTTACGGAAGCGGGCCAATTCCAACTCCGTAGAGCATCGAAAAGAACGAGAACCAGAGGATCGTCAGTTGCCGCGTGCGGACCCGGCCGATGCGGTTGGCGCGAGCCTCCGCGCCCCCGCCGCGGGGGAGGGGGCGGTATCCGCTTCGCCCGGAAATGCTCTACGAATCGAGGGCTGAAAGATCCGGCGCGCAATTGTGCCATTCCGTCACCCGCTGGAAGACAGCGCCAAGGCGGGCAATGAACGCCTCCGAAGCGGGGGCCGAAAGCAGCTGGATCCCGACCGGCAGCCCGGAACCCGAAAAGCCGGCGGGAAGGGCAAGGCCCGTCGCATCGACGAAGTTTCCGGCGCGGGTGAAGACCGCGGGCGAGGAGAAGTCCTCGGTAACCTCCGACACGGGGATGGCAGGATCCGCCAGGCAGGGCGTCAGCAGCGCGTGATATTCCCTGCTCCAGCGCTGCCAGACCAGCTGCATCTCACGATGATAGCCCAGCGCGTCGAGATAGGCCGAAGCGGAGATCGCCTTGCCGCTGAGCACGCGGCTCCGGACGCCTGGCCCGAAGGGGAGTGCCTCATCCTCGATATGGTGGCGGTGATAGGCATAGGCCTCCGAGGCGATGATCACCCCGTTCGCCTGCATGAGGCGCATGAAATCGAAGGGGACGGTCGCCATCTCGATGGTGGCGCCCAGCTCGCGAAAGGTTGCGATCGCCGCTTCCGTTGCCATTTGGACATCGTCGGCAACCGGCACGGGATAATGGCGCGGGTCCATGGTCGCGATGCGGATGCCTGCGAGCGGGCGTGCACGTTCCGTCCCGGGCCAGCTGGCCTGATCGCCATGCCGGGGGGCGTCGCCGACGGCCCGGGTCAGGAGAAGCGCATCCTCGGCGGTCCGGGCGAGAAACCCGATCGTGTCGAGCGTCGAGGACAGCGGGACAGTGCCGGCCAGATCGATCCGGCCGCGCGAGGTCTTCAGGCCGGTCACGCCATTCGCCGCAGCCGGGATTCGCACGGACCCGCCTGTATCCGAGCCGAGCGCGGCAGGAACGAGGCCTGCGGCCACCGCGACACCGGATCCGCTCGACGAGCCACCCGGAATCCGCGGTTCGCTCAGATCCCACGGATTGAGCGGCGTGCCGAGATGCGGGTTGGTTCCCCAGCCGCCAAAGGCGAATTCGACCATCTGCGTCTTGCCGAGAACCACCATGCCGGCCTCGATCAGGCGCTGGACCACCGGCGCTGTCGCATCTGCGCGACGCTCGCTCCAGACACGCGAACCGGCTGTGGTGACACGTCCCTTGATGTCGCAGAGATCCTTGACCGCAATCGGCAGGCCATCCAGCGGGCCCAGCCCGTAGGCCGCCGCGCGACGCCGGTCGGCTGCATCGGCCAGATCGAGCGCGGCCACCTCGTCGACCGAGGCGAAGGCGTTCAGCGCTCCATCGAGCCGCCGGATGCGATCGAGATAATATTCGGTCAGGGAGCGGCTTGAATGGGTTCCGGCTTCGAGGCCGGCGGCCAGCGTCGAAAGCGTGGCCGAGGTCAGGTCGGGCATGAATGACTCAAAAATTGGGGACCGGCTCCATCGCGGAGCCGGTCCCGTTCAGGATCAGCGCTTGTTCCAGGCCGGGATCGGGAAGACCGGCTTCACGGTGGCGACATCCTTCGGCCAGACGGTTTCGAGCCGCCCGTCGGTCTGCGCCTGGAGGACCGGGAAAGGCATCTTCAGCTGCTTGCCGGTCTCGTCGATCGCATAGGGGCCGGCGAGGACCGTCACCTTGTCGGAGAGATCGAGCGAGGCCTTCTTCAGGGCCGCCGCATCGGTGCTCCCGGCCTTCTTGATGATTTCCTCGGTCAGCACGCCCGCGCCATAGGCCAGGACGGTCTGATAGTCCGGCGCGAACTCGGCGTTCGGGAACTTCGCCTTGTAGGCGTCGGCGAACTGCTGGCGGTTCAGCCCGGCGGTGACCGCCCAGTTGATCGCCGGATGGTAGTTGGTGTGGCTGAAGATATAGGCGCCATCCTTGCCCACGGCGGCCGCGAACTGCGGCGTCGAGGCATATTCCATGAACACGAACGGGAAATGGATGTTGAGCTGCTTCATCTGGCGCAGAATGCTGATCTGGTCGCCCTCATAGGCCGCCGGGAACAGCGCTTCGGCACCGCTGGCGCGGACCTTCTGCAGGATCGTGCTGAAGTCCTTCTGTCCCTTGGGGAATTTCTCGAGCAGGACGAGCTCCATGCCCGCCTCCTTGACGAGCTCGCGCCCGCCTTCCGCCTCGCCGGCCGGATAGGGTTCGTCGGAGTGGATGATCGCGACCTTCCTGACGCCGAGATCCTTGGCCAGTTCCGTCGACGCCCGCAGGATGGCCGACACCGGCATCTGCGTGCCGGACACCATATATTTGAAGCCCTGGCGATAGAGATCATTGCTGGCGGCCGACCAGACCATCATGTATTTCCCGTGACGCTCGGTCACGGTCGCGGCCGCAGCGGTCAGCGTCGAGCCGAACGGCGCGAAGACCAAATCCACCTTCTCGTCGGAGATCAGGTTCTCGTAGACGCGCGTGACCATCTGCTTGTCGCTGCGATCGTCCAGCTTGACGATCTCGACCGGGACCTTCTTGCCGCCGATCTCGATGCCGCCGCGCTTGTTGACGTCGTCCACCCAGATATCGATGCCGCGTGCGCCTGACTGCGAGGCGAGCGCGAAGCTGCCGGTCGACGAGACGGTCATGCCGACGCGGAGCTTTTCGGCGGCCTCGGCCGCGCCGGCCATGATGAGCGCGCCAAGTGCACCGACGCTCACCGTCCGAAACAGTGTTGACCTCATGAACATTCCTCCCTGCTATCGCGTGACGCCAGCGTCCGCCGGCGCGAGCCTTCATGGCTTGATCCGCAAGCTGATCCAATCCACCTATAACGTCAAGTAACAGGCGAGCGGGCCATGGCGCTGAATTTCAGGCAGACGGAAATCCTGTGGGCCATCGTCATGGCCGGGTCATCAAGCGGGGCTGCCCGGCTGCTGAATGTCAGCCAGCCCGCCGTCAGCAAGATGCTCTCGCAAATCGAGGCCCAGCTCGGCAGCAGCTTGTTCGAGCGCGTGCGCGGCAAGTTGCAGCCGACCGAGCAGGTGCGGCTGCTTTTCGACGAGATCGCCAAGGCGCAGAAGATTATGCGCCGCGTCAACGATATCGCCGACAGTCTGACGAAAGAGGGCGGCGGCGCGCTGTCCCTGGCATCGATTCCCAGCCTGGCCTACGCCATTGTTCCCGGCGTTATCGCGCGTTTCCGGCTGGAAAACCCCGAAATTGTCGTGCGCTTGGAAACCGGCGCCGTGCCGGAGATGATCGAGAGCGTGCTTCAGGGCGAGGCTGAGCTTGGCCTTCTGGTCATGTTGACGGATCATCCGCTCCTGACCGTTCTGCCGCTGTTCGAAGGGCGTATGCTCGCGGCGCTTCCGCGGAATCATCCACTGGCCGTCAAGCCGTTGGTATCGCTCGCGGATCTGTCTCCTTATCCGCATATTCTCGTCGGCAGCCGCATGCCGTTCGGCATGCTCACGAGCAGCGCCTTCGAGCAGGCCGGCTTGCCCTGCCGGGTCTGCGCCGACGTGACGAACAGCCTGCAGGCCTGTGCGCTGGTCGATGCAGGCGTTGGTGTCGCGCTCGTTGACGAGTTCACGGCGCGGAACCTGTCCTGGCTGAATGTCGTGACCCGGCCGCTCAAGGAAAAAATCTCGCTGCGGACCAGCATTGTCCACAGCCGTAATCGGCCGCCGGGGCCGTTGGCGAAGCGGTTCATCGCCTTGCTCCGCCAGTGATCCGCGGAGCCTGTCGCGGGGTCGGCCGGCTCTCCTCGCCGGGCATGGGCGCAATTTTCGGCCGAGGCTCTGCAAAGAAAATGGACACAGGGAGTAACCTGTAGTTATGATGCCTCCGGATAAGGAGTCGGGCAGCTCGCGCTCGGCCATCAGGGAGGTGACATGCAGTCGGCGGATCACGCGGCGGCGGTCGAGGCCAGTCGCAGACAGGATGAGGGTGGCGAGCGACTGCGCGCGCGCATGGCGGCAGCGTTCTTTGCTGCGGTCATTGCGGCGCTTGCGCTCGTGCCGGTGCTGACCGGCAATACCTCCTTCGCCTTCTACCTCATGCTGTGGATCACGATGGCGAGCGCGCTCAACATCGTGGTCGGTTTCACCGGCTACCTGCCCTTTGGCTATGTCGTCTTCTACGGCGTTGGCGCCTATGCGGCCGGCATCTGCTACAAGGTCCTCGGTTGGCCGATCCCGCTGGCTCTCGTGGCATCCGGGGTCGCCGGCATCTGCCTGGCGCTCCTGCTCGCGCCGACGCTGCGGCTCAAGGGCGTCTATTTCGGCATCGTCAGCCTGGCGCTGGCCACGATCATGCGTCTGATCATCGCCAACCTGCCCTCCGACATCACCGGCGGCAGCATGGGGCTGATCCTGTCCTCCTCGAACAACCCCTTCGCCAGCTACTATGCCATGCTCCTCGTCATGGCGGCGACGCTGCTCAGCGTGCTCTGGCTGGCGCAGTCGGCGCTCGGCAAGGCGCTCAAGGCGATCCGTGACGACGATGGAGCGGCCGCCTGCATCGGCATCGACGTGCCGCGTACCCGCCTCGTGGCCTGGCTGCTTGCGGCGCTGTTCCCGGCGCTCGCCGGGGGCGTCGAGGCCTGGCACACCAATATCATCGATCCCGAATACGCCTTCCACGTGCTGATCACCGCGAAGAGCATCGTCTACGCGATGGCGGGCGGTTTCGGCACGATCATCGGCCCGGTGGTCGGCGCCGCAGTGCTGCTCGGGATCGACCATGTGATCTGGCAGAAATTCCCGCTGATCAACCTGCTCCTGCTCGGTCTCGTCATCATCGCGCTGATGCTCTTCCTGCCGCGCGGGATCGTCGGAACCGTGCTGAAGCGGCGGCCGCAGCTGCGGCGCTTCATCGCCTGAGGGGAAACATCGTGAGCGGACTTCTCCTTCAAGGCATCATCAACGGCCTGATCATGGGCGTGATCTACGGTCTGATCGGCGCCGGCCTGAACATCGTATTCGGCGTGCTGCGCGTCGTGAACTTCGCCCATGGCGAGTTCGTCATCCTGGGCGCCTATTTCGCCTGGTTCCTGTTGCAGGCGCTCGGCATCCAGCCCTTCCTGGCGATGCCTCTGACCTTCGCCGTGTTCTTCGGTGTCAGCTACCTGCTCTATTTCGTGCTGATCCCGCCCTTGGCCAAGGCTGACGACCCAGAGATCTCGTCGCTTCTGCTGATGTTCGGTGTCTCGATCTCCATGGGCGCTCTGATGCTGCTCGTCTTCGACGCCGATGCCCGCTCGCTGTCCTTCGAAATGGAGCCGGTCTTCCTGACGTTCGGACCGGTCGTCGTGCCGACCGTAAGGCTGGTCGCGCTCGCCGCCGCGTTGATGATCGTCGCCGGGCTGGCCTATTTCCTGTACCGGACCCATACGGGCAAGGCTCTGCGAGCGATCATCATGAATCGCGACGCTGTGCGCATCGTCGGGATCAAGGTCGAACAGCTTTCGGCGATCGCCTTCGGCCTCGGCATCGGCCTCGCCGGCGTGACCGGCATCCTGACGGCGCTCGTCTTCCCGTCCTTCTCGCCTTTCGTCGGTGCGGACTACACGCTGATCGGCTTCGTCGTCATCGTGCTCGGCGGTCTTGGCCATCCGATCGGGGCGATGCTCGGCGCCATTCTCTTCGCCGTCACCGAGCAGGTCGCGTCGATCTATTTCAACCCGTCGATCGCGACGATCTGCGGCTTCGTACTGATGGTCGCGACCATCTTCGTCCGCCCGACCGGCCTGCTCGGCCGGCAGGCGCTGCGCTGACCGGGGCATCGTCATGTTGAAGGTTGAAGGACTTCAGAAGCGCTTTGGCGGCGTCGCCGCGCTGCGCGGCGTCGGTTTCCATCTGCCGCGCCGCGCGATCCTGGGCGTGATCGGCATGAATGGCTCGGGCAAGACCACGATGCTGAACTGCATCAACGGCATCTACCAGCCCGATAGCGGCAGCATCCGGCTCGACGGCAAGGAGATCGGGGGCCTGCCGGTCCACACCATCGCCCGGCGAGGTATCGGGCGTACCTTCCAGGTGCCGCGCGTCTTCTCGCACCTGTCGCTGCTCGACAATCTCGATGTCGCGCAGGGCCAGATGGGCTTGAGCGCGGCGGAGCGCTACGAGGCATCCTCCTACTGGCTGAACAAGGTCCAGCTCTTCGGGCTGAGGCATAATTTCGCCGAGGAACTGTCGGGCGGACAGCAGAAATTGCTGGAGCTCGCCCGGATCATGGTCGCGAAGCCGAAGGTCATCCTGCTCGACGAGCCCTTCGCCGGCGTGAACCCCGGCCTCGCCCAGCTTCTGATCGCGATCATCGCCGAGCTGCCGCGCGAGCACGACTGCTCGGTGGTTCTGGTCTCCCACGACCTGACCTCGATCTACCAGCTTTCGGGCCATGTGATCGTACTCAACGAGGGGACCCTGCTCTGCGAGGGGGACGCCAACACGGTGCGCAACGATCCTGCTGTGATCGAAGCCTATCTGGGAGCCTGACATGTCCAGCCCCACCATGGCCATCAAGGACGTCACCGTCGCCTATCACGGTGACATCACCATCCTGAACAAGGTCAGCATCGAAGCGCGGGCCGGACAGGTTACCGGCATCATCGGCCCCAACGGCGCCGGCAAGTCGACCGCGCTGAAGACCTTCTTCGGTCTGCTGCCCTTGCGCTCGGGCTCGGTCACCCTGCACGGGCGCGATATCAGCCGGCAGAAGCCGCATGACCGCGCCGGAGAAGGCGTCGCCTTCGTCCCGCAGCATCGCAGCCTGTTCGCCGATCTCTCGGTCGAGGACAATCTCGTGCTGGGCTGCTGGGTGTTCCGCCACGACAAGGCGCGCGTCCGGCGGCGCATCGATGCGATCTACGACCGTTTCCCGATCCTCAGGGACAAGCGCAACGATCCGGTTTCCAGCATGAGCGGCGGCCAGCAGCGTTTCGTCGAGTTTGGTCGCGCACTTCTGCTCGAGCCCTCGGTCATCTTGCTCGACGAGCCGACGGCGATGCTGGCACCGAAGATCTCGCGCGAGTTCTACACCTTGATCCGCTCCTTCGCGGATGAGGGGATGACGGTCATCCTCGTCGACCAGAACGTGCGTCGCTGCGCCGAGGTTTCCGACCACCTCTACATCCTCGAACTGGGACGCAACAAGGCTGACGGCAGCCGCGAACAGTTCCAGGAAGGCTCCGCGCTGCGCGACATGGTCGCAGCCTGGATGGACTACAAGATCGACTGACCCGGGAGCGCGTGACAGGTGACCACCACGATCGGTTTTATCGGCCTCGGGATGATGGGACGTCCGATGGTCGAGAATCTGGCGAGCCGCGACGGGCTCGCCGTCATCGCCTTCGACCGCGCACCCGCGGCGCTTGAGGCCCTGACGAGCCTGCCCTCATACGGCAACGCATTATCGACGAGCACCAGGTTGGAGGATCTCACCGGCTGCGACGTCGTGATCACCATGTTGCCGAACAGCGCGATCACCTCGCGCGTGATCGAGGGTGCTGACGGCGAGCCCGGCCTGGTCCGGATCCTGCGGCGGGGCAGCACCATCATCGACATGGGCTCGTCCGACCCGACCGAGACCATCCGCCTGGCGCCGGTCCTGGCAGCGGCGGGCATCGGCTTCGTCGATGCCCCCGTCTCCGGCGCTGTCGCCAAGGCGCGTGCGGGAACGCTGGCGATCATGGCCGGCACTGACGAGGCGACTTTCGCGCGCATCGAGCCGATCCTGGCGCGGATGGGCGCGACATTGATCCGCACCGGCGCCATCGGCTCCGCCCATGCGATGAAAGCGCTCAACAACTACGTCTACGCCGCCGGGCTGCTCGCGGTCTCGGAAGCGCTGGCGATCGCCGAGCGCATGGAACTCGATCCCGGCATCTTCGCCGATGTGCTGAACGCCTCGAGCGGCCGTAACGTCGCCAGCGAGACCAAGCTCAAGCAATTTATCATCCCGCGCGATTTCGCCGGTGGCTTCGCGCTCGCGCTGCAGGCCAAGGACATCGCGACCGCCGCCAAGCTGCAGGGCGTCACCGGCGTCGACGGGCGGCTGCTGCGGCTGTGTGACAGCGTCTGGAAAGAAGCTGTCGACGAGGCCGAGCCGGGCGCTGACAATACCAGCATCTACCGGCATGTCGCACGGCGAAGCGCCGCGACCCGCTCCTGAAACGTACCGCACGACGCCAATCGGAGATAGACCATGTCGCTCATCGCCATTCGCAAGCGCAGCCTGATCGTCGAGACGATCTATCACGAGGGCGGGCCGGCCCCGGAGAAGCCGCTCAAGCTCGCCGCCGCGAGCGCGGTGATCGCCAACCCCTATGCCGGCCGCTATGAGCCGGATCTCATGCCCTTCATGGCCGAACTGCGCTCGCTCGGCACCTTGCTGGCGACCGAGCTCGTCGAGACGCTGGCTGGCAAGGAGAACATCGAGGTCTACAGCAAGGCCGCGATCGTCGGCATCGATGGCGAGATGGAGCATGGCGCGGTCTGGCACGAGGCCGGCGGCTGGGCGATGCGCACCGTCCTCGGCGAGCCCAAGGCGATGGTTCCGGCCGTCAAGGCCGTGGCCTCGGCCGGCTATCGCATGATGGTGCCGGTGCACTATATCCACGCTTCCTACGTGCGCAGCCACTTCAACAGCATCGAGATCGGCATCCAGGATGCGCCGAAGCCGCGCGAGATCCTGTTCTCGCTGGTCATGGGCACCGGCGGGCGCGTCCATTCGCGCCTTGGCGGCCTGCTCAAGGAGAAGGTCAGCGTCGGCGACGGCCAGCGCTGACACGCGCAGCGACCGGATTGCTCGACAATCCGGTCGGGTCGCGCAGCGGCTTCTGAAGCCGGGCATCGGCCCCGCCCCTTGTCGCGAGGGTAGCGTGCTGAGCCTACAGATCGATGCGACCCCCGTGACCGGTGCGATGCCGGTCACGGGGGGCCTGCGTGCCGCCGGCTGTTCGCATGCGGGCATGGCTCGCTATAGCCGTCCCGCCATGAAGTCGACAAAGGCTCTGATGCGCGCTGGCGTGGTGGCGCCGCCGACGAACACGGCGTGGATCACCTCCACATCGCCCGGGTTGAACTCCTCCAGGATCGGGACCAGCCGCCCATCGGCGATCTCCTGCACGACGCTGAAAGCGCCCACGCGGGCGATGCCGACGCCGATCGCCGCGAGTTGGCCCAGTGTCTCGCCATTATTGGCTTCGATGCTGCCTTTCACTGTCAGGGCGACGTCGCGGCCGGCACGAGAGAAGGGCCAGACCGGCTCGACGCGACGGAAGTTGAAGTTCAGGCAGTTGTGATGGTGAAGGTCCTCCGGCACCTGCGGCGTGCCGAAGCGGGACAGATAATCGGGCGAGGCCACGATGATCCGCCGGGTCTCGCCCAGCTTGCGCGCCGTCAGCGCGCTGTCAGCGAGCGGTCCGAAGCGGATCGCGACATCGGCCTGGCCGGCGGCGATGTCCGCCAGCGTGTCGGTCAGCGCGATGTCGACAAGGATATGCGGATAGAGCGCCGCAAACTCGCCGAGCAGCGGCACGACGCAGAGCCGCCCATGCGACAGTGCGGCGCTGACCCGCAGGCGGCCGCGCGGGGCGCCCTGATCGGCGATCTGCTGCTCGGCATCGTCGAGATCGGCGAGGATCCGCCGTGCCGCCTGCAGATAGGCCTGTCCCTCGGCGGTGATCGAGAGCGCTCGCGTCGAGCGCAGCAGCAGCCGCACGCCGAGCCGGACCTCGATGCGGTCGATTGTCCGACTCACCGCTGAAGGGCTCAGGCCCAGCAGTCGCGCCGCCGCCGAAAAACTGCCCTGCTCGACCACGGCTACGAACATCGCCAACGAATGCGCCCGATCGGCGCTCGGTGGTGTCTTTGCGTCCATCGCAGATATCCTCGCCGGCCAACCCGGGTAATCCCGTGCCTGCCTCACCTCTATCTGTGCATCAACATAGCAACAGAAGAGAGAGCCATGGACTATCGTCAACTGGGGTCGTCGGGGCTGCGCGTTCCGGCCTTGAGTTTCGGAACTGGCACCTTCGGCGGCAAAGGCCCGCTGTTCAGCGCCTGGGGACAGAGTGACATTCGCGAGGCGCGGCGGCTGATCGACATCTGCTTGGAGGCCGGCGTCACGCTGTTCGACACCGCGGACGTCTATTCAAACGGCGCCTCGGAGGAAATCCTCGGAGAGGCGGTGCGCGGCCGGCGCGGCGACGTCCTGATCTCGACCAAGACCGGACTGCCGATGGGCGACGGCCCCCAGGACTGGGGCGCGTCGCGGTCGCGGCTCGTCCGCGCGGTCGAAGCCTCGCTGAAGCGCCTCGGCACCGACCATATCGACCTGCTCCAGCTTCACGCCTTCGATGCGTCGACGCCGGTCGAGGAGCTGATGGGCACGCTCGACCGGCTGATCGTCGATGGCAAGCTGCGCTATGCCGGTGTCTCAAACTACCCCGGATGGCAGTTGATGAAGGCGCAGGCCGTCGCCGATCGCCATGGCTGGCCGCGCCTCGTCGCGCATCAGGTCTATTACTCGCTGATCGGGCGCGCCTATGAGACCGAGTTGATGCCGCTCGGCCTCGACCAGGGCATCGGAGCGCTGGTCTGGAGCCCGCTAGGGTGGGGACGCCTGACGGGCAGGATCGGCCGCGACCGGCCGGTGCCCGAAGGCAGTCGCCTGCACGAAACCGAGCAGTTCGCTCCGCCCGTCGAGACCGAGCTTCTCTATCGCGTCATCGACGCAATCGAGGTCGTCGCCGGCGAGACCGGCCGCACAGTGCCGCAGATCGCGCTGAACTGGCTTCTCCAGCGTCCGACCGTCGCGTCGGTGATCATCGGCGCGCGCAACGAGGAGCAATTACGCCAGAATCTCGGCGCCATCGGCTGGTCGCTGACCGCCGAACAGGTCGCGGCGCTCGATGCCGCGAGCGAGGTGCTCCCACCCTATCCTCACACGCCCTATCGGCAGCAGGAGGGCTTCGCCCGCCTGGCGCCGCGCGCTGTCTGAGGTGTCGCCATGAACCTCAATCCCGGCTTGATCGCGCTGTCGGTAGGCGCCTTCGGCATCGGCGTCACCGAGTTCGCACCGATGGGGCTGCTCCCCGTCATCGCCAACGATCTGGGCGTTTCGATCCCCAGCGCGGGGCTGCTGATCAGCGCCTATGCGCTGGGCGTGATGATCGGCGCCCCGTTGATGACCCTGACGACGGGCCGTGTGCCGCGTCGCACACTCTTGATCGGCCTTGCCGGCATCTTCACGGCCGGCAATTTGCTCGCAGCCGTCTCGGACAGTTACGGGATGCTGCTGGCCGCGCGCATCCTGACCTCCTTCAACCATGGCGCCTTCTTCGGCGTGGGCTCGATCGTCGCGGCCGGGCTTGTTCCGCCGCAGCGACAGGCGGGCGCGGTAGCGGCAATGTTCATGGGCCTGACCATTGCCAATGTCGTCGGCGTGCCGCTAGCCAGCTGGGCCGGTGAGCATCTCGGCTGGCGTGCGGCATTCTGGGGTATCGCGGCACTGGGCGTGGCGACCATGGCGGCGCTACGGCTGACCCTGCCGCCGCTGCCGGCACCGAAGAACGCGAAGGCAATGGCGGAGTTGCGCGCGCTGACACGCGGTGCCGTGCTCGGCGCTCTGGCCCTGACGGTGATCGCGTCGAGCGCCATGTTCACCGTCTTTACCTATATCGCTCCGATCCTGCAGGAGGCGACGCAGGCCTCGTCCGCCTTCGTGACGGCGATGCTGTTCACCTATGGCGTGGGCCTCACCATCGGCAATTGGCTGGGCGGCCGCTTCGCCGACCGCTCGGTCGACCGGACGCTGATCGTGACGCTGGCGTCGCTATCGGCCGTTCTCGTCGGTTTCGCGATCCTGATGGGGCATGCGGCTGCGAGTGCCGTGCTGATCTTCCTTTGGGGTATCGCGAGCTTCGCGCTGGTCCCACCGCTGCAGGTGCGGGTGATGTCGGCGGCCTCCGACGCGCCGAACCTCGCATCGGCCGTGAACATCGGTGCCTTCAACCTCGGCAACGCATTTGGGGCTGCGCTTGGAGGCGGCGTCATTGCCGCCGGGCTTGGCTATCCGATGGTCGCGCTGGCCGGGGCCCTGACCTCGGCAGCCGGTCTGGTGGCGGTCATCATCAGCGTGGGACACGCTGCGCGAAGCGATAGGCTGCGGCTCGGTATGCAAACTGGTCGGTAGGCGTCCTGGGTGCCAGGAGCAGCCGAGCTTCTGGCGCCCAACCCATCATCGAACGATCGCTGTGCGTCAGGGGCTGGTACTGGCTCCTTTCCCGATCTCAGGCCATGCCTCAGACAAGGGCCTCCTCCTTCTTGCCGAGCAGCGTGAACAGCACGACCAGCGGCAGGAAGGTCAGCAGGATGAGCACCGTGCCCAGCGCCGATGCGACGCCGAAATTGCCGTTCACGACCTCGTTGAAGATCTCGATCGCGACCGTCGTCGTCGTTCCCGACTGCAGGATCAGCGTCGCACTGAGTTCGCGGATGGTATTCGACCAGGTCAGCAGCGCGCCCGAAAGGATCGCCGTCGCCAGCAAGGGCACGGTGATCTTGGCGAAGGTTCGCCCCGGCCCCGCACCGAGATTGATCGAGGCATCCTCGGTATCGCGCGAGATCTGCTGCAGCATGCTGACCGAGGACCGGACCGAGAAGGGCAGCCGGCGGATGAAATAAGCCAGGATGATGATGGCCGCGGTGCCGGTCAGGGCGAAGGGCGGTTCATGATAGGTCACGACCAGGCCGACGCCCAGCACGATCCCCGGAACCGCATAGGAGAACATCACCACGGTATCGAGCAGGCTCGAAACCGGCCCCGGCCGGCGCACGATGATGTAGGCGATCGCCGTCCCGATGATAGCGCAGAGCAGCGTCGCGACCGTGGTGTAGAACAGCGTGTTCCAGAGCGGCAGCGTGATCCGGTCGAGGATGCGCGCGTAATTGTCGAGCGTGAAGCTCGCGACCAGGACCGGCCCGTTCGACTGCAGGAATGACGAGACGACGATGTTCACCAGCGGCAGGAGCGCGAAGCCGATCAGCAGGAAGACGAAGGCCGTCGCGGCGATGCGCTTGCCCAACGGCTGTTCCTGGACCTGCAGAGGGCGGATCGCCGAGGTCGCGTAGGAAAACCGCGCCGAAAGCCAGCGTTGCAGCAGGAGCGCCCCCGTTGTGACCGACAGGAGCAGCACCGAGAGCGCGCTTGCAAGGACCGGGCGGCCACCGAACTCGTTGACGAACTCGCCATAGATCAGGACGGGCAGGACCCGGAAGCGTTCGCCGAGAATGATCGGCGTGCCGAGATCGGTGAAGGAGGCGATGAAGACCAGCAGGGCGCTCGTGGTGATCGAGGGCACAAGCAAGGGGGCGATCGCGGTACGGAAGGTGCGGAACTCGCTGGAGCCGAGATTGCGGGCGGCATCCTCGACGCTCTGGTCGATCGACTTCAGGCCCGAGGAGACGAGCAGGAAGACGAAGGGGAAGAACTGCAGCGTGAAGACGAAGATGATCCCCGAGGCCCCGTAGATCGAGGGCAGCGAGACGCCGATCGAATTGAAGAACTGGGTCAGGACGCCGCTGCGCCCGAACAGGACGACCCAGGAATAGGAACCGATGAAGGGTGGAGAGACGAAAGTCAGGACGACGGCGGCGCGCACGAAGCCGCGCCCCCAGATCTCGTAGCGATTGACGAAATAGGCTGCGGGAACGCCGAGGCAGACGGCGAAGATCATCGCCCAGATGCTGACCCAGAAGCTGTTGATCAGCGTCTGGTAGTAGAAGCGTTCGGAGAAGAAGTTGACGTAGTTCTCGAAGATGCTGCCGGTCTTGGCCCCGGCCGAGAGGCTGACGCCGACGATGTTCGCGACGGGCACCAGCAGGAGCCCGACGATGAGGACGAGGACGATGGCCGTGACCACCGGCCAGAAGCCGAAATGACGGGCGAGCCCGCCGCCGCGCCGCAGCGGGGTCTCCGTGTCGGTGACGGCGCTCATCAGGCAGCCTCGGGCGCGAACAGGGCGATGGCAGCTGGCGACACGCCGAGGCGGTGCCGGGTTCCGATCTCGGGCAGCATGACGCCGGTCCGGCTCGCCCCCGCGACCTGGACGAGATGGCCACCACCGAGATCGATGGCATAGCGCACGGTCCCGCCGAGGAACTGAATGTCGGTCAGCGTCCCGACGAGCCCGTCACCATCGCCGTCGAGCGGGCGCAATTCGATGTCCTGCGGGCGGAAGGCGGCTTCGAGGGCGCCTTGCGGCAGCTCGCCGCGCAGCTTCGCCGTGAACTGGCCGCCCGGCAGCTCGATCCGGACGAAACCGGCCTCGGCATTGCCGCGATGGACCGCCGGCAGGAAATTGTTCTCGCCGATGAAGCTCGCAACGAAGCGCGTGCTCGGCTTGTTGTAGATGTCGTGCGGGCTGGCGACCTGCTCCAGTCGGCCGCCGCGCATCACCGCGATCCGATCCGACATCAGCAGGGCTTCCTCCTGATCATGCGTGACATAGATCGTGGTCACGCCGATCTTGCGCTGCAGCGCGCGGATCTCGGTGCGCAGATGCATGCGCATCTCGGTGTCGAGATTGGAGAGCGGTTCGTCCATGAGCAGCACGTCGGGCTCGATCACCATGGCCCGTGCGAGCACGACGCGCTGCTGCTGTCCGCCGGAGAGTTCGCGGGGCTTGCGGTGGCCGAGATGGGAGAGACGGGTCAGCGCCAGATAGGTGTCGACCTTCTGCTTGACCTCGGCGGCCTTCAGGCCGCGGGCCCGTAAGCCGTAGGCGATGTTGTCGACGACGCTGAGATGCGGAAAGATCGCGTAGCTCTGGAACACCATACCCGTATTGCGGTGCTGCGGCGCCAGATCGTCGATGCAGCTGTTGCCGAACAGGATGCGTCCGCTCGTCTGCTTCAGAAAGCCGGCGATAATGCGCAGCAGCGTCGTCTTCCCGCAGCCGGACGAGCCGAGCAGGGTGAAGAACTCGCCCTTGGCGATATCGAGGGAGACGCCGTCGACAGCGATGGAATCGCCATAGCGTTTCGTCACCTGATCGATATGGACGGAAGTGGAGGCCATCTGGAAACCCGGTCGGTCGCGCTTGTCACGGAGGGACGGGCGAGAGGTCGCGCTCTCGCCCGCGATCGGCTCGGCGGGAGCGCCTACTGCTGCGTCTTGACGATGATCTTCTGCATCCTGTCGAGCACTTCGGCCCGGCTGGTGGCAGCCCATTTCGCATCGTAGTCGATCAGCTTGAGCTCGCCTGCCGGTTTCATCTCTGGATGGGTCTGGACGCCCTGGCGGGTCGGCCGGCGGCCCGGGAACTTCGCGGTGAGTTCCTTCTGAGCCTCCTCGGAGAGCAGGAAGTCGGCGAACAGCTTCGAGGCCTGCGGGTTCGGCGCACCCTTGACGATGAACATGCCCTCCGGCTCCAGCAGCGTGCCGTCGGCGGGGTAGACGATGCCGGCGGTACCGGCGAGGACGTAGTTGATCGCAGCTTCCTCATAGGTGACGCCGATCGGGTATTCGCCGCGGCCGACCTGCTGGAACACCAGGCTCGATTTGAGGATGATGTTCATGTTCTTGGTCATGTTCTCGACCATCGTCCAGCCCTTGTCGTCGCGGCCGTAGATCAGCAGCCAGGTGTTGAGCGCGGCCAGTGCCGAGCTCGACTTCGACGGGTCGGCATGGACGATCTTGCCCTTCCATTCCGGCTTGGCGAGATCGGCCCAGGTTTTGGGCGCCTGGTCCGGCTTCACCTGGCTCTTATTGTACATCATCACCATGGTGCTGGCGGCGAACGGCGTGTTGTAGCCGTTGGCATCGAGCATTTTGGGCTCGACCTTGGCGAGCTCGGGCGAGCTGTACTTGTCGAAGAGATCGGGCGCCGAGGCGCCGGTATCGGAGAAGCCACCCCACATGACGTCGGCGGCCGGGCGGTTGCGCTCGGCGCGGATGCGGTTCAGCAGCTCGCCGGTGCCAGCCTTCACGGTCGTGACGCGAATGCCGTATTTGTCGCCGAACATCTTGGTGAAATGGTCGACCATTTCGGACGGGTGGGAGGCATAGACGACGAGCTTGCCCTCATGGGCCGGAGCCTGCGCGAAAGCCGCCGCTCCCAAGGCGAGCGAGGCCATGGCCCCGGTCATCAGTGATTTGAAGAGTGTCTTCATGGGTTCCCTCCGCTGCGTTCGTTCTGCGTTTTGCGCCTGCCGGCCGAACGATCCGACGGCGCTTTCGGTCTTCGAGGCTCAGACGATGCCGCCACCGCTTCCCGTGCTGAGCGGGCGACGCGCGGCGACGCGCTTCCGGTAGCCGGATAGGCGATAGGCGCCGACCGGTTCGATCGCCCCCCCGGCCCGGCGCCGTGCCTCGGCGAGCAGCGGCGTCACATCGGTGCGGAAGGCGCGGCGCAGGGTCTCCGCGGCCATGGCGGCATCGTTGCGCGCCTGTAGCTCCGCGAGTTGCGCCCGGTCGACGAGCAGCGCCTGCGCATGGGCACGCCTGGTGGCATCGGCGCTGAGCATCAGGCTTTCGATCGGGTCGGTGAGATTATGCGACTGGTCGAGCATCAACGCCGGAGCCTCGTCCCAGGCCCGGCGCTGCTCGGCATCGACCAGTTCGTTGAAGACCAAGAAGAGCCGGAACGGATCGACCGAGCCGGCATCGAGATCATCGTCGCCGAAGCGGGAATCGTTGAGATGGAAGCCGCCGAGCTTTCCGGCCGAGATCAGGCGCGCGACGATCAGCTCGATATTGGTCGAGGGGGCGTGATGGCCGAGATCGACGAGGCAGCGCGCCCGGTGGCCGACGGCCTGGGCCGCCAGAAGGCAGGAGCCCCAATCCTGCACCACCGTCGCATAGAAGGCGGGCTCGAAATTTTTGTACTCGAGGAGCAGCCGCCAGCTTTCATTGGGCAAAGCCGCCTCGATCGCGGAGACGGATTCGACATAGCGCTCGAAGGCGCGCGCCAGATGGGACTGGCCGGCGAAGTTGCTGCCATCGGCCAGCCAGATCGTCAGCGCCCGTGCACCCAGCACCGCGCCCTGGCGGATGCAGTCGATATTATGCGCGATGGCCTGCGCCCGCACCTCGGCGTCGGCATGCGACAGGCTGCCGAACTTGTAGGAGAGCGCCTGGCCGGGCTGGTCCTGGAAGGTGTTGGAGTTCACCGCATCGAAGCCGAGGCCGAGCTCCTGCCCACGCGCCCTGACCGTCGCCATGTCGGCGACCGCGTCCCAGGGGAAATGCAGCGAGACGCGTGGCGTCGCCCGGCCGAGCTGCTGGATGACGGCACAATCCTCGAGCTTGTCGAAGATGTCGGCGGGCTCGCCCGGTCCCGGGAAGCGCGCGAAACGCGTGCCGCCGGTGCCGACGCCCCATGACGGGACCGCGATCTCCAGCGCCGAGACCTTGTGCAGCAGCGCTTCGCAATCGATGCCCCGTCGCGCCAGCGAGCGCGAAAGCGCCTCGTAATCCTGCGCGAGCCCGCCGGCCTCCTGCCGGTTATGCGCTTCGATGATGCCGGGATCGATCAGGAGCTCTGCCATGATCTATCTCGTGAAGGCGGGCGCGTGCCCGGCATCGACATTGAGAATGTTGCCGGTCGACTTCGCGGAGAGGTCCGAGGCGAAGAAATAGACGGCTTCGGCAATGTCCTCGGGGAAGACGTTGAGCTTCAGCATGCTGCGCTGGCGGTAGACCTCGTCCAGAGCATCGGGGGCGACATTGTAGGCCCCTGCGCGTTGCGCACGCCATTCGCCTTCCCAGATGCGCGAGCCGCGCAGCACGGCATCGGGGTTGACGACATTGGCGCGGATGCCATGCGGCGCGCCTTCCAGGGCGAGGCAGCGGGCCAACTGGATCTCGGCAGCCTTCGCCGTGCAATAGGCCGAAGCGTTGGGCGAGGCGACCAGCGCGTTCTTCGAGGCGATGAAGACGATGGAGCCGCCGCGCGCCTGCGCCCTCATCAGCCGGAACGCCTCGCGAGAGACCAGAAAGTAACCGGTCGCGAGAATGTCGATATTGCGCTGCCAGAGTTCGAGGCTGGTTTCCTCGAGCGGCGCGGCCGAAGCGATTCCGGCATTCGATACGAGGATGTCGAGCCCGCCGAAGGCGAGCGCCGCCTCGCCGAACAGGGCGATGACGGTCCGCTCATCGGTCACGTCGACGGGAAAGGCCGCGACACGGTCACGGCCGTGGCTCTTGACCAGCGCAGCTTCGGCCTCGCGCAGCGCCGCCCTGTCGATGTCGCAGATCACGACGCAGGCGCCTTCGCCGAGCAGCCTTCGGGCCGTGGCGAGGCCGATGCCGCCGGCCCCGCCAGTGACCAGTGCGATCCGTCCCTCGAGCGGCTTGCCCTTCGGCAGCCGCTGCAGCTTGGCTTCCTCGAGCAGCCAGTATTCGATGTCGAAGGCTTCCTGCTCCGGCAGCCCGACATAGGTCGAGGCCGCGCTGGCGCCGCGCATCACGTTGATGGCGTTGACGTAGAACTCGCCGGCGATCCGTGCCGTCGCCTTGTCGGCGGCGAAGGTGAACATGCCGATCCCAGGCACGAGGATGACGACAGGGTTGGTATCGCGCACAGGCGGCGAGTCCGGGCGCCTGCAGCGCTCGTAATAGCCGAGATAGTCGGTGCGATAGGCTGCGATCGCCTGTCGTAGCGTCGGCAGCAGTTCCTCGCCATCGAGGCGCGAGGCATCGATCTCCAGCACCAGCGGGCGGATCTTGGTGCGCAGGAAATGATCGGGGCAGGAGGTTCCGAGCGGCGCCAATGCGGCGAGGTCGCGGCTGCAGACGAAATCGAGTACCGCCGCCTGATCGTCGAAATGGCCGACCTTCGCGCGCCCTTCCGAGACGAGGCCGCGCAGGATCGGCATCAGGCGGGCCGCCGTCATGCGGCGCTGCTCGGGTGCCAACATGTCCACGGCTGCACCGCCGAAAGCCGGCTTGCCAGCCTCTTGCTCGACCAGCCAGGTGATCGCGCGATTGATCACCTCGACCGTGGTCTCATAACAGCCACGCTGGGTATCGCCCCAGGTAAAGAGCCCGTGGCTGCCGAGAATGACGCCGCGCGCGCGGGGATTGTCGCGCACGAAGCGCTCCAGCATCAGCCCGAGTTCGAAGCCCGGCCGCCGCCAGGGCAGCCAGCCGATCTCGTCGCCGTAGATCTCGCGCGCGATCGCCTCGCCATCGACCGAGGCGGCGATGGCGATGATCGCATCGGGGTGGACATGGTCGACATGCGGACGGTCGATCAGGCCGTGAAGCGGGGTGTCGATGCTGGCGGCGCGCGGGTTCAGGCCGAAGGTGCAGTGCGGATAGAGGGCGACGGCATCGTCCTCCATTTCCGGACCGGTATAGGCCTGCCGGACGCTGCGAAAACGCGCCATGTCGAGCGTCGCGAAACCGTCGAGCCGGATCGAGCCGAGATCGCCGCCCGAGCCCTTGACCCACATCACCTCGACCGGGGCGCCGGTCAGGGGATCGGGCATGTCGAACTTGGAGGAGGTGTTGCCGCCGCCGAAATTCGTGATGCGCTTGTCGGCGCCGAGCAGGTTCGAGCGATAGACCAGCAGATCCTGTGGCGAGAGCGTCTCCGCCAGCCTCTCATCCCATGAGCTGGTGAGCAGACGCGACAAACCGCCCGCAACGGCGTGATCGGCCATGAGATCCTCGACTTCGGCGTTTCCGGCGAGCGGCTCGTATCGACCGCCTTTTCATAAATTCATCGCGAACTCTCAATCATTGTCAAGTTCGATCAAGTTCTGTCATTTTCTTGCAAGCGGCATTGCGATGCGCCTGAAAAAATGAAGGATGCAGCCGGCAGCGACCGGCGCCGGGCCAAGGCGGGGAAACGGAAACAGATGCTCGAACGCGAACGGCACCGGCTAATCGTCAAGCTGACCAACGAGCGCTCGATCATCGCGCTCTCCGATCTCGTCGACATGCTGGATGCATCGGAGGCGACGATCCGGCGGGATATCGCGGCGCTCGACCGCAATGGCGAGCTGCGCCGGGTTCGCGGCGGGGCGGAGGCGCTGCGGCCGCGCCATCAGCACCAGCTCGCGGGCGTGCCCTTCGCCATGAGCCGCGACGTCAATGTCGCGCAAAAGCAGGCGATCGCGCGCGAGGCGGCCCGGCTGGTCGAGGACGGCATGAGCGTCATCCTCAATGCCGGCTCGACGACCTTCGAACTGGCGCGCCTGTTGCGCGGGCGCAACCTCGACGTCCTGACCAATTCATTCTCGATCGCAGGCGAACTGCTCTCGGTGCGCCCGGGCTGCCGCGTGACGATTCCGAGCGGGACGGTCTATCCCGAGCACAACATCATCCTGAGTTCCTTCGAGCATGACGGCACCGAGAGCTTCGCCGGCGAGGTGCTGTTCACGAGCTGCTACGGGCTTGGCCGCGCTGGAGCGACCGAGAGGGATCCGCTCATCGCCCGCGCGGCGCAGAAGCTGGCGCATCGGGCCGAGCGCGTCGTAGTGCTGGCGGACAGCGCGAAGCTCAAGGTCCGTTCTTCCATGATCGTCGCTCCGCTCGAGGAGATCGACATCATCATCACCGATAGCGGTGCCGGCGCGGCCGAGATCGAGCTGCTCCGCAGTCTGTGCCCCGATGTCCGTGTCATGGAAGCAGCGACTGCGACCAAGCCGCCGAGCCTGCGCTCAGCGTCCTGAATCCTGGGCTTCGGCGATCATCTCCTGCCAGGTGTTGCGATAGCCTTCTAGATTCAGGTCGAGCGCGGCGATCTCCTGCGCGGCGAGCGCGTAGTCCGGCAGCTGCCCGGCCTGCGACGGCCAATGCGCGAGCAGCGCCGCGCCGACGCCGGTTCCGTGCTGGTCCCGCGAGGCGAGGACGCGCACGTCCGGCAGAAGCGTGGCGAGCGCCCCGAGATAGAGCGGATTGGTGGCGAAGGGCCCGTCGACATAGAGCTTGGAAACGCGGCCGGTGAGGGCGAGGCTTTCGCAGGTCATCAGAGCGCAATAGAGCGCCGCCAGCGCCGCGTTCTGCGCCGGCCCGGATGGTGTTCCGCGAATAGCCCCGCTTCTTCCACCGAACGGCCCGCCCGCCGCAAAGGAAGGCAGCGCGAAGATCTGCGCCGCCACGACCGCGCGCAGATCCTCGAGATCCGCTTGCTCGCTGAACTCTGCCAGCGCGGCATATTCCCGCCCGCCCATGAAGCGAGCCGAGGCCACGGGGCGCCCGAGCACATCGATATTCGCCAGCGTATCGCGCTCGGCCGAAAGGCCGGGGACATTACCCTGGGTGTTGAAGCAGACGAACCAGGTGCCTGTGCTGACGAGCGCGAAGGGGTCCCGCGAGCCGGCGAGATAGCGCAGGAAGGCGGCGTTGCTGTCATGCGCGCCGGCCAGGACCCGGCATGCGGCGGGCAGGCCGAGCGCAGGCGCGGCCTTGCCGAGCACCGCCCAGGCGGGGGCGATCGGCGGCAACAGGCGGTCCCAGCCCATTGCGCTGGACAGCGAGGAGGGGCCGGCTTTCAAGGGCGCCCAGAGGTCGGTGTGGCAGCCGAGCGATGAGACTTCCGAGACCAACTCGCCGCTGAGCTTCCAGGCCCAGTACTGCGGATAGGCGATCAGCGCCCGAGCCTCGTCGAAGAGACGCGGCGTGGAACGATCGAGCGCGAAGAGCTGCCGTCCGGCATTGAGACCCAAAGGCAGATTCGGCGAAAAGCTCTCCGTGAAATCCGGCCGCAGAATGTCGTACTCGGCCGAAATGGTGTCAGGCACACGCTGTTCGTAGTCGACGATCCCATGGGCAAGCCCGCTTTCGCCCATGATGGCGAAGGCAGCTCCATGTGTGGTCGGCACGATGGCGGAAAGGTCGAAGCGCCTCGCGATCTGCTTCAGGCTGGCCAGAATGAACGTCCAGCAGCGCATCGTGTCGAGGTGCCGGCCATCACTGATGGACGCCATGCCATGAGTGGCGACGACGTTCAGATCGCGATCGACAGCGAGGATCTTGCTGTTGGTCTTGCCTATATCCAACACGGCGGTGACACCGGAAGTCATCGTCGTTCCCCCCGCGACATCGAGACGAACATCGCACCATCCATGCTGCGAAGGCTATTCCCATAGCATCGGAGTTTTCCGAAAAGTGAACTCCGGTTTTCGGAGAACTCCGATGCGGCAACAATGAGATAGATCATCGTGACCGCGTCCGAACGGGCGCGCCGCGATCTAGGATTGAAACGCGCTAGCGAGTTTCGCCTTGGCGTCGATCGATCAGCTCGTCCGAAAACGGAGCATCCGACAGTCCGCGAAGTCGGAAACGGACGTTCATCGAAAGCGGATCTTGCCAGCCTCGACCTCGATCCGGGCCTCGAATGCCATGAAGCTCATGCCAGCAACTGCTCGCGCGAAAGACCGTTCCTTGTAAGTTCGGGCAGAATGTCATTGTCCTGCGCTAGATCACGGCCATAGAGCGCCGAGAAGATGGCAAGCCCGGCCTCATGCAGCGGCATCGGCACGCCGGCCAGCCGTCCGAGCTCGGCGAGCGGCAAGAGCCCGAACGGGACGTCTTCCAGCGTGTAGCGTGTGTCGATGGTGGCCGGGCCGAGCGTTGTCGGCTGGGTCTCCGCCAGCATCCGCGAGGTCTCGCCGAGCGGTGCGTCCGGCACGCCATAGGTCAGCGAATAGTGCTCGCGCATCGTCCGCACCTTGAGGCCGAACGCGGCGGACAGAGCCAGCCGCTCGGCGTCGATGGCTTCGAGCAACCGGCCGACCGCCATGGTCAGATTCTCGCTCTGCCCCCAGGCTTCGCCCTTCTCCATCCGAGTGAAGTTGGCAAGCGCTAGAGCCATGTGGCTTTGCGGATTGACGTTGCTCAGGGAGACGGCGAGCAAGCCATCCACGACACGGAAACGATCGCCGAACAACGTGCGGCAGAGATCTAGGCCCTGATCGGCGAGCCGTCGCGGCAAGGTGGCGATGTCGACCTTGCTGCGGATGGTTGCGATCTTGACCGTGTTCGGTCCGGTACGGCGCGAGCGCAGGATCGTCGTGCTGAGCGCGATGATCGGCACTTCCACGCCGCGCGCGGTGAGCAAACGCGACAGGTAGAAGGCACCGAGCGAGGCGTGCGAGGAGATGATGACCGGCTGCCCGGGCGACAGCAGCGGCGCCATCGCATCCATGACATGCTTGTGCCCGTTCGCCGGTAGGGCGATCAGGACGGCGTCGGCACCAATCACAGCAGCCTCGCAGCTCGGCGCCACGTTGGGCCGGAACTCTCCTGCGATCTTGCCTTCACTGACAAGCGGAGCGCCGGCGGCAAGCGCCTCCGTGCTCTTGCCCGAGGGCGACCAGAGCACGGCCTCATGCCCGTTCTCGGCGAGAAATGCGGTGGCGGCGAAGGCGGCTGCGCCCGCGCCCATGATGGCGACACGCATCGGGGTATCCTCAGTTGAAGAAGCGGCTCGGGCGGAATTCGATAAGCTCGTCGCGCTCACGCCCATGGACGAGCTCGTCGGCGACGACCTCGCCGAGGAAGGCGCCGAGCGTGACACCGCTATGGCTGACCACGGCATAATAGCCGGACAGGCCGGGCACCGGGCCGACGGCGGAATAGGAGTCCTTCGGGATCGGCCGCGTCGCGATCCGGACTGCCTCGACCTCGACATGCTTCAGCGCCGGAACGGTCTTGATGGCGCGGCGCATCAGCTCCTGCGCCTGCGGGTGGGACGGCACGGCGCCTTCGTCGGAGGTCAGCAGGCGATCGAGCTCGTTCGAGCGCAACAGGAAGCGTCCGCCGCCATCGGGCCGCATGTTCACCAGGGGCGTACGCAGCGCGCTTCTGAGCGGCGTGCCCGCCGGCGGGGTATAGGCGACGATGCCGAGTGTCGGCGCCAGCGGGATGCGATGCTGGGGCGTCTGGACGACGTCGTTGAGCCAGCGGCCGGCGCAATTCACCACGACGTCTGCCTCGATCGTCCGGCCATCGGCCAGCACGATGCCGGTGCAGCGCTCGCCGGCCAGCGCGAGGCGGTCGACGCGGGCCTCGATGACGGTTGCGTCATGCCGCTCCACGGCAGCAGCGATCAACGCGCCGGAATAGGGAACAGGGTCGAGCCAGCCGTCCTGGGGATAGTGGATGACCGGGGCGTTCCCGATCGCGTCGGGATTGATCTCGGGTTCGAGCTTGCGGACGTCGTCGAGGCTGAGGACCTCGGCCGGATAGCCCCAGGCGATCAGCTGCTGCAGCTTGGCGAGCGGATCGGTGCCGTCGCGGCCGCCGGCTTCGGCTTCCGCGTCCTGCCATTGCAGCACGCCGGGCCGGTGGTACCAGTCCGCGCCCGGAAACTCGGCCAGGATGTCCTCATGCGCCTGGCGGCCGGCGAAGTTCAGCCGGAAATAGGCCTCCGAGGTCAGCTTCTCGCAGGCATTGACCCAGGCATAGGTCACGCTGGAGGTGCCGCCGCCCGGCCGCCTTTCCTCGACGATGGTGACCTCGGCTCCGGCCTGCGCCAGGCGATAGGCCACCGATGAGCCGACGACGCCGGCCCCCACAACGATTGCTTTCATTGTCCAATCCCCGAAAGGTCAGGATGCGCCGGCCGGGCGTTCAGCCCTTGCCGACCAGGATGCGGTCCAGCCCGTAGATGCGGTCCACGATGGCCATGAGCAGGAAGGTGAGGAGGATGACGACGGTCGAGACCGAGGCCACCAGCGGATCGATCGACTCCTCGATGTAGTGGTACATGCGCACCGGCAGCGTCATCGAGGATGGGGTCGCGACGAACACGGTCATCGTCACCTCGTCGAAGCTCTGGATGAAGGAGATGACCCAGCCGCCGGCGACGCCTGGGATCATCAGCGGGAAGAGCACGCGCCGGAACACAGTCCATTGCGAGGCTCCGAGCGAGATCGCCGCCCGCTCGATCGCCGGATCGCTCGTCGTCAGCGCCGCCAGCACCAGCCGCAGCCCATAGGGGAAGATCACCAGCACATGGGCGCCGAGCAGCCCGATGAAGGTCCCGGTCGTGCCGATCTGGGTGAAGAAGCGCAGGAATGCCACGCCGAGCACGACATGCGGGATGATCAGCGGCGACAGGAAGAGCGCGACGAAGCCGTCCCGCCCCGGGAAACGGTAGCGCGCCAAGGCGAGCGCTGCGGGCACGGCCAGTACCATCGCCAGGCTTGCCGAGAGGACGCCGAGCAGGATGCTGAACCAGAAGGCGTCGATGAACTGGCTGTGGCGCAGGATCGCCCAGAACCAGCGCAGCGAGAACGAGGTCGTCGGCAGCGACAAGAGGTTCGAGGGCGTCAGCGACATCCACATCACCACCACCAGCGGCGCCAGCATGAAGGCGACGAACACTGTGTGGAACGCGATCGCGAAGGTTCCGTTTCGGCTCATTGTGCGAACCTCGCATAGCGCCGCTCGACGATACGGTTGTAGGTCAGCATGATGGCCGCGTTGACGATCAGCAGGACGATGGCGATGGCGGCGCCCAGCGGCCAGTTCAGCGTGCCCAGGAACTCGTCATAGGTCGCGGTCGCGACCACCTTGAGCTGGCGCCCGCCGATGATCGCCGGCGTCGCGAAAGCGCTGGCGGCGAGAGCGAAGACGATCAGCGAGCCCGAGAGGATGCCGGGGATGATCTGCGGCAGCACGATGCGGCGGAAGATCGTGAACTCGCTCGCTCCGAGCGAGCTCGCGGCGCGGATAACCTTGGGGTCGAGGCGCTGGAGCGCGGCCCAGACCGAGATCACCATGAACGGCACCGCGACATGGACCAGCGCGATGACGACGCCCTGGACCGTATAGAGCATCGGTATCGGGCCCGAGGCGAGGCCGAGCGCCGCCAGGACCTGGTTGATCACGCCGTTGCGGCCGAACAGCAGGGCCCAGCCCAGCGTGCGGACCACCACCGAGATCAGCAGCGGGCTCAAGGTGACGATCAGGAAGATCGAGCGCCATGGGGCGCGCATGCGCGACAGGAAATAGGCTTCCGGTGCGCCGATCAGGATGCAGATTGCCGTCGTCGCCAGCGCGATGCCGACCGTGCGCAGGAAGATCGCATGGTAGTAGGGATCGCCCAGGGTGTCGGCGTAATTGCCGAGTGTCAGGCCGCCGATCTGTCCAGTGTTCAGGTCGAAGGCCTGGAAACTCAGACCCGCGATCATGGCGAGAGGCGTCACCAGCAGCGCTGCGAAGACGAGCAGCGCGGGCAGGCTCAACAGATAGGGAGCGCGGCGCTTGCGGCTAGCCACGGGGCGCCTCCGGAACCACGGCGGCATCTTCCGGCATCCAGGCGATCGAGACGGCGTCGCCTTCCCGGAAATGGGGTATGCCGCGATGCGGCTCGGAGACCAGCACGCTGCCGAGCTCCGTCTGGATCGAGAACAGCCAGGAACTGCCCTGGAAGACGCGCGATTGCAGACGGCCGTCGACCGCGCCCGTACCCGGAGCCCCGAGCTGAACCTTCTCCGGGCGCAGCGCGATCAGCACGGCCTGGCCGACCGGCACGGGACGATGAAGCCGCCCGCCAACCTCGGCCGCGAGTCCGTCGATGCGCATGCGCGCGATCGAGCCGTCCACCGCAGTGACCGTGGCCGGCAATTGCGAGGAACGCCCGACGAAGGCCGCTGCAAACCGGCTCGCAGGGGCATCGTAAAGCGTCAGCGGGTCGGCGAGCTGCACGATGCGGCCGGCATCCATCACGGCGATCTTGTCGCAGGTCGCGAGCGCTTCCGCCTGGTCATGCGTGACCATGATCGTCGTGGTGCCGACGCGACGCTGGATCGCACGAATCTCGACCTGCATCTCTTCGCGCAGCTTGGCGTCGAGGTTCGACAAGGGTTCATCGAGCAGGAGCAGAGCGGGTTCTATGGCGAGCGCCCGCGCCAGCGCAACGCGCTGCTGCTGGCCGCCGGAGAGCTGGCGTGGATAGCGCTCGCTCATGGCCGATAGGTGCACGAGGTCCAGCGCCCGGCGGATCGTCTGATCCCGCTCGGCGCGGCCCATTCCGCGCATCTCCAGCCCAAAGGAGATGTTCTCCGCCACGGTCATGTGCGGAAAGAGCGCGTAGCTCTGGAAGACGATGCCCATGCCGCGCCGGTTCGCCGGCACACCCGCAAGGTCGCGGCCGTCGAGCAGGACGCGCCCGCCGCTCGGCTCCTCGAAGCCGGCAACGATGTTCAGAGTCGTGGTCTTGCCGCAGCCGGAGGGCCCGAGAAGCCCGACGAACTCGCCCGGCTCGATCGAAAGGTCGATGCCGGAGAGCGCCGTGAAGCTTGCGAAGCGCTTGGTCAGCGCCTCGAGCACGATTTTGGCCATTGATAGGAGAACTCGTTCGGGAGGTGTCCGGCCGGGCAAGACCGGCCGGATCAGGATGGCTCAGCGTTCGACTTCGCGATTCCAGCGCTGCGTCCAGGCTGCACGGTTCTGGTTGACGGTCGGCCAGTCGATCCTGGCAAGCTTGCCCACAGCCTCGTCACCGACGGCGAGCCCTTCCTTCTCGGCTTCGCTCAGCTCGGTCTTTCGATTGACGGGACCGTAGCCCGCCTGCGCGAAGATCTTCTGGATCTCGGGCGACAGCATGTGCTGGATGAATTTCTGCGCCTGTGCCGACACGTCGCTGTCGACGACCGGGCACATCGACACCATCAGCGCCGCCGCACCTTCCTTGGGCTCGACGGCCTGCAGCGGCAGCCCCTCCTTCTTCAGTGCGACGGCGCGTGAGCGCGCAACCACCGTCATCGCGATCTCGCCGCTCTGCAGGAGTTCCTCCAGCTTCGGTGCAGAGGGGGCGAAGGTCACGATGTTCGGGCGGATCTCGTCCTTGAAGGCCTTGAAGCCGGGGTCGATGGCGGCCTCTCCGCCGCCCTTGGCCCGCGCGACCATGATCAGTCCATGCAGACCGGTCGTGCTCGCGGCACCCAGAAGAGCCAGCTGGCCCTTATAGGCGCTGTTGCCGAGGTCGCCCCAGGATGTCGGGACGGGCAGTCCCTTCTCCTTGAAAATCTTGGTGTTATAGACCGGCGCCGTGACACCGATGCCGAACGCCATCGCCTGATCGGCGAGTTTTGCGATCGGATAGATGTCATCCAGGACCGGCGCCTTCTGGATCGGCGCGCAGAAGCCGAACTGCACGGCCTGATACATCGGTCCGTCATCGACGATCGCGACGTCGATCTCCTGCTTGCTGCGCTGAGCCTGCAACTTCGCGAGCGTCGCTGTCGACTGCCCGGCGACATATTCGATCTTGACGTTGTTGGCCTTCTCGAAAGGCGGGATCACGGAGTTCCGCATGAGGCGCTCGAACGACCCGCCATAGCCGGCGACATACATGGTGTCCTGCGCAAGGGCGCCGGGCGCCATCCAGCCCGTCGCCGACAGGGCCATGCCCAGTGCTATCGAGCAGATTCCATGATGTGGAGACTTCATGTCGGCAACCCCTCTCTTTTCCTGATTGCCGTCAGGGTTCCGATTGGAGGGGCTATCTGTCAATTGACGAAGTATGGATCGGTCGATCCGGATTTGATATGGGCGCAACTTTTCGTCCGGCGAACGTTGCCGTTCGCCGAGCGCCCTTCGACCGGACTATGAGGCGTTCCGTCCCGGAGTACTTTGATTTGTCGCAAATAGGCCACAAGCACTGGGAAGCCTTCAATGCCGTCCTGCATGTCGGCAGCTTCACGCAGGCGGCGCGGCTGCTGCGTACCTCGCAGCCCTCAATTTCCCGGCTGTTGAAGGAACTGCAGGAGCGCCTGGGCTTCGCCCTTTTCACGCGGGCGGATGGACGCAGCTGGCCGACGGCTGAGGCACTGGCCCTGCACGATGAGGTCGAGCGCAGCTTCGTCGGGCTGGAGCGCATCGCTGAGCGGGCCGCCCAGATCAAGGACCAGCGTGTCGAGCAGCTCAGGATCGTCAGCATGCCGGCGCTCGCCCACCAGTTCCTCCCGGCGGCGCTCGCTCGCTTCCTGAAGGAGCACCGCGGTGTCGCGGCCGCCCTTCAGGTCCAGCGCTCAGAGACGATCGCATCCTGGGTCTCGACCCGCCAATTCGACATCGGCTTCGCGATGCTGCCGATGGAGAAGCCGGGGGTCGATATCGAGCTGTTCGATCCGGCGATCGGGGTTTGCGTGATGCTCCCCGACCATCCGCTTGCGGCGCGCGACGTCGTCACTCCGCGAGACCTGCACGGGCTGGCTTTCGTCGGAAAGGGACGGGACAGCTTTGCCCATCTGCCGCTGCAGCGCGCTCTGGATGATGCCGGCTCCATGCCGGACATTCGCGTCGACACTCCCATCGCCGCCGTAGCTTGCGAGTTGGTCGCCAATGGCGTCGGGGTGACGATCACCGATCGCTTCACTGCGGGTGCCTTTACTTCGCGAGGCCTCGTCTGGCGCCGTTTCGAGCCGGATGTGCCCTATAATTTCGGCGTGCTGTTTCCCTCCCACAGCCAACGGACCGATCTCGTCGAGGCGTTCATGCACTTTCTGCGAAGCGAAAGCCTGAATTGGAGGCCCGCATAGCGCCAAGAGCGGGAGCAGGGCTGCGGCCGAGAAGCAGTCACCGGCTCCCTGAGTTTGGCCTTGCGGAGTGCAAGCGCTCACGTGCCGGTGCTGACCGACTAGCTCCCGCCAAGGGTGGCGGAGTTGCCTCTTGGGTTTTGGCGCTCGCCACGCAAACCGCGGCCATTGCGGCGCGCCATGTTGGTCGAGGCCCAGGTTCCGTCGATGAAGCCGAGGAATTCCGAAACGAGATCGGGCTGGCTCTCAAACCAGCCCTGCCGGCGCTTCAGGATGTTGGGGCGATCCTCTTCTGGAAGCTGTGCGATCTTCCAGAAGAGGCCATGGACAGCCTGAACTTGCGCGCTTTCGCCGCTGCGCTTGCCCGTCGGTCAGACATCACGTCCGATGATGCCCAGTCCTGCGACCTACTTCGCGCGACTGGGATAGTGAGACGAGAGGGCGCTGGCCAGGACCACGACGGTTGGCCGGAGGGATTCCGCCTTGTCGGTCGACCAGCGCTGGGGCGTCACGACGATGTTGACGGCTGCAGTGACCTCGCCGGTTGCATCGAAGACCGGCGCCGCGACCGTGATGTCGCCGTCGAAGTTCTCGTTGACGACCAGCACTGAGCCCGAACTGCGGATCTGGTCGAGGCGGGCATGCAGAGCCTCGGCATCCATGATCGTGTTGCTGGCCCGGCGGACGAAATTCACCTGGCTGACGAGCGCCTGCCTCCGCTCATCCGGCAGATAGGCGACGATTGACTGCCCCAGCCCGGATACGTGCCAGGGGAAGCTCGAGCCGAGGCCGACATTGGGACTGACCACTTCGCGGCTCGGGATGCGGGCGACGAGAATGACCTCGTCGTCGTCCAGCACGCCGAGATTCACCGTCTCGCCGAGCTCCTTGTTGCAGTTCAGCATATAGGGCGTCGCGCGCTCGATCAGCGGGTTGCCGCGCAGGAAGCTCGAGCCCAGATGCAGCATCCGGGCGGTCAGGCTGTAGCGCCTGGTGACCGGATCCTTCAGCAGATAGCCCATGGCGACCAGGGTCGAGAGGAAGCGCTGGGCCGCGGTCTTCTCGATCCCGGTGCGCTCGACGAGCTGCGTCAGGCCGAGCGTCTGCTCGCCCTGATCGAACGCCGCCAGAACCAGCAAGCCTCTTTCCAGCGATGTGCTGAAAAGTTTCGGGCGCGTCTCAGTCATCGGCTCCTGCCTTCCGGTTTCGCACATCGCTGCTGACGGGAGCGCGGCATCGCACGCTTCTCCCGCAGGCCGCAGCCGCTTTCTTCCGACGAACAGCCTCGCCGTACGCCCCGGTGAATCTCGTCACAGGTTCGAAGCGGATTGACAACCTCCGTCGCGGGCGCAACAGTCTATCATCTTTCACACCAAAGTATCAATTATCGCAACATGAGCCAAGACGCTAGCCACCGTCACGCCCCGGAATCCGACCCAGCCCTCAACGCGATCGAGGGAGTCGTCGGTGCCGCCAACCTGCTGGCTGCGCCGGAGGACATGGCGCGCTATCTCGTCGATGCTCGCGGCCGCTATCGGGGAGCGGCGCTGTGCGTGGTCCGCCCGGCCAATACGGCCGAGGTCGCCGCCACCGTCGCGATCTGCGCTCGCGCCGGGATCGCGATCGTCCCGCAGGGCGGAAACACCGGCATGTGCGGTGGCGCGACGCCGGGCGCGCAGGGGCGCTCTATCGTGATCAGCCTCGAGCGGATGCGTGGCATCCGCGAGGTCGACCCGGCCAACAGCACGATGACGGTCGATGCCGGCTGCCCGCTGGCGGCGGTGCAGGAGGCGGCAAGCGCGATCGGCAAGCTCTTCCCGCTCTCGCTCGGCAGCGAAGGAGCCTGCCAGATAGGCGGGAACATCGCGACCAATGCCGGCGGCACGGCCGTGCTGCGCTACGGGCCGATGCGCGATCTGGTCATGGGGATCGAGGCGGTGCTGCCGGACGGCCGGATCTGGAACGGGCTGCGCGGCTTGCGCAAGGACAATACCGGCTACGACCTGAAGCAGCTCCTCATCGGTTCGGAGGGAACGCTCGGCATCGTCACCGGCGCGGTGTTGAAGCTGTTCTCGCAACCGGCGGTGAGCGCGGTCGCCCTGGTCGCGCTACCCGATGTCCGCGCAGCGCTCTCCTTGCTGGAGCGGATTCGCCGCGACTTCGGCGAACGCGTCACCACCTTCGAAATCATGTCGGACAGCGAATACCAGCTCGTCCTGGCCTTGCGCACCGAGTTGCGCAGCCCGCTGGCCGGGCAGGCGCCCTGGTACGCGTTCATCGAGCTCACCGATGCGATCGAAACGCTCGACCTGCAGACGGCGCTGGCCGAAATACTTGGCGAGGTCATGGAAGCAGGCGGCATCACGGATGCGACGCTGGCCGAGAGTGGCGCCCAGGCGGAGAACATCTGGCACATCCGCCATTCGGTCACCGAGGCCAATCTGAAGGCCGGTGCGGCGGTGTCGCATGACACATCGGTTCCGGTTTCCCGTGTCCCGGAGTTCGTGGCCGGTGTCGAGGACGGTATCAGGACGCAGTTCCCCGACGCGAAGAGCTACTTCGTCGGCCATATCGGCGACGGCAACATCCACGCGATCGCGATCTTTCCGCGGGAGAAATTCTCAGATCCGCTGCGCTTTGCCGAGCTGGCGGGCGAGGTGAATGCGCTCGTCGACGAGGTCACCGTCTCGCTCGGCGGCAGCGTCAGCGCGGAGCACGGCATCGGTCGCAGCAACCGAGCCCGCCTGCAGCGCCACAAGGACCCGGTCGAGCTCGAATTCATGCGCCAGATCAAACGCGTCTTCGATCCCGCTGGCCTGATGAACCCTGGCGTCCTGCTCTAGCAGCGCGCCCGCGCCACCCTGCCAATTCACGACAAGGACGCCGATATGCGGCCCAACATCCTCCTGATCCATCCGACCATCCGCCCGGTCGGCGTCGACATTCTGAAAGCACGGGCCGAAATCACGCTCGCGCCGGATGGCTGCGAGGACACGCTGGTCGAGCAGCTCAACACTTCCGGCGCCGACGCGATCATCGTGCGCGTCGAGGCCGCGACGCGCCGCATGTTTGCCGAGGCGCCTGCGCTCAAGGTCGTCGGGATGCACGGCGTCGGCACGGATGCGATCGACCTGGACGCGGCGACCGAGCACGGGATCGTCGTGCTCAACACGCCCTTCGTCAATTTCAAGTCGACCTCGGAGCACGCCTTGGCGCTGCTGATGGCGGTCACCAAGAACATCATGTCGGGCGACCGCGCCGTCCGCGACGGGCGCTTCACGGAGTTCCGCAACAGCCAGTTGCCGATGGAACTCGAGGGCCGCTCGCTCTTCGTCGTCGGCCTCGGGCGGATCGGTTCCGAGATGGCGCGCAAATGCCAGGCGGCGTTCGGCATGCGCATCATGAGTTATGATCCGGTCTATGATGAGGCCGCGATGGCGGCGCGCGGCATCGAACGTGTCTCCTTCGAGCAGGGCCTGGCCGAGGCCGATTTCGTCACCATCCATGTGCCGCTGAAGGCCGATACGCGCGGCATGATGAACGCGGCCGCCTTCGCGCGGATGAAGCCGGGCAGCGTCTTCATCAATGCCTCGCGCGGACCCGTCGTGGTGCAGAGCGCGCTGATCGAAGCGCTACGCTCGGGCCATCTGCTCGGGGCTGGCCTCGACGTGCTCGACCCCGAACCGGTGCCGGCGGACGACCCGATCAACACCACGCCGAACCTCGTTCTTTCACCGCACTATGCCGGCGACACGGTCGCGGCCCGGGCGCGTTGCTCGGAGACGATCGCCGGCAGCGTGCTGGCGGCGCTGGCAGGCGGGGAGTTGGCCGGAATCGTCAATCCGGAAGTCTTGACCCGGCCGAACTACCGGCTCGGCAAAGCCCTTTCGCAAGCCGGCTGACGGCCCGGTCAAGGCGCGAGCGACAACGGAAAACAGCAGATGAAAAGCTACAAGAATCCTCTCCGCCGCAAGCTCGCCGAAGGCAGGACGACCTTCGGGCTCTGGGTGACGCTCGCCACGGCGACGATGACCGAGCTGGCGATCGAGGCGGGCCTCGACTGGGTGTGCATCGACATGGAGCACGGCGCGACCGACTACCGTGATGTCGTCGAGCACGCCCGGGCGGCCCGCGGCAGCGACCTCGCCGTGCTGGTGCGCGTGCCCTCGATCGCGATTGACTCGATCAAGCGCTGCCTCGACCTCGGGGCCGATGGGATCGTGGTGCCGCTCGTGCGCTCGGCGCGGGATGTCGAGGCTGCGCTGGACTTCGCCCGCTATCCCATGGCCGGCAAGCGCGGACTCGGCGGCGAGCGGGCGCAGCGCTGGGGCTTGCGCGTCGCGGACTACATCGCGACCGCCAATGAAGAGATCATGGTCATCCCGATGATCGAGACCGCCGAGGCGGCCGCAGCCATCGACGAGATCTGCGCCGTCTCCGGCCTCGAATTCGCCTTTGTCGGTCCGGGCGACCTGTCGGCCAGCCTCGGCCATATCGGAGCCTGGGAGGGACCGGGTGTCTCGGACAAGATCCGGCAGATCGTCGAAAGCGCCAGGACGGCGAACGTCACGCTCGGGACCTATGGCGTCGGGCCGGACGACGTCCGCTCGCGCAGCGAGCAGGGCTTCCGCTTCCTCGCCATCGGCTCGGACGCGGCGATGCTGGCCAACCGCATCGGCAACGAACTCGACGCCATCCACAACCTGATGCCGGCTCTCGGCCGGAAGATTGCCTGAGGTAGCGGCATGACGGACCTCACCCTGCAACAGACTGCCGGCACTCCCCCCAAGCTTGTCGTCTCGGGGCTGCGCAAGACCTATGGCACCACGGTGGCGCTGCATCCGACCGATCTGACGCTCCGCTCGGGTGAGTTCATGACGCTGCTCGGGCCTTCCGGCTCGGGCAAGACGACGCTCTTGATGATGGTCGCCGGCCTGTTGCAGGCCGATGGCGGTGAACTCGCGATCGATGGCCGCAAGGCGACCTACGCGCCGCCCTGGGAGCGCGACATCGGCATGGTCTTCCAGAACTACGCCCTGTTCCCGCATCTAACCGTGTTCGAGAACATCGCCTTCCCGCTGCGGATGCGGCGCCGGCCGGAGGCGGAGATCAAGCGCGAAGTCATGCGGGTGCTCGACATCGTGCAGCTGCCGCATACGGCGCAGCGCCTGCCCCGGGCGCTGTCGGGCGGGCAGCAGCAGCGCATCGCGCTCGCCCGCTGCTTCGTCTTCCAGCCGAGCCTGATCCTGATGGACGAGCCTCTCGGGGCGCTCGACAAGAAGCTGCGCGACCAGCTGCAGCTCGAGATCAAGCATCTGCACAAGTCGCTCGGCATCACGATCCTCTACGTCACGCACGACCAGGAGGAAGCGCTGACGATGTCGGACCGCATCTGCCTGATGAATGGCGGACGCATCGAGCAGCTCGGCACGCCCTCCGAGCTCTATTTCGAGCCGGCCACCGTCTTTGCTGCCGATTTCCTTGGCGAGTCGAACTTCCTGGACGGCACGGTCCGCTCCGCTTCGGCGGATGGACTGACGATCGATGCCGGCGGCGGCTCGATCCGCGGCGCTGGAGCCTTCGCGACGGGCACGGAGGTCAAGCTCATGGTCAGACCCGAGAGCATCAGGACCGCTCATGCCCCGAGCGAGGGCTGGAACGCCGTGCCAGGCACGGTGAGGGAGACGATCTTCGTGGGCGGTGTCACCCGCCACTATATCGACCTCGCCGCGGGGGGCAGCATCGTTGCGCTCGAGCTGACCGATCGGAAGACGCCGCCTCCCGCGCAGGGTCAGCGGGTCTTCGCGACCTGGCCGGTCCAGGCCACCGCGGTTCTCGCAGCCGGCGCAGGCAGCGCGCCATGAGCCTCGCCGTTTCCACACGGGACGCTGCCCGGCCAGGTTGGTTCCAGCGTTTCGCCGGGCGTTGGGGCAAGCTGACGCCAGCGCTCCTCTTCCTCCTGGTGCTGATCCTCTATCCCGTCGGCAAGCTGCTCTCGCTGAGCTTCCAGGGGCCAGGCGGCGTTTTCAGCCTGCAGGCCTATGAGCGCCTGTTCGCCTCATCCGTCTACGTCCAGGTCATGGTCGTGACGCTCAAGATCTCATTCTGGACGACGCTCGCGACTGTGGCGATCAGCTATCCGGTGGCGCGGGCCATCGCGCGGCTGCCCGGTGCGACCCGCAACCGCCTGATGTTCTGGGTCCAGCTCTCGTTCTGGTGCAGCTTCCTGATCCGCACCTTTGGCTGGATGGTCCTGCTCAACCGCAACGGCTTCATCAGCCAGACCCTGCAGTATCTGCAGATCGTCGACGGGCCGATCGACCTTCTCTATTCAGCGCCCAGCGTCATCGTCGGCATGACCCATGCCATGGTGCCGCTCTGCATCCTGACCATGGTGCCGGTGATGGAGGGGATCGATGAGAACCTCTCCAAGGCCGGGATGACGCTCGGCGGCCGCCCGGGCAGCGTGTTCTGGCGCATCTATTTCCCGCTTTCGCTGCCCGGCGTGACGGCAGGAGCCCTGCTCGTCTTCATCACCTCGCTCGGCTTCTTCATCGTGCCGGCCTTCCTCGGCTCGCGCCATGAGACGATGATCACGCAGCTGATCATCGAGCAGGTGCAGGAATATCTGAACTGGGGGTTCGCCGGCGCGCTTTCGCTGCTGCTGCTCGTCGCAGCACTGGTCATCTTCACGATCTATGACCGCTTGCTCGGCATCTCGACCCTGACCGGCAGTGTCGATCGCAGCGCGAAGGCGGGGGGCGGCCCCGGTTGGGTGGGCCTGCTCGGGCTCAAGATCTGCGCCGGGCTCGGCCATGTCTCGGATATGCTGTTCAGCGTCTTTAATCGTGTCCTGGGCGATCGCGGGACCGGGAAGCCGCGTCGCAGCGGGCGAGGGCTGGAATGGGCCGTCGTGCTCGCAATCCTGGCCTTCCTCATCCTGCCGGCGCTGATCATGGTGCCGGTCTCCTTCACCGCCGGCTCGCGGATCAACTGGCCGCCGGAGGGGTTCAGCCTGCGCTGGTACGAGAGCCTGCTGGCTTCGCCGGTCTGGCTGCAGGCCGCGACGCGCTCGGTGATCGTCGCGCTGGGCGCAGCCGCGCTGGCAATGCTGATCGGCACGCCGGCAGCTTTCGCGATCGCGCGCCAGAAGCTGCCGGGCCGTACCCTGATCCTGTCGCTGGTGCTTTCGCCGCTGATCATCCCGCGCATGGTGATCGCGGTGGCGCTGTTCTACTTCTACGCGCAGATCGGGCTGGTCGGCAGCTATGCGGGCCTGATCGTCGGCCATGCGGTGCTGGCGATCCCCTATGTCGTGATCACCGTCATGGCGGTGCTGAAGTCCTACGACACCCGCTATGATCAGGCCGCCTGGAATCTCGGGGCGCGGCCGACCCAGACGCTGCGCTTCGTCACGCTGCCGCTGATCAAGGGCGGGCTGATCTCGGCCTTCCTCTTCGCCCTGATCACCTCTTTCGACGAACTGACCATCGCACTGTTCGTGACCGGCGGGCTGACCACCACCCTACCCAAGCAGATGTGGGACGACGCGATCAACGTTGCGACGCCGATCCTGGCAGCGGCCTCCACGCTGCTGCTCGTCTTCGTCGCGGTGATCACCCTGCTGATCCACCGCCTGCAGACCAAAGAGCAAAAATGAATCGAGGAACACTCGATCCCTGAAAGCGACACCCACCAGAAGAACAGGACATTGGGGATATCACCATGAGCGATACGAGGAAGTCGGCCATCTCCCGCAGAACGCTGCTGATCGGCGCCAGCGCCGTCGCGGCTCCGAGCATCTGGACCAGTGCCCGCGCTCAGACCAAGCGGCTCATCGTTCGCACGCCGGGCGGCCCGACCGCCGAGGCGATGAAGAAGGCCTATTATGAGCCGTTCCAGGCCGCGACCGGCATCGAGATCGTGCCTGCGACCTCGAACAACGAGCCGGTCAGCCAGATCAAGGCCATCGTCGAGTCGAAGTCCAAGACCTGGGACATGGCGGCATCGCTGTCGCGCGCTGCCATTCGCCAGCTGCTCAAGGATGGCGACTTCCTGCTGAAGCACGGCCTCGAAAACGAGGCGGTGGTCAAGGAGATCCCGGCTTCGTTCCGCAACGAATATGCGATCGGCCACGGCGTTTACGCGACGCCGCTGACCTATCGCAAGGACAAGTTCAAGGAACCGCCGAAGAACTGGAAGGACTTCTTCGACGTCAAGACCTTCCCGGGACGCCGGGCGATGCGCAAGAACCCGGTCGACACCCTGGAGATCGCGCTCTTCGCCGACGGCGTCGCGCCCAAGGATCTCTATCCGCTCGATGTCGATCGCGCCTTCAAGTCCCTCGACCGGATCAAGCCGCATGTCGCCCATTGGTGGACGAGTCCGGTCCAGGCGATCCAGCTCATCACCAATGGCGAGGTCGACATGGTGCCGGTCTGGTCGAACTTCCCCACGGCCGCTGCCGAGCAGGGGGCGCCACTCGCGCTCGCCTGGCAGAATAACATCTGGGGGACGGACATGTTCACGATCCTCAAGGGCACCGACAATTTCGAAACCTGCCGGCAATTCATCCTGTTCTGTTTGCAAGGCGAGCGTCAGGCGGCCGTCGGCCGGCAGGTTGCGATCGCGCCGACCAATCCGAACGCCTTCAAGTTCATCAGCCCTGAGCGGGCCACCGTCCTCGCGACCAACCCGCCCTATCAAGCGACCGGAATCGAGATCAACGACGAGTTCTGGGCGGCCAATCGCGATGCGATCGCCGACCGCTTCAACAAGTGGTTGCTGAGCTGATGCTTCCCGCCCGCGGCGTGCTCGTGCCGCGGGCTTTTCCTGACCGGGACGATGGATATGGCTGAAGACGAGTCGATGGCGACGATTGCGACGCCGGTGCTTTCAAATGCGGTGGAGCGCCTCGAAGGCCCCTGGTCGCCGGGTGCCCATGCCCTGCACGGCATGGTGCCGCTCCGGCGCGGCGATGCAGTACGGGGCCCGGCCTACACCATCAGGCTACGGCGCGCCGCGAAGCAGGCCTCGACGAATGTCGAGGCACTGCTCAAGGCCTATGACGACGCACCCGCCGGTTCCGTCGTGGTGGTCGACGTTGTCGACGAGGTCGGTGGCGCGGTACTCGGCGACATCATCGCCCATCGCCTGAAGGCGATCGGCGTGGCCGGGGTCGTGGTTGCCGGGCCGGTGCGGGACCTCATCGGCCTCGAGGAGTTCGGCCCGCCGATCTGGTACGCGCAGGCGACGATGCTCGGCCTCGAAATGGCGGAAACCGCCACCGAGGTGCAGATCGAGCTTTCGGTCGGTGGGACGCGCGTCGCGCCGGGCGATCTCGTCTTCGCCGATATCGACGGGGCCTTCGTCGTACCGGAGGCGACGATGGCCGCGCTTACGCCGATCGCCGCCGGCGTCACGGCGCGTGAAGAGCAGTGGCATCGCAGCCTCGCCGAGGGCCGATCGCTCCTTGAGACCCTGCGCGCGCCCACGAACTGAGCAGGCGGCTGCACCGAGCCGCTCCATATTCCCCCACAAACGAGACAGGATCCATGTCGAGCGAGAAGAATGCAGCTGCGGCGATGTCCGCGGAGATCGGCACCGCCGTGTTCTGGGATGCCGCCGAGAAGATTCACGGGCCGTGGACACTGGCCCATCGCACTGTCGAAAGCGTGCGCGCGCTGCGCCCGGACGATCATGCGATCGGCCCGGCCTATACGATCCGGCTGCGCCGGGCGAGCGACAGCTCGACCAGCAACCGCGAGGATTTCCTGCGGGCCTATGACGAGGCTCCGGAAGGCGCGGTCGTCGTGGTCGAGGTGCAGACCGATATCGGTGGCTGTGCCATGGGCGACCTGGTCGCCCATCGCCTGAGCCAGTGCAAGGTCGCCGGTGTCATCATCAACGGATCGATCCGCGACCTCGTCGGCCTGAAGCAGATCGCGCCGCCTACATGGTATCGCGCGATCACCATGGCCGGTCCGATCTCGCGCGAGATCGCCGTCGAGATTGGGGTCGACGTCACCGTCGGTGGCGCCGTGATCCGCTCTGGCGATCTCGTCTGCGCGGATGTCGACGGTGTCTTCGTCACCCCCAAGGATGAGGCCGCGAAGATTCAAGAGAAGGCTCGCGAGATCGTCGCCAAGGAAGCGGTCATCAACGCCCGCCTCGCCGCCGGGGAGGATCTGCGGACGATCCTGCTCGGGCAAGCCGAACCGGCGCACTGACCGGGCCGCGACACGCGGCGGCGGGCCCAGGCGCCTGCGCCTCTGGGCCCGCCGAGCTTCCGGCAGAAGAGAGGACCTCCCGCCCGCCATGACTTCCCGCATCCTGAACACCGACGAGATGCGCCTGGCGGCGCAGCGCGTCCTGCCACGCGGCATGTTCGAGTTCATCGATCGCGGCACGGAGGGGGAGCTCGCGCTGCGGGCCGCGCGGGCTGCGCTCGATGCAGTGAAGTTCAGCCCGAACGTGCTGGTCGACGTGAGCCGGCGCGACCAGAGCGTCGAACTGTTCGGCTCCAGGCTGCCCTTGCCGATTATCGCGGCACCGACGGGCCTTGCCGGGCTGATGTGGTATCGCGGCGAAATCGAACTGGCCCGGGCGGCGGCGCGGGCCGGCATCCCGTTCTGCGTCTCCACCCAGTCCATCACCTCGATCGGCGACATCGCTGCCGGCGCCGGCGGGAACCTCTGGTTTCAGCTCTACATCCTCAACGACAGGGCGATCACCGAGACCTTCGTCGACGCCGCGCGGGCGGCGGGATCCGACACGCTGATCCTGACCGTGGACACGAGCGTCTCGCCCAAGCGCGAATATAATACTCATAACGGCTTCGGCATCCCGATGGCGCCGAACTGGCGTGCTGCGCTCGATTTCGTCCTGCATCCGCGCTGGTGCCTGAACGTGATGGGGCGCTATCTCGCCGGCTCCGGCATGCCGAGCTACGCGCATTATCCGGACGCCTTTCGCCGCAAGATCACTCGTGCCCCGCTCGGCGACGCCCTGCGCCTGGCCGACGATGTCACCTGGACCGAGATCGCGGCGCTCCGGCGGCGCTGGCCGGGGCGGTTCATCATAAAGGGCATCCTGCGCTGCGATGATGCGCAGCGGGCGCTGGATTGCGGAGCGGACGGCATCGTCGTCTCCAATCATGGCGGACGTAATCTGGATTCCGCCATCGCTCCGGCCTGCGCTCTACCGGAGATCGCTGAGCGCCTCGGCGATCGACTTGTCATCCTGGCGGATGGCAGCGTCCGGCGCGGCAGCGATATCGTCAAGCTGCTCGCCCTCGGCGCCCGGGCGGTGCTCGTCGGGCGCTCGCTTCTCTATGGCGTCGCCATGGGCGGCTGCGATGGCGCCGGCCGCGTCATCGAGATTCTGCGCGACGAGGTCGACCGTACGATGGCCTTCATGGGTTGTTCCTCGCTCGCCGCGCTGGACGGCGATGCGCTCGCAAGGGAGTCATAAGAGAGCCATAGCACCCCCGCCCGAAAGCAGACTTTGCAAAGATCAGCTATGGGTCGATGTCCTGCCGCAGCCGAGTTGCGAACCCGTCTCCGGTCCGCGGCCACTGGAATGGGCAGAAAACCCGACATGGCGCGTCAGAGACAAATGCCAGGCTGGCCGAGATTTTGGCGCGTGACCGCCGGCTGATGATCGCGTGCAATCGGAAGCAAGATTGGCAAGGGGCACCGAAAGCGCGGATATTCCGCGCCATTGGAAAAAACGCTGATTATCCAAAAAGATGGCTGGTGCTGCTGGCAGTTCGAAGCGCACCCGTCTCTGCAGTGAGTTTCCCTGGTAACACGGAAAGAAACAGCGAAAACGCGGAAAATCGGCGTTGTTCAGCCGCGAAGCCGCGGCACTTCCCGAGACAAGTCAGTCAGTTAGCCGAGGCCTTCCCTAGAGCGGGAACAGGGAAACTTCGAGCGCTGATCAGCGACCGCTAGCCGGAGTTGTCGCCAGGAGCAGGGCGCTGCGCGCCCTGAAATAAAAGCCCAACTTGACACCGCAATTCTGGCGCTGCAGATTGCGGCGTCGATTGAGGTTTCAATGTACAAGCGCAACCAGATCAACGAGGTCCTGGTTCAGGCCATCCGGTCGAGCCATTCGCGTTTGGACGACGACACCATTCTGACTCGGGTCAAGCGTCTGCTCGATTTCGATCGAAAGAGCAGGCCGCCGCCAGGAGCAAACACGCCTCCCGGTTTCGCATTCCATGACGGTGAGGCGGCCGGCTCTGGGAGCGATGTTAGCTTCTCGACCTATTCAGTGCTCGCCTTGTTTATCGCCCAGCGCTTGATGAACTGCGGCTTGCCGCAGGGTAGGGCGGTTTCCGTGCTCCGCCGCTTTCGCGAGGTGCTTGAGCAAGAGCACCGCAGAATGAGCGAAGTGGACATCGCTTCGCTGTTCAATATTGAAGGCACGGTTATCGCGGGCGCGAATGCACTCGGCAGGGAGAAGCTCATCGCGAAGGGCAATGTGGTCGAGGACTCTGGGAACATGGTCTTCTTCTGCGTGCATGCGGATCTCGAAGCTGTCGGGGAAGTGACGCGCATGATCGCGGGCAAGGATGGCCCCCGGCCCGACATTATCTGCCGAGGGTGGGAAGAGCTTGAAAAGCGGGTGAAGCTGGATGGCTATTCGAATAGTCCCACACTCGTCGTCGAGCTCATGAATCCCTTCATCCAGCTCAATCACTTGCTGTCGAAGACAGAACCAGCACGCCGCGGCCGCAGGCGCGGCACCTGAAGCCATGACGATCAGCGCGGAGTGTGGAAAATTGAAACCCGATCCTAGCATTCAAATCTCACGACAGATCGAACTTCGCCCGATCGCGTCGCTTCGTCCGTCCGCGCGGAATGCGCGCACTCATTCCAAAGCTCAGGTCGCTCAGATCGCGCGGAGCATCGAGCAGTTCGGCTTCACCAATCCGGTCTTGATCGATGAGAAGGGCGGAGTGCTCGCGGGCCATGGTCGTTTGCGTGCGGCTGCGGAACTGCGGCTTGCAGAAATCCCAACGCTCTGCGTTGCCGGGCTGAGCGCGGCGCAGCGGCGGGCGCTAATGCTGGCCGACAACAAGATCGCCGAGAATGCCGGCTGGGACCGGGACCTGCTCGCGGTCGAAATTGGCGAGCTCACGGGCCTCCTCGACGCAGAGGGGCTGGATATCTCTCTGACCGGTTTCGATGCGGCTGAGATCGATGCGTTAGCTGCCGACCTCGACGACGGACCTGACGCCGATGACCAGATTCCTGCCGCAGGCGAGCCGGCGGTGGAGAAGGGCGATCTCTGGCTGCTCGGCCGTCACCGACTGATCTGCGCTGACGCCCGCGACGAGGACGCCATCGCCAGGCTCATGGATGGGGCACGGGCGCAGATGGTCTTCATCGACCCGCCCTACAACGTGCCCGTCCTCGGCCATGTCCAGGGCCGCGGCGCGATCAAGCACCGGGAATTCGCCTTCGCCTCTGGCGAAATGAGCCGCGACGCTTTCACAGCTTTCCTGACCGAGTGTCTTGCTGTTTGCGAGCGCAACGCCGCCGACGGTTCGATCCACTTTGTCTGCATGGATTGGCGTCATGTCGGCGAGCTGATGGCAGCCGGAACCTCGGTGTTCTCGGAGCTCAAGAATCTCTGCGTCTGGGTGAAGTCCAACGCGGGGCAGGGGAGTTTTTACCGCTCGCAACACGAACTGATCTTCGTCTTCAAGAAGGGCGGGGGCGCGCACGTCAACAATTTTGGGCTTGGGCAGAGCGGGCGAAGCCGCAGCAATGTCTGGCACTATGCCGGCATCAACAGTTTTCGGGCGGGGCGGCTCGATGAGCTGAAGATGCACCCGACGGTGAAGCCGGTCGCGCTGGTTGCCGACGCCATTCGCGATTGCTCGCGTCGCGGCGACGTCGTGCTCGACACCTTCATGGGCTCGGGCACGACGATGATGGCAGCCGAGCGCCTGGGGCGCCGGGCCTTCGGTGTCGAGATCGATCCTGTCTATGTCGACGTCGCAATCCGACGTTGGCTGAAGGTCACGAAGGCCGACGCCATCCTCGCCGACACCGGCGAGACTTACGCCGAGGTCGTGCGCCGCCGGCAGGCCGCACGCGAAATCTCTTCGACAGCTGCGGCACCGCCAGAGTCCTGCCCGGAGCCGGCGCTCTCGGAAGAAGATTCCAGCTGGGTCGATCTTTGCGGAGGTGCGCAATGAGCGATGAGGGTGAAGCCTATCGTGTTGGGCGGGGACGCCCGCCGCTGCATACGCGGTTCGCAGCTGGAAAGAGCGGCAATCCGCGCGGCCGCCCGCGAGGCCGTAAGAGTATCGAGAAGATGCTCAACGAGCTTCTCGATCATAAGGTCTCGATCGGCGTCGGAGACCGCCGCCGTAGTGTGACGAGGCTCGAAGCGATCCTGATGCAGCAGGTTCAAAGCGCCTTGAAGGGCGACCGGAAGGCAGTTGAGTTTCTGCTCGCAGCCCGGTCAGCCGGCGAGACGGCATCGGATCAAGAGCCGGCGACTCCGAGCGCCGAGGACGATCTGATCCTCCAGCGGTTCCTCGATAAACAGGGGAGCAGGAACGATGAGTCTGCATGAAGAAGGCTGGTCGGAACGGTTGGGCCAGCCGGCCGAGCGCAAGCGGCTACTGGAGGCGATCTTGCGTCGAGATTTTGCAAGCTTCGTCGGCAAGGCAGCGACATCGCTCGTTCCCGGCGAGCTTGCCTGGAACTGGCACCTCGACGCCATCTGTCATGCCCTTGAGCAGGTCCGCCTCGGCAAGACACGACGATTGATCATTAACCTGCCGCCGCGTTCACTGAAATCCGTGATCGCCTCGGTTGCCTTCCCCGCGTTTGTAATGGGCCATGATCCGAGTAAGCGCATCATCTGCGTCAGCTACGCTCAGGACCTCGCGACGAAGCACAGCAATGACTTTCGCGCACTAATCGGGAGTGGCTGGTATCAGCGGCTCTTTCCGGGGACGCGCCCTTCGGCCCGCAAGAATACTGAAGCCGAGATTCAGACGACGGGTGGCGGCATGCGCCTCGCAACTTCCGTCGGCGGCACCCTGACCGGGCGTGGCGGCTCGTTGATTATCATCGATGATCCGATCAAACCCGACGACGCCATGTCAGCGACAACCCGCGAGGCTTGCAACAAATGGTACTCAAATACCTTGCTGTCACGGCTCGACAATAAGGTTGACGGGGCGGTGGTGAGCCTCATGCAAAGACTGGAGCAGAATACATTCGCTCGACTGAACGTGCCCGGCTGCTGAGTGGCATCGTCAAGGCGCGTGGCTGGCTGCGAAGGCTGGTGTTCGGAGAAGTGATGAAGGTGACGGAGATTGCCCAAGCGGAGGGCATATCGGAGCGCTCGGTTAGAATGACGCTATCATTGGCCTTTCTGCCACCGTCCCTCATTAAAGCTGCGATCTCGGGTGAATTGCCGCGCCAGCATTCGATCATTCGGCTTGTCGATCCCGAGCTCGCTTGGGCACAAGGGCAGGGCTAGCAGCGGAGAGCGGTCCACTAGCGCCAGTGGACAAAACCGCTCTCGCGGCAGGGCGCTGCGGCTTGGTCGGCGCTGGGATTTCGCCATTTGAGGCGCGGCATCCGAGGATTTCGGGGGCGTTTCCCTTGATCCTTGGAGGTCTCCATGATCGATGCCGTCACAGTCCGCCGGCTGCGTCAGCGGATAGGCCGTGCAGACCGCCAGCGCCAAGAACAAGAAGCAGCTTCTGTTGCCGACCGTCAGCAAGAGCTGGCAATAACTGACGCTTCTGGCCGGACCGGATCGGATCGGGATGGCCGCTCCCCGCCCGGACTATGCTTCAGCGGCGCAGTCTGCCCGCCGGCGCGGCGCAGATCGAGCACCATATGGTGCGCCATCTCCATGGCGAGGGCGCGCCCGAAATCCTCTTCGATGATGGCGAGCGCGAGATCCATACCGGCCGAGGACCAGATCTTGCCGCTGCGCAGGAAGAGCGTGTCCGCATCGACGAGCGTGCCGGTATGCTGCCGGGTCATTTGCTCGGCATAGATCTCCGCCCCCCTCTCAAAGATTGGGACAGCCGGAAAATCCGGTGCGGTTCAATGGCCCCGGAACCAGACACTCCGAGACGGCGGGGATTATGCAGTTAAGGTGACAAGGAGCGAATCTGGGATGAGTCTGCCGTCGGCATCGGGCTGACTGACTTGGACTCGTATATGCCGTCACTATTCTACAAGCACAGCTCGGCTACTCGTTAACAATGGCTCGTAGGAAGCGCCGCGTGCGCTCGTGGGTTGGGCTCGCGAAGAAGGCCCGGGCGGGTGCCTCCTCGACGATCTCGCCGCCGTCGAGCAGCATGGCGCGGCTGCCGACGTTTCTGGCGAAACCGATCTCATGGGTGACGACCACCATGGTCATGCCGTGATCGTGGTGGACCTGTCGGATCACCTGCAGCACTTCCTCGCGCATTTCGGGATCGAGCGCGGAGGTGGGCTCGTCGAACAGCATCAGCGTCGGTTCCATCGCCAGCGCCCGGGCGATGGCGACGCGTTGGCGTTGGCCGCCGGAGAGTTGGAACGGGAAGACGTCAGCCTTCTCCGCCATGCCGACGCGTTCGAGCAACTGCCGCCCGCGGTCGGTCGCGTCGCGCTGGGAGAGACCGAGGATCTTCACGGGCGCGATGGTGATGTTCTGCAGCGCCGTCATGTGCGGGAACAGATTGAAGTTCTGGAACACAAAGCCGGTCGAGAGCCTAATTTTCTGCAGTTCGTCGGCCCGCGCGGTCGAGACCGAGCGCCCGTCCACTGCGATGTCGCCGGAGTTGATCGTTTCCAGCCCGTTGATGCAGCGCAGGAGCGTGCTCTTGCCGCAGCCGCTAGGGCCGCACAGCACCAGCACCTCGCCCTCGGCGACATCTAGCGAGATGCCGTTCAGCACGGGCACCGCACCGTAGGACTTGCGGACGTCGCGGATGCGAATGAAGGCCTGGCGTTCAGCGGCGGGTTCTGTCGCCGCGGTTGCGATCAGATCGGTTGCCATTTTTGCAGCCTTTCGAGCATCCGCATGAGGATCGTGTAACCCCAGATAAGCGCCACGTACAGAACCGCCGCGCCGGTGTAGAATTCGAGCGGCCGGAAGAACTGCACAGTGAGCTCCTGCGCCCGGAACATCACCTCCGGCACGGCGATCAGGACCGTCACGGTGACGTTCTTGATGACGGTGATGTGCACGTTGGTCAGCGAAGGCAGTGTCGCGAAAAAGGCCTGCGGCAACGTAATGTAGCGCATAACCTTCCAGCGCGAGAAGCCGAGCGACTGGGCCGCCTGCACCTGGGTCTGGGGTATGGCCTCAAGGCCGCCCCGAAAGGCTTCGCAAGCCAGCGCGGCGCCGTTCAGCGAGAGCGCGATCACCGAGCTCATGGTGGGGGAGAGCGAGACGCCGGTAAGGATCGGCATGACGTAGTGGATCCAAATCAGCAGCACCACTACGGGCAGCGTGCGGAACAGATCGACAAAGACGACCGAGGCGCCGCGCGCAATCCACAACCGAGACATGCTAAGCGCCGCGAGAGCGACGCCGAGCACGGTGGAGAAAATGATCGCAGGAAAGCTTGTCCACCAGGCGTGCCAGAGGCCGCCGGCGAGATATGGCCCGTAGTCGTTGAGAACGCCGAACTGGAATGTGTAGTTCATGCCCTGGCCGCTCGGAAAGACGAGGAAAATGGAGCCGGTGCTCGCACCGAAAGGCGGCGCACCGGTGGAGGCGCGATCAGCGCGGCCCGGTCGCCAGTTCGGGCGGCAGCTTCCACTTCTCGGCGAGCGTACGGTACAAGCCACGAAGCTGCATGGCGCGCACGTATGTGTTGAGGAACGTGACGAGGTCCGGATCCCCGTAACGGACAGCGTGGTTCATGCTGGTCCATTCGGTCTTGTCCGCCGGGAACCGGATGTTGCGCAGTTCGTCGGGGCGCTCCTCCGCCCGCAGAGCGTTCGAGACCGAGTCACCAATGTAGGCTGTCGAACGGCCTTGCATCACCTCCAGCACGGCGGCGGCGGTGTCGGAGAGCGGATTGACCTTCGCGTTCTTGAAGGTGCGCTGCGCGAATTGCTGAGCGGCAGTTCCGGTCACGACGGAGATGGTGTTGCCGGGCTTGTCGAGATCCTCGAAGCTATTGATGGGGCCCTTCGCCTGCACCATCGCGGTCGAAGACAGGTAGCCGATCGGGTCCGTGAAGGCGACGGCGGTGGCGCGCTCGGGCGTCGCGCCGAGGCCGCTCATGATCACGTCCCACTGCCCGGCTTGCAGACCGGCGACCAGTCCGGCCCAAGTGGTGTTGACGAGCTGGACCTTGATGCCGGTCATCTGCTCGAAATTGCGGATGTCGTCGGCGATGAATCCCTCGTACTCGCCGGACTTCGGGTTCAGCAGGACGAAGCGGTTCCACGGCGCGACGCCGACGACCATCTTCTTTTCCTTGATGATCTTGTCGAGCGTCGGCCCGGCCTGGGCGGGCGAGGCGGTCAGCGCCATGGCGAAGGCAATGGCTCCGGTGACTGCTGCTGCTGCGATGCGTCTGAACATGGTGCTCCCCTTTTTGATTGGGGCGACGTGGCGCCGCCCTTGATGAATGGCCCCGTCAGTGGACGGCGTCGGGCGCCAGGATCGTCTCGAAGCCGACGATCGGCGCGGTCGCGTCCGGATCGATCACGACGTCGAGCACGTAGGGCTTGCCTGCGCTGCGCGCGCGTTTCAGCCCCGCGGCGATCTGCGCCGGATCTGTGATGCGCTCGCCGCCGCACTTGAGCACGTGCCCCAGCTCTGCGAAGTCAATGTCGAGGAAATCGCACTCCAGATAGCGGCCCATGACCTTCTGCTCCCAATGACGCTGGAAGCCGAGCGTGCCGTTGTTGAAGACGACAACCGTGACCTCGACGCCGTAGCGTGCGGCGGTCTCGAGCTCGTTGAAGACGTAGCCGAAGGCTCCGTCGCCGGTGACGCAAACAACGTCGCGCGCTGGATCGGCCATCTTGGCGCCGATCGCGGCCGGCAAGCTCCAGCCGATCCCGCCGGTGCCGCGAGGCGAAAGGATGAAGCGGCCGGCGTGCGGCACGTCAACATGGCTCATGGCCCAGCCGGTGACGTAGCTCGCATCCGTGACGATCAAAGTGCTGTTGTTGCTGCTGTCTGAGATTTCGGCGAGAAGCCGCTCCGGCCGGATCGGAACCTGGGAGGACTTGCCGACGACGTCGAACTCTTCGCGCCAGCTCTTTGCCAGTTCAGCGACCCGCGCTCGCGCTGCCCCGTCTGTCCGGGCGAGGCCCTGCTCGGCGCAGTGCGCGAGGAGGTCGCGCAGCGTGTCGCGCACGTCGCCGACCATCGGCACGTCGGTCGGGAAGTTGCGGCCGATCTCCACCGGATCGATGTCGAGATGGATCAGCTTCGTGCCGGGCTTCGGCAGCGACCAGTCGCTGTAGCAGATCTGCCCGGTGCGCGAGCCGAGCACGAAGACGAGGTCGGCCTCGGCGAAGAGCGTGTTCGGGATGATCCCACGCCCATAGCGGCCGCCGGTCGTCGAACCCAGCGGCCCGGCCGCCAGCGGATGGGAATCGGCAATGGCGCCGCGACCGGTCATCGTCGTCGCGACCGGCATGTCGAACAACTCGGCCAGCAGCCGCACCTCCTCCTCCGCACCGGAGATGATCGCGCCGCCGCCGGCGATCAGCAGCGGCCGGCGGGCGCCGGTGAGCAGCTCCGCCGCCTGCGCGATCGCCTCACGGCTCGCCCGCACGCGGTTGGCCGGGAAATGAGTGTAGGCTACCTCCGCGTGTACCGCCGCTTCGGTCTCGGTTGCCATGACGTCACCGGGACAGAGCAGCACGACCGGGCCGGGGCGGCCCGTGGTCGCAATCCGGAAAGCCTTGCGGACCGCGTCGCCGACCTGCTCGGGCAGGTCGATGCGGATGACTTCTTTGACGTAGGGCCCGAGCGCGCCGGCATGGTCGAGCGCGCTGCTCGCATGCTTGTTCTTCAGGCGCAGCGCATGGTCTTGCACCAGCGCGATTACCGGAACGGAGGAGCGCTGCGCCTCGAGCAGGCCCGTGATCAGGTTGGTTGCTCCAGGGCCGAAGGTGGCCGCGCAGACGCCGGGGCGGCCGGTCACCTGGGCATAGCCATGGGCCATGATTGCCGCATGCTTCTCATCGCGCACGGTCACGATGCGCGTGAACGCGCGGTCGACGGCATGGAAGACGTGGATCGGGTCTTCCATGCCGAACAGGCAGGTTACGCCGTAACTCTTCAGCGTCGCGTAGAGCAGCGCCCCACCTGTGCTTCGCATGGCCGTCTCCGTTGACATCTTGATTATGTTGCGTATTATGCAACGTGTTGCATAATCATAGTGACGTTGGTGTCGTGCCGCGTCAAGACGAGAAATCGAACGCGGATGAAATCGATCGAGAAGGCCGTCTCGGCCCTGCGGCTTATGGTGGATTCGGGTGGAGAGCTTCGGGTCGGCGACGTCAGTCGCCACCTCAAGGTCAACCGCAGCACGGCCTCGCGGCTGCTTGCCTCGCTGGCTTCCGGCGGGCTGATAGAGCAGGATCCTGTCAGCCAGCGCTACGGCGCCGGCATGCTCTCGGTCGAGCTCGCGGCGAATTTCCACCGCCGATTCGACGTGGTCGAGCAGGCGCAGAAGGAAATGGATTCTCTGGCGCGGGAGATCGGGCACACCGTTTGGCTCGGCGTGCTGTCCGGAACCGAGGTGGTGGTGCTGAAGACCGCGCGCGGCTCGCAGCCGATCCAGTTCGCGGTCGAGCCGGGCCATCGGCTGCCGGCGCACGCGGCGGCGATGGGCAAGGCGCTGCTCGCGCTGAAGCCCGACTCCGAAGTATGCGAACTCTTCAAAGATGCGCTGCCCGCCGCCACCAAACAGACGGTGGCGACTTTGGAGCGTTTGCAGACGGAGATCGTGCAGACAAGGCTGCGCGGCTACGGCGTCTCTGACCAAGAACTGTTTGAAGGCGTCAAGGCGATCTCGATCGCGCTGGAAAGCCCCCACGGTTCGCCCATCGCCGTCAGCGTATCGTATCCGCTGTTCACAATCGAGAATGGCAACGATCAGCAGATCGCCGAGGCTCTTCTGAGCTTCGGCCGTCGGTTCGGCGCTCGGATCGGGGACGTTCGCTGGACCCGTTAGAACGAGACAGCATCAACCCTCAAATCTATATCAGTGCTCGGCCGCCCTTCTTCCAGGTACTCGCGTTTGATCCACCCCCGTTGAATTAGTCCACGCTGAAGTATGATGGTGTGGAACGGCTCCGCTTTGCGGCATCGCTGACGCCGGACAGCGGCCGGGGCGCGGTCTACTAGCGCCATCAGCGGACCCAAGCTCAATGCCAGAAAGCAGACCTCATTTCTGTGTTGACGGCGGGCAAGGCTCTAAGTGATCGGGTCCGGCGCTTATCAAGGACGCGCCGTGTGCTGCAGAGGCGACGACCTCTGTTCGGCTTCCCCCAGCAAGACCGAGCAGAAGCATGGAATTTTTACCGGACGCTGCAAAGCGTAGCAGCCGCAAACCGGGAAGGCTTCTGCCCATGCTTCGCATAGTCTGTATCATTGCCGTGCTACTTGGGATCGTGCCCGCCGCTTTGGCGCAAACGGCCGCTCCCATCGCCGTCGCCTCCGGTGTGACCTATGAATTCCTGGCGCGCTGGGACGTCGACAAGCTCAACCAAGTTCTGATGATCGATACGCCCGCCTTTGCCGGTGTTCCGGCGAGCTATACCCCAGCGCGAAATGCGGTGAAGCTCTACCGTGTCCGCTATCCCTCGGTCGTTCCTGAGCGCGGCAACAAGCCGACGGTCGCAACCGGTCTGGTCGCGGTGCCGGATACGGGTGGATCGAGCTTTCCGCTGGTCTCCTATCAGCATGGCACCGTCTATGGAAAGCAGCAGGTTCCGTCCTTCGCCGACCAATCGCCGGAAACGCAGCTCATGCTCGCGCAGTTCGCGGGGCAGGGCTATGTCCTGATCGGCGCCGACTATTTCGGTTTGGGAGAATCCAGCGAATCTGAGGGATACATGGTGAAGGCCAGCCACCAGCAGGCGACCTACGACATGCTGATGGCGGCGCGAGCGGTCCTTGCCGATCTCAAGATCGCGACACCGAAGCTCTTTCTCGCCGGCTGGTCGCAGGGCGGCTTCGTTACGCTGGCCATGCTGGAGAAGTTGGAGAGTAAAAAGGTGCCGGTTACGGCTGCCGTTACGGCCAGCGCGCCCGCCGACATCTTCGTCGCCCTCAACGGCTTCCTGAATTTCCCTCGTAAGATCGATGCCGACTGGGTGCCGACGCTCTTCATCCTCTCGGCCTTCTCTTTCGAGAACTACTACGGAGTTCCCGGCCTCGCCCGCTCGGTACTCACCGACGAATATTATGAGCTCTCGCGTAAGGCTTATGAAAGGCTACCCTTCGATGCCAGCCAGGTGCCGACGGAGCTCAGCAAGATCGTTCGGCCCGAATATTTCGACGCCCGGTTCTTCGCCAGCTCGGCCTATGGGCGGCTCGTCGCCGCCACGCAGGCCTACCGCTGGGTGGTTAAGACGCCGGTCAAGACCTTCTATGGCGAGACGGACGAGGCGATCCGTACCGAACTCGGCCAGTTGCCAATGACCTACCAGAAGGCACTCGGCAATGATCGCGTCAAGGCGATCTCGACCGGCGATACAAGCCACCGCGGCACCTTCGCCAAGGCCGTGCCGCAATGGAAGAGCTGGTTCGATAGACTGTGAAACGCATAAGCGTTTCACCAGTTCTTAGCCGCGTAGCGCCGATACCGTTGAAAAAGTCGTCGTTGCCGCGGGTATGAAGTCCTGATTCAGTCGTCCTAGGATACAGGGCGGCGCGATGATGGGCGAACGGCAGGTGGCGCAGGAGGCGCTCTTCTACGAGTTCAGCCTGGAGCGTCACATCCCGGCCGACCATTGGGTGCGCGCCATCGACCGGTTCGTCGATCTCTCGGAGATCCGCGGGCATCTGCGTCCCTTCTACAGCGAGACGGGACGGCCCTCGATTGATCCGGAACTGATGATCCGGATGCTGCTCATCGACTACTGCTTCGGCATCCGCTCCGAGCGCCGCCTGTGCGAAGAGGTTCACCTGAATCTCGCCTATCGTTTGGTTCTGCCGGCTCGGGCCCGAAGGCGACGTGCCCGATCACTCGACCTTCCCGAAGAACCGGCATGGTCGCTTCCGTGAGAGCGACCTTCTGAGGGAGCTGTTCGAGGCGACCGTCCGGTGCTGCATCACGGAAGGGCTTGTCGGCGGCGAAGGCTTTGCCGTCGACGCCAGCCTGATCAGGGCCGATGCCAACAAGCAGCGCTCTGCGGAGGCCTCAGAGCCTATCGACTGGGACGATCTCGGCCGGACACGGCGCTCGGTGCGCGAGTATCTCGACACGCTCGATGAAGCCGCCTAGGGCGCAGCCAGCGAGGCCAAGCCGAAGTTCGTCTCACGCTCCGATCCGGCCGCGCAATGGACCGGAGCCCTGAAGGGCCATGGCTTCTTCGCCTACGCCACCAACTTATGTGATCGATCTCGATCACGCCGTCATCGTCGATGTCGAAGCCAGTCGCGCCATCCGGCAGGCCGAGGTCGGCTCGGCCCGCACCATGCTCGACCGAACGCAGGAGCGCTTTGGCCTCTGGCCCGCGAGGCTCCCCGCCGATAGCGCCTATGGCTCGGCCGAGAACTTCGCTTGGCTGGTCCATGAGCGTGGGATCGAGCCGCATATCCCGGTGTTCGACAAATCCCAGCGCAGCGACGGCACCTTCAGCCGCTCCGACTTCAGGCCAGCGAAGCGGACCCCGGCAATCCCCGTTATGCCTTCGTCCATGGGGTGGCGCTACGCTCCGCAGGCCGAGCGCAGCAGGCGCGATCCGTCCTGGAGGCGAACCTCTCGCGTCATCCCGGCCATGTCGACACGGCGGTCGCGCTGCTCCAGGACGCCCTCCAGAGCCGCGAAAATGGCCGCGCCGCCGAACTCGCGAAGCGGCTGACGGCCCTGCGGCCTGACGACCGGCGCTTCGAGGGCATCAGGCGCGACCTCAACCGCTGACGGCGCTGTTTCGCAGACATTCTCTGTAAACGCGGCGCTCTGCGCCATGAGACGACGTTGGCATATTCGCCGATAAGCGGACGTTCGCCTTGGGTTGCTGACAGCTTCTTCAGGTAGGCAGCCATTCGCTTGCATTAAGGCATTGTATCCGTTAACTTGGATATATGGATAATTCTAAAGTCATCTCCGCTATGGCCGCCCTAGCGCAGCCGACCCGGCTCGACACGTTCAAGCTGCTGGTCAACCGTGAACCGGAAGGCGTCCCCGCCGGCGAGCTCGCACGGCTGATCGAGGTGCCCCAGAACACGATGTCGGCCCATCTCGCGGTCTTGGCTAGAGCAGGCCTCATCACGGGCGAGCGCCGGAGCCGCTCGATCATCTACCGCGCCGACCTGGACGGCTTCCGAGCTGTCATTGCCTTCCTGCTGAAGGATTGCTGCGGCGGTCGCGCCGCCCTCTGCCAGCCCCTCATCGACGAACTCGTTCCCTGCTGCCCACCGATGGTCACAACCGATGCCTGATCGCATCTACAACGTGCTGTTCCTCTGCACCCACAATTCCGCTCGGTCGATCATGGCCGAGGCGTTGCTCAACCATCTAGGCCAAGGTCGTTTCCGCGCCTTCTCCGCCGGCAGCGAGGGCGGCGGGGGGCCGAAGCCGATGGCGATCAAGGTCCTCGAAGCCGAAGGCATCTCCACCGATGGCCTGTTGTCGAAGACCTGGGACGTCTTCGCGAAGCCAGACGCCCCGGTCATGGATCTCGTCATCACGGTCTGCGACCAGGCCGCCGGCGAGGCGTGCCCGCATTGGCCCGGGCAGCCAATCACGGCGCACTGGGGCATCGAGGACCCGTCCCATGTGCAGGGCAATGACATCGAGCGCGAACGCGCCTTCGTGACCGCGCTCCGCTACCTGAGGAACCGGATCGGCGTGCTCCTCTCCCTTCCGATGGCGAGCCTAGACCAGATGGCGCTTACGCATCGGGTCCGCGGCATCGGCGAGCTGGAAGGGACGACCGGTCGTGGTCCAGAGGTCGCGTGATGGACGTCGTCGTCTACCACAATCCCGCCTGCGGGACGTCCCGCAACGCGCTGGCCATGATCCGTAGGGCGGGGATCGACCCGATGGTCGTTCCCTATCTCGACGAGCCGCCGACCAAGGAGCGGCTCCGCGAGTTGTCCCACCAGTCGGGCCTGACGGTGCGCGAGATGATCCGCGAGAAGGGCACCCCGTTCGCGGAGCTGGGGCTCGACCGCCCGTCCGTCGACGACGAAGCCCTGCTCGACGCGATGGTGGCGAACCCGATCCTGATCAACCGCCCGATGGTCTTGACGCCGACGCGGGCCAAGCTCTGCCGGCCCAGCGAGACCGTGCTCGACCTGCTGGAGGACTGGCCGCGCGAGGACTTCGTCAAGGACGACGGCACGCCCTTCCTGGAGAGCGTCCGCATCCCCGGCAGCTCGGACGACCTGCGCGACGCGCTCGCCGCCGCGAGCCTGCCGACCGGCGACCTTGAGGAGCCCGGCAAGACGTTCTTCCGGTTCCAGCTGCTGGGCGGCCTTGTCGTCGGCTACGGCGGCTACGAGGTCCAAGGCCGCGACGCCCTGCTGCGGTCCGTCTGCCGGACGGAGCGGTCGGCGAAGGGCGTCGGCCCGAACCTGGTGCAGCTGCTGATGTCGCGGGCCTTCGACGACGGGGCGCGCCACGCTTTCGTCCTGACCGAGGGCGCGGCCAAGTTCTTCCGCGGCATCGGCTTCGTCGATACCGACCGCGCGACTGCCCCGGAGGCGATCCGCTCGACGCGCCAGGCGCTGGAGCTCTGCCCGGCCTCGGCGTCCCTCCTGTCCCGCAGGATCGCCCTCTGAGATGTCCACCTTCGAACGCTACCTGACCCTTTGGGTCGCGCTGTGCATCGTCGCCGGCGTCGCAATGGGGCATCTGTTCCCGGCCGCCTTCCAACTCGTCGGCGCCATGGAGATCGCCAAGGTCAACCTGCCGATGGCGGTCCTGATCTGGCTGATGATCGTCCCGATGCTGCTCAAGATCGACTTCGCCGCGCTGCGCCATGTCGGCCGGCATTGGAGGGGTATCAGCGTCACGCTGTTCGTGAACTGGGCGATCAAACCGTTCTCCATGGCCCTGCTGGGCTGGCTCTTCATCGGCGGGCTGTTCCGGCCGAGCCTGCCCACCGACCAGATCGATTCCTACATCGCCGGACTGATCATCCTGGCTGCGGCGCCCTGCACGGCGATGGTCTTCGTCTGGTCGAACCTCATCAGGGGCGAGCCTCACTTCACGCTCAGCCAGGTCGCCCTGAACGACGCCATCATGGTAGTCGCCTTCGCGCCGATCGTCGGCCTTCTGCTCGGCCTGTCCGCCATCACGGTGCCCTGGGGCACGCTGACGCTGTCGGTCGCCCTCTACATCGTGGTGCCCGTGATCGCGTCGCAGCTCATTCGCAGGTCGCTCCTGGCCTCGGGAGGCGAGCCGGCCCTGAAGCGCCTGCTCGACCGGCTGTCGCCGGTCTCACTCGTGGCGCTGCTTGCCACGCTCGTGATGCTCTTCGGCTTCCAGGGCGAGCAGATCGTCGCGCAGCCCTCGATCATCGCGATCCTGGCGGTCCCGATCCTGATCCAGGTCTACTTCAATTCCGGGCTGGCCTACTGGATGAACCGCGTCGCTGGCGAGCGGCATTGCGTTGCGGGCCCCTCGGCGCTGATCGGGGCCTCGAACTTCTTCGAGCTGGCCGTCGCCGCCGCGATCAGCCTGTTCGGCTTCAACTCCGGCGCCGCTCTGGCCACGGTCGTCGGCGTACTGATCGAGGTGCCGGTCATGCTCTCGGTGGTGTGGATCGTGAACCGCTCGAAGGGCTGGTATGAACGCGGGGCGCGGGTGCCGGCGGATGTCTGACCAGCGGCTCGTCGTCGGGGCGCTGGGGATCACGCAGATCCTGGCCTGGGGTTCGTCGACCTACCTGCCGGCGGTCCTGAACGCGCCGGTCGTCGCCGACACCGGATGGCCGCTCGCATGGGTGGCCGGCGGCCTATCCGCTGGCCAACTCATGGCCGCCGCGGTCTCGCCCAAGGTCGGGCGGGCCGTCGGCGACCTCGGCGGCCGCACCGTTCTGGCGATATCTGCGCTCCTGCTCGCCATCGGGTTGGCGACCATCGGGGCTGCACCTAATCTGGTGGTCTACGTCGTCGGTTGGGCCATCATCGGCGCGGGCATGGGCGCCGGTCTCTACGACGCCGCTTTCGCTACCCTCGGGACCATCTATGGCCAGTCCGCTCGGAGCGCGATCACGACCCTGACCCTCTACGGCGGCTTCGCGAGCACGGTCTGCTGGCCGCTATCAGCCGTCCTCGTTGAAAGATATGGATGGCGCTCGGCCTGTTTCGTCTACGCCGGGATCCAGCTGTTCGTGTCCTTGCCGCTCCTGCTGGCGACCCTGCCGCGCAGGCAGGTGGCCGACATCACCACGGCCCGGTCCGGTATCGCGCCCGCAGCGGTCGGCGGGCGCCGTCGTCTCCAGCTGGTCCTGCTGACCATCGCTTTGCCCCTAAGCGCCTTCGTCTCGTCGGTGGTGGCGGTCCAACTACTCACTTTGCTCCAAGCCGCGGGTGCGACGCTGGCCGTGGCGGTCGGCTACGGCATGCTGATCGGCCCGGCCCAGGTCGGCGGCCGCATCGTTGAGATGACGGTCGGCAAGCGGTTCGACGCACTGTGGACACTGCTGTCCGGCGCCTTCCTCATCGCACTCGGCCTGATCCTGATCCTGATCTGGACTGGCCTGCCGATCCTGGCACTGGCAATCGTCGTCTACGGTGCCGGCAACGGTGTCTGGTCCATTGCCCGCGGGGCCGTGCCGCTCGCCCTGTTCGGACGCGACGATTACGCCGCCGTCATGGGCAGGCTCGCACGCCCGGCCCTGCTTGCTTCCGCGGCCGCCCCTTTCGCCGCCGGCGTCATGTTCGAGCGCGGCGGCGTGAACCTCAGCCAATCCATCCTCGCGATCCTCGCCACGCTCGACGTCGCCGTCGTCGCGGCGCTGGTCGCGGTCACGCTGCGCAGAAAGCCCGACCTCGCATGACCGATCTCCCCAACGTCGATCTCGATCGCCTCGTCGCACCGGATCTCGGCCGGCTGGAGCCAACGGAGCGTGCCTCGCACCCGCCGCGCATCCTCCTGCTCTACGGATCGCTTCGAGCGCGCTCCTACAGCCGGCTGCTGACGCTGGAGGCCGAACGCGTCCTCCAGCATCTCGGCGCCGAAACGCGGGTCTTCGATCCCGCCGGTCTGCCGATGCCGGACAGCGCGCCGGTGGATCATCCCAAAGTGAAGGAACTCCGGCAACTCGCCTTGTGGTCCGAGGGCCAGGTCTGGTGCAGCCCGGAGCGTCACGGCACGATCACCGGCGTCTTCAAGAGCCAGATCGACTGGATCCCGCTAGAGCTGGGCTCTGTCCGTCCGACGCAAGGGCGAACGCTGGCCCTCATGCAGGTCTCGGGCGGGTCGCAGTCGTTCAATGCCGTCAATGCGCTGCGCGTGCTGGGACGCTGGATGCGGATGCTGACGATCCCAAACCAGTCCTCAGTCGCCAAGGCCTATCAGGAGTTCGACGAGGCAGGGCGCATGAAGCCCTCGGCGTACTACGATCGGGTCGTCGACGTGATGGAGGAACTCGTCCGCTTCACGCTGCTGACCCGTGACCGCTCGGACTATCTGACGACGCGGTATAGTGAGCGGAAGACGACGGCCAAGGCGCCCGTGACGTCGCTGTAGTCCGAACAGATGCCGCATGTCAAACACGACGGCTGCGCCACGAGCGGACGCTGGAGACTTGTCCTGGAGCGGACATTACATATCAGCAGGCTGAACGGCCTATTTCGCACCGAGGCGGATTCATCGAAGTCCTGCAGTCAGGCAGTTAAGCAGTTGCCGCTCGATCGGCGGTTGTGCCGCGCGATCTGGTGGTTATAACGCTCCCACTAACTCGGACCCGGTGAAATCCCGGGTGGCTCTTCCGGCCGCCGATCCGCCGGACCACGCAACAGGCCTCTCCGTCGCTTTTCGTGCCCGCCTCATCAGCCGGCCGCCGACGCTGCCTTGCGAGACCACCATGCTCATCCCCACCCTTCGGCGCGAATGGCTGACCAATCCACCACGCGAACTCTTGGCCGGCGCGGTCGCCACCTTCGCCCTCATTCCCGAGGTCATCGCCTTTTCCTTCGCGGCGGGCGTCGATCCGCAGGTCGGCCTGTTCGGCTCCTTCGTTATCGGCATCGTCATCGCCTTCACGGGCGGGCGCCCGGCCATGGTCTCGGCCGCCGCGGGCTCCGTCGCGCTGGTCGCGGCGCCGCTCGTCGCCTCGCACGGCCTGTCCTATCTGCTGGCGGCGGGCCTGCTGGCGGGGCTGCTCCAGATCGTCTTCGGCGTGCTGCGGCTGGGGGTGCTGATGCGCTTCGTCTCGCAATCGGTCCGCACCGGCTTCGTCAACGCGCTGGCGATCCTGATCTTCGCCGCGCAGATGCCGCATCTGATGGGCGAGGCCTGGCAGACCTATGCGGTCTTCGCCGCCGGACTTGCGATCATCTATGGCGTGCCGCGCCTGACGACGGCAATCCCGTCGCCGCTGGTCGCCATCGCCGTGCTGACTGTGGCGGCGAGCCTGCTGCATCTGCCGGTCAAGACGGTGGCCGATCTCGGCCTCCTGCCCAGCTCGCTGCCGAGCTTCGCCTGGCCGACCGTGCCGCTCTCCTGGGAGACGCTGCGCATCATCGCCGGCCCTGCGGTTGCGATTGCAATGGTCGGCCTGCTGGAATCGCTGATGACGGCGACCGTTGTCGATGACCTCACCAAGACGCCGAGCCACAAGAACCGTGAATGCACCGGCCTCGGCCTCGCCAACATGGCGGCCAGCTTGTTCGGCGGCATCGCCGGCTGCGGCATGATCGGACAGACCGTCAGCAACGTGAAGTATGGCGGGCGCGGCCGGCTCTCGACGCTGTTTGCCGGCGCCTTCCTGCTCGTGCTGATGGTGGCGTTGAAGCCCTGGGTCTCGCAGGTGCCGGTCGCGGTGCTGGTCGCGATCATGGTGATGGTCTCGGTCGACACATTCAACTGGTCGTCCGTGAAGGCGGTCGTCGCCCATCCCCGCATGTCGAGCACGGTCATGCTGGCGACGGTGGCGGTGACGGTGGTGAGCCATAATCTGGCGCTGGGCGTCCTCGTCGGCGTCCTGCTCAGCGGCGTCTTCTTCACCTTCAAGGTCGCGAGGCTGATGCAGGTCAGGCCTGAGCCCGATGCCGCGACGGGCAGGCTGACCTATCACGTCACCGGCCAGGTCTTCTTCGCCTCGGCCGATGCATTCATCGAGGCCTTCGATCTCGGGGCGCACGACGAGACCAGCGTGCGCATCGATGTCAGCCAGGCGCATTTCTGGGACGTGACGGCGGTTGCCGCGCTCGACAAGGTCGTCGGCCGCTACCGTGCCAACGATATTCCCGTCGAGGTCGCGGGCATGAACCAAGCCACCGCAACGATCGTCGATCGCCTAACAATCCACGACAAGCGACGACCGGCGCTCTCAGAACGCTAGTCGCGTTCGTATCACGCACCTAGCCCGGTTTCGCGCGGATGCCGGGAGTGACGAACGACGCTGGCTGGGGCGAGATGCGCCACAAGCGGGCATTGTGCGACCGCCTGATTCCGGACGTTTCCGATAAAATCGGTGCTCTCTTCCCGTGATGCTGACGGCCTATCTGCAACGGCGATCAAGCGCTAGGGATAAAGCGCGCAATTCTATTCAATGCGACGCAACAACTGCTGCTGCGAGCCTGAAAGCACATGATGTCGAAGCTGGTTGTTTGATCGTCGAAGACGAGCAGCTGCTCCGGATGGACGCAGCGAACTTCATTGCGGAGGCCGGCTTCGAGGTGGTCGAGACTGCCCATGCTGAAGAAGCCCTCACCATCCTGACGAACCGCCATGACATCGCGGTCGTGTCGCGCCCGGTGAAGCCATCTGCCGGCGAGTGTTCGCTATCTGAAGAAGCCTTATCGGTCAGGCGACGAGATGGAGGCCTTTCAAACGGCGGCCTGACTAGTCGGCAATCAGCGTCTCGGGGTACGAAGCCAACCCCGACGATTTCGCCCGCGGAATCCGAATGAACTCTTTGGCCGAAGACGCCGGCCCCATCGTCGCCTACCCCTGCCAACGCTGATGACGCTATCAGTCAGCACCGAACCAAAGCCCCGGTCTTGGGCACAACATTTTGGCGGCCGACGCAGGTCAATGCGATACGACTGCGAAAGCGAGTGCCATAGCTGCAATAAGACCGGCGTAAGCGAGCCAGATCGGGTATCGGCTCAAAAGCCAGATCCTGTATAAATTCCAGTGTGCGATGACGCTTGTCATTGTGATCTCCGAAGTCCTGTTAGCGGGGAATTTTCAGTATTCCCGAACTGTCGGCTCGAAGTCAGAGTTAGGCGGATTCTCGGCTGACGACGCAGTCCGCAAGGTCCACCGAGCGGCTCCCGACCATGGTTGCCAGCCGCGATGCGAAGCCGGTTGGTGCAGAACCAGTCTCAAAGGCTTTCGACCATGCGACCGGCAAATGTCAGATGGTCCGCGCCGATCGAAGTGATCCTGATATGGCACCGCCCACCGTCGTCGGTCTCCAGCATCAGATCGCCTTGAAGGTCGGCAAGAGCCAATATGTTGGGGTCGCAGATGAGCTTGCCAGATCTCTCTTTCGACATGTCACAGACCATCTCCGCACGCTGTCCTGTCTTCGTGATTAGACGAGCCATGGCTGAAAATCCTGCTGCGCGAGGGCTGAAAGCCGCATGGGCATCGGAACGATGAGCTGCCAACTCCGGCAGGTCCCTACACGGCTCACTCGAGACTCCAATATGGCTACTGAAACCACGATCGATAGAGCGTCGTAAAACTAAAATCAACAATCTGCCTGAGAAAACAAAATAATAATCTATGATATCAGCGCTTTAAAGCGATTCTTGATAAGAAAAAATTGTATGAGAACAATTCTCGGCGTGAGTTTTAAAATAAATCTTACTTTATGTCTTGTTTCAGGCTGAATTTGTCCCATATCCACATCACGATCCCACGGCAATGAAATCGCTGATTGCGAGCGACGGGCGGCTGCCTGGAGCGCCTTACCGTGTCGTCAGAAATCTCTGACGCTTCAGGGGCGCACCTTAGGAAGGAAGCCGTCGTGACCAGTCGCACCACGCAGAATTCCGTCCGCTTTTCGCACCCGTTCCTGTTGCCCGGCTTCGAGGCGCCGCTGCCGGCCGGGGAATACCGGGTCGACTACGACGAAGAAACAATCGAGAGCACGTCCAGACTGGCTTGGCGACGTGTGGGCGGCTTCATTCATTTGCCGGCTATCGGAATGCCCGGATCCGTACATCAGATGGTTCGGATCGAGCCGGCCTATCTCGCTACGGCCCTCGAACGGGATCAGCAGCTGCCTTGATCGTCAGGCGCTGAAAGGCCGCGGGCCGGAACTCGCTGGCTCTTGCAAGGACAGGGGCCGGTGCCTTCGCCGATATCCAGGTCTTGCCGACCCGCCGCAGCGTCGTTCGACAATCCCGTCGAACCGTCGAAGCCCGGCGACTTTGGAGTTTGCCATGGCTCTTGAACTGGTTCGCTTGCAGGCCGTCCCAAAGCCTTGGGGCTCACGTGATCTCCAGCCCTGGAGTGGGGTCGATCATCATGGCGCCGCCATCGGCGAAATCTGGTTGCAGCGCCTCGATCCTGCTCTTGATCCCGCCTTGCTATTCAAGCTGCTGTTCACGAGCGAAGCTCTCTCGATCCAGGTGCATCCCGATGACGACGCTGCCCACGCGATGGGGCTTGCACGCGGCAAGACCGAAGCCTGGTACGTGCTCGCAGCCGAGCCCGGCGCCACGGTGGCAGTCGGCCTGAAGTCGTCACTCTCACGGGCACAGCTGCGAGCCGCAATCGAGGACGGTTCAATCTGTCAACGCCTGTCCTGGCGAACCGCTGTTGCGGGGGATGTCATCTTCGTACCGGCAGGGACTATACACGCGATCGGCCCGGGGCTCGTGCTCGCCGAGATTCAGCAGCGCAGCGACACGACCTTCCGCCTGTTCGATCACGGTCGCCAACGCGAGCTTCATATCGAGCCCGGTGTTGCTGTCGCCCATGTCGGACCAGCCGCAAGACAGGCGCCGACGCGGCGTTTGAGTGATGCCAGGACGCTGCTCCTGGCGACCGCGTTCTTCAGCTTCGAGCGCTTCGAGCTTGCGCCCCAGTCGCTATGGGAACTCCGCGCGCAGGCCGAGACTTGGCTGCTGGTAATCGCTGGAGAGGGCCGGATCGGGCCGTGGCGCGCGCAAATGGGCGAAGGCTGCTTCGTGCAGGCTGAGACCACGCATCTCGCCGCCGGGCGAACGGGCCTGACTTGCCTCGTCGCCTATGATGCCGCCTTGCCCAGCCATGACCTTCTTCGGCCGATTGCAGTCCGAAATACGAACACCCCAGCCCACAGCACGAGTCACCGGCCTCTACTGCCCGCCGCCGGGGCGAATACGCAGAGTCCAACCACAGAGGCACGAGCATGACCGCACTTCACCGGATCGCCTTCATCGGCAACTCATTGCCACGCCGCTGCGGCATCGCGACATTCACCGCCGATCTGCAGCAGGCGGTGGCCGCATCGGCCCCCGATCTGGTGACGTCGATCGTAGCGATGAACGATAGCGACGGTTACGACTATCCGAGTTCCGTCCGGTTCCAGATCCGCGATGACCGAATGGAGGACTATGCGCGCGCTGCCGACTTCCTGAACGAGAGCCGGTTCGACGTCGTCTCGCTGCAGCACGAATTCGGCATCTTCGGCGGCGAGGCGGGCGCGCATGTCGCCGGATTGCTGTCACGCCTGACGATGCCGGTCGTCACCACGCTTCATACCGTCCTGTCGAAGCCGAGCCAGGCGCAGCGCGGCGTCATGGAGCGCATCGTCGACGCCTCGTCCCGCGTCGTCGTCATGGCGGAGAAAGGGCGCGACATGCTGCGCACCATCTATCGGCTTCCCGCCGACAAGATCGAGGTGATCGCGCATGGCATCCCGGATTTTGCTTTCGTCGAGCCGGACGAGGCCAAGGCCAGGCTCGGCTTCGCCGGCCGCTCGGTGATCCTGACCTTCGGGTTGCTCTCGCCCAACAAGGGCATCGAGGTGATGATCGATGCGATGCCGTCGATCCTGAGACGCCGGCCCGACGCCATCTATGTCGTCCTGGGGGCCACCCACCCCCATCTCGTCCGCGAGCAGGGCGAAGCCTACCGCACCGGCCTGCAGAAGCGCGTCCACGAGCTCGGCATCGAGGATCATGTCGTCTTCCTCGACCAGTTCGTCGATCGCGAGACGCTGCTCGGCTTCATCGCGATGTGCGAGGTCTACGTGACGCCTTATCTCAACGAGGCGCAGATGACGTCGGGCACTCTGGCCTACAGCTTCGGGCTCGGAAAAGCGGTCGTCTCGACGCCGTATTGGCATGCCCAGGAACTGCTCGCCGATGGCCGAGGCGTGCTGGTGCCGTTCAGCGACGTCGTCGCGACCGGAAACGAGATCGCAGGATTGCTGACCGACACGACCAGGCGACAGGCCATGCGCCGGCGCGCCTATGCCAGCAGCCGCTCCATGACCTGGGAGCAGACCGCAAAGCGCTATCTCGCCACATTCGAGTCGGCGCGGCGTACCCGTTTGCTGAACGTGATTGCCGGGACAGCGCAGATAAGACCACCCCTTCAGCCATCCGCACCACCGGAGCTGCGGACGGACCATCTCCATTGCATGTGCGACGACACTGGCCTCTTCCAGCACGCCGTCCACTCTGTGCCGGACCGCGCGCATGGCTACTGCGTCGACGACAATGCCCGGGCGCTGCTTCTGTCCTGCCTTCTCGGCAGCGCCGGCGAGCAGCACCTGTCCGAGCCTCTGACAGCGCGGTTCGCCTCTTTCGTCCAGCATGCCTGGAATCCGCAGGCGCGGCGCTTCCGCAACTTCATGAGCTTCGATCGACGCTGGCTCGAGGAGGTTGGCTCGGAGGACAGCCATGGCCGGACGCTCTGGGCTCTCGGCGAATGCGCCCGCAGCGACACCAGCCCGTCACGGCGGCGCTGGGCCGCCGCGCTGTTCGCCGAGGCCCTGCCCACGGTCGAGAGCTTCAGCTCGCCCCGTGCCTGGGGATTCGCCCTGCTCGGCCTGGACGCCTACTGCACCGCGGTCGCGGCGCCGTCCTCCACCGTCCAGCTGCGCTCCCTGATGGCGGACCGTCTGCTCGCCCTCCTGTCGACGGTCGAGGCGCCGGACTGGGTCTGGTTCGAGGAAGGTCTCTCCTATGACAATGCCCGATTGCCGCAGGCCTTGATCGCCACCGGGCGTTCGATGCAGGTCCCCGCCTATGTCGAGGCCGGCCTGCGCTCGCTGCGCTGGCTGGTCGGGGTGCAGAGCACGCCTGCAGGGCTTTTCCGGCCGGTGGGCTCGGAGAGCTTCGGCGACAGGCTCAGCCCGCCGAAAGCGTTCGACCAGCAGCCCCTGGAGGCCACGGCGACCATCTCGGCCTGTCTTGCCGCCTGGCGCGCCGATGGCGACACGCAATGGCGGGCGGAGGCGATGCGCGCTTTCGCCTGGTTCATGGGAGACAATGATCTGTCGACCCCGCTGGTCGATCTGGAAACCGGCGCCTGCCGCGACGGCCTGCACCGTGACCGGCCCAATGAGAACCGCGGCGGCGAATCCGTGGTATCCTACCTCCTTAGCCTCGCCGAAATTCGCCAACTCTCCCGCATGACCGGGGACCGCCCGAAACTGGCGCCGCTTCGGGTCCTGCACGCCTGAGCCTTTGGCGATCCGCCCAAACTGAATTGAGGCCGCTTTGCCGCTAGCCACTTTCCTGAACCGGCAGGCCTTGCACCTGCACCCTGATCCCGCCCGGGTCGTGGTGCGCCGCTTCGGACCTTCGCCCGATCCACGCGACATGAACCCCCGGGACAAACTCCGGGCGAACCACATCGTCGCGCGTGTGATGGGAATTGGCCAAGCAGCGGCGGCCAGCCAACTCGCCGAGGTGTTGGAGAACTTCAACGGCCGGCACCGGAACCTGCTGGAACGCTTCGAGGCACGCGCCGACGAAATGGAGGAGGTATTCACGGCGCACGGCGAGTTCACCAGGACGCAACGCCAGCTGATCGGATCCTATTTCCTGCACGAGTATTCGTTCGAGGCGGCAGCCCTTTTCAATCCAAGCATCGTCTCGCATCCCGACCAGTCCGGCGCTCCGCCTGGTGGACGTCGCTTCATTCTAAGCGTGCGCGCCGTCGGCGAAGGGCATATCTCATCCCTGACCTTCCGCTCCGGCACGATCGCTGCCGACGGCAGTTTGAGCGTCGATCCGACCTCGCGCCTCGCGACGATTGCGACCTTCCGCAACCGGATGGTCCGTCTCGATGGCGACGACGTCGAAGTGGTCTTCGCCTCAGACGGCGACATCAGCGAGCGGGTGATCTTCCCGATCACGGCGTCGCAGTCGAACGGGATCGAGGATGCCCGCTTCGTCGAATTCGACGAGGACGGGCGAACCGTGTTCCGCGCGACCTACACGGCCTATGATGGCAGGGAGATACGCTCCGAGCTGATCGAGACCACCGATTTCCTGTCGTTCCGGATGTCGCCGCTGCGAGGCAGTGCGGCGGTGAACAAGGGTATGGCGCTGTTCCCTCGCAGGATCGACGGCCGCTACGCCATGATTGCGCGGCAGGACAACGAGAACCTCTATCTCGTCTATTCGGACGACTTGATGAACTGGGACGGCGGCGTCGCTATCCTGAGACCGCAATACCCCTGGGAGTTCATTCAGATCGGGACCTGCGGCTCGCCGATCGAGCTCGACGAGGGCTGGCTGCTGTTCACCCATGGCGTAGGACCGGTGCGACGCTATGCGATCGGCGCCGTTCTCCTCGATAAGCGTGACCCGTCGAAAGTGCTTGCGCGCTCACGCGAGCCCCTGGTCCGGCCGGCACCGTCCGAGCGCGAGGGCTACGTCCCCAACGTCGTCTACACCTGCGGGGCGATGCGCCATCGGGACCAGATCGTCCTGCCTTATGCGGTCTCCGATACCTACTGCAACTTTGCGACGATCAGGATCGAGGCACTGCTGCAGGCCCTGAGCCCCATCACCGCGGATGAGACGCACGATTTGCGGCAGGACGCCCCTCCCTGAAAGGAACATAAAAATGACCCAGCATGAATCAGTGACCCAACGCTCGATCGAGCCCGGGGACGTGGTCCGGCTTTCCTTCGGCTTCGCCGATCGATCCGGTGCCGGCGAGTATGAGGTTGTTCGGATCATGCCGACGCGCGCCAACGGCGAGCGCGAGTACCGCGTTCGCGGAGCCGACGGCCATGAACGGGCTATCGGGCATGATCAAATCGTTTCGGACAGCTTCGGGGCCGTGCTCAGCCCTGTCGGGCGACGAGCGCTACAGTATTGATTTCATTCCGCAAGCCGACACCCTCCGGAGAAGGCAGATGGTCAAAAACTCGAGATCCCGCGCGGCTGCAGAGGCCGCGTTCCTGAGGACACAAACCCAATCCTTGTCGCGCAATCGCGTAGTTTCTGAAACGGAGAGCATCAACCATGCGCGCGACGCCAACACAGCCCGCTTGAAAGCGCTGCGACTGCAGAAGGAAGCGGCCGAGCGTGCCGCTGCAGAATCAACGTCGCCTATGATCAAGCGCAATCGGATTGTTTGACTGGCGCTACGTCGATTTGGGAGCACGCGACCAAAAGACCATGGACTGGCTAAAGCCTGCACCTTGAGCCTGTGGGATCGCGGGCATCGACCGATGGAGTTCGCTTGGACATCGACGTCACACAAAATCCGAATGGAACGGACTGGTTGCTGACCGATCTGCTCGGTCGTGACATGGGCTATGTCGAGGACAGCGGGGCGGGCCAGTTTACGGTCCATCCGGCAGGCCACGCACTGAAAACAATGGAGAACATGCGGCGGGGCCCCTTCAACTCCCTCGATGAAGCGCTGGCCGAGATCGAACGCTTTACGCGGGGGACCTGCCGGCGATTGTGTGCAGATGAAAGATCTGGTCGGAGTGACTGAGCAAGGCCAATCGGCCCGGCTTGGCCGCGGATCAAACCGACCTCGCGCCAGCCCCCCTTACGCGTCGCTTGAGCGGCGTGCGATCCGGAAGGTCGATCAACGTTGCTTTTCGCGAAGCCTTGACCTGATCGGAGATCGGAAGCCCCGAAAGCGCTTCATCAATATGGCGCCCTGCCACCGAACGCGCCAGCCGCTGTTGCCGCTTCCTGACGATGTTGCTCGGCGCGTCTACGGGGAGCGACAGCTCCATGTCATGGTCTACGTGCGAGCCGTCCGCGGCCTCGGACTGATTGGCAGGCAGTGTCGGTGGAATGGTCCTCGAACTGATCATGACGAGCCAACCATTGCCCGAGTCGTTTTGTTCCGACCTGCGGCAATAGGCCCAGAGTCGGGCTCGTTCCGGGATAAGGGACGGGCGTTTCAAGTTCCTACCGCCGGCTCTCCTGCATCGAGCCGGCAGGGGGGGGCGCAGCAATGACCGCACCCTGGTGGCAGAGCGGCGTGATCTACCAGATCTATCCGCGCTCGTTCCAGGACAGCAACGGCGATGGGATCGGCGACCTCCCGGGTATCACGCGGCGGCTGGGCTATCTCGCCGAGCTCGGCGTCGATGCGATCTGGGTTGCGCCGATCTATCCCTCGCCGATGGCCGATTTCGGCTACGATGTTTCCGACTATTGCGACGTCGATCTGCGCTTCGGCACCCGCACCGATTTCGACGACTTGCTTGCGCAGGCCCATGCGCGTGGGCTCAAGGTCCTGCTCGATTTCGTGCCGAACCATACTTCCGACCAGCATCCCTGGTTTGTCGAAAGCCGCTCCTCGCGCCGCAATCCGAAAAGGGACTGGTATCTCTGGCGCGATCCGGCCCCCGGAGGCGGACCGCCCAATAATTGGATCAGCGATTTCGGCGGATCGGCCTGGGAATGGGACGAGGCCAGCGGACAGTACTACTACCATGCGTTCCTGAAGCAGCAGCCGGACCTGAACTGGCGCAACCCGGGCGTGCAGGCGGCAATGCACGGCATCATGCGCTTCTGGCTCGATCGCGGCGTCGATGGCTTCCGAATCGACGTGCTCTGGCACCTGATCAAGGCGGCCGATTTCCCGGACAATCCGCCGAACCCGGCCTACACATCGGCGCTCGGCGAGATGGATCGCCTGCTCCAGCTGCATTCGACCGACCAGCCCGAGGTCCATGACATCGCAGCCGGCCTGCGTGCCTGTGCGGATGAGTATCGGCGCGTGGGACAGGGCGAACGCCTGCTGATCGGGGAAATCTATCTGCCGGTCGAGCGGTTGATGCGCTATTACGGCGAGGGTCGGCCCGGTGTGCATCTGCCCGGTAATTTCCAGTTGATCGCGGCGCCCAGGCAGGCACGGGCGCTGGCCGCGCTCATCGCCGCCTACGAGGCGGCTCTGCCGCCCGGCGCGTGGCCGAACTGGGTGCTCGGCAATCATGACCGCCCGCGCGTCGCGACCAGGCTTGGGGAAAACCAGGCGCGGGTGGCTGCGATGTTGCTACTGACCCTGCGCGGCACGCCTACCCTCTATTACGGCGACGAACTCGGCCTGAGCGATGTGCCGATCCCGGCCGATCGGGTCCAGGATCCGCGCGAGCTGCGCCAGTACGGCAAAGGCCTGGGGCGCGATCCGGTCCGCACGCCGATGCCTTGGGACGACAGCGCGCATGCCGGCTTCAGCACCGCGCCCCCCTGGCTGCCGCTCAACGCCGACTGGCCAGCCCGGAACGTGGAGCGCCAATCGGCCGAGCCTGGCTCGATGCTGGCGCTGCATCGCCGATTGCTCGCAGCTCGGCGCACCCACCCTGCACTGACCATCGGTGATTTCGCGCTGCTCGATGCCGAGGGCGACATACTCGCCTACGAGCGTCGGCATGGTGCAGAGCGGCTGATCGTGGCGCTCAATCTCGGGGCGCAGCCGCAGCGCCTGGAGTTGCCGGACTGGGCGCATGATTGCCGCTCCCTTCTGTCCACGCTTGCTGATCTGACGCCCGTGCGGGACGGCGCTTTGCTCCTGCGGCCGAACGAGGGCGTGATCCTGACGCTCGTCGACTGATCAGAGGTAGGAACGAACGGATGCGTATCGCTATGCTGGCGCCGATCTCCTGGCGCACGCCGCCGCGCCATTATGGCCCCTGGGAGCTGGTGACGAGCCTGCTGACCGAGGCGTTGGTGGCACGCGGCGTCGACGTCACCCTCTTCGCCACACAGGATAGCCGCACGGCCGGGACCTTGGCCGGCATCTGCCCGGCGCCATATTCCGAAGACCCGACGATCGACGCCAAGGTTTGGGAGCTGCTGCACGTTGCGCATGTTTTCGAGCGCGCCGGCGAGTTCGACCTGATCCACAACCAGGCCGATTTCGTGCCGCTCGCCTTCTCGCGCCTGGTCGAGACACCCCTGGTGACGACGATCCACGGCTTCTCCTCGGAGCGCATCCTGCCGACCTTCAAGGCCTATGAGGACCGGGTCCACTATGTCGCGATCAGCGCCGCCGACCGGCATCGCGATCTACGCTATGCTGCGACGATCCATCACGGCATCCAGATCGAGGAATTCCCGTTCGATCCGGTCGGGAGCGACGACCTGCTCTTCTTCGGCCGCATCCACCCCGACAAGGGCGCGGCCGAAGCGATCGCCGCCGCGCGCGCAGCCGGGCGGCGGCTGGTCATGGCCGGCATCGTCCAGGACCGCGGTTACCACGAAGCGCAGGTCGCCCCCGCGCTCGAAAGCGAGAGCGTGGTCTATCTCGGGCCAGTTGGCGGCGCCGCTCGCACGCATGCGCTCGGCTCGGCCAAGGCGCTGCTGCACCTGATCAACTTTGAGGAACCGTTCGGCTTGTCGGTCATCGAGGCGTTGGCCTGCGGCACGCCCGTCATCGCCTTCCGCCGCGGCTCGATGCCTGAACTGATCGAACACGGCGTGACCGGCTTCCTGGTCGATAGCATTGAGGAAGCAGTGGCTGCGATTGGCCGTCTCTCCGAGATCGAGCGCGCCGCCTGCCGGGCAGCTGTCGCAGCGCGCTTCACCGTAGACCACATGGCCGATCGCTATCTCGAACTGTATCGCTCCATCCTGGGATGAACCACATGCGCTCCCGGCCGACGGAAGCGCACGGGTCCTGAGGGATCGCCGCGAAGAAACAACGTGCGCTTTCCCCAGCCCTGGCCTAGGCTGCAACCCTGCTTCGACATGACTTGCCTGGATCCCTCCCCAGGTAGCCGCAGCAGCTAGCCGGCCGCGCTGCACCGAGCACTTGCTCGCTTCTCCTGAATGACATCCGCGCCTGCAATCTCGCATGCGTATTTCGATGGGCGACTGCCTGCGAGACGCCCAGCTCCGGCCGGTACGACCCGAGAGATCGCGACCCGCAATCTCCGAACGAGGACGAGAACGGCATGTCAAAAGGCGAACGACGTGGGAACCGCGAGGCCAAGAAGCCAAAGCAGGACAAGCCGAAGCTTGCAGCTCCCGCCCCCAATAGTCTTGCCGCAGCAGTCGTGAAGGCCGCAGTCTCGAAGAGGAATTAGCGCTCTGAGCTCTTGGGCGGCAGTCCCTTGGGACCGAGTTCATGCGAGCGTCAGCCAACCACAGGACAGTCATGATCCGTTTCAGGACGATCGAGCCGAAGCCGGCTGCAAACACCAATAAGCCGACAATCGCCCCGACAGCCGCACCTTCCCCATCCACGCCAGCTGTTGGTGCCGCAAAGGCCACGCCGCAGCGGCCAGAAGACCGCGAGAAGCCTGTCGGCCGGCCGCTAAGGGCGAATCCCGAGTCAGACTAGAAGTCGGAAGCCGTCAGGCGATGGTAGCTCTTGCGCTTGCGGGAATAGGCTGCCCCGGCGGCCTCCCGGATGGTAGCGAGATGCCCATCGTACGCCCGCAGCATCGACGCTTCGCCCGGGCCAGCCGAAGAGTCGATGCTGCGCAACGCTGCGAGCTCGACCTCAAATGCGATCTCCAGGGCAGAATCAGAGCCCCAGAAGCATATGCAGTCCCGCGTGGTGTCATATCGTCGGATTGGATTGGGGAATTGGAGGCTCATCGGATCATCCTCGAGGATTGGCCAGTTCAGGCGTATCGTGGGTCCGCTGGGGCAGTTGTCGCGCGACGCTGAGAAGGCGCGCCGCGCGGCAAGACGCAGGTTGGGGTGCCCGCAACGGGCGACCGAAAGATCTCAGCTTTTTGTAGTGCCGAGGGCTACCGCACAGGCCTTGGCCACATCAGAATCGGGCGAGGAGCTGCCGGGCATCGTCGCCCACCCTCCTTTTGCGATGAAATCACCCTGTTGCCAGGAGCTGATTTTCTTGAACTCGGCGAGCTGCTCGGTCGCATTGGCCTGCTGCTGGAACTTCGCCACGCAGATCGGCGAGAGAGCTGCCACAAGGGCCGTGCTCGAACGCGTCCTGGCCTCTCGCTCCGCCGTGCTCTGTGTCACCCAGCCGCCCCAGGTAAAACCGATGATCGCAAGGGCAATAGCGCCGCCGACGGCGCCCCAGGCGGCCGGCTTCAGTTCTGCTGCAATTTTCATGATGTCGGACTTTCCGAACCGGAAGAAAATCTCCCGTAAAGCATCATATCACGTTTTGCGTGCGATAGATCGTCATTCAATTTGATTCGTTTTCGTTTATTTAAGAGCTATCTGAGATTCAGAAAATGCAGATCTCGAACAGCGAAGATCCTATATTTTCTTCGTTGTTAGCTGTCGGTTCGGTGCTTGGTATCTTAGGCTCGTAGCGGGCAGCAGGCCGGTCAGATCGAGTTGCCGGGCCGCGTAATGAATGGACAACTCGCCAGCTCCATTCGCATAGGACGGAAGTAAATTGCGCTGCCGAGCGAATGCGTGAGACCGACGGTCCTTACGGTGCTACAGATTGAGTCTCTGTTGCTTTGACCCGCATCGGGCGATGGAGGAGCCGGGGGTGGTGGCGTTGCCATCTTCGGCTCGGCTCTCTGGCTCCATGTCGTTGGTCGGGGCGTTCAGCCGCCGGCCGGTGAAGCATAACCACAGCGAGTGTGCTCAAGCCGCCCGAATGCCCAGTTTCAGTCGGTGCGGCTTTGTCTTCGCCGGCAGGGTTGATGGAACGATCAGCGAATTGGTCCCGCGCTAATCGCGTGACAGTACCGCAGCCGAAGTTGCTATCGCCCTCTCATCTAGACTGAATATTCTTGCTTGGTTCAATCGAACCCAAACGAGAAGATATAGCAGCTGCATTGAAAAGCGCCCTGAATGGGCCTCTTGCCAGCCTGAGAGCGGGGCACCTCCATCAAACGCAAAGAGCCGGTGTTGCCCGTTGAGCGGTGCTTCACTGAAAATTCGCGGAAGTCGACGTCCGCCACAGCGGCCAACGCCAACTCCGGCTCACTGCCAATCGCCAAAATGAACTGCCCTAAACCGGACGCTCCGAACGTCAGGAAAGGGCCACAAACGCCCGCCGCTCGTGGGCGAGATGCGCCAGAAGCGGGCATTGCGAGGCTGCCTGAAAGCAGACGTGGTTGAAGCGGCCCCTCATCTAAGATCAAGCGCAGCCTATATCGCCGTAGCCGAGAACATGCATGATGGCCTGCTTGGTCAACGGGCCACCAACGATCGCGCGCAATGATCGCGCAGAAAGCATCGTGTGAAACTCAGAATCGGCTACGAGCTCGACTACGATTTTCCGCAACCGACACCCGTCATCCTGATGCTGAACGTGCATTTCAGCCGGGTATCGGACCTTGCCGAACCTGATCATATCCGCATCCAGCCTTCGGTCCCCATCAGTGCCTACCGGGACAGCTTCGGCAACTGGTGCACTCGCCTGCTGGCACCACAGGGGCTGATGCGGATCACCGCAGACGCAATCATCTCCGATAGCGGCCTGCCCGAAAGCCATGACCTCAATGCCGGCCAAGTTCCCGTTGAACAGTTGCCGGAGGAAAGTCTCGTGTTCCTGCTGGCGAGTAGGTTCTGCGACAGTGATCGCCTGCTCGATCTCGCCTGGCAGCTCTTCGGCAAAACCCGGCCCGGTGCGGCGCGGGTCCAGGCGATCTGCGATTTCGTCAACCAGCGCGTCGCCTTCAATTACAACGATGCCAGCGTTACCCGCACGGCGACCGACGCATATCGTGAAGGCCGCGGCGTCTGCCGGGATTACGCCCATCTCGCCATCGCGTTCTGCCGGGCGATGAATATCCCGGCGCGCTACTGCACCTGCTATCTCGGCGATGTCGGTACGCCGCCGCCTTATCCGCCCGGCGATTTCGCGGCGTCCTTCGAGGCCTATCTCGAAGGCGGCTGGCAGATGTTCGATCCGCGCAACAACGTGCCGCGCATTGGCCGCGTGCTAATCGCGCGTGGACGTGACGCGGCCGATGTCGCTATTGCCACCACATTCGGACCGAACACGCTGACAGGGTTCAAGGTCTGGGCCGACGAGGTGGTGGAGGGGGCGACGTAGACGGCCGCAATCAGAGCTGTCTTGGAGGCGACACCTCCGGGCATTGAGCTGCCGGCCGCAAGCAGACCCAAACAGAGCTCAGCGAATAGTGCTGTCGGCGGCCGATTGGGCACGGCAAGCATGTAGCGGGGATGAGCGCGCCGCCGCCTAGGTCCTGCTCATGCCTGAATCTTCGCTGCGGGCGGGATCGATCCGACTAGCCACTGGTTGAGTAAGATGCAGCTCGCGCCCGGTTCCGCTCCCGATCCCTATATTCTCCTTTTAACTGGAGCGGGGTTTCTCATCGCCCTGGTCGTCTGGCTGCCCTTGGCCCTGCGGCGGCTGCCATTGTCTTTACCGATCGTCTGTCTTGTCTTGGGAGCAGCGATCTTTTCGCTTCCTTGGATCACTCTCGACCCGCTTCCCATGCGCTACCCCAAGATCACCGAGCGGCTCTCTGAGATGGTGGTCATCATTGCGCTGATGGGTGCCGGCTTGAAGCTAAACCGGGTTTTCGACTTTAGGACATGGACGGTAACCTGGCGGCTGCTCGCCATCACCATGCCGTTGAGCATCGCGGCTATCGCGCTCGTCGCAGGTTGGTGGCTCCACCTGTCATGGCCGCTGGCGCTGTTGCTCGGAGCAGTCCTCGCACCGACCGATCCCGTTCTGGCCGCTGACGTTCAGGTGGGGCCGCCGAGCTCCAGTGAAGAGGACGAGGTGCGCTTCGGATTAACCTCAGAGGCCGGCCTGAACGACGGCTTCGCCTTCCCTTTTGTTCATCTCGCCATTGCGCTCTCGTTTGCGGCCTCGACGGGAAAGCCGTGGCTGTCAGAATGGCTCACCTACAACGTATTCTGGGAGATCGGCGCCGGTGTCGCGGCTGGCTATGCTGTTGGGCGAGCGTTCGGCTGGTTGACCTTCCATGCTCCTGCCAAGACGAAGTTCGCACGAACTGGCGACGGGCTCATTGCGATCTCTGCGACGTTCGTTTCGTACGGGCTGACCGAGCTAATCCATTGTTACGGCTTTCTCGCCGTCTTTGTCACCGCGTTGACCTTCCGCCACGCCGACAGGGGCCACAATTTTCAGCTCGCTATGCACGAGTTGACGGAGCAGGTCGAACGCATGGCGATGATGGGGCTCCTACTGCTGCTGGGCGGCGCCTTGATTAGCGGATTGCTGGCTCCACTTGGATGGAGCGAGGTTGCGACCGCGCTAGTCATCCTCCTCGTCGTTCGCCCGGTGACGGGCCTGATCGGGCTGCTGGGCCACAAAGCGACTAGGACCGAGAAGGCTACGCTCGCCTTCTTCGGGATCCGCGGGGTTGGCTCGATTTACTATCTCGCCTACGGCCTGAACCGGATCGGGGAGGTCGAGCACAGCGATCGGCTCTGGGCGCTTGTCGGGCTCATCATCCTCATGTCAGTCGTAATGCACGGCGTGACCGTCACGCCATTTATGCGACTGCTCGACCGACGCCATGGTCGGGATCCGGATGCCGAGTAAGCGTTGGCGTAGGGCTGCCAACACCTCCTGGTTATGCGCTGCGGCCAGCGTATCGTGCAATCTGGATTAGGACGACGCTTCGGTCGACCAAGCAGGCACGAACTCTGCTCCGGCGGCAGGCCGATGCCGCGGGGCCGCATGCTTCGCCGCAGAAACGGATGACGGCGAATGCAGCCGAAAGCTACGGGCATCACGGCAGCTGGCGCAACATAAGTCCGGATGCCGGCTCACACCGAGCCGAAGGGGTTTGGCGTGAGATGGCAAGACTTGCCTCCGTTAGCCGATACGAGATGGCTAGTCGGAAGCGCTGTCGCCCGGCGCTGCTGTGGGCCGGGCGGCGACGGGATGGATATCCGGCTATGCCAATGAGGTGGGCGTCGAGTTACGGCAACTGCCTAGCATCAACCAACGTAATAATTATCCCCGGCCATACTGATCCATGGGCTGGGTGAGGCACCGCGCATCCCGAACTACGACAGAGGATGAAGAACCATGAAATTCTACCTGAAACTGGCCGGCGCCACTGTGGTCGGGGCCCTAGCGCTGCCCACTGTCGCTGCCGTCGCGCAGGTTCCAAAAGAGACTGTTCGATCTCTTGGCGCGCCCGATACGGCACAGACGCGCATCGGCACACTGGAGTTCAAGGACGGTGCACCGACCGCCGAAACGGCTCGCAAAGTATATGACACGCTCGATTTCACCCGTGCGCTCAACGTCTACAATAACAGCTTCCGAGGAGCCTCGGCGCTGGCGATTGTCAAGGGCTTTGAAAGCCTCGGCGTCAAGCCAGGCGATGTCGCCATCTTTTCTGAGCTCATGGATTCGAGCTCGCTGTTCCTGACGGCGAATGCGGACGGCATCAGCAGTGCGGGATTGGCCGTCGAGCAAGGTGATTTCACCGAATACATCGCCGCCGCCCAGGAGGTTGATCGTCATCTGCTGGCCGAGATCATCCACTGTCCCGATACGGATCAGCCCCCGTCGAATGGCATAAAGCCCGTCACCCGGAGCGCCCTTGAGAAACAGGACCTCCCGCGCGGCCAGATGCCGTTGCCTGCAGACTGCCGCGATCTTCTCGAGCGCGTCACCTTCGAATCCCGCAAAGAACGGATTCGCACTCAGAATACTGACGGCGCGATGAGAGGCATCGCTCATCGGAGCCCCCTGGATTTGGACCGAACGACGGCAGCTTTCGCGCTCCAGCACATCGACCAAAAGGCTGGCACGGAGCAGAAGCCAAGGCGGCAGGCCATCTCATCTGTTTGCGACCACAAGCGGCCGAGCGCAAACAGAATAGACCATGCCGAATGGCTCGGTCGGCCACAACATACTCCTGCGACCATCAGCTCTCGAGCCGCTACGCGAGACCATGTAAAGACATGCCCGCTTCCAGTGCACATGACTCGCGTAGCCTGGAAGCCTCCCCCATGACGGGCGCGGGCGCCAACAACGCGATCTCGCCAATTGTTGGAGGCTTAACGCGACGCCCGAAAGCAGAAATCATCAGAGTCCGCAAAGGGCCAGGAGCCGGCATTGCGTACGCGTGAACTCGTCTCAGCACAGAGCGAACTCGTCTCTATGACTTAACCGCTAAGCCATTCGGAAAATCCAGAATCGGCCTTCAGAGACAATGGCCCTGATGGCCGCACGCTGAGCCGCTCGACGCTCATTCGTAGGGACTTTCTGCGGGTGCGATAAGCGACAAGCCACGCCAACTGCGCGCTTATTCGTCGTCACTGGAAAATTACCGGTTACCCGGAGAATGGCTGGTGCTGCGAGAGAGGATTGAACTCCCCTATGCTCCCGCAATACAATTGAAATATAAGGAATTTTTGGGCGCTGCCATTGGTGTTGTGTACCACCAATGTGTACGTGCTGTCGCTGGCCATGTCAACGAACTGGACGTTCAGAACGACCGGCACCACCTCCCCCGACACCAACTCACGAGGTGGTTGTCAGCATTCCGGGGCATTCACTGCGGCAGCCTCTACTGCGTCCTCTTCGTCGGAAAGAACGGGCACCGGCCCGTTCCTCTATCCCATTGCCCAAGCCGCCAGAAGAGAGCACCTCAACAATTTAGCGGTTATCAGAGGCCTTCCGCTTCATTAGTTTTCAAGTTGATTCTAATAACATTTTGCCAAGATATCACGCCATATCGACAAACGGTTATTTGTGCGAATCTATTGTCACCTTCGACCATAATTGTTCTAGCTATAACTTGAACATCCATGCTGGGGTTGCAGGCCGATGATCCACCTGAGGCTGGCTTCTGCGCCGTTTGATTTTGCTTTGGCTTTTCTGCTTTCACCGCGACGCAGGATTTCCCGTTCCACTTCTGCCCAGTGCCGCAGCCGATTGGACAGACTGCCTGCGTTTTTCCACGAACACTCTCAAGCGCGTCCAAGCTGGCGTACTTGCCTTCGAGCCTGGTCCGCGCGTGTCGATTGAACGACCGAACTGCGTTTTCGGACGATCTGTTCCAGTCACCATCAACTCGGCCGGCATAGCACCCCACCCGCTTGAGTTCGCCTTGCAGAAGCTTTGCGAGCCCCTCAGCGGAAGGAGGGGCCGGGGCGGGAGTCGGCACGGGAACTGGCGGTCGCTGGTAGGCATTTGGATCCAGCCTAGCGAGATGGGTTCTCACCGCATCAGCAAAGCGCCCATTGGGATGGGAACCAAGATAGAAGTGGGACGGCGCCGCATCACGTGAAGTGAGGGCTCTTTGGAAAGATTGCTGCTCTTGCGCGGCCTGCAACAGGCGCGAGAACAGCGGCTGGTCCGGAAAATCTGCGACGGCCTTCGCACAGGCTTGCAGACCAGCCCCAATATCCCGTCCGATGATGTCCGCCGCCGCCGCATTCGCGTTGATGAGATCCTCGCAGGTGCTCTGCCTTACCTGCTCACGCACACCAGAAGGCGGATGAAAATAGAACTCTCCCAAAAGCTGATCGTAGTAGCTCGGGGTCTGGTTGTGCCCTTGCCAGACAGGGCAGCTTGCCTGACGTCAACCCGCAGCCTCTGGACCATCGGGCGTATTTCAAGCCCGTCTTCGTCAAGAAGCTGAAGAAGCCTGCGCGTGAACAGGCCGTTCGGGTTCGTGTCCGCGGCGCCGAGGTTGTCGAGAGCCTGCTCGCCCACACCCGCGGCGAAGATGACAAACGTACCTCTCGGGGGATCGACCCGGCCGAGGCCTCGCGTCGATCCCAGCGATTTGGTGCCCTGCGCGCTCGCGACACGGAACGGATTGTCGCGACATGCATCTAGGATCACCAATGTGACGCGCGCCGAGCGTCCCTCGATGTCGAGCAGCAGCTCGGTGAGATGGATCCCCTCCGTCCTGAGCATGCGGTCCTGGTCCGGGGAGAGGGCCGGAATGTCGACCGGGAGCAAATAGTTCGAGCCATTCAGCTCCACGCCATGCCCGGAATAGTAGACCAGTGTCTCCATGCCCGGCTCGATCCGAGCGAGGAACGTCGCTATCGCGTCATTCATCCCGCGGCGATCGAGGTCAGCAGCATACTGAACTTCATACCCAAGCGACCGCAGCTTCGCCGCAATAGCCGCTGCATCGCTCGCCGGATTGCGGAGTGCTGACACGTGCTTGTAGGCGGCGTTACCAATCACCAGGGCGAGGCGCTTACCTCCCGGTTGCTGCGCCGAGGCAGGTGCCATCATGACGGCCAGCACCAAGGCTATAGCAATGGCGGCGACGTAAGCGATCCGCCGCGACCAGCGATTGGTCGTAGCATGCTGCATCAAGTCCATCGCGCCCGCCCCATAGTGATCACCAAGTCACTGTTTGCTGCAAAGTCAGACGGCTGGAAAGCGCCAGAAGTGCCCCAAGAAGGTGCTAGCCACGAGATCGTTCTCCGACACCCCGCACCGACGGGCGACAAGGCTGACCGTGACGCCCGCCTCGTGCGTCTGCGCCACCATCTCCAGCTTCTCCGAAACAGACCACCGGCGACGCCGCTCGGGGCCGGTCAGAACCTCAACCTTCGGATAAGAACCAGTCATGGCCACAACATTACTCCCAACCCTTATTTCAAGGGTGAGACATGTCCGGGGAATTCGGGGGCCGCTTCAGAAAGTCTGCGTTACATCTAGAAGGCCATCACCCCGCAGGGTGATGGCAGCCATTCAAGCACGAGGCAGATTGAAGGACGGCGGCGAATTCTGAGACACGATCAGGCGAATGAGGACGGCAGCACTGATTGCGACTTTTATCGGCGCGCTTCTGCCCGTGAAGGCATCCTCCGAAGACCGTCCCTGGGCGACCCGGGGTTTCGTTGACGACTGCCGGGCCTACATCGGCATGATGCAGCCGGAGCCGGTTGGCCCGATCACCTACGACACCGTATTCGGCTCGGGCTTCTGCTACGGCGTCGTGGAAGGCATCGTTGCAACGATCAGTAGCGACTTCGCATGCATCCCCTCCGGCAAGTCGACACGTGATCACATAGTCACGCTCATGAAGTTCGTCGACCGTTATCGCGAAGCCATGAATTTGGATCAATCCAGTGCGGCATCGGTCGTCGTTCAGGCTGTGGCGGTCGAGTATCCCTGCGGCGTCGCGAATAAAAACTGAAAGGTGAGGCTAAATGAAAATTTCTCCGTCGACGTTCGTAATCCCTGCGGCTGTAGCAGTTTTATTGGTTTCCATGGCGTCCGAAACACGGTCGCAACCAGCCTACAGGCATCGAGGGACTGACGGATACCAAGGGCCGACCTATACGGACAATTGCAGGCGCAAGGTGGAATACAAGCTATCCAGAGCGCTGGAACATTGCCGGAGAAGCATGGATAGCCAATGCAGAAGCAAGGCTATTCGATACCACAGAGACCAGAACGAAGCCTGCGAATGATAAATTCTATCGTATAGAGGCAAATGAGAGATTGGGGATTCGCATGATAAGAACACATTATCGGATATTGCCTTTCTGTGCAGCAGCAGGTCTTTCTATTTTTGCGTCAGGCTGTAACATGACAGCTCAGGAAGCTCATGCAATCGGATCGTTTCTGCAAGCCGTAGCTGAAATTGACAGCGACGATGCTCCATCGACGTCGATCTATATCGATGGCCCTTCAAGCCAGCCGGCACCAACGATTTACAACCATCAAGCCGCGGTAAGGCCAACCGTGCATGCCCCCGCCCCCAACTATGCCGCCCGCTATTACGGTCTCGGCAATATCAATGGCGGCGGCCAAGCGTCGAGAGGTATTGAGTGCGATCGAAATGCTCCCGCAGATCGACCAAAGGAGTGCTTTACGAAGCAACCGGGGGACTAAACAGCTCTCAGGATTAAGTCATCGGAAGCGATGCCTGACACTGCGATGCCATAATGCGAAGCCGTACGGGCACAAGTCGGGACCGGATGGAACGATCTCTCACCGAATCCGGATCGCGATCAGCGATCCGGAGCCAGTGAGCGCGGCCCCGTCCCGCGCTTCGACGGCCATCCCGTGAGCTTCCCCGGAACACGATGTCCTTCCCTGGCGGCCTTGGCGGCGACGCCCTGCGGCGCGCCAACGTCCCATGCAGCGACACGGATGTCGCTGAACCTCCTGTTCCAGGCGGAACCAGTCATACGTCGCCGTTCCCTAGCCATAGCCTTCGGGGCGCATGAAATCCGTATAAAGCGGAACGCGCTCCAATTCCTCGTCGGTAAAGAGATCATGGTCGGTAACGAACCCGACGCCGCCATGCGCCAGCAAGCCCGCCATGCGGTCATTCCGGTTCATCCAGCCCTGCTCCATGAAGCGCTGGAAGACTGGCGAGAATTCTTTGCAAGCCACCCAGTTGGTGCCTCGGCTGGGGTGAGCGAAGAGGAGCCCTCCGGTGCAGCCGGCAATCTGCGCCAGCCGCGCGATCGCCGTAGCCCATACCTCCGGCCCCGCGGCGGCCTCGTAGAGCATCGCCGAACTCATTCGCATCCAGCATTAAAAAAAGGCTCCAAGTCGCCTGTCGCTGATGCGACACCGTAACAAATTCATCAATTGTCACCCTGTGGGGTGATGCGTGCGGAAATGATCTGACGGTAATCGGAGCGTTGGTTTCGATCGCGCCGGAAACGGAGAGAACAATGACTGCCGCTTATCATTTTCAGAGATCGAACCGCCAATATTCGCAGGAGGCGGTGGACGCCTTCGAAAACCTCGACAGTCGTGTTCGGGCTGTTTTCGACGAAGTCCAAAACTGGCGCGGATGGCGTCTTATCAACGACCCCAACACACCGAAGGAACATATCCTTTCCTTCGTGGCCGAGATGTATCGTGCGGTCTGCTGGTACCAGCCCCATACGACTGAGGCTGCCTTTCATATGATCGGTCGACTTCCGAAGGCCGAAGTCAAGTTGATGCAGGTGTTGGCGGCGCACAAGGCGGAGGAAGCCGAGCACGGACTATGGGCTCGCGACGACCTCGGAAAGCTCGGGTCAGCCGTCGAGGATGCGGAATCGCCAACGTCGTTCGCCGTAGCTGCGGTTTGGTGGCGAATTGCGCAGCACGAGGAGGCGCTCGGGTACCTGGGAGCAGAGTACCTGTACGAACAACTGACTGCACTCGCCACACAGGCCGCGTTACCGATCATCTCCGACAGGGACCTTCCGAGGGATGGACTGCGCTTCGTCATCGAGCATGCGACCGAAGATGCGAAGCACGCCACCTTCTTGAAGCATCAGATTCTCGATGTCGTCACACGACACCCTAGTTCAGTCGCGGCGATGCAGCGGTGCTTCGACTATTTCCACTCGGTCTGGCCGCTGCCTGTTTGGGAAGAGGCTCTACTGCGGAGCGAACAGAAATGGCCGCGTATCGTTTAGGTATGCAGGCTGTGCAGACCAACGGATTCGAACCTGCTCGAACTCGATGCTGCGCGTCCTCGAAATGGCGGGTCGACGAGAGATTGATCGGCCCCTCGGCGGTCAAGGTCGCCGGCCCGCCCGAACTCGAGACCATCGGTCGGCTGCGCCACCGAAGATATGTCGTGGATCAAGGGCAGCCGTACCAAACCGCCAATGGCGATTGCCTGATTGATCCTATCGATGACCAATCCCTCAATCTGTTCATGACGGCCAGCCGAGGGATTTCCTTCGCCCTGCGGATGTCTTGGTGGCACGACATTGGGGAGGCCGACTATTTGAATGTACTCAAGAGTGGGATCGGGGACCTCATCGGCGACACCAATCCGATCGTTTGCAGCAGGTTCGTGACTGACACCCTCGATCTGGCCAAGACAGTCATCTTGTTTCGCCGAGCCTACCAGATCGGTGTGATATCGGGAGCAAAGCTGTCAGTCTTGTCGACGCACGAGCATCGTGTGCCTCTCTTCGAACGGTTCGGCTACCGGAGAACTGGTAAGACTATCGACGACGGCATTGCAGGCCCCCAGGCCGTTCTGATGCTTGATATGTACGACTCGAAGTATCTCACTTCGATAAAATCGCCACTCGCACATTGTTTGCACGAAATCCGGATAGACTAGTCGGCCTGCCCGTTCCTAGTTGGACGATTAGCGCCAACAACTCCCGTTGAGTGGAGTGCGCCCCCGCGGGTAGACAGGATCAGGCTGCGGATTTGACCGTGAGCCGGGCGTGTTGATCCTCGAACTGCTGCGGGCTGAGATAACCGAGCGCGGAGTGCAGCCGGCGTCGGCGCGGCCCGTCCCGAAGGCGATCAGCGGGAGTGGCTGCCTGCCTCAGAGCACCCAGGCGTCTGGATCGGCTGGGTGCGAGGTAACGACGGCGAGTGGGCGTGGCCGGCGGTGGATGTTGAGATCAGCCCATCGAACGGTCATTCTCTGTAGCTTGAGCACCTGCCGCTGAGGTTATCTTCTCGGACGCAAACTTTGAGTATAATCGGTCCGCAATTTGTCGACCCATTATACTCAGATTCCCCGGCATCGAGATATTGGAGACCGACGACCCCATGGCACTGTCGATACCAGACCATCAAGTCTGCATTGCAGGTATTGACCAACCTATTTCCGCGCTTCGTGACACATTGAAAAGGAGTCAAGGCTTGCAAGCTAGAGGACAGTATCATGGATGCGGCAATAGTGGCGGCAACAGCTACCATTTTGACAGGTTTCATCTCAGTCTCCAAAAATCACGCCGGAGGATCACTATCTAGGATCTGGCGCATTTCCCTCATCACCCCAGGGGGTGAGAACGGGTGCTTTTTCGAAGAGGAGTGAGTGGGCGGATCGCCGCGTTCGGCGTCCGGTTGACGAATTGACGTAGTTAAAGCATCAGCGAATAGCGGCTTGGGGCGGTCTTGAATGCTGGATGCGAATGAGTTCGGCGATGCAGTGGCGATGCTTTACGAGTCCGCCGCCGTGCCCGAGGTATGGCCTGCTGCGATCGCGCGGCTGGCCCAAATCGCCGGATGTACTGGCGGACTCTTGTTCGCCCATTCCGATCTCGGCACCAACTGGGTCACTTGCAAGGAATTTGGTCCGGTTTTCGAGCGCTTCATGGAGCAGGGCTGGATGAACCGGAATGCCCGCATGGCGGGCCTGCTAGCGCATGGCGGCAATGGATTCATTACCGACCACGACATTTTTTCTGATGAAGATCTGGAAACGGCTCCGATGTACACGGACTTCCTTCGACCGGAGGGCTATGGCTGGGGGACCGCCACCCACGTCCGGGCATCGTCCGGTGAGAATATCGTGTTCACGCTGGAGCGCAAGCTCGATCTGGGCCCCGTTTCTCGGCGTGAGGTGGAGGTACTGGACGGAATTCGCCCCCACCTGGCCAGAGCCGCAGTTCTGGCTTCGAAGCTCCAAATGCAGCGTGCGCAGGCCAGTCTGGCTTCCTTTGAGCGGTCCGGATCTCCAGCCGCTCTGATAGATGCCAAGGGGGGCGTTTCGGCGACCAATTCGAGATTTGAGACGCTGTTCGGGCAGGTTATCATCCGCGCGCGGGACAAGATCGCACTCGATGACGATCGCGCGAATGATCTCCTGTCGAAGGCGCTTGGAGAGCTGGCTCAGGATCGGTTGGGAGACACACGGTCGATCGCTGTGCCTCGGAAGGACAACAACCCTCCGTTCATCATCCACGTATTGCCGATCCGGCGGCAGGCATTGGACATCTTCTCGCGGGCGCAGGCGATGCTCGTCGTCACCACCTCGGATCGGAACCTCCGGATCGAGAGCTCGCTTCTCTGCGAACTCTATGATCTCACCCGAACGGAGGCTGCCGTCGCGAATGGAATGCTCTCGGGACAGACGGCTGATGAGATCGCGGTCTCGCGTAGCGTTAGTCGCGAGACCGTCCGTAGTCAGATCAAGAACGTGTTGGCGAAAACGGGGTGCCGTTCGCAGGTGGATTTCGTTCGCAGGCTGGCACCGCTTTCAGAATGATGGGGTCCCGGTTCAGGTCTGGGCGCCCGGAAATCAGCCTGTCGCTTCCTAAAATGGGTCCGTTTTGGGTCGCCCATATTGCCGAGCGTAATCCTTGCACCCATTGACGTCGCTGTTTAGCGCACACGCTTCAACCGAGAGGAGTCCGCGAGCGGGCTCGGTCGCTCGAAGGGCAACCTCTATTTCATGGGTACCCGCATTATACCGTGTCCATTCTACTGGCTTGGAGCAATACCTGAATAAGTTCATCCATTCATCATGGCTGGCTCTATCCGTGAGGAGGATGTATAGGGCGCCGGTAATTTCCAAGCTTCCTGGTCTGTTTTTCTTTTTGCACAATTCCTCTGCCGCATCGTGCAAGGTGGTTTGATCGAGTTTCCGAAATTCTGAAATCAAATGGTCTTTTGAAAATGGAGTGTCTCGCCGAGCAGTTTCCTTATGTTTTTTCGATATTGTATTACGGATAATGTTGTAAAGCCCATCTATTACGCTCGATTTTAGTTTAACTCCGTCTCTTTCGTCGAATATCTGAACAAGAACTCTAATCAATTTGTCATCATTCGAAAAATAAAGGTAATGCTTATAGTATAAATTCCTCAGGTTTGGGATCTTATCGCCCATATTTTCATCAACAAAGAAGGAATTTCTGTAACTTGACTCCTTATGCGGCATAAGACGGTGCCTGGCTTCGATGCTGCTCCGCGTTTCACCAAGGTTGAAACCGAAAAAGCCACCTTCTCCGCTGCCGGTCTGGGCGAGAGCAACTTGCGCTGCAAACATGCCGACAAGCACCATCAGCGCCCCAAGGACTGCGCGCATTACTCTAGCTCCGTGGTCTTCGACACTTGACTGGGTGACGTGCAAATCCGTTGCAGGCAATCTATCGTCGCCATCCACAGGTGTTCCATGAACATGTTGCATTTGAATATGTGGTCGATGTTCGTGTAGGCGCTGGCGCATTGTAAATTGATGGTGTCGGCGCAGAACTCGGTCCATCGATATAGATTGAGGTCGAAGGTGTTTCGTCGCTTTCAAACGCAGCCACCGTCTGAATGGCTGCGCTAATAATCTGAGCGTCACGTGCCGACATGTTGCATACAGAGATCGCCGGCGCGGCAAGAATCGAGGCAAATGCAATCGCGTACTTCTTTGTTGATCTGGCCATTTTGGCTTCCTTACCACTAGTTCTTATTTTCCGCCGGGCAGGGGTATTCGACAACCAGCGCCTGGACGACGACCGACGCCGCGCCGGATTTGTCTAGGTCCAGGGATTCCCGGTACTGATCGATGAATTTCATAAGGGTGGCGATGTGTTCGCGTGTGGACCGGCCCTTTGGGACGCACGCGAAATCTCTGCTGATTGTCGAGACGATGCCTTCGACGACCCCGTAGCAGAATCCCGAGCCGAAGACGGTGTCGTAGGTGGTTGGCCCGATCGGATCCGGCCTCATCATCCCGGTATAGGCGCGGCAGTCGTCGATAAAGCCTCGGGTCGCCCAGGGGCGGTCGTCGGCGGAAGCTTTCAGCGATACGAGCGCGCCGATGACGGTCGCGACCAGCAGTGCAGTCCTCATCAGATTGGGCCATGTCTCAGAATGCGTCGCCGGCACGCAGACTGACCTGCCTATAGGTCGTCGGCATCACCCTACTGGGTGATGCCGACCGTCGGTTTGAATTGCCAACGCCCGCTCGTGGATCTCGATCTCCACGATCAGCGGGCGGCGCGTTTGCAAGACATTCATTCTCAGATCCAGGAAGCCATTGTCGCCCGGCTGATCACCGCGATCCCGGACGTGTACGGCCGCGTCCACAAGGTCGTCGACGCGCCGTTCCGGCCCGAGGACCTGCCGGCGCTGGTCGTCACGATGGGCTCCGAGAACATCGAGACCTATCCCGGAAAGCCCGGCTTTCGCCTCCAGAAGCGCGACATCCAGATCGTTGTGGATGCCATCGAGAATTCCGAAGCGACAACGTCGGTTCAAGTCGGCCGCGATCTGAAGACCCAGGTTGAGGCGGCCCTCGGCGACTTCGAGCAACTCGTCAATCGTCACCCTGCGGGGTGATGCGTCGCTGGATGAGCTCTCCATAGTTCGATCAGACCATTCTGATCGCCTTCGCCTTGGGGATGCCAAATGCAACCGCTCGTCAGATCGCGCGTCTTCGTCCCCTCCGCTGCGAGCCTTCAAGCCGCTCTATCGTCGTTCTAGTGAGAGGTCCTGATATGATCCGTGTGGCCGCAACTGCGACAGCTTTGATGTTCGCTCTGACTTTCCAGGCCTCTGCACAAGGACAAAGGAAAGCGATCTTCGATGGAGGAGGCGGTGGCCCTACCTCGCGCACCGAGGACCCGGTGACCCAAACTCTCCAGGGTTCCAATCCCAAAGGTAGTTGGATCGACACTGTACCCAACCACCGATACCGCCCACCGGGCGCTGGAGCACCCGCGCCAGGCAGATTCGGAGGCTGCCCGGGCCGTACCGGGCCTTGCGTCGGCAACTAGGCCAATTTGCGTTGGTCTACGATCATCGAGAATTGGCAACACGATGACGCCGATCTGTGCAGTCGTCATCGATGCGGCGCTTTCAATCATCGACAGCTTGGAAGGCGATGAGCGTCCCGCACGTCTTCTGGCGAACAGCCGCCGACCTATGATGGCAATTGAGATCGGCGCGACCGGGCGGGCCTCGGCCCGTTCACGTCCACGATGACGATGCCCGGAAGATCGCGGCAGGGATTCGGGGGCGTACGACCATGCGAGGGCAGCGGGGCCGATCGCGACGACAATTGGGCTTGGTCAGCGGATTCGTAGTTTCAGGCCCATTCCGACGCCTTTCCACACTGAAACAAACCCGTAGCGAGGCCGTGCAGGCTCAAGTCGGGGGCGGGCGGGGTGATCCATCGTGGGATTCGGATCAACGTTCCGGGGCAAGGGAGCGCGGACCGGTTCCGCGCTTAACGGGCCAGCCAGAGAGCTTCCCCGGAGCACGATGCCCGGCTGCTGCGGCTTGGGCGGCTTCGACCAGGCGCTTGCCGGCCGCGCGCCATTCGGACAGACAACGCCAGGGATGCCGACGAACGTCCTGCTCCAGCCGGAACCAATCGTCGTCGGCCGCGGTCGTGAAGAAGAATTGCAGCATCTCGTCCTGGGCGATTTCGAGGCGGTTGCCGAGGACCGGACACCACGATCGTCCGGGAATTCGCATTCGTTTCCATCGATCTGCTTCGTTGGCAGCGTGCTCGTCGCAGCGCTGCCATGCGAATCCGACGCCCGCGATCTCGATCCGGCGCGCGTATTCCGGGCATGGGAAAGCGCCGCTCGAACGACGGACTACGTAACGACGGAGAAGAACGGCGTCGCGATCCACGTTAGAGCCCCGGAGCCGATGCGGGCGGCGGCGCCATATCGAGCGGATCGACCATCACCTTCGGAGGCTTCTGATCGCGTTCGGCGCGGGCGCGCTCGTCGGCGCCCAATGCGCGAAAGCGGGCCATCTCTGGAATGAGGTCGGCAAGGTCCGCTTTGGCCAGCTCGGAACGCTGGTCGTCGTCCAGGAACCGCGAGACGAATGCGCGAAGATCGGGATCGAGCTTTGCAAGCGCGGAGACATCGCCCGCAGCGGCGTCGAGAAGAAGTCGGGCCGGGCCGGTCGTCGCCTTGACCAGGCCAACGGTGTCCGCGCGTCGGGCCGCCTCCGTGGTCTCGGCTTCCCATACGGCTCGCGCTTTCGCCGAAGGTTCGCAGGAGCCGAGGCGAACGCCGGCGCGCTGGGCTTCCAGCCAAAGCGCGTCCTTGTCCTGCTGGCTCCATGGACCTGATAGCTCGGCGTCGCCACCCCAGGCTTCCGACGCCTTGAGCACCAGGGCGCGGGCAGCCTCGGGTGTGAGCGGGCCGTGGAGGCGCATCTGATCGCCAACGTCCTGGATACGGGCACTCGAACCCACATCGACCCACACACCGTCTTGATCGGGCACGGCATCGTAGCCTCGCTCACGCCACCATGTTGCCAGGTCATCGGGCGACCGACGAGCGGCGGTTTGCTCTCCGGAAGCGTGAAGGTCGCCGGTCGGGCGAAGGGATTCGACATGCCAGCCTTGGGATTCACCGATTGCCTCGGCGAGCGCCGCGGCGCGGCCGCGCTTGCCCCAGGTCCGAATGATGCCCTCCCTGGGGTCGATCTCGACCCAACCCCGGTCACGGGTCTGGATGCGGGTCTTGGGACCACGATTGATCTGATGCAGATCATCGGCCCAGGCCGCGCTGTCAAAGTCTGGAACGGCCTCCGACAAAAGCTTGGACTTGAAGTCCTGACGGTGATGCGGGCGAAGGCCCCTGAATCCTCGAATTCCCTTCACGGTGGTTCCCTCCCTGCTGATCTGATGACTATGCGGCTCATGGCTGCCGGCCGCGACCCGATGCGCGGCCTCGCTGGTGTCGCGGATGTCGATGCGAGCCAGGGCTTGCGCTGCGGAACGATCGAAAACGGCCTGCCGGACAGGCGCGAGACGGATCGATTTCGCCTGAGCCCGGAGCGGTGCGAGGTCGAGCGAACGCAGGCGCTCGATCGCTACGCGGTCGGATTCACCCCGCCGAGTCGACCGCCTACGCTGGCCTTGATCTGCTCCAGGGCCGCCGAGTGCTGACCGAGAATCTGCACGATCGTCGAGAGCAAGGTCTTGAGTTCGTCCAGCGCCCCGGAGCCCTCGGGTTCCTCGAGAAGGGCGAGCAGCGGGAGAAGTTGCTGGCTCGTCTCGTGGGCTCCGCGGGCTTCCTGGTAGATCAGCTTGGCGGGGTTCGGTTGCTGCTCTTCGGGCATGCTCTTTCGCCTCCTCTATCGTTGGTAACAGGTGGTCGTCCAATCGCTGCCTGACGGTGGCGGCGGTGATCCGGTTGCCCTCGGCGCGGGCAGCGGCGGACAAGGTGCGGGTCAGGCTGTGGGCCGCTCCGGAAAGATCGAGCAGCACTCCCCCGCGATCGCCTGCCGCGAGACGCAAGCCGCGATCCGAAAGGGCAGCCTCGAACGCGACGGCGGAATCCGACGCCTGCCAGGCGGCGAGCGCGATGGCGCGGACATCGGCAACGGGAAGGCCGGTGCGCTCGGCCTGCGCGCGTTCCCGCGGAGACAGCACGGCGACGGGGCGGCGGCCTTCATGGAGACCTGCCGTTGTCATAGCCTCGGCTACGTCGTCGCGACCTTCGTTCCGGAGGGCGGCGATGACGGCGCGGTTGTGCTTGCCCTTGGTCCAGGGCAGTCCGAATTCGAACTCGGTGAGGCGGGAGACTTTTTCACGGCGGGCGTATTCGTGGCTTAGGGAAACGACCTTTCCGTCCGGCTGCACCAATGAGTAGACGCGATGCTCGTGTTCTCGGCCGTTCTTGATGTGTCGCACGGCGCAATAGGCGACATCCTGAAGGCCGAATTCTTTCTCATATGCTGTCATGAAGAACTTCGTGACGGAATCCGCGTCGGCGCCCGGGGGCGGATCGACATGGATATGATGCACGGGACGATCCGTTCGACCGTGCCGTGCGGCGGCGACGAGTTCGCGAAGCTGCCCGCCAAGATCGGCCGCTGCGAGATGGCGAGCGTCGAGAACGTGGACCTCCTGGCCCCCTTTGCGGCTCAGGAGATGGCGGGCCAAGGCGGGGCCGCCGGAACCGCGGGTCGCGCCGGCGATCACGCGAGCCTGCCAACGAGGCGTCCGACCTCGCGCTGGACGGCGCGGAGTTCGGTGAGGACTTCCTCGGCATCAGCGTGACAGAGGTTGTCGGTCTGTCGGAGGGCTTTGGTCATCTGCACCACCGCGCCGCCGGTGCGCGAAAGCGATGCCGACAGGCGGCTGACTTCGGCAAGGTCGGCAGATGGGATTCTTATCGGTCGTCGCGGCAGTGACGGCGGCAGTGAAGTCAGTTCACTGTCATTCGGAAGGGCTTGGATGATGACGCGGCGGACCCAACCAGCGCGCGAGAGATCGACTTCGGCTGCCGCCGCATCGAGTGCTCTCGCTAGTTCCGGCCTGAGCCGGACGTACACGCTGACGGGTATGTTTCTGTTTCGTTCCATGCGCGAGCTCCGCCGCGGGTGGGGTTCACGGGGAGGCTTCGCCCTCCCCTGACCAGCTTGGAGATTTCTGCGGAGCCTGAAATCACCACGGCTGGCTTTCTCAGCGTCGATCACCGGCGGAATTCGGGCAACCCGTGGTGATTTCGACTGATGCAGGTGGCGCGCAACCGGGGGTGATTTTGGCTACCCGGAAAGGATGCCCTGCGGGGCAGAAGGCGGTTGAATCTGGGGAAGGGTTCAAAGCCGATCGCGACGCCAGCGAAGTGTTTACCTTCGCTCCAGGCCAGGGGCTCCCATCGGCCTGCGAGCCCGCCAGGAAGGTCATGGCGGCGTACGGCGTCGCCGCGGGAGAAGCATGACATGGCGAAAGGCAACATCCAATCCTCCGGGCTTTCGCGTGATCCGGGCATGTCGATCCCGAAGCATCAATCTGCCGGTGAAGCTCGGTGGCGGGATAGCCGCTTCGGCTGGTGGCTGACTGTGCTCACAGAGGGAAGCTGTGCGCATGCTTGCGTCAAACGATCGAAACCGGGGCGGTGGAGCAGCTTCGTATCCCAGCCTCTCGGGCATGGATGGCAGCACAACGAAGAGGTCGCTGCCGGTGAAACCCTGATCGAAGCCATGCGCAAGGCGGAGCAGGCTATTGCTCGCCTGACTGCGTCGGCCTGCTGAGGCGTTGTGCCGCAAACGCGATGAGCAACCCGGAACCAGGACGGTCCCTGCCCGCAGTCGTCATCATCCAGCATAAAGAAATCAATGTTTCAAAGCGATCCCAAAGCGCCGACTTGGGATCACTTTACAACATTACGCCAGTGAACTGTCGTAATGAAAAAATTAACTACGATGATCGCTTCGGTATTGATTCCTGTCTCGGCTCGTTTCATCATTTTTCTATCGACGACGGAAACGGCGTCGGTACGCCGAAGGCGAAAGCGAGCGTTCCCTGATTTTTCAGGGGTCAACCGGTGACTTACGAGTTCTCTGAACGCGTACTTGCCGAGACGCCCGCATCGAGTAGCTCAGGCGTTCCCTGCATTCGCAGGGGTCTGCCGCCGAACAGGCGGATGTTCTGGTCCCCTTTTGGAGGGGTTGGAAGACAGGGAAAGCGGTTTCGGTCGTTTCTCCTTGACCAGTTCTGGTTCCCCTTGAGGGGAGTTTTCCGCCGAACAGGCGGTTCCGGAAGCGGTCCATCGACCGTTTCCTGTCCCTGCCTCGGCAGGGTGGATTGAAACGAGCGAAAGCTCATCTGCATGCGCAGAATCGACCGCCGCATAGGTGGATAGCGGGGTGGCTTTCGGGCCGCCCCGTTTCGTTTTGCCGACAACGTGAGCGGCGGGCGGCGAAGCTGGCCAGGGTTGCGCAGCCGCCCGCCGTCACCCGGCTCGACTTCAGAATGGAACGTCGGAGTAGTCCGGTGCCTGCCAAAGCCCTGCGGCCTCCTGTTCGGCCAGCCGCTGGCACAGCGCCAGGGCGGCTTTGACGTTCGCCTCCGGATTTTCGTGCCAGAGCTTGTCGAAGAGCTGTCGCAGGTGGTCGATACGTTGCTGGCCTGCGAGATCGCTGCCGCGGCGGATGCCCGTTTCCCGGAGCACGGTCCCGAGGCAGTCGTAAGCGCATCGCTCCCAGCGGCCGTCCTCACGCAGCAGTCTGAAGCTGCTGGCGAGTTGATGCAGATCGTTGCCAAGTCGCTTGCGGACCGGATCGTCCTCCCGGCGAAGCCGAGCAGCATCCCTCCACATCTGCTCTTCGGCCAAATCGTCGCCATTGCACGGATCGAAGGCGCGCCAGAGCAGGCGCGCGAGGGGCGTCGGATCGATTATCTGGATATCGGTGTGCGCTTTGATGAATAGGTGCAGATCGTGGAAGGGCAGGCGTTCCCCGCTCGCGATCCGGAGCGCTCCGACGATCCTGCGAATCTCGACAGAACCCCAGAAGTTCCCGCCGACAACCGCGGTGGACAGGATCTCGCGAAGGGGCGTCGAAGGCCGCAGCGCGGCGGCCGTGACTGCGGCAACGCCTTCGCCCGGCTTCCAGCGACGCCCGCGACGGATGGAGACGTGGGTCGTGGAGATTTCGGCATGGAGCCCCAGCCCGCTAGCAGCGATCTCACGCAGGGCGTCGCGGATACGCTTGCGATGCTGACGGCGAAGGGCCTCGTCGGTCGCTCGCGGCCAAAGCTGCCCGGCGAGGTCGTCCAGAGCGAAGGATCGATCGCCGTCGTGGCCTTGGACACGCTCGATCAGGCTGAGAACCCTGCGGGCGGTCGGCTTGAGCGCTGCGGCCTTCGCCTCCCTCTTCGGGGCAATGCCCTGCCGCACAAGCAGCTTGCCGGTTTTGGTCTTCGACAGGTCGGCGACGGATGCGACGTTCCGCACGGTCGGATTTCGGGTGATCTCCCGGAAGGTGGTGATCAGGGCTTCTTCGGTTGCCCGGTGGTCGCGGGTCCGCCGTGGTGCGGCGCGGCGACGTTGCGGCCGATGGTTATCTGCGACATATCGCGCGACGCTCGAAGCCGTGGCATGGAGCTGGCCCGTTGGCATCTCCGCGCGTCCCGGGTGCTGCGACAGCCACGCGGCCAAGCGCCCAAGGCACCATTCACGCAACGGCTCGAACCGACGGGCATCATCGCCGCAGGTTCGGGCATGGGCATAGGTTTCGTGCCTGAGCCATTCGAAGGCCTCCGGCGCGATGCTCATGCGCGTCGCTTGACGCAGGCGCGGCCGCCGATCATCGTCAACCTCATCCAACCCGATCGAAACCGCGCCCGGACACAACCCGCGCGGTCTGTCCTTAGAGGGTTTGGCCGATCGGCTCGGCCGTCAAGGGACATACCCTAATCTAATAAGGCAAAACGGGACAGAAACTCGAAAAGCCCGATAGACACTGACGTTTCGGGCGATCGACTTGTCACGCGGCGCCTGTGTCACTTCCCCGAATACTGGTCGGAGCACTCGGCGTAGAGGCGAACCGCCGCGCGAAGATTGGATTTCCGGGCAGCGCTCAGGTTGCGGAAATCCGGCATCTGATCCAGGGCAGCGAGCGCGGGCTCGAGCCCGTCGAAGACGCGCTTGCCGAGAAGGCGTTGAACCGCCCTGAACTCTGAAAGGACCTGGGTCCGCCGCGTCGGCGTCAGCTTCTTCGACTTTCGGAGCCAAGACTTGAAGGCCGGCGGCACCTCCATCTCAATGACGGGCCGCTCGCCTTTCGAATGCGCCATGATGCAGCGGCCGATTGCCTCTGCGAGAGGCGGCGGGACCGCATTCGCCAGAGCCTGCATGCGCGCGGCTTCGGAGCGGACGGATGACCAGTCCCAGGTGGGCGGGAAGCCCCCCAGTAGTGAAAGCTGTTCAAATGTCGGGATGGGCAAGTTCTCGTGATCGACGACGTCCCCGGCCTTCGGCTTGTAGCTCGGCCCCGGCGCGGCCCGTACACCGTGAGAAATCGTTGGAGCGGGCTTGTCCGCGCGCCTTGTTCCAGCGCTGCTCATGCCTCCTGGTGTTAGCCAGAAAAGCCGAACGGCCTGGGCCCGGTCCGCTTCGGTAAGCCTTTCGATCACTTCGATGTCCGCAGCCCGCAGGGAATAGCCGTCCTGGCCTGCCCGCTTTCGCGATGTCGATGTGATCGAAGGGGCCGCCTCGCAGGCCCGCCACAACGAGCGTCGTTCACCGGCATCATGGCCGCGCCGGAAATAGAGCTTGCCGAACTCCGGGCCGAGGATGTCAGCGACCGTCATCGGAGCTTCGGACTTCGCCGCAGCAAGGTGATCCAGAAGCCAACCGTCCGCCTCGCCGAGGCAGCCGGCGAGAATAAGCCGCTTCCGCTTCTGGGCGACGCCGTAATGGGAAGCATCCAGGATGTCTTCCGTCAGCCCGTAGCCCGCTCTACGAAAAACCGTCTTCATGCGCTCGAAAATGCCGTATCGGCGAAGCCCGTCAACATTCTCCATCACAAAATATTTCGGGCGTGCGGTGGCGACGATGACCATGAAGGAATTAGTCAATTTCGCTCGTGCGTCGCTTTCGCCACGTCGAACTCCCGCTGCCGACCAGGGCTGACAGGGCGGGCCGCCAACGATGATATCTGGAGTGAGAGCCGCAATCTTGGGCGCGAGCGTCAGGATGTCGCCGAGGTCCGGCATCTCCTCGTCGTGGCTTCCGAGGTTCGCATGGTGCGCCTTCCTGACACCCGTCAACTTGCTCAGCCGACTACCCAGGTTCGCTTCATGGATCGCCAACGCAGGTGCCCAGAAGTCATACCCGCGGAGGAGCGTGAACCCGGCGCGCTTGAAGCCAAGCGACATGCCGCCCGCGCCACAAAACAGCTCGATCAGTCGCATCGCCCGCCAGCCCCGGTAGTGAAAAACTTTCACTACCCGGCCACGAGCTACAAATTCATGAACTCGCGGCTTGGGGCTATGAGGCAATCTCGGACGGGTGTGCAGAATGCAGCACGCTAGTCCTCTATCTCCTACTCGCGATCTGCGGCGGTTTCTGACACAAGCTCCATAATGGAGGGTAGAAGATCGGGAAGTTTCTTGATTTCTCGGAGCATCACCTCTGGCGGGTGGTCGCCGTAAGCATCGCCTGCGGTGGCGGGCGAGTGCCCCTGAATATGGTCAACCTCTTCTTTCGGTATTGAATGAAGGCGAGACCATGTCTTGAATCGATGCCGCCACCCATGGTTCGGCGCGATGTTATCATCCGTGATCTTGATGTCTTCTCGGACCCAGCTCGATAGGTGCTGCCCGACGCGGTCCGCGGGCGGCGTGGAGCCCTTTCGGTGAAGACGCATGTCAACGAAAAGAGGGCCGGGGGATTTGGCTGCTGCCCATTTCACAAATCCCTGCTGGATTAAGGTCGGGTGCAAGGGAACCCATCTGGACACATTGGTTTTTACTGTTCCAGCCTCTGGGGTGATCAGAATTCCCGGAATGCCACCGCGATCATTTACGTCCTCGCGCCGAAGCTGCGCGATCTCGCCGACACGAGCGCCAGTGTAAGCGCAGAGCCACGGAACCCATCGCCGTGCGGCCCGGTAGTGAGTGCTGAGCCCCCGGGGTTGTGGTGCAAGTGTCGCCACGAGAATCCTAGTGGCTTCGGCGGCGGTGAACCCTTTTTCGCGAAGTTGCGCCTTCTTCCGGACCTTTATCGTCACCACGGAGGCCGGGTTGGCGGGCATGCGATTATTCGCGACAGCCCAGGTGCAGACTGCTTTAAGGGCCGCAAGATAAACTTGGCTGACGGTTCTGGCGTCGAGGCCACGTTCGAGAAGCTTGTCCTTCCAATCGATAACCCATTCGCGAGAGAGCGTCGTCATATCCGCAATTTCTGCTTCCATTCCAGCAAGAATCGGACGCCATCGCTTGATTGTGCCGGGTGTGAGCTCCGTCTCCTTCGCATAGCTGTCGAAGATTGCGAGAGGGGTCGCCTTGGGGCGTGCCTTGGGCTTGCTGCCAGGTACTTCGAGGGGAGGGAAGCGCGAGGCGTCAGGATCCGGCCGGTAGTCGCCGTTTGCCATCCGGTAGAGCTGCTCACGGGCTTGAAGCACAGCGCGGTCCACGGCTGCACCAAGTTTCTCGCGGCTTTCGGGCGTAAGCATCAGGCCGTGCCGGCTGAGCCATTCGTCGACGAACTTCGCGTTGCGCGCCGTTTTCAGATGATTGAGTAGCGCGCGGCTCTTCTCCAGGTTGGTACCCGCGAGGCTAATTCGTGCCGACTTCGGCCGGAGAAAGGCTTGGTCGATCAGCAGCCTGGAGACACCACCCGGAACCTGATCCGGATTGTCGCCATGAGCCTCGACCATCTCGCGATAGATCGCGCCTGCGATGGATTCTATCTGCCGATGGGATAGTGATTGTGCGCCTTCTAAGAGTTGCCGCCACCGGGCTTCGACTTCGGAGGATACGCGGGCGTGCGCCACCTTTGCCTCGGCTGGGTCCCGGGTCCGAAGGCTGAGCTTCTCCTCAGATTTTCCGAGGACGACCCGCAAGCCAGCCGGGACGCGCTTTCGAAACCAGAAAATTCCGGTTTCCGGGTGTCGAAACGGACGAGTCATCGCAAGGACCATGTGTACCACCCTTGTGTACCAGTCGGGCGGCCAGAAGTCCTTATATTTCAAAAGATTTCGCGATTTCAACGCGATGGGCTGGTGCTGCGAGAGAGGATTGAACTCTCGACCTCTCCATTACCAATGGAGTGCTCTACCACTGAGCTACCGCAGCAGGATCGTGCCGTCTGCGCCCGGCCCTTGAAGGGCTTGCCGGCGCCGCGTCGTTCCGAAGCGGCGTCCTGATGCCACAAGCCCCGCCCCGACGCAACCTGTTCCGCGCATATCCCTGTGTCTGAATTTGAAGGGCTGTGGAATCTTGCCGGTGAGGAGGGGTTCTCTGTCCGCAGATCGCAGCGTGCCGCGCCGCCGCGCGGCTTCAATCGGGCAGCAGCAGGCGCTGGTCGATGCGGAAGAGGCGGCCATCGCCGAGGATATGGGCGCAAAGCCCGAGCCCGAACAGCGGCCGGAAGGCCGCGTCGCGGACGTTGAGGCCGCCGGCATAGGCGCCCATCGCCGGCATTACGCAGCGCGTTGCGGAGAGCACGAAGCAGCGCCGGCGCAGCGCCCGGCCGCGCATCCGGACCTTGGCGGCGGGATGCAGATGCCCGGCGATTTCCGGACGTGTCGCCGCGTGACTCGGCTCGTGCCGGAGCGCGACACCGGAGATTTCGAGTTCGTCCAGCACCGTGCCGCCCATCGCGGCCGAGATCTGAGGATCGTGATTGCCGCTGATCCAGAGCCAGTCGCGGCCGGCCTGGAGGGCGCGCAGGCTCGCAAGGCAGCTGTCGTCGATCCGCGCTTCGGCGCCGCGATCATGGAAGCTGTCGCCGAGCGCGATCACGCGCGCCGGCTGGTAGCGCGCAATCGCCGCACCCAGCAAAGCGAGCGTCGCGGCCGAATCATAGGGCGGCAGCAGGACGCCGCGAGCGGCATAGGCCGAGCCCTTCTCCAGATGCAGGTCGGCGACGACGAGAGTGCGCTCATCCGGCAGGTAGAGCGCGCCGGAGAGATCGGGGACAAGCGCGAGCCGGCCGAGCATGGAGGCCTCGGCCGCGGCGCCCGTCATCTCTCTCGTCGCCAGGTTCACGCCATCGCCTCTTCGAGCATGCTTGCTTCCGCCTCGGCGAGGATCTCGTCGGCCGCCTCGCCACTGACCGCCTCGCGCCCGATCTCGAGCATGACCGAGACCGAGAGCGGCGAGACGTGATCGAGCGGCTGATGCACGATTCGCCCGCTGATCCGTGTCAGCATCTGACCGAGACGGCCGATATCGAGCAAGCCGGTCGCGGCGTCGGCACGCGCGGCGCGCAGCAGGACATGGTCGGGCTGGTGCCGGCGCAGCACATCATAGACCAGGTCGGTCGAGATCGTGACCTGCCGCCCGCTCTTCTCCTGGCCGGGAAAACGCCGCTCGATCAGGCCGCCGATCACCGCGCAGGAGCGGAAGGTGCGCTTCATCAGCGCCGATTCCGCCAGCCATTCCTCGAGATCGTCGCCGAGCATGTCCTGCGAAAAGAGCTCGTCCAGCGAGAGCGCTCCACGCGCGATCGCCGCCGCCATGTCGCCTAGCGTCCAGACGGCGATGCCATAGTCGTTGCAGACGAAGCCGAGCGGCCTCAGTCGCGCCCGTTCCAGCCGTCGCGTCAGCAGCATGCCGAGCGTCTGGTGGGCGAGACGGCCCTCGAAGGGATAGGCGACGAGGAAGAAGCGCCCGGCGCGCGGAAAGCTCTCGACCAGCAATTCGCCCGGCTTCGGCAGGCGCGATTTCAGGCGCTGCGCATGCAGCCAGGACGAGACCTCGTCCGGCAGCTTCGCCCATTCCTTCGGCGTCGCCAGGATGGTGCGCACGCGCGCGGCGAGGAAGGTCGAGAGCGGGAACTTGCCGCCGGCATAGGAGGGGATCTTCGGATCGGTGCCGGCGGCGGTGCGCGAGCAGACCACCTCGTTCTCGACGATCCCTTCGAAGCGCAGCACCTCGCCGGCGAAGATGAAGGTGTCGCCGGGCGTCATCGTCTCGGCGAAATACTCCTCGAGCTCGCCGAGAACGCGTCCGCCGCGGCTGAGCATCTGCTGGCCGCCGGGGCGCGCCGGGCGCGAGCGCCCGAGCCGCACCTTGAGCATGGTCGATTCGACGATGGTGCCGACATTCATCCGGTATTGCTGGATGGTCTGGGCGTTGCTCGCCCGGTAGAGCCCGTCCTTGCCACGGCGTAGCTTGGCGAAGCGCTCATAGCTCTTCAGCGCATAGCCGCCGGTCGCGACGAAATCGACGACGGCGTCGAAATCGGCGCGGCTGAGATCGGCATAGGGCGAGGCCGTCAGGACCTCCCGATAGAGCGCGTCCGGCTCGAAGCCGTCGGAGCAGGCGACCCCGAGCACATGCTGGGCGAGCACGTCGAGCGCGCCGATGCGCGGCTCCGGCGTGTCCTGCGCCGCCTCCGCCACCGCATCGAGCGCGGCGCGGCATTCGAGCAGTTCGAAGCGGTTCGACGGCACGAGGAGCGCCTGCGAGGGCTCGTCCATGCGGTGGTTGGAGCGGCCGATACGCTGCATCAGCCGGCTCGCGCCCTTGGGCGCGCCGACATTGATGACGAGGTCGACATCGCCCCAGTCGATGCCGAGATCGAGCGTCGCCGTGCAGACGACGGCTTTCAGCTTCCCGGCCGCCATCGCCGCCTCGACCTTGCGGCGCTGGCCGACATCGAGCGAGCCGTGATGCAGTGCGATCGGCAGCGTCTCCTCGTTCACGCGCCACAGCGCCTGGAACATGAATTCGGCCTGCATGCGGGTGTTGACGAAGACCAAAGTCAGCCTGTGCGCGCGGATCGCGGCATAGATGTCGTCGACGGCATGGGCGGTGATGTGGCCGGCGAGCGGTAGCCGGCGGCTGGTCGCCATGATGCCGATCTGCGCCTTCGCGCCGCCCTGGACGGTGACGAGGCCGGACGGCGTGCCCGAGCCGCCGAGATAGGCCTGGAGATCGGCGGGCTCGCGCACCGTCGCCGAGAGGCCGACCGCGCTCATCTTCGGCGCGAGGCCGCGCAGGCGGGCGAGGTCGAGCGAGAGCAGGTCGCCGCGCTTGGAGGTCACCAGCGCGTGCAGCTCGTCGAGCACAACCCGGCGTAAGGATGCGAAGAATGGTTTCGCATCGCGATGCGAGACCAGGAGCGCGAGTTGCTCGGGCGTCGTCAGCAGGATGTCGGGCGGGCGCTCGATCTGGCGGGCGCGCTTGGCCGGCGAGGTATCGCCGGTGCGGGTCTCGACCTTGACCGAGAGCCCCATCTCGCGGATCGGCGTTTCGAGATTGCGGGCGATGTCGACGGCGAGCGCCTTCAGCGGCGAGACATAGAGCGTGTGCAGCCCCTCGCGCGCGCCGCCGCGCTCGGTCAGCTCGACCAGCGAGGGCAGGAAGCCGGCGAGCGTCTTGCCGGCGCCGGTCGGTGCGACCAGCAAGGTCGAGCGCCCGGCCCGGGCCTCTTCCAGCAGCGCGAGCTGATGTGGCCGCACGTTCCAGCCGCGGCTGGCGAACCAAGCCGAGAAGGCAGGGGGAAGGGGGGAGGCGACCGCGTCCATGCGCCGACAGAGATAGGCCTTGTCGAACGAAAAGGGAACGGTAGGCTCGCCTCATTCTGGGGCGATGCGCAGCGGCGGCCCGACAATTTCGTGAGGACGTCGGCCTCAGCGCTCCGCGACGACGATCAGCCCCGGCACAGGTTCGCCGCGGTCCATGCGGACGCTCTGTGGCTCGACCAGCATGGGTCTCAGCCGGGCCTGGCTGAGCGCTTCCCTGATCCAGCCTTCGGCATGGGCGAAACGACGATCCCGGCCGACAATGATGCCGGTGCCCTGATGACTCTGCACCGTGAAGGCAAGGAGGCCGCCCGTTTTGAGCACGCGCGCGCTCTGATGGAAACTCGGAGCAAGGTCTCCGAGATAGATGAAGACGTCGGTGGAGACGATGAGATCGGCCGATGCGTCGGGCCGGCTCGCCAGGAAGGCGGTCAGGTCCGCAGTGGCGAGCTTGTCGTAGAGCGGGCTGCCATCGGCGCGCCTCTTGGCCTGCGCTTTGGCGATCATTCGGGGTGAGAGGTCGCAGCCGGCGAGGAACCCTGTCTCGGCGCGGATGGCTTCGCCCATCAGGCCGGTGCCGCAGCCGAGATCGAGGGCGGTTCCGAACTGGAAGGGCCCGCTGGCCTGTTCGCAATGGCGCACCAGCGCCTGCTTCAGCAATGCCGGGCCCTGGTATTGCAACTTGCCGACGAGATGGCTGTCGAAGCGCTCGGCATAACCGTCGAACAGCGCGCCTGAAAAACACTCCGAGGTCGCCTGCTCGGCGGCGAGCGCGCCGATGCGAGCGAGGTCGAGCCTGGCGCCGAGACGGTCGCTCGGATCGAGGTCGAGATATTGCCGCCAGGCGGTCGCGGCCTCCTCATTGTGCCCGAGCGCCTCCTGGGCCAGGCCATAGAGATGCCAGGCAGCGGTGAAACCGTAGTTCTCGGCGAGCGTTTGATCGAGGATGTCGAGCGCCGCCTGCGGATCGCCGGCCTTCAAGGCCTCCTCGGCCCAGGCATAGCGGCGGTCGAGACGATCGTCGCCGGAACTGGCGGAGTACACGCTGCTGCCCTTTTCGATCATGCTGCGGGTTTAACGGAGGTGCATGACACAGGCCAGATGATGAAGCCTTCCGATCTGCTGATTCCGACACCGGCCGGGCTCTACTGCCCGCTGGCCGATATCCATATCGACCCCGTTCGTCCGGTGGCGCGGGCACTGATCACCCATGGCCATTCCGATCATGCGCGCCCCGGCCATGGCGCGGTCCTTGCGACATCAGAGACGTTGGCGATCATGGCGCTGCGCTATGGCGAGGCGTTCACCGGCTCGCGGCAGGTGGCGGTGCCCGGCGAAACCACTCGCATCGGGGAGGTCGATTTCCGCTTCGTCCCGGCCGGCCATATCCTCGGCTCGGCCCAGATCGTCGTCGAGGCCAGGGGGCTGCGGATCGTCGTCTCCGGCGACTACAAGCGCGAGCGCGACCCGACCTGCGCGGCCTTCGAGCCGGTCATCTGCGACATCTTCATCACCGAGGCGACCTTCGGCCTGCCGGTCTTCCGCCATCCGTCGGCGAGCGCCGAGACCGCCAAGCTGCTCGATTCCGTCCGGCTCTTTCCCGAGCGCACCCATATCGTCGGGGCCTATTCGCTGGGGAAGGCGCAGCGGCTGACGGCCCTGATCCGCGAGGCCGGCTACGAGCGGCCGCTCTACATCCACGGCGCGGTCGAGAAGATCACCGAGCTCTACCAGGCCGAGGGCATTCCGCTCGGCGAGATCCGCAAGATCGAGCCGGGCGAACGCAAGGCCGAGGGGCGCAAGCCATTGGCCGGCGAGATCGTCATCTGCCCGCCGGGCGCCATCCAGGATCTGTGGTCGCGCCGCTTCCCCGATCCGGTCACCGCCTTCGCCTCGGGCTGGATGCGGATCAGGGCCCGCGCCCGCCAGAAAGGCGTCGAGCTGCCGCTGATCATCTCCGACCATGCCGATTGGGACGATCTTCAGGCGACGATCCGGGAGGTCCAGGCCGGCGAGATCTGGATCACCCATGGCGAGGCCGAGGCGCTGGCGCATTGGTGCGGCACCGTCGGGCTCAAGGGCATGCCGCTGCATCTCGTCGGCTATGGCGACGAGGGCGAAGCCGAAGCCGAGGCTAGGCCGGCGGAGGCGTCCGCATGAACCGCTTCGCCTGGCTGCTCGACCGCCTCGCCTATGAGCCGCGCCGCAACGGCAAGCTCGCGCTGATCGCGGACTATCTGCGCACCACGCCCGATCCCGATCGCGGCTATGCGCTGGCGGCGATGACCGGCGGGCTGGTCTTCCAGAACGCCAAGCCCGGCCTGATCCGCGCGCTGATCGCCGAGCGCACCGATCCTGTCCTTTTCGCGCTCTCCTACGACTATGTCGGCGATCTCTCCGAGACGGTCGCGCTGATGTGGCCGGCTCGGCATGGCGCCAACGACGTGCCGCATCTGCCCGATGTCGTCGCCGGACTGCAAAAGTCCGGCAAGACCGAGATGCCGCGCCTGATCGCCTCCTGGCTCGATGCGCTCGACGAGACCGGGCGCTGGGCCCTGCTCAAGCTGATCACCGGCGCCCTGCGCATCGGCGTCTCGGCCCGCCTTGCCAAGACCGCCGCCGCGAGCCTTGGCGGCATTCCCGCCGACGAGGTCGAGCAGGTCTGGCATGGGCTCGAGCCGCCCTATACCGCGCTCTTCGCCTGGCTCGAGGGCAGGGCGCCGCGTCCCGAGGCGACAGACCCTGCGCCGTTCCGGCCGGTCATGCTCTCGCATGCCATCGAGGACGGCGATTTCGACAAGCTCGACGCGGCCGAATTCGCCGCCGAATGGAAATGGGATGGTATTCGCGTCCAGGCGGTCGCCGGCAGGCGGCCCGATGGCAGCCGCACCGTCAGGCTCTATTCCCGCACCGGCGAGGAGATCGGCGGTGCCTTTCCTGATCTCACCGAGGCGCTGACGCAGGACGGCGCGCTCGACGGCGAGTTGCTGGTGATGCGCGATGGCGTCGTCCAGAGCTTCAACACGCTGCAGCAGCGGCTCAACCGCAAGGCGGTGACCGCAAAGATGCTGGCCGAATTCCCGGCCCATATCCGCGTCTACGACCTTCTCGCCGAGGGCGATGAGGATCTGCGCGGCCTGCCCTATACGCAGCGGCGCGTCCGGCTCGAAGCTTTCCTCGGCAGGCTGGGGAGTACGCGCTTCGATCTTTCGCCGCGCATTCCGTTTGCCAGCTGGGAAGAGCTGACGGTGGCCCGCGCCGATCCTGCTTCCGCCGGAGCTGGAGGCGATGCGGAGGCCGTCGAGGGCTGCATGCTCAAGCGGCTTGATTCGCCCTATCTGCCGGGCAGGCCGAAGGGCTATTGGTACAAGTGGAAGCGCGATGCCCGGCTCGTCGACTGCGTGCTGATGTATGCCCAGCGCGGCCACGGCAAGCGCTCCTCCTTCTATTCCGACTATACTTTCGGCGTCTGGCGGGTCGGCGAGACAGGCGCGGACGAGCTCGTTCCTGTGGGAAAGGCCTATTTCGGCTTCACCGACGAGGAGCTGATCGAGATCGACCGCTATGTCCGCAAGAACACGGAGAATCGTTTCGGTCCGGTGCGCGAGGTGACCCACACCCCGTCGAGCGGCCTCGTCTTCGAGGTCGCCTTCGAGGGCTTGCAGCGCTCGACGCGGCACAAATCCGGTCTCGCCATGCGCTTTCCCCGGATCAGCCGCATCCGCTGGGACAAGCCGCCGGGCGAGGCCGACCGGATCGAGACGCTGGAGGCGCTGCTGCCGGGCTAGATCGCCGCGCGTCCGTTCGGACGCAGTCACGGTGATCTATCTCAGTGCTATCGCATCGGAGTTTTCCGAAAAGCGGAATCCACTTTTCGGTCCGATGCTATAAGTCGTCCGGAGCTTCTCCGGCGTTCCCGGGCGGCGCCAGATCGGGCCTGGAAGGCGACGAATCCGTCGAGTTTCGGGCTCCGGCCATCCTTGCTGACCATTGGCCATTGACAGCTTGGAGTTGCGGGCCTTGAACGTTCTGGGGGAATCGCGCCGGCATCTCGCCGGGCTTCGGCGCGTGGAGGGCATGATGAGCGGGCATCCGACACGGATCGTGATCGCGGACGACCACCCGCTGTTTCGCGGCGCGTTGCGCCAGGCGGTTTCGCATGCATTGGCGGGGGCCGAGGTCAGCGAGGTCGGCTCGCTCGAGGCGTTGGGCCAGGCATTGGCCGAGGCCGCCGATCTCGACCTGATCCTGCTCGATCTGACCATGCCCGGCGTGCAGGGCTTTTCCGGCCTGCTTTTCCTGCGCGCGGCCCATCCCGAGATTCCGGTCATCGTCGTCTCGGCCAATGACGATCCGGCGGTGATCCGCCGCTGCATCGAATTCGGAGCGCTCGGCTTCCTGCCGAAGACCGCCGAGGTCGCGCAGATGGGCGAGGCGATTCGCGCCGTGCTCGATGGCGGGGTCTGGACCCCGCCGGGCGTCGATCTCTCCGCGCCGGTCGATCACGAGACCGCCGACATGGTCCGGCGCCTGGCGACTCTGACGCCGCAGCAGGTGCGCGTCCTGATGATGCTGTCCGAGGGGCTGCTCAACAAGCAGATCGCCTATGAGCTCGGGGTTTCCGAGGCAACGGTCAAGGCGCATGTCTCGGCGATCCTGACCAAGCTCGATGTCGACAGCCGCACCCAGGCGGTGATCGCGGCCGCGAAGATCGCCGGCGCCGGCTGGGCTGCCGCGGGGGCTTCGGCGACGAGCTGAGGCTTGAACCGAACGAGACCTCATCCTGAGGAGCGATCGCAGATCGCGTCTCGAAGGATGTTCCAGCCGGTTCCAGAGCCTCCTGATGCATCCTTCGAGACGCCGCTACGCGGCTCCTCAGGATGAGGGCAGCAAAATGGACACGGATCAGTTGACGGCGAGGTTCAGGCCCGGTTCAAGCGTGGGCTGATTTATCTCGCAGGGTCGATCCAGAGGAGATTTCGGCATGGCCAATGGCGGCATCGAGCGCTTTCTCGGCGGCTCCGTTCTCAGCGTCCTGGTGCGCCTGCTCTTCATCTCGCTCCTGGTCGGCGCGGCGATGGCCTTTCTTGGCCTGTCGCCGACCGGGCTCTATGAGAGTGCGCTGCGCTTCGTGCGCTCGCTCGGCAATCTCGGCTTCGGCGCGGTGCGCGAGGTCGGCGGCTGGGCGGTGGCCGGCGCGCTGATCGTCATACCGCTCTGGTTGATCAGCCGGCTCTTCGCCTCGCGGCGCTAGGCGGGGGTGACCGGAGGTTCTGCGACCTCCGGTCGATCGTCGCAGGTCACGGCAGCACGGCGAGCTTTGCCGTCATGCCGGGGTGGAAGCGACAGATGATATCGACGGCGCCGGCCCTGGTGACCGTGCAGCGGCCTTCGGTACTCGCCGGAAGATCGACATCGAAGGACTTGTCGCGCGCCGTCGCCGTGTGCCGGACGGGGTCGCGATTGATCCAGGAGATGCTGTCGCCGACTCGGACCTCGCTCGGCATCGGCCCGAATTTCATCTTGTCGATCAGAACCGCGTGGCTGCGTGGCTCGGCCCGCGCCGGCCGTACCAGTGCGATGATGGTACCGCCGATCGTCAGCAATGCGCTGCGCCGGGAAGGAAGGGGCGCCATCACTTCACCGTCTGCGCGAGATGCTCGGCATGCGTCTGATGCGCCGTGAACAGCGCCAATCCGCTTTCGAGCAGCGCCTTGAGCTCGCCATTATGCGCGCCCGGGATCAGCGCCGTGCTGAGGGCCTGGTTGACCGTACGGTGATAGGCGATTTCGTTGGCGACATAGGCGCGATCGAAAGCCGCCCCCGAAAGCTTCCTGAGACGCTTTTCGGCCTGCGCCGCCTGCTTGGTCAGGCCCGCGCTGGTCCCATTCGCCTCCGGCTTCACATTGAGGCGCTTGACGAGGGACAGGGCCTTCTCGTTGACCGCGGCATGGTCGTGGGCCATCAGCTCGGCGAAATCCCGGACTTCGGCATTCTTCGTCTTCGCCAGCGCGAGTTTGGCGGCGTCGACATCGATCTGCCCGGCCGTATAGGCGATATGGGCGATCTGGGGATCGCTGAGCTGCGAATCATGGGCGAAGGCCGCGCCGGTCGTCATCGCGAGGGCGGCGGCAAGAACGAGCAGTCTGGACATGGTGTGGCTCCGTGGCTTGCCGGGGCATCGATCGCCCCGGCAAGCCATTCGATGGCGCAGCGCAACCAAGGTTCCCGCAGGCGGCGCTCAGTGGTCGAGCGCCTCCAGCACCTCGCGCCGTGCCCCGGGGGCGGTGTAGAGGCCGCGGAAGGCGCGGGTGACGAGCGCGCTGCCATGCTTGCGCACGCCGCGCGAGGACATGCAGGCATGGCTCGCCTGCAGCACGACGGCGACGCCTCGCGGCTCGAGTTCGGCCTCGATCGCGTCGGCGATCTCGGCCGTCAGCCGCTCCTGGATCTGCAGACGATGCGCCAGCGCATCGACCAGCCGCGCGAGTTTGGAGATGCCGACGACGCGCTCGCGCGGCAGATAGGCGATATGCGCTACCCCGCTGATCGCCGCCATATGATGCTCGCAGACCGATTCAAGCGGGATGTCGCGCAGCAGGACCAGCTCGTCATAACCGCCGGTCTCGCCGAATGTCCGTCGTAGGATCGCCCCGGGATCCTGCGCATAGCCGGCGAACCATTCCTCATAGGCCCGCACCACGCGGGCGGGCGTTTCGAGCAGGCCTTCGCGCGCCGGATCGTCTCCGGCCCAGGAGATCAGGGTGCGTATCGCGGCTTCTGCTTCGGCGCGGGTCGCGCGCTGAGGCGAAAATCCCGGCGGCCGCGGGCAGGAGCACGCCTCCTCCGAAGCCGGAACAGGTGATAGAAGGGATCGAACGGTCACGCTTGGCTCCTCCGAATGCTTGTCGATCCCCGTTCGATGCGCCGGGGCGAAAGAAGTTCCCGGCCCGGAGCCCCCCGGGAACCTTTGTGCGCCGCGCGCATCCAATCGCCGTTTGCAGGAGAACGGCTCATGCTGGAAGTTCCGAGAAGCAGGCCGCTCGCCTGCGAGGCGATGAGCGAGGCGGAACTCGTCGCTCGCGCTCGCGGGCGCGAGCGCGGCGCCTTCCGCGTCATCATGCAGCGGCACAATCAGGGCCTGTTCCGGGTTGCGCGCAGCATCGTCGCCGACGAGGCCGAGGCCGAGGATATCCTCCAGGAAAGCTATGTCCGGGCCTTCGCGGCGCTCGATGGCTTCCGCGGCGCGTCCAGCCTGCTGACCTGGCTGACGCGGATCGTCATCAACGAGGCGCGCGGCAGGCTGCGCCGCCGCCGGCGTGCCACGGTAGAACTCGATCAGGTCGAAACAGCGCAGGCGGCGGGGGCCGCCGTCGTCGCCTTTCCCGGAGGACAAGCGATGGACGATCCGGAAGCCGCCATGGCCCGGGCTCAGATCCGCCTGCTGATCGAACGGGCGATCGACGCTCTGCCCGAGCCGTTCCGGCTCGTCTTCATTTTGCGCGAGGTGCAGGAATGCTCGGTCGAGGAGACGGCCGAGCTGACCGGAATTCGCCCCGAGACGGTCAAGACGCGACTCCATCGCGCACGCCGCCTATTGCGCCTCGCCTTGAACGAAACCCTGGCCTCGACCATGCACGAGACCTTTCCTTTTCTCGGCCGGCGCTGCGAGAGGATCACCGCCGCCGTCCTCGACAGGCTGGCGCCGCTTCAGGGCTGGGAGCCCGGCCCGGGCTGAGCCCGGCCGCCTTTCAGAGCGTCTCGCCGCGTGCGATCTCGGCAGCGTCGCGCCCGACCAGCGCGCTGAGGCGCGGCAGTCCGGCCTTGCGCGCCTCCGTGGCGAGGCCCTGTTTGATCTCGCAGACCAGGCCCGGCCCCTTGAACACCATCGCCGAATAGAACTGCACTAGGCTCGCCCCGGCCCGGACCTTGGCGAAGGCGGTCCGGGCGGAATCGATGCCGCCGACGCCGACCAGCGGGAAGCGCCCCTCGACGCGCAGGAAGGTTTCGGCGAGGAGCCTGGTCGAGGGCGCATAGAGCGGCTTGCCCGAAAGCCCGCCGGTCTCGGTCTTCGCCGCGTTGCGCAGGCTGTCGGGGCGCGCCACCGTGGTGTTGGAGACGATCATGCCGTCGATGCGACGCTTCAGTGCGACGGATACCATGCTGTCGAGCTCGGGTAGGCTGAGATCGGGCGCGATCTTGAGCAGGATCGGCGTCGCCCGCCCTTGCGCACGGACTTCATCGCGCGCCGCGAGCACGCGTGCGATCAGGTCGTCGAGCGCGCTTTCGGCCTGCAGGTCGCGCAGGCCGGGCGTGTTCGGCGAGGAGATGTTGACGGTCAGGAAATCCGCCAGCGGCGCCAGCCGGCGCGTCAGCACCGCATAATCGGCGCTGCGGTCGGCCGAATCCTTGTTGGCGCCGAGATTGACCCCGACGATGCCGCCACGGCGCCGGCGCGCGGCCAGCCGCGCCGCCACCGCCTCCATGCCTTCGCTGTTGAGGCCGTAGCGGTTGATCACGGCCTCGTCCTCCGGCAGGCGGAAGACGCGTGGGCGGGCATTGCCCGGCTGGGGCAGCGGCGTCACGCCACCGACCTCGACGAAGCCGAAGCCGAGGCCGAGCGTGCCGTCGATCGCCTCGGCATGCTTGTCGAAGCCGGCCGCGAGTCCGACCGGGTTCGGGAAGCGCAGGCCGAAGGCATCGACCGCGAGTGCCGGATCGTCGGCGGCCGGGCGCAGCGCCGGCGCCTTGGCCAGAGCCGCCACGGCGAGCTTGTGCGCCGTCTCGGCATCGAGTTTGTGGATCAGCGGCCGTGCGAGGCCGAACAGCGTGCCGATCACCTGATATCCTCCGGAAAGAGATGGCCCGCTGCACCGAGCGGCAATGGCGCGATCCAGCGCGCCTGCTTCGGGTCGAGCATGGCATAGAGATGCGGGAACAGCGCCCCACCGCGCGAGGGCTCATAGCGCAGCCTGTCGCCGAGCCTGGTCGGGTCGACGGCGATCAGCAATAGCCCTGCCTGCCCGGCGAAATGCCTGGCGGCGGTTTCGCGGGCCTGAGCGCCGGTCGAGAAATGGATATAGCCGTCAGCGAGGTCGATGGGGGCGCCGGCGAAGACACCGGCGCGTTCAGCCTCGCGCCAGAGTGCCTCGGGGCAGATCTTGTAGATCAGCGAAGGGGGGGAGAGCAGCATGCCCGAGGGCATATCCCCTGTGCTCACCCGGTAAAAGCCCAAACCGGGAGCGTCCGCAAAAACATCGCAGGTGACTGCGGCCGGCTGGAAATCCCGATGCTCCGTCCATATCGGGCTTTGGCCGTTTGGCGACGGACGGCGGTGCAAGGTGGCGATGAAAACGGCAAAAATCAGATTGCAGTCTTATACGATAGGGGATATTTCCTATGGTATTCCCATGCCGACCATGACGAGGCAGTTTCACCGACCCGGCCGTCGCGACCTCGTCGGATGCGGCGCCGGCCCGTCGATGCCGCCAGGAAAGTGACATTGGCCATGCTGTCCCATGACCAGATCTGGAGCGCGATCGATCAGCTCGCCCAGCGCTATGGCCTGACGCCATCGGGGCTCGCCCGCAAGGCCGGCCTCGACGCGACGACCTTCAACCGCTCCAAGCGCGTCGGTTCCGACGGGCGCGAGCGCTGGCCTTCGACCGAATCGATCGCCAAGATTCTCGCTGCGACCGGAGCGAGCTTCGATCAGTTCATGAACGCGGTCCGGCGCGGCGCGGCACCCACCCACACCATCCCGTTGATCGGCTTCGCCCAGGCCGGATCCGGCGGTTTCTTCGACGATGGCGGCTTCCCGGCGGGAACCGGATGGGACGAGGTCGCCTTTCCCGGTATCGCCGACGAGAAGGCCTATGCGCTGGAGATCGCCGGGGATTCGATGCTGCCGCTCTATCGCGACGGCGATACCATCATCGTCTCCCCGGCCGCGGCGGTCCGGCGCGGCGACCGGGTGGTGGTCAAGACCGTCGATGGCGAGGTCCTGGCCAAGCAGCTCAGGCGGCAGACGGCAAAGACGGTCGAGCTGGCCTCGCTGAACCCCGACCATCCCGACCGGGTGCTGGCGCTCTCCGAGATCGCCTTCATGGCGCGGGTTATCTGGGCGAGCCAATAGGCCGGGGCTCGGCCGGGCGTCGGCCCCGGGGGAGATGTTCAGGGGCGGGCCTTGTGCCCGGGCAAGGACACCTTGAACACGGCGCCGAGCTCGGACGGCTCGAGATGGATCATGCCGCCATGCAGCCGCACGAGTTCGGCAGCGATGGCGAGGCCGAGCCCGGTGCCGCCCGGGGTGACCGAGCCGCGAAAGGCCTGGAACAGGTTCTGGCGCGCCCGTGCCGGGACGCCGGGGCCGTTATCGGCGACGCGCAGCACGAGTTCGCTGCCCTCGTAGCCGCCGCTGATCGCCAGCGACGGTGCCCGACCATCCTCCAACGTGCCGTCCTCCAATGCGCGGATCGCGTTGCGCATCAGGTTGGAGAGCACGCGCGCCATCTGGTCGGGGTCGACATTGGCGACGAGCTCTGCCGGCACCTGGTTGACGAAGCCGATCTTGCCGTTCTCGCTCAGCCCGAGCAGTTCGGCCTGTTCGGCGACGAGCTGGCGCAAGACCACCTCGCGCAACTGCGGGGTCGCCTCCGCCGCGCGGCCATAGGCCAGCGTCGCCTGGCAGAACTCGATCGCCCGGTCGAGCGTCGCGATCAGCCGAGGCGCGAAGCTGCGGATCTTGGTGTCGCGGGTTTCGGTCAGGCGGTCGGACATGAGCTGCGCCGCCGCCAGCATATTGCGCAGATCATGGTTGATCTTGCTGACCGCCAGCCCGAGCTCGGCGAGGTGCTTCTTGGCGCGCAGATCACTGGCCAGCGTCGCCTGCATGCGGGCCAGGGCCCGTTCGGCCTCGCCGACCTCGTCGACCCGGTTCGACGGGGTGATGATCCGGTAGGGGTTCTCCGGATCGTTCTCGAACTCCATGACATTGGCGGCGAGATGCCGGATCGGCGTCACGATCAGCCAGTTCAGCGCGAAATAGATCACCCCGGCGCTCAGGGCCGAAATCAGCAGCGAGATCAGCAGCAGGTTCCACGAGAATTTCAGCATCGCCCGGCGCAACGGCGCCTCGTCGATCACCAGCTCGACGAAATCGGCGGCGCCGACGGCCTGCCCGACCACGCGGATCGGCAGCTTGTGGGCAGGCCGCAGCAGCATGGAGACCGCTTCCATGATCGAGCCCATTCGGCTCAGATTGCGCAGGTCGACCGTCTGCGCCACTTCGGGCGGCATCGCGTCGAGGCTGAGCAGGCGGCGTGCTCCGCCGACGCGCGCGGCGATCGCCCGTGCGCCGACGCCGGCGAGGAGCCGCTCCTCGCTGCCCTCCGGCAGGCCGTCATTCGGCGCGCCCTCGAGCACGAGCACGGCGATCTGCGCCGCGGCGAGCCGGTCATTCAGCCAGGAACGACGGAAGGTCGCGACGGAGGGCAGATAGATCAGCACCTCGGCCAGCATCACGAAGAGCGTCGTCAGGACCAGCAGCTTGGCCGACAGGCCGAGGCGCGTCAGTCCTCGTGGAAGGCTGATCGACAGGTTACGGTGATCGAACTCTCTCTCCGGCATATGGCGCAGTCTATCCGAAGCGCCGCAGGAAGCCGATCAGGCGGCGCAGGCCGGGCCGCGAGGCGAGAGGGGTGTGAACCGAGAGCGCGGCGCGCTTCGAGATCTCCGACAATGTCGGCGCGGGCAGGGCGAGATCGGCGACATCCCTGACGTTGAGGCGCTGGCGCACCGCCAGGCTCCAGAGCCCGATCAGTTCGCCGGCCTGTGCGCCGACGATGGTCACGCCGAGAATGCGCCCCCTTCGGTCGGTCACGACCTTGACCAGCCCCTCGCTGCGGCCTTCGGCCCTGGCCCTCTCGTTCTCGGAATAGGGCCAGCGCAACACCCCGATCGTGCCCTGCCGGCGCGCCTCGGCTTCGGAAAGGCCAAGGCTCGCCAGTTCGGGCTGGCTGAGAGTCAGCCGCGGGAGAGCGGCGCGCGTGGCGTTGACCGGCAGGCGAAACAGCGCGTTGCGCACCACGAGGCCGGCATGGTGCTCGCCAGCATGCCCGCAAGGGGGGGCCCCGGCGATGCGGGCGCAGTCGCCGATGGCGAAGATGCGACGGTTGGCGGTGCGCAGGCCCCGGTCGACTGCGATGCCGCTATCGTCGGCGCGGATGCCGGCGAGGTCGAGATCGAGCCCGGCGAGCCGTGGCTTGCGGCCGTTCGCGAGCAGCAGATGCGTCCCCTCCACCGCAGTTTCGGCGGCGTTCTCCTCCCGCGGCGCGAGAACGAGGCGAGGGCGGTGGCGGGCGCTCTCTGCCCGTAGCAGTTCACGGCCCTCGTGCAGGACGACGCCGTCGCGCAGCAAGGCGCGCCGGATGAGGTCGCAGGCTTCCGGGTCTTCCTGCGGCAGCAGGCCCTCCGGCAGGATCAGCACGACTTCGCTGCCGAGCCGACGCATCGCCTGGGCGATCTCGACGCCCGCCGGCTCGCCGCCGAGGACGAGCAGCCTCTCCGGCCAGCGCGGCGCCGCCATGAGCGTCTCGACGGTCAGGAAGGGCAGTTCGGCAAGGCCGGGCACGGAGGGCGCGGCCGGCTGCGCGCCGAGCGCTATGACGAAGCGCCGTGCCCTGATCCGGTGCTCGCCGGCCGCGAGGGTGTGGCGATTGAGGAAATGGGGCTCGCCCCGCAGCTGGACGATGCCGAGCGCAGCCAAGCGCTCGGCCGAGGCGTTGAGCGCCAGCGTGTCGGCGAGCCGCTCGGCATGTCCGCGTAGTTGCGCCGCGTCGAGCTGCGGCTCGCCAAGGGACAGGCCGAGGCGGCCGGCGTCGCGGAGCGCCGAAAGTCTCTGCGCGGCAGCCGCGAGCGTGACGCATGCGCTGGAGCCGGTGACGGGTTGTTCGGCGCCGTCGGTGGCGGGTGGCGTCACCAGCACGACGGAGACGCCGAACAGCGCCGAGGTGGTCGCGACCGTGAGCGCCCCGGGGCCGGTGCCGACGACGCAGATGTCTGGGGTCATCGGCCCGGGCCTGGCCAATGCGTGGGCGGTTTCGGTCAACGCCACCTCTCCGGGCTCGCTTTCCTGCTTCTGCTGATGCGTTGCCGGCCCAGCGGAATCAAGGCGCCACGTCGATCTCGGGCAGGAAAGGCCCGGTTGCGGCGGCGGTGGGGGCTATCTGGTCATCGCCGCGGACAACAGCAAGGGGTGCCGAGGGGAACTTGCCCTCGAGCACGGGGCCGGCCAGGTCAGGCCCGCTTGCGGGATTCACTCTTGACGAATTCCGAGACCGGCTCGGGACGGCCGAAGAGATAGCCTTGCGCCCGCTGGGCGCCGAGCAGTTGCACCGCCATGCGTTGCGCCTCGGTCTCGATGCCCTCGACCACGACGTTCATCGAAAGGCGGCGGGCCAGCTGGCAGACCGCTTCGATGATCGCCTTGGAGGCTTCGTCGGCGTTGACGTTGCGGCTGAAACTCTGGTCGATCTTCACCTGCGAGAACGGATAGGTGGAGAGATAGGCGAGCGAGGAATAGCCGGTGCCGAAATCGTCGAGCGCGAACTTGATGCCGATGGTGCGCAGTTCGTTGATCAGCTCGAGCGTCGCCTTGTTGTCCTCGATCAGCAGCGATTCGGTCACCTCCAGCGTCAACCGGCCCGGCGCGAGGCCGGCAGCGAGCAGGGCGTCCTTGACGGTTTGAACCAGACGCACCGGCTCGCGAAACTGCAGCGGCGAGACATTGACCGAGACGCCCACGCCATCGGGCCATTTCGCCGCATCGAGGCAGGCCTGCGCGATCGCCCAATCGCCCATCCCGGCGATCAGGCCGGATTGCTCGGCGATCGGGATGAAGACGCTGGGTGGCACCATGCCGCGCGTCGGATGCGGCCAGCGCATCAGCGCCTCGCGCGTGACGACCTGCTGGGTGCGAAGGTCGATGATCGGCTGGTAGTAGAGCTGGAGCGCGCCTTCCGCGGTGGCCTGGCGCAGATCGACCTCGATCTCGTGGCGGTCGAGCATCTCTTCGGCCATGGCGGGGTCGAAGAAGGTCGCGGTGTTGCGGCCCGCCGACTTGGCTTTGTAGAGCGCGGTGTCGGCATGGCGCAGCAGGTCGGCCGGGTTGGCGCCGTCGGTCGGCGCCAGAGCGATGCCGATGCTCGCGGTGACATAGACGGTCTTGGTATCGAGTTCGAAGGCGCGCCCCATCGCCTCGATCATGCGCTGCGCGATGATGCGGACCGTGTCGACATCGGCGGCAGGCAAGATCAGCACGAATTCGTCGCCGCCGAAGCGCGCCAGCATGTCGCTCTGCCGGATCGCGGCCTTCAGCCTGGAGGCGGTCTGCACCAGCACCTTGTCGCCGATGTCGTGGCCGAGATTGTCGTTGACCTGCTTGAAGCCGTCGAGGTCGATATAGAGCAGTGCGAAGGCCTGGCCGGTCCGCTCTTGCTTCTTGAAGGCCTCGGCGAGCTGGCCATTGAATTCGAAACGGTTGGCGAGGCCGGTCAGCTCGTCGAAGCGCGCCATCTGCTCGATCAGCGCCTCCGTCGCTTTCCGCTCGGTCGCATCCTCGGTCAGCATCAGCACGCCGCCTTCGGCGGCTGGCGCGATGGTGACGACCAGCATCCGGCCGTTGCGCGACTGGAATTCGTAGACCGCCGCCTGCTGCATCGCCTGGACCCGGTCCAGCGCGGCCTTGATGGCGCGGACCTGCTCGGCGCTGGCGATCTGCCGCTCGACGAGAAAACGCGCGACGGCGGTGATCGGGGTGCCCGGCAGGGTCAAGGTCTCCGGCATGCCGTAGAGGGCGGCATGCGGGGCGTTGGAGACGGCGAGCTCGAGCTTGCGATCGAACATCGCCAGCCCATGGATCATGGTGTTGAGCGCAGCGTCGAGGGTCAGGTTCTGCGAGTGCAGGGCCGTGGCCAGTGCCTTGGACTGCTTGGTCGCGTCGCTCAGCGCCAGCAGGTTGCGATGCAGCGAGTTGGTGATCGCGATGTTCGCCGCCACGTACAGGAAGGCGAAATAGCCGATATAGTGATAATAGGGATTGTGCGCCTGGATCAGGCCCAGTGCCATCGGCACGCAAAAGGTCAGCAGCTGGACCGTGACGAATTTGGGACGTCCGGCATTGCGCGCGACATAGCCGGAGGCCAGCGCGATCGTCGAGGCGACGGAGGTTATGTGAGCGGCCGGATCATCGGTGTTGGCCAGCGCCACATAGCAGCTGTAGCCGAGCACGGCGCTGAAGACGGTCGCGCCGGCGAAGTACTCGCGATCCCAGCGCCGCGTCTCCTCAAAGCTGTCCTCGGAATGATCGAGCCTGCGGTAGCGGATCACCGTCAGGATGCGCAGTACGACCACCAGCGCGACCGACAGCGTCAGCGTCATGAAGATCTGCGCGCCGGTCGAGAGCCAGCAGAGATAGGGCGTCAGGATGCCGGCGATGCCGCCGGGAATGATCGAGCCCGGCGAAGAGAACAGTGAGGAGACCAGCAGTCTGTAGTCGGCGAGGTCGACCTCGCCGACGCCGCCATGTGCAATGGCAGGTAGCTCCGTCGTCTCGCTGCGCACTGCGATCGTGCGCTGCCGGTTCGGCGCTCCCGCCATATACTCCTGCCCTTCGACAGCCTCGGGAAGGCGGCAACAGCTCAGTCGTTCGCCCCGTATTTAAACCCGTTTAGACCGGAAAGGTAAAAGTTCCGTGAGATTTACGCGACCGAGTCGCGGGATCGATCGGGGCCGCCGCCAGGGAAGCGCCCGGCCGGGCGGTCTCAGTGATGTCCGGGGCTGCGAGCCTCGGGCTCATCCTGGCGCTGATAGACCCGCGCGAGCATGCGATCCTGCGTCTGGGCGATGCGCTGCAGCTTGGAAATGGCGGCAGGGTGCAGACGCAGCATGCAGTCCGTCCAGATCTCACCGAGATGCTCGAGTTCCTCGCGCAAATCGCCGGCGCGACGGTTGAAGGCCGAGAACAGCGCCGTCTTGGCTGCGTGCATCGGCAGGGAGTCGGCAGCGTATTTGCGGATCCAGTCCTCGCCGGTGCCCGTCGGCACCACCGCTTCCAGCCCGCCGGCGGCCATGAATTCCTCCGCGCTCAGCTCCTCGGCCGACAACAGCATCCGCTCGGCGGCACGTGCGCCCATGCGGCGCGACAGGATCGCCACGGCGGTGATCGGGAAATGGTTGAACTTGATCTCGGGGTAGACGAACGAGGCCTGCTGCTCGGCGATCATGATATTGCATGAGCGCGGCGCGTCGATGCCGCCGCCGATCGCCTTGGCGTGGATCGTCGACAGCGTCACCACCAGCCCGTTGAGGCCGCTGGCGTTGCGCACGGCCCCTTCGATCGACAGCCGGGCATATTCGGCCAGCGCGGCCCGGTCGTTCTTGGCCAGGCAGTCCAGATAGAAATCGAGATCGCCGCCGAGCGTGAAGAACGGTCCGGTGCCGCGGAAGGCGAGGAAACGCACGGGCGCGGCGTGATAATCCTCCGGCGCGCCCCAGAGATCCATGATCGCCTGCTGCACCTTACCCAGGCTGTCGAGCAGTTGCAGCGTGAAGACCGGCTTCAGCTCCGGTTTGATCGTGACCCAGAGCGTCCGAATCTCCGCCTCGTAGGCCAGCTGCACCTCCGGCAGGAAGCCGGCGCGGTGCCGGATCGCCTCGATGACCTCCTTGCCTGTCAGTCCCCGAGCCGGCGCGCCGCCGATCGCCGCTGCATAGCTCTGGAACATCCCAACTCTCCTCGTCACTCAACCCGCCGAAAAGGTACGCGAAGTTAATAATGTGTAAACGCAAACTGGCAGAAATGGTTAATTTCATTAAGATTTGTGAGCCCCCTAAGCAGTTCGGGCCGCCCGGCGCCAAGGCGCCGAGGAGGTCGATTTCGAATGGCTCGAGGCTTTTCGTTCGTCACGCCATGGTTGTGCTGCCGCCGTGTTTGCTACGGTCGCTGGCGCTCGGAACAGCGGGGAATGCCTTCGGCGCGGCCTGCTCGGAGACGAGTTTTCCTGTCGCGAGGCCTGTTCGGAGAGGAAACCTCTCGGCGAAGGAGCGGAGCTGCTGCCTCGCAAAAGGCGACTATTGGCTCAGCCCTCTATTCGGCCCTCTGCGGGTTCGGCCGCAGTTGTGCCGCAATCGGTCGGCCATGACGGAGCGCGTTTGCTGTGCCGGCCGGCTTGTCCGCCGCCGCCCGAGCGGCTAACCATTCACCCACCCGCCGCCTCGCCGTGACGGGGCACTTCCGACGAGCTGACGCCTTGAGCCGCCAGACCGAAGCCGACGAGCAGAAAAGGGCGCGCCTCGCCGCCGCCCTGCGCGAGAACCTGAAACGCCGCAAGGCGCAGGCGCGCGCGCGGCGGACGGCCGAGACGGAAGCGACAGACGAAACGCCGCCCGCCCAGGCCGAAACCTCACGGTCCTGACCAAATCCCTCCCGCCGGCGCTCCCCTGCCGGCCGCGCCAGCAGGACGAGCCAGATGGACCGTATCCGCATCACCGGCGGTCAACGCCTCGACGGCGTCATCCCGATCTCGGGCGCCAAGAACGCGGCCCTGCCGCTGATGATCGCCAGCCTTTTGACCGACGAGACGTTGACGCTCGCCAATGTGCCGCGCCTCTCCGACGTCAGCGCGCTCTCGCGCATCCTCTCCAATCACGGTGTCGATCGCTCGATCGCCGGCAAGCGTGTCGGCCAGACCTCGGAAACCGGCCAGACCTTCGCGCTGACCGCACGCCAGATCGTCGACACCTGCGCCCCCTACGAGCTGGTCTCGACCATGCGCGCCAGCTTCTGGGTGATCGCGCCGATCCTCGCCCGTATGGGTGAGGCGAAGGTCTCGCTGCCCGGCGGCTGCGCCATCGGCACGCGTCCGGTCGATCTCCTGCTGATGGCGCTTGAGCGCCTCGGCGCCAAGATCGATATCGAGAACGGCTATGCGCTGGCGCGGGCGCCGAAGGGCCTTAAGGGCGGCGATATCGTCTTCCCGAAGGTCACGGTCGGCGGCACCCATACCGCCCTGATGGCGGCCGTGCTCGCTGACGGCGTCACCACCATCGAAAACGCCGCGCGCGAGCCCGAAGTCGTCGACCTCGCCGACTGCCTCAACAAGATGGGCGCCAAGATCGAAGGCGCCGGCACCGCCACCATCACCATTCGCGGCGTCGGCCGCCTCGGCGGCACGCATCATGCCGTGCTGCCGGACCGGATCGAGACCGGGACCTACGCGATGGCGGTGGCGATGACCGGCGGCGACGTGCTGCTCGAAGGCGCCCGCGCCGACCTGCTCCAGGCCGCGCTGGATGTGATGGTCGAGGCCGGCGTCGAGGTCTCCACCAGCAATGAGGGCATCCGCATTCGCCGCAACGGCGCGGCGCTGGAGCCGGTCGACGTCACCACCGACCCGTTCCCCGGCTTTCCGACCGACCTGCAGGCGCAGCTCATGGCGCTGATGACGCGCGCCAACGGCACCTCGCGTATCCGCGAGACGATCTTCGAGAACCGCTTCATGCACGTGCAGGAGCTCGCCCGGCTCGGCGCGAAGATCAGGCTCGACGGCGACGCCGCCTATGTCGACGGTGTCGAGAAGCTGACCGGCGCGCCGGTGATGGCGACGGATCTGCGCGCCTCGGTCTCGCTGGTGATCGGCGGGCTCGTCGCCGAGGGCGATACCATGATCAACCGCGTCTACCATCTTGATCGTGGTTTCGAAGCGCTGGAGGCCAAGCTCGGCCGCTGCGGGGCCCAGATCGAGCGCATCAGCGGTTGACGCCGGCAGGCGTCCCCGCCAGATAGGACGGATGTCGGATCCCGTCGCCGAGCCCCTGAAGCTGATCGCCCTCGACGCCGAGGACCTCGCGGTCGTCTCGGCGCATCTGCAGGATGCTGTGGTGCGCAAGGGCGACATCGCCTGGCTCCCGGCCGAGCAGCGTTTCGCGCTCGCCTTGCGCCGCTTCGACTGGGAAGGTGCTGAGCGCGGCCAGAAGCGCCGCCGCCTCGCAGCGCTGCATTTCGAGCGCGTCACCAGCGCGCGCAGCGTCAAGATCGAGCCCGGCGCCAAGGATGCCGTCTTCAGCCTGCTGGCGGTGACCTTCGCCGAGGCGCAGAGCCCGGCGGGCGAGGTCACCCTGCATTTCTCCGACGGGGCCGCGATCCGGCTCGGCGTCGAATGCATCGAGGCCCAGATGAAGGACCTCGGGCCGATCTGGGAGGCCGCGGCCACCCCGGCCCATCCCGATCCGGGCTGAACTCCTCCTCCGTCCAGGACTTTCCATGCCGATCAGGCTTGATGCACGTGATGCCGGTTTCGAGCAGGGCTTTGCCGCCCTGCTGGCGACCAAGCGCGAGGTTTCCGAGGATGTCGACCAGGTCGCTGCGGCGATTATCGCCGAGGTGCGGACGCGCGGCGACGCGGCGCTGCTCGATTATACCGCACGCTTCGACAAGCTGGAGCTGACGCCGGCGACCCTGCGCGTCACCGAGGCCGAGATCGAGGCCGCTGTCGCCGCCTGCACGCCTGAGCAGCTTGCGGCGCTCGAGACGGCGCGCTCGCGCATCGAGACCTATCATCTGCGCCAGAAACCGGCCGATTCCTGGTCGCGCGACCCGCTCGGCGTCGAAAGCGGCTGGCGCTGGAGCGCGATCAAGGCCGTCGGCCTCTATGTGCCCGGCGGCACGGCGAGCTACCCGTCCTCGGTGCTGATGAATGCCGTGCCGGCCAAGGTCGCCGGCGTCGAGCGCCTGGTCATGGTCGCCCCGACCCCGCGCGGCGAGAGCAACCCGCTGGTGCTGGCTGCGGCGCGGCTCGCCGGCATCGACGAGATCTACCGCATCGGCGGGGCGCAGGCGGTGGCCGCGCTCGCCTATGGCACGCAGACCATCGCCCCCGTCGCCAAGATCGTCGGCCCCGGCAACGCCTATGTCGCGGCAGCCAAGCGCCGCGTCTTCGGCACGGTCGGCATCGACATGATCGCCGGCCCTTCCGAGGTTCTGGTCCTCGCCGATGCCAGCGCCAATCCCGACTGGATCGCGGCCGACCTGCTGGCCCAGGCGGAGCACGACACCGCCTCGCAATCGATCCTGATCACCGATGACGCGGAACTCGCCACCGAGGTCGAGCGTGCGGTCGCAAGCCAGCTCAAGACGCTGCCGCGCGCCGAGATCGCGGCCGCGAGCTGGGCCGATTTCGGTGCCGTCATCCTGGTCGAGACATTGGAGGCGGCGATCCCGCTGGTCGACCGGCTGGCCCCGGAGCATCTCGAGATCGTCACCGGCGATCCGGAGCGCCTCGCCGAACGCATCCGCAATGCCGGGGCCATCTTCCTCGGCGGTCACACGCCGGAGGCGATCGGCGACTATGTCGGCGGCTCCAACCACGTCCTGCCGACGGCGCGCTCGGCGCGCTTCTCCTCCGGGCTCGGCGTGCCGGATTTCATGAAGCGGACCTCGCTGCTGAAATGCGATGCCGGTGCCTTGCGGGCGCTCGCCGGCGCGGCGGTCGAACTCGCCGAGGCCGAGGGCTTGCAGGCCCATGGCCGTTCCGTGACGATCAGGCTGAACTGAGGCGCCGATCGCGATTGCGCAGATTCGGCGCCGGCAGGGGAGGGCACATGTCCGAAACCAACCGCCTGGTCGGCGTCACGCTCGATGAAGCTTCGCTCGGGCGTGGCGCGCCGGATCAGGAGCATGAACGCGCCATCGCGATCTACGACCTGATCGAGCGCAATAGCTTCGCCCTGCCGGAATTCGATGGCGGGCCCTATGCGGTGCATTTGGCGCTGGTCGAGCGCCGCCTCGCTTTCGAGGTGCGCAGTGCCGACGGGGCGGCGCTCGTCACCCACCATCTCTCGCTGACGCCGCTGAAGCGGCTGATCAAGGACTACGAGATGGTCTGCGAGAGCTATTATGCGGCGATACGGACTGCGACACCGGCGCAGATCGAGGCGATCGACATGGGCCGGCGCGGCCTGCATGACGAGGCCGCGGTCATCCTGGTCGAGCGTCTCGCCGGCAAGGTCGTGCTCGACCGTGAGACGGCGCGGCGCTTCTTCACCCTGATCTACGCGCTGCACTGGAAGGGCTGAACGCTTGGAGCCGGCCCCGCGCAAGCTCCAGAGTGTGCTCTTCATGTGCGCGCTGAACGCGGTCCGCTCGCCGATGGCGGAGGCGATGGCCAAGCATTTCTTCGGCAGGTCGATCTATGTCCAGTCGGCCGGCGCGAAGAAGGGCGAGACCGATCCGTTCGCGCTCGCCGTTCTCGACGAGATCGGCATCGATGCCCGCAAGCACCGGCCGAAATCGATCGAGGAGCTGGAAGAGTGGGAGGGGCTCAACTTCGACCTGATCGTCACATTGTCGCCGGAGGCTCACCACAAGGCGCTCGACCTGACCCGGACCACCGCTGCCGAAGTCGAGTACTGGCCGACGGCCGATCCCTCCGCCGTGCAGGGTTCGCGCGAGCAGGTGCTCGATGCCTATCGTGAGGTCCGCGACGGGTTGATGCGCAGGATCAAGGCGCGGTTGAAAAGCTGAAGCCGAATGCCGACGCAGAAGCGCTGGCCATGCGGCCTGGCGGTGATCCACCGAGCGCCATGGCCGCAGCCGAGGACGGCGTCACGAATAGGTGTCCGGAACCGGGTACACGAGATTGCAGCTGGCATAAGCGCCTTCGCACGTCGCCGAATGGCTAAATGATGCAGGAGGAAATGGCGTTACAATCCATGATATTCTACAATAAGTTGTAATATTGTGGAGTGCTAAAAACGTTTAATGATTAGTTAATGCATGAATATCATCTGCTTAATAAAAAATTAATGCAGCGCCTTCAAGTCATGCATTTGTATCTTATGCCTAGGCGCGCCGAAAGACTGCAACGATATGCGGCAGAATCCTATCCCCTCATGCACTCGATCCGAGGGGCGTGGACGACTGCGCGACGGTCTGGCGATCGCAGCCCTCATCATTTCCTCCGGCCTCATCGCCATGACCGGTCTGCCCGGACGGAGCGACACGCCTAGCCAGGAACTGGCGGCGGTGTTCCCGCCCTGGACCAGCAGCCGCGAGGCCGCGGCGCGCAGCCTCGCGGCGGGCATGCGGGTTCTGCGCAGCGGCGCCCTGCCTTTCGTGATGATCGTCGCAGCGAGCGAGCAAGAGGCCGTCAGACCGGACGGCGCCTTGCTGCTGCTGCGGCTCGAAGGGCTGGCAGGCTGTCTTTCCGGCGGAGCCGGTTGATGATCCTGACCTTGCCCGGCCTGCGTGATCTGACGGCGCGCTGCCTGATCGGCCTTGCCTTCGTCCACGTGCCACTCCTGGCGGCCACGGCGATGATCCTGGGCAATCCCGCCTTCGCCCCTGGTGCCGGCGGCTTCGTGCTGGCGGCTGCCGCCCTGTTGGCCTATCGCACCCGTGGAGCCACGACGGCGACCCAGCTCGTCATTGCGACGGCGCTGATCGGGCAGGTCTCGATCTTCGTCGCGAGCTTCGCCGGCCATCCCTGGCAGCCCGACAGCCACATGTATTATTTCGCCGTGCTCGCGCTGCTGGCCGGCTTCTGCGACTGGCGGCCCATCCTCATGGGCGCAGGGCTTACCGCAGCGCATCACCTGGTTCTGCAATATCTCCTGCCCGCCGCCGTGTTCTATCAGGGCGGCAGCCTGGGCCGCGTGCTGCTGCACGCCATCATCGTCGTGGTCGAGACCACCTTCCTCACCGCCATTGCGGTGATCACCGCCCGCATCCTCGCCGAGAACGACGCCAATCTGCGCCGGGCGGAAGAACTCGTCATGCGCGAGCGCCGCGCCAGCGAGCTCGAGAAGAGGAATGCCGAAGAGATCGACGCACGCTCCCAGGCGATCCGCGAGATCGTCGGTGGCTTCCACCGCGAGATGGAGCATGCCATGGCCGTGCTCGACCGGGCAGCGGAGGCCATGCAGGTGAATGCCCGCGAGCTGACGGGCGCTTCCGAGCAGGCGCGCCAGCAGAGCAGCGTCGTCGCCCATTCCTCCGGCGAGACGACGCGCAGCATCGACCAGACCGCAGCAGCAGCCCAGGAACTGGCGAGCTCGATCGCCGAGATCGGCCGCAGCGTCACGCATTCAGCCGATAGTTCGAAGGCGGCGGCGGCGCTTGCCCGCACCGCGAGCGCCGAGATCGAGGCCCTGGCCCAGACCAGCGAGAGCGTCGGGGCCGTCGTCGAGATCATCCGCGGCGTCGCGGCGCAGACCAGCATGCTCGCGCTGAATGCGACTATCGAAGCGGCTCGCGCCGGTGCGATGGGCAAGGGCTTCGCCGTCGTCGCCAGCGAGGTCAAGACCCTCTCGACTCAGACCGCCAACGCCACGGAGGAGGTGGCGCGCTCGATCGGCGCCATCCAGACCGCATCCCAGCGCTCGCTGAAGTCGATCCGCGCGATCGTCTCGGCGATCGGCGAGGTAGAGACCGTCTCGGTCTCTATTGCGCACGCGGTCGAGGAGCAGAACCGCGCCACGAACGAGATCGCCCATGAGGTGCAGATCTCCTCCGACGGGGCCAATCGCAGCGCCGAGGCGCTCGGCGGCTTCCGGACGGTGACGGCGCGCACCCATGACGCAGCCGCGGAGTTGCAGCAATCCTCGGACGATCTGGCGCAGCAGGCTTCGAAGATCCGCCGCGAGGTCGCCGCGTTCTGCGAGAAGGTCGCGGCCGCCTGAGGCCGTCTGCCTACCAGCTCCGTCCAGGCCCGACGGCGCCGATGCCGAGCCAGGTGCCGAGCGTCGCGGCGATGTCGGCAAAGCTCTCACGCCGCCCGATCGGCCCGGCCGCGACGCCAGCTCCGAAGGCGAGCACGGGCACGTGCTCGCGGGTATGGTCGGTGCCCGGCCAGCTCGGATCATTGCCGTGATCGGCGGTGATCACGGCCAGGTCGCCGGGTCTCAGCCTCGCCTCGAGCCTCGGCAGGTCGCGATCGAAGGCTTCGAGCGCCGCCGCATAGCCGGGGATGTCGCGGCGGTGGCCATATTCGGTGTCGAAATCGACGAGATTGACGAAACAGAAGCCGCCATCCGGCAGCGTCTCGATCGCTTCGAGCGCGGCTGAGAACATCGCCGCATTGCCGAAGGGCTTGATCTCCAGCGCTGTGTTGCGATGAGCGAAGATGTCGCCGATCTTGCCGACGGTGACGATGGCACGGCTCTGCTGCGCCAGCCGATCCAGAATCGTTTCGTCCGGTGGCGGTATGGAGAAGTCCTTGCGGTTGCCGGTGCGGGTAAAACCGGTCTCGGCCGTGCCGACGAAGGGGCGGGCGATGACGCGGCCGATCCTGAGCGGGTCGACCAGAACCCGGACCTTGCGGCAAAGCTCGTAGAGCCGCTCCAGCCCGAAATGCTCCTCATGCGCCGCGATCTGCAGGACGGAGTCGACCGAGGTGTAGCAGATCGGCTTGCCGGTCGAGATATGCTCCTCGGCCAGCTCGTCGATGATCGCCGTGCCGGAGGCGTGCTTGTTGCCGAGGATGCCGGGCAAGACTCCTTCGCGGATGATGGCGGCGACGAGGTCGGGCGGGAAGGAGTTCTCCAGCGCGGTGAAATAGCCCCATTCGAACGGTACGGGGCAGCCGGCGATTTCCCAGTGGCCGGATGGCGTGTCCTTGCCCTGGCTGACCTCGACGCCATAGCCGTACTGGCCCTGCGGCGCTTCCGGCCGCGCGACACCGGCCAGCGGCTTGCCGGTCGAGGCTTGGCAGGCATGGCTCAGCCCCAGCCGGGCGAGATTGGGAATAGCGAGCGGCCCGCTGCGTAGTCCTTCGCGGTCGCCGCGGCCCTCGGCGCAAGCCTGGGCGATATGGCCGAGCGTGTCCGCACCGGTATCGCCATAGCGGGCCGCATCCTCCGCCCCGCCACAGCCGACGGAGTCGAGCACGATCAGGATGGCGCGCGTCATCGTCAGTCCCGCACCGCAGCCGTTTCGGCCGGTTCGAGGTTGAGGGCGGCGGCGAGCAGGGCCCTGGTATAGGGCTCGCGCGGCCGGGCGAAGACCTCCTCGGCCGGGCCTTCCTCGACGACCTTGCCGTTCTGCATGACCAGGACCCGGTGCGACAGCGCCCGTACGACCTTGAGGTCGTGGCTGATGAAGAGATAGCCGAGCTTGCGCCGTGTCTGGAGCGCGCGCAGCAGCTCGACGATCTGAGCCTGCACCGACATGTCGAGCGCCGAGGTCGGCTCGTCGAGCACGACGAATTTCGGATCGAGGGCCATGGCGCGGGCGATCGCGATGCGCTGGCGCTGGCCGCCGGAGAATTCGTGCGGATAGCGGTCCATGGTCGCCGGATCGAGTCCGACATCGGCGAGCGCCTGCGCCACGATCTCGCGCTGGCGCTGATAGCTCAGCCCCTTCTGCTGAACGGTCAGCCCCTCCGCTACGATATCGGCGACCGACATGCGCGGCGAGAGCGAGCCATAGGGGTCCTGGAAGACGACCTGCAGGTCCTTGCGCTTCGGCCGGACGGCGGCGGCCTTGAGCCCGTCGATCCGGTCGCCGAGAAACAGGATCGGCCCTTCCGAGGAAATCAGCCTGAGGATGGCGAGCCCTAGCGTCGTCTTGCCCGAGCCGGACTCGCCGACGACGCCGAGCGTCTCGCCCTCGCGGACTTGCACAGAGATGCCGTCGACGGCCTTCACATGGCTGGTCGTGCGCCGCAGCAGGCCGGTCTTGATCGGGAACCAGACCTTGATCGGTCCGGCTTCGAGCAGCGTCACGGCGCCCTCCGCCACCGGCTCCGGCCGGCCCTTGGGCTCGGCCGCGAGCAGCCGCCGCGTATACTCGTGCTGCGGTCGCTCGAAGATCTCCGAGACTGGGCCCTGCTCGACGATCTTGCCCTTCAGCATCACGCAGACCCGGTCGGCGATGCGCCGGACGATGCCGAGATCATGGGTGATGAACAGCACCGCCATGCCGAGCCGGGTCTGCAATTCCTTGAGCAGGGTCAGGATCTGCGCCTGCACAGTGACGTCGAGCGCCGTGGTCGGCTCGTCGGCGATCAAAAGGTCGGGCTCGTTGGCGAGCGCCATCGCGATCATCACGCGCTGGCGCTGGCCGCCGGAAAGCTGGTGCGGATAGGCGTCGAGCCGGCTTTCCGCATCGCGGATGCCGACGAGGCTGAGCAGTTCGAGCGTGCGGGCACGGGCCTTCTCGCCGCGCAGCCCCTTGTGCAGTTCGAGGATCTCGCCCATCTGCCGCGCAATGGTGTGCAGCGGGTTGAGCGAGGTCATCGGCTCCTGGAATACCATGGTGATGTCGTTGCCGCGGACCTTGCGCATCGCGTCCTCATCGGCCGCGATCAAATCCTGGCCGTTGAACAGCACCTTGCCGGAGGGGTGATGCGCTGCCGGATAGTTCAGCAGCTTCAGGATCGACAGCGCCGAGACCGATTTCCCCGAGCCGGATTCGCCGACCAGTGCCAGCGTCTCGCCCCTGGCGATCTGGAAGGAGACCTTGTCGACGGCGAGCGTCTCCTGCCCGCCCTGGCGGAAGGCGACGGAGAGGTCCTGGACGGAGAGGAGTGGGGTGGTCATGTATGCGGGCTCCACACCGCAGCCGCGTCGATATCGAGACGTGTCATGCTGCTCGGAAGCCGCAGCCTTGCGTCGGACGATATGAAGAGGTTGCACGAGGCCGAGAGCGCGGTCGCGATATGAATGGCGTCGGGGCCCTTGTTGCCAGCGTTGGCACGGACCTCGGCGCTCGATCGCAGAACGGCCCGGGTTACGGGTAGGACGGCCAGCTTTTCACTGCCGGTCAGTAGTCGCTCATAGAGTTCGATGAGCGCGACCAACTCGTCCCTGAGCGGTTTCACCAGCACTTCGGCCAAGGTCAGCTCGCTCGTAAACAAGTACAGGGCTCCAGCTTCGACATGGCGCATGAGCGAAGCGAAAGGCGTTCCATCGACCTCGATGAACTGGATAATGGCATTGGCATCCAGATAGGCGAGAAAGGGCGGTGCAGGCGTCACCTGTCCTCCCATTCGTCCCGCAGCGCCCGGATGCGTGCAACGGCTTCCTGCGGCGTCGTGCGCTTGATGACGCCAGCGTCGCGAAGCCGCTTTGCTTGAGCCAGGACATCCGTGATCGAGAACTGTGGCTTCTCGGCGGGAGTTGCTCGCTGATCGTCCGCTTCGATCGTCACCGTCACCGTGCTCTGGCCGACAAGCTCGACCCGAAGGTCGGGCGGCAGCCTCTCGACCGGATAGTGCTCGCGCACGATCTTGTTCATCGCCTTGCTCCTCGTGGCGATCATAGCACGGGCCTCACGCGAAGGTCTTCCTGGGGTCGAAGGCGTCACGGACGGCTTCGCCGATGAAGATCAGCAGCGACAGCATCATGGCGATCACCACAAAGCCGGCGAGGCCGAGCCAGGGCGCCTGCAGGTTGGCCTTGCCCTGCGCGAGCAACTCGCCGAGCGAGGGCGAGCCGGGCGGCAGACCGAAGCCGAGGAAATCGAGCGAGGTCAGGGTAGTGATCGAGCCGTTGAGGATGAAGGGCAGGAAGGTAAGGGTCGCGACCATGGCGTTCGGCAGGAGGTGCTTCACCATGATGGCGCGGTCGGTGAGCCCGAGCGCCCGGGCGGCGCGGACATATTCGAAATTGCGTGCGCGCAGGAACTCGGCCCTGACCACGCCGACCAGTGCCACCCAGGAGAACAGCAGCAGGATGCCGAGCAGGACGAAGAAGCTCGGCGTGATGATCGCGGCGACGATGATCAGGAGGTAGAGCGCCGGGATCGAGGTCCAGATTTCGATGAAGCGCTGGAAGATCAGGTCGGTCCAGCCGCCGAAATAACCCTGCACCGCCCCGGCGGCGATGCCGATCACCGAGGAGATCGAGGCCAGGATCAGCCCGAACAGGATCGAGATGCGGAAGCCATAGATCAGCCTCGCGACGACGTCGCGGCCCTGGTCGTCGGTGCCGAGCCAGTTCCATTCGAGGTCGCGGCAGGTCGCACCGCCCATGCGCTCGGCGATCGGCCGGCATTGCTCGTCCTTCAGCATCCAGGTCGGCGGGGCAGGGGCCGGCACCGGCAGGTCGAGATTATGCGTGCGGTAGGAATAGCGGATCGGCGGCCAGAGCGCCCAGCCATGCGCCGCGATCTCCTTGGCGATCACCGGGTCGCGGTAATCGGTGGTGGCGAGGAAGCCGCCGAACTTCTCCTCGGGATAGTTCACCGCGACCGGGAACAGCGTCTCGCCCTTGTAGCGGACGAGCAGCGGCCGGTCGTTGGCGATGAATTCGGCGAAGAGCGAAAGCACGAACAGCGTCAGGAAGATCCACAGCGACCACCAGCCGCGCTTGTTGGCCTTGAAGCTGTTGAGGCGGCGCCGGTTGATCGGTGAAAGCCTGAGCCAGCCCTGGCGCGCCGCAATCGGCGCGCTTGCAGGGGTGGCGGCGCGCAGGGCTGGCGGCGGAACGTCGAGCAGCGTGTCGCCCATCTCAGGCCTCCCGCGATTCGAAGTCGATGCGCGGGTCGACCCAGGCATAGGTCAGGTCGGTGATCAGGTGCACGACGAGGCCGATCAGCGAGAAGATGTAGAGATTGGCGAAGACCACCGGGTAGTCGCGATTGACGATCGCTTCGAAGGAGAGCAACCCGAGCCCATCGAGCGAGAAGATCGTTTCGATCAGCAGGGAGCCGGCGAAGAGCGCGTGCACGAAGGCGCCGGGAAAGCCGGCGATGACGATCAGCATCGCATTGCGGAAGACATGGCCGTAGAGCACGCTGCGCTCGGACAGCCCCTTCATCCGGGCGGTCAGCACATATTGCTTCCTGATCTCGTCGAGAAAGGAGTTCTTGGTCAGGAGCGTCGAGGTCGCGAAGGCGCCGAGCGCCATCGCCGTCACCGGCAGCGCTATATGCCAGAGATAGTCGAGCACCTTGTCGAGCGGGCCGAGCTGCGCCCAGTTCTCCGAGGTCAGGCCGCGCAAGGGGAAGATCTGCCAGAACGAGCCGCCGGCGAAGAGCACGATCAAGAGGATCGCGAACAGGAAGCCGGGGATGGCGTAGCCGACGATGACGACCGCGCTCGTCCAGGTGTCGAAGCGCGAGCCGTCCTTGACCGCCTTGCGGATACCGAGCGGGATCGAGATCGCATAGGAGAGCAGGGTCATCCACAGCCCGAGCGTGATCGAGACCGGCAATTTCTCCTTGATCAGTTGCAGCACTGGCGCGTCGCGGAAATAGCTGCGGCCGAAATCGAATGTCGCATAGTCCTTCAGCATCTTCAGGAAGCGCTCATGTGCCGGCTTGTCGAAGCCGAACTGCTTCTCCAGCTCCTTGATGAAGGCCGGGTCGAGCCCTTGTGCGCCGCGATAGGCCGAGCCCGAATCCATGGCCTGCGCCCCAGCATCGCCGCCTGCGCCGCCACCGACGCGGTCGGCCGCGCCACCGCTGTTCGGGTTTTGTAGCTGCGAGATCACGCGCTCGACCGGCCCGCCCGGCGCGAACTGCACGATGACGAAAGAGATCAGCAGGATACCGAACAGGGTCGGCACCATCAGCGCCAGGCGCCGGGCGATGTAAGCCAGCATCAGCGGCAAAGCTCAGGTCGAGAGAAGACGAAACGCGGCATGGACGAGGTGGCGCGCAGTTCGCGGTGAATAGTGTTCATGACTCGCTCTCCGCTGCCATAATGATTGCCGGGAGGTGAGCGAGCAATGCGGGCAATGCCGTTCGTGCCGTCTCCCAGACAATGACGAGATTGATGTCGAAATAGCCGTGCGCGATACGATTGCGCATCCCCTTCATGCTTTTCCAGGGCACATCCGGGTAGCAGTCGAGGAAATCGGCATGGCTTTGCAGCAATCTGGTCGCGGCTTCACCGATGATCACGAGGTTCAGGATAACGGCCTGTTGCGTGCGCTCGTCGGCCAGAAAGTCGGCTTTCTCCATGCCCTCGATATAGCTTCCCGTCTTGCGCGCCGCGTCGGCCATATGCCGTAGATAATCGGCCAGTCTCTGGCGATCGCTCATACCGGCTGCGCCTCGGCCAGCACGTGATGGCGGAAGCTGGGCGGCAAATCTTCGGCGGTCAGAACATCCACGCTGACGCCAAGCAGTTCCTCCAGCGCGACCTGCAAGCCGCCGAGATCGAACAGGGTTGCCCCTGGGAGAGGGTCGATCAGGATGTCCAGATCGCTGTCCTGTCGATCCGTGCCACGCAGGACAGAGCCGAAGATGCGAGGATTGCTGGCGCGGAAACGGCCCATTGCCTCGCGCACCGCGTCGCGGTTCAGAGCAAGAGCGGTCGATGGCTTCATGGCAGCTTCTTACCTGCTTCGTCGTCCGGCGGCACACCCTGCAATCAGCTAGCCCTTCCCGATCCGCTTCGCCTTTTCAGGATCGTACCACCAGATCGCCGGGGCACCGGAGGAGAATTTCGGCTTGGTCTGGGGCCGATCGTACATGTCCCAGAAGGCCAGCCATTCGCTGGCGTTCCACCACATCGGAATCCAGTAGCGCCCGGCCCGCAGCAGCCGGTCGAGGCATTTGGCCGCGACGACGACCTTGGCGTAGCTGTCGGCTTGGCCGATCTTGTCGAGCATCGCGTCGATCGCCGGGCTCGAAATGCCGCCGACATTGCGCGAGCCGCGCGTCTTGGCCGCCTCCGAGCCGTACACGACGCGCAGCGAGTCGCTGGGTATCGCGCTGCCGCTCATCGCGCGGCTGATGATGTCGAAGTCGAACTCGTCGAGCCGGCGCTGATATTGTGCGCCATCGACGATGCGCGAGGTCGCATTGATGCCGAGCCGCTTGAGATTGGCCTGGAAAGGCTGGGTATGCGGCTGCAGCGACGGCGTCGAATCGAGGAACTCGATCTCGAAAGGCTGGCCGTTCGGCAGCTTCAGCACATTGCCGTTGCGCTTGCAGCCGGCGGCGCGCAGCATCTCGTCGGCGCGGCGCAGCAAGGCGCGGTCGCTACCGGAGCCGTCCGAAACCGGCGGCAGGAAAGGCTCGCCGAAGACCTCGTCCGGAACCTTGCCGCGGAAGGGCTCGAGCAAGGCGAGTTCCTCCGGCGAGGGCATGCCCACCGCCTTCGAATCCGAATTCTCGAAATAGGAGGTCGCCCGCGAGAAGGACGAGAACATGATGTTCTTGTTGGTCCACTCGAAATCGAAGGCGAGGCCGAGCGCCTCGCGAATGCGCGGATCGGCGAATTTTTCGCGCCGGAGATTGTAGATCCAGCCCTGCGAGCCGATCGGTTCGGTCTTCGGCAGGGCTTCCTTCTTGACCTTGCCTTCCTTGATCGCCGGGAAATCGTAGCCCGTCGCCCAGATCCGCGAGGTGAACTCCTCCTGGAAGGTGATCACGCCGCTCTTGAACGCCTCGAAAGCGACCTGCCGGTCGCGGAAATACTCCCAGCGCACCCGGTCGAAATTGTTCGTACCGATGTTCACCGGCAGATCCTTCGCCCAGTAATCGGGGACCCGGTCGAATTCGATGAAGCGGCCCTGCTCGAAGCGTCCGACCTTGTAGGCGCCGGAGCCGAGCGGCGGCTCCAGCGTCGAGGCCTCGAAATTGCGGGTCGACCAGTACTTCTCCGAGAACACCGGCAGGCCGGCGACGATCAGGTGCAGGTCGCGGCTGCGTTTTGGCGAGAGCTTGACGATGACGAAGCCGTTGCCCTCGGCGGTGGCCGATTCCATCTCGTTCAGGATCAGCCGGTAGCTCGGATGGCCCTTGGTCTTGAGGATGTTCAGGCTGAAGGCGACGTCGCCGGCGGTGACCTGCGAGCCATCGTGGAATTTCGCCTCGGGTCGCAGACGGAAGCGGTAGGTCAGCTTGTCCTGGGAGACGGCGACGCTCTTCGCCAGCAGGCCGTAGAGCGAGCCGGGCTCGTCGCCCGAGCCGGCCATCAGGCTGTCGAAGCAGGCATCCATGCCGGCTGCGCCATCGCCCTGCAGCACATAGGTGTTGAGGGTGTTGAAGGTGTCGAAGCTCTGGTTGCCGCCAGCGCGCTTGATCTGGACGGTGATCGAGCCGCCCTTGGGCGCCTGCGGATTGACATAGGCGAAATGCGGGAAGTCGGGCGGTAGCGCCAGTTCGCCGAAGGTGGACAGGCCATGGATTTCGGCATCCTGCGCCAGGGCCAGCCCGCCCGGCAGGCCCGCGGCCCCGACCAGGGCGCCACCGGCCTCCAGCAGCCTGCGACGAGTGATCCGCACAGCCATTCCGTTCCCCTTGCGATTCGTGCCCTGAATATCCCGTCGGAGCGGGCCAAGGCCAGCACCATGCGCATAGGCCGGCATGGTGACGGCATTTGCATGGCGACCACAAGCAAAAGCCGGGCTTTCGGCCCGGCTTGCAAAGTCACATCGGTAGGAAGGCTGCTGCCGCCCTCACTCCTTCGGCAGCGGCTTGGGCGCGTCGGCCAGCGAGTTGAGATAGGCGACGACGTCGGCGCGCTGATCCGGCTTGCTCAGGCCGGCGAAGGCCATTGTCGTGCCCGGCATATAGGCCTTCGGATTCTTCAGGAAGCCGTCGAGCTGCTCGGCCTCCCACTTCTCCGAAGCCTTGCCCTTCATCGCCGAGGAATAGCCGAAGCCTTCGATGGAGGCCTTGTTGCGGCCATAGACGTCGAACAGATGCGGGCCGACCTTATTGGCGCCGCCCTTCTCGAAGGTGTGGCAGGCCTTGCAGGCGCCGACGGCCTTTTCGCCCTTGGCCGGATCGGCCTTGGCGAGGCGCACCGCGATCGGCTCCTCGGCCGCTGCGGCCGGGGCCGCAGCGCCGCCGGCGGCCGCCGGCTCCAGGCTCGGCAGGTCGAAGCCGGGGATGGCCGGCTTCTTCGGGGCGAAGACGATGCCGGCGCCCATGTTCAGAGCCATTACGACGAGCAGCGTCGAGAGGCCCGCGCCGGCGATCTTGTTCAGTTCGATATTCATCGTCTCGGGACTCCCGGCCTCGCCGCGCGCGAAGCAAGATAGCGCTCTGGCCGGAGGCTCGCGCACTCCGGCACTCGCAGGCTGCTTAACCGCTTTGCGCGCTGCATTGCAACTCGTATAAGCACGCACCGCTTTGAGACCATTTGACGCTTCCGCCGAGCAAGCCCGCCACGATGCCAAATCCGCTGATCCTGATCCCCGCCCGCATGCAGGCGACGCGCCTTCCCGGCAAGCCGCTGGCCGACATATTGGGCGAGCCGATGATCGTCCGCGTCTGGCGCCGGGCGGTGGAATCGGGGGTCGGCGAGGTCGTGGTCGCGACTGACGAGGCCCGTATCGTCGCGGCGATCGAGCAGGCCGGCGGCCGGGCGGTGATGACCAGCCCCGCGCACCAGACCGGCTCGGACCGCATCAAGGAAGCCGCCGACATCGTCGATCCCGAGCGCCGGCACGACATCATCGTCAATGTCCAGGGCGATTTTCCGACCCTGGCGCCGACCGCCATCGCCGCGGCGGTCGAGCCGCTCGCCGATCCCGCCGTCGATATCGCGACGCTGGCCGGCGAGATCACCGATGAGGAAGAGAAGACGGCGCCGAGCGTCGTCAAGCTGATCGGCAGCGAGGTTTCCCCCGGCCGCATGCGCGCGCTCTACTTCACCCGCGCGACGGCGCCCTATGGCGACGGGCCGCTCTATCACCATGTCGGCCTCTACGCCTATCGCCGCGCGGCCCTCGACCGCTTCGTCAGCCTGCCGCAATCGCCGCTCGAGCTGCGCGAGAAGCTCGAGCAGCTGCGGGCCCTCGAGGACGGCATGCGCATCGACGCGATGATCATCGATCACGTCCCGCGCGGCGTCGACACCCCCCCCGACTTGGACCGCGCCCGCGCGTTCCTGACACCAAGCGCCGGAGCCTGAAGACCATGTCTGTCGTCGTATCCTACCAGGGCGAGCCCGGCGCTTTCTCGTCGCAAGCTGCCCTGCAGGCCTTCCCGGATTGCGAGCTCCTGCCGTGTCCGACCTTCGAGGATGCGCTCGCCGCCGTCTCCGAGGGCAAGGCGCGCTATGGCATGATCCCGATCGACAATTCGATCGCCGGTCGTGTCGCCGACATCCACCATCTCCTGCCGCGCTCGGGGCTGCACATCATCGGCGAGCATTTCCTGCCGATCCGCTTCCACCTGATGGCGGTCGAGGGCGCGACGCTCGCGACCCTGAAGACGGTGCAGAGCCACATCCATGCGCTCGGCCAGTGCCGCAAGATCATCCGCAAGCTCGGCCTCAAGGCCGAGGTCGCGGCAGATACGGCAGGCTCGGCCAGGCAGGTCGCGGAAGCCGGTGATCTCACCCGCGCCGCGATCGCCCCGCACATCGCCGCCGATGTCTACGGCCTCAACATCCTGATGGAGGATATCGAGGACGAGAAGCACAACACCACCCGCTTCGTGATCCTCTCGAAATATCCCGAGTTCGCCCGTCACGGCTCCGGCAAGACGGTCACGACGCTGATCTTCCAGGTCCGCAACATCCCCGCAGCCCTCTACAAGGCGCTCGGCGGCTTCGCCACCAACGGCATCAACATGACCAAGCTGGAAAGCTACATGGTCGACGGCCAGTTCTCGGCGACGATGTTCTACAGCGATGTCGAGGGCCATCCCGACGATCCCGAGCTGAAGCGCGCGCTCGACGAACTCTCCTATTTTTCCAAGGAGATGAAGGTCCTTGGCGTCTATCCGGCGCATCCCTTCCGCGACACCTTCCCGGAGGCCGGAGAGTAACGCCGGCGCCCGCCCCGGGCAGTCGGGACGGCGAATACGGTATCCCAGCGGGTCGCGCTTGCGCCGGCCCCTGGGTCATAGCCTAGGACTTGCTGCAGGAGGCAAGTCATGGCGAAGAAGACGCAGGGCGCCATCGAGCAGGAATGGCTCGCGGCGCATGAATGTGCCAGCCGCATCGGCCTGACGGTACGGGCGCTGCGGCTCTACGAGCAGCGCGGGCTGATCCGACCGCGGCGCACGGACAAGGGCTGGCGGCTCTACGGAGCCGGGGAGATCGCCCGTCTCCACGAAATCCTCGCCCTCAAGCGGCTCGGCTTGAGTCTCAGCAGCATCGTGGCGCTGCTGCAGGGCAAGGCGATCGACCTCGAACGAATCCTGACACTGCAATCGCAGGCGCTGTCGCGGCAACGCGTCCGGGCCGAGCGCGGGCTCGCGCTCGTCGAGACTGCGCGGGCGACGCTCGCTGCCGGCCACACGCTCTCGATCGAGGATCTCATCACGCTCGCAAAGGAGACCAATATGACGGAGCTGACACCAGTCAGCGTCGCGCGGCGACGCTATGAGCAGGCGAGGCCGCGCACGGCGGTCAGGCTCGATCCCGCGCTGTTCGAGCGCTATGTCGGCCATTACCGGCACCCGTCGGGCGCGATCATTGCGGTCGAGAGACGCGGCGACAGCCTGTTCGGCCAGCTTACCGGCCAGCCGGCGCTCGAATTGTTCGCCGAGGCCGAGGACGTGTTCTTTCTGAAGGCCGTACCCGCTCAGATCGGCTTCGCGGCATCCCGCGGCGGGGCCGCGCCATCCCTCACTTTGAGTCAGGAGGGCTTCGACGTCGTCGCATTGCGGATCGACACCGATGAGGCCGCCGCCCAAGAGGCCGCAATCGCCGCCAGGGTCCGTAACAGGACGCCCCATCCGGGCAGCGAGGCAGCGCTGCGCGCCATCATCGTCGAGCAGCGGGAAGGGCGCACCGGCGAGGAGCGGATGAGCCGGGAACTCGCCATCGTCGTCGGCGAACAGTTCCCGTTCGTGCAGGCGGAACTCGCCGCAAAGGGGGATCTGCGCCAGCTGATCTTCAAGGGCGTCGAGCCGTCGGGGCCAGCCGACATCTACGAGGCGCAGTTCGCCAACGGCAAGCTGGAATGGGGCATCGGCCTGGCCGATGACGGCAAGGTCCATGCGCTCTGGCTGACGCCGTCGCGCTGACGGCGGCGCATATCGCCGTCAGGCGCTGGATGTCGGCATCTCGCCGTCGATGGCCCAGGCCTTGAGGATCGTGCTGGCGATCGCGATGTGCTGCGGGCAGCTCAGCCCGTCCGGATGCCGCCCGTCGATCATCAGCAGCGCCTCCTCACGGCTGAACCAGCGCCCGTCCTCGAGCTCGGTGCCGTCGAGCACGATGTCGTCGTTCAGCGCCTCGGCGATGCAGCCGATCATCAGCGAGCTCGGGAAGGGCCAGGGCTGCGAGGCGATGTAGCGCACCGCCCCGGTGCGCAGGCCCGCCTCTTCCCAGGTCTCGCGGCGTACCGCGTCCTCGAGCGTCTCGCCGGGCTCGAGGAAGCCGGCGATGCAGGAATACATCTTCGGCGCGAAACGCGCCTGGCGGGCGAGCAGGCATTTGTCGCCGCGCACGGCCAGCATGATCACGACCGGGTCGGTGCGCGGAAAATGCAGCGCGCCGCATTGCGCGCATTCGCGCCGCCAGCCGCCGCTGACCATCAGCGCCGGGCCGCCGCAATTGGCGCAGAAGCGGTGCCGCGCATGCCAGTCGAGGATCGCCTTGGCTTCGCCGAGCGGCCCGACCTCCTCGGCCGGAACGAGGCGCTTCAGCGCGACGCTGCGCAGATCCGTGACGTGCAGGTCGTCGCGCTCGCGCAGCGCCTCGGTGAGCTGGCGCTCGATCAGCCGCCCGAAGCAGGCTTGGCCTTCCGGATGGATGCCGAGAAAGACCTCGTCGAGCGCTTTGCCGACGCCGTCCGCCTGCGCTTCGTCGAACCAGATCGTCAGGTCTTCGGGCCCGATTCGCCGCAGGATCGGCGTTTCGCCCGCGACGATGGCATGGCGCGTGCCCGGGCTGGCGCGATAGCGCGCGACCGCATCGGGCTGGTCGCGCTGGTCGCCGCGTCGGTCGAGCGGATTGGTGGCGAAGCCGGTGAGGGCGGAGCGTTCGCGGGGGCGGAAGGCGTCGTTCATGACACCTGTCCTAGCGCGCTTTCGAATCTTCCGGAACGGCCGAAAGCGAAGAATTCGTATGCGCGCAAATGATCCCCCGGCGCGCCCTTACTTCCCCTCGCGGCCGCGCAGCAGATGGATGATGCCGGAGAAGTCGGTGCCGCCTTCGCCCCAGGCATTGTGGAGGGCGTAGAGCTGCGCCGCAGCAGCGCCCAGCGGCGTCGAGGCGCCCGCCGCCTGGGCCGCCTCCTGCGACAGCTTCAGATCCTTCAGCATCAGCGCGGAGGCGAAGCCTGGCTTGTATTCGTTGTTGGCCGGCGAGGTCGGCACCGGGCCGGGCACTGGGCAATAGGTGGTCAGCGACCAGCACTGGCCGGACGAGGTCGAGGCGACGTCGAACAGCGCCTGATGCGAGAGGCCGAGCTTCTCGGCCAGCACGAAGGCCTCCGAGACGCCGATCATCGAGATGCCGAGGATCATGTTGTTGCAGATCTTCGCCGCCTGGCCGTTGCCGGCATCGCCGCAATGCACGACGCGCCGACCCATGGCCGAGAGGATCGGCTCGCCCTTGGCGAAAGCCTCGTCGCTGCCGCCGACCATGAAGGTCAGGGTCGCGCCCTTGGCGCCGCCGACGCCGCCCGAGACCGGCGCGTCGAGCGAGAGGCAGCCGCGCTCGGCGGCGCGCGCATGCGCCTTGCGAGCGCTCTCGACGTCGATGGTCGAGGAATCGATCACCAGCGTCCCCGGCGCCACGGCGGTCAGGATGTCGGCCCAGACGCCGAGCACATGCTTGCCGGCGGGCAGCATGGTGACGACGACCTCCGCCCCTGCCACCGCATCCTTGGCAGAGGCGGCGATGCCGACTCCGAGCTCGGCGGCTGCGTCCTTGGAGGCCTGCGACAGGTCGAAGGCTTTGACCGTATGCCCCGCCTTGACGAGGTTGCCGGCCATCGGCCCGCCCATATTGCCGAGCCCAATGAAGGCGATCGTGGTCATGGTCGTTCTCTCCCTGCCTGTATTTCGGGTCGTCATCCCGGCCGCAGCGAAGCGGAGAGCCGGGATCCATGCCTGAACCGTTCCGGAATGGATCCCGGGTCGGACTATGTCCGCCCGGGATGCCCCGGGTTTGCTAGTTCCCCTTGGCCCGTCCGACCAGCGAACGCGCCACGATCATCCGCATCACCTCGTTGGTACCTTCGAGGATCTGGTGGACCCTGAGGTCGCGCACGATCTTCTCGATGCCGTAATCGGCGAGATAGCCGTAGCCGCCATGAACCTGCAGCGCCTGGTTGGCGACCTCGAAGCCGGTATCGGTCGCGACGCGCTTGGCCATGGCGCAGAGCCTGGTCGCATCCGGCGTCTTCTCGTCGAGCGCCGCGGCGGCGCGCCAGAGGAAGGTCCGGGCCGCCTCGAGCTCGGTCGCCATGTCGGCGAGCTTGAACTGCAGCGCCTGGAAATCGGCGATGCGGGCGCCGAAGGCCTTGCGCTCCTGGGCATAGGCGAGCGCCCTGTCGAGTGCGCCCTGCGCGCCGCCGATCGAGCAGGCGCCGATATTGAGCCGCCCGCCATCGAGACCGGCCATGGCGATCTTGAAGCCGATGCCTTCCGGACCGATCCGGTTGGCCACCGGCACGCGGCAGTTCTCGAAGATCACGGCGCGCGTCGGCTGGGCGTTCCAGCCCATCTTCTTCTCATTGGCGCCGAAGGAGAGGCCGGGCGTGTCCTTCTCGACGACGATGGTCGAGATGCCGGAGGGGCCGGCCTCACCGGTGCGCACCATCACGACATAGATGTCGGAGACGCCGGCGCCGGAGATGAACTGTTTCTGGCCGTCGAGGACGTAATGGTCGCCGTCGCGCACCGCCTTGGTCTTCAGCGCCGCGGCGTCCGAGCCGGCGCCGGGCTCGGTCAGGCAATAGCTCGCCAGATGCTCCATGCTGCAAAGCTTCGGCAGGTACTTCTGCCGCTGCTCGTCCGAGCCGTAGCGGTCGATCATCCAGGCGCACATGTTGTGGATCGAGATATAGGCCGCGACCGTCGGGCAGCCCGTCGAGAGCGCCTCGAAGATCAGCGCCGCGTCGAGACGCGACAGGCCGGAGCCGCCGACATCGTCGCGAATATAGATGCCGCCCATGCCGAGCGCGGCCGCCTGGCGCATCTCCTCGACCGGGAAATGCTTCTCCTCGTCCCAGCGCACGGCATGGGGGGCGAGCGTCTCGGCGGCGAAGGAGGCCGCCATGTCGCGGATGGCGATCTGGTCTTCGGTGAGGGAGAAGGCGGTCATGGCTCGTCATCCAAAACGATGACATAAGCGCCGGCGAAGTCCTCACGAGGGAGAGCTGCGCCGCGCGCGATTATGTCGAGGATGTAGTCGCTCACGCCTCTGCCCATGAGCTCGGCGCGCCGGCGGAAATCCGCGATCAGCGCATCGTCGATATCAGGGATGAGGATATCGTTCGGGCCGAGCTCGATTTCGCTGAGTTTCGGCATGGCGACATCCCCTCCCTTTTGGGCGACCGTACTACCCCATGGTCGGGATGACGAAGCTGGCGCCGTCCTTGATGCCGGAAGGCCAGCGCGCCGTCACCGTCTTGGTCTTGGTGTAGAAGCGGATCGAATCCGGGCCATGCTGGTTGAGGTCGCCGAAGGCGGAGCGCTTCCAGCCGCCGAAGGTGTAGTAGGCGAGCGGAACCGGGATCGGCACGTTGATGCCGACCATGCCGACCTGGACCTTCGAGGCGAAGTCGCGGGCGGCGTCGCCATCGCGGGTGTAGATCGCGGTGCCGTTGCCGTATTCGTGATCGTTGGTGAGCTTCAGCGCTTCGTCATAGCTCTCGGCGCGCAGCACGGAGAGGACGGGGCCGAAGATCTCCTCCTTGTAGATCCGCATGTCCTTGGTGACGCCATCGAACAGGCAGCCGCCGACATAGAAGCCGTTCTCGTAGCCCTGCATCTTGAAGTTGCGCCCGTCGACGAGGAGCTTGGCGCCTTCCTTCACGCCGATGTCGACATAGGACTTGATCTTCTCCATCGCAGCCTTGGTGACGACCGGGCCGTAATCGGCCGAGGTGTCGGTCGAGGGGCCGATCTTCAGGCTTTCCACGCGGGGGATCAGCCGCTTCACCAGCTCGTCGGCGGTCGCCTTGCCGACCGGGACGGCGACCGAGATCGCCATGCAGCGCTCGCCGGCCGAGCCGTAGCCGGCACCGATCAGCGCATCGACCGCCTGGTCCATGTCGGCGTCGGGCATGATGATCATGTGGTTCTTGGCGCCGCCGAAGCACTGCACGCGCTTACCATTGGCACAGCCACGCGAGTAGATGTACTCGGCGATCGGCGTCGAGCCGACGAAGCCGACGGCCTTGATGTCATGGTCGTCGAGGATGGCGTCGACCGCTTCCTTGTCGCCGTTGACGACGTTGAGGATGCCGGGAGGGCCGCCAGCCTCGATGAAGAGCTCGGCAAGGCGCATCGGCACGCCGGGATCGCGCTCGGACGGCTTCAGGATAAAGGCGTTGCCGCAGGCGATGGCGGGGCCGAGCTTCCAGAGCGGGATCATCGCCGGGAAGTTGAACGGGGTGATGCCGGCGACGACGCCCAGCGGCTGGCGCAGCGAATAGATGTCGATACCGGGGCCGGCGCCGTCGGTGAACTCGCCCTTCATCAGACCGGGAACGCCGAGCGAATATTCGACGACCTCGACGCCGCGCTGGATGTCGCCCTTGGCGTCGGGGATCGTCTTGCCGTGCTCGCGGGCGAGCAGCTCGGCGAGCTCGTCATTGTTCTGCGCGATCAGGTCGATGAACTTCATCAGCACGCGGGCGCGGCGCTGCGGATTGACCGCCGCCCATTTCGGCTGCGCCTCCAGCGCGTTCTCGACCGCGGCGCGCAGCTCCTTCTGCGAGGCGAGGGCGACCTGGCCGATCACCGAGCCATCCATCGGCTGATAGATGTCGGCCGTGCGGCCAGAAGTTCCCGCGACATGCTTGCCGCCGATGAAGTGCCCGACCTGACGCATGGCGTCCTCCCGATTGTGCTGCGAAAATTCTGCTTGCGCTTACCCCTACCATTATCGTTTGCGCACGACTATAGGGAGATTAAGTCGCCTGTCGTGCACAAAAGCAGATATGGAGGGAGCGTCATGGAACGGTTCGACTGGGATGATCTGCGCTTCTTCCTCGCCGTCGCCCGCTCCGGCCGCCTGACGGCCGCCGCCCGACGGCTCGGTGCCGATCACGCCACCGTCTCGCGCCGCATCACCTCGCTGGAGGAATCGCTCAAGGCCAAGCTGTTCGAGCGCCGGCCTCAGGGCTACGCGCTGACCGGCCATGGCGAGCAGTTGCTGGCCAAGGCCGAGAGCATGGAGACCGAGGCGCTCGCCATCCAGAGCGAGATCGGCGGTGCCGACATGGCGCTGTCCGGCACGGTCCGGATCGGCGCGCCCGACGGCTTCGGCGCCTCCTTCCTGGCGCCGCGCCTGTCGTCGCTGGCCAAGGCCTATCCGGGGCTGGAACTCCAGCTGATCGCCATGCCGCGGCTGCTCTCGCTGTCGAAGCGCGAAGCCGATGTCGCGATCACGCTGGCGCCGCCCAAGGAGGGCAAGGTCGTGGCGCGCAAGCTCTGCGACTACCGGCTCGGCCTCTACGCCTCCCGCGACTATCTCGACTCGATGCCGCCGATCACGGCGCCCGAGGATCTCTTCGCCCATCGCATCATCGGCTATATCGACGATCTGATCTTCACGCCCGAGCTCGACTATCTCGACGAGGTCGCCAAAGGCCTGCGGGCTCAGATCCAGAGCTCGAGCGTGCTCGCCCAGATGAACGCTGTCGCAGCGGGGGCGGGCATCGGCGTTATCCACCATTTCATGGTGCCGTCCGAGCCGCGCCTCGTGCCGGTTCTTCCTGAAACCGTCTCGATCACGCGCTCCTTCTGGCTGCTCGTCCATGCCGATCTGAAGGAGGTCGCCCGCGTCAGGGCGATCGTCGACTTCATCGTGCGGGAGGCGAAGGCCTCGCGCAGCCTGCTGATGGGGGAGGCGAAGCCGGAGCAGCAGCCGGCGGCGTAGTCGCCGGCTCGTCGGGGTGAGCTTCCGTCAGAACTGCATGGAGGCGCCGAGCACCGGCCCGTGCTGCGTCACGTTCCACAGGAAGCCGCCTTCACGATAGTCCTGATACAGCGCCCGGTAGCCGGCGCGCAGCATGGTCGGCCGGCCGAACACGGTGGTGCGGTAGCCGAGATAAGCCTGCGCGTTGTAGGTGATCCGCGAGCCGACGCCGAAGCCGCCGATATCGGCCTCGGCGGTCAGGTTCCAGCGCTCGTCGAGGTCGAGTGTCGCGCGCGCGCCGACATAGGGATCGAGCCAGCTTTCGCTTTCCGACAGGCCGAAGCCGGCGACCCGGATGCTGCCGGTCAGACGCGTCCAGCGGACGCCGACGAGCGGATCGAGCGCGAACACCCGCGGTGCTCCGTGAAGCGTGCTGCCGCCCAGCGGGCTTTCGAGGATGCGGTAGAAGGCGCCTGCCGCCAATACGGTCATCCTCGAGCCGATGCCGATATCGAGCCGCCGAAAATTGTCCTGGCTCTCGATGTCGGCATATTGGCCGTTCGCATAGAAGCCGAGCTTGCCGCGCTGGATCTCGACGGCTCCCATGAAGCCGAATTTGAGGTCCTTGACGGTGTCGCGGAAGGGTATGTCGACCGCGCGCTTGTGGCCGAGCACCGCGGCGTCGCCGTTGAGACTGGTCGCCCAGAGATAGGGCGAGACCGTGATCGTCCACTCCGGCGCGGCCGCCGCCGGCGCCGTTATCGTCGGTGAGGTCATGTCCGCAGCGCCGACCGCCGAGGCGGAGGGAAGCCAGGAGACGAGGCTGAGCGAGGCTGCTCCGAAGAGCCGTCCGAAGCGGCTGTGCAAGCGCGCTGATGCCATGATGTCGAGGCCCCCCGGCCAAAATAGCTTCTGGTGCGGCGGGCGGTCTGCACCGCTCCGCTGCAGGATTAAACGCCTGCCCCGTTCAGCGCTTCGGGAACGCCAGGGCGGGAGCGGCCATGCCCGGCTTGAGCTCGGCGCTGACGATGGCGTTGGCGTCGAGGTCGAAGCTCTTGAAGTCGATCGCGCGCAGGACCGGATCGGTGTAGGTCTTAACATAGAAGACGCGGTTGGTCAGATCCGCCACCGTTGACCATTGCGTGTATTCCAGCGGCTCCCCGCCTGCCTTGATCCAGCCCTTGGGGATGTCGAAATTGTTGACGATATGCTCGGCGAGACGAACGCTCTCGATGCCGCTCGGCTTGCGTTCGACGGAGAGCGTGTAGCCGAGTGCGCGCAGGAAACGGGAAGGCGGGGTGGGGTCGCCGGGGATGCCGAGCATGCCCGAGCCCTCGCCGAGCGGCGAAAAGCTCTGCGAGCCGATCTTCAGGGGCGGTACGTTGTGGGGCGAGAGCTTCACATAGTTGCGCAGATTGGTCAGGTGCCAGTCGAAGGGCGGCGAGTTGGTCATCACGCCCAGCGGATTGTCGTAGAGCTTGAGCTTCCCGTCGATCGGCTCGATCACCAGCGAGGCGCCCGAGGCATCGTGCAGCGTGTAGTGCACCGGTGGCACCATCTTCATCTGCTGCTGCTCGACGCCGATCACGGCCATGCCTTCCAGCGCGGCCTTGACCTCGGCGATGGTGGCGAAGTTCGTCAGCGCCCAGGTCAGCACATCCCAGGGTGCGAGCGACTTCGCCGGGTCGGACTTGCCCGCATCGGCATAGCCGGCAAAGCCTGGAAAGTAGAGGATTCCCCCGACGAGCCCCTTCTCGTTCATGCCGTCGACCAGCGCCGTGACGCCAAGCGCGTTCAGGCCGACGGCGGCATATTTGCCGGTCCAACTGGCAGCGGGCTTGCCGTCAGCGCCGCTGCTGGCGAGCTTGTAATTTCGCGGGATCATCATGGCACGCGATTCGAGCTCGAAGCCGAACTCCATGGTCCGGCCATAGACGGCGCCATTATCCGAGGTCGGAATCAGGAAGCTCGTGCAGGCCGATGCGGCCTGGGAGGTGAGCATGCTGGCCGCGAGCAAGAGAGTGCCGAGAGAACGCAGTCGTTGTGCTGGTGACCGCGCCGATCTGGCAGAGTCTTCGATCATGGACGGCATCCCCCGAATCGTAAGCTGAGCGGAAGGTGGCATGCCGCCGCTTGCCCCGGAAGCGACGGGCGACGATGTCGGCATGCCGTCAGCGCAAGGCAGGCGGCGCTGTCCCGGGGCTGTGGGATGAGTTTGCGAAGGGAAGGGCGGATGCTAGCCTCAGACCGGCCTGCTCCTGCCGCATGCCTCGACGGCGAGCCGCAGAAGCGAGGCGTCAGGCGGCCTGCACGCAGACCCGGTTGCGGCCTTCGCGCTTGGCGGCGTAGAGCGCGCGGTCGGCGGCGACCAGCGCCTGGTCGAAGCTGACATTCTCGTCGATCTCGGCGACGCCGATCGAGGCAGTGAGGGCGACCTGATGCTCGCCGAGCGTCACCGTTTCATGGGAGACGTCGAGCCGGACATGGTCGGCCCGGCGCATCGCCGCCTTGGCGTCGAGGCCGGGAAACAGGATGGCGAATTCCTCGCCGCCAATCCGGGCGAGGAGGCTGTTGCTCCCCTCGATCGACTGCGAAAGACAGCGCGCCACGCCGGCCAGGGCGCGGTCGCCGAGGTCATGGCCGTGGCTGTCGTTCAGTTGCTTGAAGTCGTCGATGTCAAGGATGGCGACCGCGCTTTTCTGCCAGCGCGCGCGCGCTTCGGCGATCAGGGCCGGCGCATGCTCGAAGAAATGGCGGCGGTTGAACAGGCCGGTCAGGGCGTCGCGCGAGGCGAGATTGCGCAGTTGCTCGATCTGCTCCTGCGTCTCGGCGTTGCTTGCGATCCGGCACTGCAGCTCTTCGGGCACGAAGGGCATCGAGATGAAGTCATGAGCGCCGGCCTTCAGGAAGCCGACGGAGACCATGCGGTCGTTGGACGAGGAGACGCCGATCACGCGCAGGCCGCTGGCGGAGAAGCGGCGCCGGATATGGCGGGTCAACGCATACCCGTCCATGCCAGGCATGTTGTAGTCGGTGACGACGAGGCGGACATCGGGGTTGGCTTCCAGATACGAAAGCGCCTCGGCGCCGGAGCTGGCCTCGACGACGTCGTATTGCTGCACGGTCAGCATCCGGGCGAGCAGGCCGCGGGTCGCCTTGACGTCGTCGACGACCAGGATCCGGGTTCGCCGGTTGGCCAGTGCCCGCCTGACGGCGCGGACCACCGTCTCGAGGGCGAACTCGCTGTCCTTCGGGACATAGTCGATGACGTCGCGCTCCATGATGCGGTTGCGCGTCTCGAAATCGAAGGTGCCGGTGTGGACGATGGTCGGGATGCCGCGCTGGACCGTGAAGTCGATCGCCTCGCCCCGCGGCGCGTCCGGCAGGTTCAGGTCGACGACCGCCAGGGTATAGGCCGCGATGTTCTCGGTGACGGCCTCATGCAGTTCGTTGAGCGAGCGGCAGGCGACCAATTCCAGGCCGATCTCTTCGGTCAGGCGGCGACAGAGGGCGATCGAGTAGGTCTTGGAATCCTCGACCACGAGGATCTTCCGGTCGTCTGCGGTGGCCTCTTGCGGGAGGCGGTCGGTGGCGCGGTAGGCCATTGGGCTCGGGCGTCCTTGATCGAAGCCGTCTGCTGGTAACGGCGTCGACCCTAATCCAGGCGGCGGAAGGCGAATGCCATCGCGGTAAACATCCGGTGGGCATGTTAATTTCCGCTTAACTAACGCGGTCCGCGGGCAGAAATCCAGCGCTGAGCCACCCGCCTGCCGGTTTCGGCGGCGGGCTCAGATCCGCCAGGGCAGGATCTGAGCCGGCAGGCGCCGTCCGGCGAGATCGAGCCCGAGCATCGCCAGGAGGATCACAGCCGAGGCGCTGATCGCAATGGCGGCGGCCTCACCGGCGAGACCCGCCTCCTTCAGGCTGAACAGCACGACGCCGAGTGTCTCCGTGCCGGACGACCAGAGCAGCGCCGAGACGGTGAGCTCGTTGAAGGCGACGAGGAAGACCATCAGCGCGCTCACCGTCGCGGCCGGTGCCAGGATCGGCGCGACGATGAAGCGCAGCATCTGCCAGGCGCTCACGCCGTCGAGCTTGGCCGCCTCCTCGTGATGGGCCTCGATCTGCGCCATCGCCGCGACCGGCGCCTTCAGCGCCAGCGGCAGGAAGCGGGCGAGATAGGCGAACAGGATGATGAAGGGCGTGGCGTAGAGGCTGAAGCCGACCAGGGGCAAAGGTCTCAGGAACAGCAGGATGCAGGCGATGGCGAGCACCACGCCGGGCAGCGCATAGGGCAGCTCGATCACCAGCTCGACGGCTCGCCTGAACCGACCGAGCCGCCGCTCGAGCGTATAGGCGAAGGCGATCGAGAGCAGCGCCAGCAGGAGCGCGGCCGTCCCGGCGAACAGGAAGGAGTTGCGGAAGGCGCGTACCGTCACATCCTGCCGCAGCAGCACCTCGGCGAATTTGTCGAAGGTCAGGCTCTGCCAGGATAGCGCGACACCGAGCGCCGGCGTCAGCGCCTCGCCGAGCAGGGCGAGCAGCGGCAGGCCGAGCTTGAGTGCGAGCAGCAGCCAGAGGCCGCCGGCGACGAGGGGGCGGGCACGGCCGAGCTGCCAGAAGGGCTGCAGCGGCCGCTCGATCTCGACCTTCCCGCCGCCCTGACGCATCGCCAGCATGCCGGCGAGGATGCCGAGCCCGGCGAGTAGCGCGACCAGGAGCGAGAGCGCTGCCGCATCCGGCAGGCCCTCCGGCCCGAAGCTAGACAGTCGGCGATAGATCAGCGTCGGCAGGGTGAGATAGTTGACCGGCAGGCCGAGCAGGGCCGGAATCCCGAAGTTCCCGATGCCGGCGACGAAGGCGAGCAGGGCGGCGGCGACGATCTGTGGCCGTAGGACCGGAATGAGGATCCGCGTCGCGATCACCCGCGAAGAGGCGCCTTCCATCTGGGCGGCCTCGACCAGCGAATGCGGCACGCTGCGCAGCCCGGTCCAGAGCGTGATCGCGACCAGCGGCGCATGGTGGAGCGCCATGACCAGGATGATGCCGCCGCGGCCGAGCAGCGGGTTCGGCGTGCCGGGCGAAGGTGACAGACCGATGAGGGCCAGGAGCGGCGAATGCGGCGCGAGCAGGCTCAGGAAGGCCAGCGCCGCCACCTGCGGCGCGATCATCATCGAGAAGACCAGCCCGAAGGCGAGCGGGCGCTTGCCGCGCAGATCGGTGACGGCGAGCAGCAGGGCGAAGCCGCCGCCGACCAACAGCGCGCCGAACGCCGAGAAGGCCGCGGTTTCGAGACTGTGCAGGGTCGCATTGACGGCGGCGCGACCGCCGATCGCCTCCAGCACGGCGCCCGGCGCGAAATGGCCGCCGGGGGCGAAGGCCGCGAAGGCGAGGCGCAGGAAGGGCAGGGCGCCGAGCAGCATGGCGACCAGCGTGATTGCGGCGGGCAGACCAAGGCCGGCTGGAAGGCGCAGCTTCGGCCGGGCGAGACGCAAACGGCTCTGCCGCAGCCGGGGCTGCGGCAGAGCGGATGAAGGGGCGGCGAGCGTCATGCGCGCGCACCCCGGCCCGTTATGCGGCAGGGCTTCACTCGAAGATCGCGCTGAACCGCTTGCGGGCGGCCGGCTCCTCGGCGAGCGCCTTGGCGGCGTCGAAGGGCATGAGCTTGATCGCATCGCGGGCGGGATAGCCGGCCGGGAGGGCAATCTGCGGATGGGCGGCGACATAGCCCTGCTTCAGCGCGAGCTCCTGCCCCTCCTTCGAGATCAGGAAGTCGACGAACGCCTTGGCGGCGTCCGGGTTCTTGCTGGCCTTCAGGATCGCGACCGGCTCGCTCACCGCCGAGACGCCCTCCTTCGGGAAGACGAAGGCGACCGGGGCGCCCTTGGCCTTCTCGCGGATCGGCATGAAGTCGACGATCATGCCGTAGAGCTTCTCGCCGGTGGCGACCTGCCGCAGAATGTCGCCATTGGCGCCTGCCGCGAGCGCGCCGTTCTTCTGCAGGTTCTCGTAGAAGCTCCAGCCGCCGGGCAGGTTGCCGGTCAGGGTGATGGTGTGGATCATCGCCGCGCCCGAATTCAGCGGGCTCGGCATCGCCAGCAGGTTCTTCGCCTCCGGCTTGGCAAGATCGAGCCAGCTCTCCGGCTTCATCGTCGCCTTGGTATTGTAGACGATGCCGGTGGTGATCAGCTTGGTGGCGAACCAGAACTTGGCGGGGTCGTGCATGCCGGCCGGGTAGGCGGCGGTGTCGGCCTTGTCATGGGCGAGCAGCCGGCCCTCCTTCTTGAGGCCTTCCATCGTCACCGCATCGGCGATCAGCAGCAGGTCGGCCTGTGGTGCTCCGGCTTCGAACTCGGCCCGGAGCTTGGCCATGACCCGCGGCGTTCCGTCGCGCACGAAGCTGATCTCGACCTTGGGGTATTTGGCCTTGAAGGCGTCGATCGTCTGCTGCGCATCGGTGTTGGGCTGGCTGGTATAGAGCACGAGCTTGCCCTCGACGGCGCCTGCCTGCGTGGCGGGAAGGGCGAGGCCGAGCGCGAGCGCGGCGGCGAGTGCGAATGAGCGCATGGAAGTCTCCGTGGGCCTTGGGAGGGAGGACCTGAGGGTGGAAGGCTTGCGTCCGCGCTCCGCCTTGCGGTGTCGGAGCCTTCTTGGCCTGCCGGTTAAGCCGCTTAGACGACACATCTGTGACAACGCCGCGAGCGCCCGGGGAAGAACGGCGGGAAAGCGGCGCGGGCAAGCCGTCACGGCGGCTTCCACCTTGTCGGAAATGCGCGAATTTCACTCATCTGGACGGCTTGTTTATCGGGGGGCTTTTCGACTAGGCTCCGGCCGAAGGCGCCCATAATCGCCTAATCTAAACGTTTTAAATGGGAGGTTTCCGATGAGAACGATGCGTAATCTGGTGAGTGGAGCCGCTCTGGCCGCGCTCGCCGTCGGCTGGTCCGGAGCCGCCCTCTCGCAGGAGACGGTGACGGTCTGGTTCACCAAGGGTTTCTACAAGGGCGAGGACGACGCGCTGCTCGCCGTCGTCGACAAGTTCCAGAAGGCGACGGGCGTCAAGGTCGACCTCTCACTCTACGCGACCGAGGATTGCGTGACCAAGTCGGTCGGCGCGGTCCAGGCCGGCACGCCGCCAGATGTCGGCTTCTGCACGACCTATGATTTCCGCACCACCGGCCAGTGGGCCTTCGAAGGCAAGCTCGAGGACGTCACCGACGTCATCGAGCCGATGAAGAAGGAATTCCAGCCGCAGGCGCTCGCCACCACCTTCCTGATGAACGGCAAGACCAACAAGAAGGCCTATTACGCCTTCCCGGTCGAGCAGCAGATGATGCACATCACCTATTGGAAGGACATGCTCGAGGAGTTCGGGTTCAAGGAAAGCGATATTCCGAAGACCTGGAACGGCTATTGGGACTTCTGGTGCGATAAGGTCCAGGGCGCGGCGCGTGCCAAGGGCAAGCGGATCTATGGCATCGGCCACCCGCTCGGCGTCGCCGCTTCCGACACCTTCTACTCCTTCCTGACTTTCGCCAACGCCTATGGCGCGCAGGTCGTCGACGAGAGCGGCAAGATCGTTCTGGACGAGCCGAAGAACCGGGCCGCGATGATCGAGGCGGTGAAGTCCTATGCCAACATCATGCAGCGCGGCTGCACGCCGCCCTCCTCGGTGAACTGGCTCGACCCGGACAACAACGTCGCCTTCCATAACCGCACGACGGTCGCGACCCACAACGCGACGATCTCGATCGCCGGCAAGCATATGGACGACATGAACAACCCGGCGCTGACCCAGGAACAGCGCGACGCGGCCAAGAAGAACTATTACGACAATATCCGCACCGCCGAGTTCCCCAAGAAGCCCGACGGCAGCAACATGACCAACCTCGCGGCGGTCAAGACCGCGGTGGTCTTCGCCGATGGCAAGAACAAGAAGCGCGGCAAGGAGTTCATGGCCTTCCTGATGAAGGACGAGAATCTGCGTCCCTTCGTCGAGGGCTCGGCCGGGCGCTGGGTCTCGACCACGCTCGCCGGCATCGAGGCGCCGTTCTGGTCGGATGGCAAGGACCCGCATCGCGCGGTGGTCTACAAGCAGTACAAGGACGGCACCGTGCCGTTCCAGTTCGTCTACAACTACAAGTTCACGGCGGTGAATGCCGAGAACGTCTGGGCCAAGGCCGTCAACCGCGTGCTGGTCGACAAGGTCTCGCCCGAACAGGCCACCGACGAGATGATCGCGCGCATCAAGCAGATCGCCGGCTGAAGACTGGCCTCGCTGTCTGACAGACAAGGCATCCCGCGGCGATCAGGGCCGCGGGATGCCGACGTGTCTCAAACGGCCGGAGCGCAGAGGGAGACAAGAAGATGACCGCCGCAACGATGGCAACCTCCAGCCCGGCTTCGGCCGACGCGACCTCGGGACAGGCGCGCGACCGCGTCTTCTGGGGCGTGCTCATGCTCGCCCCCTATATCCTCGTCTTCGCCGTGATGGTGGCCTACCCGGTCGCCTACGGCCTGTGGATCGGCCTGAATTTCGAATCCTACAAGGCGCTGTTCGCCGATCCGATCTTCCTGCGGACGGTGGTCAACACCATCATCTTCCTGTTCGTGGCGGTGAACCTGAAGTTCCTGATCGCGCTGTTCCTGTCGGGCTTCTTCGTCCAGCAGCGCGCCTGGGTCCGCTTTATGCTGGTGCTCTTCATCCTGCCATGGGCGGTGCCCTCGATTCCGACCATCCTGTCTTTCCGGGTGATGCTGAATCCCGAGAACGGCATGATCAACCAGCAGCTTTTCCAGTGGTTCGGCATCATGGAGGGGCCGGGCTGGCTGACCGATCCGACGCTCGCCTTCGCCTCGTCGATCCTCGTCCATATCTGGAAGTCGCTGCCGTTCTGGACGCTGATCCTGGTCACTGGCCGGCTCGCCATCGCGCAGGATCTCTACGAGGCCGCCAGTGTCGACGGCGCCAATAAATGGCAGCAGTTTCGCTTCATCACCTGGCCGTCGCTGGCGACGCTCTACGTCACCTCGACGCTGCTCTCGATGATCTGGACGCTGGGGGATTTCAACAGCGTCTACCTGCTCACCGGTGGCGGGCCCGGCGACCTCAACCACGTCCTGGCGACGCTCGGCATCCGCTATATGCGCAACAATAATCTCGACCTCGGCATCGCCTCGATCATCGTCGCCATGCCGCTGATCCTGCCCATGGTCTGGTTCATGGTGAAGCGTCTCTCGAAGGGAGCCGAATGATGAAAAGGCTCCTCGACGAGGGCAAGCTGATCCTGATCGCGATTCCCGTGCTGATCTGGACGCTGCTGCCGATCTACCATCTCTTCGTGCTGTCGATCTCCAACCAGGAATCGATGCTGGCCGGCAAGCTCTGGCCCGACCAGCCGACGCTGCAGAACTTCCAGATCGTCTTCAAGCAGCAGCACTACTACCTGACCAATTTCTGGCTGCAGCTGTTCAACAGCTTCCTGATCGCGATCACGACCGGATTGCTCACGCTGTTCATCGCGACCTGCGCCGCCTTCGCGATCTCGCGGCTGAAGGCGCCGGGCGGCCGCTCGATCATGAATTTCGCGCTCGCGACCTATCTGATCCCGGCCGCCTTCCTCGCCATCCCCATGTACAAGGCGATGGGGACCTTCGGTCTGCTGAACACGCGCACGGCCCTGATCCTCGCCATGGTGGCGCTGGCTTCGCCCTATGCTATCTGGGTGCTGAAGCAGGCTTCCGACAAGCTGCCGAAGGAACTCGACGAAGCCGCGATCATGGACGGCGCGACCTCGCTCCAGCTCTTCCGCATGGTCTACCTGCCGCTGATGAAGCCATCCATGGTGGTGATCGGCATTTATGCGCTGCTGCTCGCCTGGAACGAGTATCTCTACGCCTTCCTGCTGCTTTCCAGCGAGAAGGAGCTGCCGCTCGCCGTCGGCCTCGGCCTGTTCCTCTCGGCCGACGACGCGCCCTGGAATCTCCTGATGACGGCCGGCCTGATCTACGCCATCCCACCGGCGGTGATCTATTACGGCTTCCGCAACAACATGGTCTCTGGGTTGACCGCCGGGGCGGTGAAGAGCTGAGCCTTGTCCGCTCAGTGCGGGCCGACGAGACCTGCGGAGCGATCCAGCGGACCTGACGCAGGGCTGGATTGCTTCCTTGTGCTCGCAATGACGCGCGGCAGGCGCCATATTGGCGGGGAATCCGGCCGCATATCCCGAGGGTAGAGAGATGACCGCTTCCAAGCTCGAACAGCTCCGCGCCATGACCACCGTCGTCGCCGACACCGGCGACATCGAGGCGGTGCGGCGGCTGAAGCCGGTGGATTGCACCACCAATCCGACGCTGATCCTGAAGGCGGTCGAGACCCCGGCCTATGCCGGCCTCGTCGACGAGGCGATCGCCTGGGGCAAGCGGCAGGGTGGCGCCGGCGCGGTCGAGGCGGTCTGCGACCGGCTCGCCGTCACCTTCGGCGCCGAGCTGGCAAAGATCGTCCCCGGTCGCGTCTCGACCGAGGTCGATGCCGACCTCTCCTTCGACACCAAGGCGACGATCGAGAAGGCGCGCGCCATCATCGCCGCTTATCAGGAGCGCGGCGTCGGCCGCGAGCGCATCCTGATCAAGATCGCCTCGACCTGGGAGGGCATCCAGGCGGCCCGCGTGCTGCAGGCCGAGGGCATCGACTGCAACCTGACCCTGCTCTTCGCCTTGTCGCAGGCGGTCGCCTGCGCCGATGCCAAGGCCTTCCTGATCTCGCCCTTCGTCGGCCGGATCCTCGACTGGCACGTCAAGGCCGGCGGCGGCCCCTACACGGCCGAGACCGATCCGGGCGTCGTCTCCGTCCGCAGCATCTACAGCTACTACAAAGCCCATGGCATCGACACGGTGGTGATGGGCGCCTCCTTCCGCAACACCGGCGAGATCGAGGCGCTGGCCGGCTGCGATCGGCTGACCATCGGCCCCGGTCTGCTCGACGAGCTCCAGGCCGCGACCGGCGAATTGCCGCGCAAGCTCTCGCCCGAAACCGTCGGCAAGGCGCCGGAACGCCTCGTCCTCGACGAGAAGGCCTTCCGCTTCGCCCTGAACGAGGACGCGATGGCGACCGAGAAACTGGCCGAGGGCATTCGCGGCTTCGTCAAGGACCTGCGTGGCCTGCGCAAGCTCGTCGCGGCCAAGCTCGAACAGGCCAAGGCGGCGTGAGCGCAGAAGCTCTCGCCAAGGTCGCCGTCGTCACCGGCGGCGCCAAGGGCATCGGCCGCGCGGTCTGCGAGCGGCTCGCCGATGACGGCCTTCTGCCGGTCGTGTGGGATCTGGCGGAAGGCGAGGGCGGCCATGGCTTCGTCGCCTGCGACGTCGCCGACGAGGCGCAGGTCGCTGCCGCTCTGGCACGGACGGAAAGCGAGCATGGGCCGGTCGCCGTGCTCGTCAACAATGCCGGGCTGACCGGCCCCTCGACCACGGTGGCGCAGACGCCACTGGCGCAATGGCAGAAGGTCCAGGCGGTCAACCTGACCGGCACCTTTCTGTGTTCGCGGGCGGTTGCGGCCGCGATGGCGCCGCGCGGTTACGGCCGCATCGTCAACATCGCTTCGCTCGCCGGCAAGGAGGGCACCCCGACGCTGTCCGCCTACAGCGCCGCCAAGGCCGGGGTGATCGCCCTGACCAAGGCGCAGGGCAAGGAGCTCGCCGGCAGTGGCGTGCTGGTCAATGCGGTCGCGCCGGCGGCGATCGAGACCGAGCTGCTGCAGCAGATGAGCGAAGAGACGGTCGCGGCCATGATCGGCAAGAGCCCGCTCCGGCGGCTCGGCACGGTCGAGGAACTGGCCGAGCTCGTCGCCTGGCTTGCCAGCGAGAAATGCAGCTTCTCGACCGGTGCGGTCTTCGATCTGTCGGGCGGCCGCGCGACCTACTGAGCCTGCGAGATCGCGTTCTCGACATTGACCTTCTGCACCAGCGCGGCGGGGCTGGCCGGGCCGTCATGGCGGAAATACGCCCGCCCGCCGGCCGCTGCCGCCTGCAGCACCTGCTGCTGGGCCTTCGGCAGCCGCTTGGTGTCGCCAAGCGCCGTGAAGGCTTCCGGCGAATGCTGCGATCCGCTGCGCCCGTCGAAGACGACGACGCCCGCACGCGTCACGATGATGTCGCCTTTGCGCAGCGTCGGGTCGTGCAGATACCAGTAGGGATCGGTCGCCGGATCGAGCTTGACCGCGGGTTCCGCCGGCTTGGTCGACGCCGCGGCCGCACGCGGCTTCTGCCGTTTCGGTTTCACCGTCATCTCGAAGGGATCGCCGCCGCCGATCATGGCCGGCGGTGTCGGGCGCGCGCCGAAAATGCGCGCCAGATCGTCGAAGAAGCCGGCAGCCTGTGCCTGGGGCACCATGGCAAGGCCCATGGCCCCCGCCATTCCCATCGCCAGTACCATCCGCCGTGACATTGTCGTTACTCCCTGCCTGCTCCTTGAAACGAAGTGCGAGCCGAAAGGTTCAATGGCACCGGCAGTCGCGTTTTCGCCGCGGCGCTTCTGTCTGGAGATGCAGAAGCCGGATGGAACGCCGCTGCTGCTCGCTGGCGGCCCGGTATCCGCCTGTCCGGTGGCTGACGATACGGCTGATCTCCCGGAGCGGTCGATTTCAACTCTTCGTGTGAGGTGGCGTCCGCCACCGCCACGCCATGTTTCGGGCAGTCCGTCGCGCGATGACCCGACTTGCTGTGTCCATGCTCGCGCTCTTGGCGGCCGGTGCGGTGGTCGCCCAGACCTCCCTGTCGCTACGGCCGGGAGCAAGCGAGGTCGGCTTCGTCGCGCGCCGTTTCGGCGTGCCGACCGCCTCGGGCCAGTTCGAGCATTATGACGGCGTCGTGGCGCTCGATTTCGCGCGGCCGGAGCGCAGCCGCATCCGCATCACCATCGAGACCGCGTCGCTGCACACAGGCACGGCCCTCGTCGACGATTTCATCAAGGGCGACAGCATGCTCGACGCCGCCCATCACCCGCTCGCCAGCTTCACCTCGGACAGCGTGACCCGGACAGGCGAGCGCAGCCTGACGATCCAGGGGCGGTTGACCATCCGCGCAGTCACCCATCCGGTCGCGGCGACCGCCGTCGCCGAGGACGATGTCGGGATGGCCGAGCGCAGCGGGCGCCTGCAGTTTCGGGCCAGCGCTGCCTTCTCGCGCTCGGCCTTCGGCATCGGCCGCGAGGTCAATGTCGTCGACGATCAGGTCGAGATCGCGATCAAGGGGCGGCTCGGGCAATGACCGCGGCGGTCGCGAGGCCGCCTCGCTGGCATCCGGTTCTCGTTGTCCTGCACTGGCTGACGCTGGCGCTCATCGTGGCCCAGTATAGCCTCGCCCGCCTGATGGGCGACGAGACGCGCGATCTGCTCGGCCGGTTCGTCCTGTATCAGTGGCATAAATCGATCGGGTTGACTGTCGCCCTGTTCGTCGTGATGCGGCTGAGCCTGCGGCTCGTCATCCCGGATCCGGAGCCGTTGCCGGCCAGCGCCTGGCTGCGCCGGGCGGCGCTGGTCGTGCATGCCGGACTCTATCTGTGCCTGCTGGCGCTGCCTGTCACCGGTCTGCTGATGGTCGCAGCTGCGCCGATCCAGATCCCGACCCTGTATTTCGGCTGGTTCGCGATCCCGCATCCCATCGGCCCGGACAAGGCGACCTATGAGCTGATGCGCAGCCTGCACGGGCTGGTTTTCGACAGCCTCGTCGTGCTCGGGCTGATCCATCTCGGCGCAGCGCTGGTCCACCAGTTCGCCTGGCGGGACCGGCTGCTGCGCCGGATGTGGTTCGGCCGGGCCGGCTCAGGCCTGCCCTGAGCCTTGCGCCGCGATCGCCTCGGCCCGGATCGTCGACAGCGTCTTCGCCGGCGTGATCGCCTCGGGGTCGAGCAGGCAATGGATGATCGCCGGCTTGCCCGAGCTCACTGCCCGCTCGAAGGCCGGCGCGAACTGCTCGGTCGTCTCGACGCGCTCGCCATGGCCGCCGAAGGCCTTGGCATAGGCGGCGAAGTCCGGGTTCTTCAGCGTCGTCGCCGAGATGCGGCCGGGATAGTGCTTTTCCTGGTGCATACGGATCGTGCCGTACATGCCGTTGTCGACGACGATGACGATCACCGGCAGCTCGTACTGTACCGCGGTCGCAAAATCCTGGCCGTTCATCAGGAAGCAGCCATCGCCGGCGAAGGCGACCACTGTTCTTTCAGGGAACAATCGCTTGGCGCCGATCGCGGCCGGCACGCCATAGCCCATCGAGCCGGAGGTGGGGGCGAGCTGCGTCGCGAATTTGGTGAAGCGGTGGAAGCGGTGCACCCAGGTCGCGTAATTGCCGGCGCCATTGCACATGATCGCATCGGCCGGGAGGTTGCGGCGCAGCCAGGTCACCATCTCTCCGGGATGGAACTTGCCCGGCACCGGCGCCGGCTGCTCGCTCCAGGCGAGATAGGCCTCATGCGCTTCGGCGGCAGCACCGGCCCACGGAATCTCCTGCGGCGGGTGCACCGTCTCGAGCGCGGCGCAGAAGGCGGTCGGCGTCGCATTGATCGCGAGCGACGGGCGGTAGACCCGGCCGAGCTCTTCCGGATCTGGATGGACATGGACCAGCGGCCGGCCCGGATTGGGGATGCCGAACAGGGTGTAGGACTGGCTCGGCATTTCCGAGAGGCGTCCGCCCACCAGCAGGACGAGGTCGCTCTCCTGGATGCGCTTCAACAGCTTCGGATTGGGGCCGATACCGAGATCGCCGCCGAAATTCGGATGGTCGGCCGGGAACAGCATCTGCCGGCGGAAGGAGACGAAGACTGGCAGGTCGAAGCGCTCGGCGAAGCGCTGGAAGCGCTCGATCGCCTGCGGGTTCCAGCGCGAGCCGCCGAGGATCGCGACCGGCTTCTTCGCCGCCCAGAGCCGCTTCTGCAGGTCGATCGTCTGCAGCAGGGAGGGATGCGTCTCGGTGACCTGATAAGGCTCGGCATCGGCGACGTCGGCGAGGTCGGTCAGCACGTCCTCGGGCAGCGCGATCACCACCGGGCCGGGCCGTCCGGAGGTCGCGACATGGAAGGCGCGGCTGATGATCTCGGGGATGCGCGCGGCATCGTCGATCTCGGTCGCCCATTTCGTCATCGTGCCGAAGACGGCGCGGTAATCGAGCTCCTGGAAGGCCTCGCGCTCGCGCATGCCGCGCTCGATCTGGCCGACGAACAGGATCATCGGCGTCGAGTCCTGGTCGGCGATATGGATGCCGGGCGAGGCGTTGGTGGCGCCCGGCCCGCGCGTCACGAAGCAGATGCCGGGCTTGCCGGTCAGCTTGCCGGCGGCTTCCGCCATCATCGCCGCGCCGCCCTCGGCTCGGCAGATCGTGACCTTGAGATTGGCGTCGTGCAGCGCGTCGAGCACGGCGAGATAGCTCTCGCCCGGCACACAGAATGCGTCCGTCGCGCCATGAATCAGCAATTGATCGACGAGGATCTGCCCGCCGCTCCGTTCAGCCATGTCGTCCACTCCAGGTGGGGTCGTTGAGGATTTCGTCCTTGTGCTCGCCGAGCCGCGGGCTCGGCCGGCCGGCGACCTGTCGCACGCCGTCGATCACGATCGGCGAGGCGACGGTCGGGATCGCACCGGCCTTGGCGGCGGCGCTCGGCAGCTCGGCCTTGATGCCGCGTGCGATCACCTGCGGATCGGCGAAGACCTCGCCGATATCGTTGATCGGCCCGGCCGGGACGCCGGCGGCTTCCAGCGCCGTGAGCAGCTCGCTTTTCTGCCGCCGGGCGGTGAGCGAGGCCAGGAGCGGGATCAGCACGGCGCGGCCGGTGACGCGGCCCTTATTGTCGGCATAGGCGGGATCAGTGCCGAGATCGGCCTGCCCCAACACCTCGCAGAGCCGGCGATATTGCCCGTCATTGCCGGTGGCGATGATGATGTGCCCATCCGCGACGGGGAAGACCTCGTAAGGCACGATATTGGGATGGGCGTTGCCGAGCCGGGCCGGCGGCTTGCCCGAGACCAGATAGTTCAGCGCCTGGTTGCCGAGCACCGCGACCTGCGTGTCCATCAGGGCAAGATCGATCGTCGCACCTTCGCCGTTCTGGTCGCGCCGGCGCAGCGCGGCGAGGATGCCGACCGTGGCGTAGAGCCCGGTGAAGATATCGGTCTTGGCGTAGCCGGCCTTTGTCGGCTGGCCGTCGGGCTGGCCGGTGATCGACATCGAGCCGGCCATGCCCTGGATCAGGAAGTCGTAGCCGGCGCGCTCGGCATAGGGTCCGTCCTGGCCGAAGCCGGTGATCGAGCAATAGATCAGGCTGGGATGGAGCTTGCGCAGGCTTTCGGCATCGAGCCCGTATTTGGCGAGCCCGCCGACCTTGAAGTTCTCGATCACGATATCGGCGTGACCGGCGAGCTGGCGCACCAGGGCCCGGCCTTCCTCGCTGCGGAAATCCGCGGTGATCGAGCGCTTGCCGCGATTGCAGGAATGGAAATAGGCGGCCGAGAGATGTTCATCGCCGACGCCCTCGACGAAGGGCGGGCCCCAGCTGCGGGTGTCGTCGCCTTCCGGGCTCTCGACCTTGACGACGTCGGCGCCGAGATCGGCGAGCAGCTGGCCGATCCAGGGGCCGGCGAGGATGCGCGCGAGCTCGAGGACGCGCAGGCCGGCGAGGGGAGGGGTGTTGGACATCGCTGCCATCCTGAACGCCGTCATCCCGGGCGGCCGAAGGTCGTCCCGGGATCCATCGAAGGGCGTTGCGCTCTACGATGGATCCCGGAGCTGCACTTCGCTCCGTCCGGGATGACGGGGGAGCGTGTGGATCAGAAGAACGCCTGCAGACCGGTGACGGCCCGGCCGAGGATCAGCGCATGGACGTCATGCGTGCCCTCATAGGTGTTGACCGTCTCGAGGTTCGCCGCATGGCGCATGACATGGTACTCGATCGAGATGCCGTTGCCGCCGTGCATGTCGCGGGCCTGACGGGCGATGTCGAGCGCCTTGCCGCAATTATTGCGCTTCACCAGGGAGATCATCTCCGGCGCCATCTTGCCCTCGTCGAGCAGGCGGCCGACGCGCAAGCTGCCCTGCAGGCCGAGCGTGATCTCGGTGACCATGTCGGCGAGCTTCTTCTGGTAGAGCTGCGTCTGGGCGAGCGGCTTGTTGAACTGCTTGCGGTCGAGCCCGTATTGGCGGGCGCGCTGGAAGCAGTCTTCGGCGGCGCCCATCGCGCCCCAGGAGATGCCGTAGCGGGCGCGGTTGAGGCAGCCGAACGGCCCCTTCAGCCCCGAGACGTTCGGCAGCAGGTTCTCTTCCGGCACGATCACGCCGTCCATGACGACTTCGCCGGTGATCGAGGCGCGCAAGGAAAGCTTGCCGCCGACCTTCGGGGCCGAAAGGCCCTTCATGCCCTTTTCGAGGATGAAGCCGCGGATCTGATTGTCATGCGCGGCCGACTTCGCCCAGATGACGAAGACATCGGCGATCGGCGAGTTCGAGATCCACATCTTGGAGCCGGTCAGCTTGTAGCCGTCGGCGACCTTCTCGGCGCGGGTCTTCATGCCGGCCGGGTCGGAGCCGGCATCGGGCTCGGTCAGGCCGAAGCAGCCGACCCATTCGCCGGAGCCGAGCTTGGGCAGGTACTTCTTGCGCTGGTTCTCGTCGCCATAGGCGTAGATCGGGTACATCACCAGCGAGGACTGCACCGACATCATCGAGCGGTAGCCGGAGTCGACGCGCTCGACCTCGCGGGCGACGAGGCCATAGGAGACGTAGTTGGCGCCGGCGCAGCCATATTCCTCGGGAACGGTGACGCCGAGCAGGCCGAGCTCGCCCATCTCGTTGAAGATGCCGCGCTCCGTCTTCTCCTCGAGATAGGCCTCGGCGACGCGCGGCTGCAGCTTCTCCTGCGCGTATTGGCGGGCCGTGTCGCGGATCAGGCGCTCATCCTCGCTGAGCTGCTCGTCGAGCAGGAAGGGGTCTTCCCAGCTGAATTGTGCGAGCTTGTGGCTTGCCATGTCTTTCTTCCTTCCCCGTCCTGTTCATACGATCGTCATGGCCGGGCTTGACCCGGCCATCTCGGAAACCAGTTCCTGGTCACGAGATTCCCGGGTCTGCGCTTGGCTTCGCCCGGAAATGACGTCTAGTCCTCACGCGTCCACGTCGAAGCTGACGCCCTGCGCCAGCGGCAGCGTGGTGCCGTAGTTCAGCGTGTTGGTGGCGCGGCGCATATAGGCCTTCCAGGCGTCCGAGCCGGCCTCGCGGCCACCGCCGGTCTCCTTCTCGCCACCGAAGGCGCCGCCGATCTCGGCGCCGGACGGGCCGATATTGACGTTGGCAATGCCGCAATCCGAGCCCTCATCGGAGACGAAGATCTCGGCCTCGCGCATGTTCAGCGTGAAGATCGAGGAGGACAGGCCGGCGCCGACCGCGTTCTGCATGGCGATCGCCTGGTCGAGGCTGCTGTACTTCATGACATAGAGGATCGGGGCGAAGGTCTCGCGCTCGACCGGGCCGGTCTGCGTGGGCATCTCGACCAGCGCCGGACGGACATAGAAGCCGCCGGAGCCGACATCGACCTTCTCGCCGCCATGGACCTTGCCGCCGGCGGCCTTGGCCTCGGACAGCGCCTTCTGCATACCCTGATAGGCGGCCTCGTCGACCAGCGGGCCAACCAGCACGCCGGCCTCGCGCGGATCGCCGATCTTCACCGAGCCATAGACCTTGATCAGCTTCGGGATCAGCGCGTCATAGACGCTCTCATGCACGATCAGGCGGCGCAGCGTGGTGCAGCGCTGGCCGGCGGTGCCCATCGCCGCGAAGGCGATGCCGCGCAGCGCGATGTCGAGATCGGCCGAGGGGGCGACGATCGCGGCATTGTTGCCGCCGAGCTCAAGGATGGCGCGGGCGAAGCGCGCCGCCAGCTTCTGGCCGACTTCCTTGCCCATCCGGGTCGAGCCCGTGGCCGAGACGACCGGGACGCGATGATCCTGGACCAGGATGTCGCCGATCTCGCGGCCGCCGATCAGCACCTCGGAGAGGCCGGCGGGAGCCTCGGGGCCGAAGCGCTTCATCGTCTTCTCGACGATCGCCTGCACGGCGAGCGCCGTCAGCGGGGTCTTCTCGGAGGGCTTCCAGACGACGCTGTCGCCGCAGACGAAGGCGAGCGCCGCATTCCACGACCAGACCGCGACCGGGAAGTTGAAGGCCGAGATCACGCCGCAGACGCCGAGCGGGTGCCAGGTCTCCATCATGCGATGGTTCGGACGCTCGGTGGCGATGGTCAGGCCGTAGAGCTGGCGCGACAGGCCCACGGCGAAGTCGCAGATGTCGATCATCTCCTGGACCTCGCCGAGGCCTTCCGAGGTGACCTTGCCGGCTTCCAGCGTCACCAGCAGGCCGAGATCGGTCTTGGCGGCACGCAGTTCCTCGCCGAGCAGGCGGACGAACTCGCCGCGGCGCGGCGCCGGCACCTTGCGCCAGGAAAGATAGGCGGCCTGGGCCCGGCCGATCGCGGCCTCGGCCTCGGCCGGAGAGGTCTCGCGCAAGGTCGCGACGGTCTCGCCGGTGATCGGCGAACGGGCCGAGAGGCCGGCTCCGGCATAGGCGGAATCGGGCACGCCGAGCCGCTGGAGGAGGGCGAGAGCGTCTTTGGGAAGGGAAGTGGTCATCTCGTACCTGTGCCTGGCGCTCCTGCCCGGCGCGGGGAGAAGCGCATGAAACGGACCGCCGTCCCGGTCCGCGTCGGCCGCGGCGGAAGGCGATCGTCGAAAAGCCTGTCGGTTCCGGCGGAGAATGCCCTCTTTCGGCGGCGCGGGGCAACCGATATGTTCTCATATCTTGATGAGGTTTTCTCATGATGTCTGAGATCGTGCCCGGACGCCTTTCGGTGCCCTCCCTCTCGGCGCTCGCTGCCTTCGAGGCGGCGGCGCGTCATGGCAGCTTCACCCGCGCCGCCGAGGAGTTGAACCTGACGCAAGGGGCGGTCAGCCGCCAGGTCGCCCTGCTCGAGCAGAGCCTCGGCCTGAGTCTGTTCGAGCGCGTCAAACAGCGCGTCAGCCTGACGCCGGCCGGGGCGGCCTATGCGGCCGAGGTCCGAGATGGCTTGTCCCGGCTGGCCGCCGCGACCTTGTCGGCCATGGCCTTTCGCGGCGCGGCCGGCCTGCTGCATCTCGCCATTCTGCCGACTTTCGGCACGCGCTGGCTGATTCCGCGGCTGCCGCGCTTCACCGAGGCGCATCCCGGCGTGACCATCAATTTCTCGACGCGGATCGTGCCTTTCGACTTCGCCCATGACCCCGCCGATGCGGCGATACATTTCGGGCATCCGGTCTGGCCGGGCGCGCGCCTGCACCGGCTGATGGGCGAGGAGGTCGTGCCGGTGGCGGCGCCGGCGCTGGTGGCGCGGGCGGGGCTGACCGAGGCGGCCGACCTGCTGCGCCAGCCCTTGCTGCAGCAGTCGACGCGGCCGCGCGCCTGGGCGGATTGGCTGGAGACACAGGGCCTGCCGCCGGAGCGGGCGCTGATGGGGCCGCGCTTCGAGCAGTTCGCCATGGTCGCGCAGGCCGCTGTCGCCGGGCTCGGCATCGCCATCGTGCCGCGGCTCCTGGTCGAGGACGAGTTGCGCTCCGGTGTCCTCGTCATTCCCGTGGACCGGCCGGTGCGCGGTCCCGAGGGCTATTACCTCGTCTATCCCGAGGCCAAGGCGAGCCTGCCGACCGTGATCGCCTTCCGCGACTGGCTGCTCGGAGAATGCGAGGGGACGGGCTAGCGCCTCTCGACAAGCGCCGAGGGCCGAGCCAATCATGCGAAAAGGTCACGAACCTTTCCTCTTTCGTCGCAGGTCCTCGAATGCCCTCCGCTCCTGAAACCGCCGATGTCGTGATTGTCGGTGGCGCCGCCATCGGCTCCTCCGTCGCCTATCATCTCGCCGCCGATCCCGGCTTCAAGGGCAAGGTCGTGGTGATCGAGAAGGACCCGACCTATCGCTATTCGGCTTCGGCTCTGTCCGCAGCCTCGATCCGCCAGCAGTTCTCGAGCGCGGTCAACATCCGCATCTCGCTCTTCGGCATCGGCTTCCTGCGGGATATCGGCGCCCGTCTCGCCGTCGATGGCGAGGTGCCCGCCATCGATCTGCACGAGGGCGGCTATCTCTATGTCGCCAGCGGTGAGGGCGCTCCGGTGCTCGAGGCCAATCAGCGACTGCAGCAGGTCGAGGGCGCCGACATCGCCCTGCTTTCGGCCGAAGCGCTCGGAGCCAAGTTCGGCTGGCTCAATACCTCGGATCTCGCCTGCGGCACCTATGGCGTCAGCGGCGAGGGCTGGTTCGACGGCTGGGCCCTGCTCCAGGCCTTCCGCAGGAAGGCGCGCTCGCTCGGTGTCGAATACCGCCAGGGCGAGGTCGCCCGCTATGTCGTCGAGGGCGGGCGGGTCACCGGCGTCGCGCTCGCCGATGGCAGCCGCATCGCCTGCGGAACGGTGGTCAACGCCGCCGGCTCGCATGGCGCGAGACTGGCGGAGACGGCCGGCGTCGCGATCCCGGTCGCGCCGAAGAAGCGCTATGTCTTCACCTTCACCTGCAAGGGCGAGGTCGACAACTGCCCGCTGCTGATCGACACCTCCGGTGCCTATTGCCGGCCGGAGGGCAAGCGCGGCGGCGAAGGGCAGATGTTCATCTGCGGTGCCTCGCCGGTGGACGGGCAGCATGATCCTGATTGGGACGAGAAGGCCGCCGATGTCGAGGATGTCGACTGGTCCTTCTTCGAGGAGACGGTCTGGCCGGCGCTGGCCCATCGCATCCCGGCCTTCGAGGCGATCCGGCCTGGCCGCGCCTGGGCCGGCCCCTATGATATGAACGGGCTCGACGGCAACGCCATCGTCGGACCTGCGGCCGGCCTGCCCAATCTCTACCTCGCCAACGGCTTTTCCGGTCACGGCCTGCAGCAATCGCCGGCGGTCGGGCGCGGTCTTGCCGAGCACATCGCGCATGGCCGCTATCTCAGCCTCGACCTTGCCGATCTCGGCCATGAGCGCATCGTCACCGGCCGGCCCTTGCGCGAGGCCAACATCATCTGAGGAGTTCCGCGGTGATCGATGCCGCCTATGCCGTCACCATGGCGCGCTACAACGCCTGGCAGAACGAGAATCTCTACGGCGCGGCGGCGACGCTGAGCGATGCGACGCGCAGACAGGATCGCGGCGCCTTCTTCGGCTCGATCCACGGCACTTTCTGCCATCTGCTCTGGGGCGACCGGATGTGGCTCTCGCGTTTCGCCGGCACGCCGAAGCCGGCCGTTCCGGGCAGCGAATCCGCCCGCATGATCGCGGATTGGGACGAACTCGTCGCCGAGCGGCAGGCGACCGATGCCCTGATCGGCGACTGGGCGGCCGGGCTCTCTGCGGAATGGCTGGCCGGCGACCTGACCTGGGTGTCCGGTATCTCCGGCCGCGAGCTGACCCGGCCGAGATCCCAGCTCGTCGTCCACTTCTTCAACCACCAGACCCACCATCGCGGCCAGGTCCACGCCATGCTGACAGCTTCTGGCGCCAAGCCCGGCGATACCGACCTCGTGCTGGTCGACATGCGCGGTTGAGCAAGGCCGTTCGGCGGCAGCTGGGTGTCTGATCGTCATATCGGGCTTGCGTTCGGGTGATCTTGCGCAGGGCCGGGCGGTTTGCGCAGGATTTGCCATCCAATCCGGGGATACTTTCATGCCGGACATCTCGACCCTGCTGGCCTTCGCTTTGGTGGCGCTGGGCATGGTGCTGACGCCCGGCCCGAACATGATCTACCTGATCTCGCGCTCGATCGCGCAGGGGCCGATGGCGGGCATGGTCTCGCTCGGCGGCATCGCGCTCGGCTTCCTGTTTTATGTCTTCTGCGCCGCCTTCGGCATCACTGCGCTCGTCTTCGCGGTGCCCTATGCCTATGACGCGCTGCGGCTGCTGGGTGCCGCCTATCTGCTCTGGCTGGCCTGGCAGGCCGTCCGCCCGGGCGGACGCTCGCCCTTCCAGGTGCGCGAGCTACCGCATGACGGGCCGCGCAAGCTCTTCATGATGGGTTTGCTGACCAGCCTGCTCAATCCGAAGATCGCGATGCTCTATCTCGCTTTGCTGCCGCAGTTCATCGATCCGGCCGCGGGCAGTGTGCTTGGTCAGTCTATCCTTCTCGGGCTGATCCAGATCGTGGTCAGCGTCAGCGTCAACACGCTGATCACCTTCGCAGCCGGCGGCATTGCCGTCTTCTTGCGCACGCGGCCGCTCTGGTCGCTGGCGCAGCGCTGGCTGATGGGCACGGTGCTGGCAGGCTTTGCCCTGCGGATGGCCTATGAAGCGAGGCGCTGAGGCGAGGTCAGCCGCAGCGTCTCGTTTTCGATCGGCGGACCGTTTTCGCGGGCCTCCGTCAGAGAGCGGCCGATCTCGGTGAGCATGCGTCCGAGCGCCTGGAAATCGCCCTTGCGCGCCGAGGTTCTGCGCCAGGCCAGGCCGATCGAGCGGCTCGGCCCGGGCGGCGCGAAGCGGTAGAGCCTGACCGGCATGTCCGGCCGGAACTCGATCGGCAGCGCCATGGCCGGCAGAAGCGTCGTGCCAAAACCGTTCGCCACCATCTGCATGATCGTCGACAGGCTGGAGGCGCCATATTGTCGGCGCGAGCCCGGCCTTGCCGGCCCGCAGAAGCTCAGTGCCTGGTCGCGCAGGCAATGGCCCTCCTCCAGTAGCAGCAGATTCTCGCCGGCCAGCGCCGCTTCCGGCGTCAGCGCCAAGCCATCGCCGCCGGGGAGGGCGGGCAGCGCCAGCAGGAAGGCATCGTCGAACAGATGCAGGGTCTCCAGACCGGGCCGCTCGATCGGCAGCGAGAGCAGGGCGACGTCGAGCCGCCCGTCGACGAGATCGTCGAGCAGGGTCGCGGTCTGGGTCTCGCGCAGGCCGATATCGAGCGCGGGATAGCTCTCCTGCAGGCGCGGCAGCGTCGCCGGCAGCAGATAAGGTGCGATCGACGGGATGACGCCGAGTTCGAGGCGCCCGGTCAGCAGCTTCGGCCGGTGCCGGGCATGGTCGATCAGGTCGGTCGCTTCGATCAGGATGCGGTTGGCCCGCTCGGCGATGTCGTGGCCGGCCTCGGTGAGGGCGATGGCGTTGCGGCGACGTTCGATCAGCTGCGTGCCGAGGAAGCGCTCGAGCTCCTGGATCTGCAGGGAAAGCGCCGGCTGGCTGACATGGCATTCGGCAGCGGCCCGGCCGAAATGGCGGTGGCGCGCCACCGCTGCGAAATAGCGGAGCTGTTTCAAGGTGAACATGACGATAGGATAAACCTATCGTGGCTTGCCGCAAACGGTATTGGACATCATCGTCGCAATGTCCTGTTACTTCCTCCAATTCCAGCGTGCCCGCCCTTCCGGCCGGCCTGCTGGTTCATGATGGCTGCAGGTGGAGGACAAGATGTCGAAGAACCCGATCATGCGCACGAGCGCCGGCGCGCCGATCCCGGATAACCAGAACTCGATCACGGCCGGTGAGCGCGGCCCGGTCCTGATGCAGGACTACCAGCTGATCGAGAAGCTCGCCCACCAGAACCGCGAGCGGATTCCCGAGCGCGCCGTCCACGCCAAGGGCTGGGGCGCCTACGGCACACTCACCATCACCGGCGATATTTCCAAGTACACCAAGGCCAAGGTCCTTCAGCCCGGCACCGTCACGCCGATGCTGGCGCGCTTCTCCACGGTCGCCGGTGAGCTCGGCGCCGCCGACGCCGAGCGCGATGTGCGCGGCTTCGCGCTGAAATTCTACACCCAGGACGGCAACTGGGATCTGGTCGGCAACAACACGCCGGTCTTCTTCGTGCGCGACCCCGTGAAGTTCCCCGACTTCATCCACACCCAGAAGCGCCATCCGAAGACCAATATGCGCTCGCCGACCGCCATGTGGGATTTCTGGTCGCTTTCGCCGGAGAGCCTGCATCAGGTCACCATCCTGATGTCCGATCGCGGCCTGCCGACCGATGTGCGCCATATCAACGGCTATGGCTCGCATACCTATTCGTTCTGGAACGACAGCGGCGAGCGCTACTGGGTCAAGTTCCACTTCAAGACCATGCAGGGCCACAAGCACTGGACCAATGCGGAGGCGGAGACCGTCGTCGGCAAGACCCGCGAGTCGACGCAGGAGGACCTGTTCAACGCCCTCGAGCGTGGTGAGCATCCGCGCTGGAAGGTGCAGGTCCAGATCATGCCCGAGCTCGATGCCGAGAAGACCTCCTACAACCCGTTCGACCTGACCAAGGTCTGGCCGCATGCCGAGTACCCGGTGATCGACATCGGCGTGATGGAGCTCAATCGCAATCCGGAGAACTATTTCGCGGAGATCGAGAACGCCGCCTTCTCGCCCTCGAACATCGTGCCGGGCATCGGCTTCTCGCCTGACAAGATGCTGCAGGCCCGCATCTTCTCCTATGCCGACGCGCATCGCCACCGGCTCGGGACGCATTACGAGAACATCCCGGTCAACCAGCCGAAAATCCCGGTGCACCACTATCATCGCGATGGCCAGATGAACACTTACGGTGGCATCAAGACCGGCAATCCCGACGCCTATTACGAGCCGAACTCCTTCGGCGGCCCGGTCGAGGAGCCGTCGGCCAAGGAGCCGCCGCTGCGCATCGACGGCAGTGCCGATCGCTACAACCACCGCATCGGCAATGACGACTATGTCCAGCCGCGCGCCCTGTTCAACCTGTTCGACCAGGGCCAGAAGGACCGGCTCTTCGCCAACATCGCCGCGGCGATGGGCGGCATTCCGCAGGCGATCGAGGAGCGCCAGCTGGCGCATTTCGACAAGATCCATCCGGACTACGGCAATGGCGTGCGCCGCGCGCTCGCCAAGGCCGATGGGCGCGAGCGCCCGGCGATCTCGGTGACCCCCGACACGCCGCAGCGCGCTGCCGAGTAAGGCCGGCCGGCTTCGAGGCGCCGCTAAGGCGCCTCGTCACATCCAGGGCCCGCCGGCTGTCCGGCGGGCCTTTTCTATTGGGCCAGGGGTGTCAGGCAGCCGGCGTTGGGGATCTCGTGGATGGGTCGTCAGCGGCCCTTGGTCGCTTCGATCCACATGAACGCAGCTTCCTCGTTGTCCTGTTTCTCGACCGAGGAATGACGAACGCACATACTTGCATCGATCAGAGCCCTTCGTGTTTCCGCCTCTCCGGCATGCCCGAAGAACATTGTTGTTCCCAGCCACTCACCCGTCCATTCTCCGGCCGCGCCAGCTCCAAAGCTTGCGACGAACGTTCCACCGGGCTTGATCCACCTGGCGATGCTGGCAATCAACGCCGTCTGCTGCGCTGGCGGAACATGCGTGATTGAATAGAAGGCCGCCACGGCGTCGAACGAGGCTGCTTCAAAGCCCACATTGCACATATCCGCTTCGATGAACGTAGCTTGGGGAACGTTTTGGCGAGCCCTGGCAATCTGTTGGGGCGAACCGTCAACACCAACCACGATGTGCCCCGACGCCGCTAATTCCAGGGCAACAGGAACTCCAGCTCCGCACCCGAGGTCGAGGACACGACCGCCCGTTGCGGGCAAGCCATCGACCAGGCGCTCCAGCCATTTCTGGCGAACAGTCGAGATGCCGAACCGTTCGAGATAGGCATCTGCGACAAGGTCATAGCCTGCCGAGACAATACGCTGCGTTGCGCTGGTCATACGAGAAATGATCGCAGATCGACCGGGTTCGGTCGAGCTTCAACGCCCGTAACGGGTCGTGAGCTGACTGCCCCGCCGAATCCTCTTTTTGCTGTCGCGCCGTTTGCGGGAGCTGCGATATCGCGTTCTAGGCTGATGTCACGAGATTCCTGCACTGGGTCTCGACCGTCACAGGCTGGGCGCGATCGAAAAATCCGGGTCCGCATGGTCGGCGGCCGAGGCCTCGCGGCGCTCGATATCCGTGACCCTGGCGCCGCGCGGTCCCTTCCGCGCCTCGGCGACGAGCGCCTCCAGCGTATCCGGCGCTCCGGCCAGCAAGGCCTCCACCGTGCCGTCGCTGCGGTTGCGCACCCAGCCGGCCACCCCGGCGAGGAGCGCCCGCTCGCGCAGCCATTGCCGGTAGCCGACCCCCTGGACCACGCCCGAAACGATGATGCGAAGCGCCGTCATCCCTGCATCCTTCGCTGTGGAATGCCGCTCATGGCGCATGATCGGGAGCGAAGACGGCCATGGGAAGGCGAAGCGGGCCGGGCGTCCTGCCGGAAAGGCGGGGGCTGTCCGGCGCGAATGCCGGTTCCCTGCGCTTGCGCCGATGCACTAGCTTCGGCTTCCCACGCATCCGGAACCACAGAGAGCCCCCGACCATGACCGACATGACGCCCGAGGAAACCAAGGTCGCTGCCTGGCTCGGCGAGCGCAAGCAGGCGATGATCGACCTGCTGCGCGAGATGGTCGACACCGATTCCGGCTCCTATGACAAGGCGGGGGTCGACCGGGCCGGCCAGGTTCTGGCCCGCTTCCACGAGAAGAACGGGCTTGCCGTCGAGGTCATGCCCGATGCTCGCTATGGCGACGCGGTCAAGGCGCGCCTGGCCAATCCCGGCGCCAACGACCAGCGCCCGGTGCTGCTGCTCGGCCATCGCGACACCGTCTTCCCCGAGGGTGAGCCGACGCGCCGGCCCTTCACCATCCGTGACGGCCGCGCCTATGGACCGGGTGTCGCCGACATGAAGGCGGGGCTGGTCATCGAGGCCTTCGTCGCTGCCGCCTTTTCGGCCTGCGGTGGCCTGAAGGCGCCGCTGATGATGCTGACCACCAGCGACGAGGAGATCGCCTCGCCATCCTCGCGCCCGGTGATCGAGGCGGCGGCGCGCGAGTCGCGCTGCGTCTTCAATGCCGAGCCGAGCCGCCTGCCGGCTGGCACCGAGTTCGTCCGTGACCGCCGGCAGTCGGTCACCTCCGGCCGCAAGGGCGGCGTCTTCATGCGCGCCGATTTCCAGGGCAGGGCCGCCCATTCCGGCGCGAATTACGAGAAGGGCGTCTCGGCCATCGTCGATCTCGGCCACAAGATCCCGAAGATCCAGGGGCTGACCGATCTCGAAGCCGGCGTCACCGTCAATGTCGGGCTGATCGGCGGCGGCCAGACCGTCAACACCGTCGCCCCGCACGCCTGGTGCGAGATCGACCTGCGCTACCGCACCAAGGCGCAGCGCGACGCGCTGGTCGACGCGATCCGCGCCATCGTCGAGACGCCGGTGGTCGAGGGCTCCTCGGCGCAGCTCATCATCAAGGGCGAGTTCCTGCCGCTGGAGACGACGGCTGAGTCGGCCGAGCTCTACGAGGCCTATCGCGATGCGGCCGCCGGTTTCGGCATCGCCGTCACCGCCGAATACACCGGCGGCTGCGCCGATTCCGGCTTCACCGCCGCCCAGGGCTGCCCGACCCTGTGCAGCGTCGGCCCGGTCGGCGGCATGGCGCACACGCCGGACGAGTTCTTGGAGGTCGAGAGTATCGTTCCGGCGGCGCAGACGCTGGCGCTCGCGGTGATGCGGACTGCGGCCAGGATGGAGTGAGGCCCGCCGCCAGTTCGGGGTGGTGACCCGGCGGCCATAGGCATGAGGCCCTTGCAGTCCGTCATGCTCGCCCTTGTGGCGAGCATCCACGTCTCGAACACCGCGCTGCCCGCAGGAAGACGTGGATGGTCGGGACGAGCCGGACCATGATAACAGTGACCAGAAAATAGGCCACGTCGCCCCGGCCGAGAGTGACGAAACGAAAAAGGGCGCCGCTTTCGCGGCGCCCTTCGTGTTGATGCGGCCGCAACTTAGTTCAGCGCAACCCCTGCCGGACGGGCTTCGCTCGCCGCGGGGAACTCGCCGAGCATCAGCCCGGCGGGCCCCACGGTCAGCGGCACGCTTTCGCCGTCCCGGACCGTGCCGGCGAGCAGCAGTTCGGCCAGAGGGTCCTGCACCGACTTCTGGATCACCCGCTTCAGCGGACGCGCGCCATAGGCCGGGTCATAGCCCTTGTCGGCCAGCCAGTCGCGCGCCTCGTCGGAGAGCTCGAGGGCGATCTTGCGATCGGTCAGGAGCTTGCCGAGGCGGCCCATCTGGATGTCGACGATCGCGCCCATATCCGACCGCCGCAGGCGGTGGAACAGGATGATGTCGTCGATCCGGTTCAGGAACTCCGGGCGGAAGGCATGGCGCACCACGCCCATCACCTCGTCGCGGACGGCGTCGCTGTCCTCGCCCTCGGGCTGGTTCACCAGGAACTCCGAACCGAGATTCGAGGTCATGATGATCAGGACGTTGCGAAAATCGACCGTGCGGCCCTGGCCATCGGTCAGGCGTCCGTCGTCGAGCACCTGCAAGAGGACGTTGAACACGTCCGGATGCGCCTTCTCGACCTCGTCGAACAGCACGACCTGATAGGGCCGGCGCCTGACGGCCTCGGTCAGCGCGCCGCCTTCCTCATAGCCGACATAGCCCGGAGGGGCGCCGATCAGCCGGCTGACCGAGTGCTTCTCCATGTATTCCGACATGTCGATCCGGACCATCGCGGTCTCGTCGTCGAACAGGAAGGCGGCGAGTGCCTTGGTCAGCTCGGTCTTGCCGACGCCGGTGGGCCCCAGGAACATGAAAGAGCCGATCGGCCGGTTCGGGTCCTGCAGCCCGGCGCGGGCGCGCCTGACCGCCTTGGAGACGGCCTCGACCGCTTCCTCCTGGCCGACGACGCGCTTGGCGAGGCTCTCCTCCATGCGCAGCAGCTTGTCCTTCTCGCCTTCCAGCATCTTGTCGACGGGCACGCCGGTCCAGCGGCTGACCACCTGCGCGACGTGATCGGGCGTCACGGCCTCCTCGACCATGCCGGACTGATCGCCATTGGCCTCGATCTCGGCGAGCGCCTTTTCGAGCTGCGGGATCTCGCCATAGGCGAGCTCGCCGGCGCGCTGGTACTCGCCCTTGCGCTGCGCCTGCGCCAGCTCGTTGCGGGCGTTGTCGAGCTTGGTCTTGATCTCGGCGGCCTGGCCGAGCTTGTCCTTCTCGGCCTTCCAGCGCGCGGTGATCGTGGCGGAGCGGGCCTCGAGCTCGGCGAGCTCGGCCTCGAGCCGCCGCAGCCGCTCCTGCGAGCCGGCATCGCTCTCCTTCTTCAGCGCCTCCTGCTCGATGCGCAGGCGGACGATCTCGCGATCGATCGAATCGAGCTCCTCGGGCTTGGAGTCGACTTGCATGCGCAGGCGCGCCGAAGCCTCGTCGACGAGGTCGATTGCCTTGTCGGGCAGGAAGCGGTCGGTGATGTAGCGGTTAGACAGCGTCGTCGCCGCGACCAGCGCCGAGTCGGTGATCCGGACGCGATGGTGCTGCTCGTACTTCTCCTTCAACCCGCGCAGGATCGAGATCGTGTCCTCGACCGTCGGCTCGTCGATGAAGACGGGCTGGAAGCGCCGCGCCAGCGCCGCATCCTTCTCGACATATTTGCGGTACTCGTCGAGCGTGGTCGCGCCGATGCAATGCAGCTCGCCGCGCGCCAGAGCCGGCTTCAGCAGGTTGGAAGCATCCATCGCGCCGTCGGTCTTGCCGGCGCCGACGAGGGTGTGCATCTCGTCGATGAACAGGATGACGCCGCCCGCCGCGGCCGAGACCTCGGAGAGCACGGCCTTCAGCCGCTCCTCGAACTCGCCGCGATATTTCGCGCCGGCGATCAGCGCGCCCATGTCGAGAGCGAGCAGCTCCTTGTCCTTCAGGCTCTCGGGCACGTCGCCATTGACGATGCGCAGCGCCAAGCCTTCGGCGATCGCGGTCTTGCCGACGCCGGGCTCGCCGATCAGCACCGGATTGTTCTTGGTCCGGCGCGACAGCACCTGGATGGTGCGGCGGATCTCCTCGTCGCGGCCGATGACCGGGTCGAGCTTGCCCTCGCGTGCCGCGGCCGTCAGGTCGCGCGCATACTTCTTCAGCGCGTCATAGCTCTGCTCGGCCGAAGCGGAATCGGCGGTGCGGCCCTTGCGGATCGCCTCGATCGCGGCATTCAGGCCCTGCGGCGTGACGCCGGCCTTGGCAAGCACCTTGCCCGCCTCGGTCTCCTTCTCGATCGCGAGCGCGAGCAGCAGCCGCTCGACCGTGACGAACGAGTCGCCGGCCTTGTCGGCGGCCGTCTCGGCCGTGCCGAAGACGCGCGCCAGGGCAGGCGTCAGCTGCGGCGCGCCGGCGCCGGAGCCGCTGACCTTGGGCAGCTTGGCCAGCGCCGCGTCGACCATCTGCTTGGCCAGGCGCGACTGGCCGCCGCTGCGGTCGATCAGGCCCGCGGCCATGCCTTCATTGTCGTCGAGCAATGCCTTCAGCACATGCTCGGGCGTGAACTGGGGATGACCCTCGCGCATCGCGATGGTCTGCGCGGCCTGTAGGAAACCCTTCGCCCGATCCGTGTATTTCTCAATGTTCATCAATAAACCTCCGCCCGCCGGTCGCGCCCCGTGGCGGCGGAGCCGGCTGCCTTTCGTCAGGATGGAGCCCCCTGTCGGGCGACCCCTCGTCCAGACAGATAGGTGTTGCATCGGGGCAACGTAAGGGGGGCGTGTCCGCTTTGGGATTGACGATCGACGCCGCCCCCGCCCAGCCTTGGGCCATGGTTGGAACCCGGCGGCAACAGGCGATTCGCAAGGCGCTCCGGGCGCTGGCGCCGGGTATCCCCCTGAGCGATGCCGAGGCGGTACTGGCGCTCGCCGGCCGCAATCAGATGAAGGCCCTGCCGCCGTCGACGGCGCTCTGGCTGGCGCTCGGCAGCCATGTCCGCCACAGCCACACCGATTACGACCGGTTGCTCGCCGAAGGCTATGAGCGCGATGCGGCCCGCTTCTTCGTCATCGACCAGACCGACGACGTGCTCTCGGGCTGGGGCTGCCAGCGCTCCGTCGCCGATGGCGACGAGGATGGCGGCGAGGGCAACGCGTCCTGACCGTCCGATCCGGGGATTTCGTCGATCCCTGCCGGTCGCGTGCTGGATCGCGGGCCCCCGGCTATGCCAAGGTCCGGCCTCGCCGCACCACCGAGGACAAGATCATGCGCGTCGCATCGCTCTACCGTTATCCAGTCAAGGGGCTCTCGCCGGAGCCATTGACGAGCGCGGCGCTCTCGGCCGGCGGCTACTTCCCGGGCGACCGGCTCTTCGCCATCGAGAACGGGCCCTCGGGTTTCGATCCGGCCGAGCCGGTGCACCAGCCCAAGATCAAATATCTGATGCTGATGCGCAACGAGTCGCTGGCGCGGCTCAGGACACGCCATGACGATGCCGGCGGCGAACTCACGATCTCGCAGGAGGGCCGTGAGGTGCTGCGGATCTTGCCGCATCGCCCGGAGGGGCAGGACCGGCTCTCGGCCTTCTTCGAGGGCTTCATGCCGGAGGAGCTGCGTGGCCGACCGCGTCTGCTCGCGGCGCCCGAGGGCTATCGCTTCACCGATTCGCGCTCGGGCTTCGTCTCGATCATCAATCTGGCGAGTGTTGCCGATCTCGCGGCGCGGATGGGCGCGGCGATCGACCCGTTGCGCTTTCGCGGCAATGTCATGGTCGAGGATCTGCCGGCCTGGGCCGAGAACGACCTGGTCGGACGCGAACTGGAGGGGCCGGGGGGCTTGCGCCTCTCAGTGATCAAGCGGATCGAGCGCTGCGCCGCCACCAATGTCGATCCGACGACCGGCGCCCGTGACCTGCAGATCCCGAAGGCGCTGCTGCAGGGCTATGGCCATGTCGATTGCGGGATCTACTGCCGCGTGCTCGCAGGGGGCGTGATCGCGAAGGGCGCACGGCTCGAAATCGCGGCTGCGGCGCAGGTCGCGCCGGCCGGCATTCCCTGACATGAAAAAGAGCCCTTCCGGGCCCTTTTCCTCAGCTTTCTGCGCAGACCGCCGCGGCGGCCCGGCTCATTCGGCGGCGCCGTCGCTCTCGGAGCCGAGCGCATCCATCACTTCCCGCGGCGAGCGGCGCCGGCGCGTGCGCTTGGGCTTCTCCTGCTCTGCGGCCTCGGCCGTTTCGGCGGAAACCGGCTCGGCGGCGGCCTCCGGGGGGGCGGTCTCGCCCTCGCTGGAGGTGATCGCGATCGGCAGGCGCGTCGGCGTCGTCAGGAAGGCCGGCAGGGCGGTCGCGACCTCCTGCTCCTCCGTCACGGCCGCGACTTCGGTCCGGCGCTGGCGCTCGCCACGCGGCTGACGCTCGGGGCGGGGCGGGCGCTCGGCCTGGATCGGTTCCGCGACATAGTCGGGCTGCTCGGCACCGGGCTGCGCTTCCGGTCGCGGTGCATGGGCCGCCGGCTGACCGTCCTGGCGCTCGAAGCGGCGTTCGCCGCGCTCACCGCGCTCCTGGCGGTCATTGCGGTCGAAGCGGCGGCCGTTGCGCTCCGGGTTGCGGTCGAAATTGCGCTCGCCACGGTTCGGCCGGTCGAAGCGCTGGCCCTCGCCTTGCTCGCCCTCCTGGCGCGGCGCGGCATGGCCGTTGACGCCGCCATTGCCGTTGTAGCTCTGGCGCTCGGCCGGCTGGCCACCGGGCTGGAAGCCGGCGTTCTCGTCCTCGCTCTCTTCCTCGGCCTCGTCCGGGTCCTCGTTGAAGGCGCGGTTGGGCGGGAAGCTGTGGCCGAATTGCTGCGCCATCTGCTCCTGGGCGGCGAGCAGGATGCGATAGTAGTGTTCGGCGTGCTGGAAATAGTTCTCTGCGGCAACCGGGTCACCCGAAGACTGGGCATCCCTGGCTAGCTGAAGATACTTTTCCGCGACATGCTGGGCGGTGCCCCTGACCTTGACGTCGGGACCGTTGGATTCGTAGCTCCGCTGCAACGGATTTGGAGCTTTGCGGTTGCCGCCATTGTTGTTGTTATTGTTGTTACGGCCGCGCATGCGCCGGTTCTGACCTGGTCTCATTCGCGTCAATCTCGCGTTCTGTTCATTCGAGGCAACCGTGCAAGGGCGTCACATACGAAGTGACGCGCGGCGGGTTGCGACGCCGCGCTGAGGCAATCCGACCTGGAAGGGCTCTGCGCCGATATGGATCTTCACGCGCTCTTTCCAACGGAGCTTCTTTGGCTCCAGACCGAGCGGCGCTCTCGCACGCTCGAAGTCTCGATCTCGCTGTGTCAGTTAGCGTCGGTCCTGGCAGTAATCCAAAAGCCAGACCGTTTCGCTGGTCCTCGCTAAAGGCTATGTGCTGACGACACCGTCTTCAAGACAACCCGTGCATAACCGGTTTCTGCCGCCCTTCCAAGCAAATTCGCTCGGGTGACTGTGAAAGTTCACAGTTCCGCTGTGAAGACCAGCGCGCGGACATGGCCGCCGAGATCGCGATGCGACTGCAGATGCCGCAGTCCCGCAGCCTGCATCAGCGCGCAGACATCGCCTTCCTGCCCGGCCCCGATTTCCAGGATCGCCCGGCCCTCGGGAGCCAGGCGCGCCGGCAGCAGCCCGGCGAGGGCGCGATAGGCGTCGAGCCCGTCGGCCCCGCCATCCAGCGCCAGATGCGGATCATGGTCGCGCACGGCAGGTTCGAGCAGGGCGATCTCGCGGCTGGAAATATAGGGCGGATTCGACAGGATGAGGTCGAATTTTCCGCTCAGCCCCGCATCCCAGCGCGCCAGGCGGAACTCAGCCCGATCGGCGACCCCGTTGCTGACGGCGTTGCGGACGGCGGTCGCCAGCGCGTCCTCGGACAGGTCGACGCCAGTGCCGCGGGCCAACGGAAACTCGCTCAGTGCTGCGATCAGCAGGCAGCCCGTGCCGGTGCCGAGATCGAGAAAGGCGAGCGCCTCCCGGCGACGCTCGCCAAGATGCTGCAGGGCCGCCTCGATCAGCGTCTCGCTATCGGGCCGGGGTTCGAGCGTGCCGGTCGACAGGCGAAAGCTCAGCCCCCAGAATTCGCGGGCGCCGAGCACGCGCCAGAGCGGCTCGCCGGCGAGCCGTCGTGTCAGCGCCGCCTGAAGCCGGGTGGCCGAATCAATATCCAGCCGATCGCCTGCGCCGGCGAGATCCTCGATGAGGATGCGCGCTTCGAAGCTCCAGTCGGCGACCCCTGCCTGGCGCAGCGCTCTTGCGAGCACCTTGCGCGTCTCGGACACGGCTGCGCCCGCCGTCACGGGGACAGCGGGCTCAAAACCGTCGGCGGGATGGCCGGTGCGCGGCAAATCGATCCTTGGCGCCGGCCTTCGGGCCGGCTCAGTTGCCCTGCATCTGCTCCTGGACGCAGGCGTTCATCTTGGTGCGGAGCGCGGATTTGCTCTCCTTAGCGCCGCGGAACTGAAGCTGGCAATCCTGGCGTGCCTGCTTCTCGGTCTTGGCCTTCTGCAGATGCGCGGCATCGCCGCCGAACACCTTGCGTGCGGTCTGCGAACCGGTCTGGGCCTGGGCCAGGGCCGGCGTCAGGGCGATCGCTGCCGCAAGGACCATGCTGCTGAACAGGGTCTTCATCTCTATCCTCCCCTAACGACGTTACCGATAGCCAAGTAACGCACGTTCCGGCGGAAGGTTTCACGCTGCCCCTTGCTCTGCGAGCAGCTCGGCCTGGCGGGCAGCGGTGAGGGCGTCGATGATCTCGTCGAGCACCAGCCCCTGCATCATCTCGTCAAGCCTGTAGAGCGTCAGGTTGATGCGATGCTCGGTGACGCGGCCTTGCGGGAAATTGTAGGTCCGGATCCGCTCCGAGCGGTCGCCGGAGCCGATCTGCGAGCGCCGGTCGGCCGAGCGCTCCGCGTCGGCGCGGCTGCGCTCCATGTCGTAGAGCTTGGCGCGCATCAGCTCGAAGGCGCGCGCCTTGTTCTTGTGCTGCGAGCGCTCGTCCTGGACCACCACCACGATGCCGGACGGAAGATGCGTCAGGCGCACCGCCGATTCGGTCTTGTTGACGTGCTGGCCGCCGGCGCCGCCGGCGCGCATCGTGTCGATGCGCAGATCCTTTTCATCGAGCGACACGTCGACCTCGCTGGCGAGCGGCAGGGTCGCGACGGTGGCGGCCGAGGTATGGATGCGCCCGCTCGCCTCGGTGTCGGGCACGCGCTGCACGCGGTGGACGCCGGATTCGAATTTCAGCCTCGCATAGACACCTTTGCCGGAGATCTCCGCGATGACCTCCTTGAAGCCGCCGACCGTGCCTTCGCTCTCGGAGAGAATGTCGAGGCTCCAGCCCTTCTGGGCGGCGTAGCGCTGATACATGCGCAGCAGGTCGCCGGCGAAGAGCGAGGCTTCGTCGCCGCCGGTTCCGGCCCGGATCTCGAGGATGACGCCGCGCTCGTCTGCGGCGTCCTTGGGGAGCAGCGCGATCAGGATCTCGCGGCTGCGTGTCTCGATCTCGGCGCGCGCCAGGTCGCGCTCCTCATAGGCGAGGTCGCGCATCTCGGCATCGGTCGACGGATCGTCGATCATGGCGAGCGCCTCGTCGAGTCCGGCCTGCGCCTTGCGCCAGGCGGCGATGGCGGCGACCACCGGGTCGAGTTCGGCCAGTTCCTTGGCGAGCTCGACCACGCGGACCGGATCGCTCGCATGGTTGATTGCGTCGCTGGCCGCGGCATGGCGGGCGACGATGCCGTCGAGGCGGTCTTGCGGGAGGAGGAGGGACATGGCGCTGATGCGATCTTGCTGGACATAGGGGCCGGCGCGGCCGGCAAGCACGGTTAGCGGGCGTCGCTAGACCGGTACCTTCATCTCGGCGGCGAGCGCCGAAAGCAGCGGGCGCAGGCTGGCGGCGCCGTCCGACGCGGCGAGCCAGGCATCGAGACGTTGGCGCGCCTTGCCGGCATCGAGTGCCCGCAGCATCGCCTTGACCGGCCCGACCGAGGCCGCCGACATCGAGAACGAGCGGTAACCGAGCGCGATCAGCGCCAGTGCCTCGATCGGCTTGCCGCCCATCTCGCCGCAGACCGTGACCGGGCAGCCGGCCTTGTCGGCATGGTCGACGATTGCGCGCAGGGCCCGCAGCCCGGCGGCGCAGAGCGGATCGAAGCGTTCCGAGACGCGCCGGTTTTCGCGATCGGCCGCGAACAGGAACTGCATCAGGTCATTGGTGCCGACCGAGAGGAAGTCCGCCTCGCGGGCGATCTCCGGCAATTCGAAGAGCAGGGAGGGCACCTCGACCATGACGCCGAGCTGGAGGCTGGACGGGGCCGGGCGGCCGTCGCGCTCCAATACGGCGAGCTCGCGGCGTACGATCAGCCGGGCCCGGAGGAATTCGTTCACGGTCGCGATCATGGGCAGCATGATCTTCATGTCGTAGCCCGCGCCGGCGCGCAGCAGCGCCCGGACCTGGGCGCGCAGCAGCCGTGGCTTGTCGAGCCCGATGCGGATCGCCCGCCAGCCCAGCGCCGGGTTCTCCTCCTCGACGCGCTCCATATAGGGCAGCACCTTGTCGCCGCCGATATCGAGGGTCCGGAAGGTCACGGGCCGGCCATTGGCCGCGGCCAGCACCGCGCCGTAGAGCGTCTGCTGCTCGGCGGTGGTCGGCATGTGCTGCGCCACCATGAATTGCAGCTCGGTGCGGAACAGCCCGATGCCGCCGGCATTGGTCTCGTCCAGATTGGGCAGGTCGACGAGCAGCCCGGCATTGATCTGCAGGCTGATGCCGACACCGTCCTTGGTCACCGCCGGCTGCGTCTTGAGCTTGCGGAACTGCTCCTGCTTGCGGGCGCGCAGGCGCGCCTTGTCCTTGTAGGCGTTCTCGACATCGGGCTGTGGCCGGATCTGCACCTCGCCGGCCTGGCCGTCGACGATGACCGCGTCGCCCGCCTCGATCAGTGCTGTCGCATTGGCGATCTCGCCCACGGCCGGAATGCCGAGCGCGCGCGCCACGATCGCGATATGGCTGGTCGGACCGCCCTCTTCGAGCACGAGGCCGCGCAGATGGGCTCGGTCATAGTCGAGAAGGGCCGCCGGCCCCATCGAACGGGCGATGAGGATGGCGTTTTCCGGCAATTGCTCGCGGGCGACGCCGTTCGGCTTGCCGACCAGCGTGCGCAGCAGCCGGTTGGCGAGGTCGTCGAGATCGTGCAGGCGCTCGCGCAGATAGGGGTCGGTCTGGCGCTGCATCTTGGCGCGCGTATCCGACTGCACGCGCTCGACCGCCGCCTCGGCGGTGAGGCCGGTCATCACCGCCTCGCGCATGCGCCGCAGCCAGCCCTGATCATGCGCGAACATGCGGAAGGTCTCGAGAACGTCGCGATGCTCGCCGGTATGGGCGACATCGCCGCGCTCGATCAGCTCGTCGATCGCCACGCGCATCTGCGCGATCGCCGCTTCCAGCCGCGAGACCTCGAAGGCAGGGTCCTCGGCGATCAGGTCGGTGATCGCGACGCGAGGCTCGTGCAGCACGGCGTAGCCGAGGCCGACGCCGTCGGCCAATGTGGTGCCGACGCCGTGGATCGGACGCTCGAGGCCGATCGCGGCGCCGGGCCGGGACAGGGCCTTCAGGCCGCCGGCCGCGATCATCTCGGCCATGATCATGGCCGTGGTCTGCAGCGATTCGGTCTCGTCCTCGCTGTAGATGCGCGAGGCGCGGTTCTGGATGACGAGCACGCCCATCACCGCGCCGCCGCGCAGGATCGGCACGCCCAGGAAGGAACGGTAGATCTCTTCGCCGGTTTCGGGGCGGTAGGAGAAGGCCGGGTGCGATTGTGCGTCCGAAAGCGCGATCGGCTCGGCCTCGCTGGCGATCAGGCCGACCAGGCCCTCGCCAGCGCGCATGGTGGTGTGGTGGACCGCCTCGCGGTTGAGGCCTTCGGTGGCATAGAGCTCGAGCGAGCCGTCTTCACGCAGGACATAGACCGAGCAGACCTCGGCCACGAGATTGCCGGCGATCAGGACGACGAGCCGGTCCAGCCGCTCCTGCGGACTGACCGGCGCTGCCATCACCTCGCGGAGACGGCGTAGCAGAACGCCCGATCCCCCGAGTGCGCCTCGCATCAAATGCCCTCCGCCCGCCTCCACAGCCTATCAGGCCGACATGTCGCTCCAGACCTGGCTCGTCCTGCCAGCGTGGCAAGAAGAAGCGATCCGTGCCTGCTTCTAGCGAGGTGAAGCGGTATTCGGCAAGAGCTTGGCGCCGTCCTCTTGCCTGAAACCGGCGCGCATTTCGCTCATTACTGCATCATTTGCTGCCGGCGCCGGCTTTTTGGCCGGTTTTGCCGTCGTTTTTTTTGTCGTCGGGCGGCTTGTCGCATTTGGCCCGGCTGCTGCCTGGCGGGTTCGGTTCGTCCGCCGCGGCGGCTCCGGCGGCACGAGGCCGTCATCGCTGTCGGCGCCGGTCAGCGCGGCGAGATAGCGCGAGGTCCACCAGCCGATATCGCTCGCGGCGATAGTGCCGTAGAGCCGCTCGAAGCGCCGCACCCGCTCCGATTGCGGCATGGCGAGCGCGGTGCGAATCGCTTCGGCGACCTCATGCGTGTCGTAGGGGTTGACGATCAGCGCCTCGTGCATCTGATGCGCGGCGCCGGCAAAGCGCGACAGCACCAGCACGCCGGGATCCTCGGGATTCTGCGCCGCGATATATTCCTTGGCGACGAGGTTCATGCCGTCGCGCATCGGCGTCACCAGCCCGACCTGGGCGCGCCGGTAGAAACCGGCCAATGCGCTGCGCGAATAGGCCTTCTTGACGACGCGAATCGGCGTCCAGTCGAATTCGCCGAGCGCGGCATTCAGACGTCCGGCGACCTCGTCCGATTGCCGGTCGAGCTCGGCATATTCGGGGACGTCGCTGCGCGAGGGCGGCGCGATCTGCAGCAGGCCGACATTGCCGCGATGTTCGGGATGGCTGCGCAGGAACTGGCCGAAAGCCTCGAGCCGCTGGACGATTCCCTTGGAATAGTCGAGCCGATCGACGCCGATCACCAGCTTGCGGCCGCCGAGCGGGCCGGTGGTCGCACGGATCGGTTGGGTCGCGGCGCGCACCGAGGCGACGGCGAGCTTGCGAAACGATTCGACGTCTATGCCGATCGGGAAGGCGCGGACGATGGTTTCGCGCGGCCCGGCCCTCACCCGCTCGCCGTCGCGCTGGGCGCCGCGCAGCGCGACCAGCCCGCCGATCAGATTGTCGGCGTCGGTTTGAGTCTGCATGCCGACGAGGTCATAGGCCGTCATCGTGCTGATCAGGGTGGCGCTGAAGGGCAGCGCCCCGAAGACTTCGGCAGACGGCCAGGGAATGTGGTGGAAATAGCCGATCCGGTTGGTGACGCCGCGGCGCCGCAGCTCCGCCGCCAGCGGGATCAGGTGATAGTCGTGGATCCAGATCACGTCGTCGGGCTGCAGCAGCGGCAGCAAAAGCCTGGCGAACCGGCGGTTGACCGCGAGATAGCCGGTATAGTCGGAGCGGTCGAACTCGGTGAGGCCGAGCCGGTAATGCATCAGCGGCCACAGCGCCCGGTTCGAGAAACCCAGATAGTAGCTCTGACGCTCGGCCTCGGTCAGATCGGCGATGGCATAGGAGACTTTGCCGACGCGGACCGGTTCTACGCGGGAGGACGGTTCGGCGCTCGTGCTCCCGCTCCAGCCGAACCAGAGCCCGCCATGCGCTTCCAGAGCGGAGCGGAGTGCCACCGCGAGCCCGCCGGCTGCCACTTTTTCGCCACGTTCTGGCATGGTGACGCGGTTGGAGACCACCACAAGACGCATAATGCCTCACTTTTGTTGACGAATGCCGTTTTGGCGCGGGAACAGAACGCGCCGGCAGACGTAATGTTTCGTGTGCACGCCGGCCTTCTTGGCCGGATCGCGTCGCCGCCGTGACCGGATCATGGCGACGGTGGGAAGCTGAACCCTGAATGTGGCGAGCCGACGGACGGTCGTCCTTTCGCCCGTTTCGTCCTTTAGCAAGGCCGCCATGTCGCAAACTCAGAGCCCAGAAGCTGCAGAGCTGCACGCGCCGCTCGCAGCACGTACCGCATCGATAGCATTGTTTCTTGATTTCGACGGAACCCTGGTCGAGATCGCGCCTTCGCCAGAGGACGTCCGCCTCGACCGGCGCGTGCCGGGTGCGCTGGATGCGCTGAGCCAGCGCCTCGGTGGCGCGCTGGCGCTGGTTTCCGGCCGTCCGGTGGCGTTTCTGGACAGGATGACGGCGCCTTTCCGTTTCGACGCCGCCGGCCTGCACGGCGCGCAGATTCGTCTCGGCGGCGAGGAGGCTCCCCTGGCGGCGCCCTCCGAGGCGCTCCGTACCGCGACGCGGGCCATGGTGCGTTTCGCTAATGCGAATATCGGCGTCATCGTCGAGGACAAGCGCCAGTCCGTCGCGCTGCACTGGCGGCTGGCCCCGGCGCTGGCCGATGAGGCGATGGAGCTGATGGAACGCCTGGCAGCCGAGATCGGCCCCTCGATGCGGCTGCAGCACGGCAAGGCCGTCGCCGAGCTGGTTCCGGCCACTGCGAGCAAGGGCGGGGCCATTGCCTGGCTGATGCAGCAGCCCGCCTATCGCGGCCGCCTGCCCGTGTTCATCGGCGACGACATCACCGACGAGAACGGTTTCGCCACCGTCAACGATGCCGGAGGGCTATCGATTCGGATCGGGGAAGGGCAGACTTGCGCCCGGCACCGGCTCGCCTCGCCGACTGCGTTGCACCGTATCCTGCTCGGCGCTGCGGATGGCGGCGAGCTCACGCTCGAAACCTTTCTCCAGAACTGAACCTTCCACCAAGACCAGCTGCATCAGGGATAGGCATGACTGTCACCACCGTCGCCCCGCCGGGCGTGGCCTCGCTCGATCTCGGCGTCATCGGCAACTGCTCCATCGCCGCGCTGATCGACCGCCAGGCCCGGATCGTCTGGGGCTGCTTCCCGCGCTTCGACCGCGACCCGGTGTTCTGCTCTCTGATCGACAATCGGATCGAGGATGGCGATGCGATGCCGGAAAAGGGCGTCTTCGCCATCGAGATGGTCGGCATGACGCGCTGCGAGCAGAGCTATCTCGACAACACCGCGATCCTCTCCTCGGTGCTTTCCGACGATCACGGCAATGCGTTGGAGATCCTCGATTTCGCGCCGCGCTTCGTCCGCTATGAGCGCTTCTTTCGGCCGCCTCAGCTGGTCCGCCGCGTCAGGCGGGTCTCCGGCCGCCCGCGCATACGTGTCGTCGTGAAGCCGTGCCTCGGTCTCGGCGAGGTGCCGGACGAGATCACCCGCGGCTCCAACCATGTCCGCTTCGTCGGAGCCGACCAGACCATCCGCCTGACCACCGACGCGCCGATCTCCTATGTGCTGGAGAGCATCCCTTTCGCGGTCGAGAAGCCGTTCTCCTTCTTCATCGGCTCGGACGAGGCGCTGCGCGCCGAGATCGAGACGACCTCGCGCGAGTTCCTCGACAAGACCACCGATTACTGGCGCGACTGGGTCCGCTCGCTTTCCATCCCCTTCGAATGGCAGCGCGAGGTCATTCGTGCCGCGATCACGCTGAAGCTCTGCTCCTTCGAGGAGAGCGGGGCCATCGTCGCGGCGCTGACCACCTCGATCCCCGAGGCGCCGGGTACGCAGCGCAACTGGGACTACCGCTTCTGCTGGCTGCGCGACGCCTATTTCGTCGTGCATGCGCTGAACCGCCTCGGCACGACGCGGACGATGGAGGATTATCTCGGCTTCATCACCAACATCGTCGACACTTTCTCGGAGAATGGTGCCGAGCATCTGCCGCCGCTCTATCCGATCACCCGCGGCGGCGAGCTCCGCGAATTCGAGGTGCCGAATCTCGCCGGCTATCGCGGTCACCAGCCTGTGCGTGTCGGCAATGGCGCGGCGACGCAGATCCAGAATGACGGCTATGGCGCGGTCGTGCTCGCCGCCACCCATTCCTTCTTCGACCGCCGGCTCATCCAGCCGGGCAAGGAAACGCTCTTCAGCCAGCTCGAGCGTATGGGCGAGCGGGCGATCGAGCTCTTCGACAAGCCCGATGCCGGCCCCTGGGAGCTACGCGAGAAGCAGGTCGTCCACTCCTTTTCCAGCGTGATGTGCTGGGCCGCCTGCGACCGGCTTGCCCGCATCGCCGGCACGCTCGGCCGGGCCGACCGCAAGGAGTACTGGCGCGGCGAGGCCAGGCGTCTGAAAGGCATCATTGCCGACCGGGTCTGGAACCAGGAGAAGGGTCATTTCGTCTCGACCTTCGACGGGACCGATCTCGACGCGACGCTGCTGCTTTTCGCCGAGCTCGGCTTCGTCAAGCCGGATGATCCCCGTTATATCGCGACTGTCGAGGCGATCGGCCGCGAGCTCGGCCGCGGCGACCTGATCCTGCGCTACGGCACGCAGGACGATTTCGGCTTCATGCACACCGGCTTCCTGATCTGCGCCTTCTGGTATGTCGATGCGCTGCACGCGATCGGCCGCAAGGACGAGGCCAAGGAGCTGTTCGGGCGCATCCTGCAGCGCCGCAACAGCTTCGGCCTGCTCTCCGAGGACGCCGATCTCGAGACCGGCGAACTCTGGGGCAATTTCCCGCAGACCTATTCGATGGTCGGACTGATCAATTCGGCGATGCGGCTCAGCCGCAACTGGGAAGAGGCGTTCTGACGTGGCCTTGTCTTTCCGGGGCAGGCCTCAGGCCTGAGCCCGGAACCCATGAACACCATGGTTGCCGGAATGACCGAGGCGGCTCGCCTCGATTTGACGCGTGGTGTTCATGGGTTCCGGGCTCTTCGCTGCGCGAAGCACCGGAAAGACTGCGGCGCTATCCGCGCTTCAGCAGGAACACCGCCTGCGCGCCAAAGAGGTTCCAGAACCACCAGGGCGCGCTGACGCCGACTTTGCCGCCGGCGACGTCGAGCGCGACCGCCCGTTCCTTGACCGCGCCGATCGTGTCGCAGAGCACGACGAAGTCGCGGATCGTGCAGAAATGGATGTTCGGCGTGTCCCACCAGGAATAGGGCAGGGCCTCGGTCACCGGCATGCGGCCGAGGAAGAAGACCTGGCTGCGCATGCGCCAATGCCCGAAATTCGGGAAGGAGACGATGGCGCGCCGGCCGATGCGCAGCATCTGCTCCAACACCAGCCGCGGATTGCGCGTCGCCTGGATGGTCTGCGAGAGGATGACGTAGTCGAAGGAATCGTCGGGATAGTCGGCGAGATCGGTGTCGGCGTCGCCCTGGATCACCGAGAGCCCGCGCGCCACGCAGCCGGCGACGCCTTCGCGCGACAATTCGATGCCGCGGGCGTCGACGCCGCGGGTTTCGGCGAGCAGCGCCAGCAATTCGCCGTCGCCGCAGCCGACATCGAGCACGCGCGAGCCGGGCGTCACCATCTCGGCGACGAGGCGCAGGTCGATGCGGTTGGTGTGGTTGTCCGGGAGGGTCATCGACGCCCCATGTCGGTAGGGAGTGTGAACCGATCCGTCATGCTCGCCCTTGTGGCGAGCATCCACGTCTTGAACGCGACATTCGACCAGCGAAGACGTGGATGGTCGGGACAAGCCCGACCATGACGATTGAGGTTGCTTTCCCGCGTCGCCATCACAGCCCCCGCGCCCGTGCCGCCGCGCCGATGAAGCCGCGTGTCGTCGCGAACAGGTTCGGCTCCTCCAGCAGGAAGGCGTCGTGGCCCTTGTCGCTTTCGAGCTCGACGAAGGAGACCGAGGCGCCGGCCGCGTTCAGCGCATGCACGATGGCGCGCGAATCGCTGGTCGGGAACAGCCAGTCGGAGGTGAAGGACGCGACGCAGAAGCGTGTCTTCGTGCCGGCGAAAGCCTTGGCGAGCACGCCGTCATGGTCGGCGGCGAGGTCGAAATAGTCCATCGCCCGCGTCACGTAGAGATAGGAATTGGCGTCGAAGCGTTCGACGAAGCTGACGCCTTGATGGCGGAGGTAACTTTCAACCTGAAAATCGGCGTCGAAGGTGAAGGTCGGCGCGCTGCGCTCCTGCAGCCGGCGGCCGAATTTGCGGTGCAGTGCCGGCTCCGAGAGATAGGTGATGTGGGCGCCCATCCGCGCTACCGACAGGCCCTTGGCCGGGCGCGTATTCTCGTCGAGATAGCGCCCGCCGCGCCAGTCGGGATCGGCCATCACCGCCTGGCGTCCGACCTCGTGGAAGGCGATGTTCTGGGCCGAATGCTTGGCTGCGGTCGCAAGCGGCACGGCCGAGAACACCCGCTGCGGGTAGCTCGCCGCCCATTGCAGCACCTGCATACCGCCCATCGAGCCGCCGACGACGCTGAACAGGCTGTCGATGCCGAGCGAGTCGAGGAGATGCGCCTGTGCCCGCACCATGTCGCGGATCGTCACCATCGGGAAGGACAGGCCCCAGGGCTTGCCGGTCTCCGGATTGGTCGAGGCCGGGCCGGTGGTGCCCATGCAGCCGCCGAGCACATTGGCGCAGATCACGAAGAAGCGGTCGGTATCGACCGGCTTGCCGGGGCCGACCATCGCCGTCCACCAGCCGCCCTTGCCGGTGATCGGGTTGCGGCTGGCGACATGCTGGTCGCCGGTCAGCGCATGGCAGATCAGGACGGCATTGGAGCGGTCCGCATTCAGCTGCCCATAGGTCTGATAGGCGATCTGCCAATGCTCGAGCACCGCGCCGGAATCGAGCTGGAGCGCCCGTTCGGGACCGAATTGCACGAGCAGGCTGGAAGGCCGGTTGGCTTCGGTCAGCGCATCGGCCAGAGCCTGGTCTTCCTGGGTCGTCCGGTTTGGCATTCCGATTTGTCTTGTCGCCCGGCCTGTTCGAAATAGCGGACCTAACCGATGGCGTGCCGCTCGTGCCCTGTCAACGCGCGGATGCGCGCTGACGGCTTTGCCAAGGCGGACCGGCGCAGATATGAGACCAGTGAAACCTCAGCCCTCACCCTGAGGAGCGGATATTGGTCCGCGTCTCGAAGGCGGTTCCAGCGCGTTCTGGAGCGTCCTTCGCGGCTCCTCGGGACGAGGGCTGGAGGCCGTTCCTTCTGGAGGTTGGTCGAACCCCATGGCCGAAGCCGCTCCGACGACCCTTGCCGATCTGCGCAGCGAGATCGATCGCATCGACGCTGCCATGCACGGCCTCCTGATGGAGCGCTCCTCCATCATCGAGACGCTGATCGCGATCAAGAAGACGCAGGTTTCGGGGTCGGCCTTCCGCCCTGGTCGCGAGGCCGACATGATGAAGCGCCTGGCGCTGCGCCATCAGGGGCTGCTGCCGCTCGACACGGTCGAGAGCATCTGGCGCATCATCATCGCGACCTTCACCTTCGTGCAGGCTAATTACTCGGTCCATGCCGACATCTCCGGCGGCGACGCGCCGATGCGCGACAGCGCCCGCTTCCATTTCGGCTTCACCGTGCCATACGTCCCGCATGAGGATGCCCGCGCCGTGATCCGGGCGGTGGCCGAATCGGTCGGTGATCTCGGCATCTTCCGCATGGATCTCGGCGCCAGCGCCGGCGTCTGGTGGCGCGATCTGATCGGCGAGGACAAGCCGAAGATCATCGCCCGCCTGCCCTTCATCGAGCGTCCGGACCATCCGGCGGGGACCCCGGTCTACTGCATCGCCAAGCCGCTGGCGGATGCCGCCATGCGCGAGATCGTGCTCTATGCCGCCCGTGTGGAGCGCTGGTCGGAGACGTTGCGCGCCGGCCTTGCCCAGCATCTCGCCGAGGTTTCGGCCAGTGCCGCCGACGGCTCGCATCTGGCGCTGCTCGTGGCTGCGTCCGGTGAGACCCCGGTCGGAGCGATCCGTGCCGCGCTCGAGCCGGCCGGTCTCAAGGAACTTGCCGAGATCGGCAGCCACGCCGCCCGCTTCGCCTTCAAGTCCACGCGCTCCTGAAATGAACCCTCATCGCTGAACCCTCTTCGTCATCCCGGACAAGCCGCGTAGCGGCGCCGATCCGGGATCCATGCTGAAGCGTCTCGGCATGGATCCCGGGTCTCTCTCCGGTCGCCCGGGATGACTTCGGTGGTTCGAACAAACGCCTGAAACCGAAAGCCCGCGCCATGACCACGCCCTCCCGTCCCGTTCCGCGTCCCGGCGTCCTCGACATCGAGGCCTATGTTCCCGGCAAGTCGTCGGCCCCGGCCGGCGTCAAGCTGCACAAGCTCTCCTCCAACGAGACCCCGCTGGGTCCGAGCCCGAAGGCGGTCGCCGCCTATGGCGCGCTCGCCGGCAAGCTCGAACTCTATCCCGACGGCTCGGCGACGAAGTTGCGCGAGGCGATCGCCGGCCGCTACGGGCTCGATCCGAACCGCCTCGTCTGCGGCACCGGTTCGGACGAGCTGCTGCAGCTGATCACCAAGGTCTATCTCGGCGAGGGGGACGAGGGTGTCTTCACCGAGCACGGCTTCCTCGTCTACAAGATCGCCATCCTCGCCGCGGGCGGCAAGCCGGTCGTCGTGCCCGAGAAGGATCTGAGGACCGATGTCGATGCGATCCTGAAGGCGGTGACGCCGAAGACCAAGATCGTCTTCCTCGCCAACCCCAACAACCCGACCGGTACCTATCTGCCCTTCGACGAGGTCAAGCGCCTGCATGCCGGCCTGCCGCCGCATGTGCTGCTGGTGCTCGATGCGGCCTATTCCGAATATGTCCGCCGCAACGACTATGCCTCCGGCCTCGAACTCGTCGCCGAGAGCGAGAACGTCGTGATGACGCGCACCTTCTCGAAGATCTATGGCCTCGCCAATCTGCGCCTCGGCTGGCTCTACGGGCCGGCCGATGTCATCGATGCACTCAATCGCACCCGCGGCCCGTTCAACGTCAACGGCGCCGCGATCGAGGCCGGCGTCGCGGCAATCGCCGACGAGGCGCATCTTGCTGCCGCGATCGCGCATAACGACAAATGGCTGGCCTGGGTCACGGCCGAGCTGGAGAAGCTCGGCCTCTCCGTCACGCCCTCGGTCGGCAATTTCATCCTGATCCATTTCCCGAAGCTCGCCGGCAAGACCGCCAAGGAGGCCGATGCCTTCCTGTCCGAACGCGGCCTGATCCTGCGCTCGGTCGCCTCCTATGGCCTGCCCGACGCGCTGCGCATGACCATCGGCAGCGAGGAGGCCAACCGCCTCGTCGTGGCGGCGCTCGCCGACTTCCTGGGCAAGGCCGCGTGAGCGCGCCCGAGAGCTTCGCGCCGCGCCGCGACGAGCCGCTCTTCGGGCGGCTCGCCATCATCGGCATCGGCCTGATAGGTTCCTCGATCGCGCATGCGGCGAAGGAGCTCAATCTCGCCCGCCACATCGTGCTGAGCGACGCCAATGCGGATGTCCGGCGGCGGGCCCGCGAGCTCGATCTCGGCCACGAAGTCGCCGAAAGCGCCGTCGAGGCGGCGCGTGAGGCCGATCATGTCGTGCTCTGTGTGCCGGTCGGCGCCTGCGGCGCGGTGGCGGCGCAGATCGCCGGCGTGCTGAAGCCCGGCGCGATCCTGTCCGATGTCGGCTCGGTCAAGCATGCCGTCGTCGAGGCGGTCGGCCCGCATCTGCCCGAGGGCGTGCATTTCGTCCCGGCCCATCCGGTCGCCGGCACCGAGAATTCCGGCCCCGATGCCGGTTTCCCCAGCCTCTTCCTCAACCGCTGGTGCATCCTGACGCCGCCGCCCGGCACCGATGAGGGGGCGATTGCCCGCACCCGCCAGTTCTGGGAGGGCATGGCCGCGATCGTCGAGGTGATGGGCTCGCAGCACCACGACCTCGTCCTCGCCATCACCAGCCATCTGCCGCATCTGATCGCCTACAACATCGTCGGCACCGCCGAGGATCTGGCGGCGGTGACGCAGTCGGAGGTGATCAAGTTCTCGGCCGGCGGCTTCCGCGACTTCACCCGCATCGCGGCCAGTGACCCGACGATGTGGCGCGACGTCTTCCTCGCCAACAAGGAGGCGGTGCTGGAGATGCTCGGCCGCTTTAACGAGGATCTCGCGCTGCTCACCCGCGCCATCCGCTATGGTGACGGCGAGACGCTGCACAAGCACTTCACCCGCACGAGGGCCATCCGCCGCGGCATCGTCGCGCTCGGTCAGGAGAAGGCCGAGACGGAGAAGCTCAAAAAGGGCTGAGGATGCCCCGGGAAGGGGAGGTCAGAGCCGCTGGCGCAGGCCGTTGTGCAGGCCCGGACGCCTGCCATAGTTCGGATCGGCCTGATCGTAGATCGTCGCCACCTGCTCATACATCGCCTGGAAGCTGTCGTCGAAAGTGACGTCCATGCCCGGCTTGCGGCCGATTTTGCGCGTGAGCTGGGTGGCGTTGCCGTTCGGCTTGAACAGCGGCTTGCCGTAATGGTGCAGCACATAGATGTTCGAGGTCAGCGCGCAGACGGTTTCCTCCTGATAGGGCGAGATGCCCTGGACATAATCCATGTCGAGGACGGCGTGCAGACATTCATGGATGATGGCGCCGCGGTGCCGCTGGGAGATCGCGGTCGATTTCAGCATGGACGAATGCAGGATCATGCTGTCCTTGCGCGGGTTGTAGGCTGCGTCGGCCTGGGACGAGGCGAGATAGGCATCGTCGATCTCGAAGCCGATCTCCTGCCTTCGGATGGCCGCCTTCAGCCGCGTGAAGCGCTCGGCGTAGACATCATAGCCCTCGATCCGAAAGCGGATGTTCGGAACCGCTGCGCTCGACAGTACGATCGAAACCAAGGCCCGCAACGTTGCTTCGGACATGACAGGCTCCCGGGGCTGGGCGGGGCGTTTCCACGCGGCCTATGGCAGCAAAGAGCTTACTCCGTTTCGCTTGCTCTGCTCAGTGCCGTTTTAGGCGGGAAGGCTTCACCCGCAGCTTGCCAAGAACCGGGTGGGCTGGTACAGCCCCGTCCGTCGCCGCAATAGCTCAGCTGGTAGAGCACCTCATTCGTAATGAGGGGGTCGGGGGTTCGAATCCCTCTTGCGGCACCATCCGCCGTCTCAGGCTGTTGATCACCTCCGTTCCACCTGTGGATGAGCCGGCAGTTTTTTGTCGGAAACCGGGGCTCCGCTGCCCTGACGGGGCGACGACGCGCCTTTTCCCAAGCTCCCCCGGATGAGCTATATTGCGAGCGGGCAGTCTCCATCGTCAGGAGGCGGCGGAGAAATGCTCGGCCTTCCAGAAGGGGAGGACGCAATGGGACGCAAGTTCATCGATTGCCGTGCATTCCCGAGCGAGATGAAGTGCTCGATCGCGATCAGCGCCGATTCCGAAAAGGAGCTGCTGGAGGCTGCCGTCCAGCATGCTGTTGCCGTGCATGGCCATAAGGACAGCCCGGAACTGAGGGGGCAGCTCAGGGGCATCATCAAGGATGGCATGCCGCCTGCGACGATGCCGGGGCGCGCCGCCTGAGTCTGGAGACCCTGAGAGCCTTCGCCCTTCGGGCCTCCAAACATAAAGCCGCTTGACGCTTCATTGCCGCACCGGGTGCTATCGCCGGGTGAAGCGGCGCCTGGAAATCCGCGCGCCTGCATCCCGGTTGCCAGGGCGCGTGGGCCGCCGAATACTGCGCCTCCCGGACAAGCATGGAGGCGCAAGCGATGACGCTGTCGATCAAGACCGAGAATTCCCTGCTCAAGCAGGACGAAATCGCCTTCGTCGCCGGGACGCATTACCCGGCCATCGTCGAGGCCGACGACAAGGCGCTCGCCGAGATGCGCAAGCGCATCCGCGACCTCCAGGAGAAGGAGCGGACCTTCGTCCGGCAGATGCGCCGCAGCATTCGCGGCAAGGCCGATGCGCGCGGCGGGAGCTTTCCGGGGGAGGTCGAGCGTCCGTCCCGCCGCAAGCAGGTCTGGGCCCAGGCCGCCAAGCGGCTCAACCGGGAGACGGCGCGTCGCCGGGCGATCGCAGCCCATGAGGAGATGAAGGATGCCGCCCGCCGGGCGCTCGCGCTCAAGGCCGGCAGCAAGGCCAAGGCTCAGCCGGTCGACCGCTCCGCGGACGGCGGCATGATCGCGATCGAGAGCCGCAAGCGCCGCTTCAGCGTCAACCGGGCCAAGGTCGGCAGCGTCTCGCAGGCCGGCAAGCGCGCTCAGGCCAGGCGGGACGCGAAAGGCGCCTAGATCGCCGCGCGTCCGTTCGGACGCGGTCAGGGTGATCTATCTCAGTGTTATCGCGTCGGAATTGTCCGAAAAGTGGAGTCCACTTTTCGGTCCGATGCTTAAGGCGCCATCAGGGTAGGACGGTGCCGGCTTTCGGCCGGCTCCGTTCAGTTTCTCACTGCGCTGCGCTGACGGCCGCCGCGACGGCGAAGCCGCAGACGATCATCGCCGCCATCCGGTAGGAATGCCGCCGCAGGCGTGCCGGCAGGCTTGCGCCGAGTACGGTCCAGCCGAGCCCGGCCAGGGCCGACAGCGCGACGAAGCTCAGCAGGCCGAGCGCCGGTACGTCCGGCAGCAGGGACGGGATCGAGATCGTCCCGACCAGCATCGCCTTCGGGTTCAGCAGGGTGGTGACCAGCACCCGCGCAAAGGCGCCGGAGCGTGCCGGGATCTCAGGGACGACGGGCAGCGACCAGAGCTTGCGGGCCGAGATCAGAAGCCAGACGGCGGCCATCGCCTTCATCGCCGGCAAGGCCTGCGGCACGTCCCTGAGCAGGCTCGCGACCGAGAGGAAGAAGCCGATGGCGAGCGCATAGCCCAGCGCTTCGGCCAGCGGCAGCAGCTTCGCCTGCCGCAGGCCCATAGCCGCGCCGGAGGCGGCCAAAATCGTGTTGGTCGGCCCCGGCGTCAGCAGGATCGCCGCGGAAGTCAGCAGGAAGGTCGCGATCTGCAAGGGGCGCCTCGGGGTAGCGGTCGCAATCTCCTACCCCGCGGCGGCCGCCGGTACTTTGACTTGCCGCAAGGCGGCTTGGCTTTCCTTGCGGAAGTTGCTGGGGCCCAGCCGTCGCGAGGGGACGGCTTGGCCCGGACGGCTCAATCCTCCGCCGCCACCGCGACCTGCGTCGCCTTCGGCTCCAGCCCCGGCTTGGGCTCCTTGGGCGCGAACAGCTTCATGATGAAGACGAAGAAGGCCGGCACGAAGAAGATCGCGAGCACCGTCGCCGAGATCATGCCGCCGAGCACGCCGGTGCCGATCGCGTTCTGGCTCGCGGCGCTGGCGCCCGTCGCGATGGCGAGCGGCACCACGCCGAGCGTGAAGGCGAGCGAGGTCATCAGGATCGGCCGGAAGCGCAGATGTGCCGCCTCGATCGTCGCTTCCATGAGCGGCTTGCCCTCGGCATGCAGGTCCTTGGCGAACTCGATGATCAGGATCGCGTTCTTGGCGGAGAGCCCGATGATCGCGATCAGCCCGACGAGGAAGTAGACGTCGTTGGGCATGCCGCGCAACGTCACCGCCGCGACCGAGCCGATCACGCCGAGCGGCACCACCATCATCACCGAGAGCGGGATCGACCAACTCTCATAGAGCGCCGCCAGCAGCAGGAAGACCAGCAGGATGCTGAGTCCGATCAGCAACGGCGCCTGCGAGCCCGACTGGATCTCCTGCAGCGACTGTCCGGTCCATTCATAGCCGAAGCCCGGCGGCAGTTCGCGCGCCAGCCTTTCCATCTCGGCGATGGCGGCACCCGACGAATAGCCCGGCGCGGCCTGGCCGGCGATGCGCACCGCGGGATAGCCGTTATAGCCGACGACCTGCGAAGGGCCCTTCGACCATTCGATGCTGGCGAAGGAGGAGAACGGCACCATGCCGCCATGGGCATTGCGGACGTTCAGGCGCAAAAGGTCGGCGGTCTGCATGCGCTGGCCTTCATCGGCCTGGACCGTGACCCGCTGCATGCGCCCGGCATTCGGGAAGTCGTTGACATAGGATGAGCCGAGATTGGCCGAGATCGTGGCATTGATGTCGGCGAAGGCGACGCCGAAGGTGTTCGCCTTCTCGCGGTCGATGATCAGGTTGACCTGGGCGGCATCGGCGAGCCCCTCGACGCGAAGGCCGACGAGAACCGGGCTCTGGGCCGCCGCGGCGAGCAGTTGCGCGCGCGCCGCCGAAAGCGCCTCCTGGCCGAGGCCGGCACGGTCCTGCAGGCGGAAGGTGAAGCCGCTCGAATTGCCCAGCCCTTGGATCGGCGGCGGCGACAGTGCGAATGTCTGCGCATCCTTGATCTGGAACATCTTGCCGTTCATCCGGGCCGAGATGGCAGTGGCGGAATCGCTGGGGCCGCGCTCGCTCCAGTCCTTCAGCGTGATGAAGGCGAGCGCCGCGTTCTCGCCGGCGCCGGCGAAGCTGTAGCCGGAGATGCCGACCATGCGCGAGACGGCGGGCTCGGCGAGCGCGATCTTCTCGATCTGCTTGAGCACGTCGAGCGTCCGGTTGGCACTGGCCTCCGGCGGGGCCTGCACGTCGACGATCAGATAGCCCTGGTCCTCGTTCGGCAGGAAGGCGGAGGGCAGCCGCATGAACGACCAGCCGAGCCCGGCGAGCAGGGCGAGGTAGATCAGCATGTAGCGGCCGGTGCGGCGCGTGATCCCCGAGACGATGCCGCTATAGCCATGCGACATCCGGTCGAAATTGCGGTTGAACCAGCCGAAGAAGCCCTTCTTCTCCTCGTGATGGCCCTTTGCGATCGGCTTCAGGAAGGTGGCGCAGAGCGCCGGGGTCAGGGTCAGCGCCAGGAAGCCCGAGAACAGGATCGAGACGACCATGGTCAGGCTGAACTGCTGGTAGATGATGCCGACCGCACCGGGGAAGAAGGCCATCGGCACGAACACCGCCGTCAGCACCAGGGTGATGCCGACGATCGCGCCGGTGATCTGCGTCATCGCCTTGCGGGTCGCCTCTTTCGGCGAAAGCCCTTCCTCGGCCATGATGCGCTCGACATTCTCGACCACGACGATGGCGTCGTCGACCAGGATGCCGATCGCCAGCACCATCGCGAACATGGTCAGCACGTTGATCGAGAAGCCGGCGGCGAACATGATCGCGCAGGTGCCGAGCAGCGCGACGGGCACGACCAGAGTCGGGATCACCGTGTAGCGGAAGTTCTGCAGGAACAGGAACATCACCACGAAGACCAGCGCCATGGCCTCGAGCAAGGTGTGAACCACCTTCTCGATCGAGACCTCGACGAAGGGCGATGTGTCGTAGGGGATGTCGTATTTCAGCCCGGCCGGGAAGAAGCGCGCGAGCTCCTCCATCTTGGCCTGGACCGCCTGCGAGGTCGCGAGCGCATTGCCGGTCGGCGAGAGCTGCACGCCGATCGCGGCGCTCGGCTGGCCGTTCAGGCGCGTCGAGAAATTGTAGGATTCGCCGCCGACCTCGATCCGGGCGACGTCGCGCAGCCGGACCGACGAGCCGTCGAGATTGGCGCGCAGCACGATCGAGCCGAACTGCTCGGGCGAGGTCAGCTGCCCCTTGACCAGCACGGTGGCGGAAAGCTGCTGGTTGATCGGGTTCGGCTGGGCGCCGATGCGGCCCGCCGCGACCTGGGCGTTCTGGGCCCGCACGGCGGCGATGACGTCGGCCGAGGTCAGCTTGAGCCCGAGCATCTTCTCCGAATCCATCCAGATCCGCATCGAGCGCTGGGTCGCGAAGAGCGTGGCGCTGCCGACGCCGGGAATGCGCCGGATCTCGCCGAGCACGTTGCGATTGAGATAGTCGCCGAGGCCGATCGCGTCGACCTTGCCGTCGGCGGAGGTCAGCGTCACCAGCATCAGGAAGCCGGTGCCGGCCTGCTCGACGCGCATGCCCTGCTGCACCACGGTCTGCGGCAGGCGCGGCTCGACCCGGCTGATCCGGTTCTGCACCTCGACCTGCGCCTCGCCGATCTTGGTCCCCGGCGCGAAGGTGACGGTCAGGTTGATCCGGCCGTTCGCCTCCGAGGTCGACTCGAAATAGAGCAGGCCCGGGACGCCGTTGAGCTCCTCCTCGATCGGCCGCGTGACGCTCTGGTAGATGTCCTCGGGCGAGGCGCCGGGATAGTTGGTGCTGATCGTGATCTGCGGAGGCGCGACATTCGGATACTGCGCGATCGGCAGCATCGGAATCGTGATGACGCCGGCGAGCATGATGAAGATCGCGACAACCCAGGCGAAGATCGGGCGGTCGATGAAGAAGCTCGGCATCGCGTTCAGCCCTGCTTTTCGGTGGCGGCGGCAGGGTCGGCGGCGGCCGGCTTCCACGGCATGCCGGTGAACTTGGCGCCGGGGCGGATCTTCTGGAAGCCTTCGACCACGACCTGATCGCCGGGCTTCAGCCCGTCCTCGATCACCTGGCGGTTGTCGAGCGTACGCCCTGCTCTGACCGGAAGAAGCTCCAGCGTACCGTCGGCCTTCAGGACATAGAGCTGCGCCTGGCCGCTGCCATCGCGCTGGATCGCCTGCAGCGGCACGGCGATGGCGTTGCTCTGCGCGCCCTGCTCGAGGACGACACGGACATACATGCCAGGCAGCAGATCGCCTTCAGGGTTGGGGAACTGGCCGCGCAGTGTCACCTGTCCGGTGGTGACGTCCACCGTGGCCTCGGAGAACAGCAACTGGCCGCGATGCTTGTAGGTGGCACCATTGTCGAACAGCAGCTGGACATTGGCGGCGCCCGGATTGGGCCCGGTCAGCGCGCCGAGCTTGAGCGCTTGCCGCAGGGCGAGCAATTCACCGGCCGACTGGGTGAAGTCGGCATAGACCGGGTCGAGCTGCTGGATCGTCGCCAGGATATCGGCGGCGCCGGTGCCGACGAGGGCGCCTTCGGTGATCAGGGCACGCCCGATCCGGCCGCTGATCGGCGCCCGGACTTCCGAGTATTCAAGGTCGAGCTGCGCTGCGTCGAGACCGGCGCGGGCCGCGGCGACGTCGGCATCGGCCTGGGCCAGCTGCGCGACCGCCGTCTCCTGCTGCTGGGTGCTGGCGACTTTGCGTTCGAGCAGCTCGACGATCCGGTCCGAGTGCTGGCGGGCCTGAAGCTGGCTCGCCTCGGCCCGCTTCAGCGCCGCTTCGGCGCTGGCGACCCGCACACGGAACGGCGCCGGGTCGATCCGGTAGAGCACGTCGCCCTGCTTGACCATGCTGCCCTGCTGGAAGACGCGCTCGACGACGATGCCGGAGACGCGCGGGCGCACTTCGGCGATGCGCGTCGGCGCGATCCGACCCGGCAGGTTGTTGGTCACCGGCAAGGTCTGCGGCTCGGCCGTGATGACGCCGATGGCGACCGGCGGACGCTGTGCCGCGGCGCTCTGGGCGGGCTTCTTTTCTTCAGAGCAGGCGGCAGTCAGCAGCAGCACGCCGAGCAGGAGGCCGCGGCCAAGATGCGAGATCGGGAGGGTCATGCGGGGATCCGGATGGGGGTACAAATGGAGAAGGACGGAGATCTGGTCTGCTGCGGTTGATCCGCTGGCTAGGCCGCCGGTAAGGCCGGGGACTGGTCGACCAGCCAGCCGAGGTCGGCGACGATGCGCTCGCGCTCGTCCGCCGACCAGCTATGCAGCTCGAACCATTCCATCATCATCAGCCCCTGGGCGGCGAGGAAAGCGAGCATCGCGCCGCGCGGATGGGTGGACTGGCTGGCGATCTCGGCGATTTGGTCGCGGTTGATCGCCTGGATCGGCTCGCGCAGCTCGGCATCCTGGGCCAGTGCGGCGCACAGGTTGAACGCCACGGCGCGTTCCAGGTCGGAGCGATGCCGGGCAGCGGAGGCGATCCGGCCGCGGATCAGCGCATCCGGCTCGCCTGCGAGCGCATCGACGAATGTCTGGATATAGGCGGTCTCGACGGCGACGCGCCGTTCGATAACGGCCCGGATCAGGGCGCGCTTGGTCTTGTAGTCATAGAGCACGCTCGCCTTGCTGATCCCGGCCTCGGCCGCGACGGCTTCAAGCGTTAGGCGCGCTGCGCCGTCCCGGCTCACAACCTTTTCGGCTGCGTCGAGGACGGCTTCCCGATCGATGGTGCGATGGCGGCCCATGGCTCACTTTGATAATAACCGACCGGTTGGATATAAATTGGCTTTGCGCTATGTCAACCCGTGCGGCCCGGCGATGGACCATCGTCTCCGATGGCCGAAAGCCAGGCCATGCGGCGAAATGCGAGCGGCAAGGAGCGGAATCCTGCGGTCAGGTTGCTTTCACGATGCTAAGAACGACATCCGCCTCGTCGAGGAGGCAGGGGTGCTGAGTGTCAGTCAGCACGGCCGCTCCTATCTCGCTTTGCGCTGGAAGCTGACCGAGGAGGTTGTGGCCGTGGTCCACACGGCGGTCCGCTTCGGCCTGACCAGGCTCTGGCAGGAAGGGCACCCAAGGGGGCGGCACAGCTCTCATATCAGCTTTTCGCGGACCCACGAGCCCGCTTCATGGGTGTTCGCCCTCGGTCTGGAGGCTTGTCCGCCGCGCCTGCAGAGGATCACCTTCAACAAGCGCTACCTGCCGATCTTCGAGGCCAGCCGGATGGAGTGGGCCTGCCAGAAGGGTGGCAGCCATATTTTTATCCCGCCAGGCAGCCTTGCCGAGGCGCTCGCCCTGCTCCGCGAGGGCCTGAAGCGTCCGGTGGTTTCAGGCTAGGGGGCCGCGTCCTGCGCCATGCCCGTTGCCTGTCACGGCTCTGCTATCGGCGCTGCCGGGGCTGCGCGGTCCAAGACAAAGGCGCATGCGCAGCAAGGTCTTTTCGCACTGGCCACGCGTTGCCGCGGCGGCCGGCTCGCCCTATCCCTTGGAAAAGCGTGAGGATCAGGGCGGAAAGCGTATGGCGGGCGAAACCAGCATCGGCAGCTTCGACTATGTCATCATCGGCGCGGGCTCGGCCGGCTGCGTGCTGGCCAACCGGCTCTCCGCCGACCGCCGCAAGAATGTCCTGATCGTCGAAGCCGGCGGCAAGGACGACTGGGTCTGGTTTCACATCCCCGTCGGCTATCTCTACGCCATCGGCAATCCACGCGCCGACTGGCTGTTCCAGACCGAGCCGCAGCCCGGTCTCGGCGGCCGTTCGCTCGCCTATCCGCGCGGCCGCGTCGTCGGCGGCTGCTCGGCGATCAACGCGATGATCTACATGCGCGGCCAGGCGGCGGACTATGATGGCTGGCGCCAGCTCGGCCTCGAAGGCTGGGGCTGGGACGATGTCCTGCCGCTCTTCCTCAAGCACGAGGACCATGCCGCCCCCGATGGCCGCTTCCATCGTGCCGGCGGCGAATGGCGTGTCGAGCATCCGCGCGTGCGCTGGGACATTCTCGATGCCGTCCGCGACGCCTGCGAGGCCGCCGGCATCCGCCGCATCGACGATTTCAACACCGGCGACAATGAGGGCGTCTCCTATTTCCAGGTCAACCAGAAACGCGGCCGGCGCTGGAGCGCGGCGCGCGGCTTCCTCGAGCCGGCGCTGAACCGCGACAATCTCCGGGTCGAGCTCGGCGTCACCGTCGAGCGCATCGTCGTCGAGAACGGGCGTGCGACCGGCGTGGTCCTGCTACGCGCCGGCGAGCGCTATCTCGCGGAAGTCTCGGGCGAGGTCATCCTCAGCGCCGGAGCGGTCGGCTCTCCCGCCATCCTCGAGCGCTCCGGCATCGGCGATGGCGCGCGTCTGCAGGAACTCGGCATCGAGACCGTGCAGCATGCGCCGGGCGTCGGCGAGAACCTGCAGGATCATTTGCAGCTGCGGCCGATCTACAAGGTCGACGGCGTGCGCACCCTCAACACCGACTATGCCAAGCTCTGGCGCCGGCCGCTGATGGCGCTGGAATATGCGGCGCGCCGCACCGGGCCGCTGACCATGGCGCCATCCCAGATGGGCGCCTTCGCCAAGTCGGCGCCGCGCTACGCCACCGCCAATCTCGAATTCCACTTCCAGCCGCTCTCGCTCGACAAATGGGGCGACGGTCTGCACCCGTTCGGCGCCTTCACCGCCAGCGTCTGCAATTTGCGCCCGACCAGCCGCGGCAGCGTCCATCTCAAGAGCCCGGATCCCAACGCCGCGCCGGCGATCTCGCCGAATTACCTCGCGACCGAAGAAGACCGGCAGGTCGCGGTCGATGCGCTGAAGCTCGCCCGCCGGATCGTCGCGCAGGCACCGCTCGCCCGCTTCAATCCGCAGGAATACCTGCCCGGCCCCGGCCATGACTCGGAGGAGGCGCTGGCCGAGGCAGCCGCCCGCATCGGCACGACGATCTTCCATCCGGCGGGGACGGCCAAGATGGGCCGCGACGACGATCCGATGGCGGTGCTCGACCAGCGCCTGCGTGTGCGCGGCGTCGCGGGCCTGCGGGTGATCGACGCCTCGGTCATGCCGGCGATCACCTCCGGCAACACAGCCGCGCCGACCGTGATGATCGGCGAGAAGGGCGCGCAGATGATCCGGGAGGATGCGCGCTAGGCTCTGAACTCAATCGGGTTGCGGTTGGTTTGCTCGGCTGATTCAAAGTCTCTGCTGTTGTGGAGGCATGGATGGGCAAGTCGCTGACTTGGTTAAGCGATGCGGAGTGGGAGCGGATCGAGCCGTTTCTGCCGCGCGGTCGCTGTGGAGCCCGGCGTGTGGATGATCGCCGGGTAATCTCGGGGATCGTGCATATGCTGCGGATCGGGGCGCGCTGGCGCGATTGCCCGCCGGAGTATGGCCCCTACACGACCATCTACAATCGCTTTCACCGCTGGAGCCGACAGGGCGTCTGGTTTGCGGTGTTCGAGGCGTTGACCGGCCACAGCGGCGCGTGGGGTGCGGTCGCGATCGATTCCACCAGCATCAAGGTCCACCGCTCGGCGGCCGGCGCAAAAGGGGGGCCTTCGTACAAGGCATCGGCACCTCGCGCGGCGGACGTACCAGCAAGATCCACGGACTGACCGATCTCGCCGGACGGCCGCGCATCCTGTTGATTTCGCCGGGCAACACGTCCGACATGACGATGGCACCAGCTCTGATCGAAGCGGCGCGCGGTCGCTTCGACAAGCTGATCGCCGACCGCGGCTATGACACCAATGCCATCCGTGCCGCGATCCAGCAGCAGGGTGCCGAGGTTGTCATCCCCGCTACGCGCAGCCGCAAGGCCCCGATCCCTTACGACCGTAACGCCTATCGCAACCGCAACCTCGTCGAACGCCTCTGGTGCAGGCTGAAAGACTGGCGCCGCATCGCGACCCGCTACGACAAGCTCGCCACCAACTTCATGGCAGGCGTCTTCATCGCAGCTGCAATCACCTTCTGGTGTGATTGAGTCCCGAGCCTAGATCACCGCGCGTCCGTTCGGACGCGGTCACGGTGATCTATCTCATTATTATCGCATCGGAATTTTCCGATAAGTGGATTCCACTTTTCGGTCCGATGCTATAGGCCCATCCTTGGACCGGTGCGAGGCGCGATCGGAAGCGTTCTCAGTCTTGCGCCGGGCGGGCGCGGCACCGGCGCCGGCCGCTTGCCGCCGATCCAACCGTCACGGCGGGCCTCCGATCAGGCCGGAGTACCCATTCTTGCGAGCGAGGGCGCCTCGGCTACCCCATTCGCTCCACCGAAGAATAGAATGGCGGCTTAACAGCTCTTCGGGGCCGGTTCGACCGGGAATATTTTGCGGTCCTTTGCCTGCGCGCCGTTGATGCCGTGGGCAGGAAATCTCGTCGTGCTCGCCCGCAGCTGATCGGGAGCTGCATATTTCGGCCCGATTACCTCCAATGAGGGGCTTTCGTCGAAAAATCAGGTCGTTATCGTAGATCATGGTCGAATATTCGGAGATTGTTTGGCTTTGATTTCACAAGACGGACAAGCTCGTGGCACCCCTTCCTCCTCCGCCTGGGTGCTATTCGCAACACTTGGCGAGCAAGTTCCTGCATGATCGCTTTTCGGATTGCGTCGAGACGGGAGGCTGTCGAAGAAATGGGTCCGAGGAGGAGCGCCATGGCCTTGGGTTACTCGGATTCCCGGCTACGTCGCACGTCGCTGCGGTTCCTGCTGCTGACGGGGACGGCGTTGAGCCTGGGGGCGGTGACCAGTGCCCAGGCTCAGGACGCGACCTGGCTCGCCGCGCCGGGCACGAACGAATTCTCGACCGGAACCAATTGGAGCACGAATACCGTTCCGAGCGGGACGGGCTTCTTCGACACTTCGACGGTTCTGGGTATCACCAATTCCGGCAATGCCTTCCTGGGTGGTATCACTTTCAATGCCGGCGCCAGCAGCTACACCATCACGAATACGGCCACTTTCCCGAATGCGTTGACCTTCACCGGTGCCGGCATCGTCAACAATTCAGGCGTGACGCAGACCTTTATCAATCAGGGGCAGTTGGATTTCCGCGGTTCGAGCTCCGCTGGGAATGCGTTCATCACGAACACCAACAACGCCAATGTCGAGTTGGCATTCTACGATACGGCCACGGCCGGGAATGCGACGATCACGAACAACAGGGATCTCGTCTTCGTCGGTTCGAGCACGGCGGGCAATGCGACGATCACCAATAACGCCAATACCTATTTCTATTTCTCCAGCACGGCCGGCAACGCGCAGATCACCAATACCGCCACCGGCGTGATGCTGTTTCAGGACACCAGCAACGCCGGGACCGCGACCTTCACCAACGGCAACCGGCTGGAGTTCCTGGGCACGAGCTCGGCCGCCAACGCCACCATCACCAACAATCACTACCTCGCCTTCTTCACCGCCAGCACGGCGGGCAATGCGACCATTACCAATACCAATCTGGCCGAGTTCCGCGACAACAGCACGGCCGGCAACGCCGTCATCACCAACAACAACACCCTGTCCTTCCTGCACAACAGCACGGGCGGCAACGCGACGCTGCTGACCAATGCCGGAGCGACCACCAGCTTTGCGGGCAGCACCGGGCCGAATGGCGACGGCAAGCTCAGCATCGGCTCGATTGCCGGCGCCGGTTCCTATGTGCTCGGCGGCAACGAGCTGACGGTCGGCAGCAACAACGCTTCGACCGAGGTCAGCGGCGTGATCAGCGGGGTCGGCGGCTCCCTGGTCAAGACCGGCGCGGGAACGCTGACGCTCTCGGGCAGCAATACCTATTCGGGCGGCACCACGATCGCGGGCGGGACGGTGAGCGTCTCGGCCGAGGCCAATCTCGGCGATGTCTCGGGCGCGCTGACCCTGAATGGCGGCGTGCTCCAGGTGACCGGCACGATGCTCACGCAGCTGGCGCGCAGCCTAAATTTCGGGGCGAATGGCGGCGGTTTCGATATCGCCGCAACCGGCAACACCTTCACGGTGGCGCAGTCCCTCACGGGCCCGGGCTCGCTGTCGAAGTTGGGAGCCGGCACGCTGCTGGTCACTGGGGCGAACAGCTATACCGGCGCGACGACGGTTGCCGGAGGGACCCTGCGGGCCGGCAGCGCCGGCGCCTTCTCCTCGGCCTCGACCTTCACGGTGCAGAGCGGGGCGACGCTCGACCTCGCCGGATTGAACCAGACCATCGGCTCGCTCGCGGGCGCGGGCACGATCACGCTGGGCGCCGGAACCTTGACGACCGGGGCCAATGGCGGCTCGACCACCTTTTCCGGGACGATCGGCGGAACCGGAGGCCTGACCAAGACCGGAGGGGGGACCTTCACGCTCGCCGGGGTGAGCAGCTATTCCGGCGCGACGACGGTTGCCGAAGGCATGCTGCGGGCGGGCAACGCCGGCGCCTTCTCCTCGACTTCCGCCTTCACAATTGCTGGCGGCGCAATGCTCGGTCTCGGCGGGTTCAACCAGACCATCGGCTCGCTCGCCGGCGCAGGCGCGATCGATCTCGGCACGGGAACCTTGACGACCGGGGCGAACGGCGCCTCGACCAGCTTCTCCGGCTCGATCGGCGGGACCGGCAGTCTCGTCAAGAACGGCGCGGGTACCTTCACGCTGACCGGGGTCAACAGCTATACCGGCGCGACCACGGTCAATGCCGGCAAGCTTGTGGTCAACGGCGCGCTCGCGAGCACGGTGACGGTCAATGGCGGATCGCTCGGCGGTTCGGGCACCGTCGGCGGCATCGTCGCCAGCGCGGGTTCCACCATCGCGCCGGGCAACTCGATCGGCACGCTGACCGTCAACGGCAACATCTCCTTTGCCGCCGGCTCGATCTATCAGGTCGAGGTCAACGCGGCCGGTCAGGGCGACAGGATCGACGTGCTCGGCATGGCGACGCTCTCCGGCGGCACGGTCCAGGTCCTGGCCGAGAACGGTAACTACGCGGCGGCGACGCGCTATACGATCCTGACTGCCGGCGGCGGCGTCACCGGCCAGTTCTCCGGCGTCACCTCGAACCTCGCCTTCCTGACGCCGACGCTGAGCTATGGCGCGCAGAACGTCACCCTGACGCTGGTCCGCAACGAGCAGAGCTTCGGGCCGGAAGGCTCGGGCCGGCCCTATATCGCGGCGACGCGCAACCAGGGCTTCATTGCGAATGCGGCAGAGCGTCTGGGCGTCGGCAATCCGATCTATGACAACCTGATCTCGGCGACGGCGGCCGAGGCACGGGCCGGCTTCGACCTGCTTTCGGGCGAGGCTCATGCCCAGGGCGTCTCGGTCGCGATCGGCGAGAGCCGGCTGGTGCGCGAGGCGGTGCTGGGGCGCCTGCGCGGCTCGCTGCTGACGCTGCCCGGCGAGTCGGTCGCGGCCGGGTTCTCCGCCGATCTGCCCACGGCCAAGGCCCCGGTGCTGATGCCGGCGCCGCGCTTCGACGACCGCTTCACCATCTGGGGCGAGGCGGTGGGCGCGCATGCCAATACGGATGCGGACGGCAATGCGGCGAGCCTGTCGCGCCGGACCGGCGGTGCCATTCTCGGCGCCGACATGAAGCTCTATGACAGCGGCGCGAGCTCGCTGCGGGTCGGCGTCGCCGGCGGCTACACCCGCTCGGATTTCGATGTCGACGCCAGGCTCTCCTCCGGCCGGCTCGAAAGCGGCCATGCCCTGATCTATGCCGGTGCGCGCTTCGGCGGCTGGCGGCTCGATGGCGGCCTCGGCTATTCCTTCGGCGAGACCAGCCTGACCCGTCAGGTCCGGATTCGCGGCTTCGGCGACACGCTGCGCTCGGAACGCGACACGGATCTGCTCCAGGCCTTCGCCGAGCTCGGCTATGCCTTCCGCTTCGAGCGTTTCGCCATCGAGCCCTTCGCACAATTGGCACTGCTGCGGGTCTCGAGCAGTTCGTCCTTTGAGCGGGGCGGGCCAGCGGCGCTGCAGGTGCTCTCGGGCGAGCAGAATCTCGGCTTCACCACGCTTGGCCTGCGGGCCGAGGCGCAGCTCGGCGCGATGCCGCTCTTCGCCCGCGGCCTGCTCGGCTGGCGCTATGGCTTCGGCGAGCTCACGCCGCAGGCGACGACCGGCTTCGTCGCCGGCACCACGCCGGCCCGGGTGTTCGCGACCCAGATCGACCGCAATGCGCTGGTCGCCGAAGCCGGGCTCGACTGGCGCGTCAGCAAGGTGACGACTGTCGGCCTCGCCTATTCCGCGGCGATCGGCGAGCGTACCCGCGACCATGCGCTCAAGGGTCGTTTCGAGGTCAGGTTCTGAAAGGGCAGGGGGCGCGAACCGCGCCCCCTCTCATTCGGCTTCGAGCACCAGCTCCAGCGTCATCAGCACCGGGTTGTCGCCGCGCCTGAGCGATCCTTGCGCCATGCCGCCGGTATAGTCGACGAGCGCGATGGCGATCCCGGCTTCCGGCCTGCCATCGCGGCCCGGCGCGACGCTGCCGGCGGTGATCGCGATCTCGGTGGCGAAGGGCTCGGTCGCGCCGCCGTCGATGAAGCGCGCGCCGATTGTCGAGCCGACGCCGCCATGGATTCTGGCGCGGGCGATGCCGCGATCGGAGCAGAAGCCTTCCAGCGCCGCGAAGACATCCTGGTTCGGACACAGGCGCAAGACGAAGAAGCGGTCCTGCGGGGAGGGGACGAAGCCCGGCTGCGGCGCCGGCATGAACAGCTTGAAATTGGTCTCGGGGTCAGGCCGGGCGACGAAGCCCGCACCGTCGATCCCGACCGCCTCGACCGTGACCGGCTCGGCGAGAAAGCTCTGGTCGGGCAGGATGTGCCCGCCATTGCGGCGCCCGCCGGCCTCGCGCCAGAGCGCATGGCCGTGGAAGAAGGGCGCGCCGTCGCGCGTGCCGAAGGTCAGCGCTCCCGTCTCGATCCGCGCCACGCCTTCCGGCCGGAAGGTCTCGCTATAGAAGGCGGCGTGCTCGGATGTCTGCGACAGGGCCGGCATCACATAGGCGAAGGGTGAGAGTGCCAGCCCGGCCGGCAGACGCAGTACGCCGCTGTCGAAACCCTGCGCCGCGAAGGCCTCGCTGATCGCATCGAGCAGCAGCTGGCCGGGCTTTAGCTCAAGGGTCAGTCGCTGCCCGCGCGCCTGCGCCCATTGCACGCGCTCAGGATTGGCCGGTCCCGGCTGGCGGATCGTCCTCATGTGCCGGAGCCCGGCGCGCGCACGAAATCGAGCAGGCCGCGCTTCTCCAGCTCGTCGCGGACGAGGCGTTTCGGCACCTTGCCATAGCCGGATTTCGGCAGTTCCTCGAAGAAGAAGAAGCGCTTCGGCATCTTGTAGCGCGGGATCTTCTCGCCGAGATATTCGGCGAGCTCCGCCTCGCTCGGGCCCTTGCCGCGGGCGACGCAGACGGCGATGCCAATCTCGCCCCAGACCGCATCGGGCACGCCGAGCACGGCGGCTTCCGCGATCGTGGGGTGGGTCAGGATCTTCTCCTCGATCTCGCGCGGATAGATGTTCGAGCCGCCGGAGATATACATGTCCGAGGCCCGGCCAGTGATATAGACGAAGCCCTCTTCGTCCATATGGCCGAGATCGCCGGTGCGGAACCAGCCGTCGCGGAACGACTTCGCATTGGCCTCGGGGTTCTCGTAATAGCCGGCGAAGACCGCCGGGCCGATCACGCAGATCTCGCCGGTCTCGAAAGGCGAAAGCTCCTTGCCCTCGTCGTTCTGGATCTGGACCTGGATGCCGGTGCGCTCGACGCCGCAGCTGCCGATCCGGGCCTGCGGCCCGTCCTCGGCCTCGTGCAGATAGGGCGGCAGCACGGTGATGTTGCCGGTGACCTCGCCGAGCCCGAAATACTGCACCAGTACCTTGCCGAGCTTCTTCAGCGCCGTCTTCTGGTCCTCGCGATACATCGGCGCGCCGGCATAGATGACATGGCGCAGCGAGGAGTGATCATGCTGGTCGACGGCCGGATGCTCGACCAGCATCTTCAGGATCGTCGGCACGGTGAAGATGTTGGTCACCCGGTGCGTCGCGATCAGCCGGAAGGCCTCGTCGATATCGAAGCGCTCGGTCGGCAGCAGGATGCTCGGCGCGCCGCGTGCCGAGAGCACGAGCTGATGCACGCCGGCGCCATGCGAGAGCGGCGCGACGACGAGCGAGGCGTCCACCTCGGTCGAGCCCGGCACGAGGTCGGCGAGATGGTTGGTGATCACGAAGCCCATCTGGCCATGGGTCAGCACCGCCGCCTTGGAGCGCCCGGTGGTGCCGGAGGTGAAGAAGAACCAGCAGGGATCGTCGCGCTCGACCATGGCGTCGGCGACGTGGGCGCCCTCATGCGCCGCGATCGCCTCGCCGACCGTCGTCTCGCCGAACTCGCCGGTGCCGATCCGCCAGGTGAACTGCAGCGCCTTGCTTTCCTTGGCGACGGCTGCGGCATGCTCCGGGAAATCGCCATGACAGAGGAAACCCTTGGCACCGGAGGAGGTCGCGAGATAGGCGACCTCGTCGGGCATCAGCCGGAAATTGGTCGGCACCCAGACCGCGCCGAGCCGGAAGGCCGCGAACATCGAGAAGAACATCTCCTCGCAGTTTTTCGAATGCACCAGGATGCGGTCGCCCTTGCCGATGCCGCGGGCGGACAGCGCCGCGCAGAGCGCATGCACGGCGGCGTCGATCCGGCCCCAGCTCCATTGCCGCTCACCCCAGATCAGGCCCGGCCTGTCGGCGAAGCGCTTGCCATTGCGCGTCAGGAAATGCGCGAGGTTCATCACCCGCGTCGAGACGGGCTTCAGCCCGCCGAGCGGGCCAGATGCCTCTCCGGAAGTCGTCATCAATTCGTCTCCGCTGGCTGTTTCGGGGCGCGTGCCGGCGCCTCTGGCGGCACGTGCAGGAGTTGGTTCCGGCCCAGCATCGCGGCGAGGCGTTGCTCGACCTGCTTGGCCTCGTGCCGCAACTGCACGGCGAGCTCTTCCTGTCGCTGCGGCCGCATGCGCGCGTCGATCGCCGCGATGCTGAGCGCGCCGGCGACGCGCCGGTCCGGGAAGCGCACGGCGACGCCGATGCCCCAGGAGCTGGCAACGATGCGGCCGGGATTGAGCGAGAAGCCCTGCGCGCGGGCCTGCGCGACGTCGGTGCGGAGGCTCGCCGGGGTATAGCTCGGATAGCTCTCCGCCAGGATGGAGCGATTGGCCTCGATCATCGCCTCGACCTCGTCGTCGCCAAGGGCCGCGAGCATGGCGAGCGAGCCGGCGCCAATGCCGAGCGGGTGCTGGTCGCCGGCCTGCAGCGCATGGGTGCGCACCGGCCAGGTGCCTTCCTCGCGGTGCAGGCAGACCGCGAAGCGGTCGCGCCTGACCGAGAAGAAGCTGGTGTCCTGGGTCATGTCGGAGAGCCGGCGCAGGCTCGCCAGGGCGAGATCGAGCAGGCCGTGCCGGCTGCCGGAGAGCAGGCCGAGCACGAAGGCTTCCTCGCCTAGATGATAGCGCCTGGTCGCATCCGCCTGCTCGACCAGCCCGGCGCGCATCAGCGCCAGCAGCAGGCGCCGGACCGTCGGCTTGCTCAGTCCGGTCTCGATGACGATCTCGCTCAATGGCAGGCCGGCTGCGCTCTCGCGACCGACGAGCGAGAGCAGGCGCAAGGCGCGGTCGACGCTTTGCGATCCCTGCAAATCTGGCGTCGGCATGGCTCCTGCTCGCATTTCCTCGCACTCACGGGTCCATTATACGGACCTTCGATTTACTCCTAAATCTGTAGTTCGACATGGTTACGATTGCAACGACCCTCGATCTGTGTATGGTCCAGCCTGAAGCAGTGGTCCAAAAAGGCCACGATATGGACCTGAAGCCGGCGCTAGATTCGGCAGATCGGGCGGAATGGGGAGGGCGGCCTGATGGCCGATGCCAGCACGAGAGACGGCACCGACGCCGTCCTGGACAGTCTCGATCATGAGCCGGCGCGCACCGGCTCGCCGCTGGTGCGGCCGCTCGAGATGGTCGCTGCGGCTCTGCTGGTCATCATCATCACCCTGCTGCTCGGCGGCGTCACCTCGCGCTATGTGCTGTCGATCCCGGTCGTCTGGATCGATGAGGCCGCCTCGATCTCCTTCCTCTGGCTCGCCATGCTCGGCGCCGCCATCGCCATCGACCGCAACGAGCACCTGCGCCTGACGCTGTTCGTCGGCATGCTGCCCGAGAAATGGCGCGGCCCGGTCCACGCCTTCGGCCTGCTCGTGGTCGCGACCTTCCTGCTGGTGATGAGCTGGCCGGCGATCGACTATGTCATCGAGGAATCCTACGTCACCACCGCCGCGCTCAATATTTCCGCGAGCTGGCGTGTCTCGGCGATCGCCTTCGGCATCATCGCCATGCTGGCGCTGGTGCTGAGCTATGCCGTGCGGGTCTGTAGCTTCCGTGACCTCGTCATGGCGGGGCTGCTGATCGCCGCAGTCGCCGTCATCTGCTATCTGATGACGCCGGTCTTCAAGACGCTCGGCTATCTCAACATCCTGATCTTCCTGATCGGCGTCGTCGGTTTCTGCCTGGTCGCCGGCATCCCGATCGCCTTCTGCTTCGGCATGGGCGCGCTCTGCTTCCTGGCCTTCAGCACCTCTGTGCCGATCTTCGTGATGATCGGCCGGATGGACGAGGGCATGTCGAGCCTGATCCTGCTCTCGGTGCCGATCTTCGTGCTGCTCGGCTGCGTGCTCGACGCCACCGGCATGGGCAAGGCGATCGTCGATTTCCTCGCCTCGCTGCTCGGTCATATCCGCGCGGGCATGTCCTATGTGCTGCTCGGCTCGCTCTTCCTGGTCTCGGGCATTTCCGGCTCGAAGGTCTCGGACATGGCGACGGTCGCCCCGGCGCTGTTCCCGGAGATGAAGCGCCGCGGCTACCAGCCCAAGGAGCTGATCGCGCTGCTCTCGACCGGCGCCGCCATGGCCGAGACGGTGCCGCCCTCGATCGTGCTGATCGTGCTCGGCTCGGTCGCCGGCGTCTCGATCGCCGGGCTCTTCACCAACGGCCTCGTGGTCGCTACCGTGCTCCTGCTGGTGCTCGCCATCCTGGCGCGCTGGAAGGCACGCGGCGAGGTGCTGCAAGGCGTGCGCCGGGCGCCGCTCGCAGTGATCGGCAAGACGGCGCTGATCGCGACACCCGCTCTGGTCCTGCCCTTCCTGATCCGCGGTGCGGTCGGCGGCGGCGTCGCCACCGCGACCGAGGTCTCGACGATCGCCGTTCTCTATGCGCTGATCGTCGGCGTCGTGCTCTATGGCGGCATCGGCTGGCGTAAATTCTACGGCATGCTGGTCGAGACCGCAGCGCTCTCCGGCGCGATCCTGATGATCCTCGGCACCGCATCGGCCATGGCCTGGGCCCTGACCCAGACCGGCTTCGCCCGCGATCTCGCGACGCTGATGACCGGACTGCCCGGCGGCTGGGTCACCTTCATGGCCGTCACCATCGTCGTCTTCATGATCCTCGGCTGCGTGCTCGAGGGCTTGCCGGCGATCGTGCTGATGGCGCCGCTGATGTTCCCGATCGCCAAGAATCTCGGCATCAACGACGTGCATTATTCGATGGTGGTGGTCACAGCGATGAATATCGGCCTGATGACCCCGCCGATCGGCATCGGCTTCTACATCGCCTGCAAGATCGGCAATGTGCAGCCGGACGAGGCGATGGGCGCGATCTGGCCCTATCTGCTGGCGCTGGTCGCCGGTCTGCTGATCATCGCCTATGTGCCGTCCTTCTCGACGATGTTCCTGTGAACCTGATGCTGCACGCTTCGTCATGTCGTCATTGCGAGGAGGCTCTGCCGACCAAGCAATCAGGAGGGATTGCGCGAGACCTCATGGATTGCTTGGCTTGTGCTCGCAATGATGACGAAACCTGACCGCCTATAACGACAAAAGCTTGGAGGAAACGCCAATGTCGATCTCACGCCGTACCATCCTGCAGGGCGCCACTGCCGCTGCGACGATCGGAACCTTCTCGATCGCCCGGGCGCAGACGCCCGAATTCACCTATAAATACGCCAACAACCTGCCGCTCGCGCATCCGATGAACGTGCGCGCCAACGAGGCGATGGAGAAGATCAAGGCCGAGACCAATGGCCGCGTCGTCATCCAGATCTTCCCGAACAACCAGCTCGGTTCCGACACCGACATGCTGAACCAGGTTCGCGCCGGCGGCGTCGAGTTCTTCACGCTGTCGCCGCTGATCCTCTCGACCCTGGTGCCGAACGCCTCGGTCAGCGGCATCGGCTTCGCCTTCCCGAACTATGACGCAGTCTGGAAGGCGATGGACGGCGAACTCGGCGCCTATGTCCGCGGCCAGATCGCCAAGGCGAACCTGCATGTCATGGACAAGATCTGGGATAATGGCTTCCGCCAGATGACGTCCTCGAGGGGGCCGATCAATTCGCCGGCCGACCTCAAGGGCTTCAAGATCCGCGTGCCGGTCTCGCCGCTCTGGACCTCGATGTTCAAGGCCTTCGACTCCGCCCCGGCCAGCATCAACTTCGCCGAGGTCTACACCGCGCTGCAAACCAAGATCGTCGACGGTCAGGAGAACCCGCTCGCGATCATCGCGACCGCCAAGCTGTTCGAGGTCCAGAAATATCTCTCGCAGACCAACCATATGTGGGACGGCTTCTGGTTCCTGGCCAACCGCCGCGCCTGGGAGCGCCTGCCGCAGGATCTGCGCACGATCGTCGCCAAGCATATCGATGCCGCCGCCATGAACGAGCGCGCCGACGTCGCCAAGCTCAATGCCGGGCTGCAGGCCGAACTGACCTCGAAGGGCATGGTCATCAACGAAACCAAGCCCGACGAATTCCGTGCGGCGCTCCAGAAGGCCGGCTTCTACGCCGAGTGGAAGGGCAAATACGGCGACGAGGCCTGGGCGATCCTCGAAAAGGCGGTCGGCGGCAAGCTCGCCTGAGTCTTCTTCTCCGCGGTCGTCCCGGACAAGCTGCGTAGCAGCGCCAATCCGGGGCCCATGCCTGAACCGTTCCGGCATGGATCCTGGATCTCCCTTCGGTCACTCGGGATGACAAGGTTCTGAGTTTAAGGGCGTGGCGCTCCGGCGCCGCGCCCTTTTTTGCTTGCAATGGCCCGAAGTCGTTCTTGCCGTCCGTCTTCGATTTGCCTACCGTCCGGTAGGTAGTCGAGCAGGAAGCGCTGCGAAGGCGGCGCCGGGGAGGATCGCGATGACGGCAGCGGAGAGCTTCGGGGCTGATGGCGCGGCGCAGCGCCGCTCGCCCTATTTCAGCGAGGAGCACGAGGCGTTGCGCGACCAAGTCCGCCGCTTCGTCGAAACCGAGGTCAAGCCGCACGGACACGCCTGGGAAGAGGCCGGCATGGTGCCGCGCGCCGTGCTCGAACGCATGGGTGCGCTCGGCTTCTTCGGCATTCGCTACCCGGCCGAATATGGCGGGGCGGAGATGGACACGCTCGCGACCGTGATCCTCGCCGAGGAGCTCGGACGCTCGACCTTTTCCGGCTTCGCGATCACGGCGCTGGTCCATACCGATATGGCCTCGGTCCATCTCTTCAATGCCGGCAGCAAGGCGCAGCGCGACAAATGGATGCCGGATGTGATCGCCGGCAAGGCGATCTGCGCGGTCGCCGTCACCGAGCCGGATGCCGGCTCCGACGTGAAGGGCATTCGCACCACGGCGCGGCGCGATGGCGACCACTACGTGCTGAACGGTGCCAAGATGTTCATCACCAATGGCGTCCATGGCGATCTCTATTGCGTCGCGGCCAAGACCGACGCCGCGGCGAAGCCCTCGCAATCGGTCTCGATGTTCCTCGTCGAGAAGGGCATGCCGGGCTTCCGCGTCGGCCGCGCGCTCGACAAGCATGGCTGGCGCTGTTCCGACACCGCCGAACTGATCTTCGAGGAGTGCCGCGTTCCGGCCGAGAACCTGCTGGGCGGCGAGGGGCGCGGCTTCTACGCGATCATGAGCAATTTCCAGAATGAGCGCACGGTGATCGGCGCCATGGCGATGGGGGAGGCGCAGGCCGCGATCGAATTGACGCTCGACCATGTCCGCACGCGAAAAGCCTTCGGCGCGCCGCTCTGGGAGAAGCAGGCGATCCGCCAGAAGCTCGCCATGCTGGCCGCCAAGGTCGAGGCCGGGCGCCAGCTCGTCTACCACGCCGCCTGGCTTGACGCGCAGGGCTTCGACGCGACGCGCGAGGTCTCGATGGTCAAGGCCTATTGCGGCGAGCTGGTCAACGAAGTCATGTATGCCTGCGTCCAGTTCCATGGCGGCATGGGCTTCATGCGCGAGAGCGCGATCGAGCGCATGGCGCGCGATGCCCGCGTCCAGGCGATCGGCGGCGGTGCCACCGAGGTGATGCTGGAAGAGGTGGCCAAGCGGTTGTGACGGCGCCAGCGATCCGAACGGGGCGGGCAGGGCCAGAGGGCGGCTCGCGCCGGCTTATCCTCGACATGGCGGCGCGCCTGCTGCGTTCCGGCGGGTATCACCAGACGAGCTTGCGCGAGATCGCCGAGGCCGTCGGTATCCGCAAGGCGAGCCTCTATCACCACTTCGCGTCGAAGGAGGAGCTCGTCGAGGCGGTGGTCAATGACGGCGTCCGCTTCGTCCATGAGGCGGTGGCCGCGGCGCTGGCAGCAGCGGCGTCGGCGGGGCCGCACCAGCGGCTCGAGGCGGCGATCGCGGCCCATCTCGCTGCGCTGCATGGCCATGGCGACTATACCAGCGCAGCGATCAAGGTCTTCACCTTCGGCAGTGGTCCGGTGCCGGAGAGCGTGCGCCTGTCGCGCCGGCTCTATGAGGATGTCTGGCGCGGCCTCCTCGCCGAATTGCGGGAGGCCGGAGCGATCGCGCCCGGCCGTTCGCCCGATGCGCTGCGCCTCTTCCTGCTCGGCGCCTTGAACGGCTCGATCGACTGGTACCGGCCCGAGCGTTTCGATATCGGTGCGCTCTCTCTCGAATTCGCGGCATTGGTCGCGCCCAATGGCGTCTAGGCCACGGAATAACGTCGGTTGTTCGCCATTTCCGACGATTTTCGTTGAAGGCGTCGCCTCGCCTTAACCTTGCCTTGAGATTCGCCGACGACGATGCCGCATGGCGCGCGACAACCTGTTTCGATTCGGTGGCGAGTTTCTCGATTCCGCCCGCGAGGCGGTGTTTCGGCAGGCCCGCCTTGCGGAAACGCTGCGGCAATGTCGTCTGATCTTCCTGGTTTCGGCGGTCCTCAACACGCTGTTCCTGGTCAGCGACTGGCGCTTCCACGGCACCTCGCATTTCTTCGTCGCGGTTCCGGCACGGCTCGTCGTGGTCGCTGCTTCGCTGCTTTGCTATGGGCTGGTGCGCAAGGCGACGCGCTTCGAGGAGGCGCAGAGAATCCTGATCGGCTGGGAGGTCGCGACCGCGCTGGCCGTGGCGCTGCTGGTCTCCTCGCGCAGCGATCTGGCGCTCTTCGTCGTGATGATGCTGCCCTCGATCTTCTATCTGGTCGCGCCGACCGCCTTTCGCTGGACGATGACGCTGGGGGTCGGCTGCAGTGCCCTGATGCTTGCCGGCTATCTTGGCCGGGGCCCGTTCCCGACGACCTTGCCGGGGCTGGTCCTTGTCCTGGTCATGCTGAATTTCGCGCTCGGGCTGGTGGTGATCCATGGCAACCGCCTGCGCCGGCTCGAATGGACGGCGACCCAGGCCGAGCGCGAGGCCAAGGATGCGCTCAGCGTCAGCCAGGCGATGATCGAGCGTCTGTTCATGGCGGTGCCGATCCCGCTGGTGGTCGCCTCCCGCGAGGACGGACGCTTCCTGCGCAGCAATGATGCGGCGAAGCGCTATTTCGGCCGCGAGCAGCTTGCCACGGCACGGGTCTCGGACATCCTGTTCGTGGAGCGTGACCGGCGCGAGATCCTGGACAGGCTGGAGCAGCAGGACCAGATCTCAGGCTACGAGGCGCAGATGCGGGACGGCGCGGGGGCCCGGCGCGATGTCCTGATTACCGCGACCGGCGTGCCGATCGATGGTGGGCTCGCCGTGGTCGCGGGCATCGTCGACATCACCGATCGCAAGGCGGCGGAGGCCCGCGCCAGGTGGCAGGCGACGCATGACGACCTGACAGGCCTGCCGAACCGCCTGCTCTTCCAGGAGCGTCTGCAGCAGGCGCTCGACATCATGGCCGAGACAGGCGGCACGGTCAGCCTGTTCCTGATCGATCTCGACGACTTCAAATCGGTCAACGATACGCTCGGCCATGATGCCGGCGACGAATTGCTCTTCCAGGCGGCGGCACGGCTCGCCGGCGCGCTCGGCCCGGCCGACATGGTCGCCCGCCTCGGTGGCGACGAATTCGTCGTGCTCTCGCAGCAGACGCTCGATGTCGCCGGCGCGCGCCTCAAGGCCGAGGCCCTGCTCGAGGCGCTGCGCGAGCCCTGCGAACATGCCGGACAGATGATCAGCCCCCGTGCCAGCCTGGGCATAGCGCTCGCGCCGGTGCATGACCGCGATGGCGGCGAGCTGATGAAGGATGCCGATCTCGCCCTCTATCGCGCCAAGGCCAATGGCCGCAATATCGCGGTCGTCTACGAGCCCGCGATGCGGGCTGCGATGACCCGGCGGGTCGCGATCTGCTGCGATCTGGCGCAGGCCCTCCGGGAGGACCGTATCCTGCCCTTCTACCAGCCGCAGGTCGGGCTCGCGGACGGCAAGGTCGCGGGCTTCGAGGCGCTGGCGCGCTGGCGCCACCCGCAGCGCGGCATCATCCCGGCGGCCGCCTTCCAGGAAGGCTTCCAGGATGTCGAGATCGCCGCCGGGATCGGCGATGCGATCGTCGCCGCGGTCCTGCGCGACCTGCGCGATTGGCTCGATGCCGGACTCGAGCCTGGCATCGTCTCGGTGAACCTCTCTGCCGGTATCTTCCGTGATCCGGGGCTACCGGAACGCCTGCTCGGCAAGCTCGCGGCCGCAGGCGTGCCTACACGCTGCTTCGGCATCGAGGTCACGGAAAGCGTCTTGCTGGCCCGCAGCGCCGGCGAGGCCGAGCGCACCTTGCGGGCGCTGCGCGCCGCGGGGCTGCATGTCTCGCTCGACGATTTCGGCACCGGCTACGCCTCGCTCACCCATCTCAAGCGCTTTCCCGTCGATACGATCAAGCTCGACCGCAGCTTCGTCGGCCAGGTCGAGGAGGAGGGCGACGATGCCGCGATCGTCCGCGCGATGATCGCCCTTGCCGCTGATCTCGGACTCGGCATCGTCGCCGAAGGCGTCGAAACGGCAGGGCAGGAGGCCTTTCTGCGCCGCCATGGCTGCGCGCAGGCGCAGGGCTACCGCTATGCCCGGCCGGTCGCGGCGGCCCGGGTCCCCGCGCTCCTGCAGCAATCGACCCTGCTTCCGAAGCTCTCCGCCATGCGTGACGACAGCGCCGCAGCCTGAGTCAGCGCGCTGGCGGCGTCGTGCTTTTCATGGCCGTATGGGGCTCGTCCGAGTTCCGAAGCGAGTCGAATCCGTATGCGCGCCTTCTATCATCCCGAGCAATCGCTCCACGATCCCCAGCAATATATGCGCTTCGGCCGTGTCGTCCCGCCGAAGGACCTGCCGGAGCGGACCGAAAAGCTGCTGGCAGCGCTGGCGCGCCACGGCGTCGCCCCGGAGACGCCGCAGCAGCACGGCACGGCACCGATCCTGGCCGTCCATGACGAAGGCTTCATCCAGTTCCTGGAGACGGCCTGGGCGCGTTGGCAGGACCTGCCGGCCGAACGCGGTCCGGAAGTCTGGCCTGCGACCTTCCCCTATTGGAGCGGCAAGCCGGACGAGGACAAGCGCCCGCCCTGCCGTCCGACCGGCTTCCTCGGCCAGCTCGGCTGGTATCTCGGGGATCTCTCGGTGCCGATCGGCGAGCATTGCTGGCTCTCGACCCTGCGCTCGACCGAGACCGCCGTCTCCGGCGCCGACGCGGTACTCGCCGGTGAGCGTGCCGTCTATGCGCTGTGCCGCCCGTCCGGTCATCATGCCCGGGCCGACCGCTCCAGCGGCTTCTGCTACCTCAACAACTCGGCGATCGCCGCGCAGCGCCTGCGCAGCCGCTTCGGCAAGGTCGCGATTCTCGATGTCGACGCCCATCATGGCGACGGCACCCAGCAGATCTTCTATCGCCGCGACGACGTGCTGACCGTCTCGATCCATGCCGACCCGTCGAACTACTACCCGTTCTTCACCGGCTATGACGATGAGCGCGGCAACGGGCCGGGCGAGGGCTTCAACCTCAACCTGCCTCTCGTCCATGGCGCCGCCGGGCCGGAAATGGAAGCTGCCATCGACCGGGCCGGGCGGGCGATCCGCGACTTCGGCGCCGAGGCGCTGGTCCTGGCACTCGGCTACGACGCCCATAAGGACGATCCGATCGGCGTGCTGAAGCTCGATGCCGCCGATTTCGGCGGCATCGGCCGCCAGGTCAAGGCGATGGGACTGCCGACCCTGGTGGTGCAGGAGGGCGGCTATGCCATCGAGGCGATCGGCGATTGCCTCGATGCGTTCCTGGGTGGGTTCAAGTAGCGCTTCTTCTCCCCTCGGGACGAATGTCCCGGTAGGGGATGAGGCAGTTCGACCGGGTGAAACGAGAAAAGGGCCGCTTACGCGACCCTTTTCTCGTCCGTCAGTGCTACGCGCTACCGCCTTCTCCCGCCGCATTTCGGGCGTTTCCGACATGCGCATCTAAAAGTGCCGATCTCGGGCGAGCCCGAGATCGGTGGGGAGAAGGTAGATTTCGCTACTCCGCCGCCTCGCGGCGCGGCAGCACCCAGTCCGGCCGGGCCCAATGGCAGGTGTAGCCGGCCGGATAGCGTTCCAGGTAGTCCTGATGCTCCGGCTCGGCCTCCCAGAAATCCCCTTCGGGCTTCACCTCTGTGACGACCTTGCCCGGCCAGCGGCCGGAGCTGTTGACTTCGGCGATCACCTCCTCGGCGATCTGCTTCTGCGCCTCGTCGACATAGTAGATCCCCGAGCGGTAGCTGGTGCCGAGGTCGTTGCCCTGGCGATTCAGCGTCGTCGGGTCGTGGATCTGGAAGAAGAACTCGACCAACTGCCGGTAACCGATCCTGGCGGGGTCGAAGACGATCTCGATGCCCTCGGCATGGCTGCCGTGATTGCGATAGGTCGCATTCTTCACATCGCCGCCGGTGTAGCCGACACGGGTCTTCTCGACGCCGGGGAGCTTGCGGATCAGGTCCTGCATGCCCCAGAAGCAGCCGCCCGCGAGTACAGCACGTTCCGTCATGTCAAACCTCCTTGCTGCCGCCGAGATAAGCATCGGCATCCGAATTCGCCATGGCGCTCGTCATGTCGCCGCCTTGGTTTTCCCACGGCAGCCCTGATCGCTTGAAGAGGCCGTCGGGAGACGGCCTCTTGCATCGCGGTTGAGCCAAGGCACTGCGGTGGCGAGGAGCCCGAGAGCTCAGATCACCGCCTCGATCAGGAACGGGCCTTTCCGCGACAATGCGCCCTTGAACAGCCTGGTGAACTCCTCGGCCGTGGTGGCGCGCCCGGCCTCGACGCCCATGCTCTTCGCCATCGCCACCCAGTCGAGCGCCGGCTGGTCGAGATTGAGCATTTGCGTGGCGTTCTTGCCGAAATCATTGACGCCGACGGCGCGCATCTCGCCATGCAGGATCGCATAGGTCCGGTTGGCGAAGATCACGGTGACGACGTCGAGATTCTCGCGGGCCTGCGTCCACAGGCCCTGGACCGTGTACATGCCTGAGCCGTCGGCCTGCATGCCGATGACCTTGCGGTCAGGGCAGGCGACCGCCGCGCCGATCGCCAGCGGGATGCCTTCGCCGATGGCGCCGCCGGTGAGCTGGATATAGTCGTGCTGCGGCGCGTGATGGCACTGCGCATAGAACATCCGGCCCGACGAGATCGATTCATCGCAGATGATGCTGTTCTCGGGCAGCAGGGTCGAGACGATGGTGCAGACCTTGTCGGCGTCGAGCGCGCCGGTCGGGAGCGCTCCGTTCGCGGCAGCCGGTTCGGCGATGAAGGCCGGCGCTACGGCGCGGGCCGATAATTCGTCAGCCAGAGCCTCGATCGCGCCGGGCAGGTCGTCGCCGGGCGCAGCCAGCGTCTCGACCGCGCAGCCGTCATGGATCAGCCGGCCGGGCTTGCCGGGATAGGCGAAGAAGCCGACCGGCACCTGGGCGCCGACCAGCACCAAAAGGTCGACGTTCTCAAGCTGCTTCAGCGCCATGTCGATCGGGTAGGGCACCTTCGGCAAAGCGACGCGGCCGGCGCCGCGCTCGATGCGCCCGTTCGACATCTGGCCGAAGACGCGCGCCCCGGTCGCGGCGCAGATCCGCGCAGCCGTCTCCATCGGTCCCTCGCGCAGCGCGAGGCCGGTCATCATCAGCGCGGCGCGCGAGCCGTGCTTGCGCAGCAGCGCCGCGATCTCGCGCACCCGTGCCGGATCGGCGCTCTTCAGGATGGGAACCGTGGTCGGTGCGAGCGTCGCCGGCTCGACGCTGCCCCAGGCGCAATCGGCCGGCAGGATCACCGTGGTGACGCCCGGCAGGGAGAGCGAGGCGGCATAGGCCTCGCCGATCGCCGGGCCGACATCCTCGGGACTCTCGATGCGTCGGACGAAATGCGACATCGGCCAGGCCAGCCCCTCGATGTCGCTGGTCAGCGGCGCGTCATGCTGGAGATGGTAGGTCGCGTGGTCGCCGACGACGTTGATCATCGGAGTCCTGGCGCGCTTGGCGTTGTGCATGTTGGCGAGGGCATTCGCCATGCCCGGCCCGCAATGCAGCAGGGTCGCAGCCGGCTTGTCGGCCATGCGGGCATAGCCGTCGGCGGCGCCGGTCACCACGCCCTCGAACAGGCCGAGCACGCAGCGCATCTGCGGCTTGCGGTCGAGCGCCGCGACGAAGTGCATTTCGGAGGTGCCGGGATTGGCGAAGCAGACGTCGACGCCGTTGATGAGGAGAGTGTCGCAGAGGCGATCGGCGCCGTTCATTCGGGAAACCTCGTCCATTTGGCGCTGCGCGCCGGGGAGGCGAGGGGATGAAATATCCCCCCTGCTGTCAAACAAGAGAAATTCATTGCCTCCCCCAGCGTCGTTGATGCCGGCTTGACTGATTTGCATAGGCATTTAACTTGCCTTGGAACAAAGCTTGCATCGTGCCACGACGAGGCTGGGTTCAGCTCCGCCCGCGCAAGGCCGGCGCAGATATCAGGGGAAGGGTTTCGAATGACGGGTACGAAGCGTATCGGAGCGGTGGCGGGCCTCGGGCTCGCGGCGCTCCTGGCGGCGGGCGGCGCCCAGGCGCAGACCAAGCTGACGATCGGCATGTCCGGCTGGACCGGTTTCGCGCCGCTGACGCTGGCCAAGGAAGCCGGCATCTTCGCGAAGAACGGCCTCGACGTGACGATCAAGAAGATCCCGCAGAAGGACCGTCACCTCGCCATCGCTTCGGGCGATATCCAGTGCGCCGCGACCACGGTCGAGACCTGGATCGTCTGGGACGCCGCCGGCATCAAGACCAAGCAGATCTTCCAGCTCGACAAGAGCTATGGCGCAGACGGCATGGCGGTGCGCTCGTCGACGGGCTCGATCAAGGATCTCAAGGGCAAGACGGTCGCCGCCTCGGCGCCGGGAACCTCGCCCTATTTCGCCCTTGCCTGGTTCCTCAAGGAGAACGGCATGTCGGTGAAGGACGTCAAGGTCGTCAACATGGAGCCGGGTCCGGCGGCCCAGGCCTTCATCGCCGGCCAGAACGACGCCGCGATGACCTATGAGCCCTATCTCTCGGCAGTGCGCGAGAAGCCCGATTCCGGCAAGATCATCGCCACCACGCTCGACTACCCGATGGTGATGGACACTTTCGGCTGCACGCCGAAATTCCTGAGCGAGAACGACGCTGCCGCACAGGCGCTGACCAAGAGCTATTTCGAAGCGCTCGAGATGATCAAGGCCGAGAAGGACAAGGCTTATGGCATCATGGGCGCCGACGTGAAGCAGTCGGGCGAGCAGTTCGGCAAGTCGGCGGGCTTCCTGCGCTGGTCTGATGCCGAGGGCAACAAGAAGTTCTTTTCCGGCGACTGGCAGGCCTTCACCAACAAGGCGGCCGATCTCCTGCTCGAGATCGGCCTGATCAAGACGAAGCCCGACATCAACACGCTGGTCGAGACGAAATACGTCGCCGGCAAGTGAGCGATGAAATCCTGCCGGATGTGCTGACCGCCGGTCTGCGTGTCGTGTTCTGCGGCACGCAGGCCGGGGCGGCTTCCGCCCGGCGGGGCGCCTACTATGCCGGACCCGGCAACAAGTTCTGGAAAACCCTGTTCGAGACGGGGCTGATTCCTCAGCCGCTTGGCCCGGCGGATTTCCCGGATCTGCCGCGATACGGCATCGGTTTCACCGATGTCGCGAAGGGGACCTCCGGGCCCGACACGGCATTGATGCGCCAGCATTTCGACATCGCCGGCTTCTTGGCCAAGCTTCGTCTGCATGCGCCGGCGATCGTCGGCTTCAATGGCAAGCGTGCTGCTCAGGCAGCGCTGGGAGAGAAGAGGGGACTTAAGCTCGCCTATGGTCTCCAGCCATCCCTCCTTGTAGGAAGCCGCGTCTTCATTCTGCCTTCCACCTCCGGCGCTGCATCCGGCTTCTGGTCCATCGAGCCCTGGCACGAACTCGCGGCACTCGTGAAAGAAACGAACTCCTGACGATGAAACCCCTCCAGCCGGTCTCCGGCGGCGTCCGCATCGGCTACGGCGTCGCCTTCTTCGCGCTTTTCGTCGCCTTCTGGTCGGTCGCGACCTTCGGCGGCTTCGTCCAGAAGCTCTTCCTCGCCGACCCGCTGACCATGGTCGCGGAAGGCTGGAACCTGCTCACCGTCCACGGCTTCATGTTCGATATCGGCATGACGATCTGGCGCGTACTCGGCGGCTTCGTCCTTGCCGTTCTGGTGGCGCTGCCGCTCGGCATCCTGATGGGCGCCTACAAGCCGGTCGAGGCCTTCCTCGAGCCCTTCGTCTCCTTCGCGCGCTATCTGCCGGCCTCGGCTTTCATTCCGCTGCTGATCCTCTGGGCCGGCATAGGCGAGACCCAGAAGCTGCTCGTGATCTTCATCGGCTCGGTCTTCCAGCTGATCCTGATGATCGCGGTCTCGGTCGGCGGGGTCCGGCGCGATCTGGTCGACGCCGCCTATACGCTGGGGGCGAGCGACGCCTCGGTGGTGCGCCGGGTGCTGCTGCCCAATGCCGCGCCCGAGATCGCCGAGATCTTCCGTCTCGTGCTCGGCTGGGCCTGGACCTATGTCATCGTCGCCGAGCTGATCGGCTCCTCCTCCGGCATCGGCCATATGATCGTCGACAGCCAGGCGTTGCTGAACACCGGGCAGATCATCTTCGGCATCATCGTCATCGGCCTGATCGGCCTGATCTCCGATTTCCTGTTCAAGGCGGTCAACCAGCGCCTGTTTCCGTGGGCGCAGGCATGAGCAAGCTTCTGATCGACCAGGTCGGCAAGGTCTTCCCGGCGCGCGGCAAGGGCCAGCCGACGCGCGCGTTGATGCCGACTTCGCTCACCGTCGCTGACAACGACTTCATCACCATTCTCGGCCCCTCCGGCTGCGGGAAGTCGACCCTGCTGCGTATCATCGGCGGGCTGGAGACGGCGAGCGAGGGCAAGATCCTGCTCGACGGTGTGCCGGTCACCGGGCCGGGTGCCGATCGCGGCTTCGTCTTCCAGAGCTACACGCTCTTTCCCTGGCTGACCGTGGTCGAGAACATCGCCTTCGGCCTGCGCGAGAAGGGCGTGCCGGAACGCGAGCGGCTCGACATCGCCCGCAAATGGGCGGAGCGCGTCGGTCTTTCCGGCTTCGTCGATCATTTCCCGAAGCAGCTTTCCGGCGGCATGCAGCAGCGCACCGCGATCGCAAGAGCGCTGGCCAACGATCCAAAAATCCTGCTGCTCGACGAGCCCTTCGGCGCGCTCGACAACCAGACCCGCGCCCTGATGCAGGAAATGCTGCTCGGCATCTGGGAGCGCGAGCAGAAGACCGTGCTCTTCGTCACTCACGACATCGAGGAGGCGATCTTCGTCGGCTCGCGCGTGGTGGTGATGAGTGCGAGGCCGGGCCGGATCAAGGCCGACATCGCCATCGACCTGCCGCATCCGCGCCCCTACACGATCAAGACCACGCCGGACTTCGTCGCGCTCAAGGAGCGGCTGGTCGAGGAGATCCGTGTCGAGGCCGTGCTGGCGGCCGAGGGGCACTGAGGCGGCGCGGTCGCGGTACCGCCCTGCAGTTGCAGCGGCGTAGTAGCCGGCGGCACTGGCGACAGGTGAAGCGCACCCCCATCTTTCCTGCAAATGGGGCTGACGGCCGCGATATGCGGCCAGTGTAGAGCGGAATTGCATCGACTCATCTGCCGCAATGCCGGGTGTCGTTGCCATTCTACACTGCAAAGGGGCACTGCCATGAGGTGGGGCCATGCGCGCACTGATTGCGAGAATGCTGTCCCGGCTGGTCCGGGAGTCCAGGATTGACGTCGTCTTCGCCGATGGATCGTTGCATTCGGCCGGGTCGGGCTCGACCGCGGCCGTGCGGCTGAGGATTGCCGACCGCGAGACCGAATGGCGGCTCGCGCTCGATCCCGAGCTTGCCCTCGGCGAGGCGGTGATGGATGGCCGCGTCATCGTCGAGCGCGGCACGCTCTATCAACTGCTCGAAGCCCTGGTCTGCGGGCTGTCGCGCCAGCCGCCCTCGGCCTGGGCCGGGGCTTTGGGGCGCTTGCGGACCTCGATCCGCCGCATCAAGCAGCACAACACCCCGAGCTGGGCGAAAAGCAACGTCCACCACCATTACGATCTCAAGCGCGCCTTCTTCGAGCTCTTTCTCGATGCGGACCAGCAGTATTCCTGCGCCTTCTTCGAGCGGCCCGATGCCACGCTGGAGGAGGCGCAGGAGGCCAAGAAGCGCCGGATCGCCGCCAAGCTCGCCTTGAAGCCCGGCCAGCGCGTCCTCGACATCGGCAGCGGCTGGGGCGGGCTTGGCCTCAGCATCGCCCGCCAGACCGGCGGCCACGTCACCGGCATCACCCTGTCGGAGGAGCAGTTCGCGCGTTCCAGTGAACGAGCCGCCGAATCCGGCCTGCCGGTCGAGTTCCGCCTCCAGGACTATCGCGACGTGAAGGAGCGCTTCGACCGCGTCGTCTCGGTCGGCATGTTCGAGCATGTCGGTGTCGGCTACTATCGCGACTATTTCCGCAAGATCTCGGAACTGCTCGTCGATGATGGCGTCGCGCTGATCCATACGATCGGGCGCGCCACGCCGCCGGGTGCGACCAACCCCTTCATCGCCAAGCACATCTTCCCGGGCGGCTATATCCCGGCCCTGTCGGAGATATCGGCCGCCGTCGAGAAGGAAGGGCTGGTCATCACCGATGTCGAGGTGCTGCGCCTACACTATGCGCAGACGCTGAAGGCCTGGCGCGAGCGCTTCCTGGCGCGCCGCGGCGAGGCGGTCGCAATGTATGACGAGCGCTTCGCCAGGATGTGGGAGTTCTACCTTGCGGCGTCCGAGGCGAGCTTCCGCTATGACGGGCTCGTGGTCTTCCAGCTCCAGCTCGCCAAGCGCCTCGATACCCTGCCGATGACCCGCGACTACATGGTGCCGGACGCAGTCGCCGGGGCTGGGCCGACATAGCGCGCACGCGGCCGGATCAGTCTTCCGGTCTCGTTCTGCTCCAGCGAATGGGCGAGCCAACCGGTGCAGCGCGCCGCGGCGAAGATCTGGAAGGGCGCATCCGGCCGCAGTTCGAACCGCGCGGCGAGCGCAGCCAGCGCGAAATCGACGTTCGGCTCCTCGCCCGTCAGCGCACTGATGGCGGCCTGCGCCTGCGCATAGGCGGGCGGCAGCGCAAAGGCTGCGAGCAGCGCCCGCGCCCGCGGATCGCCATCGGTGTAGAGCGGATGGCCGAAGCCCGGCAGCCCCGCGCCGGTCTCCAGCCGCGCCGCGAGGGTCGTCTCCAGCCCGTCGCGCTCGATATCCCGCATCAGCGCCAGCACCCGCGGCGCGACGCCGCCATGCAACGGGCCGGAGAGAGCCGCGAGCCCAGCCATGACGCAGGCGGCGAGCGAGGTCCCGGTCGAGGCGGTGACGCGCGCAGCGAAGGTCGAGGCGTTGAGCTCATGATCGGCGAGCAGGACCAGCGCCCGCCGGATCGGCTCGGCGCCGTCGGCCTCGCAGCCCCAGGCTCGTGCCAGCCTCGTATGGATCGGCCCTTCGCCCGGCCCGCCGGCGACGGCGTCGACCAGCGCGTCGAGCACCGCGGCGGCTTCGAGATAGAGCGCCTTCTTGGCTCGTCCCGCCATCGGCCGGTCGGTCGCGGCCCGCGTCGCGATAACCGCGAAGATGCGCACCAGCGGTTCGCCCGGCGGGACGATCGTCGCCAAAGGCGGGAAGCGCTGGGTTCCGCAATCCCAGAGCAGGCGCGCGACATCCTCTAGCTTGGCGCTCTCGGCGAGGCGCGCCGCGTCCTGGCCGCGATACCAGAGGCCGCCGCGCTCGATCGTGGTGATGCTGGAGGACAGCACCGGCTCGCCATAGGCGATCGCATCCTCGGCGATTGCGGCCGGGCGGCGGCCGCGCGCCTTGCGATGCTCCAGCCGGGCGACGTCCTCGGCCCGGTAGAGGCTGCGGCGCGAATCCCCTTCATCGCCGCGCGCCTCGATCAGCCCGCGGCTGACATAGGCGTAGAGCGTCTGCGGCTTCAGCCCGAGCCGCGCCATCGCCTCCTGTGCGGTCAACCAGTCCTGCATCGCCCCTCTCACGGATATGTTGATTATATTGTTCAAGATTGATTGTTGCAACGCGCAAGCTGATCCTCGGGGTGACTGCTTTTGAGGAGTTCATGTCATGTCCGATGGTCTCGATGACGTCGTCGCCGCTCATACCGTGCTCTCGGAAGTCGACGGTGCCGCCGGCCGCTTGGTGATCCGCGGCCACAGCCTCGCCGAGCTCGCCGGCCGAACCAGCTTCGAGGAAATGGCGGCGCTGATGCTCGACGGCCTGCTGCCGGGCCTGCCGCAGGGTCGCGCGCTGCCGGCGGCGCTTGGCCGTGCCCGTACCGATCTCTTTGGCATCGTCGAGCGCACCGCGCTGTCGGAGGATCTCGGGCCGGTCGAGGCCATTCGCGCCTGGACCGCGCAGATCGCCGATGGCGAGGACGGCGAGACCGCACTGAAACTGCTCGCCGCGCCCGCCGTCTTCACCGCTGCCGCCGTGCGCAAGCAGCGTGGGCTTCCCACCATCGCCCCCGATCCGTCGCTGTCGCAGGCGGCCGACACGTTGCGCATGCTGCGCGGCGAGGTGCCGACGATGGCGCAGGCCGCGGCGCTCGACAGCTATCTCGTCACCGTCGCCGATCACGGCCTCAATGCCTCGACCTTCGCTGCGCGCGTCGTCGCCTCGACCCGGGCCGGGCTGGTCTCGGCGGTGCTGGCCGGGATCAGTGCCCTGAAGGGGCCGCTGCATGGCGGCGCGCCGGGGCCGGTGATCGAGATGCTCGACGCTATCGGCGAGCCCGCAAATGCCCGTCCCTGGCTGGAGGCAGCATTGGATCGTGGCGAGCGCCTGATGGGCTTCGGCCATCGCATCTATCGCGTCCGCGATCCGCGCGCCGATGCACTGAAGCAGGCGATCGCCCGGCTCGGCGCCGATGCGGGACGCCTGCGCCATGCCGAGGCGGTCGAGCAGGCGGCGCTTGCCATCCTGCGCGAGCGCAAGCCGGGACGTTCGCTCGAGACCAATGTCGAGTTCTACACGGCGCTGCTGCTGGAGGCGCTCGGCTTCCCGCCGGAGGCCTTCACCTGCGTCTTCGCCCTCGGCCGCACCACAGGCTGGCTCGCCCATGCCCGCGAGCAGATCGAGACCGGCCGCCTGATCCGGCCGCAATCGGTCTATGTCGGTCCGCAGCCGAGGCGGGCGGCCTGAATGTCACGCGCGGGATCCCCTCTCCTGTAAGGAGAGGGGTAGGGGTGAGGTGTAGGCGGCCCGACTAGTTGGGTGAGCGTCGAACGCGGATGGGTTGAGGCTCGCGATATCCCTCCCGAGCACCTCACCCTGCCCTCTCCTTTCAGGAGAGGGTTCCCCGCGCCTCTATCGTCAACCCGACCGCATAAAGCTCCGCTTCACCGCCACTAACAACCAGCTCCACACGCCCCGGCGCCTCCAGGATCGCGCTGTCACCGGCGGGTAGCGCCGCGCCGTTCACCAACCAGTCGCCCTTGCGGGCGACCAGCACCAGCAGACCCCCAACTGCGCTGAGCGAGCCTGCGCCTGACAAGCGCTCGACCCGGTGCCGCCAGCGGCCGCGCCGGCTCATCACATTGAGATCGTCGATCGGCCCATCGACCAGCAGCCCCTCGACCGCCCGGTCGGCGGCGAAAGGGCAGGGCGCGCTGGCGCGATCGAGCCGGACGCGCTCGCCATGGCCGAAGGCGAGCGTGATGCCGGCCCCGGTCAGCACCGACAGCGTCCGGTCGATGCCGGGAAAGGACGAGAACGGTCCGTCCTGTCCGACATGGGCCATGCTGATACGCCAGTCGAAATCGTTCAGCGAGGCGCCGTCCGGCGCCACCGCGATCTCGGTCGTCGTCCCGCCGCCATTCTTCCACGGCATGACCAGACAGTCGGCGGCGCGGATGATGCGCATGGAACGGTCCTTCGAATTCAAGCGGCCACCCTTGTCATTCCGGGGCGCCCGAAGGGCGAACCCGGAACCCACGACTGGGTACGACGCCGTGTCTGGGCAACGCTCGCCCGGTCGTGGGTTCCGGGTTCTCCGCTTACGCGGAGCCCCGGAATGACAGGTGGGTTCAGCCCAAAATCCCGGGCAGATTCAGGCCCTTCTCCCTGGCGCAGTCGAGCGCGATATCGTAGCCGGCATCGGCGTGGCGCATCACGCCGGTGGCGGGGTCGTTCCAGAGCACGCGCTCCAGGCGCTTGGCCGCTTCCGGCGTGCCGTCGGCGACAATCACCACGCCCGAATGTTGCGAATAGCCCATGCCGACGCCGCCGCCATGATGCAGCGAGACCCAGGTCGCGCCGCCGGCGGTGTTGAGCAGAGCGTTGAGCAGCGGCCAGTCGGAGACCGCGTCCGAGCCGTCCTTCATCGCCTCGGTCTCGCGGTTGGGCGAGGCGACCGAGCCGGAATCGAGATGGTCGCGGCCGATCACGACCGGGGCCTTGAGCTCGCCCTTGGCTACCATCTCGTTGAAGGCGAGACCGAGCCGGTGGCGGTCGCCGAGACCGACCCAGCAGATCCGCGCCGGCAGGCCCTGGAACTGGATGCGTTCGCGCGCCATGTCGAGCCAGTTGTGCAGGTGCTTGTCGTCGGGCAGCAGCTCCTTGACCCGCTGGTCGGTGCGGTAGATGTCCTCGGGATCGCCGGAGAGCGCCGCCCAGCGGAACGGGCCGATGCCGCGGCAGAAAAGCGGGCGGATATAGGCCGGCACGAAGCCCGGGAAATCGAAGGCGTTGTCGACGCCCATATCCTTGGCCATCTGGCGGATATTGTTGCCGTAGTCGAGCGTCGGCACGCCCATGCGCTGGAAGTCGAGCATCGCCCTGACATGCTCGGCCATCGACTTTTTCGCCGCTTCGATCGTGCCGGCCGGGTCGCGCTCCCGACGCTCTTCCCATTCTTCCAGGGTCCAGCCCGCCGGCAGATAGCCGTTGAGCGGGTCGTGGGCCGAGGTCTGGTCGGTGACGACGTCCGGGCGGATGCCGCGGCGGACCATGTCCGGGAAGATCTCGGCGGCATTGCCGAGCACGCCGACCGAGACGGCTTTGCCTTTGGCATGGGCGGCTTCGATGATCTTCAGGGCCTCGTCGACGCTGTCCGCCTTCTCGTCGAGATAGCGGGTGCGCAGGCGGAAATCGATCGAGGACGGCTTGCACTCGACGGCGATCATCGAGGCGCCGGCCATGGTCGCGGCGAGCGGCTGGGCGCCGCCCATGCCGCCGAGGCCGCCGGTCAGGATCCACTTGCCCTTGAGGCTGCCATTATAGTGCTGGCGGCCGACCTCGACGAAGGTCTCGTAGGTGCCCTGAACGATGCCCTGCGTGCCGATATAGATCCAGGAGCCGGCCGTCATCTGGCCGTACATCATCAGCCCGGCCTTATCGAGATGGTGGAAATGCTCCCAGTTGGCATAGGCCGGGACGAGGTTCGAATTCGCGATCAGCACGCGCGGCGCGTCCGGATGCGTCCTGAAGATGCCGACCGGCTTGCCGGACTGGACCAGCAGGGTCTCGTCGGCCTCGAGCGAGCGCAGCGAGGCGCAGATCCGGTCGAAATCCTCCCAGGTGCGGGCGGCGCGGCCGATGCCGCCATAGACCACGAGCTCGCCCGGCTTCTCGGCGACATCCGGGTCGAGATTGTTCATCAGCATGCGCAGCGGCGCCTCGGTCAGCCAGCTCTTGGCCGAAAGCGTGCTGCCATGGGGCGAGCGGATGACGCGGCTGTTGTCGATGCGGGTCATGGCTTGGTCCGTTCGAGCTTGGTGGCGGCGGCGAGCGCCGCCTCGATCATGGCGGAGAGGGCGGATTGCAGGCTGGCGGCGCGGGCCGCGTCGAAGGTCCAAGGCGGAGCTTCGTCGGCGAGGTAGGCGCTGAGCGCGATTTCCATCTGGAGCGCGTGCACATGGTCGGCCGGGTGGCCGTAATGGCGGGTGATCCAGCCGCCCTTGAAGCGGCCGTTGACGACCTGGGTGAAGGCGCTGCCGGCCATGGCCGTCACCGCGGCAGCTTCGACCGCAGCCGCGGCACTCTGGCCGGAATTGGTGCCGAGGTTCAGCGTCGGCAGCGCGCCCTCGAACAGACGCGGGATCACCGATTTGATCGAGTGGCAATCCCAGAGCAGGCAGAAGCCGTATTGCGCCTTGGCGTGCTGGATCTCGGCCGCGAGCGCCGCGTGATAAGGGCGGAAATAGGCCTCGCGCCGGCGGGCGATCTCGGCCTCGTCGGGCGCGGTCGCCCAGATCGGCGCGCCGTCGAAGGTGGTGGTCGGCACGAGTTCGGTCGTCGCCTGGCCGGGATAGAGCGAGACGCCGGCCGGGTCGCGATTGAGGTCGATGACGAAGCGCGACAGCCCGGCCTCGACGATCGTCGGCTGAAAGCGCTCGGCGAAGCTATAGAGCTGGCGCATGTGCCAGTCTGTGTCTTCGACTTGGGCGCCGCGCGCATTGAGCTGCGCCGCGACCTCGGCCGGCAGGCCGGTGCCGGGATGCGGCATCGACAGAACGAGCGGCGAAGAGCCGCGCTTGACCGAGACGATATCGGTCATGCCCTGCCTCCAACGTCATGCTCGGCCTTGTGCCGAGCATCCACGTCTTGAACACCACGCTCGACCAGCGAAGACGTGGATGGTCGGGACAAGCCCGACCATGACGGAAAGGGGGAGTTCTTCATGCCGAAAGCTCCCCGTAGCTGTCGACGCCGGCGGCCTTGCCGAGCGCGCCCGAGAGCACCAGTTCCGTCGCCGCCGCCAGATCGGGCGCGAGATAGCGGTCCTCGGTCAGCGGGGCGATCTTGGCCCGGATCAGCGCCAGCACCGGTTCGAGCCGCGGCGAGGTCTTCATCGGGCGGTGATGCTCGATCGCCTCGGCGGCGGCCATCAGCTCGACCGCGACGATGCTCGCCGCGTTCTTCGCCATCTCGATCAGGCGGAAGGCGCCATGCGTCGCCATCGAGACATGGTCTTCCTGATTGGCCGAGGTCGGGATGGTGTCGACGGAAGCCGGATAGGCCTTCTGCTTGTTCTCGGAGGCGAGGGCGGCCGCCGTCACCTGCGCGATCATGAAGCCCGAGTTCAGGCCGGCATCGCGAGCGAGGAAGGGCGGCAGGCCGCTCATCACGGGGTCGACTAGGAGCGCGATGCGGCGCTCGGCGAGGTTGCCGATCTCGCAGACGCCCATCGCCAGCATGTCGGCGGCGAAGGCGACCGGCTCGGCGTGGAAATTGCCGCCCGAGACAATCTCGCCGGGGCCGAGCACCAGCGGGTTGTCGGTGACGGCATTGGCCTCGATCGCGAGGGTCGCGGCGGCATTGCCGAGGAGGTCGCGCACCGCGCCCATCACCTGCGGCTGGCAGCGCAGCGAGTAGGGGTCCTGAACCTTCGAGTCGCCGAAGCGGTGGCTCTCGCGGATCTCGCTGCCCGCGACGAGGTCTAGCAGCAGGGCCGCGACCTTGATCTGGCCGGGCTGGCCGCGCAGTTGCTGGATGCGCGGGTCGAAGGGCGTGTCGGAGCCCTTCAGCGCATCGACCGAGAGCGCGCCGGCGATCAGCGCGGCATCGAAGACGCGGGCGATGCTGGCGAGCCCGGCCAGCGCCAGCGAGGCCGAGACCTGTGTGCCATTGATCAGCGCGAGGCCTTCCTTGGCGCCGAGCGCCAGCGGCGCCTGGCCGATGCGCTTCAGTGCCTCGGCGGCCGGCAGAACCTCGCCTTTCAGCCGGATTTCGCCGACACCCATCAGGGCCGCGGTGAGATGGGCGAGCGGGGCGAGGTCGCCGGAGGCGCCGACCGAGCCCTTGGCAGGCACCACCGGCAGCGCGCCGGCCTGGAGTGCGCCGACCAGCGCCTCGACCACGACGGGCCGCACGCCGGAAGCGCCGCGCGCCAGGCTCGCCGCCTTCATGGCGAGGATCAGCGCGACGACCTCATCCGGCAAAGCGGGGCCGGTGCCGACCGCATGCGAGAGGATCAGGTTGCGCTGCAAGGTCGCGAGATCGGCATCGGCGATGCGGACGCTGGCGAGCTTGCCGAAGCCGGTGTTGACGCCATAGGTCACGGTGCCCTTGGCGACGATCTCGTCGACGATCGCCTGGGCGCCGGCGATCGCGCCGGTCTCGGAAAGAGCGATGGCGGCGCCGTCCAGGACATGGCGCCAGTCGGCGAGGCGAGCCTCACCGGGAGTGAGCGAAAGCGTGGTCATTGGCCGTTCCGGATGCGGGTGTGAAGCGGGTTGAAGCCGATGCGGTAGGCGAGCTCGGCCGGGCGCTCGATCTCCCAGATCGCGAGATCGCAGGCCTTGCCGGTCTCCAGCGTGCCGGTCTGGTCTTGAAGTCCTAGGGCGAGCGCCGCATTCCGGGTCATGCCGGCCAGCGCCTCCTCTGGCGTCAGCCGGAACAAGGTGCAGCCCATGTTCATGGTCATGAGCGGCGAGGTCAGCGGCGAGGTGCCGGGATTGGCGTCGGTCGCGAGCGCGATCGGCACGCCATGTTGGCGCAAGAGCTCGATCGGCGGCTTCACCGTCTCGCGCAGGAAGTAGAAGGCTCCGGGCAGGATCACCGCGACGGTGCCGGTTTTCGCCATGGCGACGACTCCTGCCTCGTCGAGATGTTCGAGATGGTCGGCCGAGAGCGCGCCCATGCCGGCGGCGAGCGCCGCCCCGCCGAGATTGGAGAGCTGCTCGGCATGGATCTTGATCGCCAGCCCCTTGGCCTTGGCCGCGGCGAAGACACGCGCGGTCTCCTCCGGCGAGAAGGCGATGCCCTCGCAGAACACGTCGACGGCATCGGCGAGGTCGCCGGCCGCGACGGCATCGAGCATCGGCCCGGCGACGAGGTCGATATAGTCGCCGGAACGGCCCTTGAACTCGGGCGGCACGGCATGTGCGCCGAGGAAGGTGGTGACGACCCGGACCGGGCGCTCGCGGCCGAGCCGACGGGCGACGGCGAGTACCTTCACCTCGCTTTCGGTGTCGAGCCCGTAGCCCGACTTGATCTCGACGGTGGTAACGCCCTCGGCGATCAGCGCGGCGAGGCGCTTGTCGGCACTGGCGAAGAGCTCATCCTCACTTGCCGCGCGCGTCGCCTTGACCGAGGAGACGATGCCGCCACCGGCGCGGGCGATCTCCTCATAGCTCGCGCCCTTGAGGCGCAGCTCGAACTCATGGGCGCGGTCGCCGCCATAGACGAGATGGGTGTGGCAGTCGATCAGGCCGGGCGTGATCCAGCGCCCTTCGCAATCGATGGTCTCGGCTGCCGCGAAGGCGGGCGCCGAGCTGCGCGGGCCGACATGGACGATGCGCCCGTCGCGTGCCGCAATGACCCCGTCCTCGATTGCGCCATAGGGGGCAGAGGCACCTTCGGCCATCGTCGCCAGTCGCGCATTCAGCCAGAGCCGATCGCAGCTCAAAGACGTTTCCGCCACCATTGCCCGTCGCACCCTCTCGACTTCGCTTTCGTTCCGGGTAAGCTAGCCAATTGCATATGCAAAAGGCAAGCGCTTAATTGCATATGCAATTAGAGAGGTGGATGGCATGGCGGTCAGGCAGGAACTGTATCTCGAGGAAGCGTTGCTGCCGGAGGGATTTGCCCGGGGCGTCACGTTGCATGTCGAGGACGGCGTCATCGCCTCGGTCTCCCGTGATGGCGCGGCCCCGGCGGCAGCGACACGACTGTCGGGGTTGACCTTGCCCGGACTGCCCAATCTGCACAGCCACACCTTCCAGCGCGGCATGGCCGGCCTGTCCGAACGGCGCGGCGCTTCCGAGGATTCGTTCTGGACCTGGCGCGAGGTGATGTATCGCTTCCTCGACCGGCTCGACCCTGAGGACGTGCAGGCCATTGCGGCTCAGGCCATGGTCGAGATGCTCGAAGGCGGCTTCACCGCGCTCGCCGAGTTCCACTACCTGCATCACGACAAGGATGGTCGCGCCTACGCCGACATCGCCGCGATGGGCGAGGCGATCGCCGCGGCGGCGGGCGAGACCGGCATCGGACTGACCCTGCTGCCGGTGCTTTATCGCTACGGCAATTTCGGGGGGGCGCCGGCGGCGCCCGGCCAACGCCGCTTCCTTAACGACCGCGACGCCTATCTGCGGCTTCTCGAAGGCAGCGAGAAGGCGGTCGCATCCTTGCCGGATGCGCGCGTCGGCGTTGCGCCGCATTCGCTGCGGGCGGTGGCGCTCGACGATTTGCCCTGGATTGCGGGGCTCAGGCCCGAAACGCCGGTTCACATTCATGTCGCCGAGCAGATGCGCGAGGTCGAGGACAGCATCGCGATCACCGGCCGCCGCCCGGTCGAGCTCCTGCTGGAGAGCGTCGCTGTCGACGAGCGCTGGTGTCTGATCCATGCGACGCATCTGAGCGATGCCGAGCGCGACGCCATGGCGCGCAGCGCTGCGGTGGCGGGCCTGTGCCCGATCACCGAGGCCAATCTCGGCGACGGCATCTTCGACGGCGTGCGTTATCGCGCCGCCGGCGGGCGCATCGGCGTCGGTAGCGACTCCAATATCGAGATCGGCTCAGGCGGCGAATTGCGGCTGCTGGAGTATTCGCAGCGCCTGCGCGACCGGCGCCGCGCGCTCTGGGCCGAACCGGGCACCCCGGCCGGCGTCAGGCTCTGGCGGGATGCCTGTGCCGGTGGCGCTCAGGCTTGCGGCCGGGGCATTGGCTCGATTGCCGTCGGTCACCGCGCCGATCTGGTGACGCTCGCTGCCGACCATCCGGCGCTGATCGGCAAGACCGGCGATTTCGCGCTCGACAGCGCCGTCTTCGCGGCCCCCGCCCTGCCGGTCGAGAGCGTGATCGTCGGTGGAAAGCCTGTGGTCAGAGACGGTCGGCACATTGACCGGGCTCGCATCGCCGCGCGCTATGGCGCAGTCATCCGAAATCTGCTCGCCTGAGCCGGAAAAGAGTCCATGTCCGCAAGCCAGATCGACGCCGTAGCTCTCGATGGCGTCGGTCCGCTCTATGACCAGATCCGGCGCGCCATCCGCGATCTCATCCTGAACGGGGTCTGGCCGCCGGGCACGGCGGTACCGCCCGAGCATGCCCTGATGGAGCGGCTCGGCGCTTCGCGGATGACCGTGCATCGCGCTCTGGTCCAGCTCGCGCGTGAGGGGTTGATCACCCGTCGGCGCCGCTCCGGCACGATCGTCGCGAGCCCGCCGGCGAGCCACGCCATGCTCGACATCCTCTCGATCCCCGAAGAGGTGCGCGGTCTTGGCCATGCCTATGCGCTCACCGTCCTGCAGCGTCGTGACGGGCGGGCGCTGCGGCCTGTCGTGAGTCTTTTCGAGCTCGGGCGCGCGGTCGATGTCGTGCACCTCTCCGTGCTGCATTGGGCAGACGGCGTGCCGCATGTTCTGGAGGAGCGCGTCATTCACCTCGCGACCGTCCCGGCGGCCGCGCAGGAGGACTTTTCCACCATTCCGCCGGGCGACTGGCTGCTGCAGAACAGTCTCTGGTCGCAGGCCGAGCATGCAATCAGCGCCGTCGCCGCGACGGCCGAACAGGCCGAGCTTCTCGCTATCGCCGAAGGCGATCCCTGTCTGCTGGTCGAACGGCGGACCTGGAACCAGGGCGAGCCGGTCACCGCCGTCCGCCTGCTCTATCCGGGCGGTCGGCATCGCTTCGTCGGGCGTTTCGGCCCCTATGGCAAAGTCTAGCTCCTGCGGCGGCAGGCCCGTCGGAAGCGATCCGCTGGTTTCGCGCGCCTGAGCGGCTGCGGGCAGCGTTCAGGCCGCCTGCAGCGCCATGTCTCGTCCCTTTGCTGTCCTTGCCTTCGCTGTCCTTGCCCTGGATCAGCAGGCGTAGCTTACGCGCCGTCCCCATTCGTCGCGGCCGACGCAAACCCGGTCGCGGGTGGTCGCATTGCCGATGATGGCGCCGCCGACGCCGCCGATCGCGGCACCTGCCACAGCGCCACCGGCACGGCCGGTGGCCAGCCCGCCGATGACGGCGCCCGTGCCGGCACCGATCAGCGCGCCGGTCGCCGTGTTTTCCTCACGCGCCGTACAGGCTCCGAGGGATGCGGCGGCCAAGGCGACGATGATGAGCTTTTTCATGGCTGTGGTCCTTGCTTTGAGCCGGAGGCTGGGAGGGCTGCCTCGCCTCCTCGGCTGGTGTCGTCTTTCGCCGGGGCATGCTCCGACCCGCTCAGGGCAGCCACCGCAGGAGGCGGCGGCGGCCCATCACCTGCGGCATCAACGAGCCGCGCCGGCAAAGGTTCCAGGGTCCGCGGGCAGCGGCTCCCGCCCCCGATGCCGGCCTCTAAGCCCAACTGACCGCCCGGCTGGCCGGTTCTTCGAATTTGTCTCTCCTGCCGTGGAACAGCGATCAGGTTGCGGCGTTGATGTGACAGGCCGGTTCGTACGGGCCCATGAATTCTATGGAGGGAAGAATGAGCGCAACGATGACCGCTGCGACCACCGCGAATCCGCTGATCGCCGGAGCGCGCGTCGCGGGTACGGATGTCTACAATACCGCAGGAGAGCATCTCGGCTCGATCTACGACGTCATGCTCGACAAGGCGACGGGCAAGGTCGCCTACGCGATCATGTCGTTCGGTGGCTTCCTCGGCCTCGGCGAGAAGTATCACCCGGTCCCCTGGAGCATGCTCGACTACGATGTCGATCGCGGCGGCTATGTCGTGCCGCTGACCCGCGAGAAGCTCGAGGCGGCGCCGATGTATGACAGCGACGGCGAGCCCGACTGGCACGACAAGGACTATGGCAAGCGTGTGCACGACTACTACGGCACCATGCCCTACTGGATGATGTGACGGCCGAGGTGGCCTTCGCTTCTCCAAGGCGCAGGTCGCGGTGATTGCTATCCCCCCAGCCGGATCGCCGCGACAGCGTGATGCGGGCCGAAAGGCCCGCATCTTTTTTAGGGCGATGGCCAGCGCTCGCGGCAGGCCCCTGTCGCGCTGGCCCGTCACGGCCGCAACGGCCGCCAACGGCAAAACTCAGAGCGATCGAGGAGACGGGAATGCAGATCCGCTATGGCTATCGCATCGAGATCGTCTGTGACCGGCCGACCACGCTGGTGACCATGCTCGACATCCACCCCTCGCGGCGCCACGATCTGCTCGAGCCGGACGAGATGCGCGTGACCGCCTTGCTGGACACCGGCGCTTCATTGCCGGTCGAGCGGCATTTCGACTCGTTCGGCAATATCTGCCGCCGCATGGTCGTGCCGGCAGGCGGCGTTCGGCTCGAAGCGAGCGGTTTGATCTACGATGGCGGCAGGCCGGACGTCACGGCGCCGGATGCGCGCCAGCTCTCGCCGGCCGAGATTCCCGCCGAACTGATGGGTTTCCTGCTCGGTAGCCGCTATTGCGAGACCGACAAGCTGATGGACACGGCCTGGTCCCTGTTCGGCCATCTCCAGCCGGGTTGGGGTAGGCTGCAGGCGATCGTCGATTTCGTCCACAACCACCTGACATTCGGCTATGCCTTTGCGCGCAGCACGCGCACCGCCGCCGAGGCCTTCGAGGAGCGCATCGGCGTCTGCCGCGATTTCGCGCATCTCGCAGTTGCCTTCTGCCGCTGCCTCAACATCCCCGCGCGCTATTGCAACGGCTATCTCGGCGATATCGGCGTGCCACCAAATCCGGCGCCGATGGATTTCAACGCCTGGTGCGAGGTCTGGCTCGACGGGCGCTGGTACACGATCGATGCGCGGCACCATCAGCCGCGTATCGGCAGGGTCGTCATCGCCCGCGGCCGCGACGCCACCGACCTGCCGATGCTGAACTCCTTCGGCTCCCATGTCCTGCAGCGCTTCGAAGTCGTCACCGAGGAGGTCGGGGCAGGCGCTCGTCAGACCTCGGCTTCGTCGGCGTCGCCTCGCCTTGTGCCCGGCGACAGGGGGGTCCATATCGCCGCCTGATCATGGAGAAACTGTCGGAACTAACGGTAGAGGCCGAAACCAAGGCGCAGCCACGCCGCTTTCGCGTCATCGGCAATGCGCGCGCCGGCTCCGTCCTGGAGGCGGGGGTGGGGAATTTCGCGCGCCGCATCGAGGCGGCTTTCGCCGCGGCCGGCTGCGATGCCGAGGTCGAGCTTTTGCCGCCGCGCGCGATCGAGGAGCGTCTGCGCGCCGCGGTCGACGATCGAGCGGCCACGCCGGTGATCGCCGGCGGCGACGGCACGGTGAACGGCGCCTTGCCCGTGCTGCTGGAATGCCCGAGGCCGGTCGGCATCCTGCCGCTCGGCACGGTCAATGTGCTCGGCCGCGATCTCGGCCTGCTCGGCACCATCGAGGAGCAGGTTTCGGCGCTGTGCCGGGGCAAGCCAGTCGCCATGGATCTCGGCAGCATCAACGGGCGCCCCTTCCATTCGATTTCCGGCATGGGCTTCTTCAGCCTGATGGCGCGCGAGCGCGAACAGGCCCGCCGGCGCTTCCCCTTCAGCCGCGCCATCGCCTTCGCCTTCGCGGCGGGGCGGTCGATCCTGTTCACCCGTCCGATCCGCATCGAGTTGGAGATCGGCGGCGTGCAGCGTCAGGTCGAGGCCGACGCCGTGCTGGTCACGGTCAACCAGTTCGATGGCGCCGACTGGCGGCGCAACCGGCTCGATGGCGGCCAGCTCGAAGTCCATATCCTCGACACCGGCGGCCTGCTCTCGCGGACCAAGGCGGCGCTCTCGATGCTGACCGGCAGCTGGCGCACCTCGCACAATCTCGTCTCCCTGACCGCCGAGGCGGTGACGCTGACCCGCCGTGACAAGAGGCGTGGCCATGTCACCTTCGATGGCGAGGTCGAGCGTCGCGCCGGCTCGCTCGATTATCGGTTGCTGCCGGCCGCGTTGCAGGTCATCGCTGCGCGGCCGGCCGAAATCTGAACATGCTTTCGTCATAGGCAGCCGCCACTTCCGCCTGGATAGCTCTCGATGTTCCTCCTGCAGCCGCGATTCCTCCTGCCGACCGCCGCGGCTTTCGGCTTCCTTGGTCTTGCGATCTTCGTCGTCGCCGGCCGCGATTTCGCCTTCGACAGCAGGCTGGTCATGCTGTTTCGCGACGCGGCCGATCCCTCGACGCCGCTTGGCCCGGCCTGGTTCCGCGAGATGATGCGCGACGTCACCGCGCTCGGCAGCTTCGTCGCGCTCGGCACCATGACGGTGGTGGCAGCCCTGACCTTGCGGCTCTGCGGCCATTGGCGCCTGGCGCTCGGGCTCATCCTGACGGTGCTCTCGGCTGTCGCGGCCAGCACGCTGCTGAAGATCGGGATCGGCCGCGAGCGCCCCGATATCGTCGAGCACGCGGCCCTGACCTTCACGGCGAGCTTCCCGAGCGGGCATGCCTTCCTCTCGGCAGTGGTGCTGCTCGGCATCGCCGGCTTCGTCGGCATCGCATCGCGCCGGGCCGATATCTCGCGGCTCTGCCTCTGGATCGCCTGGACCCTGATCGTCGCGATCGGCATCAGCCGGATCTATCTCGGCGTGCACTGGCCGAGCGACGTGCTCGGTGGCTGGTGTCTCGGTATTACTTGGTCGAGCGTCGCGGTGGCCTGGCTCGGCCGGCTCGCGGCCGGCGCCGAGGCGCGCGAGGCGGGTGCGGCCGGCATGGAACGCGGCGTTTCACCGGGAACCGTCGGCGAATAGGCGCGTTCCAGTCATGGCGCCGCGCGAGAGCGGCGCTTTCTCATGACTGGAGCCCTGTTTCATGACCATCTCGCGCAACCTGCTCTTCCTCCTCGTCGGCCTGCTCGTCGCCGGCCTCGCCGCGACGGGCTATGCGCTCTATCAGGAGAAGAAGCAGCCGGAAGGCGTCGAGATCTCGGTCGGTAAGAACGGGCTCTCGATCAGGGAGAAATAGCAGAAGCGCCGGGGGGAGCCCCTTCGGTCTGCTGCGGTTCAGGCCGCGACCGGCGCCGCCTCGATCACGCGATTGCGGCCTTCGCGCTTGGCGGCATAGAGAGCGTCGTCGGCCTGCTTCAGCAGGCCCTGAAGTGAGGCCTGCATGGCCTTCCCACTGGCCAGGCCGATACTGGTGGTGACCTTGATCGTCCGGCCGTCGTCCAGCGTCAGCTCCAATTGATCGCAGGCTGCGCGCACCCGCTCGGCGACGCCTCTTGCATCCTCGGGAGAGATCTCCGGCAGCAGGATCGCGAACTCCTCGCCGCCCATCCGCCCGAACAGGTCCTGTGGCCGCAGCACGGCCGCGAGCTGGCGCGCGATCGCGACCAGCGCCGTATCGCCTGCCGCATGACCATGCTCGTCATTGATGCGCTTGAAGCGGTCGATGTCGAGCATCAGCAGCGAGGCCACACCGTCCCGGGCCGCGCTCTCGGCCAGAGCGGCCTCGCTGCGCTGGAGGAAGGCCCGCCGCGACAGCGTCTTGGTCAGCGTGTCCTCATTGGCGGCGCGGTTCAGCTCGCGCAGCAGAACCCGGCGCCCGCTGTTGATGCTGGAGACCATGATCGGCCCGAGCGCCAGGAGCGCCAGGCTGAGGCGATGTGAGATCACGGTCGGCAGGAATTCGGCCGAGCTCGGCGGCAGGCTGGTCGCCAGCGCCGTGCTCTGCCACAGGCCGGTCGCGAAGGTGAGCAGCGCCGTCGGGAAGATGCCGTAGCTCAGCGCACACCAGAGCAGCGCCGGAACCGGGACCGACGCCGCGCCGGGGCCGCCGATCAAGGTGCCGATCCCGATCGAGGCAAGCAGGGTGGCCAGCGGCAGCAGCGCACGGGCCGAGCGCCAGATCGCGCCGACTCTCAGCCTCAGGGTCTGCAAGGGCGGGGCGGTCAGAGCCAGCGGCAGGATCATCAGATTGCTGGCGAGCTCGCTGGTCAAATAGAGCTCGATGGCGTGCCTCAGGCTGCCGCCGTAGAAGACGACGATGCTGCCGCTGCCGACGATGGCGGCTGCGACCGCCGCGGCGACGCTGATCAGCAGCAGGAACAGCAGGGATTGCGGGCGCTGCAGCCGGCGGTCGACCGGGCTGATGCGGCGAAACAGCAGGAAGCCGGCAATCACGCCGGCGAGATTGGCGGCCGTCAGCCAGAGCGTCAGCAGGAAACCGCCGCCCATTGAGAGATCGGCGGCGAGATAGCCGCCTGCGATGGCGAGCCAGGCTGTCGGCGTGGCGAGGCGCGGATTGCGCACCAGGAGGCCGATCAGGATTGCGTTGGCGATCCAGAACGAGGCGAGGAAGCCGGCCGGGCGGGTGAGATGCCCGAGGAGCGCCGCGCCGAAGGTCACTACCGCAACGAGGGCGAGCCGGCGCAAGGCGAGCAGGCGTGACGAGGCGGCCTTGCCGGGGCCGGCGGCGTTCGCGCTGGGCGAGGGAGAGGAAACCCGGCTGGCGGTCATGGTGAGTGGGACCGTGCCCGCAAAAGGTTAAAGGCAAGCTGCCGCCTTGCGGCGAAACTCGTCCTGGCCTCGGCCGAGCATGCGCTGGCGGCGCGACCGCCGGGCATTTCGGCAGGCGCTCCGGCATGGCCTTGGCCGGCCAAAGACGCTAAGACCAGCTCCTCTTCCGATCAGGCGCGAGGTTTCTCGATGAATGCTCCCTTCAAGAATTTGATCGCCGGCGAGTGGACCGGCTCGCAGAACGCCTCGCGCAACATCAACCCGTCCAACACCAACGACGTCGTCGGCGAGTACGCCCAGGCGACCGTCGAGGACGCCAACAATGCCGTCGCCGCCGCCAAGGCCGCCTTCCCGGCCTGGAGCCGCACCACGCCGCAGGAGCGCTACGAGATCCTGAAGAAGGCGTCCGACGAGATCCTCGCCCGCAAGGAAGAGCTCGGCCGCCTCTTGTCGCGCGAGGAGGGCAAGACCCTTGCCGAGGGCATCGGCGAAGCCGGCCGCGCCGGCCAGATCTTCGCCTTCTTCGCCGGTGAATGCCTGCGCCTCGGCGGCGAGAGCATCGCCTCGGTCCGTCCGGGCGTCGGCGTCGAGGTGACGCGCGAGCCGGTCGGCATCGTCGGCATGATCACGCCCTGGAATTTCCCGATCGCGATCCCGGCCTGGAAGATCGCGCCCGCCCTGGCCTATGGCAATTGCGTCGTGATCAAGCCGGCCGATCTCGTGCCCGGCTCGGCCTGGGCGCTGGTCGACATCATCCAGCGCGCCGGCCTGCCCAAGGGCGTGCTCAACCTGGTGATGGGCCGCGGCTCGGTCGTCGGCCAGGCCTTGCTCGAGCATAAGGATATCCACGCGATCAGCTTCACCGGCTCGGTCTCGACCGGTCGCAAGGTCGCGGCGGCCTGCATCGCCTCGAACCCGATGAAGAAGGTCCAGCTCGAGATGGGCGGGAAGAATCCGCTCGTCGTGCTCGACGACGCCGATCTCAAGACCGCGGTCGAGGCGGCCGTCCAGGGCGCCTTCTTCTCCACCGGCCAGCGCTGCACCGCCTCTTCGCGCCTGATCGTCCAGGCCGGCATCCATGACCGCTTCGTCGAGGCGGCGATCGAGCGTCTCAAGGGCGTGGTGGTCGACGACGCTCTCAAGGCCGGCACCCATATCGGCCCGGTCGTCGACCAGAGCCAGCTCGACCAGGATCTGAAATATATCCAGATCGCCCGCGACGAAGGCGCCAAGCTGGCCTGGGGCGGCGAATTGCTGAACCGCGAGAATCCCGGCTTCTATCTCCAGCCGGCCCTCTTCACCGAGACCACCAATGCCATGCGCATCTCGCGCGAGGAGGTCTTCGGCCCGGTCGCCAACATCATCCGCGTCAAGGATTATGACGAGGCGCTGGCGCTCGCCAACGATACCGATTTCGGTCTGTCCTCGGGCATCTGCACGACCTCGCTGAAGCATGCGACGCATTTCAAGCGCAACAGCGAGGCGGGCATGGTGATGGTCAACCTCGCCACGGCGGGCGTCGACTACCATGTGCCGTTCGGCGGCCGGAAGGGCTCGAGCTACGGCCCGCGCGAGCAGGGCGCCTATGCCCGCGAGTTCTACACCACGGTGAAGACCGGCTACACGCTCGCCTGAGCCGGGGCACCGTCCGGGACATCGAGGCCGCGCCGAAAGGCGCGGCCTCTTTTTCATGGCGGATTGGTGGTTCGCTCAGTCCTCATCCTGAGGAGGCCCGAAGGGCCGTCTCGAAGGATGCTTGGGGAGGCTCCAGAAGCATCTGGTCCATCCTTCGAGACGCCGCTTCGCGGCTCCTCAGGATGAGGTCGATGGATATCTGCTGAAGCTTCGCTCCCCGCCGCTCAATCGAACAGCGCCTGCTCCAGCTCGGCGATGCTCGGCAGGAGGAGATGGCTGAGCGGGCGCAATGTCTCGGCGCTGCCGGCCCCGGTCAGCACGGCGATGCGCAGGCCCGCCCCGGCGGCCGCCGCCATATGCATGTCATGGGCGGAATCGCCGATCACCGCGATCGCATCTGCCGGCAGCCCTGTCTTGCGGCAGAAGCCCTCGACCATGCCCGGCTCCGGCTTGGCGCCATGGCCGGAATCATAGCCGCAGAGGAAATCGAGCCGTCCCGCGATGCCGAAGCGCTCGGCCGTGGCGCAGACGGCGGCCTCGCTGTCGCTAGAGGCGATGCCGAGCGCGAGGCCGCGCCCCGACAAGCCGGCGAAGAGGGTGTCGAGATCACAGACCGGCACGACATCGGCGACGCCGGCCTGGAACAGGGCATCCAGCCGGCTGGTCAGCTCGGCGACGGGGAACTGGCTGCCCGCCTCGTGCCAGGCCTGCGCGACCTCCCTTGTATTGCCGGCCGCGAGCAGGCCGTCCGAGGTCGAGAACCCGGTTGACGGGTCGACCCCGGCGAGGGCGAGAAGATGCACTTCCAGCGCCGCATCGCCCTGAGCCGCCAGCCGGCCGGCGCGCAGATTGATCGGCGCCCAGCTCGCCTGGTAATCGAGCAGCGTGCCGTCCTTGTCGAACAGGATGCCGCGTATCGCCGGGCGCGCGCTCATGAGACGGGGATCACGTCGACCTTGACGTCGAGCTTCTGGCTGCCCGGCCCGACCAGCACGCCGTCGAGCGGGGAGACATCGGCATAGTCGCGGCCGGTGGCGGTGATGATGTGGTCGTCGCCGACGATCAGGTCATTGGTCGGGTCTAGGCCGATCCAGCCGGTCTCCGGCCCGCACCAGATCATCACCCAGGCATGGGTCGCGTCGGCGCCTTCGAGGCGGGGCTGGCCCGGCGGCGGGATGGTGCGCAGATAGCCGCTGACATAGGCCGCGGGCAGGCCGAGGCCGCGCAGCCCGGCGATCATGATGTGCGCGAAGTCCTGGCAGACGCCGTGGCGCTGGGCGAAGGCCTCGCGGATCGGTGTCGAGACCTCGGTTGCTTCGGGGTCGTAGCGGAAGTCCCGGCGGACCCGGCCCATCAGCTCGCAGGCCGCTTCGAACACCGGACGCCGGGCCGAAAAACTCTCCTGCGCATAGGTGGTGATCTCGGCCACGGTCGGCACCAGTCGGCTGGGATACAGGTATTGCGCCGGCGAATCCGGGGCGAGGCTCTGGGCCGTGAGCCCGAGCGCGGCGACCTCTTCCCAGGCGCGCGTCAGCGCCGGGAAGGGCGTCGCGGCACGGTTGACCTCGACGCGCGAGATTGTCTCGATCCGCAATTCGCGATGCGGCTTGGCGATGGTCAGCGTGGTCGTACGGTTGCCGAAGAAGCAAATCCCGTCCTGGCGCTCGGCGGCGCGCGGCGTCACGCTGAGCTGGCTCACGACGACGTGCTGGCCGTCGCCCTCGCGCGGCAGCACGCGCAGGATACAGCGCGCAAAGGGCACCGGCCGTGCATAGGCATAGCTGGTGAGATGGCGGATTTCGTAGATCACCCGGCTGCCGTCACGCGAGCTGCGTCATCCGCGACCCTTCCGGATGCGCGTTCTGCAGAAAGTAGCGGTCGGCCACGGCGTTCGACAGGCCCATCAGCAATTGCTCGAACAGGAGGATGCTGGCGCGGTCGAGCCGGCTCGCCTCGGCCGTGCGGCACTCCGCGGCAAGCCTGAGCGCCAGCCGGCGCGGTTCCTCCAGCATGCCGTCGTCGCTGAGTGTCGGCAAGGCCGCGATCTCCTGGTCGAGCCGCTCCACCTGGAAGGCGACCGAGCGCGGATTGTAGGGATCGAGCATGACGAGATCGAGAACCGGCTGGAGCGAGGCCCCGAGCAGATAGCGCGAGCGATAGGTGATCTGCGAATCCGTCAGGTCGAGCAGGGCATCGAGGCAGTTGCCGGGTGTGCCGCTCTCGGCGAAATGGCGGGCATAGCGGCAGGTGGTGACGCCGCGCTCGAGCCGCCGGCCGATGTCGAGGAAGCGCCAGCCGGCGCCGCGGACCATGTTCTCCTGCGACAGGCCGGAGAAGGCGGCAAGCGATTTCAGGGCGCTGTCGGCGACCTCGAAGGCCTCGCCCTCGCTCACCGGCTTGCGCGGTGCGGTGAGCTGGCGCTGCAGATCGCCGAACAGGCGCCAGGCATCGACCGAGAGCCGCTCGCGGATCACCGAGGCGGTCCGGCGGGCTTCGCGCACGGAAGAAGCGGCGGAGCCATATTCGTCCAGCCCGTAAAGAGCGCTGGTCGCCTGGCTCGCGATCGCCCGGCCGCGGCCGGCGGGCGCTGCGCCCCAGGCCACCAGAAGATTGGCGAGGCGCTTGATCGTCTCGGCATGGCCGGGCGCCTGGTCGTCGGCATTGATCAGCCGGCCGAGCACGGCCCGCACCAGCCGGAGCGTCGCCTCGGTGCGCTCCAGATAGCGCCCGAGCCAGAACAGGTTGTCGGCGGCGCGGCTCGGCAGGATGCCGACGATCCGGCGGATCGCGATCTTGTCGGGGCTCGGCAGCAGCGTCATCGGCTCGACCGGTCGGTCGGAGGTCACCCAGACATCGCTGGAGCGCACGGCCGAGCGCATCGTCACGGCGCGCGCATCGGTCTCCTCGGAAATGCGGCAGAAGCCGCCCGGCATCACCTGCCAGCCATCGGGCGTCGCCGCCGCGAAGACGCGCAACGTCATCGGGCGCGGTTGCAGCCGACCCTCCTGCAGGACCGGCATGGTCGAGAGCCGGACCACCTCCTGGCCGACATGGTCGAGGCCGCGCTGTTCGATCGCAGCGCGCAGCCGCTCGCGCTCGGTGCGGTCGAGATCGGCGACCAGCACGGGCTGGTCGTCGAGGTTGCCGCCATTGGCGCGGAAAGCCGGCGCGATGCTCATCTCGTCGAGCCGGTCGAGCACGATCTGGCGTTCGCGCGGCTGGCCGCACCACCAGGTCGCGATGTTCGGCAGGATCAGCTCCTCGCCGAGGATGTCGCGGGCCAAAGCCGGCATGAAGCCCATCAGGGCGCGGGCTTCGACCACCCCCGAGCCGAGCCCGTTGGCGACGACGACATTGTCCTGGCGGATCGCCTCGACGAGGCCGGGCACGCCGAGCGCCGAGGCGGCGTTGAGTTCGAGCGGGTCGGCGAAGTCGCCGTCGATGCGGCGCCAGATCACGTCGGCGCGCTTGAAGCCGCCGATGGTGCGCACATGCATCAGCCCGTCGCGCATCACGAGGTCGCCGCCCTCGACCAGGAGGAAGCCGAGATAGCGCGCGAGATAGGCCTGCTCGAAATAGCTTTCGTTGAGATGGCCCGGCGTCAGCAGGCAGATGCGCGGTTCGACGCGCTTGGCACGGGCGACGAGCCCGGCCCGGAAACCCTGGAAGAAGGCGGCGAGCCGCTCGACATTCATCGTCCGGAACAGGTCCGGAAAGGCGCGGCCGAGCGCCAGCCGGTTCTCCAGTGCGTAACCTGCGCCCGATGGCGCCTGCGTCTTGTCGCCGAGCACCCACCAGCGGCCATCCGGCCCGCGGCCGAGATCGGCGGCGTACAGCTGCAACTGCCCGGCGCCGTTCGTTCCCTGCAGGGGTCGCAGATAGTCGGGGCTGCCGGTGATCGCCGCAGCCGGCAGCGCGCCGTCGCGGACCAGCCGGCCGGGGCCGTAAATGTCGGCAAGCACGGCATCGAGCAGCTGCGCACGCTGGGCGACGCCGGCGGCGATGACCTGCCATTCGGCACCGGTGATGACCAGCGGGGCATGGTTGAGCGGCCAGGCCCGCTCGCCGGCGAGCGGGTCGTTGGCATCGACGTCGCCATGGACGCGGTAGGACACGCCGGTGTCGCGGACATGGCGGTCGGCGAGGCCGAAGCGGCGCTGCAACTCGTCGGCGGAAAGCCCGGCCCATTCGGTCAGGAACGGTTCCCATTGCGGGCGCACGGTCCCGTCCGGAGCCATCAGCTCGTCATAGGCGCCGGGCAGCGGGCGATAGCCCGTCAGCAGCGTATTGCGCCGCTCACCCCGTGACCGCGCCGAGTTCAACCTGCCTTGCAGCGCCATGGCGCGCACTCAAATGCCGATCGGGCGACGCAAATCGAGGGTCATGGGGAACTCCGGATTGCGCGCTTCGGCGGGAATCGCCAGGGGACCGGGACTATGGCCGATCGCCTCGAAACGAGCGAGTCTTCTCGCCTCGGCCTCATAGGAATTCACCGGCGGCGTTTCGTAGTTGCGCCCGCCGGGATGGGCGACATGGTAGACGCAGCCCCCGAGCGAGCGGCCGGCCCAGCTATCGACGATGTCGAAGGTCAATGGTGCATGCACGGGAATCGTCGGGTGCAGACCCGAGGCCGGCTGCCAGGCCTTGAAGCGCAGGCCGGCGATGCTGGTCCCGGCGGCGATCTCGCTCATCGGCAGCGCCCGCCCGTTGCAGGTGATGATATGCCGGCCCGGTATCAGACCGCTCGCCTTGACCTGCAGACGCTCGACCGAAGAGTCGACATAGCGCACCGTGCCGCCGATCGCGCCCTCCTCGCCCATGACGTGCCAGGGCTCGAGCGCCTGCCGCAGTTCCAGTTCGACGCCGCCCTGACTGACCTTGCCGAAGAACGGGAAGCGGAACTCCTGCTGCGCGGCAAACCAGCCGGGATCGAACGCGTAGCCGGCGCCGGCGAGGTCATCGAGCACCTCGCGGAAATCCTGCGCCACCATCTCCGGCAACATGAACCGGTCGTGCAGCGCCGTGCCCCAGCGCACCAGCCTGCCGCGCTGCGGCACGCGCCAGAACCAGGAGACCAGCGCCCGGATCAGCAATTGCTGGGCAAGCGACATCCGCGCGTCCGGCGGCATCTCGAAGGAGCGGAACTCGATCAGCCCGAGCCGGCCGGTCGGCCCGTCCGGCGAATAGAGCTTGTCGATGCAGATCTCGGTGCGGTGGGTGTTCCCGGAGACGTCGACGAGCAGGTTGCGATAGAGCCGGTCGACGAGCCAGAGCGGGATCGCCGGCTCGCCCGGTCCGGGCGTCTGCGCCAGCGCGATCTCGAGCTCATAGAGCTGGTCGTGCCGGGCCTCGTCGATGCGCGGCGCCTGGCTCGTCGGGCCGATGAACAGGCCGGAGAACAGATAGGACAGCGACGGGTGCCGCTGCCAGTAGAGCACGATGCTCTTGAGCAGGTCCGGCCGGCGCAGGAAGGGGCTGTCGGCCGGGGTGACGCCGCCGAGCACGACATGGTTGCCGCCGCCGGTGCCGGTATGGCGCCCGTCGACCATGAATTTCTCGGCGCAGAGCCGGGATTGCCTTGCCTCCTCATAGACGCCCCGGGTGATCGCGACCGCCTCCGCCCAGTTCCGCGCCGGATGGACGTTGACCTCGATCACGCCGGGGTCCGGCGTCACCTTGATCAGGTTGAGGCGTGGATCATGCGGCGGCGCATAGCCCTCGATATGCACCGGTTGGCTGCTGGCTTCCGCGACTTCCTCGATGCTGGCGATCAGGTCGAGATAGTCCTCCAGTCGCTCGACCGGCGGCAGGAAGACGCAGAGCACCCCGTCGCGCACCTCGATGCTGAGCGCGGTCCGCACCGCATCGGCCGTGAGGTCCTGCTCGACGATGCCCTGTCGGGTGGCTGCGCTTGCGCTTTCGACAGGGCGCGAGGGCTGGATCGGGCTCGCGGGAGGTGCGGCTGCGACGGCACTGATCCCTGCGGGCGGAGGCGGAGCAGCGGCCGGGGAGCCCGGCAGCGGACCGCGCGGTTCCAGCGGGTCCTGCGGGTGGATATGCGGATAGTCGCTCTTCTGCAGATGCGGCAGCGAGCCGAGCGGCAGGCGATAGCCGACCGGAGAATCGCCTGGCACCAGGAAGAGCCTGCCGCGCCGGAGCTTCCATTTCTCCGAGCGCCAGCGCCGGTCGTCCGCCGCCGCCTGCCAGCGCTGCACCGGAATGACATAGCCGCTCGGCTTGTCGAGCCCGCGCTCGAAGACGCGGACCATGCGGGCGCGCTCCTCGGGGTCGGAGAGCTTCGGGTCGAGCGGGTCGACATTGGCGGGGAGCTGCCCCTCCTTGATCAGCCAGTGCCCGGTATCCTCATAGGCCGGCAGGACATGGTCGGGGCCGATGCCGAGCCGCTCGGCGAGCCCTGCCGCCAGTGTCTCGACGGCGGCCGGTGTCGGCACGGTCTCATGCTCGCGGTCGATGCCGGAGAGGGCGCCGGGCTCGCGCGCGATCAACGCCGCATTGCGCCAGATCGGTTCGCCATCCTGGCGCCAGTAGAGGGCGAAGGCCCAGCGTGGCAGGCTCTCGCCCGGATACCATTTGCCCTGGCCGTAATGCAGCATGCCGCCGGGCGCGAAGCGCGCGCGCAGCCGCCGGATCAGCAGATCGGCGCGCTGACGCTTGGTCGGGCCGACGGCGGCGGTGTTCCATTCCTCGCCCGACTGGTCGTCGATCGAGACGAAGGTCGGCTCTCCGCCCATGGTGAGGCGGACGTCCTGGGCCCGGAGGTCGGCCTCGACCTGCTCGCCGAGCGCATCGAGCCGCGTCCAGGATTCGTCGGAGAAGGGCAGGGTGATGCGCGGCGCCTCATGGACGCGCGTCACCTCCATCTCGAAGTCGAACTGCGTCTCGGCATAGCTCGCCATGCCGCTGACCGGCGCAGCCGAGCGGTAATGCGGCGTCGCAGCCAGCGGCAGATGGCCCTCGCCGGTGAGCAGGCCCGAGGTCGGGTCGAGCCCGATCCAGCCTGCGCCGGGAATGTAGACCTCGGCCCAGGCGTGCAGGTCGGTGAAGTCCTTGTCGGTGCCGCGCGGTCCTTCCAGCGGGTCGATATCCGCCTTCATCTGGATCAGGTAGCCGGAGACGAAGCGGGCGGCGAGGCCGAGATGGCGCAGGATCTGGACAAGCAGCCAGGAGGTGTCGCGGCAGGAGCCCGCCTTCAGCGCCAGCGTCTGCTCCGGTTCCTGCACGCCCGGCTCCATCCTGATGCCATAGGCGATCATTTGCTGAAGGCGCGCATTGAGATCGACGATGAAGTTGACCGTGTTCATGCGTTCTCGCGGGATCGTCGCGACGAAGGCGCTCAGCAGCGGCCCGGCCGGTTCGGTGACGAGATAGGGTGCGAGCTCGTCATGCAGCTCCTCGGGATAGGCGAACGGGAAGTGTTCGGCCTCGCTGGCGACGAAGAAGTCGAACGGGTTGATGATCGAGAGCTCGGTGACGAGATCGACCTCGATGCGGAACTCGGTGACCGGCTCGGGGAAGACGTAACGCGCCAGCCAGTTGCCGTTCGGGTCCTGCTGCCAGTTCACGAAATGCTGCGCCGGCGTGACCTTGAGCGAATAGCTCTGCACCGCCGAGCGGCAATGCGGTGCTGGACGAAGCCGGATGATCTGCGGCCCGAGCGTCACCGGCCGATCATAGCGGTAATGGGTGACGTGATGCAGTGCAGCGATGATGGCCAAGGGCGGGCGCCTGCTTCGGGTTCGCCGGGCCGAGCAGCCCGACCCGCCCACGATAAACGGGGAGCCGGCCGGGACAAGCCTGCCGCTGCGCAAGAATGTGCCGGAAGCCCGATCAGTTTGCGCAAGTAGCGGGCAGTCGGGACAGGCCTATTGGATACATTGCGGGGCGCTGGACATCCGCCCCGCTCTGGCTCCACATTGCGCCCCAACGGGCGCCGGGGCGCCCGCAAAACCGCACAATGGGGATTTCCATGCGTCACGTCGCGAAACTGATGGCGGCTTCGGCCTTCGCCGTCCTGATGGCCTCGACCGCCCAGGCCCAGACGCCGAAGGACACCATCGTCATGGCCAAGCAGATCGACGACATCATCACGCTCGACCCGGCCGAGGCCTTCGAATTCTCCGGCGTCGAGGTGGTCACCAATCTCTACGACAAGCTGATCGGCGTCGACCTCAAGAACAACAACGCGCTGATCGGCGAGCTTGCCCAGAGCTGGACGGTCAGCCCCGACAATCTGACCTACACCTTCAAGCTCCGTCCGGGCGTGAAGTTCCATTCCGGAAATCCGCTCACCGCCGCCGACGTGGTGTATTCCTTCCAGCGTGCCGTGACGCTCAACAAGTCGCCGGGCTTCATCCTCACCCAGTTCGGCCTGAACAAGGACACCGTGCTCGACAAGGTGAAGGCAGCCGACGACCACACCGTGGTCATCACCGTCTCCAAGCCCTTCGCGCCGAGCTTCTTCCTGAACTGCCTGACCTCGGGCGTGGCCTCGATCGTCGATGCCAAACTGGTCAAGGCCAATGAGAAGGATGGCGACTGGGGCAATGGCTGGCTGAAGCTCGCCTCGGCCGGCTCCGGCGCCTACAAGGTCCGCGCCTATCGCCCGAACGAGCAATATGCGCTCGACGCCAATGAGAGCTGGTACAAGGGCGCGCCGAAGGCCAGGCGCGTCATCGTCCGCCATGTCGCCGAGCCGGCCTCGCAGCGCCTGCTGCTGGAGAAGGGCGACATCGACATCGCCCGCAATCTCTCCAAGGACCAGCTCGCCGCGGTCAAGGGCAATGCCAATGTCGAGATCGTCCAGGGCGACAAGGGCTACATCCTCTATCTCGGCCTGAACCAGAAGAATCCGAACCTTGCCAAGCCCGAGGTGCGCGAAGCCTTGAAATGGCTGGTCGACTACGACGCGATCGAGAAGAACATCGTCGAGGGCACCTATAAGGGCCACGAGGCCTTCCTGCCCAAGGGCTTCCTCGGCGCGATCGACGACAAGCCCTACAAGCTCGACGTCGCCAAGGCCAAGGAGCTGCTCGCCAAGGCCGGGCTGCCGAACGGCTTCACGGTCACGATCGACACCCGCTCGGTCAACCCGATCACCGACATCACCCAGGCGATCCAGTCGACCTGGGCCCAGGCCGGCATCAAGCTCGAGATCATTCCGGGCGACGGCAAGCAGACCCTGACCAAGTACCGTGCCCGCACTCATGACATCTATATCGGCCAGTGGGGCCCGGACTATCTCGATCCGCACACCAATGCCGAAACCTTCGCCATCAACGAGAACAATGGCGAGGACGCGAAGTCGAAGACGCTGGCCTGGCGCAACGCCTGGGACATCCCGGAGATGACCAAGGTCACCCAGGCCAATGTGCTCGAGACCGACGCGGCCAAGCGCGCCGCCGTCTATGGCGAGCTGCAGCGCGAGCACCAGAAGGTCTCGCCCTTCGTCATCATGTTCCAGCAGGTCGAGGTCTCGGCGCAGCGCAAGAACGTCGACAATTGGGTGATCGGGCCGAGCTCCGACACCAATTTCTACGCGCCGATCGCCAAGAACTGAGGCATCTGCCGCCGCCGGAACCCGCCGTAGCCCGAAACGAGGCTGCGGCGGGTTTTCTGCTTTGTCGCCGGCGGCGCCTGCGACGCCCCAAGAACAACAAGAAGATACGGAGCCGCCAATGGCCTCGATCACCGCCTCGACCCCGTCCGCACCGCCGCGGGCCAAGAGCCGCGCCCTGCGCTGGGGCAGGATCCTCGGCCGCGAGCTGACCACGGTCGCGATCACCATCTTCGGCCTGCTGCTCGTCACCTTCCTGATCGCCCGCGTCATGCCGATCGACCCCGTCCTGGCCGTGGTCGGCGACCGCGCGCCCGCGGATGTCTACGACAAGGCGCGGCTCGAGCTCGGTCTCGACAAGCCGCTCTGGGAGCAGTTTGCGATCTATGTCGGCAAGGTCTTCCGCGGCGATCTCGGCACCTCGGTGCTGACCGCGCAGAAGGTCACGGACGATATCAAGACGGTGTTTCCGGCGACGCTGGAACTGGCGACGCTCGGCACGCTGATCGGCGTCGTGCTCGGCGTCCCGCTCGGCATCCTCGCGGCCGTCAACCAGGGTCGCTGGATCGACCAGGTTGCCCGCGTGATCGGCTTGGTCGGCTATTCGATCCCGGTCTTCTGGCTCGGCCTGATGGGACTCCTCTTGTTCTACGCCAAGCTCGGCTGGGTCGCAGGTCCCGGTCGTCTCTCGATCGCCTATCAGGATTTCGTTACGCCGGTGACCGGCCTCGTCATGCTCGATGCCGCCATGCAGGGCGAGTGGGAGGCCGTCGTGGACGCCTTCTGGCACCTCATCCTGCCGGCTTCCGTGCTCGGCCTGCTCTCGGTCGCCTATATCAGCCGCATGACCCGCAGCTTCATGATCACCGAGCTGCAGCAGCAATATGTCGTCGCGGCGCGGGTGAAGGGCCTCTCGGAATGGCGCGTGGTCTGCGGCCACGCGCTGCGCAACGCCTTCGTGCCACTCGTCACGGTGATCGCGCTCTCCTACATGCACCTGCTCGAAGGCTCGGTGCTGACCGAGACGATCTTCGCCTGGCCGGGCCTCGGCCGCTATCTCACCAATGCGTTGCTCAACGCCGACATGAACGCGGTGCTCGGTGGCACGCTGGTGGTCGGTGCCGTCTTCATCGCCGTCAACCTGTTCTCCGACATCCTCGGCCGGCTGGCCGATCCGCGGGCACGCTGAGGAGGATGGCCATGACCGATCAGATCGCCACCTCCGCCGGCTGGCATTCCTGGCTGACCACGACCTCTCCGGAATCGCGCCGGCAGGCCCGGCTCGGCCAGCTCTACCGGCAATGGCTCGCCTTCAGGAAGAACCCGGCCGCCATGGTCGGCCTCCTGATCGTCCTCGCCTTGCTGCTCCTCGCGGCCTTCGCGCCGCTGGTCGCGCCACATGACCCGCTGGCGCAGGCGCTCGATCAGCGCCTGCTGGCGCCCTCCGCCAGGAACTGGTTCGGGACCGACGCGCTCGGTCGCGACATCTTCAGCCGGATCGTCTACGGCACCCGCGTCACGCTGGTGATCGTCATGCTCGTCGTCATCACGGTCGGGCCGCTCGGCCTCCTGATCGGCTGCGCCGCCGGCTATTTCGGCGGCTGGGTCGACACCGTGCTGATGCGCGTCACCGATGTCTTCCTCGCCTTCCCGCGCCTCGTCCTGGCGCTCGCCTTCGTCGCCGCGCTGGGGCCGGGGCTGGAGAATGCCGTCATCGCGATCGCCTTCACCGCCTGGCCGCCCTATGCCCGTGTTGCCCGGGCGGAGACGATGCTCATCCGCAATGCCGATTACATCTCGGCGATGCGCCTGCAGGGTGCGAGCCAGCTGCGCATCGTGCTGAAGCACGTCGTGCCGATGTGCGTGCCCTCGCTGATCGTCCGCACCACCTACGACATGGCCGGCATCATCATCATCGCAGCCGGCCTCGGCTTCCTCGGCCTCGGCGCCCAGCCGCCGATCCCGGAATGGGGCGCGATGATCTCGACTGGCCGCGAGCAGATCTTCGACCAGTGGTGGGTCGCGACCTTCCCGGGTCTCGCCATCTGCGTCGTGGCGCTCGGCTTCAACCTGCTCGGCGATGGCTTGCGCGACGTTCTGGATGCGAGGTGAGCACCAAGATGAACGCAAGCTCTGATCAAATCCTGCTCGCGCTCGACGATCTGCGCGTCGATTTCCACACCCCGACCGGCATCGTCAATGCGGTGCGCGGGCTCTCCTTCACGCTCGGCCGCGAGCGGCTCGGCATCGTCGGCGAATCCGGTTCCGGCAAGTCGATGACCGGCCGTGCCATCCTCGATTTGATCCCGCATCCCGGCGTGGTCACGGCGAAGCGGATGGAATTCCGCGGTCAGGATCTGACGGCGATGGACAAGGGCAGCCGCCGCAAGCTGCGCGGCCGCCATATCTCGATGGTGATGCAGGACCCGAAATTCTCGCTGAATCCGGTCCAGACCGTCGGCGACCAGATCGCCGAGGCCTATCGCGTCCACCACAAGGCGAGCGCGCGCGAGGCCAAGGAGCGCAGCCTCGCTATGCTCGAGGCGGTGCAGATCCGTGAGCCCGCCCGCGTCTACGGGCTCTATCCGCACGAGGTCTCGGGCGGCATGGGCCAGCGCGTGATGATCGCGATGATGCTGATCGCCGAGCCGGACATCCTGATCGCCGACGAGCCGACCTCGGCCCTCGACGTCACGGTCCAGCTCCAGATCCTCAAGATCCTCGACGATCTCGTCACTAGCCGCGGCATGGGGCTGATCTTCATCAGCCATGATCTGCATCTGGTGAAGTCGTTCTGCGACCGTGTCATCGTGATGTATGGCGGCAAGGCGATGGAGACCCTGCCGGCGAGCGAGCTCGACCGGGCCCAGCACCCCTATACGCGCGGGCTGCTCGGCTGCCTGCCCGATCTCGACCATCCCCGCGACAAGCTCGCGACCCTCACCCGCGACCCGGCATGGCTGGCATGACTACACAACCCGCCATCACCGTCGAGAAGCTCAACGTTTCCTTCGGCGATTCCCATGTCGTGAAGGACCTCTCCTTCGCCGTCTCGCCGGGCGAGAGCTATGGCATCGTCGGCGAATCCGGCTCCGGCAAGTCGACCGTGCTGCGTGTGCTCGCCGGCCTCAACCGCGAGTGGAGCGGCGAGGTCGACATTCTCGGCAAGCGCCAGCCCAAGATCCGCGACAAGGCCTTCTACCGGGCCGTGCAGATGGTCTTCCAGGACCCTTACGGTTCGCTGCATCCGAAGAAGACCGTCGACGATACGCTGGCCGAGCCGCTCGCCATCCACGGCCTCCGCGATGCGGAGGCGAAGATCACCCGCGCCATGGCGGATGTCGGCCTGCCGGCCTCCTTCCGCTTCCGCTTCCCGCATCAGCTCTCGGGTGGACAGCGCCAGCGCGTCGCCATCGCCCGCGCTCTGGTGCTGGAGCCAACGATCCTCCTGCTCGACGAGCCGACCTCGGCGCTCGACGTCTCGATCCAGGCCGAGGTGCTGAACCTGCTGCAGGCGCTGCGCCAGGAGCGCAAGCTCACCTATATCCTGGTCAGCCACGATCTCGCCGTCGTCGGCCATATGTGCGAGCGGCTGCTGGTCATGCAGTTCGGCCGCGGTGTCGAGGAGATGAGCGCCGAAACGCTCGCCGCGCGCACGCCGCGGACGGACTATGCCCGGCAATTGCTGATCGCGAGCGAGGGCTTTCGCCGGGCGGGGTAGCAGCGTCCTCCCCGTCTCCCCTTGCGGGAGAAGGGGCCCGAAGGGCCGGATGAGGAGTCGCTCCGACCTTGCCGCGTCATGGTCGGGCTTGTCCCGACCATCCACGTCTTCGCCGGTCGAGCTGTCATGATCCAAGACGTGGATGCTCGCCACAAGGGCGAGCATGACGGAGAGGTCGCAAGGCCCCTCGCCCTAACCCTCTCCCGCAAGGGGAGAGGGGATAGGTCGCGGCACCCCGTTCCCCAAAGCGTTTGGCAAGCTGCGTGCTTGGTCGCATTGTCGTCGCAGGATTCGGCTCCACTGGGCCGCCCAGGAGTATGCCGTCATGGACGCCATCGCCGAACGCCTGCTGAAGCCGGAGGCTGCACCCGAGCGCACGCCGGTGCCGCCCTTCGATCTGGTGATCTTCGGCGCCGGCGGCGACCTCGCCTTGCGCAAGCTCTTTCCGGCGCTGGCGCAGCGCAATGAGGAGGGCGTTCTGCCGGCCGAGAGCCGCATCCTCGGCATCGTCCGCAAGCAGGAGGATCTCGAAGGCATTCCGCGCGAGATCGCCGGCAAGCTCGCCGCGGCGGGCTTGTCGTCCGAGCGCATCGCCGCCTTCCAGCGTCGCCTGACCATGGTGCTGCTCGATGCGGTGAAGCCCGAGACCTATGGCGCGCTGAAGGAGGCGCTCGGCGAGTCCGAGCATGTCCGCTCCTTCTATCTCTCGACGCCGCCGGACCTGTTCATCCCGATCTGCGAGAACCTCGCCAGCTCCGGCATCCTGACGCCGACCTCGCGCGTCATCCTGGAGAAGCCGCTCGGGCGCGATCTTCACTCGGCGCGGGCCATCAACGACGCCGTCGCCCGTATCCTGCCGGAAAGCCGGACCTACCGGATCGATCATTATCTCGGCAAGGAGACGGTGCAGAACCTGCTCGTCCTGCGCTTCGCCAACACGCTGTTCGAGCGCTCCTGGTCGAGCCGCGACATCGACAATGTCCAGATCACGGTGGCCGAGACGGTCGGGCTCGAATCGCGTGCCGGCTATTACGACAAGGCCGGGCATCTGCGCGACATGGTCCAGAACCACGTGCTGCAGCTGCTCTGCCTCTTCGCCATCGAGCCGCCAAACCTGCTCGAGGCCGATGCGGTGCGTGACGAGAAGGTCCGCGTGCTCAAGGCGCTCAGGCCGATCGTCGGCCCCGACGTCCAGCGCTGGACCGTGCGCGGCCAGTACGGGCCGGGCGTCATCGAGGGCCAGAGGGTCAAGGGCTATGCCGACGAGCTCGGCCATGCCAGCAACACCGAGACCTTCGTCTCGATCCGCTGCGAGCTCGACACCTGGCGCTGGGCCGGCGTGCCGATCTATCTGCGCACCGGCAAGCGCATGGCGCAGCGCTATTCCGAGATCGCCGTCACCTTCAAGCCGGTGCCGCACTCGATCTTCGGCAATCCCGGCGATTGCGGCCGCCTCGACGCCAACCGCCTCGTCATCCGCCTGCAGCCCAATGACGGCGTGCAGATGCAGTTGATGATGAAGGTGCCGGGCTCCGGCAAGCTCAAGATCGTGCCGCGCCAGCTCGATCTGCGTTACGAGACCGCCTTCGACGTGCGCACGCCCGACGCCTATGAGCGCCTGCTCACCGATGTGATCCGCGGCGACCAAACCCTGTTCATGCGCCGCGACGAGGTCGAACAGGCCTGGACCTGGATCGACCCGATCCTCGCCGGCTGGCAGGAATACTACCCCCAGCCGCATCGCTATGCCGCCGGTTCCTGGGGGCCGTCCCAGGCGATCGGGCTGATCGAGCGCGAGGGCCGTTCCTGGGCCGATCCGGAGTTCGGTGAATGAGCACTGCCGGCCCGCTGTTGCGCCACCGCTTCGAGACGCTGGCCGATGCCTCGGCGGCTTTGGCCGAGGCCGTCGCGGTCAGGCTGCGCGCTTGCGTCGACGAGCGGGGCAGGGCGCTTCTCGCCGTGCCCGGCGGCACCACGCCGGCGCGTTTCCTCGCTGCCCTCGCCGAGCACGAGCTGCCCTGGGAGAAGGTCACGGTCATGCCGACCGACGAGCGGTTCGTCGCGCCGGATGACCTGGCCTCGAACGAGCGGATGATCCGCGCCGCCTTCGCTCCCTTGCGTGACGGGCGCGCCGGCTTCGTTTCCTTTCACAGTTGCGGCGACGATCTCGCCGCCGCGGCCGCGAGCCTCGACCGGCTGCTCGCCGACCTGCCGGCGCTCGACATCGTGGTCAGCGGCATGGGGGCGGACGGCCATATCGCCTCGCTCTTTCCCGGTGACGCGCGCAGCTTGTCGGCCGGTCCGGGCGTGCACGCCGTCGCTGCGACCCCGCCCGACCTGCCGCCGCGGCTCTCGCTCTCGCCGGCGCGCTTGCTCGGCGCCGGCCATGCCTGCCTGCTGATCTCCGGCCAGGAGAAGGAGCGGGTTCTGACTTCGGCGGTCGAACTGCCCGGCGCCTTCCCGGTCGGGCTCTTGCTTGGTCGCCCGCAGGGGCTCGACGTCTATTGGGCGAAGGCTTAAGCCGGGCTCCCATTGAGGTTGTGAATATCCTCAGCCCTCATCCTGAGGAGCCGCGAAGCGGCGTCTCGAAGGATGAGGGCTGAGGGAGAGATCAGGAGAGATGTCGATGTCCACCGCCCCCGAGATCGCGCGCCTTGGCGCCTGCGGCGTCGTGCCGGTCGTCGTCATCGACGAGGCGGAGATCGCCGTGCCGCTCGCCGAGGCGCTGCTCGCCGGTGGCATCGACGTCATCGAGATCACCTTGCGCCGCCCGGCTGCCATGGCTGCTCTGGAGAAGGTCGCGCGCGAATTGCCGGAAATCCTGCCGGTCGCCGGTACGGTGGTGACGCCGGCCCAGGCGGCCGAGGTCAAGAACGCCGGCGCCCGCGCCGTGGTCAGCCCCGGCTTCACCGAAAGCGTCGACGAGGCGATGAAGAAGACCGGCCTGCCCTGGCTGCCCGGCGTCGCGACGGCCTCCGACTGCATGCGTGCCGTCTCGGCGGGGCGCCTGCACTGCAAGTTCTTCCCGGCCGAGCAGGCCGGCGGCGTGCCCGGCCTCAAGGCGCTCTCCGGCCCGTTCCCGCAGATGAAGTTCTGTCCGACCGGCGGCGTCTCGCTCGCTAATCTCGGCAATTACCTCGCCTTGCCGCAGGTGCTCTGCGTCGGCGGCTCCTGGCTCGTCCCGGCCGACGCCGTGAAGAACCGCGACTGGGCGCAGGTGGCGAAGCTTGCCCGCGAAGCGCGTGAGAAGGTCGCGGAGCTGCGTGGCTAGTCCGCCTCGCCGAGGCCGCTCCAGGCCAGTTCCTGCGCATAGGTCCTGATATCTGACGGCCAGCCCGCGGCCTGAGCCCTGAAGCCGGCCTCGTCACCGGCAAACAGGGCGCGCGACGCCTCCTCGAAGCCGGGCAGGTCGCCCGCCATCGCCGCCATGAAGCGATAGGCGGTTTCTCGGGCGATGCGGGCCTGCGTCTGCCCGCCATCGCCGCGTCGTGCCTCGTCGACGAGCCGGCGCAGCGCCTGCGAGGCTCCGCCCGGCTGGGCCGAAAGCCAGTCCCAATGCCGTGGCAGCAGGGTCACTTCTCGCGCCACCACGCCGAGCTTCGGCCGGCCGCGCCCGCGCGGCTCCGCGCCGCCGAGCCGCGCGACGATTTCCGCCTCGGAGCCGCGCAGATCGAGATCGACCACCCGTCCCGTCGCATCCTCGAAGGTCAGCACGCTCGCATCCGGACGCTCGGCCAGCCGGGCGCGCACGGCGAGCGCGACCTGCGCCAGCGGCCCGCGTGCCAGCAGGGCCTCGCCATCGAAGGCGGTGCAAGGGCGGTCGGCGGTGTTGGTCATCGTCGGGCTCCGTTGTTGCGAATTAATTACCCGGATGAAATTCCTTGAGTCAATATTGCCCGGGTGATATTCGGCGGTCGATCACGACAGGAGAGCTCGATGCTGACTGAGGACAGGAAGGCCGCCGTGGCGGCCTATAAGGAGCGCAAGGTCGTCGCCGGGATTTATCTCGTGCGCTGTGGCGCGACGGGAGCGTGCTGGGCCGGGCAGGCGCCCGATCTCTCGACCATAAAGAATCGTGTCTGGTTCACGCTGCGCCATGGCAGCCACCGCCAGCGCAGCCTGCAGGCGGCCTGGAAAGCGCATGGCGAGAGCGCCTTCGTTTTCGAGGCGCTCGAGCGGCTGGACGAAAAGGCGCTGGAAGCCGGCCGCGAGCGCGTCATGAAGGCGCGGCTGGCACATTGGTGTGCGGAGCTCGGGGCGGAGGGGTTGTGAAATAGGGCTCGGGGAACCCTCTCCTGGAAGGAGAGGGCAGGGTGAGGTGTAGGCCGTTGCTCAGTTCCGTGAGCGCTCACCGCGCGGTCGGGTTCAGGCCAACGAAATCCCTCCCGAACACCTCACCCTACCCCTCTCCTTCCAGGAGAGGGAATCCCGCGCTTCCTCGCCAAGGTTGGGCGGTCAGTCCGCCAGCCGCTCGACCACCATCTCGGCGATCGCCAGCGAGCTCGTCAGTCCCGGGCTTTCGATGCCGAGCAGGTTGACCAGCCCCGGCACGCCATGGATCGACGGTCCGTCGATGCGGAAATCCGGCATCGGCTCGCTCGGCCCGTGCAGCTTCGGCCTGATCCCGGCATAGTCGGCGACGAGCGCGCCATCGGGCAGGCCCGGCCAATAGGTCCGGATCGCCGCATAGAATTTCTCCGCTCGCGCGGGATCGACGACGAGGTCCTGGTCGTCGGCGACCCATTCGACATCGGGGCCGAACTTGACCCGGCCGGCCATGTCGATCGTCGCATGGATGCCGAGGCCGGCCGCTTCCGGAATCGGGTAGACCAGATGGCTGAAGGGCTGCTTGCCGAGCAGCGAGAAATAATTGCCCTTGGCGAAATACTGCGTCGGCACATGCTCCGCCGGGAAGCCTTCGAGCTTGCCGAGCAGGCGCGGCGCGCCATGGCCGGCGGCGTTGACCACGGTGTTCGCCGTGTATGTCGCCGGATCCTCGCCGCCGAAATCGACGCTGAAGCCATCGGCCTCGCGGCGCCAGGCCAGGATCGGCGTATTGAGCGCGAGCGAGCCGCCCGCCGCCTCGCATTCGCCGAGCAGCGAGAGCATCAGGGCATGGCTGTCGACGACGCCGGTTTCAGGCGAGAGCAGGGCGATTTCGCAGGTGACCTCGGGCTCCAGCGCCCTGGCCTCGGCGGCGTCGATCCAGCGCAGCGAGGCGACGCCGGAGGCTTCGGCGCGCGCCGCGATCGTCTCCAGCGCCGGGCGCTGGCCGGCATGGGTGCCGACGATCAGCTTGCCGCAGGCCTTGTGGGGCAGGCCGCGCTCGCGAAGGTAATCGTAGAGCAGCTTGCGGCCGTCGACGCAGACCTGCGCCTTCAGCGACCCCGGCGGATAGTAGATGCCGGCATGGATGACCTCGCTGTTGCGGGCCGAGGTCTGGGTGCCGATGCCCTCGGCCGCCTCGGCGATCACGACCTCGCGGCCGGCGAGCGCAAGCGCGCGGGCCGTCGCGAGGCCGACGACGCCGGCCCCGATGACGAGACAGTCGATGTCGCTCATGCGATCCGTGCTCAGCCCGCCCGCTGCGGCATGGCGATCTCGACCAGGCTCGCCCAATAGGTCATGCCGACCGGCAGCGCCTTGTCGTTGAACTCATAGGCCGGGTGGTGCAGCCCGGCGGAGTCGCCATTGCCCATGAAGATATAGGCGCCGGGCCGCTCCTCGAGCATGAAGGAGAAATCCTCCGAGCCCATGGTCGGCGGCACCTCGGTGTCGATCGCCTCCTTGCCGAAGACGTTTTTCGTCGCGCTGGTGACGAAATCGGTCTGGCCGGCATGGTTGAAGGTCACCGGATAGCCGCGCTCGTATTCGATCTCGAAGCTCAGGCCGAAAGCCTGGGCCGTGCCGGCGACGATCTCGCGGAAGCGCTTCTCGGCGAGGTCGCGCATCTCCGGCGAGAGCGAGCGCACCGTGCCCTTGATCACGACATGTTGCGGGATGACGTTGAAGGCCTCGCCGGCCTGCAGCGCCGTCACCGAGACGACCACGGAATCGAGCGGGTCGGCATTGCGCGAGGCGATGGTCTGCAGCGAGGAGACGAGCTGGCAGGCGCCGACCAGCGGGTCGACCGTCTCGTTCGGCTTGGCGGCATGGCCGCCGCGGCCCTCGAGCTTGAGCAGGAAGCGGTCGGCCGCGGCCATCATCGGCCCCTTGCGGATCGCGAACTGGCCGATCGGCAGGCCCGGCATGTTGTGCAGCCCGTAGACCTCCTGCACGCCGAAGCGCTCCATCAGCCCGTCCTTGCACATCTCCTTGCCGCCGCCGCCGCCTTCCTCGGCCGGCTGGAAGATCATGATAGCGGTGCCGTCGAAATCGCGGGTCTGCGCCAGGTATTTTGCGGCGCCGAGCAGCATGGCGGTATGGCCGTCATGGCCGCAGGCATGCATCTTGCCGGGCACGGTCGAGCGGTGCTCGAGATTGGTTTCCTCATGGATCGGCAGCGCATCCATGTCGGCGCGCAGGCCGATGACCTTGCCGGAGCCCTGGCCCTTGCCCTTGATCACGCCGACGACGCCGGTACGCCCGATGCCGGTGACGACCTCGTCGACCCCCCATTCCCGGAGCTTGTCGGCGACGATGCCGGCGGTGCGGTTCACATCGAAGAGCAGCTCGGGATGGCGATGGAAATCGCGACGGATCGCCGTGATCTCGGGCTCGATCGCCGCGATGAGTTCGGATTTGGGCATCGTATCCTCGGGCCGTTGGCGGCAACTTCACAGAAATCGGGTTGCCTGGTGCGGCAAGCTAGCGCGAGCGGGCGCACCCTGTCCAAGCCGATTGCGGCATGAGGGGGAAGAAGCGCGCGAATGGCGGCACCACGCAATCCGCTTGATCCCGGCGGCCGTCGGTCCTTGGATGTCCGGCCTGTCGGGGCGCTCGCGAGAGGCGCCGCGAATTAGCGAGGACGTCATGGAAATCAAGCGAAGCGGATCGCAGCCTTCGGGCAAGGGCCCGGCGGAATACTTCACCGGCCAGGTCCGGATCGACCCGTTGTTCAATCCGCCGGATCCCGCGCGCATCGCCACCGCGCACGTCACCTTCGAGCCGGGCGCGCGCACGGCCTGGCACACGCACCCGCTTGGCCAGACCTTGATCGTCACCGCCGGCTGCGGCTGGGCACAGCGCGAAGGCGGGCCGGTCGAGGAGATCAGGGCCGGCGATGTGGTCTGGTTCCCGCCCGGCGAAAGGCATTGGCACGGCGCCACTGCGGCGACCGCGATGAGCCATATCGCCCTGCAGGAGCGCCTCGACGGCGAGACCGTCAAATGGCTGGATCACGTTACGGAAGAGCAGTATCGTCGCTGAGTTCGGGGGTTGCTTCCGAGCTTTCGGCAGCGCTTTCGAGAGGATGGAACGCGCGTCGTCTTCGTGCGTTCCGGCTGAATAGCCATCGCTTTGAATGGGAGGCCGCCATGCGCCGCCTGATCGTTCTCGCCGCTTCTTTAGTGTTCTTTTCGAGCTTCATGGTCGATGACGCGCCGGCACAGGCCCTGAGCGACAGGGCGGTCCATGGCGGCGGCGTGCGAGGCGGCGGTTTCGGCTATGGTGGCCGCGGCTTCGCCGGAGCGGGTTTCGGAGGCTATCGGGGCTCTGTCTATCGCGGTAGCGGCTTCTATCGGGGTGGGGTCGGCTGGGGCTATCGGCCGGCCCGCGGGTATGGCGGCGGCTATTATGGCCGGCCCGCCTATTGGCGCCGCGGTTACTACAACAATTACTGGGGCTGGGGCGCCGGGGCGCTGGCTGCCGGGGCGCTCATCGGGGCCGCCGCGACCTATCCCTATTATGGCTCGTCCTACTACTACGACACGCCCGGCTACTATGGCGGCGACTATTACGGCGGGCCCTATTATGCGCGGCCCTATTACGCTGCACCGGTCTATGCGGCGCCGATCTCGTCAGGAATCGGCGGCTATTGCCGCACGCCGGTCCGGACCTGCCAGCTGATCAATCCAGCCGAACTCGGCGGCGGGTGCTCCTGCCGTGTCGCTGGCGGGCGGGCCCGCGGCGTCGTCGTTCCCTGACGATCGTGCAGGGAGCACGACGAGCGCCTGGGCTCCCGGCTTTAAGTCGTTTCAGAGCCCGAACTGCTGGCGCCAGCTCTCGATGTCCTCCAGCGCGACATTGGAGCCGCACAGGACCAGCGCGACGCGGTCGCCCGGCTTGAAGCTGTCCTTGCGCGCCAGCGCTGCTGCGACCGTGCAGGAGGCGGCCGGCTCGAGCAGGACGCGGCCGTTCTGCAGCACCCAGAGCAATTCGCGCACGGCGTCCGCATCCGGCACCAGCACGATCTCCTCGAGGAAATCCCGGGCCGCCGCCATCGTCCGCTCGGTGGCGAAGGGAGCGCCGAGCGTGCGGGCGATCGAGGTCGGGCGGATCGGCACCGGCTTTCCGGCTGCGAGCGCCTGCGTCATCGTCGTCGCGCCCTCGGTTTCGACGCCGTGGATGCGCACCGCAGGGTCGAGCCCCTTCAGCGCCGCCCCGACACCGGCAGAGAAACCGCCGCCGCCGATCGAGATGAAGACATGGTCGAGCCGGCCGCCGGCGTCCGCCGCGAGTTCGAGGCCGACCGTGCCATGGCCGGCGATGATCGCAGGGTCATCATAGGAATGGACATTGGTCATACCCTTGGCTTCGTATTCCTCGGCCTTGGCGAAGGCGGCGATCGAATCCTCGCAGAGCTCGACCTCGCCGCCCGCTTCCTTGGTCAGGCGGATGTTCAGCGGCGCGACGTTCTTCGGCATCAGCACCAGCGCCTTGATGCCGAGCAGGCTCGACACCAGCGAGACGGCGATGGCGTGGTTGCCGCCGGAGACGGTGACGACGCCGCGGGCCTTTTCCGCATCCGAGAGGCCGAGCAGCTTGTTGTAGCAGCCGCGTACCTTGAACGAGCCGGCGAGCTGCAGGCTCTCGACCTTGACCACGGTCTCGACGCCGAGCCGCTCGGACAGGCCGGCGCTGAGGAAGGTCGGCGTCCGCCTGACCTTGCCGGCGATGCGGCTGGCGGCGGCCTGGATGTCGGCGAGGGTGACGTCGAAGGACATGGCGGACTCACGAGAGGACGTTGCTCGGTCGGCACAACAGCGCGCCGCGCCCGGCCGGGTCAAGCGCGGCGCGCGCATGGCCATGGCATTTCGGGCGGTGCCCGAGGGCGGCCGTCATGCGTTCGCACGGGCGCCGGCGAGCCATTGCCGGCAATTGACCTTGCGCGGTGCCGGCGTAGCCTGCCTCTCGGCTCATGCCTATCGGCCAGTCCCTGGAGAAATCTGCCCGTGCGTTACACCCCGAAGGAAATGCTGGCCAAGCTGGTCTCGTTCAACACCGAATCGCAGCGCAGCAATGTCGAACTGATCCATTTCTGCCGCGACTACCTTGCGGCCCATGGTGTCGAGAGCTCGATCGTGCCGAGCCCGGATGGCTTCAAGGCCAATCTCTACGCCACCATCGGCCCCAAGGCGGATGGCGGGGTCGTCCTTTCCGGCCATACCGATGTCGTCCCCGTCGAGGGGCAGGACTGGAGCTCGGACCCGTGGACGCTGACCGAGCGCGACGGCAAGCTCTATGGGCGCGGCAGCTGCGATATGAAGGGCTTCGACGCCATCGCGCTCGCCCTGGTGCCGGAGATGCTGGCCGCCGGGCTGAAGCGGCCCGTCCATATCGCCCTGTCCTATGACGAGGAGGTCGGCTGCATCGGCGCCCGCTATCTGATCGACGCCATGGCGGCCGCCGGGGTCAAGCCTTCGGCGGTGATCGTCGGCGAGCCCTCGATGATGCAGGTCGTCACCGGCCACAAGGGTGGCACCCGGATGAAGACCACGGTGCGCGGCCATGCCGTGCATTCCAGCCGCGTCGACATCGGCGTGCCCGCCGTGATGGTCGCCGGCAAGCTGATCGCCTGGCATGACGAGGTCATGGAGGAGAACAAGGCCAAGGTGCAGCCGGGCGTTCCCTTCGAGCCGCCTTACTCGACGCTGCATGTCGGCGTCGTCGAGGGCGGCACGGCGGTCAACATCACCGCCGAGCATTGCGCCTTCAGCCACGAGGTCCGCGTCATGCCGGGCGACGACAGCGACTATGTCGCCCGCTATCGCGCGAGGATGGCCGAGCTCGAGGGGCCGATGAAGGCGATCGCGCCGGAGACCGGCATCGCCATGGAGATCACCTCCTACACGCCGCCGCTCGCGCCGGAGAAGGAGGGCGCGGCCGAAGGGCTGGCGCGTCGCCTCACCGGCGATAATGGCAGCCATGTCGTGGCCTATGGCACCGAGGGCGGGCTGTTCCAGGCGGCGGGCTGGTCGACAGTGGTCTGTGGCCCCGGCGACATCGCCCAGGCGCACCAGCCGGACGAGTTCATCACCGTCGCCCAGCTCGACGCCGGAACCGCGTTCGTTCGTGCGCTGATCGCGGATCTGGCCCGCTGAGAACGCAAGGCGAGGCGCGTTTGCGCGGGAAAGTGACCGCAGGCTCGCATGAACGTGCGTTGTGAAGTTTCGTTTCGCAATAAAATTCGATCCGGGGCGAAGCGTGCGGCGCACACTGGACGCGGGCTTCGAAGCACCTCTAATCTGCCGTCTTCCTCGGATCGTCGCCAGTCTGTGCGGCGATCCGGATCCCGCTCCTGGGGAGGAGCGGTAACAACAAATCGGGAGAACGCTCTTCATGTCCTTCAAGACCCATTGCCTGGCGGCCGTAGCGGCGCTGGCTCTGATGTGCGGTACGGCCCAGGCGCAGACGCTGCGCTATGCCAACCAGGGCGAGTTGAAGTCGCTCGACCCGTATACCGTCAACGAGACCACCACCAACGCCCATCTCGGTCACCCCTATGAAGGGCTGACGGCGCGCGGCAAGGATCTCAAGATCGAGCCCGCCCTTGCCGAGAAGTGGGAGATCTCCCCCGACGGCCTGAAGTGGCGCTTCTATCTGCGCAAGAACGTGAAGTTCCATGGCGGCGAGGATTTCACCGCCGACGACGTGATCTTCTCGGCCGAGCGCGTCCGCTCGCAGGGTTCCAACTTCACCACCCGCGTCCCGACCAGCGCCAAGTTCGTCAAGGTCGACGACCACACCGTCGACGTGATCCTGACCGCCGCGAACCCGATCCTGAACGCGCAGTGGGACACTTGGTACATCATGTCGAAGAAGTGGGCGGAGGCGAACAACGCCGTCGCCCCGACGCCGGCCGCCGCGACCACGCCGAGCCACGCCTCGTTGAACGCCAACGGCACCGGCCCCTACAAGATCGAGAGCCACCAGCCGGGCGTGAAGACCGTCTTCAAGCTCAACGAGAACTACTGGAAGAAGATCGAGGGCAACATCAAGGAGATCGTCTTCACGCCGATCGCCTCGGATGCGACGCGCGTCGCGGCCCTGCTCTCCGGCGAGGTCGACGTGATCGAGCCGGTTCCGATCCAGGACATCCAGCGCGTCAACGCCTCGGGCAACGCCCAGGTCCTGACCGGGCCGGAGCTGCGCACCATCTTCCTCGGCATGGACCAGACCCGTGACGAGCTGCTGGAATCCAGCGTCAAGGGCAAGAATCCCTTCAAGGATGTCCGCGTTCGCCAGGCCTTCTTCCAGGCGATCGACATCGAGACGATCAAGAGCCGCGTCATGCGTGGTCTCTCGACGCCCTCGGCCCTGATGATCGCGCCGGAGCTGTTCCCGCATGCCGGCTTCACCCGCGCCAAGTTCGACACCGAAGCCTCGAAGAAGCTCTTGGCGGAAGCCGGCTATCCGAACGGCTTCGAGGTCGGCATGGACTGCCCGAACGACCGCTACGTCAATGACGGCCAGATCTGCCAGGCCGTGGTCGGCATGCTGGCGCGCGCCGGCATCAAGGTGAACTTGAATGCCCAGCCCAAGGGCCAGTACTTCGCCAAGGTGCTGAAGTCCGGTGGCTACAAGACCTCGTTCTACCTGCTCGGCTGGACGCCCGGCACCTTCGACAGCCACAACGTCCTGCACGACATCATCGGCTGCCGCGATGTCGCCGGCTCCTCGCGCGGCGAGTCGAATCTCGGCAATTACTGCAACAAGAAGGTCGACGAGCTGACCGACAAGATCCTTGTCGAGTCCGACACCGCCAAGCGCGACGCGATGATCAAGGAAGCCTACAAGATCTCGGTCGACGAGTTCGGCTACATCCCGCTGCACCAGCAGGCGCTGGCCTGGGGCGTGTCGAAGAAGGTCAAGCTCGCTCAGCGCGCCGACAATTCGGTGCTGCTCTATTACGCCACCAAGGAGTGACGGCGTGCGGTGCGCGGCCTAGGCCGCGCACCGTTCTTCCCGTCGACTCACCCGCGCCGTCATCCGGACAAGCGGCGTAGCCGTGTCGATCCGGGATCGATCGGGGGCGTTGCGCTCCACGATGGAGCCCCGGATTCCGGCTTTGCTGTTTCCGGGGTGACGACGCGTATCGGTGACGGAGAGCTGTCCGGCTCGCCGGTACCGACGGGTTTCGCGTTTAAAGAACCAAGGCGATCATGCTCGCATTCATTCTGCGTCGGTTGTTCCAGTCGCTTCTCGTCATGCTGGCGGTGGCGCTGATCGCCTTCGCCATGTTCCGCTTCGTCGGCGACCCGGTGAACCAGCTCGTCTCGCTCGATACGCCCCAGGAGCAGGTCGCGCAGATCCGCAAATCGCTCGGGCTAGACGAGCCGGTCGTCGTCCAGTTCGCGCGCTATATCTACAATGCGGCGCGGCTCGAATTCGGCGTCTCCTACCAGTTCCGCCTGCCGGTGATCATGCTGCTCGGCGAGCGCGCCCCGGCGACGCTGGAGCTCGCCTTCATGTCGGCGCTGTTCTCGCTGCTCGTCGGCATACCCATGGGCGTCTACACGGCGCTGCGCCGCGACAGCTGGCTCGCCAAGCTGTTCCAGGCCGTCTCGCTCATCGGCATCAGCCTGCCGACCTTCCTGATCGGCATCCTTTTGATCTACCTGTTCTCGGTGACGCTCGGCTGGCTGCCCTCCTTCGGGCGCGGCGAGGTCGTCAAGATCGGCAACTGGTGGACTACCGGCCTGCTCACGGCCTCGGGCTGGAAGGCGCTGATCCTGCCTTCGATCACGCTCGGCCTGTTCCAGATGACGCTGATCATGCGCCTCGTCCGGGCCGAGATGCTGGAGGTGCTGCGCACCGACTACATCAAGTTCGCGAGGGCGCGCGGCCTCAAGACCCGCGCCATCCATTTCGGTCACGCCCTGAAGAACACCTTGGTACCGGTCATCACCATCGCCGGCCTCCAGCTCGGCTCGATCATCGCCTTCGCCATCATCACCGAGACGGTGTTCCAGTGGCCGGGCATGGGCCTGCTCTTCCTGAAGGCGGTTCAGCAGGTCGATATCCCGATCATGGCGGCCTATCTGATCCTGATCTCGTTCCTCTTCGTCACCATCAACCTGATCGTCGACCTGCTCTACGCCGCGGTCGACCCGCGCCTGCGCGCGACGGTCGGCGCGCATTGAAGGCGGGAGACAAAGCCATGGCCGCCCAGACCCCGCCCTCTACTCCCGCCGCCCCGTCGAGCGAGCCGCCCTCGCTCTGGGCCCGCATCCTCGACAGCGACATCCTTGCCAGCTTCCTGCGCTCCAAGGTGACGATGGTCGCCGCCGTGATCGTGCTCGTCATGTTCATCGGCGCTGCCTTCTCGCCCTGGATCGCGCCGACCAACCCCTTCGATCCGGCCAGCGTCTTCCTCTCCGATGCCAATATTCCGCCGGCCTGGCAGGCCGGTGGCGATCCGAAGTTCATCTTCGGCACCGACGACCAGGGTCGGGATCTCTATTCGGCGATCCTCTACGGGCTGCGCGTCTCGCTGATCGTCGGAGGCCTCGGCGTGGCGCTGGCGGCGACGATCGGCATCACGCTCGGTCTGCTCGCCGGCTATTTCGGTGGCCGGGTCGACTCGCTGATCATGCGCATCGCCGACGTGCAGCTCACCTTCCCGGCGATCCTGATCGCCCTGCTGATCGACGGCGTCGTGCGCGGCATCTTCCAGGGCGCCAACCGCGAGGACACGGCGCTCTATGTGCTGGTGATCTCGATCGGCCTCAGCTTCTGGGTGCAATATGCCCGCACCATCCGCGGCTCGACCCTGGTCGAACGCAACAAGGACTATGTCCAGGCGGCACGGCTCGTCGGGTTGCCGGCGCCGCTGATCATGCTGCGCCATGTCTTGCCGAACGTGATCGGCCCGGTGCTGGTCATCCTCACCATCAATCTCGCGCTTGCCGTGATCACCGAGGCGACCCTGTCCTTTCTCGGCGTCGGCCTGCCGCCGACCCAGCCCTCGCTGGGCACGCTGATCTCGATCGGCAACCGCTACCTGTTCTCGGGCGACTGGTGGATCGTCGCCTTTCCGGGCCTGACGCTGGCGATCCTGGTGCTCGCTGTGAACCTGCTCGGCGACTGGCTGCGCGATGCCCTCAATCCGAGGCTGCGATGAGGCGAAACCTTCTGCGCGCGGTGCCTACGAGACAGGCAAGTGCCACTTTCCGCCATGTGCTGCGCGCAGATTAGACCCGTGACAGACAAGGGGCCCAGCCCTAACATCTCGCCCTTCACCGGCCTTGGAGCAGGGCCGCGACCGGGAGGTTCTCTACGATGAAACCGCGTATGTTTGCCGTCGCTGCCGCACTGATCGGGGTCTCGGCGCTGGCGCTCGGCGCCGCCGAGGCGAGGCCGCTGAAATGGGCCTCGGCCGGCGATGCCCTGACCATCGATCCGCATGGCCAGAATGAGGGCCTGACCACCACGGTCAACCAGCAGATGTATGAAGGCCTGACCGAGCGCGACCATGCCGGCAAGCTGCATCCGCTGCTCGCCTCGTCCTGGAAGGTGCTGCCGGACGATCCGACGATCTGGGAGTTCAAGCTGCAGGAGGGCGTCAAGTTCCATGACGGCTCGCCCTTCACCGCCGACGACGTGGTGTTCTCCTATGAGCGCGCCATGCAGCCGACTTCGGACTTCAAGGGCTATCTGACCTCGGTCGAGAAGGTCTCGAAGGTCGACGACTTCACCGTCCGGATCAAGACCAAGGGGCCGAACCCGCTCCTGGTCAACAACACCTCCGCCATCCGCATCATGAGCAAGGCCTGGGCGGAGAAGAACAACGCCACCAAGGCGCAGGACTTCAAGAACAAGGAAGAGAATTACGCCGTCCGCAACGCCAACGGCACCGGCCCCTTCATCCTCGTCTCGCGTGAATCCGACGTGAAGACGGTGATGAAGCGCAACGACAATTACTGGGCCAAGGCGAAGGTGCCGCTCGAGATCACCGAGCTCACCTATGTCCCGATCAAGCAGGATGCGACGCGCATCGCGGCGCTGCTCTCGGGCGAGGTCGACCTCGTCCAGGACGTGCCGGTGCAGGACATCGCCCGGCTGAAGAGCCAGCCCAAGGTCCGCGTCACCACCGGACCCGAGAACCGCACGATCTTCTTCGGCATGGACGTCGCGTCGAAGGACCTTAAGGGCGACAATGTCGAGGGCAAGAACCCCTTCGCCGACAAGCGCGTCCGCCAGGCGATGAACATGGCGCTCAACCGCCAGGCCATCCAGCGCGTCGTGATGCGCGGTGAGTCGATCCCGACCGGCATCATCCTGCCGCCCTTCGCCAATGGCTGGACCAAGGAGCTCGACGCTGCGCCGGCGACCGATGTCGCCAAGGCCAAGGCGCTGCTCGCCGAGGCCGGCTACCCCAATGGTTTCTCGGTGACGCTGCATTGCCCGAACGATCGCTACATCAATGATGAGGGCATCTGCCAGGCGGCCGTCGGCATGTTCGGCCAGATCGGCGTCAAGGTGAACCTGGTCTCGCAGTCGAAGTCGATCCACTTCAACCTGATCCAGAAGAACCCGCCGGAGACCGAGTTCTACCTCGTCGGCTGGGGCGTTCCGACCTTCGACAGCGACTATGTGTTCTCCTACATGTACCATAGCCGCACCGGCTCGCAGGGCAGCTGGAACGCGACCGGCTACTCCGACAAGGAGATCGATGCGCAGATCCAGTCGCTCTCCAAGGAGATCGACATCGCCAAGCGCGACGCCGCCATCGCCAAGATCTGGGCGAAGGTGAAGGACGAGACGATCTACCTGCCGATCCACCATCAGACGCTCAGCTACGGCATGAACTCGACGGTGGACGTGCCCGTCGACGTTCAGAACCAGCCCAAGTTGAAGATGGTCTCGTTCAAGGGCTCGTAGCGGTCTGGGAGGAGGGCTTGTGAACCCTTGCCGTCGTCCCGGAGAAGCGGTGAAGCCGCGCAGCTCCGGGATCCATCGTAGAACGGAACGCTCTATGGCGGATCTCGGCGCCTTGGCCGGGATGACGGCGCGAAACCTTGGTTTTCCTCCGGTGTTTGGAAAGTAAGGCGCTATGCTCGCCTATATCCTGCGCTCGCTGATGCAGGGGCTGGTGGTGATGGTCGCCGTCGCCTTCATCGCCTTCTCGATGTTCCGCTTCGTCGGCGATCCCGTGGTCAACATGCTCGGCCAGGAGGCGACGCTGCAGGACCGCGCCGAGCTGACGCAGCGCCTCGGCCTCAACGATCCCGTGCCCGTGCAGTTCGCCCGCTTCATCGCCGATGCGGCGCAGGGCGATTTCGGCATCTCCTATCGCCAGGGCCGCAAAGTCTCATCGCTGATCATCGAGCGCCTGCCGGCGACGGTCGAGCTCGCCGTGCTCTCGGCGATCTTCGCCTTCGTGGTCGGCATCGCCTTCGGCGTCTATGCCGCGATCCGCCGCGACGGCTGGCTCGCCAACCTCGTCATGTCGATTTCGCTGATCGGCGTTTCCCTGCCGACCTTCCTGATCGGCATCGGCCTGATCTACATCTTCGCGGTCGAGTTGCGCTGGCTGCCCTCCTTCGGCCGCGGCGACACCGTGCAGATCGGCTGGTGGTCGACCGGGCTTCTGACCACGAGCGGCCTGAAGTCGCTGGTCATGCCGGTGCTGACGCTGGGCTTCCTGCAGCTCACCTTGATCATGCGTCTCGTCCGCTCCGAGATGCTCGAGGTGATGCGGGCCGATTTCATCCGCTTCGCCCGGGCCCGCGGCATTCCCGAGCGCCGCATCGAGTTCCGCCACGCTCTGCGCAACACCATGATCCCGGTGATCACCATCGCCGGCCTCCAGCTCGGCGGGGTCATCGCCTTCGCCATCGTCACCGAGACGGTGTTCCAGTGGCCGGGGCTCGGCGCGCTCTTCGTCAACGCCGTGCAGTTCGTCGACGTGCCGGTGATGTCGGCCTATCTGCTCTTCGTCGCCTTCGTCTTCGTGGTGACCTCGCTCCTGGTCGATCTGGTCTATGTCGCCCTCGATCCGCGTCTGCGGTCGGGCTCCGCGGTTCCGGCGAAGTGAGGCGGCGATGAGCGACGAACATCTGCCCGTGATCCCGCCCAGCCGCCTCGCCCGGTTCTGGGATTCCGATCTGGCCTATTCCTTCCGCTCCTCGCCGGTCACGGTGGTGGCGAGCATCATGGCGCTCCTGCTCGTGCTGGCCGCGATCTTCGCGCCGCTGATCGCGCCTTATGATCCGTTCGATCCGGCTTCACTCGACCTCTCCGACGGGTTCTCGCGGCCGATGCAGCCCAACGAGATCACCGGCAAGGTGTTCTGGCTCGGCTCGGACGGCCAGGGACGCGACATCTTCTCGGCCATTCTCTATGGCTCGCGTGTTTCGCTGCTGGTCGGGGCGGCCTCGGTGGTCTTCTCGCTGATCATCGGAGTCGGCCTCGGCCTGGTCGCCGGCTATGTCGGCGGCCGCACCGAGGCGCTGATCATGCGCATCGCCGACATCCAGCTCTCCTTCCCGGCGATCCTGGTGGCATTGCTGGTCTTCGGCGTGGCGCGCGGGCTGATTCCGCCGGCAGCGCAGGAACAAGCGACGCTGTTCGTCCTCGTCATCGCCATCGGCCTCGCCAACTGGGCGCAATATGCCCGTACCGTGCGCGGCTCGACCCTGGTCGAGAAGAACAAGGTCTATGTCGATGCGGCGCGGCTGATCGGGCTGAAGGCCTGGCCGGTGATGCTGAAGCACGTCCTGCCCAATGTCGCCGGCCCGGTGCTGGTCATCGCCACGATCAATCTCGCGCTCGCCGTGATCGAGGAGGCGACCCTGTCCTTCCTCGGCGTCGGCATGCCGCCGACCCAGCCCTCGCTCGGCACGCTGATCCGCTTCGGCCAGCAATTCCTGTTCTCGGGCGAGTGGTGGATCCTGCTGTTCCCCTCGCTCGTCCTGATCCTGCTCGCGCTGTCGATCAATCTCTTCGGTGATTGGCTCCGCGACGCGCTCAATCCGAAGCTGAGGTGAGAGATGAACCGCACCCTATTCAAGTCCTGGCCTTCGGAGCAGCGATGACCCAACCCGTCATTTCCGTGAACGAGCTGACCGTCGAGTTCGTGACGCGGCGCGGCACCTTGCGCGCCCTCGACAAGGTCTCGTTCGACGTCGCCCGTGGTGAGGTGCTCGGCGTGGTCGGCGAATCCGGTGCCGGCAAGTCGGTGACCGGATCGGCCATCATCGGTCTGATCGATCCGCCCGGCCGGATCGCCGGCGGACAGGTCCTGCTCTCGGGCGAGCGTGTCGACAATCTTCCGCCGGATGCGATGCGCAAGATCCGCGGCAAGCGCATCGGCATGATCTTTCAGGATCCGCTGACCAGCCTCAACCCGCTCTACCGGGTCGGCGAGCAATTGATCGAGACGATCCAGACCCATACCGATCTCAATGCCGCCGACGCCCGCAAACGCGCCATCGCCTTGCTCGACGAGGTCGGCATTCCCGCGCCCGACAAGCGCATCGACGGCTATCCGCACGAATTCTCGGGCGGCATGCGCCAGCGCGTCGTGATCGCGCTCGCCCTCTGCGCCGAACCCGAGTTCATCATCGCCGACGAGCCGACGACGGCGCTTGACGTCTCCGTCCAGGCCCAGATCATCGCCCTGATCAAGCGGCTCTGTCAGGAGCGCGGCACCTCGGTGATGCTCGTCACCCACGATATGGGTGTGATCGCCGAGACCGCCGACCGCGTCGCGGTGATGTATGCCGGCCGCGTCGCCGAGATCGGCCCGGTCCGCGACGTGGTCAAGCAGCCGCTCCACCCCTATGCCGTCGGGCTGATGGGCGCGATCCCCTCGATCGAAGGCGATGCCGAGCGGCTCGTCCAGATTCCCGGCTCGATGCCGCGCCTTTCCAACATCCCCAAGGGCTGCGCCTTCAATCCGCGTTGTTCGAAGGCCTTCGACCGCTGTTTCGTCGAGCGGCCGGAGCTGATCGATGTCGGCGGCCGTCAGGTCGCCTGCCACCTCTACGACCAGTCGAAGGCGCCGAACGGCCAGAACCCGACTGACAAAGCGGAGATCGCCGCGTGACCCAGGACGTCTCTTCGGCCCCTTATGTCCAGGTCCGTGACCTGAAGCGCGTCTTCGACGTTTCCAAACCCTGGCTCAACCGGGTGATCGAAAGCGCCCCGAAGCAATATCTCAAGGCGGTCGACGGCGTGTCCTTCGATATCCGCAAGGGCGAGACCTTCGCGCTCGTCGGCGAGTCCGGCTCGGGCAAGTCGACCGTGGCGCGTATGGTCGTCGGCCTGCTGCCGCCCTCCGGCGGCACCGTCTCGATCGACGGCGTCTCGATGACCGATCCTGCTGCCGCCCAGGAACGCCAGCGCCTGCGCCGCCGTATCCAGATGATCTTCCAGGACCCTTATGCCTCGCTGAACCCGCGCTGGCGTGTCGGCAGGATCATCGCGGAGCCGATCCGTGCTTTCGACCTGATCCAGGGGGATCGCGAGATCGAGGGCCGTGTCGGCGAACTGCTCAGCCTCGTCGGCCTGCATCCCGACGACGGCAAGAAGTTCCCGCATGAATTCTCCGGCGGCCAGCGCCAGCGCATCGCGATCGCCCGTGCGCTCGCCTCCAATGCCGAATTCATCGTCTGCGACGAGCCGACCTCGGCACTCGACGTCTCCGTGCAGGCGCAGATCCTCAACCTGATGCGCGATCTGCAGCAGAAATTCGGGCTGACCTATCTCTTCATCTCGCACAATCTCGCCGTCGTCCGGCACATGGCGACGCGGATCGGCGTGATGTATCTCGGCCGCCTCGTCGAGGTCTCCGAAGGCAAGCAGCTCTTCACCGCGCCGCGCCATCCCTACACGAAGATGCTGCTCGATGCGGTGCCGGATCTCGCCATGGTCGGCAAGCCGCGCGAAGGGGTGAAGGGCGAGATCCCGAACCCGATCAGCCCGCCATCGGGCTGCACCTTCCACCCACGCTGCCCGCTGGTTTTCGACCGCTGCCGGGTCGAGAATCCGCCGGCCATCGACGGCGTCGCCTGCCATGCGGTGAACCGGGGCCGGGAGGCGGCTTAGGGGGGGTAAGAACCACCTCGGCATTCCGGGGCGACGCGAAGCAGCGAGCCCGGAACCCATGAACACGACGATCCAGGGCGGCGTGCCGCGATCGCGGTGCGCCGTCCTCTACCTTGATGTTCCCGGCTTGCGGGCCCAGGCCTCTCGGCCTGTCCCGGAATGACGAGGCAGCTCCGGCGCTACTGCCCAGCAGGCAGTTTCGGCGCCTTCGGGCGCCGGCTGAGCGGCGCGACGGGGCGCTCGGTCCGGTACTGGCCGCGGGCGATCGCCGTGAAGAGCAGGGCGACGGCCGTCAGCGTCATCAGCCACCAGGTCTGGAACGAGGCGAAGCCGAGCGCCGCCAGCGAGAAGGCGGTGGCATAGGCCGCGACGCCGCCCGCTGCGAGAGCGCCGGGCATGCGGCCGGCGGCGGTGATGGCGAAATACAGGGCGAGCGCCGCGGTGGCCGCACCGACCAGCCCGAGCTCGTACCAGGTTTCGAACAGGATCGTGGTCGGCACTTCCAGCGGCAGCGCGCCGGTGACGCGACCGCGCAGCACGGTGTCGAGCCCATGCCCGGTGATGAGCTGGATCGGTCGGCTCGAGATGATATCGGCCCAGATGTCGAGCCCGACGGCGACCGTGCTGAAGGCGTTCGGCGAAAGCCGCAGGACCGGCGCCAGCAGGAAGGGCAATAGCGGCGCGAGCAGCATCAGCCCCGCGACGACGCAGCCGACCAGCCTGGCTCCGACGCGCCGGTCGGCACTGACCGCGCCGAAGGCGATGGCGCCGAACAGCATGGCGGCCGCCTCGCCATCCTCGAAGCGCGTCAAGGCCAGAAGGCCGACGACGAGAGCGAGGCCGAGCGCGGTCAGTCCGCGCTCGCGCGACAAGAGCCAGGCCAGGGCGGGCCAGGACATGATCAGCACGACGCTAACGCCGCGCTCGACGCTGCCGGCCTCGTTGGCGGCACGCGAGCCCGCCGGGCTCAGCGCCTCGGTCAGCAGCAGGCCGAGCGCCAGCAGCGCCGCGAGCCCGGTGCCGAGAGCGGCGAGATTGAGATTGGAGGCGCGCATCCGTTCGGGCAGAGCCGCCGCACCCGCAAAGCCGAGCAGCACGGCAAGAAAGAGGTTGCCCGCTTTCTCGCTGGCCGAGCCCGTATAGGGGCTCCAGACCAGCGACAGCACCGCCCAGGCCACCAGCGCCAGCAATGTCAGCCCGGCGAGGCCGGATAGCGAACTCTTCAGATTGTTGCCGAATTCGGAGGGGTTCTCGATCAGCGCGGCGATGACCAGCAGCACGACCCCGATCGGCGCCAGCACCACTGCGGCGCGGCGCGAGACCAGCGATGCGAGCGGCAGGGCGAGCGCCAGCGTCGCGAAGCCGATACGGCGCAGCAGCAACGCCGCGGAGGCGGCGGGATCGAGCGGGATCTGAGCGTTCGGGCGGGTCATCGGCGGTACGCGTTCGAGCACGAGGCCGCGTCTCCGGAAGGTTCGCCGGCGCCAGCCCTTGCTACCTTAGCGTTTGTTGCCGCCGCCGACTGTAGGTGCGGTGCAACAGTGCCGCTGCATCTCGGCGGCGCAAATGCTGGCCGATGCGGCGAATGCCCACTGGCCGAAGGCCGGATTCCGTGAGATGAAAGGTCGACATGACCACTCCGCTTGCCGCGATCGTCTACGCTTCCGGCTTCCCCATCGACGAGTTGATGGCGGAGGTCGCCGCCTGCCTCAGGCAGGGCGAGGTTCGGCTCGGTGGCGTCGTCCAGCATAATCAGGACGATTGCAGCAGCGGCTGCGCCAGCATGGTGCTGGAGGATCTCGCCTCCGGCCGGATTTTCGCGATCAGCGAGGACCGCGGCGCCGGCGCGACCGGCTGCCGGCTCGATGCTGCCGGGCTCGCCGCCGCCGGCGGGGCGGTCGCGAGCGCGATCGACGGCACCGTCGATCTGCTGATCATCAACAAGTTCGGCAAGCAGGAGGCGCTCGGCCAGGGTCTGAGGGCCGAGATCGCCGCCGGTTTCCTCAGCGGGCTACCGCTCCTGACCGCGGTGCGCGAGGACATGCTCGGCGCCTGGGGCGAGTTCGTCGGAGAGGCCTGGCAGCGTCTGCCGCCCGAGCGCGCCGCCATCGAAGGCTGGGCGCTGTCCTGCCTGCGCCAGCCTGCCTGATCGCCTGCGCGGAGCTTCGTGATCCCTTGCCGACCGGTGGCGATTTCCTCGACGACTACCTCGTCCGCCCTGACCCCGCGGCGGCGCGGCTCGGCGCCACCGTGCGCGGCATCGACCAGACCGGGGCTGCGGTCGAGACCCGGGTCGTCACCGAGCGGGCGCTGACGCTCTATCTCAACGCCCAGGAGATCGTCACCATGATGACGATCGGCGACCATCCCGACTATCTGGCGCTGGGCTATCTGCTCAACCAGAACATGCTTAAGCGCGGCGACCTCGTCGAGGCGGTCGACTATGACGAGGAGCTCGAGGTCGTGGTGGTGCGCACGCCCGAGCGCACCGATTTCGAGCAGAAGCTGAAGAAGAAGACGCTGACCTCGGGCTGCGCGCAGGGCACCGCCTTCGGCGACCTGATGGAGGCGATCGACGAGATCGAGCTGCCCGAGGCCGAGCTGCGCACCAGCTGGCTCTATGCGCTCACGCGCAAGATCAACACCACGCCCTCGCTCTATCTGGAAGCCGGCGCGATCCATGGCTGCGTGCTCTGCGAGCGCGACAAGCCCTTGGTCTATATGGAGGATGTCGGCCGCCACAATGCCGTCGACAAGGTCGCCGGCTGGCTGTTCCGCCATGATGTCGACCCCGGCAGGATGATCTTCTACACCACCGGCCGCCTGACCTCGGAAATGGTGATCAAGACGGTGCGCATGGGCATCCCGATCCTGGTTTCGCGCTCCGGCTTCACCGAGTGGGGCGTCGAGCTCGCCCGCAAGGCCGGGCTGACCCTGATCGGCCGGGCACGCGGCAAGCGCTTCATCGCGCTCTCCGGCGAGGATCGCATCGTCTTCGACCAGGATCCCGAGACGGTCGAGGAGGAGGGCGGCAAGCATCGTCGCAAAGGCGCTGGCGGCGATGACTGAGCCGCACCCTCCGACGCTCGGACTCCTGCTGGCCGGCGGACTCGCCCGCCGCATGGGCGGCGGCGACAAGCCGCTGCGCACCATCGCCGGTCGCACCATCCTGGCGCATGTGATCGAGCGCTTCGGCTCGCAATGCGACGGGCTGCTGATCAACGCCAATGGCGACCCGGCGCGCTTCGCCGATTACGGCCTGCCGGTCGCCGGCGACAGCGTGCCGGATTTCGCCGGCCCGCTCGCCGGAATCCTCGCCGGTCTCGATTGGCTGGCGCAGAACCGTCCGGGCATCGACTGGATGGTCAGCGTCGCCGCCGACACGCCCTTCATCCCAAATGACCTGGTCGCGCGGCTGCATGCGGCTCGCAGCGCCACCGGCGTACCGCTGGCCTGCGCCGCCTCGGGCGGCTGGACGCATCCGGTGATCGGGCTCTGGCCGGTTACGCTGCGCGAAGCGCTGCGCCATGCACTGACCGTCGAGGACGAGCGCAAGATCGACCGCTGGACCGCCCGCCACGGCGTCGCCAGCGCCGAATGGGCGAGCGAGCCGGTCGATCCCTTCTTCAATGCCAATCGCCCGGAGGACCTGGCCGAGGCGGAGCGACTCCATGCCCGGCTCGGCACTGCTTGATCGCCTTTGGCGGAGTGACTAGCTTCAACTGATAAGCTCTGCCTATTGGCATGCTCTCGTGGGGAAGCAGCATGAAGTCCTTCGTCTTCGCCGTCGTGTTCGCCGTTGCCGCCGCCTATGGCGCGAGCCTGGTGCTTGCTCACTTCCAGCGCCCGGTCGAGGTCGCCTTCGCGACCAGCGGCGTCCGGCTCTAACCCGCCAGCAAGGCCTTGAGCTTTGCGAGATCGCGCGACACCCAGGCGGCGTCGCGCGCGAACTCGTCCTCGCTCATGCCGGGGCGGCGATAGAGCGTGAAGACCAGCTCGCAGCCATCGCCATTTGCGAGCAGCCGCATCGGATTGTGCATGGGCTCGCCATCGTCCGGGATGACGCTGTGGTCGAGCACGCCATGATCATTGTGGGGGCTGAAGCGCAGCGTCATCGGCCCCATCGGCGTCCGGGCCCGCCAGTCGTGCCCACCGGCGGGCTCGAATCCATCGCCCAGCCCGGAAGCCCATTGCGGAAAATTGGCCGGCTCGGCCAGGAATTCATAGACTTCCGCGAAAGGGCGCTCGATTCCGATGCCGATATGGCGCGCCGGCTGCACTGCCATGGCGAGTCTCCTCCATTATCTGGAACATAGGGCGAACGGTAGTGCCTGCCGCCGGCCGGCGCCAGAGGGTGCGGGCGCTTGCAAGCCGGGCTGGAGCGTGGTCCGGTCGCTGCCGCTGGATTCGCCGCATGCGCATCGCTCGCGGGGAGCGCTGTCCTGGCCGGGATCGGCGGCATGAAAGGACAGTGGAATCTGGGTCGATGAGCGATACCGCCGAGCTTTCGAGAAAAATCGTTCGGATCACCGGCTATGGCACGGCGTTCGTCGCTGGCGTGCTGGCGGTTGCGGCCGTGACGCTCTGGCTGCTCGATCTGTTCTTTCCGGCGCCGCTGACGGCGCCGAAAGCACCGCCTGCCGCCGTGCTGCATCCGGCCTGGGAGGCGGCCCTTTCGTCTCAGCCTTCGATCGCGCGCGCCCCCGGCCCTGATCCGCGGCCGGATCAGTTGCCGCGGATCAGGGCCGAACTCGCTGCTGAGATCGCCAGCGGTGCCGTCACGGTCGATCCTTTCGGCGGCTATATCGCGATCCGTGTTGCCGCCTCCGGCAGTTTCGAGCCCGGCGTCGCCGCATTGCTGCCGGGCTTCACCGCCACCGGGCGTCGGATCGCAGCGGTGGTCGAGCGGCAGCCGGGCGCGGTGCAGGTCGTCGGCCACAGCGATGACCGGGCTCCGCCGAAGGGAGGCCGGTACAAGGACAATCAGGCGCTTTCGAGCGCCCGTGCGAGCGCCTTCGCCGAATTGCTGCGCGACGGGCTCAGTGACGGATCGCGGCTGAGCGCCGAAGGGCGGGGCGGCCGCGAGCCGATCGCCGCCAATGCCACGGCCGATGGCCGCGCCCGCAACCAGCGCGTCGAGGTGCTGCTGGTGCGGGCGCCGTAAGGACTGACACCTATTCGATGACGATGCGTGGCGCCGCCCGCACCGGGCCGCTCAGCCCATCCCGGACCTGCCGCGCGATCGCGAGATAGGCTTTCGCATGGGCGCTGTCCGGGTCGCTCGCGACGATCGGTCGGCCGCCATCGGAGGTCTCGCGGATCGGCATCGCCAGCGGGATCTCGCCGAGGAAGGGCACGCCCTGCCGCTCGGCCTCGTGCCGGGCTCCGCCATGGGCGAAGATGTCGGAGCGGTGGCCGCATTCCGGGCAGACGAAATAGCTCATGTTCTCGACGATGCCGAGGATCGGCACCTCGACCTTCCTGAACATGGCGACGCCGCGGCGGGCATCGAGCAGAGCGAGGTCCTGCGGCGTCGAGACGATCACGGCGCCGGCGAGCGGGGTCTGCTGCGCCATGGTCAGCTGGGCGTCGCCGGTGCCGGGCGGCATGTCGACGACCAGCACGTCGAGCTCGCCCCAGGCGACCTCGCGCAGCATCTGGGTGATCGCCGAGATCACCATCGGCCCACGCCAGATCATCGGCGTTTCCTCGTCGATCAGGAAGCCGATCGACATGATCTTCAGCCCATAGGCCTCCATCGGCGCGAGTGTGCGCCCGGAGACCAGGCGCGGCTTGCCGGAGATGCCGAAGATTTTTGGCACCGAGGGGCCGTAGATATCGGCGTCGAGCACGCCGACCTTGAGGCCGAGCGTCGCCAACGCCACCGCGAGATTGGCTGTCGTCGTCGATTTGCCGACGCCGCCCTTGCCGCTGGCGACCGCGATGATCTGTTTGACGCCGGGCACGCCGGCGGCCTTCGGCACGGCGCCGCCCGGACCGGCCTGCGCCTGGCGGCGGGCCTGGGTCGCGGCCGACGCTCCGGCGGAGGGCGCCTTGTCGGCGGTCAGGCCGACGAGCACCTGCCGTACGCCCGGCAGGCCGCTGACCGCGCTTTCGGCGGCCTTGCGCACCGGCTCCATCGCCGCCGCCTCGGTCGCGTCGATGCCGATGGCGAAGATGATCTTGCCGTCGTCGATCAGGATGTCGCCGATCCGGCCGGAGGCGGCGAGCGATTGCCCGCTCGCCGGCAGCTTCACCAGTTCGAGCGCGCGCAGAATGTCGTTTCGGGAGAGGGCCACGGTCGCGGGCTCCGGTTGCTGCAGGCTGGCGGCGTCAGGCCGCCGCTTTGCGGATATGGAAGACGAGCAGACCGTCCTCGGCGCTGCTTTGCTCGATGCTGTCGCCGGTCTCGCGCATCAGGTTCGGGATGTCGATCGCGGCCATCGGATCGGTGCATTCGACCAGGAAGAGCGCGCCGGGCTCGGCCCCTTTCAGCGCCTTGCGGACGCGCAAGGCGGGGAGGGGGCATTTGAGGCCCCGCAGGTTGAGCGGGATCGAGGTCATCGGCGCAGCCTGTCGAAAACGATGCATCTCATATGACGGCTTTTCGTGCCGGGGCAACTGCGGCCCTTCAACGCTCCGCCGTGGCGAAGTGCTGCGAGTGCCTTGCCAAGGCCGCAAGCTGCGACATGATCGCGGCATGAGAACGCTTTGGACCGCCCTTCTCGGACTGCTGGCTCTCCTGCCCGCCGGCGCGCCCGCCCAGGAGCTGCGCGGCCATGGCGGCCCGGTGCGGGCGGTCGCCGTCGCCCCCGATGGCGGGCGGGCGCTGACCGGCTCCTTCGACCAGTCGGCGATTCTCTGGAACCTTGGTGCCGGAAGCGCCGAGACGGTGCTGCGCTTCCATCAGGGCGCGATCAATGCCGCGGTTGCGATCAAGGGGATCGGCTTCGCCACCGGCGGCGAGGACGGCAAGATCGCGCTCTGGCAGGGCGCAGCCGCCGAGCCGGCGAAGGTCTTTGACGGGCACAAGGGGCAGGTCGCGGCGCTGGCGCTTTCGCCGGACGGCACGCGGCTCGCTTCCGCCTCCTGGGACGAGACGGTGCGGATCACCGCGCTCGCCGATGGCGCAGTGCGGGTGCTCGAAGGCCACAAGGGGCCGGTCAACGGCGTCGCCTTCCTGCCGGGGGGCGGGCTCGTCTCCTCGGGCTATGATGCGAGTTTGCGGATCTGGCCGGCCGAAGGCGGCGTGCCTGTCGTCGTCACCGTGCCGGCGCCGCTGAACGGTGTCGTCGTCGCGCCCGATGGCGAGATCGCGGTCTCCGCCGCCGATGGCCGGCTGCGCCTGTTCGGGCCGGATGGTTCGGCGCGGGCCGAGATCTCAATCGGCGAGACACCGCTGATCGCGCTCGCCATCTCCGCCGATGGCGCGACGATCGCGGTCGGCGGGCTGCGCGGCCAGGTCGCCCTGATCGAGCGCCGGACGCGGGCGATCCGCGCCACCCTGATCGGGCCGGGCCTGCCGGTCTGGTCGCTCGCCTTCCTGCCCGATGGGCGCGAGCTCCTCTCCGGCGGGGCCGACCGGCTGGTGCGGCGCTGGAATGCGGTGACCGGCGAGCATGTCGGCACGGTCGTGCCGCGAGCCGGGGAGGACGCGCTCGCGGCCTTCAAGGGCGAGCGCGGCGCCGAGGTCTTCCGCGCCTGCGCCGCCTGTCACACCCTGACCCCTGCCGATGGCAACCGCGCCGGACCGACGCTGCACGGCATCTTCGGTCGCCGCATCGCCACCGCCCCGGGCTACGCCTTCTCGGCGGCGCTGAAGGGCATGGACATCGTCTGGAGCAAGGAGACGGTGTCCAGATTGTTCGAACTCGGCCCCAATGCCTACACGCCCGGCACCAAGATGCCCGAGCAGACCATAGGCTCGGCGGCCGACCGGCAGGCGCTGGTCGACTGGCTCGAGAAGGTCACGCGCTGACCAAAAGAAAAGGCGGCCCTCAGGCCGCCTTCTTGCCCGCGTCGAACGGGATCTCGATGTCGACGGCGAGGGTCGAGACCTTGGCGCCGCGCTCCATTTTGACGGTGACCTTCTCGTCGTCGATCTGCACATGCTTGGCGATGACGCGCAGGATCTCTTCGCGCAGCTTGGTGACGAGATCGGAACCGCCGACCGTGGCGCGTTCATGGGCGAGCAGCACCTGCAGCCGATCGCGCGCGGCAGGGGCCGACTGGGAGCGGGAAAACAGGCGACGGAAGTTCATGCCGCTTTCCTTCCGAAGATCTTGCCGAAGAAGCTGCGCTTCTCGCCGGGGACGGCGACCGGCAGGGCCTCGCCCTTGAGGCGACGGGCCGCCTCGAAATAGGCGATCGCCGGAGCGCTGCGATTGTCGGCCAGCGTGACGGGCGAGCCGACATTGGAGGCGCGGAGCACGTCCATGCTTTCCGGAATGATGCCGAGCAGCGGGATCGAGAGGATCTCGAGGACGTCGTCGACCTTCAGCATGTCGCCGCGCTCGGCCCGGACCGGGTCGTAGCGGGTGAGCAGCAGGTGCTTCTCCATGCGCTCGCCGTTCTCGGCCTTCAGCGTCTTGGAATCGAGCAGGCCGATGATGCGGTCGGAATCGCGCACCGAGGAGACTTCCGGATTGGTCACGACGATGGCGACGTCGGCATGGCGCATGGCGAGTGTCGCGCCGCGCTCGATGCCGGCCGGGCTGTCGCAGATCACCCAGTCGAAGGCGGATTTCAGGGCTGCGATGACCTTCTCGACGCCTTCCTGCGTGAGATTGTCCTTGTCGCGGGTCTGGGAGGCCGCGAGCAGGTAGAGCGTCTCGACCCGCTTGTCGCGGATCAGCGCCTGCGCCAGCTTGGCTTCGCCCTGGATCACGTTGACGAGGTCGTAGACCACCCGCCGTTCGGCCCCCATGACGAGGTCGAGATTGCGCAGGCCGACGTCGAAATCGACGACCACGACCTTCTCGCCGTTTTGCGCGAGGGCGGCGCCGAGCGCGGCGGAGGAGGTCGTTTTGCCGACGCCGCCCTTGCCCGATGTGACTACGATGACCTTGCCCATGGACCTCTCCCGTTGATGTGGATGCGCCGTCATTTCAGGCGAGTGCTCCGACCTTGAACGTTTCGCCTTCCAGCCAGAACTGGACGGTCTTGCCGTGGAGGTCGGCCTCCAGGTCCTCGGCCGTCTTGTAGTAGCCGTCGATTGCGACGAGCTCGGCTTCGAGCTTGCGGCAGAAGATGCGCGCCGAGGCGTTGCCCATCGTGCCGGCCATCGCCCGTCCGCGGAGCGTGCCGTAGATATGGATCGAGCCGCCGGCGATGACCTCGGCCCCCGATGCGACCGAGCCGACAATGGTTACGTCGCCTTCGGTGAAGATGATCGACTGCCCCGAGCGCACCGGCTGGGTGATGACGATCGAAGGCGTCGCCTTCACGGGCTGCGGCTCGGCGGGAACCAACTCTTCTGCAGGCTCCGCGCTTTCGACGACCACGGCTTCCTTCGCCTCCTCGGCGGCCGGAGCCTCGAAATCCGCAGCCTCGCGCCCGCCGGACATGGCCGGCGGCAGATCCGGGCTGAGCCAGGACGGCCGCGCGCCCTCGATGCCCATGATCCGTACCTTGCGCGCCGAAAGCTGGGCGACCAGATCGCGCAGCTGCTGGCGGTCGATCTCGAGGCCTTCGACGTCGAGCACCACCGGCCGCCGCAGGAAGAAGCCGGCGGAGCGGGCGGCGAGATCGTCGAGCCGCGTCAGCCAATCCTCGAAGGGCAGCTCCGGGTTCAGCGTCAGCGCGAGATAGGATCGCCCCTTGAGGCGTATCGGCCGAGATTGGGTTAACACGTTGGTCATCTTGGTTAATTTTGCGTTTCCCGGATGTAGCCAGGGAATGGTTAACAAGCGGTAAAACATTCGCCGCTGCCCCATCGGAACAGGCGTGGCGGAAATTGCATGGCGAGCGGAAAATCCCTTTCCGATCATGGCGTTGGGAAATGTCTGCGCGCTGTTGAAAACCCGCTTTGGCGGGTAGGAGTGGCCTGGCCGGCCGGCGGTCCGCAGGGGGCGTCCCTGAGCGCGGCCGATCGGGCGGTCTGGCCGTCCGGAAGCCCGATTTTGCGGGCGTGGCGCGTCCTTGGAGGGGCGCGATCGGGCGCGCTCGGAACGGCGGTCGAGTCGGGACGGCGCATCGGCCGATTCGCGTGCGTGGCAGGCTTGCAAGCCGCGTGGCGATCGACCGCCCCTGCAGGTGGCGGACAAGGGCGTGCAGAGCGGCTATCTCCGCGGATCGATCGGAGAGAGCGATGTTTGCAGGATGCCCCACCCCGTCAGAGGCGCTCGCCGTGGCTCAGGCGGTGTTCGCCTCGCGTTATGCCGGCGCCGCATTCGCCTTCGCCGCGGGTTCGATCATGCGCGGCGAGGGCACGCGCCTCTCCGATCTCGACCTCGTGGTCATCTATGACCGGCTGGAAGCGGCGTGGCGCGAATCGTTCATCGCCGAGGGTATCCCGGTCGAGGCCTTCGTCCATGACCACGAGACGCTGGGCTGGTTCATCGAGACCGATGTCGCGCAGGGCAATCCCAGCCTGCTGCACATGATCGCCGAAGGGGTGGTCATCGGCGACGCTCGCGGCCGCGCAGCCGCTCTGCAGCGGGATGTCGCGCGACGGCTTGCCGAGGGGCCGCCGCGCCTGCCGCCCGCCAGGCTCAACGTCCTGCGCTATGAGATCACCGACGCCATCGATGATCTGCGTGGCGAAAGGAGCCCGGCCGAAATCCTGGCGATCGGCGCCATGCTGTATCCGCGCTTCGTCGAGCTCGCCCTGCGCCGGCGTGGGCGCTGGAACGGAACCGGGAAATGGGGGCCGCGCCGGCTCGCCGAGGCGGATGCCGGCCTCACCGGGCGCTGCGACGCCGCCTTTCGCGCCCTTTTCGCGGCTGGCGCCTGCGAAGAGGTCATCGCCCTGGCCGAGGAGGAGCTGGCGCCTCATGGCGGACGCCTGTTCGATGGCGATTACCGCCGCGCTTCTCCGCTCTGCCGCGCCTAGATTTGGCTGTCCCGGCGGGCCGGAGCGTACTCCCGCCCTGGCCTATTGCAGCGGATCCTCGCCGCGTTCGGCGCGCTCGCGCAGATAGTCGTCAGTGGTCCGCACCGGTGGGCGCTGCGGCGCCAGATGCGGGTCGAAGCTCTCATTGACCACGACCTCGACCCGGCAATCCTCGCACATGCGCAGGATCGAGGCGCGCTTGGCGCCTTCGCCGGCGAACATCCAGTGCCGGTTCTCGAGCTTGGCGGCGATCTTCTCGATCGTGCTCTTGACCCCGAAAGCCTTGCCGCAGGCGATGCAGTGGAATGGCTCCTCCTGCTTCAGGACCCTGCGGCCGGCCTTCCAGGCGTCGAAATCGATCTGCGGCGCGAGCGTGATCACCTTTTCCGGGCAGGTCGCGGCGCAGAGCCCGCATTGCACGCAGAGATCTTCCTGGAAGCTCAGCGTCGGCCGTTCGGGATTGTCGCCGAGCGCGCCGACCGGGCAGGCCGAGACGCAGGCGAGGCAGAGCGTGCAGCCATCGGTGTCGAGATTGACCGTGCCGAAGGGCGCGCGGGCCGGCATCGCCACGCTGCCGGCCGGCTCGGGCGCCGCGGCGTGCAGTTCCTCGACGATCTGGCGCAGCAGCGGCCGACCGTCGCCCATCGGCCGGAACCGGGCCGGCTGCGGGGCAACCCGGCCGAGCAGGATGCTGGCGAGGGCTGCGCCGAGCGCCTCGGGGTCGTCGGTTTCGATCAGCGCCGCGCGCGCCTCGCCGAAGCCGAGTGCGCCGGAGAGCGCATTGGCATAGTCGAGATTGCGCTGGAGGCCCGAAAGGTCGTGCTTCGGCTTTGCCCGCCCGAGCACGCGCACCGCCGCGGCCCCGAAGGCGAGCGCGGCCGCGAAGCTCTCCATGCCGAGCTGGGTGATCTCGTTGACGCGCAGCGGCAGGACGCGCGCCGGCAGGCCGTCGCCATGGCGGGCGAGGGCGTCGATCAAGGGTTCGCCATGCTCGGCGTCGTGCAGCAACAGAATGGCGTCCTCGCCGCCGGCCTCGGCATAGGTGACGAGCAAAGTGCGCAGTTTGCGCAGCAGCGCGTCGGTCGGCGGCAGGGCGTAGGTCACCGCGCCGGTCGGGCAGACCGCGGCGCAGGCGCCGCAGCCGGCGCAGATCTCGGCCGAGATCGCGACATGGTCGCCGGCGGGGCTGATCGCGCCGGTGGGGCAGAGCTCGAGGCAGCGCGTGCAGCCGGTCCGGCTGGCGCGCGAATGGGCGCAGAGTCCCTCGTCCAGCGCGACATAGCGTGGCTTGTCGAATTCGCCGACGAGCTGGCTCGCGGCGAAGATCAGGCGCTCGACCGCGGCAGGATCGCGCGGGTCGGCACGCAGATAGCCGGCGCGCAGATCTCCGGCGGGAAAGAGCGGGGTGCCGCCGCTGATGTCGATGACAACGTCGCAATGCGAGACCGCCCCGTTGCGCGGGGCCTCGAAGACCAGCTTGGCCCGCGAGGAGGGGGAGGGGGCGGCATAGTCGTCGACGCTGAGCTCGAAGGCGCCGAGCCAGCCGGTCGCGCGGCCGATCGTGCCCTTCAGCACCGGGAAATTGTCGAGCCGCGGCGGCGCGATCTCGCCCGGCCGCGTCAGCAGCACGGTGACGTCGAGATGCTCGGCGAGGCGCTGCGCCAGCGCGATCGCGCCGTCGTCGCGGCCATAGATCAGCGCCACGCCCTTGCTGGTGAGCGTGGTGAAGCTGGCCGGCGGCATCGGCTCGCTCGCGGCGGCGAGCAGCGCCGCCATTTTCGGGCCGGCGGATTTCGCCTCCCGCGACCAGCCGGCGGCCTCCCGGATATTGGCGAAGACGAGGTCGCCGGCGTAATCGAGATCGGCTGCCACCTCCTCGAACAACGGCGCCTCCTGGGTGCAGGCGACGGTGATCGCCTCGCTCTTGGCGAGCATGTCCTGGAAGCGTTCGATCTGGCTGCGGCAGAGATGACGGTGCTGGCTGATGCCGGCGCTCTTGCAGCCGCGCTGCAGGGCGGCGCCGTCGAGCGGCATCGTATCCTCGCACGAGCAGACCATCAGCGTGCGTGCGACTTCGGTCATCGGGGCCGTATTCCTCGAAAGCTGGCGAGCGCGTCTTTCGTCGCCCTTGCGATAATTCATGCTTATATGGAATTGGAACGACTCCAAAGAAGCAAGCCCGCTTCGAGCGGTCTCGGGGATGCGGGAGAGATGGCGGCAGGGGTGGCTAGACCGGACGATCTCAGGCGCGAACCGGTGCTGCCGCCGGGGTTTTCGCTGGTGACGCTGCGCGAATCCGGCGACGCCTTCGGCCATGCCCAGGCGATCGCCGATGAGGCCGGCGCCGCGACCTTGGTCTGGGTGCGACGTTTCGACATCGTCGAATTCGCGGTCGTGCTGGAGCCCGACGCGATTCTCGCCGAGGCCCGGCTCGCCCACTACCTTGCGATGAATGCGCTCGCTGACGCGCTCGCCATCCATTCTCCGCCGGAGCGGCCCGTGCTGTTCCGCTGGCCCGACGCCCTGACCTATGATCTCGGCCTGATCGGCGGCGGCCGGCTGGCCTGGCCGGCCGATTGCTCGGAGAAGCAGGTGCCGGACTGGCTCGTTTTCGGCGCCATGGTCCGCGCCACCACCATGTCGCCCTTCCAGCTCGGTCAGACCGGCGTCGGCATGGCGGAGGAGGGCTTCGAGGAGGTCGATGCGGTCGACCTGATCGAGGCCTTCGCCCGCCATCTCATGCTCGGCGTCAGCCGCTGGCAGGAGGAGGGCGCCAAGCCGACGGTCAGGCGCTGGCTCGACCGGCTGGAGAAGGTGACGGGTGTGCGCCACGGCATCGAGCCGAATGGCGATCTGGTCGCGACCTCCCAGTACGGGACAGAGCGCGAGGGCCTCGTCGAGGCGCTCGCCAGGGTCGACTGGCTGGATCGCGAGAGTGGCGGGCCGAAGCTGTGACGGGCAATGGCCGCGAGGCCTCGTGTTCGCTCCTCAGGATGAGGGTTTCGTCGTGAGCGCGCCTCTTAAGCTGCCGCGGGCGATCAGGCTCGATCCTTCCGACGGCTTCGTCTTCCGCCGGGCCGCCGAGCCCGGCGAATGGCTCGTCAGCGGTTCCTTCCTGTTCGATCCGCAGCGCGTCGCCGAGCTCGACGCCAAGGGGCGCTCCGCCTTCCGCTCCGGCTTTCTCGGCATCGACAGTTTTGGCTGGAGCACGCTCGCGGTGGTCACGGAAGCGACGCCGGCGGAATATGAGCAGGCCTTGGTGCTGCTCGCCGGGCGCTTCGTCGAGAAGCTCGGCGCTCCCGGTCTTTCTGCTGCGCGGGACGCGGCCGCCGAGGAGCTCGCCTTCGCCGCCTCGCTCTGCGATCATCCCCCGCAGACCCTTCTCGCCTTGCACCGGACGCTGGAGGAGGGCGAGATCCGCGAGCGCTTCCGCATACTGGTGCCGCGTGGCGACCGGCCGAAGGACGCTTTCCGTGCCTTCGAGTTCGTCGAGGTGGAGGGCGAGGACGAGATCGTGGAGCGGGTCGATCTGATGAATCTCGGCAAGGGCGGCACGCCATGACGCATTTCTGGGCGAGCTCCGGCCATCTCCTGCTCGATCGCGAGCCGGGCGGCGGCCTCCTCGTCACCGACGACTTCCTGAAGGCCTATCTGGCGCGGCCGGAAGTGCTGCCGCCGGACGAGGCCTGCGATGCCGAGCGGATGCTGCACACCAGGCTGATGGCGACGCCGCAGGCCGAGGTCGCGGCGAGCGAGATCGCGGCGCTGGCCGATGCCGATGCCCGTGAGAACTGGCGCTTCCTGCTCGGCTGGCGCGACCGGCTGCTTGCGGCGCCGACGCTGGAGGCCGCCTATGCCGGCATCATCCGGAAGGGCGTTTCCGGCGTGCCGCCGCTCTTCCTCGACCAGCTCGTGCACGTCATCCTGCGCGCCGCGCTCGACGAGGAGGACGATCCCTTCGTCGTCCGCGCCGCCGAATGCCTGTTCCGGCCGCAGCGCGTCACCGTCCACGAGAACACCATCCTCCTGGCCGATGCCGAGATGATCGAGGGCCATGAGGCCGACCGACACGCCTCGCCTCTGCTCGCCATGCTGGGCGGACCGGCCGCGACCGCGCTCGACCTCCTCAAGAGCACCAATTCGGCGCAGTATTGGCAGCGTTCGGATGCCTTCGACATGGTGCTCGATCTCGGGGGCAAGCCCTCCGGACGCGCCGCGCTCGGCCAGGCCTTGCGCCACTGGATCCGCCAGATCCACGGCTTCGACATCGCGATCGAGGCGGTGGAGAGCGTCAAGGATGCCGATTGGCGCTGGTTCGTCGGTCTCGACGCGCAGGCGACGGCGGTCGGCAACGCGCTCTGGCGCGGCGAGAGCCTGGAGCCGGAGGCGGCCTCGCGGCTGATCGCGCTCTATAGGCTCGACCTGCCGGCCGAGGTGCCGGTCGTGCCGGCGGCGAAGGGGCGGCCGGTCTATCTGCTGGCGGCGATGGGGCAGGACAAGGTCCTGCGCCTCAAGCCGCAGAACCTCGTCGTCGGCCTGCCCCTGGCCGAGCGCGAGATGGCGAATTGAGGAGGCTGCGATGACCCAGCTCTATCATGAGGTCGGCATCGTCGTGGAGCGCCGCGCCATCGACTCGCCCTGGGCCGACCATGCCTGGGCGCCGATCGCCGTGCTTCCCGAACCGCCCGATCTCGCGCCCTGGTCGAAGCTCACCGGCACGGCCGAGCGCCAGCAATTCTATCTCGGCCCGGCGACCTTGACGCTGCACTCGGTCGATACCGCGCATTTCCGCGAGAATTTCGAGAGTGGCCAGGCCAAGCTCTGGGTCGCGGTCCGGCCGACCGGGCTCGAGCCGGCGCTCGAAATGGTCGGCGTCACCGCCGACCCGTTCGAAGGCGAGGTCTTCTGCGAGAATGTCGACGATGTCGTCGAAGCCGTGCCGATGCCGGCCGCGGTCGCGCGGCTGGTACTGGCCTTCTTCGAGGAGCACCATGTCGAGCGCGAATTCGTCAAGCGCAAGCGCTCCGAGCACGATCCGCGCAAGGGTGGCGGTCCCCGGCCGCGTCCCGGCCTCGAACGCGGAGAGGGCTGATGTCCGCCCGCGGCGAGGACGACGGGGATGACGGCTTCCTCGGTCGCTGGTCGCGCCGCAAGCGCGCCGCCGCTGAGCAGGCAGCGCCACCGGCTGCGCCTGAGCCGGTGGCGAAGGCCGCGTCGGAGCCCGCCTTGCCGCCCGAGCCTGAGCCCGAACCGGTCGAGCCGCCCTCGCTCGACCTGATCGACAAGGATTTCGATCTCGCCCACTGGCTGAAGCAGAACGTCCCCGAGAGCTGGAAGCGCGCCGCGCTGCGCCGGGCCTGGGAGAGCGATCCGGCGATCTCGGGCTATCTCGATCCGGCCCGCGACTATGCGCTCGACTGGAACACGCCGGGCGGCGCCCCAGGCTATGGCCCGCTCTCGCCTTCCGACAATGTCGAGGAGATGATCGCCAACATTTTCGGCAAGCAGCCCGAGCCACCCTCCGAATCGGCCGCAACGGGTCCGGCCATGCTGCGTGATGATGCCGCAGATCATCGACTTTCGTCTAAGGAAGATGAGGCTGGTGCTTTGGGTGCGCCGCAACCGGACGAAGCAGAGCCGCCGCAGGAGCTGCTGCCAGTTCGCCGTAGCGATGCGCCGGAAAGCGCGGGAACCGTCGAAAAACCCGGTGAATTGCAGCCATTGCCGACTGCAGGTGTTGCTGCAGTGCAGGATCAATCCTGGTCGCAGCCCCCTGTGGCTCGACCGCGCAGGCGCGGCGGGGGCGCGACGCCGCTCTGACTTTCAGTTGAGAACAATTGAAATCTGCGGTGATAAGGGAGCATTATCACCGGCGCTCGAGCGCGCCTGAAGCGCGTCGGCAGGGGAGGTGGCATCGTCCATGCGGGACCAGGCTCTTGAACGGGCAATCGGAGCGGCTGGCGGCGTCAGGGCCCTGGCGCGTGCGCTCGGGGTTTCGCAGCCGGCGATCTCGAGCTGGAAGCGCGTGCCGGCCGACCGGGTGCTCTCGGTCGAGGCGAGCACCGGTGTCCCGCGCAGCGAGCTTCGGCCCGATCTCTACCCGCAGGAGCCGATCATCGTCCGGCAGGCCGTTCCGGAGCTCGACGAGCTCGACGCCGCCCGTGCCGAGGAATGCGAGCTGATCGGCGCCCTGCTCTGGCGCGCGCCGACGGCCGAGACGCTGGCGGCGCTGCAGGGCCTGCGCGGCGACGCCTCGCCGCTCGGCATGGCTCATTTCGCGCTGGCCGAGGCTGCGGCCGAGACGACGCCGGAGGCGGTCCGCGACGAATTCTTCGAGCTCTTCATCGGCGTCGGCCGCGGCGAGCTCCTGCCCTATGCCTCCTATTATATGACCGGCTTCCTGCACGAGCGCCCGCTGGCGCTGGTACGCGAGGATATGGGCCGGCTCGGCCTTGCGCGCGACGAGCGCGCCGGTGAGCCGGAGGATCATATCGCCGTTCTCATGGACATCCAGGCGCAATTGATCCGCGGCGAGGCCACCGGCGAAGGCATCGACGAGCGCTCTTTCTTCGAGCGTCACATCCAGCCCTGGGGCGAGCGCTTTTTCGCCGATCTCGAGGTTGCCAGGACGGCGCGCTTCTACCGCGCCGTCGGCCGGGTCGGCAGCCTCTACCTTTCGATCGAGACGCAGGCCGCGAGCCTGCCCGCATGATGATGCCCGGCGCGGAGGAGACGACGATGTCGCAGAAGAGCAAGGAAACGGGGCTCGACCGCCGCAACTTCTTCAAGGCGCTCGGTGCGGGCGCCACCGCGGCCGTCGCGCCCGTCGCCGTGTCGCCGGCCGCAGCGGTCGACCCCGGCAAGGAAGAGACGAAGTCCCGCTATCGCGAGACCGACCACATCAAGAATTACTACCGCACCAACCGGTATTGAGGAGGCTGGCGTCATGCTGATCAAGCGCAAATCCGCCGACGTCCAGCGCGGCCGTCTCCAGTCCGCCCTCGGCGGCCTTGCCGCCGGCGTGATGGATCGCCGCTCCTTCCTGCGCCGCTCCGGCCTGGTGGCGGGCGGCGTCGCGGCTGCCGGCGCCCTGCAGATCGGCGCCGTCCGCAAGGCCGAGGCCGCGAGCCCCGGCCCGGCGACCGGTACCAAGATCGTCAAGAACATCTGCACCCATTGCTCTGTCGGCTGCACCGTCAAGGCCGAGGTCGCCAATGGCGTCTGGGTCGGCCAGGAACCGGCCTGGGAGAGCCCGATCAACCGCGGCACGCACTGCGCCAAGGGCGCCTCGGTGCGCGAGCTCGTCCATGGCGACCGCCGCATCAAGTACCCGATGAAGCTGGTCGATGGGAAATGGCAGCGCCTGTCCTGGGACCAGGCGGTCGGCGAGATCGGCGACAAGATGATGGAGATCCGGGCCAAGTCCGGCGCCGATTCCGTCTACCTGCTCGGCTCGGCCAAGTTCTCGAATGAAGGCTCCTATCTGTTCCGCAAGTTCGCGGCCTTCTGGGGCACCAACAACGTCGATCACCAGGCGCGCATCTGCCACTCGACTACGGTCGCGGGCGTTGCGAACACCTGGGGCTACGGCGCCATGACCAACTCCTACAACGACATCCGCAATTCGAAGACCGTGCTCTTCATGGGCTCGAATGCCGCCGAGGCGCATCCTGTCTCGATGCAGCACATCCTGGCGGGCAAGGAGACCCAGCGCGCCAACGTCATCGTCTTCGATCCGCGCTTTACCCGCACCGCGGCGCATGCGACCGACTATGTCCGCTTCCGCTCCGGCACCGACATCGCGGTGATCTGGGGGCTGATGTGGCACATCTTCCAGAATGGCTGGGAGGACAAGGCCTTCATCGCCAGCCGCGTGCACGGCATGGACGACGTCCGCAAGGAGGTCGAGAAGTATGATCCGAAGACCGTCGAGGACATCACCGGCGTTCCCGCCGAGCAGATGAAGCGCGCCGCGCAGACCTTCGCCACGGTCAAGCCCGCCACCTTCGTCTGGTGCATGGGCGTGACCCAGCACTCGGTCGGCACGGCCAACGTCCGCGCCATCTGCAACCTCCTGCTCGCGACCGGCAATGTCGGCGCCCGCGGCACCGGCGCCAACATCTTCCGTGGCCATTGCAATGTGCAGGGCGCCACCGATTTCGGCCTCGATGTCTCGAACCTGCCTTGCTATTACGGGCTGGTCGAAGGCGCCTGGCGCCATTGGGCCCGGGTCTGGAACGTCGATTACGACTATTTCGTCTCGCGCTTCGACGAGGTTCCGGCCAAGGGCGGCCGGCCGGCGCGCACCCGCAAGCAGAACATGGAGCTTTCGGGCCTCACCTCGACCCGCTGGTTCGACGCCACCAACCTGCCGGCCGAGCAGGTCGACCAGCAGGACAATCTCAAGGCCATGTTCGTCATGGGCCATGGCGGCAACTCCATCCCGCGCATGACCGATCTGGCCAAGGGGCTGGAGAAGCTCGACCTGCTGGTGGTCTGCGATCCGCACCCGACGAATTTCGTCTCGCTGGGTGGCCGCAAGAACGGCACCTATGTGCTGCCGATCTGCACGCAGTTCGAGACTTCGGGCTCGCGCACCTGTTCGAACCGCTCGCTGCAATGGGGCGAGAAGATCGTCGAGCCGATCTTCGAATCCGCCAGCGACTACGCGGTCATCTACAAGCTTTCGCAGAAGCTCGGCTTCGCCGAGGCGATGTTCAAGCCCTATGAGATGGTGCAGGGCAAGATCGGTCCCGAGCCGACCGCCGAGTCGATCCTCAAGGAAATCAACCGCGGGGGCTGGTCGACCGGCTATACCGGCCAGTCGCCGGAGCGGCTCAAGCTGCACATGGCCAATCAGGACAAGTTCGACCTGGTGACGCTGCGTGGCGCCAAGGGCTCCCCGGTCGAGAATGATTTCTACGGCCTGCCCTGGCCGTGCTGGGGGACGCCGGAATTCAAGCATCCGGGCTCGCACATCCTCTACAACACCTCACTCGAGGCCAGGGATGGCGGCGGCACCTTCCGCCCGCGCTTCGGCCTGACGCGCGAGCGCACTTTGCCGGATGGCAGCAAGGTCAACGACACCCTGCTGGCCGAGGGCGGCTCGTTCTCGCTCAACTCCGAGATCAAGGACGGCTATCCCGAGTTCACCATGGGCGTGCTGAAGAAGCTCGGCTGGGACAAGGACCTGACACCGGCCGAGCTCGAGGTCATCACCGGCATCGGCGGCAATAATATCGATGCGGTGAGCTGGTCGATCGACCTGTCGGGCGGCATCCAGCGCGTCGCGCTCGAGCATGGCTGCGTGCCCTATGGCAACGGCAAGGCCAGGGCCAATGCCTGGAACCTGCCCGATCCCGTGCCGACCCATCGCGAGCCGATCTATTCGCCGCGCGTCGACCTCGTCGCGAAGTGGCCGGCCCGGCCCGACGAACGCACCTTGCGCATCCCGAACCTGCACACCTCGATGCAGAAGGCGGCGGTCGAGAAGGGCATCGCCAAGGCCTTCCCGATCGTCCTCACCTCCGGCCGCCTCGTCGAATACGAGGGCGGCGGCGAGGAGACGCGCTCGAACAAATGGCTGGCCGAGCTGCAGCAGGACATGTTCGTCGAGATCAACCCGGCGGATGCCAGCGAGCGCGGCATTCGTGACGGGGCCTTCGTCTGGGTCTCCGGTCCGGAGAACGGCGCCAAGGCCAGGGTCAAGGCCCTGGTCACCGACCGGGTCGGCAAGGGCGCGGCCTTCATGCCCTTCCATTTCGGCGGCTTCTTCCAGGGCGTCGACCAGCGCGGCAACTACCCGCCCGGGACCGACCCGATCGTGCTCGGCGAGTCCGTCAACACGGTCACCACCTATGGCTACGACCCGGTGACGGGCATGCACGAAGGCAAGGCCACGCTTTGCCAGATCGCTGCGGCGTGAGGAGGCACTGAACCATGGCCCGGATGAAATTCCTCTGCGACGCCGACCGCTGCATCGAATGCAACGCCTGCGTCACCGCCTGCAAGAACGAGAACGACGTGCCCTGGGGCATCAACCGCCGGCGCGTCGTCACCATCAACGACGGCAAGCCCGGCGAGCGCTCGGTCTCGATGGCCTGCATGCACTGCACCGACGCGCCCTGCGCGGCGGTCTGCCCGGTCGACTGCTTCTACACCACGGCGGATGCCGTGGTGCTGCACAACAAGGACCTCTGCATCGGCTGCGGCTATTGCTTCTACGCCTGCCCGTTCGGCGCGCCGCAATATCCGAAGCTCAGCAATTTCGGTTCGCGCGGCAAGATGGACAAGTGCACCTATTGCGCCGGTGGTCCGGAGGTCGATCTCTCGCCCGCCGAGTTCCAGAAATACGGCTCGAACCGCCTCGCCGAGGGCAAGCTGCCGCTCTGTGCCGAGATGTGCTCGACCAAGGCGCTGCTCGCCGGCGACGGTGAGATCATTGCGCAGATCTACAAGGAACGCGTGGTCAAGCGCGGCTACGGTTCCGGCGCCTGGGGATGGCAGACCGCCTATCGGGAAACCATCGCCATCTGACTTCTGGGGGGAGGGGCGCGTCACGGCCGGAAAGGTCGGATGCGTTCCTCCCGCAGTCCCGCCATGCCTTCGCGAAAGGACGCCGCAATGCCGCTCGGTGCTCATCTCCGCTTCCTGTTCAGCGGGCTCCTGCTTGCGCTGGCGCTCGCCGTCGCGGCTCCTGCCGGCGCCCAGCAGGTCAACCCGACCGCCAATTCCGTTCGGGAGCAGCAATTCCTCGAGGTGCTGAAGGGCAACCCTTCCGCCGAGCTTCGCGGCAGGGTCTCCATCCCCGACACCAGGGCCGCCACGCTGGAGCGCCCGGCCGGGCGCGACTGGCGCAGCTTCCACCAGGGCACCATGACCCGCATCGGCGCCGTCGCCGTGCTCGGCATGCTGGTCATACTGGTGGCCTTCTACCTGTTCCGCGGCAGGATCAGGATCGCCGCCGGTCCTTCCAGACAGACGATCACGCGCTTCAACGCCTTCGAGCGCTTCATGCACTGGCTCACCGCCGGCTGCTTCATCATCCTGGCGCTGTCGGGCCTGAACGTCACCTTCGGCAAGGCCTTGCTGCTGCCGCTGATCGGGCCACAGGCCTTCACCAATCTCTCGGTGGCGGCCAAATGGTCGCATAACTTCCTGGCCTGGCCGTTCATGCTCGGCGTGGCGCTGATGTTCCTGGTCTGGATCAAGGACAACATCCCGAATCTCGGCGATCTGCGCTGGCTTGCTGCGGGCGGCGGCCTGATCGGCAAGGGCCATGCGCCGCCGGCCCGGCGCTTCAATGGCGGCCAGAAGGTGATCTTCTGGGCCGTGGTGCTCGGCGGTGCCGCGCTCTCGGTCTCGGGCGTCTACCTGCTGTATCCGAGCTTCTCCGGCGGCGTGCTCGACATGCAGTTCTGGAACATGGTCCACGGCATCGTCGCCGTGCTGATGATCGCCGTCATGCTGGCGCACATTTATATCGGCTCGATCGGCATGGAAGGCGCTTTCGACGCGATGGGCTCGGGCGAGGTCGACCTCAACTGGGCCAAGGAACACCACGCGCTCTGGGTCGCCGAGGAGGTCGAGAAGGGCCGGGCGCCCGGGGCGAGGCTGCAGCCGGCGGAGTGACAATCGGCGCGCTTGACCCGCACATGCGATCCGCAGGATGACAGCCGGGCGCTTTTTGCGCCCGGTTCTGTTTTGGAGATGTCATCCTCAATGCGCGTGATCGGGCTGGCGGGTTGGAGCGGAGCCGGCAAGACGACCCTTCTCACTCGGCTGATTCCGGAGCTTTCAGGCCGCGGTATCGCCGTTTCGACGATCAAGCACGCCCATCATGCCTTTGATCTCGACACGCCCGGCAAGGATTCCTGGGCACATCGCCAGGCGGGCGCCTCCGAGGTGCTGATTTCCTCGGCCAAGCGCTGGGCGCTGCTGCACGAAGCGCGCGACGAGCCGGAGGCGACGCTGCCGGAGCTGCTCGCCCGACTCTCACCGGTCGAACTCGTCATCGTCGAGGGCTTCAAGCGCGATCCGCACGCCAAGCTCGAAGTGTTCCGCGCCGCCAATGGCAAGCCGCCGCTGCACCCGCAGGATGCAAGCATTGTCGGCGTGGCGAGCGATACGCCCTTCCCGCAGGCTGGCCGCCCCGTGCTCGGGCTCGATGATGTCCCCGGGATCGCCGATCTTCTGTTCGCCCGCGCCCAGCCATTGGCGCAGGTTCTGGCGCTGGCGCGCGAGGAGGCCTGAAATGGCGCAGCTCAGTGAAGATGCCAAGGTCTTCGGCGGTCCGCTGATGACGATCGAGCAGGCGGCCGCACTGGCGGCGGAGCGCATCGGCGCCGTCGCCGAGATCGAGACCGTGCCGCTCGCACTGGCCGATGGCCGTGTCCTGGCGGTCGACATCGCCGCGCCGCGCGACCTGCCGCCCTTCGCCAATTCGGCTGTCGATGGCTATGCCGTGCGCTTTTCCGACCTCGCCTCGTCCGGCGAGACCCGGCTGCCGCTCTCCGGCCGGGTCGCGGCGGGGTCGGATGCGGCCGGAATCGCGGTCGCCGGCTTTGCGATCCGCGTCTTCACCGGCGCGCCGATGCCTGCCGGTGCCGACACCGTGTTCATGCAGGAGGACGTCGCGCTGGAGGAGGGCTTCGTGCGCCTCCCGGCCGGGCTGAAGCCGGGCGCCAATGCCAGACCGGTCGGCGAGGACGTGGCCATGGGTGCTCCGGTGCTGGCGGCCGGGCGTCGCCTGCGTCCGCAGGATCTCGGCCTGCTCGCCGCTCTCGGCCTCACCGAGGTCGCGGTGCGGCGCCGCGTCAGGATCGCGGTGTTCTCCACGGGTGATGAATTGAACGAGCCCGGCACGCCTTTGCCGCCGGCCGGGATCTACGACGCCAATCGCAGCGTGCTGCGGGCTCTAGTCGCCCGCGCCGGTGCGGAGGTGGTGGATCTCGGCATCCTCCGTGACGAGCCGGCGAGCCTGGGCGAGCGTCTGCGCGCCGCGGCGCGCGATTGCGATCTGATCCTGACCTCGGGTGGCGTCTCGACCGGCGAGGAGGACCACGTCAAGACGGCGGTTACGCAAGTCGGCGAGCTCGCCTTCTGGCGCATCGGCATCAAGCCGGGACGCCCGGTCGCGATGGGGCTGATCGACGGAAAGCCCTTTCTCGGCCTGCCGGGCAACCCCGTCGCGGTCTTCGTCACCTTCGCTTTCGTCGCACGCGCGGTGATCGCCCTGCTCGCGGGCACGACGCCGGCCCGCCCGCAGGCGCTGCCGGTCAGGCTCGGTTTTCCCTATCGCAAGAAGGCCGGCCGGCGCGAATATGTCCGGGTCTCCCTGGCGCCGGGTGCCGATGGTATCGCCGTCGCCCGCAAGCATCCGCGCGACGGCGCCGGCATCCTGACCTCGCTGACCGAGACCGACGGGCTGGTCGAACTGGCCGAGGAGCTGACGGGCGTAGCGGAGGGCACGATCGCCCCCTTCTTCGCCTATGACCTGCTGACCGGCTGAGAGCCTCTTCGGGGTTTCCCTGAGCGCTCATCCTTCGAGACGCTGCTTGGCGGCTTCGGGATGAGGGCTCGAGTTCCCAACGGGTTCCGAACCCGCGGCGACAGGTGCCGCGTCGCACTCAGTCGCGGCGGAAGATCGTCGTCGCCAGCCAGCCGAAGAACAGGGCGAGCGCCGCCGTGGCGAGGCCGTAGAGCAGCGGCCGGTCATGCGCGGCGGAGGCCAGGCTCTGCTCCATCCCGGTCTTGATCACCTCGAAATTGGTGGTCTGCCGCGCCAGCGCAGCTCCCCCGGCATAGAGCACGATCTCGATTTCGTAGGAGCCCGTCGGCGCGGTCGCCGGAACCCGGATCGGAGCGCTGAACAAGGTCGGCGACAGGAAGGTGACGCCGCGCTCGTGTTCGGCGTAGAGCCCCTTCGCTTCCATGATGCGGATCAGCGCATCGCGGTAGGGGCCGATCCCGAACTCGAATTCGCGCGTGCTCTGGGTGCGTTGCGCGTTCGCCAGGCCGATGCGCTCGCGTCGCGCGGCGTCCTCCGTGAGGATCTCCTCGATCGGCCGGTTGCTCGAGACGGAGAGGAAGATCGGGCGCTCGGGGAAGCGGCGCTGCTGCCGGTTGACCCAGAGCGGTCCGACGCGTTCCTTCTCGCGCACGATCAGCATGCGCGGCGGGCCGCGCACGGTGACGACGATGTCGTAGGGATCGGCCCGGGCCGCCGTGCGGCCCTCGCGCTCGACGAGGCCGAAGACGGTGAGCTGGTCGCCGGTATAGTTCGAGGTGATGGCGATCCGGTGCGTCGAGAGCGCCGCGATCAGCGTCTCGGCCTTGGCGGGCAGGCAGGCGGCGAGGCCGAGCGCCGCGGCGAGCAGCGTCTTGGAGAGCCGGCTCATCGCGCGCTCTCCGGCATCACCACCGAGAAGGGCTCGGCCGGGGGCAGGAAGAGCTCGATCGCGAAGCGCAGGCCGACCGAGAGGATCAGCAGGGCCAGCAGCAGCCGGAACGAGCCGACATTGAGATTGCGCGCCGCGCGTCCGCCGAACTGCGCGCCGACGACGCCACCGACCAGCAGGAGGATGGCCAGCACGATGTCGACGGACTGGTTGGTGACGGCGTGCAGCACCGTCGCGCCGGTCATAGTGACGAGGATCTGGAACAGCGAGGTGCCGACCACGACGGCGGGCGGAACCCGGAAGAAATACAGCAGCGCCGGCACGAGGATGAAGCCACCGCCGACGCCGAGCACGGCGCCGATGAAGCCGATCACGATCGCCAGTGCCGCGATCGGCAGCACGCTGGCATAGAGCTGCGAACGGTAGAAGCGCATGCGCCAGGGCAGGCCCATCCATGCCGGGTGCATGCCCGCACGCCGGCGCAGGCGCGGCGGCTTGCCCTGGCGGTCGCGCAAGGCGGCGCGGATCGCGTCGAACAGCATCAGCCCGCCAATGCAGGTGAAGAGCGTGACATAGGCGATGGTGATGACGAGATCGAGCTGGCCGAGGCGGCGCATCGAGTTGAAGAACAGAACGCCGAGGATGGTGCCGAGGATACCACCGCCGACCAGTACGCTGCCTAACTTCAGATCGAGCGCGTTTCGTCGCCAATAGGTCAGCACGCCGGTCATCGACGATCCCGCGACCTGTGCCGCGACGGTCGCGACCGCCACCGCCGGCGGGATATCGAGGAAGATCAGCAGCGGTGTCAGCAGGAAGCCGCCGCCGACGCCGAAAAGCCCGGAAATGAAGCCGACCGCGCCGCTCAGACCCAGGACCAGCAGGATACTGATCGGCAATTCGGCGATCGGAAGATAGATTTGCACCCTGCTAAACCCCGTCAGCCGCGCGACGCTTCCCACGCGAAGGCGTCGAAACGGTGACGCTAGAACGAATCCCTTTCAGATTGCTTTGCTCTGAGAGGGTTTCGCTCAGCCGCGGGTCGGCTTTGCCGGCTTTCTGGCGGCGGCCGGCACCTCGTCCCACCCCTTGGCCGGTGCTGCGACCTCGTTGGCGAGCGCCTCGGGAACCTTCGGCTTCCAGGCTTCGACGGCAGCCTTGGCGGTGGCGAGATCGGCCGCAGAAAGACGGCCTGCAACCTCGTCGCGCTTGCGGCCGGCATCCTCGTCGCCCTGCGCCGCAGCAATGGCGAACCAGCGATAGGAGTGGCCGAGATCGGCCGGCGAGCCGAGACCGCGGCCGAGCAGCACCGCCAGATTGTACTGGCTGTCGCGGACGCCGAACTCGGCAGCGCGGCGGAACCATTCCGTTGCGGTCGCGTAGTCGGGCTTGCCGTTGGCGCCTTCCGCATAGAGCACGGCGAGATTGTGCATCGCCTTGGCATTGCCGCGTTCGGCGGCGCGCGCATACCAGAGCCGGGCGAGCGAGACGTCGCGGCCGGTGCCGATGCCCTTCTCGAACATGTTGCCGAGGCGGAACTGCGCGGGGGCCAGCCCGGCCACGGCGGCGCGCTCGAACAGGTGCAGCGCGAGCTTCGGATCGCGGCCGGCGCCTGGCGCGTCGGCGGCCCGGGTGGCGAGTTCGTAGACGGCGCGAGCATCGCCGCCCTGAGCGGCCTTGCGCATGCCGGCGGTGCCGAGCGTCGCTGGAATCTCGTTGAGGCCGGTGACGTTGGCCGGCGGCTCGGGCGTCGCGGCGGGCGGCAGTGCGGCGACCATCGGAGCGGCTTCGCCGGCCTCGGCCGCCGCGGTGGGAGCCGTCGGCGCTGCCGCCAGCGCGGGCGTGGTGCCGAGCTGGATCGGCAGCACCGCGTTCTGGTCCTTGGCCGGCGCGGCCGAGGCGGTGGTCTCCGCGACGTCCTTCTCCGCAGCCGCGCGCTGCGGCGCGATCTGGGCCTCGCTGGCGACCTGCTTCTTGGCGTCTCCCGACGACGGCCCGGACAGGATATGGGCGGCGCCCATGGCGAGGACGACCGCGGCGAGGCCGAGCAGAAGCGGTCGCCGGCGCTTTTCCATGATCTCCTTGAGACGTCCACCGGCCGAGACCGGCTTGCCGGGCTTCGCCGGCTCCGGCGTCACCACGGGTGCGGCGGCCGCCGCCTCGGAAGCTGCCTTGGCCGAACGCCGCGCAGCCGCGATCAGGCTCTGGCGCACGGATTGCTGATCGCCCGCCACGGCAGCGGCCTCGACGCGCGGACGTCCGGAGCCCGGCTCCAGCGGCATGTCGAAAGCGGCGGGCCCGCGCGACGCCACGATCCGCTCGTCCGGTTTGGTGGCGAGCTGGTGTGCCGGCGGTAACGTGGCGGGCTCGGCCGCCGTTCTTGCGCGCGGCGGCAGGGGCTGCGCGCTGCGAGCGGTCTGGCCGCGCTCGCCGCCGAGTTCGGTTTCGAGGCTGGCGAGGCGGGCGATCACCGTCTCGAGGGTCTGATGGACGGCGCTGATAGCGTCCTGGGTCTGGCGTCCCGAGGAGGCATGGGTGTCGCGCAGGCCGGTGACGAGGTTGCTGAGCTCGGCGAAGCTGGCGCCGCGCGGCGGCGCCATGTCGGCCATCGCGGCGCGTGCGGCGCGCTCGGCCGCGGCGGCCGTGTCCTCGCGCATGGTCTGCAGATGGGCGACGAGATCCTGCAGCGTCCGCTCGATGCCGGTTTCGGCCGTGCGGGTCGCGGCCGCCTCGTCGAGCCGATGCGCCAGTCCGGCGATCTGCTGTTCCAAGGCGTCGAAGGAATCGGAGCCGGCGCCGGGGCGCCCGGCCTCGTCGATCTTGCCTGCGAGCGCCCGCAACATGTCTTCGACCGGCCGCATGTCGACCTGGGCGACAGGGACGTGCGTGCCGTCTTCGACCAGACGGGCAAGGTTGCCGGAGGCGGTGAGCGCTTCGATCCGGCCTGCCAGTGCCTCGATCTGCTTCTCGACATTGGACGGTCCCTGGCGGGCGATCGTCTCGAGTTGCTGCTGCAAGGCGTCGATGCGGCCATCGAGCGGTGTCGCGGAGCGGTCCGCGAGGCCTTCCAGCCGGACCACCAGAGCCTCGATCCGCCCCGAAAGCTCGTCCGATGCCGGGCGGCCCATGGCGTGGAGCTCGTCGAGACGGGCCATGAGTTGATCGACCTGGCCGTCGATGACCGAGGCCTTCATCGAAGGCAGCGTCTCGATCTTGTGCGCGAGCGACTCGACCTGCCGCGAGAGAGCCGCCAGCGGCGCATTGTCGCCGGTGCGCTCGCGCGAACGGTCACTCAGCAGGGTGTCGCGCACATCTTCGATGGCGAGCGAGAGGTTGCGCAGCTCGCGCCCGTCCGGCTGCGCATCGCGCAGGCGTCCGATCTCCGAGGAGAGCGAGGAAAGCTGCTGCGACAGATCGTCCAGGCGCCGGCTGTCGGTGCCGGCGACCGTCAGTTCGCGCAATTCGGCGATCTCGCGCAGCACCGGCGCGATCGCGGCACGATCGCCGCCGCGCGCGACGAGCGCATCGACCTTGGCGGCGAGATGCGCGATCTCGAGTTCGAAGCGACCCAGCCCGTCCTGAGAGCGGTTGTCGGAGAGGCGCGCAATCTCGGCCTCGATCCGCGCCAGAGGCTTCAGGACGGGGTCGAGCCGGTCGCGGACGTCCAGGCGCTCCAGACGGGAGCCAAGTTCGCCGATGGCGCGCTCCAGCGGCTGGTAGGCGGCGCGCTGTTCCTCGACGCGGGTGGCGGGCGAGACTGCCGGCTGAGCCGGGGCGATGCGGGCGCTGAGCTGGCGCAGGTCCTCGCGCAGCCCGGCCAGGGCCTGCGCCGGATTGCCGTTCTCGAAGCGAGCGGGTGCACTCGGCTCGCCATCGAGCGCACGCTGGCGCGAACGGATATCGGAGACGGCGGCTGCCAGCCCGTCGCGGCTGAGGAAGGGGCGCGCGCTCGCAGCCGGTGGCGGGGCGGCAGCCTTGCGGCCGGCCTCCGCCGTCTTGCGCTCGATCTCGGCGATGCGCTCGCCCATCGTCTTGATCGCATCGGCGATGACGTTGGTGGCGCGTTCCTGCCGCTCGGCCGTGGCACGCTCGCCCATGGAAAGACGGTTTTCGGTCTTCTCGATCCATTTGGCGATCGAATCGAGGGCGCCGGCCGTCTTGGCCCCGTTGTCGCGGGTGAGGCGCTCGGCCATTGCGGCCTGGGTGATGAAGGCGTCGATCCGCTCGCGCGAAAGTTCGGGCGTCGCCTGGGGGCGAGGAGGGGCCGGGCTGGCGGTCTGCATCTCGCCCTGCGAGAGGCGCGCGAGGCGCTCCGAGAGCGCCGCGATGTCGAGCTGTTCCTGCTGCGTGGGCGGCGGTGGGGTATTGTCTTCGGCTTCGTCGCGGATCTTGTTGTCGAGCCATTCGCCGAGCGTCATGCCGGCGCGGCGCGCAGCGGCCTTCGCCGCGTCGCGGGTGCGCGGATCGACGCCCTTCACGCTCCAGGGCAGGCTAGTCGCCATTGTCACGCTCGCCTACGGGGCCGGTCTTCAATCCAGGATGCGCAGCCCCCTGTGCCGCCGCTTCCCTGCGCGAAACCATGAAACGTGAATCTCCGGTTGCCGCGGAGTTTCGTGATGGTCGCCATGCCGACTTTTCGCAGTCACGGTAAACGGACGGTTAAGAAACCGGCCCCAGAGGTTAATTTTCTGGAAACGGTGGCCTGACGGCCGCCACCGGCGCCCTGCATAACGGTAACTTACCCATGGAGAGGCAAAAATTACCTGACGTAAGGGAGTGTTGCGCCTTATGTCGCGCCGCAATACGGATCGATCCAGCCATCGCAGCCGCCCAGCGCCGTTGCCCTGAAAAACGTCCTTCGAGGATCATATATGTCGCGCCAAAGCTCCGCTCTGGCGGCCGCTTCAGTTCATGACGGCCGCAACCCGCTTCCCGCTGCCGAGACGTCCAATGACGCTGCCGGCGGCTTCACCATCAGCGATCTCGCCCGCGATTTCGGCGTGACGCTGCGCACGCTGCGCTTCTATGAATCGCGCGGCCTGCTTTCGCCGGCCCGTTCGGGCATGACCCGGATCTATTCCGGTCGCGATCGCGCCCGGCTCGCGTTGATTCTCAAGGGTAAGCAGCTCGGCTTCACCCTGGTGGAGATTCGCGCCATGCTCGCCAATGAGGAGAGCAAGGGCAGCGAAGGGCAGGAGACGTCGGCCTCGGTCGGCGGGCTGCAGCTCACCCGCTCCCAGATCGCCGAGCAGCTCGAGCTGCTGCGCACCCAGCGTACCGAGATCGAGACCGCGATCGCCGAGCTCGAGGGCACGCTGGCCACGCTCGGCGCCTGAGTTATCGATCGGCGGCGATCAGCCGCACGCTATCGTCGACGCCTCGAACCCCACCGGGTTCGGGGCGTTTTTCATTTGTCGGCAGCGCAAAGCTGGGTAGCCTGACCCGGGCGAGAGCCTGCGACCTAAAAATCCCGGGCTCCCCCTTGGCAAGGGACGGCATAATAGTTTATATATGAACTATCTCGAGGCGCCGCCGCCAGCTTGAGCCGGCAGGCTGCCTCGCCAGAATGCGACGATCTTGGCAGGGAGGATGCGATGCCGGTCTACAAGGCCCCCGTTGAGGACACGCTGTTCCTCCTGAACGATGTCTTCCAGTTCGAGCGCTACAACAACCTGCCGGGCTTCGCCGACGCGACGCCGGATCTCGTCGAGGCCGTGCTCGGCGAGGGCGCCAAGCTCTGCGAGGAGGTGCTGCAGCCGCTCAACCATTCCGGTGACCAGGAAGGCTGCAAGCGCAACGCCGATGGTTCGGTGACGACGCCGAAGGGCTTCAAGGAAGCCTATCGCGCCTATTCCGAGGGCGGCTGGATCGGCCTCGCCATGGACCCGGACTATGGCGGGCAGGGCCTGCCCTATACGCTCGGCGCGGTGATGAACGAGTACGCCTCGGCCGCCAACATGGCCTTCGCCATGTATCCCGGCCTGACGATGGGCGCGATCGCGGCGCTCTATGTCCATGGCTCCGACGCGCAGAAGCGCACCTATCTGCCGAAGATGATCGAGGGCGCCTGGTCGGGCACGATGAACCTGACCGAGCCGCATTGCGGCACCGATCTCGGCCTGATCAAGACCAAGGCCGTGCCGAATGGCGACGGCTCCTACGCCATCACCGGCACCAAGATCTTCATCTCGGCCGGCGAGCAGGACATCACCGAGAACATCATCCATCTCGTGCTCGCCCGCATCGAAGGCGCGCCGGCCGGGGTCAAGGGCATCTCGCTCTTCGTCGTGCCGCGCAATGCGATCGGGGCTGACGGCAAGGTCGGGGAGAACAATAAGGTCTCCTGCGGCTCGATCGAGCACAAGATGGGCATCCACGCCAATTCGACCTGCGTCATGAACTATGACGGCGCGCAGGGCTGGCTGATCGGCACCGAGAACAAGGGCCTCAACGCCATGTTCGTGATGATGAACGAGGCCCGCCTCGGCGTCGCGATCCAGGGCCTGGCCCAGTCCGAGGTCGCCTATCAGAACGCCGTCGCCTATGCGAAGGAGCGTCTGCAGGGCCGCTCCCTGACCGGCGCCAAGAATCCCGACAAGGCTGCCGATCCGATCATCGTCCATCCGGACGTGCGCCGCACGCTGATGTCGATCAAGGCCTTCAACGAGGCGGCGCGCGCCTTCGTCATCTGGAATGCGATCAAGTCCGACGTCGCCCATCGTTCGGGCGATGATGCCGAGCGCCAGGCCGCCGACGACCAGCTCGGCCTGATGACCCCGGTTCTGAAGGGCGTGCTCACCGATATCGGCTTCGACAACGCCGTGAAGGCCCAGCAAATGTATGGCGGGCACGGCTACATTGCCGAGCACGGCATGGAGCAGTTCGTGCGCGATGCCCGCATCGCCATGATCTATGAGGGCGCCAACGGCGTGCAGGCGATGGACCTGGTCGGCCGCAAGCTCGGCCGCGACGGCGGCCGCGCCATCATGGCCTTCTTCAACGAGGTCGGCGCCTTCGTGAAGGAGAACGAGGGCGACGAGGCGCTGAAGCCCTTGCTCGCCCCGCTTGCCGCCTCGCTCGGCCATCTTCAGCAGGCGACGATGTGGTTCATGAACAACGCGCTCGCCAAGCCCGACAATGCCGGCGCCGGCGCGCATGACTACATGCATCTGCTCGGCCTGGTCTGCCTCGGCTATATGTGGGCGAAGATGGCCAAGGTCGCGCAGGACAAGCTCAAGGCCGGCGCCAATGGCGCGACCGAGCGCATGAACGCCAAGCTCGTCACCGCCCGCTTCTTCATGGAGCGCTCGCTGCCGGAGACCGCCGCCCATCTGGCGCGGATCACCTCCGGCTCCGACGCCACCATGGCGCTGAGCGCCGAGCAGTTCTGACGGATCGTCCAACCTGGCCCCGTCATCCCGGACAAGCCGCGAAGCGGCGCCGATCCGGGATCCATCATCGAGATCCGGCACCCTTCTATGGATCCCGGATCTCCGCTTCGCTCCGTCCGGGATGCCCCGGGATGACGGAGTGTTTCTTTCGATTACTCTTGGTTCGATCCGGCGCAGTCTGACGCCGAGGCGACGAGCCGAAAACGACCGGCCACTCCGGGAGGAGCACCATGGCAGACGCCTTCATCTACGATCACGTCCGGACACCGCGCGGCAAGGGCAAGGCCGACGGTTCGCTGCACGAAGTCACCGCGATCGAATTGGGCACGCAGACCTTGCGCGCCATCAAGGAGCGCAACACGCTCGATCCCAAGCTGGTCGAGGACGTCGTCTTCGGTTGCGTCGATCCGGTCGGCGAGGCCGGGGCCGACATCGCCCGCACGGTGGCGCTGAAGGCCGGCTACGGCAAGGAAGTGCCGGGCGTGCAGATCAACCGCTTCTGCGCCTCGGGCCTCGACGCGGTGAACCTCGCCGCGGCGCAGGTGATGTCCGGCCAGAAGGAGATGGCGATCGGCGGTGGCGTCGAGAGCATGTCCCGCATCGGCATGGGCGCCTCCGGCTTCGGCATCGCCGTCGACCCGTCAGTCGCGATTGACACCTATTTCATGCCGCAGGGCGTCTCGGCCGACCTGATCGCGACGAAATACGGCTTCTCTCGCGACGATGTCGACGCCTATGCCGTGCGCTCGCACAAGCGCGCCGCCAAGGCCTGGGAGGAGGGGCGCTTCAGGAATTCGGTGATCCCGGTCACCGACGTCAACGGCCTGGTCATCCTCGACCGCGACGAGACCATCCGCCCGGCGACTGACATGCAGGCGCTCGCCGCGTTGAAAGCCTCCTTCGTCCAGATGGGCGAGATGGGTGGCTTCGATGCGGTCGCGACTGCGGCGCATCCGGACGTCGAGTTCATCAACCACGTCCACCATGCCGGCAATTCCTCGGGCATCGTCGACGGTGCGGCGGCCGTGCTGGTCGGCTCGAAGCGGGCCGGCAAGTCCGCCGGTCTCAAGCCCCGCGCCCGCATCAAGGCCTTCGCCACCACCGGCTCTGACCTCGCGCTGATGCTGACCGGCCCGGTCGACGTCACCGAGCTCGTCCTGAAGAAGGCCGGTATGACGCCGAAGGACATCGACCTGTTCGAGCTGAACGAGGCCTTTTCCTCGGTCGTGCTGCGCTATCAGCAGGCCTTCGACATCGATGACGCCGTGCTCAACGTCAATGGTGGCGCCATCGCCATGGGCCACCCGCTCGGCGCCACTGGTGCGATGATCCTCGGCACCGTGCTCGACGAGCTCGAGCGCACCGACAAGCAGACCGCCCTGGTCACGCTCTGCGTCGCCGTCGGCATGGGCGTCGCCACCATCATCGAGCGCGTTTGAGGAGAGAAGCGATGAACCTCACCAATTTCCGCTTCGAGACCGACGCCGACGGCATCGCCACCCTGACCTGGGACATGCCCGAGCGTTCGATGAACGTCATCACCCCGCAGGTGATGGAGGAACTCAACCAGGTCGTCGACAAGGTCGCTTCCGACGAGGCGATCAAGGGCTGCGTCATCGTCTCCGGCAAGGAGAGCTTCTCCGGTGGCGCCGATCTCACCATGCTGCAGGGCCTGCGCGACCTCTATGTCGGACTGGCGAAGGAGCAGGGCGAGCAGATCGCGATGCAGCGCTTTTTCGACGAGAGCCGCAAGCTCAGCCAACTCTATCGCAAGCTCGAAACCTGCGGGAAGCCGTTCGCGGCGGCCGTGCACGGCGTCTGCCTCGGCGGCGCCTTCGAGCTCGCGCTCTCCTGTCAGCTCCGTGTCGTCTCGGATGATCCCTCGACCCGCGTCGGCCTGCCCGAGATCAAGGTCGGCCTGTTCCCCGGCGCTGGCGGCACCCAGCGCGTCGCACGGCTGATGCAGACCGGCGACGCGCTGCAGATGATGTTCAAGGGCGAGCAGATCAAGGCGCTTCCGGCCCGCAATATGGGCCTCGTCCATGCCGTGCTGCCGCGTGACCAGATCGTCGCCGCCGCCAAGGAATGGCTGAAGGCCAATCCGCAGGCCAAGCAGCCCTGGGAAGACCCCAAGTTCAAGCTGCCCTCGAACAAGGTCCACTCGCCGGCCGGCATGCAGATCTGGCCGCCGGCCAATGCGATCTATCGCCGCGAGACCAATGACAATTACCCGGCCGCCCGCGCCATCCTGAGCGCGGTCTATGAGGGGCTGCAGCTGCCGATGGATCTCGCCCTCAAGGTCGAGAGCCGCTATTTCGCGAAAATCCTGCGGACGAAGGAGGCGGCCTCGATGATCCGCTCGCTCTTCGTCTCGATGCAGGAGCTGAACAAGGGCGCGCGTCGCCCGGCCGAAGTCCCGCCGAGCAAGCTGAAGAAAGTCGGCATCGTCGGCGCCGGCTTCATGGGCGCCGGCGTCGCCTATGTCACGGCGCTCGCCGGGCTCGATGTCGTGCTCGTCGACCGCGACATGGAAGCGGCCGAGAAGGGCAAGGCCTATTCGCACAAGCTGGTCTCCGACCAGATCATGAAGGGCCGCGCCAAGACCGGAGACCGCGACGCGCTGCTCGGGCGCATCAAGCCTTCGGCCGATTATGCCGACCTCAAGGGCTGCGACCTCGTCATCGAGGCGGTGTTCGAGGACCCGAAGGTCAAGGCCGAGGTGATCGCCAAGGTCGAGGCCGTGGTCGGTCCGAAGACCATCTTCGGCTCCAACACCTCGACCTTGCCCATTACGGGCCTGGCCTCCCATTCCCAGCGCCCGAAGAATTTCGTCGGCATCCACTTCTTCTCGCCGGTCGAGAAGATGCTGCTGGTCGAGATCATCAAGGCCAAGAAGACCGGCGACAAGGCGCTCGCCATGGCGCTCGACTATGTCCGGGCGATCAAGAAGACGCCGATCGTCGTCAACGATGTCAGAGGCTTCTACGCCAATCGCTGCGTCGGCAATTACATCCGCGAGGGTCACCTCATGCTGATGGAAGGCGTGCCGCCGGCGATGATCGAGGCGGCCGGCAAGCAGGCCGGCATGCCCGTCGGCCCGCTCTCGCTCAATGACGAGGTCGCGGTCGATCTCGCCTGGAAGGTGCTGAAGGCGACGAAGGCGCAGCTTGGTGAGGCTTCGGTCGATCCGGCCCAGGAGAAGCTGCTCTCCGACATGGTCGAGAAGCATGGCCGCCTCGGCCGCAAGAACAAGAAGGGCTTCTACGACTATCCGGAAGCCGGCCCGAAGCGGCTCTGGCCCGGCCTTGCCGAGCTGACCGCGAACCGGCTCGAGCCCGAGCTCATCGACATGGCGGAGCTGAAGCACCGGCTCCTGGTCACCCAGGCGCTCGAAGCGGCCAAGACCTATGAGGAAGGCGTCGTCACCGATCCGCGCGAGGCCGATGTCGGCTCGATCATCGGTTTCGGCTTCGCGCCCTATAGCGGCGGTACGCTGAGCTATATCGACAATATGGGTGCGGCTGCCTTCGTGAAGCTCTGCGAGAGCCTCGCCAAGAAGCATGGCGAGCGTTTCAAGCCGAACCGGCTCCTGAAGCGCATGGCCAAGACCGGCGAGAGCTTCTACGGCTCGGCGGAGAAGAAAGCCGCGGCCTGATCAGGCGAAGAGCCGCTCCCTGAGGAGCGGCTCCAGCCATTCGATGAAGACGCGTAGGCGGCGCGAGAGATGCTGCCGGTGTGGATAGAGCAGGGCGACCGGCAGCGGCTCCGCCCTGTGCTCCGGCATCACCTCGACCAGTGCTCCGTCCGCAATCTCGGCCGCGACGTCATAGGCCGGGATCTGGATCAGACCGAGTCCGGCAAGGCAGCAGGCGATATAGGCCTCCGCGCTGTTGACGGTGACGCGTCCGGGCAGGGCGAGACTGTGCAGGTGCCCTCCATTCAGCCATTGCCAGTCCTCGACCGCGCCGGTTGAGGGCGAGGCATAGTTGACCGCGAAATGCCCGGTGAGGTCGCCCGGCGCCATCGGTGTGCCATGACGCGCGAGATAGGGCGGGCTCGCGACATTGATCAGCCGGAGACTGCCGAGATTGCGGGCGATCAGGCTGGAATCGCTGAGCGGTCCGACGCGGAGCACGCAGTCGACGCTGTCCTCGACCAGATTGACGGCCCGGTCGGTGACGCCGAGTTCGATCGCGATGTCAGGATAGCGCGCCAGGAAATCCGGCAGGGCGGGGGCGATGATCAGCCGGCCGATCCGGCCCGGCACGTCGATCCTGAGCTTGCCGGATGGCCCGTCGACGGCGCTGCGGAACAATGCCTCGGCCTCCTCGACCTCGGCGATCAGTCTCAGACAGCGCTCATAGAAGGCGAGTCCATCCTGTGTCGGCGCGACATGGCGGGTGGTACGGTGGAGCAGCCGCGTCCCCAGCCTGTCCTCGAGCAGGCGGATCGCCGCCGAGACTGAGGAGCGCGGCTGACCAAGCGTCGCGGCGGCCCGCGTGAAGCTCGCGCATTCGACGACGCGGGCGAAGGTGGCGAAGAGGTCGATCCGGTCCATCGTCGCAGCGTTAGATTGTTCGTCAGATCTGACAAGTCATGTCAGCTTATCCTGCTTTATCGAAACAATCTGCCGCGTACCTTGCCGACAGGGCGAGCAGTTCGCAAAGACGGCAGGAGATCAGGCCATGGCCGAGCACAGCATCAAGGGCAAGACCGTCATCATCGCTGGCGGCGCCAAGAATCTCGGCGGGCTCATTGCCCGCGACCTTGCCGCGCACGGCGCAGCCGCGGTCGCGATCCACTACAACAGCGCCGCCAGCCGGGCGGATGCCGAGGCGACCACCACCGCCGTAAAGGCGGCCGGGGCGCAGGCCGTCGCCTTTCAGGCCGATCTGACCAGCGCAGGCGCGGTCGAGAAACTCTTCGCCGATGCGACCGCAGCGCTCGGCAGGCCGGACATCGCGATCAACACCGTCGGCAAGGTGCTGAAGAAGCCGATCGCCGAGATCAGCGAGGCGGAATATGACGAGATGGCTGCGGTGAACGCAAAATCGGCCTTCTTCTTCCTCAAGGAGGCCGGCAAGGTGCTGAACGACAACGGCAAGGTCACGACCGTGGTGACCTCGCTGCTCGGCGCTTTCACGCCGTTCTACGCCGCCTATGCCGGCATGAAGGCACCGGTGGAGCATTTCACCCGCGCCGCCTCGAAGGAGTTCGGCGAGCGTGGCATCTCGGTCACCGCGATCGGCCCGGGTCCGATGGACACGCCGTTCTTCTACCCGGCCGAGGGGGCGGACGCAGTCGCCTATCACAAGACCGCGGCAGCCTTGTCGAAGTTTTCGCCGACCGGCCTGACCCATATCGAGGACATCGTCCCCTTCATCCGCTTCCTCGTCTCCGAGGGATGGTGGATGACCGGCCAGACCATTCTGGTGAATGGCGGCTACACGACGAAGTGAATGCGTCGGACTGCGCCGGCCTCTCGCCGGATCGCGACATCGTCATTGGGGAGATCGTGGCGTGACAGCGCCTGGCGCGTAGAGCGCGGCGATCCGGCTTGCTAGGCTACGTTCCCCCCAACGGCATCTCAGCCAGGAAACACCAAGAATACCGCGATGCCTGTCCGACCGATCCTGAGTTTCCCTGATCCGCGTCTGCGCCTGACCGCGGCCCCTGTCCTGCGCTTCGACGCCGATCTGCGCGCCCTCGCCGACGATCTGCTCGAGACCATGCGGGCCGCGCCGGGCATCGGCATCACCGCGCCGCATATCGGCGTGCTCTCCCGGCTCGTAGTGCTCGAACTCTCGCCCGGCGAGGTCCGCACCTATGTCAATCCGGAGCTGGACCAGATCTCGCGTGAGACCACCCGCCACACCGAGGGCAGTGTCTCGATGCCGGGGGTGACCGACGAGCTCGAACGTCATGCGCGCATCCGCGTGCGCTATCAGGATCTGGACGGGAAGGAGCAGAGCGAGGAGGCGGACGGGCTTCTCTCGATCTGCCATCAGCACGAGATCGACCAGCTCGACGGGATCTTCTGGATCGACCGCCTGTCGCGGCTCAAGCGCGACAGGCTGATCGCCCGCTACAACAAGCTGCGGCGGGCTTAGGAACCGGTTGCTTCACCTCTTGACGAGCGGGCACTCGCCCTCGCTGAGCGGGCGGAAGGCCTGGTCGCCGGGAATGGTGCGGATCAGCTTGAGATAATCCCAGGGGTACTTCGATTCCTCGGGCTTCTTGACCTTGAGCACATAGAGGTCGTGCACCATCCGGCCGTCCTCGCGGATCACGCCGTTCCTGGCGAAGAAGTCGTTGACCGGCGTCGCCTTCATCTGTGCGGCGACCTTCTCGGTCTCGGTCGTGCCGACTGCCTTCACCGCCTTGAGATAGTGCAGGATCGAGGAATAGGTGCCGGCCTGGCCCATGGTCGGCATCGCCTTGTGGCGTTCGAAGAAGCGCTTCGACCAGGCGCGCGTCTCCTCGTTCAAATCCCAGTAGAAGGCCTGGGTCAGGATCAGTCCCTGCGCATCCTGCAGCCCGATGGCGTGGATGTCGGTGATATGCAGATAGAGCCCGGCGAGCTTGGTCCCGCTCTGCGGCAGGCCGAACTCGGTCGCCTGCTTGATGGTGGCGATCTGGTCGGCGCCGGAGCTGGCGATGCCGACCATCTTGGCGCCGGAGCTTTGCGCCTGCAGGAGATAGGAGGAGAAGTCGGTGGTGCCCTGAGGATGCTTGACGCTGCCGATGATCTTGCCGCCGGCCTTCTTTACCGCCTCCGAGGTGTCGCGCTCGAGCGCATGGCCGAAGGCGTAGTCGGCGGTGATGAAATACCAGGGGCCGTCCTTGGCCAGCGGCAGACCCGTGCCGACAGCGAGCGCATAGGTGTCGTAGGTCCAATGGATCCCGGTGGGCGCGCAGAATTTTCCGGTGAAGTCGGAGGAGCCGCCGGTCGAGGCGAGGACGAGTTTGTTCTTGCGCCGGCCGATCTCCTGGATGCCGAGCAACACCGAGGATGTCGGGATGTCGGCGATGACCTCGACGCCGTCCTCGTCGATCCAGCGGTTGACCAGGGCAGAACCGATATCGGGCTTGTTCTGGTGGTCGCCGGCGAGGACCTCGATCGGTCGGCCGAGAACTGTGCCGCCGAAATCCTCGACCGCCATCTGGGCGGCGATCACCGAACCGGGCCCGGCCATGTCGGCATAGATGCCGGCCATGTCGTTGAGCACGCCGATCCGCAATGGCTTGGGTGTCTGGGCGAGAGCGGGGCCGAGCAGGAAGGGCGTGAGAAGGGCGGCCAGTCCAGCGGAAATGCTGCGAAGCGACATCGTTGGTCCCAAGAGAAACTGCGAAGATTTGCAGAGCCTTAGGTGTCGCTTTATCAGGTGGTCAATGCTGCGGTGCGCAAATAAGAACGAACGGCTGAACAACGGGATTCGAAGAGACGAGGCCGTTCGTCAGGGCAATCGTCGAGGGAAGTTTCTTCCCCCGACGCGCGCGACCGGTTGCGGTTTGGCGATGACTTACCCGGGGCCGTAGGCCGCTTGCAGAACGGCGAGAAGTTGTCGCCCTGTGTTGCGGTCCAGCTGGATCGTTTGGCTGAGCTTCCCGGGAATCTCCCGATCGGGCGAACCAAACGTATCAATCTGGACGATGGGACCATCGATCCCATCGCCAAAGGTCTTAACACGGGCGTGCACCTTGGTTGGGTGCAGGTTCCCGTTCTCGATTCGCACTTCGAGCGTTTCGATGCGCGCCCTTCGAGCCCTGCCTATGCCGCCACCGTCCGGATCGCCCGGCGTAGCTTGCCGATCAGCTCCTCGACCTGGTCCTCGGTGATGATCAGCGGCGGCGAGAAGGCGATCGTGTCGGCGGCGGTGCGGACCATCAGCCCTTCCTCGCGGAACAGGCGGTCCATCGCCTCGAAGGCGCGCTTGCCGACTCCGTCGGCACGCGGGGCGAGGTCGATGGCGCCGACCAGGCCGACCGTGCGGATGTCGACCACGTTCGGCTCGCCCTTCAGGCTCATCACCGCATCGGCCCACATCGGCTCCATGGCGCGGGCGCGCTCGAACAGGCCTTCCTCGCGATAGACGTCGAGTGTCGCCAGGCAGGCCGCCGCCGCCAGCGGATGGCCGGAATAGGTGTAGCCGTGGAACAGCTCGATGACGTTGTCCGGCCCGTTCATGAAGGCGTCGTAGATGTGCTTGCGCACGATCACGCCGCCCATCGGAACCGTGCCGGAGGTCACGCCCTTGGCGAAGGTGATCATGTCGGGGATCACGCCGTAGCGCTCGGCGGCGAAGGCGAAGCCGAGGCGCCCGAAGCCGGTGATCACCTCGTCGAAGATCAGGAGGATGCCGTGCTTGTCGCAGAGCTCGCGTAGGCGCTTGAGATAGCCCTTCGGCGCCGGCAACCCACCGGTCGAGCCGGCCATCGGCTCGACGATCACGGCGGCGATGGTCGAGGCGTCGTGCAGGGCGACGACGCGCTCGAGGTCGTCGGCGAAATGCGCGCCATATTCGGGCTCGCCCTTGCTGAAGGCCTGCTTCTCGCGGTCATAGGTATGCGAGATGTGGTCGGTGCCGGTCAAAAGTCCGCCGAAGAATTTGCGGTTGTTGACCATGCCGCCGACCGAGATGCCGCCGAAGCCGACGCCGTGATAACCGCGCTCGCGGCCGATCAGGCGGGTCTTCGAGCCCTTGCCGGAGACATTCCAGTAGGCGAGCGCGATCTTCAGCGCCGAATCCGCGGCTTCCGAACCCGAGCCGGCGAAGAAGACGTGATCGAGATCGCCCGGAGCGAGCGCCGCGATCCGTGCCGCGGCGGCGAAGACCTTGGGATGGCCGTATTGGAAGGAAGGGGCGTAATCGAGTTCGCGGGCCTGCGCCTGGATCGCCTGGATGATCGGCTCGCGCGCGTGGCCGGCATTGCAGCACCAGAGCCCGGCGGTGCCGTCCATCACCGGCTTGCCCTCCGGCGTATAGTAGAACATGCCCTCGGCGCGGGCGATCATGCGCGGATTCTGCTTGAACGAGCGGTTCGCCGTGAACGGCATCCAGAAGGCTTCGAGGTCGTTCGGCGTGGCGATCGCGCCCATCGCGGAGGTCATGATCCGATCCCTTTAGTTTTTAAAAACTTCCTCAGCCTAGCAGCGTGCAACGGGCTGTAAATCCACGGTCCGGCGGGGCATCCCTGCGCCGGGCGGGCGGCGGGGCACCTCTGTCGCAGATGACGCAACGTCGTTTCCGGCGTAGCTTGAAGGAGGGGACTCTGGATCGCGCCCCAATGGTCGTTCGCGCCACAGCTCTGGATGGGGAGAACGGGCTGGCGCCGGATGAGATCCGCGCCGAGCTCGAGCGTGTGCTCGCCTCCGACATCTTTCGTGCCGCGCCTCAGCTCACGGCCTTCCTGAGCTTCATCGTCGAGCAGACTTTGGCAGGGCGGGCGAACGAGCTGAAGGGCTACACGATCGCTGTCGAGGCCTTCGGCCGTTCGGCGGATTTCGACCCGCAGGCGGACCCGATCGTCCGCGTCGAGGCCGGGCGCCTGCGCAAGGCGTTGAACCTCTATTTCGCCGCCGACGGCGTTGCCGATCCCGTGCGCATCACCGTTCCCGTCGGCGCCTATGTCCCGTCCTTCGAGCGCGCTGCTCCGCCGGCGCCCCCCGAAGAGGAGATTTCCGAACAGGACGTGCTCGCGGCGCAAGAGGTGCATCACGAGAGCTCGGTGCCGGTCGAGAGCGGTGCGGCTGCCGCCGGGCCTTCGCGCTACTGGCTCTATGTCGCGGGCCTCGGGCTCCTGCTCGGCCTAGCCGCGATCGGCTTCTGGTACTGGGGAGAGCACGGCACGAGCGGGACGGCAGCGCGCTTGCCTGACATCGCCTCGCAATTGCCGCCGCTACCAGCCGCGCCGCTTTCGGATCCACCGCCCACAGTCCGGGCCGTACCTCTGGTGAGGGCGCGCCTGCCCGTGGTCTCGGTCGAGGTCGCCGAGACGGTTACCGATGCTTCGCTGGATGATACCACCCGCAATTTCGTCCGCGAGGTCGCGGACACGATGGCGCGTTTCGACGATCTCGTGGTCGTCAAGCTGCCGGAGCCGCTGACGCGTGCGGGTGAAGGGAGCGATTACATCCTGTCGATCAGTGCCCGGCGCGCCGGCAATGCGATCGAAGGGTTCGCCCGGCTGAGCGCCGCCAGGGACGGGCGGGTCGTCTGGACCACTTCGGGGGAGGGCAGCGTCGACAGGTTCGGCGAGGGCCTGCCGATGCGCGAGGTGGCCCAGCGCCTGGCGATCCGGCTGGCGCAGCCTTTCGGCGTGCTCCACGCGGATGCGCGCCAGTCGCCTCCGACCCCGGCGGCTGCCTGTCTGTTCCTGGCCTTCAATCTGCGCCGGACCATGAAGGCCGAAGATCACCTCGCCGCGCGCGACTGCCTGGAAGAGATTGTCGCTCACAATCCGGAGTTCCATCCGGCCTGGTCGCAGCTCGCTTTGCTGGCGCTCGACGAATACGCCTCGGGCTTCAATGCCAGGCCGGGCTCGGCTCTAGACCGTGCGCTCGCCGCCGCGGTCACCGCGGTCCGGCTCGCTCCGGCGAGTGCTCGGGCGCATCAGGCCATGATGGACGCGCAGTTCTTCCGGGGGGCGACCGAGGACGCGCTGAAGGCAGGCCGCGAAGCGCAGACGCGCAATCCCTATGATCCCGACGTGCTCGCCGCTCTCGGCGCGCACTACATCCAACTCAACCGGCCGGCCGAGGGGCTGCCGCTGCTCGAGCAGGCCGTCGCGCTGTCGATCGGTCGGCCGCCCTGGTACGATTTCTATCTGTATCTCGCGGCCTATCTCACGGGCGCAACCAGGTTGGCGGAAGCGCATGCCGCTCTGATCAATGCTGAGGAGACCCCGTTCGGCCTGATCGGGCGCGCCATGGCTGCCGCTGCGAGCGGCGACGGATTCGCGCTTGAGCGCTCTCTGCGGACTTTGCGCCAGAAGGTGCCGCTCTTCGATCTCGATGCGGGGCTCTATCTACGCCGGAGAGGATTTTCGCCCGAGGTTAGCGACCGGATCATCGCCGCGATCCATGCCCGGGGCGTGCCGCCGCGCTAGATCGCCGAACCTCCTATCGGACGCAAGCCGGCGATCCAGCCCATCGTTCAGGCATCGGCTTTGTCCGGAAAGCGGATGGTATTTTCTCGTCGGATGCTCGGCAAGGGACGCAGCAGTCCCTTCCGAGGCATGAGGATCGGCGCTGTCCCGGCCCGCTTGGCTGGTTTTCGCCTGTTTTTCACCGGCGCGAGCCGGTCGGGGTCGTGCCCGCTCTCGCAGCCACCCGTCCGGACGGCTATTCTGCGGCTGTCGCGGGTGATTCGCCGCTCCGGCATTCCTTCCACCTCTTTTTGCGTGATCCTGCCCTTGGCTCGCATCCGCCTCAGCGCACTCCCACCGGCCGCCAGCGGCGTCGCCGGTTTTTCGCTGGGTGCCGCCGCCATGCTGCTGCTTCCGGGCGGGCTCGCCAATGCCGTCGGTCTGTTGGCCGCCGGGCTCGGCCTGTCCGGCTCGTTCGCGCTGATGCGCCGCAACTGGGCTGGCGAGCGCGAGCAGCTCCTGGCTGCGGTCGGCGAGGTCAAGGTTCGGTTGGCGACCAATGCCATCCGCCTGGATGGCATGGCGAAGCGCATCGACCAGCTGCCGATGAGCGAGGTCGAGGCCGCGCCGGCCCGGGCGATGCTCAACGAGCTGACCGCCGAGGTCGGCCTGCTCGGCGACCTGCTGCAGCAGGTCGCGACCACGCTTGGCGATCACGACGACCAGCTGCGACTGGTTCAGGATAAACTTGCAGCGGCGGTGCAGCCACCTGCGCGGCAGGGGCCGACGGCACTGACGGAGCGCGGTGCACCGCGCGAGGCCGAGCCGCTCGTCGCGGTCCGGCAATCGCCGGCCGAACTGGCGCAGATTCGGGCTGCCGAGCAGCGCGCCGCGGTGATCAGCGACGCCCTCGCCAATGGCCAGGTCGAGGTCCATCTCCAGCCGATCGTGCAGCTGCCGCAGCGCCGGACCCGCGGCTACGAGGCACTGGTGCGCCTGCGGCTGGACGAGAAGACGCTGCTCCTGCCGGCCGAGTTCATGGAGACGGTCGAGCAGCGCGGTTTCGGGCCGACGCTCGATGCGCTCGTCCTGACCCGGGCGCTCGCGATAGCCCGCTATCTCGGCAGCAAGGAGGGCGGGCTCTTCGTCTCCTGCAATTTCAGCGGCGCGACCTGGGGCTCGTCGCGCGCACTGGCCACGCTGGCGCGTATCCTCGAAAAATATCATGCCCATATCGGCAATCTCGTCATCGAGATGCCGCAGCGCGTCTTCCGCACGCTCGAGCCGACTGCCCTCGGTCTTCTGGGGGCGATGTCGGCGAACGGGGTGCGCTTCGCGCTCGATCACGTCACCGATCTGCGTCTCGATCCGGCCTCGCTGCATGATCGCGGCGTGCGCTTCGTCAAGGTCCCGGCCTCGCTGCTCCTGGCCGAGGCAAAGGGCGGGCCGGCGACCGACATCGCCACCGGCGACCTTGCCGCGCATCTCGCGCGTGCGACGATCCAGCTCGTCGCAGACGAGGTCGAAGACGATCCGATGGTCGCCGACATGCTCGATCTCGGCGTCGGCTATGGCCAGGGCGCGGTCTTCTCCCCGCCGCGCCCGGTGCGGCCGGAGGTCTTCGCCGAGCCGGAGGCCGTGGCGCCTGCACCGGCAGCCCCTGCACCGACTCCGCCGGCGGCCGCCGAAGTCGTCAACTATCCGCCGCCGGCTCCCGCCGCGCCGCCTACCCCGACGCGGGTGCCTTTCCGCGATGTCCTGCGACGCGCGACCGGCTGAAACAGCCTGGACGCCGGCGCGTTATGCCCTGATCAGACTGGCCGGCCTGTCACTGGCGGCGTATTGAGCCCGATGCCGTGGCGCCAGCCGCCGCCCATTCCAAGCCGGAGCTTGCCCGTGCCGTCTTCAACCCGCCTGCTTTCCGGCGTTTCGCCGATCATCGGTCAGTATGAGCTTTGCCTCTGCGACATCTGGGGCGTCGTTCATAACGGCGTGGCGCCCTATGCCGAGGCCTGTGCGGCGCTGGCGAAGATGCGGGCCGGCGGCGTCACCGTCGTGCTCGTCTCGAACGCGCCGCGCCCGCGCTCCGAGATCGCGATCCAGCTCGGTCGTCTCGGCGTCCCGGGCGATGCCTTCGACGCGATCGTCACCTCCGGCGACGTCGCCCGCGACCTGATCGCCCATCGCGCCGGCGAGCCGCTCTATCATCTCGGTCCGGATCGCGATCTTCCGCTGCTCGCGGGGCTCGACGCGCCGCGCGTCCCGGCCGCCGAGGGACGCTATGTCGTCTGCACCGGCCTGTTCGACGACGAGACCGAGACGGCGGAAACCTATGCCGAGGCGCTTGCCGATTTCGCCCGTCGCGACCTCACCCTGATCTGCGCCAATCCCGATCTGGTGGTCGATCGCGGCGGTCGCATGGTGCCCTGCGCCGGCTCGATCGCACTCGCCTATGAGAAGCTCGGCGGCCGGGCGATCTATGCCGGCAAGCCGCACGCCCCGATCTACGAGCTGGCGATCCGGCAGGGTCAGGAGCTGCGCGGCGAGAATGTCGAGAGGTCGCGCATCCTTGCCATCGGCGACGCGATCCGCACCGATATCGCCGGCGCGGTGCATTACGGTCTGGGATCGCTGATGTGCCTCGCCGGTATCCATGCCGAGGAGACCGGTGAGCTCTTGCCGGCAGACTTGCAGGGCTGGTTCGCTCGTCAGAGCTACCGTCCCGACTACGCGATGCCGCAGCTGGCCTGGTGATGAAAGGGGAAGAGCGACAGCCGTACCGACAGGCGGTCGCCATTCCTGCCGCAGCGCAATGAAGCGCCGGAATCCGTTATAGAGCGTAGCGCCTTACGAAGGATTTCGGAGCGGCGCCGCTGGCGCGGCTTGTCCGGAATGATGGAGTTTTTGCGAGCGGAGCCCGAGCGGCCGGCCCGCTCTCAGGCGGCGCAGACCGATTCGATCTTGGATTTCAGCGTCTGTGCGTTGAACGGCTTGACGATGTAGTTGTTCACGCCGGCCTTCTTGGCGGCGATGACGTTCTCGGTCTTCGATTCCGCGGTCACCATGATGAAGGGCGTCGCGGCGATCTCTTCCTCGTTGCGGACCTGGCGCAGCAGCTCGAACCCGGTCATCGGCTCCATGTTCCAGTCGGAGATCACCAGCCCGTATTTCTTGTCGCGCATCTTGGCGATCGCGCTGCTGCCGTCCGAGGCATCGTCGACATTCTCGAAGCCGAGTTGCTTCAGCAGGTTGCGGATGATGCGCACCATGGTCTGGTAATCGTCCACCACCAGGATCGGCATCGACGGGTCAAGGGCCATGGTGGAACTCCGAACATGCAAGCGCGCACCGGGCAATACCGATGCGCTGGCCGCTCTCCCAGAGCGGCGACCATGGGTCAACCCTGATAGCCGAGCGGTGTTTCAAAGCCGTTAACCCGTTCGTCGACTGACCTTACGTCATCATCCAAAAGGCGACCTCCTCAGAACACGAAAGTTCTATGGTGCAATGCAGCGAATTGTGAAACGCTGCCATACCCTGTCCCGTGCGGCAGCGGGCTTTTCACCGTTGCTGCGCATGCGAGACGACCGATGATGACCAGCGCGCTCTATCAGGTCCATGCCTTCGAGGACCTGGCCATCGGCCAGCGCGAGAGCCTGATGCGCACCGTGATGGAGCGCGACATCTCGCTCTTCGCCGACCTCTCCGGTGACGCCAATCCGATCCATCTTTGCGACCGCTACGCCGCTGGCACGAAGTTCGGCCAGCGCATCGCCCATGGCATGCTGACGGCCAGCCTCGTTTCGGCCCTGCTCGGCACCCGCCTGCCGGGGCCGGGCGCGGTCTATCTCTCGCAGACCCTGAACTTCCTCGCCCCGGTCAAGATCGGCGATGTCGTCACCGCGCGCGTCGAGGTGGTGGAGCTGGTCGTCGAGCGCCGCCGCGCCCGGCTGTTCTGCGAATGCCTGGTCGACGGCAAGGCGGTTCTCGAAGGCGAGGCCTGGGTGGCGCTGCCGAAGGCGGCAGCGAAAGCCTGAAGGCCAAGGCCCAAGGGTCAAGTCTTGACGCTTCCGCCGGCTTGAGGCCAAACACGGCCGCCGGATGGTCCCGGCGCCCGGACGCTTGCGCTCCATGACCTCATCAGCCGAAGCGCCGCGAACCGACACGCCGGCCGCCTTCATCCTCGAGCCGGGAAAGCCCGTGCCGGACGCCCTGCGCGGGCGGGTGCTGGCGCTCGGCAATTTCGACGGCGTCCATCGCGGCCATGCCGAGCTCGCGCGGGTGGCGAACGAGATGGCGGCAGGGCAGGGCGGCAAGGCGGCGGCGCTGACCTTCGAGCCGCATCCGCGCTCGGTCTTCCGGCCGGACCAGCCGGTGTTCCGGCTGACGCCGGCGGCGCTCAAGGTCGAATTGCTGGCCGGCGAGGGGCTCGCTCCGAGCTTCGTCCTGCCTTTCGACCGCGAGATCGCCGCGGTCGCGGCCGAGGCCTTCATCGACGAATTGCTGCTCGGCCGGCTCGGCGCCGCCGGTCTGGTCTGCGGCTATGATTTCCATTTTGGCGCCGGCCGCACCGGTTCCCCGGAGATGCTGCAGGCGCGTGCAGGCGCGGCGGGCGTGCCGGTGGCGGTGGTCGCGCCCTATTCCTGGCAGGGCGAGCCGGTTTCCTCGACCCTGATCCGGGCCGCTCTGGAGCAGGGCGATGTCGCCCGTGCCGCCGCCTTCCTCGGCCGGCCCTGGTTCGTGCGCGGCGTGGTCGCCCATGGCGACAAGCGCGGGCGCGAGCTCGGCTACCCCACCGCCAACATGCATCTGCCGCGCGACTGCCGTCTGCGCTACGGCATCTACGCGGTGCGCATGCGCGTCGACGGCATCTGGCGCGACGGCGTCGCCAGCTTCGGCAGCCGTCCGACCTTCGACGACGGCGCGCCGCGGCTGGAAAGCCATCTCTTCGATTTCGCAGGCGACCTCTACGGCAAGACCGTCGACGTAGCCCTCGTCGCCTGGCTGCGTGGCGAGGCTAAGTTCGAGGCGCTGCCGCCACTGATCGCGCAGATGGACGCCGACAGCCGGCAGGCGCGCGACATTCTCGGCCGGACGCCGCCCTTCCTTCCCTAGGCAACGCCTGCTAGAAGCCGCTCATGTCCGCTTTCCGCGCCACGATCATCGCACTGTCCCGGCGAATTACGAGCCCGGCTGCCGCCCTGCGCTGACGCGCGGGCGCCTGCGCAGTCCGGGATTTTGATCGCTTTCCCAGTTTTCGCGGACAAGAGCGCAGCGCCAGACCGATCTGGCCCGCCTGTCCGAACCGCCAGAGCCGGATCATGAACGACAAGACCGCAGAAATGCCCGCCGCCCAGGACGCCAAAGCCCAGGAGGCCAAGGGGCAGGACTATTCGCAGACCCTGTTCCTGCCGCAGACCGAGTTTCCGATGCGGGCCGGCCTGCCGCAGCGCGAGCCGGAGCTGCTCGCCCGCTGGGCCAAGATGGATCTCTACCGCAAGCTCCGCGAGACCGCGAAGGGCCGCGATCGCTTCGTCCTGCATGACGGTCCGCCCTATGCGAACGGCAACATCCATATCGGCCATGCGCTGAACAAGGTGCTGAAAGACCTCGTCACGCGCTCGCAGCAGATGCTCGGCCATGATTCCAACTACGTGCCGGGCTGGGATTGCCATGGCCTGCCGATCGAGTGGAAGATCGAGGAACAGTACCGCGCCAAGGGCCTGAACAAGGATGATGTCCCGGTCGTGGAGTTCCGCCGGGAATGCCGCGCCTTCGCCGAGCACTGGGTCGATGTGCAGCGCACCGAATTCAAGCGCCTCGGTGTCGAGGGCGATTGGGACGATCCCTATCTCACCATGGCCTATCCGGCCGAGGCGCAGATCGCCCGCGAGATCATGAAGTTCGCGCAGAACGGCATGCTCTATCGCGGCTCCAAGCCGGTGATGTGGTCGGTGGTCGAGAAGACCGCGCTCGCCGAGGCCGAGGTCGAATACGAGGAGCATGTCAGCGACACGGTGTTCGTGGCGTTCCCGGTGCTCGGTTCGGGGCCGCTTGCCGGGGCCTCGGTGGTGATCTGGACGACGACGCCCTGGACGATCCCTGGCAACCGCGCGATCTCCTTCCATCACAAGCTCGCCTACGGACTCTACCGCGTCACCGCGGCGCCGGAGAACAACTGGGCCAAGCTCGGCGCGACCTATGTGCTGGCGAAGAACCTGGCCGAAGGCGTCTTCAAAGCGGCCAAGGTCGAGGCCTTCGAGCTCGTGGCGGATGTGTCCGCCGAGCAGCTCGCCGGCCTGACGGCGGCCCATCCGCTGCGCGGCCAGGGCTACGAGTTCGACGTTCCCCTGCTTGATGGCGACCATGTCACCGACGATGCCGGTACCGGCTTCGTCCACACCGCGCCGGGTCATGGCCGCGAGGACTTCGACATCTGGATGGCGAGCGGGCGCATGCTCGCCGAGCGCGGCATCGAGACCAGGATTCCCTACACCGTCGATGCCGATGGCCGCTTCACCAAGGATGCGCCGGGCTTCGAGGGCGCGCAGGTCATCACCGACAAGGGCGAGAAGGGCAACGCCAACGACGTCGTGATCAAGGCGCTCGCCGCCTCCGGCAACCTGGTCGCCCGCGGCCGGCTCAAGCACCAGTACCCGCATTCATGGCGTTCGAAGAAGCCGGTGATCTTCCGGAACACGCCGCAATGGTTCATCGCCATGGACAAGCCCTATGGCGATGCGGGGGCGCCCGATCCGGCGGCTCCCGCGCCGGTGGCGGGCGGCAATGCCGACACGCTGCGCAACCGGGCGCTGAAGGCGATCAAGGATACGCAATGGGTTCCCGCCGCCGGCGAGAACCGCATCAACGGCATGATCGCCAACCGGCCCGACTGGGTGGTCTCGCGCCAGCGCGCCTGGGGCGTGCCGATCACGGTCTTCGTCGCGAAGGAGACCAAGGAGGTCCTGGTCGACGCGAAGGTCAACGCCGCCATCGCCGAGGCCTTCGAGGCGGAAGGCGCCGATGCCTGGTTCAGCGACACCGACGGCGCCCGCTTCCTGAAGCCCTTCGGCTACGACCCGGCCCAGTATGAGCGCGTCACCGACGTGCTCGACGTCTGGTTCGATTCCGGCTCGACCCATGCCTTCACCTTGGAGAAGCGCGCCGATCTCAAGACGCATCGCGTCGTCGACGGCGGCAGGGACAAGGTGATGTATCTCGAAGGCTCGGACCAGCATCGCGGCTGGTTCCATTCGAGCCTGCTCGAAAGCTGCGGCACGCGCGGCCGGGCGCCTTATGACGTCGTCCTGACCCACGGCTTCTGCCTCGACGAGAAGGGCGAGAAGATGTCGAAGTCGAAGGGCAACGTCACCGCGCCGCAGGATGTGATCAAGGACAGTGGCGCCGACATCCTGCGCCTCTGGGTCGCGGCCGCCGACTATTCCGACGATCTGCGCATCGGCAAGGAGATCCTCAAGACCTTCGTCGAGACCTATCGCAAGCTGCGCAACACCATGCGCTGGATGCTCGGTACGCTCGCCCATTTCAGCGAGGAGATCCGCGTCACCGAGCCGGCCTCGATGCCGGAGCTGGAGCGGCTGATGCTGCATCGCCTCGCCGAGCTCGGCCCGCAGGTCGAGGAGGCCTATCGGACCTATGACTACAAGAAGGTCGTGAACCTGCTCTCGCAGTTCATGAACACCGAGCTCTCTGCCTTCTATTTCGACGTCCGCAAGGACGCGCTCTATTGCGACCCGCGTTCCAGCCATGTCCGCAAGAGCGCGCTCACCGTCGTCGATCAGCTGTTCCGCTGCCTGACGACCTGGCTCGCGCCGATCCTGGTCTTCACCGCCGAGGAGGCCTGGCTCGAGCGCTATCCCGATCAGAAGGCGGGGGAGGGCTCGGTCCATCTCGAGCTCTTCGCGCCCGTGCAGGAGAGCTGGTTCGATCCCGAGCTCGCCGAGCGCTGGGCCAAGGTCCGGCGCGTGCGCCGCGTCGTCACCGGCGCGCTCGAGCTGGAGCGTGCGGCCAAGCGCATCGGCTCTTCGCTCGAGGCGGCGCCGGTCGTCCATATCACCGATGCCGATCTGCGCGCCGCCGTGAGCGGGCTCGATCTCGCCGAGATCTGCATCACCTCGGGTGCCAGGATCTCCGATGTCGAGGGGCCGGAAGAGGCCTTCCGCCTCGCCGACGTGCCCGGCGTCTCGGTCGTGCCGGTGCGGGCATCCGGGGTGAAATGCGCCCGTTCGTGGAAGTATTTCGACCCGGCGACGGCCGAGGCCGACTATCCCGACGTCACGCCACGTGACGCCAGGGCGCTGCGCGAGCTTCGCCGCGCCGCATGAGCCCGCAGGAGCCGAACATGCTGGCGGCCGGTTCCGGCATGACGCCGCTGCGCCGCTTCGGCGTGGTCCTCGCCCTGGTCGTGCTGCTGCTCGACCAGGCGAGCAAGCTCTGGCTGCTGTTCGGTGCGCGCCTGGCCGAGGAGGGGCCGTTCCAGATCACCTCCTTCCTCGAATTCGTGCTCGCCTGGAACCGTGGCATCTCCTACGGCTTGTTCCAGCAATCGACTGATATCGGCCGCTGGGCGCTGGTGGCCGTCTCCTTCCTGGCGCCGATCTGGCTGGGGCGTTGGATGTGGCGCTCGCCGGACAGGCTGACGGTCGCGAGCCTTGCCCTGATCATCGGCGGTGCGATCGGCAACGGCATCGACAGGGCCGTGTTCGGCGCCGTGGTCGACTTCGTCCACGTCCATTTCGGCAGCTTCAGCTGGTACATCTTCAACATCGCCGATGCGGCCATCGTTGTCGGCGTGGCCGGGCTTCTGTATGAGTCCTTCCGGCCCGGCGGCGGCAAGCCGGCTGCGGAGTGAGTTTGCTCGCCATGGTTTTGCCGCGCCGATCGATCATGACGGGGTCTCGTACCCTGGGACGGAGAATGGACATGGCTTATCGGATCCGCGCCTCGCGCATGCTGCTCGCCGGCGGCTTGTTGCTGGCTGCGACCCCTGCCTTTGCCCAGGAAGGCGTGCTCTTCCAGAACCTGGTGAAAGGCATGGGGCTTTTCGGCAGCGACAAGGACGACATCGAATACAAGCAGCGCGCTCCGCTCGTCGTGCCGCCGTCCTCGGCACTGCCCCGGCCGCAGGAGCCCGGCGCGACGCGCACCGCCGCCTGGCCGGATGACCCGGACGTCGCCCGCCGCAAGGCTGACCGCGAAGGCGCCCGCGCGCCCTTCTCCAGCACCGAGGCGTTTCGCGGCAACAACAGGCCGGAGATGTCGCAGCAGGAGCTGCGCCGCGGCCGTGTCGCCGGGCGAGCCAATGGCCCGGAAGGGATCGTTCCGGACCACAACAACTACAACAACCAGATCGCGCCGATCCGTATCGGCCGCGAAATGGCGGCGCGCCAGGCCCAGACCGACACGTCCAATCTCGCCTATGGCGTCGAGCCGGAGCGCAAATATCTCTACGAGCCGCCGACCGGCTACCGCATGCCGGCCAGCACGGCGCCGCTCGGACCCGGCGCGCGCGGCCCGCAGGAAGACAAGCAGGCGGTCGGCCAGCGCGAATTCATCGCCGGCACCAAGCCGATGCAGTAGCGGCCGGGCCTGCCGGCCGGTACGCACGCCCCATGAGGCGATGCGGGCTGGTGTCCGGCGCGGCGCGGGCCTATCTTCCGGTTGAGCCAATTTTCGGCTCGGGGCTTCTTGCGCCCGGGCCGGTATCCGTCCGTTGCCCGAGGAGTCCGCCCAGCCCATGACGGTCCACACGCCGCCCAGCAGCGTCGCCAGCACGGTCGAATCCTTCCGGCTCGCCAATGGCCTCGAGATCGTCGTCGCCCCCGACCATCGGGCTCCGGTCGTGACCCATATGGTCTGGTATCGCAATGGTTCGGGCGACGATCCGGCCGGCAAGTCCGGCATCGCCCATTTCCTCGAGCACCTGATGTTCAAGGGCACGGCGAAATGGCCGGCCGGCGAATTCTCCAAGATCGTCGCCGGTTATGGCGGCCAGGAGAACGCTTTCACCTCTTTCGATTACACCGCCTATTTCCAGCGCGTGCCGAAGGAGCACTTACGCGCGATGATGGATTACGAGGCCGACCGGATGACCGGCCTCGCCTTCGACGAGAGCGTCGTCGGTCCGGAGCGCGACGTGGTGCTCGAGGAACGGCGCATGCGCGTCGACGCCGACCCCGCCGCCCAGCTTGGCGAGGAGTTCTCCAGCGCGCTCTATGTCCATCATCCCTATGGCACGCCGATCATCGGCTGGGAGCACGAGATCGAGGGGCTCTCGCGCGACGATGCCTTCGCCTATTACCAGCGCTTCTACACGCCGGAGAACGCGATCCTCGTCGTTGCCGGCGATGTCGAGCCGGCCGAGGTGCTGCGCCTGGCGCAAGAGACCTATGGCACGATCCCGGCGCGCGGCGAGCCGCCGCGCCGCAATCGGCCGGCAGAGCCCGATCCGCGCGCCGCGCGCCGGGTCTCGCTGGCCGATCCGCGCGTGCAGCAGCCTTCGCTGCGCCGCGCCTGGCTGACCCCGACCTATCTCTCTGACAAGCGCGATCATGCCTTCGCCCTCGAGCTGGCATCGGAGATACTCGGCGGCGGCACGACCTCTCGGCTCTATCGCCGGCTCTGCGTCGAGCAGGAATTGGCGGCCGGCGCCGGCGCCTATTTCATGGGATCGATGGTCGACCGCTCCGCCTTCCAGGTCTCGGTGAGCCCGCGGCCCGGCGTCGCGATGACGGCACTGGAGGCGGGCCTCGACGCGGCACTCGCAGCGTTCATCGCGGATGGGCCGACCGAGCTCGAACTCGCTCGCGCGCGCACCCGCCTCGTCGCCGAGACGATCTTCGCCCGTGACAGCCAATCCTCGCTGGCGCGCATCTTCGGCGCTTCGCTCGCCGTCGGCGAGACCGTCGAGGATGTGCTGCTCTGGCCCCAGCGCATCGAGGCCGTCACCCGCGAGCAGGTCGTCGAGGCGGTGCGCCTCTATCTCAGGCCCGATCGTTCGGTGACCGGGCTGCTCCTGCCCGCCGCTTGATCCGCCGGAGCAGACTACGAGAACGGAAGCCGGGTCTTTCGTGTCGGGCCTGTTCCGAACTCTGGACAGTAACCGGGCCTCAGCCGTCACGCCGTCAGGAAACGCCATGAACGCGCCGACCATCCCCGCCCTTGCCGCCCCCGGCCCCGCGCTCGACGTGCAGCGCGTCACCGCTTCCTGCGGCGTCGAGGCCTGGCTGGTCGAGGAGCACAGCCTGCCGCTGCTGGCGCTCGATTTCGCCTTCGACGGCGGTGCCAACCGCGACCCCGCCGATGCTGCCGGCAGCGTCAACTTGGTCTCCGGCCTGCTCGACGAGGGCGCCGGCGATCTCGACGCCGAGGCCTTCCAGGGGCGCATGGCCGACCATGCGATCAGCCTGTCCTTCGATGCGCGGCGCGACGATTTCCACGGTCAGGTGCAGACCCTGTCGCGCCATCGGGACACCGCCTTCGAACTGCTCGGGCTCGCGCTCAACGCGCCGCGCTTCGACGCCGATGCCGTCTCGCGGGTCAAGGCGCAGGTCATCGCCGGCCTGCAGCGCCAGGCCCAGAACCCCGATGCGCTCTGCCGCAACGCGCTCTTCGCCGCAGCCTTTCCCGGCCATGCCTATGGCCGCCCGGAGCGCGGCGAGATCGCCAGCGTCGGCGCCTTGCAGCCGGAGGCGCTGAAGAGCCTGACGCGTGATCTGCTGACGCGTGGCGGGCTCAGATTCGTCGCAGTCGGCGACATCACCGCCACCGAACTGGCGCAGCGCCTGGACGATCTTTTCGCCAGGCTCCCGGCCGGGCAGCCGCGGACCATGCCGGAGGCCGGCCTGCCGATCGCCGATCTCGGCAAGACCCATGTCGTCGATCTCGACGTGCCGCAGACCGTGCTGCGCTTCATCGGCCCCGGCCTGATGCGGCATGATCCCGATTTCTTCGCCGGCACCGTGCTGAACCACATCCTCGGCGGCTCGGCCTTCACCTCGCGCCTGTTCATGGAGGTCCGCGAGAAGCGCGGCCTCGCCTATGGCGTCTCCTCCAGCCTGATGCCGCTGCGCCAGAGCGGGTTCCTAATCGGCGGGACCTCGACCCGTAACGACCGCGTCGCCGAATCCATGACGGTGATCCGCGAGGAGATCGCCAAGCTCGCCGCAGAAGGGCCGAGCGAGCATGAGGTCGAGGAGGCCAAGCGCTACATCATCGGCTCCTACCCGCTGCGCTTCGACACCTCGCCCAAGATCGCCGCCGAATTGCTCGGCCTCGCGGTCTCCGGCTACGGCCCGGAATTCCTGGCCGAACGCAATCGGCGCTTCGCCGAGGTCACGCTCGCCGATGTCCGGCGTGTCGCATCGCGCCTCTTCGGCGATGGGCGCCTCCTGGTGCAGGCCGTCGGCCGCCCGGTCGGGCTCGCCTGAGCGTTACCATCCTTCCTCCAGCCGTCCGGATCCGCTCCATGCTCCAGCAAAGCCTCGATCTCGCGCTCGTCTCCGGTGTCGGCGAAGGCGGCATTCCCGATGCCGCCTTCGAGAAGGCGGTGGCCGATCTTGCTCCCGCTCTGGCGCGGCTGAATGGCGAGGCCAAGACCCTGCCGCTGCTTAGCCTGCCGGCCGAGACCGCCGACCTCGGTCCGGTGCGGGCCGCTGCCGAGCGTCTGCGCCAGGGGGCCAGCGACGTGCTCGTGCTCGGCACCGGCGGCTCCAGCCTCGGCGGCCAGACGCTGGCGCAGCTCACAGGCTACGGCACCGCCGGCCTCTCGGCCTTCCTGCCGGAACCGCGCGTCCATTTCATCGACAATCTCGACCCGCTGACCTTTGCGGTGCTGCTGAAGACATTGCCGCTGAAGACGACCAAGTTCGTCTCGATCTCGAAATCCGGCGGCACCGGCGAGACCCTGCTGCAGAGCATCGCCGCGATCACCGCATTGCGTGGCGCCGGCATCGCCGAGGACCGGATCGGCTGGCATTTCCAGGGCCTGTCCGAGCCGGCCAAGCCCGGCAAGCTGCATGCGCTGCGGGCCCTGCTCGAGCCGTTCGGCGTGCCCTTCCTCGAGCATCATACCGGCGTCGGCGGGCGCTATTCGGTGCTGACCAATTGCGGCCTGCTGCCGGCGGCGGTGCTCGGCCTCGACATCGTCGCGCTGCGCCAGGGCGCCGCCAAGGCGCTCGCCCCGGTCCTTGCCGGCAAGGGTGTCGAGGAGACCCCGGCGGCGCTCGGCGCCGCGCTCAACCTCGCGGCGATGCGCAACGGCAAGAACATCGCCGTGCTGATGCCCTATGCCGACAAGCTCGCCCTGTTGACCCGCTGGTGGATGCAGCTCTGGGCCGAGAGCCTCGGCAAGGACGGGCAGGGCACCCAGCCGGTCGGCGCGCTCGGGCCGGTCGACCAGCATTCGCAGCAGCAGCTCTATCTCGCCGGTCCGAAGGACAAGCTCTTCACGGTGCTGACCGTCGCCAACAAGGGCAAGGGCCCGGCGATCGACGCGGCGCTGGCAAAGCAGATCGGCGAGGGCGATTTCGCCGGCAAGACGATCGGTGACCTCGTCGCGGCCCAGGGTCTCGCCATGATCGACACCTTCGCCAAGAACGGCCGTGCCGTGCGCAAGCTTCATGTCGATGTGGTCGACGAGGCCAGCCATGGCGAGATCCTGATGCATTTCATGCTCGAGACCATCCTCACCGGCTACGCCATGGGCGTCGATCCCTTCGACCAGCCGGCGGTCGAGGAGGCGAAGATCCTCGCCAAGCGCTATCTTGCCGAAGGGCGCGGCTGAACGATTCGGCCGGACCGCTGCTTTCACCCACGACGTCATCCCGGGCGAAGCGAAGCGCAGACCCGGGATCCATTATCGAGCGCGGAGCTCTGCGATGGATCCCGGTGCAAGGCCGGGATGACGCGATTTGAAGCTCGCGCCGAGCTTCAACGCTATTCCAGAACGTGCTCATGACCGTCCGCCGCCTCGACCCAGTCCTCGTCGACCGCATCGCCGCCGGCGAGGTGATCGAGCGGCCGGCAGCCGCCGCCAAGGAACTGGTCGAGAACGCCCTCGATGCCGGCGCCCGCTCGATCGCGGTGACCATCGCCGCCGGCGGGCGCGAATTGATCCGCGTCGTCGACGACGGCGCCGGCATGACGCCGGAGGATCTCGCGCTCTCGGTCGAGCGCCACGCCACCTCCAAGCTTCCCGATGGCGACCTCTTCGCCATCCGCTCGCTCGGCTTCCGCGGCGAGGCCTTGCCCTCGATCGGCTCGGTGGCGCGGCTCTCGATCACGACGCGCCGGCGCGACGCGGCGCAGGGCTCCGCACTGGTGGTCGAGGCCGGCGTCAAGGGGCCAGTGCGGCCGGCGGCGGCGGCTTATGGCACCCGCATCGAGGTCAGCGACCTCTTCATCTTCACCCCGGCGCGGCTGAAATTCCTGAAGAGCGACCGAGCCGAGGCGCAGGCCGTCTCCGACATGCTGCGCCGCCTGGCCATTGCCCATCCCGAGGTGCGGTTCGCGCTCGAGGGCGAGCATGTCAGCGCTTTCGACTGGCCGGCCGAGCCGATCGGCGAGGAGGGGCGCCTGCGCCGTCTCGGCCGGGCGCTCGGGCGCGACTTTCCCGAGAATGCGCTCCCCGTCGAGGCCGAGCGCGAGGGCGTCAGGCTCTCGGGCTTCGCCGGCCTGCCGACCTTTCATCGGGGCACCTCGGCCGGCGTCCACATGGCGGTGAACGGGCGCCCGGTGCGCGACAAGCTGCTGCTCTCGGCGGTGCGCGGAGCCTATGCCGATGTCGTGCCCTCGGACCGGCACCCGGTGCTCTATCTCGACGTGCTCTGTGATCCCGCTCTGGTCGACGTCAACGTCCACCCGGCCAAGAGCGAGGTGCGCTTCCGCGATCCGGCCTTGGTGCGCGGCCTCGTGGTTTCCAGTCTCAAGGCGGCGCTGGCGAGCGCCGGCCATCGCGCCACCTCGACCGGCGGCGCCCGCACGCTCGAAGCCTTCCGCGCCGTCTTCTCGGGCGGCGGAGCAGGCGGCGGCGCAGGCGGGGTACAGCGGCCGAACTTCGGCAGCGTCGCCGACTGGCGCCTGCCCGAGCCGGCTGCCCGCGCAGAGCCGCTACAGGGCGGCTTTTCCGATTTCGCCATGCCCTCGGCCGATGCCCGCGCCCATCTCGCCGAGCCGGCGCAGGACGCGCTCGACCGGCCGCTCGGCGCCGCCCGCGCCCAGGTGCACGGCACCTATCTGATCGCCCAGACCCGCGACGGCATGGTGATCGTCGACCAGCACGCCGCCCATGAGCGGCTGGTCTATGAGCGCCTCAAGGCCGAGCGGGAGAGAAGCGGCATCGCCCGCCAGCCCTTGCTGCTGCCCGAGGTGGTCGAGCTTGACCCGGTCGATGCCGACCGGCTCAACGCGGCGGCCCCCGATCTCGCCTCGCTCGGCCTGGTCATCGAGAGTTTCGGCCCGGGCGCCGTGCTGGTGCGCGAGGCGCCGGCGGCCATCGCCGGCGGCAACCTCCAGGGCATCGTCCGCGATGTCGCCGACACGCTGGCCGAGCATGGCGATACCGGCTCGCTGGAGCGCCGGCTCGACCATGTGCTGGCGACCATGGCCTGCCACAACTCGGTCAGGGCCGGACGCCGCCTGCGTCCCGAGGAGATGGACGCGCTGCTGCGCGAAATGGAGGCGACGCCGAATTCCGGCCAGTGCAATCACGGCCGGCCGACCTATGTCGAGCTCAAACTCGCCGATATCGAGAAGCTGTTCGGGAGAAGGTGAGGAGAGCGGATAGTCATGTTGGCCTGTAGAAGCCACTGTCGAGACTATCGAGCGCCATTCCGGCGTCTGCTGCCTGTGGATACCACTTCGAGTCGGCAATAGTTTGAAGCTCGCGACGGGCGGCCAGATAGTCGATTGTAAGTGTGGCATGAGCGGCTGTAAGGCGCACTTGCATGTTGGAGTGGCCGTATAACTGCATGAGAACTCGACGTTGGTCCCCGGGGCGTGATCTCAATTCATCCAGGATGGCCTGGATTTTGTCGTAGCGGCGGTTGAAGGCAGCGATTTCGTCACGCTCCAAAGCGTCATATTGCTCGATGCACAGCTTCTCGAAGAGAGCCTTGAGTTCAGCTGCGGAGAGCTTGGCCAGCAGGGAAGACCTCATTTCAGCACTCCAAAACGTCTCAGTGCATAATGACCCATTTGGACCTGCTCGGCCCAACTTCGACCTTGCAGATACTGGCGCGGCGAAAGACCACCGAACTGTGGATTTTTCTTCGAGTACCAGCCCGTAATCTCATGGTGCCTGTACTTCGGTACGCTGACCACATTACCCACGCCTTCGATCTGCGCGCGCGAGAAGCTCTCGCTTCCGCCAGCGCCTCTCTCGACGATGTGGTGGTCCTCATAGCCCGGCCGCTTCCTGCCGACATTCTGCTGGAGTTCGTCGAGCGTTTTCGGTTCGTCCAGATAGGAGCGGATCGAGGGAAGTTCGGAGTAGAGCTGGTGCCCGGCTTCGATTGCCATGATCGCGGCGCCGACAGGTCCGGCGCGACGTAGTGCCTGGCGTGCCAATGCCTTGGCGGCTTGCGTGTGCGAGGCCTTGTCCTTCGATGGTTCCTTGCGAGGCTCGGATGGGTCGAGTGAAGGCCCGCCATTGTCGCCAATACCGGGCTGGCGGCCGCCGGTCGCTCCGTCGCTGCCCGTCCATTGGCCGCCATCTGGATTTCCCGCAGGCACGCGCGGCTGATCGGGGTTGAAGCCGGCCTTCTCGGCAAGTGCCTGGAAGTGGGCGAAGGCGGCAATCATGCGCGCGCCGGCGATGCGGCAGGCGAGGGCGCGAGTGCTCAGCCGCCTTGGGCGTCCTGATTGGGATAGCGAGTGTTCGGGAAGCATCCGTGCGGATCTCCGCGACGGATACGGAGATTAAGCGCGAAAATCAGGCCGGGGATAAGATCGTGTCCTATCCCGCTCAACAGGTCGTCCCGGGCGACCGTAGGGAGACCCAGGACCCATTCCGGAACCTTATTCGGAAAGGCTCAAGCATGGATCCCGGATCTCCGCTTCGCTGCGTCCGGGATGACACGCGTTCCAGTGTCTTCACACCGCCTTCAAAAACCGCACCTGCGTCTCGCCATAATCCCGGCGATCCAGTTCCTCGAAGCCCTCGGGCAGGGCGATCTCCGCGCCGGCCGCTTCCTCGAACACGACCAGCGCATCCTTGGCGAGCCAGCCGCCCTCGCGGGCCGAGGCGAGCGCTCTTTCGCCGAGCCCCTTGCGATAGGGCGGGTCGCAGAAGACGAGGTCGAAGGGCGCCATCGCGCTGATCGGCCCGAGCTTCGTCGCGTCGCGGCGGAAGATCCGGCTGACGCCGGCGAGGCCGAAATTCATCTGGTTCTCACGGATCAGCCCGCGCGCCTCGGCGCCGTCATCGACCAGGAGGGCGAAGGCGGCGCCGCGCGACAAGGCCTCGAAGGCCATGGCGCCGGTGCCGGCGAACAGGTCGAGCACCCGCGCCCCGGCGACAGCGTCGTCATAGCCATGCGCCAGCACGTTGAAGAGCGATTCCCGCAGCCGGTCCGAAGTCGGGCGGATCGCGCCGATCCCCGGCTTCGGACTGGCAAGGGGCCGCCCGCCGAAACGGCCGCCGACGATCCGCATCAGATCGCCACGTGTCGGATGGGCATGATGTCATCCGAAAGCCGGTTTCCACTTTTCGGCATCATGCCCGCCTCAGCCACGCCGGTCGCGCCCGCCGCCGCCTGAACGGGGCGGGCCACCCTTGCCGCCGCCGGGACGCGGGCCCCGGCCGCCGGGCCTGTCACCGGACGGCTTTCCGCCGAAGGGCTTGCCGCCGAACGACTTGCCGCCGCCCGACCTCTCGCCGAACGGCTTTCCGCCGGAGGGTTTGCCACCGAAGGATCTACCGCCGCCCGGCCTGTCGCCCGAGGGCTTGCCGCGGAACGGGCGCTCGGAAGCCGCCTCGTCACCGCCGGCCCGCGGCGGGCGCTTGCCGCGCGGCGGTGCATCGGCCCAGTCGCCGCTGCCCTTCCAGGGGGAATCGCCGCTGCGATCCGGACCGTACGCCTCCTGCGGCGCGCGGGAGGGTCGCTCTCCGCGTGGCACGCGCGGCTTCAGGCCGGTTTCGCGCGGCGGCTCGGCCGCCGCCGAAGTCCTGACGCGCTCGACCTTGACGCGGCGGCCGCTCGGATCCTCGATCGCCTTGTCGCGCACGCGTATCACGGCGCCGCTGGCTTCGCGGGCCTGGCGCTCCTCCCTCGGATCGGCGCCCCGGCGCGGCGCGGCGCGGCGCTCGCGCTGCGGCTGCGCCTCCTCGTCGCGCCAGACCGTGCGCTTCCACGGCTTGTCGCTGCGGTCGTCCTGCGAAGGCGTGCGCTGGACGAAAGGCAGCCCGTCGCGATCCTCGCGCGGGCGTCGGCGCGGCCGGTCGTCGCCAGCGGGCGCCCGGCCGCGTGCCAGTCGCTCTTCCTGCGGAAGCTCGTCGCGGCGCGGGGCCTCGAAATCGACGCCGGCCTTCGCCATCAGCTCGGTGCCGAGCTGGTCCTTCAGCACCTTGGAGCGGATTTCGTCGGCCTCGCCCTCGGGCAGGTCGCCGAGCTGGAACGGGCCGAAGGAGATCCGGATCAGCCGGTTCACCTGCAGGCCGATATGCTCGAGCAGGTTCTTGACCTCGCGGTTCTTGCCTTCGCGCAGATCGACGATCAGCCAGGTATTGGCGCCCTGTTCGCGCTCGAAGCGGGCGTTGACCGGGCCGTAATTGACGCCGTCGATGGTGACGCCGTCCTTCAGCGTGTCGAGCCGCTCCTGCGTGACATGGCCGAAGGCGCGCACCCGGTAGCGCCGCAGCCAGCCGGTTTCCGGCAGTTCCAGCATGCGCGCGAGGCCGCCATCATTGGTCAGCAGCAGCAGGCCTTCGGTGTTGATGTCGAGCCGGCCGATCGAGAGCACGCGCGGCAGATCCTCCGGCAGCGCGTCGAATACGGTCGGCCGCCCTTCCGGGTCGTGGTTGGTCGTCACGAGGCCGCGCGGCTTGTGATAGAGCCAGACCCGGGTGCGCTCGCGCGCCGGCAGGGGCTCGCCATCGATCAGCACGACATCGGCGGGACCGATATCGAGCGCCGGGCTGTCGATCACCTCGCCGTTCACCGTGACGCGGCCCTCGGCGATGATCGCCTCGCAATCGCGGCGCGAGGCGACGCCGGCGCGCGCCATCACCTTGGCGATGCGCTCGGGCTCCAGCAGCGACGGGAGAATGGTCGGGGTGACCGCCTCGGCGATCTCGGCGGCGCTGCGATGAGCGCGGTCGGGCCGGCCGCGGAACGGCTTGTCGCTGCGAGGGGCCTCGAAGCGCTTGGCGCCGAAGCCCTTGCCGGCAGGTCTCTCGCCGCGCGGTCGCTCGCCGCCTTCGCGCGGCGGCCGGCCGGCGAAGCGATCCTCGCTGTCACGCGCGCGGAACGGCCGCTCGCCGCCCTCGCGGGGCGGGCGCGAGCCGGCATCGCGGCCGGGCCGCTCGAAACGCGCCGGCCTCTCGCCGCGCGGCCTGTCGCCCTCACGTGGTGGCCGGCTGGAGAAGCGCTCCTCGCTGCCGCGCTCACGGAAGGGACGTTCGCCGCCTTCGCGGGCCGGCCGCTCGCCGCTCGGGCGCTCGCGGAAGGGCTTCTTCTCGAACGGCTTCTTCTCGAAGCGCTTGGCGGGGCGCTCGCCTTCGAAACGCCGCTCCGCGCCTTCGGCCGGGGCGCGTCGCGGGCGTTCGTCGCCTTCGCGCGAACGGAAGGGCGGCTTGCCGGCGCCGCGGCCTTGCGGCCTGCCGCCGCGCGGGCCGCCATCGCGTCCACCGCCGTGTCCACCGCTTCCGCCCTTGCGCGGGCCGCGGTTTTTCTGGTTGTTGTCGTCGCTCATAATGGCTCCAAGAGCAGTCTCGTCGTCGGCCGCGATGAGGGTCGCAGGGGCCGCGAGGCAAGCCGTCTCCAAATTGGGTCGTAGCCGGCGCTTGTAGCAGGGCCCGCGGCGCGCCGCGAGCGGCAATGATGAGGGTTCGATGACATCTGTCGACGCAGGGCGCATCGAGGCCATGTCCGAGACGCCCGACTCCCAGGCTCCTGCCTCGCCGATGGCGCTGGCCATGGCACAGGCGCGCGCCGCGGCCTTGCGCGGCGAGGTGCCGGTCGGTGCGGTGGTGGTGCGGGGCGGCAAGGTGCTCGCCAGCGCCGGCAACCGCACGCTGGAGCTCAAGGACCCGAGCGCCCATGCCGAAATGCTGGCGATCCGGAGCGCCTGCCAGGAGATCGGCTCCGAGCGGCTGATCGATTGCGATCTCTACGTCACCCTCGAACCCTGCCCGATGTGTGCGGCGGCGATCTCCTTCGCCAGGCTGCGTCGGCTCTATTTCGGTGCCTATGATCCCAAGGGCGGCGCGGTCGAGAGCGGTGTCAGGCTCTATGCCAGCCCGACCTGCCACCATCAGCCGGAGGTTTATGGCGGGCTGAGCGAGAGCGAGGCGGCCGCCTTGCTGCGCGATTTCTTCAAGGAGAGGCGCTGATGTCGCGGACTGGCGAGGCGGTCGATATCCGCGCAGCCGCGGCTGCGGACCACGATGCCGTCGCCGCGCTCAACCGTACGGCCTTCGGCGGCGAGGACGAGGTCGGCATCATTGAGCGGCTGCGCCGGGAGGATCTCGTCGCCGTCGAACTGGTCGCGGTTCAGGCCGAGACGATCATCGGCCATATCCTGTTGAGCTGGTTGCCGACTGTGGTGGATGGTCGGGCTGTGAAGGCCTTGGCGCTGGCGCCGATGGCCGTTCGGCCGGGGGCGCAGAAGCGGGGCATCGGCGGCAGGCTGATGGTGGCGGCGCTCGACGGGGCGAGGGGCGCGGGAGCAGAGGCGGTGATCGTCCTCGGCCATCCCGGCTATTATCCACGCTTCGGCTTCTCGGCGGCGCTGGCGAGCAAGTTGGCCTCGCCTTTCCCAGGCGATGCCTTCATGGCGCTCGAACTGGTTCCGGGTGCGCTGGCGGGGCAGGCGGGGGCGGTGACCTATCCGCCGGCGTTCGGACTGTGAAGCAGGCTAGGCGCTGACCGCGGAAAGCCTGTCCGTTTCAGAGCGTCCGCAGCACCAGATATCCCCCGAGAGCCAGCAGCCCGGCGAAGAAGCAGAGCTTGAAGGTCGCGGCCGAGATGCGCTGCCGGATCGCCTGGCCAGCGCCCATTCCGGCCAATGCCGGCAGCAGCGCCAGCAGCGAGCCGCCGGCGACGGTCCAGTCGAGCGCGCCGGCGCCGACGAGCCCGAAGGCGAGCGCTACCGTCGAGACGATGAAGGAGAGGCCGAGTGCCTGCACCAGCTCCTCCTTCTCGAAGCCGAGCGCCTGCAGATAAGGCACGGCGGGGAGCACGAAGACCCCGGTCGCGGCGGTCGAGATGCCGGTGAGCACGCCGACGACCGGCCCGAGCCAGCCTTCGTGAGCGGCAGGCACGCGCAGCTTCGCCGCCTTCAGCCCGACCAGCGCATAGAGGACGAGGGCGATGCCGAGCCAGAGCGTCGCCGAGCCGTCCTTGGCCTTTTCCAGCAGGCCGGCGCCGGCCCAGGTGCCGAGGCAGGTCCCCGCCAGCATCGGCCAGAGCCGGAGCGCGATCGCCTTGAGTTTCGGGCCGGAGAGCTGCCAGCCATTGGTCACCAGATTGGGGATCACCAGCAGCGCCGCCGCCTGTGCCGGCGCCATCACCACGCCGAGGATGCCGACCGCGATGGTCGGCAGGCCGAGCCCGATCACGCCCTTGACGAAGCCGGCGACCACGAAGGTCGCGGCGATGAAGAGGAGGAGTGTCGTCTGGTCCATGTGTCGGCCGGCCCTGTCAGTCGGTGGTCGTAGACTGCTTGTGGCAGTCCTGCCGCCTGCTGTCGCGCCTCGACACTACGGTCGTGGCCGTAGTGTCGCCGCTTGCCTGTCGCGCGGTGCGGGTGATGATGGGCCGGCAAGGGGAGGGCTCAGCCATGGCCATGAACGGACCCTATCTCGCCGAGATCGCCCATCTGATCGGCGATCCCGCCCGCGCCAACATGCTGCATGCGCTGATGGATGGCCGGGCGCTCACCGCCAAGGAACTCGCCTTCCTTGCCGGCGTCGCGCCGCAGACGGCGAGCGGCCATCTCGCCAAGCTGTTGCAGGGCGGGCTGCTCGGCGTCGCCGTGCAGGGGCGCCATCGCTATTACCGTCTCGCCGGGCCGGATGTCGCCGCGACCCTGGAGGGGCTGATGGTGCTGTCCGGCGGCCAGCCCACCAGCCGGCGCCTGCCTTCGCGCGTCGGGGCCGATCTCGCCGAGGCGCGGACCTGCTACGACCATTTCGCCGGTAGGCTCGGCATCGCCATCCATGACGCGCTCGTCGCTGGCGGGCATCTCTCGGTTTCGGAGGGCGGCTATGGCCTGACCCGTTCCGGCGTCGCGGTCTTCGCCGGCCTCGGCATCGACCTTGCCGCCGCGCAGAAGGGGCGCCGCGCGCCCTTGCGGCCCTGCCTCGACTGGAGCGAGCGCCGACCGCATCTCGCCGGCTCGCTCGCCGCCGCGCTCGCCTGTCGCTGCTTCGAAGCCGGCTGGGTCCGGCGGATCAAGGACAGCCGCGCCGTGCAGCTCACCGATGCCGGGCGCGAGGCGCTCGAGGGAGGCCTGCCGGGGTTCCGCTGCGATGCGCCGGAGCAGCCTACGCCCGCTGTTCGAGCGCCTGCGACAGCTTGCGTTTGACCTCGTCCTTCACCGGCGCGGCGGCATCGAGAATCGCCTGTGTCCTGAAGAAATCGAGCGGGCCGAAGCCGTCGCCGCCGGCCCTAATCAGGATGTCGGGCGGCTGGCGTTCGACCATGCGCTGGACGAGGGCGCGCGTCAGGATCTGCGTGACGCCGACGAGAGCCTCCAGAGGCTCCGGCACCCGGCTGTCGCTGACCATGGCCGGGGCGCTGGTGTCGATGGCGAGCACGATGCGGTTCGTGGCGATAAGCCGGTCATAGGGCAGGGGATTGACCGCACCGCCGTCGATCAGCACCCGCCCGCCGATCGTCACCGGCCGGATCAGGCCGGGGATCGCCAGCGAGGCGGCGACCGCCGGTGTCAGCGGCCCGCTGCCGATCACCACCTCCTCATGCAGATGGTAGTCGGTCGCGACTGCGAGGAAGGGGGTGCCGAGCTCCTCGAAGCGATCCGGCACCTTTTCGGGCCAGAACAGGTCGAGCAGGCGCTCGCCGTCGAGCAGCACCGGATTGCCGAAGCCGCGCCAGAGATCGGCAAACTTGCCGACGCGCGCTTCGAGCAGCCGGGCGATCACCCTCGCGCGATCGCGGAAGGTCGTCTCGACATGCTCGCGCAAGTCGCGGCCGGAAAGCCCGGCGGCATAGGCGGCGCCGATGATCGCACCCATCGACGAGCCGGCGATCAGCACGGGCCTGATTCCGAGTTCGTCGAGCGCTTCGAGCACCAGGATATGGCTCAGCCCGCGCGCTCCACCGGAGCCGAGCGCGAGGACGAGTTCCGGCGCGCCGGTCGGGGCGGGAGAAGGCAAGGTCGTCATGCTGCGGCCCGGGCCAGGAACGGCTTCAGAGCCGCCAATGTTGCCTGCGGATTTTCCTCAGGCAGGAAATGGCCGCTGTTGATTGCCTGGCCTTCGGCCTGGGGAGCGAAGCTCTGCCGCCAGATCTCGAGCGGGCTTGCGCCCTTGGCCGGAATACCGCCATCGCCCCACAGCGCCAGCACCGGGCAGAGGATCTTTTTGCCGGCCGCGAGGTCGGCCTTGTCCTGGGCGAGATCGGTGGTGGCGCCGGCGCGGTAATCCTCGCAGGCAGCGTGAATGCGCGAGGGATCGTTGAAGGATTCCGTATAGGAGGCGAGTGCCAACGGGTGGAACGCCTTCAGCTCCTTGGCCCGTGTCCAGCTCGCGATCGTATGGTCGAGCCAGCCGGCGGGATCGCCCTTGATCAGGTTCTCGGGCACCGGCTCGGGCTGCGCCAGGAAGGTCCAGTGATAGACCTGCATGGCGCGCGCGGCGTTCATGCCTTCCCACATTGCAAATGTCGGCAGGATGTCGAGCAAGGCGAGCCGCTCGACCCGGCCGGGATGGTCGAGCGCGAGGCGGTAGGCGACGCGGGCGCCGCGGTCATGGCCGATCACGGCGCAGCGGACATGGCCGAGCGCGTCCATCACCGCGACGATGTCCTCGCCCATGCCGCGCTTGCTGTAGGTCTGCTTGCCGCCATCGCCATGCGGGGCGGCCGACCAGCCATAGCCGCGCAAATCCGGGCAGATCACGGTATGGCTCTTCGCCAGCTCGGGCGCGATCTCATGCCATTCGGCATGGGTCTGCGGGAAGCCGTGGATCAGCATCAGCGGCGGGCCCTCGCCGCCGACGCGGGCGAAGATCTTGCCGACCGGGCCGTTGATCCAGTGCGCGGTAAAGCCGGGGAAGAGCTGGTCGATATTGGTCATGGGCGTGCTCCAGCAGCCAGGGCCGAGACGATGTCGGTACGGCTGAAATCCTCCCCCTTGTAGAGCAGGGGGGCGTCGAGCGATTTGGCGAGCGCATAGGAGAAGCAGTCGCCGAGATTGAGCTTGGCGGGGTGGCGGCCCTTGCCGAAGCGCAGGAAGGCCTGGGCGGCGAGGACAGCCTGTTTCTGGTCCAGCGGTGCGGTCTCGATGCCGAGATCGTCGAGCAATCTGAGATGCAGGGCGACAGGTGCATCGGCATTGCGGTTCGTCGAGACCATGAAGCTCTCGACGAATGTCACCATCGAGCAGAGATTGGAGACGCCGGCATCGAGCACGGCCAGCAACCTATCTCGTTCAGGCTCGCCGCGAATGATGGCGATAATCGCCGAGCTGTCGACGACAACTGGCATAGTGGTCACGATGGAAGGCCGTTTTCATCGTAGCCAATGATCTCGTCATCGGTCAGGTGCTCGTTTATCCTTGGATAGGAACGGATTTCAGCAAGCGTCCGCGCCAGCTTTTCCCTGTCGATCCGGCCCTTGCGTGGCGGCAGCCCGGCAAGCTCGCGCTCCGCGGCTGTCTTGACCGCGTCCGTGATCGTCTTGCCCGTGCGCGCCGCGAGCTCGCGCACGATGCGGTCCGTCTCGGGGTCCTTGATCAGGATGGCCATGGCATCCTCGTGCGTATATATTGATCGTGCCTCGATATATACGATGCCACAGTCGCTTTGTCAGCCTTCGCGCTCGCGCTTCACGGCCTGCCAGCCGATGTCGCGGCGGCAGAAGCCGCCCGGCCAGTCGATCAGGTCGACCGCCGCATAGGCGCGTGCCTGCGCCTCGCTGACGTTCTTGCCGAGGGCGACGACATTGAGCACGCGGCCGCCATTGGCGACAAGCTTGCCTTCCTTCTCCTGTGTGCCGGCATGGAAGATCAGCACGCCGTCCTGCGCCGCAGCCTTCGCGACATCGGCGATGACGCTGCCCTTCTCGGGCGTGCCGGGATAGCCTTTCGCCGCCAGCACGACGGTCAGCGCCGCCTCGTCAGACCAGCGCAGGTCGAAGGAGCCGAGCACGCCGTCGCAGGCAGCGAGCAGCGCCGGGACGAGGTCGCTCTTCAGGCGCGGCATCAGCACCTCGCATTCGGGATCGCCGAAGCGGACATTGTATTCGATCAGCTTCGGCCCTTCGGCCGTGATCATCAGCCCGGCGAAGAGCACGCCCTTGAAGGGCGAGCCGCGCCGCGCCATGCCGGCGAGCGTCGGCTGGATGATCTCGGCCATGACGCGCGCTTCCATCGCCTTCGTCATCACCGGGGCCGGCGAATAGGCGCCCATGCCGCCGGTGTTGGGCCCGGTGTCGCCGTCGCCTACGCGCTTATGATCCTGCGCCGAGGCGAGCGGCAGGGCATGCAGCCCGTCGCAGAGCGCAAAGAAGCTCGCCTCCTCGCCGATCATCCATTCCTCGATGACGATCTCCTCTCCCGCGGCGCCGAGCCCGCCGGAAAACATCATCGCGATCGCGTCATTGGCCTGCGCGGCCGTCTCGGCCATCACCACGCCCTTGCCGGCGGCGAGCCCGTCCGCCTTGATCACCAGGGGCGCACCATGCTTCGCCACATAGGCTCTGGCGGCGTCGGGGTCGTCGAAGCGGGCGAAACTCGCGGTGGGGATGCCGAACTCGGCGCAGAGTTCCTTGGTGAAGGCCTTGGAGCCCTCGAGCTGGGCCGCTGCCTTCGACGGGCCGAAAGCCTTGATGCCGGCAGCTGCGAGATCGTCGACGATGCCCTCGACCAGCGGGCCCTCCGGCCCGACCACGACGAGGCCGACCCGCTGCAGCTTGCAGAAATTGGCGACCGCTTCATGGTCGGCGATGTCGATCACGACGTTCTCGCCGCATTGCGCCGTGCCGGGATTGCCTGGCGCGATGAAGAGCTTGTCGCAGAGCGGCGAGGCCGAGATCGCCCAGGCCAGGGCATGCTCGCGTCCGCCCGAGCCGATCAGAAGGATGTTCATTGCGCCGTCTCCGCTTGCTCAGGGCGCAATAACCCTCGCGGACCGACGGGGCAACGCTTCAGCTATCGCGCTCGCGCCGGTAAGGTCCGCGCCATGGACAACGAATCGCCTCAGCCTGCCGGCAATGCCCCCGAATGGACGGTTTCCGACCTTTCCGGCGCGCTCAAGCGCACGCTGGAGGACGCTTTCGGCTTCGTGCGCGTGCGCGGCGAGATCTCGGGCTATCGTGGTCCCGTCGCCTCCGGCCATGTCTATTTTTCGCTGAAGGACGTCAACGCCAAGATCGATGCAGTGATCTGGAAGGGCGTCTTCGGCCGGCTGAAGACCAGGCCGCAGGAAGGGCTGGAGGTGATCGCCACCGGCAAGATCACCACCTTCGCCGGCAAGTCGAGCTACCAGATCGTCATCGATTCGCTGGAGCCGGCCGGCGTCGGCGCGCTGATGGCCCTGCTCGAGGAGCGCCGCAAGAAGCTCGCCGCCGAAGGCCTGTTCGACGAGGGCCGCAAGCAGCTCATCCCCTATCTGCCGGCGACGATCGGCGTCGTCACCTCGCCGACCGGCGCCGTCATTCGCGACATTCTGCACCGGCTGGAGGAGCGTTTTCCGCGCCGCGTGCTGGTCTGGCCGGTGCGGGTCCAGGGCGAGACCAGCGCGGCCGAGGTCGCGAACGCCATCGACGGTTTCAACGCCCTGCCGCAGGGCGGCCGCATCCCGCGCCCGGACGTGATCATCGTCGCGCGCGGCGGCGGCTCGCTCGAGGATCTGATGGGCTTCAACGAGGAGGCTGTGGTGCGTGCCGCCGCCGCCTCGCTGATCCCTCTGGTCTCCGCCGTCGGCCACGAGACCGACTGGACGCTGATCGACCACGCCGCCGATCTGCGCGCCCCGACGCCGACCGGCGCGGCCGAGAAGGTCGTGCCGGTGCGGGCCGAACTGATGGCGCAGGTCACCGATCTGTCGCGCCGGCATGTGGGCGCGACCTTGCGCCTGTTCGACAGGCGTCGCAGCGAATTGCGCGCCGCCGGCCGCGCCCTGCCGACGCCGGAGAACCTGCTCGCCGGGCCGCGCCAGCGGCTCGACCTCGCCGCGGCGAAGCTCGGTCCGGCTTTGGCGCGCAATGCCCGGGCCTATGAGCAGCGGCTCGCCCAGCTCGATCGCCGCCTGCACGTGCAATCACCGGCGGCGCGACTGGCGACGCTGGCGGTGAAGCTCGACAGCCTGGGCGGACGGCTCGTCCTTGCCCGCGGCAATGTCGTGCTTCGGCAGCGCGAGCGCATCGCCCGTGCTCGCGACCGGCTGGAGGCCGTCGCGGCGAGGGCGGAAGCCGCCTTCGCGCGGCTCGTCCAGCGCCGCCGCGACCGGCTGGGCGGCCTCTGGTCGCTCGCCGCCTCGCTCGGCCCGCAGGCCGTGCTGGCACGCGGCTATGCGCTGGTGCGCGACGAGAATGGCGTGCTGCTGCGGCAGGCTGCTGCGGCGCGGCCGGGCATGACCCTGCAGGTCACGCTCGCGGATGGCAGCTTCGGTGCTGTCGTGCCGGGCGGCGCGCCGCCGCGTCCGGCGCCGCGCAAGAGCGCGACCTCCGGCGGGCAGGGGGATCTCTTCTGAGGCTGCCGCCGCTGCGGCCACTGTTCAGCCAGCGTTCAGCAAGCGCCGGCTAACCGCAAGGCATCGACGGTTGGGGGTGCCTGATGCGGATTCGGATCCGGACGGCCTATGCCTGCGCCTTGGCGATGTTGTCGCTGCCGGGTCTTGCGCTCGTGCCGGCGCAGGCCTCGGAATTCGTCTGCAAGCCCAGCTCGATCATCACTGCCGCTTCCGCCCCGGATTTCGCCCCGCTCTCGCGCCATGGCGAGGGGGCGCTGCGCCTGCTCGCGATCGGCTCCTCCTCGACCGAGGGCATCGGCGCCACCAGCAAGGAACGCAGCTATCCGGCGCGGCTCGCCGCCCTGCTGCGCCAGGGGCTTTCCGGCCGGGCGGTCGAGATCGTCAATGCCGGCATTGGCGGCGAGATCGCGCCGCAGACCCTGCAGCGCCTGAAGAAGGCGCTGGCCGAGACGCGCTATGATCTGGTGATCTGGCAGGTCGGCACCAATGACGCCGTCACCGGCGGCGATCTCCAGGCTTTCCGCGCCCTCGTCGCCGACGGCATCGCCGCCGCCCGCAAGGCCCAGACCGGACTCGCCATCCTCGATCCGCAATTCTATCCCGGCATCAAGGAGACGCCGCGCTACCGCGCCTATGTCGACGCCATCGCCGAGATCGCCCGCGCCAATGGCGTGCCGGTGCTGTCGCGCTTCGCGGCGATGTCGGGCTGGTATCAGCGCGATGCCGAGGGCTTCATGGCAGCGCTCGCCAACGACCGTTTCCACATGAGCGACGCCGGCTATGCCTGCCTGGCGCAGGACATCGCTCGTTCCCTGCTCGAACGGTCGCCCGGTGTGGCTCTGGCCTCGACCGCGCGCTGAGCGCGCCGGCCGCCTCATTTACCCGCGAGGAACTCCTTGACCCGGCGGATCGCGTCCTCGCGTGCCGCGGGGTCGGTGCCGACCGTCGCCTTGCCGTTCCCCGTCGCCGAATAGGCGATGTCGTCGCGCTGCTTCAACTCGAGCCGCGGATGATCGAAGTCATGCACTGCGCCCTCGTAAAGCACGAGGGTGACCGGCTCGCCGCGGGCGCGCGCGGCTTTGGTCAAGAAGTCGCAAGGGGCCGGAGGCGTCCAGTCGTCGGCAGCCCCCATCAGGATCAGCACGGGCAGGCGCACTTCGAAGCCGCGCGATTCCGACTGCGTGCGGCAACCGGGATAGAAGGCGACCGCGCGGGCGAAATCGGGCTGGCGGTCGGCCGGGCGCCGGTCCCTGCGCACGGCGGCGAGGATGGCGGAGCCGCCACCGGACCAGCCGAGCAGCGAGATCGCGTCCGGGCGGACATCGGAGCGGCTCTGCAGCCAGATCCGCGCCGCGACGGCGTCGATCACCCGCTCGCGACTGGCGCGTACGGTGAGGTCCTTGACGCCGCATTGCGAGCCGAGGCCGCGCGAGCCGTAGCTGTCGGGCATCAACACCATGAAGCCGGCCGCGGCGAGCCGTTCGCCCCAGTCGCTATGCCGGGTGGAGAGCTTTTCCTTGTCGCGCCAGAGCCCGCCGCAGCCGTGCAGCGCGACCACGGCCGGGAACGGCCCTGGCCCGGGCGGGCGATAAAGCACGGCATTGAGTTGGACGTCGTCGAGCGTGATGCGCACGCGCTCATAGCCTCCCGCCCCCGCGGCGGCGGCAAGGCAAGGCAGCAGCCCTGCCGCGAGGAGCAGGAGACGGACGAGACTGGACATCATCGGCCGGGACGCTATCACAAGAGCGCCTGGGTCATGCAAGCAACAACGAACAAATCGTGTCCCTCGGCGTCTGGACCGTCCCCGTTTACCGCGCCGCCTGATCCGAAATGGAAAAAGGCCCCGCTCGGCTCGCGCCGGCGGGGCGAGAGAGATGCTGCCCATTCGCCCGTTCAAGCGCGCTGCTGTAGCACCGTATCCAATTTTGCCAGTTGCGCGTGATGGAGAAGCAGGACGCCGAGCTTGCTGGCAAGCTCGCGGGCGCTCGGGGTAAAATCAACAGGCGCAACGACAATGGCAGTGCCCGCCTCTACGAAGGACGCTGCGGCATGTACTTCCTGAACAGCCCTGTTACCCACGGGCTTCGTGTAGAGTTTACACTGGATGGCCACCTTCCTCCCATTCTTCACCGCGAGAATGTCAAGGCCTTGATCGCCGGAGGTCGTGGTAGTCGTAGCGTTCCAGCCGCCTCGACGCAGTTCGGCCGCGCACCAATGCTCATACTCGATCGGGTCGCTTGACGCGAAGCCCGCTCCTGTACTTTCCGCTTCTTCCTGCTTGATCCACGTTTCCACCAACGCGGTAAGTCCTGTTTCGAACCACGGGCGCAGTGGGTCGTCGGGCCGCATACCAACTGCGGTGACCACGCGGTCCAGCTCCTGTTTCCACGGCTTTAACTCTAGGTTTCCGTAAGCATCGCGTCTGACGAGTTGGCGGTAGCGAGTGACCAGCGCGTCACGGTGCCTGTCTCGGCATAGATCGAACCAGGCGGTCAATTGCGCATCGGCTCGTGCTTTGGCTTCGGAAAAATCTTGCGCTGCCACTTCCCTGGCTCGCATCGAGCCAACCATAGCGATCGCGATGGAGCCGGCTATGAACAGGGCGATAAACCAAAGGGTCCCGGCGCCCCCGCCGACGCCAGTCCCAATAGCGAGTGCGAACAAGAAGTTGATGAAATAGGCTATTAGCAAGGCGTCTCTCCCAATCGAACGGGAGATATCCTTGCGTAATCCGGGGATCAATGGGCACGCCGCTCGCGAGCTTGGCATCGCATATCCGCGCGTCGACTACCTCGGCACCGATCCGCTCGGCTTCGTCATCTCGCGCAACCTCGCGCGCCGGCATCTCTCCGAAAGCCAGCGCGCCATGGTCGCCGCGGAACTGGCGAAGATGACCCATGGTGGTCGCAGAGATCAGGACCAAGCCCCAAATTTGGGGCTTGGTGGCGCCCAGCCGGCGGTCAGCATCCAGCAGGCGGCCGACATGCTCAATGTCGGCCGCGGCACTGTTGAAGCGGCGAAGAAGGTCATCCGGGACGGCGTCCCCGAGCTTGCCGAGGCGGTCCGGTCGGGCGAGATCGCGGTCAGCGCGGCGGCCGAGATCGCGAAGGCTCCGGCCGAGGAGCAGGCGGCGATCGTCGCGCTGCCGCCGGATGAGCGAGTGGAGGTTTCAATCCGCTTAGCTTACTGGCGCTGGAAAATGAGTATCCCAGGGCAGAACAAAGTCGCGGACGAACTTCTTGCCGAGATTGCGCCGATACTTCTCCGCCATGGTACGCATCACCTGCTCCAGCGCTTGCTCTGATAGAACCAGTCGCGCATCGTTGAAAGCAGCAGCGTCGTCCGCTTCAAAGTCGTTCTTTGTGTTTTGGATGTGGACACGGTTGCGGAGTCTCCTTAGCTGATCGAGACAATCGTAAAAATCAGTGCAGGATAAGTCGAAAAGGTCATGCTTTCGCGCGCTTGCAATGTATTTTTCAAGTTCATCGATCTTTTTTGATCGAATATAAGCTATTATGTTTTCTGCAACGTTTTGTATGCCCTCTTGCGTAAAGGTCTTTGCTCTCAAGTGAAAATCGTATAAAGCTGCTTCTAATATAGATATATTTAATAAAATAATTGGCTTTCGATAGTGACCACGATAGTGAGGTAGGGCGATCGCTCGTGCGTCGTACAGTATTTTCAATATCGATAAGTTGTAGTTGATGTTATCCCCCAGCTTAAAGCTGCCAATGAAGCTACTGTCGATCGTTGTAGGCATGCCCGATCCTCGAACATGTGTGCGGCTGGAGAAATTGTAGCGGTTGCTCCTAAATTGTTCCTTTAACGGAGCAAACCATCGCGCTCGCCGAGCGGCTCAAGGGCCGCATCCCGAACCGCGAGCGCGACAGCGACGGGACCGTCGCCGCCGTCCTGAATTGAGCGGGGACGTGATGATCCAGCGCATCCGCGTTTCGGACATCACTGCGGACCGCCGCGCGCAGTCCCGCGCAGCGGTCAATCGCGATGTCGTCGCCGACTATGCGGAGGCAATGAAGGCCGGGACGGTCTTCCCGGCTATCATCGTCTTCTTCGACGGCGCCGCTTACTGGCTGGCGGATGGCTTCCACCGCCTCGACGCTGCCGTTGAGGCGGGCGTTGAGGAGATCGACGCCGAGGTCCGCGAAGGCGGCCTCCGTGACGCCGTCCTCTTTTCGGTCGGCGCCAACGGCGCGCACGGCTTGCAGCGCACGCGCGAGGACAAGCGCAACGCCGTCCTCGTGCTCCTCAATGATGAGGAGTGGTCCAAGTGGAGCGACCGCGAGATTGCGCGGCGCTGCTGCGTTGGCGCTGACATGGTGGGCCGTCTTCGGCCGGCGGATACTGTCGTTCAACGACAGTATATCCACCCGAAGACGGGCACGATCTCGACTATGCAGGTCGCCCGGATCGGCGGTCGAGCCGATCCGCGGCCGCCTGCCGGCGACATCACCTCGCGCCCTGCGCCGAGCAGCAACGTCCTCCATCTCGGCGATCGGCTCGCGCCGGTCGCCTCCGAGCGTGCGGTGGAGAAGGAAGCGGAAGCCGCCGAGGCGGCTGCCCGCGATCGATCCGGTACGACAAAGCCCCGCTGGGCTACCGGACGCCGGGGCAGGGCGCGAGAAACCCACTCGATCGCGAGATCGGAATTGGAAATCTTCCGCCGACCAGTTGGAAAATTTCCAATTTTCTGAACTGTTTCAATGCGGTATGGCGCATTCGCGCGATTTTTGCTAACGTTCCGCTATGGGGGCGCTGGCATTCCGCGCCCGGCTCACCGACCGCTGCCGGTCTCGGCGCCCATCGGTCTTTTTTGTCCCCCGACAAGTGATTTCGCCCTTATGGGATCGAGAAGAACCTATGCAGCAGCATACGCAGCGCATTTCGCGTAACGGCCGAGCCGCGGCCGTTATGATCGTCGGCGGCGAAGGCCGCACATCGATCAATCTCTCTCTCAATCTCGGCCGGTCGCGGCCTCTCGCGATCGGGCTGACCATCGCCCAGGCCGAAGGCATGGTCGACGCGCTGCGCGCCTCGTTGGGCGACCTGGCTCGAACACGCGAGGACGGCCGCTTCCCGCGCAGACATGCCGCCAATGGCCGCGCAAATGCGGCGGCGGATCGAGCCTACGGCGAAAGCCTTGTGGCGCTTGCGGTCGGGATCGGCGGCAACCGGTATCTCCGCTACAGCTTGACCACCCCCGAGGCAGAGGGCGCTGCTGATGCGCTCGCGATGGCGCTCGCCGATACCGAGGCGAACCAGACCGGGGAGGGCGCGTGATGGGCGCGAAGAGAGGTGGACTGACCTCGCAATTGCCCAAAGCGCTCTGGCGTCGAGCTGCCCTTTACGCGATGCGCGGAAAGGCGCGCCCGATTGCTCTCGTTGCTGTGCTGCCGGTGGCGTTGGACGAGGAACTCAAGACCCACGCCAGCAATGACTGGCTGATGGAAGAGACGGGGCTTGATCTGCGCAGCGTTCAATATGGCCTCGATGCCCTTAAGGAGGCGGGCTTGATCAAGGTCGAGGTGCGCGGGCCGAGGCGAACCATCGCGGCCGTCATCCCTCCCGAGTATGCAAACGAAAAGCATGCACAAATTGTGCATGATAGCAGCGCGGTCGAGGGTGAACAATTTGTGCATGCTACGCAGGCGCGGGAGCATGAACAATCCAAGCGAAAAGCGCGAACAAGTTATTCACCCATAGTAGGGAGAAGCCCCCCTACCCCCCCAAGCGCGCGGCTATCAGAATTCCAGCTCTCGAAGCAGATCGCCGATAGGGCGAAGGCTGAGCAATGGCAGCCAGGAACTCCACCGCAATGGATGGCGGATACTGACCCTCCTGGCAGCGAGGCGGCTGCGGGCGCCATAGGCGCCGCCGCGCCGTACGGCCTCAAGGCCGGTGTCGGCGGGATGGGCGCTGGAAATCCCGCCCGTTCCAACCGCCGGATGAGCAGGCGAGGGCCGTCATGAGGGCAGCCCTCATCGCCCAAGTTGAGCCCGATGGGCCAGGCGGCGGCGCGATGAGCGCCGTCCGCCGCCATGACGATCGGGACGGCCCCCCTCGGCCTCACGCGGCTGGCAGCCGCTCCCTGCGGCGGCCCAGCCCGCCCCCGATCCGCGGAAGCCCGCGACGGCCCGCCGCTGGCCCGCCAGCATGCCCCCCGGCCTTGGGGCCTTGCTGCCGATCCGATCACGGCGCGGGCCAAGCCCCCGGTTCTCGTGCATGTCCGGGTTTTTCGCATTCCGGTTTGACTTTACTTTTCGCAGAGCACGGCCACCCGCCCTATGACGAAGAAACAGCCGCTTTCCGTCGAGTTCTGGCAGCTCGACGATCTGGTTCCCAACCCGCGGAACGCGCGACTGCATAGCGCGGAGCAGATCGCGCAGATCAGGGCGAGCATCGAGGAGTTCGGGTTCACCAATCCGATCCTGCTCGGTGATGTCGACGGCGAGATCGTCGCCGGCCACGGCCGGCGGATCGCATTCGGAATGTATTGAGTTGGATATTTTCCAACTTGTATGCAGCAAAATTTCCAACTTTACTTAGATTTTGGACATAAATGCTTAATTGTGCTATCGATCGCATGAAGTTGCGCAAGTGCGAGAACTTTCATGGACCACGATCTTCTCTACGAAGCCGAGGCCGCAGAGCGGCTTAGAATTTCAATCGATACTTTGAGACGCATCCGGGCCAGCGGCCATGGCCCGGCCTGGGTCCGCATCGGTGGCCGGGCCAGATATCCACTGGCCGACCTGCTCGTCTGGCTCAGCGAGCAGAGTCGCGACCCGCTGCCCCGGCGCGTCCGGCGCGAGGTGCGCGCTCATGGCTGACGTGCAGCATACCGCTCCGAAACTGGCTCGGGCCGCCGAGGTCCGCGCGTCCTCTTTCGACGAGGCCGAGAACACGATCGAGCTGGTCTTTACGACCGGCGCGAAGGTCCGGCGCTACTCGTGGAGCGAGGGCGCCTATGACGAGGAACTCGTCGTCGATGGCGGATCGGTCCGCCTGGGCCGGCTCAACGCCGGCGCACCGTTCCTCAACACCCACGCCGATTATCGCCTTGAGCACGTCATCGGCTCCGTCGTCCCCGGCTCGGCTCGGATCGATGGCGGCAAGGGCTATGCCAAGGTCGTCCTCTCGAAGCGCGAGGAGGTCCGTGGCCTCGTGCAGGACATTCGGGACGGCGTGATCCGCAACGTCTCGGTCGGCTACCGCTACCACAAGGTCGAGAAGACGGACGGCCAGGACGGCGATCCCGCCCTGTGGCGCGTCGTCGATTGGGAGCCGCTCGAAATCAGCGCGGTCCCGATCCCCGCCGACCCCGGCGCGCAGATGCGAAGCGCCGAAACCGATGTCGGCGCTCCCAAGCACAGCTTCACCATGATCTCCGCCGAGCCGGACATCAGCGCCGATGCCGCTGCGATCCGCGATCTCGGACGCAAGGTCGACATGACCGACCTCGCGGATCGCTCGATCCGCGCTGGTCTCACCGTTCCCGAGTTCCGCGTCGAGCTGTTCCGCGCCATTCAAGAAAAGGAAGACGCCGTGCCCACCTTCAATGCTCTGTCTGTCGACGACCGGGTCCACATCACCGGCCCGAACGGCGGCGAGCGTCGCGCCGAAGCGATCGCCAATGCAATGTTGCACCGCGCCGATCCGGCGACCTTCGCGTTGACTGAGGCGGGTCAGGACTTCCGAGGCATGTCGCTCCTTGAAATCGCCCGCGACAGCCTTGAGGCCGCGGGGATTAGCACCCGCGGCATGTCCCGGATCGATATCGCCGATCGCGCCCTCGCGGGCGCGACGCGCTCCGGCGGGCTGCACTCGACATCCGATTTCCCGATCATTCTGTCGAACGTGGCGAACAAGACGCTGCGCGCCGGCTATGAGGCCGCTCCGCAGACCTTCCGCCCGCTCGTCCGCGAGGTTTCGGCTCCCGACTTCAAGCAGATCAGCCGCTTGCAGCTCGGCGAGGCTCCGCAGCTCGAAAAGGTCAACGAGCACGGCGAATTCAAGCGCGGTACGATCGCCGAGGGCAAGGAGAGCTACGGCATCCTGACCTACGGCAAAATCGTCGGCATCACCCGGCAGGGGATCATGAACGATGATCTCGGCGCCTTCACGCGCATCCCGCGCGCTTTCGGCGTCCAGGCCGCGAACCTTGAGAGCGACCTTGTTTGGGCGCAGATCATCGGCAACCCGGTGATGGGCGACGGAACCGCGCTGTTCCATGCCAACCACGGGAACCTCGGAACTGCCGCCGGCATCACCGCCGACAGCGTCGCGCTCGGCTTCGAGGCGATGCGCCTTCAGAAGGGTCTGGACGGCAAGACGCTTCTCAACCTGACGCCGGGCTACCTGATCACTTCGGTCGCCGCGGTCATGAAGGCCGAGCAGCTTCTCGGTTCGATCCGCCCGGTCGAGACCGGAAAGGTGGTCCCGAACTATCTGACCCGCCTGACCCCGATCAGCGAGCCCCGGCTCGATGGCGGGTTCACCAATCCGGCGACCGGCGCCGCCGTCGCCGGCAGCCGGTTCCACTGGTTCCTCGCTGCCGATCCGGGACAGATCGATACGGTCGAACTCGCCTATCTCGAAGGCAAGCGCGGCGTCTACACCGAGAGCCGGATGGGCTTCGACATCGACGGCGTCGAGATCAAGGTTCGTCTCGATGTCGGCGCCGGCACGATCGACTGGCGCGGCCTCTATAAAAACCCCGCCGCGGCTTTGTAGGACCGAGCCATGACTGTCACCCGTCCCGGTGCCGACGATCTGCCTCCGGTGACGATCGGCGTCGAGCCCATGCTGGCGCCGACCGGCGTTCCCATCGTCGCGATGCAGGTCGCGCGCGAGGGCGTTCAGACCGCGATCTCGATCCTCGATCCCGAGGCTGCCCGCACCCTGGCCGCCTCCCTGATCGATGCAGCGGACCGGGGCGAGCGTTTCGCCTTCGGTCAGTTCCCGGCAGCAGATGAGGGATGGCCTCAATGATTAGCGATATGATCCGCCGGCTCCGCGCGGGCGCTGAGACCTCCGCCGCGATCCGGGCCGCTTTGGCCGAGGTCGCGGCGGCGCAGCCGCACGCCCGCGACGTGCTCGCTACCGTGACCGCGTCGCGCAATAACCTCCTCCTGACCGGCTCCAATGAGGATATTTTGGCCGCCGAGGCTGCGATGACCGCGGCCCGCCTCGATCTCGATCGGCTTGGAGCGGCCGAGGTCGAACTGAAGCGCCGCGTTGCCGAGGCCGAGGCCGCCGAGCGCAACGCTGCTCTCGATGCCGAGCGCGTGCGTGTCGAGAGCGATGCCAAGAAGTTCGCCGCCCGGCTTCGCGCTGATTATGAGCGCCATAGCGTCGCGATCGTCGAACTTCTCGATCGGCTCCGCAGCCACGAGGCCGCCGTCGATGCCGTCAATGCGAAGCTTATCGAGGCTGGTCGGGCTGGCGATTGCGTCGATCGCGTCGAGACCCGCGCGATCCCAGGTTGCGACAACCTGCTCGATGACTTCGCCTCGATCGCGACGTTGACCTCGCTCCGGCCGATCGGGATGTCGGCCGGATGGGGCCAAGGCCGGCGCGTCGCGCGCGAATTCGGCTTGAAGCCGTAAAGCCGCCACCTCCGCAACCCCCCGATCGGACAAGCCATGGTGAAGATCGTCGAAGCAGCTGCCGTCATCTCGGCGCGCGCCGGCGACATGTCGGGGATCGACAAGCTCGCGGCTAAAATCGCGGCGGCGAGCAAGACCGGCGCGATGGTCAAGAACTCGCTCGGCGCGGCGAGCGCCGATCTCGCGAAGCAGGTCGAGGCGATCGGATCGCGCCTGGCCAAGATCGACAATTTCCGATCCGTCTCGCGCGGGCTCGACGACGCCAGCCTCGCGATGAGGCGGACGCAACAGGAGGCCGCTCGCCTCAAGCGGGAACTCGATGCGACGGCCACGCCGACCAAGGCGATGCTCGGCGAGTACAGCCGGGCCTCGCTGGCGGTCTCGCGCGCGACCGCGGCGTTCCGCGAGCAGGGCCTGGCGGTTCGCGAGGCGCGTGCCTCCCTCGTCGGCGCCGGCATCCCGATCAACACGATCGCGAAGCAGCAGGCCGAATTGACGCGGACGCTCAACGTGGCGACCGCGGCGATGCATCGGCAGGCCGCGGCAGGCAAGGCGCTCAACGCCCATCCGTGGGGCGTGCCGCCCGGCCAGCGGGCCTCGCGCTCCGGCGTCCCGCTGATCCAGCAGGTCCCGCATGGCGTGCCGACCATCCCCGCCGCCATGACCCCGCGCCCCGGCCTCGGCCTTGGGATCGGGGCCGGCGGCCTGACGACGATCGGTGTCATCATGGTCGGGAAATTGGCCTATGACCGCGCGATCGATTTCGAGCGCAGCGTCAACGCAGCGCAGGCCCGCGGCGAGCTTTCCAAGGAGGAGGCCGATGGGCTTCGCCGGAACGCTCGGAACCTCGGCGCGCGGGGCCTCGGCTTCAAAGCCAAGGACGTGATGGAATTGCAGCGCGCCTATGTGCAGGCCGGCTTTGAAAAGCAGGCCGGCGGGCTCGCGCTGCCGACGATGCAGTTCAGCCTTTTCGGCGAGGTCGATCCGTACAAGGCGGCCGACTACACCGTCTCGGCGCTCTCGGCCTACGGCATGCAGGCCGGCGACCCGCGGATCGTCGGCGCGGCGCAGCGGTATCAGGACATCGTCGCGAAGGGCGCGAATATCACCCGCCTCGGCGTCGACGATTTCGCCCAGGGCTTCAAATTCGCCGCGCCGCTCGCGGCGCGCCTCGGCGTCAGCCAGGAGCAGCTTGCCGCGATGATCGCGACGATGGGCCAGGCCGGCCTTCGCGGCGATGAGAGCGGCGTTGCGATCCGTTCCATGCTGGTCCGGGCGGTCAAGCCGACCGCCGATGCCCGGCAGCAGATGGCCGAAATGGGGATGCGCTGGGAGGACTACGCAACCGCGACGAAGCCGGTCAATTTCGACGACTACGCCTCGGGCCTCCGAAATCAGGGCTTCAACATCTCCGGCAAGCGCAAGGAGATCGAGGCCGCGGTCGCAGCGGCGACGGCGGATGGCGGCGATCCTGCTGTCGCCATCGCCGAGGCGGTCATCAAGGAGATGAACGTCACCGGCGTCAAGGATCGCGCCAAGATCGCCAAGATGACGGCGCGCTACGCGACCTCGCTCGGCGAGGGCCTCGATATCGACCGGCTCATCGCGGACCTGCTCAACAAGGGCGTGACGACCGGCCAGATCGCGCGCCTCTTCGACGTGAAGCAGGGCGCGCGCCTCGCGAACGTCCTCGGGCCGCAATATGAGAGCTTTCTCAAAATCCTGACCGAGCAGAGCACCGGCGCCTCGGCGCGCGGCGCGGAGGTCATGAACCAAGGCGCGGTCGGCGCGCATAACCGCCTGACCTCGTCGTGGGACAACATGATCCTCACGCTTGCCGAGAGCGGCGTCCTGGCCACCGTGGCGACCGGCCTCGATGCGGTCTCCTCCGGCCTTCGCTCATTGGCCGATACGTCCCCCCGCCTTATCGAGTGGGGGACTTACGGGGCAATGGCCGTTGCAACCATCACGGGCCTGTCCCTCGCTATTACCAAGATCGCCGCGGCCGGCGCTGTGCTCGGCCTCACCGGGGCCGCAGGCGCGGCTGGGGCGGCCGGGGCAGCGGGAGCGGCTGGGGCCGCTGGCGCGGCTGGCGGTACAGGCGGCGCCCTTGCCACGGCGGCCGCTGCCGCGACGCGTTTCGTCCCGCCCGCGATGCTCGCCTACGGCTATTACGATCTGCTTTCGCGCGGCTACGAGCCGGTCAAGGGCGATCGGGGTCAGGTCGCGCCGGGCGAGGCTCACAATTGGAGCCAGAAGCGCCGCCGCGCCTATCACGAGGCGCTGCGCGCCGAAACGCAGGCGGTCCGGGCCGGCCACGCCACGATCGAGGATGCCGGCATTATGCCGCTCGGCGCCGCGCCGACCGGCCGCGTCATGACGATGCCGGGGGCGCCAGTCGTCCAGGCAATCGGCGCGGCGGGAACGGGCACGGTCGAGGCCGTCGTCAAGCCGGATCAGATCACAGCGAACGCCGAGGTCGCGGTGCAGGGTGAGACCCGCGTCACCATCGACCTCTCTCCGACCGGCGCGCTCGCGCAGTTCATCCAGGCGGCGCAGGCCGTCGCGAATGCCCCGTTGTCCGGCAACGGCCCCGGCTCGACCGGGCGATCAATGCCAGAGGCCGCGCCGAATGTCGGTGCCGGCAACCCGATGGGGCCTCGATAGCTGCCGCGACGTAGTGTTGCAGATAATTTGCTTAGAAAGTTGCAAATAATCCAACTGTATAGTTGGATTATCTGCTTCTGGACTTTGATTTATTTTTACGCAAACTGATCTGGTCAATTCAATTGGAGATCATATCATGCGTGCGCAAATCTTCATTGCTTTCCAGAAAGCGAACGATGACGCCTTCCATGAGCTGGCAGGTCCGATCACTGACGAGCGAAACCGCTGCTGGTCGGCGATCTGCGACGCCGAGTACGAAGCGCTCGACATGATCTGCCGGACCGAAACATCGAGCCTCGCCGAGATCGCGGATCGAGCCGAAATCCTCGCCGTCTCGATGGAGGACGATCGCTTCGATTACGAGGTTTGGCGCGCGCTCGCGCGGCGGATCGCTGACGATCTGCGCGCCGGGCCGGCAGCGTCATAGCCGTCAACAATTTCCCTTCCGAATGCGCCCCGCCGGCTCTGCCGCGCGGGGCGCTTTTGTCGTTTCCTGTCAGTCCGTGCGCTTCGCCTCGCGCGTCCGGCGGATTGCTGCGGCGAGTTCCGGCAGCGCCTCGACGAATGGGCGGGCTTGCGCCATCTCCTCGGCAGTCCGGGGACGCTCAATATCCGGGTCGGGGCCGATCAGCTCGCCGGTCGCAGTTTCGACCCACCAGCTATCGGCGTCCTGATGTGCGACCCCGGAGGCGATGATGCCCTGCATCTCGCGGTTATAGTTCTCCCAACGGCGGTGCATTTCCGCGTCGTCCGCCTCGCTCGTTCCGAGGTCGATTGTCACGAATGCTGGCCACTTCCGCATCATCTGGATCGGAGACCTATCTGCGCGGGCGTTGCGACGGCACGACCTCGATCTCGCCCGCGAAGATCATGGTTCGAGATCGATATCCGTCGATTTTGTCATTCTCGGCTTTGAGCGGCACGAAGCGAAGCGTGCGTCTGCATTTCGGCGAAGTCACAGCCGTGTTGATCGATCCGCAGGTGTCTTCCAGCGTCGCCTGCTCGATATCAGGCTTGACCTTGATGGTGAGCAGCAACAGCGTTGCCTTCGGATGGATGCATCGGAATTCGTCCTTGTCCGCATGGAAGCACTGGAACCCTGCGACCTCGACGCCTCGGCCGATGAATTTGTTCGGCGTGATTTGGATATCAGCCGGATCAGTCCTCTTGAACTCTGCCGGCTTACTCGCGATCACCTCCTTCGTCGTCGCGCCTGTCTTCGCGTCGCTCGCTAGCAAAGCCTGCGCGTAGGCGTCGAAGCATTCCAGGCGCGCGCTGAATTCCCGGATGCCCGCACAGCGTCGGACTGTATCGATGTCGTTCGCGTAGGCCGACCCTCCGATCGCTGCCATTGCCGCAAATGTTGCAGCCCACACCTTCATGTCATCCCCCTTGTTTTGGTGAGATTGCAGTGAGCCCTAGCTGCACGCAATAGGCGAGGGGGGCGGCATCGGGGCCTTTCACGCTATAGAGCCGCAGTGCGGCGCCGAGCCCCGATCATCGCGAATATCAGGCGGATCGAAATTCGGATTTCCCTTCCGTTTGGCGGAGGCGCTCGGGGGGAGCGATCTCAGCGCCAGTTGCTCGACTTGTCGGGTCATGCAGTCGTGACCAGCGCATTCCGCGCCGGATCGGAGACCGCCATGCCGAGGAAGCCGCATCCCGCCGACGCCGCCGATCGCGCCGCTGTTGCAACCGCGACCAGCTTCAACGCACATCTGCGCCTCTCGCCGACCAAGAAGATCAACGAGCCGGCCGCGACCCTGATCGAGGCGGTCCGCAAGGCCGATGCGATCAAGGCAGCGCATCCCGGCCGCAACGTCCTGATCTATGCGATCACGCCGACCGGCGCCTCGGTTCCGGTCCCCTTCGCGATGCAGGACGAGGCCCGCCAGGAAGCCGATAGGCGGCCGTCAGCGGCCGCGCGGAAAGGTTGGGCGGGGAAGCCCCTTGGCAAGCGCGCCTCGGCCCTTGCCGCTGCGGAGCGCGGCGAGTTGCCGCCGGCGCCGGATTTCAGCGCCCCGACGCATGCGCGGTTTCGCAAGCGCCTTGCCGAGATCGTGGCACTGGCCGAGGCCGGCGACATCGCCGGGCTCCGCGCCGTCGCGATCAATCCTGTTTCGACCTCGCCGAAGGCGATGGCCCGCTATCGCGATCTGGTGGTCGTCGCGCTTGTGGCGCGCTCGTGAGATAGCAACGGTCACTCGGCGGGGTAGAGTCTTTGGAGTATCTCTCGGAATTCACGCTGATCCATTAGTTCGTACTGAATGTGAAACAGAGCATTCGACATGTTCGCTTGCTTAGGAGCACAAGGAAATTCCTCGCTTCTCCGCCGCGCATAATCAAAGAGCATCGATCCTCGTGCGTATATCTCAGCGGCGTCGATTAGATATTCTACGATCTGTACCCTTGGCACGAGAGCATCGCCTTGCTCAGGAGCCCTAATGTTGAGCGTGTCAGTCCTGCTCCGTGCGCTGTGAACCTGAATTTTATGTATGAGATCAGTTACGATTGCTGACTGGGCCGCGTCGGTACTGGCGATGAAGTCGCGGAGTTGCTCGATCGGCTGTTCAGGAACAGGCGGCGGATCGAAATGGATAGGCCGCAACACACGTCCATCTTCGCCCATCGCTTCAAGTACACCGTGGAATGCCAATGCCGACTTCTTGCCATAGTCGCATATTTCGGTGAGCGTAAGCTGTAAGACCGCTCTGGCCGCGGCATGCTGACGTTTGTAGCGCTCCTGCTCGTGCTTGTCCGCTTGAGCTGTTTGACGGTGTAGGAAGAAGACACTGACACCAGCCGCGATGAGAGCAAGGATGGCAGCAATGCCGGTCTGATATCGGTTGAGCCAAAACTCCAAGCAACCAAACACCGGCGTATTTGCTTGCTCGGCAGCTTTTGCGAGGAGGACATAGGAGCAGATGCGATCCTCAGGTGGGAGAATGATGCCGACAATCGTGGCGAGGGTGATCAGGCCGAAAAAGCAGGTCAGCGGCCAATTCCATGATTTCACTATCGTCTCCTTGGAGGGCCTCTGAATAGCAGGGGGCAGCGAAACTGGCGTCGCCGCAGTATTTTGCGCAGCGACCTCCTCGCTCCAAGGCAACCCTAGCTCTTCCGCTCGCATCCGAGTGGTCTCTCAGCAAGCGTGCTTTTATCGCGCGCCTTGGCTGCGGCGGAGCCGAGCCTTTCCGCTAAAGGCTCTCTTGCCGGCCGTAGACTGTCGGATTGTGCCGCCTGCGCTGGTTTTGAGAGTTAGCTTCGCCAATACCCTTCAACCGCGACGCGTCGGGCTCTGTGAGGCGAGAGGAGATATTGTACTTCGGATAGGTCCCCCGCAGGCCGAGCAAGACGGCGGCGACCTCAACGTCGGTCTGGGAGACATACCGGCCTCCCCAGCGCTCGATTAGATGCTTCATCGCGTAAGTGCGTCGCATCGTGCCCTTGGTTCGCTCTTGCGCGCTCAACCACTCGTGCGCAATGCGTATGCAGTCGTCGTGCTCGTGGTGAGCCCCCTCGGAGAGAGAGTAGGCGGTCCTGGACTTCGCGGCGGCGATCTGTTCGGCGGTAAGCATAGCGTTCTCCAGAGTTCAGCGCAGCCTGCCACAAGCCGAGCCGAATGGGAGTAGCCCATCTTTACGTGGCGCTGCGCCGTGGATGAGCAGATGGCACGGCGCTTGCGCCCTCTCACATCTGGCGGAAACCGCCAGATGACCCCGCGCCTCATCCAGCGCGGCGGCAAGGTCTACGAGCAGCAGGTCGCGCAGATGGATACTTCTCGGATCGGCGGCCGGTTCGCGGAGATTTCGGAGAACGTCGATCGCGGCCATCTCACGCCGGCGCGGCGCCGCGATCTGATCCGCCAGTACGTCAAGCTCCTTCGCGAGCACGATAAGCTGCTCAAGGTAATTTCGGCGCAGCCTGCGCCGAAATTAAAATCAGAACGGAACCCGAAGGGTGCTGGACGGAATAAAAGCGCCGTCTCCCATGCAGCGGAGAAGTTTGGCGTCGGCAAGTCAACGATCAAGCGCGCTCTTGCCGGAGAGCGCGAGCCGGCGTCCGCGCCGAAGCCGCCGGGGCTTGTACGACCGCCTCGCGCGCGAATACGCTGAATAGATAGGGGAGGGTGCGCCAATGGCTGGTAAGGGGGCAACAGGCTCCAGCGTGCCGCTGGTCCGCTTGCGCCGGGCCGACGATTTTGTTGGCCGGATCGAGGTGCTGACAGCCGATGCGCGGGCTCAGGGCTACGACAGCCTTGCCTATTTCCTCGAAATGGCGCTGACCGAGGCGCACATCCAGTTCGATCGCGAGGCCGGAGATCGGCGCAGGCGGAAGGCTGATCCGAAGGACCTCTGGCTGCCGGAGCGATAAGATTACGACTTCGCGCGCCTATACGACCAAGCAACTCGGCGACGCATGCGAGATGCTGGTCGCTGCGGAGCTGACGTTGGCCGGCATCCCTGCGCTCAAGGTGCCCGACAATTGGCCGGGATATGACGTAATCGCGCAGCCGAAGGATATGCCGCCGCAGCGCATTTCTGTGAAGGCGAGGACATTTCAGCGCCGGAGCGGCCATTTCATCGACTACTATGAGCGAGGCGATGATTTCGACTGGCTCGCTATCGTACTGCTTCCCAGCGCCGATCTCGATGAGCGCCGCATCTACCTTGTGCCGCGCGTCGAGTTCGATGCCGTCGCGAAAGGCTGGCTCGACAGCCGGATAGGCCGCGTCCAGCACTATATTCCTTTGGCGCGCGTCGATGCAGCCTTCGGCCGGTTCCGTGACAACTTCCAGCTACGGCTCGGCGCTGCCTTAAAGGATACGGGATGTGAGCAGGTGGCGACAGGCAGCGCGCTTCCGTAGCGCGCTAGACCCGCGACGGGCGCCAGCCGGCTCGCTCTGCATCGATCGTGCTGCAAAACCAGCGCTCGCCTCGCCAGGGTGAAATGCGCGTCGCCGCGTAGTATCGCTGCCCCGGCAGGTGATAGATGCGCTCCCCGGTTCGCTTGTCGATGTTCGCTCGGATGGTGCATGCCGGCGATAGCGCGGCATGAAGCGGCTCCCGCCAGACCCACAGCGCAACTGTCAAAATAATCGCGAGCCCCATTACGCGGGCAACGCTGCCGATCCGCCGCCAGTCCACGCTTCGTTTATGCCGGGGGAGTTCGTACTTGGGGCGCTCGTGCTGGGGGCGCTTGCGAGGCGGAAACGGAACCACTGCCATGGCTGGACTATGCCGCAATGGCCGTGATGGTAGTCTTGCCCAAATCCATCTGATTTTAATCTTGTCCGGACCGCCGAGGACATCATCGAGATCGGCCGCGACCTGCTCGCGGTCAAAGCCTCGCTTCCGCACGGCTCCTTCCTGCCATGGATCGAGGCCGAGTTCGGGATGAGCGAGCGGACAGCCCAGAACTTCATGAAGGTTGCGGAGCAGTTCGGAGCCAAACTTGCATCGATTGCAAGTCTGCCTCCAACCGCGCTCTACGCGCTCGCATCTGCTGAGCCTGACGTTCAGAGCAGGATCGAGGAGATGCTCGCGGCGGGCGAGGTCGTGACCAAGGCGACGGTCGATGCGCTCAGAGCATCGGGAACGCGATCCCGAAGCCGATCAATAGGACGATGCCGGCTCTGATCCAGACCGCCGAGGCGTCGCCCGAGGCCATCCTTACCCACATGATCGCGCCTCCCCATATTTTTTATGGGACTAGCCTATCGCGCGGATCAGATCGCGCCATCGGAACGCTCGGTCTTTCCACAGCCCGCTCAAGCCGACGCGCTTGAGATCGAGGCGGCGGCCAAGCGCCGCCTCGCCGACGAATACGACGCCGCGCAGCAGCGCGGCGAGGTTGCGGGGCACGGCGGCGGCCGCAACTTCAAGGTTCCGACCGAGAACGTTGAAGCAACCGCCGCCGACATTGGCCTGACGCGGAAGGACATCCACGAGGCGCGGATCGCGCGGGACGCGGAGATCAACGATCCGGGCATCACCAAGCGGACCGTGACCGAGTTGCTCGATGCCGGGCACGAGCCGACCAAGGCTGCGCTCCGGCAAGCGCTGCCAGATCGCGATAGAGCGGCCCACGGCGGCCGATCATTGTCGGCCGGCCAGGTCAGTGGCTCCGAGCGAATTGGCCGCCCTGTGCCCGCGTAATCGGCTTCCACGCCGCGCGCGAATAGTTGGAAAATCTGCAACCGTTGAAGCTGGCTCTGTCCGCGCTACATGATCTAACCTCGAAGCGCGAAGATTGGAGACCATTTCGATGGCAATGGCGATGCGTCGCGCGGCGATCTATGCCCGATATTCGACTGACCATCAGAACGACCGCAGCATCGAGGACCAATTCGCGCTTTGCGAGGATTACGCGCGCCGGAACGGCTTCGCGATCGTCGCAAGGCATAGCGATGCCGCCCGATCCGGTGGCGCCGTTGCGGGCCGCCCCGGCCTCGCCGATCTCATCGCCGCGGCGCAGCGCGGCGAGTTCGGTGCTGTCATCGTCGAGGCGCTGGATCGCATCTCGCGTGACATGGAGGACCTCGCCGGCATCCATAAGCGGTTCCGCTTCGCCGGCATCGATCTCATCGCGGTCCATGAGGGCGTCGCATCGACCATTCTGGTCGGGTTGCGCGGGCTCATCGGCCAGCTTTACCGCGAGGACGGGGCGCAGAAGATCAGGCGCGGCCTATCCGGCGTGATCCGCGCCGGCCGCAATCCCGGCGGCGCGCATTACGGGTATCGCCACGTTCCGGGCTCGCCCGGCCTTCTCGTGATCGAGGAGGGCGAGGCGGCCATCATTCGCCGCATCTATGCGGAATACGCCTCTGGGCATTCCGCCCGGCGGATCGCTTCCGTCCTGAACCGCGACGGGATCGCCTCGGCTCGGGGCGGGACGTGGAACGCGACGACGCTGAACGGCGACCGGGATCGCGAAACAGGCATCCTGCTCAATCCGATCTATCGCGGCGAAATGGTCTGGAACCGGACCACGATGATCCGCGACCCAGATACTGGCCGGCGCGTCCATCGCGACAATCCGAAAGCGGATTGGATCAGGGTTCCGGCGCCGGAGCTTGCCATCGTCGATCCGGATACCGCATCAGCGGTCATCGCCCGCCGCGCCGCGGCGGCGAGTGATACGCCGCCCCCTCGGACCCGCAACACGAGGCTCCTCTCTGGATTGCTCCGCTGCGGCCATTGCGGCCGCGCGATGTCGATGGCCGGCACGGTTCGGCGCCGGCCGATGATCAGTTGCAACGCCGGGAAATTCTCCGGGACCTGCCCGGCCGGATCGCGCCGGGTCTTCCTCGATCCGATCGAGGATGCGGTCGTTTCTGGCCTGCGCGAGCAGATCAGCAATCCGGCCGCGATGGCGCGGTACGTCGAGGCCTTCAACGCGAAGCGCAACGCCGAGGCCGCATCGGCGGCGCGGATCGAGGAGCAGGCAAAGCGGCGCCTCGCCGAGATCGGCCGCGACATCGATCGGGTCGTCGATGCCATCGCGACCGGCGTCCTATCCTCCGATGAGGCAAGGTCGCGAATGGAGCGGCTCCGCGCCGACAAGGCGGATCAGGCCAATCGCCTCGCGGCGGCGCAAGCGGATCGCAACGTGGTCGCGCTTCACCCGGCAGCGATCGACGCGTACCAGCGCGACCTCGCATCGCTCGCGCTTCGGCTCGACAAGGCCGTGGCGACCGATGCCAAGGCGCGCGCGGCGTTTCGCGCCCTCGTCGCGTCCGTCGTTGTTACGGTCGGGCCGGCCTATCGGCCCTCGCTCGTCGAGGTCCGGGGACGGCTCGGCGCGATCCTCGGCACCGAGCTGCCGCCCGATCGTGTTGCTTCAGTTGCCGGAATTGCCGTATCACAAGAGCGCCATGATCAGGCAATTTATTCATACACTTGTCTCAGCACGCCGCCGCGATGCCCGCGGTGCGGAAGGCTGCTTCACAACCCGGGTCCGTCATGAACATCAATGAGCGCCTGCCGACCGGCGGCTCCGAGGCATTGCTCGATTACGGCCATGGCGAGTTTCGGGTCGTTCGCCCCGGCGCCTTCGTGCGCTGCGCCGTCACCGGCGCGCCGATCCGGCTCGAGGATCTGCGTTACTGGTCGGTCGACTGGCAGGAAGCCTATGTCTCACCCGAGGCGGTGCAATTGCGGGTCCGCCGCGGCGGCCGTCCCTGAACCCGTCAGGGCCTGTTCCAGAAGCGCGCCGATCGCCGCCTCGTCGTCGAAGCGCAACTGCACCGGCACGGCGAGCAGGCGCTCGCGCTCGTCCGCCGGCCAGAGCGGCGCCAGCTTGACCATGTCCTTCTCGGTCACGGCGATGGTGGAGCCGGTCGCCTTGGACTCCGCGAGCAACGTCGCGACATCGCCCGCCGTATAGGGATGGTGGTCGCCATAGCGGCGCTCGCCGGCGAGCCGGGCGCCGGACTGGCGCAGGGTCGTCGCGAATTTTTCCGGCCGTCCGATCCCCGATGCGGCGATCACCGCGAGCCCGTCGAGACGGGCGAGGGCTTCCGGCAGGACGTCGAGCCCGACGCGCAGCACGGGCCGACCGGCGGCTTGCGCCAGCGCCGCGACCGCGTCGCCGGCGGCGCCCGGGCCATTGACCACCACCGCATCGGTCTCTCCGAGCTGCCCTTCCATCGGCGCACGCAGCGGCCCTGCCGGAAAGCAGTAGCCATTGCCGATCCCGGCGGCGCCCTCGACCACGGCGAGCCGCAGATCCTTGCGCAGGGAGGGGTTCTGCAGGCCGTCATCCATCAGCACCACGCTGGCACCGCGCGCGGCGGCGAGCGCCGCGCCGGCGGGCCGGTCGCGGGCGACCACCACCGGCAGATGATGGGCCATCAGCAGGGGCTCGTCGCCGATCTCGGCAGCGCCATGACGGGCAGGGTCGGCCAGCACGGGCCCGGCCTCGCGCCCGCCATAGCCGCGCGACAGCACGAAGGGCGTTTCGCCGCGGGCGGCGAGCAAAGCTGCCAAAGCGAGGACGGTGGGTGTCTTGCCAGCACCGCCGACGATGAAATTGCCGACGCAGATCACCGGGACGCCGGCCCGGATGCCGGGGCGGCGCATGCGCGCCAGCGTCGCGGCGCCATAGATCGCGCCGAGTGGGTAGGTGAGCCGGGCCAGGGCTGAAGGTGGCGTTCGCCACCAGAAGCCCGGCGCGCGCATCATGGCGCCGTCTCGCGCTGGCCGAGCGCGACGCGCATCAGCAGGGGCTCGAGAGCCTGCACGGTTCGTTCCAGCGCCCCGCCGAGCTGGGCACTGGTCTGCGCGGCGGCGCGCGCCGCTTGCCTCGCCGCTGCGGGGTCGCTCAGCCAGCGATGCACGGCGCCGGCCAGTTCCTGCCGGTCGGCGACCTGGCGGGCGCCGCCGCCGGCGTCGAAGGCGGCGAAGAGATCGGCGGATTTGTGGACCAGCGGCCCGTGCAGCAGGGCGCAGCCGAGCTTGGCGGGCTCGATCGGGTTGTGACCGCCGATCGGGGCGAGCGAGCCGCCGATGAAGGCGACCGGGGCCAGCCGGTAGAACAGGCCGAGATCGCCGAGCGTGTCGGCGACATAGAACTCGACCTCGCGCTCCGGCAACTGGCCGAGCGAGCGGCGTGCGCTGACGGCGCCATTCGCCTGGGCGAGCGCCGCGACCTCGTCGCCGCGATCGGGATGGCGTGGTGCGACGATGGTCAAGAGCTTCGGCAGATGCGCCTTGACGCCGAGATGGGCAGCGAGCACGTCCTCTTCCTCGCCCGGATGGGTCGAGGCGGCGACCCAGACCGGGCGCCCCGCCATCAGGCCATCAAGCAAAGCAAGAGTGTTGGGGTCGGCCGGTGGCGCCGGCACGTCGAATTTCAGATTGCCGGCGATGCTGACGCGCGGCGCGCCGAGCTGGGCGAGGCGCTGTCCGTCCTCCTGCGACTGGGCGAGGCAGCGCTCGAAGCCCGAGAGCAGATAGCGCGAGGTCTTGGGGAATCTGTACCAGCGCTGGAAGGAGCGTTCGGACATGCGGGCATTGACCTGGACCAGCGGGATGCCGCGCTTGCCGGCCTCGATCATCAGGTTCGGCCAGATCTCGGATTCGCAGAGCAGACCGAGATCGGGACGCCAATAGTCGAGGAAGCGGCGCATATAGCGCGGCACGTCGAGCGGCAGGTACTGGTGGATCGCTCCGGCCGGCAGGCGCTGCTCGAGCAGCCGCGCCGATGTCACCGTGCCGGAGGTGACGAGCACGGCGAGGCCGCGGCGCTGCAGGCGCTCGACCAGCGGCAGCAGAGTCACCGTCTCGCCGACGCTGGCGCCGTGCAGCCAGACCAGGGTCTTTTCGGGGCGGTCGACACCGGGATAGCCGCGACGCTCGGCGATCCGCGCCGGATCCTCCTTGCCGCGCCGCTGGCGCCAGAGCAGGAGCCCGGCCGCAGCCGGCTCGAGCAGGGCGGTCAGGGTGCGATAGATGCTGATGATCAGGCTGCGGCCGATCATGGTCTTGCCGCCTTCGCTGCAGCCGTCGCGGCGTCCCTGGCGGCTGCGGCCTCGCGCAGGCCGGCGCCGGGATCGCGTGCCCCGATCAGCGCATAGGCCCGCTCATGCGCGGCATCGAGCCCGGCCTGCACGGCGAGCCTTGCCGCCTCGCAGGTCGCCTCGTCGGCGTCGCGCGCCACGCTCACCGCCTCGCCGACGACGATGGCGCCGCGGCCGAAGGGCAGCCCGATCGACGCGCGGTCCCAGCTGTTGAAATCGATCCGCCGGCTGGTGACCACGGCGATCGGATGGATCGGCCGGCCCGAGGCACGCGCCAGCGCGACGATGCCGGCGCCGCAGACCCGGGCGCGCTTGGGGATGTCGGCGGTCAGCACCATCGTCTCGCCGGCCGCGAGCCGGCGCATCATGGCGAGGAAGGCCGGTGCGCCGCCCTTTTCGCGGACCTTCTTGCCCATGGCGCCGGAGCCGCGGATCGCACCGATGCCGAGTTCGCGCAGCGCCACCGCATTGAAGCCGCCATCGCCATGGCGCGACACCAGTGAACAGGCCGGCATCCAGTCCGGCCGCGCGAACGGGATCATGATGTGCTGGCCGTGCCACATCGCGATGATCAGCGGCAGTTCCGGGCGGACGCGCTCATAGATGTCCGCGGGCTCGGTGACGAAACGGTTCGTCCGGCGCACCAGGCGCAGATACCAGGCCAGGCTGCGCCCGAGCGCCTCCTGTGCAAATCGCGTCTTGAGCAGCGAGAAACCCATCGAATATGCGCGAAACCGCCTCTGTTCAGCCTTGCGGCGCCGTCGACGGGTCGAGCAGCCGGTGCAGATGCACGACGAAATAGCGGGTCTGCGCCTGGTCGACCGTGGCCTGGGCCTTGGCCTTCCAGGCCGCATGCGCGGCAGCGTAATTCGGGTACACGCCGACGATGTCGAGCTTGGAGAGGTCTTTGAACTCGACGCCGTCGAGCGCGCTCAGTTCGCCGCCGATCACCAGATGCAGCAACTGCTTGTTTTCCCGGCTCGCGCTCATCGACTCCTCCGTTTCCGGCTGGCGGGCTCCCCAGCGAGAGAAAGCTGAAGGCGGGGCCCGAAACCGCTCCGGGCGACCTCGCGCCATCAGCGGCCGCGCGTTCAGTTACGCCATTCGCGCGCCGCGCGCGAGCGCCGATTTCGGGCATTTTCCGTTGTAATGACGCGCCAATGGTCGCATTGCGCCGCTGGCGGTGCTCAGCCGCGCTCCGAGATGGCCTCGCGCATGCGGCGCAGAGCCTGGTCGAGCGGCGGCAGGAGTGCTGCGCCGGATGCCACCAGCATGCCATGGACCGGATGCGCCTGATTATAGCGCACCGGTGCGCCTTCGGCGGTGGTCAGCTTTCCGCCGGCCTCGCTCAGCACGAGATCGGCGGCGGCAAGGTCCCAGTCGCGTGAATCCGGCGAGACGAGCCCGGCATCGATGCTGGCATCGGCAATCCGTGTCAGTCTGAGCGCGAGCGAGGGAATCTTGTCGACGGCGACGAAGCTTCCCTGCCGTGCGAGCGCGTCGAGCATCGGCTTCGGCCCGGCGATCCGCGCTGCTGCGAGATCGCTGACGCCGCTGGTGCGGATCGGCGCGTCATTGCGCGATGCGCCGCCGCCGCGCAGCGCCGCATAGCTGGCGCGGCTGGCGGGGGCGTGAACCACGCCGGCAATCGGGATGCCGTCCTCGAGCAGCGCGACGCAGACCGCCCAGTCCGGCGAGCCCGCCATATAGGCGCGGGTGCCGTCGATCGGGTCGACGACCCAGACGAAGCGTCGCGACAGGCGCAGCGCGTCATCGGCCGTCTCTTCGGAGAGCCAGCCGGCTGCCGGCAGAAGCTCGGCCAGCCTGATGTGCAGGAAGGTGTCGACGCCGATATCGGCTTCGGTCACCGGCGAGCCGCCGGCCTTCGACCAGGTGCGTGCCGCCGTCTTCTCGCCGGGGCGGAAGAGGTCGAGCGCGAGCTGTCCCGCCTCGAGGCAGGCAGAGCGGATGGCGGGCAGGAGATCGCGGGCGAGGGGAAGCGAATTTGGCTGCATCATGCTTCGTTATGGGCCTCGCGCGTGGCGGGACAAGGAAAAATGCGGCCTCCTCGCGAAAGATTTCGTCAAGCATCAGGGGGAAAAGCGGCCCGATCCGCTCCGAAAACCCCGCCGATACCTTTGTTTAACCGAAGCTCTTAAGCGCTCGGACAGGCTCCGGCCGCCAATCTCAGCCTGCACAGCACGAGAACCCCGCAATGACAGAGGGTTCCGGGCAGCAGGGAATTGAGAGAGGCGTTAAATCGATGGCAAGCGTCACGCCAGCCGCCGGGGAGATCGGCTTTCAGCCGGCCAGCCCTGGCGGCGTCACCAACTTCAATGGGCAGCCCTTCAGGACGCAAGGGGCGCCCTCGCATCAGGCGGAGGCGCCGCGGATCGAGCGCCTTGGCCCGGTCCGCATCCTGCGCGGCGGGACGGGCTGGCGCGGCATCGCCTTGCGCCTGGCCGGCGCCGAGGGTGAGGAAGCGCGCTTCCAGCTCGCTCTGACCGCCGGCGATGGCCGCTCGGTCACGATCGCCGTGCTCGATGAGGACGAGGCCGTGGCCACCTGGCGCAGCTTTGGCCGCTCCAGCGGGTTGCCGCTGCTGCTCGAGACCAGTGACGGCGTCGTCACCGAGCCGTTTCCGCAGCTCGGCCGGGTCGCGCTCGGGCCGGTCCGCATCCGGCGCCGCTATGCGTTGCTGGCCGGCCGGCGACCGCGCTTCCTGACGCGCCGCAAGACCGGCTGTTTCGCAGAGCGGCCGGTGGTCATCCAGGGCGAAATCCTGTCGGGTTGACACCGACTGCGTCGGTTACAACGGACCAGATCGACAGGCCGGGGCTCGCATGGCGAGCCTCGGCCTGATCCATTTGGGGTGTTGAGAGTGCTGTCACTCGCAAGCCGCTCCGCTACGTCGGAGCGCGCTGGAAATTCGGACACGGGCCTATGGGACGTCGTGGCTGAGATGCGCATCGGTCCGCGAGGAGTTGCTGGTCCTAGAACACTGCCTTGGCGGCTGCATCGAGCGCGAAGCCGGCGGCGAGGATAAGGCCGGCATTGCGATTGGATCGGAACAGCATCAGCGCGGTCGGTCCGTCGGCGCCGCCGATCAGGCGGACCTGCCAGGCGAGATGGGCCGCGAACAGGAAAAGCCCGGTGAAGGCGACGATGCCCCCGCCGGCCAGCCAGGTTGCGAGGCCCGCCAGCAGGGCGGCCGCCGCATAGCAGCCCCCGACCGCCTGCTGCGTGTAGTGGCCGAAATAGCGTGCGCTCGACTTGATGCCGGCGATGACGTCGTCCTCGATGTCCTGCATCGCGTAGACCGTGTCGTAGCCGATGGTCCAGAACACCGCGGCGAAATAGATCAGGTAGGCAGGCGCGTCGAGCCGGCCGAAGACGGCGCTCCAACCGACCAGCCCGCCCCAGGAGAAGGCGAGGCCGAGCACGAATTGCGGCAGGTTGGTGATGCGCTTCATGAACGGGTAGATCGCGACGATGCCGAGCGAGGCGATGCCGGCCGCGATCGTAAAGGCGTTGAACTGCAGCAGGACCAGCAGGCCCGCCAGCGACAGGCCGAGCATGAACAGGGCTGCGGCGCGCGCGCTGACTTGCCCCGAGGGCAGGGGACGGCCGCGGGTGCGTGCCACCTGGGCATCAAGCTTGCGGTCGACGATGTCGTTGAATGTCGAGCCGGCCGCCCGCATCACGATCGCGCCGATCAGGAAGAGCAGGACGTGCCAGAGTTTCGGGAAGGGCATGCCCGCGGCGATCGCGGCCAGTCCGGCCGCCCACCAGCACGGCAGCAACAGCAGCCACCAGCCGATCGGGCGCTCGATCCGGGCAAGCTTCAGATAGGGCCGCAACCGGCGCGGCGCGCGCGTGTCGACCCAGTGGCCGCTCAGCGCGTCGGGCAGTGGCGCATCGGCGATTTCGGGCGAAGACGCCATGGCAAGCGGGCCTTCGGGTCAGAGCGCTCCTTGCGGCACCCGCATCGGGCCGCCGGTCAGCGTGTCCGAGCCGCCGAACGGGTTGGCGCTCTGCTGCTGCGCCTGCTGCTGGGCCCGGCGCTGCATCGCGGCATGCTGCTTGACGGCATTGCAGGCCTGGTTGCGGATTGTCGCGGCCTTCTCGTTGTCCGCCTTCATCCCGTCGATGAAGCTCGGCGGAATCTGGCACCAGTCCTGGTTGGCGGTCGCGAATTTGAGCGTGGCGTTGCCGTTGTTGACGAGGCGGCCGAGCGTGCTGCAGGCCTGCTGGGGAGTAAGTTTGCGCTTCGATTTGCTGGAGGCGTTGAGCCCCTGCACGATCGACTGGCGCTCCTGCAGCAGCTTCTGCATGTTCTCGCAACCGGAGGGCGCCTGTGCCAGCACCGGCTGGGCCAGGCCAGCGCCCGCCAGCGCCACAGCCAGCTTCAGGGTTGCGTATCGCCGCATCATCCCGCTCCGAATTCTTCCACCCGCGCCGTCCCGGCGCCGTGGTCTCCATAACAGCCACGCCCGCGCACCGCAAAGTGCCGGCTCGCATTTGGTGACGACGCGCTTGCCGATAGCCGCCGATTGTGGCGACTTTCGCGTCCGGAGCTACAAAATCGACCTTGGCGGCAGCTTCGCTTTGTGATCGCCGATCGCCTGTCCTATCTGGTCAGGCGCGCCCGCCCGCACCGGCCGATCCCGGCTGGCGCACGGCGCGCCACCAGGACGGACCGACGACGGATGCGCGATTTTTCCAAGCACAGGCTTTTTTGCGAAGCGGCGCTCGTGCCGGGTGGGACCATCGAACTCGCCCGCGACCAGGCGAATTATCTGCTCAACGTCCTGCGCCTGCGCAGCGATGACGCGATCCTGGCCTTCAACGGGCGCGACGGCGAATGGCTCTGCGCGATCCGGGTGGAAGGCCGCAAGCAGGCCCGGCTGGAGGCGCAGCGCCAGGTCCGCGTCCAGCCGCCGGCCGCCGATCTGGTCTATATGTTCGCGCCGCTGAAGCATGCTCGGCTGGACTACATGGCGCAGAAGGCGGTCGAGATGGGGGCGGGCGTGCTCCAGCCGGTCCTGACCCGCCACACCCAGGTCTCGCGCCTCAATCTCGAGCGTCTCGCAGCCAATACCGTTGAGGCGGCGGAGCAGTGCGGCATTCTCTGCTTGCCGCAGATTCGTCCCGAACTGCCGCTGGCTGACGCGCTGGCAGGGCTCGAGCCCGAGCGCCTGCTGGTGTTCTGCGACGAGGCATCCGCGCCCGAAGGGCCGGTCGCAGCGCTCCAGTCCGCCCCGCGTGGCAAGCTTGCGCTGCTGATCGGTCCGGAAGGTGGTTTCGACGAATCGGAGCGCGCTCTGGTGCTCGCTCGCGAGCGCACGCTGCGGCTCTCGCTCGGCCCGCGCATCCTGCGCGCCGACACGGCCGCGGTCGCCGCGCTGGCGCTCGTCCAGGCGACGCTCGGCGACTGGATAAGCCAATAGCGCCGGGCATTTGCGCGAAGCGGTCTGCGGCCCGAGCCGTGGAACGCGGCGCACGCGTTGTACGTTGAGCACAGGAACTGCGACCATGGTCGCAGTTCCGACTCAATGACGGGCAGTCTGGCGCACCCGAACGAATGGGGCACCGGGAAGGGGGAGCGGACCATGGCGACCAGCGCCTATCGTTTCGGCATCGAGGAAGAGTATTTTCTTTCCGAGGCCGAGAGCCGCGGCATCGCGCGCAAGATCTCGCCGCGTTTCATCGAGGCGGCCCAGGCCGCTTTTCCGAACGAATTGCAGAGCGAGATGCTGCAATCCCAGATCGAGGTCATGACGCCGGTCTGCGAGAACATGGCCCAGGCGCGGCTGTCGCTGTCGCGGCTGCGGGCCGGGCTCGCGGCGATCGCGCGCGACCACGACATGCTGCTGCTCGCCTGCGGAACGCACCCAACCGCCGCCTGGTCGCGCCAGCGTGCGACCGAGGCCAAACGCTATGACGGCATCATGCGCGATTTGCAGATGCTCGGCAGCCGCAATCAGCTCTGCGGCCTGCATGTCCATGTCGAAGTGCCGGACGAGGACCTGCGCATCGGTATCATGGTGCGGATGCTGCCCTTTCTGCCGCTGCTGCTGGCGCTGTCGACCTCCTCGCCCTTCTGGCAGGGGCGGCGTACCGGGCTGATGGGCTATCGCCTGTGCGCCTATGCAGAATTGCCGCGCACCGGCCTGCCGGAACTGTTCACCAGCGCAGCCGATTACCGCGCCTATATCGACACCATGGTCGCCTCCGGGACGATTCGCGATACGAGCTTCGTCTGGTGGTCGATCCGCCCCTCGGAAAAGCATCCGACGCTGGAGCTGCGCGTTGCCGACAGCTGCACCAGGCTCGACGATACCCTCGCCATTGCCGCGCTCTATCGCTGCCTGGTGCGCCATCTCGCCCGCAAGCCGGATCTCAATGGCAGGCTGACCGCGGCCTCGCGTGCCATAGCGGCCGAGAATATCTGGCGGGCGCAGCGCTATGGTCTGCATGGAGGCTTCGTCTGCGAAGCCCGGCGCGCCATGCGCCCGGTCGGCGAAGTCCTCGAGGAAGTGCTGGCGATGCTGGGCGAGGACGCCGCCGCGCTGGGTTGCGGCGCCGACCTTGCGGCTTGCCGCGGCATCGTCGCCGGCGGCACCAGCGCCGATATGCAGCTCGCCATTTTCGAGGAGGCGCGCGCTGGCAGTGGCGGCCAGGAGGCAGGGATGCGCGCCGTGGTCGATTGGCTCGCGGCGCAGACGCGCGCCGGCGGCAATGGCGATGCCGGGATCAGCATGCGCGGAGCCGCCTGATCGGCGATCATGCATTTTGGCAAGATTGTGACCCCGACCCCGCATCCGTGGTCGTTGTGGTTGCCGTGACGCTCGCCTATGTCTGGCGCTCCGAAGCCTTCCCTGCCGGAGTGCCTGATGGCCCGCGACGTCTCCGATTCCACTCCGATCAGCTCGAAGGCCGAACTGATCGGCTGGATCGCCGAAGGCGAGAAGCCCGCTTCCCGGTTCAGGCTGGGGACTGAGCATGAGAAATTCCCGTTCTATGCCGACGATCTGAGCCCGGTGCCCTATGAGGGCAAAGCCGGGCGCGGCGGAATCCGTGCCCTGCTCGACGGCATGCAGGAGCGGCTCGGCTGGGAGCCGATCCTCGATGATGGCCATGTCATCGGCCTCGCCGGGCCCGATGGCGGCGGAGCGATCTCGCTCGAGCCGGGTGGCCAGTTCGAGCTCTCGGGCGCGCCGGTCGACAGCATCCACGAAACTGCCGCGGAACTCGCGGCGCATCTCGCCGACCTCCACGCGGTCGCTGAGCCGCATGGCATCCGCTTCCTCGGGCTCGGGCATTCGCCGCTCTGGACCCGCGAGCAGACGCCGGTGATGCCGAAGCGGCGCTACAAGATCATGGCGAACTACATGCCGAAGGTCGGCACGCGCGGCCTCGACATGATGTTCCGCACCTCGACCGTGCAGGTGAATCTCGACTTCGCCAGCGAGGCCGACATGGTGGCGAAGCTGCGCGTCTCGCTTGCCTTGCAGCCGCTCGCGACCGCGCTCTTCGCCGCCTCGCCCTTCAGCGAGGGTAAGCTCAACGGCCTGCAGTCGATGCGGTCCGAGATCTGGCGTGACACCGACAATGCCCGCGCCGGCATGCTGCCCTTCGCCTTCGACGAGGCGATGTCCTACGAGGCCTATGTCGACTGGGCGCTCGACGTTCCCATGTATTTCGTCAAGCGCGGCGACGTCTATCACGACGTCACCGGCGCTTCCTTCCGCGACCTGCTCGCCGGCCGCCTTGCGCAGTTGCCGGGCGAATGCGCGACCATGTCGGACTGGGCCAATCACCTCTCCACCTTGTTCCCGGAGGTGCGGCTGAAGCGCTATATCGAGATGCGCGGCGCCGATGCGGGCCCGGTCGAGATGCTGAACGCGCTCCCGGCCTTCTGGGTCGGGCTGCTCTATGACGAGGCTTCGCTCGCCGCGGCCTGGGACCTCGTCCGGGGCTGGAACGCCGAGGAGCGCCAGCGCCTGCGCGACGATGTGCCCAAGGCCGGGCTCAATGCCAGGATCGCTGGCCGGCCGCTGCGCGACATCGCGCGCGAGGTCGTCGAGCTGGTGCGGGCTGGGCTGGCGCGGCGCGCCCGTCTCGATGCACAGGGGCGCGACGAGACCTCTTACCTCGAGCCGGTCATGGCCATCGCCGAGAGCGGCCGCAGCCTCGCCGAGCGGCTCGCCGTGCGCCAGCAGGGCGCCTGGGGCGGCCGGATCGATCCTGTCTTCTCCGAGCTGGTGCTGTGAGGCGGCGGGACAATGTAACGCCTCCCGCGTCGCGACTTCGGCGGAAAACTGCGCTTACCTCCGAATTTTGCGCTTCCGATTAACGAATTCTCCGCAGCTTGCCGCTAGAAATGGCGGCATGAAGCCGATTTTCGCCCTTGCTCGCGACTTTCTGCACGACGACCGTGGCGCCACGGCGATCGAGTATTGCCTGATCGCCGGCATGATCTCGCTCGCCTGCATTGCCGGCGCGACGACGATCGGCACGACCCTTTCCCGATATTTCTTCGCGGCCGCGGCCGGTCTGGCGCCCTGAGGGCAACGAGCTGCGCGCTGCACGACGCGTCCTCGTCATGCGGCCGAAAGCGGCTGGCCGATTGGGCCGGAAATTACGCAACGAAGTTTCGCTAAACTTTACCATATTCAGGCTGCAGCGGCCGAACAGGCCCACTTATGCGCTGATAGCCCCGGTTTTCACGAGCCCGCGCAAGATTTTGTCAATTTGCGGCCGGCTACGGTTTTCGCATCGTCGCGCTGTGTTTTCGACGCTTTCCGCGAGGCTTTGGAATGATGCCCCTGTTTCGCAGCTTCCTGAAGGACACCCGCGGCTCGACCGCGCTGATCTTCGGGCTCGGTCTGCCGGCACTGATGCTCGCTGTCGGTGGCGGCATCGACCTGACCCGCGCCGCCGCCCAGCGGCAGCGCATCGCCAGCGCGGTCGAACTCGGCTGCCAGCAGTCGACGCACGAGATCAGGTACCGGCAGAGCCAGGCCAACGCTGATCCGAACGCGAACTACGTGCCGGTAGTGACCGACATCACGAACAGCAAGGTGACGGGCAGCGGGCTGTCCGGTGTGACGGTCAGCGCCAGCATCGCCAACAACATCATCACCATCCGGGCGTCGGGCAACAGCGCCAACGTTTTCGGTGGGGTGCTCGGCTTCGAGAACGTCCCGCTCGGGATCGTCCGCAATTGCGACATGCTGCCGGTGTCCACGACGACGCCGGGAACGGTGCTTCTGGTGGAGTCCTTCGAGACCAACCACAACGTCGCGTCGAACAGCTGGACGGTCCTGAACAACTGGAATGGATGGTCTACGCAGAGCGGCAAGGGCGGCATCGAGATCAACGGCATTCCGCAGCTCTCCGGCAACGAGATCCGTTTCGGCAATTTCTTCGCCGAGCTCGACTCGCATTGCTACACGTCGAACTGCCGGACCAATTCGTCAATGTGGCGGGAGATAACTCTCCCAGCCAATGGCGATTACGAGCTGCGCTACTGGTACATCTCGCGCGTTCGCAATCCAGCCTATGCCGGCAAGGTCTACTGCGCTTACAAGGACTCGTCGACTGCGGTCTGGAATGCGCTCAATAATGCGACCTGGGAGGGGCAGACCAACCGGATCGAGGTCTTCTTCGCGAAGTCGAGTGGCTTTTCCTCGGCGGCCTCGAACGCCGTCGACACCTGCGTCCACACTGACCAATGGACTGAGCGGAAGATCATCTTCCGGAACCTAAAAGCCGGCGATAAGTACAGGCTGCAGTTCCAGGCAGCCGGGCGCGAGGATACCTATGGCGGGCTGATCGACTACATCCGCTTCTGCACCAAGACCTGTCCGTGACGGAGTGGCGACGGTGATGCGCTATCCCCGATCGATCACTCTGCCGGGCCTCATCTTGCGGCTGGCGAGCCGGTTGCGCGCCTTCGCGGGCGATGCGCGTGGCTCCGCAGCGGTCGAATTCGCCTTTGTCGGCGTGGTCTTCATCACCGGGCTGCTGGCGGTGCTGCAGTTCGCTCTGGTCTTCCTGACGCAGATGAACCTGCATGACGCGGTTTCCGATGCCGCGACCGGCAACAACGCTCAGACCCTGGCCGGAAACCGTAGCGCCGTCATCACCCAGATCTGCGGGCGACTCGTGATCGCGGACAACTGCGTTGCGAACATCCGCCTCGAGACGCAGCCTCTCTCTGCTTATGGCGGAGCGGTCCAGGCGATCGGCGCCACTTTCTCCAGCGCGACCGCTGGCACGCCGATGCTGATCCGGGCGCGTGTTCCGGTCGTGACCTTCGTGCCCGGGCTGCCTGATCTGAGCGTGTCGGGCTCCGCACTCTATGCGAGGCCGTCATGATGATCTCGGCAAGGTTTCGTTGGCGCAGCCCGCGCCGCATGCTGCGGGACGAGCAGGGCATGGCCGCCGTCGAGTTCGGTCTGATCGGCACCCTGTTGTTCATGACGCTGGCCGCTGCCGTCGACCTTTCGCAGGCCTTCACCATCCAGCGCGACATCACGCGCTTCACCGCGGAAGCGGCGCTGGTGCTGGCCTCGCAGACCGACGAGACGCTCGCCGCCGTGACCGGCCAGCAGATCAATGCCAAGATCGCCAACGTCCTGCCCGGCAAGACCGGAATCGAGGTGGGTTCGGCGGCGATCACGCGCAAGAACAACACGATCCTGGTCGGTGTCGGCACGATGACCTATCTGACCGCCGAAGCGAATGCCTCGGCATTGGCGACGCTCCAGAACGAAGACCATGGCGTCGTCGTCCGCGCGTCCTATCGCCACGAGCCGCTCATCCTCGGCTTTGCAGAGCAGTTCGGACTCCGCACCAAGACCTTCACTGCTGCCACGGTGGCGCTCAGGCTGCGTGAGGCGCGCTACTAGAGCATTTTCGAGCGAATCGACTATAGCATCGGACCGAAAAGTGGAATCCACTTTTCGGAAAATTCCGATGCGATAACAAAATGATAGATCACGTAACCGCGTCCGAATGGACGCGCGGCGATCTAGCCGCTCCGCTCAAAATGCTCGCGGTCGCCAAGGCGCTTGTCCGCGCGCCAAGCCTACTCCGCCGCGGTCTTGAAGCTCTGCAGATTGTCGAGGCTCTGAATGATGTGCTCGGCGAGCGCGTTCGAGAGGATCGACGGGTCGTGCCGGGTCCGCAGCAGGCCGATCTTGCAGGAGGGCAGGCTGGCATAGCCTTCCGAGGCGCCGAGGATGCGCATGCCGGGCCTGACGGCGCTCTCCGGCAGCACCGAGACGGCGAGCCCCGCGACCACCGCCGCGCCGACCGCGGTCGAGTTCCAGCTGGCATAGAGCACGCGGAAGCGCCGTCCCTTGTGCTCCAACGCCTCGACCGCCGCCTGCCGCCAATTGCAGGTCGGACGCCCCAGGGCCAATGGCAGCGGGTCCTCCTCATGCACGCAGTGGCGGGCCGAGGTCACCCAGAGCAGCGGCTCGATGCGGATGATCTCGCCCTGGCCGCGTCCCTCGACATGGGTGATGATCGCAAGGTCGATATCGCCGGTCGCGATCCGCTCGGCCAACATCGGCGTCGGCTCGCAGACGACGGTGACTTCGGTGCGCGGGTTCGAGCGGGCGAAGCGGGCCAGGATCTCCGGCAGGTAGCGGTCGGCATAATCGTCGGGCACGCCGAGTCTGATACGGCCCTTGAGATCGGCCTCGGTGAAGCTGGCGACGCATTCCAGGTTCAGCCGGACGATCCGGCGGGCATAGTCGAGCAGGCGCTCGCCATCTTCGGTCAGCTTGGCATGGCGCCCGTCACGGCCGAAGAGCGGCCGTCCGACGCGTTCCTCGAGCCGCTTCATCTGCATCGAGACCGCCGATTGCGTCTTGAAGACGATCTCGGCCGCGCGGGTGAAGGAGCCTGTATCGGCGATGGCGACGAAGGTCTTGAGCTGGTCGGCGTCGAGCACATGGGCCATGCCGGCATCCCCCGGAGGAATATCAAAATTAATTGTGCCAAACATCATAATCATTCGTTTGGCTGATGGCCAGCGGGGACTTACCTTTGGGTCATTCTCCGGCTCCTGTCATGGCGCGTCCAGCCGGTCCGGATGATCCGATCCGCCGATCAACCCCAGGAGGCCGTCATGCTGATCATGACCTATGCCGCGAAGTCCCTGTCTGCCCTTGGCGGTAGCGTGACGCGTGCAGCCACCCGGACGGTCATCGGCGTCAAAAACCTGATCCGCGCCTGGGTTCACCGCCGCGAGGTCATGCAGCTCGGCGAACTCGACGAGCGCGGCCTCAAGGATATCGGTCTCGTTCGCTCCGATGTCGAAGGCGCGCTCGCGACCTCCTGGCTGCGCGATCCCTCTGTCGTTCTCTCCGCCCGCTCGGCGCAGCAGCAATCGGCCGCTGCGCGCCGGCGAGAAGTCGGGCTTCGACAGGCCGTAACCCAGCCGGCGCGGGCAGCGCGGGCCATCGAGATCGCGTGCAACGCCTGACCCCTTGGCGTGACGCGTTCCTGCGGGCGGTGGCTTCGGCTACCGCCCTTTTTTATGGGCGATGCCCGGAATGACGGAGCCGCGGCCGGTATCGACACGGCCGGCCTCTGCCAATGTCAGGCGCGGCGCTGCCCGCCGCCCAGCATCGCATCGAAGATCGACTTCAGCGCATCCTGGTGGCTGTCCTGCACCTTGCGGCCATGCTCGAACATCTGGTTGAGCGCATCGAGGCCGATCGAGCCCGGCCCCGTCTCGCCGGAGGGTGCCGGCTGCTCGGGCTCCGGCTCTGGTTCCGGCTGGCGCCGCTGCGGTGCGGGCTTGGCCCCCTCCTGCGACGGCTGGCCGCCGCCGAACATGCCGGTCAGAATCTGGCCGAAGATATTGCCCATATCGGCCGGGTTGCCCGGCATCGGCGCGCCGCCGAACGGGCCGCCTCCTTGCGCCTGCCCGGCCGCCGGCGTCTGACCGCCGAACAGACCGCCGAGAATCGCTTCGAGCGGGTTGCCGGGGCTGGCCTGCATGCCCGGCTTCGGCTGGCTCGGCGCCTGCCCGCGCATCATCTCGGCGAACTGGCCGAGAATGCCGCCGAGCCCCTGATTGCCGGCCGATCTGGACAGCCCGCCCATCACCATCGCGGCGATCACCGGCAGCATCTGCTTCAGAATCGCCTGGCCGACGCCGCTGGTGGCGGCCGCCTGGGCGGTGATGGCATTGCTGACCTCCTTGGAGCCGAAGAGCTGGCTCAGCACGTCATTGCCCATCGGCGCCGCGGAATCGGGAATGCCGTCGCCATCGGTGTCGTACATCTGGCCGAAGGGCGTCGCCGTCATCATCTGCGCGAGATTGCCGAAGGCGTAGGGGTTCTGCGTCTGGCGCTGCAGCCCCATCGAGAAGGCCGGCAGCAAGGCGTCGAGCGCGGCCTGGGTCTGTTGCTGGGAGAGGCCGTATTGCCGCGCCAGGTTCTGCATGGCCTGGCCGTTCTGAGCCGACTGCATCATCTCGAACAGGTTCATCATGGCATGCTCCCTTGCGGGTTCGGTCCCGCCACCGGCGCGCTTTCCGTTCGACCGGGATCGGTCGAACCGTCGGAGTTCGCGCCAGCCATCGCCCGGACGATATCAGCCGGGTGGCATCAGGCAAGCGAGGCCGTTTGTGCCGCCGCTCGCCGCTCCAGCTTGCCGATCGCGCGATAGGCGAAGACCAGCGCCAGCACGCCGAACAGCACCGCACCGAGCGCGACCCCTGCGAGCGCGCCCTTCGGCCCGGCATAATGGGCGCCGATGAACGCCATCGGTACGGTGCCGAGCGTCGCCCGGCCCCAGCTGAACACCGTCGAATAGAGCGGCATGCCGAGATTGTTGAAGGCGGCGTTGGCGACGAAGAGCGCGCCGACGAAGAGCCACATCGGGCCGGAGATCAGGCAGAAGAACACGACGATCTCCGCCGTCTCGCCGCTCGCATCGAACAGGGTGGTGAGCGGATGGCGCAGCAGCACCAGCAGCAGCCAGGCGAGGGCGACGCAGCCGGCGGCGAAGCAGACCGAGTCGGTCAGCGCCCGGCGCATCCGGTCGAAGCGCAGCGCCCCCCAGTTCTGGCCGAGGATCGGCCCGATCGCGCCGGACAGGGCGAACAAGGCACCGAACGCCACCGGCACGAGCCGGTCGATGATTGCGGTGGCGGCGATCGCCTGGTCGCCGAAGCGGGCGATGATGCTGGCGAAGAAGGCGTTGGCGATCGGGGCCGAGAGATTGGTCAGGATCGCCGGCGCGGCGATCGAGAGGGAGCGGCCGATATCGGCGCGCACCGCGGCAAGCGTCGGGCGCGCTACGATGCCGTGGACCTTGACCGCGCCATGATAGCCGACCGCGACCAGGACCAGCCGCGAGATCACCGTCGCCATGGCGGCGCCGTCCGGCCCGAGCCCGAGGCCGAAGATCAGCAGCGGGTCGAGCCCGGCGATGACGATGCCGCCGGAAAGCGTGACATACATCGCCCGCCTGGCGTCGCCGACGGCACGCAATATGCCGGAAAAGCCCATGCCGAGCGCCATCAGCACGTTCGCCGGCAAGGTGATCCACAGGAAGGAGTGGGCGACGGCATAGGCCTCGCCCTGCGCGCCGAGCCGTGTCAGCAGCCAGGGCAGCAGCGGCAGGATCAGGCCGCTCAGCACGAAAGCCGCGGCGCCCATCAGGGCGAGCGATGACGCCGCCAGCCGGCGTGCGCCGGCGCGGTCCCCGGCGCCGAGCGCGCGCGCCGTCAGGGCGGTCACCGCGATCATCAGCCCGACATTGAAGGAGACGACGAGGTAGAGAACAATGGTGGCGTAGCCGACGCCGGCCGTCGCCGCCGGCCGGCCCAGCCGCGAGACATAGAGCAGCGACAACAGGTCGACGATGAACACCGCCATCAGGCCGACGGAGGCGGTCGCGGTCATCACCGCGACATGGCGCAGGGTCGAGCCGGTGACGAAGACGGCCGGGCTTTTGCTGGGGGCGTTCACGTGGCCGGTTCTCCGACACCGCCGACCGCCACCTGGGCGCCGCCATCCTCGATGACCTCGCGGGTCTCCTCTGATAGGGCTTTCGGCTTGGCCTTGGGTCTGACCAGCGGCTCGGGCGAGACGCGCGGCACCTTGTGCAGCCCGGCGGCGATGCCTTCGTTGAACTGGATTTCCATGCGCTGGGCGTCGCGCTCGCGCACATTCTCGATCACTACGCTGGCCTCCTCATAGTCGAGCCCGAGCCCCTCCAGGGTCACGCGGCTGAAGCCGAGCGCCGATTCGAAGGTCTCACGCATCAGGTAGTCGACATCGGCGCGCATCAGGTCGATGGCGTGGACGCGGTCGAAGGCGCGGGCATGCAGGCGTACCGTCGGGAATTCCGCCTTGGCCATCTCGACGATCCGCAGCGCCGCCTCGCGGTCGTCGATGCAGATGCAGACGATCTTGGCCTTGCCTGCTCCGGCGGCGCGCAGCACGTCGAGCCGCGTGCCGTCGCCGTAATAGATCTTGAAGCCGAACTTGGCGGCGGAGCGGATGCGCTCGACATCGGCATCGATGACGGTGACGTCGATGTGCTGCAGCAGCAGCGCCTGCGTCACCACCTGGCCGAAGCGGCCGAAGCCGATCACCAGCACGGAAGGCGCGGTGCCGCTGAAATCCTCCTCGATCTCTTCCGGCGGTGCCGCGCGCGCCAGCAGCCAGGCGTCGATCAGCTTGGCGAGGATCGGGCCGATCAGCATGCTGAGCGCGGCGAGCGCGGTCGCGATTGCGCCGTGATGCGGGCTCAGCAGGCCGAGCGAGGCGGCCATCGGCAGCAGCACGAAGGCGAATTCGCCGGCCGGTGACAACAGGGCGCCGGCCCGGATCGCCTCGCTCCAGGTCGAGCAGGAGGCGCGCAGGATCGCGGCGGCGGCGGCGATCTTGAACAGCACCAGCGCCGGGGCGGCGAGCGCCAGCAGCAGGGCATTGTCGAGCACCAGCTTGAGGTCGATCGACATGCCGACCGCCATGAAGAACAGGCCGAGCAGCACGCCGCGGAACGGCTCGATATCGGCTTCCAGCTCATGGCGGAAATGCGAATCCGCCAGCAGCACGCCGGCGAGGAAGGCGCCCATCGCCATCGACAGACCGACATTCTCCATCACCAGTGCGGCGCCGAGCACGACGAGCAGGGCGGCCGCGGTCATCACCTCGCGGGCGCCGGACTTGGCCAGCAGCCGAAAGAACGGGTTCAGCGCATAGCGGCCGGCGAACACCAGGGCTGCGACCGCGAGCAAGGCCAGGCCGAGCCCGGCCAGCGCCTGCATCGCGCTCTGGTCATTGGTCGCGCCGGTCGTCGCCAGCAGCGGCAGCATGGCGAGGATCGGCGCGATCGCGATGTCCTGAAAGAGCAGGACGGAGAAGCAGCGCCGGCCATAGGGCTCGGCGCCGTCGCCACGCTCCTCGAGCAGTTGCAGGGCGATCGAGGTGGCGGAGAGGGCGAGCGCCAGCCCGACCGCGACCGCGCCGCCGAGGCTGAGCCCGAGCCACCAGGCGATGGCGCCGATCACGCCCGCGCTGAGCACCATCTGGGCGAGGCCGGTGCCTAAGATGTCTCGCCGCATCGAATAGAGCCGCGCCGGCTGCAATTCGAGTCCGACCAGGAAAAGCAGCAAGACGACGCCGATCTCGGCGGTGCTGCGGATCGCATTCGCGTCCTTGATCACGGCCAGCAGCGAGGGGCCGATGGCGATGCCGGCGGCGAGATAGCCGAGCACGGCTGAAAGCCCGAAGCGCCGGAACAGCGGCACGGCGACCACCGCCCCGGCACAGAAGGTCAGGATCGGCGGCAGATAGCTGACATGCGAGGCATCGGCCATGAGGAATCCGTGCTGACGGGAGCGGCCTGGCGCGAGCGCGGGGTCGATCGGGGTTATCTAGGCGTTCTCCGGCGTGCCGGGGAGGGCGGCTGGCGCGGGGGGCTTCTGCGGCCTGCGGCGAGCCGCTTCCTTGACATCATTCGCGTGAGACCGAAAGAAGGCGCAGCCCTTACCGGAGCCGTTGAGACCTCGTGACCGCCGCGCCAAAACCGCCGCTCGATATCCTGCTCTGCGCCCCGCGCGGCTTCTGCGCCGGCGTGGTCAGGGCGATCGACGCCGTCGAGAAGGCGCTCACGCTGCATGGCGCGCCGGTCTATGTCCGCCACGAGATCGTGCACAACAAATACGTGGTCGAGTCGCTGAAGCGGAAGGGCGCGGTCTTCGTTGCCGAATTGTCCGAAGTTCCCGATGCCAGCCGGCCGGTGATCTTCTCGGCCCATGGCGTGCCGAAATCCGTGCCGGCCGAGGCCCAGGCTCGCAATTTCTTCGCCATCGACGCGACCTGCCCGCTGGTCACCAAGGTACATCGCGAGGCCGAGGTCCACCATAAGCGCGGTCGGCACATCCTTCTCGTCGGCCATGCCGGCCATCCCGAGGTGATCGGCACCATGGGGCAATTGCCGCCGGGCGCCATCACGCTGATCGAGACGCTCGAGGACGTTGCGACCCTGACCCCACCCGAGGGCAGGCCGCTGGCCTATGTCACGCAGACGACGCTCTCGGTTGACGATACCCGCGGCATCGTCGAGGCGCTGCAGACGCGTTTTCCCGCGCTGATCGCGCCGCACAAGGAAGACATCTGCTACGCCACCACCAACCGGCAGGAGGCGGTTAAGCGCGTCGCCCCGCTGGTCGACGGGCTGATCGTTGTCGGCTCGCCCAATTCCTCGAATTCGCAGCGCTTGCGCGAGGTCGCCGAGCGGGCCGGCTGCCCGGTTTCGCGCCTGGTGCTGCGCACCGACGAGATCGACTGGTCGCTGTTCGGCGATATCCGCCGGCTCGGGTTGACGGCCGGCGCCAGCGCGCCGGAAGTGCTGGTCGAGGAGATCATCGACGCCTTCGCCGAACGCTACGAGGTCACTGTCGAGACCGTCTCGACCGCCGATGAGAGCGTCTTCTTCCCCCTGCCGCGCGAATTGCGCGGTGAGCCGGCTGCGTCCCCGGCCGAGTGAGCCCAGGAATTCTCAAGCGTGGCCGTCTATACCGAAGTACCCGATGATGAAATGGCCGCCTTCGTGGCGCGCTATGGCATTGGCGACCTGTTGTCCGCCAAGGGCATCGCCGAAGGCGTCTCGAATTCCAACTTCCTGCTGCATACCACGCAGGGCTTCTACATCCTGACGCTCTATGAGGAGCGGGTCTGCGCCGACGATCTGCCCTTCTTCATCGGGCTGATGGAGCATCTGGCGCAGCGCGGCCTGATCTGTCCGCAGCCGCTACGGACCGGCGACGGCGCCGCCGTCGGCCGGCTCGCCGGGCGCCCGGCCGCGATCGTCACCTTCCTCGACGGTCTCTCCGTCCGCCGGCCCACGGTCGCGCATTGCGGCGAGGTCGGGCGCGGGATCGCCTTGCTGCACGAGGCCGGCCGGGATTTTCGCATGCAGCGCGCCAATGTCCTGTCCGTGCCTGGCTGGCGCCCGCTCGCCGAGCAGGCGGGGGCCGAGGCCGACACGGTGCTGCCCGGGCTGTCGCAACGCATCTTCACCGAGATCGAGACGCATGAACGGCATTGGCCGCAGGGGCTGCCGAGCGGCATCATCCATGCCGATCTCTTCCCCAACAATGTCTTCTTCATCAAGGACCAGCTCTCGGGGCTGATCGACTTCTATTTCGCCTGCACCGACGCCTTCGCCTACGACCTCGCGATCTGCCTGAATTCCTGGTGCTTCGAGGCCGATGCCTCGTTCAATCTGACCAAGGGCCAGGCTCTGCTAGCCGGCTATGAGAGCGTGCGGCCGCTCGAGACGGCCGAGGTCGAGGCCCTGCCGGTGCTCTGCCGCGGCTCGGCTCTGCGCTTCCTTCTGACCCGTCTGGTCGACTGGCTGAACGTGCCCGAAGGCGCCTTCGTCAAGCCCCTCGACCCGCTCGAATACGATCGCAAGCTCGCCTTCCACCAGCGCGTCACCGATGCGCGCGAATACGGGCTGCGGCGATGAGCGAGGTCGTCGAAGTCTGGACCGACGGCGCCTGCTCGGGCAATCCGGGCCCTGGCGGCTGGGGTGCGATCCTCAGCTACAAGGGCAAGGAGCGCGAGCTTTCGGGTGGCGAGGCGCTGACCACCAACAACCGCATGGAGCTGATGGGCGCGATCTCGGCATTGGAGACGCTGACCCGGCCCTGCACCGTCGCGCTCCACACCGACAGCCAGTATCTTCGCCAGGGCATCACCGCCTGGATCCATGGCTGGAAGAAGAACGGCTGGAAGACCGCCGACAAGAAGCCGGTCAAGAACGAGGAGCTCTGGAAGCGCCTCGACGCTGCCCTCAAGCAGCACAAGATCGAGTGGAAATGGGTCAAGGGCCATGCCGGCGACGAGATGAACGAGCGCGCCGACGCGCTCGCCCGGGCAGGGATGGCGCCGTTCAAGCCGGGGCGGTAGGCGAGGGCGGAACGCCGAGCCTCGTCGCACGCGACGCGACACCAAGATTCCGAGAAGGCCTCGCACCTGCCGACGCCGCGTACGCGCCAGCCGGATGCAGGCTTTCACGCATGTGGTCGCGAGGTTGAGCAGGGTTGGCGCCGCCGCTCAGGGCGACGCCTGCGCCTGCCGGGTCGCGCGCAGGACCTCGCGCGGCAGCACGCCGGTCTGACGCTCGACCATGCGGTGCACGACCGGCGGCTCAGGCCCGATATGCAGGCCCCTGACCCGGTCGCCGATCTCGGCATCGGCCTGGGTAGCGCGCTGGGCCTGGCGGAGATATTCGACCCAGGTCGGGCTGTCATAGCGCTCGATCCAGAGCTCGGCATCGGTCAGGTCGCGCAGCAGCGACCAATGGCGGGCACCATCGCGGCGGCGGATGCGCCGACGCTCCTCCATCGCCTTCAGGAACTCGACCACGTCCTCCTGCCGGATTCGCCATTCGATGGTGACGAAGACCGGGCCGCTGCGCGGTTCGATATCGACCGCGACCGTCGGCTCTCGCCAGCGGCTGAGCGGATCGAGATTGAGCGCCTCGAGCGGGGGAAGCTGGTAGCGCAGCCCGGCTGCCGCGCCGAGGACGAGTGCGACCGCCGCTGCGGTGAGGCCGCCGGCCGGGCCGGAATGGAGGGTGACCCAGCCCCAGGCCCAGCTGCCCGCGGCCATGCCGCCGAAGGCCGCCATCTGGTAGAGTGAAAGCGCGCGCCCCACCACCCAGCGCGGCGCCGAGAACTGCACCGTCGAGTTGAAGGTCGAGAGTGCCAGCACCCAGCAGGCGCCGCCGACTGCGAGCGCCGGCATGGTGAGCCACATGGTCTGGCTCACGGCCACGACCAGGGCCGCGGCCGCATAGGCCAGAAACGTCAGACGCGCCAGGGTCTCGGTGCTGAACCGCCGGCGCAGCCGGGCGCTGACGAAGGCCCCGCCGACCGCGCCGGCGCCGAAGGCTCCCAGCAGGATGCCGAATGTCAGCGGACCGCCGCGCACGAGATCCCGTGCGATCAGCGGCATCAGGGCGAGGCCGACGACGCCGCCGAAGCCGAAGAGGAAGGCGCGCAGGATGACGGCGCGGATATTGGGCGACATCGCGACATAGCGGAGGCCGGCGCTCATCGCGAGCCAGAGCGTCTCGCGCGGCAGCAGGCGCTCGACGCGCGGCGGCTGCCAGCGGGCTAGCACGACGAGCAGCCCGATATAGCTGAAGGCATTGACGATGAAGGCCGCGACCGCGCCGAAGGCGGCGACGATCGCGCCGCCGATCGCCGGGCCGACGCTGCGCGCGATGTTGAAGGCGACGCTGTTCAAGGTCACCGCCGCCGGCACCTCGGGTCGCGGCACCATGTCGCCGACCGAGGACTGCCAGGCAGGATTGTTGAGCGCGTTGCCGCAACCGAGCAGGAAGGTGAAGGCGAGCAGCAGCCAGGGTGAGAGCAGCCCGAACCAGGCGAAGACCGCCAGCATGATCGAAACCGCGAGCATGAAGCTCTGCGCCGTCAGCAAGATGCGGCGGCGATCGTAATTGTCCGCGATCGCGCCGGCGGCGAGCGAGAAGATCATGACCGGCAGCGTCGTCGAAGCCTGGACGAGCGCGACCATGTCCGGCGAATCGGAGAGCGAAGTCATCAACCAGGCGGCGCCGACCATCTGGACGAGGCCGCCGAAGTTCGAGGCGAGGCTGGCGATCCAGACCGCACGAAAGATCGGCTGGCGCAATGGCGCAAAGGCCGAATAGCGCCCGTCATGGGGCTTCAGGCCTGCGGCGGTGAGGTCGGCTTCGGCGGTCTCGGCCGTGGTCTGCGTGGCGGGCTCTTGCGGCATACCACAGTTAGAGCATGCCGGTGGACGATGTGAAGCCGGGCTTCGTCATTGTCCGTCGTCAGATGATTTGAGAGCACTTTCGGTTTTCAGCAGGTTTGGAGGCGCCACGCGCCGATGGCGCCCCCCCTGTGTTCCAGGCTGGGCGCTATGGGCGGTCGAGCTTCGGCCAGTAGGCGCAAGGTCCACCGGCATGAGGCGCTGCGTGCCGTTGAAGCCGCGGGCCAGAGGCTACACGCCCTGGCCCCGCTCCCTCAACGCCAGCCCAGCCCCGGCGCGACATACTTCAGGATCGCCTCGATGACATGGGCGTTGTAGTCGACGCCGAGCTGGTTCGGCACCGTCAGCAGGAGCGTGTCGGCCTCGGCGATCGCCTCGTCCTTCTTCAGTTCCTCGATCAGCCTGTCCGGCTCGGCCGCGTAGCTGCGGCCGAAAATGGCGCGCGTGCTGTCGTCGATATAGCCGATCGAGTCGCTGCCCTGGCCGTCGCGGCCGAAATAGGCGCGGTCGCGATCGTCGACCAGGGCGAAGATGCTGCGGCTGACCGAGACGCGGGGCTCGTGCTGATGGCCGGCCTCCTTCCAGGCCTGCCGGTAGCCGCGGATCTGCTTCGCCTGCTGGATGTGGAAGGGTTCGCCGCTCTCATCGGTCTTCAGCGTCGAGCTCTGCAGGTGCATGCCGACCTGCGCCGCCCAGACGGCGGTGGCATCCGAGGCCGCGCCCCACCAGATGCGCTCGCGCAGACCCTCGGAATGCGGCTCGAGCCGCAGCAGGCCGGGCGGGTTGGGGAACATCGGGCGCGGATTGGGACGCGCGAAGCCTTCGCCGCGCAAGACGTCGAGGAAGACCTCGGCATGCCGGCGCGCCATGTCGGCATCGCTCTGTCCCTCGGCTGGCTGGTAGCCGAAATGGCGCCAGCCATCGATGACCTGTTCGGGAGAGCCGCGGCTGATGCCGAGCTGTAGGCGGCCGCCTGAGATCAAATCGGCGGCGCCGGCGTCCTCCGCCATGTAGAGCGGGTTCTCATAGCGCATGTCGATGACGGCCGTGCCGATCTCGATGCGGCTGGTCCTGGCACCGATCGCGGCCAGCAACGGGAAGGGCGAAGCGAGCTGGCGGGCGAAGTGATGCACACTGAAATAGGCCCCGTCGGCGCCCAGTTCCTCGGCCGCGACGGCGAGTTCGATCGACTGCAGCAGCGTGTCGCCGGCCGAGCGGGTCTGCGATTGCGACGAGGGGGACCATTGCCCGAAGGAAAGGAGGCCGATCTTCTTCATGATGCAGCGCCTGTGAATGACCGCGAGCGCGGAGCCGTTCCGCGAAAAGGAAAACGCCCGGCCGGCCGGCGCCGTCGGGCGTGCTTGTCCCTCATATAGGCGCGTTCCGCAGCCTCGCTTTGGCGTTCGCGCATTGACGCCAATGTACCGATGCAATCTCGGCGGCACCGGCGCAGCGGGCCAGCAGCCGGGATTCGTTTCTCGGGGCAACCCGGTGCTTGCGCCAGGAGATGGGGTCTTGCCCCGCGCTGCCGGGCGCACCGGTCTCGCAAGCGGGTTCGCGCTCTGCCGTGCTCAGGCGCGCTCCTGGGCATCATTCTCGTGTTCGAGCTTGTCGCGCAGCGCTGCCATGACGCGGTGCGCGGCTTCGAGGTCGGCTTCCGAAAGACCCTGCGCCAGCCAGCCTGCCTTCGGATTGTAACTTTCCACGGCAGCGTCGTAGGCCTGCTGCCCCTGCTCCGTGAGCAGGACGAGCTGGGCGCGCCGGTGATGCGGGTTCGGCGCGAAGGCGACCAGCCCTTCGCCGTGCAGGTCGTTGACGATGCGCTGCACGTTCTGGCGGTTGGCGCCGAGGTCGCGGGCGAGCCACGATACCGGCTGCGGCCGCTCCGCGGCGACGATCGCGCCGAGGATCTGCCAGCGCGCGCTGGTCAGGCCGAACGGCGCCACGAGCTTGTCGCCCCAGCTCAGCGTCAGGTTGTTCACCCGGAACAGGAGCAGGATGAGGCCGGTCAAGGTGTCTCGGGCGTGCGGGTTCGATGTCTCGCTCATAAGGCATCTTAAAAACGATTTGACATCATGATGTCAAATGACATAAGTGTCTCCGGGTCAAATTGACAACATAATGTCATTTAGAGGTAATGATGTCATGATCAAAGCCGTCCATCCCGTCGCAGGCATGGTCGCGCTGCTCACGATCGCGAGCTTCTGGCTCTCGACGGCGCTGGCCGAGCTGTTCGCTTCCGAAGCGACCGTGGTCGCGATCAAGACCACGATCCCATGGGGTTTCCTGCTCCTCGTGCCGATGCTGGCCGCGGCCGGTGGAACGGGCTTCGCATTGGCAAAAGGCCGGCGCACCGGGCTGGTCGGAGCCAAGGCCAGGCGCATGCCGATCATCGCGGCGAACGGCATCCTGGTCCTCATTCCGGCGGCGCTGTTCCTTGCGGACAAGGCTGGTCATGCCGAGTTCGACAGCGTCTTCTATGGCGTTCAGGCGCTGGAACTGGTTGCCGGTGCGGTCAATATCACGCTGCTCGGGCTGAACATGCGCGATGGTCTGAAGATGAGGGGCCGGCTGAGACGCCGTCCCGCCTGATCGTCGTGCTTCCCTTCAGGAAGAACTGCGCCGGGCCGATCGCGGAGCCATCGGCCGGAACGCCCAGCGCCCGGCTCAGCCCAGCGGCTGCCGGTAGACGACGAAGCCCGATTTCTGCGCGACCTTGTCGTAGAGTTCCTGCGCCTGCAGGTTGCTCTCATGCGTCTGCCAGTAGACGCGGAAACAGCCCTTGTCCTCGGCCATCTGCCTGACAGCCTCGATCAGCTTGCGACCGACGCCGCCGCCGCGCGCCTCCTCGCTGGTGAACAGGTCCTGCAGATAGCAGATTTCCTTCGGGCTCCAGGTGGTGCGGTGCAGCACATAATTGACGATGCCGACCGCCCGGCCGTCGCGTTCGGCGATGAAGCCGCCCATCGGCTCGGCTCCTCCGGTCAGGCGAGCGAAGGTGGTGTCTGATGTCTCCGGGGCGAGCGAAGCCTTGTAGAAGGTCAGGTAGCCCTGCCAGAGCGGCTCCCAGGCGGTGCGGTCGCCTGCTGCGAGCGGGCGGATGGTGATCTCGGACAAGGACTCCTCCATGAATGGGCGGGAGGCTAGCGCGAGCCGGGCGCGTCTGTCTCATGACAAGCGCAGATCGGACCGATCGGATTCCCTGCTGAAATATCGCAGGCGTCATGCTCGGGCTTGATCCGGGCATCCCAAGCCGGAGAAGGCGCCAGCAGGCGCCTTCTCGTCGCGAGGTTCTCGGGTCGACGCTACGCGTCGCCCGAGCAATGACGGCCTCGCCTCAGAGCTGGGCGAGCAGGGCCTCGGCGCCGGAGGCTTCGGCCTTGCCGGGGGCGTCCTCGACATTGAGCGCCGTGACCACGCCGTCCTCGACGACCATCGAATAGCGCTGCGAACGCGTGCCGAGGCCGAAGCCCGAGCCGTCCATCGACAGGCCGATCGCCTTGGCGAAATCGGCGTTGCCGTCGGAGAGGAAGCCGATCACGCCGGTGCCGCCGGTGGCCTTCGACCAGGCGTCCATCACGAAGACGTCGTTGACGCCGGTGACGAAGATTTCCTCGATGCCCTTGGCCTTGATCTCGTCGGCCTTGGCGAGGAAGCCGGGCAGATGGTTCTTGTGGCAGGTCGGCGTGAAGGCGCCGGGCACGGCGAACAGCACGACCTTGCGGCCCTTGAACAGCTCTTCTGTCGTCTTCGCGGCCGGGCCTTCGGCCGTCATCACCCGAAACGTCGCCTGCGGAAGCTTGTCACCGACCTTGATCGCCATCGTGCCGTTCTCCATCCTCGCGCTCTCCGTTCGGCCGGGCATGGCCGAACGACCAGAATTCGCGCTAGCTCACTATTGGTGGAGCATGTCCGCATCACGAAAGTGGCGCCCACTCTCGCGGAACATGCTCGCGGCCGATGGCCGCCCCGCTGGCAGGGTTACGGCTTGCCGGCGCCGATGTCGAGTTCCAGCCGCGTCTCGACGGCGGCCGGCTTGCCGCTCAGCGTCACGATGAAGGGGGTGAGGCCGCTGGCGCCCTTCGGGCGGTCGACGATCTTGAGTTTCGCAGCGATGCTGCCGTCGGGCAGGGGCGTGAACTGCGGTCGGCCGAAGGACCATTGCCCGGCCCCCTCGACGAAGACGTCCTCGATCACGCCGCCTTCCGGTGCCTTGAGGATGAGCTTGAGCGCAGGCTCGCTTTCCTTCTCCCCGCGCGTGACTTCGAGGATCGAGAGGCGGTCGCGTGCGGGTCCGAGCTTGACCGGCTGCGGAATGCGCGCCTCGAATTCCTCGAGCCTCGGCGACGTCACCGAGGTGACGCCGGGTTCGAGCCAGAGCCGCGCCTCGCCTTTGGCGGGCACACAGATCTTGTCGCAGACGGCATAGTCGAGCTTCAGCGCCACGGTCACCGGCCGCGTCGGGTCGATCGGTTGGACCGAAACCGGCACGACGATCTCGCTGACATAGCCGATGCCGGAGCCGTTCGTTTCCTCGAAACGTTCGGGGGCCGGCCAGCGCACGTCGAGCCCGCCGACATTCGCCGAGCCGCTCCAGTCGAAGACCGGCGGAACGCCGGAGTCGCCGGGGCTGCGCCAATAGGTCTTGTAGCCGGGCATCATCACGATCTCGACGCCGACACGCTGCTTGCCCGAAGCGGCGGTCGCGCCGGCGATCAGGCGCATCGCGGAATGGGTGCTTTTCGACCAGGGCGAGACAGCCGCCTCCTGCGCCCAGGCCGCGGTGCCGAGCGTCAGAAGGGTCAGGGTGAGGGCGGCGAGGCGTTTCACCACGGCAGATTTAGGCGATCCCGAAGAGAATGGCGAGAAACACGCGGTCGCGACCTCAAACATTTGCGTTACGATCCTCGCAGGCGAATGCGGCACAACCGGGTCGCGACGATTTGGTTGCGCTACCCCGTTCCCACCCGGCTCGCAAAGGCTTAGCATGGCGCCATGAAGATCGGTTCGAACCAGCGCGTCAGCGGTCGCAGCTATCTCGACGGGCAGTGCCTGATCGCGATGCCGGGCATGAACGATGCGCGCTTCGCCCGTACCGTCGTCTATCTCTGTGCTCATTCCGAGGACGGGGCGATGGGCATCATCGTCAACAAGCGGGCTGCCGATACGCGTTTCCCCGAACTGCTGGTCCAGCTCGACGTGATCCCGCCCGACCAGGCGATCCTCCTGCCGAGCCAGGTCGAGCGCGTTCAGGTGCTGCGCGGCGGCCCGGTCGAAACCAAGCGCGGCTTCGTGCTGCACAGCGCCGACTTCTTCCTGGAATCGGCGACCTTGCCGATCGATGACGGCATCTGCCTGACGGCGACGCTCGACATCCTGCGCGCCATGGCGCTCGGCAGCGGCCCGGAGAATGCGGTGCTGGCGCTCGGCTATGCCGGCTGGGGCGCCGGCCAGCTCGAGGCCGAGATCCAGTCCAATGGCTGGCTGCACTGCGAGGCCGATTTCGACCTGCTCTTCGACGACGGGCTCGACACCAAATACGAGCGGGCGCTGAGCAAGCTCGGCATCGATCCGGCCTTCCTCTCGAACCAGGCCGGCCACGCCTGAGCGGGCGAAGCGCGTCGTCTTTCCGGGGCAGGCCGACAGGCCTGAGCCCGGAACCCATGAACACCGTGATTGCGAGGAATACTGGCGGCTCCCGGCGCGGCATCAGGCAGCGTCGTGGTCGTGAGTTCCGGGCTCGCTGCTTCTTAGCGCCCCGGAATGACCTTAAATGCGGGTAGTTAAGCCGCCTCGGTCGAGGCGCTCGAGGCGCCCACCAGTCGCCGCGCTTCCGCCGCCGTCATCGGCTGCCCGAAAGTGTAGCCCTGCGCGTACTGGCAGCCGAGTTGGTAGAGCTCGATCGCATCCGACTCGGTCTCGGCGCCTTCCGCCACGACGTCCATGCGCAGATCGGCGGCGAGCTGGACGATCGAGCGCAGGATCACCGGCGGGCGGCCATTGCCCATCTGGCGCACGAAGCTCTGGTCGATCTTGATCGTGTCGAAGGGGAAGCGCTGCAGATAGGACAGCGAGGAATAGCCGGTGCCGAAATCGTCGAGCGAGAGGCCGGCGCCGAGATCGCGGATGCGCGACAGCATCTGCGCGGCATATTCCGGGTTCTCCATCACCAGGCTCTCGGTGATCTCGAGCTTCAATGTACCCGGCAACACGCGCCGGCGGGCCAGCACCGATTTGACGTCGCGCAGCAGATCGTGGCGCAGCAGCTGGCGGCTGGAGACGTTGACGCTGGCGAAGATCGGCGGCTCGACTTCGAGCGCGGCCTGCCAGGCGGCGAGCTCGCGCGCGGTGCGGTCCATCACATAGACGCCGAGATCGACGATCAGGCCGGTTTCCTCGGCGATGGAAAGGAAGTCTTGCGGCAGCAGGCGGCCTTCGCGCGGATGGTCCCAGCGCATCAGCGCCTCGAAGCCGGCGATGGTCCGGTCCTCGAGTCGCACGATCGGCTGGTACATCACCTGGATCTCACCGCGCTCGATGGCGCGGCGCAGATCGCTTTCCAGCGCCAGCCGGTCGTTGCGGTCGTTGCGCATCGCCGGCACGAAGACCTCGACGAGATTGCCGCCCTGGTTCTTGGCATGGGCCATGGCGAGCTCGGCGTTCTTCAGCGCGTCGTCCTTGCGGGCCGTCGGTGTGCCGTCGAACAGCGCGAGTCCGATCGAGGGCGTCAGCACGATCTCGCGCTCGGCGAAGGTTACGGGCGTCGAGACGGCGCGGCGCACCAGCTCGGCAAGGGCGAGGATGCGCTCGGGCTCGCGCTCGGAGACGAGGATCATCGCGAAGATGTCGCCGCCGATGCGGGCCAGCGTGTCTTGTGCCCGCAGCAGCCGGCCGAGGCGGCGCGCCAGCGTCAGCAGGATCGAATCGCCGGCCGAGAAGCCGACGGATTCGTTGACCTGCTTGAAGCGGTCGATGTCGATGACGATGACGGTCGGCCGGATACTCTCATCGGCGCGGCAGAAGCCGAAGACCGCGGCGAGCCGGTCCTGGAAGAGCTCGCGATTGGGCAGCCCGGTCAGGTTGTCGTGCACGGCGTCGTGCAGCATGCGCTCCTGCGCGGTGCGCTGCTCGGTGACGTCGGCGAGCGTGCCGATGACACGGATGACCTCGCCATCGGAGCCGATCACTGGCCGCGCCTTCAGGCTGAACCAGTGATAGGCGCCATTGCCGGCGCGCAGACGGAAGTCGAGCTGGAGCTTGCCGCGACGCTGCTCGAGCACGGCGTCGAGCGTGACGCGGTAGCGGTCGCGGTCGGCGACATGCATGTATTCCAGCCAGCGCGCGGCCGAGCCCTCGAGCGCGCCCTTGGGCAGGCCGAGCAGGATCTCGGTCTGCGGCGAGACGAAGATCTTGTCGGCGCTCACGTCCCAGTCGAAGACGAGATCGCCGGAGCCCGAGAGCGCGAGCGCCCGTCGCTCGGTGTCGGAGACCAGGCCCTGGGCCAAGGCGCCGCCGGCGAAGGCGTGCTGCACCACTGTGAAGCCGATCAGCAGCACGATCAGCACGAGCCCGCCGATCAGCGCCGGCGGCACGAGGTCGCGCACCAGCTGGCCGGTCACGGTGAACCCGGCGGCCGTGACCCAGACCGCGAGCAGGAACCAGGTCGGGATCAGCATCACCGCCCGCTCATAGCCATGGGTGGCAAGGTGCAGGATCAGCACGAAGCCGACCGCCGCGACCGCCGCGATCGAGATGCGTGCGACGCCGGAAGCCATCGGCGCATCGACCACGGCGAGGCCGACGAGACAGGCCAGGCCGAGCATCCAGACCAGCGTGATGTGGCTGTAGCGCACATGCCAGCGCGACAGGTTGAGATAGGCGAACAGGAAGACGAGCAGCGTTGCCGCCAGCACCACCTCGGCGCCGGCGCGATATATTCGCTCGATCGCCGGCGTCAGCGGAAAGATGCGCTGGAAGAAGCCGAAATCGAGCCCGGCATAGGCCAGGACCGCCCAGGCCAGCGCGGCCGCCGCCGGGAAGATCACGGCACCCTTGACCACGAAGATGATGGTCAGGAACAGCGCGAGCAGGCCAGCGATGCCGATGATGATGCCCTTGTAGAGCGTCAGCCCGTTGGTCTTCTGACGATAGGCCTCCGGCTCGTAGAGATAGAGCTGCGGCAGGTTCGGCGATTTCAGCTCGGCGACGAAGGTCACGGTGGTGCCGGGGTCGAGCGTGATCTGAAAGACGTCGGCGTCCGGTGAATCCTCGCGCTCCGGCCGCAGACCTTGACTGGCCGTGATCGCCTCGATGCGGCGGTCGCCGAGATCGGGCCAGATCACGCCGGAGCCGATCAGCCGGTGGAAGGGGGCGACCAGCAGCCGGTCGATCTGCTCGTCGGAATCATTGGTCAGCGCGAAGACGATCCAGTCCGGGCGCGCTCCGGATTCGCGTGCCCGGACCGCGATGCGCCGGACGATGCCGTCCGGCCCAGGCGCGGTCGAGATCTGGATGACGTCGCCATCGGATTTGTTGCGCTCGACGACGTCGGTGAGGTCGAGCACGGGCACGTCGACCGGCACGCGCTGCGCCTCGATCGCCAGCGCCGGGCGCAGCGCCGAGAACAGGGTCAGCACCAGGAGGCCAGAAATGGCGATGCCGAGCCGGAGGAAACGGTGCGTCGATGACAAGGTGGGCTCGGTCTTTCGGGCGGGTCTGAATGTTTAAAATTTGTCGGGTCAGTCGTATCGGCCGGGCGTGGCGAGGGCAAGGCGGCCTTCCCACTCTTCCTCACCCCTTGCGGAGGTCGGCGGCAAGCATCCCATAGAGCAGGTGGTCGGCCCAGACGCCGTTGATCCGCAGATAGCCGCGCGCCTCGCCTTCGGGCTGGAAGCCGACGCGCTCGAGCAGCCGGCGCGACGGTGTATTGTGCGGCAGGCAGGCCGCCTCGACCCGGTGCAGCGCGAGTTCCGAGAAGGCGAAGGCGAGCGCGCCGCGGACCGCCTCCGTCATATGGCCCTTGCCCGCATGCCGCTCGCCCATCCAGTAGCCGAGCGTGCAGGCCTGCGCGACGCCGCGTCTGACCAGGCCGAGCGTCAGCCCACCGAGCAGCGTTTCCGTGCGGGCATCGAGGACGAACAGGCAATAGGCCTCGTCGGAGGCGACTTCGCGGGCGGCCCGCTTCACCCGCAGCCGGAAGGCGTTGCGGGTGAGGTCGTCCTCGCTCCAGACCGGCTCCCACGGCGTCAGGAAATCGCGGCTCTCCCGCCGTAGCGCCGCCCAGGCGGCGAAGTCATTGGCGTGCGGAGGGCGCAATACGAGATTTTGTGTCCGGATCAGCGGCCGCGTCGGCGGGTCGGTCGCGAAACGGAACAGGGCCATGGCAGTCAGGCCGGGCGTGCGAGCGCGGCGCGCAGGGCTTCCGCCGGCGCCAGATCGTCGAGCGGGCCGATGGCGGCGACGGTGGCGTGGCCCTCGAGCAGGCTGCGGCCGGCGGCGCGCACATCATCGAGGCTGACCGCATCGAGCCGGCGCGCCAGCTCCTCGCGCGGGATGGCGCGGCCGAAGACCAGCACCTGCCGCGCCATCTGCTCGAGCTTGCCGCCGGGGCTCTCGAGCGAGGCCAGCAGGCCGACCTTCATCTGCGCCCGCGCCCGCGCCATTTCGACTTCGCTGACATCCTGCACGGCCTGTCGGAGGCAGTCGAAGGCGACATCGACGAGCTCGCCGACATCCTCAGGCGCCGTGCCGGCGCTGATGCCGAAAACGCCGCAATCGGAGAATGGCCAGTGGAAGGAGTCGACCGCATAAGCGAGGCCGCGCCGCTCGCGCACCTCCTGGAAGAGCCGCGACGACAGGCCGCCGCCGAGCACGGCAGAGAAAATCTGAAGCGGATAGTGCGCGCCATCCTCGAACGGCTTGCCGGGGAAGCCGAGCACGACATGGACCTGCTCCTCGTCGCCGTCGATGCGAGCTTCGCCGCCACGATAGACTGCAAGGTCGCGTGCCGGCGGCGGGACTGACGGTCGCAGCGGTAGCGGGGCCAGGGCCTTTTCGGCAAGGGCGACCAGCTCCGCATGGTCGACGGCGCCGGCCGCGGCCAGCACCATGTTGCCGGCATGGTAATTCCGCGAGAGATAGGCGCGGATCGCTTCCGGGGTGAAGCTGTTCACGGTCTGCGCCGTGCCGAGGATCGGTCGGCCGAGCGGCTGGTCGGGGAAGGCGGCCTGGAGGAAACGGTCGTAGACGAGATCGTCCGGCGTATCCTGAACGGCGCCGATCTCCTGCAGGATGACGCCCTTCTCGCGCGCCAACTCTTCCTCGGTCAGGGCCGGGGCGGTCAGGATATCGGCGAGGATGTCGACGGCCAGCGCCAGGTCCTGGCCGAGGACGCGCGCCGTGTAGCAGGTGTACTCGACGGATGTCGCCGCATTGAGGTCGCCGCCGACGCTCTCGATCTCCTCGGCGATCTGCCGGGCCGAGCGTCGCGCCGTGCCCTTGAACGCCATGTGCTCGAGCAGATGAGCGAGGCCGTGCTCATGCGGCAGCTCGTCGCGCGAGCCGGCGCCGATCCAGATGCCGAGCGACACCGTCGCGGCATGCGCCATATGTTCGGAGACGATACGCAGCCCGGAAGGCAGGGTCGTCAGGCTGACCGCGGGATCGTGCGCGAGCGCCCGTTCCTCGCGCTTGGCGGGCTTGGGCTTGCCGGCCCTGGCGTTGAGTTTGCTCATGCGGCGGCGCTCCGCACGGCCCTTGCCCGCTCGGCGATGAAGCGTTCCAGCTTGCCCTGGTCGTTGGGCAGCAGGCTCGAGCGTTCCTTGCGCTCCATCAGGTCGGCGAGATGGGCCGGCAGTGCCGGCCGCACGCCGCACGCCGCCTCGACGGCGGCGGGGAACTTGGCCGGGTGGGCGGTGCCGAGCGCGACCACCGGCGTCGCCGGGTCGGCCTTCAGCGCTGCGCGTGCAGCGCGCACGCCGATCGCGCTGTGCGGGTCGAGCAGATAGCCGGCATCGCGCCAGGTCGTGCCGATCTCGGCCGCGACGGCAGCCTCGTCGATCGCGACGGCGTCGAAATCGGCGCGGATGCGCGCGAGCGGGCCGGCCGCGATCTCGAAGCGCCCGGATTGCTGGAGTGACTGCATCAGCCGGCGCACGGCGGCGCTGTCCCGGTCATGCGCCTCGAACAGCAGCCGCTCGAAATTCGAGGAGATCTGGATGTCCATCGAGGGCGAGGTCGTGGCGGCGACGCCACGCATCTCGTAGACGCCGGTTTCGAGCGTGCGCGCCAGGATGTCGTTGCTGTTGGTGCCGATCGCCAGCCGCCCGATCGGCAGGCCCATGCGCTTGGCGATCCAGCCGGCGAGGATGTCGCCGAAATTGCCGGTCGGCACTGCGAAGGAGACCGGCCGGTGCGGGCTGCCGAGCGCGCTCGCCGCCGTGAAATAGTAGACCACCTGCGCGGCTATCCGGGCCCAGTTGATCGAGTTGACGCCGGAGAGGCGCAGCTCGTCGCGGAAACGGTGATGGTTGAACAGCGCCTTCACCAGGTTCTGGCAGTCGTCGAAGGTGCCCTCGACCGCGATGGCGTGGACGTTTCCGGCCTCGACAGTGGTCATCTGCCGGCGCTGCACGTCCGAGACGCGGCCCTCGGGGTAGAGAATGAAGATGTCGACCCGTTCCAGCCCCTTGAAGGCGTCGATCGCGGCGCCGCCGGTGTCGCCGGAGGTGGCGCCGACAATGGTGGCGCGCTCGCCGCGCTGGGCGAGGACATGGTCCATCAGCCGCCCGAGCAACTGCATCGCCACGTCCTTGAAGGCGAGGGTCGGGCCGTGGAAGAGCTCGAGCGAGAACAGGTTGTCGCCGAGCTGGACCAGCGGGCAGACGGCCGGGTGCCGGAAGCTGGCATAGGCCTCGCCGATCATCGTCTTCAGCGCGCCGCCCTCGATGTCGCCATCGGCGAGTGCGCCGACGATCTGCTCGGCTACCGCCGCATAGGGTTTGCCGGCGAGGCCGGCAATCTCGGTCGTCGAGAGCTGCGGCAGGGCTTGCGGCAGGTACAGGCCGCCATCGCGGGCGAGCCCGGCGAGCAGCGCGTCGGCGAAGGAGAGCGAGGGCGCATCGCCCCGGGTAGAGATATGCAGCACGGCGGTTCCGTTTCGAGTTTGTCCTGATCCTATAGGCCCGTTGGCGGGGGAGGGCAAAACCAAAGGACAGGTCCGGCTGGGTTCACGCGTCGGTGCGCATCCGCCTCGCCTGGAGGGCATAGGCGCCGAACACGCCGATCAGGGTCAGCGCCAGCCCGAACCAGGTGAGCGCATATTGCAGGTGGTTGTCGGGTATGCGGGCGATCAGTTCCCTGACGTCGACGCCGGCGGGTGGGGTCATGCCGTCGCCGCTGCGTTCCGCCTCGAGATAGAACGGTGCGCCCGGCAGGCCGAGCGAGGCGGCGATCGCCTCGGGATCGCGGGTGTAGAACTCGCGCTTGCCGGGCAGGTCCGCGGGGGTGAAGCTGTTGCGGGCCTCCGGTGCGCGCAGGAAGCCGGAGACGGTCACAGGGCCGCTGGCCGGCTTCATGGCGCCGTAGAGCGCCTCGGGCACGAAACCGCGATTGACCAGGATGGTCGCTCCGTCCTCGAGGCGAAAGCCCTGGAACACCCAGCGGCCGAAGCCGGAGAGCTGGCGCGTGCCCGGCGGGCCGGCTGCGATGGTGGTGCGCACGCCGGCGATGCCGTCTTCCAGGTAGGTGCCCCTGGCCTCGACGCGTTGCAGGTCGAGCTGCGCTGGGTCGAGGCTCGCCCACTTGCTTGAGGGCGGCAGGGCGGAGGCAGGGCCCTTCGCCTGGGTCTCGAGCCGCTCGATGAAGCCGTGTTTCTCGGTCATGCGCTGGAGCTGCCAGGTGCCGAGCGTGCAGAGCACCCCGACACCGATGACGGTCAGCAAGGCCGGCAGGAGGAGTTTCGGGCGGGCTGGAGTGGAAGGGGGCGCGGCGTTCACTTCCTTATCCTGCCTTCCTGTGCCCGGTTCACATATTGCAGTGCGACCGCCAGCCCCTTCATCGGCCGCAGCAGGCCGAGACAGGTGATGAGCGCCAGCGGCAGCCAGAGCGTGAGATGCAGCCAGATCGGCGGCTCGTAGGCGATCTCGACATAGAGCGCGAGGCCGAGCACGAAGAAGCCGGCGACCAGCATGATGAATACGGCCGGCCCGTCGGCTGAATCGGCGAAGGCGTAATCGAGGCCGCAGGCGGCGCAGCGCGGGCGCAGCTTCAGATAGCCGTCGAAGAGCTTGCCTTCGCCGCAGCGCGGGCAACGGCCGCCGAGGCCGGTCGAATAGGGCGAGGGCAGGCTGGCTGGCGGCGTTGTCATGCGCTTCTCCTCAAATGCAAAGGGGCGGCCTGGCGGCCGCCCCTCGATTCTGCGACCGCGATCGGTCCCGCTTCAGTGGGCAGCCGGCGCGCCGGCGCCCCAGACATAGATCGCGGCGAACAGGAACAGCCAGACCACGTCGACGAAGTGCCAGTACCAGGCGGCGAACTCGAAGCCGAGATGCTGGTTCGGCTTGAAGTGGCCGAGATAGACCCGGTAGAGGCAGATCGCCAGGAAGATCGTGCCGATCAGCACATGGAAGCCGTGGAAGCCGGTCGCCATGTAGAAGGTCGCGCCATAGATGTGGCCGCTGAACGCGAAGGTGGCGTGCGAGTACTCATAGGCCTGGACGATCGTGAACATGCCGCCGAGGATCAGGGTCAGCCACAGCGCCTGCTTCAGCCCGGCGCGATCATTCTTGATCAGCGCATAATGCGCCCAGGTCACGGTGGTGCCCGAGGTCAAGAGGATCAGCGTGTTGAGCAGCGGCAGATGCCAGGGATCGAAGGTCTCGATGCCCTTCGGCGGCCAGTGGCCGCCGGTGAACTCGGCGCGGGCGTATTGGATGGTCTCGCCGGTGAACAGGCTGGCGTCGAAGAAGGCCCAGAACCAGGCGACGAAGAACATCACCTCGGAGGCGATGAACATCAGCATGCCGTAGCGGTGATGGATCTGGACGACGCGGGTATGGTGGCCCTCATGCTCGGCCTCGCGGACCACGTCCATCCACCAGGCGAGCATGGTGTAGAGCACGCCCAGAACACCGGCGCCGAAGACCAGCGGGCCGAGCTGCATGCCGGCGACCGGCATGTGCTTCATCCACATCACGGCGCCGATCGCCATGATGGTGGCGGAGGTGGCGCCGACCAGCGGCCACGGGCTCGGATCGACGAGGTGGTAGTCGTGGTTCTTGGTATGGGCCTCGGCCATCGTGGTCGTCTCCGCGTCCGATAGAAGTGCAGCGCGCTGGCTTGCTGCTTATAGGCTTGATTTGGCTGCGTCACCCTTGCTTTCCGCGACCGGTTGTCCGGATTTCGACGGGAAGTAGGTGTACGACAGGGTGATTGATTTCAGGCTCGCGAGCTCGCGGTTCCCCTCGATTTCAGGGTCGATGTAGAACACGACCGGCGCCTCGATGCTCTCGCCGGGCTGCAGCGTGTTCTCCGTGAAGCAGAAGCACTGGATCTTGACGAAATGCGCCGCAGCCTGGGAAGGCTGGACATTATAGGTCGCGATCCCGGTGACGGGCCGCGAGGAGGTGTTGGTGATCTTGTAGAACACCGTCTGCGTCTCGCCGATGCGGGCGGTAATCTCGGTCCGCTCGGCCTCGAAGCGCCAGCCCAGAGCCGGCGAGACATTGGCGTCGAAGCGCACCGCGATCGTGCGGTCGATGACGCGGCTGGCGCCGGTCGTGCCGACCAGGGGCGTGCCGCCGAAGCCCGTCGCCCGGCAGAACATGTCGTAGAGCGGCACGGCGGCGAAGGACAGCCCGGTCATGCCGAGCGCGACGGTGCTGCAGATCAGCACGATGCGGCGATTCTTGGCGGATGCGGCGGTCATCGCGTCACAGCGGACGGTTGAGGATCGCCGGCCCGGTCTTGGCCAGCGTCACCACGAAGAAGAACAGGACCAGACCCGCCAGGACCAGGGCGAGCGCGATCGAACGGCGCCTGCGCCGGGCCATGTCCTCCGGCGAGAAGGCGGCCGGCGGTGCGGGCTGGGGCGGTGCGTCCTGGCGCTGCGGGTTCTCGCTCATCCCAGCACCTTGGGCAGGGCCCACATCAGGCCGAGTCCGTTCTCGGCCAGAAGCACGGCGAAGAGCAGGAAGAGATAGAGGATCGAGAAGCCGAAGAGCTGGTAGGCCGCCTTATAGGCCGCCTCGCCCTCGGTGACCTTCAGCACGCGCAGAGACAGCGCGATCATCATCAGTCCGGTCACGACCGAGACCAGGAGATAGATCGCGCCACCGAAGCCCATCAGCGCCGGTAGCACGGCGACCGGGGCCAGCACGAAGGTGTAGGCGACGATCTGCCGCCGCGTCGCGGCCGGGCCGGCGACATTGGGCAGCATCGGGATGCCGGCGCGGGCATAGTCGCCGGACTTGACCAGCGCCAGGGCCCAGAAATGCGGCGGCGTCCACAGGAAGATGATCGCGAAGAGCACGATCGAGGTCAGGCCGAAATCGCCGGTCACCACGGCTTCGCCGATCATCGGCGGGAAGGCGCCGGCGGCACCGCCGATGACGATGTTCTGCGGCGTCGCCCGCTTCAGCCACATCGAATAGACGACGGCGTAAAAGAAGATCGTGAAGGCGAGCATCGCCGCCGAGAGCAGGTTGGCGACGAGGCCGAGCACCAGCACCGAGCCGATCGACAGCACGAGGCCGAAGGCGAGCGCTTCCTTGGCCTGGATCCGCCCGGCCGGAATCGGTCGCTGCGCGGTGCGCGTCATCACCGCGTCGATATCGGCGTCCCACCACATGTTGAGCGCGCCGGAAGCACCGGCCCCGACCGAGATCGCGAGCAGGGCGGCAAAGCCGATGACCGGGTTGATCGCGCCGGGAGCGGCCACCATGCCGCCGAGCGCGGTCACGATGACGAGGAACATCACGCGCGGCTTCAGCAGCGCGAAATAGTCGCCGGCCTCCCCGGTGGAGGTCGGAACGGCGCCGTCACGGTGCGGGGCGATCTGATCGAACGCAGCAGACATCGGTACTTGGTCTTCGTCTCGTCTAAAGGGGCCCGAAGTGGGCCGTGATTTATAATGAACTCCGGTGGCTGGGCGCCGCCCGCCTCCGGAAAGCCCGCTTCCAGGCTCTCGGGAGATGGGCGGCGGCGGGGCTGGCCCCGCCGCCGCTTTATTCTCAGTGGTCGGAGCCGGCGATGCGCGGCAGGGTCTCGAACTGGTGGAACGGAGGCGGCGAGGACAGGGTCCACTCCAGCGTCGTCGCACCTTCGCCCCACGGATTGTCGCCGGCCAGTTCCTTCCTGGTGAAGGCGACGATCACGCCGTAGATCCAGACCAGCAGGCCGGCGGCGAAGATGTAGGAGCCGATCGACGACCAGAAATGCCAGCCGGCGAAGGCGTCGGGATAGTCGACATAATGGCGCGGCATGCCGGCGATCCCGAGGAAGTGCTGCGGGAAGAACAGCAGGTTCGCACCGATGAAGGCGATCCAGAAGTGCAGGCGGCCGATCCAGTCGGGGATCACATAGCCGCTCATCTTCGGGAACCAGTAGTAGAAGCCCGCGAAGATGCCGAACACGGCGCCGAGCGACAGCACGTAGTGGAAGTGCGCGACGACGTAATAGGTGGCGTGCAGCGAGCGATCGAGGCCGGCATTGGCCAGCACGACGCCGGTGACGCCGCCGACCGTGAACAGGAAGATGAAGCCGATCGCCCAGATCATCGGCGCGGTGAAGCGCAGCGAGCCGCCCCACATCGTCGCGATCCACGAGAAGATCTTCACGCCCGTCGGCACCGCGATGACCATCGTCGCGAAGACGAAATAGCGCTGCGTGTTGAGCGACAGGCCGACCGTGTACATGTGGTGGGCCCAGACGATGAAGCCGACGACGCCGATCGCGACCATGGCGTAGGCCATGCCGAGATAGCCGAAGATCGGCTTCTTCGAGAAGGTCGAGATGATGTGGCTGATGATGCCGAAGGCCGGCAGGATCATGATGTAGACTTCGGGATGGCCGAAGAACCAGAACAGGTGCTGGTAGAGCACCGGGTCGCCGCCGCCGGCCGGATCATAGAAGGTCGTGCCGAAATTGCGGTCGGTGAGCAGCATGGTGATCGCGCCGGCGAGGACCGGGAGCGAGAGCAGCAGCAGGAAGGCGGTGACCAGCACGCCCCAGGCGAACAGCGGCATCTTGTGCATGGTCATGCCGGGCGCGCGCATGTTCAGGATCGTGGTGATGAAGTTGATCGCGCCGAGGATCGAGGCCGCGCCGGCGAGGTGGAGCGCCAGGATCGCGAAGTCGACGGCCGGGCCCGGATGGCCGGCCGAGGAGAAGGGCGGATAGACCGTCCAGCCCGTGCCGGGGCCCTTGGAGCCGGGAGCGCCTTCGGTGAACAGCGAGATCAGCAGCAGCACCAGGCCGGAGACGGTGAGCCAGAAGGAGATGTTGTTCATCCGCGGGAAGGCCATGTCCGGCGCGCCGATCATCAGCGGCACGAACCAGTTGCCGAAGCCGCCGATGACCGCGGGCATGACCATGAAGAAGATCATGATCAGGCCGTGGCCCGTGACGAAGACGTTGTAGCTCTGGCCGTTGGCGAAGATCTGCAGCCCCGGCTCCTGCAACTCGATGCGCATCATGATCGACAGGAAGCCGCCGATCAGGCCCGCGATCACCGAGAAGATCAGGTAGAGCGTGCCGATGTCCTTGTGGTTGGTCGAGAGCAGCCAGCGCCGCCATCCGGTCGGATGGGCGTGTGCGTGGGCGTCGTCGTGCCCGTAACCCTGGGCGTGGGGAGCCGAGGTGGCCATGAGGTTCGTCTCCTCCTGCGAAGTCGGTTCGCGTGAGTTCAAGTCAATCGGGTTCAACGGGTCGCTTCAGCGACCTTGCCGGCGGCATCGGCCGCATTGGCGAATTTCTGCTTCGATTCCGCGAGCCACGCGGCATAGCGCTCGGCGCTGACGACCCGGAAGGCGATCGGCATATAGGCGTGGTTCTGCCCGCAGATGAACGAGCACTGGCCGTAGAAGATACCTTCGCGGTCGGCCCGGAACCAGGTTTCGTTGAGGCGGCCGGGGATGGCGTCGATCTTCACGCCGAAAGCGGGAACCGTGAACTTGTGGATGACGTCGGCGGCGGTGACCTGCACGCGCACGATCTTGCCGACCGGAACCACCGCCTCGTTGTCGACGGCGAGCAGGCGCGGAGCCTCGGCCGCGGCGATCTTCTTCGAGCTGATCGCCTCGGCGCGCTGCTTCTCGTCGAGCATCAGCGAATCGAAGCCGAAGGCGCCGCCTTCCTGCGGATACTCATAGGACCAGTACCACTGCTTGCCGGTCACCTTCACGGTGATGTCGGCCTTCGGCACTTCGAGCTGCAGCTTGAGCAGGCGGAAGGAGGGAATCGCGACGACGACCAGGATCAGGACGGGGATGATCGTCCAGGCGACCTCGAGCAGGGCGTGGTGCGTGGTCTTCGCCGGCACCGGGTTACGGCGCTCGTTGAAGCGGTAGGCGACATAGACGATCAGCGCCAGGACGAAGACCGAAATGGCGACGATCAGGATGTTAATCCAGTCGTGGAACCAGTGGATGAAGGTCGCGACTTCGGTCGCTGCGGGCTGAAGATTCATCTGCCAGGGCTGCGGCATGCCGTTCTGGGCCGATGCGGCGGCCGGGAAGAACGCGATCAACGTCGCGGCGGCAGCCGCGGCGGCGTCCCTGAGGGTCGAGGTCACAAATCGCATCGGTCCGACATAGCTCCTGTGATGCCGCGCCGGCCCCCGGTTCCGCCTGGGTCGGCTTGCACGCGTCCAGCCAGCCCTCGCAGGCTGACTTTCGTTCTTCGGCATTGCGATAAATCAAAGATCACGCTTGCGCCAGTGGGGCAATGATAGGCTGGCGCAAGGGCCGTGCGGCATAAGCACGCGAGGAGGAGCGGCATGAGCCGCACCTGGCCGATGGTTGCCCATGCGGCAGGTCGGCCGCGGGCATGCTTCGTCTTGACAGAAAAGGGGCCACATGGTCCCAACGCAGGTCTCGACTGGAGAGAACTCCCGGCCCCCGCCGCCGCTCGCGCGCGGCGCCCGACAGAGAGGAATGACAGGGATGCGCCATCTTTTTGGCCCCGCCGCAGCAGCCCTGGCGGTCGCCGGCTGGCTCTGCGCCGCGGCGCAGCCGGCCCAGGCGCAGGGCGCGGTGCGCTCCACGCATGGCGATTGGCAGATGCGTTGCGAGGTGCCCCCCGGCGCCAAGACCGAGCAATGCGCGCTGGTTCAGAACGTCGCCGCCGAGGACAGGCCGAATCTGACCTTGCTGGCGATCGTGCTCAAGACGGCCGATCAGAAGAGCCGTCTGCTGCGCGTCGTGGCGCCGCTCGGCGTGCTGCTGCCCTCCGGCCTCGGCCTCAAGATCGATGACAAGGATATCGGCCGCGCCGGCTTCGTGCGGTGCCTGACCACCGGCTGCGTCGCCGAGGTGGTGATGGACGATACGCTGCTCGGCCAGCTCAAGGGCGGCAAGAGCGCGACATTCATCGTGTTCCAGACGCCGGAGGAAGGGGTCGGCATTCCGGTTTCGCTGAATGGATTCGGCCCCGGCGTGGAGGCCTTGCCGTGATTGATATGCTTACCGGCCGCAAGGCCTGGCTCATTATGCCTGTGCTCGCCGGCGCGCTCGCCGGTTGCGGCTCGTCGAGCTCCACCGGCGGGCCGAGCGCGATGCAGAAATTCGGCAACATCATCGTTTTCCAGTCGACGACGCCGCCGCCCGTCGACCAGTTGCCCAAGGATCCCGAGGAAGAGTTGATCTGCCCGAGCGTGATCATCGCCGAAGGCGGGGCGGCGATCCGGGCCCAGTCGGGGCCCGACAGCGGGAGCCTGCGCCATCAGATCTCGATCCAGACGGTCGCTCGCGAATGCAAGGCCACCGGGCCGGGTGGCGGCTTCACCCTCAAGGTCGGGGTCGAGGGGCGTGTGCTGGCCGGGCCGGCCGGCGGTTCGGGCAGCCACAGCGCCACCTTGACGACGCAGGTGATCCGCAATGGCCAGGTCCTGGCCCGGCGTGCCTCGCGTGTCGGTGCGACGCTCTCCTCCAGCCAGACCGGCGCCGACTTCACGCATGTCGAGGACAATATCGTCGTGCCGGCGGGCTCTGGTGAAACCGAGATCGTCGTTTCGCTCGGCACGGGCGGGGCCGATCCCGCGCGTCGCCGTCGCCGCTAGATCGCCGCGCGTCCGGCTGGGCGCGAAATCGCGATTTCCTTAGTTTTCAAGCATCGGGCCGGAGGTGGAAAGCCACTTCCGGCCCGATTTGTTGGTGGTCGTCGCCGTGCCTGCGAAGGCGGCCGTGGACAGGGCGGCATCGGAGCGCCGGCTCGATTGACTTAAGACCGCTCTCAGCTATTGCTGCTCCTGCCGCATCATCCCCGCGGGAGAGACCGGGATCGGACTTGTCCGGGCCCGGCGCCGAAGGCGCAACCGCCCCGGAAACGCTCAGGCAAACGGACCGCGTGGGAATTGGCGCTCTGGAAAGCGGCGGGCCGTAAAGGCTCGCCCACCGACGGGGGTAACCTTCCGGCCTGAGGCCGGTGGGGAAATCTCTCAGGTCCCGAGACAGAGGGGGCGCGCTCCGGACGATTCCGTTCGGGGCTCGCGCTCGATTCTGGAAGGGACGCCATGGCTGCCGAAGCCCGAGAGGCCGACGGAAATTCCGCAAGCGCCGAGGCGCTGCTCAAGACGCCGCTCCATGCCCGCCATGTTACGCTCGGTGCCCGGATGGTGCCTTTCGCGGGCTACGACATGCCGGTGCAGTATCCCAGCGGCATCCTGACCGAGCATGTCTGGACGCGCGAGAATGCCGGGCTGTTCGACGTCTCCCATATGGGCCAGGCCTTCCTGATCGGGCCCGATCACGAGACCACGGCGCGCGCGCTCGAGGCGCTGGTCCCCGCCGATATCGTCAATCTCCAGCTCGGCAAGCAGCGCTATACGCAGCTCCTGAACGAGGATGGCGGCATCATCGACGATCTGATGGTGACGCGCTCGGCCGATCCCGACGAAGACGGCGCGCTGCTTCTCGTCGTCAACGCCGCCTGCAAGCTCACCGATTATCCTCATATCGAAGCCCGCCTGCCGGCCAATGTGAAGCTGGTCCGGGCCGAGCATCGCGGTCTGATCGCGCTGCAGGGGCCGAAGGCGCAGGAGGCGCTGGCGGCGCTCAACCCTGAAGTCGCCGAGATGGGCTTCATGACGATGCGCACGCTCAAGCTCGGCGGCGTCAAGGCGAACGTCACCCGCTGCGGCTATACCGGCGAGGACGGCTACGAGATTTCTGCTGCCGCCGAGCGGATCGGCGAGATCTGGGATGCGCTTCTGCTGGATGGCCGGGTCAAGCCGGTCGGTCTCGGGGCCCGCGATTCCCTGCGGCTCGAGGCCGGCTTGTGCCTCTATGGCCATGACATCGACACAGCGACCTCGCCGGTCGAGGCCGGGCTGAACTGGTCGATCCAGAAGCGCCGGCGCGAGGAGGGCGGCTTCCCGGGGGCGGCCCGCATTCAGCGCGAATTTGCCGAGGGCACGGTGCGCGTCCGTGTCGGCCTGCTGCCGGAAGGGCGCGCGCCGGCCCGCGAGGGCGCCGAGATCGCGCTCGCCGACGGCACCATCGTCGGCAAGGTCACCTCGGGCGGTTTCGGCCCGACCCTGAACGGCCCCTGTGCCATGGGCTATGTCGCCAGGGAGCATGCGGCTCCCGGTACGAAGCTCGACCTGATCGTGCGCGGCAAGCCGCTGCCGGCGACGATCGCCGCCATGCCTTTCGTTCCCAACAACTACAAGCGCTGAGCTTCACCCTATTTCGCCGGAGGAAACCATGGCTGAGACCCGCTACACCAAGGACCACGAATACATCCGCATCGAGGGCGATACCGGCACGGTCGGCATCTCCGACTTCGCCCAGGGCCAGCTCGGCGACGTCGTCTTCGTCGAGCTGCCGGCTATCGGCAAGGCGCTGGCGAAGGGCGCCGAAGCGGCGGTCGTCGAGAGCGTCAAGGCCGCGTCCGAGGTCTACGCCCCGGTGTCCGGCGAGATCGTCGCCGTCAACAGCGAGCTCGAGGCGGCTCCCGGCACGGTCAACGAGGACCCGGCCGGCAAGGGCTGGTTCGTCAAGATCAAGCTCAAGGACCCGGCCGAGCTCGAAGGCCTGCTCAGCGAGGCCGAATACCAAGAATACGTCAAGACGCTCTGAAACCGTCATTCCGGGGCGGCCGCAGGCCGAGCCCGGAACCCATGACCACGACGCTTCGGAAAGAGGCGGCGCAGGTCGAACTGGCTTTCAACGACCTGAGTTCATGGGTTCCGGGCGCCTCGCTGCGCTCGGCCCCGGAATGACCCGAGGATGCTCCAGAATGCGCTATCTGCCCCTGACCGATACTGACCGTGAGGACATGCTGGCGCGCATCGGCGTGCCCGATGTCGATGCGCTCTTCTCCGATGTGCCGAAGGGCAAGCTGCTCAAGGACCCGCTCGACCTGCCGCGCGCCAAGGGCGAGCTCGAGGTCGAGCGCATCCTTGGCAAGATGTCGGCCAGGAACACGGCGGCCGGCGCAGTGCCGTTCTTCGTCGGGGCGGGGGCCTACAAGCATCATGTCCCCGCGACGGTCGACCATCTGATCCAGCGCTCGGAATTCCTGACCAGCTATACGCCCTACCAGCCCGAGATCGCCCAGGGCACGCTGCAATATCTCTTCGAGTTCCAGACCCAGATCGCGGCGCTGACCGGTATGGAGGTCGCCAACGCCTCGATGTATGACGGCTCGACCGGCACTGCCGAGGCGGTGCTGATGGCGCACCGCGTCACGCGCCGGCGCAAGGCGGTGCTCTCCGGCGGCCTGCACCCGCACTACACCCAGGTCGTCGAGACCCTCTCCGAAATGGCCAGCGACGAGGTCGTTGCGCTCGAGGCCGACGTCCGCGCCACCGAGGACATTCTCAGTCAGATCGACGACAGCGTCTCTTGCGTCGTCGTCCAGTCGCCCGACGTCTTCGGCAATCTGCGTGACCTCAGGCCGATCGCCGAGAAGGCGCATGCCCATGGCGCGCTGCTGATCGCGGTCTTCACCGAGGTCGTCTCGCTCGGCGCGGTGGTACCGCCAGGCGCGCAGGATGCCGACATCGTCGTCGGCGAGGGCCAGTCGATCGGCAACGCCCTGAATTTCGGCGGCCCCTATGTCGGCCTCTTCGCTGCCAAGTCGAAATATATCCGCCAGATGCCGGGCCGGCTCTGCGGCGAGACCGTCGATGCCGATGGCCGCCGCGGCTTCGTGCTGACGCTCTCGACCCGCGAGCAGCATATCCGCCGCGACAAGGCGACCTCGAACATCTGCACCAATTCCGGCCTCTGCGTGCTGGCCTTCACCATCCACATGACGCTGCTCGGCCAGGCCGGCCTCTCCCGGCTCGCCGAGGTCAACCACGCCAATGCGGTGAAGCTCGCCGACGCGCTTTCCGGCGTGAAGGGCGCCGAGGTGCTGAACGAGAGCTTCTTCAACGAGTTCACCGTGAAGCTCGCCAAGCCGGCCGCCGAGGTGGTCGAGGCGATGGCTGCGAAGGGCGTGCTCGCCGGCGTGCCGGTCTCGCGCCTGCTGCCCGGCGCCGGGCTCGACGATCTCCTGATCGTCGCCAATACAGAAGTGAATACGGATGAGGACCGGGCGGCCTTCGTGGCGGCGCTCGCGGAGGTGCTGTGATGCTGAACCGTCAGGGACGCCCGACTGCCGCCGGCGAGGCCGAGAGCCGCAGCCATGAGACTTTCACCGGCAACCGCGCGCTGCAGCAGATCGAGCCGCTGATCTTCGAGATCGGCCATCGCGAATCGACCGGCGTCGACATCGAGAAGCCGGCGCCGTTCAAGAGCCGCCTCGGCAAGCACGCCCGTCAGGGCGAGATCGGCCTGCCCGGTCTCTCCGAGCCCGAGGCGATGCGCCATTATGTGCGCCTCAGCCAGAAGAATTACGGCATCGACACCGGGCTCTTCCCGCTCGGTTCCTGCACGATGAAGCACAATGCCCGCCTCAACGAGAAGGTGGCGCGTCTGCCAGGCTTCTCGGACGTGCATCCGCTGCAGCCAACCTCGACCGTGCCCGGCGCGCTCGAGCTGATGCTTGAGCTCGCCCGCTATCTGATGACGCTGACCGGCATGCCGGCGGTGGCGCTCTCGCCCAAGGCCGGCGCCCATGGCGAGGCCTGCGGCATGATGGCCATCAAGGCCGCGATCGCCGCTAAGGGCGAGGGCGCGACCCGCAATGTCGTGCTCGTGCCGGAATCGGCGCATGGTACCAATCCGGCGACGGCGGCCCTGATCGGCTTCTCGGTCAAGGCGGTCCCGGCCCGTCCCGACGGCACGGTCGCGGTCGAGGACGTCAAGGCGCTGCTTGGCCCCGAGGTCGCGGCGATCATGCTGACCAACCCGAACACCTGCGGCATCTTCGAGCCCGAGATCGTCGAGATCGCCGCGGCGATGCACGAGGCGGGCGCCTATTTCTACTGCGACGGCGCCAATTTCAACGCGATCGTCGGCAAGGCGCGGCCGGGCGATCTCGGTGTCGACGCCATGCACATCAACCTGCACAAGACCTTCTCGACCCCGCATGGCGGTGGCGGCCCGGGCGCCGGCCCGGTCGTGCTGTCGGAGCGGCTGGCGCCTTTCGCGCCCGTGCCCTTCATCCATGTCGAGGGCGGCAAGTCGCGTCTCGTCGAGCACAAGGGCGATGCTCCCGAGGGCAACGACCCGTTCGGACGGATGACCGCCTTCCACGGCCAGATGGGCATGTATGTCCGGGCGCTCGCCTACATGCTGAGCCATGGCGCCGACGGCATGAAGCAGGCCTCGGAAGATGCGGTGCTGAACGCCAACTATATCCGCGCTAGCCTGTCCGACCTGATGTCGCTGCCCTTCCCGGACCACCCCTCGATGCATGAGGTGCTGTTCGACGATGAGTGGCTGAAGGGTACCGGCGTCTCGACGCTCGATTTCGCCAAGGCGATGATCGACGAAGGCTACCATCCGATGACGGTCTATTTCCCGCTCGTCGTCCACGGCGCCATGCTGATCGAGCCGACCGAGTCGGAGTCGAAGGCGGCGCTCGATCTCTTCGTCGCGACCCTGCGCGATCTCGCCATCGCGACCAAGGGCAACGACAAGAGCCGTTTCACCGCCGCCCCGCATCACGCCCCGATCCGTCGTCTCGACGAGACCAGAGCCGCGCGCCAGCCGGTGCTGAAATGGGAAAAGCCCGCGCCTGTGAAGGAAGCGGCGGAGTAGGACCGACTTTTGCACGTGCATCCGATCGGGTCTATCGACCCGATCGGATCAGGCTGTCTTAGATCCCGTTCCAGGGATCGATTATTGTCAGGCCCAGGCCGGCAAAGTGCCGGACATTGCGTGTCGCGATGGCGAGGCCGTGCCCGGCTGCGGTCGCCGCGAGAAATCCGTCCCTGACGGATATGTTCAGGCCATTGCGATGTGATTGCGCCATCACGTCGCCCCAGAGCGCTCCGATCGGCGTTGATATCGGGAGGAGCCGGTCACCGAAACGCTCCGGCAATTCGGCCGCGACCCATTCGCTCAGGCGGATGCGTCGACGCCCTTCCGCCATCAAGGCAACTCCCCGATAGAGTTCGGCGATCGTGATGACGCTGAGATAGAGACTTTCCTCGCACGCATCCCGGAGGAAGCCCTCGACTGCCGCCGATGGTTGCGGCTTCTGCGGCTCGGAGATGACATTGGTGTCGAGCAGGATTTTCACAGATCGATGTCGCGCGGCTGATCGGTGAGGCGCCTGAGGTCGAGATCGGCCTCGCGCAACGGCGAGTTCTGCAGGAACTCCAGCAATGTGCCCTTCGGCGCCGTCTTCTTCTCCCACTCCTCCACCGAAACCAGTACCGCGGTTGGTTTGCCGTTGCGTGTCACCGTCTGCGGTCCTTCGGATTTTGCCTTGTCGATGAGCTCCGAGAAGCGCGCCTTGGCATCGGCGACGCTCCAGCTCGTTTTCGATGTTGCTGTCATGCGTGCCTCCGCTTGAGATGACCATCATGACTATATGGGTCATTCTCGGTTGCCGACAAGTCGCCGCTGCCCTTTCGTAACCTGCTTGGGCCTGCCTTAAGGCTTCCTTGACCATGTGCGAGGAATGCTTGGTTCCGTGCGTATTCTCGCACGCTGGAATCGGCTCATGCAGTGCGTTCGCCTTCGCCATTCTTTCGCCGCCGTCGTCGCCTTCGCGGCGATGCTGACGGCTTCGCGGGCCGAGGAGCCGGGCTATGGCCCGAAGACTTATGACCGGACGCTGGATGCGCTGGTGGCGCATGAGGACATCGCCAATCGCGGCGGCTGGCCCAAGGTGCCCGCGGGCGCGACCGCACTGAAGCCGGGAGTGCAAGGGCCGGATGTCGCGTTGCTCAAGCAGCGCCTGATGCTGAGTGGCGACTTGCCGCCGGCTTCGCTGCCGGGCGACATCTATGACGAGGCGGTGGTCACGGCGGTTAAGCGCTTCCAGAAGCGGCATGGCCTCTCGGAGCTCGGCACGGTCGGCCGCTTGACCCTGAAGGCGCTCAACGTCCCGGTCGAGGTTCGCCTCAACCAGCTTACTGCGACGCTGGAGCGGTTGAAGGGCAACGGCTTCAATTTCACCGAGCGCTATGTCGTGGTGAACATTCCCGGCGCCAGCGCCGAGGCGGTCGAGAACGGTCTCGTCCAGCGCCGCCATCTCGCCATCGTCGGGCGGCCGGACCGGCCCTCGCCGGTGCTCCAGACCAGCATCACCTCGGTCAACCTCAACCCATACTGGACGGTGCCGATGTCGATCGTGAAGGCCGACATCATCCCGCATATGCGCAAGGATCCGAACTTCATCGCCAAGTCGAACATGAAGCTGCTCGGCGCCGAGAACCGCGAGATCGATCCTGCGAGCGTCAACTGGGCCAGCCTGACCAACCCCTATTTCTACGTCCGCCAGGAGCCTGGCCCGACCAACTCGCTTGGCCAGATGAAGATCGACATGCCGAATGGCGAGGCGGTCTACATGCACGACACGCCGAAGAAGACTCTGTTCCGCAACGATGTCCGCTTCAACTCCTCGGGCTGCGCGCGCATCGAGGGCGTGCGCGATCTCGCGAGCTGGCTGCTCGAGGGCACCGAGTGGAACCTGTCTGCGATCGAGGCCGAGATCGCCAAGGGCGAGCGTAAGAACATCGTGCTGAAGAAGCCGGTTCCGGTCGCCTGGGTCTACATGACCGGCTGGCAGGACGCTGCGGGGCTGGTGCAGTTCCGCGACGATATTTACGGGCTCGATACGCCGCAAGGGATCGTCACTTCGACGATCCAGCCGCGCCGGCCGAAGCCCAAGCCGGCGGCGATGCCGATCCCGGCGGCGCGGCCGATCCTGCCGACGGCCTTGGCGGTTCAGTAAGGGGCGGGGAAGGGGGCTGGCGCGAAGCGAAGGCCCCCCAGGGTTTCCTTTGCCCAACTGCATTCCAATCCAGCTTAGAACTTCGTCATTCCGGCTGGAGCGAAGCGGAATGCCGGAATCCATCGTAAGGCTCCGCTGCCCTTGGATGGATTTTGGAGCTGCGCCGCTTTGCGGTTTGTCCGGAACGGCGGCTCGGTCCGAACCAAGCTCCGTCTCCAGCGCGGCAAGAGAACAGGCGGGGTCGGGCGTTCGCTGAAGACTTTGCAGTGGTTCGCGGGCTCGCCGGCGGATGGCGAGCGAGATCCTGATCAGTAGAAGCGGTTGCCCCAAACGAAAACGCCGCGGTCGTTGGACCGCGGCGTCTTCGTTCGTTTCAGTCGCTTGCGCGTGGCGGCTCAGTTGAGCTTGGCCTTGACGTCCTTGAGGCCGGCGGCGACCAGATCGGCGCCGGCCTTGCCGGCGACCTGGCCGCGCAGGATGACTTCGGCAGCCAGGGTCGCGGCCTCGGCGGCGGCGGCGCGGACTTCCGCGGTCGCCTGGCTTTCGGCCTGGGCGATCTTGTCCTCGGCCGATTTGGTCCGCCGGGTCACGAACTCCGCCAGCTTCGCCTCGGCGTCCTGGGCGAGGCGCTCGGCCTCTTCCTTGGCGTTGGCGACGATGGTCTCGGCCTCTGCCTCGGCGGCCTTGCGCTTGGCCTCGTACTCGGCGAGCAGCTGCTCGGCCTCGTGCCGCAGCCGGCGCGCTTCGGCCAGTTCCTTGGCGACCAGTTCGCCGCGCGCATCGAGCCCGGCGAGGATCTTCTTATGGCCGCCGACATAGACGACGATGCCGACGAAGACGAAGAACGCGATGCCTACCCAGAAAGTATCCATCTGTTCCTCCTCAGCGCGCCAGAGCGCTGTCGATGGCCTTGGCGGCCTCGGCGGCACTCGGTGCCTTGCCGGTCAGCTTCTCGACGATCGCGGCGGCCGTCTCGGCGCCGAGATCGCGAACGCTTTCCATCGCCTTCGCCTTGGCGGCGGCGATCGAAGCTTCCGCCTGGCTGGCCTTGGCCGAGAGCTCGGCTTCGACCGTCTTGCGGCGCTCGTCCGACTGCTTGGCGCTGGTCTCCCGGGCGGTCTGGGCGATGCCCTGCGCACGCGATTGGGCCTGCGCCAGAGCCTGTTCATAGGCCTTCGCGCTGGCTTCCGCCTTCGCCTGGGCGCCGGCGGCCTCGTCGAGATCGCGCGACAATGCCGCGGCACGGTCGGCGAGAATCCCGCCGATGCGCGGCAGCGCCACCCTGGACATCAGCCAGTAGAGCGCGCCGAAGGAAACCGCGAGCCAGAAGAGCTGGCCGGGATAGGTCTTGCTGTCGAAGGGCGGGAAGGCACCCTTGGCAGCACCGGTATCGCTCGCCGCGAGCGCCACCTCCGGCAGGATGAAGACCGCAGCGACCAGGGCGGTCGCAGCCGTCGTCCGGACGAGGTTCGTGGCAATGCCGATTTGCATCACGACGCCTTTCAGGCTCATCGGATTAGACACGCTCCCGCCGGGCGCGAGGGCCCTGCGGGAGCGGATGAAGTCGTCGTCCTTAGACCACGAAGAGCAGGATCAGCGCCACCACGAAGGCGAAGATGCCCAGACCTTCGGCGAGCGCGGCGCCGATGAAGGCGCGGCCGAACTGGCCGTCAGCGGCCGACGGGTTGCGCAGGGCGCCCGACAGGAACTGGCCGAAGATGTTGCCGACGCCGATGGCGGCGAGGCCCATGCCGAGACAGGCGATACCGGCAGCGAGGTACTTGGCCGCAGTGAAATCCATGGTCTTTCTCCGAGTGAACTTAGGGCGGGTAGGGGGTGTTTAACTCTCGCGACGTCTGCGGGCCTCAGTGGCCGGGGTGCAGCGCATCGTTGAGATAGACGCAGGTCAGGATCGTGAAGACATAGGCCTGCAGGAACGCGACGAGGAACTCGAATGCGGTGAGCGCGATCGCCAGCAGCATGGGCAGCGGCGCGAGCACCATGCCGACGCCGATCGTGCCGGTCAGCATCACCACGAAGCCGCCGAACACCTTGAGCGCGACGTGGCCGGCCAGCATGTTGCCGAACAGACGCAGGCTCAGCGAGATCGGGCGGGAAACGAAGGAGACGGCCTCGATCAGCACCATGAAGGGCAGCAGCCAGCCCGGCGCGCCCTTCGGCACGAACAGGCCAAAGAAGTGGCTGCCATGCTTGACGATGCCATAGACCAGCACCACGCCGATCACCAGGAAGGCGAAGGCGGCGGTGACGACGATATGGCTGGTGACGGTGAACGAGCCGGGGATCATGCCGAGCAGGTTCGCGGTCAGCACGAACATGAAGAGCGAGAAGACGAAGGGGAAGAAGCGCATCCCTTCCTTGCCCATCACGCCCGTCAGCGTCGAGGCGACGAATTCATAGGACAGTTCGGCGAGCGATTGCAGCCGGCCGGGCACCGTGGCGCGCTGGCGCGAGCCGAAGAGCGTGATCAGCGCGATGACCGCGACCGTCAGCACCATGAACAGCGCCGAATTGGTGAAGGAAAGATCGAGTCCGAAGAGCTTCAGGCCGACGATCGGCTTGATCTCGAATTGGTGGATCGGATCGATACCGCCGCCGGCCGCCATTCTCTCAACCCTCTCAATGCGGCACTGGGCCGCGAAAAACTCAATCCTTGGGAGCGTTCTGCGCCCGTCCGGAGGTCGGCCGCGCTCCCAGTCGATAGACTGACCGGAAACCGGCGATGGTGCCGATCACCAGGAAGGCAATCAGCAGGAACGGCGAGGTTCCCAGCCACCGGTCGCCCAGATAGCCGATCAGGCCACCTGCGATGACGCCGCCAATGAGATCCGTCGCCGCACGAAAGCCGGAGGACATCGCGCCCGCAAGCACCTTGTCCCTGTTCTCCGCCTCGACCTTGGCCTCTTCGGCCTTTTCGGTCTGCCGCAAGGCGGCGGAGAGCGATTCCAGTCTCGTGCGCAACTCCGGATCACTAGGTGTCTTGTCCGGTTCGGACATGCCGGGCCTCTTCGTTTGACCGTGAGATTGGCACGGTCACGCCAAAAACCTTCGCACACCCATCCCGGCCCGTTCACCGAGCCGTCGTCAGCACGGCCTCCTTTATTGGCCGCCCATAAAGCTGTCAAGGCAGGGGTTTGGCATTCAACTAATTGAAGTAATTATATATTTTGCCGAGGTGCGGCATTTTTGCTGCATTGTCGCGCCGATTCTGCCCGATTCAGACGGCCTCGCGGATGCGCTCGGCGGTGTCGAGGTCGACCGAGACCATCTGGCTGACGCCGCGTTCAGCCATTGTGACGCCGAACAAACGGTCCATCCGCGCCATGGTGATCGGGTTGTGGGTGATCAGAATGAAGCGCGTCGCGGTATTGCGCGCCATCTCGTCGAGCAGGTCGCAATAGCGCTCGACATTGGCGTCGTCGAGCGGCGCATCGACCTCGTCGAGCACGCAGATCGGCGAGGGATTCGTCAGGAATACCGCAAAGATCAGGGCGGTCGCGGTCAGCGCCTGCTCGCCACCTGAGAGCAGGGTCATGACCTGCGGCTTCTTGCCCGGCGGCCGAGCGATGATCTCGAGCCCGGCTTCGAGCGGATCCTCCGAATCGACCAGGGAAAGCTCGGCCTTGCCGCCGCCGAACAGCACGCCGAAAAGCTGCTGGAAATGGCCGTTGACCACCTCGAATGCGGCAAGAAGCCGCTCCCGGCCTTCACGGTTCAGCGCGCCGATCGCCTGGCGCAGGCGCCTGATCGCCTCGGTCAGGTCGTCCCGTTCGCTCGCCAGGCCCGAGCGCTTGCCCTGGACCTCCGAGAGCTCGTCCTCGGCCCGCAGATTGACGGCGCCGAGCCGCTCGCGCTCGGCTTTCAGCGCGGAAAGTCGCCGCTCGGTGGGCTCGGATTCGGGCAGTGCCGCTCCGGGCGCGAGACCGGCGAGCCCCCTGAGGCCGGCAATGTCGGTGTCGAGGCTCTCGACGATCTGGCGCACAAGGCCGGCGAGGCGTTGCCTGGCGGCTTCCTGCCTGGCCTCGGCGCTGGCCCGGCCCTCGCGCGCGCCAGCGAGGCCCTCCAGCGCCGCGCGTGCCTGCCTGTCGGCCTCGGCCAATGCCGATTCGCCGGTGGCGAGCGCATCGGCCTCCGCTTTGCGCGCCTGCTCCGCCGATTCGATCCCGGCGAGCAGGCGCCGGCGCTCGACCAGGAAGGTGTCGGGCGCATCGAGCAGGGTCTGGCGTTCGGCCGTCGTCGTCGCGATCCGGCTCCTGGTCTCGGCGGCCGTCTGCTCGCTGGCGCCGGCCCGCTCGCGCCAGGCGCGGATGTCCTGCGCGATCGCTTCGCGCCGACGCGAGCGCAGCTCCGCCTCGCGGCCTTGCGTCTGTACAAGGGCTCGCGCTTCGGTGGCCGCGCCGCGGCGCTCGGCGAGTTCGGCCCGGACGGTCAGCAGGGTGTTTTCCAGCTCCACGGCCGGGGCCAGGGCGGCAAGGTCCTTTGCGGCGGCTTCAGCCTGGGCACCGACATCGCCGATGTTCTGGCCGAGCCGGTCGATGGCTTCGGTCAGGGCCGAGCGACGCGAAGCCGTCTCGCCCGCCTTGCGTTCCGCCGCGGCGGCGCGTTCGCGCGCCTGGTCGAGCCGGCGCCTGGCTTCGCGCACCGATTCGAGCGCCTTCGTTTCCGCCTGGCTGGCTGTGCGGGCCCGTTCCGTCGCCCTGTCGAGCCCGGAGCGAGCCTGCTCGACCGCTTCGCGGGCGCGCTGCGCCGCGATCTCGAGATCGCCGAGCCGATTCTTCTCGCTGAGCCGGCGCGCCGCCGGGGAGGGGGCTTCGGCCGCGCTGGTCAGCCCGTCCCAGCGCCAGACATCGCCTTCGCGCGACACCAGGCGCTGGCCGGGCAGCAGCGACGCGCGCAGCCGGGCGCCGTCACCACGGCTGACGAGCCCGATCTGGCGCAGCCGGCGCAGCAGGGCGGCGGGACCGCGCACATGTCGGCCGAGACTTTCTGTCCCTTCGGGCAAGGGCGGATCGGAATCGCCGGCGCCGGTATCGTCCCAATGCGCCGGTGCGGTAGGGTCGGCCGAGGCGTCGAGGTCGTCGCCCAGCGCGGCGGCGAGGGCTGCCTCGTAGCCCTTGGCCACGGTGATCACGTCGAGGATCGCCGGCCATCGGCCGCCGCTCGCCGGTGCGAGCAGCTTCTGGAGGGTCCGGGTTTCGGTATCGAGCCGTTGTGCCGCGCGGTCGGCCTCGGCCAGCGGCGTGCGCAGCCGGGTTTCCTCGTCGCGCGCGGCTGCCAAAGCGGCCCGGGCGGTGGAGGCGGCGCGATCGGCAGCCCGCATCGCGGTCTCGCCGGCGGCGACCTCGCGGCGTAGCCCTTCCAGAGTTACGGCGGTGCCGTCCTGATCGAGCGCCGCCCGGTCGCGCAGCAGCCGGTCGCGTTCGGCGGCATGGCGGGCCTCGCGCTCGCGGGCTTCGCGGATCGTCCGTTCGAGGGCGCCGCGCCGGGCCGTCAGTTCCGACAGGCGCTGCTGGACGGCCGCATGCTCGGCCTCGGCCGCGTTGAGCCGCATCTCGGCTGCAGCCAAACCGGATGCTGCCGACGGACCGGCCGTGGCCGCGGCTTCCGTCTCGCGCCGCAGCGCCTCGTCCTCTTCGCTCAGCCGGGCGAGCGACTGGCTCGCATCCCGACCGAGATTCTCCTGGCGGGCGAGATCGGCCTGCAATTCCGTAAGGCGCCTGCCGAGTTCCTCGCTGCGTTGCCTGGCCCGCCGGTTCTCGGCCTCGAGCTCGTCGAGCCCGCGTTTCAGCCGGACCAGCGCAGCGGCCGCCGCCGCCTCGTTCTCGCGCAGTTGCGGCAGGGCATGGGCGGCGATCGCCTGAAGGCGCGAGGCTTCAGCCTGGGCGCCGGTGCGCATGGCGACCTCGCGGATGGCGGTTTCCAGCGCGCGTTCGGCGAGCGCATCCTGCTCGCGCGCTTCGCCATGGGCGATCAGCGCCAGCACGGCCTCGGCCCTGCGGATGTCGGCGGCGAGGCTGCGATAGCGCGAGGCCTGTCGCGCCTGCCGCTGCAGCGCATCGACTTGGCCGTCGATCGCGGCGAGCACGTCCTCCAGCCGGGTGAGATTGTCCTCGGCGCCGCGCAGGCGCAGCTCAGCCTCGTGCCGGCGGCTGTGCAGGCCGGCGATGCCGGCGGCATCCTCCAGGATGCGCCGGCGCGATTGCGGCTTGGCGGCGATGATCTCGCTGATCTGGCCCTGGCGCACCAGCGCCGGCGAGCGCGCGCCGGTGGCGGCGTCGGCGAAAAGCAGCTGGACGTCGCGGGCGCGGACCTCCTTGCCGTTGACGCGATAGGTCGAGCCTTCCTCGCGCTCGATCCGGCGCGTCACCTCCAGCACCTCGGCATCGTTGAAGGCAGCCGGGGCCTTGCGGTCGCTGTTGTCGAGGGTGAGGGCGACCTCGGCCATGTTCCGCGCCGGCCGCTCCGAGGAGCCGGCGAAGATCACGTCGTCCATGCCCGAGCCGCGCATGTTCTTGAACGAGCTTTCGCCCATCACCCAGCGCAGGGCTTCGACGAGATTGGACTTGCCGCAACCATTGGGCCCGACGACGCCGGTCAGCCCGGGCTCGATCGGGAATTCCGTCGGCTCGACGAAGGTCTTGAAGCCGGCGAGCTTGAGGCGCGTCAGATGCATCGGCGCGCCTCAGGCATTGCCGCGGGATCAGCTGCCGAGCAGCGGCTCGATGATCTTCTCGAATTCAGCGATGCTGAGTGCACCGGAACGCTTCTGCCCGTTGATGAAGAAGGTCGGCGTGGAGTCGACGCCGGCCTTGGCACCGCCATCCTTCACCTGATTGATGGCTTCGTAAATGTCCTGGCGCTTCAGGCAGGCCTCGAACGATTCCTGGGTGAAGCCGGCCTGCTTGACCATGTTCGACAGCGCGTCGACCGGCTTGTCGGTGAAGGCCCAGTTGCGCTGCTGGGCGAACAGCAGATCGGTCATCGGGTAATATTTGTCGTTGCCGTTGCAGCGCGCCAGCATGAAGCCGGCGGTGGCGAGCGGATCGAGCGGGAATTCGCGCAGGACGAAGCGCACTTTGCCGGTGTCGATATATTTGGACTTCAGGGCCGGCCAGGTGTCGCGATGGAAGGTGGCGCAATGGCCGCAGGTCAGCGACGCGTATTCGATGATCGTGACCTTGGCGTCGGGCTTGCCGAGCCAGACATCGCCGAGGGGGCCAGCGACACCGATGTCCTGCGCCTGCGCGCTATGGACGGACAGAAGGGGAGAAAGGGCCAAGGCGGCGGTGCCGAGCATCACTTGGCGGCGGCTGGTCATGGGCAGTTCCTTGATGGCGATGTCAGGTTGCGGACCATAATGGCCGCGAGGATTGTGGCAAGATCGGTTCGGGTCACTGCTGCGCCACTCACGAAGCCGTGTCGTCGCGGGCGTCCCGGCGCCGCTGGGCGATGCCCTGTCCCAGCCGGGCCAGAGCATCGCGCAGGCCGGCATCCTCGACCTGGGCCACCTGGGCCGCGATCCGGGCGAGTGTGGCCGCGTCCGGCGGGGCCGGAGGCAGGGGGCGGGGCGGCGGCGCGACCGGGCCCTGCTTGAGCACGAGCTTGCCGACGGCGCGCCAGCCGAGATGGGTGTTGACCCGCTCCAGCACCAGCGGCCCGAGTTGCTGCATCTCCAGTGCGAAGGCGCTCTCGACGCGCACCACCAGCGTCGCCGGATCGGCGGTCTCGCCGGGCGCGTTGCGCCGGCGCGGCCAGTCGATCTTGAGCGGTCGCGTCCGCTCGGCCAGGCGCTCGCCGACGATCTCCGGCCAGAAGGTCACGACCGAACGCCCGGCGAAGCCCTGCGCGGCCAGCGCCGGGGCGAGGCAGTCATCGATCAGTTCGGCGAGGGGTTTTGCGGCCATCCGCCATTTTGCGCGAGCAGCCGGGGGCATGGCAAGCCGATCCGGTCGATCACCCGCAAGCATCGGGCAGGTCGGGATGGCAGTGTCGGGGGCAGGGGCATGCCGGTAGATGCGTCAACGGCCGCTGCCCGGAAGCGGGCAGGTGCGCGCCGGGAGAGGGCCGCGGCCCCGGAGCGTCTGCCATTAAAGGTGGATTTACCGACCCTTCGTTTTTTCTCCGTGCTTTCGGACGCCTTCGCGCCTCCGTCCCGTGCCATTCACCGTTGTTGCAGATGTTGTCCTTAGGAAATGGCCGTGCATCAAACACGGAGAAAAATCGTATGCGCCCTTGGGTTCGAGGCCTCGCCAAGCGGGCCACCGCGGTGGTCCTGGCAGGCTGGGCGGCTGGCGTCATGCCGGCTCAGGCCTGCACCAATATCTTGCTGATGGCGGCTGACGGAACGCCGGTCTACGGCCGTACGCTGGAATACGCGCTCGAAACCCAGTCCGACGTCGTCGTCGTGCCGCGCAACCACCAGTTCGTCGGCACGCGCCCGAACAATGGGCCGGGCGCCAAATGGACCTCGCGCTACGCTTTCGTCGGCGTCATGAGCTTCGGCCAGCCTTTCGTCTCTGACGGCATGAACGAGAAGGGGCTCGCCGGCGGCGCCCTCTATTTCCCCGATTTCGCCAGCTATACTCCGCCGGCCAAGGCCGACCCGAATACTGCGCTCGCGCCATGGGAGTTCCTGAGCTGGGTCCTGTCGAATTTCGCGACCGTCGCCGAGGTCAAGGCCGCGCTCGACAAGGCGGTGATCGTCGATCTGCCGGCGCCGATGGTGAACTTCACGCTGCCCTTCCATTTCCCGATCCATGACGCGACCGGCGCCTCGATCGTGATCGAGCCGATCGACGGGAAGCTGAAAGTCTACGACAACCCAATGGGTGTCCTGACCAATTCCCCGCCCTTCGACTGGCACCTCAACAACATCCGCAACTACGTGAAAATGTCGCCGGTCGCGGCCGATCCGTTGAAGATCGGCGGAAAGACCTTCGAGCCGTTCGGCCAGGGCTCGGGCCTGCTCGGCATCCCCGGCGACCCGACCCCGCCGTCGCGCTTCATTCGCGCGCTCGGCTATGCCGCCTCGGCCAAGCAGCAGCCCGACGGCCCGCAGACCGTGCGTCTCGTCGAGCACATCATGAACAATTTCGACATCCCGATCGGCTTCATCGATTCGGCCGCGAAGGGTGGCGAGCTCGAATACACGCAGTGGACTTCGGTCGCCGACCTGCGCGCCAGGAAGTACTACATCAAGGGCTACAGGGATCAGGTGCTGCGGATGGTCGATCTCAGCAGCTTCGATCTCGATGCCAAGGGGCTGCGCGTCGCGCCGTTCAAGGTCAATCTGACGCCGCCGCCGCTGGAATTCGCTAAGCCCTGACCTGGCCTGTCGATGTCGGGCGCGCGCTTTACCCAAGGGCCCGGAGCAAAACTGAAGTTCTGAACGGCCGCGCCGGTTCTGCCAGCGCGGCCGTTCGTCAATCGCTATTGCGATACCGACAGGGGGAGCGAGACGGTGAGCAGGCCAACCGTTCCGCGCGCCCGGTTCTCGACGCTGAATTCGCGCAGCACCTTGATGCGGGTGGAGATCGGCGTCTTGCCGAGCTGGAAATTGTAGGCGAGCGTTCCGCCCAGGGCGGTCGTGCGCCCCTTATAGGGGCCGAGCTGCGCACCGGCGCCGCTGTCGCCCGTGACCTGCTGGTAGTGATAGCCAATAACGCCTGCCGAAAGCGCGCTGGTGAGGGCCTTCGAGGCCGCCCATTCGACATGGAACTCGGTTCCTGTCCGGTAGTCTGTCGCGCGGTTCGTGCCGTTGAAGGTCACGCCGACGGCCGTGGAAAGATCGATGCCCGTCTCGGGATCGAACCAGGTCAGGGCGCCGGAAAGATCACTCGCCCAGCGGTGGAAGGCGAGGTTGGCGAGCTGTCCGTCGCGATAATCGCCGGCCGGGGCATTGACCAGCGCGGTCGTGCTCCAATGGAACTTGCCGGAATGCCAGCCCAGAGTGGCGGACAGGACGGGATCGCCGACCATGGTCGCCGTGTCGCGTAGCGAGCTCCCGATGATGGCGTTGGTGCGCGGCGAATCGATCTCGACGCCGGCCGAGACCGCGACGCGCCCGACGGGCAGGACAGCGCCGACCGCGAAATTGCCGCCAAAGATCTCCCAGGGCGTCACCCAGGTCCCGTTCAGGAAGTCGGCGCGTGCCTGGCTTCGTACGTTCGCAACGAATCGGCCTCCCGCCGGAAGCGCTTTCCTGGCGTCGAGCTTGGCGTCGTAGGAATAGGTGTCGCTTTCGAAGTAGAAGCCGGGAGGCGGCAGATATCCCGCCATCGGCCCGCGGCCGCCGAGCAGGTAGAAGCCGGTGCCGTTCTCGGCCGCCCGCGCCGCATCGGGGGCCAGCGCACCACAAGCGGCGACACCCAGCACGGCAAGCGCCTGCGCCATCCGCAACCCGGGCGGTTGCCGCCGGGCTTCTCTTCGCCGAATCATCCCCGTAGCCCCTGAACGCGACGTCGCCGTTGCCTCGGCGAATCGTTGTCGCGACGCTACTGGCTGAAACTTGGAGAAACCAGCGCTCGCCAGGCGTCGCGCACGTGTTTCCGCAAGGTCGGCCGCTGCCTCACGGCGCGATGCCGCGACAGGCCCAGGCGGTGGCCGCGAAGGAGCGCGGGCCGTCCGGCTTTCCGGCTTCATAGGCGGCCCTGACGGCCCGGTTGAGGGTCGCCAGGCGTGCCTCGTCGAGCCCGGCGACATATTTGCCGATTGGTCCCTCGCCGGCCGAGATCGGCTCCCAGTAATCGGTGAAATTCTCGTAATCCATCCGGATCGTCAGTGAGCTTTCCGTGACGTCGCGCAGGCCCTGGGCGAGGAAGCTCCGGCGCATTTCGCCCGGCCCGGTCATAGGCCGGAAGCAGTAGTCGCTGCGCGGTCCTTGCGCCTCTCCGTCGAGCGCTGCCGCCGTGTCCCAGAGCATGCGCATGACGGACATGCCGCCGAGATGGTCCCAGACCGCTGCGGCGACGACGCCGCCGGAGCGTACGACCCGGCGCATCTCCGCCACCGCCTTGTCGGCCTCCGGCACGAAATGCAGCACGAGCAGCGAGAGCGCCCGGTCGAAGCGCCCATCCTCGAACGGAATCGCTGTGGCATCGCCTTGCCTGATCGAGATGCGCGGGTCGGCATTGCGCCGCTGCGCCTCCTCGACGAAGACCGGCGAGAAGTCGATCGCCGCGATCTCGCCGATCGCGGCCGCCTGCGGCAGCGCGAAGGTCAGGCTGCCGGTGCCGCAGCCGACATCGAGGACTCGCTCGCCATCCTCGATACCGGCGAAACGGATGAAGGGCTCTGCAAGCAAGCGACTCCAGCGGCCCATGAGGCGTTCATAGCCGGCGGCGCTGCGGACATTGAAGCTCGACGACATCGTGCTGCTCCCTGCTCGCCCGGAAGCCCCGCTGCCGGTTCCGTGCCGCGGCGCGCAGCCGGCGGCGGGCGTCGGCGCGCCCTTCGGAACCGGAGCGGGAGATTTTACCAGTCCGGGCGCCGGCGCAATGCGTCTTCGCTGGCAATTCAGGCTGAGGCGGATCGGTGCGCGCTCTTGCAGCCCGCCCGCCGCGCGTTAAACCGGGGCCATGGACGCCATCGTTCGCCAGCCCGACGCCGCCGACCTTCTCGCCTGGTATGACCGGCATCGCCGGGTGCTGCCCTGGCGCGCCTTGCCGGGCGAGCAGGCCGATCCCTACCGGGTCTGGGCCTCCGAGATCATGCTGCAGCAGACCACCATCACGGCGGTGAAGCCCTATTTCGAGCGCTTCATGGCGCGTTTTCCGACCGTCGAGGCACTCGCGCAGGCGCCGTCGGACAGCGTGATGCAGGCCTGGGCGGGCCTCGGCTACTATTCGCGCGCCCGCAATCTCCATGCCTGCGCCAAGGTCGTGGCCAGCCAACATGGCGGCCGTTTCCCCGATACCGAGGAAGGCCTGCGCGAATTGCCCGGCATCGGCGCCTACACGGCCGGTGCCGTGGCCGCGATCGCCTTCGACCGGCCGGCAGCGGCCGTCGACGGCAATGTCGAGCGGGTGATGACCCGGCTCTTCGCGATCGAGGAGGAGATGCCCGGCGCCAAGCCGCTGGTTCGCGAGCGCGTGCTGGCGCTGATGCCGTCCCGCCCCGGCGATTTCGCGCAAGCCCTGATGGATCTCGGCGCGACGATCTGCACGCCGCGCTCACCAGCCTGCGGGCTCTGCCCCTGGCGCGAGCCCTGCCGGGCCCGCATCGCCGGCACACAGGAGACCTACCCGCGCAAGGCGGCGAAGAAGACCGGCAAGACCCGCTATGGCCCGGCCTTCGTCGCGCAGCGTGAGGATGGCGCCGTGCTGGTGCGCACCCGCCCGGCCAAGGGCCTGCTCGGCGGCATGGTCGAGGTTCCCGGGGGCGAGTGGCGGGACGACTATCCGCTCGGCGAGGCATTGCGCGATGCGCCCCTGGCCGCGCAATGGCGCCGGCTGATGGTGCCGGTACGGCACGTCTTCACGCATTTCCCGCTGGAGCTGACGATCTTCGTCGCCGCGCTGCCATTGGACGCGCAGGCGCCCGAGGGCATGCGCTTCACCCCCTTCGCGCGGCTAAGGGAGGAAGCCTTTCCGAGCGTCTTCCTCAAGGCGCTCGAAGCCGGGCTGGAGGCGCTGCAGCGACGTTGACGGCATGGAAGGCCGGTGGCCTGTCCCATCACCACATGTTCTAATCCCGGTGTCGGCATTGCTGCCGCAGGACGAAGCGCGCCATCTGGCTGGCCGCGCGAATTGCCGGAGGCCGCGATGACCGAAGCCGACCAGCCGATCGCCGGGCCCGAGCTTCACAGCGAGATCACCTGCCCGGAGTGCGGACACCGCAAACGCGAGGCGATGCCAGAAGACGCCTGCCAGTTCTTCTATGAATGCGAGGGGTGCGGCAGCGTGCTGCGGCCGAAACCGGGCGATTGCTGCGTGTTCTGCTCTTACGGCTCGGTGCCCTGTCCGCCGGTCCAGCGCGATGGGCGGTCATCCGACGCAGGCGGTTGCTGCGCCGGATGATAATTCAGTTCGTCAGGCCGCGGCCATCTGTGCCCGGATCTCGCCGCGCAGCGCGTCGAGCAGCACGGGTTCGCCCTCGCGCTCGACATGCCAGAAGGTCCAGCCATTGCAGGCCGGCAGTCCCTGCGCCAGCGCGCCGACCTTGTGGATCGAGCCGACGACCGGATCGAGCAGCAGCGTGCCGTCGGCGCGGATCAGCGCCTCGTGACGCCGCTTCACGTCGAACACCCGCTCGCCTGCCTTGACCAGCCCGGCCTCGACCAGGCTGAGGAACGGCACGCGCGGCTCGCTGCGCTTCGACGGCGCCGTGGCGAAGGCGGCCGGCGGCAGCGGCTCGACCGCGTCGATGCGGGCACGCGCCGCACGGGCATAGGCCTGCTCGCGCTCGATGCCGATGAAATGCCGGCCGAGCGCCTTGGCGACGGCCCCGGTCGTCCCGGTGCCGAAGAACGGGTCGAGCACGACATCGCCGGGATTGCTGGCCGAGAGCATCACCCGGGCGAGCAGGGCCTCGGGCTTCTGCGTCGGGTGGACCTTGGCACCGTCCTTGTCCTTGAGGCGCTCATCCCCGGTACACAGCGGCAGGTACCAGTCCGAGCGCATCTGCAGGTCGTCATTGCCACCCTTCAGCGCCTCGTAATGGAAGGTGTATTTCGACTGCTCGCCGCGCGCCGCCCAGATCAGCGTCTCATGCGCGTTGGTGAAGCGCCGGCCACGGAAGTTCGGCATCGGGTTGGCCTTGCGCCAGACGATGTCGTTCAGCATCCAAAAGCCGAGATCCTGCAGGATCGAGCCGACGCGGAAGATGTTGTGATAGGAGCCGATCACCCAGAGCGCGCCATCGGGCTTGAGCACCCGGCGGCAGGCGGTGAGCCAGGCCCGCGTGAACGCGTCATATTCGGCGAAGGACGAAAACTTGTCCCAGTCGTCGTCGACGGCGTCGACGAGGCTGTCGTCGGGCCGGCGCAGATCGCCACCAAGCTGGAGATTATAAGGCGGGTCGGCAAAGACCATGTCGACGCTGGCCGCAGGCAGCGAGTCGATCGCCGCGACGCAGTCGCCGACGATGACCTGGTCGAGAGGCAGTGCCGGAAAAAGGCCCGTTTTGGATGGAAGGCTCTTGGCCTTCATCCGGGCCCCCAATGCGGGCCGTCCGGTACGCGAGACTTGAATCCGGACGGCGGCATTGGCGGTCCCGGTACGCGAGATACTCATGACGCCCAGACCGTTACGCAACTTCAACGGTCCCGATCTTGGGCCGGTCAGGGTAAAGGCCGGGTTTCCGGCTTGAAAAAAATGCGTCCCATTCTGGGGCTGCAAGATTTGCCTAGTCCGTTGAATATGTTGATTAATTAGTAACGGAAGTTAAGGAAGGGTAAGCGGTGCCTGCCTGCCGTTGCGGCAGTTTGGAAAGCCGCTTCGCGTGCCGATCGAGAGATCGGATTTCGCCTGGACGCAGGCCTCAACGCGTCCAGACGCCCTTCACCGGCGCGAAGGAGTAGCGATGCGCCGGGCAGGGGCCGTGCTCCTTGATCGCGGCGCGGTGCTTTGCGGTGCCGTAGCCGGCATGACCGGCGAAGCCGTAAGCCGGATAGTGCTGGCCGAGCCGTGCCATCATGCGGTCGCGCGTCACCTTGGCGATGATCGAGGCGGCGGCGATCGAGCAGACCAGGGCATCGCCGCCGATGATCGCTTCGCAGGGGAAGGGCAGTGCCGGCGGGTCATTGCCGTCGACGAGGACGAGGCCGGGCGCGAGCGGTAGGGCCGCAACCGAGCGTCCCATCGCCAGCAGCGTCGCCTGCCGGATGTTCAGCCGATCGATCTCGCTTGCCGAGGCACTGCCGATGCCGACGGCGAGCGCCTGCTGGAGGATGGTGTCGAACAGCGCCTCGCGCCGCGGGGCGCTGAGCAGCTTCGAATCGGCGAGCCCGTCCGGAATCGCCTGCGGATCGAGAATGACCGCCGCCGCCACGACCGGGCCGGCGAGCGGACCGCGGCCGACCTCGTCGACGCCGGCGACGAGCTGGCATCCCTGCGCGATGGCGCGCGCCTCATGGCTGAAATCGGCGAACATGGCGGCAGTCTATGCCAGATCGCGCCGCTGCGGTCTGCCCTGACGAGGCCGGCTTCCACAGTGCAGCACCGGCCGGCTTCGTCAGAACAGGCTGAGCTGCGCCTTCTCCTTCTCGGGCTTGACGAAGAGGTCGCTGCGCAGCCGCAGCCGCGCCGTGTTGAAGCCGAGGCGTTCGGCCGCCATCTCGAAGCGCCGGCCGATCATCCAGGCATAGGGGCCGGAGCCAACCTGGCGTTGGCCCCAGGCCGCGTCGTAATCCTTGCCGCCGCGCGTCGAGCGGATCAGCGAGACGACATGGCGCATCTTGTCGGGATGGTGGGTGACGAGCCAGTCCTGCACCAGGTCCTTGACCTCGAGCGGCAGGCGCAGAAGCACATAGCCGGCCTCGCGTGCCCCCGCCGCCCTGGCGGCGTCGAGGATGCGCTCGATCTCGTGCTCGTTCACCGCCGGAATGATCGGCGCCACCAGCACGCTCACCGGAATGCCGGCCTCGGACAGCTTGCGGATCGTTTCCAGCCGCTTCGACGGCGCTGCCGCCCGCGGCTCCATGCCGCGCGAGAGCTTGGCGTCGAGTGTCGTCACCGAGAGCGCGACCTTGACCAGACCCTTCTCGGCCATCGGCGCGAGGATATCGATATCGCGCTGCACCAACGCCGATTTGGTGACGATCCCGACCGGGTGGTTGAACTTGGCTAGGACCTCCAGGATCTGGCGCATGATCCGCAGCTTCTTCTCGATCGGCTGATAGGGATCGGTATTGGTACCGATCGCGATCGTGCGCGGCTGGTAGCTCGGTGAGGACAGCTCCCTTTCGAGCAGCGCCGCCGCATCCGGCTTGGCCGTCAGCTTGGTCTCGAAGTCGAGGCCCGGAGACAGGCCGAGATAGGCATGGCTCGGCCGGGCGAAGCAGTAGACGCAGCCATGCTCGCAGCCCCGATAGGGATTAATCGAGCGGTCGAACGAAATATCCGGGGAGTCGTTGCGTGTGATGATGGTCCGCGGCTTCTCGAGCGAGATCTCGGTCTTGAACGGCGGCAATTCGCCGAGCGAGCCCCAGCCATCATCCTCGTCGAAGCGCTGCTCGGCCTCGTAGCGACCGCCCGGATTGAGCGTCGCGCCGCGCCCGCGCCGCCGCTCCGGATCGATGCGGTGGCCGGCAAAGGCCAGCGCATCGACCGGCGCGACCCGGGCGGAGATCGAGGCCGGCTCGGCATCGCGGCGCTTCAGCGCCTGCGTCGTCGGCGGTCTCGCGGAGGGGCGAGCTTGGGCCATGGGATCTCTCCTCGCCGGAATCGCCGGCCTCACGGTGAATGAATGTGAACAAAAAGAGAACATATGGCAAGTGGCGGGATTGCGACATGTTGCGCTGCGGCATAGGCTCGGGCCCATGCTCTCAGCTGTCATTCGCGCCAATGGCCGTACCGAAGCGCTGGCCGCGACCCTGTCGGTCCTGATTCCAGCGGTGGCGGGCGGCACGATCGGCCATGCCGTGGTGATCGGCACGGGCGACGACAATGAAACCGAGCGGCTCGCCGATGTGACGGGGGCGAGCTATGTCGCAGCCCGCAACGGCGCCGGCTGGGCGCCCGGGGTCGAGCGGGCGCGGGGCGACTGGGTGCTCCTGCTCGAGGCTGGCGACCTGCCCGAGCCAAATTGGACCGAAGCCGTGGAGCGGCATCTGATGACGGCTGCGGCCATGCCGGCCCTGATGCCATTGCGCGGCATCGCCGCGCTACGCGAATGGGGGGCGGTTTCGCTGCGCTCGCGCGGTGTCCGCGCCGGGCTGATCGCGTCGAAGAAGCAGCTTCTCTCCGGCCGCCTGCCGGCCTCGCCGCGCCGGCTCGCCGTGCGCCGCGGCCGGGCGCAGGCGTAAGACCCGCGAGCCCGGTTTCGTCAGAGCCGGTCGGTCTGGAAGGTGTTGCAGGCCTGCATCGAGCCTGAATTGAAGCCGGCGTTGAACCAGCGCATGCGCTGCGCCGACGAGCCGTGGGTGAAGGAATCCGGCACTACGGCGCCGCGCCCGGCCTGCTGCTGCAGCTTGTCGTCGCCGATCGCGGCGGCGGTGCGCATCGCCTCCTCGACATCGCCGGGCTCGATACGGTCCATCGCCTTGATATTGTAGGCCCAGACGCCGGCGAAGCAGTCGGCCTGCAATTCGACGCGCACCGAAAGCTGGTTCGACTCGCGCTCGGAGAGCCGCTCGCGCATCTGGTTCACCTTGGGCAGGATACCGAGCAGATTCTGGATGTGGTGGCCGACTTCGTGGCCGATCACATAGGCATAGGCGAAGTCGCCGCCACCACCGAGCTTGCGCTGCATCTCCTGGAAGAAGGAGGTGTCGAGATAAACGCGCTGGTCGTTCGGGCAATAGAACGGCCCCATCGCCGATTGGGCGGTGCCGCAGCCCGAGCGCGTCACGCCGTCGAAGACGACGAGGCGCGGCGGCTGGTATTTCCGGTTGGCCTGCTGCGGCAGAACCTTCGACCAGATGTCCTCGTTCTGCGCCAGCACCGCCGAGATGAAGCGGCCCATCTCGTCCTTCGGCGGGCCGGCGGATTTGCGCTGCTCCTGCGTCGGTGCGCTGCGCCCGCCGATGCCGCCGATCATCTCGGCGCCGCCGATCAGGATGCGCGGATCGATGCCCAGCGCCCAACCGACCAGGCCGAGCACCACCATGGTGCCGATGCCGATGCCGCCGCGGCCGCCCGGCAGGCCGGCGAATTCGCCGCCGCCGCCACGCCTGTCCTCGAGGTTTTCGGACTGGCGGTAATCTTCCCAACGCATCGTGAGGCCCTTGCTGAAGCCGTGCCAATCTCCGGCAGGCGCGGCCGGAACTCAAGCCTTCATTCGGCTTCGCCCTGCTTGGGCCGATGCGTCGAGGCGCTCAGTGATAGCCGCTATCGGCTTTCACCTTGCCGCGGAAGGTCCAGTAGACGAAGGCGGTGTAGAACAGGATCATCGGCAGGAGGAAGCTGACCCCGATCAGCACGAAGATGTGCGAACTCGGCGCTGCCGCCGTGTCCCAGATCGTCAGGCCGGGCGGCACCAGATATGGGAAGTTCGAGATCGCCAAGCCGAGGAAGCAGAGCACGAAGATCGCGATCGTGAAGGCGAAGGGCGTGAACTCGTGGTTCCCGCGCAGCCGCTTCCAGACCATGTAGCCGCAGAAGGCGGTCAGCACCGGGAAGGGCCAGAGCAGTATGAGGTTCGAGGGCGTGAACCAGCGCTCGGCGATCCGCGGATGGGCATAGGGCGTCCACAGCGAGACCAGCGCCGCGAAGGCGAGCAGGCCGAGCAGCAGGACCTTGGCCTGCCGACGGGCCCGGTCGGCGACCGGACCTTCGGTCTTGAAGACGAGCCAGGTCGCGCCGAGCAGGGCATAGCCGACGACGACGCCCGCCCCGCACATCAGCGTGAAGGGCGTCAGCCAGTCGAAGGGGCCGCCGGCGAACTGGTTGTCGACGACCTTGATGCCCTGGATCAGCCCGCCGAGGATGACGCCTTGGGCGAAGGCGGCGCTGGTCGAGCCGAGCCAGAAGGCGAGATCCCAGATCCTGTGCTTCGGCTTCGCCACCCAGCGGAACTCGAAGGCGACGCCGCGGAAGATCAGCGAGAGCAGCATCAGCGTCACCGGCAGATAGAGGGCCGGCATGATCACCGCATAGGCCAGCGGAAAAGCCACCCAGAGTCCGGCGCCGCCGAGCACCAGCCAGGTCTCGTTGCCGTCCCAGAACGGTGCGACCGAGTTCATCATCTGGTCGCGCTCGCCTTCGTCCCCGGTCGTCGGGAACAGGATGGCGATGCCGAGGTCGAAACCGTCCAGCACCACATAGAGCATCACGGCGGTGCCGATCAGCCCGGCCCAGATCACGGGGAGATACCATTCCATCTGGGTTCTCCTCAGAGCGCCGGCTGGATCTTGTCGTCGCCGGGCTTGCCGTCGCCGAACAAATGGGAGGCAGGCCCCTGGGCCGCCTTCAATGTCCGCTTCGAGGGCTGCTCGGGCGGATCCTCGGGGCTGATCTCGTCGGGTCCCTTGGCGATCAGGCGGTTGATCAGGAGGATGCCGGCGGTGAACACCACGCAGTAGACGAAGACGAACAGCGCCAGCGAGATCGCGACCTCGGCGGTGGTGATCGGCGAGACCGCATCCTTGGTGCGCAGGATGCCGGTGGCGACCCAGGGCTGGCGCCCGACCTCGGTGACGAACCAGCCGGCGAGGATGGCGACGAAGCCGGCTGGCCAAGTGTACTGGGCGATCCAGAGCCAGCGTCGCGATTCGAAGATGCGGCCGCGCGACCAGAGCCAGGCGCCGACCCAGCCGAACAGGATCATCAGCGTGCCGAGCCCGACCATCAGTCGGAAGCCGAAGAAGGGGATCAGCACCGGCGGCCTGTCCTCGACCTTGAAGTCCTTCAGGCTCGGGAACAGCGCGTCCATGCTGCCATGGGTGAGCAGGCTGGCGACGCCGGGGATCGAGATCTCGAAGCGGTTCAGCTCGGCCTTCTCGTCGGGCCAGGCGAAGAGCACGAGCGCGCCGGGCTTCGAGGAATCCCAGTGCGCTTCGATCGCGGCGAGCTTGGCGGGCTGGTAGATCGCGGTCTGCTTGCCGTGGAAGTCGCCGATCAGGGCCTGCAGTGGCGCCGTCAGCGCGATCATCAGGATCGCCATCCGCACCATGGTCTTGGCCGCTTCGGTGCGGTGGCCGGCGAGCAGATGGCGCGCCCCGGTCGCCAGCACCACGAAGGCGGTGGTGAGATAGGCCGCCGTCATCATGTGGGCGTAGCGCAGCGGGAAGGTAGGGCTGAAGACGATCTTCATCCAGTCGACGGGATAGGCGATGCCGTCGCGGACCTCGTGGCCGACCGGATACTGCATCCAGCTATTGGCCGAGAGGATCCAGAAGCCCGACAGCGCCGTGCCGCCGGCGACGATCACCGCCGAGAGGAAATGCAGCCAGGGCGGCACCCGCTTCCAGCCGAAGAGCAGCACGCCGAGGAAGGAGGCTTCCAGGAAGAAGGCGCTCAGCACCTCGTAGCCGATCAGCGGGCCCAGCACATTGCCGGTGACGGCCGAGAACCGGCTCCAGTTCGTGCCGAACTGATAGGAGAGCACGATGCCGGAAACCACGCCCATGGCGAAGGAGACGGCGAAGATCTTGGTCCAGAACCGGGCGAGCAGGTGGAATTTCTGGTCGCCGGTCTTCAGCCAGAGGCCGAGCAGCGTCGCGATATAGGCGGAGAGGCCGATGGTGAAGGCCGGGAAGACGATGTGGAATGAGATCGTGAAGGCGAATTGTATGCGGGACAGCAGTAAGGCGTCGATTTCCATCGCGTCGCTCCGGTAATCCGGCCAGATACATCAGGCCGCGAGACCCTGCGGGCCACAGGGTCTACTTAGAAACCTGATTAATCAAGGCGAGACGCGCGGGCAGCGCCCGACGATGCCGCAGCGTCGCGATGTCGCGATGCGTCACAATGCGTCGATCGCCACCTTCAGGGTCCGCAGATCGCGCCAGGCCAGGCGCTTGTCGAGCGGGCTGCGCAAGAGATAGGCCGGGTGCAGGATCGGCAGGGCAGGGATGGTGCGCGTACCATTGTCGTATTCCAGCCAGCGCCCGCGCGCGGCCATGATGCTCTTGACGTCGAGCAGCGCCATCGAGGAGGGCCGTCCGACACAGACCAGGATGGCCGGATCGACGAGCTCGATCTGGCGCTGGATGAAGGGCAGGCAGATCGCCACCTCCTGCGGGGTCGGCGTGCGGTTCCCCGGCGGCCGCCAGGGCAGGAGATTGGCGATGTAGACCTGCTCGGCCCGCGTCAGCCCGATCGCTGCCAGCATCCGGTCCAGCAATTGCCCGGAGCGGCCGACGAAGGGCAGGCCGGCGCGGTCCTCGTCGGCGCCGGGCGCTTCGCCGACCAGCATCACCCGGGCCGCCGGATTGCCATCGGCGAAGACCAGGTTCTTGGCCGTGGCCTTCAGCGCGCAGCCTTCGAAACCGGCCATGGCGGCCTTGAGTTCGTCGAGCGTCCGCGCCTCGCGCGCCAGAGTCCGCGCCGAAACAGCCGCCTCGTCCGGTGCGGTCGCCGCGGCAGCATGGCGCAGCGGCGGCGCCGGTACCGGTGCGAGAGCCGGGCGGGGCGCTGGCCGGGGCGCCGCGAAATGGTTGTGCGGCGTCTCGTCGAGCGCCTCGGATACGCCCATTTCGGCATACCAGGCGATGATTTCGGCGGGATGCGGCGTGGCTGGCGACATGGCGTCGTGGCTAGCACGGATCGTAGCGGCGAGGCGACCCGTCCGCCGCCCTTGCTCGCATCGATGCTGCCGGGGGCCGGCGGATCAGGCAGGCTGCGCGTCTCACGGCCACCTCGTCGTCATGCCTTTCGCAGTTGCAAATTGCCTCTTACGCCCGGATAGAAGGTTTCCAATCTCGATACCGCCCGATCTTGCGCGGGCGTTCATGATCGTTCACATATAAACTATCCTGCGGATCGGGACAGGTCGGGCCGTTGGCGGAGGGCAGAATGACACTCGAGGAAGCGCAGAGCACCCCGCGCGAAAGCATGGAATACGACGTCGTCATCGTCGGCGCCGGCCCCGCGGGGCTTGCTGCGGCTATCCGCCTGAAGCAGCTCGACGAGAATGTTTCGGTCGTCGTGGTCGAGAAGGGGTCCGAGGTAGGCGCCCATATCCTCTCCGGCGCGGTGATCGATCCGCTCGGCCTCGACAAGCTCCTGCCCGACTGGCGTGAGGATGAGGCCCGCCCGCTGCACACCCAGGTCAGCGAGGACGTCTTCTATTTCCTCGGCCCGGCCGGCGGCGCTCGCCTGCCGAATTTCGCCATGCCGAAGCTGATGAACAATCACGGCAATTTCGTCGGTTCGCTCGGCCTGGTCGCGCGCTATCTCGCCGCCCGTGCCGAGGCGCTCGGGGTCGAGATCTATCCGGGCTTCGCCGCCGCCGAGCTCCTGTTCAACGAGGATGGTTCGGTCGCCGGCATCGCCACCGGTGACATGGGCATCGCCAAGGACGGCAGCGTCTCGGACCGCTTCACCCGTGGCATGGAGTTGCGCGGCCGCTATACGCTGCTCGGCGAGGGTGCCCGCGGCTCGCTCTCCAAGATCGCGATCAAGCGCTTCGCCCTCGACGAGGGCCGCGAGCCGCAGAAATTCGGCATCGGCCTCAAGGAGATCTGGCAGGTCAAGCCGGAGAAGTTCAGGAAGGGGCTGGTGCAGCACTCCTTCGGCTGGCCGCTCGACATGTCGACCGGCGGCGGCTCCTTCCTCTATCATTTCGACGACAATCTGGTCTCGGTCGGCTTCGTCGTCCATCTCAACTATACCAACCCGACGCTCTCGCCCTTCGACGAGTTCCAGCGCTTCAAGACGCATCCGATGATCCGCGACGTCTTCGAGGGCGCCAAGCGGCTCTCCTACGGCTCGCGCGCGATCACCGAGGGCGGGTTCCAGTCCGTGCCGAAGCTGACCTTCCCGGGCGGGGCGCTGCTCGGCTGCGCCGCCGGTTTCGTCAACGTGCCGCGCATCAAGGGCAGCCACAACGCCATTCTGTCCGGCATGCTGGCGGCGGAGCATCTCGTGCCGGCGCTGGCTGCCGGCCGCGCCCATGACGAGGTCGCGGAGATCGAGGCGAGCTGGCGCGGTTCCGAGATCGGGCGCGATCTCAAGCCGGTGCGCAACGTCAAGCCGCTCTGGTCGAAGCTCGGCACCTTCGGCGGCGTCGCGCTCGGCGGCATCGACATGTGGCTGAACCAGCTCTTCGGCTGGTCGCCCTTCGGCACGATGGCGCATGGCAAGCCCGACTACGCTACGCTGAAGCCGATCAGCGAGGTCACACCGATCGTCTACCCGAAGCCCGACGGCAAGATCTCCTTCGACAAGCTCTCCTCGGTCTTCCTCTCGGCGACGAATCACGAGGAGGACCAGCCGGCCCATCTGAAGCTGACCGATCCCAATGTGCCGGTGCTGCAGAACCTGCCGCTCTATGGCGAGCCGGCGCGGCTCTACTGCCCGGCCGGCGTCTACGAGGTCGTCTATGCCGATCCCGAGGCCAAGACCGAGCCGCGCTTCGTGATCAACGCGCAGAACTGCGTGCACTGCAAGACCTGCGACATCAAGGACCCCGCCCAGAACATCACCTGGACGGTGCCGGAAGGGGCGGGCGGCCCGAACTATTCCAACATGTAGAGCGCGCGATTTCCGGGGCGCTTGACGCTTCCGGCGGATGGAATCCTGCAGTTTTCCATCCAGCACAAGAAAAGCCGCGCCGGCTGGACCGGCGCGGCCTTGAAGCAGCGGCGGGCCCGCGAATCAGCCCTTGCGAATGACCGGAGCGGTTTTTTCGGGCGCAGGCGTCGCGCAGCCGCCAGCGAGGCTGGCGAGAGCGAGGACGGCCGCGAGCGCAAGCGAGACCTTCTTCATTCGAACTGTCCCAAGCGAATCGTCGCGAAAGGCCGCGACAGCTCGAAAGACTACGCCCGATTTCTTCATGAAATCTGTCGGGAATGCCGATGGTTTCTCGCGGCCGGCCCTTTCACGTCAGCGTGACGCGTCTTCTGCAATGCAGCGGCAGGCTTGTCGGGCCGCCCGGAAACAGCCATGTTGCGCGCTTAACCGATCAGGTCACGGTCCAGTCCACGGACATGCTCCCGGCGGCGGGCGAGGGGCGGACCGAGGGAGAATGGTAAACGTGACGTTCAAGTGCGACGGCCGCGGCCGCAGCGCCGTGTTGGCGCTGGCTTTCCTGGCGCTTCTGCAGAGCGGCGTGCCATTTTCGGCGCAGGCTCAGGCGCGCCCCGTCGAGAAGTTCGAAGCGGCGGAAAGCCTCGAAGGCAATTATCTCGCGGCGGTGGTCGCAGGTGCGGGGCGCGACCTTGCCGCCGCATCCGCTTATCTGCGCGAGGCGATCAAGGATGATCCGCAGAACAGCGATCTGCTCGAGCGGGGCTTCGTGGCTTTCCTCGCCGACGGAGCCATGGGCGACACCTTCCGCGCTGCCGAAAAATTGGTGCAGCGCGATCCCTCGAACGGCCTGGCGCAGCTGGCGCTCGGCGTGCGGGCTCTGAAGCAGAAATCCTACGCGACTGCCCGTAATCAGCTGCAGCGCGGCGGGCGCGGCCGCTCGGCCGACATCACCGCGACATTGCTGGCGGCCTGGGCCTATTCCGGCTCGGGCGACACCAAGCGTGCGCTGGATACCCTGGAGCGGCTGCGCGGCGAATCGACCTTCGACCGCTTCCGCGACTTTCATGCCGGGCTGATTCTCGACATTGCCGGGCGCAAGAGCGAATCGACCCGCCGGCTCAAGGCGGCCTATGAGGCCGAACGGACCAATCTGCGCCTGGTCGATATCTGGGCGCGCCATCAGGCGCGGGCGGGCGATCGCGAGGCCGCGCTGGCGACGCTCAACGAATTCGAGCAGCGCGTCCGTCCCAACCATCCCGTGGTGCGCGATGCGCTTGCCAAGGTCGGTGCCAAGGAGCCGCTGCCGCGCATCGTCGCCAGCACCCAGCAGGGCGCGGCCGAGGTGCTCTATGGCCTGGCCAGCGCCGGAATCCTGCAGGGTGACGAAGCCACGGCCCTGCTCTACCTCAGGCTCGCGGTCTATCTCGACCCCAGCCATGATCTCGCCGTGCTGACGCTCGGCGACATCCTCGAACGTGCCAAGCAGAGCGAGGACGCGGTCGATGTCTACCGGCGCATGCCGGAGAATTCCGCCTTGCGTCCGGTGGCCGACATCCAGATCGGACTCGGCCTCGAGACGCAGGGCAAGACCGAGGAGGCGGTGAAGCATATGGAGGCGCTGATTGCGGCGCGTCCGGACGATGTCGAGGCGATTTCCGCCCTCGGCAACATCTACCGCTCGCGCAAGCGCTTCGAGGAGGCGGCCGACACCTACAACAAGGCGATCGGCAAGCTGGCCTCTCCGGGCCGCTCGAATTGGGATCTCTTCTATTCGCGCGGCATCTCTTATGAGCGCACCAAGCGCTGGCCGGAGGCGGAAGCCGATCTGCGCAAGGCGCTGGAGCTGATGCCGGAGGCCCTCGGCCGCGAGCGGGCGCTGGTCCTCAACTATCTCGGCTATTCGCTGGTAGACCGGAACCTCAAGCTCGACGAGGCGCTCGGCATGCTGCGCCGCGCCGTCGATTTGCGGCCCCGCGACGGCTACATCATCGATTCGCTGGGCTGGGCGCATTACCGGCTCGGCCGCTATGACGAGGCCGTGGTCGAGCTTGAGCGCGCCATGGAGTTGCGCCCCTCCGATCCGGTGATCAACGACCACCTCGGCGACGTCTACTGGCGCACCGGCCGCCCGCTCGAGGCGAGGTTCCAGTGGAACCATGCCCGCGATCTCGGCCCGGAACCGGAGGATCTGGAGAAGATCCTGCGCAAGATCGAGAAGGGGCTCGACGAGGCGCCGCCCTCGGCGAGCGCCGCCGAGCCGAAGAAGGATGGCGGCTGAGCCTTGCAGGCTCGTCTCACCACCCGCGCCCCGGCCAAGGTCAACCTCAGCCTGCGCATCCTCGGCCGGCGTGCCGACGGCTACCACGAACTCGACAGCCTCGTCGCCTTCGCCGGTGTCGGCGACGCGCTGACGCTGCTGCCGGGCGCGGAGAGCGGGATCGCGATCTCCGGCCCCTTCGCTGCCGGGCTTTCGGTGGCAGCCGACAATCTGGTGCTGAAGGCGGAAAACGCCCTGCGCGATCAGGTGCCGGGGCTGCGGTCCGGCCGTTTCCTGCTCGTGAAGCGCCTGCCGGTCGCATCCGGCATCGGCGGCGGCTCGGCCGATGCCGCCGCCGCGTTGCGCCTGCTCGCGCGGCTGAATGGGCTGCCAGCGGAGGCGCCCGTGCTCTATGCCGCCGCGGCGCGCATCGGCGCCGATGTCCCGATCTGCCTCGCGGCGAAGACGCGCATCATGCAGGGCATCGGCGAGCGGCTCGGCCCGCCGCTGCGACTGCCGCGCCTGTTCGCGCTGCTGGTCAATCCGGGCGTCGCGGTGGAAACAGCTGCGGTGTTCCGCGATCTCGGTCTCCTGCGGGGGCAGGAGCATGCGGCAGGGGCGAGCGCCTTCGCGCTGAATGGCCAACATGCGGCCTCGCAGGAGGCCTTCGCCACCGCGCTGGCTGTGTCGGGCAATGATCTGGAGGCGCCAGCCAGGGCGGTCGCGCCGGTCATCGGCGAAGTCCTGGCGCTGCTCGCCGCCTTGCCCGGATGCCGGTTGGCACGCATGTCGGGCTCGGGCGCGACCTGCTTTGCCCTGTTCGATGATTGCCGGGCGAGTGCGGCAGCGGCCAGGGCACTCGCGCGCCGGCAGCCGGGTTGGTGGATCAGGCCGACGGTGCTTGGGTAGCGGTCCGCATCGGCGATCTAGCGGCCGGTCGCCCCGAAGCCCGGCAGCAGGCCCTTGAGCGTCAAAAGCCCGATTGCGGCGACCGTGGTCGCGTCTCTGATGGCGCCGTTCTCGATCATCGCTGCCACCTCGGCAGCGGAGAAGCGCCGCGTGACCAGGCCCTGTTCCTCATGGTCCAGCTGGCGCGGCACCCCAGCGAGCTGCCGCGCCAGGAAGATGCGGCAGCCCTGGTTCGAGTAGCCATAGCATTCGTAGAGATAGCCGGCCTGGATCATCTCGCCGGCCTCGAGCCCACATTCCTCGCGCAACTCGCCGCGGGCGACGGTGAGCGGGTCGGCCTCCGGCAGGTTCTCCCAGGAGCCCTGTGGGATTTCCCAGAAACGGCCTCCGACCGGATAGCGATACTGCTCGACGAGATGCAGGTCGCCATTCGCTTCGATGGCGACGATGGCGACGAAATCCGTCTTCTCGACGACCCCGTAGATTCCTCTGGAGCCGTCCTGCCGGAGGATCTCGTCCTCCCGCACGCGCATCCAACGATTCTCGTAGACGAGGCGGGATGACAGCGTGGCGATCTCGGCCGGCTGTTCCTGCATCTTGCCGGAAGGCGTTCCGGGAGCGTCGTTCAATGGGCCCGCGCCACGCAGAAATCGACGGCGTCGTTGAGCGCCTGCTTCATCGGCGATTGCGGGAACAGGCCGAGCGCGTCCTTGGCCATCTTGGCGTAGTGGCGGGCGCGCTCGACCGTGTCCTCGATCGCCCGGTGCTTGCGCATCAGCGCCTGCGCTTCTGCCAGATCGCCTTCGCCGATCTGGCCTTCCTGCAGAGTGCGGCGCCAGAAGCCGCGCTCGCTCTCATCGCCGCGCCGGAAGGAGAGCACCACCGGCAAGGTGATCTTGCCCTCGCGGAAATCGTCGCCGGTGTTCTTGCCGAGCGCGCCGGACGAGCCGCCATAATCGAGGGCGTCGTCGATCAGCTGGAAGGCGATGCCGAGATTGAGCCCGTAGCTGCGGCAGGCCGCGGCATCGGCCTTGGGCGAGCCGGCGATCACCGGCCCGACCTCGCAGGCGGCGGCAAAGAGCTCGGCGGTCTTGCCGCGGATCACGGCGAGATATTCGTCCTCGGTCGTCTCGGTATTCTTGGCGGCGGCGAGCTGCATCACCTCGCCCTCGGCGATGACGGCCGCGGCGGTCGAGAGGATGTCGAGCGCGCGCAGCGAGCCGACCTCGACCATCATCTTGAAGGCCTGGCCGAGCAGGAAGTCACCGACCAGCACGCTCGCCTCATTGCCCCAGAGCATGCGGGCGGCGGCCTTGCCGCGGCGCATGTCGCTCTCGTCGACGACGTCGTCGTGCAGCAGCGTCGCGGTGTGCATGAACTCGACCGAGGCCGCGAGCTTGACGTGCCCCTCGCCGGCATAGCCGCAGAGCGCGGCCGTCGCGAGCGTCAGCATCGGGCGCAGACGCTTGCCGCCCGAGGAGATCAGATGGTTGGCGACCTCCGGGATCATCGTCACCTGGGAGCCCGTCCGCGACAGGATCATCGCGTTGACGCGTTCCATATCGGCGCGGGTCAGGCCGACCAGGGCCTCGATCCCGGCCTTGCCGGCTTCCTTGTCCTCGAAGGCTACGACGACGCCCACGCTCAAACTCCGACTTTTCCGGCGCGGGTGATGCGCCCTGTCTTTGCTGCAATGCCCTTTGCCACGAGCGTCGCATGCGTGACCAGCCCCGGCAATCACCGTCGCGCCGCACTATCTGGTGCGTTGGTGTCGCAGCGCGGCGATTTTGCGCTTGCGCGGCTTATCGGCCACGGGCTCCATGGCGCCATGCACGAACTGGTCCGCTCCAATGATCTCGTCCTGCTCGGCGCCATCGAGGCGCTGCTGGCCTCGGCCAATCTGGACTGCCTGATCGCCGATCAGCACATCAGCGCGCTCGAAGGCATGATCGGCGCCTTTCCGCGCCGGCTGCTGGTGCGCGAGGCCGATCGCAAGCGCGCCCGGGCCCTGCTGGTCGAGGCCGGCTTTGGCGGCGAATTGCGACCGGAATGACATGCCATGACCGGTGAGAGCATGACCTATGAGAGTATGACCGCTGAGATATTGCCCGGCCTCGGCGCGATCGGCGAAGATCGCCTGCTGGGCGGCCAGCTTCGCTTGCTGCAACCGAAAAAGGGGCACCGCGCCGGTTCGGATGCGATTCTGCTGGCCGCCGCGCTGCCGGCGCTGGCGGAAGGGCCGCTTGTCGATTTCGGTGCCGGGGTCGGCACGGCCGGCCTCGCCGCCGCGACACGCCAGCCTGCACTCTCGGTCGTGCTGGTCGAACGCGATCCGGAGCTCGCGGCGCTTGCGGCGCGCAATGCCGGCCTGAACGGCCTCGATCAGCGCGTCCGGGTCGTCCTCGCGGCGATCGGCGAGCGCGGGGACGGCGCCTTGCTGGCAGGGCTGCCGGACGGCTCGGCCGCCTGGGTCGCGATGAATCCGCCGTTCTTCGAAGCGGGTGCGACCCGGGCCTCACCGGTGCCGAACCGGCGCGCCGCCCATGTCGCCGACACGCCGCTGCCCCTCTGGTTGAAGGCGGCAAGGCGGGCTCTACGACCGCGAGGCGGGGTGACGATCATCCACCGCGCCGAAGCGCTGGGCGAGATCCTGGCCGCGCTGGCGACGGGGTTCGGCGAGGTCGCGATTCGGCCGGTGCAGGCGCTGGCCGAGCGCCCGGCGATCCGCGTCATCGTCTCGGCCCGGCTCGGCAGCAGAAAGCCGGCAGTCTTACTGCCGGCTTTGATTCTGAATGGGCCCGATGGCCGTTTCACCCCGCAGAGCGAGGCGCTCCATCGCGGCGAGGCCTATCTCGCCTGATCAGCGGCAGATGCGCCGCTCGCGCACGACCCAGCCCCAGCCATCCCAATAGCGCACCGGGCGGTAGAAGCAGCGCGGCCCGTAATAGGGGCGGCCATAGCCGTAGCCGGGACGGCCATAGCCGTAATAGGGCCGGTCATAGCCGCCGCCCCAGCGTGGCCCCGCATAGTAGCCGTCGCTGAAGGGCTGGGCCATGGCGGGGGTCGGCATGGTCGAGGCGAGGGCGGCGACGCCGAGGGCAGCCGCGGCCGAAACGCCGAGAAGCAGTTTGCGCAGCACGTTCTGGTCCTCCTTCGCGATGTCGATGGCGTCTGCCTGAGCAATCGCGTGTTGCTGTGGGAGGCAATCTGCGGCCTGGCGGCTGAACGGCGGCGGAGCGAGCCGTTCAGCCGGCCTTCATTTTCCGGACGGGTTATCGGCAGACGCGCACCGGCCGGATCACCCAGCGATAGCCGTTCCAGACGCGCCGATCGGTATAGAAGCAGCGCGGCCGATAGACCGGGCGGCCATAATAGCCCGGCCTCGGGCGGTAATGCGGCCGGCCGTAATGCCAGACCTGCTGGAGCAACCCGCCATCGGCGCTGGCGCTGGCGGCGGGCGCACTACCTGCGCCGACCGGCGCTGCCGAGGCGGGAGCGGCGATCAGCGCCGCGGAAAGGAGGGCGCCGGCGCCGAGCATGGCGGCGGCAAGACGGTTGGACAGCATCGCAAATCTCCTGCTGCTGGACGCTGGTCCGGCTCAAGCGTTCGCCCCGAACGCCGCGGACCGCGATGACTCGCATATTAGGTACGCCTTAATGAACGCAGACCTTTCGTAGAGGTTCAGCTGGGGTTCATGCGTCCGCGCTTGACCAGCCGCGCCGCCAGACCCTAAGCACACCGCCTGTTTCCTGAAATTTCGAAGGCTTGAGCCCTTGGCCGCGTCGCCCTCCGCTTCGATGAACCCGACCCGCTCCTTCCAGGGGCTGCTGCTGACCTTGCAGCGCTTCTGGGCCGAACGCGGCTGCGTCATCCTCCAGCCCTACGACATGGAAGTCGGGGCCGGCACCTTCCATCCGGCGACGACCTTGCGCGCGCTGGGTCCCAAGCCGTGGAACGCGGCCTATGTCCAGCCTTCGCGCCGCCCGAAGGACGGGCGCTATGGCGAGAACCCCAACCGGCTGCAGCATTACTACCAGTTCCAGGTCATCCTGAAGCCGTCGCCGCCGGATCTGCAGCAGCTCTATCTCGACTCGCTCAAGGCGATCGGTGTCGACCTTGCCCTGCACGATGTCCGCTTCGTCGAGGACGACTGGGAGAGCCCGACGCTCGGTGCCTGGGGGCTCGGCTGGGAGTGCTGGTGCGACGGCATGGAAGTCAGCCAGTTCACCTATTTCCAGCAGGTGGCGGGCGTCGAATGCGCGCCGGTCGCCGGTGAATTGACCTATGGCCTCGAGCGCCTGGCGATGTATGTCCAGGGCGTCGAGAACGTCTACGATCTCAACTTCAACGGCCTCGAGGGTGAGGATCGCGTCAGCTATGGCGACGTCTTCCTGCAGGCCGAGCAGGAGTTCTCGCGGCATAATTTCGAGCATGCCAACACCGAGATGCTCTTTCGCCACTTCGCTGACGCTGAAGCCGAGTGCAAGGCGCTGCTCGCTGCCGGCGAGGCCGATGGCGGCGCCAGGCACCAGCTCGCTCTGCCCGCCTATGACCAGTGCATCAAGGCGAGCCATGTCTTCAACCTGCTCGATGCGCGCGGCGTGATCTCGGTCACCGAGCGCCAGAGCTATATCCTGCGCGTGCGCGAGCTCGCCAAGGCCTGCGGCGCCGCCTGGCTGAAAACCGCCGGCGGGGGAGCGAACTGATGCCTGATCTCCTGCTCGAACTCTTTTCGGAAGAGATCCCCGCCCGCATGCAGCGCAAGGCGGCGGAGGATCTGAAGAAGCTTGTCACCGATGCGCTGGTCGAGCGCGGCCTGGTCTATGAGGGCGCGAAAGCCTTCGCCACGCCGCGCCGGCTGGCGCTCACCGTCGCTGGCCTCCCCGTGCGCGGGCGCGATGTCCGCGAGGAGCGCAAGGGGCCGCGCGTCGGCGCGCCGGACGCCGCGGTGCAGGGCTTCCTCAAGGCTGCCGGCCTCGCCTCGCTCGACGAAGCGACCATCGTCAGCGATCCGAAGAAGGGCGATTCTTACGTCGCGATCATCGAGAAGCCCGGGCAGGAGACAATTGCGGCCATCGCCGAGATCGTGCCGGCGGTGATCCGCGCCTTCCCCTGGCCGAAATCGATGCGCTGGGGCAAGGCCTCGGCCGCCGGAGCCAGCCTGCGCTGGGTCCGTCCGCTGCACTCGATCCTCTGCACCTTCGGCGCAGAGACCGAGGATCCGGAGATCGTCGCCTTCGAGGTCGACGGCATCACGTCCGGCAACACCACCTATGGCCACCGCTTCCACGCGCCCGGCCCGATCACGGTTCGCCGCTTCGACGACTATGTCGCGAGCCTGGAGCGGGCGAAGGTCGTGCTCGACGCCGACCGCCGCAAGGAGATCATCGCCACCGACGCCCGGAACCTCGCCTTCGCGGCCGGGCTCGAACTGGTCGAGGATGAGGGGCTGCTGGAGGAGGTCGCCGGGCTGGTCGAATGGCCGGTCGTGCTGATGGGTTCCTTCGAGGAGCGCTTCCTCGACATTCCCGGCGAGGCGATCCGCGCCACCATCCGCGCCAACCAGAAATGTTTCGTGCTGCGGGATCCCGCGACGAGCCAGCTGGCGAACCGCTTCATCCCGGTCTCGAACCTCGTCGCCAGCGATGGCGGCCAGGCGATCACCGCCGGCAATGGCCGCGTCGTGCGCGCCCGGCTCTCGGACGCAGCCTATTTCTGGGCGACCGATCGCGGCCCGCTGCCCGATCTCGACACGCTGAAGGAGAGCGCCGAGACGCTCGGGCTCGATTTGTCGAAGCCGCTCGACCAGCGCATGGCCAAGCTCGACAAGCTCGGCGTCGTCTTCCACGCCAAGCTCGGCACGCAAGGGCAGCGCGTCCGGCGCATCGCCGCGCTGGCCAAGGAACTGGCGCCGATCGTCGGCGCCGATCCGGCGCAGGCCGAGCGTGCGGCAAAACTCGCCAAGGCCGATCTGCCGACCGAGATGGTCGGCGAGTTCCCGGAATTGCAGGGGCTGATGGGCCGCAAATACGCGGAACTGCAGGGCGAGAACGCTAGCGTCGCCGCCGCGATCGAGGAACACTACAAGCCGCTCGGCCCCTCCGACCGCGTCCCCTCCGACCCGGTCTCGGTCGCCGTGGCGCTCGCAGACAAGCTCGACACGCTCACTGGCTTCTGGGCGATCGACGAGAAGCCGACCGGCAGCAAGGACCCCTATGCGCTGCGCCGCGCGGCTCTGGGCGTGATCCGGCTGGTGGTGGAGAATGGGGTGCGGCTGCCGCTGGCGCGGCATATTTCTGAACTACTGCACGCGGTGGTTCTGGGGCCGTTCGCCTATACTGTCGCTGCAAGGTTTAAGTTTTGGGCGGATCTTGGAAAAACTCTCGACGAAACTGGGCAGACGCTTGACGATTGGCTGTCAGAGCACACTCATGTTCCGCTGCCGCCTCTGGATGACGACGTTTGGCTTAATCTGCGGCGTCAAGGGCTAGACCTCCTCTCCTTCTTCCACGACCGCCTGAAAGTGATGCTGCGCGACCAGGGGGCGCGGCATGATCTGGTCGATGCGGTGCTGGGCGAGGGCGCGTCGGGCAATGACGACCTCCTGCTGATCACCCGCCGCGTCGCTGCGCTCGGTCGCTTCCTCGAAACGGAGGACGGCAAGAGTCTGCTCGCCGGCTACAAGCGCGCCGCCAACATCCTCAAGGCCGAGGAGAAGAAGGATGGCGAGGGCGCTTTCGCTGCTGCCGCCGATCTCCAGCTGATCGCCGCTGCCGGTCTGATCGAGGAGAAGGCGCTCGCCGTCGCGCTCGCCCAGGCGACGCCGAAGGCAGAAGCCGCCATCGCAGCCGAGGATTATGAGGGCGCCATGGCGGCGCTCGCCGAGCTGCGCCCGGCGGTCGACGCCTTCTTCGACAAGGTCACGGTCAACGATCCCGATCCCGCGCTGCGTGCCAACCGCCTCAAGCTGCTGAACCAGCTCCGCGAGGCGACACGCGCCGTGGCAGATTTCGGGCGGATTGCGGGTTAAGCCGCTCGTCATGCTCGCCCTTGTGGCGAGCATCCACGTCTTGGACACTGTCTTGGACCAGCGAAGCGAAGACGTGGATGGTCGGGACAAGCCCGACCATGACGGCATCAAGTGCTTTGTCTAAAGCCCAAGCCAGCGATCCTCTCGGAACCTTTTCCCTAGGCTCCACGTTGTCTTACCGAGTGCTATGCTTGCGATTGGCTGGCAAGCAGTGCCTCGGGGGGCCGGCTTTCGGCCGCGATAAGAGGATTTGAGCCATGGGTCTTTTGATTTCGCTTTTCATCACCGTGCTGGTCATCGGCCTGGTGCTTTATCTCGTGCGGATGCTGCCGCTCGACGGCAACATCAAGAACATCCTCCAGATCATCGTCATCATCATCGGCATCATCTCGCTGCTGCGCTATCTCGCGGTGTTCTAGTAGGGGGCCGCCGTCACTCCCGCCTTCGCGGTGGGTGTCCACGAACAGGCGTCGATCAGACAACAACGTGGCGCGGCGTGGATGGCCGAAGAATGCCGGCCGTGACGGCGAGCGGCGCAGGAGTCTGCCGGAACCCGCCGATTGACGGTTGCATCGCGCTGATCCACTCTTTCGAATGGTCCAAAAGGGCCCCGGGCGCTGCGCGTCACGGGGCCCTTGTCCATTCGAGAAGCGAAGCTGCCGATGACGTCGCAGAACCGCACGAGCCATATCCGACTGACCTCCCATCCCGAGCCCGGCGGTGCCGCGGCCCGTTTCCCGATCCATTGGGGCGCGGCGACGCCGCAGGAGCGCGGCCCGGTCATCGCCTCGACCACCAACCCGGCCGACCGCAATGTCATCGGCGCCCATGGCGGCTCCTATTCGGTTTATCGGGCGCTCGCGATCTCGGCCCGCGCCATGAATCCGGCACAGCGGCCGGACCTGACCAACACCCACCCGACCGCCGAGATCCTGCCGCAGCCGCAATGGTTCGAGCCCGGGAAAATCGTCTCGCTCGACCCGTTCGGCCATCGCGTCGCCCAGGATTTCGGCCAATGGATCGGCGAGGGCGTCGACATCCGCCCGACCATCGCCGTCACCAAGGCGAGGCTCAACCTGCCGGAGATCCTCGCCGCCATGGCCGGGCACCGGCTCGCCGCCGACGGCCATATCCTGCACGGCTCCGGCGACATCAGCGTCACCAAGATCGCTGTCGACCCGGTCTGGCATCTGCCGGGCATCGCCGAGCGCTTCGGCACCAGCGAGAACCTGCTGCGCCGCACCCTGTTCGAGCAGACCGGTGGCATGTATCCGGAACTGGTGACGCGGCCCGACCTCAAGGTCTTTCTGCCGCCGATCGGCTCGATCACCGCCTATGTCATCGGCGAAGTCGCGGCGATCGCCGATCCCCGGCGCAAGCTCGCCTGCCGCGTCCATGACGAGTGCAACGGCTCCGATGTCTTCGGCTCCGACATCTGCACCTGCCGGCCTTATCTCGTGCATGGCATCGAGGAGGCGGTGAAGGAGGCGCAGGGCGGCGGCGTCGGCCTGATCGTCTACAACCGCAAGGAGGGCAGGGCGCTCGGCGAGGTCACCAAGTTTCTCGTCTACAACGCCCGCAAGCGTCAGGAGGGCGGCGATTCCGCCGCGACTTATTTCGAGCGCACCGAATGCGTCGCCGGCGTGCAGGATGCCCGCTTCCAGCAATTGATGCCGGATGTGCTGCACTGGCTTGGCGTCAGGAAGATCGACCGGCTGATGTCGATGTCCAACATGAAGTATGACGCCATGGTCGAGAGCGGCATCGAGATCGGCGAGCGCGTTGCGATCCCGCCCGAGCTGATCCCTCCCGACGCCTCCGTCGAGATCGAGGCCAAGAAGGCGGCGGGCTATTATTCGCCGGACGGCGCGCCCGGCGACAACGCGCTGAAATCCACGGTCGGCCGCGACCTCGAGAAGTTCTGAGTGCCATGCCTGACTCCAATCCCGAAGCCGTCCGCCAGTTGCTGAAGCCAGCCGTCATCCGCGAGCGGGCGCAGGAGATGCTGCAGCTCGGCCTCGACGGCCGGCTCTCGCATTTCAGCGTGCACCCCGAACGGCTCGATGCCTGCACGGATTATGTCCTGGCGACGATCCGCCGGAACTATCCGACGCTCGACATTCCCTTCCATGCGCGCTGGCGGCATTTTGTCGTCGCCGGCGTCGACCGTTGGCGCAGCCTCGACGAGGCCGCCGGGTTCGCCGATGCCGGTGCGCGCGGCCGCGCCGCCTATGACCTCGCCATCGTCAGCGTGCTGCTCGATGCCGGCGCCGGCCCGGCCTGGCGCTATCGCGACGGGCTGACCGGCATGCTCATCGGCCGTTCGGAAGGGCTGGCGCTGGCTTCGCTCGACATGTTCGCCGCCGGCTTGTTCTCCGGCGATCCCGCCGACCCGCTACGCGTCGACAGTGCCGTGTTGAAGCGGCTCGATGCGGCGAGTTTGGCCGAAGGCTTCCAGGCCGGCGAGGCCAATCCGCTGGTCAGCCTCGAAGGCCGCGCCGCCCTGCTCAACCGGCTCGGAGAGGAGCTCGAAAAGCATGGGCTCGACCGGCCCGGCGGCCTGTTCGACCGGCTGTTCGCGGCAGCCGAGGGTGGCACGCTCCGCGCCAGCTATATCCTGTCGCAGGTGCTGGAGGTGCTCGGCGGCATCTGGCCCTCGCGCCTGAGCTATGCCGGCATCCCGCTCGGCGACAGCTGGAAGCACCCGCTGATCGCGCAGGGCAGCGTCACCGCCGGCATCATGCCCTTCCACAAGCTTTCGCAATGGCTGAGCTATTCGCTGATCGAGCCGCTGCAATGGGCCGGCATCGAGGTCGTCGACATCGACGAGCTCACGGGCCTGCCCGAATATCGCAATGGCGGCCTGTTCCTCGACCTCGGCGTGATCGCGCTGAAGCAGGAGGAGGATCGCTCCGGCGCCCATGCGGTCGGCTCCGAGCTCGTCGTCGAATGGCGGGCGCTGACCGTCGCCCTGCTCGACCGGATCGGAGCGCTGGTGCGCGAGCGTCTTGGTCTGACCCACGAGCAATTGCCGCTCGCCAAGGTGCTCGAAGGCGGTACCTGGTCGGCCGGGCGCCGTATCGCCGCCGAGAAACGCGAAGGCGGCGGGCCGCCCTTGACCATCGTCAGCGACGGCACGGTATTCTAAACCTCGATGAGGTAAAGGCTCGGAAATCTGCCGTCATCCCGGACGGCCGCAGGCCGCTCCGGGAGCCATCGAAGGGCGGAGAACTCTATGATGGATCCCGGCGCTCCGCTTCGCTGCGGCCGGCACGGCAGCTTTGCTTCAGGGAACCTATCCCATCGCCGCTACAAGGGGGCATAACGAATGACCACGCATTCCGATGGCGTCATCGTCGTCGACCATCCGCTGGTGCAGCACAAGCTGACGCTGATGCGCGAAAAGGAGCGCTCGACCAAGAGCTTTCGTCAGTTACTGAATGAGATCGGCATGCTGCTCTGCTACGAGGTGACGCGCGACCTGCCGACCGAGATGATCGAGGTCGAGACGCCGCTGCAGAAGACGATGCAGCCGGTGATCTCGGGCAAGAAGCTGGTCTTCGCGCCGATCCTGCGCGCCGGCGTCGGCTTCCTCGACGGCATGCTCGAACTGGTGCCGGCCGCCCGCGTCGCCCATATCGGCCTCTACCGCGATCCCGAGACGCTGCAGGCGGTGGAATACTATTTCAAGGCGCCCTCCGACATCGCCGACCGCATGATCGTGGTGATGGATCCGATGCTGGCGACGGCCAACTCGGCCGTCGCCGCCGTCGATCGGCTGAAGGAGCGCGGCGCCCATGATCTGCGCTTCGTCTGCCTGCTCGCAGCGCCCGAGGGCATCGCCCGCATGCGCGACGCCCATCCCGATGTCCGGATCTGGACGGCGGCGATCGACGAGCGCCTCAACGATCACGGCTATATCGTCCCCGGCCTCGGCGATGCCGGCGACCGCATGTTCGGGACGCGCTGAGCGCCTGTCCTTGTCGTTCTGGCGATATGCCCCTATTTTGTAGGCATATTGCCAGGGAGGCGATGGTGACGACGATCCGTGCAGTGGACGTGGTGGGTGGCCCGGAGGTGATCGGTGCTCCGCTCGACAGTGCGCGCGCGATCATCGCGGCGGTCCGGCGCGGCTTTCCGGTGGCGGCGGTGGAACATGTCATCGCCAGCGGCCGCATGACGCTGGCCGAGATCGACGAGGTCGTGCTGCCGCGCAAGACGCTCAGCCACCGCCGCAAGATCGGCACCTTGACCAGCGAGCAGTCCGACCGGCTGGTCCGGGCCGCCAGGGTCATCGCAGAAGCGGAGGAGACCTTCGGCTCGCAGGAAAAGGCCGGCAGATGGCTGCGCCGGCCGACCGAGGCACTGGGCGGCGAAAAGCCGATCGCGCTGCTCGACACCAGCGCGGGCGCGGCCGAGGTCGAGACGCTGCTCGGCCGGATCGCGCACGGCATCGCCGCCTGATGCGGGTCTGGCGCGTCTGCCGCGCCGCCTTCGCCGATCTCGGTGGGGAGGGCGCGAGGCTCCATGGCGGGCGCTGGAACTCACCGGGGCGGCCGGTCGTCTACACCGCCGAGAACCCGGCCCTGGCCATATTGGAGGTCCGCGTCCATCTCGATCTCGAGCCGGACCTGATCCCCGACGATTACGTCCTGATCGAGATCGACCTCGCCGGGGCCGCTTGCGAGGAGCTGGCGGCCTTGCCCGAGGATCCGAAGCGGGTTGGCGACGCCTGGCTGGCGGAGGGCCGCACGCCGGTGCTGAAGGTTCCCTCTTTCGCCGTGCCGCGCAGCGCCAACTTTCTGATCAACCCTGCTCATGCCGGCCGGAGTTCCGTCGCGCTGATCGGGCAACAGAAGTTCAGCTTCGACCGTCGCCTCTGGCTGCCGCTGTCCGGCGCGATCTTGTAAGTGCGGCGCGCCTGTCATGCGAAAGGCCCGCCCATTTCTGGGCGGGCCCCCGCTGCCGGCTTTCACTCAGGCCGCGATGGCGCGAGCTCAGCCGGAGCTCCGTAACCGGCCGCTTATTCGATGACCTGGACGATGCGACGGGACTGCGGATCGACCAGGACCGTGCGATCATTGACGACGGTGTAGCGGTAATTGGTCTCGCCGAACTCGCGCGGCACCTCATAGTAGCGGACGCCCTCGCGCGGCAGCGTCGCGCCGACGACCACCGGCTCGGCATAAGTATAGGACGGGACGCGCTGCTCGACCACATAGGTCTTGAAGCGTGGGGTGTTGTCGCCGATGATCGCGCCGACCACGGCACCGCCGACGCCGCCGACGACGGCTCCGACCGGGCCGCCCACCACCGCGCCGCCGACGGCACCGGCCGTGGCACCGCCCAGAGCGCCGCCCTGGGCGCCCTGCGGATTCTGCTGGGCGAAGGACGCGGCCGGGGCGATGGCGAGGGCGGCAACGAGCGCAAGCTTCTTGATCATGTCCGTTCTCCTTTTGAGGGAAACCTCGGCAGCAAGAACGGCAAAGGCGAGCGCGGGGTTCCGCCCATACGCGTTCACGAGCTGTGACGATTCGTGAACGCGCCTGAGGTTTTTCTCGTCTTGTCAGAGGTTTGTGTCGATCACGACGTCGATGCCCGCCGCCGCGAGATCATGGACCTGAGTCCGTTGCGGCGGTTTGCCGGCATTGGCGAAGAGCTCGTCGACGGTGGCCTCCTCGGAGAGGAACAGGAAATCGGCATAGGCCCCGACCTCCGGATAGGCGTCGATGGCGTGCCAGGTGCCGCGATGGAACATCACACCGGTGCGGTCGAGGCGGAAGGCGCGTAGCGCCTCGGGCGCAGGCGGCGTCTCGGAAGGCTCTGCGACCACGATGATCGCCGGGGGGCCGCCGAGCGGCAGGCGCGCCTCGGTGACGTGCAGATGGCGTTCGATCACGCCGACGATGAATGGCCGGGCATGATAGCGCACGATCTGCAGGCGCGGCCGGGTTTCGGCTGCGAAGGGCTGGAGCCAGATGTCGTAGCCGTCGCGGCCGGCATGGCGCGGGCCGTCCGGCCGCAGCAACCGGCCATAGGGCGCGAAGGCCTCCGGCGTCAGCGGCGCGACGGGAATGCGGATCGTCCGGTTCATCATGTCTCCTCCGGAAGCGCATGAGCCCCGCTAGATCGCCGCGCGTCCGTTCGGACGCGGTCACGGTGATCTATCTCATTGTTATCGCATCGGAGCATTCCGAAAAGTGGAGTCCACTTTTCGGTCCGATCCTGAGGAGCCCGAAAGCAAACGGCGGACCTTGCGGCCCGCCGTGACGGTGCTGTGCCGGTTCGGCGCCCGGAGCTTACTTCGACGCGGCGGAGAGCACCGGCGCGAGCTTGTCGGCGTCGCGCTTGATCAGCGCGGCAAAGCCGGCGGGGGTGCGCTCTTCCTTGGTCGGGATCACCGTGCCGAGATCGAGCAGGCGCTTCTTGACGTTCTCGTCGTTCAGCGCCTTGTCGAGCGCGTCGACGAGCTTGTCGACGACCTCCTTCGGCGTGCCCTTCGGGGCAGCGAGGCCGTTCCAGGCCTCGATCTGGTACTCGGGAAGTCCGGCTTCCTTGGTGGTCGGGATGTTCGGCAGGGCCGGCGAGCGCTCGGCCGAGGCGATGGCATAGGCCTTGATCGTGCCGGCCTTGACCTGCTCGGAGACGCTGACGATTTGGTCGCACATGAAGTCGATCTGGCCCGAGACCAGGTCGTTCAGTGCCGGGCCGGTGCCGCGATAGGCGACGGAGTTGAGCTTCGGCACGCCGAGCTGGCCCTTGAGCAGGGTGCAGGTCGTCCAGGAGACCGAGCCGACGCCGGCATGCGCTTCGTTGAGCTTGTCCGGGCTCGCCTTCACGAGCGCGACGAACTCCTTCAGGTCCTTCGGCGCGAGATCCTTCTTGGCGACGATCAGGATCGGCGTGCCGCCGGCGAGGCCGATCGCCTGCATGCCGTTGATCGGGTCGTATTTCAGCCCGGGATAGGTCGCAGGCGCTGCCGAGAAGGTACCGAGATGGCCCATGGCGATGGTGTAGCCGTCCGGTGCCGCGGTCAGCGCGCGGGTGATGCCGGTGGTGCCACCGGCCCCGGCCACGTTTTCGACCACGACCTGCTGGCCGAGCGTCTTCGACATGCTCTCGCCGACGATGCGGGCGATGATGTCGGTCGGGCCGCCGGCCGCGAAAGGCACGATCATGGTGATCGGCCGCTCCGGATATTTGGTCTGCGCCTGGGCCGGGGCGGCGAGCGCCAGTGCGGCGACGACGCCGAGGGCGAGCTTCTTCATGCGTATTCCTCCCATTGAACGGTTGTCCAGAGATTTGCGGCGCAGGGCCGCCGAGGCAACCCCGTCATTCGGTGAAGACCTCGTCGCGCTTCTTCGCCATCGAGGGCAGCAGTGCGATGACCAGGATCACGACGGCCACCAGCAGCAGCCCGGCCGAGATCGGCCGCTCGATGAAGGTCATGAACGAGCCGCGCGAGATGATCAGCGCCTGGCGCAGCTTCTCTTCCATCAGCTTGCCGAGCACGAAGCCGAGCAGCATCGGCGCCGGCTCGAAGCCGAGCTTGATCAAGAGGTAGCCGAACAGGCCGAACAGCGCGGTGAAGGCGACGTCGACCGGCTGGTTGTTCACCGAATAGATGCCGATCGAGCAGAAGATCAGGATCGCCGGGAACATCAGACGGTAGGGCACCTGCAGCAGCTTCACCCAGACGCCGACCAGCGGCAGGTTGATGATCAGCAGCATCAGATTGCCGATCCACATCGAGGCGATCATGCCCCAGAACAGCTCCGGGTTCTTGGTCATCACCTGCGGGCCGGGGATGATGCCGTGGATGGTCATCGCGCCGACCATCAGCGCCATCACCGCATTCGGCGGGATGCCGAGGGTGAGTAGCGGGATGAAGGCGGTCTGGGCTCCGGCGTTGTTGGCCGATTCCGGACCGGCGACGCCCTCGATCGCGCCCTTGCCGAAGCGCGAGGGATCCTTGGCGATCTTCTTCTCCAGCGTATAGCTGGCGAAGGGGCCGAGCACGGCGCCATTGCCGGGCAGGATGCCGAGCACGCCGCCGATGAAGGTGCCGCGCAGGCATGGCGCCGTCGACTGCTTGATGTCTTCCCAGCTCGGCAGAAGCCGGCCGATCTTGGCCTTGACGACGTCGCGCGCCTCGGGGTTTTCGAGGTTGCGCAGCACTTCGGCGAAGCCGAACACGCCCATCGCCAGCACGGCGAAGTCGATGCCGTCGGCGAGCGGCGGGAAGCCGAAGGTCATGCGCTCCTGGCCGGTCTCGAGGTCGGTGCCGACGGTCGAGAGCAGCAGGCCGAGCATGATCATGCAGAAGGCCTTGAGGATCGAGCCGCGCGCCAGCACGACCGCGAAGCACAGGCCCATCACCATCAGCGAGAAATACTCTGCCGGGCCGAACAGCAAGGCGAGCTTGGTCAGCGGCGCGCCGAGCGCGGCGATGATCAGCGTCGCGAAGCAGCCGGCGACGAAGGAGCCGATCGCCGCCGTGCCGAGCGCCACGCCGGCGCGGCCCTGCTTGGCCATCTGGTGGCCGTCGAGCGTGGTGACGACGGCGGTCGCCTCACCGGGGATGTTGACCAGGATGGCGGTGGTCGAGCCGCCATACTGCGCGCCGTAATAGATGCCGGCGAGCATGATCAGGGCGCCGACCGGATCGAGTCCGAAGGTGATCGGCAGGAGCATGGCGATGGTGGCGACCGGGCCGACGCCCGGCAGCACGCCGATCAGCGTGCCGACGAGGCAGCCGACGAAGGCGAGGGCGATGTTCTGCAGGCCGAGCGCGACCGAGAAGCCGAGCCCGAGATTGGCGATCATGTCATGCATCGTGTCAGATCCCGAAGAGCCAGGGCGCCAGCGGGATCGGCAGGCTCAGCGCATATTTGAACAGGAGGGCACAGGCGATCGTCATCGCGATCGCGAAGATCGTCAGCTCCTTGAGCTTGACGTCCTCGGCGGCGAGTCCGGAGACGAAGACCACGATCGGTCCGGAAACCAGCATGCCGAGCGCGGGAACCTTGAGCGGGCCGATCTCGAAGCCGCGGATCGTCAGGCCGAACAGGCAGGCGGCGCCGAGCACGAACAGCACGCCGCGCCAGGACCAGCCTGCCAGCTTCTCGCCCTTGTAACGCAGCGAGTTGATGCTCAGCAGCAGGCCGAGGGCGGCGCAGATCACCGCGAAGGATTTCGGCAGCATGCCCGGGCCGAGCTGGCGCAGCGTGCCGGTCGCCAGATCGCGTGAAAGGAACAGCGCGAGCCCGGCCAGGACGATCATGAACAATCCCGCCGCGAAATCCTGGGTCGAGCGGATACGCAATCCCTGCGCCGACTCGATCTTGTTCAAACTCATCAATAACCTCCGGCTTGGGTCGCGACGGCGCGCATCGCGGGCTTTCGGGCGTGCACCGGCACGGTGAAGGGTAGCGTGATACGCTCGTCGATCAGCGTGACGCTCTCTCGCAGGATGGCGAGAAAATCGTCGCGCGCGGACAGCTTCTGCTGCGGCCGCCAGGCGACGCCGACGAGCGCACCGGGCGGCGGCGGGTCGAGCAGCGCGCCGCGCAGGCGGCGCATGGTGACGCCGGGAAAGCTCAGCCGCGAAACCCAGTCCGGCGCCAGCGACATGCCGAGCCCGGCGGCGACCGCCGACATCATCGCCGGCTTCTCGGTCGCCTCGATGATGACGTTGGGGACGGCGCCGACGCTCTCGAAATAGGCCATGACGAGGTCGTAGGCGAAGGGCCGTATCCGCTTGGATGGCACCACGAAGGGCTCGCCGACCAGATCCTGCATCGTCAGGTCGTCACGCGCGGCGAGCGGGTGCGCTTCGTTCAGAACGACGATCGGGCGTTCGACCCGCAGCACCTCGAAGGCGCACTCGGTCGGCTTGCGCGGCGGACGCAGCAGCGCGAGGTCGAGCTTGCCCGCCTCCAGCATCTGCACCAGCGGCACCGTCATCGCCTCGACGAACTTGATCTCGATGCCGGGATGGCGGGCGCGGAACGTGACCAGCGCTTCCGGCACGAAACTCGACGAGGCGGCATCGATCGCGCCGACGCGCAGGACCTTGCTCGAGGCCAGCGAGGCTTCGCGCACAGAGCGCGAGGCGCGCTCCATCCTGACCAGGATCGCCTTGGCTTCCTCGAGCATGATCAGGCCGGCGCGGGTGAGGGCGACCTGGCGGGTGGTCCGCGTCAGCAGGGTGACGCCGAGTCCGTCCTCGAGCGCGCTGATCTGGCGCGACAATGCCGGTGGCGCGAGACCGAGCCGCTCGGCCGCTCGGCCGAAATGCAACTCCTCCGCCACCGCGATGAAACATCGCAGTTGCCTCAGATCCATGGTCGTTGCCGCTCCCCGCTGACGTATCGCTTTTTGTGATATCGTTCAGCTAATTCCGTGATGCCCTTTAGCCTCAATCAGTCATGATGTAACCCTAGAGCAATTCATAATTTATTGGCAATAAAGCTCACTGCCACGCAGGCGGCATCCACAGCGTGAACATCGCCCCCCGGCCGGGTGATGCGGTTATGGCTTGCTCTTGGAAGGGCCGTGCTCGGCCGAGGCTGGTCAAGCGGTCGGGGCACCCGCTCGTCCGGCTCTCCACGAGGTGGCGAGGCGGCCGTCGATCAGCGCGAGCCCGAGGAAGATCGCGGCCATCCCGGCGAAATGGCGCGGCAAGAGCTCTTCGCCGAGCAGGCCGGAGCCGAGCAGGATGGCGCTGACCGGGATCAGGAAGGTCACGAGCATGACGTTGCTCGGCCCGGCGGTGCGCATGATCCGGAAGAAGATGACATAGGCGAGCGCGGTCGACACCAGCGCCAGGCCGGCCAGCGCCAGGACGACCTGCAGGGAGGGCAGCGGCAGGGTCCAGGGCGGGTTGGCGAGGAGGACGATCGGAAGCGTCATCAGCGTCGAGGCGCTGAGCTGGCCGGCGGCGGTGACCAGCGGCGGCAATTCGCGGAAGCGGCGGCCATACAGGCCCGAGAAGGCGTAGGAGACCGTCGCGGCGACACAGGCCAGTTGCGCGATGAGGTTGAGCCCGAGGCCACCGAGCGCGTCCGGGCCCATCAGGACGGCGACACCCGCAAGGCCTGCCAGCACGCCGGCGATTTTCGGTCCGGTCGCCCGTTCATTCCCGAAAATCTGCATCACGATCACGCTGAAGATCGGCGTCATCGCGTTCAGGATCGAGGCGAGGCCGCTGGCGATCTGCTGCTGCCCCCAGAGGAACAGGCTGAACGGGATCAGATTGTTGAGGATGCCCATGCCGAAGAAGGCGAGCCAGATCGGCCGGCCGACGGCCATGGAAAGCCCGGACAACCGCACGGCCAGTTGCAAAGCGAGCGCCGCCAGACCGACCCGGGTCAGCAGCACGGCGAGGGGCGGCCATTCGGCCAGGGCGAGCTTGTTGAAGAAGAAGGACCCGCCCCAGAGCACCGAGAGGATCGCAAGCAGGAGCCACTCGATCGGGCCCATGCGCAGGGAGCTGGTGGAGGGCGGTGTTGTCATGGCGCAGTCTGTCTTCGCAGGGCGGGTCAGTCTGCGTCAGTAGGCAGTCGGGCTGGGCCCGGCCACCCGTATTCTGAAGAGTTTCAGGCGGTGTCGAGAGCTGCGCCTGGGAGCGGTCGAGCCTCCCCGTCATTCCGGGGCGGAGCGCCTCGGAATGACGGTGGAATGTCCGTCGCCTACGCCGCTTCTGCGTCGCGCGCCGCCCACATCGCCTTGAAGGCCGGGCGGGCATGGCAGGCATCGAGCCAGGCCTTGACGTTCGGGGCTGCGTCGAAGAGCTGCGTCGCCGGCTTGGCGTAGCGGATGACCTCGGCGACGTTGATGTCGGCGACGGTGAAGCGCCCGCCCATGACGTAGCCGCCGCCTTCCGCCAGAGCCTTGTCGAGGACGGCGAAGGGGGCCGGCAGGGCGGCGAGCGCGGCGGCGACGATGGCTGGATCGCGCTTCTCCGGCGGGTAGGCGGCGAGGTGATAGGTCAGGTTGAGCGCATGCGTCTCGCATTCGGTCGCGGCCCAGAGCGACCACATCGCTGCGAGCCCTTCCTCCTGCACGTCCTTGGGCGCCAGCGGCCCGCCATGCTTGCGGGCGAGATAGAGGTTGATCGCCAGCGATTCGTGCAGGACGAAGCCGTCATCCTCGATCGACGGAATATGTCCGTTCGGATTGACCTTCAGGAATTCGGGGCTGCGGGTGTGGAGCGGCGCGCCGGGGGCGTCTGGATCGGCGAGGCGATAGGCCTGGATCACCGGCACCTGCTTGAACGCGATGCCGAGCTCGTTGGCGAGCCAGACATTGCGCGTCGCGCGCGAGCGATGGCAGCCATAGATGGTCAGGGTCATGGGCGTTTCCATTTGGTTGAGGCTGACTATTCTCGGTCGTTCCGGACCTGCGCTTTGCTTGCCGGGAACGACGAAGGCGGGTTTCAGCCGAGCTGGCGCAAGGTCTCGCGGGCGATGATCAGGCGCTGGATCTCGGAGGTTCCTTCATAGATTCGGGTGATCCGGGCGTCGCGCGCATAGCGCTCGACCGGGAAGTCGCGGCAATAGCCGGCGCCGCCATGGATCTGGATCGCCGCATCGGTGCAGCGATGCGCAGCCTCCGAGGCGAAGAGCTTGGCCATCGAGGCTTCCTTGGAGAACGGTTCGCCGCGGTCCTTCTTCGCGGCAGCGTCGAGGATCAGCAGGCGCGAGGCGTGCAGGTCGAGCTCGCGATCGGCGATCAGCCATTGCAGTCCCTGGAATTCGGTCAGCGCCTGGCCGAACTGCTTGCGCTCGCGGGCATAGGATTTGGCGGCGTCCATCGCCGCCCGGGCGATGCCGAGCGAGACCGAGGCGACGCCGATGCGCCCGCCGGCGAGTTCGCCGACCGCGACGCGGAAGCCGTCATTCTCCTTGCCCATCAGCGCGTCGGCGGGGATGCGGGCGCCTTCGAATCTGATCGTGTTGGTGGCCGAACCGGTCTGGCCCATCTTCTTCTCGGCCTTGCCGACGCTGACGCCGGGCGTATCGGCGGGCACGAGGAAGACCGAGATGCCCTTGCCCTTCGGCGCGTCCGGATCGGTCACCCCCCAGACGACGAAGAGCCCGGCATATTCGCCCGAGGTGATGAAGATCTTCTCGCCGTCGAGGATATAGGCGTCGCCCTCGCGCCGCGCGCGCAGCTTCATCCCGGCCGGGTCGGAGCCGGCGCCGGCCTCGGTCAGGCAGAAGGCGCCGGCCGGATAGGTGCCGTCGGCGAGCTTCGGCAGATGCTCGGCCTGCTGCCGCGAGCTGCCGACGGCCTGGATCACCTCGCCGACCATGTTGGTCACCGAGGTCGTTACCGCCGTCGAGGCGCAGGCGGCCGCCAGCTCCTCCAGCGCCAGCGCGAAGGCGACGGTGCCGGCCTCCGAGCCGCCGAAGCCGGCCTGGATGTTGAGGGCCATGAAGCCGTTCTCGGCGAGCAGCTTCAGATTGCCGAGGAATTCGGCCCGGCCTTCGCCGCGGTCGAGCGTCTCGGCGAGCGGCGCGAGCCGGTCGGCCGCGAGCTTGCGGGCGCTGTCGCGGATCAGCTCTTCCTCTTCGCTGAAGGCAAAATGCATGCGCGTTCGCTCGCTCGCCGTGACAGGTCGCGCTGAGCTTAGAACGCCGGGCCGCCCGCGCCAACGCGTGGCGGCGCCCGGCCGCCTTGCAGTTTCTCCCGCTCGCCGGTCCGGCCGGGAGGGGGCTTGACGCCGGCTGCCAACCGGCCCATGTCGGCTGCACCCGCCAGCCTGCATCCCGATGCTGGCCGGCGGCTCCACAGGAACCTTTGAACCCCATGCCAAGCGACAGTCCCAGTCGACAGTCCTTGCCGTCTCCGGCCCGCCCGGGCGCCTGACCCATGAGGGAGGCTCGCCCGCGTTCGGCCGCTTGACGGCCGAACGAAGGGAAGCGAGCCATGAACGCCGCAATCACCGAAATCCTGCCCGCCGAAGCCGTCTCTGCTCCGGTGCTGGCCGCGGATCTAGCCCGGCGCCATGTCGCCGACATCGTCGTCAGCCTGAACGAATACGAGGCGGCCTTCGTCGCCGCCGTGCTGCTCGAACTGCCGAGGGCGCTCGCGGCCGACGTCCTCGACCAGCCGGAGCTCTCCCGGATGGCGGCGATCCTCAAGGCGATGCCGCTCGATCGCGCCGTCGGGCTGATCGAGGAGATGTCGGCCGACCGCGCCGCCGACCTGTTCCGCTATGATCTCTCCGAGCCGGAGCGCCATCGCTTCGTGGCGAAGCTCGATGCCGCGACCAAGGCCGAGCTGGTCTGCCTGCTCGCCTATCCAGAGCATAGCGCCGGCGCGATCATGACCACCGAATTCGTCAGCGTGCCCGACGATTGGACGGTCGCGCGCACGCTCGAGCATGTCCGCACCGTCGAACGCAGCCGCGAGACGGTCTATGCGATCTATGTCGTCGACCCCGAGATCGGCACGCTTCGGCAGGCGGTTTCGCTGCGCCGATTGATCGCTGCCGAGCCCGGCGCTCCGGTCGGCTCCGCCGCGGCCCGGCGCGAGCCCGTCTCGGTCTCTCCCTTGACCGATCGCGAGGAGGTGGCGCGGCTCATCGCCAAATACAACCTGCTCGCCGTGCCGGTGGTCGACGAAAAGCAATGCGTGCTCGGCATCGTCACAGTCGACGACGTCATCGACGCGATGATCGCCGAGACCACCGAGGACGTGCACAAGCTCGGTGGCATGGAGGCGCTCGGCCTGCCCTATCGCGAGATCGGCTTCTTCAGCATGATCCACAAGCGCGCCGGCTGGCTCAGCGTGCTGCTGCTCGGCGAGATGCTGACGGCCTCGGTGCTGCAGCACTATGAGGGCGCGCTCGAGAAGGCGATCGTGCTGACCCTGTTCATTCCGCTGATCATGAGCTCGGGCGGCAACTCCGGCTCGCAGGCGACCTCGCTGATCATCCGGGCGCTGGCCTTGCGCGAGCTTGCGCCGGGCGACTGGTGGCGCGTCGCGCTGCGCGAACTGCCGACCGGGGTCACCCTCGGCGCCATCCTCGGAGCGATCGGCTTCGTCCGCGTCGTGCTCTGGCAGAAGCTCGGCTTCTACGACTATGGCGAACACTGGCTGCTGGTGGCGGCGACGGTGGGGGCGGCCCTGCTCGGCATCGTCACCTTCGGCTCGCTGACCGGCTCGATGCTGCCCTTCGTGATGACGCGGCTCGGCTTCGATCCGGCCAGTGCCTCGGCGCCCTTCGTCGCGACCCTGGTCGATGTCTCCGGGCTGGCGATCTATTTCAGCATCGCCTCGCTGATCCTGAGCGGGACGTTGCTTTAGATCATTCCACCGTTGCGGAGCCTGGCCCGAATGCGAGGTTCCCGCCGGCTCAGCCGGCCAGGACCCGTTGCGGCGGGAAGGTGACCTCGACCAGCGTGCCTTCCTTCTTGACGCTGGTGATGGTCAGCGCCGCCCGGTTCGCTTCGACCAGCGCCTTGGTCAGCGGCAGGCCGAGTCCGGTGCCGCCGGCCTTGCGCGTCGTCTGCACGCGGCGGAAGGGTTCGAGCGCCAGCGCGATCTCCTCGTCGTCCATGCCGATGCCGGTGTCGCGCACCCGCAGGATCGCCTCGCCCTGATCGCCGAGCGCGGTCGAGACGATCACCTGGCCGCCGGCATCGGTGAACTTCACCGCATTGGAGAGCAGGTTGAGCACGATCTGGCGCAGCGAGCGCTCGTCGGCGACGACGGGCGGCAGCTTCGGCGCCAGCCCTGAGCGCAGCACGACGCGTCCGCGCTGGGCTTCCGGCTGGAGCAGGTTCACCGCCGACAGGGCGATGTCGTTCAGGCTGACGCTGACGAAGTCGAGATCGAGCTTGCCGGCCTCGATCTTGGCGAGGTCGAGCAGGTCGTTGACCAGGCTGATGACATAGCCGCCCGACTGGTGGATGTCGCGCAGATACTCCTTGTAGCGCTCGTTCTCGATCGGCCCGAAGCGCTCCTCTGCCATCACCTCGGCGAAGCCGATGATGGCGTTGAGCGGCGTGCGGATCTCGTGGCTGATCTTGGCGAGCACGTCCGATTTCTGGGCGCTGGCCTTTTCGGCGGCCTTGCGGGCCTCGACCAGCTCGCCCTCGGTCTTCTTCCAGGCGGTGATATCGCGCAGTACGGCGCAGAACTTGCTGTCCGGGCCCTCGGCGATCCGTCCCATGGTCATGAACAGCGGGATGCGGCCGCCCTGGCGGACGCGGCCGACGACCTCGCGGCCGTCGTTCATCAGCGAGGCGACGCCGCCGCCGATCAGCCCGTCGAGATAGTCGAGCGCCGGCGAATGGCTTTCCGGGGCGAAGAGCAGGGTGAAGAGCTCCCCCGCGACTTCGCGCTGATCATAGCCGAACAGTGCCTCGGCGCTCTTGTTGAGCGAGAGGATGCGGCCGCGCCCGTCGACCGTGACGACGCCGTCGGTCGCCGTGTCGAGCACGGCACTGAGCTCGGCGACGCGCGATTCATTGGCCGAGCCTTCGAGCTTCAGCGAGGCGACGCGCGCCGCGACCTCGTCCTCTTCGGCCTCGAATTCGGCCGCGAGCTCCTGCTGCTCCGCCTCTTCCTCGGTCAGCAGTCTGAGGTCACCGCCCGGCACGCTGTTGCGGAAAGCCATCAAGGTCGCCGGCTCGCCCTGCCAGCCGATGCTGGAAAGCCTGCCGTCGACGCTGACCAGCCCGCCCTTGCGGTCGATCAGGATCATGGCGCCGCCGGCGCTGCGGTTGGCGCCCTTGATCAGCTGGCTGACGCCGCCCGCCGCCGCCAGATCGTCGAGATCGGCATAGTCGAGCAGGTCGAGCAGGGTGCGATTGGCGTAGAGCGCCGTTTCGTCGCGGTTGACCAGCACAGCGATCGGCAACCGGTCGAGGATCTCGGCATGGGCATTGGCGAGGCGCGGCCGGCCTTCGGAGACGGCAGGCACGGCATCGCTGACAGCAGCCGCGCGCTGCGTCGGCGCAGCCGTCTCGGATGCCGCCGATCTTTCGTCCCGGGCGACCTTGAGAGGCGTCGCCGCCGGCAGGCGTGGTTCGCCTTCGTCATCGCCGGCGATCCGGGCGCCGAGAGCCTTGGCGATCTCGCGGAAGGCGTTGCGCTCGGCCGACGACAAATGGGCTTTCGACGGTTCGAGCACCGGACGAACCGCGGCGAGCTGGCCATTGCGCAATGGCACGACATTGCCGGGCGCCGGCTCGGCATCCGAATCCTCGGAGCCGGCAGCGGCCTCGCCGGCCGGTTCGGAAGGCTCGGCCTCGGCGGCCTCGGCGTCAACGGCCTCTGCCTCCGGCGTCTCGTCGACGGCGGCGGGTTGTTCGGTCACCGGCGAATCGGCCGTCGCCGCGCCGCCGGCTTCGACGTTGTCCACAGCTTCGGCAACGTCCGTGATGCTGCTGTCAGCGCTCGCGACATCGGCCTCGCTGGCAGGCCGGTCCTCGCCGGTTGCAACAATCGAGGCTTCGTCCGTGGCGCTCTCGGCGCCGCTTGCCGGCTCGGCTTCCTCGGCGGCCGGCGCGGCCGCTGTCGTCTCGGCCTCGCGCTCGGGGAAGTCTTCGTTTTCAGCGTGCCGGACCAGGCCGAAGCCGCGGAAACCGGCCGGGGCGCGCGCCTGGTCGAAGAGCGGGAAGCCGGACAATTCGACCCGCGCCCCTTCGCCCGTAGCGACGCGCCAGAGGACGGCGTGTCCGCTCCAGGTGGCGGCGCTTGCCAGGCGCTGCGCAAGGTCGCCGTCGAGATCGAGGATGTCCCGGTCGAGAAGTTCGCTCCAGCGACGGCCGGGCAGGGCGGCTGCCGCATCCGGCCCGACGAGTTCGGCAAACTCAGGTGAGGCGCTGGCGAAGCGGCCTTGCGCATCGCTTGCCCAGAGGAAGCGCAGATTGGCGCGGCGCTGGCCTGTGGCCGGGCTGGTCGGCTCCGCTGCTGCAGCTTCGCCCGCGATATCCGCCTGTTCCGCGGGCCGGAAGGTATCCGGCGCGGCATTCAGCACCGCGATGTCGATGCCGAGGCGGCGCAATTCCGAACCGGCGATACCGAGTGCCAGCGTCTTTCCGGGCGCCCCCTCGACCAGCAGGCAGGCGCAGGTGACGAGGCCGGAAAGTCCCGTGCCGAAGCGCAGGCGTTCGAGCCGCACGGCCTGGCGTGCGGCGAGGCCGCTGCCGAGCAGGCGCAGCCGGTCTTGCAAGCCAGCCGGCAACATGGCAGGGCCTTGGGCGAGCAAGGCCTTGCCCGCCGGATTGGCGTGCAGCAGTTTCTGGCCATCGACGGACCAGAGCAGCAAAGCGCCCCCCGCTGCGAACGGCGCAAGCGCGCCGTCCAGCGCCAGCGCGCTGCCCAAGGTCGTCCAATCCTGTTCGGATCCGCTCATTCCGTCCCGTTCTTCCGGCGACTCTGCAATCCGGCGTGATTATGCCTAACAAAACTTTAATAGCGACCAAATCCTTGTGAAGCCATGCGGGAACCCGCGCTCTCCCCTGACGTTTCCAAACAGCGTTAATGTGCCGGCTGCCGCCCGGTCCGTGCGGCGTTGTCATCGCAGTGCAAAAATGATATTGCAGTGCACAATAGGACTTGCCGGTCTGTGCGGCAGGCCCGGCCACAACCCAGCAGGAGGATCGATCATGGACGGCAAGACCCCTTACGAGGTGCCTACCGAGATGCGCGAATTCGCCGAGAAGAGCGTCGACCAGGCGCGCAAGGCTTTCGACGGCTTCATCAATGCCGCTCACAAGGCCGTCGACAGCGCCCATGGCTCCGCCGAATCGGCCCGCGTCAGCGCCCAGGACGCCACCCGCAAGGCGATCGGCTATGCCGAGGCCAATGTCGCGGCCGCTTTCGAACTCGCCCAGAAGCTGGTGCGTTCGCGCGACGTCAACGAGGTGCTGCAGCACCAGTCCGAGTTTCTGAAGTCGCAGATGGCTTCTTTCCAGACGCAGCTCAAGGAACTGGGCTCGGTGGTCCAGGAAGCCGCTGCCAAGACGGCCGAGACGGCGGCCAAGGCCACGAAGGCCAAGTGAGGCCGGCTGGCAAGTGAAGCCGGCCGACTGATACCGCCTGCTGCCAGGGCGGCATGGATCTCGCGGGGCGTAGCCGGGCATTGGTCCGGCCGCCATTTGAGCAGGTCCGCCTTGCCCGAAACATGAAGGAGAACGGTGATGGCGAAGCAGACTATGCCTGGCAAACCTCCGATCAGCCTCGCTCCGGTCAAGGCGATGAGCGAATCGCAGCCCATTCCGGCCAACATGGTTGCACGGGCGAGCCCGCCGGCTCCCGCGCCGGTCGCTCAGGCTCCCGCCAAGGTCGAGCCGGCTCCGGTCGCTCCCAAGCCCGCCGAGAACCCCGCCGCGACCGTTCCGCTCAAGCCGGCGCCTGCGGCCACCGCCAGCGTCGTGGCCGGTCCTGTCGTGGCGAAGACCGTGCCGGCCAGCCCGGCCCCGGTCGCTGCGAGGCCGGCCATTGCCGATGCCGTCGCCGCCGTTGTTGCCCGGCCCCCCGTTCCCGTTGCGCCGACAACACGCGCCGAAGCGCCGCCGGCCATCGTGCCTGCGCCGAAGGTCGTGGCCGAGAGCGCCGGCAAGATCGTTGCCGAGAAGACCGCCGCGGGCTCCCCCCGCAAGGCCGCTGCGAAGTCGCCGCGCACAAAGGCCGCGCCGGACCGTAAGATCGCGGCCCCGCGCAGCAAAGTCGACGCGCCGAAGCCGGCCAAGCTGGCTCTGGCCAAGCCAGCCCCGACAAGCCCTGCTGCTTTCACGCCTGTTGCGCAGCCCGCCGCTGTGGTGAAGCCCGTCGAGGCCGCCGTTCCGCCACGCCCGGCCACGCCGCCGAAGCCCTTCATCGCCGCGATCGAGGTCGTGGCCGAGCCGGTTGCCCCCTGGCTGAGCCAGACCCTGGCGCTGACCCGCGCCTTCGGCGCGATCCAGGCCAAGGTGCTCGACCATGCCTGCGCCGAACTGAAGGCGACGCTGGGCGAGATCGAGACGCTGGCGCACACCCGCAGCGCAGCCGATGCGGTCGCTCTCCAGGCCAAGGCCTTCCGCCGCGGCTACGAATCGCTGTCGAGCCATCTCGGCGATCTCGCCGCGACCGCCCGCAAGGAGCTTCCGCACCCCTGATTCTGCGGCCGGCACAGCTTCTGTGCGCCGGCCGCAATTTCCCCGTTGCATTCGGCGCGGCACGGCACTAGGTTCCGCGCCGTCGCTGGATCGGGATCGAGCCGGCGCCCGCCGGCCATGCCGGCAGGATATGCATCGCGAGTTTCGCGAAGCCGTGCAGCCATAGCTCAGTTGGTTAGAGCGCTAGATTGTGGATCTAGAGGTCCCCCGTTCAAGCCGGGGTGGCTGTACCATCCCCTCCACCGAGGCAGACATCCTTCGATTGCAGCGCGCCGCTCCGGCGGCTTAGGCTGCCGTAGCGCTCCGTAGCCCACGGGCATGCGCTGCGCTTCGAATCTCGGGGTCTGTCCATGCCGATGAAGATCGACCGCATCAATCCAGCCGCGCTCGCGCCGCCGGGGCGCTACTGCCATGTCGCGGTCGTCACCGCCGGCAGACAGGTCCACATTTCCGGCCAGATCGCGCTCGACGCGATGGGGCAGGTGGTCGGCGAGGGCGATCTTTCGGCCCAGGCCGAACAGGTCTTCGCCAATCTCGCCGCCGGGCTCGCCGCAGCCGGCGCCGATTTCTCGAAGGTTTTCAAGACGGTCAGCTATGTCGTCGGCCTGACGCCGGAGAAGGCGGCGGCGATCCACAAGGTACGGGTGAAATATCTCGGCGAGGGGCCTTATCCGGCCAGCACCATGGTCGGCGTCACCGCGCTGGTCGATCCGCGCCTGCTGCTCGAGATCGAGCTGATCGCGGCCCTCGATTGATCCGGGCCCGGTTGCGGGCTTGAAGCTGGGGCGGCCGCTCGCCATATCGACAGCACGCAGTGGGGTTCGCCCGCTGCCGGCAGGGTGCTGCGCCAGCGGGCCCTGCGATCTCCCAGAGGCGCCTTTCAAAGGGCTTCGTGATGACGCGTCCGCCTAGCCTGTCGCATCCTTTCCTGCTCGGCTTCGATGATATCGAGCGAGCGCTCGACCGTGTCGCCAAAGGCGCCGGTGAGGGGTATCCGCCCTACAATATCGAGCGCCTGCCGCGCACGGAGGATGAGCCCGACAAGCTCAGGATCACGCTCGCGGTGGCGGGTTTCTCGCGCGAACAGCTCGAGATCACGCTGGAAGAGAACCAGCTAACCATCCGCGGCCGCCAGATCGACGACAAGACGCGCCAGTTCCTGCATCGCGGCATCGCCGCGCGGCAGTTTCAGCGGTCCTTCCTGCTCGCCGACGGCATGCAGGTGCTCGGCGCCGATCTCTCGAACGGGCTGCTGGCGATCGACCTCGCCCGTCCGGAACCGGAACGGCTCGTCCGGCGTATCGATATCATGAGCCGCGACTGAAGGAGGTCGGTTCGGTGAAAGGCATGCGGTTTGCCTTCCGTTCATGATCACGAGTGCACAATCAAACCGCCTCGCACTGCTCTGAAGGAGGGCGCGATGACTGAGACCAGAAACACCCCCCTGACCACCGCGGAATTCGCCGCCCTCGGCGCCGGCCAGGTCGCCTATCTCAAGCCGATGACCTCGGACGAGCTGGCGCGGATCTTCCCGCAGGCGCCGCATATCGAGCCCGGCTTGCAGCTCTTCGCGCTGCTCTCGGCCGATGGCGCGCCGATCCTGGTGACCGATTCGCGCGAAGCCGCGACGGCCAATGCCTGGGAGCACGACCTGAAGATGGTCAGCCTGCACTAGATCACGCTGCATTTGGACGGAAACATCCAAATGCAGATAACGTGATCGATTTTATGAATTAGAGCATGCTTGGCGCGAAAAACCGGGGCCACTTTTTCGCAGCATGCTCTAGGCGCCCACGCCGCTCGGCCTTTCGGCCGGGCGGAAGAGGGCGCCGGGCAGGGCCTCAGACGGCTGCCGGGGCGATGCCCTCGACGGCCGCGACGAGGCGCCCGATGTCCTCCGGCGTCGACAGGCGGTGGTCGCCATCCTTGACCAGGGTCAGCACCACCGGATCGTGCGGCAGATGCTCGACCAGCTTGAGCGCCTGGCCATAGGGCACGTCGGGATCCTTCATCCCTTGCAGGATATGCACCGGGCAGCCGGTCTCGATCGGCTGACCGAACATCAGGTGATTGCGCCCGTCCTCGATCAGCGCCCGCGTGATCGGGGTCGGCTCGGGAGAATAGTCAGACGGGCGCAGCCAGACGCCGTCATCGAGGATCGTTCGGCGAATCGCCTCGGGCATCTGTGCCCACATCAGCTCTTCCGAGAAATCGACCGCCGGCGCGATCAGCACCAGCCCGGCCGGTGCGCGTTCGGGGGCGATCTCGCGCAGCCGCCGCGTCGCCAGCAATGCGAGCCAGCCGCCCATCGACGAGCCGACGAGCACGGCCGGCCCGTCGACGCGGGCAACGAGCATGGCGAGCACGTCGTCGAGCCAGTCCGACAAGGTCCATTCTGCGAAATCGCCGCCTGATTCGCCGTGGCCGGCATAGTCGAAGCGGATGAAATGACGCCCCTTCGCCTGTGCCCAGCCGGCGAGCGCCTCGGCCTTGGTCGCGCGCATGTCGGACCGGAAACCGCCGAGCCAGACCACGGCCGGACCCTTGCCGGGTTGGGTCAGGACGGCGATCCTCCGGCTGCGCGCGCCCTCGCCGACGCTCAGAAATTGCGGTTGAGCCATATTCACCCTATCTCTCCTGTGACGAGCCGCGGGAATCTGCGCCGGGCCGCTGTGCTTCGCGCAAGCGCTATGCCCATCATGGCGCAGATGGCAAACCCGCCGTCTGCAAGAAGGCCCTTTCGAACGGTGACGACCAGTCTGCGCTCCGGCGCGCCACTTTCGCTACCCTCCACCGAAACCCACCCGCTGAGTGGGCGCACGGTGCTGCAGATCATCCCCGAGCTTGAAGCGGGCGGGGCCGAGCGCACCGCCGTCGACATCGCGGAGGGGCTGACCGAGGTCGGCGCCCGCGCCTTGGTCGCGACCGAGGGCGGACGACTCGTCGCCGAATTGCAGGCCAAGGGCGGGATCTGGCTGCCTTTCCCAGCGGCTTCCAAGAACCCGCTCGCCATGGCGCTGAACGTGCGCAAGCTTGCAAGGCTCTGCCGGCAGGAGCGGGTGGACCTCGTCCATGCCCGTTCGCGCGCCCCGGCCTGGGTCGCGCTGGCGGCGACGCGGGCCTTGAGACTGCCCTTCGTCACCACCTATCACGGCTCCTACAACAGCCGCTCGGTGGTGAAGAACCACTATAATTCGGTGATGGCGCGCGGCGACGTCGTGATCGCCAACTCCGCCTATACGGCCGATCTCATCCTGGCGCGGCACGGCTTCGCGCGCGATCGTATCCGCATCGTCAACCGCGGTACCGATTTCTCGGCCTTCGCGCCGGCGGCCGTCGGCCCCGAGCGGGTCAGTGCATTGCGCCGCGCCTGGGGCGTCGAGCCGCATCAGCGCATCGTCCTCCTGCCTGGAAGGCTCACCGGCTGGAAGGGGCAGAAGGTGATGATCGAGGCGGCCCGGCTGATGCGCGATGCCGGTGACGAGGATACCGCCTTCATCCTCGCCGGCGATGCCCAGGGCCGCGACGGCTATGTCCGCGAGCTCGATGAGCAGATCGCCAGGGCGGGGCTGGAGAAGCGCGTGCGCCGGGTCGGCCATTGCACCGACATGCCCGCCGCGATGCTCGCGGCCGCGATCGTCGCCGTGCCCTCGACCGAGCCGGAGGCCTTCGGCCGCGTCGCCGTCGAGGCGCAGGCGATGGGCGTCCCGGTCGTCGTCTCCGATCTCGGTGCGGTGCCGGAGACGGTGCTGGCGCCGCCGCAGGTCGCGCCTTCCGAACGCACCGGCTGGCGCATTCCGCCCGGCGACGCGCCCGCATTGGCGGCTGCGCTGCAGGAGGCGCTGGCGCTGCGGCCATCCGCGAGGGACGCGCTGGCGCGACGGGCGCGCCTGCATGTCGAACGCCATTTCTCGCTGGCCTCGATGGTCAACGAGACGCTCGATGTCTATTGCGCCCTGCTCGGGCGTTGAGGCGCTGAACGGATGATCCGGCTTTGCCGCTCGGCGCCGGCGGTGGAGCCTGGAATCCTTCGTTTTCGCTCACCATTTGACTTTGCCGTCCATTGACAACGCTACGCGTTGTGCAATGTGTCTGTTCAACGGCGCCCGAGGCGCCAGTCACAGGAGAATACAGCCATTCGTCGTCCGTTCCGTGCAGCACCCACCCCGACCAAGGACGGTCCCCGTTCCAACCGCGACATTCGTGGCGTGCGCGATGTTCAGCTCATCGATGATGTGGGCGTCAATCGCGGCGTCGTCTCGTTTTTCGAGGCGTTGAAGATCGCCGAGGATGCCGGTCTCGATCTGGTCGAGATCGCCCCGAACTCGGAGCCGCCCGTCTGCAAGATCCTCGATTATGGCCGCTTCCGCTTCCTCGAGCAGAAGAAGGCTTCGGAGGCGCGCAAGAAGCAGCGCACCATCGAGATCAAGGAGATCAAGCTGCGCCCCGGCATCGACAAGCATGACTACGACGTCAAGATGAAGGCGATGCACGGCTTCTTCGAGGAAGGCGACAAGGTCAAGGTGACCCTGCGCTTCCGCGGTCGCGAGATGGCTCACCAGGATCTGGGTGTGAAGGTGCTCGAGCGCGTCAAGGCCGATCTGGTCGATATCGCCAAGGTCGAGAGCGACTGGCAGCTCGAAGGCCGCCAGATGGTGATGGTGCTGGCGCCGAAGTGAGCTGCCGCTCCGTCATGCGAATCCCGACAGGCCCGGCCCACGCGCCGGGCCTTGTCATGTCTGGTCGAGGTCGTCACCCTCGGACTTGATCCGAGGGTCTCATTGTCGAGAGATGGTCGGGTCAAGCCCGACCATGACGCGGACCGACCCGATGCCCCAGCCGACCGTGACCGAACAGCGCCGCGATCTTGCCGCCGCCTTGCGCCTCGCCGCCAGATTCGAGCTCAATGAGGGTATCTGCAATCATTTTTCCGTGGCGCTGCCGGATGGCCCGGACGGGCGCCCGCGCTATCTGATCAACCCCTATGGTGTGCACTGGTCGGAGATGCGCCCCTCCGACCTGCTGCTGATCGACGAGCGCGGCCAGGTGCTGGAAGGCGAGGGCGAGGTCGAGGCCACCGCCCGCAACATCCATGTCGCCGCACATAAGGCCAATCCGCGCCATGTCGCCGTGCTGCATGTCCACATGCCCTATGCCACGGCGTTGACCATGGTCGAGGGCGGCCGGCTGGAAATGGCGCACCAGACCGCCTGCCGCTTCCATGGTCGCACCCTCCACCAGGACCATTTCGGTGGGCTCGCGCTCGATGAGGGCGAGGGCGAGGCGATCGTCGCGGCCAATCGCGAGCAGGGCCATGTCGACATCACCTTCCTCGCCCATCACGGGGTCACCATCGGCGGGCCTTCGGTCGCGGTCGCCTTCGACGACCTCTATTTCCTCGAGCGCGCCTGTCGTCAGCAGGTGCTGGCCATGTCGACCGGCCGCCCGCTGAAGCTGATCCCGGACGCGGAGATCGAAGCGACGGCTCGCGAATGGCGTCAGGTGCTGGTCTATCAGGCGACCAAGCATTTCGAGGCGCTGCGCCGGATGGAAGGACTCTGAGCGGCGCTCAGCCCAGCAGCCGCCTCAGCTTCCTGACCGCGCTCTCCGGCGTCGTCAGCACCGGCTTTTCGGTCGCGGTCGCGACCGCAGGCGCAGCCCGTGCCAGGCTGAACTGGGCGAGCGCGATCACGTCGCAATCCGCCAGCGCACCGGCCGCCTGTGCGGCCAGTCGGTCATGCTCCGGCCCGTCGCCGCGGTCGAGCGCCGCCAGCGCGCCCTCGGCCAGCTTGGGCATGACGGTCAGCGCGGTCGGGAATTCGGGCGGCATCGACTGGAGCGTCGGCGCGAAGCTGGCGAGCAGGCCGATCCGGCCACCGATCGCCTCCGCTTCCTCGATCATCGCCTCGTTCGGCTTCAGCACCGGCATCGGTGAAAGCTCGCGCTGCACCGCCTCGATGCAGGGGCCGAAGGCCGAGCAGGTGAACAGGATGCCGTCGGCGCCCGTCGCCTTCGCATAGCGCGCGAGCGCGAGGAACCGTCCGGTCATCGCCTCGGTGATCCTGCCATCGCGGGCGAGATCGGCCGAGAGGCTGTCGTCGAGCAGGTTCATCAGCCTGGCTTCAGGCCAAAGCCGCGCGAACGCCGCCTCGATCGGGGGCGGTGAATGGCGCAGCGCATGGATCAGTGCGATTCGCATGGTCGGAAGGTGGTCCTTCGGCTCGGCCGGTGAAAAATGGCGTAAACCGCGCCGGCGCTGGCGGCCGGCGCGGTGTGTTGCAGGGGAGCCGCCGGATCAGCGGATCGGGTGGGGGTATTGCAACCCGCCACGCGAGGCGAGGTCGTTCAGCCCGCGTTTCAATTGCAGCTTCGAGCCCATGCCGACATTGCGCTCGAAGCTCTCGCCGTAGTTGCCGACATGCTTGATGATCCGGTAGGCCCAGTCATTGGTCAGGCCGAGCCCTTCGCCGAACTTGCCCTCGACGCCGAGCAGGCGCTTGATCTCGGGATTGGTCGATTTCAGCATCTCGTCGACATTGGCCTTGGTCACGCCGAGTTCCTCGGCGTTGAGCATGGCGTAATGCGTCCACTTGACCAGGTTGAACCAGCTTTCGTCGCCGCGCTTCACCGCCGGGCCGAGCGGCTCGCGCGAGATCAGGGTCGGCAGGATCATGAAGTCGTCGGGCTTGGCGAATTTCAGCCGCTCGGCGGCAAGCCCGGAGGAATCCGTGGTGAAGGCGTCGCAGCGTCCCGCCTCCAGCGCCTTGACCCCTTCCTCATTGGTGGCGAAGCCGATGATCTCGTATTTCAGATTATTGGCGCGGAAGAAGTCGGCGAGGTTCAGCTCGGTCGTGGTGCCCTGCGTCACACAGATCGAGGCGCCGCTCAGCCCCTTTGCCTCGCTGACGCCGAGCGCCTTGCGCACCATGAAGCCCTGGCCGTCGAAATAATTGATGATCGGCCAGGACATGCCGGCCGAGGTGTCGCGCGACATGGTGTAGGTGGCGTTGCGGGCGAGCATGTCGACCTCGCCCGATTGCACCACCAGGAAGCGCATTTGCGGCGTCGTCGGAATGAACTTGATCTTGTTCGGGTCGTTGAAGATCGCCGAGGAGACGGCCCGGCAAAGGTCGATGTCGAGCCCATCCCAGCGTCCGTCCGGACCCTGCAGGCCGAAGCCGGGCAGGGCGATATGGTTGCCGCAGATCAGCTCGCCGCGCGCCTTGACGCGGTCGAGCGTTCCCGACTGCGCCGCGGCCGGCGTCGAAAGCCCGATGGCTGCGAGGCCGATTGCGGCGAGGCCCGCCTGTTTCAGTCGTTTCACGCTCAGTTGTTTCATGGCAGTTCCCCTTGGTTGAGGCGGGCTCTTTGGCGGCCCGCCTGGTGGTCTTCTCAGGCCGGCTGCACCGCCCCTAGCGCCGCGTCGACCGCGTCGCCCAGCCGCTCGACGATGGTGTCGACGGTCGCGGCATCGATAATGAAGGGCGGGGCGAGCAGGACATGGTCGCCCGCCGTGCCGTCGACAGTGCCGCCCATCGGATAGATCATCAGGCCGCGCTCCATCGCCGCTTCCTTGATCCGGGCATTCAGCTTGAGTGCGGGGTCGAACGGCGTCTTGCTCGCGCGGTCGGCGACGATCTCGACGCCCCAGAAATGGCCACGCCCGCGAATGTCGCCGACATGGTGATGATTGCCGAAGCGCTCGCGCAGGCGCTGTTCCAGCCGGGCGCCCTGGCGCCGGACATTGGCGAGGAGGTCGTCGCGCTCGATCACCCTCTGCACGGCGAGCGCTGTGGCGCAGGCGAGCGGATGGCCGACATAGGTCTGGCTGTGCGGGAAGATGCCCGAGCCCTGCCGGACGGCTTCCGCGATCCGCTTCGAGACCAGCATGGCGCCGATCGGCGCATAGCCGCCGCCCAGCCCCTTGGCGATCGCCATCAGGTCCGGCGCGATGCCCTCTTGCTCGCAGGCGTGCAGCGTGCCGGTGCGGCCCATGCCGCACATCACCTCGTCCAGGATCAGGAGCACGCCATGGCGGTCGCAGATCTCGCGGATGCGCTTGAAGTAGCCGGGTGCCGCGGTCGCCGCGCCCAGGGTCGCGCCGACCACGGTCTCGGCGACGAAGGCGCAGACGGTCTCAGGGCCGAGCTCCAGGATTTTCGCCTCGAGTTCGTCCGCGACGCGCAAGCCGTATTGCTCGGCGGTCTCATCGGGGCGGCGGCCGCGATACTCGAAGCAGGGCGAGATGTGATGGCCCGGCATCAGCATGTCGGCGAAGGCGGCGCGGTCCTTCATTCGGCCGCCGACCCCGAGCGCGCCCAGCGTGATGCCGTGATAGCTCTGCCGCCGCGAGATGAAGTTGACGCGTTTCAGCTCGCCCGTCTCGATGAAGTAGTGCCGCGCCAGCTTCAGGCAGGCCTCGATCGCCTCCGAGCCCGAGCTGCAGAAATAGACCGAGCCCATGCCGGCGGGCGCCCGCGCGATCAGGTGGTCGGCGAGTTCCTCGGCGGCGTCGCTGGTGAAGAAGCTGGTATGGGCATAGGCGAGCTTGTCGATCTGCGCATGCATCGCGGCGAGCACATCGGGATGGCCATGGCCGATGCAGGAGACCGCGGCGCCCCCCGAGGCGTCGATATGCTCGCGGCCGTCGCGGTCGCGCAGCAGGGCGCCGGTGCCGGAGGCGGCGACGGGATAGGTCTTGCCGAGGACCCGGTGCAGGACATGGCTCATTTGCGGCCTCGCTTGGCGGCTCTGGGTTGGTGGAAGGTGCCGGCGGCGTGAAGCTCCGCCTCGTGGCGGGCGATGGCGGCGAGCGCGGCCGTACCCTTATGCGCTGTCATCAGCGCCGCCAGGCATTCGACCGCGGCGAAGGCCGGCGTCATCGTGTGGAAGAAGGACGGCGTCTCGGTCCGCACCAGCACCGTCGCATCGGCGAGCGCGGCGAGCGGCGAGAGCGGGCTGTCGGTCAGCGCGACGAGCTTCGCGCCTTTGGCTTTGGCCAGTTCGGCGGCTTGCAGGGTCAGGCGTGTGTAGGGCGAGACCGAGACGGCGAAGAAGACGTCGTCGGGGCCGATCCGCCGCAGCGCATCGATGCCGCGTCCGCCCGCGCCGTCCGCAAGCACCGAGCCGGCGCCGATCAGGTCGCGAATATAGTCGAGCATATAGGCGGCCGGGAAGGCCGAGCGCAGCCCGAAGCAGAACACCGTCCGGGCCTCGGCCAGCAGGATGGCGGCCCGTTCGAGCCGAGCCTGTGCGTCCGGTTCGCGCAAGGCCCTGAGATGCTCGGCGAGCGCTGCGAACATGTCCTGTGCGATCGCGCCGGCGCCCTCGTCGCCATGGCGCTGCATCAGTTCGCCGGCGCGGCCGGCAAAGCCTTCCGGGCGCTGCCGCAGGGCGGCGGCATGGATCGCCCGCAACTCGTCATAGCCGGAAAGGCCGAAGCGCTGAGCGAGACGCGTCAGGGTCGCCGGCGAAAGGCTCGCCCGCTTCGCCTGCTCGCGCGTCGTCAGCAGCGCCACATCGGCGGGATGATCGAGCACCCAGCGCGCCGCCGCCTGCAATTGCTGCGGCAATTGCGCGAAACCTTCGGAGAGGGCGGCGGTCAGATGCGACTGGTCCACGCGCCGACGCTAGCAGGTCGGATCTTGATATGAAACATCCAATTCAGAAGCTGTAAATGCACGCGTTTGTTTCGTCTCCACGAGGCGTCAGGGCCGGACCAGCAATCCTTCGAGCAGGGCGTCGAAGGCTGCGATCGCCTTCTCGGACGCGGCGCGGCCATCGGCTGCATGGGCGATCCACTGTGCCGCATGCAGCGTCGCGCCCGCGATCAGCCGGGCGGCCGCTTCGGGGTCGATGGGAAGGATGACGCCGGCATCGCGCAGCTTGCCGAGGCTGTCGGTCATCGAGCTGATGCAGGCGCTCTGCGTCGGCCAGGTCCAGGGGTCGCCGAGCACTGCCGGTCCGTCGCGCAGGACGATGCGCTGGATCTCGGGCTCGAGCGCCATCTCGACATAGGCGGCGCATTCGTCGCGGAAACCGGTCCAGGGGTCAGCGGCGCGCGCGGAGACGGCGTTCAGCCGCTCGTTCATCTCGGCGTCGATCTCGGCGATCACCGCGGCGAGCAGTCCCTTCTTGTCGCCGAAATGATGGTAGAGCGCGCCGCGCGTCAGCCCTGCCGAGGCCGTGAGATCGTCCATCGAGGTCTCGGCATAGCCCACCGTGCCGAAGGCGGCGCGCGCCGCCTCGATCAGCTTAGTGCGGGTCTCGGCGATCATCAGCTGGCGCGGCTTGCGGCCCATTCACGCCTCCTTTCGCATACGCCTCGTATGTTAATTGACATACGAGGCGTATGCAATTAGGCGTTCACATACGCGCCGTATGAGAATATCGCTGCGTCGCGACGGAGAATCTCAGTCAATGCCTAATCCTTACCGCGAGATCTTCCGGGCGCCCGGCGCGATCGGCTTCTCGGCTGCCGGCTTCGTCGCCCGTCTGCCCTTGTCGATGGTGACGATCGGCATCGTCACCATGCTTTCGCAGGCGCGCGGCGAGTACTGGCTGGCCGGTAGCGTCGCCGCGACCTTCGCGCTCGCCAATGCCCTGATCGCGCCGCAGATCTCGCGCCTGGTCGACCGACATGGCCAGAGCCGCGTGCTGATCCCGGCGACGCTCGCGACCCTGGTCGCGCTCGCAGGGCTGATGCTGGCGACGCGCTTCGAGGCGCCCAGCTGGGTGCTCTTCCTGTTCGCCGCGCTTGCCGGTCTGGAGCCGAGCATGGCGGCCATGGTGCGAGCGCGCTGGACCGAGATCTATCGCGGCACGCGGCATTTGCGCACTGCCTTCGCCTTCGAATCGGTGGTCGACGAGATGGTCTTCATGATCGGCCCGGTGCTGGCGATCGGCCTCAGCGTCGCCTGGTTCCCGGAAGCCGGCCCGCTCGCCGCCACCATCCTGCTCGCCGTCGGCATGGCGCTTTTCGTCTGTCAGCGCGCGACCGAGCCACCCGTGCATCCCCAGGCGGCCAGCGCCGAGGGCTCGGCGATCCGACTCGGAGCCGTGCGCGTCATCGCCCTGGTGATGGTCGCCGTCGGAGCGATCTTCGGCACGTCCGAGGTCACGACCGTCGCCTTTGCCGAGGCACAGGGCGACAAGGCGGCCGCCAGCCTGGTGCTCGCCGCCTATGCCGCCGGCTCGCTGATCGCCGGCCTCATCTTCGGCGCCCTGCATCTGCGCCTCTCGCTGGCGCGGCAATTCGTCCTCGCCATCGCCTTTTCGGCGGCGACGACCCTGCCGCTGCTCGCCATCGGCTCGCTCTGGTCGCTGGCCGCGGTGCTGTTCGTCGCCGGGGCCTCGATCTCGCCGACCGTCATTGTCGCCATGGCGCTGGTCGAGCGCCATGTGCCGCCCGCCAAGCTGACGGAGGGGATCACCTGGGTCATGACCGGTGTCGGCGTCGGACTGGCCCTGGGTTCGGCGGCGTCGGGCTGGCTGATCGACAATTACGGCGCAGCAGCCGGTTTCAGGGTGTCGGTCGCCGGCGGCTTCTCCGCGCTCGCCATCCTGCTGCTCGGCCTGCGCAGGCTGTCGGGCGACGCCTCGGACAGGGCGCGTCCAGCACTGGTCTGAGCGGGCGGAACGGCCGCGCTTGCAACAAGGCGGCCTTTCTGTCATATGCCCAGCCTTCGATCGCCCGGCTGATAAGGGCTGCCGTGGCGATCGTTATTTGCTTCCCGAAGCAAAATTCAGGCGGCGCCATTCGCGCGCTCGCGACCTATGAGGAGCTGAAATGCCCAAGATGAAGACCAAAGCGGCCGCCAAGAAGCGGTTCAAGATCACCGGAACCGGCAAGGTGCTCGCAGCCCAGGCCGGCAAGCGTCACGGGATGATCAAGCGGACCAACAAGCAGATCCGCAACCAGCGTGGCACGACGACCCTGTTCGAGGGCGATGCTGCCAACGTGAAGAAGTTCTTCCTCCCCAACGGCTGACGCCTGACAACCTTTCCGGAGATCAAACATGGCTCGCGTGAAACGGGGCGTTACGTCCCATGCCAAGCACAAGAAGACACTGAAGGCCGCCAAGGGCTTTTATGGCCGCCGCAAGAATACGATCCGCGCCGCCAAGGCGGCCGTCGATCGGTCGATGCAGTATGCCTATCGGGACCGCAAGAACCGGAAGCGCACCTTCCGCGCCCTCTGGATCCAGCGCCTGAACGCTGCGGTGCGTGAGCACGGCCTGACCTATTCGGTCTTCATCGGCGGCCTGACCAAGGCCGGCCTCGAGCTCGACCGCAAGACCCTGTCGGCCCTCGCGATCGACGATGCCGCTGCCTTCGCCGCGGTCGTCGAGACGGTCAAGGGCGCGCTCGGCGCCGAGGCCCAGGCCGCCTGAGCGGTCTGACCTGATTGGATTGCGAAAGGCCGGCGGAAACGCCGGCCTTTTTCTTTGCGTGGTTCGCAAGCTCGGCCCTCATCCTGAGGAGCGGACGAAGTCCGCGTCTCGAAGGATGATCGATGAGGCTCGCGAACTATCTGGACCATCCTGAGGCGCTGCTTTGCAGCGCCTCAGGATGAGGGCTGTGAGAACAGGCGGCCGCTAGGTCTGCACATTGTCGGCTGCGGCCGGGATCCAGTCGTCGCCGGCGCCCTCGACGATCCTTGCATAGGCCTCCTCCGGCGAGTCGGCGTAGCAGAACAGTGCGAGGTCTTCCTTGCGGATCAGCCCGGCTTCGGCCAGCCGCTCGAGATTGAACAGGCCCTTCCAGAAGCTGCTGTCATAGAGAATGACCGGAACGGGCGACATCTTGCCGGTCTGGGTCAAGGTCAGGATCTCGAACAATTCGTCGAGCGTACCGAAGCCGCCGGGGAAGGCGACGAGCGCCGCAGCCCGCATGGCGAGGTGCATCTTGCGCATCGCGAAATAGTGGAAGCGGAAGGTCAGGTCGGGCGTCGAGAAGGCGTTCGGGTCCTGCTCGTGCGGCAGGGTGATGTTGAAGCCGATCGAGACCGCGCCCGCGTCGCCGGCGCCGCGATTGGCGGCTTCCATGATCCCGGGGCCGCCGCCTGTGGCGATGACGTGATGGCGGCCGCCGGGGCCCTCGTCGAGCGCGCCGCCGCGCTCCGAGGCGATCCGGGCAAAGGCGCGAGCCGCCTCGTACCAGGGCTCGCCCTCGCGCACCCGGGCCGAGCCGAAGACGACGATGGTCGAGAGAATGCCGCGCGCCCTGAGATGATCCTCCGCCTTCTGGTATTCGAGCATGAAGCGCGCGCCGCGGGTGGAATCGCCGAGGATGAAGTCCTGGTCGAGGGCGGCGAGGCGATAGGAAGGCGAGTTCTTCTGGGCGCGGTTCTCGGTCATGTCGGCATCTCCATACTGTCCTCCTGCATAGCCGGGCAGGGGGGCGGCTGTCGCCCCTGCCAGCCGCATGCGTGGGCTGACTGCGACGGTCTTGTCATGAAGGGCCGGCGAGCAGGGACGAATGCGCGAAAACATCGCGATCGACACGCTTTGCCAGCGCAATTCGGGCTGGCATCCGCATGGCCGAAGCCATAGAAGATGCCACGCCGGCATGCGCTCCGGCATTCTTATGGTGGTGCGAACTCCCTTCGGCCGGTGGTTCCGGCCGGGCGGCGTGCGCGCTAGCGGAACAGATCAGGCATGAACGAGATCGATACCCTTCGCGATTCCCTTGTCGGTGAGATCGCCGCGGCGCAGGACGAGGCGGCGCTGGAGCAGTTGCGCATCGCGGCGCTCGGCAAGTCCGGCTCGGTCTCCGCCTTGCTGAAGACGCTCGGCGCGATGACGCCGGACGAGCGCAAGGAGAAGGGGCCGCTGATCAACGGCCTGCGCGACGGCGTCCAGCAGGCGCTCGCCGCCCGCAAGGAGGCGCTGGGCGAGGCGGCGCTGGAAGCGCGGCTCGCCGCCGAGCGGCTCGACATCTCGCTGCCGGTGCGCGAGGGGCCGGAGGCGCGCGGGCGCATCCATCCGATCAGTCAGGTCATCGACGAGATCACCGCGATCTTCGGCGATATGGGCTTTGCCGTCGCCGAAGGGCCGGATGTCGAGACCGACGACCTCAACTTCACCAAGCTGAATTTCCCGGTCGGCCATCCCGCCCGCGAGATGCACGACACTTTCTTCTTTGCGCCCGACGCCAATGGCGAGCGCAAGCTCCTGCGCACCCACACCTCGCCGGTCCAGGTCCGCACCATGCTGGCCCAGGAGCCGCCGATCCGCGTGATCTGCCCGGGCCGGACCTACCGCATGGATTCCGACCAGACCCACACCCCGATGTTCCATCAGGTCGAGGGTCTCGTCATCGACAAGAAGACCCATTTCGGCCACATGAAATGGGTGTTGGAGGAGTTCTGCAAGTCGTTCTTCGAGGTCGAGAGCGTCAAGATGCGCTTCCGCCCCTCCTTCTTCCCGTTCACCGAGCCGTCCGCCGAGGTCGACATCCAGTGCTCGCGAAAGGGAGGCGAAATCCGCTTCGGCGAGGGCGACGACTGGCTCGAAATCCTCGGCTGCGGCATGGTCCATCCCAACGTGCTCAGGAATTGCGGGCTGGACCCTGATGTCTATCAGGGCTTCGCCTGGGGCATGGGCATCGACCGCATCGCCATGCTCAAATACGGCATGACGGATCTGCGGCCCTTCTTCGAGGCCGATGTCCGCTGGCTCTCGCATTACGGCTTCCGCCCGCTCGACCTGCCGACCCTGACCGGCGGCCTGTCGTCGTGACCAGGGCGGGCTAGGAGAGGAAAGGGCGGATGAGCGCGGCGCATTGGGCCGGCCTGATCGCGGCACTGCTGGTGGCGGCCAATCTCCTGTGCCTGGCCATCGCCTTCGTGCGCCTGCGGCGCAAGCCGGTCGAATCCAGCCTGCTGCGCCAGCGCCCGCCGGTGACGATCGTGCGGCCGGTCTGCGGCTTGGAGAGCTTCAGCCGGGAGACCCTGACCTCCGGTCTCGTCCTCGACTATCCTGACTATGAGACGATCTTCTGCGTCGCCGACGGGCAGGACCCGATCGTGCCGCTGGTCGAGGAGCTGATCGCCAGCCATGGGCCGGAGCGCGTGCGGCTGATCGTCGGCGATGTCGCGGTCAGCGCCAATCCCAAGCTCAACAACTGCGTCAGGGGCTGGGAAGCGGCGCGGCACGACTGGGTCGTGCTCGCCGATTCCAACGTGCTGATGCCGAAGGACTACATCCAGCGGATGATGTCGGCCTGGCGCGACGACAGCGGCCTCGTCTGCTCGACGCCGGCCGGCTCGCGCCCGCTCTGCTTCGGCGCCGAGGTGGAGTGCGCCTTCCTCAATACCTTCCAGGCGCGCTGGCAATATGCCGGCGAGGCGCTCGGCTTCGGCTTCGCCCAGGGCAAGTCGATGCTCTGGAACAAGCCCTTCCTCGATGCCCGCGGCGGCATCGCGGCGCTCGCCGCCGAGATCGCCGAGGATGCGGCGGCGACAAAGCTGGTGCGGGCCGCCGGCAAGCATGTCCACCTCGTCGACCAGCCCTTCGAACAGCCGCTCGGCCGCCGGCATCTGCGCCATGTCGTGCAGCGCCAGTTCCGCTGGGCGCGGCTGCGCCGCGTCACCTTCCTGCCCTTCTTCGCGCCGGAGATTCTGGTCGGTCCGCTGGTGCCGGCGGTGCTCGCCGCCTTCGCCGCCCCGGCCTATGGCCTTGCGAGCTGGCAGGCTCCGCTGCTGGTGCTGGCGATCTGGTATGGCGCCGAGATGGCGCTGGCGAAGGGCGTCGGCTGGTTCGTCAACTGGCGCACGCCTTTGGCCTATCTCACCCGCGATCTCGTCTTCCCCGGCATCTGGGCCTATGCCTTCCTTGCCGGCGAGGTCAGCTGGCGCGGCAACGCCATGAAGATCAGGACGGATGGCGACGACCGGCTGAACGACAATGCGCCAGAACTGTCGTCCGTGGCCGCACGGCGGGACGGGGCGGCGTGACCTTGGACATGCAAACCATCCCCGAACGCTATCGCGACTGCCCGAGCTTCTCCTTCGGCGATAGTCCCGAGCTCGCGACGGAGCTGGCGGCACTGGTCGTCAGCGGCCGCAAGACCGCGACGGTGAACACGCCGGACGCACCCGACTGCCCGAAGCTTGGCGAGCTCTGGATCGTGCTCGACGGCGAGAAGCGTCCCATCTGCGTGATCGAGACGCTCGAACTCACGCCCCGGCGCTTCGACGAGGTCGATGCGCAATTCGCCTTCGAGGAGGGCGAGGGCGACCGCAGCCTCTTCTTCTGGCGCGAGGCCCATGAAGCTTATTTCCGGCGCCTCGGCGTCTTCAGCCCCGACATGACCCTGCTTTGCGAGCGCTTCCGCCTGGTGGAAGCCTTCGCTCCGATGGACGTAAACGCATGAAATTCACGCTCTCCTGGCTCAAAGACCATCTCGACACCACCGAGACGCTCGACACCATCTCCGAGACCCTGACCCGCGTCGGGCTCGAGGTCGAGGCGGTCGAGGACAAGGCCAAGGCGCTCTCGGCCTTCACCATCGCCTATGTCATCGAGGCCAAGCAGCATCCGAACGCCGACCGCCTGCGCGTCTGCATGGTCGACACCGGCTCCGGCGAGCCGGTGCAGGTCGTCTGCGGCGCGCCCAATGCCCGCACCGGCATGAAGAGCGTGTTCTCGCCGCCCGGTACCTACATTCCCGGCAAGGACATCACCCTCGGCAAGGGCGTCATCCGCGGCGTCGAGTCGAACGGGATGCTCTGCTCCGCCGCCGAGCTGCAGCTCTCCGAGGATCATGACGGCATCATCGATCTGCCGGCGGATGCGCCGGTCGGCCAGTCCTACGCCGCCTATGCCGGCTTCGACGACGCGATGATCGAGATCGCGGTGACGCCGAACCGGGCCGATGCGCTCGGTGTCTCCGGCGTCGCCCGCGACCTTGCCGCCGCCGGTCTCGGCACGCTGAAGACGCCCTCGGTCGCAGCCGTGCGCGGCAGCTTCCCATGCCCGGTCGACGTGAAGCTCGACTTCGCCGCCGGCGACGAGAAGCTCTGCCCTGCCTTCGCCCTGCGCCTGGTGCGCGGCGTCAAGAACGGCCCGTCGCCGGAATGGCTGCAGGCGCGCCTGCGCGCCATCGGCCTGCGGCCGATCAATGCGCTGGTCGATATCACCAATTTCATGACCTATGACCGCAGCCGGCCGCTGCACGTCTTCGACGCCGCCAAGGTCCATGGCGACCTGACGGTGCGCCGCGCCAGGGCCGGCGAGCAGATCCTGGCGCTCGACGGCAAGACCTACACGCTGACCGATGAGCAGGTCGTGATCGCCGATACGGAGGGCGTCGAGTCGCTCGCCGGCATCATGGGCGGCGAGGCTTCGGGCTGCGACGAGAACACCGTCGACGTTCTGGTCGAGAGCGCGCTCTGGGACCCGCTCAACGTCGCCCGCTCCGGCCGTGCGCTGGGCATCACCTCCGATGCGCGCTACCGTTTCGAGCGCGGCGTCGACCCGGACTTCACCCGTCCCGGTCTCGATCTCGCGACGCAGATGATCATCGAGCTCTGCGGCGGCGAAGCCTCCGAGATGGTCTTCGCCGGCGAATTGCCGGAAAGCGGCGGCGCCATCGATTTCCCCTGGTCGGAAGTCAAGCGCCTGACCGGCCTCGATCTGCCTCAGGTCGAGATGAAGCTGGCTCTGACCTCGCTCGGCTTCCATGTTTCGGGCGCCGGCGAACGGGTCAAGGTCGCCGCTCCCTCCTGGCGCGGCGATGTCGAGGGCAAGGCCGATCTGGTCGAGGAGATCCTGCGCATCGCCGGGCTCGACCGCGTCGAGCCGGCGCCGCTGCCGCGGATCAAGGGCGAGGTCGTCAAGCCGGTGCTGACCGTGCTGCAGAAGCGCACGCGTCAGTCCAAGCGCCTGCTCGCCAGCCGCGGCCTGGTCGAGGCCGTGACCTGGTCCTTCATCTCGCACGACGCCGCCAAGCTCTTCGGCGGCGGCTCGCGCAAGCTCGTCCTCGCCAATCCGATCGCCGCCGATCTCTCCGACATGCGGCCTTCGCTGCTGCCCGGCCTCATCCGCTCGGCCCAGGCCAATGCCGATCGCGGCTTCGGCGACGTCGCCCTGTTCGAGGTCGGTCAGGTCTTCCAGAGCGACGAGCCCGAAGGCCAGCTGATCGCCGCGGCCGGCCTGCGCCGCGGCACCGCCAGGCTGGAAGGCGCCGGCCGCCATTGGGACGGCGCGGCGAAGCCGGTCGATGCCTTCGACGCCAAGGCCGACGTCATGGCGCTGCTCGCCGGGCTCGGCGTGCCTGTAGGCGGCCTGCAGATCGTCGCGGGCGGTCCGTCCTGGGCGCATCCCGGCCGGTCCGGCACGCTCCAGTTCGGTCCCAAGGGCGTGGTCGGCGCCTTCGGCGAGCTGCATCCGCGCGTGCTCAAGGCGCTCGACGTCAAGGGCCCTCTGGTCGCCTTCGAGATCCATCTCGATGCGCTGCCGCTGCCGAAGTACAAGCCGACCAAGGTCAAGCCGAAGCTGGCGCTCTCCGATTTCCAGCCGCTGACCCGCGATTTCGCTTTCATCGTCGACAAGACGGTGGCGGCCGGCGACATGGCGAAGACCGCCCAGAACGCCGACCGCAACCTGATCGCCGAGACCAGCGTCTTCGACATCTATGAAGGCGCCGGCGTCGAGCCCGGCAAGAAGTCGGTCGCGCTGGCGGTGACGCTGCAGCCGGTCGAGAAGACCCTGACCGAGGCCGAGATCGAGGCCGTCGCCGCCAAGATCGTCGCCGAGATGGCCAAGCGCTACAAGGCGGCGCTGCGCGGCTGACAATGCGTCATGATCGGCTTGGAGCCGATCATCTCAGGACAGAAAAGGCGCCTTCGGGCGCCTTTTTTGTTGCGGGGAGCCGAGTCCTGGGCTTCGCTTCGTTTGTGAGTGATCACCGGCCAAGCGTCGCCGCCATCTCGTTATTGATCATAATTATGAAATAATCGACGCACGCAATCGTTTGAAAATGCGGGTATCGGCTCCGATTGTTGCAATCAGAGAGGCTGAATGTCGCTCATCGAACTCCCCGTCGAAGATCGCTTCTTCCCCGGCTTCAGGCTGCTCGACGTCGCGACCTCCGGCGCGCGCATTCGCGTCCGGATCGGCGGGGAGGGGCCGCCGCTGCTCCTGCTCCACGGTTATCCGCAGACCCATATCATGTGGCGGCGTATCGCCCTGGCGCTGGCGCGGCGCTTCACGCTCGTCTGCCCGGATCTGCGCGGCTACGGCGATTCGCAGAAGCCGGCGACCGCCGCCGATCATTCTCCCTATGCGAAGCGCGCCATGGCCCAGGACATGGCCGAGGTGATGAGCGCGCTCGGTCACGAGCGCTTCTGCGTCGGCTCGCATGATCGCGGCGCTCGCGTCGGGCACCGGCTGGCGCTGGACCATGCCGGACGGGTGCTGAAGCTCGCGACCCTCGACATCGCGCCGACGCGCGAGATGTATCGCGATACGAGCGACGCTTTCGCGCGCGCCTATTGGCACTGGTTCTTCCTGATCCAGCCGGCTCCGATGCCGGAGAAGATGATCGGCGCCGATCCGGAGTTCTACTGGTCGAGCCGCCGCGCCTCCGACATGCGGCTGTTCGAGCCTGAAGCGCTCGCCGAATATCTCCGCTGCTTTCACGACCCTGCGATGATCCATGCCAGTTGCGAGGATTACCGCGCCGCGGCGACGATCGACATCGCCCATGACGACGCCGATGGCGGCCGGAAGGTCGAGTGCCCCATGCTGGCCCTGTGGGGCGAGCGGGGAGCCGTCGGAAAATGCTTCGACGTGCTCGGGCTCTGGCGTGAGCGGGCTGTGGATGTGCGTGGGAAGGCATTGCCGGGCGGGCACTATCTGGCCGAAGAGATCCCCGATCTCGTCGCCGCAGAATTTGCTGCCTTTTTTGGAGAAGTCGCATGAGCCGGACCAATCGCGTCTATCGCATCGCCGTGATCGCCGGAGACGGCATCGGCAAGGAGGTGATGCCCGAAGGGCTGCGCGTGCTCGAGGCGGCCTCGAAGAAATACGGCTTCGAACTGCGGCTCGACGAGTTCGATTTCTCCTCCTGCGACTACTACGCCAAGCATGGCAAGATGCTGCCGGACGACTGGAAGGAGAAGATCGGCGGCCATGACGCGATCTATTTCGGCGCCGTCGGCATGCCGGCTCAGGTGCCGGACCATGTCTCGCTCTGGGGCTCGCTGCTGCTCTTTCGGCGCGAATTCGACCAATACGTCAATCTGCGCCCCGTTCGCCTGATGCCGGGCGTGCCCGGCCCGCTCGTCGGTCGCAAGCCGGGCGATATCGATTTCTTCGTCGTCCGCGAGAACACCGAGGGCGAATACTCCTCGGTCGGCGGGCGCATGTTCGCCGGCACCGAGCGTGAGATCGTCATGCAGGAGACGGTGATGAGCCGTGTCGGCGTCGACCGCGTGCTGAAATATGCCTTCGAGCTGGCGCAGCGCCGGCCGCGCAAGAAGCTGACCTCGGCGACCAAGTCGAACGGCATCTCGATCACCATGCCCTACTGGGACGAGCGGGTGAAGGAGATGGCGAAGAGCTATCCGGGCGTTGCCGTCGAGCAGTACCATATCGACATCCTGACCGCGCATTTCGTGCTCAATCCGGACCGTTTCGACGTGGTCGTCGCCTCCAACCTGTTCGGCGACATTCTCTCCGATCTCGGCCCGGCCTGCACCGGCACGATCGGCATCGCCCCGTCGGGCAACATCAACCCGACCGGCGACCACCCCTCGCTGTTCGAGCCGGTCCACGGCTCGGCGCCGGACATTTATGGCCAGGGCATCGCCAACCCGGTCGGCATGATCTGGTCGGGCGCGATGATGCTCGACCATCTCGGTGAGACCGAGGCCGCCAAGGGCATCGAGGCCGCGATCGAGCGGGCGCTCGGCGACGAGCGCACCCGCACCCGCGACCTCGGCGGCAAGCTCGGTACCGAGGCCGCCGGCAAGGCGATCGAGCAGGCGCTGGGTTGACGGCGACGCGCCAGCGTGCCCACAAGCTCGGTTCCGGCAGGAACAAGACCAGAGAGGGAGTGAAAATGCCCGATCCGTCGACTTTCTTGCTGTCCGGCCGAGTCAGGCCCGGGCAGCGCCGGGCCGCTGGCTCCTGATGTTTTCGGCGCGGCGGGAGCATTCCGCATGTCTCGCCGCGTTTCTTTCGACCAATGCCGATCCGGCCCACTAGCACGGGACTGACAGAATAATGGACCTCCTATCCTCGACCTTCTGGGCCTCGCTGCTCCAGATCATCTGGATCGACCTGCTGCTCTCCGGCGATAACGCGGTCGTCATCGCGCTTGCGGTCCGCTCGCTTCCCGAGAAGCAGCGCAAGCTCGGCATTCTGCTCGGCGCCGGCGCTGCCGTCGGCCTGCGCATTCTTTTCGCGATCGTCGTCTCCTACCTCCTCAACATCCCCTTCCTGAAGGTGGTCGGCGCGCTGCTGCTGTTCTGGATCGCGATCAAGCTCGCCAAGGGCGAGGATGAGGAACATGGCGACATCGCCGCCAGCGACAACCTCTGGAAGGCGGTGCGGACGATCGCCATCGCCGACGCGGTGATGAGCCTCGACAACGTGCTCGCGATCGCCGCGGCGGCGCGCGGCCATTTCGAGCTCTTCATCTTCGGCCTGCTGCTCACCATTCCGCTGATCATCTTCGGCGCGCGGATGCTTTCGACGATCCTCGAGCGCTATCCGATCCTGATCTGGCTGGGTGCGGCCCTGCTCGGCTGGATCGCCGGCGAGATGCTGCTCTCCGACATCGCCGTGCTGCAATGGCTGCAGACCAGCATTCCGAGCTGGGTGATGAGCGTGCCGGTCTCCGAGACCAATCCGGTCGGCCTCGCCCCCGCCAAGCTGCCCTTCTATTCGGCGGCGGTCGTCGGTGCGGCCTTCGTCGTCGCGGTCGGCTATCTCCTGAAGAAGAAGCCGGTCGACCAGCCCGGCTGAAACAGGCTCAAATGAGCTGAATGAAGGCGGCGGCCATGGTTTCATGGCCGCCGTTTCTTATGGTTCGGCTGAAGCCGCAGGCGCTCCCCGGCCGCTGCGGATCCTCGACCGTAAAGCCATCCGGCTCCTCGATCCGCACCAGGAAACTCTCGGGCGGCCGCAGGAAGCCTGTGCCAAGGGCTTTCACATAGGCTTCCTTGGCGCTCCACAATCGCGCGAAGGCGAGCGGCCGGTCCGGTGGCGGCAGGGCCCGAAGCATGGCCTGCTCGCAGGGATGCAGTGCCGCGAAGGGTGGTTGCCGGTCAGGCTCGACCTGCTCGACATCGACGCCGACCCGGGCGTGGCCGAGGGCCAGTGCCACCAGGCCGGCACGCGTCGCCAGCGAGATATGCAAGCCGTCGCCGTCGGGCGCCGCGATCAGCGGCCGTCCGCCGGGCTCGTGGTCGATCCTGACGCCCTCGGGCTCCAGGCCGAGCTGCTTGGCGAGGATGGTGCGCGCCAGGCCGCGCCGCAGCGCCGAGCGTTCCGTCAGCGTAGCGGGGCGGTTATCGGTCGCGACCAGCCAGACGGCCGGCAGGGCCGTGGCGCGTTGGTCGGGGGAGGAGAGCCAGAACATGCGCCGTTCTAGACGCGATCCGCCGTCCTGTCGTGGCGGCAGCGCCGTTTGCGGCCCGCCTTGCGCTGCATTCATGCGCCGGCCGCGTCGCCACCATTGACGGCGGCTCGCCGACCCGCTTCGAGAAGCCCATGTCCCATCCGGAAACCTCCTCCACTTCCGCCGGCCCGGCACAGCTGACGCTCGCCGGCCTGGCGCTCGGCCTGCGCCGGGTTTCCGTGCTGCTGCCCGGCATCGTCGTCTTCGCGGTTGCTTTCGGCGCAGCAGCCGCGGCAAAGGGGCTGAGCCTGTTCGAGGCGATCCTGATGAGTGCGCTGGTCTATGCCGGCGTCGCTCAGCTTGTGGCCATGGAGATCTGGCGCCCCGAATGGAGCTGGGGGGCGATCGCCGGACTCGCCTTCGTCACGGCGACGGTCAATGCCCGCTCGATCCTGCAGGGGGCGTCGCTGCAACCCTGGTTCGCCCGCTATCCGCGCCGGGTCAACGCCTTCCAGCTCTTCGTCTTCACCGATGCGAACTGGCTGATCGGCACGCGCTACCGCGCCGAGGGTGGGACCGATCTCGGCGTGGTGCTTGGCGCCGGCCTCTGTCTGTGGGCCGTCTGGGTTCTCGCCACCATTCCGGGCTATCTGCTCGGCTCGCTCGTCGCCGATCCCCGCCAATACGGCATCGACCTCGTCATGCCGATCTTCTTCGCGGCGATGATCGTGCCGCTCTGGCGTGGCCGCCGGGCGGCCTTGCCCTGGGTGATCGCCGGCGTGGTTGCGCTCGTCGCTTCCAAGCTGATCGACGGCTACGCCTTCATCATCATCGGTGCGCTTTCGGGCGCCCTTGCCGGGGCCTTGCTCGATGACGCTGCCTGATCCCGGCGCCTGGGGGCCCTATCTCGCCATCCTGGCGATGGCACTGGCGACCTATCTTTGCCGCATCTCCGGCGTGGTGCTGATGGGCTTCGTGCCGCTGACGCCGCGCGTCCGGCGCGGGCTCGCGGCACTTCCAGGATCGATCGTCTTCGCCACCGTGCTGCCGCTGGTCGAGCGCCTTGGCCTGGCCGCGGGGCTCGCCCTGGTCGCCGCGATCCTCAGCATGGTGCTGCGGCGCAGCGAGCTGCTGGCGCTCCTCGTCGGCATGGCCACGGTCTCGCTGGCGCGCGCTTTCGGGCTCTGAATGGCGGCCCGTCGGAGATCGTGCCGAGCGGGCTGCGCGGATTTTCACCTCACATCGCGACCCATCACCGGTTACGATCGGAGCCATCACATCATTCGTTTGCCGCTCCCCGGGCCGCGTGTTGACGGGGCGGGGGCAGGGGCAGACGGTGCGGGTCGACAAGACTGACAGATCGGAGCGCCTTATGGCCTGGTATTCGCAAACCTGGAGCTGGTTCGAAGGAGAGTGGCACGAAGGCAACCCCGGAATCATGGGGCCGCGCTCCCATGCGAGCTGGCTGTCTTCGACCGTCTTCGACGGCGCCCGCCATTTCGACGGCGTCACCCCCGACATGGACAAGCACGCCGCCCGCGTGAACCGTTCGGCCGAGACGCTCGGCCTGAAGGCGACGGTCTCGCCCGAGGAGATCATCGCGCGCACCGCCGAGGGCGTGAAGAAGTTCGCTCCCGGCACCGCGATCTACGTCAAGCCGATGTACTGGGCCGAGGCCGACGGCCTCTCGACCATCATGGGCGACCCGGATTCGACCAGGTTCTGCCTCTGCCTGTTCGAGGCGGCGATGGGCGATCCGGGCAAGGGCTTCTCGGTGACCAAGGGCGCCTATCGCCGCCCAACCATGGAAACCATGCCGACCGATTCCAAGGCCGGCTGCCTCTATCCCAACAATGCCCGCATCCTGCGCGAGGCCAAGGGCCGCGGCTTCGACAATGCGCTGGTGCTCGACATGCTCGGCAATGTCGCCGAGACCGGCACCTCCAACATCTTCCTCGCCAAGGACGGTGTGGTGAAGACGCCGGCCCCGAACGGTACCTTCCTCAATGGCATCACCCGCCAGCGCGTGATCTCGCTGCTGCGCGGCGCCGGCGTGCCGGTCGAGGAGACCAGCCTGAGTTATGCCGATTTCGAGCAGGCTGACGAGATCTTCTCCTCCGGCAACTACTCCAAGGTGATGCCGATCTACCGGATCGACGATCGGCAGATCCAGCCAGGCCCGATGTTCCGCAAGGCGCGCGAGCTCTACATGGACTTCGCCCACTCGAAGTAACCGGAGTTTCTCGCATGGCCCGCCTCGCCACCCGCCTGACCGAGCGCTTCGGTATCGAGCACCCGATCCTCTCCGCACCGATGGCACTCGCCGCCGGCGGGGCGCTGGCGGCGGCGGTGACGCGGGCCGGGGGGCTCGGCCTGATCGGCGGCGGCTATGGCGATGGCGACTGGCTGAGGACGCAATACGCCGCGGCCGGCAACATCCGCACCGGCTGCGGCTTCATCACCTGGTCGCTGGGCAAGCAGCCGCATCTGCTCGGCGAGGTGCTGGCCCATCGCCCGGCGGCGCTGATGCTCTCCTTCGGCGACCCCGCGCCCTTCGCCGCCGAGATCGCGGCAGCCGGCATTCCGTTGATCTGCCAGTGCCAGAGCATCGCCCATGTCAGGGCGGCGCTGGCGGCCGGCGCCTCCGTCATCGTCGCGCAAGGCACCGAGGCCGGCGGCCATGGCCATGCCCGCGCGACGCTGCCCTTCGTTCCCGAGGTCGCCGACCTCCTCGCCCGCGAGAGCCCGGACACTTTGCTGCTGGCGGCCGGCGGCATCGCCGATGGCCGGGGCCTAGCCGCGGCGCTGATGCTCGGAGCCGATGGCGTCCTCGTCGGCACCCGCTTCTGGGCGAGCCGCGAGGCGCTCGTCCATCAGAACCACCAGGCCGCCGCCATCGCCGCCACCGGTGATCAGACGGTGCGCTCCTCGCTGCCCGATATCGCCCGCCGGCTCGACTGGCCGAAGCCCTTCGACATCCGCGTCGGCGACAATGCCTTCATCGCCAAATGGCGCGGCCGCGATGCCGAATTGCTGGCGGCCGCCGAGAGCGAGGGGCCGGCCTATCGCGAGGCTTTCATGGCCGGCGATCCCGACAAGGCGGCGGTGATCTATGGCGAGGCGGCCGGGCTGATTGCGGACGTGCCACCGGCCGGCGAGATCGTCGCGCGCATGGTGGCCGAAGCGGCCGAGCAGTTGCGCCGCGGAGCCGGCATCGCCGTCCAGGGCTGAGCAGCATCAGCGCAGCAGCCGCAGCAATCCCGCCAGTTTCAGCCCGCCGAGGGCGAGCACGGCATAGAGTGCCGCCGCGAGCAGGCTGAGGGCGCCGAGCGCCAGCAGCTTCGGCTCGAAGGCGAAACCGGCGAGCGCCGTCTGAAGGGGCAGCGACAGCAGGCGCGCGGCGATGCCGGCGCAGGCGGCGGCGGCCGCGACGATCAGGATCAGACCCGGCAGCTTGCGCTCCGGCCGGGTCCACCCACGCCGCAAAGCGAGCACGAACAGCGCCCCGACATTGATCCAGGCGCCGGCCGCGGTCGCGAGTGCGAGGCCGGGTGCACCGAGATCGCGCCAGAGCAAGAGTTTCAGCCCGACATTGGCGGCGATGGCGGACAGCGAGACGATCATCGGCGTCGTCGTGTCGCCGCGCGCCTGGAAGCTCGAGACCTGCGAGCGGATCAGCACGATCGCCGGCAGGCCGACCGCATAGGCGAAGAGCACGGCGCCTGCCGCCTGGCTTGCGGCGGCGTCGAAACGGCCGCGCTCGAACAGGGCGACGACGATCATTTCGGGAATGGCGAGGAAGGCGGCGGCGAAGGGGGCCGCTGCGAAGATCGTCAGCGCCACCGCCCGGTTCTGGGCCTTGTCGGCCCGGGCCTCGTCGCCGGCGGCGATGGCGCGGCTCATCGTCGGCAGCAGCACCGTGCCGACGCCTATCGCGATGACGCCGATCGGCAGCTGGTAGAGCCGCTCGGCATAGTAGAGCGCCGCATAGGCGCCGGCGGGCAGCAGCGAGGCGATGATCGTGTCGGCGAAGATCGCGATCTGCACGCCGGCCGAGCCGATCACCGCCGGTCCGAGTGCCTTGAGGAAGCGCTTGACCTCGGCGTCGAGCCGCGGCCGCGTCAGCGCAGCCGAAACGCCTTCGCGTCGGGCGGCGACCCAGAGCAGCAGCCATTCCAGCACGCCGGCGGCGGCGACGCCCCAGGCGGCGGCATGAGCCGCGCTCGGGAACAGGAAGGCGACGGCGAGCGCGCCGATCAGGCTGATATTGAGGAGGATCGGCGCAGCGGCGGCCGCGGCGAAACGGTCGACCGCGTTGAGATTGGCCGAAAGCAGCGTCACCAGGGTGATGAAGAGGAGATAGGGGAAGGTGATCCGGGTCAGCGCCACTGCGAGATCGAAGCGCTGGGGATCGCCGACGAAACCGGGGGCGAGCAGGCGCACCAGCTCCGGCATGAACGGCAAGGCGAGCGCGAGGATCACCAGCTGGACGACGAGGTTCAGCGTGAACACCCTGTCCGAGAATTGCTGGGACGCCGCTGCGCCCGATTTCTCCCGGATGCGGGCGAAGGCCGGGATATAGGCCTGGTTGAAGGCGCCTTCGCCGAAGATGGCGCGGAAATGATTGGGCAGGCGCAGCGCCACCGAGAACGCATCCATCAGCGGCCCGGCACCGAGCACGGCGGCGAGCACGATGTCGCGGGCGAAGCCGCTGACACGCGAGAGCAGCGTGAAGCCGCTGACGGACAGGATTTTTCTGAGCATCGTGCCACTCAGGTCCGCCACGATTGGCAGGCCTCACCGGACAAGCCGCATAACCCCGCCGCGCCTGACGGTCCAGTGCCGCCGCTCCCCATGTGGGGCAATCGCGTCCGGCTGCTTCGGCCCTCATCCAGAGGAGCAAGCGCAGCTTGCGTCTCGAAGGATGTTCCAGCTGCACCCGAAGATTTTTGGACCATCCTTCGAGACGCCGCTTCGCGGCTCCTCAGGATGAGGCTAGCAGGCCTTACCGGATCAGCGGCGGCAGGGCGTCGCCGCGCGGGTGGACGCTGTCGAGCTTTTCGAAGCCGATGCGCTCGCCGACCAGATAGAGCGGCCGGCGCTTCACCTCGGCGAAGATGCGCCCGACATATTCGCCGATCAGGCCGAGCGAAATCAGCTGGATGCCCGAGAAGAACATGATCGAGACGATCAGCGAGGGGAAGCCGGGCAGGTCGGTGCCGAAGAGCAGGGTGCGCACCGCGAAGAACAATGCTGACCCGGCGGCGATGATGGCGATGAGGACGCCGAGCCAGGTCGCGATCTTGAGCGGCACGGTCGAGAACGAGGACAGCCCGTCGAAGGCGAAGCTGAACAGTTTGCGGAAGCGGAACTTGGTCTGGCCATGGGCGCGCTCGGCGACTTCGAAGGGCACGCCGGTGGCGGGGAAACCGACCCAGGCATAGAGCCCCTTGGAGAAGCGGGCCCGCTCGGGCAGGGCCCGCAGCGCCTCGACCACCCTGCGGTCGAGCAGGCGGAAATCACCGGCGCCCTCGGGCAGCTCGGTCTCGCCGAAGCTGGCGAAGAGCTTGTAGAAGGCCTTGGCGAAGCCGCGCTTCAGCCGGCCTTCGCCCTCGCGGTCGGTGCGCTGGCCATAGACATTGAGGAAGCCCTCGCGCCATTTCGCCAGGAAGACGGGAATGGTCTCCGGCGGATGCTGCAGATCGGCGTCCATGATCACGACGGCGTCGCCGCTGGCATGGTCGAGCCCGGCGGCGATGGCGATCTCCTTGCCGAAATTCCGGCTGAAGGAAATGGCATTGATGCGCGGGTCGGCTTCGTGCAGCAGGCGCAGCACCGAAAGCGTGCCGTCCCGGCTGCCATCGTCGACGCAGACGATCTCCCAGGAGGCGACGCAGCCATCGAGCACGCCCTTCAGCCGCTCGACCAGGAGCGGCAGGTTGTCGGCCTCGTCATGGACGGGGACGACGACGGAAAGCTCGGGCCGCCTTGGCTGGGCGGCGGGGTTGGCCGGGGCGGCGAGGGGCTGCGTGGCAGACAAGGCTTTGACGACCTCAGCGCGTGGGATAGGGGTGGAGTCGTGATGGCGCGGGCCGGGACGCGCACCGGCTTCGCCGGCGGCTACTTACAGCACGCTCGATGAACGAGGGACAACAGACCGTCATGACCCGCGGTTTCGTGCTCTGCGCCGATGATTTCGCCATGACCCGGGGCGTCAGCCGTTCGATTCTCGAACTGCTCGCGCAGGGCAAGCTCTCCGCCACCGGCGCGATGACGAACCGGCCGCATTGGCGCGGGCTGGCACCGGAGCTCGCCGCCTTCTCCGGCAAGGCCGATCTCGGCCTGCATTTCAATCTGACCAGCGGCGCGCCGCTCGCGGCGATGCCGAGCCTCGCTCCTGGCGGGCGCCTGCCGAAACTGGGTGGTCTTTCACGGCTGGCGCTGGGGTCGGCCGCGGCGCGTCGCGAGATCGCCGCCGAGCTCGACCGGCAGCTCGATGCCTTCGAGGAGGCGCTCGGGCGCGCGCCCGATTTCGTCGATGGCCATCAGCATGTCCACGTCCTTCCGGGTGTCCGTCGCGCGGTTCTCGACGCGGTGGCGCGGCGCTATCCGCTGGGCTCGGTCTATCTGCGCGATCCAGCCGATTCTGTGTCCGCGATCCGGGCGCGTGGCGTGGCAGTCGGCAAGGCGCTGGTCATTGCCGGTCTCGCCGCCGGACTGCGCCCGGCCGCGGCACGGCGCGGCATCCCGCTCAATCACGGCTTCTCCGGCGTGTCGCCCTTCGATCCGACACGGGACTTCGCCGCCGATCTGCCGCGCTTCCTGAAACGGCCGGGGCGGGCTCATCTGGTGATGTGCCATCCCGGCTTCATCGACGACGAATTGCGCGCGCTCGACCCGGTCATCGGATCCCGGCCGGTCGAGCATGCCGCGCTCCTGGCCTTCGTACCGCCGCCCGGCCTGCGCCTCGCCCGGTTTCGCGAGCTCGGTTGAGACACGGGCTCCTGCACGTGTTGGGTGCATAGCCCCGCGCGAACGTCGCAAGCGAAAATTTACCCTGCCCCGTCATGCTGGCTACGGGTGTTGCAGGCATCCTCAGGCCGGTCGCGCCATCCATGCCTTTGAAGGATTTTTGCGCGATGACCCGGTTCCAGATTCGGGCAAAGAAATCCCCGGATGCACCTTCCGGAAAGGCACAACTAACGGCAGGCCAGCCCGAGGAGCGCGCGGGCTCGCTCAGCACCCAGATCGCCGGTGCTGCTGTCGCTATCGTCGCGCTCGCCATCGTCTTCGTCGTCCTCGCGGTCGCCCGCTACAATGAGGGCAAGACGCGCGCCGATCTCGACCAGAAGATGAACTCGCTGACGACGATGGTGGTCAACGCCGCGCCGGCGCTGATCCTGTCGCGTGACACGACGACGTTGAGCTACATCCTGGAATCGTTGAAGCGGGATCCCGATTTTTCCGCCGGTATCGTCGCCGACGAGGTTGTCGCCCTCGCCACCGCCGGGCGCGACGAGGAGGCGCGTCTCCTGCTGACGCCGAACAACCTCGCCTTGGCGCTCGGGCGCGAGCCCTGGGATGCGCTCGCCAGCGAAAGTCCGCTCCAGCTCGAGGATGGTGCCTACATCACCAAGCTCCTGGTGGTGCGCGTCGGCGGCCACCAGAAACAGATCGGCTATGTCGCGCTGCGTTTCGACAAGCGGCGCCTCGTCGCCCGGGCGGCGCGCGAACATTTCGTGACCATCGCGCTGGGCCTCGGGCTGCTGCTCGTGCTCGGGCCATTGCTCTGGATTTCGCTGTCGCGAACGATGAAGCCGCTGAAGGGCATGACCCAGGCGATCGTCAGCATCTCCGACGGCAAGCTCGACACCCCGATCGACGCGACCGAACGCCGCGACGAGATCGGCGCCATCGCTCGCGCCCTCGGCGTCCTCAAGCTGCGTCTCGGCGAGCGTGCGAGCTTGCAGGAGCAGCAATTCGCGAGCGAGACGGAGCGCCGCGACCGCCAGCAGCGCATCGACGAGGCGATCGCCATGTTCCGCGGCGAGGTCGGCGTCGCGCTCGAAGCCTTCAAGAGCAATGCCGATCGGATGGGCGATGCTTCGAGCGGCCTTGCCCAGGTCGCCGCCGAGTCTTCCGAGCGTGCCGCGCGCGCCGCCCATAATTCCCATGGCGCCTCCGGTAATGTCGAGAGCGCTGCCCAGGCCGCCGAGGAAATGGGCGCGGCGATCCGCGAGGTCGAGTTCCAGGTGCGGCGCGTCCGCACCGAGATCGTCGAGGCCGCGTCCGCCTCGCGCGACACGGCCGAATCCGTCGACGCCCTCGATGCGACGGCCCGCGCCATCGGCGAGGTGGTCAATCTCATCCGCGACATCGCTGCTCAGACCAATCTGCTCGCCCTCAATGCCACGATCGAGGCGGCGCGTGCAGGGGAGGCGGGCCGCGGCTTCGCCGTCGTCGCGGCGGAGGTCAAGAATCTCGCTTCGCAGACGGCCGATGCGACCGACCGTATCGTGGCGCAGGTCAATGCCATTCAGGGCGCGACCGGTGAAGTCGTCGGCGCCATCCAGAACATCGCCAATCGCATGGGTGCGATCGAGAATTTCGCAAACTCGGTCGCCGTCTCGATCGAGCAGCAGGCGATCGCCACCGGCGAGATCGCCAGCGGCGTCGCGATGGCGAGCTCGTCGGCGCTCTCGGTGTCGAGCGATCTGAGCGTGCTTGCCGACAGCGTCGAGGAGACGGGGCGTTCGGCCGAGCAGGTGCGCCAGGCGGCAGGAGAGGTCTCGACCCAGGCGATGCGCCTCGATTCGACCGTCGACCAGTTCCTCAAGCGCGTCGCCGTCTGAGCGCGGGCACAAAAAAACGGGGCCGCATGGGCCCCGTTCCTGTCAATCCGTGCCGGCCGGCTCAGGCCTTGGCGCCGTCATAGAGCTCGGCGACATAGTCCCAGTTCACCAGGCTCTCGAGGAAAGCCTTGAGATAGTCGGGACGGCGGTTGCGGTAGTCGATGTAGTAGGAGTGCTCCCAGACGTCGACGCCGAGGATCGGGGTCGCGCCATGGACCAGCGGGCTCTCGCCGTTCGGCGTCTTGCTGACCGCGAGCTTGCCACCCTTGACCTCAAGCCAGGCCCAGCCCGAGCCGAACTGGCCGACGCCGGCGGCGATGAAATCTTCCTTGAATTTGTCGACCGAACCGAAGGAGTCGACGATCGCCTTCTCGAGCGCGCCCGGCAGCTTACCGCCGCCATTCGGCTTCATCCACTTCCAGAAGTGGAGGTGGTTATAGTGCTGGCCGGCATTGTTGAACACGGCCGGGTTCTTGCCATAGGAGGCCTTGACGATCTCCTCGAGCGACTTGCCCTCGAACTCGGTGCCCTTGATGGCGTTGTTGCCGTTGTTCACATAGGCCAGATGATGCTTGTCATGATGGTATTCGAGCGTCTCCTTCGACATGAAGGGCTGCAGAGCATCATGGGCATAGGGCAGATCGGGCAGGGTAAAGGACATAGGGCCTCTCCTTGGGGCTGTCGAAATCGCGACGTGAGAATGGCTGCAATGATGAAACGCATGGGCCGGCGGCCCGGCGGAACGTCCCGCCATTCCCCCGTTAGTTAAGCCGCGAATGCGGCAGCGGCAACCGCCAAGCGGAGGGAGCCCTGTGCGTCCCGAGAACTCGCCGTCCCGAGTTTCCCCCGCCTTGTCATGGGCGTTCTGTTGGCAAGATGCGGGCGTATCGATAGTTTAACCATGGGGCGGCAAGCTGTCGCAGGACTCTGCCGTCTCGAAGGAGCGAGCGTTTGGTCAAGTTATTCCTGGTTCTTGGGCTCGCCCTGCTGGCCGGCGGTGCCTATGCCATCGTCGATGGCTGGCCCTATCGCGTCCTCGAGAGGGGCTTTACCGAGGTGATCCTCGGCGCGCTCTCTTTCGCGGCGGGCTTGCTGATGTTCGCCTCCGCGGCGATCCTGAGCGAGATTCAGCGCCTGAAGACGCTGGTCGCCGGCGCCATGGCTACGGCGACGCTGGCGTCCGTTCGCCATGACGAGCCGGCAGCGCAGCCGCTGCCGCGGCGCGAGGAAGCCACATTGCCGGAGCCGCAGTCTCCGATGCAGGAGCGGCTCGCCGCGCAGGCTCCCGGCAGTGCCGCAGTGCTCGCGGGTGCCGGCGCGCTCGCGCTCGGTGGGGCATTGGCGGCTTCGTCGCGGACCGAGGAACCTGGCGCGGACAGCACAGAGACAACGGAGGTTGCCGAGGCTGCGGTTTCCGTCGAGGAGCCTGCCGGGCTTGTCGACGAGCCGGACATCCCGGAGCTTCCTGCGCGCATTCACGATGACTGGCTGCGCCCGCCCGGACTGTCGACGGAAACGGCGCAGACCGGGCTGGATCCGGTAGCGAAGACCGAGCTCGACTTCTTCGAGGCCGCACTGCTGCCGACCCGGGCGCCACAGGTCGCGGTGGAGGCTCCGGAAAGTCCGGCGGAAGACCTCGACGAGCCCGCGCCGGCGATGGAGGACGCAGGCGAGAAGCTGATCGATGTCGCTCTCGAGCCCGAGCGCGACATCGCCGTGATCGAGCCCGAGCCCGAGCCCGAGCCTGAAGCCGAGTCCGAGGCGAAGCGCGAGCCGGAGCAGCTCTGGTGGCCGCAGCTCGACCTCGGCGCCGAGGGAAAGAGCCAGCCCGCCAAGGCCGAGGCCGATTACGATGATTTCAGCGCGCTGCGCGAACAGTTGAACGACGCGCTGGCGATGCCGGCCGACGTTCCCGAGGTCGAGCCGCCACAGCGCTCGCTCGAAGCGGTCAGCGACTGGATGGCGCCGCGCCCCTGGCCGCCGGTGACCCAGCCGCGCAGCGGCGATGCGCTGGCGGCGCTCGAAGAGCCCATCGCTGCCGAAGAGGTCCCTGCGCTCCCCGAGGACCAAGCCGTCACACCGCCCGAGCCGGTCCCGGACGAGGTGGAGCCGCCGCCGGTCGCGGTCTCGCCGCTGAGCGCGGCGGAGCCGGAAGCAGCAGAGCCGATCGCAACGGACATCCTGCCCGAGACCGCGCCGGCCGCGCCCGAAGCGCCGGCCGCATCCGAGACGGCGGCAGCGCCTGTTGTGGAAGCGGTCGCGCCCGAACCCGCCGCGCCTCCGGCTTCCGACGAAGGCATCGTCGGTGCCTATCAGGTCGGCGAGACGCATTTCACCATCTATGCCGATGGCTCGATCCAGGCGCGCACGCCCGATGGCGATTACGTCTTCGCCTCCATGGACGAGCTCAAGGCCTATCTCGCCAGCGAGAAGAGTCGGCTCGAGGCCGGGCCGGGCTGAACCGGTCCGGGAACAGGGGTGGCAGGGCCGCGATGCGTTTCAGACCTGCCGGCCCCAGCCGCCATGCGCGGCGGTGATCGCAAAGGCGTAGGCCAGGGCCGTTTCCTTCAGCGAGTCGAAGCGGCCGGCCGAGCCGGCATGCCCGGCCTCCATATTGGTGTGCAGCAGCACCGGGCCGCCGCCGGTCATGGTCGCGCGCAGGCGCGCCACCCATTTCGCCGGTTCCCAATAAGTGACGCGCGGGTCGGTCAGTCCGCCCATGGCGAGGATCGGCGGATAGGCCTGGGCCCGGACATTGTCATAGGGCGAATAGGCTCGGATCCAGTGGAAGGCCGCCTCATCGCGGATCGGATCGCCCCATTCCGGCCATTCCATCGGCGTCAGCGGCAGGCTTTCGTCCAGAATGGTGTTGAGCACGTCGACGAAGGGCACCTCGGCGATGATTCCCGCGAACAGCTCCGGCGCGAGGTTGGCGACCGCGCCCATCAGCATGCCGCCGGCGCTGCCGCCCTGGGCCACGATCCTGCCGCGCGCGGTATAGCCCTCGGCTGCGAGCATCTCGCCGGCGGCGATGAAGTCGGTGAAGCTGTTCGGCTTCTTTTCGCGCTTGCCGTCGAGATACCAGCGCCAGCCCTTGTCGGTGCCGCCGCGAATATGGGCGATGGCATAGACGAAGCCGCGGTCGACCAGGCTGAGCGGACGGGTGCGGAACGAGGCCGACATCGCCGAACCATAGGAGCCGTAGCCATAGAGCAGGCAGGGGGCCGAGCCGTCGAGCACGAGGCCGCGCTTGTGCAGCAGCGAGACCGGCACCTTGGCGCCGTCCTTGGCGGTCGCGAAGATCCGGCGCACGACATAGGCCTCCGGATCATGGCCGGACGGCACCTCCTGCCGCTTCAGCAAGGTGCGCTCGCCAGTGCGCATGTCGTAGTCGAAGGTCTCGGTCGGGCGCGCCATCGAGGCGTAGAGAAAGCGGATATGGTCGGTATCGAATTCATAGCCGCCATCCATGCCGAGCCCATAGGCCTCCTCCGCGAAGGCGATCGTGCTTTCCGCCCCGCTGGCGAGTTCGCGGATCAGCAGGCGCGGCAGGCCGTCCTCCCGCTCCAGGCGCAGCAGCCGCCCGCGCAGGCAAAGATGGCTGAGGATCAGGCGGCCCGGCCTGTGCGGTACGAGATCGGTCCAGCGCGCCGGTGAAGGATCGTCGAGCGGCGCGCGGACGATCTTGAAGTCCTCGGCGCCGTCGGCATTGGTGAGGATCAGCAGTTCGTCGCCATGATGCTCGATCGAGTATTGCCGCCCGCTCTGGCGCGCCGCGACGAGGCGCGGCTGGCCGTCGGCCGCCGACAGGTCGACGATGCGCACCTCCGAGGTCTCGTGGTCGCCGCTGGCGATCAGCAGGAAACGATGCGATTGCGTCTCGTCGATGTCGACGAACAGGCCGGGATCGCTTTCCTCATAGAGCAGCGCGTCCTCGCTCTGCGCCGTGCCGAGACGGTGGCGCAGCACGCGCGAAGGGCGGTGCTCGGCATCGAGCCCGACATAGACGAAGGCGCTGGCATCCTGCGTCCAGATCATCTCGCCGCTGGTGTCGCGGATCTCGTCGGGCAGATCCTCGCCGGTCGCAAGGTCGCGCACGCGGATCAGATAGAGTTCCGAACCGGCTTCGTCGGCACTCCAGGCCAGCAAGCGATGATCGGGGCTGTGCGCGGCATCGCCGAGGTCGAAGAACTCCTTGCCTTCGGCGAGCGCGTCGGCGTCGAGCATGATCTGCTCGCGGCCGGGCTTGCCGGCGCTCTTGCCCTGGCGTGGCTTGCGGCAGATCAGCGGATGTTCGCCGCCGCGCCGGTAGCGCTGATAATAGAGGAAAGGGCCGTCGGGCTGCGGCAATTCGCTGTCGTCTTCCTTGATGCGACCGCGCATCTCCTTGACGAGCTCGCGCTGCAACGCCCTGGTCGGCTTCATCAGGCGTTCGCACCAGGCGTTCTCCGCCTCGATATAGCTACGAATATCGGCCGGCAGTGCCGCTGGGTCACGCAGTACATCGCGCCAGTTCTCCGCCTTCAGCCAGGCATAGTCGTCGTTGAGTGCGACGCCGTGCACGGTGCGGTGCTGCGCGCGCGCTTCGGCGCGAGGCGGCGCGAAAGGGGCTTTCTCAGGCATGGCGTGTCTCGAGGCGCGAAGTTGCGGTCATTCGCCGCGGCATTGCGGGTTGTCGTGGCATTGCTGCAGGTTTGCGACTCGTAGAGGCGTGGAAAAAGGCTGGCAAGACAACCATTGCGCGTAGCCATCCGAGCCGCTGCACATTCTGGTTACCATGCCGATCGCAAGATGCACCAATACTGGACACCGATAAACGTATTCGGAGCGATAACTGCCGCTTGCGAAGTCATCTTTCATGGATTAGACGATTGTACGACTGATCCGTTTTGTACGATTCTATATCCGGCAGAATTCGACCTGATGCCGGTGCAGCTTCTGACAGGCCTTCGCGCCACGTAAACAGAGCGGGCACAGTCGCCGAACGCCCGGTCCAAAAAAACAACGGAGCAACGCCGCCATGGCTGATCACGACGGTTCGGACTTTATCGAGCTTACAGCAGATATCGTCTCCGCCTACGTCTCGAACAATTCGGTTCCAGCCTCGGAATTGCCGGCGCTGATCAACGATGTCCATGCCGCGCTGAGCCGAGTCGTCGGTGGCGCCGCGCCGGTGGTTCCGATGGAAGCGCCCAAGCCCGCCATCGCGGTCAAGAAGTCGATCACCGCCGATTTCCTGATCTGCCTGGAAGACGGCAAGAAGTTCAAGTCGCTGAAGCGCCATCTGCGGACGCAGTACAATATGTCCCCGGAGCAGTATCGCGAGAAGTGGGGCCTGCCGCCCGATTATCCGATGGTCGCGCCGAACTATGCGGAGGCGCGCTCGCAGCTCGCCAAGAAGATGGGCCTCGGCCAGCAGCGCCGCAAGCGCCGCTGAGAGAGCCCGACGCGAAACATCGCGCTGAAGCGAATTCCTTCGAGGGATTCGTTTCGAGCCGCCGGCTCCGCCGGCGGCTTCGTCGTTTCGAGTGGTGCTGCCAGGGCGTGGCAGGAGGATATCCCCGCCTGTACTCGCGCTCTTGAAACACTTGAAGTAGGAATATAATCATATGTTCGCTATCCCCAATCGCGCCGTGCGATCGGAGTGTAGGAGTGAACATATCATGAACAACGACATCGCCAAGGGCGCCGACCCCTTGTCCCGCAGCGCGAGGGCGCGGCTGGCCGAGGCGGCCGTCTGCGCGGCGCTACGCTTGCCGCCGGCCACATTGCGGCAAGGCCGGCGCGGCGTGAGTCCCGTCGCCTTCGGCCGACAGGTCGCGATGTATCTCACCCATGTCGGCTTCGGGCTGAACCTCAGCCAGGTTGGGCTCGCCTTCGGGCGCGACCGGACGACGGTGCGCCATGCCTGCGCGCTGGTCGAGGACAGGCGCAGCGAGCCCGGTTTTGAACTGGCGCTCGCCGCGCTGGAGGCGGCGCTGACGCTGAGGCTGCGGGCGTTCGCGCCGGAGGCAGGGCGATGAGCGCGCCCGGGACGGCCGGCGCTGTCGCCGGGCGCCTGCTGCGGCATTTGCGGCAGGCCGGCGCGTTTGCGGCCGAATCCCCCTTCGGCTGCGGTCGCATCGCGCTCTATCGGACCGTGGACGGGGCGAGCCTCGGGGCAGGCTATGCACCAGCCGAGGAGGCGTCGGCATTGGTCGAGGCTGGTCTCGCGGTCTGGCTAGGCAGCGGCAAGGCACGTCGTCTGCAGCTCACCGAGACCCGTCTTGTCGCCGTGACGGCTATGACGGTCGAGGGAGAGGTGCGGAAAGTTGCTCTGAACGAGCGTGAAAGTCCGCTGCTCTGGCTGCATCGCCGGCCGGGTAAGGATGGCAGACCGCAGATCCCGGCGGCGGAATTCGCGGCCGGTGAGCGTTTTCGGGCGGAGCTGACGCTGGCGCAGATGCTGCCGCGCGTGACCGTGAACTGGGATGCCGGGCTTGCAGCCGGCACGCATGCCGCGTCGCATGGTCCAGCCAGCGCCTCCGATTCCAGCCTGGCGGCCCGCCAGCGGGTCAGACAGGTCTGCAAGCGCCTCGGCCCCGAGCTCTCGGGGCTCGCCATCGATGTCTGCGGCTTCCTGAAGGGGCTCGATGAGGTCGAGCGCGAGCGCAGCTGGCCAGCACGTTCGGCCAAGGTCGTGCTGCGGTTGGCGCTGGCGGCATTGGCCGAGCATTACGGGCTGGCGGCCCGAGCCACGCCCGACAGGACGCCGCGCGTCTGGCAGGCGGCGGATGCCCGCCCGGCGATCGCGCCGCCGAGCTGAGCTGGTTCAGGCGATGGCGGCGCGCGCGTCGTTCTTGATGCGCTCGATCATCGAGCGCACGCCGTTGGAGCGCTGCGGCGTGAGATGGGCGGCGAGGCCGAGCCGCTCATAGATGGCGAAGGCATCGGTTGCCAGAATCTCGGCGGCGCTGTGGCCGGAATGGATCGCCAGCGCCAGTGCTACCAGCCCGCGCACGATATGCGCGTCGCTGTCGCCGCGGAAATGCAGTCGTGTCGTTTGCCCGGGGCCGCCTTCCTGCTTGGTCTCGAGCCAGACCTGGCTGGCACAGCCGCGGACCTTGTTGGCGTCGCTATAGGCTTCCTGCGGCAGCGGCGCGAGCGTGCGCCCGAGCTCGATCAGGTAGCGATAGCGGTCGTCCCATTCATCCAGGACCTCGAAATTGGCAATGATGTCGTCGAGGGTTTCGCTCATCGGCCGTCGCTCATCTTGCAGACCGCCGGCGGGGGAGGCGGTCTGGCAGGCTGTCTTCGGCGCGCGGCCCGGCGAGGTCAAGCGTCAGCGCTGCGACGTTTGTGCTTCGCCAGAGCGGCTCGTCGCGGCAGCTGCCGCCAGTGCCAGGACGCGAGCCCGGGTCTCGGGCTCCAGCCCGGCCAGAACCTCGGCCGCTTCGCGCAGGCTGGTGGCGCCCTGCATCACCGCCTTGGGATCGATCTGTCCGAGAACCGCTATGGCGGCCTTGGCGTCGAAGACGGGTGCTTCCGGCGCGGACTTGCCGCCATGGACCGGCGAGTTCAGGGCGATCACCCCGATCAGGGCCATGCTGCGCAATAGATAGGCCATTCTTGTCCCCGTCGCTAGCGCGGGGCGTCCCGTCCCCGGCTCCTGAACCCTAGCGCGGAGGCTGAAACATCGCGTGTCCCCGATAGTCGCAATTTGAATCAAAGCCCGGTTTTGTTCTTCAGTTTCCATTCACCTTGCTGGCAACAAGCGCAATCGCGGGAATTTCTGGTGCTGTCAGGATAAGTGTCTGAAAATAATAGAATTTTATGGTCTCGAAAGAGGCTGCGGGAGCATCGGTGCGAGGTCGCCTTAAGTCCCGCTTAAATGGCCCGCGCCAGGATCGGCCTCAACAAGGCGAGGCTTTTCGCCGAAGGCCGACAGAGGTTGTGCGTTTGCGGTTCTCCAGCATGATGACGGCGGTCAGGGCGCAGGTTGCGGCGATGGTCCATCCATCGGCGCTGCCGGACTCGCTCGAACGCATGCGGCATGAGCGCTTCATGCTGGCCCGGCTCGCGATCGGCGCGGGCGGGCTCAGCCTGGTGCCGGCCTATATCGCCTGGCGCGGCCGGCTCGATCTGTTCGAGACGCTGGTTCTGATCGCGCTCGGCCTGCCGCTGCTGGCCGTGGTTCTGCTCTCGCGCACCGGTCGTCTTGACCTCGCGCACTGCGTCTCCGGCGCCGCGCTCACGCTCTTCATCATTGCGCTCGCCTGCATGACCGGCGGCACCGGCTCGCCGCTGCTGCTTTGGCTCGCGGCGGTGCCGGCCGAAGCGATGTTCTTCGGCTCGCGAACCTATGTGGCGCGCGGCAGCGCGCTTGCCGTGGTCGGCCTCGGCGCGGTCGTGGCCTTGCAGAGTGCCGGCGCAGTGGGCGAGCCCGCGGCCTGGGCCGTCGCGGCGATGCCGGTTCTCGTCGCCAGTGCGATCCTTTGCGCCATGCTGCTCGCCGTCTCCTTCCTGCGCCGGCACGAGGACGAATTGCGTGAGCACCGGGCCTCGGATGCCCGCGCCCGCCTGATGCTCGAGCATGTCGGCGATCTCGTGACCTGGCACGATCCCTCCGGCGCCGTCGTCTTCGCCAACGAGGCAGCCTGCCTGCTGACCGGCGCGCAGTCCGCGCAGCTGCATGGCAAAGGCCTCTTCGAGCGCGTTCATATCGCCGACCGCCCGCTTTTTCTGAAAGCGCTCAGCGATGCCGCCCATGGCGCCGGTCATGCCAGCGCCTGCTTCCGCGTGCTGTTCCTGGCCGATTCGGCCGGCGTTCCGACCGTGCGCTGGCTCGAGCTCAACGCCCGGAGGATCGATCAGGCCGGCGCGCGCAATGGCGCGGCCGTGGTCTGCGTGGCCCGCGACGTCACCGATCGCCATGCCCGTGACGAGGAGCGCGAGCGCAACCATGCCGCGGCGGTCAAGGCGAGCGATCTCAAGGGCCATTTCCTGGCGACCGTCAGCCATGAGCTGCGCACGCCGCTGAACGCCATCATCGGCTTCTCGGAGATGCTCAGCGGCGACCTCGCAGCCGGCCTCGATGCCGATCGCCGCAAGGAATACGCCGCGATCATCCACGATTCCGGGCATCATCTGCTCGATGTCGTCAACACGCTGCTCGACGTCTCGAAGATCGAGAGCGGTGCGATGACGATCGAGCAGGCGCCGCTCGACATCGCCCGGCTGGCCGAGGATTGCTGTGCCGTCGTCGCCCTCAAGGCGCAGTCCGGCAAGGTCGCGCTCGAGCGCGTCGTCGGGCAGGATCTGCCGCAGCTGGTCGGCGATCGGCGGGCCCTGAAGCAGGTCATGCTCAACCTGCTTTCCAACGCGATCAAGTTCACGCCGCCCGGCGGCCGCGTCACCCTCGCTCTGGTGCGCGATGGCGGCATGATCGACCTTTCGATCTCCGACACCGGCATCGGCATCGCCGCCGCCGACCTGCCGCGGCTGGGCGACCCCTTCTTCCAGGCCAAGTCCTCCTATGACCGTGCCCATGACGGCACCGGGCTCGGGCTTTCGGTGGTACGTGGGCTGGTCGGGCTGCATGGCGGCACCCTCAGCATCGAGAGCGCGCCCGGGATCGGCACGCGCGTCGCGGTGCGGCTGCCGGTGGCCGGCATCGCCGCCACCTGCGAGCCGGTGCGCATCGCCACCCATGCCCGCGCCCCGCGCCGTGGCTTCGAGACCAAGCAACCTTATCGCCTGACAGCCTGACCGAGAGTCGAGAAGATGTCCGCAACGCTCGCCGCCCGCGCCCGCTCCGATGCGACGCTGTCCATGCCGCCGCGCCGCGCCAGCCCCGGCCGGCGCCAGCCTTCGGCCTCGGGCCGGCTGATGCGCTGGCTTGGCCGTCGCCCCGGCAGAGCCCTCGTCATCCTGCTGTTCACTGCGGTCGCGGCGGCGATCACGCTCAACGCATTGCTGTTCCAGAAGGTCCGCCATCCCGCGCCAATGCTGTCGGCGCCCTCGGCCAGCCCGGCGCCAGCGCGAGCGGTCGAGCGCCGTGCCGATCTTCCGCCGGTCCAGTCCGAGGCTCAGCCCACGGCGCCGCAGCCGGTGCCGACCCAGCAGGAGATCCTGCCTCCGGCCCGCCCCGGCAGTCTCTCTCAGGCACAGCGCGAGGCGGCCCCGCGTCCGCCTGCCGCCGTCGCACCGGCGCCCCGCACCGCTCCCCAGCCGGCGACCGCGGCTCGTCCGGCGTCCGTGCGCGATCCGATCGCCGACCTGATCAATGGCGGCGATCTGCGCCCGCCGGCCGAGGTCCGAGCGCCGGCGTCGCGCCGTGTCGTGAACTGAGGCGGTGACGACCGGGACAGGTCAAAGCGGAGCGAGCCCTTGGCGCGGCTGACCAGCGATTTCTGGGTTTCGGCCTATCTCCGGCAGGCGGCGCATGACGGTCTCGTCGCGGTGCTGCGCCGGCGCGGTGCCGGCGAGGCCGGGGCCATCTTCGTCAAGCTCGACCGGCTCGACGGTACCGCCGTGCTCTATGGCCCGGCGCCGCAGGCATTGGTCGAAGACGATGGCGGGCGTCGTTTCCAGCGCCTGCTCGACGCCGATCCGCTGGCAGTGGAGGACCGCGTCGCGCGTGAGATTCGTTTCGATGGCGATCTCTGGCTCGTCGAGATCGAGAACCGCGCCGGCGATCCGCGGCTGCTGCTGGTCGAGTAGGCTGTCTTCGGACGAGGCGGCCACCGCTTAGCCTGAAAAAATACACGCGATCGCCGCGCGTCCGTTCGGACGCGGTCACGGTGATCCATCCCATTGTTATCGCATCGCAGTTTTCCGAAAAGTGGAGTCCACTTTTCGGTCCGATGCCATAGCCCGCTTCGCCGCTCCTCCCTTTCGATGTTCAGCCGGTCTTGCCGCCGAGCCTGCGCAGCATGTCCTGCATGCCGCCGCGGCTGGACGGTCGTTCCAGCCCGGGGCGGGCAGGGGTGCCGCTCGGATCCATCGCCGGCTGCAGGGCCGGGCGGGCACCGCCCTGTTCGGAAAGCCTCCCGATCTGCAGGACCAGCCGGCGTGCCGTCGCCGGCGTGAGCAGGCGCATCAGATCGGCCAGAGCGAAGATGCGCTGGACCGAGAAGGCCGTGTCGTCGCCGAGCCCGATCAGGAAGCGGGTGGCCTCCTCGGGGCTGGCGCCGCAGCCGACCAGCGTGAGCGCGGCAAGCTGGCGCGAATGATCGGCGGCAAGGGCCGCGGCGAACTCGGCATCGGCGCCGAACAGGTCGGCCAGCGCCGCAAAGGCGCCTTCGCGGTCGACGAGCGCCGTCGCGACCAGCCCGGAGAACTGCTCGCCGCTGATCGATGGACGGCGCGGCGAGGGCGCGAGCGCCTCATGCGCCGAGACGGCTTCGATCATGGCGAGCCGCTTGTCGAGGCTGGCCTGGAGGAACAGCGGCGCGAGTTCGGCGACCGGCAGATCGTTGCGTGCGAGCAGGCATTGGGCGAGCGCCGGCGCGGCGGTGGCCCGCGCGACGAGCAGGACCAGCGCCGCACGCGGCAGTGCCGCCATGGGATTGGCTGCGAGGGCGAGGTCGATGGCGGGGTCTGCCTGCCCGGCCAGCAGGCTGCTGGCGGCGGCCGTGAGGTCTCGGCGGGCCGCCAGGGCGAGCGTGACGGCGGGGTCGGCCCCCGCCGCGATGTCCTCGATCTCGGCCGGGGTCAGCGGCGTTCCCTTGCGGACCAGCGCCGCCAGGACCTCGCCGCCGCGCGCCCGCAGTGCCGCCAGAACCTCCGGCGGGGTATGCCGCCAGCCGGCAAGCTTGCGCGCCAGGATCAGCGCGGTCGGCTCGTCGATGACCGGGATCAGGGCCGCCGCCATGTCGCGGAAGGCGTCCATATCCTCCGCCGGCGGGTTGGCGGTCGACAGCAGGAGGTCGGCCTTCACGCGCAGGGCGACCTGCCGCAAATCCAGCCCGCCATCGCTGGCAAGGCGCGCGAGCTGCGCGAGATCGGCGGCAATTCGGGAGGGCATTGGCGGGCTCGTGACGAAAATAGTTCGATTCCCGGAAATTTATCCCCGATGCGTTAGCACTGCGTTAACCATGAACAGGCCTGATGTCGGTGACGATGGCGTGCCGATCTCGCGCAGACCGCGCGGCGCGCCTGGGAACGGGCAGCGGGCCGGCAGGTGCCGGCCCTGACATGAATACTGCTTCGAGCTTTCTGGTGAGAGACCGACTGGGTTCGCGATTTCCACGCAGGCGCCAACAAGGGAGGCGCATCATGGCCGACGTCATTCCTTTCGCGCCGCGCAGGCGCTTCGTCAGGTCCGCGGTTGCCGCCGATGCGGCGCCGGCGCAGATCCTGTTCTTCACCGGTGTCCGCTATGAGCGTCAGCCGGAACCTCCCGCTACCAAGCCGCGGCGCAGCGCGCGGACGGCGGAGGCGCGGGAACGCGAAGCCCGGCGCAGGCGGCCGGGGTGAAGCGCCTTGCTGTCCCGGCGATCCTGACCTGCCTCGTCCTCGCCGCTTGTACGACCGGCGATCTCGGCCGGCCCCGCCCGAGCCTCTTCAACGATCAGATCGTTCCGGCGATGGGCGAATGGGCGGCGCGGTTGCGCGGCGAGGCGGCCTCGCATTTCCACCTGACTGATGACGAGCAGCAGTTGCGAGCCCGCGCATGGCGGCTCGTCATGCCTGCCCATGAGCGCAGCGCCTTCGAAACCCAGCTCGCGAGCCTGGTTCCGGCCCGGATGCTGCCGACCGCTGTCCAATCGGGCTCCGTCTCCGATTACCAGCGCGCGCTGACCTCCGGCTCCTTCGCCTCGCAGGCCTCGCGCTATAATCGCCTCGCCGAGGACGCCAATGCCGACCGGGCCCTGCTCGCCCCGTTCCGCGCCAATGCGATCCGTGTCGTCAATGCCGACCGCGCCCGCCTGCGCACGCTCGAGGCCTCGCCCCGCGTGCCGGCCGAGAGCCAGGAGCCGGCTCAGGCGCGCGTCATCGAGAACGAGGCTATGGTCCTCTGGGTCTGCGAGCGGCTGCGTTTCCGGCTGGCGAGCTATCGCTACGCCCTCGACAATCTCGTGGTCGAGATGCCCTCGCGCGAGGCGGTCAGGGCCGAGCGCGCGATCATGGGATTGGAGGCGGAAACCGATCTGGTCTGCAAGTTGCCGCTGATCGGCGTGTTCGGCGGCGAAGGCGCGGCACCATCCGATCGCCCGGTGGTCTACAAGGGCTGAACCGTCCTGCCGAATGGCTCGTCCGGAGCCTGCCGCATTTATCTGGAAACGCCGGGCCGTCCCAAGACGGCGAGGCGGTATTGCGAAAGATCGGTGTGCCTCAGTCGGCGCTGCCGCAGGCGACGCTCGTCGCGAGAGCCTCGGCATCGGCGCGGTCGGCTGGGCGGCGCAGCATGACGCGTGCCAGGATCAGCCCCTGCGGCGATGGCGAGACGACGCGCAGCTCGCGCGCCGTCTCGCCGTCCTCGTCCTGCGCCAGGCGCTCGTCGAGCTGTTCCTGCGTCATCACCACGAATTCGAGCACGCCGCGGATCGCCGCCCGGTCGGTGATCGCGTAGGCGACGCCGCCGCCATGGCGGTGCAAGGTCAGCCCGAGCGGCAGTGCGCCGGTCTGGGCGACGATGCGTACCGGGCCGCTGGTCAGATCGAAGCCGCAGACGGCGCCGACGCTGTTCGGATCGGGCTCGGCCAGTGCCGGCAGGCCGTCCGGGGCAGGCGTGATCAGTTCGGCGTGTCCGCCGCTGCCGAGCGCGGCATAGACCGAGCTGGCGTCGCGCTCGGCCATGATCGGGATCAGCAGCACCGTCAGGATGTGCACGATGCCGGCGAGGACGAGCCCCATCAGAGTGAGCAGGATGATGCGCCGCAGGCTGCGGCCGAGCCGGTCCCGCCAGCCGAACGCCGGGATCCGGGTCCGCTCCGCCGTGGGGACGAGCAGGGGAGCCTGATCGAGCATGCTCATCGGCAATCCACCCGGCTGATCCGCGGCAGCGCTTCCGGCCGCAATTCGCCGGCATGGCTGGAGATCGGCGTGTCGTAGAGCCGCAGGAGGAACAGGAAGCGACCGGAAGGCGGCAGCGGCAGCCAGTTGCCGGCTTCGGGTGTCGCGGCGGCGATGATCCGCAGGCCGCCGCGCTCGTCGCGAACGATCTCGGCATGGCTGAAACTCTCCCGTGCGACCGCGAGCTGGAGCGGGCGACGTGCCGGGTCGGCGACGGTCAAAGACCAGCCGCGAGCCGGCGGAACGGCCCCGCTGACGCCATAGCGGCAGCGGCCGTCGAGCGGCTGCCCGGCATCGTCGCGCTCCGCGATCAGCAGGAGCCCTTCGCCGGCGCCGAGCGGCAGATGGACGCCGCGCGCCAGATAGGCCCGCATATAGGGATCGCTGTCGCGCGCGCCGCTTTTCGGCCAGGTCGTCCAGGCGCCGATCTGCGCCCGGCCGACGACCGGCCGCTCGGCCACGGCATAATGCGCCGAGGCCAGCCCCAGCCCGGCGCCGAGCGCGATCACATAGGCGAGTTCGAGGACGCGCATGATGCGGGGGGCTGGCTCCCTTCGACGACCCGGGGCGACGCGGAGAGTCTAGAGCACTTCCGCGCTTCGTTGAAACGCGGAAGTGCTCGAGAGCGCCGGCCGGCGCGGAAGAAGCGCAATCTGCCGAGGCCCGCCGTCACGGCTCAGCGGAAGCGCGTCAGGCTCGGCCCGGCCGGCAATTCGCCGATGCCGGCCTGGATCGAGGTCCGGGCCGCACGCGGCGCCTCGACCGCCTTGAACATCGCCCCGACCGATGACAGCACTTCGAAAGATCTGCGCGGCATGTGCCCGGCATTGGCACCGGTGCCGGGTTGGGTCGGGCCGGCATTCTTCGCCACGGTGGCCTTGTCGGCGCCCTGCGGCGCGACGCCCGGGATCGGCTTGATCTCGATGCCCTGATGGGCGAAGGTCATGATCTCCTTCCAGACCATCGCCGGCAGCGAGCCGCCGGTCATGTTGTTGGTCTCGGAGGAATCGTCGTTGCCGAACCAGACCGCACCGACGAGATTGCCGGTGTAGCCAACATACCAGGCGTCCTTGTAGCCATTGGTCGTGCCGGTCTTTCCGGCGCTGATCACGCCGTCGAGTGCCGCGCGCCGGCCCGTTCCCGCCGTCGGCACGGTCGAGAGCATCTGGTTCATCTCCTGCGCCACCTGCGCGCTCAGCACCTGGGCCGGTGCCGGCTCGTCGCGATCATGGCGGTAGATTTCCTCGCCGAGCGAATTGCGGATCTCGAAGGCGGCATAGGGGTTGGCCCGCTTGCCGCCATTGGCGAAGACCGAGAAGGCGGCGGCCTGGTCGATCACGGTGACCTCGGCGGCGCCGATCGGCAGCGAGACCGTGTCGGTCAGCGGCGTCGTCAGCCCCATGGCGCGGGCGGTCTCGACGATCTTGTTGCGGCCGATCCGTGCCGCGCGCGCCTCATGCGTCTCGCCGGTCGCCCGGCCGATCGCGATCGACATCTGCACCGGGATCGTGTTGATCGACTTGGCGAGCGCCACCGTCAGCGGCATCGAGCCGGAATAGGAGCGCCCGTAATTGTTCGGGCACCAATTGCCGATGCAGACCGGCCGGTCGGTGACGATGGTGGTCGGCTTGTAGAGCCCGGCGCTCATCGCCGCCGCATAGACATAGGGTTTGAACGAGGAGCCGGGCTGGCGCAGGCTCGAGGTCGCGCGGTTGAACTGGCTTGCGCCATAGTCGCGCCCGCCGACGATCGCCCGCACGGCGCCGTCAGGGTCCATGATCACCGTCGCGGCCTGCCGGGCCCGGTAGGCTTGGCCGTGCTGGCGCAGGATGCTCTCGACCGCCTCGTCGGCCCGCTTCTGGATCGCCGGATCGTGCGGGGTCTTCACGGTGAGCACGCGTTCGGGGCCGATCTTGCCGTCTTCGGCGAGCTTGCGGACCTCGTCGAAGGCCCAGTCGAGATAGTAGTCCGGGCTGGCGTCGCGGCGCCGGTCGATCGGCTTGGCCGGGTTGCGCCGGGCGGAATCGATCTGTCCGGCGGTCATGAAGCCGGCATCGACCATCGCGCCGAGCACGTCGTTGGCGCGGGCGCGCGCCGCCGGCAAATTGACATGCGGGGCGAATTTGGTCGGCGCCTTGAACAGGCCGGCGAGCATGGCGGCCTCGGCGACCGTGACGTCCTTGGCGGATTTGCCGAAATAATACTCCGCAGCCGCCGCGACGCCGAAGGTGCCGCCGCCCATATAGGCGCGGTCGAGATAGAGCTTCAGGATCTCGTTCTTGGTCAGGCGGTATTCGAGCCAGATCGAGAGGAAGGCTTCCTTGATCTTGCGGTCGAGCGAGCGCTCATTGCTGAGGAAGAGGTTCTTGGCGAGCTGCTGGGTGATCGACGAGCCGCCCTGCACGACGCCGGAGGCGCGCGCATTGACGGTCAGCGCCCGGAAGGTGCCGAAGATGTCGATGCCGAAATGGTCGTAGAAGCGCCGGTCCTCGGTGGCGAGCACCGCCTTGATCAGATGGTCCGGCAGCTCCTCGAGCTTCAGCGAATCGTCGTGCCTTGCACCGCGATGGCCGATCTCGGAGCCATAGCGGTCGAGGAAGGTGACGGCGAAGACCTGGTTCTTCAGCGCGTCCTCGCGGCCCTCGCGGAAGGCCGGGATCGCCAGCAGCAGCATGACGATCGAGCCGGCGATGCCGACATTGAGGCCCTCGCTGACGAGTTCGGTGGCGAGGCGCTTCGGGCCGGAGACGGTGAGCCGGTCGGTCCAGCTGCGGATGCGCTCATAGGCCTCGCCGGCCCTCCGGCCGGCCGCGTAGAGCGAATCGTCGAGCCATGAGTCGGCGGCGAGCGCGGAGCGCTTCAGGCGGGTCGTCCAGCGCGCCTTCCTGAACTCGATCACGGACCGGGCCACCTTCAGAATGCCGCGGGTCAGGCCCGCCGCGTCCCTGGATCGAGGGCGGACGCCCGATCCAGTCTAACGAGATAAGCCTTGCAAGCTCCTGGCGGAAGGGCCTTGCGCGGCCCGCGGCCCCCAGCAGGTTTCAGGCCAGCGCGATCGTCTCGTTTCGGCACAGGATTGGCCCGCGCGTCGCGCGATTGCCGGCGTTTCAGGCTTTCGTCGCCACCAGGGCGAAGCGCGTCGAGGAGACCAGCCGCAGCGCGTCGTGCAGGGCGGCGCTGCGCTGTTGCGCCCGCACCACCTGCCGGTAGTCTGCCGGCTCGATCCGGGCGAAGCCGGCCTCGTGCAGCATGGCGCCGAGGCGCTCATAGCTCAGCCCGTCGCGGAAGAAGAAGCGCCGGGTGATCGAGTCGAAGGCCTCCTTGTCGGTCGTATGCACGGTGCCGCCGCTGCGCTCGCGCAGCCAGGTAGCGCCGCGGTTGATCAGGTTCTGGATCCAGGAGCGGTTGATCCAGTCGCCGTCGATCACCAGGAGCCTGCCGCCGGGCTTCAGCACGCGGAACCATTCGGCGAAGGCGGCTTCGGGATCGGTCAGGGTCCAGACCAGATGCCGTGTCACCAGAGCGTCATAGCTCTCGTCGTTGTCGAGCAGGCGCTCGGCGTCGCCGGACAGGATCCTCGCCTTGTCGCCATGCTTGGCGCGGGCACGGGCGAGCATGTCGTCGGAAAAGTCGATCGCCGTGACCTTGTGGCCGAGCGAAAGCAAAGCGCGGGTGATCTCGCCGGTGCCGCAGGCGAGGTCGAGCACGTCGCGCGACTCCGTACCGAAGGCCTGGCGCAGCAGGCTCTGGAAGGCGGCGAGCTCGGCCTCGGACTTGATCGCATGGCCGACCTGCTGGTCGAAGCTCGCGGCGCGGCTCGACCAGTAGGCGCGGATCTCCTCCTTCAGCGAGTAGTTGGCGCCGGGGCTGGAAGCGTTGGTGTCTTGCATCGGCTTACGTCGCTTGGAAGGATTGGCGGAGATGTGAGCAGCGGCCTCAGAGGGTGGCGAGTTCCGGCATGGCGCGCTGGCTTGCCTTGCGCGCCGAGCCCTGGACCACGACGAAGGGCGCTTCGCCATCGCCGGTCTCGACCCGGGCGACGACACCATAGACCTCTTCCAGCAGCGCCGGGGTGATGATCTCGCGCGGCGGGCCGAGCGCGACGAGGCGCCCCTTCGCCAGCACCATCACCTTGTCGGCGATGCGCAGCGCCTGGTTGAGGTCGTGGATCGCGATCAGTACGCAGATCTTCTTCTCGCGGGCGAGGCGGGCGACGAGACTCAGCACCTCGAACTGGCGGTGCAGGTCGAGCGCGCTGGTCGGCTCGTCGAGCAGCATGATCTCGGGCTGGCGCACCAGCGTCTGGGCGATCGAGACGAGTTGGCGCTGGCCGCCGGAGAGCTCGCCGAGGCCGCGAAAGGCGAGCTCGGCGATGTCGAGATCGTGAAGCGCCTGGTCGATCGCGGCGAGCTCGTCATCTCCGACGCCCCAGGAGCCGCCCTGCTTGCGGGCGAGCAGGATCGACTCGTAGACGGTCAGCACCGCGTTCACCGCGGTGTCCTGCGGCAGATAGCACGGCGCCTTGCCGCTGGGGCTGGCGATTTCGACCGTGCCGGTGCCCGAAGCCATGCCGGCGATGCGTCGGAACAGGCTCGACTTGCCGGCGGCGTTCGGGCCGATCACCGCCACGACCTCGCCGCCGAGCAGATCGGGCGTGGTCACATCGGTGAGGATCTGGCGCCTGCCATAGGCGACACCGACTTCGCTGAGGGCGAGGCGCTTCACCATGAACGCCTCCGGCTGGTCAGGATCAGGCTGAAGAAGAACGGCACGCCGACCAGGGCGGTGACGACGCTGATCGGGAAGATCAGCCCGGGGATCAGCGACTTGCTGACCACCGAGGAGGCCGAGAGCAGGGCGGCGCCCGCCAGTGCCGAGGCCGGCAGGAAGAAGCGTTGATCCTCGCCGATCAGCATCCTTGCGATATGCGGGCCGACCAGGCCGATGAAGCCGATCGTGCCGACGAAGGCGACCGGCACCGAGGCGAGCAGGGCGACGAGCAGCATGGTCTCCAGCCGCAGCCGCTTGACGTCGATGCCGAAGCTCGCGGCCTTCTCGTCGCCGAGGCGCAAAGTCGTCAGCGCCCAGGCCCGGCGGGCGAAGAGCGGCAGGCAGAACAGCAGAACGGCGGAGGTGATGGCGAGCTTGTGCCAGCTCGCCTTGGTCAGCGAGCCCATCATCCAGAACACCACCGCGCCCAGCGCCTGCTCGGAGGCGAAGAACTGCAGCAGCGCCAGCAGGGCGTTGAAGGTGAAGACCAGCGCGATCCCGAGCAGCACAACCGTCTCGGTGGTGACGTCGCGGCGCTGGCTCAGCATATGGATCAGCAGCGAGGCGCCCATCGCCATGATGAAGGCATTGAGCGGAACGACATAATCGATGGCGAAGGGCACGATCGCGACGCCGAATACCAGCGCCAGCGCCGCTCCGAAGCTCGCCGCCCCGGAGATGCCGAGCGTGAACGGGCTCGCCAGCGGGTTGTTGAGTACGGTCTGCATTTGTGCGCCGGCGATGGCGAGCGCCGCGCCCGTGACCACGGCCATCAGCGCAACCGGCAGCCGGATGTCCCAGATCACCACCCTGACGGCGGCCGGAGCGGTCGACGGCGAGAGCAGCGCGTCGACGACCTCGCCCATGCTGTAGCGAGCCGGCCCCAGCATCAGGTCGACCAGGAAGCAGAGCAGCAGGGCGGCGGCAAAGCCGGCCAGCAGCAGCTTGCGGCGGAAGGCGAGGGCCCGATAGGCCTCGCGCCCTTCCGCCACCGGCAATTCGGTCGCCGTCTTCTCGGCCAGGATGGGCGCCAGGCTCATTTGACCGCCTCGAGCGAGACCCATAGGCCGGGCTCGTAGGGCAGGGGCAGGAAGCGCTCGTGCAGCGCCTTCATGGTCGCGTCCGGGTCGATGTCCTTGAACAGCTCGGGATGCAGCCATTTCGCGATCTGCTGGATCGCCACGAACTGATAGGGGCTGTTGTAGAACTGGTGCCAGATGCCGTGGACCCGGCCGTTCTTCACCGCCGCCGATTGGACGAAGGCCGGGCGCTTCATCAGATTGGCGAGCTTGCGGCGGGCTTCGGTCATGTCGGCGCCGGCGCCGAGGCCGACCCAGTTGCCTCCGGGGACGTAGCCGTCCCAGCTGCTGCCGGTCACGATCACGATGTCGGGATTGTCGGCGACGATGCGCTCCGGGTTGATCGTGCCGAAGGTGCCGGGGATCAGCGGCGTCGCGAGGTTACGGCCGCCGGCGAACTCGACCATCTTGCCGAAATTCTCGTTGCCGAAGGACATGCAGCAATCGTCGGAATAGCCGCCGGCGCGCTCGACCATGACGAGCGGGCGCTTGAGATCGCCCGCCTTGGCGAGCCGGTCGGTAACCAGCGCGATCTGCTCGGCGCGGTATTTGATGAAGTCCTCGGCGACCTGCTCCTTACCGAAGAGCTTGCCGATCAGCCGCATCGACGGCTCGGTGTGCTCGAACGGCTTTTCGCGGAAGTCGACATAGACGACGGGGATGCCGACGGAAGCCAGCTTCTCGACCAGCTTGGCCTCGTCGCTGGCGACCTTGGCCTCGATGTTGAGGAAGAGCACGTCAGGCTTCAGCGCGATCGCCTGCTCGACGTCGAAGGCGCCTTCCTTCATGCCACCGAAGGTCGGCAGCTTGGCGATCTGCGGATAGCGCGCGAGATAGGCCTTGTAGTTCTCGGGGTCGGCCTTGCCGAGATCGTCGCGCCAGCCGACGACGCGCTTGAACGGCTCGTCCTTGTCGAGCGCGGCGACGAAATACATCTGCCGGCCTTCGCCGAGGATGATCTTGCGCACCGGCGCCTCGACCTCAACCTTGCGCCCGATGATGTCGGTCACGACGATCTTTTCGGCGGCAGCCGGCAGGGCGGCGACCAGAAGCATGCCGGCAGCGGCGAAAGCGCGCAGGACAGTCCGTTTCGTCAGCATCGGGGATCTCTGGTGCGAGGAATTCTTCGGGTCAAATAGAAGGGCATTAGTATTCGGTCAATAACTGTAGATTTTAATCATTCTAAATATAGATTAGAATATATCGAATATAGATCTCGCTGTTGCCGTGTCTGGCGGGCCTTGCGCGCCTCCTGCGCCGCTTTCCTCGGCGTCCGCGAAGGGGCATAAGCGGCCATGGCTGCAGATCCGAACGCGAGCCCGCCTTTCTGGCGGACCAAGACCCTCGAGGAGATGAGCGAAGCGGAGTGGGAATCGCTCTGCGACGGCTGCGGACGCTGCTGCCTGGTCAAGCTCGAGGACGAGGATACCGGCCGCATCCTGGCGACCGATATCGGCTGCCGTCTGTTCGATGCCGGAACCTGCCGCTGCCGCGACTACGAGAATCGCTCGCAGACCGTGCCGGATTGCGTGACGCTGACGCCGGATGAGGTGCGCACCCTCTCCTGGCTGCCACCGACCTGCGCCTATCGTCTGGTCGGGGAGGGCAAGGATCTGCCCTGGTGGCACCCGCTCGTCTCGGGCGATCCGCAGACGGTGGTCGAGGCCGGTGTCTCGGTTCGGGGCAAGGTCTTCGCGAACGAGGACGAAATCGCCGAGGAGGAACTGGTCGAGCGGCTGGTGAACTGGCCGCTGCGCTGGCCGAAGGGCGCGCGCGGGCGCCGGGCCTGATGGCCGCAGGGGCGGCTGCGCGCCGGCGCGCGATCTGCGATGATGGACGGGGCGGGTTGCCGGTCGCGCTCATTGATTGTTCATCCGCTTTTGGGCATGACCACGCCGCGCGGGTGCACTGCACAAGCAGACCTCGCGATCGCGAAACCATGCGGACGCGTCGGCGTTGATGGCGGCGGCGAATTTGGAAGAGGCGGGGCTTATGGCAGGGCAGAAGTGGGTCTACACTTTCGGCGACGGCAAGGCCGAGGGTGAGGCAGGAATGAAGAACCTGCTCGGCGGCAAGGGCGCGAACCTTGCCGAGATGAGCAATCTGGCCCTGCCGGTCCCGCCTGGCTTCACCATCACCACCGAAGTCTGCACCTGGTATTACGACAATGGCAGGAGCTTTCCGGCCGAGCTCGACGGCCAGGTCAAGGCGGCGCTCGCCGGCATGGCCGGGCTGACCGGCAAGACCTTCGGCGATCCGGCCAATCCGCTGCTCGTCTCGGTCCGTTCGGGGGCGCGCGCCTCGATGCCGGGCATGATGGACACGGTGCTCAATCTCGGCCTGAACGACGTCACCGTCGAGGCGGTGGCGCAGGCCTCGGGCGATGCCCGCTTCGCGTGGGACAGCTATCGCCGCTTCATCACCATGTATTCGAACGTGGTGCTCGACGTCGATCACGGTCATTTCGAGGAGGCGCTCGAAGACTACAAGGAGCGCAAGGGCTACCAGCTCGACACCGAGCTCTCGGCCGATGACTGGAAGGTACTGGTCGGCAAGTACAAGGAAATCGTCAGGAAGGAACTCGGCGCCGAATTCCCGCAGGAGCCCGAAAAGCAGCTCTGGGGCGCGGTCGGTGCGGTCTTTTCGTCCTGGATGAACAACCGCGCCATCAAGTATCGCGAGCTCAACGACATTCCCGCCGCCTGGGGGACTGCGGTCAACGTCCAGTCCATGGTCTTCGGCAATATGGGCGAGACCTCGGCCACCGGCGTCGCCTTCACCCGCAATCCCTCGACCGGCGAGAACGAGCTCTATGGCGAGTTCCTGATCAACGCCCAGGGCGAGGACGTCGTCGCCGGCATTCGCACGCCGCAGGACATCACCGAGGCCGCCAGGATCGCTGCCGGCTCCGATAAGCCTTCGATGGAGAAGGCGATGCCGGAAGCCTATGCCGAGCTCTGCCGGATCTACGGCATCCTCGAAAAGCACTATCGCGACATGCAGGACATGGAGTTCACCATCCAGGAGGGCAAGCTCTGGATGCTGCAGACCCGTTCCGGCAAGCGCACCGCAAAGGCGGCGCTGCGCATCGCAGTCGACCTCGCCCGCGAGGGGTTGATCTCCGAGGACCAGGCGGTCGGTCGTGTCGAGCCCGGCGCGCTCGACCAGCTTCTGCACCCGACCATCGACAGCAAGGCCGAGCGCCGCGTCCTGACGACCGGCCTGCCGGCCTCGCCCGGCGCCGCCGCCGGTGAGATCGTCTTCACCTCCGAAGCCGCCGAGGCGGCGAAGAAGGCGGGGCATAAGTGCATTCTGGTGCGCGTCGAGACCTCGCCTGAGGACATTCACGGCATGCATGCCGCCGAGGGCATCCTGACCACACGCGGCGGCATGACCTCGCATGCGGCGGTGGTCGCGCGCGGCATGGGCAAGCCCTGCGTCTCCGGCGCCGGCCAGATTCGCGTCGACTATGCCAAGGCGACGATGAGCGTCGGCGCGACCACCCTGAAGGCGGGCGATTTCGTCACCATCGACGGCTCGACCGGGCAGGTCCTGCTCGGCGAGGTCAAGATGCAGCAGCCCGAGTTCTCGGAGGAGTTCAAGACACTGATGGGCTGGGCCGACCGGCTCCGCCGCCTGAAGGTCCGCGCCAATGCCGAGACCCCGCGCGACGCCAGGACGGCCCGCGAATTCGGTGCCGAGGGCATCGGCCTCTGCCGCACCGAGCACATGTTCTTCGATGCCGACCGCATCCTCGCCATGCGTGAGATGATCCTGTCCGAGGATGAGGCGGGGCGGCGCGCCGCGCTGGCCAAGCTACTGCCGATGCAGCGCCAGGACTTCGTCGAGCTGTTCTCGATCATGCACGGGCTGCCGGTGACGATCCGCCTGCTCGACCCGCCGCTGCACGAGTTCCTGCCGCAGACCGAGGAGGAGATCGCCGAGGTCGCGGCGGCGATGGGGACCAGCGTCGACAGGTTGCGGCGCCGCGCCGCCGAACTGCACGAGTTCAACCCGATGCTCGGCTTCCGGGGCGTGCGCCTTGCCGTCGCCTATCCCGAGATCGCCGAGATGCAGGCGCGCGCCATCTTCGAGGCGGCGGTGCTGGCGGCGAAGGAGACCGGCAAGCCGGTGATGCCGGAGGTGATGGTGCCGCTGGTCATGGGCTCGCCCGAGCTCGATCTGGTCAAGGCCCGCATCGACGCCATGGCGGCGGCGGTGCGCAGCGAAACCGGGGCGAGCCTGGCCTACCAGGTCGGCACCATGATCGAGCTGCCGCGCGCTGCGCTACGCGCCGAGGAGATCGCAAGGACCGCCGAGTTCTTCTCCTTCGGCACCAACGACCTGACTCAGACCACGCTCGGCATCAGCCGCGACGACGCCTCGACCTTCCTCGGCGCCTACACCGCCAGGGGCCTGCTGCCGAACGATCCCTTCGTGACGCTGGACCAGGATGGCGTTGGCGAGTTGGTCCGTCTCGCCGTCGAGCGTGGACGCAAGACACGGCCGGACATCAAGCTCGGCATCTGCGGCGAGCATGGCGGCGATCCTGCCTCGATCGGCTTCTGCGAAAGCGCCGGGCTCGACTATGTCTCGTGCTCGCCCTTCCGTGTGCCGATCGCCCGGCTCGCCGCCGCGCAGGCGGCTCTGGGCGCGATCAAGGCGAAGGACGCCTGACGCGCTCCTCGTCATTGCGAGGAGCGTGGCGACGAAGCAATCTGGGGGCCGTCGAGCGCGCCGCTGGATTGCTTCGCGTTGCTCGCAATGACGGAACCGCCATGCCCGCGAAACTCACCACCATCGGCTTCGATGCCGATGATACGCTCTGGCAGAACGAGCAGTTCTACCGGCTGACCGAGGAGCGCTTCGTCAGCTTGCTCGGTGCGCATGGCGAGGCGGCCGAGATTTCCGGCCGGCTGCTCGAGGCCGAGAAACGCAATCTCGCCTTCTACGGCTTCGGCATCAAGGGCTTCACCCTCTCGATGATCGAGACCGCGATCGAGGTCACGCGCGGCGAGGTCGCTCCGGCGGTGATCGCCGAGATCCTCGCTGCCGGGCGCGAAATGGCGGCGCACCCGGTCGAGACCCTGCCGCATGCCGCCGAGACGCTCGCGGCGCTGGCGGGCGTTTACCGCCTGGTGCTGATCACCAAGGGCGATCTCTTCGATCAGGAGCGCAAGCTCGCCCAGTCCGGGCTCGGCGACTATTTCGATGCGGTCGAGATCGTCAGCGACAAGACGGTCGCGACCTATCGCCGTCTGTTCGCGCGCCATGGCGAAGGGCCCGAGCGGGCGATGATGGTCGGCAATTCGCTGAAATCCGACATCGTGCCGGCGCTCGTCGCCGGCGGCTGGGCGACCTTCGTCCCGCATGAACTGACCTGGGCATTCGAGCATGCCGAGGAGCCGGTCGGCGAGGTGCGCTTTCGAAAGCTCGTCGATCTCGGCGGCCTGGTCGGGCTCGTGCGCGAGATCGGCTGATCCGGCTTCGAGCCCCTGGCGCAGCCTGGTCCAGCCGGCCGCCCAGGGGCGGATTGGCCCCGAATCCGGCCGGGCCGGCGCAAACCGGGCATCTCTGGACCCGACTTGCAAATTCTGCTAGACGCTCCGATGTAAGACGAGATGCGGCCGGGTTCTGGCCAATCCTCCGCGCGGGTCAACCGGTCGGCGGGCACGATTCAGATCCACCACACATCGCTACAAGACCATGATGAGGCGTCCGCGCGCCGAGCCATGGGTCGCAACGATACGCGGATCTGAAACGTAAGGATTAATGCCATGAACAAGGGCACCGTGAAGTGGTTCAACGCCACCAAGGGCTACGGCTTCATCACCCCTGAGAACGGCGGTCAGGACATCTTCGTCCACATCTCCGCCGTCGAGCGGGCCGGCCTGCGCGAGCTGCGCGAAGGCCAGGTCGTCTCCTACGAGCTGATCGCCGATCGCAAGACCGGCAAGTCCTCGGCCGGCAACCTCGCCGTCGCCTGAGTGACCGATATCGCGGGCGGGTCCTTGGGGCCCGCCTGCTCCCATAGGCGGGCCCGGCCCGCATGACACGATATCCTCCGGCGCAGTGGCTAGCGGTTCGCCGGGCGGAAAGAACTTCATACGTAGACCGAGTATCGCAGGACGCGGCGCTTCCGTTCTCCACGTGCGCCCCTTGCTTGCCGGTCCAGGAAAGACCTGTTTTGACAAAATTCACCGACCTCGGCCTGGCCGAGCCCCTTCTCAAGGCGCTCGCGGCCGAAGGTTATGAGACGCCTACGCCGATCCAGGCGCAGGCGATCCCTGCGATTCGCGACGGCCGTGACCTGCTTGGCGCCGCCCAGACCGGAACCGGCAAGACGGCGGCCTTCTCGCTGCCGATGCTGCACCGGCTGCTCGGCCAGCCGCGGCGCGTGCAGCCGCGCTCGGTGCGCGCGTTGATCCTCTCGCCGACGCGCGAGCTCGCGGCCCAGATCGAGGCCAATATCCGCGGCTACGCCCAGTTCACCAGCATCAAGTCGACCGTGATCTTCGGCGGCGTCCCCGTCGGCAAGCAGATTCGGGCGCTCGCCCAGCAGGTCGACATCCTCGTCGCCACGCCCGGTCGCCTGCTCGACCTGGTCGACCAGCGCGCCGTCTCGCTGCGCGAGATCGAGTTCCTCGTCCTCGACGAGGCCGATCAGATGCTCGATCTCGGCTTCATCCATGCGCTCCGCCGCATCGCGACGCTGATCCCGCAGAAGCGCCAGACGCTGCTGTTCTCGGCCACCATGCCGAAGGCGATCCGCGAGATCGCCTCCGCCTATCTCACCGATCCGGTCGAGGTCGCGGTCACGCCGGTTGCGACCACCGCCGAGAAGATCGACCAGCGCGTCATCTTCACGGAAGCTGGCCAGAAGCCGGCTCTGCTGGCGAAGACCTTGAGCGTTCCCGAGATGGAGCGCGCCATCGTCTTCACCCGCACCAAGCACGGCGCCGACAAGGTCGTGCGCCAGCTCGAGCAGTCCAACATCAAGGCGGCTGCGATCCATGGCAACAAGAGCCAGGGCCAGCGCGAGCGGGCTCTCGGCGCCTTCCGCGACGGCGAGCTGCGCATCCTGGTCGCAACCGACATCGCGGCGCGCGGCATCGATGTCGACGGCATCAGCCATGTCGTCAATTTCGACCTGCCGAACGTGCCGGAGACCTATGTCCACCGCATCGGCCGCACGGCGCGCGCCGGCGCCTCGGGCGTCGCCATCGCCTTCTGCACGCCGGAAGAGCGCGGTGATCTCGCCGGGATCGAGAAGCTGACCAAGGTCGCGCTCACCCCGATCGGCGAGGTGCCGTACTGGGATGGCCGCACGCCGAAGAAGCCGCCGCAGAACCAGGGCCGTGGCAGCCGTGGCCAGCAGGGCGGCGGAGGCCGTGACAATGGCCGGGGCGAGGGACAGCGCCAGCATCAGGGCCAGCGCCAGGGTGCCAAGCCCGGCAATGGCGGCAGCCATAACGGCTCCGGCCGCAATGGTGGCGGCCAGCGCAGCGATGCGCCGCGCCCGAACCAGGCGCGTAACGAGCGCCCGGCACAGCGCAATGATGCGCCGGCAGTGCGAAAAGAAGCGGCTTCGGCCAATGAAGGGCTTGGCGGCGTCGCGTTCTTGCAGCAAAGAACGGAGCAACGACGCACCAATGGCGCAAGGCGGCGCGCGAACTGACGCGCTGAGCGCCCGACGGATCGGATCGCGGCACGCGGCCGCGCCGGTCCCTGCGCCGAAGAGAAGACGAAGGATCAGGGAATGGCGAAGGAAGAACTTCTCGAATTCGACGGCACCGTGGTCGAGGTGCTCCCGGACGGGAACTACCGGGTCAAGCTCGACAACGACCACATCATCCTGGCCTATGCGGCCGGCAAGATGAAGAAGAACCGCATCCGCACCATCGCCGGCGACCGCGTGGTGGTCGAGATGTCGCCCTACGATCTCGATCGGGGCCGCATCAACTTCCGCCAGAAGACCGCGAGCCCCGGCCCGATGCCGCCGCGGCCGCAGAATTTCCGCCGGCGCTGAGCCGCCGATGCGCTTCACCAAGCCCGAGCAGTTCTTCATCGCTGCAGGCGTCGGGCTTGGCGCTGCGGCCTCGCTCGCCGCCAATACCGGCTGGATCGCGAAGGGGGGAACCTTCCCGCCCTTCGTCTATGTGCTGCTCGCCCTCGGCCTGGTCGAGGTCGTGGTCAGCCTGGTGCTGCGCCAGCCACCGGGCTCGCTCTTCACCTTCCCGGCCCGCGTCCTCGCCTTCGCGCTCGGCGTTGGCGTGCTGATGCTGCTGACCGGCGGACTCGCCTGAGCGGCGACGGCCTCGGACACATCCTATCCGTCATTCCGGACAAGCGGCGAAGCCGCGCGGCTCCGTAATCCATCCTAGAGCGCAGGAGCCCTATGATGGATTCCGGCGCTCCGCTGCGCCGCGGCCGGAATGACGCGGGGAGTGGTGGTCCCACCCATCCGTCCCAGGCCACAAAAAAAAGCCCCGGCCGAAGCCGGGGCGTAAGTGGCATTTTCCGTGATGAACAGGACTACGTAGAAAGTTCGGTGAAACTCAGTAGCGGGCCGGGGCCCAGCGCTGCGAGCCGGGGCTGACCAGGACCTGGCGCTGGCGGGTGGCGTATTCGGCCGGCACCGTCTCGTGCACCACCTGCGTGGCGCGGACCATGACGCGGCGGCTGCGCTGGCCGTAGACCGCCGGCACGACATCATAGGCGACCGAGGCCGGAGAGACCTCGACGGTGCGCTGCTGGTAGCCGTATTGCGCGGGGACATCGACCCAGCAGCCGGTGGTCTGGCCATAGGCGTCGCGGCTGACCTCCCAGCGGCGCGTCGCCGGCGCGATCAGCACCTTCTCGGAGACGGTCTGGTATTGGGCCGGGATACGGCGCGCGATACGGCGCTCCGGCTGGACCATCACCTTCTCGACGACCGTCTCGTATTCGGCCGGAACGACCCGGGAGAAGGTGCGGGCAGGGCGGGTGACAAAGCTCTCCTCGACCGTGCCGTAGACCGGTGGCGTCGTCACCAGCTTGTAGCAGGAGGAGCCGTAGCAGCCGCCACCAGCGGCGGCCGGCGCGGCGAAGCCGAGTGCCCCGACGAGGGCGGTGGCGGCGATGCCGCCAAGCGAGAGAACCCTGGATGCCATGTCTGACCTCTGCCCCGTTGCGCGGCACTGCGGCCGTGTTGTTGGGGAGAGAAAAGCCGGACCGAACTGATGAACGCAAGGTAAACGCTAAAACAAGGTAAAATTAACCATGCCCGGCGGCGGCTGGAAGATTCAGCTCCGTTGCAATCCACTTGCCGGAATTGCCGTCATTCGACCGGTTCGGGAAACCGATCATCAGGACTGGCGAACGGGGCGGTGCCGGAAAACCCCCAAGCCGGAAACGCCGCGAAAGCAGAGATGGAGAGGGAGCGGCACTCCCTCCCACAGGACCGCCCCCTCTCCGCAGGCATCTGGCCTGCGCTCGCCCCGGCTCCCGAGTGCCGTGTGCCGCCCGGCCCATTCCGAAAGGCCGAAAGGCGAACAGCAAGTTCGTAAGGTAGACAAGGCGTCGGGCGCGTTACGTCCGGATTAAGTCGGCGTTACCTTGGGGGAGGGGCGCGCGAGTCCATTCGGATGCTGCAACGAAATGGCGGAGCGAGCCGAGGTTCCGCGGAGCCGCGGCACTATCCCGGCGCTGCGCTTCGCCCCGGCCGGGATGAAATCCACCTCAGGTCTGCCCCGGCCTGAGCTTGTAGAAGACGTGCCGGCCGATCGTGTCCATCTTCTTCAGCTTGCGCGCCCAATAGGGCCGGACATAGTCGGCGTGGTAATGGGTCGAGGCGCCGACATCGGCGAGATAGGTCGTGCCCTCATAGACCTCGCGGGCGATGCGGGTCGCGTCGCGCCAGGGGCCGGGCTCGGTGATGCGCAAGGCCTTGCCTTCGCAGGCGAAGGTGAACTGGCAGGCGAGGTGGCGGTTGCGGTTCTGGTAGACCGTGCCGCAGACGCTGTCGGGATAGAGCCCGCTCTTGACCCGGTTGAGCACGACCTGGGCCACCGCGGCGCGGCCTTGCTCGCTTTCCGAGCGCGCCTCGAAATAGATCGCCTCGGCGAGGCAGCGCTGTTCCTTCGCCATGTTCTCGGCTGCGATCAGGCCGGTATAGATCTGCCTGCCCTCGTTCGCGCCTTCGCCGGCCTGAGGCCCGCGGCCGGGCGTCGCCTTGGCGATGCGGCTCTGCGCCGCCGATGCGCCGGCTGGCGGGGAGATGGGAGGCGGTGTCGCCGAGGCGAGCCTCGCATCCGGCGTCGTCACCGGGGTCGAGGAGGACTGCGCCAGGTTGCCGGCGACCGAAGGCGTCGAGCCGTCGATGCTCTCCAGATGCAGCTCGGCATGCCGTGGCGAGGTGATGACCTTGGGGATCGCGACCGGCGAGGCATCCGACAGGGCGGGATCGGTGACGCCCTCGTCATGGGCCGGGGGTTCGAAGCCGATCTGCGGCCCGTCATAACCGTCGAGCGCCTCGATCGAGAAGCCGCCGGAGATCAGGCCGGGAGTCTCGCCGAAGACGATCTGCTCGAGCTCTCCGGGCTGGCCGCTGCGCGTCAGCGTCGGCCGCAGGGGGACCAGAAGATCCCCCTTGGCGCTGCGGTCGACCTGCGGGAAGGCGGCCGCTGCGCGTTTCATCTCCTCGCGCGGCAGGCGCGGATCGGAGACGAAGACGTTTTCCGGCATGTCGAAGGAAAGTCGCGCGGTCTGGACCACGCGCTCGAAGGCGCGTTCCGGCATGCGGAAGGCGCTCACCGCCACCAGCATCGACGGTCCTTCGGCGAGGCTTGAATTCGGGTTCGGTGCGGCGCGCGCGATCAGCGAGGAGGGCGAGGCGTAGGAATCGTGGTTCTGGCCGGCCGAGGCGGTGAAGGAGACAAGCAGTCCCGCGGACAGCGCCCAGGGCGCGACCGTCGCCAGCGCCCATCTCAGGCGGGCACTGCGGTTTCGCTTCGATCGCCGGCGCGGACGCAACTGACTCAAGGCGCTCAACCCGAGAGGAATGGAACGGCATGCGCGAGCTGCGATGATGCAAATCCGCGACATCGCGATAATCAGGCGTCAGGGTTGAGGGTCGGTTAATGGACCGAGCCGGAAGAGGGCGAACGACGCATGGCAGGCGGGCGGCGTCGGCCGCCAAACCGGGCGCGAATACCGTCGGAGATCGGCCCGTCGCGGCGAACGCGTCGATTTTCTATGCATCGCCGTGATGTGCGATGTAACGGAAACGCGTTGGAAACATCCTGGCGCCGCCGCTATCGTGCAGACACACGATCCCATTCCCCGGAGCCTTCCATGAATTCCGCCGCCAAGCGCAGCCATGCGCCGGAGATCATTGTCGTCGCCGGCTGCCTGATCGCGCTGATCAGCTTCGGGCCGCGCGCCAGCGCCGGCCTCTTCCAGATTCCGATGACGCTGCAATTCGGCTGGGGCCGCGACACCTTCGGCCTGGCGCTGGCGATCCAGAACCTGCTCTGGGGGCTGGGCGCACCCTTCGCCGGCGCCATCGCCGACCGTTTCGGCCTCGTCCGGGTGCTCTGCGTCGGCGCGCTGCTCTATGCCGCCGGCCTCGTCATGATGGCCTATGCCTCGACGCCACTCGAGCTGCATTTTGGCGCTGGCGTGCTGATCGGCTTCGGCCTCTCGGCCTGCTCCTTCAACCTGATCCTCGCGGCCTTCGGCAAGCTCCTGCCGGAGAGCTGGCGCCCGCTCGCCTTCGGCGCAGGCACCGCTGCCGGCTCCTTCGGCCAGTTCCTCTTCCCGCCGATCGGCAACATCCTGATCGAGACGCTGGGCTGGCAGCAGGCGCTGGTCGTCTTCGCCTTCACCCTGCTTCCGGTCATTCCGCTGGCGACCATGCTCGCCATGCGCAAGACCGGGGCGGCCGTCGGACAGGCTGCTGCCGCCAATCTTCCGAACCAGACCATCCGCCAGGCGCTGGGCGAGGCCTTCAAGCATCGCTCCTATGTGCTGCTGGTCCTCGGCTTCTTCACCTGCGGCTTCCAGCTCGCCTTCATCACCGTGCACATGCCGGCCTATCTCAAGGATGCCGGCCTGCCGGCCTGGGTCGGCGGCTGGACGCTCGCCGCCATCGGCCTCGCCAATGCCGCAGGCTCGCTCGGCTCGGGCTGGCTCTCCTCGCGCATGCCCAAGCGCCATCTGCTGGCCTGGATCTATTTCGGCCGGGCGGTGGCGATCGCCGCCTTCATCCTGATCCCGGCGAGCCCGGCGACGGCGATCATCTTCGGCATCACCATCGGGCTGTTCTGGCTCTCGACCGTGCCGCCGACCTCGTCGCTGGTGATGCTGATGTTCGGCACGAAATACATGGCGATGCTCTACGGCTTCGCCTTCTTCTCGCATCAGGTCGGCGGTTTCCTCGGCGTGCTGCTCGGCGGCATCCTCTATGAGCGCTTCGGTTCCTACGACATCGTCTGGTGGCTCTCGGTGGCGCTCGGCGTCGCCTCGGCCCTGATCAACCTGCCGATCGTCGAGAAGCCGGTGGCGCGCCCGCAAGCGCAGCCGGCCTGATCAAACACGCACGGGCGCGCCGCTTGCAGGCAGCGGCCCGGCGCGGTCAACTCATCCCGCTGATCTGCATCATGCTCAGCCCTCATCCTGAGGAGCGGACGTTAGTCCGCGTCTCGAAGGATGCTCCAGAGCGTGCTGGAACATCCTTCGAGACGCCGCTACGCGGCTCCTCAGGATGAGGGCTGAACCAGAAGCTTCCGGAGTGTTTCCATGACCACCTTCAAGGCCCTGATCGCCAGCAAGGGCGAAGCCGGCACCAGTCTTTCCTTCGGCGATTTCGCCGAGGCCGACCTGATGGAAGGCGACGTGACCGTCCGCGTCACCCATTCGACCGTCAACTACAAGGACGGGCTCGCGCTCACCGGCCGTGCTCCGGTGGTGCGGCGCTGGCCGATGATCCCCGGCATCGACTTCGCCGGCCGGGTCGAGGCCTCCGACAATCCCGCCTTCAAGCCCGGCGATCTCGTCATCCTCAACGGCTGGGGCACGGGCGAGACGCATCTCGGCGCCTATGCCCAGAAGAGCCGGGTCAAGGCCGATTGGCTGGTGCCGCTGCCGGAGGGCATGAATCCGGGCGAGGCCATGGCGATCGGCACTGCCGGCTACACCGCCATGCTCTGCGTGCTGGCGCTGGAGAAGCACGGGCTGAAGCCGGAGAACGGGCCGGTCGTCGTCACCGGTGCCGCCGGCGGCGTCGGCTCGGTCGCGATCGCGCTCCTGGCCAAGGCCGGCTGGCACGTCATCGCCTCGACCGGCCGGGCCGAGGAGGTCGATTATCTCAAGGGTCTCGGCGCCGCCGAGATCATCGATCGCAACGAGCTCTCAGGTCCGGGCCGTCCGCTCGGCAAGGAACGCTGGATCGCCGGCGTCGACGCCGTCGGATCGCACACCCTCGCCAATTTGCTCTCGATGACGAAATATGGCGGCGCGATCGCCGCCTGCGGCCTCGCCCAGGGCATGGACCTGCCGGCCTCGGTCGCGCCCTTCATCCTGCGTGGCGTCGCCCTGCTCGGCGTCGATTCCGTGATGTGCCCGAAGCCGCGCCGGCTCGAGGCGTGGGCCCGCCTCGCGAGCGATCTCGACCGCGACAGGCTCGCGGCGATGACGACGACGATCCCGCTCGAGGATGTCGTCGAGACCGGCCGCGCCATCCTCGACGGCAAGGTGCGCGGCCGCGTCGTGGTCGAGGTGGGCTGAGTCCTGGGCTTGCGGCGGCGGAGTGTCCCGCCGCCAGCTGCGCTCTCAATCCAGCTTGATATTCGCCTTCTCGATCACCGGCGCCCATTTCTTCAGTTCGCCGTCGAGGAAGGCCTTGAAGTCCTGCGGCGTCATGCCGAGCGCGATGATCTTCGCGGCGGCGAGCTTCTCACGCACCTCCGGCGTCGCCAGGATCTCGCGGACGTCGCGCGAGATCTTCTCGACGATCGCCGGCGGCGTCTTGGCCGGGGCGGCAAGGCCGTGCCACGCCGTCACGTCGAAACCGGGCAGGAACTCGCTCAGCGCCGGCAGGTCGGGCGCGAAATCCGCGCGCTTCGGGATCGAGATGGCGAGCGCCCTGAGCTTGCCGGCCTCGACATAGGGCCAGGCGACCGCGGCGCCGTCGAGCGCGACCTCGATCTGACCCGAGAGCAGATCGACCATCATCGGGCCGGAGCCGCGATAGGGGACATGGGCGAGCTTCGTCCCGGTCTCCTGCTGGAACAGCTCCATGCCGACATGCAGCGAGGTGCCGATGCCCGAGGAGCCGAAATTGAACTTGTTCGGATTCTGCTTCAGCAGCGCGATGAACTCCGGCACCGTCTTGGCCGGGACCTTCTCCGGGTTGACGACGAGCACGTTCGGCGTGATCGCAAGCTGCGAGATCGGCGCGAAATCGCGCTCGGGATCGAAGGGCAGCCGTTCCTTGTAGAGCGCCTTGTTGAGGCCGTGGCTGCTCGCGTTGATCAGGCCGATCGTGTAGCCGTCCGGCGTTGCGCGGGCGAGTGCGGCGACGCCGATATTGCTGCCGCCGCCGCCCATGTTCTCGATGACGACGCCCTGGCCCCAGCGCGCCTGCAGCCGTTCAGCGACGAGCCTTGCGATCATGTCCGAGGCGCCGCCGGCGGCGAACGGCACGATCACCCGCACCGGCCGTGTCGGATAGGGCTCCTGCGCGGTGGCTGCTAGCGTCGAGACGAGGACGAGCGCGGCGGCCAGTCCCGATTTGAATGACCACATGGTTCTCTCCCTGCTTGGCGCTGCCCCTCATCGGGGATGCGGGTTGGATCAGCGATGTGTGCGCCAGAGGGCCGAAAGCCGGGCGATCTTCTCGTCCGACAGATAGCCGTAGCGGTTCAGTTGCAGATGGCGGCACGGGCTTTCGAGCACGGCGCGGAAGCGGCGCTCGACATCCTCGGTCGGCCCATAGCCGTGCACGATCGTCGAGAAGCGCGACTGGCGCAGCTCTCCCGCCGCGATCTCGATCGCGCGCCGCAGGCCGGCATCGTCGGCCGGATGCGCCTCCTCGGGTTCGGGATAGCGCAGCGCCGCGCGCGTCGGCGCATTGGCGTTGAGGCCGAGCCAGCGATGCACCAGCGCGAACACCTTGTCGGGATCGGCGCCCGTGGCCTGCGCCAGCCGCTCGACATAGCCCCGCTCGATCATTGGCCAGTGCATCGTGTAGTGCTTGACCGAGACCTCGTCGACGGCGCCGTCGATTCCGGCGAAATCGAAGCCGGAAAGCCGGTTCAGCGGCGGCGGGAAGGCCTGCATCACGATGCCGATGCGCCCGTCCGATACCTCCCGGACGATGGCCGCGAGGTCCCTGACATAGTCGCCGACGAGCGCGGCGCGATAGGCCAGCAGCGCTGCGCCCCAGCTGCCGGCAGCCGCCAGCCGCTCCGGATCGATCGTCTCCGGTGCCGTCGCGAGGCGCGGGCCGAGCTCGCGCAGTCCCTCCAGCGCACGCGCCCGGACCGCCTCGACATCATGGCCGAGCTCCTGGCCGCGCTTCACCGCGGCGGGGCCGAAGTCGAACAGCAGACTCTCGAGTGCATAGGGCGGGTATTCCGGCCAGTCGAAGCGCAGCGCATCGATCTCCGGGTAATTCCTCAGCAGGTCGGCGACGAGCGCGCGCATATAGCGGCGCAGCCCCTGGCTCGCGAGGCTGAGATTGGCGTCGACGCGGCCGGGAACCGGTCGGCCATGGATGGTCAACGGCTGCTCGTCGGCGGCGTTGTCACGGCACTGGACGCGCAGGCCGGGGGGCGCGGCGGCCATGACCTGGAGCTGCACCTGCATGCCGGCGCGCTTCGCCCCGGCGAGCAGGGCGGCTACGGTGCCGCCTTCGCGATCGGTTAGATCATCCGGCAGCGGCGGCGGGTAGGGGCTCTCGCGATAGAGCGCCGGGTCCGGCCGGAAACTGGTCGCGGTCTGCATCCACAGCGCCCTGTCGCCCCAGAGCGGGCGGTCGAGCGTGCGTCCGAGGCCGGCGCCGGCGTCGGAAGGCGGTTCGCGCACGCCCGTGCCTTCCGGGCAGCGCTGCGCCACCGAGGGCGTGGTGCAGAGCACGGTGCAGCCGAGGCGCTGGGTAATGTTCTCCAGAACGGCGTCGACACCCTCGGACTGGGCGTACTCGGGCATGATGGTGATGCCCAGGGATGGGTGTTCGTTTGTCATGTGGCGCGGATGTAGGGGTGCTTGAGGCCGGCTGCGCGGCTGAGAAAGCGGCCATGGGCCTCGATATGGGCGGCCATGGCGGCCCTGGCCGCCTCCGGCGAGCCCGACTCGATGGCGGCGAGGACGAGGCGGTGCTGCTCCAGCGCGTCGCCGAGCGCCCCGCGTTCCGAGATCCGGAGATGGTGGACGCGCTGCAAATGCGTCCGCGCCCGGCTGACGCTCTGCCACATTTGGCTGAGCTTCTGCGTGGCGAAGAGGGCGTGGTGGAAAGCTTCGTCACAGGCATAGGCGCCGGCCGCATCGCCGCGGGAGACGGCCTGCTCATGCCGAGCGACGGCCTCCGACATCTCGCGCAGCAGAGCCGGTTCGGCATTGGCCGCGGCGCTCGCCGCAGCCTCGCCCTCGAGCAGGCGGCGGATGGTGACCGCCTCCGCGACCGCCTGCGGATCGATCAGCGAAACGAAGGTGCCGAGATTGGGGAAGACATCGAGCAATTGCTCTTCGCTGAGCCGGGCGAAGGCCTCGCGCACCGGTGTGCGGCTGATCGAGCAGGCTTCCGCCACATCGCCCTCGGAGAGGGCGGTGCCGGGTGCGATGGCGAGCGTGACGATGGCCTCGCGCAAGCCGCGATAGACCTGCTCCGGCGCCCGCAGCGTGCGGTCGATCGTGAGCACCGGAAGCTGAGGCGGGCGGGCCGCGCGCGACGGTCGGGGCATTTCGCGTTCCTGAAAACTTGAGTACCGGTATACCGGTTATTGATCGATGGCAAGACGGTTGGCTTGCGGGGCCACTGACGGCTTTGGAGCGTGCCTTCTCCTCGCTTTCCGGGGGCGCTTGACGAGCCGCACCTGCCGGATTTTCGAGCCGTGGGGCCGAGCCGGTTAGGTCGCTACGAAATCCGCGAGGTTCGGCTCAAGGGCTTTGTTATGCTTGAGCGTGTTCTTGATTATAAATGCAATCTATGGTTGTATATCCTGGGAAAGCAAGATATCCGGGGCATGCCATGTCTGCCACAGAACTGCTGGTCACGATTTTTCTCTCTGGAATGATGGGGTTGGTCGGTCAGGGGGCAAGGACCGTCATCGGGCTCAAGAAGCTTAATGATGCCAATGCAGGAAAGGATCCGGGTCAGGCTGACCTGTTCCTGGCGAGTCGCTTCCTGATCAGCCTCATGATCGGTTTCATTGCCGGTGTTCTTGCAGCTTTTGCGCTCAGTTTGGAGAAGCTGATCGGAGCGGGCAAGATAACTCCAGAAATTCTGCTCGGCATCGCTGCCGCCGGTTATGTCGGGTCCGATTTCATCGAAGGCTTTATTGCCAAGACGCCCGCTATCACCGCAGGAGCGGGGCCGGGCGTATCGGCCTCCGGCAGTGGCGCAGGAACGGCGAGCGGCTCAGCCAGTGATGGTCTCGCTGCAGGTTCGGGGACGCAATCCATCCTGGCGAGTCAGATCAATGCCGAGGCTGCCGGGCTGCGCGCCGAAGTTGCGTCGATCAGGTCGCTCTTGGCGGGCAATATGACCGAGGCCGGCTGGTCGCTGCTGTCAGGCGCGAGCGGGGCGACGCTGCTGACGCCCGAACTCGTGGCCCGACTCTTCGTGCCCGAGACGCCGCTCGGCAACATCAGGAGGCATCTGCCGAATGTGCGGGCGGGTCTGCGCGCCTATGGCCTGATCGACCGCGACATGCTGCTCATGGCGCTCGCGACGATCCGTGCGGAAACCGAAGGCTTCGTGCCGATCGACGAGTTCCAGAGCCAGTACAACACCGAGAAGGTGCCGTTTGATCTCTATGAGCCGGACACGCCGATAGGCAAGAAGCTCGGCAATACGGAAGCGGGGGACGGTGCTCGCTTCAAGGGGCGCGGCTTCGTGCAATTGACCGGCCGTTGGAATTACGCGGAGCTCGGAAAACAGATCAACGTCGATCTCGTCGCTCAACCGGAACTCGCAAACGATCCGAAAATCGCCGGCCAGTTGCTCGCTTGTTTCCTGGCGAACAAGGAAGACGCGATCCGAACCGCCCTCGCTGCCGGGGATCTCAAGACTGCCCGGAAATTGGTGAACGGGGGCAGTCACGGCTTCGACCGCTTCAAGGATGCCTATGACAAGGGCATCAAGTTCATTCCGGATGGTGTCGAGGTCTGAGGGGGCGTCCTCGTCCTTCACGCACCTTCGAGCAGCGCTTTGCGCCGCGCGAGTTCGCCGCCACAAAAATCCATGAAGGCGCGCACGCGTGGTGCATGGCGGATATCGGGATGGGTCAGGATCCACAGCCCGGTCGAGAATTCGGGCCGCGGCGGCAGCAGCCGCACCAGCCCGGGCCGCTGGTCGGCGATGAAGCAGGGCAGGGGGCCGATGCCAATGCCCTGCTCGACCGCTTCCGTCAGGCCGAGCACGGCGGAGGAGCGTAGCGCGATCCGCTCGGGGTCGACATGGTCGCGGACATAGCGGGCGGCCTTTACATAGCCGAGATGGTCGCCGAGCGTGACCCAGGTCCGCTTGTACAGCGCGCTGGGGTCGGCTCTTTCCTCGGCGGTCGCCGGCGCATCGGCGCGCGCATAGACGGCCCAGTTGAGATCGGCGAGCCGGCGCCCGATCAGGGTTTCACCTGGCGAGTCGCTGGCGCGGATGGCGACGTCGGCATCGCGGCGCGACAGGTTGAGGGTCTGGCTGGCGATGACGACGTCGAGCCGGATCAGCGGATGCGCGAGCCGGAAGGCCGCGAAGATCGGCAAAAGCATGTGCAGATAGAGCGTGTCGGTCGTCGTCATCCGGACTTCGCCGGAGGGGGTGAGGTCGCGCCCGGCCAGCCGCCGGCCGAAAGCGGTGACGTCCTCGTCGATCCGCGAGGCCAGCGCCGCCATCTCCTCACCGGCCGAGGTCGGTACATAGCCGGTCTTGCGGCGCTCGAAGAGCGCGTGGCCGAGCTGGTCCTCGATCTGGCCCAGCCGTCGGAACACCGTCGAATGGTTGACTTCGAGGGAGGCTGCGGCCCCGGTCAGGCCGCCTGCATCGGCGATCGCCTTGATCAGGCGGAAATCGTCCCAGGCTAGCTTCGGCATCGCAATCGGCTGGGCTCCCGGAAGGCTCAAGGCAGCATCGCGAAATCTTGCGCGATTGCAAGCTGCTCCCGGCGAGCGCGACAGATCGCCCGGTACCGGTGTCAGCGCGGCGCGGCGGCCCGGCCGAGACGGTTGTTGATCGCCTCGCCCAGTCCCTGCATCGGCACGGGAGCGACGGCGATGGTGGTCGCGCCGGCTTCGTCGAGCTGGCGCAGGGCGGCGAAGAGATTGGCCGCGGCTTCGGCGAGGTCGCCCTTCGTGCTGAGATTGAGCGAGAGCGGTGGCAGGGCGTGCCCCTCCGGCTCCGGCCCGAAGCCGAGCCAGGCCTCGCCGGGCAGCGGCGCCGCCGCCTCGAGCCTGACGGCCGCCTCCGGCGCGTAATGCGAGGCGAGCAGCCCCGGCGAGATCGGCGCGGCCCCCTGCGCCGCATCGGCGATGACGAGTTCGCGCCCGATCGCCGCCTCCAGCGCCGCGCGCGGCACGCCGCCGGGGCGCAGCAGTTTCGGCGCCCCGCCGAGACAGGCAACGATGCTCGATTCGAGCCCGATCTCGGTCGGGCCGGCTTCGAGCACGGCGTCGATGCGCCCGTCGAGATCGACCAGGACATGTTCTGGCAGGGTCGGGCTGACCCGTCCCGAGCGATTGGCCGAAGGGGCGGCGATCGGCCGGCCGGCGGCGGCGAGCACGGCATGTGCGACCGGGTGCGAGGGCACCCTGAGCGCCACGCTGGCGAGCCCGGCCCGGGCGAGGTCGCTGACCGTGCAGCCCGGTGAGACCGGTACGATCAGCGTCAGCGGTCCCGGCCAGAACGCTTTTGCCAGCGCGAGCGCGGCAGCATCGAACAGGCCCTCGCGCCGCGCGGCCGCGGTGTCGGGCAGATGCGATATCAGTGGATTGAAGCTCGGCCGTTCCTTGGCTGCATAGATCGAGGCGACGGCGCGGCCGTCGGTCGCATCGGCGGCGAGGCCGTAGACCGTCTCGGTCGGCAGGGCGACCAGTTTTCCGGCGCGAAGCAGCCTTGCCGCTTCGGCGATGCCGGCCTCGTCGGCCCGAAGGCGCTGCGTCTGGCGGGGTTCGGTCACGATCGCTCTTGAATGTTTATATATGAACTATAACAATGCCGGGCGGTCTGCGCAGGCGCGCACCGGCTTGCGCGTTGGCGGAGGGCATAGTTCGCCGCTAACATCGCCGTCAAACGCAACGCTGCAAAATGACCCGCCGCGGATTCGGCGGCGTCCAGGGAGAGGCTCATGTCGTATCGTGCTCCGGTCGAGGATATCCTGGCCACCATGCGCCATGTCGCCGGGCTCGATGCCCTGCAGGCGGACGGCCTCGTGCCCGAGCTGGAGGACGGCCTCACCGAGGCGGTGCTCGAGGAGGCCGCGAAATTCGCCGGCGATGTCCTCGCGCCGTTGAATGTGGTGGGTGACCGGCATGGCTCGACCCTGAAGGACGGTGTCGTCACCACCCCGCCGGGTTGGAAGGAAGCCTATCACGCCTGGGCCCAGGGGGGCTGGAACGCCTTGCCGGGGCCGGAGGCCTATGGCGGCCAGGGCCTGCCGACGCTGGTGCAGTCGGCCTGTACCGAAATGTGGAATTCGGCCGCCTTCGCCTTCGCGCTCGGCCCGTTGCTCACAGTCGGCGCGATCGAGGCGGTGCATGCCCACGGCTCCGATCATCTCAAGGAGACCTATCTCGCCAAGCTCGTCTCCGGCGAGTGGATGGGCACGATGAACCTGACCGAGCCGCAGGCTGGCTCGGATCTCAACGCCTTGCGCTGCAAGGCGGAGCGTGTCGGCGACGGCACCTATCGCATCACCGGCCAGAAGATCTTCATCACCTATGGCGAGCACGAGATGACGGACAATATCGTCCATCTCGTCCTCGCCCGCCTGCCCGACGCGCCGGCCGGGACGCGCGGCATCTCGCTCTTCCTCGTGCCGAAATATCTGGTCAATGCCGATGGCTCGCTCGGCGCGCGCAACGATGTCCGCTGCACCGGCGTCGAGCACAAGCTCGGCATCCACGCCTCGCCGACCTGCGCGATGAGCTATGGCGACAATGGCGGCGCGATCGGCTGGCTGATCGGCGAGGAGAACCGCGGTCTCGCCTGCATGTTCACGATGATGAACAATGCCCGCCTCAACGTTGCCGTGCAGGGCGTCGCCATCGCCGAACGGGCCTATCAGCAGGCGCTCGCCTTCGCCCATGAGCGCAAGCAGGGCACGGCGCTCGACGCCCCCAAGGGCGCGCCGATGAGCCCGATCATCGTCCACCCTGACATCCGCCGCATGCTGATGGAAATGCGCGCCAAGACGCAGGCGGCGCGTACGCTCTCGCTGCTGCTGGCCGCGACGCTCGATCGCTCGCACCGCGAGCCCGACGAGGCCAAGCGCAAGGCCGCGGCCGAGCGTGCCGCGATCATCACGCCCGTCGCCAAGGCCTATGCCACCGATATCGGCGTCGAGGTCGCCTCGACCGGCGTGCAGATCCATGGCGGCATGGGCTATGTCGAGGAGACCGGCGCCGCCCAGCATCTGCGCGATGCCCGCATCGCCACGATCTACGAGGGCACCAACGGCATCCAGGCGATCGACCTCGTGCTGCGCAAGCTGCCGCTCTCCAATGGCGAGGCGGTCAAGGCGATGATCGGGGAGATGCGCGGCGTCGTCGAGCAGGTGCGCGAGGCCAATACGCCGGGCTTCGGCCACACGGCGGCGCGGCTCGGCGCTGCCGTCGACTCGCTCGAGCGCGCGACGCAGTGGATGCTCCAGACGATGGGCAACGACCAGGCGAGCGCGCTCGCCGGCGCGACGCCCTATCTCAAGCTCTTCGCGCTGGCGCAGGGCGGCACCGGCCTGGCCAGGAAGGCTCTGGGGCTGCGCGGCGAGGATGCCGGGGCGGCTGCGCTGGCGACGGCCCGCTTCTTCGCCGAGCACAACGCCGCCGAGGCGCCGGGGCTGGAGCTCGCGGTGACCGAGGGCGCCGGGGCCGTGGCGGATTCGGCCGCGGTCTTCGCGGCGTGACGCAGGCGCGCGCCCCGCTAGATGGCCGGGGCCGCCTTGCGGACGCGCATGTGCAGGAACAGCGGTGCGACGAGCGTGTCGTCGAGATAGGGCAGGGCGCGGGCCGTCTCGGGATCGATCGAGGGCTCGTGCATCATCTCGATGGCAAAGCCCGTCGCGACGATCAGGTTCACCCAGTCGCTCAGCGTGCGGTGAAAGCGCGGCACCCTGAACGGCGCGACGCTGGCCTTCTCGTGCTCCGGCGCGGCGCCGAAGCGCCAGCTCTCGATCTCGCCATCGGTGCTGCGGAAATAATCGCGGACCTCGATGGCGAGGACCTTGCGGTTCTCGTCGCGCACCACTTTGCGGTGCGGGGTCGCGAAGCAGGGATGCAGGATCGAGAATTGCAGGAAGCCGCCGGGCTTCAGCACACGCAGCACCTCGGCCAGCACCCTGTCCTGATGCGGCATGTCCATCAGCGACATGAAGGCGGTGGCGAAGTCGAAGCTGCCATCGGCGAAGGGCAGGGCCATGCCGTCCGCGATGCGATAGGCGATGCCGAGCGGGGCCTCGGCCTCCGCTTCCGTTGCGTGCCGGATGAAGGTCGGGGCGATGTCGATCCCGGTCATCCGTGCGCCGGCCTCGGCCAGCTTGCGCGTGTTCGAGCCTTCGCCGCAGCCGATGTCGAGCCCGTCGAGGCCGGCGATAGCGGGCAGGTTGGCGAGGAAGGCCGGGGTGTTCTGGGCGTCCCGGTAGAGGTCGTAGCCGGCCCGCGCATGGCGGGTCCAGGTTTCGGCATTGGCTTCCCAGCAGGCGGCGACTTCGCTCGCATCCATGGCTCGCCTCCTCGTTCGCGGGAGGAGGCTTCTAGGGCATTTCCGTTCGGCGCGAAACAACGCCGTCATTTCGGCGCGCTGCGCAGCGGCGCCCGTCATGCTCGCCCTTGTGGCGAGCATCCGCGTCTTGAATACCGCATGCGACAAGCGAAGGCGTGGATGGTCGGGACAAGCCCGACCATGACGGGTTGGGCGGTGCTCATGGCTTCCGGGCCCGCGCCTGCTGCCTGCTCCGGAATGATGGAGCGGGCTCGATGACCGCGGCTCCCCTCGCAAGCAAGATCTGCCTCGTCGCCGGCGCTTCGCGCGGGCTCGGGCGCGGCATTGCAAAAGCGCTCGGCCAGGCTGGCGCGACGGTGATCTGCACCGGGCGTTCGAGCGAGGCCGGGCCGCGGACCGATCAGCGGCTAGAAACCTTCGAGGACACGGCCCGCGAGGTCGAGGCCGCCGGCGGCAAGGGCCAGCCCTATCGCTGCGACCACACCAATGAGCGCGAGGTCGACCAGCTCGTCTCCTGGGCGTTGCGCCGCTTCGGCCGGCTCGACTGCGTCGTCGACGCGGTCTGGGGCGGCAATGAGGGCTATGATGGCGAGCGCTATCCCGACGGCTCGGCCTTCGGCGCTCCGTTCTGGCGTCGCCCCGTCGCAAGGCTGGGCGAAAGCTTCGAGAGCGGCGTCTATGCGCAATTGCTGCTGGCCCGCGCCGTCGCGCCGGCCATGGTCCAGATGCGCCAGGGTCTGATCGTCACGGTCAGCTTCGACACCGCCGGCTTCTATCTCGGCGATGTCTTCTACGACCTCGCCAAGACAGCGATGAACCGGCTGAGCTTCGCCATGGCGCAGGAGCTCAGGCCCTTCGGCGTCACCGCGCTCGCCCTGTCGCCAGGCCATGTCCTGACCGAGCGGGTGCGCGACGCCGGCATGGCGGAGGAGACGACCGAGACGCCGTTCTATGCCGGCCGGGCGGTCGCGGCGCTGGCCGCCGATCCCGAGGTCGCGCGCCATGCCGGCAAGGTGCTGCATGTCGCCGATCTCGCGCGGACCTACGGCTTCACCGATGCGGACGGCAGCCAGCCGGAACGCTTCACTCTGCAATCATAAGGCTGGAGGAAACCACCATGTCGCTCAAGGGCAAGACGCTTTTCATCACCGGCGGATCACGCGGCATCGGCCTCGCCATCGCCTTGCGGGCGGCGCGCGACGGCGCCAACGTCACCATCGCCGCCAAGACGGCCGAGCCGCATCCCAAGCTCGAAGGCACGATCTATACGGCCGCCGCCGAGATCGAGGCGGCCGGCGGCAAATGCCTGCCGCTGATGGTCGACATCCGCGAGGAGGAGGCGGTGGTCGCGGCGATCGCCAAGACGGCCGAGACCTTCGGCGGCATCGACATCCTCGTGAACAATGCCAGTGCGATCTCGCTGACCAATACGCAGATGACCGAGATGAAGCGCTTCGATCTGATGCACGAGATCAATACGCGCGGCACCTTCATGGTCTCGAAATACGCGATTCCCTTTCTGGAGAAGGCGGAGAACCCGCATATCCTGATGCTCTCGCCGCCGCTCGACATGAGCATGCGCTGGTTCGCCCCGCATCTCGCCTACAGCATGGCGAAATACGGGATGAGCCTGTGCGTGCTCGGTCTCGCCGGCGAACTCGCACCGAAGGGCATCGCCGTCAACGCGCTCTGGCCGCGCAGCACGGTCGCGACCGCGGCGGTCAGGAACCTGCTCGGCGGCGACAAGATGGTGCAGGCGAGCCGCACGCCCGACATGCTGGGCGAGGCCGCCTGGATGGTCTTCAACAAGCCGTCGCGCGAATTTTCCGGCAATTTCCTGATCGACGACAGCTTCATGGCCGGCGAGGGCGTTACCGATTTCACGCCCTATCGCGTCGACCCCTCGGTGCCGCTGATGCCCGACTTCTTCGTGCCGGCCGACAGCAAGCCGCCGCAGGGCGTCAAAGGCGGCATGTGACACGCCCGTCATCGGTTTGACACCGTCGGAGGTTTGGAGTTGGTGCCGCCCAGATCGGCGCTCCGGCGCCCATGCTTCCGGAAAGATCGCCGATGCTCCTGATCCATGGAATCTGCCCGGTGCGAGGCGATCGTCTCGTTCATCAGGAACTCGGACCGGAGGAGCCGATCCCCGCCGGGACGATCTGGATCGACCTGCTCAACCCGTCGACGCCGGAGGACGGCAAGGTCGAGCAGCATCTCGGCATCTCGATCCCGACACGGGAGGAAATGCATGATCTCGAGCCTTCCGAGATCATCTACGCCGAGAACGGCGCGCATTACATGACCATGCGGGTGATCTGCCAGTCGGACACCAATGTCCCGCGGCTCGCCGATGTCACCTTCATCCTGACCGAGCAGGCGCTCGTCACCGTGCGCTACGACCAGCCGGGCGCCTTCAATATCTTCCTCAACCGCGTCGGCAAGCCGGGCGGCTGCAGTCTCGAGCCCGCCGGGGTCATAGAGGGGCTGATCGACGCGATCACCGATCGCGCCGCCGAGGTGCTGCGCGGCGTCGGCGACCGGATCGACATGCGCTCGCGCCAGATCTTCGACGGCAACAGCGCCAATGTCGAGCAGGGGCGCGCCTATCAGGCCGTGGTGCGCCGCATCGGCCAGTACGAGCACATCATCTCGAATGTCCGGGAGAGCATGGTCTCGGTCGAGCGCGTGCTGCTCTACCTCTCGGCCAATTTCAAGCGCGCCAAGAAGGCGGCCAGCGGCTTCGCGCCGGAATGGCGCTCCTCGATCCGCGATGTCCAGGCCATCGAGGAGCACGCGACCTTCCTCTCCAGCAAGCTGCAATTCATGCTGGGGGCGACGCTCGGTCTCGTCAGCATCGAGCAGAACAAGATCATCAAGCTGTTCTCGGTCGTCTCGGTGGTGCTGATGCCGCCGACCCTCGTCGCCTCGATCTACGGCATGAACTTCAAGCTCATGCCGGAGCTCGACTGGCAGCTCGGCTATCCGATGGCGCTGGTGATGATGGTGGTCTTCGCCGTGCTGCCCTATCTGTTCTTCCGCTGGAAGAAATGGCTCTGACCCGCTGACGGCGGCGCGCGCTTCGCTTTTTCGGCTTCGCATCGGCCGCCCGCGCCCGGTAAGAAGGCGCGGATGACCCTGCCGCAGATTCTCTCCTGCTCGCTCGTCGCCGCGATGATGGCCGCCTTCGTCTGGGGGCGGCTGCGCTATGACGTGGTCGCGCTGCTGGCGCTGCTCGCCGGCGTCGCGCTCGGCGTCGTCCAGCCCAAGGACGCCTTCAAGGGCTTTTCCGATGACATCGTCATCATCGTCGCCAGCGCCCTGATCGTTAGCGCCGCTGTGGCGCGCTCGGGGCTCGTCGAGAGCGCGCTGTCGCGTATCGCGCCTGCCTTGCGCACCACCCAGACCCAGGTCATGGCGCTGGTCTTCACGGTCGCCGTGATGTCGGCGATCATCAAGAACATCGGCGCGCTCGCGATGATGCTGCCGATCGCCTATCAACTCGCGCGCAAGGACGGCAAATCCCCTTCCGTCTTCCTGATGCCGATGGCCTTTGCCTCGCTGCTCGGCGGCATCGTCACCCTGGTCGGCACCTCGCCCAACGTCATCGTCTCGCGGGTCCGCGAGGAGCTCGGCGGCCAGCCCTTCGCCATGTTCGACTTCACGCCGGTCGGTCTCGGCGTCGCCTTCTTCGGTTGTCTGTTCCTCGGCTTCGGCTACCGATTGCTGCCGAAGAACCGGCAGGGCTCGGCCTCGCTCGACCAGGCGCTCGACATCAAGGACTACGTCACCGAAGCCAGGATCCCGGCGAATGCGCCGCTGAGCGGCCGGACGATCGCCGATCTCAGGAAGCCTGCCGATGGCGAGGTCGAAGTCGTCGCCATCCTGCGCGGCGGCAAGCGCCGGCAGGCGCCACTGCCTGATGCCAGCCTGAAGGCCGGCGACATCGTGCTGCTGCGCGGCGAGGCCAAGGCGCTGGAGCGCGTCGTCGCCGAAGGCAAGCTCGAGCTCGTCGGGCAGAACCGGCCGACGAAGACCGAAGGCTCGCTCGATCCTGCCCGGACCGGCGAGGCGGTGGTGACGCAGGGCTCGGTCCTGGCGGGCGCGACCGCCGCCGAGCTCGATCTTCACGCCCGCTTCCATGTCAACCTGCTCGGCATCAGCCGGGCCGGCGAGCGCTTCACCGAGCGGCTGCGCGATATTCGTCTCGATGCCGGCGACGTCGTGCTGCTCCAGGGCGACGAGAAACTGCTGCCGGAGCGGCTGCGCGAACTCGGCCTGTTGCCGCTGGCGGCGCGCAGCCTGTCGCTGGGCAGCGCCCGCCGCAGGCTGATCACCGGCTCGGTGGTCCTGGGGACGGTTGCTGTCGTGGCTTTCGGCCTGGTGCCCGTCGCGGTCGCCTTCTTCTCGGCGGCCGTGCTGCTGCTGGCGCTGCGGGCGCTCTCGCTGCGCGACGCCTATGCCTCGGTCGAGGCGCCGATCCTCGTCATGCTCGCGGCGCTGATCCCGGTCAGCGACAGCCTGCGGACCACCGGCACCACCGATGTCCTCGCCGGCTGGCTGGCGCAGGCCGGCTCCGGCCTGCCCGGCTGGGGCGCCGTCGGGCTCATCCTGATTGCCGCCATGGCGGTGACGCCCTTCCTCAACAATGCCGCGACGGTGCTGGTGATGGCGCCGATCGGCGCCGGCTTCGCCAAGACGCTCGGCTACAATCCCGACGCCTTCCTGATGGCGGTGGCGATCGGCGCGGCTTGCGACTTCCTCACCCCGATCGGCCATCAGTGCAATACGCTGGTGATGGGGCCGGGAGGCTATCGTTTCAGCGACTATGCCAGGCTCGGCGCACCGCTCTCGCTGCTGGTCATCCTTTTGACCGTGCCACTGATCCTCTGGGTCTGGCCGCTGCGCTGAGTTCGGCGCCTTCGGGCAGCGATCCTGCTGCAAGAGAAGATTTTCATCCAGAAACAGCCTGTGCGGAGAATGTTCCATCTGCCGAGGCGGCGAAAAATGGAAGCCTGCGCCTTCGCTTAACTTGCTCAAATCGCTATATATGCAGGCATAAATTCAGCCGCATGACGGCGATCGACGAGTTTCTGACATGACAACCATGACGTCCCCAGCCGGCGTGAAGAGCGCCGGCACAAAGCCGTTCTATTCCAGCTTCGGTTTCCAGGTCCTGCTCGCCATGCTGGTCGGGCTCCTGCTCGGCTGGATCGCGCGCAATATCGGCCCGGATGCGGCCGGGCAGCCGAACGGGCTGACCGTCGCGCTCCAGACCACCGGCTCGATCTTCGTGCAATTGCTGCAGGCGTTGGTGCCGCCGCTGATCTTCACCGCGATCGTCGCCTCGATCAGCAATCTCCGGCAGCTTTCCAATGCTGCTGCCCTGGTCTGGCAGACGCTGCTCTGGTTCGCCGTCACCGCCTTCATCGCGGTGCTGATCGGCATCGCGCTCGGTTTGATCATTCAACCCGGCCTCAATTCCGGCGTCGCTGCGGCCAGCGCCAAGGCCCCCGCGACGGTCGGCTCCTGGCTCGATTTCCTGAAGGGCCTCGTGCCCGCCAACATGCTCGGCCTGCAGGCGACGACCCGTGTCGACGGCGGCGCGGCGACCACCCGCCTCGGCTTCAACGTTCTGCAATTGCTGGTGATCTCGATCGTCGTCGGCGTCGCGGCGCTGAAGGTCGGCGAGCGCGCCAACAGCTTCCTGTCCTTCAACGAGTCGCTGCTTGCCATCGTCCGCAAGATCCTGTGGTGGGTGATCCGGCTGACCCCGATCGGCACCATCGGCCTGCTCGGCAATGCCGTGGCGCAATATGGCTGGCAGACCCTGCAGCAGCTCTCCTGGTATGCTTTCGCGATCTATCTCGGCCTCGCCATCGTGCTGCTGATCGTCTACCCGGCGCTGCTTCTGCTGCACGGCCTCTCGCCAGCGCGCTTCTTCGCGGGCGCCTGGCCGGCGATCCAGCTCGCCTTCGTCTCGCGCTCCTCGGTCGGCACCTTGCCGGTAACCGAAACCGTGACCGAGAAGAGCCTCGGCGTGCCCCGTGAATACGCAGCCTTCGCCGTGCCGCTCGGCGCGACCACCAAGATGGATGGCTGCGCCGCGATCTATCCGGCGATCTCGGCGATCTTCGTCGCGCAGTTCTACGGCCTGCCGCTCGGCCTGCAGGAATATGTGCTGATCGTCTTCGTCTCGGTGATCGGCTCGGCGGCGACCGCAGGGCTCACCGGCGCGACGGTGATGCTGACGCTGACGCTCTCGACGCTCGGCCTGCCGCTTGCCGGTGTCGGTCTGTTGCTCGCGATCGACCCGATCCTCGACATGGGCCGCACGGCCGTGAACGTCGCCGGCCAGGCTCTGGTGCCGACCATCGTCGCCAAGCGCCAGGGCATGCTCGATCAGGCGCAATACGACCGCGCCGGCGACATCGACGCGCTCGAGGCTGAGGCGCAGACCGCCTGAGGCGGAATACGCCGTCTTTCCGGGCTCGCCGCTTCGCGGCGCCCCGGAAAGACGGCCGGTTCAATCCGAACCGATAACCGCGTGACCTCAGCTCATCACCCGGGCCAGCACATCCTTCAATCCGCCATTGCGTTCGAGCCAGCCGGGCACCGGCAGGTTCTTCGAGCGCAGGAATTCCGGATTGAACAGCTTCGACTGATAGCGCGTGCCGTAGTCGCAGAGGATGGTCACGATGGTGTGGCCGGGGCCGAGCTCTTTCGCCAGCCGGATCGCGCCGGCGACGTTGATGCCCGAGGAGCCGCCGAGGCAGAGGCCCTCTTCCTCCAGAAGCTGGAAGACCAGTGGGACCGCCTCTTCGTCCGGGATCTGGAAGGCGGTGTCGATCGGAGCGCCCTCGATGTTCTTGGTGATCCGGCCCTGGCCGATGCCTTCGGTGATCGAGGATCCCTCGGCCTTCAGCTCGCCGGTCTTGAACCAGGAATAGAGCGCCGCGCCCATCGGGTCGGCGAGGCCGATCCGAACCTTCGGGTTGAACCCCTTCAGTGCGATCGCCGTGCCGGCGAGCGTGCCTCCGGTTCCGACCGCGCAGATGAAGCCGTCGACCTTGCCATCGGTCTGTTGCCAGATCTCCGGGCCGGTCGTCTCGATATGGCCCTGGCGGTTGGCGACATTGTCGAACTGGTTGGCCCAGATCGCGCCATTGGGTTCGGTCTTGGCCAGTTCCTCGGCGAGGCGGCCGGAGACTTTCACATAGTTGTTGGGATTGACGTAGCCGACGGCCGGGACCTCGAGCAGCGTCGCGCCGGCGAGCCGCAGCATGTCCTTCTTTTCCTGGCTCTGCGTCTCGGGAATGACGATCACCGAGCGGTAGCCGAGCGCATTACCGACCAGAGCGAGCCCGATGCCGGTATTGCCGGCGGTGCCCTCGACGATGACGCCGCCGGGGCGGAGCGCGCCGCGCTTTTCTGCGTCACGGATGATGGCGAGCGCCGCGCGATCCTTGACCGACTGGCCGGGATTCATGAACTCGGCCTTGCCGAGGATTTCGCAGCCGGTTTCCCGCGAGGCGCGCTTCAGCCGGATCAGGGGCGTGTTGCCGATCGCTTCGACGACGCCGTTGCGGATAGTCATGACCACTTCCTCTCTGGCTGGCGCCGGCCCGATAACGGCCGGGAGCAGCAGGTCGCCACCATAATCGGTTCGCCCGTTACTTCACGGGATAGTTCTTCCAAATCTCCGCGAAAAAAGATGATGATTTCCCTCGCGACGCAGGAACTGATAGGCCACGCCTCGTCCTCAACCCTGCCCGGATCCGCATGTCTGCCCTTGCCATGAACGAAACCCTGGTGATCGCGCGGCTCGGCCAGCGCGGCGACGGCGTGGCCGAGACGGCGGACGGCCCGGTCTTCGTACCCTTCGCATTGCCTGGCGAAAGCGTCCGTGCGGTGCGGGACGGTGAACGGGCGCAGGTCGTCGAGATCCTGGCACCATCCGCGTCGCGCATCGCCGCGATCTGTCCGCTCTTCACCCGCTGTGGCGGCTGCGTCGCCCAGCATATGGGCGAGGAGCTCTACGCCGAATGGAAGCGCCAGCAGGTCGTCTCAGCGCTCGGGCGGGTCGGCTCGGGAGTGACCGTCGAGCCGCCGTGCGACGCCCATGGTACGGGGCGCCGGCGCGTCACCTTCCACGCCCGGCGCGAGGATGACGGCATGCGCATCGGCTTCATGGCGGCGCGCAGCCATGACCTGATCGCCGTCGATGCCTGCCCGGTTCTGGCGCCTGGTCTGGCGCGCGCCCCTTCCGTCGCCCAGCACCTCGCCAACCGGCTCGGCGGCTCGAACAAGCCACTCGATCTGCAGATCACCGCCTCCGAGGCCGGGCTCGACGTCGATATCCGCGGCCATGGCCCGGCCGGCAATGCGCTTCGTCGCACGTTGACCGAGGCGGCCGAGCGGCTCGATCTGGCGCGGCTTGCCATGCATGGCGACGTCATCGTCGAAAGGCGCACTCCCTTCCATCTCATGGGCAAGGCCGCGGTCACGCCCGGCCCGGGCGGCTTCCTGCAGGCGACGGCGCGTGGCGAGGAGGTCTTGGCCGAACTCGTGCTCGCGGCCCTACCCAAGGCGAAGCGCGTCGCCGATCTCTTCGCCGGGTGTGGGCCGTTCAGCTTCCGCCTGGCCGAGCGCTGCCACATCACCGGCTTCGAGAGCGACAAGACGGCGGTGCAGGCGCTGCAGCGCGGCGCCAGCAAGGCGCAGGGGCTGAAGCCGATCGTGGCCGAGGCCCGCGATCTCTTCCGCCGGCCGCTGCTGGAGCACGAGCTCGCGGCTTTCGACGCCGTCGTGCTCGATCCGCCGCGCGCCGGAGCTGAGGCGCAAGTTCGGCGGCTCGCGGGATCGAAAGTGCCCGTCGTCGCCTATGTCTCCTGCGATGTCGGCAGCTTCGCGCGCGACGCGGCGCTTTTGGTCGCAGGCGGCTATGCGCTGGAACGCGTGACGCCGGTCGATCAGTTCCGTTATTCCGCTCACATCGAACTCGTCGGCGTCTTCCGCAAGGCTGCCGGCCGCAAGTGATCACGTCTCCGGAGGCAGGATGAGCGCGTCCGTTACCGAAGCTCTGGCCGGCATCGTCGGCGCGAAACACGTCATCACCGACGCCGATGCGATGGTGCCCTATCTCAAGGAGCCGCGCGGCCTGTTCAAGGGCAAGGCGCAGGCGGTGGTGCGGCCGGGCTCGGTCGCCGAGGTCTCGGCCCTGATGAAATGGGCAAGCGAGACGGGTGCGACGATCGTCCCGCAGGGCGGCAATACCGGCATGGTCGGTGGCCAGGTCCCGGTCGCCGAGGGCCGGGAGATCGTCCTGTCGCTGCAGCGGCTCGACAAGGTCCGCGCGGTCGATGCTGCCGGCGACACCATGACCGTCGAGGCCGGCGTCATCCTGCAGAAGGCGCAGGAGGCGGCCGAGGCTGCCGGGCGGCTCTTCCCGCTCTCGCTCGCTTCGGAAGGCTCCTGCACGGTCGGCGGCAATCTCTCGGCCAATGCCGGCGGCACGGCGGTGATCGCCTATGGCAATGCCCGCGAGCTCTGCCTCGGTCTCGAGGTCGTGCTGCCCGATGGCCGCGTCTGGAACGGCCTGCGCCAGCTCCGCAAGGACAATACCGGCTACGACCTGAAGAACCTCTTCATCGGCTCGGAAGGCACGCTCGGCATCATCACCGCCGCGGTGCTGAAGCTCTTCCCGCTGCCGGCGGCACGCGCTACCGCCTTCCTCGCCGTGCCCGATCCGGACGCTGCACTGGCGCTGCTGAACAAGGCCAAGGCCAGCGCCGGCGGCACGCTCACCACTTTCGAGCTGATGCCGCGCATCGGCCTCGATTTCGTCGTGCGCCATGCCGATGGCGCCCGCGATCCGCTCTCGGAGCCCTCGCCCTGGTATGTGCTGATGGAGGTTTGTGCCCAGGCCGAGACCGGCCTTTCCGAAGCTGTCGAGAATTTTCTCGGCGAGGCGATGGAGGCAGGGCTCGTCACCGATGCGGTGCTCGCCGGCTCGCTCGGCCAACGCGCCGATCTCTGGAAGCTGCGCGAGATGCTCTCGGAGGTGCAGACCCATGAGGGCGGCTCGATCAAGCACGACGTCTCGGTGCCGCTGCACGCGGCCCCGGAATTCCTCAGACGCGCCATCGCCAAGGTCGAGGAGCTGGTGCCGGGCTGCCGGCCGGTGCCGTTCGGTCATCTCGGCGACGGCAACATCCATTTTAACGTCAGCCAGCCGGTCGGCGCCGACAAGGCGGCCTATCTCGCCGGTTGGGACGCGATGAACGCCGCCGTCCACGCCATCGTCACCGACCTCAAGGGCTCGATCTCGGCCGAGCACGGAATCGGCCGCCTGAAACGCGCGCTGCTGCCCGGCGTCAAGGACCCGGTCGAGCTCGATCTGATGCGCACGGTCAAGGCGGCGCTCGACCCCAAGGGCGTGCTCAACCCCGGCGCGGTGCTGTAGGGAGCCAGGCGAGGGCTTTCAGTTCCAGCGCCGTCATCCCGGCTGGAGCGAAGCGGAATGCCGGGATCCATCGTAAGGCGCAGCGTCCTTCAATGGATTCCGGAGCTGCGCGGCTTCGCCGCTTGTCCGGAATGACGATCCGGCCGGGTCCAGATCGCCCTTATACGCCCTCGCGAACCCGGCAGATCTCGGCCAGCGCCAGCACGAGATGGTAGAGCACCCTGACCGGAGCCCGGTCGGCGATCGGCCGCCCGCGCTCGTCGATCTGGTTGACCCAGAGCCCGCTCTCGCGGTCGACGAAGTGTCGGAAGATTAGCTCCACATGCCGTTCGAGCCGTGCCGCGGCATCCGCATCGCCCTCGAACTCGATCCGCGCGACGAGCGCCTTGAGATATTCGGTCTGCGGCCAGAGCAGCGCCGCGCCGTTGAGCACGCGGCCCGTCGGATCGACCTCGTTCACGACGAGGCCCGAGCCGTTGCCCGGCGTATCGACCTGACGCTGCCCGAAGGCATGGAGCTTGCGCGCCAGATCGCGCGCCTCGGCCGAGCCGGTCAGCCGGTCATGGTGATAGAGCAGCCAGGTCCATTCGAAATGATGACCGGGTTCCCGGATCAGCCCGCGCGGACCGGGAAAGGCCGCCCAATCCTCGCCGAAGAACTCGCCGAGCGTGCCGTTTCCGTCCAGCATGCGCTCCCGCATCAGCACAACCAGTTTGTCGGCGGTCGCCAGCCAGCGCGGATTGGGCGAAACCGCTGCGAGTGCGTGGCAAGCCTCAAGCAAATGCATATGCGGGTTCTGGCGCCGGGGCTGGGTATCCAGCGTATCCTCTTGAAAGCCGCCGGCCGGGTGCGCCAGCTCCCGCTCCAGAAAGTCCATGACCTCGCCGGCCATTGCCAGCACGCTCTGATCGTCGCTCGCCTTTGCGTACCAGCCGAGGGCGAACAGCACGAAGGCGAGATCGTAGAAATCGGACCTGCCGTCGACGACCTCTCCGTCCGCAGTACAGGAATGGACGAAGCGTCCGTCCGGCTGCCGTAGGGCGCCGGTCAGGAAGGCGATGCCGTGCCGCGCCGCCGCCAGCGCGCCGGATACGCCGAGCAGATGGGCATGGCTGAAGACATAGGTCAGGCGCGCCGTGACCAACGTCGTGCGGATCTCGCCAAGCTCGGGCTTTCCGTCCGGTGTGAGATATTCGACGAAGCCCGGCCGCGCCGGGTCGTAGGCGCGCGCGATCCAGCCCGGCAGCAGGCTGTCCGTCAGCCAGGAGCGAAGATCGTTCCGCGCAGGCGCCGACATGCTTTCAGTCCTCGAAGACACCGCCGTCATGGCATGCGGTCATGGCCGCTGCTCTGCCACCTCGGCGTCGGCGAAGCCAGAGGGCAGACGCATGGACCGCCGCCATTCAGTCGAGCACGGATTTTTCCTACTCGCGCCCGCTCAGGGCGTCGCGACATAGCCGTCGCGGCGCGGATCGCAGGCGCCTGTCAGTCTGCCAGTCGCAGGATCGCGCGCGACCGCCTGCATGCCGCCGACCCGCATCGTCCATCCGGTATCGAAGGGCGTGATCTCGTGGCCGCGCTGCCGCAGGGCGGCGATGGTCTGCGCCGCGATGCGATCCTCGACCTCGATGGCGCGGCCATCCCAGAGCCGGGCGCGCGGCGCCTCGATCGCTTCCTGCAGCGGCAGGCCGAAATCGACATGCTGGACCATGGCCTGGGCCTGCGTCTGCAGGATGCCGTAGCTGCCGGGTGTACCCAGCGCCAGCACCGGCTCGCCATTGCGGGTCGACAGGCTCGGCGACATGCACATCGGCAGTTCCGAGCCGGGCTGCGAGCGGTTCGGGCTGCCGGGCTGGACATCGGCCCAGTACAGGAAATTGTTGAGACAAAGGCCGGTGCCCGGCACGACCACGCCGCTGCCGAACGGGCTGCCGATGCTCTGCGTCACGCAGATCAGATTGCCTTCGCGGTCGGCGATCGAGAAGGAGGTGGTGTGCGCCGGGTCCTCGCCGGCGGGCGCTTCCGCCATCCATTGCTCGGTCGGGCCGGTGATCGGCTGGCCGTCGCGCAGGCGGGCACGCAGTTTTTCGACCGAGGCGTCGGACAGCAGCTCTGCGAGCTTTTCCGGCTTCGGATTGTTGTGGGCGATGCGCTGGCCGGCGGCGAGGCGGATGGCGCGGTAGACGATGTCGAGATGCTCGACGCCGTTGCGCTCCAGCCCGGCGAGCTCGAAGCCGTCGAGAATGCGCAGCGTCAGGAGGAACTGGAAGCCTTCGCAGGCCGGCGGCGGCACATGCACGAGCCGGTCGCGATAGGCGGCGGCGATCGGCTCACGCCAGCGCGGCGCGACCTTGCCGAGATCGGCCATGGTCAGCGTGCCGCCCTTGGCCTTGAGATGTGCGATCACGGTCTCGCCGAGCGCGCCGCGGTAGAAGTGCTCCGGCCCCTTGGCCGCGATGTCGGAGAGCGTACGGGCGAGAGCGGGCTGGCTCAGGATCTGGCCGAGTTCGACCGTATCGCCGCCATCCGGCAGGTAGTTTCTCGCCCAGTCGGCATGCAGCTCCGGGCGCTCGCGCAGCAGCGGAGCCTGTTCGTTGAACTCGGCGACGCCGAACTCGGCGAGCGGAAACCCGTCGGCAGCGAGCGCGATCGCCGGTGCGAAGATCTGCGGCAGCGACAGGCGGCCATAGGTGCGGTTGAGCTCGCACCAGCCGGCGAGGTTGCCGGGCGGGGCGACGGCGAGCGCGCCGCGCTCCAGATCCGAACGCTGGCTGAAGCGCTCGAGCGGGAAGCTGTCCGGCACGGGCGGCACGAAATCGAGGACGCGCACGCGGCGTTCGGCGGCCACCCACATCGTCGCCGAGCCCATGCCGGCGAGGCTCGACATGAACGGCTCGACGACATTGAGCGCCGCGGCGACAGCGCCGACCGCATCGAAGGCATTCCCGCCCTGGCTGAGGATGCGGGCACCGGCCTGGGCCGCCAGCGGGTGGGCGGCAGCGACCATGCCGTGCAGGGAGCTCATCGTCGGGCGGCGGCCATGCATGTCGGGCGTTCCTCAAATCGCTTTTGTCGTTGCCCGAGAGTAAGCGCGCGCTCGCCTCCCGCGCTAGAACAGGCTGCCCTGCGCATCGTCCTTGCCGCCCCGCCGCGAACGCATGGCGGGCTTGGGTTCGGACGGCTTAGGCGCCGACGCGGGATCGAAGGGCTGCTGCAATTCCGGCCCGTCATTGGCGACCTTGTTCACGGCATCGCCGAGCCGGATCATCTCCAGGAAGTCGTCGGGGGGAGGGCGCAGCAGCCCCCGCAGCGTCGCCGGCTCGGCCGCCGGATCGAGCCAGGCGTCGAAAGCCTCGGGTGGCACGATGACGGGCGAGCGATGATGGATCGCCGCCATCTGCCCGTTGGCGGGACCGGTCATCATCGCGACCGTGTCGATCTCCGAGCCATCCGGGCTGTGCCAGGTCTCCCAGAGCGCCGCGAAGGCGAAGAGGCCGCGATCTGGCCGGCGGAAGAGATAGGGCCGGTTTTCCTGCCGGCGGCCCTCGCCGAGGCGGTGCCATTCATAGAAGCCGTCGGCCGGCATCAGGCAGCGCCTTCGGGCGAGGGCAGCGCGGAAGGACGGCTTCTCGGCGGCGCTCTCGCTGCGGATGTTGATGACCAGCGGAAAGTCCTTGGGGTCCTTGACCCAGCCGGGGATGAAGCCCCAGCGCATCAGCATGAACTGGCGCGTGCCCTGTTCGAGCCTGACCACCGGCACCGGCTGCGTCGGCGCTATGTTGTAGCGCGGCGGAAAGTTCGGCTGCTCGCGATAGGCGAAGGCCTGGCGCATCGCTTCCGGCGGCAAGGTTACGGCGTAGCGGCCACACATGTCCTGTTCAGTCGACGTTCCGTTATGTCCGATCAATACTTTATTTGGGTTTGGGCACGCATATTCCCAGCGATTTCGAGGCCGCCCGGATGCCTGCTCCCGCAAGATCAGATGCGCCGAACGCGGCGGCCGGCTCTGGAGCTGCGCCCTCGCCGATGCGCCTGTCGACGGACTATCTGAACCGCCACAGCGAGGCGCTGATGCTGCTCGAGATGGTGCCGATGGACCGCACCGTCCTGGTCGAGCTGCAGGCGTGGCGGGCGGTCAGCTATTCCGAGCATTTTTTGGCCTCGTCGCTGCGCTGCGCCGCGGAAGCGCACGAGGCTTACCGGCGGCTCGGGTCACGCGAGGTCGCAGGCTTCGACGCGCTCTGCGCCGCCATGGACCGTCTCGTCCTCACCGCGACGGCGCTGCTCGACGAGATGCCGGACAGCGAAGACCCGGCCTTGATCGTCGATGTCGCCTGCCTGTCCCTGCGCCGCCTGATCGCGCGGGCCGCAGCCTTCATCAATGCCAATGGCCAGGGTGATGCCGCTCATATCGATCCCGGTGCGATACAGGCTGAGGTCGATGGGTTGATCTCCGGTTGAGGTTCAGCGCGCCCCGCCGATTAGGAATTCGCGGTTGCCGTCGCCGCCCTCGATCGGGGAGGGGATTGGACCCGAGACCCGGAAGCCGAGCGCGGCGGTGAGTTCGGCGATCTCGGCGCAGATCTCTGCCTGCAGGGCCTCGTCGCGCAGCACGCCCTTCTTCAGCGCCGAGCGTTTCGTCTCGAATTGCGGCTTCACCAGTGCGACGAGCTGCGCCCGGGGGGCCAGCAGCTTCGCCACGGCCGGCAGCACCAGCTTCAGTGAGATGAAGCTGACATCGATGACGGCGAGCCCCGGCGGCTCCCCGAGCAGGGCGGGATCGAGCGTGCGGATATCCTGGCTCTCCAGGCTGGTCAGCCTGGCATGGCCGTGCAGGCTCTCATGCAATTGCGACCGGCCGACATCGACGGCATGGACATGGGCCGCGCCGCGCCGGAGCAGCACGTCGCTGAAGCCGCCGGTCGAAGCGCCGACATCGAGGCAGGCGAGCCCGGCCGGATCGAAGCCGAAGGCGTCGAGCGCCGCCGCGAGCTTCACCCCGCCGCGCGAGACATAAGGATGGGGCGCCTGCGCCTCGATCGTCGCCGTGACCGCGACCGTCTCCGACGCCTTGCGCAGGACAACGCCATCGGCGCTGACCAGCCCGGCGGCGATCGCCGCCTGGGCGCGGGCTCGGCTCTCGAACAGACCGCGCTCGACCAGCCAGAGATCAGCGCGAACGCGGCGCGGCAGGCCGGCGGTCATGGGTTCAGGCGCGCTTGATGGCGCTGGCCGGGCCGAGCGCCGCCTCGACCGCGCGCACGATGCCGGCGGCGTCGAGGCCGGCATCGGCATACATCTTCTCGGGCTTGTCATGGTCCTGGAAGCTGTCGGGCAAGGTCAGGCTGCGGATCTTCAACCCGCTGTCGAGCAGGCCCCTCTGCGCCAGCAATTGCAGGACATGGCTGCCGAAGCCGCCGACCGAGCCTTCCTCGACCGTGATCAGCACCTCGTGCTCGCGAGCGAGGCGCGCGATCAGCGCCTCGTCGAGCGGCTTGGCGAAACGGGCATCGGCGACCGTCGTCGAGAGGCCGCGTTGGCCGAGCAGTTCGGCGGCCGAAAGGCATTCGGCGAGGCGTGTGCCGAGCGAGAGCAGGGCGATCTGCGTGCCTTCCCTGACGATCCGGCCCTTGCCGATCTCGAGCGGCACGCCGTGCTGCGGCAGCTCGACGCCGACGCCTTCGCCACGCGGGTAGCGGAAGGCGATGGGGCCGGCATCATGGGCGGCCGCCGTCGCGACCATATGGGTCAGCTCGGCCTCGTCGGCCGCCGCCATCACCACCATGCCGGGCAGACAGGCGAGATAGGCGATGTCGAAGGAGCCGGCATGGGTCGCGCCATCGGCGCCGACCAGCCCGGCCCGGTCGAGCGCGAAGCGTACCGGCAGGTTCTGGAGCGCGACGTCGTGGACGATCTGGTCGTAGGCGCGCTGCATGAAGGTCGAATAGATCGCGCAGAACGGCTTGAAGCCCTCGCTGGCGAGACCGGCGGCGAAGGTCACCGCATGCTGCTCGGCAATGCCGACATCGAAGGTCCGGCCGGGGAATTCCTTGCCGAAGGCGTCGAGCCCGGTGCCGGACGGCATGGCGGCAGTCACGGCGACGATCTTCTCGTCCTCGCGCGCCGCCTTGATCAGGGCATTGGCGAAGACATTGGTGTAGCTCGGCGCATTGGCCGGCGCCTTGGCCTGCTGGCCGGTGACAGGGTCGAATTTGACGACGCCGTGATATTTGTCGGCACTGGCCTCGGCCGGGGCGTAGCCCTTGCCTTTCTGCGTGACGACATGGACCAGGATCGGCCCGCTCTCGGCGTCGCGGACATTGCGCAGCACCGGCAGGAGATGGTCGAGATTATGCCCGTCGATCGGGCCGACATAGTAGAAGCCGAGCTCCTCGAACAGCGTGCCGCCGGTCCAGAAGCCGCGGGCATATTCCTCGGTGCGCTTCGCCTTCTCGTGGAAGAAGCGCGGCAGCTTCTCGGCGAGGTATTTTGCGATCTCGCGCAGCGAGCGATAGGTCCGGCCGGAGACCAGCCGCGCCAGATAGGCCGACATCGCGCCGACCGGCGGGGCGATCGACATGTCGTTGTCGTTGAGGATGACGATCAGCCGCGAGCCGAGCGCGCCGGCATTGTTCATCGCCTCATAGGCCATGCCGGCCGACATCGCGCCGTCGCCGATGACCGCGATGACATTGTTGGCGCCGCCGGCAAGATCGCGGCCGACCGCCATGCCGAGCCCGGCCGAGATCGAGGTCGAGGAATGGGCCGCGCCGAACGGGTCGTATTCACTCTCCGAGCGCTTGGTGAAGCCGGAAAGGCCGCCGGGCTGGCGCAGGGTGCGGATGCCGGCGCGGCGGCCAGTCAGGATCTTGTGCGGATAGGCTTGGTGGCCGACATCCCAGATCACCCGGTCGCGCGGCGTGTCGAAGACATGGTGCAGCGCGACTGTGAGCTCGACCACGCCGAGCCCGGCGCCGAGATGGCCACCGGTCACCGAGACCGCGTCGATCGTCTCGGCCCGGAGCTCGTCGGCGAGCTGGCGCAGCTGCGCATCGTCGAGCCGGCGCAAGGCCTGCGGATCGGGAACCTGGTCGAGAAGGGGTGTCTTGGGACGGGTCAAGGGCTGGCCGCTGCTGGCTTGATCGTCATTCCCGAATAGTCGCTCGGGGCGGCGCTGGCAAACCTCTGATGGTCGCAGCCCGGGCAGGAAACGGGTGGGAGCGGGCATCGGTGCGTGGGACATCCGCGTGCCCCGTCCGCGAAATCGGAAACTTGCCATGCGCTCGGCCTTGAGCTCGCCGCTCTTTTTCGTCCTGCTCCTGACCGGCGTCGCGGCGCAGTTCGCCGACAAGCTGGCGCTCGACACGATCACGCTGGCAGCGACCGAAGCGGGAGCGAGCGCGCGCTTCGTCGGCCTGCTCGTCGCCGCCCAGTCCGCCGCCTGGCTGCTGATCTCCTTGCCGGCGGGCGTACTGGCCGACCGGGTCGCCCCGCGCAGCCTGATCCTGCTCGGCGGCCTGCTGATGGCTGTCGGCTCGGGCTTCGGTGCGGCCCTGCTTGCGGCGGGAATGATAGGCCCGGCGCTGGCGCTCTCGACCTTCGTCGCGGCGGCCGGGCCGGTCGTGATCGCGCTCTCGGTCTTCGTGCTGATGCCGCGCGCGGTCACGCTCGCCTTGCTGCCGCGAGCGAACAGCCGCCTCGAACTCGGCCGGGCGAGCTTCAACCTGATCGCGCCGCTGATCGCCGGCTGGACGGTGGCGCGCGGCAGCGGCTGGCTCGGACTGGCGCTCTGCGCTGTGGCGGGCCTCGTCGTCATCGCCACGGCCATGCGCCTGCCGGCAGAGGCCGCGCCGGCCCAGCCGCGGCAGAAGCTGCATCGCGCCATCGCCGAGGGCGGCGCCTTCGTCGCCCGTCACCCTTATCTGCGGCCGATCGCGCTCTGCGCAATCGCCTGGAATCTCGCCTTCTTCGCCTTCATGGCGCTGGTCGCGCCCTATGCGCTGCGGGTGCTGGCGCTCGATCCGAAGGCTGTCGGCCTGGCTTCCTCCGTCTACGGCGCCGGGGCGGTCGCAGCGGCCCTCTCCGGCGCCTGGCTGATCGCGCGCCTGCCGACCGGGATGCTGCTGGTCTTCGGACCGGCGGTCTCTTTGCTCGGGGCAGCCTTGCTCGCATCGGCCCCACCCGCCTGGGGCTGGCCGGCGCTGGCGCTCGCCTTCTTCCTGTTCGGCTTCGGCCCGATCCTCTGGTTCATCACCCAGACGACCTTGCGCCAGGCCGTGACGCCGCAGCCCCTGCTCGGGCGTGTCAGCGCCACCATCACCACTGCGATGTACGGCATGCGCCCGCTCGGCGCGCTCGCCGGCGGGCTGGCCGGGGAGCGCTTCGGGCTGGAGGCCGCGATCTGGCTGCCGGTCGTCCTGTTCGGCTTGTCGACGCTGGCGATCCTCGCCTCGCAGATGCCGCGGCTCAAGGTGATGCCGGCAGGGGAACTGAACTCGGGCTGAGCGGTGGATGGCTCGCCTCAGCGTGCCTTGTTCCCCGCAGGCCTCGCAGCGAGCAGGACGCCGCCGACGATCAGGGCGATCGATATTCCCTCCGCCATGTCGGGGATCTCGCCGAGAAAGACGATGGCGAGCAGCGAGGCGGCGACCGGCACGAGCGCGATCATCGCCGCGCCGGCCGAGGCACCGAGCAGCGTCACGCCGCGATTGAAGCTGATCAGCGCGACGGTGCTCATCAGCACGCCCTGATAGAAGCTCTGGATCGCGATCTCGGCCGCCGGCGCCTGCCCGAGATGGCTGAGACCGAGCGTGATGTAGGTCGGCACGAAGATCACCGCCGACCAGAAGCAGATCAGTGCGGCCGACTGGATCGGCGTCAGGCCGCTGCGCCTCAGGATCAGCGTGTAGCTCGCCCACATGACGGCCGCGAGGACGAGCAGGCCCAGGCCGAGCAGGCTCGGCGCTCCCTGCGCACCACCGGCGGTCAGCACGAGCCCGCAAAGCCCGGCGGCGATGGCGCCATAGCCGGCGAGCCTGATCCGGCCCGGCCGCTCGCGCAGCAGGAGCCAGCCGAGCAGGCCGGCGAAGACCGGCATCAGCGTCGGCGTTACCGAGGCGGCGCGGCCGGCCGAGGTCATCTGCACGCCGAAGGCGACGAGGATGGCGAAGGGCGCGCCCCAGAGCGCCGCGAAGACGAAGCCGTTGCGCCAGGCCCTGGGCGGCAGCCGGCGCAGCAGCACCGGCGCAAGCAGGATCGCGCCGATGCCGTAGCGCAGCGCCGTCAGGTCCCAGACATTGAGGGTGCGGGTGACGCTGAAGCGCGTGACCACGAACCAGCCGGCGAAGATCGAGACGGCGAGCCCGGCCCAGAGAAATCCGCGTAGCCGCGTCGGGCCCGATTCGGGCGCAGGCAATTCCCGTTGCGATGGCATGGCGGCTTTCGAGAGGCGTTTCGTGCTGGCGGCAACCCGGGCCGCTCTATCCTTCCGGCAGCGGGATGAATTCCTCGGAATCGCCGGGCACGGTGTCGAAGCGGCCAGTCTTCCATTCCGCCTTGGCCTGGTCGATGCGCTCCTTCGAGGAGGAAACGAAATTCCACCAGATATGGCGCGGCCCGTCCATCGGCTCGCCGCCGATCAGCATCAACCGGCTCTGGTCGACGGCGAGGATCGAGATCCGGTCGCCCGGCTTGAAGATCAGGAGCTGGCCGGCGCCGAATTCGTCGCCTGCGATGTCGATCTTGCCGGAGACGATGTAGACGGCGCGCTCGTCATAATCGGGGTCGAGCGGCAGGATCGCGCCCGGCGCCATCACCGCCTCGGCATAGAGCGTGTCCCAGGGGAATTTCACCGGCGACGTCCGGCCATAGGCCGAGCCCATGATCAGGCTGATGCGCTTGCCTTCGCCGACGATGCGCGGCAGCTCGGGCGCGGCGTGGTGGATGAAGCCCGGCGCGATCTCCTCATGCGTCTTCGGCAGAGCGAGCCATGTCTGGATGCCGTAGAGCTTCGGTGCCTTCAGTCGTTCCTCCGGGGCGGTGCGCTCGGAATGGACGATGCCGCGCCCGGCCGTCATCAGGTTCACCGCGCCTGGGCGGATCGGCAGCGCCGTCCCCAGCGAATCGCGATGCATGATCTCGCCGTCGAACAGATAGGTCACGGTCGAGAGCCCGATATGCGGGTGCGGGCGGACATCGATGCCCTCGCCGAGCAGGAACTCGGCCGGGCCCATCTGGTCGAAGAAAATGAAGGGGCCGACCATCTTGCGGCCGATCGAGGGCAGGGCCCGCCGGACCGAGAAGCCGCCGAGATCATGCGCGCGCGGCACGATCACCTGCTCGAGCGCTTCGCAGGAGCGTGTATCGCCGGGGACCGGGTCGTTGTCTGGAAGCTGGGACATGGCGGCTTCTCCCATGAGCGCTGAACCGGCGTCGAGTCTGCGCGTGCGAGCTCGCTTGGGCAAGGTGCCGGGTGAGAAGGTTGCAATTCGGCTCGACGCCGACCTCCGGAAAAATTATCGATAATCCATGCCTAAGGAAAAGACAGAGACGCTTTCGGTCCGGATCAGCCGCACTTTGGCCGAGCGGATCATTTCCGGCCAGCTCGAGCCCGGCAGCCGCCTGCGGCAGGACCATGTCGCGGCCGAATTCGGCGCCAGCCATGTGCCGGTGCGCGAGGCTTTTCAGCGCCTCGAGGCGCAGGGATTGGCGGTCAGCGAGCCACGCCGCGGCGTACGCGTCGCCGCCTTCGACCTGCGTGAAGTGCGTGAGGTCGCACAGATGCGCGCCGCGCTCGAGGTGCTGGCGCTGCGCCATGCCGCGCCGCATCTGACGCGCGCCATCCTCGACGAGGCCGAGGAGGCCACCAGAGCCGGCGACCGTTCCCGCGACGTCCGCTCCTGGGAGGCGGCGAATCGCCGGTTCCATCGGCTGATCCTGACGCCCTGCGCCATGCCGCGGCTGCTGGCCGCCATCGATGACCTGCATGCCGCCAGCGCGCGTTTCCTGTTTTCCGCCTGGCGCTCGGAATGGGATGGTCGCACCGACCATGATCATGGCGTGATCCTGGCGGCACTGCGGGCCGGGCGACTGGACGAGGCCGAGGCGGTGCTTGCCCGGCATGTGCAGTGGGTCGGCAGCAAGCCCGTGCGCATGGCCTCGGGGGCGACACGCGATGCCTTCGCCATTGTCGGCTGACGGGCGAGGCTTGCAAATCGGCGCCGGCTGTGGCGTCAGTAATAGATCGCGAATGTAAATTATCTATAATTCTGCACCAGCAAGGAGATGCCGATGAATCCTCTGTCCCAGGCCGCGCCCCGGCCCGGTCTCGCCCCGCTCGCCCTCGGCGCGCGGCCCCTGACCGTCCAGATCGCCGCCGTCCTGCTCGGGACCCTCATCCTCGCGATCTCCTCGCAGATCAGCGTGCCGATGATTCCGGTGCCGGTGACCATGCAGACCCTGGCGGTGACGCTGATCGGCGCGCTCTATGGCTGGCGCCTCGGCGCGATCACCATCACCGCCTGGCTGTTCGAGGCGGCGCTCGGCTTGCCGGTCCTCGCCAACGGCAATGGCAGCCTGCTGTCCTTCGTCGGTCCGACGGCCGGCTATCTCTTCGCCTTCCCGATCGTCGGCGCGCTGGTCGGCTGGCTGGTCGAGCGCGGCTGGAACGGCAGCCGCCCGAGCCTCGCCCTTGTCGCCATGCTCATCGGCAACGCACTCTGCCTGGTGTTCGGCGCGCTCTGGCTCTCGACCCTGATCGGCGTCGAGAAGGCGATCCTCGCCGGCGTCCTGCCCTTCCTGATCGGTGGCGTGCTGAAATCGGCGCTCGGCGCGGCGATCCTCGTCGCCTTCGAGCGTGGCCGGAAGCGCGCGGCCTGACGCGCAGGGGTAAAGCCGTCGCCTCAGGCGGCGGCTTTACCCATCTTTTCGTGGTTCGCCAGCCGGGCGAGCCGCGTCGCATCATCCGAGGCCTAGATCACCACGCGTCCGTTCAGACGCGGTCACGGTGATCTATCTCATTGTTGTTGCATCAGAATTTTCCGAAAAGTGGAGTCCGCTTTTCGGTCCGATGCCATAGCGCCTGAAGCGCTTTCGGCGAGTATGGTGGTCACGAATTCGGCGTAGAGCGCGCCTGGAGCGCCCTGCTTGAGTGCCCGCCTATTTCTCGACATCGAGCGGGGCGGTGCCCGTCGGCTTGCCGTCGGCGCCGAGGGTGATTTTCTCGATGCGCGCTTCGGCCTGCTTCAGCAGCGCGTCGCAGCGCGCCTTCAGCGCCTCGCCGCGTGTGTAGATGTCGATCGATTCCTCCAGCGCGACGTCGCCGCGCTCCAGCCGGGCGACGATCGCCTCGAGCTGCTTCAGCGCCTCCTCGAAGGGCAGGGTGGCGATATCGGCGTTGGGCTTGGCTTCGGTCACTGAGGCGAATCCTGTTGGGCGCCCGTTATCGGCCTTGAGGCCGGGCCCCGCAACCCCGCCCAGGCTCAGACCGGCAGCGCCGAGCTCTTCTTGATGGTGCGCAGCGTCAGTGTCGACTGCACCCGCGTCACGCCGGGAAGCTGGGTGATGATGTCGGTGTGGATACGCTCGAAATCGGCGGAATCGCGATAGATCACCCGCATCAGATAGTCGTGCGCACCGGCGAGCAGATGGCATTCGAGGATTTCGGGCAGCCCCTGCACGGCCTGTTCGAAGCCTTCGAGCGAGGCGCGGCCCTGCTGGTCGAGCGTGACGAAGACGAAGGCGGTGCCGGGGAAGCCGGCGATCTTCTCGTCGAGCAGCATGGCGTAGCTGCGGATAAGCCCGCTCTCCTCGAGCTGGCGGACCCGGCGCAGGCAGGCCGAGGGCGAGAGATGCACCTTCTCGGCGAGATCCGAATTGGTGATGCGCCCGTCATTCTGCAGGATGCGCAGGATCGTCCTGTCACGGGAATCGAGTTCGATCGACATTATTGCGCAGCATCCTCGGGCGGCGGCGCTTATCTTTGCGCCTGCTTTCGAGGCGGGATGTTTCTGCGAAAAAATGGCCACTGGCAAGCAGGTCCTTGCGTGCACTGCGCCATTTTCTGCGCAGTGCGGCGAACCGACCCGGCCCGCCGCATGATTCTGCGCGAAGGCCGAAGTCAGTCGAGGTCGAAACGGAAGGGCTTGCCCTCGAAGGCATCGGCGCCGCGGCCGATCCGTTCGATCGCCGCGCTCATCCGCCCGCCGCGGCCGAGGATCTCGTCGGCGAGCGCGACCAGCCGGGCATTGGGCGTCGCCGACGGGGAGAGGGCGCGCAGGCGCTCGGCGATCTCGCCCTCGTCCCGCTCCGGCCGAAGCGCGCAGACCGCGATATAGGCGCCGGCCGTCGAACGGCTGATCCCGGCCCAGCAATGCACGACGATCGGGTTCTGCCGGTCCCAGTCGTGCACGAAGCCGAGCAGGCGCTCGACATGCTCGCTGGCTGGAATGACGTGCCCGGCCATTTCGGCGGTGATGTCGGACATGGCGAGCATCAGATGCCGTTCCGCGGCGATCCCGGGCGGGGTCTCGACCGCCGTCGCGGCGTTGATCAGGGTGACGACATGGCTCGCGCCGACCGCCGCGACGGTCTCGTTCAGCTTCGACAGGGAGGAGACGTGGAGTGTCGGCATGAGCGGGCTTTCGGGAGCTGACGGCGGCGAATCTCTGGAGCCTGTCGATGACGAGCTTATGGCGTGGCGCCGGTTTCCGGCTACAAGCGCGGGAACTTCATCCACGCCGAAGGTTGCCGGCATGAATCTCTGGTTGCGCCTGCTCTGGCTGCTGCTCTCCCGGCCCTTCCAGCCGCGGCTGAGGCCGCCCTTCGAGGCCTCGATCCTGCCTTTTCGGGTCTGGTTCCACGATCTCGACACCAGCCTGCATATGAACAATGCGCGCTACTGGGGGCTGATGGATCTCGGCCGGACCGACCTGATGCTGCGCAGCGGCCTCTGGCGCGCCATTTTGCGCCATGGCTGGGTGCCGGTGGTGAATTGCGGCACGATCCGCTTTCGCCGCGAACTCAGGCTGTTCCGCGCCATCCGCCTCGAAACCCGCATGCTCTGCTGGGCCGAGGGCTGGGTGGTGATGCAGCATCGCATCCTCGCCGATGGTCGCGATGGCGGTGAGATCGTCGCGGCGGTGGCGCTGGTGCGTGCCGCGCTCTACGACCGGAAGGGCAAGGCCTTCGTTCCGGTCGCCCGTCTGCTCGCCGAGCTCGGCGTCGAAGCAGAGAGCCCGCCGCCGAGCCCCGAGGTCGAGGCCTTCCTGCGCGCCGAGGAGGCGATGCGTCAGGCCGGTGCGACGGGGCGGGGGCTGACGGAGGCCTTGCCGGAATAGGCGGCCTGGACGAGGTCCCTCACGGCGCGTTGAAACGCCATCCCGGCGTTCCGTTGCGCTCCAGCCGAAATCACGGGGTAGGGCGGGAGCGCTGTCCGCTCACTCCGCCGCGAGCCGCGTCGCCCGCCATTGCGCGAGCAGCGCGCGCAGGGCGCCGGGCTTCAGCGGCTTGTTGAGCACGTGCACGTCGAGCGCAGCGGCGGCTTCGCGCATCTCCGGCGAGCGATCGGCTGTCAGCAGGATTGCCGGCAGGCCGGCACCGGCGCGCTTGCGCAGGCTGGCGATCGAGGCGAGGCCGTCGCCCTCGTCGAGATGGTAATCGGCGATGACCACGTCAGGGCTCAGGCCGGCGTCCATCAGCGACAGGGCCTCGTCGAGGCCGCTCGCGGTGGCGACGGTGCAGCCCCAGCCGCCGAGCAGCAGCCGCATGCCGTCGAGGATCGAGGGCTCGTTGTCGATCGCCAGGATCTTCAGTCCCGAGAGCTGTCCGCCGGAAGGCAGGCGCCGGGGAGCGGAGGCCGTGGCCGCGGGCATCTGCGCCGCCGTCGGCACCAGCAGCGAGAAGCGGGTGCCGCGGCCCGGCGTCGAGGACAGGGTCAGCGTGTGGTCGAGCGTGCGCGCGATGCGCTCGACGATCGAGAGCCCGAGGCCGAGGCCGCGCGCCACCTTGGCGCCGGGGTCGAGGCGCAGGAACTCGCGGAAGACGATCTTCTGCTTGCTGGCATGGATGCCGAGGCCTGTGTCGAGCACCTGGATGGCGACCTGTTCGCCGCGGCGACGGCAGCCGACCAGAACCTTGCCGTTCGGCGTGTATTTGATCGCGTTCGAGACCAGGTTCTGCAGCAGGCGCCGCAGCAGCCGCCGGTCGGAGCGGATCGTCGCCGAAGTCGGCGAGAATACCAGCGTCAGGCTTTTCTCCTGCGCGCTCGGCTCGAATTCGCGCTGCAGCTGCCGCATCAGCTCGTCGAGCCGGAAGGTCGAGATCTCCGGCTTGAGCGCCCCGCCATCGAGCCGCGAGATTTCGAGCAGCGCGGTCAGGATTTCCTCGACGGCGTCGAGCGAGGCGTCGATGTTCTCGGCGAGCTCGGGTCGGTTCGCCGCCCGGTCGCGCTCGACCAGAGCCGAGGCATAGAGCCGGGCGGCGTTCAAGGGCTGCAAAATATCGTGGCTGGCGGCTGCGAGGAAGCGGGTCTTCGAGGCGTTGGCGTCTTCCGCCTCGGCCTTGGCCCGCTGCAGCTCGGTGTTGACGCGCTGCAGTTCTTCGGTGCGCTCGGCGACGCGTCCCTCCAGTGTCTCGTTGGTGCGCTCCAGCTCCTCCTCCGCGACCACGGAATCGGTGATGTCGGTATAGGTCGTGACGAGGCCTCCATCCGGCAGCGGGTTGGAGCGGATCTCGATCACCTTCTTCGAGGGATAGAGCTTCAGCCGGACCGGCTCGCGGTCGTTCACCAGGCTTTCCAGCCTCGCTGCCATCAGCTCGTCCTGCGCTCCCTCGCCATAGGCGCCGCGCGCCGCATTGTAGCGCACGACCTCGTCGATCCCGGTGCCGAAGCGCACCAGCGAGGGCGGCAAGCCATAGAGCTGGATGAAGGCCTTGTTCCAGGCGAGCAGGCGCAGGTCGCGGTCGAGCACGGTGATGCCTTGCCCGGCATGGTCGAGGCCGTTCTGAAGAATATCGCGATTGTATTGCAGCGCCGCCGAGGCGTCGTCGAGCAGCTTGAAGGCGGCTTCGGTCGAGAGGTTGCGCCGGCGCAGCAGCAGCGAGAGCACAAGCCGCGAGGAGGCGGCGCCGATCGCCGAGGAGAGCAGATGCTCGCCGAAGCGCAGCATGTGGATGTCGGCCTCGCGCGCGCCGTTGAGTTCCTCGCCGCGCGATTGCGCGAAGCCCTCGAAGGCACGCTGCGTGCGCTCCAGCCCGAGATAGCGGCCGATGGTCGATTGCAACTCGGCCGCGGTGACGCTGGAGCGCCAGAGCGAGAAGGACTGGGCCATGGTGGCGCGGTCGGAATCGATGAAGGCATTGGCCTGGAGCCGCTCCATCGCGCTCGCCGGACGCATGAGCGAGAAGCCGATATAGCAGGCGAGATTGACCGAAAGGCTCCACAGCACGCCATGCGGCAGGCTGGGCAGGGTGACGCCGAACAGCGCTTCCGGCCGTAGCAGGCCGATGCCGAGCGGGCCGTTCTGGACGATATCGCTCCAGAAGCCGCCGGGCTGGGCGATGCTCGGCATCAGCAGCGTGTAGAGCCAGGTCAGCAGTCCGGCACCCAGCCCGACCACGGCGCCCAGAGCGGTGCCGCGCCGCCAGATCAGGCCGCCGAAGAAGGCCGGCGCGATCTGCGCCGTGGCGGCGAAGGAGAGCAGGCCGATCGAGACCAGAGCCGCTTCGCCGGATGCCCGATAATAGGCGTAGCCGAGCAGGATCACGGCGATGATCGCGCCGCGCCGGATATGGACGACCTGTGAGCCGAGATCGCCGCCGGTCGAGCCGTTCGCGCTCCTTCCGCGCGCCCAGGCCGCAGTGGCGCGATCTGGGTCCGGCGCGACGCCGCGTCCGCGCAGCAGCAGCGGCATGACGATGTGGTTCGAGATCATGATCGCGAGGGCGACCGAGACGACGATCACCATGGCGGTCGCGGCCGAAAGCCCGCCGATGAAGACGAGCAGGGCGACGAGGCTCGCCCGCTCCTGCAACGGCAGCAGGAGCACCGTCATGTCGCGATCGATGTTCGATCCGGTCAGCATCACCTCGCCCGCCGCTGCGAGCGGCAGGACGAAGAGATTGATCAGGATCAGATAGAGCGGGAACATCCAGGCGGCGCGGCGCACGTCCTGCACGTCGCGGTTCTCGACGATCGCCATGTGGAACTGCCGCGCCAGCAAGAGCGCTGCGAAGGACGACAGCACGGTCAGCGTCAGGAAGGTCGGCCAGTTCGAGGTCCGCTGCCAGATCGGCGGCGCATCCACGGCCGCGCGGGTCGCTTGTGCCAAGAGGTCGGCGCCGCCGTCGAACAGCCCGTAGACCACGAAGAGGCCGAGTGCGAGGAAGGCGATCAGCTTGATCAGGGATTCGACCGCGATCGCCAGGACGAGCCCGTCCTGATGTTCGGTGGCGTCGATATGGCGGGTGCCGAAGGCGCAAGCGAAGCCGGCGAGGACGAGTGCGACGAGGAAGGCGAGGTCGCCCAGCACCGGGAGATCGGCGAGCGGCGCCGGCCCGCCGGTCGCGGCGAGGAAGACCGAGAGCGAGTTCGCCACCGCCTTCAGCTGCAGCGAGATATAGGGCAGCGCGCCGATCACCGCGACGAGGCAGACCATGGCGGCGACGCGCTCGCTCTTGCCGTAGCGCGCGCCGACGAAGTCGGCGATCGAGGTGATGTTCTGCGATTTCGCGATCGTCACGATGCGTGCGACGAAGCGGTGGCCGAGGCCGATGACGAGGATCGGCCCGACATAGATGCCGAGGAAGTCGAAGCCGTTGCGATGCGCGAAGCCGACCGAGCCGTAGAAGGTCCAGGAGGTGCAGTAGACCCCGAGCGCCAGCGCATAGATCGTCGTGCGCGCCCGCCCGCTCATCAGGCGCCGGCCCGAGGTGTCGGCGAGATGGGCGATCGCGAACAGCGCGCAGAGATAGGCGAGCGCCGTCAGCACGACAGACCAGGCCGGAATCATCGGGCTCCCTCGCAGCCACTGTTCTTGAAGTCAGCCTACCGCCGCAGGACGCCGGCCGCCATCAGCCATTAGACCGGCGCGGGCGATCCGTCAGCGGTTGCCATGCCGCTTATGATCCCCATGGGCCTTTCGCAGTGTTCTTCGTCGCCTGATCTTCGCAAACTGGCCAATCGAGGCCTGGAAGCTGCTTTTCTCTTGAGGAAGGCCGAGGAAAACGGCCGGAAGACTGTTTCCTCGGCCGGCGCGGCTGGTTTAGCGTGCGGGCGGGGGCGGCATTGCGCAGCGCGGTGCCGAAAACTGGCCAAGCATTCGGAAAGGCGCTCCATGATAAATGAATTCAAGGAATTCGCGCTGAAGGGCAATGTCGTCGATCTCGCCATCGGCGTGATCATCGGCGCGGCCTTCGGCAGGATCGTCGAATCGCTCGTCGGCGACATCATCATGCCGTTGATCGGCGCGATCGGCAGCGTCGACTTCTCCAACTACTTCTTCGGGCTGAACAGCGGCGTCACGTCGCCGGTCCTCGCCGATGCCAAGAAGCAGGGCGCCGTCCTCGCCTATGGCAATTTCCTGACCGTCGCGGTCAACTTCATGATCATCGCCTTCGTGCTGTTTCTCGTCGTCAAGGGCATCAACACCCTCCGGCGCAAGCAGGCGGCCAAGCCGGCCGAGCCGGTGGCTCCGCCGCAGGACATCGCCCTGCTCAGCGAGATCCGCGACCTGCTGAAGCAGAAGCAGGCCTGACTGCCTTCGCGGGGCGAGCCGGGTCTTCGGACGCGCCCCGCGAACCATCACTGCGAGCGATCGGGTCGATCTCGCGATTTCATGCCGCCGCGCCCGACGATGGGCTAGATTGGCCGGCATGTTTCCCGCGAAGGATCGACCATGAACATGCATGCCCCGGCCGGCACCAGCCTGATCGCCGACCTGCGACCCGAGGCCCGCAGCGCGCCCGAAAGCGGGATCGTCGAGGTCGTCAACCACGGCCGGCTAAAGCCCGGCCTGATCCCGCTCTGGGTCGGCGAGGGCGATCTGCCGACGCCGGAATTCATCATCCGCGCCGCCAACAAATCGCTGGCCGATGGTGAGACCTTCTACACTTGGCAGCGCGGTATCCCCGAGCTGCGCGAGGCTCTGGCCCGCTACCATGCCGCACTCTATGGCCGGCCCTTCTCGGCCGATCGCTTCTTCGTCACCGGCTCGGGCATGCAGTCGGTCCAGATCGCGGTGCGGATGATCGCCGGAGCCGGCGACGAGATCGTCATCCCGACCCCGGCCTGGCCCAATGTCGCCGCGGCCCTCGGCGTCGCGGGAGCCGCGACAGTCTCCGTGGCGATGGATTTCCACCAGGGACGCTTCACCCTCGATCTCGCCAAGCTCGAAGCGGCGATCACGCCGCGCACGCGTGCCCTCGTCATCAACTCGCCGGCGAACCCGACCGGCTGGACCGCGACCCGCGACGAGCTCGCCGCGATCCTGGCGCTTGCCCGCAGGCACGGCATCTGGATCATCGCCGACGAGATCTATGCGCGCTTCGTCTATGACGGCTCGGCCCGCGCCGCCTCCTTCCATGACGTGATGGAGCAGGAGGACCGGCTTCTCTTCGTCCAGACCTTCTCGAAGAACTGGGCGATGACCGGCTGGCGCATCGGCTGGATCGAGGCCCCGCCGGCCCTCGGCCAGATCATCGAGAACCTGATCCAGTACTCGACCTCGGGCTCGCCGGTCTTCGTCCAGCGCGCGGCCATCGCGGCGCTCGACGAGGGCGAGCCTTTCGTCGCCGAGCAGATCGCCCGGGCCAAGGAAGGCCGGCGCATCATCGCCGAGGGCTTGAAGGCGACCAATCGCGTTTCGCTGCAGGCGCCCGACGGCGCCTTCTACCAGTTCTTCGCCGTCGACGGCCGCACCGATTCGCGCGCGCTCGCCATCGAGCTGGTCGACACCGCCAATGTCGGCCTGGCGCCCGGCACTGCCTTCGGCCCCGGCGGCGAGACCGGTCTGCGGCTCTGCTTCGCGCGCAAGGCGTCCGATCTCACCGAGGCCGTCGCGCGGTTGCAAAAGGCACTCTCGGCCTGAGCGCGAATGCATGGCCGACGCGCCCTGCGGGCGTTTGACCAAGTCGGCCGCGCCCTTCATTGATGCCGCCATGCGCCGAGCCGGCGCATGGCCTGAGGCATGCCCGTTCCGAATTTCCTGCCCTATCGCTTGCGCACGCTGTCGCGCGAAGCTGCCCTGATCGCCTGCGCCGCGGTCGGCGGCGGGCTTTTCGCCTTGCTCGACATTCCCGCCGCCTGGCTCTCGGGCTCGATGCTGCTGGTCTCGATCATCGGCGTGATCCGGCCGCTGCCAGATTTGCGCAAGCCCTGGTTCGATTCGACCATGGTGATGTCGGGCGCCCTGATCGGCTCCTCCGCCACGCCCGAGGCGCTGGCGGCGACGGCGCGCTATCCCGGCTCGCTCTTCATCCTGCTCGTCGCGCTGGCGGCGATCATGCTGGCGACGGGGGCGTATCTGCGCTTTGTGGCGCGCTGGTCCTGGATCGATTCGCTGCTCGCCGCCGCTCCCGGCGCGCTCTCGGCGGTGATCTCGGTGGCACAGGACAAGGGCGCCAATATCGGCCGGATCGCCGCAATCCAGCTCTTCCGCATTCTCGTGCTGGTGGCCGTCCTGCCCAGCATCATGAAACTGAGCAGCGGCGGTGGTGGCGGGGTCGGCGTCCCGCCGCCTTTGCAGGTGATCAGCCTTCCAGACATGGTGCTGGTGCTCGGCTGCGCCCTCGCGACTGGCCTGATCTTCGACCGGCTGCGCGTCACGGCGCCCTATATCCTTGGCGCGACGCTGGCGAGCGCCGTGCTGCACGGCGCCGGAATCGTCCATGGCACGCTGCCGCCGGAGATCGCCACGGCGGTGATGGTGATGCTCGGCGCCGCCATGGGCGGGCGCGTCTCCAATCTCAAGCGCAACGAGATCGCGGCGCTCTTCCCGCTGGCGATCGGCGGCTTCGTGGTCTCGATGCTCGTCGCCTTCGCTTTCGCCTGGCCGGCGGCCTGGCTTGCCGGCGTGCCCTATGCCAGCGCCATGGCCGCGTTCGCGCCGGGTGGGCTCGAGGCGATGGCGATGCTCGCCTTCGCCATGGGGCTCGACCCACTCTATGTCGGCGCGCACCATCTCGCGCGCTTCATGCTGCTCGGGCTTTCGATGCCTTTCATCGTCGGCTGGATCAAACCCGAGAAGCCGCCGTCGGAGAACTGAGCGTCAGCCGCGCCCCGTTGGTGGCAGAGTTTCCACAGCCCTCATCCTGAGGAGCCGCAAGGCGGCGTCTCGAAGGATGCTCCAGAAGCCTCCGAAAACAGCTGAATCATCTTTCGAGACGCGGGCTCCGCCCGCTCCTCAGGATGAGGGCCGCGGGAGGTTGCCGATTTTACGCGGCGCCGTTGGTGTGGGTCATCAGCGCGTAGAGCGAGGTCGTACCGCAGATGAACAGCCGGTTCCGCTTCGGCCCGCCGAAGCAGAGATTGGCGACGATCTCCGGCACCAGAACCTTGCCGATCAGCGTGCCATCGGAGTGGTAGACGTGGATCCCGTCGGCGGCGCTGGTCCAGAGCCGCCCGCTTGCGTCGAAGCGGAAGCCGTCGAACAGCCCGGCCGTGCTTTCGGCGAAGACGGAGGAGGCGCCGAGCGTCGTGCCGTCGCCGGTGACCGCGAATTTGCGGATATGGCGCGGACCGTTCTGCGGGTCGTGGCTGGCGCCGGTATCGGAAATGTAGAGCTCGCTTTCGTCGGGCGAGAAGGCGAGCCCGTTCGGCTTGACGAAATCGTCGGCGACGATGGTCAGTGCGCCCGAATGCGGGTCGATGCGGTAGACATGGCAACGGCCGATCTCGCTTTCGGCCTTGTCGCCCTCATAATCGCTGAGGATGCCGTAATCGGGGTCCGTGAACCAGATCGAGCCGTCCGACTTGACCACGACGTCGTTCGGCGAGTTCAGCCGCTTGCCCTGATGATGGCTGGCGAGCACGGTGATCGAGCCGTCATGCTCGGTGCGCGTCACCTGGCGCCCGCCATGCTCGCAGGTGACGAGTCGTCCCTGGCGGTCGACCGTGTTGCCGTTCGAATTGCGCGCCGGCTGCCGGAAGATACCGACATGACCCGAGAGCGCGTCGTAGCGCATCATCCTGTCGTTCGGGATGTCGGACCAGACCACCGTGTTATGCGCCGGGAACCAGGCCGGCCCTTCCGTCCAGCGCGCGCCGGTCCAGAGCCGCTCCATCCGGGCCGAGGCGGGCACGATCCGGTTGAAGCGCAAATCGTAGACCTCGACGCTGAAGCCTTCGATGAAGCCGAACATGTCTTGTCTCCGGTGGTCCTGATGGATCGACTTGATCAACCCGCCTTGCGGGATGTGTTTTCTCGTCAGCGACGCCTGCTACAGGCTGCGAGAAATTTCGGGATTGCAATGTTGGCGCCGCGGATGTCGACGGGCTGGCTGCCGCCGGGCGTCCTGATGACGAAACGGCTTTGGCGCGCGATCTCCGACAATACGTCCCGCAGCGGCTCCAGTTCGATGGTCGCCTCGATTTGCATCGCTGCGTCCATTTCGGAGTAGATCGCCTTGCCGGTGATCGCGACCATGTCCTCGCCGGCGGTGATCCTGAAGGTCTGCCGCGAGCCGCGTCGATACTTGCCTTGCGGGTCATCGGCCAGCACTGTCGTGCGGCCGGAGCCCTGTACGCAGTCGAGCATCAGCGTCGCGAAATGATTGCCGTCGGCGATGCCGAGCTTGGCCTTGCGGCCATAGGTCGAGAAATCCCACAGGGCTTCGTCCTCGCCAGCCTGCTTCGTTTGGGCTTGCTGTTGCGGAGCCGGCTGCGGTGTCGGTACCGGTCGTTGTGGGGTTGGTCGTGGCGGGGTGGCGGAGGCCGATTCCTCGATGCGGGGCCCATCCGGCGCCCGCAGCACGCTGTCGTCGCCGTCATCGCTCTTCACGCCGCCGTCGCCGCCCGCTGCCTCCGCGGACCGAGGTTCCGGCGAGGGCGCCGGCGCGGCGGCAGGCGCTGCTCTGCGCGGCGGCATGTCGTCAAGCAGCGTCGCCGACGTCAGCTTGACGATCCTGCCCGCCGCCCCGCATGCTACCGAGGTGATCTTGAGCCGTGCGCCCTTGCGGAAAAGATCGTCGAATGCGGCCTGAAGGCGGCGATAGGCGGCGCGGTCCTTGATGTCGTAGGCCGCCGGCAGATTGATGTAGCCGTCGTCATAGGGCGGTTCGTTGAAGGTGAAGCCCTGCAACTCGCCTTTCTCCACGACGCGATCGACGACCCGGCCGATGGAGGTTCCCCGAACGCAGCCGGATGAGCCCGGCAGGCCGACGATCGCGACGGTTCGCCCGGTCTGGTCCCTGTCGATCCTGATCTGGGCGGCCGCCGGTGTTGTCGTTGCTGCGAGCAGTAGAGATCCCAGTGCGGCGGCAGCGAGGCGCTGGCAAGCAAGATCAGTCATCGACAGAAGTCCGACGCAGTAGGAGGAGTGTAGCGGCGGGTCTGCCGCCGATCTTCGCGGCGATCATGCAGGGCGGTCGCGGTTCGGCGCAAGCGGCTTCTACAGTTCGAGGCCCTCGTCCCAATACGGCGTCGCGCCGTAGAGTTCAGCCAGGAAATCGACGAAGGCCCTGACCTTCTGCTCCATGTGGCGGCGGCTCGGATAGACCGCGTAGACGGCGACGCGCTTGCCGACCGAATAGGCCGGCAGAACCCTGGTCAACGCGCCTGATTTCAGCTCCGGCCCGACATCCCAGGTCGAGCGCAGGGCGATGCCGACGCCGGCGAGCAGCGCCTCGCGCACGACCTCGCTGGAATTGGTGCGCAACTGCCCGGTGACGCGCACCGTGACCGGCCCTTCCGGCCCGTCGAGCCGCCATTGATCGGCATTATGGGCGATCAACGTATGGCTCTGGAGGTCCTCGATCGTCGCCGGACGGCCATGGGCGGAGAGATAGGCCGGCGTCGCGCAGAGGATGCGGTGGTTCGGCGCCAGCCGCTTCGCGACCAGGCTGGAATCGCCGAGATCGGCGATCCGCACCGCGAGGTCGAAGCCCTCGCCGATGATGTCGACGAAGGCATCGGTCAGGATCAGGTCGACATTGACCATCGGATTGGCGTCGAGGAAGGGCTTGAGATGCGGCGCGACATGCAGCCGCCCGAACGAGGTCGGCGCCGAGACGCGCAATGTGCCGCGCGCCTGGCCGACACCGCTCGCCACCCAGGCTTCCGCCTCCTCGATCGAGCCGAGGATCGCGACGACCCGCTCATAGAAGCCCTGGCCGGCCTCGGTCAGCGAGAGTTGCCGCGTGGTTCGCTGCAGCAGGCGCACGCCGAGCCGCTCCTCGAGCCGGCGGATCCGCTTCGAGATCACCGCCGGCGACAGGCTGAGCTCGCGCCCGGCCGCCGACATGCTCTTGGCGGTGACGACGTGGGCGAAAACGTCGAGGTCGCCGAACCGATCCACACAGCCTCCATTTTTTCCATTTCGGAAATAATCATGCACGTTACTCTCGCTGCAACAACCCGAGAATTGTTCTAGAGTCACAAGGTCGGCTCAGCCCGCACCCTTCGAGGCGCCGATCTGCGGCGCCTCGAGATGGGGTTGGAGAGGACGAAGAAGGATCGACCATGAGTGCCATCGCCTTTCCGGCGCCGGATGCCGATATCCTCGCTCGCCGCGAGCAGATTCTCGCCGGCCTCGCCCGGCTCGTCGCGCCCGAGGCCCTGATCACCACCGAGGATGAGCGCCGGCCCTATGAAACCGACGCGCTGACCGCCTATCGCCGCATGCCGCTCGCGGTGGTGCTGCCCTCGACCACGCAGGAGGTCGCCGCCGTGCTGCGCTATTGCGGCGAGCAGGGCGTGCCGGTCGTGCCGCGCGGCGCCGGCACCTCGCTCGCCGGCGGCGCCATCCCGCAGGAGGATGCGGTGGTGATCGGCGTCTCCAAGATGAACCGCATTCTCGAGATCGACTACGCCAACCGCGTCGCCAAGGTGCAGGCCGGCGTCACCAATCTCGCCGTCACCGGCGCGGTCTCGGCCGATGGCTTCTTCTACGCGCCCGACCCGTCCTCGCAGCTCGCCTGCTCGATCGGCGGCAATATCGGCATGAATTCCGGCGGGGCGCATTGCCTGAAATACGGCGTCACCACCAACAATGTGCTCGGCGTCACTTTGGTCATGCTGGATGGCAGCATCGTCGAAATCGGCGGCGCCCATCTCGATGCGCCGGGGCTCGACCTGCTCGGCCTGATCGTCGGCTCGGAGGGGCAGCTCGGCATCGTCACCGAGGCGACGGTGCGCATCCTGCGCTCGGCCGAGGGCGCCCGCCCGGTGCTCTTCGGCTTCCCGAGCAGCGAGGAGGCGGGGGCGGCGGTCGCCGCCATCATCGGCGCCGGCATCATCCCGGTCGCGATGGAATTCATGGACAAGCCGGCGATCGAGATCTGCGAGGCCTTCGCCAAGGCCGGCTATCCGATGGATGTCGAGGCGCTGTTGATCATCGAGGTCGAGGGCTCGGAGGCCGAGATGGACGCCCAGCTCGCCCGTATCGTCGCCATCGCCAGGGAGCACGGCGTCAAGACGGTCAAGGAGAGCAAGTCGGCGATGGAGACGGCTGCGATCTGGAAGGGCCGCAAATCGGCCTTCGGCGCGACCGGGCGGATCGCCGACTATATCTGCATGGACGGCACCATTCCGACTGGGCAGCTGCCCTTCGTGCTGCGCCGCATGGACGAGATCATCAAGGGCTATGGCCTGCGCGTCGCCAATGTCTTCCATGCCGGCGACGGCAATCTCCACCCGCTGATCCTCTACAACTGCAACGACCCGGTCGAGGCGCAGAAGGCCGAGGATGCCGGCAACGACATCCTCAAGCTCTGCGTCGAGGTCGGCGGCTGCCTGACCGGCGAGCATGGCGTCGGCATCGAGAAGCGCGACCTGATGACCGTGCAGTTCAACGAGGCGGACCTGCATCAGCAGCAGCGGGTGAGGGCGGTGTTCGACCCGCGTTGGCTGCTCAACCCGGCCAAGGTTTTCCCGCTCGAAGGTCGGATCGCTGCGTGAGCTTTGTCATTCCGGGGCTCGCATAGCGAGAACCCGGAACCCACGACCGGGTGAGCGGGATGGCGTATTTCGTCTACCTCATGGCTAGCAAACGAAGCGGTACGCTTTACCTCGGAATCACCAACGATCTGGCGAGACGGGCCTATGAGCACAAATCGAAACGGAACATCGGATTCACGAGCCGCTACGGGATAGACAGGCTGGTCTGGTACGAGCAGTTCGAGGATGTCAGGGATGCGATCGACCGGGAGAAGGTCCTGAAGAAATGGCGCAGAGCCTGGAAGATCAAGCTCATCGAAGACATGAATCCGGAATGGAAGGATTTCTATGAAGGGCTGTCCTGACCGGCGATACCCAATCGTGGGTTCCGGGTTCTTCGCGAAGCGAAGCCCCGGAATGACAGCGGTGGGCGCGTGATGCTCCACACTCCCACCACAGAGGCGCAGGCCTGCGCCGTCGTCGCCTCGATCGTCGAGGCGCGCATCCCGCTCGCCATCCGCGGTGGCGGCACGCGCTCCGGCCTGGGGCGGCCGGACAACGCCGTCAGCACGCTCTCCAGCGCCGGGCTCTCCGGCATCACCCTTTATGAACCCGCCGAAATGGTGATCGGGGCCAAAGCCGGCACGCCGCTGAAGCTGATCGAGCAGACGCTGGCAGAGCGCGGCCAGATGCTGCCTTTTGAGCCGATGGACCATCGCGCCTTGCTGGGCAGCGAGGGGGAGCCGACGATCGGCGCCGTCGCGGCCGGCAATATCTCCGGCCCGCGCCGGATCAATGCCGGCGCCGCTCGTGACTCGCTGATCGGCATCAGGCTGATCAACGGCCGCGGCGAGCTGGTGAAGTCCGGCGGGCGGGTGATGAAGAATGTCACCGGTCTCGATCTGGTGAAGCTCGTCGCCGGCAGCTTCGGCACGCTCGGCTTCCTGACCGAAGTGACCTTCCGTGTCCTGCCGCGGCCTGAGCGCGTCGTCACGCTGATCTGGGAGGGCCTTTCCGACGAGGCGGCGGTTGCACTGCTCTCCGCCGCGCTCGGCTCGCCCTTCGAGCCGATGGCTGCGGCGCATCTGCCGGTCGGGATCGGCGCCGAGGATGCGCGCACCCTGATCAGGCTGGAGAATTTCTCCGCCTCGATCGGCTATCGCGCCGCCGAGCTCGCGCGCCTGCTCAAGGCCCATGGCCGGCCCGAGCTGATCGAAGGGCGCGGCTCGGACGCGCTCTGGCGCGAGGTCCGCGACGCCGCTTTCTTCGCTGGCAGCGACGAGGCCGTCTGGCGGCTGTCACTGGCTCCGAGCAATGGCCCAAGGGCGACCGCCGCCATCGCCCGCGCCATTCCACAGGCGCGCTGGTTCTACGATTGGGGCGGCGGGTTGGTCTGGCTTGCGGTTCCGGCGGCGGGCGATGGCGGCGCCGCCGCGATCCGCGCCGCGACGAAGCCGCTCGGCGGCCATGCCACGCTGGTGCGGGCGCCGGATGCGGTGCGCGCCGTCGTGCCGGTCTTCGAACCGCTCGCCGAACCGCTGATGCGGGTGACGGCGGGCATCAAGAAGAGCTTCGATCCGGAGGGCGTGTTCGAGCCCGGCCGGATTTATGCGGGGATTTGACCGTCGTTTCCGTCATGCTCGGCCTTGTGCCGAGCATCCACGTCTTGCGGCGCGGATTGAGGGAAAGACGTGGATGGTCGGGACAGGCTCGACCATGACGTACAGGGCGACACGGACGAGATCATGCAGACCAACTTTACCCCCGAGCATCTCGCTTCCGATCCGCGCCTGCAGGCCTCGGAGAAGATCCTGCGCAGCTGCGTGCATTGCGGTTTCTGCACCGCGACCTGCCCGACCTACCTCCTGCTCGGCGACGAGCTCGATTCGCCGCGCGGGCGCATCTACCAGATCAAGGACATGCTCGAGAACGAGCGGCCGGCGACGGCGGAGGTGGTCAAGCATATCGACCGCTGCCTTTCCTGCCTGTCCTGCATGACGACCTGCCCCTCGGGCGTGCACTATATGCATCTCGTCGACCATGCCCGCGCCCATATCGAGGAGACCTATCAGCGCCCCTGGCATGACCGGGCGCTCAGGCGCCTCCTCGCCGCGATCCTGCCCTATCCCGGCCGCTTCCGCTTCGCCATGCTCGCCGCCCGGCTCGGAAAGCCCTTCGCGGGGGCGCTCGGCGCGCTGCCGCATCTCGGCGCCTCGCTGAAGGCGATGCTGGCGCTGGCGCCCTGGAGCCTGCCGAGCCGCTCGGCGATGGAAGGCCCGCAAAGCTTCCCGGCCAGCGGCGAGCGCAAGCGGCGCGTCGCCATCCTCTCCGGTTGCGCCCAGCCGGTGCTCGACCCCGGCATCAACGAGGCGACGATCCGGCTGCTGACCCGCCATGGCGTCGAGGTCGTGCTGCCGAAGGGAGAGGGCTGCTGCGGAGCGCTTGTCCACCATATGGGCCGCGAGCATGACGCGCTCGCCTTCGCCCGCGCCAATATCGACGCCTGGACGGCCGAGATCGACGGCGAGGGGCTGGACGCCATCCTGATCACCGCCTCGGGCTGCGGCACGACGATCAAGGACTACGGCTTCATGTTCCGGAACGAACCAGCCTATGCCGAGAAGGCGGCCAAGGTTTCGGCCCTGGCCAAGGACGTCACCGAATTCGTCGAGACGCTGGAGATCGCGCCGGTGCGTGGCTTCGACCTCACGGTCGCCTATCACTCCGCCTGCTCGATGCAGCACGGCCAGCAGCTCAAGGACGGGCCGAAGCGCCTGCTTTCGCGCGCCGGCTTCAGGGTCAAGGAAGTGCCGGAGGGCCATATCTGCTGCGGCTCGGCCGGCGTCTACAACATCCTCCAGCCGGAGATCGCCGGACAATTGCGCGGGCGCAAGATCGGCAATATCGGCCGCACCCGGCCCGATCTCGTCGCCACCGGCAATATCGGCTGCATGACCCAGCTGGCCAAGGGCTTCGCCGACAAGGGCGCGACGACGCCGGTCGTGCACACCGCCGAGCTGCTCGACTGGGCGACCGGCGGACCGGTCCCGGCGAAGCTGGCGCAGGCCGGGATCGGAGAGGCGCCGGCGGCGGAGGCCCTGGTCGCGGCGGAGTGAGTTCGCCGTCTCCCCGTCATTCCGGAGCCTGCCGCAGGCAGGAGCCCGGAACCCACGACCGGGTGAGACGTTTCGAGCCCGGCTCGACGAAAGGTGCGCCCAGTCGTGGGTTCCGGGTTCGCTGCTTTGCAGCGCCCCGGAATGACAACCTTCGCGTGGTGGCCGGGAAGACTTGCCCCCGGGGGCCTCAGGGTCTAACCCGCTCGGGCATCAATAAGCATTTACTTATCGAGTTCCGCAGCCATGTCCGCCGACAAGACCGCCTCCAGCAAGCTGAAAGCCCGCCAGCCGCGTGGTTTCGTCGACCGTGGCCCGGCCGATGTCGCCGCCACCGAGCGCATGCTGTCCGTCATCCGTGAGAGCTTCTCGCTCTATGGCTTCGATCCTGTCGAAACGCCCTTCGTCGAATATACCGATGCGCTCGGCAAGTTCCTGCCGGATCAGGACCGGCCGAACGAGGGCGTCTTCTCCTTCCAGGACGATGACGAGCAGTGGCTCTCGCTGCGCTATGATCTGACGGCGCCGCTCGCCCGCTATGTCGCCGAGAATTTCGACGCGCTGCCGAAGCCTTATCGCAGCTATCGCGCCGGCTATGTCTTCCGCAACGAGAAGCCGGGGCCGGGGCGCTTCCGCCAGTTCATGCAGTTCGACGCCGACATCGTCGGCTCCGGCACGGTCGCGGCCGATGCCGAGATCTGCATGCTCGCCGCCGACACGATGGAGAAGCTCGGCATCGGGCGCGGCGACTATGTCGTCAAGGTCAACAACCGCAAGGTGCTCGACGGGGTGATGGATGCCGCCGGCATCGATCAGGCCGCGCGCCTAGCCGTGCTGCGCGCCATCGACAAGGCCGACAAGTTCCCGCTGGCCGAAGTCGGCAAGCTGCTCGGCGAGGGCCGCAAGGACGAGAGCGGCGACTTCACCAAGGGCGCCGGGCTGACGGGCGCGCAAGCCGAGACGATCCTGCGCTATCTCGAGCTGGGCCAGAAGCTCGCCGAGCTCGGCAAGTCCACCGCCGCCGACAGCGCCCGGGCGGCTGAATTGTCGGCCGAGGCCGTCAGCGAGCTCGGCAAGCTGGTCGAGAGCGCCGAGAATGGCCGCGCCGGCATCGCGGAGCTTGAGCAGATCCGAGAACTCGTCACCGCCGCCGGCTATCTTGGCCGCATCATTATCGACCCTTCCGTCGTGCGCGGCCTCGAATACTATACCGGTCCGGTCTACGAGGTGGAGCTGACCTTCCCGGTGACCAATGAGGACGGTCAGGTCGTGCGCTTCGGCTCGGTCGCGGGTGGTGGGCGCTATGACGGTCTCGTCGGTCGCTTCCGGCCCGAGCCCGTGCCGGCGACCGGTTTCTCGATCGGCGTCTCCAGGCTCTATTCGGCGCTGAAGGCGGTGAAGTCGCCGATCGTCGACCAGAGGAACGAGCTGCCGCTGGTCGTCGTCACCGCCATGGACAACAAGTCGCCGGAGTTCATGCCGGCCTATCAGGCTTTTGTCTCGCAGCTCCGGCAGGCGAAGGATGCGGACGGCAAGCCGCTGCTGCGCGCGGACCTCTATCTCGGTGCTTCCGGCTTCAACGCCCAGATGAAATATGCCGACAGGCGCGGCGCCGTCTGCGCGGTGATCCAGGGTTCTTCGGAGCGCGAGGCCGGCACGGTCGTCATCAAGGACCTGATCCTCGGCGCCGAGCTCGCCGCCGCGGGCCGCGAGGTCAAGGATTCCGCCGAGCACAAGGCGAGGCAGGCGGAAGCACAGTTCTCCGTCCCGGTGGCGGAGCTGGTCGAAGGAGTCAGGCGGGTCATCGGGCGACATCGCTAGCGCCCTTCTCCCCTTGCGGGAGAAGGTGCCGGCAGGCGGATGAGGGGTCGCGCTGCGCCCGGATCGGTAACGCATTTCGCTTGCTCGCCATGTCGTCGCGCGACCCCTCATCCGTCTCGGCTTCGCCGAGCCACCTTCTCCCGCAGGGGGAGAAGGGAAGAGCCTTCCGAATTCCCGCTAACCCAATTCCCTAAAAACCGTCGAAAATCCGGTTCGTCCCTGCTAGGACGGCGCCGCAACAGGACCAATGCCGTGACCGCGACCCGTGCCAGCATCGACACCGTGATCGCGCTGTTCGAGCGCGAGGGCTATGCCCGCGCCGAACCCGCGATCCTGCAGCCTGCCGAGCCCTTCCTCGACCTCTCCGGCGAGGATATCCGCCGCCGCATCTTCCTGACGCAGGATCTCGACGGTCGCGAATGGTGCCTGCGGCCGGAATATACGATCCCCGTCGCGCTCGCCCATATCGCCGCCCGGTCCACCGAGCCGGCCTCCTACGCCTATGCCGGCCCGGTCTTCCGGATGCGCTCCAACGAGCCCGGCGAGTTCGCCCAGGCCGGGATCGAATCCTTCGGCCGCGGGGACGTCGCCGCCGCCGATGCCGAGATCATGGCGCTCGCCGTTGAAGCCGTCGCGGCGCTCGGGCTCGCCCAGCCGCGCCTGCTGATGGGTGATGTCGCTTTGCTCGCCGCTCTGCTCGACGGGCTTGGCGTGCCGCAGGCGGCTCGCCGCCGCCTGATGCGCGCCGTCGCCCAGGGCAAGGGCGCCGATGCCGTCTCGGCGCTCGACGCGCCGGCGGCCGCGACCGAAGCGACCCATGCCGGGCTGCTCAAGGCGCTGGAAGGGCAGGACCCCAAGGCTGCCCGGGCATTCGTCGAGGACGTGCTCTCGATCGCCGGCATCTCGACCGTCGGCGGCCGCTCGGCGGGTGACATCGCCGAGCGCTTTCTGGCCCGTGCCGCCGAGCGCGACAACCCGGTCAGCGATGAGGCGAGGGTGCTGCTCGGCCGCGCGCTGGCGATCAGCGGCGATCCCGACAGCGCCTCGGCCGCCTGGCGCAAGCTGGCGAGCGAGGCGGGGCTCGATCTCGCCGCGCCGCTCGATGTCTTCGACGAACGCACCGGTTTCCTGGCGGCGCGCGGCGTCGATGTCGGCAATATCGGCTTCTCGGCCGCCTTTGCCCGCAATCTCGACTATTATACCGGCTTCATCTTCGAGCTGCATGATCCGGCAAGGCCCGAGCTGAAGCCGATCGCCGGCGGCGGCCGCTATGACGGCGTGCTGCAGCGCCTCGGCGCGCCGGAGCCTGTCGCGGCGGTCGGCGCCTCGATCTGGCTCGACCGGCTGGCAGGAGCGACGGCATGAGCGCGGCGGAGAACAGCATGAATGATGCCCCGCTCGTCCTGGCCGTGCCGTCCAAGGGCCGGCTGCAGGAGAACGCCACCGCCTTCTTCGGCCGGGCCGGACTGTCCTTCGTGCAGGCGCGCGGCTCGCGCGAGTATCGCGGCGCCATCGCCGGGCTGGAAGGGGCCGAGGTCGCCTTCCTCTCGGCCTCCGAGATCGTATCGCAGCTCGCCTCGGGCGCGGTCCATCTCGGTATCACCGGCGAGGACCTCATCCGTGAGCAGGTCTCCGATGCCGATGCGGCGATCGAACTGCTGACCCCGCTCGGCTTCGGCAATGCCAATGTCGTCGTCGCCGTGCCGCAGGCCTGGATCGATGTCCGCACCATGGCCGATCTCGACGATGTCGCCGCGACCATGCGGGCCCGCACCGGCAACAAGCTCCGCGTCGCTACCAAATACGTCAACCTGACCCGGCGCTTCTTCGCCAGCCACGGCCTCGCCGATTACCGCATCGTCGAGAGCCTCGGCGCGACAGAGGGCGCGCCGGCCGCCGGCACGGCCGAGATCGTTGTCGACATCACCACGACCGGCTCGACACTCGTCGCCAACGCGCTGAAGGTGCTCGACGACGGCGTCATGCTGGCATCGGAGGCCAATCTCGTCGCCTCGGTCCGGGCGCCCTGGGGCGAGCGGGCTCGCAATGCCGCGGCCGCCATTCTCGGCCGGATCGCCGCCGAGGAGGAAGCGCGCTCGCTGCGCGAGGTCCGCGCCGTTCTGCATGCGGTCTCGCCGCAGCGCCTCGGCGAAATCGCCCAGCGCCTCGGCGCCCGCCTGCCTTTCGGCGCCGGCGGTGAAGACGGCGTCGTGACCCTGCATTGTCCGAAGAAGGCTGTGTTTCCGCTGGTCGAGGAACTGACCCGCGCCGGTGCCGACGACATTACCGTGCGCGCGCTCGACTACGTTTTCCGCCGCACCAATCCGCTGATCGAGCGGCTCCAGGCGCGGATTTGACCGGAAGAAACGGCCGATTTTCGCCGTGAGGTGGCCTCGGCACATGTCGCTGTTTTGGCTGGAGTTCCGCGCGAGTGCCGGAATCCCGTCGCATTCTCGGGCTACGCGGCTGTGGCGCCAGCGGCTGTATCGATGGCGCCGAGGTTGCCGTGGTGCCGGTTTTTTGCCGCAGCTGACCTTGTTCAGGGAGCGATCGAGGCTTGCATTCGCCCGCTTTCTCGGTGCAGTGGTGACATTTGGAACTAACCTTTGCCCGTCGCGCTATTTCCAATCCGGGGTTTGGACCAGTTGAGCATGCAGTCGCGCCTCGGCCTTGCGGCCGCCATCGCCTTTTCCCTGTTGCCGGCTCTGGCCGGTGACGCCCTCGCGCAGGGCCGTCAGCGCCCCTCGCAGATTCCGGACCAAGGACAGCCGGCGCCGCCGCCCAAGCAGGAGAAGAACTTCCCGCTCGATGCGTCCTGGACGGCGGTCCAGTTCAACGGCAAGCCGCTCAACGACCGGCGGATCACGCTGAAGGTCGACGCCAATCTGCGCGGCACCGGCTTCTCCGGCTGCAACACCTATTCGGCCTCGGCCTATCCGTTGCGCCAGCAGGGCTTTGCCGTCGGGCCGGTCGCGGTGACCAAGCGCGCCTGCGACAAGGCGGTGATGGATTTCGAGCGCAGCTTCCTGCTGGCGCTGCGCGGCGCCCGGCAATGGGACCTGGTCGAGGGGCGGCTCGTCCTGAAGACCGCATCCGGCGAAATCCGCTTCGATCGCGGTATCTGAGGCGCGCTGGTCTTTCGGCGGCTAGAGCGCTGCGCGTCGGCTCGGACGCGGTCACGGTGATCTATCTCATTGTTATCGCATCGGAATTTTCCGAAAATCGGAGTCCACTTTTCGGTCCGATGCTATAGGTCGTTCGGCCTGCTCGCGGAAAGCCGCTTCGCTTCCGCCTGAAATCGACAGTTTCCGGATCGCCGCGCTTCCGATCGGAAGCGCGGCGATTTTGTTCGGAAGTACCGGGCTGGTTGGACGGACGGATTCGACGTCCTGGCCAGGAGTACGCGGAGCAGTCTCGCGCCGATCGAAACATCGTTCCGGCCGGAGCCCTCGGGTCCGGCCGGAATGACGGTGAAAGCGGGAATATCGGTTAGGCAGCCGGCTCCATCGCTCTGACGCGCGGGCTGTGCGTGCCGTCAGGGTTGCGCTCCATCGCGATCAGCTCCTCGTGCATCTCGCGCAAGGTCGAGCGATGGCCGATCGAGACCACGCTGGTCTGCGGCAGTTCGCGCCGGATCATCGCGTAGATCTCGCCTTCGAGCTTCTCGTCGAGCGAGGCCGTGGCCTCGTCGAGGAAGAGCCAGTCCGGCTTGGCGAGCAGCGCGCGTGCCACCGCCAGGCGCTGCTGCTCGCCGCCCGAGAGGCGCTGGCTCCAGAGGTCGATCTCGTCGAGGCGCTCGGTGAGATGGCCGAGTTTCACCTTCTCCATCGCGGCGCGCAGTTCGGCATCGCTGAAGGCATCCGGCTCGGCCGGATAGGCGATCACGGCGCGCAGCGTGCCCTGCGGCAGATAGGGCCGCTGCGGCAGGAGCAGCATGCGGGTGTTGGCGGGAGTCTCGACCTGGCCCTTGCCGAACGGCCAGATGCCCGAGAGCGCCCGGAACAGCGTCGACTTGCCGGATCCGGAGGGGCCGATCACCAGCGTCGAGCGGCCGGAAGGCAGCGTGAGCTCGGGGACCGTCACGATTGGCGAGCCGTTCGGCAGGTTCAGGGTCAGGTCCCTGACCCGGGCATCGGGGCCCGGCTGCTCGTCGATCTCGATATTGGCGCCGGCGGCGCCGGCCGCCTGGGCCTCGGCCTGCGCGATCGCGGTCTCGAAGGTGGTGAGGCGGTTGATCGAGGCGAGATAGGAGGCGATCGACTGATAGCTGTTGATGAAGAAGGACATCGCCGTCTCGACCCGGCCGAAGGCCGACGAGACCTGGGTCAGCACGCCGAAGGCGATCGCGCCGGCGAAGTAATACGGCGCCAGCAGCAGGAAGGGGATGACGACGTTAGCCTGGTTGTAGGACAGGGTGAAGGTCGTCAGCTTAAGCCGGCGCCAGAGCAGGTTGTAGAAATTGGTGACGATGCCGCCGAAGGTCTCGCCGAGATGGCGGCGCTCGGCGGTCTCGCCGCGCATCAGCGCGATCTGCTCGGAATATTCGCGCAGGCGGGCGAGAGAGAAGCGGAAATTCGCCTCGCGCCGCTCCTGCTCGAATTCGAGTCCGATCAGCGGCTTGCCGATCAGATGGGTGATCCAGGTCGCGACCGCCGCATAGATCAGCGTCGCCCAGAAGATGAAGCCGGGGATGACGATGTCCGTGCCCGGCACCGTGATCGCGACCGGGATCGACCACAGGATGATCGAGAACGAGACCAGCGTGGAGACCTGGGTGATCAGGGTCAGCGAGAAGGCGTAGGTCTGGTTGAGGAAGGAGCGGGTGTCTTCCGAGATGCGCTGGTCCGGGTTGTCGGCGGTACCGGCGAGCGAGATGCGGTAGTGATTGCCGTTCTGCAGCCAGCGCCGGTTGTATTCGGCCGCCATCCATTCGCGCCAGCGGATCAGCAGCACCGAATTGGCCACGGTCTCGATCAGCACGCTGATCACCGAAATCGCGGCCCAGACGCCGAAGACGTTGATGAGCTGGTCCCAGAAGACCGGCGCGTTCTTCTCCTGCAGTGCGTTGTAGAAGTCGCGATAGAAGAAGTTGATCCGCAGTGAGATGCCGACCTGCGCCTGGTTGAGCACGATCAGGAAGACGACCGCAGCCACGGCGAAATGGCCGAGCTTCATCGGATAGCGGCCGAGCGGCCCCAAATTCATGCTGCTCGGGTCCTGCGCCAGGAAATAGGGCGAGGCGAGGTCGGCGATGCGCCGCACCACCGGCACGAAGGAGATCGCGTAGATCAGGATGCCGAACACCGCGACGGTGGTGCCCAGGCTCGTCGGCGGGGCCGCGGCGGCCCAGGCCTGCGGCCACCAGCCGATCTGGGCGAGCACCGCGCCGGCGCCGAAGATCACATATTCGGTGCCGAAGATGCCGGAGAAGATCTTGAGGAAATAGCTGATTCCGGCCGAGCGCCAGGTCGCTGCGGTCAGCAATACGCCGACCACGCCCATTCCGAGCATGCCGGGGCTGCCGCTTTGCTGTCCGACGATCAGCGCGATCAGGGCGAGGCCGGCGACAGCGAAACTCAACAAGCGCATGAATGGGTCCTTGTCGGGAATCGGCGCGACGACGCGCCAGTCTGAATGGCTGTTGTAGAGCAGCCGTGCCGACAAAAAAGGCCGGACTCAAGGCCGAGCCCGGATTTTTCCGGGATCGTGATCCGGCTCCGTGCCTTCGGGCCGGCGGTGGTGATGCGGGCGCAAGCAGCGTCGCGGGCGCGAGGGCCTCGCGCGCCCGGCTCAGCCGGGCGGCCTCCGGCTCAGTCCCTGTCGACCGAATAGGCGCCGGCGCCGGCCGCGACGAGCAGGAGGAAGCCGCCGGCGATGCCGAGGTTCTTCATGAACAGCAATTGTTGCATCGGCGCGGCCCAGTTCATGTGGAAGAGCACCGAAGCGGCGATGGTGAAGCCGAAAAGCGCGAGCGCCACCAGCCGCGTCTTGAACCCGATGACGATCATCAACCCGCCGATCAGCTCGACGATGATCACCAGCGGCAGCAATATGCCGGGGACACCCGCCGAAGCCATGTATGCTTGCGTCCCGGCGTAGCCGGAGATCTTGGACCAGCCGCCCAGGACGAACATCAGGGCGAGCAGGATGCGGCCGACGAGCTTGGCGGCGTCTGAAAGTGCTGGGTTGTTCAGCATGGCTTGGCCTCGGCAGGGATCGGGGCGCGGCAGGATGCCGCACCTATGCCGACTAAGACCTACAACCAAAGTCTACGCAAGTCCGGTCGATCTTGCGCTGGTGCAAGGCGAAGGATGCTGACCGAGCGCCGTCATTCCGGCCGCAGCGCAGCAGAGCGCCGGAATGACGGGGAGCCGAAGACGAAAAAGGCCCGGCTTGCGCCGGGCCTTCCGTCATTATCGAGCTTGAGGGCTCGGACTTCCTCAGAAGTCCATGCCGCCACCGAAACCGGGCTTGCCCGGTTTCGGCACTCAAGGCCTTCGGGCGTATGGACTTCCTCAGAAGTCCATGCCGCCCATGCCGCCGCCGCCCATCGGGGGCATCGGGGCTTCCTTCTTCGGAAGCTCGGCGATCATCGCCTCGGTGGTGATCAGCAGGCCGGCGATCGAAGCCGCGTCCTGGATCGCCGTGCGCACGACCTTGGTCGGGTCGATGATGCCGGCCTTGACCATGTCGCCGAACTCGCCGGTCTGGGCATTGTAGCCGTAGGCGTAGTCCTTCGACTCCAGCAGCTTGCCGACCACGACCGCGCCGTCATCGCCAGCGTTGTCGACGATCTGCTTGGCCGGAGCGGTGATCGCCTTGCGGACGATCTCGACGCCGGTCTTCTGGTCGTCGTTCTGGGTCTTGAGCGACTTGACCGAAGCGAGCGCACGCAGCAGGGCGACGCCGCCGCCCGGCAGGATGCCCTCTTCCACGGCCGCGCGGGTCGCGTTCAGGGCGTCGTCGACGCGGTCCTTCTTCTCCTTGACCTCGACCTCGGTCGCGCCGCCGACGCGGATCACCGCGACGCCGCCGGCGAGCTTGGCCAGACGCTCCTGGAGCTTCTCGCGGTCGTAGTCCGAGGAGGTCTCCTCGATCTGGGCCTTGATCTGCGAGACGCGGGCCTCGATGTCCTTCTTCTTGCCGGCGCCGTCGATGATCGTGGTGTTCTCCTTCTCGATGCGCACCTTCTTGGCGCGGCCGAGCATGTTGAGCGTCACGGTCTCGAGCTTGATGCCGAGGTCTTCCGAGATCATCTGGCCGGCGGTCAGGATCGAGATGTCCTCGAGCATGGCCTTGCGGCGGTCGCCGAAGCCCGGAGCCTTGACGGCCGCGACCTTCAGGCCGCCACGGAGCTTGTTGACGACGAGGGTGGCGAGAGCCTCACCTTCCACGTCCTCGGCGATGATCAGGAGCGGCTTGCCGGTCTGCACGACGGCCTCGAGGATCGGCAGCATCGCCTGGAGCGACGACAGCTTCTTCTCGAACACGAGGATGTAGGGGTCCTCGAGCTCGGCGACCATCTTCTCGGCATTGGTGATGAAGTAGGGCGAGAGATAGCCACGGTCGAACTGCATGCCCTCGACGACGTCGAGCTCGGTCTCGGCGGTCTTGGCTTCCTCGACGGTGATGACACCCTCGTTGCCGACCTTCTGCATGGCGGTCGAGATCATCTTGCCGACCGACTCGTCGCCGTTCGCCGAGATCGTGCCGACCTGCGCGACTTCCGCGTTCGAGGTGACCTTCTTCGAGTTCTTCTTCAGGTCCGAGACGATGGCGTCGACGGCGAGGTCGATGCCGCGCTTCAGGTCCATCGGGTTCATGCCGGCGGCAACCGCCTTGGTGCCCTCGCGGACGATGGCGGCGGCCAGAACGGTCGCGGTGGTGGTGCCGTCACCGGCGGCGTCGTTCTGCTTCGAGGCCACTTCGCGCACCATCTGGGCGCCCATGTTCTCGAACTTGTCGGCGAGCTCGACTTCCTTGGCGACGGTGACGCCGTCCTTGGTGATGCGCGGAGCGCCGAACGACTTGTCGATCACGACGTTGCGGCCCTTCGGGCCGAGCGTCACCTTGACGGCGTTGGCGAGGATTTCAACGCCGCGCAGCATGCGGTCGCGGGCATCCGTGGAGAATTTGACTTCCTTGGCAGCCATGAGACTACTCCTGATTGAACTTTACGGAAGGGCGGTCTTCAGGCTGATCAGCCGACGATACCCATGATGTCGGATTCCTTCATGATCAGAAGGTCCTGGCCGTCGATCTTGACCTCGGTGCCGCTCCACTTGCCGAAGAGGACGCGATCGCCCTTCTTGACATCGAGGGCAACGAGCTTGCCGGCCTCGTCACGAGCGCCCGGGCCGACGGCGACGATCTCGCCCTCCTGGGGCTTTTCCTTGGCGGTGTCGGGGATGATGATGCCGCCCTTGGTCTTCTCTTCGCTATCAAGGCGACGGACCACAACGCGGTCATGCAGCGGACGGAACTTCATGGTTCTGTCTTCCTCTCGATCAAAATCTGGGCGGGCGCACGCTGGGCTGGCCCGTGGGGGTGCCTGTTAGCAGTCTCCTAACGTGAGTGCTAACGGGCAGGGCGGAGATAGGCGCGCCCCTTTCCCGAGTCAAGGAAGCCTCCGCGCAAAAGGTGAATGCGCCGCTCATGCCTGCCGGCTCGCGCGCTCGTGCCGCATGTCGGAGCGGCAGGCCAGGCAGGGAAAACCTGATCGTTTCTATGAGTTTAGAGTTGCCGCGCCTACCAAAATCCGGTTCCCACTTTTCCGCGCAATGAACTATCCTGCCGCAATGACCACGCCCAAGCCCGACCCGCGCCTCGACGAGATCGCACGCTCCTGCGTCGTGCTGCATATCCGCATGACGGCTCGCGCGGTCACGCGTGCCTATGACGAGGCGATGCGGCCGAGCGGGTTGAAGATCACTCAGTTCGTGCTGCTCTCGGCGCTCTCGACCGGTGCCTGGCGTTCGGTTACCGAGCTTGCCGATCGCTTTGCGCTGGAGCGGACCTCGCTCACCCGCAATCTGCAATTGCTGGCGGCCGAGCAGCTGATCGAGCCTGTCGATCGCAAGGGGCGGGCGCTGGTCTATGCGGTCACCGACAAGGGGCGTACGGCGATCGAGGCGGCGATCCCGTATTGGCGCGCGGCGCAGGACCGCATCGAGGGCGGGCTCGGGCACGAGCGCTGGGTCGAGACCCGCGATGCGCTGAAGGCCGTCCGCCGCGCCGCCCGCCAGGCGACCTGAGCCGGAGGGAAGGCCACGCGCGCTCGCGGCAGCGCTTGACCGGGCTGCGCCTTCCTTCATAACGTGTATCTACACGAAATTGATCGAGGCCTTGCCCATGTCCCGCACCGTCGGTGTCGTCAGTCGTGATGTCCTGCTCGCGGAGGATGGCGCCTGTTTCCTGCGCGGCATGATGGAGGGCAGGCATCCGGGGGCGCCGTTCGCCGACGCCATGGATTTCGAGCTCGCCGAGGTCGATGAGGGCAGGGTGGTCTTCGTCGGAAAGCCCTCGCCGCGCTTCTTCAACCCGCTCGGGACGATCCATGGCGGCTGGACCGCGACGATCCTCGATTCCGCCATGGCCTGCGCCGCCCATTCGACGCTGAAGGTCGGCGAGGGCTACACCACGCTCGAGATGAAGCTCAACTATGTCCGCCCGGTGATGCCGGAGAGTGGCGAGGTCCGCTGTGAGGGCCGGTTGATCCATCGCGGCGGCACGATCGCGACCACCGAAGGACGGCTGCTCGACGCGCGCGGAAAACTGCTGGCCCATGGCACCGAGACCTGCCTGATTTTCGCTGCGCAGGGCGCCGCCGGCGGCTGAGCCGTCGCCTGACCGCGTCCGGTCGGGCGCGGCGATCTAGCGCCTGCTGATAGCGAAGGCGCCGGCGACGATGAGCAGCGCACCGGCATAGGTCGTGAGCGGCGGCACCTCCGCGAAAACGAGCCAGCCGAGCAGGCTCGCCCAGACCAGCGCCGTGTACTCGATCGGCGCCAGCCGCGATGCCGGTGCCCGGGCGAAGGCCGAGGTGAGCAGGAGATGGCCGCCGACGCCGAGCGCCCCGGCGAGGAGATAGGCCGCCAGATCCCCACCGCTCATCGGCACGAAATGGAACGCGGCCGGGATGACGAGGCAGAGCGCCGGCCCGGCGTTCTGGAACAGCACGATGATCGCCGGATGCTCCTTCAGCGCGATCCGGCGCAGCAGGATCAGGTTGAAGGCGTAGGACACGGCCGAGAACAGCGCTGCGGCGACGCCGAGCTCCGCCCCGGTGATGCCACCCTGCAGGCGCGGCCAGACCATCACCAGCATGCCGGCGAGGCCGAAGCCCAGCGCCTGCAGGATGCGCGCATCCAGCCGCTCCTTGAGGATCAGCGCGCCGAGCAGCGCGACGAAGACCGGCGCCAGGAAGGACAGCGTCAGCGCTTCCGCCAGGGGCAGCGTCGCGATCGAGTAGAAGAAGCTCCCGGCGGTCAGGACCACGACCGGGACGCGCAGGCTGTTGCCGATCACGCTCGCCCGCGTCGGAGCGGGCGGACGCAGCAACGCGACGACGGTGAGCGCGCAGATTCCGCCCATGGCGAAACGCATGAACAGCGCCACGATGAACGGGTGCTGCTGCATCTGCGCCTTGATCACCACATCCATCAGCGTCAGCAGGGCAATGCCGAGGATGGCGCGCAGCGCAGTGCCGGGGGTCATGGCTGGATGTCGGCCAGCGGCTTGCGGAAATGGTATTCCCAGGTCGCCGAGATGTCGGCGAGGTAGCGCTCGCCGGGCCAGCGCACGAAGCCGAGCTTCTCGTAGAAGCGGTGGCCGCGGGCGAAGCGGGTATCGGACCAGAGCATCATCTCGGCGCAGCCCCTGTCCCTGGCGAAGGCGAGCGCGCGGGCGAACAGCGCCTGCGCGAGGCCGGCGCCGCGATAATCCGGATCGACATAGACCTTGGTCAGCTCGGCCGCGTTTTGCTCCGGCACGGGGGCGACGCCGATCGAGCCGACGATGCGGCCGTCACTCCCCTCGGCGACCCAGAGCCGCCCGCCCTTGCCGGCGAAATGGCGGGCGGGATGGCGCAGCTCCGGAAATTCCGGCCAGTGGAACAGGCAACCGGGATATTCGGCGAAGCTCGCGGCGACCAGCGCGGCGAGGCGTTCGGAATCGGCGTCGATGGCGTCGCGAAGCGGCGGAAGGCTCATGCTCCAAGCGCTTAGGGCCAATCGGGTCGGCTGCAAAGATGGTGCTCTCGCTCGCCTGCCATGCTCCTATCGCAGCAGCGCCAGGGCGGCGTCTGCCGTCAGCTTCAGCGCCGCGGCGGCGAGCAGCAGATAGCAGGCGAAGAACAGCCTTTTCTGGTCGAGCCGATCATGCAGCCAGCGCCCGAGCCAGACGCCGAGAGGTGCCGCCGGTGCGAGGGCGAGCGCCGCCCAGAGCAGCCCGGGCTGCTTCAGCGCCAGCGAAAGGTAGGGCGGCAGCTTGAGCAGGTTGCCGAGCATGAAGAGCGCGATGGTGGTGCCGACGAAGCTGGTCTTCGAGAGGCCGCGCGCCAGCAGGTACATTGCCACCGGCGGCCCGCCGGCATGGGCGACGAAGGTGGTGAAGCCGGAGGTGGTGCTGGCGGCGAGGGCCAGCACCGGGGAGACCGGCAGGCTTCCGGGAGGCGCGAGGCGTCCGCGCAGAAACCAGTGCGCGGTGAAGCTCAGCGTGGTCAGGCCGATGACCAGGGTGACGATCCGGGCGTCGACCATCAGGAAGACGGCGTAGCCGATGCCGATTCCGAGGGCGAGCCCGGGTACGAGCCAGGCGAGGTCGGGCTTGGACCAGGTTGCGACGCCGAAGGCGCGGAACGCGAACAAATCCATCCCGGCGACCAGCAAGGCTACGATGATCGCGCCCTGCAGCGGCTCGATGACGAGGGCGAGCAGCGGCACGCCGAGAATGGCGAGCCCGCCGCCGAAGGCCCCCTTGCCGATCGCGATCAGTAGCGTCGTCACCCAGCCGACGAGGTAGAACAGCGGGTCGCTCGGCATCGGGCTTCGTCGTCCTCATTGCGGCCGGCGTGGCCCGCGGATTCAATTTCGCGTCGGAAAGCACGTCAAATCAATGTCTTGAGCCTGTGCCGGCCGCAAAAGGGGTTTCCACTTTGACGGAACATGCTCTAGGCGGGAAGGGCGCGCCGCTGCGCACCCGATGTTGAGTCGACTCAGCCCTTCGCAATGGCGCCATGACCGTCCTTCTGCCCTTCGTGATCAATTCCGGGCTGAACTTCGCTCTCGGCCTGCTGATCGCCTATTTCCTCGGGCCGGCCGAGTTCGGACGCTACGCCATCGGCGCGGCGCTGATCGTGCTGCTCAACACGGCGCTGCTCGACTGGATCCGGCTTTCGGCCGTCCGCTTCTATTCCCTGAAGACCCGCGAGACGCAGCCCGAGATCCGCGCGACGCTCGACGTTCTCGCCGCCGGAATGACGATCGCGCTGGCCGGCCTGCTGATCGCGGCCTTTGTCGTCGGCATCGATTTCAAGCTCCCGGCGATGCTGGTCGCGGCCTCGGTCGCAGGCGGCATCTGCGCCGGACTGTTCGACTATCACGGTGCGATCGCGCGCGCCCGCTTCCTCGATGCCGCCTATGCCCGGCTGATCATCGTCAAGAACGTGCTGGCGCTGCTGCTGATGGTCGGCGGTGCCTGGTGGATGCGCGACGCCACCGTCGTGATGTTCGGTGGCGTGATCAGCGTCATGGCGGCGCTGCTGGCGGTGCGCCGGCAGCTCGCCGACCGGCCACTCGCCTGGTCGGCGGCGCGGCGTGACCTCGCCTGGAACTTCGCCGTCTATGCGCTGCCGCTGGTCGGGGCGAACGCGATCTACTCGCTGATCCCGCTGATCAATCGCACGCTGCTCGCCGACGCCCATGGCTTTGCCGAAGCCGGCTATTTCTCGCTCGCCGCCGATATGGGCTTGCGCCTGTTCGGCACGCTGGGTGCGACGCTGGAGATCGTCCTGCTGCGCGAGGTCCTGCGCCTCGACGAGACCAAGGGCCGGCGCGCCGCGCAGAAGCGTATCGCCGCCAATCTGGTCATTGTGCTGATGGTGGCGCTGCCGGTCGCGCTCGGGCTGTTCCTGGTGCTGCCGGCCTTCGAGAAGCTGCTCGTCCCCGCGAATTTCCACGGCCATTTCTCGGCCTATATGGTGCAGCTGCTGCCGGGTTTCCTGGCGTTGACGATCTTCGTCGCCGGGCTCTATCCGGTCTTCCTGCTCGGCAAGCGCACCGGCATGGCGACGCTCGCGGCCGGCTTCGGGCTGGCGGTCAATCTCGTCCTCGTCTTCGGGGCAGGGGAGCTGCTCGGACCGGAGCGTTTCGCGCTCGGCCAGACGGCCGGCTTCGTCGTGGTACTCGCCATTACCGGCTGGGCGGCATTGCGGGCGCTGCCGGTCTGGCCTTCAGGACGCGATATCGGGCTGATCCTCGTCGCGGTTGCCGCGATGGCGGCCTGTGTCGCGCCGCTGTCCGGCCGGTTCCCTCCGGTATTCGAGCTTCTCCTGCAAGGGACGATCGGCGCACTGGTCTATTGCGGGCTGGTGCTGGCCTTCGACATCGCCCGCTGCCGCACATTGCTGAAGCTCTGGTTCCTCACGCGCAAGATGCGCCGCAGCGCGGCCGTCGGGACCGACGGGCCGTGACGAGTTTTCCCCGGACTCCAGTGTCTGAACGCACGAGTTGACGAACACGGCCGTCCCCGCGATCCTGCCGCGGTTTGGGGGAGGCTGCCGATGGCCAAGCCGAGCTTTCTCAACCTCTGGGCGAGCTATCCGGATCCCGAGGTCAGGCATTGTTCTGACGGGCTCGCCAACGAATGCGCCATCAGAATGAGCCTGACGCTGAACGCGGAGAAGACGCTCACCGTGAGCAAGGGCTCCTATTCCGAGCCGAAATGCTCGCACGGGCATGCACGGGGCGCCGAGTCGCTGGCGAACTGGCTGTACCGGAAGATCGGTCCGCCGAAGGTCTACAATGACCCGGCAAAGGCCAAACTGCTCCTGGCGGAGAAGAAGGGGATCATTTTCTTCAAGGATTGCTTCGTGCGGGCCGGAGAGACGCGGCAGGTCGGCGACCATATCGATCTCTGGCATACCGGTTTCACCAAGTCCTACAGCGACCCGCAGAACAAGGCGAAGCAGATCTGGTTCTGGGAACTGAAATGAACACTGCGGGTCTCGTCCTGGCTTTCTCGTTGCTGACCGGTGGAGCCCTGGCCCAGGCCGCGGGGGCGCTGCCCGTCATGCCCCCGGCCGAGAGCGCCGAACTCGCAGCAAGGGGGGATCGCTGCGTTTTGACCTGGGCCGGCAAGAATGGCCGCGAGGAACTCGCGGTCGGCATTCCCTTCCCTTGCGCCTTTCACAGGGAGCCCGGCGGCGCGGTCCGCTATCATCTGATGGGGAGCCGCCGTCTCGCCCTGATCGAGCATTCGACGCCCGACCCGGCCCGAGGCGGCTGCCTCACGACCATTCGCGGGGTGGCGTTCGACGGGGAGGCCGTGGCGCTGTCGCCGGGGCTGGAGAAGGTCGCCGCCTGTCCGCCGTTCCGCTGGGACGAGAAGATGTTCATCGGGCTTTTCTGATGCGCCGAAGCAAGGATTGATTCACCGCGTTCCCTTGCCGAATGCTAAGGTTAATACGCGGAACTGCCTGCTTTCAACGCCGTTCCGGCCTGTTGGAGTCAACGATTCATCATTCGTTGCAAGGCCTTGTCCAGGCTCCCTCGCAGATTGTGTCGAGAGAGTTGCGTCATGCGTCCGATCCGTCTCGTTTCCCTCGCCTTGCTCGGAGGGTTGGTCCATAGCGCCGGCCAGGCGCAGGCTCAGACCTATTGGCGGCCGGCCGATCCGACGGTGGCGGCTCCCCGCAGCAGCGGCCAATATGGCGGCGGCTTCATCGAGATGATGATGACCGGGCGCGACCCCACCGATTATGGCAGGGGCGGCGCGGTCTACAACCGTCCGCCCCGTAGCGCCTATGGCCAGCAGCCGACCCGCCGGCTTTCCGACTATGAACCGGCGGTGCCCGTCTATGGCGATCCGCTCGAGCCGCGCCGGGAGCGCCGCAGTGCAGCCCTCGGCCAGCCCATGCCGGCCGAGCGGCCGATCGAGCGCGTCGTCGATCCGCGCTTCCAGAAGCAGGAAGTCGCCTATGACGGCCCGCACAAGCCCGGCACCATCATCATCGACACGCCGCGCCGCTTCCTTTTCCTGGTCCAGCCCGGCGGCCGGGCTCTGCGCTATGGCATCGGTGTCGGCCGCCCCGGCTTCTCCTGGGCGGGCATGAAGACGGTCAGCCGCAAGGCGGAATGGCCGAGCTGGACCCCGCCGGCCGAGATGCTGAAGCGCCGTCCCGACCTGCCGCGCTTCATGAACGGCGGGCCGGACAACCCGATGGGCGCCCGCGCGCTCTATCTCGGCTCTTCGCTCTATCGGATCCACGGCACCAACGAGCCGAACACCATCGGCCAGGCGGTCTCCTCCGGCTGTATCCGGATGACCAATGACGATGTGGTCGATCTCTATGGCCGGGTCCGTGTCGGCGCCAAGGTGCTGGTGATCTGAGGCCGGCCTCTCTCGAAAGCCGTGCCTGCTGATCGCGGGCACGCTTGGACGGGAGCACCAAGAGACAATAGACGGCGCACTTCGCCGGAGATTAGCCTGAGCAGGCAGCGTGTTCCCTCGGCGGGGCTGCGTAACGCCGCAATTGCCATCGAGCCGATGCCGGAAATGGGACAGATCACGCGCAGGCGACGCTGGTGGATCGTCCTGGCGGGTGCGCTCGCCGGCTACCTGCTGCTGGCCTATCTGCTATTGCCGCTCCTGTGGCGACATTACGAGCGCGAACCCGGTCTCGCCGCCATGCCCATGGTGACGCGCACCGCGAGCGGCATTCCGGGTGATGCGCTCAATGTCGGCTTCGTCGGCAGCAAGGACGACGCTCTGCGCGCCATGCATGCCGCAGGCTGGTATCCGGCCGACCCGATCACCTTGCGGACCAGCATCGAGATCGTCGGCAGCGTGGTGCTCGACCGGCCCTATCGCGATGCACCGGTCAGCCCGCTCTACTATGAGGGCAAGAAGGAGCAGCTCGCCTTCGAAAAGCCCGAGGGCACCAGCGCGGATCGCCGGCACCATGTGCGTTTCTGGATGGTCCTCGAAAAGGGGATTGATGGCCGCCCGGTCTGGCTTGGCTCGGTCACCTTCGACCGGGGCGTCGGCTTCAGCCACGATACCGGCCAGGTGACGCACCACATCGCGCCCGACATCGATGCCGAGCGAGACCTGCTGATGCAGGACCTCGGCAAGGCCGGCATGGTCCGGAACTTCTTCCAGATCTCCGGGGTGGGGCCGACCCTGTTCGGCCGCAATGGCGAAGGCGATCCCTATTACACCGATGGCGAGATCCACATCGCCACTTTGGTGGCCGACGGCGTGAGGCGCACCGAACCGCCCGCGACCATTCCCGCGCCGCCGCTGATCGCGCTGAAGGACCAGATCTGGCACGGCGTCGGCGATGCGCTCGCCAAGTGATCCCGGTTCGCGGATCGAACGCTGATCTCTGTCGCCGGCATGCGTCCGGCTCCAAGATCTGAAGCAGCAGCGTTCCCAGCCTGCCGACCCGCGCGATTGAATTTGCGTGCCCGCGCTCCCAAGTGAGCCCGGCTGTCCCGCCACGAGAACTGTGCAGATGAAGCAGGCTGATCGCAAACGCGCTTTGGTTCTACGCAATCCGAAGGCGCGGCGCGGGCAGGAATCCCTCGACGGTCCCTTCAGGCAACTGGAGCTCGCCGGGATCGACGTCACGATCGAGACATTCGAGGCCCTGCCGGAGATCGCGCGCGACATCGTGCGTCTGCGCAGCATCGCCGACCTGATCGTCATCTGCGGCGGGGACGGCTCGATCTCGTCCGGCGCGATGGCGGTGATGGAAAGCGGCCTGCCGCTCGGCATCATGCCGATGGGGACGGCGAACGACCTGGCCCGGACCCTCGCGATCCCGATGGATCTGATCGCCGCGGCTCGGGTGATCGCCGCCGGGCAGACGCGCCGCATCGACATGGGGACGGTCAATGGCCACGCCTTCTTCAACGTCGCCAGCATCGGCCTGAGCAGCGAACTCGCGCAAGGGCTCGATCCGACGCTGAAGAAGCGCTTCGGGCGTCTCGGCTATGCTCTGGCGGCTACCAAGGTGCTGACGAAGGCCTCGCGTTTCCATGCCACGATCACTGAGAAGGGCCGGACGACCGAGGTCGACACCTTCCAGATCGCGATCGGCAACGGCAGGCACTATGGCGGCGGAAACGTCGTCCGGGACGACGCAGAGATCGATGACGGCCATCTCGATCTCTACAGCCTCGAACTCAGGAACCTCTGGAAACTGGCGCTGATGCTGCGCTCGTTCAGATCGGGCACGCACGGAGCCTGGCAGGAAGTGCGCACCGCGCGCTGCGTCGAATTCGACATCCTGACCAGGCGGCCGATGCCGGTGAACACCGATGGCGAGATCGTCACGGCGACGCCGGCCCATTTCAAGGTTCACCCCGGAGCCGTCGCCATTTTTGCGCCCGAGGCCGATCTTCGCGCGGAGCCGATGCGCATGCCCATGTTCCACAGATAGCTGGGAAAAGGCGAAATGGCCGCGGGAGGCGCGGTCGGCTGCGTCTCTCCGCCGCTCTCCCAATACGCCGCATCGGGCGCCCGGGCACGTTCGCTCAACGAAAAGACCCGCCCGTTGCCGGGCGGGTCTGCTGATTTCATCCAGGGACTACGAAGCGGCCGTTCAGGCCCACTCGTCGTCGCCGAAGCCGCTCGAGCCGTCATCATAGCCCTCGTTGCTGGCGTTCTGGTAGCTCGGCTCCTGGTAGCTGTGACCGGGATCCTCATAGGACTGGTTCGACGCCGGCTGGGCATTCTCTGCCGTGGCGGTGTCGTTCTGCTGCGCCGTGCTGGCCTCGGCCGGCTTTGCTTCCGATGACGCGCTTTTGCCGCCGCCGAAGGCGTTCATCAGCAGATTGCCGGCGACCATGCCGCCGGCAACGCCGGCCGCGGTGGTCAAGGCGCTCGCCATGAAGCCGCCGCGCGCCGGGGCTTGCGCCTGCTGGCTCTGCCAGGGGCCGGGAGCGGGTGCCGCCGCCATGCCCTGCTGGCCGGGCTGCGAACCCCAGGGCGGTGAAGCCGGCTGCGCTGGGGCAGGCTGGGGCGCGGCGCGCTGCGGGAAGGATGGCACGGAGCCGCTGCGGGCCGGCTGGCTCGCGCCGCCGAAGATCCCGGACAGGAAGCCGCCCGACTGTGCCGGCGCGGGGGCTGCGGCCGGCTGGCGGCGCAACGCCTCGACCTCGGCCTGAAGCTGCTGGGCCTGGGCCTGCAGATTGGCGAGGGCCTGTTCCTGGACATAGATCGACTGCGCCATCGCATAGGCGGCATAGGGCTGTTCGCGCAGCCGCTCGGCGATGAAGTTCTCAGCCTCGGGGTCGCGGGGCTGGTTGGCCGCCTGGCGCAGGCGGTCGAAAATCCCGGCGATCACGTCGCGTTCCTGCGGCGTCATCGTCATCTCCTCTCATGTTGGGCCGGGCGGCTGCCCGGCCATGCGAGAGGTGGGGGAGGCCTATGACGTTATCAAGGCGACCCCGGGGAATTTTCGGCTCATGCGTTTCCGATATTGAGGTATTCGAAGCCGCGCTGACGCATTTCGCTCGAGCGGTAGATGTTGCGCAGGTCGACGACGACGGGCCGCTTCAGCGCCGCCTTGACCCGGTCGAGGTCGAGGGCGCGGAAGGCGTTCCATTCGGTGACGATCACCAGGGCGTCGGCGCCTTCGAGACAGGCATAGGCGTCGGGGGCGTAAGTGATCTCCGGCAGCAGCGGGCGGGCGCTGTCCATGCTTTCCGGATCATAGGCGACGATCTGCGCCCCGGCATCGGTCAGCGCCGTGATGATGGCGAGCGAGGGCGCCTCGCGCATGTCGTCGGTGTTCGGCTTGAAGGCGAGGCCGAGCACGGCGATGCGCTTGCCCCTGACCGAACCGCCGCAGGCGGCGACGACCTTGCGGGCCATGGCGCGCTTGCGCTGGTCGTTGACCGCGACCACGGTCTCGACGATGCGCAGCGGGCTCGCCATGTCCTGCGCCGTCTTCATCAAGGCCAGCGTGTCCTTCGGGAAGCAGGAGCCGCCATAGCCCGGCCCGGCATGCAGGAACTTGCCGCCGATGCGGTTGTCGAGGCCGATGCCGCGCGCCACCTCCTGGACATTGGCGCCGACCTGCTCGCACAGATCGGCGATCTCGTTGATGAAGGTGATCTTGGTCGCCAGATAGGCGTTGGCGGCGTATTTGATCAGCTCGGAGGTGCGCCGCGCCGTGAACAGGAGCGGCGCCGCGTTGAGATAGAGCGGCCGGTAGAGCTCTTCCATCACCTTGCGGGCGCGCGGATCCTCGGTGCCGATGACGATCCGGTCCGGGCGCTTGAAATCGGCGATCGCCGCGCCTTCGCGCAGGAATTCCGGGTTCGAGACCACCGCGAAATCGCCATCCGGCCGGGCTTCGCGCATGATCCGCTCGACCTCGTCGCCGGTCCCGACCGGCACGGTCGATTTGGTGACCACGACCGTGAAGCCGCCGATCGCGGCCGCGACATCGCGCGCCGCCTGATGGACATAGGACAGATCGGCATGGCCGTCGCCGCGGCGCGAGGGCGTTCCGACCGCGATGAAGACCGCTTCGGCATGGCGCACCGACGCCGCCAGCTCGGTGGTGAAGGAGAGCCGCCCGGCCCGCACATTGCTCGCCACGAGCTCGTCCAGCCCGGGCTCGAAGATCGGGATCTCGCCGCGGTTCAGCGCCGCGATCTTGCCGGCGTCCAGGTCGACGCAGATCACCTCATGGCCGAAATCAGCGAAGCACGCCCCCGAAACCAGGCCGACATAGCCCGAGCCAATCATCGTAACGCGCATGCGGCACTCTTATCCTGTTGCCCGGCGGGCCTGCCGGATGGCGCAGCCCCTATAGCAAATCGGGCGCCAGGCAAATTCGCGACGCACGCGGTTCAGGCCGGAAGCGCGTCCGGGGTTGCCGGATAGATCGAGGCGATCAGCCCGCGTCCAGCCTCGCCGCGCAGCTTCAGCGGGCGCGCGGCCTCGATCCGCAGGCCCTGGTCATGAGCGAGCGGTGTCGCCGCGCCCTCGACCTCGAGGGCCAGCGGGCCGGCCGCTGCGTAAACGATATGCGTTCCCGGCTGGAGGAAGAGGGCCGAGCCTTCCTGCAGCACGCCGAGCGCGATTCTCGCCATGCTGCGGTCGGCGATCAGGTTGACGACCTCGACCGGGCCATCCTCGAGCCGGCTGACGATGCTCAAGCCCCCGTCATAGCCGATCGGGCGAAAGGGTTCGCGCAGGGAGAGTTCACCGTCAGGCGTCTGCAGCACCAGGCCGCGACCGGTCACGACCACCTGCTGGCGATCATGGCCCGCATAATCCGAAAAGGGGGCTGCGGCCGAGATGGACGTGCGGCCGAGCCGCCAAACCAGTCCTTCCTCGGAGCCCATGGCGGCGAAGTCACGGTAGCGCGCGGCGATGTCGATTGAGACACCGCCGCCATTCTTCCAGGGCGCCCGGCCGTACTCGGCCGGATCCAGCAGCGTCAGCGCGAGGCCGTCGGGCCCCGAGCTATCAGATGTAGTCGTCTTCGGGGGCGGGGGCATCCGTCTCCAGGAGCGGCTCGTTCGAGGGATTGCGGTTCAGCACGACGACCGGAGTGCCGGTCGGTACGCGGCTGTGCAGGTCGATGATGTCCTGATTGAACAGGCGGATGCAACCCGAGGACACGGCCTTGCCGATCGACCAGGGCTCGCTGGTGCCATGGATGCGGTAGAGCGTGTCCTGGCTGCCCTGGTAGAGATAGAGCGCGCGCGCGCCGAGCGGGTTTTCAAGCCCCGGCTTCATGCCGCCGGCCCAGGGAGCGTTCCGTTCGGGCTCGCGCTTGATCATCGCGGCGGTCGGCGTCCAGCGCGGCCAGGCCGCCTTGCGCGCCACGGTGGCGCGGCCACGCCAGGACATGCCCTGCTTGCCGACGCCGATGCCGTAGCGGATGGCGCGACCGTTCTCGCGCACGAGGTAGAGATAGCGCGCGGAGGTGTCGACGACGATCGTGCCGGGCGCCTCATTGGTGCGGTAGTTCACTTCCTGCCGCAGGAAACGCGTCTCGACCTCGGAAATGTCGGTGGCCGGCAGCGGGAACGTCTCCTCCGGCCGCTCATCATACATCGACAGGAAAGCGGCGTTCTGATGGATCGGCGCCCGCACCTCATAGGGCTGCTGCGCCGTGCTGATACAGCCGGTCAGCGCGACCGGTGCGAACGCGGAGGCGAGGGTGACGAACCGGCGGCGGGAGAGCTGGTCGGGGGCGGCAGGCTGGCGGGAGGGCATGAACTCGGCTCGTGAATAGGGCAACTGGCGGCGAAAACGATTGGAGGGCCGGTCGGTTCCAAAGAGCCGTGTCCGGCGGACGGCTTTTCACTTCGCGGTTTGGCATGGCGCTCGGGTGAAGACGATATGGCGAAAGTAAGGCCGCCGCAGAGCGTTGCCCGGATGCAACAGTTTTTCATGCGCCGCGCGCATGACGAGATTCGGCGGCTCGCGCTTGCGAGGGCCGCCCGGGCGGCCGCCCGACCGGGGAATCCGATCAGAATGTCGTGATATGCCCAATTTAACAGCAGTTTAAGCGAGTTTTAAAGGTTGCTCGGCAAATCTTTCTTCAATCTTCGGGTTTCCGGCGGCGCGCGGCCATCGGACGGAGGCAGTTGACCCGCGGCCGCGTGCCCCGGGGCTGGGGAGCGCGGGACGCAATGAAATCGATTCGCTTCAAGATACTGGCGATGCTGGGGATTATTGCCGTCGGCGCGGTTCTGTCGGCCGGGCTCGGCCTCTATGCGCTTTCCCGCTCTCATGATCTCAATCTCCGCTCTGACGTGCAGGGCGAAATCACCTTGCTGACCGAGCGACTCAACACGCAGGTCTTCGCTGTCGTGATGGATTCGCGCGGCATCTACATGTCGAAGACCTCCCAGGAGGCCGAGCCCTTCGCCAAGACGAAGGAGGCGCGCTTCCCGGTGATGCGCAAGCTCGCGGCCGATCTCGTCGCACGCGTGCCGGTGGCGGAGCGCGAATCCGCCCTCAAGGTCCAGAAATCGGTCGATGAGTTCATCGCCTTCCGCGCCGAGACGATCAGGCTCGGCCGCGAGGTCTCGACCGCTGCCGCCGACGAGCAAGGCAATAACGATCTCAACCGCGCCAATCGGCGCGCCCTGAACGACAACCTCGTCGCCTTCGCCAAGCGCAACGAGGCCGTCGGCGATGCGCTCGCCGAGGAGGCCGCCAGTTTCACCCGGCAGGTTCAGTGGATTCTGCCGGTCTTGCTGTTCTCGACCCTGATCGCCTCGTTCGCTGCCGCCATGTTGTTCGCCCAGCGCTCGATCACGCGCCCGCTGCTCGATCTCGGGCAGGCGATGGACCGCGTCACCGCGGGCGACACGCAGATCGAGGTTCCCCACACCAAGCGCGGCGACGAAATCGGCGCCATGGCGCGCGCCCTCGCCGTGCTGCGTCAGAGCACGGAGCAGGTCGCGCTGCTGCAGGCCCAGGAGCGGGCGGCGGCGGAGGAGCGGTTGGCACGGGCCGAATCCATGGCGCTCGTGGTTTCCGATGTCGGCACGGTCGTTGCCGCCGCCGCAGCCGGCGATTTCTCGGCACGGCTGGCGCTCGACGGGGCCGATGCCGAGATGGCGAAGCTGGTCGCGGGCATCAACGAGATCAATCGCGTCGTCGACGCCGCCACCACCGAGTTCGCCGAGGCGCTCCAGGCGATCGCGGCCGGCGATCTCACGCATCGTATCGACAGCGCCTATCGCGGCCGCTTCGCCGATCTCAAGGGCGCGATCAACGACACCGCCGACAAGCTGTCGCTGACGCTGCGCACCATCCAGGCGACCGCCGGCGATGTCGGGCTTTCGGCGCGCGAGATCGCGACCGGCGCAGACGATCTCTCGAAGCGCACGGAGGAGCAGGCCTCCTCGCTCGAGGAAAGCGCCGCCACGACCGAGGAGCTCGCGGCCTCGGTCAAGGCGTCGGCGCAGGCCGCGCAGCAGGGCGTCGTTCTGGCCGGTGAGGCCATGGCGGTCGCGCAGACCGGCGGGGGCATCGTCAACGAGGCGGTTTCCGCGATGGCCCGTATCGAGGACGCCTCGCGCAAGATCTCGGACATCATCCGGGTGATCGACGACATCGCCTTCCAGACCAATCTTCTGGCGCTGAACGCGGCGGTCGAAGCGGCGCGCGCCGGCGACGCCGGCAAGGGTTTCGCCGTGGTGGCGAGCGAGGTGCGTACGCTGGCACAGCGTTCGGGCGAGGCGGCCAAGGATATTTCCGGGCTGATCTCCTCCTCGAACACCGAGGTCGAGGCGGGCGTGAAGCTGGTCCGTCAGGCCGGCGATGCCCTGACCCGGATCGTCGATGCCTCGCGCAAGGTCCAGACCACGGTCTCCGAGGTCGCGGCCGCTTCGGCGGAGCAGGCCAACGGCATCGAGGAGATGAGCCAGACCGTGGCGCATATGGACGAGATGACCCAGCAGAACGCCGCATTGGCCGAGCAGAGCGCCGCTTCGGCGGGGTCTCTGTCTGGCAAGATCGGCGAGCTCAATACGCTGGTGGCGAGCTTCCGCACCGGTGGGACCGCTTCGGCCGCGCCGCTCGCCGCTGCGCCGCAGTCGCGTGGGGCCGCCCCTGCCGCGAGCGAGGCCGACAGCGAGCCGCGGCGCCTGCGCCAGCTCGCGGAGGCCGCCTTCGCCCAGCAGAAAGCGACGCCGCGCCGCGAGCCGCGTCCGGTCGCGCCGATGCGCAAGGTCGCCAATTCCCGCCAGGGCGATGCCGGTTGGGAGGAGTTCTGAGGCACGGGAAAGGCCGGCTCCTGATCGAGCCGGCCCGGGCTCTACGCCAGGCCGATCCGAGGGCCGCTCCTGCCGGGAGCGGCCCTTTTCGCATGTCCGGCAGCCCTGTCGGGCGGCAGAAACTGCAGCGGGAGGCTCTGACTTGATCGTCGCTCCGGACAAGCGGCGAAGCGTCGCAGCTCCGGAAGCCATCGTAGAGCACCGGAGGCTTGCGATGGCTTCCGGCATTCCGCGGCGTTCATCCTCGGCTCCGCCCAGAGGTCGGAGCCGAGGGCTCCAGCCGGATGACTGAGCAAGCTGATTGGAGCCGGTCTCGTAGCATCGGACCGAAGAGTGGACGCCACTTTTCGGGAAACTCCGATGCTATAACAATAAGATAGATCACCGTGACAGCGTCCGAACGGACGCGCGACGATCTAGGCGGCGTCGGTGGCTGCCGGCCTCCGGATCAGGCCGAGCCGTTCGCGGGCGAACCAGCGCGTCAGCATCAGCACGGCGACGATCGCAAGACCGGTGGCGAGCCCGATCCAGATGCCGACGCCGGCGAGCGGCGTCAGGAAGCCTAGTGCCGCCGAGAGCGGCAGGCCGATGCCCCAATAGCCGAGGCCGGCGAAGAACATCGGCACGCGCGTGTCGCGCAGGCCGCGCAGGATCGAGACGCCGACCACCTGGATGCCGTCGACGATCTGGAAGATCGCCGCATAGAACAGGAACAGCATGGCAAGCTGCGCCACCTCGGCCGCGCGCGGCTTGCTGGCGTCGAGGAACGGCACGACCAGCCAGTGCGGGATCAGCAGCATCAGGAGCGCGGTGAAGCACATGAAAGCGGTCGCCAGCATGAGCGCGGTGGCGCCGGCCCGGGCGATGCCCTCCCTGTCGCCGGCGCCATAGGCATGCCCGACCCTGACCGTTCCGGCCTGGCCGATGCCCATCGGCACCATGAAGCACAGCGAGGCGATCTGGATCGCGATCGCATGGGCGGCGAGCGAGGTCGGGCCGAGCAGGCCCATCAGGAAGGCGGCGCCGTTGAAGATCCAGACCTCGAAGCTCACGGTCGTGCCGATCGGCAGGCCCATGCGCCAGAAGGCGCGATAGCGGCTCCAGTCCGGTCGCCAGAAGCGCCCGAACAGGCGGTAGCGCCGGAAGCGTCGGTCGAGCGAGACCACGATCGCGAGGCCGGCGAACATCAGGGTCGAGGCCAGCGACGTCGCCAGCCCCGAGCCCGGCAGGCCGAGCGCCGGGAAGCCGAGCCGCCCGAACATCAGCACCCAGTTGGCGAAGGCGTTGAAGACGACCGCGAAGAGCACGGTCACGAAGACCCAGAACGGCCGCTGCAGAGCAGCGAGAAAGCCGCGCAGGACGAGATAGATGTAGAACGGCAGCAGACCCCATTGCAGCGTGTGCAGATAGGAGGCGGCGGCTTCCGCCAGCGCCGGGTTCTGGCCCATCGCCTTGAGGATCGCTTCGGCCTGCCAGAGGAAGAGCCACATCGGCCCCGCCAGGGTCGCCGCCACCCAGAAGCCCTGGCGTACGGTGCGGCGCACATCGCGAACCGAATGCCGGTTCCGTCCGAGCTCGATCGCGACCATCGGCGCGACTGCCGCCATCACGCCGATGCCGAAGATCAGCACGGCCATGTAGAGATTGGTGGCGAGCGCACCCGCGGCCAGCGCATCGGGCCCGAGATGGCCCATCATGATGACGTCGGTCGCCGTCATCGCGGTCTGTGCGACATTGGTCAGCACCATCGGCCAGCTCAACGCCAGCATGGCCTTGACCTCGGTGAGCCAGGGGCTCGCCGGCCGCATGTGAAGCGCGATCTGTGACATGGCTGCCTTTTATCTGGGCAGGCAGCCACTTAACAGCCCCCATGCTGTCGTGGCAGGCGGTGCATTGCGCATGGAGCGCCCTCGCTCCGCGTCGGGTCGCCATTCTGCCTCTTGCGCGGGCGGCCTGCTTCCTGCCTGCTGCGTATCCGAACCGAAGCCATGCCTGCCAAGGAGCGCCTGCGAGATGAGCACCAACCTGCGGATCGATGGGGAGCGACTGGTGTCGCGGCTGGCGGCGCTCTCGCGCATCGGCGCGACGCCGGAGGGCGGTTGCCGGCGCCTCGCCCTGAGCGATGAGGACAAGCAGGGGCGCGACTGGCTGGTCGGCCAGATGCAGGCGCTCGGCCTGACGGTGAAGGTCGACGCCATCGGCAACATCGTCGGCATCCTGAAGGGGCAGGAGGACGGCCCGGCCGTGGTGATGGGCTCGCATATCGACACGGTCGGCACCGGTGGGCGCTTCGACGGCGCGCTCGGCGTGATCGCCGCGCTGGAGGTGCTTGCCGCCCTGCGCGATGCCGGCCTGCAGCCGAAGCGCGACATGGCGGTGATCGCCTTCACCAATGAGGAGGGCGCGCGCTTCCATCCGGACATGCTCGGCTCCTATGTCTGGGCCGGCGGCATGAGCGTCGCAGCGGCCCATGCCGAGAAGGATGCGGATGGAGCTGTGCTCGGCACGGAGCTGGCGCGCATCGGCTATGAAGGCCCCGAGCAGCCGGGCTTCCTGCCGGCGCATGCCTATCTCGAATTGCATATCGAGCAGGGCCCGATCCTGGAGAGCGAGGGCGGCGGTCTCGGCGCGGTCACCGGCATCCAGGGGATCTGCTGGCTCGAACTGACCCTGACCGGGCGGCCGAGCCATGCCGGCACCACGCCGATGCGCTATCGCCGGGATCCCGGCCTCGCGGCCGCCAGGATCAACATCTTCGCCAATGAGCTGACCAGGACGATCCCCGGACAGCTCGCCAATTGCGGCGTGATCCGCGTCCAGCCCGGCAATGTCAACGTCGTGCCCGAGACGGTGGTGATGACGCTCGACCTGCGCAACCCGCTGGACGCGCCATTGGCCGAGGCCGAGGCGGCGGTCCGCAAGTTCTGCGCCGAACTTTCGGCGCGCGACGACATCGCGATCGGCTTCCGCGATCTCGCCCGTTTTCCGGCGACGCCCTTCGCCGAGGAGCTGATCGCCGGCGTCGAGGCGAGCGCCGCCGAGTTCGGGCTGCCGATCCGCCGGATGATTTCCGGGGCCGGCCACGATGCCCAGATGATGTCGCGGCTCTGCCCGACGGCGATGGTCTTCATCCCCTCGATCGGCGGCCTCTCGCACAATCCGGCCGAGCTCAGCACCGACGAGGACATGGTCGCCGGCGCCAATGTCCTGCTCAGCGCCGCCTGGCGCGCGGCGAATGCCCGATAGCCAGAGTGTTCACGACCACTCTCCATCATCCCGGACGCGGCGAAGCGGAGCTTCGGGATCCATCGTAGGGCGCGGAGCCCTGCGATGGATCCCGAGTCGGCGCGGCTGAAGCCGTTTGTCCGGGATGACGGTGAGTTCCGATCTCATCTTCCGAATGGGTGCCGTCATGACCGCCATTGCCTCGCTTTCCGCCGCCGAACTCGCGCCGCTCTACGCCTCCCGCGAGCTCTCGCCGCTCGAGGTCGCCAAGGATGCGCTGGCGCGCATCGAGCGCTTCGAGCCGCAGGTCAATGCCTTCGTCGTCCGCGACGACAAGGCGCCGCTCGCCATGGCGCAGGACGCCGAGGCTCGCTGGCTGAAGGGCGCGCCGCTCGGGCCTCTCGACGGCGTGCCGGTGACGATCAAGGACAATCTCGGTGTCGCCGGCTGGCCGATGCGACGCGGCTCGGCGGTGGCGTCCGATGCGCCTTTCACCGCCGATTCTCCGGCGGTGGCGCGGCTGCGCGAGGCCGGCTGCGTCTTCCTCGGCAAGACGACGATGCCGGAATATGGCTGGAAGGGCGTCGGTGATTCGCCGCTTACGGGCATCACCCGCAATCCCTGGGACGTCGCGACCGGGCCGGGCGGCTCGTCCTCCGGAGCCGCAGCCGCGGCGGCGCTCAATCTCGGCTGCATCCATCTCGGCACCGACGGGGCCGGCTCGGTGCGCATCCCCGCCGCCTTCACCGGGGTTTTCGGATTGAAGCCGACTTATGGCCGCGTCCCGGCCTGGCCGATTTCGACCATGGGCTTTCTCGCCCATCTCGGCCCGCTGACCCGCACGGTTCGCGACGCCGCGCTGGCGATGAACGCCATCGGCCAGCCGGACGAGCGCGACATGACGGCGATGACCGATGCGCCGCCCGATTTCACCGCGGGCCTCGATGCCGGGGTGCGGGGGCTGCGCATCGCCTGGTCGGCGACGCTCGGCGGCGATGTGCCGGTCGATCCTGAGATCGCGGCGCTGACGCGCGATGCCGCTCTGGCCTTCCGCGAGCTCGGCGCCCGCGTCGAGGAGGTCGATCCGGGTTTTGCCGATCCGCTCGACACGCTGATGACGCTCTGGTCGGCCGGCGCGGCCCTCGCTTTGCGCAGTGCCGGCCCCGAGGCGAGGGCGCGGATGGACCCAGGCCTCGTCGCGGTGGCGGAGGCCGGCGAGCGCATCGACGGTGCGACCTATGTCGATGTCCTGCTCAATCGGCGCAACGCGCTGGCTCTGCACATGGCGCAATTTCATGCACGCTTCGATCTGCTGCTGACCCCGACCCTGCCGCTGCCCGCCTTCGCCGTCGGCCGCAACACGCCGGCCCATGGCGGCTATGGCGAGGACTGGACCCGCTGGACCCCGTTTACCTACCCGTTCAACATCACCCAGGCCCCCGCGGCTTCGGTGCCCTGCGGGTTGACCAGGGCCGGCTTGCCTGCCGGTTTGCAGATCGTCGGACCTTACGGAAGCGATTATCGGGTGTTGCAGGCGGCAGCGGCTTTCGAGGCCTTGCGACCCTTCCCGCGTGTCGATGCGCCGATTGAAACGATTTAGGTAGGGTGCGCGCAATTTTTTGCCGGATAACCTCCGGTTTGCGCACCATTCCGCGATCTCGGCTCCGCAGGGCGCCGATATCTGCCTTCTGGCACGAACCCTGCAAGCTCTTCTGCCGTCGCGGACGGTTCGCGGAGCGTGTTGTCAGAGCGGATTTTTCCGCCCACACTCGCCCCAAGGTCGCCCGCAAGAGGTGGCCGTTTCAGGGGAGAGATTGATGGACCGCAGAAGTTTTCTGAAGTCTGCCGCAGGGACGGGCGTGCTTGCAGCTTCCGGCGGGCTGGCGATGCCGGCCCTTTCTCAGGGAGCCGCCGCCAAGACCCTGCGCTTCGTGCCGCAAGCCAACCTCGCCAATTTCGATCCGATCTGGGGAACGCAATACGTCGTCCGCAATGCTGCGGCGCTGGTCTGGGATACGCTCTACGGCATCGATTCCAAGTTCCAGCCGCAGCGCCAGATGGTCGAAGCCGAGGAGGTCTCCGCCGACGGGCTGACCTGGACCTTCAAGCTTCGTCCCGGCCTCAAATTTCATGACGGCACCCCCGTCCTCGCCAAGGACGTGGTGCAGAGCCTGAAGCGCTGGCAGGCCCGCGACCCGATGGGCCTGATGATCCGGGCGATCGAGAACGAGCTGACCGCCGTCGACGACCGCACCTGGAAATGGGTGCTGAAACAGCCCTATCCGAAGATGCTGCTGGCGCTGGCCAAGAACAATGCGCCCTGCTCCTTCATCATGCCGGAGCGCATCGCCAAGACCGATCCCTTCACGCAGATCACCGAATATGTCGGCTCGGGCCCGATGAAATTCGCCCGCGGCGAATGGGTCCCCGGTGCCAAGGCAGTGTTCGAGAAATTCGCCGACTATGTGCCGCGCTCGGAGCCGGCGGACTGGCTCGCCGGCGGCAAGAAGATGCTCGTGGACCGCATCGAATGGGTGATCATGCCCGACGCCGCGACGGCCGCCGCCGCGCTGCAGAACGGCGAGGTCGACTGGTGGGAGACCCCGCTCTCCGATCTCGTCCCGGTGCTCAAGAGCAACGCCAACATCAATGTCGATATCGGCGACCCGCTCGGCAATATCGGTTCCTTCCGCATGAACCACCTGCATCCGCCCTTCAACAATGTGAAGGTGCGCCAGGCGGTGCTGACGGCGATGAACCAGGAAGACTATATGCGCTCGATCGTCGGCGACGACGACAAGCTCTGGAAACCGCTGCCCGGCTTCTTCACCCCCGGCACGCCGCTCTACACCGAAGAGGGCGGGGCGATGCTGAAGATGAAGAACATCGAGGCCGCCAAGAAACTTCTGGCCGAGGCCGGCTATAAGGGCGAGCCGGTGATCTGCGTGGTCGCGCAGGACATGTCGGCGACCAAGTCGATGGGCGACGTCACCGCCGAGCTGTTGAAGAGCATCGGCATGAAGGTCGAGTTCGTCGCCACCGATTGGGGCACGGTCGGGGCGCGGCGCGCCCAGAAGACCCCGCCGGGGCAGGGCGGCTGGAGCATGTTCCACACCTGGCATGCCGGTGCGGACTGCCTCAACCCGTCCTCCTACACCGCGATCCGCGCCAATGGCGACAAGGCCTGGTTCGGCTGGCCGGATGTGCCGGCGGTCGAGACCGAGGTCACCAACTGGTTCAACGCCAAGGACATGGCCGAGGAGAAGGCTGCAATGGCCCGCCTGAACAAGGCCGCCGTCGAGAACGTCGTCTTCGCGCCGACCGGCTTCTATCTCGGCTATCAGGCCTGGCGGAAGAACGTCACCGGCGTGACCAGCGGCCCGCTGCCGTTCTTCTGGAACGTCGCCAAGGCCTGACACGGATGAGATCGACGCCCGGGCCGCTGCCCGGGCGTTGGATTTTCAACGACGCCCGTCGCGCGGCTTCGGATTGCTCCAGTCCGAAACGATGCGGCGCCCACTTTCCAGCAAAAGGCTGCGGATGCTCGCTTTTATCGTAAGACGCATCATCACGACGATACCCGTCATGGCCTTCGTGGCGCTGTTCGTCTTCTCGCTTCTCTACATCGCACCGGGCGACCCCGCCGCCATCATCGCGGGCGACCAGGCCTCGCCGGCCGATGTCGAACGCATCCGCGCCAGCCTGGGCCTGGACCGGCCCTATCTCGTCCGCTTCGGCGAATGGTTCTTCCGGGTGCTCCAGGGTGATCTCGGCACCTCGATCTTCACCTCGCTGCCGGTGACGCAGCTGATCGCGCAGCGCATCGAGCCGACACTCTCGCTGATGGTGCTGACGCTGATCCTGGCCGTCAGCGTCGCCGTGCCGCTCGGCGTCGTCGCCGCCTGGAAGGCTGGGACCTGGATCGACCGCGCCGTCGTCGCCTTCGCCGTCTTCGGCTTTTCGGTGCCGGTCTTCGTCGTCGGCTACCTGCTCGCCTATGTCTTCGCGCTCAAGCTCGACTGGGTGCCGGTGCAGGGCTACACGCCTATTTCGCAAGGGCTCTGGCCCTGGTTCCAGAACCTGATCCTGCCGGCGGTCACGCTCGGCCTGGTCTATGTCGCGCTGATCGCCCGCATCACCCGCGCGACCATGCTCGACGTGCTGCAGCAGGACTATATCCGCACCGCCCGCTCAAAGGGCGTCGCGCAGAACAGCATCCTCTTTCTGCATGCGCTGAAGAATGCGGCGGTGCCGATCATCACCATCATCGGCATCGGCGTCGCGCTGCTGATCGGCGGCGCCGTGGTGACGGAGAGCGTCTTCGCCATTCCCGGGCTCGGACGCCTCACGCTCGATGCGATCCTGCGCCGCGACTACCCTGTCATCCAGGGCGTCGTGCTGATCTTCTCCTTCGTCTATGTGCTGGTGAACCTGGCCATCGACCTGATCTACACCCTCGTCGATCCGAGGATACGCTATTGACCGTGCAGCATCCCGCCCCGGTTCCGGGCGACCTCGCGGTCGCTCCCGAACTTCCCGACGTGCTGAAGGCCCGGAAGCCGCTGACCGGCTTCACCGGCTTCCTGCGCAAGAACCCCTCGATCGCGATCGGCGGCGTCCTGCTGCTGATCATGTTCTTCATCGCCCTGTTCGCGCCCTGGCTCGGCACCGTCGATCCGACCGCGATCTCGACCGCGCGGCGCACCCGCGTGCCCTCCGAGCTCTACTGGTTCGGCACCGACATGCTGGGGCGGGACATCTATTCGCGCGTCATGTACGGCGCGCGGGTCTCGCTGCTTGTCGGCTTCAGCGTCGCGATCCTGGCCTCGATCGCAGGCCTGGTCATCGGCCTGTTCTCCGGCTTCGTGCGCTGGTCGGACGGTATCATCATGCGCGTCATCGACGGCATGATGTCGATCCCGCCGATCCTGCTCGCCATCGCCCTGATGGCGCTGACCCGCGGCTCGGTCCAGAACGTCATCATCGCCATCACCATCGCCGAGATCCCGCGCGTCGCGCGCCTCGTGCGCGGTGTCGTGCTGTCGCTGCGCGAGCAGCCCTATGTCGATGCGGCGATCGCCGCCGGCACGCGCACGCCGATGATCGTCTTCCGTCACATCCTGCCCAATACCCTGGCGCCGATGAGCGTGCAGGCGACCTATATCTGCGCCAGCGCGATGATCGTCGAGGCGATCCTGTCCTTCATCGGGGCGGGCGTGCCGCCCGCGACGCCGTCCTGGGGCAACATCATGGCCGAGGGCCGTGCGCTCTGGCAGGTCAAGCCCCACATCATCCTCTTCCCCGCCATCTTCCTGTCGCTGACCGTCCTTGCCGTGAACATGCTCGGCGACGGCCTGCGCGATGCGCTCGACCCGCGCATGGCGAAAAGGCTCTGACCATGGCCCTGCTCGAAATCGACAAGCTCCAAACCCATTTCCGCACGCCCGACGGCATCAACCGCGCGGTCGACGGTGTCTCCTTCTCCATCGAGGCGGGCCAGACGCTCGCTGTGGTCGGCGAGTCCGGCTGTGGCAAGTCGGTCACCGCCATGTCGATCCTGCGGCTGATTCCGGAGCCGCCCGGCAAGATGGCCGGCGCCATCCGCTTCCAGGGGCGGAACCTCCTGGAATGCTCGGATGCCGAGATGCGCCAGATCCGTGGCAACGAGATCTCGATGATCTTCCAGGAGCCGATGACCAGCCTCAATCCGGTGCTGACCGTCGGCCGCCAGATCGGCGAGACGCTCAGGCTGCACCAGAACATGTCGAAGGCGCAGGCGACCGAGCGCGCTGTCGAGATGCTCCAGCTCGTCGGCATTCCCGAGCCGCGCCGGCGCGTCGCGGAATACCCGCACCAGCTCTCCGGCGGCATGCGCCAGCGCGTGATGATCGCGATCGCGCTCGCCTGCTCGCCCAAGCTGCTGATCGCCGACGAGCCGACCACCGCGCTCGACGTCACCATCCAGGCCCAGATCCTCGACCTGATGCGCGACCTCAAGGCTCGCGTCGGCGCCGCGATCATGCTGATCACCCATGATCTCGGCGTCGTCGCCGAGGTCGCCGACCAGGTCGTGGTGATGTATGCCGGCCGCAAGGTCGAGGAGGCGCCTGTCGGCGAGCTCTTCGCCAATCCGCGCCATCCCTATACGCAAGGCCTGCTCGGCGCGGTGCCGAAGCTCGGCTCCTCGCTCTCCGGGCATACCGAGCGCCTCTCCGAAATCCCCGGCCTGGTGCCGAGCCTGAAGAAGCGCATCGACGGCTGCGTCTTCGCCGGCCGCTGCCCGAAGGTGACCGATCTCTGCCGCCAGGTCGCGCCCGGCCTCGAACTCAAGGCCGCCGGTCATATCGCCGCCTGCCATTATGCGCCGAAGGACGCGGTCGCGGCATGAGCACGACCCAGCCCATCCTCCAGGTCAACGACCTCAAGAAGCATTATCCGATCCGCGGCGGGCTGCTCTCGGGTATCACGGCGAATGTCTACGCCGTCGACGGCATCTCCTTCGAGATCGCCAAAGGCGAGACGCTGTCGCTGGTCGGCGAATCCGGCTGCGGCAAGTCGACCGTCGGCAAGGCGATCCTGCGCCTGTTCGACATCACCTCCGGCGAGGTGGTGCTCGACGGCCAGCGCATCGACCAGCTCTCCACCGGCAAGCTCCGGCCACTGCGCCAGCGCGTTCAGGTCGTGTTCCAGGACCCGTTCTCCAGCCTCAACCCGCGCATGCGCGTCCGCGATATCCTGGCCGAGCCGATCACCAATTTCGGCATCGTCCAGGGCAAGGAGGCGGTCACCGAGCGCACCATGGCGCTGATGGACAAGGTCGGCCTGCCGCGAGACGCGGTGAATCGCTGGCCGCACGAATTCTCCGGTGGCCAGCGTCAGCGCATCGGCATCGCCCGGGCGCTCGCGGCCGAGCCGGAATTGATCATCTGCGACGAGGCGGTCTCGGCGCTCGACGTCTCGGTCAAGGCGCAGATCGTCAACCTGCTCTGCGATCTGCAGAAGGAACTTGGCCTGGCCCTGCTCTTCATCAGCCACGACCTCGCCATCGTCGAGCACATGACCCACCGCGTCGCGGTGATGTATCTCGGCAAGATCGTCGAGATGGGCACCAAGGAGCAGATCTTCGGCGCGCCGCGCCACCCCTATACGGTGGCTCTGCTCTCTGCCGTGCCGGTGCCCGATCCAAAAATCCGGCGCGAGCGCATCCTGCTCAAGGGCGACGTGCCGAGCCCGATCAATCCGCCCAAGGGCTGCCGCTTCAACACGCGCTGTCCCTACGTCTTCGATCGCTGCCGTACGGAAGAGCCGGCTTTGCGCCCAATGGCGCAGGGCCATGTCGCCGCCTGCCATCTGCACGATCTGCCGGCGGAGGATAACCCGCTCCTGAAGCAGGCCGTGCCTGCGCTCGCCGACGCTTGACCAGGGGGCCGAGCGAGGTCGACGATCAGCCCATGACAGACGCCAATTCAGATAGCCGCGGTCAGGACTTCATCCTCAATCCGCGGCTCGCCCGGAGCGCGCCCTATGGCGACGATCTGCGCAACATCCTCTCCCGCGACAAGGGCCGCAGCGCCCATGCGGCGATCGCCGCATGGGACGGTTATGCGCCGACGCCATTGCGCGATCTTCCGGCCATCGCCGACGCGCTCGATCTCGGCCAGGTGCTCTACAAGGACGAGGGCGGCCGCTTCGGCCTGCGCAGCTTCAAGGCCCTCGGCGGCGCCTATGCCGTCGACCGGCTGGTCGCGGCGCGTGGTCGGGAGGGGCTGACCGTCGCCTGCGCGACCGATGGCAATCACGGCCGCTCGGTTGCCTGGGGCGCAAGGCGTGCCGGCGTCAAGGCGGTGATCTACATCCACGAGAACGTCAGCGAGGGCAGGGCGGAGGCGATCCGCTCCTATGGCGCGACCGTGGTCCGCGAGGGCCGCAATTACGATGACAGCGTCCGCGCCTGCGCGGCGGCAGCCGAGGCCAATGGCTGGCAGATCGTCTCCGACACCTCCTGGCCCGGCTATGAGCAGGTGCCGAAGGACGTGATGCAGGGCTATTCGGTCCTGTCCAACGAGGTCGAGACGCAAGGCGCGCAGCCGACCCATGTCTTTGTCCAGGGCGGCGTCGGCGGCATCGCGGCGGCCGTGCTCTCCGATAGCTGGGAGCGCCATGGCGCGGCGCGGCCGATCTTCGTGGTGGTCGAGCCGGAGAATGCCGCCTGCCTGTTCGAATCGGCCAAGGCCGGGGCGGTCACGGCGGTCGGCGGCGATCTCGAGACGATCATGGCCGGCCTTGCCTGCGGCGAGCCCTCGATCCTGGCCTGGCGCATCCTCCAGCCCGGCGCCGATGCCTTCATGACGGTGCGCGACGCCGGCGCCGCCGATGCGATGCGCCAACTCGCGACGCTCGGCGTGGTCGGCGGCGAATCCGGCGTCGCCGGACTCGCCGGTCTGTTCAAGGCGGCGCGCGATCCGGCCTTGCGCAGCGCGCTGCGCCTCGACGCCTCGTCCCGCGTGCTCTGCTACGGCACCGAGGGCGCGACCGATCCGGAAGTCTATCGCGGCATTGTCGGCCGCTCCGCCGAGGACGTGCTGAAATGAGTCGTATCCTGACCGTCGCCGCCGCCCAGCTCGGGCCGATCCACCGCGAGGAGAGCCGCGCCTCGGCCGTCGCCCGCATGATCGAGCTGATGCGCCAGGCCAAGGCCAATGGCTGCGATCTCGTCGTCTTCCCGGAGGCGGCGCTGACCGCCTTCTTCCCGCATTGGTGGATGGAGGACGAGGCCGAGATCGACTCCTATTTCGAGAGCGCCATGCCCTCGAACGAGACGGCGCCTCTCTTCGCCGAAGCTGCGAAGCTCGGCATCGGCTTCCATCTCGGCTATCCCGAGCTCGCTTTCGAGGATGGCCGCAAGCGCCGCTTCAACACCGCTATCCTGGTCGACAAATCCGGCGCGATCGTCGGAAAATACCGCAAGATCCATCTGCCCGGCCATCCCGAGCACCGCCCCGACGCAGCCTTCCAGAATCTCGAGAAGCGCTATTTCGAGACCGGTAATCTCGGCTGGCCGGTCTGGGAGACCATGGGCGGGCGCCTCGGCATGATGATCTGCAACGACCGGCGCTGGCCCGAGAGCTACCGCGTCATGGGGCTCCAGGACGTCGAGATGATCGTGCTCGGCTACAACACGCCCAAGCACAACCCGCCTGCGCCCGACCATGACCGGCTCGGCAATTTCCACAACCAGCTCGTGATGCAGGCCGGCGCCTACCAGAACGCGACCTGGGTCGTCGGCGTCGCCAAGGCCGGCCTCGAAGCCGGTGTCGACCAGATCGGCGGCTCCTGCATCATCGCGCCGACCGGCGAGGTCGTGGCGCAGGCGGTGACCGAGGGCGACGAGCTCGTCATCGCCCGCTGCGATCTCGATCTCGGCAAGAGCTACAAGAACTCGACCTTCAACTTCGCGAAACACCGCGAGCCGCAGACCTACGGCATGATCGTAGAGCGCAAGGGCGCGGCGGTGGCGTGACCGCCCTGGCCCGCACCGGATCGTCGCGGGCCCATCCCGGGAGAGCCGCGATTTTTGCAGCCGCCTTCGCGATGAAGACACGGCCGTGGATTCCGCATTCCTGCTTTGCTAGGGGCGGGATGACGAGATGAATTTCGACAATGAACGCCAAGGCGGGGAAGCAGCATGACCCACGATCTCATTCTCAAGGGCGGCCGGGTCATCGACCCCTCGCAGAAGCATGACGGCGTCCTCGACGTCGCCTTCACCGACGGCAGGGTCTCCGGCTTCGGCAAGGACCTGAAGGGCGCCAAGGAGATCCGCGACGTCTCCGGCTATATCGTCACGCCCGGGCTGATCGACCTGCACACCCATGTCTACTGGGGCGGCACTTCGCTCGGCATCGATGCCGACGAATTCTGCCGGGTTTCCGGCGTCACCACCTCGGTCGATACCGGCTCGGCCGGTCCCGGCAACTGGGCCGGCTTCCGCAAGCATGTCATCGAGAAGAGCCAGGCGCGCATCCTCGCCTATCTCCATGTCTCGCATGCCGGCATCTACGGCTTCGACCACCGCGTCATGGTCGGCGAGAGCGGCGACCTCAGGATGATGAACCCGATCGACTGCGTCGAGGTCGCCGACAAGAACCGCGACCTGATCGTCGGCATCAAGGTCCGCGTCGGCCTGCACGCCTCCGGCAATTCGGGCACCGTGCCGCTCAACATCGCGCTGCAGGTCGCCAACGAGGTCGGCATGCCGCTGATGTGCCATATCGACCATCCGCCGCCATCCTATGAGGAGGTCATCGGCATGCTGCGGCCGGGCGACGTGCTGACCCACGCCTTCCGCCCGTTCCCGAACGCGCCCTCGACCGCGCAGGGCACGGTGAAGCCCGAGGTGCTCGCAGCCCGCAAGCGTGGCGTCATCTTCGATATCGGCCACGGCAAGGGCTCGTTCTCCTTCAAGACCACGCGCGCCATGCTCGCCAACGGCTTCGAGCCGGACGTGATCTCCTCCGACGTGCACAAGCTCTGCATCGACGGGCCGGCCTATGACCAGGTCACCACCATGTCGAAGTTCCTCTGCATGGGCATGAGCCTCAACAACGTCGTCGCCGCCTCGACGCTGAATGCCGGCATGGCGCTGAAGCGGCCGGAATACGGTTCGCTCAAGGTCGGCTCGCTTGGAGATGCGACGATCCTGACGGTGAAGGAAGGCAAGTTCGACTATGTCGACGTCACCGGCGAGCATCTGATCGGCGACAAGAAAATCGTCTCCGAGGGCGTCGTGCTCAAGGGCGCCTGGTGGCACCCGAAGCGCAGCAACAAGTTCAGGAAGGTCGAGGCGGCGTAGCCGCCGCCCGAACGTTTCTGCTACACCCGGCACGACTTCCCCGGGCGCGGCGCTGAGTGGTGCCTGCGGGGGATCGTTCCGGGTAGAAGAAGACGATGACTGCGACCGCTCTCCTTTGGCGCCCCATGGAGCCAGCCGATCTGCCGGGCGTCATGAACGTCGCGGCGGAAGTCCATCCCGGCTTTCCCGAGGACGAGGCGGTCTTCGCCGAGCGGCTGGTGCTGTCGCCGGCCGGGTGCCTGTCGCTTGCCGGCGCCGATGGCGGCCTCGCCGGCTATGTCGTCAGTCACCCCTGGCCGCTGCTGCAGGCGCCGGCACTGAACAGCCGGCTCGGCGCGATCCCGCCGGATGCCGACGCCTACTACATCCATGACCTTGCTCTGCTGCCGCGTGCGCAGGGCAGCGGCGCGGCGTCGCGTGTGGTCGCGCTGCTGGAAGAGGAGGCGCGCAAGGCCGCGCTTCGCCGGATGGCGCTGATCGCGGTCAACCGCTCGGCCGGCTTCTGGCAGCGGCATGGCTTTCGCCTGACGCATGACGCATCGCTTGATCGCAAGCTGGCGAGCTATGACGATGACGCCCGCTACATGACGCGCGAACTTTGATCGCCGGTGCCGAGACGGCGCCGGAATCTGCCTGGAGGAAATGCGAATGAGTGCTGATCAGAAGCTCAAGGATCTCGGATTGAGCCTGCCGGACGTGCCGAGCCCGGTCGCGACCTATGTCAGCTTCAAGCGGGTCGGCGACATGGTCTATCTCTCGGGCCAGGGGCCCAAGCGTGCCGACGGCACCTATCCGACCGGCAAGGTCGGCGCCGACGTCTCGATCGAGGAAGCCTATGAGCATGCCAAGCAGACCGGGCTCGGCCTGCTTGCGGCGATGAAGAAGGCGGCCGGCTCGCTCGACAAGGTCGAGGTCGTCAAGCTACTCGGCATGGTCAATGCCGCGCCTGATTTCTCGGATCACCCCAAGGTCATCAATGGCTGCTCGGACCTGTTCGTCGCCGTGCTCGGCGAGAATGGCCGCCATGCCCGCTCGGCCGTCGGCATGGGCTCGCTGCCGAACCGCATGACGGTCGAGATCGAAGTCATCATCCGGGTACTGCCATGACGACTGCGCTCGCCGAGGAAATCGCCCGCATCTACGGTACGCCGGCCGTCGTCATCGACCTCGACAAGGTCGAGGCGAATATCGCCAAGCTCCAGGCGGCCTGCGATGCCGCGGGCATCGCCAACCGTCCGCACATCAAGACCCATAAATCGCCCGAGCTGGCGCGGCTGCAGATCGCGGCCGGCGCGCGCGGCATCACCTGCCAGAAGCTCGGCGAGGCCGAGGTCATGGCCGATGGCGGCATCGACGACATCCTGATCTCCTACAACATCCTCGGCGAGGAGAAGCTCGGGCGTCTCGGCGCGCTTCAGCGCCGGGTGCGCATGATCGTCGCCGCCGACAATCCGGTCACCATCGCCGGCCTGCCCAAGGCGGCCGAGATCGCCGGGCGCGATCTCGAAGTGGTGGTCGAATGCGACACTGGCCGCGAACGCGCCGGCGTCGTCACGCCGGGCGAGGCGGTCGAGCTCGCCAAGCTTATCTCTGGCTCCAAGGGGCTGACCTTCGCCGGCTTCATGATGTACCCGCCCGAGGATGGCTGGGAGCGCACGCAGGTTTTCCTCGACACCGCCAATGCCGGTCTGCGCGAGGCCGGGCTCGAGGCGGGGATGGTCTCGACCGGCGGCTCGCCCAACGTGCCCAATATCGGCAAGCTCAAGGGCGCGACCGAGCACCGCGCCGGCACCTCGATCTTCAATGACCGCATGCAGATCGCAGCCGGGGTCGCCTCGCTCGAAGAATGCGCGTTGACGGTCTATGCGACGGTGGTCAGCCGTGCGGCGCCCGAGCGTGGCATCCTCGATTCCGGCTCGAAGACGCTGACCAGCGATCTTGGCGGCCTCGACGGGCATGGGCTGATCCTCGAGTACCCTTCGGCGAAGATCGCCAAATTCGCCGAGGAGCACGGCTTCCTCGACCTTTCCGCCAGCAATGAGCGGCCCAAGGTCGGCGAGGTCGTGCGCATCGTGCCGAACCATGTCTGCGTCGTCGTCAACATGGTCGACCGTCTGGTGACGGTGCGCGGCGATAAGCTGGTGGGCGAACTGCCGGTCGCGGCGCGCGGCAAGCTGACCTGAAGAGAAATGCGCGGGGAACCCTCTCCTGTAAGGAGAGGGCAGGGTGAGGTGTAGGCCGTCGTACCAGTTCCGTGAACCGTCGCCGCGCTGTTGAGTTCAAGCTCGCGATTTCTCTTACGAACACCTCACCCCTGCCCCTCTCCTTACAGGAGAGGGGCAGGGGATGTGTCTTCCGCCTACCCCTTCCCGCCAGCCTCCAGAAACTCGACCAGGTCGCGCCGGACCATCTCGATATGGTCGACCAGCAGGCGCTCGGCCTCGGCTAGCTGCCCATTGCGGCACAGGCTGATCAGCTCATTGTGCTCGGCCTGCGCCCGCTCGATCGAGGAGCCGCGCTGGAGCTGCAGCCGCGTATAGCGGTCGCTGGTCTGCAAGAGGCCCGCGACGATCGACAGCGTGCGCGGCTGGGTGGCGCGGGCATAGAGCGCGAGATGGAAATCCGCGTTGAGCAGGCCCCAGCGGCTGATGTCGCCGGCCGACATCGCCTCCTCGAAGGCGGCCTCCATGCCCGCCACCGCCTCGAAATCGGCAGCCGTCATCGCCGGGATCGCGCTCGCCAAGAGCCGGGGCTCGAGCAGTTTGCGCAGCTCGAAGACGTCGTTGATCTCGTCGAGCGACAGCCCCGAGACGATCGCGCCCTTGTGCGGCACGATCTTCACGAAACCTTCCGCCTCGAGCTGGAACAGCGCCTCGCGCACCGGGATGCGGCTGACCGCATAGGCTTGCGCCAGTGCGTCCTGCCGCAATTGCGAGCCGGCCGGATAGCTGCCGTCGAGGATGGCTTGGCGGAGCTGGTCGACGATCGCCGAGGACAGCGTCCGGTGCTTCAGGGTGGTTGACATGGCCGGGGCATCCTAGCGGGCCGCGTGGCGAAAAGCCATTGACATGTAGATTTTATACAATCTACAAAAGTCACAAGGGGACATAAGAATGATCAACCAGGCGATGGCGGCGAAAAGTCGTGCGATGGCTGTTCCGGAGGTGGTGGTCGCGCTCTCAGGGCACTGGCTGCGGCTCGAGCACAGGGCGATCCAGGGATTGATGTTCCTGCTCTCGGCCCTGATCCTGCTCAATGTCGCGACGCGCTATGCCGGGCGACCGATCTACTGGATCGATGAATCGGCTGTTTACAGCGTGGTCTGGCTGACCTTCATCGGCGCCTCCGCCATGACCCGCATGCGGCTCGATTTCGCGGTGACCATGCTGACGGAGCGCTTCTCGGAGCGCGGTGCCGCGATCTTCCGGATTATTGCGACGCTCGGCGTGCTGCTCTTCGGCATCGGGCTTCTGGTGATGTGCTGGCTCTGGCTCGATCCGGTCGGCATCGCGCAGGCCGGCTTCGACGCCAGGGAATACGCCGGCCAGTCCTTCAACTTCATCTATACCGAGCGGACCCAGACGCTGAACTGGCCGACCTGGGTGATCTACCTGATCATGCCGCTCTTCGCGCTCTCGATGAGCCTGCATGCGCTCGCCAATCTCTTCGAGGATCTCGGCCTCGTCGAAAAGCAGAAGCTGCCCGGCTTTGCCGCCAATGCAGACGGGGTGGTGAACTGATGGCACTCACGATCGGAGCCTTCTTCGCGATCATGCTGGCGGGAGTGCCGATCGCGCTCTGCCTCTGCCTCGGCGCGCTGGTCTTCATCGCCGCCACCGGCAGCATGCAGCTTCTGCCCAACTACCCGCTGCAGATGTTCGGGGGCGTCGACAGCTACGGGCTGATCGCGATCCCGCTCTTCATCCTGATCGGCGAGATCATGAATGGCGGCGGCATCACGCGCCGCATCGTCGACCTCGCCATGGCCTTTGTCGGCTCGCTCAAGGGCGGGCTCGCTTATGTCAACATTCTCGCCAACATGTTCGTCGCCTCGATCCTCGGCTCGGCCACGGCCCAGGTCGCGATCATGGCGCAGGTCATGGTCCCCGAGATGGAGCGCAAGGGCTACGACAAGGACTTCGCCGCCGGCCTCACCGCCTATGGCGGCATGCTCGGCCCGATCATCCCGCCCTCGGTGATGTTCGTCGTCTATGCCGTGCTGGCCCAGGTCTCGGTCAGCGACATGCTGATCTCCGGCATCGTGCCGGGCGTGCTCCTGACCGTCCTGTTCTTCCTGATCATCGCCGCCATGGGCTTCGTCTACAATTACCCGGCCGGCGACAAGCTTTCCCTGCGCGAGCGCGCCAGGATTGTGCTGAAGTCGGCGCCGACGCTGCTGATCCCGATCGTCATCGTCGGCTCGATCCTCGGCGGGCTCGCCAATGCGACCGAGGCCGCGGCCGTCGGCTCGGTCGCGGCACTGCTGATCGGCCGCTACTGGACCAGGCAGCTCAGCTTCGACCAGTTGCCGCAGATGATGCTGCGCGCCGGCGTCTATTCGGCGATCGTCCTCTTCCTCGTCGCCGCCGCCGCCGTGTTCTCCTGGGTGCTGGTCTACGGCAAGGTCCCGCAGAGCGTCGCAGCTTCGATCCAGGCGATCGCCAAGGATCCGGTGACCTTCATGCTGCTGGTCAATGTCATCCTGCTGGTCATCGGCACGGTGATCGACGGCATCCCCGGCCTGATCATGACGGTACCGATCCTCCTGCCGATCGCGACCGAGGTCTACGCCATCGACCCCCGCCATTTCGGCGTGGTCGTGGTGATCAACCTCGTGCTCGGCCTGCTCTCGCCGCCGGTCGGCCTGTGCTTCTTCGTCGCCGCTGCGGTGACGGGAGCCAAGCCCGGCAAGATGTTCCTGGTGACGCTGCCCTTCTTCATCATCTCCTGCGTCCTCCTGGTGCTGCTCTCGATCTACCCATGGCTCTCGCTGGCCCTGGTGAAGTGAAACCGCCTGCCATCCATAAGGGGAGTTCCGTCATGACCATCTCACGCCGTCATCTGCTCGCCGCCGCCGCCGTCCTGCCCGTCGCAAAGCCCGCGCTGCTACGGGCCCAGAGCAAGGAGCTGCGGCTCGGCATCCTGACCCCGAACGGTCATCCCTGGAATCGCGCGGCCGTGAAGGTTGGCGAAGTGCTCAAGGCCGAGACCAATGGCCGGCTGAACCTGACGGTCTTCCACTCCGGCCAGCTCGGCAACGAGGCGGCGATGCTGCAGCAGATGCAGTCGGGCGCGCTCGATATGGGCTGGATCATGGCGGCCGAGCTCGGTTCGCGTGTCCCGGCGATCGGCGCGATCACCGCGCCCTATATTGTCGACTCCACCGCCAAGATCGCCAAGCTCGTCCGCCACCCCGTGGCGATGAAGCTCTTCGACGTGCTGCCGCGCGAGACCGGCTGCGTCGGCCTGGCCTGGGGCATTACCGGCATGCGCGCCGTCTTTGCCGCCAAGGAGATCGACGGCGTCGCCGGCATCAAGGGCATGAAGCTGCGCATCAACCCGACCCCGGTCTATCGCGACTTCTACCAGCTGCTCGGGGCTGCCCCGACCCCGATCCCGACGCCGCAGGTCTTCGACGCGATGACCAACGGCCAGGTCGACGGGCTCGAGGCCGATCTCGAATTCTCCTGGAACCAGCGCTTCGACAAGGTCTCGAAGACCATCCTCCAGATGAACGCCATCTTCATGCCGGTGATCGCGCTCGCTTCCGGCCGCGTCTGGCAGGGCATGCCGGCCGCCGACCGCGAGCTGATCACCAAGACCATCAAGGCGGCGCTCGACCAGCAGATCGACGAGCTCGCCGTCAACGAGCCCAAGCTCGTCGAGCAGTTCAAGGCCGCCGGTGCCAATTTCAAGCTCGCCAATCCGAAGGATGCGGAGGCCGTTGTCGCGGAGTTCGACAAGATCTGGCTGCCCAAGGCGCCGGTGCTGGCCGAGCTGCGCAAGGCCGGCCAGTCGATCACGGCCTGATCCCACGATATCATCGCGGCCGCCGCGCTCGGCGGCCGTCTGCCTCCTCCAAGCGGACCTTATGTCATGACCCAGAATATCTTCAGCGGGACGATCCCCGCTCTGATGACCCCCTGCACCCCCTCGCGCGACGTCGACTATGACGAGCTCGTTCGCACCGGCCGCCATCTGATCGGCGCCGGCATGTCGGCCGTGGTCTATTGCGGCTCGATGGGCGACTGGCCGCTGCTCACCGACGAGCAGCGCATGGAAGGCGTGCGGCGCCTGGTCGAGGCCGGCATCCCGCTGATCGTCGGCACCGGCGCGCAGAACCCGAAGCGCGCCGCCGCGCTCGCCGCCCATGCCAAGCAGGTCGGTGCCCAGGGCCTGATGATCATCCCGCGCGTGCTCTCGCGCGGCTCCTCGGTCCCGGCCCAGCGCGCCCATTTCGAGGCGGTGTTGGAAGCGGCCGTCGACCTGCCTTCGGTGATCTACAACAGCCCGCATTACGGCTACGAGACCCGGGCCGACCTGTTCTTCGCCCTGCGCGAGCGCTATCCGCATCTGCGCGGCTTCAAGGAGTTCGGCGGCGGCGAGGCGCTGTCCTATGCGGCCGAGCACATCACCAGCAAGGACCGCGCCCTGACCCTGATGGTCGGCGTCGACACGCAGGTGACGCATGGCTTCATCCGCTGCGGAGCCACCGGCTCGATCACCGGCATCGGCAACGCCCTGCCGAAGGAGGTGCTCCACCTCGTCGCCCTCAGCGAGAGGGCGGCGGCGGGCGATCCGGAGGCCGAGCGCCGGGCGCTCGAACTGGAGCGCGCCCTCTACGTGCTCTCGAAGTTCGACGAGGGCGTCGATCTCGTGCTGTTCTACAAGCACCTGATGGTGCTCGAAGGCCACTCGGCCTATGCGCTGCACTTCAACGAGAGCGACGCGCTTTCCACGGCGCAGCGCAATTTCGTCGAGGCCGAATGGCGCCGCTTCAAGAGCTGGTACGCCAACTGGGCCGGCGAGGGCAGGGCCGCGAAGGCGGCTTGAGGCACGTGCTTCCCTTCTCCCCTTGCGGGAGAAGGTGGCCCGAAGGGCCGGATGAGGGGTCGCTCAGGCTTCTCCGTCATGCTCGCCCTCGTGGCGAGCATCCACGTCTTGAACACTGCGCGGGCCGAAGGAAGACGTGGATGGCCGGGACAAGCCCGACCATGACGATGAAGCGTCGCGCGCGCCCTCACCCTGACTCTCTCCCGCAAGGGGAGAGGGGACCGGTTGCGCCTATTGCGGGTGCCGCTCGTTCCACGCTGCGGCATAGTCCGCGCACAACCGATCGAGTTCCGCCCGGTCGGTTACCCCGGTAGGCCGCGTCCGCGAGGGCGAGGCCTTCTGGTAGGGCACATAGCGCTGATGCGCGACACGCCAGACCCGCCGCAGCTCGCCGAGCGGATCGGCATGATCGTCGACGCGGATATCGAAGCTCGGCACAGGGTCGTCGGCCCAGATCCGGATGGCGCAGGATTGCCGTCCGCGCTTATCGCCGCCGGCCTTCTCGCCGGCTTCGAGCGCGACCAGCAGGCGCTCGTCGAAATCGAGGCCCGAATTCTGGACATAGGCCTTCAGCGTCTCCTGGACGACCTCCGGCCCGGCCAGCATGTTGCCGGCGACGGAGACCTGCGGCCCATCGACCGCGCCGCACCAGTCGATGCAGGCATTGCCGGTATAGGCGGCGATCTTGCCGTTGCGGTCGATCAGGTGGAGCTGGCGATGGGCGCGCCCCTCATCGGCAGCGGTGAGGCTGGCGATGATCTCGACCGCCGAGCGTCCCTCCTGCAGCAATCTCAGCCCATCCACGCCATAGAGAGGATTGGTGTAGGCCTGCGTCGCGATCGCGCCGACGCGCCCGCCGCCATAGGGTACGCGCGCGCCCGCAGCGAAGGCGCAGGTCGAGACAGCGACGCCATAGGCGCCGGTCGCGGCGTCGCGGGCGACGATTGACCATGTCATGGATGCAGAACTCCTGGATCACGCTGCATGCGGACGGAATCGTCCGCATGCAGCGTGATCGATTCTAATAGTTTAGAACATGCTGCGAGAAACCGTGGCCGCTTTTTCGCAGCATGTTCTAGCGCCCGACCGCGTAGGCTTGCATCAGACGCGGGGTCGCAGCCGCGCGCAAGAGCCCGTTGGCGCTGCGTTCGGCCGCGGTCAGCCGCCCGACGGTCCAGGCCGGAGCCCGCTCGACTGCATGGCCGCGCCGGACGAGCTCGGCCAGCGCCGCCTCACCCAGGCTCTCCTCGACGGTGATCTGCCCCGGCCGCGCCTCGCGCGGATAGAAGCTCGAGGGGAAATGCTGGGTGTGGAACAGCGGCAGGTCGATGGCCTCCTGCAGATTGAGGCCGTGATGCACCCGGCGCAGGAACATGCCGAGCTGCCATTGCTCCTGCTGGTCGCCGCCGGGCGTGCCGAAGGCGAGGCGCGGCTCGCCGTTCTCGAAGGCAAGGCTCGGCGTCAGCGTCGTGCGCGGTCGCTTGCCAGGCGCCAGCGACGAGGGCAGTCCCTCCTCAAGATAGAAGGACTGGGCCCGCGAGTTCAGCGGGAAGCCGAGTTCGGGAATGACGGGCGAGGATTGCAGCCAGCCGCCGGACGGCGTCGCCGCGATCATGTTGCCCCAGCGGTCGATCACGTCGATATGGACGGTGTCGCCGCGGCGCGAGGCGGCGACCATCGAGGCCAGGGTCGGCTCGCCGACGGTCGCGCTGGCGGGCTTGCCGTTCTGGCCGGCGATGCGCAGATTGCCGAGCATCGCCTCGACCTGGCCCTCATAGCCGGCGACCATGCCGGGGCGCAGCTCATGCGAGGCCTGTTCGCCGATCAGCGCGCGACGGCCGCTGGCGTAATCCTCCGAAAGCAGCGTCGTCAGCGGCACTTTCACGAAATCGGGGTCGCCGTAATAGGCCTCGCGATCGGCGAAGGCGAGCTTCATCGCTTCGGTGACGTGGTGGACGTATTCCGGGCTGGCCGGGCCCATGCCGGCGAGGTCGATGCCTTCCAGGATCTTCAGGGTCTGGAGAAAGACCGGTCCCTGCCCCCAGGGCCCGGTCTTGAAGACCTCCCAGCCATGATAGGTCGCGCTCGCCGGCGCCTCGTAGCGCGGCTGCCAGCGCGCCATATCGTCGGCGGTGAGCAGCCCCTTATGGCGCCGGCCCGAGGAATCGAGGACGGCTTCGCCACGGCAGAAGGCATCCATCGCCTCGGCGACGAAGCCCTTGTACCAGGCGTCATGGGCCGCCTGGATCTGCTCCTGCCGGTCGCTGCCCGCGGCCTCCGCCTCGGTGAGGATGCGCTTGTAGGTCCGGGCGGCCGCCGGGTTGCGGAAGAGCTCGCGGCCCTTCGGGACGTTCCCGCCCGGCAGATAGACCGCGCCGGAGCTCGGCCAGCCGCCGCTGAACAGCTCGGTCAGCCCGGCGATGGTGTCGGAGACGCGCGGCAGCATCGGGTGGCCGTTCTCGAAATAGCCGATCGCCGGCTCCAGCACCTCGCGCAGCGAAAGCCGGCCATGGTCGCGCAGCAGCGCCATCCAGCCGCCGAATGCGCCGGGCACGACCGTGGCGAGCAGCCCGTCGCCCGGGATCATGTCGAGCCCGAGCGCCTTGTAGGCCTGGATCGTCGCCGCTTGCGGTGCCGTCCCTTGCGCGCACAGCACCTCGACCTTCTTGCTTTCCGCCGAATAGAACACGGCCGGCATGTCGCCGCCCGGACCGACGAGGTGCGGCTCGACCACCTGCAAGACGAAGGCGGCGGCGGCGCAGGCGTCGAAGGCGTTGCCGCCCTTCTCCAGCATCGCCATGCCTGAGGCGGTGGCGAGCCAATGCGTCGAGGTGACGACGCCGAAAGTGCCGAGGATTTCGGGACGGGTGGTGAACATGAGGGTATCCTTGGAGAGGCGGATCAGGATTCCTTCGGATCGAGCGCGTCGCGCAGCCCGTCGCCGAGGAGGTTGAAGCCGAGCACGGCGAGGAAGATGGCGGCGCCGGGGGCCACCGACATCCAGGGCGCCTGCTCCATGAAGTTCTTGGCGACGTTGAGCATCTGGCCCCAGGACGGGGAGGGCGGCTGCTGGCCGAGGCCGAGGAAGGAGAGGGCGGCTTCCAGGATGATCGCCTGCGCCATGAACAGCGTCGACTGCACCACGATCGGCGGCAGCGTGTTCGGCGCGACATGGCGGAACAGGATGACGGAATCGCGCACGCCGACGGCGCGTGCGCCCTCGACGAAATCTTCGGTCTTGACGCTGATCACCTGGCCGCGGACCAGCCGGATGAAGATCGGCACCGCCGACAGGCCGATCGCGATCATCGCATTGGTCAAGGACGGGCCGAGCACGGCGGCCAAGGCGATGGCGAGGATCAGGAAGGGGCAGGCGAGCAGTGCCTCGGTGATCCGCGAGATCACGGCATCGACCCAGCCGCCATACCAGCCGGCGGCGAGCCCGACCGGCACGCCGACGCCGAGCGCGATCAGCACCGAGACGATGCCGGCGAGCAGCGAGGCCTGCGCGCCGAAGAACAGGCGCGAAACCTGGTCGCGGCCGAGCTCGTCGGTGCCGAACCAATGCAGCGCCGAGGGCGGCTTGCGGATGGCGAGGAAGTTCGACTTCAGGGGGTCGGCGAGCGGCAGCAGCGGGGCCAGCACGGCCATCAGCACGAACACCAGCACGATCGTGCCGCCGATCAGCGCCGCCCGGTTGCGCCGGAGCTTGCGCCAGGCCCGGCGCAGCGGCGTTTCGGCGCTGGCGGGGCGGCCGGCGGCGCCGGCAGGAAGTGCGGCATCCGCCATCAGGCCGTCCTCAGGCGCGGATTGACCAGGACATAGAGCACGTCGGCGACGAGGTTCATGACGATGAAGCCGATGGCGGTGCACAGCACCACGCCCTGGACGACGCCGTAGTCGCGGTTGAAGACGGCATCGACGATCAGCTTGCCGAAACCGGGAATGGTGAAAATCTGCTCGGTCAGCACCGCGCCGGCCAGCAATTCGCCGAACAGCAGGGTCGAGAGCGTGATGATCGGCACCAGCGCGTTGGCGAGCGCGTGCTTGTTGACGACCTTGCGCTCGTCGAGCCCCTTGGCGCGGGCAGTGCGGATATAGTCGGAGCGCAGCACCTCCAGCATCGCCGAGCGGGTATGACGCATGATGAAGGCGGCGAGCCCGCCGCCGAGCACGAAGGCCGGCATGATGAGCCGCTCGATCGCCCCCCAGGGATTGCTGAAGATCGATTCGTAGCCTGAGGGCGGCAGCAGCTTGAGCTCGACCGAGAACAGCAGGATCAGCATGATGCCAAGCCAGAAATTCGGGATCGAAAGCCCCGACAACGCCAGCGCGCTCGTCGAGTAATCGATCATCGTGCCCTTGCGCCGCGCCGCCAGGATCCCGGCGGGAATGCCGATGCCGATCGCGATGATGATCGAGGCGGTGGCGAGCTGGATCGTCACCGGCAGCTTCTGCAGGATCAGGTTGAGCACCGGCTCGCCCGTGCGCAGCGAGCGGCCGAAATCGCCCTGCACGACCTGCCCGAGCCAGGCGAAGAACTGCACGACGATCGGATCGTCCATCCGGTAGATCTCGCGCAGTCGCGCGATCACTTCCGGATCGCGTTCCTCGCCGGCTATGACCAGGAACGGATCGCCCGGCAGCGCCCTCTGCAGCGCGAAGACGAAGAGCGACACCAGGAACAGCGTCGGGATGGCGATCAGGACGCGCCGGCCGATCAGGGCGAGCATGGGACGCTTCCGGATTCGCCGTCATCCCGGCCGCAGCCCTCGGGACCGACCTTGGGTCGGCCCAAGGGCAAGCGCCGCGGAGCGCCGGGATCGATTATCGAGCACGACGCCCTTCGATGGATCCCGGAGCGACCTTCGGTCGTCCGGGATGACGGGGCGGTTGGTGCGAGCTGGAGCAAGGCCGTTACGACCGCTTCAGCCCGGAAAGCCGGATCATCCCGTCCGGGTTGATCACGAAACCCTCGATGTTCGAGCGCAGGGCGAAGAAGACGGTCTGGTTGTAGAGATAGACGATCGGCAGCTCGTCCTGGAGGATCTTCTGCGCCGCATCATAGCGCTTCTTGCGCTCGGCGACGTCATAGATGGTGCGGGCCTCGTCGAGCAGTTTGTCGACCTCGGCGTTGGAGTAACGGCCGTCGTTCTGGTTGCCCTTGGTGGTGACGAACTGGTGGATGTTGCCGTCCGGGTCGATGCGGCCGGACCAGCCGATCCGGCTCATCTGGAACTTGCCCTGCTGCTGGTCGCGCAGCTGGCTGGCGAATTCGGTCGAGCGGATCTGGATCTCGATGCCGGCCTCCTGCGCCATCGCCTGGATGACCTGGCCGAGCTGCGCGTCGACGGGGTTGTTGGTGACGAAGAGCTCGACCGAGACTTTGCTCTGCCCGGCCTCCTTGAGCAGGGCCTTGGCCTTGGCGACGTCGCGCTCGGGCACCGGCAGCTTGGCGTCGACGAAGGTGCTGGTCGGCGGGAAGGGCTGGATGATCGGGGCATAGAGCCCCTCGAACACCACCTGGCTCAGCACCTTGCGGTCGATCGAGAGCGAGAGCGCCTGGCGCACGCGCTTGTCCTTGCCCATGGGCTGGTTGGCGGCGTCGCCATGGTTGGTGTTGATGGTGATGCCCTGGTAGCCGAGATTGGGCATGCTCGCGACCTTGAGCGTCTTGTCGCCCTGCGCCGATTTCACATCGGTCGGCGCGAGCCGTTCCAGCATGTCGAGCTCGCCGGCGCGCAGGTTCGCGAGCCTGACCGTGGTGTCGGGGATGGCGCGGTAGATCACCCGGTCGAAATGGTAGTTCGCGGCCTCCCAATGGCCCTTGAACCTGTCGAGCACGATCCGGTCGTTCTGGACGCGCTCGACGAACTGGTAGGGGCCGGAGCAGACCGGCTTGGCGCCGATATCGGCGCCGAGGCTCTTCGGCGAGAGCATCATGCCGGCCCGGTCGGTGAGCTGCGCGAGCAGGGTCGCGTCCGGCCGCTTCAGCTTCAGCGCGATCGTCGTTGGATCGACCACGCTGATGCTCTCGATCGAGGCGAGCTCGGATTTGCGCAGCGAATCCGGCAGCGTCATCGCCCGTTCGAGATTGGCCTTGGCGGCGGCGGCGTCGAAGGCCTCGCCATCATGGAACTTGGCATCCGAGCGCAGCTTCATCGTCAGCGTCAGCCCATCGGTCGAGAACGACCATTCGGTGGCGAGCCGCGGGACGATCTTCAGCTCCGGCGTGATGTCGAGCAGCTTGTCGCAGAGGCCCTTGAAGACGATGCGGCCGACGAAGGTGCGTGCCTTGTGCGGGTCGAGAATGTCCGGGTCTTCCTGCAGGCCGATGCGCAGGGTCGAGGGCGACTGGGCCAGCGCCGGTAGGGCGGAAAGGCCGATAAGGGCGGCGGAAGCGAGCAATGCGAAGCGTTTCATCGTAACGTCCCCTCTTCTTGTCGTTCTATGGCGGTGGTGCCGCGCCTCCTGCCGCCTGCGCGGCGGCGAACAGCGCGATCCGGCGGCGGCGGTTCTGGCTCTCCGGCGGCGGCGCCAGCCCGGCGGACTGGCTAGCCGCGATCTCCTCGGCGAAATGGCAGGCGACGGCGTGCCCTGCGGCGCTGTCCCGCAGCGCCGGATGCTCCTGCCGGCAGCGCGCGCGGGCATGCGGGCAGCGCGGATGGAAACGGCAGCCGGGCGGCGGCGCGGTCGGGCTCGGCAAATCGCCTTCAGTGATCGGCTCGGCGCTGCGGGCGCGCGGATCCGGCACCGGGATCGCCGCCATCAGCATGCGCGTGTAGGGGTGGAGTGGCCGCGAGAACAATGTCGCCGCCTCCGCCAGCTCGACGATCTCGCCGAGATACATCACCGCCACCCGGTCGCTGGTGTGGCGGATCACGGCGAGGTCGTGCGCGACCAGGATGATGGTCAGCCCGAACGCGGCCTTGAGGTCCTCGAGCAGGTTGATCACCTGCGCCCGGATCGAGACGTCGAGCGCCGAGACCGGCTCGTCACCGATCAGCAGGCTCGGGCCACAGGCCAGCGCTCGGGCGATGCCGATGCGCTGACGCTGGCCGCCCGAGAACTCGTGCGGATAGCGGTTGGCATAGTCGGGCAAGAGACCGACCTTGGCGAGCAGTTCGGCGACGCGCGCCGCCTTCTCCTTGCCGCTGGCGATGCGATGGACGGAAAGCGGCTCGCCGATCAGCTCGCCGACGCTCATGCGCGGATTGAGTGAGGCGTAAGGGTCCTGGAAGATCATCTGCATGCGCCGTCTGAGCTGGCGCATCTCCTCGGCGGGGAGGGCGGTGATGTCGCGGCCCTCGAAGCGGATGGCGCCCGCGGTCGGCTCGATCAATCGCAGCAGCAGGCGCGACAGGGTCGACTTGCCGCAGCCGGATTCGCCGACGATGGCGAAGGTCTCGCCGCGTCGGACCTGGAAGGAGACGTTCTCGACCGCGCGGACCAGCGGCGCCCTGGCGAAGAGCGAGGGCTTCTTCGCCTTGAAATGACGGGTGAGGCCGAGGGCCTCGACGATCGGTTCCGCGCCGGCTCCGCTCATGCCGCCACCATGGCGAGGTCCTCGACCGGCGCCCGGAAGCAGGCGGCGCTGTGTCCGCCGCCGAATTCGCGCAGCGGCGGGCGGCTTTGCGTGCATTCGGGCGCGACGAAGGGGCAGCGCGAGGCGAAGCGGCAGCTCTGCGGCCAGCGCGCCGGCGGCGGCACCGCGCCGGGGATGGCCGCGAGCTTGCCTTGGCGCGGCCCGAGCGATGGCAGCGAGCCCATCAGCCCGAGCGTATAGGGATGCTGCGGGTCCTCGAAGATGCGCTCGACCGGGCCCTGCTCGACGATGCGGCCGGCATACATCACCGCGACTTCGTCCGCGACCTCGGCGACGACGCCGAGATCATGCGTCACCAGGATCATCGCCGTGCCGGTCTCCTTCTGGAGGTCGCGGATCAGCTTCAGGATCTGGGCCTGGATGGTGACGTCGAGCGCCGTCGTCGGCTCGTCCGCGATCAGCAGCTTCGGGCTGTTGGCAAGTGCCATTGCGATCATGGCGCGCTGGCGCATGCCGCCCGACATCTGGTGCGGGTAGGCGTTCATCCGCGCCTCCGGCGCCGGAATCCGCACCTTGCGCAGCATCTCGATCGCCCGGCGGCGGGCTTCCTCGGATGAGACCTGGTGATGGCAGAGCACGGCCTCGGTGAGCTGGTTGCCGATGGTGAAGGCCGGGTTCAGCGAGGTCATCGGCTCCTGGAAGATCATCGCCATCCGCTCGCCGCGCAGCTGCATCAGCCGCTCTGCCGGGGCACCGAGGATCGCTTCGCCCTCGAGGATGACGGAGCCCGAGGTGATGCGGGCCGGGGGCGAGGCGAGGAGGCCCATGATCGCGAGGGAGACCAGGCTCTTGCCGCAGCCGGATTCGCCGACGAGGCAGAGCGTGCGCCCGGTCGCGACCGAAAAACTCAAGCCGTCGACCAGCGAAAGCCCTTCGGGCAATCCGTCGAAGCGGATCGACAGGTCCTCGACAGCAAGCACCGGGGCTCCGACCGGGGTCGGCCGGCCTGAGGCTCCCTGTTCGGCATTGCTCCGGTCAGCCATGCGGATTGGTCCCACGCGGGACCAGCGTGGCGCATTTCACGGTCTGCGTCGATAGCATCGCCGCCAACAGCACCGCCCCGACCCCTCGCGCTTTTCTCAAGCTTGCATGCATCCTGCCCCGCTCGCGGCCGCGGATGCAAGTAAACCGCTATTCCAAGGGATTGCCCTGGCATGCATGGCTGAGGCGCGGTCAGGTCTGTCGCATCGCCGAGGAACTCTGTTATTCAGGCGCGCGTCCGGCGATCCGCCGGACGAGCCAACGATCTGAAGAGCCGACGAGGAAGCGCGAGACCATGCTGCTGGGAGTGATCGCCGACGACATGACCGGGGCGACCGATGTCGCGCTGATGCTGAACCGCGCCGGCATGCGCACCCTCCAGGTCATCGGCGCGCCCGCCAAGGGCGCTGCGCTGCCGGAGGCGGACGCCGTCGTCGTCGCCCTGAAGTCGCGCACTAATCCGGTCGCCGAGGCGGTCGCCGATTCGCTCGCCGCCTGCGAGGCCCTGCTCGCCGCGGGCGCCCGCCAGATCCTGTTCAAGTATTGCTCGACCTTCGATTCGACGGCTCAGGGCAATATCGGCCCGGTGGCCGACGCGCTGATGCAGCGTCTCGGCGCCAGCCAGGCGATCATCTGTCCGGCTTTCCCGGCCAATGGCCGCTCGATCTTCCAGGGTTATCTCTTCGTCGGCGCCGTGCCGCTGCACGAAAGCTCGATGAAGGATCACCCGCTGACGCCGATGCGCGATTCCAATCTGATGCGCCTGATGGGCGCACAGACGCAGCATCCGGTCGACCTCGTCGCCTATTCCGCCGTCTCGCAGGGGGCTAGCGCCGTCCGCAAGCGCCTGGCCGAGCTCGCCGCCGAGGGCGTGCGCTATGTCGTCACCGACGCGCTCGACAACGGTCATCTGATGGTGCTGGGCGAGGCCATTTCCGACCATGTCCTGCTGACCGGCGGCTCGGGCATCGCGATGGGCCTGCCCGAGAACTTCCGCAAGGCCGGGCTGCTGCCGCGGCGCGAGACGGCGACCCATCTTTCCGCGCCGGCCGGCCGCGCCGGCATCATCTCGGGCAGCTGCTCGACCGCGACACGCGGCCAGATCGCGACGGCACGCGCCGCCGGCATCCCGGCGCTGAAGGTCGATCCGCTCGCTCTGGCCGCGGGCTCGCAGAAGGCCGCCGATCTCGCCGCCTGGGCGCTCGCCCAGCCGGAAGACAAGCCCTTCCTGGTCTATTCGAGCGACGATCCGGCCGAGGTTGCCGCAGTCCAGGACAAGCTCGGCCGCGAGAAGGCGGGCGAGACCGTCGAGCATGCCTTCGCCGAAGCGGCGCGTCTCTTGATCGCGGGCGGCGTTTCCCGCCTGCTGGTCGCGGGCGGCGAGACCTCTGGCGCGGTGGTGCAGGGGCTCGACGTGCGCACCCTGGAGATCGGTCCCGAGATCGATCCGGGCGTGCCCTGGACCCGCGTGGTCGACGGTCCCGAACTGGTCGTGGCGCTCAAATCCGGGAATTTCGGCGCGCCCGACTTCTTCCTCAAGGCCTGGAGCCTGCTGCGCTGACCTGCCGCGGCGCTCGCGTTTGCTCCTTGGGAAACTCGTATAGGATGCCGGCGAGGCTTGAGCAGGATGCGAGCCGGGCGGGAATTCGTTCCCGCCTGAACCTGCCCGGGCTCCCGGATGAGAGGCAGGCACGGGAATGGACATGGCGTTTCTCGGCGATCTCCTGACGACGGTTGCCGATCGCGGACGGGCGCTGATCAATTTCGAGCGCTTTTCGTCTGGCCGGCGCGAGCCGTTGGCCAAGCTCTGCGAGCATCTGCTTTCAGGGCGCGGCGAGGCCTCCGGCATGGCCCTGGCGCAAGCCGTGCTCGAGGAATGGGAGCGGCTCGACCCTGCCGGCCGGCTCGGCTTCTTCCGGATGCTGCAGGAGCGTTTCGGGCCGGATCACGACCGGCTCGAAGCCGCGATCGCGCGTTATCGCGAGGCGCCGGACGCCAGCGCGGTCTCGGAGCTGCATCTCGCCTCCGAGCCGCGTCGGCAGGAGCTTTTTCGCCGGCTCAACCTCGCGCCGGGGGGGACCCATGTGCTGGTGAGGATGCGCGAGAGCCTGCTGCGGGAACTCGAAACCGAGCCGGGGCTTTCGGTGGTCGATGCCGATTTCCGGCATCTCTTCGCCTCCTGGTTCAATCGCGGCTTCCTGGTGCTGCGCCGGATCGACTGGCACACCCCGGCCAATGTGCTGGAAAAGATCATCCGCTACGAGGCGGTGCATACGATCGAGGACTGGGACGAATTGCGCCGCCGGCTGGAGCCGGCCGACCGGCGCTGCTTCGCCTTCTTCCATCCCCAGCTCGTGGACGAGCCTCTGATCTTCGTCGAGGTGGCGTTGACCGGCGAGATTCCGCGGCGGATCGACGATCTGCTCAGCGAGCAGCGTGAAATTCTGCCGGCTTCGGCCGCGACCACGGCGGTGTTCTACTCGATCTCCAACTGCCAGGAGGGCCTGCGCGGTATCTCCTTCGGCAATTTCCTGATCAAGCAGGTTGCCGAGGACCTGAAGCGCGAATTGCCGGGGCTCGACGTGTTCGTCACGCTCTCGCCCGTGCCGGGTTTCGCGCGCTGGCTCGCCAGGGAGCTGGCCGAGCCTGCGGCGCTCGGCCTCGGCAACGAGGAGGCTGCGGCCCTGATGGCCAAGCCCGCCGAGGTCGCGGCGCTCGACGAGGCCGGCCGCGCCCGGCGCGACAAGCTGCTCGGCCAGATGATGGCGCAGTACATGCTGCGGGCCCGGACCGGCTCGGGCCGCGTGATCGATCCGGTGGCGCGCTTCCATCTCGGCAATGGCGCGAGACTGGAGCGCATCAATGTCGGCGGCAACCTGGCTGAGCGCGGGCTGCGCGAGTCGCATGGCGTGATGGTCAATTACCGCTACGACCTCGCCGACATCGAAGCCAATCACGAGGCCTTCGCCAGCCGCTCCACCGTGGTCGCCTCATCCTCGGTCAAGAAGCTCCTGCGCCCGGCCGGCGCCTGAACCACACGAACCGACACTGCCTGAAAGGACCCGCAATCATGGGTAACCATCTGTTCGATCTCATCCGGGCGCGGATTCCGGCGCCGGACGCCCGCTTTGCGCTGATCGATGACGGCCGGGTCTTCAGCTATGCCGACATGGTCGCGGCTTCCGGCCGCTATGCCGGGGCGCTCGTCGCCCTCGGCGTCAAGCCGGGCGACCGCGTCGCCGTCCAGGTCGAGAAGAGCATCGAGGCGTTGATGCTCTATCTCGGCGCGGTCCGCGCCGGTGCGATCTTCCTGCCGCTCAACACCGCCTATACCCCGGCCGAGATCGAGTACTTCCTCGGCGACGCCGAGCCGGCGGTCTTCGTCTGCGACCCCGCCAAGGCGCAGGCGCTGCGCCCCTATGCCGAAAAGGCCGGTGCGAAGCTGGAGACGCTCGGCGTCGGCACCGGCAGCCTGATCGAGAAGGCTGCGGCGGCCCCCGCCGACTTCGCCGATGTCGCGCGTGGCGCCGACGATCTCGCCGCCATCCTCTACACCTCGGGCACGACCGGTCGCTCCAAGGGGGCGATGCTCAGCCATGACAATCTCTCGTCGAACGCGCTGGCGCTGGTCGACTATTGGCGCTTCGGCAAGGAGGACGTGCTGCTGCACGCCTTGCCGATCTTCCACACGCACGGCCTGTTCGTCGCCACCAATACCGTGCTGTTCTCCGGCGCCTCGATGATCCTGCTGCCGAAATTCGATCCTGACCAGGTCTTCAAATACCTGCCGCAGGCGACCTGCATGATGGGCGTGCCGACCTTCTATGTCCGCCTGCTCCAGGATCAGAGGCTGACGCCCGCAGCGACCAAGCATATGCGCCTGTTCGTCTCCGGCTCGGCGCCGCTGCTCGCCGAGACCCATCGCGAATGGCGCGAACGTACCGGCCACGCCATTCTCGAGCGCTACGGCATGACCGAGACCAATATGAGCACCTCCAACCCCTATGCGGGCGACCGGGTCGCCGGCACGGTCGGCTTCCCGCTGCCGGGCGTCTCGGCCCGGGTGGTCGATCCGGAGACGGGCAAGGAACTCGCCCGCGACGAGATCGGCATGATCGAGGTCAAGGGCCCGAACGTCTTCAAGGGCTATTGGCGCAACCCCGAGAAGACCAAGGCCGAGTTCCGCGAGGACGGCTTCTTCATCACCGGCGACCTCGGCAAGATCGACCCTGCCGGCTATGTCCATATCGTCGGACGCGGCAAGGACCTGATCATCACCGGCGGCTACAATGTCTATCCGAAGGAAGTCGAGACCGAGATCGACGAGATGCCGGGCGTGATCGAGAGCGCCGTCATCGGCGTGCCGCATCCTGATTTCGGCGAGGGCGTGACGGCGGTGGTCGTCGCAAAGTCCGGTGCGGACATCACGGCGCAGGGCATCGCCAAGGCGCTGGAGCAGAGGCTGGCGAAGTTCAAGCAGCCCAAGCAGGTCTTCGTCGTCGCCGAACTGCCGCGCAACACCATGGGCAAGGTCCAGAAGAACCTGCTGCGCGACACCTACAAGGACATCTACGCCAAGTAGCTGAGAACGGGGAAAGTCCGGATCCAAGCCTGGTCATCCCGGGCGGAGAAGTCCGACCCGGGATCCATGCCGGAACGGTTCAGGCATGGATCCCGCATCGGTGCCGCTGGCGCGGCTCGTCCGGGATGACAAAAATTCTGTTCAGGCGCCCGCCGGCGCCGGACACCTGATCGCGATCGTCTCGCCATCGCTCGGGATACGCAGCCGCTTTGCCCCGATGCCGCGCGCCTCGGCCGCCCGGCGCAGGGTGGTGCGATCGACCGTCGCATGGTCCAGCGCCTCCATATGGGTCGCGATCACGATGGCTTCGGGGTGTGCTTCGCAAAGTTCCAGCGTCTGTTCCGCGTCCATCACGATCAGCGTGTCGTCCCATTGCGCGCCGCAGGAATGGGTGACGATCACGTCGGGGGCGGTCGTCGCGACGGCATCGCGCAAAGGCGGATAGAGCACGCTGTCGCCGCACCAATAGAGCGTCGGCTCGCCGGGCGCCTCGAAGACCAGCCCCATCACCGGCCCCATTTTTTCGACCACCGCACCGGTGCCGTGCTGGGCCGGCTGCCGGGTGATCACGATCGTGCCGAGCCGCAGGAAATGCTCGAGCGGCGTCACATTGACGAAGCCTGCCTGGCGGATCGCCGCCTCGTCGCCGGGCTGGCAGAGCAGCGGCAGCTCCTTCGGAATGCGCTCCTTCGCGACCGCGTCGAAATGGTCGGCATGCAGATGCGAAACGATGACCTGCTCGACCCCGGCAAGAATGCTCTCGATCGGCTCCGGAAGAGCGACCATCGGATTCTGTGAGCGGCCGGTGAAGGAAGGCCGGCTGTGCTTCGAGCCCAGATCCGGGTCGATCAGCAGCGTCCTGCCGGCATAGGTGAGCTTGAGCAGGGCGTTGCGCAGGAGCTGAAGCTGCATGGCGGTTCCTAGGCAGGTGGATCGGACCCCGCCGATCCTTCCGCCAAAGCCGCGCCGCGACCAGTTCCGATTTGTGAAGGAAACTGCATCGCGGCGTTAGGCTCGTTTCGGATTTCAACAGGCCCAGCATGGAGTGCTAGCCGCCGCTCAGGCCGCGAACTGCCCGTAAGGTACGCTGTTGCGGGCGCTGCGCAGGGCGCTCGCCCACCAGTGCAATTGCCCGAGCATCGTCGCCATCGCCCGTTCGGCCCGTTCCGCATCGGCGAGCCGGCCTGCCTCGTCGAACTGGTTCCAGGCATTGGCGAAGCAGACGCCGTCGCGGATCGTCGCGGCATGCAGCTCGGCGAAGACGAGCCGGAGCTGCTCGACGGCCCGCAAGCCTCCCGAGACACCGCCATAGGAGACGAAGGCGACCGGCTTGCCGCGCCATTCGGGGCCGGTATCGTCGATGATCGCCTTCAGCGGCGCCGGAAAGCTCCGGTTGTATTCCGGCGTCACCACGATGAAGGCATCGGCGCGGCCGAGCCTCGCCTTGACCTCGGCGAGGTCGTGCGCGGCCGGATCGACTGCTTCCACCGAGAATGGGCCTTCGCCCTCGACCTGCGCCAGAGTCCAGCCGGCGATCTTGTCGCAAAGGCGGCCTTCGCGGGAGCTGCCGTAGATCACGGCGAGGTGGATGGAGTGGGTGAGCCGGCGATGCATGGGAACGCTCCTTGGGCTGGTGAACCAGCGGAGCACACCGTATAAGACCTCAACTAAGGTTGAGGTCAAGCACCGTGGTCGCAAAGGCACGCAGGGTTTTCGCGGAGGATCTGAGCGTCGGCGAGGTGGCGCGGCGTAGCGGCCTTGCCGTCTCGGCCCTGCATTTCTACGAGGCGGAAGGGCTGATCCGCAGCCGCCGCAGTGCCGGCAACCAGCGCCGTTATGCGCGCGAGGTCCTGCGCCGGGTCGCCATCATCAAGGTCGCCCAGCGCACCGGCATTCCGCTCAAGACCATCCGCGAGGCCTTCCAGACCCTGCCGGCCGAACGCACCCCGACGGCCGAGGACTGGAGCCGACTCTCCGCGGCGTGGAAGCTCGAGCTGGAGCGTCGGATCGACCGCCTGACCCGGCTGCGCGACCATCTCACCGACTGCATCGGCTGCGGCTGCCTCTCGGTGAAGAGCTGTCCGCTCCACAATCCCTGGGACGAGCTCGGTCAGCAGGGGCCGGGGCCGCGCCTGCTCGATCCGGATTGAGATTGCTGCGGTGGCGCAGATGCCGTGCGTTACCGTCATGGTCGGGCTTGTCCCGACCATCCACGTCTGCATTTTTGCAATACGGCGTTCAGGACGTGGATGCTCGCCCCAAGGGCGAGCATGACGCGCTGGGGCAATGTCGCGCGGAGAGTCTGGGCATTTTACGCAGCGTCCCGGAAAGACGGGTTCACCCCGCCTTGTAGAGCTTTTCCAGCGGGAATTTCGCGACATCCGCCAGAAGTTCCACGAAGCCCTTCGCCTGGAACTCGGCCGTCGCCTTGCCCTTTTCGGCCGTCGCGAGGCTGGCATCGCCGACCGCGCCGGAGGGGTTCACGTCCTGCGCCATCCAGGCGAACGGGTGCGCACCGGTCGGACGCAGCCATTTGTAGTCCTCGGCCATGGCGACCGTCAGCGGCTCGAAGCGGCCGGCCTTGCTCATGTCGACGAGGTCCGGCCGGAAATGCAGCATCAGCGCGGTCTCGACATCGCCGCCATGGATGCCGTGCAGCGCGTCCAGCGGCGCGAACAGGCCCGGCGGCAGGCCGAAATTGCTCCAGGAGGTCGAGACCGCGAGCATGCCGTGGGCGACGCGCAGTTCGCGGGCGACGACCTTCATCGGGTCGACATTGCCGCCATGCGAGGTGACGAGAACGAGCTTGCGCAACCCGGCGCGCTTCACGCTCTCGCCGATCTCGATCCAGCTGCGGATCGCGCTTTCCCAGGAAAGGGTGAGCGTGCCCGGCGAGTGCAGGTGCTCGTTCGACTTGCAGATCGCCAGCGTCGGCAGCACGAGCACGTCGAGCCCGGCCGGGACCTGCGGCATCGACAGCGCCAGCATCGCGTTCATCACGGTGGTGTCGACCGAGACGGGCAGATGCGGACCATGCTGCTCGATCGCCGCCAGCGGCAGTACGGCAAGGGTGGTTTCGGGCGAGAGACCCTGGAAATCGGTGGTCTTCAGATCGCCCCAGAAGCGCGCGCTCATCTCGTCTGGTCCTCGCTAGGCCGGGTCAGGTCCCGTCGCTGTCTTCTACATTGCAAAGACCGCGCTGGAACCCGCCTTTGCGCCATGGCAGCGAGGCAGGGCGCGAAGGCTTAGCTGTGGATCGCGCCGGATCGGGCGCCGCCATGCATGGACAAGCGCTGCCGAAGCCGCTGACTGGCGCTTGTGCGCCGGCTGAGCCGGGGGCATTCTCCGCCGGTCGCAGCCCAGCGCTCGTGCATCGCCCACCGCGAGCCGCCACCATCAGTTGCGGAAGGGATTTCAGACATGACGATGAAGTATCGCCTCGATCGGCGCGCCGCGCTCGGTCTGCTCGGTGGTTCGGCCGCTTCGGTGCTGATCCCGGTTCCCGGCGCGCGCGTCAACGCGCAGACGCTCGACAAGGTCAGCTACCAGACCAATTGGCGCGCCCAGGGCGAGCATGGCGGCTTCTACCTCGCCGCCGCCAACGGCATCTACAAGAAGTACGGCCTCGACGTCGACATCCGCCCGGGTGGCCCGCAGCAGAACCCGACCCAGCTCCTGCTCGGCGGCCGCGTCGACATGATCATGGGCAATTCGCTGGAAGCGCTGCATTTCGCCAAGGAAGGCATTCCCTTCCTCTGCATCGCCTCGATCTTCCAGAAGGACCCGCAGGTCCTGATCTCGCATCCCGGCCAGGGCAATGATTCGCTTGCGGCCCTGAAGGACAAGCCGATCCTGATCGGCGCGCAGGGCCGGGTCGCTTTCTGGCCCTTCCTCAAGCTGAAATTCGGCTATCGCGACGAGCAGGTGCGGCCGTACACCTTCAACATGGCGCCTTTCCTGGCGGATAAGCGGCTTTCACAGCAGGGTTTCCTCTCCTCCGAGCCCTTCGCCATCCGCAAGGCCGGGGTCGAGCCGGTGGTGCATCTCCTCGCCGATGCCGGCTTCGAGAACTACAATACCACCATCACCATCTCGAAGAAGATGGTCGACGAGAAGAAGGATCTGGTCCAGCGCTTCGTCACCGCCTCGCTCGAGGGCTGGGCCGAGTATCTGAAGGGCGGACCGGGCATCGCCGCGGCCAATGCCCGGATCCTGAAGGACAATCCGGATATCGACCAGGAGAAGCTCGACTACGCCCTCAAGGCGATGACCGAGAACGGCATCGTCCTCTCCGGCGACGCGCTCACTCTGGGCATCGGTGCCATGACCGATGCGCGCTGGGAGCGCTTCTACAACAGCATGACGCAGGCCGGGGTCATTCCGGCCGGCGTCGATTTCCGCAAGGCCTACAGCCTGGAATTCGTCAACAAGGGCGTCGGCAAGGCCTGATCGTCGCGACCGCCCGGTTCCGCCGCCATCGGCCATCGCCGGCGGATGTGCGGGGAACCCTCCTGGGGATGGGTAGCCCGGAATGACCGCAGCGCGCTTTGCGCCGCGGCCCATCCGGGTTATCGCCATTCCAGACAAGCCCTAAGCGATTGGACCATCAGGCTTTGGACACGGCCTATCTGAGCACATCCCCGGCGACATCGGCGAGCGGCACGAGCCCGCTGGTCAGCGTCCGCCGGGTCTCGAAGCAGTTCGCCAACGGCACGCTCGCCGTGCGCGATGTCGATCTCGACCTCGGCGCCGGCGAGTTCATCAGCCTGCTCGGCCCCTCCGGCTGCGGCAAGTCGACCTTGCTGCGCATGATCGCCGGCCTCGCCAGCCCCAGCACGGGCGCGATCGAATGGCGTGGCGCCGGACAGGACGGCGCAGCGGGCGCGCGGCCCGATCTCGGCTTCGTCTTCCAGGACCCGACGCTGATGCCCTGGGCCAACGCTCTGGCCAATGTCATGCTGCCGCTCAAGCTCAAGCATGTTCCCAGGCGCGAGGCGGCCGAGCGTGCCGCCGAGATGCTGGCTCTGGTCGGCCTCAAGGGCTTCGAGAACTCCTATCCGCGCGAGCTCTCCGGCGGCATGAAGATGCGCGTTTCGATCGCCCGTGCGCTGGTGATGCGGCCGAAGATCCTGCTGATGGACGAGCCCTTCGCCGCGCTCGACGAGATCACCCGCCACCGCCTGAACGACGACTTGCTCCAGCTCTGGTGGAAGGAGCGCTTCACCGCGGTGTTCGTCACCCATTCGGTATTCGAGTCGGTCTACCTCTCGCAGCGCATCGTCGTGATGGCGGCGCGCCCCGGCCGGGTCATGGCCGATTTCGCGGTCGACGCGCCTTATCCGCGCGACGATCTGTTCCGTACCTCCGCCGACTATGCCAGCCTCTGCAGGCTCGCTTCCGGCCGGCTCAAGGAGGCCATCGGCTCATGAGCGCCCCCGCCACAGCCACAGCCTCCCCGGCCCATGACGGCACCGATGCCGAGGCCCGCCCGGTCCTCGATCGGGAGCCGCATCTCTTCGGCCTGCCGGCCAGCGCCTGGCCGCGCCTGCTGGCGCCGCTCTGCATCGGCGCCCTGGCGCTCGGGCTCTGGGAGTTTCTCGTCCGCTGGAACGAGGTGCCGTCCTATGTCCTGCCCGGGCCGCTGCTGATCGGGCAGACGCTGGTCGAGGACTGGGCGACGCTTTCCGGCTCGCTCTGGATCACCTTGCGCATCACCTTCATGGCGCTGGCGGCGGCGGTGTTCTTCGGCGTCACGCTCGCCGTGCTGTTCACCCAGTCGAAATGGCTGGAAATGGCGCTCTTGCCCTATGCGGTGATCCTGCAGGTGACGCCGATCGTCGCGATCGCGCCGCTGATCATCATCTGGGCCGGCGATATCGATCTTTCGCTCTTGATCTGCGCCTGGATCGTCGCCTTCTTCCCGATTCTCTCCAACACCATCCTCGGGCTGAACTCGGCCGACCACAATCTCGTCGACTATTTCAAGCTGCATGGCGCCACGCGCTGGCAGACGCTGCGCTATCTCAAGCTGCCGGCGGCCCTGCCGTATTTCCTCGCCGGGTTGAAGATCTCGGGCGGGCTGGCGCTGATCGGCGCGGTCGTCGCCGAATTCGTCGCCGGCACCGGCGGCAGCGCTTCGGGGCTGGCCTATCGCATCCTGGAGTCCGGCTACCAGCTCAAGATCCCGCGGGTCTTCGCGGCGCTGATCATGATCTCGCTGACGGGCGTCGCGATCTTCCTGGCGACGAGCTGGATCTCGCATCTCCTGCTGCGGCGCTGGCACGAGAGCGCACTGAAGCGCGAGAACTGAAAGATGGGAACGGTCGGCTCAGGCGAAGAAACGCAGCCTTTCCTCGACCGGCAGCGAGCCGATCGCCCGCAGATCCGCCTCGGAATAGCTGATCTCGAGGCGCGCCGAGCTGCTCGGCGGCACGGCGGGAAACGCCTCCGCGGGCGCGCCGATATCGCTGAAGACGATGTCCTCGTCGACCATGGAACGGCCGGCCAACCGGCGTAGGCGCTGCCTGCCGGGCTGCGGCCCGTCCTGTGCCAGCGGTGCGCGCCTTTGCGTGTCGACTTCGACGATGTCGATATCGCCGGGATCGGTGAGCGGTTGGCGCAGTTGCAGCGGGGGGCGCGGCTCCGGGATTTCCACGATCACGGCGGCTGGCGTGGCCTCGAGCGGAACGGCCGTGCCCTCGACCAGGGCGCGCAGGCTGGAATCGAGCATGGCGACGGTGGCGGTCATCTTCTCGATCTGGTCCGCCGCCGCTTCGACGGTCGCCGTGGCGCCGTGGATCTCGGCGGCGCGACGGTCGAGCTTGTCGCAGATATCGGGGGCTGCGCCGCTCTCGCGCAGCGTCCAGGCCGCTTCCTGAATGGCTTCGGCGGCGCCGATGATACCGGAGGCGGCCTCCTGGATCCGGCCGGACAGCCGCGACGGGGCCGCGCTGCCGACGCGTTCGAGATCCTCGCGCAGTTCCGCGATCGCGCGCGCCGCATCCGGAAAGCCGAGATTGGCTTCGAGCACGGCAGAAGGGGCAACCAGGAGCCGTTCGAGCCGGCCAATGGCCGAGAGCACCATTTCGGTGTCGGACTGGCGGTTGCGCTTGGCGTATTCCGCGAGGAACCAGCGGCCGCGCCCGGTTTCCATGACCGCGGCCGAGATGGCTTCATAGTCCACCTCGCTCAGAGGCGTCAGCGAACGCGCATCGCTCATGGCAAGGCTGCTCTCCACGGGCTGGTCAAATCGAGTCGAGCCGATCGAAGATGGCCATCCGGCAATCTGCTGGTGATTCTTTAAGAAATCGCTGCCACGGCCATGTCCTCCTCGCCATATTCCGGGTTCGGTTCCGGGCGCTGGCTTGCTGCGCGCCTCTCCCTGATGCACGGGCTGAACTTCGTCGGCATCGGCTTCTATCTGCCGTTCTTCCCGGTCTGGCTCGGCGCGAAGGGGCTGAGCGATGTCGAGATCGGCTATGTCCTCGCCGTTCCCATCCTGGTGCGCGTCCTGGCGGCGTCGTGGATCACCGGCCTTGCCGACCGGCGCATCCCCCCGGTTCTGCTGCTGGCGCTGCTGAACGCCTGTGCCGCAGCGGCCTATTACACGCTGTCGAGGCTCGAAGGGCTGGTTCCGATCGCGCTCGTGACCACGCTCGCCGCGGTCGCGCTCTCGGGCGTCGTGCCGCTCGCCGACATCCTGACCACGACCCAGGTCCGCGCCGGCCGCCTGCGCGACTATGGTCGGGTCCGCCTCTGGGGCTCGGTCACCTTCGTGCTCGGCAATCTCGCCGGAGGCTATCTCGTGGCGCGCCATGGTGCCTGGCCGATACCGCTCGTTCTCGCGGGCTGCAGCCTGATGGCGGCGCTGGCGGCCTTGCAGGCTCCGCCGCCCCCGGCGGCGGCGGCCGAGGCGAGCGGGCGGGATATGCCCATCCGCGGCTTCTCGACCAGTTTCTGGCTGGCCATCATGGCCGCGGCCTGCGTCAACGCCACCCATGCCGCGCTCTATGCCTTCGGCTCGCTGCACTGGCGCAGTCTCGGCTTCAGCGACGAGCGCATCGGCTTTCTCTGGGCCATCGCGGTGGTCGCCGAGATCGGCGTCTTCCTCTTCGCCGGTGGCATTGCCGCCCGTGGCGTCGGCGGACTGCGCTGGACCGTCATCGCCGCCATGGCAGCAGCGCTCCGCTTTGGTCTGATGGCCTTAGACCCCGGTTTCGCCTTCACCATCGGGCTCCAGCTCCTGCACGGCGTCAGCTTCGCCTGCGCGCATCTGGGCGCGCTCGCCGCGGTCTCGGCCTTGGCTCCGGAGGCGCGCCGGGCGGCGGCGCAAGGGCGTCTCGTGGCGGTCGGCGCGCTGGCGATGGGAACCCTGACCGTGCTCGCCGGCTATCTCTACCGGCTTCTTGGCCCTGGCGTCTTCCTGGCCATGGTTCCGGTCGCGCTGGTCGGCGCCGGGCTCGCGGCGCTTGCCATTGCGGGGTTGCGCGGCGATACAGGCCGGGGGGCGACAGATTCGATCGCAAGAGGCCGGTAAACCCTCATGACCGCCGTCGACGACGCTGAACCGCAAGCGGTCTATCGCGATGAGGGCGGAGTCCTGGCTGTCGCGCTCACCGGCAATTGGAGCGCCGATCGCGCCCCGCGTCTGGAGGCGCTCACCGCGGAGATCGGCGAGCGCGTTGCAGCGGTCCGGCAGGCGCGGCTCGATCTCTCGGCTATTTCCCGCCTCGATACGCTCGGCGCCTACCTCCTCGCCCGCCTCAAGGATGTCGGCGAGACCAGTGGCGCCAAGGTCGAGCTCGCCAGCCGCCGCCCCGAGCACGGCGTGTTGCTCGGCGAGGTCGCTCCGCGCTCCTCCGACTACAAGCCGCCGGGTAAGCCGATCGGGCTCGTCACCGTCCTCGTCAATGTCGGCAAGGCCATCACCAATTTCGGCCGTGACCTGGTCGGAGGCGCCGTTTTTCTCGGCGAGGTGATGATCGCCTGCGGCGGGGCGTTGTTCGGACCGCGCAAGTTTCGCGGCCCGTCCCTGATCAACCAGATCGAGCTGATCGCCTTCAGCGGCGCGCCGATCATCATCCTGATCTCGTTCCTGGTCGGCTGTATCGTCGCGCAGCAGGGCATCTTCCAGCTGCAGCAGTTCGGCGCCGCGGCCTTCGTGGTCAACCTGACCGGCATCCTGATCCTGCGCGAGCTTGCCGTGCTCCTGACCTCGATCATGGTCGCCGGGCGCTCCGGCTCGGCCTTCACCGCCGAGATCGGCTCGATGAAGATGCGCGAGGAGATCGACGCGCTGCGGGTGATGGGGCTCGAGCCGATCGAGGTCCTGGTCGTGCCGCGCATCCTGGCGCTGATGATCTCGCTGCCGATCCTGACCTTCATCTCCGCGATGGCGGGGCTGGTCGGTGCCGGGCTCGTCGCCTGGCTCTATGGCGGCATCGGCCCCGATACCTTCCTCGCCAGGCTGAAATCGGTGATCACCTGGCAGCATTTCGCTGTCGGCCTCATCAAGGCGCCGTTCATGGCCTTCGTCATCGGCCTGATCGCCTCGATCGAAGGGCTCGCCGTGAAGGGCTCGGCCGAATCGCTCGGGCGCCAGGTCACGGCCTCGGTGGTGAAGGCGATCTTCATGGTCATCGTCGTCGACGGGCTCTTCGCCATGTTCTTCGCCTCGATCAGTTTCTGAAGGGCAGGGCGATGGCGGAGCAGGGGGATCTGGCAATGCCGATGGCCGCGAGGGAGCCTGCCTCTGCCGGCGCCGGCGAGGCCGTCATTCGCGTGCGCAATCTGAAGGTCGCGTTCGGCGAGAAGGTCATCATGGATGGCTTGAACCTCGAGGTGATGCGCGGCGAGATTCTCGGCTTTGTCGGCGGTTCCGGGCAGGGCAAATCGGTGCTGACGCGCACCATTCTCGGTCTCGTCGGCAAGCAGCGCGGGACGATCGAGGTCTTCGGCGAGGATGTCGACCGGCTCGACGCACGTGGCCGCCGGACGCTCGAGCGGCGCTTCGGCGTGATGTTCCAGCATGGTGCGCTGTTCTCGGCACTGAGCGTCAAGCAGAACATCCAGCTGCCGATGCGGGAATATCTCAAGCTTTCGCCGAAGCTGCTCGGCGAGCTCGCCATGCTCAAGATCGAGATGGTCGGCCTGCCGCCGGACGCCGCCGACAAGACGCCCTCGGAGCTCTCCGGCGGCATGATCAAACGGGCCGCACTCGCCCGCGCGCTCGCCCTCGACCCCGAGATCGTCTTCCTCGACGAGCCGACATCCGGGCTCGACCCGATCGGCGCCGCCGATTTCGACGAACTGATCATGACGCTGAAGCAGACTTTGGGACTGACCGTGTTCATGGTAACGCATGATTTGGACAGTCTCTTCGTTGCGTGCGACAGAATAGCCGCCCTGGCGGATAAGCGTGTCATCGCGGTCGGTTCGCTCGCTGACATGCTGGCCTGCGACCATCCCTGGCTGAAAGCCTATTTCGGCGGCGAGCGGGCCCGGGCCCGATTGCCGCAAGACAGTATGAGGACCTGACGGAGCAACATGGAGTCTCGCGCCAACTATGCTCTGGTCGGTCTTTTCACGCTCGCGGTGATCGCGGCGATGTTCGGCTTCGTCTATTGGTTCGGCAGCGGCGGCTCCGGCCGCAAGCAGGACGTCCGGGTGATCTTCACGGGGTCGGTGACCGGGCTGGCGCGCGGCTCGAGCGTGCTCTTCAACGGCCTGCGCGTCGGCGAGGTCAAGCAGATCGGGCTCCAGCCTGACGATCCCAGTCGCATCTACGGGGTGATCGAGGTCGAGAACACGACTCCGCTGCGGATAGACACGCGCGCCCGCATCGAGGCGCAGGGCTTGGCCGGCGTGGTCGCGCTGCAATTGATCGGTGGCCAGCAGGACGCGCCGGTCCTCCAGGCGAAGCAGGGCGAGGCGCTGCCGACGATCTACGCCGACCGCTCGGAGTTCCAGGACATCATCGAATCCGTGCGCAATGTCGCGCAGAAGGCGGACGAGGTGCTCGGCAGCCTCGACGGCCTGATCAAGGAAAACGCCGGTTCGATCACCGCGACCGTCCGCAATGTCGAGAGGTTCTCGGCCGCGCTCGGCAACAATGCGGACGGCATCGACAAGCTGATGGCGAGCTTCGGGCAGATCGCCGAGACGATCTCGCCGCTGACCCAGAAGCTCGGCGTGCTCAGCGAGGAGCTGACCTTGGTCGTCCGCTCGGTCGACGAGCAGAAGATCTCCAACATCATCGGCAATATCGACAAGTTCACCGCGGCGCTCGGCGGCTCCAGCAACGACGTCTCGAAGGTGGTCAGCGACGTCGCCTCGATCACCGAGAAGCTCAACCGCGCCGCCGATCAGGTCGAGGGCGTGCTGAAGGCGGCGCAGTCCTTCCTGAATGCGGAAGACGGGCAGGGCGCCCTCGCCGAGGTTGGCAATGCCGCGAAGTCGATTCGCGTCCTCGCCGACAATCTCGATAAGCGGACGGCGGAGATCACCACCGGGATCAACCGCTTCACCGGTCCCGGCCTGCGCGATCTCGAATCGCTGGCCGCCGACGGCAAGCGGACTTTGGCCGATGTGAATCGAACTTTGCGCAGCTTCGAGCGTAATCCCCAGCAGTTCATCTTCGGCGGCCGCCCGCCGCTTCCCCAATACGGTGGATCGCGCTAGTTCGATGCTGATGCCCAGCCCGCTTTCGTCGCTTTCCGTTCGCGCGCGTGCCGCCTCCGGCGCGATCGCGATCGCCTTGCTGCTGACCGGCTGCGGTGGTGGCCCGACACCGACGACCTTCGACCTCTCGGCCCCACGCGATTTCGGCCGGGTCGGAGGCTCTCAGGCCGCCCTCGTCGTCGCCGAGCCGACGACGGTGCTGGCACTCGATTCCGATCGGCTGATCGTCAGGGATTCGGCCGGCGCGCTCTCCTTCCTCGGCAGCGCGCAATGGGCCGACCGCGTGCCGCGCCTGGTCCAGACCCGGCTGATCCAGACCTTCGAGAACGGCAGCCGGATCGCTGCGGTCAGCCGGCCGGGCGAGCGCATGGTGCCCGACGTCCAGCTCAACACCGACATCCGCAGCTTCAACATCGATGCCGCGAGCGGCCAGGCCGTGGTCGAGATCACCGCCAAGCTGGTCGGCGACCGCACCGGCAAGATCCAGCGGGCCAAGCTGTTCTCGGCGCGGGTGCCGGCCGGCACGGCCGACGGGGCTGCCGCGGCCCATGCGCTCGACAAGGCGCTGTCGCAGGTGCTGATCGAGATCGTGCGCTGGGCCGGCCGCGGCTGACACCGATGCGTGGGGCGGCACCTGTCGTCTTGCCCGAGGCCCTGCACGAGACGCTCGCCGCCGCCGCCGGCATCATGGCCGTCGCACGGGAGCCGTGGTGGGTCATCGCCAGCGCAGCCATCGCCTTGCATGGCGGGCGCGTGAGCGACGTCGCCGACGTCGATATCCTGGCCAGCGTCGCGGATGCGAGGCGCGTCGCGCGCCAGCTCGGTCTTGAACTGCGTGCTCCCGCGCCGCATCCCCGGTTCCGCTCCGAGGTCTATCTCTCCTGGGGCGGTGCTCCGCTTCCCGTCGAGTTCATGGCCGGCTTCGCGGTCCGCTCCGGAGATGCCTGGCGCGAGATCGTTCCCGCGACGCGGCAGGTCGTCCGGGTCGGCGGCGTCGCGCTCCCTGTTCCCGAACGCGAGGAGCTGCGCGCGATCGTCGAGAGCTTCGGGCGGGCCAAGGACCTGCGGCGCGCCGACCTCCTGCCGCGAGATTGAGCGCGAAGCGGGTATCGGTTCGTGTGAGGAAAAGGCCACAAACCGAAAAAGACGATTGAACAACAAGGAGATAGAGCATTTCCACGACCCGCGATCGCGGAAATTCTCTAGGTGCCGCAGAAAGTCGCCAGAACGCGCTCATGGACGGCTGGCGGCAAAGCATAGCTCTCGCGCCCCGGCTGCTCCTCATAGGGCTTCGCCAGCACGGAAAGCAGTTCCTCGAAGGGGGCGAGGTCGTCCCGTTCCTCGGCTGCCTGGATCACCGCTTCGATACGGTGGTTGCGCGGGATGAAGAGCGGGTTGACGGAGCGCATCGCCGCCCGACGCGCCTCGGCCTCGGCCGCGAGCGCCTCCTTCTGCAGCCGCTGGCGCCAGCGGCTTTCCCAGCCATCGAATTCGGCGGGGTTCTCGAACAGGTCGCGGCAGGCCTCGCCATCGGCGGGAGAGGTGCTGTCCTGGCCAAGCCGTCGGAAGGTCAGGGTGAAGTCGGCCTTGCCGCGCTGCATCGTTTCCAGCAGCGTCCTGATCAGCTCGATGTCCTCGGGCTCTTCCGTGGCGAGGCCGAGCTTGCGGCGGAAGCCGGCGACGAGCCCGCTCTGGAACAGGGGCTCGAAGCAGTCGAGCGCCGCCTGCGCGATCGGAATCGCCCGATCGACATCCTCGGCCAGCAGGGGCAGCAGCGCCTCGGCGAGGCGGGTCAGGTTCCAGCGCGCGATCGCCGACTGGTTGCCATAGGCGTAGCGGCCATGCTCGTCGATCGAGCTGAACACCGTGCCGGCATCATAGCTGTCCATGAAGGCGCACGGCCCGTAATCGATGGTCTCGCCGGCGATCGACATGTTGTCGGTGTTCATGACGCCGTGGATGAAGCCGATCAGCAGCCATTGCCCGACGAGCGCGGCCTGCGCCGCGATGACGGCCTCGAGCAGACGGAGATAGGGCGCCTCGCTGCCGGCGCAATCCGGATAGTGCCGGGCGATCGCGTGGTCTGCGAGCACGCGCAGGCCCTCGACATCGCCGCGCGCCGCGAAGAACTGGAAGGTGCCGATCCTGATATGGCTGGCGGCGACGCGCGTCAGGATGGCGCCGGGCAGGGGACGCTCCCGTCTGACCCAATCCCCCGTCCGCACTGCCGCGAGCGCCCGCGTCGTCGGAATGCCGAGTGCCGCCATCGCCTCGCCGACGATGTATTCGCGCAGAACCGGCCCGAGTGCGGCCCGGCCGTCTCCCCGGCGCGAGAACGGGGTCGGGCCCGCGCCCTTGAGCTGGATGTCGCGACGGCGGCCCGCGCGGTCGACCACCTCGCCGAGCAGGATGGCGCGGCCGTCGCCGAGTTGCGGGTTGAAGCCACCGAACTGGTGTCCGGCATAGGCGGTCGCGATCGGCATCGCCCCCTCGACGAGGCTGTTGCCAGCCAGCATCGCAACGCCCTGTGGGCTGCTCAGCCAGGCGGGATCGAGGCCGAGCTCCGTTGCCAGCGTCTCGTTGAGCTTGATGAGGCGTGGCGCGCTGACTGCCGTCGGCTCGACCGACGCGAAAAAGCGTGGGGGAAGCCGCGCATAGGAGTTGTCGAAAGCGATCCTGCTCATTGCTCGTAGATAGTCCGGGCTGTCGGCTTCGCAAAGGGATGGCGCCCGCGCGCTGCCAGCGCCCGCCGCCGACAAGAAAAAGGCCGCCTTGCGGGCGGCCTCTTCATTCTGTCGTCTCAGGCGCGCGCCTTACTCGAAGCGCCCGCTGGCATGGGCCAGCATGGTGTAGACCTTGCCGGTTTCCGAGGTCAGGTAGGTTTTGGCCACCATCGAGTCGCGGTCATCCTTGGCCGCCTCGCCGAGCAGGCGCTCGAACTCCTCGATATAGCGGTCGACGGTCTCCTTGAACTCGGCGTCGCGGCGGTATTTGCGCCGGATCTCGTCGAAGGTCTGCTGGCCCTGCAAGGTGTAGAGCCGGCGCGTGAAGACGTTGCGCTCGCCGCGCTTGTAGCGGTCCCAGAGCTCGACGGCGGCGTCATGGTCGATCATCCGGGCGATGTCGACCGAGAGCGAATCGAGCTTCTCGATGCTGTGGGCGGTCGGCTTGGGCGTCTCCGGCGCGCGGTCGTCGCGCGAGGCCCGGTTGAGCAGATCGGAGAGCCAGCCGGACTTGGCCGGAGCCGGCTCCGGCTGCCGGCGCGCCGCTTCCGTGCGCGCCACTTCCTGGCGGACCGGCTCGGCCGCCGGGCTGCGCGCCGGCTCCGGCCGCGCCGGTTCCGGCGTCGGGTCGATCGAGGCGCGCAGCGGCTCCATCAGGGCCGGCATGCGCGGGCTCGGTACCGTCGCCACGACCTGCGCGGGAGCACTCGCGGCACTGGCCGCGGCACGGCGGCCGGCGGCATCGCTCGACGGGCGCGCGACGTCGCTGCTGCGGCCCGACCGGGTCACGATCTCGGTCAGCTCGTTCAGCGCCTTGATCTGGTCGGCGACGACGCGGCGCATGGCGGCGGTCGATTCCTGCGTCTCGCGCGGCAGATCGAGCACGCCGCGCTTCAGCTCGGAACGCGTCGCTTCCAGCTCCTGCTGGATCTCGGCCGACATGGTGCGCATGTCCTCGGCCGCACTCTGGAAGCGCTCGGTGACCTTGGCGATCTCCGCGCCGACTTCGTTGACGACCTGCTCATAGGAGGCACGCAGCGCCTGGGTGATGCGCTCGCGCTCGCGGCCGCTGGCGGCGCGGATCGTGTCGAACTGCGCGGTGATCGCATTGGTCGTCGTCTCGGCGGATTCGCTGAGGACGCCGCCGATCTGGCGGGTACGCGTCTCGGCTGCGCTGAGCGACTCGTCGAGCGTCGACGAGAAGGAGCGGGTGATCTGCTCGATGTCGTCGGTGCGCGTGGCGATCAGGCCGTGCAGATGCTCGAGCGCCTCCTTGCGGTCGGCCAGCGCATTGCCGACGCGGGCTTCGACCTGCTCGAGCCGGGCCGCGACCGCGTTCAGTGCCGCGGCATTGGTCTGCGTCGCCTCGGTCATCGAGGAGCCCTGCTCGTCGATCCTGGAGATCAGCCCCGCGGTCTCGCGCAGCGTGCCTTCCGAGAAGCCCTTCAGCGCCTCGATCTGGCCCGCGACCTGCATCGAGGCGCGGCCGGTCTCCTCGACCACGCTCGAGAGCACGTTCTGCAGCTCCTCGACGCGGCCGGACAGGCTACCCTCGATCGCGACGAGGTTCTTGTTCGCGCCGGTGACGATCTGCTGCATCAGCTTGTTCGCCTCGCCGAGGCGGCCGAGCATGCCGCCGAGCTCGCCGCGCAGCTGCTCATTGGTCTTGAGCAGGGCCTCGACCGACTGGCTGGTGCCGCTTTCGAGCGTCTCGCGCAGCTGGCTGGAGGCCGTCTCGAGCGCGCCGGCGATGTCGGCACCGCGCTCGCGCAGCCCTTCGATGATCGAGCTGCCGCGGCTGGTGAGGGTCCGCACCACCGCTTCGCCGACATTGGCGACCTCGCTGGCGATCGCTTCGCCCTTCTGGCTGAGCGCCTCGATCATGCCGCCGCCGGTCTGGGCGAACAGCGCGCGCAGTTCCTCGGTCCGGGCACCGAGCGTCGCGGCGAGCTCGCCGGACTTGGTGTCCAGGGTCTGCGCGATCTGGATGCCGCGCTGGTCGAGGGTGCTGATCACGCTGCCGCCGCGCTCGTCGAGCAGCGTCCGCAGCTCTTCGGTGCTGGCGCCGAGCGCCGCGGCGAGCGCGTCCGATTTCGACTGCAGGGTGTGGGCGATCATCGCGCCGCGCTGGCCGAGCGCGCTGATCATGCCATTGCCCTTCTCGTCGAACAGGGCGCGCAGCTGCGCGTCGCTGGCGCCCAGCGTCGTGGTGAACTCGTCCGACTTGCTCTGCAAGGTAAGGGCGATCTGCGAGCCGTACTCGCCGAGCGTGCTGATCATGCCGCCGCCCTTGTCGTCGAACAGGGCGCGCAGCTGCGCGTCGCTGGCGCCGAGCGCCGCGGCGATCTCGTCCGACTTGCTCTGCAAGGTGAGGGCGATCTGCGAGCCGTGCTGGTCGAGCGTGCTGATCATGCCGCCGCCCTTCTCGTCGAACAGGGCGCGCAGCTGCTCGCTGCTGGCGCCGAGCGCCGCAGCGATCTCGTCCGACTTGCTCTGCAAGGTGAGGGCGATCTGCGAGCCGTGCTGGTCGAGCGTGCTGATCATGCCGCCGCCCTTGTCGTCGAACAAGGCGCGCAGCTCTTCGGCGCGGGCGCCGAGGGTGAGCGAGATCGCGTCCGAGGTGCCCTGGAGGCGCTCGGCGATTTCGGTGCCGCGCGAATCCAGCGTGCCGGAGACGGTGTCGAGCCGGTTGACCACGCGCTCCTCGAAGCGCGCCACGCTCTGGTCGAGCGTGTCGGCGATCTGGAGGGCACGCCCACCGAGCGTCGCGTTGATGCTGTCGGCCTTGTCGGCGAGGGTGCGCGTCAGCGCCTCGCTCTTCGACGTCACGACCTCGCCGATCTCGTCGGCCTTGGCGGCCAGGGCGCGGGTGACCTCGCGGCCGCCCTCGGCCATGACGCGAGCGATATCGACGGTGCGCTCGACCAGCGCCTCGTTGAGGGCGGTGGCGCGCGAGCCGAGATTGCCGTCGATGCGGGCGATCAGGCTGTCGAGCGAGCCGGCGATCTCGGCGCTCTTGGCGCTGGAGCGCTCCTCGAAGACGCGGATCTGGTTCTCCATCGCCGCGGCCGCTTCCTGCGTCCGCGTGCTCATGATCTCGGCTGCGTGCTGCGAGCGCTCGCCGATGCGTTCGGCCAGGGCCTGCCCTTCCTCGCCGAGCAGCTTCTCGACCTGGTTGAGGCGCAGCGTGACCGCGTCGGTGAAGGAGCGCGCATCGTTGCCGATCTTCGAGGCGAGCGTGCCGCCGCGGGTGACCACGATTTCCTCGAGCGCGCCGAGGCGGGCGCTGATCGAAGCCTCGATCTCCCGGCCCTGGACGTCGAACAGGCGGGTGAAGGCGTCATGGCGCCCGGCCAGCAGCTCGTTCAGCGTCTGCGAGCGCACATCGACCGAGCGCATCAGCGACTCGGCATTGGCGGCCAGAGCCTCGTTGACGCGTCCGCCCTGCTGGGTGAGCGCGATCACAACCTCCTTGCCGGTCGCGGCGAGCATGCCGCTCGCCTGGTCGGCCTGGGTGGTGAAGGTCTCGCGCAGCGCGATCGTCGCGTCGCTGACGCGGTCGGCGACATGGCGGCCATCGACATTGATCGTCTCTGCGAGCTTGCGGGCCGCCTCGCCGAGGCGCTCGGCGAGATGCTCGCCCTGTTCGCCGAGCAGGCCATGGACCTCGCGGCCGGTGGCGCTGAGGTCGGCGAGCAGCTTCTCGCGCTGCGAGCCGATCAGGCCGTGGACTTCCTGTCCGGTCGCGGCGAGGCCGGCGATGATGCTCTCGCGCTGGCTGCCGAGCGCGCCGGCGACCTCGTCGCCGGTCTGCGACAGGCGGACGATGAAGGCGGCCTGCTGGTCGTCGAACACCGCGCGAGCGCTGTCGCTCGCGGCGTTGATGCGGGCTGCGATCGCCTCGCCCTGGTCGCCGAGGCGATCATGCAGCGACTGGCCGGCACTGGCGAGCTGGCTGATCAGCGCGCCGCTGCGCTCGGCGAGGAGGCCGTGCACGGAGCGGCCGACATCGGCGACGCGGGTGACGAGCGCCTGGCTCTGGCCGGAGAGCAGCTCCTGCATGTCCTGGCCGGTGGCGATGACGCGGCCGCTCAGGGCCTCGCTCTCCGCGATCAAGAGGTTGCGCACGCCCGAGCCGGCCTCTGCCAGCTGCAGGATGAGGTTCTCGCGCTGCTCGCCGATCGCGGCCTGCACGTCGGCGCCGACCTCGGAGAGGCGCGCCACCAGGCTCTCGCCGCGCTCGCCGAGCGCGCTCTGGACCTCGCGGCCGACATCCGACAGACGCGACACCAGTCCGCCGCCGCGCTCGTCGATTGCGGTTTCGACTTCGCGGGTGACGTCGGCGAGGCGGGTGACCAGACCGTCGCCGCGAGCGCCGATGGCGTTCTCGACGTCGCGGGTCACGTCGGCGAGCCGGGCGACGAGGCCGTCGCCGCGCGCACCGATGGAATTCTCGACGTCGCGGGTGACTTCGGCGAGGCGCGCGACCAGGCCTTCGCCGCGGACGCCGAGGGCGTTCTCGACCTCGCGCGAGGCGTCGGCGAGGCGGGCGATCAGCCCGTCGCCGCGGGCACCGATCGTGTCCTCGACCTCGCGGGCGACGTTGGCGAGGCTGCTGACCAGCCCACCGCCGCGCTGATCGATGGCCGCCTCGACGTCGCGGGTGACTTCGGCGAGCCGGGCGACCAGACCGTCGCCGCGGGCGCCGATCGTGTCCTCGACCTCGCGCGTGACGTTGGCGAGGCTGCTGACCAGCCCGCCGCCGCGCTGATCGATGGCCGCCTCGACCTCGCGGGTGACCTCGGCCAGGCGCAGGACCAGACCGTCGCCGCGGGCGCCGATCGCCTCTTCGACCTCGCGGGTGACGTTCGCGAAGCGCGCGACCAAGCCGTCTCCGCGCTCGCCGAGAGCCTCCTGCATGCCCTTGCCGACCTCGGTCAGGCGCTCGATCAGCGTGTCGCCCTGGCTGCCGATGGCACCGCGGACGTCATGGCCGATATCGGAGAGGCGGGTGACCAGGCTGCCGGCCTCTTCTGAGAACAGGCTGTGCACGGTCGCGCCGACGGCGGAGATGCGGGCGGTCAATTCCTCGCCGCGCTCGCCGATCAGCGTGTTCAGTCCCTTTCCGGCTTCGTCGAAGCGCAGGATGATCGAGTCGCTCTGCTCGCGCAGCAGGCCGTCGACGGTCTGCACCGTCTCGGTCAGCCGCTCGACCAGCGTCTCGCCCTGCTTGCCGAGCAGGCTGTGGACGGTGTCGCCGGCCTCCTGGATGCGGGAGGCGACGAGTTCGTTCTGCTTGCTGAGCAGCACGTGCACGCCGCGGCCGACCTCGGCCAGGCGGGTGGTGACGCTCTCGCCCTCGTCGGAGATGGTGGTGCGCAGCGTCTCGCCGGTCTCGGCCAGGCGCGCGGTCAGGTTGCTGCTCTGCTCCTCGATCAGCCCGACCAGGGTGCGGCCGCTGTGCTCGAAGCGTTCGGCCACGGTGGTGCCGCGCTGGGAGATCTCCTGCGCCAGCGTCTCGCCGGTGCTGCGCAGCGTCTCGTTGACCGTCTCGGCCCGGTTGGCGAGCGTCTCGGCGACCTGCGCGCCGGTCTCGCTGATCGCGCGGGTGACGTCGCGGGCGCCGGCGGTGAGGCCCTCGGTCAGGACCGAGCCGGTGCGTTCGAGCGAGCTTGCGATTTCCTGGACCCGGCTGTCGATCAGACCGGTGATGCTGTGGCTGGCGCCGGTCAGGCGCTCGCCGACTTCGCCCGATGTGACCTGCAGGCGCTCGACCAGTTCGTTGCCGCGTCCGCTGATCTCGTCGACCATGCGCTCGCCGGCGCGACCGAGCGCGAGGGTGATCTGGTCGCCCTTGTCGCTCAGCGTCACGGTGACGCGTTCGCCCGCCTGGGCGACCGCCTCGGCGATCGAACGGCTGGCGGTTTCGAGGTCCTTGCTGATGTTCTCATGGGCGCCGCTGATGGCGAACTTGACCCGCTCGGCATTGCCGACGACGGATTCGCGCTGCGTCACCAATTCGTCGATCAGCGAGCGCAGCCGGATCTCGTTGTCGGCATAGGCGCGCTCCAGCGTCGCGATCTCGCCGCGGACAATGGTCTCGAGCTCGCCGGCCCGCGCCACGGCGCGTTCGATGCCGTCGCCCATCGCCGCGACCTCGCGGCGGATGGTCTGGCTCAGCGAGAGCACGGAATCGGTGGCGACGATCTCGGGCTCGGCCAGGCGCAGCGCGACCTCGGTCATCGCGCGCGAGACCAGGCGCATCTCCTGGGTGCGGCGATAGAGCGCCGCCAGAACGAAGAAGAACACGACCGGTGCGCCGGCGCCCAGCGTGAGCAGGGCCCATTGGCCCGGGCCGAAGGCGACGATGCCGGGCGGCAGGCCCTCGGCGAAGGAGCCGTAGCGGCTGACCAGGGTGAAGCCGACGCCGCCGAGCCAGGCCAGGGTCGCGAGGGCGGCGAACCAGTAGGGCTTGGCGGAGGGGCGGGCGGAGAAGGCCTGGACGAGGGAGCTGGAATCGCGGCGGTCGTCATTGGCGACGCGGCTGGTGTCGGGGGCGATGGCCGGGCGCGGCGGTGTCGCGGGCTCGGCCGCTTCCGGCTTCGGCGGAGCGGATTCGACGCGCGGCAGCTCGACCTTGAGGTCGCCGCCGGTAGCAGCGGGCAGCTTCAGCTCGGGATCGCCGGTTGAGTTGTCGCCCTTGGGCTGGTCCAGCCTCAGCGCTTCCTCGATCGCCGACATCGCGGCTTCGGTCGGATCCTGGAGCTTGTTCTGCCGGGTCATGAATGCCGCCTCGCTACGCTACTGGCGATGGGCGCGTCGTCCCGCGCCGCGCGACGGAAGAACGGCCGCCTCAAGCCGAGATTCCGCAAGCGACACGACGCCCATCGTTTACTGGCTCGAAGCGTAGTTGAGGCAGGCGGTGAATGAAACCTGTTTCCCCCGCCGATTCACAAACGTCGTTAACGCCTCATTCACCATGTTGGCGCTTCCTAAGAGGTCAGGAGGCGCGCCGGGACGCCGCCTCGGACCTTTAAAGTCGAGTTCCCCGTGATGACCAACACAGCCATTGATTTCGAGCATCTCGCCCGCCAGACCGGCGGCGATCTCGCGCTGGAGCGCGAACTGCTCGTCCTGTTCTCCCAGCAATGCGTCCGGCACCTGCGCACCATCCATGGCAGCACCGACGACCAGGCGAGGCGCGATGCCGCGCACACGCTCAAGGGCGCGGCGCGGGCGATCGGCGCCTGGCAGGTCGCCGATGCGGCCGATCTCGTCGAGCAGCAACTGGGCGCACCCGACCAGCTTGCGCTCGAGGCGGGCATGGACGCGCTGGCCCTGGCGGCGGCCGAGGCGCGGGCTGCGATCGCGCGCTTCGACTGCGCCGCCTGAAATCGCCGTTTCCCGCGCTTTCGAAATCCTCTAGAGACGATCGGGTCCGCGGGCTCCGCGGACGCCAATCCCATTCGCGGGCGGCAGGCGCGGCACGGCACTGAAGGCCGGGCCCGGCATCGCCCGGACACGCAAGCCGCGAAGCCGCCAGGACGGCGCGCCGGAGTTCACGATGCCGAAGATCACTTTCATCGACGCCCAGGGGACGAGCCGCACGGTCGAGGCGGAGACCGGCTCGACCGTGATGGAGGTCGCCGTCCGCAATGGCGTGCCCGGCATCGAGGCCGAATGCGGCGGCGCCTGCGCCTGCGCCACCTGCCATGTCTATGTCGACGATGCCTGGCTCGCGGCGACCGGCCAGGCCGAGCCGATGGAGGAGGATATGCTCGATTTCGCCTTCGACGTGCGCCCGGGTTCGCGCCTGTCCTGCCAGATCCGCGTCCGCGACGAGCTCGACGGCTTGATCGTCCGTACGCCCGCCCGGCAGGGCTGAGGACGCCTACTCCGCCGCTGCGGGGGCAGGGGCTGACAGCGTCGTCTCGTGGCCGGCGACCGGATGGCGTGGCACGAGCAGCGAAAGCCCGAGCGAGGCGGTCGCGACGCCGGCACCGATATAGAACACCAGAGCCGGATCGCGCAGCCAGATCAGCCCGAAGGTGATCGGCAGGAATACGGCCGCGATGTGGTTGATCGTGAAGGCGACCGCCGAGGTCGGGGCGATGTCGGCGGGGTCTGCGATCTTCTGGAAATAGGTCCGCTGGGCGAGGACGAGCGTGAAGCAGACGCCGTCGATGACGAAGAAGGCGCCAGCGAACAGGGCGCCCCAGTTGCCGAAGGTGCCGTGGCTCGCCAGCGCGTAGCCGACGAAGACGACGATCAGCGAGATGTTTTCGAGCTGGATGGTGGCGCGTTCGCCGATCCGCCCGACCAAGGCGCCCAGCAGCGGGCCGGCGAACATGTTGATGCCGTAGGTCGCCAGCAGCAGCGTCGCCGTCGCCGCGACGTCGTAACCGAAGCGCTCGACCAGCAGGAAGCCGCCGAAGGCCATGAAGATCTGGCGTCGCGCCCCCGACGCGAAGGTCAGTGCGTAATAGAGCCAGTAGCGCTTGCGCAGCACGAAGCCCTTGTTCTGCGGCACGGCGCCCTGGAAACGCGGGAACAGCGCGATCGCGACGATGGTCAGCGCAATGGTGACGAGACCGGCACCGAGGAAGACGGTGGCATAGCTCGGCTGCAGGGTCCGCCAGATCAACGCGATCGAGCCGAAGGCCAGCAATTGCGCGACCGCCGAGGCGCCGGCGATCCGCCCGAGCAGGCGCGGCGCCTCCGATTTGGGCAGCAGTTGCAATTGCAGGGATTGCTGGGCCGTCTCGTAATAGTGGAAGCCGATCGACATGATCGTCGTCGTCAGCAGCAGCCCGCCGAGGCTCGGATAGAAGCCGGTGAGGGCGACGCCGAGGCCCAGCGTCAGCAGGCTGAGATAGGCCAGCACCTGCTCGCGCATGATCCAGAACAGGATGATCGCGGTGAAGGCCAGGAAACCGGGAATTTCGCGCACCGATTGCAGGATGCCGATATCCTGCCCGGTGAAACCCGCCGCCTCCTTGGCGAAATTGTTCAGCAGCGCGCTCCAGCTCGCGTAGCCGAACCAGTTGACGAAGGCGAGCACCATCAGGAAGCTGGTCGGAGAGGCGATCAGTCCGGTCAGCCGGCGAGGGGGGGAGGCTTCGGACATCGGCGCACCCGAAATCGAGGACGTCGCGGCGGGGCGACCGAGGCCGCGAACGCAGCATCGGCGGGACTGTTAAACCCATGCCGATCCACGTCAAATTCCGCGGCATCATGACGACCATGCGCGAAGCCGGTTGATCGAGCGCAACGACCCGGAACGCGCTCGGTGCCAGATTTCATCTCAGTCGAGTAGAGCGAGGAGAACGCGATGTACAAATCGATTTTGGTACCGGTCGATCTTGCCGAGGCAGAACTCGCCGATCCCGCCATCGCCGCTGCGGAATCCTTCGCCACGGCTTCGGACGGTACGATCCGGCTGGTTTATGTCCGCTCGCTGGTGCCGATCACCTATATGGAATTCGTTCCGGCCGATTTCGACGCCGGGCAGCAGGCCGAGGCCGAGGCGAAGCTCGCCGAAATTGCCGCCAAGGTGAAGCTGCCGGCCGAGCGTGTCTCCGCCAAGGTGCTGGTCGGCTCGGTCCATGGCGAGGTCCTGGCGGAGGCCGATGCCAGCGGCGCCGATCTGATCGTGATCGCCTCGCATGAGCCGGGCATGCTCGCCTATGTCATCGGCTCCAATGCCTCGACCATCGTCAGGCGGGCGAAATGCTCGGTGCTCGTGGTGCGCTAGGATACGCTCCCCTCACGGAAAAGCAGCCGTCACCCTGGAATGCCGTGAAACAGCGCAGGTTCGGGATTCATCGACGGGCCCGGTGCCTTCCGATGGATTCCGGGCGAGCTCGTCCAGGATGACGAGATCGGCTCACCCGAGGTGAGACGCTCGGCTGTGGCCCGAGGCCCTCAGTTCGGTTTGCCCCCGGGCACGAGCTCGCCCGGCACCTCGCCATTGGCGAGCTCGCGGGGGCGGTTGAGCCTGACCATCGGCCAGACTTGCCAGAAGGAGGCGGCTCCCAGCACGATCCCGAGCCAGCCGGCCGTGCTCGCGCCGCTTCGGAAGGCGCTGAGGCTGAAGAAGGCGAGCATGACCAGCGAGAGCCCGCCGACGATAGCCAGGGCCAGCCAGAGTGGAAACGGCTTGCCGGCGACGAAGCGGGCGCGCGGATTGGCGCGGCTGATCGTGGCCGATAGAGCCGTGACGAAGGCGTGATAGCGCGGATCGTCGCGCTCGATATCGGTCAGCGAGCGCCAGGACAGATTGCCGAAGGTGATGCTCTTGCCGTCGCTGAGCCGCAGCTGCGTCCGGAAGCTCTTCGCGGTGACATTGCTCGGCGCGTAGAGGAAGCGGACCTGCTCGACCGCAGCCAGCCTGACACGGTCGACCTTGCGCGTACTGTCGATCTCCAGCGTGTCGCCATAGAGCCGATAGGCAATCTCGAAGCCGATCGGCTTGGGGCGCTGGCGCCAGGAGGGAGGGGCGTCGTCGTCTTCGGCTTGCATGGCGCGAAGCTCTAGCCGGCCTTGCCGCGGAGAGCAAAGCGCGGAGTTGAAAATCTCCTGAAGAACATGCGCTGTTTGGGCCCGCGCATGACCGAGCCGGTGGATGTTACCGCGTCAGCGCCTTGATCGCGCCGTCGAGCCCATCCAGCGTCAGCGGGAACATGCGCCCGCCCATCAGCCCGCCGATCTGCCGGATCGACTGGGTGTAGCTCCACAGATGCTGCTGAACCGGGTTGAGCCAGACCGATTTCGGGAAGCGCTCGGTCAGCCGCCGCATCCACACCTCGCCGGGCTCCTCGTTCCAGTGCTCGACCGAGCCGCCGGGCATGGCGATCTCATAGGGGCTCATCGAGGCGTCGCCGACGAAGACCAGCCGGTAGTCGGGCGGATAGGTGCGCAGGATGTCGAAGGTCGGGATGACCTGGTCGTGCCGGCGCCGGTTCTCCTTCCAGACCCGCTCATAAGGGCAGTTGTGGAAGTAGAAATGCTCGAAATGCTTGAATTCGGCCCGCGCCGCGGAGAACAGCTCTTCCGCCAGCTCGACATGCCAGTCCATCGAGCCGCCGACATCGAGGAAGAGCAGCACCTTCACGGCATTGTGCCGCTCGGGCCTGAGCTTGACGTCGAGATAGCCATGCTTGGCCGTTTCGGTGATCGTTTCGTCGAGGTCGAGCTCCTCGGCGGCGCCGGTCCGGGCGAATTTCCGCAGGCGGCGCAGCGCAACCCTCAAATTGCGGACACCGAGCTCGCGTGTGTCGTCGAAATCCTTGAACTCGCGCTTGTCCCAGACCTTCACCGCACGGAAATTGCGGTTCTTGTCCTGGCCGATGCGTACGCCCTCGGGATTGTAGCCATAGGCGCCATAGGGTGAGGTGCCGGCGGTGCCGATCCATTTCGAGCCGCCCTGGTGGCGGCCCTTCTGCTCGGCGAGGCGCTGCTTCAGCGTCTCGAGCAGCTTGTCCCAGCCGAGCGCCTCGAGCTGGGCCTTCTCCTCCTCGGTCAGGAATTTCTCGGCCAGCTTGCGCAGCCATTCCTCGGGAATACCGGCTTCCTCGAAGGCCTCGCCAAGCGTCTCCATGCCCTTGAAGACCTGGGCGAAGACCCGGTCGAAGCGGTCGAGATGACGCTCGTCCTTGACCAGGCAGGTGCGGGCGAGATGGTAGAATTCGTCGACGCGATGCTCGGCGAGGTCGGCCTCGACGCCCTCGAGCAAGGCGAGATACTCCCGCAGCGTGACGGGGACCTTGGCAGTTCGCAGATCGGTGAAGAGGCGCAGGAACATCGCGCTACTGTGGGCAGCGCCGCGCCGCGGTCAAGCCATGCCGGGACCCGGGACGAGTTCCACTCGGCAGCGCGCGGCGGTCGGGGGCATGGTCCGGCCTGCCGATCTTGCCCGCCAAGATGGAGCATGGCGAAAGGACGCCGCGCCTTTCGCCATGCTCCTGATCTTTGAAAGCCGGGCGCCTCAGGCGACGGCGTCGGCGAGATCCTTGGTGACCTTGAACTTCACGACGGTCTTGGCGGGAACCTTGATCGTCGCGCCGGTCGACGGATTGCGGGCTTCGCGGGCCTCGCGCTTGGCCGCCGCCAGCTTGCCGATGCCGCCGAGCGTGACGTCACCACCGGACTTCAGGGTCTTGGCGACGACGCCGGCGAGCGAGCCGAGGATGGCCGAGACGTCAGCCTTGGTCTTGCCGGTCTCGTCGGCGATGGCGGCGATCAGTTCGTTCTTGGTCATACAACCCTCCTGGAAGAGCAATGATGAGAGTAGCCTCGCTCCGGCACCGCTTTTGAAGGCCGGAGCGTCGCGGCGAATCGGTGCGCTGTCGCGCGCGAACCCACCGTGTTGCATGGCTGCCATCCAAAAACGACAGCATTGGGCCTAGATACGCACAGAATACGGCTTCGTTCCGCGGAAAATGCGCTTTTCCGGCCCTGCCCGGGTGGCGGAAGCAACGGAGCGGGGCGATTGACAAGCTTCGCGCTGATATTTCAAGCTTGAAATAATAATGGGGAACGAGCGCGCATGAAGGTCATTATCGTCGGCGGCGGCATCGGCGGCCTCACCTTGGCGCTCATGCTGCACGCACGCGGCATCGCCGCGACCGTCTACGAGCAGTCCAGCGATATCCGGGAGGTCGGCGTCGGCATCAACACCTTGCCGCACGCCATTCGCGAGCTTGCCGAGCTCGGCCTGCTGCCGGCTCTCGACGCCGTGGCGATCCGCACCCGCGAACTCGTCTACATGAACCGCTTCGGGCAGGCGGTCTGGCGCGAACCGCGCGGCCTGCATGCAGGTGCGCCGGTCCCGCAGTTCTCGATCCATCGCGGCCGGCTCCAGGGCGTGATCAGGGACGCGGTCGTGGCCCGGCTCGGGCCGGAGGCGCTGCGCTGTGGCCGGCGCCTCCAGGGCTTCTTGCAGGACGAAGGCGGCGTCACCGCGCATTTCACCGATTCCCGCCGCGGGGAGGGCGGAGAAACCGCGCGAGCCGACCTGATGATCGCCGCCGACGGTATCCATTCGACGGTACGGGCCCACTACTTCCCCGACCAGGGCGCACCGCGCTGGAACGGCGTGCAGATGTGGCGCGGCGCCTGCGACTGGCCGGCCTTTCTCGATGGCGAGAGCATGATCATTGCCGGCGGCATGGCCGGCAAGCTCGTGCTCTATCCGATAGCGGAAGGGAATAAGCCGGGAACGCGGCTGACCAATTGGGTGGTCAACATCCGCACCGGCGATCCCGCCAAGCCACCGCCGAAAGAGGCCTGGTCGAAGCCCGGCCGGCTCGAGGACGTGCTGCCCTTCGCCCGCAGATTCACGGTGCCGGGCGTCGACATCCTCGCCTTGATCCAGGCGACGCCGGGCTTCTGGGACTATCCGATGTGCGACCGCGATCCGCTGCCGCGCTGGACCCATGGCCGCGTAACCCTGCTCGGCGATGCCGCCCATCCGATGTACCCGGTCGGCTCGAACGGCGCCTCGCAGGCGATCCTCGATGCCCGCTGTCTCGCCGACCTGCTGGTCCGGGCCGAGCATCCGCGCCAGGCCCTCGCCGCTTATGAGGCGCAGCGCCTGCCGGCGACGGCCGAGATCGTGGCGATGAACCGGGCCGGCGGCCCGGAGCGGGTCATCGATGCCGTCGAGGAGCTGGCGCCGAACGGCTTCGACGATGTCGAGCGCGTGCTGTCCTATGCCAAGCGCGAGATGATCGTGAAGACCTATGCCGGCAAGGCCGGCTTCGCCAAGGAGCAACTGGCGCCGCGCCGGTAGAACGAATTTCGCTCGCGCTGGCTCGTCATCCGGACAAGCCGCAAAGTGGGGCAGCTCCGAAAACCATCATAGAGCGCCGGAGTCCTATGACGGCTTCCGGTGTTCCGCCTCGCTCCGGCTGGAATGACGGCATGAGCCGAACGACCCTGTCGATCCGGTTCGTCCAGATGCCGGGAGCACCCGCCCGGGCTCAGCCGGCTTCCGTCAGCTGGGCGATTCTTGCCTTCAGCTGCGCGTTCTCCTGCTCGAGCTGCTTGAGGCGGTGCAGCAGGTCGAGCGGGGCCGGCTCGTTATCCGGCTTGGCAGGCCGCGTGAACTCGACGCCCTGACGCGCGCCGTCGCGCCAGCGCGCGCGCACCATGTGGCTTTCGCGCTTGAGCGGCAGATAAAGCTCGAACAGCTCGGGCGTCGAGACCGCGTCGGAGAGGACGAGCAGCGCCCCGTGCTCGGACAGATTCCTGACGGTGCAATCCAGCGTCGACCGACGCTGGTTGAAGATGATCTGGGCGCCGATGAGCGTGCGGCTGCGGGCATGCTGGCGGCGTTCGGTGGTGACGGCGGGCATGGGCCGAACCTTCCTGGTGGAGGCCCGCATCATGCGCCGAAATACCATCCTTCGCGCGCCTTACCCTTGATTAACCCTAATGCCGGCGACGCACCTGCCGGAGCCGGTTCAGCCGGCGTCCGGTGGAGGCGGCAGGAAGTCGATCTCGTAGCGAGCCGAGAGCGCCACGACTTCGGCCGGTTTCTGCTCCTTCATCGAGTGAATCGCCCAGAACAGATCATAGAGCCGGCCGGTCGGCGCGACCCAGAACAGGCATTTCACCGGCGTGTCGCCCTTGTTGAACAGGCCGTGCGGGACGTTGCGCGGCAGCCGGATCAGGTCGCCCGGTAGCGCATGCGATTCCTGGCCGTCCAGCACGAGATCGAGCCGGCCTTCCAGCATGTAGATGAACTCGTCCTGGGTCGGATGGATATGCGGCGGCACGAAGGTGCCGGGCGGGAAGGTGGCATGCCAGGAAAAGCTGTCCTCGCTCAGGGTCTTGGGCACATAGGTCTGGCCCAGAATGTTCCAGGTGATCGCGTCGATGCCCTCATTGGCGCGCGTCACGCCGGCGGTCAGCGGCTTCATCATCGGTCTCCTTCTCCAGTGAATGCGTCGGAAGTGCGAGGTGGTTCCGTGTTCGCAACCGCGCCGGAAAGCGAGGCGGCGTCAGAGATCGCAGTTTCGCTCGTCTCGATAGCGAGATCGCTCTCGTCCTTGAGGCCGATTCCGGTCAGCGAACGGCGAAGAGCCTCGGCGATCAGCCAGGAGAGCTTGAAGGCCGCGGGCTCATAGGCGAGGCCCCCCGGTCGGATATTCGAGATGCAGTTGCGGTTGGCGTCGGTGAGGCCTGCTCTTGGCGCGAAAGTCAGATAGGCGCCGAGAGAATCCGGCGAGGACAGGCCGGGACGTTCACCGATCAGTATGGCCACAGCACGTGCGCCGAACGCCGCGCCGATCTCGTCACCGAGAGCAACCCGCGCCTGGCGCCCGACAACGAGCGGGGCGAGCCGCAGGCCCTGCCGGGCCAATAATGGCAACAGCGCCGCGACCAAGGGAATGGCATTTCGATGAACCGCCGTCGAGGAGAGCCCGTCCGCGACGATGATCGCCAGGTCGAAGTCGCCATACCGTGCCGTCAGCGCCTCGCGGCTTCCGGGTGAGAGACTTCGCCCGAGATCGGGCCGGCGCAGATACGCCTCGCGCGAGCCCGCCGCGCTGTCGACCTGGATCACCGCGAGGCCGAGTGCTGCAAGCCGGCGGGCCACGTCGTCGGCGTCGAACGGCGCATGCACTGCGTCGCGGGCCTGGGCATGGGCCATGCCGAAGCGGAGCACTTCCCGCGTCGGCACGGAGGCGCCCGAACGGCCGAGCGCGACGCGGGCCGGCGTGAGCGTCGCGAGCTCGGCCAGTTGCGGCGCGCCGGATTTTGGCTTCTCGCTCATGCTGCCCTGCCTGGCAGGGCCGCCAGAAGGGCCTGTCCGCCCTGCCTCGCGCTCAGGCGCCCGGTCGCATCCGTGATGTCCATGCGCTGCAACCAGGCCTCGAACTCGGGGGCGCGCTTCAGGCCGAGAACCTCGCGGATATAGAGTTGGTCGTGGAACGAGGTGGACTGGTAGTTCAGCATCACATCGTCGGCGCCGGGCACGCCCATGATGAAATTGACGCCGGCTGTGCCCAGCAGGGTCAGCAGCGTGTCCATGTCGTCCTGGTCGGCCTCGGCATGATTGGTGTAGCAGATGTCGCAACCCATCGGCACGCCCAGCAGCTTGCCGCAGAAATGGTCTTCCAGCCCCGCCCGGATGATCTGCTTGCCGTCATAGAGATATTCCGGCCCGATGAAGCCGACGACGGTGTTGACCAATAGCGGCTCGTAAGCCCGGCAGACGGCATAGGCGCGCGCTTCCAGCGTCTGCTGGTCGACGCCGTGATGGGCGTTGGCCGAAAGGGCTGAGCCCTGGCCGGTTTCGAAATACATCAGGTTGTCGCCGGTCGTGCCGCGTTGCTGCGAGCGGCCGGCCTCCATCCCCTCCTGCAGAAGGGAAAGGTCGATGCCGAAGGAGGTGTTGGCGGCCTGCGTACCCGCGACGGACTGGAAGACGAGGTCGACCGGCGCGCCTTGCCCGATCAGAGCGATCGCACTGGTGACATGCGTCAGGACGCAGCCCTGCGTGGGGATCTCGAAGCGGGCGATCAGCTCGTCGAGTAGGCGCAGCAGCTCGCCGATCCGGCCGAGGCTGTCCGAGGCCGGGTTGATGCCGATCACCGCATCGCCGCAGCCATAGCTCAGCCCGTCTATGATCGAGGCGAGGATGCCGGCGGCATCGTCGGTCGGGTGATTGGGCTGGAGGCGCACAGCGAGCCGCCCGGGCAGGCCGAGCGTATTGCGGAAACGGCTGACGACCCGGCATTTGCGCGCGACCAGGATCAGGTCCTGGTTGCGCATCAGCTTCGACACCGCCGCCGCCATTTCCGGCGTGATGCCCCGGGCGAGCCGGGCCAGCACCTCGCTCGTCGCCGCATCGGAGCAGAGCCAGTCGCGGAACTCGCCGACGGTGAGCGCGGCGACCGGCGCGAAGGCCGCCGCATCATGCGTGTCGATGATAAGGCGCGTGACCTCGTCGTCCTCGTAAGGGATCAGCGCTTCATGCAGGAAGGTCCGCAGCGGCAGGTCCGCCAGCGCGATCCGCGCCGCCATGATCTCCTGCATGCTGCCGGCGGCGAGCCCCGCCAGCTGGTCGCCGGAGCGCGGCGGCGACGCCTTCGCCATCAGCTCGCGGAGATCGGCGAAGGCATGGCTGGTTCCGCCGACCGCGACGCGATACCCCATTTGCCTGTCTCCCTCCCCAGCTCTCGCCAGAGCACGGTCCGGTCATCGCGTTGGAGGCGGACCTGCCTCTACAGATTCAGGAAGCGGTCCTTGACCGCACTATCGCTTCGCAACTCCTCGCTCGTGCCGCGCCAGACGACGCGGCCCTTCTCCAGCACGATATGCCGGTCGGCGATCTTGGCCAGCGCATCGACATTCTTGTCGATCACCAGGATCGACTCGCCCTCGGCCTTCAGCGCCGCGAGGCAGGCCCAGATCTCCTGACGGATGATCGGCGCCAGCCCCTCGGTCGCCTCGTCGAGGATGACGAGCTTGGGATTGGTCATCAGCGCCCGGCCGATCGCCAGCATCTGCTGCTCGCCGCCGGACAGCTGGTTACCGCGATTGGCGCGGCGCTCCCTGAGTCGCGGCAGGAAGGCGTAGACCCGCTCCAGCGTCCAGCGCGGCTGGCCGAAGCGGCTGGCCGCCGTCGCGATCAGGTTCTCCTCGACCGAGAGCGTCGGGAAGATCTGGCGGCCTTCCGGGACGAGGCCGATCCCGGCCTGGGCGAGGCGGAAGGGCGCGCTGCCGGTGAGGTCGACGCCGCCGAAGCTGACGCGCCCGGCCTTCGGGCGGATCAGCCCCATGATCGAGCGAATCGTCGTGGTCTTGCCCATGCCGTTGCGGCCGAGCAGGGTCACGACCTCGCCGGCGCCGACCGCAAGATCGACGCCGAACAGGATCTGCGCCTCGCCATAGCCGGCATCGAGGTTCTCGACCGTCAGCACGGTTCAGCCCTCCTCGCCGAGATAGGCTTCGCGCACGGCCGGGTCGGCCCTGACGTCGGCCGGCTCGCCCGAGGCGATGACGCGGCCATAGACCAGCACGCTGACCTTGTCGGCGAGCGCGAACACCGCCGCCATGTCGTGCTCGACCAGGAGCATGGCATAGCGGCCCTTCAGGCTGGAGAGCAGCTCGATCAAGCGCTCGCCTTCCTCGCGGCCTACGCCGGCCAAGGGCTCGTCGAGCAGGATCGCGGCCGGCTCCAGCGCCAGCGCCATGGCGAGTTCGAGCGCCCGCTTCTCGCCATGCGAGAGGCGCCCGGCAGGAACCTCGGCACGGTCGGCGAGACCTACCGCCTCCAGCGCCGCCAGGGCAGGGCGGTTCAGCGCCGCGTCGCGCGCCGCATTACGGAACAGCGAGAGCGGATGCGCCGCCTTGGCCTGGACGCCGAGTGCGACATTCTCCAGCACCGAAAGCGAGGCGATCGTCGAGGTGATCTGGAAGGTGCGGGCGAGGCCGCGCCGCGCCCGCTTCTCCGGCGGCAGCGCCGAAATGTCCTCGCCGCGAAAGCGGATCGCGCCGCTGTCGGGCTTGAGCATGCCGGAGATCTGGTGGACGAGCGTGGTCTTGCCGGCGCCGTTCGGGCCGATCAGCGCATGCAGTTCGCCGGGTGCCAAGGAGAGGCTGACATCGTCGGTGACCTTGAGCGCACCGAAGGATTTGCGCACGGATTCGAGCGTGAGGACGGGCTCGTTCATGCGCCGCCACCCCCGCCCAGCTTGCGCAGCATGCCGACGATGCCGCCACGGGTGAACAGCACGAAAAGAATGATCAGCGGCCCGAAGATCACCCGCCAATGCTCGGTCAGATGCGAGAGCCCGTCTTCGGCGATGAGATAGGCGATGGCGCCGATGATCGCGCCATGCAGCGAGCCGACGCCGCCGAGCACCGCCATGAAGATCAGCTCGCCCGAGCGCTGCCAGGACATGAAGGCCGGGCTGACGAAATCGGTGTGGTTGGCGAGGAAGAAGCCGGCGATCCCTGCGACCATGCCGCTGATCACATAGGCGACGAGCCGTATGCGGGTGACGTCGAAGCCGGTGACAGAGACCCGCACCGGATTCTCGCGCGTCGCCCGCAGGATGCGTCCGAAGCGCGAGGCGACGAGGATGCGCACCAGCACATAGCAGCCGGCGAGCGCGGCGAGCACGCAATAGAAGAAGCCCGTGCGGGTCGAGAACAGATCGAGGCCGGCAATGGTGCTCTTCTCGTAGAGCGTCAGCCCGTCATCGCCGCCATAGGCCGAGAGCGCCTGCGCCAGGAAATAGACCATCTGGCCGAAGGCGAGCGTGATCATGATGAAGGTGACGCCGCGGGTGCGCAGGCAGATCGCCCCGGTGATCGCGGCGAACAGGGCGCAGATGCCGAGCACCACCGGCAGGATCAGCAGCGCCTCGGCCTGTCCTTCGGTGATCATGATGCCGGTGACATAGGCGCCTATGCCGAGGAAGGCCGCATGGCCGAAGGAGACGAGCCCGCCGACGCCGAGGATGAGGTCGAGCGAGAGCGCCGCGATCGCGAAGATCATCGCCCGCGTCAGCAGAGCGAGCCAGCCGGAGGGCATGCCGAGGCTGACGGCGAGCGGCGCCAGCGCCAGCAGCCCAAAGAGCAGGATCGGCAGCAGCAGCCGGCCGCGCCTGCGCGGGGCCGGGGCGGCCACCGTCTCCGCCAGCGCCGGAGCCGTGCTCATGTGCGACCCCGCGAGGGCAGGAGCCCCTCAGGCCTCAGGAACAGCACCACCGCCATCAGGAGGTAGATCAGCATGGAGGAGAGGGCGGCGCCGGTGGCCCGGGCCGAGGGCGCGCTCATGAACAGGCGCAGCAAATCGTTCATGAAGGAGCGGCCGAGCGTGTCGACGAGGCCGACGATCAGGGCCGCGACGAAGGCGCCGCGGATCGAGCCGATGCCGCCGATGACGATGACGACGAAGGCGAGGATCAGGACGGTGTCGCCCATGCCGGGCTCGACCGAGAGGATCGGCGCCGCCATCGCCCCCGCGAAGCCGGCCAGCATGGTGCCGAAGGCGAAGACGATCATGAACAGCTTGCGGATGTCGACGCCGAGCGCCGAGACCATCGGGGCGTTCGAGGCGCCGGCGCGCAGCAGCATGCCGGTGCGGGTGCGGTCGACGACGAACCAGAGCAGCAGGCCGACGGCGAGCCCCGCCCCGATCAGTGCGAAGCGGTAGGTCGGATAGAGGATGCCGTCCAGCAGCGCGACATTGCCAGAGAGGAACTCCGGCACCGGCACCGAGAGCGGCGCCGCGCCCCAGATGATCTTGACGCCCTGGTTGAGCAGCAGGATCAGCCCGAAGGTCGCCAGCACCTGGTCGAGATGGTCGCGTTCGTAGAGATGTCGGAAGACCAGGAATTCGAGCGCGAGGCCGAAGACCAGCGCCGCCGCCAGCGCCAGCACCAGCCCGAGCACGAAGGAGCCGGTCAGTGCGACGAAGGTCACCGCAAGATAGGCGCCGAGCATGTACTGCACGCCATGCGCCAGGTTGATGAAATCCATCACGCCGAAAACGAGGGTCAGCCCTGCCGCCACCAGGAACAGCAGGATGCCGAACTGCAGCCCGTTCAGGATCTGGACAAGGAGGAGGCCGGTGGTCATCGGTCGTTCGCGATCGGCTGTCGGAAAAGGCGCGGGGAACCCTCTCCTGTAAGGAGAGGGCAGGGTGAGGTGTGGGTCGCCGGACCAGCGCCGCGAGCGTTGACCGCGCGGTCAGGTTCAGGCCAACGATGTTGCTACGAACACCTCACCCCTACCCCTCTCCTTTCAGGAGAGGGGTTCCCGAGGTTCAGCCGCCCTATTTGAGCGCGCAATCCTTGGCGTGCGGATCGGCGTAGTCCGTGAACACCTTCTGGGCGATCTCGGTCTGGAACTTGCCGTCCGGCCGCTTGGCGACCTTGACCAGGTAGAAGTCCTGGATCGGGTAGCCATTGGTGTTGAACTTGAACTTGCCGCGAAGCGAGGTGAAATCGGCCTTCTTGAGCGCGGCGCGCAGTTTGTCCTTGTCGCCGGTGCCGCCCGCCGCCTTCACGGCCGAGTCGATCAGCTGCGCGGCGTCGAAGGCCTGCTGGGCATAGGAGCCGGGCACGATCTTGTAGGCCGCCTCATAGGCCGCGACGAACTTCTTCGTCTGCGGATTGTCCATGTTCGGCGCCCAGGTCATGCCGCCGAACATGCCGACCGCGGCGTCCTGCTGCGCCGGCAGGGTCGACTCGTCGACCGTGAAGGCGGAGAGGAACGGCACCTTGCCGGTGAGGCCGGCCTGCGACCACTGCTTGACGAAGTTGACGCCGAGGCCACCGGGCAGGAAGGCGAAGACCACGTCGGGCTTCGCCGAAGCGATCTTGGCGAGCTCGGCCGAGAAATCGAGCGAGGTCAGCGGGACATAGACCTCGTCGAGGACCTCGCCCTTGAAATAGCGCTTGAAGCCGGCCAGCGAGTCCTTACCCGCCTGGTAGTTCGGCGCGATGATATAGGCCTTCTTGTAGTTCTGGTCCTGGGCGTATTTGCCGAGCACCTCGTGGACCTGGTCGTTCTGGTACGAGGTCACGAAGAAGTTCTGGTGGCAGGCCTTGCCGGCCATGGTCGACGGGCCGGCGTTCGGGCTGATCAGGATGGCGCCGGAATCCAGCACGGGTTTGGCGATCGCGCCGAGGATGTTGGAGAACACCGGGCCGACGACGAAGTCGACCTTGCCGCCCTCGACGAAGCTGCGCACCTTGCCGACCGCGACATCGGGCTTCAGCTCGTCGTCGATGATGGTGATCTGCACCGGCACGCCGCCGAGCTTGCCGCCGTTCTGGTCGACCGCGAGCTGGAAGCCGTCGCGAACCTGCTGGCCGAGGGCCGCCGCAGGCCCGGTCAGCACGCTGACCACGCCGATCTTCAACGGTTCCTGCGCCTGGGCGCTCGAAAGCCCGAGCGCGAGCATGCCGGCGCTGAGCGACAATGCGAATTTGAGATTCATGTCTGATGTCCTCCCGGGACGTGCCAGATACGGCCGCCGGCGGGGTTCCCCATCCCCGTCCAGACGGCGTCGGCAGTCATATTGTTTCAAGCTTAAAATATCTGCAAGGGGGGGCCTGCGGGTAATTTTCGTGCGTGGATCGAGGCGCCATTCTCGGGCCAAGCCCGAGCATGACGCCTTATTCGATAGCTGCCTCAGGCCTGCACGCCGTCGACATACCAGTCCATCTTCGACAGCATCTCGTCGCTGGCGGTCTCGCCGGCCTTCAGGCGCAGCGTGCCCTTCTGGTCCTTGAGCTCGCCGGTGAAGGGGTGGAGCGTGCCGGCGATGATGCCCTTCTGGACCTCGTCGGCGGCGGCGCGGGCAGCCGGCGTCATCGCGTCGTTATAGGGGGCGATCTTGACCATGCCCTCCTTGAGGCCGCCCCAGATGTCGCCGCTCTTCCAGCTGCCGTCCATCGCCTCCTTGACGCGGCGGATGTAATAGCCCGACCAGTCGTCGACGATCGCGGTCAGATGCGCCTTGGGCGCGAAGGCCTTCATGTCGGAGGCCTGGCCGAAGGCGAAGACGCCGCGCTGCTCGGCCGCCTGCAGGGCGGCGGGGCTGTCGGTATGTTGGGTGATGACGTCGGCGCCCTGGTCGATCAGCGCCTTGGCGGCGTCGGCTTCCTTGGCCGGGTCGTACCAGGTCGAGGCCCAGATGACCTTGGTCTTGAAGTTCGGGTTTACCTTCCTGGCGGCGAGATGGAAGGCGTTGATGCCCATCACCACCTCGGGGATCGGGAAGGAGGCGATGTAGCCGGCCTGACCGGCCTTCGACATGTGCCCGGCGATGGTGCCGATCACGGCGCGGCCCTCATAGAAGCGGGCATTGTAGGTCGCGACGTTCTCGGCGCGCTGATAGCCGGTGGCGTGCTCGAAGAAGATCTTCGGGAACTGCTTGGCGACCTGGATGGTCGGGTTCATGAAGCCGAACGAGGTGGCGAAGATCAGCTTGTTGCCGGCCTGGGCGAGCTGGCGCAGCGCGCGCGTCGCATCCGGGCCTTCGGCGACGTTCTCGATGAAGCTGGTCTTGATCTTGGCGCCGTATTCCTTCTCGAGGGCGAGGCGGCCCTGGTCATGCGTCCAGCTCCAGCCATGGTCGCCGACCGGTCCGACATAGATGAAGCCGACGCCGAAGGGCTCCTGCGCGCTGGCGCTGCCGATGAGCGGCAGGGCCGAGGTCGCGGCGGCGCCGGCCAGAAGCGTCCTGCGGGTGATGATGGTCGACATGATGTGCTCCCCGTTGTCGGTTTCGGCGCTAGGGCGCCGGGAAAGGCTTGCCAAGGCAGGCGGGCGCGTTGCGGCCGCCGGTTCTCGTTCCTAGCGACATCATCGTCAGAACCACAATGGTCGCAAGGTAGGGTGTCATCGCCAGCACCTCCGGCGCGATCCAGCTGATGCCGGCCGCCTTGGCCTGCAGCTCGAAGGTCGCGACCGCGCCGAAGAGATAGGCGCCGAGCAGCAGCCGCCCCGGTTTCCAGGCGGCGAAGACGACGAGGGCGAGCGCGATCCAGCCGCGCCCGGCGGTCAGCCGGTCGGCCCACATCGGCGTCAGCGCCAGCGAGAAATAGGCGCCGCCGAGCCCGGCGAGCGCGCCACCGAAGCCGGTCGCGGCGGCCCTGATAGCGAGCACGCGATAGCCGATCGCATGGGCGGACTCGGCGTTCTCGCCGACGGCGCGCAGGATCAGCCCGGCCCGCGTGCGCCGCAGGAACAGGCTGACGGCGAGAACCAGCAGCAGCGAGAGATAGACCAGCGCGTCATGGCCGAAGACCAGGCGCAGCCAGGGATGGTTGGCGTAGTCGGCGGGGAAGAGCGGGCCGAGCCGCTGGATGGTGCGGCCGACGAAGCCGGCGCCGAACAGCGAGGAGACCCCGATGCCGAAGATCGTCAGCGCGAGCCCCGTCGCGACCTGATTGGAGCCGAGGCCGAGCGTCAGCAGGGCGAAGATCATCGCCGCCAGGAGGCCGGCGACTGCCGCGGCGACGAGGCCGAGCGTGACGCTGCCGCTGCTGTAGGCGACCGCGAAGCCGGTCACCGCGCCGCAGAGCATCATGCCCTCGACGCCGAGATTGAGAACGCCGGCCTTCTCGGTGACGAGCTCGCCGAGGCCGGCCAGCAGGATCGGCGTCGCCGCCGCTGCCAGCGTCATGAAGATCGAGACGAGGATGATGCTGGTCATGGCGCGACCTTCGCGTGGCCGCGCCGGAAGGCGAGCCGCCAGCGCACCAGCACGTCGGTGGCGAGCAGGAAGAACAGCAGCATCGCCTGGAACATGCCGGTCGCCGCCTGCGGCAGCCGGACGGTGCTCTGCGCGATCTCGCCGCCGACATAGGTTACCGCGAGGACGAGGCCGCCGAAGACGATGCCGATCGGCGAGAGCCGTCCGAGAAAGGCGACGATGATCGCGGTGAAGCCGTAGCCGACCGGAAATTGCGGGGTGAGCTGGCCGAAGGGACCCGCCGCTTCGAACAGCCCGGCCAGGCCCGCGAGCCCGCCGCTGGCGAGCAGGGCGGCCCAGGTGATGCGGTTCGCGTCGAAGCCGCCATGGCGAGCGGCCGCTGGCGCCCGCCCCACGACCCTGACCGCGTAGCCGGCGACCGTCCTGCCCAGAACGAACCAGGCGATGACCGCCAGCAGCAATGCGACGGGAACGCCGAGATGGACCAGCGAGCCCTCCGCGATGGCGGGCAGGACCTGATCGCCGCTGAACATCTTGGTCTGCGGGAAGTTGAAGCCGTCCGGGTCTTTCCACGGGCCACGTACGAGGTAGTACAGGAACTGGACGGCGACATAGCTCAGCATCAGGCTGGTCAGGATCTCGCTGACCTGCAGCCGGACCTTGAGGAGGGCGGGGATCGCGGCCCAGGCGCCGCCGCCGATGACGCCGGCCAGCGCCATAGCGGGCAGGATCCACCAGCCGGTCATGTCATGGGTGAGCAAGGCGACGCCGGTGCCGGCGATGGCGCCCATCACATATTGCCCCTCGGCGCCGATGTTCCAGACATTGGCCCGGAAACCGATGGCGAGGCCGAGCGCGATGATCACCAGCGGCGCGGCCTTGACGCCGAGATCGGCCCAGCGCTGCGGTTCGAGCAGCGGCGTCAGGAAGATCGCCTTGACCGCGTGAAAGCCGTCATAGCCGATCGCGCTGAACACCAGCATGCCGGTCAGCATGGTCAGGGCGATGGCGATCAGCGGGCTCAGATAGAGCATCGCCCGGCTTGGTTCGCTGCGGCGGCGCCATTCAAGCATGGGCATGGTCCGCTGCTACCGCCTCGCCATGGACGCCGCCCATCAGCAGGCCGATCTCCTCCAGCTTAAGCCCGGCGACCGGCCTGGCTTCCGAAAGCCGGCCCTCATTGATGACGCAGAGCCGGTCGGCCAATTCGAGCAGCTCGTCGAGGTCCTGCGAGATCACCACGATCGCCGAGCCCCTGGCGGCGAGATCGACCAGCGCCTGCCGGATCGCGGCGGCGGCGCCGGCATCGACGCCCCAGGTCGGCTGCTCGACGACCAGGACCTCAGGATTCTGGCCGATTTCGCGACCCATGATGAACTTCTGCAGATTGCCGCCGGAGAGCGCGCCGGCGAAGGCTGCGGGGCCGGTGGTGCGAACGTCGAAGCGCTGGATCACCTCGCGCGTATAGGCATCGACCGGACCTTGCCGGATCAGGCCCGAAGGCGCCAGCGGCAGCCGATGCCGCGCCGTCAGCACGACATTGTCGGCGAGCGAGAAATCCGGCACTGCGGCGTGACCGTTGCGCTCCTCAGGCACGCAGGCGAGTCCGGCGGCGCGGCGCCGGCCGGCATCGGCATGACCGAGCGCCTGCCCGTCGAGCTTGACGGCATCGTCCGAGGCGGTGCGGCGCTCGCCCGACAGAGCCAGCAGCAGCTCGGCCTGTCCATTGCCCGCGACGCCGGCGATACCGAGGATTTCGCCGGCATAAGCGGTAAAGCCGATGGTCTTCAGGTCGGTGCCGAAGGGCGGCTCGCCCGGCATGTTCAGTCCGCTGACGACGAGGCGGGCTCGGCGCGCCTCGCCGGTTCCCGCGGGACGCTCGATGCTTTTCAGCTCCGCTCCGATCATCAGCTCGGCCATGCGCCGGGTCGATTCCGTGCGCGGATCGCAGGTTGCGACGACCCGGCCGGCCCGCAGGATGGTCGCGGCCGAGCACAGCGCTTTGATTTCGTGGAGCTTGTGGCTGATGTAGAGGATCGAGCAGCCCTCGGCGGCGATCTGGCGCAGGGTGTCGAACAGGCGCTCGACCTCCTGCGGGGTCAGCACCGAAGTCGGCTCGTCCATGATCAGGAGTTTTGGCTTCTGCAGCAGGCAGCGCACGATCTCGATGCGCTGGCGCTCGCCGACCGAAAGCGTGTGCACCTCGCGGTTCGGGTCGAGCGGCAGCGAATAGCTGTCGAGGATCGCCTTGATCCGCCGTTTCAGCTCTTCCGCCGGGACCTTCTCGTCGAGGCCCAGCGCGATGTTCTCCAGCACCGTCATGCCGTCGAACAGCGAGAAATGCTGGAATACCATGCCGATGCCGAGCTTGCGGGCGGCCTTGGGCGAGAGGACTTCGACGGGGTGGCCGTCCCAGCGGATTTCGCCTTCGTCGGCGCGCTGCACGCCGTAGATGATCTTGACCAGGGTCGACTTGCCGGCGCCGTTCTCGCCGAGCAGGGCATGGATCTCGCCGGGGCGGACACCGAAGCTGATGTCCTGATTGGCCTTCACGCCCGGAAAGCTCTTGGAGACATGGGCGAGCGCCAGACGTAAGGAGGCCGTCTCGTCAGGCGGCTGCGTCATGGGCGGCTCGGCCTTTCTCTGGCAGGGTGGCGTCCTTCCCCGCGAAGGCCGCCTTCTCGCCAAGCAACCAACGTACCAGCTCGGCCGCCGTCAAGGCCGCGATCACCTCCGGACGCTTGTCATGCACATCCGATCCACCGATCGGGCAGGTCAGGCGCGTCAAAGCCGTGCTTCCGGGATGCCGGCGGCGGAAGCTCGCCTCGAAGCGGGCGCGTTTCGTGCCTGAGCCGATCATCCCGACATAGGCCGCATCGCCGCGCAGAAGCGCCGCCTCGGCCAGCCGGTAGTCGAGCGGATGGCTGTGGGTCAGGACGATGAAGGCAGCGCCGGCATGCGCCGTGACGAGTGCCTGCTCGGGATCGTCGAGGTGCAGGCAGGAAATGGCCTCGGGCAGGTCCGCGAACTGGTCAGGGCGGTCGTCGATCAGCGTCACTGCCAAGGGCAGCAGGGAAAGGCAGTGCGCGAGCGCCCGGCCGGTATGCCCCGCGCCGAAGATCAGCACCTGCGGCCGGCGGGCAGCCGCTTTCGTCTCGCTCGCGCGCAGGGCGGCGAGGTCGGCGGGGATGGCGCGCGTCAGCGAGACCTCGACGCGCCCGCCGCAGCATTGGCCCATTTGCGGGCCGAGCGGCAGGTCGATCCGGCGCCGATCCTCGCCGGTCGCCAGCATCTCGCGGGCGAGGTCGAGGCAATGGAATTCGAGCTGTCCGCCGCCGATCGTGCCGGCGCTGGCATGGTGCGAGACGATCATCGTCGCCCCGGCCTCGCGTGGCGTCGAGCCCTGCGCGCGTTCGATGCGGACGATGATCGCGCCTTCACCGAGCTGCCTGCCGAGAAAATCGGAGAGCGTCATGATGCGCCCTCCGCGGCTGCAGCCAGGGCCCGCACCCGCTCGACCGCGTCGAGCACGCGCTCGGGCGTCGCCGGTGCGTCGAGCTTCGGACAGAAGCGATGCTCGCCGACGCTGGCGACCGCATCCGACAGAGCGTGCAGCACGCTGATCGCCAGCATCAGCGGCGGCTCGCCGACCGCCTTGGAGCGATGGATCGTGTGCTCGCGGTTCGGGGCGTTCTCCAGCAATGCGACGTTGAAGATGCGCGGGCGGTCGGAGGCGACGGGGATTTTGTAGGTCGAGGGCGCATGGGTCCTGAGGCGCCCCTTCTCGTCCCAGACCAGCTCCTCGGTGGTCAGCCAGCCCATACCCTGGACGAAGCCGCCCTCGATCTGACCCTTGTCGATCGCCGGGTTCAGCGAGTTGCCGCAATCATGGAGGATGTCGACGCGTTCGACCTTGTACTCGCCGGTCAGCGTGTCGATCGCGACCTCGGTCGCCGCTGCGCCATAGGCGAAATAGTAGAACGGGTGGCCGCGCCCGGCCTTGCGGTCCCAGTGGATTTTCGGCGTCGCATAGAAGCCGGTGGCCGAAAGCTGGATACGCGCCATATAGGCGGCCTTGACCAGCTCGACGAAGGCGATCTCGCGCGCCCCGATCCGAACTCGCCCCGGCAGGAAGGCGATCGCTTCCGGGGCCTCCTGCCAGCGCTCGGCGGCGAAGGCGACGAGCCGTGCCTTGATCGTCTCGCAGGCATCGAGCGCCGCCATGCCGTTGAGGTCGGAGCCGGAGGAGGCGGCGGTCGCCGAGGTGTTCGGCACCTTGCCGGTCGTCGTCGCGGTGATCCTGATCTTGTCGAGGCCGATGCCGAAGGCCTGGGCTACGACCTGCGCCACCTTCTGGTAGAGCCCCTGGCCCATTTCGGTGCCGCCATGGTTCAGCGAGATCGTGCCGTCCGTGTAGACATGCACCAGCGCGCCGGCCTGATTGTACCAGGTCGCGGTGAAGGAGATGCCGAATTTCACCGGGGTCAGCGCGATGCCGCGCTTGATGACGGGGCTCTCGCGGTTGAAGGCGCGGATCGCCTGCTGCCGCTCGCGGTAATGGCAGTCGCGTTCCAGCTCGTCGATCACCTCGCCGGCGATCATGTCCTCGACCTGCTGGTGATAAGGCGTCGTCAGCCGGTCCTCGCCGCCATAGAGATTGCGCCGTCTCACCTCCAGCGGGTCGAGCCCGGTGGCGTAGGCGACCTCCTCGATGAAGCGTTCGGCCCCGACCATGCCCTGCGGCCCGCCGAAGCCGCGGAAGGCGGTGTTCGAGACCGTATGCGTCCGTAGAGGCTCGGAGCGGGCCCGTACTGCCGGGTAGAAATAGCAATTGTCCATGTGGAACAAAGCGCGGTCGGTGACCGGGCCGGAAAGGTCGGCATTCCAGCCGCAGCGCGCCGCATAGACGGCGTCGACCGCATGGATGCGCCCGTCATCGTCGAAGCCGATCTCGTAATCGACGACGAAGTCATGGCGCTTGCCGGTGATCACCATGTCGTCGTCGCGATCGGGCCTGAGCTTCACCGGCCGCCCGAGCTTGCGGGCCGCCAGCGCTGCGACGCAGGCGAAGAGATTGGCCTGCGTTTCCTTGCCGCCGAAGCCGCCGCCCATGCGCCTGACCTCGATCGTCACCGCATGGGCGCCGACGCCGAGCACAGTCGCGACCATGTGCTGGACCTCGCTCGGATGCTGCGTCGAGGAGTGCACCAGCATGTCGTCATCCTCGCCGGGAATGGCGAGGGCGATCTGGCTTTCGAGATAGAAGTGGTCCTGCCCGCCGATCGCCATCGCGCCCTTGAGCCGGCGCGGGCTCGCCGCGAGACCGGCGGCGACATCGCCGCGTTCGAGCTTCAGCGGCTCGGTGACGAGTTCGCCGCCTGCGGCGCGCGCCGAAGCGACGTCGAGCAGGGGCGCAGCTTCCTCGTATTCCGCTTTCGCCAGCGCCGCGGCATGCCGCGCCTGCTCGCGGGTCGTGGCGATCACCGCGAAGAGCGGCTGGCCGTGATGCAGGATCGCCTCGGCCGCGAAGACCGGCTCGTCATGCTTGTGCGTCGAGGAGATGTCGTTCTCGCCCGGAATATCGGCGGCGCTCAGGACGGCGAGGACGCCGGGCGCGGCTTCGACCGCCGACAGGTCGAGCGACAGAAGCCGGCCATGGGCGATGCTGGAGAGGCCGAGGCACGCATGGGCGGTTCCCGCCGGCTCCAGGATGTCGTCGACATAGACGGCCTCGCCGGCGACGTGCTTGGCAGCGGAGTCGTGCTTCAGCGGCGAGCCGACGATCGGCCGCGTCTCCATGGCGTCGAGCCGTTTGCGTGCGTCAGCCATGGGCGGCCTCCGCCAGCAGGCCGGCGACCCGGGTCGCCGCTTCGGGAACGGTCGTTTCGAGCAGGAACCGCCGCAGCAGGTTGCCCGCGACTTTCAGCCGGTAGGCCGCCGAGGCGCGCATGTCGGTGAGCGGCGTGAAATCACCCGCGAGCGCGGCGATGGCGGCGGCGACGGTGGCCTCGTTCCAGTACCGGCCAAGCAGGGCCGCCTCCGCCGCCTTCGCGCGCTTCGGGATGCCGGCCATGCCGCCGAAGGCGAGGCAGGCCTCGGCGATGCGGCCGTTGGCATCACGGCGCAGCAGGAAGGCGCCGCACAGGGCCGAGATGTCCTCGTCGAAGCGCTTCGAGATCTTCGAGACGTGGAACAGCGCATCGGCCGGCAGTTTCGGTACCAGCACGGCTTCGACGAACTCGCTCTCGCGCCGGTCCTGCTTGCGATAGTCGAGGAAAAAAGCTTCGAGCGGGATTGTCCGGTGTTCACTGCCTTGGCGCAGCACCAGCGTCGCTCCCAAAGCGATCAGCGCGGGTGGCAGGTCGCCGATCGGCGAGCCATTGGCGATGTTGCCGCCGATCGTGCCGGCATTGCGCACCTGTTCGCCGCCGAAGCGGCGCATCATTTCGTCGAGCTGCGGAGAGATGGCTGCGAGCGCCTTGCGCACGGCGACATGGTTCGCCATCGCGCCGAGGCGCAGATGGTCGCCTTCGTCGGAGATGGCGCGCAGTGCCTCGATCCGGCCGAGATGGATCACGGGATCGAGCCGGCGCATGCCCTTGGTCACCCAGAGCCCGACATCGGTCGCGCCGGCGATCAGCGTCGCCTGCGGGTGGGCGGCGACGAGCTCGGCGAGGGCTTCCGTAGTGGCCGGGGCGTAATAGCGTCGCTCGCCATCGCCTATCGCCACAGTCTGTCTGTCACGCAGTTCGGCGAGGCGGGCGGCGATGCCGGCCTGCGTTGCGACGAAGCGGTCCTGAGAGCGGTCGGCCGCAGCCGCCCGCAGCCCGGCCGCGATGATTGGTTCGTAGCCTGTGCAACGGCAGAGATTGCCGGCGAGCGCTTCCTCGATGCGCGCGATGGATGGTGCCGCCTCGTTCAGCCAGAGTGCGAACAGCGACATCACGATGCCCGGCGTGCAGAAGCCGCATTGTGAGCCATGGCAGTCGACCATCGCCTGCTGCACGGGATGAAGCGTGCCGTCCGCGCCTTTCAGATGCTCCACCGTCAGGAGCTGGCAGCCGTCCAATGTCGGGAGGAAGCGGATGCAGGCATTGATCGCCTCGTAGCGCAGATGGCCTTCGTCGAGGCGGCCGATGACGACGGTGCAGGCGCCGCAATCGCCTTCGGCACAGCCTTCCTTGCTGCCGGTGCGGCGCCGGTCGAGCCGGAGCCAGTCCAGCACCGTCCGGGTCGGATCGCAGCTTGCGATCTCGACCAGCTCGTCGCCGAGCAGGAAGCGGACGGTTTCACGCATGGCAGCCCCGTCGAGAGCAAATCGCGAACATGCCCTGAGATTAGGCATGTTCGTCGCTTGGCCGGAAGCTTTGATTTGGTGCAGATAAGATAGGTATCGGCGCCGGAGTGTGCAGGTTGAGCAGGCAGGATGCGGTCCGCGCCCTGAGGGGCCGGCTTCTCTGGTTCGTCGGCGATCCCCATGGCGCCGGCGCGGCCGCGCATCGCTATGTCGAGGACGGGCTGCTGATCGTCGAGGGCGGGCTGATCCGGGCGGCCGGCGAGGCGAGGGGGCTGCTGCCGACCCTGCCGGCGGGGGCCGAGATCATCGACCATCGCCCGCATCTGATCATGCCTGGCTTCATCGACGCCCATATCCACATGCCGCAGACGCAGGTGATCGCCTCCTATGGCGCGCAGCTGATGGAGTGGCTGAACAAATACACCTTCGTCGAGGAGCAGAAGCTCGAGCAGCAGGGCCATGCCGAAAAGCTCTCGCGCTTCCTGCTCGACGAACTCCTGGCGAGCGGCACCACGACCGCGGCGGTCTATTGCTCGGTGCACGAAAAATCGGCGGAGGCGTTCTTCGCCGAATCGCATCGCCGCAACACAAGGATGATCGCCGGCAAGGTGATGATGGACCGCAACGCGCCGCCGGCGCTGACCGACACGGCCGAAAGCGGCTATGCCGAGAGCAAGGCGCTGATCGGCCGCTGGCACGGCAAGGGCAGGCAACTCTACGCGATCACGCCGCGCTTCGCCGTGACCTCGTCGCCTGAGCAGATGGCGGCCTCGCAGCGCCTGGTCGCGGAGCATCCAGGCTGCTTCGTCCAGACCCATATCAACGAGAATCGGGCCGAGATCGCCTTCGCCCGCGAGCTTTATCCAGAAGCCGCCGACTATGCCGGCATCTACGAGGATTACGGCCTGCTGGGCCAGAAGAGCCTGCTCGGCCACTGCATCCACATGACCAAGCGCGAATGGCGCGCCTTCGCCGAGCATGGTGCGGTCGCGGTCTTCTGCCCGACCTCGAATCTCTTCCTCGGTTCCGGCCTGTTCGACTGGGAGCGGGCCCGGCGCGAGGGCGTCAAGGTCGCGCTCGCCACCGATATCGGCGGCGGCACCTCCTACTCGATGCTGCGGACCATGGCCGAGGCCTACAAGGTGCTGCAATTGCAGGGGCAGTCGCTCTCGGCCTTCGAGGCCCTGCACGCGATTACGCTCGGCAATGCGGTCGCGCTCGGCCTCGACCAGCTGATCGGCTCGTTCGAGCCCGGCCGTGAGGCGGATGTCGTGGTGCTCGATCCCGCCGCGACGCGGGCGATGGCGCACAGGCTCGAGACCGTGCGCGATCTTTCGGAGGAACTCTTCGTGCTGGTCACGCTCGGCGACGAGCGCAACGTGATCGCGACCTATGTGATGGGCGAGCTTGCCTCCGGATGTTCAACACATTGAAAAATTGTTGAACATCCGGACGACGGACGGCGATGTGAACGCTGACGGATAGTCAATCAGCCGAGCGCACCGCCCTTGCGGGCATGCTCGAGATAGATTTCGCGCAGGCGGAGCGTCGCCGGTCCCGGCGCGCCATTGTGGATGCTATGGCCGTCGATCGTGGTCACCGGCATCACCAGGCTGGTCGCCGAGGTGATGAAAGCTTCCTCGGCATCGAGCGCTTCGGCCAGCGTGAATTCGCGCTCCTCGAAGCTGAAGCCGCTCTCGGCGAGGAAGGCGAGCACGGCCTTGCGGGTGATGCCGGGCAGCACCTTGTTGGAAAGCGGGCGCGAGATCAGCGTCTTGCCCTTGACGATCCAGGCGGTCGACGAGGCGCCTTCGGTGACGACGCCGTCCTCGATCAGCCAGGCTTCCTGCGCGCCGTTCTCGGCGGCGAACTGCTTGGCCAGCACCGGCCCGAGCAGGTTGACGCTCTTGATGTCGCGGCGGGCCCAGCGCAGATCCGGCGTGCTGACCACCTTGATCCCGGTCTTGACCTGCGGGATGTCGGCGAACTGGCGCGCCTGGGTGAACAGGACGATCGTCGGCTTGATGTCCTTCGGGAAGGCGAAGTCGCGGTCGGCGGCGCCGCGCGAGACCTGCAGATAGATCGAGCCCTCGTCGAGCTTGTTGCGAACGATCAGTTCCTGATGGATCGCGATCAGTTCGTCGCGGCTCCAGGCCAGCTTCAGGCCGATCTCGTTGCAGGAGCGCTCCAGCCGGATCAGATGGGCCTCGCAATCGACGAGTTTGCCGCCGAGCACGGCCGAAACCTCGTAGATGCCGTCGCCGAAGATGAAGCCGCGGTCGAAAATCGAGATCGTGGCGTCTTCCTCGGGAAGATAGGCGCCATTGACATAGACAGTACGGCTCATCGCTCGGGTCTCTTGCTGGGTGGACAAAGGCGCACCTTTCCTATCCGAGCGGAGCTGGCGATGCGAGAGGGCAGGCCGTGTTGCCGCTCGGCGCCAGGCGCAGAGCGCGGCCGGATGCCTGACGGTTCAGCATTTCAGCGCGGCAGCGATCAATCTTTGCGTGTACTCCTCCTGCGGAGTCTCGAAGATCGCTTCGGTCGGCCCGCGTTCGATCACCTTGCCGTCCTTCATCACCATGATCTCGTCGGACATCGCCCGGACCACGGCAAGGTCATGGCTGATGAAGAGATATGACAGGCCGTGCCGCGCCTGCAGCTGCTTGAGCAAAGCGACGATGCTGGCCTGAACCGTGCGGTCGAGCGCCGAGGTCGGCTCGTCGAGCACGACCAAGGCCGGGTGCAGGATCATGGCGCGGGCGATCGCGATGCGCTGGCGCTGGCCGCCTGAGAACTCGTGTGGATAGCGGTTGCGCAGGGCGGGCTCGAGTGCGACCTCGGCGAGCGCTTGCGCGGCGCGGCGCTCCCGCTCGGTGCGCGACAGGCCGGGCTCATGGACGAGCAGCCCTTCGGTGACGATCTCGCCGACGGTCAGCCTTGGCGAGAGCGAGCCGAACGGGTCCTGGAACACCGCCTGCAGGCTCCGGCGCAGCGGGCGCATCGCAGCCCGGTCGAGCCCGGTCAGTGCCCGGTCCTCGAAGCGCACCAGCCCGCCCGCCGGCACCAATTGCAGGACCGCCCGGCCGAGCGTCGACTTGCCCGAGCCGGATTCGCCGACGATGCCGATGGTCTGGCCGCGCCGCAGGCTGAGATCGACACCATCGACGGCATGCAGCACCGCCTTGTGCCGCCCGAACAGGCCCCGTGAAAGGTCGAAAGTCACGCGCAGGTCGCGGGCTTCGAGCAGGATCGGCACATTAGCGGGAGGCGGAGCCTTGCGGCCATGCGGCTCGGCCGCGAGCAGGGCGCGGGTATAGGGGTGCACCGGCCGCTCGAAGATCGCCGAGGTCGCGCCGCTCTCGACGATCTCGCCGGCCTTCATCACATGGACGCGCTCGGCATATTTCCTGACGAGGCCGAGATCATGGCTGATCAGGATCACCGCCATGCCGAGGCGCTGCCTGAGCTCGGCGATCAGCGCCAGGATTTCGGCCTCGATGGTGACGTCGAGCGCGGTGGTGGGCTCGTCGGCGATCAGGATGTCGGGATCATTGGCGAGCGCCATGGCGATCATCACGCGCTGGCGCTGGCCGCCGGAAAGCTCGTGCGGATAGGAATCGAGCCGCCGCTCCGGATGTGGAATGCGCACCAGCTTGAGCAGTTCGAGCGCCCGCGCCCGCGCCGCCTTGCGCGACAGGCCCTGATGCCGGCGCAGCGGCGCGGCCATCTGCGCCCCGATCCGGAACAGCGGATCGAGCGAGGTCATCGGCTCCTGGAAGATCATGGCGAGCTTCCTGCCGCGATAGGCGTTGAGCCTGGCCGGGGACAGGCCGAGCAGCTCTGTGCCGCGATAGCGGATCGAGCCGGAAGCCTCGCCATTGCTGGCGAGGAGACCCATCGCCGCCATCACGCTCTGGCTTTTGCCTGAGCCGGATTCGCCGACGATGGCGACGAACTCGCCGGCTGCGACGTCGAGGTCGATGCCGCGCACCGCCTCGCACGGCCCGTCATTGGTGCGGAAGCGAACCTTGAGGTTGCGGATGGCGAGGACGGGTTCGCTCGCCATCTCAGCGATCCCTGGGGTCGAGCGCATCGCGCAGGCCGTCGCCGAGGAAATTCAGGGCGAACAGGGTGGTCACCAGGAAGGCCGCCGGGAAAGCGAGCATCCAGGGCGTCGCCTGGATCGCCCGTGCCCCGTCCGAGATCAGAACGCCCCAGCTCGTCATCGGCTCCTGCACGCCGAGGCCGAGGAAGGAGAGGAAGCTTTCGAGCAGGATCACCTTCGGCACCAGCAGGGTGACGTAGACGATCACCGGGCCGAGCGTGTTGGGGATGACATGGCGCTTCAGGATGCCGCCGGTGGAGACGCCGAGCGCTTCGGCTGCCAGCACATAGTCCTGGCGCTTGATCGAGAGCGTCTGGCCCCGGACGATCCGGGCCATGTCGAGCCATTCGATCGCGCCGACGGCGAGGAACATCAGGATGAAGTTCCGGCCGAAGAACACGACCAGCAGGATCACCAGGAAGATGAAGGGCAGCGAATAGAGCACGTCGACGATGCGCATCATCACCATGTCGATGCGCCCGCCGAGATAGCCGGCGGTGGCGCCATAGGCGACGCCGATCACCAGCGCGACGCCGGTGGCGAGCAGGCCGATGGCGAGCGAGACGCGGCCGGCGACCAGGGTCCGGGTCAGGAGGTCGCGGCCATTGCTGTCGGTTCCGAACAGGAAATGCTGGCGCTTGATCGGCACGGCCAGCGCGAGCCGGCGGCCATCCTGCTCGCTCGCGAGGAGCCGCGGCGTGCCGAACTGGTCGGATCGGTCGAAATAGACCAGCAGGCGCTGGTCGATCGGTCTTTGCGCCGTCAGGACCAGCCGGACCTCCTGCGCTTCCACCGTGATCTCGCTCGGCGTCGCCCTTATGCGCGAGGCGATGCGCTGGACGGCGGCGGGCAGGGCCTCGGCCTTCGGATAGGCCGAGAGGCTGGCGGGCACGCGGACATAGTCCTGATAGACCCGGTCGTAAGGGTGGCCGGTGAACCAGGGCCCGAAGCTGCAGATCAGCGTCATCAGCGCCAGCACGACGAGACTCGCGACCGCGGCGCGATTGCGCAGCAGGCGGATGCGGGCATCCTGCCAGAGCGTGCGGCCGGCGGGCGGGGCGGGGAGTGGTACGGCCTCGCTCATCGGCTCAATCCAGCCTGACGCGCGGGTCGAGCAGCGCGTAGAGGATATCGACGACGAGATTGAAGACGAGCACGAAGATGGCGACGACGACCACCGTGCCCATCACCAGCGTGTAGTCGCGGTTGAGCGCGCCTTCGACGAAATAGCGCCCGATGCCGGGAATACCGAAGATCGTCTCGACCACCACCGAGCCGGTGAGCAGGCTCGCCGCCGCCGGGCCGAGATAGGAGATGACCGGCAGGGCGGCCCCGCGCCCGGCATGCAGGGCGATGGTCGCGCCCGAGAGGCCCTGCGCCCGCAGGGTCCGGATATGGTTGGCGCGCAGCGTCTCGATCATCGCCGCCCGCGTCATCCTGGCGATCACGGCGATCTGCGGCAAAGCGAGCGTCACGATCGGCAGGACGGTGTTGCGCAAGGCACCACCATTCCAGCCGCCGACCGGGAGCCAGGCCAGAGTCAGCCCGAAGATGATCTGCAGCACCGGGGCGACGACGAAGTTCGGGATGGTGATGCCGGCGGTGGCGAAGCCCATCACCGCATGGTCGGCCCCACCATTCTGGCCGAAGGCGGCGAGCGCGCCGAGCGGGCCGCCGATGGCGAGGGCGAGCAGGAGCGCCGAGGCGCCGAGCCGCATCGAGACCGGCAGCCCCTGCGCGAACAGTTCGGCGATCGAGAAATCGCGGAAATAGAAGGAGGGGCCGAAATCGCCGCGCAGCAGAGCGCCAAGATAGGTCAGGTACTGGGCGTGAAGCGGCTGGTCGAGCTGGTAGATCCGCCGCAGGTTCTCCATCACCTTGGCTTCGAGCGGCTGTTCGAGATCGAACGGCCCGCCCGGTGCGAGCCGCATCAGGAAGAACGAGAGCGTGACGATCACGAACAGGGTGGGGATCGCGGTGGCGAAGCGGCGCAGGATGTAGGTGAGCATCAGATTGCGCCGGGATCCCCGCCATTCTTCCCTTCTCCCTCTGCGGGAGAAGGTGGCCCGAAGGGCCGGATGAGGGGGCGCTCAGGTCTACCCGTCATGCTCGCCCTTGTGGCGAGCATCCACGTCTCGAGCACCGCATTCGTCACAGGAAGACGTGGATGGTCGGGACAAGCCCGATCATGACGATGAAGCGTCGTCCGCCCCCTCACCCCAACCCTCTCCCGCAGGGGGAGAGGGGGAAGGTCGTGCCTGTTCAGTCGGTCAAGCCCGGCCATGACGTACGTCGGTCACGGCTTCAGGCTCATGAACCGCGTCGGCAGCGCGCCGCGCAGATTCTGCTGGAAGCCGACGAGCTTCGGCGAAACCAGGTTCTTCGAGGAATAGTACATCAGCGGGATCCACGGCATCTCGGCCGCGAGAATGGCGTCGGCCTCGCGTAGCACTGCGGCGCGCTTGGCGAGATCGAGTTCGTCGGCGCCCTGCTGCAGCAGCGCGTCGAATTTCGGATTGGCATATTTGCCGGAATTGAAGCCCTTATTGTCGCTGAGGAACAGGAACAGGAAGTTCTGCGGATCGGAATAGTCGCCGATCCAGCCATAGCGGGCGATGTCGAAATCGCCGCCGTCGCGCAGCAGGGCGAAATGGGTCTTGCCGTCGGTGTTGATGAAACTGGTCTCGACGCCGAGCACCTTCCACTGCTCGGCGATGGCGATCATCGTGCGGCGGTTGTTGTCGGTGGTGTTGTAGCGCAGCTGCACCCGTAGCGGCATGCCGGGACCGTAGCCCGCGGCGGCGAGCAGGCGCTTGGCCTCCTCCTCGCGGTCGAGCGGCGAGACGCTCTTGAAGTCGGCCTCGGCGCGCTCGCCGTAATTGCCGATATTGGGCGGGATCACGCCATAGGCCGGCAGCATGGTGCCCCCCCAGATCTCCTCGGCGATGAACTCGCGGTCGATCACCAGCGACAGCGCCCGGCGTACGCGCAGGTCGTCGAAGGGCTTCTTCGCCGTGTTCACGATCAGGAAATAGGTCCCGAGATAGGGCGCGACCTTGACCTGATTGCCGAGCTTCTCGCGCAATTGCTGGATCTGGTCGGCCGGGATGTCGGTCGTCATATGCAGTTCGCCGGCCTGGAAGCGGCGCGCGGCGGCGGCGAGGTCGGAGGCGGGATAGTACAGGATCGTGTCGATCTGCACATTCGCCGCATCGTGGAAGTTCTTGTTCTTCTCCATCTTGATGTGGGAGTTCGGCACGAACTCCTTCAGCGTGTAGGCGCCGTTGGAGACCCAGTTCTCCGGCTTGACGAAGTCCTTGCCGAATTTCTCGACGGAGGCCGGATGCACCGGCAGGCCGGTCTGGTGCGTCAGCAATTCCAGGAAATAGGGCGTCGGCCGCTCCAGCTTGATTTCCAGCGTCGTGTCGTCCGGCGCCTTGACGCCGAGCTCGTCGAGGCCCGCGCCTTCGCCCGATTTGTTGATCTTCTCGGCGTTGAGGATGGGGTAGAGGATGTTGGCGTATTTCGCGCCGGTCGCGGGATTGATGATCCGCTTCAGCGAATAGACGAAGTCGCCGGCCTTGACCGGATCGCCATTCGACCATCTGGCGTTGGCGCGGAGCTTGAACGTGTAGCTCTTGCCGTCCTCGCTCATCGTCCAGCTCTCGGCGACGCCGGGCACGACATTGCCGCTGATATGGTGGATGACCAGCCCCTCGGAGAGGTCGCGCAGCAGATGCGCCTCGCTCACCGTGGAGGTCTTGTGGGCATCGAGCGTCTCGGGGTCGCCGTCATTGCCGCGATGGAAGACCACTTCCGCGAGAGCCGTTCCGCCGAGGCCGCAGGCGAGGCTGGCGGCAAGGGCGAGAGGCCGCAGCCGGCGCAGGAGCGGCGACTGACGCGTGAAGCTTTTCATGAGCGCTCTCCGAAGCTTAGCCGGACGGGCCCCTTTCCCGCTCGTGCGGGAAGTATGGGCCGATCCTGAGGCCGGAGCCAAGGAGGAAAACGGGGGCTTCAACCGTTCTTCGGGAGGTGTCGGCGGGTGCCGAAAAGCACCCGCGCGGCTGACGCAGGCAGGAGGCCGGGCGGGCGAACCAGCCCGGCTCGCTGTTCGCTCTTCAGCCCTTCTGGCCGCGCCCCTGCGCCTCGACCACCGCGACCGCGGTCATGTTGACGACGCCGCGCGAGGTCACCGAGCCCGTCAGGATATGCACGGGCTTCGCCGCGCCGATCAGGATCGGCCCGACCGGCAGCGCGTCGCCCAGCACCTTGGCGAACTGGTAGGCGATGTTCGCCGCATCCAGATTCGGGAAGACGAGGACATTGGCGACGCCCTTCAGCCGCGAGGAGGGCAGGACCCGGTCGCGGATCGCCGCCACCAGCGCCGAATCGGCCTCCATCTCGCCGTCGCATTCGAGATCCGGCGCACGTTCGCGGATCAACCCCAGCGCCTTGCGCATCTTCAGCGAGGAGGGCGTGTCGGCCGCGCCGAAATCGGAATGCGAGAGCAGGGCAATCTTCGGTTCGATGCCGAAGCGCTCGACATGGCCGGCCGCGAGCACGGTCATGTCGGCAATCTCCTCGGCGGTCGGATCATGCTTCACATGGGTATCGGTGAGGAAGAAGGCGCCCTTGCTGGTGATGATCAGCGTCATCGCCGCGATGTCGCTGACGCCGGGCTCGAGCCCGATGATGTCGCGGATATGCCGCAGCCGCGAGAGGAAGCGGCCTTCGAGGCCGGTGATCATCGCGTCGGCCTCGCCGCGCACCACGGCGAGCGCCGCGATCACCGTATTATTGGTGCGCACCAGCGAGCGGGCGGCTTCCGGGGTGATGCCGCGCCTGCCGGCGATCTCGAGATAGGTCTGGACATAGTCGCGATAGCGCGGGTCGTCCTCGGGATTGATCAGCTCGAAATCGACGCCGGGCCGGATCGTCAGGCCGAAACGCGCGATACGGGCCTCGACCACGCTCGGCCGGCCGATCAGGATCGGCACCGCCAGGCCTTCCTCGAGCGCCACCTGCGCCGCGCGCAGCACGCGTTCATCCTCGCCCTCGGCGTAGACCACCCGCTTCGGGTCGGCCTTCGCCTTGGCGAAGAGCGGCTTCATCAGGAAGCCCGAGCGGAAGACGAAGCGCGACAGGTCCTCGCGATAGGCCTCGATATCGATCAGCGGCTTCTTGGCGACGCCGGTGATCATCGCCGCCTCGGCGACGGCCGGGGCGATGCGCAGGATCAGGCGCGGATCGAACGGGTTCGGGATCAGCGATGTCGCGCCGAAGGTCTGCGCCTCGCCGCCATAGGCCCGCGCCGCGATGTCCGAGGTCGCCTCGCGGGCGAGCGCCGCAATGGCACGCACCGCGGCGAGCTTCATCGCCTCGTTGATCGTCGTCGCCTGCACGTCGAGCGCGCCGCGGAAGATGTAGGGGAAGCACAGGACGTTGTTGACCTGGTTCGGATAATCCGAGCGGCCGGTGCAGATCATCGCGTCCGGCCGGGCGGCCAGCGCATCCTCGGGCGTGATCTCCGGATTGGGATTGGCGAGCGCCAGGATCAGCGGCTTCGGCCCCATGCGCTTGGCCATGTCCGGCTTCAGCACGCCGGCTGCCGAGAGACCGAGGAAGACGTCGGCGTCGCCGATCACGTCGGACAGCGTGCGGGCGTCGGTCTCCTGGGCGTAGACCTCCTTCCAGCGGTCCATCAGCGTGTTGCGGCCCTTGTGGACGACGCCTTCGAGATCGGTGACCCAGATGTTCTTGCGCTGCGCGCCGAGCGAGACTAGGAGGTTGAGGCAGGCGAGCGCGGCGGCGCCGGCGCCGGAGACGACGATCTTGACGTCGGCGATCTTCTTGCCGGCGAGATCGAGCCCGTTGAGGACGGCGGCGCCGACGATGATCGCCGTGCCGTGCTGGTCGTCATGGAAGACCGGGATGTTCATCCGGGCCTTGAGCTGCTCCTCGATCTCGAAGCATTCGGGGCCCTTGATGTCTTCCAGATTGATGCCGCCGAAGGTCGGCTCCAGCGCCGCGACGACCTCGACGAACTTCTCCAGATTGCGCTGGTCGACCTCGATGTCGAAGCAGTCGATGCCGGCGAACTTCTTGAACAGGACGGCCTTGCCTTCCATCACCGGCTTCGAGGCCAGCGGGCCGATGTCGCCGAGGCCGAGCACGGCGGTGCCGTCGGTGATGACCGCGACGAGGTTCTGGCGCGAGGTCAGCTCGGCCGCCTGGCTGGGATCGTCGACGATCGCCTCGCAGGCTGCGGCGACGCCCGGCGAATAGGCGAGCGCGAGGTCGCGCTGGTTGCCGAGCGGCTTGGTCGCCTGGATCTCGAGTTTTCCGGCCCGCGGCTGGCGATGATAGACGAGGGCGCCAGCGCGAAGGTCGGCCGACAGGGTGCTCTTCATGGTTCCGATTCCCCAGGCGTACGCCCGGCGCAACCGGCGCCGGGCTGTTCGGAGGTCGCCCGTAAGCCGGCCCGCGTCAAGCCGCGAACCGGCAATAATCCTTGTTCAGAACGTCCCGGCCGGAACTGGGTGGGCCAGGCTCTAGGCGGCGAGCGCCCCGACCCCGCCATCATGGAGATGGCAGGCGGCGACATGGCCGGGCGCGATCTGCTTCAGCACCGGCCGCTCGGCCTTGCAGCGCGGCCCGGCCATCGGGCAGCGCGGATGGAAATGGCAGCCCGGGGGCGGGTGCAGGGGCGAGGGGATCTCGCCCTTCAGCGGCGCGAAACGCTTCTTGCGTGCCGTGATCGAGGGCACATTGGCGAGCAGCGCCTGGGCGTAAGGGTGCTGCGGCCCCTTGAACAGCTCGCTCGCCGGCGCCGCCTCGACGACCCGGCCCAGATACATGATCACCACCCGGTCCGAGAGATGCCGGACCACGCTGAGATCGTGGCTGATGAACAGATAGGTCAGGTTGAGCTCGTCGCGCAGCTTCATGAAGAGATTCAGGACCTGGGCCTGAATCGAGACATCGAGTGCGGCGACGCTCTCGTCGCAGACCAGGAATTGCGGGTTCACCGCCAGCGCCCGGGCGATGCCGATGCGGGCCCGTTGCCCGCCCGAGAACTGGTGCGGGTAGCGCCGGCGATAGCTCGGATCGAGCCCGACCCGTTCCAGCATCTCGACGACATAGGCGTCCTGCTGCGCCTTGCCGACGAGGCCGTGCACGACCGGGGCCTCGCCGACGATGTCGGTGACCCGCAGGCGTGGATTCAAAGAGGACATGGGGTCCTGGAAGATCATCTGGATCGCCAGCGTCGCGGCCCGGCGCTGCTGAGCGTCCATCTCGTTGGTGAACTGGCCGCGCCAGGACACCCGGCCGGCGCTCGGCGGGTGGATGCCGGCGACGACGCGTCCGAGCGTCGACTTGCCGCAGCCGGATTCGCCGACCAGCCCGACGACCTCGCCCTGGGTCACCGAGAGATCGACCCCGTCGACCGCATGCACCACCTGCTCGGTGTAACCGGCCCCCAGCAGGTTGGCGAATTTCGAGGCGGCGTCGAGCGGCTTGACGAAACGCTTGGAGACGCCGTCGAGGGTCAGGATCGGCGCGCTCATGCCGCGACTCCGGCGAGGTTCAGCGGGTGATGGCAGCGCACGCCGCGCTCACCCGGGAAGGCGGTGACGGCTGGTGCCTGGGCGAGGCAATCGGCCTGCGCATAATCGCAGCGCGGCGCGAAGGCGCAGCCCTGGGGCAGCTTGGCCAGCGACGGCGTCGAACCACGGATCTGGCGCAAGGGGGCGCCGGGCTCGCCCTCGGCCGGCAGCGAGCCGAGCAGGCCGCTGGTATAGGGATGGAGGGGCGCGTCGAGGACGGGATCGACCGCGCCGGTCTCGACGATGCGCCCGGCATACATCACCGCGATCCGGTCGGCGAGGCCGGCGACGACGCCGAGGTCATGGGTGATCCAGACCAGAGCCGTGCCGGTCTCGGCGCAGAGTGACTGCATCTCGGCCAGGATCTGGCTCTGGATGGTGACGTCGAGCGCGGTCGTCGGCTCGTCGCAGATGATCAGGGGCGGGCGGTGCAGCAGCGCGATCGCGATGGCGACGCGCTGGCGCATGCCGCCGGAGAACTGGTGCGGATAGGCGTTGAGCCGCTCCTCGGGCGAGGGGATGCCGACCTTGGCGAGGGCGTCGCGGGCGCGCTCCCGCGCCGCCTTGTGCGAGACCCTGTCATGGGCGGTGACGGCCTCGATCATCTGCGTGTCGACGCGCAGCACCGGGTTCAGCGTCATCATCGGGTCCTGGAAGATCATTGCGACCTCGCGGCCGCGGACCTTGCGGAAGCCCTCCTCGTCGAGTCCGACGAGCTCCTTGCCGTTGAGCCTGATCGAGCCCTCGACGATCTTCCCGGGCGGGTCGATCAATCCCATGATCGAGAACCCGGTGACCGACTTGCCCGAGCCGGATTCACCGACGAGGCCGAGCACCTCGCCGCGGTCGACATGGAAGTCGACGCCGTCGACCGACTTCACCGTGCCGGCACGGGTGAAGAAATGGGTCTTCAGGCCGGAAACTTCGAGAACAGGCGCCATCCTCACTTCTCCAGCCGCGGGTTGAGCACGTCGCGCAGCCGGTCGCCGACCAGGTTGATCGAGACGATGGTCAGGAGCAGCGCGATGCCGGGGAAGACCGAGATCCAGTACTTGCCGGAGAGCATGTACTGGAAGCCGTTGGCGATCAGCACGCCGAGCGAGGGCTCGGTCTGGGGCAGGCCGACGCCGAGGAAGGAGAGGGTGGCTTCCAGCGAGATCGCATGCGCCGTCTGCACGGTGACGATGACGATCACCGGGGCGAGGCAGTTCGGCAAAATGTGCCGGAACACGGTGCGGGCGTGGGAAAGGCCGAGCGACTGGGCCGCCTCGACATATTCCTTGCGCCGCTCGACCAGCGCCGATCCGCGCACGGTGCGGGCGTAATAGGCCCATTGCACCATCACCAGCGCGATGATGATCTTGTCGACGCCCTTGCCGAGCCCGGCGACCAGGATCAGCGCGACCAGGACCGAAGGCAGCGAGAGCTGCAGGTCGACGATGCGCATGATGATGTTCTCGGTGCGCCCGCCGGCATAGGCGGCGATCAGGCCGATCGCCATGCCGACGCCGGCGGCGAGGATGCCCGAGAAGGCGCCGACCATCAGCGAGATGCGAAGGCCGTAGAGGATGCCTGAGAGCAGGTCACGCCCGACGCCGTCGGAACCGAGCCACATGGTGAAGCCCTCGCCGGCGACGTCGCCGGGCGGCAGGCGCGAATCCATCACGTCGACGCTGGCGAGGTCGTAAGGATTCTGCGGCGCGATCAGGGGCGCAGCCAGCGCCAGCAGGACGATGAGGGCGAAGAGGCAGAGACCGAAGGTCGCGAGCCTGTCCTCGAAGAAGGAACGGGCGAAGCGCCGGAACGGCGTCTCCTCCTTCGCTTCGACCGGCGGGGCGGCAGCGGCGGTGGGCAAGGTCGCCTCGCTCATGATGTGGCCTCCGTCAGGCGCACGCGTGGATCGAGCGCGGAATAGATCAGGTCGACCAGGAGGTTGATCGTGACGAACAGCACCACGACGACCATCACATAGGCGACGATCACCGGCCGATCGAGGCGGGTGATCGCCTCGAGCAGCAGGCGGCCCATGCCCGGCCAGGCGAAGATCGTCTCGGTCACCACCGAGAAGGCGACCAGCGAGCCGAATTCGAGCCCGAGCACGGTGACGATTGGGATCATGATGTTCTTGAGGATGTGGACGCCGATGATCCGGCTCTGCGACAGGCCCTTGGCCCGCGCGAATTTGACATAGTCCATCAGCGCCGCCTCGCGGGCGCCGGCCCGGGCGAGACGGATCACCAGCGAGATCTTGAGCAGAGCGAGGTTGAGCGCCGGCAGGGCGACATGCTGCCAGCCCTTGAGCGAGAGCAGCGAGGTATCGATGCCGAGGATCGAGACGGTCGGCCCGCGCCCCGTCGCCGGCAGCCAGCCGAGGCTGACGGCGAAGGTCAGGATCAGCATCAGACCGACCCAGAAGGTCGGCAGCGAGAAGCCGAGGATCGAGATCGCCATGATCAGCCGCGAGATCCGGCTCTCGGGCTTCAGCCCGGCATAGAGGCCGAGCGGCAGGCCGATCACGATCGCCATGAAGAGGGCGACGAAGGCGAGCTCCAGCGTCGCCGGCATACGGTGCAGGATCAGCTTAATCGCCGATTCGCCATGCACGAAGGAGCGGCCGAGATCGCCCTGGACGGCGTTCTTCAGGAAGATCAGGAATTGTTCCCAGATCGGCCGGTCGAGACCGAGCGCCCGCGCCGTCTCGGCGATCTGCTGCTGGTCCATCTCCGGCGAGATCAGCATGTAGATGGGATCGCCGACGACGTTGACGCCGAAGAAGACGATCACGAGCATCGCCGCGATGACGAAGAGCGCTTGCGCCAGGCGGCGCAGGACGAATGCGAGCATGGTCCGGGACCTTCCGGAGCGGGATGCGAAACGCCAGCCGACCGGTGTGCCGGCCGGATGGCGCTCTCGCAGTCCAACAAGAAAAGAGTTTCGCGCCGTCCGGACCGGGCTTCAAGCGGGTCCGGACGGGTGTCGATAGTCCGGCTTATTCTTTCCGGATGCCGGTGGCGAGGGTGTACTCGTCCGTCCGGGCCTGGACCTTGACACCCTTGCGCGAAGCCCAGGTGTTCAGCTGGTAATGGGTCGGGATCAGGCCGACATCGTTCATGCCGATCTCCATCGCCTCGGCCAGAGCCTGGTCGCGCTTGGCGTCGTCGACCGTGCGCAGCGCCTCTTCCAGCTTGGCGTCGAAGGCCTTGTTGGAGTAGCGGCCGCGATTGGTCGCGCCCATGCCCTTCGGCGGGTCGAAGGTCGCGAGCAGCGCCTTGAGCGAGTCGGAGGATTCGCCCGTGCCCGCGCCCCAGCCGACGAGGATGAAGGAGAACTCCGGCACATTGCCCTGGCCGCCCTGCGAGGCGCGGGTGAAGAAGTTGGCCGAAGGCAGCGTCTCGACCTCGGTCTCGATGCCGAGGCGCGAGAACATCTGCGCCACCGCCTCGATGATCTTGGTGTCGTTGAGATAGCGGTTGGTCGGCCCGTGCAGCTTCATCTTGAAGCCGTTCGGATAGCCGGCCTCGGCGAGCAGCTTCTTGGCGCCGTTGAGGTCGAAGGCGACGGGCTTCAGCTTCTTGGAGGTGCCGAAGAAACCGTCGGGCAGGAGCTGGCCGGCGGGAATCGCCTCCTTCTCCATGATACGGTCGACGATCGCCGGACGGTTGATCGCCATCGACAGGGCCTGGCGGACCTTGAGGTTCTGCAGCGGGTTCTTGATCTCGGAGCCGTCCTTGCCCTTGATGAAGGGCGAGACCTCGCGGAAGTGATCCATGTGGAAATAGATCACCCGGTTCGAGACCGTGCTGGCGACGCTGAGCTTGGCATCGCCCTTGAGGCGGGCGACGTCGGAGGTCGGCACGTTGTCGATCACGTCGACATCGCCGGCCAGCAGCGCCGCGACGCGCGTCGGCGCCGAGGTGATCATCTTGAAGGTGACCTTCGACCAGGGCTCCTTGCCGCCCCAGTAGTCCTCGTTCGGCGTCAGCACGACGCGGTCGCCAGCGACATATTCGGCCTGCTTGTAGGCGCCGGTGCCACCGGCGGCGCATTTGCCGAGATTGAACTCCTCGGTGGTCGTGTCCTTGCACTTGGCCGAGATGATGCCGAAGGTCGAAAGATCGGTCGGCACCAGCGGCGCCGGCGTCGCGGTTTTCACGCGAATGGTGAAATCGTCGACCTTGCTGAATTCCTTGCCGCGTACATAGGCGGAGAAGCTCGACGGGCTTTTCGGCACGTTCGGCGCGCGCTGCATGGTGGCGATCACATCGTCCGCCGTGAACGGCGAGCCGTCATGGAACTTGACGTTCTTGCGGAGCTTGAACTCCCAGGTCGTGTCGTCGATCGCCTTCCAGCTCTCGGCGAGCAGCGGGGTCAGCGTCTGCTTTTCGTCCTGCCCGACCAGCGGCTGATAGATGTGCCGCGCCAGCATGTTGTTGGGCGAGACGTTGTGATAATGCGGATCCATCGCACTGAGCTCGGCCGAGATGCCGACGCGCAGTTCCTGGGCCGATGCCCCTCCAGCGATAGCCATGACGGGCGCCGCGAGAAGCGCGGCCTTCAGGCCTTTCAGCCCGATCCTGCTGATCTTTTCCATTATGCCCTCCCGATGGCCTGAGCCGCCATCTTGAACAACTGAACTATGGCTGGCGAGTCACCGGTTCTCCGGAGCTTCCCCTTTTTTCGCCTTGGCACGGAGCCTAGAGGCGTTTTCTATGCTTGTAAATTATAGATGGCAGTCGACTGTATAACGTCTGCGCATATTCGAATGCGGCATGCGGATTCATGCAGGGGCGAGGGCGGTTGCGATGGAGAAGCCGGTGGCCGGCAAAGGGGGAGCGCGGCAAGCGCCCAGTCTGCGCGAGCTCGAGATCCTGCAGGCGATGATCGCGACCCGGAAGACCGTGGCTGCCGCGCAGATGCTCGGCATTTCGCAGCCGGCGGTGTCGCGGGCGCTGGCGGCATTGGAAGCGCATGTCGGACGGCCGCTCTTCATGCGCGAGGGCGGTCGCCTCGTGCCGACCGGCGACGCCTTCGCGCTCGAGGCGGAGGCGCAGCCGATCTTCGACGCGCTCGAGCGCCTGGCCGGCTGGCCTTCGCAGACCGCGCCGGCGAGCGTGCTGCGCATCGCCGCCGCGGCGACGCTGGCGCAGTTTGTGCTGCCGCCGGCGCTGGCGCGCTTCCGGATTCAGGAGCCGGACGTCGTGGCCAATGTCGAGATCGGCACCAGCTCCTCCGTCATCGCTCAGGTCGCCGATCGCGCTGCCGATATCGGTCTGGTCGATGTTCCCGTGCCGCATATCGGCGTTCGCAGCGAGGTTTTCCGCGAGGCGGTGGCGCATGTGGTGATGCCGGAGGATCATCCGCTTGCGGCGCGCGCGTTGCTCGCGCCGCGCGACCTTGCCGACGAGCCGCTCATCGCGGCGGCGCGGCGCTTCCCGGTCCGCTTCGAGGCCGACAGAGCCTTCGCCGCTGCGGGCATCGCGCCCCGGCTGGTCGCCGAAGGGGCGACCGCGACCTTCATGGCGGAGCTGGTGCGGCAGCGCGTCGGCCTCGCGCTGCTCAACCCGTTTCCGCTGACGCTCGGCGGCATGCAGGGGCTGGCGGCCCGGCGCTTTGCACCGCGGATCGCCTATCGCACCTCGCTGCTGTTCCCCGCGACCGGCCCGGTCGCGCCGGCGGCGCGGCGCTTCGCCGATCTCCTGCGTGCCTGGCAGCCCGAGGACGGGCTGACGACGCCGATCCGCTGAGGCCCGGGAGGTTCAGAACGCCTTGAAGGTGATGATGGTGTGGGTGTCGGCGATCTCGGGGATCGACTGCACCTTCTCGGCGACGAAATGGCCGATATCGACATCGGCGGCGACATGGAACTTGGCCAGGATGTCGTAATTGCCGGCGGTCGAATAGATCTCCGAGGCGATCTCGCGGTCGGCGAGTTCGCTGGCGACCTCGTAGGTCTTGCCGAGCCTGCACTTGATCTCGACGAAGAAGGTCTGCATCGCGCGCTCCGGAACCCTGTGCCCTGAATCGCTTCTGGATAGAGGCTTGCGCCGGAAGATCAAGCGCCGGCGAGCGCGGCGATACGCCGGCACATGGCGCTGTCCGGATCGGGGAGGGTCGCCAGCACGGTGAAGTGATTGGCGCCCTCGATCTCCTCATAGCGCGTCCGGACGCCGCCGAGACCCCAGACATCGGTGATGCGCCGGCTCTGCTTCAGATATTCCTCGCTCTCCGCCCCGCCGACCACGGCGTCCATGACCAGCCCGGCGGGCGCCGGCCAGAACAGCGGGCTTTCCAGCTCGGCCGCTTCCATCGTCAGGCCCAGTGCCTTGTTGAGGCTGGTCTCCGTCAGGGGCTTCAGATTGTAGAGCCCGGAAATCCCATAGGCGGCAGGGACCAGATGCTCCGGCAGCTCGGGGTCGACATTCTTCCAGTCGGTCGCGAGCAGGCAGGCCGAAAGCTGGCCGCCCGCGGAATGCCCGGCCGCCACCACGGGCAGGCCGAAGCGCCGCCAGAGCGCCGCCGCCGCCTGCTGCATTTCCCAGACGATATGGCCGATCTCGACCTGCGGGCAGAGGTCGTAGCCGGCGACGGCGACCGGCACGCCGAGCCGGTTCAGGCCGCGCGCCATATGCGAGAAATAGCTGGGATCGAGTGCCTGCCAGTAGCCGCCATGGATGAACAGCACGATCGCCCGGCTGTTGACCGTCTCCGGCTTGAACAGGTCGTAATATTGCCGCGGGCTCTCGCCATAGCCGACGCCGAGCTCCGAGACGGCCTCGCTGCGATAGGTGGCGGCATCGGCCGCCCAGCCGGCGATCAGCGCGGGATGCTCCGGCACGCGGGCGCGGTTGTTGTATTGCGTCTCGTAGTCCTGGGACATGGCGTTCCGGCTGATGGGAGATCCCTGCCTCGGCAGGCGTCCGCCACTCTGCGTCATGGTCTTTGACAGGTCGAGCGACAAACGCGACAAATCCGCCGCAGTTCCGCCGGAGGCTCTTATGGACAATCCCGTTCTCGCCGAAGTCACGCGTGGCGGCGTCGTCGAATCGCGCCATCGCGGCGCGGCGATCGTCACGGACGCCGACGGGGCCGTGGTGCTGGCGCTCGGCGATGTCGAGCGCCCGGTTTTCCCGCGCTCGGCGGTCAAGGCACTGCAGGCGCTGCCGCTGCTGGAGAGCGGTGCGGCCGAGCGCTACGGCCTGACGCCGGCCGAGATCGCCCTCGCCGTTGCCTCGCATTCCGGCGAGGAGGCGCATGCGCAGACGGCGCTCGGCATGCTGCGCAAGGCGGGCCGGGAGGCCGGCTGCCTCGAATGCGGCGCGCATTGGCCGATGGGCGAGGCCGCTGCGCGCGCCCTCGCCAAGGCGGGCAGGGAGCCGACCGCGCTCAACAACAACTGCTCGGGCAAGCATGCGGGCTTCGTCTGCCTCTCCTGCGGTCTCGACGAGGACCCTGCCGGCTATGTGAAGCCCGGCCATGCCGTGCAGAGGGCGGTGAGGGAGGCGTTGGAGGAGACGACCGGCGCCGCCCACACAAGCGAACTTTCCGGCACCGATGGCTGCTCGATCCCGACCTATGCCGTGCCGCTGAAGGCGCTGGCGCTCGGCTTCGCCCGCTTCGGCACCGGCCACGGCTTCGGCCCGAAGCGCGCCGAGGCGGCGCGGCGCATCCGCGAGGCGGTGGCGGCCAATCCCTTCATGGTCGCTGGCACCGGCCGCTTCGATACCCGCTTCATGGAGAAGTTCGGGGTGCGCGCCTTCATCAAGACCGGCGCCGAGGGTGTCTATTGCGGCGCGCTGCCGGAGCTGGGCTACGGCATCGCGCTGAAATGCGATGATGGCGCCGGCCGGGCCGCGGAGGTCGCGATGGCGGCGCTGATCGAGCGCCTGCTGCCGCTGGACGAGGACGGCAAGGCCGCCTTCGCCGGTTTCCGCGAAAGCGTGCTGAAGAACTGGAACGGCATCGAGGTCGGCAGGATCCGGGCGGCGGCAGGCCTCGCCTGAGGCGCTTGACGGCTGCTGATAGCTGCGCGCAGGCTCGGCTGGCCCTGCCGGGTCCGCTCCATGCCGCAAGATCTCGACAAAGCCGACCGTTCCACCGCCGCCAATGGCGCGGGCCTGCTCGGCCGTGATTTGCTCGCCGGTCTGACGCTGGCGGCGATCACCATTCCCGAGCAGATGGCGACGGCACAGCTCGGAGGCTTCGCGCCGCAACTCGGCTTCTTCGCCTTCGTCGCGGCGACGCTGGGGTTCGCCGCCTTCGGCGCCAGTCGCGTCCTGACGGCCGGCGCCGATTCGACCATCACGCCGATCTTCGTCAGCGGCCTCGCGGCGCTCGCCGCGAGCGGCGCCATTCCACCGGGCGCCGCCGCGCTCCTGGCATTGCTCGTCGGTATCGCCCTGCTGACCGCTGGCGGACTCCGGCTCGGCTGGATCGCCGACCTGCTTTCGGTGCCGGTTCTGACCGGCTTCCTCGCCGGCATCGCGGTCCACATCGCGGTCTCGCAGTTGCCGGGGCTGCTCGGCATTCCCGGCGGCGGACACCACATCGCCGGGCAGCTCCAGGCGATCTGGAGCCGGATTGGCGATGCCAGCCCGTTCGCCCTTGCCATCGGCCTGTTCACCCTGGCGACGATGAATCTGTGCGAGCGCCTGGCGCCGCGCCTGCCCGGCGCGCTGATCGCGCTGGCGGCCGCGACCGCCGCCGTCGCGCTGTTCGGACTGGCGGCACGCGGCGTCGCGGTTCTCGGCGTCCTGCCTTCGGGCTGGCCGGCGCTGGCCTGGCCGCACTTCGATTGGGCCGATTTGCGTGGTCTGGTGCCGCTCGCTCTTTTGCTCGCGCTGGTCGTGATGATGCAGACGGCGACGGTGAGCCGCTCCTTTCCCGACGGCGAAGGCGCCGAACCGCGGATCGACCGCGATTTCGTCGGCCTCGGCGCGGGCAATCTCCTGTCCGGACTCGCCGGCGCCTTTCCGGTCAATGCCAGCCCGCCGCGGACGGCCGTGGTCGTCGAAAGCGGCGGCGTTTCGCAGCGCGCCGCGCTGCTGGCCGCCGCCATCGTGCTCGCGCTGGCGGTTGCCGGCGGCGCGCTGCTGGCGCAGGTGCCGGTCGCGGCCCTCGCCGGAGTGCTGCTCTTCATCGCCCAGCGCATCTTCCGTCTCCGGCAGATCCGCGCCATCGCCCGCCAATCGCCGGCGGAATTCGCGCTCATCCTGCTCACGGCCATTGCGATAATCTGGCTGCCGATCGAGACCGGCGTCGCCATCGGCATCGCGCTTTCGCTGCTGCACGGCGTCTGGATGACCACCCGGAGCCGGCCGCTGGAGCTCGGGCGGCTGCCCGGGACGACGATCTGGTGGCCGCCCGGTGACGGCTATGTGACGCAGAATGAGGAAGGCGTGCTGGTCGCGGCCTTCCAGGCGCCGTTGCTCTTCGCCAATGCCGAGAGCTTCAGGCACGGCATGATGGCGTTGATCGCGCAGCGACGGCCGGCGCTCTTGGTGCTCGAGGCCGGCGGGATCGCGGCGGTCGACTATACCGCGGCACAGGCGCTGCTCTCCCTGATACGGGACTGCCGGGAAGGCGGCACCGCCGTCGCCATTGCGCGCGTCGAGTCGGTGCGCGCGCTCGAGGCGCTTCGCCGCTTCGGCGTCATCGCCGAAATCGGCGAAGACCACCTGTTCCACAGCGTCGAGGAGGCGCTTCGGACCCTCGACCAGCACAGCGGCGGGAGGAGCTGATGAAGTTCGAGATCGAGCCGCAACTGATCGCGACGGCGATCACGGATCTGCGCCCGACCCAGATCACCGTCGGCATGCGTGAGGTCGAGGCCAAGCGCCTGCGCTGGCGCGAGGAGAGCGTGGGCAGGGACGCGCTGTATCTGGGCGGGCACGCGGTTCCCGTCGTCCTGGGTCCGAAGAGGCGGCCCTATCTGGTCGACCACCATCACCTGGTGCTCGCCCTGCATCTCGAAGGTGAGCACCGTGTCCTGACGACGCAGCTCGCTGATCTGAGCCGGCTCGACAGGCAGGCCTTCTGGACCTTCCTCGACAATCGCGGCTGGATGCACCCCTTCGATGCCGACGGGCGGCGACGCGGCTACGGCCATATTCCGCGCAGCATTTCCGATCTGGTCGACGATCCCTATCGCTCGCTCGCCGGGGCGCTGCGGCTCGCCGGCGGCTATGCCAAGACCGAGATGCCGTTCGCTGAATTTCTCTGGGCCGATCACCTGCGCCGGCGGATCAAGCGCACGACCGTGGAGGGCGCATTCGGGAAGGCGTTGAAGCGGGCGCTGGTCGAAGCCAGGAAGAGCGATGCCGAGCACCTGCCCGGCTGGTGCGGGCCGCAGGCTTAGCCGTCGCTTCAGCCCACCGCGTTGTTCTCGACCCTGACGCCGGCGGCGCGCTTGTCCTGCGCCTTCGTCAGGTCGCCGGTGACGGCCTTGCCATATTCGGTGCCGACGACCGCGCCGAGCGTCGCCTCGCTGATCACGTTGTTGGCGATCAGGGCGTTGCGCTCCTTCGGCACCAGCGAGACCGAGATGCCGATGCCGGTCTTGCGCACCATGTTGCCGGTGGCGACGAGATTGCGCATCCCCCAGGACCAGCCGAGCGAGATGCCGACCTCGCTGGCGTTCTCGATGACGTTGCCGGTGACGCTGGCCTCGGCCTCGACATGCACGCCCATGCCGCCGATCAGCTCCTTGCCCTTCGGCGCCAGGCCCTTCTGGGCATTGCGGACGATGTTGTTGGCGAAGACGGACAGGCGCCCGCCATGGTCGAGATTGGTGATGTTGGCGCCCTGGGCGCAGTCCTCGACGAGGTTGCCCGCGATGATCGCGCCCTCGAAGGCGAATTCCGAATAGAGCCCGACCTCGCCGCAGCGCCTGCCCTGATTGCCGAGCATCTGCACGCCGGAACCGGAATTGTTGCGGATGAAGGTCAGCGCGCAATCGCGCAGCGTATTGCCTTCGATGATCACGCCGCCGGCCCGGAACAGGCTGATGCCGTTGCCGTTCGGGCCGTCGCCGCCGGCATCGTTGCGGATGCGGTTGACCCGGTTGCCGCGGATGAGGCTCTGCTCGTCGCCGGCCTGGCTGCGCCAGAGCTGGATGCCGTTATTGCCGCAGTCCTCGACCGTGTTCGCCTCGATCGAAAGCCCGCGCGAATCCAGGGAGAACAGGGCGGAATCGCGCATGCTGCGGAAGCGGTTGCGCTCGATGCGTCCGCCCGTCCGGTTCAGCGTCAGGCCGACCGAGCCGGCATTGGCGAACTCGCAATCGGCGAGGCCGAGATCGGGCACTTCGTCCACCGCCATCAGCCCGTTGCGCTGGCCGATGCGGATGTCGAGCCCGTCGAGGAGGATGCCGGAAACGGCCGCCCGCTTGATCCGGCGCGCGACCAGCAGCGGGGCGGCCTGCGCCGCGATGAGTTGGGTGGCGCCGGGCACGCCGACCAGCCGCGCCCCTTCCGGCAGTACGACATTGGCGATGCGGTAGCGGCCGGGCGCGACGAGCAGCGGCGCATCGCGCTTGACCGCTTCGACGAGGGCATTCTGCAGGATGCGAGACTGATCGTCGGTCGAGCCTGGGCGCAGCCCGTATTGCGAGGCCTCGATGCCGAGCGCGCCGAGCGGCGTGGCGGAGGCGGCGCGCGGCGCCGGTTGCGCCAAAGCGGGAGCGGCCGAGCCAGCGACTGTGCCAAACAGGGCCGCCTGCAGCAGATTTCGGCGCGAAACCGTCATGAGACCCTCCATCGGCGCGGAGGGGTTCAAGCTGCGTGCCGCGTCAGCGGCTGCGCTGCCCGGCGTTCCGCTTGCCGGTGCCGGCGAGCGCGCGGCCGAGCTCCGCCAGCGCCGCGGCGAGCTGCGCAGGCCCCGGCCGGAACCGGGCGATCCGGTTCGCCGGTCTCGTCCCGGCACTCGGCCGCAGCCAGGGGACATGGATGAAGATCACCGGCACGCCGGCATCGCGGCCGCTGAGGGCGGCGGCGTAACAGGCGTCGCAGAGATAGCGCCCTGCGGTCGGCGAGATCCTGGTCCTGATACCGGCCCGGCGCAGTGTTTCGAGTGCGGCGCCTGTGCTGGCTGAGCTGCGCAGCGGCAGGCCCCGCGCAGGGGCGGGCGCTGCCATCGGCGTCGCGCCGCGGGCGTCGGCGTGCAGCCGGCTCGAGCGCCCGCGCGCGAACAGCTCGACCCGGACGAAGCGGGCGCGGGCGGCGAGGCCGAGCATCAGCACCGCGCGCGGACGGGTCTCGTCGAGATGCCGGCGCAGTGCCGGAAGGCCGCCCGAATAGCTGGTTTCCAGAACCAACGCTCTTGCGTCCATGCCGGCCCGGGCCAGCCGGTCCGCGACAGCCCGGGCGAGTGCCGCGGTCGGGTTAACCCGGACATGGGGAAAGGGGCCGAAGCCGGTGACGAGCAGGTCCATGCCCGTCGCCGCGGTCACAGGCCGAGCGCCCGGGCGATTTCGGCGGCAGCCAGCGTCGGTGGCATCTCGCCGCTCGCCACTGCGGCCTCGAGCTTCGGCGTGCGCGCCTTCAGCGCCGGATCGTGCCGCAGCCTGGCCTGGAGCCGGTCCTGGACCATCGCCCACATCCATTTCACGTCCTGCTGGCGCCGCTTCTCGGCGATCAGGCCCTTGGCCTCGAAGCGGTCGCGGTGCTCCTCGATCTTCGCCCAGAGCTTCTCGAGCCCGTCTCCGGTCAGCCCGGAGATGGTCACGACCGGCGTCGACCAGAGCGCCGAGGCCGGTGCGAGGATGTGCAGCGCCGCCTTGTACTGGGCCGCTGCAGCCCGCGCCGCGGTGGCCCCGTCGCCGTCGGCCTTGTTGACCGCGATCATATCGGCGAGCTCGATGATGCCCTTCTTGATGCCCTGCAATTCGTCGCCGGCATTGGGCAGCATCAGCACCAGGAAGAAGTCGGTGAGATCGGCGACCGCAGTCTCCGACTGGCCGACGCCGACGGTCTCGACCAGGATCACATCGAAGCCGGCGGCCTCGCAGAGCAGCATGGTCTCGCGCGTCTTCGCGGCGACGCCGCCGAGCGTTCCGGACGAGGGCGAGGGCCGGATATAGGCGTTGGGGTCGACCGCGAGCCGGGCCATCCGCGTCTTGTCGCCGAGAATCGAGCCGCCGGTGCGGGTCGAGGACGGATCGACCGCCAGCACGGCGACCTTGTGGCCGAGCCCGGTCAGATAGGAGCCGAGCGCGTCGATCGTCGTCGACTTGCCGACGCCCGGCACGCCGGTGATGCCGACGCGGATCGCCTTGCCGGCATGCGGCAAGAGCCTTTGCAGCAGGGCTTGCGCCAATTCGCGATGGTCGGCCCGGCGACTTTCGGCCAGCGTGATGGCTCGCGCCAGCGCTGCCCGATCACCCGCCAGAATCGCATTGCCGAGCGCGTTCAGGTCGATCATGCCCTGCTGGTAGCAAGTGGATGGCGGCGGAGGAAGAGCGCGATTGTAAGGGGCCTGTGTCCTGGCGGCACTTGATCCGCGGGCACCGCGGTGGGACGAATCGCCGGTTGTTGGAGCGCCGCCTGTTGTCCCGGTTTCGATTGATCGTGCTGGCCTTGCTGGCCCCTCTTGCGCTCGGCGCCTGCGGGGGCACGCCGCGTACCCTGGTCCTGGCCGACACGGCGCAGGGCGACACCGTCGCCAGCTTCCCGATCTTCGTCGCGACGACGCGCGCGCCGGCCGAGGAGCCGAGCTATTTTACCGGCGAGCGGGCCGCGACGCTGTCCTTCGCCCGGCTCGACATGACGGTGCCGCGGGCCCACAAGACCGGCGAGCTCGAGTTGCCGGCCGTCGGTGCGAAGGCCGATCCCTCGCTGCATTTCGCCGTCAGCAAGGTCACGTCGCTGGAACGCGCCCCGATCACCGCGCAGGTCCGCGCCGAACTCGCCAGACGCAAGCCGGTCGACCGTGACGTGCTCGTCTTCGTCCATGGCTACAACACCAATTTCGCCGACGCCTCCTATCGCTTCGCCCAGATCGTCCATGATGCCGGCTTCAAGGGCGTGGCCGTGCTGTTCACCTGGCCTTCGCGCGGGCAATTGCTGCAATATCCCTATGATCGCGAGAGCGCCTTCTATTCGCGGGATTTCCTCGAGGCGGCCCTGCGGGGCATCTCGCGCGAGCTCGGGGCGAGCCGGATCGACATCCTCGCTCATTCCATGGGCACGCTGGTGACGCTGGAGGCCTTGCGGCAGGCGGCTATCCGCGGTGACGGCAATTTCGGCGGCAAGCTGCGCAACGTCATGCTCGCGGCGCCCGATATCGATCTCGACGTGTTCAAGACGCAGCTCAGGGAGATCAAGCGCGAGATCACCGTGTTCGTCTCCGCCGATGACCGCGCGCTCGCCTTCTCGCGACGCTTCGCCGGCGACAAGACGCGGCTCGGCGCCATCTCCGCCAAGGATACCGAGATCGTCGCTGATCTCGCCCGCAACGGCGCCCATATCATCGATCTCTCCGACATCTCGACGAGCGACCAGCTCAACCACGGCAAATTCGCCTCCTCGCCCAAGGTGGTGCAATTGATCGGCCGCCGCCTCCAGGCCGACCGGGGCATAGCGATCGCCGGTCCCGGCTTCGGCGACAGGCTCGGCGACATCGCCGGCGGCGTGGTCGGCACCTTCGGCTCGACCGTCGAATTGGTGGTGACGGCGCCGGCAGCGATCGCCGGCCGCTGAGCGGTCGTCGCTGCGCCGCATTCTGGCCGCGTTGATTTGGCTTAAGGCCTTCGCGGCCGGATGGCGCGCGCTCCCCAGTTCCCGGATTCCTGCCATGTCAGCCTCGCGGCCTGCCGTGTCCCGTCGTTCCTTCCTTCTCGTTCCGCTGCTCGGGCCGGCGCTCGCCGCCTGCGTCCCGAGCGAGGCGATGGTCTCGCCGTTCACCGGCCCGGCCGATGCATCGACCTTCGGCAAGGAGCCGCAACTGCTCGTCGCCACGACCCGCAAGCCGACGGGCGACCGGCCGCCCTATTTCGGTTCGGATCGCGGCAGCGGGCTGACCTTCGCCGAGGCGCGCCTGGCGGCGCCGGGCCGTGGCGTCGCGGCGCAGGTGAGTTCCGTCGTCAGCGGCGACTGGGCGGTGCTCGGCGTCCAGCGTCGCAATTCGGGCGACGCGGCGCGGGTCTTCGCCGAGGCCGCCAATGGCCGCGACGTGCTGCTTTATGTCCATGGCTACAACGAAACCTTTGAATCGGCGGCTCGCAGCGCCGGCCAGCTCTCGCATGCGCTCGCCTTCGATGGCCGGACCGCGCTCTTCACCTGGCCCTCCGGCGGCGGGCTGCTCGCCTATGGCTATGACCGCGAGAGCGCGCTCTGGTCGCGCGACGGCTTCGTCCAGACGCTGAAGGCGCTGGTCGCCAACCCGATCGCCGGTCGTGTCCACATCGTCGCCCATTCGATGGGGACCTTCCTGGCTCTGGAAGGCCTGCGCGAACTGCGCGACCTGCCGGGCTTCAACGACAGGATCGGCTCCGTCGTCTTCGCTTCACCCGATGTCGACATCGATGCCTTCGAGCAGACGGTGTCGAAGCTCGGCCCGATCGCCAGGCGCATGACCGTAATCATCGACCCCGGCGACCGGGCGCTGGCCGTCTCCTCGCGCATCGCCGGCGGCGTCGCCCGGGCTGGCGCTGCCGATCGCGAGCGTCTCGAAGGGCTCGGGGTGCGCGTCGCCGATACGGCCGGGCGCGGCTGGAGCATGCTGCGCCATGACCTCTTCCTCTCGGACAGCGAGGTCACGCAGGTGGTCAGGCGCGCGATCGACCGCGCCGGCGGCTGAGGCTCACAGCGGCGGCAGCCCGACCCGCTTCTTGATCGTCGCCAGCGCGAAGTTCGACTCGACCGACTGGATGCATTTCAGTCGCGTGACCTTGAGCTTCAGGAAGCGCTCATAGCCCTCGATGCCGTCGGTCAGCACGCGCAGCAGATAATCCTGCGATCCCGTCATCAGATAGCATTCGGCGACTTCCGGCCAGGTTTCGACGGCTTTTTCGAATTCGGCGATGTGCTCCTGGGTCTGCTGGCTGAGGCGCACCGAGACGAAGACGCTGAAGGGCAGGCCATAGGCCTTGGGGTCGACGATCGCCGAATAGCCCTTGATCACGCCGCTCTCTTCCAGCCGTTTCAGCCGGCGCAGGCAGGGCGTCGGCGACAGCCCGACCTTCTGCGAGAGATCGTGATTGGTGATGCGGCCATCCTCCTGCAGCAGGGCGAGCATGCGGCGGTCGGTGCTGTCGAGCATGATCTGCTCCATCTCCAGAAAGATTGAGCGGAATCTTGCTCAAGCGATCCTTAGAATGTCGATGATCATTCATGCAATGGCGCCCGGATCGTCATAGGCTGGGGCCACGAAAGCGGTGCGGTGCACCGGCAACGGAGGCGGATCATGAGCCAGGACGACTATCACAAGGACCGGATCGCCAATCGCAAGCTTCACCCCGAAACCCTGATGATGGGCTTCGGCTATTCGCCGGCGATGTCCGAGGGCTCGCTCAAGCCGCCGGTCTTCCTGACCTCGACCTTCGTTTTCGAGAACGCTCAGCAGGGCAAGGATTTCTTCGACCTGACCGCCGGCCGCCGCCAGCTCAAGCCGGGCGAGAAGTCGGGCCTGGTCTATTCGCGCTTCAACCATCCGAACATGGAGATCCTGGAGGACCGTCTGGCGATCTGGGACGAGGCCGAGAAATGCGCGGTCTTCGCCAGCGGCATGGCGGCGATCGCTACCACCTGCTTCGCCTTCCTGCGGCCGGGCGATACCATCCTCCACAGCCGCCCGCTCTATGGCGGCACCGAGACCCTGCTGAAGAACCAGATGGGCGCTTTCGGCGTCACGCCTTTCGGCTTCACCGACGGCATCGACGTTGCCCAGATGCGCAAGGTCGCGCAGAACGCCGCCGCCAAGGGCCGGGTCGCGATGATCCTGGTCGAGACGCCGGCCAATCCGACCAATGGCCTCGTCGATCTCTCGGCCTGCAAGGCGATCGCCGACGAGCTGGAGAAGAGCCAGGGCCATCGCCCGCCGGTCGTGGTCGACAACACCATGCTCGGGCCGATCTTCCAGAAGCCGCTGAAGCACGGCGCCGATCTCTCCCTGCTCTCGCTGACGAAATATGTCGGCGGCCACAGTGATCTCGTTGGCGGTTCGATCAGCGGCTCGGAAGCCCTGGTGCGGCAGGTCAAGGCCTGGCGCGGCTCGCTCGGCACGCAGCTCGATCCGAACTCGTGCTGGATGCTGATGCGCTCGCTGGAGACGCTCGACATCCGCATGCAGCGGGCCAATGAGAACGGCCGCAAGGTCGCGGATTACCTGCTGAACCACCCGAAGATCGCCAAGGTGCATTATCTCGGCAATCTCAGGGAGGGCGATCCGCGCAAGGCGGTTTTCGACCGGCAGTGCAGCCAGCCCGGCTCGACCTTCGCCTTCGATGTGAAGGGCGGCGAGAAGGAGGCCTTCGCGGTCCTCGACAATCTCCAGATCATGAAGCTCGCGGTCAGCCTAGGCGGTACGGAGACGCTGGTCTCGCACCCCGCCGCGATGACCCATTCCGGCGTCGCTCGCGAACTGCGCGAGGAGATCGGCCTGACCGATGCGCTGATCCGGATCTCGGTCGGCATCGAGAACATCGAGGACCTGATCTCCGATCTGGCGCAGGCGCTGGAAGCTGCGTGAGGCAGGGTGGGCGCCGCGCTGTCGTCGCGGCGCTGGCCGCGACCTTGTCCGGTGGCCCGGCGTTGGCCGAGCCGCAGCAGGAGAGCGTGGCGCAGACCATCTGCCGCCTGATCGAGGGGGCGGCGAAGCAGCATGAGCTGCCGGTCGCCTTCTTCACCCGGCTGATCTGGCGGGAGAGCAGCTTCCGCCCTCATGTCACCAGTCCGGCCGGGGCGCAGGGCATCGCCCAGTTCATGCCGGGCACTGCGAACGAACGCGGCCTCGCCGATCCTTTCGACCCTGAGGCGGCGATCCCGCATTCGGCCGCCTTCCTGGCGGCGCTGAAGGGGCAGTTCGGCAATCTCGGCCTCGCTGCCGCCGCCTATAATGGCGGCCCCAACCGGCTCGCCCGCTGGGTCGCGCGCGGCGGTTCGCTGCCCTATGAGACGCAAGCCTATGTCCGCTTCATCACCGGACGCTCGGTCGAGGAATGGCGCCTCGGTCCCGGCGAATCACCCCCGCCGGCGACGACGCAGGAAACCGACTGCCTGACCGCCGTCGCCTCGATCCGGACGACCGCCCCGGCCGTGCTGATCGAGGGCGCCTATGGCCCGTTCGGTGTCCAGCTTGCCGGAAATCCTTCGAAGGCCCGCGCCATCGCCTCCTATCAGCGCGTCGCCGCCCGCTTCGCCGCATTGCTCGCCGGCAAGCCCACCATGGTTCTGGGCTCGGCGGTGCCGGGCCGGGGCAGGGGGCGCTACTACCGGGTCCGGCTGCCGGCGCAGAGCCTGCGCGAGGCTACCGTGACCTGCAACCGCCTGCGGCAGGCCGGCGGGGCCTGCCTCGTGCTGAGGAATTGAGCGAGCCGGCTCAAAGCCCTCGTCCTGAGGAGCGGACGAAGTCCGTGTCTCGGAGGATGTTCCAGATGCACCCGAAGATTTTTGGACCATCCTTCGAGACGCCGCTCCGCGGCTCCTCAGGATGAGGGTTCGGACAGGCAGGGGAATTCAAATTCCCACGCGCCCCCAGCCGGGCAGCTTCAGCGCCGGCTGGCGGAGATCGAGGCCGGCGACGAGACCGAGCAGGTTGATCTCGATGCCCTCGACCCAGCCGAGCGAAAAGCCCGCGAGCCCGTAGAGCGAGGCCTGCACCCCGGTGCGGCTCGGCGTCAGGCCGGCATAGAGCCCGCTTTCGCGCCAGTCCTTGCCGATCGCGGTCGGCGGCAGGGCACGGCCGAGCTCCGGGACCTCAGCCAGCACATGCTGGACGAAGCTGTTCGAGTTCGGTCCCGGCCAGGCGGCGTAGGTGCCGTATTCGCTGTAGCCATAGCTCTTCACGGCCGCGCGGATGCGCGGGATCAGGGCCGCCGCCGCATCGCCCTTCACCTCGGCGACGAGTTCCGGTGCATTGCCGAACCAGCGTCCGTCGGCCTCGCGATGGTTGACGCGCACCGGATTGCCCCAGCCGACCACGTCGAAGCGGGTATAGGCCTTGGCGCCGGCCTCCTTCACCACCACCCAGGAATGATGCGCGAAGACGCCACGCCAGCGGCCGACCCGTGCCGCGAAGACGTGGATGGTCGCCTCGGATTCGGTCGCGGCGGCAGGCAGCAGGGAAGCGCTCGACCAGTCGGCCCTGCGCCAGTCGGCGGCCAGGGGCTGCCAGGACCACCAGGCCGCATGAGTGGCGAGCGGCAGCAGGAAGAGCACGCAAAAGAGGAGGAGCAAGCGTCGTGTCATGTGGCAGTAGGAAATAGGGCCGAGCCTGCGCCTCGCAAGCTGTGGTCACCGCTTCAAGATCACGAAATCGAGGTTGAGCGTTTTCGACAAGCTGATAGCTTGCCGCCGCTAGCGCAGCATGTCCGTGAGGAGGGGCAGATTGAGTGAATTGACGTCGGTTCTGAAAAGCATCGCGACCGGAGCGGCCCTCGGCCTCGCCCTTCTCGCGGGAACCCCGGCCCAGGCGCAGGACAAGGAACTGCGCATCTTCAACTGGTCCGACTACGTCAATCCGGAGGTGCTCGACGCCTTCAAGAAAGAGACCGGAATCACGGTCGTCTACGACACGTTCGACCAGATGGAGACGGTCGAGACCAAGCTGCTCGCCGGCAAGACCGGCTATGATCTCGTCGTCGTCACCGCATCCTTCCTGCCGCGGCATATCCCGCTCGGCCTCTACACGCCGGTCGACGCCGCCAAGGTGCCGAACCTCAAAAATGCCTGGCCGGAAATCCAGCAGCGGCTCGCAAAATACGATCCCGGCAACAAATACGCCGTGAACTACATGTGGGGTACGACCGGGATCGGCTACAACGTCGCCAAGATCAAGGAACGGCTCGGCCCCGATGCGGTGATCGATTCCTGGAGCATCCTGTTCGACGCCGAGAAGCTGAAGAAGCTCTCCAATTGCGGCGTCCACGTGCTCGACGCGGTCGAGGAGATGTTTCCGGCGGCGCTGCGCTATCTCGGGCTCGATCCCGACTCCAAGAAGGAAGCCGACCTCAACAAGGCCGGTGAATTGCTGCGCAAGATGCGCCCGCATATCCAGAAATTCCACTCGTCGGAATACATCAACGCGCTCGCCAATGGCGATATCTGCCTGGCCGTCGGCTATTCCGGCGACATCCTGCAGGCGAAGAAGCGCGCCGAGGAAGCCAAGAACAAGGTCGAGATCGCCTATTCGATCCCGAAGGAAGGCGCGCTGATGTGGTTCGACTCCTTCGTGATCCCGAAGGACGCCGCCAATCAGGACGCGGCGCTGAAGTTCATCGACTTCGTCAACCGCCCGGAAATGGCGGCGAAGAACTCGGACTTCATCCAGTATGCCAATGGCAACATCGCCTCGAAGCCGATGCTCTCGGCCGAGGTGCGTGACAATCCCGGCATCTATCCCAGCGATGCCGTGATGGCCCGCCTCTATACGATCACCCCCTACGACCAGAAGACGCAACGGGTGGTCAATCGCCTCTGGACCCGCGTCAAGAGCGGGCGGTGAACGCGTCCTCCGACGCAGCGACGCGGCGCTCCTCCCCAGGCAGCGTCCGTCGCGACTTCCAGCCCTGGAACGACCCGGCGGCGAAGCCACTGGTCGAGTTCCGCAATGTCACCAAGCGCTTCGGCAAGGTGACGGCGGTCGATGCGCTCTCGCTTTCGATCCATGCGCGCGAGTTCTTCGCGCTGCTCGGGCCGTCCGGCTGCGGCAAGACCACGCTGATGCGCATGCTCGCCGGCTTCGAGCAGCCCGACGAGGGCGAGATTCTGCTCGACGGCGTCGATATCACCACCGTGCCGCCCCATCAGCGGCCGGTGAACATGATGTTCCAGTCCTATGCGCTGTTCCCGCATCTCTCCGTCGGCGACAACATCGCCTATGGATTGAAGCGCGAGGGGCTGCCCAAGGCGCAGGTCCGTGAGCGGGTCGACGCGATGCTGAAGCGCGTCAGGCTGAACGGTTTCGAGGGCAGGCGGCCGGACCAGCTCTCCGGCGGCCAGCGCCAGCGCGTCGCGCTCGCCCGTGCGCTGGTCAAGCAGCCCAAGCTGCTGCTGCTCGACGAGCCGCTGGGCGCGCTCGACAAGAAGCTGCGCGAAGCGACCCAATACGAGCTGATGGACCTCCAGACCGATCTCGGCCTGACCTTCATGGTGGTCACCCACGACCAGGACGAGGCCATGACCATGGCCGACCGCATGGCGGTGATGGACCAGGGCCGTCTGCTCCAGATCGCGCCGCCCGATTTGATCTACGAGGCGCCGGCCAATCGCTTCGTCGCCGAGTTCGTCGGTGATATCAACCTGATCGAGGGCAGGGTGACAGCGGTCGAGGGCGATCTCGTCACGCTGGAAAACCAGCATGTTGGCGTGATCGAGCTCGACGAGGATGCCCCCTCCTGCCAGCCGGGCGATGCGCTCGCCATCGGCCTGCGGCCCGAGAAGATCGGGCTCAGCCATGACGAGCCGCAGCAGGCGGTGAACAAGGTTGCCGGCGAGATCTGGGATATCGGCTATCTCGGCGACATGACCATGATCCAGGTGATGGTCGGCGGCGACGAGGGAAAATTGCTCAAGGTCTCGCTGACCAACCGCACGCGGCGCATCGAGCGCCCCTTCGCCTGGGAAGACCGGGTCTGGCTGTCCTGGGATATCGAAGCCGGCTTGGTGCTGGCATCGTGAGCGGCGCGGTTCCCCGAGCCGCCGGCGGGCGCGGGCTGCTCGTCGCCGCGATACCCTATCTCTGGCTGCTCGCCTTCTTCCTGGCGCCCTTCCTCATCGTGCTGCGGATCGCGCTCTCGGACGCGGCGACCGACCAGCCGCCCTATGCGCCGCATTTTCTCGGCTTCGACGCGCTTGGCGAGTTCTTCGCCGGGCTCGATTTCGAGAATTTCCGCCTGCTTGGCGAGGATGCGCTCTATTGGCAGAGCTATCTCTCCTCGCTGCGCATCGCCGGCCTGACCACGCTGATCGCGCTCGCGCTCGGCTATCCCCTGGCCTATGCGATGGCGATGGCGCCGAAGCGCTGGCAGAGCATCCTGCTCCTGCTCGTCATCCTGCCGTTCTGGACCTCCTTCCTGATCCGCGTCTACGCCTGGATCGGCATCCTGCGGCCGGAGGGGCTGCTCGACATGGCGCTGGGCTGGCTCGGGCTGGCGAGCGAACCGCTGCGCCTGCTCAACACCTACACCGCCGTGCTGATCGGCATGGTCTATTCCTACCTGCCCTTCATGGTGCTGCCGCTCTACACCACCTTGCAGAAGCTCGACGGCACGTTGGTCGAGGCCGCCGCCGATCTTGGCGCGACGCCGCTCACCACTTTCCGCACCGTGACCTTGCCGCTGTCCTTGCCGGGCATCCTCGCCGGTTCGGCCTTGGTCTTCATCCCGGCGATCGGCGAGTTCGTCATCCCCGATCTGCTCGGCGGGCCCGATACGCTGATGGTCGGCAAGGTGCTCTGGAGCGAGTTCTTCTCCAATCGCGACTGGCCGCTGGCCTCGGCGGTGGCGATCGTGCTGCTGATCGTGCTGGTGCTGCCGCTCGTGCTGCTACAGCGGGCGGGGAGGGGGGCGCGATGAGGCGGTTTGGCAGCTTCCATCTCGCCGCGCTCGTCCTCGGCTTCGCCTTCCTCTATCTGCCGATCGTCGCGCTGATCGCCTATTCCTTCAACGCCTCGCGGCTGGTCACGGTCTGGGGCGGCTTCTCGACGCATTGGTATGTCGCGCTGTTCAACAACCAGCCGCTGCTCGATGCCGCCTGGCTGACGATCCGCGTCGCGCTGGTCTCGGCGACGCTGGCGGCCGGCCTCGGCACGCTCGCCGCGCTGGCGCTCGTCCGCTATCGCAGCTTCGCCGGTCGCACCCTATTCTCCGGCATGGTGCTGGCGCCGCTGGTCATGCCGGAGGTGATCACCGGCCTGTCGCTGCTGTTGCTCTTCGTCGCCGGCGATGTCGAGCGCGGTTACTGGACCGTGGTCATCGCCCACGCGACCTTCAGCCTCGGCTTCGCCTGCATCGTGGTGCAGGCGCGGCTCGCCGGCTTCGACCGCTCGCTGGAGGAGGCGGCGCGCGATCTCGGCGCGACGCCGCTGACGACCTTCTTCACGGTAACGCTGCCCTTGATCTGGCCGGCCGTGCTCGCCGCCTGGATGCTCGCCTTCACGCTCTCGCTCGACGATCTCGTGATCGCGAGCTTCACCAGCGGGCCGGGTGCGACGACCTTGCCGATGCGGCTCTATTCGGCGATCCGCCTCGGCGTCTCGCCGGAGATCAACGCCGCCTGCACGATCCTGATCGGAGCGGTGGCGGTCACGGTGATCGCCGCCTCGCTGCTGCTCAAGCGCGAGGCGCTGGCCGGCGAGAAGGGTTGAACGGCAGGTGAATGCCGGCCTCAAGGCCGGTTCAGGGCAGGGCTGCGAAGGTCCGGGGCATGGACGGGGAGTGACCCCGGCCACAGCACAGGACAGGAACCATGTTCCGCAAGCTCGCTACCGCCGGCCTCGCTGCCCTCGCCCTCGGTTCCGGAGGGCTTGCCATGCTGAGCCTTGTAGGCAGCGGCGAAGCTCAGGCCTATGACCGCTATGAGCGTCAATATGAACGCCGCGCCTATGGCTGGCGCCCGTCGCCACCGGTTTTCCACGGCTATTGGGGCCAGCGTCGCTGGCAGCGCTGGAACGAAGAGCGGCGCGACGACGTCTACGGCTATGGCCGCCGCTACGGCGACCGCGACTGGCGCTAGCGTTCCTTCGCTTTCGCGGCCCCGCCGCGTCATCCTGGACCAGCCGCGAGAGCGGCGCAGCTCCGGGATCCATCGTAGGGCGCCAGCGGTCTTCGATGGATCCGGGGACGAGCTTCGCTCGCCAGGATGACGGTAAGTGGCTGAGGGGAGCTGGCGGGTTTCTCGGCTCCCCGGCTGCTTACTCCGCGGCTGATTTCTTGATGTATCCGAGTTTCTGGTTGAGTTCCTCGAGGAGCTTTTCGGCGGCGTCGGCGATCACGGTTCCCGGCGGGAAGATCGCGCTGGCGCCGGCCTTGAGCAGGGTCTCGAAGTCCTGTGGCGGGATCACGCCGCCGACGACGATCATGATGTCGGGGCGCCCGGCTTTGGCGAGCGCCGCCTTGAGCTCCGGCACCAGGGTCAGGTGGCCGGCGGCGAGCGAGGAGACGCCGATGATGTGGACGTCGTTCTCGACGCCCTGGCGCGCCGCCTCCTCGGGGGTGGCGAAGAGCGGGCCGATATCGACGTCGAAGCCGAGATCGGCGAAGGCCGAGGCGATCACCTTCTGGCCGCGATCATGCCCGTCCTGGCCCATCTTGGCGACGAGGATGCGCGGGCGGCGCCCATCCGCCTCCGCGAAGGCCTCGGTCATCGCCTGCACCCGTGCGACCGCAGGGTTCATCGTGCCGACCTCCCGCTTGTAGACCCCCGAGATCGCCTTGATCTCGGCCCGGTGGCGCCCGAAGACCTTTTCCAGTGCCATGGAGATCTCGCCGACCGTCGCCTTGGCCCGCGCCGCCTTGACGGCGAGGTCGAGCAGATTGGCCTCGCCGGCGGCACCCTGCGTCAGCGCCGCCAGCGCCGCCTGGACCTCGCCCTCGTTGCGCTCGGCCTTCAGCCGGGCGAGCTTGTCGAGCTGCCGGGCCCGGACCGCGGCATTGTCGACCTTGAGCACCTCGATCGCCGCCTCGTCCTGCGGCTTGAAGCAGTTGACCCCGATGATCGCCTGCTGGCCGCCATCGATGCGCGCCTGGGTCTTGGCGGCGGCCTCCTCGATCCGCAGCTTCGGGATGCCGGCCTCGATCGCCTTGGCCATGCCGCCGAGCGCCTCGACCTCCTGGATATGCGCCCAGGCTTTTGCCGCGAGCTCGGCGGTCAGACGCTCGACATAATAGGAGCCGCCCCAGGGGTCGATGATCCGGGTGGTGCCGCTCTCCTGCTGCAGCAGGATCTGGGTGTTGCGCGCGATGCGGGCCGAGAAATCGGTCGGCAGGGCGAGCGCCTCGTCGAGCGCATTGGTGTGCAGCGACTGGGTATGGCCCTGCGTCGCCGCCATCGCCTCGATCATCGTGCGCGGCACATTGTTGAACACGTCCTGCGCCGTCAGCGACCAGCCGGAGGTCTGGCAATGGGTGCGCAGCGGCAGCGACTTCTCGTTCTGCGCACCAAAGTCCTTGACGAGCTTGGCCCAGATCAGCCTTGCCGCCCTGAGCTTGGCGACCTCCATGAAGAAGTTCATGCCGATCGCCCAGAAGAACGACAGGCGCGGCGCGAAGACGTCGACGGAGAGCCCCGCGCGCTGACCGGCGCGGATATACTCGACGCCGTCGGCGAGGGTGTAGCCGAGCTCGAGGTCCTGCGTCGCCCCCGCCTCCTGCATATGGTAGCCGGAGATCGAGATCGAGTTGAACTTCGGCATATGGGCCGAGGTATAGGCGAAGATGTCGCCGATGATCCGCATCGAGGGGCCGGGCGGATAGATATAGGTGTTGCGGACCATGAACTCCTTGAGGATGTCGTTCTGGATGGTCCCCGAGAGTTTGGCCGCCGGCACGCCCTGTTCTTCGGCCGCGACGATGTAGAGCGCCAGCACGGGGAGCACCGCGCCGTTCATCGTCATCGAGACGCTCATCTGGTCGAGGGGAATCCCCGAGAACAGCGTGCGCATATCGTAGATCGAATCGATCGCGACCCCGGCCATGCCGACATCGCCGCCGACCCGCGGATGGTCGCTGTCATAGCCGCGATGGGTCGCGAGATCGAAGGCGACCGAGAGCCCCTTCTGCCCGGCGGCGAGGTTCCTCCGGTAGAAGGCGTTCGAATCCTCCGCCGTCGAGAAGCCGGCATATTGCCGGATCGTCCAGGGCTGGTTGACATACATGGTCGGGTAGGGCCCGCGCAGATAGGGCGCGATCCCCGGCAGGCTGTCGACGAAGGCGAGCCCGGCGCGGTCTTCAGCCGCATAGACCGGCTTCACCGCAATCCCCTCAGGCGTCGCCCAAACCTCGCCGGAGACCGGCACAGCGCCCGCCGCGCCGGCGATCTCCGAAAAGCCAAGCCTCGTAAAATCCGGGATCAAGCTCATCGGTCTCTCCCGTCGGTCCTGTCCCACCAATGGTGGAAATGATGCACCGGCCCGTGGCCATGGCCAACCCTGACCTCGTCGGAGGCGGCGATTGCAGACGAGATGTAGCGTTTCGCCAGGGAAACGGCCTCGTCGAGCGCGATGCCATGGGCGAGACCGGACGCGATCGCCGAGGACAGGGTGCAGCCGGTGCCATGGGTGTTCAAGGTCTCGATGCGTGGTGCGACGAAGCGCTGGCGCTGCCCACCCTGCGATACCAGCACGTCGACGCTGTCCGCGCCGGAAGCATGGCCGCCCTTGACCAGCACATTGGCGGCGCCGAGGGCGGCGATCGCGCTCCCCTGTTCGGCGGCGGCTTCCTCGGTCTGCGCCATGGCAGTACCGAGCAGGGCGGCTGCCTCCGGCAGATTCGGGGTGACGAGGGTGGCAAGCGGCAGCAGGCGGCGCTTCAGCGCCTCGATCGCATCCTCCTGCAGCAGGCGCCCGCCCGAGGCCGCGATCATCACCGGGTCGAGCACGATGTTGCGGGCGCCATGGCGCTCAAGCCCGTCGGCCACGGTCTCGATCAGCTCCGCGGTCGCGAGCATGCCGATCTTGACTGCCGCGACGTCGAGATCCTCGAACACCGCATCGATCTGGGCCGCGACGAAATCGGCCGGTACCGGATGGATCGCCCGCACGGCCTGCGTGTTCTGAGCGGTCAGCGCGACGATGACGCTGGCGCCATAGACCTGATGCGCTGCAAAGCTCTTGAGGTCGGCCTGGATTCCAGCCCCGCCGCTCGAATCCGAGCCGGCGATGGTGAGTGCGATCGGCATGGTCATTCCTTGTCCACCTGTCCGGAGGATGTGGTGATCGCGAGCGCATCCTGCAGGACCGCGACAGCGTCAGTGCCGGCGAAGACGAAATTCTCGACGCCGGCTTCGCGCAGCCGGCCCTCCAGCCCGCCGGGGCGTCCCGCCAGCCAGATGGTCGCTCCGGCCTCCGCGAGCGCCTGGGCGGCCTGGGTCGCTTCGGCCGCATAGCCTTCATCCGAGCCGCACAGGCAGGCGAGCTTCGCGCCCGAGGCCTTGAAGGCGGCGACCAGCGCCGCAAGATCGGTCTCGCCGTCATTGGCGAAGCCATCGCCGGAAGGGGCGGCGAGGCCGCCTGCCTCGAACAGGTTGCGGGCGAAGCCGGCACGGGCGGTGAAGGCGGCGATGTTGCCCAGCGTCGCCAGGAACACGCTCGGCCTTGCACCTGCGGCTGCGACGATGTCGGACTGCGCCCGCAAGGCCTCATAGGGCTCGGCGAGGCGCAGGCTCGGCAGCGCCTCGACCCTGATCGCCGCATCGCCGTCCGGCGCGGCCTGACGGGGGCCAGGCGGCGGTGCCAGCACCGCGACCACGGCCTCGGCGAGGTTCGGGAACTCGCTCGTCCCGGTGATCGGCTCGCGCCGGGTCGCGATCGCCTTGGCCCGGCTCGCCCGCTCGCGCGCCAGCCCCTGCTGGACATGGCCGTTGGCGAGCGCTCCGACGATGCCCGAGATTCCGTCGCCGCTCTCGGCCTCGAGATCCTGGAGCTTGCGCCAGCCCTGCTCGCAGAGCGCCTGCGTCAGCGCCTCGAAGCCGCCGGCGCCGGCGGCCGGATCGGCGACGCGCCAGAGATTGGCTTCCTCGAGCAGGATCAGCTGGGTGTTGCGGGCGATGCGCCGGGCGAAGGCATCGGGCAGGCCGAGTGCCGCGGTGAAGGGCTGGATGCCGATCGAGTCGGCGCCGCCGACCCCGGCCGAGAAGGTCGCGACCGTGCCGCGCAGCAGGTTGACGTGCGGATCGCGCCCGGTCAGCGAGCGCCAGGCCGTCTCGGCATGGATGAAGACCGGCCGGGCCTCCAGGCCGCAGGCCTGCTGGACGCGATCCCAGAGCAGGCGCGCCGCACGCAGCTTGGCGACGGTCAGGAATTCGTCGGTATCGGCGACGAGCGTGAAGGAGATCGCATCACGCGCTTCGGCCAGCGGCATGCCCTGCGCCTCGAGCAGGCGCAGATAGGTCACGGCCGTGGCGAGCACGGCGCCGAGCTCCTGCGCCTCGGTGGCACCGGCCTCGTGCCAGGGACGCCCGTCGGCGGCCAGGAAGGGGCCGCGGAAGCCGCGTGCTTTCAGTGCCCCGATCGTCTCGGCGAGGTTCTGCCCGAGTTCCGGCAGCGATACCGAAAGCGTACCGGAGCTGGCGAGTGCGCCGATCGGGTCCATGCCGAAATCGATCTCGACCGCATCGCCGGCAAGGCCGCGGCTCTCGACGAGATCGGCCAGGAGCAGGGCATTGCGGCGGCCGCCCGGAGCCGGATCGAGCCGCAGGCGGACGAGGTCGAACATCACGCCGGAGAGGGCGGCGCCGAGCTCCGCGACGGTCTTCGCCGCAAGCCCGAAACCGCGCGCTGCGGCGGCCCCTTTAAAAGCGAGGCTGAGACAGTCTGCGCCGCCTTCGAGCTCCGCCAGGGCCAGCCGGTTGGCCTCGGCCGGGTCCGGGTGATCGACCCGCGCCGCGACGTGCCAGCGCCCCTGCTGCTGGCGGAGCGGCCGGATCGCGCTACCGGCCGCCGCCGGATAGAGCGGCTCGATGCGGATGCCGTCGGCGGTCCGTCCGACCAGCTTCTTCTCGAAATCGGCGCCCTTCAGCACCTTGTCGACGGCGCTGCGCCATTGCTCGCCGGCAGGTGTCGCGAAGGCCCCCATATAGGGCAGGTCGGCAAGCGAGGTCGAGGTCATCGGCGCGAACTCCTGACGGCCGTTGGTGCGGCCGTGAAGCTCTCATCGCCAAGCGGCGCCGCGAAGGCAAGTACCGGGCGCCGGTATAGATGACGCCCATGATGGGGCACGCGACAGCAAAACGCCGCCCGAACGGGGCGGCGTTTCATTGGAGTTATTGGCTTTCGGCCGCTCAGACGAACTGCCCGAGCCCCGGGATCGCGCCGACGATCGCGCCCATCGTGTCCTCGCCCGCCTGTTCGCGGCCGACCGCGAACATCTCCTTCGATACGCTCTGGATCTGGCCCATGGAGAGGCCCGCGCCCATCAGCTGGCCGCCGAGCGCCATGACGCCGCCGCCACCGCCCATCAGGCCGCCGATCGCGCCCATCAACCCGCCCTTGGCGCCGCCTTCAGCCTCGGCGAGGTCCTGGGAACCCGGCAGGGCCGCGAAGAGCTGGCCGATCTCGGCCGCAGGACCCTCCTTCTGCAGGAAGGCGAGGATGATGCCGATGGCCTTCTTCGCCAGGGACTCATCCAGACCGGAAGCGGCCATGATGCGGGAGATCAGTTCTTCCATCGTGCGATCCTCTCGTGCCGAGCCAGTTGGTGCTCTCTAGATAGTTTATGCATAAACCATTTCGAACGGAAGCGATCTTCATGCTTCCGCCCCACTTCTCGTTTCGCTACATCGGTTGCACGACCTTAAGGCAACGGAGCAGGCGCGACCATGGCGGATGACGGCACGATCCTGATCGGCAAGAGCGTGAAGCCGGAGGTGCTGCTGCTCAAGCTCGCCAACCGGCATGGTTTGATCACAGGCGCGACCGGCACCGGAAAGACCGTGACATTGCAGGTCCTGGCCGAGGGCTTCGCCGCGCAAGGCGTGCCGGTCTTCGCGGCCGACATCAAGGGCGACCTTTCCGGCGTCGCGGCCGTGGGCGATTCCAAGCCGCCCTTCGTCAAGCGCGCCGAGGAGCTCGGGCTGAAATACCAGCCGGATCAGTTCACCACCGTGTTCTGGGACGTCTTCGGCGAGCAGGGCCACCCGGTGCGCGCCACCATTTCCGAGATGGGGCCGCTGCTGCTGTCGCGGCTGCTCGACCTCAACGACACGCAAGAAGGCGTGCTCAACATCGCCTTCCGCATCGCCGACGAGCAGAAACTGCTGCTGCTCGACCTCAAGGACCTGCGCGCCGTCCTGACCTTCATCGCCGAGAACGCCTCGGAGCTGACGACGAAATACGGCAATGTCTCGGCCCAGTCGGTCGGCACGATCCAGCGGGCGCTACTGGTGCTGGAGAACCAGAAGGGCGAGAAATTCTTCGGCGAGCCGGGTCTCGACATCAACGACCTGATGAAGACCGACCGCGACGGGCGCGGCGTCATCAACATGCTCGCCGCCGACAAGCTGATGGCCAATCCCCGACTCTACGCCACCTTCCTGCTCTGGCTGCTCTCCGAGCTGTTCGAGCAACTGCCGGAGGTCGGCGATCTCGACAAGCCCAAGCTCGTCTTCTTCTTCGACGAGGCGCATCTCTTGTTCAACGGCGCACCCAAGGTGCTGCTAACCGCGGTCGAGCAGGTCGTGCGGCTGATCCGCTCCAAGGGCGTCGGCGTCTATTTCGTCACCCAGAACCCGCTCGATATCCCTGATACGGTGCTCGCCCAGCTCGGCAACCGCGTCCAGCACGCGCTGCGCGCCTTCACACCGCGCGACCAGAAGGCGGTCCGCGCCGCGGCCGAGACCTTCCGCCAGAATCCGAAGTTCAAGACCGAGGAGGCGATCACCCAGCTCGCCGTCGGCGAGGCCCTGATCTCGACGCTAGAGGGCAGGGGCACGCCGACCATGGTCGAGCGCACGCTGATCGCGCCCCCCATGGCGCAGGTCGGGCCGATCACCCCGCAGCAGCGCGCCCAGTGCATGCGGGACTCCGGCTTCGCCGGCAAATACGACACGATGGTCGACCGGGAGTCGGCCTATGAGGAGCTGATGAAGCGCAAGGGGATGAACGCCGACGGTTCGGCCGTCGAGGCCTCTGCGGATAGCGGCGGCGGCATCCTCGACACGATCGGCGGCTGGCTCGGCGGTTCGACCGAGCGCCCGAAGACCGGCCCCGGCAGCCGGGGCGGGCGCCTGCCGCCGAGCATGGCGGAAAAGGTGATCACCTCAGCAGCGCGCTCTGCCGCGACCACGATCGGCCGCCAGGTCGGCCAGGCCATCCTGCGCGGCGTGCTCGGCTCGATGATGGGCGGGAAGCGCTGACACGGGTATCGGTTGCACTGCCCCGCCTTCCGGGCGGGGCAGGGTTTCCCGTCATGTCCTGGCGGCACTGGCATCCGGCGCTCGGCTCGTCATGATGGCGCCAATCGGAATCAGCCTCAGTGAGCGCCATGTCCAAGCTGCCCGCCATTCTCTCCCGTCTCGACGCCGACCTCGACGCCTCGCTGGCGCGGCTCTCCTCCTGGCTCGAAATTCCCTCTGTCGGGACTGATCCCGCCTTCGATACGCAGACGCGCCAGGCGGCCGAATGGCTCCGCCGCGATCTGGAGGGCCTCGGCTTCAAGGCAGAGCTGCGCGAGACCGACGGTCACCCGGTTGTGCTCGCCCACCGCCCGAAGCCCGGCGCGCCGCACGCGCTGTTCTACGGCCATTACGATGTCCAGCCGGTCGATCCGCTCGAGCTCTGGGACAGCGACCCGTTCAAGCCCGCCGTCAAGGAGATCGAGCCCGGGCGCAAGGTGATCCTCGCCCGCGGCGCCTGCGACGACAAAGGTCAGGTGATGACCTTCATCGAGGCGATCCGCGCAACGCTTGCCGAGACCGGCGACTTGCCGGTCGGCCTCACCATCCTGGTCGAAGGCGAGGAGGAATCCGGCTCGGTCAACCTGCCGGGCTTCATCAAGGCCAATGCCGCCGAGCTGAAGGCCGATTTCGCGCTGGTCTGCGACACCGGCATGTGGGACCGCGACACGCCGCTGATTACCTCGACCCTGCGCGGCATGGTCTATCAGGAGGTGCGCCTGACCGCGGCCGATCGCGACCTGCATTCCGGCCTGTTCGGGGGCGCGGCCGCGAACCCGATCCATGTGCTGACCAGGATCGTCGCCGAGATCCATGACGAGACCGGCCGGATCACCATTCCCGGCTTCTATGACGGCGTGCACGAGCCGACCAATGCGCAGAAGGCCGAATGGGCCGATCTCAACCTGACCGAGAAGGAGTTCCTAGGCCAGATCGGGCTGAAGCGCTCGATCGGCGAGAAGGGCCGCATGCTGATCGAGCAGATCCAGTCGCGCCCGACCTGCGACGTCAACGGCATCTGGGGCGGCTATACCGGCGAGGGCTCGAAGACCGTCATCCCGGCCAAGGCCTCGGCCAAGGTCTCCTTCCGCCTCGTCGGCGACCAGGACCCGGCCAAGATCGAGGCGGCCTTCCACCAGTTCGTACGCGAGCGCCTGCCGGAGGATGTGACGGCCGAGTTCATCAGCCATTCCGGCTCGCCGGCGCTGGCGGTGCCTGTCGATTCTCCCGTCCTGCAGAAGGCGCGCAAGGCTCTTGCCGAGGAATGGGGCGGCCGCGTCGTCTCGATCGGCAGCGGCGGCTCGATCCCGGTCGGCGGCGATTTCAAGCGCACGCTCGGGCTCGACACGCTCTTCGTCGGCTTCGGCCTCGACGATGACCGCGTGCATTCGCCCAACGAGAAATACGACCTCTCCTCCTTCCACAAGGGCCAGCGTTCCTGGGCCCGCATCCTGCAGGCGCTCGCCTCATGAAATCAGTCTGCGTCTTCTGCGGATCGAGCCCCGGCAACGATCCCGTCCATGCCGAGGGCGCGCGCGCCATGGGCACCGAGATTGCCCGGCGCGGCTTGACCCTCGTCTATGGCGGCGGTGCGGTCGGGCTGATGGGCATTGTCGCCGATGCGGCGCTCGCTGCCGGCGGCGAGGTCCATGGCGTGATCCCGCGGGCCCTGCGCGAGAAGGAGGTCGGCCATAACGGGTTGACCCGGCTCGAGGTGGTCGAGACCATGCATATCCGCAAGGCCCGCATGGCCGAGCTTTCGGACGGTTTCGTCGCCATGTCCGGCGGCATCGGCACCTTCGAGGAGATCTTCGAGATCTGGACCTGGGGCCAGCTCGGCATCCACGGCAAGCCGCTCGGCTTCTTCAACATCGCCGGCTTCTACGATCCGCTCGCCGCCTTCCTCGACAACACGGCGAGCGCCGGCTTCCTGCGCCAGGCCCATCGCGACATGGCGATGACCGAGAGCGAGCCGGCGGCCCTGCTCGACAAGATGGCGGCCTACAAGCCGCTGGCCCAGATCAAATGGGTTGAGAAGGAGGAGACCTGAGCCGCAGTCTCGGTTGAGGTCGTTATAGGAATTTAGTCCTTGACATCGTGACGCTGATCGGGTAGAGATCGGGGACGCTCACGAATTGTGCCTGAGACGAACGAAGCCGCCGCGCTGAAAGCCGGCGGCTTTTGCATGTCCGGCCCGAGCCGAGGTTTCCGATGACCGACGATAGTGATGACTCCGCCCCGGCGCCGCCGGCGGCGAGGCGCAAGCCTGCGCCGCGCGGCCGCAAGGCCGTGATCGGCAAACTCTGGAAGGCCGCGCAGACGCAGCTCGAAGCGCATGAGGCGCATCTCGCCGAATTGCCGGCCGGAACGGCCGCGAGCGAGGCCGATGCCAAGACGCTGGCGACGCTCGCTCGCACCGTGCGCGAGCTGGTCGCGCTGGATAGCGCCGCTGCGGGGGAGGGAGGGAAACCCGAGGATGAACCCAGCCCCGCCGAAGGATTGCGCCGGGTCGAAGAGCTTCGAAAAGAGCTGGCACGACGTATGGAACGGCTTATCGCCGATCACGCAGGTGAAGCTGTTTCTCAAGCTGCTGCCGGATCTGCCGCCGGAACTGGTTAGGCTCGTCGAGCAGGAATGGACCTTCTACGGACGTGCCGACCAGAAATCGCGCCGTCTGCCGCCCTGGTGGACCTGGCTCGTGCTCGGTGGCCGCGGAGCCGGCAAGACCCGGACCGGGGCGGAGTGGGTCAAGGGGATGGCGCTGGGGCTGGCTCCGTTCGCCGGCGAACCCGTCGGCCGCATCGCCCTGGTCGGCGAGACGCAAGGACAGGTCCGTGACGTGATGATCGAGGGCGTCTCCGGACTGCTCGCGATCCATCATCGCTGGGAGAAGCCGATCTGGTCGCCGTCGCGGCGCCGGCTCGAATGGGGCAATGGCGCGATCGCGCAGATCTTCACGGCCGAGGACCCGGAAGGCCTGCGCGGGCCGCAATTTGGCGCCGCATGGTCCGACGAGTTGGCGAAATGGCCGAACCTGCAGGAGACCTGGGACATGCTGCAGCTCGGCTTGCGCCTCGGCGACCGGCCACGGCAGGTGGTGACGACGACGCCGCGCCCCCTGCCTTTGATCCGGCGCCTGCTCGATGATCCGCGCGTCGCCGTCAGCCGTGCGGCGACCAGCGCCAATCGCTTCAACCTGGCGCGGAGCTTCCTCGACAGCGTCACGGAAACTTACGGCGGCACGCGCCTAGGCCGGCAGGAGCTCGAAGGCGAGATCGTCGAGGAAAGTGCCGATGCGCTCTGGAGCCGGGCGCTGATCGAGGAGGTTCGCGAGCAGACGCGGCCGCCTTTGGCGCGGATCGTCGTCGCGGTCGACCCGCCGGCCTCTTCGTCGAAGCGGGCCGATAGCTGCGGGCTGGTTGCTGCCGGGATCGACCGCGACGGCATCGGCCATGTGCTGGCGGACGCGACGCTTTCCGGCGCCAGGCCGCATGAATGGGCGCAGGCCGCGGTGGCGCTCTATCGTCGGCTTGAGGCCGATGCGCTGGTCGTCGAGGTCAACCAGGGCGGCGAGATGGCGACAAGCGTTATCCGCGAGGTCGATCCTTGCGTGCCGGTGACGCCGGTCAGGGCTTCGCGCGGAAAATTCCTGCGGGCCGAGCCGGTTGCGGCGCTCTATGCGCAACGGCGCGTGCGGCATGCCGGCGCCTTTCCGGCGCTCGAGGACGAGATGTGCGATTTCGGCCCGGCCGGGCTGAGCTCCGGCCGCTCGCCCGACCGGCTCGACGCGCTGGTCTGGGCGCTGACGCATCTGATGCTCGGTCCGAAGGGCCGGCCGCGGGTGAGGGGATTGTGATCAACCTTCGAGGTCGTCCCGGACAAGCCGCGAAGCGGCGCCGATCCGGGATCCATGCCTGAGCCTCGTTCGGAAAGGCTCAGGAATGGATCCCGGGTCTCCCTGCGGTCGCCCGGGATGACTCGGGTGATGAGATGCTCGGCTCAAGGCCGAGCATGACGTGCGCTTAAACAGCGAGAAACCCATGCTCAATTTCCTTCGCAGCCTGCGCGGCCTCGCCGCGCCGGAACAGAAGCGCTCGCGCATCGGGCCGCTGATCGCCCTGCACGAGGCCGGGCGCCCGGTCTGGACGCCGCGCGATTATGGCGCGCTCTCGCGGGAGGGCTATCAGCGCAATCCGGTGGTGCATCGCTGCGTCCGCCTGATCGCCGAGGCGGCGGCGCAGACGCAGCTGATCGCCAAGGTCGGCGGGCGCGAGCAGGCCGAGCATCCGGCGCTGGCTCTGATCGAGCGGCCCAATCCGCGCCAGGGCGGCATCGCCTTTCGCGAGACGCTCTATGGCCACCTCGTCGTCGCCGGCAATGCCTATGTCGAGGCCGTCAGCATCGGCCGCGAGCCGCGTGAGCTTCATGCGCTCAGGCCCGACCGGATGCGGGTCGTCCCCGGTCGCGACGGCTGGGCCGAGGCTTATGACTACAGCGTCGGGGCTCGGACCATCCGCTTCCGTCAGGATGAAGGCTCGCTGCCGCCGATCCTGCATCTCACGCAGTTCCACCCGGTCGACGACCATTACGGTCTCTCGCCGATCGAGGCGGCCGCCTGCTCGCTCGATGTCCACAATGCCGCCGGCTCCTGGCACAAGGCGCTGCTCGACAATGCGGCGCGGCCCTCGGGCGCGCTGGTCTATGACGGGCCGGAAGGCGGCACGCTGACCGAGGCGCAGTTCGAGCGGCTGAAGCAGGAGCTGGAGGAGGGCTTCCAGGGCGCGCGCAATGCCGGCCGCCCGCTGCTGCTCGAAGGCGGGCTCGACTGGAAGCCGTTGTCCTTGTCGCCGGCCGAGCTCGACTTCGTCGCCGCCAAGGGCGTCGCGGCGCGCGAGATCGCACTCGCCTTCGGCGTGCCGCCCTTGCTGCTCGGCCTGCCCGGCGACAACACCCATGCCAATTTCGCCGAGGCCAACCGTGCCTTCTGGCGCCAGACCCTGATCCCGCTGGTCAGGCGCACGGCGCAGTCGTTGGCGCAGTGGCTCGGCCCGGCCTTCGGCGACGATCTTTCGCTCGAACCCGATCTCGATGCGGTCGAGGCGCTCGCCGAGGAGCGGGAATCGCTCTGGCGCAGGGTTTCGGCCGCGGAGTTCCTCAGCACCGACGAGAAGCGCGAGGCGGTCGGCTATGGCCGCCGGGAGGAGGCGTCATGAACCTGATCGAACAGGCGGCCGGCGGCATCGTCGCGCGCGGCGATCTCGGCCATCTCGCTCTGCTGCTCTGGGCCTTCGGCGCTTCGGCGCTCGCTTTGCTCGTCCTGCGCGAACTCGTCGCGGCCAACCGGCGCTTCGACGATTTCGTCCGCGAGTTCGCCCGCTTCAACGCCCGCTACGAGGGAGACCAGACATGAGCAAGACCGGCGCGAAATCGCCGTCCCGGGCAGCGCCTGCCATCAGCCGGCCGACGGCGGGAACGCGTGGGCCGCGCAGCGACGGCCCGCCACGCGAGGTCTTCGGACGCTTCTTCGAGACGCTGGGCCGCCTCGACCAGGCCGACCGCCCTGCCAGGGAGGGCGCGCGATGAGGCTGGCTCTGGGGAACAACCCGTTTGCCAGGGAGGCCAAGTTCCTGCCGCAGCCGCCGACCCGGATCGAGCCGGATGGCGCCTTCGAGGGCTATGCCAGCCTGTTCCGCGTCGCCGATCTCGGCAAGGACGTGGTCGAGCCCGGCGCCTTCCGCGAAAGCCTGGCACGCCGCGGGCCGGGCGGCGTCAAGCTGCTCTGGCAGCATGACCCGACCGAGCCGATCGGCCGCTGGATCGAGCTGCGCGAGGATACGCGCGGGCTCCGCGTGCGCGGCCGGCTCTCGCTCGCCGTCGCCCGGGCCCGTGAGCTGCACGCATTGATGCGTGACGGCGCGATAGACGGGCTCTCGATCGGCTTCCGTTCCGAGCGGGCCCGGAACGATCCGCGCACCGGCCTGCGCCGGCTGGAGAAGGTCGATCTCTGGGAGATCTCGCTCGTCACCTTCCCGATGCAGCCGCAGGCCCGCGTCGCGGTGGTCAAGACGGCGCGCCCGCTTTCGCCCGCCTTCCTGCCCTGAATCTGAAACCGTCCGCTCACTTCCGAGGACAAGCCATGCGAGGAGAACCCATGACCCTGTCGAACCAGGCTCCCGAGACCAAGGCGACCGGCGAGATCGCGCTCGCCTATGACGATCTGCGCTACACGTTGGAGGCCTATCGGGCCGCCAATGACGAGCGCCTGGCCGAACTCGAAACCCGCATGGGCGGCGATGTCGTGACCAGCGAGAAACTGCAGCGCCTCGACGGCGCGCTCGACGAGACGCGCCGCCGTCTCGATCGGCTCGCGCTCGACGCCCGCCGTCCGGCGCTGGGTGCGGGGGAGGAGCGCGACCCGGCCGTGGCCGAGCACAAGGCCGCCTTCGCCTCCTATGTCCGCCATGGCGAGGCGGCTGGGCTGAAACAGCTCGAGGGCAAGGCGCTCTCCGCCGGTTCGGGCCCCGATGGCGGCTATCTCGCGCCCTCGACCGTCGAGAGCGAGATCCTGCGCCGCCTCTCCGCGGTCTCGCCGATCCGCGCGCTGGCGACGGTGCGCACCATCTCCTCGGGCACCTACAAGAAGGCGTTCTCGACCAGCGGTCCGGCTTCGGGCTGGGTGGCGGAGAGCGTCGCCCGGCCGCAGACCGGCACGCCCGCTCTGGCCGAGCTCTCTTTCCCGGCGATGGAGCTCTATGCCATGCCGGCGGCGACCCAGACGCTGCTCGACGACGCCATCGTCGATATCGACCAGTGGATCGCCGAGGAGGTCGAGAGCGCCTTCGCCGAGCAGGAGGGCGCGGCCTTCGTGAATGGTGACGGCGTCGACAAGCCCAGGGGCTTTCTCGCCTATCCGAGCGTCGCCGACGCCAGCTGGAGCTGGGGCAATATCGGTACGCTGAAGACCGGCGTCGCCGGTGCCTTCGCCGCCGCGAACCCGGCCGACATCCTGGTCGACCTCGTCTATGCGCTGAAGGCCGGTTACCGCCAGAACGCCAGCTTCGTGATGAATCGCAAGACGCAGGCCGCGGTGCGCAAGTTCAAGGACACCACCGGTCAGTATCTCTGGCAGCCACCGGCCGCGGCGGGCGCGCAGGCGACGCTGCTGGGCTTTCCGGTGGTCGAGGCGGAGGACATGCCGAACATCGCGACGGATGCGATCGCGATCGCCTTCGGCGATTTCCGGCGCGGCTATCTCGTGGTCGACCGGGCGGGGGTGCGCATCCTGCGCGATCCCTATTCCGCCAAGCCGCACGTGCTGTTCTACACGACCAAGCGCGTCGGCGGCGGCATCCAGGACTTCGCCGCGATCAAGGGGCTGAAGTTCTCCGCCTGAGGGCCGCGGCCGGCGCTCGTCGGCTCAGCGGCTGAACCACCAGCTATAGCTGGCGCTCGGGTTCGCATCGTCGCGCACCTGCCTGGTATCATCGCCATAATTGAGCAGGCGAGCGCTGGCTTCGCTGATCCAGGCACGGTGCTCGCTGATCGGGGTGATCGCCGTGAAGCCGCCACAAATCAGCCGGACGCGCGAACTCAACGGACCGCTCGACCAGGAGACGATTCCGACGAGATCGCGCGAACCCGGCGGCCCGCGCAGCACCGGGCCGCCGGAATCGCCGCGGCAGGCGCCGGCGCCCGGCACTTCGCCGCGGTTTTCGGTGTCGACGGCCACCTTGACGGTGTTCGCGGTGGTGTAGTTGCCGGCGTTGACCAGCGTCGCCTCGCGCAGCACCCGGGCGGTGCGCTTGTTTTTCTCCGAGGCCAGGCCGAAACCGGCCATGGTCACCGTTTCGCCCTGCCAGAGCCCGCCGCCCAGCGTCAAAGGCTCGAGATCGGCAGGCAGCGGGCTGGCGACGCGGATCAGCGCGAGGTCGGCGCCGGGCTGGGTGCGCGGCGTCGTGCCGGGCACGAAGGTCGGGTGCGGCAGCACGGCCGCGACGGCATGGGTGCGGCTGCGGAAGCGCCGGTCGAGGCTGATGACGCGCACCGAGCCGCCCGTCATCAGGCAATGCGCCGCCGTCAGGATCAACTCGGTCGAGATCACGGCGCCGGAGCAGAGTTCGCCGCGGCTGGTCTCGATCCGCAAGGTCGAGGCGCGCACGCCATCGGCGGAGCGCGACTTGACGCCGCCGACGACCGCGCTCGCCGGCGTGGCCTGCAGCGCGGCTGCGAACAGGATGACGGCCGCCTTGAACGGACGGCGGGAGCGAGATGCGATCGGTTTCATTGCGACCATGGCGTCACTTTATGGTTTGCTGCGGCGCAGTCCAGTGCCGTTCTCCGCGCCCGCCTTCGACAGTGTCGGAAGGCAGCCGAGATCCGGTTCCGAGCTGTCGCATTGCGTCTCAGCGTTTCTGTGTCCAATCGATGCTTTCGCCCCAGCCCGACAGGGTCCGGTCGATCCAGCTGCGTTGCGGGGCGACCAGAACGCCCTGGCTGAGCAGGCCGCATTGCTTGCCGCCGGGGCCGGTTGACCAGCTGGTGACTGCGACGATGCCGCCTTCGTGATCGAGCATCGGGCCGCCGGAATCGCCCTGGCAGGCGCCTGACGCCGCGCGCTTGCCGCCGCCGGCAGGATCTGCCGTCCAGATCAGAACCCGGCCAGGGCCATAGGGCTCGACAGTGGCGAGCGCCGCCGAACGATAGGTGCCGGTCGATCTCGCTTCGCCCTCGCGCGAGACGCCATAGCCGGCGAGCGTGATCGCCGTGCCGGTGCGCGGCAGGGGGCCGTCGACCAGCGACGCCGCCGAGAAGCGGGCCGGGAGCGGTGCCGCGAGACGGATGAGCGCGAGGTCGATCGAGCGTTTCCTGGCCGTGACCGCCTTTGCGTTGAACTCCGGGTGGAGGGCGACCGCGGCGGGTTCGACCAGGACGGGTTCACCGCCTTCGCGCCAATGGATGCGCAGATCGGTGCGTCCGTCGGCGCAATGCGCCGCTGTCAGGATCGCGCGACGTGACAGCACGATGCCGGTGCAGACGCCGCCGCGGGCGTTGAGGACCATTACGGTCGAGCTGGCCTGCGGTCCCCCTTCGCGTCCGCCGACCACCGCCCCGGCCGGCGAGGCCAGCAGCGCCGCTGCCCCGGCCGCCAGTCCGGCAAACCATTTCGCTGTGCCGTCGCGCATGACGCCCTCCAGTTGGGAGGGCGCTGGATAGCGCATCGGCTCCTTCGTTCAAACCCCGGAAAGGGAGAGGCCATGAACACGGCCAGGATGACGCCGCTCGCGATCTCGCCGCCGGCAATCGAGCCCGTCTCGCTGGTGCAGGCCAGGGATTTCCTGCGGCTCGATGCTGCCGACGAGGACGAACTCCTCGGCATGCTCGTCACGGCGGCGCGTCTGATGGTCGAGGCCGCATCCGGCCGCATGCTGATCGACCAGGGCTGGCGCCTCGTGCTCGACCGCTGGCCGGTCGGCGGAGAGCTGCGCCTGCCGCTTTCGCCGGTCCAGCGCATCATCGCTGCGCGGGTCTACGACGCCGCAGGTAACGCGCAGATCGTGGCCGCCTCCTCGCTTGTCCTGATCAAGGGCATGGACCCGCCTGTCATTGCGGTCTCCGGGGCCGTGCCGATACCGGGCCGCGAGCGGGAGGCGGTCGAGATCGATGTCGTCGCCGGTTTCGGGGCGACGCCGGATCTGGTGCCGTCGCCGTTGCGCCAGGCTGTCCTGCGGCTGGCCTGCCGCTGGTTCGAGCAGCGCGGTGACGTCGCCAGCCGGGATGCCGCGCAGCTGCCGGCCGAGATCGCGGCGCTCCTCGCCCCTTTTCGCCGCCTGAAGCTGTGACGGAGGCGGTGATGGACGAATCTTTCAGATCCGGCCCGGTCGGCGCGATGCGGCGGCGCCTGCTGCTCGAGCGACCGGTGGGCGTGCCCGACGGAAGCGGTGGCGAGATGCGGAGCCATGAGCTCGTCGCAGCGGTCTGGGCACGGGTCGAATGGCTGTCGGGCGAAGAGCGCTGGCGCGCCGGACGTCCCGAGCAGGCGCTCAGCCATCGCATCAGCCTGCGCTGGCGCGCCGGGGTCGATGCCGGTCAGCGGCTGCGGGATGCGACACAGATTTTCGAGATCCGCGCCGTCGCCGACCCCGATGGCGGACGCCGGCGCCTGGTCTGCCTGGCGGAGGAGGTTCGTCCATGAGCGGAGCGGTCCTTGCCCTGCGCCGCGCCGTCCAGGCGCATCTGGCCGCCGACACAGGCCTGTCCGCCCTGATCGGAGCCGGCCGGCTCTATGAGGAGCCGCCGCGCGCCGCGAAGGGAACCTATCTCGTCCATGGCGAGGTCGAGGCCGCTGACTGGTCGACCGGCAGCGATTCCGGCTGCGAGCAACGCTTCGGCCTCGTGGTCTGGGCCGGCGAAAGCGCGTCCGCGCGCCAGGCGCTCGAGGCGGCTGCTGCAATCGTCGCCAGCCTGAACGGTGCACCGCTCGGGCTCGACGGACATCGCCTGATCAATCTGACCTGGCTGTCCTCGCGGCTTGCTCGCGATGCCAGGAGCCAGCTTCCGACGGTGACGCTGCGCTTCCGCGCCGTCACCGAAACCCTTTGAGAACACTGGAAAGGAACAGCCGATGCCGGCCCAGAAAGGCAAGGACCTGCTGCTCAAGGCGGCCGATGCAGGCGGAAGCTTCGTCACCGTCGCCGGGCTGCGCGCCCGCCAGATCGCCTTCAATGCCGAGGCGGTCGACGTCACCCATGCCGAATCGGCCGGACGCTGGCGCGAGTTGCTGGCGGGAGCCGGCATGCGGCGGGCCAGCATCAGCGGCGTCGGCATCTTCAAGGACGAGGCTTCGGACGCGCTGGTGCGGCAGATCTTCTTCGACGGCAGCATTCGCGACTGGCAGGTGGTGGTACCCGATTTCGGCGTGATCACCGGGCCGTTCCAGATCTCCACGCTCGAATATCGCGGCGACCACGCCGCCGAGGTCACCTTCGAGCTCTCGCTGGAATCGGCCGGACAGCTCGTCTTCACGCTCGCCTGAGGAGATCCCTCCATGGTCAATCGCTATCGGGGCGAGGTCGCCCTCATGGTCGAGGGCAGGGCGCGGCCGATGCGGCTCACCCTGGGCGCGCTTGCCGAGCTGGAGCACGCCTTTGCCGTCGAGAATCTGCCCGCTTTGGGCGAACGTTTCGCCACCGGCAGGCTGTCCGCCCGCGATGTCACCCGCATCCTCGCGGCCGGCCTTCGTGGCGCGGGTGTCGGGCTGGCCGATGACGACGTCGCGGCGCTCGCCTTCGATGGCGGGCTGAACGGGGCGATCGCGGCGGCGATCGCCTTGCTCGACGCGACCTTCGCACCTGTGGGCGAGGGCGAGCCTGCGCGCCCTCCGTCGCCGCCGGTGCCATAGCCGCGCCGGCGGCGCCTGCTCCGTTTCCCTGGTGCGAGGTCATGGCCTTCGGGCTCGGCCAACTGCGCTGGCCGCCGGAGATTTTCTGGGCGGCGAGCCCGCGCGAGATCTTCGCGGCGAGCGAAGCGCTTCGCCGCGTTCCTGCGGGCGAGCCGCCGGCGCGCGGCACGCTCGAGGCCCTGATGCGCGACCATCCCGACGGGCCGTGACCTCGGGCTGAGCCGGAACCGAAGGACCGATCGCCATGTCAGAAGACGACACACCCTCATTCGATCTCTCCGGGCTGCGCGCCATGACCGGGCTGACGCAAGGCCTGACTCGCGCTTCCGAAGCTTTCGGACGGTCGATCAGCGGTGCCTTCGCCAGAGGCGTCATCGAGGGCCGGCGCTTCGAGGACGTACTGCGCAGCGTTGGCCGGACCCTGAGCGAGAGCCTGCTGAAATCGGCGCTGAAGCCCTTGCAGACCGGGCTTTCCGGGCTGCTGGGCTCAGGGTTGAAGAGCCTGGGCGGACTGTTCTCGAACGGGCTTGGCGGCAATCTCGCCCCCTCCGTGTCGGTCTTCGCCGATGGCGGAGTGGTTGCAGCGCCGTCCTATTTCGCCATGGGACGCGGCCTCGGCCTGATGGGCGAGCGCGGCGCCGAGGCGATCATGCCGCTTTCGCGAGGCCCCGACGGCAAGCTCGGTGTGCGCGTCGGCGGCGGGGATGGCCGCAGGCCGGTCAGCGTCGTCGTCCAGGTTTCGACCCCCGACGCCGATAGTTTCCGCCGCTCCGAGGCTCAGGTTTCGGCCGCGATCGCGCGGGCTGTGGCGCGCGGCAACCGGGCGCTCTGACCGGCCCGTGCGGCATGAGCCGGCAGCCACGCCCCAACCAGCAAGGAATGCGGCATGAGCGGCTTCCATGAGGAACGCTTCCCGATCGAGATCGCGCGCGGCGCCCGCGGTGGTCCGGAGCGGCTGACGCAGGTCGTCACGCTGGCCTCCGGCCGGGAGGTCCGCAACAGCCGCTGGGCCCATTCGCGCCGGCGCTATGATGCCGGCTTCGGCGTGCGCACGCTCGATCAGCTCGCGACGATCGTCGCCTTCTTCGAGGAGCGTCGCGGTCGGCTCTACGGTTTCCGCTGGCGCGATCGGCTCGACTGGAAGAGCTGCGTGCCCTCCGGCGAGCCGGCGGCGAGCGATCAGCAGATCGGCATCGGCGACGGGGTGACGCGCGTCTTCCAGCTCGGCAAGCTCTATGGCGGCCTGCATGCGCCCTATGTCCGGCGGATCACCAAGCCGGTCCTCGGCTCGGTGCAGGTCGCCGTGGACGGCGTCGTCCAGGCCCAGCCCGGAAACGTCGTCTGCGACCATGCGACGGGTCAGCTGACCTTCGCCGTCGGTCACGCCCCGGCAGCGGATGCACTCGTCAGCGCCGGCTTCGCCTTCGACGTCCCGGTGCGCTTCGACCTCGACATGATCGAGGTCGACCTTTCCGCCTTCGAGGCCGGCGACATCCCGAAGATTCCGATCGTCGAAATCGTCGACTAAGGCCAAGCCCATGCGCACTCTATCCTCCGCGCTCGCCGCCCATCTTTCCGGCGAGGCGACGACGCTTTGCCGCTGCTGGAGCCTGACGCGGCGCGACGGTGCCGTGCTCGGTTTCACCGACCACGATCGCGACCTGGCCTTCGACGGCATCCTCTACCGGGCCGGATCGGGGCTCGAGGCGGCCGAGGCGACGGCCGAACTCGGCTTCGCGACCGGTGGTGGCGAGGTGCTCGGCGCCTTCGTCGCCAGCGGGCTCAGCGAGGCCGAACTGTCGCGCGGGCTCTATGACGATGCCCGGGTCTCGCTTTGGCTGGTGAACTGGGCCGATATCGGCCAGCGCGCTTTGCTGGAGACCGGCTTCGTCGGCGAGGTGAAGCGAGGCGACAGCCATTTCAGCGCGGAGGTGCGCGGGCTCGGCAAGGCCTTCGACGAGGAGCGTGGCGGACTCTATATCGCGTCTTGCTCCGCCGATCTCGGCGATGCCCGCTGCGGCGCCGCGATCGGCCAGGCTCATGCCAGCGTCGCCACGACGGATGGCAGGCTGACACTGACGGCGTACGGCCTGGCGGGTTCAGCCGACGGGTTTTACGCCGGCGGCAAGCTGAGCTTTACCAGTGGCGCCAGTCTCGGCTTCGCGACCGAGGTGAAAAGCCATCGCAACGCCGATGGCGTGGTGAGCTTCCAGCTTTGGCAGGCCGCTCCGGCGCCGATCGCGGCCGGCGATGCCTTCACGGTCTCGGCCGGCTGCGACAAGAGCTTCGCGACCTGCCGGTCCAAGTTCGGAAACGGCGTCAATTTCCGCGGCTTCCCGCATCTGCCCGGCAACGACTTCATCATCGGCGGCGTTCGTGCCTCCGATCCTGGCGCGGGGCCGTTCGACGGCGGGAGCCTGTTCCGATGAATGCGGCGAGGTACGATGGAACCGCGAGGCGCGCCCGGATCGTCGCGACGGCCCGGTCCTGGCTTGGCACGCCCTATCACCATCAGGCCTCCCTGCGCGGCGTCGGCTGCGACTGCCTCGGCCTGGTGCGCGGCGTCTGGCGTGAGCTCTATGGTGACGAACCCGAGCCGCTGCCGCCTTATGACCCCTATTGGGCACAGCATGCCGCCGACGAGACCCTGGCGCTCGCGGCGATGCGCCATCTGGCGGCCATCGAGCCGGCCCAGGCCTTTCCCGGCGACGTCTTGCTCTTTCGCTGGCGCGACCATTGGCCTGCGGCGCATTGCGCCATCCTGACCGAGCCGGGCCGGATCCTGCACGCTCATGACGGAGCTGCGGTCAGCGAGGTCGCCTTCACGGGCTGGTGGCGCCGCCATTGCAGCCACGCCTTCTCGTTCCCGGAGCTGGATTGCTGATGGCTACGCTCGTTCTTCAGGTCGCCGGCTCGGTGCTGGGCGGCATGCTCGGCGGCCCAGCCGGCGCGATGCTCGGCCGGGCGCTCGGCGCCGTCGCCGGGGCCGGGCTCGACCAGTCGCTGCTCGGTGGCGGCGGTGGAACGCGGGTCATCGAAGGGCCGCGCCTGACCGAGATCGACGGTCTCGCCTCGACGGAGGGTGCCGCGATCCCGCGCGTCTATGGCCGTGTCCGGATCGGCGGGCAGCTGATCTGGGCGACACGGTTCGAGGAGGAGGTGACGACCACGGTCAGCCGCGGCAAGCGCGGCGGCAAGGGCGGGCAGAAGGCGCAGAAGACCTATGAGACGACGTATTCTTACTACGCCAACCTCGCCATCGGACTATGCGAGGGGCCGATCGCCTTCGTGCGCCGGATCTGGGCCGATGGCCGCGAGATCGATTTCAATGCCGTGACGCTGCGCGTCCATCGCGGCTTTCCCGACCAGCAGCCCGACCCGCTGATCGCTGCCAAGGAAGCGGGCGCTGCTCCGGGCTATCGCGGCATGGCTTATGTCGTGTTCGAGCATTTTCCGCTCGCCGACTACGGCAATCGCGTGCCGCAATTCTCCTTCGAGGTGGTGCGCGCGGTGCCGGGGCTCGGCGGCATGATCCGTGCCGTGACGCTGATCCCGGGTGCTAGCGAGTTCATCTATCAGCCGACGCTGGTGAACCAGGAGCCCGAGCCGGGCGTCAGCCTCGCCGAGAATCGCCATCAATGGCACAGCGCGACCGATGTCGATGGCGCGATCGGCCATCTCCTGGCGCTCTGCCCCCAATTGCGGCGGGTCTCCTTGGTGGTGAGCTGGTTCGGCGACGATCTGCGCGCCGGCTCCTGCACCATCACGCCGCGCGTCGAGATCACGGAGAAGACGACGTCCGGCGCGCAGTGGTCGGTGGCCGGGCTCGGACGTACCGAGGCGCGCCTGGTCAGCCGGTCGGGTGGCAAGCCCGCCTATGGCGGCACGCCCTCGGACGATAGCGTCATCGCGCTGATCCGCAGGCTGCGGGACGTCTATGGGCTGGAGGTCGTGCTCTATCCCTTCGTGATGATGGACATCCCGGCCGACAACGCCCTGCCGGATCCCCATTCCGGCGCTGGCGCGCAGCCGCCCTATCCCTGGCGTGGCCGGCTGAGCTGCTCGCCCGCGCCCGATCGGCCGGGCACGGCCGATGGTGGTGCGGTGGCCGCCGCGCAGATCGCGAGCTTCCTCGGCTCGGCGCGGGCGAGCGATTTCTCGCTCGATGGCGACAGGGTCGTCTGCGCGGTGCCGGAGGATTGGGGATTTCGTCGCGCGGTGCTGCATGCCGCGATGCTGGCCAGGGCGGCCGGCGGGGTCGCCGGCTTCATTCTCGGCTCGGAGCTGGTCGGCCTGACACGGGTGCGCCGCGCGCCGGGCATTTATCCGATGGTCGAGGGGCTGGTCGCTCTGGCGGCCGAGGTGCGGGCCTTGCTGCCGGCCCCGACCCAGCTGGTCTATGCCGCCGACTGGACCGAGTACGGTGCCCATGTCCGAGACGGCGGGCTCGAAGTGCGTTTTCCGCTCGATCCGCTCTGGGCCTCGCCTGACATCGACGCGATCGGCATCGACTATTACGCGCCGCTGACCGATTGGCGCGATACGCCCGATCATGCCGACATCGCCCTGGCGCGCGGGCCGGCCGATGTCGACCATCTTCGCGCGCGGCTGGTCTCGGGCGAGGGCTATGACTGGTATTATCTGTCCCTCGCTGATCGGCAGGCGCAGACGCGCCTGCCGATCAGCGACGGGGCCTATGGCAAGCCCTGGATCTTCCGGCCCAAGGACCTGCCGGGCTGGTGGTCCAACCTCCATGTCGAACGCTGGCTCGGCTTCGAGCTCGGCTCCGCCACGCCCTGGCAACCTGGCTCGAAGCCGATCTGGCTGACCGAGATCGGGCTGCCTGCGGTCGACAAGGGTGGGAATTCGCCGAATGTGTTCCCCGATCCTAAGTCGGTCGATGGCGGCTATCCGCATTTCTCGACCCGCGCTCGCGACGATCTCGTGCAGGCGCGCGGCCTCGAGGCGCTCCTCTCCGGTTTCGATCCGGCGCTGCCGGGCTTCGATCCGGCGATCAATCCGATTTTCGGGCCGGGCGGGCGGCGCATGGTCGATCCAGCCAATGTCTATGTCTGGACCTGGGATGCGCGGCCTTTCCCCGCCTTTCCCGAGCTGGAAACAGTCTGGGCGGATGGTCCCAACTACGACACCGGCCACTGGATCAACGGCCGGATCGAAGGGGCGACGCTGGATCGGCTGGTGCGGGCAATCCTCGCCGAATACGGGCTGCCGGTCCCCGACGAGATCGCGATCGACGGCTTCCTCGACGGCTATGTCCTCGACCGGCCGCTTTCGGCGCGGCAGGCTCTCGAACCGCTCGCCCAGGCTTTCGGCTTCGACGTCACCATGTCTTCCGGCCGGCTGTGCTTTCGGGGCCGCGGCGCTGCGGTCCCGCGCCGGCTTTCCTCCGATGATCTGGTGCTGGATCGCGATGGGCAGCCTTTCGAGCTTCGCCGGGCGGAGGAAAGCGAACTGCCACGCGAGCTGCGCTTCGCTCATATCGATGGCGACAGCGATTATCGCCGCGTCGCTGCGCGTTCGCGCCGGCTTGCCGGTGCCGCCCGGCGCGCAAGCGCGATTGAAACCGCGATCGTGACCCGGCGCAGCGAGGGCCAGCGCCTGGCCGAGCAACGTCTCCAGGAAACATGGGCCGGTCGCGAGACGCTGGAGCTCGAACTCTCTCCCCGCTGCATCGATCTCGAACCCGGCGATGTCGTCTCGCTGGAGATCGCCGGGCACGCCCGCCTGTTCAGGCTCGTGCGGATCAGCGACGGCAGCACGCGCAAGGCGAGCGCCCGGGCGGTCGAGCCGGCGATCTACCGGGCCGCCACGCCGGGCGCTGTGGCTGGGCGCGCGGTGAAGCTCGCGCCGCGGGTGGCGGGGCGCCCGGATGTGCTGATGCTCGATCTGCCGATCGCCCGCGAAAATCCGCCGGCACTGCAATACCTCGCAGCTTTCGCCGATCCCTGGCCGGGTGCGCTGGCGATCTGGCGTGCGGCGGAAGGCATGCCTTTCGGCTTGCACGGCCTCGTGGCGGCACCATCGCTCATGGGCGAGACGCTGACCGTGCTGGCGCCCGGGCCGCTCTGGCGGACGGATCGGCAAGCCAGTGTCGATATCCGCCTGCGAGGCGGTGCGCTGGCCTCGGTCACGCAGGAGGCGGCCCTTGCCGGCGCCAACGCGTTCGCCCTGCTCGACGGGGACGGTGTAGTCGAGCTCCTGACCGCCGCGCGCGTCGAGCTGATCGGTCCGCGGCGCTTTCGGCTTTCGCATCTGGTCCGCGGCCTCGGCGGCTCCGAGCCGGCCACCGGGCGGGTTCTGGCGGCCGGTTCACGCCTGGTCGTTCTCGATGGCGCCCTCGAGCCGCTGAGCTTCTCCCATGACGATATCGGTCGTGCCTGGCGCTACCGGGTCGGCCCTGCCAACGCCGATCTGGGCGGGACGGCGATGCGCGAGTTCGTCGCGACCGTCGGCAGCCTGGCATTGCGTCCTTTGGCGCCGGTACATCCGCGGGCCCGCCGCCTGACGGAGGGCGTGATGCTGAGCTGGATCAGGCGCACGCGCATCGACGGCGATTCCTGGGAAGCCTTCGAGGCGCCCCTCGGCGAGGAAAGCGAAGCCTATCGGCTGACCATCCATCGGGCGGGCGCGGTCATACGCATCATCGATACTGACCGTCCGAGCCTGCTCTACACTTCCGCCAACGAGATCGCGGATTTCGGGGTGGTGCAGCTGCAGCTGGACATCGCGGTCGCGCAGCTCAGCACCGCGGCCGGCGCCGGACAGGCCTGGCGCGGCCTCGTCACGATTCGCTGAGCTGACGTGTTTTCGAACGAAGCGGGTATCGGTTTGCGTGAAGACAATGCGATAAACCGGCCTATCGGGGAATCGCCGCGTTTCAGGAGAGGGCCGGAAATGCTTGGGGCTTGCCCGGCCTTCAGCGCTTCGGAAACCTGCCGGGCAGGGGTGTTCATGGCGCATTCACGCGGGCAGGATTAGCGCATGCTGATGATGCCGCTCGCTCCGACCACCGCCATCTTCGCCACGCTGACGCTCGCGGCTTCGCCGGTAATCACGGCCGACACCGCGCCGCCAATCTCCTGCCTGTCGGCCAGCGAGACACGCGATGCGGTTTCGGAAGGCAAGGTCATGCAGCCGGCCGCGGCCTCCCGGCACGCGCGCGATGCGGCGCCCGGAGAGGTCGTCCGAATCCGCCTCTGCCGGCTCGGCGACGACTATGTCTATGTCGTCACGACCTTGAAGCGCGATGGGCGGGTCGCTCGCGTGACCCTCGACGGGCATTCGGGCAAGGTGGCGGATATCCGCTAGTTCGGCTATTTCCCCCTGACATTTGCAATGGAGTGATCCCGCCGTGCGACTGCTCGTCGTCGAGGACGACAAGGACCTCAACCGCCAGATCGTCAACGCGCTCGAGAATGCCGGCTATGCCGTCGACAAGGCTTTCGACGGCGAGGAGGGGCTCTATCTCGGCGAGACCGAGCCCTATGACGCCGTCATCCTCGATCTCGGCCTGCCGAAGATCGACGGCGTCTCGGTGCTCCAGGGCTGGCGCCGGGCGGAAAAGACGATGCCTGTCCTGATTTTGACCGCGCGCGACCGCTGGAGTGACAAGGTCGCCGGCTTCGACGCCGGCGCCGACGACTATGTCGTCAAGCCTTTCCATATCGAGGAGCTGCTCGCCCGGGTGCGTGCGCTGCTGCGCCGGGCTGCCGGGCACGCTACCTCCGAACTGACCTGCGGTCCCGTCCGCCTCGATACGCGCGCCAGCCGCGTCGTCGTCGACGGCAATCCGGTCAAGCTGACCTCGCATGAATACCGGCTTCTGGCCTATCTGATGCACCATCAGGGGCGCGTCGTCTCGCGCACCGAACTGGTCGAGCATCTCTACGACCAGGATTTCGACCGCGACTCCAACACGATCGAGGTTTTCGTCGGCCGTTTGCGCAAAAAGCTCGGCGTCGAGATCATCGAAACCGTGCGCGGCCTGGGCTATATCGCCGCGGCCGCCAAGGCCTGACGCGCATATGCCCGCCACGCGACGCCGTTTCTCGCTCGGGGCGCGGCTCTTCGTCTCGGCGGTGATTTGCTGCGCGCTGGTGCTGATCCTCGCGGGCTTCGGCCTGACCACCTTCTACCGCCGTTCGGCCGAGCGCGGCTTCGACGAGCGCCTCAGCGTCTACATCAAGGAACTCGTCGCCGATCTCGCCGCCCCGCCCGAAGCCGAGCGGCAGGCGATCGGCGATCTCGGCGAGCCGCGATTCGATCTGCCGCTGTCCGGCTGGTACTGGCAGATCATCAGGCTCGACGGCGAGCGCCCGAACGTCCGCACTTCGCGCTCGCTGGTCGGCGGGCAATTGCCCAAGCTGCTCGACCAGCCCTTGCGGCCCAATGCGCGCGGCCTGCGCGAAAGCTATATCTCCGGGCCTGACGATCGCGAGCTGCGCATTCTCGAGCGCGAGATCGATGTCGGCGAGGATGGCCGCTTTACTGTCGGCGTCGCCGCCCCCGCCGACGAGATCGACGGCGATATCCGCGATTTCCGCTTCGCCCTGACCCTGACCTTCCTGCTGCTCGGCCTGGCGCTCGTCGCTTCGACCCTGATCCAGGTCCGCTTCGGTTTGCGCCCCCTGGTTCGTCTCGGCTCTGCCGTCGGCAAGGTCCGCACCGGCGAGAGCGCCCGCATCGGCGGCGAATATCCTCCTGATCTCGCTCCGCTCGCCGGCGAGCTCAACCAGTTGATCGACGCCAACCGCGAGATCCTGGAGCGGGCGCGGACGCAGGTCGGCAACCTCGCTCATGCACTGAAGACGCCGCTCAGCGTGATGCAGAACGAGGCTGAAGCCGCGCAGGGGCCGCTGTCCCAGACCGTTCGCCATCAGACGGCGATCATGCGCGATCAGGTCCAGTACTATCTCGACCGTGCCCGGGCGGCGGCACTGTCCGGTGCGCTCGGCGGCGTCACCGAGATCGCGCCTTCCCTCGATGCGTTGATCCGGACCTTTCAGAAGATCGCGCATGGGCGCGCCGTCCGGGGGGGGCATGACGTCGCACCCGACGCCAGGTTCCGCGGCGAGCGGCAGGATCTCGAGGAAATGCTCGGAAACCTGCTCGACAACGCCTTCAAATGGGCTCGCTCTCAGGTCCGGGTCAGCCTGGATACCGGCCGCGACCTGCCGGAAGGGCGCCTCGCCCTGCTGATCGACGACGACGGTCCCGGTTTGCCGGACGAGGCCATGGCCGATGTGATCAAGCGCGGCCGCCGGCTGGACGAGACCACGCCGGGTTCGGGGCTCGGGCTCTCCATCGTCGTCGATCTCGCCAAGCTCTATGGCGGTGGGCTGACGCTCGAGCACTCGCCGCTGGGCGGTCTCAGGGCCCGGCTGATTCTGCCGGCTGTTTGATGCCGCGCATTGCCCGCGTGACCCTTTGTCGCCATCTTCGGGCATGAAGCGCGTCGCGCGATTGGTTATGAACGGCCGATGCTGATCTGGATCATCTTTGCGGTCATGACGGGGGCTGCGGTCCTCTCCGTGCTCTGGCCGCTCGGCCGTCGCCAGCCGCCGATCTTCGCCGACACGGCGGGGGCGGCTTCGCTTTACCGGGCCCAGGTCGCCGAGATCGAGCGCGATCTCGGCCGTCGCCTGATCGGTGCCGCCGAGGCGGAGGCCGCCAAGGCCGAGGCGGCGCGCCGGCTGCTGCGGGCGGCCGAGGTCGAAGCCGCGCCTGCGGGCGACAGCGAACCTTCCCTGCGCCGGCGCCGCGCCGCTTCGGCGATCGCGCTCTCTTGCGTGCCGCTGCTGGCCTTGCTTGTCTATGGCGCCTATGGCTCGCCGAGCATGCCGGACCAGCCGCTGGCGGCGCGCCTCAAATCCGATGCCGCCGGGCAGGATTTCGCGATCGCGCTGGCACGGATAGAGGCCCATCTCGCTGCCAATCCGAATGACGGCAAGGGCTGGTCGGTGCTGGCGCCGGTCTATCTGCGGCAGGGCCGCTTCGAGGACGCCGCGAAGGCTTTCGCCGCCGCGATCCGCCTGGACGGTCCGACTGCCGAGCGCCATGCGGGGCGCGGCGAGGCCTTGATCTTGGCGGCCGGAGGGGTCGTCACCGTCGGCGCGCGCGAGGCTCTGGCGGAAGCGGTCAAGCTCGACCCCGCCAATCCCCGCGCCCGCTTCTTCCTGGCGATCGGCCAGGAGCAGGACGGCAAGATTCCGGAGGCGATCGCCTCGCTCCAGGCCCTGCTCGCCGGCGCGCCGGCGGACGCACCCTGGAGGGGGCCGGTCGCGGCGCGTCTCGAAAGCCTGCAGGGCCCTGCCGATTCTGCCGCGGCGGCGATCGCCAAATTGCCCGCCCAGGACCAGTCGGCGGCGATCCGCGGCATGGTCGACAGCCTGGCCGCCAGGCTCGGCGAGGGCGGCGGCACGCTGGCCGAGTGGTCGCGCCTGATCCGCTCGCAGAGCGTGCTCGCGGATCGGTCGGCGGCTCTCAAATCCCTGGCGACGGCGCGCGAGCGGCTCGCGGCCGATCCCGACGCGCTCGCGGCGCTGGCCGCGCTCGCTGGCGAACTCGGCTTGCAGGAGGCATCCCGATGACCGCGCAGACCGGCTTTCCACGCAGCCCGGTGCGCAAGGGCATGACGCGAAAGCAGCGCCGCATGGTGCTGATCGCCTCGGCCGGAGCGGTGCTCGCGATCTCGGCCGGGCTCGTCGCCTATGCGCTGCGCGACAGCATCGTCTTCTTCTACGGGCCGACCGAGGTGGTCGAGAAGGGGCTCATGCCGGGCACGCGCCTGCGGCTCGGCGGTCTGGTCGGCGAGGGTTCGGTCGTGCGTACGCCCGGCCAGAAGGTCAGCTTCACGGTGACCGATGCCAAGACGACGATCACCGTCAACTATACCGGCCTTCTGCCCGATCTCTTCCGCGAGGGCCAGGGCGTCGTCACCGAGGGCGTGCTCGAAGCGCCAGGCCGCTTCCGCGCCGACTCGGTGCTCGCCAAGCATGACGAGAACTACATGCCTCGCGAAGTTGCGGACGCTTTGAAGAAGCAGGGACATTGGCAGCCGGGTGACGCCAAGGCGGGGGCGGACGCCGCCACCACGCCGGCGCCGGCGAAATAGGGCTAAAGCGATGATCGTCGAAATTGGTCACTTCGCCTTGGCGCTGGCGCTGGGCGTCGCCGTTATCCAAACGGTGGTGCCGCTCTGGGGCGTCGCCCGTCAGGATCCCGTGCTGGCTTCGGTCGGCCCGGCCGCCGCGATCGCCTGTTTCCTGCTCGTTGCGCTCGCCTTCGGCAGCCTGATGTTCTCCTATGTCGCCTCGGATTTCTCGGTCGAGAACGTCGCTTCGAATTCGCATTCGGCGCAGCCCCTGATCTTCAAGCTGACGTCGGTCTGGGGGAACCATGAGGGCTCGATGCTACTCTGGGTCCTCATCCTCGTCCTTTTCGGCGCGTTGGTCGCGCTGTCCCGGCGCTCGCTTCCGGCGCGGCTGCGGGCCGGCGCGTTGGCCGCCCAGGGCTCCATCACGGTCGCCTTCCTTGCCTTCACGCTGCTGACCTCCAACCCGTTCCGCCGACTCGTCCCGGCGCCGGCCGAGGGGCAGGACCTCAACCCGTTGCTCCAGGATCTCGGTCTCGCGATCCATCCGCCGCTGCTCTATGTCGGCTATGTCGGCTTTTCGATCTCCTATGCCTTCGCCGTGGCGGCGCTGATCGACGGGCGCATCGATGCCGTCTGGGCGCGCGCGGTCCGGCCCTGGACGCTGCTGGCCTGGACCTTCCTGACGCTCGGCATCTCCATGGGCTCCTACTGGGCCTATTACGAGCTCGGCTGGGGCGGCTGGTGGTTCTGGGATCCGGTCGAGAACGCCTCGCTGATGCCCTGGATCGCCGGTACGGCGCTGATCCATTCGACCGTGGTGATGGAGAAGCGCGACGCGCTCAAGGTCTGGACGATCCTGCTTGCGATCCTGACCTTCTCGCTCTCGCTGCTCGGCGCCTTCATCGTCCGTTCGGGCGTCCTGACCTCGGTGCATTCCTTCGCCACCGACCCGCAGCGCGGCCTGTTCATCCTGGCCATTCTGGTCTTCTTCGTCGGCGGCTCGCTGGCGCTGTTCGCCTGGCGGGCGCCGCTCCTGCGGCAGGGGGGGCTGTTTGCGCCGATCTCGCGTGAGAGCGCGCTCGTCGTCAACAATCTCTTCCTCGCCACCGCCTGCGCCACCGTCTTCGTCGGAACGCTCTATCCGCTGGTGCTGGAGATGCTGACCGGCGACAAGATCTCGGTCGGTCCGCCCTTCTTCAACGCGACCTTCGTGCCGGTGATCGTGCCCCTGCTGCTGCTGCTTCCGATCGGCCAGTCGCTCGCCTGGAAGCGCGGCGATCTGCTCGGTGCGGCCCAGCGCGCCCAGTTCGCTTTCGGCTTCGCCGTGCTGGTGACGATCGCGCTGCTCGCCCTGACGCGCGGCGGCCCCGTGCTCGCCCCGCTCGGCGTCGGGCTCGGCGTCTTCCTGGTCGTGAGCGCGTTCTGGGATCTCGGCGAGCGCGTCGTCGCCCGCGCCAGCGGCGCCGCCGCGATCTGGTCGCGGGCACGCGGCCTGCCGCGCTCGATCTGGGGCACGGCCTTCGCCCATGCCGGCGTCGGCGTCACCGTGATCGGCATCGCCGCGACCGCCTGGAGCACCGAGGGGATCGGCTTCCTGAAGCCCGGCCAGAGCCTGACCAGCGGCCGCTACACCTTCACGCTGGAATCGATCGCGCCGCGTAGCGGGCCGAACTTCACCGAGGAGGTCGCGCGCTTCAAGATCCGGTCCGGCGAGCGCGAGATGAAGCCGGTCGAATCGATGAAGCGGATGTATACGGCACGCGCCATGCCGACGACCGAGGCCGGTATCCGCAGCGACGGATTCAGCCAGGCCTATGTCAGCCTCGGTGAGCGCGAGGCCGATGGCAGCATCGCCGTCAGGGCCTATGACAAGCCGCTGGTCCTGCTGATCTGGATCGGCTCGCTGATCATGGCCTTCGGTGGCGCGCTCTCGCTGACCGACCGGCGCTTCCGGGTGGCTGCGCCGCGCCGCGCCGCGCCTGCCGCTACCATGCCGCAGCCGGCGGAGTGAGGTCGATGCGCGTCGCCTCTCTGCTGATCTGCCTCGGGCTCGCCTTCGCCGGGCCGGCCATGGCCGTTCAGCCCGACGAGATCCTGCCCGACGCTGCGCTCGAGCAGCGAGCGCGCGAGATCTCCTCGGGGCTGCGTTGCCTGGTCTGCCAGAACCAGTCGATCGACGATTCCGATGCGCCGCTGGCCAAGGATCTGCGCATCCTCGTGCGCGAGCGGCTGGTCGCCGGCGACAGCGATCGTGCCGTTACCGATTTCGTCGTGGCCCGCTATGGCGACTTCGTGCTGCTGCGGCCGCCGGTCAATGCCCGCACGCTTGCGCTCTGGATGGCGCCTTTCACGATCCTGGCCGCCGGCCTGCTCTTCCTCTGGCGGCGCCGGCGGATGAACGACGCGCCTGCCACGGCGACCCCGGCGCTGACCGCCGACGAGCAGCGCCGCCTCGACGAATTGACGCGCGCCGAGTCCGATTGAGCCCGGTCGAAGCCTCACAGCGAACCTTACGAAATCGTCATGCTCGGGCGAAATCCGGGTAAGGCGCCAAGCCTCATGGTGCAGGGGACGAAGCAGGAAAGACCCTGCGATCCGCCGCGAGGTTTGCATCATGAATACCAACGAGAACAAGACCGAGAACACCTTCCGTCAGCCGGCTCCGGCCCGCTCGATCCTGAAGCGCGGCGCTCTGATCGCCGGCGCTGCGACCCTGAGCATCGGCCTGATGGCCGGTCTTGCCGACAACCTGCTGACCAGCCATGGCGGCGCCAACGCCCAGCCGATCCAGCTTTCGGGCGTGCAGATGCAGCTGCCCTCCTTCGCCGACGTCGCCGAGAAGGTGAAGCCGGCCGTCGTCTCGGTCCGCGTCAACTCGCGCCTCGCCGCCACCGGTGAGGAAGGCGAGGGCGGCCCGAACGTCCTGCCGCCCGGCCACCCGCTGGAGCGCTTCTTCCGCCAGTTCGACGAGCAGCAGAACCCGCGCCTCGGCCGGCCGGCGCCGGAGCGTCGTGCGATGTCGCAGGGTTCGGGCTTCTTCGTCAGCCAGGACGGCTATGTCGTCACCAACAACCACGTCGTCGAGAAGGCGTCCCAGGTCGAGCTCGTCACCGATGATGGCAAGACCCTGACCGCCAAGGTCGTCGGCACCGATCCGCGTACCGATCTTGCTCTGCTCAAGGTCAACGAGTCCGGCAACTATCCCTTCGTCCAGCTGGCCGGCGCCAAGCCGCGCATCGGCGAGTGGGTGATGGCGGTCGGCAACCCGTTCGGTCTCGGCGGCACGGTCACGGCCGGCATCGTCTCGGCCCAGGGCCGCGACATCGGCTCGGGTCCCTATGACGACTTCCTGCAGATCGACGCGGCGGTGAACCGTGGCAATTCCGGCGGCCCGACCTTCAACCTCAAGGGCGAGGTCGTCGGCGTCAACACCGCGATCTTCTCGCCGTCCGGCGGCAATGTCGGCATCGCCTTCGCCATTCCGGCGGCGACCGTCAACAGCGTCGTCGAATCGCTGAAGAAGGACGGCACGGTGGCGCGCGGCTTCATCGGCGTGCAGATCCAGCCGGTCACGGCCGAGGTCGCCGATGCGATCGGCCTGAAGGACGCCAAGGGCGCCCTGATCGCCTCGGCGCAGCTCGACGGTCCGGCCGCCAAGGCCGGCCTGAAGCGCGGCGACACGATCCTGGCCGTCAATGGCGAGAAGATCGCCGACGCCCGCGATCTCTCCCGCAAGATCGCTACCTTCGCGCCGGGCAGCAAGACCAAGCTGACCGTCTGGCGCGACGGGAAGGAGCGCGAGTTCTCCTTCGAGGTCGGTCGCCAGCCGGCGGCCTGATCCGGGCTAGTCCAAGTCGGGCGTGTTCCAGCGCGTCAGCGTAACTTATAGCTGGAACATGCTCCGGGCGGATGGATTTCCCCGGCTGTCACGTCGCCCCCATGCCGGGGAACCCCACCGCTTCCGCGGCAGGTCGGATCGTCACATCCGGCCTGCCGCTTTTCCTTTTGCTGAGGTAACTTGCCGCCATGCGACTCCTGATCGTCGAAGACGACGCCGAAGCGGCGGCCTATCTGGTCAAGGCTTTCCGTGAAGCCGGGCATGTTCCCGACCATGCAGCCGATGGGCTGGAGGGCTATGCGCTCGCCCAGGGCGGCGGCTACGACGTGCTGGTCGTCGACCGCATGTTGCCGCGCATGGACGGGCTCTCGCTGATCCGCTCGCTGCGCGAGCAGGACGACGCGACGCCGGCCCTGATCCTTTCGGCGCTCGCTCAGGTCGACGACCGGGTCAAGGGCCTGCGGGCCGGCGGCGACGACTACCTGCCCAAGCCCTACGCCTTCTCCGAGCTGCTCGCCCGCGTCGAGGTTCTGGCCCGCCGGCGCGGCGCGCCGGCCTCCGAGCCGACCACCTACCGGGTCGGCGATCTCGTGCTTGATCGGCTCGCCCATCGCGTCACCCGCGCCGGCGAGGAGATCGTGCTGCAGCCGCGCGAGTTCCGCCTGCTCGAATATCTGATGAAGCATGCCGGGCAGGTCGTGACCCGCACCATGCTGCTGGAGAACGTCTGGGACTATCATTTCGACCCCCAGACCAATGTGATCGACGTCCATGTCTCGCGGCTGCGCGCCAAGATCGACAAGGGCTTCGAGCATGCGATGATCCACACCATCCGCGGCGCGGGATACATGGTCCGTGACACAGCTCGCTGATCCGGCGCCGGCCGGCGGCCAGCGCTTCCTGCCGAACCTCTTCCGCACCACCGCCTTCAAGCTGACGGCGGTGTATCTCGTCGTCTTCGCGCTCTTCGCCGCCTTCGTGCTCGGCTATGTCGCCTGGAACGCCAAGAGCCTGCTCGACGACCAGATCCGCTCGACCATCGATGCGGAGATCCAGGGCCTGGCCGAGCAGCAGCGCCTCGGCGGCATCCGGCGGCTGGTCCAGGTCATCGAACGGCGCTCGCGCGGTCCGGGCGCCTCGCTCTATCTCGTGGTCACGCCGACGGGCGAGCGCGTCGCGGGGAACATCGAGGCGCTCCAGCCCGGCACGCTCGACCGACCGGGTGAAAAGGAAATCCAGTATGCGCGCTCGTCGGAGGCGCTCGATCAGGTCAACCACGCGATCGTCCGCGTCTTCATGCTGCCGGCCGGTTTCCGGCTGCTCGTCGGCCGTGATGTCGAGGAGCGCGAGCGGCTGCGCGTCATCATCAAGCGCGCCGCCGCCTGGTCGCTCGTGCTCGTCGTGGTGCTCGGCTGCTTCGGCGGCTGGTTCGTGGCGCGGCGCGTGCTCAAGCGCATCGACGGCATGACCGACAGCGCCCGCTCGATCATGGCCGGCGACCTCAAGGGCCGGCTCGCCGTCTCCGGCACCGGTGACGAACTCGACCGTCTCGCCCTCAATCTCAACGCAATGCTCGACCGCATCGGCGAGCTGATGAGCGGCATGCAGCAGGTCTCCGACAATATCGCCCATGACCTCAAGACGCCGCTGACGCGCCTGCGCAACCGCGCCGAGGAGGCGCTGCGTACCGCTGAGACACCGGAGCAGCTGCGCGCTGCATTGGACGGCGCGATCGACGAGGCCGACGGGCTGATCCGCGTCTTCAACGCGCTCCTGATGATCGCTCGCCTCGAGACCAGGCAAATCAGCGACAGCATGGCCCCGCTCGACCTCGCCGAGATCGTCGATGGGCTCGGCGAGCTCTACGAGCCGCTGGCCGAGGAGGCAGGGCTCTCGCTCTCGGTCAAAGTCGAGCCCGGGCTTTCGCTGACCGGCAATCGCGAGCTGATCGGCCAGGCGCTGGCCAACCTCATCGACAACGCCCTGAAATACGGCAAGCCGGAGGGGGAGGCGCCGGCGACGGTCGAGGTCACGGCAAGGCGCGTCGGCGATATGGTCGAGCTCGGCGTCGCCGATCACGGCGCGGGCATTCCCGAAGCCGACCGAGCCCGGGTGCTCGAGCGTTTCGTCCGGCTCGACAAGAGCCGCAGCAAGCCGGGCTTCGGCCTCGGCCTGGCGCTGGCTTCCGCGGTGGCGCGCCTGCATGGCGGTGCGGTGCAACTCGCGGACAACGCGCCTGGGCTGCGTGTCGAGATGTCCCTGCCGCTGGCGCCGCCCGCTGTGGAAAGTCCGGCCGTGGAAGAGCCTGCGGGCTCGACTTCCCCGCCAAAGCCGGCAGGGTTCCAGTCGGCCTGAATCGGGCCGTTGCCGGGGAGAGGGCCTCATGGGCGAGCCGCTATGCGAGCGCTTGAAGGCGGCGCCGGTCCTGCCGGCAAGGACGAGGGCCGAGCCGCTGGTCGCGCGTGAGTTGCTTGAGCGGCTTCATGATGCGGAGACGGGGGCGGCGCTCGCCGCGCATTTTTCCGGGTATCCGGCCGCGCAGGATCTCGTTGCCGGCATCCTCGCCCATTCGCCCTTCCTCACCCAGATCATGCGGCGCGACCCGGCCGGGCTGCTCGCATCCCTGACCGCCGACCCGGCCGAGCGTCGCGACGGGCTGCTGCGTGGGATCGCGGAGGCTTCCGGTCCCGAGACGGCCACCGCCGATCTGATGCGCGAGCTGCGCCGTTTCCGGCAGGCGATGGCGCTGCTCGTCGCGCTCGCCGATATCGGCGGCGCCTGGACGGTCGAGGAGGTGACGCAGGCTCTGAGCGCGACGGCCGACATGGCGGTCAGGCTCGCGACCGAGCATGCGCTGCGCCAGGCGGCCGATCTCGGCCGGATCGCGCTGCCGGATGCAGGCGATCCCGGCGCCGGCTCGGGCCTCGTCGTGCTCGCGCTCGGCAAGCATGGCGCCGGCGAGCTGAACTACTCTTCCGATATCGATATCGTCGTCTTCTTCGATCCGGAGATCGCCGAGGCGGCCGGTGTCGCCGAGCCCTCGAGCTTCTTCGTCAAGCTCACCCAGCAGATCGCCCGCATCATCCAGGAGCGCACGCCGGACGGCTATGTCTTCCGCGTCGATCTGCGGCTGCGGCCCGACCCTGGCTCGACCCATGTCGCGGTCGCCCTGCCCACCGCCTATTCCTATTACGAGACGGTCGGCCAGAACTGGGAACGCGCGGCGATGATCAAGGCGCGCCCGGTCGCCGGCGACCTCGAACTCGGCCGCCGCTTCATCGCCGATCTCGCCCCCTTCATCTGGCGCAAATATTTCGACTTCGCCGCCATCGCCGACATCCATGCGATGAAGCGGCAGATCCAGTCGGTGAAGGGCTTCGAGACGCTCAGCCTGCCCGGCCACAACGTCAAGCTCGGCCGCGGCGGCATTCGCGAGATCGAGTTCTTCGTCCAGACCCAGCAGCTCGTTTTCGGCGGCCGCAGGCCGGCGCTGCGCGGGCCGCGGACCGTCGACATGCTGGGCGAGCTGACCAATGAGGGCTGGATCAACCCGCAGGCCCGCGACGAGCTCACCGAATCCTATCGCTTCCTGCGCACCATCGAGCATCGCCTGCAGATGCGCCATGACGAGCAGACTCAGACCCTGCCGGCCGAGGCCAAGGACCTGGAAGCCTTCGCCCGCTTCTGCGGCTACCCCTCGACCGCTGCCTTCGACAAGGCGCTGACCGCGCATGCCAGGCGGGTCGAAAGCCATTACGCGCTGCTCTTCGAGGATGCGCCGAGTCTCGCCAGCGATGCCGGGGCGCTCTCCTTCACCGGCACCGAGGATGATCCGGAGACGCTCGAAACGCTGCGCAAGCTCGGTTTCCGCCAGCCCTCGGCGGCGGCCGAGACGGTGCGCGGCTGGCATTTCGGCCGCCGGCCGGCCGTGACCAGCGCCCGCGCCCGCGAGGTCCTGACCGAGCTCACCCCGGCCCTGCTGGTCGCGCTCGGGCGCACCACCGATCCCGATGGCGCGCTCGCCCATCTCGACAACGCCTTCGTGCGCATGCCGGCAGCAGTCGAGCTTCTGACCCTGCTGCGCTCTCGCGAGGCTTTGCTCGGCATCTTCGCCGAGATCCTCGGCAGTGCGCCGCGCCTCGCCAAGGTCGCGGCGCTCTACCCGCATGTGCTCGACGCCGTGATCGATCCCGCCTTCGGCACACCCGGCCAGGGCGGCGAGGCGGTGGCAAGACGCGTCCGGGCGGTCGTCGGCACGCCCGAGAGCGTCGAGGACGGGCTCGACCGGATGCGCGATGCGGCGCGCCAGGAGAATTTCCTGGTCGGCGCCCGCCTGCTGTCGGGGGTGATCACCGCCGAGCAGGCCAGCCATGGCTATGCGGCGGTCGCCGAGGCCTGCCTGCGGACGGCTTTCGAGGACACCCGCACCGCCTTCGTCGCCGAGCATGGAGTCATCCCCGACGCCGAGGCTGTCGTGGTCGGACTAGGCCGGCTCGGAGCCGGGGAGCTGACCCCGTCCTCCGACCTCGACCTGATGCTGCTCTACGACCGGCCCGAGCATGCCGAGCCGAGCGCCGGTGCGCGCCCGCTCGATCCGGTTACCTGGCATGTGCGCTTCAGCCAGCGCCTGGTCGCGGCCCTGACGGTGCCGACGCGGCGGGGCACGCTCTATCAGGTCGATCTGCGTCTGCGTCCCTCCGGCAACAAGAGCCCGGCTGCGACGCAGTTCGAGGGGTTCATCGCCTATCATCAGGGCGAGGCCGAGATCTGGGAGGAGATGGCGCTGACCCGCGCCCGCATCGTGGCGGGCGATCCAGTGCTGGGCCAGCGCGCCGAAGCCGCCATCCGCGATATCCTGCGGCGCCGGCGCGATCCGGCCAAGGTCGCTGCGGCGGTCGCCGAGATGCGCGCTTTGATCGCGAAGGAGAAGGGCGAGGCCGATCCCTGGGACCTCAAGCTCGCCGCCGGCGGCCTGACCGATCTCGACTTCCTCGCCCAGTTCCTCGTCCTCGCCCATGCCCATGATCACCCGGAACTGCTGGCCCGGACCACGGCGGGGGTGTTCCAGGCGGCGCGCGGCACCGGGCTGATCGCGGAGGAGGATGCGCTGCGTCTCGCCGAAGCGGCGCGGTTGCTCGGCGACGTCCAGCTCTGGCAGCGCTTCACCGTCGAGGAGCGCTTCGACCCCAAGGCGGTGCCGGAACGGGTGCTGCGCCGGATCGCGACGGCCGTTGGCCTGCCGGACGCCAAGGTGCTGAAGGCGGAACTCGACGAGACGCGCGGGCGGGTCCGGGCGCTGTTTCGCCAGATCCTGGCCGCGGCGAAGGGCTGAAGGCCAAGGCCGCCGGCGGCAGGCCGCGATCAGGCGGCGACGAGATCGAAGCTCGGGCTGATTTCGTGCTTCAAAGGCAGGTGCACCATGACAATGGTGCCCGAGCCCATCACCGAACGGATGCGCAGGCCGCCGCCATGCAGCTCGGCCAGCGAGCGGGCGATCGCCAGTCCCAGCCCCGAGCCCTTGTAGCTGCGCGCCAGCTCGCCCTCGACCTGCTCGAAGGGGCGGCCGATCCGGCCGATCTTCTCAGGCGGAATGCCGATGCCGGAATCCTCGACATAGATGTTGAGGGCGCCCGGCGCCGGCCGCACGCGGACCGCGATCGTGCCGCCTTCCGGCGTGAACTTCACGGCGTTGTCGAGCAGGTTGGAGAGAATCTGGAACAGGGCATGCGAATCCGCCTCGAGGCGCAGATCGCCGGGCACCTCGCAGGAGAAGGAAAGCTGCTTGCCGGCGATTGCTTCCTGGTGGGTCCGTGCCGCCTCGGCGATGACCGGATCGAGCGCGACCTCGGTCTTTTCCAGCGTGACCTTGCCGGCCTCGATCTTGGCCATGTTGAGGATGTCGTTGATCACGGCGAGCAGATAGCCACCGCTGGAGCGGATGTCGCGGACATACTCCTCATAGCGCTCCGAGCCGAGATCGCCGAACAGCCGCGCCTCCATGATCTCGGAGAAGCCGATGATGGCGTTGAGCGGCGTGCGCAGCTCATGGCTCATATTGGCGAGGAATTCTGACTTGGCCCGGTTGGCGCTCTCGGCCGAGGCCTTCTGTTCGAGATAGAGCTCGGCGAGCTCCGCGAGCTGCTGGGCCTGGGCCTCGAGCTTCTGGCGCGAGGCCTTGAGGTCGGTCACCGAGGTCAGAAGCTGGTGCTCGGAGCGGGTCAGGCGCTCTTCCTGCTGCTTCAGCGTGGTGATGTCGGTGCCGACCGAGACCGAGCCGCCATCCTTGGTGCGGCGGCCGTTGATCTGGAGCCAGCGCCCATCCGAGAGCTTGGCTTCGTAGGAATGGCTGCCGGGTTCGGCGCGCGAGCTGCGGACCGGCTCGCGGTCGACGCTGGGCTGGGCGCTGCAGCCCATGATCGCCTCGTAGCTGGTGCCGGCGCGCATCAGTTCCGCCGGGAGCTGGTGGAGCTGCTGGTATTTGGCGTTGCAGAGCACGAGCTTGCGGTCGGCGTCCCAGAGCACGAAGGCTTCCGAGATCGCCTCGACGGCGTCGCGCAAGCGCGCATCGGCGGTCGCGGTGCGGGCGGCCATGCGGTGCTGTTCGGAGATGTCGACGACGATGCCGACGAGATGGCGGGCGCCGGTGCGGCGGTCGATCACCAGCTCGGCGCGGGCCTTCAGCCAGATCCATTGACCGCTGGCGTCGCGGACGCGGAACTCCTGGTCGAGATGGGTCGCTTCATCGCGGCTGATCGCGTCGGCGAGCGCATAGAGATCGGCATCGTCGGGGTGGATGAAGGCGTTCACTTCGCCGAAGGACATGAACTCGCCCATGCGGTCGTAGCCGAGCATGGCGTACATGGAATCCGACCAGTAGATCCGGCCCTTCGCCAGGTCCCAGTCCCAGAGGCCGCAATGGCCGCGGCTCAGGGCAGTGTCGATGCGCTCGCGCACGCAGTCGCAATCGTCGTCGGCGGCGCGGGCGCGCTTCGACTGCAGGATGAAGGCGAGGGTGATGCCGGCGAGCACGATCGCGGCCGAGACGAACAGCACGAGGATCGAGCGGCTCCGCTCCTCCCAGAGCGACAGCGCTCCCTTGATCGGCTGGAGCACGGCAACCTGGCCGAAGGGCGCGGCGAGGTTGCGCACGGTCGCCAGCGTCTCGAGGCCGCCCGGCAGCATGATCCTCATCACCCCGGCGCGCTCGGCGAACACCGTCAGGGCCTGGGCCGGACCGAGCAGCTCGACGAGGCTGCGGCTGCCGCTGCCCAGCATCGGTTCGCTGGCGATCACCCGGCCGGACACGTCGCTGACATGCACGATGCGGCCACGGCCGGCGATGTGCCTGGTGCTCAGGCCGGCGAGGATGGCGCGCAGATTTTTCTCGTCGCGGGAAGCAAGATCGAGCTCGCGAGCCAGCAGGGTGGCGAGAATATCCAGATCTGTTTCCGTATCGGCGAGGGTGTCGTCTCGCAGCGCGCTGGTCTGGACATAGGCGCCGAGCGCCATGATCACGACGAAACAGGCGACCAGAGCCGGTATTACCTTGCGGAAGGTCGGTTCCAGCTTTTCAAAGCGCTGGTAGAGCGGGTGCGTCAGGGATCTTGCGACCCCCAGAATTGAGCCAGCGCGCACGTTTGCGCAAGCCGCGTTTGCACGCGCCATGCCCGTCCCCCTTCGGAAGATGTACCGTCAGTAAGATCGGGAGACGTGCCGCATCCCCGAATCAGTTTCAGTTGAATCCGCGGGCGGTCTTTTGTCTAGCTTTGAGTTGAGTGATACACGCACTTTACGCGCTATGGTTGCTTAAAATTGTCGATGAATCCTGTGCGCGTAATGAAGCGTTAACCATTTCGACTGGCGGCGCCGGAGCGCCGCTTTTGCCTTAACGTCAGGCCAGCGAGCGGGCCGCGATATCGGAAACGTCGCGTGACAGCCCCGGCGTCGCCGCGACCATGCGCAGCGCGCTCCTGGCCAGGTCCCGCCGGCCCGGTTCGAGCATGCGCCAGGTCTTGAACGCGCCGAGCAGACGCGATGCGACCTGGGGATTGGCGCGGTCGAGCTCGGTGACGATGCCGGCGATGAAGCCGTAGCCGGCGCCGTCGGCGCGGTTGAACTGCGTCAGATTGGCGGAGAAGCCGCCGATCAGCGCCCGCACGCGATTGGGGTTGCCGAGCGAGAAGGCCGGGCTCGCCATCAATGCCTTGACGCGGTCGAGCGTGCCGGCTTCCGGGATCAGCGCCTGCGCCATCAGCCATTTGTCGAGGACGAGGGGTTCGTCGGCATAAAGCTCGACGAAGCGGCCGATCAGAGCCTCGCGCGCCTCGCCGGGGATCAGCGTCATGGCGGCCAGCGCCGCGAGCCGGTCGGTGAGGTTGTCGGCCTCGGCGTACCGGGCTTGTGCCAGGGCGCTGGCTTCGACCGGCAGGGCGAGGGCGAGCAGGCCGAGCGCTTCGTTGCGCAGCGCCCTTTGGCCGGCGGGGCCGGCTGCCGGCGAATAGGGGCCGTGCTGGCGCAGCTGCACCTGCAATGCGGAGAGCGGCTCCGCCAGGGCCGCTCCGATCGCCCGGGACAAGGCGCGATGGGCCGCGAACACGGCATCGGGGTCGACATCCTTGCCGATCTCGCGGGCGATGTCGGCGGCGCTCGGCAGGCGCAGGACCTGCGCGGCGAAGGCCGGGTCGGCCATGGCCGGGCCGGCGAGGAAATCCGTCAGGGCGGCCGCGAGGTCGCGGGCCTTGTCGGCGAGCTCGGGGAGATTGCCGCTCTTGCCCGCGCGCACCAAGGCCCGGGTCGCCACGGTCTGGAAGGCCTGCCAGCGGTTGAAGGAATCGCTGTCGGCGGTGAACAGGCGCAGCAGTTCGGCATCGCCGAGATCGAGCTCGAGCCGCACCGGGGCCGAGAAGCCGCGCAGCAGCGATGGGGTGGGGGCCTCGGAAAGGCCGGTGAAGGTCAGGTTGAGCGAGGGCTGGTCGAGCACGACGACCCCGCCCGCCTTCAGTGCCGGGGAGATACTGTTGAGCGGCAGGTCGCCGGTTTTCCCGACGAGGCCGAGCGCCACCGGGATCACGACGGGCGCCTTTTCCTCCTGCCCTGGCGTCGGCGGTGTCGATTGCGCGAGTTCGAGCGTGTAGCTGCCTGCTGCCGCATCATAATGGCCGGAGGCGACGACTGTCGGCGTGCCCGCCTGCTCGTACCATCTGGCGAAATGCGTGAGATCCTGGCCGGAGGTCTCGATGAAGCAGTCGAGGAACTCCTCGATCGTCGCGGCCGTGCCGTCGCAACGCTCGAAATAGAGGTCCATGCCACGCGCGAAGGCGTCGTCGCCGGTCAGAACCTTGAGCATGCGGATGACTTCCGCGCCCTTCTCATAGACCGTCGGCGTGTAGAAGTTGTTGATCTCCTTGTAGGCGCGCGGCCGGACCGGATGGGCGAGCGGGCCAGCATCCTCGGAGAACTGGGTCGAGCGCAGCGTGCGGACATCGGAGATGCGCTTCACCGGGCGCGAGCGCTCGTCGGAGGAGAATTCCTGGTCGCGGAAGACCGTGAGCCCCTCCTTCAGGCAGAGCTGGAACCAGTCGCGGCAGGTGATGCGGTTTCCGGTCCAGTTATGGAAATACTCATGGGCGATGATCGCCTCGATCGAGATGTAGTCGCCGTCGCTCGCCGTCAGGGGATCGGCCAGGACATATTTGTCGTTGAAGATGTTGAGGCCCTTGTTCTCCATCGCGCCCATGTTGAAGTCCGACACGGCGACGACGTTGAACACGTCGAGATCGTAGTTGCGGCCGAAGACGCGCTCGTCCCAGCGCATGCAGCGCACCAGCGAGTCGAGCGCCCAGCCGGCGCGCCCGGCCTTGCCCGGCTCGACATAGACCGCGAGCTCGACCTTGCGGCCCTCGGCGGTGACATAGGGCTGGCGGATATGGTCGAGCCGGCCGCCGACGATGGCAAAGAGATAGGCCGGCTTGGGGTGTGGGTCATGCCAGACGGCGAAATGGCGCTCGCCGCCGGGGAGCTCCCCGGAGGCGACGAGGTTGCCGTTCGCCAGCAGAACCGGCGCCTCGGCCTTCACCGCCTCCAGCCTGACCGTGTAGACGCTCATCACGTCCGGTCGGTCGAGGAAATAGGTGATGCGCCGGAAGCCGTCGGCCTCGCATTGCGTGCAATAGACGCCGCTGGAGCGGTAGAGGCCCATCAGCTTGGTGTTGGCGGCCGGGTTCAGCTCCGTCTCGATCCGCAGCGAGAAGGCCCGATCGGGCGGGGAGGGCAGCGTCAGAGACTGCGGCGTCGCCGTATAGAGAGTGGGGGCGAGCGGCACATCGTCGAGCGCGATCGAGCCGAGCGCGAGCTCGTCGCCGTCGAGCACCAGCGGCGCGCCCTGGCGGCCCTGCGGGTTCGGCCGGAGCTTCAGCAGGGAGCGCACCCGCGTGCGGTTCGCATCGAGGAGGATGTCGAGGTCGACGGTGTCGATCAGCCAGTCGGAAGGGCGGTAGTCCTCGAGGCGGATCATCGGGGCATCTTCGGCGCGCATGGCTCGTCCGATCATTGGTAAGGCTGGTTGCTTGTCTTACAGGCTGGGCGGGCGATCCGAAAACCGGCCCGTGACCAGGCTAATGGCGTTGCGCGCTGGCGACCGGCTCGGCATGGCTGACCAGTCGGCAGACATCGGGTCGCGCCTGCCGGACCGCCCGCTCGATCGCATCGACGGCATTGTGCACGGCGGCGACATCGAGTGCGCCCTCGGCCCGGCAGTGATAGTTGACGACGAGGCCGTTGCGGGTTTCGCGCACGCGCACCGAATGGATGTCGCGGATCGGCCCTCCGGCCTCGGCGGCGCGCGCCGCCTCCTGGGCGATCGCCTTGCCGATCGCCTCGACCGTTTCCCAGGCGGCGTTGTGGCCGCTCGGCTGGCTGGTCTCCATCGGCTCGATATGGGTCTCGACCTCGGTTTCGCCGCCGAATTCCGCCCGGATCGCGCTTTCAAGACGGGTCGCGATGTCGTGCGCCTCGGACAGCGGCAGGCCGGCATCGACCTCCATGTCGAGCGAGACCGAGAGGCGTTCGCCGATCGAGTGGACGCTGACATGGTGCACCGGCACCTTCATCTTGAGCGCGATCAGCAGGACGCGTTCGAGGGCCGTCTCGTCATCGACCTGGACGGGATTGGCGGTGACGGTGATTTCGGCACCGGGCTCTGCCGCGGCCAGGGCTGCGAGCAGCTCCGTCTTGATCGCCGTGACGCGGTCGAGCGGCAGGGTGCGCGAGACCAGGATGCCGATCTCGCCCTGCACCTGTCCGCCGGCGGGGCGCAGCTTCAGCCATTCGATGCCGACGACGCCGGGCACTTCGGCCGCTGCCTGCCTCAGCCGCTCCGAAACCCCTTTCGGGGCGGCGTCGATCAGCGTGTCGATGGTGCGCCGGCCGAGCCGATACGCGGTCAGGATCATGTAGACCGCGAGCCCGAGCGCCGTCGCGCTGTCGGCCATGGGTACGCCCATCCGCGACAGGACGAGGCCGGCGAGCACCAGCGCGGTGCCGACGAAATCGGTGGCGAAATGCGTCGCCTCGGCGGCGAGCGCCTCGCTGCGGGTGTCTCGCGCCACGGTGGTCAGGGCCCGCCAGCGCGTCGCGTCGACCATCAGTGAGAACAGGAGCACGCCGACGACGAGCGCGGTCACCTCGACAGGCGGCTCGGTGCCTGCCCGCAGACGGTTGATCGCCTCCCACAGGATCGCGCCCGAGAGGCCGAACAGGATCGCGGTTTCGAGCAGCGCCGCCAGCGCCTCGACCTTGCCGTGCCCGTAATGATGCTTGTCGTCGGCCGGCTTGTCGGCGGCGCGCACCGCGAACCAGGTGAACAGGGTCGAGCCGATATCGATCAGCCCCTGCAGCGCGTCGGTCAGCAGGGCGAGCGAGCCGGAGACCAGCGCCGCCGCGAACTTCGCCAGCGTCAGCAGGAGGCTGGCGGCCACCGAGAGCGCCGCCGCTCTCTGCTTGATCTGCGACATCTCGGCCGAAGCCGCCGCCGCCGGCATGCGATCCTGCGTATCGCTCATGATATGTCCGCGTGAGCCCTCTTGGCGAATGGCGGATTTGGCCCGATCTATCGGCCAGATCAACCCTGGGAGAAGAGCTGTGAGATATCTCCACACCATGGTGCGCGTCACCGACCTCGATGCCGCACTCGATTTCTACGTGACCAAGTTCGGTCTGGTCGAAACCCGCCGCATGGAGAGCGAAAAGGGCCGTTTCACCCTCGTCTTCCTGGCCGCGCCGGAAGACGCGCCGCATGTGAAGGAGCAGGGCAGCCGGGGGCGGCCGACCCTGGAGCTGACCTATAACTGGGATCCGGAGGTCTACACCGGCGGCCGCAATTTCGGCCACCTCGCCTATGAGGTCGACGATATCTACGCCACCTGCGACAAGCTGATGAAGGCCGGCATCACCATCAACCGGCCGCCGCGCGACGGCAACATGGCCTTCATCCGCTCGCCCGACAACATCTCGATCGAATTGCTGCAGAAGGGCGATCCCAAGCCGCCGGCCGAGCCGTGGCTGAGCATGCCGAACACCGGCGTCTGGTGAGCGAGTCTCCCACCGGGCGGCTTGTCCGCCCGGTCTTTCCGGCGATATGGCCAGTCAGGCCGGCGCCCCGGTCGAGGCGTCGCTAAAGGGGGGTGGTCTTGAACAAAGCTCTCATCGGACATCTCGACGACGGCACGCCGATTCACGAAGCGAAGCTGCATTCGCCCGGCGGCGCCGAGGCCAGGGTGATGGAATGGGGGGCGGTGCTGCGCGACCTCGTCGTGCCGCTGTCGGGTGGCGGCCGCCAGCGCGTCGTGCTCGGCTTCCCGAACTTCGCGGATTATCCCGCCCATTCGCCGCATATGGGTGCGATCGCCGGCCGTTTCGCCAACCGCATCGGCCATGGCCGCTTCATGCTCGACGGCGTGTCCCATCGCACGCCGCTGAATCAAGGCGGCAAGCATTCGCTGCATGGCGGCGGCCAGGGTTTCGGCAAGCGGCCCTGGACGATGATCCAGCACGACGAGGCGAGCGTGACGCTGGCGCTGGTCTCGGCCGACGGCGATGCCGGCTATCCCGGCACGCTGCGGGTCTGGTGCCGCTACGCCCTCGTCGACGGCGCGACGCTGCGCCTCGAACTCTCGGCCACCACCGATGCGCCGACCATCGTCAATCTCGCGCATCACTCCTATTTCCGGCTCGATGACGGACCCGACATCCTCGACCATGAGCTCGAGGTCCGCGCCAATCTGACCACGCCGGTCGATGCTGACCTGATCCCCGACGGCTCGCTCGCCGATGTCGCCGGCACGCCCTTCGATTTCCGCAAGGCCCGGCCGATCCGCTTCGCCAGTCAGGATGGCGGCCGCTTCTGGTACGACCACAACTATGTGCTGCGCCGCGACCGGCGCGAGCCGGCGGCTGGCGGACTCGAACTCGCCCATGCCGCGACGCTGCGCTCACGGCGCTCGGGGCTCGCCATGGAGATCTGGACGACCGAGCCGGCGCTGCAGGTCTATGACGGCGCCAAGCTCGCCACCCCGGTGCCCGGGCTGGACGGTGTTGCCTATGGAGCCAATGCCGGGATAGCGCTGGAGCCGCAGCATGTGCCGGATTCGCCGAACCTGCCGCATTTTCCCTCAACGGTGCTGCGGCCGGGCGAGGTCTATCGCCAGCTCAGTGAATTCAGGTTCGGAGTCTGAGCTTCATGGCCGGTGTCTTCTGTCTTGGTATCGCGACCCTCGACTATGTCTACAGCGTCTCGCATGTCCCGAGCCCCGGCGAGAAGGATCGCGCGCGCGACCTCGTCGTCACCGGCGGCGGCTGCGCCGGCAGCGGCTCGGTCGCGGTCGCGCGTTCGGGCGGCAAGGCCTGGCTCGCGACCCGGCTCGGCGACGACCTGACCGGCGACGCCATCCTCGCTGATCTGCATCGCGACGGCGTCGACACTGCCTTCGCCAGGCGCTTTCCCGGCCTGCGCTCGCCTGTCTCCGCGATCCTGGTCGACGCCCAGGGCGAGCGCATGGTGGTTTCCTATACCGACCCCGAGACCCCGCTCGAGCCCGACTGGCTGCCGGCTGCGCTGCCGGTGGGCGCCGATGCGGTGCTGGTCGATACGCGCTGGGGCGAGGGCTCGCTCGCGGCGCTGAAGCTGGCGCGGGCGGCGGGTGTGCCCGGCGTCATCGATGGCGACCGCCAGCCGACCCATCCGGAGATGATTACGACCGCCAGCCATGTCGCCTTCAGCGAAAAGGCGCTCACCGAGATCTGCGGTGAGGGTGATCCGCGCGAGGCCCTGGCCGTGCTGGCGCGCGGGGCCGACAACTGGCTCGCCGTCACGCTCGGCCATCGCGGCGTGCTGTTCATGGAGAATGGCGGCATCGCCCATCTGCCGGCCTTCCCGATCGAGGCGGTCGACACGCTCGGCGCCGGCGATGTCTGGCACGGCGCCTTCGCGCTGGCGCTCGCCGAAGGGCAGAGCGAGCGGGCAGCGGTGCGCTTCGCCTCGGCTGTCGCCGCGATCAAATGCACCCGTTTCGGTGGCCGGGCCGGCACGCCGAAACGCGAGGAGGTCGAGCGTTTCCTGGCCGCGCATCCCTGACTGCCCGCGCGCTGAGCGGCGCTGCCCGTAATTTGGGCAGTGCCCGGCGGGCTGGCCCTTGCCGATGAATTCCGGGCACGGAAGACTGCAGCGGTCCGCCAGAGCCGGCCTGCCATGTATGCTCCCGCATTGCCCTTGCCCGTCGATCCGCTGTTGCCGGACTATGTCCGGGCCAGCGGCGGCGTCCGCCTGCGCTTTGGTGCGGTCGGAGCGCGCACCATGCGCCTGGAGGTCGCCGAGAGCGGTGGCTATCGCGCCCGTTTCCCGACCAGCCATGACGGCCGCTGCGAAGCGGTGCTGATCAACACGGCTGGCGGCATGGCCGGCGGCGACCGGGCCATCACCCGGATCGGGCTCGATGCCGGGGCGCAGGCCGTCGTCACCACCCAGGCGGCGGAGAAGATCTACCGCAGCCAGGGCTCAGATACCCATGTCGATACGCAGATCGCCGTCGCGGCGCGGGCCGAACTCGCCTGGCTGCCGCAGGAGACGATCCTGTTCTCGGGCGCGCGGCTGGCGCGCAGCCTGAGCGTCGAGCTTGCCGCGGATTCAGGCTTCATCGCCTGCGAAACCCTCTATTTCGGCCGCGCCGCCATGGGCGAGACCTTGCTTCACGGCGCTTTGCATGACCGCTGGCGCATAAGGCGCGAGGGCCGGCTGGTCTTCGCCGAGGATCTGCGCCTCGAAGGCGCGATCGACGAGACCTTGCGCCGCAAGGCGGTGGGGCAGGGCGCGCGCGCCGTCTCGACCGTGCTCGCGACGGTACCGGGGCGGCTCGACGAGGTCAGGGGGGGCCTCGCCGAAGAAGCCGCCTTTTCCGATGTCGAGGCCGCTGCCGGTGCGCATGAAGGCTTTCTCCTGATCCGGCTTCTCAGCAGCGACGCGCAGGCCTTGCGTCGCGCCCTCGTCATGCTGCTCGGGCATCTGACCGGGCGTGCGCTGCCGCGCACCTGGTCAATCTGAGGAGAACGCCATGCTGCCGATCCAGGGTCTGAAATGCGTCTACGATACCGGCTCGCGGGCCTGGGCGATCGAGCTCGTGCTGATCGGCGCGGAAAGCGAGGTCGCGGTGCGTCGCTTCGACGTCGACGGTCCCGCCGACGCCGAGATGCTGATCGCCGCTTTCGAGGAATCGACCTCCAGCAGCTTCGATCTGGAGAGCGGCGAGATCATCTTCGCCTATGAATACGCTTCGCTCGGCGAGGTGGACGAGGACGATCTGGAAGACGACGCCGAGGAGTCCGAGGACGACGACTCCGAGGATGACGAAGACGAGGAAGAGGCAGAGAAGGCCAACGCATGAACCTGACGCCGCGCGAGAAGGACAAGCTGCTCATCGCCATGGCCGCCATCGTGGCGAGGCGCAGGCTCGAGCGCGGCGTCAAGCTGAACCATCCCGAAGCCGTCGCGCTGATCACCGACTTCGTCGTCGAGGGCGCGCGCGACGGCAGATCCGTCGCCGAGCTGATGGAGGCCGGCGCGCATGTCCTCACCGCCGATCAGGTCATGGACGGCATCGCCGAGATGCTGCACGACGTTCAGGTCGAGGCGACTTTCCCGGACGGCACCAAGCTCGTCACCGTGCACGAGCCGATCCGTGGCTCCGCCGGCCGCCTGAAACCGGGCGAGGTCACGACCCTGCCGGGTGATCTCATCCTCAATGAAGGCCGCGAGAGCCTGACGCTCAGTGTCGCCAATACCGGTGACCGGCCGATCCAGGTCGGTTCGCATTACCATTTCTTCGAGGCCAATCCGGCGCTCGCCTTCGAGCGTGAGAAGGCGCGAGGCTTCCGGCTCGATATTCCCGCCGGCACGGCGGTGCGTTTCGAGCCCGGCCAGACCCGCGAGGTCCGGCTGGTGGTGCTGGCCGGCAAGCGCGAGGTCTATGGCTTCCGTCAGGAGGTGATGGGTAAGCTGTAGCTGCACAAAGCGAATGGCGGAGCCGGCCGATGACCGAAGCAGCAGACGTGCAGCCCTCCCATCTTCCTGCGAACGGCAAAAAGAAATACGGCATCTGTGCGATCTCGGGTGCCGAGATCCCGCGTAAGAACCTGGTCTCGCTGGAGACGCTGCGCCCCTCTCTCACCGAGCGCATTCTGGCGGATTTTCCGCAGCTGACCGAGCACAGTCTGATCTCGCGCACCGAGCTGGCGCGCTACCGTACCCGCTATGTCGAGGAGATCCTGCGCGAGGAGCATGGCGAATACTCCGATCTCGATCGCGAGGTCGTCGAGAGCATCGCCCGTCAGGACACGATCGCGGCCAACACCGATGACGAGTTCGACGAGAAGCGCAGTTTCGGCGAGCGCGTCTCGGACGGGCTCGCCAGTTTTGGCGGCTCCTGGGCCTTCCTGATCAGCTTCGGCTGCGTGCTGGTGGTCTGGATGCTGATCAATATCGCAGAGGGACCGGGGGCTTTTGATGCCTATCCCTTCATTTTGCTCAATCTCGTGCTCTCATGCATCGCGGCGATCCAGGCGCCGATCATCATGATGAGCCAGAAGCGCCAGGAGCAGAAGGACCGCGCCCGCTCCTCCAACGACTACCAGGTCAATCTCAAGGCCGAACTGGAAATCCGGCATCTGCACGAGAAGATCGACCATCTCATCACCAAGCAGTGGCAGCGCCTGGCCGAGATCCAGCAGGTCCAGCTCGAGATGATGCAGGAGACGCAGCGCGACCAGGCCCGCAAGCTCGCCAAGGCTGCGGCCGGCAAGCGCAAGGGGCCCCGCAAACCCAAGAACAGTGAACCAAAGGCCAGTGAGACCGGGAATGGCGAGCCGCCTGAGCCGGGGACGGCTTCGGCCTGAGAATTGCCAGAGACATCGCAGGACCAGATCGGGAACCGACCATGCCCTTCGCCTTTCCGCGCAATGCCTATGCCGCCATGTTCGGCCCGACGACCGGCGATACGGTGCGCCTCGGCGATACCGAGCTCGTCATCAAGGTCGAGAAGGACTTCACCACCTATGGCGAGGAGGTGAAGTTCGGCGGCGGCAAGGTCATCCGCGACGGCATGGGCCAGAGCCAGGTGCGCAATGCCGACGGGGCGGTCGACACCGTCATCACCAACGCGTTGATCCTCGACCATTGGGGGATCGTGAAGGCCGATATCGGCATCAGGGCCGGTCGCATCTGCGCCATCGGCAAGGCCGGCAATCCCGATATCCAGGACGGTTTCGGCAATTTCGCGCCGGAGGAGACGATCATCGTCGGCCCCGGCACCGAGGTGATCGCCGGCGAGGGCAAGATCATCACCGCCGGCGGCTTCGACAGCCATATCCACTATATCTGCCCGCAGCAGATCGAGGATGCGCTGATGAGCGGGCTGACCACCATGCTCGGCGGAGGCACCGGCCCGGCCCATGGTACGCTGGCGACGACCTGCACGCCCGGCCCCTGGCATCTCGGCCAGATGATCCGAGCCGCCGACGCCTTCCCGATGAACCTGGCCTTCGCCGGCAAGGGCAACGCCGCCGTGCCGGGCTCCCTGATCGAGATGGTCGAGGCCGGCGCTTGCGCGCTCAAGCTGCATGAGGACTGGGGCACGACCCCTGCCGCGATCGACAACTGCCTCTCGGTCGCTGACGAATACGACGTCCAGGTGATGATCCACTCGGACACGCTGAACGAGTCCGGCTTCGTCGAGGACACGATCAGGGCCTTCAAAGGCCGCACCATCCACGCCTTCCATACCGAAGGCGCCGGCGGCGGCCATGCGCCCGACATCATGAAGGTGGCGGGGCTGCCCAATGTCCTGCCTTCGTCGACCAATCCGACAAGGCCTTTCACCGTCAACACGCTCGACGAGCACCTCGACATGCTGATGGTCTGCCATCATTTGTCGCCCTCGATCCCCGAGGACCTCGCCTTCGCCGAGAGCCGCATCCGCAAGGAGACGATCGCAGCCGAGGACATCCTGCACGATCTCGGCGCGCTCTCGATGATGTCCTCGGATTCGCAGGCCATGGGCCGGATCGGCGAGGTCGTCACCCGCACCTGGCAGACCGCCCACAAGATGAAGGTCCAGCGCGGGCCATTGCCGGAGGATGCCGGCACCGGCGCCGATAATTTCCGCGCCAAGCGCTATGTCGCGAAATACACGATCAATCCGGCGATCTCGCACGGCATATCCCGCCATATCGGCTCGGTCGAAGTGGGAAAGCTCGCAGACCTCGTGATCTGGTCGCCGGCCTTCTTCGGCGCCAAACCCGACCTCGTGCTGAAGGGCGGTATGATCGCCGCTGCTCCGATGGGCGATCCCAATGCCTCGATCCCGACGCCGCAGCCGGTGCATTACCGGCCGATGTTCGGCGCCTTCGGCAAGGCCGTCAGCACGACTTCGCTGGTCTTCGTCTCGCAGGCGGCGCTGGCGAACGGGCTGAAGGGCCGGCTCGGCACGGACAAGCAGATGGTCGAGGTCGAGAACACCCGCGGCGGCATTTCCAAGAAGAGCATGATCCACAACGACGCCACCCCCGATATCCGCATCGACCCGGAGACCTATGCGGTGGTGGCGGATGGCGAGTTGCTGGTCTGCGAGCCCGCCAAGGAGCTGCCGCTGGCGCAGCGTTATTTCCTGTTCTGAGCCGTCGCGGCGCGGAACTCCCTGTGGAGCCCTGGCGTTGATCGCCAAACGCCGCAGGGAGACCAGCCATGGCCAAGTCCAAAGTCGTCGATCCGAAAGGCCTGCAGCCGGAGGCACTCGCCACCTTCGCCGCCAGCGCCCGCAATGACGGGCGCAAGCCCAAGGAGATCGGCCTGGAGGCGACGAAGGCGACGGCGCCGCTGAAAACCTCGCCGGCGCTTAAGCAGGACGCCGCCACCAAGGTCCTGCGCGAGGGCGTGCTCGGCAGGAAGCAGGGTGCTGACGAGGCGATCGACAAGCTTCCCGACCGCACGCGGCGGCGCTGATCGCGGCGCAAGCCGGCGCGGTTGACAGGGCTGGGCTCTTGGCCTTCATCTCGCCGGCTAAGAAAAGTTGCCCTGGAGGAAACCTTGCCAAGTCTTCGTCACGCCCTGGCCACGGCCACGCTGGCCGTCGCCGCCTATGCCGGCCCCGCCGCCGCCCAAGGCCAGGTCACCGTCTATTGCTCGATCCTCGAGGAGCAGTGCCGCGAGGGCGCTGCGATCTTCGAGAAGTCGACCGGCATCAAGGTCCAGATGGTCCGCAAGTCGACCGGCGAGGTCTATGCCCAGGTCAAGGCCGAGGCCTCCAATCCGCGCGGCGATGTCTGGTGGGGCGGGCCGGGTGAGCCGCATCTGCAGGCGGCCGAGGAAGGTCTGCTCGACGAGTACAAGTCGCCGAAGCTCGCCGAGCTGCACGACTGGGCGCAGCGCCATGCCGAGCAGTCGAAGTTCCGCACCTCCGGCATTTATCTCGGCGCGCTCGGCATCGGCTACAATCTCGAGACCCTGAAGAGCAGGAAGCTGCCCGAGCCGAAATGCTGGGCCGATCTGCTCGATCCCAAGTTCAAGGACGAGGTCCAGGTCGCCGATCCCAGCTCCTCGGGCACGGCCTATGTCTTCCTCGCGACGACCGTCCAGCGGCTCGGCGAGGAGAAGGGCTTCGAGTTCCTGAAGACCCTGCACAAGAACATCAGCCAGTACACCAAATCCGGCATCGCTCCCGTCAAGGCGACGGCGCTCGGCGAGACCGGGGTCGGCATCGCCTTCATGCACGACATGCTGACGCAGAAGCTGCAGGGCGCGCCGATCGGCATCGTCGCCCCTTGCGAGGGCACCGGCTACGAGACCGGCTCGGTCTCGGTGATCAAGGGCGGCAAGAACCCGGAGGCGGCGCGCAAATTCGTCGACTTCACGCTCTCGCCCGAGGCGCAGGACATCAACGCCAAGCTCAAGATCAACTCGATCCCCTCCAACAAGAACGCCAAGCTCTCGCCTGATGCGCCGAAATTCGAGGAGATCAAGCTGATCGACTACGACACCCCGCGCTGGGGCAGCCCGGCCGAGCGCTCGCGCCTCCTGAAGAAGTTCGACGACGAGGTGAAGGCGCTGCCGCGCTGATTTTTCGAGATCGTCATCCTGGGCTGCGCGGCTACGCCGCTTGTTCAGGATGACGATGCGGTTCGAGCGAAATCCGCGTGCCGACAAAGTGCCGGAGATCAGCGCACCGGCGGGGCGTATTGCAGGCCGCCCTGCGTCCAGAGCCTGTTCATGCCGCGCGGCAGGTTGAGCGGCGATTTGGCGCCGAGATGCCGGTCGAAGCTCTCGCCATAATTGCCGACCGCCTTGACGATCCGGACTACCCAGTCATTGGTCAGGCCGAGGCTCTCGCCGAATTTGCCCTCGGTGCCGAGCAGGCGACGGATCTCGGGATTGGTCGATTTCACCATCTCGTCGACATTGGCCTGTGTGATCCCATATTCCTCGGCGTTCATCAGCGCGTAGACCGTCCAGCGCACGATATCGAACCAGGCATCGTCGCCCTGGCGGACCCAGGGGCCGAGCGGCTCCTTCGAGATCATCTCGGGCAGCAGCTCGTGATCCGCCGGGACCTTGAGCTTCATCCGGTTGGCGGCGAGCTGCGAGAGATCGGTGGTGTAGGCGTCGCAGCGGCCGGCCTCATAGGCCTGGATCGTCTCGTCCAGCCCGGCGAAGGCGATGACCTCGTACTTCATGTTATGCGTGCGGAAATAGTCGGCGAGGTTGAGCTCGGTGGTGGTGCCCTGGGCGACGCAGACCGAGGCCCCGTCGAGCGCCTTGACCTCCTTCACGCCGGTGCTCTTGCGCACCAGGAAGCCCTGGCCGTCGAAATAATTGATCGCCGTGAAGTTGAGGCCGAAGCCGGCATCGCGGCCGAGCGTCCAGGTCGTGGTCCGCGAGAGCACGTCGATCTCGCCGCTCTGCAGAGCCGTCAGCCGGTCCTTCGAGGCCAGCGAGATGTACTTCGCCTTCTCCTGATCGTTGAAGATCACCGCCGCCAACGCCCGGCAGATATCGACGTCGAAGCCGCGCCATTGCCCCTGCGCATCCGGCAGCGAGAAGCCGGCCACGCCATGGCTGGCGCCGCAGATCAGGTTGCCGCGCTGCTTGATCCGTTCCAGCGTCGTTTGCGCCGCCGCTGCCCCGGCCATGGCGACGCTCAGGCCGATGCCGGCGAGCGCGCCCGCGAGCCCGCGCAGAGCGGGCAGTGAAATCCTGGTCATGTCGGCTTCCCCTTTTATCCTTGTCCTTGCCGATCAAAAGACCAGGCAGGCGTGCTAACCCGCCGATCTAACAGGATCGCCGCGCCGGGCGCCACGGTATTTATGCGGCTAACTGATTTTAGGCCGATATCGAAGGATAAGATATTGAATTGAAATTGCTTTTCAGAGGTGTGGCGGTCCGGTTCCGCTGCCGCTCCAGCAGCGGCGCGCCCTGTTCCGTCCGGCTCGCCTCATCGGAGCCGGCCCGGGACTTGCGTCGGCCTCGCTCCGGTGGTCGAAGTGGTGGAACCGCGATCGGCCGATCGCCTTTGATCCAACACGCCACGGGTTTAGTCACATGCAGCGCGCCACTTCCGTCGTCCGCAAGGCCGCGGTCAAGCAGGACCGGGTCGTCGAGACCCTGACCCTCGACCATGAGGACCGCAACCGCCGTCGCGTCGCGCTGAAGGGCGATGGCGGGAGCGACATCCTGCTCGATCTCGACAAGCCGACGGCGCTGAACGATGGCGATGCCGTCAAGCTGGAGGACGGCTCGCTCGTCCTGATCAAGGCTGCCGCGCAGAAGCTGATCGAGATCAAGGCCGAGAATCCACTGCGCCTGATGCGCGTCGCCTGGCATATCGGCAACCGCCATACCCCGGCGGAGATCACCGCCGACGCGATCTATATCGAGCACGACCATGTGCTGGCCGAGATGGTCCGCGGCCAGGGCTGCGCGATGAGCGATGTCGAGCGGCCGTTCCAGCCCGAGCGCGGGGCCTATGACCACGATCACGCAAATTGCGGCCATGACCATCACGGCCATGAGCATCACGGCCATGAGCATCACGACCACGCGCACGGACATGATCACGCGCATGGTGCTGCCTGCTGCGGTCACGACCATCAGCACGATCATGATCACGGCCATGGCCATTCCCATGCCGGCCATGGCGAGGCGCATGCCCACGACCACAGCCATGGCGAGCACAAGCACGAGCACGCCCACGGCGCCTCCTGCGGCTGCGGCCATGACCACCATCATGACGACCATGGTCACAAGCATGATCATGGCCATCATCATGGCGCCGAGCACGGCCATAAGAGCCACAAGCACGACCACTGAACGATGACCGGGGTTCAGCTGCCCCTGATGATCTGGCTGTCGCCGTCCTTCCCGGTCGGCGGCTTCGCCTATTCCCATGGGCTGGAATCGGCCTTCGAGACCGGCGACCTCACCGACGCGCCAGGCCTGGAGGACTGGCTCGGCGCGCTCGTCGAGCATGGCTCGCTGCGCAATGACCTCATCCTCTTCGCCTCCGCCTGGCGCGCCGTCGGCGATGGCGATGCGAAGGGGCTGGCCGAAGCCGCTGAGCTCGCACTCGCGCTGGCCAATTCGACCGAGCGGCGGCTGGAGACGGTGACGCAGGGCAATGCCTTCGTAGCCGCCATCGCCGCTTCCTGGCCCTGCACTTCGATCGAAGCGCTGAAGGCGGCCTGGCCGGGCGATGTCGCCTATCCCGTCGCCGTCGCCGTCGCCGCGAGCGGCCACGGGCTGCCGCTGTTGCCTTCGCTCGAGGCCTTTTCGCTCGCCTTCGTCGCCAATCTGGTCTCGGCCGCGGTCCGGCTCGGCATCGTCGGCCAGACCGACGGCCAGCGCGTCACGGCCGGCTTGGCCCCGCTCTTGCGTAGCGCCGCGGCGAGGGCGGAAGCCGCCGCGCTGGATGCGCTCGGCAGCTGCGCCTTCCGCTCGGACCTCGCCGCCTTGCGTCACGAAACCCAGTATTCGAGGCTGTTCCGCTCATGAGCGCTTCCCCCCATGGCCCTTTGCGGGTCGGCATCGGCGGCCCGGTCGGCTCCGGCAAGACCGCGCTGATGGAGACGCTGTGCAAGCGCATGCGCGATCGCTACGAGATCGCCGCGATCACCAACGACATCTACACCAAGGAGGATGCCCGCATCCTCACCGTCTCCGGCGCGCTGCCGGAGGAGCGGATCATGGGCGTCGAGACCGGCGGTTGCCCGCATACCGCGATCCGCGAGGATTGCTCGATCAATCTCGCCGCGGTCGCAGAGATGCGCGGCAGGTTCCCGGCGCTCGACCTGATCCTGATCGAATCCGGCGGCGACAACCTCGCCGCCACCTTCTCGCCCGAACTCGCCGACCTGACGATCTATGTCATCGACGTCGCTGCCGGCGAGAAGATCCCGCGCAAGGGCGGGCCGGGCATCACCCGCTCGGACCTTCTCGTCATCAACAAGACCGACCTCGCCCCGCATGTCGGCGCGGATCTTGCAGTGATGGATCGGGATTCGAAGACCATGCGCGGCAAGCGTCCTTTCGCCTTTACCAATACGCGGGCGGGGGAGGGTGTCGATCAGGTCGTCGACTTCATCGAGACCGCCGGAGGGCTGAAGGCCACGGCGCGGAGCTGAGGGATTTGAGGCGATGGCACGCAGGACGACGGCGAGAGGCATGGCCGCGGCATTGACGCTCCTGCTGACGGGGGCTGCCGCCCCGGCGCTGGCGCATACCGGCGTCGGCTCCGTCGAGGGGCTGGCGCATGGGCTGCTGCACCCGCTGACCGGGCTCGATCACGTCCTCGCCATGGTCGCGGTCGGCCTCTGGGCCGGGCTCGTCGGAGGCAAGGCGCGCATTGCCTATCCCGTCGCCTTCGTCACGACGATGGGGCTGGCCGGTGCCTGGGCCATGGCCGGCGGGCAATTGCCCGGCGCCGAAATCGGCATCGCCGTTTCGATCGTCATCCTCGGCCTCGCCATCGCGTTGAAAGCCTCGCCGCCGCTGGCGGCCGGCGCGCTCGCCTGCGGCATCTTCGCGATCTTCCACGGCTTCGCGCATGGAGCGGAGTTGCCGGAGAACGCCAGCGGCTTCGCCTATGCTGCCGGCTTCGTCATCTCGACCGCCGCGCTGCACGGCGTCGGCCTTTTCCTGGCGGCGCGGCTGGCGCAGCAGGCTCCCGTTCTTGCCCGCGTCGCCGGCGGTGGGCTTGTCCTCGCCGGCGTCGCGTTGCTCGCCGGCTGAAGCCCTGGCCGACCGAGCCCTCAGATGATCCGGCGCCGCAGATAGCCGCCGATCTGCTCGACCGCGACGACCAGCGCGAAGATCGCCAGGATGATCGTCAGCGCCGTATCGTAGTCGAACAGATCGAAGGCAACCTTGAGCTCGACGCCGATGCCGCCGGCGCCGACCAGCCCGAGCACGACCGAGGCGCGGGTCGCCTTCTCGACGCAGAACAGCGAGGTCGCGATGAAGGACGGCATCGCATTCGGCACCACCGCCGAGAAGATCAGCCCGGTCCGGCTCGCGCCGATGGTGGAGAGCGCCTCGCGCGGGCCCTTGTCGGTCTCCTCCATCGCCTCGGCGAAGAAGCGCCCGGCATAGCCGATCGTGTCGATCATCAGTGCCAGCACGCCGGCAGCGGGGCCGAGACCCACCGCGATCACGAAGAACAGTGCCCAGATCAGGTCCGGGACGGTGCGGAACAGTGCGATCAGCCCGCGGGTCAGCGCGCGGATGATGGGATGCGGCGAGAGGCCTTCCGCCGCGAGCACGGCGAGCGGAAAGCTCAGGATCAGCCCGAGCACGCAGCCCGAGACTGCCATCTGGAAGGTCGTCGCCAGCGAGGCGAGGATGCTGTCGAGCCTGGCGAGGTCTGGCGGGAACATCCGCGAGAGAATGTTGCCCATATAGGGCAGGCCGCGCACGAGCTTCTCGGCCGAGAGCTCGGAGCCGCTGAACGACCAGACCAGCAGCGCCAGCGCCAGGAACCAGCCCATGAAGGCGGCGGTGCTCGGCCGCGCGAAACGGTCGCCGGCATGGAGGTTGTGTGGGGTGGATTGCAGGCTCATGCGAACACCAGGGCCGGCTGTGCGGCGGGAACGTCCTCGGCCGGCTCCTCGAAGAAGGCGGCGAGCTCGGCTTCGTTGCAGTGCAGGGCGCGCCGGTCGAGCGCGATGCCGCCATTGCCGAGGCCGACGATGCGGTCGGAGAAGCGCCTTGCATGCGCCATGTGGTGCGAGACGAAGACGAGGGTGAGCCCCTTGTCGCGCGTCAGCCGGAACAGCAGTTCCATCACCTCGCGCCCGGCGCGCGGGTCGAGGCTGGCATCGGGCTCGTCGGCGAGCACGATCTGCGGCCGCTGCATCAGCATGCGGGCGATCGCGACGCGCTGCGACTGGCCGCCGGAAAGCGAATCCGCCCGCTGCATCGCCTTGTCCGCGAGCCCGACGGCGGCAAGGCATTCCATCGCCTCGTCCCGGATTTCGGCCGGGGCCAGCGCCTGCGCCCAGGTGCGCGGGCCGGAGCGGCGCGACTGGACGCCATGCACGACATTGCTCAGCGCGCTCAGCCGCGAGACCAGATTGTGCTTCTGGAAGACGACGCCGACCCGTGCCCTGAAGCGCTTCAGCGCGGCTCCGCGCAGGCTTCCGACCTCGTCACCCAAGACCGAGATCGTGCCGGCATCCGCCTCGGCGAGGCGCACGATCATGCGCAGCAGCGTCGACTTGCCGGTGCCGTTGGCGCCGATCAGCGCCAGCGATTCACCTTGGGGAATGGTGAGGTCCAGCCGCTCGATGATCCGGCGCGTGCCGAAGCTCTTGGCGAGGCCGGAAATGGCGACCACGGGCGCTTGCGCGCCCGTGGTCTGTTCCGTCTGCAGATGCGCTGTCATCACTCGATGAACTTGTTGAACTCGGTGATGCCGATGGTCTGGTAGATCGAGCGGACATAGTCGTAGTCGCTGTCCTTGACCTCGGGCAGGAAGACGCCGCCGGCGAACTTCTTGTTGTCGTCGGTGTCGGAGACGACGGCCTTCATCAGCTCCTGGCCATTGTCGAGGAAGGTCTTGCGGACCTTGGCGAGCACCTCCGGCTTCACCTTCGGGCTGGCGATCATCACGTCATTGGGCAGATCGCGGCCGCGTGCCACCACCGTGAAGCCGGTCTTCGGATCGGATTTGCGGATGCTGTTGAGATGGCCGAGATTGAGGCCGATCGCTGCGATATCGCCGCGCTTCACCGCTTCGGCGGCGACATTGCGCTTCACGAAGATCGGCTTGTAGTCGACATTGTACTTGAGCCCGAAATCGGCGAGCGCCTGGGCCGGGCCGAGATGTTGCGAGGTCGAGCCGATCTCGCCGAAGGAGATGGTCTTGCCCTTGAGATCGGCGACCGACTTGATCGGGCCGCTCGCGAGCACGGCGACCTGCGAGAAATAGTCGGGCCGCTGCCAGCCGACGACCGGCACCGCGCCGGTGCGCGCCTTGAAGACCACATATTCGGCCGGGCCGGTCAGCACGAAATCGATCTGGTCGGCGGCCATGGCCTCGACCGCCGCGGTGCGGCCGGAGACCGCGAAGAACTGCATCTTCAGCCCGGAGAGCTTCTCGAAGGCGGCCTTGAACGGGCCGAATTCGCGCTGCAGCGATTCCAGCCCGTCGACATCGGTCACGGCGAAGCGGATCGTCTCCTGCGCCTGGGCGGCCGGGGTTACGAAGGCGGCGGCAGCCGCGATGAATGCATATGCCAGCTTTTTCAGCATGGACGTCCTCCTGCGGGGTTCGGAGGCGGCGCTAAAGTGCCCGTGCGACGTTGCGGTGACAGGCGCACGACGGTTGAGTGACCGGTCTCGTCATGCGGCTGTCATCTGCCGGTCGCATGCGCCTTCGCCCGAAGTGGCGCGGATGATCCGGTGCCAGCGACAAGGAGTGGATGCGGTGGCGCTGTTGATCTCTGGTGGCCGGGTGCTGGCCGGCGGCCTCGAAATCGCCGATCTGCGGGTGCGCGATGGCGTGATCGCCCCGTCCGACACGGCGCTGCCGGACAATGCCCTGCGCCTCGACGCCTCAGGCCTGCTCGTCCTGCCCGGTCTGGTCGACTGCCATGGCGATGCCTTCGAGCGCCATATCATGCCGCGCCCCGGCGTTTCCTTCGACATCGATCTCGCCTTGCGTGATGCCGACCGGGCTCTGCTCGCCAGCGGCATCACCACCGCCTTTCATGGCGTCACCTGGTCCTGGGAGCCGGGCCTGCGCGGAGCCGAGAATGCAAGGCGCCTGATCGAGGCGATCGAGCGGCTCGGACCCGAGCTCGGCGCCGATACGCGTTTTCACCTCCGCCACGAGACCTATAATCTCGACGCCGAGCCGGAGATCCTCGCCTGGCTGGCCGCCGGCCGCGTCGGCCTGCTCGCCTTCAACGACCATATGGAGGGCACGCTGAAATCGCGCAGCCGGCCGGACAAGGTCGGCAAGATGGTCGAGCGCACCGGCCTCTCACATGAGGACTTCATGCTGCTGGTCGAGAACGTCCATAGCCGCCGCGACGAGGTCCCTGCTTCGATCGCGCGGCTCGCCGCCGCCGCACGGGCGGCCGGGGTGCCGGCCCTCTCGCATGACGATATGACCCCGCAGATGCGGCGCTGGTACCGCGACCTCGGCGTCAGCGTGGCCGAGTTCCCGATCGACGAGGAGACGACGCGCGAGGCCGCAGCCCATGGCGAGCCGATCGTCTTCGGCGCGCCCAATGTCGTGCGCGGCGGCTCGCATACCGGCTGCCCGGCCGCCGAGGAGATGGTGCGTCAGGGGCTCTGCACCATCCTCGCCTCCGACTATTATTATCCGGCGCTGCCGCTCGCGCCCTTCATTCTCGCCGAGCGCGGGGCGGCGAGCTTCGAGGCGGCCTGGAAACTGGTCTCGCAGGGGCCGGCCGAGGCGCTGGGCCTTTTCGATCGCGGCGTCATCGCACCCGGCAAGCGCGCCGATCTCGTGCTGGTCGCAGCCGAGCCGCAGCCGCGCATCGTCGCGACCATTGCCGGCGGGCGGGTGGTGCATCTGGTGGATCAGCGCATCCTCGCCTGAGCGCGAGGTCGAAGGTGCAGGCTCCTGCCTGCACCGCTCGCCTCGGCAGTAACGAATTCGTGCTTTCGCAGGGGAGTTGCCGTTGTATCCGCCTGCAAGGCGCGATTGTCGAAATACTGTTCCATGTTAATGTTTTCGCCTGACGCGAGGTCATTGGTATTGATTGAAGTATTGGCCTCCTTTTTGTCAGTCACATGGAATTTCGATCCGGCAATTGGGGAGTTGCGATATGAGCAGGAGCATCGTTGCAGTTTTTCTAGGCCTTTTCCTCGCCCCCGCGTTGGTCCAGGGCGTCTCAGCTCAAAGCGCTCAGCCTGCGCTGACCGAGGCCGAGGCTCATGCCATCGGTGTCGATGCCTATATCTACTTCTATCCACTGGTCACGATGGACATCACGCGAAAACAATCCACGAATATCGAGGCCGGGAAGGAGTTCGGCAAAGGCCCGATGAACATGTTCGTCAATATTCCGTCGTTTCCGTCGGCGGACATGAAACTGGTGGTGCGGGTCAACTTCGATACGCTCTATTCCGTCGCCTGGCTCGATCTCACCAAGGAGCCGCAGGTCGTTTCCGCGCCGGACACTGGCGGGCGCTTCTATCTCCTGCCGATGCTGGACATGTGGTCGGATGTGTTCGCGTCGCCGGGATGGCGCACGACAGGCACGCAGGCCGGCAATTTCCTCGTCACACCGCCCGGCTGGACCGGAACGGTGCCGGCCGAGATGTCGCGGATCAGCGCGCCGACGCCCTATACCTGGGTGATCGGGCGGACCAAGACCGACGGCCCCTCCGACTATGACGCTGTCCACAAGATCCAGGCCGGCTACAAGGTTACGGCCCTGTCGGATTGGGGCAAGGCGCCGAAGCCGGTCGAGGCGAAGATCGACCCGGGCATCGACATGACGACGCCGCCCAAGACCCAGGCCGACAGCATGCCGGCCGACAAGTATTTCGCCTATGCCGCCGAACTGCTGAAGCTCCATCCGCCACATCTCACCGACCAGCCGATCGTCGCGCAGATGAAGCGCATCGGCATCGTGCCGGGCCAGAGCTTCGATTTCGCGGCATTGCCGGCCGCGGTGAAAAAAGGCCTCGAAGGTGCGCCGGAGGCCGGGCAGAGGCTGATGCTCTGGAAACTGCCGACGCTCGCCCGCGTCACGAACAACTGGTCGATGAACACCGACACGATGGGCGTCTACGGCAACTACTATCTCAAGCGCGCCATCGTCGCGCAGCAGGGACTCGGTGCGAACTTGCCCGAGGATGCGATCTACCCGCTCAACCTTGCCGACGAGGCCGGGCGGCCGCTGGACGGCGCCAACAAATACATGCTGCACTTCGAGAAGGGGGCTGCCCCGCCGGTCAACGCCTTCTGGTCGATCACGCTCTATGATCCGCAGGGCTTCCAGGTCGGCAACGTCTTGAACCGCTTCGCGGTGAGCAGCTGGATGCCGTTCAAATACAATGCCGACGGCTCGCTCGATCTCTATTTCCAGAATGAGAGCCCCGGCAAGGACAAGGAAGCCAACTGGCTTCCGGCGCCGAAGGACGGCTTCAACCTGACGATGAGGCTCTACGGGCCGAAATCGGAAGCGCTCACCGGTAAATGGAATCCGCCGCCGGTCACGCGCATGCAGACGCTGCCGCAGGTCGTTGGGCAGTAAGCCGCGACCCTGCCGGCGCGGTCCCGCGCCGGCAGCCGCTCAACCTCAGGCGGCGTAGCCCTTGACGCTGGCGAGTGCCGTCATCACCCCGCGCAACTCCGCAAGGCCGCGCAGCCGCCCGACCGCGGGATAGCCCGGGAACGAGCCCTTGCCGGCGTCGTCCAGCAGTTCATGGCCATGGTCGGGCCGCATCGGGATGCGCCAGTGTTTCCAGCCCGCGGCCTTGCGGCGGGTCTGCTCGCTCATCAGCGCGTCGACCAGCGCCACCATGTCGGTGTCGCCGCCGAGATGTTCGGCCTCCATGAAGGAGCCGTCGGGGTCCTTGGCGACATTGCGCAGATGCGCGAACCAGACCCGGTCGGCGAAGCGCCTGGCGATGGCCGGCACGTCGTTCTTCGGATTGGCGCCGAGCGAGCCGGAGCACAGGGTGAGCCCGTTCGACGGGCTGTCGACCGCGCCGAGGATGAAGGCGATGTCCTCCTCGTCCGAGCAGATCCGCGGCAGGCCGAAAAGCGGCCGTGGCGGGTCGTCCGGATGGATGCACATGCGGATGCCGACCTCTTCCGCCGTCGGGATCACCGCCTCGAGGAAGCGCTTGAGATTGGCACGCAGGCGCTCATGGCTCATGCCACGATAGCGCTCCAGCATGCGCTTCAGCCCCGGCACGTCATAGCGGTCATAGGCGCCGGGCAGGCCCGCCATGATGTTGGCGAGGAGGCGGGCGCGATCAGCCTCGGAGGAGCGCTCGAACCAGGCTTTTGCCTTGTCCATCACCGCGGCCGGGTGGCCCTGATCGGCGCCCGGACGCTGCAGCATGAAATGGTCGACGACGACATATTCGTGCAGGTTGAAGCGCAGGGCCGTGCCGCCTCCGGGCAGGGGCTCGGCGAGTTCGGTGCGGGTCCAGTCGAGCACCGGCATGAAATTGTAGCAGATCACCTCGAGCCCGCAGGCGGCGAGGTTGCGCATCGACTGGCGGTAATTGGCGAGGACCGGCTCGAGATCGCCTTCGCCGATCTTGACGCTTTCATGGATCGGCAGGCTCTCGACCACCGACCAGCGCAGGCCGAGGCTCTTGTCGGCCTCGATGATCGCCTTGCGCTTCTCGATCTCCTCGACGCTCCAGACCACGCCATAGGGGATCTGGTGCAGGGCGTTGACGATGCCGCGCGCGCCCGCCTGCCGCGCCTGAGCAAGAGTCACCACATCGTCCGGGCCGAACCAGCGCCAGCTCTGTTCCATTGTCGGGTGTCCTCTTGCGGGCTCTGTCGTTGCCGTCTCAGGCGGGCTTGTTCAGGCCGCCGGTGGCGGCGAAGGCGTCGACCTGGTTGCGCGCGATGGTCTCGATCGCGTCGAACACGGTGCGCAGATGCGCCCGCATGGTCGTCTCGGCCGCCGCCTCGTCGCCGGCGCTGACCGCGGCGGCGATCTGCCGATGCTCGGAGAGGATCATGTCGGACCAGCCGCTCGTCTCCAGCGACAGGCAGCGCACCCGGTCGAGCTGCGCCTTGACGCCCTCGATCAGCCCCCAGACCGAAGGATGGCCGGAAAGGCGCGAAAGCTCGGCATGGAAGGCCTCGTCGCTGCGGAAGAAGCCGGCGCGGTCTCCGGCCGCGAGTGCCTGTTCCTGCTGGCGGATCAATTGCGCGAGGCTGGTCTTGCCCTCCGCGTCGATGCGCTGAGCGGCGAGGGCGACAGTGCGGCACTCCAGCGTCTCGCGCACGAACTGGCTGTCATAGACGGCGGCAAGGTCGATGGGTGCGACGAAGGTGCCGACCTGCGGGACGACCAGCAGGAAACCCTCCTCGACCAGCCGCTTGAAGGATTCGCGCACGGGCGTGCGGCTGACGCCGAACTGCAGCGCCATGCGTGCTTCGGAAATCGCTTCCCCCGGGCGCAGCACCGCGTTCAGTATGTCGCTCCGCAAGGCGCGATGGATCTGCTCCGTGGTCTGCCGTGCTGCTGCGATGCCCATTGCCAAGCTCTTGTTCACTAGTATACTAGGATACTGGTCGAGGCAGGGAGGCGTCAACTCCGAATGCCTTGCGTGCGATAAGGGCCGGACAGGGGCCGGCACAAGATGGCCGGCGCCGGTTTCGGCGCAAGCAAAGAAGCGGCAAAGCCGCCGCGAGGAGGGAAACATGGTCCAGGACAGCATCAACAGGCGTACGTTCCTTGGCGGCGTCGCCGGTGTGGCCGGGCTGGCGCACGCGCCGGCCGCTTTCGCCCAGCAGCTCAAGCTGCCGTCATCGCCGCTCGGGATCAGCATCATCGATGTTGGCGGTGCGCTCGCTTTGGTGCAGCAGCCGCTGGAGAACTACGCCAAGGCGAACCCCAAGCTCGTTTCGCGCATGACCTTCACCAAAGCGCCGGCGCCCGAATTGCCGGCCAAGCTGAAGGCACAGCAGGCGGCCGGCCGCGTCGATATCGACTTCGTCATCGGTGGTCTCGACGTGCTCTCCGCCGGCATCGACCAGAAGCTCTGGGTCGAATTGCTGCCGCGCTTCGCGGCCGAGCTGCCGAAGCCCGAGGAGATCTTCCTCAAGCCAGCGCTCGCCATGCACAATCTCGGGGCGGGGCAGGGGATGGCGATGGTCTATTATCCGTCCGGCCCGCTGCTCGAATACATGCCCGACAAGGTCAAGACTCCGCCGACCACCGCGCAGGAGTTGCTCGACTGGACCAAGCAGAACAAGAACCGCTTCCTCTATGCCCGCCCGGCCAACTCCGGGCCCGGTCGCACCTTCATCATGGGCCTGCCCTACATCCTCGGCGACAGCGACCCCAAGGACCCGGCCAAGGGCTGGGACAAGACCTGGGCCTATCTCAAGGCGTTGGGCGAGAACATCGAGTACTATCCGGGCGGCACCGGTGCGACGATGAAGGAGCTCGGCGACGGCACCCGCGACATCATCGTCTCGACAACCGGCTGGGACATCAATCCGCGCGTCCTCGGCGTCGTGCCGAAGGAAGCCAAGATTCAGACGCTGAAGGGCTTCCACTGGGTCACCGACGCCCAGTACATGATGATCCCCAAGGGCGTCTCCGACGAGAAGCTCGCCGTGCTGCTCGACCTGATCCGCCACATGCTGACGCCGCAGCAGCAGGCCTACACCTATGACGAGGGCTATTTCTATCCGGGTCCGGCGGTGAAGGACGTGCCGCTGTCGATGGCGCCGGAATCGAGCCAGAAGGCGATCCAGGAATATGGTCGCCCGGAATACGAGAAGCTGATCGCCGAGAATCCGATGGAAACCCCGCTCGATCCCGACAAGATGGTCGTCGCCTTCCGCATGTGGGACGAGCAGGTCGGCGGCGCCAAGCGCAAGTAACCTGCCCCCTCCGCTACCCGACAGGCCGGTCCTTGACCGGCCTGTCGCCTTGCTGTCGCCTGTCTCCGGACGCCCGCCGTCCGTCCGAACCAGATGGTCCACATGACGATACATGCTGCGAACTTCCGCGAACTCAGGCTCGACCGGCTCTGCCGCGATTTCGGCAGCCACAACGCCGTCAAGGACGTCTCGCTGACCATCCGGCAGGGCGAATTCATCGCGCTGCTCGGCCCTTCCGGCTGCGGCAAGTCGACGACGCTGAATCTGATCGCGGGCCTCCTGCCGGCGACCGGGGGCGGCATCTGGCTCGACGAGAAGCGCATCGATCCGTTGCGCCCCGAAGAACGCGGCTTCGGCATGGTCTTCCAGAGCTACGCGCTCTTCCCGCATATGAGCGTGCGCAAGAATATCGGCTTCGGCCTGAAGATGCGCGGCATGCCTAAGGCCGAGAGCGAGAGCCGCGTCGCCGAGGCGGTGGCGCTGGTTCGGCTTCAGGGCCAGGAGGACAAGCTCCCCGGCCAGCTTTCCGGCGGTCAGCAGCAGCGCGTCGCCATCGCTCGTGCCATCGCCGTGCAGCCGCCGCTCGTGCTGATGGACGAGCCGCTCTCCAATCTCGACGCCAAATTGCGCCTGGAAATGCGCGCCGAGATTCGGCGCATTCACAACACGCTCGGCGCCACCACCATCTATGTCACGCACGACCAGGAGGAGGCGCTCTCGCTCGCCGACCGGATCGTCGTGATGCGCGATGGCGAAATCCGCCAGGTCGGCGGGCCCGAGGACCTGTTCTCGCGGCCCGACCATCTCGATGTCGCCGAGTTCATGGGCTTCCGCAACAAGGTCTCCGGCAAGGTGGCGAGCGTCGCCGGCGATCTCGCGACCGTGACGATCGGCAATGTCGGCGTCACCGGCCGTGTTCGCACCAAGGCGGCGGCCGGCGAGAGCGCCCATCTCTCGATCCGTCCCGAGGATCTGCATCCTGTGCCGGAGGGCGGGGAGGGGCTCGAGGCGAAGGTCGTCTCGACCGAGTTCCATGGCCGCGAATTCGTCGGCTTCGCCCGCATGGCCGACGATACGCCGCTGACCTTCCTGGCCGATCGGCGCATCGCGCCGGGCACGGACATCCGTCTCGCCGCCGACAAGGAGCGGGTGCTGGTTTTCGGGGGCGCCGCATGAGCCCGGCCTCTCCCGATATCCCGTTCTCGCAGCGCCTTGCCGCGCGCGGCCTCGACGGGCTGACCCTGCTCGTCCTGCCGGCGGTGATCTTCCTGCTGGCGCTTTTCGTCTATCCGTTCTTCTACGGGCTGTTCCTCTCCTTCACGCCCAAGGCCGGCGGGGCGCTGGCGAACTATCAGCGCTTCTTCTCCGATTCCTTCCTCTACGGGACGATCGCGACCACGCTCTGGCTCGCCTTGCCGGTGACGATCGTGACGCTGCTGCTCGCCATCCCGATCGCCTTCCGCGTCCGGCTGATGAAGAACCAGCGCCTGCTCACCACCATCCTGGTGATCCCGATCACGCTCGGCACCGTGCTGGTCGCCCAGGGGCTGCTGAACTATCTCGGCCCGCAGGGCTGGTTCAACCGTACGCTGATGACGATCGGCCTGATTTCCTCGCCGGTGAAGCTGCTGCACAATTACTGGGGCGTGATGCTCTCGCTGGTGATCACCGGCTTCCCCTTCACCTTCCTCCTGACCCTGTCCTATCTCACCGGCGTCGACCCGGCGCTGGAACAGGCGGGCGCGACGCTCGGCGCCGGTCCCTGGCAGCGCTTCAAGCACATCCTCTTTCCGCTGCTGCTGCCCGGGCTCGCGATCACCTTCTGCCTCAGCTTCGTGCAGGCCTTTTCGGTCTTTCCCTCGGCGGTTCTGCTCGGAGCGCCGGCGGGGCCGACCCGCGTGATCTCGATTGCGGCCTATCAGGCGGCCTTCGAGGAATACGACTACTCCATGGCTTCGGCTGTCGCGATGATCATGGGGCTCGTCCAGCTCGCCATCGTCGTCGCGGTTCTGGGTTTGCGCGGGATGCTCTATCGCGGTCCGGCCGGCGGCGGAAAGGGCTGATCCGATGGTCAAGGATACACGTCTCTCGACCAAGCTCTGGGCCGCGGCCAACTGGACGCTGATCGGCTTCTTCATCGTCAACCTGTTCGCGATGATCGCGACGGTGCTCACCAGCTCGTTCTCGACGCGCTGGCTGCGCTCCTGGCTGCCCGATGGCTGGACCACGCGCTGGTACGGCGCCGCCTGGGCGGAATTCCAGCTCGGCGACGTGCTGACGGTCACCTTCCAGATCGTCTTCCTCGTCGTCTTCCTCTCCGGGCTGATCGGCGTGCCGGCCGCCTATGCGCTGGCGCGGCGCGATTTCCCCGGCAAGAAGCTGGTCATGCTGCTCTTCCTGCTGCCGCTCCTGGTGCCGCCCATCACCTTCGGCATCCCGCTGGCGACGGTGCTCTACCGGACCGGGCTCGCCGGCTCGATGTCGGGTGTCGTGCTGGCCAATCTCGTGCCGACCGTGCCCTTCGTCATCCTGGTGATGATCCCGTTCATCGAGCAGATCGACACCAAGATCGAGGCGGCGGCGCGGGTCTTCGGCGCCAACACCTTCAAGCTCTTCATCGATGTCCTGCTGCCGCTCTTGATGCCCGGCATCCTCGCCGCGCTCCTGCTCGTGCTGGTCAGGACCATCGCGATGTTCGAGCTGACCTTCCTCACGGCCGGCCCGACCAGCCAGACGCTGGTGGTGGCGCTCTATTACGCGGTCTTCGCCGCCGGCGTGCGCGCCGTGCAGTCGATCGACGCCATGGCGGTGATCTACATGGCGACGACGCTGATCTGGCTCGTCATCGCGCTGCGCTTCGTCAATCCGACGCAGATCGTGGCCAGGGCGAAGCGGTGACGGCGTTCTCTGGCCCGTTTCCAAGGCGGGTCGTCCCGGACAAGCCGCGTCAGCGGCGCCGATCCGGGATCCATGCCTGAACCGTTCCGGCATGGGTCCCGGGTCTTCGCTCGCTCGCCCGGGACGGCCTGCTTCCGTATCGAGCAGATGTTCGGCTGGTTGATGGTGTGATCGGCTGGCCCGATGTTCAGCCCTCATCCTGAGGAGCGCCGCAGGCGCGCCTCGAAGGATGTTCCAGATGCCTCCGGAACCTCCTGGAGCATCCTTCGAGACGCCATTCCCTAAGGAATGGCCCCTCAGGATGAGGGCCGAGGCAATAATGATTGGCTCTGATCGCCATGCATGGCCGCCGACCGACAAAACCGGCTGCCGGGGCTTGCGGTGTGGCGCGCAGTGGTGAAGCTCGGACAAAATCAGCCGAGGAAGTGCCAGCATGTTTCTCACCAATTCCGACATGGTCGAGCTGATCGAGCTCAGGCATGCGCTGCACCGCAAGCCGGAGGTGTCGGGCGAGGAGCGCGAAACGGCGCGGACGATCATCGGCTTCCTGGCTCCGAGCGCGCCCGACCGGGTGGTGACCGGGATCGGCGGCCATGGCGTCGCCGCGATCTATGAGGGCAGCGAGCCGGGGCCGACTGTGCTGGTCCGGGCCGAGCTCGATGCGCTCCCGATCGAGGAACTCTCCGGCGTGCCGCACTCATCGCAGGTGCCGGGCAAGGGCCATCTCTGTGGCCATGACGGCCATATGACCATCCTTGCCGCGCTCTCGCGCGGGCTCGGGCGCCAGAGGCCACAGCGGGGCAGGGCGATCCTGATGTTCCAGCCGGCCGAGGAAACCGGCGCGGGCGCCGCGGCGGTCATCGCCGATCCGAAGTTCAAGGAGATCGTGCCGGACTTTTCGTTCTCGCTGCACAACAAGCCGGGTATGCCGCTCGGCGCCATCCGTCTGTCCGAGGGGGCTGCGAACTGCGCCTCGCGCGGCCTCAAGATCGTGCTGAACGGCCGCACCTCGCATGCGGCGACGCCGGAACATGCGATCTCGCCGATGAAGGCGCTCGCCCGTTTGCTGCCGGAACTGACGGCCCTTGGTCCGGGCGGGGCGCTCGATGCCAATTACCGGCTCGTCACCGTCACCCATGCCAGCATGGGTGAGCAGGCCTTTGGAATCACGCCCGGCCGCGCCGAGATCTGGGCGACGCTGCGGACCCTGAACGATGCGCTGATGGGCGCGCTCTGCGCCGAAGCGGAAGCATTGGCGCGCGAGGCCGCCGTCGCCGGCGGGCTCTCGGTCTCCATGAACTACTTCGACGTCTTCCATCACTGCGAGAACCATCCCGAGGCGGTGGCGCATCTGCGCCGCGCGCTTGACGATGAGGGCATCGCCCATGGCGAGACGCTGCCGCAGCGCGGCTCCGAGGATTTCGGCCTGTTCGGCCGCTCCTCGAAATCGGCGATGTTCCTGCTCGGCTCCGGCGAGGATACGCCGCCCCTGCACAATCCCGATTACGACTTTCCCGACGCGCTGATCGCGCCGGGCGCCCGCGTCTTCATGCGCACGATCCGGAATCTTCTGGGTTAGTTGGAGATCGTCATGCTCGGGGCTGCGCCCGAGCATGACGAGCCCAGGCTGGATCGTGTATGCGCACCGGTACCGCCGCCACGAGGGACCCCATGCGTAGGATCAGGATCATCGGCATCGGCGCCGGCAACCCGGAGCATCTGACGCTCCAGGCGGTCAGGGCGCTGAACGAGGTCGATGTCTTCTTCGTGCCCGACAAGGGCGAGGAGAAGGCGGCTTTGCGCGAGCTGCGCGAGGAGATCTGCCGGCGCTATATAGAGAAGCAGGATTACCGCATGGTGCCGCTGCGCGTGCCGCAGCGTGCTGCCGCGGGCTCCGACTATCGCGGCAGCGTCGATGACTGGCATGCGGCGCTGGCCGAATCCTATGAGCGGCTCTTCAGCGAGGAGCTCGGCGAAGGCGAGGTCGGCGGCCTGCTCGTCTGGGGCGATCCGGCACTCTATGACAGCACGCTGCGGATCATCGAGGCGGTGCGCGCCCGCGGCTTTGCTCTCGACTACGACGTGATCCCCGGAATCAGCAGCGTCCAGGCGCTGGCGGCTGCGCATCGGCTGGTATTGAACCGGATCGGCGAGCCGGTGTTGATCACCACCGGCCGGAAGCTCGCCGAGAGCGGCATGCCGGGGGATCAGGGCAGCGTCGTCGTCATGCTCGATGGCGAGCAGGCCTTCGCGAAGATCCCGCCGGAGGGGCTGGACATCTACTGGGGAGCTTATCTCGGCGCGGAGGAGGAAATCCTCGCTTCCGGCCCGCTCGCCGAGGTCGCAGGGGAGATCGCGGAGCGCCGCGCCGAGGCTCGCGCCAGCCATGGCTGGATCATGGACACCTATCTGCTTCGCCGGAAGGGCTGATGCCGAGAGCCGGAGCCAATGCCGGCCCGGCGGGAAACGGCTGGCTGCATCCGTCGCGCCGCTTCGCATCCGCAGCGAACTGGGCTAGTTTGTCTAAAATCTGAGATTCTACGCGACGACAGGGCCGACCCGATGGCTATCCGCTTCGACGAGATCGGCCACCGGCTGAAGGCCTACCGGCTCGGGCGCGGGCTTCTGGCCGAGGAAGTCGCCGAGCGGCTCGGCATTTCGCGCGCCGCAGTCTACCGCATCGAGGCCGGCGGCGTCGTCAAGATCGAGACGCTCGAGCGGCTGGCGACGGTCCTCGAGACCACGGTGGCGTCGCTGCTCGGGGCAGGGGTCGAATATTATGCCAGCCCTGTCGCCTATTTCGAGCGCATGCGGCAGATCGAGGAAGAGGCAGACCAGGTCGTCGCCCATTTCCCGCCGCTCTCCTATCTGCTGACCTCCGGCGACTACGCTTCCTATCTCCGGCGGACGCTGGTCGAGGCCCTGCCGCCCCATGTCGAGGACCGCGACAAGGCCGAGGGTGAGATCGACGCGGTCATCGCCATCCTCGACGAGCGCCGCAAGGCGCGCGAGCGTCGCCGGCTCAGCGTCGTCAATTTCGTCAACGTGCTGGAGATCGAGCGTTGGCTGAAGCTCGGCATCGTCGGCCGCTTCAACCTTCCCGAGGATGAGCTCGCCCGGCGGCGTCTCGCGGCGCGGGCCGAGGTCGAGCATCTCCTGGCGCTGATCGAGAGCGAGCCGATGGGCATCCAGATCGGGCTGATCGAGGAAACCCTGCCGAACATGACTTTCCAGCTGTTCCGGACCGCCGAGAAGACGCTGCTCGGCCTGAGCCCGTTCCGGCTCGGCGGTGAATTGCCGAATATCCGCTCCGGCATCGCCATGCTCACGGCGGATGAGCAGCCGGTCAGGCTCTATGAGGCGCTGGCCGAGGATCTCTGGCGCCGGGCGCTGAAGGGCAGCGAGGCCGGGGCCGTGCTGCGCGCCGTGCTGGCGCGCTCCGGCGCGACAGTCGAGCGCGTGCCGGACCTTTCCTCAGCCAGCCTCTGATTCCGGCAGGCGCAGCGCCGCGCGGGCGACCTGTTCGAGGGCTTCATACGGGTTTGCGCAGCGGATCGCGCCGTCTACCGCCGGTGCGCCCTCCAGCAGGAAGACCGGGCGTCCGAACTGCAGCGCGAAGGCGATCTCGGACAGCGTGCCATAGCCGCCACCGATCGCGATCAGGCTGTGCGCGGCGCGCGCGATCAGGGCGTTGCGCGCGACACCGATTCCGGTTGCGAGCGGCACGGTGACATAGGGATTGGCGGCTTCCGGCTCGGTGTCGGGCAGCAGCCCGATCGAGAGGCCGCCACCTTCGGCGACGCCGCGGCAGACGGCTTCCATCACGCCGGCGCGCCCACCGCATAGCACCGTCAGGCCGTGCCGGGCGAGCAGGAGGCCGGTCTGTTCGGCCGCCTGCTCCTGTGCCTGCGTGGGTGTCCGCGTGCCGATCACCGCGACCGGCGTGCGCAAGGGCCGGCCGCTGCCATGCTGGAGCCAGTGCAGGGCCTGCGTCGGCGAGACTGGCTCGCCGTCAGCAGTCGCACCGTCCGGCTGCCATTGCCGCGTGGCGGCATCGAAGTTGCCGCCACGGTCGTCGCCGAGGCGGCCATGCGCCCGATCGAGGATGAGGCGCATGGCGTGGTGGCTCAGCCCTGCTTGGCCTGGTTGAAGTCCGAGATTCCGCCATGCGCAGCCGACCACTTGGCCGGCTCGTTGAGGAAGCTCTCGACCTCGTCGAGCACCTTTGGCTCGAAATGGCCGCTCGCCTTGGCGACCTTGAGCACGTCCCACCAGGTGGTGAGATAGTGCAGGCCGACGCCGATCTCCTTCATCATCTCGCGGCCCTGCGGGAAGATGTCGTAGTAGAACAGCACGAAGCAATGATCGACCTTGGCGCCAGCGTCGCGCAGCGCCTTGCAGAAATTCACCTTGCTGCCGCCATCGGTGGCGAGGTCCTCGACCAGCAGCGTGCGTGCGCCCTCGACCACCTCGCCTTCGATCTGCGCATTGCGGCCGAAGCCCTTGGGCTTCTTGCGCACATACTGCATCGGCAGCGCCAGCCGGTCGGAGATCCAGGCGGCGAAGGGGATGCCGGCCGTCTCGCCGCCGGCGACGATGTCGATCGACTCATAGCCGATGTCGCGCACGATCGTGGTCGCGGCGAAGTCGATTAGAGAGGAGCGCAGCCGCGGGAAGGAAATGATCTTGCGACAGTCGATATAGACCGGGCTTGCCCAGCCCGAGGTGAAGATGAAGGGCTTGTCCTTGTAGAAATGGACGGCCTTGATTTCGAGCAGCATCTTGGCCGCCTCGAGGGCGATCGTGTCCCTGTCGACCGGCATGTAGAGATTGGGCATGGTCTTCTTCTCCAGGGGCTGAGCGCCATCGTTCGCCGGCTGAGGCGTTCGGGCGGGGCAATGTCGGGCTCGCAAACGGCCCCTTCTCAGCGCGATGACGGTCGAGGTCAATCCCTGAATCGCGCTCCGACACGGCGATGCTTGTGGAAACCCCGCCGCTTTCCGAAAGTGTCGCAAAATTGAGATTTAGGATTGCAAATGAGATAGTGCCGTGACAATCATGCCGCCGTGCAGCGCGGAGGGGCTATGTCTCGCGCAGCGGTGAGCTTCTCGCGGCAGGCCCTAGCGGTCGGCCGTCAAGTGACGCAGAAGCGTCCGGAGAAGATGGGTGCACGCCCAAACTCCTAGGGACGGCAGGCAGCGGCACGCACGGGGCGTGCCCTGATGCATTTGCGTTCCTGTGCACGTCATCAGAAGCCAGACAGGGGACTCCGCCGTGAGTGACAACCAGGCCGCAACCGCCGGCTCAATCGCCCATTCCGCACCGACAGAGGTCGACAGCAAGGCCAGGAAGGCTCTCTGGGGCTCGGCCATCGGCTATGCCATGGACGGCTTCGATCTCCTGATCCTCGGCTTCATGCTGCGGGCGATCTCGGCCGATCTCAATCTGACCCAGGCGCAGGGCGCCTCGCTCGTCACCGCGACGCTGGTCGGCGCCGTGATCGGCGGTATCGGCTTCGGTATGCTCTCGGACCGGCTCGGCCGCGTGCGCGTGCTGACCTGGACCATCGTCCTCTTCGCCGTCTTCACCGGCATGTGCGCCCTCGCGCAGGGCTATTGGGATCTCCTGATCTACCGCACCATCGCCGGCCTCGGCCTTGGCGGCGAGTTCGGCATCGGCATGGCGCTCGTCGCCGAGGCCTGGCCGGCTTCGAAGCGCGCCCGCGCCTCCTCCTATGTCGGCCTCGGCTGGCAGGTCGGCGTGCTCGCCGCGGCGATCGCGACCCCGCTGCTGCTGCCGACGATCGGCTGGCGCGGCATGTTCGCCATCGGCGTGCTGCCGGCGATCGCCGCCTATTTCATCCGCCATTCGCTGCATGAGCCGGACGTCTTCGTCGCCCGCACCAAGGACAAGCCGAAGGAATCCGCGCTGCGTGCCCTGGTCAAGGATTGGGACACCACCAAGCTCAGCCTCGGCATGGTCATCCTCTGCTCGGTCCAGAACTTCGGCTATTACGGCGTGATGATCTGGTTGCCGAACTATCTGGCGACCCGCTTCGGCTTCGCCCTGACCCAGTCGGCCGTCTGGACCTCGGTCACCATCGCCGGCATGGCGCTCGGCATCTTCGCCTTCGGCCATATCGCCGACCGGATCGGCAGGCGCCCGGCCTTTTTCGGTTACATGCTCGGCGCCGCCGTGATGGTCGTGGTCTATTCGCGACTGACCGACCCGATCCATCTCCTGATCGGCGGCGCGGTGATGGGCTTCTTCGTCAACGGCATGCTCGGCGGCTATGGCGCGCTGATCAGCGAGCTCTTCCCGACCACGGCCCGCGCCACCGCCCAGAACGTGCTGTTCAATATCGGGCGCGGCGTCGGCGGCTTCGGACCGGTCGTGGTTGGCGCGATCGCCGCCACCTACAGCTTCGAGCTCGCGATCGGCCTTTTGGCGACGCTCTACGTGCTCGACATCCTGGCCATGTGGCTGCTGATCCCCGAGCGCCGCGGCGCCGAGCTCTCCTGAGCCGCTGAAAGGAGCGAGCCATGTCGATGCAACCGCTTCACCAGGGCTCGCTCGCCGCCACGACAGGCGGCGCGGGAGCCGCGGCTTCCTGCGCCTCCTGGAAGGCCAGCGTCGTCGCGGAACTCGCCGAGGTCGTCTCGCATGAGGCGGTCAACGGCGAATACCGCCACCTCGTCGTCGGCTGCAGCGCCGAGGCCGCTGCGGCCGAGCCGGGGCAGTTCTTCCAGCTGCTCTGCCCCCAGCCGGTCGGCGAGCAGCCCTTCCTGCGCCGCCCGATGAGCCTCTACGGGGCGGATCCGAAGAAGCGCCAGGTCGAGTTCCTCTACAAGGTGACGGGCGCCGGCACCCGCGGCCTCGACACGCTGCGGGTCGGCGACCGGCTCGACATCATGGGGCCGCTCGGTACTGGTTTTACGCTCGATCCCTCCTGGCGCAGCATCGTCGCGGTCGGCCGTGGCGCCGGCCTTGCGACGCTCGCTCCGCTGGCGAAGGCGGCCAAGGCCAACGGCACACGCGTCACCGCGGTGTTCAGCGCCCGCCGGCCGGACCTGCTCGTCTCGGTCGATCTCTTCCACAGCCATGGTGCCGACGTCATCGCCGTCACCGATTCCGAATCGACCAGCGGTCCGGCCAATGTCGAGCGCATCCTGCGCAGGCTGATCGCCGACGGGGCCTGCGATGCCTTCTTCACCTGCGGCTCGAGCCGGCTGATGCGCGTGCAGCAGCGGTTGGCGCAGGAATTCGGCCTGCCCGGCCAGGTCGCGATGGAGCAGCAGATGGCCTGCGGAATCGGGCTCTGCTACTGCTGCGTGCGCGACTTCAACGTCAATGGCGAGATCGTCAACCGGCGCGTCTGCTGGGACGGCCCGGTCTTCGACCTGATGGAGGCGCTGCCATGAGCCTGACGTCGGAGGTCGATCTCTCGGTCGCCATTGGCGGTCTGACCCTGCGCAATCCGGTCATGCCGGCCTCCGGCACCTTCGCCGAAGGGCTGGAGAAGGTGATGGACTTCAACCGGCTCGGCGCCTTCGTCACCAAGACGATCACCCGCGAGCTGCGCGCCGGAAACCCGCTGCCGCGCGTCGTCGAGCGGCCGGGCAGCCTGATCAATGCGATCGGCATCCCCTCCAAGGGCGTGCGCTATTTCGTCGAGCAGACGATGCCGCATTATGCGGCCTATGACACGCCGCTGGTGGTGAGCATTTCGGCGCCGACCGCCGAGGGCTTCGCCAGCCTCGCCGCCGAGCTCTCGATCCCCGGCATCGCCGCGATCGAGGCCAATATCTCCTGTCCGAACATCGAGGAGGACGGCAAGGCCTTCGCGATGCGCGCCGAATCCACCGAGAAGGTGACGCGGCAATTGCGCGAGGCGACGAACCTGCCGCTCTGGGTCAAGCTGACGCCCAATACCGGCGACGTGCCGGAGGTGGCGCGTGCCGCGGAAGCCGCCGGCGCCGATGCGGTGGTGGTCGCCAACACGATTCTGTCGATGGCGATCGACCTCAAGACCTTCAAGCCCTGCCTCGGCAACATCATGGGCGGGCTCTCCGGCCCGGCGATCAAGCCGATCGTGCTGCGCCAGGTCTTCCAATGCGCCAAGGCGGTGAAGATCCCGGTGATCGGCTGCGGCGGCATCTCCACCGCCGAGGACGCGATCGAATACATGCTCGCCGGCGCCAGCGCCGTGCAGGTCGGTACTGCGACCTTCCTGCAGCCGGCGGCGATGACCACGATCATCGACGGTCTCAGGAGCTTCTGCCTGCATCGCGAGATCCCGCGCATCACCGATCTGATCCGCGGCGTCGTCATCGAGGAAGCCGACGAGCCGGACCTCGCCTGGCTGGATCCCGTATCGTGACCGCGCACCCTGCCAATCTGAGCAACGTCTTCAGTGGTGACGAGGGCGACCGCGTCCTGTCCGAGGCCCTGTTCGACTGTTTGCGCGAGGCGACGGGCGACGGTGTCGGCATCACCCGCGAAGCCTATAGCGAGCGCGAATCCCTGGCGCTCGATCTCGTCGAGGCCAAGGCGCGTGAGCTCGGTCTCGCGACCGAGCGCGACGCCGGCGCCAATCTGGTGATGACGCTGGAAGGCGCCGAGCCGGAGCTGCCCTTCCTGGCCTGCGGCTCGCATCTCGATTCGGTGCCGCAGGGCGGCAATTTCGACGGTGCGGCCGGTGTCATTGCCGGGCTCGCCATCATCGCCCGCTTCAGGGAAGAGGGCTTCGTGCCGCGCCGGACCATCAAGGTCTATGCGCTGCGCGGCGAGGAAAGTGCCCGTTTCGGCAAGGCCTATATGGGTTCGAGCGCGCTGTTCGGGAAACTCACCGCCGCCGATCTCGCGGTGCGCGACCATGCCACCGGCCGAAACCTGGCGCAGTGCATGGCCGATATCGGAGTCGACATGGCCCGGGTCGAGAAGGGCGAGCCCTTGCTCGATCCCGCGACCGTCGCGGCCTGGATCGAACTGCATATCGAGCAGGGACCGGTGCTGGTCGCGCGCGATCTGCCGGTCGGCATCGTCACCGGCATCCGCGGCAATGTCCGCCATCGCAGCGTCGAATGCATCGGCGAGGCCGGCCATTCCGGCGCGGTGCCGCGTTGGCTCCGGCGCGACGCGGTCTTCGCGACGGCCGAGCTGATCACTCATCTCGACCGGCACTGGCGCACCCTGCTGGAGCGCGGCCGCGACGTGGTGGTGACGGCCGGCGTGCTCGGCACCGACCCGCAGGAGCACGCCATCGCCCGGATTCCCGGCAAGGTCAGCTTCTCCTTTGAGGTGCGCAGCCAGAATCGCGAGACGCTGGAGGCGTTCTACGACCTGTTCCTCTCGGAATGCCGGCTGGTCGGCGAGGAGAGGGGGGTCGAATTCAGCTTCGACCGCCGCCTCGAATCGGCCCCGGCGGTAATGGATACTGGCTGGATCGCCCGGCTCAAGGCGGCGGCGCGCGGGCTCGGCCTTCCCGACGAGGAGATTCCGAGCGGCGCCGGCCATGATGCGGCGGTCTTCGCCAATGCCGGTATCCCGAGTGCGATGATCTTCGTGCGTAACGAGCACGGATCGCATAATCCCAGGGAAGCGATGGCGATCGATGATTTCCTAGCCGGCATTGCGGTGATGCGGGCGGCCATCCGGGAGGCGGTACAATGAGCGTTTCGCAACTCTTCGACGGTGCGCCGGCTGCGGATGCGGAGGCGCCGGTTTCGCTCACCATTCGCCGGCCCGATGACTGGCACGTCCATCTGCGCGATGGCGCCATGCTGAAGGCGGTGCTGCCCTTCACCGCCGCCCAGTTCGCCCGCGGCATCATCATGCCGAACCTCGTGCCGCCGGTGACGACCATCGCCGCGGCGGCCTCCTATCGCGAGCGCATCCTCGCCGCCCGTCCGGAAGGCTGCGATTTCATCCCGCTGATGACCTGCTACCTCACCGACACCACCGTGCCGGACGAGATCGAGCGCGGCTTCCGGGAGGGTGTCTGGGCCGCCGCCAAGCTCTATCCGGCCGGCGCCACCACCAACGCCCACCACGGCGTCACGAATATTCCCAAGCTCGCTCCCGTGCTGGAGCGCATGGAGAAGATCGGCATGCCCGTCCTCGTCCATGGCGAGGCGACGGACCCCGAGGTCGACATATTCGACCGCGAGGCGGTGTTCATGGAGCAGGAGATGCTGCCCCTGCTGAAGCGCCATCCCGGGCTCAAGGTCGTGATCGAGCATGTCACCACCGCCGAGACGGTCGCGATCGTCCGGGCCCATGCCGGGCGCGCCGCCGGCACGATCACCCCGCACCATCTGGTCATCAACCGCACCACGCTCTTCCAGGGCGGCCTGCGCCCGCATCTCTACTGCCTGCCGGTTGCCAAGCGCGAGAGCCACCGCCTCGCCCTCTGCGAGGCCGTCACCTCCGGCGATGCCTGCTTCTTCATCGGTACCGACACCGCCCCGCATCTGCGCGGCGCCAAGCAGGCCGAGTGCTGCTCGGCCGGCGTCTTCGGCGGCGCCACCGCGCTGCAGACCTATGTCCAGGTCTTCGACGAGGCGGGCGCGCTCGACCGCTTCGAGGCCTTCGCTTCCGAGAATGGCGCGCGCTTCTACGGCCTGCCGCTGAACGAGGGCACCATCACCCTGGAGCGCAAGCCGAGCCGGGCGCTCGCCGCCGTCGAGGTCGAGGACAGCGAGGTCGTGATCTTCCGCGGCGCCGAGAACCTGCCCTGGTCGATCGGCGAGGTGCGTCCGTGAGCGCCGGCGAGATCGGCGAGGCGGTCGCCCGGCTGCTGTTCCGGGCCGGCGCCATTCATGTCAGCCGCCAGCAGCCCTATGTGCTCGCGGCCGGCTGGGCGAGCCCGGTCTATGTCGACGTTCGCCTGCTGCTGGGCGATCCGCAATTGCGCCGCGCCGTCACCGATCTCGCCGTCCGCTATGCCGAGGCGGTCTTTCCCGCCGGCAGCTTCGATGCCGTCGCCGGGGCCGAGACCGCCGGCATTCCCTTCGCTTCCTGGTTCGCCGACCGCACCGGGCTGAAGCTGCGCTATGTCCGCAAGCGCCCGCTCGGCGTCGGCCGCAATGCCCAGGTCGAGGGCGGCCCGGTCGATGGGCTGCGCGTGCTCCTGGTCGACGATCTGACCACCGATGGCGGCAGCAAGCTCGGCTTCGCCCGCGGCCTGCGCTCGGCGGGTGCCAGCGTCGAGCACGTCCTGACGATTTTCTACCACGACGTCTTTCCGGGCGCCGGCGAGCGCCTGCAGGAGGCGGGGCTTTCCCTGCATCCGCTCGCCACCTGGGCCGATGTCCTGCGTGCCGATGCAGGCCAGGAACTCGCTGCCGAGGATCGCGCCGAGATCGAGCGCTTCCTGGCCGATCCCGTCGCCTGGTCGACCCGCCATGGCGGCCGCGTCAGCCTTTCCCCGCGCGTCTGACACGCAGGGCCTGTGATGAAGCCCAGATCCCGCAAGGATTCCGCCATGGCCGATGCCGCAGCAGCAACGCCGATCACCGCGCCGCCGCAGGCCGACAGCGTCCAGCTCGCGACGACGCAGACGATCGCGCTCGCCGAGGTCAAAACCCGCCGCGAGCATGATCTGCTCGGCGAGATCGACGTGCCGGCCGACGCCTATTGGGGCGTGCATACGCTGCGCGCCGTCGGCAATTTCCCGATCACCGGCGTGCCGGTCGGTCATTTCCCGGAATTCGTGCGGGCCTTGGCCCTGGTCAAGCAGGCGGCGGCGCGCGCCAATCGCCGCCTCGGCAACCTTCCTGCCGCGAAAGCCGAGGTGATCGAGCGTGCCTGCGACCTGATCGCGGTCGATGGCCGCTTCCACGACCAGTTCGTCGTCGATGCCGTCCAGGGCGGGGCCGGCACCTCGACCAATATGAACGCCAACGAGGTCATCGCCAACGTCGCGCTCGAGCTGATGGGCCAGGCCAAGGGCGACTACGCCGCGCTCCATCCCAATGACGACGTCAACATGGCGCAGTCGACCAATGACGCCTATCCAACAGCGCTGCGCCTCGCCGTGATCTTCGCCACCGAGCCGATGATCGCGGCGCTGGACGAGCTCGCCTTCGCCTTCAAGGCCAAGGCGGTCGAGTTCGCCGATGTGCTGAAGATCGGCCGGACCCAGCTCCAGGACGCCGTGCCGATGACGCTCGGCCAGGAATTCGACGCCTTCTTCGCCACGATCAAGGAGGATGTCTCGCGGCTGCGCGAGGCGGCGGCGCTGTTTCGCGAGGTTAATCTCGGCGCGACCGCGATCGGCACCGGCATCACCGCCGATGCGCGCTATGCCTCCCTCGCCATCGAGGAGCTGGCCCGCGCCGCCCGCCAGCCCATGGTGCCGGCGACGAACCTGATCGAGGCGACCTCCGACATGGGCGCCTTCGTGCTGTTCTCCGGCGTGCTCAAGCGCGTCGCGGTCAAGCTCTCGAAGATCTGCAACGATCTGCGCCTGCTTTCTAGCGGGCCGCGCGCCGGCTTCAGCGAGATCAGGCTGCCGGCGGTGCAGGCCGGCTCCTCGATCATGCCGGGCAAGGTCAACCCGGTGATCCCGGAAGTGGTCAACCAGGTCGCCTATCTCGTCATCGGCCACGACCTCACCGTGACGCTCTGCGCCGAGGGCGGCCAGCTCCAGCTCAACGCCTTCGAGCCGACCATCGGCTATTGCCTGCTCTCCTCGCTGCGCCATCTCACCGCCGCGGTGACGACGCTGACGACGCGTTGCGTCACCGGCATCGAGGCCGATCGCGAGCGCTGCATGGCGCTGGTCGAGGATTCGATCGGCCTCGTCACGGCGCTGGGGCCACGGCTCGGCTACGAGGCCTCCTCGCGCGTGGCGCGCCGCGCCCTCGCCGAAAAGCGCAAGGTCGCCGAGATCGTGCTCGAGGAAGGCCTGCTCAGCCGTGCCGAGCTCGACGAGCTCCTGAAGATCGAGGCGATGACGGCCCCGTCGCGCCCGAAGCCCGCCGGAAAGGCGCGGGCCTGAACGATCGGCCGCCGCAAAATCGGACGGCCGCCTACCCGGAGAGGACAATGAACGAGCTGTTGAACTGGCTGCTCCAGCAGAAGGGCAGCATGAACACCTATCTCGAATTCCAGGGCCGCGCCCTCGAACTGCGCGCCGCCGAGCCCGAGCATGCCGCGCTGCTGCGCCTGCTCGCCGATCTCGCCGGCCGTTTCTCCGAAGCCTATGATCGCCGCCCGCTGCCGCTCGACGTCGCGGAGGGTGCGCTGCAGCAGCTCACCGGACTGATCGAGCAGGCGCTGGCTCCAGGTGCTGCCGATCCGGCGGACCGGCTTGCGCTGCTCAACCGGATCGGTGCCGCCGAACTCGCCTGAGGCGGCCGCCTGCGAGGCCCACCCCTGGCGACGAGGCCGACCACGCAGCCCGGCCCTGGCCGGGTTGTTTGCCGTCCGGGCTCATCACCGGCCGGTTTTGGGCCTGTTCGAATTCGCTGAGGCGTGACGCACGCGACGCTCAGATGGCGAGAAGCGGGTTCGTCCGTTTCATCGCCAAGAGGGAGATCCGCTGCAGCTCGGGCGCGTTTCAAAAGGCTCGATCACAGCCTTTCCTCTGACGATGACTATGCGCTCTTTGACGCCATCGACGCGGAAGCGAATGACGCCTTCGCCTCGGACCTCGTCCATGATGTAAGCTGGCAAGCCGGCGCGCAGCGTCTTTTCGATCGATCGCGCGGAAAATTGCTTCAACTGGTCTTCGTACATAGGCGACTCCACCGGAGGCGAGAGCAGGCTACGTCGTAATCCTCGCCATTATGGTGATCGCCAGGAACGGAACAAGAGCGAAGACTGCAAACGCAGCCTTGGCATCTTTGCATGACAATGGGGTGACCGACGGCGCAGCTGAGCCTGCTGTCAAGGGATTGGTCGCGCCGACCTCAATGCACCGTGGCTGTGTCTTCCTCGTCCGGCGCGATCAGCTTTTCCAAGCCGAGTTCTTCAAGCCCTTCGGTGAACTCGGCGAAAGCCGCAGCATCAGTCGCGAACTGCTCTTCCCACACGATCGAGTCGCCTTCGTCATCGACCAGTTCCAACGTCCAGCTGTCGCTGTCTCGGAGCCGGTAGATCTCGATCTGCACCGTCAGTCCATCGCTGGTGAAACTCCGGCAAAGGGCCGAACGTATGATGTCTGGGGAAACTGTCATGTCCGAAAGGTAGTGGCCGCAACGCGACGGTTCAACCGGGAAGAATGGTCCCCGGGGGAGGCCGGTGCCATCCAGGTGACGATATTCAAATTTCGGCTTGCAGCGGGGGGTAAGCAACGTGTTTTCCCGTGGTTTAGATTTTACGTATATCTGTTCTGGTAAGTTAAATTTGCATAGATATCTGATTTTATCTTCAAGTTAAAATTATATATTGTTTCGTAAATTCTCGATTTTTGTGTTTCGATGACACAAGGAAGTGTATAAATCTTCTTATTGCCTCGATCTCGCTGCTGTGTCGCATTGATCTCAATAGGCGAGATCTGCCGGATGGGCATTTCCGAGATCCAGCGCTTCCACACTGATCTGACGTCCGGCGCCGCACTGCGCGCGGCGAGGTCCGCCGGTGCCCCCCAAGCACAGCTCTCAGGCGCTCGCGGGCGTTATGCGGAGACTGGAGGTTGGTACGGCGTCGCGGAATGTCTGCTCCCGCCGCGCCAGCGCTAAGGCATCTACTGAAACTGCTGTCGCGACCTGATGGAAACGGCAAGGAGCGAGACAAAAAGGCGAGCTATCTTGACCAAAATGCCCGTGAAACACGGCATTACGGCCTTTACGGAGCGGCTTCGCTTCTCCGTCCCGCGATGATGGATTGGACGGACTGAACGAGGTTGTTAAAATATTCCGGTAGGCTGCCGGGCTCCAAACTTCGTTGTGATGAATCCTGTGACCGACGACTGCTCCCAAGACGCATGATCGTCGCGCCGCTGCATCGGTTTGGTGCGCTATCACCGTAGTCCGCGAGAGGATGACGCTTATGCCGCTCGTCTTCCGACCCGCCTGTGCTGATGATTTGCAGCAGGCCCAGGAACTCGTCGTTCGCAGCATCAATGATCTGACCGAACGTCATGGATTTGGACCGATGGCCAGCGTGCGGCGCCCGGTTTTTCAATTGTTTTCACTCAAGGATGATCCCGACGGCCTATGGGTCGCGGAAGCCGGCGACGAGATTGTCGGCTTCGCGTTCAGTTGGGCGTGCGGCGATCTGTGGTTTCTAGCGGAGCTTTTCGTCGCGCCTGGTCAGCAAGGTCGCGGCGTTGGCGACAAGCTGCTGGCACATACTCTCGATCATGCCAGAAAATCGAAGGCCACCAACAAAAGCCTCATCACGTTCACATTCAATGTCGTTTCGCAGGGTCTCTATATCCGGCATGGCTTGCTGCCGCGCCTGCCGATCTACTTTTTCAGCGGTGCCAGTTCCGGGCTGACCGCCAATCAGCCGGGCGCCAAGCTCCACTGCGTCGCCATCGAACCTTCGCCCTCGCATCGCAACTTTTTGGCGCAACTTGATGTAGGCGCCTTGGGGGTCTCGCGCGAGAAGCATCACCGCTATCTTCTGGACGACGCCTCGATGAAAGGCGTTCTCCTCCACGACGGTAGCGATTGCGTTGGCTACGCTTACGTCTCGACAACCGGTCACATCGGCCCCCTGGCGGTCGCGCAAGCGGACCATATGGGCGCTGCCTTCGCGACCGCGCTGGACTTCGCGGCAGCAGGCGGTTGCGCGCATGTGTCAGCGTTCCTCCCCGGCCCGAGCGAAGCTCCCGGTGTCGCTCTCAAGCACGGGATGCGGATTACTTTTCCCATGGTTCTGGCTTCAACGCGCGAATTCGGCGATTGGAGGCGGTATCTTCCGCGAAATCCGGGCTTCATGTGACGGATTTCAGCGGTCGCCGACAATAGGCCAACAGAATTTGCTCATCGTTGCGCTGGACGGAAAAAACGTATAAGCCGCTGAAATGGAATGGAAATTTTGCATTGCGCCTATGATGGACTGGACTGACAAAGCCTAATTTTGCGGGCCTGTCGGGGTATGCAGGCGGCATGTAGTACCGTCTGTAGTACCGATTTTCCGCCAATTTGGCGCCCGTAGCTTGGAGCGACGGGCATTCGCGTCGCTTGGATTTTGCGCATCGCCTCGCTCGTCAATCGCCGGAACCTCATCGCCGCATCCAAGTTGCTTCTTCGAGCACGCAACCTTGGAGATTGGTGATGAAAAAACTCGCTTTCGCGTTTGCGTTAGTCGCACTGCCCGCCATGGCGTTCGCACAGAATTCCGGTGTCGTCGTCCGTGATCCAACTGGGGGCTCGACGCGCGATCCAGCGCTCGGCGCGGGCACCGTGGAGGCTCCTTTGAAGCGCGATCCAGCGGGCGGGGTGATGATCGACGACACGCCGCGATTCCGAGCCTACATAGTTGAGCAGCGCGTCCCGTCCTACACGTACGCCGAGCCCATGGTGGTCGGTGCCGTGCTGCCGCAGCAGGGCGTAGTCTATCGCGACTTACCTGCCGAGTTCGGCCCGCAGGGTTACAGCTACACGGTCGTGAACGGCCGCACCGTTCTGGTGGAGCCTGGCACCCGGCGCATCGTTCAAATCATCAACTGATCCCGCTCCGGCGTTACAGGGGGCGGACGGGGCGGCCGAGCACAATCCTCGCTGTGTTCGCTCCGTCCACGCTAGGCAGGCGCCATTGCTAACCCGCTCCCCTTGCGGAGAAGGGCGTTCGCGGCCCCAATTCAGCCCGAATTGCGGAGCCCGCTAGGGTGCGCCTCAGAGATGCGGCAGCGGACGCCGGGCCACCCAAGTGCCCCCAGCCCCCAAGCGGCCCGGCGTCTATCAGGCGGCGATCGGCTCGCCATCGAACAGATACTGCTTGATGACGTTCTGCGGCTCGCGAGTATCCTTGTGGGCCTTCACGCCGATTTTTACGCGGAACGGAATAAAATGGAGGTCCGTGCTCCACTCCGGCGCGAGCACGCCGGTTGCCCGCCGCAGGCCGGCGAAGTCACGCTGGCCAATTTCCTGCGCCGTCTCGTTCTGGTTTTCGAGGTTGTAGTTGATGTAGAACGGACGCCCGTCGAATTCCCCGCCGATGATCTCAGCCTTGCACTTCAGGATCATCCCGGTGCCCTTGGCGTTCACGTCGTAATCGGTCTCGACGATCTCGAGGGTGTACTCGCCGGCTGGCAGGGGGGTATAGCCGGCGCTCGGCTCTGCGTTGGCGTTGTAGGTGTATCCGATACTGGCCATGTCCGGCGCTCCTATTTCGCGGTTTTCGTTAATGATAAACGTAAAACACGGAAAACAAGACGCGTCAACGGAATTCGTTTGTGGTACACGAATTTCATGAAACAGATTTCCATTGCTCAGTGTCGCGCGGCGCGTGGCCTTCTTGATTGGTCCCAGTCCGAATTGGCGTCTCGTTCAAACCTGAGCGAGAGCACCGTTCGGGACTTTGAGAAGAACAGGCGCATCCCTGGCCCTAACAACCTAGCCGCCATCCGCGCCGCCTTTGAAGCTGCAGGCGTCCAACTCCTAGCTGAGGGCCAAGCGGCAGCCGGCCCGGGTGTTGCGGTGCGCCTGCCGGCCCGCCAGTCGGCCACCGAGGCGGAAATGCACGCCAGCGCCGACGAAGTCCGCTCACAAGCCGCGGATGCCGTAGACGAAGCTCTAATCGGCTCGGACGCGACCGCGGAGCAGAAGGCCGAGCGCCGTGGTGCACTTACGGACGAGTCCGAGATGATCGGGCAGGCTCGCGGCAAGGCACGCGGCAAGCCGAGCCCTGACAACAGTGAGGATTGATGGAAGCTACTTCGGCTTTAGGAGACGGTTGAACATTTCGGTAATCGGGTTGTGAGGACTTCGGGGACGGGCGGGAGAGTTCGGCCTGCCGGGCCAATCAATCTGCGCCTCCCCTATAACCCGCTCCCGGTCGTCCATGCCGCGAACCCGATATTGCGGATCGCCGTCGTCGCTTGTCGGCAATAGGCGGGTGACGGCATACGTTCCAACGGCGTCTTGGTCGTGGAAACCGAAATTCAGTCTGACTTGGTCGCCGACTTTGAAATGGTGATCCATAATCGCTCCTTTGTGCTGTCAGCATTCAGAGCTGAGATGCACACTAGCACGCCGGAGAGCTGTGGATGGCGATTTCCTGTAGGATGGCGTGTGAGGCGCGCCCCCAGGCCGCGCGCCGTGCTAACCTGCGTCATGGAAAACCTAAACCGCCGGCTCGAAATCACCGACGCAACCAAAATCGCTCTCATGGGCGGGCCGGTATGCGGCGCCGTCATCATGGTCACGAAGGCGGGTGGCGGCCATGATAAGTCTCCATGATTGGAAACAGGAAACTAGCCGGAGCCGGCTCGGTTCCTGTGGCGGTCTGCCGCGCGCTGGGGGGCGTTACAAGTTACCGTGAACGGCCGGAACAGTTCATCCAGCAGGTGGTTTCCCTGACACGGCTCAAAATACTGATGCCCGAGCCGTGGTTCCAAGGAGCACACCTATGCCTATGGACTCCCACAAGAAGGCCGCCGAGCACCATACAGCAGCGGCGAAGTCGCACCAATCGGCAGCAGACAGCCATTCCAAGGGCGATCACGCCAAGGGGATGGAGCACTCGAAGGATGCCATGTCGCACTCGAAGGATGCGCATGCGCAGTCAGAGACCGCGCACGGCAAGAGCGGTAGCGCAAAGAAGTAGTCTCAATCTGGCGCCGCGCCGGTCCGTGCGGCGCCAGATCATCATTTTAGACCGCCATCGCAGCCGTCGCAGGCTCAATTAGCCTACCGACCTCATCTTCCGGCCAAGCATGGATCACGCCGCCGGCAACACCATCCGGCCCGACTACCGCGTGCCCCACGTAGCCGCCTACGGCGTGCCGCAGCACAGGGGCCGGGCCAAGTCCGTACCGGATATCCTCCAAGCCCTCGCGAGCCCGCTGGAAGGCCGCCACAGCCTGCTGCTCCACCCACTCATCGCCGAGATCCAGCCGATCGACTCCGAAGCCGGAGCGCTTGCCCATAACGTAGACAATCCCCGGCTCGCATTCGTCGCCGTCACGAGGATACGTCTTGCGGAATAGGACGCGCCCGACTGCATCACGATCGGACCAGCCTGCGATGACGATCTCTCCGAGGAGATCGCCCATCAGCATATCAAACACGGCGAAGATATCATCGAGCTTCGCAACGAAGTCGTCGAAGCCGTCGTACTCGACGCATTCACAGGCGGTTTCGAACGCTTCGAACGCGAAGCGTGCGCCCCGGCTTGAAAACACCGCCTTGGCGCGCGGCACCGTCCAGACCTTCGGCTCGATCGCCGTGAGGGTGCCCGTATCATCATAAAAGCAGGCGTCGGCCAGAAGATGCACGCGGTCATGCTCGATAAATGTCGCAACAGCGCTCACGCGAGCACCTCCATATTGTCTGAGTTTACGGCGCCGACGTAGCCGCCATCGGCAAAGCCCTTGAACAGCATGCCGAGCAGCCCGCCGGGCGCGCCGTTGCTGCCGCTAGTCCCAAAAAGGCCGGCGAGTGGTCCGCCGCCAATCAGCGCGGCTTGCAGGGCTGCGCGCGCGAGTTGTTTGACCAAATTGCGCATGACGTCTTCGGCCTTCTCGCCGTCGACAATCAGGTCGCCGAGCGAGTCCGTGATGGCGTCGCCGAGGAATTTCTGAGCTTCATGCGCATCCTCGAGAGCCTTGCGGACCTCTTCGACCCGGACCTTTGCGTTCGCGTAACCCGTCGCAGCGCGATCGATCGCAGCTCGCATTTCTTCTGTGATCGGGATCGCGGCACGCTTTGCGGCGGTTTCTAGCTCGAGTGCTTCGCGGGCCTTGGCCTTCGCAAACGTGCCCTTTCCCTCGGTTTCAGCCTCGAGGAGCAGCGCCTGACGCCGCTTCTCGCTGGCGACCAGGGCCTTCTCATAAGAGTCGAGTGTGTCCTTGCTGGATCCGCCGCCGCCTTTGCCGTCCTTGCTGCCGACCGGTTTATATTTGTCGTTATCGATCGGGTTGATCTTGCCCGTGCCGCCTGGGCGCGCCGGGGGCAGCGTAGTGGTCTTCAGGGCGTTGGCGAATTCCACTTCGGACTGCCGGAAGGACGCCAGAGCCTTGCGGTTTTCCTCCGCAGCGCGGGCATTGGCTGCCGCCTGCTCAGTCGCTACAGTTTCGCGCCCGCCGGCGTTAGCCGTGCCCATCTCGCGCGCCTGCGCAACACGGGCCGCCCGCTCTTCCTGATAGGTCAGCCCCTGCTGGCGCTGGACGCCTGCATTGGCCCGGGCCAGCTCTCCAACCTTCGCAATCAGCGCTTGGACGCCATTTACGGCGCCGGAGGCCGCCGTGCCGACGCCGCCGATAGAGCCGGCAAGGCCGTCGATCGCGACCGCCAGGCCGCGCGAGAAGCCTGTGGCCGTGTCGAACTCACCCGCGGCCTTGATAACCTCATTCTGAAGCTTCTCCATCGCCTGGGCTGACGTGAGAGAGGCTCCGGCTAGTTTCTGCTCGAGCAACGGAGCGCCGGCCTGGATGGCTCGGAAGAACCCTTCCGACGACACCTTGCCGTCCTTGACGAGCGCGGTGAGCTTCGCAACGTCACCACCAGCCTGCTGCATCCCCGCGGCCGCCGCCTGCAGGAGGGGATAGGCGCCATCGAGGAGCGAGTTGTACTCCTCGGCCTGCACCTTGCCGTTGCTGAATGCCTGCGAAAGCTGAAGCAGGGCGCCGGACGATTCCGATGCGCTCTTGCCCGACAGCCCCGCATCCTTCGTGAGCGTCAGGTTGCCGTCGATCTCGGCAATGAAGGCGCCACCACCGCGAGGCTGCAGGTTCGCCGGGTCCGCGTTCTTGGTCGGGTGGCAGGCGACGAAGACGGCGGGCTTGCCGGGCAGGTTGCACAACTGGCGGAGATCGCGGGCGTGTTTGCCGAGAGCAGTGTTTCCATTCTCATCGTCCCCCTGAAAATAGGCCGCGCTCGTGTCCACCACGATCATGTCGGCGCCGCCCAGGCGATCGACATCGAGACCGATACGCGCCACCGCTACCGGAATGCTGAAGGTGCCGGCGATGAAATGGACATCCATATCAGCAGGATCGAAGCCAAGCCGGTCAGCCATAGCGAGCCATCGCATCCGGACGTCGTCGGGGTTCTCACCTGCGAAATAGACGACACTCCCCTTGCGGACGTCCCTGCCGCACAGAGACGTTCCGAGCGCCGTGGAAGCGGTCAGCGCCAGGAGGACGGCTGTCTTGCCTGTGCCTGTGCCGGCTGTCAGGGCATACAAAAACCCGGCCTGCGCTACGCCGTCCAAGTGGTAGTCGGGCGGCACGAAGCCGCTGACGAACTCGGCGCTACTGACGATGCCGGGATAAACCGAGCCGCCCTTTCGGTTATCGTTGCTGGCGACCGGCGGAAACCGGTTGGATTTGCCGGTGAGCGTCGCGACCTTGACGTGGTCGCCCTTCCTGGCGGCATCTGCAATGTCCCGATCAAGGCGCAGACGGGCAACGCGTTCCTCACGCTCGCGCTCTCGTTCAACGCGGCGCACCTCTGCCTCAGCCCAGTCGCGCCGACGCATGAACTCGACGTGATGAGCATGCTCGGCAGGCGTCGGCTCGGGATCACCCGGCTCGAGATCGGGGAGCGCCTTCAGCGGACCAATGAAGTGGTACAGGCCGGTGTCTTCGTAATCATCGTCGTCGATCTCGACGGCTGCAGTCTCAGTTGCGGTCATTAGGCTGCAGCCCCTTCATGCGGGCGACTGCAGCGCCGGTGATCTGAGTGGCGACTTCCGGCAGCATCGTCACCGTTCGGCGCGTCCCGAGCTGCGGCGCGATGGTCCGGTACTGCCCCTGCTCGTTCACCACGAGCTTGAGCCCGCAGATGCGCAAGCCCTCCATTATCTCGATGTCGAAATGAGCTTTTGTTCGGCCGCCCACGGGGGCAGGCCAGTAAGAGATGATGTTCAAATTCCCTCCCAAGGGATTTTGCATTGGTTACAGGTGAAATGCCCGCCGTGGCGGCAGGTATTAGCTCGCCTGCGGCACCTTCACCGCGAGGCTGGCTATCGGCACGAACGGCTCGGTCGGGTCTGGTCGCTGCTCGTGGAACTGCAGGCGCTCCTCGGGGCTCAGAGCGTCATAGGCCGCGAGGGCGCGGTCGACGGCCGTGACGCGGGGCGCTCTCGACAAGTACTCGTCACGCTCCTCGCCACTCATATCTGCCCAAGCGATCCAGAAGTCCTGGCCGCTCTTTCCGCTACATGCGAAGCCGGCGGGCACGGCGCCGCCAACATGCAACGCATCCAACGCCGGGGCTCGCGGCGCCTGCTCTTCTCTTAGCTCTGCAACGTCCTGCTCTAACCGCTCCTTATCGGCGCGCAGGAACAAGGCTTCGTTCTGCGCCTTGTCCCGTTGTTCTTCTGCCGTGCGGGCAACATCCTGAGCGAAGGCCAGCCGGGAGTTGTCGTCGGCGGCTTGTTCCTTGGCCTTAGCGAGTTGCCGTTTGAGCCGTTCAACCTCGCTGGCCGTGACCTTCTCGCCTTTGGCTGCCCGATCAACCACGGCTTGCCGGTCCGGCTTTGGCAGACCGGTTAAGGCATCAAGCGCAGCGCCATTGTCCAGCGACGTGCCCTTGGCCTGTTGGAGCAGATCATCCCCGAGATCTTCTGCTCGGGCGGCATCACGCTGTACTGAGCGTTCTGACTGACCGGTGCGCTTAGCGGTGTCGGCAGCAAACGACAGCTTGGCGGTTGCTGCCCCTTGCCGTGCTTTGCCGCCGGCCACACCTTGCCGCGTTTCTGGGTGCAGCGCCTCGTACGCCTGCTTACGTCGAGACGTGAACCGCGCCCGCTCCGATGCCGTCAGCTTCGGCCCGCAGAGGTTTTCATCACATTCGGCAATCTGACGCTGCAGATCGGTCAGCGTGACGATGTGCGCGGGAATGTCCTCCAGGCCGAGCCGCTTAGCCGCCGCCAGGCGGTGCAGCCCAGCGACCAGTCCGTAGCCATCTCTCGCCAAGTGGTCATGGATTACCTTGCGCTTGTACACCGTGATCGGATTCAAGATTCCGACTTCGCGGACGCTCTCGACGAGCGCGGAAACCTGAGCCTCATCTGCGGCGCGAAGCCTGTCCTCGATAGCGACCAAGTGGATCGGGATAGTGTGGTCGCTGCGTGCCCGGTCGTCAGCCGACCGCATGGCTTTCGCAACGACACCCTGCGTAGCCAAGAGGCGTTCCTTGGCAGCCGCCAGCCCCTTCTCCTGTTGCTCCCGCCCCATCACGCCGCAGCCCTCTGAGCGCGGGCGTTGTCGTTGGCGTGAGCATAGACTGCAGTCCGGCGTGCCTCGGCCAGAAAGGCGTCAAGGTCGGTTCGCTCATAGCGGACGTTGCCGCCGATCTTCAGATACACTGGCCCCGTGCCGGTCATGCGCGTCTTGTTCAGCCAACTAGCTGATTTTCCGATATAATCCGCCGCGGCCTTGGTATCGAATTTTGCCACTTGACAGCCCCTTATTAAATGCTAGATTGACACATATAGAAAATAGCGCGAAGCGTGTAACCGCATCAAACAATATAGACCAAAACATGGTTATTTGTCAAGCCCTTTCAGGCGCTGCCCCGGTCTATCCTGACATCTCCTGACAGCAGCGTTTGAGCCATGGCCAGTCGGCGAACTTGTCGCCGCTCTCTCTGATGTGGCTGTACCGCTGCAGTGACTGCCAGCTGCGATGGCCCGACACCGATGCCGCCTGCGGGATCGTTCGACCCATCTCAAATAGCCGCGACACGCCTTCGTGCCTCAAGTCGTGGAAGTGGAGATCTACGATGCCAAGGAATTTGCAGGCGCGTGAGAACGCCATGCAGATCGCATCGGTGCTGTAGGGAAAGATGCGCTCGCCTGACCTAGGCATGGCTCGCATGATCGCCAACGCTTCGGGCACGAGTTCCACCCAGACGTCGTTCCCGACCTTCTGGCCCGGGTGCTTCATATCGCGGACGAGGATTCGATTGTGGGCCTCGTCCAAGTCGGCCCATGCAAGAGTCGTGATCTCTTCCTGGCGCCGCGTGCTGAAGATGGCGAAGGCGATGATCCGGGCCATCGGGTTCGACTTTGGCCGGCGCTTACGGACGTCGGTGAAGTGCTGCATCAGCAGGTCAAGTTCGGCGAGGGTAGGGCGCCTGTCCCTCTGTTTGCTCTTCGCCGTCACGCCGAGGTCGCGCAGTACAACGTGCGCGTCCTTCATCGCCTGTTGATCGAGTTTAATCCCCCAGGCTGGGCGCGCGATTCTGAAGATCGACGACAGGTGGCTCATATAGTTGCCGACCGTCTGCGGCTGGCGTCCGCCAGCAAGAAGCTCTTGCGCGAAGGCGACGATGTGCTCGCTCTTGATCGTCGGCGCGTCCATGTCCGCGATGTCGTATTCCTTGATCGAGCGCAGGACCTGAGCCTTGGTCTTGCCGGCCTCCTTCTTCGACTCCGAGGTGTACTTGTCGATCGCGTCGGCGAGCGTGGCGCTGGGTTTCTTTAGCTCATCAAGGGCGCCGGGCTTGTCCAGCTCTGCCTCGCGAAAGCGTAGCCATGCGGCGGCCTCCCGCTTCTTGTCGAATGTCTTGGTCTCGCGATGCAGGAACTCCTTGCCGCGCTTACGGACGATCTGTGCTAGATAGCCAACCGTCCCGTCAGCGCGCTTGCGTGCTAGAATGGATCCCATCGGTACAACATGCCCTTGCCAAGTACTACAAGAGTTGTACCGATGCCGGAAAAACCCTGCAATAGCCCGCAAAAGGCTGACACGGGCTGACACGTTAGGAATGGGTGCAAGATATTGATGCATAAGGAAAATCAAGCCTTCTCAAGCGCTTGGCGTTTCAGTGTTGCACCCATGATGGACTGGACCGACCGGTATTGCAGGGTGGTCCATCGCCTGATGTCGCGTCGTGCCCTGCTGTATACTGAGATGGTGACGGCGCAGGCTGTGATCCGCGGCGACCGGCAGCGGCTGATCGGCTACGACACCTTCGAGCACCCGGTCGCCTTGCAGCTCGGCGGCAATGATCCGGCTCTGCTGGCCGAGGCGGCGAAGATCGGCGCCGATTTCGGCTATGACGAGATCAACCTGAATTGCGGCTGCCCCTCGGACCGTGTCCAGGGCGGAGCTTTCGGCGCCTGCCTGATGCGCGAGCCCGAACTGGTCGGCGATTGCGTCGCGGCGATGAAGGCGGTCGTTCCCATTCCCGTCACGGTGAAGTGCCGCATCGGCGTCGACGATCAGGACCCGGAGGTCGCGCTCGACGCTCTGACCGCCACGGTCCGCGCCGCGGGCGTCGATGCCCTGATCGTGCACGCCCGCAAGGCCTGGCTGCAGGGGCTTTCGCCCAAGGAGAACCGCGAGATTCCGCCGCTCGACTATGAGCGGGCCTATCGCCTGAAACGCGCCAATCCCGATCTACCGGTCGCCCTCAATGGCGGCATCCGCGCGCCCGCAGAATGGCTGCCGCATCTTGCCCATGTCGATGGCGTGATGCTCGGCCGCGAGGCGTATCAGAACCCGGAAGTGCTGCTTTCCGTCGATCCGCTGCTGTTCGGCGAGACAGCGCCGGTCGCCGACGCCTTCGAGATGCTGGAGGCGCTGGAGCCGTTCATCGCCACGCATCTCGAGCGGGGTGGGCGCCTGCACGCCTTTACCCGCCATCTGGTCGGGCTTTTCCCCGGCCGGCGCGGTTCGCGCCTGTTCCGCCGCCATCTCGCCGAGCATTGCGTCGGCGCCGGTGCCGGCCTCGCCGATCTGCGCGCCGCCATCGCCCATGTCGAGCGCGAGGCGCCTTCCGCGATCGCTGCCGAATGAACGAGACCTTCCCGATGACGGGTGCACCTTCCGCTGTCGGTTCCGCGCTGGTCGCGAGGATCGAGACCAGTTTCGCCAAGCAGGCCTTCATGACGACGCTGGGCGCCCGGCTCGTCCGCGTCGCGCCCGGCGAGGTCGAGATCGCCCTGCCGGTCTCGGCCCATCTTTGCCAGCAGCACGGCTTCGTCCATGCTGGCGCGGTCTCGACCATCGCCGACAGCGCCGCCGGCTATGCCGCGCTCACCGCCATGCCGGAAGGCGCCGGCATCCTCACCGCCGAGTTCAAGATCAACCTGCTTGCACCCGCGACAGGCGATGAATTGCGGGCGCTCGGCAAGGTGGTGAAGGCCGGGCGCACCCTGACCCTCGCCACCGCCGAGGTCTTCGCGATCTCGGGCGGGGCGCGCCGGCTCTGCGCCATGCTGACTGCGACCTGCATGGCGATCGCCGGCCGCGAAGGCGTCCGGGACTGAGCCGGATCCTTCGACGAGAAAAAGCGCCCCGGCGCATGACGGCTCTGCCCTGCCAACCTTGCCCTTTTTCGGCAAATCCCTAAGAGCAGCCCGAACTTTCCCGGATCGGAAGCGCTATGATCGCCGGCATTCCCCTGAACGACCTGATCTTCCTCGCGGTCTCTCTGGTCGCGGCCGGCGCCGTCACCGGCCTGCTTGCGGGCCTTTTCGGCGTCGGCGGCGGCGCGGTGATCGTGCCGGTGCTGTACGAGGTCTTCCGGGTCATCGGCGTTCCCGAGGAGGTGCGCATGCCCCTCGTCGTCGGCACCTCGCTGGCCGTGATCATCCCGACCTCGATCCGCTCCTACCGTGCGCACTTTGCCAAGGGCCTCGTCGATACCTCAATTCTGCGGATCTGGGCGCTGCCCGTGATCTTCGGCGTCGGCTTCGGCAGTCTGATCGCGCGCTACGCTCCGCCGGACGTGTTCAAGGCGGTCTTCGTCGCGGTCGCCTTCGCCAGCGCCATGCGCCTGCTCTTCGCCTCCGACCGCTGGAAGCTCGGCGACGACATGCCCGGGCCCTTCCTGATGCGGATTTACGGGCTGATCATCGGCGTGCTCTCGGCCCTGATGGGGATCGGCGGGGGGCAGCTTTCCAGCCTGTTCATGACCTTCTACGGCCGCCCGATCCACCAGGCGGTCGCGACCTCCTCCGGGCTCGGCGTGCTGATCTCGATCCCCGGCGCGCTCGGCTACATCTATGCCGGCTGGCCGAAAATGGACCTCCTGCCGCCGCTCTCGCTCGGCTATGTCTCCTTCATCGGCTTCCTGCTCTTCATCCCGACCTCGATCTGGACGGCGCCGATCGGCGCGCGCCTGGCGCACCGGCTGTCGAAGCGCAAGCTCGAAGTCGCCTTCGGCATTTTCCTGCTGGTGGTCTGCGCCCGCTTCTTCTGGTCGCTGGTCTTCTGAGCAGGCGAAGAACCGTGCTCTCGATCCGCGCCGGCATCGAAGCCGATCATCCGGCGCTCGCCCGCCTGATGGCCGAGATGCAGGCGCATTATCGCGTGCCATGTCCGTCTGATGCCGAGATCCGTGCTGGGCTTGCGGGCCGCCCGGCCGGAGCCGAGCTCCTGGTCGCGACAGACGGAGATGCGCTCGTCGGTTTCGCCGCCTTCGCGGCGATCTATCCCGGGCCCGGCCTGCGGGCCGGCTTCTTCCTGAAGGAGCTCTATGTCGCGCAGGCCGCGCGGGGCCTCGGCGCAGGGCGCCGCCTGATGGCCGAACTGGCGCGTCTCGCCCTGACGCGCGGCTTTGGCCGTGTCGACTGGACGGCGGCGCGCGACGATGTCCGCCTGCTGGACTTCTATGAAAGCCTCGGTGCTTCGCCCCAGCCGGAGAAGGTCTTCTTCAGGCTGAGCGGCGAGGAACTTCGCCGTCTCGCAGCGAGGTGAGACGCCGCCGTCATTGCTTCGCTTCCGCCCGCAATGACGGCTGAGGCCGTTCGGGCCGCGCCTTCAGCCGCTCATTCAATAGCGCCATGATCGCCAGACGCTCCGCTTCGGAGAGGCGGGACCATTGCGCGATCTCCTGAAGCGTACGTCCGCAGCCCTCGCAGAGCTTGCTCGCCGGGTCGATCACGCAGATGCGGATGCAGGGGCTCGATACGGCGCTCATGGCCCGCTCCAGCCGAGAGCGAGAGCGATGCCGAGATAGATCGCGATCTCGGATAATTGCTGGCAGGCCCCGGCGATGTCGCCTGTCTGCCCGCCGATCAGCCGCTTTGCGGTGCGCATCAGCCAGCCGCTCGCCAGCGCCGAAAGCCCGATGCCGATGACGAGGCCTGCGGGCGGCAGCGCGCCGGCGAGCCCGAGCAGAAGCCCGATGCCGGCGGAGAGGCCGTAGGCGAAGGGCAGCACCGCGCGTTCCGGCGTGCCGACCGCCGCCGAGGCCCCGTCGGTTCGTGCCGGCGGCAGTGTCGCGACGACGCGGATACCCTCCACACGCGACCAGGCGGCGGCCCCGAGAATGGCGGCCGCTGCGGCGAAGGCGCCTGCGCCGTCGAGGATCGCCGCCAGTGCGGAGACGCGCAGCAGCAGCGCGAGCCCGATCGCCAGCGTGCCATAGCTGCCGATGCGGCTATCCTTCATGATTTCGAGCCGGCGCTCGGGCGTCCAGCCGCCGAACAGCCCGTCGGCGCTGTCGCCCAGCCCGTCCTCATGGAAGGCGCCGGTGGTGAAGACCAGCACGGCGACGCCGAGGGATGCGACGACGAGGTCGTCGAGCCCGGCGAGGCCGGTCGCGAGCGTGACGAGCGCCGCAGGCAGCGCGATCAGCAGGGCGGCGAGGGGTAGGGCCCGTGGCAGCAGCCGGAAATCCGGCGTCGCATGGGCGCTCTCGCCCGGCATCTCCGGCACCGGCAGGCGCGAATAGAAGCGGATGCAGGCGGCCGTCGCGGCGAGCCAGCCCGGCCAGGTCGGCGGCGCGGCAGGCGCATTCTCGCTTTCGGCTTCGGCCATTCCGCGTCGATATCCCAGATTGTCTTCGTTCGCCTCAGCCTATAGCAGCAGCGGCAAGCAGGCGGCGATGGCTCAGCCGCCGGATTCCAAAAGTTTGCGAAAAGACGAGACGCGATGTCTTCCTCCGGCCTGCCTTTCGACGATATCCGTCAGCTCATTGCCGGCATGCCCGGCCCCGACATGGCCGCGGCCGACAGCGTACGCGCCCGCGACAAGGATCTGACCAAGCCCATCGGCAGCCTCGGCCGGCTCGAGGAGATCGCCGAATGGCTCGCCGCCTGGCAGGGCAAGGCGCCGCCGCGGGTCGACCGGCCGCTGGTCTGCGTCTTCGCCGGCAATCACGGCGTCGTCGCCCAGGGTGTCTCGGCCTATCCGCAATCGGTGACGCGCCAGATGCTGGAGAATTTCGCCGCCGGCGGTGCCGCGATCAACCAGATCTGCGCGGCCTATGATCTCGGCTTCAAGGTCTTCGATCTCGCCCTCGATCTGCCGACCGGCGACTTCACCCAGGAGGATGCGCTCGACGAGCGGGCCTGCGTCGCCACCATGGCCTTCGGCATGGAAGCGCTCGCCGGCGGCACCGACCTGCTGGCGCTCGGCGAGATGGGGATCGGCAACACGACCTCGGCCGCGGCGATCTTCGCCGCGCTCTATGGCGGTAGCGCTGCCGAATGGTGCGGCCGCGGCACCGGGGTGGACGATGACGGGCTGCAGCGCAAGGTCGCGGCCGTCGAGGCCGGGCTGGAGCTGCACGCCGCCCATCTCGGCGATCCCCTGGAGGTGCTGCGCCGCCTCGGCGGGCGCGAGATCGCGGCGATCTGCGGCACGATCCTCGCCGCCAGGCTGCAGCGCATTCCGGTGATCCTCGACGGCTATGTCGTGACTGCCGCCGCCGCGATCCTGCATGCGCTCGATCCGTCGGCGCTCGACCATTGCCTCGCCGGCCATCTCTCGGCCGAGGGCGCGCATGCGCAGGCGCTGGTCCGGATCGGCAAGCAGCCGCTGCTGGCGCTCGACATGCGGCTCGGCGAGGGCACGGGCGCGGCGCTGGCCGCCGGTCTCGTCAAGGCCGCCGCCGGCGTCCATTCCGGCATGGCGACCTTCACGCAAGCGCAGGTCTCGCAGAAGGGCGAATAGCGGAGCGAAAGGCCGGCCGGCGCGCAACCCGCTCTCGGTCTGCGCCCCGGCTCCGTTCCTGAGCGGCTTGCCTGAAGCCCGGGTGCCCCCGTTCGCCGCCGGAAGGCGCGATTGCCCGTTCAGGCCGCCGTGCGTGCGCCGGGCTCGGGCAGCGCCGGCAATGCGTCCATCACGCGCTCGGCCGGCAAGGTGATCGTTACCTCGGTACCGGCGCGCGGCCTCGATTTCAGGCTGAAGCCGCCATTGTGGAGGTCGATCAGGCCCTTGACGATCGGCAGGCCGAGGCCGGAGCCCTGTTCAGCCGTCTTGATCGCGAGCGAGCCGCGGCCGAAGCTCTGCAGCACCACCGGAATTTCGTCCTCGGGGATGCCGGGGCCGGTGTCGCTCACGGAGACATATTGCCCGCCGGTCGCGGTCCAGCCGACCTTGACCGAGATCTCGCCGCCCTGCGGCGTGAACTTTATGGCGTTGGTGAGGATGTTGAGCACGACCTGCCGGATGGCACGCTCATCCGCCCAGATCTTCGGCAAATCGGGCTCGACCGCCTGGCGGATGGTCTGGCTCTTCGCCTTGGCCCGCAGATTCAGCATGTGCGCGCAGTCGTCGACGATGCCGGCGAGGCTGAGAGCCTCCTCGTTGAGTTCGTACTTGCCGGCCTCGATGCGCGAGAGGTCGAGAATTTCGTTGATCAGGTTGAGCAGATGCTGGCCGGAGCCGTGGATGTCGCCGGAATATTCCTTATAGGCGCTATTGGCGTGCTCGCCGAAAACCTCGTTCTTCATCACCTCGGAGAAGCCGAGAATGGCGTTGAGCGGGGTGCGCAGCTCATGGCTCATCGTCGCCAGGAAACGCGATTTGGCGAGGTTGGCCTCCTCGGCCTTGCGCCGTGCCTCGTCGGAATTGGCCTTGGCGGTACCGAGCTCCGCGATCAGCGCGTCCTTCTCGGCCCGGAATTCGATGGTCGCGACCGAGGTCGAGTAGAGCCGGTTGGCGAGGAAGATGAAGAAGAGCTGGGCGCAGGCTGCCATCATCAGCATGGTGAGGCTGTCGATGTCGGAGCGGCCGGAGAAGAACAGCACCAGGGCGCCGGTGACCGGGACCAGCCCGGCATAGACCGCCATCGGCATGGTGGCGGAGAGCATCACCGTGATCGCGCTGACGATCAGCAGCGTCGTCGTCAGGAAGAAGCGCGCGCCCGGCGCCTCGACCCCGATGAACAGGACCGGCAGCAGCGCCCAGGAGACGCCGTGCAGCATCTCGGCCAGCGGCATGGTCTTGCGCCAGAAGCTGATCCGCGCCTCTGCCGAGGGCTCGGCCAGGAAACGCCGGCAGAGCACGAACATCAGCACGCAGGCGATCGCCACGAAGGCGAACCAGGCGGAGACCCTGAAGAGCGGCACCCAGGCGCAGGCCGCTGCGCCGACGAGCAGCGCTAGCACCAATGTGCCCGCCGTGCCGTTCAGCCGGTACTGGGCGAAGAGCCGGACGAGCTCGTAGTCGAAAGCACGGTCGAGGCCGGTCGTCGAGGTCAGCCGCTCGCGGGCCGATCGCACCTCGCGGCTGATCAGCTTGCGGCGCGCCAGCGCCGACGGGTCGGGTCCGCGACCGCGTTGGACCTGTTCGACGGTGAGTTCCGGCATACCCGAGAAAAGCGGCTCCTGGCCCGTGGCGCACCTTGCGGCACCGGCTCGCCATGATGGGCAGGAAATCGTTAAGCTAGTGCTGATGTCTCGTTTCGGAATCAGGACGAATGGTCATGGCCCGTTTGGCTGGCGGCGCGTCGGTCGCGCGGTCGATCTCGTCGTGGCGCTCGGCTTCATCGGCCTTTTGGCGGTGGCCGGCGCGGTTCTGCAATATCGGCTGGGGACTGCCAAAATCCTGACCGGTGCAGCCGAGGCGATCGACGGCGATTCCCTCAGACTCGCTGGTGAGGAACTGCGGCTCGAGGGCATAGACGCGCCCGAATACCGCCAGACCTGCCGCGATAGGAGCGGCCGCGATGTCGCCTGTGGGCGACAGGCGCGCCGTGTGCTCGCCGACATGCTGGCGCGCGGCAATGTCACCTGCACCATCTCGCGGCCGGACCGCTATGGCCGCGGCCTCGCCCGCTGCCGCCAGGGCGAGGCCGAGATCAACGCCGCGCTCGTCCGCAACGGCCAGGCGCTCGCCTATGGCGACTACCGGGCCGAGGAGGAGGAGGCGAGGGCCGCCGGTCGCGGTCTCTGGGCCCTGACTTTCCAGCGGCCTTCGGAATGGCGCCAGAGCCATCCACGCTAGCCCGTGCCGCATTCTCTCGGAACCGGACCGAAATTGCGCGATGGCGGGGTGGAGCTGATGCCCTCTCCGGCCTCTGCGCCGCTGACGCCGGCAGCGAGGCATGTGGCCGGCGCATGACAGCGGGCTGTCATGGGGAATGTCTTCGCGCCCGGCTTGGCTCTAGAAGACGGTCTTTCTCTCCCCGAAGGTCAGTCGGAGCAGGCCGATGATCGGCGCCATCCTTCTTGCGCTCGCGCCGATCGCCCTGCTGATCGCGCTCGGCCACCTGATGCACCGCCGGCGCTTCCTGCCCGACAGCTTCTGGCCGCAGGCGGAACGGCTCTGCTATTATGTGCTTCTGCCCGCATTGTTTATCCATGCGCTGTCGATGGCGGATCTGCGCGGTGTTCCGGTCGGCGCTCTCGCCATCGCGCTGGTGATCCCGATCATCGCCGTCTCGGCGCTGCTGGTGCTGGCCAAGCCCTGGCTGGCTTCGAGCGACGCGGCCTTCACCTCCGTCTTCCAGGGTGGCATCCGCTTCAACAACTATGTCGGTCTCAGCGCCGCGGTCAGCCTGCTCGGCGCTCCCGCCCTTTCGCTGGCTGCCGTCGCCAATGCCGCGATCGTTCCGACGGTGAATCTGCTCTGCGTGCTGGTTTTCGCGCGCTGGGGCGTGGCCCAGCCGAGCCTGCGCGGTGTGCTGCGCGGCCTCGCGCTCAATCCCCTGCTGATGTCCTGCCTGATCGGCATCGCCATTCAGGCCGCCGGGCTCGGCCTGCCGCCGGGCATCGAGGGTTTCCTGAAGGCGCTCGGCCAGGCTTCGCTGCCGCTCGGCCTGCTCTGCGTCGGGGCGGCGCTCGACTGGGGGGCCCTCGGCCGAGGGCTGCGTCCGGCGCTCGCCGCCTCCTTCGCGAAATTCGTGCTCATGCCGCTCGTGACCTTCCTGGTCCTCAAGGCCTTCGGACTGGGCGGCCAGGCGGCGCTGATCGCGATCCTGTTCCATGCCCTGCCGACGGCCTCCTCTTCCTATGTCATGGCGCGGCAGCTCGGCGGCGATGCGCCGCTGATGGCCGGAATCTGCGCCCTGCAAACGGTGCTGGCGGCGTTGACGGTGCCGGTCGCGCTCCTGCTGCTCGCGCCGGCGCTATAGGCATCGCCGGGCTTTCCGGAAGCGCCCGCGATCGGCGGGCGCGCTGGTTCCGTAAGGCCGGGCCGGCGGGGCCAGGGCCGCTCGGCCATGCTCGCGCCCTGTTGTCCGGCTTTGTCTTGACAGGGCGCGCTCGGCGCCCTGAATGCGGCTGGAAGCCAGAATGCTGTGAGGGTGGCGATGAAGCTCTATGATGGCGGGCGAGCGCCCAATCCGCGGCGCGTCCGCATCTTTTTCGCCGAGAAGGGCGTGCCGCTGCCTGATCTGGTCCCGGTCGACATCGGCCGCAAGGAGCACAAGACGCCGGAGTTCACCCGCATCAACCCGTCCCAGCGCCTGCCGGTGCTGGTTCTGGACGATGGCACCGCCTTGGCCGAGACCATGGCGATCTGCCGCTACATCGAAGGGCTGCATCCGACGCCTGCCCTGTTCGGCCGCGACCCGAAGCAGGGTGCGCTGATCGAGATGTGGAACCGCAGGGTCGAACTCGGCCTGTTCTCCAGCGTCGCCGCCGTGTTTCGGCACAGTCATCCCTCCATGGCCGAGCTGGAGGACCAGGTGCCGGAATGGGCGCAGGCCAATCGCGAGATGATCGACGACCAGCTGATGCTGCTCGATCTCCAGCTGGCCGCAAATCGCTTCGTCTGCGGCGACGAGCTGAGCGTCGCCGACATCACCGCCGGCATCGCGGTCGATTTCATGAAGCCGTCGCGCATTCCGCTGTCCGAGGATCTTGCCAATATCCGGCGCTGGCATGGCGAACTTTCCGCCCGCCCGAGCTGGAAGGCCTGAAGGGTGCGCGGTGTCACAGTCCTGCTTGCACTGCTCTTCGCTTTGCCGGCGCTGGCGACCGAAAGATTGACCGGCGAACAGATCAGGCAGGCTTTCACCGGCAACACGGTGAGCGGCCGCTATACCGGTGGCGGCTTCTTCACCGAGTATCACGACCCGGATGGCCGGGCGCTCGGCCATAATGGCTGGCAGCAGAACCGCGATGCCTGCTGGATCATCAAGGAGGATGCCGTCTGCTATTATTACGGCCCGCCGAGCGACCGCACCATCCACTGCTTCACCGTCGAGATGAACCAGCGGCTCTATGTGCTGCGCAATCTCGAGAATGGCCGGATCAATGCGGTCGCCGCCGTCGAACTCGCCAATCCGCGCAATCACAATGATGGCGGCCAGCCCTGGTATTGCGATGGTTTGATCTCGCGCGCACCGGCCGTGCCGATGTCGCGTCGCCTGCTGGCTGCGCGGTGACCCGAATGGCGCGCCGCCGCGCCGCTGCGCTGATCGCGCTCGCCGCGCTGGCCATGCCCGCCTCCGCCGCAGAGCGCCTGTCCGGCGAGGAGATCCGCCTGCTCTTCGAGGGCAACACGGTGAGTGGCCGCTACAATAATGGCCGCCCGTTCAGCGAGTTCCACCACAAGGACGGTCGGGCCACCGGCCATAACCGGCACGTCCTCAACCGCGATGCCTGTTGGACCACGACGCAGGAGGCGGTCTGCTATTATTACGGCCCGCACGAGACGCGTCGGACCTATTGCTTCACGGTGGAGCGCAGCGGTCAGCTCTATGTGCTGCGGACCCAGCGCGAGGGCCGCATCAACGGCGTCGCCACCATCGAGCCGGGCGATCCGCACCGCCATACCGAGAAGCTTCCGGCCTGGAATTGTGACGGGCTGATTTCGCGCCGGCTGGGCGGGGCGACTTGGCTGGCCGGCCGATGATGCCGCGGGAACGAGCGGCGCCCGAACCCCTCGACGCCGTCCTCGCCGAGCTGCGGGCCTGCCGCCTCTGTCGCGATGCGCCGCTTTATCCGCCGCGATTGCCGCATGAGCCGCGGCCGGTCATCCAGGCGACGGCGAGCGCAAGGCTGCTGATCGCCAGCCAGGCGCCGGGGACCCGTGTCCATGCCAGCGGACGGCCCTTCACCGATCGCTCGGGCGACCGGCTGCGCGACTGGCTCGGCCTCGACAAGGAGCGCTTCTATGACGGCACGCGCGTTGCGATCGTGCCGATGGGATTCTGTTTTCCGGGTCTGGACGGCAAGGGCGGCGATCTGCCGCCGCGGCGCGAATGCGCGCCGGCCTGGCGGGCACGCGTGCTCGCCGGCCTGTCCGAGGTCGAACTCGTGCTGGTGATCGGCCGCTATGCGCAGGCCTGGCATCTCGGTCCGAAGGCGGCGGCCGATCTGACCGCGACCGTCGCCGATTGGCGCGCCATCCTCGGGCAGGAGCGGCGTCCGCGCATCCTGCCGCTGCCGCATCCTTCCTGGCGCAATAATGGCTGGCTGAGGAAGAACCCGTGGTTCGAGGCCGATCTTCTGCCGGTCCTGCGCGCCGAAGTGGCGCGGCTGGCGGGATAATCTGATGCCGCTGTGAGCTGTCATTCCGGAGCTGCGTCGCTACGCGACTTGTCCGGAATGACGATGCGGGAAGGGCAGGGCGCCCTTACTTCTCCAGGCGCTTCAGCAGGCTGGAGGTGTCCCAGCGGCCGCCGCCGAGCTTCTGGACGTCGGCGTAGAACTGGTCGACCAGCGCTGTGACCGGCAGCGTCGCCTCGTTGCGGCGGGCTTCGTCGAGCACGATGCCGAGGTCCTTGCGCATCCAGTCGACCGCGAAGCCGAAATCGAACTTGCCGGCGTTCATGGTCTTGCCGCGGTTCTCCATCTGCCAGGAGCCGGCGGCGCCCTTCGAGATCACCTCGAGCATCGCTTCGACATCGAGCCCGGCGCGCTTGGCGAAATGGACGCCTTCCGACAGACCCTGGACGAGGCCGGCGATGCAGATCTGGTTGACCATCTTGGTGAGCTGGCCCGCACCGGCCGGGCCCATCAGCTTGCACATCCGGGCGAAGCTCGCGATCACCGGCTCGACGCGGGCATAGGTCGCCTGGTCGCCGCCGCACATCACGGTCAGCACGCCGTTCTCGGCGCCGGCCTGCCCGCCCGAGACCGGCGCGTCGATGAAGCCGAAGCCAGCGGCGCTCGCCGCGGCATCGAGTTCGCGCGCCACATTCGCCGAGGCGGTGGTGTGGTCGACGAAGACCGTGCCCTTGCCCATGGCGGCGAAGGCGCCGCCTTCACCGGTCGTCACAGAGCGCAGATCGTCGTCATTGCCGACGCAGCAGAAGACGATCTCCTGGCCTTTGGCGGCATCGGCCGGCGTCGGCGCCGAAGCACCGCCATGCTGCGCGACCCAGGCCTGCGCCTTGGCGGGGGAGCGGTTGTAGACGGTGACCTCATGGCCCTTGGCCTTGAGATGGCCGGCCATGGGATAGCCCATCACGCCGAGACCGAGGAAAGCGACTTTGGCCATGGGACTGCTCCATTCCGGTTCGTTAGAGCATTTTCGAGCGAAGTGGGGACCGGTTCGCGTGAAGAAAATGCGACAGAACAAGGCACTAGAGCATTTGTGCGTTTCAAAGAAGCGCGGAGATGCTCTGCCTTCCAAGCGCGTTTAGCGCGCGGGCGCGACCCTGGGAAGGCGGCTCGGTGCCAAGGCCGCCTGTCCCTAAACGCACGTCTGCGCTCACGACATCCGGAGCTGCGCTCCCGATGCCTTGCCCGCCCGCCGGAAATCCGGCAGGGAACCGTGCATGACGATCAGCAATGATGACGAACTGCAGGCGCTGCGCGAGATCGGTCGCATCGTCGCCGAGACGCTTGCAGCGATGGGCAAGGCGCTCGAGCCTGGCATGACGACCGCCGAGCTCGACGCGATCGGCCGCGAGATGCTCGAACGGCATGGCGCGCGCTCGGCGCCCGAGACCGTCTACGGCTTCCCCGGCGCGACCTGCATCAGCATCAACGAGGAAGTGGCTCACGGCATCCCCGGGCAGCGCCGCATCGTCGCCGGCGACCTCGTCAACATCGACGTCTCCGCCGAGAAGGGCGGCTATTTCTCCGATACCGGCGCTTCCTTCACCGTGCCGCCCGTCGACCGCCGGATCGAGCGACTCTGCCGCGACGGCAAGCGGGCGCTCTGGGCCGGGCTCGGCCAGGTCGGCGCCGGCAAGCCGTTGGCTGGAATCGGTCAGGCCGTCGGCCGTTTCGCACAGAAGAACGGCTACAGCCTGGTCCGCAACCTCGCCAGCCACGGCATCGGTCGCTCGCTTCACGAGGAGCCGAAGGAGATCGCGACCTGGCCGGAGCGCTCCGAGCGCCGTGTCATGCAGAAAGGGCTGGTCTTCACGGTCGAGCCGTTCCTGTCGCTGGGCGCCGACTGGGCCGAGAATGAGGGCGACGACCGCTGGACCCTCTATTCAGAGCCGCGCGCCCCGACCGTCCAGTTCGAGCACACCGTGGTCGCGACCGCCAACGGCCCGCTGATCCTGACCCTGCCGGCCTGAGCGCGGCTCGTGACCTATGCCTCGCCCCAATCTTCATGGGCGTGGCGGATGCGGACGATCAGGACGTCGCCGCCCGCTTCGATGCGATAGACGACGATATGCGCTTTGAACGGATAGATGCGCATCGGTGGCGACAGTTCCAGGCGCTCGCGTACGAGGCGGGGATAGGCGGAGAGCACGCCAAACAGCGCGAACAGCTCGTCATGATAGCGCCGGGCCTGGATCGGGCCGAATAGACGCACGCCTTGTTCGGCGATGCCGATGATGTCGTCTTCCGCCGCCTGGGTCAGGCGAAAGCCCATCAGTCATCGCCGGACGGCAGTGCGGCACGCTTCACGGCGGCTGTGAAGAGGGCCTCGCTCGATCGCGTGCCGACGCCGCTTTTCAAGCCGTCGTCGACGAAATGCTGCATGGCTGCGATCTTGTCGTTGCGCTCCTGATCCCGGCGGATCAGGTCGCGCACATAGTCGCTCGTATTGGCGTAGCGGCCGGTTTCGGTCTGCGCCTCCGCCCATTCCTTCATCGCAGCGGGCAGGGATATGTTCATCGTGGCCATGTCGATCTCCGCTGCATAGAGCATGACAATCTTTGGCAAAGATTGTCAATTTCTGGGAGTGCTTCGGCCGCGAGGCAGGGCTGAAGAGACGGTGCCCTACCGCATCGCCAGATGCTTGGTCAGCCTGAGTTCCAGCCGGTCCCAGACCCTGCGGATCAGCTCGGTCAAAGCGAGATAGATCAGGGCTGCGTAGAGATAGATCGACAGGTCGAAGGAGCGCGCGAAGGCGAGCCGCGTCGCGCCCATCAGGTCGAACAGCGTCACCAGCGAGGCGATGGCGCTCGCCTTGATCATCACGATCAGCTCGTTGCCGAGCGGGCGTAGCGCCAGGATCATCGCCTGCGGCAGGATGACATGGCGCAGGCTCGACCAGCGATGCAGGCCGAGCGCCAGCGCGCCCTCGAACTGGCCGCGCGGGATCGACTGGATCGCGCCGCGCAGGATCTCGGCCTGGTAGGCGGCGGTGTTGATCGTGAAGGTGAAGACCGCGCAATAGAACGGCTCGCGGAAGAACCACCAGAGCCCGATATCCTGCCAGAACAGGCGGAACTGGCCGAAACCGTAATAGACCAGGAAGAGCTGGCAGAGCAGCGGCGTCCCGCGGAAGAAGGTAGTGTAGCCGTTGATCGCGACCTGCGCCCAGCGCGGGCCGTAGAGCCGGGCGACGGCGAGACCGACGGCCATCGCGAAGCCGACCGCGACCGAAATCACCACGAGCTGCAAGGTGACCCAGAGGCCGCCGAACATGCGGCAGCCATAGTTCTGGAAGACCTCGGAGCCGACGAAATAGCCGGGATATTCGCACCAGTTCATCGCGTCGTCCCGCCGAAGGCGGCATAGCCGCGATTGGTGCGCTTCTCCATCCTGCCGATGCCCCAGGCGGAGATCAGCGAGAAACCGAAATAGATCAGCATCGCCGCGCCGAAGAACAGGAAGGGTTCCTTGGTCACGACATTGGCGCGCGTCGTGATGAACATGATGTCGGGCAGCGTGATCACCGAGACCAGCGAGGTCTCCTTCAGCAGCACCATCCAGTTGTTGCCGAGGCCGGGCAGGGCGACGCGGATCAGCTGCGGGAAGACGACCAGGCGGAAGGCCTGCGGCTTGGACAGGCCGAGCGCGGCGGCGGCCTCGCGCTGGCCCTTCTGGATCGAGTTCAGCGCGCCGACCCAGACCTCGCTGGAGAAGGCGGCGAGCACCATGCCGAGCGCCACCATGCCGGCGACGAAGGGCGGGATCGAGAAGCCCGACCAGATTTTCTGCACCACGATCTGGATGCCGAAATAGATGATGTAGAGCGTCAGCAGCTCGGGCACGCCGCGGAACACCGTGGTGTAGACCGTGGCGAAGGCACGCAGGACGATACTCTCCGAGCGCTTGCAGAGCGCGACGATCAGGCCGAGCGCCAATCCGAAGGGCAGGGTGGCGAGGGCGATCGAGATGGTGATGGCGGCGCCCTGCAGCAGGGCCCATCCCCAGCCGCCGGGGCCGAAGCCGAGCAGGGCGAATTTGTCGAGCATGGGAGAGCCGGCGCGTGAGGGAGTGGTTCCCGCCGGCCTGGTGCGGCCGGCGGGCAGGCCTCAGCCAAGGGTCAGTTGAACTTGAACCACTTGTCTTCGAGCTTCTTCTGCGAGCCGTCGGCGATCGTCTCGGCGATCGCCTTGTCGAACATTGCCTTGAGGGCGGTATCGGACTTGCGCACCGCACCGGCGACGCCTGCGCCGTGGATCGCGTCGTCGCGCTTCACTTCGGCGATGAGCTTGCAGCAATCCTTGCCCTGGCCCTTGAGGAAGTCGGCCAGCGCCAGCGCGTCGGCGACGATGTAGTCGAGGCGGCCGTTCAGCAGGTCGAGATTGGCCTCTTCCTGGGTCGGATAGAGCCGCGCGGTCGAGTCCTTGTAGAATTTCTCGAGGAAATTCGCGTGGATCGTCGAGCCCTGCGCGCCGATCGCCTTGCCCTTGAGGGCGGCGGGGGAGATGTCGGTGGAAGTCGTCGCCTTCGGGCCGACCATCCAGATCGGGGTCTTGCTGTAGGGCGAGGTGAAGTCGACCTGCTTCCTGCGCTCATCGGTGGCGTTCATGCCGGCGATGATGATGTCGTATTTGTTGGCCTGCAGCGCCGGGATGATTCCGTCCCAGTCCTGCACGATCCAGGTGCACTTCACCTTCATCTTCTCGCAGAGCAGGTTGCCGTAATCGATCTCGAAGCCCTCGAGCTCCTTCTTGGCGTTGAGGTTGTTGTAGGGCGGATAGGCGCCTTCCGTGCCGATCCTGACCTCTTTCCATTCCTTGGCCTGCGCCAGGGCACCGGTGGCGCCGATGGCGGTGAGCGCTGCGGCGGCGATGAAGCGAACGAAACCTTTCATGGTGCCTCCCCTTTGGGTTCGCCAGGCAGGGCGTTTCGAGCTCCCGTTCCGGCTTGTGCGCGCAGATTGTGCGATCACGGGCCTTGCCCGCAAGGGGCGCCTTGCAGCTTTTCTGAGCCTTCCGGCACAAGAAAAATGCACTGCAAGGCTTTGCTTTGGCTCGATTATTTGCGGATTTTCTCGCCTTTGGCGCTTGTCGGATCTTGCGACGAAAGCGCAATTCGTCCGCGGCTGGCCAGCGCGTTGCCGAAGCAAATCCGGCGCTGCGGCGCTTCGGCCTGTTCTTGGAGCGCCTCAGGGCGCAGGCGTTTCCTCCAGTGGAAGGAGAAAAAGGCTGGGAGCACCGGCTGCCGGGCTGGCGGCCAGTGCGCCCGATTCGATCGCGGCCGCGCCGCGCCTGCGGCCTCGGAGCGGTGGCGCTTCAGCCCTGGCGACGCGCGATCGGGATGACGAGATAGACCATTCCGAGAACCATTGGCGGGACGGCGAGGGCGGTGACCGACCAGGTCGACCAGCCGGATGTCAGCGGCGCGAGCGCCGACAGCAGCAGATTGATCAGGAGATAGGCGCCGAGCATCAGCGTTGCGAGAAATCGCAGGCGGGCTAGCAAGGCTGAGGCCGAGGATGGAAGGGACATATCAGTCTCCATAACGAAACGTATCGTTTCGATTGGATTGATAGATACGGATCGTTTCGATATCAAGGGGCGGCGCTGGCCTGGTGAGCGAAGGCTGGCCGCCGGAGCCGGCGCAAGGAGGCACCACGCGTGGTTGGTGGAAGCAGTGGGACAAGAATGAACGCGACTGACCGCTCGGCGCCGCGCCGTGCCTCTATCGGCGCGCGCCGCAACCCGGCATCGCAGGCGGCGATTCTCGCGGCGGCGCGGGCGGTTCTCGCGGAGGAGGGCTATGCCGGCTTCTCGATCGACGCCGTGTCCCGGCGGGCCGGAGCCGGAAAGCCGACGATCTATCGCTGGTGGAAGAACAAGGCCGAACTGCTGATCGAGGTCTACGCCGCCGAGAAGGCGATGGTGAAGGCCGCGGCGACCGGTAGCCTGGCGGATGATCTTGCCCTCTATACCGCCGCGCTCTGGGATTTCTGGCGTGACACGCCGTCCGGCCGGACGTTTCGTGCTCTGGTCGCGGAAGCCCAGAACGATGCCGCGGCGCTTGCCGCCTTGCGCGACAAATTCCTGCCGGAGCGTCTGTGCGATGTCCGCGCCCTGTTCGCGGCGGCGGTGGCGCGTGGTGAGATCGGCCTGGATGAAGTCGAGATGCGGCTTGGGCTCTATGTCGGCTTCAACTGGTATTATGTGCTGACGGACCAGCTCGACGCGGGCCGCGCGGCAATTCCGGCGGCGATGCGCCTAGTCGCTGCGCCGCTGCCGGGCTGAGCCGGGGGCGCTCGCTATTCGGCCGGAGCGGGCAGGGGGGCGCTGCCGCTTGCCCGCATGTCCCACAAGGCCACCATGAAGATGGCAAAGCCGCCGAGCGCCAGGCCCGTACCGACCCAGCCCGTAGAGGTCCAGCCATAGCCGGCCGCGATCGCCATGCCGCCGAGCCAGGGGCCGAGCGCGTTGGCGGTGTTGAAGGCGCTGTGGTTCAGAGCGGCGGCGAGCGTCTGCGCCTCTCCGGCGACGTCCATCAGCCGTGTCTGCAGGGCGGCGCCGAGGCCGCCGCCGCAGCCGATCATGAAGACCACCACCGATACGGCCCAGATGTTCCCCGCCGCCAGCGGAAACAGCGCCAGCGAGGCCGCGCTCCACAACAGGATCGCGCCGATCGCGGGCATCAGCGCCCGGTCCGCCGCCCAAGCGGCGACGAGCGTGCCGGCCGTCAGGCCGAGCCCGAAGATCGCGAGGACCGCCGGCACCGTCGCTGCCGAGACGCCGGTCACCTCCATCAAGGTCGAGGCGACATAGGTGTAGACCGCGAACATCCCCCCGAAGCCGACGGCGCCGATCGCCAGCGTCAGCCAGACCTGCCGGCTCCGCAGCGCCTCGAGTTCGCGCAAGGGGCTCGCGCCGGTCTGTGGTACGTCCTTTGGCGCGAAGGCGGCGACCATGACGGCGGTCGCGAGAGCCAGCACGGCGACGATGCCGAAACCCCAGCGCCAGCCCAGTGTCTGGCCCAGGAAATTCGCGAATGGCACGCCGAGGATGGTCGCGATGGTCAGGCCGAGCATGACCCGCGCGACTGATTGCGCCCGTTGGTTCGCCGGTACCAGCGAGGCTGCGACCAGCGCGGCGACGCCGAAATAGGCGCCATGCGGCAGACCGCTGAGAAAGCGGAACAGCAACATCCAGCCATAGGAGGGGGCGAGCGCACTGAGACCGTTGGCGATGGCGAAGGCCGCCATCAGGGCGATCAGCAGCGTCCGCCGCGCCACCCGGGCCGCGAGCACCGCGATCACCGGCGCACCGGCGACGACGCCGAGCGCATAGGCGCTGATCACATGTCCGGCGGTCGGCTCGTCGATGCCGAGCCCGGCCGAGAAATAGGGCAGCAGGCTCATCACCGCGAATTCGGCGGTGCCGATGGCAAAGCCGCCCAGAGCGAGGGCGAACAGGATCAGGCCGGTGCGTCGTGCCGGTTCGGCGAGCGGACGCATGGCGGCGTCGCCCGTGCTGGCGGGGGGCATGTATCTCGTCCGAAAATGGGATGTCGTTGGTGCGGCACGTCACGCGTGCTGCATCGCAGCATACTGCCGCCGCGTTGCCTTCAACGCAAGTCATTTGCATGGCGCGAGCGCCAAGGCGGGCTCGCCATGCCTCCTTGGCATGGCGAGCTCCGTTGCCGACCAACCTGGCAGGATCGCTGGACTAACCGCCACGAACCGCAGCGGGCCGAGCGATGCCGGTTGCGCGCTGGCAGATGGGCCGCTCTGTCAGAGCCGGCCCTTGCCGGCGGCGCGTGCCTCGGCGATCAGGCAGAGCTCGGTGAACAAGACCTGCGCCGCGCATTGCGCGGTGTTGCTCGTCGCGTCGTATTGCGGCGCGACCTCGACCACGTCGGCGGCGACGATATCGCGCCCCTTCAGTCCGCGCAGGATGGCGAGCGCCTCACGCGGCGTCAGGCCGCCGACCTCGGGCGTGCCGGTGCCGGGGGCGAAGGCGGGGTCGAGCGAATCGACGTCGAAGGAGACATAGGTCGGCCCGTCGCCGATCACCGCGAGCGCCTTGGCGATCACGGCGTCGACCCCCATCCGGTCGACCTCGTCGGCATGGATCACGGTCATGCCGGACTCGTAGGAGAACTCCCAGAGATATTCGGCGCCGCCGCGGATGCCGACCTGGATCACCCGCTCCGGATCGAGCACGCCGTCGAGCACCGCCTGACGGAACGGCCCGCCATGGTGGAATTTCGAGCCCTCATAGGGTCCTGACGTGTCGCAATGGGCATCGATATGCACCATGCCGACCGGGCGCTTCTCGCCGACGGCCTTCAGGATCGGATAGGTGATCGAATGGTCGCCGCCGACCGCGAGCGTCGAGACGCCGGCCTTCACGATCGTCTTGAAGGTGGCCTCGATATCCTCGTGGCAGCTTTCGAGCGAATAGCGCGAGCGGAACGGCACGTCGCCGATATCGGCGACTTTCAGCATGCCGAGCGGCGCCGTGCCGAGGCTATGATCCATCGGCCCGATCCGCTCGACCGCCCTGACGGCGCGCGGCCCGAGCCGGGTGCCCGCCCGGTTGGTCACGCCGAGATCCATCGGCAGGCCGATGATCGCGACGTCGAGGCCGCCGAGATCGGGCTGCGACAGCGCATCGGGCCGGTAAGGTGCGTTGACGAAGGTCGCGACGTCGGAGAAGGGCCATTTGCGCCGATCGCCCTTGAACTGGCCGGCGGCGACCTCCGCGAAGCGGGGATCATGGATATCGGCGCCACTGGCCCCAGCATAGCGGGCCCTCAGTTTCGCCAGCCGATCCTGATTCATGATGCGCTCTCTTCGCTGCGGGCGGATTCGCCAAAGGGCGAGGTTGACTGCGTTCCGGGATTGGATCATGCGCTTGTGATGCAGCCGTGCCATGCCAGGGACGCATTTGTCGAGCATCCCCGGCCTGGGTTCCGGTCCTGCAACGATCGGGGAGCGCTGCCCACAAACCGTGCAGGTTTAGATTTGAAGCCGATGATGGCGATCGCGGATCAACCGGGCGCCAGGCTCATGTCGCCACTGCATCACATCCTGATCGCCAGTCCAATGTCTCAAGCAGCGGTGCCGACTCACGGCGGCGCGGTGATAATGGTCCTACCGAGGAGATGCCCATAATGAAGCGTCGTCAGTTCATCCAGGCCGCCACCGCCGGTGCTGCCGCGTCCGCCATCGCCATGCCGGCGATCGCCCTGTCCAATCCTGAAGTGAAATGGCGTCTGACGTCGAGCTTCCCGAAGTCGCTCGACACCATCTATGGCGGCGGCGAGACGCTGGCGAAGATGGTTTCGGAGCTGACCGACGGTAAGTTCCAGATCCAGGTCTTTGCCGCCGGCGAAATCGTCCCCGGCCTGCAGGCGCTGGACGCCGTCTCGAACAACACCGTCGAGATGTGCCACACCGTCGCCTACTACTATGTCGGCAAGGATCCGACCTTCGCGATCCCGTCCTCGGTGCCGTTCGGCCTCAACACCCGCATGCAGAACGCCTGGCTCTCGCATGGCGGCGGTGGCGAGCTCTTCAACGAGTTCTTCAAGAAGTACAATGTTCACGCTATCCAGTGCGGCGCGACCGGAGCCCAGATGGGTGGCTGGTTCCGCAAGGAGATCAAGACCGCGGCCGATCTTCAGGGCCTGAAGATGCGCATCGCCGGCATTGCCGGCCAGGTCATGGCCAAGCTCGGCGTCGTGCCGCAGCAGCTCGCCGGCGGCGACATCTATCCGGCGCTCGAGAAGGGCACGATCGACGGCGCCGAATGGGTCGGTCCCTATGACGATGAGAAGCTCGGCTTCGCCAAGGTGGCTCCGTACTACTACTATCCGGGGTTCTGGGAGGGCGGCCCGGCGGTCCACGCCTTCATCAACACCGAGAAGTGGGCCTCGCTGCCGAAGAACTACCAGGCGGCGCTGAACGCGGCCTGCGCCTATGCCACCAACTCGATGATCTCGAAATACGACGTTCAGAACCCGGCCGCGCTGAAGCGCCTGGTCGGTGCTGGCGCGCAGCTGCGTCCGTTCTCGCAGGAGATCCTCGAGGCCTGCCTGAAGGCCTCGAACGAGCTCTATTCCGAGATTTCGGCCAAGAACCCCGAGTTCAAGAAGGCCATTGACGCGATGCAGGCCTTCCGCAACGACCAGTATCTCTGGTGGCAGGTGGCCGAGCTGACCTTCGACATCTTCCAGGTCCGTTCGCGCGCCCGCTGAGCCCTCGGGCGGGCGGGTGCTCGCTCGCTGCGCCTGTTGAAATTGCGAAAGCCCGGCCTTTGGCCGGGCTTTTTCATGTGCGGTTCCCGGAAGCGCGCCATCCGCGCCGATGTCGGCGGCGCGATCGGACTAAAGTCGTACGCCATGCGAAATTTGCATGGTCGATATGCTTTTTTCTTGCGCTTTCGTTCCGGCGCCGCTTTTCTGGGGCCGCGCGCGAACCGGAAACACCGGCGCGCCTCCAGCGCTCTGGGAGGAGCCAGCCACATGAAGCGTCGTCTATTCCTGAAGGCCGCCGGTGCCGGCGCCGCCGCCAGCGCCATTGCCGCACCAGCGATCGCGCAGTCCATGCCCGAGGTGAAATGGCGGATCACCTCGTCCTTTCCGAAGTCGCTTGATACGATCTTCGGGGCGTCGGAGGTCCTCTCGAAGGCCGTCTCGGAAGCGACCGACGGAAAGTTTCAGATCCAGGTCTTCGCCGCCGGCGAGATCGTTCCGGCGCTGCAGGCGGCCGATGCCGTCACCAACAGCACCGTCGAGATGTGCCATACGGCGTCCTATTACTATGTCGGCAAGGATCCGACCTTCGCCTTCGGCACCGCGGTGCCTTTCGGCCTGAATTCGCGCCAGCAAAACGCCTGGTTCTACCATGGTGGCGGCATGGATTTGCTCAACGAGTTCTACAAGAAGCACAACATCTACGCGCTTCCCGGCGGCAATACCGGCTGCCAGATGGGCGGCTGGTTCCGCAAGGAGATCAAGACGGTCGCCGACCTGCAAGGCCTGAAGATGCGCATCGGCGGCTTCGCCGGGCAGGTCGTCTCCAAGCTCGGCGTCGTGCCGCAGCAGATCGGCGGCGGCGACATCTACCCGGCGCTGGAGAAGGGCACGATCGACGCCGCCGAATGGGTCGGCCCGGCCGATGACGAGAAGCTCGGCTTCAACAAGGTCGCGCCCTATTACTACTATCCCGGCTGGTGGGAAGGCGGCGCAGCCCTGCACTTCTTCATCAACACGGCAAAATGGGAAGCCTTGCCCAAGACCTACAAATCGATCCTGGCGACCGCTGCCGGCCTCGCCAATGTCGACATGCAGGCGAAATACGATGCCCGCAATCCGGCTGCGCTGAAGCGGCTGGTCGGCGGCGGCGCGCAGCTGCGGCCTTTCTCGCAGGAGATCCTCGAGGCCTGCCTCAAGGCCTCCAAGGAGGTCTATGCCGAGGCGAGCGCCAAGAACCCCGACTTCAAGAAGCTCTATGAGGCAATGTCGGCCTTCCGCGGGGATCAGTATCTCTGGTTCCAGATCGCTGAATACACCTATGACAATTTCCTGATCAGGGCGCGCGCCGCTAATCATCTCTGAAGCCAAAGCCGGTTCGGCCGCCGCGGGCCGAAAGGCGGTCATACGACCAGCGACGAGCCCCGGCCGCAAGGCTGGGGTTTTCGCTGGTTTCAGCGGCTGGCTTGCCCTAGCAGGGCCTTGTTTTCAGCGTTACACTCCCGCAATCGCCCTGGTGTCCGGACGCAGATGAAACTCCTGTTCACAACGGTCTTCGCCCTCTGCGCCTTGCCGGGCTTCGTCGCAGCCCAGTCGATCGGCGAGCCCATCCCCGGACGAGGACCAGCGAAGAGCAAGCCGGCTGCGGCGCGCCCTGCGCCGGCGGCCACGGCGCGGCCCTGTCCTGAATATGGGCCGGGCTTCGTCCGCCTCGAGGGCTCCTCGGCCTGCGTCAGGGTGGGCGGTGGCGTTCGTGTCGAGTTCGGCAAGAGTTCGCAGAATGGCAGCTCGCGCGGGAGCTTCGGTTCGAACGCCGAGGCGATGCTCTATGGCGAGGCGCGCAGCCCGTCTCCGGTTGGTGAGATGCGCGCGGTGATCAGCGGTCGCGTCCGGCGCGACAACAATCTCAATGAAGGCAATTGGCAGCGCTGGTAGGCGACAGCCCTTCTCTGCGCCGTTTCCGGCCTGAGGCAGTGTGTCCCGAATGCAAGAAAGCCCCGGATCACCATGATCCGGGGCTTTCTTGATCGCGGTCGCTGCCGCAGCGCTATTGCAGGTTGAGCGTCGGCGGCGCGTTGAGGTCCAGCCCCGGCAGTCCGCCCGGTCCGCCACCGCCCAGTCCTGGTATCTGGATTGAGTCGAACTGTTTGTTGATCTGCTGCTGGTCGAGCTGCACTGCGGAAGATTTGTAGTGCATGACCATTTGCGGGAAGAAGACGACGAGGGCGACCATGATGCACTGGATGACGACGAAGGGTACGGCTCCCCAGTAGATCTGTCCGGTTGTGACCGGCTCCATCATCTTGCCGGTGACCTTGTCCTTGTAGCGTTCCTTGGGCGCGACCGAGCGCAGGAAGAACAGGGCGAAGCCGAAGGGCGGATGCATGAACGAGGTCTGCATGTTGACGCCGAGGATGACGCCGAACCAGATCAGGTCGATGCCGAGCTTGTCGGCGGCCGGTCCGAGCAGCGGCACGATGATGAAGGCGAGCTCGAAGAAGTCGAGGAAGAAGGCGAGCAGGAAGACCATCACGTTGACGACGATCAGGAATCCGGTGGCGCCGCCGGGCAGGCCGACGAGCAGGTGCTCGACCCAGAGATGGCCGTTGACGCCGTAGAAGGTCAGCGAGAACACCCGCGCGCCGACCAGGATGAAGAGCACGAAGGCCGAGAGCTTGGCGGTCGACTCCGTCGCCTGGCGCAGCAGGTCGAAGGTCATGCGCTTCTTGCCCCAGGCGAGCAGGATCGCGCCGGCCGCGCCCATGGCGCCGCCCTCGGTCGGGGTGGCGAGGCCGATGAAGATGGTGCCGAGCACGAGGAAGATCAGCGCCAGCGGCGGCACCATCACGAAGATCACCTGCTCGGTCATGCGTGAGAGCAGGTTGAGCTTCAGGATCTTGTTGGCGAGGGCGATCACGAAGGCGACCGCGACCATGATCGACATGGTCAGGATGACGAAGTCGGCACCGGCATTGAGCTTGGTGAAGAGCTTCATATAGGCATAGGCGACGGCGAAGCAGATCAGCGTCACCACCAGCAGCGAGAAGCGCCTGGTCTTGCCGTCGGCATCGCGCAGGGTCTGGGCCTCCGGCGGCAGGCCGGGCGCGCGCTTGGGATAGACGATGGTGATCAGGAAGACATAGCCGGCATACATCGCCGAGAGCACGAGGCCGGGCACGAAGGCGCCTTCGTACATGTCGCCGACCGAGCGGCCGAGCTGGTCGGCGAGCACGATCAGGACCAGCGAGGGCGGGATGATCTGGGCGAGCGTGCCCGACGCGGCGATGACGCCGGTGGCGAGGCGCCGGTCATAGCCGTAGCGCAGCATGATCGGCAGCGAGATCAGGCCCATCGAGATCACCGAGGCGGCGACGACGCCGGTGGTGGCGGCGAGCAGGGCGCCGACGAAGATCACCGCATAGGCGAGGCCGCCGCGGATCGGCCCGAAGAGCTGGCCGATGGTGTCGAGCAGGTCCTCGGCCATGCCCGAGCGCTCCAGCACCAGCCCCATGAAGGTGAAGAACGGGATGGCGAGCAGCACGTCGTTGTTCATCGTGCCGTAGATGCGCTCCGGCAGGGCCTGCAGGAAGTTCTCCTGGAACATGCCGAGCTCGATGCCGACCAGGGCGAAGAGCAGGCCGTTGGCGGCGAGCGCGAAGGCGACGGGGTAGCCGAGCAGCAGGAAGACGACGAGCGCGGCGAACATCACCGGCGCCATGTTCTCGCGGATGAAGTCGCCGAAGCCGGCGGCCTGGGCCTCGCCGGTATGCAGGCTGAAGAAGGCGGCGGCGCTGAGCGCGAGCAGCAGCGCGCAGGCGCGGGCGGAGCGGGCGAGGGTCATGGAAGCGTTCCGGGAATCTGCTGCTGGGCTCACGGGGCGAGGCCTTCGGCCTTCGCCTGGTCGAGCAGGCGCTGGGCCTCGGCCTCGGCGGCGGCCGCATGGCCGCGCGAGCTGTCGTCGTCGTCGAGCTTTCCGCGCATGATCGCGACCTGCTTGATGATCTCCGAGACGCCCTGGAAGACGAGCATCACGAAGCCGACCACGACCAGGCCCTTGGCCGGCCATTGCGGCAGGCCGCCGGCCGAAAGCGACTGCTCGTTGATCGCATAGGAGCGCAGGAAGAACGGCACCGAATGGTAGACGATGAGCAGGGCGAACGGCATCAGGAAGAGCACATGGCCGACCAGGTCGATCCATTGCTGGACGCGCTTGGGCAGCATGCTGTTCACGATGTCGATGCGGATATGCTCCTTCACCTGCAGCGTCCAGGAGGCGCAGAGCAGGAAGACCGCACCGAACAGCACCCATTGCAGCTCGAGCCAGGCATTGGAGGAGACGCTGAAGAGCTTGCGGACGATGGCGTTGACGGTGGCGACGATGACGGCGAGCAGGATCAGCCAGGCGACCTTCTTTCCGATCTCGCGATTGATCTTGTCGATCATGCGGCTGAAAGCGAGTGGTCCTTCCACTGCAGGCCTCCCTGGCATCTGGCGATTATGGCAGCATTATGCGCCGCAAGAAGGGCGGTTATACCAATGCTACATGGCGCGCAAGATTATGTCTGAGGCGCGCTGTGGATCAGCGTCCGAAGCGCAGCGCGAGCAGCGCCACCGCAAGCATCAGCCACATCATCGCCATCAGGGCCTGCGGCCAGACGATGACTGCCGCGCTGATCACGATCGTTGCCAGCGCGCCGGAACCGAGCTGAACGGCACCCATCAGACCGGCTGCCGAGCCTGCGAGTTCGGGCCTGGCCGAGAGCGCGGAAGCCGTCGCGCCGGGTATTGTCAAACCGTTGCCGATGGCGTTCAGGGCAAGCGGCAGGAACAGGGTGAGCGGCGTCCAATGCGCCGACAGCGAGATCGCGAAGGCGGCGCTCAGCGCGACGAAGGAGATCGCCAGCCCGATCCGCACCATCCGCGCCGTGCCGACCCGGATCGCGAGGCGCGACATCGCGAAATTGCCGATCATGTAGCCGAGGGCGTTCAGGATGAAATAGGCGCCATAGACGTCGGAGCCGCGCCCCATCGTCTCGACGACAATGAAGGGGGCGGCGGCGATGAAGGCGAAGAAGGAGGCCGAGGTCATCGCCAGCGCGACGACGTCGATGATGAAGCCGCGATCGGCGGCGAGCGCCGGGAAGGCCCGGAAAACGCCGAGCAGCGAGGTGCTGACGCCGACGTCCGGCGCGGTTTCGGGCAGGCGCAGCGTGGTCAGCGCCAGTACCGCCACCCCGGCCGCGGTCATCGTCCAGAAGATCATCCGCCAGCCGAACCAGGTCTCGATATGGCCGCCGACATAAGGGGCGAGCATGGGGGCGACGACCATCACCATCGTCACCGAGGCGATCTGCCCGGCCGCCTCGTCGCGGCTCGACGTGTCGCGGATGATGGCGCGGGCGAGAGCGAAGGTGGTGCCGGCGCCCGCGCCTTCCAGCACCCGCGAGAAGAGCAGCGCCTCGGTGGTCTCGGCGAGCGCCCCGAGTGCCGAGCCGGCGATGAAGGCGACGATACCTGCAAGCACGCAGGGGCGCCGGCCGAACCGGTCGGAGAGCGGGCCGACGACGAGCTGCGTCGCGGCGACGGCGACGAGGAACAGCGTCAGGGTCAGCTGGATCGTGGCGTAGCTGGCCGAAAAGGCCCGCGCCAGCGCCGGTGTCGCCGGCGCGACCATGTTGAGGGCGATCGGCTGCAGCGTCGAGATCGCGACCAGGATCAGCAGGGTCGGGCGCTTCGGGCTCATCGCGGCTTGCCGCCTTCCGGTGTTTGCCGCGGCATCCGCGCCGCGATGGCGAGGATGCCGCTGCGATTCTGGGCGGCGGTAGCCAAGGCAAGCTCCAGTCGGGCGAGATGGGCTCAGGCGTCGAAGCGGGCGAGCGCGAAGGGGGAAAGATCGAAGGGCGTCGGGGTGCCGGTGCTGAGATCGGCGAGGATCTCGCCGATGGCACTGGCGAACTTGAAGCCATGGCCGGAGCAGGCCGAGGCGAAGACGGCTTGCGGCACGCCCGGCACGGCGTCAATCACGAAGCCCTCATCGGGCGAGACCGTATAGACACAGCCCTTCACGGTGAGGGGATCGCCGGCCGCGTCGGGCAGATAGCGCGCCAGGCATTCGCGGATCAGGCGCAACTGAGTGGCGCTCGGCGTCCGGTCGGGGTCGCGCGGATCCATCGGCTCGCGCCCGAAATGCGGCCCGCCGAGCTTGAAGCCGGGATGCTCATAGAGCGGGAAGCCGTAGAAATTGCCTTCCTCGACGGTGAGGATGAAGACGGGGAAGACGCCCTCGCGGAACAGTTCGGGCCGGCGCGTGGTGAACCAGCCGATGGCCTGGCGCACGGTTCTGACGCGCGTTGCCAAGGCGGGGACCGCGTCGGCGATCCAGCCGCCCGAGGTGATCACCAGCCGACCGGCCGAATAGCTGCCGCGCTCGGTACGCACGACCACGCCGCCATCGGCGGTCGGGCGCCAGTCGAGCATCGGCTCGCCGGTGCGGATCTCCGCACTTTTCGACTGGGCGAGGCCGACATGGGCGAAGATCGCCTTCTCCGAGGCGACGAAACCGCCATCGGGCTGCCAGAGCGCCTGGTGCCCGGCGGGGAGCTGGAAAGCCGGGAAGCGCCTGGCGATCTCGTCATGGCCCAGCACCTCATGCTCCAGGCCGTGGTCGAGGCAGGATTGCAGCGAGGATTCGACGGGGCCGGCCCCTTCCGGCGCCAGATCGAGCGAGCCGGTGACATGCAGCAGCTTCAGCCCCGCGGCCTCGCCGGTCTCGCGCCAGAGCTGGTGCGCCCGGCGCACGATCGGCACATAATGTGAGCCCTCGAAATAAGCGAGGCGGATGATCCGGGTCAGCCCGTGCGAGGAACCCATGGCGTGGCCGAGGTCGAAGCGCTCGAGCCCCAGCACCCGCAATCCGCGCTTGGCCAGATGCCAGCAGGTGGCCGATCCCATGGCGCCGACGCCTGCGACGATCACGTCGTAATGGGGCGCAGTCATTGCTGTCATCATCCTCGGCAGCGGGCCGGTCGTGGCCGGAAAACGGGCTTAATCTAGTCCGGCTGGCCAGTCCCGGTCCATGCCCGCCGCGCGCATATGCGCGGTGGGCTCATCCTCGCCGCGCTGCCCGAGGCCATTGCGCGGTGCAGGGGGGACCAGCAGAGGATTTGTTAACGCTGTTTGCTGCAAACTGGGCCGGTATGCGCCTTTTTACGGGAACGGCCTATGCTTGCTCGCTCAGTTCGGCGTCTGTTGGGCCGCGGCGGCCCTGCCATGCCGGCCACTGGGGCGGTGGCGCTGGCCGAGCCTGTGGTCGCGCCGGAACTGCCGGAAGCGCAGCCCGAGCCGCCTATCGGCGAAGCCATCAACGAACTCGAGAACGACGTCGTCGCCGCGATGCGCCGGTTGAATGACGGGCTCGACCGGGCCGAGGAGTTTTCCGCCCGCTCCGAAGCGCGTTCGCGTGAGATTCATGGCGGCATGGCCGAGCTGCGCGATGTGACTTTCACCGCCAGCACGAATTCCTCGGCGCTTGCCAGCGCCACCCTGCAGGTTTCCGAGGCGGCCGAGCGGGTCGGGGCTTCGATGCTGGGCGCCAGGGACATGCTCGACAGCGCCGCGACCCGCGCCGCCGAGGCGGCTCGGATGATGAGCGACCTGGCGTTGGCGACCAGCGAGATCCGCTCGATCGTCGATGCGATCGCCGACATCGCCCGCCAGACCAATCTGCTCGCCCTCAACGCCACGATCGAGGCGGCGCGCGCCGGAGAGGCCGGCCGGGGCTTCGGCGTGGTGGCGCAGGAGGTCAAGTCGCTCTCGCTCGAAGTCCGCGACGCCGTCGAGGATATTCGCGGCCGGGTCGACCGGCTGCACCTGAATGCGCAGGGCTCGGCCTCCTTCGTCAGCGACGCCTTCCGTCTGGTCGGCGACGTCAATCCGGTGATGGCGACGATCGGCGAGGCCTCGCAGGAACAAGCCGCTGCGGCGGCGGAGCTCTCGCGCTCGGCCGAGGTCACGGCCCGTTTCATCGAGACGGTCCAGCAGCGCGTCAGCGATGTCGACCGGGTCGCGCTGGCCGCGGCGGACGAGAGCGCCGGCGCGCGCAGGGCGCTGTCAGAGGGGGCGCGCCAGGCCGACGGCCTGCTGGAGCGCTTCGTTCCGACCTTGCGTCAGACCCTGTTCGCCGACCGGCGCCGGCATGACCGGTTTCCGACCGAGCTTCCTGCCGTTCTGGCGGTTGCGGGTCAGAGCCACGCCTTGCAGACCATCGATCTCGGCTTCGGCGGCACGCTGCTCGCCTGCGCCGAAGAGCTGCGCCTGCCTCTGGGTGCGCTGGGCGAGATCACCATCGATGGCCTGCCGGCGCTCGCATGCCGGGTCAAGGCGCGCAGCGATCTTGGATTGCATGTCGCCTTCGAGGACGATGACGGTCAGGGCTCGGCGGCGCTGCGCCTGCGCCTGGCCGAGGTCGAGGACGGCTATCGTCCGCTGATCGAAAGAGCGCAGCTGTTCTCGCGCCAGGTCGCGCTCGCCTTCGAGGATGCGCTCGGCCGGCGTCAGCTTGCTGAGGACGATCTCTTCGATACCGACTATCAGTCTCTGCCCGATACGGAGCCGCCGCAGTTCCGCAACCGTGCCCTGCCGGTCCTGCAAAAGATCCTGCCACCGGTGCTGGCCGAAGCGTTGAAGAGCGATACCCGTCTGGTTTTTGCCGTCGCGATCGACCGCAACGGCTATATCCCGGTACATCACCCGCAATACTCGCAGCCGCAGCGCCCCGGCGACCGCGGCTGGGACCCCGCCTATAGCCGCGACCGGCGCATTTTCGACGACCGCGCCGGCATCATGGCGGCCCGCTCGACCAGGCCCTTCCTGGTCCAGTCCTATCATCGCGACATGGGAAGCGCCGGCATGCAGCTGATGCGCGAGGTCGATGCGCCGCTGCGCATCAATGGCCGCCATTGGGGCGCTGTGCGCATGGCTTATCGGATGTGAGGCCTCGCTGCGCGGCGGGAGCCGGTTTCAGCGCCGGCCCGCCAGCAGGATCGCGTCGATCAGCCGCTGGGAGGCCAGCGCTTCCTCGCCGGTGACGACGGGCTCGTCCTCGCTTTCGATCGCATCGAGGAAGTCCGCGATCACCGCCCGGTGCGCATCATGCGGGAAGTCCATGATGTTGGCCCCGGAGCCGGTGCTGCCCTCTGCCTCCACGGTCTCGCGGCGTCCGTCGAGGAAGGAGAGCTCGAGCCGTCCGCCGACCAGCGCCGCATGGCCCTTGCGCCCGATGATCTCGATGCGCTCGGGATGGCCGGGATAGGCCGCGGTGGTGGTGACCAGCGTCGCCGGGGCGCCATTGGCGGTTTCCAGCAGCGCGCCGACATAGTCCTCGGTCTCCATCCTGTGCAGCCCGGTGGTGCGGATCTGGGCGGCGACGACGCGGGAGACGCCGACCAGCGAGCGGAACAGGTCGAGCGAGTGGATCGCCTGTGTCAGCAGCACGCCGCCTCCGTCGCGAGCGAGCGTGCCGCGACCCGGCTCGTCGTAATAGGATTGCGGCCGCCACCACGGCACCTGCAGCAGCGCGGCCTCGACCTCGTCGAGCTCGCCAGCGTCGAGCGCCGCCTTCAGGCGCTGGCTCGCAGGCCGGAAACGGTGCTGCAGCACGACTCCCAGCACCTTGCCGGCCTGCCTCGCCGCCGCGACAAGTTCCCGGCCCCGCGCGGCCGTCAGCTCGAGCGGCTTCTCGACCAGCACATGCTTGCCGGCCGCAAGGCAGCGCTCCGAAACCGCGAGATGGCTGGAAGGGGGTGTGAGCACGAGCACCGCTTCGACGGCGGGGTCGGCGAGCGCCGCCTCGATTTCGGTCGTGCCCGGAAAGGGGAATTGCTGGCGGTAGGCGTCCAACCGCTGCTGCGAGCGGCTGACGACATGCCGGACATCGACCCGCTCCGCCAGGTCGAGGAGGCTGCGCGAATGGGGCAGGGCGGCCGGCCCCAACCCGATGACGGCGACGCCGATCTTGCGTGTCATTTCGCTTCGGTTCCTCCGATCGGCAAGCGTACGGCCCGGTCCTGCGCATGCAGGGCGAGCCGGCAGACCGTGAAGACATGTCTTTGCGTGACCGCCCGCTCGCTGCGATTTGCGACATCCGCGATGAGGTCGCGGAAATAGGTCAGAGGCTCGCCGGAGGCGTCGATATGGCGGGTGCCGGCCTTGTCGACCAGAAAGAGATGGTCGGTGCCCGGCCGGCCGGCGATGTCGAGATATTTGCGCAGCTCGATCGTGCCCTCGGTGCCGAGGATGGTGAGCCGTCCGTCGCCCCAGGTCGGCAGCCCGTCGGCAGTGAACCAGTCGACGCGAATATAGCCGCTAGCCCGGTCGCTGCGCAGCAGCACCTCGCCGAAATCCTCGAAATCCGGCAGGTCGGGCGCGCCGAAATGGCCAACGCCGGAGGCGACGATTTCGGCATCCTGCGAGCCGGTGAAATGCAGGAACTGGTCGATCTGGTGCGAGGCGATGTCGGTCAGGATGCCGCCGAAATACTGCTTGTCGAAGAACCAGTCCGGCCTGATCGCCCGGTTGAGCCGGTGCGGGCCGAGGCCCAGGGTCTGGACGATCCGTCCGATCGCGCCATCGGCGATCAATTTGCCGGCGACGATCGTCGAAGGGACGATGAAGCGCTCGGAGAAGCAGACCGAGAAGATCCGGCCCGTTTCGGCGACGGCGTGCTCGACCGCCGCGAGTTGCTCGAAGGAGGTGACGCCCGGCTTGTCGACCATCACGTCCTTGCCGGAGCGCATCGCCCTGATCGCGAGCGGCCCGCGCTCGGAGGGGATGCCGGCACAGACGACCAGCTCTATCGTCGGATCGTCGAGCAGCTCGTCAGCTCGCGCCTCCGCGAGCTGCGGGAAGCGCTCGCGGAAGCCGGCGAGCACGCGCGGATCGCTGGTCGCAGGGTCGAAGCCGGCGCAGTCCGCGCCGGCGTCCAGCAGGCCACCGACCATATGGTAGATATGGCGATGGTCGAGGCCTATGGCGGCGAAGCGCATTCGCCGCCTCTCACTTCGGTGCGCGCCCGGCGCCGATCTCCTGGTCCCAGCGCCGGAAGGCGGCGACCAGGCGTTCCGGCGTCAATGGCGGGCGGGTCGGCAGGCTGGCGATCAGCCCGTCATATTCGGGCCGGCCGAACTCCTTCAGCACGTCCTGGCTCTCCTGCGGCGCCATGGCGAGGGTCACGCCCTTGATCGCAGGGCCGGGATAGAAATAGCCCTTGTCATAGGTCGCCGCCTGCGATTCCGGCTTCAGCAGATGCGACATCAGAGCCAGGATGACCGGGATCTTGGCCGCCGCCACGCCTTTCGGGATGCACATGAACTGGGTGTCCGGAATCCAGTGCGTGTTAGCGATGGTGAAGACCTTGGCCCCCTTCGGCACGATGCCCAGCGCACGCGGATTGATGTCCCAGCCCAGCGTCGAGACGATGCAGTCGCGCGTGCCGTCGCCGAGCTCCTTCATCGTCGCCGCGGTGCCGGTCGGATAGTAGTCGATCGCCGTGCCGAGTTCCTTGAGATAGGCCCAGCTCTTGGCCCAGCCGTTCATCGGGTCGCTCGGGTCGCTGTCGCCGAGGATGTAGGGCATGCCCTGCAGGAAGGTCCAGCCGGGGCCGGAATTGAGCGGGCGGGCATAGGTGAAGCGGTTCGGGTTCTGCTTCACATAGGCGAGGAACTCCTCGGCCGTCTTCGGCACTGTCTTGAGCTTGTCGGGCATATATTCGAACAGCGGCCCGGACGGCGAATAGACCACGGCGACGCCTTCGTTCTGGCCGAAATTGCGCTGCATCATCAGCGCCTGCTCGTGATAGACATCCTCGGCCTTGGGCAGGCTCGCGGTATGCGCCTTCCAGACGTCGACCCATAGCCCCTGCTGGATCCCGTCCGACATCGCGCCCGGCCCGGTCAACACCATGTCGATGTCGACGCGGTTGGCGTCCTGCTGCGCCTTGAGCTTGGCCGGCAGTTCCGGCGAGGGGGCTCGCGAAAAATTCAGCCGCGAGATCAGCTTCGGATTGTCCTTGGCGAATTTCTCGATCGAGATCTGCGTCAGCTGCAGATTGCCGGCGACGTCGATGATGTTGAGCATCACCGGGCTCGAAGGCATCGCGCCTTGGGCGAAGGCGCCGCCCGCATGCAGGGCGGCTAGGCTGGAGGCGCCGGCGATCACACTGCGTCGTGTCGGATTGGCCATGTCCCGTTCCCTCTGTCTCGGTCCATTTTTGCTGCGACCTTGGCATGTATACTAGTGCACAAGGAGCGGACGGCAAGCGGCAATGGCGCGAAAGGAGAGGGTGCGGGGCGGTTCGGCCCAGGCCGGATGGCGGGTCAGCCCGGGCGCTGCTCCAGCCATTCCAGCAGCAGCACATAGCTGACGGCGAGGAGGACGGGGCCGACGAACAGGCCGAGAAGCCCCTCGGCGATCATGCCCCCGATCACACCGAACAGGATGATCGGCATCGGGACTTCCAGCCCCCGGCCGAGCAATAGTGGCCTGAGAACGTTGTCGCTGAGCCCGGCCACGATGTTCCAGATCAGGAAGATCACCGCCGGCTGCGTCGGTTCGGTGAAGAAGACATAGGCGACGACCGGCAGCGTCAGCAGGATCAGCGGAATCTGGATGATGCCGAGCAACAAGGCGACGAGCGTCAGCGGGCCGGCGGCCTGCAGCCCGATCGCGAAGAAGCCGAGCCCCAGCAGAAACGACTGGACCAGGGCGACGCCGACCACGCCGAGACCGACGCCGCGGATCGTCGCCGCGGTCAGGTTGGCCAATCGCTCCGTCCGCTCCTGGCTTCCCGTGACGCGCAGCAGCACGCGCCGGACCAGGGCAGCGGCATCCAGGCCATAGGCGAGGAGGACGGCGGCGATCGCGAATGAAACGATGAACGACAATTCGCCGATCACCAGCCGGCCCGCGAACGAGCCCAGCCAGGCGAGCGGGCCCGTCAGCAGGTGCCCGTATTTCGCCAGGACAGCTGGCAGATTGGCGGCGATGAGCGTCCAGTTTTCCGCCAGTTTCGCGCCGATCACCGGTACGCCTTCGAGCCAGAGCGGTGCCGGCGGAAAGCTCAGGTCCTGGCCCTGCAGGCTCGAGATCAGCGAGTAGAGCCAGGTCGCCAGGGACGTTACCATGAGCGCCGTCGGCCCCAGCAACAGCGTGACGCCGAGCACGCCGATCAGCAGGGCCGACCATCGGTTGCCGAGCCGCGGCGCCAGGCGGCGATGCAGCGGATAGAGCATCACGGACAGGATCGCCGACCAGATCAGCAGAAAGACGAAGGGCAGGACGATGCGGGCGCCGGCATAGGCCAGGATAGCCACGAGCCCGACCCGGATCGCCGTGTCGATGATGGTCGAGACCGGGAACGCCTGGCCGGTTTCCGGCGCCTTCCTGTCCATCGATCTGTCCCTTGATCAGATCCTTGGGCGAGCCCGCGCCTCTTCGGCGCGGCCCGGCCGGAATGGTCGTGGCCCGTCCTTAACAGAGCGAAGAGGAGGCGCTGCTCGGCGGCTGCCGTGGAGCAGAAGCCTTCAGCGCCTGCCGGCCCGATTGACTGGTCCGCCGCGGTTCATCGGGGTCCCCGGCCTCACGCCGACGCCCGGGGCGCCGACGCCGGGCGTCGCGACGGCGCGCGCCACCGGCCGTGGTGCCAGAGCCACGCCGGGCCTGGCGACACAGCCGACGGGATAACCGATATAGGTGCAGTAGACGACCGCGCCGGCCTCTTCGGTGCTCGTGCCGACGAATGCGATCGCCAGCGCCGCCAATGTGATCGGGAGCTTCATATCCACCTCCATCGACTGTCTTCGTGCAGGCAAGATGGGCGAACGCCGGCGAAGTTTATGACCCAGGTCAGGCCGACGCTCATCATAACTGGATTCCAGCCCGGGGGCATCCGCTCGGCCGCCCCCGTCGATGCTGCAGCCTAATTCAACTTCGGGACTTTCGAAACGGGTGGCCTTTGGGCTTGCGCGAGATTGCCTTCTCCATCTTCCGGTAGAGCAGGGCGCCGTCTGCAGCGGGTGGAGCGGAGCGCGCAGGTCGGCGAGGCACACATGGAGAGTGCGGCCCAGCTGTATGCGGTGGCAGTCCTCGAAATCGCCTCAGATCCCCGCAATGTCGACAGCGTTCGCTATGAACGCTACGTCATCGCAGGGCTGGCAATCGGGTGGGGGGAATGCGCGAAATCGGAGCCGGCCTTGCTGGTGCGTTCATTCTGTTCTTCGCCCGCTTCATCACGGCGGTCCGCGGGCGCTGGGACGGCATCGCACCGACCGACGAGCAGCGGGTCTATTTCGCCAACCATGCCAGCCACGGCGATTTCGTCCTGATCTGGACCGTGCTGCCGCGCCGCCTGCGCTTCGCGACCCGGCCGGTCGCCGGCAGCGATTACTGGCTGAAGAGTGGCCTGCGGCGCTTCATCGGCCGCGATGTCTTCAACGCCGTCCTGATCGACCGCGACCCCACCACCCGAACGAGCGATCCGATCGTCCAGATGAGCGACGCGCTCGATGCCGGCGCCTCGCTCATCGTCTTCCCGGAAGGCACGCGCAACACCACGGAGGCGCCGCTGCTGCCGTTCAAGAGCGGTTTGTTCCATCTGGCGCAGGCGCGCCCGAACGTGGCGCTCGTGCCGGTCTGGATCGACAATCTCAACCGCGTCATGCCCAAGGGCGAGTTCGTGCCGGTCCCACTGGTCTGCACCGTCACCTTCGGCGCGGCCCTGTCCGTCGCCGAGGGCGAGACGAAGCAGGATTTCCTGGCGAGGGCTGAGGCCGCGCTGCTCGCTTTGTCACCGAAGGCGAACGCGTCATGACGATGCCGCATCCCGATCTTCTCGCCGTTCTGGCTGGCCTGCTCGGCGTCCTGATCGTGGCCTCCACGATCGGCTATGTGCTGCAGCGCCGGCTGTCGCCCGACGGTTCGAACGCCGTGGTCGAGAACCTGAACGATCGCATCCGCGCCTGGTGGATCATGATCGTGCTGATGGGCCTGGCGCTGATCGGCGGCAAGACCGGCGTCACGCTGCTCTTCGCCTTCTGCTCCTTTGCGGCTCTGCGCGAATTCATCACGCTGACCGACACGCGACGCGCCGACCATTGGGCGCTGGCGGCCGGCTTCTTCATCGTGCTGCCGGTGCAGTATTATCTGATCTGGATCGACTGGTACGGGCTCTACTCGATCTTCATCCCCGTCTACGCCTTCCTGCTGATGCCGATCCTCGCCTCGCTGCGCGGCGACACCGAGCATTTTCTCGTGCGGATCGCCGAGGTGCAGTGGGCACTGATGATCTCCGTTTTCTGCATCTCGCATGTACCGGCGCTGCTCAGCCTCGATATTCCCGGTTTTCAGGGGCGCAATGTCCTGCTGATCGCCTTCCTCGTCATCGTCGTGCAGATGAGCGACGTGCTCCAATACGTCTGGGGCAAGCTGCTCGGCCGCACCAAGATCGCGCCGAGGCTGTCGCCGTCCAAGACGGTCGAGGGCTTCGTCGGCGGCGCGCTCAGCGCGACGGCGGTCGGTGCCGCCTTGTCCTGGATGACGCCGTTCACGCCGCTGCAGGCGGCGTTCCTGGCGCTGGCCATCGTGCTGATGGGCTTTTTCGGCGGGCTGGTGATGTCGGCGATCAAGCGTGATCGCGGCATCAAGGATTGGGGCCATCTGATCGCCGGCCATGGCGGTTTCCTCGACCGGCTCGATTCGGTGGTGTTCTCCGCCCCGATCTTCTTCCATCTCGTTCGCTATGGCTGGTCGGCGACGTGAGCCCGCCGCTCGCGCGCCTGATGCGAAGCAGCATCGTCCATGTCGGTTTCGCCTTCCTCGCCATGGGGAGCTGGGCGGCATTCGCCAACCGAGCCCATCCGATGCCGGCGCCGCTCCTCGCCGGGCTGATCCAGGGCACATTGTCGGCGCTCATCACCCTGCTGCTGAAACGGGGCATCGAGTATCTCGCCAGCCGTTTCACCGGATTGACCGCGCTTCTGGCGCCGCCCCTGATCGCCGGTCTCGTTTCGGCCAGCCTGCTGACCGCCATCCACATGATCGGCGGCACGCCAGAGATCGCCAGGACGATCGCCGTCCCGCTGACGGTCGCGACCAGCTATGCGGCGCTCTACAATCTCTCGCTGTGGCGGGGCAGGAAGGCGATGGACCATGGCGCAGGATAGCGATCGACGCCCGCTCGCGAGCCGCGACACCGGCTGGGCCCGGGGCATTGCGCGTCGGCTCAGTGCCAGCGGCATCACGCCGAACCAGATCTCAATGGCGAGCATGGCGATGGCGGCCGTCGCCGGCGCCGCCTTCTGGCTTGCGGGAAGCGCGGTCTCCGGGCCGCGCGCCGCTCTGCTGCTTGCTGCGGCCTTGTTCTGCCAGCTCAGGCTGCTCTGCAATCTCTTCGACGGCATGGTCGCGATCGAGGGCGGCAAGCAGGAGGCAGACGGCCCGTTCTGGAACGAGTTTCCGGATCGGGTCGCCGATATCCTGATCCTCACCGGCGTCGGCTACGGGATCGGCCTGCCGGCTCTGGGCTGGGCCGCCGCCGCATTTGCCGTGCTGACGGCCTATACCCGCGAGCTCGGGCGCAATTGCGGGCTGCCGGCCGACTTCTCCGGCCCGATGGCGAAGCAGCACCGCATGGCGACGATCACCGCCGCGGCGCTCCTCTCGCTGCTCGAGCCGCTATGGCGCGGACAGGGCGAGGTGTTGGTGATCGCGCTCTGGCTGATCGCGGTCGGCGCGGCCGTGACCGCTCTCAGGCGGGCGGCGAATATCGTGCGCGGATTGCGGGCTCGCTGAGAGCCACGCGTCCCTCAGCCCCCGGTCACGCTCATATGCCGGCCGACCGCCGCGCGCGGACGGCGCCGGTCGATGACGAAGTCGTGGCCCTTGGGCTTGCGCGAGATCGCCTCTTCCATCGCCCGGTAGAGCAGGGCGTCGTCGCTGGAGGCGCGGATAGGGCTGCGCAGATCGGCGGCGTCCTCCTGGCCGAGGCACATATAGAGCGTGCCGGTGCAGGTCAGGCGCACGCGGTTGCAGCTCTCGCAGAAATTATGCGTCATCGGCGTGATGAAGCCGACGAGGCCGCCGGTCTCGGCGACCCTGACATAGCGGGCCGGCCCGCCGGTCCGGTAGGGATCGTCGGTCAGCGTGTAGCGGTCCATCAGCCGGGCGCGGACCACCGAGAGCGGCAGGAACTGGTCGAGCCGAGCCGGCTCGATCTCGCCGAGCGGCATCACCTCGATCAGGGTCAGATCCATGCCGAGCCCGTGGGCCCATCGCATAAGCCCCTCGATCTCGTCCTCGTTGACGTCCTTCAGCGCGACCGCGTTGATCTTGACGCGCAATCCCGCCGCCCGCGCCGCCTCGATCCCCGCCAGTACCTTGGAAAGGTCGCCCCAGCGCGTGATCTTGCGGAATTTCTCCGGATCGAGCGTATCGAGCGAGACGTTGACCCGGCGCACCCCGCAATCCGCCAGCTCCTGCGCATAGCGGGAAAGCTGCGAGCCATTGGTGGTCAGCGTCAGCTCGTCGAGCGCGCCCGAGGCCAGATGGCGCGAGAGCGAGCGGAACAGGTTCATGATGTCGCGCCGGACCAGCGGCTCGCCGCCGGTGATGCGCAGTTTCCGCGTGCCGCGCGAGACGAAGGCTGTGGCGACCCGGTCGATCTCCTCCAGCGTCAAGAGGTCGCGCTTCGGCAGGAAGGCCATGTCCTCGGACATGCAATAGACGCAGCGGAAATCGCAGCGATCCGTCACCGAGATGCGCAGATAGGAGATGTCGCGGCCGAACGGGTCGACCAGCGGCGCACGCGTCAGCGGCATATGGGAATTGATCAGCACTCTGGTTTCGTCTCGCCAGCGTTTCCACCAAGCGCTGCTCGCACGTGCGTGGTGGCAGCCGCATCACTATAACAAGGACAGAGATTGGCACCGGCACGGCCGGCGTCAATAGCTGCAAATGCCACATCACCTTGGTGAAGAGCGAAGATGTCCACCTGGCCGACCGAAATACGCCTGTCCAAGGACCGGCGGACCCTGCATGTCTCCTTCGAGGACGGGGAGCACTACGAGCTTGCCGCCGAGCTGCTGCGCGTCGAGAGCCCCTCGGCCGAGGTCCAGGGCCATGGCCCGACCCAGAAGCAGACCGTGCCCGGCAAGCGCGAGGTCGAGATCCTCAAGGTCGAGCCGGTCGGTCATTATGCCGTGCGCCTGACCTTCGACGACATGCACGACACCGGCATCTATGGCTGGGACTATCTGCGCGAGCTCGGCCGCGACGGCGAGGCGAAGCTGCGAGCCTATCTCGACGAGCTGGCTGCGAAGGGGCTCTCGCGGGAGCGCGTGAAGCGGGGATAGAATGCGTTTCGGCGGCGGTCACGCCGGACAGGACGGCTGATCAGCCGCGTATCGGCAAGTTCTTCGCCTTCAGCCAGGATCTCAGGCGACTGCGCGCATTGGCATAGGGCGAGGCGGTGTTGAACTGGATCATCCGCCCCATCGTCCATGTCCCATACCAGGGGCGTTCATAGAGAGTGGCGTTGTCGCGGCTTGCGATCGCGGCGACGATCGCCCCTTTCGCAGCATCGAGGCGTTGGAGAAGCTGCGGAAACGCGACGTCTTCATGGTCGCGGTAGAATTTCTGCGCGAGCTTGCCGAGCTCGTTCCATTTGAAGCCGGTTTCCGGGAAGTCGATGGGGTGCCCGGCCGTATCCCGTTCCAGCCATTTCAGCACGAGCTCGTTCCAGCCGACGAGATAGGCGACGAGGTCGCAGGGGCTCATCTGCGTGTCTTTGGCGTGCCCTGGCAGGCTGCGTTCGCGGGCCAGCGCTTCGGGAATGCTCGCCAGCGCGGCAGCCAGTTTTTCGAAGCTGGCGTCGATCAGGCCGAGCAAGGCCTCCTTGTCCTGCGGAACGGCCATCCTTCTTCATCCCCGTCGTCAATGGTCCGTCGAGGCAGCTCTCTGGTCTGCTTCGAGCGCGATACCCATGGCCGCGCTGGTGGACATGATCACGTTGTCGCAGGCCGCAACGAAAAAGGCCGGCGCGAGGCCGGCCTTCCCGAAATCGGATAGCGGCGCGGCTCAGCGGGCGACGACGACCCGGGTGCCGACCCTGGCGCGCTCGTAGAGGTCGATCACATCGTCGTTCAGCATGCGGATGCAGCCTGAGGACACGGCCTGGCCGATCGTCTCCGGCTCGTTCGAGCCGTGGATGCGGTAGAGCGTCGAGCCGAGATAGAGCGCGCGGGCGCCCATCGGGTTCTCCGGGCCGCCCGGCATGAAGCGCGGCAGGTCGGGGCGGCGCTTCAGCATCTGGGCCGGCGGGGTCCAGGTCGGCCACTCGGTCTTGCGCGAGACGGTCTGCACGCCGGCCCAATCGAAGCCGGGGCGGCCGACGCCGACGCCGTAGCGGACGGCCTTGCCATCGGGCAGCACGTAATAGAGGCGGCGCTCGGCAGTGTTGATGACGATCGTGCCGGGGCGCTGATTGGTGGAATAGGAAACGATCTCGCGCGGAATGGCTGTCGCCTGGGCCTTGGCCGGGTCGACATATTGCGTCAGCGGCTGGCGGGTCAGCGGATCGATCTCGGCGACGGCGACGGTCGCGCTCGCCGAAAGGCACACGCCGGCGAGCAGAGCCAGGTTGGAAAGACGGGTCATTGTGGCCTCGGACGGGAAAGAGCGGTGACGCATGGGAAAACGGTGACGGAAAAACGTCAATAATTTCCCAAATTTTTGGCAGCAACGCGGCTTTTGCGCAATCGACAGAAGATCACATCGGCGAGACCTTTCGAGCTTTCGGCGTTCCCGTTGCGGCAGCGCAACAGGCCTCCACGCTGCCATCGCCTTGGCGCAATTTGGCCGGCTTTCGCAAGCAGCCGCGCAAAAAGGCGATTCGCGGCTGGTCCGGCCGCGTCGCCGGCCATCGGGCGCAGCTTCCGGGCTCTGGCCCTGGTGCGATGCGGGCAGGAAGCTGTCGGATGTCGAGCGTGTCTGCCTTTCGCCCGCAGCCCCATTCGAGCGAGCGGGAGGGGCATTGCCGGATGAGGGTCGAAGACGGCGCGGAGCCGCGCATCGTCCGAATCGCGTGCGCCATATGCGGATCGGCGCGAAGCGATCCCAATTCGACGAGCGTCGGCTGCGACCTGCGGCCGGCCTGGACCGCCTTCCGCGCTCATGCGGCGGTGTCGCGGCGCGGAACCCACGCGAAATCCTGGCCGTACCGTAGTGGTGTCGTCCGCCGGTCCGTCTCCGGCAGGCGGCCTCTCGCGGTTGTCCCCGGCTCGTCGCCGATGACTGCGACGCCATTCTTGACGCCGCCGCCGATGAGCCCTAGGAGAAGCGCGCTCCGGGCGGCTAGCTCAGCGGTAGAGCACTCCCTTCACACGGGAGGGGTCACAGGTTCGATCCCTGTGCCGCCCACCATCCAAACCACTGCCGGACAAGGCTTTTCGGTGGATGGCGTCGCGCCAGGACGGCGCGTACCCCCTGTGTTTAAGCGCGCTTCAACAGCAAATTGCGGCCTTGCGGTCAGCTTCTGAAGCTCTGTCAGCACGAAATCGGTCGCGAGCACGATGTCTTTGAACGCACCGACGTCGAATGCCCCACAGTGCTCGGTCGTCAGCGAGCCCTCGTTGACCGTGGGCCCAAGCCAAAGCGAGCGGCGCTCCCGTGACACTAGCGGGCACGTCTTGCGGCCTCGCGTCGCCATGAAAGAACGAAATCGAGCGCTGCGTCAGTTCAGACACGCCGCATTGGCCGCGATTCGCTTGATGGTCTTCTTGACCGTGCCGACCCGCTCCCCTTTGTGGGCAAGCTGCGGGATAGGCGCGTTCGGCCGGGAGCTGTAGCGCTTCTGAAATGCAGCCACGTCCTCTTCGCGCGACTGGTCCAGCCTGTCGGACGCCGTCACGATGGCAACCGCCCTGAACGCCTGCGCTTCGCTGGCGATCGTCGTCGCATGCCTTGTCCTTCGCAGGTCACGCGCCAGAAGCCCACGCGGGTCACCTCGGGGTGGCCGTCTTGGTCGGAGCGGGAAAGGGTGATGATCGTCGTGGGAAGGCGAAGGTGTTGGGGCGAATGACCGCTTGGAAAGATAAGGGGTTAAAGCCAGCCCTTTTTCATCATGCAATCGCCATAGGTGCGGGAATTGTAGTACGTCCATCGGCCGTTTACTATGGTTCCGCCTGTTTCTATGGCGCACGTGCAGCCGCGTTTATTTTTAGTATTTAAGCATTGCTTGTCTATTCCTGCCTCGGCGGCTGGAGCAGTTTTTGCTTTCTGGGCATTTGCGGTTGTCGCGGTAAAGGACAGAAAAAATGACACGGCAATAGTCGCGGCAAGCTTTATAGACATGAAATCCTCCCCGGTATGTTGATGGATATGATGATATACCGAGGTCTTTGAGTGTCAATTTGAGGCGCGTGGCGGTTGGCGTGCGCGTCCACGATTTCGCGTCGCCATCTACGTCTCTCCCCTGGTCTCGACGGAGCGGGCGCGGATGGCCAGGGCCACACCGTCGAACCTCGAGTCCTGTAAGCAGTCGGTAGCGGTCGCTGGGGTCAATGCACGTGCCTGCCTGTTGAACCTGGCCCGGTCTCGCTCATGCGGGGGCAGGCTTTCTCTGTTGAGACAACGGAGAAAGCCTCAACAGAGAAAGCCTCAGGGCCACGCCGTTTGCCGAAGGATATCGGTCAGGCAGCTCGTCTCTGTGTTGGCCCGCCCAATATGGGTCGGCCGAAAGGGGGCATCCGAAAGGTTGGCGTGCCTGGCCTCCGATGGCGTCAAGCCGAATTCTCGTTTGAAGGCACGGCTGAAACTGGACGCGTCCGCGAAGCCGAACTCTTCCCCGATCGATAGTATCGATCGCGAGTTGGAGTTGATGGTGAGTTCGTCAAAACACCGCCTCAAACGCTCGCGCTGGATATAGGCCTTCACGCCTCCTTCATTCTCGAACAATCGGTAAAGCTGCGAGCGAGACATGGCGGCCTTGCGACAGAGGAGTTCCGGAGCCAGGTCACTGCGGTGCAGATTCTGATCTATAATGCGGCGGATAATCGCCTTTTTCGTCATGGCGATGGGGGCTGCACCGAGAATGTTATTGTCTTGTGATGGCGCGATACACGCCAGCAGCATTGCGTGAATCGCGGTTTGCAGAGCGGGCGCATGGGTTTCGGGAATCTCCGGTGCGGAGCGACCCAGAAGCTCGATGAACTCCGCCAGAAGTACCCCCATCTGGTCGGTCAGAGGCCGGCCTTCGGCAGCCTCGAAAGCAGGGGTCAAATCAGGAAAGGCATCGCGCGGCAGGTAAAGCTGCAGGCGCTCGTCTTCATCGCGGAAGCTGATGATTTCACGGCCCAACGATGCGGCGAACGGCACGCCGGCCGGCACGTCAATCGAACGATTCCCTCCCGCATCAGCGAGCGTTCGTTTCCGGCCGATGGCAATGTTCCAGTGATCTATCGAGTCGCGACGAATATGTTTAGCTGTGCGGGAGGCCAGCAATCTCGGAGCCTTGACCCGGCTCAGGCTGAATTTGCCAAAATTCCAAGTCTCGCTGGTTGCCTTAAAGCCCCCGATGGACGCATCAGATTGAACATCGAATAAATCAAACCAGCCGCGCCAAGCATCAAGTTGCTGGGATTTCGGCAGATCCAATGTTGTAAAAAATTTTGCGTTCATAGGATGCGGTTATATTTAACTTCGCGCCGGAGCAAGAACTCTGCGCCACCTTGGCCGAGCCGGTTGAGTTTTTCCGGCGGTGATCGCATGCGAAGCAATTTGAGCAGCGCTTCGACCATCTCGGTCTCGCTCGCACGGGGCAGGGCCTTTCTCTGTGAGACTGCGCTCAGATCGAAAGCAGTCTCTGATCGCCGCGATCTCCAGTGGGGTGCGTTGTCATCGATGAGTGGCGGAAAGAATTTTCCGCTGCCTACCCCTGAAAAACAAAGCGACGAGCGCATCAGGCGCGCTGTCCGAACCGGCGCCTGATGACGGCAGAAAAGAAGACAGGCGGTGGCCTGGTAAAGTCAGTTCGGCGTTGTGGATCTACGCCGATGCCGGGGCGGAGGAGGCAAAGGGCGGCGTCTGCGTGCTCGCCAGCTGTGGACGCGCCGCGTCGGGCCTTGCGATCCGAGGGCCGGCGGAGATCCGGGTTGCCTCGGCTGCGGCGGGCCCTGCATGAACTCGGCCGGCATCTCGTCGAGCGTCTTTGCAATATCCGCCGGCAACTCGCCGGCTGCCGATCGGTTTGTTGCCACCGCAAGGCCGCCCCCGAGGAGGACCGTCATAAACAGGCGCCGATGCATTCGAACTCCAATTCGCTGAACCTAGTCTCAACCCCTTTCAGGGCCTGCAAGGACTTTACGCGCTTCGCCGCACCCTGAAATAGAGCCAGGGCAGGAGGAAAGCACTCACGATCGTGCTGATCAGCAGGAGGCCAAAGTTGTTGGCTGCGACATTGCCGCCCACCACGGCGTCGTGGACGTGCACGATCGTCACGCCCAGGTGGAATATCACCACGTAGACGATGACGGCGGCCTTGAAATCCAAGGTTCGCCAGGACGCCACGAAGGCCATGACACCCATTGCGATGTCGGCAATGCCGATTTCGGTCTCGAAGGGGCTTGGTGCCCAGCCGATCGAAGCAGAAGCGATGCCGGGAAAGAAAACGTGGAAGATGCCGGACCACGTGCTGCCAATCCCCAGAAACAGAAGCAGCAGCCAGTCGAGCAGCCGGGCCTCATATCGCGCCGGCTTGCCTGCGAAGGCGGCAACGACGAACGAAAGGACGAATAGAATCGGGACGAGGTTGCCCAGTATTGCCCTGATCAACGCTTCCATATTTCGCGCGGCGCCCCATGTGACGTTACGGAGGGCAGCAGTATCTGAGTCCTGACGAGAGGCCTATCCCTGCGTTTCGCGGACCCTGTCGGCGCGGCAGTCGCCTTGGCGCTCGCCCCGCAATACCGGCGCGATCCGGCAAGACCCCATTCGATAAGCGTTGAGCCGGACGCGCGGTCGCGCTCACGGGGCGAGCCCGGGATGCTGCGCCGATAGCTGCCGCACAGCCCGTGCGATCTGCCCACGGCCCGCTATCACCTGATCGGGAGTCGATTCGGGGCAATGCCTCGCTTGTTCGGCCGTGGTCCTGCTCTCGCCGCTATCGAAGGCACGAGTGACTGGTGTCGCAAGTCTTCCGCCGGCGCGGCCCTTCAGCCGGCGCGGGCGGCGGCCTTTTTCTCGAGGGCGTGCTGCTCCTCGGAGAGGCCGTTGCGCCAGTAGCTGACGATCAGGTGCTGGTCGAGGTCCGGGCGCAAACGCTGGCGCGTCGCGCTACGCAGCTGCCGGAACGCCTCGTGTTCCATCGCGGCCCAGACATAGAGGCTGGGACCGTCCTGCTCCCAGTCGAGCGCCTCGAATGCCGCCAGCAACTGTGGAGCGGCATCGCTCTCAGCCTGGTCGCGATGCAGCCAGCGCACCGTGACGCCGGCCGGGGCCTGCAGCACCTGCTCCTCCTGCGCGTCTGCGACTTCGATCATAGCGAGCCCTCGCGCAGCGCCGGGCAGGTTCGCCAGCATGCGAGCAACGGCCGGCAGGCCGGTCTCGTCGGCGAGGAAGAGGTAGCGCTCGGCATCGCGCAGTCCGCGCCCGCCGGGGCCGGCCATGCCGATCCGGTCGCCGGTCCGGGCGCGCTCGGCAAAGGCCGAGCCGGGACCCGTATCGCCGTGCAGAACGAAGTCTATGGCGAGCGTGCCCGCGGCGACGTCGATCTCGCGGATCGTGTATTTGCGGACGGCCGGGCGCTGCTCGGCCGGAGGCTGGGTGATCAGCCCGTCCTCGCTCAGCATCGGCCAGACCGGCTCGGCAAGGCCCGCCGGCGGGATGAACAGGCGCACATGCAGCGCTTCCAGCGTGTCGAAGCGCGCCAGATCCTCGCCGTGGAAGCGGATGCGGCGCATATGCGGGGTCAGCGTTTCGGTGTCGGTGACGGTCAACACCCTGAAATCGGGCAGGAGCGAGGGACCGCTGCCATCACCTTGCCAACCGATGGCGGGCGCGCTGCCGGCAGGCGCGAGCTCGACGACATGGCTCGCGATCGCGAGCTTCATTGCCTGCAGTCCGGCGAGGTTCGGTGCCTCGACGCGCGCCAGGAGTTCCTGCTTCGCCAGACGCAGCACAGCCTTACTGCCGTCGAGCACGATCAGTGTCGCGCCCTCCCGCTCGCTCACCGTTGCATGGTGCTCGACGAGATGCTCGCAGAGCGCGCGCAGCAGCGCGGCCGGGTCGGCGAGGCTGAAACGCGCCTCGGCGCAAAGAACCGTCATGATCGGAAAGCCTTTCTGCTCGTGCGCCGCTGGCTTTTCAGCGCCGGCCTCTGGCGGTCTCGTCGATCCAGAGCGTGCCCTCGAGCGGGATCGCCGAGAACCGCGTCGAGATCTCTTTCAGCGTCGCCTGCGGGTCGAGATCGGCGAAGCGCTCGGGATGGATCCACTTCGCCAGCGCCTCGATCGCCACGATGTGCAGCGGGGTGTCGTTGAAGAGCTGCCAAAGCCCATAGGCCCGGCCGTTGCGCACGGCACTGAGCGCGCTGATGCCAGGGCTGGCGAGTAGGGTGGCGAAGCTGCGCAGGCCTTCCTCCGGCGAAATGCCGAGCCCGAGCACGAGGCCGCCGCGCCGGGCGAGATGCACGCCGCCCGTCGCGACATAGATCGCAGGGTCGGCGGCCAGCAATTGCTCGAGGCTGATCTGGCCGGTCGCGCCGGGCAGGATGGAAGCTGCGATGTTGCGGCCGCCGGCCAGCGTGATGAACTCGTCGAAAGTGCCTTTGCCGGGCGACTGGCAGCAGTCGAAGCCGCCGGCATGCGCATGCATGAAGACGCTCGGCCGTTCGGCATCGCGTACGCGGCTGGCGAGCACGGCGCGCCGCGCCTCGTAGAAGCGGATATAGGCCTCGGCCTGCTCCTCGCGGCCGATCAGCTTGCCGAGCACGCGCAGGCTCGGCACCGTGTCGCGCAGCGGCTGCAGGTAGAAGTCGACCACGGCGACCGTGATGCCGGCCGCCTCGAAACGCGCGACGAGATCGCCCTGGCCGCGCCGCGTTCCGGCGAGCGATTGGCTGAGGATCACGAGGTCCGGCGCCAGCGAGACGGCTTTCTCGAATGAGAAGCCGTCCTGCGTACCGCCATCGCCGACCGTCGGCACGGTCTCGATCGCCGGGAACTTGGCGGCGTAGCGGGCATAGGCGTCGGGGTTCTGGCGCTTATGGTCGCTGCCCCAGCCGGCGAGCAGGCTGATCGGGTCGGGATGCAGGAGGCCGAGCCCGTTGAGCTGGCGCCCCTGGGCCAGCACGATTCGCTTCGCCGGCCCTGGCAGCGTCACCATACGTCCGGCGAGGTCGGTGACGGTGACCGGCTCGGCCGCCGCCGGGACGGCGAGTATTCCAAGGGCAAGAAGAATTGGGATCAGCTTCGTCGCGATCCGCTTCAGCCGGACGATCATCGGGCGCTATCCCCCTGAACGGGTGCCTCGGCGAGCGTGAAGGCCACGGCGCGCGAGAGCATGGCGGGAATGACGGAAACATGGTTCTCGCCGGCGAAGACGACATGCTCGCAGTCGAGGTGACCGGAGGCGGCGAGGCTGCTTGCCATCTCGGCGGCATTGTCGAGCATGCGGGCCTTCTCGAGGCGGGTCGCGCGTTCGGGGAAGCGGAGCGGATCGGTCTTCTGTTCTTCGCCACCGACGGTGATCAGCAGCCTTGGCCGCATGATCGGCGCCGGGCTGCGCAGGAACTGCGCCCGCGTGGCGAGGATGGCGCGCTCGTTCCACCAGATCGAAGGGCTGCCCGCGACGAGGCTGCGGAACAGCCCCGGTCTGTTGAACAGGGCGTGCAGGGTGAAAAGCCCGCCGAAGGAATGGCCGGCGAGCGCGAGTCGTGCCCGGTCGATCGGCGCGAGATCTGCCACCATCGGGAGCAACTGCGTCTCGATCAGGTCGAGGAACCGGTCGGCACCGCCACCGTCCGGCAGCAGGTCCTGCCGCCGCCGCTCGGCATCGAACGGGGCTGCGCCGGGATAGCCGATCCCGACGATCACCGCCGGGCAAACGCCGCTCACCTCGGGCCGGCCCCCCTGCAGGCGGGCGGCGGTCAGCGCCGTCGCGAACAGCGCGTCGCCATCGACCAGCACCAGGACCGGAAAGCCAGCGGCAGGTGGCGCCTCGGGAGGCACTGCGACCAGCAGGCGATAGGGCTGGCCCTGCGCCGAGCGGATATCGAACTGGCGCGCATGCGGCAGCGCGACCGCGACGCCGGGCGAGAACTCGCCCGGCCTGTTGCTGGCGGATGTCGTGCGCACGCCGTCCGTCCTCACCAGCGATAGGACAGCGTCGCCAGCACCGTCCGGCGCAGGCCGAAGGAGCACTGCACGGCGCCGTAGCAGCCGGCGACATACTCCTTGTCGAACAGGTTCTGGGCGTTGACCTGAACCTTCCAGCCCTTCATCGCGGCATTGGCGGCGCTGAGATCATAGCTGATCGCCGCATCGACCAAGGCGTAGTCGTCGGTGAAGAAGGTGTTGCCGGGGTCGCCCGCACCCTTGCCGACATAGCGCACGCCGGCGCCGAGCCCGAGACCGGAGAACAGGCCGGTCCTGAAAGTGTAGTGCGCCCAGAGCGAGGCCATGTGGCGCGGCACGACGGGCGGCCGCTTGCCGAGATCGGCACCGTTGCTCTTGGTCACCTCGGCGTCGGTATAGGCATAGGCGGCGACGAGATCGAGATTCTCCAGAACTGTGGCGCGCGCCTCGAATTCGAAGCCGCGGGCCCGGATTTCGCCGGTCTGGATCTGGAAGCCGACATTGTTCAGATCGGCGGTCGGCACATTGGTCTGCGTCAGGTCGTAGAGCGCCGCCTGGAAGAAGGCGTTGTAGCCGGGCGGCTCGTATTTCAGGCCGACTTCGAACTGCTCGCCTTCTGTCGGCTTGAACGGGCTGCCGCCGAAGCTCGTTCCAGCCACCGGCTCGAATGAGGTCGAGTAGCTCGCATAAGGCGCAAAGCCGTTGTCGAAATTGTACATCAGCGCGACGCGCCCGGTATTGGCGGTGTCGTCCTGCTTGGTCAGGGCGCCGTTGGTCATGGCACGCGTCCGGGCCATGGCGCGGTCGAAGCGGCCGCCGACCAGCAGCGAGAGCCGGTCGAGCTTGATCTGGTCCTGCAGATAGACGCCGTACTGCTCGGAGAGCTGCGTCGTGCCGGGGGTGGCGGGGACCGCAAAGGGCCGGCGGCCATAGACCGGGAAGAAGGCATCGAGCGGCTGCACCGTGCCGCCGGCACCGGTGAAGGCCGTGCCGTCGGCCCAGTAACCGTCGACACCGAACAGGAGCTTGTGCGTCAGCGGCCCGGTCCGGAAATCGGCCTGGAGCTGGTTGTCGACCCCGAAGGTCTGGGCCGTTTCGTTCGAGGCGGTGACGCGCCGGTTGAGCGTGCGCTGGTTGGCTGCGAGCGAGGCGACAGCGACCGTCCGGTTGCGCGATTCGAGGTCGCTGTAGCGCAGGTTCTGGCGGAAGGTGAAGACGTCGTTGAAGCGATGCTCGAAGGCGTAGCCGAGGTTGAGCGCGTTGCGGCTATAGCCCTCATAATTTGGCTCGCCCGGGAAGAGATTGCTGCGGATGCGGCCGTTCCGGTTCGGCAACGCGGTGCCGACGGACGGAATGAAGCCGTAGAAGCCGGTCTCGGGGTCGCGCTGGAACGAGGTCAGCAGCGTCAGGCTCGTCGCCGCATTCGGCTGGAAGGTCAGCGAGGGCGCGATGTAGAGCCGCTCCTCTTTTGTGAAGTCGACCTGCGTGTCGGCGGCGCGTCCGAGCCCGACGAGGCGATAGAGGATCGTCTTGTCAGGCGCTACCGGCCCGCCGATGTCGAAGGCGAGCTGGCGGCGATCATAGCTGCCGAGCACCAGCTGGACCTCGCCATGCGCCTGCTCCTGCGGGCGCTTGCTGACCATGTTGATCAGGCCGCCGGGCTTGACCTGGCCGAAGGTGACGGAGGATGGCCCGCGCAGGACCTCGACGCGCTCCAGCCCCCAGGGCTCGGCGATCGGCACGAGGAAGTTGACGCCGCGCTGCAGGCGCAGGCCGTCGAGATTGTTGATGAAGCCGGCGCCGCTGCCGGCGCCGCCGAAACCGCGGATGAAGACGCTGTCGTAACGCCCTGAGGAGAGTCGGGTTTCGCCCAGAACGCTTGCGCTGTAGCGGAGCGCCTGACTGACGCTCTGCACGCCCTGGTCGTCCATTTGGGCACGCGGCACGACCGTGATCGATTGCGGCGTCTCGATCAGCGGCGTGTCTGTCTTGGTCGCGGTCGCGCTGCGCCGCGCGACATAGCCGTCGACCGGCCCGTTCGCCCGCTCGCCCTGCACCTCGATCGTGTCGAGGCCGATCGCGGGCTCGCTCTGAGCGTGCCCCGAGTCCGACCAGCCGACGATGATTGCCGCGAGCGCGACCGAGGCCTTGGCCACAGCGCGATTGCCGATGATGAAGTTCATGAACCCGACCTTTGCCCCACCACCTCGCGGTGGACTACCCAGGCGGGTTGTTTCAGGAACGGCGCCCCGGGGGCAACGAAGTCGGCTTTCGATCGCGGCAGTAATTCTTTCGCTGCAGTTTCGAACTGCTTCAACGAGAGAATAGCCTGCACTGGACCAGTCGCGATCAACGCAACGCACTCGGCGGAATGCCGAAACGCTTGCGGAAGGCGCTCGAGAAATGCGCCGGACTGTAGCCGACGCGGAAGGCGGCGACGGCGACGCTGGCCTCGCCGCTGGCGATCATGGCGTGGGCCTGCTGCAGCCGATATTCTTGGAGGTAGCCGAAGACGCTGGTGCCGAACTGGGCGCGGAAGGCCGAGGTCAGCTTGCTCGGATTAAGGCCGGTGCGGCGCGCCAGCTCCGAGAGGCTCGGCGGATTCTGCACCGACTCCTCCAGGATCTCGCGCACGGCCTGGATCTGGTCACGGGTGCGCGCATCGAGCTTCGCCGGCCGCACCGGCCGCTCGCCGATGATCTCGTTGAGGGCGAGTGCTCCAAGCTCCAGCGCCTTGCCGGCGAGATAGAAGCTGCGCAGCGAAGCGGCGACGCGGCATTCGGCCATCTGGAGGGCCAGAGAACGCAGTTCGGCGCTCGCCGGGTGGACCCAGAGCCCGGGATCGTCGGGTCCCGAGACCAGCAGCAGCCGGGAGAGTTCGGCGCCGAATTCCTGCGCCACGAAGTCGAGCTCGAATTGCATCAGCGCGCAGCGCACCGCTCCGCCCGCCAAGCCGGTGCGTTGCTGGATGTGCTCGCCGCCATTGGCGGCCACGAGCAGTGCCGGGCCTTCGATCATCACCGGCGGCCGGTCGTCGAGCTCCAGCATCTGGCGCCCGTCCAGCATCACGCCGACCTTGAGTCCGGGCCGCATCGGACCGGTGACGCTTTCTCCTTCGGCGATGAAGAACGTTCCGGCAGAGAGCGAGAGGCTGCCCGAGAACAGCTTCAGCATTTCGCCTGACGAATGTGCGGGAACGGGACCAGATGGCATCGCGACCTCGGGAGATCGCGTCGTGATACCGGGCGTGAGACAAAAAGTAAAATAAATCAGTAGTTTATATGAGTTCCAAGTTTGTCGATGCGTGAGGCGTCAGCCGTCTGGCTCCAGGGCGTCATCCGCAGCATCTGCCGCCGCGCTGCGAGAAGGCGCGCTGGCGGCAGGAGAAGAAGATGATCTGCTGGTCGCTGGCCTGCCGGCGCAGGGCATCGAACATGCCGCTCGATGCGGTAGTCGTCGGAGTAGACCAGCACGTCGGCCAGGATGACCGGGGCCGGCTGGCCGTCCTTGCCGAGCAGCCGGGCGAAGGCGAGAAGTGCCAGTTGGCAGCGGCATTCGCCGACTGAGGTGCTCATCGACGTCTCCGCCATGAAAGTGCATCGCTCGGGTGGGAGAAACGTATGGCCCGCCTCGTCCGCAAGAGGCTCGTGTCAGCTGGTCTGAGCAGCCTGCAAAAACATATCCGGCCTTTTGGCAGCGCCGTTGGCCAATATGGAGAGCCGCGCTCCGGTCCTCATAAAGGGGCGGCGTCGAGCGCCATTTTACGCCAGAGGCTTCCGGAACACCGGTCGACCGTCAGGTCATAAAGATCGTCAGACCCAGGGATCACGGCCGGCGGATATTCTCGCCTTGCTCCGCATCGGCAGGCTCGTTCTCATTGTCCACCAGGGCCGCCTGAAGCACGCCGAGAATGTGCCTGATCGTTCCGACCGGTTTTCCGCATCCCTGGCAGCTGAGCAAGGTCCGATCGTCAGTCCATTCCGGGATATCGAGGATGGCGGCGCCACAGCCGTCACAAGCGAACTTTCTGTCTCCGGACTGAACGATCAAGGCAGTACCTCTCGGAGAATATGCCGTATTTTTAGGCAAATACGATGATGCATATAACGATTCGATCGGCAAGACGCGTTCTGACTCAGGTTTTCATGATCGTCCAGACCGGGTGCGGGACCGGAGCCGGCAGCGTCGCGGCCGTGCGGAAGAGCACATCCGAACCCGATTCGCGCCGGCCGGGTCGGCGATGATCGGCGCTCGGGTTCTGCTCTGCGGGTCTCATAACGCCAGGGGCGCCAGCCGGCGGATGAAGTCCGCTTGCGATTGCGAGCCGGTCTTCGACAGGACACGCTTGAGCTGCGAGCGGATCGTCTCCCGTCCCACCTGGTGCGCGGTGGCGATCTCGTCGACGGAAAGACCTTCGAGAAGCTTCCTCGCCACGTTAGCCTCTGCGCGCGTCAGATCGTAGAGTTCGCAAAGCAGTGAAGTCTCGATCCTCAGGCGCCGGTCCGAGCTCGTGACGACGAGCATCGCCTGCGCCCGCGCGAAGATGTCGCGGGCCTGGCGTCGGATCGGCAGCACGTGGAGGATGAAGGCGGCCCGGTCGTCCCGGCGTGGAACGGCGATCGAGCGCGTGTCGCCGAGGTGGTCCTGCCCCAGCTCCGACAGCGCTTTCTGCAGCAGCGCATTGGCGCGGGTGTCGTCGAGCGCGATCTTGTCGCGCGCTCGGATAATGATCTGGCCGAGCAGCCTTTCGAAGCGTGGATTGGCCGCCGTCACCCTGCCGGCCCCGTCGATCAGCGCTGCCGGCGATCCGGCCTGTTCGAAGGCAGCAAGGCTGGCCTGCGCCCGCTGCATCTGGAGCTTGCTGGCAAGGACCGCCGCCCGCGCCAGATGCGGACGGATGCCGTCGAGGATCTCGACCTCGCGCCGCGCAACCGGGCCGAGTTCGAACTTCCGTTCCAGGGTGAAGACGATGTTCTCGCCGGAAGCGGCGCGCACATGCGTTGCAGTGCCCCAGCCATAGCCTTCGGGGCGCATGAAGTCGGTGTAGAGCGGAACCTGTTCCAACTCCTCGGGGCTGAAGAGATCGAGGTCGGTCACGAAGCCGGAGCCTCCATGCGCCAGCAGACCGGCCATGCGGGCGTTCCGCTCCATCCAGCCCTGTGCCAGGAAGCGCTCGAAAACCGGCGCGAATGTCTTGCTGGCGACCCAATTTGTGCCTTGGTCCGTGTGGGCGAACAGCAGCCCTCCCGTACAGCCGGCGATCTCCGCCAGTCTTGCTATCGCGTCGGGCCAGACCTCGGGCACCGCGGCTGCTTCGTAGAGCATCGCCACGGCGTCGGTGAACTCATCCATCGCTGGCATGCATAGGCCTCGTCGCCCCATGACGAAATCGGGGAAGTGGTGCGTTCACCATCGTGACGGGACACAGGAAAGGTCAACTGCGTTCGGAACCGATTTCGCCGCCCGGCGTAGATCTCCTGACAAGCAGGGGCTTGGCGCACGGAGACTTGCGCAAGGAGGCTTGGCGATGGCCACGCGGATCAAGGGCTACCCACAATTCGAGCGGGCAATGCACCGCCTTCAGGAACTGTCGGGCTTTCCCGAGGGAAGTCCGGAGCATCGCGAGATGCAGGCGCTGGAGCAGGCGCTTCACGATTGGGAGCAGGGTGAGGGCCGGGCGTTCGACGACGAGAGCGTCTGGCCCGAAGGCCCGCAGCAGCACTTCTGCAGCGCGCTGTCGCATGGCGATCCCGCCGTGCAGCGATAGCGGCGCTACAGGCTGATGGGAGATCGCGGCTGGATTCCGGCTGCTATAGTATTGGACCGAAAAGTGGGATCCACTTTTCGGGAAACCCCAATGCGATAACAAAGAGATAGATCGCCGTGACCGCGTCCGAACGGACGCGCGGCGACCCAGCTGGGCCTAGAGACAGCTCCGAATGCCGCTCTTGACGAGATCCTGCCATTCGGGACCGAGGGCCTCGCGGGCGTCGACGGCCTCCTCGGCGCCGGGTTCGCCCTCCCGGAACATGACGACGCTCAGCGACCGGTCATGCGAGCCGGTCGTGACCGTCGGCCCCGGCACATAGGTCGTCGTCGTGCGATAGACGCCGCCGGACATGGCGCCGGTCGTCTGGAAGCGCCCCGGCATGCGCGTCGTCGAGACATTGTTCTGCGATTGACCGCCGGTGATGATGTAGCGGTCATAGCCGGCGCGCAGCGTCTCGATCGCCGCGCTTTTGGCAGCCACGCGGGCGGCGCCCTGCGCGCCGCATTCGGGCGCCGCGCCGGCATCGATCTGGAGCGTGTTCTGTGAGGTGCGTGTCGCCTGCGCGCTCGCGCAGCCGGCCAGGGCGGCCGCGACCAGGACAAAGGCAATTCTCATTTTAGACGCATCCCCCGTAGCGCCCGGGATCCTGCCCGAGCGCCCCGAGGGCGTCTAGAGCGAGCATTCCTCAGCCAATCCAGATGGTTAGCAGTCGGTTTCCGACAGTGGCCGCGCCATCGGACGTGCCGGGGTGGGAGATTAGCTGAGCACCTGGCGCACGGCGTCGGGCAGCGCGTCGAAATGCTGGATCACGCGGTCGGGGCCGAGGCTCTCGATCGGCACGTCGGTATAGCCGAAGGGTACGCAGATCACCGGCAGCCCGGCGGCCCGGGCGGTGTCGATGTCGGTGCGGGAATCGCCGATCATCACCGCCCGGGCGGGGTCGGCGCCGGCCTGGGCCACGGTCTGCGTGAGATGGCGCGGATCGGGCTTGAAGAAGGGGAAGCTGTCGCGCCCGGCGATCGCGGCGAAACGGTCGGTGATCGCAAAATGGTCGAGGATCAGCCGCGTGTGCAGGATCGGCTTGTTGGTGCAGACGCCGAAGACGAAGCCTTCCGCGGCGAGCGTGTCGAGCGCGCCGATGACGCCGTCATGCAGGAAGCTGTTGGGCGCGACCGCCTCGGCGTAGATCGAGAGGAAATCCTCGAACAGCACTTCGAGCTTCTCTGGTCCGAGCGGGCGGCCGCTGACCTTGAAGCCGCGCTCGAGCAAGGCGCGCGCCCCGGCGCCGACCAGTTCGCGGGCCCGCTCGACGGGCAGCGCCGGCAATCCCTCGCGTTCGAGGATGACGTTGAGCGTGCGCATGATGTCGGGGGCGGTTTCGGCGAGCGTGCCGTCGAGGTCGAAAACGACGATGGGAGGCAGGGACATGGCGATCTCTGTGGCTGCGTTGCTCGGCTTAAAGGCCTTCGGCTGCGGCTTGGCAAGGGCAGGCCGACACCGGGCCTCTTCTGCTCACATTGGCGTGCCCGGCAAATTGGCAGGCTCATCCCGGCTGGCCAGCATGATAGTCTGCGGGCGAATCGTCGGAAGGGTCGCAGTGGTGTCGAATATCTCGGAAAATCCGAAGCGCAGGCTTGGCCGAGCGCTCCCGCTCGCCTGCTGCGCGGCGGCGTTTCTGGCGGCTCCCGCCTTCGCCGCCCCCTTCGAGTTCGCCCCGGCGCCGCAGACCGATCTCAACCGCGTCTACCGGGTCGACAAGGCGACCGGCGAGGTCGGCGCCTGCCAGTTCCAGCTGAAGGAGGGCGGGATCGGCGTCACCGCCTGCTTCCCGGCCGGCGAGGGGGCGGGCCCTCAGCCGCCGAGCGACTATGTTCTCGTGCCCTCGCGGCATGAGCGCGAAGGCGGCATTTTCCGGGCGAACGTCCGAACCGGCGAGATGAGCATCTGCTACGTCTTCGACGACAAGGTGGTCTGCACGCCGCAGGCGAAATAGCGGGCATTTCGGCCCGGCTGGACGGCTTCTGCCGGGCACCCATGCGTCTGATGCGGCCGTTTTGCTGTCGGCAAGCCCGGTGCCCGCATGCTAGAGCGCCGGGCATTCCCTCCGCAATGTCCGAGGCCTGCCATGCTCAAGCTCAACGACCCGTCGCTCCTTCGCTCGCAGTGCTATGTCGACGGTGCCTGGATCGGCGAAGGCGCCGATGTCGTCGACAATCCGGCGACCGGCGAGGTTCTCGCGAAAGTGCCGCGCTTCGGCGCCGATGAGACGACCGCCGCGGTCGAGGCTGCGGCACGCGCCTTCAAGCCCTGGGCGAAGAAGTCGGCCAAGGGGCGTTCGGCGATCCTGCGCAAATGGTTCGAGCTGATCATGGCGAACCAGGAGGATCTGGCGCAGATCATGACGGCCGAGCAGGGCAAGCCCCTGTCCGAGGCGCGCGGCGAGGTCGCCTATGCCGCCTCCTTCGTCGAGTTCTACGCCGAGGAAGCCAAGCGCATCTATGGCGAGACGATTCCCTCGCCCTTCCCGAATTCGCGGATCATCGTGCAGAAGCAGCCGGTCGGCGTCTGCGCTGCGATCACGCCCTGGAACTTCCCGGCGGCGATGATCACCCGCAAATGCGCGCCCGGCCTCGCGGCGGGCTGCACCTTCGTGGTCAAGCCGGCGCCGGACACCCCGCTGACTGCGCTGGCACTGGTCGAGCTCGCCGAGCGCGCCGGCTTCCCCAAGGGCGTGATCAACGTCGTAACCGGTGATGCTGTGGCGATCGGCGGCGTGATGACCTCCCATCCGGCGGTGCGCTTCATCGGCTTCACCGGCTCGACCCCGGTCGGCAAGCTCCTGATGCAGCAGGCGGCCTCGACCGTGAAGAAGGTCGGGCTCGAGCTTGGCGGCAATGCGCCCTTCATCGTCTTCGACGATGCCGATCTCGATGCGGCGGTGGCCGGCGCGCTCGCCGCCAAGTTCCGCAATATGGGCCAGACCTGCGTCTGCACCAACCGGCTCTTCGTGCAGGAGGGCATCCATGACGCGTTCGTGGCGAAGTTCGCCGGCGAGGTCGCCAAGATGAAGGTCGGCAACGGCGTCGAGGTCGGCGTCGTCCAGGGGCCGCTGATCAATGCGCGCGCGGTCGAGAAGGTCGAGCGCCACGTCGCCGACGCGGTGGCGGGCGGGGCCAGGGTCGTGACCGGCGGCAAGCGCCATGCGCTCGGCCGCAGCTTCTACGAGCCGACCGTGCTGTCGGGCGTGACCACCAGGATGCTGGTGACGCGCGAGGAGACCTTCGGCCCGGTCGCACCGGTCTACAGCTTCAAGAACGAGGACGAGGTCGTCGCGCTCGCCAACGACACGCCCTTCGGCCTGGCCGCCTATTTCTACACCCGGGATCTCGGCCGCGCCTTCCGCGTCGCCGAGGAGCTCGAATACGGCATGGTCGGCATCAATTCGGCGATGCTCGGCACCGAGGTCGCCCCCTTCGGCGGCGTCAAGGAATCCGGCCTCGGCCGCGAGGGCTCGCTGCACGGCATCGATGAGTTCGTCGAGATCAAGTACATGCTGATGGGAGGGCTCGGCGCGTGAGCGACGCTCTGAAGAAGGCGGCGGCCGACGCGGCCCTCGCGCTGGTCGCGCCCGGCATGCGGCTCGGCCTCGGCACCGGCTCGACTGCGAAGCTCTTCGTCGACGGCCTCGGCGCCAGGGTCGCGCAGGGCCTGCAGGTCATCTGCGTCGCGACCTCGGAAGCGACCCAGGCGCAGGCCGAGAGCCTCGGCATTCCGATGTCGACCCTCGATCTGACGCCGGAACTCGACCTGACCATCGACGGCGCCGATGAGGTCGATGCCGAGCTCCGGCTCATCAAGGGCGGCGGCGCCGCCCTGCTGCGCGAGAAGATCGTCGCGGCGGCCTCGAGGCGCATGGTGGTGATCGCCGATGCCGGCAAGCTGGTCGGAACCCTCGGACGCTTTCCGCTGCCGATCGAGATCGTGCCCTTCGGGCTCGAGGCGACCAGGCAGGCAGTCGCGGCGGCCATCGCCGCTTCGGGCGCGAATGGCGAGCTCGTGCTGCGCAAGCGGCCGGACGGGACGACCCTCCTGACCGATGGCGGCCATTTCATTCTCGACGCCCATCTCGGCAGCATCGCCGATCCCGAGCGGCTTGCGGCTTTGCTCAATCAGGTGCCGGGCGTGGTCGAGAGCGGCCTGTTCATCGGCCTGGCGACGGCGGCTTTCATCGCGCGGCCCGAGGGCGTGCAGATACTTGGGGACATCGCGGCGCAGCGCGGCTGAAGCCGCTCGTCGCCACGTTCGCGCCCGTTTTCCCGGCAATGCCCGGGCAGCGAACATGTCCAGCAAAAGTGGTTTCCACTTTGGCTGGACATGTTCTAAGAGCGGCCACTGGTGTGTCGGTCCGTGCACCGCCGCATGCGGCGCGTCTGATCGCGCGCGCTTCGACAAAGGGGAAACCTGCATGATCCGTCACAGCCTTGCCGGCGCGATCCTTTCGCTGGCGCTGTTTGCCGCGCCTGCCTCGGCGCAGCAGGGGCCGAGCCCCGAGCATCTCAAGGCAGCTCGCGAGGTCGTCGTCTCGTCGGGGCTCGCCCAGTCCTTCGATTCGATCTACACTGAGTTCGTCGCCGGCGTCCGCCAGAGCGTCGGCACGACCCGCCCCGAGCTGAAGAAGGACATCGAAGACGTCCTTGCCAGCCTCAAGGACGATGCCGAAGCCAAGCGCGGCGAGATCGTCGACACCTCGGCGCGCGCTTTCGCCGGCAAGATGACCGAGGCCGATCTCAAGGAGGTCGCGGCCTTCTTCAACTCGCCGGTCGGCCAGCGCTACAACTCGTTCCGGCCCGAGGTCATCGACGAGATCTATACCCTGCTGCAGCCCTGGAGCGTGGCGACCAGCAACCTGCTCTATGACCGCTTCTATGCCGAGATGCGCAAGCGCGGCCACCAGCTCTGAGCGAACCAGCATCGTTGCAGAAACAAAACCGCCGGTGGCAGCACCGGCGGTTTTTTGTTGGTTTCGCAAGTGCCGGCGGCAGGGCCGGGGTGCCTAATCCTCCGCCGCCTTGAACCGGTTCAGCCCCTTCATCACGAAGGGAGCGACGAGCGCGATGAAGGCGATGCCGAGCAATGTCGCCGAGCCCGGATTTTCGAGCAGGATCATCGGGTCGCCGAGGCTGATCTGCAAGGCGCGTCGCAATTGCGCTTCCGCCATCGGCCCGAGGATCAGGCCGACCACCATCGGTGCCACCGGATAGTCGTAGCGGCGCATCAGATAGCCGAGATAGCCGAAGAGGAAGAGCATGCCGAGCTCGACCGGGGAGGGATTGACCGCGAGCGTGCCCATGGTCGCGAAGACCAGGATGCCGGCATAGAGCCAGGGCTGCGGCACCGCCAGCAGCCGGACCCAGAGCCCGATCAGCGGCAGGTTCAGGATCACCAGCATGACGTTGGCGACGAAGAGCGAGGCGATCAGGCCCCAGACCAGGTCCGGCTTCTCGGCGAAGAGCAATGGCCCGGGGTTGAGCCCATATTGCTGGAAGCCGGCCAACATGATCGCGGCGGTCGCCGAAGTCGGCAGGCCGAGCGTCAGCAGTGGCACGAGCGTGCCGGCGGCCGAGGCGTTGTTGGCGGCCTCAGGCCCGGCGACGCCCTCGATCGCGCCCTTGCCGAACTCCTCGGGATATTTGCAGAGCTTCTTCTCGGTCGAATAGGACAGGAAGGTCGGCACCTCAGCGCCGCCGGCCGGCAGCGCCCCGATCGGGAAACCGTAGGCGGTGCCGCGCAGCCAGGGCGCCCAGGAGCGCTTCCAGTCCTGCTTCGTCATCCAGAGCGAGCCCTTGATCGGGATGATCTCCTCAGGCTCGCGCCAGCGCTTGGAGGCGACGTAGAAGGCCTCGCCGACCGCGAACAGGCCGACAGCGAGCGTCGTCACCTCGATGCCGTTGAGCAGTTCCGGAACGCCGAAGGTCAGGCGCGCCTGTCCGGTCAGCTTGTCGATGCCGACGAGCCCGAGCAACATGCCGAGGAACAGGCTGGTCAAGCCGCGCAGCGGCGAGTCGCCGAAGGTCGCCGAGACCGTGACGAAGGCGACGATCATCAGCGCGAAATAATCCCAGGGCCCGAACTTGATCGCGAGCTCGACCAGCCAGGGCGCGAGGAAGGCAAGGCCGATCGTGGCGATCAGCCCGGCGACGAAGGAGCCGATGGCGGCGGTGGCGAGCGCCGGCCCGCCGCGCCCGGCCTTGGCCATCTTCGAGCCTTCGAGCGCTGTCGCCAGCGAGGCGCTCTCGCCGGGTGCGTTGAGCAGGATCGCGGTCGTCGAGCCGCCATACATGCCGCCGTAATAGATGCCGGCGAACATGATCAGCGAGCCGGCCGGATCGAGCTTGAAGGTCACCGGCAGCAAGAGGGCGACCGTCAGCGCCGGCCCGATGCCGGGCAGCACGCCGACGGCGGTGCCGAGGAACACGCCGATCAGGCAGAACAGCAGCTTGGAGGGCTCGAAGGCGACGGAGAAGCCGTTGGCGAGGGAGAGCAGGGTGTCCATCGGATGCGCCTTTCAGCCCAGCAGCCGTTCGAGCGGCCCGGCCGGCAGCGACAGGGTCAGGAGCTTGAGGAAGAGCAGATAGATCGCGCTGCCGAGCACGAGGCCGATCGCGATGTCGGCCGGCAACGCGTCGCGGCCGAAGCCGCGTGCCGTGCAGGAAAACAGGATCGCGGTGGCGACGATGAACCCGCCGCCCAGCGCGATGCAGGCGATCAGCCCCGCGAGCCCGCCGCCGATCCAGAGCAGCGCCCGCACATCGGCCACCTCCGGCTTCGGCAGCCCTTCCTTGAAGGCCACGACGAGATGCGCGAGGCCGAGCACGACGAGCCCGGCGCAGACGACATAGGGCATGGCGGTCGGGCCGACGCCGTAATTCGAGGTGATCGTCTGGCGCGAGGCGTCGAAGGCGACGATCGCCGCCGCGGCCAGCAGGAGCAGCCCGACGACGAGGGCAGGGCGGTCGATTGTGCGGGACATGGGCTTGCCGTCGAGCGGGAGCAGGAAAGGGCGGGCGGCGCTGCCGCCCGCCGGTCGAACAGAACCGGCTTACTTCACCAGGCCGACATCACGCATCACCTTCTCGACGCGCACGGTCTCGGCCTTCAGGAAGGCGTCGAACTCGGCGCTGGCGAGATAGGCGTCGTCCCAGCCGCGGGCCTTGAGGATCTCGGCCCATTCCTTCGACTTCGCCATCTTGTCGATGGCGCCGGACAGCGTCGCCTTCTGCGCGTCGGTCAGGCCGGGAGGCGCCACGACCGAACGCCAGTTCAGCAGCTCGACATCGACGCCGCCTTCCTTCAGGGTCGGCGCATCGGGGGCATTGTCGAGGCGCTTGCTCGCGCTGACGCCGATCACGCGCAGCTTGCCGGCCTTGATCTGGCCTTCGAACTCGCCATAGCCGGAGATGCCGGCCGTGACCCGGCCGCCGAGCATGGCGGCCAGCGCCTCGCCGCCACCCGAGAACGGGATGTAGTTGATCTTCTTGGCGTCGCCGCCCGCCGCGTCGGTGAACAGCGCGGCGAGGATGTGGTCGGCGCCGCCGGCCGAGCCGCCGGCCCAGGTCACCTTGGCCGGGTCGGCCTTGACGCGCTCGGCGAGATCCTTGGCGGTCTTGATCGGCGAGTCGGCGGGAACGACGATGACCAGCGCCTCGGCGGTCAGCCGCGCGATCGGCGTGGCCTGGGTCAGGTTGACCGGCGACTTGTTGAGCAGGATCGCACCGACCATGACGAAGCCGTTGACCATCAGCTGATTGCCGTCGCCCTTGGCGCCGATCAGCTGGGCGAGGCCGATCGTGCCGCCGGCGCCGGTGACATTGGTCACCTGGACACTCTTGGCAATGCCGGCGGCGGTCAGCGCCTGCTGCATCGAGCGGGCAGTGCCGTCCCAGCCGCCGCCGGGCGCGGCGGGAGCCATGATCTTCAGTTCGAGCTGGGCGAAGGCGGCCGTGGTCAGGCCGGCGAGCGCGACCGCCGTGACGGCGCCGCGCTTCAGAATGGCTGTCAGCATGTTCTACCTCCCGCGCGCGGCCGTTCCGCGCAAAATGTTGTAGGCGCCTGCCTGTGACATCGCGTCGCCCGGTCGGTCAATTGCGCCTGATTGATCAATCCCAAGTCAAGGTCTTTCACGACGTTGCCGGACGCCCCTGTTGCGCGCCGGCGCGATGGCGTAAGAGCACGCCGATGTCTCGATCTGCTTCTCTCGTGGCGACGGGCACCCCCCTTGCCGGAGCCGCCGCCGCGGTCGGCCATGGTCTGCTCGCCGCGCTTCCTCTCGCCATGTGGGCCGCGACGCGCTCCGCGCCGCTGTTTCTCGGCTTGGCGGCGCTTGCTTTTCTTGTGGCGGGGCTGACGCGAGGCGGCGTCGGTGGGCTGTGGCGTGGCGTTGCGCCGTTGCTGCGCGCGCCGATCGGGGTTCTGTTGCTGGGCTTCGCGCTCTGGGCCCTGGTCAGCACGGGCTGGAGCCATCGCCCGGCGGCCGGCCTGCGGATGTGGGGCGAATTCGTGCTGCCGCTGCTCGCCGGGCTGACGATCGTGGCGAGCGGCGCCTTCCATCCCTCCCGGCGCTTCATGCGCGTGCTCGCTGTCACGGTGATCCTGGCGTCCTGCCTGCTCTATTACGAGTTCGCCACCGAGTTCGCGCTGCGCAAATGGCTGGCCCTCGACCGGCGCCAGGAGAGCTTCTACTTCAACCGCGCCGCGCTCACCTGCCTCGTCCTGGCGGTTCCGGTGATCGACCGCCTCTGGCGCGAAGGGGCAAGGCGCGACCGCGTCCTGGCCTGCCTGCTCGGCCTCGTCGTCGCGACCCTGGTCTTCGCTTCCGACAGCGAGGCGGCCAAGCTCGGCCTCGTCGTGATGGTCGTGGCCGGGATCGTCTTCGCCGCAGCGCCGCGGCTGATGCTGGCCGCGACGGCGGCCGCCTTCCTGGCCACCATGGCGCTCGCCCCGGCGATCGGGCCGACGCTGGAGGCGCAGCTGCCGGCCTCCCTGCGCAGCCATCTCCAGCCTTCACACGAGGTCCGGATCGACATCTGGGAGACCTTCGGCGAGGCGGCGATGCTGCGGCCGTTGCGCGGCTACGGCTTCAACGCCGCCGCGACATTGGACCAGGATCCGGTCGCGCAGACCATTTCGCCTCCGCGCCGGGCGATGCTGGCGATCGGCCATCCCCATAGCGCCCCCTTGCAGGCCTGGGTCGATACCGGCCTCGTCGGAGCCGCCTTGCTTTCGGCGGCCGGTTTGCTGCTGCTCGCTCGCTTGAGACGGCTGCCGCCGCCGCGGTCGGCGATGCCTGCCGCCTTCTTCGCCGGCTGCTTCGCGATCGTCGTGGTCGCGCATGGCGCCTGGCAGGGCTGGTGGATCGCCGTTCTGACCCTTGCGGCGCTGCTGTTCGCCGCCGCTCCCATAGACATGCGAAATCTCGAGGACAGGACATGAGCACGTTCGACGTCGACCTCTTCGTCATCGGTGCCGGCTCGGGTGGGACCCGTGCCGCCCGCATCGCCGCCGGCCACGGCGCCAGCGTGGCGATCGCCGAGGAGGACCGTATCGGCGGTACCTGCGTGATCCGCGGCTGCGTGCCGAAGAAGCTTTTCGTCTATGCCAGCCGCTTCGCCGACGAGTTCGAGGATGCCGCCGGCTTCGGCTGGAAGCTCGGCAGGCCGGAATTCGACTGGCCGACCCTGCGTGATGCCGTCGCCAACGAGGTCGGCCGGCTCTCCGGGCTCTATCGCAAGGGGCTGGAAGCGGCGCTGGTCCAGATCCACGAGGAGCGTGCCGTCGTCGAGGGCGCGCACACCGTAAGGCTGCAGCGCAGCGGCAAGCCCGTCCGGGCCCGCCATATCCTCGTCGCCACCGGCGGTTACCCGGCCTTCGACCCGCCGATCCCGGGCGGCGAATACGGGATCTCCTCCAATGAGATCTTCCATCTGCCGGAACTGCCCCGCCGCCTTCTGGTCGTCGGCGGCGGCTATATCGCGCTCGAATTCGCCAGCCTGTTCGCGCGGCTCGGCGTCGCCGTCACCGTGCTGCATCGTGGCGACAACGTGCTGCGCGGCTTCGACGAGGATATCCGTACCCGCCTGCGCGAGGCGCTCGCCCATGCCGGCATCACCTTCAGGCTCGGCTGCACCATCGACCGCATCGAGTTGCTGGCCGACGGCACGCGCCGCGCCCATTGCGCCGGTGGCGAGCCTATCGATGCCGATGTCGTTCTGGTCGCCACCGGCCGCCGGCCCAATACGACCGGGCTCGGGCTCGAGGCGGCGGGCGTCAAGCTCGGACCGATCGGGCAGGTCCTGGTCGACGAGGGTTCGGCGTCGAGCGTGCCCTCGATCCATGCGGTGGGCGACGTTACCAACCGGATCAACCTGACCCCGGTCGCGATCCGCGAGGGCCACGCCTTCGCCGACTCGACCTTCGGCGGCAAGCCCTGGACGACCGATCACAGCATCGTCGCCTCGGCGGTCTTCACCACGCCGGAGATCGGCACCGTCGGCATCACCGAGCAGCAGGCGGTCGCTGCCGGTCATGAACTGCGCGTCTTCGAGGCCGGTTTCCGGCCGATGAAGGCGACGATTTCGGGCCGTCAGGAACGCATCTACATGAAGCTCGTGGTCGATGCGAAGACCGACAGGATGCTGGGCGTCCACATCCTCGGCCATGATGCGGGGGAGATCATCCAGGCCGTCGCCATCGCCGTGACCATGGGCGCGACCAAGGCCGATTTCGACCGCACCATCGCTCTGCATCCGAGCGCCGCGGAGGAACTCGTCACCATGCGCACGGCCCGCAAGAGCGCGCTCTGAGGGCGCGCGAAACCGTCCAAAAGCCCGCTCGTTCACGACGCGCGCTTTGCTTGCGCCTCGCGATGAGCGCTTCGGCGGTTCGCGCGTGGCCTCACGGCTCGCGGTCCAAGCGCCTGCTGTCATAAAGCAGGCTTGCGTCGTTCAGGCCGATGTCGCGGCTCATGTGAGCGCTCAGCCCTTCCGGGTCGAGGCGTGCGTCCAGCGTGACCTTGTTTCCCTGTGTTCGCCCCAGGAAGCGGAGCCAGCGCAGCTTCAGGGGCGGCATAAGGCTGACATATCCGTTTTTTCTGCTAGTTTTGGCCGTCATCGTTCGGCTCCCGGGAAAGTCGATCTTTCGCTAGGGAATGCCGATCGAGGGCGCCGCGGACAAACCGGATTTCACCTCTGACGCATAAGGGCAGCTGATGTCTGATCTGGCGATCGGCCTGCCGCCGCTCAGTGCCGTGCGGGCCTTCGAGGCGGCGGTGCGGCATGGCAGCTTCACCCTGGCCGCAGCCGAGCTCGGCATGACGCAGGCTGCGGTGAGCTATCAGATCAAGCTCCTGGAGGAGCGGCTCGGCGCGCCGCTGTTCCGGCGCCGGCCGCGCGGCGTCGTCCTCACCGAGACCGGGGAAAGGCTGGGCGTTTCGGTGACCGATGCGTTCGACGGCCTGCGCGGCGCCTTCGCCGCCGTCACCGAGACGGCCGAAGGCGTGCTTTCGGTACAGGCGCTGCCGACGATCGCCGCGAACTGGCTGGCTCCACGGCTCGGCCTGTTCCAGTGCGCCAATCCCAGTCTCGCCATCCGGCTGGTTCCTCAAGTGAGCCAGCGCCAACCGGAGGTCGACGATTGTGACGTCGTCATCCGGCGCGGCAGCGGGCAATGGCCGGGGCTGGAGGCGCACTGGCTGATGACCAATGAATACACCCCGCTCTGCGGCCCGAGGCTGTTCCGGCATCTCGGTGGCGCGGCGCAGCCATCGGATCTGCTGGCGGTGCCGCGCTTCGGTTGCCCGAAATCCTGGGCCAGCTGGTTCGCTGCGGCTGGGGCTTCTGCGGACCAGGCTGGTGAAGCGCGGATCGATCTCGTCGTGCAACAGTTCGAGGTCACGGCTGCGCTGGCCGGGAACGGCGCGGTGATGGCGCAGCCGGCCTTCTTTCGGCGGGAGCTGAACCAGGGTGTGCTGGTCCAGCCTTTCGACGTGATGCTGCGCGACGGGCAGGACTACTGGCTGACCTATCCGACCAGGCGCCGCAACGCCCGCAAGATCCGCCTGTTTCGCGACTGGCTGCTCAAGGAAGCGCGCGACGGCTGAGCCTACGCGGCGCGCCGGGCCTCGCGCTCAGCCTGCCTTGCCGAGATAGGCGGTGGCGTCGATCTCGACGAGGCAGTCGGGCGAGCCCAGCCCGTTGACGATGCAGGAGACCCGGTGCGGTGGCTCCTCGACGAAATTCGCGAAATAGACCTCGTTCATCGGCTCCCAATAGGCGCGGTCGGTGACATAGACGGTGCACTTGACCACGTCTTTCAGGCTCGCGCCGGCCTCTTCGAGCAGGGCCTTGATGTTGTCGATGCATTGCTGGGTCTGGCGCCTTGCATCGCCGATGGCGTATTTCCCCTGCAGATCCGCGCCGACGCAGCAGACGAACATGAAGTCGCCGGCGATCGTGGCCTGGGCGAAGGGCAGCCGGCTCTTGTAGACGCGGTCCGAGGAAACGCTGCGCTTGGGCATGGGCGGATCGTCCTTGTCTGGCCCGGCGCCGCCGCAGGCGGTCCGTGGGCGGATTGAGGTCATGGCCCGCAGGTCCGACCGCGATCGTGGCCGAAGGCGCCAAGCGATCGCCGGGACGCGGTTTTTCGCGTGCCGGGCGCTGAAGTTCTGGCTTGCTCGTTGCCGTAGCGGTGGTCAGCGGCGGTCTTGGGGTGTATAGGCCGGCCTTCGCGCTTCAAAAGAGGTTAACGCAGGCGCGATTTGTGAAATCAGGAGCACTATGATGTCCGAGCGGTGGACGCCCGAGAGCTGGAGGGCAAAGCCCGTCCAGCAGATGCCGGAATATCCGGACCAGGCAGCCTTGAAGGCGGTTGAGCAGCAGCTCGCCGGCTTTCCGCCGCTCGTTTTTGCAGGCGAGGCGCGCAAGCTCAAACGGGCGTTGAGCAAGGTCGCGGCCGGCGAGGCCTTCCTTCTCCAGGGCGGTGACTGCGCCGAGAGCTTCGCCGAGCATTCGGCCGACAACATCCGCGATTTCTTCCGCCTCTTCCTGCAGATGGCGGTGGTGCTGACCTTCGCCGGCGGTTCGCCGGTGGTGAAGGTCGGGCGCATCGCCGGCCAGTTCGCCAAGCCGCGTTCGGCCCCGACCGAGACGATCGGCGGCGTTGAGCTGCCGAGCTACAAGGGCGACATCATCAACGAGAACGAGTTCACGGCCGAGGCCCGGATTCCGGATCCGCGCCGTCAGCTCGAGGCCTATCGCCAGTCGGCGGCGACGCTGAACCTGATCCGTGCCTTCGCGTCCGGCGGCTACGCCAATCTCGACAACGCGCATCGCTGGATGCTCGGCTTCGTCAAGGACAGCCCCCAGTCGGGCCGCTATGACGAGGTCGCGCAGCGCATCACCGAGGCGCTCGACTTCATGCGCGCCATCGGCATCGACCCGGAAACGCATCCCGAGATGCGCTCGACCGAGTTCTACACCAGCCATGAGGCGCTGCTGCTCGGTTATGAGCAGGCGATGACCCGCACCGACTCGACCACCGGCGAATGGTACGACACCTCCGGCCATATGCTCTGGATCGGCGACCGCACGCGCCAGCTCGACCATGCCCATGTCGAGTTCTTCCGCGGCATCCGCAATCCGATCGGCCTGAAATGCGGGCCGTCGCTGAAGCCGGACGAGCTGCTCAAGCTGATCGACGCGCTCGATCCGCAGAACCAGCCCGGCCGCCTGACGCTGATCGCCCGTTTCGGCGCCGACAAGGTCTTCGACCATCTGCCGGCCCTGGTGCGCGCCACCAAGCGGGAGGGGCGCAATGTCGTCTGGTCCTGCGATCCGATGCACGGCAACACCGTCAAGGCGGCGAGCGGCTACAAGACCCGGCCCTTCGACCTGATCCTCTCCGAGGTGAAGAACTTCTTCGCCGTCCATCAGGCCGAGGGCACCTACGCCGGCGGCCTGCATCTGGAGATGACCGGCAAGAACGTCACCGAATGCACGGGCGGCGCCCGCGGCATGACCGACGCCGATCTGAACGATCGCTATCACACCTTCTGCGATCCGCGCCTCAACGCGGAGCAGGCGCTGGAGATGGCCTTCCTCGTCGCCGAACTGGTCAAGCGCGAGCGTTCCGGACGGGCTCGTCCCGAGGTCGAGGCGGCCGAATAGGCCGCCATCGGCCTGCGGGGCACGCGTACAAAGCAAGAGGGCCGCAGCTGAGCTGCGGCCCTTTTTTGCGATCCGTAGGTTGCGTCAGAATTTCAGGGCGGCCGCGATGCGTCCGGTGTTGACCGTCGTACTCGTGCCCTCGACCTCGCCGAAGCCGATATACTGGTATTCGGCGCGCAGGAGGAGATTGTCGGTCACGGCCCAGTCGACACCGGCGCCGAACGCCATGCCGAAGCCCCAGATGTTCTTGCGGGCGACGCCGACGCGCAGCGGATAGCCTGCCGCCATGCGTGATGTCTCGGTCGCGGTGTTGGCGTTGGTGACGATCGCGGCCGTCGCATCGATCGTCGAATAGGCGTCGAAGCGGCCGAAGGCGGCACCGATGGTGGCGAAGGGCATGATCCGCCCATAGGCGTAGCCCATGCGCAGGCGTGCCGTTGCATAGTCGTGCAGCCGCGCCCCGAGCTTGGTGTCCATCGACCAGTCGAGTGTCTGGCCGCCGGCGGTGGTGCGGCGCGCGATGAAGTCGCGGAAGCCATAGCCCTGGTCCGCGCGCGTATAGTCCGCCTCGAGTCCGAGCACGACATCGCCGAACAGGTAATTGTAGCCGAGGAAGCCGCCGAAATTGGTGCCGCTGTCGCGCCGCGCTCCCTGGTCGACGACGAACTGGCCCATATCGACGGCCTGGCCGAGCGCCGTGTTGCGGAAAGCGGAGCGGGCGAGGTCCGGCAGACCGGGCCCCGGTTCGAATTCGGTTTCGCTCTGGCCGGCGAAGCCGCCGAAATAGAAGCCCGACCAGTCGAAAGCGCCGGCACCGAAGGAGGGCGCCTCGATCGGCTGTTCGATCTGCGAGCCCCTGAGATAGTCGGCGCCCTGCGCCGCCTGCGGCAGCGTGAGCGCACAGGCCATCGCGACGACCGGGGTGAGGGCGGCGATAGATGCAGCACGCATCGATGACTCTCCGAACAGCCGCCGACAGAGAGTGCGGCAGGCTCGGCGATGATTCATGCCCGATTAACCCTAATACCGGGTTAATGATGCGGCATTCCTGGCCGATGGCGCGCTGAGTCCTCAGGCCGCATCGACGACTCGGCAGGCCGGCCGCTAACAGTCCGCCGGAAAGCCGGCGCGGCCGGTCCAGCGAGTTCGGGAACGAGACAATGCTACGTCACATCGTGTTCTTCACGGCGAAGGACCCCGCGCAGCGCGAGACGATCCTCCATGCGCTGCGCCGCCTCGGCGAGATCCCGCATTCGCTCGCCTTCGAGGTCGTCGCCAACGGCAAGATCGACCCCTACGGCAACGACATCGACATCGTCGTCTATGGCGAGTTCGCCGACGAGGCGGCGCTTCAGGCTTTCAAGGCGCATCCGATCTATGACGAGACCACCCGGCTCGTCCGCCCGATGCGCGAATTGCGCTACTCCGCCGATTTTCGCTCGACCTTGAGCTGATCGCCGTCCGGGAGAACCTGCGAGGAGGGACAGGGGACAACGCGCAAACGCAGACCGGCACGCACGCGCTGCCGTTGCCGCTCTCACGCCCGCAAGCTAAATCCGGATCATGACCGCGAACACGCTCCGCCTGGCCCTGGCCCAGCTCAACCCGACCGTCGGCGATGTCGCCGGCAATGCCGAGAAGGTCCGCGCCGCCAGGCGCGAGGCGGCGAGGCTCGGCGCCGAGCTGGTGATGTTCTCGGAACTCTTCCTCTCGGCCTATCCGCCAGAGGATCTGGTGCTGAAGCCGGCCTTCCAGGACGCCTGCCGCAAGGCCTGCGAGGAATTGGCGCGCGAGACCGCCGATGGCGGTCCAGCCTTGCTCCTCGGCCTGCCCTGGCTCGAGGACGGCAAGCTCTACAACGCCTATGCCCTGCTCGATGGCGGGCTGATCCAGTCGGTGCGCTTCAAGGTCGACCTGCCCAATTACGGCGTCTTCGACGAGAAGCGGGTGTTCGAGCCCGGTCCCTTGCCGGGTCCGGTGGTGTTCCGGGACAGGATCCGCCTGGGTATCCCGGTCTGCGAGGACATCTGGGGCGACGAGGTCGTCGAGTGCATCGCCGAGACCGGCGGCGAGATCCTGCTGGTGCCGAACGGCTCGCCCTTCCGTCGTGGCGTCATCGAGGAACGGCTCAACGTCGCCGTCGCCCGCGTCGTCGAGAGCGGTCTGCCGATGGTCTATCTCAACCAGCTCGGCGGCCAGGACGAGCTGGTCTTCGAAGGCTCCTCCTTCGTCCTCAACGCCGACCGCAGCTTCGCCCACCAGCTTCCGGCCTTCCGCGAGGCGCTGGTCGTGACGCAATGGGAGCGCGGGCCCGAGGGCTGGCACTGCCTGCAAGGCGAGGTCACGGCCGTGGAGAGCGGCGACGAGGCCGATTATTCGGCCTGCGTCCTTGGGCTGCGCGACTATGTCGAGAAGAACCGCTTCCCCGGCGTCGTGCTCGGCCTCTCCGGGGGCATCGATTCCGCGATCTGCGCGGCGATGGCGGTCGACGCGCTCGGTGCGGAGCGCGTGCGCTGCGTGATGATGCCCTATCGCTTCACCTCGCAGGAGAGCCTGGACGACGCCAAGGCCTGCGCCGAGGCGCTCGGCGTCGCCTACGAGATCGTACCGATCGCCGAGCCGGTCGAGGGCTTCGAGCGGGCGCTGGCCGGGCTCTTCGCCGGCACCAATCGCGGCCTCACCGAGGAGAACCTGCAGAGCCGGGTGCGCGGCACGCTGCTGATGTCGATCTCCAACAAGTTCGGGCCGATGGTGGTGACGACCGGCAACAAGTCGGAAATGTCCTGCGGCTACGCCACGCTCTATGGCGACATGAACGGCGGCTACAACCCGATCAAGGATCTCTACAAGACCGAGGTCTTCCGCCTGTCCGCGCTGCGCAACCGCTGGAAGCCGGTCGGCGCGCTCGGGCCGGATGGCGAGGTCATCCCCGAGAACATCATCGTCAAGCCACCGAGCGCCGAGCTGCGCGAGAACCAGAAGGACCAGGACTCGCTGCCGCCCTATGACGTCCTCGACGACATTCTCGCCTGCCTGATCGAGCACGAGATGCGGCTTTCCGACATCGTCGCCCGCGGTCACGATCTCGAGACGGTGAAGAAGGTCGAGCGCCTGCTCTATCTCGCCGAGTACAAGCGCCGGCAGGCGGCGCCGGGCGTCAAGGTCACCCGCAAGAATTTCGGCCGCGACCGGCGCTATCCGATCGTCAACGGCTTCCGCGACCCCGGCAACGGCGCACACAAGCCCGATGCGACGCTGGTCAAGGGCGTCGGCAAGGCAGGCGGCGAGAGCTTCGATTTCTGATCGCTCCGGCGCAGTGGGAGTGCTGCGCGGTTACCCCGGGGCCTGACCGGATCGCATGAGGCCGTGCCGCCTCAGTGGGCGGGGGCCGGCTTTGCCCCCTCGGCCTTGTGGTGCTCGCCGAAGCGCTCGACCAGCGTGGCGCTGGCTTCGTTGAGGCCGATCACGGTGACCTCGGCGCCGGCGCCGCGGAACCGCAGCACAGCCTTGTCGAGCGCGCCGATCGCCGTGATGTCCCAGAAATGAGCCTGGCTGACGTCGATCGTCACGCGGCCGGGCGCGTCGTCGAAAGCGAAGCCGCGCAGGAAGCTCTCGCTCGAAGCGAAGAAGATCTGGCCGCGGACCAAATAGGTTGGCTCGGCCTCGTCGCCGCGCTTCTCGACCTGGACCAGCCGGGCGACCTTGCCGGCGAAGAACACACCCGAGAGCAGCACGCCGACGATCACGCCCTTGGCGAGATCGTGCGTTGCCACCGTGGTGATGACGGTCGCGAGCATGACGATGGAGGATGGCAGCGGATTGCGCCCGAGGTCGAGGATCGAGCGCCATGAGAAGGTGCCGATCGAGACCATGATCATCACCGCGACCAGCGCCGCCATCGGGATGATCCGGACGAGATCGTCGAGCACGAGGATCAGGAACAGCAGGAAAGCGCCGGCGACGAAGGTCGAGAGCCGGCCGCGCCCGCCCGAACGCACATTGATCACCGACTGGCCGATCATCGCACAGCCTCCCATGCCGCCGATCAACGCGGAGGCGATGTTGCTCGCGCCCTGGCCGTAGCATTCGCGGTTCTTGTTGCTCTGCGTCTCCGTCATGTCGTCGACGATCTGGGCGGTGAGGAGGGATTCGAGCAGGCCGACGGCCGCAAGAGCGAGCGAATAGGGGAAGATGATCCGCAGCGTCTCGAAGGTTAGCGGCACCTGCGGCAGCGTGAGCACCGGCAGCGTCGAGGGCAGTTCGCCGAGATCGCCGACGCGGCGCAGATCGAGTCCGGCCCACCACGCGACCAGCGTCAGCACCCCGATCGCGACCAGCGGCGAGGGGATCGCCTTCGTCAGATAGGGGAACAGGTAGATGATCGCGAGGCCGGCTGCGATCATCGCGTAGGTCAGCGAGGGCACGCCGATCAGCTCGGGCAACTGAGCCATGAAGATCAGGATCGCGAGCGCGTTGACGAAGCCCGTGATCACCGAGCGCGAGACGAAGTTCATCAGGCGTCCGAGCTTCAATGCGCCGGCTGCGAGTTGCAGCACGCCCATCAGAATGGTTGCGGCAAAGAGGTATTGCAGCCCGTGCTCCTTGACGAGCGTCACCATCAGCACGGCTGTGGCGGCCGTCGCGGCAGAGATCATGCCCGGCCGGCCGCCGAGGAAGGCAGAGACGCAGGCGATGGCGAAAGAGGCATAGAGGCCGACCTTGGGGTCGACGCCGGCGATGACGGAAAAGCCGATCGCTTCGGGGATGAGTGCGAGCGCGACGACGATGCCGGACAGCACGTCGCCACGGACATTGGAAAACCATTGCCTGCGATAGGTGGAATGCTTGGACATGAGGAAAATCCGCAAGAGACGTCAGCGCCCCGCCGTAAGGCGGGCCGGTCAGCTAGTCATTTGCGTGGTCCGGCGGATTGGCGGCCGGAAGAGCCACCCGGAGTTTCACCGGGTCCGATCGAATGGGCGCAAACTAGCGCGCTCCCGCATTGCGGCGCAACAGGACACGCCCCGCGCAGGCGGAATGGCGACGTGCCGTCCTGCGCCGATGCCGCCTAGCCTGGAAGCGCTCCCTACAGCCAGAAGCCGCCGATCTGGTTGGCCGCGGGATTGGCGATGCAGGCGGTCATGCGGTCGAGCCAGATGCGCTGGTACTTGGCGTTCTGCCCGTGCTGGGTGTCGATGTCGTAGCGGCGCTGGATCAGCTTGACGCGGCGCTTGATGTGCAACTCGACGAGGCTGTTGAGCTGGGTGACCAGCCCGGCGATCGTCGGGGCGCGGGCGATGGTAAGCTGGTACGCCAGCGCCCGGCAGACGACGAAGCCGACATCGTAATGGAACTGCTCATGCGCGAGCAGGCCCGCATCCAGGGGCACGCCGATCCTGACCTGGGCGCTCGGCCAGACCTCGATCTCGTTCGGCACGCCGAAGGCGTAGTCCGTCCCGACCAGGCGGGCGCCCTTGTCGAAGATCTCGTATTCGAAGGCGGTATAGGCGTCCTGGACCGTGCCGTCGGCCGGATCCATCACCACCGGAACCTGCAGGAAATCGCCCGGCTTGAGCTTCACCGGCAGGCGCATCGCGCTGACCACGACGCCGGCCGGCGCCGGATTGCTGGCCATGTGCAGGAAGGGCTTGCCGCCAGGGTCGACCCGCGAATCCGGGTTCGCGATCTTGAGGAAGACCTGCTGGTAGCGCCTGATGCCGCCGCGGGTCAGCGGTCCGCAATCACCGTCGACCTCGAGCGGCGCGATGCCAAGCGCCGCCGCATGCGGATTGATCATTGCCTGGATCAGACGGGTATCGGGAACGGTGTTCTTGCCGCCGAGCCCGACCGAAGCCGTGATGCTCATCCTCACCTCCTCGCTCAGACAGCCCGCCGCCCTTCGTCGCTAACCTTGCGTCAATCAGGGCGCCTGTCGACAGCCCCGGCAGCACGAAACGGCGATGCCCTTGCTCTCGCGCCCGTCCCGCGCGACAAGCGCCGGCCATGACCGTACCTTTCGTTCGCACCGCGCCGTCGCCGACCGGCTATCTCCACATCGGCAACGCCCGCTCCATCATGTTCAACTGGCTCTTCGCCATGCGTCATGGCGGGCGCTTCCTGCTGCGCTATGACGACACCGACAGGGTACGCTCGAAGCCCGAATTCGCCGCGGCGATCCCTGAGGATCTCGCCTGGCTCGGCGTGATCCCCGATGCCAGCATCAAGCAGTCGGAGCGGCTCGCCCTCTATGACGAGGCGGCCGAGCGCCTGCGCGCCGCCGGCCGGCTCTATCCCTGCTATGAGAGCGCCGACGAACTCGACCGCAAGCGCAAGCGCCAGCTCGCGCGCGGTTTGCCGCCGGTCTATGACCGCGCCGCGCTGAAGCTGACGGCGGCCGAGCGGGCGGCGCTGGAGGCCGAGGGCCGCAAGCCGCATTGGCGCTTCCTGCTGGATTGGGAAGAGGTCGGCTGGAACGATCTGGTCCGCGGCCCCTCGCATGTCGACTGCGCCTCGCTTTCCGATCCGGTTCTGGTCCGCGAGGACGGCACCTATCCCTACACGCTGCCCTCGGTGGTCGACGATGTCGACATGGGCATCACCCATGTCATCCGCGGCGAGGACCACGTCACCAACACGGCGGTGCAGATCCAGATCATCCAGGCGCTCGGCGGCGCGCTGCCGATCTTCGGCCATCACAATCTCTTGACCACGGCGAGCGGCGAGGGGCTCTCCAAGCGCCTCGGCCATCTCTCGCTCAGGGGCTTGCGCGAGGCCGGCGTCGAGCCGCTCGCGGTTGCGGCGCTGGCGGTGCTGACCGGCACCTCCGATGCGGTACGACCCGTGGCGAGCCTCGACGAGCTCGCCGGGCTGGTCGAGTTCGCCCATGTCTCGCGCGCCCCGGCGAAATTCGACGAGCACGAGCTCGAGGCGCTCTCGGCGAGGACGCTGCATCATTTCGGGTTCGCCGCCGTCGCCGATCGGCTGGCGGCGCTCGACATTCCCGCGACCGAGCCGTTCTGGCTGGCGGTGCGCGGCAATCTCGCGCGGCTGAGCGATGCCGCTGGGTGGTGGCAGGTGGTCGAGGGTCCGATTACGTCCGAGATCGCCGACCCCGCCTTCGCCGCAGCTGCCGCGGCGTTGCTGCCGGCAGGGCCCTTCGATCAGACGACCTGGAAGAGCTGGACGCAGGCGGTCGCCGCCGCGACCGGGGCCAAGGGCAAGGCGCTGTTCATGCCGCTGCGCCAGGCGCTGACCGGGCTCGATCACGGCCCCGAGCTTGCGGCCCTGCTGCCGCTGATCGGGCGCGACAAGGCGCTGAAGCGGCTGGCCGGCGAGGCGGCCTGAGCGCGGAATTACTTCTGGAGCTCGCTGAAGGACTGAAGTCGGCCCGGTGCTGACGTGTCGAGGCAGTGCGCGATGGCATCGGCAACTGCTAGACGGGTGCCGATGCGACGGATCCTGACCCCGGGGAACGCTGGTCGCGGAAAAGCGACTTTGTTTCGCGCATTAGGGCAGCAGCTCGCGCTACCGGTCGTGCACTTGGATCGGCTGTTCCGGGAGCCGGTTGGGCCAAGGCCGACACAGAGGTTTTCCGCTGGCGCATCCGGCAAGCCATCTCTTGCGACGGCTGGATTCGCGAGGGGAACCATCGTTGCCAGAGTTTCGATTTGAGGCTCCCCGATGCCGATCTGGTTATCTGGGCTATCCTAGCGAGAGCCACCACTTTCTTTGCACCTCTTGTATCCACGCTTACGTCAGATAATGAACTCTGGCCGACAATGACCAATGAGGAGCCGGGGGGGCTACTATGAAACTACTTCGACCGTCGAGTGTGATTGCGCTTCTGATAATTGCAGCACCCGCGCTGGCTCAGCCGGCCGGCATGGGCGCAGGGTGCATCAAGGGCTACGAAGTCTACGCTGGATCCAAAGGCTCGAAGGCTTTCGCCAAGGGCAAGACCAAGGGTTGCGGCTATGCGTATGGCAAGGCGGACATCGCCGAAGCGCGCAAGGCCGCTCTCAACTTTTGCCGCGGGCACGGGGGCGATAGCTGCCGTGTGGTCGAAAGCAGCAGATAGCAAGGTGCGATCTCGCTGCCATCCGGGGCTGACGAAGCAGCCCCGGATGGCAGCGAGGTTCTGACCATCACCGTAGAGGCCCGCCGCCAATCAGCGGCGGGCTTTTCTCAGGTTGGAGGCATTGGGCAAGCAACACCGAACAGCCCGGCATGATTTGAATCGGCAAGCGGACTTCCAAGCGACCGATAACGACCGCTGTCGACCCGATGCCGACGCCGCTCCGGTCTTCGCCGGTCGTTCGGTCCGGTGCTATAATACTGAGATAGATCATGTGGCCGCGTCCGAACGGACGCGCGGCGATCTAATGTCCACATCGGCGATAAGCGCTGCCACGTCGCGGCGGTCCAGCCATACATGTGCGGGACAATACGTGCCCTCTCTCAATCATGCCGGTGCATCGCCGATTCATGCTTGGTGTCGCGCATGGTCGAATAGACAAGGAGCGAGATGAAGATCATGCCGGCGAGATAGTAGTAGAACCATTGCTCATGGCCCTGCTGCTTGAAGAACAGGGCGATGGCGGGTGCCGTGCCGCCGAAGATCGAGACCGTCACCGCATAGGGCAGGGCGACGCCGGTCGCCCGGATCGAGGTCGGGAACAATTCGGCCTTCACCACCGCGTTGATCGAGGTATAGCCGGCGACGAAGACCCAGGCGCCGGCGATCAGCAGGAAGGCGGTCCAGGGCGACTTGGTGTGCGAGAGGGTCGTCAGGATCGGCACGGTCAGAAGCGCGCCGGCGAGGCCGAAGAACACCAGCAGCGGCTTGCGGCCGATCCGGTCGGAGATCCAGCCATAGAGCGGCTGCAGGATCAGCGCGAAGATCAGCGATCCCGCGATGACATAGGTGGTGGTGATGTCGGAGAGGCCGACCGTCTGCTTCACGAAGGTCTGCATATAGGTGGTGAAGGTGTAGAAGGCGGCGGTGCCGCCGGCGGTGAGCCCGACCACGATCGCGACCTCGCGGGGATAGCGCGTGAGGCCGCGCAGCGAGCTCTCCTTCTTCGGCCCGGCCTTCTTGGCTTCGACGAAGGCTTCGGTCTCGTGCATGTGCCGGCGCATGAACATCGCGGTGATCGCGAGCAGGGCGCCGATCACGAAGGGAATGCGCCAGCCCCATGCCACCAGCTGTTCATGCGTCAGGAAGACGTTCTGCAGGAGCAGCAACACCAGGATGGCGGTGAGCTGGCCGCCGATCAGTGTCACGTACTGGAAACTCGAATAAAAGCCGCGATGCTCGGGATGGGCGATCTCGGTGAGATAGGTGGCGCTCGCCCCGTACTCGCCGCCGAGGCTGAGGCCCTCTATCACCCGCGCCAGCGCCAGCATAACCGGTGCTGCGAAGCCGATGCTGGCATAGGTCGGCGTCACCGCGATGATCAGCGAGCCGAAGCACATCATCACCACCGAGAGCGTCAACGAGAGCCGGCGGCCATAGCGGTCGGCGAGATGCCCGAAGAGCCAGCCGCCGAGCGGGCGGACGATGAAGCCGGCGGCGAAGAGGGTGGCAGCGTTGAGCTGCTGCACCACTGGATCGCTGGACGGGAAGAAGTGCGGCGCGAAGTATAGCGCGAAGGCGGTGTAGGCGTAGAAATCATACCATTCGACGAGATTGCCGACCGAGCCGATGAAGATCGCCTTGAGGCGCCTGCCGGTGTCCGCGAGATCCATGCCGCCATCAGCGGTGATTGCCGGTTCCGACATGGCCTTGCTCCGCGCTCAGTCCGGTCCGAGCGAGCGGATCGCTCAGGCGCGGGTCATAAACGCGCAAGCTCGCCAGACGTTCCGCCTGCGCGATGAAGATCGTGCAGGACTGCTCTGCCCACGCAGCATGTTGCGGATGATAGCGGCCCGCCTGCGTTGACGCCTGCATGACCTTGCGGCAAAGCACCCGGCCCCAATGATCCGTCCCGATCAGCCAGCCCCAGACCGGTCGCCGCGATGCCCGCCTTTTCCCTTGCGATCTTCGATTATGACGGGACGTTGGCCGACAGCTTTCCGTGGTTCTGCTCGGTGCTCAACCAGACGGCGCGCCAGTTCGGCTTTCGCGAGGTCGCGGAAGGCGAGGCCGACGCGCTTCGCGCACTCGAATCACGCGAGATCATGGCTCGCCTCGGCGTGCCCTTGTGGAAGCTGCCGGTTATCGCGGTGCATATGCGCCGGCTGAGCGCCGAGGCGGGGGATGCGGTGCCGCTCTTTCCGGGCGTCGAACCGATGCTCGCGAGCCTGGCGGCCAGCGGCGTGACGATCGCGATCGTGAGCTCCAACGGCGAGGAAGCTATTCGCGGCATGCTCGGCCCGGCGGCGAGCCATGTGAGCCATTTCGACTGTGGTGCGTCGCTCTGGGGCAAGAGCGCCAAGTTCAAGGCGGTCATCGCGAAGGCCGGGGCTCTCAGCCAGCGCACGATCTCGATCGGCGACGAGATCCGCGACATCGATGCGGCGCGGCGTGCCGGCATTGCGGCTGGCGCGGTGACCTTCGGCTACAATACGGCAGCGTCGCTGCGGGCGCGGGGACCTGATCTGATCTTCGACAGCTATGAAGAGCTGACAGCGAAGCTTACGGCCTGATCAGGGCCGGGCGGTCGCGCCGACGCCGAGATTGGGCGCGAGGTTCGGCGCGACGATCCGCACCGTGCGGCGCTCGCCGGTGACGCTCTTGCTCTCGCGCTTCAGCCCGTCGCCCTGCTGCACCGTCTTCTCGCTGTCGATCCGCTGCGGGCCGACGCCGGCGGATTCGGTGCTCGCCGTCGGCACATTGGCGTCCGCTGTCGGCTCGTCGCCGGGGGCGGCCTGGAGCACGGTCGGGGCAGGCGCCGCGGGCGCCGGCTTGGCCTCCGGTGCATTGGCGGCGCCCTTCTTGCCGCGCGCCGGTGCCTCCGGCTTCGGTCGCGACATCTCCAGCGAGCGCTGCTCGGTGACGATGATGTCGCCCTTGCGCTGCTCGATCAGGCTCTCGGCGTCCTGCAGGGCCTGAGCCCAGCTCTGGCCGGGGGCCCGGCAGGTGCAGGTCGCGTCGAAGCTGCGGGTATATTTCAGGGCGTTCGGCAGCGAGGCATAGGGCGTGCCGGTGCTGCGCGAGACCGCGTTCTGGATGTCGCCGCCATTGCTCATGCCGAAGGCGAGCGTCTCGGTGCCGGGGCAGAGCGCCTGGCACATCTCGTCCTGGCCTTCGCGGCCGCCGGGGCTGTTGGCGAGCGGAAAGAAATAGCCGTCGCAGGTGCGGACGCAGACGCTGTAGGGGCCCCCCTGGCGCGGCTGGCTTTCGCCGGGGTCCAGCGGATCGGGATCGAGCTCGGGCATGGTGGAGTCGATCTCGCCGCGGCGCGGCTCGATGCCGAAGATCGTCTCGAAGAAGCCGCGGCGCTGCTCGCGGCAGTTATTGTCGATGAGGGCGGCGAGCTGGGCGCGGCGCTGCTCGATGCCACCGTTCTGCGCCTGCCGCTGCAAGGCGCCGTACTGGGCCTCGAGCTGGCCGAGCTGAGCCCGGATGCCACCGCATTGCGGCGGCGTCTGCTCGCCGAAGAACAGGAAGCCGCCGCGGTCACACCCCATCGAACGGTATTGCCCGGAGAGTCGGGCGATCTGCGACGCGACGCGCTGCGCCGCCTGTGCGGCGCGGGGATCGCCGCCCCGCTGTCCCTGCAGGCTCGCCAGTTCGGCACGCCAGTTGTTGCAGGCGGGCGATTGCGCGACGGCCGCACCGGTCAGCGCGGCGAGCGCCAGAGCCGGGGCGAGGAGACGTCGGAGCGTAGCGAAGATCATCGGAGGACGCGTCTGAACCCTTGTTGGCCATCGGGCGCCGCTGGTGGCGCGCAGTGTTCGAGCACATGTCACAAAGGCGACGGAACTATGGAGCCTTAGCCATGCAGATTCGCATCTGCATGCCAGACGAAGGCCGAGATGGCATATTTGCGGGATGTCGACAATCGCCTGTGCCACCGCTCGTCCTTCAGGAGAGGGCAGTCCGAGGCCCCACCCGCGAGGCAAAGGGCGTGGTGGTGCGGGGCCTGCCAAACGACTAGAAGCGAAGGCAGCGCGGACCGTCGTCCCGCGCATTCCTCGATCAGGCGAAGCGAACCATGCCCCTCCATCAAGCGCTCGACGAGGCGTTCATCCCGGAACTGCCGAACTATTATCGCGGCAAGGTCCGCGAGAACTACGACCTGCCTGACGGCCGGCGCATCCTGATCTCGACCGACCGGCTCAGCGCTTTCGACCGCGCTATCGCCGCGATCCCGCTGAAAGGGCAGGTGCTGACGCAGGTCGCCCGCTTCTGGTTCGAGAACACCGCCGACATCTGTACCAACCACGTGCTCGAATATCCCGATCCCAATGTCGTGGTCGGCAAGCGGCTCGATATCCTCCCGGTCGAGGTGATCGTGCGCGGCTATCTCGCCGGCACCACCGGCACCTCGGTGCTGACGCTCTACAAGGAGGGCAGGCGCGAGATCTACGGCATGCGTTTCCCCGATGGCATGCGGGACAACGAGAAGCTGCCGGAGGCGATCATCACCCCGACCAGCAAGGCTTTCGACGGCGGCCATGACGAGCCGCTCACCGCGCAGGGGATCGTCGACAGTGGTCTTCTGACCAGGAAGCAATGGGACACGGTATCGGAATATGCGCTGGCGCTTTTCGCCCGGGGGCAGAAGCTGGCCGCCGAACGCGGCCTGATCCTGGCCGACACCAAATACGAGTTCGGCACCGACAAGGACGGCAACATCCTGCTGGCGGACGAAATCCATACCCCGGATTCGAGCCGCTACTGGTTCGCCGGCAGCTATCCGGCGCGCTTCGCCGCCGGCGAGAAGCCCGAGAGCTTCGACAAGGATTTCGTGCGCAACTGGGTGGTGGCGCGCTGCGATCCCTACAAGGAGGACTTGCCGCCGATCCCCGACGAGCTGATCGCGCAGACCACCGCGGTCTATGTGAAGGCCTTCGAGACCATCACCGGCACCGCCTTCGTCCCGCCGCCCGCCGGCGAGCCGCCGCTGGCACGGATCAGGCGGAACCTCGCCAAGTATTTTTAGGCGGCGGGCTCGTGGCCGCCCCTGCTGCGGAATGAGCCTCTGCCTTTTTGGGCGATCAGGCGCCTTCCTCGTGATAGGTGCCGGCCAGAAGCCGCCCGCGCTCGGTCAGCACCGCAAGCACGCGCTCGAAGGTCCGCAGCTCGTCCGGCGCGATGCCCTCGGTCCAGCGCTGCTCGAAGGCGAGCGCCAGCGGCACGATCTGGGCGTAGACCCGCGCCCCGGCGGCAGTGAGCGAGACGAAGGATTCGCGCCGGTCGGCCCGGTTCTCGCTGCGCGCCACGAGGCCGCGCTGGTCGAGCCCGGAGACGGCACGCGAGACCTTGGTCTTGTGCATTTGCGAGAGTTCGCCGATGTCGCGCGAGGTCATCCGTCCGAATTCGCCGAGCTGGGCGATCACCCGCCATTCCGGGATGCCGATACCGAATTTCTCGCCATAGATCCGCGCCAGCGCCCGGCTCGCGAACACCGCCGCCACATTGATGCGGTAGGGTACGAACTGCTCGAGATGCAGGGCGTGCTCGCCCTCTGCCATGGTCGGTTTCATTGACATTAGTTTCACTTGCAACTAACCAGCGGCGGACGGGCAGCGGGCATGGAGCGGATGGAAGCCGGTTTTCGCAGAAGCCGTGCGCCATTTCCACATCCCCTGCCTGAAGCGCGATCATTGTCGGACCGGTGCCGCTGCAAAAGGTGCCGACGGCCCAGGGAGGAAGCAGCCATGAACGTCCAGACGACGTCGCTCTCGGCGATCGGCCAACAGGTCCAGAACGGCCTGCGCTACATGTCGGGCTTCGGCAATTCCTTCGAGACCGAGAGCCTGCCGGGGGCGCTGCCGATCGGCCGCAACTCGCCGCAGAAGGCGGCTTACGGGCTCTATGCCGAGCAGCTCTCCGGCTCGCCCTTCACCGCCCCACGCTCGACCAATGAGCGTTCCTGGCTCTACCGCATCCGACCGAGCGTCAAGCATGGCGGCCGCTGGACGCTCGTCGACAAGGGGCTGGTCCGCACCGCGCCCTGCCGCGACGAGACCAAGCCTTCTCTGGGCCCGTTGCGCTGGAGCCCGATCCCACTTCCGCAGGAGAAGCTGACCTTCCTCACCGGCCTGCGCACCCTGACCACCGCCGGCGACGGCGACGCCCAGGCCGGCATGGCCGCGCACATGGTCTTCGTCACCGCCTCGATGGAGCGCGAATACCTGTTCTGCGCCGATGGCGAGCTCCTGGTCGTCGCACAGGAGGGCCGCCTGCGCTTCTTCACCGAGTTCGGCATCATCGAGATCGAGCCCGGCGAGATCTGCGTCATCCCGCGCGGCGTCGTCTTCCGCTGCGAGCTGATCGACGGGCCGGCGCGCGCGTATGTCTGCGAGAATTACGGCGGCGGCTTCACCCTGCCGGATCGCGGCCCGATCGGCGCCAACTGCCTCGCCAATCCCCGCGACTTCCTGACCCCGGTCGCGGCCTATGAGGATATCGAGGAGCCCTCGACCCTCTACGCCAAATGGGGCGGCGAGATCTTCTCGACGGAGCTCGGCCAGTCGCCGCTCGACGTCGTCGCCTGGCACGGCAATTACGCGCCCTACAAATACGATCTGCGGCATTATTCGCCGGTCGGCGCGATCTCCTTCGACCATCCCGACCCGTCGATCTTCACCGTGCTGACCGCGCCCTCGGAGACGCCCGGCACCGCCAATATCGACTTCGTGATCTTCCCCGAGCGCTGGATGGTGGCGGAGAACACCTTCCGGCCGCCCTGGTACCACCGCAACATCATGTCGGAATTCATGGGGCTGATCTACGGCGTCTACGACGCCAAGCCCGAGGGCTTCACGCCGGGCGGCTTCAGCCTGCACAACATGATGCTGCCGCACGGGCCCGACACCCAGGCCTTCGAGCATGCGAGCACGGTCGAGCTCAAGCCGGTCAAGCTCACCGGTACCATGGCCTTCATGTTCGAGACGCGCTTCGCACAGCGCGTCACCGGCTATGCCGCCGGCCTGCCGGAGCTGCAGGAGAACTATGCCGATTGCTGGAGCGGGCTGAACAAGCGCTTTGATCCGAAGAAGCGCGAGGCCTGGTGAGCTCCGCTGTCACTCCGGCCCTTCGCGCAGCGAAGGGCCCGGAATTCTCAGCGGCGTTTTTTTCGTCATGGTCGGGCCTGTCCCGACCATCTACGTTTTCCCTCGCCGAAAGCGGTGTCCAAGACGTGGATGCTCGCCACAAGGGCGAGCATGACGAGTTGGAGAAGCGTTGCGCCTCAGCGCGACTTCAGCCGGTTCATGAAGGCGTCGTAGGAGAGCTCCGCGACCTGCCACCAGAGCAGGTTCTCGCCGCGGAAGGCGACCATCGACTCATAGCCCTTCTTGAACAGCTCGCTCTTGGCCGAGGTCTCGGCGTAGTACTCTTCGGCCGCCTTGAGCGAGGCTTCCATGATCGGCTGCGGGAAGGCCCGGAGCTGCGCGCCCTGGCCGACCAGCCGGCGCAGGCCGCCCGGGTTCACGGCGTCGTATTTCGCCAGCATCCAGTTATTGGCCGCCTCGCAGGCATGGTAGACCATGGCCTGGTAGTGCTTGGGCAGCTTGTTCCACTGCTCCTGGTTCATGACGAGGTGCAGCATGGCGCCGCCCTCCCACCAGCCGGGATAGTAGTAATAGGGCGCGACCTTCACGAAGCCGAGCTTCTCGTCGTCATAGGGGCCGACGAATTCGGCGGCATCGATCGTGCCGCGCTCCAGCGCAGGGTAGACGTCGCCGGGGGCGATCTGGGTCGGCACCACGCCGAGCTTGGCGAGCACCGAGCCGCCCATCCCGCCGATGCGGAATTTGAGCCCCTTGAGGTCGTCGACCGTCTTCAGCTCCTTGCGGAAGAAGCCGCCCATCTGGCAGCCGGAATTGCCGCAGGGGATCGCGTAGGCGTTGAACTTGGCCAGGGCCTCGTTGATGATCTGCTCGCCGCCGCCGAAATACCACCAGCTATGCTGCTGGCGGGCGTTCAGGCCGAAGGGGATGCCGGTGCCGAGGCCGAAGGCCGGCTCCTTGCCGATGTAGAAATAGGTCGGAGTATGGGCGCATTCGACCGTGCCGGAGCTGACCGCATCGAGCGCCTGCAGGCCGGGGACGATCTCGCCGGCCGAGAAGGTCTGGACCTGGAAGCGGCCGTCGGTGGCGTCCGACATGAACTTGGCGAACTGCTGGGCGGTGCCGAAGATCGTGTCGAGCTGCTTGGGGAAGCTCGAGGTCAGCCGCCATTTCACTTCGGGCATCGACTGGGCGATCGCCGGCATCGCGATCGAGGTCGCAGCGGCGGCGAGCGCCCCAGTTTTCAAAAACGTGCGGCGTTCCATATGGTCTCCTCCCGAAAGCTCGTTGCGCTCTTCATGGCGTGTCCGGGGAGGAATGAAAAGAGATGAAGCTTGCATCGCTCACGCATGGCCGAGACGGCCGTCTCGTCGTCGTCTCGAACGACCTGACGCGCGCCACTGATGCCTTCCCGGTGGTGGCGACGCTACAGGGCGCGCTGGACGACTGGGCGCGCTGCGCGCCGCGCCTTTCCGACCTCGCCGAGGGACTGGAGCATGGCTCGGTGCCGTCCTTCCGCTTCCACGAGCACGATTGCGCCTCGCCGCTGCCGCGCGCCTATCAATGGGTCGATGGCTCGGCCTATGTGAACCATGTCGAGCTCGTCCGGAAGGCGCGGGGAGCTGAGATGCCCGCGAGCTTCTGGACCGATCCGCTGATGTATCAGGGCGGCTCCGATTCGTTCCTCGGCCCGCGCCAGCCGATTCGGATCGCCAGCGAGGATTACGGCATCGACCTCGAGGCCGAGATCGCGGTCATCACCGGCGACGTGCCGATGGGCGTGAGCCCCGAGGAGGCGCGTGGACTGATCCGCCTCGTCATGCTCGTCAACGATGTCAGCCTGCGCAACCTGATCCCGGCCGAACTCGCGAAGGGGTTTGGGTTCCTGCAGTCCAAGCCATCCTCGGCCTGCTCGCCCGTCGCGGTGACACCGGAGGAACTCGGTTCCGCCTGGAAGGACGGAAAGCTCCATCTGCCATTGCTCGCCCAGATCAACGGCAAGCCCTTCGGCAAGCCGCAGGCCGGGGTCGACATGACCTTCGATTTCGGCGTGCTGATCGCCCATGCCGCCAAGACCCGCCCGCTGGTCGCCGGCAGCGTCGTCGGTTCCGGCACGGTCTCCAACCGCGACGCCGATGGCGGGCCGGGCAGGCCTATCGCCGAGGGCGGGCTGGGCTATGCCTGCATCGCCGAGCAGCGCATGGTCGAGACCATCCGCGAGGGTGCGGCCAGGACGCCCTTCCTGCGCTTCGGCGACAGCGTCCGGATCGAGATGAAGAACGCTTCCGGCCATTCGATCTTCGGCGCCATCGAGCAGGAAATCATGCCCTATGTGCGCTGAGGCGGCTCCGTCATTTCAAGAGCTCGCATGACGACTGGCTCCGGAACCGCTTTGTCATCCCGGGCTTGTCCCGGGATTCATCGGAGGGAGTCGGAGCCTTATGATGGATCCCGGATCAGCGCCGCTTCACGGCTGGTCCGGGATGACGAGGTGATTTCGAACGAGCGCAACGCGCACCAGAATAAGTCTGAAAGGTTCTGACGATGTCCTCCCCCGCTTTCGCCTCCACCGCCGATCTCGGCGAGAAGACCGTCTCCTTCGACGAGATCGGCAAGGGGGTCTACGCCTATACAGCCGAGGGCGACCCCAATAGCGGCATCGTCGTCGGCGACGACAGCGTGCTCGTCTTCGACGCGCAGGCGACGCCGGCCATGGCCGAGCGCGTCATCGCGAAAGTGCGCGAGGTCACCGACAAGCCGGTCAGCCATGTCGTGCTCTCGCATTACCACGCGGTCCGCGTGCTCGGCGCGCCGGCTTATGGCGCCCGCGAGATCGTCTGCTCGGATGCGGCGCGAGCGATGATCGTCGAGCGCGGCGAGGAGGATAAGGCGAGCGAGATCGGCCGCTTCCCGCGGCTCTTCCAGGGCGCCGACTCGATCCGCCCTGGCCTGACCTGGCCGACCACGACCTTCTCGCACAACGCCTCGATCTGGCTGGGCTCGCGCGAGGTCCGCCTGATGAAGCTCGGGCGTGGCCATACCGCCGGCGACATCGTCGCCTGGATGCCGGACACCAATGTGATCTTCGCCGGCGACCTCGTCGAATACGGCGCGACGCCCTATTGCGGCGATGCGCATTTCACCGACTGGCCGGCGACGCTCGATGCGCTGGCGAGCTTCGCGCCGGCCGCCATGGTGCCGGGCCGCGGTGCCGCCCTGACCAACCGGGCGATGGTGGCGGACGGCATCAAGGGCACCCGCGCCTTCCTCTCCGATCTCTTCGAGGCGGTCAGGGACCATGTCGCGGCCGGCCGCTCGCTGCGTGAGACCTTCGAACGCGTGCACGAGGCCTTGAAGCCGGCCTATGGCGACTGGGTGATCTTCGAGCACTGCCTGCCCTTCAACGTCACCCGCGCCTATGACGAGGCCGGCGGCCTCGATCACCCGCGGATCTGGACCGACGAGCGCGACCGCCAGATGTGGCTGGACCTGCGGGGCTAGGGCGCGAGGGGCCGATGCAGCCCTTCCGCCAATTCGCCTATCGCCGCAGTCCTGACCAGGACGCGGCCATGCCGGTGAAGCGCCCGGTGGTCGTGGTGGGGGCGGGCCCGGTCGGGCTGACCCTGGCGCTCGACCTCGCGCGCCGCGCCGTGCCGGTCGTACTGATCGATGATGCCGACCGGATCGGCGAGGGTTCGCGCGCGATCTGCTTCGCCAAGCGCACGCTCGAGATCTTCGACAGGCTCGGCCTCGCGCAGGCGATGGTCGAGAAGGGCGTCACCTGGCAGAAGGGCAAGGTCTTCCGCGGCGAGGCCGGGCTCTACGAGTTCGACCTCCTGCCCGAGGGCGGCCACAAGCAGCCCGCCTTCATCAACCTCCAGCAATTCCATGTCGAAGCGGCGCTGGTCGACGCCGTGCTCGCCGAGCCGCTGGTCGATCTGCGCTGGAGCAATCGCCTCGCCGGGCTCGCCAACCGCGAGGACGGAGTCGCGCTCGGCATCGCGACGCCTGAGGGCGAGTACACGCTTCACGCCGACTGGCTGATCGCCTGTGACGGCGCCCGCTCGCCGAGCCGCGACATGCTCGGCCTGGAGTTTCGTGGCGAGGCCTTCGAGGACCGCTTCCTGATCGCCGATGTGAAGATGCAGGCGCCGTTCCCGACCGAGCGCTGGTTCTGGTTCGATCCGCCTTTCCATTCCGGCCAGTCGGCCTTGCTGCACAAGCAGCCGGACGATGTCTGGCGCATCGACCTGCAACTCAGCCCCGATGCCGATCCCGAGCATGAGAAGCGCCCGGAGATCGTACGCCCCCGGATCGAGCGCATGCTCGGCCATGCCGAATTCGCCTTGGAATGGGTCTCGGTCTATCGCTTTCAGTGCCGCCGGCTCGACCGTTTCCTGCACGGGCGCGTGATCTTCGCCGGCGACGCCGCCCATCAGGTCTCGCCTTTCGGTGCGCGCGGCGCCAATTCCGGCATCCAGGACGCCGACAATCTCGGCTGGAAGCTGGCGCTCGTCCTGCAGGGCAGAAGCCCGGTTTCGCTGCTCGAAAGCTATGACAGCGAGCGAGGCGCGGCCGCCGACGAGAACATCCTGAACTCGACGCGTGCGACCGATTTCATCGCGCCGCGCTCGCCCGGCGAGCGTCTGCTGCGCGCTGCCGCCCTGTCGCTGGCGCCGCTCGCTCCCTTCGCCCAGCGTTTCGTCAATTCCGGCCGGCTCTCCTTGCCGAGTGCCTATGCGGATTCGCCGCTCTCGACGCCGGATTCCGATTGGGAGGGAGGCCTGCCGCCGGGAGCCCCGTTCCTCGATGCGCCGCTGTCCGGTCGGGCAGGGGGCGCTGCCTGGCTGAGCGAGGCGCTGCGGTCGGGCAGGCCCGTGATCATCGGCGAGGGGGCCTCGCGCCTCGCCACGCCGGGAGTGGTAGCGGTCGAGCCGGCTGCGGATACGAGCGATATCCTCAGGCGGCGCTATGCGCTCGCACCCGGCGATGCCGTCCTCCTGCGGCCGGACGGCCATGTCGCGGCCCGGTTCCATGCCGCAAGCCCGGCCGAAATCGCCATCGCCATCGAAAGGCTGGAGGGTCGCGCTTCATGACCGAGCCCGTCGCTCTTGCGCGCGAAGCCCGCTTCGCCGATCCCGATGCCGCCTATCGCCTGCTGGCCGAGGCGCATCGCGATCTCGACGAACGGGAGAGCGCCGCGCTGAATGCGCGGCTGGTGCTGATCCTCGCCAACCAGCTCGGCGACCTCGCCCTGCTGCGCGAGGCCGTGGCGCTGGCACGGCAAGCACGATAACGTCGGCGCGGACCACGGATTCCGGAGCCTGCCGCCAGATGGACGATCTCGCGCCCTTCTACCCGACGCTGATCCCGCTCGCCTTCTTCTTCTGGGGGCCGGCGCTGGTGATGCTGCTGTTCTGGCTGGTCGGGCTCTGGGCCCGCAGGATCGGTGTCGCCCGCGCTTTGGAGAGCGACTGGGACGGCTTCAGCAAGGACGATGTCGAAAAGCTCTTCGCCGCCTATGGCGAGCGGCTCCGCGCCGCCTATCGTTACAAGCTTCTGCCGGCCGATGCGGCGGTCGCCCTGACCTATGCGATCGTCGGCGGCGTCCTCATCGCAGGCCTGTCGATGCGCGGCTATCCCTGGTGGGTGGCGGCTCTGTGTGGTGGTGGCTGGCTCTTCGGCGGGCTCTGCGACATTGCCGAGAACCTCGCCGTCGCCCGTCTGCTCGACCGCTATCCGAGGGTCGAGGAGGGTACGGTCGCCTTCGCGAGCGGCTTCACGCGCATCAAGCTCGTGCTGTTCGCGCTCGGCGTGGTCGGAGCGATCGTCGCCGCCTATCTCGCCTTCAAGCCGCTGGCGGTCTGAAAGCCGCGCCTGCGCGAGCCGGCCGGACACGGTTGCACTGGCGCGAAACCCCGGGCCATCCCATATCCTGTCGGCCTTCGGGCGATGCAGAGTCGGGAGAATTGTGAATGCGCTTTCGTCGTCATGTCCTATCCGTGCTGGCCGCGTTCGCCCTCGGAAGCGCGGCGCTTGCCCCGGCCCAGGCCCAGGAGGACCTGATTTTCCGCAAGTCGACGGTCTGGAAGATGATGACCCCGGACGACAAGCTGGCCGTCTACGGCGTCGACGATCCCGTGGTCGAGGGCGTCGCCTGCCACTACACCGTGCCCGAGAAGGGCGGTGTCTCCGGCATGTTCGGCGTCGCCGAGGAGGTTTCGGACGTCTCGCTCTCCTGCCGCCAGATCGGCCCGATCAAGTTCAAGGAAAAATTCTCGCAGGGCGATGTCGTCTTCCGAGAGCGCCGCTCGTTGATCTGGAAGAAGATGCAGATCGTGCGCGGCTGCGACGTCAAGCGCAACGTGCTGATCTATATGGTCTACACCGACAAGCTGATCGACGGCTCGCCGCAGAACTCGACCTCGAGCGTGCCGATCATGCCCTGGGGCGGCAATGGCGAGATCGCCAAATGCGCGGAATGGGTGCGCTGAGGCTGGTTTGGGCGCGGAGCGACCTCTAACGCGGCGTGTAGGTGCCGACATAGTTGCAATTGGCGCCGTGGAAGAGCGAGCACTGGCCGCTTTCGGACACCTCGATGCCGCGGCCCTTGCGGCGGATTTCCAGCCGGCAGACCTCGCCATCCTCTTTCGCTTCGGCGACGAGCCGGTCGCCCTGAAGGCGGCCGCGTGCGGAGATCACGCCGACGCAGCGACTGCTTGATATCTCGGCATCGACCTTGAACAGGCCAGAACCCGTCGGGCGGATCGTCATGCTGTTGGCCGGCGTACGGTAGCGACCCTCGAAGGCCTGGGCGGGCAGGAGGCTCGCCAGAATGAAGCCGGCGACGAGTCCCGGATGGGTCAGTGCTGAATGAAGCATGGCCGACGCTCCCTGCTACGGGCCGGGTCGATCCGCGGCCGCTCAGGTTAGCGCTTGCCTCGCTCTGGGGAAAACTCGCCCGGAGGGGTCAGTGCCCGCAGGTGATGACGAGCGGCCGCTCGGTCTCGCTTTGGGTCGAGGCCCTGACCGCACCGGTGAAATCCTCGGCCGAGGCGACGCCGTAGGCCTTGGCGATACGGTGGCCCTGCGCCTCGCACCAGGCATTGGCGACGATCTGGCCGCATTCGGCCTTGCTGGCGATGCAGTCGGCGACGCCATAGCCGTCGCTGGCGGGGATCAGATAGGTACGCTCGGGCTTGGGGGCGGCGACGGTGCCGGAGGTGGGAACCACGGCGAGCGAGAGCCCAGCTCCGATGATGCCGAACAAACCGACCAGAGCCACTGCGCGGCGCATGATATTTTCCCTGAGCTTCGACGAGCTCTGAACCTTCGACATCACAGCTTGGTTCCGAATGCTTAAAATACGGTGAAGTGCGGTCAGCTTTGTTGCGGCGCACAAGGGGAGGGCGCTTGTGGCGGGATTGCGGCAGCCAGAGCCGGAATCGCTGGACAGGGGGCTGCGAGCGGCACTTCGGCGCAGGAGCGTTGCAGCGCTGCCACTTGACGTAAGCGCACGCCGCAGGCATTCACGAGCATGATGACGCGAGCCCTCGCCATTATCTGCATTATTTGCCGCTAGCTTTCGCTGGCCGGCTGCTCACGTCCTCGTCCCAACGAAAAGACAGACAGCGCCCCGGCCAGCGGCCTGGATACGCCTTCTTTGTCGCCTTTTCGTCAGGATACCGGATCGATGCAGCCCAATCTCAGGCTCTACAATACGCTGACGCGGACCAAGGAGGCTTTTGCCCCGGTCGATCCGGCAAATGTCCGCATGTATGTCTGCGGCCCGACGGTCTATGACTACGCCCATATCGGCAATGCCCGGCCGGTCATCGTCTTCGACGTGCTCTACCGGCTGCTGCGGCATCTCTATGGCGAAGCCCATGTGCGCTATGCCCGCAACCTCACCGACGTCGACGACAAGATCAATGCGCGCGCCGCGCGCGATTATCCCGACCTGCCGCTGAACCAGGCGATCGCCAAGGTCACTGAGACGACGACAGCGCAGTTCCACGCCGATGTCGATGCGCTCGGCAATTTGCGGCCCGACGACGAGCCGCGCGCCACCGGCCATATCGAGGAGATGAAGGCGATCATCGAGCGGCTGATCGCCCGCGGCGTCGCCTATGTCGCCGAGGAGCATGTGCTCTTCCACGTCCCGGCGGTCGCCGGGATGAAGCAGGCGCCGCGCTATGGCTCGCTCGCCCGCCGCTCGCTCGACGAGATGATCTCCGGCGCCCGCGTCGATGTCGCACCCTACAAGCGCGACCCGATGGACTTCGTGCTCTGGAAGCCGAGCCGCGAGGGCATCGATCCCGGCTGGCCGTCGCCGGCCGGCATCGCGACGCCGGGCCGTCCCGGCTGGCACATCGAATGCTCGGCCATGTCGATGAAAGCGCTGCTCGAGCCCTTCGGCGGCGGCCTCTCCTGCGACGATCCCGCGAAGAACGTCTTCGACATCCATGGCGGCGGCATCGACCTCGTCTTCCCGCATCACGAGAACGAGCTGGCGCAGTCCTGCTGCGCCTTCGGCGGGGAGGGCGGCGCGCCGCTGATGGCGAACTACTGGATGCATAACGGCTTCCTGCAGGTCGAAGGCGAGAAGATGTCGAAGAGCCTCGGCAACTTCGTCACCATCAACGAGCTTCTGGCGACGGAGAAATTTGGCGGCCGCACCTGGCCGGGCGAAATGCTGCGCCTCGCCATGCTGCGTACCCATTACCGCCAGCCGATCGACTGGACGGTGAAGGCGCTGGAGGAGGCGGAGAAGACGCTTCTCGACTGGGCTGCGGCTGTCGGCGACAGCGCGGCCGGCGAGGTCTCCCCTGCCGTGCTCGACGCCCTGTCGGACGATCTCAACACCTCCCAGGTGCTCGCCGAGTTGCACGCCTTGCGCAAGGCCGGGGACTTTGGGGGCCTGAAGGCGAGCCTCGATCTGCTCGGCATCGCGCTCCCCGCGGTCGCCGCCAGCACGATCGATCCCGCGCTGCGTGCGAAGGTGGACGGCTTGATCGCCGCCCGTCTCGACGCCCGCCGCGCCAAGAATTTCGCCGAATCCGACAGCATCCGCGACGAGCTCGCCGCCATGGGCATCGCCCTCAAGGACGGCAAGGATCCCGCGACCGGCGAGCCGGTGACCACCTGGGAGGCGAAGCGGTGAACCGCGCCCGCACTCCCTCTCCCCCTGCGGGAGAGGGTTGGGGTGAGGGGTCTCGCGACGCTGATCGCTGGCCCCGAGAGGTGCAGGCCGGAGAGGGCAGCGCGACCCCTCATCCGGCCGCTGCGCGGCCACCTTCTCCCGCAGGGGGAGAAGGGGAGCGTGCGCCTGCTTCACGGGAGACCTTGACGAAGCGCGCGCGGACCATGCGCAGGGAGCCGACGGAGACGGAGCGGAAACTCTGGCATCTGCTGCGGGACCGCCGATTCAGCGGCTTCAAGTTCCGTCGGCAGGTGCAGATCGGACGCTACATCGTCGATTTCGTCTGCCCGGCCAAGCGATTGATCGTTGAGGTCGATGGTGGTCAGCACGCCGAAAGCGCCTATGACGCGGCTCGCGACGTCTGGCTGATTGCTCAGGGATTTCGCGTCCGCCGCTTCTGGAATGCCGACATCCTGCTGCGCCCCGACGAGGTCAGGGACACGCTCTGGCACGATCTCGATGGCGCCACGATTCACGAGCCGGAGATCGCTGAGGCAACGCGGCCGGACACATCATTGAACCAAGAAGAAGGAAGAAGCGCATGAACCCGCCCCGCATTCGCCCCGCCGGCTCGCTTTCGATCGCGATGAAGCTCGTCATGCTCGCCATGGTGATGCCGAAGCTGCTGCGCTATCGCCTGAGAGCCCGGCGATGAGCGCCCGCGTCCATCTTTTCGACACGACGCTGCGCGACGGCGCCCAGACAACCGGCGTCGACTTCTCGCTCGACGACAAGCGCGTGATCGCGGTGATGCTCGACAAGCTCGGCATCGATTATGTCGAGGGCGGCTATCCTGGCGCGAACCCGCTCGACACCGCCTTCTTCGAGCAGAAGCCGACGCGGCAGGCGAAGTTCGCGGCCTTCGGCATGACCAAGCGGGCCGGGCGTTCGGCCGCCAACGATCCCGGCATCGCCGCGCTGCTCGAGGCGAAGGCCGACGCGATCGTATTCGTCGCCAAGAGCTGGGACTACCATGTCCATGTCGCGCTCGAGATTCCGCTGGAGGAGAACCTCGCCGGCATCGCCGAGAGTGTTGCGGCCGCCAAGGCGGCCGGGCGCGAGGTGATGCTCGACTGCGAGCACTTCTTCGACGGCTACAAGGCCAATCCCGACTATGCGCTGGCCTGCGCCCGCACCGCCTATGAGGCCGGGGCCCGCTGGGTCGTGCTCTGCGACACCAATGGCGGCACCCTGCCGGACGAGGTCGGCGCCATCGTCGCCGCGGTGGCGAAGGTCGTGCCGGGTGAAAGCCTCGGCATCCACGCCCATGACGATTGCGGCTGTGCCGTCGCCAACTCGCTGGCGGCCGTCGAGGCCGGCGCCCGCCAGATCCAGGGCACGCTGAACGGGCTCGGCGAGCGTTGCGGCAACGCCAATCTCGTGACCCTGATCGGCACGCTGAAGCTGAAGGAGCGCTATCGCGAGCGCTTTTCGATCGGCGTCGCGGATGAGCGCCTCGGCGAGCTCACCCATGTCTCGCGGGCGCTCGACGAGATGCTGAACCGCGCCCCGAACCGCCACGCGCCCTTCGTCGGCTCGTCCGCCTTCGCCACCAAGGCCGGTATCCACGCCTCGGCCGTGCTGAAGGACCCGCGCACCTATGAGCATGTCGCGCCGGAAGCGGTCGGCAACAGCCGCAAGGTCCTGGTCTCCAACCAGGGCGGCAAGTCCAACCTGCTGGCTGAACTCGAACGCGTCGGCGTCACGATCGCTCGCGACGACCCGCGGCTTTCGCGTGTGCTCGAGGAGCTGAAGGACAAGGAGGCGCAGGGCTATGCCTTCGAGGGGGCCGATGCCTCCTTCTATTTGCTTGTGCGCCGCATCCTCGGCGAAGTCCCGGAGTTCTTCGGGGTCGAGCGCTTCGCGGTGAATGTCGAGCGCCGGCACAATGCGCTCGGCGAGCTCGTCACCTTCTCGGAAGCGGTCGTCAAGGTGAAGGTCGGCGATGAGGTGCTGATCTCGGCGGCGGAGGGCGATTCCGGCCCAGTCAACGCGCTCGACATCGCGCTGCGCAAGGATCTCGGCCGCTACCAGTCACTGATCGAGGGCTTGCGCCTCGTCGACTACAAGGTCCGGATTTTCCAGGGGGGTACGGACGCCGTAACCCGCGTGCTGATCGAATCGGCGGACGAGAACGGCGAGCGCTGGACCACGGTCGGGGTCAGCGCCAACATCATCGACGCCTCGTTCCAGGCGCTGACCGACTCGATCGTCTACAAGCTGATGCGCGAGGGCGCGACGGCGTAGCGTCTGTTGGGGTCTGTTGGGGGTGGGAGGATTGGTGCCACCCGCCGTTGCGATGGACGCGCTCTGGTGAACTCAGCCGGATCGTTCGGCGATGGCGGTCCCTGCCGCCCAGCCGGACGACCAGGCCCATTGGAAATTGTAGCCGCCGAGCCAGCCGGTGACGTCGACCACTTCGCCGATGAAGTAGAGCCCATCGACGGCCTTGGCCTCCATCGTCCGCGAGTTGAGCCCGGTGGTGTCGACGCCGCCGAGCGTCACCTCCGCAGTCCGGTAGCCTTCCGATCCGATCGGCATGACCTCCCAGCCCTGGATGGTGGAGGCGACCGCCGCGAGCTTCTTGTCGCTGACATCGCCGATCGGGCCGGCCCAGCCATGGTTCTCCGCGAGATAGGAGGCGAGGCGCTTCGGCAGGATCTCGCCGAGCGCATTGGCGATGCTCCTGCGGCCGTTTTCCTGTCTGGAGGCGCGCAGCATGGCGAAGACGTCCTGTGTCGGCAGGAAGGCGATGCTGATCGGCTGCTTTTCGCGCCAATAGGAGGAGATCTGCAGGATGGCGGGGCCGGACAGGCCGCGATGGGTGAACAGCAGCGCCTCGTCGAACCCGGTCTTGCCGCAGGAGACCCGCGCATCGGCGGCGAGGCCGGCAAGCTCGAGGAAGCCGGCGAGAACCTCTTCGCCGAAGGTCAGCGGCACCAATGCCGGGCGCGTCTCCGTCAGCGCCAGGCCGAACTGGCCGGCGATCTGGTAGCCGAGACCGGATGCGCCCATTTTCGGGATGGATTTTCCGCCGGACGCCACGACGAAATGCCGGCAGCGGATCGCCCCGGCGCCATCGCCGCCGAGCCTGAGCGCAAAGCCGTCAGTGCTGCGCTCCAGGCTTTCCAGCGTCGTTCCGAGGCGCAGTTCGCAGCCGGCGCGCGCCATCTCGCCGGTCAGCATCGCGATGATGTCCTTGGCGGAATGGTCGCAGAAGAGCTGCCCGAGCGTCTTCTCGTGATAGGCGATGCCGTGCTTCTCGACGAGCGCGACGAAATCATGCTGCGTGTAGCGGCTCAGCGCGGATTTTGCGAAATGCGGATTGCCCGACAGGAAGTTCCGCGCGCTCGTGCCGATATTGGTGAAGTTGCAGCGGCCGCCGCCGGAAATGCGGATCTTCTCGCCGGGGGCCTTGGCATGATCGAGGATCAGGACGCGTCCGCCGCGCACCGCGGCGTGGATCGCGCACATCATGCCGGCCGCACCTGCGCCCAGGATGACAGTGTCGAAACGCTCTGTCGTCATCGCGTATTGCTGGCCCCGGAAACCGCCCTGACGGCCATCCTGCCGCGCCCGGCCTCGGGGTAGATGATCCGGTCTCGTCCTTCAACCGGGGAAGCTGCGCGCGAAAGCCCTGGCGGCGGCAAGCGGAGGGCGACCTATCGGGGTGCGGAACCGGCAAGGCCGCCCGGACGGAACGCCGGAGCGGCGCAAAACCTCGCGCCGGCAGTCACTGCAGCGTACCTCCCGGGGCGTCGCGAAGGCCCGCGCTTGCCAGCGAGCCTTGGCGCTTCGAGGGCCGGCCGCGGTCCGCAAGCCCGGGCCGTCGGCGATGATCTCGGCCTGCTGGTCAATCCGTCAGGCGCAGCGATCTTTCCTTGCAGAGATCGACGCCGTCATTGTCGCTCTCGACGTCGTCGCTGAACTTGCCGAGCAGGTAATAGCTGCAGCCCGAGGGCTTGTTGAGCTTCAGCGAGACGCTCTTGCCGGGCGCGAGCGGCTTGGTGAGCTTGGCCACGAGCCGGGCCTGCTCGCCCGTCGTCGTGATCTCCAGCGAATCGAGCGGAACGCTGCGGGCGTTCGTGATCTTGATCTGCGCCGGCGGGCGGGCTGATTGCGCGAGCGCGGGCAGGGTGGGCAGAAGTGCAAGCGCGCCGGCGACAGGCAGGATTTGGCGCAGGTTCAAGACATGGCGAAGGTTCATGGGCGTTCGTCCTCGATCTCAGCCTTGGCAGGCCTGGCAATCTGGCATTGCCCTTGCGACGAGAACAAGGCCCCATCGGCGCCAGAACAAGGCATCGCCTGTGGCCGGGGGCGGCCGAGGCGAGAGGGATAGCGGGATGGCATGGCGATGAGTGAGATTGCGCGCATCGCGGCTTTGATCGCCGGACGGGCGGAGGGGAGCGGTCGCATCCTGGTTGCGCTGGCCGGCCCGCCCGCTGCCGGCAAGTCGGAAATTGCCGGCCGGCTCGCGCAGTTGCTGCCGGAGACGGCCGTCGTGCCGATGGACGGCTTCCATTTCGACAATGCCGTCCTCGCCGAACTCGGATTGGCGCAACGCAAGGGCGCCCCGGAGACCTTCGACTATGAGGGGCTCGAAACCTGTCTGCGGCGGCTTCGGTCGGGCGAGGCGGCTGTCGCCGTGCCGCTCTTCGACCGAGCGCTCGAACTCGCCCGCGCCGGGGCGGCGCTGGTCCCCGCCCGGACCCGCATCGTCCTGGTGGAGGGCAATTACCTTCTGCTGGACCGTGCGCCCTGGAATCGCCTGGCACCGCTCTTCGACCTGACGATCTTCCTCGCAGTGCCGCTCGAAGAGCTGGAGCGCAGGCTGCTCGCGCGCTGGGCGGGGCATGGCCGGGCGCCGGAGGCGGCTCGGGCCTGGGTGGAGGGGAACGACTTGCCGAATGCGCGGCTGGTGCAGGATGCGAGCCGCCCGGCCGACATCGTCTGGGCCAATACCGGGCCGCTGGCCTGAGCGCCGCGCGCTTTCGGCCGGCGGCCATGCTCCGCAGGCCCCTGTAATCGCGAGAAAACTAGCCTATATCGGCGCTTCAATTTGGAAGAATGACAATGTCTCCGCCTGCCGCGCCGCCACTGGCGAACTTTGCACGTTCGGCCGTACTCCAGCCGGGCTCCGGTTTCCTCGCGACCTTCGGAGCGCTCTGGCCCTATCTCTGGCCGCCCGATCGGGCCGATCTGCGCCGGCGCGTTGTTCTCGCCTTCGCGCTGCTGGTCGTCGGCCGCCTCGTGCTGATGGGCGTGCCCTTCACCTTCAAATGGGCGACGGACGCGCTCGCGGGGACGCCGACGACGCTCGAAGCCTGGCTGCCCTGGCTGGTCGGCGCGCCGCTGGCGCTGACGGTGATCTACGGGCTGGCAAGGGTCGGTGCGGCGGCCTTCGTGCAGTTGCGCGATGCGATCTTCGCGCCGGTCTTCATGCATGCGGTCAGGACGCTGGCGCTGCAGACCTTCGGCCATCTCCATCATCTCTCGCTGCGCTTCCATCTCGAGCGCAAGACCGGCGGGCTCACCCGCGTGCTGGAGCGCGGCCGCAACGGCATCGAGGAGATGGTGCGCCTCGGCCTCAACCAGCTCGTGCCCGTGATCATCGAGGTCACGCTGATCATCGCCGTGCTGCTCTGGCTATTCGACTGGCGTTATGTCGTCGTGCTCGTCGCCATGGTCGTCGGCTACATGGCCTACACCATCAAGGCCACCGAATGGCGTATCGCCATCCGCGCCCAGATGAACGAATCCGACACCGACGCCAACGCCAAGGCGATCGACTCGCTGCTCAACTACGAGACGGTGAAGTATTTCGGCGCCGAGGCGCGCGAGACGGCGCGCTACGATGTCTCGATGGCGCGCTATGAGCGCAATTCGATCAAGGCCTATACCTCGCTCGCCTGGCTCAATTTCGGCCAGGCCGCGATCTTCGCGGCCGGCCTGACCGTCTCGATGGTGATGTGCGTGCGCGGCTTCCAGGCCGGGACCAACACGGTCGGCGATTTCGTGCTGATCAACGCCATGCTGATCCAACTCTATATCCCGCTGAACTTCATGGGCACGGTCTATCGCGAGATCAAGCAGGCGACGCTCGATATCGGGCAGATGTTCGCCTTGATCGGTCGCGATCCGGAGATCCAGGACAAGCCGGGTGCGCCGCCGCTCGCCATTCGGGCCGGGACCGTCACCTTCGAGGACGTGCATTTCGCCTATGTGCCGGAGCGGCCGATCCTGCGCGGCGTCTCCTTCTCGGTCCCGGCCGGCCGCACCATCGCCATTGTCGGCCCGTCCGGCGCCGGCAAGTCGACGATCTCGCGGCTGCTCTTCCGCTTCTACGAGCCGCAGAAGGGCCGCATCCTGATCGACGGGCAGCCGATTGCCGACGTCCAGCAGGTCTCGTTGCGGGCGGCGATCGGCATGGTCCCGCAGGACACCGTGCTGTTCAACGACACCATCGAGTACAATCTGCGTTATGGCCGGCCCGAGGCGACGCAAGCCGAGATCGAGGAGGCGGCCCGCCTCGCCCAGATCGACCGCTTCATCAGGACGCTGCCCGAGGGCTATGCCACCTCGGTCGGCGAGCGCGGCCTCAAGCTCTCCGGCGGCGAGAAGCAGCGCGTCGCCATCGCCCGCACCATCCTGAAGGGACCGCCGGTGCTGGTGCTCGACGAGGCGACCTCGGCGCTCGATTCCTTCACCGAGAAGGAGATCCAGGACGCGCTCGACCGGGTCAGCCAGGGCCGCACCACGCTGGTGATCGCGCATCGGCTCTCGACCGTGATCAATGCCGACGAGATCATCGTGCTCGACAAGGGGCAGATCGTCGAGCGCGGCCATCACCGCGAACTGCTCGCGGCCGATGGTGTCTACGCCGCGCTCTGGAACCGCCAGCGTCAGGTCGACGAGGCCAAGGCGACGCTGCAGCGCGCCACCGCCGAGGAGGGCGAGAGCGTCCGCGTCAGCCTGACGGACTGAAGCCTGCGCCGTCCCGGCCGGGCCGGGGCGGCCCTGCCGGCGTGCGGCCGGCTGCTCGAAATTGCGGCTTGGCACCTACGAGGCGCGGGCGCAGACTGCCCTTGCGTAATGAGGGGGCCTGCAATGTTCGCGCTCGACCCGACGACGCTGGTCGGCTTCCACACCTGGCTCAGCCTGATCGCCATCGTGGCCGGCTTTCCGGCGGCGGCGGCATTGCTGAAAGGCCAGCTCAGCCGGTCCTGGAACGGGATCTTCCTGTGGATGGCGATCGCGACCAGCGCCACCGGCTTCCTGTTTCCGTTCAGCGGCGTCCTGCCCTCGCACATCGTCGGGGCGATTTCGCTGGCGTTGCTCGCAGCCGCCGCCATCGCGCTCTATGTCCGCGGCCTGGAAGGCGCCTGGAGGCGGACCTACGCCATCTCCGCCATGCTCTCCTTCTACCTGCTGATCTTCGTGCTGATCGCCCAGCTCTTCCTCAAAGTGCCGGCGTTGAACGCCATGGCGCCGACGCAGGCCGAGCCGCCCTTCGCCATCGTCCAGGGCATCGTACTGGCGCTCTTCCTTGCGCTGACCGTGCTCGCCGCAAGGCGTTTCCGCGATGACCGGCCGGCGGCCCGCGCGGTCTGAAATCCTGCGCTCGCGGCCGGGCGCTCGATCTAGAGGCTGTTGATCCGGTACTTCTCGACGACGCCGACGAGAGCCTCCTCGTCGCGAAGCCGCTGATTGTAATGGGCGTCTGTCGCGAACGCGTGCTCGGGGGCGAGAAGGGCCTCGATCAGCTCTGCATGATTGGCCGTCGATGCGGTGCGGTAGTCCGGTGTCTGCAGGCGCAGGGCGACGCGGTGAGCCCGCAGGACGAAGTCGCGCATCTGACAGCTGACTTCGTGCAGCTTGCGGTTTCCCGAAAGCCGCATCAGGGCGCGGTGGAATCGTTCGTCGGCTTCGCCCCAGGCGTCGATGTCGTCGGCCACGATCGCCGCCGAAACGGTTCCCGGCTACGGCTCCGAGCTCTGGGTCGGGCTGTTCGCCGTCCGCGGCACGCCGCCGGAGATCGTCGCGCGGTTGCACCGGGAGATCACCAAGATCCTCGATGACCCGAAGGAACGCGCGGCTTTGACTGCGATGGGCGTCAATCCGGCCACCAGCACGCCGGAGGAGCTGGCCGCGCTGCTGAAGCAGGATCTCAAGCTCTGGCAGGGCATTGTCGCCAAGGTCGGCGTGAAGATCGATTAGTGGCGGATTTTTCCCGGCCGCGCCCGGTCGCTTGATCGGGGGCGGCCATAGCTGCCGACTCCCGCGTCGGCCCGGCGCGTGCGCGGCCAAAGCGCCGGAATGCTTCCCGTCTCCGTACCGCCGGCTGCCTGCAGCCCTTGCGGCATCGCGAATTCTCGGCAAGCTCGGCGCAAGCGCGAAAGCCGTGGGTGGGCGAGGGGGAAAAATGGCCGAGGACGCCGATGTCGTGATCGTCGGTGCCGGGCTCGCCGGCCTCGTCGCTGCCGCCGAACTCGCCGATGCCGGCCGCAGGACCGTCATCGTTGAGCAGGAACCGCAGGCCTCGCTCGGCGGCCAGGCGCACTGGTCCTTCGGCGGGCTGTTCCTGATCGATTCGCCCGAGCAGCGCCGGCTGCGCATCCGGGATTCGCTCGACCTTGCCCGGCAGGACTGGTTCGGCTCGGCCGGCTTCGACCGCGAGGAGGACCATTGGCCGAAAGCCTGGGCCGAAGCCTATCTCGATTTTGCCGCCGGCGAGAAGCGTAGCTGGCTGCACCGGCAGGGCATGCGCTGGTTCCCGGTCGTCGGCTGGGCCGAGCGCGGCGGCTATCTCGCGACCGGGCATGGCAATTCGGTGCCGCGCTTCCATGTCACCTGGGGGACGGGCCCCGGCGTGCTCGAACCCTTCCTGCGCCGCGTCGCCGAAGGCGAGGCGAGGGGGCTGATAAGCTTGCGCTTCCGCCACCGCGTCACTGGCCTGCCCCGCAGTGCCGGCACGGTCGACGGCGTCGCGGGCGAGATTCTCGAGGAGAGCGCGGCCGAGCGCGGGCAGGCGAGCGCCCGCACGGTGACGGGGAGTTTCGCGATCAGGGCCCAGGCCGTGGTTGTCGCCTCCGGCGGCATCGGCGCGAATCATGCGCTCGTTCGGCGCAATTGGCCGGCCCGCCTCGGCGAGCCGCCGGCCCGGATGCTCTCGGGCGTGCCGGCCCATGTCGACGGCGCCATGCTCGCCGTGGCGGAAGGCGCCGGCGGCCGCCTGATCAATGGCGACCGGATGTGGCACTATGTCGAAGGCATCGCCAACTGGGCGCCGATCTGGCCGGCCCATGCGATCCGCATCCTGCCCGGCCCGTCCTCGCTCTGGTTCGATGCGCGCGGCAACCGCCTGCCTGTGCCGCTCTTTCCCGGCTTCGACACGCTCGGCACGCTCGAGCATCTGCGCCGCACCGGCTTCGACCATTCCTGGTTCGTCGCGAGCCGCAGCATCGTCGCCAAGGAATTCGCGCTCTCCGGCTCCGAGCAGAATCCCGACCTCACCGGCAGGAGCTGGCGTCAGGTGATCCAGCGGGCGAGGGCCGGGATGCCGTCGCCGGTCCAGGCTTTCCTCGACAAGGGCGAGGACTTCATCGTCGAGACCGATTTCTCCCGCCTTGTCGCCCGGATGAACGCGCTCGGCGGCGCCGGGCTGATCGACGAAGCCCATCTGCGCGCCCAGATCGAGGCCCGCGACCGCGATGCCGACAACCCCTATGGCAAGGATCTCCAGGTCACGGCGCTGCGCGGCGCGCGCGCTTATCTCGGCGACCGGCTGATCCGGACGGCAAAGCCCCACCGCATCCTCGACCCTGCCCACGGTCCGCTCGTCGCCGTCCGGCTCAACATCCTGACGCGCAAATCCCTCGGCGGATTGATGACCGATCTGTCTTCCCGCGTGCTCGGAGGAGACGGAGCGCCGGTGCCCGGTCTCTACGCTGCCGGTGAGGCGGCCGGCTTCGGCGGCGGCGGGTTGCATGGCTATCGCGCCCTGGAAGGGACCTTCCTCGGCGGCTGCATCTTCTCGGGGCGGATCGCCGGCAGGGCGGCGGCGAAGGCCGCCGGCTGAGGCGCCATCCCGCCCGCGTCAGCGATGCCTCTTTCCCCGCGGCTCGCAAGCCCCTAAACAGCCTCCTTCGCCCAGCGGCCATGATCTGGCGGCGCAGGCACAGGCCATGACGGCGCGGTGCGCCAGCAAGACCAACAGGATGCCACCCATGTCGCTCGTCGATTCCGTCCGCAAGCTGATCGTGCCGATCCACAAGGAAGGCTATATCTTCATCGCTATCGGCGCCGTCGCGACGCTGGTGCTCGGCCAGCTTTGGGCGCCCTTCGGCTGGCTCGGCACGCTGATCACCCTGTGGATCTGCTATTTCTTCCGCGATCCCGTGCGCATCGTGCCGCAGCGGGAGGGGCTGGTGGTCTCGCCGGCCGATGGCCGCGTCAGCCAGATCGGCACGGCCCTGCCGCCGCCCGAGCTCGAGCTGCCGGCCGAGCCGATGACCCGCATCTCGGTGTTCATGAACGTCTTCGACTGCCATGTGAACCGCAGCCCGGTCGCGGGCCGGATCGCCAAGATGGTCTATACGCCGGGCCTTTTCCTCAATGCCGAGCTCGACAAGGCGAGCGAGGACAATGAGCGCAACGCGCTGGCTATCCAGACCAAGGCCGGCATTGTCGGCGTCGTCCAGATCGCCGGTCTCGTCGCCCGCCGCATCGTGCCCTTCGTCAAGGAGGGCGACGAGCTCGCCCCAGGCGAGCGCTTCGGCCTGATCCGCTTCGGCTCGCGCGTCGACGTGTATCTGCCGCAGGGCGTAACCCCGCTGGTCAGCGAGGGCCAGACCATGATCTCCGGCGAGACCGTGCTGGCCGATTTCTCGGGCAACGACACGGACAGGGTGTTCCGGGCGATCTGAGTTTCGAGGAAGGGCGCGGGAGAACCCTTCTCCCGTGTGGGAGAAGGGCAGGGATGAGGGCCTGCCCCATCCGCAAAAGGCGTAGCGGCGGCCGCCTCGCTCCAACTATCAGCGGCGGTTTCTCGCCCCTACTCCTCTTCCATCCGGGAGAGGGGATCCCGCGCTTGCCCATTTCCTCTCACCTTAAAACCGCGTATTCCGGCTGGCATGAGCGATCTCTTCCCCCCTTTCGAACCCGAGCGCGTCGAGACCAAGCGCGCGCGCTTCAAGCCGATTCCGTTCCGGCTCCTGGCGCCGAACGTCATCACCCTGCTGGCGCTCTGCCTGGGCCTCACCGCAATGCGGCTGGTGGTCGAGGGCAAGCTCGAGACGGCGACGATCTGCATCCTGATCGCGGCGGCGCTCGACGGCGTCGACGGACGGCTGGCGCGCATGCTCAAGGGCACTTCGCGCTTCGGCGCCGAGCTCGATTCGCTCTCCGATTTCGTCAATTTCGGCGTCGCCACCGGCTATGTGCTGTGGATATTCGTCCTGCACGACCTGAAGTCCTTCGGCTGGATCGCGGTGCTGACGCTGGCCTGCGCCATGGCGCTCAGGCTCGCCCGCTTCAACGTCATGATCGACGATCCCAACCGCCCGGAATGGCAGAAGAACTTCTTCGTCGGCATGCCGGCCCCGGCCGGTGCGATCACCGCCATGCTGCCGCTCTACCTCCATTTCATCGGCGTGCCGGTGCAGGATTACGGCGCGCCCTTCGTCGGCCTCTACATTCTGTTCATCGCCTTCCTGACGATCTCGCGCATCCCCTGCTATGCCGGCAAGACGCTCGGCACCCGCGTCCCGCGCGATCAGGTTCTGCCGATCTTCGTCGCGGTCGTGGTCGTCGCCGGCCTGCTCTTCGCCTATCCCTTTGAGATGCTGACGCTGATCGTCGTCGCCTATCTCGGGCTGATTCCGCTCAGCGTCGCGCGCTATCGCAAGCTCGAGCGCGAGCATGCCGCGAATCCGCAGCCGGTTGCCGAGGCGGCGATACCGGTTGCAATGGCGGATCAGTCCGAGACGCCGGAACGCTAGTTTCCGCTCGCTCTCAGCCGCGCCGACCCGACAGCCGGCTGGCATTGGCGCGGGTGCGCTTCGAGAACGGCTCGAGCGTGTTGTGCGCGGCCTTGGCCGCGGCTTCGCCGAGCCCGCGTGGGGTCAGCGGCGTCACCGCCATGTTCAGCCAGAACAGGGTCGCAGCATGGCCGATGGCGAAGCTGCTCTCCATTACGGCCGAGACCTTCTCGACCACGGCTTTGCTCGCCTCGCGCTGGCCCCTGGCGTCACCGAGGGCGCCCTGCAGCAGGATGGGCAGCCGCATGGCGATCGTCAGCCCGGCATCGGCCTGCATGGTGATCATCTTCGAGACGATCGTCTGCGCCTGCGTTTCCGCCTGGCCCGCGTGCGAGCGCCTCTTCGATGTCGCCATGTCCGAATATCTCCGCGAGAACCGAGCGCTGGGCCTGCGCTGGCGCGGCTGCCAGAGCCGCGAGCCGGCGAATTTGGCAGTGCCGCATCCGTTGTGCAATGCGGCGGGGGCCGTAAAATATGCGTTACTCGCATGAAACCGGTTTGGCATTGGCCCTCGTGTTGCGTTCAGCGCATCAGTCTGCCGCCGCATTCCCCCTTTCGCCAAATTGTTCTAAAGCCATCGAGAGGGCCTTGCATGGCCGGATCCGGAGCGAGCTAGACCGCGTTGAACCTTTTCGCCTCCTCGAAACCGGCCGGTTCGCGGCCGCAGCTGGTGCTGGCTTCGGCCTCGCCGCGCCGCCTCGCCTTGCTCGAACAGGCCGGCCTCAAGCCCGATGCGTTGCTGCCCTCTGATCTCGACGAAACGCCGCTCAAGGGCGAGCGCCCGCGCGATCTGGCGCGACGGCTGGCCCGGGCCAAGGCCGAGGCCGGCCATGCCGCGCTGAAGAGCCGCCCCGATCTCGCAGGCGCCTATGTGATTGCCGCCGATACGGTCGTCGCGGTCGGCCGTCGCATCCTGCCCAAGGCCGAGGTCGTCGACGAGGCCGCGGCCTGCCTGCGGCTGCTCTCCGGCCGGGCGCACCGGGTCTATACCGGCGTCGCGCTGGTGACGCCGTCGGGCGCGATCCGGGAGCGCATCGTCGAGACGCGGCTGCGTTTCAAGCGGCTCTCCAATGATGATCTGGAGAACTACCTCGCCTCGGGCGAATGGCGTGGCAAGGCCGGCGCCTATGCGATCCAGGGCATTGCTGGCTCCTTCGTGGTCAAGCTGGTCGGCTCCTATACCGGCGTCGTCGGCCTGCCGCTGCACGAGACGGTCAACCTGCTCGGCGGCGAGGGCTTTCCGATTCGCCTGGGCTGGCTCAACGCCGCCTGAATCAGAACAATGATGATGGAGGAAACGAGATGGGCGAACGCCTGAAGGGCAAGGTCGCGATCGTCGCCGGCGCCGGCTCGATCGGCCCCGGCTGGGGCAATGGCAAGGCGACCGCGACCGTGTTCGCCCGCGAGGGTGCGCGCGTGGTCTGTGCCGACCGCAATCTCGACGCGGCGCAGGAGACGGCCGAGATCATCCGTGGCGAGGGCGGCGAGGCCTTCGCGATCCGCACCGACGTCACCCGGCCGGAGGATCTGGCGGCGCTCGTCGAGGCGACGCTCAAGGCTTATGGCCGCATCGACGTGCTCGACAACAATGTTGGCATCGCCGAGGTCGGCGGCGTCGTCGATCTGCCGCTCGAAACCTGGGAGCGGGTCTTCAACGTCAACCTGACCGGCTGCTTCCTGGCGATGAAGCATGTCGTCCCGGTGATGCAGCGCCAGTTCGCCGAGAGCGGGCAGGGCGGCTCGATCGTCAACATCTCCTCGATCGCCTCGATCCGCCATACCGGCGTCCCCTATGCCAGCTATGGGGCCAGCAAGGCGGCGATGAACCAGCTCACCCGCACCACGGCGGCGCAATATGCCCGCGAGAAGATCCGCGTGAACGCAGTACTGCCCGGGCTGATGAAGACGCCGATGGTCGAGCATTCGGCCGGGCTGGCGCAGTCCTATGCCAAGGGCGATGTCGCGGCGATGTGGGCCAAGCGTGATTCGCAGGTTCCGATGGGCCATATGGGCGAGGGTTGGGACGTTGCCTGGGCCGCGCTCTTCCTCGCCAGCGACGAGGCACGCTATGTCACCGGGCTCGAACTGGTCGTCGATGGTGGAGTGACCTTGCAATATGGTGCCTGAAGAGCCTTCCAAGCCGGCTTCGCCGGGTGGCCGGCCTTGCCCGATCTGCGGCAAGCCGGCGGTGCAGCGCTTCAAGCCGTTCTGCTCGGCCCGCTGCGCCGACATCGATCTCGGCCGCTGGCTGAAGGGCAGCTATGTGATTCCCGGCGAGCCGGTCGAAGATCTCGCCGAGCAGCCGCGGCCGCGCGACGCGGAGGAGTGAGGCGCGCCGCGGCTGGCGGCGCCTGGTGTCTCGCCGGCCCCCGGCGGATTTTTCCACTGTCGCGATTTGCCGGCTGGACAGCCCGGCCCAGTCCCTCTATATCCCCTCGCACCAACCGAGGCGCAGCGCGCTTCGCCGGATGCCCAGATAGCTCAGTTGGTAGAGCATGCGACTGAAAATCGCAGTGTCGCTGGTTCGATTCCAGCTCTGGGCACCATTTTTCCCGCCATCGCTTTCCATAGCCCTCCAAAAGCCCCGATAACTCGGTGGTTCCGGGCCTCCTCGCGCCTTAGGGCGCCCATGCCCTTCCATTGACAGCCAACATGGATGTTGGCCACGTCTCTCCGAGAGGGCCAACAACCGTATTCGGAGAGGCCAACAATGGCGGGATTGACAGACATCAAAGTGCGGTCTGCCAAACCCGGCGCACAGGTCATGAAGCTGTCCGATGGCGGCGGTTTGCAGCTCTGGGTGACGCCGGCAGATGGTAAGTACTGGAAGCTCGCCTATCGATTCGACGGCAAGCAGAAGAAGCTCGGCATCGGCCCCTACCCAGCGCTTGGTCTTCAGCTCTCGGCAGGCGATCGCGCGTAACAGTGCTCGACGAAGCCGGCAGCCCGTTCGCGAAGATCAGACGAATAGCTGCGACCATGATCCACCTCCAAAAACGGTGAATCACAAAGCCGCCCTCAAGGGAGTCCCACAGATTCCGATGTCAAATCCGACGCTCTAGCCGCTGGCGTGGGCGCTTCTCCGATTGGCGCTGGCAACCGACGAGCGTTAGCGCTCACACGCTGAAGCTCGCCGGCCATTATTGGTATTCCTAGCTCGTCTCAATCGCCAGACGGTTCTCGGTGTGCCTCATCTTAATTTGAGGTCTTCCTTGCCAAGGATGAAAAACGTGTTGCTGTCCAATTTGGATGCTGAATTGGCCGGTATCGCGTACGATTCAAATTTTTCTTTGATGGCGGGGCTAATATCGAAGCGTCGAAGGTTAAATGCCATCCCAAGAATCTTGTCAAAGTCGAGTGCGCCGAAGCGTCGAACATGGTCGAACTGGCTGAACCTCTCATTTCGTTGAATGGGGGTTAGGTCGCCGAAATCAGACGCATAATATCCGGGCAAGATTGGTACGCAAAAGATGTGTTTTCCATCCGGTTTGAGCGATCTATGCAGATGCCACATTACTGAGACAATATCACAAGGCAAATGCTCCATAACATGACTATGGAGGACAATATCGTATTTCTCTGACGGCAGCCCGGGTGTATCGGTTATCAGGTCGAAATCTCTGACTTCAAGGTCAGCAGGGAACATGCGTGGGTTGAGATCGTAAGCCTCGTAACCGTCACCGACTACCCCCTTAATGAACCGTCCGATGCCAGGTTCTGGCGCCGCATGGAAGACCGTTTGACCTCGTTTCAGAAAGTCTTCCTGATCCAATATTATCTTCAGCAGCCTCGTGCGCTCCATCGAGCCGCAGTCCGCGCAGCGTGCAGTTATTCTTCTGCGGAAAGGCTGGAAGGTGAGACCGCCGCATACGTTACAGGTAGGCGGCTTAGCCTGACTTATTTCGGGAGCAGCGCCCATTTGACCCCTCCTGGATAGACATGACGCAGCGATTTTCCGCACTTATCTACCTCTCATCAAGAGACCTTCTATTTCTTGCGGCCTTTTGTGGAGTCTCTCGCCCCTAGCCGGGCGGTTTTTCTTTGCCTGGAGCACGCTCATGAAGGTCAGCCCTGCCGTCCGTAAGGCCGCTGCAGCCCATGGGCGTTCGCCTGAAGGCATGCCCGGATCGCTGTCGTCGGCGGCGAGCCCGATGCGCGAACGCCTGCCTGCCGGTCCGTGGCGGCAGGTGAGCGTCGCAGGGCTGGCGTATCGCGAGGCCATCTGCCAATTGACCTCCCAAATCTCAGAGCATTCGGGGGGATGGGATCGATGATTCGGGCTGGGTTTGTCGGGCTCCTGGGCCTCGTGGTTTCGACTGGCGCCTTGGCGACGGACACGCTGTCGCGAATCCAGAAGACCGGGGCGCTGCGACTTGGGTTCCGGGCCGATGCGCCACCATACTCATATCGGTCGGGAGATGGTTCGCCGTCAGGCTATGTCGTCGATCTTTGCCGTGAGATTTCCGAGGTCATAAAGAAATCGACCGGCGCCGCGAATTTGAAGATCGAATTCGTGGAGGTTGCCGCTGCCAGTCGTCTCGAGACGGTCAGGGACGGCAAGGTCGATATTCTCTGCGATTCGACTTCGGTGACGATGGCGAGGCGGGAATTTGTCGATTTTTCGATACCGACCTTCATCGATGGGGCCGGTTTACTTTATCGGAACACGGGCCCCGGGCATCTTGCAGATTTCGAGGGGAAGCGGATCGGCGTCCTGCAGGGATCGACGAACGAGGAGGCGCTCAAGGCGGTTCTGTATAAATTCGACATCGAGGCGAAAATTGTGCCGATGAAGTCGCATGAGGACGGGGTCCGGGCGATCGTCGACAAGACGTTGGATTCCTATTTCGGTGATCGCGGCATACTCTCGCATTATCTGAGAGCCAGCAAAAATCAGTCGATATTGAAGCTCGAAGAGCAATATTACACGTTTGAAACCTATGCCCTGGCCATTCCTCGTGGCGATGGAAGGCTTCGCCTGCTCGTCGACGGGGCTCTCGCCGATCTCTATCGCAGTCATGCGGTGCGCCGAATCTATACGCGCAGTTTCGGCAATACCGCGCCGGACGAGTTCATGCGGGCGCTCTTTGTAATCCACGGCGTTCCGAAATGATCGGCTCGGTGAGGGGGGGCTTTCCCCCGCACAGGCCAGTGGAGGCGGCGTCGATCGCCGCCGCCGGTCTTTGAAGGGCTGGAGCTTCGTCAGGCTCGTCGGTTCGAAGGCCAGCGGCCTCTGTGCCGGGGATCAGGCGTTCCGATATCGCTGACCGTTCTGTCGGCGCAGGCCCGCGCCCGTACCACCTGCCCATGGCCTGCGAAGCCTGTGCCGAGGATAGGGGCACGAATCACGCCTGCGCCCCGCATGCCGGTTCGGCAGATGTCTGGTGCTTGCTGTCCTCTTCCTGCACGCGCCGTTCGGCGAGCGTTCATTTGCGGGGCTGTTAGTGGCGGCAGTTCCTGCAAGGATCTGATGTGATGCAAAACCCTGCCGCCAAGCGCGCCGATCGCGCCCTGAAGCCGCCGCGTCCGATCGCGATCCGCTGCGAAGCCGAGGGCTATGCCGTGCGCTTCGGGCTGACCGAGGCCGAGGATGAGCGGCTGCCTTGCCCGGTCTTCGCGACGCTGCCGGAGGCGCTGGCCTTCGTCGACGCGCTCGACGAGGCGAGGGGCTGAAGCGGTACATGCGGCGGCCCCGGCTCTTTTCCAGAACTTGTTCGCAGAGGTCGCTTGTCAAAGCGGCATGGGATCGGGCATAGAGCCTTTCAACGGAGACGTGGCCGAGAGGCTGAAGGCACTCGTTTGCTAAATGAGCATACCCCATAAGGGTATCGAGGGTTCGAATCCCTCCGTCTCCGCCATTTTCTTCTAAGCCCTTGATCGACCTGAAAAAGCGTTGTTTGCCAACGCCGTTTCCCATATTTCTGCTACAAATCATGTTACAAATTGGCTCTGGCAGAGGGCGTTATGGCGGGAAAAATCAGGGGGCTTCTGCCGCGCGATGGCCGCTACTATTCCAGACTCGTCGTGCCGGTCCCGCTGCGGCCGATCCTTGGCAAGAACGAGATAAGGGAGCCGCTCGGCGCTGACAGGACAGTGGCGATTCGTTTACTCCCTTCAGCATTGCACCGCGCACACATGGAACTGGACGAAGCTCGCGACCGGCTCGCAGCGCTCAACCCTGCCGCACCGTCTCGGCGCCGTCCCATGAGCGTCAGGCAGATGGCCCTGGCGCATTACGGCCGGGAGCTTGAGCGGGATGAGACGGCGCGCAGCCTGCATCTGAACGACCCGGCGTCCGAGGCTTTCTTCCGTCCGACCTACTATTACGCCCTCAAGCGGGCGGGGCGGGGAGGGGCCGAGGATGATGAGCTTGCCGCGCTGATCCAATGGGCCGTTGACGAGTTCGCCGACGAAGGGAACCCTATTCCCGCCAAGGGCACCGACGAATGGCGAAGCCTTGCCCGCATGCTTGCCGGCATCAAAGCCGAGACGATCGAGAACCAGAACCGCCGCGACCGTGGCAAAGCGGACGCACCGCCGAAGCACCCCATGCTGATCCCGGCGACGGAACTGCCCTCGACTACCGCTGACCCTCTGCGCGTCCGCATCATCGGCCCGGACAGCGCGAAGGCCCTCTCTGTCGTCCTGTCGGCGATGATGATCGAGAAGCAGGGCAAGCCCGGCACGGTCTACGAATACGAAGTCGCCGTGCGCATGTTCGAGGAGTTCCTAGGTGAGGCGAAGCCGGCCTATCGGATCACCCGGCAGGACGTGCTGGCCTACAAGAACGCCCTGCTCGAAACCCCTGCGAACTATACGAAGCGCTTCCCCGACAAGACGCTCCCCGATGCGATCCGGCTGAACAAGGCCCGTAAAGAGCCCTTCCCGACGCTCAACGCCACAACCATCAATGACAAGTGGCTGTCGCGGCTGAGCGCGCTCCTGACGTGGTGCGTCAACAATAGCGTCATTCCCGACAACCCGGCGAAGGGCGTGCGCGTCGATCAGAGCAACCGCGACCCTGACGACGACCGCGACTATTTCCGCGAGGCCGATCTTCAGAAGATATTCGCCGCGCCGCTGTTCGATCCGTCGCCGAGGCTAACGGAAAAGCGTTGGGCGCTGCTCATTGCGCTTTACAGCGGCATGCGGGCGTCGGAGATCGCCCAGCTTCGCCTAGACAGCATCAGCGAGGTTCGCGGCGTGCTGGCGTTCGCGGTGGAGGAAAAGACGAAGAACAAGCAATCGCGTCGGCTTGTCCCGGTGCATCGCACGCTGCTCGCGCTCGGCTTGCAGGATCGGATTGCGCATCTGCGGAAGAACGGCGCCGATCGCTTATTCCCCGAGTGGTTCCGGGATGGGCAAGCCATGATGCAGAGCGCAGAGGGGAAGAAGCGCGCGGTCAACCAGCCCTATAGCCAGTTCATCTCGCGTTGGTTCAATCGCACCTATCTGCCCAAGGTCGGCATCCACGATCAGAACAAGGTGTTCCACTCATTCCGGCACACCTTGAAGACAGCGCTCAAGCTGGCCGGCGTCCCCAAGTCGGTCCGTGATGAGATTGCCGGGCAGGACGATCGCTCGGCCGGCGCGGGATACGAGCACGAAGCCTCGCTAACGGTGCTGAGCGACGCTCTCGACAGAGTGAATTTTAGTCTACCTATCGAAAAGTTAAGCTTTTCGACGCTTCGGGCCGATGATTGAATATCTTCTATCGTTAGCTCGCCGAAGGAGTCTGTCTTGCAGTTAGGGAATCTGGCTGAGTGGGCTACCTGCGTAGTAGCGCTCATCAGTGCTTATCTCATTCTATCTCAGCTAAAAAACGACCACGAACGCTCTAGGCGCCAACTCGCTACAGAGATGATGTTTGTTTGGGCGCGAAGTCAGAAGAGTGAAACGTCGTCCGTTCGTAATTTTGTCAGGAATCTATCATCACAGGAATGTCAATTTCTCGTCGAAATGACGTCGTTTCATGTCTCAAATACACCAGATAATATTAATCTAGTAAACGCATCTTTGGAGCCTAAATTTTCCTATTTTGACATTTCAACAATAACGAATGGAAATATCATAAAAATCGAGGGCCAATATTTGGCGCACATCAGATCGGTTGCTATAGACTATCTTAATATTCTGGAATCGATCCTTTCGGCTTGGCATTCAGGGACCGCAAGTCGAAAGATAATCGAAGATCAGTTCGTATTCCTTCGAAATTTGGCTTGGACGTCTCTTCCGCAATTCCGAAATGCCAACCAAGTTTGGAATTCGAATGTAGACCCCTATCCCTGCATCACTAGTTTCATTGCGACTGCAAACCACGGGCCTCCGCCACCCTTGCGGCCTCTGCCATAACCAAAACGGGCCACGGCAAGAAGAATATAGGACTATTTGCCGATGTTTAGGCTTTATGTCTTGATTGACTAATCTTCGCGTGTCAGAATCTTTGCCATCGAGTTGGTGAAGGTTGAGTTGTGTTCCGCGAGTTGGTCGGCAGCGTAAAGAAGTCCCTTGGTTTCTCGACCGTTGACCCTGCCGACTGGCTTCGCGAATTCAACATCTCTGTTGCTGATCCACCCCCGTTGAATTGGTCCACCCTGAAGTATGTCTTTTGGCAGACAGGAGGACCGCAATGCCGAAGAAGCGTCACAAGCCCGAAGAGATCGTCGCGAAGCTGCGCCAGGTCGATGTGTTGGTCTCGCAGGGGCAATCCGTTGCCGATGCGATCCGCTCGATCGGCGTGACGGAGGTGAGCTACTACCGCTGGCGCCGTGAGTTCGGCGGCCTGAAGACGGATCAGGTGAGACGGATGAAGGAGCTTGAGGCCGAGAACGCCCGGCTCCGCCGCGCCGTCGCGGATCTGACACTCGACAAGCTGATCCTGAAGGAGGCGGCTTCGGGAAACTGGTAGGCCCCGCGCGTCGCCGTGCGTGCATCAACCATGTCAGGCTCGCTCTGAAGGTATCGGATCGGAGGGTCTGCCGTGTGTTGGGGCAGCACCGCTCGACCCAGCGCCGGATCCCGCGCAGACGCGACGATGAGGAGCAACTCATCGCCGACATCGTCGAACTGGTCCGCTGCTATGGCCGCTACGGCTATCGCAAGATTGCCGCGCTGCTGCGCTCGACGGCAGGCTGGGTGGTCAACGACAAGCGGGTCGAGCGCATCTGGCGACGCGAGGGGCTGAAGGTTCCGGCCCGACAACCCAAGCGCGGCCGGCTCTGGCTCGCGGACGGATCCTGTGTCCGTCTTCGCGCCGAGCGGCCCAATCACGTCTGGTCCTACGACTTTGTCGAGGACCGCACTCATGACGGGAGAAAATACCGCATGCTCAACGTGATCGACGAGTTCACCCATGAATGCCTGGCTATCCGCATCGACCGGAGACTGAAGGCGATCGACGTCATCGATGTTCTCTCGGACCTGTTCATCCTGCGCGGTGTGCCGGAGCATGTTCGTTCAGATAATGGCCCCGAGTTCGTCGCCAAGGCCGTGCAGGAATGGATCGGCGCGGTCGGCGCCAAGACGGCCTACATCGCTCCTGGCAGCTCCTGGGAGAACGGCTTCATCGAGTCGTTCAATGCCAGGCTCCGGGACGAGTTCCTCGATGGCGAGATCTTCTACACTCTCGCCGAGGCGAAGATCGTCGTCGAAAGTTGGCGGCGGCACTTCAACACCGTGCGCCCACACGGCTCGCTCGGCTACAAGCCTCCCGCGCCGGAGGTCTTCATCCCCTCCATGGCCGTGCGGGCTGCGCAACCCGGATCTGCTACGCCGCCCGCGCTGGCGCCCAGGCCAACCGTCCACTAACAATCAAGCCGGACCTCTCGGCGGGGGCGGATCAATACTGGATTTTCCCTTAGTCCACGGGATGTCGGTTGTTAGTCCACGCACCGGACACGGTCGCTCTCAGCAGGCGACAGGTAAGGCGATGAGAGGGCAGACAGCGAGCGCAGCTCGGCAAACGCTGACGTACCACACGTTTCCACAATTCTCCCGCGAGCGGGCGCTCCCCTAGCACGTTTCTGTCGAGATCGTTTGGATCTGACGCCGCCTCATCGTGGGCGGCATAGGTCTCCGACTTTTTCTCAGGCTAATGCGTCCACTCCGACCTCAACCAATCCGCGCCGTGGCAGTTGTGAACATTGAGAGAACGAATTATCGTCTGACAGATGATATGGTCATGGACGGGCGGGTCGTTTTCGATTCGACGACGAATGGCGAACGGAGCGGGTGTATTCGATGAAGGTCGCCGGATTGTTCGCCGGAATCGGCGGGCTCGAGCAGGGTTTGGCGGCGGCCGGGCATCAATCGCGATTGCTCTGTGAGGTCTGGAGTCCGGCGCGCGCTGTTCTCACTAGGCATTTCCCCGATGTGCCGATTGCCGGCGATGTGGCCGAGCTCGCCGACCTTCCGGCCGATACCGATCTGCTTGTCGGTGGCTTTCCCTGTCAGGATTTGTCGCAGGCCGGATTGACCGCTGGTATCGGCGGCACGCGTTCGGGCCTGGTCGGTCATGTTTTTCGTCTGCTGGATCGCCGGCCGGTGCCGTGGGTCGTGCTCGAGAACGTGAGTTTCATGCTGCACCTCGACAAGGGTCGAGCGCTGCAGACGCTCGTCGAAGCCTTCGAGGAGCGCGGCTATCGCTGGTCCTATCGCGTCGTGAATTCGCTGAGTATGGTGCCGCAACGCCGGGAGCGCGTGCTCTTCGTCGCCACGTTGACCGAACAGGACCCCTCCGGCGTCCTGTTCGCCGACGATGTCGTGCCGCCGACGAACGCGACCAGCCTCGATCGGCAGGCGCATGGCTTCTATTGGACCGAGGGCGTGCGCGGTCTCGGTTGGGCGCCTGATGCGGTCCCGACGCTCAAGAACGGCTCCACCGTCGGAATCGCGTCCCCGCCGGCGATCCTGCTTCCCGGCGGCGAGCTCGTGACGCCGGACATCCGCGACGCCGAACGCTTGCAGGGTTTCGCACCCGACTGGACCAAGCCCGCCGAAGAGGTGGCCCGCGCCTCGATCCGCTGGTCTCTCGTCGGCAACGCCGTCACGCAGCCTGTGGCGCGCTGGCTCGGCACGCGCCTCGCCGAACCAGGCGTTCACGAGCGGTCACGCGATCGCGCCTTGGAAGACGGCGCCCGCTGGCCGAAGGCTGCGCGCTATGATGGCGATCGGCGGTGGGCCGTAGAGATCGGCAGCTTTCCGGTCTGGACCGATCGACCGCCTCTGGCTGAGTTCCTCAAGTTCGAAGGCAAGCCGCTCTCGGCGCGCGCGACACGCGGCTTCCTGTCTCGCACGCAGCGCGCATCGCTGCGTTTCGTGCCGGGCTTCCTCGAAGCCGTCCGTGCTCATCTCGCGCGCGTCGAGGACGGAGTGACGTCGCCTTCCAGCCGAGCCCGAACCGCCACGCTGCTCGCGGCGGAATGACAGGCCAGCCCGAGCCGCGCGATCCACGCCGCAGCGCGTTGATGGCGCGCGTGCGGCAGAAGGGGACGAGCGCCGAACTCACTGTCGCTGGCATTCTGCGAAGCCTGGGACACGCCTACCGCCTGAACGTACGCAGCCTGCCAGGCTCGCCGGATTTCGCCAACCGTAAGCGAAGATGGGCGATCTTCGTCCAGGGCTGCTACTGGCACCACCACTCCAATTGCCTGCGTGCTACGGTTCCGAAGTCCAACGTCGCATTCTGGAAGGCGAAGTTTACCGCTAATCGCGCCCGCGACGCGCGGTCCATTCGGGCCCTGCGCGCGATGGGCTTCAGAGTGATGACGATCTGGGAATGCGAAGTCGCAAAGCCGGCCAAGCTGGCCCTACGGTTATCCGAGATCCTTGAACCGCGTCGCGTAGATGTGGGCGAGCCGGTCGATCATCGAAGCGTAATGGTAGATGTCGCCGGGCTGCGGCGCCGGCGGTGACGATACGAGCCCGACCGGAGAGCCGTCGTTGACGCAGTCAATCACCACGATCGCGAGTGCGTCGTAGCCGGTGTCGCCGGTCTTCGAGCGCTTCGGCAACTGGCGGATCTTGTCGACGGCGAGCTCGGCATCGCGCGACTGCTTGTGTTCGCTCCACTCAGGATCGGTCGCGCGATTCTTCTTGTTGAGGTCAGGGCTGAGATAGCGCGAAGCGATATTGACCATGGCGAAGCCGGCCGCGATGGCCTGATCTGTCGCACCATGAACGGTCAGATGCGACGAGTTGAGCTCGTCGTAGAGCCTCGGCAAGGCGCGCTGATGTGCGGTCATGCAAGCCTTCGCTTCCAGCGCCATCAGCACCGAGCCGACCGGCGCACGGCCGAGAGCGGGTAGTTTTTCGAGCTCCGCCTTCTCAGTGTCGCTCAGGACGACGCCGTAATCGGCCGCCATCGCGGCGAGCGTTTTCTGGGCTTTGGCCGGCGCGGACGAAGCCGTGCAGAGGACGAGATCGAGGTTCTTCTTCCGGTCGTGCACGAAATCCCGCATTTCGTGATTGATTCCGAAATGCACGACACCCGCTTCGACATGGCGCCGAAGCAACGGGCTCGACCTCAAAAGGTCGAAGACGATGCCCCAGCAGGCGACCTTGGAATGATGATCGCTGCGGGAATGGTACTGCCAATCGTTCCCGAACCGATCGCGCCGATCGGCCTTCGACAGTGTTCTGACCAATATGGCCGGACCGTGCATTTCGGCTCCCGCGGAACGAATCATATTGCGTCATTCTAGTGGAAATACGTTTCCGAGCTTCAACACCGAGTTTGGCATTCGACAGAACGAATGGCGGAAATCCTTGATCATCGCTGGGTTGGTGGTCCGTGAGCCCACTCCGGCCTGGTGCAAGGGGCTCGGCAACGCGTTTCCTGCGTGACTTCACGCAGGCCCTTAGGCTTAGCCGCCGCGACCTCTTGTGTGGTTGGGTACAACAGCCGGCCGGCAGGCCCTCCACTATAATAGCCATTTTGGCTCAATGAGTTTGCTTGCCGCCCTAAGCTATTCGGTCACCGCTTTCATTCAACCTCAGCATACTGGCGCTCTATCGGCCAAAAGCGCCTACTCACAACAGCTTCAGCTAGTAAATTTGCTCGGCTGATATGCGCGAAGCATAGCGATGCCGGCTCGTCTCTTTCGAAAATCTCCGCCGGACTTGAGGAAGCTGATGAGGGCTCAGGCCTTCACAAGGCAATCGTGCATGTGCCTTAATTTGGAGGGGGAATCATATGATCCAGCCTCTATTGACCCTGAATGGGGCACGACAGGCGCTATTGTTGTCGCGGCACATGTCCACGCCGGACGGCTCGCCTCTATACGCATATCGATTTGAAGCGAGTGAGTTCGAAGGAGTGCGGGAGCTTCTTCGCGCTCAAGGGGCGAAGGCGCTTCGCGACCCAGCGGGCGGCGCGCTGCTCGTCATGTATTTGGCGGAGTGGTTCAGGCGCGAGCGCGACGGCGGCGGCTGGGATTGGGTAACGCCGCTTGGAAGGATAGGGATCAGCTATCATCCCACGGCAGCTCGGGCCGACGTGCGATATGCGGAGGTCAGGGACTGGGTCGAGACGGGCTTGCGTTCATGGCGGCGTCCGATCCCGCCTCGCCGTTCTCTGCTCGCGACAATCGTCCAGGAAAGCGGCTTTCCGGCAGCGGACGTTGCCAAAGGACGGTTGGGAACCTGGCTCCGCCGGGCGATACTTACGGCAGAGCGCGGCCTGAACACCTACGACGCGGTGGCCGCGGAAGCCTGGCGGGCGCCGGAAACCCTTGCCCAGGTCTTGTTCCCCTCTGTCGTGAAGCTCTGCGAGGCCATCATAAGGCTTCGAAAAAAGGTTTCGAGAACTCCAGGCGACGCGGTTACCGCTCTCGATCTCGATGAGCCGTCTTGGCGTGACACCCTGCCGTTCGACGTTAGGGACGGCCACTTCCGCCACCTCGTCGAGGAATTGGTGGTTGCGCGACAGGGCCAGGACGCGGCGCTGAGGGTGCACCGAGGATACGTTCTTTCGGACGACGTGTGGACTGGTCGAGCCGAGTTGCGCCTGGACGGCGAAATCGACGAAGCGCGAGCTCCGCCCCACCTTCTGGCCGGGCTCGCGGATTATTCGCGTGCGCGGGTGTACCCTCGCGGAGAAGCGGCTCGATGGACGTCGCCTATCGCCGCATTGGAGCGGGAGCCCGACGAGATCGGTGGCGAGCGGTGGAACTTGCGTCCGCTCGTGGCCCGATACGCGCCGCCATTGGATCTTCACCAGGAAGTCAGGCTGGCCGTCGAGGCTGGCGTTCGACAGGTAGCGGAGTTCGTGCCCTTAGGGGGCGAACCGCTCGTCGGCCCGGTGATCTCGCTGATGTTGGCGGATACGGACGATCCTCTCCGAGCCAGGAGCTTGGACGTTCTGGGCGAGTCCCCGGTTTCGACCACGCGGCCCTGGCTGGTCCTCGCATTGAGTGATCGAGGAGCGGCCGAGGTATCGGTAGAAGGTGAGCATTTCTACCTCGCCCAACGGGTGCGAGACGGACGCCGCCTGATGGCTTTCAGCGGTGTAGCGCGGTTGTCGGTCGATGGCGTGGCGCTTGTTTGGAGGACGAAGGCCAGCGTCGAAAGCGCGGATCGCTTGGTGCTGATCGGCCCGCAGGTCCCCAACGTCAAGGAGCCGATCTTCAGGGGCCCTCCTACCACCTGGATCGACCGCGACGGAAGAATGATCTCGGTTCGCGCATCCGACGTGTGCTGGAAGCCGGTCGGCAGAGGCGGCTGGCAAAGCATCTCCCACACGTCACCCGTCGGGTCGGTTTATCTGGCGGTGAGGAAGGAAGGAAAGATTTCTATCATGAGCCGGGCAGCCGTAGCGCCCGGCGGGCTTCGACTTCATCGCGACCGCTCGGCGCGGCGATTTCACGCCGACGGATTGGCAGGCGCGAACGTCAAGGCGTTTGTGGACCGCTCCCCTCTTGCCACGGTTGCCACTGCGAGCGGCGTAGCGGTCCAGGTAGACCATCTTCCGCCCGGAAGCCCGTTGCGCATGACGCTTACTTGGGAGACGTCGCTTGATCTGTCGATGGACGACCCTTTAGCGCTGCCGATGCTCTTAACGGAAGATGGCACCGAAGCGCCGCCGCGCGCCTGCCTGACGCTGTCTCGCCTAAGAGGCTTCCGGCTGTTGTCGCACGACGCTAATGAAATCATTTTCGAAGGGCGCGCTCCAAGCGCGACGCCGATACAAATCGTTCGCAGAGTGTCTGGATCGATGCCGCTCGCCGCGTTCGAGCAGGTTCTCGAGGAGCTCCTCGGCGCGTTCGACAGCCTCGATGCCAGCGTCAGGTTGTCCTGGGCCAATCGCGGGGATTGGTTCGCGGAAGTGCGCAGATGGGAAACGAGCCAAGCACTCCAAGCTGTCCGTCCAGATTCGGTTTTCGCCGTGTTGGCCAATAGGAACACTCCGCGTCGCCGAGCGGTGAGCCTTCAGGCACCGTCGGCAGGATGCCTGGCGAATCTGGTCGAGAACGACCCCGGAAGTCTCGCCGACGCACTTCGGCGCGATCTTGCGCCCGGACCATGGCTGCTGACGGGCACTACGCCGGACGGAGCGATCCTGCGGCCTGCCGTCCTGCCAGATACAAAGACCATTTCCATGCAATCCGACCAGATCGCATCTGTTCTCGCCCTAGCGAAGGCGGTCGACCAGGGGGGCATGCAGTTGAGCGCAAGTCCCGCCTCGGCAAATCGAGAGGAGCTGCGCTGGTTGATCGACCTCTGTTCGGCGGCGAAGTCGATCGAGTCGCCATACGTTGCCGTCGACGCGTTGCGGGTTCTTTCACGATCCTTCCGCCTGGCTCCCGCAGTGCTGGCGACCTGCCGGACGCCGGAGGAGCGCTACGCCGTCCTGGACCTTCAGGGCAGTCTGCCGTTCATGTGGTGCTTGACCGAGATATCGATGTGGCAGTCCGCCTTCGGCACTGCCCATGCCGCTCTTCGCGACCAGTTCACGGCCGCGGAGATCGATGATCCTTCGCGAACCGCTGCGGCAGCCGTCTCGCGCGGGCTTGGTCAGATCGTCGACGCGTTGCCCATCTTATCGACCCATGCGCGCCTGAGCCTGCACGAGCTCCGCGGCTTGGCGACCACCGACATCCCATATTCCTTGAGTCGGCGCCCGCAACGCGACGACCTCGCGTCCATCGCGCAGAGCCTCGTCACGCGTCGCCTGGACGACGAGATCGTGCCGTTGCCCCGCCTTTCTGACCTGGCGGGCGTTCAAGCCGAACTCTGTAGGAGGTTCGGTTACGACCAACGTTTCGCGGAGGTATTGGCCGCGCCCATCGTCGCGGCACGATCAGCCGCGGGTCGCCTCGTGCCCGATATCAAGATCACGGCCGCTTGCCGAGCGGCCTGGACATGGGATCGGGAGTATTTCGAGGACGCGTTTCGCGCGGCGCTGCTCATCGAGGCACAGACGCCCGTCCTGGAGGGGGGTAGATGATCGAACTCGCGCGTTTGCTGCGCATCCTCCCTCGCGATGCCGCGGAGGCGATCGTCGGAATGGCGCGACTGAACTCGGTAGACCTCAAGGCGCAGTTGACGGCCACGCTTGGAGGGGCGGCCGGCGAGCCTGGGTCCGTCCTAGCTGAGCCGTTTCTTGAGGGAGCGTTCCCGTGGCGCCAAAGGGATGGCGGATGGGCTGGCCTGCCTCCCGGCCTGTTGCACGACCGTACCACGGAAGTACTCCGGCAAGTCGCCTATGCCCCATACGACCACCAGGTTGATGCCTGGCGCGAGCTCTGCAACGAGAAGCCTCGGTCGGTGATCGTGACGAGCGGCACCGGTAGCGGAAAAACCGAATGCTTCCTGGCGCCCATCCTCGACAGGTTGGTTAGGGCATCCTCCGGCGGCACGACACGTCTCGAAGGCGTGCGAGCGCTGATGCTCTATCCGTTGAATGCGCTGATCTCCAGCCAGGAGGAACGCCTCTCCAAGTGGTTCAAGCCGTTTGGAGGCATGTTTCGATACTGCCTCTACAACGGCGATACGCCGCCCTCCGCTCGAAGCCTGACCGGCCGGGCAGAGCCCTGGAAGGTCGCCGACAGGGCGACGCTGCGCGCATCGCCCCCGCCCGTGCTCGTCACGAACGTGACGATGCTGGAGTACATGCTGATCCGTCAGCAGGACGCTCCCATCCTCGCGCGATCTAAAAACACGTTGGATTTCGTCGTCCTCGACGAGGCCCATAGCTACGTTGGCGCGCAGGCTGCGGAGGTCGCCCTTCTGCTCCGTCGGGTCGCGATGGCATTCGGGCGCAGACCCGATCAGGTCCGCTGGGTGGCCACGTCGGCGACGATTGGCGGAGACGACGTCAGCGAGCTCAAGACGTTTCTCCGCGACCTGTCGGGGGCTCCCGAAGAGAACGTGCACGTCGTGCGTGGACGGAGAGCACCACTGCCCCCTGGCCCTTCCGATATCGCGCATCGTCCTGTCGACATGGGCGCCCTAATCGGGGCTGCGCCTTCCGAAGCGGGAGCGAGCTTTGCTCGGTCCGCCGCGATGCGAGCCGTGCGGACGCGCCTGTTGGGTGGTGACAGCATGTCGTGGCGCGGCTGGCGAGAGCAATCGGAACTCATCGCCGGGCCGGAGGCAGACCCCGTCGACGTCCTGGTGGCAGCCGCCACCGCGCGCGATCCCAACGCCGACGATGCCGCGGTTCGTGCGGATGCCAATTCGATACTACCCGTCCGAATACACCTCTTCCACCGAACCCTCGTCGGCATGTGGGCGTGCGTCGACCCTACATGCCCGGGACGCCCGCCCGCCGTCGGAGCCGCGGCGGACTGGAGGTTCGGCGCGGTCTTTGTCGATCCTCGGGAGCATTGTCCCCACTGCGCGGCCATGGTGCTTGAGTGGGCGTACTGCACCCAATGCGGGGACGGCGCCCTCAAGGCCGAGGAGACGCCTGACGGCCGCGCCGTAGGACCGTGGTCGGGCGTAATCAGAAGCGACGAATTCGAGCAGACGCTCGATCGTGACGAAACGTTCGGCGAAGAGAGCGAAGACGAGCTCGTCGAGACCATCAGCCCTCCCGACCTCCGACGACGATACCTGGGCGCCGACAGAGGCCGTTCCTCCCGAATGTTGATTCTGGATCGGCGCACGGGGGCCATCCAAGACGGCCTCGGAGCGGAGGGTCTGCGCTTCGAGGCCAGCAACGGGCTGAACGGGTGCCCATGTTGCGGCGTCGTGCAACCACCTTCTGCCGGTACCCGTCCGGCTCTCCGGTCGCTCGTGGCCGGCGCGCCCTACCTGATGTCTCAGATCACCCCCGGCTTGGTAGGCGGGATGACGCCCAGTCCACCTGGCCCCGTCCCCTTGCCACTCTCGGGGCGGCAATTGATCACCTTTACGGATGCGCGCCAGGGCACTGCACGCCATGCAGCGACCATTCAGGTCGCTTCCGAGCGCGGGTACGTCCGCAGTTACCTCTATCACTTGTTGCAGGACCGCCCGAGCCCGGATTTCGCCGCCTTAGAAAAGACCGACGCTCAGATCGCAAAACTTGAGCGCATGGGTCCGGAAATGGCCGACGTCGTGGCCATGATGCGCGAGCGCCGCGAGAAGGACGCCGGCCCGGCACCGGCAAAGCCATGGCGCGAGGTCGTTCGCACTCTCGCCGCCGAGACCACCGTGCAGGACTTCCTAGGCCAGCTTTGGAGCGACCGAGACCAGGAGTTCGATGATCCGGAGCGACTTGCGGAATTCCTGCTCTACCGAGAGATCATGCGGCGCCCCGTCCGCGCGAATAGCGTCGAGACGTTGGGTTTGGCTCGACTGGTCGTACCCGGCGTCGACGGACAAACGCCACATCTTCCGGCGTCGGCAGTCAGGCTCGGTCTTACCGTAGAAGACTGGCAGGACCTGGTCCGATTGTTCGTGACGCACTTTCTGCGCACCAACGTCATCCTGGACTTCGATTTCTACAAATGGCGCCGATGGATCGACAGGCGCCAGTCGCATATAGCGGCGGTCCGCTGGGAACCGAATCTCGTCCTGCCGGACCGCACTCGCGTCTGGCCCAATCCCTATGCCAGGCGACCCAGTCGCGTCGTCAGGATGCTGACCCAAGCCCTGTCGTTGAACCTCGACGACGCCGCGACACGGGCCGAGGTTGCGGATCTTTGCGAGGACGTCTGGAGAGTGCTGTTTCCCTCCATGCGGGCGGTCGATGGCGGGTATCGCCTGAAATTGGATTCGCTGGCGCTCGCCCCCGTGGACAAGGCATGGTTCTGCCCAACCACGCGACGGTTGGTCGATACGACCTTCCGGGGACTTAGCCCCTACAATCCCCCGCTTGAAGCGCACCCGCGCACCTCGTCCTACGACCTCCCTGTCTTGGCGTTCCGTCGCGGCCACGATGCAGAGGGGCGCAGAGTCGACGAGACGACGGTGGATGCATGGCTGAAGTCAGACGAACGCGTCTCGCGGCTTCGGGACATCGGAGCCTGGAGCGACCAACAGGATCGCGCGGCACGCTTCACGCCGTGGCTGAGAACCGCCGAACACTCGGCCCAGCAACCGAGCTTCGTGCTGCGCGGATACGAGACCGAATTCAAGAAGGGCCGCATCAACGTGCTCGGATGCTCGACGACCATGGAGATGGGCGTCGATATCGGCACGATCGAAGCCGTGCTCAATACGAATGCCCCGCCTGCCATCGCGAACTATCGCCAACGCATCGGCCGAGCGGGCCGCGGCGGTCAGCCCATCGCCCTGGGTCTGACCCTCTGCAAGGACCGGCCGTTGGATCGCATGGCATTCGCCGCGCCCGATGCTTTCCTAAAGCGCGAGGTTTCCGCCCCGAAGGTCAGCTTGGAAAGCCCGACGATCGCTAGGCGTCACGCCCACGCCCTGCTCCTCTCGATATTTCTCAAAGGCGAGAATTCCGAACTCCACAAGCTCACCAACGGCGTCTTCTTCTCGTTGGGCATCGATCCGGATCCGACCGCCCGGCCAGCTCCCTACCAACGCTTCTTGACGTGGCTGGACCAGGCAGCCGACGACGCCGACCTGCGCCACCGCTTGCTGGCTCTGCTCCGAGGAACTCCGATCCAGGTCGATGTCGAGGTCTTCGAGCGAGCGCGAGACGCCGTCGAGCGGGTGCGTCTTGGGCTGGAGGCCGAGTGGGATGCGCTCAACGATGACAAGGCCACGACCGACGTGGCGGCAGGGCGCAACCGGGAGTTCCAGCGTCGGCGCCTCAGGGACGCCTATCTATTGGGCGAGCTGTCCGGGAAGGGGTTCCTGCCATCTCACGGCTTTCCGAGCGACGTCGTCGCGTTCATCACGGAAACGGGCAAGGAGAAGCGGCGTCGGGACGCCGAGGAAGACAACCGCTTCACTTCGCGAAACTTCCCATCTCGCCAACGCGACATCGCAATTTTCGAGTACGCGCCCGGACGCAGCATCGTGATCGACGGCGTGGTGCGCAAGTCGGACGGCGTCACGCTGAATTGGAAGCGCCCCGCCGACCAGGCAGGCGTTCGAGAGGTTCAAAGCCTCAGAGTCACACGAGCGTGCAGGACCTGCGGGGCGCTCTTGTCCGCCCCCCAGGCGGCCACGCAGGGTCCATGCCCGGTCTGTAGCGGCTCCGAGTTCCAGGTCCGAAGCTATCTGGCTCCGGCCGGTTTCGCCGTCGACATCAAGTACGAGGTGCATGACGACGCCAGCGAGGTCGGTGCTCCGCCTCCGGTTGCCCCTTGGGTGTCCACGCGAGCTACCGAATGGCGCTCCCTTCCCGATCCGGACGTGGGTCGCTTGCGCATCGGCCCCGACGGATTGGTCTTCTGGTTCAATCCCGGCCCCAATCATCTGGGGTTCGAGATTTGCCTGCACTGCGGGAGGTCTGAACCAGAAACGTCCCGCGATGGAACCTCCGGGCTCTTGCGGCACCGGCCGTTGCGTGGCGGGCCGCGTGCGGCCGACGACATCACATGCACCGGAGCGCCCGAGATCAATCCATTCGGGACGGTGAGGCACATGGATCTCGGCCATGAAATCCGGACCGACGTCGCCGAGCTGCAACTGTTCGGGTGCGCCACACAGGCTACGGCCCTCACCATCGCACTCGCCCTACGAGAGGCGATCGGGCGGCGAATTGGTGTAGATGCCGACGAGATGGGCTTTGCTGCTCCAGAGGCCGCGCACCCTGCGGACGCCCCGAATTGGAGTGCGGTGGTGTTCGATCGAGCCAGCGGCGGTGCGGGGTTCTCGGCGGAGCTAGCAAGAGATCCCGTCGGCCTTTTGAGGACCGCACGAGATCTCTTGGATTGTCGATCAAAGGGCCGGTGTGGAGATGTCGACGCGCTCCATGCGTGCCCTCGCTGCGTTCTCGCGGCCGACAGCCAACACGCTGCCGACGACACGGACCGGAAAGCGGCGTTCGAGCTGCTCGACGAAGTCGTTCGAAGGCTGACTTTACCGACGCGGTATGCAGTTTTCGGCCCGACTACTGTCTACGAGACGTCTCCGCTGACGGAGGCCTTTTCAAAGGCGATGGAAAACGACCCCAGGTCTCAGCTTTGGGTCTGGCTGGACGCGGATCCGACCAATTGGGACTTCGTGACATGGCCTGCCGGCCGCGCCCTCGAACGGTGGAGCAAGCGCGGGCGCAATGTACACCTCGTCGTCGACGAACAAGCGTTGAGGGCGGCCGATCCGGTGACCCGACGAAACATCGTGTTCTGGTCGCAGCGCGTCGGCGCGGATCTGGTTCCGAGACCCTCCGGCAAGACTCTGACAGGAATGGTCCTTGCCGCCGGCAAAGCGGTTGCCTGGTACAGTGGAGGTGAAAGCTTACGGAATCCGGATGGCGCAGTCGACGTGGTCGCCGCGGCACCTGGTGCTCCAGTAGTGAGAGGGACGATCGCCCCCATCGACTTCGCCGACGCGATACAGCCCGAGACCCTCCTTCACGAGGGAGCCCGCGAGAAGGTATTCGATGTGTCCGACGAGCTCGACGGACAGGCGGAGGGCTTCGGCGAGCGCCTCAAGGCGCTGATAAAATCGGGCTCGTCGGAGCTCGATCGCGTCCTGTCCGCGGCGTGTGTCTCGATCACCTACACTGACAAGTACGTTTCAAGCCCGCTGACGGTACGGTTGGTTACAGAGGTCATGCGGGCGTTCGCCATCATGACCACCCGCGTGGAGGTCGTGACTGTGGCACAGCGCCAGAACCCGTCCCGACGCGGCGGAGGCCTCGCCGCCGATTGGAAGGACTTCTCTATCCGCGATCTGGTGCTGGAAAGCCTGCTCACCACCGCCTCCCCACTCGTAAGAGTGCATCACGAGGAGAAAATCCAGCATCGGCGCGAGCTGCGGATCGTCACGACTGCCGGGGCAGGATCTTTGTTCTTCGACCAAGGGGTTGGATCGTGGCGGGTCGGGGCGTCATCATTCGACCACAACGCACCCGTGCAGGATCAAGTTGCGGAACTGCATCAGCCATTCGTGATCGAGAATGCGCCTCACGGTACCTTTTTGGCTGTGAAGCTGGATTAGCGATCTCTCAAGCCGACTGCTTTTGCTCCGTCCGCCAGACTCGATGGCACACTGATGCAGCGGGAAACCAGCATTCGGTTGTAGAAAGTTCCATAGGCCTTTCTCTTGAGCATTCGCCGCTCCTGCCAAGCTTTGGATTATCGATCAGCCGCTCAGACTTGACCCCGCCTGTCCAAGGAACGAGATTGCAGATAAAGGTACACGGGCCTGTCACACGAATTGCGCTGGCCGCGCGAGAAATGTGTTGATCGAGAGGCATTTAGGGGAAAAACGGTGGAGAATCCCTCCGTCTCCGCCATTTTTTCCTATAAAGCATTGAGTTTAAGTCGGTATTTTTCAGGCAGCCTCACGCGACTCACAAAATTACCTACAAAAGCCAAAACGCTGAAAAGGCTGCCCGTTTGAGCGCCTAGCTGCGTCATTTCTATCGATTTTACTCGCTCAGGCGCGATATGCGCCAGGGATGCTCAGCCGGGGAGGGGGATAGAGGCCGTGCGGCTCGCCCGGCGGAGACGTGTGGCCGCGAAAAGCTGGCGTCCTGTACCCGATCCTTCAAAAGCGTGGTCATTTCAATGTGTTGCGGGGCTCTCCGGGACCAAGTCCATTGTGGGGCCCGGCTGAGCGCGTTAGAAACACGTGGTGCGCTTAAAATCGCTCATCACGGCTGCGGATTTCCGAATCGGCGAGACGTTCAGACGATTGTCGGGCATGCGGAGGAGGGCTTCGTGGTGCTCGCAGCCGCGAGGCAATGTGTTCAGTTTCTCGGTGGGAGAGTTCCGATTCTGGCGGAACGCGATGATCGGGTTCGTCAGCGGACGCATAGAGGAAGCGGGCTTCGCGATCTTGCTGGTGCTGGCACTTCTCGTGGCCCTGTCAGGCGCCGTCGTCGCGGTCCAGTCGATCGGCTTCACGGCTGCGAGTGACGCTGCGATCGAGGTGCGACAGGCCTCGGCTCGCCTCGTGCTCGATGGCGCAATGCGCAAGCAGTTGGAAAAGGTTATCCTGTCCGGGACCGGCGATCCCGACAGTATAGCGCGTAGCGCCGATGCACCGGCCGGCTCGCTCAGCTTCCAACTGAGTTTTGAGGAAGGCAAGGTCGATGTAAACAGCGCACCGGCGGAGCTGATTAAACTCGCGCTTCAGGCCGCCAGCACCGACATCAGCACAGTCGAGACGGTCATGGCAGCGGTAGCGGAGTTGCGCAGACGGCGCATAGCCGTCGCGGATTCGTCTCAACTCTTCCCGATCGAGAGCCGCACCACAGGCCGCTCGGCCAATGAGCAAAGTCGTTTCCTGACCACGTTCTCAGGCTCGCGAGGCATCAACCCGTCGCTGTCCGAGCGCGAGCTCCTCGACCACATCGTGCCGGAGAACGCCGCCGGCATCGCTCAATGACGAACGGGTGCCGGTAATGTGGCTTCCGGTTCCTGGCAGGGCTTGTTGACCTCCAGCCGCGCAACGATCGCACTGACTGGAATATACCGGCATAAGGATGGCTGGTCGCTGCGGCGAAAGGCTGTTTTCCGCATTGATCGTGGGCGCCACTCCGTCCAAATCCTGGCCTGGCGTACGCTTTGAAGGGGATGTCTTCTTCCCGCCATGCCCCCCGCGGGGGGGGCTGCGCAAAACAAGCCGACCAGCCCGCCAGTGCTGGCGCCGAGGCCAGCCCTCCACGAATAACCACCTTGGATATCTCGGCGGGAGCAGATCCGTATGGTTTAGAACTTATTCTTAATCCTCTCCGCCAGTTCAGCCTCGATACACAATTTTAAAGCGCGCGCTAATTTAGGTATCTTTCTCCATGAACCATCTTTCCTTACGGCTTCGACTGAAATATGACCATTATATTCAATTTTCCGAAATTCATCTCCATACAATCTACTCATAACGCTGAATAAATCTATGTATTGATGGCTCAGTTTTGATTTTGGAGCGATTTTTCCCCAATCAATATGCGGGGCATCAAAAATATCCAAAAATGAATCTTCGATCGGAAATCTTTTAACAAACCAGTCATCAGATAAAGTTGATTCATCCGTGAGGTTAGATAAGGCCTCCAACAACTCTTCTTCTGGCGTCTGTTCAAGATTGTTCATTTCCAAAGATCCTATAAAAGTTAAAATCTTTAACGTCGATATGCGACTCGTAGGTTTTTAAGCCAACTTTAGCGCCCACTGCATCACGAAAACCGCCTTTATTATGCGCTTTGACGTTGTCTCTCTGTTGCCCGGGGGGGCTTCTGGATTCGTACTCGCACGCGAAGTGCGGACGTGCCGATCTGGGTTCGTGGGATCGGCGTAATGAACGCCGCTCTTTGTTTTTTAGCTGTCCAATTCGAAGGGATGCCCAGCTTCTCTCGATCCAACGGGTCCTCAGGATCGGGCGGTGCAGCTTCAGGCCGTTCAGTTGGCGGCGCTGCAGCGACCGTCTCTTCGCTCATCTCCTCCGCTTCTTCGGTGTTTAGAACCTGTCCCCCCATCATAGCACCAGCCCGGCTGCCCGCGCGCGTCGCAGCATCAGCCGCCCGGGCCGCCGCAGCTGCGCGTCCGAGCGCCACCGCCCCTCGCACAGCCAAGCCGCCGAGCGCTATAGCGGTGCCGCCCGTATAGCCCGCAGCGGTCGAATCGATTCCGTCGTGGACGCTCTCGCTTTTGCCGCTAGGCCCTGCGGTGTTTCGGCTTCCGCCGTCATTGCCGTTGCTGTTGTCTCCTTCGGCCGACGGGCCGTCGCTGTTGTCGCGGCGCTCCCGTGGTGAACCTGGCCCATAGCGCATCCTTCCAACTCTGCGAAAAGACTGCACCATCAAAATCCGGGATCAAACACCTAGCGGTCGTCCGCGAATGGCACGCGGCCGACCGCGGGAAGTGGTCGGAAGGAGGCTCCGGAACTGGGCGAGGCGTGCAGGGGGCCGCAATGTGTCGTGTGCCCCATTCGTGCCTGTGCACAGGCGTCGCCCCTCGCCTGCGAAGGCCTGGGGATATAAGAGCACTGCGCACTGATGGATCAGTTGTTTCCTGAAATTGCCGGAATTGCCTCTGGCCCTGGAATTAAGTGCGGCAGCGGAAGCTTATCGGCTCCTGCCGCGCTCACAGACCCGAGTTTTCGGGTTTCCTATTCTGTGAAATTGGCATGCGCGACCACATCGCAGAAACCGGGAATGTGAAGGTGCTCCTGCTCGCGGCCAATCTCCCCCATCAGATTGAGGACACCCGTCATCGGCTTGCGGCGCACAATTGCTCCCATTGCGCTCAGCATCGCCTTCTTGAAGCCCAGACGCGGGTATTCGGCGAGAATAGCCTCTACTGCTTCAGGTGACAGAAGTGTTCGCGGGAAGGCCCCGATGTCGATCCCTGCTCCGATTTGAAGAAGCGCGACTTCCGGTTGTTTGCGCTGCGGAATGTTGAGTGTCGTATGTAACGCAATCGCGTCCCAGATCACTGCGATCTTTCTGTCAGGATAACCCTTCTTCGACAAGAAATCGGCCGCAGCGTCAGCACCGTCAATCTCGAACCGGTCATTGGCGATGAACGCATCGACCAGCCCGAGATCGTGCAGCATCGAACCTATGAATAGAACTTCTTCATCATAGTTTGTTCCTTGTGCTGCGGCTGCCTCCTGAGCGAACGCGTAGGTTCGCCTCACATGATTGAACAGAAATGCAGGGGAATGGTCGCGAGCAAGTTCCATCGCGGCGAGGCATATGGGGGTATCAGGATAGGTCATGGGTATCTCCTTGCCTTTACAGCGTAGGAAGTCATGATCCTGTCGCAAATGACATATTTCCCTCGTTTTCGGCCATGATCGCAATCGGCATGTTCTTGACCCCTGGGTTCCAGATGCTCGACCTCGCTGGACCTTCGAGCGCCTTCGAATGCGCCACCTCCAAAACAGGTAGTCCGGCCTATCGCGTCCTGCCGGTCTCGCTCGAAGGCGGGCCTGTTCGCAGCAGTCTCGGAATCGATGTTGCGACCCAGCGGTTTGATGGGCAGCCGATCCATACCTTGATGGTCGCTGGATCAATGCCCGAGGTCGTTCCGCCCTGTGCCGCCTCAAACATGTTCGCCGAAGCCGCATCTCTCTGCGAGCGCGTTGCCAGTGTCTGCACCGGTGCTTTCACGCTGGCGGCGGCGGGATTGCTGGAAGGGCGTCGTGCGACGACGCATTGGAAATACGCGGCGCGTCTCCAGCGAGACTATCCAGGAATTCATGTCGAGCCGGATAGGATCTACTGTAGAGATGGAACGGTATGGACCTCGGCCGGCATCACCGCCGGCATTGATCTGGCTCTGGCGATGATCGAGCAGGACTGCGGCTTCTCAACCGCGCAGAGCGTTGCGCAACATCTGGTGGTTTACCATCGGCGGCTCGGCGGACAGTCGCAATTTGCAGCTTCTGGGCAGATCCAAACGCAGAACGGTCGCATTGCGGCCGCACTCGCTTTCGCGCGCGAGAACATCTCGGAACCGATTACGGTCGAGATGCTGGCGGATGTTGCGGGAATGAGTCTGCGACAGTTCGGCCGCTCGTTTCGCTCGGAGACGGGGACGACCCCAGCCTCAGCCGTCGAGCGCATGCGTGCTGATCTCGCCCGTGGCCACCTCGAGAGCAGCAGCGAACCAATTGAAAGAATAGCTGAGATCGTCGGTTTCGGCGATGCAGAGCGAATGCGACGGGCGTTTCTGCGCGTATTCGGATTGCCGCCGCAGTCCATTCGAAGGGTTGCAAGGATCAAGCCTTGAATGGTCCCGAGTTGATTCCATCTTCCAGATGGGATTTGAGCAAAACTATCGGCATTTTCACTCAAGAAGCGCATATACGAAAATCGTGAGAGGCTCCATTGTTCGAGAATAGGTCTCTTTTTCGCTCATCTTGCTCTGGAAACTGATGGCGGAGCGATCCGAGGTGATGAATCGCGCCGCCATCACTTTCCAGCGCTTGCGTATCGATCGTCCGGAAGGGCGGCGTTGAGGCCTGACCCGAGCTGCTGCCCCGGCATTCCGCGTTCGCAAGGGGCGCGCGCAGGCTATCCCGATCCCGGTTCCGCATTGGTTCGATCGGCGCGCGCCGGGAGCTCGTTCGCGAAGATCGTCCGCCCCCGCTCGCCGGCGAAATAGCCTCTGAGCCAGGGATCGTCATGGGCGAGCAGGTCGCGCAGCGTGCCGACCGCGATCACCTTGCCGCGCGCGATGGCCGCGATCCTGTCGCAGGTCGCATGCAGGCTGCTCAGATCATGCGTGATCATCATCACGGTCAGGTTCAGGCTCGCCTTCAGGGTCAGCAGGAGCTGGTCGAAGGAATCGGCCGCGATCGGGTCGAGGCCGGAGGTCGGCTCGTCGAGGAACAGCACTTCGGGATCGAGCGCGAGGGCCCGCGCCAATGCGGCGCGCTTGGTCATGCCGCCCGAAAGCTGGGCGGGGTACTTTTCCGCCGCGTCGCCCGGAAGTCCCACCATCTCGAGCTTCAGCATCGCCATCTCGGTCATCAGGGCCGGCGACAGATGCAGCAGCTCGCGCATCGGCAGCTGGATGTTCTCCGCGATGGTCAGAGAAGAAAACAGCGCACCATGCTGGAACATCACGCCGCAGCGCTGCTCGAGCGCGCGCCTTTGCTCCTGGGTGATGGCGTCGAGATCCTGGCCGAACATTTCGATGACGCCGCCCGCCTTGGGCAGCAATCCGAGAATCGTGCGCGCCAGGACCGATTTTCCTGAGCCGGACGCGCCGATGACGCCGAGGATTTCGCCTCGCCTTATGTCGAGGTCGAGCCCGTCCAGAATGGTCTTGTCGTCCAGGACGACGCGCAGGTCCCGGACGCGCAGCGCGAACTCGCTCACGGGGCCGGCGCTGTCCTGGTCGGCAGCATCCATCGCTGTCTCCCGCTAGATCTGACGGGCCGCGCCTGCGATCAATGGGCGAAAAGCAGCGGAACGCTCGCGTTCGCCAGCAGCTCCTCGGTCACCCCGCCGAGGATCCATTCGCGGAAGCGGGAATGACCATAGGCGCCGGCCACGATCAGATCCGCGGAAATCCTCTCCGCCTCGCCGAGAATGGCATCCGAAACGAGCGCCTGAGTGCTCAGCGCTGCTGCGGTCGCCGCGACGCCGTGGCGGGCGAGATGGGCGGTGATGTCGGCCAGGATCTCGGCGCCGCCCATCCGGCCATGCGCTTCCTCCGCGACGGTGACGATTTGGACCTGGGTCGCCCGGGCGATCAGCGGCATGGCCTCGGCCACTGCGCGGGCGCTCTGCCTTGTATCGGTCCAGGCGATCAGGACGGTTCGGAGCGCGGAGCGCGGCGCGACCTTCGGCGGGAGCAGGTAGAGCCCCCTGCCGCCGTCGAACATGACGGTCTCGATCAAGGATCGCCAGCGCGTCGTGTCCTCGTCCCGTGGGCATGTCGCGAGAAACAGATCGTTCCAGCGCGCTTCGCTGGCGACGGCGCGTTCCAGGGTGCCCGGGAAAGCCTCCACGCGGCGCAACTCGTGAGCCGGGCGGAGGCGCGCCAGCCTTTGCCGCAATCGCTTCTCGCCGGTGTTGCCCTCCTCGGTGGCGGCTTCCACCAGTTGCCCGATGGCGGTGACGCCGAAATCGCCGGCGAACAGCGCCGGGTCGGGCAGGGGATTGGTGAAGACGCCGGTGATGCGCGCGGATTGCTGCCCGATCAGCGCCTCCGCATGCGCCAGGCGAAATTCGTCTTCCGGCGAGCCGTCGAGATGGACGGCGATGTCCCGATAGGCGGCACCGTGATTCGCGGGCGCCGCGACGACTGTTGCCGGAGTTTCTGTGGCGTTGGTCATGCTCGCCTCCGCATCGATAGGGACGCGCCTCTCGGGCCAGTCCGCGCCGGAAAGGTGTGCGGTGCATTGATCCTCGTCAAGCAGCGGATGGAGAGTGACGGCTTGCGTTGAATCAAAGGCAAGGGGCGGCATTTCGGACAGGCTATCGTCGGGGCATCCAGCTGTGGCTTCGGAGGATGATCATGTCGTCAGAGCGCTCGGCATCGCAGCCAGGGACGAACGGGGGGCGGCCTGCCCGATCCAGGATGATGTGCGCGGCCGTGTTCGCGGAGCCCGGCCGCATCGAGCTCGAAGACAAGCCGATTCCGGATGTCGGGCCGCTCGATGCGCTGCTGCGCGTCACCACGACGACGATCTGTGGCACTGACATCCATATCCTCAAGGGCGAGTATCCGGTGGCGCGCGGCCTTACGGTCGGCCATGAGCCAGTGGGCGTGATCGAGAAGCTCGGCTCGGAGGTGCGGGGCTTTCAGGAGGGGCAGCGCGTGATCGCCGGCGCGATCACGCCGTCCGGTCACAGTGCCGCCTGCCTGTGCGGCTGTTCCTCGCAGGATGGGCCAGGTGAGCGCCACGGCTTCAAGGCCATGGGCGGCTGGCGCTTCGGCAACACCATCGACGGTGCTCAGGCCGAGTATCTCCTCGTGCCGGACGCGATGGTCAATCTCGCGCCTGTCCCCTCGGTGTTGACCGACGAGCAGGTCCTGATGTGTCCGGACATCATGTCGACCGGATTTTCCGGCGCCGAGCGCGGCGGTGTCAGGATCGGCGACTGCGTCGCCGTCTTCGCCCAAGGGCCGATCGGCCTGTGCGCCACCGCCGGCGCACGCCTGATGGGCGCGACGCGCATCATCGCCGTGGAGAGCATACCGGAGCGGCAGGCCGTGGCGCGTCGGCTCGGCGCCGACGAAATCGTCGATTTTTCGCAGGTCGATCCCGTCGAGGAGATCATGCGGCTGACCGAGGGGCGGGGCGTCGACGTCGCGATCGAGGCGCTCGGACGGCAGGAGACTTTCGCCGCCGCCCTGCGCGTGCTGCGCCCGGGCGGAACGCTGTCCTCGCTCGGCGTCTATTCGGGCGATCTCACCATCCCGCTCGGCGCTTTTGCCGCGGGGCTCGGGGATCATCGCATCGTCACAACGCTGTGCCCGGGCGGCAAGGAGCGGATGCGCCGCCTTGTCGACGTCGTCGCGTCAGGCCGGGTCGATCTCGCGCCGCTGGTGACGCATCGCTTCCCGTTGGAGCGGATCAAGGACGCCTATGATCTGTTCTCGCACCAGCGCGACGGCGTGCTCAAGGTCGCGATAACCCCCTGAGGCTCCGCCGGGCGCGGGCGCCGGGCGGTCCTATAGCATCGGACCGAAAAGTGGGATCCACTTTTCGGAAAACTCCGATGCGACAACAATGAGATAGATCGCCGTAACCGCGTCCGAACGGACGCGCGGCGATCTAGAGCACATAGTCCTTGTAGCGCTCGATATAGTCACGGGCGCTGCGGTTGAGCTCGCGTATGCGTTGTTCGGCCGCGTCCGCATCTCCGCGGATGATCGCCTCGAGCACGGCCCGGTATTGCGTGATGCCCATCGCGGCCCGGCCGGGCAGCAAGGCGACGCGCCGGATGGTGACGCGTGTGCGGTCATAGACCCGCTCGAGCAGGTCGCTCAGCACGGGGTTGCGCGCGGCGGCGGTGATCCGGGCCCGGAAGGTCTCGATCGCCTCGACATGCCGGTCGATGTCGCCGGCCTTGAGGCTTTCCTCGAAGGATGGGCCGAAGAGCTCGCTGACATCGTCCCAGTCGGACGGCTTGGTGTTCAGCGTCGCGAGCCGGACCGCCAGCCCGTCGAGCGCTTCCCGGACCTCGTAGAGCCGGTAGGTCGTTTCCATGTCGACCGCGCTCACCACCGCGCCCTTGTTGGGCTCGCGCGTGATCAGGTTGCGGTCTTCGAGCGTCGCGAGCACCTCGCGCGCCTTGGCGCGCGGCAGGTCGTAGGCCTGGGCGAGGTCCTCTTCGGGAAGGCGACTCCCCGGGCTCAGCGCCCGCGAGGAGATTTTCCGGCGCATGTCGACGATGGCGGCCTCGACCGTCGTGGGCTGTCTCTTCTGCCTCGGCATTGCTGCGATCCCAAATTCTGCTGACACCGGAATAGAGGGAAGCGGCAGTCAGATCAATCGTGTCGACAAAATATTGTACAATCGATTGCATCATAGTTGACACACGAAAATGTACAGAGCTAGGTTGCCTCCACCTGAACGAAGGCGGAGACGGCATCATGGCGCTCGAGCGAGAACTGGAAGTTCCCGGCCGGGAGGGGAGTGCGCTACTGGCGCGGCGCAATGCGGCGGTGGCTCGCGGCGTTGCCAATGGGCCGCCGGTCTTCGCCGCCACGGCGTCGGGCGCCGGGCTCAACGATGTCGATGGCAACGCGTTCTTGGATTTCGCCGGCGGCATCGGCACGCTTAATGTCGGCCATGCCCATCCCGAGGTGGTCGCCGCCGTGAAGGCGCAGGCCGACCGCTTCCTGCACACCTGCTTCAACATCGTCATGTATCCCGGCTACATCGAGCTGGCCGAGAAGCTGATCTCGCTGGTGCCTGGCACCTGGCCGAAGAAGGTCATGCTGCAGACGACCGGCGCCGAGGCGATCGAGAACGCGATCAAGGTCGCGCGCAGCGCCACCGGACGCCAGGCGGTGGTGGCCTTCGAGGGGGCCTTCCACGGTCGCACCTATATGGCGCTGTCGCTGACGGCGAAGGCGCCGGGCTACAAGAGCGGCTTCGGGCCGTTCGCCTCGGAAATTTATCGCGCGCCGTTCCCGGTCCTCTACCGCTCGCCCCAGCAGAGCGAGGAGGCTTGCGCCGACGTCGCCTTCGCCGAATTCACCCGCCAGATCGAGATGGAAGTCTCGCCGGAAGCGGTTGCGGCGGTGGTGATCGAGCCGATCCAGGGCGAGGGCGGCTTCCACGTCGCCCCGGCCTCCTTCCTCCGCAAGCTGCGCGAATACTGCACCCGCCATGGCATCGTCCTGATCGCGGACGAGATCCAGTCCGGCTTCTGCCGGACCGGAGAATGGTTCGCGACCCAGCATTCAGGCGTCGAGGCCGATCTCTATACCCTCGCCAAATCGATGGGCGGCGGCATGCCGATCGCCGCGCTGGTGGGCCGCGCCGATCTGATGGACGTGCCGAAGGTCGGCGGTCTCGGCGGCACCTATGGCGGAAACCCGCTGTCCTGCGCGGCTGCGCTCGCGACCATCGCGGTGATGGAGCGCGATGACTATCGCGAGAAGGCGCGCCGCATCGGGGCCATCGTCGAGCAACGGTTCGCCGCCTGGGCTCAGCAATACGCCGTCGTCGGCGATGCCCGCGGGCTGGGAGCGATGCGCGCCATCGAGATCGTGCGCGACCGGCGCTCACAGGAGCCGGCCGGCGACATCGCGGCCGAGATCGTCGATGCCGCCTATCGCCGGGGGCTGATCCTGGTGAAGGCGGGCTTCCACGGCAATGTGATCCGCTTCCTCGGCCCGCTCTCGCTCGAACATGATCAGCTCGAACGCGGTCTCGATATTCTGGGCGAGGCGATCGCGCTCGTCGAGGCGCGCCACAAGCCGCTCGCCAGGAGCGCCTGAGGTTTCCATGAACACGCTGCTCAAACTCGCCAACGCCCGCAAGGTCGTGCAACTGCTCGGCTCCGCCGGGCCGGACAGCCAGGTTCTTGTTCTCTACGATCTCTACACCGACCATAATGTCGAGCCGCTGGCGATCGCCCTGTCCGAGGTCGGCGCGGCCATCCATCTCATGCAGGTGGAGGGCTCGGCCCGCCATGGCCGCCAGCTCTCGACCATCGCCGCGGAGGCGATGAAGGCGGCCGATCTGGTCATCGGGCTGACGCGCGCCAACATCGCCCATACCCAGGCACGTCAGGAAGCGACGCGCGCCGGCACGGGCGTGATCGTGCTGCCGGAATCGCATCAGTCCGATTTCTTCATGGCCGAGGGCTGGGAGGCTGATTTCGTCGGCCTTCGCCCGGAGATCGAGGCGCTGGCTGCGGCTTTCACGGCCGCCTCGACGGCGCGGGTCACCAGCCCCGCCGGCACCGACGTGACCATGAGCATCGCCGGCAGGCGCGGGCGGGCGCTGCACGGCTTCGCGAACACGGTCGATATTTCCGCGGGCTACTGCCTCGAGGCCAGCCTGGCCCCGGTCGAAGGCACGGCCGACGGTGTGATCGTCGTCAATGCCAGCATTCCGGGCGTCTCGCTGATCGGCAGCGAGCCCGTCCGGATCCACATGGAAAAGGGCATGGCGGTTGCGATCGAGGGTGGTGCGGAAGCGCGCCAGTTCCGCGATCTGCTGGCGAGCTTCAACGACCCGCTGGTCTACAATCTCGGCGAGCTCGGCGTCGGCATGAACCCGAAATGCGTCCTCGACGGCACCATGCTCTCCGATGAAAGCGTCTATGGCTCGATCCAGCTCGCGCTCGGGACCAGCGCCTATATCGGCGGCACCGTGAAGGCTGCTGCCCATTACGACACCATCCTCACCGATGCCACGCTCGAGCTCGACGGACAGCCGGTGCTGCGCGGCACCGAGCTGCTGCTGGAAACCGCGTCATGAGCATCGATCTCAGCCGCGACGACCAGGGCGTAGTGACGGTTCTGATCAACCGCCCCGCCAAGCGGAACGCCTTCACCATGGAGATGTACCGCGCCTTCGGGGCGGCCTTCGCCGAGCTGGAGGCGGATGACGGGGTGCGTTGCGTCGTCGTGCGCGGGGCAGGCGGGCATTTCTGCGCCGGCAGCGATATCGGCGGCTTCGGCGAGGATCGCGACGGGCGCCAGCAGGCGCGCGAATACGCCGATTTCACGCTCGAGATGACCGATCGGCTGAAGGACCTGCGCCATCCGACCGTCGCCTGCATCGAGGGCGTCTGTGTCGGGGGCGGCCTGGAGATCGCGGCGATGTGCGATGTCCGCATCGCCGCCCGATCGGCACGCTTCGGCGTGCCGATCAACCGGATCGGCCTGACGCTCGATTATCGCGAACTGGCCGACATCGCCGCCGTGATCGGCCATGCGGCCGCGCTCGAAATGCTGATCGAGGGGCGGGTGTTCGGGGCCGAGGAAGCGTTGGCCAAGGGGCTGGTGGCACGGCTCGCCGATGATGCCGATATCGCCGACGAGGCCTTCGCCGCAGCCTCGCGGATCGCGGCCGCTGCCCCGCTCGTCAACCGTTGGCACAAGAAATTCATACAGCGACTGCGGCTGAGCGAGCCGCTGAGCGAGGCGGAGAAGGACGAGGCCTATGCCTGCTTCGACACCGAGGATTATCGGCTTGGTCGCGACGCCTTCGCCCGCAAGCTGAAGCCGGTCTTCGTCGGACGCTGAGCCATGACCTCAGAGAACACAGGTTCGAACACTATGAGCAATCGTCTTCCCCCGCTCTCGGGAATGAAGGTCCTCGACCTCTCCCAGATCATGGCGGGGCCCTACTGCACCATGGTGCTGGCGGATCTCGGCGCCGAGGTGATCAAGGTCGAGAAGCCGGTCACCGGCGATGATTCCCGCGAAATGGGACCCTATGTGAACGGCGAGTCCAGCTGCTTTGCCCACATCAACCGGAACAAGCAGGGCGTCTCGCTCAACCTCAAGGATCCCGAGACCCGCGAGATCCTCTACGACATGGTCCGCTGGGCCGACGTCGTCGTCGAGAACTATCGCGTCGGCGTGACCAAGTCGCTCGGCGTCGACTACGAGACGCTGAGCGCCATCAATCCGCGCCTGATCTACTGCTCGATCTCCGGCTATGGCCAGACCGGGCCGTATTCCCGCAAGGGGGGATTCGATCTGGTCGCACAGGGGCTGACCGGCATCATGAGCATGACAGGCGAGCCTGGCGGCCGTCCGCTCAAATCCGGCATCGCGATCTATGATGTCGGCGCCGGCCTGACCGCCGCCTATTCGATCATGGCGGCCTATGTCCACCAGATCCGCAGCGGTGAGGGCCAGCAGATCGACATCTCGCTCGCCGAATGCGGCCTGCCCTGGTTCGTCTGGGAGGCGGCGGCTTATTTCGCCGAAGGCACCGTCGCCCAGCCGACCGGCAGCCGCCATCGCGTTTCGGCGCCGTATCAGGCGCTGCGCACGGGCGACGGCTTCATCGTCATCGGTGCAGCCAACCAGCGCACCTGGGAGAAGCTCTGCCGCGACGTGATCGGCCAGCCGGATCTCATCGACGATCCGCGCTTCCTCACCAACATGGACCGGATGACGAATATCGAGGCGCTCGAACCGCTGCTCGAGGAGGCTTTCGCCTCGGCCGACGCCGCGACCTGGATCGCGCGCTGCGAGGCGGCGAGCGTGCCTTGTGGCCCGATCAACGATTTCGGCGATGCGATGAACGATCCGCATTATCTTGCGCGGGGCATGGTCGAGCAGATCGAGCATCCCAAGCTCGGTGCCATGAAGATGATCGGCATCCCGACGAAGTTCTCGAAGACCCCCGGTGCGATCCGCAAGGCTGCACCGCTGCTCGGCGAGGACACCGATCTCGTGCTGCGCAATTTCGGGGTGCCGGAAGACCAGATCGCGAGCCTGAGGGCACGCGGCGCCGTTCAATAAGGCGGTATCCGGGGCCGCTACGGCCCCCAATAACAAAAACGAGCCGGAACAACCAACCACAAGGGAACGACGATGAGACAGCCATACGACCTATCGCGGCGCGGCTTCCTGATTTCCGGAACGGCCGCGGCGACATTGGGGGCCCTGCAGGCCCCGGTGTTGGCGCAGGAGAAAGTGTTCCGCCTCGGAGCGCTGAATTCGATCACCGGGATCGGCGGCCCCTACGGCCCCTACATGCTCGAGGCGATCAAAATCGCGGTCAACGAGGTCAACGAGGCCGGCGGCGCCGCCGGGCGCAAGTTCCAGCTCTTCGCCGAGGACGACCAGACCAAGCCGGAAGCTGCCGTGCTCGCCGTGAAGAAGCTGGTCGAGATCAACAAGGTCGAGGCGGTGGTCGGCATCTGGCCGTCCTCGGTCGGCTTGGCGACCATGCCGATCACCAACGACGCCAATGTGATCACCATGAACACCTGCGGCGCGCCGGAGATGTTGACCGAGAACAAGAAGGGGCTCGCCTGGATGTTCCAGGCCTCCAACGCGATCTTCGGCAACGCCTTCGCCGAGGTCGCCCGTCAGCGCGGCTTCAAGCGCCCGGCGGTGATGGCCTTCAACAACTCGACCTTTGTCGGCCAGGCCAACTACTTCAAGAACGCCTGGGAGAGCGGCGGCGGCAAGGTCGAGGCCTTCGTGATCTACGAGCCCAACCAGAGCAGCTACCGGACCGAACTGGCGCGCGTTCTCGCCACCAAGCCCGACGTGATCTCGCTGAGCGCCTACCGCCCCGACGCCACCATCATCCTGAAGGAATGGTTCCAGACCGGGCAGGACTGCAAGTTCATCATGCCCGGCTGGACGGCCAACGAAGACCTCGTCAAGGCACTCGGCAAGGAGGCGACCGAGGGCCTGATCTCGATCTCCAACGTCGCAGCCGACAAGCACGAGGCCTATAAGCGCTTCGCGGCCGCGTTCAGGAAGGTGGCCAAGCGCGAGCCGGACATCTTCGCCGCGCAGAGCTACGACATGGTGATCACGCTGGCGCTGGCGCTCGAGGCTGCCGGGCCGCAGGCCGATGTCGCCGGGGTCAACGGCAAGATCCGCAGCGTCACCGGCGTCGGCGGGACAAGGGTCAATGGCTTCGCCGAGGGGCGCGACCTGCTGAGGAAGGGCGAGAAGGTCGACTATGAAGGCGCCTCGTCCCGTCTCGACTTCGGCAAGCACGGCGAGACCGTTCCCGATTTCGGGGTCTCCGACATTCGGGACGGCAAGCTCGTCCTGAAGGAGACCATCCCCGGCAAGCTGCCGGCATAGGAAAGCTCTCCGATGGACTTGATCTCGATCGCCAATGCCGTGATCAACGGCGTCGTGATCGGAATGCTTCTGGCGCTGCCGGCACTCGCGATCACGCTTGTGTTCGGCATCGCTCGCTTTCCGAACGCCGCCACCGGCGACTACATGACCCTCGGCGCCTACACCACCATGGCCTCCCAGCTCGTGCTGGGCGGCTCGATCGTGGCCGCGGTGCTGGCGGCGATGACGGCGACCGCCGCCATCTCGCTGCTGATGTATTTCTGGGTCTTCCGGGCGCTCTCGGAGCGCTCCCATGTCTCGCGCCTGATCGCGTCCATCGGAGTGGCCTTCGCTGTCCGCAGCACGATCACCTTCTTCGCCGGCCAGGATCAGTATGTCATCGACGTTCCGCTCGTCCGGGCCTGGAACTTCGGCGGCCTGCGCATCCTGCCGACGGACCTCTACATCGTCGGCGCGGCGCTGACCGCGCTCTTCGTCGTCTTCTTCATCATGTATCTGACGCCGACCGGCCGGCGCATGCGCGCCATCGCCGACAGCGCCGAGCTCGCCGCCGCCAGCGGCATCCGTGCCCGCCGCGTGATGATCTTCCTGTGGACCATCGCCGGGGCCTTCTGCGGCCTGGGCGGCGCCCTGCTCGGCATCAAGGCCGTGGTGCTGCCGGAACTGGGCTGGGAACTGCTGATGCCGATGTTCGCCGGCGTCATTCTCGGGGGCATCGGCAGCCCGGTCGGGGCGGTGCTCGGGATCGTGACCTTCAGCATCGCGCAGGAAGTCGCGAGCCTCTATGTCGGCCCCGCCTACAAGATCGTCCTCGCCTTTTTCATTCTTCTCGTCGTGCTGCTCCTGCGTCCGCAGGGCATGCTCGGCCGTCCCATCGCTGCGAGGTGATGTCATGGAAGGCTATTTCATCGCCATCGCCATCAGCGTGCTGGTCTACCTGCTGATGGCCAGCGGCCTGGCGCTCCAATACGGCTTCACCGGGCTCGTCAATTTCGGCCATGTCGGCTTCTTCGCCATCGGCTCCTATGCCTCCGCGCTGCTCGCGCTGAAGGGCGTGCCGGTGCCGGTCTCCCTGGCGGCGGCGGCGCTGCTGGCGGCGCTGGCGGCCTATCCGATCGGCATCATCGCCTTGCGTCTGGGGGGCGACTACCTCGCCATTGTCACGCTGGGCTTCTCCGAAGCGGTACGCATGACGCTGCAGACCGAGGAGTGGCTGACGCGCGGCATGCATGGCTTGCCCGGCATTCCGCGCCTGTTCGCCGGCTGGGTCGAGCCGCGCTATATCGACCTGTGCATCCTGTTGCTGCTGGTCGTGGTCTGCATCGCGGTGTTCTTCGCGATCCACCAGATCATCAAGAGCCCGTTCGGCCGCGTCATCGAGGCGATCCGCGACAATGAGGTGGCGGTGCGCGCACTGGGCAAGAACCCGGCCCAGTTCAAGACCCGCTCGCTGATGATCGGTGCCGGCATCGCCGGGCTCGCCGGCGGCCTCCAGGCCCACTACCTGACCTTCATCAGCCCCGAGCAATACGTCCCGCTGATCACCTTCTACATCTGGATCGCGATCGTGCTGGGCGGGGTCGGCTCGCTGCGCGGCGTCGTCATGGGGACGGTGCTGCTGGTCGGCTTCCTGGAAGGCTCGCGCTTCCTGCGCGACATCTTCACCGGGATTTCCGAGGTCCAGCTCGCGAGCGTCCGCATCTGGATCATCGGCATGGCCCTGATCTGCGTCGTGCTCTACCGGCCCCAGGGCCTGTTCGGCAAATCCGCTGAGAGGAAGCACTGATGGCCCTCCTCTCCGTGACCGACATCACCGCGCGTTTCGGTGGCTTCAAGGCGCTGAGCTCGGTTTCCCTCGAAGTCGGCGAGGGAGAGCTCGTCGGGCTGATCGGCACCAACGGTGCCGGCAAGAGCACGCTGTTCTCCGTGGCCACCGGCTATATCCCGGCCGGGTCCGGCAGCGTGGTCTTCCGTGGCGAGGACATCACCGAGCTCGCAGTTCACCAGCGGGTCCGGCGCGGGCTGGCGCGCACCTTCCAGGTGCCGCGCGAGTTCAGCCAGATGACCGTCTTCGACAACATGATGGTGGCGGCGCGCGACCAGCGCGGCGAGAAGCTCGCAAACCTGCTCTTCGCCCGGGGCGCGATCCGCGAGGAGGAGGAGAGGCTGGCGCAGCGCGTGCGTGAAGTCCTCGCCTTCCTCAATCTCGCCCGCGTCACCGACGAGCTCGCCGGCAAGCTTTCCGGCGGCCAGAAGAAGCTCCTGGAAATCGGGCGACTGCTGATGCTCGAGCCGAGCTGCATCATGCTCGACGAGCCGTTCGCCGGGGTGAATCCCGTGCTGATCGGCCAGCTCTGCGAGCGCATCGTCGAATTGAACCGGCGCGGCATCGCCGTGCTGATCATCGAGCACAATCTCGCCGAACTCGCGCGGCTGGTGCCGCGTCTCTACGCGATGGACCGCGGCCAGGTGATCGCCAGCGGAACGCCCGAGGCGGTGCTCGCCGATGCCGGCGTCCGCGAAGCCTATATGGGAGGGGTGATATGAGTCTGCTCAGGATCGCCGGGCTCTCCGGCGGCTATGGCGATGTCGATATCATCAGCGGCATCGACATGGTGGTGGCCGAGCGCGAGATCGTCACCATCGCCGGCACCAACGGTGCCGGCAAGTCGACCCTGATCAAGGCGGCGATGGGTCTCCTCCCGCGCCTCTCGGGGGAGATGAACTTCAACGGCATCGACCTGATGCGGCTGGCGATCGAGGATCGCATCCGCGTCGGAATCTCCTATGTCCCGCAGGTCCGCAACGTCTTCGGCACGTTGACGGTGCTGGAGAATCTCCAGGTCGTCGAGCACGTCACCGGCAAGCCGCAGCGCATCCGCGAGATGTTCGAGCTCTTTCCGGCCCTCGCCGGGCGGCGTGGCACCTATGCCGAGAATCTGTCGGGCGGCGAACGCCAGCAGCTCGCCTTCGCCCGCGCCCTGATGTCGTCCCCCCGGTTGATCCTGCTCGACGAGCCTTCGGCGGCGCTGTCACCGGCCCTGACGGACCAGGTCTTCGCCGAAGTGCGCAAGCTGCCCCAGGCCGGCGTCGCCGTGCTGATGGTCGAGCAGCGCGCCCGGCAGGCGCTCGCCTTCAGCGACCGGGGCTACATCCTCGATTCAGGGCGCATCGTCCTGACCGACACCGGCGCCAATCTGCTCGCCAACGAGGAGATGGGTGACGTCTACATCGGCCGGGGCCATGGCGCCGGCTCTCCTGGCTCCCACGCGCAGATCTAGAACAGGACACGCCCAATGAACGATATGACTGTCGGCACCCGTCCCGTCGCGCCGCGACGGCCGGCTGCAAGCGCCACGGCCATGCTCACCGTCGCCGAGGGCCTGCGCGCCCTGGAGCAGGGCAGCCTGACCTGCGAGGCCTGGGCCCGCGCCTGCCTCGAGCGCATCGAGGAGCGTAATTCCGGTGTCCGGGCCTGGGTCCATGTCGGGGCCGAGGCGGCGATCGAGCGCGCCCGCCTGCTCGATCGCAACGGCCGCAGCAAGCCGTTCGACGGCGTTCCCCTCGGCCTCAAGGACACGATCGACACCGCCGACATGCCGACCGAGCTCGGCGATCCCGAGATCTTCCCGGGGCGCCAGCCGAAGCTGGACGCGCCGGTCGTGACGATGGCGCGCAATCTCGGCTTCAACGTGCTCGGCAAGAACACCGTGTCGCGCCACGCCATCATGCTGCCGGGGCCGGCGCGCAACCCGCATGACCTGACGCGTACGCCCGCCGCCTCCTCGGCCGGCTCGGGCGCGGCGGTCGCGGACTTCATGGCGCCGCTGTCGATCGGCACGCAGACGGCCGGCTCGATCCTGCGCCCATCCGCCTTCTGCGGCGCCGTCGGCTTCAAGCCGACGCTCGATGCGATTCCCTATGTCGGGATCAGGACCTATTCGCGTCCGCTCGACGTGATCGGGCCGATCTGCCGCTCGGTCGAGGACGCGACCCTGTTCATGAAGGGTTTCACCGGCGATCCGCGCTTCGACACCACTGCCACGCTGCGGCGCGACCTCCGCGTCGGCGTCTGGCGCACCAAGGATTTCGATCAGGCCGATCCTGCTGCCCTGGCGATCTTCGAAGGCCATCTGCGCAAGCTGGAGGCCGCGGGTGCGACCGTCAGGACGCTCGCCATGCCGGCGGTCTTCGATGGCATCGGCGAAGCGCAGGACGTGATCATGGCCTATGATCTCGCCCGCGAATACGCCGACATCAAGCGCAATCATGCCGAGAAATGCGACCGCGAGCTGATCGAGTATCTCGAACTGGGCGAGAGCTATACCGCGGCAGACTACGCGCAGGCGCTCGATGCCGCGGATCGCTGCCGGCGCGCCTATTACGATGTCGCCGGCGATGTCGACGTCATCGTCATGCCCTCGACGCTCGGCGAGGCGCCCGAGGCGACGAGCACGGGAAGCTCCGCCTTCATCCGCATCTGGTCGCTGCTCCACAACCCCTCGATCACGCTGCCGGCGGCGCGTGGCCCGTCCGGGCTGCCGCTGGGCTTCCAGGTCGTCGGCTGCGTCAAGGAGGATGCGCGCCTGCTTCATGATGCACGCTGCATCGAGGCCATTCTTGGCAGCACCGCGCATCAGGCCTGAGCCGGATCTCCCGGCGACGCGGAGCGACCATGATCGACAGGCCACATCTCGACGCGCTCGCCGCGCTTGTCGGCGACCGCCATCTGCTCGTCGATCCGGCGGACAAGGCCAGCTACGAGATCGGGGCGCGCTATGACGAGGGGCGCGCCGCCGCGGTGGTCCGCCCGGCGACGACAGCCGAGGTTTCGGCGGTCGTCGCCTATGCCGTCGCGCATGGGCTTACGCTCGTGCCGCAGGGAGGCAATACCGGGCTTGTCGGCGCGGCGACGCCGGACATCTCCGGGACGCAGCTCGTGCTCAGTCTCGACCGGCTCAACCGCCGGCCGGTCGTCGATCCGACCAACCGCACCGTCGAGGTCGAGGCCGGCGTTCGTCTCTCGCAGCTCAACGGCCTGCTCGCCGAACATGAGCTGTTCCTGCCGATCGATCTGGGCGCCGATCCGATGATCGGCGGCATGATCGCCACCAACACCGGCGGAGCACGCTATCTGCGCTACGGCGCGATGCGCCGGCAGGTGCTGGGGCTCGAGGTCGTGCTGCCCGACGCCGAGGGCACGGTCCTCGATCTGCGCAGCGGCCTGCGCAAGGACAATTCGAGGCTCGATCTCAAGCAGCTGTTCATCGGCAGCTGTGGCGCCCTCGGCATCGTCACCAGGGCTGTTCTCGATGTGCAGCGCCGCCCGCTGCAAGCGGCGACGGCGCTGCTCGTTCCCGCCAGCGACGACGCCATTCCCCATTTGCTCGGGCTGGTCGAGCGCGGCTGCGGCGAATATCTCAGCGCGCTGGAGGGCATGTCGCGCAATGCGATGGCGCGTGCGCTCGGCCATGTCGCGCAACTGCGCAATCCCTTCGCACGCGGCGAGATCCCGCCCTATGCGATCCTCGTCGAGCTGACCCGGTCATGGCCAGCCCGCGAGGGCGAGGCGAGCCTCGAAACCGTGCTGGAGCAGGTCCTGGGCGAACTCTTCGAGCAGGAGGAGCCGCTTTTGGCCGATGCGCTGATGGGGCGCGGCGAGGAACTCTGGGCCCTGCGCCATTCCCTGTCCGAGGGCTTGCGGGCCTCGGGACACGTCATCGGCTTCGACCTCTCCTTGCGCCGATCGGATCTCGTCGCCTTCCGGCGGGAAGTGGCCGGCGTGCTGGGGGCGGAGTTCCCCGAGCTCGCGATCTGCGATTTCGGCCACATCGCCGATGGCGGCATGCATTTCAATCTCGTGCATCCGGGTTCTCCCGATGCCGGCGAAATCGCCAGGGTCAAGGACCGGGTCAACGATCTCGTCGTATCCAGCTATGGCGGGAGCTTCAGCGGCGAGCATGCGCTCGGGCGCGCGAATGCCGCGCTCTATGCGCGCTATACCCCGGCGCGCGTCAGGACCCTGTCGCAGGCGCTTCGGCAGGTCTTCGGAACAGGCTCGGTCGGATCGGTCGCGTATTGAAGGGCGCTGGGCCAGGGCGCTGCCTGCTTGCAGCTGCACCGACCTTTCGCAGGATCCGCGTCGGGATGGGCATCTCCGCGGATCGGCTAGGCGCGGAGATGCGCCGGCGACGGCGGCACTCGGTTGCCGCCGCCCGCCAATCGCGATAGGTCAGGGCTTGAATTCGTAGCCTGGGCCGATCGCGACATCCGCCGGGATCGGCGGCAGGTCGTTGAACAGTGCAGGGTGCTCCTGCATCACCTTGAGGATGTGCTTGGGCTCGATGTGCTTGTTGACGTCGAAGGTCGACTTCAGGAAGCCGAGCCGGTTCAGCCGGTCGAGCGCCGCCCACATCGCCCGGTAGTTATTGGCCGAGAGGCGCCTGTCGGCCTGCTGAATGTTGAACTCCATCGCCGCCTCGGCGATCTCCTGCTTGAGGCCGGGGATCCAGCGCGTACCGACCTGTGCCGCGAGCTTCGGGTTCTTGCGCATCCACTGGTCGGCCTCGGAGACCGCCGCCAGGAACTTCTCGATCTTCGGCCCGTTCGCGGCGACCCAGGGCCGCATGCCGACATTGAAGCCGACATAGGCGATGACGTCGCCGCCGCGAATGATCTCGACCGCGCCCGGCACGTCCTTGAGCGCGATGATCGGCCAGGGGTCCCAGCCGACGAAGGCGTCGATCCCCTTGGCAAGGAGCGCGACCGTCATGTCCGGCGGCGGCGTGTTGACCAGCGTGACGTCGGCCGGCGTCAACCCGCCCTTCTCGATCAAAGCGAGGATGTAGAGATGGTTGATCGTGCCGAAGGAGGCCGCGATCTTCTTGCCCTTGAGGGAGGCGAGGTTGCCCTTGGTGATGCCGGAATCGGCGCGGGCGACCAGCGCCATGGTGGCGTCAGAACCGCCGCGGTGGGCGTTGCCGCTATAGTTGCCGAGCGCCACCAGATCCATGCCGCGCACGACGGCGCCGATCATCGGCACGCCGACCTGGACGATCTCGCTCTCGCCGGCTTGAAGCGCGTTCAGCGCGTCGACGCCGGTCGCATAGGGCCGGGCGATATCGACATCGAGACCCCATTTCTCGAAAAAGCCGCGCTCCAGCGCGATCGGCAGGCCGAGCTGGTCGATGCCGGTGACCATGCCGGCCTTCATCTTGACCAGTTGCTGCGCCCTGACGACAGCCGGCGCGGCGATGACCGCGGCTCCAGCTAGCATAGTCCTGCGTGTGATCATGCTCTATCCTCCCGGTTGCAAGGGCTCAATTCTGCTCACCCAGTAGTAGCGGGCGATGGCGTTGAGTTGGTTCTTGTCGATATTCCTGACCTCGACGCTGTTGCCGTCGGTGCCCGAGACGCGTCCGAAGCGCTGGAAGATCAGGATGTGGAAGCGCTCGGGCACGAAAGGCAGGGTGATCAGCGCGTTGACGCGCTGACGCTCGGGGAAGCCGCCCGCGACCTTGGACGGGGCGTGGAGCACGAGCCAGGCCTGCCAGGCGAGCCACGCGGCCAAGAGGCCGAGCAGGATGCGGCCCCGTCTCGATGAGAGCGCGGCGCGGGCGAGCTTCATGCCGCCCTCACCAGCGCCAGGACCTTGTTGGAAAGCTCCTTGAAGTCGTCATCCTCGACCAGCTGGTCCCAGACGCGCGGTCGCGCCAGCGGGATCTCGACCTGTTCGAGGATATGGCCCTTCGACAGGACGACGACGCGGTTCGCCAGGAAGACGGCCTCGGGCACGTCATGGGTGATGAAGATCACCGTCGGGCGGCGCTCCTCCCAGATCCGGGTGAGCTCCTCCTGCAGGGTCATGCGGGTCTGGGCGTCGACGCTGGCGAAAGGCTCGTCCATCAGGAGGATGTCCGGCTTGTTGGCCAGCGCCCGGACCACGCCGACGCGCTGCTGCATCCCGCCGGAGAGCTCGTTCGGATAACGGTCGGCGGCATGAGCCAGCCCGACCAGGTCGAGATATTCGCGCGCGATCTCGTCGCGCTCGGCCTTGGCGATGCCGCGCATCTTCGGCCCGAAGCCGACATTCTCCAGCACCGTCTTCCAGGGGAAGAGGGCAAAGGACTGGAACACCACCCCGCGGTCGGCGCCCGGCCCCTTGACCGGCTCGCCGCCGACCAGGATCTCGCCGCCCGATTGCGGGATGAAGCCGGCGACCATATTGAGGATGGTCGACTTGCCGCAGCCGGACGGGCCGACGATCGAGACGAATTCGCCGGCCGGCACATCGAGCGAGATGTCGTGCAGCGCCGTGTGCTGCGAGCCGGCATAGAGGTCGAAATAGGTCTTGGAGAGCGATTTCAGGCTGAGCGATTTCACTGTGTCACCAGTCCCCAGCGACGCCCCGTCGCCCGCTCGATCGGAGCCAGCACCCAGGCGTCGACAATGTACCAGAGGATGCCGAGCACGATCATGCCCAGCACGATTTCGACCACGGAGCCGGCCCGGCGTGCATCGAACATCATGAAGCCGATGCCGCTGGTGCCGACGATCATCTCCGCGGCGATCAGCGCGCGCCAGCCATAGCCGAGCCCGTTGCGCAGGCCGGTGATGATGTTCGGCAGCGCGCCGGGGATCACCACCTCGGTCAGCACCCGCGACGGCGTCGCGCCGAGGCTCTGGGCGGCCCGGTAGAGCTCGATCCGCACCGAGCGTACGCCGAGCACGGTGTTGAGCACCACCGGGAAGAGCACGGTGTAGACGATGATGATCGTCATCGTCGTCATACCGAAGCCGAACCAGATGATCAGGATCGGCAGCCAGGCGATGTCGCCGATCGCCTGGAAGAACAGCAGGATCGGCCAGAGGGCGGTGTAGGCGCGCCGGCTCAGGCCGATCAGCAGGCCGAGCGGGATGCCGAGCGCGATGCCGACGGCCGCGCCCGCGGCGAGCCGGGCGACGCTGTCGCCGAGATATTCCGGCAGGATGCCTTTGTAGACCAGGGCGCCGAAGGCGCGCACGACATCCATTGGCGACGGGAAGAAGGCCGGCGGGAACGGTCCCCAGGCGGCGACGCCCCACCAGAGCGCGACGACCGGAACGAAGGGGGCGAGCGTCTGCAGAACCGGCCATTTGGCGGAGGTGCGGACCCACCAGCTCCAGAGGACGAGGGCGGCGTTCATGCGCGCACCAGGCCCCAGCGTTCGATCGTCGCGAGTTCCAGGGGAGCGAGGATCAACCGGTCGATCAGCAGCCAGAGCGTGCCGATCACGATCATGCCGAGGATGATCACCTCGGTCTGGTAGAAGTCACGGGCGACGAACAGCATGTAGCCGAGGCCGACATTCGTCGCGATCATCTCGGCCGCGATCAGGCCGCGCCAGGCAAAGCCGAGCCCGGTGCGGATGCCGGTTACGATGTTCGGCAGGGCGCCGGGCAGCAGCACGTCGCTCAGCATGGCGAGCCGGCCCGCCCCGAGCGACGCTGCCGCATTGCGGATCGGCATCGGGATCGTCGAGACCCCGAGCAGTGTGTTGTAGACGACGACGAAGAAGACGGCGTTGAAGATGACGAAGACGATGGCGCCGAAACCATAGCCGAACCAGAGCGTCGCGATCGGGATCCAGGCGATGCCGGCAAGCACCGAGAAGAAGCGCAGCAGCGGCGTCAGGAAGGCCGAGACGCCCTTGCTGATTCCCATGAGTATACCGAGCGGCACCGCGACGATGATCGCCAGCACGGTGCCGATAGCGACGCGCGCCAGGCTGGTCGCGACATGGGTGAGCAGGGTGCCGTCACGCAGGCCGGCGATACCGGCGGCGAAGACGGAGGAAACGCTCGGGAAGATCTGCGGCCTGACCTCGAATACGGGAACGACGATCGCCCAGATGACGACCAGGAAAGCCAAAGGCGCGACGAAAGTCAGCGCCCCCGCCAAGCGGTTGCCTGCGACCATGCATCCTCCCTGCGCGTGCGCCATCGGCCCACGAAGCAATCAATCCGCCCGCACCACGAAGGTGAGTGCATATTCCCTAGGCGCGTCTCTTGCGGCGGTTCGATCGAGCGAACCTCGAGACTTCGCATCTTGCATACAAGAACGTACAGGCGGGTTTCCCGAGCGGCAAGCCGGATCTTCCACCGGAACCATGTCGAGATCACCGCGGGCTGAGGCCGCCCTGGGCCATCGCTCCGGCTTGCGCGGCCTCTTCGCTGTCCGGCTCCTTGCAAATTCCGCCGCGACGGGCTCGACTCGACGGCCAACAAGATGAGACGGGCGCGGGGCAGGGCGCCGAAACAATTTGTCACGATCGTATCGAGGCCGGCCGCGCTATAGCATCGGACCGAAAAGCGGGATCCACTTTTCGGAAAACTCCGATGCGATAACAAAAAGATAGATCACCGTGACTGCGTCCGAACCGATGCGCGGTGATCTAGAAGAAGCCTTTGCCACGAACGACCAGGGACCAGCATGCCGTGAACGACACTGCCGCGAGCCCCGCGCCGCTCGGCTCGCCAGAGGCCCATATCCTCGTCGTCGATGACGATCCGCAGATCCGTTTCCTGGTCAGCCGCCTGCTCCGGGCCAATGGCTACCGCGTCAGCGCCGCCGCCGACGGCCGTGAGATGACCGAAAGCCTGAAGGGGGCGCCGGTCGATCTGATCGTGCTCGACGTCATGCTGCCCGGAGCCTCCGGCTTCGAGCTCTGCAGCGAGCTGCGTCGCAGTTCCGCCGTCCCGGTGATCATGTTGACGGCGCGCGGCGAGGAAAACGACCGCATCTCGGGCCTCGATCTCGGCGCCGACGATTATCTCGCCAAGCCGTTCAGCCCCGGCGAGCTGGTCGCACGGATCAACGCCCTGATCCGGCGGGCCCGGCGGGCGGTCAGCCAGCCCGGTGCTGCCGCGGTGCGCAGCTATGGCTTCTCCGGTTGGACCCTCGACATCGTCCGCCGCGAACTGGTCGATCCGCAAGGCAGCGTCGTCGATCTCAGCACCGGCGAGTTCGACATGCTGCGCGCCTTCGTCGAGGCACCGGGCAAGGCGCTGTCGCGGGAGGCGCTGCTCGACATCGCCAAGAACCGCGTCGCCACCGGCTTCGACCGCGTCGTCGACGTGCAGATCAGCCGCCTGCGCAAGAAGATCGAGGCTGGCGGCGATGCCATGATCAAGACCGTGCGCGGCACCGGCTACATGTTCCTGCCGGAGGTCGAGCGTCGATGAATTGGCGCGCCGCGGATACGATCCAGTCGCGCACCATCGTCGTGTTGCTGCTGGGGCTGGGTCTTTTCCACCTGCTCAGCCTGTGGAGCTATCAGGTCGGGCTGCGTTCCGAGGTCGATCTCGCCAACGAAAGCCGCCTTGCCGAGCGGCTCGTCACCATCAAGCGCGCCGTGCTGGCATTGCCGGTCGAGGAGCGCGAGACGATCGCGCATTCGCTTTCGGGCGGCCCGATCGAAGTCCATTGGAGCGCGACGGAGCTCACTGCCGGAGGCGCCGGGGCCAGCGCCGGACCCGAGTTCGAGCCCCTGCGGGGCAGGCTGCTCGAACTTGCGCCGGAACTCGCCCAGGAGCGCCTGATCCTCTCGGCGCCGCGCCTGCCGGATGGCGGCATCGACCCCCATCAGTTCCAGCTCTCGATCAGGGCGCCTGACGAGGGCTGGGTCAATTTCAGCGTGACCAAGCTCAGCGGCCCGCATGGCAGCATGCACGGCATCGTCTGGTCGACGAGCCTGATGGGGCTCGGCGTCATCCTCGTCGCGATCCTGATGGTGCGCTGGCTGACAAGGCCGCTGCGCATGTTCGCCGATGCCGCGCGCCGCGCCTATGTCGGGGCGGAGGCACCGCAATTGCCGGTCAAGGGGCCGGCCGAGGTGCGCGAGCTCGCCAGTGCCTTCAACGACATGCAAAACCGCATCAAGCGTCTGATCGACGAGCGTACCCAGACGCTCGCTGCGATCTCGCATGATCTGAAGACGCCGCTGACCCGGCTGCGGCTGCGGGCGCAGGAGCTGCGCGAGGCGAAGGGCGCGCGGGACGAGGCGCTGCCGCCGGCGATCGATGCCGATCTCGACGAGATGGAGGCGATGCTCGATGCCAGCCTGACCTTCCTGCGCGGCGAGCGCAGCGAGGAGCCACTGCGCGATTTCGATCTCGCCGCCCTGCTGGAGACGATCAAGGACGATGCGCTCGATGCCGGCCACGACGTCGTGCTGGAAGGGCCGGGCAAGCTGCGCTGGCGTGGCCGGCGCCTCTTGCTTAAGCGGGCTCTGACCAATCTCGTCCACAATGCCGCGCGCTATGGCGGCCCGGTCCGGATCAGCCTGGCGCAGGACGCCGGCGGAGCGGAGATCCTGATCGACGATGACGGTCCAGGTCTGCCGGAGACGGACCTCGAGCGGGTCTTCATGCCCTTCGTGCGCCTCGAAACCTCGCGCAGCCGCGAGACTGGCGGCGTCGGTCTCGGCCTGACGATCGCACGCAGCGCGCTGCGCGGCCATGGCGGCGACGTCACCTTGCAGAACCGGCCCGAGGGCGGTCTGCGGGCGCGCGTCCGGCTGCCGCAGGCCGGGGTTTCGGCCCGTTCCGGCCGCTGAAACAATATGTAACACCGCTCCGGAGGCCGTTTCGCTAATTTCGCTTCGTCAGCCGATTCACCTCTGCGAAGCCAGCGAGCGATGCCGACCGAGCCTCCACCGCATCCTTTCCGACGTTCCTTTCGGACGCGCAATGTCGCGGCCGTCCTGGCGCTCGCCGCATTGGCGGCGGGCTGCAGCCCGGCCTATCCGCTCGCCGGCCGCCACCCGGCCGACCCGAGCGTCGCCGTGCCGGCACCGTCCTATGTCGCCGTCTCCGGCGCCAGGGCGCTGCGCCCGGCCGAGCCCAGGGGCTGGCAGGATCTCAACCGCCAAGTGGCGCCGAAGGGGCAGTGATCGTGAAGCAGCGGAACCTGTCCCTCCATGGCCGCCGCGGCCTGCCGGTCGCGCTCGCCGTCCTTCTCGGAGGCTGCGCCTCATTCTCGCCCGATGCCGGGACCGGCGTCGCCCGTGACGTCGCCTTCGCCGAGCTCAACAAGGATGTCGTCAAGATCACTGATGCGACCGGGGCGATCAGCGCCAAGGCGCGCGTCGACCAGCTTTTGAAGCAGCCGCTCAGTGCCGATGCCGCCGTCCAGGTCGCCCTGCTCAACAATCGTGGCCTGCAGGCCGCGTTCAACGAGCTCGGCATCGCCGAGGCACAGATGGTCGCTGCCAGCCTGCCGCCCAATCCGACACTCGGCATCTCCAGCCGCTCGGGGCGCTTCGCTCTCGAGATCGAGCGGCAGATCGCCGGCAGCATCTTCGCACTGGTGACGCTGCCGGCGCGGGCCGAGATCGCCCGCGAGCGCTTCCAGGCCGCGCAATTGCGTACCGCCGAGACGGTGCTGAAGCTCGCTGCCGACACGCGCCGGCAATATCACCGCGCCGTCGCGGCCAATGCCCAGGTCGGCTTCATCGAGCAGGCCAAGGGCTCGAGCGACGCGGCTGCCGAATTGTTCAAGCGCCTCGGCGAATCCGGCGGCGTCAACAAGCTCGACCAGGCCCGCGAATTCGCCTTTGATGCCGAGCTCGGAGCCCAGCTCGCCCAGGCGCGGCTCGTGCAGCGCCAGGAACGCGAGCGGCTGGTGCGCCAGCTTGGCCTCTGGGGCGACGAACTCAAGTTCAAGCTGCCCGGTATGCTCGCCCCGTTGCCGCGGCTGCAGAGCGTCAAGGCGATCGAATCCGAGGCGCTGCGCAAGCGCATCGATCTCAAGGTCGCCCGCGCCGATCTCGATGCGCTCGCCGGGGCGCTCGGCCTGACCAATGCGACGCGCTTCGTCAACGACATCGATCTGCTCGGCCGCCGCACCTATGACCGTGGCCGCAGCCTGTCACATGCCGGCGAAGTCGAGCGCGAGACCAGCCGCAGCCGCACCGTCGAACTGGAGATCGAGATTCCGATCTTCGATTTCGGCCAGTCCAAGGTGGTGCAGGCCGAGCAGACCTACATGCAAGCCGCTAACAAGCTGGCGGAGAAGGCGGTCAACATCCGCTCCGAGGCGCGCGAAGCCTATGTCGGCTATCGCGCCACCTACGACATTGCCCGCCAGTACCAGAACAATGTCCTGCCGTTGCGCAAGATCATCCAGGACGAGTCGCTGCTGCACTATAATGGCATGCTGATCGACGTGACGCAGCTCATCACCGATGCGCGCGCCCGCATCCTCTCGAACGTCGCGGCCATCAATGCGCGGCGGGATTTCTGGATCGCCCATACCGACCTCAAGCATGTCGTCATCGGCGGCGGGGCGGGCGGGGACGGGGCCACCGTCGCTGCCGCGTCCGGCGGCGAGGCCGGCGGCGGCCATTAGCGAGCGGGGAACGACAGCATGACCATCTCACGCAGAGGCTTCATCGGCACCTCCGGCCTCGTCGTCGCCGCGGCCGGCGCGGTCTCCGGTCGCACCGCCTTCGCCTCGGTGCCGGAGGCGCCGACCATGAAGGAGGCGACGACTCAGGCGCCGCTCGTCCCGACCACGGGGCCGGACTACCAGCCGGTCGCGACGCTGAACGGCTGGACCTTGCCCTGGCGCATGAACGGCGACTGGAAGGAGTTCCACCTCGTCGCCGAGCCGGTCGAGCGTGAGCTCGCTCCCGGCATGAAGGCCTATCTCTGGGGCTATAACGGCCAGTCGCCGGGGCCGACCATCGAGGCGGTCGAGGGCGACAAGGTCCGCATCTTCGTCACCAACAGGCTGCCGGAGAGCACCACGATCCACTGGCACGGCCAGCGCCTGCCGAACGGCATGGATGGCGTCGGCGGGCTGACGCAGCCGCACATCCCCTCAGGCAAGACTTTCGTCTACGAGTTCGAGCTGCGTCGCTCCGGCACCTATATGTACCATCCCCATTCCGACGAGATGGTCCAGATGGCGATGGGTATGATGGGCTTCTTCGTCGTCCATCCCAGGGACCCGGCCTTCCGCCGCGTCGACCGCGACTTCGTCTTCCTGCTCAACGCCTTCGACATCGAACCCGGCTCCTATGTGCCGCGGGTCGCCGAGATGACCGACTTCAACATGTGGTGCTGGAACAGCCGTGTCTTTCCGGGCATCGACCCCTTCGTCGTGGGCAAGAACGACAAGGTCCGGATCCGCTTCGGCAATCTGACCATGACCAATCACCCGATCCATCTGCATGGCTACGAATTCAAGGTCTCGTGCACGGATGGCGGCTGGGTCGACCCGGCAGCGGCCTGGGACGAGGTCTCGATCGACGTCGCCGTCGGCCAGATGCGCGCCTTCGACTTCGTCGCCGACGAGCTCGGCGACTGGGCGATCCACTGCCACAAATCGCATCACACCATGAATGCCATGGGGCATTCGGTGAAGAACTATATCGGCGTCAGCAAGAAGGACCTTGCCAAGCGCATCGCCAGGATCGCGCCGGGCTACATGCCGATGGGCTCGACCGGTATGGGCGAGATGGGCGCCATGGAGATGCCGCTGCCGGCCAATACCTTGCCGATGATGACCGGCTTCGCGCAGTTCGGGCCGGTCGAGATGGGCGGCATGTTCTCGGTGCTGAAGGTCCGCGAGGGCCGGGCGAAGAACGACTACAAGGACCCGGGCTGGTTCAAGCACCCCGAAGGCACCGTCGCCTACGAATACAAGGGGCCGAAGCTCGCCGAGGCGCCGCGCACGGAGGGGCCCGACAGTGGCGCGCCCTCGGTCGACTGGCGTGCCAGGGATCCCCGCAAGCCGAGGCTCGGTCCGGACGGCAAGCCGCTTCCCCGGGCCAAGTCCGGCGGACATTCCCATCATTGAGGCGCAATCGCGAACGGAGCACGCCGATGAAGACGCAGATCAGATCCATCGTCCTGGGTGCGGCCGCGGCGCTCGCCCTGTCGACGGCGGCCTTTGCCGGTCCCGGGGGCGCCGGCCACGGGCATGGCGACGAGACCGCCTATGGCAAGCCGGGCGATCCGAAGAAGAAGGCGCGCATCGTCCAGGTCTCGATGACCGAGCGCGACGGCAAGATGCTGTTCATTCCGGACCGGATCGAGGTGCGCCGCGGCGAGCAGGTCCGCTTCCAGCTGCGCAACAAGGGCGAGCTCGACCATGAGCTGGTGGTGGCGACGCTGGAGGAAAACCTCAAGCACGCCATCGAGATGCAGAAAAATCCCGACATGGAACATGACGACCCGAACGCCAAGCGCCTTGCCCCGAAGAAGAACGGCGAAATCCTCTGGCAGTTCACCAAGGCCGGTGAGTTCGATTTCTCCTGCCTGATCCCCGGTCACCGCGAAGCCGGCATGACCGGCAAGATCATCGTCAAGTGAACCGCGCCCCCTACGAAGACAGGAGTTCTCCCTTGCGTATGACCATTTCCAGCTTTGCTCTCGCCACCTTGCTCGTCGCACCGGCGCTCGCCCAGAACGCGCCGCTCGTCACCGGCACTGTCAAGAAGGTCGACCCTGCCCAGGGCAAGCTCACCGTCGACCATGGCCCGATCAAGAACCTCGACATGGACGCGATGACGATGGTGTTCCGGGCCGGCGATCCCGAAATGCTCAAGACCGTCAAGGCCGGCGACAAGATCAAGTTCACGGCCGAGCGGGTGAACGGTCAGATTACGGTCACAAAGATCCAGAAATGAGCCCTCGGCGCGCCCTGGCGCTCACCCGGCCGGCCTGCCTGGCCGCGGTGTGCGTCCTGGGTGCGCCGCAGGCAGGCTTCGGCAGCGACGGCAACCTGCAAGCCGTACTGCTCGAGGCCGGTTGCCCCCGTTTCCGGCTCGAGACGCTGTTCGACCGGGACGGGGTGACGAGCTATCGTGCCAATTGCTTCGGCTCGGCGCACAAGCTCGTCATCGTCACTTGCATCAAGGGGGTATGCGTTCGCGAAAGGACGCAGGAGAAGCAGCCGGAATGAGGGCTGCGGCTTCGCCCGCCAGAAGGAGAGTTGGAATGCTTACGCGTCGTGGCCTGATCGCCGGAGCTCTTGTCTGTTCCGCGTCGCTGCCGCTCGCGGCCCAGGAGGCCGCTCCGGTCGTCACCGTCTATCGCAGCGCCTCCTGCGGCTGCTGCGGCGCCTGGGTCGACCACATGAAGAAGGCGGGCTTCGAGACCAAGGTGGTGATGACCGAGGAGTTGGCGGTTCGCAAGCGCGAGTTCGGCGTGCCGGATGCCGCCGAATCCTGCCACACGGCCGTGGTCGACGGCTATTTCGTCGAAGGGCATGTGCCCGCCGCCGATGTCCGCCGCCTGCTGCGCGAGCGGCCGCAGGCCCGCGGCCTCGCCGTCCCGGAGATGCCGGTCGGTTCGCCCGGCATGGAAGTCCCCGGCGTCAAGGCGGATCGCTATGACACCTGGCTGATCGCCAAGGACGGCTCGCGCACCGTTTTCGCCAGTCACTGAGCGGCGGCCCGGATGTTGTCCGGGCATCGCTTGTTTCCTGCCGTGCCGTGCGTCCCGCCCCGAACTGGCGCGGAGCGCGCGGCACAGGTGTTTCAGTGCCCGGCGGCAGCCGGCTCGATCAGCTTCGCGAGGTTGAGCAGGCGCTGATCCTGCCCCGCGACCGCGCTCAGCATCAGCCCGCCCGAGAGCTTGTCGCCCAGCGGCATCGGCAGCGAGATCGAGCACAGATCGAACAGGTTGCCGAAGGCGGCGTTGCGCAGCATCAGCCGGTTGGCGGTGAAGAAGGCGTCGTCGCTGGCCTCCAGCGCGGCGATCGTCGGCGCCTCGATCGGCACGGTCGGGGCGAGGAAACCGTCGAGCCCGTCGAGAGCGGCGGCGAGCTTGGCGATCAGCCTGCGACGGGTCTGCATGCCCACAATATAGTCGGCGGCCTTGTAGGCGGTGCCGAGCGAGATGCGTGCCGCGACGCGCCGGTCGAAGGCGTCCGGCTTGGTGGCGATGGCGTCGCGATGCACGGCGGCGGCCTCGACGGCGACCAGCGGTACCGAGAAGGTCGCCATCATCTCCTGCCAGACCCCGTCGAGATCGACCGGCTCGAGCGCGACGCCGAGGCGCTCGACCCGCTCGATCGCCGCCTCATAGGCCTTGACCACCGAGGGGGAAGCTTCGGCGAGGAAGCCGCCGCGGGCGACGCCGATGCGGAAGCGGCTGGGGTTGAGACCCTCGGCGAGCGCGAAGGGACGGCTGGCCAGCACCGAAAGCAGCCTTGCGCAGCCCGCGACGTCCTTCGCCAGCGGGCCGATCACGTCGAGGCTCGGCGCAAGCGGGAAGCAGCCTTCGTCCGGAACCGAGCCATGGCTCGGCTTCATCCCGACGATGCCGTTCAGCGCCGCCGGAATCCGACAGGAGCCGCCGGTATCGGTGCCGACGGTCAGCTCCGACGAGCCCTGCGCCACCGAGACGGCGCCGCCCGAGGAGGAGCCGCCGGGAATACGGGCCGCGTCCAGCGCATTGCCGGGCGTGCCGAAGGTGCCGTTGAGCCCGACCCCGGAGAAGGCGAACTCGCTCATATTGGTCTTGCCGATGATTACCGCGCCGGCCTGGCGCAGCCTTGCGACGATCGGCGCATCCTGCGCCGCGGGAGCGGCGCCCTTGAGCAGGCTGGAGCCGGCCCAGGTGGTCTCGCCGCGTACGTCGAACAGATCCTTGATCGAGACGATCGTGCCGTCGAGCGGGCTCAGGCTGAGCCCGGCTGCGCTGCGTGCATCGGCGGCGTCGGCCTCGGCGCGGGCCGTCCCGGCCAGGAGCCGGGTGAAGACGGGGGCGCCGTCGCCGATCCTTCCGAGAATGGCTTCGAGCTGGTCGCGGACGCTGCGTGACATGGGGACAGACCTCGCTTCGGGCACCGCATGCGGCGGCGCCTCTGGTTAGCGCATTCCGAGGTCGAAGAAACCCCGCGCTGGGCTCAGGCCGCCTCGCCGCAGGAGCCGGGCAGGGTGGAGCGGCGCTGGATCAGGTCGTCCTGGGCGAAGAGTTCTGCGAGCCAGTCGACGAAGACCCGCACCTTGTTCGAGAGGTGCCGATTCGGCGGGTAGACGATGTGCAGCGGCTTGGGCGAGGTGCACCAGCCGGTCAGCAGCGGCACCAGCCGCCCGGCGGCGATGTGCTCCTGCGCCATGAAGGTCGGCACCTGCATCACGCCGAGCCCTGCGAGTCCGGCGGCGAGATAGCCGGTGCCCTCGTTGAGCGAGACGACATGGTCGCCGCGCACCTCGATCGTCTCCTTTTTCGTCGCGAAGGTGAAGGGCAGGGGCCGGCTGGTCCCGGCGGCGCGATAGCCGATCACCTTATGGCCGGTTTCGAGGTCGCGCGGATGCTGCGGCGTGCCGTGCCGGGCGAGGTAGGCCGGCGTCGCGCAGGTGACGAGCAGCATCTCGCCGACGCGCCGGGCGATCAGGCTCTGGTCCTGAATCTCGCCGGCACGCACGGCGAGATCGAGATTCTCTCCGATCAGATCGGCAGGGCGGTCGCCGAGGCCGATATCGATCTGGATTTCCGGATAGCGCGTCAGGAAGCCGGGCAGGGCGGGCAGGATCACCTCGATCGCCAGGGGCGCGGCGACGTCGAGGCGCAGGCGTCCGCTCGGCCGCGCCTGTGACGACGCCATGCTGGCATCGAGCTCGTCGATCTCGCCGAGCACGCGCTGCGCCCGCTCGTAATAGGCGGCGCCGTCCATGGTGACGGTGACGCGCCGTGTCGTGCGGTTGAGCAGCTGCGCCCGCAAATGGCCTTCGAGCTGCTGGATCAGCTTGGTCACGGTTGGCTTGGGCAGGTCGAGCAGCTCCGCCGCACGGGTGAAGGTGCCGACCTCGACGACGCGCACGAAGGCGCGCATGGCGTTGAGCTGGTCCATCCGGGCCTCCTGGCTGATCCGGGGATTGTTTCCATACAGAAACAATGTGGGAGCGGATCGGCGGTTTATTGCGTGCGCACTATCTCCTAAATGCTGACGGATCGCAATATTCGTCAGTCGTCAGTCATGCTCGCTCCGTCGCTCCCGCAAAGCCGCTATCGCCGCGCCGTCTTCTGGCGCGAACAGGCCGTCAAGGCCGGGTCCCAGACCTTGTCCGGGCGGCTCTATGCGCCGGCCTCGGTGCCGGACAATGCCGGCCTCGTCCTGCACCTGCATGGCGGCACCTTCGACAGCGGCTCGCTCGCTTCCGGCGAGGCGGTCGCGACGACGCTGGCCGAGGCCGGCGCGATCGTGATCTCGTTGCCTTATCCGCTGGCGCCGGAAGCCCGCTTCCCACTGGCGCTCGAGATCGCCTATGCGGCGCTCGAGACGATCGCCCGGGACAAGGCGCGCTGGGTCGGCAAGCGGGCGCCGCTCTATGTGGCGGGCGAGGAGGCCGGCGGCAACCTCGCCGCTGCCCTTGCCATGATGGCGCGCGACCGGCACGGGCCGCCGCTCGCCGGCCAGATCCTGTTCTCGCCGATGCTCGACGCCTGCCTCGGCACCTATTCCTTCCGCCATGCCGAGGCCGGGCCGGTCGGTTGCCGCTGGGCCGATGGCTGGCACGCCTATCTCGGCTCGCCCGAAAAGGCCGCGCATCCCTATGCGACACCGGCCAACGCCTCGCGCCTGTCCGGGCTGCCACCGGCGCTGATCGTCAGCGCCGAGGACGACCTCTTGCGCGACGAAAGCGTCAGTTACGGGCTTCGCCTGCGGGCAGCCGGCGGCGAGGCGACGGTGCACGTCCTCGGCGGGCCCAGCCATTGGCCGGAGGCTTTCGCCGAGGCGCCGCGGGACGGTTCCTGCCTCTGTTCGGCCTGTCAGAATGTAAGCGAGTTCTTCTCGATGACCGCGCCTCGCTAGGCGGCACTGCCACCCCCGACTTTCGAATTTCAGCTCCAGGAAGGAATGACCCATGATTCTGGGAACGATCCGTCACGCCCTGTTGGGCACCGCCTTGGCCGCCGGCGTCTCGCTCGCGGCGCTCGCCATCGCCGTCAACGGCTCCGACAAGGCACAGGGCGATACTGCGCCGGCCGCGCCGCCGCCGACTCCGGTGTCCGTCGCCCTCGTCGAGCAGCGCGATCTCGTCAGCTGGGCCGAGTTCTCCGGCCGGCTCGAGGCGATCGAGCGCGTCGAGATCCGTTCGCGCGTCTCCGGCGTCGTCGAGCAGGTGCATTTCGCCCAGGGCGCGCTGGTCAAGCAGGGTGACCTGCTCGTCAGCATCGACCAGGCGCCGTACCAGGCCGAGTTCGAGCGCGCGCAGGCGCAGCTTCTCGCCGCCGAAGCCCGTGTCGCCCTCGCGGCCAACGAGCATGAGCGCGGCCAGAAGCTGATGTCGTCGCAGAACGTCTCGCAGCGCGATCTCGACACGCGGCTGAACGCGCTGCGCGAGGCGCAGGCAAACGAGCGCGCCGCCCGCGCCGCTTTGCAATCGGCGCGGCTCAACCTCGACTACACCCAGATCCGCGCCCCGATCGGCGGCCGCATCGGCCGGCTAGAGGTCACCGTCGGTAACCTCGTCGCCGCCGGCGCCAATGCGCCGCTGCTGACCACCCTGGTCTCGGTCGATCCGGTCTATGCCGGCTTCAATGCCGATGAAGGCTCGCTCCTCAGGGCACTGGCGACCTTGCCGGTCGAGCCCGGCAAGGCCCGCGACCTCAAGCGCATCCCGGTGCAGATGACGACCGCGGTCAACGAGGCCGCACCGGTCTCCGGCCATCTCAACTTCGTCGACAACGGCGTCGACGCGGCGACCGGCACGGTCCGCGTTCGGGCGATCTTCGACAATGCCGATGGCGCGCTGCTGCCGGGCCAGTTCGTGCGCCTGCGCATGGGTCAGGCCAGGAGCGAGCCGGCGCTGGTGATCAACGAGCGCGCCGTCGGCACCGACCAGAACAAGAAGTTCGTCTTCGTGGTCGGCAAGGATCACAAGGCGGCCTGGCGCGAGGTCACGCTCGGCGCCGCGGCCGAAGGCCTGCGCATCGTCACCAGCGGGCTCGAAGCCGGCGAGCAGATCGTCGTCAACGGCCTGCAGCGCATCCGGCCCGGCGCGAGCGTTGCCCCCGAGCAGGTGCCGATGGCCGAGCGCTCCGAATTGAAGAAGCCCAGGACCGAGCTCGCGCAACGCTGAGGCTCCGCCGTCACGGTCGGGCTTGTCCCGACCATCCACGTCTTCGCCTCGCCGATCGAGCGCGGTGCCCAAGACGTGGATGCTCGCCACAAGGGCGAGCATGACGGGTGGAGCGATACTCCCCGTTTTCCGCCCCGCCGGCCGCTTCGGGACCGGCGGGGAAGCCGCCTTGAAGGGGCACCCCCATGAACCTCTCGAAGTTCTTCATCGACCGGCCGATCTTCGCCGGCGTCCTCTCCGTCCTCATCCTGATCGCCGGCCTGCTCTCGCTGCGCGTGCTGCCGATCTCGGAATATCCCGAGGTCGTGCCGCCGACCGTGGTGGTGCGGGCCCAGTATCCCGGCGCCAATCCGCGCGTCATCGCCGAGACCGTGGCGACGCCGATCGAGGAGCAGATCAACGGCGTCGAGGGCATGCTGTACATGTCGAGCCAGGCGACGACCGACGGCGTGATGACGCTGAACGTCACCTTCCGCCTCGGCACCGACCCGGACAAGGCCCAGCAGCTGGTCCAGAACCGCGTCTCCCAGGCGGAGCCACGCCTGCCGGAGGAGGTGCGCCGGCTCGGCGTCACCACCATCAAGAGCTCGCCCGACCTGACGATGGTGGTGCACATCACCTCGCCGAACGGCCGCTACGACATGACCTATCTGCGCAATTACGCCGTCCTCAACGTCAAGGACCGGCTGGCGCGCATCGACGGCGTCGGCCAGGTCCAGCTCTTCGGTTCGGGCGATTATTCGATGCGCGTCTGGCTCGACCCGCAGAAGGTCGCCGAGCACGGGCTCTCGCCCTCCGACATCGTCCGCGAGATCCGCGCCCAGAACGTCCAGGCCGCGGCCGGCGTCATCGGCGCCTCGCCGAGCGGGCCGGGGCTCGATCTGCAGCTCTCGGTCAACGTCCAAGGCCGCCTCGCCAGCGAGGAGGAGTTCGGCGAGATCATCGTCAAGACCGCCCCGAGCGGCGCCGTCGTGCGCCTGAAGGACGTCACGCGCATCGAGCTCGGTGCCGCCGAATACGCGCTGCGCTCGCTGCTCAATGGCAAGTCGGCCGTCGCCGTGCCGGTCTTCCAGGCGCCGAACTCGAACGCCATCGCCATCGCCGACCAGGTCCAGGCGACGATGCGCGAGATCAAGCAGAACATGCCGGAAGGCGTCGACTACTCGATCGTCTACGACACCACCCAGTTCGTCCGCGCCTCGATCAAGGCGGTGATCACCACGCTGCTCGAGGCGGTGGCGCTGGTCGTGCTGGTCGTCATCGTCTTCCTGCAGACCTGGCGCGCCTCGATCATCCCGCTCGCCGCCGTGCCGGTCTCGGTCGTCGGCACCTTCGCGGTGATGTATCTCTTCGGCTTCTCGATCAACGCGCTCTCGCTGTTCGGCCTCGTCCTGGCGATCGGCATCGTCGTCGACGACGCCATCGTCGTGGTCGAGAATGTCGAGCGCAATATCGAGAACGGGCTTTCGCCGCGCCAGGCGACCTATAAGGCGATGCGCGAGGTCTCAGGCCCGATCATCGCGATCGCGCTCGTCCTCGTCGCTGTCTTCGTGCCGCTCGCCTTCATCTCGGGCCTGACCGGCCAGTTCTACCGCCAGTTCGCACTCACCATCGCGATCTCGACGGTGATCTCGGCGATCAACTCGCTGACCCTCTCGCCGGCGCTCGCCGCGCTGCTCCTGCGCGGGCACGACGCCCCCAAGGACGCGCTGACCCGCTTCATGGACAAGCTGTTCGGCTGGTTCTTCCGCGGCTTCAATCGCTTCTTCAACCGTTCCTCCGAGGCCTATGGCCGCGGCGTCACCCGCATCCTCGGCCGCAAGACGCTGATGATCGTGATCTATGTCGGCCTCGTCGCGTTGACCGGCGTGCTCTTCCGCGCCGTTCCCAGTGGCTTCGTGCCGGGCCAGGACAAGCAGTACCTCGTCGGCTTCGCCCAGCTCCCCGACGCGGCGACGCTCGACCGTACCGAGGACGTCATCCGCAAGATGGACGAGATCGCGCTGAAGCATCCCGGCGTCGAGAACGCGATCTCCTTCCCCGGCCTGTCGATCAACGGCTTCACCAACTCGTCGAACGCCGGCATCGTCTTCGTCGGCCTGAAGCCCTTCGACCAGCGCAAGGACCCGTCGCTCTCGGGCAACGCCATCGCCATGCAGCTCAACAAGGAGTTTGCCGGCATCAAGGAGGCGTTCATCGCGATGTTCCCGCCGCCGCCCGTCCAGGGCCTCGGCACCATCGGTGGCTTCAAGCTGCAGATCGAGGACCGCGCCGGCCTCGGCTACAAGGCGCTCGACGAGGCGACCAAGGCCTTCATGGCCAGGGCCGCCGCGGCGCCCGAGCTCGCCGGCATGTTCTCGAGCTTCCAGGTCAGCGTGCCGCAGCTCTATGCCGATATCGACCGCACCAAGGCGCGCCAGCTCGGCGTCCCCGTCACCGATGTCTTCGAGACCCTGCAGATCTATCTGGGATCGTCCTATGTGAACGACTTCAACAAGTTCGGCCGCACCTACACCGTGCGCGTCCAGGCCGATGCGCCCTTCCGCGCCTATCAGGAGGATATCGGCAAGCTCAAGGTCCGCGCGAACTCGGGCGAGATGGTGCCGCTCTCGGCCGTGCTCAATGTGCGCACCGATGCCGGCCCCGAACGGGCGATGCGCTATAACGGCTTCCTCAGCGCCGACATCAATGCCGGCCCGGCCCCGGGCTACTCCTCGGGCCAGGCGCAGGACGCCGTCACCCGCATCGCCGCCGAGACCCTGCCCAAGGGTTTCGCCTTCGAATGGACCGAGCTGACCTATCAGGAGATCCTGGCCGGCAATTCCGCCATCCTGGTCTTCCCGGTCGCGATCCTGCTCGTCTTCCTGGTGCTGGCGGCGCAGTATGAGAGCCTGACCCTGCCGGTCGCGATCCTCCTGATCATCCCGATGGGCCTGCTCGCGGCGCTGGCCGGCGTCTGGTGGAGCGGCGGCGACAACAACGTCTTCACCCAGATCGGCCTCGTCGTCCTGGTCGGACTATCGGCCAAGAACGCCATCCTGATCGTCGAATTCGCGCGCGAACTCGAATTCGAGGGCCGCACGCCGGTCGAGGCCGCGATCGAGGCCAGCCGCCTGCGCCTGCGGCCGATCCTGATGACCTCGCTCGCCTTCGTCATGGGCGTGGTACCGCTGGTGCTCTCGACCGGAGCGGGCGCCGAGATGCGCCAGGCCATGGGCATCGCGGTCTTCGCCGGCATGATCGGCGTCACCGCCTTCGGCATCTTCCTGACGCCGGTCTTCTACGTGCTGATGCGCAAGCTGTCGGGCAACAAGCCGCTCAGGCAGCATGGGGTGGAGGGGAGGGAGCACCTCGCCGAGGCGGCGTGAAGTATGCGCCGTTATTCCAACTCGTCATGCTCGCCCTTGTGGCGAGCATCCACGTCTTGAACACCGCATTGCATTAGGGAAGACGTGGATGGTCGGGACAAGCCCGACCATGACGGAAAGCGCGGTCCTTGCCACGGAGGGTTTGGGTGTCACCCTCCTCGTTATCCGAAAAATCTAGGCGCTAGTTAAGTACGCAGGCAGGCAACAATGAATTCAGCCAAGCTGTCCCACATCGATGCCAGATGTTCTGGTGAAGGTGCGAAATTTGGCGAGTGTACATAGCGGTTCATGGTGTCAGCAGATACAAGTTGATCTAACTGTTGAAATTTCTTGATCATTCCGAGTTGCTTGTCGTCAATATGACCTCCGACGTGAAGATGATTTGCGCATTTCAACGCCCTCGCAGCGAGTTTGTCCCCGTCGTACACAGGCACCGGGCCTTGTTTGACGCAGTTTTCAATCGCCATCTCTAGAAGGACCCTTAGCAGAACCGAGATCGCATTCGGTTGCCGCTTAAGTTCCAGTCGAAATTGGAGTTCCTCCCAGATTTGGTGGTGACGTTGGAGTCTGCCCGGCCAAACAATTCCATAGTCAGTGTGCGGAATTAGGGTCGCCCTTTGACTTGGATTTGCTGCGACCGCCGGGCGAGATAGCTGGATTTTGCTGGATTTAGGCGCCGTTGCGGCACGTGTGAGCGCATTAACTGCCGACGGCAAAACCCCTTCGCGCTCAAGCTTGTCTAGATAGCTCCGCTTACCATCAACATCCCAAATGTCGCCCAGTACGAGCTCGCGAGCGGCAAGGTCTTGGGCTACATGAGCTATTGCTCGCATCGAGATATTCTCGTCGTGCGTAAACTCAAATTTCCCTCTGCTGACACTAAAGCCGAGGCGATTGCGAAATGGCTCCGCTGACAGAAGGCGGTTCATGGTTGAACGAGGTATCTTGCGACGCGTGGGTAGCATATTTGCTTCTTGGAGACGCCGTTCGATTTCGTCAGCTACGTTTAGACCTCCGCCTTTTCCAGTGCGCGCAACGAAGATGGACTTCATGCGGTCATCCCACATGCTCTGGCCAACTCCGCCTTGCACACCCGTATGCCGCCGATAGAGAATTTCGTCGACCCGGTCTCGATCAGTTTCAACTTGGCAGTCGACTTTGCTAATAGGTGCGCCGGCCCATTGGCGACTAAGATCCTCAAAGTACGTTTGAAGCTGAGTGGTAGGTGCTCGACGTGGGTTTTCCAGGAGTTTGAGGCAGGTCACACGCCGGTTGCCGTCGAAGACGAGAAACTTGGAACCTTCGGGCGTCACGAGCGGCATTTCATAGAGCTGATTAGTGGTAACGATATCCTTGGCCAAACTCCGCATATGCTGTTCACGTTCATTGAACAGCCACGCAATGGCCGCAGTTTCGTTCTCCAGCTCGCCATGCCGGTCGTTCGCCCTGTTCACTACCAAAGCATCGAGTGGAATCTTGCGCGTAGCCATAGGTCCCCCCTACGTCGTGGCTACCACTTCTGCTTGCGCAAAAACAATGTGTGTTCCGTTTAGGCCGCAATAGAGCAACTCAAAGGAGACAGGCCAGCGGCTTATCATTGAAGACCCTGCCGACACCGAGCCCCTGCATCACCCAACCTGCGACAACAACCCGTCGCGCCTTCGTGCATGGCGGGGCTCTCGTCGTCCGCGCTACAACGGCACGTCGCCTCGGCCATCGCCCTGTAACACTGGCCGATTACGTGGAGGGAAGGGGACCAGCCGGTCTCGTGCGGGATGATGCGGATGCTCGGGCGCGAATGCGACAGCGACGATGCGCAGCGGCTGCGAGGCTACGTAGCCTCTCCGGCGACGGCGCTGATGCCCGAGCGCGGCGGGAGGGCAGCCGGCATCGCATCGAGACAAGTCAGGGCTGTCGCGGCAGGCGTCCTGATCGCCGGCGCGCTCGCTTGCGCCGCCCCCTCGGCCGCCTCGGCGCGCGAGCTGCGCCTTCGCTACGATGTCACGGTGCTGGGCGGAGTCTCGCTCGGCGAGATCGAAATGACGGCGATGCTCGATCGCGCCGGCTATCGTATCGCAGTCAGCACGCGCCCCTCCCGGGCGGCTCAGCTCGTCGGGGCGGCCGAGCAATCCGGCAGGGTGGAAGGCCGCTGGGGCCGCAACGGTCCCGAGCCGCGGCTCTACAGCGCCAACGGCTCCTGGCGCGGCCGCACCTATGTCAGCGAATTGCACTATCCGCGCGGCGCGCCGACGATCCGGCGGCAGGAGCCGTCGAACGAGGACCGCGAGGCCGTCCCGCCCGAACTGATCCGCGGCACGGTCGACTCGCTCTCCGGCGTCGCCGGGATGCTCAAGAAGGTGGCGGAGACGGAAAGCTGCGACGGCTCGACGGCGATCTATGACGGCCGCCGCCGTTCGGTCGCGGTCATGACCTCGTCGGCGATGGTGCAACTGAGCGGCCAGGGCTCCTTGAATGGCCGCGCGCTGAACTGCGGCTTCACCGTCCGGACCATCGCCGGCTTCCGGCACGAGGACGATCGCGAAGTCGCGATGCGGCCGCTCAAGGGCTCGGTCCTGATCGCGCTGCGCGAGGGCGGCGCCTTTCCGCTGCCCCTGCGCTTCGAGGTCGAGACGCGCTGGTTCGGCACGGTCGCGGTCCAGCTCGCCGGACCGCCTGTCGCGGCCGAGTGATCGCTTGCGACCTGCCCAACTCCTTCCCCTGAGGCCGCCCCGGCTCTTGCCGGGCAACCGCCCGGCCTGCGCCGAGGCCCCCGAAGACGCGGGGCCGCCCCGAGAAATCGGGGGGCAGCCACGGCTTCGGTTTTCGGTCTAGGCTGGGGCGATGGCGGCCTTGCGAGGGGTGAGGCGTCCGGCCGACAGCCCTGGGGAGTGCTCGCGATGGAACTGCGCTGCGTCGATTGCGCGACGGCTTATCCGCCGGTGCTGCTCTATCGCTGCAAGGCCTGCGGCGGCATTCTGGAGACCGTCGGCGATGACGGAACGGAGCGGGTCTCGCTCGGCGAGAGCGTCACGCCGCTGCTCCGGGCCCACCGGATCGAGGCGGCGCTGCCGGGCTTTTCGGGCGAGATCTGGCTGAAGGACGAGACCCGCAACCCGTCCGGCTCGTTCAAGGATCGTCTCGTCGCCAGTGCCATGGGCCGGGCGCTCGCGCTCGGCGTCCGCAAGGTGGTCTGCGCCTCCTCGGGCAATGCCGGGGCGGCGACCGCCGCCTATGCGGCGCGCGCCGGCATTCCGGCAGTGATCATCGTGCCGGCGCATACGCCGCTCGGCAAGGTGACGCAGATCGCGGCCTATGGCGCGCTCCTGCTCCTGGTCGAGGGGCATTACAGCCGCTCCTATGATCTCGCGCTCGCTCTCGCCGAGCGGCACGGCTTTGCCAACCTGACCACCACCTTCATCAACCCCTATGCCGTGGCCGGCCTCACCGCCGTCGGCACCGAGCTGGTCGAGCAGCTCGGCGGCGCGCCCAGTCATGTGCTGGTGCCGACCGGCAGCGGCCCGCTGGTCAAGGGTGTCTGGCAAGGCATCGCCGATGCCGGCGCCACGACCCGGCTGATCGCCGTGCAGGCGCAGGGCTGCGCGCCGATCGTGCAGGCCTTCGATTCCGGCGCCGAAGAGGTCGCCGCCTGGGGCATGCCGCAGACCATCGCCTCGGGGATCAGCGACCCGCTGATCGGCTATGAGCGCGACGGCACCTATACGCTGAAGCTGGTCCGCCGGAGTGGCGGCCGGGCGATCGCCGTCAGCGACGACGAATTGCGCGCGGCGATGCAGCGCCTCGCCCGCAGCGAAGGCGTCTATGCCGAGCCGACCGGGGCGAGTCCGATCGCGGCGCTGCCGCGTCTGTTGGCGGAAGGCGATCTGCCCCCCGGCTCGCGCGTCGTCTGCATGGTGACGGGACATGGTTTCAAGGACGGCAAGGTCTATCAGGAGATGCCGGTCCGGACCCATGAGGTCGACGATCCCGGCGACGTGGCTGCGGTAGCCGAACTCTGCGAGCGCGCGCTCGCACTGGCCTGAGTTTGGCCGGAAATTCCTCAGCGTCAAGCCGCATTATCTGGCTTTGCAGCGGCTCGATTTCTTGCAAACCTTGTCGTGCCGCGAGCTTGCGCCTGCAGGGAACAAGAGAAAAGGGGATACGCGATGGGCATGCATGACGACAGCGTTTCGAACGGCGCCGCGACCCCGAAAGAGGAGGCAGCCCTGACCCTGGAGCGACGCAGCCTGTTCGGTCTCGGCCTCGCCGGCGCGGCGATCGGCGCGGCGGCGAGCGGCTTGCTGACACCGAACGCGGCGCAGGCCCAGACCGCAGCCAAGAGCAAGCTCCACATCATCAAGGAGCGCGGCAAGCTGATCGTCGGCACCGGCAGCACCAACCCGCCCTGGCACTTCCAGGACGCCAGCGGCAAGCTGGTCGGCATGGATATCGATCTTGCCCGGCTCCTGGCCAAGGGCCTGTTCGACGATTACGAGAAGGTCGAGTTCGTGCTGCAGGGCTCGGATGCCCGCATCCCCAGCCTCGTCACCGACAAGGTCGACATCGTCGTGCAATGGATGACGGTGACGCCCGGCCGAGCCCAGCAGGTCGACTTCACCTTCCCCTATTACCGCGAGGGCGTCGGCCTGTTGATGCTGGCCCGGGGCGGCAAGTTCAAGAACTATGAGGAGCTGAAGGCGGCCGGCAAGGACGTCACCGTCGGCGGCATGCAGAACGTCTTCCTGGAAGAATGGATCCGCAAGGCTCTGCCGCAGGCCAAGGTCGACGCCTTCGACAGCCCGGACGCGGCGATGCAGGCGCTCAATGCCCGCCGCATCGACGCCTCGATGCAGGACCAGTCGGCGATGCGCTGGCTGATGCAGCAGGCGCCCGGCCGCTTCGTCGATTCCGGCTTCGGCTGGATGCCGAACTCCTATGCCTCGGCGGTCAAGCCGGGTGACCCGATCTGGCTGAACTGGGTCAACACCGTCTACAAGGAGGCGATGATGGGCGTCGATTTCGACTATTTCGCCGCCTCCTACAAGAAGTGGTTCGGCATCGAGCTGCCGATCCCGAAGGTCGGCTTCCCGCAGGAATTCGCCTGATCCCGCATTCGCCTGAGCGCAACGTGGCGCTGGCGGGCCGGACATCCGGCCCGCCGCTTTCGGGACCTTCGCGACTGCCATGATCGACTACCATTTCGACTGGTCCGTCATCGCGCGGAACTGGGACAAGCTGATCGACGCCCTGCTGCTCGGGCTCTGGCTGGCGGTGATCTCGCTGGCGATCGGCTGCATCATCGGCATCCTGACGGCCTATGCCCGGCTTTCCGGCAAGAAATGGCTTTCGGTGCCGGTCTGGGCCTATGTCGAGTTCATCCGCTGCACGCCGCTGCTGCTGCTGATCTTCTTCCTCTATTTCGGCCTGCCGGAATTCGACATCACCTTCCTGGACAAGACCGAAAGCTTCGTGCTCTCGCTCTCGCTCTATGCCGGCGCCTATATGTCCGAGGTCTTCCGCGCCGGCCTCTCCTCCATCCCCAAGCAATATGTCGAGGCGGCCAAGGCGATCGGCCTGCGGCCCTGGCAGCGCCAGGCCTATGTCGTGCTGCCGGTGATGTTCCGGATCACTCTGCCGGCGGTCAGCAACAACCTGATCTCGCTGTTCAAGGACACGTCGCTCGCGGCGGCGATCGCGGTGCCGGAGCTGACCTTCATCGCCAGGCAGATCAACGCCAACACCTTCCGGGTCATGGAGGTCTGGCTGACGGCGAGCGCGCTCTATCTCGCCACCGCCTATCTCATCGCCATCTTGCTGCGCCAGGTCGAGCGCCGCTACGCCTCGATCCGCTAGGGAGCCGGCGATGGATTTCTCGATGGCACCCGGCACTTTCTGGTTCGAGGCCTGGCAGGCCCGCGCCTCGCTGCTCTCCGGGCTCGGCGTCACCCTGCTGAGCTCGGCGCTGAGCATCGTCATGGCGACCTTCTGCGGCATCCTGCTGGGCGTCGCGCTCTCCTATGGCTGGTGGTGGCTGAAGCTGCTGGCGCGGCTCTATGTCGATCTGATGCGCGGCATCCCGGTGCTCGTGCTGATCCTGTTCACCTATTACGGCCTCGCCCTGTTCGGCGTGAATGTCGCTGCCTTCTGGGCCGGGGTGATCGCGCTCGGCGCCTTCGCCACCGCCCATGTCGCCGAGAACTTCCGCGGCGCGGTCGAATCCGTGCCGGCCGGGCAGATGGAAGCCGCCAAGGCGATCGGCCTGACCTTCGGAAGGCGGCTGTATTACGTGATCCTGCCGCAGGCCTTCCGGCGCATGCTGCCGCCCTGGGTCAATACCGGGCTCGAGATCGTCAAGGGCACGACGCTGCTCTCGATCATCGGCGTCGTCGAGTTGCTGCTCTCGGCCCAGCAGCAGATGGCGCGCAACTACATGATCGTCGAGTTCTACATGCTGACCGTGGTTCTCTACCTGATCATCAACTTCACGCTGGCGCAGCTCGGCGCGCTGCTGGAACGCAAGACCTCCTATCTGCGCTACTGAGCATGGCGTCGCGTGGTGCCAGCTCCGAAGCGCGTGGAACGAACCGAACGGGATGCGACTGCCGATGACCGAGCCAGCCCTGCTCCAGGCCACCAATGTCCGCAAGCATTTCGGCGAGATCGAAGTGCTGAAGGGGATCGACCTCACCGTCAAACAGGGGCAGGTCGTCTCGCTGATCGGTGCGTCCGGCTCGGGCAAGACCACCTTCCTGCGCTGCGTCAACCTGCTGGAAGAGCACGATGGCGGCGAGATCCTGCTCGATGGTGACCCGATCGGCTATCGCATGGTCGGCGGCACCCGCAAGCGTCTGAGCGAGACGAAGATCTCGGCCCAGCGCGCCCGCATCGGCATGGTGTTCCAGCAATTCAACCTGTTCCCGCACCTGACCGCCGGCCAGAACGTCATGCTCGGCCTGACCAAGGTCCAGGGCAAGAGTGCCGCCGAGGCGAAGGAGATCGCCGAGCACTGGCTCGGCCGCGTCGGCCTCGCCGAGCGCCGCGACCACTATCCCTACCAGCTCTCGGGCGGCCAGCAGCAGCGCGTCGCGATCGCTCGTGCGGTCGCCATGCAGCCGCGCCTCCTGCTCTTCGACGAGGTCACCTCGGCGCTCGACCCGGAGCTGGTGGCGGAGGTGCTCGGCGTGATGCAGGCGCTCGCCGAGTCCGGCATGACCATGCTGCTGGTCAGCCACGAAATGCTCTTCGTCCGCGAGGTCTCGCACCACGTCCTGTTCCTCGACCAGGGCCGCGTCGCGCAGGAGGGCCGCCCCTCCGAGGTCTTCGACAATCCGGAAAGCGAGCGCCTGCGCAGCTTCCTCGGGCGCTTCCACGGCATTTTCAGCCGCTGAGGCGGCTCTGGGGCAGGGGCTTTCCGGATTCGATAGCCTCCTCCCGCAGAGTCATCCCGGACGCAGCGAAGCGGAGATCCGGGATCCATGCCGGAGCCGCTCTCGGAGAGGTTCAGGCATGGATCCCGGGGCGCCCTTCGGCCGCCCGGGATGACACCGACAGTTCGTGCGGGTGTCGTTCAGCCAGTCTTCACATGCGGCCGCAGCACGCCCTGTTCGTCGAAGGTGCTGCGGTTGCTTTCCCTGCGCTTCTTGATCTCGCTCCGCGCCACGGTGCGCAGATGCACCTCGTCCGGCCCGTCGATGAAGCGCAGCGCCCGGCCCCAGGAGTAGATGAAGGCCAGCGGCGTGTCGTTGGAGAGCCCGCCGGCTCCGAAGACCTGCATCGCCCGGTCGGCGATCTTGGTCTGCAGCCGCGCCGCGACGACCTTGATCGCCGAGACCTCGGTGCGGGCGGCCTTGTTGCCGTATTTATCCATCATCCAGGCGGCGCGCAGGCAGAGCAGGCGGGCCTGATCTATCTCCATGCGTCCTTCGGCGATCCAGTCCTGGACATTGGCGTAGTCGGAAAGATGCCGGCCGAAAGCCTTCCGGTCGAGAGCGCGTTCGATCATCAGTTCGAGCGCGACCTCGCATTGGCCGATGGTGCGCATGCAATGGTGGATGCGCCCCGGCCCGAGGCGCGCCTGAGCGAGCGCGAAGCCTGCCCCTTCCTCGCCGAGCAGGTTCGCGGCCGGCACCCGGACATTGTTGAAGTCGGTCTCGGTATGGCCTTCGATCGAATAGTGGTTCAGCAGCGGCAGGTTGCGCATCACGGTGAGGCCCGGCGCGTCCATCGGCACGATGATCATGCTGTGGCGCTTGTGGGGATCGGCGTCGGGCGCCGTGTCGGACAGGCCCATGACGATGCAGAGCTTCGCCTTCGGGTGCAGTGCGCCGGTCGTCCACCATTTGCGGCCGTTGATGACGTAGTCGTCGCCGTCGCGGATGATCGTGGTCTGCAGATTGGTCGGGTCGGAGGAAGCGACACCCGGCTCGGTGATCCCGACGCAGGAGCGGATCTCGCCGTTGAGCAGCGGGTTCAGCCAGCGTTCGCGCTGTTCCGGCGTCGCGAACATGTGCAGGATTTCCATGTTCCCGGTGTCGGGGGCGTTGCAGTTGAACACCTCCGAGGACCAGAAGATCCGGCCCATGATCTCGGCCAGCGGCGCATATTCGAGATTGCTGAGCCGCGTGCCCGGTTCGCCTTGCTTCAGCGCCGGCAGGAACAGGTTCCAGAGCCCGGCCTCCTTCGCTCGCGCCTTCAGCCCGTCGACCAGTGCGGTCGGATAGCGCCCGGCCTCGACTTCATGCTTCCAGGCGGCGTCGGCCGGCTGGATATGGGCGTCCATGAAGTCCTGCAGCTTCGCGCGCAGCTCCTCGACCCTGGCCGAATAAGCGAAATCCATGGTGCTCTCCTCAATCCCAATGCGTCATGCTCGGGCTTGACCCGAGCATCTCAGGCCGGAAGAGGAGCCATTCAGCGCCTTCTCGTCCGGTGATTCTCGGGTCTGCGCTTCGCTCCGTCCGAGAATGACAACAAGAACGAACCTAGACGTCATTGCGCTCGATCACGCTCGCGGCACGCTGCGCGAAGCTCGCCGCCATCGCGCCGACCGCGACGGCGTTCTCGGCCGCGGCGTTTCCGGTCTTCGCCCGCGCCGCGATGCCGTCGAGGATGACGGCGAAGCGGAACAGCGAGAAGGCGATGTGGAAGCGGCCCGGTCCCTGCGTCCGGCCGGCGGCGGCGCAATAGCGGTCGATGTATTCGGCTTGCGTTGGTATGCCGAGCGCCTCCCGGTCGAGCCCGACGATGCCGGCATACATCTCCGGTGTCGAATGCCAGGGCAGGCAGGAGAAGGCGACGTCGGAAAGCGGGTGGCCGAGCGTCGAGAGTTCCCAGTCGAGCACGGCGACGACCTTCGGCTCCGTGGGCGCGAACATCAGATTCCCTAGGCGGAAATCGCCATGGACGATGGTGGTGTCCGGCGTCTCGTCGAGATGGGCGCCGAGCCAGTCGATGGCGCGGTCGATCGCCGGGATGTCCTGCGTCTTGGTTTCGCGCCATTGCCGGCCCCAGCGCGCCAGCTGGCGGGCATAGTAGTTGCCCGGCTTGCCGAAATCGGCGAGGCCGGCGCCTTGCCAGTCGAAGCCATGCAGCGCGGCCAGTGTCTCGGCCATGGCGAAATACATCGCCCGGCGATCCGTCGGCGCGATGCCGGGCAGGGCGGTCTCGTGGAAGACGCGGCCCTCCAGCCGCTCCATCAAATAGAACGGCGTGCCGACGACATCCTCCGGCTCGTGCAGCAGCAAGACCGGCGGCACCGGCACAGCCGAGCCGGCGAGCGCCTTCAGGATGCGGTATTCGCGCTCGACCGCATGGGCCGAGGGCAGGAGCGGGCCGGGCGGCTTCTTGCGCAGGACGAGACGCGTGCCGGCCTCCGGATAGGAGGCGAAGAAGGTCGGGTTCGACTGCCCGCCGCTGATCCGCTCCAACTCCAGCCGGCCGGCGGCCCGGTCGGGCAAAGCGGAACGCAGGAACGCGTCGAGCCGGGTGGGGTCGAATTCGGGCGGAGCGGAGGCGGGGCCGGCTGACATGGCTGGCATATTCGGGGGGGCGCCGAGGAAGGTCAACGCGCAACGTCGCTCAGTCCGGCTCTCCGGTCTTGAGCCGCACCACCGAGACCGAGCAGAGCGCCTCGGCGACGACCTTGGTCGAGACGCTGCCGAGATGCCGGCGCACGGCCGAGGAGGAGCGGGCACCGACGACGATATGGTCGATGTCGTTGCGCTCGGCATGGCGCAGGATCGCATCGGCGGCGCTGACCGCTTCGATGACGTGATAGCTGACGCGTTCCTCCGGCAGGTGTAGCGGCCTTGCCCAGTCCTTCAGCGCCACCAGCCGCTTGATGTAGAGCGAACGGCCCTCGGCATCGACAGTCTTGGTCTCGCCGATGATCTCGGTGCGCAGCACGGTGATGCAGGCGAGCCAGGAATCCTCGCGTGCCGCGAGCAGCCGGCTGGTCTCGGCCAGGATCGCGCCGGCGAGTGGTCCTTCGCCCTCCGAAAGGTCGACCGCCGTCAGGATGATCGACGGGCCGGCCTTGCGCCGCACCTGTGTCGGCGCGCCGGTGATCTCCTGTTCGTCGCGCTTCTGGAACAGGGCGACGAGGCGCTGCCAGAGCCCGTGCGGCCGCACGCGGCGCCGGCGTGCCACCGTGACCTGCTCGGGATGGCGCAGGTCGAAGGCGAGCTTGCTCGCATCGGCATAGCGCCGGCCGCGATCGACCTCGAGGCAGCGCCGGACGATCTCCTCGAGCCAGGCCGGCGTCTCGGCATTGATGCTCCCGAGCGGCTTCGGGGCGTGGTAGAGGCGGCGCTTCATGCCGGCCACGCTCTGCGGCCGGCCGAAAGGCTCCTCTCCCGAAGCCATCTGATAGAGCAGGCAGCCCAGCGCGAAGAGGTCGCTCGCCGGGTCGGAGCGGTCTCCCAGCACCTGCTCGGGCGCCATATAGGCGGCCGTGCCCATCGGCATCGTGCTTTCGGCGCCGAGCAGGTCCGGCAGCTCGACATGATGCGCCAGTCCGAAATCGAGCAGCACTGCCCGGTTCCCGACCATCATCACGTTCTCAGGCTTGAGATCGAGATGGACCACGCCTTGCCGGTGGAGTTCGGCGAGGGCGACGGCGATCGCTTCGCCGATGCGCGCGGTCTCGGCGGCCGGCAGCGGCGCGCGGCGCATCGTCTCCGCCAGGCTCGTGCCGGCGACGAACTCCATCGCGATATAGGGCGTGCGGGCAAGATCGCCGGCGGCGACGAAGCGCGGCACATGCGGGCCGGCCAGCCGGCGATGGATCAGCGCCTCGGCTTCGTAGCCGAGGATCGCCGAGACGTCGTCGCCCGGGTGGAAGAAGGGGATCTTGAGCACCAGCGGCGCCGTCTCGTCCGGATGAGTGGCCCGCCAGAGCGTCGCCATGCCGCCGGCCTTCAGCCCTTCCGTCAGCGTGAAACCGTCTATCACTGTGCCGGCCTGCGGCTTCTCCATCCGGTTCCTCCCTCAGCGGCCGATCTGCAGGCGCATGCCGAGCCATTCCGGCAGGCCGGCGGCGGCGATCTTTCGGGCGGTGGCCTGCGTGTCATAGGGCACGCGGACCATCGTCACCTCGGCCCGCTCGGTGTCGAGCAGGGCAAAGCAGGCGGCCGGGTCGCCATCGCGCGGCTGGCCGACGGCGCCGACCACCACGACATGCCGCCGCAGCGCGGAGAGCGGCGCGGCGAGGTTCCGGCGCGGGGTGAAACGCACCGGCTCGTGTCCGGGCCTGGCGTAGAACAGCGCGGGCTGATGGGTGTGGCCGCAGATGATCAGCGCCGCCTCGCAGGCGGCCAGGCATTGGCCGGCGCTGCGCTCATCGGTGACATAGGGCCAGGCTTGCGGCGTGCGGGCGCTGGCATGGACGAAAAGAGCGCCTGCCAGCGTCGCCGTCAGCGGCAGGGCGGCGAGGAAGGCGCATTGCTCTGAAGACAGCTGCGTCCGCGTCCAGAGCGCCGCCTCATGAGCATGTGCCGTCATGCCGGACGGCCCGTGCACGGCCGCCTCGTCATGGTTGCCGAGCACGCAGAGCGCGCCGGCCGCGGCCAGCTTCTGTGCCATCTCGACGGCGAAGCCGGGATCCGGACCATAGCCGACGAGATCGCCGAGCAGAACCAGCCGATCGGGGCGAAGTCGCTCGACAGCCTCCAGCACCGCCTGCAACGCCTCGCGGTTCGCGTGGATGTCCGAGAGAACGGCAATGCGCATGGAAGGAAAGATGGGTCCGCGGGAGCTCCGCCAATCTCGCAGGGCGAGCGGGCGCTTGGCCATAGGCATTTCGGCGCAGCCGCTGCTGTCCGGAAGGACGGGGTGACAGCCGCTTGACTGCGAGGCTAGTCTCACCACCGCGTCAGCAGCCGCAGTCTCGCAGGGGAGCCGCTTTGGAAGCCACACCGGAGCAGGATGCCGCAAAGCCCGTCGCGGAGGGGCTGCCGCCGCCTGCGGTCGCGCCGCGCGAGGTCGAGCTCAAGCTGGCTTGCTCGGCGGAAGCGCTGAGCGTCCTGGGCGATGCCGAGCTGATCGCGCGGCATGCGCGCAATCGTGGCATCGTCCGTCGGCTCGAGGCGACCTATTACGACACGCCCGACTGCCTGCTCGATCGTCACGGCTTGTCCCTGCGCCTGCGCCGCAGCGGACGGCGCCATATCCAGACTCTGAAGCGGGCCAAGGCGGGCGAGAATCCGCTGGCGCGTGACGAATGGGAGGTTCCGTCGCCGGAGGGGCGGCTCGACCTCACGCTGCTGCCGCTGGCCGAGATCGGCGAGCCGCTCGTCTCGCTTCCCGCGACCTCGCTGGCGCCGGCTTTCGCCACCAAGGTGCGTCGGCGTATCCAGAAGCTCGATTTCGCCGGAGCCGAGATCGAGATCGCACTCGACCACGGCACGATCGAGGCCGGCGAGAAGAACCTGCCGCTCTGCGAGGTCGAGCTCGAGTTGAAGTCAGGCGATGCGGCGGCGCTCTACGAGTTCGGCCTTGCTCTGCTGGAGCTCGCGCCTCTGCAGATCGAGACGGCGAGCAAGGCGGCGCGCGGGCACCGGCTGGCTTTCGGGACGGCGGCCCAAGCACAGAAGGCCAAGCCCGTCACGCTTTCCGCGCAGGACAATGTCGATGCCGCCATCGCCGCGATCCTGGGCAATGGCTACCGCCATCTCATGGCGAATCTCGGCCCGGCGATGCAAGCCGGCTCGCCGGAAGCCGTGCACCAGATGCGCGTTTCGCTACGCCGCCTGCGCACCGCCTTCAGCCTGTTCCGGCGCGAGCTGGCGCCTCCGGCCCTGGAGCCGATCGCCGCCGAGGCCAAGTATCTCGCCCATGTCCTCGGCCCGGCGCGCAACTGGGATGTGTTCATCACCGAAACGCTGCCCGATATCGCCGCCGAAGGCTTGGACGGGGTCGATCTCTCGCCTTTGAGCGAGGCGGCGGTGCCGCAGCAGGCCGAAAGCTATGTGGCCGTTCACGCCGCGCTCGCCAGCCGGAGCGTCAATCGCTTCCTGCTCGGCTTTGGTGCGGTGCTGGAGCGGCGCGGCTGGCGCAACGGCATTGAAAGCGCGGCGCTGGCGGTGCTCGCCGAGCCGGTCGGTAGTTTTGCCGGCAGGGTGCTCGCGCGCAGCCATCGCAAGGTGCTGCGACGCGGCCGGCATTTCGCCAGGCTGCCGCCCGAGGCCCGGCACGAGCTCAGGCTCGCCTTGAAGAAGCTGCGCTATACGGCCGAGTTCTTTCTGCCGCTTTATGCCGGGCAGTCGGCGGCGCGCAAATATCTCGCAAGGCTGACGAGGCTGCAGGAGGCGCTCGGCGTCGCCAACGATGTTGCGACGACCTATCCGCTGCTCGGCGCGCTGCGCGGCAGCCAGCTCCGGCCAGGGGTCGATTTCGCCGCCGGCGCAGTGCTCGGCTGGCAGCGCCGTCACGAGCTCGAGGCCGCGAAGGCGCTGCTGAAGAGCTGGCGGAAATTCGCGGCCGCGACGCCCTTCTGGAGGTGAGGGCGCTGGACCGCCCCGACGCTCAGGCGGCGTCGAGCCCGTAGAGCGAGTGCAGCGTGCGCACCGCGAGCTCGGTATAGGCCGCGTCGATCAGCACCGAGAACTTGATCTCGGAGGTGGTGATCGCGCGGATGTTGATGCCCTTCTCGGCCAGCGCCCGGAAGGCGCGAGCCGCGACGCCGGCATGGCTCCTCATGCCGACGCCGATCGCCGAGATCTTCACCACTTCGGTCGCGCCCTGCAGCGACTGGTAGGCGATGGTCTCGTGCTTCGATTCGAGCAGGGCCTTGGCCCGCTCGAAATCACCGGTCGGCACGGTGAAGGTGATGTCGGTGGTCGCCTGGTCGTCGGAGACGACCTGGATGATCATGTCGACATTGATGTTGGCATCGGCGAGCGGGCCGAAGATCGCCGCGGCGACGCCGGGCTTGTCGGCCACGCGCCGGAGCGTGATCTGGGCTTCGTCGCGCGAGAACGCGATGCCGGTGACGATCTGCTGTTCCACGATATCGTCCTCGTCGCAGATGAGGGTGCCTGGATTGGGGTTGTCTGGGTCGTCGAAGGAGGAGCGGACATAGGTCGGCACGCGCTGGACCATGGCGATCTCGACCGAGCGCACCTGCAGCACCTTGGAGCCGAGCGAGGCCATTTCCAGCATCTCCTCGAAGGAGACCTTGTCCATGCGGCGGGCCTTGGGCACGACGCGCGGATCGGTGGTGTAGACGCCGTCGACATCGGTGTAGATGTCGCAGCGGTCGGCCTTGAGGCCGGCGGCGAGCGCGACCGCGCTGGTATCCGAGCCGCCGCGGCCGAGCGTGACGATGCGATGGCTGCGCGGATTGATGCCCTGGAAGCCGGAGCAGACGGCGATCTCGCGATTGCGGTCGAAACCGGCCAGGATGCCGGCGCCGTCGACGCTCTCGATCCTTGCCGCGCTGTGCGCGTCGGAGCCGTAGATCGGGATCTGCCAGCCCTGCCAGGAGCGCGCCGGCAGGCCCATCTCCTGCAACACCAGCGCCATCAGACCGGAGGTGACCTGCTCGCCCGAGGCGACGACGACATCGTACTCGGCCGGATCGAAGTTCGGCGCGGCTTCCTTCGCCCAGGCGACCAGCTCATTGGTCTTGCCCGACATCGCCGAGACGACGACGGCGACCTCGTGGCCGGCGTCGAACTCGCGTTTGACGTGGCGGGCCGCGTTCTTGATACGCTCCACGGTGGCGACGGACGTGCCGCCGAATTTCATCACCAGACGGGCCATGACATCCAAAGGCTCTCGAGACTGCCCCGGCACAGGCCGGGACGAAACGTCCCCTCGCGCCGGGCGAAGGGCGGGTGTAGATGACGGCCAGCGCCGAAACTGTCAATGCGGTCGGTGCCGGACGGGCGTAAGCGAGGAAACAAGACGATGAGCGCAGCGGCGCGCGAAGGCTCGACGATCGATCCGGCGGAGGTCTCCCGGTTCGATGCCATGGCCAAGAGTTGGTGGGATCCGAAGGGTCCGATGGCGGTGCTGCACAAGTTCAATCCGGTGCGGCTCGCTTATGTCCGCGATCTCGCCTGCGAGCATTATGGCCGCGATCCGAAATCGCTGGGGGCGCTGGATGGGCTCGACATCGTCGATATCGGCTGTGGCGGCGGGGTGCTGTCGGAGCCGCTGACGCGCCTCGGCGCCAAGGTGACGGGGCTCGATCCTGCCGCCGGCAACATCGCCGTGGCGCGGGCCCATGCCGAGAAGGCCGGGCTGTCGATCGACTATCGCGACGAGACGATCGAGGCCGTGGTCGCCTCCGGCAGGCGCTTCGACATCGTGCTCGCCATGGAGGTGGTCGAGCATGTCGCCGATGTCGAGGCCTTCGTCGGCGCCTGCTGTGCCGCCGCCAAGCCCGGCGGGCTCCTGGTGATGGCGACCTTGAACCGCACCCTGAAATCCTGGGCACTCGCCATCGTCGGCGCCGAGTACATCCTGCGCTGGCTGCCGCGCGGCACCCATGACTGGCAGAAATTCGTCACCCCCGACGAACTCGAGGCGGCGATCGTGGCAGGCGGCTTCGTGCCGTTCTCGCACCAGGGCGTCGCCTACAACCCGCTCGCCGATCGCTGGTCGCTCTCGGCCGATATGGACGTCAACTACATGCTGGCGGCGCGCGCCCCGGCTTGACGTTCAGGGCGCGAGCCGGGCGTCGAGCGCCGCGATATCCTTGACGAACCAGAGCGCCTGGCCCTGGTTGCTCTCATGCACGAAGTCGCGCAGCGCCTGGCTGCCCGCGCAATGGGCCGAGATGTCGCCGATGACGGCCAGGCGCACGCGGTAATTCACGAATTTCTGCGCGACCTCGCCGGCAAGACGCGTCGCGAGCCGAAAGAAGGCGGCATCGAGCCGCGCGACGGGGATCGCCACCATTGCGGCTTCCGCTGCCCAGGCGGCGCCGAGGAAATCGTTGGCGTCGCGCTCGGTTGCAAGCGGCGGACCGTCTTCAGCGCAGATCAGCACAATCGTGCCGTGAAGCTCTCGAATCATGTCCATTATGGCGGTATCGCCACAACTTGGACGCGAAGCAAGTGCGGCCATCTTGGCGGGCGGATGCGGCGTCTCCGGCGATCCGGGCATGCCAGATTCCACGTCGCCCGCCTGAAAACCTATTTGCGATGTCTTGCAGCCCTGATCCTGAGGGGGGCGTTCCGTCGGGAGGGGGCGTCTCGAAGGATGTTTCAGAAGACGCTGTAACAGGCTCCGATAACCAAGACAGCGCAGGGTCGGGACGGAAGGGAAGTTCTTGTAGAGCTGTCCACCGCTGCGCGCGGTGCCAGCCACGCCAAGCAGTATGGCCTATCTCGGCTGGAACGGGTTAAGTTTACGGGGGTCGCTTTTTCCCCGACTCGCCAATGGAGACGGGACGCTCGCGCAGGCGGCATGCTGAACGATACGATGATCGAGCCTGCCGAGCGGGAATTGACTGATCTGATCTACGCCGCTCTTCTCGGCGAGAAATCCTGGCAGGAGTTCCTCGACCGGCTGAACGCCCTGATCCCGGGCGGCGTTTCGACCCTGTTCTTCCATGACCAGAAATCGGGAGAAGGCGGCATCTCCCTGGCGGCCGGGCTCGATGCCGACACGGCGCGCGACTACGCCGCCTACTATGTCGGCCTGAACCCGTGGATGCACAACGTCGCCCGCACACCGCTCGGCACCGGCATCATCGGGGAACGCATCGTACCCCGCGACGCGTTCGTCAGGACGGAATACTACGCCGACTTCCTGCGGCGCCGCGAGATCGAGGCCGGAGTTGGGGTGACCTTGTGGCGCGAGGAAACCTGCTCGTTCTTGCTGAGTACCCTGACGACGCGCATCGATCCCGAGGAGAACCAGCATGTCGCCGATCTTCTGACGCGGCTGAGCCCGCATCTGACCCGTGCCTTCCGTTATTATCGCACCGGTCGCTCCGGCGGGGCGCTCGCGCAGTTCGGGGGCTCGCTGCTGGATGCGCCGGATGTCGCCGTCATCGTGGTCGGGGAGGGCATGAGGCTGCGGGCCGCTTCTCCGCGGGCCGAGGCCCTGCTCTCAGCCGGAACGGTGGTGGGTCTGACGGCCATGGGAACCCTGCGGCTGCGGGATGAGGCGTCCGCGGCACTGCTCAAGCGGATGCTGTCGCGCGGCTATACCGGTCCACGGTCCCGTGTCGTGCATCTCGGCGCCTACAGGTTGACGCTGGTCAAGGCGGAGGCCGAGGGCGCCACCGGCTACTTTTCCGGGCTTGCCGCCACGCTGATCCTGGAGGAGGCGCGCCCCGCAGACGCTCCGGATATCGGCTGGCTGGCTCGGAGCTATGGGCTGTCGCCTGCGGAGCGCCGGGTCGCGGAGGGCATCGCCGCCGGCCTGACGCCGATCCAGGTCGCCGAACGCGGCGGCACCGGGCTCGAGACCGTGCGCGGTCAGCTCAAGGCCGTCTACGCGAAAACGGGCGTGAACAGCCAGGCCGGCCTTGTTCGGATCGCGTTCGGCTTTCCGCCACCGCGATAGGGTTGGGTTCGGGCAGGCACGGCGGACGCGCCGGGCAAAGCGCCGCTATTTGAAGCTGCGGCCGTTCCAGCGATATGAATGAGAGTTCGGCCCACGTGACAGGCCGATCCTCGGGGGATCGCCCGGGCCGATCTCGACGCTGGCGCTGAGAATATCCAGCGCCTCCCTGAAGCGCTCGCCCTCGCGTACGAAGATCTTCACGGTACAGGCAGCCGCCCCGCAGGAGCCGCTGCGCCCGAGGCTGCTCGAACAGGTCAGTTCATCATGGTTGATCAGGAGATCGGGCGTGCCGTCGCCGGTCAGGTCGCGCTCGATCGCGCCCTTGGCGCTGAAGCGCCCGCCCGGCCCCTCGCAGCCATACCGCGCCTCGCTGGCCGCGATGCGCTTCGCTTCGGGCGACAGGGCCAGTGCCGGCTGGAACCCGCAGATCAGCCCTGAGGCCGCGAGGCCGACGATGGTCGAAATGCGACAGATCACGATTTTGGGTCTCCCTGCGGAAACCGAGTAAGCTGTCACCGACAACGCAGCGTCAAGCCGGGGCATTCCCGATGGGGGCGGCTTGTCATCCCGGCTATCTTGCGATGCAATATATTCCAAAGAAGGATGGCGCGGTGCAGCATAGGGCCGCATGATCGCCGGCAACGCCACCGAAAGCAGGCGTGGCGACAAGGGAGAAAGCGAATGTCGAAGCCGCAGCCCGTCGCGAAGCCCGCGTTGAAGGAGCTCTACGAGCTCGGCGAGCTCCCGCCGCTCGGCCATGTCCCGGCCAACATGTATGCCTGGGCGATCCGGCGCGAGCGCCATGGTCCGCCGCAGGAGAGCTTCCAGGTCGAGGTCGTGCCGACCTGGTCCATCGGCGAAGAGGAGGTGCTGCTCCTCGTGATGGCGGGCGGCGTCAATTATAACGGCATCTGGGCCGGCCTCGGCCAGCCGATCTCGCCCTTCGACGTGCACAAGGGCTCCCTGCACATTGCCGGGTCGGATGCCTCGGGCATCGTCTGGGCCGTCGGTTCCAAGGTGAAGCGCTGGAAGGTCGGCGACGAGGTCATCGTCCATTGCAACCAGGACGATGGCGACGACGAGGAGTGCAATGGCGGCGACCCGATGTTCTCCTCCTCCCAGCGCATCTGGGGCTATGAGACGCCGGACGGCTCTTTCGCCCAGTTCTGCCGGGTCCAGTCGCGCCAGCTGATGCTGAAGCCGAAGCACCTCTCCTGGGAGGAGGCAGCCTGCTACACGCTGACGCTGGCCACCGCCTATCGCATGCTCTTCGGCCACGCCCCGCACACCATCAAGCCGGGCGACAATGTCCTGATCTGGGGCGCTTCCGGCGGTCTCGGCGTGTTCGGCGTGCAGCTCTGCGCCGCCTCCGGCGCCAACGCGATCGGCGTGATCTCCGACGAGACCAAGCGCGACTATGTGCTCGGCCTCGGCGCCAAGGGCGTGATCAACCGCAAGGACTTCAATTGCTGGGGCCAGATGCCCAAGGTCAACTCGCCGGAATATGTCGAGTGGACCAAGGAAGCCCGCAAGTTCGGCAAGGCGATCTGGGACATCACCGGCAAGAAGGATGTCGACATCGTCTTCGAGCACCCCGGCGAGGCGACCTTCCCGGTCTCCTGCCTCGTCGCCAAGCGCGGCGGCATGGTGGTGTTCTGCGCCGGTACCTCCGGCTTCAACATCACCTTCGACGCCCGCTATGTCTGGATGCGGCAGAAGCGCGTGCAGGGCTCGCATTTCGCCCATCTCAAGCAGGCTTCGGCCGCCAACCAGTTCGTGCTCGACCGGCGGATCGATCCCTGCATGTCCGAGGTCTTCCCCTGGGACAAGATCCCGCTCGCCCACCACAAGATGTGGAAGAACGAGCACGCGCCCGGCAACATGGCGGTGCTGGTCTACGCGCCACGGACCGGCCTGCGCACCTATGAGGACGTGGTCGAGGCGTTGGAGGGCTGAGCGGGCCCGGCCATGCTCAGACCCGCAGGCCTGCTGGCGTCCCCGTGACGAATTCGCCTAGGGTTACTTGAGGGCCGGATCCCGAGGGATTCGGCTCTTGCGCTTTCGGCGGCCGATCCTCGGCGCCCGAAGCATCCGCATGACCGGCAGGGGAGATCCATGGCGCTGCATCGTTTCGTCCCGACCACCTATTCCAACGTCATGGCGACGCTGCCGCCGGTTCTCACCGTCGCGAGCGGCGACACGATCGTGACGACGACGCTCGACGCCGCCGGCTTCGACCATGACGGTGTCCAGAAGGCGCCGCGCGGCAATCCGATGACCGGGCCATTCGCCGTCGAGGGAGCGGAGCCCGGCGATGCGATCATCGTGAAGATCGACCGGATGACGCCGAACCGCGCCACCGGTTGGACCTATTCGCCGCTCTCGCAGCAGGTGGTCGACCCAAGGACGGTCGCCGATCTGCCGAAGAGCGAGCGCTTCGAATGGGCGATCGATGCGGGGCAGGGCACGGTCACCCTGATCGGCGGCTCGGAGCGCATTGCCGGCTGGAGCTTCCCGCTGGCGCCGATGATCGGCTGCTTCGGCGTGGCACCGGCCGGCGGCCAGGCGATCTCGACCGCGACCAGCGGCCCCTATGGCGGCAATATGGACTATCGCCGCTTCGCGCCCGGCGCGCGCATCGCCTTCCCCGTCTCCGAAAAGGGCGGGCTGTTCTTCCTGGGCGACGGCCATGCCGGCCAGGGCGATGGCGAGATCGTCGGCACCGGCATCGAGACCAGCTTCGAGATCGAGTTCACTCTGCATCTGCGCAAGAACGCGCCGGGCCGCTGGCCGCGCTGCGAGACCGAGACCGAGATCGTTACCATCGCGAGCGGGCGCCCGCTCGACCAGCCCTTGCAATTCGCCACGACCGAGATGCTGCGCTGGATCGTCGAGGACCTCGGCGTCGATTCCGTCGAGGCGAGCCATCTGCTCGGCCAGATGGTGCGCTACGACGTCGCCAACGTCTTCAACCCCGCCTATTGCGTCGCCTGCCGGCTCGAGAAGAACGAGATCACCCGGCGCATGTCGCTGCTCGGCCAGGGCTGACGCTGGCGGCGCCTGAGCCGAACGCGACAGGGCCGAAATCTCGGCTGCGTGGCGAAGGGCGCGTGCGCCCGGTCTAGAGCGATGCGATCGCCTCGCCCGGTGTGGCTTTTGGCGCCCTCACGATCGCGATCGCGGCATTGAGTTCGGCCCCGTAGAGAAAGATCGCCGCCAGCCAGTACAGGAAGACCAGCGCGATCATCGCCGTCGCGAGGCCGGCATAGGTCGTGACATAGGCACCGGCGAAGGAGTCGAGATACCAGCCGAAGCCGAGCCCGCCGACCAGCCAGACCGCGAGCGTCATCAGTATGCCCGGCCACATCGCGCCGATATGCGGGGCGCGGGCCGGCAGCGCCTTGTGGGCGACGCAGAGCGCCAGCACGATCACCACCGTCGCCGCCGAGAGGCGCAGGAAGGCCTGCAGGAAGCCGAGCGGCGCCAGCGCCGGCACATAGCCGACGACGCCGCGCCAGATCAGAGGGCCGAGCACGACGAGCAGCGAGAAGGCCAGCATGAAGAAGGCGCCGCCGATCACATAGACGATCGATTCCAACCGGGTATGCCACCAGGAGCGCCATTCATAGGCCTCATAGGCACGGTTCAGCCCGATTCGCAGCGCCTCGACGCCGGAGGAGGAGAAATACAGCGCCAGAACCGCGCCGAGCGTCAGCGCGTCGCTGCGCACCGCGGTCAGCACCGAGCGGACCTCGCGCGCGATCGGCTCGGCGATCTCGCGTGGCCAGGCCTCGAGCAGGAGCTGCGCCGCCTCGTCCGCCGCTTCCTGCGAGCCGAACAGGCCGCCGAGCGCGGTGACGATGATCAGGAAGGGGAAGAGCGACATCAGCACCGAGAGCGCGATATGGCTGGCGATCGCCCAGCCATCATGGGCGATGAAGCGCTCGAAGGCGATGGCGGGGGCGGAGAGCAGGGACATCGGCAGGCTCGGCAGGGCAGGGTGGCGATTGTGGCCGCTTCGGAGCGGCTGGCAAGCCGTGACGGCGCGGAGGACATGCCGTTGCGGCGTCCATAGCCGCGACAAGGCGGCGCTTCCAGCGTATCAGGCGCTCGGAAAGGTCGTTTGATGTTCGACACGCCGCTCTTCCTGCGCCTCGCGCCGGTGCTCTTCGTCTTCCTCTGGTCGAGCGGCTGGATCGTCGCCGGCTATTCGGCCCGGCATTCGGACGCGCTGACCTTCCTGTCGCTGCGCTTCGCCTGCGCCTTCGTCGCGCTTGCCGCGCTCTCCGTCGCGGTCGGGGCGCCCTGGCCGAAGGGGCGGCGTGCCTGGATCGATTGCGCCATCGCCGGCATCCTCCTGCACGCGCTCTATCTCGGCGGCGTCTGGTGGGCGGTGCGCCATGGCCTGCCGGCCGGCGTCTCCGGCCTGATCGCCGGGTTGCAGCCGGTGCTGACGGCGCTGTTCGCGCCGCTGATCGTCGGCGAGCGGATCTCGCCGGTGCGCTGGGCCGGCATCGTCTGCGGCTTCATCGGCATCGGGCTCGTGCTGGAGCCGAAGCTCGTCGGCGTCGAGCCCGAGGTCATGCGAGCGGTGCTCGTTCCGGTGATCGTCAACGTCATCGGCATGTTCGCCGTCACCTTCGGCTCGTTCTGGCAGAAGGCGCGGATCGTCTCCGGGGACCTGCGCACCGTGACGGCGGTGCAATACGCCGCCGCCTTCCTGTTCACATTGCCCTTCGCCTTCCTGCTCGAGCCGATGCGGATCGAGTGGAACCTGACGATGACGCTGGTGCTCGCCTGGTCGGTGCTGGCGCTGTCGCTCGGCGGGATCGGCCTCTATCTGATCCTGATCCGCCGCGGCCAGGTCTCGCGCACCGCGACCTTCCTCTATCTCGTGCCGCCGGCGGTCGCGGTCGAGGCCTGGCTGCTCTTCGGCGAGACCCTCTCGCCGATCCAGCTCGTCGGCATGGCGGTCGCGGTGCTCGGCGTCGTCCTCGCCAGCCGAAAGTAGGGCGCTGGCTGCCGAAACACGACTATCGCAAGCGCTTCGACTTCCCTTATGCTGCGCCGCAACAAGGGAGAGAGACCATGAGCGCCAACGCCGTCCTCCGGACCGCGACGCAAGCTTCCGCCATCGAACTGATCGGCGCCGCGCTGCCCGGCTTCGAGGCGCTGCTGGAGCAGGCCGTCGCGGCGGTGCGCCAGAAGGTGCTGGTCGAGGGCCGGATTTCCGCGGCGAAGCTGGAGCAGGAACAGCACGCCGCCCACGGCCTGTCCTGGCTCGCAACCTATGTCATGGCGCTGCGCGAGCTGAAAGCCTATGGCGAGCGCCTGCAGGTCGAGGATCGCTATGGTGCGATCGAGGACTACGCCATCAGGATCGGCGCGGGTGAATATGCCGCCCAGATTTTCGGCGGCATTCCGATGAGCCAGGGCGAGATCGTCCGTCTGCCGTCTCTCGGGCTCTCGGCCAAGGCTGTCGCCGAGGCCTGCTCGGACGCCGCGGACGCGCTGATCGCCCAGGGCAACACGCCCGAGAACCGCGCCCGCTTCGTCTCGCTGTTCAGCCAAAGCCAGGGCCTCGCCAGTGTCGGCGATCCCGGCCTCGACGAGACGCTGGAGGCGATCCGCGCCGAAATGCGCCGCTTCTGCGAGGCTCAGGTCACGCCGCACGCCCATGAATGGCATCTCGCCAACGAATACATCCCGATGCCGGTGGTCGAGCAGATGGCCGAACTCGGCGTCTTCGGCCTGACCATCCCCGAGGAATTCGGCGGCATGGGCCTGTCCAAGGTCTCGATGTGCGTCGTCTCCGAGGAGCTTTCGCGCGGCTATATCGGCGTCGGCTCGCTCGGCACCCGCTCCGAGATCGCTGCCGAGCTAATCCTCTGCGGCGGCACCGACGAGCAGAAGGCCTATTGGCTGCCGAAGATCGCGTCCGGCGAGATCCTGCCGACCGCCGTCTTCACCGAGCCGAACACCGGCTCCGACCTCGCCTCGCTGCGCACCAAGGCGGTGAAGGACGGTGACGTCTGGAAGGTCTACGGCAACAAGACCTGGATCACCCACCCCGTCCGCGCCGACATCATGACGCTGCTGGTCCGCACCGATCCCGACGCGCCGGGCTATCGCGGCCTTTCGATGCTGATCGCCGAGAAGCCGCGCGGCAGCGACGCCGAGCCCTTCCCGGTCGAGGGCCTGACCGGCGGCGAGATCGAGGTGCTCGGCTATCGCGGCATGAAGGAATATGAGCTCGCCTTCGACGGCTTCGAGGTCAAGGGCGAGAATCTCCTCGGTGGCGTCGAGGGGCAGGGCTTCAAGCAGCTGATGCAGACCTTCGAGGCGGCCCGCATCCAGACCGCGGCCCGGGCGCTCGGCGTGGCGCAATCGGCCTTCGATCTGGGATTGCGCTACGCGCAAGAGAGGATCCAGTTCGGCAAGCCGCTGATCGCCTTCCCGCGCGTCGCCGACAAGCTCGCCATGATGGCGGCCGAGCTCGTCATCGCGCGCCAGCTCACCTATTTCGCCGCCCGCGAGAAGGATGCCGAGCGGCGCTGCGACCTCGAAGCCGGCATGGCCAAGCTGCTGGGGGCCCGGGTCGCCTGGGCGGCAGCCGACAACGCCCTGCAGATCCATGGCGGCAACGGCTTTGCGCTGGAATATCCCGTCAGCCGCGTGCTCTGCGACGCCCGCATCCTCAACATCTTCGAGGGCGCGGCCGAGATCCAGGCGCAGGTGATCGCGCGAAGGCTGGTCGAGGGCTGAGGGGCTACCCTTCGGCCTCGGCATCCCCGCCGATCAGGAGGTGCCGGATGGCACTGGGCACAGGGAAACCGTAGCCGTCGCCCTGCTCCAGCCAGCGAAGTCTGCCGGCTCGGTGAAAGTCGCTGGTGTAGATGTCAGCCCCGATAGCCTTCAGGGCGAGCAACATCGCCTGCGTGGCGTCGATTCCGTAGCCGTGGCCGCGGTGTGTCCCGTCCGGCCAGCCGATCTCGTAGGCACAGGACCAGTCGTGCTCGCCTTTGAGGGGAGCGTGGACCGTCACCGGAACCGCAAGGTCGCCGGTGTCGCTTCGGTAGGTCAACCCTCTACGCATCATGACCATCGCTGTTCTCAGTAGTTGAATGGCGGAATCTGCTGGCGCGCGAGGCAGGCCGCATAGCGTTGATACGCCTGATCATAACAGGATCGCAGTCCAACCATTCGGCACTGAAAAATGTCGCGCTCGAACTGTGCTTCGCAAATCGCTCGCAGTGCGCGGCTGGTGATTGCCGCCACTGCATCGCCCGGAGGCAAGCCGTCTATGGTCGCGGAACATCACCGCTGCCGCCGCTCCATTGGCCACCGTCGGAACTTCCGGCGGGAACGCGAGGCTGGTCTGGGTTGAACTTTGCTGTGAGTACTAATGTTTGCAACCGCGTGAAGGCGGCCATCATCTTCTCACCAGCGATGCGGCTCGCAACGGCGTTCCTTCGCAACCGGCCGGTGCTGGTATTTCTTAGGATTGAGCGATAGCTGAGCATCCGTCCCTGATCTCCGCGACGGATACAGATAGTAAGCTCGGAAAACGCGCTGGGGATAAGTTCTGTCCCAGACTAAACCTCAAGGCACGGCGCAATCTGACGAGTGATGTCGTTTGGTTCGACTTGCAAGGAGCAGGCGTGACGGCTGGCTAGCTAGCGTCCGCCCCCGCCATACTGCGCCTCGTGCAGGCGCCGGTAGATGCCCGGCTGTTGCACTAGCTCTTGGTGCCGGCCCTGCTCGGCGACGCCGCTCTCGTCGATCACGATGATGCGGTCGGCGTCCTGGATCGTCGCGAGCCGGTGCGCGATGACGAGCGTGGTCCGGCCCTGCGACAGCTCGGCCAGCGAAGCCTGGATCGCCCGCTCGGTCTCGGTGTCGAGCGCCGAGGTCGCCTCGTCGAGGATCAGGATCGGCGGGTTCTTCAGGAACATCCGGGCGATGGCGAGGCGCTGCTTCTGCCCGCCGGAGAGCTTGACGCCGCGCTCGCCGATCACCGTGTCGAGGCCGTCGGGAAGCCGTGCGATCATCTCGTCGAGCCTGGCGCGGCGCGCCGCGTCTTCGATCTCGGCCTCGCTGGCGCCGAGCCGGCCATAGGCGATGTTCTCGCGCAGCGTGCCGGCGAACAGGAAGACGTCCTGCTGCACGATGCCGATCTGGCCGCGCAGCGAGGCCAGCGTCATCTGGCGGATGTCGATGCCGTCTATGGTGATGCGTCCACCCGTGACGTCGTAGAAGCGCGGCAGCAGCGAGCAGATCGTGGTCTTTCCGGCGCCCGACGGGCCGACGAAGGCGATGGTCTCGCCAGCGCGGATCGCAAGGTCGATCCCGTTCAGGATTTTGCGGGCCGGCGTGTAGCCGAAGCTCACCTTCTCATAGGCGATGTCGCCCTTGAGGCCGGTGGCCGTGACGGCGCCGGGCAAATCGGCGATGTCGGGCCGGGTGTCGAGGAATTCGGTGTAGCGCCGGAAGCCGGCGATCCCCTTCGGATAGGTCTCGATCACCGAATTGATCTTCTCGATCGGCCGGAAGAACACGTTGACCAGCAGGAGGAAGCCGACGAAGCCGCCGGCGCTGAGGCCGCCGGTCAGCACGAAATAGCTGCCGGCGATCATCACCGCCATCTGGGTCAGCCGCATGCCGAAATAGGAAAGCGAGATCGAGGCCGCCATCAGCCGGTAGGCGTCGAGCTTGGTGGTGCGGTAGAGCTGGTTATCCTCTGCGAACAGCCTGCGCTCGTGCTCCTCGTTGGCAAAAGCCTGGACGACGCGAATGCCGCCGACATTCTCCTCGATCCGGGCGTTGAAGGCGCCGACCCGGCCGAACAGGCTCTGCCAGGTCCTGGTCATCCGCCGGCCATAGCGGCTGGTCAGCCAGGCCATCAGCGGCACGATCACCGCCGTCATCAGCGCCAGCTCGACATGGACCATCAGCATCAGCGCGAAGGCACCGATGAAGGTCATCACCGCGATGAACAGATCTTCGGGGCCGTGATGGGCGACCTCGCCGATCTCCTCGAGATCCTTGGTCAGGCGCCCGACGAGATGGCCGGTCTTCTGGTTGTCGAACCAGCCGAAGGAGAGTTTTTGCAGATGGTCGAAGGCCTTGCGGCGCATCTCGGTCTCGATGTTGATGCCGAGCATGTGGCCCCAATAGGTCACCACCACCATCAGCCCGGTATTGACCAGATAGATCGCCAGCAGGCCGAGCGAGGCCAGCAGGATCAGCGGCCAGTCGCCGCCGGGCAGCAACTCGTCGACGAACAGCTTGACCGCGATCGGGAAGCCGAGTTCCAGCAGCCCCGAAATCACGGCACAGGAGAAATCGAGCAGGAAGAGGCCGCGATGGGGCCGGTAATAGGCGAAGAAGCGCTTGAGCATGCCGGGCTGTTAGCACAACGGCACTGTGCGGGTCAGGCGGCTGGCGCGTGGAGCGTTACGCGCGAGCCGCATTGCCTCGGTGCTTGCCGGAGCGGTCGGGGTACCGAGCCTGCATCATTGACCTGCCGGGCGCTGCAGCCACGATCGGCTCCGCCATTGCGGAGGGTTGAATATGGCCAGATTGGCGGTCTTTGCCGGCGTGGTCCTCGCGCTCATCCTGGGCGTCGGCGGCCCGGCGCGCGCCCAGGAAGGGTGCAAGCCGGCCACCGGTTCCTGCTCGGCCATGTTCAGAAGCTGCGAGCAGAACTGCAACAAGGTCGGCAACAACCCGTCCGCCTGCGTCGCGCGTGTCTGCACGCCGCCGCTCGCTGGTTGCAAATCGAACGGCGTTTGGCGCAGCGTCCAGAGTGGTTCGGCCTGCTGGGTGACGAAGAACAGGTCGTGAGCTACCGATGATCCGCGCCGCGTGGCGTCTCATCCACCCAGCCGATATTTCACGAACCCCTCGCCGGCATCGCCCACGGCCTGCGCCTTCAGCCCTTCCGGTTTCTTGCCGGCGGCCGCCGGAGAGGTCGGGAAGGTGACGTTGACGCCGGCCGGCAGTGGCACGAGCGACCAGTTGCCGTCGGCGGTCGGGTCGATCGTCTTCTTTTCGATGATGTGGCGGACGATCACGTCGCGGTTGAGGTCCGGTGCTTCCAGCACGATGGTCGTCCTGGTGCCCGGGAAATTGCCGCCGCCCGAGGCGCGGTAGTTGTTGGTGACGACGAGGAACTGCGCCTTCTCGTCGATCGGCTTCCCCTGGAAGGCGAGGTCGACGATGCGCCTTGCCTCGGGGGCCACCAGCTTGCCGTCGAGGTCGTAGCGCGAGGCTTGGGTTACGTCGATCCGGTAGCTGACGCCGTCGATCACGTCGAAATTGAAGGCCGGGAAGCCCGGATTGATCAGCTTCTGTTCTTCGGATTTAGCGATGTCGACGCGGTTGAAGATGCCGGCCGAGCGTTCCAGCCATTCACGCAGCTGCGCGCCCGTGACTTTCACGACCTGTACCGTGTTCGGGTAGAGGTAGATGTCGGCGACGTTCTTGATCGCCAGTGGCCCGGCCGGGATGTCGGTGAAGAAGCTCGGCCCGCCGCGTCCGCCGGACTTGAAGGGCGCTGCGGCGGAAAGGATCGGCAGATCCTTGTATTGTGTCTGGGCCATCAGCGGCCTAGCATAGGCGATCTGGGCATCGGCGACGATCTGCACGGAAGGATCGTCGGCGACCAGGGCGAAGAAGCTGCTGATCGGCGCCGAGGTCGCGCCCACCGGCTCGCGCATATAGTCCAGCGCCGCCTCATGGTCGGCTTTCACCGCGGCGAGGATGGCGGCTTCGGCCTGCGCCTTCGGCACGATCTTGCGGTCGGGGGTGCGCTCGAAAATCGGCCTGGGATCGACCTTGAACTCGGCGATCTTCCAGCCGCCCTCGCGCTTCTCGAGCTCGAGATCGAGAACGCCGATATGCGAGCCCCAGAAGCCGGGCTGGCAGGCCGGCTTGCCGTGCAGCGAGCCCTTCCTGTTGTCGACGCCGGCGATGCCGTCGAAGGCCTTCGCCCCGGGGAAGACCAGATGCTGGTGCCCGGTCAGGATCACGTCGATGCCGTCGAGCTTCGCCAGATGCAGTGCCGCGTTCTCCTCGCCGCCCTTGCGCTCGCCGCCGGCGATACCGGAATGGCAGAGCGCGATGGTCAGGTCCGGATGGGCTTGCGCGATCTCCGGCAGGTATTTCTGCGCGGCTTCGACGATGTCGGTCGCCGTGACCTTGCGTTCGAGATGGGCCTTGTCCCATTGCATGATCTGCGGCGGCACGAAGCCGATCACCGCGATGTTGAGGATATGCCTGGCGCCGGCCTCGTCCTCGAAGCTCTGTTCGAAGATCCGCCAGGGTTCGATCAGCATGCCGCCGCCGACGCGCTCGACATTGGCGCAGACGATCGGGAACTCGGCGCGGGCGAGGCCGTGCTCGAGGAAGTCGAGCCCGTAATTGAACTCGTGATTGCCGAGCGTGCCGCACTGATAGGGCAGGGCGTTCATCGCGGCGATCATCGGATGGGTTTCGCCGGCCTTCAGCCCCTTCTTGTAGGCGACATAATCGCCGAGCGAGGAGCCCTGCAGGAAGTCGCCATTGTCGAAGAGCAGGCTGTTCCTGGCTTCCGCCTGCGCCGCCTTGATCAGGTTCGCCGTCTTGGCGAGGCCGACCGTGTCGTCCGCCGCGTCGCGGAAATAATCGTAAGGCACGACATTGACGTGCAGATCGGTGGTTTCGAGCAGCCGGAGCTTCAGGCGCACCGGAGCCTGCGCCGCGAGCGGGGCGGGCAGGGCCGCCGAAGCGGCGATGGCTGCTCCAGCCTTGAGCGTTTCGCGGCGGCTGAAGCGGGGGGCGTGGTCCATCGTCGGCTCCTGAGCAAGGTGCTGCGAGAGACGCTAGCACCATGGCAGGACCGTGACATGGGGGATGATGACTGTGCAGCGAGCCAGTTGACGGAAGAGCGCGGGGAACCCTTCTCCCGTGTGGGAGAAGGGCAGGGATGAGGGCCTGCCCTACCCACAGAAAGCACAAACAGCACCGCCTCGTCCCAATAGTCAGTGGCGGTCCCTCACCCCTACCCCATGCGGGAGAGGGCGCACGCGCGTGGCGGTTCTCTCTCTTATGAAAAGGCTGCGGTTAGCGGCTCACGCCCTCCATCCGCACCCGCCCGTCGCCGCCTTCGGTCCAGGCGGTGATCGCGCCGTCGGCCAGGCGCTTGGCCTTCACCTGGAAAGGCTCGCCGGCGATCAGCGGGGCGAGCCCGCGATAGTCGAGCCGGATCGGCTCGCCGCCGGAGAGTGTCGCGATGATGTTCATGATCAGCGTCGCCTGGATCGGACCGTGCACCACGAGCCCGGCATAGCCCTCGACCCCGGTGACATAGGGCTCATCGTAATGGATGCGGTGGCCGTTGAAGGTCAGCGCCGAATAGCGGAACAGCAGCACCGGCGAGGCTTCGACCGTCCAGGCGAGATCGGCGACGCGGGGCTCGGTCGGGACGGGCGGCATGCTCGTGGCCGGTCCGGCGCCGGGCTGTGCGGCTTCGCGATAGACGATGTTGTGGCGCTCGCGCAGGGCGAGGCCGCGCGCCGTGACAATCTCATGGTCGACGGCGACGAAGCAGAGCGGTCCGCTGCGGCCCTCCTTGTAGGCGATATCGGCGATGCGCGAGCGGCGGGTGACCTCGTCGCCGGTGTGCAGGGGGGCGATCGTCTCGATCGTCCCGCCGGCCCACATCCGCCGCGGCAGGGGGATCGGCGGCAGGAAACCGCCCTTGGCCGGGTGGCCGTCCTCCCCGAGCGCGGCCATTGGCGCGATCGGCGGGGCGAGACACCAGTGCAGGGCGAGGGGCGCCTCGCCTTGTGGGTAGGGCGCCAGATGAGGGGAAAACGTCGCCTCGTAGCTCGTGACGAGCCGCGGCGTGACGAGGTCGGAAGCCTCTTCCGTCCTGCCGATCCAGGATTTCAGATGGTCGATGTCCATGATGTTCCCTGCAAGGAAGGGCGCGGGGAACCCTCTCCTGGAAGGAGAGGGCAGGGTGAGGTGTAGGCCCTGTGACCAGTTCCGCGAGCGCTCACCGCGCCGCTGGGTTCAAGCCAACGTTTCCAGTCCGAACACCTCACCCCTGCCCCTCTCCTTCCAGGAGAGGGATCCCCGCGGGCGATGGTCGATGTCGTTGTCTTCAATACGATCTCGGCATGCCGAGCACATGCTCGGCGAGATAGGACAGGATCAGGTTGGTCGAGATCGGCGCAACCTGATAGAGCCGTGTCTCGCGGAATTTGCGCTCGACATCGTATTCCTCGGCGAAGCCGAAGCCGCCATGGGTCTGGATGCAGGCATTGGCCGCCTCGAAGGAGGCGTCGGCCGCGAGCATCTTGGCCATGTTGGCTTCCGCGCCCGGATTGGCGCCGGCCTCGTAGAGTCGGATCGCCTCGCGCACCATCAGCTCGGCGGCGCGCATATTGGCGTAGGCCTTCGCGATCGGGAACTGGATGCCCTGGTTCTGGCCGATCGGTCGGCCGAAGACCTGCCGCTCCCTTGCGTAGGCCGAGGCCTTCTCGATGAACCATTTCGCGTCGCCGACGCATTCGGCGGCGATCAGGATGCGCTCGGCATTCATGCCCGAGAGGATGTAGCGGAAGCCCTTGCCCTCCTCGCCGATCAGGTTCTCCGCCGGCACCTTCACATTGTCGAAGAAGACCTCGGTGGTGGCGTGGTTCATCATCGTTCGGATCGGCCGGATGGTGAGGCCCGCCTTCAGCGCCTCGCGCATGTCGAGGATGAAGACCGAGAGCCCGTCGGTGCGCTTGGCGACCTGCTCGCGCGGCGTGGTGCGGGCGAGCAGCAGCATCAGGTCGGATTGCGCGGCCCGGCTCGTCCAGATCTTCTGGCCGTTGACGAGGTAGTGGTCGCCCTGACGTCGGGCCGTGGTGCGCAGCGCGGTGGTGTCGGTGCCGCTCGTCGGCTCGGTGACGCCGAAGGCCTGGAGGCGCAACTCGCCCGAGGCGATTCTGGGTAGGTATTGCTGCTTCTGCGCGTCGGAGCCGTGGCGCAGAAGCGTGCCCATCACATACATCTGGGCATGGCAGGCCGCGCCGTTGCAGCCCTGGCGCTGGATCTCCTCCATGATCACGGCGGCGGCCGAAAGGGGGAGGCCGGCGCCGCCATAGGTCTCGGGGATCAGCGCCGAGAGGAAGCCGCTCTGCGTCAGCGCGGTCACGAACTCGGTGGGATAGGCCATCTCGCGGTCGAGCCTGCGCCAGTACTCGCCCGGAAAATCGGCGCAGAGCCTGGCGACGGCGTCGCGGATTTCGGTGTGCTCGGGCTGCGTCATCGGATCAACTCAGGCCGTGCGTGCCGTCTTGGGCGCGAATTCCTGGCGCAGCGCCGCCTCGTGCTCGCCGAGCGCCGGCACGCGCCGCAGCAGCGTGCGCTCTCCGTCGACGATCGCCGGCGGCGCCAGCACCTCGACCGGGCCGTTCGGCGTCTCGACCGGCAGCGCCGTCGCGGCGGGATGGCTGATCAGGTCGCCGACATGCGAGACCGTGCCATAGGCGATGCGCGCCTTGTCGAGCGCCGCCGTCGTCTCGGCGAAGCCGCGCGGCGCGAGAATGGCCTGGATCGCCGCGTCGAGCACGGCGCGGTTGCGCACGCGCAGCACATTGGTCGCGAAGCGCGGATCGTCGGCGAGCGCGTCGTCGCGCAGCACGTCGCGGGCGAGGATGCGCCATTCCGGCTCGCTCTGCACCGCCAGCAGCACCTCGGCATCGGCCAGGCGGAAGACGCCATAGGGGGCGATCGAGGGATGGGCGAGGCCGAGCTTCGGCGGCTCAATCCCGCCATAGCGCCGGGTGAGATATGGCACGTTCATCAGATCGGCGATGGTGTCGAACAGGGAGAGCTGGATCTGCGAGCCCTGGCCCGTGCGGGCTCGCCGCAGCAGTGCCTCCAGGATCGCGGCATAGGCGGCGTTGCCGGTGGCGATGTCGGCGATCGAGACGCCGATCCGCATCGGCCCCGAGCTCTCGCTGCCGGTGATCGCCGAGAGGCCCGCCTCGGCCTGGATCAGGAGGTCATAGGCCTTGCGGGTGTAGTGCGGCGTGCCCGGCGCATAGCCGGAAATGTCGCAGGTGATCAGCTTCGGGTAGCGTTGGCGCAACTCGGCCGAGCCGATGCCGAGTCGGCCGGTGGCGCCGGGCGCGAGGTTCTGGATGAAGACGTCGGCCTGCGCCAGCATGGCCTCGACCAGAGCGAGGTCGCCCGGATTCTTGAGGTCGACCCGGCAGGATTCCTTGCCGCGATTGATCCAGACGAAATAGGAGGACAGCCCCTCGGCGTAATCGTCATAGCCGCGCGAGAAATCGCCTTCCGCCCGTTCGAGCTTGATGATGCGTGCCCCGGCATCGGCGAGGCGGCAGCTCGCAACCGGCGCCGCGACCGCCTGTTCCAGCGCCACCACCAGGATTCCTTCCAGAGCATCCGTCATCTTGATCTGCTAGTCCGCCTATTGCCGTCACGCGTTCCACCAGCCCTCGATCCTTCGAGACGCAGCCTGACGCATTGCTGCTCAGGATAAGGGCTGAAGATGTCGCGAGAGGCCGTCCTCGTGCTCTCCAAGTCAAATAATCTTTTGCGATGGGGGGCATAGCGCCGCCGGCTCGCAGGTCGGGCGAGGGACTATAGAAAATCGCTATGGGCTTCATCGCTTTATCCTACTTGTGACCTCGGCCTGCCTATGCGCCCCTTCGCCATGGTTCAGGCGCCGCAAAAGAGCGCCGGCCCCGTTTCGCGGATACCAGGGAGGAAATCATGGTGAGGATGAAACTGGCGGTGGCGGGTGCCGCCTTGGCCGGCGTGCTGGCGTCGCTGCCGGCGCTGGCACAGGACAAGCCGAAGGAACTCGTGGTCGGCATCGCGACCTTCCTCTCCGGTCCGGCTTCGGTGTTCGGCGTGCCCGGCAAGAACGCGGCCGACCTGCTGATCGAGGAGCTCAACGCCAAGGGCGGTATTCTCGGCGTGCCGGTGAAGCCGGTCTATGTCGACGAGGGCGCCGGCACCAACCAGCTCCTCTCCGAATATCGCCGCGTCGTCCAGGAACAGGGCGCGCAGGTCATGCTGGGGGCGATCTCGTCGGGCTCCTGCAACGCGCTGGCCCCGGTCGCGGAAGACCTCAAGGTCGTCAACGTGATGTGGGATTGCGGCACGCAGACCATTTTCGAGGACGGAAAGTGGAAATACTCCGTCCGCACGCAAGGGCATGCCGGGGCCGAGATGATGGCGACGCTGCTCTACCTGATGAAGACCAAGCCCGACTTCAAGTCGATCGCGGTGGTCAACCAGGACTATGCCTGGGGCCGTGAATCCTGGGCTCTGTTCCAGGCCGGGCTGAAGGCGCTGAAGCCCGATGTGAAGGTCGTGGCCGAGCTCTTCCCGAAATTCGGCGCGCCTGATTTCTCGACCGAGATCACGCGGCTCTCGGCGCTGCGGCCGGATGTCGTGCTCTCGACCTCCTGGGGCGGCGACCTCGACACCTTCGTCCAGCAGGCTGCGGCGCGCGGGCTCCTGAAGCAGTCGACCTTCGTGCTGCCGCTGGCCGAAAGCTCACTGGAGCGGCTCGGCAACGTGCTGCCCGAGGGCGTCATCGTCGGCGCCCGCGGAGACCATTACTGGCTGCATCCGAAGACCAAGAACACGCCGGAGATGCAGGCCTTCGTCAAGAAGTACAAGGACAAGACCGGCGTCTATCCAATCTACCCGACCTTCCACATGCAGCAGGCCCTGACCGGCCTTGCCAAGGCCTATGAGAAGGCCGGGGCGTCAGCCGGCGGCAAATGGCCGAGCAAGGAACAGGTCATCGCCGCCTTCGAGGGACTGGAGTTCAAGTCGCTGACCGGCACGATCACCATCCGCGGGGACCATCAGGGGCTGGAGGACCAGATGCTCGGCACGACCAAGCGCGTGCCCGAATATCCCTTCGCGGTCTACGACAAGATGGCGCTCTATCCCGGCAAGCTGGTGACGACGCCGGTCGGCGAGAAGTCGCTCGACTGGTTCGCCAAGGCGACCCAGGCCCTGGTCAACGACAAGTCGATCGAGACCTTCGACTACGCGAAGTGAACGCCGGCGCCGCGCCCGTCATTCCGGACAAGCGGCTCTAGCCGCGCAGCCCCGGAAACCATCGTAGAGCGCAGTTCCCTGCGATGGATTCCGGCGTTCAGCTTCACTGCGGCCGGAATGACGGGGCCTGGTTGAATCAGGCTCTCAAGTACTTGAATCAGTTTCTGAAGAACGGTCTGCATGCCTCCTGAAATGCTTCTCCTCGCCGCGCTGGACGGCCTGGCCTATGGCTCGCTGATCTTTCTGGTCGCGGTGGGCTTGTCGCTGATCTTCGGCGTGCTCGGCATCATCAACGTCGCCCATGGCTCGTTCTACGCGATCGGCGCCTATGTCGCGGCGGCCGGCGTCCTCGCCATCGGCGCGATGGGCCTGCCCGCCTGGCTCGCTTTTCCCTTCCTGCTCGTCGCCGCCGCGCTGGTCGGAACCGTGGTCGGCGGTCTCGTCGAGATCGTGCTGTTGCGGCGGGTCTACGGCAAGGAGGAGGTGCTGCAGCTGATCGTCACCTTCGCGGTCTTCATGATCCTGGAGGACGCGCAGAAGGTGGTGTTCGGGGTGCAGCCCTATTTCGCCAATGCGCCGATGAACTGGCTCGGCACGGTCGAGGTCTTCGGCATCTTCTACACCAAATACCAGCTCATCCTGATGCCGTTGGTGGCGCTCGCCGTGCTCGTCGGCCTGCGCTTCTTCCTGCGCCGGACCCGTTTCGGCCGAGCCATCGTCGCGGTGACGCAGGACCGCGAGGCCGCGACGGCGATGGGCATCGACGCGGCTCGCGTCTACCTGATCACCTTCATCATCGGCGCCTCTCTGGCGGCTCTTGGCGGCGCGCTCGCCTCGGCCACGACCTCGCTGACGCCGGGCATCGGGGCGGGCACGCTGGTGCTCTCCTTCGCGGTCGCCGCCACCGCCGGGCTCGGACGCATCGAGGGCGCGGCGGTCGCGGCCCTGCTGATAGGCCTCGGGCGCTCCGCCGCGGTCTATTTCGCGCCAGAGTTCGACGTGCTGATCCCCTATCTCATCATGATGGTCGTGCTGCTGGTCCGTCCCCAGGGCCTGTTCTCGACCGTGCAGACGAGGAAGGTGTGATGGTGCGCCAGCTCGTCCTCGGCGCCGCGCTGCTCATCGCGCTCGCGCTCTTCCCGCTGTTCTCGCCCTGGTCGACGGTGATCCTGACCGTCGCGCTCTGCGAGGGGCTGGCGGCGCTCGGCATCATGGTGCTGCTGCGCGCCGGCCAGGTCTCCTTCGGTCATGGCCTGTTCTTCTCGTTCAGCGCCTATGCCGTTGCCTTCATGGCGGCCGCGAAGCTCGGCCATGAGGCGCTGATCCTGATCCCGGTCGCCACCGCGGCGTCGGGTCTGCTCGCCGCCATCGTCGGCCTGTTCATCGTGCGTTACCGGGCGATCTTCTTCGGCATGCTCAACCTCGCCATCTCCATGGTGTTCTTTTCGCTGCTGGAGAAGCTCTTTCCGATCACCGGCGGTGCCGACGGCAAACGCGTGCCGCGCCCGACGCTCGCCGGCATGGAATTCGGCCGCGAGCAGTTCGAGCTCTGGATCTTCTACATCACGCTCGGCCTCTGCCTCGTCGCCGCGCTCTTCGTCGCGCGCTATCTCACCTCGCCCGGCGGCAAGGCGCTGGAGGCGATCAAGTCGAACGAGACGCGGCTCGAATATCTCGGCGTCTCCCCGCGCAAGGTGCTGTTCGGAGCCTATCTGCTCTCGGGCCTGCTGGCGGGTCTGGGAGGAGCGGTCATCGCGCTCGTCTCCGGCCATGTCACGCCGGAGCTGGCCTATTGGGTGCGCTCCGGCGAGTTCGTCTTCATCGCCATTCTCGGCGGGATCGGCGGCGTTGCCGGGCCATTCCTCGGGGCGCTGATGTTCCAGATCATCCGCGGCTATGCGGCAGTCTACGCGCCCGAGACCTGGCATGCCGTGCTTGGCGTCATGCTGCTCGCCATCATCTTCTTCGCGCCGGCCGGGCTCTACGGCATCGCCACCGGCTCGCGCCGCAAGGAGGGCGGGCGATGAGCGTCATCCTCGAGGCCAGCGACCTCAATCTGCGCTTCGGCGGCGTGCAGGCGGCGAACGGCGCCTCGCTCAGGGTATCGGCCAATGAGCGCATCGCCATCATCGGTCCGAACGGCGCCGGCAAGACCACCTTCATCAATCTCTGCACCGGCTATCTCAAGCCGCAATCCGGCCGCGTCATCTTCGCGGGGCAGGACATCACCGCGCTCTCGCCGCGTGCCATCACCCGCCTCGGCATCGGCCGCTCCTTCCAGATCCCGCAGCTCTTCCTCGACAATACGGTGATCGACAACCTGCTGCTGGCGCTCTCCGCCCGCGAAGGCTCCTGGTCGCCTTTCCTGGTCATGGAGCGCCATCCGAAGGCGGATGAGATGTGGGCGCTGCTCGACATGGTCGGGCTGAAGGCGATCGGCGACCGCATCGTGCGCGAACTCCCGGAAGGCATGCGCAAGCTCGTCGACATCGCGGTGGCGCTCGCGCTCGAACCGAAGCTGATCTTCATGGACGAGCCGACCAGCGGCGTCTCCTCGACCGAGAAATTCGAGGTCATGGACACGCTGACGCGCGCGCTCGACGCTCGCGCCACCACAGCGATCTTCGTCGAGCACGATATGGACGTGGTCGCCCGCTACGCCAGCCGCGTCGCCGTCTGGTCCGGCGGCAGGATTGCGCTCGAAGGCTCGCCCGAGGAGATCCTGAACCATCCTGAGGTGCGCGAGACCGTGATCGGAGTGGGAGTCTGATCATGCTGGAGATCAAGGGACTTTCAGCCGAGATCGAGGGTGTGCAAGTGCTGCGCCGGGCGAATCTCTCGCTGGCCGAGGGCGCGACCGTGGCGCTGATCGGCCGCAACGGTGCCGGTAAGACCAGCCTGCTGCGCGCGATCATGGGCTTCATGAAGGTGACCGAGGGCGCGATCAGCTTCGATGGGCGCCCGCTCGACGCAGTCAAGGCACATCTGCGCCCGCGCCTCGGCATCGGCTACGCGCCGGAGGACCGGCGGCTTTTCCCGGCCTTCACCATCGAGGAGAACATCCGCCTGCCGGCCGAGGTGATGAAGCTGCCGGCGGCCGAGATCGCGCGCCGGCTGGACGGGATCTACGCCGTGCTGCCCGAGCTCGCCGAACTGCGCCACCGGCCGGCGGCGGGTCTCTCCGGCGGCCAGGGCAAGATGGCGGCGCTGGCGCGGGCTCTGATGATCGGCAGCCGGGTGATCCTGCTCGACGAGCCCTTCCAGGGCCTCGCCCCGGTGCTGGCGAACCGCTATGCGGCGGCGCTGCGGACCTTGCGCGACAGCCACCCCGACATCGCCCTGCTGATCACCGAATCCAATCCGAGCCTGCTGCGCAATTTCGCCGAGAAGGCCTATGCCATAGAGCGCGGCGAAGTCAGCGAGGCTGCGCTGGCGGCAAGCTCGCTCGCCGCGGCCGGGCTGCATTGAGACCCATGCGCATCTCGGTGCCGTGTGGAAGAGAGCGGGCGAGGGGATGGCCGCATGCCGCCCGCTGCGATTCGTCGTGCGGCCAGTGCAGGGCATCTGATCGCACGGCCGACTATCGCCAGCCCTGACGATCCCTCACAAGGGGCGCCACAGGTCGAGGCTCGCCTCACAGGACTCGCCTCGCAGGACTTGGAAGGATTTTACATGACCCAGCATTTCATCAACGGCCGTTATGTGGCCGGCCGCACCGGCGAGACCATGGCCGTGCTCGCTCCGGCGACCGGCGAGGAATTCACCCGCATCGCCTGCGGCAACGCGCAGGACATCGACGATGCCGTGAAGGCGGCGCAGGCCGCCTATGAAGGCGCCTGGGGCAAGCTCACCGTCGCCGAGCGCGGTCGGCTGATCTCCAAGCTCGCCCTGAAGGTCCAGGACCATTTCGAGGAGCTGGCCAAGATCGAGGCGCAGGACACCGGCAAGCCGATGGCGCAGGCGCGGGCCGATATCGAGGCGACCGCCCGCTATTTCGAGTTCTATGGCGGCGCCGCCGACAAGGTGCACGGCCACATCATCCCGTTCCTCAACGGCTACAGCGTCAACGTCGTCCATCAGCCCTATGGCGTCACTGGCCATATCCTGCCGTGGAACTATCCGGCGCAGATGATTGGCCGCTCGCTGACCGCTTCGCTCGCCATGGGCAATGCGGTCGTGCTGAAGCCGGCCGAGGATGCCTGCCAGAGCGCGCTGCGGCTGGCCGAGCTCGCCTCGGAGGTCGGCTTCCCCGATGGCGCGATCAACATCGTCACCGGCCGCGGCCATGAGGCCGGCGAGGCGCTCTGCCGCAATCCCGGCGTCGGCTTCATCTCCTTCACCGGTTCGCCGCAGGTCGGCCAGATCATCCAGAAGGCCTGCGCCGATAATTTCATCACCTGCACGCTCGAGCTCGGCGGCAAGTCTCCGCAGATCATCTTCGACGACGCCGATTTCGACGCCGCGATCCCGACCGTCTGCAAGGCCATCGTCCAGAACACCGGGCAGACCTGCTCGGCCGGCAGCCGCGTGCTCGTCCAGAAGAACGTCTATGACGACTTCATCGGCGCCGTCGCCAAGGAGTTCACCAAGCTGCGCGCCGGCACGCCGGAGATGGACCTCGATTGCGGCCCGGTGATCAACGCCAAGCAGCGCGCCCGGGTGCAGAGCTTCATCGACCAGGCCCGCGAGCAGGGTATCCCGGTCCTCGCCGAGGGCGCGATCGCCCAGGGCGTGCCGAATGGCGGCTTCTATGTGACGCCGACGCTGTTCGGCCAGGTGCCGCGCGGCAACCGGCTGGAGCAGGAAGAGGTGTTCGGGCCGGTGCTCGCCGCCTTCTCCTTCGAGGATGAGGAGGATGCGGTCCGGCTCGCAAACTCCACGGACTATGGCCTCGTCGCCGGTGTCTGGACCGGTAATGGCGGGCGCCAGCAGCGCGTCGCCAAGCGCGTCCGCGCCGGCCAGGTCTTCATCAACGGCTATGGTGCCGGCGGCGGCATCGAACTGCCCTTCGGTGGCACCGGCAAGAGCGGTCATGGCCGCGAGAAGGGCTTCATGGCCCTGGAGGAGTTCGCGGTCACCAAGACCATCGTGCACAAGCACGGCTGAGTTCCTAAGCTCTGCGAGGATCGCCGGGCGGGCGCGCTCCCGTCCGTCTCCGGCGATCCCGACTGCGCTCTTTCGAAAAGGGCTCTTGCGCCGGCCTCCGGGCCGCGTATGCAATGATGGTCATGGGCACCCGGCCGGCAGGCGACACCGTCGATATTCTCGAATCGCTGCTGGCGCCCCTGCAGGACCGGCGCATTCTCGATATCGGCTGCGGCCGGGGATATCTCTTGCGCGCGCTCGCTGAACGTGGCGCCCGCATGGCTGGCGTCGATCCGGACGAGGCGGCGCTGGAGGCGGCGCGCAGGCTCGTCCCGAAGGCCCAGCTTCACAAGGCGGGCGCGCGGCATCTGCCCTGGGGCGATGCCTCCATGCATGCGGCGATCTTTCTCAACAGCCTGCATCACGTGCCGGTCCCCGAGATGCTGCCGGCGCTCGAGGAGGCGGCCCGCGTCGTCGGCAAAGGTGGCACCGTCATCGTCGTCGAGCCGCTCTCGGAGGGGACCTTCTTCGATGCGCTGCGCCTGATCGAGGACGAGACCGAGGTCCGCCAGGCGGCCCAGGAGGCGATCGTCAGGGCGTTGCGTCGCGGCGTCGTCAGCGAGCAACGCCGGATCGAATTCGATCGGATCGAGGCTTTTCCGGATCTCGCCGCCTTCATCGCGCGCGCGATTGCGGCCGACCCGGCGCGCGAGGCGCAGGCGCTGGCGGCGCGCGGCAAGCTGCAGGCCCGCTTCGAGACGCTGTCGGAGCGCGACGAGCGCGGCTATCTCCTGCACCAGCCGATCCGGCTGCACCATCTCAAGGTGCCGGTCGGGTCGCGCCCGGTGGTCAATCCGGCCCTGTTCGGCTGAGCCTTCGGCTCAGCCGCTTGCTGTGCCGCCCGGCGCGCGCGGTTCCTTCACCCGCCCGGGCCACTCCGCGGTGAGCCCCGGCTGGACCGGCCGCTCCAGATAGGTCGAGAGCACGACATAGCTGCGCGTCGCGGTGACGCCGGGCACGTCGTAGATCTTCGCCAGCAGGCCTTCGAGCGCGTGCGTGCTCTCGGTGCGGACCTTCAGCAGCATGCAGGTGTCGCCGGCGACGGAATGGATCTCCTCCACCTCGGGGTGGGCCTCGATCGCCAGCAGCGTTGTCGTCTTGCCCCAGCCGGTGGTGTCGACATGGATGAAGGCGAGCAGCGTCTTGCCGGTCGCTTCCGGCTCGATCAGCGCGGCGACCCGTCTGATCGCCCCCGACCGGCGCAGCCGCTTCACCCGCTCATGCGCCGCCGGCCGCGACAGGCCGACGCGCTCGCCGAGTTCGGCATAGCTCGTGGTCGCATCCTCGACGAGCACGCCTAACAGCTTTCGGTCCATCGCATCGAGTTCGCGCTCGGAAGCACGGCCGCGCCGAACCCCATCTGTTTTTTCGAGCATTCGATATTCTCCGATTGAACCGGAATGCAGTTCGATCAATTTGCCGAAATGACGAATGCAGATCAAATCACCTCTCGGGTTCCGGCGGCCGCCTATGCGCTCTGCCTGTGCATCGGGCTGATCGGCGCGAATTCGCTGGCGCTTGGACCGATCGCGCCGCGCGTCGCCGAGAGCTTCGCGACCGGCGTGCCGGCGGTGATGACGGCCTCGGCCGCCTTCGGCCTCGGCACGGCGGCGAGCGCCCTGCTGCTCGCCGGACTGATCGACCGCTTCGGGCCGGGGCGGATGCTGCGCCATGCGCTGCTCGCCTTTCTCGTCGCGCTCGTGGCGAGTGCGGCCGCGCCGGTCCTGCCGGCTTTCATCGGCGCGCAATTGCTGGCCGGGCTCGCCGCGGGCGTCGCGCTTCCTGCGATCTACACGCTCGCCGCGTTGGCGTCGCCGCCCGGTCGCGAGAGCGATACGCTTGGCGTCGTCCTGTTCGGCTGGACGTTGAGCATGGTCGCGGGCGTCTCGCTTTCGGCGGTGATCGCCGATCTCTTCGGCTGGCGCATGGTTTACGGCATCGTCGTCATCGCCGGCTTCGCGGCCGTCGCTGGAACCACCAAGCTCACCGCCGGTGGAAGCACGACTGGCCGCGCCGCGCCGTCGCCGCTCTCGGCCCTGCGCGTTCCCGGCATCGCGCCGCTGCTTCTCGCCTGCGCTGCCTTCATGGCCTCGTTCTACGGCGTCTACGCCTATGTCGGCGACCATCTGCACCGGGCGCTGGGTCTGCCCGTCAGCGCCGCCGGCCTGCTCGCCCTCTGCTACGGTCTCGGCTTCGGCGCGACCGCCTTTCTCGACCGCTGGATCGATCGCCTCGGCCCGGCCCGGCTGCTGCCGCTGTTCTTCGCGGTGGTCGGCGGCGTCTATCTGCTGATGAGCCTGGCCGCAGGCTCCTATCCCGCACTGCTCGCCGTGATGTTCGGCTGGGGCATGGCCAATCACGCCGCGCTGAACGTGCTGATCCTCAGGCTGGCCGCGCTCGATCCGGCCCGCCGCGGCGCGATCATGGGCCTCAACAGCGGCGTGACCTATCTCGCGCTCTTCGTCGGCACGAGCGGGTTCGGGCCGCTCTATGCCCGCGCCGGCTTCGCGGCGCTCCCGGCGCTGGCGGTGGTTCTGATGTCGACGGCCGCTCTGGTCACCGCGCTCGCCTCTCGCGCTACGGCGACCGGCAACCAGCCCGCGGAATAGGCCTCACATCTGGATGATGTGCCGGATCGTCCGGCCTTCATGCAGCGCGTCGAAGCCCTCATTGATGCCGTCGAGCGGGCTCGAACTGGTCCAGAGCTTGTCGACCGGCAGGCGGCCGCGCTGATAGAGGTCGATGAAGCGGGGAATGTCGCGCACCGGGATGCAGGAGCCGACATAGGACCCCTTCAGCGTGCGCTCCTCCCCGACGAGCCTCACCGGCGCCAGCGACATCGTATGGGCGGGGTTGGCGAGGCCGGCAGTCGTGGTCGTGCCGCCGCGCCGGGTGATCTGGTAGGCGAGTTCCAGCGCCTTGACCGAGCCGGCCATTTCGAGGCCGTGGTCGACACCGCCCTTCGTGGCGGCGCGGATCGCTTCGACCACGTCCGGCGCGCCGGCGTTGAAGGTGTCGGTGGCGCCGAGTTCGCGGGCGATTTTCAGCTTCTCGTCGGAGAGGTCGACGGCGATGACGCGCGAGGCGCCGCAGGCGACGGCGCCGAGCAAAGCGGAGAGTCCGACGCCGCCGAGGCCGACCACCGCAGCCGTCTCGCCGGCGCGGACCTTGGCGGTGTTCACGGCGGCGCCGACGCCGGTCAGCACGGCGCAACCGAACAGGGCCGCGATCTCGTGCGGGATGTCGGCCTCGATCTTGACCAGCGAGTGCCGCGACATCACCGCATGCTCGGCGAAGGCGGAGACGCCGACATGATGGTTGACCGGCTTGCCGTTCTGCGAGAGCCGGCGCCCGCCGGCCATCAGTTCGCCGACGCCATTGGCGGCATTGCCGGGTTCGCACAGGGCAGGGCGCCCCTCGCTGCAGGGCGCGCAATGGCCGCAGGACGGGACGAAGACCATGATGACACGGTCGCCTTTCCTGAGATCGGTGACGCCGGGACCGACCTCTTCGACCTCGCCGGCCGCCTCATGGCCGAGCACCATCGGCACCGGCCGCGGCCGGTTGCCGTCGATGACCGAGAGATCGGAATGGCAGAGGCCGGCGGCCCGGACCTTGACCAGCACTTCGCCCATGCCGGGCGGGGCGAGCTCGACCTCCTCGATCCGGAGCGGCTTCGACTGCGCATAGGGCGCGGCGACGGGGCTGGCATGGAGGACGGCGGCACGGGTCTTCAAGGCGTATCCTCGCATCGTATGCTTCGTTGGTCGCAGCCCTCATCCTGAGGAGCGATCGCAGATCGCGTCTCGAAGGATGGACGAGTTGTCTCCAGAACCTGCTGGAGCATCCTTCGAGACGCCGCTTCGTGGCTCCTCAGGATGAGGGCTGAGGATGTCCGGGAGAGTGGGCGCCGAAGCTGCCGGCTGTCAAAGACGAAATGCCGATCAGCCATATAAGGCCGGCCGATCGCCGTCCTCGCCCAGCGTCGCGGCCCAGCTTTCGTCGGTGACGAGGCCGCGCAGGATATCCCAGGAGAGCTGGCCGATGGCTCGCGCCGCCGCCGGCATCGGCCGCTCGGTCGAATAGGCGAGATGGACCTTGCGATAGAGCGAAGGCTGCTCGATCGGCCAGGTCCGGAAGATGCCGGCCTTTTCCTGCGCCCTCACTGCCATGCGCGGCAGGATGCCGTAGCCGAGGCCGCGCTCTGCCAGCCGCTTGATCTGCGCATAGGATTCGATCTCGACGGCGGCATGGACCGTGGCGTTGATGTCGGCCGCCGCCTCGTCGATCTGGTCGCGCAGGCCATGGCCCGGTCCCGGCAGGATCAGGTCGAGCCCCACCGCCTCGGCCAGCGTCACCGGCTTGCCGGGCGCGGTTCCGAGCGCGGTCAGTCCCGGCACGGCGAACAGGCAGAGCTCCTCGGTCAGGACGTGATGGATGCCGAGGCCCTTCGGGTCCGAGGTCGAGTAGATCACGGCGAGATCGACCTCGCCCTTGCGCAGCCAATCGAGCACGAAGCCGCTCATCGCCTCGGCGATCCGGATGCGCACCGCCGGGTAACGCTCCTTCGCCGCTTCGATCAGCGGCACGCTGAACTGTTCGCTGACCGTCCCCGGCAGGCCGATGCGGACCTCGCCGGCCGGCGCGACCGTCTCGCCGCGCACGCAATCGCGCAAGCCGGCGAACTCCGCGAGGATGGTGCGGGCCCGCTCCAGCAGGCGCTCGCCGGCCTCGGTCGCCACCACGCCGCGCGTTCCGCGGTGCAGAAGAGCCACGCCGAGCTCGTCCTCCATATGCCGCAGATGCTGGCTCAGGGCCGGCTGGGCCACACGCAGCTTGGTCGCAGCCTTCGAGAAAGAGCCCTGTTCGACAATGGCCGTGAAGTAGCGCAACTGGCGCAGATCCATCGTCGTTCCAGACCCTCCAACCCATCGGTGCCATCGGGCTGCCGGCGGCAGCTTTCGCTTATGCAGACTAGAGCGAAGGCTTATTGGCCGTCCACTGGGGGCGCGTGCAAGCTTCCGCGGCGGCAAAGGCCGGGCAGCGGGACAGACCCGGCGTCGCTCTCAACCCAGGAGGAACGCCATGTCGAAGCTCATCACATCGCCGACCAGCCGCCGCGGCTTCTTCTCGGGAGCGGCGGCGCTCGCCGTCGGTGCAAGCCTGCCGGCTGCCGCGCCGGTGCTGGCCAAGGCGCCGCTCGCGGGCAGCCAGGCGCCGTATTTCTACCGCTTCGCGCTGGGGCAGGCCGAGGTCAGCGTCGTCTCGGACGGGCCGCTGCCGCTCGGCGATCCCGGCAGCAACTTCGCCGGCGTCTCCAAGGAGGAGGTCTACAAGATGCTGGAGACGAATTTCCTCCCCAAGGACAATGTCGTGCTCGAGCAGAACATCCCGATCGTCAATTTCGGCGACCGGCTGGTGATGTTCGACACCGGCATGGGCTTCTCGAAGGCGTTCGGGCCGACCACCGGGCGGCTGCTCAAGAGCATGCAGGAAGCCGGCATCAACCCCGGCGACATCGACGCCATCGTCTGCAGTCATGCCCATATCGACCATATCGGCGGCATCTGCTCGGCCGAGGGCAAGGCCCATTTCCCCAACGCCCAGATCTATCTCAGCCAGACCGATTTCGATTTCTGGACCGATGAGAGCAAGCTCGGCTCGCCGCTCAAGGTCTTCATCGAGCATGCGCGCGCCAATCTCCTGCCGGTGCGCGACCGCATCGTCTTCTTCAAGGACGGACAGGAGTTCCTGCCCGGCGTGCAAGCCATCGCCGCGCCCGGCCACACCTTCGGCCATCACATCTTCCTGGTCTCCTCGGGTGGAAAATCCTTCGCCTTCCTCGGCGACCTCACCCACCATGCCGTGCTGCTGCTGGAGAAGCCGCTGATGGAGTTCGCCTATGACAGCGACCCCAAGCAGGCGGCTCAGTCGCGGGTGAAGCTGCTCGGCATGCTGGCCGAGAGCAAGACGCCGGTGATGTCCTATCATTTCGCCTGGCCCGGCTTCGGCAATCTCGCCAGGGCCGGAGAAGGTTTCCGCTATTACCCGGCGCCGATGCAGATGCTGCGCGGCTGAGCCGAGTCCGGGACAGCAGCAAGGCCCCGGCCGGCCTGCTATGGCGGCGCGGCCACGATGTCAGGCTCCCGCGCCGAAAAAGGCGCGGGGCGGGTGCATCGCGCATTTGTGTGGCCATCCGGCGAGCCAGAACGGAGTAGCCCGTATGCTCTCCCAAGGTGCGGGCCTTTGCCGTTCTCGTATGGTTAAGATGTGTTACCAAATTTCTGAAAGCACTCGTTCGCGTCGCGTAGGGGGACGGTGGCCGGCCCGGCATGGCTGGCCTCGTCGCCTTCGGCATGGAGTATCGTCATGCTCATGGGGGTCGACGGATTTGCACTGACGCCGACCGCGAATTTCCTGGCCTACCCGAGGCTTCACGACGAATGCCGCTACCCGCCGGGCTGGAAGCTCGCGGGGCGCGGAGAGCCGATCGACGCGGTGGTCCTGACGGTCGCCGTCCCGGATCACGCGCTGCGCACCATCCTCGGCCATGTCGGCGATCCGCTGGTGCCGATCGTCAGCCTCGTTCCGGACGATCGTCAATGCATCGACGCGGCCGGGCAGGGCGAGCAATTTGCCTGGGAACGCGCCTATGCGATCCAGGCCCGGCTGCGCGAAATGCCGGTGAGCATCCGCCACAGCGCCGCGCCCGAGGACCTCCTGCTCGCCCGGGTCTATTCGCGGGGGCAGGGGCTGGCGCCGGTCCATGATCCCGGCTCGCGCGATCTGGTGCGCTACCCGGTCGCCGGACCGCTCGAGAACGTCTCGGAGCTGGCGGTGGGGCTCGACAACAAGGGCTATCTCACGCGCCGCTTCTTCGACCGTCTCTTCTGCTGTCCGCAATGCCGTTCGGCGCATCTCTCTGTGCGTGAGGAGTGCCATTCCTGTCGCTCCGCCAATATCAGCGAGGAGGTGGTCGTCCATCATTTCCAATGCGCGCATGAGGCACCGGAAACGCAGTTTCGCAGCCATGGCGGCTTCAAATGCCCGAAATGCGCCCGGCCCTTGCGTCATATCGGCCTCGATTACGACAAGCCCGGCTCGATCAGTCGCTGCGACGATTGCGGGGCGATCAACGACAAGCCCGCGGTCGGCTTCAAATGCATGGACTGCGGCGCTCATCACGCGCCGGATCAGGTTCCGGCGCGGACCTGGTATTCCTACAGCCTGACCGCAGCCGGCCAGCGCCGCCTGCTCCACGGTGCAGATCGTGCCGGCCTGCCGGCCGGCCCGGGAGCCGATCGCTTCCGTCTGCTGCTCGAGCATACGCGGAAGGAGCAGCGCGAGTTCGGCTCGCCCTTTCAGGTCGCGAACATCAGCTTCGCCAATCGCGATGCGATCGCGGCGCGGGATCTGCGACTCTGGGAGCAGAGCATGCAGCTCGTCGGCGATGCCCTGCACAGCGCATTGCGCGAGGTCGATGCGGTGCGCGAGCATGCCGAGGGCTTTCTGATCCTGATGCCGCGTACCGGACCGCACGATGCCGCACGTGCCCTGCAGCAGGCCTCCGCCCGGATTCGCGACGTCCTGAAGGTCGACCCCGGCTTTCGCTTCACGCTGATAGAGGACGTCGCGATCGAGGGCCTCTTCAACCGGCGGGCCTGACCATGTTGGATCTGGGTGCCCCGTTCGTGATGCTCGGGCAGCTCGACTGGGCGACATGGCTCGCCATGTTCTGGTTCATGATCCTGCTGGAGGTGCCGCGCTACACGCTGTCGGGGATGGCGGTCTTCGCCGCGAGCTTCGCCAGGAAGCAGGAACCGACGCCCGCCGAACAGCGCTATCTCGGCGGGTTGAAGCTGAGCGTCGTCATCGCCGGGCATAACGAAGCCGATGCGATCGAGCGCTGCCTGAAGTCACTCAGCGAGCAGACCCGCAAGATCGACGAGATCATCTTCATCGACGACGGCTCGACCGATGGGATGCGCGAGATCATCCACAAATACCGGCTTCGAGGCCAGATCGACATCGCGCTGTCCAACCAGGTCCGCAGCGGCAAGTCGGCCTCCTGCAATCTCGGCTTCTCGCTCGCCAAGGGCGACATCATCATCAATCTGGACGCTGACTGCTCCTATGACCGCGACGCGATCGCCAGACTGATCGAGCCCTTCACCGATCCGCGCGTCGGAGCGGCTACCGGCTCGATCGGTGTGCGCAATTACGACTATTCCGCCGTCACCGGCTATCAGGCGATCGAATACATCGTCTCCATCGGCATGGGAAAGCGCGCCCTCGATACGATCGACATGGTCGTCTGCGCCTCCGGGGCCTTCGGAGCCTTCCGCCGTGAGGCGATCCATCAGGTCGGTCTGCTCGCCCCTGGCCCGGGTGAGGATTTCGACCTGACGCTGCGCCTGCGCCGCAGCGGCTGGAAGATCAGGTTCGCGGCGGATTCCTGGTGCTTCACCGACACGCCGGCGACCGTCGCCGCGCTCGTGCGCCAGCGCCGCCGCTGGGATCGCGACACCCTGCGCACACGCATGCGCAAGTTCCGCGACACGTTCCGGGCCGGTCGCCGCAGGTTCCTGCTGCTGGAGACTTTCGAGCAATGCGAATGGCTGGTGATGAACGGGCTCGTGACGCTGGTCTTCCCGATCTATGTCGGCTGGCTGTTCCTGTGCTTCGGCGTCGGCGCCCTGAACATCCTGATCGCGGTTGCCATCATCTACCTCGTCCTGGATGCCATCGGCTTCCTGATGGCGCTCGCGATCTGCCGTCGCTACAGCGCCGGGATGGTCTGGACGATCGCGCCCTACATCCTGACCTTCGGGCTCTACAACGGCGTCTTCATGCGCTGCGTGCGGCTGCACGCTTACGGGGAGGAATGGATTTATCGCGCCTCGTCACGCGATTCCTATTCGCCGTCACGCGTCTCCCACCAGGCTCACTGGAAGTCGTGAGGTCATGATCACTCAGCTGCGCGACCATGAGCGCGCCGACAAGTTCCTCAACGATGTGCGTGCCAACCAGAAGGCCAGGCGAAACTACGGGCGGTACATCTACATCGCCGCGGTGATCGCGACCTTCGCCTATCTCGGCAATGTGCTGTTCGGAAATCTGCTCTGGCTGCGAGCGGAAGGCCTGATCCTGTCCGATCACGTCATCGTCGCCTCGCCCTATTCCGTCCAGGTCACCAGGATGGCGGCGCAGCCGGGGCAGATGGTCAAGCAGGGCGATGTCCTGGCCCTGGTCAGTTCGCCGCAGATCATGGAGGCGATGGCGACGCTGACCTCCCGGGCGGCCGAGACCACGGCGCGGCAGGCCGAGCTTGCGATCAAGCTCGAGGTCGCCAATGCCGTGATGAAGACCGCCGAGGAACGGCTGAAGGAGACCGAGCAGCAATTGCGCAAGGTCAACACCTCCCGCGCCGGGCTCGGCTTCGTCTCCGACGCCTTTGCGGCGAATGTCCAGAAAGATCGCTATGCCGCCATGCAGGAGAAGGTCTCGCGCGAGGCCGAGCGCCGCGGCACGATCCAGCAGCTCGCCCAGCTCGATCTGTCGCTGGGCGAGGCCAGGGCCGCCCTGGAGCAGCTGCGCCGGAGTTATAATGACGGGGTCATCACTTCGCCCGCCGATGGCATCATCGGACCCAAAACGGCGGTTCAGGGCGATGTTCTGCGGCCTGGCGACAATCTGATGCAGCTTTATGTCGGCCACAAATACGCGCTGGTCTATCTGGAGACCGGGACGCTCTACGACGTCCGGGTCGGTGATCCCGTCCGGGTCGCCGACGGGTTCAAGCAGGCGGATGGCACGATTTCCGAGATCCAGCCGATCACGGTGCCGCTTCCGGCGGAGTTCCAGCGGGCCTTTCGCCCGCCCTCGCGCGGGCAGGTCGCGAAGATCCGGCTCGAAGCCGAGGAGACCTTTCCAATGTCGTCGAAGGTCACGGTGAGCGGCCGGGCCTGGTGGTGATGCGCTTGCGCGGTCCGATGCGGCTCGGCCTCCTGTCCCGCGTCCTGGCGCCGGCCCGTATGCAGGCCGGCGTCTTCCGATGCGGCGGCGGCCTCCCTAGGCTTCCTCCCCAGGACGCCCGCAGTCTCGGGCGCCGATCGAGGGAGGTTCCATGGCACGCATCAGCAAGGTCGAGGCGGGATTCTACCGCATCCCGCTCGAGGTCGCGGTCAGCGACAGCATGCATGGCGAGATGCTGGCCTTCGAGCTCAACACCCTCCGCATCACCGATGCCGACGGCGCGGTCGGTGTCGGCTACACCTATACATGCGGCCGCAACGGTGCCGCCATCGATGCGATCCTGCGCCGCGAACTGCCGGAACTGCTGATCGGTGAGGATGCCGACCGCATCGAGCATCTCTGGAACAAGATCTGGTGGGCGCAGCATTATGGCGGCCGCGGCGGCCCGACCGTGCTCGCGCTCTCGGCGGCCGATATCGCCCTCTGGGATCTCAAGGGCGTGCGCCTCGGACAGCCGCTGTGGAAGCTGCTCGGCGGCAATGCCGACCGGGTCTCCTGCTATGCCGGCGGCATCGATCTCGACTACCCGCTGGAGAAGCTGCTGGCCCAGACCGACGGCAATCTGAAGAAGGGTTTCCGGGCGATCAAGATGAAGGTCGGCCGCAAGCGCCTCGCCGAGGATGTCGAGCGCGTCGCGGCGATGCGCAGCCATCTCGGCGACGGCTTCCCGCTGATGGTCGACGCCAACATGAAGTGGAGCGTCGATGAGGCGATCCGCGCCGCCCGCGCCTTCCAGCCCTATGAGCTGACCTGGCTGGAGGAGCCGATCATCCCCGACGACGTCGCGGGCCACGCCCGCATCGTCCGCGAGGGCGGCTTGCCGGTCGCGGCCGGCGAGAATCTGCGCACGCTCTGGGAGTTCAAGCAGCTCGTCGCCACCGGCGGCGTCACCTTCCCCGAGCCTGACGTCACCAATTGCGGCGGCGTCACCGCCTTCCAGAAGATCGTCCACCTCGCCGAGGCCTTCAACCTGCCGGTCACCTCGCACGGCGCGCATGATGTCACCGTGCACCTGCTGGCGGCCGCTCCCAACGGCGCCTTCCTCGAAGCGCACGGTTTTGGGCTGGACCGCTACATCGCTGAGCCCCTGCGCATCGAGGAAGGGCTCGCCATCGCCCCCTCGCGTCCGGGCCACGGCATCGCCTTCGACTGGCAGGGCCTGGAGGCGCTGCGGGCCTGAATCCGGCTCAGCAGGTCCGGGGCGGCTTGTCCGATCCGTCCATGCGCGCCTGGAAGGCCTCGCCCCAGGCGCGCATGCTCAGCAGCACCGGCTCGAGCGAGTGGCCGAACTCGGTGAGCTCGTATTCCACCTTCGGCGGCACTTCCGGATAGACGATCCGGCGCAGCACGCCGTCGTTTTCCAGCTCGCGCAGCTGCAAGGTGATCATCCGCTGCGTCGCCCGCGGCGTTAGCCGGCAGAGCGCGTTGAAGCGCAGCTTGCCGCGCAGCAGATGGAAGAGCAGCACCGGCTTCCAGACGCCGCCGACGACCGAGAGCGTCGCCTCGACTCCGCAGCCGGTACGACCGGCCGGGCGCCGCCTCGGCCTTGTCTCCGCTTCTGTCGCCGGTGTCTCGATCTCGATCTTCATGCTTACATTCATGATAGTATATGCTTCTTTTGTACGTACTTGTGCAATCTGAGCTATGACGGCATTTGCCTGCTTTCGCAATTATGCAGGAGCACGGCGATGAAAGCGGCATGGTACGAGCGCAAGGGGCCGGCGAGCGCGGTCCTGCAACTGGGTGAGCGGCCCGATCCGGCGCCGGGACCGGGCGAGTTGCTGGTCAGGGTCCGTGCCAGCGGCATCAATCCGTCGGATTGGAAGGCGCGTGCCGGCTGGCTCGGCCGCGACAAGATGCCGTTCCCGCTGGTGATCCCGCATCAGGACGGCGCCGGCGAGGTCGTTGCCGTCGGCTCGCCCGAGCTGGAAAGTCGCATCGGCGAGCGTGTCTGGTTCTACGAGGCGGCGCTCGGCCGCCCCTTCGGCGGGGCGGCGGAGTATGTCGCCCTGCCGGCGCGGCAGGTTCAGCCGCTGCCGGACAGCGTCTCCTTCGAGGAGGGGGCCTGCCTCGGCGTGCCGGCGATGACGGCGCATCGTTGCGTTTTCGCCGACGGGCCGGTCGCCGGCAAGGTCGTCCTCGTCACCGGCGGTGCCGGCGCGGTCGGCCGCTATGCGATCCAGTTCGCCAAGCAGGGCGGGGCGCGGGTGATCGCCACGGTCAGCCGCGAGGAGCAGGCGTGCTCGGCCAGGGCGGCGGGCGCCGATCTCGTGCTCAACCGCCTGAGCGACGACCTGCCCGCCGGTATCCGCGCCTTCACCGGCACGGAGCGCGGCGTTCATCGCGTCGTCGACGTGGCCTTCGGCGCCAATCTCGAGGTGACGATGCAGGTGCTGGCGCCGCGGGGTGTGGTCGCGACCTACGCCTCCGACGCGATCCCGGAGCCGGCCCTGCCGTTCTGGCCGCTGATCACGCTCGACGCGACGATCCGCTGCGTGCTCGTCTATGTCATGGACGAGGCGGCGCATGACGCGGCCGCCGCCGCGATCGGCGAGGGGCTGCGCCAGGGCTGGCTCAGCCATGATGTGGCGGTACGCTTCCCGCTGGAGCGCATCGCCGAGGCCCATGAGCTGCTCGAAAGCGGCCGCGTCGTCGGCAAGGTGGTGCTGACGATCTAATCCTCTCGCAGCGGGCGGGGCACGGTCACCGGCCGTGCCTCGCGCGCTTGGGCGGCGAGCCGAACCGGCGCGTTGACCGCGCCGAAGCCCGAATAGCCGTCGCGGCGCTCGACGATCTCGAAGAAGAAGCGCTGCGCGAAGACATGGGTGTAGACCTGCAGGAACTCGGCCTCGCCATCGCGGTCGTAGAGGATGTGGTGCTCGCGCAGGCGGTCGAGGAAGGCGGGATCGAGGTCGTAGCGGGCTTCGAGATCGTCGTAATAGTTCTCGGGAATGTCGAGGAAGGATAGGCCCGCCTCGCGCATCGCCGTCACCGCCGCGAAGATGTCCGGCGCCGAGAAGGCGATGTGCTGGACGCCGGAGCCGAAATGCTCCGAGACGAAGCGCGACGACAGGGTCCGCGTCGCCTGCGAGCCGTTGAGGATGAAGCGCAGGCTGCCATCCGCATTGACCAGCGGCCGGCTCTCGACGAGGCCGGCGGGGTCGGCGATGGCGAGCTGCGGAATCCGCTCCAACGCGAACAGCGAGGTATAGAACAGCAGCCAGGACAGCATCTCGTCATAGTCCATCGACTGCGAGATATGGTCGACGCCGGTAAGCAGGGCAGGGCGGTCGCTGTCGTCCTCGACCGGCAGGAAGTCGTTCTCCCAGCTCTGCGAGCGCTCCCCCTTCGGTTCGGTGAAGTAGATCAGGCTGCCGCCGACGCCGCGGATTGCCGGGATTTCCATCTCGCCGGGGCCGACTCGCTGCTCGAATGTCGGCACCTTCAGCGCCCGCGCCCGCGCCATCGTCGCCTCGACATCGGCGACACGCAGCGCCAGCGCGCAGACGCCCGGACCATGCATGATCGCATGCGACTGGGCGAAGCCATCTTTCTCGGTATTGATGATCAGGTTGACTCCGCCCTGGCTCCAGCGCGTCACCGCCTTGCTGCGATGCGTCCCGCTCTGATGGAATCCGAGAGCGGTGAAGAGCGCGGCGAGTTCATGGGCCGGCTCCTCGTCGAGCGCGAATTCGATGAACTCGACAGCGAGGCAGGGCGAGCGGTCTGGCATCTCGGCCCTGGCCGGCGCCTCCAGCCGGGCGACCTTGTCGCCGAGCTGGATCAGCGAACGCAGCCCGTCGGTGGCGAGGCGCTTGGTCGATCCCGCGCGGAACTGGTCGTTGAAGATCTCCAGCGAGAGCGGACCGGAATAGCCGGTCGCCGCGACAGCTCTGACGAAGCCGGCGACGTCGAGGTCGCCCTGGCCGGGAAAGTTGCGGAAATGCCGGCTCCAGCTCAACACGTCCATGTCGAGCTTCGGCGCATCGGCGAGCTGGACCAGGAAGATCCGATCGCCCGGTATGCTGGCGATCGGCTCCAGCGGCGAGCGTCGGGCCAGGGTGTGGAAGGAATCGAGGATCAGGCCGATGCGCTCGTGATTGGCGCGGCGCACGATCTCCCAGGCGTCGCGATAGTCGTTGACGTGCCGGCCCCAGGCCAGCGCCTCATAGCCGACCCTGACGCCGTGCTTTTTGGCGAGATCGCCGAGTTCGGCGAAATCGGCGGCGGCCCGGTCGATGCCGCCCTGGGATTGCGGCGAGACGTTCGAGCAGATCAGCATCAGCTCGGCGCCGAGTTCGTTCATCACCTCGAACTTGCGGCCGGCACGCGCGAAGGTCCGGGCTCGCAGCGGCTCCGGCATGCCCTCGAAATCGCGGAAGGGCTGGAATGCGTAGATTCTCAGGCCGAGGTCGGCGACCATCCGCCCGACATCGCGCGGTCCGCCATCGAAACTCAGGAAGTCGTTCTCGAAGACCTCGATGCCGTCGAAGCCGGCGGCGGCGATCGCCGTCAGCTTCTCGGCGAGGTCGCCGCTGATCGAGACGGTGGCGATCGAGGTCGGGTTCATGACTGTCCTCAGCTGGTCGAAAATGAAACCCTCATCCTGAGGAGCGATCCCATCGGGATCGCGTCTTGAAGGATGCTCCAGATCGTGGCTCCGGTGCCCCTCGCGATCATCCTTCGAGACGCCGCTGCGCGGCTCCTCAGGATGAGGGGTGAGGAGGGCCAGGGCATCGTCATGCCGCGTCCGTCATCGCGCCGCCGAGGAAGAGCTGGCCGACGCGGGGATCGGCGAGGATCTCGGCGGCCGGGCCCTGCATTCTGGTCTGGCCGAGTTCGAGCACGAGGCCTTCGTCGGAGATTTCCAGCGCCGAGCGGGCATTCTGCTCGACCATCAGGATGGTGACGCCCTTCGCCCGCAGGTCCTTCAGGATGCCGAAGGTCTCCTGCACCATCATCGGCGAGAGCCCGATCGAGGGCTCGTCGATCAGCAAGAGCTGCGGGTCGAGCAGCAGGCCGCGCACGATCTCGAGCTGCTTCTGCTCGCCACCCGAAAGGGTCGAAGCCTGCTGGTCGGCCTTGCGCCGGAGCGCCGGGAAGCGGTCGAGCGCCGCCTCCAGCCGCTTCGGCATATCGGTGATGCCGGCGCCCGCCGCGACGCTGCCGAGCTCGATATTGTGGCGCACGGAGAGCTCGGGGAAGATGTTGCGGCCCTGCGGCACATAGCAGATCCCGGCTTCCAGCAGCTTGCGCTGGTTCCAGTTGGTGATGTCCCTGCCATCCAGCCGGATATGGCCCTCGCGTACCTTGAGCAGGCCGAAGATCGCTTTGAACACCGTCGATTTGCCGGCGCCGTTCGGGCCGATCACGGTGGTGATCGCGGCGCGGCGAACCTTGAATGTCGTGCCGTTGAGGATGGTCATGGCGCCATAGCCGCCGACCACGCCGTCGAGCTCGAGGATGGGGGTGGTCATGGATCGCTCCTCAATGCCCCAGATAGGCTTCGATAACCGCCGGATTAGCCCTGACCTCGGCCGGCGTGCCTTCCGCCAGCACCTTGCCCTCCGCCAGCACGAGGACGCGCGTGCACAGCGACATCACGAAGTCCATGTTGTGCTCGATGACCACGAAGGTCGAACCCTGCTCGGCATTGATGGCGCGCAGGCGCTCCTTCAGGTCGCCGAGCATGGTCAGGTTGACGCCGCCGGCCGGCTCGTCGAGCAGCACCAGCCGCGGCCCGGCCATGAAGGCCATGGCGGCGTCGAGCAGCTTCTGCTGGCCATAGGAGAGTCCGCCCGCCTTGGCGTCGATCAGATGACCGAGCTTGAAGAAGCTGATCATCCGGTCGGCGGCCTCGCCGAGCCCGGCATCGCGGGCGCCGAAGAAACGCGACAGCATCGAGCCCTGATGCTCCTGTCCGGCGAGGATCAGGTTCTCGCGCACGGTGAGCTCGGGGAAGACCTGCAGCAGCTGGAAGGTGCGGCTGACGCCCAGCCGATTGAGCTCGGAGGGGCGCATATTGGTGACATCCAGCCCGTCGAGCTTCACCGTGCCCTCGGTCGGCTCGAGCTGGCCGAGGATGCAGTTGAACAGGGTCGACTTGCCGCAGCCATTGGGGCCGATGATGCCGAGGATCTCGCCTTCATTGACCGAGAAGGAGACGCCGTTCACCGCCTTGATGCCGCCGAAGGCCTTGTGGAGATTGGTGACTTCGAGCACCTGGCTCATCGGCTGCCTCCCGCCTTGTTCCGGCCGGTGATCCAGGCCCAGCCGCGTTCGATCAGCCCGCTCATCCCTTGCGGGCAGGCGATCAGGAGCAGCATCACGATGGCGGCGAATATGATCAGGTAGAGCGAGCCGGCAAAGCGCAGCCATTCCGGCAGCACGACGCCGAGCAGCGCGCCGATGAACGGTCCGAGCAGATAGCCGGCGCCGCCCGCCACCACCATCAGCAGCAGGAAGAAACTCTGCGACAGCGAGAAGGGCGAGGGGTCGATGAACTCGACCAGCGGGGCGTAGAGCGCGCCGGCGAAGCCGGCATAGGCCGAGCCGATCGCGAAGGCGAGCAGCGTGTACATGCGCGTGTCGATGCCGAGGCTCGCCGCCCGGATCGGGTTCTCGCGCAGCGCCGTGAAGGCCCGGCCCCAGGGCGAGCGGATCATCCACCAGAGCAGCACGGCGAGCAGGAAGGTGACGACCACCACGAAGCGATGGAAGGCGAGCGCTCCGTCGAGCTTGAAGCCGAACAGGGAGGGCCGCGGGATGTTGGAGAGCCCGAAGACGCCGCCGGTCAGCCATTGCTCGTTGCGCATCACCAGCCAGACCAGCGTCGAGAAGGCGAGCGTCACGAAGGCGAGGTAATGCGCCTTGACCCTGAGCGCCGGGAAACCGAGCAGCAGGCCGACCGCGAAGGTGACGATGCCGGAGATCGCGAAGGCGGCGTACCAGGAGATGCCGGTCTTGGTGGTCAGGAGCGCGGTGATATAGGCGCCGATGCCCATGAAGGCAGCCTGTGCCAGCGATTTCAGGCCGGCATAGCCGAGCGTCAGGTTGAGGCCCATCACGGCGATCGCCATCACCAGCCAGAGCGAGAGCACATAGGTGCCGTAGCGGCCCATGCCGGAAGGGGCGAACCAGAGGATGACGGCGCCGATCACGAGGGCGATCAGGGGGCCGTCGGCGAAGCCGCCGAGGGCGGCCGAACGGGCGGGCGCGGCCTGGACGGCGGCGCGGCTTGCGGGCGCGGTCATACACGTCGCTCCTCTCTGCGGCCCATCAGGCCTTCCGGCTTGAGCAGGATGATGATGATGAGCAGGACGAGCGGCACGGCGAGCTTGTACTGGCTCGAGAAGTAGCCGGCCGCGAGGCTGTCGACGATGCCGACGATCAGCCCGCCGACCAGGGCGCCGCGCACCTGGTTGAAGCCGCCGACGATCGCCGCGATGAACGCGAACAGGCCGATCACCTCGCCATTCGAGAACTTCGCCAGATAGATCGGCGAGATCAGCACCGAGGCGACCACGGCGAGCGCCGCATTGATCACGAAGGTCAGCAGCACCATGCGCTCGACGGGTATGCCGAGGATGCGGGCGACGGTCGGGTTCTGCGCTGTCGCCTGCATCTGGCGGCCGAGCCTTGTGCCGCCGACGAACCATTGCAGCGCGCCGATCACGGCGAAGGCGACGGCGATGATGGCGAGGTGCTGCAGCGAGATCGCCGCGCCGAAGACCGAGAGCGTGTCGGTCGGCACGAAGGAGGGGAAATTCTGGGCCTCGGCCGAGAATCCGTCCTTGGCGCCTTCCTTCATGATGATCGAGAGCGCCATGGTGGCGATGGCGAGCGGCAGCACGCCATGGCGGATCATCGGGTCGACCACGGCGATCTTGAAGCCGACGCCGAAGATCAGGATGAAGGCCGCGATGCCGATGATCGCAGCGAGCCAGATCGGCGCGCCGAACAGCTTGATCGCCAGCAGGACCAGCACCGCCGGCAGCATCACGAACTCGCCCTGGGCGAAGTTGATGGTCTGCGAGGTCTGCCAGACCAGAGTGAAGCCGATGGCGGCGAGGGCGTAGATCGCGCCCGTGGCGACGCCGGCGATGAGATAGGCGATGAATTCGGCCATGGCGGTGTTCTCGCTCGGTTCGTTGAGCGTTGCGTTCGATCTGCTCGCGTCATCCCGGCCGCAGCGCAGGGGAGCGCCGGGATCCATGCAGCGGTGCCGCCCCTCGACGGATCCCGGGTCGAGCATTGCTCGCCCGGGATGACGCCGAGGGAGAGCCGGTCCTACGGGTTGATCTTCGGCAGCGTCGCCGTGATCACCTGCTTGCCGTCCTTGACCTCGGCGAGGAAGCTCTCGCGATCGAGATCGCCGTTCTTCTCGATGGTGGTCTCCATCAGGATGCCGGGCTCTTCCGAGGGCTTGATCGTGGCGCCGCGCAGCGTGTCGGCGAGGCCCTTCTTGTCGAATTTCTTCTGCTTCTCGGTCGCCCACTTGATCATGTAGACGCCCATATAGCCCTTCATGCCGTTATGGTCGGAAGCGTAGTTGTACTTGGCCTGGAACTTCTTGCCGAATTCCTGGAAGGCCGGGATCGGCGCGTCGATCGACAGGCCGACATGGCCCTTGGCGCCGTTGGCGGCCTCGCCGGCGAGCTCGATCACCTTGGCGCCGAGCAGCGTCGTCTCGCCGACCATCGGCTTGTTGACGCCCTGCTGCTTGGCGGCGCGCAGGAAGCGGGCGCTCTCCTCCTCGTTGAGATAGACGAAGACCGCGTCGGCATTGGCGTTCTTGATCTTGATCGCGTCGGCCGAGAAATCGGCCTGGCCCTGCTCGGTCGAGACGTCGGCGGCGACCTTGATTCCGGCCTTCTCGAGTTCGGGGATGATCGCGTCGCGGCCGCCCTTGCCGAAGTCGTTGTTGACCCAGACCACGGCGACCGAGCCGGCCTTGACGGTGTCCTTGAGATATTTGGCGATCTTCGGCATCGCCGCCGCCTGGCTGAGCGAGGTCCGGAACAGATACTGGTTGCCCTGCTTGGTCAGGCCGGCGGCCTCGCCGCCGACGATCTGGGCGATCTCGGCGCGCTGGGCGATCTGCATGGAGGCGCCGATCGGGCCGGAGAAGACCGGGCCGAGCACGGCATAGGTGCCCTCGTCGATGGCGCGCTGCACGGCGGCGCGGGTGTTCCCCGGATTGGTCTGGGTATCGTAGTGGATGATTTCGATCTGCTTGCCGAGCAGACCGCCCTTGGCGTTGATCTCGGCGACGGCGAGGTCGATGCCGTTCTTGAAATTGGTGCCGGCCGTGGCGCCCGCGCCCGAGAGCTCGACGACGTTGATCAGCTTGACCTTGTCCTGCGCCGAGGCGGGCAGGGCGATGCCGGCGCTGAGCGCAGCGGCGATGATCCAATGCGACTTCATGATCTGTATCTCCTCCGATAGCTTCGTTTCTTGTCGCCCCGGTCGTCCCGGGCCGTCTTCTTATGCCGCATGCTCGCCGGCGCGCTCCGCCATCGCTGCGTCGAACGCGCGGCTCATCGCGCTTTCCGACGCTTCGGCGCCGGTGAACAGCGCGAAGGCGTCGAGTGCTTGGTGGATGGCGAGCTCGCGCCCGCTCATCACCGTCGCGCCAATGCTTTGCGCAGCCTTCATGAGCGGTGTCCAGAGCGGATGGTAGACGGAATCGGCCACCCATTGCGATGCTCGTAGAACGCCGGCCGGCAGCGGCATTTCGCGGTTCGGCGCCATGCCGAGCGGCGTGCCGTTGACGATGCCGGCGGCGCCCTCCGCGGCCGCAGCCGCACTGGCCGCGATCTCGATTCGGGCGCGGCCGGCGAGCATCTGCGCTAGGGCCTCGCATTTGCCGCGGTCGATGTCGTAGAGCCGCAAGGCCCCGACGCCGCTGCCGGCCAGCGCGAAGGCGATCGCCTTGCCGACACCGCCGGCGCCGATGATCGCGACCGGCCTGTCGCCGTCGTTCCGGCCGAGCTTGCGATAGGCCGTGGCGAAGCCGCTGGCATCGGTGTTGTGCCCGGTGAGCCGGCCATCGGCGACGGTGATGGTGTTGACCGCCCCCATCGCCGCGGCCTCCGGCGCAAGCGCGTCGAGCAGCGGCACGACCGCCTCCTTGTAGGGGTAGGTGACGTTGATGCCGGAGAAGCCGAGCCGGCGCACGCCCTCGAGCATGGCGGCGAGGTCGTCGCGTTGCGCACCTTCGACCTCGATCAGGTGGTAATGCGCCTCGAAGCCGGCGGCGCGCGCCGCCGCCTCCTGCATCGCCGGCGTCGCCGAATGGGCGATCGGATAGCCGATCAGCCCGAGCAGGACCCGCTTGGCTTTCCTGGCGTTGACGCTTGCCGGCATGTCCGTCCCTTCCCGGCGCGCCCGTCTTGGCAGGCTGCGCGCTGACGAAAGATAAGCTGAACGAGCGCCCTAACGCGATAACCAATCCATCGCATCTACCTAACTCGATGTTATCTTTTGGGCGGAGACGAGGTCTCGCCTTGCCCTTGCGGCACCACCACCGCATTCATCTCCTCGCGCAGCAGCTTGACGAAGCTCTCGGCATAGAGGGACGGGGCCTTGTCCTTCTTGATCGCGACATAGGTCTGGAACTGGGTCGGTTCCTTGATCGGGATCGCCGCGATCCCCGGCATAGCGCCATGCGCGACGGTGAACTGGTCGATGATCGCGATGCCGAGCCCGGCCTTGACCAGCGCGCAGACGGTGGTGCCGAAGCGCGCCTTGATCGCCATTTCGAAGCTGAGCCCGCTGCGCACGAAGATCTCGCTCATGATCCGGCCGTAAGGGTCGTTCGGGTCGATGCCGATCAGCGGGTGCGCGACGATCTCGCTGGCCGAGACGCTGGCGCGCCCGGCGAGCGCATGGCTTTCAGGCACGATGCAGAACAGTTCGCCCATCGCCAGCGGGATGAAGTCGAGGCCCGGATGGTCGAGCCGGTAGCTCATCGCCGCGATCTCGCCCTTGCCGAGCAGGAGATAGTCGAGCGCTTCCTCGATCTTGAGGATGTTGATCTCGATGCGCAGGTCCGGATGCTTGCGCTTCAGGCGTTCGATCGCCCGTGGCACCATGACGTTGCAGATGCTGGGCACCGAGCCGAGCCGTAGCTCGACGCCGTCGCCGCGCTCGATCCGCGCCAGGGTGTAGTGGAGGTCGTCGACCTTCTGGTAGACGCCGTTGATCTGCTCGAAGATGTCGTTGGCCTCAGGCGTCGGCACATAGCGCCCGTGCCGGCGCTCGAACAGCTTGAGGCGAAAGGTCCGCTCGGTGTGCTTCATCAGCCGGCTGATGCCGGGGGCCGAGACGTTGAGCAGTTTCGCCGCGCCGGCGATCGTGCCGGTGATCATGATGGCCCGGATCACCTCGATCTGGCGCAGCGTCAGCATGGCCCGCGCTTCCTCCCGCTCGCCTTCCTGCTGCCAGCGGAGGCGAGGGCGAAAGGACTGTCAAGGCGCGCTGACCTCCGGCGCAGACTGAGCAGGCCACATCCTCTGGCGGAGCGGCTTCGCCCTGCGCGGTGCTGCCGGCCCGGCTGTCGCCTGAAGTCCGATCTCGCTGCTGTGAGTGCCGATGTTAAGGCATCGGGCCAGAGGGCTCGGCTCCGGGACCGGGAAGGAAGCCGGGCGCGGGCTCAGAGGACGTCCCAGACCCGCAGCCGCGTCGAGTCCATATGCAGGCGGATGACCTCGGTCAGCGCCTCGGCGTCGCGCTTTTCCAGCGCCTCGATCATCGCCTCGTGCTCGGCGACGGCTCCGGCCCATTTGTCCGGACCCTCATTGCCGATGAAGCGCAGCCGCTTGATCCGGGCCTGGAGGGTGCCGTGCATTTCCATCAGCACGTCATTGCCGGACGCGGCCACGATCGCGGAATGGATCGCCTGGTTGAGCTTGAAATATTCGAGCCGGTTCCGGACGCGATATTGTTCCATCATCGCATCGTGCAGAGCCCGGATCGCCGCGATCGTCTCGTCCGAGGCGTTCTCGCAGGCCGTGCGTCCGCCGAGCTGCTCGAGATTCTTCAGCACTTCGAGGATGTTGCGCATATCGGTCGAGCTGAATTTGCGAACGATCGCGCCCTTGGCCGGCTGAATCTCGACCAGGCCTTCGCTGGCCAGCGTCTTGATCGCCTCGCGCAGCGGTGTGCGCGAAACGCCGAGCTGTGCCCCGATCAGCCCCTCATTGATGCGCTGCCCCGGCGCGAGGGTGCCCTCGATGATCATGTCGCGCATGCGCTCGAGCACCTCGTCGTGCAAGGTCCGGCGCTGAATGCGCGGATAGGCTTCCGACGCTTCGCTCAACGTCCCGACTCCGCTCGTCATCGACGCTCCTTCTCAATCGTCCTGTACCGCATGGCGTTTTCGCCATGTCAACGCGGCCTCCGCTCGGCATGGCCGGTCCTGCGGCGCCCAGGTCATGGAAACTTGTGGAAACGCCAGCTTCCGGACAGAGGGGCGCCCGGTCGGAGGTACCTTTCCAGACGCATCTTATGTCACATTGATTATGCTGCATACAGAATACTTGCCTAGCCATTGGGCGCATGTTAGGCCCATGCCAGATTGCCGGCCTATGACCGGATTACGGGAGGATTCCTTGGAAACTGAGGCGAAGAACGCCCTGCCGGTTATTGCAGTCGCCATGGGCGATCCGTCCGGCATCAGCCCCGAGCTCACTGCGCGCATTCTCGCCGAGCCCGATCTGCGCTCCGCCGCGCACTATGTGGTTTTCGGTGATTTCCGCCTTTTCCAGCTCGGCGCTGCCGATGCCGGGCTGACGCCCGATCTGCATGTCGTCAAGGAAGGCGACGCGCTGCCGGCCGATGCCGGCAAGCCGGTCTTCGTCGATCTCGCCAACCATGATCCGGCCGATCTCCAGCGCGGCAAGGCGACGCTCGCCGGCGGCAAGGCGGCGACCGATAATTTCCGCCGGGCCTTGCAGCTCGCCGCTGCCGGCAAGGCCGATGCGGTGTTCTTCACGCCCTTCAACAAGGCGGCGATGCGCTTCGCCTATCCGGGCTATGACGACGAGATTCGCTTCGTGCGCGATGCGATCGCCTTCGAAGGCCCGGCGAGCGAGTTCAACGTGCTCGACAAGCTCTGGAACTGCCGGGTCACCTCGCATATCCCGCTGTCGGAGGTCGCGAAGAACATCACCCAGGAGCGCATCCTGCGGGCGCTCGACCTCGCCGACAAGAATCTGCGCGCCGCCGGCTTCAATCCGCCGCGCATCGCGGTTGCTGGCATCAATCCGCATGCCGGCGACGGCGGCAATTTCGGCCGCGACGAGATCGACACGATCGAGCCGGCGGTGAAGACGGCGCAGGCCAAGGGCTACACGGTCGAGGGGCCGTTCCCGTCCGATACGGTGTTCCTGCGCGCCAAGAATGGCGATTTCGACGCCGTCCTGACCATGTATCACGACCAGGGGCAGATCGCGATGAAGCTGATGGGCTTCGATCGCGGCGTCACCCTGATCGGCGGGTTCCCGTTCCCGATCTGCACGCCGGCCCATGGCACGGCCTATGAGATCGCCGGCAAGGGCATCGCCAATCTCGGCGCTTGCCGGGCGGCATTGTCGCTGGCCATCAAGATGGCGAGCGAGGGAAGGGCGGCGCGCAAGACCGCGGCCTGAGGCAATTCCGGCAGGGCGGCCACATAAGAGCCGCCCGATCAGTTGAAGCAAGGGAGAGAACAGCATGAAGAAGTTCACGATCGCGGCGAGCTTCGTCGCCGCGTCCTTCGCGATGGCGATGCCGGCCCAGGCCTGGCAGCCGACCAAGCCGATCGAATTCGTCGTGGCCTCGGGGCCGGGCGGCGGCACCGACAACTTTGCGCGCATCATTCAGTCGATCATCACCAAGCACAAGCTGGTCGAGCAGCCGATCGTGGTGCTCAACAAGGGCGGTGGCAGCGGCGCCGAGGCCTTCATCTATGGCAAGGGCGGCAAGGGCGATGCCCACAAGGTCGTCTTCGGCACCAACAACGCCTATCTGCTGCCCTACGTCGCCAAGCTCGGCTACAAATTCTCCGATCTCACCCCGGTCGCCGCTCTGGCGCTCGACGAGTTCCTGATCTGGGTCAACGGCAATTCGCCCTATAACGATGCCAAGGCCTATATCGACGCGGTGAAGGCCAAGCCCGGCAGCTTCAAGATGGCCGGCAGCCAGTCCAAGGACACCGACCAGACGCTGACCGCGATGATCCAGGACGCCACCGGCGCCAAGTGGATCTATGTGCCCTTCCAGGGCGGCGGCGCGGCCGCGACCCAGCTCGCGGGCGGCCATGTCGACTCCAACACCAACAACCCGAACGAGAATATCGGCCAGTGGAAGGCCGGCCAGGTCAAGCCGCTCTGCGTCTTCTCGCCGGTGCGTCTCGCCAAGGGCGAGCCGGTCCACAACGGCAAGGGCTGGGGCGACATCCCGACCTGCAAGGAAGCCGGTCTGCCGCTCGAATCCTTCCAGATGCCGCGTACCGTCTGGCTGCCGGCCGAGGTTCCGGCCGATGCGGTCGGCTTCTATGCCGACGTCATGGAGAAGGTCAGCAAGACCCCGGAATGGGCCGAGTTCGTCGCCCGCACCGCGCAGACCGCCCGCTTCATGAAGGGCAAGGAACTGACCGACTTCGTCGCCAAGGACGAGGCGGCCAACGCCAAGGTCTTCAAGGACGAAGGCTGGGTCGTCAACTGACCTGCTGCTGACTGGGCGGCCCGTTGGCCCAAGGCGCCAAGGCGTTTCGGCAGCCGGGTCGAGCCCGACAGATCTGAGGGAAGCGGGCCTTCGAGCCCGCTTCCCGTCGCAAAAATCACCAGGGATGGAAGGCTGCCGATGATCACCCGCTTCCAGGCCGAAATCGGGACAGCCCTGGCGACGCTCGCCTTCGGGCTGGTCATCGTCAACGGCGCGCGCGAATTCGGAATCGGCTGGGATTCCTCCGGTCCGCAGCCGGGCGCCTTTCCCTTCTATTGCGGCCTGCTCATCGCGCTCGCCAGTCTCGGGACGCTGGTATCCACGGTCGGTCGCAGGCTGGGTGGATCGGCCGCGCTGGCCGACAGCTTCCTCGACCGGGAGCAGGCCAAGCGGGTCATCTCCTTCTTCCTGCCGATGCTCGCCTTCATCGTGCTCAGCGTGACGCTCGGCATGTATGTCGCGATGGTCCTCTATCTCGTCTTCGCGATGCGCTTCCAGGGGCGCTTCGGCTGGTTGCCGACGCTTGCGACCGCCTTCGGTACCGCCGCCTTCTTCTATTTCGGCCTCGAGAAATTCGCCCAGGTCTCCCTGCTCAAGGGGCCTGTCGAGACGATGCTCGGCCTCTGACCTTCGCGAGCCGGAACGCCCCATGGAAAACTTCGCCTCGCTCCTCCACGGTTTCGAAGTCGCGCTGACCGCTCATCACATCGCGCTGATGATGGCCGGCGTGCTGCTCGGCATCCTCGTCGGCGTGCTGCCCGGGCTCGGCGCCCCGAACGGCGTCTCGCTGATGCTGCCGCTGACCTTCACCATGGACCCGGTCTCGGCGATCATCCTCTTGACCTCGCTCTATTGGGGCGCGCTGTTCGGCGGCTCGACCACCTCGGTCCTGTTCAACATTCCCGGCGAGCCGTCTTCCGTCGCCACCACCTTCGACGGCCATCCGATGGCCAAGCAGGGCAGGGCGGCCGAGGCGCTGTCCTTCGCCTTCCTCTCGGCCGGCTTCGGCGCCATGGCCGGCGTCATCCTGATCACGCTGCTCTCGGGCTGGGTTGCGCGCTTCGCGCTGAAATTCTCCTCGCCGGAGTATTTTGCGGTCTATTTCATGACCTTCGCCAGCTTTGTCGGCCTCGGCGGCGCTTCGCCCTTCAAGACGATCGTCTCGATGGCGATGGGCTTCGCCTTCGCCACGATCGGCATGGACTCGGTCTCCGGCAATGTCCGCCTGACCTATGAGTTCGACGTGCTGCTCGCCGGCGTCAGCTTCCTGATCGCGGTGATCGGCCTGTTCGGCCTCGGCGAACTGCTCCAGACCATGGAGGAGGGGCTGCGCTTCGACGGTGTCAAGGCCAAGGTGCGTCCCCGCGACGTGCTTCTGACCGCGCTCAAGCTGCCGCGCTACTGGTTCGCGCTGCTGCGTTCCAGCATCATCGGCATCTGGATGGGCATCACGCCGGGCGGGCCGACGGCGGCCTCCTTCATGAGCTACGCGATGGCCAAGCGCTCCTCGCGCAACCCCGAGAAATTCGGCAAGGGCGAGCCCGAGGGCGTGATCTCGCCCGAGACGGCGGACCATGCCGCCGGCTCCGCCGCCATGCTGCCGATGCTGGCGCTCGGCATTCCCGGCTCGGCGACGGCAGCGGTGATGATGGGCGGGTTGATGATCTGGGGCCTCAACCCCGGCCCGATGCTGTTCGTCGAGCGTCCCGACTTCGTCTGGGGCCTGATCGCCTCGATGTATCTCGGCAACGTCGTCGCCGTTATCGTCGTGCTCGCCACCGTGCCGCTCTTCGCCTCGATCCTGCGTATTCCGTTCTCGATCATCGGCCCGGCCATCGTCGTGGTCTGCTTCATCGGCGCCTATACGGTGGCCAGCAAGGAATTCGACATCTGGCTCGCGCTGGCCTTCGGCTTGGTCGGCTACTTCTTCAAGAAGCTCGACTATCCGATCGCGCCGCTGGTTCTCGCCATGGTCATCGGCGACAAGGCGGAGGACGCCTTCCGCCAGTCGATGATCTTCTCGCAGGGCTCGCTTTCGATCTTCTGGTCGAATCCGCTGGTCGGGTCGCTGATGGCGATCGCGCTTTCTCTCCTCCTCTTCCCGCTGTTGGGCTCGGCCAGGCGCGGCATTCGCAAGCTTGCGACCGCCCGGGCCGCCAAGGCCTGACAGCTCCACCGCCGCAGAGAGACCTGCCATGACCGAAGCCTACAAGGGCATTTTCCCGATCGCGCCGACGATCTTCCACGACAATGGCGACCTCGACATCGAGGGCAACAAGCGCGTCATGGATCTGATGATCGACCAGGGCGTCGACGGCATCTGCATCCTCGCCAACTATTCCGAGCAGTTCCTGCTGACGGACGAGGAGCGCCACCAGGTGATGCTGCTCTCGATCGAGCAGGTCGCGGGCCGTGTGCCGGTGATCGTCACCACCTCGCATTTCTCGACCCGCATCGCCGCCCAGCGCGCCAAGGCCGCCGCCGATGCCGGCGCCAAGATGCTGATGATGATGCCGCCCTATCACGGCGCCCTGCTCAAGGCCGACGAGGACGGCATGATCGAGCATTTCGCGCATGTCGCCGACGCCAGCGGCCTGCCGATCATCCTGCAGGACGCGCCGCTCGCTGGCGTCAACATGAGCGTGCCCTTCATGGTCCGGCTGGCGAAGGCGGTTCCGCTCGTCTGCTATTTCAAGATCGAGATCGCCGGCACCGCCAACAAGCTGCGTGCCCTGATCGAGGCCGGCGGCAAGGCGGTCGTGGGCCCGTTCGACGGCGAGGAGGCGATAACGCTGATGGCCGATCTCGACGCCGGCGCCACCGGGACGATGACCTCGGCCATGATCCCCGACCTGATCAAGCCGATCGTCACGGCGCATGCCGCGGGCGACCGCAAGAAGGCCGCCGCGCTCTATCGCGACGTCCTGCCGATCATCAATTTCGAGAACCGCCAGTGTGGCCTGCGCGCCACCAAGGCGCTGATGAAGGAAGGCGGCGTGATCAAGAGCGAAGCCGTCCGCCATCCGCTGGTGCCGCTGCACCCGAAGACCCGCGAGGGCCTGATCGAACTCGCGCGCGAACTCGATCCGCTGGCTCTGCGCTGGGGCAAGTGAGGCCAAGTTCCCTCGTCAGGCCCGGGCTTGGCCCGAGCCTCCCCTGAACGAGGTTCCTGGGTCCGCGCCTCAGAATTCGATCGAGGGGCGGACCCAGAGGTTTCGCCTGGGAACGACGGCGCGACGTCAGCCCTTCGTCCAGACCGCGAGCTCATAGCCGTCCGGATCGGCGAAGTGGAAGCGCCGGCCGCCGGGAAAGTCGAAAGTGGGCTGCACGATCCGCCCGCCGGCCGCCTCGATCGACGCCTGGGTGGCGGCAAGATCGTCCGCATAGAGGATGACCAGAGGTCCGCCCGGCCTCGGCGTGCCCTGCGTCGTGAACCCGCCTTCCAGCCGTCCATCGGCGAAGGCGCAGTATTGCGGGCCGTAATCCGTCATCGTCCAGCCGAAGGCGGCCTCATAGAAGGCCCGCGCCCTCGCAAGGTCGGCGACGACGAATTCGACATAGTCGATGCGGCGGTCGTTCTCTGATCTGGTCATCGAATCTCTCCTGATCGTTTCGGTCGCGTGAGTTCTAGCGCGCGGCCGGCCCGCGCCTGGCGGCAGCCGCCCCGGCGCCTGACGAATTCCCATTCGCAGACCGATGCTGTAGCCAAGGAAGCCTACGAGGCTGCTGCGACAGGAACCCAGCACGATGGCGACGACGATTGACACCCTTGCCGAGGCGCTGACCGCCGCACGCCGCGGCCACAGCCTGGTCGACATCTCGACCTTGCCGGTCCCGGCCGATATCGACGCCGCGCTCGCCGTGCAGGCCAAGGTCCAGACGGCGATGGGCTATGCCGATGCCGGCTTGAAGGTCTCGATCGCCGAGGGCGGCCGCCCGATCGCCGCGCCGATGCCGGGGCCCTATCTGAAGTCCGGGGATACCTATCGCTCCGCCCATGGTGCCGAGCTGCGCGTCGAGATCGAGCTCGCGGTGCGGCTCGGGCGCGACATGCCGCTGCGGCCGGGCAACCCCTATACCCGCGCCGAGCTGATCGAGCATTGCGACGCCGCGCTGGTCGGGATCGAGATCGTCGAGAGCCGCATCGCCGACTGGACCCATGTCGCCTTTCCGCTCTGGCTCGCCGATGCGCTTGGCCATGGTGGCTATTTCGTCGGCCCGGAGGTTCCGTTCAGCATCTTCGACGATGTCCGCTCGCTGACCTGCACGGTCGAACTCGACGGCGATGTCCTCTATGACCGCCCGGCCGAGCACGCCAATGGCGATCCGCTGGTGACCGCGCTGGCCTGGGCCAATCGCCCGGCCGAGACGCCGCTCGGCGGCCTCAAGGCGGGGCAGATCATCACCACCGGCAGTCTCTGCGGCGGCGTGCTCGCGCCGACGCTCGGCCCGGTGATCGCCCGGCTCGACCCGATCACGGCGATCTCCTTCGCGCTGGCGTAAGCGATTTGCGCTCGCGGGAACTCATGCCCGCGAGCGCTTCCGTTGCGGGAGCGTAACGCTACGTTTACCTCGCGGGTGCTCGGATTGCCGCTGCGGATCGGCAGCGTTGAATTGTGATCAACTGGCGGCAGGATCACAAAATGAACTCATTTTCTGCATTTTAGTCGCGTTGCGTTGGAGGTTTGATGCTGTCGAGACGGAGGAGGGGGCTCGGTATTGCGGGCGGGGGCTTGTGCGCTTTCGTCGTGATGCTTGTGGCCGAAACTCCGCCGGCCCGTGCCTTCGACCTGTCCTCGCTCGACGTCTTCGGACTGTTCGGTTCGAAGGAGAAGCCGCCAGCCGTCAGCGCCACCACGCTGCCCTATGAGCTGAACTTCGAGCTCGGCGACGCTTCCGATGCGAGCGCGCTGACGCGCAACCTGCAGGATGCCTCGCTCCTCTATCGCCTGAGGCAGGATGCGCCGCCCGACGGCGATACGCTGGCGCGCCGGGCCAGTGCCGATATCGACCCGATGCTCGATGCGCTCTGGGCGCGCGGCTATTTCAACGCCCAGGTCAGCATCGCCGTCGACGGAGCGGTCGTAAGCCAGGCCGGCGAGCCGCCGCCGGGCTTCGCCGCCGCGGCCGAGCGCTTTCGCAACCGTGCCCCGGCGCCTGTCGTCGTCACCGTCAATCCCGGGCCGCTCTTCACCCTGCGCAATGTCGACATCGTAGCCGGCGAGAAGCGTGATCCGACCGCGGTTATCGCCGATCCGGCCAAGGTCTCGGGGCTGAAGCCGGGCGATCCGGCCAGCTCGGCGTCGCTGCGCGCGGCGCAGGCGGCGCTGGTCGATTACTGGCGGGCCCATTCGCGCCCGCTCGCCAAGGTCGTCGAGATCCGGCCGGTGGTCGACCATGCCGCCAAGATCATGGACGTCTCTCTGGTCGTCGATCCCGGTCCGGTCGCCGGATTCGGCGAGTTCGGCATCGGCGAGACCGGCGACATCCCCGAGGCGGTGGTCCGCTCCTTCATCTATCTCGAGCCCGGCGATCCCTATTCGCCCAAGGAGCTCGCCGATACCCGCAAGTCGATCGCGACGATTCCTGCCGTCGGCGCGGTGCGGATGCGCGAGGGCACGGCCCTCGATGCGCGGGGTAACCTGCCGATTTTCGTCGAGGTCTCCGAACGGCCCAAGCGCGTGGTCGGCTTCTCCGCGCGTTACTCGACCATCGATGGCCCGGCGGTGAGGACCTATTGGGAGCATCGCAACCTGTTCGGCGGGGCTGAGCGGCTGCGCGTCGAGGGCGATCTCTTCTTCGCGCCGCGCATCGACGGCACCAAGATCCAGCGCTTCGGCGATTTCCTGCCATCCGATCTCGGCGGACGCTTCGCCGTCGGCTTCATGAAGCCGGCGCTCGGCGGCAGCCGCAATGATCTGCTGATCGATGCGGTCGGCACACGCGAGCGCGTCGGCACCAACCGCTATGGCGGCTACACCGCCCGCTACGTCAACGGAACCGCCAGCATCCGCCATCGCTTCAGCGACAGCTTCTCGGTCCAGGCCGGGCTCGAGGTCGAGCGCGGGCAGACCAGCGACGTGCTCGGCCAGGTCGACTATCTGATCGCCGGCGTGCCGCTCTCGCTGCGCTATGATTCCACCGACAGCCTGCTCGATCCGACGCGTGGCATCCGCCTCACCGCCTCGGTCGCACCCTATGCCGCCTTCGGCGACACGGATGCCCCCTTCCTGCAGAGCAAGGCTTCGCTGTCCGGCTATTACTCGCTCGACGAGGACAGCCGCTATGTGCTCGCCGGCCGGATCGGGCTCGGTTCGATCGCCGGTGCCGACCTCGGCGATATCCCGGCGACGCGGCGCTTCTATGCCGGCGGCGGCGGTTCGGTGCGCGGCTACGCCTACCGCACATTGTCGCCGCTCGGGCCGCTCGATCACCTCACCGGCGGGCGCAGCCTGTTCGAGGCCTCGGCCGAGGCGCGCATCAAGATCACCAACACGATCGGTATCGTGCCCTTCTTCGACGCCGGCATGGCCTTCGAATCGCAGGTGCCGAACTTCAAGGAGCGGCTGCAACTCGCCGCCGGGCTCGGCCTGCGCTATTATACGCCGATCGGGCCGATCCGCGTCGACGTCGCGGCCCCGCTCAACCCGCGCAAGGGCGACAAGCCCGTCGCTCTCTACATCAGCATCGGGCAGGCCTTCTGATGGGCGCGCTCCGTTTCCCAAAGCTGCTCGGCGCCATCGCGGCACTGCTCATCGCCGCCGGCGCCATGCTGATCTCCGGCCTCGGCGGCTTCGCCCAGAACGCCGGCGAGCGCGGCGTCCTCGCCGATCTGATCTCCAAGGCGCTCTCGACCGATGGCAGCCAGGTCTCGATCGGCGCCGTCGACGGCGCGCTGTCTTCCGACGCGACGATCCGCGACATCGTCATCTCCGACCGCGACGGCCCCTGGCTTCGTCTCGACCGGGCGCGCCTGAGCTGGACGCGAAGCGCGCTCCTGCTGCGCCGGCTCGAGGTCAACCGGCTCGAGATCGGCAAGCTCGAGATCCTGCGCAGACCGCTGCCGGATCCGGCCGCCGCGGCCGCCCAGGCCAGTGACGGGCCTCTTTTGCCCGAACTGCCGTTGAAGGTGGTCATCGAGGCCTTCCAGCTCGGCGAACTGGCGCTCGGGCCGACCGTGATCGGCGCGCCGGCACGGCTCACGGCCAACGGCGCCGCGCGGCTCGGCCCGCCCAATGAGGGGCTCGATCTGCGCCTCGCCGGGCGCCGGCTCGACATGGGCGGCAGTCTCGACGTCAATCTGCGTTTCGTGCCGCAGACGACGCAGCTCCAATTGGCGGTCAAGCTCGACGAGCCGGAGGGCGGCCTGCTGTCGACCATCGCCGACCTGCCCGATCGCCCTCCGGTCAAGCTCGACCTTTCCGGCGACGGCCCGCTCGACCGCTTCAAGGCAACGCTCGCCTTCAATGCCGGGCCGACCATCGGCGCCGACGGCACCGCCGACCTTTCGCGCCGCGGCGCCGGTCGCCGCCTGCTGCTCGCGCTCGATTCCCGTATCGCCGGCCTGATGCCGGCGCCGGTCGCACCGGTCTTCCAGGGCTCGACCCGGCTCGACGGCGCGGTCGGCTTCGCCGATGACGGCGCGGTTGCGGTCGAGGAGCTGGCGCTGGTCTCGGCCCTGGCCAGGCTCGATGTGAAGGGCCTCTACGGCGCCGACAAAAATCTCGATTTCACGGTGACGGCGGCGGCGCGCCCCAATGCCGAGGGCCGCACCGTCGCCTCGGGCGCCGAGATCGCCAAGCTCGCCTTCGACGCCAGGATTCAGGGGCCGGCCGCCGGGCCGCGCGTCGATGCCAGCCTGCAGGCCGAGGGCGCCTCGGTGCCGGCCGGCAAGCTCGGCAAGCTCGGCCTGACCTTCACCGCGACGCCGAGCGGCCCGCTTGGCGATCCCGCGACCCGGACGGTTCTGGTTTCCGATGGCGAGGCCTCCGGAATTGCGCTCGCCGATGCCGCGCTCGCGCGCTTCGTCGGCGACCGTGTCCGTTTCACCTTGCGCGGCACTGCCAGCGAAGGCGGCGGCGGCGCGTTCGAGACGCTGAAGCTCGCCTTCGGCGGTGCCGAGCTCGATTATGTCGGCCAGCTCGGCCCCAAGCGCATTCTCGGCAAGGCCCAGGCGCGCTTGCCCGACCTGTCCCGCCTCAGTGGCCTGGCCGAGCGCAAGCTCAAGGGGGCGGCGACCGTCGCCGCCGCGATCGATGCCGAGCCGCATCTCAAGAGCTATGCGGTGAAGCTCGACGGTTCTGCCGAGGCGCTCGGCCTCGACCAGGCGGCGCTCGATCGCCTGCTGGCCGGCAAGCTGACGCTCGGCGGCGAAGTCCGGCTGCCGGGTGGTGGGGTCATCGTCAACGGCCTGCGCATTGCCGGCACCCATGTCAGCGCCGCCGCGGACGGCGCGCTCGGCGCCCAGGGCTCGGATCTGCGCGCCAACATCGCGATTCCCGATCTGCGTCGCGCCGACGCCCGGCTGTCGGGGCAGGGCGCTTTCGACGCCACCCTGTCCGGCCCGCTCGACAAGCTCGATGCGACGCTGCGCGCCGGAATCAGCAACGCCACGGCGCTCGGCCGGCCGGTGCCGCGTCTGGCGCTCGATGCAGTGCTGCGCGACCTGCAAGGCGCGCTCACCGGTGAGGCCAAGCTCTCCGGAGAGGTCGAAGGCAGACCGGCGACCGGCATGGTGCGCTTCGCCAAGCGCGATCCCGGCGGCTGGAGCCTGCCGCAGCTCGACATCGCCATCGGCTCGGTCACGCTGAATGGCGTGCTCGATCTCGATGCCGCCAATCTCGCCGAAGGCACTCTGAAGCTCGCCGCCCGCAATCTCGACGACCTCTCCGCCCTGGCGCTCGCCAAGCTCGGTGGCCGCATCGACGCCGATCTGCGCCTCGCCCGGCCGAATGGCGGCCAGAACATCGACCTCAAGGCCAATGCGCAGCGCCTGTCGGCGCCGAGTCTGACGCTCGAGAAGCTCGACGCCACGCTCGCCGTCGTCGATGCCCTGCGCAAGCCGCGCATCGACGGCAATGTCCAGATCGACCGGGCCGTCATCGCCGGCGAGCCGGTCAACGCGATCCGCCTGGTTTCGCAGGGCGCCGCCGAGACCAGCGATATCAGCCTCGATGCCTCCGCCCGCGGTTTTGCGCTCGCGGCCAAGGGCAGACTCTCTGTCGCCGAGCCGCTGCGCTTTGATCTGGCCAGCTTCACCGCCAGCCGCGACGGCCGCCGCATCGCGCTTTCCAAGCCGGCGAGCTTCACCGCCACCGATGGCGGCGTCGCGATCCGCGATCTCGCCCTCGCCGTCGACGCTGGCCGCATCGTGCTCGACGGCGAGGCCGGACGCACCCTTGATCTGCGCTTCCAGGCGCAGAACGTGCCGCTCTCGGCCGCGCGGCTTGCCTCACCGGCGCTCGACCTCTCCGGCACGCTCGACGCTGAGGCAACGATCAAGGGCACGCCGGAAGCCCCGACCGGCCCGTGGCGGGTGAAGATTGCACGCCTGGTCGCCCCGCAGACCCGCCAGGCCGGCCTGCCGCCGATCGAGATCGCCGGGCAGGGCACCCTGAACGGTCGCCAGACCAGCCTCGACGCCAGCCTCAATGCCGGCCGCTTCGTCGCCTTGACGGCAAAGGGCAGCGCGCCGCTCGGAGGTGCTGGCGCCCTCGATCTCACCATCCAGGGCCGGGTCGATGCTGCGCTGGCCAATACTCAGCTCGCCGCCGATGGCCGGAACCTGACCGGGCAGGTCGCCATCGACATGCGGGTCAGCGGAACAATGTCCGCGCCCCAGCTTGCCGGCGATGCGACGCTCGCCAATGGCAGCTTCAGCGATGCCCTCCAGGGTGTGAGGCTGACCAGGCTCGAGGCGCGCCTCGCCGCGCGCGGGCCGGACCTCGCCATCGAACGTTTCTCGGCCCAGACGCCGGGCGGCGGCACGCTCTCGGCCAGCGGCAATGTCCGGCTTGATCCGGAGGCGGGTTTTCCGGGAACCATCCGCATCGAGGGCAAGCGTGCTCAGCTCGTCGCCAACGGGCTGGTGACCGCGGTCGCCGATCTCGGGCTCGATCTCGCCGGACCGCTGGCGCAGCGCCCGCGAATCGCTGGGCGGATCGGCGTGGTCTCGATCGAGGTTGCCGTGCCGGACCGGCTGCCATCGAGCCTGCGCCCCGTCGATGGCATCCGGCACGTCAACGCCAAGGGCCAGGCTGCGCAGCGGCTCGCAGCGCAGCGCAAGGCCCGGGCCGCGGCGCAGCGCAAGGGCGCCCGCGCGCCGGCCTTCGATGCCGCGCTCGACATCACGGTTTCCGCCCCGGGACGCGTCTTCATCCGCGGTCGCGGCATCGACGCCGAGCTCGGCGGTGAGCTGCGCGTCGGCGGAACCTCGGCGAATCCGGTACTGAACGGCGGGTTCGACCTGCGGCGCGGCCGGCTGAACGTGCTGAGCCAGCGCCTCGATTTCAGCCGCGGTCGCGTGACCTTTTCGGGGGACGTCATGCCGGAGCTGGATTTCGTCGCCGAAACGCGCGCTGCCGAGGTCACCGCGAGGATCATTGTCAGCGGGCAGGCGTCGGCGCCGGAATTCACCTTTAGCTCCTCGCCGGAACTGCCGCCGGACGAGGTGCTGTCGCGGCTGCTCTTCGAACGCGCCTCCGGCTCGCTCTCGCCTTTCCAGGCCTTGCAGCTCGCCCAGACCGCGGCGCAGTTTTCCGGCGCCGGTGGCGAAGACGTCTTCGAGAAGCTGCGGCGCCAGCTCGGGGTCGACAATCTCGACGTTCAGATGGGCCCTGACGGGCCGACGGTCGGCGTCTCGCGCGCATTGTCCGACAACATCACCCTCGGCGTGAAGGCGGGAGCCAAGCCTTCCGAAAGCGGTGTCTCGGTCGGCATCGACCTGACTCGGCGGCTGAAGCTCCAGGCCGAAACCAATGCCGACGGCAGCGCCGCGGTCGGTGTCGGTGCCGAATGGGAATATTGAGTCGGATCGCTCCGGGAATCACCGCTTCCCCGTGAGATCGCAGATTCGGCCCGGAAAGGGCCCGCGCCGGCCTATGATGAGGTCGTTCCGGTCCCCGCTGGTTAACAGTTCCCTAAGTTCCACGCTCAAAGCGTGGCAGGCGTGCAACACCAGGGTCCAAAGCGCCCGCTTGGCTGTGGGGTAGGTGCGATGGAGGTTGATCGCGGGGCGGGCATTCGTAATGGTGACTGTGCGGCGGGACATTCCCGGTCGCTGTTTTTCAACTTCGCCTCTGAGTGGTTCAGGGACGGGGGGGGAAGACCGGGATAGGTGGTTTCACCGGTGGGGTCTCCTGGGGCCGTCCGGATCACGAAGTCACCGAAGCCCGAGGGTCTCGAAACTCTTTTGGAGGTTATCAAATGAAGCTCGTTAAGAGCCTCCTCCTCGGTTCTGCCGCCGGTATCGCCGCGGTTGCCGGGGCTCAGGCCGCCGACCTTCCTTCGCGGAAGGCTGCTCCGGTCGAATACGTTCGCGTCTGCTCCGCTTACGGCGCTGGCTTCTTCTACATCCCCGGCACCGACACCTGCCTCCGCATCGGCGGTCGTGTTCGCGCTGAGTACGCTGTCGGCTCGCGTTATGGCGACGGCAACGACGCTTACGGCAGCCGCGCTCGTGGCCGTCTGAACGTCGACGCTCGTACCGCCACCGCTTACGGCACCCTGCGGACCTTCTTCCGCTATGAGCTGACCAACAGCACCGGCGTGTACAACAACACGATCGGCGGCAACCAGGGCATCGTCGTTCCGGGCGCTCCGCGCACCACCGGCGGCACCGCTGCTTCGGGCGCCAACCTCGATCTGGCCTTCGTCCAGTTCGGCCCGATCACCGCTGGTCGCGCTCAGTCGTTCTTCGACTTCTACGCCAACGACCTCGGCTTCACCACCGTTCGTACGGCTGACTCGCGTCTGAACCTGTTGGCCTACACCGCCACCTTCGGTTCGGGCTTCTCGGCCACCCTGTCGCTCGAAGATCGCGTCTCGGGTACCGGTTCGCGAGAAGCGGCTGTCGTCAGCCCCGGCGGCGTTTCCAACTACCTCGGTCAGGACTACCCGGACGTCGTCGCCTCGCTGCGCGTCGACCAGGGTTGGGGTTCGGCCCAGTTGTCGGCTGCTCTTACCCAGCGCAGCATCAACAACGCCGGCCTGAACACCGTGTTCGGTCCGGGCGGCGCTGCCGCCGGCAACCCGGCGATCGCCAACGGCGCTGGCGTCTTCGTCGGCAACAAGGACGAGATGGGCTGGGCCATCCAGGGTGGCGTGAAGATCAACCTGCCGATGCTTGCGGCTGGCGACTTCCTGTTCCTGCAGGCTGCCTACGCTGACGGCGCTCTCGGCTATCTCGGCTGGGGTGGCAACTTCGGTTCGGGCCGCATCGCCGCTCAGAACGCTGCGCTCGCGGTTGGTGACTTCGGCGTGAACGCGCTCGGTCAGGTCGACTCGTCGACCGGCTGGTCGATCGTTGCCGCTCTGCGTCACTTCTGGACCCCGACCCTGCGTTCGGAGCTCATCGCTTCGTACTCTGAGCTGAAGCTCGGCTACGTGCTGACCAATCAGGCCGTCGCTGGCCAGATTTCGCGTCCGCTCGATCCGAAGGAGCTCATCGTTGCTGGTAACCTGATCTGGTCGCCGGTTTCGGGTCTGGATATCGGCGTCGAGGTGCTCTACACCCGCACCGACATGCGCCAGTCGGTCCTGGCCTCGAACAACCTCGGCAACCGGGTTGCTCTGGCCAACGGTGGTTCGCTCGTGAAGGCGGACGACGCCTGGGCTGGCCGCTTCCGCATCCAGCGCGACTTCTGATCGATCTTCCGATCGTGATGATGGAAGCCCCGGGGAAACCCGGGGCTTCTTTCGTTTTGAGGATTTCGCGCACCATTGGCCGCCAGCCGGGAGGGGAAGGGCGAATTCCAGGGCAGAAGCTTGCCGGCTTGCTTGACTTGCCAGTGTGATGAGGCCTGATTCTCACCGGTGCGAGGGACCGGATTCGGTTCGAGTCGGTGGCAGGGGCGAGGATCGGGGATGGCACGGCAGGCCGGTTGGCTGTGGGGGTTCGTTCCGCTGGCAGTGCTGTGGAGCTCGGCCAACCTGATTCAGAGCGAAGCGGTGCGCAAGGATGTCGAGGCGCGAGCTCTAGCCGCCGGTGCGCTCGCGGGCGCGGCTCCGGGGATCCGCGAGGTCTCGGCCCGGGTCGATGGACGCGACGTCTATCTCGATGGCGAGGCGACGAGCGCCGATGGCGCCGCCAAGGCGCTGGCGCAGCTGAAGGCGGAGTTCGGTGTCCGGCGGGTTCTCGGGGGTCTGACACAGGTCGTCGCGCAGAAGCCCTATAGCTGGTCGGCGAGCCGTGAAGCCGACAAGGTGACATTGACGGGTTTCGTGCCTGACGAGAGCACTGCGAGAGCCAATCTCGCCGCTGCGCGCGGTCTCGGACCTGCCTTGCGGATCGAGGACCAGCAGAAGATCGCCTTCGGTGCGCCGGCGGGTTTCCCGGCATTGACCGGGGCGATGATCGCGGATCTCGGCAGGCTCTCTGCCGGCAAGGTCGCGCTCGACGATACGCGCTTCTGTGTCGAGGGGACGGCTTCGTCGCCCGAAGCCTTCCTGGCGCTGCGCGCTGCCGCAGCGGCAGCCCCTCCTGCCGGCTTTTCGCGGGTCGATTGCGCGCTCAACCCGCCGGTCGTCTCTCCTTATGTCTGGAGCGCCGAGAAAAATGCCGCTGGGGCGGTTAGCCTGTCGGGCTTCTATCCGTCTGAAGCCGTCAAGACCGAAGTCGCGGGCCTTGTCGCGCGGGCCTTTCCCGAGGGCAGCGCCATCACTGACCGCACCCAGCCGGCGAGCGGCGAGCCACCGGCCTTCCTGGCGCGGGTCGGCCGGGCCCTCTCCGAGCTGGCGCGCCTGCGTAGCGGCAAGGTCGAGATCGACGGCACGCGCTACCGCATCGGCGGCGAGGGGCCGCAGGACTTCGCCGCCTGCGAGGCCTTGCGCCTGAACATCGCCCAGGCCGATGGTCCGGAATCGGTCGCCCTGGCGGCGATCTCCTGCCCGCCGGCCCCTCCACCGCCACCGCCACCGCCGGTACCGGTGATGCCGCCGCTGCCGGAGGCGCCGGCGCTCGATCTCAGCTTCGCGCCGCCAGCGCCTGCACCGGGGCCGCAGCCGGTACCGACGCCGGCGCCATCGGTTCCGGCCGTGGTCGTGGCTCCGCCCGCCCCGCCGGCGACGGCGCCAGTGCCGGCGCGTCCGCTGCAATGGCGTGCCGAGAAGACAGAGGCTGGCATCGCGCTCTCGGGCATCGCACCCAACGCCGCCGCACAGGCCGCTGCGGCGGAACTCGCCCGCGCCGCTCTGCGGGGCGGCGCGCTGACCGACCGGACGCGTGTCGAGCCCAATCTGCGCGACGCCGCCGATTTCGACGCCGTCACGCGCTTCGCCCTCGGACTGCTCGAGAAGATCGAGCGCGGCAGCGTCAGCCTGGCCGGCGGCAATCTCACGGTGACCGGCGCGGCGCGCGATCTGGCGAGCTGGACGGCCTTGCAGGAGGCACTGAAGGCGCAGTCCTTGCCCGCGGGGCTGGGATTGTCCGGCGCGCCGCTGCTGACCCTCAGCCGCTATGGCTTCTCCGCGGCGGTCGACAGGACAGGCGGAACGCTGTCGGGCCATCTTCCGGATGCCGGCTCGAAGCAGGCGATCGCCGAGCTGATCGAGGCCTCGCCCTTGCGCGGCAAGATTCGCGACGAGACGACGATCGTGCCTGCGGCTCCGGCCGGCTTCGGGGTCGCGGCCCGCAGCGCCGTACAGGATCTGCTTCGGCTCGATCTGGGCTCCGTCGATCTCGTCGACCACGAGGTCAGTGTTCAGGGGCTGACCTGCCGCGAGCTGATCCGCTCGGAGGTCGAGACCAACGCCGCGAGCGGCTTGCCGGAAGGTTTCACCGGCAAGGCCGAGATCGGGATGCGCCAGACCGGCTGCGTCATCGATCCGCCGAGCACCTGCCAGAACGATCTCGATGCCCTGACCCAGCGCTATTACGTGATGTTCGGCCAGGGCACGGCGGTCGTGACGCTCGATTCGGTGACCGAAAGGGCGATGACCGAGGCCGCGGCGATCCTGAAACATTGCCCGGATACGCGTGTCACCGTCGAGGGCCATGCCAACATGGACGGCGAGCGCGCCGGCTTCAACAATCTCGATCTGTCGCGCCGGCGCGCCTTCCGTGTGCGCGAGGAACTCATCCGGCGCGGGCTGGAGCCCGAACAGCTCGAGGTCAAGGGCTATGGCGTCGACCGGCCGCTGGTCGCCCATGGCGACCCCGACGCCAAGGTCAAGAACCGCCGCGTTCAGTTCACCGTCGCGAAATAGGGCCGCACGCCATGCTGTATCTTGCGCTCCATTTCGTCTGGTTCCTGGTCGCAGCCTTCGCGATCGGCCTGGTGTTCGGCTGGTTGACCAGCCGCGATGGTCTGCGAACCCTGTTCGGTGGTCCGGCAATGCTGGTCGCCTTGCTCTGGGCCGGCGCCGCCGCGCTGGTCTGGCTGCGCGTGCTGAACAACCAGCCGGCCTTCTGGGTCGAGACCGGGCTGCTCTATGTTGCGGTCTATGCGGCCGGCTGCGTCGTCGGCTCCCTGCTCAAGCGGGCTGCGGCGGTCCCCGAAGCAGCGCTCGCCCTGCCGGCGCCACGTCTGGCGCTGCCGCAACCGGCGCGCGCCTTGCCCGCCCCGGGCATGGCGGCACGGGCCGGCTCCGCGGTCGCGCCAGAGCCAGCGCCCATGCCCAAGCTCGACGGTGAGGAGGCCATCGCCGGGCTCAGGCCGGCCGGCTATGTCGCGGCGCGCGGCGGCGCCGCCGACGATCTCAAATTGATCAAGGGCGTCGGGCCGCAGAACGAGGAGCGTCTGCATGCGCTCGGCATCTGGCATTTCAGCCAGATCGCCGCCTGGACGCCCGCGAACGTCGAATGGGTCGGCGCCTATCTCGCTTTCCCCGGGCGGATCGAGCGTGAGGAATGGGTCGCACAGGCCAAGGCGCTGGCCGGCGCGGCCCCAACCGCCGATCAAGCCGAGCCGGTGGCCCTGTCCGGGGTTGCTCTCGAGGGCATCTGTCCGGGCAATCTTCTGTCGGCCGCGCGCAGCGGCAAGCCCGACGATCTGACGTTGATCGATGGGGTCGGCCCGGTGGTCGCCGAGAAGCTGAACCGGCTCGGCATCTGGCATTTCGACCAGATCGCCCCGCTCGGCAGCGAGGAATTGCGTTATCTCGCCCATCATACCGGTTTTCCCGGACGCGATGTCGCCGAGCAATGGCGGGTCGAGGCCCGCATCCTCGCCGCCGGCGGCGAGACGGCGCATTCGCGCGCCGAGAAGGAGCGGCGCGGCAAGGATTGACGGCCGCGCCCGCTCGCGAAGCGGGCAGGCTCAGGCGGCGTGCTTCTCCGCCCGGCCGATCAGCCGGCCGATCCGCCTGGTCATGTCGCGGCTGCCGAGCAGCGGGGCGTGGCCCTGTCCGGGCGCGGTGAAGATCTCGCAATGCGGATGGCGCTGGCCCATTTCGAGCAATGTCTGCTCGGCCAGGAGGTCCGAGTTCTCGCCGCGGATTGCCAGTACCGGGACGTGGTTGAGGGCTGCGAAATAGGGCCAGAGAACCGGCAGGGGCGCCTCGAGATCGAGCTCCTCGAGCGTCTTCAGCAGCCTGGGATCATAGTCGGGAACGAGCGTGTCATTGCGCTGCTTCCAGGTGCGCCGCGCCATGATCTCCCATTCGGCATCGCCGAACAGCGGGAATTGCTGGTCTGCGAGCCGCTTCAGGATTTCGGCCCCCTCAGCGAAGCTGCGCGGCGTCGGCAGCTTGCCGACATAGCCACGGATGCGCAGCAGCCCGCGCGCGTCGATCACCGGGCCGACATCGTTGAACACCACGCCCTTGATCAGGCCGGGGCGCGCCACTGCGAGCGCCATGGTCAGGAGCCCGCCGCGGGAGGTTCCCACGAATGCGGCTTCCTCGATGCCGGTGGCGGCGAGAACCTGCATGAGATCGTCGAGCTCGACGCGGATCTCGTAATTGCGCCAGTCGCGGTCGTATTCCGAGCGGCCGCGTCCGCGATAGTCGAGCGCGAGAACCCGCCGGGGCTGCGCCGGGTCGCCGGAAAGCGCCAGTGCCAGTTCGTGGAAATCGGCGGCGGTGCGGGCGAGGCCCGGCAGGCAGACCACGGGCAGCGACAAGGCCGCAAGCGAGCCATAGTCGCGCACATGCAGCTTCAGCCCGTCGCGGGCGCTGATGAAGAGCGAGCGGAATCCGCTATCGGCGTCCATGGCGACCCATGTTTTCCAGCTGCGCCATTCCGGAACTGCTCCGCATCGCGGCAGCCGGAATGACACGTGTTTCCAGGTGACGGGAACGGCGCGTTCACGCTGCTTGTGACATGGCCCGCCTGCCATGGCCAAGGGCCATGGTGCCGTTCGCTTCACTCGCGCTTGCCGCCGCGCTTCAGATCCTGGTCGATCATGTAGGCGGTGCGCTGGTTCAGCCGCTGGCGATAGACCTGCAGGTTCTCCATGACGCGCTGGACATAGTTGCGCGTCTCGGTGAACGGGATGCGTTCGACCCAGTCGACGGCATCGACCTCCGGCAGCCTGGGATCGCCATAGGCGGTGATCCATTTCTTCACATTGCCAGACCCGGCATTATAGGCGGCGAAGGTCAGGATATAGGAGCCGCGCCAGTCGCCGAGCAGGTCGTTGAGATGGGCGGCCCCCATCTGCGCCGAGTAGAGCGGGTCCCTGGTCAGGCGCTCGAGTTCGAAAGGCAGCTGTGCCCGCCTAGCCGTCTCGCGCGCCGTCGCCGGCATCATCTGCATCAGGCCGAGCGCGCCGGCATGCGAGACCGCCGCCGGATCGAAGGCGCTTTCCTGGCGGGCGATGGCATGGACGATGGCCCGCTCCATCGGATCGCCGACGGTCGGGAATTCCGGCACGCCGAAGGTCGGGAACGCCGCCTCGTCGAGGGGGAAGCCGCGCTGCAGGGCGATCTTGCCGATGGTGAGCAGAGTCTTGGCGTCGGCGCGCTGGCGCGCCATGTCGGCGATCGCCTCGAGCGCAGCGGTATCATGCAGGCGTTGCGACAGGTCGATCAGCATCTGGCCGGCAAGGTCGGGCGCTTCGATGTCGTAGAGCAGCATGGCTGCCTTGAAGCCGGGCAGATGCGCGAGCGGCGCCGCGATGGTGCGGCGGACCGGCAGGTCGTTGAGGCCGAGCCGGGCCCGGGCAAGCTGGCCGTAATAGGCGACGGGGTGCTCGGCGGCACGGGCATAGAAGGCTTGTGCCGCCTCGGCCTTGTCGAGCGCGTCGGCTGCGCGGCCCTGCCAGTAGGCGGCGCGCGCCACCGAGATCGGCGTCTCCGCGATCTTGGCAGCCTCGGCGAAATGCTTCGCCGCCCGCTCGGCATCCTTCTCGAAGCGCAATGCGATCCAGCCGGCATGCCATTCGGCGTCGATGCGTTCGGCGGCGTCCTCGGCGCCGTGGCCGGAGACGACCGCATAGGCGGCCTTGGCGTCACCCTCATCGAGGAGCTTGCGGGCGACCAGCCGGCGTTCCGTCCACCAGCCATCGCCATCGCCGAGCAGGGCCGGATCGCGCGGGATATCGGCCAGGGCCTTGGCCGCGTCGGCCGCCTTGCCGCTGCGGCGGGCCTGTTGCGCCTGCAGGAAGGCGAAGGAAATGTCCTTCTTCAGGGCGGCCGGCACGGCCTCGATCTGCTTTTGCGCGATCGGGCCCTTGGCCTTTGCCGAGGCAAGCCTGACTTTCGCCAGTGCGACATAGTCCTTCGACACGCGGGCGGCATTGCGCAGTGCCGCTTCGCCATTCCCGGCGAAGAGATGGCGCTCGGCGCGCAGGCGGTGATGGGCGGGCGTCAGCTTGTCGCCGAAATTGTCGAGGACGATCTTCTCAAGTCCAGCGCCGAGATGATCTTCGAGCCAGGTTCGGCGCGCGAGCGCGAAGGCCTCGTCCTGACGTCCCTCGGCGGCCAGTGCGCGGGCGAGCGCGACGCGGCCGGCCGGGCTGATCGGCTCGCGGCCATGGAAGAACCGCCGGATGGTGTCGGGCCGGCGCCGGTCGGTGACCAGGGCCGCTTCGGCCCGGCGGCGGAAAGGCGTGGTGCCCGGATAGTTCGGGAACTCGTCGAGAAACTCGGCGATGCGTTCGAAGCTCACGACATTGGTCAGGCTGCGCAGCGCGACCCATTCCAGCATGCCGCGCACCGCCTTGTCGTCGATGCCACGGGCGATGCCGTCGCCTTCCTCGAGTTTGCCGGTGCGATAGGCGGCGACCGCCTTCTTCAGTGGGGCGAGGTCGACCCGCTCTTCCGGCTGGATGATTTCGGCCGGGGGGAGGGGCGAGACGGGCGGCTCCGTCTGCGGCGCGAGCGAGGCGGTGACGCCGACATCGACATTGCTGCTTCCGGCATCTGCTGCGCGCGTGTCGACGCTCGCCAGTCGCTCCTCCTGGAAGGGGTGCGAGCCGTCTGGACCCGCGGTGCAGGGTCCGGTTGCCACCAGAATGAGCGTCAGGCCAGCTCCGAAGAACCGTCGGCCCGGCGATAGCGCCATCAAGGGGTCCCTCCAAGCAAGCCGGATCGTAGCAGTAAGCCATGCTCCCGCAGGGAGCTTTACGAAGTCCTAACTATGCGGCCACGATTTTTGATGGGTTGCCGGCTTTGCGGACTGCGGCTGAAAGGCTATGTCTGTCGCCCGTTTCTCGCGCAACTATGTCGATTTCAGGACCGCCCATGACCAAGCATGCGCCTTTCACCGGTTCGCTCACTGCGCTGGTGACGCCGTTCAAGGACGGCAAGATCGATGAGGCATGCCTTCGGGCGCTGGTCGACTGGCAGATCGAGAGTGGCAGCCACGGGCTCGTGCCCGTCGGCACCACCGGCGAGAGCCCGACCCTGAGCCATGACGAACATGGCCGCGTCACCGAGATCGTCATCGATCAGGCCAAGGGCAGGGTGCCGGTGATCGCCGGCGCCGGCTCCAACAACACGATCGAGGCGATTTCGCTGGCCAGGCATGCCGAGAAGGCCGGCGCGCAGGGCGTTCTGGTGGTGACGCCCTATTACAACAAGCCGACCCAGGAGGGCTTGTACCAGCACTTCAAGGCGGTGAACGACGCGATCGGCATCCCGATCATCATCTACAACATCCCGCCGCGCTCGGTGGTCGACATGTCGGTCGAGACCATGAAGCGGCTCTACGAGCTGAAGAACATCGCCGGGGTCAAGGACGCCACCGCCAATCTCGCGCGTGTCTCGCAGCAGCGCCATGCCATGGGGCCGGACTTCATCCAGCTCTCGGGCGAGGACATGACGGCGCTGGCCTATATGGCCGCCGGTGGCCATGGCTGCATCTCGGTCGTCGCCAATGTCGCGCCCAAGCTCTGCGCCGAGCTGATGGTCTGCGCGCTGAAGGGCGACTATGCCGGCGCGCTGAAACTCCAGGACCGGCTGGTGCCGCTGCATGACGCCGTGTTCAAGGAGCCGGGCCTTGCCGGAGCCAAGCACGGGCTGAAGCTGCTCGGCCGGGCCGGGGAGGAGGTCCGCATGCCGCTATTGCCGGTGACGCCGGCCACTGGCGAGATCATTCGCGGCGCCATGGTTCACGCCGGGCTGCTCAATGCTTAAGTGAGGCTGTCGGCGGCCGCCAGTCGCGGCCGCCGGACGCCGGAGTTTCCTGAATGACCAAGCCTGATCCCGAGCGCTACAAGCTCGCGGCCGATAATCGCAAGGCCCGCTACAACTACGCGATCACCGAGACGCTGGAAGCCGGGATCGCCCTGCAGGGCACCGAGATCAAGTCGCTGCGCGGCGGCAGGGCGACGATCGGCGAGAGCTATGCCGGCCCGATGGGCGACGAGCTCTTCCTGTTCAACGCCCATATCCCGGAGTATCTCGAGGCGAACCGCTTCAACCACGATGTTCGCCGGCCGCGGAAGCTGCTGCTGCACCGCCGCCAGATCAACAAGCTCATGGGCGCGATCCAGCGCGAGGGCTTCACCGTGATTCCGCTCAAGGTGTATTTCAACGAGAAGGGCCGGGCCAAGGTCGAGCTCGGTCTTGGCAAGGGCAAGAAGCTGCACGACAAGCGCGAGAGCGAGAAGGCCCGTGACTGGAACCGCGACAAGGCGCGAATCCTGAAGACCGGCGGATAGTGTCGCCGCGGGTATTCTAACCCGACCATCCTCGTCATTTCGGACAAGCGGCGCAGCCGCGCCGCTCTGGAATCCATCGTAGGGCGCAGAGCCTTACGATGGATTACGGCGCTCCGCTTCGCTGCGGCCGGAATGACGGGAAGAGGCTGGCCGCGGCATTTGGAGGGCGAACGACTATTGGGCTCTCAGCTATCGGTCGGCTCGTCGCTCTGGCGGATGCCGTAGCGCCGCTCGAGACCGGGATGGCTGGGAGCGCCATGGCCGGCAGGACCGCGCGGACTCCGCTCGGTGGGATCGCGCCCGACCTTCTGCATGAGGTTGCCGAGCTCGACGAACTCGTCGCATTGCCGGCGCAGATCGTCGGCGATCATCGGCGGGCTGGTGTTGATGGTCGAAACCACCGAGACCTTGACGCCCTTGCGTTGCACCGCCTCGACCAGCGGACGGAAATCGCCATCGCCCGAGAAGAGATAGATATGGTCGAGATAGGGGGCGAGCTCGAGCATCTCGATCGCCAGCTCGATGTCCATATTGCCCTTGACGCGCCGGCGCCCGCTCGCGTCGGTGAACTCCTTCGCCGCCTTGGTGATGACCCGGTAGCCGTTATAGTCGAGCCAGTCGACCAGCGGGCGGATCGAGGTGTATTCCTCGCTTTCGATCAGGGTAGTGAAGTAGAAGGCGCGGATCAGGTTGCCGCGGCCCTGGAACTCCTTGAGCAGCCGGCGATAATCCATGTCGAAGCCGAGCTGCTTCGAGGTCGCATAGAGATTCGCGCCGTCGATGAAGAGGGCGATGCGTGACTCGGCTGCCATGGCAATAACTCCCGCTCAAATAGGCTTCGACAAAAGGGATCGAGAAAAATGACGGTCTAACAATGTCTATTGACGGTCGAAATTCCGGCGCGGGCGGGAAATTCCGTGGCACCTCGCCGGAGCGGTGCCTGCGCGGCGCCCGGCTGGCGAGGTCATTATCCTCGCCGCAGGGGCGTGCGCCTCAGCCCTTCGGGAATTCCAGCCCCATTTCGCGGTAGCGCTCGGGATCGTCGCTCCAGTTTTCGCGGACCTTGACGAACAGGAACAGGTGGACCTTCGCCTCGGCCGCTTCGGCGATCTCGACGCGAGCCTTCTGGCCGATCGCCTTGATCGTCTGTCCGCCCTGGCCGAGCACGATCTTGCGCTGGCTTTCGCGCTCGACATAGATCGTCTGCTCGATCCTGACCGAGCCGTCCGGCCGCTGCTGCCAGCTTTCGGTCTCGACGGTCGAGCGATAGGGCAGCTCGTCATGCAGCCGCTCGAACATCTTCTCGCGCGTGATCTCGGCGGCGAGGAAGCGCAGCGGCGCATCGGAGATCTGGTCTTCCGGATAGAGCCAGGGACCAGGCTTAAGCCGCGTCTCGAGCCAGCTCAGGATATCCTTGATGCCGTAGCCGGTCAGGGCCGCGATCATGAAGGTGGTCTCGAACTTGCCGCGCTCGTTGAGCTGCGCAGTGATCGTGAGCAGCTTCTCCTTGGCGACCGTGTCGATCTTGTTGAGGATCAGGAATTTCGGCTGCTTCAGCTCGGCGAGCTTCTCGAGCAGCCGGGTGTTCTCCTCATGGTCGAAGCGCTCGACATCGATCAGCACGCCGATCAGGTCGGCATCGCTTGCGCCGCCCCAGGCGCTGGTCACCATGGCGCGGTCGAGCCGGCGCTTCGGCGCGAAGATGCCGGGCGTGTCGACGAAGATGATCTGGGCCGGGCCGGACAGCGCGATGCCCCGTACCTGGGTCCGCGTGGTCTGCACCTTGCGCGAGACGATCGAGACCTTGGCGCCGACGAGTTGGTTCAGCAGCGTCGACTTGCCGGCATTGGGGGCGCCGATCAGCGCGACGAAGCCGCATCGGGTCGGCAGTTGAGGCTCAGCCATGCTCGCCCTCCGCATTCTCGTTCCACAGGCCCTGCCGGCGCAGGAGCGTTTCGGCGGCGGCCTGCTCGGCGAGACGCTTCGAGCGTCCCTCGGCTTCCGCTTCCACCAGGGTTCCGATCCGTACCACGATCCGGAACACCGGGGCATGGTCGGGCCCGGAGCGGCCGAGCTCGGCATAGGTCGGCGTCGGATGGCCCTGGCCCTGCGCCCACTCCTGCAACGCCGTCTTGGCGTCGCGCAGCGGCGTTGCGGGCTTGAGCAGGCGCTGGCCGAAGCCGGCCTCGACCAGCTTGCGGGCGGCCGCGTAGCCGCCATCGATGAAGACGGCGCCGATCACGGCTTCGCAGGCATCGGCCAGGATCGCCTTGTTCTTGCGGGCGCCGGCCAGAATCTCGCCTTCGCCGAGCCGCAGATTGGGGCCGAGCTCCCAGGCCGTGGCGACCTCGGCACAGGTTTCCTTGCGCACGAGATCCGCGAGGCGACGTGACATGTCGCCTTCCTCGGCCTGCGGGAAGGTGGTGAACAGCATGTCGGCTATGGAGAGACCGAGCACCCGGTCGCCGAGGAATTCGAGGCGCTGATAGCTGGCCAGCCGCCGCTGATCGGCGCTCATATGGGTCAGCGCCGTCTCCAGCAGGGAGCGCTCGGCGAAGCGATGGCCAAGCCGTGCTTCCAGCCGCGCGAGATCCGGCAGCTTGCGGCCGGTTTCACCAGGCTTCGTCACTTGATCGTCGTGAACATGCGGCTCCAGCGCACCGTCCAGGGCCATTCCCAGAGGCGCCAGGCGGAGGCGCCTTCGTCGATCGAGAAGAAGATGATCTCGGCGCGTCCGACGAAATTCTCGAAAGGCACATAGCCGACGCTGCGATCGCGCGAATCCAGCGAGTTGTCGCGGTTGTCGCCCATCATGAAGAAGTGGCCGGCCGGAACCTGGAAGACCGGCGTGTTGTCGAAGGTGCCGGTGTCGCCCTCGCGCTCGATGATCTGGTGGCTGACGCCGTTGGGCAGCGTCTCGCGATACTGGATCGCCGGGGTGGTGCGGCCCCACGGGTCGGTGGTGACGAAATCGGCAATGCGCTCGCGCTTCACCGCCTGGCTGTTGATGTGCAGCACGCCGTCGATCATCTGGATCCGGTCGCCCGGCAGGCCGATGACGCGCTTGATGTAGTCGGTCGAATTGTCGCTCGGCAGCTTGAACACGGCGATGTCGCCGCGCTTCGGCTCGGCTGCCCAGACGCGGCCGTTGAAAAGCGGCGGGCTGAACGGCACCGAGTGCTTCGAATAGCCATAGGTGTATTTCGAGACGAACAGGTAGTCGCCGATCAGCAGCGTCGGGATCAGCGAGCCCGAGGGGATGTTGAAGGGCTGGAACAGCAGGGTGCGGATCACCAGCGCGATCAGCAGCGCCTGGACGACGACCTTGACCGTCTCCAGGAACCCGCCTTCGTCCTTGGCCTTGCTCTTGATTTCGGCGTCGTTGGCCACAAGGGGCTCCCGCTGGCTACCTGTTCGAATGCGCGGTCTAGCCGAATGTCGGGCGAGGGACAACGCGCATCGCGTCACGGCCTCGTGCGTGGCGCAGCCTCCGGAAGGCGCATGGCCGCCTTGCTTGGTGCGCGGGAAGGAAAGCGATCTGCGTTGACGAAAGTGCCGCGCAAGAACAGTCTTGCCGATGACTGACGTTTTGGGGGAATCAACATGAGTGCAAAGAAGTATGCCGCCGAAGTCATCGGCACCTTCTGGCTCACCTTCGCGGGCTGCGGCAGCGCCGTGATCGCCGCCGGGTTTCCGCAGGTCGGCATCGGTTTGCTCGGCGTCGCGCTCGCCTTCGGCCTTACCGTCGTGACCATGGCCTATGCGGTCGGGCACATTTCGGGCGGGCACTTCAACCCGGCCGTGACCATCGGCCTGGCGGCAGGTGGCCGCTTCCCGGCGAGCCAGGTCCCTGGCTATATCGTGTCGCAGGTCATCGGCGGCATCGCGGCGGCGGCGGTGCTCTATTTCATCGCCAGCGGGGCGCCCGGCTTCGACGTCGCCAAGGGCTTCGCCTCCAATGGCTATGGCGAACACTCGCCCGGCAAATACGGGCTCGGCTCGGCTTTCGTCATGGAATTCGTGATGACGGCGGTTTTCCTCTTCGTGATCTTCGGCGCGACCAGCAAGCAGGCCCCGGTCGGCTTCGCGCCCCTGGCGATCGGCCTGGCGCTCGTGCTGATCCATCTCGTCAGCATTCCCGTGACCAACACCTCGGTGAATCCGGCGCGCTCGACCGGCCCGGCCCTCTTCGTCGGTGGCTGGGCGATCTCGCAGCTCTGGCTGTTCTGGCTGGCGCCGATCCTCGGCGGCATCTTCGGCGGCGTGCTCTATCGCTGGATCAACGACGAGGCCTGATGGCCGCTCTGCAGAGCGGCCCGCGAGGTGGGAGGAGGCAGCGCCGCGCTGCCCCCTCTCTCCTGCAGGCGGTGATGAAAACCTCGCCGCGCGGCGAGGTTTTTCTTTGCATGCAGAATGACTATTATTCTTGATGTGCACGCTAAGGTAGTGCAGTCTCCCTGCGTCGCCTGATGTCGAGGGCATGACCTGCGACGAGTGGGCGGTCGGTTGCGGGGGGCATCGAGATGTCTCGGGCGTCAGACGGTCGGCCAAAGGTCGGCGTTGTGCAGCTTCAACAGGCGATTGAAGCAATTGCGACCCTCGGCGCGACGGGCGCGCGCTCGCCTGAGGATGTCGAAATCCTGCAAAGAGCTTTCAACGAAGCTGCGAAAACGGTGACGATGCCGGCGCCATCCCCGGGGCCGGGGGCGGCAATGGAGGAGCACTCCAAGGCCTGGATCGGCATCGATCCGGATGACGGCCGGGTCCTGAAGATTTTCATCGATCCCTGGCCGCCGGTCCCCGGCCCGAAAAAGCCGACGGCAGTCTAGCGACGAAATTCCCCTATGGGGCCCATGCTGCACAGCAGTGGGCCCCGGGTTCGGGATGTTCTGCAGCAGATCATTGACATAGTCGGGCAATCGGAGTGGGCAATGGCGGCCGTCTTCTTCGAAGTCGAGATCGACAGCACGAGCGGGGCACTGCTGCTGAAGGCTGCAAAGGACGGCGCGCCGTCGCCGGAGGCCGATGAGCTGAGCAAGCGGTTTCGAGCCTTGTTCGACCGTATTCGCGTACGGGTTCCCCCGACGCCGGGCCGCGCCGCTTATCTCAGTAGCCTGCTCGACGAGGTCAAGGCTGCGCTCGAAGTCGGCGATCTCGACCGTGGCAACGCCGCCTACGAGGCGTTTTCGCAGCAGGATCTGCGTATCCGCTATTTCGCGGCGTCGATCGACGCCAATGGCGATCTGCATATCTCGGCGCCGCCCTGGCTCGAAAACCCGGTGCCCCCCGATGTCCGCACATTTCTCGACCGCCTCGAAAACGCTTGCCGCAAGGTCGGCTTGCTGGTGAAGGGCGAGGAGGCGCGCAAGCACCATTTCGCCGCGCTGGAGAGCCATGCCAAGCACGGGCTGGAGGAGGGGCAGATCAGCAATGCGACACTGGCCCTCGGCCATTTCGAAGCGGAGTTCGTGGCCGAGGAGGGGCCGGCGATCCGCAAGCGCCATTTGACCGCGACTTTGCGGACGGCCCTGTTGATCGTCGTCGGCGCCGGGCTCCTCAAATTACTGCTGCCACAGGTGGCGCAAGCCTACGCGGAGCATCTTCCGCCGCTTGCCATCGCAAACGGCTTCATGGCGACGATCATGTTCCTGGCGATCGGAATCTGCCTTGGGGTCGTGTTCTTTGCTTTCATCCGCAACCTGACCCTGAGCTTCGACAGCCTCGGCAATTTCGATACGGCGCATCTCTCGCCATGGCTGCGTTTCACGCTCGTCGGGGTGATCACCGCCCTGCTTTGCATCTTGATGAGCGCCGGACTGATCAAGCTCGAGATCAACGATCTGAAGCTGTATGAGTACAGGACCAATGTCTATGCTGCGCTGCTCGTCGGTATCCTCTGCGGCTACAGCGACACTGCCATCACGCAACTGCTGACCGGGGTGCTCGACCGCAAGCCGCCGTCCTGAACGGGGCGGCCGGGTTCAGGACCGCTTCAATCGGGCCTCGATCACCACGAAGGCCTGGGCCATCGGCGGATCGTCGGTCAGCGAGACATGGACGATGATCTCATGTCCCGGCGGCGTCATTTCGGCGAGTTTTGCCGCTGCGCCCCCGGTCAGTTTCATGGTCGGCCGGCCGCCGGGCAGATTGACCACTTCCATGTCGCGCCAGAAGACGCCATGGCTGATGCCGGTGCCGAGCGCCTTGGCGCAGGCCTCCTTGGCGGCGAAGCGGCGGGCATAGGAGGCCGCCCGGGTCGCCCGGCGGTCCGATTTCGCCTGCTCGCCTTCGGTGAAGATGCGCTGCGTGAAGCGTTCGCCGAAACGCGCCAGAGAATTCTCGATGCGGCGGATGTCGCAGAGGTCTGAGCCGATGCCGAGGATCATGCCGAGGCTTTAGCCGATGAGGACTTCGCTGGGAACTCCACCGTCACTGCGAGGAGCGCAGCGACGAAGCAAGCCAGGGCGTTTCTCTGGATTGCTTCGCTTGCGCCCGCATGACGATCATCCGGCGGCGCGGCCCTCGTCCATCGCCCGGCGCATCGTGGCCAGCGCGGTTGCCAGGCCGACGAAGATCGCCTCGCCGATCAGGAAGTGACCGATGTTGAATTCGACGAAGGCGGGCACGGCCGCGAGCTTGCGCGCGGTGTCGTAGTCGAGCCCGTGGCCGGCATGGACCTCGAGGCCGAGCGAGGCGGCATAGGCGGCGCCCCTGGCGAGGCGCTGGAATTCGGCCTCGGCCTTGTCGGCATGACCATCGGCGACGGCGTGGCACCAGGTGCCGGTGTGGAGCTCGACCACTGGGGCGCCGAGCTTGGCCGCCATCGCGATCGGTGCCTCGTCCGGCTCGATGAACAGCGAGACACGGCAGCTGGCGGCCGCGAGGCGCGCGATCGCGGGGGCGAGAGCTGCCGCCTGACCTACGACGTCGAGCCCGCCCTCGGTGGTGCGCTCCTCGCGTTTCTCCGGCACGAGGCATGCGGCATGCGGCTTCAGCTTCTCGGCGAGGCCGATCATCTCCTCGGTTGCCGCCATCTCGAAATTGAGCGGCTTGGAGAGTTCGCGTGCGAGCCGCGTCATGTCGGCGTCGCGGATATGGCGCCTGTCTTCGCGCAGATGGGCGGTGATGCCGTCGGCACCGGCGGCGATGGCAAGATGGGCGGCGCGGACCGGATCGGGCAAGGCACCGCCGCGGGCGTTGCGTACGGTGGCGACGTGGTCGACATTCACACCAAGGCGCAGGCGGTTCTTCGGCATCGTCAGGCTCCCCAGATCCTGCTCCAGCCTCTACGCCCTGGCCGGCTCCGGCTCAAGGCAACGGAGTTGATCGGCCTCTTCAGCGTTATTGATCGGTCGCGGCGCCATCGGCGAATTTTCGCGCCGGTCGCCTGTACGGGGAGCGATCTGTTGTTAAGGCCTGCGCGCTATTCTGCGGCAATGCAGTACTCCGTCTCGGACCGAAAACATTTCGAAGCGGACGTTTCGCCGGATCGGCGCGACGCCAGCCAGTCGCCCGATCGGTCGCTGGGCCGGGTGGTTTCGTGCTCCGGCGCGCGCGCGACCATCGCCGCCACCGTCTTCGGGCCGGCCCTCGGTCCGAACAATATTTGGGCCGTCGGCCGCCTGATCTCGATCAATCTCGGCGAGAGCCGCATCGTCGGCATGGTCTATCAGATGCGGGTGATGAATCCGGGCTGGGAGGAGAGCGGCGCGAATGCGATCGGCATCGAGGTCGAGCTTCTGGGCGAGGTCGTCGACCGGCCGGATGGGAGCTGCCGTTTCCAGAGCGGAATCTCGACCTATCCGCCGCTGGGCGCGCTGGCGCACCGTATTCGTTCGCGCGACCTTGCCGCCGTCCACGATCTCGGGGGCCAGGAAGGCGCAGAGATCGGAACCTTGTCGCAGGACTGCGCGATTCCCGCGACGGTCAGCGTCGAGCGCCTGCTCTCGCGCCATTTCGCCGTGCTTGGCACCACCGGTGTCGGCAAGTCGAGCGCGGTCGCCCTGCTGCTGCGCAAGGCTGTGGCGGCGAAGCCGAATCTGCGCGTGCTGATCCTCGATCCGCACAACGAATACGCCCACGCCTTTCCCGAGAATTCGGTCCGTATCGACGCCCAGACGCTCGACCTGCCGTTCTGGACCTTTCGTTTCGACGAGTTCGCCGACATCGTCTTCCGCGGCCGCCCGCTGGTCGAGGAGGAGGCCGAGATCCTGCGCGAGGTGATCGCCGTCGCGCGCAGCCGTTACCGCAGCGGCGCCGCCCACGACATGGCGCGTGACCTCGGCAGCAGCGTGCTGAAGCGGCCGCTCGATCTGGGCGCGCGCCGCCCGGCGGAAATGGGCGGAGCGGCGGGTCTCGCCGTGCCCTATCGCATGGTCGATCTCTTCGCTGCGATCGACGAGCTGATCGGCCTGCACGAGCAGCGCTATCCGCGTACTGCGCTGCGCTCGCTGCGCGTGCGGCTGGAGACGCTGCATGCCGATCCGCGCTATGGTTTTCTCTTCGCCCATGCCAACAGCATCGAGACGATCGCGCCGGTGATCGGCCAGATCTTCCGCGTGCCGCATCAGGGCCGGCGGGTCACGGTTTTCCAGCTCGCCGGCCTGCCTTCCGAGGTGGTGAACGCGGTAGCCTCGAGCCTGGCGCGGTTGGCCTTCGATCTCGCAATCTCGAGCCGGGGCGGATACGAGATCCTGCTGCTCTGCGAGGAGGCGCATCGCTACGTGCCGCACGATCCGAGCCTGGGGTTCGCGCCGACGCGCCACGCCATCGCCCGCATCGCGCGGGAAGGTCGCAAATATGGCGCCTATCTCGGCATCGTCACGCAGCGCCCGGGCGAGCTCGATCCGACGATCCTGTCGCAATGCTCGACGGTCTTCGCCATGCGCCTCGCCAATGACGCCGACCAGCAGATCATCCGCGCGGCGATTGCCGACGCCTCGGCCAGCACGCTCGCCTTCCTGCCTTCGATCGGCAATCGCGAGGCGATCGCCTTCGGCGAGGCGGTCGCGACGACGATGCGCATGCGTTTCCTCGACCAGCGGCCGGAGGAGCTGCCGGCCATGGCCGGTCACGGGCCGGGAACGGCAGGCCGGCCGGAGCCCGGCCTCGAGGAGCTCGTCGCCCGCATGCGCGGGCTCTGATCGCCGCAGATCGGGGGGCGCCGCCGCTCGCTGGCGGCATGTGCGCCGCGGCCAATGCGTCAGGCCGTTTCCAGCGCCCGATCCGCCGGCGCGGCGGCCTGGTGCACGAGCTTGGTGACCAGCGCGTCGATGGCGGTCTCGGCCGCGGCAATCGATGCGCGCAGACGTTCGTCCGCGAACTCGTCGTATTCGATGGCGATCGCATGCGTTTCGGTGAGGCCGATATAGCCCATAGGCACGGTCAGGCTGCGTTCGACGAGATTGATGGCCTCCAGGCGCCCGCCGGCATCGTAGCCGTAATCGCCGCGCGAGGAGAGGATGACCAGCCGCTTGCCGGCGGGCAGCATCGGCCAGTACGGCTCGCCTTGCCGGCTGCGGTCGAAGCCGAAGGTGACGCCGACCCGCACGACATTGTCCACCCAGGCCTTGAGCTGCGCCGGAAGGCCGAAATTGTACATGGGCGCACCGATCACGATCAGGTCGGCCCGGAGAAGCTCGCCCGCCAGCAGGTCGCTCTCGGCGAGCAGCGCCTGCGCCGGGCCGTCTCGGCGTTCGGGCCGGGTGAAGGCGGCAGCGATCCAGTCGCCGCTGACGGGCGAGGGCGGCTGCTGCCCGACATCACGATAGGTCAGGCTGTCCTGCGGTCGCGCAGCCCGCCAGCGATTGACGAAGCGATCGGTCAGCCGGCGGGTATGCGACCCGCGAGGATCAGTTCCAGACCGCCCGGGGCGGGCGCTGGCATCGATCTGCAGGATGTGAAGCGGTGTCATGAGGGGGCTCCATGAAGTCGAATTTCTCATGCGAAACTCTCGCTTCTCCTCAGATATCCCTCTAAGAAATTGCAGACAAAAGCGAATTTCTCAGCCGATAGATGATTTCAATTCAGCCATGACCGCGATCCGGAAACTCCCGCCGCTCGGTGCGCTTCGCGCCTTCGAGGCGGCGGCACGGCATCTGAGCTTTCAGAAGGCCGCCCAGGAGCTGGCGGTGTCGCCGACCGCGGTCAGCCATCAGCTTCGCTTGCTGGAAGCCACGCTCGGCCTTTCGCTGTTTCATCGGCATGTCCGGCGCGTCTCGCTGACCCCGGCCGGCGAGCGGCTCTATCCGGTGCTCAGGGATGGCTTCGACGATTTCGCGCGCGCCATCGCCGATCTCGGCCCGCAGAGCGAGGTCAGGGCGGTGACCGTTACCGCGACGACGCTCTTCACTGCCCGCCGCCTCATTCCGGCTCTGAACGCCTTCCAGGCGCAGTGGCCGCAGATCACGCTGAGGCTGCATGCCTCGGATGCGACCGTCGATCTGTCGCGCGATACGGCCGATCTGGCGGTGCGCTACGGCCCAGGCCCGTTCACAGGCCTCGTTTCGGAACCCTTGTGCCAGGAACGTTTCGGGGTCGTCTGCAGCCCCGCGCTCGGCATCCAGGGGCCGGCCGACCTGCAGGCTGTCACACTTATTCATTCGGAGTGGCAGCGCCGGGACTGGCAGCCGGATTGGGCGCGGTGGCTGGCCGCGGCCGGGATCACGGGGGTGAATGCCGAAGTCGGCCTGCGCTTCACTGACGAGAACCACGCGATCCAGGCGGCGATCGCCGGCCAGGGTGTGGCGATCGCCAGTCTGGTCCTGGTCGAGGACGAGCTGTCCCGCGGCGTCCTCGTCCACCCGTTCGGGCCGGTCGTCGAGGGACATTCCTATCATCTGCTCGCCACCGAGGAAGGCGCGGCGAGGGCCGACGTCCAGGCCGCCCGGCAGTGGCTCAAGTCGGTCGCGGTGCCGTGACGGGCATGGGTGCCTGCCGGCGGCCCGGGCAGGGCGGCGTAAAACCTTGCATCTGTGGCGTTCTGCCTGTAAGAGCGCCCTTCATCGTTTCCATCGCATCGACGACATCTGGAAGGAGCCCGCGGGATGGCTCGCGTTACCGTTGAGGATTGCATCGACAAGGTCGAGAACCGCTTCGAGCTCGTTCTGCTCGCGAGCCATCGCGCCCGCATGATCGCCTCCGGCTCCTCGATCCTGGTGCCGCGCGACAACGACAAGAACCCCGTCGTTGCCCTGCGTGAGATCGCCGAAGAGAAGCTGACCCCCGAGGATCTCAAGGAAGATCTGATCCATTCGCTGCAGAAGCATGTCGAGGTCGACGAACCCGAGGCCGACCCGGTGCCGCTGCTGACCTCGCAGTCGCATGTCGCCACGCCCGATTCGGAAGTCCAGTTCGACCGGATGAGCGAAGAGGACCTGCTGCGCGGCCTCGACGGGCTCGTGCCGCCGACCGAGAGCGCCGACGACGAGGACTGAGCGCATGCGCCTCGGCCAAGGCCGGGCAGTGTGAACAATTGTTGACGATGATTGCTAAAGCCCGGCCCTGCCGGGCTTTTTCATGCCCGATGCGCGGCATACCGCCTTGCCGCCCGGCAGGCCTATGCAGATATTGGATGAATTCTATGACGGCGATCGGCGGAGCGGGGCCCGCATGGGCATGATGCGGCAATACGAGCTTGTCGACCGGGTCAAGCGCTACAATCCCAATACGGACGAGGAGCTCCTCAACCGCGCCTATGTCTATGCGATGCGTGCGCATGGCACGCAGAAGCGCGCCTCGGGCGATCCCTTTTTCGCCCATCCGCTGGAAGTCGCGGCGCTGCTCACCGATCTCAAGCTCGACGACGCCACCATCGTCGCGGCCGTCCTGCACGACACCGTCGAGGACACCGAGGCGACGCTGGAGGAGATCGAGAACCTCTTCGGTCCCGACATCCGCCGCCTCGTCGACGGGCTGACCAAGATCAAGAAGCTCGATCTCGTCTCCAAGAAGGCGGCGCAGGGCGAGAATTTCCGCAAGCTGCTGCTCGCCATCGTCGACGATATCCGCGTGCTCCTGGTCAAGCTCGCCGACCGTCTGCACAATATGCGCACCCTGCACTACATGGCGCCCGAGAAGCGTCTGCGCATCGCCGAGGAGACGGTCGAGATCTATGCGCCGCTCGCCGGCCGCATGGGCATGCAGGAATTGCGCGAGGAGCTCGAGGAACTCGCCTTCCGCCACATCAAGCCGGAAGCCCACGAGACCATCACGAAGCGACTGGAGGAGGTGACCCAGCGCGAGGGCCGCGTCATCAGCGAGATCGAGAACGATCTCAAGACCAAGCTCGCCGAGCGCGGCATCGAGGCGCAGGTCTATGGCCGGCGCAAGCGCCCCTATTCGATCTGGAAGAAGATGGAGCGCAAATCCGTCTCCTTCGAGCAGCTTTCCGACATTTTCGGTTTCCGCGTCATCGTCGAGAAGCCCGAGGACTGCTATCGCGTCCTCGGCATCGTGCACATGACCTGGCCGATGGTTCCCGGTCGCTACAAGGACTACATCTCGACGCCGAAGCAGAACGACTACCGTTCGCTGCACACCACCGTGGTCGGTCCCGGCCGCCAGCGCGTCGAACTGCAGATCCGCACCGACAAGATGGACCGCGTCGCCGAATACGGCATCGCCGCCCATGCCCGCTACAAGGACGGGCGTACCGCCGGCGCGATCGGCGAGGCGGATGAGAGCCGCGCCTATCAATGGCTGCGCCGCACCGTCGATCTCCTGGCCGAGGGCGACAACCCCGAGGAGTTCCTCGAGCACACCAAGCTCGAACTCTTCCACGACCAGGTCTTCTGCTTCACGCCGAAGGGCCGGCTGATCGCGCTGCCGCGCGGCGCGACGCCGATCGACTTCGCCTATGCCGTCCATACCGATGTCGGCAACACCGCGGTCGGGGCCAGGATCAACGGCCGGATCGCGCCGCTCCTGACCGAATTGCAGAACGGCGATGAGGTCGAGATCACCCGTGCCGAGGGGCAGGCGCCGCCGGCCGCCTGGGAATCGCTGGCCGTCACCGGCAAGGCCCGCGCCGCCATTCGCCGTGCCACCCGCGCCGCCGTGCGCCGGCAATATGCCGGGCTTGGCCGCCAGATCCTCGAACGCGCCTTCCAGCGCGCCGAACGTGCGTTTTCCGACGAGAAGCTCAAGGCGGCGCTGAAGCGCCTTGCGCGCAGTACCGTCGACGATGTCTTCGCGGCCGTCGGCCGCGGCGAGATGTTCTCCGGCGATGTGGTGAAGGCGGTCTATCCGGATCTGGAGCCCGAAAAGCGCCTCGCGCTCGATGCCAAGAGCAAGGGCGGTGCGGCCGGCAAGGGCTGGTTCGAATTGCGCCAGGGCGGCGAGAACCTGAAGTTCAAACTGCCGGAAGAGAGCCCCGGCGCCGATGCGATCCCGATCCGCGGCCTCGGCGGCGACCTGCCGGTGCGCTTCGCGCCGGGCGGCGGCGCTGTGCCGGGCGACCGCATCGTCGGCATCCTGACGCCGGGCGAGGCGGTGACGATCTATCCGATCCAGTCGCCCTCGCTCGCCGCCTTCGACAACGAGCCGGAACGCTGGCTCGACGTGCGCTGGGACCTCGACGACAAGCGCCCGCAGCGCTTCCCGGCGCGCATCCAGCTCAACTCGATCAACGAGCCGGGCTCGCTCGCCCAGATCACCACGACGATCGCCGAGCATGACGGCAATATCGATGCGGTTCAGATGGTCCGTCCGACGCCGGATTTCACCGACGTCACCATCGACCTGACGGTCTGGGACCTGAAGCACCTCTCGGCGATCGTCAGCGAGCTGCGCGAGAAGCGGGTGATCAGCCGGGTCGAGCGGGTGGTGGCGTAGGCGCTTCCGTCATGGTCGGGCTTGTCCCGACCATCCACGTCTTCCCTCGGGCAAGGCGGTGTTCAAGGCGTGGATGCTCGCCACAAGGGCGCGCATGATGGTTCGAGATACGGTTTTGTTCACCCCGCCCGGAACGCCGCCGCGAGTTCTCTGACGAAGGCGTTGGCGCGCGGCGTCACGACATTGCTGCGTAGCACCACCTCGGAGGCACCGAGAACGGGCAGGCCCCACGCGGCGCCGACATCGACCGACCCGCGTGGCGCGATCCGTGCCGCGAGCGGCGAGACGCCGAGCCCACCTTCCACAGCCGCGAGCACCGCCGCCATGCCGCCGCCGATGAAGGATTCGCGCCAGGGCCGGCCGGCGCGTTCCAGCGCTGCGACGGCATGCAGCCGCAGGCGGCATTCGGCGACGAGATTGACCAGTGGCAGCGGCCCGTCGGGCCGTGGCAGGGCAGGGGCTGCGAACCAGCCGAAAACGTCGCGGCGCAGCACTTCGCCCGTCCGTCCCTGGCCGAGACGCAGTATGACCGCGACATCGAGTTCGCCGCGCTCATAGGCCGCCTCCAGCGCTGCGGAAGGCTCGATCCGCAACCCGATGACGAGGGTCGGATCCTGCCGTGCCAGCCGCGCCAGCAGGGTAGGGGCGTCGGCGCCGACCGCCTGCTCGCTGATCCCGATCGTGATGCGTTCGGCGGGCTGCCGGAAGGCCTGAAGGGCTCGCTCATGCGCCGCCATCAGTTCGCGTGCGGCCGGCAGGAAGCGCTCGCCGTCCGGAGTGAGCCGGACCAGCCGCGGATGACGCTGCAGCAAGGTCTGGCCGAGGCTCGCCTCCAGCCGCTTGATCCTGGTGCTGACCAGCGACTGCGCCGTGCCGAGCGCTTCGGCCGCGCGGGTGAAGCTGCTGAGTTCGGCCGTGCGCAGGAAGGCGCTGACGGCGTCGAGATCGAGCGTGGTGGTCATATGATCATCAATAGATATCACTGATATCATCAATGATGCGATTTTCAGATTTATGGGACAAGCCTAGCTTGGGGGTGTTCGCGGGCTCGCCCGCTTGCCGACGGAGTTTGCAATGCCCCTGATCCGAATCTCGATGCGCCGGGGCCATCCGGCCTCGCATCCCGCCGCCATCGTCGACGGAATCTATCGCGCCCTGCGTGCCACCTTCGAAGTCCCTGAGAACGACCTGTTCGCAGTGGTCCACCAGCATGAGGCCGAGGAATTCGTCTTCGATGCCAACTATTTCGGTTTTCAGCGCTCGGACCGTCTGGTGATCGTCCAGATCACCGTCGCCAACACCCGCGGCGTCACCCAGAAGAAGGCGCTCTATGCCGCGATCGCCGCGAACCTCCAGCGCGAGCCGGGGTTGAGGCCGGACGACATCTTCATCAGCCTGGTCGAGGTCAAGCGCGAGGACTGGTCGTTCGGCGGTGGGATCGCGCAGTACGTGGCGTAGTCGTTGGGCGAGGAACCGCGGGGAACCCTCTCCTGAAAGGAGAGGGCAGGGTGAGGTGTAGGCCGTCGGACCAGTGCCGCGAGCGCTGGCCGCGCCGCCGCGGTCAAGCTCGCGATATCCCTCCCGAACACCTCACCCCTACCCCTCTCCTTCCAGGAGAGGGGATCCCGCGCTTCTGCTGACAACGTTGTGTGCATAGGCACTGGAAATGCCAGGAACCTTCGCCATAACTCTGCTCCATGGAATGGAGCGACGAGGGCACGATCATCGGCGTCCGCCGGCATGGCGAGAGCGCCGTGATCCTGGAGGTGATGACGCGTCTCCATGGTCGCCATCTCGGTCTCGTCCGCGGTGGCCGCTCGAGCCGGCAGCAGCCCGTTCTCCAGCCGGGGAACGCGGTTTCACTGACCTGGCGGGCGCGGCTCGACGAGCATCTCGGCGAGTACAAGGTCGAGCTCCTGAGCTCCCACGCCGCCCGCCTGATGGCGCAACCGGTCGCCCTCTACGGGCTCGCCAGCATCGCCGCTTTGCTGCGGCTCCTGCCGGAACGTGATCCGCATCCCGCCTTGCATGAAGGGCTCGGCGTGCTGATCGAGCATCTTGACGAGGTCCGCCTCGCGCCGGCGCTGATCGTGCGCTTCGAACTCGCCATGCTGGGCGAACTCGGCTTCGGGCTCGAGCTCAACCGCTGTGCCGTGACGGGTGCGCGCGAGGAGCTCAGCCATGTCTCGCCGAAGTCCGGCAAGGCGGTGAGTCGCAAGGCTGCGGAGCCTTATCTCGACCGCCTGCTGGCCCTGCCGCGCTTCCTCAGCGAAGGGCAGGGCGCGAACCAGCCCCTCCCGGCCGAGATCGCGGCAGGCTTTGCGCTGACCGGGCATTTCCTGCGGCGATACCTTTACGAGCCGCGCGGGCTCGCCGAACCGCCCGAACGGGCCCGGCTGCTGGAGCTGGCGACAAAAATCCACTGATTTTCGCAGCTTGTTCATCGGTAAACTTTGCAGTTGCCAGCGCGGCCCTGCATCTTCATGGGAAGTGATTCGCGGCCGGACGCGGCCGCAAAGTCGAGGTTGAGTGCACCATGGGTAAGCCTGTCGAGCCGCCGCCGGAGGAGGAGTCCGAGCGCGTCGATCTGAAGACCGCGCTCGAGGAGCGCTATCTCGCCTATGCGCTCTCCACCATCATGCATCGCGCTCTGCCGGATGCGCGCGACGGGCTGAAGCCGGTCCATCGCCGCATCCTGCACGCCATGCGCCTGCTCCGGCTCGATCCCGGCCAGGTCCACAAGAAATGCGCCCGCATCGTCGGCGACGTCATCGGTAAGTTCCACCCGCATGGCGACCAGTCGGTCTACGACGCGCTGGTGCGCCTCGCCCAGGATTTCGCCCAGCGCTATCCGCTCGTCGACGGACAGGGCAATTTCGGCAATATCGACGGCGATAACGCCGCCGCCTACCGCTACACCGAAGCGCGCATGACCGAGGTCGCGCGCCTGCTGCTCGACGGTATCGACGAGGACGCGGTCGATTTCCGCGAGACCTATAATGGCGAGGACGAGGAGCCGGTCGTGCTGCCGGCCGCCTTCCCGAACCTGCTGGCCAACGGTTCGCAGGGCATCGCGGTCGGCATGGCGACCTCGATCCCGCCGCACAACGCCGCCGAGCTCTGTGACGCGGCGCTCTATCTGATCCAGCACCCGGAGACGAGCTCCGAGCAGTTGATGACCTTCGTGCCGGGACCGGATTTCCCGACCGGCGGCATCATCGTCGAGAGCCGGGCCTCGATGATCGAGACCTACAGCACCGGGCGCGGCGCCTTCCGCACCCGCGCCCGCTGGGTGAAGGAGGAGCTGGAGCGCGGCGCCTGGCAGGTCGTCGTCACCGAGATCCCCTATATGGTCTCGAAGGGCAGGTTGATCGAGAAGATCGCCGAGCTCCTGAACGAGCGGAAGCTGCCTCTGGTCGCCGATCTGCGTGACGAGTCGGCCGAGGACATCCGCATCGTCATCGAGCCGCGCGCCCGCAATGTCGATGCCGCCCTGATGATGGAATCGCTGTTCCGGCTCTCCGAGCTCGAATCGCGCATTCCGATGAACATGAACGTGCTGACCGGCGGGCTGGTGCCGCGCGTGCTCGGTCTCGCCGAGGCGCTGCGCGCCTGGCTCGACCATCGCCGCGACGTGCTGCTGCGCCGCTCGCGCTTTCGTCTCGGCCAGATCGAGAAGCGGCTCGAGATACTGCGCGGCCTGCTGATCGTCTATCTCGACCTCGACCGGGTGATCAAAATCATCCGGGAGGAGGACGAGCCGAAGATCGAGCTGATGCGCGTCTTCGAGCTCACCGAGATCCAGGCTAACGCCATCCTCGACACCCGGCTGCGCGCCCTGCGCAAGCTCGAGGAGATGCAGCTCAAGACCGAACTCGACGAACTCACCGCCGAGAAGGGCCAGATCGAGGGGCTGCTCGCCTCCGACGCGACGCAGTGGAAGACCATCTCCTGGGACATCCGCGAGGTGAAGAAGCTGTTCGGCCCCGAGACCGCGATCGGCAAGCGCCGCACCAGCTTCGCCGACATGCCTGAGACGACCGAGATCGACCTGACGCAGGCCATGGTCGAACGCGAGCCGGTGACGGTGGTGATTTCGAAAAAGGGCTGGATCCGGGCGCTGAAGGGCCATGTCCAGGATCTGTCGGGCCTGTCCTTCAAGGGCGATGACGGGTTGCGCACCGCCTTCTTCACCGAGACCACGGCGAAGATCCTGGTGATGGCGACCAATGGCAAGATCTTCACCCTGGAGGCCTCGAAGCTGCCCGGCGGGCGCGGCTTCGGCGATCCTATCCGCCTGATGATCGAGCTGGAGGAGAGCGCCGAGATCGTCGCCGCCTTCCCCTATCGCCCAGGGCTCAAGCTGCTGATGGCGACGACCGAGGGACGCGGCTTCGTGGTCTCCAGCGACGACATCGTCGCCAATACCCGCAAGGGCAAGCAGGTGCTGAACGTCGATGCGCCGGTAGAGGCGATGCTCGCCGTGCCGGTCGAGGGCGACCATGTCGCGATCATCGGCCAGAACCGCAAGCTGCTCTGCTTCCCGATTTCGGAGGTCGCGGAGATGAGCCGGGGCAAGGGCGTCAAGCTGCAGCGCTACAAGGATGGCGGGCTCTCCGACGCCAAGGTCTTCGCTTTGGCCGACGGGCTGACCTGGCTCGACACCTCGGCACGCACCTGGACGGTGGCGCAGGCCGAGCTGCTGGAGTGGCTCGGTCACCGGGCGGAGGCTGGTCGCTTGCCGCCGAAGGGCTTCCCGAAGAGCAATAAGTTCGGGGGGTAGTCGAAGCGTTGTCCTCGGGCGCAGACCCGAGCCTCTCTTGCAGGCAGAGGCTCCGGCCAGCATTTGAAGCGTCCTGGAATATGCGGGGCCTCGCCTCGTCCAAAAGTGACGTTATTTCAGAGGCCTGCGCGGAACTCCGGAATCAATCCGTCAGCGGCTTGATTCAATCTCTCAGCGGATCGCAGGGCCGACCATGCCGACTTCGAGCCCAAGCGTGATCTTGTCGGTGACCGCCCATTCGACACCGGCGCTGACCTCCGGCCTGACCGCGATGTCGGAACGCGAGAAGGGCGCAGAGAACGGCGTTGCGCCGTAGCGATAGGTCTCGTTGGCGGCCGCCATGCCGAGCTTGGTGTAGAGCAGCACGTCCGGCGTCGCGAGCACGCCGGCCTTGATCTGGAAGGCGCCGGCGATGTCGCGGGTGAAGCTCGCCTGGCCGAATCCGGGATTGCTGTAGCCGCCGAAGCCCGGCGCATATTCCAGCGCCCCGACGATGCCGAAGACGAAATCGCCGTCGCGCCACATCTTGCCGCCTTCGAGGCCGATGGTCGGCCCCGCCGAGGTGCCGTAATGCTTCGAGCTGGTGACCTGGAAGCCGCTCGAGATGCGGGCGTAGGAGCCTTCCCATTTGACCCCGCCCGGCGCCAGGGTGGGTTGCGACCAGGCGAAACTCGGCAGGGTCGCGAATCCCGTGAAGGGCAGGAAGGCCTGGGCCTGGGCCGATGTTCCGGCGCAGGTCAGGCTCGCAAGTCCGGCGAGAAGGGCAAGACCTCTCGCTCGTGCCAGGAATGCGGGCGCGCTCATGCTCATGACCTAGCAGATGAGGGCGCGATTGTCGCGCTTTTGTGGCGTCGGCTCGGGTCGGCTCAGGCGACTTTGGTCTTCAGCCGCAGGAAGCGCATGGTTCGGTCGGCGGTCGCACTGTCGAGCCTCGTATAGTCGCGCAGATCATCCTCGAGCGTCTTGGCCGCGAAGTAGAGCCGCCGACCGCGCAGGCTGAGGACTGCCCGGAAGGTTTCCTGGTCGAGGTCGAGCGCGCGGGCCAGCACGGCGATGCCGCTGACGTCGCGCTGCAACAGCACCCGCAATGCCTGTTCGTTGCTGATCTCCGCGGCCGCGCCCAGCACCTGGGCGAGATGGAAGGCCCGGTCCTCGTCGGCCAGCATGGTCACCACTTCGGCGAGCGTGCGGACCTTGGTTCGCAGATCGGCCAGCAAAAGCTTGACCTCGAGGCGCTGTTGCCGCGCCTGCCTGGCGAGCGCGGCCGAATCCTGGCTGCGTTCGCCCTGCTCGGCGACCTGCTCGACGATGCGCAGCACGCGCTGGACGCGCTGCGGCGAGAGGTCGCTGCGACGGACCAGCGCCTCGCCGACCGCGACATCGTCGCCCCCGCGTTCGAGAAGCCGGTCAAAGCCGTGCTCGGAGAATTGCGCGCCTTCATTGCCGCTGACGGTGCGCAGCACGGCATTGTCACCACGCTCGACCAGGATGTCGGTGACGCTTTCCGAAAGGCGCGCGCGTTCGGCTATTGCATTGAGATGCGCCTGGGTCTGGCTCACCGCGATGGCCGCGAGGTCGGTGTCGGTGAGGACCGGAGACAGCTTCAGCACGAGCTTCGCCACCTCGGAATCGGCGTCCTCGGCCAGCGAAACCGCGACCTGGTGCGGCAGGCTCGGCGTCGCCGCGACGCTATCGGCGTATTGCTTGCGGTCCTCGCTGTCGAGATGCGGCAGGGTGCGCAGCGCGATGTCGCCGTAATGCTCCTTGGAGATGTCGCTGGGTTCGCCGTCGAGCAGGAACAGGTCGGTCACGGCATTGAGAAGCTGGCGCCGCGAGTCCGAGGACATGTCCGCCGGCATGCGGGAGAGCGACTGCAACATGGGTAGGTCCGGCCATTGTGAGCGCGCGACGCTGCGAGCGAAGACCGCAATCTGCCTCATGTCTCTTTGATTTAGTCTTAAGCTGACCGACCCATTTCAGCCGATCGGCAAAGTATTGTGCGCGCGCATCGCGTTCATGTGTTGCCTGCAACGCGCAAGGGCGGAGGTTCAGGCGGCCGGCAGACAGGCCGGGCCGAGCGGCTCGAAGCTCTTATAGGTCAGGATGAACTCCTGATGGCCGAGCTCTTCGGATTTGGTCCGCGCGCCCTGCGCCAGCGAGACGACGAGATCGCGGATTTCGGTGCCGACCTCGTCAAGGCTCGCCCGTCCTTCGAGGATGCGGCCGGCATCGACGTCCATGTCGTCGCTCATCCGGCGATAGGTCTCGGGGTTGGCGCAGATCTTCACCACCGGCGAGATCGCCGAGCCGACAACCGAGCCACGGCCGGTGACGAACAGCACGCAATGCGCGCCGCAGGCGATCAGCTCGGCGATCTCGGCATTGTCGTTGATGTTGGGGAAGCCGAAGCGGACCTCGCCATCCGGTACCACGTCGAGAAGATAGAGCCCGCCCCTGGGTGGGATGTCGCCCGGCTTGATCAGGCCGGAGATCGGTGATGCCCCCGATTTGGCATAGGCGCCCATCGACTTCTCTTCGATGGTCGAGAGCCCGCCCTCGGCATTGCCGGCGGCGAAGGAGCCATAACCCAGCGTCGCATAATAGCGCGCCGCCTTGGCGACGGATTTCTCCAGCTCGACGCCGAGCTCTGGCGTGATGGCGCGGGCGGCCATGATGTGCTCGCAGCCGATCAGCTCGCCGGTCTCCTCGAAGATGCAGGCGGCGCCCTCGGCGATCAGCTGGTCGAAGGCGCGGCCGGCAGCGGGATTGCCGGTGATGCCCGAGGTGCCATCGGAGCCGCCGCAGACGGTGCCGATCACCAGTTCGTTCACCGCCATCGGAACGGTCTCGGTCTCGTCGAGCAGGCTGCGCTGCTCCTCGACCCAGGCGCGCCCCTCCTTGATCGAGGCGCGCGTTCCGCCGGTGCCCTGGATGACGATCGTCTTCACCGGGCGGCCGGTCGCGCGGACGGCGCGCTCCAGCGCATATTTGTTGAAGCTCTCGCAGCCGAGCGAGATCAGCAGCACCGCCCCGACATTGGGATGGGTGCAGAGCTGCTCCATCATCCGCTCGGCGTATGCGTTGGGATAGCAGCCGGGGAAGCCGATGGCGTGGACCTCGTTCTCGCGCCAGGGCAGGGCGATCTCGCGCGCGACGTGATGGGCGCATTCGACGAGATAGGCCACCGCGACGACGTTGCGGATGCCCTTGCGGCCATCGCTGCGCAGATAGCCCCTGAGCTCGGTCATCGGGTTGCTCCAGCCTCGCGCTCGTCTTCGAGATGATGGGTCGGCGTGTAGTCGCTGCGCATGTTCTGGACATGGACATGCTGGCCGGGTGCGATCGCGGCCGTCGCGACGCCGATCGGCGCGCCGTATTTCAGGATCTTATCGCCGGGCGCGATCGCCCGGCGTGCGACCTTGTGTGCCAGGGGCACATCGCGGTCGAGCGTCGCCGCGCCCGCACCGGTCTCGATCGCTTCGCCGGCTGGCAGGCGGGTGCGCGCGACGAAGACGTTGTCGCGGGGATCGAGCAGGATCAGGCGCGGGTCGTGGCTCATCAGAACTTGCCGAACTGCAGATAGGCCTGCTGGGGGTCGGTTCCGGCGAGGATTGCGGTACGGACCTTGTTCTCGGCCGTGATCGCGGTCTCGGACTTGGTCAGCACTTCCTCGATGATCTCGGCGGGGATACGGACCACGCCGTCGCGGTCGCCCAGGATGAAGTCGCCCGGACGGATCCAGACATCGCCGATCTTGATCGGCTCTTCGACCGCCTTGGGCTGCCAGAAGCCGACGATGTCGCGCGGCGTATAGGCCTTGAAGTAGACCTGATAGCCCATGTCGATCATGAACTCGGTGTCGCGGGCCAGGCCGTCGATGACGCAGCCGCGCACGCCCTTGTTCTTCAGGGTCTCGGCCGAGAGCTCGCCCATCAGCGCGCAGCCCTCGGTGTTGGGCTGGCAGACCCAGACATGGCCGGGCTTGGCGCGCGAGAGCAGGCCGGTCCAGGCGAGCAACGTCTCATGCGCGTCGAACTCGCCGGTCTTGCCCTCGAGCGTAAAGGCCGGACCCGCCAGCTTGGTTCCGGGCAGAAGCGGGCGCAGTTCGGACGGCAGGACGAAGTCCTTCAGCCCCATTTCGCGAAGAATGTCGTGAATTACGCCGGTGTAGCAGCGCTCTAGGCGCTGGGTCAGCTGGTCGACCATATTTCCTCCAATACGGGCCGCCTGAGAGGGCGGCGGCCCTCGCGGCTAGCTATCGCCCGTTGCCACCCGCCTGAGCAAGTGCTCGTTCTGCAGCCCGGTCGTGCATCTCAAACGATTTAGATACTCACGGGCCGGCGCTAGACATGGCTCCCGCCTTTCCGGCGTCGGTGCCGCTCGGCGATCAGCCGACGCGTTCCCAGCCCTGCGGCATCAGCCGCTCCTGCGGCAGGAAGCGCGCCTTATAGGCCATTTTCGGTGAGCCATCGACCCAATAGCCGAGATAGACATAAGGCAGGCCGAGCTTGCGGGCGCGCTCGACATGGTCGAGCACCATGAAGGTGCCGAGCGAGCGCAGCTCGAGATCGGGATCATAGACCGAATAGACCATGGAGAGCCCGTCGCTGAGCCGGTCGGTCAGCGCCAGCGCGAAGAGATCGCCCTGGCCGCGCCCGGTGAAGCCGCTATCGGGCCCGCGCCGGCGATATTCGACCAGGCTGGTCTCGACATGGGTGTCCTCGATCATCATGGCGAAATCGAGCGCCGACATCGTCGCCATGCCGCCTTCGGGATGGCGCACGTCGAGATAGGTGCGGAACAGCGAGTAATGCTCCGAGCGCGGCTGCGGCGGCAGCGCCTCGCCGATCAGGTCGCTGTTGCGGGACAGCACCTTGCGGAAGCTGCGCGACGGCCGGAAATCGTCGACGACGATCCTGACCGAGATGCAGGCCCGGCAGGTCTCGCAGGCCGGGCGGTAGGCGATGCTCTGCGAGCGCCGGAAGCCGCCCTGCGAGAGCACGTCGTTGAGATCGCGCGCACGTCCGCCGACAAGGTGGGTGAACACCTTGCGTTCCTCGCGGCCCGGCAGATAGGGGCAGGGCGTCGGCGAGGTCAGATAGAATTGCGGAGCATCCCGCAGGGGGCGCGTCACGTTCGAAGGGCTCCGTCAATCGCGTGCTGCGAGTGTAGCACCCACGACGCCGGCAACAAGCGCCGCGCGGTTCAGGCGCGCACCACGACCAGGCCGGTCAGCAGATCGTGACCGAGGCGCCGGTCGGAACGGGCCAGGCCGCAGAGGATGTCGAGGAACCAGAGCGCGACCGTGCCGGCCGCGACATAGAAGAACAGCGCGTGCACCGCGGCTGCCAGCGCATCCGGGCGTCCGCCGGAGGCGGTTTCGACCCGAAGGCCGGCCATGCGCATGCCGAACGTCGCCTGCTTGCGGCCGCCGATCGTGATGGCGGCGTAGCCGAGCGCGACGCCGATGGTCGCCCCGCCCATCAAGAGCCAGGTCAGCCCGAAGGTGACGATGCCGAGGATGCCGAGCAGGACGAGGACGATCCAGGTCAGGAAGAACAGGATGACGACGTCGCCGATCCAGGCGAACAGCCGCGAGCCGAGCACGCCGCGCGTATCCTGTACCGGGCGCTCCTCCAGCGGGAGGGGCTGCTGGCGATAGGAAGAGGGCTGGCTCATTTGGTGATCGACCTTCCTTGTCCGTGCGGGCAGGCTGCTGATGGGAATTGGCGCCCGCTCCGACAATGTTTGATCGGTTACCCGGTTCCGCAAGTGGGATGCCGAAGACTGCAAGGCGACCTCATGGCCCGGAGTTGCCGGGCTCCTGGCCGCGTGGATAGATGCGCCGAGGCGCGAAGCCTTCCCGGCGCAGCGCCTGCTCGATCGCGGCGGTATGGTGCTCGTCGCGGGTCTCCACGGTGACGTCGAGCGTCACGCCCTTGGCCGGGACGTCGAGGAAGAGCCGGCCATGGCTGACCTCCAGGATGTTGGCGCCGAGCGCGCCGAGCAGGCTCGCGACCTTGCCGAGCAGGCCCGGCCGGTCGCTGGCGGTCAGGCGGAAGGCGGCGATGCGCTGCTCGCGTTCGAGCTCGCGCACCATGATCGCGGCGAGCAGCCGCGTGTCGATATTGCCGCCGGTGAGAACGAGCCCGACCTTGCGGCCGCGATAGCGCTCGGGTTGCTGCAGCATGGCGGCGAGCCCGGCCGCGCCGGCGCCCTCGGCGAGCGTATGCTGCAGGCAGGCATAGGCGTTGACGGCGCGCTCGATCAGGTCTTCGCCGACCAGCACGATGTCTGAGACCAGCGCCCTGACGATCGGCAGAGTCTGCACGCCGACCGTCTTGACGGCGATGCCCTCGGCCAGCGTCGCGCCGCCGATCGGCAGCTCGGCTGCGTGCAGCGCGTTGTGGAAGGAGGGGTAGAGCGCCGCCTCGACGCCGATCAATTCGATGCCGGGCTTCAGCGCCTTGGCAGCGACCGCATTGCCGGCCATCAGCCCGCCACCGCCGATCGGGATGAGCAGGACGTCGAGATCCGGTGCCTCGCGCAGCATTTCGAGCGCGACCGTGCCCTGGCCGGCCATCACCGCGGCATCGTCATAGGGGTGGACGAAGACCAGCCCCTTCTCCTGCGCCAGTTTGCGGGCCTGCTCGGCGGCCTCGAACAATGTTTCGCCGAAGAGCACGACCTCGGCGCCATGGGCGCGGGTGTTCTCGACCTTCACCAGCGGCGTCGGCTCCGGCATCACGATCGTCGCCGGAATGCCGAAGCGCCTGGCATGATAGGCGACCGCCTGGGCGTGATTGCCGGCCGACATCGCGATGACGCCGCGGCGCTTCTCCTCGTCGCAGAGGCTGAGCAGCTTGTTGACCGCGCCGCGTTCCTTGAACGAGGCGGTGGCCTGCATGTTCTCGTGCTTGACCAGGATCTCGGCCCCGGTGAGGGCCGAGAGGCGCGGCGCCGGCATCAGCGGCGTCCTCAGCACATGGCCCTCGATGGTGCGCGCAGCGGCCTCGACATCGGCGAAGCTGACGGCGAATGCGGTCTCTGCCACGTTTTCCCCCCGGAGCGCTTTTCAGACCTGGCGCGGCGATAGCGCGCCATCGCCGAAGAAGCCGCCGGGACGCAGGATCAGCGTCACGGCGAGCAAGCTATAGACGGCGATGTCGCGTTGTTCGAGCGGCATCGCCGTCGACCACGCCATCTCGAAGGCGGCGATGGCGAGCCCGCCGAGGCAGGCGCCCGGAACCGAGCCGATGCCGCCGAGCACGGCCGCGACCAGCGCCTTGAGGCCGAGCGTGAAGCCGCCGGAAAAACCCATGCCGCCATAGATCACCGTGACGATCACGCCGGCCGCGCCACAGGCGGCACAAGCGATAACGATGGCCCGGTCGTGCACGGCGCGCGCATCGACCCCGAACAGGGCGGCGGTGCGGGCATCGTCCGCCACCGCCCGCCAGGCCCGGCCATAGGCCGAGCGGCGCAGATAGTGGATCAGCCCCAGCGCCGCGGCGAGCCCGCCCGCCGTCATGGCGAGCCCGACCGGCGTGGTCGTGACGATGAAGTTCTCGGCCCGGGCCAGCGGCAGCGGCTCGTTGAACACCGGCGGCAGCCAGCGCAGTTCGACCCCTTGTGCGAGGCGCAGATACTCGGATAGCGCGATGGCGAGGCCGATCGTCGCGATCAGCACCTGCTGGCCATTGGCCTTGTCGAGATGGCGCAGCACGAAGCGGCCCATGGCGAAGCCGTGTATGGCGCTGACCGCGATGGCGACCAGGAAGGCGATGGCGAGGCCGGAGGCCGGGGTCGAAGGCGCGAGCGAGAAGACCACGGCGACGCCGACCACGGCGGCGGCGGCGCCCAGGGCCGAGAATTCGCCGAAGGTCAGGATGATGCGGCCGTTCAGCCCGTAGATCAGCGCATAGGCGCTGGCGAGCAGGGCATAGACCGCGGCGGCGGGCAGGGCGGATAGCGCCTGCTGCAGGAAATAGGCGAGCCCCGGCGGCAGCAGCGGCAGGTGCGCGATCGGCGTCGCCTCGGGGTCGACCGGCGGATCGGCCTTGTTCTCGAGGTAGAAGCGCCGCAGCAGCAGGAAGCTCGCATCGGTCATCGGCCGCCCGTCCGAGGCGAGGCCGGCGAGCGCGCCGCGCGGCAGCGGCGTGCCCTCGCCGGCGAAGATGCAGTCGATGGTGCGTCGCCTCGGCTGCATGTCGGGCCGCTCGACCCGGTAGACGATGCGCAATATGCCGGGGCGCGGCCCCTGGCCGCTGCCCTCGATCACGATCGTGCTGTCGCTCGGGTTCAGCGCCGGGATCGCCAGGCGGCAGGCGCGCCGCTGGTCGGTGTCGAAGCGCTGCCCGCAGGAGGCGAGCGCCAGGCAGAGCAGAATCGACGTGAGCAGCGCGCGCATCGACGCTGAGGCTAACGCGCTTCATGGCTGCGCGGAACATGCCTCATGCAAAGCGCCATGCTCGGGCTCGACCCGAGCATCTCTTTCAGGAGATTCTCGGGTCTGCGCTTCGCCGCGCCCGAGAATGACGGCCCTTGTTCAGCCGCGTTCCTTCAGCATCCGCGCGACCTTCGGCGCGAAATAGCTCAGCACCCCGTCGGCACCGGCGCGCTTGAAGGCGAGCAGGCTCTCCAGCATCGCCTTGTCGCCGTCGAGCCAGCCATTATTGGCGGCGGCCATGATCATCGCGTATTCGCCGGAGACCTGATAGGCGAAGGTCGGTACCGCGAAGGTCTCCTTCACCCGCGCCACGACGTCGAGATAGGGCAGGCCGGGCTTGATCATCACCATGTCGGCGCCTTCCTCGAGATCGAGCGCCACCTCGGCGATCGCCTCGTCGGAATTGGCCGGGTCCATCTGATAGGTGCGCTTGTCGCCGATCAGCGTGGCATTGGTGCCGATCGCGTCGCGGAACGGGCCATAATAGGCCGAGGCGTATTTCGCCGCATAGGCCATGATCTGGACGTCCTCGAGCCCGGCGCCGTCGAGCTCGGCACGAATCGCGGCGACGCGCCCGTCCATCATGTCGGAGGGAGCGATGACGTCGGCGCCGGCCTCGGCCAAAGCGAGGGCCTGCTGCGTCAGAATGTGGACGCTGGCGTCGTTCAGCACCTTCTCACCATCCATGACGCCGTCATGGCCATGCGAGGTGTAGGGGTCGAGCGCGGCGTCGCAGATGATGCCGATCTCCGGCACCGCCGCCTTGATCGCCCTCACCGCCCGGCACATCAGATTGCGGCTGTTCAGTGCTTCCGAGCCGGTCGGGTCGCGCAATTCGCGCTCGACGAAGGGAAAGGGCGCGATGGCCGGGATACCGAGCGCCGCGGCCTCCGCCGCCTGTCGCACCGCCTCGTCGATATTGAGCCGGTCGACGCCGGGCATCCAGGCGACGGGGGAACGCGCTTCGCGCGAATCCATCAGGAAGATCGGCCAGATCAGGTCGTCGACCGTCAGCAGGTTCTCGCGCACGAGGCGGCGCGACCAGTCGGCCTTGCGGTTGCGGCGCATGCGGCGGGTGAGGCCGAGGGAGGTCGAGGTCGGGGCCTCGACCAGTCTTGCTTGCGGGGCGGGAAAGGACCGCACAACCCGAGATGCCATGAACGCCTCCAACCTGCCCGACAGCAGTCTTGAGCGTTGCTTTAGCACATCGGAACCATTCCAAAACAGGTACTGGCGTCGCATGCCGGCCCGGCGTGTCGCGCCGTGCGCCCAGGCCCGGGCGGGGTGTCCGCCGCCTCGCGTTGACAAGCCCGGCCACGGCTTCCAGAACCGGAAGCGACAGCAGGATGGCATTTCGGACATGACGCAGGACCAGGAGATCATCTGCGAGCGGCGCGGTGCGGCGGGTTTCGTCCTGCTCAACCGTCCCAAGGCGCTCAACGCGCTGAGCCATGGCATGGTGCGCGAGCTTGCGCGCGCGCTCGACGCCTGGGAGAACGACCCGGCGGTGACCCGCATCGTCGTGACCGCCTCCGGCGAGAAGGCGTTCTGCGCCGGCGGCGACATTCGCGCCCTCCACGATTTCGGCAAGGCCGGCCGGCAGGACGAGATGCTCGCCTTCTGGCGCGAGGAATACATCCTGAATGCGCGGATCAAGGCCTATCCCAAGCCCTATATCTCGCTGATCGACGGCATCGTCATGGGCGGCGGCGTCGGTATCTCGCTGCATGGCAGCCATCGCGTCGCCGGCGAGCGCTATCTCTTCGCCATGCCCGAGGTCGGCATCGGCTTCTTCCCGGATGTCGGGGCGACCTTCGCGCTGCCGCGCCTGCCGGATGCCGCCGGCGTCTACCTCGCCTTGACCGGTGACCGTGTCGGCCAGGGCGATGCGCTGGCCTTAGGTCTGGCGACGCATGCCGCCGCCTCGGCCCGCATGGGCGAGCTCGCCGAGGCGCTGACCGGAACCGCGCCGGTCGACGAGATCCTCGCCGCCTTCGCGCAGCCGGTTGCGCCCGGCAAGCTCTTCGCCGAGCGCCAGGCCATGGCCGCCGCTTTCGGTGCGCCGACGCTGGCCGGCATCCTCGCGCGTCTGGAGGCGGGCGCCGCCGCAGGCGAAGCCTTCGCCACCAAGGCGCTCGCCACCATCAGGGCGAAATCGCCGACCAGTGTCGCCATCGTCTTCGAGCAGATGCGCCGCGGTGCATCCCTCGATTTCGCCGGAGCCATGGCGCTGGAGTTCCGAATCGTCTCGCGTATCGCTCATGGTCAGGATTTCTATGAGGGCGTCCGGGCGGTGGTGATCGACAAGGATCAGGCCCCGGTCTGGCAGCCGGCCAGCATCGAGGCGCTCGATCCGGCGGCTGTCGAGGCCCATTTCGCGCCGCTGGGGGAAACTGAACTCGTTCTGGGCCGCCCGGCGTGAGCCTGACGCGCGAGAGCGATGTCCTGCGCAGCCAGTCTGGCGGCGCTGCCGGTGAGGGCAAGTCCGGCGGCAGGCGCTGGCGGACGATGCTGGTCTGGCTGCTGCGCCTGCTCTCCGTCGCCTGGATGGCGAAGGGGCTGCTGCAATGGGCCGTGATCCTCGGTCTCGGCGCCGATGCCGTCCCCCCCTTCGAAGCGCGTCCGCTGACCTTCCAGGCGATCACTGTCTATTTCGCGGTGTTCGATCTCGTAGCCGCCGTCGGCCTCTGGCTGACCGCGACCTGGGGCGGCGTGCTCTGGCTGCTGGCGGCGATGAGCCAGCTCCTGCTCGGCTTCTTCTTCCCGCGCTGGCTGCCGCTCTCGCCGGTGCTGATCGGCAGCTATGTCATGCTGATGCTGGCCTATTTCGTCGCGACCTGGGCGGCCGAAAACCAGGAGGACTGAACGCGCCGCGGCCGCTCGAATGCGAGTGGCCATGGTAAGAAACGCTTTAGCTTAAGGGATTTGCGGTTCATTTCGCATTCACCCAAATGGGTAAATCCCTGATTCATCCTGATATTTAAACTCGTTTTCATCCGCCCTCCCTATGGTGTCTCTCAGAAGCGGACCGGGAGACAAATCCTGGCCGGTATACAACAGGCGGGATATACCATGAAAAGCAACGTAAAGACTGCGGCTCCGGCCGTGTCAGAGGAAGTTCAACTCAAGGTGAAGCCGCTTTATCTTGAGTCGCTCACCTTGGTGGAGCGCCTGCATCGGCGTCTGCTCGATGTCATCAAGGACGAATTCGAGCGTCGCAACCGCGACGACGTCAACAGCGTCCAGGCCCTGCTGCTCTACAATATCGGCGATGCCGAGCTCAGCGCCAGCGAGTTGCGGACCCGCGGCTACTATCTCGGCTCGAACGTGTCCTACAACGTCAAGAAGCTGGTCGAGCTCGGCTTCCTGCACCATGCCCGTTCGCGGATCGACCGGCGTTCGGTGCGGATCAGCCTGACCGAGAAGGGCCACGAGGTGCACAACCTGGTGAAGGGCGTCTATGACAAGCACGTTCGCACGGTCGAGCAGATCGGCGGCATCGCGACCGATGATTTCGAGCGCATGAACAACGCCCTGCTGCGTCTCGAGCGCTTCTGGACCGACCAGATCCGCTACAAGCTCTGAGGCCGCGCGGCCGGCCGCGCGCTGCCGTCCGATCCGCAAATCCCCCCGGCCGGAGGGCCGGGGTGCGCCGCTGCGACTGCCGGCGATAGCCCGGCACCGATCAAGCACAATTGAACGCGACGCAACGTCGCCCCAAAAATGCCGCTCTCATCATAGCGTGTTAACTGTGGTAGGGGATCGTCCCCAGCAACCAGCGCGGCCCGGCCGTGCTGAAGGGGCGGATTTCGTCCCGCTTTATGTTGACTGCGAAGTCCGAGGGGTACGATCGATGCCGCATATCAGCCTGACGCGTCGCGAGACGGTGCTGGCCCTGTTTTCGAGCGCCGCCGCCGGCGTCAGCCTGCCGGCTTTCGCCCAGCAGGCCGAATGGCGCCAGAACTACGATGCGGGCGCCCGCAATGTGGTGCTGCGCTCCTCTACCCCGATGCTGTCCCCGGCGGCGCTCGCCGCGACCGAGCAGGCGATCGCGAACTATCGCGATCTCGCCGCGCGCGGCGGCTGGCCGGTACTGCAGGTCGGTGATCGTCTCGCCGTGGGCTCGAAGGGGCAGGGCGTCGTGCAACTGCGCCAGCGCCTGATCATCACCGGCGATCTCGATGCGTCGGTCGGAACCAGCAATGTCTTCGATTCCTATGTCGAGGGCGGGGTACGCCGCTTCCAGGCACGCATGGGCCTGTCGACCACCGGCAGCGTCAACCGCGCCACCCTGAACGCGCTGAACGTGCCGATCGAGCGGCGTATCCGCCAGCTCGAGACCAACGTCGTCCGGCTGCGCACCTGGTCGGGCAATCTCGGCAACCGCTACGTCGTCGCCAATATCCCGGCGGCTGCGATCGAGACCGTCGAGAACGGCCATGTCGCGACCCGCCACGCCGCGGGCGTCGGCAAGGCCGATCGCCAGTCGCCGCTGCTGCAGACCAAGATTCCCGAGGTCAATTTCAACCCGACCTGGACCGTGCCGGCCTCGATCATCCGCAAGGATCTGATCCCGATGATGCGCAAGCAGCCGGGCTATCTCACCGAGAACCGGATCCGCATCATCGGCCCGAGCGGCGAGATCGCGCCCGAGCGGGTCAACTGGAACTCGGACGAGGCGACGCGCTACACCTTCCGCCAGGATCCGGGCGGCGAGTTCAACTCGCTCGGCTTCGTGCGCATCAATATCCCCAGCCCGCATGGCGTCTACATGCACGATACGCCGGCCAAGGGCATTTTCGGCGACGATTTCCGCTTCGTCTCCTCGGGCTGCATCCGCGTCCAGAACGTGCGCGACTACATCACCTTCCTGCTGAAGGAGACCCCCGGCTGGGATCGCGCCAAGATCGACGAGACGATCCAGTCCGGCGAGCGCATCAACGCCCGCATCGCCAACCCCGTACCCTGCTACTGGGTCTACATCACCGCCTGGGCGACGCCCGATGGCGGCGTGCAGTTCCGCGAGGACATCTACAACAAGGACGGGCTCGGCCCGGTCCCGGTCGCCCGCCTCCAGGGCGAGCAGGACATCTGAGCAGGTCTTTCCTGCCGTCCAGTTGATAAGGGCTCCCGGACAGCTGTCCGGGAGCCCTTTCTGTTGTCAGTGTTCTCTTCGGCGCGTTCGATCCCGCCGTCAGACGAAATTGTCGGCGATGATGTAGCCGAGGATCGAGATGCAGCTCATCACGATCGCGATTTCGAGAAGTCCGAAGCCCATGGTCGCCTCCGCCGCTGGATGAGCAACGCCCGAACTTCGCCATGGTTCCGCCGCTGGGGCGGCGAAATTGCGACGGCGCTCGTAGCGGACTCTTCTGACGCGACGACGGCACGCACCGGTTGCGCCTCTACGGCGACAAAACCGCATTCCCCTTTTGCCGGGCATGGTCTAAGCACGCGCCAGCGCCGGGCAAGGGTTGCGCCGGCCTCGCGACCAAGCCAAACGGACGCGCCTCGGGTCGGCACCGTGCCGGCCGCAGGCGGCGCGTCGATGGAGCAGACCATGAGCCGTGACGCCGCCCCCGAGAAGCATCTCTCGAACTCCTTCTTCGCCGCTTCGCTCGCCGATCGCGATCCCGAGATCGCCCGTGCCATCGAGCTCGAGCTCGGTCGCCAGCGCGACGAGATCGAGCTGATCGCCTCCGAGAACATCGTCTCGCGCGCCGTGCTCGAGGCGCAGGGCTCGGTGATGACCAACAAATATGCCGAGGGCTATCCCGGCCGGCGCTATTATGGCGGCTGCCAGTTCGTCGACATCGCCGAGAAGCTGGCGATCGAGCGTGCCTGCCGGTTGTTCGATTGTGGGTTCGCCAATGTCCAGCCGAACTCCGGCAGCCAGGCCAACCAGGCCGTGTTCATGGCACTGATGCAGCCCGGCGACACCTTCATGGGGCTCGATCTCGCCGCCGGCGGCCATCTCACCCATGGCGCGCCGGTCAACCAGTCGGGCAAGTGGTTCAAGGTCGTGCCCTACGGCGTCTGCGTCGTCGACCAGCAGATCGACTATGACGCGATGGAGTGCCTCGCGATCGAGCACAAGCCGAAGCTCATCGTCGCCGGAGGCTCGGCCTATGCCCGCCACTGGGATTTCGCCCGCTTCCGTGAGATCGCCGACAAGGTCGGCGCCTATTTCATGGTCGATATCGCGCATTTCGCCGGTCTCGTCGCCGGCGGCGCCCATCCCTCGCCGTTCCCGCACGCTCATGTCGTCACCACCACCACGCACAAGACCCTGCGCGGCCCGCGCGGCGGCATGGTGCTGACCAATGACGAGGCGATCGCCAAGAAGATCAACTCGGCGGTGTTCCCGGGCCTGCAGGGCGGGCCGCTGATGCATGTCATCGCCGCCAAGGCCGTGTCCTTCCACGAGGCGCTGCAGCCCGAGTTCAAGACCTATGCCCATGCCGTCGTCGCCAACGCCAAGGCGCTGGCCGAGACGCTGAAGAGCAAGGGCTTCGATCTCGTCACCGGCGGCACCGACAACCATCTGATGCTGGTCGACCTGCGCTCGAAGAAGATCACCGGCAAGGCCGCCGAGGCCGCGCTCGGACGCGCGCACATCACCTGCAACAAGAACGGCATCCCCTTCGATCCGGAGAAGCCGATGGTCACATCCGGCATCCGCCTGGGCACCCCGGCGGCGACCTCGCGCGGCTTCGGCGTCGCCGAGTTCCAGCGCGTCGGCGAGCTGATTGCCGAGGTGCTCGACGGGCTTGCTGCGAATGGCGAAGAGGGCAACGCCGCGGTCGAGCAGGCGGTGAAGGCCAAGGCGCAGGCGCTGACGGCGCGCTTCCCGATCTACTGAGCAGGCTCCGGCCGGGGCGATCTTTAGGGGAACGTCCCGGTCAGCTTGATCATGAACAGGTTCTCCGGTCCGCCGGGCGCGTCGCCCCGGCCGGTCCGGCTGAGTTCCGCGCTGAGGTCGAGCCCCTTCGTGACCTTGTATCCGGCCGCGGCGCTGCCGCCGAACTGCCCGTCCTTGACCTGTGCGGCGACCGCGACGTTGAAGTGATCCTCCGTCGCGCTGAGCTTGAGGTTGAGATCGACGGTCGGCTTGCTGACGTCCTTCTTGACGATGCCGGTGAGGTCGAAGGAGCCGTATTTGACCATGACCTCGCCTTCCACCTTGTCGATGGCCGCAGATCTGGTCACCACCTGAAGCGAGAGATCGAGCTTCAGCCTGTCCCATTTCAGCTTGCCGGTCAGCTTGGCGCCGACGAGTTCGGCCGTCGGGTCGAAGACGATGCCGCCGACGCCGAGCTTCAGCGCGCCGAGCTTGACGACCTCGAACTGCAGCTTCTCCAGCTGCTGCAGGCCGAGCGTCACCGCTCCGCTGTTCGGCTTGGTGACGAACAGTGCCGCGCCTGCACCGAGCGCGAGCGCCGCGCCGACGACATAGACGACGCCTTTGTGCTGATCGACCCAGACGCCGAGCGCTGACGAGCCGGCCGCCTGCTTGAAGGCATCGACCTGCTTCTCCAGGGATTTGTACGCCGACGATTTCTTGATCTGCTTGAAGTATTCGTCGGCGGCCTTGGACAGAACATCGTCGCCGATCGAGCGGAGTTTCTGGATGTCGTCCGGCGAGAGCTGGGTGGTCTGGCTCTTGAGTTTGGCATTCGCGAAGCTCAAGAGCCCCTTCTGGGCGGTCGCCAGCACGACCGGGCTCTTGAGGATCTCGGCGAGACGTTCGGGAGACCTGTGGATCTCGCTGTCGAGAAGGTCGAACGCCAGCACGACCAGGCCGCCGAAGGCGTCGCCCGTAGTGTCGTTGGACATCTGCAAAACTCCGATTGGCGAGCGATGGGGATCGGCAGGCAGCGCAAACGGTGAAGGGCAGGCGGGTCGCAGGCTCCATCTTGGCATGAGAAGGCAGCTCGCCCTGCGTCTTTTTTTCGAGGCGTTTCCCTTCATCGGCCATAGCGCCATGCGATATTGCGCTTGCCCCCTTGCCGCCGCCCGGTCGTTTTTCGCTGGCCTGCGACGGCATGGCTGGGGCAAGGAAGGGCCGCGGACGGTATTGTCCCTCAAGCAACCCTCGAGGCCCAAGGTATGCGCTGTCCTTATTGCGGCTCGCTCGACACCCAGGTGAAGGATTCGCGGCCGACCGACGATCACGCCTCGATCCGGCGCCGGCGCGTCTGCCCGGATTGCGGTGGCCGCTTCACCACTTTTGAGCGGGTGCAACTGCGCGAGCTCACCGTGGTCAAGCGCTCGGGCCGGCGCACCGCCTTCGATCGTGACAAGCTGCAGACCTCGATCGAGGTCGCTTTGCGCAAGCGCGCCGTGGCCCCCGAGCGTATCGAGCGCCTGGTCAACGGCATCGTGCGCCAGCTCGAAAGTTCGGGCGAGGCGGAGATCATGAGCTCGACCATCGGCGAGCTGGTGATGGAAGGGCTGAAATCGCTCGACGACGTCGCCTATGTCCGCTTCGCCTCGGTCTACCGGAATTTCCGCGAGGCCCGAGATTTCGAGGAGCTGCTCGGCCAGCTCAGCAGCGATGAGGGGGAGGGCGAGGCCGAGCCCGTCGGCGAAGGGGCCAGGCCGCGCGACGATGTCTGATCGCGACGAGATCGACCGCGCCTTCATGCGCCAGGCGCTGGAGCTCGGTGCGCGCGGCCTCGGCCAGACCTGGCCGAACCCATCGGTCGGGGCCGTGGTGACCCGCGATGGGCCGGAGGGACCGGTCGTCGTCGGGGCCGGCCACACTCAGCCTGGCGGCCGACCGCATGGCGAGGCGATGGCCTTCGAGCAGGCCGGTTCCGCGGCGGCAGGGGGCACGCTCTATGTGACGCTGGAGCCCTGCTCGCACCGGACCCTGCGCGGCGGCACCCCTTGCGTCGAGCGCACCCTGCTCGCTGGCGTGCGCCGCGTCGTCTCGGCCATGGCCGATCCCAATCCCCGCATCGCAGGGCTCGGCCATGCACTCCTGCGCAGTTCCGGGGTGGAGGTGGTCACCGGCGTGCTCGAAGATCAGGCGCAGCGCAGCCATCGCGGCCATGTGCTGCGCGTCACGCAGGGCCGGCCGATGGTGACCTTCAAGGTGGCGCGTACCGCCGACGGCTTCGCCGGCGGGGCAGGGCGGGCTCGCATCAGGATTTCCTGTCCGGAAGCCGGTGAATGGGTTCACCGCGAGCGTGCCCGTTACGACGCGATCATGCTCGGTATCGGCTCCGTCCTTGCCGATGATCCGCTCCTGACCGTGCGGCTCGCCGGGCTGGAGATCCGTTCGCCGGTCCGGGTCGTGCTCGATTCCAATCTGCGCCTGCCGCTGGATTCGCAGCTGGTGCGCGGCGCCGGCGAGGTGCCGGTCTGGGCAATCGCGGCAGAGGATGCGCCGGTCGAGGCCGAGGCGCGCCTCGTCGCCGCCGGCGTCGAGGTGATGCGCGTCGGACGCGCCGCCGACGGCCATCTCGATCTCGGCGAGGCGCTGCGGCTGCTCGCGGCACGCGGCATCACTCGGGTCTTTTCCGAGGGCGGGCCGACCATCGGTGAAAGGCTGGCGCTGGCCGGCTTTGTCGACGAGGTCATCGTCTCGACCTCGCCGATCGTGCTCGGCGAAGCCGGCGTCGTCGCCGTGCGGCCGGGCCTTGCGGCGCTGCTCGCCGATCCCAAGATGTACGCCATCGCCGAAGCCGGGATCATCGGCCAGGACCGTTTCCAGCACTTCACGAGGATTGCCTGATGTTCACCGGCATCGTCACCGCCATTGGCACCGTCACCCAGGCGCGGAAGATGGGGCCGAGCCTGAAGCGGCTCGCCATGTCCTGCCCCTGGGAGGCAGAGGGCATCGAGATCGGCGCCTCGATCGCCTGCGCCGGCGTCTGCCTCACCGTGACCGCCCTGAGCCCGCGCGAGGATGGCGAGCCGGGCTGTGTCTTCCAGGTCGAGGCTGCGGCCGAGACGCTGTCCAAGACCTTGGTCGGCGACTGGGATGTCGGGACGCCGATCAATCTCGAGCGCTCGCTGAAGATGGGCGACGAGCTTGGCGGCCATCTGGTCACCGGCCATGTCGACGGCGTCGGCAGGATCATCAAGGTCGATGCCATCGCGCCCGATCCGGATGAGCCCTGGGGTGCGACGGCGCGCTTCCATATCCGCGCGCCGCAGGGCCTCGCCCGCTTCATCGCGGCCAAGGGCTCGATCTGCCTCGACGGCACCTCGCTGACCGTCAACACCGTCGAGGACGACGTGTTCACCGTCCTGCTGATCCCGCATTCCTTCAGTGTCACCACCTGGGGGCAGCGCGAGCAGGGGGACGGCGTTCATGTCGAGGTCGATCTGATGGCGCGGTATGCCGCGCGGCTTGCGGAGGCGCGCGGGCAGGGCTAAGAGCCGGTCCTGCCTCAGCCCTCATCCTGAGGAGCCGCGCAGCGGCGTCTCGAAGGATGGTCCAGTGCGCTCTGGACCATGCTTCGAGACGCCATTTCTGACGAAACGGCTCCTCAGGACGAGGGCTTGATTGCTTTCGATCCGGTCGAAGGCGCCTCGACGATACCAGAAGGAATTCCCGCATGGCCGGACCCCGGCAATCATCGGCTGCCTCAGCCGCTCCGCTCGACGGCGCACGCGTCCTCGTGGTCGAGGCCCGCTTCTATGACGGCCTCGCCGACGAACTGCTGCAAGGCGCGCTCGCCGTGCTCGAAAAAGCCGGCTGCCGCGTCGATCGCGTCACCGTTCCCGGCGCGCTCGAGATCCCGTCTGCGATCGTCATCGGCCTGCGTGCCGCCGACGAGGCTGTCGATCCCTATGAGGCGGTGGTCGCACTCGGCACCGTGATCCGGGGCGAGACCGGCCATTACGACATCGTCGCCGGCGAGAGCTCGCGCGCGTTGATGGATCTCTCCGTCGCCTTCGCCCTGCCGCTCGGCAACGGCATCCTGACCGTCGAGAACGAGGCCCAGGCCTGGGCCCGTGCCAATCGTTCCGAGATGGACAAGGGCGGCGGCGCGGCTGAAGCTGCGCTCTCGGTGCTGCGCTACAAGCGCTCGCTGGTGGAGGAGTCGAAATGAGCCGGGCCGAGATGCGCCGCGGCGCCCGGCTGGCGGCCGTGCAGGCGCTCTACCAGATGGAGGTCGGCGGGCGCGGCGTGGTCGAGGCCATGGCCGAGTTCGAGCATTTCTGGATCGGCAAGGAGGTCGAGGAGATCGAGCTGCCGAAAGCCGAGCTGAATTTCTTCCGCGACCTGCTCGGCGGCGTCGTCAGCGAGCAGCGTCTGGTCGATCGCGCCGTGGACGATGCACTCGCCGCGGGCTGGCCGCTGAAGCGCGTCGAGGCGGTGGTACGCGCGGTGCTGCGCGCCGGTGCGTATGAGCTGGCCTTCCGCAAGGACGTGCCGGCGCGCGCCGTGATTTCGGAATATGTCGCGGTCACCCGCACCTTCTACCAGGGCGAGGAGATCGGCATGGTCAACGCCGTGCTCGACAAGCTCGCCCGCGAGTTCCGCGCCGAGGAATTCGACGTCCCGGCGGCGTGAGCAGGAGGGCAACCTCCGAGCCCTCATCCTGAGGAGCCGTTCCGCCAGGAGCGGCGTCTCGAAGGATGAACCAGATTGCACCCTTGGCATCCTCTGAAGCATCCTTCGAGACGCCGCTTCGGGGCTCCTCAGGGTGAGGGCTGCACTTGGCAAGTGAGATCGCAATGTCGAGAGAAGACGCGCGACCCGGTGAATTCGAGCTGATCGCCCGGCATTTCGCCCCGATCGCCGGCCGTGACGGCCTCGGGCTTCTCGACGATGCGGCGCTGCTGCGGCCGGCGCGGGGCTACGAGCTCGTCGTCACCGCCGACGCGCTGGTCGCCGGCGTGCACTTCTTCCCGGACGACCCCGCCGGCTCGATTGCGCGCAAGGCGCTGGCGGTCAACCTCTCCGATCTCGCCGCCAAGGGCGCGCGGCCCGACGGTTTCGTGCTGACGCTCGCTTTGCCCAAGGGCTGGGCCGAGGATTGGCTCGCAGCCTTCGCCCAAGGGCTCGCGGCTGTCGCGGGCGAGGCGGGCTGCCCGCTGATCGGCGGGGACACGGTCTCGACGACCGGCCCGTTGACGCTTTCGATCACCGCCTTCGGCAGCGTGCCTGCCGGGCGCATGGTGCTGCGCTCGGGCGCCAAGCCCGGCGATCTCGTGCTGGTCACGGGGACGATCGGCGATGGCGCGCTCGGCCTGCGGGCGCATGGCCCGGACCGGCCGGGCTGGGTCGCCCGCCTCTGCGAGGCCGACCGCGCCTTCCTGGCCGACCGCTATCTGCATCCGCAGCCGCGCCTGGCGCTCGCCCAGGCCCTGCAGCTCCATGCCTCGGCGGCGATGGACGTCTCGGACGGGCTCGTCGGCGACCTCGGCAAGCTGCTCGCAGCCTCGCGCGTCGGCGCCGAGATCGAGCTTGACGCGGTGCCGCTCTCGGCCGCGGCCCGCAATGCCGTCATGGCTGATCCCGCATTGGCGGAACTGGCCTGGACCGGCGGCGACGACTACGAAATTCTCTGCACGGCGTCCGAGGTGGAATTTCCTTCCCTTGCCGCGGCGGCGCAGGCGGCAGGGCTCGGTCTTGCGCGCATCGGCCGCGTCACGGCGGAGGCAGGGACCGTGCGATATAGCGAGGCGGGCAGGCCGCGCAGCTTTGCGCGAGGCTCCTTCGTTCATTTCTGAGAGCGGCCCGGGCCGCGGAAAGTCGGCGGCCTGCAAATGAACCAGCATGTTCCGGTGAGTGACGACACCCTGGCGAAGCGCAATGCGGTCGTCCTCGCCTGCGCCCAGTCGCTCGGCGGCGCCAGCCCCGCGATCGTCGTCTCGCTCGGTGGCATCGTCGGCTCGCAGCTCGTTACCGACCAGGCCTTCGCCACCGTACCGGTCAGCCTGATGCAGCTCGGCATCGCCTGCGGCGTCATCCCGGCCGCGATGCTGATGCGCCGGCTCGGCCGCCGCAACGGCTATCTGATCGGGGCGCTGATCGGCATCGTCGGCGCCAGCATCGCCGCCAGCGGCACCGGCAGCCGGTTGTTCTGGCTATTCTGCATCGGCACCTTCCTCTGCGGTGTCTACGGCTCCTTCGTGCAGAGCTATCGCTTCGCCGCGGCCGACACGGCGAGCGAAGCCTTCAAGCCGCGCGCCATCTCCTGGGTAATGCTCGGAGGACTGGTCGGCGGCGTGATCGGCCCGCAATCGGTCTACTGGACGCGCGACCTGACGCCGGCCGCGCCCTTCGCCGCGAGCTTCCTGGCGCAGGGCGGGCTCGCTCTGCTCGCCGTCGGCGTCATCCTCCTGCTGCGTGCTCCGCCCGTGGTCGAGAAGCGCTCCGGCGGCGGCCGGCCGCTCTCCGAGATCATGCGCCAGCCTAAATTCATCGCCTCCGTGACCGCGGCGCTGGTGGCCTACGGGCTGATGAGCTTCGTGATGACCGCGGCGCCGCTCGCCATGGTCGCCTGCGGCCACTCGATCGGCGATGCCGCCCTCGGCATCCAGTGGCATGTGCTCTCGATGTTCGGGCCGAGCTTCTTCACCGGCCGCCTGATCGCCCGCTATGGCAAGGAGAAGATCACCGCGCTCGGCCTGCTGCTGACCGCCGTCGCGGCTATCGTCGGCCTCAGCGGTCTCAGCGTCGCGCATTTCTGGATCGCGCTCGTCCTGCTCGGCGTCGGCTGGAATTTCGGCTTCATCGGCGCGACCGCGCTGGTCACCGACTGCTATCGCCCGGAGGAGCGGGTCAAGGTCCAGGCCGCCAACGATTTCCTGGTCTTCGGCTCGGTCGCCATCGCCTCCTTCTCGGCCGGCGGCCTGCTCAGCGCCGGCGGCTGGGACAGCGTCAACTGGCTGGTTTTCCCTCCGGTCGCGGTCGCGCTCGTCCTGGTCGCCTGGCAGGGTCTGCGTCGCCGTTCCGCCGCCGCCTGACAAGCCTGCCGAATTGTCAGCGGTCGGGTTTGCGATTCCGTCGGAAACTTGGCAACAATTCGGCAGACACTGGCGATCGGCGCTACGGGCGCGATTCTAGAGCCCGGAAGAGCAGTCCCTGGCGTTCAACAGACCGGCGACAAGCCGGCTCCGTCGGGGCGTCCTGCCCCAGATGCAGATCTCAGGGACAGGAAAGTCGATGTCGGCCTTGCTCATCATCATACTTCTGAGTGCGCTTTCGATCGTCTACGGCATCTGGGCCTATAGCGACGTGATGAAACGCGACGCCGGCAATCAGCGCATGCAGGAGATTTCCGGCGCTGTCGCAGAGGGCGCGCAGGCTTATCTCAAGCGGCAATACGTCACCATCGCCATGGTCGGCGTCGTGCTCTTCGTCGGCCTCACCTGGCTGCTCGGGGCCTATGTCGGCATCGGCTTCCTGATCGGCGCCGTGCTTTCCGGCGTCGCGGGCTTCATCGGCATGAACGTCTCGGTGCGCGCCAATGTCCGCACCGCCCAGGCGGCGATGCAGTCGCTCGGCCAGGGGCTCGACGTCGCCTTCAAGGCCGGCGCGGTCACCGGCATGCTGGTCGCCGGCCTCGCTCTGCTCGGCGTCGCCGTCTATTACGGCTTCCTGACCTCGATGAAGGGCTTCGCGCCCTCCAGCCGCGTCGTCATCGATTCGCTGGTGGCGCTTGGCTTCGGCGCCTCGCTGATCTCGATCTTCGCCCGTCTCGGCGGCGGTATCTTCACCAAGGGCGCCGATGTCGGCGCCGACCTCGTCGGCAAGGTCGAGGCCGGCATTCCCGAGGACGATCCGCGCAATCCGGCGACCATCGCCGACAATGTCGGCGACAATGTCGGCGACTGCGCCGGCATGGCCGCCGACCTGTTCGAGACCTATGCCGTGACCCTGGTCGCGACCATGGTGCTCGCCGCGATCTTCTTCGCCGGCCAGCCGGTTCTCAACACGATGATGCTGTATCCGATGGCGATCGGCGCGGCCTGCGTCGTGACCTCGATCATCGGCACCTTCTTCGTCAAGCTCGGCGCCAACCAGTCGATCATGGGCGCGCTCTACAAGGGCTTCATCGCCGCCGGCGTGCTCTCGATCGGTGCGATCGCGGCGGTGACGCATGTGATGTTCGGCGGTTTCGGCACCCAGTTCACCACGGGGCAGGGCGTCGCCTTCACCTCGGGCGGCCTCTTCGCCTGCTCGCTGGTCGGTCTCGCCGTGACGCTGCTGATCGTCGTCATCACCGAATACTACACCGGCACCGGCAAGCGCCCGGTGGTCTCGATCGCCCAGGCCTCGGTCACCGGCCACGGCACCAACGTCATTCAGGGCCTTGCGGTGTCCCTGGAATCGACGGCGCTGCCGACCATCGTGATCATCGCCGGCATCATCGTCGCCTATGGCCTCGCCGGCCTGTTCGGCATCGCCATTGCCACCACCGCCATGCTGGCGCTCGCCGGCGTCGTCGTCGCGCTCGACGCCTTCGGCCCGGTCACCGACAATGCCGGCGGCATCGCCGAGATGGCCGGCCTGCCCAAGGAGGTCCGCCAGTCTACCGACGCGCTCGATGCGGTCGGCAACACCACCAAGGCGATCACCAAGGGCTATGCGATCGGCTCGGCGGGGCTCGGCGCGCTGGTGCTGTTCGCCGCCTATACCTCGGACCTCAACTACTTCGTGGCCGAGGCCAACAAGGCGGGCTCGACGACCTTCCAGTACTTCAAGGGCGTCAGCGTCGATTTCTCGCTGTCGAACCCCTTCGTCGTCGTCGGCCTGCTGCTCGGTGGCCTGATCCCCTTCCTCTTCGGTGGCATGGGCATGACGGCCGTCGGCCGGGCTGCCGGCTCTGTGGTCGAGGAGGTCCGCCGGCAGTTCAAGGAGAAGCCGGGCATCATGGCAGGCACGGAACGGCCGGACTATGCCCGTGCCGTCGACCTTCTGACCAAGGCTGCGATCAAGGAAATGGTCGTGCCGTCGCTCCTGCCGGTGCTGGCACCCTTTGTCACCTTCTTCGTCATCAACGCCATCGCCGGCAAGAACCAGGCTTTCGCCGCGGTTGGCGCCATGCTGATGGGCGTCATCGTCACCGGCATCTTCGTCGCGATCTCGATGACCTCCGGCGGCGGCGCCTGGGACAATGCCAAGAAGAGCTTCGAGGACGGCTTCGTCGATAAGGACGGCGTGCGCCATCTCAAGGGCTCCGAGGCGCACAAGGCTTCCGTCACCGGCGACACCGTCGGCGACCCCTACAAGGACACGGCGGGCCCCGCCGTGAACCCCGCGATCAAGATCACCAACATCATCGCGCTCCTGCTGCTCGCCATCCTGGCGCACTCGTGAGCGGCTAGCTCGCTCGAGCATGGCTTGGCCCCGCGGAGCGATCCGCGGGGTTTTTCATTGTGTTGTGAACGGTTTGAAAGGCGAACGAGAATCAAGTTCTCAGCAGCTTGAATCAATTTCGGAGCTCCGACCTGATTGACCTGATCGGCAGTATCCTTCTGGATGTTCTCGGCTACGCGACCGCGCGCCTGCTTGTTCCGATCGTGACGTTCGGAAGAGTTCGCGTGCAACCCCTTCGCGCCGGGCCGCAGCGGCACAACTGCCTCGGCTTCGCGCGCGCTGCCGACGGCTCCTGCCAGCTCGAGGCGACCATGGCCGGCTGGTATGGCCTGTTCTTCTGGATCGCAGCGGCGATCGTCGTGCTTGTCATGCTTCGCTGAGAGGTCGCCAAGGCTCAGAAACCTACGGTCGCGACCGTAGCGTTCCCGCACGACCTGCGCGCTGCCAGCTGTCATGGTCCGCCCAACCAAGGAGGATCCGATGACCGCGCCAGCCGCTTCAGCTCCCGCACGTTCCGGACATGCGACGGATCTTGTCCTGCTGCTCACGCTGGCGACGCTCTGGGGCGCCTCCTACAGCTTCATCAGGCTCGGCGTCGAGACAATCCCGCCGCTGACGCTGATCGCGGCGCGGACCTTGATCGCCGGCACGATTCTCCTCGTCGTCATCCGGCTGCGTAGGCTGGCGCTGCCGCGCGATCCCGCGATCTGGCGACGCTTCCTGATCCAGGCTTGCCTGAACAGCGCCGTGCCCTTCACGCTGATCGCCTGGGCGGAGACCAGCGTCGAGGCCGGCCTGGCTTCGATCCTGAACGCCGGCTCGCCGATCTTCGCTTTCCTGCTGAGCCTGCTGTTCTTCCGCGCCGAGGCGGCCGCCGGGCGCAAGCTCTTCGGCGTCGCCGCCGGCATGCTTGGAGTCTGCCTGATCATCGGCGTCGAGGCGCTGTCGGGTTTCGGCCGCGAGCTCTGGGCGCAGCTTGCTCTGGTTGCGGCCGCGGCCTGCTATGGCGGCGCGGCGCTGTTCGGCCGCAACTTCAAGGGGCTCGATCCGATCATGCCGGCGGCGGGCTCGCTGATCTGCGGCGCTGCGATCCTGATCCCCTTCAGCCTGCTCGTCGACCGGCCTTGGACGCTCGCGCCGTCGGCCAGCTCGATCCAGGCGCTGCTGGCCTTGTCGCTGTTCTCGACCGCGCTCGCCTTCATCATCTATTTCCGGCTGATCGACCGGCTCGGCACGGTCGGGGCGACTTCTGTCGCCTATCTGCGCGTGCCGACCGGGGTCGCCATCGGCGTGATCTTTCTCGACGAGCGCCTGAGCCCGACCGCCTGGGCCGGGCTCGCGCTGGTCGTAATCGGCGTGTTTGCGATGACACTGCCGGGGCGCAAGCCACCCACGAGTTGAGCGAGCGCTGAGCACAGAAAAGCCCTGCGGCAGTGCCTCAGGGCTTTTCTAATGTCGCCGTTGAGCAGATTCGCTCAGGAGCCGAGCGGATTGAACTTGGTGACGCCGCGGAACAGGTTGCGCAGGAAGCTCTGCTCCTCGCCGCCGGTCGGGGTGGTGCGGCTGATGAAGTCGAAGATCACGCCGTCCTGCAGGCCGTAATTGGCGATGCGCTCGACCTTGAAGGCTTTGTTGAAATAGATCACCAGCACGCGCTGATCGATCACCGTGAAGTCCTGGAACTGGAAGCGCCTGCGCACGGTCTGGCTGATGTAGTAGAAGGTGCGGTTGCCGACGGTCGAGGTCGTCGAAGGCGTGCCGAGCGTGGTCAGCACCGTCTGCACATCCATGCCCGGCCTGACCTTGGCGATGAGATCGTCATCCATGACGAAGCCGCGCGTGAATTCTTCGTTCAGGCCGGCGGAGGTCGGGACGCGAAAGCCGAGATTGGTGCCGCTGCAGGCGGCGAGCGGCAACATGGCGGCGAGCGAGCCGATCAGGACAGTGCGGCGGGTCGGAGCAGTCATGCGGAGAGGGTCCAACGGCAGGCACGCGACAGCGAGGCCGCGCTTGTCATGAGGGGTATGCTTGGCGTAACGCCCGAGCATGGCTTTGGCAAGGCGAGCGCAAACAGCGGGGTGGCGGCGGTGATTTTCGGTCTGTTCGGCAGAAGGGCCGACCGGATGGTGCCGGTCAACGCCTTGCTCGGGCGTATTGTCGCCGCTTCGCGCGAGCCCGCGCTCTATCTGGAAGGCGGCGTGCCCGATGATTTCGAGGGTCGCTTCGAGGCGCTGACGCTTCATGTCTTCCTGGTCCTGCGGCGGCTGCGCGAGCTGCCCGAACCGGCGGCGGACGTGGCCCAGGACCTCGTCGACGCCAATTTCAGCTATCTTGAGCTCGGCTTTCGCCAGGGTGGCGTCGGCGATGTCTCGGTGCCCAAGCGCTTGAAGAAGATCGGCCGCAGCTTCTATGGCCGGGTCGGCGCCTATGAGGAGGCGCTCGCGGCGACTGCCGGGCCCGACGCACTCGCCGTCGCGCTGAGTCGGAACATTGCGCCACAGGCTGATGCCGAGGCGCTCGCCCGCCATGCTCGTGCCGTAGCGGCACAGTTGGCGACCCTCGATCTCGACGGTATCCTCGCCGCCGATCCGATTTTTCCCAAGTTCGAGAGCAGCCTGTCCAAATGAGTTCCGCCAGCAAGGACGCGTTGCCGCTGCGCCATCCCGTTCGCGTCGAGACCATCACGCTGCGGCCGATGACCTTCGAGCTCGCGGCGCCGCAATCCGATTTCGCCACGATCGCGCGCCATCTCGGCGTCGCTTCGCTGGAGTCGCTGAAAGCGAGCTATTCGCTGTCCCGCAATGGCGATCGGGTCAAGCTCGAAGGCAAGATCGGCGCGGCCTTACACCAGATTTGCGTCGTCTCGCTCGAGGCCTTTCCCGTCGCGCTGACCGTGCCGGTCAAGCTCGACTTCCTGCCGGAGGCGGAGATCGCCGCCGCGGCCGGGGCCGACCAAGGCGAAGGCGAGATCGACATCGAAGTCCTGCTCAATGAGGAAGATCCGCCGGAGCCGATCGTCGACGGCGTCATCGATCTCGGCGCGATCACCCTCGAATTCCTGGCGCTGGCGCTCGACCCCTATCCGCGCAAGCCCGGCGCCAGCTTCGACGAGCTTGCGCCTGAAGCTGCCCCCGAATCGCCTTTCGCGGCGCTGGCACGCCTGAAGGGGGAGGAATGATCCCGGCCCTGGTCGCCGCTTTTTCTTGCGGCTCGCGTTCAACTCGCTATTGTCCGGCCGCGTCGAGCCGCTCCAGCCAGGGGCGCCGCCCCTGGAACTGATCGCCTCCTCATGACACGTCCGGTTACACTCGCGCTCGATGCGATGGGCGGCGACCACGGTCCGTCCATCGTCATCCCCGGCGCCGCCCTCACGCTGGAGCGCCGCCCCGACGCCAAATTCGTGATCTTCGGCGATCAGGCGATCGTCGAGCCGCTGCTCGACGCGCATCCCAAGCTCAAGGCCGCCACCGTCTTCCACCACACGGACGTCTCCGTGAAAATGGACGACAAGCCGAGCCAGGCGCTGCGCTATGGCCGCTACAAATCCTCGATGTGGCGCGCCATCGACGCGACCAAGACCGGCGAGGCCGATGTCACCATCTCGGCCGGCAACACCGGCGCGCTGATGGCGATGTCGAAATTCTGCCTGAAGTCGATGCCGCAGGTCGACCGCCCGGCGATCGCCTGCCTGTGGCCGACGGTGCGCGGCGAAAGCGTCGTGCTCGATGTCGGTGCGACCATCGGTGCCGATGCGCAGCATCTGGTCGATCTCGCCGTGATGGGCGCGGCCATGGCGCGCGTCGTCTTCGACATCGATCGCCCGAGTGTCGGCCTGCTCAATGTCGGGGTCGAGGAGATCAAGGGCGTCGAGGCGGTCAAGGAAGCCGGCCGCATCCTGCGCGAGGCCAATCTCGCCCATCTCGACTATCAGGGCTTCGTCGAGGGCGATGATCTCGGCAAGGGCACGGTCGACGTCGTCGTCACCGAAGGTTTCACCGGCAATATCGCCCTGAAGACCGCCGAGGGCACGGCCCGGCAGATCGGCGAATATCTGCGCGCCGCGATGAGCCGGTCGCTGATGTCGAAGATCGGCTATCTCTTCGCGCGTGGTGCCTTCTCGGCGCTCAAGGACAAGATGGACCCGCGCAAGGTCAATGGCGGCGTCTTCCTCGGCCTGGAAGGCATCGTCATCAAGAGCCATGGCGGCACGGATGCGATCGGGTTCGCCAGTGCCGCCGAAATGGGCTACGAGATGGCACGAGAGAACCTGATGGCGAAGGTGCGCGAGATGGTCGCGGCGACCTCGCGCCCGGATGCGAGCCCGAAGAGCATGCAGACGGCCGTCAGCGAATAGGGAAGAGAGACGCTCCTTTGTCCATCCTGCGATCCGTCCTGCGCGGCTGCGGCTCCTATTTGCCGGCGCAGATCGTCAGCAACGCCGATCTGGCCAAGAAGGTTGACACCACCGACGAGTGGATCGTTCAGCGAACCGGGATTCGCGAGCGTCGCGTCGCGGCCGAGGGCGAAACCACTGCGACGCTCGGGCTGAAGGCGGCCCAGGCGGCGCTCGCCGATGCCGGTATCGACGCCAGCGAGATCGATCTGATCATCGTCGCGACGGCGACGCCCGACAACACCTTCCCGGCGACCGCGACGCAGATCCAGGCCGATCTCGGCATCACGCATGGCGCGGCCTTCGACCTGCAGGCGGTCTGCTCCGGCTTCGTCTTCGGCCTCGCTACCGCCGACAAATTCCTGACGAGCGGTGCCGCCAAGGCGGCGCTGGTCATCGGCGCCGAGACCTTCTCGCGCATCCTCGACTGGGAGGATCGCACCACCTGCGTGCTCTTCGGCGATGGCGCTGGCGCCGTGGTGCTCACCGCCGAGCGTGGCGAAGGCACCCTGGCCGATCGCGGCGTGCTGACCACCCATATCCGCTCCGACGGGCGCTACAAGAACAAGCTCTATGTCGATGGCGGGCCCGGCTCGACCAAGACGGTCGGGTTCCTGCGCATGGAGGGCCGGGAGGTCTTCAAGCACGCGGTGATCAACCTCGCCGAGACCGTGCGCCACACCTTCGAGGAGACCGGGCTTTCCGGAGACGATATCGACTGGTTCGTGCCGCATCAGGCCAATCGCCGCATCATCGACGCCACCGCCCACAAGCTCGGCATCGGCGAGGACCGGGTCGTCATCACCGTCGATCGGCATGGCAACACTTCGGCGGCCTCGATTCCGCTTGCCCTCGCCGAAGCCCATGCTGATGGGCGGATCAAGCGCGGCCAGCTCGTGTTGATCGAGGCGATGGGGGGCGGCTTCACCTGGGGCTCCGCCCTGATCCGCTGGTGACGCCCTCTCGGCCTTTTAGCTAAGTTGTTTCGATTTATCGCTTTTTTTTGACGTAAATTGCTGGTGAATATCAAGAATTCAACCCTTGCGTGCGGCGCGAGGATTGACCGGAATGACCTTGGCGCCTAGAGCAGAAGGCGAAAATGCGGGGGCGGTCATCCAGAGCGCGCCCGTGCCGACACTTGGTTGAGAGCCGCATGCGAGTCTCGGATCGGAGCGCTGCTGCGCCCGTCCGGAAGCGCCCGGTTCTGGCATCCGCTATTCCGGTGCGTGATGCTTCGACAAGGTAGTGGCTGCTCGGTAACGCCTTTGGAGGGAGCTGATGGCAGGGCAAACTGTGACGCGCGCGGACCTGTGCGAGGCGGTCTATCAGAAGATCGGCCTGTCGCGGACGGAATCGTCCAAGCTCGTCGAAGCGGTCCTCGACGAGATCTGCGACGCCGTGGCGCGTGGCGAGAACGTCAAACTTTCTTCGTTCGGCTCCTTCGTCGTGCGCGACAAGGGCGAGCGAATCGGGCGTAATCCCAAGACTGGCGTAGAAGTTCCGATCGAGCCGCGTCGCGTGATGGTATTCAAGCCCTCGAACGTGATGAAGGCCCGGATCAACGGGCAGAATGGCGAGGGTGACGAGGAGTGAGCCTGGAGTTCCACAACGGCGATACCGAGGCCGAATTGGACACCAAGAGCCCAGACGCTTTCCGTACGATCAGCGAGGTCGCCGAAGATCTCGACATACCCCAGCATGTGCTGCGCTTCTGGGAGACGCGCTTCTCCCAGATCAAGCCGCTGAAGCGCGGTGGCGGCCGACGCTATTACCGCCCCGACGATGTCGCCCTGCTCAAGGGCATCCGCCGCCTGCTCTATGGCGAGGGCTACACGATCAAGGGCCTGCAGCGGATTCTCAAGGAGCAGGGGCCGCGCCATGTCCAGGCGATCGGCCGTGGAGCCGAGATTGCGCCGCAGCCCGGTGCTGCGATGCGGCCCGCCGCGGTTTCGACCGGAATGGCGGCTGCCGGTGAGGCCGCTGCGTCACAGTCGCGGCCGGCCGGCGAACCGGGTTTTGCTGCAAGAGCGCTGCTCTCTTCATCGCCGCAAGCGTCCCAGCCGGAATGGCCCAGCCAGGACGACCTGGCTTTCCTCAAGGCGACATTGCACGAGCTCGCGGAGTGCCGGCGCCTGCTGCATGGGGCCTTGAGCACCGCTGAGAGCGCCGAAGAAGTCTGACGGGGCCGGCGGGCGGTCATGGCGGGCCTTCGCCCGCCCGCCTCAGCGCCGGAAGGCGTCGGGCCAGAAGCCATTGCGCTCCAGCAGCAGGATCGCGACGATCACGGCGAGCGTCACCACGAGCGTCATGAGCTTGGCGTTCCATGGCGTGCCGCGGCCGATCAGCCAGATCAGCGTCAGCCCCATGATGAGTGGGATCGCGATTTCCATGGCTGCAGTCTAGGGCGCAGCACAGCTCGATGGAAACATCAAAGACAGGAAGCAGCGCATTTCCGGCGGTGTGAGCCGCGGCCCGTTCAGTCCTCTTGTGAGGCCGGGACGTTTGCGCCCTGCTGGATCGCTGCCTCGGGCACGCCTTCGACCAATGGCCGCAGGCGGGTGAGCTCGCTCGCCATGAAATCGAGGAACAGCCGCACGCGCGGAGCCTGACGCAGATCCGGATGGGTCAGGAGCCAGAGATCGGCGGCATAGCCGGCCTGTGGGGGCCCGAGACGCTTCAACCCGGGGCGCTTGTCGCCGATGAAGCAGGGCAGGAAGCCGATCCCGATCCCGGCCTCGACGGCCTCGGCCAGGCCGAGCACCGTGTTTAGCTTGTAGACGACGCGCTCCGGCTCGATGTGCTTCTGTACGTATTGCACGACTTTGAAGGCACCGAACTGGTCGTTGAGCGAAACCCAGCGCGCCTGCGCGAGCTTGCTCTGCTCGGCGGGCGGACCTTCCGGGAAATCCTCGCCGCGTCCATAGAGAGCCCAGCCGATCCGTGCGGCACGCCGGCCGACGAGGTTTTCCGGCGGCGTGTCGGTGGCACGAATGGCGACGTCGGCGTCGCGCTTGCTGAGGTTGAGGGCCTGGTTGCCGAGCAGGACGTCGAGCCGGATGTCGGGGCATTGCCGCATGAAGGCGCTGAAGAGCGGCGTCAGCAGCTCGACCAGCAGGGAATCATTGGTGGTGACGCGCAACTCGCCGGCAGGAAGGATCTCGCGCCCGGCGAGGCGGCGTGTGAAGCCGGTGATGTCATGGTCGAGCCGTTCCGCCAGGGCCGCCATCTCCTCGCCGGCCGGCGTCGTCACATAGCCGCTGCGATGACGCTCGAACAGGCGCGTGCCGAGCGCTTCCTCGATCTGGCCGAGGCGGCGAAACACCGTCGAATGGTTGAGCCCGATCAGTTCTGCCGCCGCCGGCAGGCTGCGGGCCTCGGCGATCGCCTTGATCAGTCGGAAATCGTCCCAGGCGACTGTGTAGGGCGGGTTCGGCAAGGCGTCGGCTCCGGGGGCAGGGCGCCCGTGAACGGGTTCCCGTAAAATGGTGCGGGCGGCGGGTTGCAGCAACCCGCCGCCCGTTCAGCCGGAAATCGGCGGCTCAGGCAAGGGCCGCCTGGCGCAAGCCCGGGAGCGGGCCGGAGCGCAGGGCGAGGGCGCCGTCGCCGATCAGCACATGGGCGAAGGCCGTCAGGGCGAGAAAGGCCGGATACTCCCAGCCGCCGTTCGGCGCGGTGAAGAGCCAGCCATTGGGGGCGTGGACGGCGAGCGCGCCGAGCAGGACCGGCAGCAGCGCCAGCGAGACATAGCGGCCGTAGAAGCCGGTCAGGATGGCGAGGCCACCGACGAGTTCGGCGAGGATGATCGGCCAGGCCAGGAAACCAGGCAGGCCGAGCTGGCCGAGGAAGCCGGCGAAGCCCGGCACGGTGAAGATCGCGAGTTTGAGATAGGCGTGGGCGATGAACATCAGGCCGAGCGCGACGCGCAGGCCGAGGGCGCCATAGGGGGCGAGACGGGTGTCGATCATGATGGTGCTCCGAAGGTCGAGAGGGAAGGCCGGTCGATCTGCGGAGGAAGATGCATGCTGCTGTCGTGCAATTCAAATTGGAATGTTACGATGATTCAATTGCGAAATCGCAATGTTATCGGACTGGCCAGGAGACTCGTGATCACCATCTTGGCGTCAATGAGGGCGGCGCTCTGCAGCCCGGAAGGACCGCCACAATGCAGATCAACGGCATCCACCATGTCACCGCCATTGCCGGCCCGGCGCGCCGCAATCTCGATTTCTACAGCCGTGTCCTCGGCCTGCGCCTGGTCAAGAAGACCGTCAATTTCGACGATCCGACGACATGGCACCTTTATTTCGGCGACGCCGATGGCGCGCCCAGCACGATCCTGACCTTCTTCCCCTGGGAGCATGTCGCGCCCGGCCGGCTCGGCGTCGGCGAGACGCAGGAGACTGCGTTCCGCATCCCCGCGACCGCACTCGACTACTGGACGCAGCGACTTGCCGCCCATGGCGTCGTGCATGAGGCGCCGGAGCGCCGGTTCGGGGAAGCCGTACTCGCCTTCCGCGATCCGGACGGCATGCGCCTTGCCCTCGTCGCGGTTCCCGGCAGCGACAGCGAGCCGGCCTGGGACAATGGCGAGGTGCCTGTCGCATCCGCGATCCGCGGCTTGCACGGCGTCACCCTGCTCCTGGCCGAGACCGGGCCGACGGCGGCGATCCTCTCGGAGGTCTTCGGCTTTGCCGAGGGCGGGCGCGAGAACGGCATCGTCCGGATGCGGGCCGCCAACACCGTCCACGGCGGAATCGTCGACCTGCGCGAGGGCCGCGGCTCTCTGCCTGCCCGCCTCGGCGGTGGCTCGGTCCACCATGTCGCGTTCCGCGCGCATGACGATGCCGAGCAGGCGCGGATGGTGAAGACCTTGTCCGACAGGTTCGGCCTGCGCACCACCGGGCAGAGGGACCGGAACTATTTCCGCTCCGTCTACTTCCGCGAACCCGGCGGCGTATTGTTCGAGATCGCGACCGATGCGCCGGGCTTTGCCGCCGATGAGCCTGCGGAGCACCTCGGCCATGAGCTCAAGCTGCCGCCGCAATACGAGATGCGCCGCGGCGAGATCGAGGCCCTGCTGCCGACCCTCGCCTGAACCAGACCCGCACGTCGCCTCTGGCGAGGCGCCGATCCTACCGTTCCAGCATCGAAGGAGACCCTGTCATGGGCGAACCCACTGGCTTCATCCATCGCTTCGAGCCGGCGACCGCGCCGGGCCTGTCGCCGCTTTTGCTGCTCCACGGCACCGGCGGCGACGAGAACGATCTCTTGCCGCTCGGCCGCGCCGTCCTGCCGGGAGCGGCATTGCTCTCGCCGCGCGGCCGGGTGCTCGAGGGCAGCTTGCCGCGCTTCTTCCGCCGGCTTTCGGAGGGGATTTTCGACGAGGCCGATCTGACACGGCGCACGCATGAACTGGCGGATTTCATCGCCGAGGCGCGGACGCGATACGGTTTGCCGGCGCCGATGGCGCTCGGTTTCTCCAATGGCGCCAACATTGCGGCGGCGCTGCTGCTGCTTCGCCCCGAGGCGCTCGCCGGCGCGGTCCTACTGCGGGCGATGGCGCCGTTCGCCAAGGCGCCGGAGGCCAGGCTTTCAGGCAAGCCCGTGCTGCTGCTCTCGGGCCGGCTCGACCCGATCATCCCGGCGGACAATGCCGCCGGTCTTGCTGCGACATTGGAAAGGGCAGGGGCCGACGTCGAGCATCATGTCCTGCCAGCGGGGCACGGCCTCTCGCAGGCGGATATCGGTCTCGTCGAGAAATGGCTGCAGGGTCGCAGGGTGCAGGCGGCCTGATAGGGCTGTGTCGTCTGGTTGTCATGGGATGCCGCCGGGCCTGACTTGCCCGGCGGGGGCTCGGTCACACGTGCTTCGAGAGATAGCACATCAGTCCGAGCCCGCCGAGAATGACCGAGATCATATAGGGGCCGAACAGGCAGGCGACGAACACCGCCGCGATGAAGCCGAGCATGAGGCCGTTGCGCCAATCCAGGATCATGATGACAACCTCCTCTGATGGGGCATCATCATAAAGATAGAGTTGACCCGCTGAACCGCATTTGAACAAAACAAGTTAACGAAATCCTGCATTTGCGGGCATTTCCTTAACTGGTGGCGGCAGGCTCAGCAGTTGCCGTGCCTCCGCCGCGGTCGCTGGGCGACGGCCGTATTCCGGGCAGAGCGCGACGATTCTCTCCACCAGGGCTGCGTTGGAGGGAGCAAGGGTCTCGCGATCGAGCCGGACATTGTCCTCCAGACCCGTCCGGCAATGGCCGCCGAGTTCGAGCGACCAGCGATTGAGCGTGATCTGGTCGCGGCCGATGCCGGCACCGGTCCAGGTCGCATCCGGCGCCAGGCGCTTCAGGGTCGCGATGTAGAACTCGAACACGGCTCGGTCGACCGGCATGGCGTTCCTCACGCCCATCACGAACTGCACATGGAGCGGCCCCGTGATCGCCCCGGCGGCGCTCATCTCAGCCGCCTTGAAGATCATCGACAGGTCGAAAGCTTCGATCTCCGGCTTGACGCCATAGGCCTTCATCTCGGCGGCGAGCCAGTCGACAAGTTCGGGGCTGTTCTCGTAGACCCGCGTCGGGAAATTGCAGGAGCCGGTGGAGAGTGAAGCCATGTCGGGACGAAGCGGGATCATGCCGCCGCGCTCGCGCCCGGCACCGGAACGGCCGCCGGTCGAGAACTGCACGATCATGCCGGGGCAATGCCGGCGCAGCCCCTCGAGCAGCCGGCCGAAGCGCTCGGGATCGGAGGTTGGCAGGCCCGCTTCATTGCGGACATGGCAATGGACGAGGCTCGCACCGGCCTCGAACGCGGCCTGGGTCGACTCGATCTGCTCGGCGATGCTGATTGGCACCGCCGGGTTGTCGCGTTTCGTCGGCAGCGAGCCGGTGATCGCGACTGTGACGATGCAGGGCAGGGTCATCGCTGGCGGCCTTTCACGAGGCCCTCAGTGAAATTGATTCCCGCCCTGCTGGCAAAGGCGGGCCGGCCGCGCCGTACCAGCGAGGCGCCTGCTTGCGGCTGGCCCGCCTCGGGTTCACCTTGCTGCCATGGTCACCTTGTTCATCGCCTTGGCGATGCTGGCCACGGTCGCGACGGCGCTCTGGCTGGCCTTCGACGGCAATGCCGTAATGGCGCTGCCATTGGCGATCGTCTTCGCCGGCCTGCTCAGGACGCTGGTGCGTCGCAGCCGGCGCCTGGGCATCACTCCGGCCGAGATCGCCAAACGCCCGCCAGAGCGCGAGCCCGACTGATCGAGGGCAGGCGGCCGGCAGGTTCCGTTCGTAGCCTCGGGCTTGGCCGCCCGCGCATCGCTATGGGGCCAGCCTGCATCCGACAGGGCTCGCGGCCATCTAGCGGCTGTAGCCCGACCCCGAATTCGGGTTGTTGAAGCCCGGCCCGTAGCCACCGCCCCAGCCGCGCTCATAGCCCGGCTGGCGGTAATGGCGCGGGGCGCGTTCGTAGCCATAGCGGCCACGTTCGTAACCATAGCCTTGGCGAGGTCCATAGCCCTGGTGGCGCCCCCGCGCGCGCTGCTGCCATTCCAGATTCCGCTGGATCTCCCACATCCGGTGCTCGCGGTTGTGCCGGGCATAGGCTGCAGGAAGCTGGTCGAGTTCCTCGATTCGGACCGGTTCTGACCGGTCGGGCGCGGCAAGCGCTCCGCCGGAAAGAGCGGGGGCGGCCACGGCGAGACCGGCAACGAGGCCCACGATCAGAAGGCGTCGGTTCATCGGATGTCTAACCCTTCACTTGAGGCGGCTGGTGGCCCCCGTCGGTTTGCCAACCTTCTGTGAGGATGATTGTTCCAGGGCGCTGAATGGCGCCTGAATGCGCCGCGCGCCGAAAGGCCTGCCGAACGACCGTGCGGCGGTGCTTGCCAGGAGGCGGGGATTCAGGCGCAAACGCGTCTCGGCAGGGCACGCGCCGGCGGCGGCGTGCGCCCGATGTTCAGCCGTCATTCGAGGAGTTGAGTTCCTCCGGCGTCAGCCCCTCGCTGCCGCCGATGCCGGCAGCCTCGCGCAGCACCGCATTGATCCGGTCCTGCCAGCCCGGCCCCGCGCTCTGAAAATGTTCGAGCACCGCGCGTTCGATCCGCAGCGTCACCATTTCGCGCGTGCCTGGCAGTGCCGCCGGCTTTGGCGTCGGCGCCTTGGGCGGCGCCGGCTTGAACAGCGCCTCGGCGAGTTTGCGCGGATCGCTCGGCCGGCGGGTTCTGTCTTGGCTCATGGTCCGTGCCTCTGATGCAGGTGCAGCGGCCGAACTGCTCCGGAGTCGGCCGGCCTTGTCGAATCTGGTCGATCTGAGCAGCTGGATGCGACCCCCAGCAATCCGGCTCTGAAGCTCCGCAAGGCGCTCGAAACGAAACCTCCTGCCACGCTTATGGGGTCGCACGGTCAGAGAGTTCTAGAAAAATCTAGTACGCTCAATGGCTTGCGTCAATCTCCGTGTCGGCGACGGAAGTCGTGGCTCGGCAGCGGGCGAGGCGGCAGGAGCGGCAGGGGTGGGAAGGGCTGGCGGCCGGGCAGCGTGCCCGGATTGCAGGACGAAGGCGTCGTGGGACGGGAGTTCCGTCAGGGGAGCCGCGCCACAGACTGTTCGGCTCGCTATGTCCCAGCGGTTTGGCGGGCTCTGGCGGCAGGAATACCCGATCGATCCCACAAACGACAACGGCGCCTGACGGCGCCGCTTTCGAACCAGCCGGTACTTCGGCCGGTAATATGGTCGGAGCGAGAGGATTCGAACCTCCGACCCCTTGTCCCCCAGACAAGTGCGCTAACCGGGCTGCGCTACGCTCCGACGCGTCGGCTTATAGAGGCGCTGCCGCCGCGATGCAACGCACCAGATGGGCATGGCAGGCAAATCTTCGTTGGGACGAAGCGCCGCGCCGGTGCGGCATGGTGGGTTTCTCCGCCAAGCGACGGCGGATGCGGACGCGTCGCCTTCTCTGCCACCGATCTGCTCAAGGGGAAGGACGAGATGTCGAGGCGAGCCGGCAAGGTCTCGGAAAGAATGGCTTGATACAGGGGATGCTGGAAGACGCTGCCCTTCGAGGCACGGGACAGCGCGGTCCAGGAGCGATATTCGACATGGACTCCAGTACTGCTTTTATCGCGGCCTCCCTGATGATGCTGGCCAATGGCACGGTGCTGGGGTTCATGCATGGCGATCTGCCGGTTACGCTGCGGCCGGCTGCGCGGAACTGGCAGTCGGGTACCTTGCTCGTCGCCTGCGGCTGCTCGTTGTTCGCCGTCCAGCCGCTCCTGCCGCTGACCTTGACCGTGACGCTCTCGAACGCCCTGATCCTGCTGGGGCTGACCGCCTATTATCGGGCGCTTTGCGCCTTCTACGAGCGCGCGCCGCGCGCCCTGCTGTGGCTTCCGGCGGCTCTGGGGACGCTCGGGGTCTTCTGGTTTTCCGCCTTTCAGCCGGATACCGAGAGCCGGATCGTGATCATTTCCGCAGCCTGGCTGGTTCTGATGGGAAAGAGCGCCCTGATTCTCTGGCAGGGCGCCGGTCGAGACGACGCCTTGAGCCGGCGCATGCTTCTCGGGATTTTCGTGGGCGTCTTTTTGTTCACGACCCTGCGGCTGGTCCATTATGTCACGCTGAGAATCGGTCCTGATTTCAGCATCGCCGACAATGCGAGCTGGATGAACCTCGCCACGCCGATGCTGGCGGCGACCTTGCCGGTGATCGGGACCACCGCCTTCCTGCTGATGTGCTCGGACCGTATCCGCCGGCAATGGGAGCGCGCTGCGTCGACCGACTACCTGACCGGGCTTCCGAATCGGCGCACCCTTTCGGAGGCCGGCGCGCAGCGTTTCAAGACAGCGCGTGCCCGCCGGGAGGAATTCGCGATCGCGGTGATCGATATCGATCGCTTCAAGGCGGTCAATGATCAGCACGGACACGAGGTCGGCGACATCGCGCTCCGGCATGTCGGCCGGCGGCTCAAGGCGGCGCTGCGCGATGGCGATCTCGTCGCCAGGACCGGGGGCGAGGAGTTCGTGGTCCTGCTCGAGGGCGCTGGCTCGGTCGAAGCCGAAGCCGCCGCCGAACGTCTTCGCGCTGCCGTGCGGCTCGATCCCTTCGCCGTCGGGGCGCTCAGCGTGCCCGTCACCGTCTCCGTCGGCGTGGCGGTCTGCCGGACGCAGGATGCGGATTTCAATGCGCTGTTGCGCCGCGCGGACGAGGCCCTGTACGCGGCGAAGGCCTCCGGTCGCAATCAGGTCAAGCTCGCAGCCTGAGGCGCGCGGAGAGAGCTGGACGACACTGCGTCTCCACAGGGAGCCGCCGCTCCTTAACCATGGATCTTTACCTTTTCTTAAGCATCCGGTTGCGCCCGCGCCGATGTCCTCGCATGTTCGGGCCTTGAAACCGAAGATGCGAGGGCATCGTCATGTCGATGGCACTGGCTGATCGCGGACTGCATCCGGCGCGTGCCGCGGCCGGGGCCGGCCGGGGCTCGCTCGAAAGCTTCTTCACAGGGCTTGCTCCCGACTGGCATTCGCGCTGGGCCTGGGACCACTATGAAGCGACGATCCTGGCGCTGGCGCACCAGTTCGGCCTGGCGCGACTCTGCGAGATCGGTGGGGGGCGTGATCCGCTGTTCTCGCCGCAGGAAGCCCAGCGCTATGGCCTCGATTTGGTGGTCAACGACATTGATGCCGGCGAGCTCGCCCTGGCGCCGAAAGGCCTGCGAACCGCCCGCTTCGACATCGCCGGCGATCTTTCGGAGCCGGACATCGCACGCGGCGGCTATGACATGATGGTCTCGCGCATGGTCTTCGAGCATGTCGACGACGTCGAGCGCGCCTGGCGCAACATCCACGCCCTGCTGGCGCCCGGCGGCATTGGCCTCGCCTTCGTGCCGACGCTCTGGGCGCCGGTTTTCGCGCTCAACCATGTCCTGCCCGAGAAGGCTTCGCGCGCCATCGTGCACGCGCTTTTCCCGGCCAGGCGCGACGGTGGCGGCGACCCGAAATTCCCGGCCTTCTACGATTGGTGCCGCGGCAGCCGTTCCAGATTGGCGCCGATGCTGAACCGCGCCGGCTTCAGCGACATTCATGTCCAGCCCTTCTGGGGCCATGGCTATTTCGAGCGGATGCCGGGGCTGCGCCAGGTCGACGACCTCTTCAACCGGCTCGCGGCCAGGACCGGCTGGGAGTTCGTGACGACCTATGCCTATGTGGTCGTCCGCAAGGAGCGCTGACGCCGGAGCATCGGGCCGGAAAGCGGAACCCGTTCTTCGCGCGGGTCCGACGTTTGAACAAAGGGTTGGATCGCCATCTCGCGTCCGATCGGACGCGCGGCGATCTAGTCCCCGCGTGGCGGCGTCGCCGGGCTGAGCACCGCCAGGCCCCAGACCAGGCCGAGCATCAGGTAGAAATGGCGCCAGTGATCGGTGTCGATCTGCAGGCCCTGCAGGATCGTGACGAACAGCACCGACCAGAGCACGATCGCATGGCCCTGCCAGGGCGAGCGGCGCAGGGCGACACGCCAGCCGGCGAGGCAGGTTGCGGCCATCAGCGCCAGGAACGACACGCCGCCGAGCCAGCCATAGGAGGCGAAGGCGTTGATGTAGACATTGTGCGGGTCTTCCGGGAAATACCAGCGGAAGCGCAGCGGGCCGAAGCCGTTGGGCAGGTCGAGCAATAGCGGGATCGAGCGCAACTGGTTGCCGAAGCGGCCGGTGACGCCCTGGTCGTAGTCCTGGTCGAGGCTGGCGCGGATCTCGAAGACGCTGCGGATGTTCTCGAAGGACAACGCGATCAGCATCGCGACGATGACGAGCACCAGCGAGACCAGGGTCAGGAAGACGATGCGCGTGCGTTGCGTGCTGCTCGGCGAGGTCAGGAAGGCCAGCGCCGTCATCATCATCGTCGCGGCGACGAGGTTGGCCCAGGCGCCGCGCGAAAAGCTGAGGAAGAGTGCGAGCAGCGGCACGCTCATCAGCAGGAAGCCCTTGATCAGGCCGATCCGCCCGGTGAGCACGGCGTGCAGCGTGTAGACGATCGGCAGCACCAGGAAGGGACCGAGCACGTTCGGGTCCTTGAAGGTGCCCGAGGCGCGGCCGTAGAGCGCGAGCACGCTGCCGAGTCCGGCGATGTCGAAATAGCCGAGCAGACCGGCAAAGCCCGCGCACCAGGCCGAGAAGAGATAGCCCTTGCGCAGGGTGTCGAGGCGCCCGAGCGGGTCATCGGCCATGATCGCGGCGAAGAAGATCGCCGTCAGCATCAGATAGACCGAAACGGCGGTGAAGCGGACGGAGGGGGCCTCGTCCATCCAGGGTAGCAGCGAGAAGACGCCGCCGAGATTGTAGAGCAGCAGCAGCAACGCCAGCGGCAGCAGCTTCTGCGAGAAGCGGATGCCGGTCAGCGCGAAGACGAACAGCGTGATCAGGAAGACGAATTCGTAGGGCGAGGGCTCGATCAGGGCAAAGCCACTCGAGGCGGTCAGCAGCCAGAGCGTGCTGCGCTTGATTGCGGCATAGGAAATCTGCAGCCCGCCTCGGCCGCGGCCTCCGGCCTCGCCGCTTTCCGCCAGCGCGCTCAATAGGCGTTCTCGTTCTTGGTCAGCAGCGAGAGCGGCGTCTTGATCAGGATGTAGAGGTCGAGCAGCACCGACCAGTTCTCGATATAGTACAGGTCGTGCTCGACGCGGCGCTGGATCTTGTCCTCGGTGTCGGTCTCGCCGCGCCAGCCATTGATCTGCGCCCAGCCGGTGATCCCCGGCTTGACCTTGTGGCGGGCGAAATAGCCGTCGACCACCTGCTCATAGGCGCGGTTCGAGGCGGTGGCGTGGATGGCATGCGGGCGCGGGCCGACCAGCGAGAGATTGCCCTTGAACACGACGTTGAAGAGCTGGGGCAGCTCGTCGATCGAGGTCTTGCGGATGAAGCGGCCGACACGGGTGACGCGCGGATCATCCTTGGTGACCTGCTTGGCGGCGGCGAAATCGCTCATCTCGTGATAGAGCGAGCGGAATTTCAGCACTTCGATCAGCTCGTTGTTGAAGCCGTAGCGCTTCTGGCGGAACAGGATCGGGCCCTTGGAGTCGAGCTTGACCGCGATCGCCGTCGCCAGCATCAGCGGCGAGAGCAGGATCAGGGCGAGCATGCCGACGACCTTGTCGAACAGCCATTTGACGACGATGTCCCAGTCGGCGATCGGCCGGTCGAAGACGTCGAGCACCGGGACGGCGCCGATATAGGAGTAGGAGCGTGGCCGGAAGCGCAGCTTCGACATATGGGCCGAGAGCCGGATGTCGATCGGCAGGACCCAGAGCTTGCGCAGCATGGTCAACAGCCGTGCCTCCGCCGAAATCGGCAGGGTGAAGATCACGAGGTCGAGCTTGGTGCGGCGGGCGAATTCGACGAGGTCGTCGATGGTGCCGAGCTTGGGATAGCCGGCGACGAGATCGGGCGAGCGATCGTCATTGCGGTCGTCGAAGACGCCGCAGACTCGCAGGCCGGTGTCGCGCTGTGCTTCGAGCGCCTTGATCAGTTCCTCGCCGGCCGGGCCGCCTCCGACGATCGCGGTACGCCGCTCCAGCCGGCCGAGACGGGTCAGGCGCAGCACGATCAGCGAGGCCGCCAGCCGCTCGGCCAGCAGCAGCGCCAGGCCACCGGCATAGAAGCCGGCCAGCCAGACGCGCGAGACCTGGTCGCCGATCTTGAGGAAGAAGAACACCGCCAGCGCCAGTAGGAACAGCATGGTCCAGCCGGCGGTCACCCGCACCGCCATGCTGACGAAATTGCGCAGCGCGCCGACATGATAGAGATGCAGCGCCTGGAAGACGGCGAGAGTGCCGATGGCCATCAGCGGGATGCTGAGCTGGTAGGGCAGGGCGCTGTCGACGCGGCCGGCGGCATAGAGCCAGAAGATCAGGCCCCCGGTGCCGGCGACGACGAGCAGGTCGGCGAGCCGGACGAGCCCCTCGATCAGCACCGGCGACAGCGTGCGTTTGACCGGCATGGCGGCGATCCGCTCGGCCAGCGGGTGGAAGGCGCGGGTCGAGCCGGAAGCGGGCGAGCCGTCCTGCGCGGGGCCGGCCGAATCCGCCTTGATCAGGTCGCGAACGTCGAAAGCGCCCATCTCGTCCATCCTCTCCGCCTGCTCGCGCCAAAGGCTCGGGCATCGGCAGTCGACTAGCGCAAATTGCTCTCGGAAGGTTTAACCCGCCGCTGCGAAAGCTGAAGCGATTTGAGTGGAGGCCGGAGCGTTTTCGGCACCTGCGAGGCCTGCGGCCACGAGGTTCGGCACACGCTCCGGCGCAGTTGGATTTTCGCTTGGGTCTTCAGGGTGATAGCCCGTGTTTCGATGGTATACGAACGGCTGTGAAAACACGCATGAGATCGCTGGAAGTCGCGTCAGCGTTGACAGAAAGCACAATTTCAGGCATTTAGAGCTGCGATGAGCGACTGAGAAGCACATATTTTCTGGCTTCCGCCCCCGGTCTAACGGGAGATGGGCGTGATGCTGTGCTGACCTTCGGTGAGAACCGAAGAGTTCCTTATACTCTCTTGTTTCGTCTTTAAAACGCCAACGATGCGCACCCCGTCGACGTCGCACCCGCGTCGCCGGCGCCTTGGGCTCGCGCCAATTGTGTGACCTGTGTCTTTTCACTGGATTGTTCTGCTCGCGGCGGTCGCCGTCGAGATTCTCGCTACGTCGGCGCTGAAGGTCTTCGTTTCAGCGCCACTCTTCCTGGCCTTTCTGCCGCTTGTGCTGATCGGCCTTTCCTTCGCCCTCCTCAGCCTGGCGCTGCGCGTCATCCCGATGGCGGTCGCCTATGCGGTCTGGGAAGGGCTCGGCATCGTCGGCATCGCCGTGATCGGCCATGTCATGTTCGCCGAGCATCTGACGCCGGGGCGCCTTGCGGCGCTCGCCATGATCGTCGGCGGCATCGTGCTGCTCGAGCGCGGGGTCGGCCATGAAGGTGCCGGCCATGAAGAGGAGGAAAAGAGGAGGCTCGCATGAGTGCCCTCTTTTCGCCGCAGGGGCTGGCCGTGCTCTGGCTCCTGCTCGCAGTCGTGCTCGAGGTTCTCGGCACGGCCCTGCTCAAGCTCTCGGATGGGCTGAAGCGCCGCCTGATCGGTGGTTTTGGCGTCATCCTGGTCATCGGCGCCTTCGGGGCGCTGGCCCAGGCGATCCGCGGCATGGATCTCTCTGTCGCCTACGCCGCCTGGGGCGGCGCAGGTCTGGTGGTGACGGCCGTGGTCGGTGCGCTCGCCTTCGGCCAGGCTATCCGCCCGGCCGGCTGGCTCGGCATCGCGCTGGTGGTCGCCGGGGTGGCGGCGCTCAAGCTGGCCTGATCCCGCCCCTCACTGCAGGAACGGGTTCGTCCAGCCGCCGCGCTGGGCGGGGGCCTTGGGAGGGAAGCTCGCCTCGAGATAGTCGAGCACCTTCTTGCGGTCCTCGTCCGCCAGGGGCTGCATATTGTGCTTGCTGACCATCCAGGCGAGCGTCTCGTTCCATTTGTCGCGGGTCATGCCCTGGGCCGCGACCAGCTTGAAATTATGGCAGGCGACGCAGGCGTAGAACGCTTCCTCGCGATGCGGCGCGTCCGGGAACATTTCGGGCGTCTCCTCGGCGGGAGCGGGCGCCTGGGCCAGCGCCAGCGAGGCGCCGAGCAGCATGACCGCGCCGAGCGTGAGCCCGGCGCGGCGCAGATACGCATTCATCAGGCTCATCCGACCAGCACCGCGACCCGGTGCATCGGGTTCGCGCCGTAGCCCTGCGGGTTCCAGCCGCCGGCGATGTGCGGTTGGGCGCGGCCCTTGCCGTCGGTCGCCCTGACCCAGAGCTCGTAATAGCCGTCGGAGGGCAGCTCGACCTCGGTCGTCCAGCGGCGCCAGTCGAAGCGGTTGCGCGGCTCGGCAGCCTTGGCCTGCTGCCAGGTCGCGCCGAAATCGATCGAGACATCGACGCGGGAGACACCGTCATGCCCGTCCCAGGCGGCGCCGCGCAAAGCGAGCTTGCGGGTACCGGCCGGAAGGCGCGTGCCGTTGGCCGGGTTGGTGATGATGCCGCGCACCGGCATCGAGGTCATGGTGCGCATATTGGATTCGTCGGTCTTGCCGCCGGGGATCATCGGCTTGATCGCGACCGAATAGGAGGTTCCGCCCATGCCCTGGCCGTCATGGACCTTGTCGCGGATCGCGATCCGCTTCAGCCATTTATGCGAGACCGAGGCCGGGAAGCCGGGAACGATGACCCGCAGCGGCCCGCCATGGATGTTGCTGAGCGGCTGGCCGTTCATCGCCCAGACCAGCAGCGCATGCTGCTCCAGCGCCGCCTCGATCGGCACGCCGCGCGAGAGCACGTCCTTGCTCGGATCGCCCGAAAGGTGCTGGTCGGCGCCGTAATTGCCGGTGTGGACCGCGCTCGACTTCAGCCCGGCACTCTTCAGGACCTCGGCGAGCGAGGCTCCGGTCCATTCGGCGCAGCCGGCGCCGCCATTGGTCCACTGGTTGCCGCGGGCGGTCGGCTGGAAGAAGGAGCGGCCATTGCCGCCGCATTCAAGCACCATGCGGTAGGTCTTGGCGGCGAATTTCTGCTTGAGCTCGCCGAGCTTCATCTTGAGCGGGGTGTTGACCTCGCCGTCGATGCTGAATTCCCAGGCATCGCCTTCGGTGAAGCCTTCCGGCGTCTGGCCGTTGTTGCGGATGTAGAACTTCTCGGTCGGCGTGGTGTCGTCGTCGAGCAGGTGCTCGGGCGTTTCGGCGACGAGCGGACGGTCGCCGAGCACGACGAGGCCCTTGGCCTTGCCCGGAAAGTCGAGGATCTGCGGGCCCTTCGGCGCTGCGGACGGTGGTGCGCCGGCCGGAGCCGCGGTGCCCTGCGCCATCGCGGCCGGGATCAGGCCGGCCGGCATATTGGCCGAGAACGGGATCGCGCCGCCGACGGCCGCACCCATGGCCGCCAGGCCGGCACCGCCCAGGAAGCCGCGGCGCGAGGCGTCGGTGCGCCGGCCGAAGGCCTGCGCATCGGCCCGCTCGGGATCGTCGCGATAAAGTTCGGCCAGGGAGCGTTCAGCCTTCGCCATCAGTTTCCTCCTTGAGGCGCATCACCAAAAGGCGCCACTGGAGGATGAGACGTTCGAGCGGCTGGAATCATTCCATGCTGCGCCGTCTTTTTGAGAAGTCGCCTCAGGCGAGGCAGGATGGCGCGGCGCTCCAGTCCTGGCGCAGTGCGGTGCGCAGCGGCTCGATACCGGGGCCAGGGCGTACCGTCAGGTCCCTCAGGAAGCCGGCCATGATGGCGAAGCGCGCCGCCGGCATGCCCGTCGCGATCAGGAGATAGCTCTTGCCGTCGGCGTTCCAGCGGGCGAGCGCATGCGGCGTCTCGCTGCCGCCCGGCGGGGGCTCGGGCTGAAGCTGCGTCGCGACGTGCAGACTCAGGCGACAGCCACGCGCGCCGGTGAAGCCGGCATGCTCCTCACCTGCGGTGACGGCGCTGCGCCAGGCCGGCCTTAGGCCGAGCCGTGCCAGCTCGCTCGCGATCGGGTCGGAGGAAGCCTGCATCACGCCCTCGACCGGGACGATGTCGGCGTGGCGCTCATGGGCGGCGAGCGACGCGGCCAGGAAGCGGTCCTCCTGCGGGTTTCCGGTCGGTCGAAGGGCGAAGAGGGTTGCGCTGGCGACGAGCGCCAGAGCCACTGCGGCGGCAAGGTTGCGTTGGCGTCGCTGCGGCGGCGCCTTGGCCCGCGGGAAGGGCGGTGCATCGTCCGTCGGCAGCGCCCGCAATTGGTCCTTCAGCCCGATGATGCCGCGCAGGCCCTGCGCCGCCGGAGGCGAGGCGCCGAGCAGGGCCGCGACCTCGCGCTGATCGGCGACCGCCAGTTCGCCATCGGCGAAGGCGTTGAGCCGCTCCCAATCGGCCGGGCCGGGCATATCAGCGCGCCGCGACATGGCGCTGGGGCAGGATGCGGATATTGGTCTCGCCGATGATGGCGAGCATGGTGGCCCGGGCACGAGCCAGTCGGCTCATCACCGTGCCGGTCGGCACGCCGATGATCGCCGCCGCTTCCGCGTAGCTGAAGCCATCGAGATCCACCAAGACTACCACCTCTTTCATCGCGAGCGGCAATTGCTCCAGCGCCTGCCGCACCGTGATGGCGTTGAGCGCGCGTTCGGCGACACGCCAGTCGATCGGTTCAGGCGCTTCGCTGCCTGCTTCGCGCGCGTGCCGCCGGCTCTGGTCGACCAGCAGGTTGCGCAGGATGCAGTAGAGCCAGCGCCGATAGGCGACGTCGTCTGCGGGCTCGCTCTTCGCGCTGAGGACACGCAGCGCCGCCTCCTGGGCGGCGTCGCCGGCCCGTTCGCGATCCCGCGTCAGAGCGCAGGCATAGCGGAAGAGCCGAGTCCATTCGCGTTCGAGCCGCGCATTGCGCGCCGACTTACGTCCGTCGCGCCACATGATCGCGCCATCCGAACCAGTTCTCGTGCGGCGGAAAGCAGGCCATCGCCGGCGCGCCGCAGTGAGGGAGAAATCAGCCTATATCGCAGGACTGGCGAAAGTCGAACCGCTTTTCGAGGCCTGTGCGGAAAGGCCGCCGCCGCTCAGCCGAAGCGCCTGGCGAGGGTGCTGCGATAGGCGTCGAGCACACCGTCGATCATGGTGTCGAGGCAGAAATTCGCGCGTACATAGCTCGCGAGATCGGTGGCTTCGGCGCGGCGTGCCGCCTCCGGCATGGCCAGCGTCCTGCTGATCGCGTCGGCGAGGATCGTCGGATCATTGGGTGGGATCAGCCGCGGCGTATGCCGCGGGCCGTAGATTTCCTTGATGCCGCCGACATCGGTCGCGATCAGCGGCTGCGCCGCGGCCGCCGCCTCGAGAATCACATAGGGCAGCGATTCGGCGCGTGAGGGAATCGCCATGACCCTGGCCTTGGCCAATGCGGCGCGGATCGGTCCCGGCGGCTCGAAGACGCATTGTCCGGCGACGCCGTGATCGACCGTCATCTGCTTGAGCAGCGCCTCGTCCGGCCCGGAGCCGACGATCAGGACGCGCGGGCTCAGCCCGCCGCTTGTCTTCAGGATCTCCAGCGACTGGATCAGCGTATCGACGCCCTTGGCCGAGCGCAGCTCTCCGAGATAAACGAGATCGAATGTCGCCGAAGCGTGATCGATCGGAGCAAATTCGGCGTCCGAGATCCCGTTGAGGACGATGCGATGGTCGGTGCGCGGCAGGTGGCCGGTACAGGCCTGGAAACGCCCGGCGATGAAGGCGCTCTCGAAGAGGAACATGTCGGTCGCCGGTTCGAGCAGGCGCTCGACGCCCATATAGATGCGGTGTTCCGTGCTGCCCGGCTTGTAGTTGAAGCTGCCGCCATGCGGCGTATAGGCCGTCATGTAGCGGCGGCCGGGCGAAAGCAGTGCCGGCAGCCGCGCATAGACGCCGCCCTTCGAGCCATGCGCATGCACGACCTGCGGTGCGGCTCGCCGCCGACTCCCGATCGCCGAAATCTGCGCCCTGGCATCGGTCAGGCTCGGATAGCGCGACATCGGCACGCGCGTCACGCCGAGCGAGAGCCTGGGCCCAAGTTCGGCGAAGACCTCGTCGGCGCGGGCTCCTCCGGTCGACGAATCGCAGAAGATGCCGACCTCGTGGCCGCGTTCGGCCTGGCCGCGCGCGAGGTCGAGCACATGTCGGAACAGACCGCCGAGCGGAGCGCGGAAGACATGCAGGATCTTCAAGGGGCCGGCGTCGGTCGCGGCAGGCATGACGATGGGCTCCGCGCCGGGACTAGAACCAGCGTTCCTTGATCACGATGGTGTCGCCGGGGCGCACCGCATAGGTGATCGGCACCGTGCCGGTGACGAGCTGTCCGTCCATCATCCGGGTGACTTCCGCGAAGTTGCGCTGGCCGCGCGGCGTGAAGCCGCCGGCAATGGCGACGGCGGTCTGCACCGTCATGCCGTTCACGAAGGGAAACTGGCCGGAATTCGTGACTTCGCCGAGCACGAAGAAGGGGCGATAGGCGTCGACCTCGACCGAGACCCTGGGCTCGCGCAGATAACCGGCGCGCAGACGCGCCTCGATCGCCCGCTCGAGCTGGGCGGTGGTGCGGCCATTGACGTCGATCGCGCCGATCAGCGGCATCGAGATGCGGCCGCTGCCGTCTACGGCATAGACATTGGAGAGATTGTCCTGCCCGAAGACGATGATGCGCAGCCGGTCGCCGCTGGCGAGCTGATAGGGCCCGGCATTCTCGATCGCTAATTCCGTCGCCACGATGCGAGGCGCGCAACTTGCCGCCGCAAGCGCGACCACCAGCGCAAGACAGACGGGGCGTCTACTCATCATCGCGTGCTGAACCCATCCAAAATCCGGGCTCAGGGTTAGGCTGACATGCTTAAGGGCAGGTTAAAATTTGCACCGGATTAACCATGGCGGGCTTGCGAGGGACGAGCGGCGCTGGCTTCTGCTGAGCGCGCGCCTGTGCGCGAGGCGAGGCGTGCTTCCCGGTCGGTGCGCTGCGTCGCTTCAGGAAAGGTGGCGCTGCCGAGTTCGCCCGTTCCGCGCGGCGTTTACCGACCACTAACCTTAATCGGTTCTCATTGACGCTGCGTCCTGATCTCGGACGCGAGAGTTTTGCGTGAATGGAAGCCTCATGACCACTCGCGATGACATTGCTCCGGCAGGCGGTGAAGGCCGCTCCGGCGACATGCTCGACCTGGCCGCCCTCTGGGCCGCGATCAAGGCGAGGAAAGCGTGGATCATCGGCCCGACGCTGGCAGCGCTCGGGCTCTCCTTCATCGCCGTCAACATCATTCCCCCGCGCTATACCGGCGAGGCCCGGATCCTGCTGGAGAACGGGGACAGCTTCTACACGCGCCCCGGGCCGACTGCGGACAATTACGGCGCCCAGTTCGACAGCGAGGGCGTTCAGAGCCAGGTTCAGGTCGTCATGTCGCGGGATCTCGCACGCGAGGCGATCAAGCGCATCGGCCTTGTCGGCAATTCCGAATTCGATTCGGGCGCCGGCGCCCTGGGGGCGCTGAAGAAGGTCGGGGTGCTGCTCGGCCTCGGGGCGCACCCGGCCGATCGCTCGCCCGAAGAGCGCGTGCTCGAGAAGTATTACGACCGGCTTCTGGTCTACCCGGTCGGCCGTTCGCGCATCGTCGCGATCGAGTTCACCTCGCAGGACCCGGAGCTTGCCGCCAAGGCGGCCAACATCATCGCCAGCACCTATCTGGAGATGCAGGGCGCGGCCAAGCAGGATACCGCCCGCAGCGCCTCGTCCTGGCTCTCGACCACGATCGAGCCGCTGCGCAAGAAGCTGGCGGAATCAGAGGCCAAGGTCGAGGAGTTCCGCTCGCGCAACGGCCTGCTCGTCGGCACCAACAACACCACCATCACCGCCCAGCAGCTCGCCGATCTCTCGACGCAGCTCTCCAGTGCGCGCACCCAGCAGGCCGAGGCGCAGGCCAAGGCCTCGATCGTCCGCGATGCGATGAAGAGCGGCCGGACCTTCGAGATTCCCGACGTCGCCAATAACGAGCTGGTGCGCCGGCTGATCGAGCAGCGCGTCAATCTGCGCGCCCAGATCGCGCTTGAATCACGCAATCTCCTTTCCGAGCACCCACGCATCAAGGAGCTGAATGCCCAGCTCGCCGATCTCGAGGGGCAATTGCGCGCCGCGGCGGAGCGCACGGTGCGGACGCTCGAGAACGAGGCCAAGATCGCCGGCCAGCGCGTCGAGAGCTTCACCGCCGCTTTGGAAGGCCAGAAGAAGACGGTGTCCGGCGCCAATGACAGCGAGGTCCAGCTGCGGGCGCTGGAGCGCGAGGCGCGCACCCAGCGCGAACAGCTCGAACAATACATGCTGAAATATCGCGAGGCTCTGGCCCGCGACGCCGACAACGCGACTCCGGCCGATGCCCGGATCATCTCGCGCGCCGTCGAGCCGACGCAGCCCTCCTTCCCGAAGAAGATTCCGACCATGATCGTCGCGACGCTCGCGACCTTCTTGATCGCGCTGGCGACGATCATCTCGCGCGAGCTGCTCAACGGATCGGGCCCGGGCTCGAGCGGCAATCGCCAGCCGCCGCGCAAGCCGCCGGGCTGGGTCGGCGCCGCCGCCGCCCGCGAGCCGCAGGCCGATCCTGGTGACGACAAGACCGTGGACCCGCGCCAGGCACGCGTCGCCGGCCTGCTCACCCATGGCGGTCGCGTCGGCCAGCTCCAGCTCGATCTGTCGGATCCCGACCGAAGCCTCGCCGACCTCGCCGAGCGTGTCGATGACGGGCGCCCCGGCTATGCGCCGCTCGTGGTCGTGCTCGACGGAGCGGCTCCCGGCGACGTCTCTGCCCGGGCGCTGGCGAGCCTGCTCTCCGAGCGCTGCCGCTGCGTGCTGGTCGATCTCGGCAGCGATGTGGCACGCAACCAGGCCGGTTTCTCGGAGTTGCTCGCCGGCGAGGCGCTGTTCTCCGACATCATCACCCGCCAGCCGAATTCGCGGCTGCATGAGATCGGCCCCGGCTATGCCGGCCGCGCCGCAGTGCTGGCGGCGCCGGATATCGTCGAGGTCGCGCTCGCCGCGCTCTGCGAGACCTATGACTGGGTGCTGGTCGCCGCCGCTTCGAGTGACGAGGCGGCCGTGCTCGCCCCCCTCGTCGCCCAGGCCCAGGCCGCTCTGGTCATGGCCGGCCATGTCGGCAATGGCCACGCGGTCGAGGCCGCCTATCGCCTCTCCGATCTGACCAAGGCGCCGATCGCCCTGGTGATGGTCGAAGGCGAAGGTCGCTTCGGGGAGAAGAGCCCCGAGGTCAAGCCGGCCATGGCCTGACGAGGCCGCGGCGTACGCAGCAACGGAGGGCGGCCTTCCGTCAGTCCTCGGGCGCGTTCCCGGGGCGGCGCCTGAGCCAGCCGAGCACGCGCAGCGACGCCTTCAATGCGAGCGGCGAGGCCTTGATTCGCCGCTTCAGTGCTCGCTTGAAGCGGCTGAATCCGGCATAGGCTCGGCCTTTGCCGGTCAAAGGCAGGAAGGTGTCGACGAGGTCGTCGCGATCATCGCAGATCGTCGTCTTGTAGCGGGCTTCGCCGACGCCGAGGTCGAACATCGTCAGACCGTCCCGGCATTTGCGCTTGATCAGTTCGACGAGCAGCAATTCGCCGGGGCTGGTGCGTGCGGCCGCGGTGTCGAGGTCGAAGGAGGTCGCCATTCCGGAGAAGCGCGAGCCCTGCACGGCACCGACATAGGTCGCGACCGAGAGCCCGTCGAGATCCAGCGAATAGAGCTCGACCACCGGCGGCCTGCCGGGCGAACCGAGCGCGGCCTGGCGCAGGAATGCCCGGATCGCCGGGTCGGCAAACGGGTCCGGCAGGCGCAATTGTGCGAAGCGCGCTGCCTTCTGCGCCAGGAAGGCATCGAGCACACGCGCGATCGTCGGTTCGTCCTGCGCCTGCACCAGTTCGGACGGGCCGAATTCGGCGAAGCGGTTGCGCTTGGTGGTCAGCTTCTTGCGGGCATGCTTGCTCATCGAGCGGCGCAAGGTGCCGTCGCAGTCGTTCGGCTGGAGGGCGAGCTTGTAGGCGAGGCTCGGGCTCGCACCGGCGGCGAGTCTGGCGGTCGGGTTGTGGATGCCCTGCCAATGGGTCGGCTGGTTGACGAAGACGAAGGCATCGATCCCGCCGATGGCGGCGCCGATCTCCGACAGCAGCAGCCGCGTCATGTCGGCGTCGAGGGCCTCGGCGAAGTCCGGGCGGTAGATCCCCATATGGTAGTTGGCGTGCTTGCCGCCGATGAACTCGGCGAAGCGGGTGCCGTGCCGGCGCGTGATCACCAGTGGCAGCAAGGCGAGGGCTTTACCCTCGCCATCGCAGATGCGGACGAAGCGGAAGCTCATCGCGCTGGCGCGGCCGACCGTCTCGATGAACGGGCGGATCCAGTCATAGGCCTGATAGGGGGTGGTCAGGCCGGTGGCTTCGAGAAGGCGCCAATCGGCCTCGATCTCGCCAACTTCGCTGCTGACGCAGATCCGGTCCCAGCCGCGAATGCCCGTCCGCTGTGAGACAGCGTCGGCCGGCAGCTCCGATGCGCTTGCGGCGAGGGCAGACATTCCGCGATCAGGCTCCTGTTTTCGCCGCGACGTCCTTCCTTAACCCGGCATTGTGAACGGAGCTGCCACTGTCCGGGCGTTGCATTCTGCGATTGCCGAACAGCGTTAGCGATCGGTTGAATCGGGCATGTCGATGAGCCGGAAGAATCTGGAAACCGCATGAGCTGGCGTCACAAGGCTTTTTCTGCCGCCTTCAAGGCGATCGCGCTGACCGGCGCCGATCGCTGGGGCCGGGGGCTCGCCCAAGGGCGGGGCGCGGTGCTGATGCTGCATCATGTCCGTCCGGCCCGGAACGGCGGTTTCCAGCCCAATCGCCTGCTCGAGATCACGTCCGGCTTCCTCGACCGCGCCATCAGGCTGATCCGGGCCGAGGGCTACGACATCGTCCCGCTCGACGAGGTTCCGGCACGGCTCGCCGATCCCAGGCCCGGTCGCTTCTTCGTCGCCCTGAGTTTCGACGACGGCTATCGCGACAATCTCGATCATGCCTGGCCGGTGCTGGCCAAGCATCAGGTGCCCTGGACGCTCTTCGTGACGCCGGGCTTCGCCGAGCGCACGGCGCGGCTCTGGTGGCTGGAGCTGGAGGAGGCGATCCGCGCCTTGCCGCAGGTCGCGCTCGATTTGCCCGATGGCCGCTTCAGTGCGCCCGCCGGCACCGACGCCGAGAAGCAGAAGGCCTTCGACCAGCTCTACTGGCGCCTGCGCAAGGGGCCGGAGGCGAGCCTATTGTCCGCGATCGCTGATCTTTCGCGGCAGGCCGGCGTCGACCCGGTCGCGCTGGTCGAGCGCCAATGCCTGCCGCTGGAGACGCTGCGGGCGCTCGCCGGCGCACCCGGCGTCACGATCGGTGCCCATACGATGAGCCATCCGATGTTGGCGAAGCACCCGGAGAATGTGGCGCGGCGCGAGATCGTCGCGAGCAAGGCCTGGCTGGAGGAGAAGCTCGGCCTTTCGATCCGCCATTTCGCCTATCCGGTCGGCGATCCCGGCTCGGCCGGCCCGCGCGAATTCGCCCTGGCGAAGGAGGCCGGTTTCGCCAGCGCCGTGACGACGCGACCGGGCCATCTCTTCGCCGAGCATGCCGAGCACCTGCATGCGCTGCCGCGCGTCTCGCTCAACGGCTTGCATCAAAGCGAGGCCGCGTTGAAGGCGCTACTGTCGGGGCTGCCGTTCCTGCTCTGGAACCGCGGGCGCAAGGTCGTCTGAAACGGAAGCGGGCTACGGTCGGGCCCGAGTGGTCCGCCGAGGTTCAGAAACGCTTTGAGCAAATATTTCTGGCGTTGTAATGTCGTTCCGGCCCTCGGAGGCAAGTCATCCGGTGAACGATGTGCCAGCAGATGTCGGACGCGATGGACAGGATACGCGTCCGAGCTCCAGGACGGCAGAAGAGGCAAAGAGCTTCCAGCTGTCGCAACATCACGCGACTGTCATCGCAGCTTTGATTGCATTGGTCGGCGGACTTGTCGGTCATTTCGTGACCAGTTGGACCGCGCTCGGTCAGAATGACCGGAACGCTACGGCCCAGACCCTGCAGGCGAACGACCGGCTCAAGCATGAGATGGCGCTTCAGAGCACGAAGCAAGAGCACGAAATAAAGCTCGAGCGGCAGAAATTCATCCAGCAGACGATCGGGAACGTCGTTGGAAAAGGAACGGTCGAGCAACAGCAGACATCTTTGAGGTTTTACGCTGAAGTGGGCATCATAGAGGAGCCCTATGCGTCCAAGATTCTGAAGCTGCGGCCGGACCAGCTGCCGGTAGCGACACCTGGGAAAGGGACTGTCGCCCCGGTTTCGGGCAAGTTTGTGGATGGCGTCGATCTGACCCGTCTGGCGCTGCCGGGCTTCGGGATCGTCGCGCACCGCATCAATTCGTTGGCGAGCGAAGTCGGGTCACGCTGGATTCCATCCGATTTCTTCGGTGGACCATTCGCGGCGCCGGGGCCGCGCTTTATTGTCGTGGACTTCGCGGCAGCCGATCGACTCGATCAGCTGCTGACCGGGATGAAGGCGGCGCGCGCATCCGTTCATGTCGTCATCGATCGCGATGGGGCCGTGGCTCAATTGGTCCCGTTCGATGTGGTTGCCTACCATGCGGGTGCGAGCAGTTATTCCGGTATCACCGGCCTCAATCAGCACAGCATCGGAATCGAGCTGGTTAACAATGGCCGGCTGAACCGATCGGATGACGGCTCATGGGTGACCTGGTCCGGCCACGTCGTTCCGCCGGAGCGTGTCTTCATCGAAAGTGGGGACGAGAAGCAGGCCTGGGAGCGCTATACGGAAGCGCAGTTGGCTTCCCTGGCGGGCGTCATCCGGTCCCTGAAAACTGCCTATCCCAGTCTGCAGGAGGTGGTTGGCCAGTCGGATATCTCGCCTGGACGCAAGCTCGGCCCGGGACCAGCTCTCAACCTGAGCGCTCTGAAGCCCCTCTAGCTTCGTCTTCGGGTTCTCAGTCCTTCCGTTCCATCCACTTGATCAGCGGCAGCAATGGCAGGACCCAGGCGAGGCCGAGCACGATATACACGATGGTCTGCACCGGCTTCGAGGCTTCGGTGACGCGTCCCTGCGCCAGGGCCATGGCGATGAGCGCGTAGACGCAGACAAAGACCAGGATCACCACCGTGCCGACGAGCTTGCGATGGCTTTGGGTCATGGGATCTGCTTTCCGGCTGCGGCATTGCGGGCGTTGTTCGGGCTTGCCCGCCGGACTATCTGTCACCCGACGCCGCGCTTGTGAAGCGCATTCCGGCCTTTCACCTGCGACCCGAGGTCCCGCTTCCGTGACGATCGCGCTCGAACATACCCGGCTGGCCGCTGCCGCTTCCGGTCATCCCGGCATCCGCCGCTGGCTCTGGGCTACCGCCTTCCTGGTCTTCGTGATGATCGTCGTCGGCGGTGCGACGCGCCTCACCGGTTCCGGGCTCTCGATCACCGAATGGCGCCCGGTCACCGGCGCATTGCCGCCGCTCACCGATGCCGCCTGGGCGCTCGAATTCGACAAGTATCGTGCCAGCCCGCAATATCAGCTGCTGAACGTCGGCATGGCGCTGGCCGATTTCAAGTTCATCTACTGGTGGGAATGGGGGCACCGCCAGCTCGGCCGCTTCATCGGCCTGTTCTATCTCGCCGGCTTCTTCGTGGTGGCGCTGCGCCGCCTGCTGCCCTGGCCGCAGGTCGCGCTGCTCTTCGGCATGGGCCTGCTGCTCGGCCTGCAGGGCACGATCGGCTGGATCATGGTCGCTTCCGGCCTCGAGCCCGGCATGGTCGCGGTCGCCCCGGTCAAGCTCACCCTGCATCTCACCTTCGCCGGCCTGTTCTTCGCCAGCGTCGTCGCCTACGCCACCTGGCTGACGCCGTTGCGCCGGGTCGAGCCGCGCCAGGGCAGGGCGGGAGCCCGCTTCCTGCTCCTGATGCTCTTCGTCCAGATCGCCCTCGGCGGGCTCGTCGCCGGCTCCAAGGCGGGCTTCACCTTCAACACCTGGCCGCTGATGGACGGCGCCCTGATGCCGCCGGCCTCGACGCTGTTCGCCGGCAGCCCGCTCTGGGAGAACTTCGTCGACAACGTCGCGCTGGTGCAGTTCAACCACCGCATCGGCGCCTATCTGCTGTTGGCGCTGGCCCTCTGGCACCTGTTCGCGTTGCGCCGCGTCGCTCCCGGTTCCGGCGGCACCAGGCGCGCCGGCGCGATCACTGGCCTCGTGCTGGCGCAGTCGGCGCTGGGAATCGTGACCCTGCTGCTGGTGGTGCCGCTCTGGGCGGGGCTCGCCCATCAGGCGCTCGGCTTCGCCGTGCTGGCGATGGGCGTGGTTCATGTCACCCGCACCGAGCAGGGTCTGCGTCCGGAAGGCGCCTGACCCGTCTGTCAGGCCTGCCGCGGCAGGGGAAGTCCCACTCTGAACGCGCCTTGTGAGCGGAAATGAAAATGGCCGGCGCGAGGCCGGCCATCCTGAAGGCGGTTTCGTCGTCCTGGCTCAGGCGAGCGCCTGCTCCAGATCGGCGATGATGTCCTCGACATCCTCGAGGCCGATCGAGAGGCGCACCACCTCCGGCCCGGCGCCCGAGGCCGTCTTCTGCGCGTCGCTGAGCTGGCGGTGCGTCGTCGAGGCCGGGTGGATCACCAGCGAGCGGGTGTCGCCGATATTGGCGAGGTGCGAGAACAGCTTGAGGTTCGAGACCAGCTTGACGCCGGCGTCATAGCCGCCCTTCAGGCCGAAGGTGAAGACCGCGCCGGCGCCCTTGGGGCAATAGCGCTGGGCGAGGGCATGGTACTTGTTGGCGGGCAGGCCGGCATAGTTGACCCATTCCACCGCCGGATGCTGGGCGAGGTGCGTCGCGACCTTCAGCGTGTTCTCGCAATGCCGCTGCATGCGCAGCGGCAGGGTCTCGATGCCGGTCAGGATCATGAAGGCGTTGAAGGGCGAGAGGGCCGGGCCCATGTCGCGCAGGCCGAGCACGCGCGTCGCGATCGCGAAGGCGAAATTGCCGAAGGTCTCGCCCAGCACCATGCCGTTATATTCCGGCCGCGGCTTGGAGAGCATCGGATAGCGTTCGTCGCCGACCCAGTTGAACGAGCCGCCGTCGACGATCAGGCCGCCGATCGAGTTGCCATGGCCGCCGAGGAACTTGGTCGCCGAATGCACCACGATGTCGGCGCCGTGCTCGAAGGGGCGGATGAGATAGGGGCTCGCCATCGTGTTGTCGACGATGAACGGGATGTTGTGCTTCTTGGCGATCGCCGCGATCCCGGCGAGGTCGACGATGACGCCGCCCGGATTGGCGATCGACTCGACGAAGATCGCCTTGGTCTTCGGCGTCACCGCCGCGGCGAAGGCTTCGAGATCGTCGGAATCGGCCCAGATCACGTTCCAGCCGAAATTCTTGTAGGAGTGGTTGAACTGGTTGATCGAGCCGCCATAGAGCTTCCTGGCCGCGACGAACTCGTCGCCGGGCTGCAGCAGAGCGTGGAAGCAGAGGAACTCGGCGGCATGGCCCGAGGCGACGGCGAGCGCCGCGGTGCCGCCTTCCAGCGCCGCGACGCGCTCCTCGAGCACGGCATTGGTCGGGTTGCCGATGCGGCTGTAGATGTTGCCGAAGGCCTGCAGACCGAACAGGGAGGCGGCGTGGTCGACATCGTCGAAGACGAAGCTGCTGGTCTGGTAGATCGGCGTCGCGCGCGCGCCGGTCGCCGCGTCGGGGGCTGCGCCGGCATGGATGGCGAGCGTGTTGAAACCCGGAATGCGATCGGTCATGGCGTGCTCCCTGCAAAATTCTGTCTTCGAACAAGTCGTTCGATTTAAAGAACGCTCTCGTCGCCGTCAATTCGGATGCCGGCGGGCTGCAGGCGCGACGCGCCGAGCTTGATGCCGGTCTTCAGCACCAGCTCGCTCGTCCGGGACGAGTTGGGAGGCTGGCCGCAACGTGCACCGCCTTCAAGCCGGTGCGGCCGCGATGAACTTATGTCCCCGGCCGGTTGATCGTCAGTTTCTGGAAGCCCTTGCCGGCGAGCGCCGGCTTCTTCGAGGAGAGGATGCGCGAATTGATGCCCTGCCAGCCGATCTCGCCGGAGAGCCGGCCATATTCGATCTTCGGGCAGCGGTTCATGATCACGGTGAGACCCTTCGCCTCGGCCCGGGCGGCGGCCTCGTCATTGCGCACCGAGAGCTGCATCCAGATCACTTTCGGCAGCGGATCGAGGGTCAGCGCCTCGTCGGTGATCGGGCCGGCGGCTTCCGAGTTGCGGAAGATCTCGACCATGTCGACCGGTCCGGGAATGTCCTTGAGCGAGCCGTAGACGGCCCTGCCGAGCAGGGTCTGGCCGGCGAGACCGGGATTGACCGGGATCACCTCATAGCCGCGGTCGAGCAGGTATTTGGTGACGATCCAGCTCGGGCGCGCCTCGTTGGCGGAGGCGCCGACCAACGCGATGCGCTTCACGCTCTTCAGGATGTCGCGGATCAGGCTGTCGGCGTAGGATTCGTGGTCCATCGTCTCGTCATTCTCGGTCGAAACAGGGTGCAAGGCCCGCGAAGCCCGGGGGCTGGCGGATAGTGGTCATCGGCGAGGCGGGTCAAGCCCGGCCGGCGCGCGCCAGGGCAATCATCGCTCCCAAACTGGCGGCCGTTTCTCGATGAAGGCGCCGATGCCTTCCTCGGCGTCGCGCGCCAGCATGTTTTCGACCATCACGGCGCTGGCATGGTCATAGGCCGCCTTCAGCCCCATTTCGCGCTGCTCATAGAAGGTGCGCTTGCCGGTCTTCACCGTCGCCGCGGATTTCGAGGCGATGATCGCGGCAAGCGCCTGGGCACCCGCCAGCGCCTGGCCGGCCGGGACGACGCGGTTGACCAGCCCCATCCTTGCGGCATCCTGCGCCGGGACCATCTCGCCGAGCAGCAGCATCTCCATGGCGTGCTTGGCCGAGAGGTTGCGCGACAGCGCCACCATCGGCGTCGAGCAGAACAGGCCGATATGGACTCCGGGCGTGCTGAAGCGCGCTTCCGCGCCGGCGACGGCGAGGTCGCAACTGGCGACGAGCTGGCAGCCGGCCGCGGTCGCCGTGCCCTCGACGGCGGCGATGACCGGCTGGGGCAGGGCGGTGATCTGCTGCATCACCCGCGAGCAGCGCCCGAGAATGTCGGCGAAATAGGCGCGGCCGCGATCTGGATCGGCGCGCCGCGCGCTCATCTCCTTGAGATCGTGCCCTGCGGAGAAGACCGGGCCGGCGGCGGTCAGCACCACGGCGCGTATGCTGCGGTCGGCGGCTATGGCGGTGAAGCTCTCGGCGAGCGCGGTCAGCATCGCTTCGCTCAGCGGATTGCGGGCCTGCGGCCGGTTCAGCGTCAGCGTGGCGATGCCGTCGGCATCCTGGCGGAGCAGAACCGGCGCGGCCTCGGGCCGGATATGGGCGTTCATGGCATGGGCCTTTCGATGTTCCGCCTATTGTCGGAGTGCGGCGGCCATGCTGCAAGGGGCGTAGCGTCCTGCCAGCTTTCGGTTTTCCGCACGATGACGACACGCATGAGCGCCTCCGAGATCGAGGCCTATCTCGATCGGATCTTTCCGCAGCTCCACTATGGCGGGCGGACTTATTTCGTCGAGGAGGTCGGGCCGCTCAGCGCCCGCATGCGCTGCGACTATCATGAGCGGCACCTGCGGCCGGGCGGCACGATTTCCGGCCCCACCATGATGGCGCTGGCCGATCTCGCGCTCTATGTCGCGATCCTCGCCCAGATCGGCCCGGTCGCCCTCGCGGTGACCACCAGCCTGAACTACAATTTCCTGCGCAAGCCCGGCCAGGCGGCGCTGATCGCCGAGGCGAGGCTCCTCAAGCTCGGCAAGCGGCTCGCGATCGGCGAGGTCTCCCTCTACTCGCAGGGCGAGAGCGAGATCGTCTGCCACGCCACCGGCACCTATTCGATCCCGAGCGAACGCTGACTTGGCGTCATTCTCGGGCAGAGCGCAGCGGAGATCCGGCAATCTCCTGACAGGATCTCGCTGGTTGCAGAGATGGTCCGGTCAAGCTCGGTCATGACGCTGAGGCATTGAGCGCGGTATCTAAATACCGTTTCCGGCACTGCACTGAAAACAATGCCTTTTTTGGCTGATATCGGCGTTATCGCCGCTTGACATCGCGAGGCTTGCCGCCTATCCACCGCCACACACCGCCGCCGGCCTTCCGGCGGCTTGTCCTTTTTTCAAGCAGCCGAAGGGTGCCGCGATGAAGACCATCTCGCTCAAGCCCGCCGATGTCGAAAAGAAGTGGGTTGTGATCGATGCCTCCGGGCTCGTCGTCGGCCGTCTCGCCTCCGTGGTGGCGATGCGTCTGCGCGGCAAGCACAAGGCCGCCTACACCCCGCATGTCGACTGCGGCGACAACATCATCGTCATCAACGCCGAGAAGGTGGTTCTGACCGGGCGCAAGCGCGAGCAGAAGAACTACTATCACCACACCGGTTATCCGGGCGGCATCAAGGAGCGCTCCGCGCGCTTCATCCTCGAGGGTCGCTTCCCGGAGCGCATCGTCGAGAAGGCGGTCGAGCGCATGCTGCCGCGCGGCCCGCTGTTCCGCCAGATCCTCGGGAACCTGCGTGTCTACAAGGGTTCGGAGCATCCGCACGCCGCCCAGTCGCCTGAGGCCCTCGACGTCTCGGCGCTCAACCGCAAGAATGCGAGGGTCTGACGATGGCCGAAGTCCTGCAGTCGCTCGATCAGCTCGGCCAGGTCGCCAAGGGCACCCAGCCCGAGGCTCCCGTGCACGTCAAGAAGGTCGATGCCCATGGCCGCGCCTATGCCACCGGCAAGCGCAAGAACGCCATCGCCCGCGTCTGGCTGAAGCCCGGTACCGGCAAGATCACGGTCAACACCCGTGATCAGGAAGTCTATTTCGCCCGCCCGGTGCTGCGGATGATCCTGCAGCAGCCGCTGCAGATCGTCGATCGCCTGACCCAGTACGACGTTGTCGTCACGGTCAAGGGCGGCGGCCTCTCCGGCCAGGCCGGCGCGGTGCGCCACGGCATCTCCAAGGCTCTGACCCATTACGAGCCTGAGCTGCGCGGCCCGCTCAAGAAGGAAGGCTTCCTGACCCGCGACGCGCGCGTCGTCGAGCGCAAGAAGTTCGGCCGGGCCAAGGCTCGCCGCAGCTTCCAGTTCTCGAAGCGCTGATCGGCAAGGCACTCGCCGGCTTTCTGCCGGCCATGCATCGGGGCGGCTCGCAAGAGCCGCCCTTTTTCGTTTTGATGGCCCGCCATTCACGATGACGCGCAGGATCCGAGCCGGAGACCGCGCCAAGGAGCTTTCCATGCCCCGTCCCGTCCTTCTCGTCACCGGCGGCAGCCGCGGCATCGGTGCCGCCATCTGCCGTTTCGCCGCCGAGCGCGGCTATGACGTCGCCGTCAACTATCAGGGCAATGCCGCTGCGGCGGCTAAGGTCGTCGCTGCCTGCGAGCGGGCGGGGGCCAAGGCCGTGGCGCTGCAGGGCGACATGGCGCTGGAGGCCGACATCCTCCGCGTCTTCGCCGAGGCCAAGGCCGCGCTCGGGCCGTTGACCGCCGTGGTCAACAATGCCGCGATCACCGGCAAGTCGAGCCCGCTCGTCGCGGCGCAGGCGGAGGTCATCCGCGCCTGCATCGATCTCAACGTCACAGGCGCGATCCTGGTGGCGCGCGAGGCGGCGCGGGCCCTGCTCGCCAATACGGGCGCGAAGAACCGTTCGATCGTCAACATCTCCTCGATCGCCGCCGGTCTCGGCTCGCCCGACGAATATGTCTGGTACGCGGCCTCGAAGGCGGCAGTCGATTCCCTCACCGTCGGCCTCGCCAAGGAACTCGCGCCGCAGGGGATCCGCGTCAATGCGGTGGCGCCCGGCATGACCGAGACGGACATCCACGCCGTTTCGACCGGCGATCCCGGCCGCGTCGCCCGCATCGCCCCGACGATCCCGCTGAAGCGCGTCGCGCAGCCCGAGGAGATCGCCGAAGCGGTGCTGTTCGCGCTCTCGGAGGCGGCGTCCTACATGGTCGGCTCGATCATCCGGGTCGGCGGCGGGCGCTAGATCGCCGCGTGTCCGTTCGGACGCGGTCACGGCGATCCATCTTTTTGTTATCGCATCGGAATTTTCCGGAAAGTGGAGTCCACTTTTCGGTCCGATGCTATAGCCGGGTAGAAGTGGCTGTTCGCCCGTTTCCGGCCGTTCATGGCTGGAACCGGACGGCTGGCGTGCTAAAGCGGCTGCTCATTCACCCGGCAGAAGGCAGCTCATGCGCGTCCTGCTCGTTCTGATCGCTTTCGGCATGGTCGCCGTGCCGGCTCTGCTGGCGCTGGCGCGCACCGATCTGCCGCGCGGACGGCGGATCTTCAATGCGCTGGTGGTCTTCCTGGCGCCGGCCTTCGCGCTCGGCCTGATCCATGGCGTGCCCGAGCTCGACGGCCGGGCGCTGCAGCATCCGATCGCCTGGACGACCCTTCGCCTCGTTCTCACCGGGCTCGCCCTGATCCTGCCCTGGTGTCTCCATGTCTGGCTGAGCGGCCGCCGCTGAGCCTTCTTCAGGAACCGACCATGACCGAACCTGCCGAAACCCCGACGATCGACCACGCTTTCACCGGGGGCCGCAAGGGCCCGGCGCATGATCCGACCTATGCCGGCGCGCTCTCCTTCATGCGCCGGCGCTACAGCAAGGACGTCGCCGGCTGCGACCTTGCGATCTGGGGCGTCCCCTTCGACCTGGCCGTCTCGAACCGCCCCGGAACCCGTTTCGGACCGCAGGCCATGCGCCGCGTCAGCGCGATCTTCGATGGTGATGCCCAGTACCCGTCGCGGGTTGATCCGTTCGAGATCCTGGCCGCCGTCGACTATGGCGATTGCATGCTGCCGCGCAGCGACCTTCAGGGTTGCGCCCGGGCGATCGAGACCGAGGCCGCCGCGATCATCGCGACCGGCGCCCATCTCGTCACGCTTGGCGGCGACCATTTCATCACCCTGCCGCTGCTGCGCGCCCATGTCGCGCGGCACGGCAAGCTGGCGCTCGTGCAGTTCGACGCGCATCAGGACACCTGGGATGATGGTGTCGGTGCGATCAGCCACGGCACCTTCGTGCTCGAGGCGGTGCGCGAGGATCTGATCGATGTCGAGCGCTCGATCCAGGTCGGCATCCGCACCGTCGCGCCGCGCGATTGTGGCATCGAGGTGCTCGACGGCTATCAGGCCCATGCGCTCGGGATCGAGGGCGTCGCGGCCCGGATCAAGGAGCGGGTCGGGCAGGGGCCGGCCTATCTGACCTTCGACATCGATGCGGTCGACCCGGCTTTCGCGCCCGGCACCGGCACGCCGGTCGCCGGCGGGCTTTCGTCGGCGCAGGCGCTGCAGATGGTCTGGGCGATCCGCGATCTCGACTTCCGCGGCATGGACATCGTCGAGGTCTCGCCGCCCTATGACCATGCCGACGCGACTGCGATCGCGGGGGCGGCCGTGGCGCAGCACTACGTCCAGGCGCTGGCGTTGAAAAAGGCCGCGCGCTGAATCGGCTTCTGAAGGTCCGGAATCATCCTGGCAGCGTCGCCGCGCAGGGGATTCCGATCATTGCGGAATCTCCGGCCACCATGCTCGGCTTCGCGGCGCGCATGGTGGCCGGCAGCGAGGCGCGCAGGCCTTTGCATTGACAGCCGGCCGGCCAGCGAACATATAGCGACGCATGGTCAAGAACCCGATCCGACGTCGCACCGCCACGGCCGCCCCGGCGCGCCCGCGATGACGCTCGGCTAGAAGTCCGAACGTCCGCGACCGCGCCAGAGAGCGCGGTTTTTTTATGCCCGAAGCCGGCCAAGCAGTTTCGGCCGGCGCCCGCCAGACACCTTGCGAGGGTCCGATGAGCCAGAACCTGAAATCCATCTTCATCGACGGCGAGGCCGGCACCACCGGGCTCGGCATCCGCGACCGCCTCGCTGCGGTGCCTGAGGTGGTGGTCAAGAGCATCGCGCCGGAAAAGCGCAAGGATCCGGCCGCCCGCAAGGAGATGATGGCCGGCGTCGACCTCGTCGTGCTCTGCCTGCCCGACGATGCGGCGAAGGAATCGGTCGCGCTCGCCGACGAGCTCGGCGCCCACGCGCCGAAAATCGTCGATGCCTCGACCGCGCACCGCGTCGCGCCGGACTGGACCTATGGCTTCGCCGAACTGGAGCCCGGCTTCGCGCAGAAGGTCGCCAACGCCAACCGCGTCTCCAATCCCGGCTGCTATCCGACCGGCGGCATCGCGCTCTTGCGCCCGCTTGTCGACGCTGGCCTGCTGCCCGCCGACCATCCGATCACGGTGAATGCCGTCTCCGGCTATTCCGGTGGCGGCAAGGCGATGATCGAGGCCTATGAGGCCGGCACGGCGCCGGATTTCGAACTCTACGGCCTCGGCCTGAAGCACAAGCATCTGCCGGAGCTGCAGCTTTATTCGCGGCTGGAGCGGCGGCCGATCTTCGTGCCGTCGGTCGGCAATTTCCGGCAGGGCATGCTGGTCAGCGTGCCGCTGCATCTGGGCGCACTGCCGGGCAAGCCGAAGACCGCCGATCTGCATGAGGCTCTGTCGTCCCGCTATGCCGGCTCGAGCTTCGTCTCGGTGCTGCCGGCTACCGCCGATGGCAAGCTCGAGCCGCAGGCGTTGAACGACACCAACAAGCTCGAACTGCGCGTCTTCGGCAACGACGAGCTCGGCCAGGCGGTGTTGGTGGCGCGGCTCGACAATCTCGGCAAGGGGGCGTCCGGGGCCGCGGTGCAGAACATCCGCCTGATGCTCGGTCTGCCCGAGGCCTGACCGGGCCCGGCATCGGCCGGCGATTTGACGAATGGCCCGGCGCGAGTCGGGCCATTTTCATGCCGCTTCCTCGCAGTTCAAATCTGCATCTGCGGTTTGCTCGTGAATTTTTTCGTCACGACCCCCCAAATGGGGGATGAGGTGCGTCGGGCTGACGCGCATAGCCTGTTCCTGGTCGCGTCCGCATGCCGATCTTCGGCAAGGGCGCGAACGGAACTGTCTCCGCTGCGCCAGACGTTGTCGGGACGTGCGCCGCCCGGGCTGGGTCGAACAGCCCCGGCGGCGCTTTTTTATCAGGCTCCGTAAGCCTTGAACTTCTGCTTCTGCGTGCCGAGCCCCTCGATGCCGAGCGTCACGGTCTCGCCGCCCTTCAGGAAGCGCGGCGGCTTGAAGCCGAGGCCGACGCCGGGCGGGGTGCCGGTGGTGATCACGTCACCTGGATCGAGCCGCATGAACTGGCTGATATAGTGGACGAGATAGGCCGCGCCGAAGATCATGGTCTTGGACGAGCCGTTCTGAACGCGCTCGCCATTCACCTCGAGCCACATGGAGAGATTCTGCACATCGGCGATCTCGTCCGGGGTGACCAGCCAGGGGCCGAGCGGACCGAAGGTCGGGCAGCCCTTGCCCTTTGCCCACTGGCCGCCGCGCTCGATCTGGAAGGCGCGCTCGGAGACGTCGTTGCAGACGCAGAAGCCGGCGATCGCCGCCATCGCGTCCTTCTCTTCGATATAGGAGCCGCCGTCGCCGATGACGATCGCGAGCTCGACTTCCCAGTCGGTCTTCTCGGAGCCCTTCGGAATGATGACGTCGTCATTCGGGCCGACGATGCAGTTCGGCGCCTTGTTGAACAGGATCGGCTCCTTGGGGATCGGCGAACCGGTTTCCTCGGCATGGTCGGCGAAGTTGAGGCCGACCGCGATGAAATTCCGGACATCGCCGACGCAGGCGCCGATTCGCGGTTCGCCCTCGACCAGCGGCAGCGATTCGGGCGCGATGCCCTTCAGCTTGCCGAGCGAGGCCGATTTCAGCGCCGCACCCGCGATGTCGGGCACATGCGCGGACAGGTCCCGCAGCTTTCCGGCCGCGTCGATCAGACCGGGCTTCTCCTGACCAAACGCACCATAACGAACCAATTTCACGTCGTTTCCCCCTAGTTCAATCGTTTCAAAGTGAGCGGCCGCCAAGGGCCGAGTGCCGCGCCGATCCTGTGCGGACGGCGCGCGCTGCGCAAGCCCGCGCGCGCGCATGGCATGCCTGCTCGGCGGGGAGCCGGGTGCTGTGATGCTTTTGCAACGCTGTTCAGCAAAGAACAATCGCCCGTGGGTGGAGAAAATGCCGCATTTTGCGGTGCACAACGCAAAATCGGCAATAGTTCTTATATAAACCATCTGTTCCGCGCCCCGACTCGGATTCGGCCTCCCGAAAACTGCTGTTTCTGCCCGTTTTTCGCGCTTCCCTTGCGATAGCCAGGGCGAGGCGTGGCGAAAATGCGGCGAACGCGGCGGGATTGCGGCAGGCGGGGGCTCACGGCATGCTGGCGGTCAGATTCCGTCCGGCATTGCCGAGGCGGTGCCAACAAGAACCTCAGCCTGGGGAAAGACGCCGCGATGACGAGCCTTCGGAGATACACTGCCGCTGCCACGGTTTCGCTCGCCGCACTGCTCGCGGCTGGTGCCGCGTCGGCCAGTTCCTTCGCGATCCGCAGCGGACAGAGCGCCGAGGGCCTCGGCATGGCCTATGCCGGCGCCGCCGCCGGCGGCATCGGCATGGGCTCCATGGCTTGGAACCCGGCGACGATCACCATGTTTCCCGGCCGCCACAGCCAGTGGAACTTCACCTATCTCTATGCCAGCGGCGATTATCAGCCGACCTCGACGACCACGGTCCTGACCCCGCGCGGTCGCGTGCCGATCCAGGCAGTCGGCGGCAGCCCGCTCGGAACCGGCAATATCGGCGGCGATGGCGGCTTCATCCCCGCTTCCTATTCCGCCTGGCAGCTCACCGACCGGTTCTGGATCGGCCTCACCACCGGCGCGCCCTTCGGTCTGCGTTCGAAGCCCGACAACCAGGTCAATGCGGCGCAGGCCTTCGGCCGTTCGGCGAAGGTGCAGACCTTCAACGTCGCGCCGACGATGGGCTACAAGGTCAATGACTGGCTCTCCGTCGGCGCTGCCATGCAGATCCAGTGGTTCAACGCCAGCCTGAAGCAGGCCAATGGCATCGCCGCGAACGCCGCGCCGATCATCATCGAAGGCGACACGATCGATTTCGGCTATCGCCTCGGCCTCACGCTGACGCCGTTCGACGGCACCACGATCGGCCTGGGCTATCGCTCCTCTGTCCGGCAGACGCTGGAAGGCACCATGCGCGTCTCGGCGGGGCCGACGCCGACGGCCGCCTTCCCGGTCAAGGCCAATCTGAACCTGCCCGATTCCGTGGTCTTCGGTGTTTCTCAGGTCATCAACGACCAGTGGCAGGCCCATCTTGGCGTCGAGTGGACCAATTGGAGCCGGTTCCGCAACATCCCGGTGGTCAGCCAGCTCACCGGGGCGCCGGTCACCAGCCTGAACTTCCAGTATGACGACAGCTGGTACTTCTCGGCGGGTCTGGAATACAAGTACAACCGTGACCTCACGCTCCGCGCCGGCGTCGCCTATGAGCTCTCGGCCGTCAATGACTACAACCGCCAGATCTTCATCTCGGACAATGACCGGCTCTGGCTCAGCGCTGGTGCGAGCTATCAGCTCACCGAGAAGCTGAAGGTCGATGTCGGCTACACCTATATCCACGTCAACAAGGCCAAGGTGAACTATACCGGCAACCATCCCCAGCAGGTCGTGAACCCGGCCTTGCGGGCGATCTCCTACACGGCCGAGGCCGAGCCTTACGTTCACATCGTTTCGGCCGCGCTCACCTATCGCTGGGACAATCCGACCGAGACGGTTCCGGTTCGCCCGGTCGTCCGCAAATACTGAGCTTCGCCAGAGAGCGACGCGAAAGCCGGCCTTCGGGCCGGCTTTTTTCGTTCAGGGAGAGCCGGGAGGGGCGGGCCGAGACCACTTTGCTCGGCCGGCCCGCGCGAGCGTTAGTTCGTTCGGTCAGGGTCGGCGCGAAGGTCGCGCGCAGACCGCAGTGGGCATGTGGGTCAGGCCCTGACCTTTACATAGCTGCCCGGCGCGTCTTCGAGCGGCGTGAGCTTGCCGTCGCCGGGGATCCGGGCCTCGACCTGCTTGGGCGCCTGCTCCGCGAGCCAGGCGAACCAATGCGGCCACCAGGAGCCCGGATGCTCCTGCGCCTGCCTGGCCCAGTCCTCGAAGGCGCCTTCGGGCCGGGGGCCGGTCCAGAACTGGTACTTCACCTTGCTCGGCGGGTTGACCACGCCGGCGATGTGGCCGGAACCGGCCATGACGTAGTCGACCGGGCCGCCGAAGGACTGCGAGCCGATGAAGACCGATTTCGCGGGTGCGATATGGTCCTCTTTCGTCGCGAGATTGTAGACGGGGATGGTGACCTTGCCGAGGTCGAGCAGCTTGCCGCCGATCCGCATCTCGCCCTTGGTCAGCTTGTTGTCGAGATAGCAGTTGCGCAGATAGAAGGAGTGGTTCGCCGCCGGCATCCGCGTCGAATCCGAGTTCCAGTAGAGCAGGTCGAAGGCGGTCGGAGCCTTGCCCTTCAGGTAGTTGTTGACCGCATAGGACCAGATCAGGTCGTTCGGCCGCAGCATGTTGAAGGCGCCGGCCATGCGTGCGCCATCGAGATAGCCGCGCTCGGCCATCTGTTCCTCGAGAGTGCGGATCTGGTCCTCGTCGACGAAGACCGAGAGCTCGCCGGCATTGGAGAAGTCGACCTGCGTGGTGAAGAAGGTGGCGCTGGCGATGCGCTTGTCTCGCATGGCCGCCATATAGGCGAGGGTGACGCCGAGCAGCGTGCCGCCGACGCAATAGCCGATCGCGGAGACCTGCTTCTCGCCGGTCGCCTGCTCGACCGCCTCGAGCGCCGCGAAGATGCCTTCGCGCATATAGCTCTCGAAATCCTTCAGAGCATGGCGATGGTCGGGGTTGACCCAGGAAATGCAGAAGACCGTCAGCCCCTGCTCGACGCACCAGCGGATGAAGCTCTTCTCGGGGTTGAGGTCGAGGATGTAGAACTTGTTGATCCAGGGCGGTACGATCAGCAGTGGCCGCTTCAGCACCTTCGGCGTCGCGGGCGCGTACTGGATAAGCTCGATGATGTCGTTCCGATAGATCACCTTGCCGGGGGTCGTCGCGATGTTGACGCCGACCTCGAAGGCGCGCGTGTCGGATTGCCGGATTTTGAGCTCGCCGCCGCCGGCCTCGATGTCTTCGGCCAGCATCTTCATGCCGCGCACCAGATTCTCGCCGTTCTGGGCCAGGGTCTCGCGCAGCAGCTCCGGATTGGTCGCGACGAAATTCGAGGGGGAGAGGGCCCCGGCGATCTGCTTGACGTAGAAGCGCGCCCTGTCGCGGGTGTGCGGGTCGAGATCCTCCGCCTGCTCGACCATGCTCTCGGCCCAGCGTGACGACAGCAGATAGGCCTGCTTGACGAAATCGAAGACCGGATGGCTCTGCCATTCGGGATCGGAGAAGCGGGCATCGCGCTTTTCCGGCTCGATCACCGGCTCGGCCGGCTCACCGCCCAGGCGCTTCAGCGTCGCGCTCCACAGGCTGAGGAAATCAGTCGTGATGGAGGCCTGGGCCTCGATGATCTTATGGGGATCGCTGACCCAGCGCTCGGCCACCCGTCCGAGCACCTTGACCATCTCGCTGGCCTCGTCGGCGGCGCCGGTCTTGGCTTCGCCGCGTTCGATCGGCTTCAGATAGGCGGCGGTCACCTTGCCGGCCTGTTCGACCAGCTTGCCCATGTTCTGCGCCATCGCGTCGAAATCCGGCATAGTCGGCGCGTCGAGCACCGGCGGCTCGGCCTGGGCCTGCGCACTCTTGCCCTTGCTGCCGGCCGGTGGCCTCATGGTAGCGCTCCCTTGCGATTGCGTTCTGCGGGAGTTGAACTCCGCATTGCGGACCCATTAAGGACCTAACCGATAAGAGTGACAAAGGAAAATCGTGAGAGCCCCGGCAATGCCCCAAGCCCTGGTCCGGACCTCGCCGAAGGTCGTTTGCGCCGCTGCGCTGCTCGGCATGCTGCTCGGCGGCTGTGAGGCTGCGCGCGGCGTCGCGGAGTTCACCGATCTCGCCACCAAGCCGGCCGAGCCCAAGCCCTTCGTGCTCGAAACCAGGCCGCAGGACCCGAAATACGTGCCGGTCGGCACGGCGGTCACGCGCGACGCCAAGCGCAAGACCGTGGAGGAATTCAAGAAGCTCGAGGCTGAGCTCGAAGCGAAGCGGATTTCCAACGAAGCCGCCGGAGTGCAGGCGCAAAGCCTGGGCAAGACGCCGCCGCCCGCGCCGGCGGCGGCGCAGCCGAGCAACTGAGCCCGGGCGAGCCTGCCGGTCACCGTCCAAGGATGGCGGACGGCGATGGGGCTCATGGAAGTTCCGTCGCGCCGATTCGGCCTCAAGGGCCGTCGCCCCATGTCAGAGCCTTGTAGTCGAAGCCCTCATCCAGCCCCGGCTTGACGATCTGGAAATACGGGGAGATGTCGAAATCGGCGGGCGCGTAGAGGCTGAAATGCCGGATGTGCAGCAGTTCCTGATGGCGCCAGTCATCGGGGCCGCGCCGGATCGCCGGGCCGAGCTCGATGCGCGGCAGGATCGGATAGCCGACGCGCTCGAACGCTTCCGCAATCAAGGTCGAGCAGATCGCCCGCGTCGGCTCCCCCGAGCCGAGTGCGATCATGCGGCGGCGCCAGTGCGATGGCACGGGCAGCGTCGGCAGCAGGTAGCGCGCCAGGTCGATGATGTTGCGCGTGTCGTAGCGAATGCCGAGTCGCGAGATCATGAAATCGACCAGGCTGCGCCGGTCGGCGTCGGTCAGTCCGACCGGCCGGCATATGCGCGTGTGAAAATGTTCGAGGTTGGACAAGGGAATCGACCGGCAGCCCGCGTCGAGGACCACTTCGATGAGCGTGTGAGGCTCGTCCCCGGTCTTCGGCGGGCCGAGGACGTTCCCGACATAGAGCGCGGCATGCGACCAGGTCGAATGCGTCAGATATTTGATGGCCGTCGAAACCCGGTTGGAGCCGGCCACGAGCACGACATCTCCCGGCCGCAAGCTGCGCCGCAGTTCCTCGGGATCGGATGGCGTGAAAGGCTCGCGGCCCGGCCGCTCGCGCAGGAGAAACCCGGCGAGCCGTTGGCCAATCCGATCGAGCATCGTTGCGGATAATCTCATGCCGGTCGCGCCTCGCCATGCCGGGGCGGGAGGTCGCGGGGCCCTGCCAGGACGATGGCCCGGGCACTGCGAATCTTCAGCCTGCGATTCGCCTCAGCCATCCCGACAGATAGGCGCCGGCGCATGTCGGGGCGTTGGCGAGCAAATTAATGTTCGGTCAGGTCTCGGGCAAAGCCGAACGTATCGGTGACGCTGACGCTGGAGCGCAGCTTCGCCGTGGCGTTCCGGCGGAGGCTGGTGCCGCGGCTGAGACCTTGCGTCGCGCTTCGACGATTCTTGCGTTTTTGGGCCTGTCGCGCCGAAAGTTGCAGTGCTAGAGCATCTTGGCGCAAGGAATGTGATTTGACGCATTCGGCGCGCCTCAATGCCGGCTCGGCCAGGGACCGTTTAGCAAGATGACCGATTTTCACCGCATCAAGCGTTTGCCGCCTTACGTTTTCGAGCAGGTCAACAAGATCAAGGCAGCCGAGCGAGCCAAGGGCGTCGACATCATCGATCTCGGCATGGGCAATCCCGATTTGCCGGCCCCGAAGCACGTCATCGAGAAGCTGGTCGAGACCGCCGGCAAGCCCCGCACCGACCGCTATTCCGCCTCCAAGGGCATCGCCGGCCTGCGCCGTGCCCAGGCGAATTACTATCAGCGCCGCTTCGGCGTGAAGCTCAATCCGGACACGCAGATCGTCGCCACGCTCGGCTCGAAAGAGGGCTTCGCCAACATGGCGCAGGCGATTACCGGACCGGGCGACGTCGTGCTGGTTCCCAATCCGAGCTATCCGATCCATGCCTTCGGCTTCCTGATGGCCGGCGGCGTCATCCGCTCGGTTCCGGCCGAGCCGACGCCGGCCTTCTTCCCGGCGCTCGAGCGCGCGATGATGCATTCGGTGCCGAAGCCGATCGCGCTCGTCACCTGCTATCCGGCGAACCCGACCGCCTATACCGCCTCGCTGGATTTCTATCGCGATCTCGTCGCCTTCGCGAAGAAGCACGAGCTGATCCTGCTCTCGGATCTCGCCTATGCCGAGGTCTATTTCGACGAGAGCAACCCGCCGCCCTCGATGCTGCAGGTGCCCGGCGCGATCGACGTCACCGTCGAGTTCACTTCGATGTCCAAGACCTTCTCCATGGCCGGCTGGCGCATGGGCTTCGCCGTGGGCAATGAGCGGCTTCTCGCCGCGCTGGCGCGCGTGAAATCCTATCTCGACTATGGCGCCTATACGCCGATCCAGGTCGCCGCCGCGGCGGCTCTGAACGGCCCGGACGACTGCATCCGCGAAATGCGCGAGATCTATCGCAAGCGCCGTGACGCGTTGGTCGAGAGCTTCACCAAGGCGGGCTGGGACTTCCCCGCGCCGCAGGCCTCGATGTTCGCCTGGGTGCCGATCCCGGAGAAATTCCGCCATCTCGGCTCGCTGGAATTCTCGAAGCTCCTGATCGAGAAGGCCGAAGTCGCGGTCGCTCCGGGCATCGGCTTCGGCGAACATGGTGATGATTTCGTCCGCATCGCCATCGTCGAGAACGAGCAGCGCATCCGCCAGGCGGCGCGCAACATCGCCCGCTTCCTCAAGACCGCCGACCAGACGCTGCACAACGTCATCCAGATCCCGAAGGCCGGGTGAGGTCGGCCGCCCTCCGATCTATCGATCCCCGGGGCGGCGTTGCGCCGCCCCCTGCACGTTCCGCGTCTCGACGATGTCGCTGCGGCGTAACGGCGCCGGGGCGCGACGGGGCTGGACCGCATCGCGAAAACATGGGAACCGGAGCGGCCGGAATGGCTGGCTGAGGAGAGGCAGGGGGATATGGTCTCGAAAGGCCGCGTGATCGGGGTCATCTTCGGTCTCTTCGCATTGGTCTGCCTGTTCGCGACCTATGATTTCTCGCGTGGTCGCGCGACCGAAACCGATTCGCCTCTGATCGGGGAGCTGCTGGAGGCGACCAAGGCGCGCGAATGCGGCCGTGACGCCACCGGGATCGTCGAACGCTATCTGCCGATCGGCACGGGACAGGCCGAGGCCGAGAAGATCCTCGCGGAGACGGTGATCCGCCCGCCGAAGCCCTGGTTCTGGAAGCCGGTCAACGAAAATTCGACTGTCTCGCACGGAGACAGCCTCGAGGCGTTGCGCACCATCAAGATCACGGCTTTCGGCAATCAGGTCCTGCGCGTTTATCTCGGCTTCAGCGAGGGCAAGCTGAAGCGCCTCGCGGCAGAGGTGATCTGCCGCTTCGAATAGGCGAGCTCAGACCGCGCCGGTGAACTCGCCGCGTGCCGGGTAGTGGCTCTTGATGACGAAATCGAGCGCTGCGACCATCTCGGCGAAGCTCGGCCGAACGAACGGCATCGACTGGACCGAGAGATAATAGATCGTCCCGTCCGATCGGATCAGGAACACGCCGGGCTCCAAGAACAGCGCCGGCTCTTCGATACCGATCGAGGTCTTGCCGCGAGAGGCCGAGATGTACAGCCCCCAGGCGCGCGCCGTCTCCAGGGCGAGCCCGTAGCCGATCCTGAGCGCTTCGGCGCCGATCTTCTCCGCCATTTCGGCGGCACGGCTCTGGCCGTCGCTGCTGATCGCGATCGTCTCCACGCCGCGGCTGGCGAACTCCGGCACCAGACGCTCGAGTTCCTTCAGATAGGTGGCGCAGAGCGGGCAGTGCAGCCCCCGATAGAAGCAGACCAGAGTGAACCGCTCCGGCGAGGCCGTGCTCAGGTCGAAGCGGCCATGAGCGAGCGTGTCGACGGCAAGGGCGGGAGCGGGCTGGCGGGGTATGAGCATGGGCTGTTCCTGGTTGCTGTTGCAGCTGCCCGACCTTGTTCATATTCTCGGGTATGAGAAATTCAAATGGCATGATCGAAAGTTCCGATCTGGGGCGGGATCGCCTGTCGAGCTTCTTCGCGGCCTTCGATGTCGCCGCGCAGCAGGTCGCGCCCGCCGCGGCCAATCTCATCCTGACCGGGCAGGTCACCGGGCAGGAGCAGGTCTTGCGCTCGCTGGTTTTCCTGCCGCATGGGCCGGGGGCTCATGACGGCGAAGGCGAGGTGCTGGCCGCGGTCAGGATCGACTTCGGCGGCCGGGAAAATCCGCTGATCGCGGCGTTGCCCAGCCGGGTTGAGCTCGCCTTCGAGGCGGCTCCGGCGCTGCTGGCCGTTGCCGAGTTGTTGACGGTCGAGGCCTCGGCGCGGCGCTGCGGCCGGCAGGTCGCGCTCGACAATCTGTGCACGCTGCTGCTGCTCCTGCTGCTGCGCCACATGATCGACCGCGGCACCACCCAGCCTGGGCTGCTGGCCGGGTTGTCGCACCCCCAGCTCTTTCCGGCGCTCGTCGCCATGCAGGATGCGCCGGCGCGCGACTGGCGCGTCGACGACCTCGCGACGATTGCCGGCATGTCGCGCACCCGCTTCATGACCCTGTTTCCGCGCGTGGTGGGGGCGACCCCGATGGCTTATCTCGCCGGCTGGCGGATGGTGCTGGCCCGGCGCGAACTCGAGCGCGGGGGACTCGTCAAGCTGGTCGCCCGGCGGATCGGCTATGGCAGCGCGGCTGCCTTCTCGCGGGCCTATCAGCGCGCTTTCGGCGAGCCGCCGGTCGCAAAACGGCATGGGAGGCGAGCGGAGGAGGGCGCCTCGTCGCGTCAGGCTGAGGCGGAGCGTGGTCCGGTCCGATCGCAATACCTGCCCTCATCGGCATAATCCGACGCATCGCGGCGGATTCCATCGCCCTTCGCCGTTGACTCCCCGCACGCCTCATGCGACCCCGCGCGACATGACCATGCACGCTCCGCCACCTGACTTCCGGCCCCTTCGCGTCGGCATCGCCGGCCTCGGCACCGTCGGTGCGGCGGTCGCCACCATCCTGAAACGGCAGGAGAATGCGCTCGCTGCACGCTGCGGCCGGCCGGTGCGCGTCACCGCGGTTTCGGCACGCGATCGCAATCGCGACCGCGGCATCGATCTTGCCGGCCTGAGCTGGTTCGACGATCCGGTGGCGCTGGCGACTTCGCCGGAAATCGATTGTCTGGTCGAGCTGATCGGTGGCTCCGAGGGACCTGCCAAGCAGGCGGTCGAGGCGGCTCTCGCCGCCGGCAAGCCGGTCGTCACCGCCAACAAGGCGCTGCTTGCCGCCCATGGCGTGGCGCTCGCCGAACTCGCCGAAAGCAAGGGCGCGGCGCTGGCCTTCGAGGCGTCCTCGGCCGGCGGCATTCCGGTGGTGAAGACGCTGCGGGAGGCGCTGGCCGGCAATAATGTCACCCGGCTCTACGGCATCCTCAACGGCACCTGCAATTACATCCTCTCGCGCATGGAGCTGGAGGGGCTGACCTTCGAGGCCTGCCTGAAGGACGCCCAGCGGCTCGGCTATGCCGAGGCCGACCCGACCTTCGACGTCGAGGGCTTCGACACCGCCCACAAGCTCGCGATCCTGACCAGCCTCGCCTTCGGCACGAAGATCGACGCCGAAGCGATTCATGTCGAAGGCATTTCCTCGATCACGCCGCTCGATCTGAAAATGGCCGACGAGCTCGGCTACCGGATCAAGCTGCTCGGCGTCGCCGAGCGCACCAAGACCGGCATCGAGCAGCGCGTCCACCCGACCATGGTGCCGAAGTCGTCTGCCATCGCGCAGGTGATGGGGGTCACCAACGCCGTCACCATCGACGCCGATGCGGTGCGCGAGATCACGCTGGTCGGTCCGGGTGCCGGCGGCGGCCCGACCGCCTCGGCGGTGATCGCCGACATCGCCGATGTCGCCCGCGGCACCGCTGGCCTGCCCTTCGGCCTGCCGGTCGCGCGGCTGGAGGCTCCGGTTCGTGCCGAGATGCAGCGCCATGAGGGCGGGTACTACATCCGTCTGGCGGTCGCCGACCGGCCGGGCGCGGCTGCCGCGATCGCGACCCGCATGGCCGAGGCGAACATCTCGCTCGAGAGCATCGTCCAGCGCCGTTCGGAGGCCGCTGCGGCGCGCGATCCCGGTGGGCGCTCCGGTGCGCCGGTCCCGGTCGTTCTGATCACCTATGCCACCAGCGAACGCGCGATCCGCGGCGCGCTGGAGAAGGTCGGCGCCGACGGCCATATTTCGGAAGCCCCGCAGGTCATCCGCATCGAACGCGAATAGGATGGCGGCCGGGCGGTCGCGGAGTGCTTCCGCTGCCGGTTACCGCGCCGCCGACCGCCGAAAATAGAGGAAACACCATGTCCGTCGATCTTCGCATCTCGCCCGACCAGATCATCGAGCGCTATCTCTCGATGGAACTGGTGCGCGTCACCGAGCGCGCCGCCGTCGCCGCCGCCCGCCTGCGCGGCCATGGCGACGAGAAGGCCGCCGACCAGGCCGCCGTCGACGCGATGCGGCGCGAGCTCAACCGCCTGCCGATCGACGGCGAAATCGTCATCGGCGAGGGCGAGCGCGACGAGGCGCCGATGCTCTTCATCGGCGAGAAGGTCGGCAACAAGCAGGGCCCGAAGGTCCACATCGCCGTCGATCCGCTGGAAGGCACGACGCTCTGCGCCAAGGACATGCCCGGTTCGATCGCCGTGATGGCGATGGCCGGCGCCGGCCATCTGCTCTACGCGCCCGACGTCTACATGGACAAGATCGCCATCGGCCCGGGCTACCCGGCCGGCATCGTCGACCTCGACGCCTCGGCCGCCGACAACATCAACGCGCTGGCCAGGGCCAAGGGCGTCAAGCCGCATGAGATCAACACGCTGATCATGGACCGCCCGCGCCATGAGAAGCTGATCGCCGAAGTCCGCAAGACCGGCGCCTCGATCCGCCTGATCACCGATGGCGACGTCGCCGGCGTGATCTTCTGCACCGAGCCGGAGAAGACCGGTATCGACCTTTATCTCGGCATTGGCGGCGCCCCCGAGGGCGTTCTCGCCGCGGCGGCGCTGCGCTGCGTCGGCGGCCAGATGCAGGGCCGCCTGATCCTCGACACCGAGGAGAAGCGCCAGCGCGCCGCGACCATGGGCGTCAAGGACCCGAACAAGAAATACGACATGGCCGAGATGGCCTCGGGCGACGTCATCGTCTGCGCCACCGGCGTCACCGATGGCGGCATGCTCTCCGGCGTGCGCTTCGGGCCCGAGGTGATCGAGACCGAGACCATCGTCTACCGCTCGATCACCGGCACGGTCCGCCGGATCTATGGCGAGCATCGCGAATTCGCGAAGTTCAACCTCGACTGAGACGCTGCGGCGGAGAGGGGCGGCGCGTGCTTTCAGCGCGCCGTCATCACCGCCCGCATGAAGCCCGCCTCGACGAAGATCACGCTGCCGTCCGGCAGGCCGAGGATCCGGTTGACCGCGAGGCCGAGAAACTGGAAGCGCCGCTCGAGCGCTTCGATCGCCGCTTCTTCTTCCGCTGTTCCAGAGACCGCGATCGCTCGTCCCCAGGCGTCATGGGCGCTGGCGCCGAGGTGCAGGATCGTCTCGGCCGTATCCTCCGGCTCCGACACGGCGAACACGCCTTCGGCCGCCCCTTCGGCGATAATGCCGGCGAGCACCGGCAGCATCACCGCGATCGAGGCGGCGTTGACCCGGTGGTAGAGCACGATGTTCTCCGGGCGGAAAACCACGTCGAAGGCCGCCCGCAGCTTCGGCGCATCCTCCAGATTGGTCTGGCGCGAGCGGGCGAGGAAGCTGTTCAGGCGGGCGAGGGCGCCGAGGCTGGGGTCGTCGAGCACATCGCGGAGCTTGGCGACCGCCTCATGCGCCAGACGGGCGGCGAGCGCCTCCAGCAACTCCTCCTTCGACGCGAAATGGTGGTAGAAGCCGCCCTTCGAAATGCCCGCCTTGGCGATGATGTCGCTGATCGTCGTGCCCTCATAGCCATGCTCGAAGAACAGCGCCTGCGCGCAGTCGAGTAGCTCGCTCCTGCGATCCTCCGGATGTTTGACGATGCGCGGCATGCGGTTCCGATCTCGCGTCTTCTTGACGACCGACCCGCGGTCGGTAAAATGACCGACGGTCGGTCTGGTGCATGATACGGCTATGGCGGCGGGTGATGCAACGGCGATCACGCGTCGACGGGCCTGCCTTGCAGCCGATTTCGTCAGCTCGCCGCCGAGGCCTGCGCAGGGGAATGCCGTGAAGATCGTTCGCAGCCTCATCGTGCTCGTCGTGTTGTCGGGGGCAGGCGCGGCCTTCTGGTCCTATAGCCGGCCCGCGGCGGTCGCGACCGTGACCGCCAGGCGCGGCGATGCCGCCGATATCGTCTACGCCACCGGCGTCGTCGAGCCGCGCAACTGGGCCAAGGTCACGCCGCTCGTGCGCGAGCGCATCGTCGAGCGCTGCGATTGCGAGGGCCGCCGGGTCGAGAAGGGCGAGGTCCTGGCCAGACTCGACAGCGTCCTCGCCGAGACCGCCCTCGCCGAGCTCAAGGCCCGCCACAAACTCGCCGCTGCCGAGCACGAGCGCCAGGCCGTCCTCGTCGAGCGCAACGTCATGAGCCAGCAGGCGCTCGACCGGGTCCGCAGCGAGGTCGGGCAGGCGGCGGCGCTGGTCGCCGGCCAGACCGCCCGGCTGGAGAACTACATCCTGCGGGCGCCGATGAGCGGCACCGTCCTGCGCCGCGATGGCGAGGTCGGCGAGATCGCCGAGCCCGGAACGGTGCTGTTCTGGATCGGCGAAGCGAAGCCGCTGCGCATCGTCGCCGAGGTGAACGAGGAGGACATCCCGCAGGTCAAGCCGGGCCAGCGCGCCCTGATCCGGGCCGATGCCTTTCCCGGACGGACGCTGGAGGCGACGGTCGACAGCATCACCCCCAAGGGCGATCCGGTCGCCAAGAATTACCGCGTCTATCTCGCTCTGCCCGACGACACGCCGCTGCTGATCGGCATGACTGCCGAGCTCAACATCATCGTGCGTGTCGCGCGCAACGCGCTGCTGCTGCCGGTCAACGCGGTCCAGGGCAATGCCGTCGTGCTCGCCGAGGGGGATGTCGCCCGCCGTCGCGAACTCGCGATCGGCATTCGCGGCACCGGCGAGGTCGAGGTGCTGTCGGGCCTGCCCGAAGAGGCGCGCGTCATCGCGCCCTATCCGGACAAGCTGGGCGAGGGCGCCCGTATCCGGCTGCGGGATGAGTAAGCGATGCCGCTGATCCTGACACTCGCGCTGACGCATATCATGGGGCGGGGCCGGCAGACGCTGGTCGCCGTGCTCGGCGTCGCGCTCGGCGTCGGCTTCTCGATCGCCATGGCCTCGCTGATGCAGGGCGGCGAGGATGATTTCATCGCCAAGCTCGTCGACACCATGCCGCATGTCGACGTCACCGACGAGCGCCGCGCCGCGCGTCGCCAGCCGGCGCAGGACGAGTTCGCGGCGCTGCACATCGCCGGACTGCGCCCCCGGGAGGACCGGCGCGGCATCCTGAACCCGACGGAAGTGACAGCGATGCTGCGCGCCTGGGTGCCCGGCAAGATGGCGCTCAGCCTGAAGACGCAGGGCGTGGTGCGCTATGCCGGGCGCGATGTCGGCATCGGCATCATCGGCGTCGAGCCGCTGGCCGAGATGCAGATATCCTCGCTGACCAAGGATTTCCGTCAGGGCAGCTTCGCCGCGCTGATCGCCGGCGGCAACAACATCGTGGTCGGCAGCCGGCTGGCGCAGCGCCTCGGAGCTGGGCTGGGCACGACGGTGACGGTCGTCTCCGCGACCGGCCAGAGCCGCGCCTTCAAGATCGTCGGCCTGTTCCACACCGGCACCACCGCCCGCGACGAGGGCGAGGGCTATGTCCTGCTCAAGAACGCCCAGATCCTGAGCGAGCGGCCGAACGCGATCAACGAGATCCGCCTCAAGCTCGACGATCCCAACGCCGCGCCACAGGTCGCACGGCGGGCCGAGGCGCAGATCGGCTACAAGGCCGTCGCCTGGCAGGAGGCGAATGAATCGCTGCTCGAGGCTTTGGTGATCCGCAATGTCATCATGTACACGGTGGTCGGCGCCATCCTGCTCGTCGCCGGCTTCGGCATCTTCAACATCATCTCGACGATCACCCATGAGAAGGCGCGCGACATCGCCATTCTCAAATCGCTGGGGTTTACCGAGGCCGATATGCGCCGGCTTTTCCTGCTGGAGGGGCTGGCGCTCGGCGCCTGCGGCTCGCTGATCGGCTGGGCGGTCGGCTTCGGGCTCTGCTTCGCGCTCTCGCTCGTCCGCTTCGAGCTCTCGGGCGCAGCCGTGGCACAGGAGATCACGCGCCTGCCCCTGGCCTGGAGCATCTGGCACTATCTGATCGCCGCGGGCTTCGCCCTGACCTCGGCCGCCATCGCCGGCTATCTGCCGGCGCGGCAGGCGGCGCGGCTCAACCCGGTCGACATCATCCGGGGGGCGACATGAGCGCGCTGATCGAGACCGCGGGGCTGACCCGGGTCCTGCCCGGAATCGTGCCGGTGACGCTGGTGCAGGACGTGACTTTTTCGATCGGCGAGGGCGAATTCGTCGCGATCACCGGCCCGTCCGGCTCCGGCAAGTCGTCGCTGCTTTATCTGCTCGGCCTGCTCGACCGGCCAAGCGCCGGCGTGCTGCGCATTTCCGGTCGCGACACGGCGGCGCTCGGCGAGCGCGAGCGGGCGCAGATCAGGCTGGCGACGCTCGGCTTCGTCTTCCAGTTCCACTTCCTGCTGCCGGAATTCACCGTGCGCGAGAATGTCGAGATTCCGATCCGGCGGCTCGGGCGCCTCGACAAGGCCGCGATGCGGGCGCGCTCGACGCAACTGCTCGAAGCGCTCGGCCTTGCCGGCCATCTCGACAAGCGGCCCGATCAGCTTTCCGGAGGCCAGCGTCAGCGGGTCGCGGTCGCCCGTTCTCTGGCGAACGATCCGCCGATCGTGCTGGCCGACGAGCCGACAGGCAGCCTCGACAGCAAGAACTCGGAGCAGGTCTTCGCGATCCTCGATGCGCTGGTGCGCGAGCGCGGCAAGACCGTCATCGCCGTGACCCATGACGCCGACATGGCCGCGCGGGCGAGCCGGCGCATCCATCTCGTCGATGGCAGGCTGGCTGCAATCTGAGCCGGGCGCTCGTCAGTCTTCGGAGACTGGCTCGTTCTTACGCCGGAAACCCGTCGCGAGCACGTAGAGCTCGGAGGAATCGGCGCGGCTCGCCGCCGGCTTGAGATTGCGCACGCTGGTGAAGTCGCGCTTGAGCTGGCTGAGCAGTTCGGCGCTGTCGCCGCCCTGGAACAGCTTGGCCAGGAAGAATCCGCCTGGCGCCAGCACGTCATTGGCGAATTCGAGCGCCGCCTCGGCCAGGCCGATGATCTTGAGGTGATCGGTCTTCTTGTGGCCGGTGGTGTTGGCCGCCATGTCCGACATCACGCCATCGGCCTTGCCGCCCAGTTTCTCGGTCAGCAGGGCAGGGGCCTCATCGGCCATGAAATCGAGCTGGATCAGCTCGACCCCCGGAATCGGGTCGACCGGCAGAAGGTCGATGCCGACGATCCGGCCCTTGCCCTTCTCGAGCCCGATCTTCGCCGCGGCGACCTGGCACCAGCCGCCCGGCGCGCAGCCGAGATCGAGCAGCTTCTGGCCGGGTTTCAGAAATTTGTAGCGCTCGTCCATCTCGGCGAGCTTGAAGGCCGCCCGCGAGCGATAGCCCATTTCGCGGGCGCGCTTGACATAGGGATCGTTCAGCTGCCGCTCGAGCCAGAGCTGCGAGGAATGGCTGCGCTTGGCCGGCTTCTTGACCTTGACGCGCAGGTCGCGGGCGCCGCCGCTCGGTTTGGACGGGTTCATGCCCTGCACTTAGCTCATTGGCGGCGTCGCCACCAAGCCCGGTCTTCATGCATCATGCGCAGGAGTATGCCCTCGCGCAGGCCGCGATCGGCGATCCGCACCATCGGGCTCGGAAAGGCCCGCCGGATCGCCTCGAAAATGGCGCAGCCCGCCAGTACGAGATCGGCCCGGTCGCGGCCGATGCAGGCATTGGCCTGGCGCTGCGAATAATCCATCGCCACGAGCTCGTCGATCACGCTTAGCACGTCCGCCTCGCGCATCCAGAGCCCGTCGACCTGGCGGCGATCATAGCGCGGCAGCCGCAGATGGATGCCCGCGACGGTGGTGACCGTGCCGGAGGTGCCGAGCAGGTGGAAGCCTGCAGCCAGGCGCGCGGTCGCGGCCTTGTCTGCGAACGGCTTCAGCGCGGCACTGCAGTCCGTCACCATCCGCTCGAACAGCTCGCGCCCGACTTCGACGCCGCCATAGCGCTCGGCGACCGAGACCACGCCGATCGGCAGCGAAGCCCATTCGCGGATTCGCGCGGCCGGATCGCGCCCGGATTCGCGGCCACCGAGCCAGACGATCTCGGTCGAGCCGCCGCCAATGTCGAAGACGATGACCGAATCGGCGCCGGGCGCCGCCAGCGCGGCGCAGCCGGTGACGGCGAGCGAGGCCTCGGTGCGCTGGTCGACGATCTCGAGCTCGAGCTGGGCCTCGCGCCCGACGCGCTGCACGAAGTCGACGCCGTTTGCCGCCGACCGGCAGGCTTCGGTGGTGACCAGCCGAGCGCGGGTGACGCCGCGATGGTCCATCTTGCTCTTGCAGATCTTCAGCGCCTCGACGGCGCGCTCCATCGCGCCTTCACCGAGCCGCCCGCTCGCCGAAAGCCCTTCGCCGAGCCGCACGATTCGCGAGAAGGCATCGACGACGCGAAAACCATGCTGGGCGGGCCGCGCGATCAGCAGGCGGCAATTATTGGTGCCGAGATCGAGCGCGGCATAGGTCGCGGCCGGGCGGCGCGGATGGCTCGGTGCCTCCCGGCCGCCGGCGCTGGCCACGACGCCATCCCCCGTCGCAGCGCGGGCTGCCACGGCGGGGCCGTCCGATTCCTGGCGGTCCTCGACCGTCACCTTGCAATCCTTTGCCGGCCGGGGTCATCGCGATGACCCGCCGGAGCCCGGCCAGAAGCCGGAGCGTTTCCATTCCCGGGCAGCGTAACAACAGCGCGACGCGCCTGCCAAGCAGAACCTGCGAAGGCGAAGCATTGCCTGCCGGCAAGGGCGCTTGCCTGAACAGCGGCTTGGCGGCAAAGCTCCGGCTGCATCGGGGCACCGGACCCGGGCGGCGAAGGCGAGGGGAGAGACGGCATGGCGGCGCGGCACCTGATCCTGGCGATCGACCAGGGCACCACTTCCTCGCGCGCCATCCTGTTCGATGCGCAATTGCAGCCGGTGACCAGCGCCCAGCAGGAGTTCGTGCAGCACTACCCGGCTTCCGGCTGGGTCGAGCACGAGCCGGAGGATCTCTGGGAGAGCACGCTGGCGGTTTGTCGCGAGGCGCTCGCCCAGGCCGGGGCAGGGGCCGGCGAGGTCGCCGCCATCGGCATCACCAATCAGCGCGAAACCACGCTGCTCTGGGACCGGCGCACCGGCGCGGCGATCCACCGCGCCATCGTCTGGCAGGATCGGCGCACCGCCGAGCGCTGCGCTGCGCTTGAAGCGCGAGGCCATGGCGATCTGGTCGCTGCCCGCACCGGACTACGCCTCGATCCCTATTTCTCGGGCAGCAAGATCGCCTGGATCCTCGACAATGTGCCTGGCGCGCGCGAACGGGCGGAGCGCGGCGAGCTCGCCTTCGGCACGGTCGATTCCTTTCTGCTCTGGCGCCTGACCGGCGGGCGCGTCCATGCCACTGACGCGACGAACGCCTCGCGCACCATGCTGTTCGACATCCATCGCGGCGAATGGGACGCGGATCTGCTCGCCCTGCTCGACATTCCCGCTTCGCTGCTGCCGGAGGTGCGGGATTGCGCCGCGCTGTTCGGCGAGACCGAACCCGATCTGTTCGGCGCTGCCATTCCGATTCGCGGCATCGCCGGCGATCAGCAGGCCGCAACCATCGGCCAGGCCTGCTTTTCGCCTGGCATGCTGAAATCGACCTATGGCACCGGCTGCTTCGCGCTGCTCAACACAGGCGCCAAGGCCGTCGCTTCGCAAAGCCGGCTTTTGACCACCATCGCCTATCAGTTCGGCGGCGAGCGTCACTATGCGCTCGAGGGCTCGATCTTCATCGCCGGCGCCGCGGTGCAATGGCTGCGCGATGGACTCGGCATCATCGAGCGGGCCTCCCAGAGCGGGCCGCTGGCCGCCAATGCCGATCCCGGCCAGCAGGTCTATCTCGTGCCGGCCTTCACCGGGCTCGGCGCCCCACATTGGGACGCCAAGGCCCGCGGCGCCATGTTCGGCCTGACTCGCAATACCGGCCCGCGCGAATTCGCTCGCGCGGCGCTGGAAGCGGTCTGCTTCCAGACACTCGACCTGCTCGAGGCGATGCGCGCCGACTGGCCGGAGGCCGAAGGGGCAGGGACGGTGCTGCGCGTCGATGGAGGCATGGTCGCCTCCGATTGGACGATGCAGCGCCTCGCCGACATCCTTTCCGCGCCCGTGGACCGTCCGGAGGTGCTCGAGACCACGGCTCTCGGCGCTGCCTATCTCGCCGGCCTCGACGCAGGCCTGCTGCCCGAGCCGGCCCAGTTCGGCGATCGCTGGCGGCTGGAGCGTCGCTTCACGCCGACCCTGGCGGCAGAACCGCGCCGGGCGCTGGTCGCGGGCTGGCGCGATGCGGTGCGCCGCACGCTGAGCAGCGCATAGCCTTAGGGCGGACCGACGCAGCGGTCGCTCCGCGCGGGCGCTGCCGGAGAGAAAGACGGCACGGGAGCGTCTGCTCGACCGGCAGGGGCCTTGGCTCATGGCCTCGCTTCACGGCCTCGGGCAGCTGCTCCGGTTGCTTGGACCCGTGGCTGCCAGCCAGCTCCGGCGGGCTCCGGCTCGCTTTCCTGCGTCCTTTCACGAACCATTCCCAGCTTCCTTGCCCAGCCTTCTTGCCCGTCGCGCGGGCCGCCGCTGTGCCGCAGTGGCTGCGCGCGCCGCTTGCCCGCCAGCTTCTGGCGAGGTGCCGAGAGGCTGGCTGCATCTGCTTGGCTCCTGGCGCCGTTGGCGGACGTTCGGGCGGCGAGCGCCGGGGCCTGTACAATCTTTCACGCCGGCCTGTCGAAATCTGTCACACAAGGCTTGCAACCATCGCCGAGGTTCGTTAGACCCGCGCCATCCGACGCGACGCACAGCGCGCCCGTTGGGGGATCGTCTAACGGTAGGACCCCAGACTCTGACTCTGGTTGTCTAGGTTCGAATCCTAGTCCCCCAGCCACTTCTCTAAGTGGTTGATTTAAGGCAAAAATCAAAAGCGCGATAACAAATCGGAGTGACGCTGCAGGCTGTCGCGCCGCGCGCCTGGTTGTTCTTCAACCGCAGCCGCTGTCCTCGCCTTTCCCCGCATTGAGGATAGGCCAGAAGCCGACCAGCCAGATCGCGAAGGCAGCCGACCAGAGCATGGCAGCCAGGGTGTAGTGCAGTCCCGCCAGGCCGGCACCAATGCCGAGTTCCGGCAGCGTCCGGACGAGGCCGGCGGCGGCCATCGCGCCCAGTGCATATTTCGCGGAGGCCGGAAGCACGAGGTCGCGGCCGCTATGGCGCAGGCCCGCGATGACGAAGACCGCCATCACGGCCAGCCCGAGCGCACCGACCGAGAGCAGGTGCAGCCCGGTCGTCGGCGAGAGCGGGGCGCCGAGTCCGGAAAGGCCGATCGCCAGGAAACCCAGCCCGCCATAGGTATTGGCGGTGGCCAGCGCCAACACCTCCGCCCGCAGCACGGCGCGGCCGATGAACCACTCCGCCAGCCTGTCGAAAAAGGCTGCGGCCGCCGCCAAAGCGAGCCAGGCCGAGACGGCCGAATCCGGCCAGAGCAGTGCCGCGGCGAGCTGGAGCGAAACCAGGCCGGCCGTCAGGTTCTGGCGGCCGGGATGCGGGCGATAGGGCGTCGTCTCGCCGCTCGGATCGAGCGCATGGTTGACTACCACGACATTGATCCTTGCAATCGCGAGCGACAGGAAGACCAGGAAGACCGCGAGCGCCGCATGCAGCAGGCGCCCGGACAGCGCCGTCTCGCCGGTCAGCCAGGCGGCGCGGATCGCGAGTTCGAGCAGCGCGAAGAGACCGACCCAAAGCACGAAGGAGCCATGGCGGGTGCTGCGGCGCGTGACCAGCGGCGTGGCGACGAAGAAGAGCAGCAGCAGGAGAAAGGCAAGATCGGTTGCAGCGGCGATGATGATCAGCGCATCGGCGCCGACGAGGCCGATCAGCCTGCCCGGCAGCCAGAGCCCGGCCAGCAGCAGCAGGGCTTTGCCGCTGCGCGCCTCGGTATCCGTCCATTCCGGCATGGCCGAGGCGAGGAAGCCGGCGAGCGCCGCGCCATAGGTGCCGAAGATCATCTCATGGGCATGCCACTGCCCGGGTGGAACCTCCCGTGCGAAGGGCAGGCCGAGGCCGAACAGCGCGACCCAGGCGAGCGGCAGCAGCACGGCATGGGCGGCCGCGAGCGGGAAGAACAGCTTGAGCCCTTCGGCGAGCAGGGGATGGCGGACGCCCGTGGCAGCGTTGATGCTGTGCTGGCTCATGCCCTGTCCCGATCCGGGTCGAACAGCTCGGCGAAGGCGGGCTCGTGCATCCAGCCCTGGACCGTCTCGAAGATCGTCCGGTCGTCGCGCGCGCCGGGCGTGCCCGCGATCGTTCGGTCGACGCGAATGCTGCCGTCGCGGCCGGACATGACGAGGATGCGGTGGGCCAGCCGCGCCGCCTCCGAGAGATCGTGCGTGACGAACAGAGCCGCGAATTTTTCGCGCGCCGAGGCGGTGATGACGAGATCCTGCAAGACGCGCCGCAGGCCGACATCGACCGCCGTGAATGGCTCGTCGAAGAAGACCACCTCCGGATCGACGGCGAGCGCCCGGGCCACCGCCGCCCGCTGGCGCATGCCACCGGAGAGCTCGGCCGGATATTTGTCGAGGTCGCGCGGGTGCAGACCGACCTCGGTGGCCCGTGCGTCGGCAATAGCGTGACGCTCCTCGCGGCCGATTCCGCGCGCCGCGAGCCCGTAGGCGATGTTGTCGCGCGTGCGCTGCCAGGGCAGCAGGCGCGGCTCCTGGAAGACCACGGCATGGCGCCGATACTCGCGCCGCACCCGTCCGCGCAGCGGATCGACCAGCCCTGCCGCGATCTGCAGCGCCGTGGTCTTGCCGCAGCCGGAGGGGCCGACCAGCGCCAGCACCTCGCCTGCGTCGAGGCGGAGCGTCAGATTCTCAAAGACTGCGCGGCCGAGAAAGGCATGGCCGATGCGTTCGAGTGCGAGCCTCATCGCTTCACACCCCAGGGCCGCCCGGCCTCGCGCCATTGCTCGAGCCGGTCACGCAAGGGCTGGATCAGCACATATTCGGTGAAGAGCGCAAAGCCGACGACGGCGAGCACCAGTGCGGTGACGCGCGGAATGTCGAACAGCGCCCGCGCGCTGGCGAGATCGCCCCCGAGCCCGCCGGCATTGGAGAGCAATTCCGCCATGACCGTGACCTTCCAGGCCGAGCCGGCGGTCGTCGTCCAGGCCGGAAAAAGATAGGAGACGAGATGCGGCGCCGTCACCGTACGCAGCCGCATGAAACGGCCGGCGCCAAAACTCTTCGCCATGGCTTCGAGAGCCCGGTCGCGCGTCGCGACGCCTTCCAGCCCGCCGGCGAAGGAGATCGGCAGCGAGGCGACCACCACCGTCAGCACCGCAGTCCCGCCCTTGGCGCCGAACCAGATCAGGGCGAGCACGATCCAGGCGATCGGCGGCACGCCGAGGATCACCGTCACGATCGGCCGCATCAAGCGCATCGCCGCAAAGGAATAGCCCGCTGCGATGCCGGCGCTCGTGCCGACCGCGACCGAAAGCAGGAAGCCGAGGCCGGCGCGCTGTGCCGTCTCCAGCGCCGCGACGCGGAAATCAGGCTCGCCGATCAACCTGGCGACCTCCTGCCCGGTTTCCAGTGGCGATGGCAGCACGAACGAACCGTAGAGCTCATGTCCCGCCTGCCAGGCGGCGGCGAGGCAGAACAGCCCGGCGGCACCCGCCCAGGCCGACCAGAGATAGCGGCCGAGCCAGCCGAGGAAGGCGAGAATGGCAGCCATGTGGTCAGAGGGCGTAGAAGCTGTCGCCCGGCAATTTTCCACCGATGATGCGCGGATCGCCCTCGGCCAGCGCCGCGAACAGCTTCTCCAGATCGGGGCGCGCCGCGGAGGCGGGCTGAACGACGAGATTGCTGAAGGGCACGGCGCGGGCCAGCACCGGGCCCGGCAGCTGGAACAGCGTTGCGGCGTCCGAGGCGACGGCCGAGGGATCGGCCAGCACGGCGGCGAGCGCGGCCTCCATCCCCTGCTGCAAGGTTCGGATGCCGGCCTCGCCGAGCTCACGGCCGAGCGGATCGCTGATCGCGAGCCCCGCTTGCGGCAGGCTCGCGGCCCCGGTCGCCTTCTGCCATGCTAGGCGCGTGTCGATGGCACGCTCCAGCTCCTTGCCACGCAGGCCGGCGAGCAGGAGCGCGCCGGCCGAGGCCGGCTCGGAAAGCAGTGCCGCATCGGCACGGCCGGCGAGCAGGAGCTGCACCGCCTCGGGCGGCGTGCCGGAATAGTCGATGCTCAGTGCGTCGGGCGTGATCTGGCTGAAGGCGAGCAGGCGCCGGAAGATGAAGTCCGGCATGTCGTTCTTGAACGGCACGACGACGCGCTTGCCCTTGAGATCCGCCAGGGTCTTCACCGTGCCGGCGGGCGCGACGACGCTGAGCAGCCCCTGGGTCAGGATGTTGACCAGCCGCAGGCCGAGGCCGCGATTATGGAGATTGGCGGCGGCATAACTCGGCATCACCACCGCCTTCATCGTGCCGGAGGACAGGCCCGCCCGCATCTCGTCGGGCGTGCGCCAGATCCTGACCTCGACCGGCATCGGAAGCGCCTTCAGCGCCGCTTGGCGCGCTGCAGCGACCAGCAGCAGGCCGGGCGTGGCCGGCGGCCCCCAGAGCAGCAGCGGCTCCGCTGCGCGCGCGACATGCGGCATGGCAAGGCTGGCCGCGGCGGCGGCGAGGAAATGGCGGCGGTCGAGCATGATGCCCTCCTTGGCGCGGGCCAAACCGGCTGCCGCGCGTTCTGAATGGTCCAAAGTTCAGAAGGTCGCCTTCAGACCGGCATAGAAGGCGCGGCCGGTTCCCGGCAGAAAGGCGGCCTGATCGATACGAGCCTGGTCGACGATCAGCGTCGAGGCGGCATAGGTCTTGTCGAAGAGATTGGTGACCTCGCCGAACATCGTGAGCCGCTCATTGAACTTGTATTCGGTGCGCAGATCGAAGAGCGCATAGGGGTCGGCATAGAGCGTGTTCATGTTGTCGACCGGGGTCTTCTCCGGATTCCAGCGCAGCGCCGCCTGCAGCATCCAGGCTTCGGTTGCCTGGTATTGCAGCGTGGCGTGGATGACGTGGCGGGGCGCGCCGCCGATGCGATTGTCGCCGCGCACGGGATCGTCGACGAAGCGGAAATCCTGATAGGTGTAGGCGAGGCGCCCGGTCAGCCGCTCGAAGATCTGCGCGCCAAGGCCGAGCTCGACGCCGAAATGCCTGGTCTTGTCGGCGTTGACCGCGCCGAGCGAGGCGCCGGTGGCATCGCGCAGGCTGAGCAGCTCCTTGTCGACCCAGGAGTAATAGACGACGCCGTCCCAGGAGAAGCTGCCATGGCGGCCGCGCCAGCCGCCCTCCAGAGTCGTCGCGGTCTGCGCCTTGAGGTCGGGCGTCGAGAAGGCGGCGGCGGCGGCCATCGGCGCTCCCGGATTCGGGCGGCCGGGGCTGCTGTTGGGTGTGCCGTTCACCGTCGCCAGCAGATCGTCATGGGTCGGCGGCTCGAAGCTGCGCGAGACCGCCGCATAGAGGATCTGGTTGGTGTCGGGGCGCCAGCTGGCGCTGAGGCTCGGACTCCAGCCGGCATAGCTGCGCGAATAGGTCGTGCTCTGCGTCGGCACCGAGCCGTTGGGCAGCAATCTATAGGGCGAGGCCGGGTTGTAGGCGTTCGTCGGACGCCGAGCGTAAGGGTAGGTGTCGCTGTTGTCGCGCGTCGCATAGGCATAGGAGAGCGCCGGAGAGACAGTGATGTTCTGCCAGACCGGGATATTGGCCCCGGCATAGAGCGAGAGCGTGCTGGCATCGAGATCGCTCTGCCCGAACAGGGCTCCCGTCACGCCGTCCTGGTTCAGATAGTTCTCGCGTTTCGCCGAGCCGACCACATATTGCGCCGTGGTCTCGAACAGCGGCAGCGCCGCGCTCTCGACCGGTTTGTAGGCATAGCGGGCGACCGCAGTGAGATCGCCGCCCTTCGTGACGCGCACGCCCGATGACATCGGGAAGCGGAACATGTCGTCGGTATAGGTATAGCCCAGGCCGAGATCGATAAGATGCGGCCCGTATTCGGCAGTGGTGCGGTTGCCGATAAAGAACTGCTTGGCTTCGCGCCGCGGCCGGTCGCGCAGCACATTCGGGCCGGGATCGACCGCCACGCCGCCGACGACGCGCGGACCGCCATGGACCTGTTTTGGATCGAGGCGCAGGCCCTGCTTGGTCAGCGGGCCCGAAACGTCGAAGCCAAGATCGGTATAGCCGACGAAAAAGCGAGTCTTGATGGTCTCGCTCAGGGCAATACCGACATTGGCGCTCGCGCTGATGCGCTGCGAGTCGTTGTAGGTGCGATAGCCGTCCGAGCGGCTGATATCGGCCTGGAGCAACCCGTCGACGCCGTCCTTGGCGAAGCCGGTCTGGCCGGAGGCATTGAACTGGCCGAAGCTGCCGCCGGAAATCTGCACCTTCGAGCCCGGTGCATTGCTGCCGGTCGGGGAAACGAAGTTCAGCGCGCCGCCGAGCACGGTCGCGCCGAGCCGGTGTGCGGTCTGGCCACGATAGACTTCGATCGACTGCGCCTGGCCGGGATTGGCCAGGCCGACGATATAGGAGCCGTCGGCCCGGTTGAGCGGCAGCCCGTCGCGCAGGACCAGGATGCCACGCTCGACCGGGTTCTGCTGCAGGCCGGAACCGCGGATCTGGATGCGCGGCTGGTCGTTGCCGCCGAAGAACTGCTGGACGACGACGCCCGGCGCGTTCTGCAGCGCCTGCGCCAGGGTCGGGTTCCCAGTTTGCGGGATGTCGTCTTCCGTCAGCAACGTCGCGCCGCCGGCCGTGGCGAAGAAGCGCTCGCGTACGAAGCTGGGAACGCCGTTGGCAGTCCCCTCGACGACGATCGTGTCGAGGCTGATCGTCGACCCTGGCGAGGCGGACTGGGCAAGGCAGGCCTGGCCGGACACCGAGGCGAGCAGCGTCGCCAGCATGAGCCGGTGCACGCAGCGAGCGCGCTTGCCAGCGACTGGGGCGGGGCCTGAGGTCTTCTCGGTCATGTCGGCTCTCGTCGGCGTGTCTCGAACGGGCGTGCAGCATCGGCCGGCGGCGCTGGCTGGCGCTCCGTTGCGGGACGGGGTAAACATGAATTTCAGATGTTTCTTTTCTGGGACAAAGGCAGCGATTTTGTCAACGGAAATTCTATCGTGAATTTATAGATTCACTCTTCGTCACTGAATTTGATCCAGCGCAAATAGATAAAAAATGTATAGATTGTAATTATTCAAATATAGATCTGAAATATGTTCTACAAAATCTGATCTTGAATTATTCTAGAGCATCGGACCTGAAATCGGAATCTGTGGGATTCCCCTGAGAGCGGCTTTGTGATTCACCGTTTTTGGAGGTGGATCATGGGTCGCAGCTATTCGGACGATCTTCGCGTGCGTGTTGCCGGCTTTGTCGAGGCTGGTCATTCGCGTCGTGGGGCGGCGCGGCACTTCGGGGTGAGCGAGAGCTTCGCGGTGAAGCTGCTTCAGCGCGCGAGCCGCCTGAAGACGCTGCGCCCTGCGCGTCAGGGACGCCCGCCCGGCAGCAGGCTGGACGCGCACGGCGCCTTCCTGGTGGCGCAGGTCGAGGCCAGGCCCGACATCACCATGCCGGAACTCGCGGCCCGGCTCATGGAAGCGGCAGGGGTGAGCGCGACGCCGGCGGTGCTGTCGCGCTTCCTGTGCCGGCTGGGCTTCACATATAAAAAAAGCGCTGATGGCGTCGGAATGCGCACGCGCTGACATCGCCGAGCAGCGCACGCTCTGGATCACGCGTCGCCAGCCGCTGATGCGGCTCGAGCCTCACCGGCTCGTCTTCATCGACGAGACCGCGATCAACACCAAGATGGTCCGGTTGCGCGGCCGCAGCCTCCGCGGCGAGAGGCTGACCGCCTCGGCGCCTTTCGGGCACTGGCGAACCCAAAGCTTCATCGCCGGCCTGCGTTGCCACGGGCTGACCGCACCATGGATCGTCGACAAAGCGATGGATCGCATCGCCTTCGACCTCTACGTCGAGACCCAGCTCGCCCCGACCCTGTCGAAGGGCGATATCGTCATCCTCGACAATCTCGCCGTCCACAAGAGCGCCCACGCGGCCCGATGCCTCGCAGACAGGGGCGCCTGGTTCCTGTTCCTGCCGCCCTACAGCCCCGACCTCAATCCTATCGAGATGGCCTTCGCAAAGCTCAAGGCCCATCTCAGGCGCTCTGCGGCTAGAACCTTCGACGCTCTCTGGCAGGCCGCCGGAGACATCTGCAACCTCGTCACCCCGGCCGAATCCAGAAACCTCTTCAGACATGCCGGATATGCATCCGATTAAACGTCCGAGGCTCTAGTATCGAAATTTATTCGTAATAATTGCTATTCAGGCGAGTTTGTTGCTAGGTAGAATCGCCGATTATCTTCAACTGCCTAGCGGCCGAGAGACAGGCGAAAGGCCGAACCTGTCAGCCGATAGACGACCGGCCGCGAGCGGCGACGTCCTCGCCGAGTGCGCGTTGCCTCATGTCTCCGGGCTCCAGGGCTTCATCCGCAGGATGTTGCCGCCGAGCTGGGAGAAGGCGCGCTGCCGGCAGGAGAAGACGATGATCTGCTGGTCGCTGGCCTGCCGGTGCAGGGCGTCGAACATCCGCTCGATGCGGTCGTCGTCGGAATAGACCAGCGCGTCGTCGAGGATGACCGGTGCCGGCTGGCCATCCTTGGCCAGCAGCCGGGCGAAGGCGAGGCGGGTAAGCACCGCGAGCTGCTCGCGCATGCCGCCGCTGAGCACGCCGACCGGCTCCTCGAGGCCATTGCGGCGGACGGTGCGCGGCAGCAGGGTGTCCTCGTCGAAGGTTACCGAGGCATCCTCGAAGAGCAGGCCGAGCAGGGGCTTCAATTCGGCCATTACCGGGCGGAAATAATGGTCGCGCGCCGTGGTGCGGGCCGCTTCCAGCGCGTCGCGCAGGCGCGAGAGCAGGGCGACCTCGCGTTCCAGCCCGGCGCGGCGCTTCTCGGCCGCTGCCAGCTTCTCGCTGGTTTCCTGCCAGGCCTCCTCGACGGCGGCATCGGCGCGGGCGCGGATCTGGCCATTGAGCTCGGCGGCATCCTCCCGCAGTTTCGCGATCTCGTTCGCGGTGGAGTCGACGATCGAGCGCATTCGCCGCAGCTTCGCCTCGGCACCGGCAAGGTCGATCGCGCTGGCGCGCAGGTTCTCGACGCGTTCCGAGGCCGCTGCCAGCTCGGCTTCCGCCAACGCGAACGCGGCTTCGAGCCCGGTGGCATGGGCGGTGCGGCCGTCCTCGGCACCGAGCAGGGCCGTGAGCCCGGTACGCTCGGAGGCGATCGTCGCGAGAGACCGCTCGGCTGCGAGGATGGCGGCGTCGGCGGCCTCGCGCTGCGGCTGGGCCTCCCGCACCGCATTGCGCGATGCGGTGACGCGGGCCTCGGCGGCTTCGAGAGCAAGGCGCGCCGCTTCCGGATCGGCCTTGACCTCGATGGCCTCGCCGCGCTGGGCCTCCAGCCGGGCGATGCTCTCCTGCAGCGCCGCCAGGCCTTGCGGTGCGAGCAGGGCAAGGCGCTGCTGGCCGAGTCGCAGCGCCGTCTCCAGTTCGCGGAGCTTGCCTTCGCGCTGACGGCCTTCCGCGAGGCTGGCGATGCCGAGCGCCTTCAACGCTTTCTGCCGCCGAGCCTCGGCCTGGGCGAGCTCTGCCTGCCCGTCCTGGCCCTGCGGCAGGGTCAGCGTGATCCTGCCGATCTCGGCGATGTCCAGGCTGGTGCTGCCGGTCACGGCCTTCTCTTCGCCATCAGCCAGCGCCGTGCCGGCGATGCTGACGGCCGCGGCGACGCCGTCGCGATAGTCGACGCGCAGCAGCGGCATCCGCGCGGCGACGACGGCGCGCAGCCCGACGAGTTCGGTTTCGAGCGCTTCGAGCTGCCGCAGACCGGCTGCGGGCAGGGCGAGCGCCCTGATCTCGGCCTCGATGGCTTCGATCGCCGCGCGCTCGGCCTCCGCGCCGGCATGGGCCTCGCGCAGGCCGGCGAGGCGCTCGGCCGCTTCGCGCGCCCGCAGGGCCTTCTCCAGCCGGGCGAGCAGGTCGCGCGCCTGCCTTTCCTCGCTTTCGGCGGCCTCGACCGCGGCAGCGGCGGCCCGGCCGAACTCCGCGGCGGCGCGCTGTCGGGCCAGGGCGTCGTCGCGCTTGCCCGTGCCCTCGCTTTCGAGGGCCTGCAATTCGGCAAGGCGTGCCAGGCTGCGCCGATAGGTCGAGAGCGCCTGGTTGGCGGCATCGCGCTGGCTGCGGGCCAGGGCGGCTTGCGCCTCGGCGGTCTTCAGCGCCTCGCCCTGGGTCTTGGCGGTGGCGAGGTCCTTCTCGGCCTGCGCCAGGGCGCTGCGCCGGGCATTTTCCTCGTCGCGATCCTCGAGTTCGTCCAGCCGGCTGCGAATGCTGCGGCGCCGGTCGAGCGCGGCGCGTAGTTCGGCGACCTCGGTCGCCAGCTTGCGCTCGGTTTCGGCGAGGCGGTCGCGTTCCTCCAAGGCGAGGGCGTAGGGGCCACCGGCCTTTGGGCGTCGCGTCGCGGTGACGAGCCGCGAGAGTTCCTCATCGCAGGCGGCGACGGCCTGCGCCATGCGCCGGCCGCCGGTCAGGGATTCGACCTCGCCCTGCACCGAGACCAGCACGGATTCGCGCGCCCGCTTCTCGCTCTCTTCCTCGCTCTTCGCCCGCCGCTCGATACCGGTGATGCCCTGGCGCACCCAGAGCAGCCCGGCGGGGCCGGTGGTGCCGCCCTGCACCAGAGCGCCGATGAAGCGTTCCGCCTCGTCGGCCTGCGCGATCAGGCGGCCGCTCGAAAGCTCGCGCACCATCGCCCGCTTGCCGCCATAGAACTGCTTGGTCAGGCGGAATGCCCCCTCGGGCGTCGCGATATCGGCCTCGACCAAGGGGCTTCCGCCGCTATAGGGCCGCAGCGCCTGCACCGCGCCGGGCGTGCCGCTATAAGGCTGGAAGAACAGGGCGTGCAGCGCGTCGAAGCAGGTCGACTTGCCGAACTCGTTGACGGCGCAGAGCACGTTGACGCCGTCGCCTATGCCCTCGACGGCGACGCCGGTGCCGGCGAAGCGTCGGACATTGTGCAGGCGCAGCGCCTTGAGCTTCATGGCTGCATCGCGTCGCAATAGGAGAACAGCCGGACCAGCGCCTCGCCTGCGATCTCGCGCTCGGCCTCCGGGCGGTTCTCGTCGTGGCTCTCGGCGAGCAGCAGCTCGGCCGCCTGGCGCAGGGCGCCGGCCCGGTCGATCGCGTCGAGATCGGTATCCTCGCAATCGGCCGCGAGCGCTTCGCTGTCGAGCTGCAGATCTGCAAACTCCGGCGCCACGGCGGCGATGCCGGCTTCGAGCGCCATCCGCGCCGCCGGGCGCAGACGGCCGGAGGCGACGACGCGCAGCAGCGTCTGGCGGCGGGCCGCTCCGGCGGGAAGCTCGGCGGCGAGCGCGGCGGCCGCATCGTCGCCCGAGAGCAGTTCCAGGAAAAGGCTGCGCCAGGCGAAGCTGCCGGTCTCGACGGGCGCGACCTCGGGCAGAGCGCCAGGGCCGGGCAGGGCGACCAGCAGCGCCCGCCCGGGCTCGTCATGCTTGAAACGGTCGGACTCGGGCGTGCCGCTGTACCAGCTGCGGGTATTGACCGCCATCTGGCCGTGCCAGTCGCCGAGCGCGAGATAGTCGAGCCCGGCGCGGGAGGCGCGGTCGGGCGCGATGATGTCGAGGCCGGAACCGTCCTCGGAGAAGCTCTGGATCGCGCCATGGGCGAGGCCGATCCGGAGCGCGCCTTCGGGCGTCGCCGCCCGGTCCATCCATTCGGTCAGGTCGCGGCCGGGGCGGCGCGTGGTGCAGGGGGCGGGGAGAAGCGCGATCCCGGGCTCCAGCAGGATCGGTCCCGGTTCCGTCGCCAGCACGACATTGGCCGGCAGGGCTGAGCGGGCGGCGGCCCATAGCTCGTCTGCGAGCAGGGAATCATGGTTGCCCGGTAGCATCACCCAGCGCAGGCCGGCATGGCCGGCCATGGCGGCGAGCGCCTGGCGCAGCATGGCCGGGCTCGGCGTCTCCGTGTCGAAGCAGTCGCCGGCCAGCAGGATCGTGCCGGCGCCCGCGGCGCGTGCCTGGGCGGCGAGCCGGTCGAGTACGGTGTGGCGGGCATCGCGCAGGCGGCCGCGCAGCTCCTCCGGCATGTTGCCGAAGCGCTTGCCGATATGCAGGTCCGATGAGTGGATGAAACGGAACATCATGCCTCTGGCCGGATGAAGTCAGCCTGCGGCGGGATTCGTCAAGGCGGCAGCTGCGCGCGTCGACGACGCCGGTCCCGTAGCGGGGCGCCGGGCACGGGCGGCCCGAATGTCTGCGCGATGGAGAGCTCTTCGACCGATCGATCTTCGATCGATTTTACAGAGGGTTGCGATCGTCGGCGGAATCTATGTCTCACCGGTCGCCAGGCCCGTCCTAGCCTCTTCGGCCGCAAGCGCGGCATCGACTGCGCCGAGAATGGCGAGGCCTTCCTCCGGTTCGAGCCACAGGCCGAGCCGGCCGAGCCGCTCCTGCTGGGCGACGACGCCCTCGGTCACGGCGGGGTCGAGCCCGAGTTCGCGCAAGGTCAGTGCGACCTCCCGCATTTCGGCGGCGCGCCGGACGCCGTGCTGCAGCATGCGGCTGACATTGTAGGGAACCTGCCGGGGCCAGTCGAAGCCGGGATAGCTCGCTCCGAGCGAGGCCAGGATCTCGTCCTGGACGCCGGCGCGGCGCGCTGCCATGAAGCATTCATAGCTCAGCGCCTCCAGCCCCTTGACCATGACGCTGCGGACCATCTTGACGGTCGTCGCCGCGCCGATCTCAGGCCCTGCCAGGGTCAGCTTCATGCCGAATGCGGCGAAGCTCTCGATGAAGCGCTGGCCGGCCTCGCCGGCGACGAGACAGGGCGTGGCATGGCGCCTGGGATGGACCGGCGCCATGATGGCAAGGTCGAGATAGGCACCGTCGCCGCTGAAAAGCGCTGCCGCCTCGCGTTTTCTGCCGGGCGAAACCGAGTTCACGTCGACGAAGAGCTGGCCGGGAGCGAGATGGCTGGCCGCCTGTCGTGCTGCCGCGACGCTCGATGCCGCGGTCACCGCCGAGAAGACGAAATCCGCTCCGGCCAATGCCTCGCCGAGGCTGGCCGCCAGACGCACGCCGAGCCGCGTCGCCGGCTCGTGGACCCGCGGTTCCCCGCCGGCGATGTCGAAGGCGGCGATCTCGGCGATGCCGGCCTCGCGCAGCCCGCCGGCGAGCGCCTGCCCCGCCTCGCCGAAGCCGATGAAGCAGAGCCGAGGCTGATTGGCGCGTGGGAGGGCGGATTGGCTCATCGTTCATGCCTTTCGGAAGACCGGCGGAGCCGGGCGGCGCTGCAGGCCGGGCCGGCGCTCAGGCTGCCGCCGCGCGCTCACGAAGACAAATTTGAACAATGGCGGGTTTGATGAAAATCTTGCATCAGAAACGGCGACGCGCAGGGAAGGGTGGGCGGTGAGGATCGACGTGCTCGGCCTGCAGGCCTTCGTCAGCATTGCCGAGCGCGGCAGCTTTCATGCTGCCGCCTCCCATCTCAACCTGTCGCAGACGGCGCTGAGCCACCGCATCCGCAAGCTGGAAGATGGGCTCGGTATCCAGCTCCTGCAGCGGACCACGCGCCAGGTTTCGCTGACCAAGGCCGGCACGGCCCTCCTGCCCAAGGCGCGCAGGGTCTTCGAGGAACTCGGCTCCTCCCTGGATGAGCTGCGGCTCGACGCCGAGGAGATCAGCGAGAGCATCGAGGTCGGTTGCCTGCCGACCATCGCGATGTGCAGCATGCCGGATGTGATCGCGGCGTTCGCGCGCCGCCATCCCGGTATCCGCGTCAGGGTGCACGACAACTCCGCTTCGGAGATCGCCGACAAGGTCCAGTCCGGCGAGGCCGAGTTCGGCATCACCATCGTCGCCGCCAATCGCTGGGACCTCGAGCTGAAGCCGGTGGTCAAGGAACCCTTCGTGCTGGTCTGCCCGCGCGACTCGCCGCTCGCGGCGGCGTCCTCGCTGAGCTGGACCCAGCTCGAGGGACTGCCGCTGGTGCGCATCAGCGCCGAGACCGGCAACCGCATCCTGATCGACGATGCGCTCGGCGCGCGCCGCGAGACGCTGGCCTGGCGCTATGAGGTGCAGCGTGTCGCGACCGCCGTGAGCTTCGTGCGCGCCGGCCTCGGCTGCACGATCCTGCCGCAGCTGGCGCTCGATCTCGCCGCCTCCGGAGAACTGGCGGCGATTCCGCTACGCTCGCCGACGGTGACGCGCACGCTCGGGATCATCACGCGCAAAGGTGTGGTGCTGAAGCCCGCCGCGCGCGAACTGCTCTCGCTGGTCGTCGACGCCCTGAAAAGGGAGCACCCGACGGGCTGAGAGAATTGCTGAGAGTTGTGCATGAAACGCTGCATTCTTGTCATTTGAATAAGCAATCATCGGCCGCCATGGTTGCAGCGACCAGAGCGCCTGATCGTCGGCGCCGGGATTCCGCTGGGAGGCCGACAGCCGATGCAGACCGCGATCCCCTGCATGCTGATCCGCGGGGGCACGTCGAAAGGCGCCTATTTCCTCAGCCAGGACCTGCCCGCGAATAGGGCCGAGCGCGATGCTCTCCTGCTCGCGGTGATGGGCTCGCCCGATAAGCGCCAGATCGACGGACTCGGCGGTGCCCATCCGCTGACCAGCAAGGTCGCCATCGTCTCGCGCTCGACCGAGCCGGACTGCGACATCGATTTCCTCTTCGCCCAGGTCGGGGTCGAGACCGCCAGCGTCGACACCACGCCGAATTGCGGCAACATCCTCGCCGGCATCGGCCCCTTCGCCCTGGCGCGCTGCCTCGTCCCGGCGACCGGCGCTACGACCACGGTGCGCGTCCGCACGCTGAACACCGGCACGGTCGCCGATCTCGTGATGCAGACCGGCGACGGGCAGGCGGGCGTCACCGGGGAGGCGCGGATCGACGGCGTGCCCGGCACCTCGGCGCCGATCGACATCAGCTTCCTCGGCACCGAAGGCTCGGTCTGCGGCGCCCTGCTGCCCACCGGCAATGCGGTCGACATCGTCGACGGCGTCGAGGCCACGCTGATCGACAACGGCATGCCGGTCATCGTGATGCGTGCTGCCGATCTCGGCCGCACCGGCCATGAGCCGCGCGAGGAGCTCGACAAGGATCTCGAGCTCAAGGCGCGCATCGAGCGCATCAGGCTGGCGGCCGGCCCATTGATGAATCTCGGCGATGTCTCCGCCAAGGTCGTGCCCAAGATCGCGCTCGTCGCGCCACCGCGTGCGGGCGGCTCGATCGCGACGCGCAGCTTCATCCCGCATGAATGCCACGCCTCGATCGGCGTCTTCGCCGCGGTCACGGTGGCGACCGCCGCGGCCTTGCCCGGCACGCCTGCCGCCTCCGTCGCTGTGATGCCTTCCGGGCGGGAGCGCTCGCTCTCGGTCGAGCATCCGACCGGCGAGTTCACCGTGCGCCTGACGGTCGGCGGTACGCCCGAGCATCCGGTGGTCGAGCGGGCCGGGCTGCTGCGCACCGCCCGGATCCTGATGGACGGCCAGGCTTTCGTGGCGCCGCGGCCGGGCTCCTGACGTTCTGAGAAGAGGATCTTCGTTCGATGCCGAGCCCGCAGAAGACAGGTCTGGTCGTCACCGCCCATCCCGGCGATTTCGTCTGGCGGGCCGGCGGCGCCATCGCGCTGCACGCCAGGCGCGGCTTCCGCGTCAAGATCCTCTGCCTGTCCTATGGCGAGCGCGGCGAGAGCCAGTTCGCCTGGAAGAAGGCCGGCGTGAAGATGGAGGAGGTCAAGGCGCAACGCCGCGACGAGGCTGAAGCCGCTGCCGCGCTTTTGGGCGCCGAGATCGAGTTCATGGACGCCGGCGACTACCCGTTGCGCACGACCGAGCCGATGCTGGAGCGCGCGATCGACATCTTCCACGAACTCAATCCGAGCTTCGTGCTGACCCACGCGCTCGAAGACCCCTATAATGTCGACCACCCGGAGGCGACACGCTTCGCCCAGGAGGCGCGCATCATCGCCCAGGCGGCCGGCCACAAGCCCGATCCGAACCGCGCCTATGCGGCGCCGCCGCTCTTCCTGTTCGAGCCGCATCAGCCCGAGCAGTGCAATTTCAAGCCGAATGTCATCCTCAATATCGACGAGGTCTGGGAGGTGAAGCGTCGGGCCTTCGAGATTTTGGCCGCCCAGAAGCATCTCTGGGAATATTACAGCCGCGTCGCGCTGAACCGCGGCATGCAGGGCGGGCGCAATTCCGGCAAGGCGATGACCTATGGCGAGGCCTATCAGCGCCTCTTCCCGGAAGCGCTGGAGACGCTGGCATGAAGCCCGTGGTCGTCAGGACGAGCAAGCGCGCCGCTGCCGCGGATATTGCCTCCCTCGCCGAACTCGGCGTCTCGACCACGCATGAGGCGATGGGGCGCAGCGGGCTGATGAAGCCCTATATGCGGCCGATCTATGCGGGCGCGCAGGTCGCCGGGAGCGCGGTCACCGTGCTGGCCCAGCCCGGCGACAACTGGATGATCCATGTCGCGATCGAGCAGGTGAAGCCCGGCGACGTCCTCGTCGTCGCCTGCACGGCCGACAACACCGACGGCATGTTCGGCGACCTGCTCGCGACCTCGCTGATGGCGCGCGGCGGCACCGGCCTCGTCATCGATGCCGGGGTGAGGGATGTGCGCGTGCTGACCCGGATGGGCTTTCCGGTCTGGTCGCGGGCGATCTCGGCCAAGGGCACGGTCAAGGCGACTCTGGGTAGCGTCAACGTGCCGGTGGTCTGCGCCGGGGCGCTGGTCAACCCTGGCGACGTCGTCGTCGCCGATGATGACGGGGTTGTCGTGGTGCCGCGGCTCGAAGCGGCTTCGGTCGCGGCGGCTGGGCGCAAGCGCGAGGCCGGCGAGGAAGAGAAGCGCAGGCGTCTGGCCTCTGGCGAACTCGGCCTCGACATGTACGCTATGCGCGAGGGCCTCGCCAAGGCGGGCCTCGTCTATCGCGACGACGAAGACGACTGAGCACAAGATCAACCCCAAAAACGGGGATCGGCCAGAACTCTCGGGGAGGAACGACATGACGCATCGCAGGACTGTTCTCAAAGGGGTGCTCGGCTTGGCGTTGGCCGCGTCGGTCAGCAGCGCGGCATTGGCGCAGGAGGCGCTGAAGATCGGCCTCATCCTGCCGATGACGGGGCCCTTCGCCTCGACCGGCCGGCAGATCGACGCGGCGGTGAAGCTCTTCCTGGCCAAGGAGGGCGCCGTCCACGGCGGGCGCAAGCTCGAAGTGATCCTCAAGGACGATGCGGGCAATGCCGACGCGACGCGCCGCCTCGCGCAGGAACTCGTCGTCAACGACAAGGTCTCGGTGCTGGCCGGCTTCGGCCTGACCCCGCTCGCCATGGCCACCGCGCAGATCGCGACGCAGGCGAAAGTGCCCCAGATCGTGATGGCGGCGGCGACCGCTACGATCACCGAGGCCTCGCCCTATATCGCGCGCACCTCCTTCACCCTGCCGCAGGCCTCCGAGCCGATGGCCGACTGGGCCTGGGCGAACGGCATCAAGAAGGTCTTCACGGTCGTCACCGATTACGGGCCGGGCATCGATGCCGAAACCTCCTTCGCCAACAAGTTCAGGGCGGCCGGCGGCACGGTCGAGAGCGTGCGCGTCCCGCTGCGCGGTCCCGACTTCGCGCCTTTCCTGCAGCGAGTCTCGGAAGCCAAGCCCGACGCGCTCTTCGTCTTCGTGCCCTCCGGCGTCGGCGCGCAGTTCATGAAGCAGTTCGTCGAGCGCGGCCTCGACAAGGCCGGCATCAAGCTGATCGGTCCCGGCGACGTGGTCGATGACGACATCCTCCAGGGCATCGGCGACGTCGCGCTCGGCGCCATCACCACGCATCATTATTCGGCTGCGCATGACAGCCCGGCCAACAAGGCCTTCGTCGAGGCCTTCCAGAAGGCCAATCCCGGTATGCGGCCGAACTTCATGGCGGTCGGCGGCTATGACGGCATGGCGCTGATCGCCAAGGCGCTGGAGGCGACCAAGGGCGACGCGAATGGCGACAAGCTGATCGCGGCGATGAAGGGCGCTTCCTGGGAGAGCGTGCGCGGGCCGGTGAAGATCGACCCGGACACCCGCGACATCGTCCAGAACATCTATGTCCGCAAGACCGAGAAGGTCGGCTCCGAGCTCCAGAATGTCGAGTTCGCGACGATCAAGGACGTCAAGGACCCGGTGAAGGCCCGCAAGTGACGGCAGCGGGCCAGGCCCGGGCGGAACGAAACGCATGCTGACCATCCTGTTCGACGGCATCGCCTATGGGATGGTGCTTTTCGTCCTCGGCTGCGGGCTCTCCGTGACGATGGGGTTGATGAACTTCGTCAACCTCGCCCACGGCGCCTTCGCCATGCTCGGCGGCTATGTCGCCGTGCTGGCGATGCAGCGGCTCGGCCTGCCTTTCCTGGCGAGCCTGCCGCTCGCCTTCCTGTCCGCGGCCCTGGTCGGGATCGTGCTCGAGCGCCTGATCTACCGGCCGATGTACGCCAAGAGCCATCTCGACCAGGTGATGTTCTCGATCGGCCTCGTCTTCATGGCCGTCGCCGGCACCGATTGGCTGATGGGCTCGACCCAGCAGTTCATCCGCCTGCCGGCCTGGCTGCAGGGACGCTTCGAGATCGCCGGCATCGGCATCGGCCGTTACCGGCTCTTCGTCATCGCGATCTGCGGACTGCTCGCGGTCTCCCTGCAATGGGGTTTCACCCATACCCGCTTCGGCAGCCGCCTGCGCGCGGCGGTGGACGATGCACGGGTCGCGCGCGGGCTCGGCATCCCGGTCAACCGGCTCTTCGCGCTGACCTTCGCTCTCGGCTGTGGGCTCGCCGGTCTCGGGGGTGCGCTCGGCGTCGAGCTCATGGGGCTCGACCCGACCTTTCCGCTGAAGTTCATGATCTACTTCCTGATCGTCGTCACGGTCGGCGGCACCTCCAGCATCACCGGCCCGTTCTTCGCCGCGATGCTGCTCGGCGTTGCCGATGTCGTCGGCAAGTACCTCGTGCCGCAGGTCGGCGCCTTCATCATCTATGCGCTGATGGTCGGGCTCCTGATCACCCGGCCGCACGGGCTGTTCGCGAGGGCGCGGGCATGAGCGCCGAGAGCTTCGAAGCCAGGGTCAGGCAGGCGCTCTATGCCGGCCGCCGCTGGCATCCGGTCGAGATCGGCTTCTGGCTCCTCGCCTTTGCGGCCTTTCTGCTGTTCCCGCGCCATCTGCTGCTGCTCAACGAGATCACGATCCTCGCCCTGTTCGCGCTCTCGCTCGACCTGATCCTCGGCTATGCCGGCATCGTCTCGCTGGGCCATGCCGCCTTCCTCGGCATGGGCGCGTATGCGGCCGGAATCTTCGCCAAATACGTGACCGGCGATCCGCTGGCGGGCCTTTTCGTGGGGATGGCGGCGGCCGGGCTGCTCGGCCTGCTCACCAGCCCGCTGGTCCTGCGTGGCAGCGATCTCACCCGGCTGATGGTGACGCTCGGCGTCGCGCTGATCCTCTACGAACTGGCCAACTCCTTCGGTTCATTGACCGGCGGCGCCGACGGGCTGCAAGGCGTGATGATGAAGCCGGTGCTCGGCCAGTTCGAGTTCGATATCTTCGGCCGCACCGCCTATCTCTATTCGCTCAGCGTCCTCTTCCTGCTGTTCCTGATCGCGCGGCGCGTGGTGCATTCGCCCTTCGGGCTTTCCTTGCGCGCGGTCCGCGACAATCCGCTGCGCGCCTCGGCCTCGGGCGTCCCGAACGGGCGGCGCCTCGCCGCGGCTTACACCCTGGCTGCGGCCTATGCCGGGGCGGCCGGGGCGCTGCTCGCCCAGACCACCCAGTTCGTCTCGCTCGACGTGCTCGACTTCCATCGCTCGGCCGATCTGATGTTGGTGCTGATCATCGGCGGCGCCGGCTATCTCTATGGCGGCCTCGTCGGCGCGATCGCCTTCAAGCTGCTGCAGGACGCGATTTCGAGCTTCACCCCGCAATACTGGATGTTCTGGATCGGGCTCTTCCTCGTGCTGTTCGTGCTCGGCGGCCGCGAGATCATCCATGGCGCGGTGAAGACGGTGGCTGGCTGGTTCGCCCGTCTCGGGCGGGGAGGGGCGCGATGAGCGTCGCTCTCCAGACCTTCGACCTGTGCAAAAATTTCGGCGGGATCACCGCGACGGACCATGTCGATTTCACGCTCGAGAAGGGGGCGCGCCACGCTCTGATCGGCCCGAACGGTGCCGGCAAGACCACTTTCGTCAACCAGCTCACCGGCGTGCTCAAGCCGAGTTCCGGGCGCATCGCGCTGCTGGGGGAGGATATCACCAGGCTGCCGCGCGAGGCGCGGGTCAAGCGCGGCCTCGCCCGCACTTTCCAGATCAACCAGCTCTTCGCGTCGATGACGCCGCTGGAGATGATCGCGCTCGTCACCTCCGAGCGGCTCGGCCGCGGCAGCCGGCCTTTCCGTGCGCTCGATCTCGATGCGGAACTGGTCGGGCAGACCGCAGAGATCCTGACCCGCTTCAGGCTCGATGATATGATGGATCGCACCATCGCGACGCTGCCCTATGGCAAGCAGCGCCAGATCGAGATCGCCGCCGCCTTCGCCGCGCGGCCCACGGTCCTGCTGCTCGACGAGCCGGCGGCCGGCGTGCCGGAAGCCGAACGGCGCGAACTGATGCAGACGGTCGCCGAGCTTCCGGACGATGTCTCGGTGCTGCTGATAGAGCACGACATGGACCTCGTCTTCCGCTTCGCGACGCGCATCACCGTGCTGGTCAACGGGCGCGTGCTGGCGGAAGGGACGCCGGAGGAGATGGCGCGCGATCCGGCCGTGCGGGCGGCTTATCTGGGTGAGAGCGCCCATGTCTGACGCAGCATCGACTGAACTCCTGAGGATCGAGAAGCTGAGCGCCGGCTATGGCGAGGCGCAGGTGCTGTTCGACATCGACCTCAGCCTCGCCGAAGGGCATTCGCTCGCACTGCTCGGCCGCAACGGCGTCGGCAAGACGACCTTGGTCAACAGCATCATCGGCGTGACGCGACGCCGCGGCGGGCGGATCGTGCTGGCCGGGCGGGACCTCTCCACCGCCTCGCCCGAGCAGCGGGCCCATGCCGGCATCGGCTGGGTGCCGCAGGAGCGCAACATCTTCAAATCGCTGACGGTTCTGGAGAACCTGACGGCGGTGGCGCTGCCGGGGCCGTGGGATGCTGCCCGCGTCTTTGGCCTGTTCCCGCGCCTGGCGGAGCGCAAGGTCAATCTCGGCAACCAGCTTTCCGGCGGCGAGCAGCAGATGCTGGCGATCGGCCGGGCCCTGATGCTCAATCCGAAGCTCCTGCTGCTCGACGAGCCGACCGAGGGTCTCGCCCCGATCATCGTCGATGAACTGCTCAAGGCGCTGAAGGCCCTGTTCCGCGAGGAGGGGCTCTCCGCCATCGTGATCGAGCAGCATGCGCGAAAAATCCTCGAATTGACCGACGACGCCATCGTGCTCGAACGCGGGCGCGTGGTTCTGGCCGAGCGCAGTGCCACGCTCATCGCCGAGCCTGAGCGCCTCGAACATCATCTCGGCCTCGCCGCCGCAGCATGACCATCAAGAACCGGGAGGAAACGTCATGACTCAGAGGAAGAAGCCGCCTTTCCGGGGCGACATGGTCGGAAGCCTGCTGCGCAGCGCGCCGGTCAAGGACGCCCGCGCCAGGCATGCGGCCGGCGAGATCAGCCAGGCCGATCTCACCGCGATCGAGGACGAGGAGATCAGGAAGCTCGTCAGGAAGCAGGAGGAGATCGGCCTGCAGGCGGTCACGGACGGCGAGTATCGCCGCGCCTTCTGGCATTTCGACTTCCTCGACGGCTTGACCGGCGTGACGACCTACGAGACCGATGCGGGGATCCAGTTCAAGGGCGTCGCGACCAAGGGGCACGGCATCCGCGTCACCGGCAAGCTCGACTTCCCGGCCGACCATCCGCATCTGGCCCACTTCAAGTTCCTTGCGTCGGTGACCAGCCGCGTGCCGAAGATGACGATTCCGAGCCCGTCCATGCTGCACTACCGCGGCGGGCGGAAGGCGATCGACCCGAGCGCCTATCTCAGGATGGAGGATTACTACGACGATCTCGGCAAGGCCTACGCCAAGGCGATCAAGGCCTTCTACGACGCCGGCTGCCGCTACCTCCAGCTCGACGACACCAGCCTGTCCTATTTCTGCGATCCCGAGCAGCGCAAGATGCTGGCCGAGCGCGGCGACGATCCGGACAGGCTGATCTTCATCTACCGCGACGTGCTCAACGCCGCGCTCAAGGCCAAGCCGGCCGACATGCAGATCACCACCCACACCTGCCGCGGCAACTTCAAGTCGACCTTCATCGCTTCGGGCGGCTATGAGCCGGTGGCCGACATGGTCTTCAACCAGATCGACGTCGACGGCTATTTCATGGAGTGGGACGACGACCGCTCCGGCGGCTTCGAGCCGCTGCGCTTCCTGCCGAGGGGCGACAAGCAGGTCGTGCTCGGCCTCGTCACCTCGAAGTTCGGGGAGATCGAGAGCAAGGACAATCTCAAGCGCCGCATCGAGGAAGCCTCGAAATACGCTCCGCTGGAGCAGCTCTGTCTGTCGCCGCAATGCGGCTTCGCCTCCACCGAGGAGGGCAATGTCCTGGCCGAGGATGAGCAATGGGCCAAGCTCTCGCGCATCCTCGAAGTCGCCAGGGAGGTCTGGGGATGAGTGGCGAACCCTGCTTCGACATCGCCCATCTCGCCCATGTCGAGCTCTTGACCGACAAGCCGGCCGAGAGCCTCGATTTCTTCGTCAATGTCTACGGGCTGACCGAGAGCGGGCGCGAGGGTGACAGTGTCTTCCTGCGCGCCTGGGACGATTACGAGTTCCATACGCTGAAGCTCACGGCGGCGAAGACCACCGGCATCGGTCATGTCGCCTACCGCGCCACCAGCGCGCAGGCCCTGCAGCGCCGCGTCGAGGCGATCGAGGCGATGGGTTGCGGTATCGGCTGGGTCGATGGCGATCTCGGCCATGGCCGGGCCTATCGCTTCCGCGACCCGGACGATCATGTCTTCGAGATCTATTTCGACACCAACAAATATGCCGCCCCGCCGCATGAGCGCCCGGCGCTGAAGAACCAGCCGCAGCGCAATCACGGCCGCGGCTGCGCGGTCCGCCGGCTCGACCATCTCAACCTGCTCGCCCGCGACGTCGCGGCGATCCGCGACTTCCTGCCGAAGGCGCTGGGCAGCCGCGTCACCGAGCAGATCGTGCTCGATTCAGGCGAGGTCGGCGGCTGCTGGTTCACCGTCAACAACAAGAGCTACGACATCGCCTATACCCGCGACCATACCGGCAGCCTGGGACGTTTCCACCACGTCACCTATGCCGTCGACCAGCGCGAGCATGTACTGGAGGCCGCCGACATCTTCCTCGAGAACGGCGTCTACATCGAGACAGGCCCGCACAAGCACGCGGTGCAGCAGACCTTCTTCCTCTATGTCTACGAACCTGCCGGCAACCGCGTCGAGATCGCCAATGCCGGCGCGCGCCTGATCCTCGATCCGGACTGGCAGACCGTGACCTGGACGGAGGAGGAGCGGAAGAAGGGCCAGGCCTGGGGGCTGAAGACCATCGAGAGCTTCCACACCCACGGCACGCCGCCGGTGCCGGCAGCGGGCCACTGAGGGAAGGGGCGCGGCGCTTTCAGGCCCGGACGGCCGAGAGCACGAACATCGGCACGTCGCCCGGATAGGGCGAGGCCGGGAACAGGTGCTGCCAGGAGATGGCCGGTCCGAAACCGGCCTCGTCCAGCATCTGCCGCGCCTTGTCCTCGGTCAGCCCGTCATGCAGCGGCAGGCGGGCGGCAATGTCGGCCGGATAGGTCGACCGGTATTGCGGCGCGACTGACCAGAGCCCATCCGAGATCAAGACCCGCCCGCCCGGGCGCAGGATGTCGCGAGCCTTGCGCAGCGCCGCCATCGGCTGCTCCAGCGTCCACAGCACATTGCGCAGCGTCACGATATCGGCCGAGCCCGGCGCGATGCCGGCGTCCTGCAGCGTCTCGGCGATGAACTCGACGGCGAGGCCCTGTGCCTCCGCGGCGGCCCGCGCCACGGCGAGCATGCCTTCCGCCCCGTCATAGGCGCGCACGCGATGGCCGAGCGAGGCCGCGACCAGCGCGCAGGCGCCCGTGCCGGTGCCGAGATCGACGATGTCGAGCGGCTGCTTTGCGGCGAAGGCTGCTTCCAGGACCTCCTGCCAGATTGCGGACTGGGCGACATGCGAGGCTACGCCGTCGAATTTCGGCGCGCGCGCAGTCCAGTAACCGGTCACGGCATGTTGCACGTCGGAAGCGGTCATGGTGCGGCCTCTCCATAGCAGTCGGGATCGACGAGGTATTCGATATGGCGCCGGCCGGAAGCGGTGGCGCCGATCCTGACTGCGACGCCGAAGACCCGCCGGATCGTCTCCTCGGTCAGTACCGTCTCGGGCGTGCCGGAGGCGACCAGCCCGCCTTCGTGCAGGAGCGCGATCTCGTCGCAGAACAGGGCCGCGAGGTTGAGATCGTGCAGGGCGACGATGCAGGTCACGCCGAGCCGGCGGACCAGGGTCAGGATCGAGAGCTGGTGCTGGATGTCGAGATGATTGGTCGGCTCGTCGAGGATGAGCTCGCTCGGCGTCTGCGCCAAGGCGCGCGCGATATGCACGCGCTGGCGCTCGCCGCCCGAGAGCGTGTGCCAGTGCTGCTCGTGCCGCTCGCTCATGCCGACGCGCGCCAGCGCCGCGTCGACTGCCTGCTCGTCGGCCGCGCTCCAGGAGGCGAGGACGCCGCGATGCGGGGTGCGGCCCAGGCGGACGACATCGCAGACCGAAAGCTGGATTTCGGTCGTCGCCTGCTGCTCGACGAAGGCGAGCCGGCGGGCGAGCTCGCGCCGCGATACCTGCCCGATATCGCGGCCATCGAGCTCGACCACGCCGGACGAGACATTGCGCAGCCGGCAGAGCAGCCGCAGCAGGCTCGACTTGCCGGAGCCGTTCGGCCCGATCAGGCCGAGGATCTTGCCGGGCGCCGCTTCGAGCGTCACGCCGCCGACGATCATCCGTCCGGAGGTGCCCCAGGAAACGTCACGTGCCGAAAGCGTCATGCCGGCCGCCTGGCGCGATAGAGGATGATGGCGAAGGCCGGCGCGCCGACCAGGGCGGTGACGACGCCGATCGGCAGGATCTGCTGCGGCACCAGGATGCGCGAGAGGATGTCGGCGAGGATCATGAAGATCGCGCCGATGACGAGGCAGACCGGCAGCAGCCGGGCATGGCCGGGGCCGACCAGGAAGCGGGCCGCGTGCGGGATGACGAGGCCGACGAAGCCGATCGTGCCGACGATGCTGACCATGGTCGCGGTCATCACCGCGGTCACCGCGAAGAGGACGATGCGCACGCGCGTTACCGCGACGCCGAGCGAGGCGGCGGCGTCCGCGCCGAAGGCGAAGGCGTCGAGCGCCTTGGCGTGCAGCATGCAGATCGCGAAGCCAGCGAGCGCGACCGGCGTCGCGACGAAGACGTCCGGCCAGCGCACACCGCCGAAATTGCCGAGCAGCCAGAACATCACGCCGCGCGCCTGCTCGGCGCTGGCGAGCGTCGTGACGATCGTCGCCGTCGCGGCGTTGAAGAGTTGCGATCCGGCGACCCCGGCGAGGATGACGCGGTCGCTCGCCCCGCCGGCGCCGGCGGCAAGCAGCGCGACGATCAGCAGGGCCGCGACCGAGCCGAGAAAGGCGCCGCCGGAGACGGTGAGCGCCGCCCCGCCGAAGCCGAGGATCATTACCGCAACCGCGCCGGTCGAGGCGCCGGCCGAGATGCCGAGAATATAGGGCTCGGCCAGAGGGTTGCGCAGCAGCGCCTGCAGGATAGCGCCCGACAGCGCCAGTGCCCCGCCGCACAGCCCCGCCAGCAGCGCCCGGCTCAGCCGGTAGTCGAAGATCACGCCCTGCTGGATGGCACTGACCGGGTAGCCCAGATCAAACAAGCCGTTGCCGAGCGCCTGGAAGGCGGTCGGCAACGGAATCCGCATCTCTCCGATCGTCACCGCAAGCGCGATGGCGAAGACCAGCGCGGCCAGCGCTGCGAACGCGATGCCGATCCGCGCCGGCCAGTTCGGCTGGACGGGGTGGTGGCTCACCGCGCCAGGCCGAAGCGCTCGATGCCGCGTGCCAGCGCCTCGATGCCGTCGACGGTGTCGAGCCCGGCGCGCGTCGCGCCGACATCCATCACCACGATCCTGTCCTGCTTGACGGCATCGAGCTTGCTCGCCACCGGGTCGGTCTTGAGGAAGTTGAGCTTGAGATCGATATCGTCGGCGGGGAAGCGCCGACGATCCATCTTGACGACGACGATCACGGCGGGGTTCGCGGCGGCGATGCTCTCCCAGCCGACCAGCGGCCATTCCTCATTGGTGGTGATGACGTTGCGGGCGCCGAGCTTCGACAGGATATAGGCCGGCACGCCGTTCTTGCCTGCGATGAAGGCGTCGCCCTTGATGTCCTTGCTGGAGAACCAGACGGCGACGGGCACGTCCCGTGCCTTCAGTCCGGCGACCGACTGCACCGCCTTCTCCTCGCGCGCTTTCAGCTCGGCGACCAGGGCCTCGGCACGGTCGGAAACGTCGAAGATCTGGCCGAATTCGCGGATGTTCTGGTAGACCAGTTCCATGCCGAACATCTTGGTCCGCACGCCGTCGCCGGGGCCGGAATTGTCCTTGCCGACGCAATCGGTCGGCGAGACATAGGTCGGTACCTTGACCTTGGCGAACTGGTCGCGCTTCCCGACGATGCCGTTCGGCCCGATATGCCATTCGAACATCGCGGTGACGAGATCGGGTTCCTGGGCGACGACCGCCTCGAAGCTCGGATCATTGTCGGCGAGCCGCTTCACCTTGGCATTCACGGCTTCATAGGGCTTGGCGACCGGGCTGAACCAGACGGAGGTGCCGACGACGCGGTCGCCCAGGCCGAGCGCATAGAGGATCTCGGTCTGCGTCTGGCCGACGGCGACCACACGCTTTGGCGCCTGGCTGAAGGTGACGGTCTCCCTGCAGTTCTCCAGCGTCAGCGGGTACCGCGTCGGTGCCGCCTGTGCGGCCGTGGCGAGACACAGGCCGGCGGCCAGGGCGAGCGGGAGGCGGAAGGCGCGCATGGGACCCTTCGAAGGCAGGAGAGAGCGGACGGCGCCGGGGAGTGAGCCCGCCGGGTGTGGCGTGGGTTGATATGTAATGTTATAACAAAACTGATAGAGGTCTGCGCCGTGGCCTGTCAAGCTGGCGCGGGAAAAGGCGCCGGCGGCGCTGTTGGAGATGGGCATCTGGATTCATCGCTCCCCGAGATGAAGGCGGGAAGCAGGCGATTGCGACGGAGCGGCGGGATCCTCGTCCCGCGCCTGCCAGCAACCCTCCGGAGCACCCCGCCCGAAAGACCTTTCCGACGATCAGGGCAGGTCTCCTGGCTCGCGGGTCGATGCTGGTTCCGCCCGGCCTTCCCGGCGCGCGAGCGCCAGTGGACGATGGGTGGAGAGCTCGCCGCTTACAGTTGCGGGGGCAGCCTCGGCCTCGGCGCGGTGCGCCTCACCGAATTCCCTCTTAGCTCCAGGGCGTGACGCCTGGAGAACCATGATCGGCTGCGACCATAGATCGGCGCGAAGCGGCGTCAAGCGGTCGGAAGCTGCGGGCCGGACGCCGTCTGCATCAGGTTGCCGCAGAGCTGGCGAAGCGTCACGACATAAGGGTTGCGGGCGAGGAAGCTCGCTTCGCCGAAATAGATCGGGATCTCCGGCAGCTCGGCGATTTCGAGTCCGGCGATGCTGGTCTCGTTGCCGTCGAGGCACCAGGCCGGGATGATCGCGAAGCCGATCCCTGCCTCGACGCAGCGCTTCACGCTCGAGCTGCCGGAGGTCGAGATCGCGATCTCCATCTCCGAGCCGTCCGGGCGCAGATAGTCGATGGCGAGGTTGCGCAGCAGCTGGCCGGGCTCATAGGTCACGAAGGGGCGCCCCTGCGCCCATTCCCGGATCGCGCCCGGCGCCGGCGCCGCGCCCCAGGCGGTGGGGAAGACCAGCGCCGGCCGATAGGTGCAGACCAGATGCTGCGGCACGTTCGGGTCACCGAAATAGCGTTCGGTGATGCACAGATCGAGGCTGCCATCCTTGATCATCTCGGGCAGGGAGGTGTCGCGCTCATAGGCGAGGATTTCGACCTGCGGGAAGAGCTCGCGGAAGCGCGCCAGGATCGGCGGCAGCAGATAGTAGAAGATCGCCTGCGGCAGGCCGATGCGCAGCACCGGCCGCTCCTTGTCGAGCGTGCGGTCGAGCCTCGCCAGCACCGTGTCGAGCTCCGGCAGCAGCAGCTTGTAGAGGCTGCGCCCGCGCGGCGTCAGCGTCACCGTCTTGGCGCCCTGCTCGGAGAGGACGAGGCGCTCCTCGAGCACCTGTTCGAGCCGGCGGACATGGTTGGCGGCCGACTGGTAGCTCATCCCCAGCTTGCGCGCCGCTGCCGAATAGGAGCCGTCGCGTGCGACGATGAAGAAGGTCTGGATCAGCGTCAGATTGGCTTCGCGCATGGTTCGTTCCGCGGCGGGGAGCCTCACTCTTAGCCATAGGCGGTGACCTTCCGCCACTTTCAAACAATGGCGCAAGTCGCGGCGGATCATTTGGATCGACCCGGAAGGCGAAGCGACCGAGGGTCGCGCATCGCTTTCAAGGACGCCCCCGTCGCTTCGCATGGCCCGCTCTCCTTCCCTTCATGTCGCCGTGATCGGCGCCGGAATCGTCGGCGCCGCCGCCGCGCATTTCCTGGCGGCGGCCGGGGCGCGGGTCACGCTGCTCGATGCTTCGGGACCGGCGGCCGGCGCGACCGGCGCTTCGGACGGCGCGGTCTCGGTCGCGAGCAAGAAGCCCGGCCCGATGATGGACCTCGCCCGCCATGCCCGCGCCTTCTACGGAAGCTGCGAGGCCGACGGTTTGCTGCGCGGCCTGTTCCATCGCCGCTCGACTTTCCTCGTTGCCCGCACCCGACTCGAGGCTGAGCTCGTCGCCGAGCACGGCGCCGATCTCGCTGCCGCCGGCGAGCGCGTGCTCGATGTCGACCGGCCGACGCTGCTCAACCGCATTCCCGGTCTCGGCGACGGCGTCTGCTTCGCCCTCGAAATCCCCGATGACGGGCATGCGCTCGGCTACGAGATCACCCAGCGCCTGCTGCAGCGGAGCTGCGTCGCAGTCCGGCGCAATGCACCCGTATCCGAAATCGCTATGCGAGCCGGGCAGGCCGTCGGCGTCGTAGTTCGGGGCGAACTGGTGGCGGCCGATGCCGTGCTCGTCGCCGCCGGGATCGGCTCGGTCGGCCTGCTCGGGCTCGGCGACATCCTGATCCCGCGCAAGGGCCAGATGGTCGTGACCGACCGGGCCGCGGTCGGCCGGCCGGCGATCGACGGCCATCTGATGGCGGCCTCCTATCTTGCCGCCAAGCGCGGAATCGTCCGGGATAACGCCCATATCGGCCTCGTCATCGACCCGCTGGTCACCGGCCAGTTCCTGATCGGCGGCAGCCGCGAGGATCACCGCGCCGACCAGGCCACGGATGCCGCGACGATCGCGGCGATCCTGCGCGACGCGCTCGATCTCTATCCGCCGCTGCGCCAGCGCCGCGTCCTGCGGACCTTCGCCGGTGTCCGCACCGCCTCGCGCGACGGCCTGCCGATCATCGGCCCGCATCCGCATCTCGGCGGGGTCACGATCGCCACCGGCTTCGAGGGCGATGGCATCTGCCTCGGCCCGTTCATGGGCGCCAGCGCCGCCCGGATGATCCTCGGCGAGGCGCCGGGCGTCGATCTCTCGATGCTCGCGCCCCAGCGCTTCTCCAGAGCCGAGGCCCTGGCATGAACCCGTGCTTCTACTGGATCGACCGGCCGGTTTCCTTCCGGCCCGGCGAGACCGTCGCTGCGGCGCTGCTGCGCGCCGGCATCGCCGATCTCGGCCCTGAGGGGGGGGCCGTGCGTGGCCGCGTCTTCTGCGGCATCGGCGCCTGCCAGGCCTGCATCGTCGCCATCGCGGGCGAGGGGGCCGTCGAGGCCTGCCTGACGCCGGCGCGTTCCGGAATGCGTCTTTCCCCTCAGCCCAGCCTTGGACTGCGCCATGACTGATCTGGCCAAGACTGACCTGGCCATGACTGAGTTGCCGGTCCTTGTCGTCGGCGGCGGGCCGGCGGGCGTCGCTGCGGCCGTAGCCCTGGCGGAAGCCGGTCTGCGGGTGCTGCTGATCGAGCAGCGCGACCGGCTTGGCGGTGCCATCCATCGTCAGCCCGCAGTCGGTGCACCACAGATCTGGAGAGGGCCGGCACGGCACCGGCGCAACTGGGCGGAACTCGCCTCGCGCCTCGAACATGTGGCAGAGCGGATCGAGCTGCGGACCTCGACGGTCTTCCTCGGCATCGATGGGGCAGGGCGCTTCCTCTTCGATGATCGTATGGCCGGCCGCGTTTTTGCGCGCCCTGTCCGGGCCGCCATCGTCGCGGTCGGTGCGGTCGAGAAGATCGCTCCGTTCGAAGGCTGGGAACTGCCGGGCGTGATGAGCGCGGGCGGCGCCCAGGTCCTGCTCAAGGAGACCGGCCGGCCGCCCGAAGGTCCGATCGTCGTTGCCGGCAGTGGTCCGCTGCTGCTCGCCGTCGCGGCGCAACTCGCCCGCGCCGGCAACCCGCCGCTCGCCGTGCTGGAGCGCGGCAGGCCCTGGCACAAGCCCAAGGCCCTGGCCCGCCTGATGACGGCCGGGCCGCAGCTCGCCGAAGCCGCCGCCTACGCCGCGGCGCTCGCCTTGAAGCGTGTGCCCTATCGCAGTGGCAGCGAGGTGCTGGGCGTCAGCGAGACTGGGCAGGGGCTGACGATCCGCGTCCGCGCCGGCTCCGCCGAAAGCCTGCTGCAGGCTCGCCATCTGCTGATCCATGATGGGCTGGAGCCGAACCGCGCCGGTATCCCGCTGCCGGCCCCCGGGGCGGAAGTTCCCGTGCTGCTCGCCGGCGACGGGCGCGAAATTCTCGGCGCCGATGCGGCGATCCTCGATGGCCAGCGTGCCGCCTCGGCGGTCCTTTCGCGCTTGGGACACGCCGCTTCGGCTGCGCCGCTCGAAGCAGTTCTGAGCAAGGCACGGAGCTTTCAGCTCGCGCTTGCCGAGGCTCTGCGTAGCAAGGCCACGCCGCCGACGCCGCAGACCATGCTCTGCCGCTGCGAGGGGCGCCGCTATGCCGATTTCGCCGCGCTGCCGGCCGACGCATCGGCCCGCGAGATCCGGCTGATGGGCCGTTTCGGCCTCGGCGCCTGCCAGGGGCGCTTCTGCGGACCCATGCTGGCGGAGCTGCGGGGCGAGGCGCTGCCGACGGCCAATCCGCCGCGTTGGCCGCTGCGGCCGGTCTCGGTCGCCGCCCTCGCCAATTTCTCGACCGACGAAACGGAGTCATGAGCCGTGAATGGCACTCTCGCAAAATCCTTCAGAAGCAGCAGCCGTCCAGTGGTCGACGTGCTCAACCCCTTCTCCGGGGCGAGCGTCGGCAAGGTCGAAGTCGCCGACGAGGTTGCGGTCGCCGATGCGCTGCGGGCCGCGCGCAAGGCCTGGCGCTCCTTCCGCTTCAGCACGCCGGCCGAACGCAAGGGCCTGCTCCATCGCCTCGCCGAACTGCTCGCGGAGGACGCGGAAGAGATGGCGCAGATCATCTGTGCCGAGGTCGGCAAGACGATCACCGAAGCGCGCAACGAGGTCCGCCGCGCCCAGAACACGCTGCGCCTGAGCGGTGATGCGATCACCGTGCTGCATGGCGAGGTGTTGCCGACGGCGATCGTGGCGGGGGCGCCGAGCAAGCTCGCCGCGATCACCTATGAGCCGGCCGGCGTCGTCGGGGCGATCACGCCCTTCAACTATCCGCTCAACCTGCTCTGCCACAAGCTCGGCCCGGCCATCGCCGCCGGCAATGCCGTCGTCGCCAAGCCGTCGCCCAAGGCGCCGTTGGCCGCCGAGCGCCTTGGCGAGCTCGCGGCCAAAGCGGGGTTCCCGCAGGGCCTGTTCAGCATCGTCCATGGCGGCGCCGAGGTCGCGGCCATGATCGCCAGCGGCGATATCGACCTGCTGAGCTTCACCGGCGGGCCGGCCGCCGGCCTCGCGCTCAAGAACGCCTCGGGCCTCGTGCGCTGCCTGATGGAGCTCGGCGGCAACGACCCGCTGATCGTGATGCCGGATGCCGATCTCGACCGCGCCGCGCAGACCGCGATCGGGCATCGCTTCGAGATCGCCGGCCAGAGCTGCGCCGCCGTGAAGCGCCTCTATTTGCATGAGGAGATCCGGGATACGATGATCGCGCGCATCGCGGCGCTGATCGAGGATGTCCGCACCGGCGACCCCGCCGACGAGGCGACCGTGATGGGCACGCTCATCGACGAGCCCGCGGCGGCGGAGGTCGAGCGGCGGGTCAGGCTCGCCGTCGCGCAAGGGGCGACGGTCGTCGCCGGCGGCAGGCGCCGTGGAACCATGTTCGCGCCGACCCTGCTCGACGATGTTCCGGCCGAGGCCGAGCTGGTGCGCAGCGAGACCTTCGGGCCGGTGCTCGCTGTGCGCCGTTTCAGCGATCCCGAACAGGTGATCGGCGAGGTCAGCGACAGCCCCTACGGGCTGCAGGCCGGCGTCTTCACCAACGACCATGCGCTGGTGAAGCGCTTCTCCCGCGAGCTGCGCGTCGGCGGCGTGATGATCAATGAAGGCCCGGATTTCCGCGCCGAGAACGTGCCCTTCGGCGGCATCAAGTCGAGCGGGCTCGGCCGCGAGGGCATCCACATGACCTTGCGCGAGATGAGCGAGACCAAGGTCGTCATCGACTGACTGAGATGGAAGAGAAAGCCATGATCGATTCAGAGCTGCGCCGGCGCCTCTCAGGCGTCTTCACCGCCCTCGTCACCCCTTTCCGCGCTGGCGCGATCGATGTGCCCGCCCTCGAGCGCCTGATCGCCGCCCAGCTGGAAGCCGGCGTCGCCGGGCTTGTGCCAGTCGGGACCACGGGCGAGGCGGCCACCCTGTCCGAGGCGGAGGCCGACGAGGTCATCCGCATCACGGTCGCCGCCGCCAAGGGGCGCGCCTTCATCATGGCCGGCACCGGCTCGAACGCGACCACTCTCGCCGTCGCCAAGGCGAAGCGCGCGGAGGCGCTCGGCGCCGACGGCATCCTCGTCGTCACGCCCTACTACAACAAGCCCTCGCAGGATGGCCTGTTCAGCCATTTCGCCGCCATCGCCGAGGCGGTGAAGATCCCGATCATGCTCTACAGCGTGCCCGGCCGGACCGGCGTCGAGATCGCCCCGGCGACGGCGGCGCGCCTGGCCAAGGCCTACCCGCATATCGTCGCGATCAAGGAGGCCGGCGGCAGGACCGAGCGGATCACCGAGCTGCGGCGGGCGCTCGGCGAGGATTTCGTCATCCATTCCGGCGATGATGGGCTGACCCTGCCATTTCTCGCGGTCGGCGCCGATGGCGTCACCAGCGTCGCTTCCAACCTGCTGCCGCGCGAGATCGTGGCGCTGTGCGCCGCCTGGGCCAAGGGCGAGCTGCGCGAGGCCCGCCGTATCCATCAGGCCCTGTTCGATGTCACCGGTCACCTCTTCATCGAGAGCAACCCGGTACCGGTCAAGACCGCCCTGGCCCGCAGCGGCGCGATTTCGGCCGAGGTGCGCGCGCCGCTGGCGCCGTTGCGACCCGAGAACCTGAAAGCGCTCGAAGCCAGCCTGGCCGCCTTCGAAAGCGCTCGGGACATATAAGAAAACCGGTAGGCGAGCGGCCTACTCTCGCATTGTTTGCGGAGGTGCCTTCCTTAGGCTCCTCCCTAACCCGGCAGGCCGGGGCAAGACCGAAGATCATCGGCAAGGGAACGGAGGATAATCGTCGTGAAGAAGATCATCAGCGCAATTTTTGCGGTCGGCCTTGGGCTGGCGGCATTCCAGTCGCCGGCTCAGGCCCAGGACAGCATCGAATCCGTGCGTTCGCGCGGCGTGCTGCGCATTCCCGGGATCATCAACGAGGATCCCTATTTCAACAAGGATCCGCGCACCGGTGAGTGGCGCGGTTTCGCCATCGAGATGGCGCGCGACATCGCCAAGACGCTCGGCGTCAAGCTGGAAGTGGTCGAGTCGAGCTGGCCGAATTCGATCCTCGACGTGCAGAGCGGCAAGGTCGACCTCGCGCTCGGGGTGACCGCGACGCCGCAGCGCGCCATGTCGGTCGCCTTCTCGGCGCCGACCTATTTCAACAGCTTCGTCATCGTCTCGCCGAAGCCGGAGCTCTCCAAGCTCAGCTGGGCCGAGCTCAACGATCCCAAATACACTTTCGCGGTCGATCTCGGCTCCTCGCAGGATTTGATCGCCCAGCAATACCTGCCCAAGGCCAAGATGCTGCGCTTCAAGACGCGCGACGAGGCGATCGTCGCCGTGGTCAGCGGCAAGGCCGACGGCCTCGTCAACACCATGCTCAACGGGCTGGTGATGACCAAGAAGGCGAACGGCATCGGCAAGGTGATGGTGCCGAGCCCGGTCCTCTCGACGCCGTCGGTCGTCGCGCTGAACTGGAAGGGCGACGAGAAGTGGCGCGCCTTCATCTCGGCCTGGGCCGAGTACAACCGCCGCATCGGCAACAACCAGACCTGGATCGTCAACAGCCTGGCGCCGTTCGGCATCACGCTCGACGACATGCCTGAAGGTTTCGGCTTCGGTGGTTGAAGCATAGGGCGGCCCGTAAGGGCCGCCCTCCAAGGAAGGCTAGCAAGACATGTATACTTGGAGCTTCGCCCCGATCATCCAGGCCTCCGACCTCTTCCTGTGGGGGGCGTGGATCACGGTCGTCTACACGGCAGGCTCGATCGCGATCGGCCTGGTCCTCGGTCTCGCCGTCTGCTTCGCCAGGCTTTCGGGCATCGGACCGCTGAACTGGTTCGCGCAGGGCTTCCAGGAGCTGTTTCGCTGCACGCCCCTCCTGGTCCAGCTCCTCTGGATCTACTACGCGCTGCCGCTCCTGCTCGGCTTCGACATGCCCAACTGGGCGGCGGCGCTGTTGACGCTCTCGCTCTATGCGGCGGCCTTCTATGCCGAGGTCTTCCGCGGCGGCATCGTCTCGATCGACAAGGGCCAGTTCGAGGCCGGCGCGGCGATCGGCATGTCGGGCTGGCAGGTGATGCGGCGCATCATACTGCCCCAGGCCATCCGCCGGATGATGCCGGCCTTCATCAACCAGTCGGTCACCCAGTTCAAGAACACCTCGCTGGTCTCGGTGATCTCGGTGGCGGACCTGACCTACATGGCCAGCATCGTCAACGGCCAGACCTATCGGCCGCTCGAATCCTACACGGTGGTCGCTGTGCTCTACTTCGTCATTCTCTTCCCGATGATGAAGTTCGCCGACTACATCGAACACCGCATGCGCCGCGGCAACTGATCGAGAGCGCCCATGACCTCCGCTTCATCCGCACCCGCTTCGTCTTCCTCGGTTTCGTCGCCGGCAGCCTCCGACATCGTGCTCGAGGCGCGCGGCATCACCAAATGCTTCGGGGCGCTGACCGTACTCCACGGCATCGACCTCGCCCTCAAGGCCGGCGAGGTCGTCTCGATCATCGGGCCGTCAGGCTCGGGCAAGTCGACCTTCATCCGCTGCATGAACATGCTGGAGAAGCCCGACGCCGGCGAGATCCTCTTCCGCAACCGCCGTGTCGGCGAGAAGCATCGCGGCAGCGGCGATCTGCTCGGGCAGGGCGAATTGCGCCGCCATGTCGGCATGGTCTTCCAGCACTTCAACCTGTTCCCGCATATGAGCGTGCTGGAGAACGTCATCGAGGGCCCGGTGATCGTGCAGCGGAAGTCGCGCGCCGAGGCCGTCGAGATCGCGATGGACTACATCGCCAAGGTCGGCCTGGCTGAGAAGCGCGACGCCCGGCCGGACCAGCTCTCCGGCGGCCAGAAGCAGCGTGTCGCTATCGCCCGGGCGCTCGCCATGCAGCCTGACGCGCTGCTGCTCGACGAGGTCACCAGCGCGCTCGATCCAGAGCTCGTCGGCGAAGTGCTCGGTGTGGTGCGCGATCTCGCCAATCAGGGCATGACCATGGTCATCGTCACCCACGAGATCTCCTTCGCCGCCGACGTCTCCGACCGGGTCGTATTCATGGAGAATGGCCGCATCGTCGCGCAGGGCCTGCCCGAGACCATCCTGCGCCGCCCCGACAATGAGCGCCTCAAGGCGTTCCTCGCGCGCTTCCATGGCTGAGCCGGTGCGACAGGCTGAAACCCCCTTCAGGGTCGTCATCGTCGGCGCTGGGCGCGTCGGCTCGGCGCTGGCGCTGCTCCTGAAGCAGGCTGCCGAGTTCGAGGTCGTGGTGGTCGATCCGACCGAACCGGCGCAGCGGCGCATGGACGAGCTCGGCCTGCCGCTGGTGGAGGCCGACCCCGGCAACGCCACGCAGCTCGACCGGCTCCTCGGTGAGGCCCAGGCCGTGGTCGCGGCGTTGCCGGCGGCGGCGACGCCGATGGTCGCCGCCGCCGCGCGCCGCAGCGGCATTCATTATCTTGATCTCGGCGACGATACCGCCGGTCTTGACGCGGTGCTGAGCGAGGCCCGCTCGGCGGCAGGATGCTTCATTCCGCAATGCGGCATCTCCCCGGGGCTGGTCTCGCAGCTGGTGCTCGATCTGGTCTCGCGGAGCGCCGGGCCGGCTGAGATCGACGTCCGCATCGGCACCTTGCCGCGCGAGCCGGGTAGCCGGCTCGGCTACGGACTGACCTGGGACGTCGATGCCCTGCTGCGCGAATACATCCAGCCCTCGACGGCGCTGGTCGATGGCAGACGCGTCAGCCTGCCGGCACTGAGCGATCTCGGCCGCCTGCGCCTCGGCGGGCGCGACTATGAGGACTTCGCTTCCGGCAATATCCCGGCGAGCCTGTGCGCGCGCCTGGAAGGGCGGGTCGCCCGGCTGACCTCGCGCACGATCCGCTATCCCGGCCATCTCGACTATATGCGTTTCCTGCTCGACGAGCTGAAACTGCGCGCCAGGACCGACCTCCTGCGCAACCTCTTCCTCAACGCCCTGCCCGAGATCGTCGACGATCGCCTGCTGATCTCGATCGGTGCGACATCCCGCCAGGATGGGCGCTCCGTCGAGGAGCGGTTCACCCGCGAGGTCGTGCCGGCTCAGATCGGTGGCAGCACGGTCAGCGCGATGCGGCGCACCGCCGCCGCCCATGTCGCCGCGGTGCTCGACCTGCTTCGCGTCGGAGCCATCGGGGTGCCGGGGCTGTGCTTGCAGGAGGACATTCCGTTCTCTGCGCTGAGCAGGAACCGCTTCCTGTCCTGGTTCTTCGCGGCTGGTGCGGAGGAGGGCGGGCTGACGAATCCGGGGAACGCGGCATGACGAGCGGCACGGACACATCGCGCGGACAGGCGGGGACTGTCGGCGATCTCGGCATCGGTATCCTGATGCTCGACACGCATTTCCGGCGGCTGCCGGGTGATATCGGCAATGCCAGGAGCTGGTCGACGCCGGTGCAGTTCCGCGTCGTGCGCGGTGCCGACCCGGCCGCGATCGTGCATGGCCGGCCGGGGGATTTCCTGCAGCCCTTCATCGCGGCCGCGCTCGACCTCGTTTCCTGCGGGGTGCGCGGCATCACCACGAGCTGCGGCTTCCTCGCTCTGTTGCAGAAGGAGCTGGCGGCGGCGCTCCCCGTGCCGGTCGCGACCAGCAGCCTGCTGCAGGCGCCGCTGATCGAGGCGATGCTGCCGGCCGGACAGCAGGTCGGCATCCTGACCTTCGCGCCCGAGGCCTTGAGCGCGCGCCATCTCGCCGCCGTCGGCGTGCGGACGGACACGCCGATCGAGGGCCTGGCGCCGGACAGCCTGTTCCGACAGGTCTATGGCGCCAAGGGCGGCTTCTCCGATTTCGCGACGCTCGAGCAGGAGGTGATCGCGGCCGCGCTGGCACTGGTCGAGAAGCATCCGAATGTCGGCGCGATCCTGTGCGAATGCACCAATCTGCCGCCGCATTCGGCTGCGATCGCCAGGGCGACCGGGCGCCCCGTCTTCGACATCATCGGCTTCGTTGACTGGTTCGCCCGCAGCCTGATGCCGCCGGCCTATCCGAGGGGCTGACGCGCCGGCTCGCCGGCGGTGTCAGCCCGAGCCCACCGCCTTGGCGGGGTCGGTCGGCGGGATCGGCGGATAATGCAGCCCGCGCTGGCCGGAGAGGCCGCGATTCGGCGCCATGACGAGTTCGGGCTCGGCCATGCCGACGAGTTCGCCATCGCGCAGCCAGGCTTCGTCCTCGCCGTAGAGGCTCGCCGCCAGCGCCTTGCCGAGCCGTGCCCTGATGTCCGCATGGCCGGGATCGCCGGCGAGATCGGCCATTTCCTGCGGGTCTTTGTCGAGATCGAAGAGCTGGAAATGGTTGCCGGCCGGATACCAGATCAGCTTGTAGCGGCCGTCATGCACCATGCGGGTCGCCTTCGCGCCCTCGAGCGATTCCCCATAGAGGATGTCGCGGCGCTGCTCGCCGACCATCGACAGGCCCTCGCAGCTCTCCGGAATCGGCAGGCCGCAGAGATCGAGCAAGGTCGGCATGATGTCCTGCAGGCCGACAAGGCGGCCATCGGTGGCGCCGGTTCCGACGCGGCTGTCCCCCGCCGCTCCCGAGAGCAGCATCGGCACGCCGGCCGAGGTCTCGTACATCAGCCGCTTGGCGTAGAGGCCGTTGTCGCCGAGCATGTCGCCATGATCGCCGCAGATCAGGATGATCGTGTCGTCGAGCAGGCCTTCCTCGCGCAGCGTCCCGATCAGGATCCGCAGCTGGTGGTCGATATGGGTGCACAGCGCATAGACCGCGCGGCGCATGTCGGCGAGCTGCGCTGGCGGAAGCTGCTCCCAGTAGTGATGCGCGACGCGCACCGCATAGGGCAGCGCCGCTGGGTCCCTGGCCCAGTCGGCCATCAGCGGGGCGTCGATGTCGCGGGCCCGATAGCGTTCGAAATAGCTCGCCAGCGGCACGATCGGCGGGTGCGGATGGGTATAGGAGACGTGCCAGAAACCCGGCCGCGTCGGGTCGCGCCGCTTGATCGTGCGCGCCGCCGCGAAGGTGATCCAGTTGGTGACGTGCAGCTCTTCCGGCAGGTGCCAGGTCCGCCAGCTGTACTCGTTGTTGCTCATGCCGTGCATGAACTGCTGGCCGGGCTGGCCCTTGTCGGTCAGGAACAGCTCGTAATCGTCCATGCCGCCGAGATGGCCGCGGCCTTCCTCGGCGAGTAGCACCTCCTCGAAGCCGATCCGGTCGCGCTGCGGATAGACATGGAGCTTGCCGATCGCGGCCGTCTGGTAGCCGGCGTCGCGGAAGGAGCGCGCCAGCGTCGGCAGGCCGTCCGGCATCGGCAAGGCCGGCTGGAAGACACGGTCGCCATGGCCGCGCGGGCTCGTGCCCGTCATCATCGAGCGCCGGGCCGGGATGCAGATCGGGCATTCGGCATAGGCGTTGGTGAAGCGCGTGCCGGTGCGGGCGATCTGGTCGAGCGTCGGTGTCTCCACTGTCGGATGGCCGGCGATGCCGAGCAGTCGCGCCGGCCATTGATCGACGGTGACGAACAGCACATGGCGGTCGCCAGGCGGAGAGTACGCAGCTCCCGCCGCTGGATTGCCTGCCTGATCGCCGGAGACGCGCTGCATGGCCCTGCTCAGTTCGCCTTGGCGCCGGAGATGCGGACGAGCTCCGCGATCTTGCCGGTCTCGGCCTTGATGAAGTCGCCGAAGGCGGCCGGCGTACCGCCGACCAGCTCGATGTTGAGCGCCGCCATGCGCTCGCGCACCGCCGGATCGGCGACGATCTTGTTGAGCTCGGCATTCAGCCGCTCGACCACGGCCGGCGGCGTGCCGGCCGGGACGAAGACACCGTGCCAGGAGGCAAACTCATAGCCGGGCACGCCGGCTTCGGCGACGGTCGGCACGTCAGGCATCGCCGCCGAACGCTTCGCTCCGGTCACCGCGAGCGCGCGCAGCGTACCCTCGCGCGCCATCGGCACGGCGGTCCCGTCGATCATCGCGGTGACATGGCCGGCGATCACGTCGTTGATGGCCGGGGCAGAGCCGCGATAGGGCACATGGGTCGCCTTGATGCCGGTCTTCTCCTTCAGCAATTCGAAGGCGAGCTGCTGCGGCGTGCCGACGCCGGCCGAAGCATAGGTCACCTTCTCCGGATTGGCCTTGGCATCGGCGAGCAGCGCCGCCAGGTCCTTGGCCGGGTTCTTCGGATTGATCACCAGAAGCAGCGAGACCGAGGTCAGCCGCATCACCGGGGCGAAATCGGTGAGCGGGTTGTAGGGCAGCTTGTCCTGCAGGGCCGGGGTGATCGCATGGGTCGCGATATCGCCGATCAGCAGGGTATGGCCGTCAGGCTCCGAGCGCGCCGCATCGGTCGCGCCGATGGCGCCGGCCGCGCCGGGCTTGTTGTCGATGACGATGGTCTGGCCGAGCGCCTCGCTCAGCTTCGGCCCGATCAGCCGCCCGAGAAGGTCGACATTGCCGCCAGCCGGATAGGGCACGACGATCCGCATCGTCTTGCTCGGCCAGGCGGTCTGCGCCATGGCGGAAGCCGAGAACAGGGCCGGCGTGATCACCAGCGCCGCCGACAAGCTCAGCAGGCCGGGCAGCCCGCTCTTGTGCGTCACGCTCATTCCGAAAACCTCCCACCCGCGGCACTTCTGCTCGCGCCGACATCGGTTCGAAAACTGAGCCAATCGCAAGCCATCAAGAAATTAGTTTTGCTTATTAGTCTTGGGCTCTAGTTTCGGCTCATGGACCAGAGGCTGCTCAGCTTTTTCGTCACCCTCGCCGAGGAGCTGCATTTCGTGCGGGCGGCGGAGCGGCTCGGCGTGACCCAGCCCGCGCTCAGCCAGCAGATCGCCAAGCTGGAGGAGACGCTGGCGGTAAAATTGTTCGAGCGCACCAAGCGCCGCGTTGCGCTGACCGATGCCGGTCGGAACTTCCAGAGCGACGCGCTGGCGATCCTGCGCCAGCTCGATCTGGCGGTGGCAGGGGCGCGCCGCGCCGCACAGGGGCAGATCGGCCGCCTGACCATCGGCTTCGTCGAGGCCTGTCCCTTCAACATCCTGCCGGTGCTGGTCTCGCGGCTCAGCCGCGAACTGCCGGAGGTCTCGCTGATCCTGCAGGAGATGGTGACCAGGGAGCAGGTCGAAGCGCTGCGCTCCGGCCGGATCGATGTCGGCCTGCTGCGGCCGATGTTCAGCGAGCCCGTGCTCGGCACGCTGCCGCTGTTCCGCGAGAATTACGTTGTCGCGCTGCCAGCCGGGCATCGCCTGACGCAAGCGGCGGCGGTGCCGCTGACCGCGCTGCGCGAGGAGCGCTTCATCATGACCCCGCCCGGCAAGCGCCGCTATGTCGAAGGCCGTTTCCGCGCCGCCTTCCGCCGGGCCGGCTTCGAGCCGCAAGTGGCGCAGGAGGTCCACCAGCTCCATACCATGATCGGCCTGGTCGCCGGTGGCATCGGCGTCGCGCTGGTGCCGCAATCGGTGTCGCGGCTCAATCTGGAGAATGTCGTCTACCGGCCGTTGAAGGGCCTGGACTCGACGGTCTCCGAACTCGTCGCCGCCTGGCCGCTCGATCGCGAGACGCCGGTGCTCCGGCGCTTCGTCGCGATTGCGCGGTCGGTCGCGGCCGGGGAGGGGCAGCGCGAATAGGCCTACCGGGCCGTTGCGCATCGCTCTAAGCTCGGCCGGGCTTTCGCGAGGCTCGAGCCAGGGGATGGATCGTCGTCGATCTGAAGGCGGAGAGGAGCGGTCTTGCCGCCGGAGATGACGATGCTGAAGGACGAGCTGATCAAGCGCTTCATGGTGACCAATGGCGAGAAGTTCAGGCTCGCCGACTTCGATCCGGGCGACACGGTCGGCCTCGATATCGACAAGGAAGAGGCCAGGGAGCTGCTGGCGGCCGGCACCAGGCGTTTGCATGCCCTGCAGGAGCGCCTCTATGCCGAGGGGCGCTGGGCGGTGCTGATCGTGTTGCAGGCGATGGATGCCGCCGGCAAGGACGGCATGATCGAGCATGTGATGTCCGGGATCAATCCGCAGGGCTGCGAGGTGACCTCGTTCAAGGCGCCGAGCATCGTCGAGTTGCGCCATGATTTTCTCTGGCGCACGACCTGCGCCCTGCCGCAGCGCGGCCATATCGGCATCTTCAACCGCTCCTATTACGAGGAGGTGCTGGTCGCACGGGTCCACCCGGAGATCCTGGCCAAGCAGAACCTGCCGCCATCGCTGGTCAAGGAGGATATCTGGAAGGATCGCTATGACAGCATCCGCGATTTCGAGCGCCATCTTGCGCGCAACGGCACGCTGGTCCTGAAGTTCTTCCTGCATGTCTCGAAGGGCGAGCAACGCCGCCGCCTGCTCGAGCGTATCGACGAGCCGGCCAAGAACTGGAAGTTCGATGCGGGCGACCTGGCCGAACGCAAGCGCTGGCCGGACTATATGAATGCCTATGAGGAGGCGCTCGCCGGAACCGCGACCAAGCACGCTCCCTGGTATGTCGTGCCGGCCGACAACAAATGGTTCAGCCGCCTCCTGGTGGCGACCGCGATTGCCGACAAGCTCGAGGAACTCGACCCGCAATTCCCCAGGCTCGACGAAGAGGCCCGCGCGGCGATGCATCGCGCGCGCGCCGAGCTCGCCGGCGAGGGCAACGGCGCCAATGGTACGAAGCGCAAATCCTGAGCGAACGGCCCGCCGCGGCTGCGGCGGGTCCTAGATCGCCGCGCGTCCGTTCGGACGCGGTCACGGTGATCTATCTCAGTGTTACCGCATCGGAGTTTTCCGAAAAGTGGAGTCCACTTTTCGGCCCGATGCTATAGGGCGGCTGCCTCAGTACCGGTTGCGCTGGGTCGCGTCGTCGATCGCCGTCAGCCCCGAGAGCGCCTGTGACGAGCGGTTGACCTTGTAGAGCGCGCGAAACACCCGGCGCGCATCCTCGTAGCGCCGGGCGTTGAAATAGGACCAGCCGCGCATCAGCATCAGGTCGGTGGTCTCCGGGGCGTATTTGGCGCGCTCCTCCAAGGTGAGCAGCGCGGCGTTGAAGTTCTTGGCGTCGTACTGCGCGTAGAAGCGCTCGGACAGGAGCAAAGCGGAGAGCTCGCGGCGGCGCGCAGGCGGCAGCGCGGCCGAGGTGGCTGCGGCCGTCGCTTCGTTCGTCAACCCTTGCTGGAGCGCGGCATAGGCCTTGCCGGCGGCCGCATCGGCCACCACCTGGCCGTCGCCTGTGCGCATCGCCACCTCGAAGGCCTGCATCGCCGATGCCGGGCGCTTGAGATTGAGCAAGCACCAGCCGCGCGCCAGCGCGGCAGCACCGGAGCCGCCGCTGCCGCAACTGCCACCACGAACCGGGCGCGCCGCCTCACGCAGCGCGGGAGGACGTTCGGCAGGCAGGTAATTATCGACCGGTGCAGGTTCCGTTGTCAGGCGCCGCGCTGCCGTCGGAGGCCGGGGGGAGGCTTCGGGTGCCTGCGCCCGCGGCATGCGCTCCACCGCAACTGGCTCCGGCGTGGCCGGCCTGATCCCGGTCTCGCGCGGCGGGGCCTCGCGAGCCGAGAGGTGGCGCCGGCGCGGATCCAGAATATCGGCGATGCGCTGCGAACGCCCACGCCATTCGCCGACGATGGCACGCAGGCCCGCCACGTCGCGCAACCTCTGGCGCGCCAGCGCCAGACCGAAGGCGGCGGGCTCATGCTCGCGATCCCAGGCCAGGGCGGTTTCGAACCAGTGCTCGGCCGGCACGGTCTGGCCGGAGTTGTAAGCATACCAGCCGAGCGCGGCGGCGCCGAGCGCATAACGATCGGCGCTGACCGTCTTGACGATCCGCTCCAGCACGACCGCTTCCAAGCGCGGTGGCGGCTCCTGCGTCAGCAACGCCGTCAGGGCGTCGAGATAGGCCTTGCGGTTGGCCGGGCCTGCCTCCAGCCATTGCGAACCGAGGGCCTCGGCTTCCTGGTATTTGCCGTTGGCTGCGAAGGCGAGTACGGCGCCCTCCGCCGCTTTGGCGCCGCCATTGCGGGCGAGCGCCATCCGGAACCAGTCGGACGCCTTGACCGGCTCGCCATGGTGCAGGGCGTAGAAGCCGAGCAGGATCGGGTCGTCCGGCGTCGTCGCGGCGTTGGCGAGTACCTCCAGCCGGCGCAGATCGTCGGCGCTGACGGTGAGCTTCGGGTCTTCCGCCGCCCGGCCGATGCGGCGGCGGGCCAGTTCGTCACGGATGCTGGCGAATTCGTTCTGCCGTTCCAGCGCCATCAGGGCGTTGACCTGCTCGTCCTGCAGGGTCGAGAGCGCCTTCTGCATCGTCCCGAGCCGTTCCTCCGCCTTCTCGCAATTGGCGAGGATGTAGGAATAGGCGTCGCGTGCCCGGTCCCTGCGCTCGGTCTGGACGAAGGCTTCGGCGACGCGCCAGAGCGCATCGACATTGGCGCAGGTGAGCAGGGCAGGCGTCTCGGTGCCGATCCTGATGACCTGTTCCCACTGCCGGGCATTGGAGGCGTTGACCAGGCGCTGGGCGGCCTCGGCCTGGTCGAGCTGCTGGACGAGGTCCGCCGGCGGGCTCCAGCCGGTTTCCTTGGTGCTGCGCCCGGCGATGGCAGCGCGGACTTCGCTCAGCTTGCCTTCGGCAAAGAGCTTCCACATCCGCTCGAGCTCGGGGTCTCCGGCCGGGATCGGCGTGTTGAGGTCGGTCGGCGGCTTCCACTGCGGATAGAGTGCACGCAGCCTCGCGAGCTCCGCCTCGAAGCGCCGTGTATCGCCCTGGCTGGCGAAATAGCGCAGCGCGCTTTCGTCGACGGGCGGAGCCGGTTGGGCCTGACGCTGCCCGGCCGGCGGATTGGCAGGCGGCGGGGCCTGGGCGAGCTCCGGCTTGATCTCGGCCCCCTCGGCCGCGGGCTGGTCCAGCGCGAACGCACTCGGCATGCCTGGCTTGGGCGCCGGCGGCAGCTCGCCTCCTTGTCCGAAGCGGCCGAGACCGTAGAAGATGGCGCCCGATGCGACGGCAGCCAGCAGGATCGACTTCACATGCATCGCTGATACCTCTCGCTCAGCATCGCCAGCGTGAGCAGATGCAGGGTTGAGGGGTAATAGGCCGTCGGCACGAAGGATTTCAGCTCTTGCGGGATCGCGGTGCCGTCGGCAGCGCAGGCCAGCGCGGCTACGAGGATCCGGTAGCCGGGATCCGAGAGCTGTTCGACTGCCTGCTTGCTGCGGACGTCGACGATGGCGGGCCCGTTCGCCCAGGCCGCGCGGAATGGTGCGAGGCGCCCCGGTTCGCCGAGGCCGGCCCGCAGCAGATAGAGCGGGACACGCATGGCATTGTAGCCGAACTGCGCGGGGAAGCCGTCGGCCGGTCGCGGCTCGGCCTTGACCGACATCCATTCGGGAGCGGGCATGTTCGCCTTGGCGAGCGTGTCGAGCAGCTTCAGCCCGGTCGCCTGGACCTTGAGCCAGCCATTGTCGCCGGTGAGGCGCGCCATCACCGGCAGCGCCTCGAAGACCCAGTAGGAGGGGTTGACCACCGGTCCGTCGGCTCGGTCCTTCTCCGAGAAGCCGCTGACGGCCGGCATCAGCCAGGTTTCGCTGCCGCGTTTCAGGAAGGTGGCCTTGGCGATGTTGCGGGCCAGCTGGCGGGCGGCGTTGGTGTAGCCGGGCATCGCCCAGGCCGAACCGGCACAGTTCAGCGCATAGGCGATCAGCAGATCGCCATCGGTGGCGTTGTTGATGTCGGTGACGCGCGGAGTCGCCTTCGGGTCCCAGCGCCAGGCCGCGAGCCCGTCGTCGCGGATCAGCAGCTCCGTGCGCGTGAAGGCGAGGATGCGGGCAAAGCTCGTGCGGTCGCCGGCGAGGCAGGCGAGCAGCAGGCCGTAGCCCTGGCTCTCGCTATGGCTGATCGCGCCGTTGAGGTCGTCGACGACGCGCCCGTCCGGCATGACGAATTTCTGCCGATAGAGCTCCCAGGCTTCGAGCGGCAGGGTCGCCTGCGCTGCGGGTGCAAAGGCGAGCATCGCTGCGGCGACGGCTCCGAGCAGCCTTTTCATCGGGTTCCGTCTCATGGCTTCTGGCCCAGACGGCCGAGCATCAGCGAGGTCGAGATGCCGAGCGCGATGCAGGCGCCGAGCAGGGCCAGCGCATAAACGCCGATATTGCTCGACAGCCAATTGGCGAGGACCAAGCGCATATTCGCCAGCGAGAAGCTGCGTGTCATCACCATGGAGGTTTGGCTCGGCTCGACGACGTGGACATCCTGGCTGCCGCGGAAGGCGGTGACCTGCCCGGCGAGCTTGGCCCAGTTGCCGGGCGTGACGATGCGCGAGACCGTCGCTTCCAGCGTTTCCTCGCGGCGCGCGACGAAGGCGGTCCAGACCTGCCGGCTCGCCGGGTCAACGGCCTGCGCGGCGATCATATCGGTGCCATCGGCCGGCTCGTAGAGCCCGCCTCCGGAGGACGGGATGCGCAACTGGGCGAAGGAGAGATGGAAGGTCCTCTGCAGCCATTGGTCGAAGGCGACGAAATAGCGGGCCAGGGGCCCGCCGAGCGAGCTGCGCCAGCGATCGCGCAGTGCGTCCGTCGTCGGTTCCGCCTGCTCCTGCGGACCCGGCACCTTCTGACCCTGGAAGCGGTTGATGACCGCGTCGAAGATCGCCCCGGCGTCGTTCTCGGGCGCGATCAGCACGGTGTCGGCGCGTGTCGGCCAGGTCGTGCGAACGTTTTCCGCGACCCCGACGCGCGGCAGAATACCCTGCGGCAGCTGGCCGGCGGCGCCGACGATCAGGGCCGGCTGATCGTCGGTGGTCGCGACGGTGGCGAGGGCATCCACGGCCAGCGGCCTGGCCGCACGCTGGGCGATGCGCGCGACCAAGGTCGCCGCCGCACCGTAATTGGCCGTGTCGTGGCGGCCCAGGATGAGCGGGATGCGCGTCGCCAGTGAATAGGGGAAGCCGGTTCCGGCGACCGCCGCGAGGTTGGGCTGCACGCCGATCTTGGCGAAGTCCGGGAAGGAGAGGGTCGAGGTGTCGAACAGCGCGAAGCGGCTCCGGCCGGGCAAGGTCGCGCCTGGTCCGCAGGCCTGGTCGGAATGGGTCAGCGTCACCGCCTCGAGCCAGATCTCGTTGATTCCCGGCCTGAAATGCCGCAGCGGCACCGTGATCGGAAACTGCTGGAGCAGCCCGCCGGAGGTCGCGTTGAAGGGCACTGTCGCCGCGACATTGCCGTTGACGAAGATCTCGAGATGGCTGTCTCCGGGCAGCACATCGGCCGCATAGGCCGCATCGAGGTAGAGCGTCGCCTCGCCATAGGCATTTGCGTAGGAATCGCCGGGAAAGGCGACGACGGCGCGTGTGCGCAGCCGGCGGCCGGAGGATTCCTGGCTCGCGATGCCGAGCTCGGAAAAGCGCAAGGCGCGGGCCTCGGACAGGAAGGGCGCGTTCGGCAGATGCCAGCTCGACGTGTCCATGAGCTGTCGGTTGACATTGGTCGGCCGCGAGACGGGCGCCGTGAGCAGGGTCGCGACGACGTTCTCGATGTCCGGCCAGCTCGCGCCGGTGACCAGCAGAGTCGACGGGCCGAGGCGGGCGTCCGACACGAAGCCGACGAAGCTGCGTGCCTTGGCCTCCTCGGGAACCTGCGTCAGGAGATCGGGCAGTTCCGCGGTCGTCGCAAGGACGACGGTCAGCGTGCCCGGCCTCGCCCGGCCGGGCGCCCGTTCGGAGACCTGCACCACCGCCTGGCCGTAGCGCCCGCGCAATGCGGTGGCCTGCGAGACCGCGAAGATCATGTTCGCCGCCGCAGCGCTCGAAGCCCCCGGGGCGACGATGCGGATGGTGGTCTGACCGTTCTCGTCGGTGCCGATCGCCGGCAGGTCGTCGATGCTGCGCAGGCGCAATTCCGTCGCACTCGGCGAGCGGAAGTTGAGCTTGGTGCCGGCACCGTCGATACGGGTCCAGAGTTCATAGGTCGACGCGACCGAGCAATCCGTGCGGTGACGCTGGATCGCCTCGAAGCGGATCGTGTTCTGACCAGGACGGAGCAGGCCCTTGCGCAGATTGGTCGAAAGGCGCGCCAGGCGGTCCGAGGAGGCGACCGGCGTTTCGAGCACCCGCTCGCCATTGATCCGTACCGTCAGGCGCGAGGCTTCCGGCATGACGACGAGCGCATTTTGAAAGGCGACGTCGAGCGCGAGGTCCGAGTTCGCCTCGTCCTGGGTCAGGTAGAAGGCCCAGTTGCGCGTGTCGGCCTCGCCTTCCAGCGTCACCCGTGCCGCCGGCAGGAGCGGCTTGAAGCCGAATCCCCCGGCGGAAGGTAGGGCGGCGCTCGGCATAGCGGCCGTCGGCGCGGGCGTGATCGGCGTGGGGGCAGGGGCCGTCGGCGCGGCGCCGGCCGGAGCCGGCGGTGCGATCATGAACGGCGCCGGGGCACCACCCGGCGCGCTCGGCTGCTGGGCGAGGACGGGAAGCGTCGTGGTCGCCAGGGCGATGGCCAGGGCGCGCAACAGCCGGGGCGGATGGAACGCCGTCATTCCGCTGCGCTCGGCTTGCTGGCGACCTTGCCCAGCCGATAGAGGCCCATGAAATAGGACAGGCCACGGCTGGTCTGGAACAGCGCGATCCGGAGGAAGCGCGTCGTACCGCGGACGACGCCGATATTGTTGCGCCGCGCCTTCTGGAAGCGGCTCCAGCGCTCGGCATCGGAGAAGGCGAGATCGGCGATCATCCGGCTGTGCAAGGGTTCGGATGGCTCGTAGCGGCAGCCGAGCATCAGCCCCTCTGCCTCCTGCTCGATGCGCTTGATCCGGATCGGCAGCGTGCCGCTGGGCATGGCGAGGCTGGTTTCGAACGAGATCAGCGCCTGATCGCCGATCGCGGGCTTGCTGCCGATCGACGTCCCGCCGATGCGGATCGCGATGCCGTCGACCGAGGCGTTCTCGGTGACCATCGGTATTTTCTCGCCGTTCAGCGCCATCTCGCCACGGCGTTTGACGGCGAAACGGCGGGCGGCGCGGCCCTCCGGCCGTTCCGAGACGACGCCGAGCGCGCAGCCGGCCATCAGCAGGTTCATGATGTTCCAGAGGCCGACGACCAGCGTCGTGTCGGCATTATAGGGCTCGGCGATGGTCCGCCAGTACTGCGCGACCACGCCCAGCGCCAGGATGATGAAGATGATCAGGAACGGCATGCCGAGCTCGGAGACGCGGCGCGTCTCGAGGGATTCGTTCTTGGCGGTGACCTTGAAGGTCGGTTTGCTGGGGTTGATCAGGACCGAGATCACGGCCGGCAGCAGATACAGCGACTGGATGAACTCGTAGAGCTCGGAGATCCATGGCCAGCGATAGCGGCCATAGAGATAGTTCTGCATCATCAGGTTCACGATCATATAGCCGACGATGTAGGCGATGAACTCGCCACCGGTCGCGACGAAGATCTCGAGTCCGAAGAACAGATAGAACAGCGGCGCGATCAGGAAGATCATCCGCGCGAACGGGAATAGCCAGAACAGGGCCGTCGACGTGTAGCAAAGGCGCTGCGGCAGAGAGAGGCCTCGCTTCAGCAATGGCCGGTGATAGAGCAGGATCTGCATCATCCCCTGGGCCCAGCGCGAACGCTGACCGATGAAGCTGGCGAAGGTCGCCGGCTGGAGTCCGGCGATCAGCGGCTTGTCGACATAGACGCTGTTCCACCCGGCGGCATGCAGGGTGATCGCGGTTTCGGCGTCTTCGGTGATCGAGCGTCCGGAGAAACCGTTCGTCGTCAGCAGCGCCTTGCGGCTCAGCACCGCGGCCGAGCCGCAGAAGAAGGACGCGTTCCACTTGTCGAGGCCGCGCTGGATGATGCCGTAGAACATCTCGTTCTCCGACGGCATTTCCTTGAAGGTTCGCAGATTGCGCTCGAGCGGGTCGGGATTGATGAAGAAATGCGGCGTCTGGACCAGGAAGAGCTTGGGGTCGCGGGCGAAGAAGCCGACGGTCTCGGTCAGGAAGCTGCGCGCCGGGGCATGGTCGGCGTCGAAGACGACGATCAGCTCGCCCTGCGAATGGGCGATGCCGTTATTGAGGTTCCCGGCCTTGGCGCTGAGATTGCGTTCGCGCGTCAGATAGGTGACCCCCAGCCCCGTGCAGAGCTTCTGGAGCGTCGCGCGTCGCTGCTTGGCGGCATTGGCGGCGGCGAAATTGTCGGAGTTGCACTTCTCGTCGGTGCCGCCATCGTCGAGGAGATAGACCTGAAGCTTGCCGGCCGGGTAGTCCATCGCGAGCGCCGCCGAGAGCGTCGTCGCCAAGAGATCGGCGTCCTCGTTGTAGGACGGTACGAAGACGTCGACGGTCGGCGCGTTCTCCAGGTCGATCGGCGGCGTTTCGCGGCGCGGCAGCGGCATCGCCACCACGAACAGGCTGAGGAACAGCATGCCGATATTGTAGAGTTCGGCGATGAAGAGGATGACGCCGGGGATGAAGTCCTCGATCTGGTTGACCGGCGGCAGCGTGCTGGTGGCGCGCCAATAGACATAGCGCAGCACGATCGCCGTCCCGAGGCCGAGCGCGATCAGCCGCCAGACGCCGAGCGGGCGCAGCAGCTTCAGCAGGATCATCGCGCCGACCAGGATGGTGCTGGCGATCAGATGGGCCTGGAGGCTGATCGGCAGCGCAATGAGCGCCGTGACCAGCGCTGCCGTGACGGCCCAGACGAAAACGTAAATCGCGGTTGGCATCGGTGACTTGGCGCTTCTTGCTCAGCGTACGGGTGGTGGTGGCACGGTCGGGTAGCCTTCCATCGGCCGGTCGGGAATCGCAGGTTCGGCTGGCGCAGCTTCGCGCGGCGGGCTCTGGCGCATGGGTCGCGCCGGGCGCGGCGCGCTGGTTCGCGGTGGCAGGACATCCTCGAAGGAGGGCTGCCGCACCGGATAGATCGGCGCGCCCGCCTCGCCCAGATTGGGCGTCGGTGAGGGCGAGGCGCCGACCGGATCCCAGCCGGTCCGGCCGAGCGAGGCGTTCAGCGAGTAGCCATAGGCCAGCCGCAGCAGCGCGGCCTCGCTCGCGCCCGGCTCGCAGATGCGGATCCGGATAGAGGCCGCTCCGGTCTTCGGCAAAAACAGGCTGTCGCCGCGCATCAGGCGCTGCCAGACATAGATGCAGGCGTCGTTGCCGACGCCGCGTCCGTAGGCATAGCCGAACGGGCCGTATTTGTTCTGCACGAACAGCGCCGAGGTCGCCATTGCCACGCCGGGCAGGCGCTCCTCCATCTCGGCTGCGAGCACGTGGTCGTCGAGCCCGGGTTCCTTGAGCAGGTTTCCGGCGACTCCTTCGCTGTCGGGAACGTCCGCTGCGGTCAGGAACGCCACATGGATCGCGTTCTCGCCGGGCGTGCGGCCCCGCGTCGCGAGCGCGATCGTCTGGGCGATGGCGTTGTCGTAATGTCGCTGCGCGACGGCAATGGTCGGTGGCCCGCCCGGCGGCAGCGCGATCATCGCCCGGCTCGGGTCGACATTCACCGCGCGGCTCGAGAACACCAGCTCGGAATCGCTCAGCCGCTGTTCGCCACAGCCGGCGATCAGCGCCGCCAAACCCGCCATCGTCACCAGCGTCGCCTGCCGGGAGCGCGATATCGCGCGCTTGTTGCAAAATCCGGTCGGCAGCTGCCGGGGGCCTGTCATTGTCGCGCGGAACGGTTGATGCGGGCCGTCATGTCTTGACCATCGTTAACAATCGTTAAGGAGAACTTACTTGGCGCTGCGCGTTGAACGAGTGTCGGCCGAGAGCAAATCCATTGGGCCCAATACAATTGATTCGTGCTTCGCGGCCAACCCGTCGCTACTGTAATAAGATAATCGTGTCGTCCACCGACGATGGGTATTGCGTAGATCCTGAAGGGCTGCCTCCGGCCTGACCACGCATGGCAAATGCCTGCAGGATTCCTCTATCGGGTGCGCGCCGGCCGCGTCGCGGTCGGTGTGCCGAGCTGACAGCGCATGCGCCGGCGGGCGCCCGCGTCCCCGGCAGGAACGGCGCCGGGCGAGAGGGCGCCAGAAGCCGCCGGGCTTGCAGCGAGGAAATAAAGCAAACCGGCACAGCGCCTTGATAGGTTTGGGACGCCCCGACGAACGGCCTCCTGACCGGGCCGTCATCGGGTTTCGGCCGGAGGCGACGGGCGAGCCCGGCCTGGCGTGGATGCGTGCAGGCCGCAGCCGTTGCGTTTTATGCGTGCAGGCCGGCCATCGCGCCCCGTTTCCGTCACCACCCTGTTGACGCCTTTCGTGGCACATGCCTTGCTGGCGCCGCCGACTACTAAAAAAGAGGCAAAAAGCCTCGGTTTCGGAATGACTGACCGATGTCAGCAGAGGGGATCAGTGATGGACGAACATAAGTTGCGCGACCTGGTTGAGGGCGTGAAGGACGGTTCCGTTTCGCGACGCGCATTCATTCAGCGACTGGCTGCGGTTGGTGTTGCAGCTCCCTTCGCGTCGCAGATCCTGGCCTGGAACGACGTCGCGATGGCGCAGGCCTCTCTCGCCTACAAGCCGACCAAGGCCGGTGGCGGCGGGCCGCTCAAGATCCTGCTCTGGCAGGCACCGACACTGCTCAACCCGCATTTTGCCAGCGGCACCAAGGACCAGATCGCCGGGCGCATCTTCTTCGAGCCGCTGGCCGGTTGGGACAAGGAAGGCAATCTGACGCCGCAGCTCGCGGCCGAGGTTCCGACCCGGGCCAATGGCGGGCTCTCCGAAGACGGCAAGGTCGTGACCTGGAAGCTGAAGCAGGGCGTCAAATGGCATGACGGCAAGCCCTTCACCGCCGACGATGTCGTCTTCACCTGGGAATATGCCGCCGACCCGGCGACGGCCGCCTATACCACCGGCTCCTACAGCAACATCAAGGTCGAGAAGGTCGACGACCACACCGTCAAGGTGATCTTCAAGGAGCCGACGCCGTTCTGGGCCGATCCCTTCGTCGGCGTCGTCGGCCAGATCCTGCCGAAGCACCATTTCGGCGAGTACAAGGGCGCGAAGTCGCGCGAGGCGCCGGGCAATCTCAAGCCGGTCGGCACCGGCCCCTACAAATTCGTCGATTTCAAGCCGGGCGACATCCTGACCGGCGTGCGCAACGAGGACTACCACGTCAAGAACCAGCCGCATTTCGACACGATCGAGGTCAAGGGCGGCGGTGATGCCGTCTCGGCGGCCCGCGCCGTGCTCCAGACCGGCGAGTTCGATTATGCCTGGAACCTGCAGGTCGAAGACGAGATCCTGAAGCGCATGGAGACGGGCGGCCGCGGCAAGGTCAGCGCCGTCCCCTCCGGCGACATCGAGTTCATCATTCTCAACACCACCGATCCGTGGACTGAGGTCGACGGCGAGCGCTCCAGCATCAAGACCAAGCACCCGACGCTGTCCGACCCGAAGGTCCGCGAGGCGATCAACCTGCTGATCGATCGCGATTCGATCCAGAAGTTCATCTATGGCCGCGGCGGCACCGCCACGGCGAGCTGGGTCAACGAGCCCAAGCAGTTCAAGTCGACCAAGCTGAAATACGAGTTCAACATCGACAAGGCCAACAAGATCCTCGACGAGGCCGGTTACAAGCGCGGCTCCGACGGCATCCGCGAAAAGGACGGCAAGAAGCTCAAATACGTCTACCAGACCTCGATCAACGCCCCGCGCCAGAAGACGCAGGCGATCATCAAGCAGGCCTGCCAGAAAGCCGGCATCGATCTCGAGCTGAAATCGGTGACGGCCTCGGTGTTCTTCTCCTCGGACGTAGCGAACCCCGACACCTACACCAAGCTCTATTGCGACATGGAGATGTACACGACCACGCAGCCGCAGCCCGATCCCGAACGCTTCCTCAACCAGCTCACCTCCTGGGAAATCGCCACCAAGGAGAACAAATGGCTGGGCCGGAACGTCTCGCGCTATTCGGACCCCGAGGCCGACAAGGCCTACAGGGCGGCGCAGAAGGAGCTCGACCCTGCCAAGCGCGCGGCGCTGCTGATCAAGGTCAACGAGATCTTCTGCGAAGCGCATGTCCTCCTGCCGCTGCTCTCGCGCAACCGGATGGCCGCCTCGGCGACCAATCTGATGCACGACCATTCCGGCTGGGACGTCGACACCTGGAACGTGGCCGCCTGGTATCGCAGCTGAGCCGAGGCTGGCGGCTCGCGGAGTCCTTCGCGAGCCGCCAGCCCGCTCCGGCGGCGTTCCATGCGGGCCGGTGCAGCGCGATGGCGAACCGCCATCGCCGCTAAGCCCGATTCATCTCGGCGATCCGCCCGTTTCACGGACCCTGTCTGATGGCGACCTATCTTTTCCGGCGACTGCTGATCGCTATTCCGAGCCTGCTCGGCATCAGCGTCATCCTCTTTACCGTACTGGCCCTTGCGCCCGGCGACCCCTTCGAGGAGCTGGCGACCAATCCCAATGTGCCGCCGGAAGTGCGGATGGCGCTGCGGGCCAAGTTCGGCATCGATGACCCCGTCATGGTGCGGTATTTCCGCTGGCTGACGGCCATGGCCCAGGGCGATTGGGGCTTCTCCTTCGCCAGCCGCATCGATGTCGACACGCTGATCCTGCAGCGCGTTCCGGTGACGCTCTTCGTCGTCGGCTCCTCGCAGTTGCTGGCGCTGGCGATTGCGCTCCCGGTGGGCATCTACGCGGCGACGCGCCCCTATTCGATATTCGACCAGATCGCCAACACGCTCGCCTTCGTCGGCTTTTCTCTGCCGACCTTCTTCACCGGGCTGCTCTTCATCCTGCTGTTCTCGATCAAGCTGGACTGGCTGCCCTTCGTCTACCGATCCGACATCTCGGCGACGGGCTGGCGCTGGTTCTGGGAGCATTTCCGACAGGCGATCATGCCGATCGCGGTGCTCGGCCTGTTCCAGGCGGCGTCTTATACCCGCTATGTCCGCTCGGCCGTGCTCGACGTGATCCGGCTCGACTACGTCACCACGGCCCGCGCCAAGGGCCTCGGCGAGACGACCGTCACCCTGCGCCATGTCACCCGCAACGCGCTGATCCCGGTGGTGACGCTCGTCGCCCTGCAGATGCCGGCGGTGTTCGGCGGCGCGATCGTGACCGAGCAGATCTTCCGCATTCCCGGGATCGGCTCGCTGCTGATCACGGCCATCCTGGCGAACGACACCCCGGTGATCATGGCGGTCACCTTCGTCTTCGCCTGCCTCGTCATCCTCTTCAACCTGATCGCGGACCTGCTCTATGGCTGGCTCGACCCTCGCATCTCCTTCCGCTGAGCCGGTGGCGGCCGTCCGCCCCGCCGCGCTCTCGCCCGGCCGCGAGACCTGGCGCCGTTTCCGGCGCCATCGCCTCGCCATGGTCAGCGCGGTCGTGCTCAGCCTGCTCATCCTCGGCGTCGTCGTCGGGCCATGGCTCTGGGCCGTGCCGATCAACGAGATCGATTTCTCGGCGCAGCTGCAGGGGCCCTCCTGGGCGCATCCTTTCGGAACCGACGATCTCGGCCAGGACCTGCTGGCCCGCATGATGTATGGCGGGCGCATCTCGCTCGCGGTCGGCCTCGCCGCCATGGTGGTGGCAACCGTGGTCGGGGTCATCGTCGGTGCCCTGGCCGGCATGTCGCGCCGCGGGCTCGACCCCTTCCTGATGTGGGTGACGGATCTCTTCCTGTCGCTGCCGCAGCTGCCGCTGCTGCTGCTGGTGATCTATCTCTTTCGCGAGCAGCTCAAGGCGGTGTTCGGCGTCGAGGGCGGCGTCTTCATCCTGATCGTGATCGTGATCGGCGGCCTGCGCTGGATGCCGGTGGCGCGGCTGGTCCGGGCGCAATTCTTCTCGCTGCGCGAGAAGGAGTTCGTCGAGGCGGCGCGAGCGCAGGGCGCGACGAAGACGCGCCAGATGCTCGTCCACATCCTGCCCAATGCGATCGGCCCTGTCATCGTCGCCGCGACCATCGAGGTCTCCTCGGCGATCATCGCGGAATCGACGCTCTCCTTCCTCGGCCTCGGCTTCCCCCCGGACATCCCAACCTGGGGGCGCCTGCTCTTCGACGCCAAGGACCATCTCGATGTCGCGCCGCATTGGGCGATGTTCCCGGGCGCGGCGATCTTCCTGACCGTTCTGTCGATCAATTTCATCGGCGACGGCCTGCGCGACGCCCTCGATCCCCGCCGCGTCATCTGAAGCCGACCGGAAGGCGACCACATGACTTCTCCCATTCTCTCCGTTTCCGGCCTGACGACCTCCTTCCGGGTTGAAGGGGCCTGGCGCTCGGTGGTTCGGGGCACCACTTTCGACATCGCCCCGAAGGAGACCGTGGCACTGGTCGGCGAGTCCGGCTCCGGCAAGAGCGTGAGCGCGCTCTCGATCATGCGCCTGACTCCGCCCGGCTCGAGCAAGATCGAAGGCAGCGTCAGGCTCTCGGGCAAGGAGCTGCTGACGCTGCCGGAGGCGAAGATGCGCGAGGTGCGCGGCAACGAGATCGCGATGATCTTCCAGGAGCCGATGACCTCGCTGAATCCGGTGCTGACCATCGGCTTCCAGATCGCCGAGGCGCTGATGCTGCATCGTGGTCTGTCGCGCTCCGCGGCGGAGGCCGAGGTGGTCAGGTTGCTGGAAAAGGTGCGGATTCCTGCGGCGAAGGCGCGCTTCCATGATTACCCGCATCGCTTCTCCGGCGGCATGCGCCAGCGCGTGATGATCGCGATGGCGCTCGCCTGCAAGCCGAAACTCCTGATCGCCGACGAGCCGACGACGGCGCTCGACGTGACGATCCAGGCCCAGATCCTCGAGCTGATCAAGCTGCTGCAGGAAGAGGAGGGCATGTCCGTCCTCTTCATCACCCACGATATGGGTGTGGTCGCCGAAATCGCCGACCGCACGGTCGTGATGTACAATGGCGAGCAGGTCGAGACCGGCCGGACCGAGGAGATCTTCGCCAACCCGCAGAAGCCCTACACCAAGGCGCTGCTCTCGGCGGTGCCGCGGCTCGGCTCGATGGAAGGGCGCAAGCGGCCGATGCGCTTTCCTGTGGTCGATCGCAAGACCGGCCTCTCGGACGTCCCGGAAGAGACGGCCGACACCGTCGCGGCGAGCGAGCGGCCGGTGCTCGAAGTCGCCAATCTGACGACGCGTTTCGAGATCCGTTCCGGGCTGCTCGGTGGCGTTACCGGCCGGGTGCATGCGGTCGAGAATGTCTCTTTCAGCCTGCTCTCCGGCGAGACGCTGGCGCTGGTCGGCGAATCCGGTTGCGGCAAGTCGACGACCGGGCGCTCGGTGATGCGGCTGATCGAGCCGCTCTCCGGCTCAGTGCTGCTCGATGGCGAGGATGTGCTGAAGCTCGACCAGAAGATGCTGCGCGAGTGCCGAGCCCGCATGCAGATGATCTTCCAGGACCCGTTCGCGAGCCTGAATCCGCGCATGACGGTCGGCACTGCGATCGTAGAGCCGCTGCTGATCAACAAGCTCGCCAATCGCCGGGAGGCGCAGGAGAAGGTCGCCGATCTGCTGGAGCGCGTCGGGCTCCAGCCCGATATGGCGAGTCGCTTCCCGCATGAGTTCTCCGGCGGCCAGCGCCAGCGCGTCGCGATCGCGCGTGCGCTCGCCGTCGAACCGCGGCTCGTCGTCGCCGACGAGGCGGTCTCGGCGCTCGACGTCTCCGTGAAGGCGCAGGTGATCAACCTGATGCTCGAGCTGCAGGAGCGGATGAAGCTCGCCTATCTCTTCATCTCGCACGACATGGCCGTGGTCGAGCGGGTCAGCCACCGCGTCGCGGTGATGTATCTCGGCGAGATCGTCGAGATCGGCCCGCGCGAGGCGATATTCGGCAATCCCCAGCATCCCTATACAAGGCGCCTGCTCGCCGCCGTGCCGGTCGCCGATCCCGCCCGCCGCCACGAGAAGCGACCGGTCTCGAACGACGAGATCAGGAGCCCCGTCCGCCCGCCCGACTATGTCCCGCCGGCCCGGCAATATCGCGAGGTCTCGCCTGGCCATGCCGTGATGATCTGGGGCGAGGAATGGGAGAAGCCGGAGGCGAGGGCCTCGGCAGCGTGAGAGGAAACCGTTGGCGGAGGGAGCTGCCGGGCGAGATGTGCGGATCTGCCGAATTGCTGCCGAGCATATCTGGGCTCGGCAGCACCGCCGCGGCCAAGCTTGCGTTGATTATCTGATTATCGTTGTATTTCAGTCGTTTGATCCGGATTGTTCATGCCGCTCGACGATGCGCATATGAATTCGGTCTTATTGGCCGCGGCTGTCTTCGTGTTGCCGCCTGCGCGGCTGGGTCGAACCCGGCGGCCGTCGCGAGCGTGCCGCCCTTTGCTGGGTGAGGGCTCAGGTCCGTTGGGAAATGCGCGGATGCGGACAATGCTAAGCAAATCGGCGCCATTCATTTTACCGGGCAGCCGCACAATGCACCTCGCATAGAGGAGCATGTGATGATTCTTCCGGTACTCGGCATTTTCAGCTTCATAGCCTTGGGATATGCGCTCTACCTCGCGTCCGCACCGGACAAGGAGACGACGCAGCCCAAGCCGCTGATCAACTGAGAAGGCGCGCGCCAGCCGGAACCGGCCATTTCGGCCCGGACGGCCTGGGCGCCGCTCCATCATCATCCTGTCGGGCAGGGCCTCGCGCTGTTCGTTACGACCGCAGCGCCCTTGCTCGATGCCCGGGCTATGCCGCCCGGAAAGCGCTTCGTTTCCGCCGCCCTGCCGGCGGAGGACGTCTTGGCAAACGCCGGGAGCGGTCCGGAAGAATCGAAGCGCCTCTTCGGCCTCTTCGAGACAAAAGGCTCCGAAAGGACGCTGCGCGGGCCGGTCGAGCCCGCTCATGCTCCCTCGCGGGCTTTCGGCCGATCGCTGCAAGGACGCCGGTGCCAGCCCTCGACCGACTTTGCCGAGCATGCCTGCGACAATGCCGGGTAGGGGAGATTCGTTGCGAAGCTGGCATGCGAGGCGTTCGACCGGAGCCGCTTCCGCTTTCACAGCGAAACGCGGCTGGCGGCCTTCGGTTTCATCGAGAGCTTCTGCGATCGTGCACCTCGTCGCGCAGCGCTGTGCCCCCTCGACGCGGCGGGGCGCATCTAGCCACGCCCAGGCGGCCACCTGCAGGTAATCACGGGCTTTCGGAGCGTCTCGAAAATGGCGCCGAATAACCCGAGCTCAAACAGCAAAAAGCGCGGGAAGATCAAACGCTTGCTTGCTTCTCTTGATCAGATATTGTTTGGAGTGAATGAAAGGTATTCGGGCTCTTGTTCCCAATCTTGGTAAGTGATTTACTATAGTATTTTTAGATCTAACTGAGGTTTATGGCTATAAGTTGGAGTTTGAACGAGTCGATTTGTTAAAAATTACATCAGATTGGACTGGCGTGGAGCTGCTGGACGGCCATGGGATAGCGCGGACGTGTGAGACTGCAACCGCGATGTAACCCGAGAACAGCAAGCCTGGGCACACCCTGCACAAACATCTGGTGCTGTGAATCATTCGCCGATGTAATTCCCTTTGCTGTCGTAGTTTCGAATTACCAAATTCATCGCGGTTTCCAGAGCCGAGAGTGCGATATCGAGCGCTCGCTCGTTCCGCGATATCCCGGCGGCATCATCCTTCACGAGGAGGAGGCCGAGCACCTCCCGCATCTGCAGTCCCGGTCCTGGCGGACGCCGGCCCAGCCATTGCTCGGTCATGGCGAGCTGGATCTGTTCGGCGAGCAACTCGGCGGCCTTGACCTTCTCCCGCAGCAGCTGCCGTTCCTCGGGAAAGCCATCCCGCGGTGGTTTGAGGAAGCGGCGGATGTCGCGCAGCGGCAGGACCGTGGCGCCACGCCACTCCACCGTTTGCCGCTTGAGCTCCGCGACATCCTGCGATGAGAGTGGCTGCTGCAGGACGAGATCGGCATAGATCGCGGCCAGCAGCTGGATCACATCGAGCTGGGCTTCGTCCTGCAAGGTCAGGCAGGCCTCGGCGACGCTGGGCAGCGCGTAGAATTCCAGTGCGAAGCGCCAGAGCTGGCCGTCGAGGTCGAGCTTGCTCATGTCAGTCTCCATACCGCGCAGCATTTGGTTGCGAGGCCCTTGCCAGTTCGCCGACGGTGACCGGCTTGATCGGGGCGCGGACACGATAATAGCCTGTCTCGGCCTCGCTCCGGCCCGTCTCTCGCGCGATCAGCCCGGTTACGCTCGGCCCGCAGAGACGTCCCTGGCACGGGCCCATGCCGACACGCAGGAAGGCTTTCGCCTGGCTGGGGCCGAGCGCTCCGCGCGCCACCGCCTGTCGCAGCGAGCCGGCGCAAACCGCTTCGCAGCGGCAGACCGTGACCGGGTCCGGCGGAGCGACGAGGTCCGGGCGCGGCCGGTAAAGGCGGTCGAGGAACGGTCGCGCCGAAAGATGAGCGTCCCGAGCCTTCTGGGCGCTACGCAGCCGGGAGTCCCGCTCGATCGGAGTGATCCGGCCGAGCTCCGCAAGGATCGCAAGGGCGGCCGCGTCGCCCTCATGGCGACTGGCCTCTGCCCCGACGACCCCGCCGGCATCGCCTGCGATGAAGATGCCGGGCAGCGTGCTGGCGCCCCATGCATCGCGGCGCGGCTGGAAGCAGGACTGGGTGTGGTCCCAATCGAAGCTGCAGCCGAGCGAGCGTGGAAGCTGCTGCTGCGGGATCACGCCCTCATGCAGGCCGATCAGCTCGCAGGCGAGCCGGTGCGGCGCTCGCCTGGTGCGGAAGCGGATAGCGGTGGCGCGCTCCTCGCCCTCGATCGCTATCTCACTGACACCACGGAAGAGCTGTGCCCGCCCGATCGTCAGCGCCGCGAGCAAGCCGACGCCCTTGGCGAGATAGCGCCATCCCTGGCCGGTGAGGGCGCGCGGCAGATGTGGCAGCGCGTCGGGGATGTTCCGGGCTTGCGCGGTGTCGAGCAAGGTCAGGTGCTCGACGCCTGCATCGAGGCATTGTCTTGCGAAGAGATAGAAGAGCGGTCCGGTGCCGGCGAGGGCGAGCTTCCCGCTTGGCACGAGGCCGCCGGTCTTCAGCAGGATCTGCAGGGCGCCGACGGTCATTACGCCGGGCAGCGTCCAGCCCGCGACCGGGACCGGGCGCTCCATCGCGCCTGTCGCGATCACCAGGGCCTCGGCTCGCTCATGGACGACCTGGCCATCTGTCCTCGACCAGACCGCCGGGCCTTCCTCGACACGCCAGACCGTGCTGGAGAAGCGCAGATGGGCGCCGGAGGCGCGCAGCCGCTCGACCAGCGCCGCTCCACGCGAATAATCGGGCCCGAGGATCGCCGAGAGCCGCGCATTGCCGCGGTTGCGCTCGATGGCGCGGTAGATCTGGCCGCCGGGCTCGGCCTGCTCGTCGAGCAGCAGGGTCCGCGCGCCGCCCTCGGCCAGGGTCGCGGCGGCGGCCATGCCGGCGGGGCCGGCGCCGATCACGATCGCATCCCAGTCCTGGCTCATGGCAATTGCCTCGCGCCGATCTGGCGGCGCACCACCATGCCGTCCTGAGCCGGCGTCAGGCAGGCCTGCTGGTTTTGGCGGCCGTCGATCTCGACCAGGCATTCGAAGCAGACGCCCATCATGCAGTAGGGCGCGCGTGGCGAAGCGTCGACCGGGCTCTTCCGGAGCGCGCCGATGCCGGCAGCCAGCAGAGCCGCAGCCAGGCTGTCGCCGGGACGGAAGCAGATTGCCCGCCCCTCGAAGGTCAGCGTCAAGCCGTTCTCGGCAGCGTCCGGTTCAATGCGCCTGAACATCGAACCTTCCGCTTCCGAAACTGGCGACCGCCGCGGGGAGGGCGCCGGCCGCGATGGCCGGGCCGATGTCGAAGGCATGCACGCTGGCGAGCGTCACGCCGCTATGGCAGGTCGCGGCGAAGGCGCCGGGATAGCGGCTGGATTCCTCGTAGATCGGCAGGCCGTCCGGGGTCATCACCCGCAGCGAGCCCCAGAAGCGCACCACCCCGGCCGTTTCCAGCCCGGGCAGGACGCGTAGGGCCGTGGCGCAGAGATCGGCCGCGGTCGTAACCTGGGTGCCGTCGTCGAAGCCGACCTTCTCATGGCTGCTGCCGAACAGGAAGGAGCCCTCGGCGGTCTGGCGCAGGCAGTTGGCGGCATAGGGGAAGCAGGGGCGCACGCGCTCCGTCACCACGATCTGGCCGCGCTCGGGCTCTACCGGCATGGACAGGCCGAGCTGCGGCGCGAGCCGCGCGGAGCCGAGCCCGGCGGCGAGGACGATGCGACGGCCATGGAGCGGCCCGGCCGGCGTCGCCACAGCAAAGCCGCCGGCTTCGGGGCGGATTTCGGCGACGGCGGTGCCCGGCCGGTAGCTGCCGCCGCCATCCTGCAAGGCCTGCTGCAGAGCGCGCAGCAGGTAGAGCGGGCTGACATGAGAGTCTTCCGGCGAGAAGGAGGCTCCGACGACCTCGGGACCGATCCCGGGCACGAGGTCGCGCAGCGCTGTGCGGTCGAGGAACTGCATGGTGATCTCGCCGCCATCGGCCTGGGTTCGGGCGAGGACGTCGCGGCGCTTGTCGAGCTCGGCTTCGGAGAAGCAGAAATGCAGGCCGCCCGTCTGGCGCCAGCCGGTATCGAGGCCGGTCGCGGCATGGAGTTCCCCTGCGAGGTCCTTCCAGAGGCGGCCGGCCCGCAGCGACCAATGCATATAGGCCGGCTTGCCGACGCCTTTGCCCTGCAGCCAGATCAGGCCGAAATTGCCGCGCGAGGCCCGGTACGCGACGTCGCCCTCGTCGAGCAGCGCGACGCTCGCACCGGTCCGGCTCGCGCCCCAGGCGATCGCGGCGCCGATCAGCCCGCCGCCGACCACGACGAGGTCGTAGGTCATCTGCGCGGCCTCGGATCGCCGCCATAGGCCCGCGGCCGGATAGATGAATGCAGCCAGTCGACGAGGGTGACGATGTCGAAGACCGGCAAGCCGAAGGCGCGCTGGATCGCCGCCGAATGCGGTGGAAGGTTGGCGCATTCGCTGACGATGGCGCCGATCGTCGGAGTTTCGGCGAGCATGCGCTCGACGACCGCCAGCACCTCGCGTTCCTGGGCTTCGTGGTCGGCGAGCGGCCGGTTCTCGCGCATATGCGAGCGGATGACGCCGTCCACCGGCAATTCGCCGAGCGGCAGGCCGGTCGGGGCGCCGACATTGCGGAAATGCCGGTCCTGCAGCGCCTTGCGGTCCGAGACGATCACGCCGACGGTCCTGCCCTCGGGCAGCAGGTTCAAGACGAGCGGGATCTGCATCAGGCTGGAGGTCGCGATCGGCACCGGAGAATGGCGGCGCAGTTCCGGATGGACCACGGCAAGGAAGCCGCAACTCGTGGTGATGCCGGCGGCGCCGATCGCGACGAGATCGTCTATGGCGTCGAGGAACGGCCCGAGCGCCTGCTGCGGATCGCCCTCGATCACATCCTTCGGCGTGATGCCGCGTACGACGCGGAACTGCACCGGAAAATCCCAGGTCGCGGTGTTGGCGACGTCGCCGGGCAGACGGTCGAAGCCGGTGTCGAGCACGATGACGCCAATCATCGCGCCATGCACCGGGCGACGTCTGGGGTGATGCGCGGATGGTGTCATGACCGGGGCTCGTGTGCTCAGGATTCGGAAGCGGCCTTGCGGGTGGCCGCCATGCCGGCCCAGCGGCGGACCGCTCCGCAATCGACGCCAAACAGGTCGAGCGCGCGGCCGACGCTGTGGTCGACCATGTCGGCGATCGTCTCCGGCAGGGCGTAGAAAGCAGGCACCGGCGGCATAATGATAGCGCCCATCTCGGCGAGGCTGGTCATAGTTCTGAGATGGCCGAGATGCAGTGGGGTCTCGCGGACCATCAGCACCAGCTTGCGGCGCTCCTTGAGCACGACATCGGCCGCCCGGCTGATCAGCGTCGAAGTCACGCCGGTCGCGATCTCCGACATGGTGCGGACGGAGCAGGGGGCGATCAGCATGCCGAGCGTGCGGAAGGAGCCGCTGGAGATCGTCGCGCCAATGTCCTGGATGTTGTGCACGACGCTCGCTTTCTCGGCGAGCGCCGCAGGGCTCATGCCGAGCTCCTGCGACAGCGTTAGATGGGCCGAGCGGGTGACGACGAGATGGGTCTCGACGCCCGCTGCCGCCAGCAATTCGAGCGCCCGCACGCCGTAGACGGCGCCGGAGGCGCCGCTGATGCCGACGATGATGCGCGCGGGCGTGTCGTGATCGCTCATGGGAAACCCGCTACCCTCAGGCGTTGTCGAACCAGTCGGAGAGATTGATCTGGTCGGCGAGGCGGATCTTCTTGCGCTCGAATTCCGGTTTGCGGTGGAACGGCTTCGTCGCGTCGATCAGGAGGCGGCCCCAATGGTCCTTCTGTTCGTCGCGATAGAAGGACGGCGTCTCCGGGATGATCAGCATGTCCTTGTCGGGCCGGCAGCGCGTCAACGTCGCCCACATCACGTCGTCCATGTCGTAGATGTTCACGTCGGGATCGACGACGGTGATGATCTTGGCCCAGATCGGCTCGGCGCCGATCGTCGCCAGCATGACCTGGCGGGCATGGCCTTCGAACTGCGTATCCATCTTGACGATGGCATGGTTGACGAAGGGCTGGCAGGTGACGTCGAGGATGCCCGGCAGCGCGGCGCTGAGGCGCTGGTAGATATTGGCCGAGACCGAGAGCTCCAGCGTCAGCACTTCTTCGGCCGAGCCGCACAGGATCGAGTGGAAGACGGCGTCCTTGCGGACGGTGACGCCGAGCACCTCGAAGACCGCGTTCGGGCCTTCGGGGACATAGTAGCCCATGAACTCGCCGAACGGCCCCTCGGGCCGGCGCTCGTTTGGCAGGAAGCGGCCCTCGATGACGATCTCGGTGTCGGCGGGCACTTCGAGGTCGATGTGCCTGCATTTGCGCATCGCGATCGGGCTGCCCTTCAGGCGCGCCGCGACCTCCAGCTCGTCGACATCATAGGGCAGGGGGGCGGCGGCGGTCAGGAACGACGTCGAGGGCGCGCCGATCAGCATAGCCGCCTCGAGGGGCCTACCCATCTTCTCGGCCTTCTCGTGATAGATCGTTAGGTGGTGGCGCGGCGCCAGCCGGCAGCGCAGCTCCTGGTCGCTGACGAACATTGAGCGGTGATAGGAGAGGTTGCCGACGCCGGTCTCGGGATCCTTGGCGATGAACATCGCCGAGGTGAAATAGGGCGCCGCGTCACGGTCGGAATAGGTGATCAGCGGCAGCTCGGAGAGCTTGCACTCGATCAACTCCTCGTCCGCGGACTGCACGAAGGCAGGGCCGCCAACGCTGCCGCCGAGATTGGCGAGATTGCTCCATTGCCGGCAGAAATCGGCGGCGTCGATGCCGATGATCTCGGCCAGCCGCTCGCGCGAGCCGTAGACATTGGTGACGACCGGGAAGCGGGTGCCCTTGACCTTGTTGAACAAGATCGGCTTGCCCCAGCGCTTCTGCGCGGCATGGGTCACGGCGGCGAGCTCGTGGAAGGGATCGACCTCCTTGTCGACGACCAGCAAATCGCCTCTCTCCATCAGGCGAGCGATGTAGTTTCTCATCGGAGTGTCCTTGCGGATGTGATGTCGGGGCGGGCGCGTCAGCGCCGGCGTTGCGAGGGGCGCCAGGTCAGGGCCATGCGTTCGAACAGCGAGACCGCCCCGATGCCGAGGGTGGTGAAGACGGTGATCGAGACCAGCGCCGCGAAGACGAGCGGGGTGTCCATGTTGAACTGGCCGAACAGGATGAGATGGCCGATGCCGCTGTTGCCGCCGATGAACTCGCCGACGATCGAGCCGACCAGCGCCAGCGGGAAGGCGACCTTGAGCGCATCGGTGATGTAGGGGACGGCGTTCATCAGGCGCACCTTGGTGAAAATGCGCCAGCGCGTGCCGCCGGCCAGAGTCGAGAGGTCGATGACGTCGGCCTCGATCTCGCCGAGGCCGGTCAGCGAGTTTACGAAGATCGGGAACAGGGCGAGCAGGAAGGCGAGGATGATCTTGGATTCGACGCCGAGGCCGAACCAGATCACGAACAGCGGCGCCACCGCGATCTTGGGGATCGAATTGAAGGCGGCGAGCAGCGGCATCACGATCGAGCGCAGTACCGGGACATAGACGACGACCAGCGCGAGCAGGACGCCGAAGACCAGCGCCAGGACCAGGCCGACGAGCGTGGTCATCCCGGTCATGAACAGTCCATGCAGCTGGAGCGAGGCGGTCTCGGCGAAGCGGGCAGCTATGGCGGAGGGCAGCGGCAGCACATAGCCGGGGATGCCGAGCAGCGGCGCGCCGATCTCCCAGGCCAGCAGCAGGACGGCCAGGAACAGGAGCGGACGCAGGCGCGCGAGGACCGAGGTCTCTGCCATCGTCAGTACTCCGTCTCGCCGGCCTCGATGCCCTCGCGCACGCGGGCGGCGAAGGCGACGAAGCGGGGATCGCGCAAAGTCGCGGTGGTGCGCGAGCGCGGCAGGTCAATCTCGACGATGTCATGGATGCGGCCCGGCCGCGGCGACATGACCACGACGATGTCGGAGAGCAGCACGGCCTCGGTGATGCTGTGGGTGACGAAGAGCACGGTGTTGCGGCTCTCCTCCCACAATGTCTGAAGCGCGAAGCCCATGCGCTCGCGGGTGATGACATCGAGGGCGCCGAAGGGCTCGTCCATCAGGATCAATGACGGCTTGAGAAGCATCGCTCGGCAGATCGCAGCGCGCTGCTGCATGCCGCCGGACAATTCGAAGGGGCGGCTGTCCTCGAAGCCGGAGAGGCCGGCAAGCGCCATCAGCTCGCGGGCGCGCCCCTCATAGTCTGCAGCGCGCAGCCCGCCCATCTCGGCGACGAAGAGGATGTTGCCGAGGGTCGTGCGCCAAGGCAGCAGCACCGGCGACTGGAAGACCATGCCGACATCGCGGATCGGGCCGGTGACCTCCTGTCCGCGCAGCTTGATGCGGCCGCTGCTGGCGCGCACCAGCCCGGCGGCGATGCGCAGCAAGGTGGACTTGCCGCAGCCGCTCGGCCCGACGATCGAGACGAAGCTGTTCTCGGGGACCGAGAAGGACGCCTGGTCGATAGCCAAGGTTGAGCCGAAGGTCTTCGACAGGTTGTCGATGACGAGAGAGGTGGACATGGAGGCTTCCGGAGTGCGGGCGGCAGGCTGAGAAGGGCGGCCGGAGCGGCCTACTTCCCCTTGATGGCGAAGAGGTCATCGGGCGCCAGCGTCGCGTCGAGCTTCAGTGCTTTCTTCACCAGATCGATCGTGCGCTGGATGCGCTTGTCCTCGGCTGCGCCATAGCCGTGCTCGGCGGTATAGGGCGTCTGCATCGACTTGATCGCGCCGGTCCACTGCGTCAGCACGGTCTCGCGATTCATCGCCGGATTGGCCTTGACCATGATATCGGCGGTCTCTTCCGGGTTCTTGATGGCGTATTCGACCGCCTTGCGGGTCGCAGCGGCGAAACGCTTGGCCTCGTCGAGATTCTTCTCCAGGGTCGGCGTGGCCGCGACGAGGACGTAGCCGAAGACGTCGTAGCCCCAGTCGACGAAGCTGGAGAACTCGACCGTCTTGCCCTGCGCCGTCGCGACCTTGGTCAGGGCCGGCATATCGCCGTCGGAGCTGGCGGTGAACAGGTCGGTCCGGTTGCTCAGCAGCAGCGAGAAATAGACGCCGGGGTCGGCGGCCTGCCAGTCCAGCTTGGAGGCGTCGAGCTTCTTTTCGTCGAAGATGATCGGCAGCACGACGCGGGCACTGTCGGTCTGCGAGGCGGCGATGCGCTTGCCAATGATCGACTCCGGCGTCTTGAACGGGGTCAGCGAGGCGAGGCCGCTGGTGGTGACGTCGGTGTAAACCATGAAGGCTTTGAGTTTGGCGCCCTTGGCGACCGCCTGCACGACGGGGCCAACCTCGGCCATGCCGTAATCAGCCTTGCCGCCATCGACGGCGGCGATGACGAAGCCGCTGCCGGTTGCCGGTGCAATATCGATGTCGAAGCCGGCCTCCTTGTAGAAGCCCTTGTCGCGGCCGACGAAGAACGGCGCGTGACGGCCGTTGTAGACGTAGTTGGTGAGGAACGTGATCTTCTTCATCGCCGGTGCTTGGGCCCGCGCCTCGATGGTCACGCCACCGAAGCTGAGCATGGCAGCAAGAGACGCTGTCAGAATTCCGAGCTTGTGCATCAAAACCTCCCCGTTTTTCCGAACGGTTTCCGGGTCGTGCCCGTTCATCGCCCGGCGTCGCGTCTCCGCGATCCCCCTTGACCGGCGTGCCCACCAGCGCCCCCGAATTGCTCAGCCAGGTTCGAGCGAACGGGGCCGTTCTTCCTCGGGGGAAATTGTGTTGCGCAATGCACAACAGTGTTGCATAATACGAGCTTGTCAGCCTTTACGGGTCTCGTCAAGCGAGATGCGGGAGCGTGTACTGATGGAAAATCCCGTTGCGTCACCAGGCGAGGCGCGAGGTGCCACGGTCGGCGCGGTCGAGCATGCGATCGCCATTCTGCGATGCCTGTCTGGATCGCCCGAGCCGCTCGGCATCAATGAGATCGCGCGGCGCATCGGGCTGCACAAAAGCTCGATCTCGCGGCTGGTCGCGACCCTGGTGGCGGCGCGGTTGGTCGAGCGCGATGCCGCCTCGGCCCGGATCAAGCTCGGGCCCGGCCTCGTCCTGCTCGCCGCGCCCGTGCTGGCCGAGCTGCACATCAAGGATCTGGTTCGGCCCGCCCTCGAGGAGTTGGCGGCGCGATCGGGCGAGACCGCTAGCTTCAACATGTGGGGCGGCAGCGATGCCGTGACGATCGAGCAGGTTCCCGGCCCTGGCGCTGTCCGGATCTTCTCCGAGCAGGGCCGGCGCGACCCCGGCCACTGCACCGCCTGCGGCAAGATCCTGCTCGCCCATGAGCCGAGCGAGGTGATCGAGACCTATTGTGCCGGCCCGCTGGAGCGCTTCAACGAGCGGACGGTCACAGAGCCTGCTGCGTTGCAGCAGGAGCTGACGACGGCCCGCCAGCGCGGCTATGCCCTCAATTTTGGCGAGCTCGACGAAGAGATCAGCGCGATCTCGGCCGTCACCCATGATGTGCGCGGCAAGGTCGTCGGCAGCATCACTGTGACCGTACCGAGCTACCGGTTCACGCAGGAGCGGCAGGAGGAACTGATCGCCATGGTCGTCGAGACCGCGCGTCGCCTTTCGCGGAGCCAGGGTTAGGTCGTCGCGGTTCGGAGCGCGCTCGCGCTAGCGGATTCGCCTTGGGAACTGCCCGGTACCGCCCGGCGCCGAAAGGACCGGCTGGGCCGACGTCGCTTCATGGGCGCTGCGCAGGCGATAGCGGTCCCCCGGATAGAGGAAGCGGCTACGCGTCACCGGCACGTCGCCGCGCCAGGTCCGGCGGTCGAGCAGCAGGCATGGCTGGTTGGTATCGATCTGGAGGGCTTCTCGGCTTTCCTCATCGGGCCGGATGGCGCGGATCGTGTTGTCGACGAAGGTGACCTCGGTCATGCGCAGCAGATAGGCGTGCGGCGTGATCCGGGTGAAGTCCTGCTCGAGATAGGCGGGCGCTTCGGCGGCGTTGACGAAGCGGTCCTCGATCTGGACTGGCGTGCCGTCTTCCTTGTGCAGCAGGCGCGAGTGGAACACGGTGCTGCCTGCCGGAAGGGCCAGCAGGCCGATAAAGGGGCTGTCCGGCGCCAGCGCGCAAAGCGACATCACTTCGCTGGTGTGGACGCCACCGCTCGCCGAAATTTCCTCCGAAACGTCGGAGAGCTCGAAGATCGCGCATTGCATGCGTGGGCCGACGACGAAGGTGCCGCGGCCCTGGACGCGCACCAGCATACCTTCGGACTGCAATTCCCGGAGCGCGCGGCGCACCGTGAGGGCCGAGGCGCCGAACTCGGCTGCGAGGTCCTCCTCGCGCGGGACCTGGAAGTCCGCGGGCCATTCCGCAGCACGGATCCGCTTTTCGATCGCGGTCTTGATCTGCCCGTAGAGCGGCTGGGTGACCTGGATCAGCTCGGTCATGCAAGGGTCCTCTGCTTGGGAAGCTTTGATATCACAATGCTTTTAAAACGGTATCGATCTCTGCTGCCTTTAAGGGCGCGTTGCGCATTTTTTCAACAGGAAGGCGCTTGACACCTCAGGATTGATCGGATCAGTATCCGTTATTGATATCATATCGACTTTAAAATGATATGATAAAAATCTAGCCAGGAAGCGCTTCGTTCTCGCTGCGCCCGGCTATGACGGGAGAGATTCTGATGACGTCGCATTCGCCCGCGCTGCGCACGCTGGACATGTACATTGATGGCCAATGGGTGAAGCCGGCCTCCGGGCAGTATTTCGAGACGGTCGATCCCTTCACCGCGCAGCCCTGGGCGATGGTCGCGCGCGGCGGGGCCGAGGATGCGGACCGCGCCGTGCGCGCGGCCCATCGCGCCTTCAAGGAGGGGCCGTGGGGCAAGATGCACCCCTCGGAGCGCGGCAAGATCATCCATCGACTGGGCACGCTGATCGAGGAGCATGCCGACCTGCTCGCCGAGATCGAGGTGCGCGACAATGGCCGGCTGCTAGCCGAGATGCAGCACCAGATCCGCTACATCCCGAAATGGTATTATTACTATGCCGGCCTGGCCGATAAGATCGAAGGCGTCGTGCACCCTTGCGACAAGCCGGCTTTGAGCTATTCGCGGCCTGAGCCGCTTGGCGTCTGCGTCGCGATCGTGCCCTGGAACGCGCCGCTCCTCCTGCTATCGCTGAAGGCCGCGCCGGCGCTCGCCGCCGGCAATACGCTGGTGCTGAAGCCGGCCGAGCACACCTCTGCCACCGCTCTCAAGCTGATGGAGCTCGTCGAGGCAGCCGGCTTCCCGCCCGGCGTCGTCAACGTCGTTACCGGCTTCGGCAAGGAGGTCGGCGAGCCGCTGGTCAGCCATACGCTGACACGCCATGTCGGCTTCACCGGCTCGACTGCGACCGGCGCGCATCTCTATTCGCTGGCGGCGAAGGATGTGAAGCGGGTCAGCCTGGAGCTCGGCGGCAAATCGCCGAACATCGTCTTCGACGACGCCGATCTCGACAATGCCGTGCGCGGCGTGGTCGGCGGTATCTTCGGCGCGACCGGCCAGACCTGCATCGCCGGCTCGCGTCTGCTCGTGCAGCGCCGCATCCATGATGAGTTCGTCGAGAAGCTCGCGGCCTTCACCAAGACCGCCCGCGTAGGCGATCCCCGCGATGTCCGCACTCAGGTCGGACCGATCGCCAACAAGATGCAGTTCGAGAAAGTGCTCGGCTATGTCGACATCGCCCGCCAGGACGGTGCCGAGTTGCTACTCGGCGGAAAGCGTCCGGATGGCGACGAGTGCGCCCGCGGTTTCTTCGTCGAGCCGACGATCTTCACCGGCGTCAACAACGAGATGCGTATCGCGCGCGAGGAGGTCTTCGGGCCGATCCTCTCGACCCTGATCTTCGACGATGCGGACGAGGCGGTCGCGATCGCAAACGACAGCGAGTTCGGCCTCGCCGCCGGCGTCTGGACCCGCGACATGAAGCTCGCCATGCGGATGTCGGACCGGCTGGAGGCCGGCAGCGTCTGGGTCAACACCTATCGCGACATCTCCTACACGACGCCTTTCGGCGGCTACAAGAAAAGCGGCATCGGCCGCGAGAACGGCGCCGAAGGCATCCGCGAATACCTGCAGACCAAGGCGGTCTGGCTCTCGATCGCGGACGAGATCGCCAACCCATTCGTCATCGGGTGAGGGCGATGCGCAGCATGACCCTTCGGCATGGCCTCAAGCGGAACTAACAACATGGTGATGAGAAAAGGGAGCGAGATCCTCGCCGACGAGCTGAAGCTCAACGGCGCCGAGATCATCTACCACGTTCCCGGCGAGAGCTTTCTCTGCGCGCTCGATGCGCTCGGCGTCCGCTATCCCGAGATCCGCGCGATCAGCTGCCGCCATGAGAACGGCGCCGCCCAGATGGCCGAGGCCTATGGCAAGCTGACCGGCCGGCCCGGCATCGCCTTCGTCACCCGCAGCCCGGGCGCGACGAATGCCGTCAACGCCGTCCACACCGCCTATCAGGATTCATCGCCGATGATCCTGATCGTCGGGCAGGTGAAGCGTGCGCTAATGGAGCGCGAGGCCTTCATGGCCTATGACTTCCGCACCATGTTCGCGCCGATGACGAAGTGGGTCGCCCAGATCGACGATCCCAGGCGCATCCCGGAATTCGTGCAGCGCGCCTACCAGACGGCCATGACCGGGCGGATGGGGCCGGTCGTGCTGGTGGTGCCGGAGGATGTGTTCGAGGAGGAGTGCGAGGTCGCGCCGGGCAAGCCGAGCGTCCCGGCCTCTGCCGGCGAGCCTTCGGACGAGGCAGTCGCGCGGATATTCGCCATGCTCTCGGCGGCGCAGCGGCCGCTGTTGATCGTCGGCGGCTCCGGCTGGACGGAAGGGGCGCGCAACGACATCCAGGCCTTCGCGCTCGCCAACAACGTCCCAGTCGTCACCACCTTCCGGCGGCGCGACATCATCGACCATCGCCTACCCTGCTATGTCGGCGAGATCGGCATCGGCTCGAACCCGGCGCTGTTGGCGCATGTCAAGGACGCCGACTTCGTCATCATGTGCAACGACGCGCTCAGCGACGTGAACACGATCGGCGCCGGCTATATGGAAGGGTTCACGCTCTTCGACATCCCGGTGCCCAGGCAGAAGTTCGTCCACGTCACCCGCAGCTTCGACGAGCTCAACCGGGTCTTCCAGGTCGACCTCGCCCTGCTTGCCGACAATGATGCCTTCGCCCGCCGGCTCGCTGGCCATGCGCCGGTCGACCACGCCGCGCGCGGCGACTGGACGGCCGACCTGCGCAAAACCTTCGAGATCGAGACCACGCCCCGGACTTGCCCGGGCGAGATCGACCTGCCGCAGCTGATGAAATGGCTGCGCCAGCGCCTGCCCGAGGACGCCATCGTCACCAACGGCGTCGGCGCCTATGCGACCTGGAGCCAGCGCTATTTCGCCCATTACCGGCTGCACACGCAGCTCGGCCCGATCAGCGGCTCGATGGGTTACAGCTTGCCGGCAGCGATCTCGGCCAAGTTGCTGCATCCCGAGAGGGTCGTCGTCGATTTCGTCGGCGATGGTTGCTACCAGATGAGCTCGGAGGAGCTGGCGACCGCCGTGCAGTACGGAGCGGCGGTGATCGTCGTGCTGTTCAACAACAACATGTACGGCACGATCCGCATCCACGAGGAAAACCGCCTCGAGGGCCGCGTCAACGGCACCCAGCTGGTCAATCCCGACTTCCACGCGCTGGCGCTGGCCTATGGCGCCCATGCCGAGCGCGTCACCCGAACCGAGGAGTTCGCACCGGCCTTCGAGCGCTGCCTGGCGTCCGGCAAGCCGGCCTTGATCGAGATGTGCGTTGATCAGGAAGCGATCCACTCGCGCTACTCGCTGACCGATCTCAGAAACCGCCGCAAGGCGAAGCACTGACTGCCCCTGCCGCCGCGGGCGGCAGGCTCTTCCGGCGCCGCCCAGACGGTGCCGGCCATTCAAGCCTTCCGACAGAAGAGGGCTGCTGCGGATCTGACTGCAACCAAGAATCGGGGACACTATGATGAACAGGACGATTTCGGCTTTGCTGCTCGCCGGGACGCTCGGCACGCTGACCTCTCCCGTGATTGCTCAGGAATGCAAGCTCAGGGTCACCACCTGGGGCGGCAGCTATCAGAAGACCTATGAATCGGTCGCTGCCGGCTTCGAGAAAGCCCATAACTGCAAGATCGAGTGGGTCGTCGGCGCCAGCCCCGACCATCTGGTCAAGGCGCGGCTCGGTCAGGTCGACGTCGCCACCAACACGCTGCTGAACTCGATCGCCGGCGAGAAGGAAGGCCTGTGGCTGGCCCTCGACAAGGCCAAGATCCCGAACATGGCGAACCTATATCCGAACGCGGTCCACTCGCCCTATACGGTCTTCGTCAATGTCGGCGACTACGTGCTCGCCTACAACGCCGACAAGGTGAAGGCGGCGCCGACCAGCTGGGATGAGCTCTGGAAGCCGGACTACAAAAACCATGTCGTCATCTACGGTTTCGAGCACATCCCGACGCTCAGCCTGACCGTGCAGCAGGCCGAGCGGAACGGCGGCGGCATCGACAATATCCAGCCCGGCCTCGACAAGATGGCGGCGCTGATGAAGAGCGGCAACCTGATCGGCTCGCTCGACGTCGAAAGCCAGATGGTCTCGCTGTTCCAGACGCAGGATGCTTGGCTCGGCATGCTGGCGACAGGGCGCATGAAGGAGTTGCTGGAAAAGGGGGCCAGGAACGTCAAGTTCGCCCGCCCGGCCGAGGGCACTTTCCCATTGATCAGCACGATCAACATCACCAAGGCGGCCAAGGACCCGGCCAAGGCGCAGGCCTTCGTCGATTATGTCCTGAGCCCCGAGGTCCAGATCGCCTTCGCGACGCGCAATCTCTACGCCCCGACCGTGCAGAATGCGCCGATCCCCGGCGATTTCCAATACCGCGACCTGCTGGTTCAGAACGAGCAGTTCAAACGGCTATTCCTGCCCGATCAGGAGAAGATCACGGCCAACAAGGCCAAGTGGCAGAACCAGCTCAACCAGATGACGAGCAAGTGAGCGCGCTCGCAAGCGCCGGCCGGGCGAGCAGGCCGGCGCCACACTCCTCGCAAGGCGTCGCCCGCTCGTCGGGCGCGCCAGTCCAGGCTTCTACGACGCCTTTATCCGGCAAAGCGGATGACATGAACGCATCACAGGACAAAGCCATCCAGGTCGCTTCCGTCTGCAGGCGCTATGGCGACGTCATGGCGGTCGACGACGTCTCCTTCGAGGTCGGGCATGGCGAGTTCGTCTCGCTGCTCGGCCCCAGTGGCTGCGGCAAGACTACGACACTGCGGATGATCGCCGGCTTCATCATGGCGAGCGATGGCACCATCCGGGTCAATGGCCGGGACGTCACCCATCTGCCGCCTGAGAAGCGCGAGGTCGGCTTCGTCTTCCAGAACTATGCGTTGTGGCCGCATATGACGGTCGCGGAGAACGTCGCCTTCGGTCTCAAGCTGCGCAAGCGCGACCGGGCCTTCATCGCCCGCAAGATCGAGGAATCGCTCGGGGTCACCGGGCTATCCGGCTATGAGGATCGCCTGCCGCGCCAGCTCTCCGGCGGCCAGCAGCAGCGCGTCGCCCTGGCCCGCGCGCTGGCGCTGGAGCCGCAGCTCCTGCTGATGGACGAGCCGCTCAGCAACCTCGACCGCGCCTTGCGCGTCGCGATGCGGCGCGAGCTGAAGCAATTGCAGTCTCGTCTGAAGATGACGACGCTCTACGTCACGCATGATCAGGAAGAGGCGCTGTCGATGTCCGACAGGGTGGTGATCATGAATCGCGGCAAGATCGCCCGCATCGCCCGCCCGGCCGAGGTCTATGACGATCCGCAGTCGGAGTTCGTCGCCGATTTCGTCGGCACCACCAACTTCTTCGATGCGGCGGTCATCGCGGCGTCCGGCGGCGTCCTGACAGTGCGCACCCGCGGTAATCTCGATTTGCTCGTGGCGGCGCCGACCTCGATCGCCGCCGGCGAGCGGGTGCGGGTGCTGCTGCGTCCCGAGCGCATCCGGATCTATCCGCCCGGGGAGGACGGGCCCAACGTCTTTCCCGGTCGGATCAGCTTCGTCGAATACTACGGCCCGACGATCCGCTACACCGTCCAGCTCGACGGCGGCGAGAGCGTCTATGTCGAGACACATCAGGCCGGCAGCGTCGCCGCGATCGGAGACGACGTCCGCATCGGTGCCGAGCCCGGCGACTTCAGGTTGATCCGCAGCGAGGGAGGCCGGCCGTGAGGAAGGGGATGGCGGCTCCGCTCCTGCTCGCTCCGGCGATGGTGGCGCTGCTGATCTTCGTGGTCATGCCGCTGCTCTGGGTGGCGCGGACCAGCTTCAACCAAGGCGTCGACGGCGCCTACATGGTCTCCGCCCTGACCATCGACAATTATGTCCGCTTTCTCGGCAGTCCCTGGTACCTGATCAACACGCTCTGGTTCTCGATTCGCATCGCCATCATTGCCACCGCGATCTCGGTGCTGCTCGGCTACCCCGTCGCGCTCTACATCGCCCAGACGCGCGGGCTGCAGAAGAGCATCCTGATGACGATGGTGCTGGCGCCGCTGCTGATCGGCCTTGTCACCCTGGTCTATGGCTGGATCGTCATCTTCCGCGGCGGCGGCCTCCTGAACTCGCTGATGATCGCGATCGGTGTCTATGACGAGCCGGTCCGCTATATGTGGGACCTTAAGGGCGTGATTATCCTGCTGGTTTACATCGGCATGCCCTACATCGTGCTCTCGCTGCTGGACTCGATCGAGCGCATCAACCCCTCCTTCGTCGAGGCGGCGCGCAATGTCGGCGCCAATCGCTGGCGCGCTTTCTGGAGCATCAGCTTCCCGCTGACGCTACCCGGCCTCTATGCCGGTCTGGTGATCGTCTTCACCCTGAATTTCTCGGCCTTCGCGGTGCCGCTGATGGTCGGCGCCAACGACACGCAGATGATCGGCCTCGTCATCTATCGCGAGGCGCTGCTCAACAACGACCTGCCTTTCGCGTCGAGCCTGTCGGTGATCATGATTCTGGCCAATGCGACAATCTTGACCGGCATGTCCTTCCTGTTCGGCAAGCTGATCCTCAACCGGCTGGAGGCCAAGCGATGATGCGGCTCGATCTGGGCTCGTTGGTGCTGCGGCTCGTCACCTATCTGGCGATGGGCTTCCTGTTCTTCCCAATCCTGATCACCCTGATGGTCTCGGTGAACCCGCAGGAGTTTATCTTGCCGCCCTCCGGCTTTACGTTGGAATGGTTCCGCCAGGCCTGGACCTCCGACAATTTCGTGCGGGGGATGGGGGTCAGCCTCTGGCTCGGCGTCGCGGCGACGCTGATCGCCAACACGCTCGCCTTCATGGTCGTGCTGGCGATGGTCCGCTACGATTTTCGCGGCAAGGCGCTGATCAACCTGCTGATCATGTCGCCGCTGTTGATCCCGACGACGATCTTCAGTCTCGCGCTCTATGTCTTCTTCGCCCGGCTCGGCTTCGGCTCCGGCATTCCGGCGCTGGTCATCGGGCATTCGATCCATGTCCTGCCCTTCGCCGTCCGTATCCTGACGGCGAGCATGCAGAACTTCGACCTGTCGCTCGAGGAGGCCGCGCGCAATGTCGGGGCGGGGCCGGTCAGGACCATGGTCTCGATCACTCTGCCGGTGATCCGGACCGGGCTGGTCTCCAGCCTGGTGCTCTGCTTCGTCCTGTCCTGGAACGACTTCCCTATCTCAGTCTTCCTAGCGCCCGCTGGCTGGACGCCTCTGCCGGTCGAGCTCTTCTCCTACATCAAGTTTCAGTACGACGCAGTCGGCGCGGCACTTGCCAGCTCGCTGATCCTGATTTCCATCGTCGTGATGGTCGCGATCGACCGGCTCTCGGGCCTGCGCCGCGTGCTGCGTTGATGATGTGATCATCGTGATTTCCCGGCGCTGCTGAACCGGAACGACTTCGCCCCGTCACAGGGGCGAAGTTCGCAGCCGGCGAGCCGACTCGACTGGCAGAAGCCAGCAGGTTCCGGAAAAAGTGAGCGGGAGTGCGACCGTCCGCGTTCGGTCCGAGCTGATGAAAATCGACGATTGGCGGGGCAGCGCCGAAAGCGCGAGGACGAACGTGACGCTCCGAGCCAAAGCCCGCGACCTCAGTGGTTGGATCGACTGGGCCGCGCCGATCGGTGCCCCCGAGACGAAACGCATGCTTGAGTGGGCTCGCAAGCGCCTCGCCTCCATCGAGCGCGCTGTGAACCCAAACAGATTTGGTGCTTGGTTGTGGGCGAAGAAGCTCTTCCCCGAAGTCGATCGGTTTGCGCCGCTGCCTGGTCTGCTGCCGGTTCTGTGGACGGTCGGTTAGGCTAATCCCACCTTCTTTTCGAATTCGACCGGACTGATGTAGCCGATGTGGCCTGCTGCCGGTTGTACTCACTGTTTCCGCGCTCCAGCTCGATGGCAAGGCGCGCCTTGGCCTCGGCATCACTCATCTGACCAGAGCGCAGCTCTGCGCGGGTAGGTCGCGCGGGGTGGTCGTTGGCCATGCCCAGTGGAAGCGATGTGCGGCGGGCCCGAGCTTGCTGTTTTCGCGACCTCCCTAATCTTCTTCGAGTTGAAGCCGAAGCAGGGCGCGCCATAGTTGCCGGAGGGGCTCAGAGGCCTGATATAGGCCAGCCACTCCCGATTTTGAGCTCGCTCGCAGGCTGCGCCATATCAATGAACGTCCCTTCCGACGCCAGAGGAACCAGCTCGACTGAATTGCGCCTCATCAGCCCGTTACGCAGGCTGGTGGGAGCTGAGCGAAGCGAGGCGGCCGATGCGCAGCTCGGCTTCACTCTCTGCTTTATCGCGGGGGCCGTGAACGCCGGTGGCTTCCTGGCCGTCGGCCAATATACGTCGCATATGTCAGGTATCGTCTCGGCGATGGCCGACAATATCGCCTTGGGGGCAGTCGGCCTCGCGGTCGCCGGGCTCGGCGCGCTGATGTCGTTCGTGCTCGGCGCGGCCTGCTCGGCGGTCCTCATCAATTGGGGACGCCGGCACGTCGCCTATCGCCAGTACAGCTTTCCGTTGCTGCTCGAGGCGGCGCTGCTGCTCGCATTCGGCCTGATCGGCAGCATGCGGGCCTATATGCCGATCCTGGTCGTCGCTGCGGTACCGCTGCTCTGCTTCATCATGGGATTGCAGAACGCGATCATCACCAAGGTTTCGCACGCCCGGATCCGGACGACGCATGTGACCGGCATCGCGACCGACATTGGGATTGAGCTCGGAAAGCTCTTCTACTGGAACCGCACGGGAGGCCTGCTCGGTGGCCGGGTTCTGGCTGATCGGCGCAAGCTGCGTCTGCTCGCCTCGTTGCTGGGGGCGTTCTTGCTGGGCGGAGTGGTCGGCGCCCTGGGGTTCAAGCATATCGGCTTCGTCTCGGCCATTCCGCTCGCATTGCTGTTGTTCTTGCTCGCAGGCGTGCCGATGCTGGTGGACTTTCTCGCGTGGTGCCGCGCTGCCTTCCGTAGAAGGAGCTCGCGCGATACCCGCTAAGCGCCGCTTTAGCGCCGCTGCGTTTCGGCGGCGATCAGCGCCAGCCCGTCGCCGATATCGTCCATGCGCTGCCGCATCTCCATTTGCTGCGCAACCGGCAGCATGGTCCGCATACACTCCGCATGGTGAGGAGAGGTCTCACCATAACCGGCCTGGAAACAGACGACCTTGGTGCGCGCCTCGGCTGCCTGCTGCGGCGTCTGGCAGCCAACGAGCGTGGCCGCGGCGAGGGTGGCTGCGATAGCCCTGAAATTCATGCTGATCTCCGGCAAAAAATCGCCACCGAAACACGCCGAAAATCCGCGCGCAATCATGGGCTTCCGGGTGCGATCAGTTCTGCGCGCAGGAAGCTCGGGTCGGCGATTTTGCGGACGTGGTGCGCGGCCGCAGACAGGGCAGGGCGGTGTCGCGGCTGGATCGCCAGCATGAACACGACGTGCGAGGTTCGGATCGCCCAGATTTCGGCGTCGACGGCAATGCGCCGGAGATCGTTCGCGACATCGCGAATGAAGCTCTCGCGCTTCTTGCGCTGGAAATGCTGATAGATCAGCAGCGAATGGCCCGAGCGGTAGGTCGCTGCCAACTCGTCGCGATAGACATATTTCGAGGAATTGCGTCGCCCCTTGGCGACTGAACCAACCTCAATGCCGTTGTCGGGGTCAAAGGAGATGAGGTCGGTATCGGCGAGGATCTTGCTCGCCTGTGAAGCAGTCCCCGAATTCCCCGGACATGTCTCACCCTTGAAATAAGGGTTGGGAGTAATGTTGTGGCTATGACTGGTTCTTATCCGAAGGTTGAGGTTCTGACCGGCCCCGAGCGGCGTCGCCGGTGGTCTGTTTCGGAGAAGCTGGAGATGGTGGCGCAGACGCACGAGGCGGGCGTCACGGTCAGCCTTGTCGCCCGTCGGTGCGGGGTGTCGCCGAACCAGCTTTTCACCTGGCGGCGGCTTGCCGAGCAAGGTGCGCTGACCGCGACGGCGGCCGAGGAGGAGGTTGTCCCGGCGTCGGCCTTCCGGGCCCAGCAGGAGCAGATACGCGAGTGGCAGCGCCTCCTGGGCAAGAAGACCCTTGAGGTGGAAATCCTGAAGAACGCCCTCGAACTGGCGGAGGATAAAAAAAAACGGAGATTGCGGTCGCTGTCGCTGCCCAAGGACGGTTTGCCATGAACGCCGTCGCCGCGACGCTGGAAGTGGCCCGTTCGCATCTCGCCGCGCGGGTGGCGCGGCGGACGGCCGGGCGCTCTCCCCAGCGCAGAGGCCGTCCGCCCCTGCCGGAAGAGGCGCTGCTGGCCGAGATTGAGGCAGTCATCGACGACATGCCGAGCTACGGCTATGCTCGCGTCTGGGCCAGGTTGCGCCGCAAAGCCATGGCCAAGGGCCGTGCGCCCGCCAACCGCAAGCGGGTCTATCGGGTAATGAAGGTCCATGGCCTTCTGCTCGAACGCCATGCTGGCGGGGTCGAGCGCCGTCACGACGGCCGCATCGCTGTCGCGCGCTCCAATTTGCGTTGGTGCTCCGACGGCTTCGAGATCGGCTGCGACAACGGCGAAAAGGTTCGCGTCGCCTTCGCGCTCGATTGCTGCGACCGGGACGCCATGGGCCATGTCGCCACCACTGAGGGCATCAAGGGCGAGGATGTCTGCGACCTCATGGTCACCGCCGTCGAGCACCGCTTCGGCAAGGTCAATCGCCTGCCGCAGACCATCGAATGGCTGACCGATAATGGCCGCTGGTCCGACCCGGCGCTTTGCCCGCGAGATCGGCCTGGAGCCGCTGACCACCCCGGTCCAGAGCCCGCAGAGCAACGGCATGGCCGAAGCCTTCGTGCGCACCTTCAAGCGCGATTACGTCGCGGTGAATCCTGTCCCGGATGCCAGAACCGTCATGCTCGCCCTGCCGGAATGGTTCGCCCATTACAACGAGCTTCACCCTCATCGGGCGCTCGGATATCGTTCACCCCGCGAGTTCATCGCGGCCCATGCAGCATCGTGAGAAATGTCCGGGCTTTTGGGGGGCTACAACAGCCTGCCGGAACCACATTTGCCGCTCGAACAGCGCGTCTGGCACGACGGTATTGACGAAGATGGTGTCGGGTAGGACCTCGCTGTTCTCGATCAGCATCAACCGCTGCGCGTCCGGCGCGTCCTTTACCTGCCGCAGCAGGGCGAACAGTTCGGGATCGTGCCGCTCGTAGCTGGGTTGATCGAGATAGCCGAGCTTGTTGCCGTTGCTGCGCTCGTCGTTCGGCGTCAGCATCCAGCAGACGCCGAGCCTCAGGCCTGACCGGCCGCGCAGCCGCAGCAGCGCATACTTTCGATAGTCGTTGACGTCGCCAACATACTGCTCCTTCACGCCCCGTCCCCCGAAACATGTGTTTGGGGCGATCCGTTAGTTCGTGTCACGACTTCGTTGATCCAGGCTCGGAGCAACGAACGAGCAATTCCGTAAGGCGCTGCAAAGAGGCGCCTCATGACGTTGTCCCTATTTGCCTTTGCGGGTGAAGCCGTCGACCACGACGATGACTCGGAAGCGCCGGCCATCGACGCGTTTGGTCGGCGGCGAAGTCGAGGCTCCAGCCCTGGTTTAGCCCCTCAGGCAGACAGCTCGAGCACTACCGCCACTGCGAACCCATGACTGCCCGCATCCGCATTTTCTGCAGTGGCATCGGGAAAATCGCTTCAAACAGTGAGCTGGGCGGATTGGCGCCGAAGCCCACTTGTAACCTCGGTGTAACCACGGCCTTTCGGAGCCCCTCGGACATGGTGCGGAAACTTCCCAGCCCAGAAAAGCAAAAAGTGCGGGGAAACCAGACGCTTGCATGCTTCTCTCAATCAAAGACTGTCTGGAGTGGGCGTGGGATTCGAACCCTTGACCCCAATTTTGGCAAGAGATTTACTATAGTTTTTTTAGATTTCACTGGAGTTCGCGGCCATCAATTGGAATTCACGCGGATCGCTCCGCTACAAATTACATTGGATCGACTGGCGTGAAGCTGGCGGACGCTGGTGGAATCGCGGTGACCCGTGAGACTGCAACCGCGAGGTAACCCGATAGCAGCTGCAGGATTGCTGCATCTCGGATTTAGACGCTCGTCGTCAAAGCCGCGCAGCACCAAAATGAAGAAGTTGCGCTCCTGCCTCGTAGATCGTGCTTTTGAGACGGCGCAGGGGATGGGGTCTGAGAGAGCTCACGGGCAAAGGCAAGCTCCCTTCGTTGAGTTTGCCGACAATGAAACCGGCGAGTGCGCGGCCAAACACCGTTCCTGTGCCGATCCCCCGTCCGTTGTAACCCAGGAAACCGATTACGTTTCGGTCCAGCTTGTGGAAACGCGGGACATGATCCTTGGTCATTCCAATTCTGCCGAACCAGCTGAATTCGATGCTGGTGCAAGGCAATTGGGGAAAGATCCGTGAGATTGCCCGCTGGGCCCATTCCTTGTGGATCTTCTGCCCGCCGAAGCGCAGTGCTCCGACACTTCCAAAGATCAGACGTCCTGCGTCGTCCAGGCGGAACGACGATAGAACGGCGTTCGTATCCCATGCGCCCTGCCGTTCCGGCAGGATTTCCTCGAGAGCCTGTGTGGAAAGAGGTGTCGTGGCGCAGTTGAAATAGGGGAGCGAGACCAGTTCTTGTCGTAGCGCGGACCAAGGACCTTGGATGTAGGCATTACCTGCCACGATGATCCAGTTCGCCGTGACAGAGCCGCCGGGGGTTTCGAGCCGCCACAGTCGCTCGGGCGCAGCGCGAGCGCTTAAAGCCGAGGTCTGCGAAAAAATACGTGCTCCATTCTCTTGAGCGGCTTTCGCCAGACCTCTCGCATAGGCCAGCGGCTGAATCGTACCTGCCCGATGATCAAGCAGCGCGCCCCGATATGCCGAGCTTCCCAGCTTCGCCGCGGTGGCAGGGCGGTCAAGTATCTCGACATCGGCGCCGCGTTTGAGCCACTGCTCGCCGCGTCGATTGATCTCCCTCAGACCGGCTTCGCCGACCGCACAGTGCAGGGTGCCATTTCGGACGGCTTCGCACGAAATCTTGTGACGGTCGATCAGTTCGAAGACGAGGTTGGGTGCCTCGCCCAGCTCGTGCAGAAGCCGCTCCTGGTACGTCTTTCCGAGCACCTCAGCCACATCGTCCGGCATGATCCACATCCCGGCATTTACGAGGCCGACATTGCGGCCCGACCCACCGAAGCCGATCTCCTCGGCTTCAAGCACTATGACGTCTGCGCCAGCCTGGGCCAGATGAAGGGCGGCGGAAAGGCCGGTATAGCCGGCCCCGATGATCGCGACATCGCAGCACAGATGTTCCGCGAGCGCGGTCAGCGCAGGCGCCGGCGGCGCGGTCTTCGCCCAAAGCCCGTGGGTATATGGCTGCGTGAGCATTCGCTTCTCCTGTTTCAGAAGCGCCGAGGCAGGTATCGGCATAGCGCTGCCCCGGCGAGGAGCGTGATACCGGCGGCGGCAAACACGGCGGCCAGCGGCAGGAAGATCAGCAGAACGGCGAAAAGACCTGCCGCTCCGACCTGACCGACATCGCGATACGTCGTGAAAATCGGCGTCATCCTCGTGCGCTGGTGAGTGCGGACGGCGCGCAGGAAGGTGACATTGCCCATGCCGTCGATCGCGCTCATCGCGAGAGCCGCTGCCATGAGCGCGCAGGCGGCGGCGTAGGCGTTCAGCGGAGCGAGCAGAGCGACCAGGCTCGTGAACAGCCCGCACATCCCATAGGCGGCAAGGAGCAAAGGTCGAATTCCGGTCCGGCGGGCAAGGCGCCCCCACAGCGGTGCCAGCAGAAGAAAGGCCGAGCCTAGCGAAACCAGGGCGCCGCCAAACGAGGCGCCCAGCCCATATCCGACGGCGAAGATCGGCACGTAGACGACGTACATTGCCCACCATGCGGCGCGTATCGTGGTCAGCAGCCAGGCCAGCCGGAGTCGTGGCTGCGCCCAGAAGTGCAGGACATCCGCGCCTCTGGCAACGGCCACCGCCGGCGCCGCCGTGGCGGCCCGTGTACGGTCCATGAAAACTGCGAGGAGAGCCGGCGCAGCCACGGCACAGCCGGCGCTGACGGCCAGGGGCACGCCGGCAGCGAGGGTCTCCGCCAATGCGATCCCAAGCCAGGGCCCCGCGCCATAGCTCGCGCCGGCGAGGAAAATGCGCAGGGGTTCGAACCCGGAGAGCCCGCGCCGGGGGATGTGCTGCATGATGTAGAGGCTCATGACGTTCTCGAAGGTGAGCACCATCAGAACATGGAGTATCAGCCCCGCGACGAGCCCGCCGGGGTTGTTCAAACTCAACGCGATCGCGGAGCCAATTCCGCTGAGCGCCGCGCCGGCGAGCAGGGGCCGGCGCCCCAGGCGATGCAGAAGTCGCGGCAGTGCGATGCTGACCGCGATACCGAACAAGCTCGCGATCAGATACATCTCGCTGACGCGCTGGGCCGTTCCAAGCACCTCGTAAGCCAGGATCGGGATGAGCGCGATCACCATTGTGCGCGCGAGCACGGTGATCGCGTAGACCGATACCAGCGTCCAACGCACGCCCGGATACTGGCTCGCCCTTGGCCGCATTGCCGCGGTTCAGATTTGCGCGCCGACGGAGCGTTCGAAGCAGAGTTCGGCGGCGACGAGATCCTCCAATGAGCACCCAACCGATTTGAATAGCGTGATCTCTTCCTTGCTGCGCCTGCTCTCGACACGACCGGAGGCGAGATCGAAGAGATCGCCACGGATATCGCCTGCTGCGAGCGCGCCGCTTGCCAGCGCCTGTACGATCTCGCCCGCTTCGGTGGTTGCGCCGGCATGCGTATCGACAAAGACGCTCGCACGCCGCAGAGCCGCGTCGTCGGCTTCACGCATGCTTGGCGTAAATGCACCGACAAGGTCGAGATGGCAGCCGGGTCGCAGCCATTCGCCGAGTACGAGTGGCTCCTCGCTCAGCGTCGCGCAGGAGATGATGTCGGCGTTGGAGACCGCTGTTTCTAGCGCGGATACAGCGGCGGCTTTCAAGCCCATGCCCTCGAGCTGGCGGGCGAGTCGGTCGGCTTTGGCCATGTCCCTGGCCCAGATCTGCACACTCTCGATCGGGCGCACCGAGGCGTGCGCAAGGGCGAGGTTCGGAGCCATGCGACCGGCACCGACGATGAGCAGGCTGCAGGCATCCGGGCGTGAAAGATAGCTCGATGCGAGCGCCGAGGCTGCGGCCGTCCGGCGGGATGTAAGCTCCCCCGCTTCCAGGCTCGCGACGATCCTGCCGTCGCGAGCACTCATCAGCAGATAATGGGAGCTGACCGCCGGCAAGGCGCGACGCCCGTTGTCCGGAAAGACCGTGACGGTCTTGAGGCCGATATGGCCTCCGGTCGTCCAGGCAGGCATCAGCAGAAGGGTCGCATCCCGCTCGCCCGGCACCTTCACGCTGTAGTGCGGGCGGGGCGGGCTTTCGGCGCCGTTCCGGAAGCCCGCCCGCAGCGCACTGACGAGCCCCGGCCAGTCCAGCGCCGTGGCAACCGCATCGTCATCGAGGTGGAGCATCGACAGGCCTCAAGCAGCCAGCCGGAAAGCCGGCAGCGGGTAGCGACGCGCCTCGTCGGGTGGCAGCAATTCGATCCTGACGCCACTCGCGATCGATGCCGCATCGGCGCCGATGATCCGGCCGAGGAGGCTTGCGCCCTCATCGAGCTCGACCTCCGCTAGAACGATCGGCACTTCCTCGTTGAACGAAGGATGGTTGGGGCGGGTGATCAGCGAGAAAGAGACGATTCTGCCGCGCCCGGATACCTGGCGCCAAACCAGGTCCGTCGAGCCGGTATAGGGGCAGATCGGTCGCGGGTAGAAGAACAGGGGGCCGCCGCCGCGGCTCTGCTGGAGCAGCAGCTTGCCTTCGCGCCAGCCGGTCAGGAAAGGGGCGTTGTCCTGGTCTTCATACGGTTGGGGATAGGCGATCTCGGCGCTCATTGCACGGCCTCCAGGATAATGCTGCTGGCGGAAAGGCCATGGCCGTAGCCGACCATGCCATAGCCCGCGACGAGACCGCGTCTGGCGTTCGCGACCTGCCGGTCGCCGGCTTCCGCGCGCAGCTGGCAGACGGCTTCGGTGACGCTGAGCAGGCCGCCCGCGATGCCGGCCTGCCCGCAGGAGAGCTGGCCGCCGCCCGTATTGAGCGGCAGGCTCCCGTCCCAGGAGAAGCTGTTCGCGGCCAGAAAGGCGCTGACCTCGCCCTTCTTGCAGAAGCCGAGATCCTCGAGCTGGATCGCGACCATGATCGGATAATCGTCATAGAGCTGGACGAAATCCATGTCCTCGGGGCCGAAGCCGGCCTTGTCGTACAGCTTGCCCGCGAAGGTCTCCCAGCCGCCGCGCAGCGGGGCGATCTCCATCGGCGGGTGATTGTGGCGCTCGAAACCGGAGAGGATGCGCACAGCCTTCCCGGCCGGGGCGCGGTCAAGCGTCGTGACGACGACGGCCTCGGCGCCGGCGCAAGGCAGCACGCAGTCATAAAGGCAGATAGGGTCCGCAATGACGCGGGCGTTCATGTAGTCGTCGATCGTCATGGGGCCGCGCAAGAGCGCGTGCTCATTGCGCTGCGCGCTGCGGCGCTGGTCTACGGAGATGCGACCGAGATCCTCGCGCCGCGTGCCGTAGGTTTCCATGTGCTTGCGCTGGATGATTCCGAACAGGCCATTCGCTCCGCCGAAGCCGAGCGGCGTGCCGTAGTTTCGTAGGCCCCGGCTGAAATTGTCCATCAGCTTGAAATGGCCGCCGACGTCGTAATTGTCGCCGGCGATGCAGAGCACCGTGGTGGCCTGGCCGCTCTCGATGGCATGCTTGGCATTGATGATGCTGGCCACTGGGCCGGCACTACCGGCGGTGCCGAGATAGGCCCAGGAGACGGAGATGCCGAGTTGCTCGGCTGCCGTCACGGTATTGTCCGGCGGCAGCTCGAAGGAGCAGATGGCCAGTCCGTCGACATCCCTGAAGGTCAGGCCGGCCGAGGCCAGCGCCTTGCTCCCAGCTTCGGACAGGAAGGAAAAGAGCGTGCGCGTGGTGCGCTTCTCATATGCGGTACGACCGTAGCCCGCGATACCGATATTGCTCGTCATGGCCGCCTCAGATGATGTGATTGCGCTGCAAGGCTTCGATCTCCGTGGCGGAAAGCCCGAGCCAGCCGCCGAAGACCTCGTCGTTGGATGCGCCGGGATCCCGGCCCGGCCAGCGGATGTCACCGGGCGTTTCGCTGAGCTTCGGGACGGGCGCCGGCATGCGCATCGGCCCCAGCGTCTCGTCGACGAGTGTGCGGATCGCCTCGCGGGCGGCGATATGCGCATCGCCGAGCACATCGGCGATGTCGTTGATCTTGCCGGCGACGACCTTGTTGGCCACGAGCTTTTCAAGTGCCGACGCCGTCGGCTGCGTCTTCAGCCAGGCCGCGACTTCCCCGTCGATGGCGTCGCGATGGGTCACGCGATCGGCCATGGTCGCAAAGCGCGGATCATGCTTGAGATCCGGCCGCTCCATGGCGTCGACGAGCCCCTCATAGATGCGTTGTGAGCCGCAGCTGATCGCGATCGCCCCGCCATCGGCGGTCGCGTAGACGTTGCGCGGAACATCCTCTTCCATCTGATTGCCGAGCAGCGGCTTCTTCTGACCGATCTGGTCGTAGCGGACGACCACCGACTCGATGATGCGCAGCAGGGGTTCGTAGAGCGCCACGTCGACGATCTGGCCGCGGCCGCTGCGCTCGCGCCGATGGATCGCTGCGAGCGCTCCGAAGGCACCGAAGATGCCGGCGAGGTAATCGCCCATCGGAAAAGCCGAAACGGTAGGTCCTTTGTCGGCGTGACCGGTGAAGGAGGCGAGGCCGGAAAAGGCCTCGGCGATCGTGGCATATCCACCCTGTTCCCGGTTGGGACCCGTCTGCCCCCACCCGCTGACGCGCACCCAGACGATGCGCGGAAATCGCTGCGAGAGTTCGGCCGGATCGAAGCCCCAGCGCTCGAGCGTGCCCGGGCGGAAATTCTCGATGACGATATCGCTTTCGCCGATCAGGCGCAGGGCGAGCTCCCGGGCTTCCGGCCGCGAGATGTCGAGCGTGATGGTGTGCTTGTTGCGCGCCATGGTTTTCCACCAGAGCGCCACGCCGTCCTTGTGCGGCGGCCATTCGCGTAGCGCGTCGGGTTTTCCGGGCTTCTCCACTTTCACGACCTCGGCGCCGAAATCCGCCAGCATCGAGCCGACGAAGGGCCCGGCCAGCATCGAACCGAGCTCGAGCACCTTGAGATCGGAGAGGGCTCCTTCAGGCATAGTTCGGGCGTGCGCTTCCATGATGGCTCGCTTTCTGGAGGGTTTGCGCGGCTTTGGCCGCTATTTGGAGGGGGTAGCGACCCGATCGATGCCGACGAAGATGTCGAGCAGGACCACGGCGACGATCGCGACATAGATCGTGCCCGCAGAGATCGCCGCGACCATTGGGTCGATCGCGTATTGCACGTAGTTGAAGATCTTGACCGGTATCGGCATCAGAGCCGCCGTCGCGTTGAAGATGCTGAGCTCGACGTTGATCCAGGAGATGATCAGCGCAAAGAGCGCGCCGGCGACGAGGCCTGGCTTGATGATCGGCAGTGTGACCAGAAAGAAGGTCGATACCGGCGAGGCCCCGAGATCGAGGCTGGCTTCCTCGAGCGTCTGATCGAAGCGGGCCAGCGATGCCAGCACCGTGCGCAGGATATACGGGACGACGATGACGACATGGCCGACAAGCAGCGCCGTGTAGCTGCGCGCAATGCCCAGCATGCTCGCATATTGGAGCAAGGCCGCTCCGATCACGATCGTCGGCAGGATAAGCGGCGCCAGGAAGATCGTATTAACGATTTTCATGCCGGGAAGCTGGCTGCGTGTGATCGCAAGCGCCGCCGGAATGCCGATCAGGATCGCGATCGCGGTCGAGGCCACCGCGATCGAGGCGCTGAGCCCGATCGAATCGAGATAGGAGGTGTCGGCGAGAAACTGCTCGTACCAGCGCAAAGTGAAGCCCTGCGGGGGGAAGGTCAGGTATTCTGTCTCGGTGAAGGAGACGGCCACGATGATGGCGAGCGGGATGGTCAGGAAGGCCAGGCCCGCCCACACGAAGGCGAGAAGCAGGAAGCGACCGATCCGTTCCGGGAACGTCATCATGAGCGTACCGCCTGGCGGCCCGTCGGCTGCCTTTCGATGAAGAAGAGATAGAGCGCGATCAGCACGAGCGTGACGACGAGCAGCCCGACTGCAAGCGCCGCCCCGAAGTTGAAGTCGAACAATGAGCCGTATTGCTCGAAGATCGACATCGCCATGACGACGGTCCGGCCGCCGCTCATGATGCTCGGCACGACATAGGCGCTGACCGCGAGGGTGAAGACGATCAGTGAGCCCGCGACGACGCCGGGAAGGCTGAGCGGGAACGTCACTTTCGCGAAGGTGACGAAGCGGTTCGCCCCCAGATCGAGCGCAGCCTCCACCAGCGATTTATCGATGGTCTGAAGCACGCCGGCGACAGTCAGCACCATGAAGGGCACGAGGATGTAGGTCAGGCCGATGATGATGCTGAGTTCGGTGAACAGGATCGGGATAGGGCGTTCGGTCAGGCCGAGCGTCATCAATGTGGTGTTCACCAGGCCTTGCCGGCCGAGAAGGATCATCCAGCCGAACGAGCGCACGATATTGCTCGTGAACAGCGGCATGATCACGAGGATATAGCAGATGCGCCGCGCCATACGGCTGCGCACCACGTTCACGATGTAATAGGCGATCGGATAGCCGATGGCGAAGGATACGAGTGTTGCGATGAGCGACAGCTTGAAGGTGATGTAGAGGATGCTCGGATAGTAGCTGTCTCCCAGAATCCGTATGTAGTTCGCGAGGCTCCACGCACCGTCCTTGGTCTGGAAGCTAGCCACGACGACCACGAAGAACGGGACGAGGAAGAATGCGGCCATGAAGGCCAGCGGCACGCCGACGAGGAGAGCCGCCCAGCCGTTGCGAATTCTCATGGCAAGGCCTCCCCTGTTCCGGAGCGAGCGGTTCGCAATCTCATTTCGTCAGGACCCGGCCATTGTCGCGATGCCATGAGAGCACGACCTCGTCGCCGACCGCGATTGGTGCCTCGCCCGCGAGCGTGGTCTGTTGCGCGACAATTTCCTGCCCGTCTCGAGAAGCGGCATAGATCCTGACGATGCCACCCGCGAACACGATCTCCTGGACACGGGCTGGCAGGGAGATTCGGTCGGTGGAGGGCGCTTCCGCATGGCCCACACGGATCGCTTCCGGTCGGAGAAGATAGGTCGCCTTGCTGCCCACCGCCGCGTCGTGGCGCGCCGTGATGGCAAGAGAGCCGATGACCAGAGAGCCGTCGGTCGCGATGGTCGCCGCCAGCAGATTGGCGTCGCCGATGAAGTCGGCGACATAGCGCTCGGCCGGGGCGTGGTAGATGTCGCGCCCGGAACCGATCTGCGCGATGCGGCCGGCATCCATCACGGCGATGCGATCGGCCATGACCAGCGCTTCCTCCTGGTCGTGGGTTACGAAGATAAAGGTGATGCCCAGCTTCTGCTGGAGCGTCTTCAGCTCGATCTGCATCTGCTTGCGCAGCTTCAGATCCAGCGCGCCGAGCGGCTCGTCGAGCAAGAGCACTTTCGGACGGTTGGCGATCGCCCGTGCCAGCGCCACGCGCTGCTGCTGGCCGCCGGAAAGCTGGGACGGGAAGCGTTCCCCATAAGCAGCCATTCCGACGGTCGTGAGACATTCCTCGACGATGGACTCCGTTTCGGCCGCGCTGTTGCCGGCGCGTCGCGGTCCGAAGCCGACATTCTCAGCCACGGTGAGATGCGGAAACAGGGCATAGTTCTGGAAAACGGTGTTCACCGGTCTGCTATTGGGCGGCAGACGCTTCATGGAACGCCCGTCGATCCTGATGTCGCCTTCGCTGAATTCGACGAACCCCGCGATCGCGCGCAACAAGGTCGTCTTGCCGCATCCGCTGGGGCCCAGCAGAGCCAGGAACTCGCCCTCGGCGACATCAAGGGAGATGTCGTTCAACACCACGAGGTCGCCATAGCGCTTCGTCAGATGCTCGACCTTGATGTAGCCGTTGTTCATGTGCAATCCAGCTTGTTCGCGCGTCGCTTCAACGCAGGGGAATGAGCATGTTCATAAGCGGAACATGCTGCTGGCAGCCATACATGTCGCCTTCACCCGCCGAACCCTGGGCACGCGGCCGCTTGATCGTGATCTTGATGGCATTGGCCATATCGATTTCGAAGAAGGACGAGATATCGGTGACGGACAGGCCATAAGCCTTGGCGACCGACTGAGGCGTGATGGCGCCCGATGTCCGGATGAGCTCGAAATTCGACTTTTCCTTGCACAGGATGTCGAAGGTGATGCGATAGGGGCCGGCATTCTTGCTGCGGACAATGTCTGCGATCTCGCGCAGAGGGCGGGCGCTCATCTCAAAGGTCCTCGATGCTGACGGGGAAGAGTTCGGTGGGCGTATCCACCTTCATCAGATGGTAGGCGCTGAACTCGTAGACGGGGCCGACATCGAGGTCGGACGGCGAGTAAGGAAAGGCGAGATTGCCCGAGGGGTTGATGATGCCTTCGTAATGATGGTGCAGCATCGCGCCGCTGATTTGGTGGCATGCGGCATGCGCCAGCTCTTGGGTCGCGGCGGTGACCTCGATCACGAGCCCGATCTCGCGCTGCAAGGCACGCTCCTGCTCCAGTTCCTTCATCACGCCATCGCGCCCGTAGACATGGAACTGCACCGAAATGGCCGAGGGCGCGAAGTAGTCGAGCGCCCCGGCCTTGAGCTGATCCAGAATCCCATCGAGCGCCGCTATGGTCGTCGGACAGCGAACCCCGGCGATGGAGATCGAGCGGTAGCCGGCGAGACGCGCGCCTTCCAGTTTGACGTAATAATCGTCGGTCTCGGTGAGCTTCGCGCCCGTAACGCGAACCTGCCTGTCGCCGATCTGTTCGAAGGAACACGCCGAGAGGTCGATCTCGTGGCCCGGCCCCCCCTGCTTGAATGGGTTCTCACGCTCATAGAGCGAGTGAGCGGAAACCGACTTCACCGAGGCACGCCGCTTAATGCTGCCGGGTTCGAGCACGAAGCTGTCGTCGTGGATGGTGCCAAGCATCACATCCATGGCGAAGGGCTCGGCCGAGAATGCGCCGCATTCGAGGATCTTGCCCATATGGATCGCAAGAGCCGGATCGGCGCCCTTCCAGATGGGATAGGCGGCGATCACCGAGTCGTCGCAGGCGCGGCCGGCGATGATCACGTCGGCGCCGGCATCGAGCGCCGCGCAGATCGGCTCATGGCCCATCTGGGCAACGAGCGTCACGGTCTCGTCGAGCACCTCCAATGTCAGGGGATGGCCCGCCTCGAAATCGATCACCTCGCCGGCGGCGACCGCACGCTTGGCTCGTTCGAGCGGAATGTCCGAACGGATCGTGGCGAGCTTGAGCTTGAGGCCGGTTTCCTGGGCGATTTCGCGAACGAGCTTGGCCGTCCGGTCGACCTGAACGCTCGATCCCGCGCCGCCGACACTGCCAACGATGACCGGAATATCGGCATTCCGCCCGGCCTGGATCAGAGCGGTCAGCTCGCGTTTGATGCTGACGTCCGAGACCAGAGGCTTGCCGGAGCCGAGATAGTGCGGGCCCGGATCTGTCGAGCCGGCATCGACGGCAATAACCGATGGCTTGAGCGACATGCCTCGCGCCAATGCCTCGTCGCCGAAGCCGTAGCCTAGAGTGCCCGTAGGCGTAAGCACCGTAATGCCGGACATTTTTTGACCCTGATCCGTCGCTCGATCCGAAGAACTGTCTGTCCGCGACATCGCCGCGGTCTTGACGCGTCCCATTCAGGTCGAGGGGTGGGTAAGGGTCAAATCGCTTATGGCAGGTCAGCCATAACTCGAGGATATGTCCTGCCGGCGTGGCGGCTAGGATCGGTCGCCAATGGCCTCCGCCATGGCCCCGATCTTGGCGGTCAGATTGGCGCGAACATGTTCGATCAGCGCCGTCGTCGCGAGCGACGGCTCCCGGAAGCTGGGCGTCACCACCCAAACGTCGAAATTGACGACAGGGCGAAAGGGTCTGACGACCAGCTGGCTTGGCGAGAACCCTTCTGTGCTCAGGGGATCGACGATGGAGATGCCGACGCCGGCCGCGGCGAAGGAGCAGCACGCCTCGGTGAGCTGGACCTTGATGACGATGTTCCGTTCGGAGCTGCTTTCGGTGAAAATCCGATCAATCTCGAGCTGAGCGCGATCCTCGTCCACCATGCCGATGAAGCGCTCGCCATGCAGGTCCTTCGCCTCGATCACCTTATGAGCGGCCAAGGGATGATCCGGCGGCAGGACACAAACGGCTCTCATCGAGCAGAGCTTGTCGAAGCGGACGCCGGGCCGCTCGGGCGCGAACATGCCGAAACCCAGGTCGAACCCCTGCGTCGCGACGGATTCCACGAGGAGCCAGGAGTTCCGGCTCGACATCTCGATCTTCAGGCCCTGCCGGGGCGCCAGGAAGCCGCCGAGGATCGGCGGCAGGACCCTCGCCGCCAATGATGGGTACGAGACCAGATTGATCTCGCCATAATCGAAGTGCTTGATGGCCCGCGCCCGTGCGGAAACGGAATCCACGCTGAGAAAGACCCGCTCCACCTCCGAATAGAGCATCTGCCCCTCTGAGGTTGGCACCACACCGTTCTTCTGACGATGGAAGAGCGAAAATCCGCATCGACGCTCGAGCAGAAAGATCAACTTGCTGACGGCCGGCTGCGACAGATTGAGCTTCTCCGCCGCTCGGGTGAAGCTGCCGAGCTCCATGATGGTCTTGAAGGCCTCGAGCTGCCGGATATTCATAGCCAAAAGTTATCTCAGACCCGTGGATTTCAATTTGAAGCTGGAAACGTGCCGAGTCCTCATATCGCTCTCAGAGGAAAATGCCAGAACGGCGGAGGAGGAACCATGACACGTTTCAAAGCAAAGCAGCTCGTTGGCGCGGCTTCATTCGTAGCTGCAGGCGCTTTTGCGACTGTCGCTGCAGCCGAGGACTCGATCACCGTCGCTACATATGGTGGAGAGTGGGGTGCGGCGATGCAGGCCTGCATCATCGACCCCTTCACGAAGGATACTGGGATTAAGGTCACGCCGGAACCAGGTGTCTCGGGCGTAACGTTGAGCAAGCTGCGTCAGCAGAAGGATGCGCCTTCGCTGGATGCTGTCTGGATCGATGGCGGCGTGTCCGAAATCGCCGCTGCCGATGGCGTCGTCGCGCCGATCGACGCCGCCAAGGTGCCCGCGCTAGCGGGTATGCTGCCGCAAGGCGTCTACAAGGGGGCGGACGGAAAGCCCTTTGCTGTCAGCACGGGCTTCTATTCACTCGGGCTTGCCTACAATACGCGTGATATCAAGCAGGCGCCGGCATCGTGGCTCGATCTGTGGAAGCCGGATTTCGCCGGGGCTGTCACCTTCCCGAGCCCCTCCAACGCCATGGGTGTCCCGTTCATTGTGCACCTTGCGGGGCTGGTTGGTGGCAGCGTGGACAATGTTGCGCCCGCCTTCGAGAGGCTGAAGCAGCTCAAGGTATCAGCTTACTTCGATACCGCTGGCGCCGGCACCAATCTTTTCCAGAGCGGCGAGGTGATTGTAGGCGCCCATTACGCCAGCTCCGCCTATGCGATGCGCGACCAGAAGCTTCCGATTGCTTTCGTGGTGCCGAAGGAAGGTGCGATTGGCGGCGATATTCGCCTGCATCTCGTCGCCAACAGCAAGAAACAGGCACTGGCCGAGAAATTCATGAACTACGCTATCGGCAAGGCGCCGGCCAAGTGCATGGCTGAAAAGATCTATGTCGGGCCGGCAACGGCCGGAATCGAGCTGTCGGACAACGCCAGGCAGCGGATGCCCTGGGGCCCGGATGGCTCGATCAAGAGCCTGGCGTTGCCCGACTGGAACAAGATCAACGCCAACCGGGCCGCCATCATCGAGGCCTTCAACAAAACGGTCGTCGCGAAGAAGTAGTCGGACAGCGGAACTTCCTCGGTCGCGGCAATGGCGGGCGGACTACGCGCCCGCCATCAAGCCGTCAGGACCCGGCCGCCGGCAAAGTCTTGCAACTCGGCGAGGGCGTGCGCGACGAAGCGATCGACGAGGTTGAACGAGCGCGCTGCCTTCGGCCGAATGAACCAGATGTCGAATTCTACTGACGAGCCGCGCGTCCGCTCGTCACCGACGATGTGAGGCGAAATCCGGCTCCATTGATCGTCCCTGTGTTTCGGCGTGCAAGTTTGACCCCATGAGGCGGGGGATCGGCGTTCAACTTTGACCCCCCCTTGAGCCGGTTTTGGTGAGACTGCCCGTCCTGGTTTCGGATGGGCGGGCGGGGGATGAAGGGCGTGGATAGGATTGCGCGGATCCGGCGCGAGTTTTCAATCCGCGGGAAGACGATCAAGGAGATCGCCCGCGAGCTGCATGTCTCTCGGAACACGGTTCGGAAGGTGCTGCGCTCGGGCGCGACGTCGTTCGAGTATGCGCGGAAGGTTCAGCCGCAGCCGAAGATCGGGACCTGGCGCCCTGAGCTGGATCGGTTGCTGATGGCGAACGACGGCAGGCCGGCGCGCGAGCGCCTGACGCTGATCCGGCTCTTCGAAGATCTGCGGGATCTCGGCTACGAGGGCAAATACGATGCCGTTCGCCGCTATGCGCGAGGCTGGCGCCGCGAGCAATCCGCCGTCACAGCCGACGCCTATGTGCCTTTGAGCTTCGCGCCCGGCGAGGCCTACCAGTTCGACTGGAGCCACGAGATCGTCGTCATCAATGCGCCACGACCCAGGTGAAGGTGGCGCATGTCCGGCTTTGTCACTCGCGCATGCTGTTCGTGCGGGCCTATCCGCGCGAGAGCCAGGAGATGGTCTTCGACGCCCATGACCGGGCCTTCGCCTTCTTCAAGGGCGCCTGCACGCGCGGCATCTAAGACTGTTGATTTCCGCCGAGAAGTGACCCGTTAGGCGGGGATTTTTCCATCGAGAAGTGACCCATGTTTTGACCACGTCTCACGCGGGATACGCGGGGGACTTCGGAGTGATCGACATGGAGTTACTGAGTGTCATCCGCCGTTGGCATGGGCGGAATCATCTTTCGATCCGTGAGATTTCCCGGCGCACCGGGCTCTCGCGGAATACGGTTCGCAAGTATCTGCGTGCGGATAGCGTCGAGCCCCGGTTTCATGTTCCCGACCGGCCGAGCAAACTCGATCCCTATGCCGACAAGCTCTCGGCGATGCTGCGGATCGAAGGCGGCAAGTCGCACAAGCACAAGCGCACGGTCCGCCAGTTGCATGCCGATCTGATTTTGCTCGGCTATGAGGGTTCCTACAATCGGGTCGCGGCCTTTGCCCGGGACTGGAAGGCCGCCCGCCTGCGCGAGCAGCAGACCAGCGGCCGTGGCACCTTCGTCCCCCTGGCCTTTGTGCCGGGTGAAGCGTTCCAGTTCGATTGGTCGGAGGACTGGGCGATCGATCATCGCGGGCGAGCGCACCAAGCTGCAGGTGGCTCATGTGAAACTCTCCTACAGCCGCGCCTTCACACTGCGAGCCTACCCGCTTCAGACCCATGAGATGCTGTTCGACGCCCATAACCACGCCTTCCGGGTGTTGGGCGGCGTGCCGCGGCGAGGCATCTACGACAATATGAAAACGGCCGTTGACAAGGTCGGCCGCGGCAAGGACCGCCAGGTCAATATCCGCTTCTCGGCCATGGTCAGCCACTTCCTGTTCGAGGCCGAGTTCTGCAATCCGGCTTCAGGCTGGGAGAAGGGGCAGATCGAGAAGAACGTGCAGGATGCCCGCCATCGGCTCTGGTAACCTTTGCCGAACTTCCCGTCGCTGGAGGCTCTGAACACCTGGCTGGAGATCCGGTGCCGGGAACTGTGGTCGCAGACTGCGCACGGCGCACAACCAGGAACGGTTGCCGATATCTGGGCTGAAGAGATCCGGCCCCTGATGGCGATGCCACGCCCCTTCGATGGCTTCGTCGAGCACGCCAAACGCGTCTCCCCGACCTGCCTGGTCCATCTGGAGCGCAACCGCTACAGCGTCCCGGCGTCCTTTGCGAACCGTCCGGTCAGCCTGCGCGTCTATCCCGATCGCATCCTCATTGTCGCCGAGGGACAGATGATCGGCGAACATCGCCGGGTCTTCACCCGCTCGCATGATCGTCTCAGCCGGACGGTCTACGACTGGCGACATTATCTGGCGGTCGTCCAGCGCAAACCTGGGGCACTGCGTAACGGAGCTCCCTTTGCCGAGATGCCGCAGGCCTTCCGATCCCTGCAGCAGCATCTGCTCAAAAGCCCGGGTGGCGACCGGGAGGTCGTCGAAATCCTGGCTCTCGTCCTGCAGCATGACGAACACACTGTGCTGACAGCGGTCGAACTGGCGCTGAAGGCCGGCGTGCCGACCAAGACCCACATCATCAACCTGCTTCACCGACTGATCGACGGCATGCCGTTGACGACGCCGACGGTCGAAACCCCTTCCGTTCTCACGCTGACCACCGAACCGCGCGCCAATGTCGAACGTTATGACGCCCTGCGCCAAGCCGAGGATGTGCGCCATGCGTCATAACCCTGCGAGCGGCGCCATCACCATCATGCTGCGCACTCTCAAGATGCACGGCATGGCTCAGGCCGTCAGCGAACTGACGGAGCAGGGATCGCCGGCCTTCGAGGCCGCGGTGCCAATCCTGTCGCAGCTCCTGAAGGCGGAGATGGCTGAAAGAGAGGTCCGATCAACGGCCTACCAACTCAAGGCCGCACGCTTCCCGGCCTATCGCGACCTCAACGGCTTCGACTTCGCCAGCAGTGAGATCAACGAGGCGCTCGTTCGCCAACTGCATCGTTGCGAGTTCCTCCGGGACGCCGACAACGTCGTCCTGGTGGGAGGGCCCGGCACCGGTAAGACCCATGTCGCCACAGCTCTCGGCGTCCAGGCCATCGAGCACCACCACAAGCGGGTCCGCTTCTTCTCCACGGTCGAACTCGTCAACGCCCTCGAGCAGGAAAAGGCCCAGGGCAAGGCGGGGCAGATGGCTTGCCGGCTGGCCTACGCCGACCTCGTCATCCTCGACGGGCTCGGATACCTGCCCTTCAGCGCGTCGGGCGGTGCCTTGCTCTTCCACTTGCTGAGCAAGCTCTACGAGCGCACCAGCGTCGTCATCACCACCAATCTCAGCTTCTCCGAATGGGCCACCGTCTTCGGCGATGCCAAGATGACCACCGCATTGCTCGACCGGCTAACGCATCACTGCCACATCATCGAAACCGGAAACGACAGCTTCCGCTTCAGGAACAGCTCGGCAAAGCCCGACAAACCAGCCAGGGAGAAAGCCAAAACCTTGACCGCAACCTGAACCACAAACACCATCTGGGCGGGTCACTTCTCAGTGGAAACCCAGGGTCACTTCTCGGCGGAAATCAACACCTCAAGCGCATCCTGAAGCTCGATCGGCTGCGACTCCGCGGACCAAACGGAGCCAGGGACGAGTTCCACCTCGCCGCTGCCGCCCAGAACCTCAGGAAACTCGCCAAGCTCCTGCCGAACGGGCCGCAAATCAGGGCCGCATGACGGGCAGAAGGCGCTCGCCGACAAATTGCAGCCCGTGATCACCTCGCTCGCGCCCCGACTTTTTCAACGGTATCGGCGCACTGCTGACGGATTGTCCCGGAGCGAAAGTCTGCATCAACCGGACAGGACGAGCACTACCTCCGCCGCGAGCCCACGATCGCCCGCATCCGCATTTCCTGCAGTGGCATCGGGAGAATTGCTTCAAGCAGTAAGGAGTTAGCGGGAAGCGGCAGAGTGGCCCTGCGTGCCTCCGGATCGTACTTGTAACCGCGAGGTAACCACGGGCTTTCCGAGCCCTTCGGAAATAGCCCGGAATCTCGAAGGTCCAAAAAGCAAAAAGCGCCGGGAAAACCGACGCTTACGTGCCTCTCAAGCCTTGAGACTGTCTGGAGCGGGCGATGGGATTCGAACCCACGACCCCAACCTTGGCAAGGTTGTGCTCTACCCCTGAGCTACACCCGCATCCGAGACATTCATCGCCGCCGCAGCGGCGATGGGCGGCTTATTGCCCATCGCCGCGAGGAGCGCAAGTGCCTTGTTGCAGGAATTTCACAACTCGCTTCCCGGCAAAGGGGCGGATGAGGCGTCAGGCTTGCTCCTGCCCAGACGGAAGGCTAGGAAATCTCAGCTTTTTCGCGTTTTTCAGGACAATGATGACCGCGCCAATTTCGCCTCAGGATCTCGTCGCCGCCTTGGACAAGCTCGGTATCGAAACCACCCGGATCGACCATGAGGCGGTCTTCACCGTCGCCGAATCCAAGGAATTGCGCGGGGCGATCAGCGGTCATCACACCAAGAATCTCTTTCTCAAGGACAAGAAGGGCCGGCTTTTCCTGGTTTCGGCGCTGGAGAGCACGCGAATCGACCTGAAGCGCCTGCACGAGACGCTCGGTGCCAGCGGAAGGCTCTCCTTCGGCTCGGCCGAGCTCCTGATGGAGAAGCTCGGTGTCACGCCGGGCTCCGTCACCGCCTTCGCCGTGATCAACGACCGGGCCGGCGATGTGACCATGGTTCTCGACGCCGGCCTGATGACGGGGGAGCCGATGAACTTCCATCCGCTGATCAATACGGCGACGCTCGGCATCGCCCGCGACGACATGCTGGCCTTCCTGCGCGCGAGCGGCCACGAGCCGCTGGTCGTCGCGCTGCCGGCGCCGCCAGAGGCCTGAGGTCGAAAACCTGCGCCGGACGCCGCATGAGATGCGCCGGGGCAATGGACAGAACGGATGAAGCTCCCCATCTATGGGGCGCAGATCGGGCAGCGTTGCCCGGCGGTTTCGATTGTCCGGGCGATAGCCTAAAAGGCGGGGCTGCGACCCTGCCGGCGCGGCGCCCGGCTTGTTGACGAGATGAAGGACGACCCATGCTGGTCAATGGCGAAGCGGCACCGGCCAACGGGCTGATCAAGGATACGACGACGCAGGGCTTCCGGCAGGATGTCATTGCGGAATCGATGAACCAGCCGGTGCTGGTCGATTTCTGGGCGCCCTGGTGCGGCCCGTGCAAGCAGCTGACACCGGTAATCGAGAAGGTGATCAACGAGGCCGGCGGCAAGGTCAAGCTGGTCAAGATGAACATCGACGAGCATCCGGCGATTCCCGGCCAGCTCGGCATTCAGTCGATTCCGGCGGTGATCGCCTTCCAGCGCGGCCAGCCGGTCGATGGATTCATGGGCGCCCAGCCGGAGGGCCAGATCAAGGCCTTCATCGAGAAGCTCGTCGGGCCAATGGGGCCGGGGCCGGTCGAGGAGATGCTCGCCGCCGCCGCCGAGGCGATCGAGGCCGGCGATGCCGGCGGCGCGAGCGAACTCTATGCCGAGGTGCTGGCGGTGGAGCCGGCGAATGTCGCGGCGATCGCCGGCATGGCCCGGCTGCATTTCGACGAGGGCGACATCGAGGGCGCCAAGGGCTTCCTCGCCATGGTGCCGGCCGACAAGGCCGAGGACCAGGCCGTGACGGCGCTGCGCGCCGCGATCGAGCTCGCCGAGCAGGCGGCCTCGCTCGGCGACACCGCCGAGCTCGAGGCCAAAGTCGCCGCGAACCCGAAGGATTATCAGGCCCGTTTCGACCTCGCGCTCGCGCTGAACGCCCGCGAAAGGCGCGAGGAGGCGGTCGACCAGCTGATCGCCATTCTCAAGGCGGATCGGGGCTGGAACGAGGATGGCGCGCGCAAGCAGCTGCTGCAGTTCTTCGAGGCCTGGGGGCCGATGGACGAGCATAGCGTCGCCGGCCGGCGCAAGCTGTCGACCGCGCTCTTCGCCTAGAGCTCGTGCCGATCGGCTGGTTCTGCAAGCCGATCGGCAAAGCGGTCTCTATCCTAAAGTGAGAGCCGGAACAGGAAGGCCAGGAGCAGATGGGCAGGCGCCGATGGGCATGAACGCGGTTTATCACGGGCCTGAGGATTGCCCGGCGGTGATCCCGCTGTTTCCGCTCAGCGGCGCGCTGCTGCTGCCGCGCGGGCAGATGCCGCTCAACATCTTCGAGCCGCGCTATCTCGCCATGGTCGACGACGCGATCCGCACGCATCGCGTCATCGGACTGATCCAGCCCGAGCCGGAAAACGGCCGGCAGTCGACGGCGCCGCCGCTGTTGCAGGTCGGTTGCCTCGGCCGCATCACCCAGTTCGCCGAGACCGGCGACGACCGCTATATCCTCACCCTGACCGGCATTTCCCGCTTTCGATTGCTCGAGGAGCTTTCGGTCAGCACCGCCTATCGCCAGGCACGGGTTTCCTATGACGATTTCACGGTCGATTTCCAGGCGCGGGCCGGCGAGGAGGCCGTCGACCGCGCGAGCCTGCTCAAGGCGCTGCGCAGCTTCGCCAAGGCGAACGAGCTGAAGATCGACTGGAAGGGCGTCAACGAGGCACCGAACGAGGCTCTGGTCAACGCGCTCTCGATGATGTGCCCGTTCGGCCCGCGCGAGAAGCAGGCCCTGCTCGAGGCACCTGATCTGCGCAGCCGCGCCGAGGTTCTCGTTGCGATCACGGAAATCGAGCTCGCCCGCGGCGGCTCCGATCCGGACACGACGCTGCAGTGAGCCGTCACGAATAGACCGCCTTCCCGTGCCATTCCGGCGCGCCGCGACTTACCGATCCGGTCCGACGCGGTCTCGCTCCCACCGAACCCCCAGCGTGACGCTTCGAGCCCGGCGATGAATCATTCGAGCAGTGATGGCCGTGTGGCGATCACCTATCCGCCGCGGCGCTCGGTCGTCGCCTGGATCTTCTTCGACTGGGCGGCGCAGCCCTTCTTCACCCTCGTCACGACCTTCGTCTTCGCGCCCTTCTTCGCCGCCGCGCTCGCTTCCGATCCGGCCCAGGGGCAGGCGCTCTGGGGCTATGCGACGGGCTTTGCCGGCCTCTGCATCGCCTTGCTCTCGCCCTTGCTCGGCGGCATCGCCGACCGGACCGGTCCGCGAAAGCCCTGGATCGCCAGCTTCGGGGCGCTGCTCGTCATCGGCTCGGGCATGCTCTGGTACGCCAAGCCCGGCTCGCCTGCGGCCGTGCCGATCGCGCTCGCCGGCTTCGTCATGGCGACGATCGGCGCCGAGTTCGCCACCACCTTCAACAATGCGATGATGACGCGGCTCGTGCCGCCCGAGCGTCTGGGGCGGCTTTCCGGCACCGGCTGGGCCGTCGGCTATCTCGGCGGGCTCGTATCGCTGGCCCTTACGCTCGGCCTGCTCGCCGCCGATCCGCACACTGGCAATACGCTCGTCGGCCTCTCGCCGCTCTTCGGGCTCGATGCGGCGAGTCGCGAGGGGGACCGGTTCTCCGGGCCGCTGACAGCGCTCTGGTTCGTGATTTTCGTCACGCCGATGTTCCTACTGACGCCGGATTCGCCGCGCACCGGCATATCCTTCCGCGAGGCTGCCGGTGGCGGCGTGGCGCGGCTGAAGGCGACGCTGGCGGAGCTGCCGAGCCTGCCGGGCCTGGGCCGTTTCCTGCTAGCCAATATGATCTACCAGGACGGGCTGGTCGCGCTCTTCGCCTTCGGCGGCATTTACGGGGCAGGGGTGTTCGGCTGGCAGACGATCGAGCTCGGGGTCTTCGGCATCCTGCTCACCATCACCGGCACGCTCGGCGCTTTCCTCGGCGGCAAGCTCGACGATGCCTTCGGCGGCAAGCCGGTGATCCTCGGCGCCATCGCCTGCCTGCTCTTCGCCTGTCTCGGCATTCTCTCGCTCGGGCCGGGCCAGGTCTTCTTCTTCATCGAGGCGGTGCCGGCGGCGCCCGGCGACGGGCTCTTCGCCTCGCTGCCGGAGAAGGTCTATCTCGGGCTGGGTCTCCTGATCGGCCTCGTCGCCGGGCCCTTGCAGGCCTCCTCGCGCAGCCTGCTCGCCCGCATCGCCCCGCCGGCCCGGATCGGCGAGTTCTTCGGCCTGTTCGCGCTCTCGGGGAAGGTGACGTCCTTCATGGGGCCGACCCTGGTCGCATTGGCGACGAGCCTCTTCGCCAGCCAGCGCGCCGGGCTCGCCGTTCTGATCGGCTTTTTCCTGGCCGGGGCCTGGCTGATCGCCGGCGTGAAGGTGAGGCGGGGCTGACTGCGTCCGCCTGAACCGCTTCCGTCATGCTCGCCCTTGTGGCGAGCATCCATGTCTTTGAACCGCAAGGCCCGAAGCAAGACGTGGATGGTCGGGACAAGCCCGACCATGACGTGAAGGAGCGCAGCGCGACCCCTCATCCGGCCCTTCGGGCTACCTTCTCCCGCAAGGGGAGAAGGCAAGCGCGCCTTACGGCAGCGCCTTCAGATACCTGACCGGGCGGCCGGGCGCCGCCGCCTGCGCCGCGTGGACGATCGCGTTCGCGTCGATGCCGAAATGGCGGTAGAGGTCGGCGACCGTGCCGGTCTGGCCGAAATGCTCGACGCCGAGCGCCTTCTGCTTGTGGCCGTGGACGCTGCCGAGCCAGGCCAGCGTCGCCGGATGTCCGTCCAGCACCGAGACGATGCCGCAATCGCGCGAGAGTTCGCCGAGCAGGCGCTCGACATGGCTGGTGGCGCGATGATTGCCGCGCTGGCGCGCCCGTTCCGCCGCCTGCCAGCCGGCATTCAGCCGGTCGGCCGAGGTGATGGCGAGCAGGCCGACATCGCGGCGATCCTCGCCGAGCAGGCCGACGGCCTCGATCGCCTCTGGCGCGACCGCGCCGGTATAGGCGATCACCACCGAGGCGTTCGGGCCCGGCTTCCTCAGCCAATAGGCGCCGTCGATGATGTCGCGCTCCAGCTCCGGCGTCATGGCGCGCTTGGGCTGCTCGACCTGGCGGGTCGAGAGCCTGAGATAGACCGAGCCGCCGGTCTCGTCGCGCAGCCAGGTGCGCTCGTCCGGATCGCCCTCGCCATCCTTCTGCAGATATTCGAAGGACCAGCGCATCATCACGGCAAGCTCGTCTACGAAGGCCGGCTCGAAGGCGCAGAGTCCGTCCTGGCTCATGCCGATCAGCGGCGTCGCGATCGACTGGTGCGCGCCGCCCTCGGGCGCCAACGTCACGCCGGACGGCGTCGCGACGACCATGAAGCGGGCGTCCTGGTAGCAGGCATAGTTCAGCGCATCGAGCCCGCGCGAGATGAACGGGTCGTAGAGCGTGCCGATCGGGATCAGGCGCTCGCCGAAGATCGAATGCGACAGGCCGAGCGCCGAGAGGTTGATGAACAGGTTCATCTCGGCGATGCCGAGCTCGATATGCTGGCCCTTCGGCGAGAACTCCCATTTCTGCATCGAGGGGATGCGCTCGTCCTTGAAGGTGTCGGCCATCGAGGCCCGCGCGAACAGGCCGCGCCGGTTGACCCAGGGGCCGAGATTGGTCGAGACGGTGACGTCGGGCGCTGTGGTGACGATGCGGTCGGCCAGCGGCCCGCCGAGCTTGGCGAGCTCGTCGAGCACCTTGCCGAAGCCCATCTGCGTCGACATCACCGGCTGGATCCCGGCTTCGAGCTTCTCCGGAACGGGCAGAGCGGGGGCGCTGTAGCGGCGGCGGCCCTCGGCGAAGAACGGCACCTTGTCGAGGAAGGCGCGGATCTCGCTCTCGGACAGGGAGAGGCCCTCGAACAGGTCCCATTCATGGCCCGGGCGGACCTTGTTGGCCTGCTTGAAGCCTTCCATCTGCTCCTTGGTCATCAGCCCGGCATGGTTGTCCTTGTGCCCGGCGAGCGGCAGGCCGAAGCCCTTGACCGTGTAGGCGAGGAAGCAGACCGGCCGGTCATGGTCGATCGCCTCGAAGGCTTCGAGGATCGAGGGCAAATCGTGGCCGCCGAGATTGCACATCAGCTTCGAGAGCTCGGCATCGGAGCGCTTCTCGATCAGCTTGGTCACCGGGCCCTGGTCGCCGAGATCGTCCATCAGGCGCTTGCGCCAGGCAGCGCCGCCCTGGAAGGTCAGGGCCGAATAGAGCTGGTTCGGGCAGGAATCGATCCAGGCCTTCAGGCGCTCGCCGCCCTTCTCCTTGAAGGCGGCCTGCTGCAGCGAGCCATATTTCAGGGTGACGACGTCCCAGCCGAAATTGCGGAACATCGTCTCGAAGCGGTCATAGAGGCCCTCGCGGATCACCGCGTCGAGCGACTGGCGGTTATAGTCGATCACCCACCAGGTGTTGCGCACGCCGTGCTTCCAGCCCTCCATCAGGGCTTCGAAGATGTTGCCCTCGTCGAGCTCGGCATCGCCGATCAGCGAGACCATGCGGCCTTCGGGGCGGTCCTTCGCCCAGCCATGCGCCTTCACATAGTCCTGGGTCAGCGAGGAGAACAGCGTCTGTGCCACGCCGAGGCCGACCGAGCCGGTCGAGAAATCGACGTCGTCAATGTCCTTGGTGCGCGAGGGATAGCTCTGCGCGCCCTTGTAGCCGCGGAAATTCTCGAGCTTCTCGCGGGTCTGCAGCCCCATCAGATAGTTGATGGCGTGGAAGATCGGCGAGGCATGCGGCTTCACCGCGACCCGGTCCTGCGGCTTCAGCGCGGCCATGTAGAGCGCGGTCATGATGGTGGCGAGCGAGGCCGAGGACGCCTGATGGCCGCCGACCTTCATGCCGTCGCCATTATCGCGCAGATGGTTGGCGTTGTGGATCGTCCACGAGGCCAGCCAGAGGATCTTCTTTTCAAGTTCGGCGAGAATGGGCAGGCGGGGATCGGACATCGGGCGCGCTCCTTGGATTAGCGTATCATGCACATCCGCTCTGGCGAAAGCAGCTAAAGACGACGCTGCGCGCTTCTCAGCTTGGCGGATTTCGCTAAGGTTGCGGCGAGGAGCGAGAATTCATGCCAAATCCTAAACTCGACGATATCGATCGCCGCATCGTGCAGGCCCTGCAGGCCGACGGGCGGATGAGCATTCTGGACCTCGCCGCCCAGGTCGGCCTGTCCCCGAGCCCCTGCGCAAGGCGGGTGAGGCTTCTCGAGGAGGCCGGGGTGATCAAGGGCTATGTCGCGGTGATCGACCAGGAGAAGCTCGGCCTTCCCGTCTCGGTCTTCGCCTCGATCAAGCTGGAGCGGCAGCGCGAGGAGGAACTCGACCGTTTCGGTGCGGCCGTGCAGCGCTGGCCGGAGGTCGCCGACTGCTATCTGATGACCGGCCAGCGCGACTATCTCCTGCGCATCATCGTCAGCGATCTCGCCGCCTATGAGCGCTTCCTGAAGGATAAGCTGACCCGGCTCGACAATGTCGCCTCGATCGAATCGAGCTTTGCGCTCGGCCAGGTGAAGCGCTCGTTCTCGGTGCCGGTGGAGCTGGGGGTGAGCTGAGCCACGTCGGTCGTCGCTTGTCCAGGATGACGGCTTTCGTTTCAATCGGACGCGCCGTCCCCGTCACGGACGGGCCCGCCGGAGGACGACGATGCTGGAACTGCGCCCGAACTGCGAACTCTGCGACCGTGACCTGCCGCCGGCCTCGCTTGAGGCGCGGATCTGCAGCTATGAATGCACCTACTGCGCGGAGTGCGCCGAGCGGGTGCTGGAGAACGTCTGCCCGAGCTGCGGCGGGGGCTTCGTCCAGCGTCCAATCCGCCCGGTCAACGATCTGCGCGGCATCGGGCTCGGCCTCGCCAACCGCCCGGCCTCGACCACCCGCAAGCATTCGAAATGGACGCCAGAGCAGCGCCGCGAGTTGACGCAGCGCCTACGGGCGGTGCCGCCGCAGGAGCGGTAAGGGGCGAGCGGCTGTCTCGGTCGCAGAAGTCCCTTCGGAACCGCTCCGTCATTCCGGCCGCAGCGGAGCGGAGTGCCGGAATCCATCGTACGAAACGGCGATCGACGATGGGCTCCGGATCGGCGCGGCTTTGCAGCCTGTCCGGAATGACGCTCTCCCCATATGGTCAAAAGAGCAGAAAATATTTGCGATTTCAGATATTTACGCCAGAATTCGGAATCTATCTCTTATCGATCGCGGAGACGGACGCCGCTCTCCTGGGAGCCCCGTTCGTCGGCTCATGCCTTGCGAAGACCTCACCGTCCCCGCTTCGTCTCCAGGCTGCGGCTCCAGCGCGACAGCGCAAAGCAGATCAGCCAGTAGATACCGCCCGAGAACACATAAGCCTCCATGTTCATGCCGACCCAGTTCGGATCGGCGAGCGAGGCCTGGGCGATGCCGAGCAGGTCGAGGATCGAAACGACGAGGACCAGCGTGGTGTTCTTCACCAGTGCGATGAACTCGTTGGTGATCGCCGGCAGCGAGATCCGCAGCGCCTGCGGCAGGATGATGAACGAGGTCGCCTTCCAATAGGTCAGGCCGAGAGCGGTTGCGGCCTCGCGCTGGCCCTTGGGCAGGGCCTGCAAGCCGCCGCGCACGGCTTCCGCCATATAGGCGGCGATGCAGAAGCCGAGCCCGATCACGGCGCGCGCCAGCCGGTCGACGCCGATGCCGGTGGGCATGATCAGCGGCAGCAGCAGCGAGGCGAGGAAGATCACCGCGATGATCGGCACGCCGCGCCAGAACTCGATGAACAGCACTGCGATCAGCCGGATGACCTTGAGTTCCGACTGCCGGCCGAGCGCCAGCAGGATGCCGAGCGGGATCGCGATCAGGCTGGCATAGATCGAGATGAAGACGGTCAGCATCAGCCCGCCCCATTCGCGCGTCTCGATGGCTCTCAGGCCATATCCGCCGCCGAGCAGCCAGACGCCGAGCAGCGGCAGGATGACGAGCGCGGCAAGGCCGAGGCGCAGCCTCAGCCGCTGCGGCGCGAAGACGACGGCGCCACCGCCGAGCAGGAAGGCGAGCCCGGCGAGATTCGGCCGCCAGCGCTCCTCGATCGGATAGAAGCCGTACATGAACTGACCGAAGCGGGCCTTGACGAAGACCCAGCAGGCGCCGGTGCCGGTGCAGTCATTGCGCGTCTGCCCGTTCCATGTCGCGTCGATCAGCGCCCAGCGGATGATCGGGGTCGCGATCCAGGCGATGGCGGCGGCGAGCAGCAGCGTCACCACCGCCGTCACCGGCGTGCCGAACAGGCGCTCGCGCCAGATGGTCGGGACGCCGGTCCTCATCGCGTCACCAGCGCGATGCGGGCATTGTACCAGTTCATGAAGGCCGAGACGGCGAGCCCGATGACCAGATAGACGGCGAGCGTCATGGCGATGATCTCGATCGCCTGGCCGGTATTGTTGAGTGCCGAGCCCATGAACAGGCTGACCACGTCGGGATAGGCGATCGCGGCGCCGAAGGACGAGTTCTTCAGCACGTTGAGATATTGGTTGGTCATTGGCGGCGTCATCACCCGCAGCGCCTGTGGGATGGTGACGAGCCGCAGCGTCGGGCCGGGCCTGAGGCCGAGCGCCGCCGAGGCCTCGATCTGGCCGTGCGGCACCGACTGGATGCCGCCGCGCACGATCTCGGCGATGAAGCCGGCGGTATAGGTGACCAATGCCGCCAGCAGCGCGACGAATTCCGGGATGACGACGAAGCCGCCGCGATAGTTGAAGCCGCGCAGCACGGGAATGTCCCAGCGCGTCGCCAGCGTCGCCCAGGCAAGCGCGAGGACGGGGACGAGGACGAGCAGCAGCAGGCCGATACGCAGCACTGGCGCGTCGCGCCCGGTCGCTTCCTTGCGACGCCTGGCCCAGCGCAGGAACAGCCAGTGCAGCAGGCAGGAGGCGGCGATCGCGATGAAGGCGTAGCGGAAGTTGGCGCCGGCATCGGGCAGCGGGATGGTCAGGCCGCGATTGTTGAGGAAGGCGACGCCGAAGGCCGACAGGCTCTCGCGCGGCGCGGGCAGGGCGGCGATGACGCCGAAATACCAGAACAGCACGAAGAACAGCAGCGGGATGTTGCGGACGAACTCGACATAGGCGCCGGCCATCGCCTGGACGAGCCAGATCGAGGAGAGCCGGGCGATGCCGATCAGGAAGCCGAGCAGCGTCGAGAGCACCAGCGCGATCGCCGTCACCAGCAGCGTATTGGCGACGCCGGCCCAGAACAGGGAGAGGATGTTGTCGGACTGGGTGTAATTGGTGATGACGAAGGGGACCTCGATGCCGGAGGTCCGCCAGAGGAAATCGAAGCCCGAGGCGATGCCGGCCTGGACCATGTTCTGCGAGGCGTTGCGGATGAAGTAGATCAGCAGCGCCGCAAGTCCGATCAGCAGCGCGGCCTGGTAGAACCAGTCGCGCACCCGCTTGTCGTTGATGAAGGCGAGGGCTTTGCTCACGATCGCAGGCTCGCTGAGAAGGCTGAAAGTGCGGGCCGTCATTCCGGCCGCAGCGAAGCGAAGGGCCGGAATCCATCGCAGGGCGAGGCGCTCCACGATGGATTCCGGAGCTGCGCGGCTAAGCCGCTTGTCCGGAATGACGGCGGTTCCGGCGCCTGAGGCGCAGCCGCCGTCCCGCTCTCACTGGAAGGGCGGCGTGAACAGCAGCCCGCCCTTGGTCCAGAGCTGGTTCTGGCCGCGCTCGAGCTTCAGCGTCGAGCCCATGCCGACGGTGCGCTCATAGCTCTCGCCATAGTTTCCGACCTGCTTGATCACCTTGTACATCCAGTCGTCGGGCAGCCCCATCATCGCGCCGAAGCCGCCCTCGGCGCCGAGCAGGCGGCGGACCTCGGTGTTCTTCGAGTTCGCCTTCATCTCGTCGACGTTCTTGGAGGTCACGCCGAGCATTTCGGCGGCGATGGTCCCGTTCAGCACCCAGCGCACGATCAGCTGCCAGCGCTCGTCGCCCCAGCGTGTCACCGGGCCCTGCGGGTCGTTCGAGATCGGCTTGGTCAGGATGATGTGGTCGTCCGGGACCTTGAGCTTGACGCGCTGGCCGGCGAGGGCGCCGACGCCGGCGGTATAGGCGTCGCAGCGGCCGCTGTCATAGGCGGTGATGGCGTCGTCATTCTTCTGGAAGTTGGTGATGGTGACCTTGAGGTTGCGCTCGCGGAACCAGTCGGCGGCGTTCTTCTCTTCGGTCGAGCCGGCGGCGACGCAGATCGAGGCGCCGTCGAGATCCTCTGCCGACTTCACATTCGCCTTCTTGCGGACGATGAAGGTCTGGCCTTCGTAGAAGTTGATGCCCTGGAAGTTCAGGCCGAGCGTGGCGTTGCGCGAGAAGGTGATGGTCGAGTTGCGCGAGAGCAGGTCGACCTGGCCCGATTGCAGGATCGGCCAGCGCTGCTGCACCGAAGTCGGCGTGAACTTGACCTTGGTGGCGTCGCCGAGCACGGCGGCAGCCAGCGCCTTGCAGTAGTCGACGTCGAGCCCCGTCCACTCGCCCTTGTCATTGGCGAAGGAGAAGCCGGGCAGGCCGAGATGCACGCCGCATTCGATATGGCCCCGCGCCTTGACGGCGTCGAGCGTCGGGCTCGGCGCGAGCTGCTGGGCGAGCGCCAGCGAGGCGCTGCCGGCGAAGATGGCTCCTGCGAGATAGATGGTCTTCATGTCGCTCCCCTGCGTCCTTAGGCGTCATGCGCGGCGCTGGGGCTGACTATGCAACAGGCGCATCGAGAGAGGTAGGGGGGGCGGCAAATCTAGCTGACGTCTTCCGTCACCAGCCGCGCTGGGCCTTGATCGCGCGCTTCTGCATCTCCTTCTGATCCTTCCAATAGGCCTTCTGGTCCTGCCGCTGCATCTCGTAATAGTCGCGGATGCGCTCCTTGCGCGAGGTCGAGTTGCGGTAGTCCTTCCAGTCGTAATGGTCGTCGTGGACATCGTCGTCGCCGAGCGCGTCGAGGAAGTTCTTCAGCAGCGAGCGCGCCGGCTCGACCGGCAGGGCTTGCGTGCCGACCGGCAAGGGCGCGAAGACGGGCGCCGCGATCGCGACCGGCGCGGCCGCGATGAAGGCGGCCAGGCTCAGAATGAGGGCAGGGCGGAGAATCATGTCGGATATCCTCGCTGTGGCCGGCATCACTGTGCCGGCGCTCGGCTGAAGAGATGCGGCAGCTCGGGACTGAGCCAGCGCAGCTGCGTGATCCTGCCATTGTTGTCGGGCTCGAAGCGCAGCCGGGTGAAGGCCTCGCCGCCGCTCATCGCCACCGGGGCGGCAAAGTCGCCGACCGGTGCGAGCGTCGCCGCGAACAGGAAAGGGTCGTCCCGGCTCGCTTCGAGCAGGCCGACTGCCTCGGTCGCCTCCAGTTTCATCTGGAGGTTGCCGTTGACCAGGGTGATGGTCGCCTCGCCGAGGATCGGCGAGACATAGGTTCCGGCGAGGGCGGAGGCATTGGCAGCCAGGGGTCCGGGGACGAAGCCGGCGGCCTCCTTCAGCGCGGCTTCGCGCTTGGCCTTCGCGGCGGCGGCGCCGAGCGCGATATTGTCGACGACGGGATTGCCGAGGACGCGGTCGTAGAACCACATGCCCAACGCGTCCGCCATGCCGCTATTCTCGAGATTGGTCAGGATTACGATGCCGGTCCTGGCATCGGGCAGGAAGCCCGCATGGGCGCCGAAGCCGAAGGTTCCGCCATTGTGCCAGATGACCCGCCCGCGCGGCGTCGCGCTGATGATCCAGCCGACCGCATAGCTGGTCCGCTCGTTCATGGCGACGCGCGGCGTCCAGGTTACGTCGAGATGCTCTTCCGAGACGACGACCTTGCCGTCGAAGATGCCGCGGCCGAGCTGCAGGCGCAGCCATTTCGCCATGTCGGGCACGTTCGAGTTGAGCCCCCCGGCGGGCCCGTGCGCATAGGGGAAGGAGGGATGGAACGGCACCGCGACGGGGGCGGCGTCGAGCCGGTGCCCGGTCGCGTGGTCTGCGGCTTTCTCGATCGCCTCGGCGCTCGCCGTGGTCGATGCCATGCCCAGCGGGTCGAGCACGCTGCGCTTCAGAGAGGCGAACCAGGAGGGCGTGCCATTGGCCTTGGCGACGATCTCGCCGCCGACGATATGCGGGATGTTGAGATAGCGGAAATCGGAACGGAAGGCGCCTGTCTGCGGCGCCGCGCGCATCGAGCGGATCAGCGTTGCCTTGTCGAAGCCGAGCAGGGCGAGAGCGTCATTGACGTAAGGTGTCAGCCCGGAACGCTGCGCCGCGAGGTCGAGCACGCGGAAGTCGCGGGTGATCCAGGGATCGGAGAGCTGGAAGGCGGGGTGATGGTCGATCACCGGGTCGTTCCAGCCGATCCGGCCGGCATCGACCGCCTGCGCCAGCGTCACGCCGAGAAAGGCCTTTGTCGTCGAGCCGACCTGGAACAGCGTCTCCGCGCCCACCGCTTCGGGCTTGCCCTGGGCTTTGACACCAAAACCCTTGGCGTAGATCAGCTTGTCGTCATGGACGATGCCGAGCGCGACGCCGGGCACCGAAAACGCCTTCATGCCGGCGACGACCTGCTTCTCCAGCTCCGGCAACAGCGCTTCGATCGTTGCTTGGCTCGGCTCCTGCGCCTGCACGCCGCTGACGGTCAACGCGCCGGCGAGCGCAAGGCCGCGCAGAAAGGTGGCTCCCAGGAAACGCTTCATCCAGTCGCTCCAGAACATTGAAAAGGCCGAAAATTCGCGGCTAGGAGGCGCGGCGGGCCTGGCAGATGGCCGCAAGCTCGCATGGTCTTGTCTGCCGTTAGGTAAACAGGATCGGGAGATTCTGACCAGATGTTGTGTCGGTCCGGTGTCAGCCCGGCAGGAAGGCGAGCCGGCCATCGGCATCGCGCACAGTCTCGACCGCGCTGCCGTAGAGCGCGACGAGATTATCCGGTGTCAGCAGGGCGGCTGCGGGCCCGCTCGCCAAGGCCCGCCCGTCGCGCAGCAGCATTACCCGGTCGGCATAGCGCAGTGCCTGGTTCGGGTCGTGCGTCGTGAACAGCACGCCGAGCCCTTCCGCCGCGAGGCGCCGGATCTGGGCCATCACCTTGCCTTGGTTGCCGAAATCGAGGCTGGCGGTCGGCTCGTCGAGAATGATGTAGCGCGGTTCCTGCGCCAGAGCGCGGGCGACGAGCGCGAGTTGCCGCTCGCCGCCGGAGATCTCGGTGTAAGGCCGCTTTGCCAGCGCCGCGATCCCGAGCCGTTCCAGCATGGCGCGTGCGACCGCGCGGTCATGCGCGGAGGGGGCCGCGAAGAGCCCGGCATGAGCCGTGCGGCCCATCAGGACGATCTCGGCGACGGTGAAGGCGAAGGTGCCGGCATGGGCCTGCGGCACATAGCCGAGCGCCCGCGCTCGCGCGCCGATACCGAGCGCGGCCAGCGGCTGGCCGTCGAGGCTGAGGCCGCCGCCGCGGGCAGGCAGCAGGCCGAGCAGGGTCTTGAGCAGTGTGGTCTTGCCATGGCCGTTCGGGCCGAGCAGGGCCATCACCTCGCCGGCCTTCAGGGCAAGTTCGATGTCGCGGCCGATCTCGCGCTCGCGATAGCCATAGGCGAGGGCGCTGGCTGCGAGGCTCACGACCAGCCCCCGCGTGCCGAGGCCAGCAGCCAGATGAAGAAGGGCGTCCCGATCACGGCGGTGAGGATGCCGAGCGGGGTCTCGACCGGCGCGGCGGTGCGGGCGAGCGTATCGATGGCGAGGAGATAGCCGGCTCCGAGGATCGCCGCCGTCGGCAGCAACCGGCTGAAATCCGGCCCGACCAGGAAGCGCGCCAGATGCGGCACGACGAGGCCGACCCAGCCGATGATGCCTGCGGCCGCGACGCTGGCAGCCGTCACCAGCGTCGCCGCGGCGACGATGGCGATGCGCAAGGGACCGGTGGCTAGGCCGAGGGCGCGGGCCTCCTCCTCCGGAAGGGACATCACGTTCATCCGCCAGCGCAAGGCGAGCAGCACGCCGGTGCCGACCAGGACCGGGCCGAGCAAAGGCAGGAGATCGGGCCTGGCGGTGCCCGCGAGGCTGCCGAGCAGCCAGAAGGTGATCGCCGGCAGCTGGTTGTAGGGGTCGGCCCAGTATTTGATCAGCCCGATTCCGGCCCCGAGTAGCGAGCCGACGACGACGCCGGTCAGTACCAGCACCAGCACCGGATCGCCGCGCCTGATCGTCGAGCCGACCGCATAAACCGCGCCGACGGCGACGAGCCCGCCGACGAAGGCGGCGAGCTGGATCGCCAGCAGGCCGAGCGAGAGATAGATGCCGATGACCGCACCCAGCGCCGCGCCGGAGGAGGCGCCGAGGATGTCCGGGGAGACGAGCGGGTTGCGAAACAGGCCCTGGAAGGCGGCGCCGGCGACGGCGAGCGCCGCGCCGCACAGGATCGCCGCGAGGACGCGTGGGCCGCGAATGTTCCAGATCACGGTCTCGACCTGCGGCGGCAGATCGGATGGTCTGCCCGAAAGCCATGCCCAGATCGAGCCGATGATATCGCCCGGGCCGACCGGAAACCGGCCGAGCGCGAAAGCGCCGATCACGGCGAGCCCGAGCAGTCCGAGGGCGATCAGGTTGCCGCGCAGGGGAGACGAGGCCAAGGGGTTACCCCCGCCCCGCGAGCACGCGGTCGAGCTGCGCCTCGCTCGGCGTCACCTGGTAGAACAGGCTGTGGAAATCGCGGGCGAGCTTGCGGATATCTTCCGGGAACTGTGCGGGATAGAGCAGCTTCGCCAGCCACCAGAGGCCGATCATCCGGTTGACCGAGGGCGGGAAGTCGACCCAGCCGAAGGGCAGTTTCGGCGAGAGATGCACACGGCCTTCGCGTACCGCTCTGACCCCGGCCCAGCTCGGATCGCTGCGCACGCTCTCGGCGAAGGCAAGGTCGATCGTCACGATCACGTCGGGGTTCCAGGCCAGCACCTGTTCCAGCGAAACCTGGGCGAGGCCGCTGCCCTGCTGATCTGCCGCGACATTGCGGGCGCCGACGAAGCCGAGCGTCTCGACATTGATCGAGCCGCCGAGCCCGGTCTCCAGCCCGCGCGGGCCGCGGGCATAGTAGACGCGCGGCCGCTGCTCGGCCGGGATTGCAGCGATGCGCCCGCTTATCGTCGCCATCGTCTCCTCGCACCAGCGCGCCAGCGTCTCGGCCCGCTCGGAGCGGCCAGTGAGACGGCCGAGGATGCGATAGCTCGCGGGGATCTGAGCGAAACGCCCGTCCAGCAGCGCATAGGGGATGCCGGTCTGCGACTGTACCCGCTCGGCCAGCTCGACATAGGTCCGGCCGGTCGAGCCTGAATCGATGATCAGGTCCGGCTTGAGCTGCAGCACCGCCTCGAGATTGGCACTGTTGCCGCGCCCGGTGATCCGGCCGATCTCGGGCCGGTCGCCAATGCCCGGCAGGAGGAATTCGCGCTCCTCCGGCCGATTGGCGCGCGGCCAGCCGAGCAGCAATTCGGGCGCGAGCGTGTAGATCTGGATCGCCGCCGGCGGGCCGGCCGGGAAGAGGCGCTCGACCTTGCCGGGAACCGGCACCTCGCGCCCGGCGCCGTCGCGAACGGTCGCGGCGTGGGCGAGGCGCGGCGCCGCCAGCACGGCTGCGACGCCTGCCAGCAGGGCGCGCCTGTCAGGGCCCAGCATGGCTTTTCTCCACCCGGGCGGACGAATGCGGGCAGCGCCAGGGCTTGATGTCGACCAGCGGCGTGCCGTCGAGGCAGTCGAGCCCGCGCACGAGCAGGACGCCGTCCTCGACGCCCTCCAGCTTCACCCGCGACAGGGCGATCGGGTTCGGCCGCACCGGCGAGCGCAAGGCGAAGGTGCCGGAGACGGCACCGCCACGCGGCGTCTGCGTCAGCAGATCGCGCCGCGCTTCGTGCATCCAGTAGAGGATGTCGAGCTCGTCGAAGGCCTCGATGCCGAGCAGCGCCGGGCGAAAGGCCGGATCGAGCTCGATCCGGCAGAGCGGCCCATCCTGGCTGCCGCGGCGCGGGCACTGGTCGCGCGTCGCGAAAGGCGTGCGGATGCGGCCGATGAAGACGAGATGCGCATCGCTTCGCTCGGGCAGGGGGGCTTCGGTCTCGCCCGGCCGCGTCGCTTGCCAATCCATGCCCGCCGTCCTGTTTCGTTCAAGGTTCGCCACGCGGCAGTCCGGGCGCCGAGAAACCGTGTTTCGCCAGGATCGTCTGCCCTGCCGGCGACAGGATGAACATGGCGAGCCGGTAGCCGTTTGGCGAGGCGCCGTTCAGCACCGTCAGCCCGTAATCGGCGCCGACCGCGAGCGCAGGCGGCAGGTGGACGAGCCGGATTCTCGGCTGCTCCTGCGCCAAGGGCTGGGCGTTAGTGCAATAGGCCAGGAAGATATCGGCCTCGCCGCTGGCGATCTTGTGGCCGTAGACATTGACGCCTGCCGGCGCCGGCACGCTGGTCGCGCTGCCGGTGAGTTGCAGGGCCTTGGCCTCGAGCGTGGCCCGGGCGCCGGGCTTCACCGCCTCCGCGCGGGCGAAGACGGCGAAAGCATAGTCGCCGGACGGGTCGGCGCGCGGCGTCGAGGTCCCGAGCTTCACCCTGGGATCGAGCAGGCGCTCGAGCAGGGTCTCGCTGGTTGCCGACAGATCCGGCCGGACGAAGGCGCAGAGCTCGTTGCGGGCGAAGAGCACGACCGGCCCGGCACGGTTTGTCCGCGCCAGGGCCTGCGGATGCTCCATATTGGCGGAGGCGAAGACCTCCGCCGCCTCGCCCTTGGCGATGCGGTCATGCAGCAGGCCGGAAGCCCCGTAGACGGGCTTCACGGCGAGCTTCGTCTGCGCCTCGAAGGCCTGCGCGACCTCGGTCAGGGCGCCGCGCAGGCTGCCGGCTGCGTGGAGCAGCACCGGTTCCTGTGCGGTTGCGATCCCGGCCATCAGGCAGACAACACCGGCGAGGGCGAGGCGGCGCACCGTCTCACGCCCCGGCCTGCCCGGCGTTGGGGAAGAAGAGCTGCTGGCCGTCGATCTTGTAGTCGGCGATCGCCTTCTGGCCTTCCGGGCTGGTCAGCCAGTCGGCGAAGAGCTTGCCGTCGTTGAACTTGACGTGCGGATGCTTGGCGAGGCTGACCGACATCACGCCGTACTGGTTGAACAAGCGCTTGTCGCCCTCGACCGAGATCACGAGGTCGCCGCGGTTCTTGAACGAGATCCAGGTGGCGCGGTCGGAGAGCACATAGGCGCCCATTGCGCCGGAGGTGTTGAGGGCGGCGCCCATGCCCTGGCCGATCTCGCGATACCACGGGCCCTTCTGCGCGACGATGTCGATGCCGGCGGCCTTCCAGAGATTGAGCTCGGCGGAATGGGTGCCGGACTTGTCGCCGCGCGAGACGAACGGGGCACCCTTCTCCTGGATCTTCTTCAGGGCGGCGACGATGTCCTTGCTGCCGGCGACGCCGGCCGGGTCGGATTTCGGCCCGATCAGCACGAAGTCATTGTACATCACCGGGCGTCGCTCGGTGGAAAAGCCTTCTTCGACGAATTTCAGCTCCTGCGCCTTGGCGTGGACGAAGACGACATCGGCATCGCCGCGCCTGCCTGTGTCGAGGGCCTGGCCGGTGCCCTGCGAGATGACGCGGACCTCGATACCGGTCTTCGCCTTGAAGATCGGCAGGATATGGCCGAACAGCCCGGAATCCTGGGTCGAGGTCGTCGACGCCACGGTGATGAAGCGGGTTCCGGCCGGCGCTGTCGCGGCCGGTGGCGCGGCGGCGGGAGCCTGGGCGAGGGCATGGCCGGCAAGGCCGAGGAAGAGCCCGGCGGCGATGAGGGAGCGGCGCTGGATCAATGACATTGTTTCATCCCCTTGGTTTCTGTCGGACATGTTCCTTCAGACCTCGTCCTGCGGAGCCTTCCCCGGCCCGGTTTTCGGCCGGCCGATGCAAGCTCCGCGGCGCCTCGAAGGATAGCTCGGCGCGCTGCGGAGCATGCTTCGAGATCTGTCCGCCACCGCTCCTCGGGATGAGGGCCGTGGCTGTGACGGGCGGTGCGCGGCTTCACCACAGCAGCTCTCCTGCCAGGAAGGCACGCGCCTCGGCCGACTGCGGGCCGGCGAAGAAGCTTGCGGCAGCCGCGTCCTCGACGAGGCGGCCGCGATGCAGGAACAGCACCCGGTCGGCGAGGCGGCGGGCCTGACCGAGATCATGGGTCGACATCATCACCGTGATGCCCTCGGCGACGAGGACGGTGAGCAGGTCCTCGATCTGGCGGGTCGCGGCGGGGTCGAGCTGCGAGGTCGGCTCGTCGAGGAAGAGCAGTTCCGGCCGCAGCGCCCAGGCGCGGGCGATGGCGAGGCGCTGTTGTTCGCCACCGGAGAGCAGGCGCGCCGGCTGTGCCGCCCGCTCCGCCAGGCCGAAGCGGGCGAGCGCCTGTTGTGTGCGGACCTTGCGCTCGGCGCCTGCCGTGCCGGAAGCCGCCAGCGCATGGGCGATATTGGCCTCGACCGAGCGGCGCAGCATGATCGGCTTCTGGAACACCATGGCATGGCGCTTGGCCTGCCTTCTGGCGGCGTGCTGGCCGCCCGGCGCGTCCGCCCAGCGCACCGTGCCGCGGCTCGGATTCAGCAGGCCGTGGCAGAGGCGAAGGGTCAGCGACTTGCCGGCGCCGTTGGGGCCGAGCACCACCGTCAGGCCGCCGGCAGGGATGACGAAGCTGTTCGGCTCCAGCAACTGCCTGCCGCCGCCGGAGAAGGAGACGGCGTCGACGGTGAGCGGCAGGATCGAGGTCGCGTCAAGCATGGCGCCTATCCCGCATAGCGTGCGCCGATCCGGCTGGCGCCGAAGGCGACGGCATTGATGGCGAGCGTCAGCGAGAGCAGGACGATGCCGAGGCCGAGCGCCAGCGGCAGGTCGCCCTTCGAGGTTTCGAGCGTGATCGCCGTGGTCATGGTGCGGGTGTACCCGGCGATGTTGCCGCCGACGATCAGCACGGCGCCGACCTCGGCGCTGGCCCGGCCGAAGCCGGCGAGCAGGGCGGTCGCCAGCGAGAAGCGCCCGTCGAAGAGCAGGGTCGGGATCGCCCGCATGCCTTCGAGGCCGACCGAGCGCAGATGGTCGCGATATTCGCCCCAAAGGTCCTCGATCACCTGCCGGGTCAGCGCGATCACGATCGGCAGCACCAGGATGACCTGCGCGATGATCATCGCTGTCGGCGTGAACAAGAGGCCGAGCGGCCCGAGCGGCCCGGAGCGCGACAGCATCAGGAAGACGGCGAGCCCGGCGACCACCGGCGGCAGCCCCATCAGCGCGTTCAGGCAGACGATGATCGCCGAGCGGCCGGGGAAGCGCGCCAGCGCCAGCGCCGCGCCGAGCGGCAGGCCGATCAGCGCCGCGACAGCGACCGCCGTCAGCGTCACCCGCAGCGACAGGCCGACAATGCCGAGGAAGTCGGGATCGAGCCCGACGACCAGCGCAAAAGCCGCCTGGAATACTGCGCTGACCTCCACACCGCACTCCCGCCAATGCCCGCATCCGATTGCAAGCATTTGCAATTGGTAGAGTTCAATGCGACCAAAAGCCAATCTCGTAGCCTGTGCAGGCAGGAACATCTGAATGCAGGATCAGTCCTGGCTGACCACCGAGGAGGCGGCCGCCTATGTCCGGCTCAAGGAGCGCAAGCTCTATGAGCTGGTGGCGCAGGGCGCGGTGCCTTGCACCAAGGTTTCCGGCAAATGGCTGTTTCCGCGCGCCGGCCTCGACCGCTGGCTGGAGGCGGGTCTGGCACGCCCGGAAGGGCTGGAGCCGGCACCGCCACCACCGATCGTCGGCGGCAGCCAGGATTCGCTGCTCGAACTCGCCATTCGGGAATCGGGCTGCGGATTGGCGCTGCTGGCCGAGGGCTCACAGGCCGGGCTCGACCGCCTGCTGCGCAACGAGGTCGCGATCGCGGCGTTGCATCTTCATGCCACCCCCGATGACGAGGCCGCCAACCTCGTCGCCATCCGTGCCGAAGGCATGCTGCACGACGCGGTGGTGATCAATTTCGCCCGGCGCGAGCAGGGTCTGCTGTTGGCACCGGGCAATCCGTTGGGGCTGGACGGTCTCGCCAGCGCCATCGCCAAAGGCGCGCGCTTCGCCCAGCGCCAGCGCGGCGCCGGCGCGCAATTGCTGCTGCAGAGCCTGCTGGAGCGGGCTGGCGTCGGCTCGGGCAGGATGGTTGCGGCGGAGGGCATATGCGCCACCGGCCAGGATCTCGCTCTGGCGATCCGGACCGGCCGTGCCGATTGCGGCATCGCGGCACGCGCCGTCGCCATGGCCTTCGGCCTCGAATTCCTGCCGCTTGTCTGGGAGCATGTCGATCTCGTCATGCGCCGCCGCAGCTATTTCGAGCCGCAAGCGCAGAAGCTTCTCGGCTGGATGCGTGGGCCGGACATGGCGGCGCGCGCCAGGGAGTTCGGCGGCTACGATCTGTCGATCAGCGGCTCGGTCAGGCTCAACCGCTAGATCGCCGCGCGTCCGTTCGGACGCGGTTACGGGGATCTATCTCATTGTTACCGCATCGGAATTTTCCGAAAAGTGGATTCCCCTTTTCGGTCCGATGCTATAGGGAAACGGCCCCGTGCCTCGTCAGCCTGCCGAGAGATGGCTGATCAGGATGGAGATGCCGAGGCCGACCAGGGCCATGCCGCCGATCCGTTCGGCCCAGCGGCCGAATCGGACGCCGATCAGGTTGCCGGCCATCATGCCGCCCGTCGACATAAGGAAGGTCGCAAAGCCGACCGCCAAGGCGACGACGATGATGTTCACGTCCAGGAAGGCGAGCGACACGCCGACCGCCATCGCATCGATGCTGGTGCCGATCGCCGTCGCCATGACTGTCCAGAGCGAGTTGCCGCGCGCCACCGCCGCGCGTTCCGTTGCGGGGAGGAGCGAGTGCAGGATCATCCGGCCGCCGACGATCCCGAGCAGCACGAAGGCGATCCAGTGATCGATGGCCGCAATGTAGCGGCTTGCGGCCAATCCGGCGCCCCAGCCGAGCAATGGCGTGATCGCCTCGACCATACCGAAGATGGCGCCGGTGCGCAGCGCTTCGGCGAAGCGGGGACGTTGCGCCGCGGCGCCCCGACCAATGGACGCCAGAAGGGCGTCGACCGACATGCCGACGGCGAGGACGGCGATGGAAACGGGTGACATTGCTGTTCTCATGCGCGGACTGGGGACCGGACGGATTTCGGGCCTTGTCCGCAAGGCGTCACCGTCACGGTCTCGCTTGGCCGGACTGGTCCGGCTGATCGCGCCACGCAGTCCTCGCTGCGAGCGTGTTGACACGATCGCGCGCCCCCAGCGCGCCGCTACTCCCCGATGGCAATGCCCTAGGAAACAACGCTTTCAAAGTCAATTGATAAGTAATTTCAATTACTTGTCATTGAGATGCATTTGCAATAAAAGAGGCGTTTAGCCCGAGCTCGGACTAGGTCGTCAGTTCTCGCCCGATGCGAGACGCGGCGACCGGCTTCCTTGGAAGTCCCGCCAGGCGCAGACCTTGTGCACGAACTCCCGGTCCCGTTCTGCCTCGCCGAATGGCGCAACCGGCCAGAGCCAGCTTTCGTCCTCTGGCGGCAGCTTGACGCCATAGGTCAGGTCGAGCCGGTCATGGATCGCGCCGTCGCGTTCGCGCTCGACCATTTCGACATCGCTGATCAGGCAGACATGGCCCTTGAAGCGAGAGAGATCGTCGAGATGCCAGGCGATGCAACGGGCCGGCATATCGGACGGCAGCGCGGCGGCGCGTGCGGGGTGATCCTCGAGCCAGTCGGCGACCGGTCAGGCGAGCTGCGAGAGCAGATTGGCCGAGACGACGAGGTCCACCGCTTCATCGGCGATCAGTCCGGCGAGCGGATCGGCCCGGCCTTCGGCCTCGCCGGCGAGCCAGGCCATGGCGCCGGTGAGGTCGCTGGTCAGGAGACGGACATTCCGGCGCGGCAGCAGCCGCAGGCGCACCGGCGGCAGATGCACGATGTCGACCAGCACGACCTCGTCGAAGCCCTGGCAGAGCGCGTTCAGCGGGATGTCGCGCAGGAAGCCGGAACCGAGGATCACGGCCTTCCGGTGTTGCGGCAGCTCGGCGGCGACTTCCGCGACCAGCCTGCGACAGCGGGCATGATGCTCGGCCCAGGCCTTGCGCTGGCGCAGGCCTCGCGACCAGAGTGCGACGCTTTCCTGGAGCAGGCCGAAGCGACGTGCCAGCGGTAGGGCCGGTGTCAGCGCACGCAGGGCGAGCTGGGCCAGCACGCGCTCAGGTGAGGGCGCCGCGTGCCGCCACCGGCCAGACCGCCTCGACATGGGCATCGGGCCCATGCAGGCCGCGGACGCAGACATACCAGTCGTGCAGGTTGACCGTCGGGTCGCAATGGCCGGGCACGAGCAACAGCCGGTCGCCGCGATGCGGCAGGGCGACGGGGTCTCCGGTGAGCACGCCGTGCTCGTCGGACGGCTTGGTGTAGATCACGCCATCGCGCCGGAAGGCCGTCGGCATGCCGGAATCGATGGCCGCGGTCTTGTGCCCGGCATCGACGATGGCACGGTCCGGCACCGGCTTGCTCATCACGCCGGCGAGGATGAACAGCGCATGTTCGAAGGTCTGGAAGGGCGTGCCGTCGGCATTGCGGTTGCGAGCGTAGTCGGCGTCCATGAAGATGTAGGAGCCGGCCTGCAACTCGTTCCAGATGCCGGAGCGACCTTCCAGGTCGAAAGTGCCGGTGCCGGCGCCGCTGACGATCTCGCAGGGCAGGCCGACCTGCCGGATCCTCTCGACGACGTTGCGGGTCAGCAGCCCGGCGCGCTCGATCGCCTCGCGGCGTTCGTCGATCGAGCGCATGTGCTGGGCGCTGCCATGATAGGCCTGCACGCCCGAAAGCCGCAGCGTGTTGCTGCGGGCCACCGCTTCGGCGAGGCGCACCGCCGCCTCGCCGGGCGCGACGCCGCAGCGGCGCGAGCCGATATCGAGCTCGACCAGGACGTCGAGCACGATATCATGGCGGGCGGCCGCCTCCGAGGCCTCGCGCACCCCGTCGATATGGTCGACGCAGAGCCCGATCCGGGCCTCGCGGGCGAGCCTGGCCAGCCGGTCGAGCTTGGCGGCGCCGACGATCTCGTTGGTGACCAGCACGTCGGTCACCCCGCCGGCGACCAGGATTTCGGCCTCGCCGACCTTCTGGCAGCATTGCCCGACCGCGCCATGGGCGATCTGGCGCAGTGCGATCTCGGGGCTCTTATGGGTCTTGGCATGTGGTCTCAAGCGCACGCCGGCAGCCTCCGCGAAGGCGGCCATGGTCACGAGGTTCCTCTCGAAGGCGTCGAGATCGAGGATCAGGGCGGGGGTGTCGATCTCGGCGAAGGATTGTCCGGGCTGGGCCGGCGGGGCGAGAGGCATGAGTTCCCTTTGGCTGGTGAATCAATCCGGCTATCGGACGTCAGCATCGTGTCGCGAGCAAGACCGGCAGTGGCGCTCGCATGGCGGCCATGATAGGCCGCGCCGCATGAAGATTGGCAAGGTCACCGACGATACCCTCGCGCTCTTCGCCCGGGTCTGGCGCGAGCGGATCAGGTCTTACCTGCCGCAGATCGCGATGATTCTCGGGCTCGTCGTCGTCATCGCGGCGACGACGAGCTTCTATCCGCTCCTGATCAAGGCGGCCTTCGACGCCTTCGCCGACCCGCTGACCGCCGAATCGACCGGCTTCGTGCGCCGGGCCGAGCGGCTGGTCTCGAAGTCGATCGGCCTCGAGATCGGCGTCGTCAACGCGGTCGCGATCGTCGTGGTCATCGTAACCGCGATCAAGGGCTTCTCCCTGCTGGCCCAGACCGTGCTGACCAACAGCGTCGTCAGCCGCGTCGAGGCCGACATGCAGAGCGCGCTCTATGCGCATCTGATCGACGCCGATCTGGCGCAGCTGCAGCGCGAGAATCCGGCCTCGCTGACCCAGCGCTTCACCACCGACTTCACCTTCATCAAGGAGGCGCTGACCCGGATCATCAATATCGCCATCCGCGATGTGGTGACCGCGATAGCGCTGGTCGGCGCCATGCTCTGGATCGATTGGAAGATGACGCTGGTCGTGCTGCTGGTCGCGCCGGTGGTGGCGAGCCCGATCGGCCGGATCGGCAAGAAGCTGCGTCGCATGGCGGCCTCCCAGCAGGAGCAGACCGGGCTGATGGCCAGTCTGGTGACCGAGAGCCTGCAGGGCGCGCGCGTCGCCAAGACCGATTCGCTCGAGCCCTATCTGAAGCACCGCGCCGCCGGCGCCTTCGAGGCGATCCGCGCCCTGAAGATGAAGGCCGCCAATGCGCGCGGCCGGCTCGACCCGCTGCTCGAGGTCGGTGGCGGCCTCGCCGTCGCCGGCGTGCTCGCCGCCATCGGCGTGCGCATCACCTCGGGCGGTTCGACCGTCGGCGACTTCACCGGCTATGTCTCGGCCCTGCTGCTGGCCGCCCAGCCGATGCGCTCTCTCGGCAATCTCAACGCCATCGTGCAGGAGGCGGGCGCCTCGTTGAAGCGCTATTACGCGCTGATCGACGAGAAGCCCCTGGTCGCCGAGCGCCCGGATGCGAAGCCGCTCGCCATCGCCGGCGGCGAAGTCGCCTTCCGCGACCTGCGCTTCCGCTATCGCGACGATGCGCGCGGGCTCGAAGGCATCGATCTCGTGGCCGAGGCGGGCAAGACCACCGCGCTGGTCGGCCGCTCCGGCTCCGGCAAGTCGACCATGCTGGCGCTGGTGCCGCGCCTCTACGATCCGAACGAGGGCCGTGTCGAGATCGACGGTCAGGATCTGCGCGACGTCACGCTGGCGAGCCTGCGCGCCCAGATCGGCGTGGTCAGCCAGGATGTCGTGCTGTTCGACGATACCGTGCGCGCCAATATCGGCTTCGGCCGGCGCGGCGCGAGCGAGGCGGACATCATCGCTGCGGCGAAGGCGGCGGCTGCCCACGACTTCATCATGGCGATGCCTGAGGGCTATGATTCCCGGGTCGGGGAGCGCGGCTCGCGTCTCTCGGGCGGCGAGCGCCAGCGCCTCGCCATTGCTCGCGCTATCCTCAAGGACGCGCCGATCCTGTTGCTCGACGAAGCGACGAGCGCGCTCGACACCCAGTCCGAGCGCGTGGTCCAGCAGGCGCTGACGCAGCTGATGAAGGGGCGTACCACCCTCGTCATCGCGCATCGGCTCTCGACCGTGCGCGATGCCGACCGGATCGTCGTGCTCGACGAGGGCCGCGTCATCGAGACCGGCAGCCATGATGCGCTGATCGCACGGGAAGGCGCCTATGCGCGTCTCTATCGGCTGCAATTCGCCGAGGACTGAGAGTCGGCTCCCGCATCGGGCGCCCGCGCTGGCGCTGCTGACAGGACCTGCCGCATTCGGCTGGCAAGGTTCGGCTCCAAAAGAACTGAAAAGCGACTTCCACGTGACGACTTCGACCACAGACGCTGCGCCGGCGCGCAAGGCCACGCGCCGCGAATGGCTCGGCCTGATCGCCATTGCCGTGCCTTGCATGATCTACTCGATGGACCTGACGGTGCTGAACCTCGCGGTGCCGACCCTGATACGCGAGCTGAAGCCATCGGCAGGGCAGATGCTCTGGATCATCGATATCTACGGCTTCATGGTCGCCGGCTTCCTGATGACCATGGGAACGCTCGGCGACCGGATCGGCCGGCGCAAGCTCTTGCTGATCGGGGCGGCCGCCTTCGGCCTGGCGTCCACCGTCGCCGCCTTCTCGACCAGCACAGAGATGCTGATCGTGATGCGGGCCCTGCTCGGCATCGCCGGGGCGACGCTGGCGCCCTCGACGCTGTCGCTGATCGCAGTGATGTTCGAGGACGAGACCGAGCGCACCTTCGCCATCTCGATGTGGATCGCGAGCTTCTCGGCCGGCGCCGTGATCGGCCCGCTGATCGGCGGCGCGCTGATCGAGTATTTCTGGTGGGGCTCGGTCTTTCTGATCGCGGTGCCGCCGATGCTGGTGCTGCTGGTGATCGGTCCGATCCTGCTGCCGGAATACAAGGCGCCTCAGGCCGGACGCCTCGATCTGCCGAGTGCCTTGCTCTCGCTGGCGGCGATTCTCCCGGCAATCTACGGGATCAAGCACTGGGCCGAGTTCGGGCTCTCGGTTTATGCCGCCGGTTGCATCGTTGCCGGGCTCTGGTTCGGCGTGGTGTTCACGCGCCGGCAGAAGCGCCTCGCAGACCCAATGGTCGACCTCGCCCTGTTCGGGATTGCCGCCTTCCGCGCGGCGCTGGCGATCAACCTCGCCGGCATCATGGTCATGTTCGGCAGCTTCATCTTCATGGCGCAGTATCTCCAGCTCGTCGCCGGGCTGACGCCGCTGGAAGCGGGCATCTGGTCGCTGCCCTCGGCCGTCGCCTTCACGCTCGCCTCGTTCGCGGTCACGCCGCTGTCCATCCGCTTCAGGCCGGCGACGCTGATGGCGGGTGGCATGGTGCTCTCGGGCCTCGGCTTTGCCTGGCTCGCCTTCGCGCCGACGCTCGTTCAGATCGTCGCCTCCTCGATCGTGTTCTCGATCGGGTTCACGCCCGTGGTCGCGCTGACGACCGGGATCGTGGTCGGTTCGGCGCCGCAGGAGCGGGCAGGGGCCGCCTCCGCCATGTCGGAGACCAGCATCGAACTGGGCGGCGCGCTCGGCGTCGCCGTCTTCGGCAGCCTCGGCGCGGCGCTCTATCGTCAGAACATGGCCGGGCTCTCGGTCGCGGGCGTCGACAATGCGACGCTGGCGCCGGCGCGTGCGACGCTCGGCGGTGCGCTCGCCGCCGCGGAGCGGCTTGCGCCGGAACAGTCCGCGCATCTGCTCGAGGCGGCGCGCGCGGCCTTCATGACCGGCTTCCATGCGGTCGCGCTGATCGCGGTCGCCGGCATGATCTTCTGCATGGCGGTGGCGCTCACCACCTTGCGCGATGCCCGCCTCTCCGGCGGGCATTGATCGCCGTCAGGGCTGCTCGCGAAGCAGCGCGTCGGCGGCGGCCGTGAAACCGCGGAAGGAGATCGGCAATGTCACCTCGCGCTTGGCGGCGTCCTGATAGCGCAGCTGTCCGGCGTCGCTGAGCGCGCGCCAGCGCCTGAAGGCATCGTCGCTGAGTTGCGCCTCGCCGAAGCAGCCGCCGGGCGTGCAGCGCTGGAACACGGCGAGTGCATCCTCTTTCTCGCCGGCGCTCACCCGGACGCCGGCATTGTTGCCGAGCGTCAGGTTCGGAGGCACCTGGACGACGAGCTTATAGGGTTCGGATTTGACCGGGCGGCCGAGAGCGACGAGGGCGATCGGCCCGCGCTGCCCCTGTTGCTCGATGGTCTGGACGATCTCGCAGACGCGGGTGCCGACGCCCTGCTGGCAGCGCAACAGCCAGTCGCCATAGGTCGCCGTGGTATTGTCGGGCTGGGAGACCGCGCCCGGGGCGGACTGCGCCGGGCGCTGCGTCTGGGCGAAGGCCGGCCCTGTCAGAACCAGCGTCGACAGCAGTGCGAGGAGCGTCGATTTGGTCAGCATGGCGGAACCGGATCGATTGGCGGGGAGGCCGAGTTGAAGCGCAAGGGCGGCTGGCGGCAAGAAGCCCTCCGGGCTTCGCGCCGAGCAGTCGCGCGCGATCTTCGCGCCAGTCCGGTGTCCAGGCAAGGACATGGTCTTCGATGCGTCCCGCGGCAGGTCGAGCGAGCCGGAAACGCTTCGAGCGCAGCGCCCACCTGGTCGCTGGGAAAAGCGATGGAAGGAAGCAAAACAGAGCACGTCCGCTCTTCAGGGAAGCGTGGACGTGCTCTGGACGCTCATCAGGGATGCCAGCCGGTTTCCTGCGCCGGAGCACGCTCGCGCTCCTCCTCGGCACGCGCGCCTTCGACGACGGCCAGCACGGCACGCAGCGCAGCTTCCACGCCTTCGCCGGATGCGGCCGAGAGCGCGATCGGCGTGCGCTTGCAGGCGCGCTTCAGACGAGCGAGCTGCTCTTTCAGCATTTCGGGCGTCAGCGCGTCGACCTTGGAGAGGGCGACGATCTCCGGCTTCTCGGCCAGGCCCTCGCCATAGGCGGCGAGTTCGTTGCGCACGGTCTTGTAGGCCTTGCCGGCATGTTCGCTGGTGCCCTCGACCAGATGCAGCAGCACCCGGCAGCGCTCGACATGGCCGAGGAAGCGGTCGCCGAGGCCATGGCCTTCATGTGCGCCCTCGATCAGCCCTGGGATGTCGGCGAGCACCATCTCGCGTCCGTCGATCCTGACCACGCCGAGGCCGGGATGCAGCGTCGTGAACGGGTAGTCGGCGATCTTCGGCTTGGCCGCGGTGACGGTTGCCAGAAAGGTCGACTTGCCGGCATTGGGCAGACCGACCAGCCCGGCATCGGCGATCAGCTTCAGCCTGAACCAGACCCAGCGCTCTTCGCCGTCGAGCCCGGGATTGGCGTGGCGCGGCGCCTGGTTGGTCGCAGTCTTGAAATAGGCGTTGCCGAAGCCGCCATTGCCGCCCTTGCACAGCACGAAGCGCTGGCCCGGCTCGGTGAGGTCGGCGATCAGCGTCTCGCCATCCTCGTCGAGGATCTGCGTGCCCGGCGGGACCTTGAGCACGACCGGCGCGCCATTGGCGCCATGGCGGTCCTTGCCCATGCCGTGCTCGCCGGTCTTGGCCTTGAAATGCTGCTGGAAGCGGAAGTCGATCAGCGTGTTCAGGCCCTGCACGCATTCGACGATGACGTCGCCACCGCGCCCGCCGTCGCCGCCATTGGGCCCGCCGAACTCGATGAACTTCTCGCGCCGGAACGAGACGCAGCCGGCGCCGCCATTGCCGGCCTTCACATAGATCTTGGCTTGGTCGAGGAATTTCATGGCGGCTAGCTAATCGTATGTGTCCGCCGAAGCAATGCCGGCGGCGCGGGTTCGCCCGATTGCGAACCCGCCGGGGCTCAGGCCATGCAGGGCTCTTCGCTGCGGTTCGAGCTCTGCTCCTGCTGCTGCCGCTGCTGGGCCGGAGCCCAGCCTGAAGAGCTCCAGCTCTTCAGGGCGGCCCAGGTCGAGCGGTCGAGCCGGAACTGCTCGCAGGGGAAGAGACCGCCGCGCGCCGGCAGAGACTTCAGGAAGGAGCCCTCCTGGCGGAAGCCGCTCTTCTCCAGGACCCGGCGCGAGGCCGGGTTGATGACGCGGCTGTCGGCCTCGACAGCCTCGATCTCGACCAGAGAGAACAGCGTATCGATCAGGGCCTGCACGGCCTCGGTCGCGTAGCCCTTGTTCCAGTGCGGCGTGCCGAGCCAGTAGCCGATGAAGGGGCGCCCGCTGGCCTGCGGGTGCGCGCCGATCATCCCGATCAGCTCATTGGGCCGATCGCGCGGCGTGATCGCCAGCACCAGATGCTCGCCGAGCGCGTTGCCCTTGCGCATAGCAAAGATGAAGGGCTCGGCCGCTCCGGACGGGTAGGGGTGCGGGATCGAGGCCGTCATTTCGGCCACGGCCTTGGCGCCGGCGAGCCGCAGGATCGCGGCAGCATCGGCCACCCGCGGCCAGCGCAGCCACAGGCGCCGCGTCTCGAGCCGGAAGACGTCGTCTCTTGTCAGTTCGGGGAACATCAGGTCTCTCCGTCGGCGCAACGAGAAAGGGGAGATGGGCTTTGGTCCCATCTCCCCCGGTTCGCTGACCTTCGGGAAACCCGTGACGGGTTTTTGCCCCTTCTCGATCGTCCGGTTCGATGGAACCGACGGATCGAGAGAGTTCCCTATCCGCCGTTTATTCTGCGGCCTCTTGGGCCGGGACTACGTTGACGAAAGCTCGGCCGAGTTTCGTCGTGAATCGGACGCGGCCGTTCGCCGTGGCAAAAAGGGTATGATCCTTGCCAAGGCCAACGTTCACGCCGGGATGGAATTTGGTGCCGCGCTGACGCACGATGATGTTGCCGGCCACGACCGCCTGGTCGCCGAAGCGCTTCACGCCGAGACGCTTGCTTTCGGAGTCGCGACCATTGCGCGACGAGCCGCCTGCTTTTTTGTGAGCCATAACGCCCTACCTTGAAAACTCTTCAGTCCATGTAACCCGAATCGGCGGCAAATGCCACCCGTTTCGGAAACGAAGCTCTTGCGAGGCTGACAGCCGGGGTCAGTAGTCCTCACCCGAGGCAAGCTCGGCCTGGTCGGCCTTGGCCCGCGGCGGCTTGCCGGCGAGCAGCTCCTTGGCCTGCTCGACCCACTCTTCGCGGGTGGCGCGGCCGCGCAGCTTGAGCTCCTCGTCCCACTTGGCGATGTCGGCCTCGGTCCACGACGCGATGTCGTTCCACGAGGTGATGCCGGCGGCGCGCAGCTTCTTCTCGATGGTCGGGCCGACGCCCGAGATCAGCGAGAGGTTCGAGGCGTCGAGGCCCTCGGCCTTGGCGGCCTTGGTCGACTTGCCCTTGACGGCTTCGCTGCCGGCCTTGAGCGCGACGGGGGCGGCTTCGCCCTTCTTCATCTCCGGCTTCTTGCCACCGGTGAGGATCTCGGTGATGCGCACCACGGTCAGCTCGGCGCGGAAGCCGCGCTTGCGCTTCGAATTCTGGCGGCGGCGCTTCTTGAAGGCGATGACCTTCTCGCCGCGGGTCTGCTCGACGATCTCGCCGGCGACGGTGATGTCGCCCAGGAAGGGCGCGCCGATCGTCGACTTCTCGCCATCGGTCAGCATCAGCACGGAGCCGAAGGCGACGGTGTCGCCCGGGTTGCCCTCGAGCTTGGCGATCGTGATGCGGTCATTGGTGGCGACGCGGAATTGCTTGCCGCCGGTCTTGATGACTGCGAACATCATTGTTCTCCATGTTCGGCCCCGCCCTGTCATGGATCCGCGAAGGGAGCGCATGCGGGGCGGCTTTTTGGCAGTCGTTGCGTTTTGGGTTCGCTCCTTGGGCCTGTCGCTGCCGGTTCGATCTCGAACCTGACGAGGCTTCGGCCAAAAGAGATCAGGCGCGGGTTTCCCCACGCCGGATGAGGCTCTCTAGGCGCGGAGGGCGCTTGCGTCAAGGAAAACTCCGCGTTCGACGGAGGGTGCGGGGCGCTCGAGCGAAGAGCTGTCGAGTTCTGCATGAACGGGCTTGTGCAGCGCGGGACTCGTGTGTAACAAGCACCCCGCTTCGACTTGAGCACCGCGGACAGGTGGCAGAGTGGTTGAATGCACCGCACTCGAAATGCGGCATACCTTCACGGGTATCGGGGGTTCAAATCCCTCCCTGTCCGCCATTTCATTATTTAAGCCCTTGTTTTGCAAGGGTTTTTCTTTGCCTGCGCGCGCGGCATGCGAGTTGACCCACAAACTTGATCTCCGTTCGCAGGTCTGATTCTTTTTGCTCCGAACTCGCGTTCGACGGGGCAGGCGATTCGGCCAGCGCGCTCTGCGGCTGCCTTTAGTGCGCGAGCAGGCGAATTGAAGTAGACGCTGGCTTATGCGCCCGTTGAGGCTAATTTATAATGTAATAATTGACTTGGTGTAATTTCTGCACAAATCAGGCAGGTTGCACGGTCTGTTGCTGCAATTATGTAAGTAATGACATTTTTTAATACTGATATATTATTATTTTGCACCATCTAGAATCGCGCAGCATTCTTCCCTTGGAAATTGTCATGCTTGGGCGTCAAGCTAAGACGCCGTCGGCTGCTATGTTGGGCAGGGCGATGGCGCGGGCGCGCTTGTCGGCTTGGCCAGAGCGTGACCAGACGATTGTATTGTTGTCGGTCTATGCTGGCCTGCGGGCAGGCGAGATCGCCAAGCTGCGCTGGGGCATGGTGCTGCGTGCCGATGGCCGCATCGGCGATCTGATTTGCCTGGAAGCGGCGATCAGCAAATATGCCGGCGGCCGCCGGATTCCGCTCCATCGCGACCTGCGGCTGGCGTTGGTCGGGCTTCGGCGGTCGCTGCCGGCTGGAGGCGGCGCGCCCGATCAGCCGGTGATCCGGTCGTTTCGCGGCGCAGCGATGCGGGCAAACAGCATCGTCAACTGGTTCACCGCGTTCTATCGTGAGGTCGGCCTGGAAGGCTGCTCGTCACATTCAGGACGACGGACCTTCGTCACCACGGCGGCTCGCAAGGTACATAAGGCCGGAGCCTCGCTGCGCGATGTGCAATTGCTTGCCGGCCATCGCTCGATCGAGACGACGCAGCGCTACATCGACGGCGACAGCGACGCCCAGCGCAAGCTAATTCGGCTGCTGTAGACACGGCGCTAGGCCGGCGGTCTCGCCCCCGGATCGCGCAGCAGCTCTTCCGGCGCCACGCCCAGCGCCTTTGCGATCCAATAGAGATTGTCGATCGAGATCGCATGTAGCTCGCGTTCGAGCTTGCTGACATTGGTCCGATGGAGTGCGGCCCGCTCCGCCAGCTCCTCCTGGCTCATTTCGCGCAGCTGCCGCAGCCGCCGGACATTCTCGGCGACGACCTTTCGTAAGGGGCTTTCACGCGTTTTCTTCACACGGGCAAAACGCCGTCTTGATGCGTTTTTGACTACAGCGTTTATGGTCCAATAGTGGAGATGAGACATGACTGAGACGGCTTCGCCCGCTTCCGCTTTGCAACCCGGCAAATTGCCTTGGTATCGACGATTCTGGATAGCGTTCGCCCTATGGGTAATCGCGCTCCTGCTGCTCAGCGTCGAGTTCTGGCTCGGCGCCGGGCTCTGTGTCCTGTTCCTTGCGTTGGTCTGGAGCGGCCCGATCGGCACCATCGGCCAAGGCACGATGGCAATGAGCCGTAAGGCCTTCGTTACGATTATCGGCCTCGTCCTGCTCGGCTGGAACGGGCTGCATCAAGTTGAAGGAAAGACAGGCCGTCCAGAACTCGCCGAGGATGGATTTCCAATCTACGATAGCAGCTTCATGAAGCGCGCCGTGCGTGAGGCCCTCAACAACAGTCCAGCCGCCCGGCGTGGCGGGTTCGAGGCTATCGAGGTGCTCGATGGCACATCTTATGCCGAGATGCCCGTCTATCGTCACCTGACCGATGAGTTCTCCAAGCTGGTGCTCCAGGGCAAGTGCCAGCACACAGTTCTGACCAATCAAGGCCAACTCGGCTACACGTCGAGCTTCCAATGGCTCGACAAGGATGCTGGCCGCTATTTCATCGAGGTCGAATGACCTGGTCTGTTATGGCTATGCGGTCCGTATAGCCTCAGTCGCAATGCATGCTTTCTGACGCCCCGGTCTCAGTCCGCGGCGCTTTCCTCTGAAAATTGGAGCCTATCTCACATGATCGATGATCATGAACGCGGCTGCATGCCTGCAGCTCGCGACGTTGCGCCATTGCATATCGTCACGGTCTGCGTGCGCGGCCGCGACACCTACGCCAAGCGGCCCTTCGGCGGACCCGAGGCCGTGCTGACCTATCTCGCCTGCTACACCCACCGTGTCGCTATCGCCAACAGCCGCCTCGTCGCCATGAATAGGCACGGGCTCACGTTCCGCTGGAAGGACTATCGCGCCCGCTCGGCCGGCAAGACCTGGCGCAAGACCATGACGCTGACGCCCCACGAGTTCATCCGCCTCTTCCTGCTCCATGTTCTGCCCGACGGGGTCCAGCGCATCCGCCACTACGGACTTCTTGCCTCCGGTCGGCGCGCCAACGCCATCGCCCGCATCCAGCAGGTCATCGCAGCGGCCGGACAAGATCGTCAGGGCCCAGGTCTCGGTTCAGGCCGAATAATCCGATCAGGTCGATGAGCCGCGGCCACCATGCCCATGCTGCGGCGGGTGCATGATCCTCGTCGAGCGCTTCGCCTCGGGCTCGGCCCCGCGCGCCATCTTCGCTGTCAGGATCGACACATCATGATGATGGCGCTGTCGCGACATCCAGACGGACCACCGCCGCTCTTAGCCAGAGAGCGGGCGAGACCGTTCGGCCCGGTGGCGGAAATGGGGATCACGGCGGGCCCGCATCCGTCCCATGCGAAGCCAAACGCCGGCTCCCGGGCATCTCGGTCGGAGCATCGCACCGCCGACGCGCGTCTCGCACGATCCCGCAGACCAGGCCGTGCAGCGAAATCTCCATAGCGCATGGCCCCGGGCCGCTGCTTCTTCCCCTGGAGGCTTTCGAACGCCGGCCCTCAGCCCGAGCCCAACCCGCGCGCTCGGGCCGGCATCCGAAACCCTTCACATAAGCCGAAGTTCGAGGGCATCCCGAAGACGGACGTTACTCCTGCGATGGCCTGACTTCCGCTTCCGGCCCATCCCATTTGAGGCATTTGAAAATCGGCGTCTCGTGACCGGGCGGGCCTTTGGCTGACGCTTAGCATGTCCGGGTTCGGACAATCCGGTTGGTCGGTCAAACTGCGCCCATGATCGAAGAACGATGAGTGGGGCGGTCATGACGAGGTTTTTGCTGCGGCGGAGGTATAGCCGGTGTCTCCGCTTCCGAGGGTGTAGCCCTTCTCGGCGCTCCAGCCGCCATCGACGGGCAGGACGACGCCGTTGACGAAACCGGCCAACGGCGAGGCGAGAAACAGCACGGCATTGGCGACGTCCTCGGAAGTGCCCTTGTCGCCGAGCGGCACGACTTCCCTGAGCCCCTGGCGGAAGCTCTCATTGTCGAAGAAGCCTTCGGTCATCGGGGTGCGGATGGTCCCCGGCGCGACGGCGTTGACGCGGATGCCGTCGCCTGCCAGATCGCGCGCCAGGTTCCGGGTCAGGCCGACCAGCCCATGCTTGCTCGCCGTATAGGCCGGCCGATGCGTCAGGCCCATGATGCCGGCGACGGATGCGACATTGACGATCGATCCGCCGCCGGTCTTGCGCATTCTCAGCGCGGCTTCGCGGGTGACATAGAACGGCCCGCTCAGATTGACGGCGATGACGCGCTCCCATTCGACGGGGTCGAGATCGTAGATCCTGGAGACCTCGCGAATGCCGGCGCAATTGACCAGGATATCGATCCGGGCTTCATGCCGGTCCAGCTTTGCGAACGCCTCGGCGACCGCCGCTGCCGAGGAGACGTCGACAGCGATCGAGATGGCTTGGCGCTCCGTGCTCGCCAGCAGTCCCCTCGCGGCCTCGTTCGCGCGTTCAGGGCTGCGGTCCATGGCGACGATACGGGCGCCATGGCTCGCCAGCGTCCTGGCGATGGCCAGGCCGAGTCCGCCGCCGCAGCCGGTCACGACCGCGGTTTTTCCATCGAGCAGCATGTCTCGTTCCTTCTTCGACCGGCGGCCGTCCACCGGCCGGAACCTCGGGTCCCGCGGCAGGTCAGATCAGATAGGTTCCGCCATTGGCGGTGATCGTCGACCCCGTGATGAAATCGGCCTGCTCGGATGCCAGGAAGCAGACGCAGCGGGCGATGTCCTCCGGTGTGCCGAGGCGGCCGACCGGGATCTCGGCGAGCAGGCTCGCGACCAGTTCCGGGCTGGAGGACCGGACGATCTCGGTGTCGATATGGCCGGGAGCGATGGCGTTCACGGTGATGCCGCGCCGGGCATATTCCATGGCGAGCGCCTTGGTCAGGCCGTAAAGGGCGGCCTTCGCCGTCGAGTAGTTGACCTGCCCGTAGCGGCCCCGCTGACCGTTGATCGAGGAGATATTGATGATCCGGCCATATTGCCGCTCGCGCATCCCCTCGATGACCGTTCGCGTCATGTAGAACGCCGAGTGCAGGTTGGTGTTCATCACCACATGCCAGTCCTCGTCTGACATCTTGCGGAAGGCACGGTCGCGGGTGATGCCGGCATTGTTGACCAGGACCTCGATCGGCCCCAGCGCCTGCGTCACCTCGTCGACGCCGCGACGGCATTCCTCGGAGCTGCTGACGTCCCAGCGGAACACTGGGATTCCGGTCTCCTCGCGGAACTCCTCGGCCGCTGCGGTATTGCCGACGAAACTTGCCGCCACAGTGTAGCCGGCTTCCTTCAGGCCACGCGCGATGGCAGCGCCAATCCCGCGGGTCCCGCCTGTGACGAGCGCCACTTTCGACACGATATGCTCCTGTTATGTGACCGGACCGGGCAGGGCGCTCCAGCGCTGTGCCCGCTCGGATGGGTGAGGGGATGAACGGATGGCGACGAAGCCTGCTCAGACGGCTGCGTTACCGATGCTGGCGAGCCCGTTGCCGATGAGCTCGGCGCCGCTCTCTAGCGAGAAGGCCCGGAAGATCACATTCCCGCCCTCGCGCCAGATTTCTGTCCGGACGGTGTCGCCCGGCAGGCCCGGAGCCCTGAACTGGCAGCTGATCCGGCTCAGCCTTTCCGGCCGGTGGTCGCAGGTGGCGATCACCACCGACCGGCAGGCGATGCCGAAGGTGCAATTGCCGTGCAGGATCGGGCGCTCGAACCCGGCGGCCCTGGCGAAATCCGGGTCGAAATGATGCGGATTGACGTCACCGAGCAGCCGGTAGAACAGCGGCTGGTTCCTATTGGTCGGGGTGTCGATCATCGCATCGGGGGCGCGATCCGGATAGTTCGCCTTCGGCGCGCTCGGGCCCTTTTCGCCGCCGAACCCACCTTCGCCGCGGGCGTAGGAGGTCCAGAGATTGGTGCAGAGCGGGGTGCCGGAATGCTTTTCGCGGATCCTGATCTCGGCGACGATCACCGCGCCCTTGCCAGGCCCCTTGTCGAACAGATCGCTTATGCGAAATTCCGAGACGATCGTCGCGGCCGGCGGCAGCGGGTTGTGGATCTCCACGGATTGGGCGCCGTGCAGGATCATCACCTCGTCGATGCCGCTGCCTTCGATGAAGCTGTAGTCCCAGGCGATCACCGTCGCCTGGGAGGGCAGGACCCGCGGTTCCGGTCCGCAGACGAAGGCGAGCTCGCGCCGGTCGGTCGGGTCCTGGGCCATGCCGACGCTCAGCGCGTAGAGCATCGTGTCGCGCTCGGTGTAGGAGAATTCCCTGTCCGGATAGCGGCGGCCCAGAAAACGGCTTGGATCGAGCGGCATGAAACTCTGGCTTTCCTTGCTTGAAGGAAGGGCGGGCACGCGGTGGCGCCCGTCCCGCGATGGGAAGGCGTTCTTCGCCTAGGCTGCGGCGCGCTCGAGGAGCTGCTGGCGCGCCACCGCCAGCCGCAGGCCGAGCGAAGCGCGATAGCGCGGGTCGCCGGTCGCCGCCTCGATGGCGTCGAGCGTCGCCAGGATCGAGCCGAGGCCGATCCTTCGCGCCCAGGCGGCGGGGCCGATCGGATAGTTCGCCCCATTGACCATCGCCGCATCGATCTCCTCGAGCGAGGCGACGCCGACCAGTGCGGCCTCGAAGGCCTCGTTGGCCAGCATGGCGACCGTCCGCAGCACGATCATGCCCGGCCGATCCGCGATGAGGCTGATCTGACGCACGCCGCCGCCGATGAAAGCGCCGATCGCCGCACGGGCCGCTTCCGGGACATCGGGCGAAAGCGCGAGCGCGACCCGGCTCGTCCGGGGATCGGAGGTCACGTCGTAGAGGGCGACCGGGCGCCCCTCGGCGAGCGCGCGATCCGCGGCGGTGCGGCCGTCGCTGCGCGCGATCCGCACGCCGGCACATGCAAATTGAGCACCGTCGAGGGCCGGCAGCGACTCGGTATCTTCGCCGCCGACTGCGGCTGCGGCGGCTGGAGCCGGCGCCGCGCCATAGTCGAAGAAGCCCTTGCCGCTCTTGCGCCCGAGCCAGCCGGCCTCGACCATTTCCTTCTGAAGCGTCGAGGGGCGATAGCGCGGGTCATAGGAGAAGGCCTCGAAGACCGAACGCGTCACCGCATAGTTCACGTCATGGCCGATCAGGTCCATCAGGGCGCAGGGGCCCATCCGGAAGCCGCCGCCCTGGGTGAGGATGGCGTCGAGCTCGGCAGGCGTCGTGGCCTCCTCCTCGAGCAGCCGCAGCGCCTCGCCGTAATAGGGCCGGGCAACGCGGTTGACGACGAAGCCGGGCGTCGACCGCGCGACGATGGCGACCTTGCCCCAGAGCGTCGCAGTGGCGACGAGGGTTGCGATCACCGCAGGGTCGGACTGGGCCGCCCGTACCACCTCGACCAGCTTCATGACCGGGGCCGGATTGAAGAAATGGAAACCGGCGACGCGCGAGGGCCTTGCCAGCCCGGCGGCGATGGCGGTCACAGAGATCGACGATGTGTTCGTCGCCAGGATCGTGTCCTCGCCGACGATCGCCTCGAGCTTGCGAAACAGTGCCTGCTTTGCCGCGAGGTCCTCGATGATCGCCTCGACCACTAGCCCGGCTGCCGCGAATTCGGAAAGCTCGCTGACCGGCACGATGTTCGCCAGGCAGGCCGAGCGGGAGGCTTCGGAGAGGCGCTTTCTGTCGACCAGGCGGGCGAGGTCGTCGCCGATGCGATTGCGCGCCCGCTCCGCGGCGCCGGCCGCGTTGTCGAGCAGCAGGACCCGGTGGCCGGCGGAGGCGGCGATCTGGGCGATGCCGGCGCCCATCGCGCCGGCACCGACGACCGCGACGATACAGGTTTGCGGCAGCGCGCTCACGAGGGCCGAACCGCGAGAATGATCTTGCCCTGGGCCTTGCCGTCTCGCAGCGAACGCAGCGCCTCCTTGAACTCGGCCAGCGGCAGCTCCCGGCTGATCATCGGATCGATCTTGCCGTTCACATAGAGCTCGAAGATCTCGCGCTGGGCTTCCTGCATGCGCTCCGGCGTGCGGTCGCGATAATCGGACCATTGCAGGCCGCTGACGGCGATGTTCTTGACCAGTAGGTAATTGGCCTTGATCAGCGGGATGGTTCCGCTGGCGAAGCCGATCACCACCAGGCGCCCGCACCAGGCCATGGCGCGCAGGGCGGCGGCATTTGCGTCGCCGCCGACGGGATCGATCACCACATCGACACCATGCCCGCTGGTGAACTCACCGACCTGGCGGCGCAGGCTCTCGCGCAGCTCCGGGTCGCCCAGCTCGATGACATGGTCGGCGCCGGCTTCGCGCGCGACCTTCGCATTCTCGGCACCGAGAACCCCGGCGATCACCATCCTTGCGCCGAGCGCCTTGGCGAGCTGCACGCTGGCGACGCCGACACCGCCGGAGGCGCCGAGCACGAGCACGATCTCGCCCGGCCTGAAGGAAGCGCGATCCTTCAGCGCAAACCAGGCGGTCTGGTAGACCAGCCCGAGCGCCGCCGCCTTCTCGGCCGGGATGCCAGCGGGGGCGTGGAAGCAGTGAGCGGCGGCAACGCGCAGCTTCTCGGCATAGGCGCCGTACTCGACCTGCACGGAGACGAAGTCGCCGGTCTTGAAGGTGCTGACGCCTTCGCCGACGGCGGAAATGCGACCGGCGGCCGATTTGCCGGGTGAGAACGGCAGTGGCGGCTTGATCTGATAGCGCCCCTCGATCGCCAGGATATCGGGATAGTTCGCTTCGGCGGCGGCGACATCGACCACGACTTCGCCCGGCCCGGGCACCGGATCCGGCAACTGGCCGATCTCGATCTCCTCGAACGGCGCGTTCCTGCTTACCACTACCGCTTTCAAAACAACCTCCTGGCCTGTTGCCGCATCGTGCGGGGAGTGCTGCTGCCGGCGGGCCTTGGCCCGGCAGGCCGTTGCAGGTCCCGCCTACATGGCCGGCAACAGGGCAAGGACCATGCCGGCTCGCCAGTCGATGATTGATGCGGCCCGGACCATCGAAATCCCGGCCGACATGTCCTCGCTGACGACATTCGCCGCATCTGTGTCCTTTGCGGATACAGGCAAAGCGCGGCGCTGGGCAGTGCGCTGCTTGCCCGCTGGCATTCCCGCGCCACGGGCTCGCTGGCACGATGGTTGCGGTGCTTTTCGCGTACGCCGAAACGCCGCATAGCGGCGGGGCTGCGCAGGACATCAGGCCGATTGATCCGATCGGCCCGCTACTGCCTCACCTTGCGATGGAAGAGAACATGCCGCGGACCGTGAAGAGAAAGCTCCTGCTCATCCAGGGCGCCAATATGTGCTATCTCGGCAAGCGCCAGCCGGAAATCTACGGCACGACCACGGCGCAGGAACTCGATGCGGCGCTCCAGGCGCATTGCCGCGACATCGGCGTTGAGCTCGAGATTTTCTACACCAACCACGAAGGCGAGGCGATCGACCGGATTTATCGAGCGACCGGCGAGGGCTTCGACGGACTGATGATGAACCCGGCCGGGTTCCAGTATTGCGGCTTCGCGCTGCGCGACTGCCTGATGGCCGTGCCCCTGCCCTATGTCGAGGTCCACATCACCAAGGCCTCGATCACCGGCGGCCTCAACACCGTCACCGCGGCTGCGGCCAAGGGCTATGTCTGCGGCTTCGGGATCGATTCCTATTTCGCAGGTCTCGACGGCATGCTGCGCCTGCTCGACCGGGTGAATGCCGCTACAGCGGCCTCCTAGCACCTCCGCTCCTACCATATCGCTCCTGGCTCCGGCGCAGGCCGGGCCCGCTTTCTCGCGCCGCTATCCGGCATGGCCATGCCCAGCCACAGGGGGGTCTCGTGACCGAACAGAAGATTTCCGGACAATACATCGTCACCGGCGCCGCAGGCGGCATCGGCGAAGCGGTCTGGCGCAGGCTCCATCGCGGCGGCGCGAACCTCGTTCTGATCGACCGCGCCTTTCCGCCCGCTGCGGGCAGCGTTCCCGAGCGGGTCAGGCGCATCACGGCGGACCTCGGCGCCCCGGATCTGCAGGACAGGCTCGACCGCGAACTCGGCGATCTCGCCGCGATCGACGGGCTGGTGAACGTCGCCGGCGTGCAGCACATCCGCAAGCTGGTCGATGTCTCGCTCGACGAGTTCGACACGACTTTCGCAGTCAATGTCCGCGGCAGCTTCTTGATGACCCAGTGGGTGGCGCGCCGCATGCTGACGACAGGCAAGGGCTCAATAGTCTCGATCTCCTCGACGTCCGGCCGCATGCCGCGGATGGCGCAGGGCGCCTACTGCGCCTCCAAGGCGGCGCTCAGCCAGATGATGCGGGTGTTCGGCCTCGAGCTCGCGCGCAACGGCATTCGGGTCAACACCGTGGCGCCGGGCTCCACCGACACCGCCATGGTGCGCCGAATGGCCGGGGCGATGGCCTTCGGCTCCGAGGTGCTGGACGGCAGCGCCGCCAGCTTCCGCCTCGGCATCCCGCTGAACCGCGTCGCGACGCCCGAGGACGTGGCCAATTCGGTCGCCTTCCTGCTCTCCGACGAGGCCCGCCACATCACGATGGCCGAGTTGGTCGTCGATGGTGGCGGGACCCTCGGCCTCTGAGCGCAACCCGGCAGGTGCCGGGCTTCGCCAGGCTCGCGCCGCGGGCCTGGCGCGAGACGTCCACGATTCCTTCAGGAGACCATGATGGCTGATGTTTTTGTCTGCGACGCCGTGCGCACGCCGATCGGGCGCTATGGCGGCGCGCTCGCGCGGGTGAGGGCCGACGATCTCGCCGCCGTGCCGCTAAGGGCTCTGCTCGAGCGCCAGCCCAGCATCCGGGAGGCGGTCGACGAAGTCGTGTTCGGCTGCGCCAACCAGGCCGGCGAGGATAATCGCAACGTGGCGCGCATGGCGGCGCTGCTCGCCGGCCTGCCCGAGCATCAGGCGGCGGTCACGGTCAACCGGCTCTGCGCTTCCGGCCTCGATGCGGTCGGCATCGCTGCCCGCGCCATCCGGGCCGGGGAGATGGACCTCGTCATCGCCGGCGGCGTCGAATCGATGAGCCGCGCCCCCTTCGTGATGGGCAAGAGCGAACAGGTCTTCCAGCGCAGCGCCCAATTGCAGGACACGACCATTGGCTGGCGCTTCATCAATCCGCTGATGAAGGCCCAGTACGGTGTCGATTCCATGCCGGAGACCGCCGAGAATGTCGCCGACGAGTTCGGGATCACGCGCGATGCTCAGGACGCATTCGCCTTGCGTTCGCAGCAGCGGGCAGCAGTCGCCCAGGCGAACGGCATGCTCGCCACCCATATCGTCCCCGTCACGGTGCCGGCGGCGAAGGGACAGGACACGGCGTTCGCCCTCGACGAGCACCTGCGCGAGACGACCATCGAGGCGCTGGCGAAACTGAAGCCGGTGGTTCGTCCGGGCGGCACGGTGACGGCTGGCAACGCTTCCGGCGTCAATGACGGCGCGGCGGCGATGATCCTGGCCTCCGCTGCCGCGGTCGAGAAATACGGCCTGGTCGCGCGCGCCCGCATCCTCGGCACGGCTTCTGCCGGCGTCCCGCCGCGGATCATGGGCATCGGCCCGGTGCCGGCGGTGCGCAAGCTGATGGACCGGACTGGGCTCGGGATCGGCGCCTTCGACGCCGTCGAGATCAACGAGGCTTTCGCCAGCCAGGTGCTGGCCTGCCTGCGGCAGCTCGGGCTGTCTGACGATGCGCCGCACGTCAATCCGCATGGCGGCGGCATCGCGCTCGGCCATCCGCTCGGCATGTCCGGCACCCGCATCGCCATGGATGTCGTGCGCGAGCTCGAGCACGGCCAGGGGCGCTACGGCCTCGCGACCATGTGCGTGGGCGTCGGGCAGGGTGTCGCCATGGCGTTCGAACGCATCGCCTGAACCGCTTCGGCCAAAGAGAAAGGAGCGCGCCGCGACCGGCGCGCTCCTTTTTTGTGTCCCGCGTTCCCGAGACTGCCACGGGGTAGGTGCAGCGCCGGTGCGCTTCCTCCCCGGGCCCGGTCAGTAGCCGCCGAGCCAGCGTGCGGGTCCGGTCACGAGGATCGGGAACAGCACCAGCAGGAACAGCACGGCGAGTTGCGCCACCATGAATGGCCAGACGCCCTTCACCACCTGCTCCATGGTGATGTTGGAGACGCCGCAGACCACGTTGAGCACGGTTCCGACCGGCGGAGTGATCAGGCCTATGGCGCAGTTCATGATGAAGAGCACGCCGAAATAGACCGGGTCGATGCCGGCCTGCTTGACGATCGGCATCAGCACCGGCGTCAGGATCAGGATCGTCGGGGTCATGTCCAGCGCCGTGCCGACGATCACGACCAGCAGCATCATCGCGATCAGCAGCAGGGTCGGATGATCGATCAGTGGTTCGACCAGGTCGATGATCTGAGTCGAGATCTCCGAAACCGTGATCAGCCAGGACGAGACCAGGGCCGCGGCCACCAGCAGCATCACCACCGCGGTCGTCAGCGCCGAACGGACGAAGAGCGCCGGCAGGTCGGAGAGCTTCAGTTCGCCATACACCACCGTCGCCACGAACAGAGAATAAACCGCCACGACGACAGCGGCCTCGGTCGGGGTGAACATGCCGAAGCGCAGGCCGAAGATGATGATGAACGGCAGCATCAGGGCCCAGAAACCGTCTTTGAAGGCGACCATGACCTCCTTGGTGGAGCGCCTGGCGAGGCGGTTGGTGTCTTCCCGGCGGGCATAAAGCCACCAGGCGACGCACAGGCTGACGCCCATCAGGATGCCGGGGACGATGCCGGCGAGGAACAGCTTCGAGATCGAGACGCCGCCTGCCACGCCGAAGATCACGAATCCGATCGAAGGCGGCAGCACCGGCGCGATGACGGCGCCGGCCGAGACCAGGCCCGCGGCCCGCGCCTTGTCGTGACCGGCCTGCACCATCATCGGCACGAGCAGGGCGCCGAGCGCCGCCGCGTCAGCCACCGCCGAGCCCGATAGCGAGGCCAGCATGCAGGAGGTCAGGATGGTGACGTAGCCGAGGCCGCCCTTGATATGGCCGACCAGCGTCAGCGCGAAGGCGACGATGCGCTTCGCCAGCCCGCCGGCATTCATGATCTCGCCGGCGAGCATGAAGAAGGGGACCGCCATCAGCGGGAAGGAATCGGCGCCGTTGATCAGGTTCTGCGTGATGATCTGGGCATCGAAGATGTCCATATAGACCATCAGCGCCACGCCGCAGACGAGCAGGGCATAGGCGATCGGCATGCCGAGAGCCATGCTCCCCAGCAGCGACCCGGTGAAGACCAATACCGTCATGCGACTAGCTCCCAGCTCTTTGCGGTGTGCCCGGGTGCCGGTCGTTGCCTTCTGCCGGTACGGAATGCAGTGTCTCGATCTCCTCGCTCTCCCTGACCAGGCCAAGCCGGTCGTCGGGGATCGCACCGCTCAGGGTCCAGTAGAGATCGGTCGCCAGCACGAGGCCGGTGGTTACGCCGAAGACGACGCCGGAGCTGTAGAAGTAGCCGAGCGACAGGCCCGATGCCGGCGCGACGACGTCCCAGTTGATCAGGACCTCTTTCCAGCTCCCGATCGTGATCAGATAGGTGATGTAGAGCATGGCGAGCTGGGTGAAGGCGACGCATGCGCGCTTCGCGGTCGGCGGCAGCCGCTTCACCAGCATGTCGACGCCGAGATGGCCGTGCTCGCGCATCGCGACGCAGGATCCGAGGAAAATCAGCCAGACGAACAGCCAGCGCGACAATTCCTCGGAAACGATGATGCCGGAATTGAACAGGTAACGAAGTGCTACGTTTCCGAAAACGAGGATGACCATCCCGAGCAGAAACAGCGCAATCAGGCACTTCAGGAAATAGAAGTAAGCGTCAATCAGTCTACTCATGGGTGACCCTCTCGGTCCCGCTGCGCGAGCGACAAGGCGCAAAAGCCCGCCGCTTCCTGCACCTCGTCGCCCTCGACGAAGTGCAGGAACGGTTGGACAACCTGTCGAAAACGCCGCGGCTTACAGCTTCTGGATACGCTCGAGCTCCGCCTTGAAGAGCTTCACGGTCTCCGCGTCGTACTGGGTCATGAACTTCTCGGTGATCGGCTTGCTGATCTCGCGCATCTTGTCCTTCTCGGACTGCGCGACGTCGTCGATCTGCATGCCCGCAGCCTTCAGATCGTCGAGCCCCTTGGCGAGCTGCTCGCGGCTGATCTTGCGCTGATAGGCAATCGCCTCCGTCATCGCTTCCGAGATGATCTTCTGCTCGGTAGCAGAGAGCTTGTCCCAGAATTTCTTGCTCATCAGGATGATGTTGTTGCCGTAGACGTGACCGGTCAGGCTGAGATACTTCTGTACCTCGTAGAACTTGGTCGTGACGATGTTCGGCAGCGGGTTCTCCTGCGCATCGACTGCCTTGGTCTCGAGCGCCGTGTAGAGCTCGCCGAAGCCGAGCGGCACCGGGTTGGTCTTGAAGGCCCGGAAGGTGTCGATGAAGACCGGGTTGAGCTGGACGCGGATCTTCAGGCCGTCGAGGTCGGCGAGCCCCTTCACCGGGCGCTTGCTGTTCGTCACATGGCGGAAGCCGTTCTCGAAATAGCCCAGGCCGACGATGCCCTTGGCGGGCAGGGTCTTGAGCAGGCTCTGGCCGAACGGACCGTCGAGAAGCGCATCGGCCTGCGGCAGGGTGCTGACGATGTAGGGGAAGTCGAGAAGCCCGAATTCCTTCACGGCGCCGACGAGCTGCGGCGAACCGGGCGCCGCCATCTCCTGCGTCCCGGCGATGAGGGCCGACTGCTGCTGGTTCTCATTGCCGAGCTGCGCGGCGGGGAATTCGCGGACCTTGAGCTTGCCACCCGACTTCGCCGCGACGATCTCGGCGAACTTGCGGACGCCATGGCCGACCGGCGACTCGGCGTTGACGAAATAGCCGAATTTGATCGTCCGATCCTGGATGTCCTGTGCAAGGGCGGGTGCCGCCGTCAGGGCGGCAAGCAGAGGAACAGTGAAGAGGAAATCGCGGCGTTTCATAGAATACTCCCATGCCGAGTTATTGTGCTTGAACCCGCCGGTGAATCGGACTTCACCGGCGCTCAGGTATGGCAAGGTGCATGCCAGCGCCCTGCAAAGCCCTTTTCAGGGAAGCTCCCTGCTGCCGGCGCCGTCGCGGGGGCGCCGGGCGGGCCAAGAATGATCGCGAGAACGACACGGCCCGGGATGTGACCGCGGCGCAGACACCGGCCTGCGCCGCGCCTGTCCTTCCCGGACAAGCGCGTTCAAGCGTTCGAAGCCGGACCCCGGCGCCGTGCCGCCACCGTGGCCCGGCGCGCCGGCGCATAGCCCTGGCTTCCATAGATCTCGAAAAGAGCCTTGCTGATGTCGTAATGCTCCGCCAGCCCGCCACGCACGACGCGTTCGATCGGCCCGTCGCGATAGCCCAGGCCGAGCCGACAGGTCAGGTCCATGTCCTGCTGCGTCGCCAGCCCCTCGTCGAGGAACCTCAGGGCGGCGTTGTATTTCGGGCGGACGAGGCGGTCGATGATCCGGCCGGCCTGATCGTCGCAGATCGCGACCTGCAGTCCGGCGCTCTCGAACACCGCCCTGGCCGCGGCGATCGCAGTTTCCGGTGTCGCCTTCTGACGGACGATCTCGACCAGATCGGAGGGCGTGTCCGCCCCGTTGCGGTAGCGGCAGAAGCCGAGGATATTGCTGCCTTCGCCGCCCAGCGTCTCGCCGGTGTGGACGCCGAGGCATTCCTCGCCGAGTTCGAGCAGGATCGCAGCCCTGGCATCATCGGCGCGGAGCGGCGTGCCCAGATGGATCATCACCTCGGCGGCTTCGGGCGCCACGGCGTTGGCCAGGAAGGCATCGCCTGCCGGGAAGGACCGGCTCTCGCCGGCCTGCTGGATTGCATAGCGCATCGGTTCAGGCTCCAAACATCGCGTTGCCGTCATAGGTGAAGAAGCCGCGGCCGGCCTTGCGTCCCAGGAGCCCGGCCGAGGTCATGCGCCGCAGCAGCGGCGGAGCGGCGGCGCGCTGATCGAGCGTGATCGGATAGAAGGCCTCCGAGAGCCGGACCTGGGTGTCGAGCCCAATCAGGTCGATCAGTTCCAGAGGCCCCATGCGGTAGCCGAGACCGGCCTTGATGGCGCGGTCGATATCGGCCGGCGAGGCCACGCCGGCCTCGACGGCCCGGATCGCATCGTTGTTGAAGGGCACAAGCAGCGCGTTGAGGATGAAGCCCGGCTTGTCCTGCGTTTTCACCGGGATCTGGCCACAGCGCTCGGTGAAGTCCCAGGCGGCCTGCATGGTCTCGTCCGAGGTCAGGATGCCCGGCGACATCTCGATCAGCTTCATCAGCTGCGCCGGCAGGCAGAAATGCATGCCGACGACCTTGTCGGGGCGCTTGCAGCCGGAGGCGATCTCGGTGATCGACAGGGTCGAGGTGTTCGAGGCGAAGATCGTTTGCGGCGGGCAGATCGTGTCCAGATCGCCAAGCAGCTCCTGCTTGACGCTCAGCGCCTCGAAGACCGCCTCGATCACGAGGTCGCAGGCGCCGAGATCGGCGAGCTCCGTGCTCGACTGCATGCTGGCGAGAATGACGTCGCGCTCCTCTGCCGAGAGTTTCTGCCTTTCGACGGATTTGGCGAAGAACGCCTCGGTCTGCTTGCGGGCGCGGGCCAGCGCCTCGGCCGAGCGGTCGAAGGAAATCGTCCTGTAGCCGGCGCGGGCGGCGACGATCGCGATGCCTGCGCCCATGGTGCCGCCGGCACCGCAGACGCCGACAGTTCGAATGGTTCCGGTCATGTCCTGGCAAAGCTCCTGCCGATGAGTTGGCGATGGATCTGGTTCGTGCCTTCCCAGATCTGGGTGATCTTGGCGTCGCGCATCAGCCGTTCGGCGCGATACCCCTGGCAGTAGCCGTAGCCGCCATGCAACTGGACGCATTCGGTGGCGATCCGCATGGCGAGATCGGAAGCGCGCATCTTGGCCATCGAGGCCTCGACGCCGAATTCGGTCTCACCCTCGTCGACCAGCGCGCCGAGATGGTCGAGCCAGTGCTCGGCCATGGCGAGATCGGTGGCGAGATCGGCCAGCGTGAACTGGTTGCCCTGGAACTCGACGAGGCGCTTGCCGAACTGGCGCCGCTGATTGGCGTAATCCGTCATGTCGCTGAAGGCCGCATGAGCGATTCCGAGCGCGTGCGCGGCGATGCTGGGGCGCGACTTGTTGAGCGAGGCCAGGAGGATCGGCAGACCGTCTCCGGGCTCGCCGAGGAGATTGGCGCGCGGCACATGGCAGCCGCGGAAGGCGATCTCGGCCGTCGACGAGGCGCGATGGCCCATCTTGTCCTCGAGACGCAGGATCTCGAAGCCCGGAGTGCCCTTTTCGAGAACGAGCGCCGAGATCGCCTTGCGGGGGTCCTCGATCTCGCTCCATTTGCCGAAGAGCAGGATGAGGTCGGCGACATCACCGTTGGTGATGAAGATCTTGCCGCCATCGACAACGATGTCGCCGCCATCGGGGCGAAACCGCGTCTGCATGCCGGTGGCATCGGACCCGGCCTCGGGTTCGGTGATCGCCAGGGCGCCGAGGCTCCCTTGCGCGATCCGCGGCAGAAAGCGTGATTTCTGCGCCTCGCTGCCATGGTCGACCACCGGCCCCATGCCGTGGAAGCTGGTCGCATAGGTGATCCCGGTCGCGGCACAGGCCTCGGAGATCAGCCGGACCACGGCGAGATAGAGCCTGTAGGAGCCGCCAGTCCCGCCATAGCGTTCCGGAACAAAGAGAGCGTTGAGCCCGAGCCGGTCGAGGGCCTCGATACTCGCCCAGGGAAAAGCCGCCTCGCGGTCGCATTTCGCTGCATTCGGCGCGATCGCCTCCGCGCAAAGCCGCGCGACCTGGTCGAGAAGGAGCCTCTCCTCCTCGCTCCAGCGGCGACGTCGCTCCAGCTGGCGAAAGACGTTCATCGGCTGCGCGTTCCTGACTGCGTGATCCGGCGCGTGGTGGCGGCGCGCGGCCGGGCAGGTGCGCCCGGCCGCCTGTGTCGGAGAGACTTCCGACCGGTGAGCTAGGCGTCCCTGAATGCGGGTTTCCGCTTTTCGGAGAAGGCGGCCATGCCTTCCTCGGCATCCTGCGTCCGGTAGGCGAGCGTCGACAGGTCAGCCTCGACCTTCAGACCCTCGCAGATCGGCAGGTCGAGGGCGCGCTGGACTGCCTCGCGGGCGAAGCCGAGCGCCGGCAGGCCGTAGCCGGTGAATTCGGCCGCCATGGCGAGCGCGCTGTCGAGGATCGGAGCCTCGACCAGTCGGTTCACAAGGCCGATCGTCTGGGCCTCCTCCGCCCCGATGCTGCGCCCGGTCATGATCAGGTCGAGGGCGCGGGCCTGGCCGATCAGGCGCGGCAGGCGCTGCGTCCCGCCATAACCGGGGACGAGGCCGAGCTTGATCTCCGGCAGCCCCATCTTGGCGCTGCGCAGCGCGACGCGGAAGGTGCAGGCCATCGCCAGTTCGAGCCCGCCGCCGAAGGCATAGCCGTTGATCGCGGCGATCGAGGCTACCGGCAGCGTGTCGAGCTTGGCGAAAACGCGTTGCCCGAGTTCGGCACCACGCTTCTGGGCAACCAGGTCGCGGCCGCGCAGCTCCTTGATGTCGGCGCCGGCGCAGAAGGCCTTTTCGCCCGCGCCGGTGATTATCAGCGCCCGTACCGGCATGCCGGCGACCTTGTCGAGCGCGGCACCGATCTCTTCGAGAATGGCGAAGGAGAGCGCGTTCAGCGCTTCCGGCCGCGACAGCATGAGGATCGCGACATCGCCCTGCTGCGAGAGTTGAACGCTCATGCCAGCCTCTTTTCGCGAGCCTGGTAGCGCACGGCGACCGGCGTCAGTGCCCCCTGCTTCACCATGTCGATCAGCGTGCGTTTCAGGATCTTGCCGCTGGCCGTCAGCGGTAGGGTTTCGACACGCACGAAGAACTCCGGCATGTCGTATTTCGAGAGGCCTTCGCCGGCGAGATGCAGCAGCAGATCCTCCGGCTCGGCCTCGCCGATGATGGCGATGCAGGCGCGCTCTCCGAGGCGCATGTCGGGCACCGGGAAGCAGGCGGCCTTGGCGACCTGGGCATGCCGCAGCGCCAGCGCCTCGATCTGGGCCGGGTAGATATTGTGGCCGCCGCGGATGATCAGATCCTTGAGGCGCCCCTCGATCCGCAGGTTGCCCTTGGCGTCCATCACGCCGAGATCGCCGGACATGAACCAGCCATCACTGTTGAAGCTGGCTTCGGTCGCGCTCTGGTTGTCGAAATAGCCGAGCATCAGGGCCGCGCCCTTGCCGCCGATATGGCCGATCTCGCCGGCTGCGACCGGACGGTCCTGGTCGGCGGGGTCGAAGAGCTTGACCTGATAGGCCCGGCCGCCGCGGCCGCAGCTCGAAACCACCGTTTCGGCGTCGTCGAGCAGATGCGTGTACTGGTGCGACGAATTTTCCGTCATGCCGTAGACGTTCTGCGGGCGGATACCCTGCGCGACGAAGGCGGCCGCGACACTGGGCGGGATCGGCGCGCCTGCCATGTAGAAGACCTGTAGATCGCCCAGTCGCGGCAGGCCCTTCAGCTTCTGCTCGGCAAGGATATCCATGGCGTGCGTAGGCACGCCCATGACATAGGTCGCGCCGGTCTCGATGATCCAGTCGAGCCGCGACATGCCGGCTGGCGGGTCGTCGGTGACCAGCCGGCAGCCGGAGACCAGCCATTGCCCGACGGCGACCCAGGCGATGTGGTGCGACAGCGGCGAGAGCGTCAGCAGCACGGTACTCGGCCCGTGCCCCCAGTCGCGCACCATGTCGCGGGCATTGGCGAGCAGCGAGTTGTCGGAATGCATCACGCATTTCGGCGCCCCGGTCGTGCCGGAGGTGAAAGCGAGATAGACGACCTTGTCCGGGTCCGCGCAGGGGGGCTGCATATACGGGGCCGGCGCCGGGAAGCTGTCCGGTGTGTAGACGACCTTGAGAGAAGGGATCGCGGCCAGCGTCGCATCGAAATCGGCTTCGTCGCGATTGGCGCCCCAGCCCGGTTCGGTGACGAGGCAGCGTGCCGACAGCCGGTCGAGCAGGCCACCGACCTCCTCGCAGGTATAGGTGCGATGGAGCGAGGGGTTGCAGGCGAAGCCTTCGCGCGAGCAGGCGAGGAAGGTGACGATCGCCTCGATCCGGTTCGAAGCCCAGATCGAAACGCGGTCGCCTGCCACCAGCCCATAGGCGCGCAGATCCCCCGCGACGCCGTCGACCCAGCGGCAGAGCGCCGACCAGCTCAGTTGCTGACGGCCGTCGCGGATCGCGATCGCGTCCGGCCGGGCGGCGGCATGGCGCGCCAACAGCCCATAGAAGGTGTCCTCCTGCCAGAGGTCCTCAGCATAGAAGCGCCGGGTGTTGAGCGGCTGATGAAGGGTGAGGAACGGGGCCATCGCGCTTACTTCCCGAACTTGGCCGGATCGGGTTTGCGCCGCTCGGCAAAGGAACTCGAGAGTTCCTTGCTCTCCTCGCTCGTCAGATAGGAGCGCAGCAGCAGATCATGCGCCACGCGCGCCAGGCCTGCGACGCCGCCATGGCGCGCATGGAACGCCCCCTTGATCGCGGCGAGCGCGAACGGCCCGCGATCCGCGATTTCGAGAGCCATTGCGCGCGTTGCCGCGGCGAGCTGGTCGTCAGGAACGACCTGGTTGATCATCCCGAGCGCCAGTGCTTCCTGCGCCGAGATCTTGGGATTGCGGAACCAGATCTCCTTGGCCTTCTTCTTGCCGACCAGGTCCTCCAGATACCAGGTGCCGTAGCCGGCATCGAAGGACCCCATCATCGGGCCGACCTGGCGGAACACCGCGCTCTCCTTGGCGATGGTGATGTCGCAGACCACCTGCAGCACGTTGCCGCCGCCGACGGCATAGCCGTTGACGCTGGCGATCACCGGCTTCTGCAGCTTGTCGATCGCATCGTACATTTCCAGCGTCGGCAGCGTGCCGGCATAGAGCGTGGAATCCTCCATGCCGTCCTTGCGTCCGCCAATGCAGAAAAACTTGTCGCCCGCGCCCGTGATGACGACCACGCGGGTGCGCGTTTCGCGCCGGATCTGTTCGATGCAGTCGCGGATCTCGTGGCACATCGTCGCGTTGAACATGTTGCCGTCGTCCGGGCGGTTCAGCGTGATGGTGCCGACCGGGCCGTCTTCAGCGTACAGAATCGTCTCGTAGTTCATCGCTCTCTCCTTCAGAGGACACCGGCGGCCGCGAGCGCCCGAATCCTGTCGTCGTTGTAGCCAAGCAACCCGTCGAGAATCTCGCGCGTATGTTCGCCGAGGGCTGGTGGCGCACTGCGCGGAACATTGCCGGAGCCGTCGAGGCGGATGCCGGTTCCGACCTGGGGAACGAGCCCACCCTCGGCTTCGATGGCATAGATCATGCCGCGGCGCCGCATTTCGGGATCGGCGGCGACCTCGTCGACCCGGTTGATCGGGCCGGACGGGATGCGGGCTGCACGAAGCACCGCGAGCCAGTAGCTGCGGGGATGCGCGATCAGGGCTGCCTGGATCCGCGCCACGATTTCGCTTCGGTGTACCCGGCGATCGGCATTCGAAGCATAGGCCGGATCCTCGGCGACCGCCGGCTCACCGACTGCCTGCCAGAACCGACGCCAGATCGCATCATTGCCGAGGCCCAGGGTGATCGGCTCGTCTGCCGTCTCGAAGGTCTGGTAGATGGCGATGACGCTGTCCTTCCCACCGGAGCGACGCGGCACCTCGCCGGAGCCGAGATAGGGCACGATCCGGCAGGTCAGGAACCGCGTCATCGAGTCAACCAGCGCGATGTCGATGACGCGCCCCTTACCGGTGCGGGCGCGTGCCAGCAGCGCCGACACGGTGGCGAAGGCGGCATCCTGCCCGGCGAGCATGTCCGCGGCCGGGGTGCCGATCTTCTGGGCCTCGCCGCCGGCTTCGCCGGTCAGGTCCATCACGCCGGAATAGCCTTCGGCGATCAGATCATAGCAGGTCCAGTCGGCCCGTTCGCCGGCGAGGCCGAACCCGGTGATCGAGACATAGACCAGGTCCGGCCGGATCTGCTGCAGAGAGGCGGCATCGAGCCCGAGCTTACTGGCGACGCGCGGCGGCTGGTTGACGACCACGACATCGCTCTGCCGCACGAGGTCGTGCAGCACCGCGCGGCCCTCGGGCGAGGAATGGTCGAAGCTCAGGCTCTTCTTGTTGCGGTTGACGCTCAGGAACCAGAGCGACTCGCCGTTCAGGAAGGGGGGGCCCCAGGCGCGCGCATCGTCACCCAGGCCGGGGCGCTCGAGCTTCATCACCTCGGCGCCCATATCGGCGAGCAGCATCGTCGCGAAGGGGCCGGCGACGGAGGTGGTGAGATCGAGGATTCTTATGCCCTCGAGCAGATCGAAGCCCTTGCCGGTCGCTAGGCGCGGCAGCGTATCGAGGGGTGAGCTTCCGGCGTTGTGTTTTTGATGCGCATTCGTCATGAGCTGTTCCGAATTCATATTCGGAGGGACGGCAAACTCTGTGCCACCCCGACGGGGCGACTGACGGCGCGTGAACGCCCGGATTTTCGCCCCTGCCTTCAGGGGCGGTGTCTTCCCTGGCAACAGCGCGGCGATGGGCGTGTCGTCCTCGACTGCACCGGGATTGTGACGAAGGAACGGGAATGGCGAGTGCGGGCGGTACGGTCGAGGGAATCGTCGTCGTGGATCGACACGGTACCATTCAGTTTGCGCAGGGGCTGGGCGAAGACCTCCGCGTCAAGAGCCTGGCCGGCCATGCCGATTGGATGGCGGAAATCCGGGTCCGGCGCCTTCAGCCCTTCACCATCGACCGGCGTTCCTATGTCGTGCTGCAGACGCCGGTGGCCGTTGGCGACCTGCTGCTGTTCAGCCGGGCGTCAAGCCAGGCGGTGCTCGACTTCATCGGCTCGGTCGATTTCGCCTACGACATCCTCGGCCACCTGCTGACCGACCCTTTCGATGCGATGACCATCGTCGACGCCGCCGCGCGGGTGGTCTACATCTCGCCGGTGCATGAGGGCTTCTTCGGCCTCTCGCATGGTGAGGCCAATGGCCGGCCGGTCAAGGACGTCATCGAGAACACCCGGCTCGATCGCGTCGTCGCGACCGGCAAGGCGGAGGTCGGCGAGATTCAGAGCATGCGCGGCGCCGAGCGCGTGGTCACGCGCACGCCGATCAAGCGCGGCGACGAGGTCATTGGGGCGGTCGGTCGCGTCATGTTCAAGGGCCCCGAGCAAGTCGAGACTCTTAGCCGGCGCATCAATATGCTCGAGCGCGAGGTCGAATTCTACAAGCGCGAGGCCGCCGCGATCCGCAACCGCAGCTACGGGCTCGACATGCTGATCGGCGATAGCGCGCCGATGCGGCGCCTGCGCGACGAGATCATCAAGGTCGCGCCGCTGGAGATCCCGGTCCTGATCCGTGGCGAGAGCGGTACGGGCAAGGAGCTGGTCGCGCAGGCCCTGCACCGCCTGAGCGCCAGGCGCGATTCCGCGATCGTCATGGTCAACGCGGCCGCACTGCCCGCGACGCTGGTCGAATCCGAGCTGTTCGGCTACGAGCCTGGCGCCTTCACCGGCGCCGACAAGAAGGGCCGCAAGGGCAAGTTCGAACAGGCCGCCGGCGGGACGATCTTTCTCGACGAGATCGGCGACATGCCGATGGAAGTCCAGGCCAAGCTGCTGCGCGTCCTGCAGGATCGCATCGTCGAGCGGATCGGCAGCGACCGGCCTCAGCATGTCGATTTCAGGCTCGTCACCGCCACCAATCACGACCTTCAGGAATTGGTGACCGCGGGCCGGTTCCGTCTCGATCTATTTTACCGCATTTCCGCCATCACGATCGAAATCCCGCCGCTGCGGAGCCGGGTCGACGACATCCCCGATCTCGTGGCGCATTTCATCAGGGAAGTCGCGGACCGCCATCGCCAGCCGGCTCCGGAAGTCACCGACAGTGCTCTGTCCTATCTGATGGAGCAGCCCTGGCCCGGCAATGTCCGGCAGTTGCGGCATGAGGTCGAACGGGCCTTCGTCTTCGCCGAGAATGGCCGCATTACTGACGAAACATTCGCACCTGTGGGCGGTACTCGAACGTCCTCGACTGCTCCCCGCATGGCAGCCCCGAACATGGCGGTCTATGGCGACAAGGCAGCGACCCTTAAAGCATCTGTCGGACAGGTCGAAATTGAGCTTGTTCGGGCGGCGTTGACGCGTAACCAAGGTAACAAGAAACGTACGGCCCAAGAGCTGGGGATATCGCGTTCTTATCTGTACAAGCTAGTTGAGGAGAGCGATTAGCGCCGCGCTTTCTATGCCCGGTCGTCGTGACGTACTCTGGCCTGCTGCCGGTTCTGTGAACGGTCGGTTAAGCTAACCCGACCTTCTTTTCGAACTCGACCGGGCTGATGTAGCCGATGGTCGAGTGCCTGCGAACGGCATTGTAGAAGCGCTCGATGTAATCGAACACGTCGGCACGAGCATCGTCGCATGTCCGGTAAACCCTGCCTCTGATCCGCTCGGTCTTCAGAGACGAGAAGAAGCTCTCCATCGCGGCATTGTCCCAGACATTGCCAGAGCGGCTCATCAAGCAGGTGACGCCGTTGTCGGTCATGAGCTTTTGGAACGGCTCGCTGGCATACTGACTGCCCTGGTCCGAATGCTGCAGCAGGGCATCAGGCTTTCCCCGACGCCAGATCGCCATCATCAGCGCATCGGTCACGAGCCCGGCTGTCATTTCGGCCTTCATCGACCAGCCCACCACATGACGGGAGAAGCCTCCAACAATTGGCGAGATCGCGTTGTTGGCGCCCGCGCCCGTCATGGGGGAGGCTTCCAGGCTACGCGAGTCATGTGCACTGGAAGCGGGCATGTCTTTACATGGTCTCGCGTAGCGGCTCGAGAGCTGATGGTCGCAGGAGTATGTTGTGGCCGACCGAGCCATTCGGCATGGTCTATTCTGTTTGCGCTCGGCCGCTTGTGGTCGCAAACAGATGAGATGGCCTGCCGCCTTGGCTTCTGCTCCGTGCCAGCCTTTTGGTCGATGTGCTGGAGCGCGAAAGCTGCCGTCGTTCGGTCCAAATCCAGGGGGCTCCGATGAGCGATGCCTCTCATCGCGCCGTCAGTATTCTGAGTGCGAATCCGTTCTTTGCGGGATTCGAAGGTGACGCGCTCGAGAAGATCGCGGCAGTCTGCAGGCAACGGCATCTGGCCGCGCGGGAGGTCCTGTTTCTCAAGGGCGCTCCGGGTGACGGGCTTTATGCCATTCGACGGGGGCTGATCCGTATCGGGACAGTGGATGATCTCGGCCAGCAGATGACGATCAACCTCCTGGGCGGCGGCGATGTATTCGGTGAAATCACCTTGCTCGACGGCCAATCCCGCACTGCTGATGCCGTAGCGATGGAAGACACCGCCATGTTCTTCCTGCCGAGGCAGGATTTCATGAGCCTGCTCAATCGCGAACCGCCCATCGCGCTGCAGTTGATTGGCCTCCTCTGCGCTCGGTTGCGCGATGTCATCGGCCGGCTGGAAGAGACGACATTCCTGCCCTCCGCAATCCGGCTTGCGCGACGTATCCTGGTGCTCGCCGCCGACTACGGCACGGATGTCCGTGCTTCGCAGGAAGAACTGGCATCCCTCACCGGCGTGACACGCGAAACGGTCAACCGCCACCTCCAATCCTGGAAGCGCACCGGCGTCATTTCGTTGGGACGAGGGCGGTTACTGATCCAGGATATCGAGGACCTGCGACGCTTGGCCAAGATCGATGCGGCCTAGCGGCGATGGCAAGTATTCGAGCGCCTATCGGGCTGTCGTTTCGCCCGCTGCGAAAACCCGAACGGGCTGGTCGAAGCCCTTCAGCACGCGCTCATCCAGTTCAACGAGAAGCACGCGCTCACCGACAGCATGAGCGGCGACGGTATCGATCAGGATTTCGGCATCGCCCGCGCTGGCGCACAGGCGCGCAGCGAGATTCACAACGTTTCCAACGGCGGTGTATTCGAGTCGGCCTTCGGAACCAATACGCCCCACCGTCGCAAGTCCCATCGCGAGCCCGACCCCAAAGCCGAGACGGTGATCCAGCGCCAGTCGATCGCACAAAAGGGATTGCACCGTCTTCTGCATGTCCCGCGCCATGTTGATGGCGCACAAAGCCGGGTCCGGGCGGGGGACCGGGGCATTGATCAGGACCATCATTCCGTCACCCGAAAAATGCGTCAGCGTGGCTCCGTGTTCGATCACCACCCTGTCCAATGCATCGTAGTACTCGCTGAGGAAGGGCATCACGATTTCAGGCTCGGCACGGGCCGAAAAGGCGGTGAAGCCCCGGAGGTCGCCGAAAACGACGACGACCTCGATGCGTCGGCCGTCAAGCACGCTCTCGTCACCTGATCGGTCGACCAGTTCGGCGACCTGCGGCGCGAGGAACCGCTTGAGCCGGCTGATCCGTTCCGAGCGCTCCTGCGATAGCGCCAGATCGCCCGCCATTTCGTTGAAACGTGTCGCGAGCCGCTCGAACTCATCGCCGGAGGCGATATCGATCCGGTGGTCGAACTGGCCGGCACCGATCCGCGCGACGCCGCCTTCCAGAAGCCGGATGGGCTCAATCATGCGCTGTGTGAGCCAGTACGCTAGGGCTGCTGCGAGGCCGGAGCCGACGACCAGGAAGGCGCCTGTCCGCCATAGGGCCGCATAGATCGGCGCAAAGGCCTCAGCGACCGGCTGCTTGACGACGACGCTCCAGTCGAGGCCGGGTATCGGCGCCATGGCGGCCAGAACCGTATGGCCGCCGATATCAGGTCCTGATGTCGCCTGGTCGCTCTGGGCAGCAATGCTCGCTCTGAGTGCCTGAAGCGGCTGGATTGCAGCCTCGTCGGCCCGCAGAACCAGGCTGATATCGGGATGAGCGATGAGGCGCCCCGGCTGGTCGAGGACGAACGCGCCCCCGGTTCGACCGATCCGGATCGCCGAGATGACGTCCCAAATCAGTTTGAGATTGACCTCGGCGACCGCCACGCCGACTGCCGAACGTGTCCCGGCTACGGCAATGGTCATGAAGGGCTCGGAGCCGGCATGGAAGGTTACAGGACCGTACCAGGCGCCGCCGGGGCGGACTTTCCTGAGTGCCGGACTGACCGAGTGGTCCGCGCCGGTTTCGACCTTGTTGAGCCCCAGGCGCGAAACGAACACACGCTCCCGCCCGGTGGCATCGACAAGGGTCAGGCTGACCACGGCGGGAACCTGACGTAACAGGCGAAAGGCGTCGAGCCTGCGTCTTTCGTCGGTGTCGTCTGACCATGGCAGCTGAACCGTCCACGCCAACTGATCACGAATTCCGTCCAGGAAGTCCTGAATCTTCGCAGCGGAGGATCGGGCTTCCGCGTTGAGAAGCTCGTTCAGCCTGGCCTTCTGGTCGTGATGGCCAAACCAGGCTTCGCTACCGCCGGCGACGAGAAGCGGTACGACGACTGCCGCGAACAGCGCGACGAAGTATTTCGCGAAGAGCGAATTCCGTGGAGCGGGTGGCGATTGAAACACCATGACAGCTCATGCGCCGGCTTTCCGGCCAGGTTTATTCGATCACCACGTCCGCGCTGCTCAAGATCGAAGGCGGCATGATCAGCCCCAGCTGCTCAGCCGCTTTCAGATTGACGAACAGCTCGACCTTCGTCACCCGCTGGACCGGCAGATCGGAAGGCTTCTCGCCCTTGATGATCCTGCCGGCATAGATCCCGGTATGGCGGTGCGACTGCTGGAAGTCGCCGCCATAGCTCATCAAGCCGCCAGCGTTCGGGAAATCCCGCGCCTGGGTAATGGCGGGCACTTTATGCCGCACGGCAAGCTCGGCGAGGTGCCGACTTCGGTAGGCGAAATAGGGATCGGAGGTGAAGATCAGGCCCGGCAGCCGTATCTGGGATACGGCTGCGAACAGCGCCTCCAATTCCGGCTCGCTGCTGGCCTTGAGAAGATGCAACTCCAGTCCGAGGCTGCCCGCGGCCGCCTGCAGATTTCTCGATTGCGAACCTGAGGTCGGGCTTGCCGGATTGACCGCGACAGCGAAAGTCTTGGCGGTCGGAAACAGCTCGCTCATGAACTCCAGCCGTTTGAGCGAGACTTCGACGCTGAGGCTGCTGACACCGGTGAGATTTCCGCCGGGGCGGGATAGGCTGGCGACCAAGCCCAGCGCAACTGGGTCGCCCCCCAACTCGAAGACGATCGGAATCGTCTTGGTTGCCGATCGAGCGGCGAGCGCGACCTCCGCGCCGCCTGGCGCGACCATGACGGTGACCTGACGATCAGCCAGATCCATCGCGAGTGCCGGCAATCGGCCGTACTGGCCTTCAGCCCAGCGAAAATCGATCGCGACGTTGCGGCCGTCGACATAGCCGGCTTCGGCTAGGCCTTCGGCAAAGGCGGTAAGGCGACTGGCGTAAGGCTCGGGCGATTCCGAGCCGAGATAGCCGATGACCGGCGTGGTTTTCTGCTGCGCGCGGGCCGAGATCGTCGAGGCCGCCATAGCGCCGAACAATGCGATTGTCTCGCGCCGTGTCGCTGGAGCAGCCAGGTGCAAGGAGCAGGGCAAAAACCGCACGGCCGTTCCCCTTCCGACCGAGTTCTGGGCAGGTCGGGAAGCGCCGAACCAGCACTGATGCCCTTATATCATGCCGGACTGGCCATGTCGCGAAAACGGGCGCGCGTAACCTATCTGGTTGGGGCCATGATCATCATGAGGCGCCCCAGTTTCAAAAAACGGCCTCGTCGCTGCGACACACGCGTTATCGCGTGGCGGCAGGAAGAGTATGAGCGGGCGCGGCAACAGGCGTAAGCCTGTTGCCGCGGAAGGATCGTGAGGTTTAGGGGCGGGCCGCCCTAGCACAGGTGTGGACGGGGCGGCTGAACTCAGTTCAGTCTTCGCGTGGCGACGACCTCGAGATAGCTGCTCGGCACAGCCACCGTGGTATCGCCCGATCGGTTGAACTGTGCGACCAGCGCCATCAGGTCACGCGTCAACGCCGCCTTGGCTGGTTGGTCCAACGCTCCAAAGACCTTGAGGACTGGTCCATAGTAGTCGCTGAAGATCTGGAGCCAGTGCTCCGGTGAGCGATAGCGGAAGACGAAGTCGCGCCGCGTCGCCTGGACCGATGCGCCTGCTGAACCGAATAGCTCGGCTAGGCGCTCCTCGGTGCCCCAGAGCGCGGGCGAACGCAGCTCGGGGGCCGGCGGGACATATTGTCCGATCGTCTTGAAGAGATGACCGATAAAGCCGTCCGGCGTCCAGTTGGCCAGGCCGATCTTGCCACCATGCCTGCAGACCCGCAGCAGCTCCGAGGCCGCGCGCTCCTGATCAGGCGTGAACATCACCCCGAAGGTCGACATGACCGCGTCGAACTGGCCATCCGCGAAGGGCAGAGCTTCGGCGTCGGCTTCACGGAAGGAGATGTCCAAATGTTCGGCCGCGGCGCGCTCGCGGCCACGTTCGAGCAAGGCCGCGACATAGTCCGTGCTGGTAACATCGCACCAGCGGCGCGCCGCAGCGAGACTGGCATTGCCGTTTCCGGCGGCGACATCGAGCACGGCTTGGCCGCTGCGCAAATCAAGCGCCTCGCACAGGCGTTCGCCGACGATCTGCAAGGTCGTGCCAACGACGGCATAGTCGCCTGACGACCACGCACCATGCTGGCGGAGTTTGATTGCCTCATGGTCGATCTTCTGAACGGCCTTGCCCTGAAGCGTGGTGGACATTGGACGTGTCTCCTCGTGAGCTTTGCTGGATGGGCCTGGGTGAACGGGGGGCACGGCACCTCGGGACGGCGCCGTGCAGCGCGTGGTCACGGCCGCGGATCGGCGCGCGGCACGATGAACTCGATCTCCGTGCGAGTGATGCCGATATCCTTCAGCATCTTGTCGTCGAGGCGCGACAATGCATTTGCCGCGTGGCGAAGCCGCCCCACGAGGGCGATCCGGCGCAGCCGCTTCGACAGAGCCTCGATCAGCCTGGTCGTCAGAGGGCGCCGGACAGGCTTTTGATCAGGCGAGATGAAGGGGCCATGGACTTCATAGAAGCACCGCTCGCCAACGATCTGCCCGACCGCCATGCGTCCGGCCAGCCGATCGAGCACCGACTTGGTGCGAGGCCGCAGCATGTCGGCCAGATCGTCGATATCGTGAAAAAAGTCGCTCTTGACCGCGTACATTATGCCGCTCCCTTGCTTGTCCGCCGCTTCCTTGGGCGGTGTTGCGGCGTTTTGGCAGCTCGGGAGGCACCGCGTCTGTGAGGTGCCGCACATAGGTGCTTGAGGGTGGCGGCGCGGCCGATGGCGAGCGAAAGCTGTCAGGTGCCGAAGCGCCCGGTGGCTGCGAGATTGTCGCCGCTTCCTCGCAAATCTCATGCTTGAGGATAATCGTGAGGGTCGGAACTTCGCGCGGTCAAAGCACGCTGTGCTCGCCCCACGAGCGGCCGGGAGCGACCACAGAAATTGGGCGATCAATCGCGGCGAAACAGTCTAAGCGAACGCTTTCGCATGGGGCGCGGGCGGGAGGTCCGGCCTCACTGACGCGGCTCCCACTCCCGGCGCGCGAGGGCCAGCCAACCGTCATCATAGATCGGCTGTCCGGCGATCGACAAAGGCCCGCCGGTAGCATCCTTGAGCTGGTTGTCCGGGACGCCGTCGCCGTCGATGTCGGCACCTGCTTGGCCAGCGATCCGTGGGCATTTGAGCATCAGCGGGAACGCGCCTTCGGCCAGACGAAGGCCGCCTTTGGTGTCGCTCGGATAGTGCACTCCGAGGACCTCGCGGAGCTTGGCGATGCGCTCGGCCAGCAGCCAGAACGGACCCGGCTGGCCCTTGGGGTTGCTGGCGTCCGGGGGGCGTGAAACCAGCGCAACCGGAACCACCTGCTCCAGGCATTTCGCAATGAGGAAAGATTGGGTCGCGTGCCCGCTCGGATAGGCTGGATGTCCTGGAGGATCGATCGGAGCGAGCAGGCTCGGATCGAGGCGGACAGGTCGCGGGCGGTTGAACATGTCCTTGTAGTACATGCAAAGGAACTGGCCAAGTCGCAGTGCCGTGGCCGTGAGATAATACGTATAAGGATGCGTTTGAAGGTTGAATTGCAGCAAGGCGCGGAAATATCCGATGATGCCATTGCGTTGAGCTAGCGCTTCGGACATTATGCCAGGTCGGAATTGAGCAAGTCGTCGCAGGTGTTTTAACTCCCTTTGAACGGCCGAGCAGTTGTCACCATCGACATCGAATATAGAACCGATGTCATCCTGCATGTCGTTGGACCGCATGAGCTTGGTCCAGGCCAACTGTCCTGCAGGCGTCTTCAACTTCATGAATTCCGCAAGGACGAGCAAAGAAGCGTTGTCGGGCGTGAAATCGGTCAGGCGCGGCGCGATCGCGTCTGGCGCGATGGGCCAGCAATCGGTCGGCAAACTGGGGGGCCAGGCGTGGCCAAGGCGTGGCGGCCAGCGATGACCGCGATAATCCGTTTCGCCGTCGTCCTTCCTGATTTCCATTTCCGGCGCGACACCGATTGGGCGAAAAACGGAGCCGCGCCCGCCTCCCAGCGCGTCGAAGTTCTCGAAGCCTTCCGCGCCATCGGCTCCGTCAGCCCCGTCGGCGGGACCGAATGCTCCATTGCGCACCATTTCCCCCTCCATGTTAGGAATTTTAGGCGATTATGCCCTCGCTATCAGTTCGGCAGGCCTGCCTGCCGCAAATGTGCGGCGAAGGCCTCGCGCAGACCGGGTTCGAAAAACGGCAGGCGCGTACGTGCATACATGTCCAGCGAGAAACCGGGGCGCACGGCCATGAACCGGCCAGCCACCTGCCGGGCGTCCTCTTGCGAGCCAGCCGCAGCCAAAGCCGCCGCGAGCAGCAGGAGCGTCGCCCCATGCAGTGGGTTCTCAGCCAGCGAGCGACGTTGCCAGCGCACAGCCTCTTCGAAGCTGCCGCTGGCGTAGTGCGCGATGCCCAGAAACATGAGCTGCGAATAGCGCATCGGATCATGCGGCGAGAGCCGGAGGCCATGTTCGGCGCGACGCACCGCCTCCTCGCCTTTGCCAAGATAGGCGAGCGTCGCGCTGGAAAGCGTCCAGACGAGGGCGTGGTTCGGGCAGGCCGAGAGAGCCTGACTAAAACATAGCAGCGCAGCGTCGCTGTCACGCCGCAGCATCGTGTTCATGTGCCCCAGGGTGGCGAGAGCCAATGCGTTCGCCCTGTCGATGCTTGTGGCGCGCATTGCAAGCTCTAGCGCCTGCAATGCGTCGTCGTCCGGATTCTGCGACCACCCGCGTCCGATCCGCACGCTGTGCCATCGTGCGGCCCAGGCGACCGGCAGAGCGAAGTCGGGCTCCTCGACCATCGCCTCCGCCAAGTAGCTGCGTGCTCGCTCGAACGTGTCGTAATCCGCACTCGCTATCGTGTAGAGGGCGCGCAGCATCCGATCATAGGCTGTGAGGCTCTCCGGTGACTTGCGCATCGCGCGTTGGAGTTCGGCAGAGCGCACCTGTGGCGCGAGCCCGATTGCGATCTTGCGGGCCACCTCGTCCTGCAGATCGAAAATCTCGCCCCTGCCGATGCGCGCTCGCTCGCACCAGAGCGTCTCGCCCGAATGCGTGTCGCAGAGCTGCACCGAGATGCCGTACCCTTCGCTGATGCGGCGCATTCTCCCGAGAAGCGCGTAACGCACGCCCAGTGCACGGCCCACCTCTCGAGGGTCCGGCTGGCGTCCGCGGAAGATGGCGCTCGATGCCGGGGAAACGACGAACAGCTCGTGCAGGCCGGCGAGCGACATGCCCACGTCCTCCGCGAATCCGTCTCCGAAATGAGCATCTTCCGTATCCCCATCCTGATCGAGCAGTGGCAGTACGGCGAGGGAGGGCAGTCCGGCTCCTGTCTGAATCGGAACGGTGACCCGTACCAGTTCTGTTTCGATCGCAAACAGGCGCGCGCGCTTATGGAAGCCCTTCAGATCGGCATATCCCAGATCTCGCAGATCGGCCCGAGTCGAAGCGTCCAGCGCATCCCACACGCGTTCGGAGATCACGATTCCGCCGGGCGCCGCGTGTGACTGCAACCGCGCCGCAAAATTCACCGCATCCCCAAAAATCTGGGAGTTGCTCTCGAACACGTCGCCAACATGGATTCCGATACGGAGCACAACCGGCACTGTGTCGGCCGAGCTGGCAGCCTCGAGATCGGCCCTGACGCTGTGCTGGATGGCGCGAGCCCACGCGACGGCATCGCTTGCGGCCTGGAACCCGGCCAGGACGCCGTCGCCGAGCACGTCCACGATGCGGCCTCTGCACCGTTCCGTCTCGGGCTCGATCAAGCCATGCAGGAGGCCCATCCATCGCCCATAGGTGCCGACCTCATCGGCGGCCATGAGCGTCGAGTAGCCAACAACATCGGCGAAGGCGATGGCGACCGTGTGACGACCGCCGTTGGCTGGCACGGCGACATTTCCGTTGGCGTCGAGGTCGGAAGCGAACACCATCGGCACACCCACCTGCGGCTGGATCCGATCGGTCGGGGCGCCGTTCGCCGGCCCCGGGGAATTACGATTATCATGGCGCTCGAAGCGCCTGAGCGCTAGTCTTTTGAAAGTGCTGGCAGGCGGGAGCCGGCCCGCGGCAGGATCGGGGGCTCAGGATGTCCGACCCGAACGAAATCCGCTTGGTACTGTCCGTTCACGCCTGGAAAGAACTGCGCGACGCTTACAAGCGCTGGAACTCCGAAGAAGTCCATCGGCAACTCAACGCCAGAATGCGCTTGGGGCGTGATGACTTGTTCAGCGTGGTTGCCTACCCGTCGAATATTCCGCCCCCTGCTGGCATCGACATCTCCAGGGATGAACTTCTCGACTTTCTGGTTTTCGGGATCGTCGTTCATGGTGGACCGAAGGTCGCGGAAACCTTTGCCAACAATGTGACACGTGAGAATTTTGGATCTGACGTCGGTCTCGGCGCGGATCTCGTCGTGAATCCGGCGCAGGATGCAGTCTCAACTCATTGGTGCCCGGACGAAGCCGACGATGGATTGATGGGAGATCGCGCCACAGCACTCAGGACAATCCGGGCCAACCCGACGTTGCTGGCTGCGGCTGGATTGCCGGGGCCCGAGCAAGTCAACATCGTCTTCGTGGACACCGGCTTGCGGTTGGGCCTCCTTCCGGCGGGCAGTTTCAAAGGTTGGGCCGTGCTGGAGGATCCAGCACATTTCGGCGGCGCGGTACGACTGCCGGGCAACCCGCTGACCTCTCACGGCGAGATGGTGGCGCGGAACGCACAGGCCGTTGCGCTCGCTGCCGGCTCTTCTGCCAAGCTGAATCTGCTGGATTGCCCGGCAATCCCAGACGGCATCACACGATTGCCTATCTTCCTCAGTTCCGTCGCAGCCGCGCTGTTTTCCGTGTTCAGTACCATTGCCGCCGGGGGGCGGAAGGCAGAGGGCTGGGTGATCTGCAATGCCTGGGGCGTCTTCGATCCGACCGTGAAACCGGGCCAGGCATCTTATGCCGACAATCCCGCCCACCCGATTGCGATTGCATTGCGGCTGTTGAACGGGATTGGAGCCGATCTTGTCTTTGCCGCCGGCAACTGTGGCCAATTCTGCCCGAACCCGCGCTGCTCTCCAGATTTTACGGGCCCGTCCGGCGGCATCAATGGAGCCAATGCGTTGCGGGAGGTGTTGACAGTGGGTGCTGTGCGCAACGATCGGCTCTGGCTCGGCTATTCGGGCCAGGGACCGGGTATCGATGGCATGGAGAAAGAAAAGCCGGATGTATGTGCGCCCAGCCAGTTTGCGAGCGACGACTACCCGGGCCGCAACACCGGCACCTCCGCGGCATGCGGTCTCGTGGCGGGCGCTGTTGCGCTCATGCGCACGAAGTGGCGATCCAGCACGCTGACAACGGAACGGCTTGCGGATGCCATCCGGCGCAATGCAGCTCAGCCCTATGGTCCCCGGGGCTGGCAGGAGCGAACTGGGCACGGCATTCTCAATCTCGCCGCGACCGCGGCGGCATTGAACCAGTCTGGACAACCAACAGCCCGACCGATGCGCCGTTCGGCAAAAATGGGAAACTAGGCCGATTCAAAGGCTGCTGCTCCTCACAACGACGCTACGGTCTATCCTCAAGCCAGACTGCGTTCCCAGCCGCGACGCTGTAACTTCGGTGGCCGCAATGAGCGTTCTGCACGCGAGCGGACTGCGCTCCGAGTACCGGTTAGCCGGCGCGGACAGCGCCCCAGGATCGGCCGAGAGCCTGCTATCGGACGCTTCCCCTTTGCTTTCCGGAGGAGGCTTTCCCGAAGTCCAGGACGCCGCGAATTCGCGTCACGGGCTTCGCTGAGTAGGTCCGCTTTCAGGCGGCAAGCCAACGTCCGCCAATGGCGCTTAGACGAGCGACGGATGCAGTATAATGCGTCCCGGATGCGGCATCCCGATGGAGGACGCGTTATGCTTGTCGAAGCTCAGTGATCCACCCCCGTTGAATTGGTCCACCCTGAAGTATGTCTTTTGGCAGACAGGAGGACCGCAATGCCGAAGAAGCGTCACAAGCCCGAAGAGATCGTCGCGAAGCTGCGCCAGGTCGATGTGTTGGTCTCGCAGGGGCAATCCGTTGCCGATGCGATCCGCTCGATCGGCGTGACGGAGGTGAGCTACTACCGCTGGCGCCGTGAGTTCGGCGGCCTGAAGACGGATCAGGTGAGACGGATGAAGGAGCTTGAGGCCGAGAACGCCCGGCTCCGCCGCGCCGTCGCGGATCTGACACTCGACAAGCTGATCCTGAAGGAGGCGGCTTCGGGAAACTGGTAGGCCCCGCGCGTCGCCGTGCGTGCATCAACCATGTCAGGCTCGCTCTGAAGGTATCGGATCGGAGGGTCTGCCGTGTGTTGGGGCAGCACCGCTCGACCCAGCGCCGGATCCCGCGCAGACGCGACGATGAGGAGCAACTCATCGCCGACATCGTCGAACTGGTCCGCTGCTATGGCCGCTACGGCTATCGCAAGATTGCCGCGCTGCTGCGCTCGACGGCAGGCTGGGTGGTCAACGACAAGCGGGTCGAGCGCATCTGGCGACGCGAGGGGCTGAAGGTTCCGGCCCGACAACCCAAGCGCGGCCGGCTCTGGCTCGCGGACGGATCCTGTGTCCGTCTTCGCGCCGAGCGGCCCAATCACGTCTGGTCCTACGACTTTGTCGAGGACCGCACTCATGACGGGAGAAAATACCGCATGCTCAACGTGATCGACGAGTTCACCCATGAATGCCTGGCTATCCGCATCGACCGGAGACTGAAGGCGATCGACGTCATCGATGTTCTCTCGGACCTGTTCATCCTGCGCGGTGTGCCGGAGCATGTTCGTTCAGATAATGGCCCCGAGTTCGTCGCCAAGGCCGTGCAGGAATGGATCGGCGCGGTCGGCGCCAAGACGGCCTACATCGCTCCTGGCAGCTCCTGGGAGAACGGCTTCATCGAGTCGTTCAATGCCAGGCTCCGGGACGAGTTCCTCGATGGCGAGATCTTCTACACTCTCGCCGAGGCGAAGATCGTCGTCGAAAGTTGGCGGCGGCACTTCAACACCGTGCGCCCACACGGCTCGCTCGGCTACAAGCCTCCCGCGCCGGAGGTCTTCATCCCCTCCATGGCCGTGCGGGCTGCGCAACCCGGATCTGCTACGCCGCCCGCGCTGGCGCCCAGGCCAACCGTCCACTAACAATCAAGCCGGACCTCTCGGCGGGGGCGGATCAGGAGTCGGCGAGATGCGACGCGGTGCGGGTAGCCCCTTGACCGCAGCCAAGCCACAAGGTGACGCTGGGGCGATCCGACAGGGGCAAAATGATGCTTAGACTGGCTGCGACTTTGACAATGGCGCTCTTGGCATCGCCGGCGTTGTCTCAAGATCACCCTATGCACTTGCTGAAGGAGCCTTGGATCAAGGCGAAGTGGTCTCACGCGATAAAGGGCTCAGGATTCAATAACTCTTGGGTCGGCGACCTGTCGGGCGTCGCCTCCGCTCCTGAGACGATGCGGGACGCATCGGGCAAGAGCTGGACGGTAGCGGAACTCTGCCAGCCACATGACTGCGCCGACAACAAGCTCGCGGTGATTATCGATCGCCAGAATCGCAACCTCTGGGGTTTGCTCCTCAAGGCCAACCCGACCTCCCGCAGATATTTCGGCAATCCCGGCTCCGAGGAGAAGGCGTTACTGGAGGCCGCGTTTCACGGCAGCCTCGCCAATGTCGGCAGCAGGAGCACGGGCGTTGTCGCCGCCGAGCAGGACGATGGCGAGGTGCTGCTCAACACGCCATCATCAGAGCCGCCGCGAGGCGCCCCGACGCAGGCTGCCGCGCAGAGCGTGCCGGCGGCCCCACAGGACCAGCCGCCGCGAGAGCAGCCGTCTGCCGAGCCAGCGGTATGGCGCTATGGCAATCACCCGCTATTCGGGCAGTCTGCCTATGTCGACAGCGGGGGTGAAAGCGTCGGCCTCGTCTGCGCATTTCGCGGCGTCGATCTGATGCGAAGCGAGACCGTGCTGTTTCGGATTACGCGCGGCTTATCGCCCCAATCCACCACGCCCGGTCGCAGTTCTATCTTCGTCGAAGGGCAGGTCAGCGGCGGCAGCGTGCTGTTCAAACCGCACCCGCGTGGCTTCTTGGAGATGAAAGAGAATGCCTGTGGATACATCGAGACTATCCGCCGCGGCAAGGCGCTCCTCTTTGCCGAGGGTACCTTCATCAGTGTTGAAAGCCGCGGCAGGACGTCTGTTACTACGTTGGAGCAGCGCGGGGTCAGGAAAGAAATCGCGGGCGACCGCGACCTGCACAAGCTGGTCGACACGAAGCGCGTACCCTTGACGGGCGCAGCGAAGGCAATCCGGCAGCTGATCAATGCCTGTCCCGCAATTAGGGCGGATTTCAAGAATGACTGCGGGGTTTGACGCGTTTTTCCGGCCCGACCGCACATCCGCAGCCGGGCCGGCTAGCTGTTGCGCCGCTTCCTCTAGCACCCCACCAAGCCGATCAGACCCCCAGCGCCTCAGCACGGCCGTCTGAATCGACAGCGGCCGGATGATCACGACCTGGCAGAAGCCGCCGATACCGGCCACAGCAGGCCCCACACCCGCGTGCGCGCCGCGGATTTTGCGTGCTCTTCCATCAGGGTGACGCCGGCGCTTGGGTAAAGTCGATCGGAGCGCGACGGTTGGCAGCTCTCCGGGAATAGTGACCCGGCGCCCGGTCCGTTCTTGCCCGGCGCCGTGATGATCGGCTCTTGGCTGAACCTGTTCGCCCGGCGCAGGCCTCCGGCTACCCTGCCGTGAAGCGCCCCGGCCCCGCTCACGCGGGGCCGGGGCGATCTTATCAGTACACCCAGCGGCAGACCCGCCGACGGCGGCCGAACCGGTCCCGCGTTACGGTGCAGACCTGGCGCCGCCGACGCGGGCCGCGATAAGGCCGGCCGCGGTAATACTGGGTGAATTCCGACGGGGTCTCGTCAAGCTTGGCGGCCGTGTCGAGCGGCAGCTGGGACGCTTTTGCCGCCTCGCTCGCGACCACGGTTCCGACCGCCGTAGCAGCAATGCCGCCGAACAGGGCAGTGAGAAATGAACGTCGATTCATTGGAGGCTCCTTCGTTGAGGGCTTCAACAGAGGCGCGCAGAGTTAACAAAAGGTTGTCTTGCCCTCCGCGATCGACGCCGCGCGCGAGGCCGTGCAGCCGTGAGTTTGCGGTTCGACCGCCGGCCGGGCGTTAGGCGAAGCTTTACCCAGCGCTGCCAAGATCGCCTCGAAACGGATGGCGATCTGGAGCTGCCGCATGATCTATTTCGCCATCGCCTGTCTGGCGTCCGCGGCCGTGTTTCTTGAGATGGCTGATCGGGCGCCGGAGCTGCCCTGGCACGACTGACCGGCCACCTGGATCGCCCCCATCCACCTGCATCGATCGGCGCGGCGAAGCCGGTGGCGTGTCAGCGTCGCTGTCATGCAACAGGTCGTCGATCGCCGCCGGCACGCACAGGCGCAGCTGCTCCTGCGAAATCCGTTGGCGTGGATGCGCGCTAGGCTCTGAACTCAATCGGGTTGCGGTTGGTTTGCTCGGCTGATTCAAAGTCTCTGCTGTTGTGGAGGCATGGATGGGCAAGTCGCTGACTTGGTTAAGCGATGCGGAGTGGGAGCGGATCGAGCCGTTTCTGCCGCGCGGTCGCTGTGGAGCCCGGCGTGTGGATGATCGCCGGGTAATCTCGGGGATCGTGCATATGCTGCGGATCGGGGCGCGCTGGCGCGATTGCCCGCCGGAGTATGGCCCCTACACGACCATCTACAATCGCTTTCACCGCTGGAGCCGACAGGGCGTCTGGTTTGCGGTGTTCGAGGCGTTGACCGGCCACAGCGGCGCGTGGGGTGCGGTCGCGATCGATTCCACCAGCATCAAGGTCCACCGCTCGGCGGCCGGCGCAAAAGGGGGGCCTTCGTACAAGGCATCGGCACCTCGCGCGGCGGACGTACCAGCAAGATCCACGGACTGACCGATCTCGCCGGACGGCCGCGCATCCTGTTGATTTCGCCGGGCAACACGTCCGACATGACGATGGCACCAGCTCTGATCGAAGCGGCGCGCGGTCGCTTCGACAAGCTGATCGCCGACCGCGGCTATGACACCAATGCCATCCGTGCCGCGATCCAGCAGCAGGGTGCCGAGGTTGTCATCCCCGCTACGCGCAGCCGCAAGGCCCCGATCCCTTACGACCGTAACGCCTATCGCAACCGCAACCTCGTCGAACGCCTCTGGTGCAGGCTGAAAGACTGGCGCCGCATCGCGACCCGCTACGACAAGCTCGCCACCAACTTCATGGCAGGCGTCTTCATCGCAGCTGCAATCACCTTCTGGTGTGATTGAGTCCCGAGCCTAGAACAGTGGCGGCGCAATTGCGGTTTCCGGAAGCTTCCGTAGTATAAGACGGTCGAGAGGCTTCGGATTGGCTATGCAGAACAGGCGCATCGTCGCGGCAGCGGCATTCGTGGCGCTCGCCGGCAGCGTCTACCTCATTTCCGAATCCTTTAGTGACCAGAATGTCGAGGCGACGGCTTGCGACGCACTCGCAGCCCACCCCAGCGATCCCCGAAAAAAGGGCGCAGGCGTCGCGCTGGGAAAGCTGCCATTTGAAAGCGCGATCGAAGAGTGCAGCAAGTCAGTAAAGCAGCATCCGAAGGTCGCTCGTTTCAAATATCAGCTCGGGCGTGCCTTCGAGGCTGGCAAAGACCTTTCCAAGGCAAATGCCCTGTATCGGGAGGCGTCCGCGCTCGACTATCCGATGGCCGACTTCAACATCGCCATCGGGTATCACAATGAACGGAAATATGATCAGGCCCTCGAGAGTTTCAAGAAAGCTTTAGCTGGTGGGGCTTCGGTCGCGAAATCGGAAATAGAAAATTATTCTTTTTCTGGTGATTCATTCTCGGCGAAAGATATTCTTTCCGAAATCATGGTGAGCAAAAAGCCGACTTTTGATTTTTCTAGCGCTGCCTATTACGCTTATGAATTTGCATCTCTATTCAATAATGCATGTAAAAATATCGGCATTGGTGCTGCGGTCTATGATCTGGAGCGACTGGCAAAGCGAAAAATGATGGGAGACATGTTGCGTGGCTTCGCGGCCGGCGAAGGGCGGCACGGCTATGGCAGCCGTGAAGCGGCGCTGGAGAACGGGCTGACGGTCGGCGCGGTCGTATCCGCGAGCATTCAGCAGCAAGCCGCTTTCGCAAAACGCGATGCCCAGACCTTCTATGATCGCTACCAGTGCCGCGGCCCGGTAGCCGACGCGTTTTTCAGCAATCTGAGGGAATGGGTGCGGACCCTGTAGAGCCGGATCCGTTCGGGTTGGAACAAGCTGAGCCGCGCCTGCGCGCGCAATCTCGTCGGCAGGCTTGCCATTCTGACCCTCGAAGCCCGGTCGGCGAGGCCGCCTGGGCCGCGCCGATGCGGCTCCCTGATTTTTCCGAAGCGGGGCGCTCGGAAATTGATTTGCGTCATGGGCGCCTGCCGCCCAAGGTCTAGACTCTCCTGCCGCATCGGGGAGGCCGCTATCCATGACGAACAAGGAATGGCTGGATCGACTGGCGAAACTGGAGCGCGAGCAGATCGATCACTATCGCGCGGGACGGGCGAGCGAGGGCGATGCTGTCGGCCTGACCATATGCAGCTTGATAAGCGAGGGCCGCGCCCAGGGCTTCTGCGTGCCGGACGGCAGGCCTCCTATCGCCGGGAGTGCCGAAGCCGGCCGTTCCCACGGGTAGCCAGCGCGGATTGGCGCCTCCGCTTTGCGCGTCAGCTAGATCGCCGCGCGTCCGTTCGGACGCGGTCACGGTGATCTATCTCAGTGTTATCGCATCGGCGTATCCGGCCCGTCGGCAGGGCCTTGCTGGCCCGGGGACGATGCCGAGCGCAGTGAGGCCTTCACGAGCGGGGTGCAATGCTTGGGCAAGCACGAAAACAGCACGCTCTCAAGGCGGGCCGGGCCGCCGGCCCGGCGTCGGGGTGCATGGGGCGGGACCTGCCGGGTCTGCGGCCCGTCCTGACTGAAGCCTGCTGCACGCCGTGGATTCGGCGCGCGGCAGGGGCGCGCAGTTTCAGGGAAGGACGCTGTTGCCGAAGAAGTCGGTCTGGCGTGTCGGCGCGCCGATGCCCGGCTGGGTGTAGCGCGGCCCTTCGGAGGAGGGCGGCGCGCCGGTCGATACGCAACCGGACAGGGCGGGCGAGAGCAGTACGGCCATGATGCAGCTCACTGCAATGAACCTGGTGGGCTTGCGTCTGTCTGCATCTGGTCTGTGCATGGATCGCTTCCTTGGAAAGGGCGTGGGCAGGAGCTGACGTCGCCGGGAGGCGCGCGCCCGACCTTTATCTCGCCATCAGGGCGACAAGGATAGGCCCCCAGGCCGTGAGCAGGATGTTGCCGATTGCATAGGGCACCGTGTAGCCGAGGGCGGGGATGCTGCTTTGTGCCTCGTCCTGGACGGCCCTGAGCGCGGCTGTGATGGTGCCCGCGCCGGCGCAGGCGCCGAGCACGATGAGCGGGTTCATCTTCAGCACATAGTAGCCGAAGAGAATGCCGACGATATGCGGCAGCAGCGACGAGACGAGGCCGACGACGATCAGGCTGGCTCCGGTCGCCTTGAGCCCGGCGACGAAGCTCGGTCCGGCCCCGATCCCGACAATGCCGATGAATATGCAAAGCCCGACCGTGTCGAAGATCCAGATGGCCGGCTCGGGAATGCGGCCGAAGAAGGGATAGGCCGAACGCAGCCAGCCGAAGACCAGGCCCATGAACAGGGCACCGCCACTCGCCGTCAGCGTCAGGGGGATGCCCCAGACGACCACGGAGAGCAGGCCGAACAGGCCGCCGAGAAAAATGCCCAGGCCGACGAAGATCATGTCTGTCGCCGAGGTCTGGCGGTCGGGATAGCCGAGTTCGGCGGCGGCCCGCTCGACCTCCGCCAGCGGCCCGACCAGGGACATCATATCGCCGCGGTTCACCTTCGTCGCCGGAGTGATCGGCATCGCGATGCCGGCCCGCGTCAGCTTGGACATGAAGACGCCGCGCGCGAAGGCGCCTTGCGCCAGCTCCGCCAGGGACCGGCCGTCGATCGCGCGATTGGTCAGGACGACGTCGAGCGCCTCGAGCGGGATGTCGAGCAGCTCGGGGTCGCTGACCTCCGGACCGATGACGTCGCCCCGGGCGGCGTGGATTTCGTATTTCGCCATCACGGCGATGATGTCGCCGGCCTGGATCCGGTGGTCGGAGGCATGGTCGAACAGGGCCTTGCCGGAGCGGACCCGCAGCACGAAGGCGCGGACCCCCTTGGTGGAGGCTTCGAGTTCGCCGATGGTCTTGCCGGCCAGGGTCGGGTTCTCGACCCGATAGGCGCGGACATCGAACAGCCGCGCGGCCGAGGTTACGCCCTCCGCATGACCGGCGGCAGCGCCCGCCGCCGATTGCATGGCCGCCGCCTCGCGGAGATCGATGCGCATCAGCTTCGGGCCGATCTTGGGCAGGAACCAGACCAGCACGGCCGTCCCGACCAGATAGGTGACGGCATAGGCAACGGGGATGTTGTTGACGAGCGCGTCTCGCTGCGCCTGCGGCAGGTCGAGCCGCTGGATCGCCTCGCCGGCGGTGCCGATCACCGTCGATTCCGAAAAGGCGCCGGCAAGCAGGCCGGCGGCCGTGCCCATGTCGAAGTCCAGCAGCTTCGCGAAGGTCAGGGCCGTCAGCAGGCAGGTGACGCAGAGCACGACGGTGAGCGCCATTTGCGGCAGGGCGTCGCGTTTCAGGGCACGGAAGAACTGCGGCCCGACCTTGTAGCCGGTGGTGAACAGGAAGAGATCGAAGAACACCGCCTTCACGGTGGCCGGGACCTTGATGTCGAGTTGCCCGACGAGCACGCCGGCCATCAGGCAGCCGACGACCACGCCCAGACTGAAACTGCCGAATTTCAGCCGGCCGATCAGGAAGCCGAGCGCGACCGTCAGGAAGACTGCGAGCTCGGGATTGTTGCGCAGACCCTCGACAACGAAACCCATCTCCTGCCTCGCTGGAAAGCCGGGCCGTTCCGTCGGCGGACCGGCATCGGACGCAAGATCAACTGGCGGACGTCACGACGGGCACAGTCATGCCTTCTTGGCGCCTCCTGGCGATTTCGTGGTTGCGAGCGCCTGGTTGTAGGCGTCGAAGGCCTGGCGGTAGCCGCGTGCCACGGCGCGGGTGGCGCGGCCGATCTGGCTGTAGACCTCGTCGTCGAGATTGGCGAAGGAGACGCGGACCGACCAGTCCGGAGCATGGAAGCCGCCGCCGTTCAGGAGCACGATGCCGTGGTCCTCTGCCAGGCGGAAGACGATGTCGAGCGGGTGGATGTGCTCCTTCATATAGGCCACCACCTCCGAGCCGACATATTTGTTGGCCCAGAACTCGAAGTCGACCAGGCCGTAATAGCGGTCATGGAGCGGGTTGTCTGGCACCTCGATGCCGAGCCCCTCCACCATGCGCTGGGCGCGCGAGTGGACGATCTCCATGCAGGTCTTCTGGTAGAGCTTGGCCTCGTCCATCATCTCCGACAGCGAGAACAGCGACATCATCACCTGCTGCGGCAGCGACAGGCCGGCGGTGTGGTTGAGCGCGACGTCGCGGCTGTCGGCGACGATGCGGTCGATCATCTTGATCTCGCGCGGCTTCAGGGTGAGCGCACCGTAGCGCTTGTCGAGCGCCGTCTGGATGTTCGCGGGATGCTTTGCGATCGCCTTGTCGAAGATGTTGTCGCGGTGGATCGCGATGACACCGAGCCGCCAGCCGGTGCAGCCGAAATATTTGGAATAGGAGTAGACGCCGATCGTGTTGTGGGGCAGGGCGCCGAGCAGGCCGCGGAAGCCCTTCACGAAGGTGCCGTAGACGTCGTCGGTCAGCAGCATCAGATCGGGACGCTTGGTCTTAACGAGCTTGACGATCTTGGCGATGGTCTCCTCGCTGAGGGCGACCGCGTAGGGATTGCCGGGGTTGACGACGAAGAAGGCCTTGATCTTCGGGTCCTCGAGCTTCTTCAGCTCCTCGTCGGTGAACTGGAAGCGGTTCTCCTGGGGGGCCGCCACCGTGACGATATTGAGCCCGTAATCCTCGAGATGCGGCATTTCGAGATAGGGGGTGAAGATCGGCGTCGCCAGCGCGATGGTGTCGCCGGGGTTGAGGAGCCGGTTGGCTTTCAGTGACTTGAAGATGTAGCACATCGCCGCCGTGCCGCCCTCGACGGCATAGAGGTCGAACTGGCCGGCGGGACGCGGCTCGCCGCACATGGCCCACATCAGGTATTCGTGCACGATGCGCTCATTGTGGACGAGCATGCGGTCGGGAACCGGGTAGTTGTCGCCGATGATCGAGTCGACGAGCTCATGCACGAAGGCGTCGGGCTTGAAGTCGAATTTCTTGACGGCGAAGGCGACCATGTCGCGCAGGAAGGTGGCGCCGGGGGAATCCTTGTGTGCGGCGAGCCATTCGTCCAGCCGCATGGCGATTCCATCGGCCTTGGGCATGCCGCCGATACCCGCCGGCTTGCTCATCACCCTCCGGCTTTCGGTGATCGCGAACTGACCGAGCAGGAAGAAGCCTTCCCGCGGTGTCGTCGCAACCCAGTTCGGGTTGCCGCGCCCGGCATTGAGCATGGCGATCGAGGAATTCTGGGCGGTCAGCTTGGCGAGCCGGATCAACTCGTCCTTGATCTCGAAGGGGCTGAGCGTCTCGAAGGTCCGCAGCGTGACAGGATCCATGATATGCTCCCGGTAAGAGGCTGAGATCGAAGGCTTTCCTTGGCCCGCCTAGGTCAGCAGCATGATGATCACCATGCCCCAGATCGTCAGGAGGGTGTTTCCGACCGCATAGGTCACGGTGTAGCCGAGGGCGGGGACCTGGCTCTTGGCGGTCTCGCAGATCATGCCGAGCGCGGCGGTTGTGGTGCGTGCTCCGGCGCAGGCGCCGAGCAGGATCGCCGGGTCGAAGCGGAAGATGTACTTGCCGGCGAACATCGCCAGGACCAGCGGGAGCGTTGTTGCCAGGGCGCCCCAGAGGAAGAGGCCGACACCTTGCGTCTGCAGTCCCTTGACGAAGCCGGGACCGGCCGAGATTCCGACGACCGCGATGAACATGTTGAGGCCGACCGAGTTCATGAACCAGACCGTCGAACTCGGAATGCGGCCGAAGACCGGGCGTACCGAGCGCAGCCAGCCGAAGACCAGGCCGGAGATCAGCGCGCCGCCGGCGGTCGACAGCGTCAGCGGCGCGCCGCCGACCTTGAAGACGAGTGCACCGATCAGCGCGCCGAGCGTGATCGCGCCGCCGATGAAGGCGACGTCGGCGACATCGCTCGGCCGGTCGGGGTGGCCGATGACCTTGGCGACGGCCGCGATGTCCTGGGTGCGGCCGACGATGGTCAGGATGTCGCCGCGATGGATCACGGTATTGGCGTGGATCGGGATGTGGGTCGCGGTGGCGCCGCGCACGATCCTGCGCAGGAAGACACCGCGGGCCGATGGCAGCCGTGAGAGTTCGGCCAGCGTCTTGCCGTCGGCCTCCTTGCTGGTAACGTAGACGTCGACGCCCTCTGCCTTCACGTCGAGCAACTCGGGATCCTCGACCTCTTCGGCATTCTGGCCGATCAGGTTGACGAGCACTTCGCGCGGCCCGGCGACGGCGACGATGTCGCCTTCCTGGAGGATGGTGTCGGTGGTCGCATCCATGATCACGCCGTCGCGGCGGATGCGCTCGACGAAGACGCGCGCATCGGGCACCAGCGCCTCGGCCTCGGCCGCGCGCATGCCGGCGACCTTGGCGCCGGCCCGGACCCGGAAGGCACGCAATTCGAAGCGCCGCCAGACCGAACCGGCGCCGCCGATTTCCTTGTCGCCGCCGAGCCGCGCTTCGTAGTCCTTGCAGGCCTGGACGAGGTCGATATTGAGCAGCTTGGGGCCGAGCAGGGCGAGGACCATCGCCGATCCAACTGTGCCGAAGATATAGGTCACCGCATAGGCGACCGGCATGGCATCGAGATACTCCTTGGTCTGTTCGGGCGAGAGGCCGAGGCGGTTGATCGCGTCGGTCGCCAGCCCCATCGAGGCCGAGATGGTCTGCGAGCCCGCATAGAGGCCGGCAGCGTAGCCGGGATGGTAGCCGGCGATCTTGGCGATGATGACCGGGATCGCCAGACAGAAAACGGTGACGACGACCGCGAAGATCGCCTGCGGCGCGCCGTCCTTGGCGATGCCGCGGACGAATTGTGGTCCGACGCCGTAGCCGACGGCAAACAGGAACATCAGGAAGAAGGTCGATTTGACGTTGGGTGAAATCGTGATGCCGAGCTGGCCGATGACGACCGCGGCGATCAGTGTCGAGGTCACCGCGCCGAGGCTGAAGCCCTTATAGGCGAAGCCGCCGACATAATAGCCGATGGCCAGCGACAGGAAGAGCGCGATCTCCGGATAACTGCGCAATGTACTGGCGAACCAGTCGAACATGGGAGGTCTCCTGATCTGGCGACGCAGTTCCTGTATCGAAGGTGGGCAGGGGCGGTCAGGTGGTGCGCGACTTCTTGCGCCCGGTTTCGTGGCTGGCGCTTTTCTTGCCCGATAGACTGTCGACCTTGAGCAGTTTCAGGCCTCTGGCCTTCTCGTAGCCATGGATCTCCTTCACATCGAGCTTGCGCATGAAGGTGATCGTCTCATGGGTCACGACCTGGCCCGGTACCAGGATCGGGAAGCCCGGCGGGTAGGGGATCACGAAGTTGGCCGAGACCATCTCCGGTCCGTCCTTGAGCCGACGGTCGCATTCCGGGCCGTCGACCGGGACGTATTCGCACTGCTCTTCGCGATAGGCGCCGAAGAAGGCCGAGCGGATATCGCCCTCGGGCGTGGTGTCGCCGGCATCCTGCCGGAAGGCCTCATGGAAATGGCTGAAGTTCGGCAGGTCCGGCACGTCCTTCATCAGGCTCTGCACCTTCGCGGTGAAGGCCTTGCGCTCGGACTCCCCGCCATGTTTGAGGCGCGTCTCGATGCCTTCGCTGATCTTCAGGAGGACGCTGATCAGCAGGGCGACGTCGCTGCGGGTGTTGTTGATGTTGGACTGGAGCAGCACGGAATTGCGCGAGGTCTTGTTGACCTGGATGTTGTATTGCGCCGCGAGCAGCCCCTTGAAGCTGGTGCCGTCGAAGCCGGCCGTGCCGCAGACCAGGGTCATGCGGGTCGGATCGAGGCAGAACTCGTCCTCGCGCATGCTGCGCAACTGGTCGTCCCAACGGGTTCCGGGCGCCAGGAAGTCGACGAAGCCGCTGCGGCGGTATTCGGCGGGTACCATGCCGTCGGCGCCGACGATGCTGAAATACTTCGCGATCACCGGATGCGAATTGACTTCGCGGCGAATGTCGAGCGCGACCTCTATCGCGTTCATCACCAGCCCGTAGCCCTCGAGCTCCATCTGCCGCCGCGCGACATCGAGGCTGGCTATCAGCTGCTGGTTGGGGCTGGTCGAGGCATGGGTGAAGACGGCCTCGTGGAACTGCGCCTCGACCCTGTGGAAATCGACGTCGCGCACCAGCACCATCGAGCCCTGGCGGATCGCCGACATTGATTTGTGGGTCGAATTGGTCTGGTAGACGCGCAGGCGGATGGCCCGGGGATCGGGGACCAGGCGGGTATCGAGCAGCTTCTCGAGCGAAGGGGTGGCGCCCAGCTCGGCGAGCTGGCGCTCATGCTCGGCGATGGCGTCGGGCGTCTGGGCCCAGGCCTCGATGTCGGCGGCCGCGCCCATGCCGGTGCGCGGACGCAGGAAGGGCGACCAGCGTGCGAAGCCGAACCAGGCCTCGTCCCAGAGGAAGATCAGGTCCGGCTTGATCGCCAGGCATTCCTCCATCACCCGGCGGGTGTTGTAGATGTGGCCGTCGAAGGTGCAGTTGGTCAGGTCGACCATCTTGACCCGGTCGAGCCGGCCTTCCGCCTTCAAATCGAGCAGCGCCTTCTTGATCGTGCGCAGCGGCACGGCCCCGTACATCGAGAATTCCACCATTGGGAAGGCCTCGACATAGAAGGGCTGGGCGCCGCTCAGCACGAGGCCGTAATGGTGCGATTTGTGGCAGTTGCGGTCGAGGATGACGATGTCGCCGGGCGCGACCAGGGCCTGCAGCACCATCTTGTTCGAGGTGCTGGTGCCGTTGGTGACGAAGAAGACGTGGTCGGCCCCGAAGGCGCGCGCCGCCATTTCCTGCGCCCGCTTGATGTTGCCGGTCGGCTCCAGCAGGCTGTCGAGGCCGCCGGTCGTGGCGCTGCTCTCGGCGAGGAAGAGGTTGATGCCGTAGAACTGGCCCATGTCGCGGATCCAGGGCGAGCGGAACACCGATTTGCCGCGCGCGATCGGCAGCGCGTGAAAGGTGGCGATCGGCCTTTGCGCATAGAGCTTGAGATTGTCGAAAAACGGTGTCTCGTAGCGCGCCTTGATCCCCTCCAGCACCGAGAGATGCAATTCGAGCGGTTCCTCGATCTGGTACATCACCCGGCGGATCATCGCGGCGCGCGGATCGCCGGCGAGCTTCTCGACGCGTCGGTCGGACAGCAGGTAGATGTCGAGCTCGGGGCGGATCGCCTTCAGCCCGGCGGCGAGGCGCAGCGACAGATCGGCTTCGTCCGCGGTCGCGAGCAGCGGTTGCTGGGCGGCGAGCACGCTTCGCAGCACCGGCGCATCGTGACGCGAGCGCAAGGCGAAGCCCTCATAGATCGCTACGGCGCCGATGTCGGGGTTCACCACGGCGGCGCAGACCGCATCCTCGAGGCTGCCCACCGGAATGGCCTCGTAGATGAATGCGTCCTCCGCCCGCCGCAGCCGGCGGAACTCGCTGGCGATATGGGACCAGCGTGAAGCGGGCGCCGGCGTCACGGCCAGGAGCTCGAAATAAGGCCGATAGCTCTGGGGTTCGCTGAGCGCCGGGGGCAGAAGATCGCCCGGCTCGGGCAGCGAGAGGTCTCCCGATTGCCACTCCCGTGCGTCGTGCTTGTAGTTGCCGGTGATGATCCCGACCGAGATGCGCTTCGCCAGCGCAAGGAACCCTGCCTTGTCGTCGCCGAGCAGCTTCTCGCGGAGCACGCTCATCAGTTCGATGCCCGGGAAGGCGTGGAACTCCTCTATCACGCCGACATCGGCGAGCGCCGTCTCGACCGCCGTCCGCTCGCCAGTGCCGCCGGCCCAGGCACGGGCGGTCGCGTGGAGCTCCCGCCACCGGTCGTGGCGTCCCGAGGGCGCCGAAAAGAAATGGTCGATAGAGTGCGATTCCTGGGTAGTGGAAGCCATCTCGATGCCCCATCTCTGTCGTGATTTGGGCCGGCCGTGATATCCGGAGCAGGGTTGGAAGGTGCCGCCGCACCGTCCGATACTCGATGCCGGCAAGCTCAACACAACCGGTGCGTTCGGCGTATTGTCCTTAGGGACAGGTTATTGCGCTGCCGAATTCGCTAGTATCGGGCTGCCGCCGGAGACCTGAAACGATCGAAGCCCGCTTGCGAGCACGGTGTTCCGCCCGGCTCGTCCGGCCGGTGCGCAGCGCGACGATGGTGCAATCGCTTCGGAGTTCACGCCATGATCAGCAGGATCGTTACCAGCGCAGCCTTTCTCCTCCTTGCCGGCGCGGTCTGGCTGACCGGTGACAGCCGGCCGGCCCAGGCCTGCAACAAGATCGCCGGATGCGTCATGGACGCGCGGGAGGAAAGCGATGCGATGATGCAGGACGGGCGCATGAATGAGGCGATGCGAGAGGCCCGCGACAATGTCGAGGCCTTCCGCGCGCTACGCGAGGCCGAGCAGGGCAGGCCGCCCCGGACGACAGTCAGGAAGTACTAGCGCGGCTGTCTGATCGGTCCCGACGCCGGGCGCCTGCCATCCCGTGGACGTGCCGCCAGGGAGAAGCTCATGGATATGCGGTTCGCCCTGGCCTGTTTCCTCGCTTGTGGCCTGGCCTCCCAGCCGTTCGCCCAGCAACCCGCCCAGGCGCCGCCGGCCCCGGTTGCGCCGCCCCCCGCCGCGACGCCGGCCGTCCACGCCGCGCAACTGCTGAGCAGCGCCCAGCTCGAGGCGCTCGTCGCGCCGATCGCGCTCTATCCCGACACATTGCTGGCGCAGGTGCTGATGGCCTCGACCTATCCGCTCGAGATCGTCCAGGCCGATCGCTGGCTCGCCGCCAACAAGAAGCTCGAAGGCGACAAGCTCAAGGCCGCCGCCGAGCAGCAGTCCTGGGATGCCAGCGTCAAGGCGCTGGTCGCGACGCCCTCCGTGCTCGAGATGATGAGCAAGAACCTCGACTGGACGCAGAAGCTTGGCGATGCGGTCCTGGCGCAGCAGCCGGACATCATGGACGGCATCCAGAGGATGCGGGCGCGCGCCTATGACGCCAAGAAGCTCTCATCCGGTTCCGAGCAGACGGTCACCGTCAAGCAGGAGAGCGGCAAGCAGGTCATCCAGATCGAGCCGACGCAGTCCGACACGCTCTACGTGCCCTATTACGATCCGGGCGTGGCCTATGGCTCCTGGCCCTATCCCGATTATCCGCCTTATTATTTCCCGGCGCCGGGCTATGTCGCCACCGGCCTGCTCGCGACCGGGCTCGCCTTCGGAACCGCCTATGCGCTCGGGCGCTGGAGCACTGGCGGCTACTGGGGCGGCAACGTCAACTGGGGCAACAACAATATCAATATCGACCGGAACCGCGTGACGCATTGGGAGCACAATCCCCAGCACCGTCACGGCGTCCAGTATCGCAACAACGCCGTCCAGCAGAAGTTTTCCGGCAATAATCTTCGGGCCGGTAGCGAAGGCCGGATGGATTTTCGCGGGCGCAGCGGCGACCAGGTTCTGCAACCGCGTGGCGAGCGCGGCGATCTCGGTGGCGCTGCGCGCCCGGAGCAGCGCGCGGGCGACCGCGCCAATGTCGCCAACCGGCCGGACCGCGGTCCGGGCGACCGGGCCGGCGCCGGCAACCGCGGCGATGGCCGGGGGCAGGGCGCGCGCGCCGCGACGCAGCCTCGACGTCCCCAGGCGGGCGCAGGGCGTGCCGGGCCGGGACGCGACAGCGCCTTCGGCAATGTCCAGCAGGGCCGAGCGGCGAATCTGCAGTCGCAGCGCGGGCAGGCGAGCCTGGCGCATGCCCGAGGCGGCGGCGGTCCGCGGGCCATGCATGCCGGCGGCCCCGGCATGGGGCGCGGCGCTGCCGTGAACCGCGGGGGTGGCATGAACCGGGGCGCCGCCATGAACAGGGGCGGCGGGGCGAGCCGCGGCGGCATGGGCGGTGGCCGCGGTGGCGGCCGTCGATCCGACATTCGGCTCAAGCACGACGTCGTGCTGCTCGGACACCTCGACAACGGCCTCGGGCTCTACAGTTTCGCCTATGGCGGCTCGGAAAAGCGCCATGTCGGCGTGATCGCCCAGGAGGTCCTGCGCGTCGCGCCCTGGGCGGTGAGCCGTGGTGCCGACGGCTATCTGCGGGTCGATTATCGTCTGCTCGGCGTCCCGTTCCGGAGCCTCGCCCAGTGGCAAGCCTCCGCCAGCCCCTCTTTCGTCAGCGTCGGCGGCGTGGATTGACCAGGGATACGCGGCGCCGGTTCGTTCAACCTCCGGGATCGGTTCAATGACAAGGCCATGGCCAGCGCCCCATCGGCTCGTTCTCCTGCTCATGGCGGGGGCGACCCTCGCTCTCTCGCCGGCAGCGACCGCCTGGGCCCAGCAGCCCTTCAAGACGGCGGACGCGGCCGCCGCCGCCCTGGTCGAGGCGGTACGCGGCGGCGACAGCGCGCGCTTGCGCAGCATTCTCGGGCCACGGGCCGGCTCGATCCTCTCCTCCGGCGATCGGGTCGCCGATGCGGCCGATCGGGAGCGCTTCGTCGTTGCCTATGACAACCGCCATGCGCTGAGAGAAAAGGACGGCACCGCCACTTTGCTGGTCGGGCAGGACGAGTTTCCCTTCCCGATCCCGATCGTGCGTGCCGGCGAGCGCTGGACATTCGATTCCGAGGCCGGGGGCCGGGAAATCACCGCCCGCCGGATCGGGCGCAACGAACTCGCCGCCATGCAGGCGATCCTGGCCTTCTTCGACGCACAGCAGGACTACGCCGCCAAGGATCGAATGGGGCAGGGGGCGGGCGTCTACGCCCGGCGGATCGTCAGCCGGCCGGGCACCCGCGATGGGTTGTACTGGCCGAGCACTGCCGGCGAGGAGCTGAGCCCGCTGGGCGAGCTCGCGGCCGAGGCAGCCGCCGAGGGCTACCGGGCCGGCGAGGAACGCCGGCCCTATCACGGCTATTACTTCAAGGTGCTGACCCGGCAGGGGGCGGCGGCACCCGGCGGCCAGATCGACTATGTCGCAGGCGGGCGGATGATCGGCGGCTTCGCCATCTTGGCCTATCCGGCGGAGTATGGCAGGTCCGGAGTGATGAGCTTCATGCTCAACCACGCCGGCACGGTCTATCAGAAGGACCTCGGCCCCCGGACCGGGCGGATCGCCGCCCGGATGGGTCGTTTCAACCCCGACGAAGGCTGGGAGAAGGTCTCGCCCGGCCAGTAGCAGAAGTGGTGGCCTTCGGATGCTTCGAGCCCGCATTTCCCGCCTTTCGGCTCGATACGCCCCTCCGGAAGAGCTTTCCGGACGATGCGCGGAACCGTGCCGATGAGAGTCCGCGATCTGTTTCCTGCGAGCCTGGTGGGTTACCGGCTGGAGTATTTGCGCTTCGACGTCACGGCGGGGCTCGCCGTCGCGGCCGTCGCCATCCCCAGCGCCATCGCCTATCCCGCGATCGCGGGCCTGCCGGCCGAGGTCGGGCTCTATGCCAGCATCCTGCCCCTGGTCGGCTACGCGCTGTTCGGGCCATCCCGCAAGCTGATGGTCGGCCCGGACGCCGCGACGATGACGGTGCTGGCCGCGGCACTGGCGACCATGCCGCTCGACAATCCGGCCGATCGTGTCGCCGCCGCCGCGGCTCTGGCCTTGCTGGTCGGCCTGCTCTGCATCCTGGCGGGCAGGCTCAGCCTCGGTGTCGTCGCGTCCTTCCTCTCACGCCCGATCCTGATCGGCTTCATCAGCGGCATCTCGATCTCGATCCTGATCGGGCAGATCGGCCGGCTGACCGGCGTCCGCATCGAGAGCGACGGGCTCGTCCAGCCGCTGCTCGAGATCGCCCGCAAAGTCGGTCAGATCCACTGGCCCTCGCTCGGCTTCGGCGCCGCGATGTTCGGGCTGCTCGTCCTGCTGGCGCGGCTGCGCTCGCCGATCCCCGGACCTCTGGTCGTCGTCGCGCTCGCTGCCGTCGCCTCGGCGCTGTTCGATCTCGAGGGACACGGCATGAAGGTGATCGGCAGCCTGCCAAGCACGATGCCCTCGCTGAAGCTTCCGGACGTCTCGCATTTGCCGATGAGAGAGCTGCTCCAGGGAGCCGCCGCGGTCTGGCTCGTCAGCGTCAGCTCCGGCCTCGTTGCAGCACGCAGCTTCGCCGCACGCGACAAGTTCGACGTCGATGCCGACCGGGAGCTGACGGGGCTCGGCTTCGGCAATATTTTCTCGGGCCTTTTCAGCGGCTTTCCGATCACCGTCTCGGACTCGCGCACGGCGATCAATATTTCCGCGGGCGGGCGCTCGCAGATCGCCGGGCTCGTCGCGGCCTTGGCACTGACGGCGCTGCTGCTTTATCTCAACGACACGTTGCGCCTGCTGCCCAATCCGGCGCTGGGCGCGATCCTCGCTTTCGCCGCGCTCAGCCTGATCGATCTCGGCGGTTTCCGCGAGATCTGGCGCGTCAGCCGAACCGAGTTCGCCTTCGCCCTGATCAGCATGTGGGGCGCGATCAGCCTCGGCGTGCTCAGCGGTGTCGTCATCGCGATCGCCGGCACCTTGCTGCATGTTCTGCTCAAGGAAATGCGCCCGCGCGTCGCGCTACTCGGACGGATCGCCGGCAGGCCGGGCTTCTACAAGCTCCATCGCAGCGAGCGGGCGGCGCCGGTGCCGGGCATGGTGATCTTTCTGGTGCAGGGCAGCATCCTGTTCTTCAACACCGATTTCCTGCGCGGCCGCTTCGAGAACGCGGCGCAGTCGGTGCCGCCGGGCACCAAATGGTTCCTCGTCGATGCCAGCGCCGTCGCGCAGATCGATACGACCGGGGTGGCCATGCTGCAGAAGCTGCGGACGGATCTGTCGGGGCTCGGCCTGACATTGGTTCTCGCCGAACTCCACCGGGAGCCCTGGGAGATCCTGCATCGGGCGGGCTTTTTCGAAGGGCCGGAGGCGACGACGATCTTCGACGATGTCGAGGATGCGGTCAGTGCGCTCGCCGACCGCGAGCCCGGCTCTGCCGGACAGCCGACGCCGGCCAGGATCGGTAGCCAGGGACCGGCGGATGACGGGCTCTCCGGATCAGTCTAGGCGACGTCCTTACGGCGGTATTCACGGACCAGGATGTCGCCGCTTACGACCAGCACCCAGAGCGGGAAGACCAGGAAGGCGCCGTCGACGACATGGCTGCCGAGCAAGAGGACGGCGGCCGCGGCATAGCCGCAGAGGGCGGTCCAGCGTGCGGTGATCTCGGTGCGCAGCAGGATGGTCGAGGCGGTCAGCAGGAATACGCCGGCGACCTTGAGCGCGTAGACGCTGACGAGGAAATAGGAAAAGGACCGCGCCAGGATGAAGGTCGCCGAGCCGGCGAGTTCGCGCGGCAGCGCCGCATGTGCGGTGAGGATCGCGCCGATGGCCGCTGCCGCCGTGAACAGCATGCCGACGAAGAGCAGGCCGCTGCCGAGGAAGACCGTCGCGAACAGCGGATGTTCCTGCGCGCCCAGCCTGTCGCGCAGCACGCCCATGAACCAGAGAAAGGCGATGCCGGCAAAAGGGATCAGGTGGAGCGCAAGCTCGACCTTCCAGGCCTGAGCGCCGAGCCAGTCGCCGGGGTCGCGCGGATGCAGCCGCAGCGTCTGCAGCACCAAGAGGATCGCCGAAAGCAAGAGGATGGAGAACAGGATGCCGGCGACCGCCGCGGCGCGTGGCGCCTTCAACCCGGCAGGCATGTGGTGGGCGGGCGACACGATGCTCGACCCCCTCTGATGGTGAAGAGGCCGGGCTAGGGATCGTCGGTGCGCAACAGGCTGAGGCGCTCGGCGCAGGATACGAGCTCGACGAGCGAGCGGACCTGCAGCTTCTCCATCACCTTGTGGCGATGCGCCTTCACCGTCCGCTCGGTCGTCCCGAGGGCGAAGGCGACCTGCTTGTTCAGCCTGCCGCGGATGACGAGGTCGAAGACCTCGCGTTCGCGCCGGGTGAGCAGACCCAGTCGCTGCCGCGCGGCGCGGCTCCAGCCTTCCTGCTCGCTGGCGAGGCGATGGCGCGCGATGGCGCGGTCGATCGCGACGATCAGTTCCTCCGATGCCACCGGCTTGGTGAAGAAATCCTCGGCGCCGGCCTTGATCGCCTTGACGCCGGTGCGGACGTCGCTTTCTCCCGCGAGGCAGATCACCGGAAGACATGAACCGGCCTTGCTCAGCCTGTCGAACAGATCGGGTACGACGGTGTCCGGTAGCTGTACGTCGAGGACGATGCAGCCCGTGCTCGCGTCGTCCGCGATCTGGCCGAGAATCTCGTCGGCGCTGCCATAGGCCTTGGTCCGGTAGCCGCAGGCCCGCAGCAGGTCGTCTATCCCCGCCTGCGATGATGAGTCACCGTCCACGATGTGCACGAGAGCTGACATGGCTTCCTCCGATCTCCTGGTCGGCGGACCGCCGTTCCGCCGGTCACTTTCGGAATGCGCCCGGCCTCAGGGCGGCTTCAGCGCGTCCAGGCCGCAGCGTTGGTATTTGGTCCCGCCTCCGCCCTCGGCGCTGAAATAGCGCGTCAGCATTCCGCCTTCGGCCGGCGCGACGATGGCATGGGCTGCACCGACCGAGATGCTCGTCGTGCAGCTCAGATTCAGGATCTGGCGCTCCCCTTTCGGGCTGACGCTGACGATCCGGCAGGAGGCGAGCGGCGTCGACAGTCGCCGGCCGGCGACGATGAAGGCCGGGGCGAAGACGCTCGCCGGCCGCCGGAAGACGATCGCGCCTCCCTTCAGGGCGAAAGCGCTCGCGCAGGCCTCGCCCTGTTCGATCCATGCGCCCTGGAACGCACCGGTCGACATCTGCGCGCGAACTTCTGCGGCCGTGCCCCCGTTCAGGGCTATGGCGAGCAGCGCGGCGAGCGGCGCCTGACGATGGATCGTTGCGAGCATCGGACCTCCGGCGGTAGAGAGACGGTAGTCGGGCGCGGGCGCTGGATAACCCGAGCGCCGAGGCGAACCCGGCTTCTGCCGCATCGCCGCTGGCCGCTGCACGCCACTTCGTAAAGCAGTGCAGGCCGCAAATGCCGCTACGGGAAGTAGGTTACGGTTGGCTACGTTGAGCCAAGCCCTGGCTCGACTCCGCGGCGGGCGCTGCGCTGGAGGACCGTTCATCCCAGGCGGAGAGCTGCGTTCGTACCGGAAAACCGGCTTGAATCGCGCCCCGGATCAGGATGGAGCGATCTCTCGCGTTGAAGTTGCGCCGGTCGAGCTCGCTGTCGAAATCGGCGAAAAAGCCAGGCCGCTGCTTCAGGAACTCGGCGCGGGCCTGAGACGCCTCGAGAGACATGCCGTGACGGGCGAAGATCAGTGCCGCGACGAAGTGATAGATCGGGAATTGCTGCAGGTTGGCCCGCTTGATCAGGCCGACAGCGCGCGCATTCTCGCCCTGCATATAGGCTGCGAGGGCAAGATGCCCGGTATAATAGTTCGGCTGGCCGGGATTCTTGGCCATCGCCTCCTCGATCATGCCTGCGCCGCGCGCCCAGTTCCCGGATTGGGCGACCCAGGCGCCGAATTCGCCGAGCAGTTCGGTGTCGTTGGGGTTGAGCGCGCGCGCTTGCAGCCCGATGCGCAGCGCCTCGTTGGGCTCTCCGCTGAAGAAGAGCACCGTCATCAGTGCCTGCAGGGCGCGGACATTCTCCGGAGCGAGCCGGACCGCGCGCTCGGCGCTGGCGCGCGCCCGCGCCATAGGGGGCGGCGAGCCTGGGCTGCGGTTCAGCTTGTACCTTTCCTCGTCGAGATAGAGATAGGCGAGCATCGCCCAGCTGGTCGCATGCTCGGGATAGCGCGTCGTGACCTGCTCGAGGCATTCGCGCGCCTGCGCGTGTTCGATCGGGGCGAGCACGGTGCGGTAATGGTAGAAGCGGTAGGAGCATTCCTGCGGAAGCAGGTCCGGGCTGCGCTTGTCCGGCCGGGGGCGGGGCGGATTGGCGAAGATCACCCCGTAGGGCTGGGCGATGGTGGTTGCGACCGTCGCGGCGATGGTCGTTTCGATATCGACGATCGTCTTTTCGCGCGGGTCGGCATCATAGATTCCTGCCCACAGGATGGCCGCACTCTCGCCGTCCCGCACGCGCGCCGATACCCGCAGCTTGCCGTCGGAAAGGCGGATGCCACCCTCCAGCAGATAGCGGCTGCCGGTGAGGCGCGGAGCCTTGCCCGCCATGTCGCCCGGCGACGCATCTCCCGAAGCCTCGCGCACCAGCACGGTCAGCTCCTTGAAGCGGACGAGCTGTGCCAGCAGTTCATCGGTGAGGCCGGCGGCGTAGTAGTTCACTTCCGGTTGGCCGGAGAGGTTGGCGAAGGGCTTGAGCGTCAGGGACGGACCCGGCGGAGTGGGCAGGGCTGCAGCGGTGCCTGCGGATTGCGGCCAGTCCACAGCCCAGACGAGGGCAACGGCGGCGAGCATGCCCAGCGCGAGCAGCGAGCCGGCGAGCCGGTACCGCCCGCGCCATGCCGGGGCGGCGGCGCTGCCATGCCGGCTTAGGAACGCAGGCTGCGAGCCAGGCGGCCCGTCATCCTCATGCTCCGGCTGCCAGTGGAAGCGGGGAACATAGGCCCCCTTGGGGATTTCGATCAGGACCGGAGCCGAGTTTCCGGCCAGCAGGTAATAGCGCTCCAGCGCACGCCGCAGGCGGCCGGCTTCGATGCGCACCACGGGATCGTTCTGGATGTCGAAATTGGCGTCCCGACCGAAGACCTCGACGGCCACCGTATAGGCCTTGATCCGGTCCGCCCGTCCGGCGAGCGTCTCGTTGACCACATAGATCAGGAACTGGCGCACTCGCGCCGGGACATTGAATTCGGTGCTGGCGAGGATTCGGTCGAGCTGCGCGCGGATTTCCTGCTCCGGCGGGTTCGGCCCCGGCGGCGCGGCGGTGTCGTCATCGCAATTCCAGGGCCGTTGCTGCTCCACGGAATAGGCTCCCCCGAGCCGGAAATCCGATCAGAAAAGGCAAGGCAAGGCGGCAGTCTCTGCGTAACCTCCCGTTATTTACTCCCAACCCGTCTCTGCGGCCACATAATTGTGGCCTTTCGCGGGGGGCTCGATCCTATGGATACGGGCGTTCTGGCTGCCATCCGGCGTCTGCCGAAACACAAGACTGTGATCGAGGAGCTGGTGCGCGGCAGCGAGAGCTTCCGCAATATCTGTGGAGACCTCGCCGAGGCGGAGACGGCGCTGCGTCGCTGGGAAGCTTCGGAGATGCCCGGGGCCGCCGCGCGGTGCGATGAGTACAGGCATCTGATCGATGGGCTCGAAGCGGAGCTCAGGCAGGCAATTCACGAACGCCAGGCGCGGCGGTTCCGCAGGTCTGGTGAATAGAGCAGGGCGTTGACCTTCTGGGTGGAGAGTTCCGATGTCGAAGCATGCAAGCTGGATTCTCGCATTCTCTCTGGCGCTCGGCGCCGCGGGCTGCGCGACCTATCCCACGGTGACCAGTGAAACCGTGGTTGTTGCCGGCGTCGGGGCGGTCGAGGTCGAGCGGCTCGATGTCGAGGTCGTCACCGTCAACCCGGCGACCCGGATCGTCGCCATTCGTCAGGGCGACTATGCCTGGCGGTTGATGGTGCCCGAGATCTTCGGCGATCTGAATGCCCTGCGTCCGGGCGACCGGCTGCAGATCCGGCGCGTCGAAGGGGCGCTGCTTGGCGCCCGGCGCGCGAAGAGGGGCGCGCGGCCGGAGATCGTCTACATGGAAGAGGTCAGCCAGCCGCGCTTCCAGAATCTGCCCGACCGGTTCGTCGAGCGTTCGCTCACCCTGACCGCGAAGTTCGAGCGTTATGATCCCGCGACCGGCATCGTCAGCTATGTCGGCCCGGCGGGACCGCGGACACACAAAGTGGTCGATCCCGATATCGCGAACGATCTGAAGCGGCTTCGGCGCGGCGACATGGTCGACCTCATCTTCGCCGAGGCCATTCACGTCCAGAAGATCTGAAGCCGCCATGCACTGCCGCGGGCGGCACCCCCGCGGCGGTCGCAGTCAGCGAAGGAAGAACCTGCGATGTCGACCACCAGCCCCATTCAGGCCAGCAAGCTCGCCGATGAGAGCTTCATGTCCGCCGATGATCTCCGGTCCTATATGGCGGAGCTCGAAATGGCCAAGGCCTCGAAGCTGCTGGGTGCCATGGACAGGGCCGAGGAGGCCCGCAAGAAACTCGTCGCGACCTTGCAGGAAGAGATCGCCGTCACGCCGGAGAAGATTGCCGAGATCAAGCACAGCCTGGCGAACAAGACCCGCGCCGCCGCCGAACGCGGCGAGAAGGAGGTCCTCGTCATGCGCTTCCCGAGCGCGCTTTGCAGCGATCGCGGCCGGGCGATCAACAATGCCGAGGCCGACTGGCCGACCACGCTCACGGGCCGGCCGCGCCAAGCCTATGAATTCTGGCAGGAGCATCTGCGCCCGGCCAAGTACAAGCTGCGCGCCATGATCATCGACTGGCCGGGTGGCATGCCGGGCGATGTCGCATTCTTCCTGAGCTGGTCCTAGCGGCCGGAGCACGACGATGAAGGCAGATTCGAACAAGCCCATGAAACGCGAGCAGTATGAGCGCGAACTGCGCGAGCTGCATGGCGAGCTGGTCAAGCTCCAGGAATGGGCGAAACATGCCGGCGGCAAGGTCTGCATCGTCTTCGAAGGGCGCGACGGCGCCGGTAAGGGCGGCGTCATCAAGGCGATCACCGAGCGGGTCAGCCCGCGTGTCTTCCGTGTCGTCGCCCTGCCGCCGCCGACCGAGCGCGAGCGCTCGCAGATGTATGTCCAGCGCTACCTGCCGCATCTGCCCGCTGCCGGCGAGATCGTGATCTTCGACCGCAGCTGGTACAACCGGGCCGGCGTCGAGCGGGTCATGGGGTTCTGCACGGAAGAGCAGGCCAAGAGCTTCCTCCAGGTCGTGCCGGGCGTCGAGAAGGCCATCGTCGATTCCGGCGCCATCCTGCTGAAATACTGGCTCGAGGTCGGCCAGGAGGAGCAGACGCGCCGCATGGAGGAGCGCATCAACGACCCCAGGAAGATCTGGAAGCTCTCTCCGATGGATCTGAAGTCCTATTCGCGTTGGTACGAATATTCACGGGCGAGAGATGAAATGTTCCGCGCGAGCGATACGGCCTGGGCGCCATGGTATGCGGTTCATTCGGACGACAAGCGCAAGGCGAGACTGGCGATCATCTCGCACATACTCAGCTCGGTTCCCTATGAAACGATGCCGCGTGAGAAGATCAAGTTACCCAAGCGGCAGAAGGCGCATGGCTATGAGGAGGCCGAGTTTGCGCGCAACTGGATAGGTTAGGTGTTCCCGCATCTTCCGAAAGGATGGTCGCACCCGATTTCTCTAAACTGTTGATGTAGCAAGTGTGATCCGATTATTTTGTGCGGCAGGCTGGTTGCGGCGTGCTCTTGAACCGGAGTGTTCCGATGGCCGCTGGCCTTCATCCCTTGGCACCGCATTCTCTGCCGGGCTTCATCACCGCGCCGGAGGAGACCGACACGCTGCTGGTCGTCACCGGCATCATCCTCCTTTTGTCGGTTCTCGCCGTCGGCCTCTTCTTCCTGCGTCTTCACACGCTGCCCGAGCGGATGGCGCACAAATCCCAGAAGCTGCAGTTCGAGATCGTCGCCGTGCTCGGCCTGCTCGCCCTGTTCACCCATGTCCATCTGTTCTGGGTGGCGGGGCTGCTCTTGGCCCTGATCGACATTCCCGATTTCTCGGGCCAGTTCGGCCGAATGGCCCATGCGCTCGAGCGCATCGCCGGGGTGAAGCCACCGATGTCCGAGATGGGGGGCGATGACGCGTCGCCGCCCGGCGACGTCGACACCGCAGCCGAGAGCGATGCCGTGGTCCGGAAGGAGCCGGGTCATGCTTGAGCTCATGGTCTGCTCGCTTCTCACCATCGTCCCGGACTATCTCTACAGGCGCTTCGCGCAGGGTAAGCGCCTCGGCAAGGAGATCACCTTCTACTCGGTCTGGTTCGAGCTGCGTTGGGGCATCGTCTCCTGCTTCATCCTGACGGTCGCCCTGATCACGGTGATCTTCTACAATCACCCCTCGACGACCAGCGCTTCGGTGATGTTCCGGACCGTCCCGATCGTGCCCGAGATCAATGGCCGCGTCGCGCAGATCTATCTCGGCGTCAGCGGCAATGTCGCCAAGGGCGACCCGATCTTCCGGCTCGACAGCAGCCGGCAGGAAGCGGCGGTCGAAACCGCAAGGAACAAGGTCGCCGAGGTCGAGGCCGCGATCATCGTCGCCAGGGCGGATCTCCTCACCGATGAGAGTAAGATCCTCGAGGCGCGCAGTGCCCACAAGCAGGCACTCGACGAGCTCGAGACCAAGCAGGAACTGCGTCGGCGCAATGACGACATCGTCGCGCGGCGCGAGATCGAGCGGCTGGAAAACCTGGTCGCCGGGCGGGAGGCCGCTGTGGCAGCGGTCGTCGCTTCGAAGGCGAGCGCGGAAACGCGGATCGCGACCCTTTTGCCGGCCGAAAGGGCGAGTGCCGAGGCCGCTCTGGTCCAGGCGCGGGCCGATCTCGACCGAACTCTGGTGCGCGCCGGGGTCACCGGGCGCGTCGAGCAGTTCACCCTGCGCGTCGGCGATGTCGTCAATCCTCTGCTGCGGCCTGCCGGCGTGCTGATCCCGGCCGAGGCGGGACGAACGACCTTGCAGGCGGGCTTCTCGCAGATCGAGGCGCAGGTCATGAAGGTCGGCATGGTCGCGGAAGCGACCTGCCTCTCCAAGCCCTGGGTGATCATCCCGATGGTCGTCACCCATGTGCAGGATTTCATTGCGGCGGGGCAAATCCGCAGCGGCGAGGTCCTGGTCGACGTCCAGCAGGTTTCCAAGCCGGGAACGCTTCTGGCTTTCCTGGAGCCGCTCTATGCCGACGGGCTCGACGGCGTCACTCCGGGCAGCACCTGCATCGCCAATGCCTATTCGAGTAATCACGAACTGATCGCCTCGGGAAAACTCTCCACCGGGCGCAAGATCATGCTCCACGGCGTCGATGCGGTCGGTCTGGTGCATGCGCTGCTGCTGCGCATCCAGGCGCTGGTCCTGCCGATCCGGACGCTGGTTTTCAGCGGCCATTGAGGTGGCAAGGCTTCGCTCCGCTGCGGCGCCTTGGCCCGTGATCGAGCGGCTATCACGAGCGGCTATCAATGGACCGCCGACCGTGCGTGGCGTCTATAGCATCGGACCGAAGAGTGGAAACCGCTTTTCGGAAAACTTCGATGCGATAACAACAAGATAGATCACCGTGACCGCGTCCGAACGGACGCGCGGCGATCTAGCGGCGCAGCGCCTCGATGGTCTCGGCGTTCGGGCAATAGGCCCGGTAGCTGAGCTCCGCTTCCTCGCGGTCGAGTTCGCGGCGGCAGCGGCGCGCGCTGTCACAGCCGGCGCAGATACGCGCCATGTCGCGCATGACCGCCGGCTGCTGCCGGCTTACCCGATCGCCATCGAGCCCGATGCTGGCGAGAAGCCGCGGCAGCAAGGCGCCATCGGCCGGGCTGCGCGAAACGAGATTGTAGAGATCGGCCTGCTGCAGGGCGACGTCGCCGGCGAGCTCGCGCAAGCCGTCGCTGCCGAGCCCATCGAGTTCGCGCAAGCTGGAATGGCGCTGCCGCCAGCGCTGGGCGAGTTCGGAAAGATGCATGGTTTCCTCCTCTTGGAGCCCAGCATCCACCAGCTGACGGTGCGGAACATTGTTCTGGCTCAAATCCGGATGCGATCGCCCGGCCGGTATCCGCGCCGGCTCCGGGAGCTTCATTGCATTTGCACTCGATCAAAGAAGGGCGCCGCGGCGCGGGGTAAGAGCGATCAAACAGACGAGGTTCCGGAGCTTTTCGATGCAGGGCGCGCACTATGCGGATGAGCGGCTTCCGCGCTACACGAGCTATCCGACCGCGCCGCATTTCAGCGCCGGGATCGACGCCGCAACCTATGCCGGCTGGCTGAAGGCACTGCCGGCGGGAACGACGACCTCGCTCTATCTGCACGTCCCCTTCTGCCGCTCGATGTGCTGGTATTGCGGCTGCCACACCACGGTCGCGCTCCGCGACGGCCCGATCGTCGACTATCTCGCCGTGCTTCGCAGCGAGATCGCTCTGGTCGCGGCGCAGCGTTCCGCTCCGCTCGACGTGCGCCATATCCATTTCGGCGGCGGCACCCCGACGATCATCGAGCCGGAGGAGTTCGTCGGGCTCGTCGCGCTGCTGCGGCAGCATTTTGCCGTTCACCCGCAGGCGGAGATCGCCGTCGAGATCGATCCGCGCCGGCTCGGGCCCGGCATGACCGCGGCACTCGCCGCGGCGGGCGTCAATCGCGCCAGCCTCGGGGTGCAGAGCTTCGATCCGGCGGTGCAGAAGGCGATCAACCGCATCCAGAGCGTCGAGCAGACCGCGAATGTCGTCTCGGGCCTGCGTCGTGCCGGCATCGAGGAGGTCAGTTTCGACCTGATCTACGGGCTGCCGAAGCAGACGCTCCAGTCCTGCCGCGACACAGTGGAACAGTGCCTCGCCATGCGGCCGGACCGGTTCTCGATCTTCGGCTACGCCCATGTCCCGGAGTTCAAGAAGCATCAGCGCCGGATCGCCGTCGAGGATCTGCCCGACGGACGGGCGCGGCACGAGCAGGCCGAGGCGATGGCGCAGCAGCTCGTCGCCGCCGGCTATGTCCGAATAGGGCTCGACCATTTCGCCCGGCCGACGGATGCGATGGCGCAGGCTCTGGCGCAGGGGCGGCTGCATCGCAATTTCCAGGGCTACACCACGGATCGCTGCGAGGCGCTGATCGGCTTCGGCGCTTCGGCGATCGGGCGCCTGCCGCAGGGCTTCATTCAGAACGAGGTGGTGATAGGGCGCTATGCCGAGCGCGTCGCCGATGGCGCGCTGCCGACGGGCAAGGGCTATCGGCTGACCGCGGAAGATCGGTTGCGCGCCGCGCTGATCGAGCGGGTGATGTGCGATCTCGCCGTCGACATCGATGCGGTCTGCGACCAGCATCCCGTCGACCGCGGGGTCCTGGCTACGTCGCTCGCCAAGCTCGAGGACCTGTCGCGGGACGGGCTGATCCGTTTCGACGGCAGCCGGGTGCTTCTGCCCGAGGATGCGCGCCTGTTCGTCCGCAAGGTCGCCGCGGCCTTCGACGCGCATCTCGACCAGTCGCCGCGCCAATTCAGCCGGGCGGTCTGAGCAGCAAGCGCCGGAGCCTGTGGGTCTGCGCCGCTCGTCCGGGACGAGCGGCGTTGGCGACAGCCGGAATCCAGGTTGCAGGAATTCGCTTCAGGTCTTTGAGATAAAACAGAGTTTCAGAAGCGATTTTGCCTCGGTCAGGCCGCCTCTGCGGGCAGGTGGCACACTTGCCCAGCCGCACAACCCATCATCAGGGGCCGGAAGCCTGCGATGGCTTCCGGCATTCCGCTGTGCTTCGGCCGGCATGATGGCGCAGGCTGAACCTCGGATGCTCTCGACAATCCGCCAGCGGCGGAGTGCCCGGCTCAGAGGTCGACCAGCACCCAGAGCACGACGGCGTCGGTCGGCCCCGAGGAGGTCCAGGTGTGCTCGGTGCTCGCGTCGTAATAGACCGAGTCGCCCTTGTTGAGTTCGAGCGGCTCGTAGAGCGCGCTGTGCACGATCAGCGTCCCTTCCAGGACCATCACGAAGATCTCGGCCTCCGACTTGGCCCAGGCCGGATAATCGTCCGGCGAGCGTGCCGTCACCGTCGTCAGGATCGGCGTGGCGCGCTTGTTCTTGAGGTCGGCGCACAGCAGCATGTTGTTGCAGGTCACCGTCGCATGGCGGCTTCCGGCGCCGGCCCGCGTCACGCTGCGCCGGCCCCGGAAGGCGCCAGGATCGTTGTCCTGATCGTTGAGCAGGGAGACCAGTTCGATGCCGAGCCCTTGGGCGATGCGCTGCATCGTCGAGATGGTCGGCGAAAGCTCGTTGCGCTCGATCTTAGAGAAGGCCGAAGCCGAGACGCCGGTCAGCCGGCTCGCATCCTGCAGGGTCAGCTGCCGACGCTTGCGCACCTTCAGCAGGCGCGCGCCAATGTCGAGATGGCCCCGCGCATCTTCGGAATCGTGATCGGCGGGGCGGCTTGCGCCGCGGGCCGTGTCGTCCCGGTCGAGCGACGAGATTTCCGGCATCCTGATCTCCTTGGCGCGGCCGCGAGGCGCAACGCCTCTCGCCCGGACTGTCATAGCGAGCAGCATAGGGCATGGAAAGCGCTTGATCCATAATGCTCCACAAAATGTCGTATAGTGGATTTTTCTATCTTAGTGTTGACATTGGTCGAATGGTGGACGAGCGTTGGCTTGGCTGACGAGCCGGCAAACCGAAGCGGGATGCTCCGTCTGCGGGCACGCTCCGGCTTGAATCCGGTTGGCGGCTAGACAAGGGAAACGCTTGATGACGCTTACGAAAGACCAGTTGAACGGCCTCTATACGGCCATCGTCACCCCGCTTGCCGAGGATGGGTCTGTCGACGTCAAGGCCCTGAAGAAGCTGGTGCGCTTCCAGCTCGATGCTGGCGCAGCCGGCATCGTGCCGATCGGCGGCACCGGCGAATATCCCGCCTTCTCGCGCGACGAGCGCCGTACCATCGTCGCGACCTGCGTCGAGGCTGCCGAGGGCAAGCCGGTGATCCCGGGCGTGCTTTCGACCGGCTTCGAGGATGCGCTGGAAGCCGGCCGCGACTTCGCGGCGGTGGGCGCGGCCGCGGTGATGACGGTCACCCCCTATTATGCGCCCGGCACCCAGGACGGCATGCGCGCCTATTTCCGGCGCTACCGGGATTCGCTCGACCTGCCGGTCATGCTCTACCAGATCCCGCGCCGCACCACCGTCTCCGCCTTCGCCGACACGGTTCAGGCGATGGCGGAGGACGGCTCGATCATCGGCATGAAGTACTCGTCCTATGACATGCCGGACTATATCCGCACGGTGAAATACGCCGGCGACAAGATCGCGATTCTCAGCGGCGAGGAGCCCCTGTTCGCGACCCATGTCGCGCTCGGCGCCCGCGGCGGCGTGCTGGCCTCGGCGACGATCTATCCGAAGATCTGGATCGAGATCTTCGAGCTCGCCAAGCAGGGCAAGCTGAATGAGGCGCTGAAGCTCCAGGACAAGATCGATCCGGTCATCGATTCGATCTATGTCGAGACCAATCCCGGCCCGTTGAAGCGCTACATGGCGCTGGCCGGCATGCCGGTCGGCGGTGTCCGCCTGCCGCTTCAGGGGCCGAGCGCCGAGACGATCGCCAAGCTCGAGACCGCCGCCAAACAGGCGAAATCGGTCAGCCTCGCCTGAACGAAGGGAACCGCATCGTGCTCGATCGGCTGCGCGATATCGTTGGCGACAAGGGGCTCATCGCCGATCCCGGCGATATGGCCCCCTGGCTGACCGATTGGCGCGAGAGGCGCAAGGGCAGGGCGCTCTGCGTCGTCGCCCCGGCCTCTACGGCCGAGGTCGCAGCCGTGATGCGGCTCTGCGCCGAGGAGGGCCAGCCGGTCTTCCCGGTCGGCGGCAATACCGGGCTCTGTTTCGGCGCGGTGCCGGAGAGCGGCCACGCGGACAGGCTGGGCATCGTCCTGTCGCTGCGCCGGATGAACAAGATCCGCGCCATCGACCGCGCCGGCAATGTCGCGATCGTAGATGCCGGCGTCGTGCTCGGCGACCTGCATGCCGCTGCGGCGGAAGCGGGCCGTCAGTTCCCGCTCCATCTCGGCAGCGAGGGCAGCGCCCAGATCGGCGGGCTGATCTCGACCAATGCCGGTGGCACCGGCGTCGTCCGCTACGGGCCGATGCGCGATCTCGTCGCCGGGCTGGAGGTCGTCCTTGCCGATGGCCGCGTGCTCGACGATCTCGCGGCCCTGCGCAAGGACAATACCGGCTATATGCTGCGGCACCTGTTCATCGGTGCCGAAGGAACGCTCGGCATCATCACCGGCGCGGCGCTGCGGCTGCACCCGCAGAGCCCGAATACCGCCCATGCCTGGGTCTCGGTGGCCGATCCAGCCGCTGCGGTCGCTCTTCTCGCCGCCATGCAGGATCGGGCAGGCAGCGCGATCCAGGCCTTCGAACTGGTCTCTGCCTCGCAGTTCGAGCTTGTGGTTCGCCATGTCGAGCGCATCCGCATTCCCTTCGACGCCATTCCGGCCTGGTCGGTGCTGATCGAGCTCGGCAGCGAGGATGGCTCGACCGGCCTTAGCGCCATTCTCGAAGAAGTCCTCGGCGACTGCCTGGAAAAGGGCACGGTGGTCGATGCCGTCGTCGCCGCCTCGCAGCAGCAGGCCGACGAGTTCTGGCATGTCCGCCACTCGGTCTCCGAGGCCAACAAGAAGGAGGGCATCGGCGTCGTCCACGACGTCGCCGTGCGGACCTCCGACGTCGCAGGCTTCATCGCGGCCGCCGATGTGGTTGCCGCCGCGCGCTATCCGCAGGCTGTGACCCAGGTGGTCTGCCATCTTGGCGACGGCAATGTGCACTACATCCTGATGTTCCAGCGCGCCTTTTGGGCGAGCCTGCCGGACACGGAGGCCTTCGCGCTCGAAGTCGAGCAGGCGGTGCATGACGTGGCGGCGCGCTTCCGCGGCACCTTCAGCGCCGAGCACGGCGTCGGCCGCAAGCTGACCGAGGAACTCGAACGCCTCGCCGACCCGTTGCGCTACGAGCTGATGGGCAAGGTCAAGGCACTGTTCGACCCGCACAATCTGATGAATCCCGGCGTCCTCCTTCCGGCGAAGGCCGGGTGAGGGTGCCGCAAGCAAATCCGCCAGCGCTCCTGCCGGAGCGCGGGACGGCCTACCCGCCGACACAGGCGGGATCGCGCTCCAACGACCTTGGAGCACTATTCCAATCGGGAGAGACGACATGACGACACGCAGGGATCTCGCCGGGCTGCTCGGTGCCGGCGCCGTTGCCGCAACGGCGCTGACCCTGGCTTCGAAGGAAGCCAGCGCGCAGGCTGCCACCACCAACACCTTCGAGCGCATCCTCAGCTCCAAGAAGCTCCGGATGGGCGCCGTCGCCGCCGGCCAGCCCTGGACCTTCAAGGACCGGGCGACCGGCAAATGGGGTGGGCAGTTCATCGACATCGGCACGGCGCTCGCCGCCGACATGGATGTGCAGCTGGAGATCGTCGAGACCACCTGGGGCAATGCCGTCCTCGATATCCAGGCCGACAAGATCGACATCATGTTCGGCATGAACCTGACGCCGAAGCGCGCTCTGGTGGTCGACTACACCTCCACGGTCTATGACAGCGCGCTCGTCGTCATCGCCCGGCCCGGCTTCGAGCCGAAGATGTGGGCCGATCTCAACGACCCCAAGATCAAGATCTCGGTCGATGTCGGCTCGGCGCACGACCATGTCGCCGCCCGGCTCTGCCCGAAGGCGCAGATCGTGCGCTTCAAGTCGCTGGAGGAGGCGACCCTCGCGCTCCGCAGCGGTCGCGTCGACGCCCAGAGCATCTTCTGGATGGGTGGCGTGCGCGCCGTGAAGCGCGATCCGGGACTCGGCAAGGTCATCGTGCCGCAGCCGATGTTCGGCTCGACCTCGAACGCGATCGTGCGCCGCGAGACCGACAAGACCTGGCGCGATTTCGCCTCGGCCTGGATCACCTATTCGCGCGGCCTCGGCCTGATCCGCGAAGCGGTGGTCAACAGTCTCGCCCAGGTCGACCTGACGCTGGACGACATCCCGCCGGGCGTCACCTTCTGAGTGTGGGACAGGGTCTCCGGCCTAGCGCCGGGGACCCTTTTCCGGTTCCACCGGTTCCTGCGGCCTGGTCGCCGGGCAGGCTTGCGAGAGGAAAATCATGTATACGTGGCGTTTCGATGCCGTCTGGGGCTATCGCGATCTGTTCCTGACCGGAACCGCGGTCACCATCGGCCTGACCATCGCAGTCGTCATTCTCGGCCTGGTGGTCGGGCTCGTCGCCGGTCTCGCGCAATTGTCGCGTTCGCCGACGCTGCGCTGGCTGTCCTGGCTCTATATCGAGATGTTCCGGCTGACGCCGCTGCTCGTGTTGCTGCTCTGGTTCTATTACGCACTGCCGATGCTGACGGGCATCAAGATCGACGCGCTGACCGCGGCCGTCGTGACGCTCTCGCTCTATGGCGGCTCTTTCTATGCCGAGGTCATCCGGGGCGGCATCGTCTCGATCGAGGCCGGACAGAGCGAGGCGGGGCTCGCGCTCGGCATGACGCCCGGCAAGGTGATGCGCCGCATCGTCCTGCCGCAGGCGATCAAGCGGATGATCCCGCCGCTGATGAATCAGTCGATCATCCAGTTCAAGAACACCTCGCTGGTCTCGGTGCTGGCGGTGCCGGACCTGCTCTATCAGGGCCAGATCGTCGCGATGGAGACCTATCGCGCCCTCGAGGTCTACAGCGTGATCGCCGCGATCTATTTCGTCGTCCTGCTGCCGGCGACCGTGATCGTCAAGCGCGCCGAAAAGCGCCTGTCGCAGAGCAATTGAGGCAGAGATGACCACCAGCAAGATCGAAATCTCGGGCCTGCGCAAACAGTTCGGCGATCTCGTCGTCCTGCGTGACATCAACCTCAAGGTGGAAGCCGGCGCGGTCATCGCGCTGATCGGGCCCTCCGGCTCCGGCAAGTCCACCTTGCTGCGTTGCCTCAACCTGCTCGTCATCCCCGAAGGCGGGCGCATCCGCATCGGCGACGATGCCTTCGCCTTCGATGGCGGCGCCAAGCTGCCGGGCGTGCGCGAGCAGGCGCGCTTCCGCTCCAACACCGGCATGGTGTTCCAGCATTTCAACCTGTTTCCGCACATGACGGTGCTCCAGAACGTCATGGAGGGGCCGCTCTCGGTGAAGAACATGCCGAAGGCGGAGGCCGATGCGCTCGCCCGCCGGCTGCTCGACAAGGTCGGGCTCAGCGACAAGGTCGACGTCTTCCCGAACAAGCTCTCCGGCGGCCAGAAGCAGCGCGTCGCCATTGCCCGCGCGCTGGCGATGGAGCCTTCGGTGATGCTCTTCGACGAGGCGACCTCGGCGCTCGACCCCGAACTCGTCGGCGAGGTTCTCGGTGTCATGCGGGCTCTCGCAGCCGAGGGCATGACCATGATCATCGTCACCCATGAGATCGGCTTCGCCCGCGAGGTCGCCGACCGCCTCGTCTTCATGCGTGACGGCGTGATCGTCGAGGAAGGGCCGGCACGCGAGGTCATCGACAGCCCGAAGGAGGAGGCGACCCGCGCCTTCCTCAGCCATTTCCACAATCGCGGCTGAACCCTGAAAGCAGGACGATGACGGCTTCTTCCGGCTCGCATGTCGCCGTCATCGGGGGCGGCATCGTCGGCCTCGCCGCGGCTTTGGAGATCCAGAGCTCCGGCCATCGGGTGACCCTGATCGAGCCCGAGGAGCCGGGCGGCCGGCAGGCGGCCTCCTATGGCAATGGCTGCTGGCTCAACCCCGGCGCGATCATGCCGATCTCGCTGCCCGGCCTTTGGCGCAAGGTGCCGGGTTTCCTGCTCGATTCGACCGGTCCCTTCGTCATCCGTTGGCGCGACCTGCCACGGCTGGCCGGCTGGCTGCGCGATTTCGTGCTCGCCGGCCGCAACTGGGATCTGGTCGAGGCCTGCGCCCGCACCCGTTTCGAACTCTGCCGGACTGCCGTCGACGAGCACGCCGCGCTCGCCGCGGAGGCCGGCGTTCCCGAGCTGATCCGGCGCGAAGGCGTCATGTATGTCTATCTCGACCGCTCGGAATTCCTGGCCGAGGAGCGCGTCTGGCGGCTGCGGCGCGAATTCGGCGTCGCCTTCAGCGAGGTCGGGGAGGAGGAGCTGCGGCTCGTCCAGCCCGAGCTCGCACCACGCTATCGTTTTGGTGCCCGGCTCGATGGCGGCGCCTATGTCGTCGACCCCGGCGCCTATTGCCGCGCCCTGGAGGCGTTGCTCCTGCGCCGCGGCGGTACGCGCATCTCCGCCCGGGCCACGGGTTTCGATTTCGCTGTCGGCCGGCTGCAGGCGGTGCGGACCGAAACCGGCCCGGTCGCCTGCGACAAGGCCGTCATCGCCGCCGGCATCGGCTCGGGCGAGCTGGCGCGGCAGGCGGGCGACCGCGTACCGCTGATCTCGGAGCGCGGCTATCACGTCGTCCTGCCTGAGCCGGGTTTCGACATCCCTTGCGGCCTGATGCCCTCCGACGGGCTGATGGCGGTGGTCGCGACCTCCAAAGGGCTCCGGCTCGCCGGCCAGGTCGAGCTCGCCGCGATCTCGGCGCCGCCGGATTGGCGCCGCACCGAGATCCTGCTCGGCTTCGCCCGCAAGATGTTTCCGCAATTGGAGATCGACGAGAGCCGGCTCGACCGCTGGATGGGGCATCGCCCGTCGACGCCCGATGGCCTGCCCTGTATCGGGGTCTCCTCCGGCAGTGCCGACATCTTCCATTGCTTCGGACATGCCCATACGGGATTGATCCAGGCGCCGACCTCGGCCCGCCTGCTCGCGGCGCTGCTCGACGGCCGCGCGCCTCCCTTCGACCCGGTGCCGTTCTCGGCAGGAAGGTTTCGCTGATGAGCGACGGTCTGCTCTATCTTTCGCGCCGCGAGGTTCGTGCACTCGGCATCTCGCCCGGCGAGGTTCGCGAATCCGTGCTCCAGGCCTTCCGCGACCATGCCGCCGGGCTGAACCGCAGTCTGCCGAAGAAATCACTCGATCTCGGCCCGGGCCATGGTTTCCAGGCGATGTCGGCGGCTTCCGAGCCGGAAGCGATCGCGACCGTCAAATGGGTGGCGATGGCGCCGGTGGCGCCGGGCAGCACGGCACCCGGCATCAGCGCCCTGATCTGCGTCAGCGACTATGCGACCGGCCTGCCCCTTGCTGTACTGGACGGCGACGAGATCACCCTGATCCGCACCGCCGCGATGTCGGCCGCCGCGGCGTCCTATCTCGCCCCGGCCGAGCCGCTAACCATCGGTTTCGTCGGCTGCGGCCTGCAGGCCCATGCCCATCTCGACGCCTTCCGCGATCTCTATCCCGGCCTCAAGACGGTGCTGGCGCTGAGCCGCAGCCGCGCCTCGGCCGAGCGTCTGGCCGAAGCCGCGGCGGGGCGCGGGCTTGCGACCGAGATTCTCGCCGATGCGGACGAACTGCTCGGCCGTTCCGACATCGTCATCTCGATGGTTCCGGGCGCTCCCGGCCTGAAGCCCTTCCTCGATGCCGGACGCATGCCGGCCTCGTCCTTCGCTTCGGCGGTCGATATCGGCCGCAGCTGGCGCCCGCAGACACTGCCCGCCTTCGACTTCCTGGCGACCGATAGCCTCGCCCAGTCGACCGCGCCCTATGACGTCAATTCCCAGCCGGTCGAGACTGTCCGCTTCCAGGACGACCTGATCCAGATCGCGGCGCGCGGTGCCGGGCCGGCCGGGCAGGGGCGCCGGATGTTCTGCTTCCGCGGCTTCGCTCTGGCCGATCTCGCTCTGGCCGGACTGGTCGTCCGCAAGGCGCGCGCGGCCGGCGCTGGAACGAGACTGGAACGATGATCCTGACCGGCCTGGACGCCATCCTCAATGTCGAGGATGCGCGGCGCGCGGCCCGCCGGCGCCTGCCGCGTGGGCTGTTCGAATATGTCGACCGTGGCGCCGAGGACGAGAACTCGATCGGCGGCAACCGGCGCGATCTCGATGCGGTGAAGCTCGCGCCGTCCGTGCTTGTCGATATCTCGCAGCGCACGCAGGAGACTGAGGTGCTCGGCCGCAAACAGCCGAGCCCGCTGGTCATTGCGCCGACGGCCGTTGCCGGCCTGGTCTGGCGCGACGGCGAGATCGCCCTGGCGCGGGCGGCGGCCGCGGCCGGCATCCCGTTCTGCGTCTCGACCCAGTCGATCACCTCGATCGAACGCATCGCCGCCGAATCCGGGGCCGAACTCTGGTTCCAGCTCTATGTCTGGAAGAACCGCGAGCGCACTTTGGCGCTGCTCGACCGGGCCTGGGCGGCGGGTGCGCGCACTCTGGTGCTGACAGTCGACACCGCGGTCGGCCCCAATCGCGAATACAATCTGCGCAACGGCTTCGGCATTCCGCTCAAGCCCTCGCTGCGGGCCGGGATCGACCTCGCGCTGCATCCGCGCTGGACCTGCGAGGTTCTGTTGCGCTCGCTCATCGCGTCGGGCGTGCCGACCTATGCGCATTATCCGGACGAGTTCCGGACCCAGCTCGGCCGCGTCTCGCTCTCTGACGAGATGTCGCTTGCGACCGATGTGACCTGGGAGGATGTCGCGCTGCTGCGGAAGCGGTGGCAGGGCAAGCTCGTGCTCAAGGGCGTGCTGCGCGTCGACGATGCCCGCAAGGCGGCCGAGCACGGCGCCGATGCAATCGTCGTCTCGAACCATGGGGCCCGCAATCTCGACTGCGCGCCGGGGCCGGTCGAGGTGCTGCCCGCCATCGTCGATGCGGTCAGCGATCGGCTCGCCATCCTGGCCGATAGCGGCGTCCGGCGCGGCGCCGACATCGCCCGTTTCCTGGCGCTCGGCGCGTCGGGCGTGCTGATCGGACGGGCGACGCTCTATGGCGTCGCGATCGCGGGCGAGGCCGGGGCGAGCCGGGTGCTCGACCTGCTGCGCAACGAGCTTTCCATCACCATGGGCATGCTCGGCGCGCAAACTTTGGCCGATTTGCCGGGCTGTCTTGCCTCGCTGAGCTGTAAGTAAGGTGGCGCGACCAAAGGTTTGAGCCGGCGCTGCGGTCATGAGCCCACAGGCGCGCGGCTCACTCAGCGGCGGGAAGGCCGAGGCTCCGGCAGAGTTCCGGTTCGCCGGCCCGGACGAAACTGGCGTAGTCACGCAGATGGATGCCGTCGCTGAAGGCGGAGTGCGGTTCCACGGCGCTTTCCGCACCGGCGAAGATATCCGCATAGACGCAGCGCCGCGGTTCGCATGACGAGGCCAGGAAGGATGAATAGCGGGTCGCCGCCGAGCGCGGAAACAGGGCTTCTTCCTTGCTGGCGACCGGAGGAATGGCGATCAGGGCGCGATGGTCGCTCCATGCGGCGCTCAGGCGCTGTTTGAGGGTTTCGAGGCCCGCCCTGAAGCTGCTTTCGCCTTTCGTCGTTTCCGGGTCGCGCTTCACCCAGATGTCGTTGGTTCCGACCGATAAAAGGACGGCTTCCGCCTTGCGCGGCGGGGTGATCTTCCGGGCGAGATCGAGGACGTCGCCGAGAACTGCGCCCGACAGGCCGGCATTCACGACCGGCAGACCACAGAAGCTGGTCAGGAACAGTCGCTCGGCATGGGAGTCGCCCATGACCACGATATAGGGGCCGCGGACCTGGTCGAGCTGGGTCTGGATGGTCTTCAGGCGAACCTGCCGGAAACCATCGAAAGGGCGCGGCGCGTCGGCGCTGGCGAGCCAGCCATGGCCGGCCCAGCCGATCGTGACGGCGAGCAGCAGGAGGGCGACCAATAGCGTCAGCGCAGCCAGCTTCAGCACGCGGCGCGGCGATGCCGGCCGGCTGGCAAACAGGACCGGCAGGGTCATAGCGGGTTGACCCGGGCAGCGAGCGAGCCAACCAGGGCGATCATCTGCGAGGTCACGGAAGGGCGCTTTTCCCGTGCCGTCGCGACCTCGGCTGCGCCCTGCGGGAGGACCAGAGAGGCTGGCCGCTTGGGCGGCAGCGTGGCGAGGATCATGCGAGCCTTCTGCGGTCGGGCCGATGCAGTGGCCGTGGCCGGGGCCGGCTTGCTGACGGCAGCTGTCGCAAGGGCGGAAACGTCCGTCGCCGTGTCGGATACAAGGAGCATGGCTCCGGCGGGGCTTATCGCCCGGGCCCAGTCCGATCGAACGAATTGCGGGGCGAACGGCGGTGTCGTGGGAGCGCCGCTCGGCAGGCGATCGATGATCTTGCCGGTTGGGCTGTGCTGTGCCGCAACGAGGTGAGGTTCCGGTGCTGTCGGTGCTTCCGCCTTGGGTGTGCCGAGCAACACGGCTCCGATGATCGGGGCGGCCAGTGCGGTCAGCCAGCGATGTTTGTGCGCGATCGTGAACATGTCTGTCCCATTTGGTTCGGGGGGACAGTCGCGGGGTGGTCGGGCGAAATGCCGGCGCGAATGTTGCTGAATGTTTCGCGCATGTTGAAAGTTGTAAGGGCTCAGGCGCTCGCGGCCGGGGGCAGCGTTGCCTACCGCGGCAGGCTGATCCGGGCGATGAGGCCGTGCGGCAGGTTGCCATGCAGTGTCAGGCTACCGCCATGGGCGGCCGCGATGGAGTGGGCGATCGCAAGGCCCAGCCCGAACCCCTCGGAGTCGATCCGCCCGCGCGCCGCGTCGCCGCGCATGAACGGTTCGAGCAGGCGCGGCCGATCCCCTTCCGGAATGCCGGGGCCGTCATCGGTCACCTCGATCAGCAGGGCTTCTGCCGCCTCGCGCAGCCGGATTCTGGTTTGCGTTCCATAGCGCACGGCGTTCCCGACCAGATTGGTCACGGCGCGCTCGATCTGCTGCGTGTCCCCCGTCGCGACGACCCGGCGTGGGCCGTCATAGCCGACCCTGTGCCCGATATCGGCGAACTCGTCGGCGATCGTCTGGAGCAGGCTCGACAGGTCGAAGGCGACACGCTTCTCGGGACGATTGGCATCGCGGAGATAGGACAGCGCGCCCTGGACCATCGTATCCATATGTTCGAGATCGCGGGTGAACTGGCCGCGCAGGACGTCGTCCTCGATGAACTCGACCCGCAGCCGCATGCGTGTGATCGGCGTCCGCAGATCGTGGCTGACCGCTGCCAGCATGCGCGTGCGGTCGGCGAACAGCGCGTGGATCCGGTCTCTCAGCCGGTTCAGGGCGCGTGCCGCAGTCCGGACCTCGACCGGTCCTTCCTCCCGTAGCGGCGAGGGGTCGCGATCGATCGAGAATTCCTCCGCAGCCGAGGCAAAACGCGCCAGCGGCGCCGTGATGCCGCGCGACGCCCAGAGGGTGAGGGCGCCGACATTCAGGCCGACAAGCGCGATGGTGGCGAGCACCAGGACCGAAAGCGGGCGCGGCGGTGGCTCCATGACGCCGGCCGCGATCGTGACCTCCAGCCCTGCTCCATCCGGCAGACCGAAAGCGAACTGCCCCGGCGGCCCGCGCCCATCCGGTTCTGTTGACGTCGCAACCTGAAATCTGTCGCCCAGGCGCTGGGCGATTCCGCCGCGTTCTGGATGGAGGGCGCCAGCCGGCGAACGCCCGGTGAAGCTATCGACCAGCCTGAAGGCGAAGCGCCTATCCGCGCCGTTTGCGGCTTCGACGACGCTTTGGCGCTGCTCCGCCGGGGTCTGTGCCACGAGCCTGACGATTGCCGCGATGGTCTCGAAGGCTGGCGGCCCCGGCCAGTTGCGCGGGGCTTGCAGGTACAGCGCGACGGCGAGGATCAGGTAGAGCACGGCGATGACGCCGGCCACCAGGAGCGCGACCTGGCTTCCGATGCGGGCCGGCAGGCGCAGCAGCCGGCTCATCGCCGTTCGACGGTCGGTGTGAACAGATAGCCGCCCGAGCGGATGGTCTTGATCAGTTCCGGCTCGCGCGGATCGTGCTCGATCTTCTGGCGCAGGCGGCTGATCAGGATATCGATGCTGCGCTCGAAGGGCGTGGCGGAGCGTCCCTGCGTGAGGTCGAGCAGGATGTCGCGCGAGAGCACCCGGCCCGGCCGCTCGCAGAAGGCGCGGAGCAGGTCGAACTCCGCGCCGGTCACTGCGACGCGGACATTGTCGGGATTGCTGAGCTCGCGCTTCGTCGCGTTCAATGTCCAGCCATTGAAGGCGAAGGCCCCGGGAGCGGCGTCGGGATCGGGCTGCGCACCCTGTTGACGGCGCATCACCGCCCGGATGCGGGCCAGCAGCTCGCGTGGATTGAATGGCTTGCCGAGATAGTCGTCGGCTCCCATTTCGAGGCCGATGATCCGATCGACATCCTCGCTGCGGGCCGTCAGCATGATGATCGGGATCGCAGTGGTCATCCGGAGCCGGCGGCAGATCGACAGCCCGTCCTCGCCGGGCAGGTTGAGATCGAGCACGACCAGGTCGAAGCGATGCTCCCGGAAGGCGCGGTCCATCTCGCGGCCGTCGCGCGCGATCGTGCTGCGCATGCCGTTCTGGGACAGATAGCGCGCGACGAGCGCGCTGATCTCGCGGTCGTCCTCGACGATCAGGATTTGCGCCGCTGTGCTCACGTCGGTAGCCGATGCCTCAAATGCCCCAACCATATCGGGCTCGCTGCTCTTGTGCAGCCGCTGGATAGGCGCTGATTGTTTCTGCCGTGCCGCGTGCATGTTGCCGGATCATGTCTGTTTGTTTCCATCGGAAACATCTCGCCGGCGGCTGTTGACGTCGCGGCCACCCTGATCGGAAAGATAACAGCTCGGGCGTGCCGGCAGGGCTTGTGGCTCAGAGCTGCGACTCAATCGGCAGCAGGCCGACAGCTGTCGCCATCAGCCGCTTTCCAAAGCTCGCTCCCGGTTCGGAGCGCAGTTTGCGCGCCCCGGCCGCGGCGGGGTCGTTCCAGACGAGACGGCCGCCTTCGAGCGCGACCTGGTAGCTGCATTCCGGCGCTGTCTGCGCCAGGAATATGGTCCGCATCTGCGCAACCAGCCGTGGATCCTTGAAGATCACGCCCATTTCGGTGTTGAGCGAAGCCGAGCGCGGGTCGAAATTGAACGAGCCGACGAAGCCGGTCGCGTCATCGACCGTGAACGCCTTGGTGTGCAGGCTCGCGCCGCGCGAGCCGAACAGCGAAGGACCGTCGCGGATGATCTCGGGCCGCAGCTCGTACAGGGCGACGCCGCTTTCGAGCAGCGGCTTGCGATATTTGGCATAGGCGCCGTGGACGGCGACGACATCGGTCGCCGCGAGGGAATTCGTGAGCACGGAGACCTTGATCCCACGCCGGGCCATGGCCGCGAAGGCGGCGGTCCCTTTCCTGCCCGGAATGAAATAGGGCGAGGTGATGTTGAGCTCGTGCCGAGCGGTGGAGAGAGAGGCGAGCAGGTGCTCCGCCAGCCAGCCGGTGCTGCGTGGGTCCCAGGCTTTCGCCGGGGGGTCGGAGACGACCTCCACATCGGCGCTCCAAAGCAGGGAGCGGCCCGCCTCGGGCAGCACGTTCGCCTCCTTCCGCTCGGCGAGATTGGTCAGGAATGGCGCGGCGTTAAGCAGGCGCCGCGCTGGCCGCCTGGCCTGGCTCGCGAGCTTGCGGCGCAGCTTCGAGCGGCTCAGCGAGCAGAGCGGGATCACCATCGGGCTGTTCCAGAAATCGTCGAAGATCCGCTCGGTCTGCGGCACCGCCTCGCCGACCAAAAGCATGTCGAGATCGTGGAAGTTGGCGGTGCGGGAAGCGTCGAAATAGGCATCACCGATATTACGCCCGCCGATGATGGCGATCCGGCCATCGGCGATCCAGGCCTTGTTGTGCATCCGCCGCGTCGCCCTGAAGGCGCGCAGCGCCAGCTCGATGCCGCGCCGCAGGGAATTGGAGCGGTTGCGGCTCGGATTGAACAGCCGGACTTCGATATTGGGGTGGCGGTCGAGCCCGAGATAGCTCGCATCGTCACCGCGCGTGTTGATGTCGTCGATCAGCAGGCGTACCCGCACGCCGCGGTCGGCGGCGGCGATGACCTCGCGGGCGAGCAGGCCGCCGGTCAGGTCGTCGAGCCAGTAGTAATATTGCAGGTCGAGGCTGCGACCGGCATTGCGCGCAGCGAAGGCGCGCACCGCGAAAGCCTGGAGGTTGTCGGCGACCAGGAGAAGGCCGCTTCTGCCGGGATGTTGGCGCAGCAGCGGCGCCACGGCGCGGTCGAGCGCGGTTTCCGCCTCTTCGACGGGCAGGGCCCGGGTCGGCCGGCCGCGGGCACGCCTGCCGAAGCGGCCATAGGAATAGATCGCGAGCAGCGAGCACAGGGCGAAGCAGACGACCCCGATCAGTGCGATCTCGAAAATGTGCATTCCCGCCTGCCGCTTTGCCTCTTCCATCATAACGAGCTATCGCCGATGTCGTTCAATCTTTCACGGGGCGACCGAACCTTTGCCATGTTTGACGCATTGATCTCCTGCCGCCCTGCTGCGATTCCGGCACGGCAGTTGCTTGCCGCCCGCTATGGAGATCGATGACGTCATGCAGGATACGGAGTTTCGCGGCCTGGCCCGGATCCGCCGGCTGCGCCCCGTGCGGATTTCGACCTGGAGCCGCGATCGCACCGGCAAGTCGCCTTCGGGCAAGCCGCCGCGCAGCACCGATCTCCTGATCGCGTCCTACAACATCCACAAGGCGGTGGGCCGCGACCGGCGCTTCGATCCGGCGCGCATCGTCGACGTGATCGACGAGATCGGCGCCGACATCATCGCGCTGCAGGAGGCCGACCAGCGCTTCGGCGAGCGCGCTGGCCTGCTCGACCTCGAGGCGTTGAAGCGGCGCACGGGCCTGATCGCGGCGCCCGTGCAGGGGCGCGGCCATGGCTGGCACGGCAATGTCGTGCTGTTCCGCCCCGGCATCGTCACGGCGACGCGCGAGATCGTGCTGCCCGGCGTCGAGCCGCGCGGCGCGCTGATCGTCGACCTTTCGCTGCCGCGAGGCGACGTCCGCATTATCGGCGCCCATCTCGGCTTGCTGCGCCATTCGCGCTCGCGCCAGATCGAGACGCTGATCGGTGCCGCCAAGCCGACCGATGGGCGTCCGGTGTTCCTGATGGGCGATTTCAACGAGTGGCGGGTCGGGCGGCGCTCGGCCCTGCAGGGGCTCGCCCCGAAATTCGGTCCGCTCCAGGCCGCCATCCCGAGCTTCCCGGCGCGCTTTCCGTTGCTGGCGCTCGATCGTATCGTCGCCTATCCGGCCGATCTGGTGGCCAGTGTCGAGCTGCACGACTCACCGCTGGCGCGGATCGCTTCCGATCATCTGCCGATCAAGGCCCAGGTACATTTGCTGTCGGAGGATCGCTCGCCGCATTGAAGCGAAGGCGGTGGCACGCCAGCGCCGTTCAGGACGGTCGCTGGATCGCCGCGCATCCGTTCGGACGGGTCACGGGAATCTATCTTTTTATTATCGCATCGGAGTTTTCCGAAAAGTGGATTCCACTTCTCGGTCCGGTGCTATAGCGCCCGCGCAACTGCTCGATCTCGTCGCCATCCGCGCCCCGCGTCCAGCGCAGGAAGGCCGACAGGCGGAGCAGGCCTCGCTTCGTCAGGTACAGTACGGCGTACATCGCGGGTCTCCAGGCGGCGACAGGTCCAGGATAGCATCGCGGTGTTCTCTGCGTTGTTGACGCAGCGCAAAATCGCTCCGGGCAATCCCCGCGAACACCTGGCCCGAAGCCGAGGCGCCTCCCGATCATTCGCGCTCGGCCCTTGCGGGTCAATGAAGCCGGTTTCCAAAGATCGGCGCGAGGCTGGAAGAACGCTCTCCCGAGAGGCAGGGCTCAGGAAGAGAGTTCTGGCCGCGCCCCTGGGATGGGGCGCGGCGGCAATACTAGCTGGCGGGCTCGCTTCAGACGGCCGCCTTCTTGATCGCGTCGAGCGTCTCGCTGCCGTATTTACCGACGAACTCCTTCTCGACCTCGGCGGTGACGATCTTGGCGAAGGAGTCGCGATCCGGCGTCTCGACCGCCTGCATGCCGGCCTTCTTGAGGGCTGCGAGGCTCGAACCCTCGGTGTCCTCGTTCATCTGGCGCTGAATGGCGGCGATCTCGACCGCGATCGCGGGCAGCATCGCCTGGATATCGGCCGGCATCGCGTCGAACTTCGTCTTGTTCATTACGACGGGGCCGGTGGTGAAGGCGTGCCGGGTCAGCGAGAGATGCTTCTGCACTTCGTTGAACTTCGCGTTCAGGATCAGCGTCACCGGGTTCTCCTGGCCGTCGACGGCGCCGGTCTCGAGCGCCGTGAACAGCTCGGTGAAGGCCATCGGCGTCGGCACTGCGCCGAGCAGCTGGAAGGCCTTGATATGGGCCGGGTTCGGCGTGGTGCGGATCTTCAGCCCCTTGATGTCGGCGGCTGTCGCGACCGGGCGGCGGTTGTTGGTCAGGTTGCGCCAGCCGATCTCCCAGGTCGCGAGCGCCTTGAGGTTCGAGCCCTCGAGCTCCTTGCGCAGACCGTCGCCGATCGGGCCGTCCATCACGATCGCCGCATGCTTGCGGCTCTGGAAAAGGAAGGGCAGGTCGAGCACGTTGAGTTTGGGCGCGAGCCCGGTGAAGAACGGGTTGCCGGTCAGGCAGATGTCGAGCGAGCCGCCGCGCACCGCGCTGATCGTCTGCGCGTCGGAGCCGAGCGCGCCATTGGCGAAGACCTGGACCTCGTAGCGGCCCTGGCTCTTGGCCTTGACCTGCTCGGCGAAGAGCAGGGCGGCCTTGTGCCAGCTATCGGCCTCCGGATGCGGGTGGGCGAAGCGCAGCTTCGTGGTCTGCGCCAGGGCCGGGCGGCCGATAGCGAAGAGTGCGAGGCCGGCGCCGGCGCCGGCAAGGGCGGTCCTGCGGGTGATGGTCATGATGGCGTCCTCCTTGTTTGGTCTTGTGGCGTCTGGTCTCGTGGTCAGGCGGGGCGGGCGCCTCAGCGCCCGTAGAGCCATCGCGCCGGCACGGTGACGATCTCGGGCACGAGGACGAGCAGCAGCAGCACGGCGAATTGCGCGATCAGGAATGGCATCACCCCGCGGATGACCTTGTCCATCGGCACGCGGCCGACGGCGCAGACGACGTTGAGCACCGTCCCGACCGGCGGGGTCAGCAGGCCGATGGCGTTGTTGATGATGAACATCACGCCGAAATAGACCGGGTCGATGCCGGCCTGCTTGACGATCGGCATCAGCACCGGAGTCAGGATCAGCACGGTCGGGATGAAGTCGAGCGCCGTGCCGACGATGATGACGAGGAACATCATCGCCAGCATCAGCAGCGTCTTCGACTCGATCAGCGGGCCGAGGATGCCGGAGACCTGGCCGGGAATGTCGGCTATGGTGATCAGCCAGGCCGAGACCATCGCCGCCGCGACGAGGAACATCACTGCGGCCGAGGTCTTCAGCGCGGAGAGCAGGGCCGGGCGCAGATCCTTGAGATGCAGCTCGCGATAGACGAAGCCGCCGACCGCCGCCGCATAGACCGCAGCCACGACGGCAGCCTCCGTCGGGGTGAAGACCCCGGCCCGCATGCCGCCGATGATCAGGAAGGGCAGGCCGAGCGCCCAGAGCCCATCCAGAACGGCATGGCCGACCTCGCGCAGGCTGGCGCGCTGCGTGCGCGCGGCCGGCTCGTCGCGCGCGACGATGTACCATGTGAGGACGAGCGCCAGGCCCATCAGGATGCCGGGCACCAGACCGGCGATGAACAGCCGCGTGATCGAGACGCCGGCCGCGACGCCGAAGACGACGAAGCCGATCGAGGGCGGGATCACAGGCGCGATGATGCCGCCGGCCGAGATCAGCCCGGCGGCGCGCGGCAGGTTGTAGCCGGCCTGCCGCATCATCGGCAGCAGGATTGCGGCGAGGGCTGCGGTGTCGGCGACCGCCGAGCCGGAAATGCTCGCCATCACCAGCGCCGCCAGCACCGCGACATAGCCGAGCCCGCCGCGGACATGGCCGACGATGGTCACCGCGAGCGCGATGATGCGGCGCGAGAGACCGCCGGCATTCATCAGCTCGCCTGCCAGCATGAAGAAAGGCACCGCCATCAGCGGGAAGGAATCGGCGCCTCCGACCAGGTTCTGTGCCAGGATCTGCGCGTCGAAGGTGTCGAGCTGCAGCATCAGCGCGACGCCGCAGACGAGCAAAGCGAGAGCAATCGGCATGCCCAGCGCCATGGCGCCGAGGAGCGAGCCCAGGAAAACGAAGACCGTCACCGCCGCTTCTCTTCAGCTTGCTGCGCCTCGAAGGCGCTGAGCTCTTCCGATTCCGCGCCGATGACGAGCTCGTCATCCGGCATCCGGCCACTCAGCAGGCGGGCCAGCGCAGTCAGGTTGAGGGCCGCGATACCGATGCCGCCGGCGAGACCGGCGAAATAGACCACGGCAATGGGCACGCCGGTGACCGGCGCGTGATTGTCGAGATTGATCACCGCCTGCTGCCAGCAGCCGAGGATCAGCAGCGTCATGCACAGCAATGACAGCCCCTCGACCGCGAGCCGGCACCACCAGCGGCCATTGCGGCCGAGCATGTTGACGACCGTGGTCATGCCGAGATGCTGGCCGTCCTTGGCGACGAGGAAAGCGCCGCCGAAAGTCAGCCAGACGAAGATCATCCGGGAGACCTCCTCCGACATGATGATTCCGGAGTTGAAACCGTAGCGCAGCACGACATTGCCGAAGACCATCGCGATCATCACGACGAAGCCGGCAATCAGCAGGTTCTCCGTGAGCCTCAGCAGCATGGCGCGCATTGGCATCAGCTCGCTCCGGTCGTGGCTTCGGGCGTCAGGCGATACCAGCGCGTGGCATTGTCGTGGAACAGCGCCAACCGCTCCGCCGGTGCCCGGTTCCTGGTCGCCGCCTTGAAGACGTCGTAGATCGTGCCGAAATCGGCGCAGAGCCCGTCGACCGGGAAATTGCTGGCGAAAGCGCAGCGTTCGACGCCGAAGGCCGAGATCACGCCCGCGATCACCGGGGCCTGCAGGTCGAGCGTCCATGCCCGGCCGGGCACGCCGATGCCGGAGATCTTGGCGACGACATTGGGCTGCCGCGCCAGCCGATCGAGCGCCGCCTGCCAGGCCGCGAGCCCCTCGGCGCTGCGGTCCGAGGGCAGGCCGGCATGGTTCAGGATGATCGTGGTGCCGGGGAAGTCGCGCGCGAGCTCGGCCGCCTCGTCGAGATGCCACCACGGTGTCTGCAGGTCGAAATGCAGGCCGGCCGGGGCGAGCCTTGCATAGCCGTCTCGCCATTTCGGGTCCCGCATCGAACCCGGGGCGCTGAAGCTCGCCTGATGCGCCTCGCGGCTCACTGCGGCCGGCTTGTGGCGGACGCTGCGCACGATCGGCATGTCGCGATAGGCGTCGGCCACGGCCGCGGCATCCTCCCGGTCGAGCCAGATCTGGGCGATCGCCGCGTCGGGCGCGCCGTGCTCTGCCGCGACCTCCGCCGTCCAGCGCATCTCGCCGACCGGGTCGCGCGAATCCCACTCGCCTTCCATCAGCACGCTGCCGAGGACGAGATGGCCGGCGGCGACGCGCCGATAGTGTTCCGGCAGGAAGTCGCGCCGGATCGCCGCGTAATCGCCATAGCGGAAATTCGTCAGGATGTGGTCGCTCAGCCAGGGATGATGGTTCCGGCCGAGATCGAAGAAATGATGATGCGGATCGATGATCGGCAGGAGCGCGTCATCACCGGTCTCGAGGAAGCGGGCGCGTTGTTCGGGGGAGGCAATCGGCATCTGCTCAGTTTCCGCAGGCTGTTCGGGCGCGGCCTGACTGCGGGCCGGGCCGGTCGGAGGCCGGGACTGGGCACATATCGCGGTCTCCCCCGATGTTTCCTCGATGCTCTCGTCGCTTGAGCGATCGTTTGGCAGGCTATTCTGTATGCAGCATACAGCATAGCCTTAATTTTGTGTCAAACCGTTCCGGTCTTGAACAGCGCATCCTGCTCGCGCCGCAACTGCACCAGCGTCGTGGTCTCATCGAGCGCGATGTCGGCGCAGGTCAGCACCGCGCCGCGTGCCACTGGGCGCACCACCGGCCGGCCTGCGGTCAGGTAGTAGGGCACGGGCTCATCGGCTCCGAGCGGACGTGCGGGCTGGAGCAGCGGCTCGAGCCCGCCGATGACATGGCGATAGCCCATGGTCAGCGTCTCGCCGGGGACGAGGTCGCGGCTGGCGCGCGCCACGAGATCGACCCGCGGCAGCACCTCGGCGCCGCCGGTCGACTGGCCGAGCAGCGCAGCCGACAGCACAGACATCGGCGCCTCGGCCCCGAGGAGGTGGACCGGGTTGTGCACCAGCACATAGCGGCCATCGGGCGAGCAGGGGATGCCCTTGCCGGCGAACAGCGCGCCGGTCGCCAGATCGGGCGCCTCGGCGATGACGAAGACGCCGCCGGCGAAGGAGAGCTCGTCGGGCCGGCGCAGGCAGTTGAACATGTCGACCTTGCCACGCCCGGAGAGCAGGCCGCCTTCGGCTGCAGGCCGGAACAGGCTCGGCAATTCGGTCGTACGCGCGATCGGCGCATGCATCTCGGCGATGTCAGGCATCAGCCCGGTGTGGTTGGCGACGATACCCATCTCGCAGAGATCGGGCACGGTGGCGCGCGGGAAGGGCAGTTTGGCGCGCTCCGCCAGCAGCGGCAGCGGGTCGCTACCGAGGCGGCCGAAGGCCGCGGCGAAATCCTTGGCCTCGGCCGGGGTTTCCCAGGCGGTGACCGTGCCGGCCTCCGGATCCCAGACGAAATCCGACTCGCTCGACTTGCCGGCTGCGACGATCGGCAGGCCGAGCATGCGCGCCCAGCCGATCAGGCCGATCAGCAGGCTCGGCTGGTCGCCGTCGACCGGAGTGTGCACGACCCCTTTCGCCTTGGCGCGATGCGCCAGGATCGGTCCGATGATGCACTCCGCCTCCTTGGTCACCATGACGCAGTGGCGGCCGTTCTCGATCGCGGCGAGAGCGACGCGGGCGGCGCCTTCCGGATCGCCGGTCGCCTCGACCACCAGGTCGACGGCCAGGCTGGCGAGATGGTCGGAATTGTCGATCAGCGCGACGAGGCCGCGGTCGAGGGCGCTCTTCGCCTCGGCCGCATTGCGGCAGTCGGCGAGGTCGCTCTCATTGAAGCCGCCGGCGAGGGCGGCCTTGCGGGCGCGGCCGAGATCGAGGTCGCAGACCACGCGCGGGGCGATATGTGCCGTGCGGCGGGCCTGGCCGATGAAGCTCGCGCCGAACTCGCCCGCACCGACGAGGGCGGCCGAAACGACACGCCCGGCGGCATCCGGCCGGAGCGCGAAGAAGTTCTCGATGTTCAAGGTCTTGGACTTTCAGTTCGGGATTGAAGCGGGCCGCGTCAGACCGTCAGGCCTTCGATGGCGTAGAAGCGTGCCGGCGCGCCGTCGGCGTTCGGGATCAGCAATGGCGCTGCCGAGAACAGGTTGCGCGGCGCGCTGAGGCGGCTGGTATTGCAGACATATTCGATCAGCGTGACGCCGTGCGAGAGCAGGACGTGATGCGTCACATGCTCCGGCTTCGGCACTTCCTTACCTTCGAGCAGCAGGCGGATCGGGTAGTCCTGCGGGAAGTCGAAGGCGACGGCGCTCGGCTTGCGCGCCGCCAGCCATTGCGCCGATTCCAGCGTCAGCCAGGGCGCTTCGGTCCAGAAGCTCTTGTCCTGATGGTCGCGGCGATCGTTCCAATGGGCGGCGAGCAGCAGGATCTCGCCCTCCTTGCCGCCGGGATCGGCCGCGGCGAGGTGCTCCGGCTCGATCGGCGCGTTCGCCGGGCGGGCGCTGAGGTCGAGCACGCGGCAGGCGCCGACCACTTCGGAGAGCGGCGTCGCCTCGATCGTCGGCGCGCCGGCGACGAAATGCGCGGCGGCGTCGACATGCGAGAAGCCATGGCAGGGGCCGGCGATCTTCGAGACGCGGAACTGGTCGCCAGAGGCGATGTCGCCCTTGATCGAAAGCTCGACCGGCCAGCGGAAATGCGGTGCGATCGGCATGCTGAGGTCGATGATCTTCATGACAGGATCTCGCGGAGGTCGGGTCAGCCAGCGGGAGGCCGCGGGCGCGCTCTCGATAGATAGATGGCATCTTGCATGCAAGAAATTTTGACAGTCAAGCATGCATGCGGTGTACAAGCGCTCATGGTCACTTCGGACGACAACACGCCGCTCGCGGCGCTCCTGGCCCAGTTGCCGCAGCCGGAACCCGGCAAGCGCAAGGGCCATCTGCACGCCAATGCCGTCGCCCAGCTGCGCAATCTGATCGTCACCGGCGTGCTGGCGCCCGGCGCCAAGCTGAACGAGCGCGAACTCTGCGAACAGCTCGCGATTTCGCGCACGCCGGTACGCGAGGCGATCAAAACCCTGATCCAGGACGGGCTGCTGCGGGCTCTGCCCAATCATTCCGCCGTGGTCTCGGAGCTCGATCTCGACGAGATCGTCGCGCTGATCGAGGTCGTCACCGCGATCGAGGGGCTGGCCGGAGAGCTCGCGGCCAGGAACATCAGCGACGAGGCCGTCGCCGAAATCGGCATGCTTCACTACCGCATGCTGCTGCATCACGCCCGTGACGAGCTTCCCGGCTATTTCGAGGCCAACAAGGCCTTTCATCGCCGGATCGTCGAGCTCTCGCGCAATTCGATCCTGCTCTGGGTCTGGGAGCTGCTGGCGCTCCGGGTCGATCGCGCCCGCTTTTCCTCGAATCTCTGGCCGACGCGCTGGCGCACCGCGATCCAGGAGCATCAGCAGATCCTGGATGCGCTCGCGGTCCGCGATTCCGCCCGAGCCGGACAGGCCCTGCGCGATCATGTCCGCAACGGGCTCGAAGGGCTGGTCTCCTCGCTTCGTGCCAAGCAGGAAGCCGCGCGGTCCGAAGCGTAACGCGTGAAGAAGCATGGCGGCCCTGCTCCGGCATAGCTACCGCATGAGCGGCGAAGCCGCCGAACGCGGTTGACGGCCCGCATTCTTGCATGCAACTTTTCAGGTGAGGCCGCGCAGACGGCTCGTAAGGTTGCCGCGGACGAAGCCGGCGACCGGCTGCAATCACCGGGGAAGGAAGAGCACCATGGTCGGGAAGATCACGTGGACGCGTCGCTCGTTGCTGGGAGCCGGTGCGGCGCTCACGGTCGGGCTGCCGGCGATCAGACCGGCCCGTGCAGCCGTCGAATTGCGGCTGACGCACCCGGCCGACACCAGCCACCCCGTGCACATCGAGGCCGAGGCGATGGTCAAGCGCATCGCCGAGCGCACCAATGGCCAGGTCAAGATCGCGATCTTCCCGAACAATGCCCTGGGCTCGCCGGTCGAGGCGGCGCAGCAGACCCGGCTCGGCGCCATCGACATGATGATGCTGAACCCAGCCAATATCGAGGCGCTGTCGAAGACGATCGGCGTCATCAACCTCCCCTATCAGTTCGACAGCTATGAGCACGCCCACAAGACGCTCGACGTCACCGGGCGCGACTGGATCGCCGAACAGCTCAAGGCCGCCGGCTTCACCTGGATCGCCAATCTGGAATGGGGCTTCCGCGCCGTCACCAACAGCCGCCGGCCGATCAACCAGCCGGCCGACGTGCAGGGCCTGAAGATCCGCGTCCCGCCCGAGCTCGCGATCAAGGCGGCCTTCGAGGCGCTCGGCGCGAGCACCCAGACCATCGCCTTCCAGGAGGTCTATCTGGCGCTCGCCAACAATGTCGTCGACGGCCAGGACAATCCGGTCGGAACGACCTTCGCCGCGAAGTTCTACGAGGCGCAGAAGCATATCGCGCTGACGCGGCACATCTACGCCTCGATCATGTTCTGTGCCAATCCGCGGGTCTGGAGCGGCAAGCTCACCGAGGAGCAGCGCAAGATCATCAGCGAGGAGGGCACCAAGGCCGGCGCCGGCGCGCGCAAGGGCGTGCGCGACAATGAGGAGAGCAATCTCGCCGCCATGGAGAAGGCGGGCGTCGCGGTCACCCGGCCGGATGTCGCGCCCTTCCGCGACAAGATGGGCCCCGCCTACGATCAGCTCCGCAAGGCACTGGGCGACGAGACCTGGAACAGCTGGACCAAGCTGGTCGCAGCCGCTCGCGCCTGACCGGGAACCAGACGCCGACCATGCTCATCACCGCCATTCTGCTCGGCGTCTGCTTCGTCATCCTGATCGGCCTGCCTATCGCGGTGGCGCTCGGCCTCGTCGCCATCGTCACCATGGTGGCGACCGCCGGACCCGATTTGCTCGTCATCTTCATCCAGCGCACCTATGCGGGGACAACCTCGTTCCCGCTGCTGGCGATCCCGTTCTTCGTGCTGGCCGGCAATCTGATGAATGTCGGCGGCACCACGGAGCGCATCTTCGGCGTCGCGCAGCTCTGCGTCGGCCGGATCCGCGGCGGCCTCGCCCATGTCAACGTCGTCGGCAGCGTGATCTTCGCCGGCATGTCGGGCTCGGCAGTGGCCGATGCCGCCGGCATGGGCGTGATCGAGCACCGGGCCATGACCAAGGCCGGCTATAGCGGCCGTTTCGCCGCGACAATCACCGCGGTCTCCTCGACCATCGGTCCGATCATCCCGCCGAGCATCCCCTTCGTCATTTATGGCAGCCTCGCCAATGTCTCGGTCGGGGCGCTGTTCCTCGCCGGCATCGTGCCCGGCCTCCTGATGGCGGTGGCGCTGATGGCGCTGATCGCCGTCTCGGCCAAGCACATGAACCTGCCGCGCGGCGACGCACTGCCGCCCTTGCCAGTGGCCGTGAGGACCGTCGCCAAGGCCGGGCCGGCGCTGCTGCTGCCGCCGGTGATCCTGCTCGTCATCTTCACCGGCATCGCGACGCCGACCGAGGCCGCCGTCGTCGCTGCCGCCTATGCCTTCGTCCTCGGGCGCTTCGTCTATCGCGAGCTCGACTGGGCGGCGACGCTCGACGTCCTCTGGGACACGGCGCGCCAGACCGCGCAGGTGATGTTCATCATCGCGCTCGCGGCGCCCTTCGGCTGGGTGCTGATCCAGCAGCAGATCCCCAACGCCATCCTCAGCGCCTTCCTCGGCCTGTCCTCCGAGCCCTGGGTGATCCTGCTGATCATCAACATCGTGCTGTTGATCCTCGGCATGTTCATCGAGGGCATCGCCATCATGATCATCGCCTATCCTGTGCTGCTGCCGATCATCGCCAAGATCGGCGTCGATCCCGTCCATTTCGGCGTGATCCTGGTGCTCAACATCATGATCGGGCTGGTCACGCCGCCTGTCGGCCTGTGTCTCTATGTCGTCGCCGGCATCGCCAAGATCTCGATCGCCGAGATCACCCGCGAGATCTGGCCCTATGTGCTGGCCCTGATCGCGGTGCTGATGCTGATCACCTATGTCCCGGCGATCTCGCTCTGGCTGCCGCACGCCCTCGGCTACGGAGTCGCACGATGATCGCCGCCCTGCGCTTCGCCGACCGGCTGGTCGGGGCTCTCTGCAAGGGCGGGGCGGTCGCCTGCCTGCTCGGGCTCTTCCTGCTGCTGGGCAGCGCCATCGTGCTGCGGCTCGTGCCGCTCTTCACCATCCACGGCTATGACGAGATCGTCGAGCTGCTCTTCATCTGGCTGGTGATGCTGACCTCGCTCGCGCTCTGGCGCGAGGGCTCGCTCTATCGCGTCGTGCTGTTCGAGGACCTGCTGCCCGTGCCGATGCGCCGACTCCTGGAGATCGGCATCCATGCCGTGATGTTCTGCTTCGCCCTGGTCCTCGTGGTCTATGGCCGCGAATTCATGGCGATGGCGGGCGAGACCACGCCTTTCCTGCGGCTCGACAAGGGTTGGTGGTACGCGGCCATCCCGGTCACCGGCGCGCTGATGGCGATCTACAGCCTAGTCTGGATCTGGCGGGTGATCCGGCGTGGCGAGACCCTCGAATCGACAGCGACACTGGTCGGCTGACCCCTCCGATCTCAAGGACGATGCGAATGCCCAGGCTTCAAGGCAAGGTTGCGATCCTCACCGGCGGGGCCGGCGGCATCGGCGCCGCGACCGCCGAACTCTTCGCCGAGGAGGGCGCGAAGGTCGCGCTCGTCGACATCGACGCCGCAGCGCTCGCCGAGGTCGGGGCACGGATCCGCGCCGCGCTGCCGGGCGCCGAGGTCCTGGAGATCGCCCGGGATGTCGGGCAGGAGGCTTCGGCGGCGGCGATCGTCGCGGAGACGCTCTCCGCCTTCGGCCGGCTCGACATCCTGGTCAACAATGCCGGCATCCGCTCCTATGAGCCGCTCGACGAGGCCAAGGCGGAGACCTGGCAGAAGATCCTGTCGGTGAACCTGCTGAGCTATGCCTATCTTGCCCGCGAGGCGCTGCCGGCGCTGCGGCAGGCGGGGAAGGGCGCGATCGTCAACATCTCCTCGACCCATGCCTTCAATCCGCGCGGCGGCATGGGGCAGTACGACGTCGCCAAGGCCGGCATCATCTCGATGACCAAGACGCTAGCCTTCGAGGAGGCCGATCGCGGCGTGCGGGTCAATGCGGTCTGCCCCGGCCTGACGCTGACGCCTTTCCATGTCCGCCGCTTCGCCCCGCAGGGCAAGAGCGAGCAGGACATTCGCACCGAGAAGGTCGACCACAACATCCAGCGTCGCTGGGCGGATCCGCGCGAAGTCGCCTGGCCGATCCTCTGGCTCGCTTCCGACGAGGCCTCGTTCATGACGGCGTCGGTGATCATGGCCGATGGCGGCACCCGCGTCTGACGGCGCGGGTACCGGGCAGCGGACAGTTCAGGCGGGCTACTTGCCCTGCCAGTTCGGCGTCCGCTTGCCGAGGAACGCTTCCATGCCCTCGCGGAAGTCGGCGCTGGTGTAGCAGAGAGCGACGAGGTCATCGCCGTCGACGCCGGCGCTGGCCGCTTCGGTGAGCCGGCGCAGCGCTTCCTTGGTGGCGCGCATCGTCAGCGGCGCATGGCCGCGAATGGTCTCGGCGAGCTCCTTCGTGCGTGCCAGCAGCGCGGCGTGGTCGGCGACGAGCTCGTTGTAGAGGCCGACGCGATGGCCTTCATCGGCCTCGACCAGCCGGGCGGTGAAGATGATGTCCTTGACCCGAGCCGGGCCGAGCAGGCTGGCGAGCCTTGCATAGTTCGCCATCGACAGGCAGTTGCCGAGCGTGCGCGCCACCGGGAAGCCGAAGCGGGCCGATTGCGTCGCGATCCTGAGGTCGCAGGCGCAGGCGATCGCCGCGCCGCCACCGGTGACGGCGCCGGAGATCGCCGCGATGGTCGGCACCGAGCAGCTCTCGATCGCCGTGATCACCTTCTCGATGCGGTTCTCATAGGCGAGCGCATCCTCGGCCGTCTTGAAGTCGCGGAACTGCGTGATGTCGGTGCCGGCGGCAAAAGCCTTCTCGCCGGCGCCGGTCATCACGATCACCTTCGGCGCGCCATGGCTCTCGGGAGCGCTGCAGATCTTTGCCAGCCCTTCATACATGGCGAAGGTCAGAGCATTGCGTGCCTGCGGCCGGTTCAGCGTGATCGTGCCGATCCCGTCGGCGACGTCGTAGAGAATCTCGTCGGTCATCGGAAAACCTCTTCAGATCGCGCCGTCGGCGCGCAGTTGCGCGATCGCCGCGGCGTCATAGCCGAGCTCGGCGAGGATCTCATCATTGTGCTCGCCGGCATCCGGCGTCGGCGAAACCACGCTCGCCGGGGTGCGCGACAGGCCGACCGGCTCGCCGATGACGCGGATGTCGCCGAGAACCGGATGGGTGACGGGCTGCGCGATGCCAAGATGCTGCACCTGGGGATCGTCGAACATGGCGTCGACCGAATAGATCGGCCCGGCCGGCACCGAGGCCTTCTCGCAGGCGTCGAGCCAGTGGGCGCTGTCCTGGGTGGACATGATCTCCTCGAGCAGGACGCGCAGTTCCGGCCGCGCCGCAAAGCGCTTCTCGACGCTGTCATAGCGTGGGTCGCTCGCCAGCTCCGGCCGGCCGAGCACGCCGCAGAAGGAGCGCCAGTGCCCCTCGGCACCGACGCCGAGATTGATGTGGCCGTCGCGCGTGGCATAGACGCCCATCGGCGTCGCGTAAGGATGGTCGTTGCCGGCCTGCGGCGGCACCGTGCCCTCGACCAGGAAGCGCGCAGCCTGGAAATCCATCATCGCGATCTGCGCCTCGAGCAGCGAGGTCTGGACCCACTGGCCCTTGCCGGAGACCGCGCGCTCCTGCAGCGCGACCAGCGCGCCGATCGCCCCGTAGAGTCCCGCCGCGGAATCGGCCACCGCGATGCCGGCCCTGACCGGCCCCTGGCCGGGCAGGCCGGTGACCGACATCATCCCGCCCATGCCCTGGGCGATCTGGTCGAAGCCGGCACGCAGCCTGTAGGGGCCGCTCTGGCCGAAGCCCGAGACCGAGACCAGGATCAGGCGCGGATTGAGCGCATGCAGGGTCTCGAAATCGAGGCCGAGCCGGTCCTTCACATCCGGGCGGAAATTCTCGATCAGCAGGTCGGCATCGGCGATCAGCCGGCGCAGCACCGCCTTGCCGGATTCCTTCTTCAGGTTGAGCGTCAGCGAGCGTTTGTTCCGGTGCAGGTTCTGCATGTCGTAGCCATGCCGCGCGCCGCTCATGTTCTCGTTCGGGTCGACGCCCGGGGGGCTTTCGATCTTGAGCACGTCGGCGCCGAAATCGGCGAAGATCCGGGCGCAGGTCGGGCCGGCGCGGACCCGGGAGAGATCGAGGACGCGCAGATTCTCCAGCGCGGAGGACGGTGTCGGACGAGGCATGATGTTCCGGAAGGGCTCTATAGGGGGCGCGACTATCCCGTCATCGGCCGGGAGCGTCAATGTTAAAGCCATTTTGTATGCAAGAATCGCGGCATGGCCATGTGCGACGCGCTCGCGCCGCGGCGCCACGAGACGGCGAGCGGCGCCGTGATCTGCTGCCCCGACATTGTGTCGCGTTCGCGCAGTATTATCTTCGAGCCAGCCCGGTGACGGTCGACGCCAAAAACGCCGCGATCGACGCCACCCGGGCGTTTTCCTCAAATGGAAAGAGAACGTCATGCGCTATCACACGCTTGGCCAGACCGGCCTGCTCGTCTCCGAACTATGCCTGGGTACCATGACCTTCGGCGGCGGCGACGAGGGCTTCTGGGGCCATATCGGCAGGCTCGAGCAGGAGGAGGCCGATGCGCTGGTCAGGACGGCGCTCGATGCCGGCATCAATTTCATCGATACCGCCAATGTCTATGCCGAGGGGCGCTCGGAGCAGATCACCGGCCAGGCCCTGCGCAATCTCGGCATCGCGCGCGACGAGGTCGTGATCGCGACCAAGGTCTTCAGCCGTATGGGGCAGGGCCCGAACGCCAGCGGCGCCAGCCGCTACCACATCATGGCGCAGGTCAAGGAGAGCCTGAAGCGGCTGCAGCTTGAGCATATCGACCTCTACCAGATCCATGCCTTCGACAGCGTCACCCCGATGGAGGAGACGCTGGAGGCGCTCGACAGCCTCGTGCGCCAGGGCCATGTCCGCTATGTCGGGGTCTCGAACTGGGCGGCCTGGCAGGTCGCCAAGGCGCTCGGCATCTGCGAGCGGCGCCAGCTCTCCCGCATCGCCTCGCTGCAATCCTACTACACCATCGCCGGGCGCGACCTGGAGCGCGAGATCGTGCCGATGCTGCTCTCGGAAAAGGTCGGCCTGATGGTCTGGAGTCCGCTCGCCGGCGGTCTGCTCTCCGGTAAATACGACCGGCGCAACGAGCAGGGCGGCGAGGGGCGCCGGGCCAGCTTCGACTTCCCGCCGGTCGACCGCGAGCGCGGCTACGACGTCATCGATGTGATGCGCGGCATCGCCGAGACGCATCGGCGCAGCGTCGCGCAGATCGCGCTTGCCTGGCTGCTGCACCAGCAGGCGGTGACGAGCGTGATCGTCGGCGCCAAGCGGCCGGAGCAGCTCGCCGAGAATCTCGCGGCGGTCGACATCGTCCTCTCGCCTGACGAGCTCAAGGCGCTCGACGCGGCCAGCGCCCTGCCGCGCGAATATCCCGGCTGGATGCTGGAGCGCCAGGGTGCCAATCGCACCAAGCCGGACCAGCGCTGAGGCTGCAACGGCTGTTCACGTTTCCGGCGGCATCTCAAGGGCTTCCGCCGGGAAGCGGAATCAGTTTCGCACGGCTTTGAATCGCCATGGCAACGGCCGGGGCGGCTCTGCGGGGTGAGGCCTCGGCGGCTCCGCCCGTTCATGCTAGATCGGAGCGAGTGGAGCCTGCCCCGGCTGATCGTGCAGCCGGGGGGCGCGACCGGCCGGAGGGCGGGATGACGACGAGCGAGAAGCCTGGCACCGAAGTTGCGGACGCACGGGAGTTGCGAGCCGTGGTCGGCGAGGTCCATCTCATCGCCGAGCGCAAGGTGCTCGACCGGCTCGACCATTTCTGCCGCGACTTCATCGCGCTCTCGCCCTTCCTGGTGCTGGCGAGCTCGGACAGCGAGGGTCGGGCCGATGCGAGCCCGCGCGGCGACGGGCCGGGCTTCGTCCAGGTGCTCGACGAGAAGACGCTGCTGATCCCGGACCGGCGTGGCAACAACCGGGTCGACAGTTTCGGCAATGTGTTGAGCTCGCCGGGCGTCGGCCTGGTCTTTTTCGTGCCGGGGATCAACGAGACGCTGCGGGTCAATGGCCGGGCGAGGCTGACGCGCGACACGGCGCTGCTCGAACCCACGACCGTGCAGGAGAAGACGCCGAAGCTCGGCCTGCTGGTCGAGGTCGACGAGGCCTATTTCCATTGCGGCAAGGCCCTGATCCGCTCGAAGCTCTGGGCGCAGGATGCTCAGATCGAGCGCGGCAGCTTCCCGACGCTCGGGCGCATCGTCGCCGAGCAGACCAGGGCGGTCGACGCTGCCGAGGCCGACGCCAATCTCGAAGAGGCCTATCGGACGCGGCTCTACTGAGCTGCGTCGGTCCTCACTGACCGTCGATCGAGACGCTCTTGATCACGGCGTAGACGGGCTGGCCGATCTTCAGGCCCAGATGCGCGGCCGATTTGCTCGTCAGACGCGCCAGCAGGCTGGCGCCGTTACAGTCGATGCCGATCTCGAGCGCCGAGCCGCCGCTCCGGCGCGCCCCGATCTTGGCGATCGTACCGCTGAGGACATTGAGCGCGCTGATGCCGTCCAGGGGCTTCAGGCTGACGAGCACATCGCTGGCCAGGATCCGGACGCGCAGCCGGCTGCCCAGAGCCTGCGCCCGATGCGGCACCTGCACCTGGCCGGCCTGGGTCTCGAGTATGGAGAGGCCGTGCTCGGGCTCATGGCGCAGGATCCGCGCATCGAGGACCGAGCCGGCTTCCGGCGCCGCCGAAAGGATCGGCACGTCGGGGCGCGACATCAGATCGATCGTGCTGCCGCTGGCGATGACGCGGCCCTGGTCGAGCACGACGAGATTGGAGGCCAGCCGCGCGACCTCGGCGACCGAATGCGAGACATAGACGATCGGAATGCCGAACGCGTCGCGCAGGCGCTCGACATAGGGCAGAATCTCGGCCTTGCGCGCTTCGTCGAGCGAGGCGAGGGGCTCGTCCATCAGCAGGAGCCGCGGCTTGGCCAGCAAGGCGCGGCCGATGGCGACGCGCTGCTTCTCGCCGCCCGAGAGCCTGCCGGGATGGCGCTGCAGCAGATGGCCGATGCCGAGCAGATCGAGCACGTCGCCAATGTCGCTGCCGACATCCGATTTGGGTGCGAACCACTGGCCGTAGAGCAGGTTCTGCCTCACCGTGAGATGTGGGAACAGCCGCGCCTCCTGGAAGACATAGCCGATCCGGCGCCTGTGCTTGGGCACGAAGATGCCGCGCTCGCTGTCGAGCAGCACCTGCCCGTCGATGGCGATGCGGCCGCGCTCCGGGCGGATGAGCCCGGCAATGATGTTGACCAGCGAGGTCTTGCCGGAGCCGGAGCGACCGAACAGCGCGGTCAGGCGGCCGTCCGAGGTGAAATCGGCCGCGAGCCTGAAGGCGCCGAGCTGGTGCGAGACCGCGATCTCGATGGCGTTCGTCATTCGACTGCGATCCGCTTTCCGATGACCCGCGCCAGCACTTCGGAGGCGAACAGGGCCGCGACCGAGATCGCGATCGAAATCAGCGTCAGCCGCAGCGCGCCGGCATCGCCATTCGGCACCTGGGTGAAGGTGTAGATCGCGGAGGGCAGGGTCTGCGTTTCCCCGGGAATGTTGGAGACGAAGGTGATGGTCGCGCCGAACTCGCCCATCGCCTTGGCGAAGCACAGGATCATGCCGGCGAGGATGCCAGGCAGGCAGAGCGGCAGCGTCACCGTCAGGAAGACCCAGAACGGGCTCGCGCCGAGCGTCCCCGCCGCATCTTCGAGCTTGCGGTCGACGGCCTCGATCGACAGGCGGATCGCCCGGACCAGCAGCGGAAAGCCCATCACGGCGCAGGCAAGCGCCGCCCCGGTCCAGCGGAAGGAGAGCACGATCCCGAACCAGTCATAAAGCCATTGCCCGATCGGGCCGCGCCGCCCGAAGCCGATCAGCAGCAGGTAGCCGGTGACGACGGGCGGCAGGATCAGCGGCAGGTGAACGAGCGCATCCAGCAGCGACTTGCCCCAGAAGCGCCCCCGCGCCAGCAGCCAGGCGGTGGCGATCCCGAAAGGCAGGCTCGCCAGCATGGCAGTGCTGGCGACGAGCAGGCTCAGCCGGACCGCCGTCCATTCCTCGGGCGAAAGCCAGTCGCTCACGAAGAGCTGGCGGGCTTGTTCAGTACCGTGAAGCCCTGCTTCTCGAACGACGCCTTGGCGCCGTTGCCGCGCAGGAAGGTGAGGAAGGCGGCGGCGTCGGGGTTGGTCGAATCCTTGGTCACCGCGACGGGGTAGATGATCGGCGGGTGGCTGTCCTCCGGGAAGGTCGCGATCACCTTGACCTTCGGATCGGCGGCGGCGTCGGTCGCGTAGACGATGCCGAGCGGCGCTTCGCCCCGGGAGACGAGCAGCAACGCGGCGCGGACATTATCGGCCTGCGCGACCTTGTCCTTGACCTTGTCCCAGCCGCCGAGCTTCTCCAGCGCCGCCTTGCCGTATTTTCCGGCCGGCACGGAATCGACATTGGCCATGGCGAGGCGGCCCGCGCCGAGCGTTGCGGCGAGATCGACGCCGGGCGCCAGCGTGGCGGTCGCGGTCGAATCGGAGGGGGCGATCAGCGCGATCCGGTTGGCGAGCAGGCTGACGCGGGTCTCGGGCTTGATCAGCTTCTTGCCGGCTACATAGTCCATCCAGTCGAGATCGGCTGAAAGGAACATGTCGGCGGGAGCGCCCTGTTCGAGCTGCTTGGCGAGCGCGCTGCTGGCGGCATAGGAAATCTTCGGCGCCGGCTTGCCGCTCTCCTTGACCCAGCTGGCGGCGGCTTCGTCGAGGGCGTTCTTCAAGCTGGCGGCCGCGAAGATCACCAGCTCCTTGGACTGGGCTTGTGCCTGGGAGGTTGCTGCGGCGAGCCCGATCAGCAGCGAGGCCGCAAAACCCAGGACTTGACGGCGGGGGAATGACATTGCTGACCTCGCTTTGGCTGTTGTCGCTATATCCGTTTGAATATAGCGCTAAACGGCAAAGGTCGAGTCCGCATGCCGCGGCTCGCCGTTCCATCTGGAGAAGATCATGAAGATCAGCGCCCGCAACCAGCTCAAGGGCACCATCATCGAGATCACCAAGGGGGCGACGACCGCCCATGTCCGCCTCGATGTCGGCGGCACGGTCGTGACCTCCGCGATCACCAATGCCGCGGTCGACGAGCTCAAGCTCGCGGTCGGCCAGAAGGCCTATGCCGTGGTCAAGGCCTCGGATGTGATGATCGCGATCGACTGACGTCTGAATCGCCCGAGCGATTGCCGGCCGGCATCGGCCCGGCTAGCCTCCTGAAAAGAAAAAGGCCCGCGCCGAAGCGCAGGCCGAAGTCTAGGGAGGAAACGCCCAAGGAGGGCGCCACAGCATCTCTGCTGCGGTGCACAAGAGATAGGGCGTTCCGCGGAGCGGTACAAGAGGGAAAGGGCAGAATCGCTGTCCTTTTTTTGAGCAAGTTGCCGCCTCTTGCGCCGATCGCGGAAACGGGAGGCCGCGATCATGGTTTTCGGGCAACGCGCAATCGGATTTCGCCTCGTCGGTGCCGTTTTCGGGCTGGCGGCGACGGTTGGATTCGGCCGGCCGGCAGTCGCGCAGATTCCACCGTCGCAGGCCGAGATCGCCGCCTATGTCGGGCTGCATGCCGCAGCACATCAGGGCGACATGGCGGCGTTGGAGCGAGCCCTGGCGCAGAAGCCGGAGCTCGATGCCCGCGACGGCCATGGCCGCACGGCGCTGCATGTCGCCGCTCATGCCGGCAGGCGCGAGATCATGCGCGCGCTGGTCGCGGCGGGGGCCGATCCGCGAGCCCTCGACGGCCAGCGCTATGACGCGATCACCATTGCGGCCGTCAACGACGATGTCGAGACGATGCGGGTCGCGCTGGCCATTGGCGGCGACGCCCGGGCCGTGACCAGCCCCTATGCCGGCACGGCCCTGATCGCCGCCGCGCATCTCGGCCATGACGCGGTGGTGAAGGCGCTGATCGCGGCGGGCGCGCCGCTCGACCATGTCAACAATCTCGGCTGGACCGCGCTGATCGAGGCCGTGATCCTCGGCGATGGCGGCCCGCGTCATGTCGAGACCGCCCGCGCGCTCGTCGCTGCCGGTGCCCGCCGCGATCTTGCCGACCGGGATGGCGCGACGCCGCTCGATCATGCCCGCCGCCGCGGCTATGCCGCGATGGAGGCCGTTCTGGAGCGGCGCTAGCCGGGCTATAGCATCGGACCGAAAAGTGGACTCCACTTTTCGGAAAACTCCGATGCGGTAACACTGAGATAGATCACCGTGGCCGCGTCCGAACCGACGCGCGGTGATCTAGGCGGCGCTCCTGGCTCAGCCCTTGGCCGGTCCTGTCGCGATCGGGCGGTCGCTCGCGCCCCATTCCGACCAGGAACCGTCATAGATCGCCCGTGCCGGCTTGCCGAGCGTCTCCAGCGCCGCCGAGAGGATCGCGGCCGAGACGCCCGAGCCGCAGCTCGTCACCATCGGCCTGTCGAGGTCGACGCCGGCCTCGCGGAAGGCAGCGGCGAGGGCATCGGGCGCCTTGAGCTTGCCGTCCGCCACCAGCGCCGAGGAGGGCAGGTTGAGCGCGCCCGGCATATGGCCGGAGCGGACACCCGGACGAGGCTCGGGCGCCTCGCCGCGGAAGCGCTCCGCCGGTCTTGCGTCGATCACCTGTGCCGAAGCGGTTTCGAGCGCCTTCGCCACGTCGTTCATGTCGGCGACGGCGGAATGGTCGAGCCGTGCCGTGAAGCTGCGCGGCTGGCGGGCGCGGGGCGCGCCTTCCTCGACCGGCCGGCCTTCGGCCAGCCATTGCGGCATGCCACCATCGAGGATCACCACGTCGCGGGCGCCGAAGGTCCGGAAGGTCCAGCGGACGCGCGGTGCCGAGAACAACCCGAGCCCGTCATAGACCACGATGCGCATGCCGTCGCCGATGCCCATCGCGCCGGCGGCCGCCGCAAAGGCCTCGGGACGCGGCAGCATGTGCGGCAAGGGCGATTCCGTGTCCTTGACGGCGTCGATATCGAAGCGGACCGCCCCGGGGATGCGCCGCTCGGCATATTCGGCGGCGGGATCGCGCGCCAGCGCCGGCAGATACCAGGAACCGTCGACGACGACGATGTCGGGCGCGTCGAGCCTCTCGGCCAGCCATTGGGTGGAGACGAAGACATCGTTGCTGGCCATGGAGCGGGGTTCCTCGAAGGAGTCTGTTTTCAGTGACTTGGAGAGAAGTCTTCAGGCGAGTGCGATGCGGACGCGCCGGTTCTGCTTGCCCTTTTTCTCGATGCCGGTGACCGCGACCTTGCCGATTTCGGCGGTGTTGCGGACATGCGTTCCGCCGCAGGGCTGGAGGTCGATTTCGTCGATTCTCACCAGCCTGACCCGGCCGGACCCGCGCGGCGGCTTGACCGACATGGTCTTGACCAGGCCGGGATTGGCGTCGAGCTCCTCATCGGTGATCCAGCTTTCGGTCACTGCCGCGTTGCGGCCGATCAACTCGTTCAGCTTCTCGTCGATCTCGGCCTTGTCGAGTCCGCCTTCCGGAATGTCGAAATCGAGCCGGCCATCGCCTTCGCCGATGGCGCCGCCGGTGACCGGGTAAGGCAGGGCGACGCTGAGCAGGTGCAGTGCGGTGTGGATGCGCATGCGCTTCAGCCGGCGCTCCCAGTCGAGCCGGGCGGTGACCTTGTCGCCGACGGCCGGAGCGGCCTGCCCCTCCAGGGGCACATGCAGAATGCGGCTCTTGTCCTCGGGATCATAGATCGTGGTGCCGATCGCGATCTCGCGGCCATCGGCCGTGACGAGGAGGCCGGCATCGCCCGGCTGTCCACCGCCGGTGGCATAGAATACCGTCTGGTCGAGCTCGATGCCGCCGCGCTCGTTGACGGAAAGAACGGTCGCCGTGGTTTCGCTCTGATAGGCGTCGGCGCGGAACAGCAATTCGGTCGGCATGTAGATCTCCCTGGGATCGTCAGCTTATCGCAGGCCCGGCGGCTGCGGCAAAGATGCCTGCGATCGATGATCCTCTTCGCCGACGGGGCTTCCGCCGCGCCGCTGCTGTGACTAGGTTGCCGGGCTGGATCGCCGGTTCATCACCGGTGAGGGGACCCCTCGATGACCATGCCACGCATGCAGCCGAAGGACGGCGTCGCCTGGATCACCGGTGCGAGTTCCGGCATCGGTGCGGCGGTGGCGCTCGAACTGGCGCGGCGTGGCTGGACGGTGGCGATTACGGCCCGGCGCCTCGAACTGCTCGAGGAGGTCGCTCTGCAGGGCGCAGGCCTGCCGGGGCGCATCGTCGCTCATGCCGGCGACGTCACCGATCCCGAGGCGATGCGCGCCGTCGTCGAGGGTATCGAGAGCGTCCACGGCCCGATCGCGCTCGCCTTCCTCAATGCCGGTACGGCCCAGGGCAACCGGCCCGACGCGCTGGATGCGGCGACCTTCGAGCGCATCTTCGCCGTCAACCTGTTCGGCGTGGTGCGCGGGGTTTCGGCCCTGATCGAGAATATGAGCGATCGCGGCAAGGGCCAGATCGCCGTCAACGCCTCGCTCGTCGGCTATGCCGGCATGCCGGGGAGCGGTGCCTATGGCGCCTCCAAGGCTGCGGCGATCCATCTTTGCGAGAGCCTGCGCTTTGAATGCGACCGGCTCGGCATCCGCCTGCAGCTGGTCAATCCCGGCTTCGTCGACACGCCGATGACCAAGCGCAACAGTTTTGCGATGCCGCTGCTGATGAGCGAACAGACGGCGGCGGCCCGTATCGCCGACGGCCTTGCCCGAGGCGGCTTCGAGATCGTCTTCCCGCGGCGCCTCGCCTGGACGCTGAAACTGATCCGGCTCTTGCCCTATCCGCTCTATTTCCGCGCGGCGCGGGCCCTGGCCGGCGGGACGAATCGCGACGGCTGAATCTCAGGCTTCCTCGGCGGCGCCGTCCGCCCTGAGCTGCGCCAGCGCGGCGAGCGCGCGCCTGCGGCCGAAGTCGAGATCGACGATCGGCCGGGGATAGTTCTCGCCCAGCCTGATTCCGGCCTCGTGCAGAATGGCTTGCGGCGCGCTCCAGGGGCGGTGGACGAACCTGGCGTCGAGCTTCGCGAGCTCCGGCACGAAGCGTCTGACATAGGCGCCGTCGGGATCGAACTTCTCGCCCTGGGTCACCGGGTTGAAGATACGGAAATAGGGCGCCGCGTCGGCGCCGGACCCTGCCACCCATTGCCAGCTAGCGGCGTTGTTGGCCGGGTCGGCGTCGACCAGCGTGTCCCAGAACCAGGCTTCGCCGGCACGCCAGTCGGTCAGCAAATGCTTGATCAGGAAGGAGGCGGTCACCATGCGCACGCGGTTGTGCATCCAGCCGGTCTGCCAGAGCTCGCGCATGCCGGCATCGACGATCGGGTAGCCGGTCAGTCCCTTCCGCCAGGCCGCGAGCCCGGCCATGTCCTGCTCCCAGCCGAAGCCGTCGAAGCGTCGATTGAAGTTGCGCGTCGCCAGCTCGGGGTTGTGGAACAGCAGGTGATAGGAGAATTCGCGCCAGCCGATCTCGGACAGGAATTTCTCGGCGTCGGCCGGGCTCCCCGTCGTCTCGCCGGTTTCGAGCGCCATCTGCACGGTCTGCCAGATCTGGCGCGGGCCGATCTCGCCAAAGCGCAGATGCGGCGAGAGCCGCGATGTCGCCGGCCGGTCCGGCCGGTCCCGTTCGGTGCGGTAGCCGGCGAGGCATTCGTCGAGGAAATCGGTCAGGCGGGCCTGGGCTCCGTCCTCACCGGGCGTCCAGCTTTCGCGCAGACCGCCGGCCCAGTCGGGCTTGCCCGGCTCGAGACCGAGCTCGTCGACCGACAGCGTCATGTCGCGCAGGGAGGCCGGCAGCTCCGCCTTGCGGATGGCCTCCGGCGCCGGCAGGGGTGGGTGCGGCGTGCCGCGCTCGCGGGCGGCGCGCCAATAGGGCGTGAAGACCTGCATCGGCCCGCCTGCCTTGCTCTTCACCTGCCAGGGCTCGTTGAGCAGGGCGGCGTTGAAGCTTTCCACCGCGACCCCGCTCGCCGCGAGCTCGGCTTTCAGGGCCTTGTCGAGCGCGATGGCGGGCGCCTCATAGCGCCGGTTCCAGGCGACGAAGCCGATGCCGGCTTCCCGAACCAGACGGGGCAGGATCTGTGCAGGATCGCCGCGCATCACGAGGAGCTCGCCGCCGCGCGCCGTGATCGCGGCCGAAAGCGCCGTAAGCGAGCGCGACAGCCACCAGCGCGCCGCGCCGCCGAGCGCCTGCCGCTTCGGCGACGTGTCGAGGATGTAGAGGCAGAGGGTCGGGCCGTGATCGAGAGCGGCGGTCAGGGCCGGATTGTCGGAGAGACGCAGATCCTCGCGGAACCAGACCAGGGCGGGGCCTTGCATCACGTCTCTGCTGCTCCTTCCGGCACTGCTTTCCGCCGTTGCCAGGCGTCCCGGATCGGAGATGGATCGTTCTGCCGTAACGTCATTGCGTGCTGCCTCCGGCCGGGGCCGTGATACACTCGCCGCGGCTGCGGGTCGAGAACGGGCATCGTCGGGGAGGCAGTCTGATGGCGACACCGGAAGTGGAGGCGCTGACGCGCCGCGTGGCCGCACTCGAAACCCAGCTCGCGGCCTTGCTCCAGGCGATCAATGTCGGCCGTGGCGGCTCGGTCGCGATCAGCGCGCCGACCGGCTTGAGCATCACCGTGGGCGGCAATTGCACGATCAGCGCCGGGGCCGAGCTGACGTTGAACGCCGGCAGCAACTTCAGGACGAGTGTCGGCAGCGCCTACACGCTGCAATCCGGCGCCGGCATCAGGTTGGCGGCCGGTACCGGTATCGGTATCTTCGCCGCGACCGCGCTCAACCTTAATGCCAACAGGCAGATCAGCCTGACGACGCGCGCCTTCGAGGTCGCGGCCGCAGTCAGCATCGACATCGACAGCAGCAAGGATTTCGCCATCGCCAGCGGCCGGGCGCTCAGCGTCGAGGCTGCCGACGGCATGCTGCTCGATTCCGGTGCGGCCTCCCTCCACCTGAAAAAGGATGGCTCGGTCGATCTCAAGGGCAAGGACGTCAACATCCGGGCCGGCGGCAGGATCAATGCCGTCGCGAGTTCCGACGTGACGATCAAGGGCTCCAAGATCCTCCAGAACTGAGATTCTGCAGAACTGAGAGCCGGCGCTCGGCTTCGCCCTCCGGAAACGAAAACCCCGCCCGGGCCGGGTGGCCGGGGCGGGGTTCGTTTGCGTTCGCGCCTCAGTGGGTCTGGGGCGCCGTGGCTTCCGTCGCCGGCTTTTTCTTCTTCTGGGGAGCGAGCGAGGCGAGCCAGCGCACGACCACATAGAAGACCGGCGTGAACAGCAGGCCGAACAGGGTGACGCCGATCATGCCGGAGAACACCGCAATGCCGAGCACCTGGCGCATCTCCGCGCCGGCGCCGACCGAGATCGTCAGCGGCAGTACGCCGAGGATGAAGGCGAGCGAGGTCATCAGGATCGGCCGCAGACGGGTTCTCGCGGCGGCGATGGCGGCATCGCGCCGGCTCATCCCCTCGTCCTCTGCCTGCTTGGCGAACTCGACGATCAGGATCGCGTTCTTCGCCGCCAGACCGACCAGCACCACGAGCCCGATATCGACCAGCACGTTGCGGTCGAAATCCTTGTAGCCGACGCCGATCATCGCCGCGAGGATACACATCGGCACGATCAGGATGACGGCGAGCGGCAGGGTCCAGCTCTCATAGAGTGCCGCCAGCAGCAGGAAGACGAAGACCACGGCGAGACCGAAGGCGATGATCGCGGTGTTGCCGGCGAGCTTCTCCTGCAGCGCGATCTCGGTCCATTCGAAGCCGAAGCCGGCCGGCAGGACCTGGCTCGCGATCTTCTCCACCGCCGCGATGCCCTGGCCGGTCGAGTAGCCGCGCGCCATCGACAGCTGCACTTCCGCCGCCGGATAGAGATTGTAGCGCGGCACGCGATAGGCGCCGGTCGTGTCCGAGAAGGTTGCGACCGAGCCGATCGGCACCATCTCGCCATCGGCATTGCGCGTCTTCAGATTGGCGACGTCGCGGATATCGAGCCGGTGCGGGTTGTCCGCCTGGGCCGTGACGCGGAAGGTCCGGCCGAGCAGGTTGAAGTCGTTGACATAGGCCGAACCCATATAGATCGAGAGCGTCTCGAAGATGCGGGTCACGGGCACGCCGAGCATTTCGGCCTTGGTCCTGTCGATATCCGCGTAGATCTGCGGCGTCCTCGTCGAGAACAGGGTGAAGGGCTGCTGGATGCCAGGGGTCTGTCCCGCGGTTCCCGCCACGGCCCAGGTCGCTGCTTCCAGCGCCGTGAGGCCGCGGCCACCGCGATCCTGAACATAGCCCTTGAGACCGCCACCGCTGCCGATGCCCGGAACCGCCGGAGGCTCGATGATCAGCGCGAAGGCCTCGCCGACCTGGAAGAGCTGGGTCCTGAGATCGTTGAGGATGCCCTGCGTCGTCAGGCCGGCCTTGGCGCGCTCGCGGAAGTCGCTGAGCGTGACGAAGGCGACGCCGGCATTGGGTGCGAGCGTGAAGGTCGCTCCGTCGAGGCCGGCGAAGGCGACGGCATGGGCGACGCCGGGCCGCGACAGCAGAATGTCGGTCGCCTTGCGGATGACCGCGTCGGTGCGCGGCAGCGACGAGCCCGGCGGCAGCTGGAAGACAGCGATGAAGTAGCCGCGGTCGAGTTGCGGTACGAGGCCGGTCGGGACGGCGGCGAGGCGCTGGCCGGCGACCGCGATCAGGGCGGCATAGACCAGGAGCATGATGACGCCGAAGCGGATCAGACGCGAGGTCACCGCGCCATAGGCGCGCGACAGCCAGTCGAACGCCATGTTGAAGTACTTGAAGAACCAGCGCAGCGGCGCGGTGAGCGTCGCGAGGACGCCGGTCGGCTTCTCATGGCTGTGCGGCTTCAGCAGGATTGCAGCGAGCGCCGGCGACAGCGTCAGCGAGACGAAGCAGGAGATCGCCGTCGACGCCGCGATGGTTACCGCGAACTGCTGGTAGAAGGTGCCTTGCAGGCCGGTGATGAAGGCCGTCGGGATGAACACGGCGCAGAGCACGAGTGCGATCGCGAACAGGGCGCCGCCGACCTCGTCCATCGTCTTGTGCGCGGCGTCCACCGCGCTCATGCCTTGCGCCAGATAGCGCTCGACGTTCTCGACCACGACGATGGCGTCATCGACCACGATGCCGATCGCCAGCACCAGCGCCAGCAGCGAGATCGTGTTGAAGGAGATGCCGACCGCGCTCATCACCAGGAAGGTGCCGACCAGCGAGACCGGGATCGCGATGATCGGGATGATCGCGGCGCGCCAGGTCTGCAGGAACAGGATCACGACGATCACGACGAGCACGACCGCCTCGAGCAGCGTCGTCACCACGGCGGAGACCGACTCCCTGATGAACTCCGTCGGGTTGTAGACGATGGTGTGTTCGACACCGGCCGGGAAGGTCTTCGACAGCTCCTGCATCGTCTTGATGAGGGCGTCGGAGGCCGCGAGCGCGTTGGTGCCCGGACGCTGGAACACGCCGATCGCGACCGCCTCCTTGTTGTCGAGATAGGAGTTCGAGAGATAGTCCTGCGCCCCGAGTTCGACGCGGGCGACGTCGCGCAGCCGGATCGTGCCGCCATCCGCATCCGAGCGGACGACGATATTGTAGAACTCGTCGACGGTGGTGAGGCGGCCGAGCGTGTTGACCGAGAGCTGGAAGGCGCCGTCCGACTGCGCCGGCGGCTGGTTGATCGCGCCCGCCGCGACCTGGATATTGGCGGCGCGGATCGCCGCGACGACATCGCCGGCGGTCAGGTTGCGCGAGGCGACCTTGGCCGGATCGAGCCAGACGCGCATCGAATAGTCGCGCGCGCCGAAGACCTGGACGTCGCCGACGCCCTCGACGCGGGTCAGCACGTCCTTGACGTTCAGCGTGGTGTAGTTCGAGACGTATTGCTGGTCGCGCGAACCGTCCGGCGACAGCATGTGGATGACCATCAGGAAGTCCGGCGAGGCCTTGCGGACCTGCAGGCCGAGCGTGCGCACCTCCTGCGGCAGGCGCGGCTCGGCCGCCGAGACGCGATTCTGCACCAGAACCTGGGCCTGGTCGACATCGGTGCCGCCCTTGAAGACGACGTTGATCGAGACGCGCCCGTCGCCGGTCGACTGCGACGAGATGTAGAGCATGTCGTCGACGCCGTTGACCTCCTGCTCGATCGGCGCCGCGACGGTAGCCGCGACGACCTCGGCCGAGGCGCCCGGATAGGTCGCGGTGATCGTCACGGTCGGTGGGGCGATCTCGGGATATTCCGCGATCGGCAGGGTGCGCAGGGTGATCGCGCCGGCGATGGTCAGCAAGACCGAAAGGACGGTCGCGAAGATCGGCCGGTCGATGAAGAAATGGGCGAAGCGGAACATGCTTTGGTCCTGGCCAGGAAGGGCAGGCGGACGGGCGATACCGTCCGCTGGCGTCGTGCGGCGTGCGCGCCTTACTTGGCGGCGGCCGCCTTGATCTCGGTCTGCTGCGGCGTCACCGTCACGCCGGGCCGGACCATCGGATTGGCGAGACCGGTGACGATCACCCTGTCGCCGGCGGTCAGTCCCTTGACGATCACGCGCAGCCCGTCCGTGATCTGGCCGAGGGTGACGGGCTTGGGCACGACCTTGTTGTCGGCGCTGACCGTCAGCACGATCTTGTTGGCCTGGTCGGAGACGATCACCGAATCCGGTACCAGCAGGCCGTCGACCTCGCCGGCATCGAGGCGCAACCGCCCGAAGGCGCCAGGCGTCAGGAAGCGGTCGCTGTTGGCGAAGACGGCGCGGCCGCGGATCGTGCCCGAACGGGCGTTCAGGGTATTGTCGACGAAGTCGATCTTGCCGGTCCGGTTCCAGCTCGTCTCGTCCGAGAGGCGCACGCGCGCCTCCGGAGCGACGCCGCGCAGGCTGGCGAGACGGGCATAGCGCAGATAGTCGGCCTCCGAGACGTCGAAGACGAACTTGATCGGATCGAGCGCAACGATGGTCGTGAGCAGGGTCGCGCCGGACTGCCCGCCGGCGATCAGGTTGCCGGCGTCGACGCGCCGGTTGGACAGCCGGCCGGCGAGCGGGGCGCGCACCTGCGTCCATTCGAGATTGAGCTCGGCCGTCTTCAGATTGGCCTCGGCCGCCTGGTGCGAGGCGATCGCGCCGTTGAGGTTGGCGCGGCGCTGGTCGATGTCGCGGGCGGTGATCGTCCGGTTCTGGGTCAAGGCCTCGGCGCGCTCGACCTCGTTCTGGTTGAGGTCGACCTGGGCCTTGGTGCGGGCGACCTCGGCGCGCGCGGCGTCGACCGCGAGCGTGTAGGGCCGCTGGTCGATGGTGAAGAGCAGGTCGCCCGCCTTCACCATGTCGCCGTCCTTGAAATGGATCTTGTCGACGAAGCCCGAGACGCGTGCCCGCACCTCGACCTGCTCGTCGGCTTCGAAGCGGCCGGTGAACTCGTCCCAATTGGTGACCCGCTTGGCCAGCGGCGTCGCCACGGTGACCGGCGGCGCAGGAGGCGCACCCTGCGCGATCGCCGCGAGCGGAAAGGCCGGGAGGGCGGCCGCCAAGACGAAAAGCGCCCTGCGGGAGCGACGGCGGATCATGGGTGACTCCGAAATGAATGCGGGCCCGGCGCGAGCTGCGGTTTCCCGACGGTCAGGCAGAAATGCTGTAGTGCTGACGATTGTCAAGATACGTCACTCGACATTCGTGCGGCCTTGCGTGTCGCGGCCGGGATTGTGGTGCCATCGGGGCGCAGCGGCAACAGATGCTTGCTGGCGGCTGCGCAAGGCTCTACCTGAGGGGTTCGTCAATTTCTGGCAGGGCCGGCCGCCCGCCGTTTCCGGAACATCGCCATGAACGCCCATTCACGCCCCGCCGATCCGAAGAAGCTCATCAAGGGGGCAACCGGTGACTGGGAGGTCGTGATCGGCCTGGAGATCCATGCCCAGGTGACCTCCAACGCCAAGCTGTTCTCCGGCTCCTCCACGGCCTTCGGCGGCGAGCCGAACGCCCATGTCAGCCTGGTCGATGCGGCAATGCCCGGGATGCTGCCGGTGATCAACGAGGAATGCGTGCGCCAGGCGGTCCGCACCGGGCTCGGCCTGAATGCGCAGATCAACCACCGCTCGGTCTTCGACCGCAAGAACTACTTCTATCCGGATCTGCCGCAGGGCTACCAGATCAGCCAGTACAAGCACCCGATCGTCGGGGAGGGCGAGATCGCGGTCGACCTGTCGCCGACCGAGCAGATCACGGTGGGCATCGAGCGCCTGCATCTCGAGCAGGACGCCGGCAAGTCGATGCACGACCAGCACCCGACCATGAGCTTCGTCGACCTCAACCGTTCGGGCGTCGCGCTGATGGAGATCGTCTCCAAGCCGGATCTGCGCTCGGCCGACGAGGCCAAGGCCTATGTCTCGAAGCTGCGCACCATCCTGCGCTATATCGGCTCCTGCGACGGCGACATGGAGAAGGGCAATCTGCGCGCCGACGTCAACGTCTCCGTGCGCAAGCCGGGCGAGCCCTTCGGCACGCGCTGCGAGATCAAGAACGTCAACTCGATCCGCTTCATCGGCCAGGCGGTCGAGGTCGAGGCCCGCCGCCAGATCGGCATCCTCGAGGATGGCGGTTCGATCGATCAGGAGACGCGCCTCTACGATCCCGGCAAGGGCGAGACGCGCTCGATGCGCTCCAAGGAGGAGGCGCACGACTACCGCTATTTCCCCGATCCGGACCTGCTGCCGCTCGAATTCGACGATGCTTTCGTCGACGATCTGAAGCAGCATCTTCCCGAGCTGCCGGACGCCAAGAAGGCGCGCTTCATCGCCGAATACGGGCTCTCGCCCTATGACGCCTCGGTGCTGGTCGCCGAGCGCGACCAGGCCGATTATTTCGAGGCGGTGGCGAAAGGCCGCGACGGCAAGGCCGCCGCGAACTGGGTGATCAACGAGCTGTTCGGCCGCCTCAACAAGGAGGGCAAGGAGGTCTCGACCTCGCCGGTCTCGGCTGCCCAGCTCGGTGGCCTCGTCGACCTGATCGGCGAGGGCGTGATCTCCGGCAAGATCGCCAAGGACCTGTTCGAGATCCTCTGGACCGAAGGTGGCGATCCCAGAGAAATCGTCGAGGCCCGCGGCATGAAGCAGGTCACCGACACCGGCGCCATCGAGAAGGCGGTCGACGAGATCATCGCCGCCAATCCGGACAAGGTCGAGCAGGTCAAGGCGAAGCCGACCATGCTCGGCTGGTTCGTCGGACAGGCGATGAAGGCCTCGGGCGGCAAGGCCAATCCGCAGGCCCTGAACGAGATCCTGAAGGCGAAACTGGGGATTTAACGCTGAAGCGCTCCGTCAACCCGGACCAGCGGCGAAGCCGCGCCGCTCCCGGATCCATCGTAAGGCTCTGTTCCCTACGATGGATTCCGGCGCTCCGCTTTGCTGCGGCCGGAATGACGGGGAGGGAAGGCCGCCGATCCCCAGGCGATCGAGCCGGGCGATGATCCCCAGGAACTTGATCATCCGCGACGCGACTTCGGCCGATCTGTCGGCCGTGCGCGCGCTGCTGGTCGAGACCTGGCATGCGACCTATGATGGCATCTATGGCTGGCGTCGTGTCGCCGAGATTACCAATGCTTGGCATTCGCTCGATGCGCTCGCCGCTCAGCTCGGGCGCGAGAGCGGTGTTTTCCTGGTCGCGCTGATCGGCGAGGAGGTCGTCGGCACGGCCTCGGCCCGCAGCGAGCCCGATCATGCGGCGCTGTTGACACGGCTCTACGTCCTGCCGGCGAGGCAGGGCGAGGGCATCGGCCGGACGTTGCTCCAGGTCGCGCTCGCCTGCTTCCCGGATGCGCCGGTGGCGCGGCTCGAGGTCGAAAGCCAGAACGAGCCGGCTATCGCCTTCTACGAGCGCATGGGTTTCTTCCTGCAGCGCCAGGCCCGTTTCGACGGGCGCGAGGACACCCCCAACACCTTGATCATGGCCAGGCGGCTGTTCGTCGGTTGAGCGCGCGCCAGCCAAGGCCTTTTCCCCGGAGACTGCGATGAACGACGTGTCCAACCCGCATGGGATCACAATGCGCGCGGCGACCCGTGCCGACGCCCCGCGCATCGCGGCCCTGATCCTGATGGGGGCAGCCAAGCAGACGCGCACGGAGGTCGAGATCGAGGAAGAGGCGGCTCATCCTGCCTATCTCAGCGCGTTCGACGAGGTCGCGGCGAGCCCGCATAACAGGCTCTTCGTCGCCGAGCTCGACGGCGCGGTGGTCGGCACCTTGCAGGTGACGCTGATCCCGGGTCTGGTCAATCGCGGCCGCAAACGTGCCAAGCTCGAGAGCGTGCATGTCGACCCGGCTCAGCGCAGCCGCGGCATCGGTGCCGTCATGGTCGCCTTCGCGGTCGATTTCGCCCGGCGCAACGGGGTGGGGCTGGTCGAGCTCACCTCGAACAAGTCCCGCGAGGCGGCGCACCGCTTCTACCGGCGGCTCGGCTTCGAACAGAGCCATGAGGGCTTCAAGCTCGAGCTCTGAGGCCGGCGCTACGCTCCCTCACGGCATGGCTCGCCCGCCCTGGACGCGCGGCCGATCAGCTTACGCAGCCGCGGCCGGCTTCCTAGAGTGACCGGCCAACCTCAACGCAGACGAGGATGCAACGCATGTCGCAAGAGCAGACCAAGCCGATCGATCTCTATTACTGGCCGACGCCGAATGGCTGGAAGATCACCATCATGCTCGAGGAGTGCGGGCTGCCCTACGAAATCGTGCCGGTGAACATCGGCAAGGGCGACCAGTTCAAGCCGGAATTCCTCGCCTTCTCGCCAAACAACCGGATGCCGGCGATCATCGATCCGCAGGGGCCGGACGGCACGCCGATCTCGGTCTTCGAATCCGGTGCGATCCTGCAATATCTCGGCCGCAAGACCGGGAAATTCTATCCGGCCGACGAGCGTGCCCGCGTCGCCGTCGATGAATGGCTGTTCTGGCAGATGGGCGGATTCGGGCCGATGCTCGGCCAGACCCATCATTTCCGCATCTACGCGCCGGAGAAGGTGCCCTACGCGATCGAGCGCTACACCAATGAGGCGAATCGACTCTATGGCGTGCTGAACCGGCGCCTCGAAGGCCGTGAATTCATCTGCGACGCCTATTCGATCGCCGACATGGCCTGCATCGGCTGGGCCCGTGGCTGGGAGCGCCAGGGCCAGGACATCGCGCAATTCCCCAATGTCGCGCGCTGGCTCGAGACGATGCTGGCGCGTCCGGCCGTCCAGCGTGGGCTTGCCGTCGGTGCGGAGCTGCGCAACTCGGCCGGCATCTCGACGCCGGAGGAGAAGGCGATCCTGTTCGGCCAGAAGGCGCGCTGACGCCGCTTGAACCCACGGCCGTCATGCTCGCCCTTGTGGCGAGCATCCACGCCTTGAACACTGTGCTCGATCAGCGAAGCGAAGACGTGGATGGTCGGGACAAGCCCGACCATGACGGCTGACCGGGCCAAGCGGACTTAAGTCAATTGCTCCGCGACCATTTCACCGAGCGGCAGATCAACCCGCCCATGACGCAGCCGGCCGTGGTCAGCGTGTCCCCGGAAAGGCTCATCGTCCCCGAATAGGTCTTGCCGTCCTCGGGGTTGAAGGCGCTGCCGCTCCATTTTCCGGCGCTGGACGGCTTCATGTCGTAGAAGATGCGCTGGCCCAGCTTGGCCGGTCCGCTGCTGTCCTTGAGCCAGGAGATCGTGCCGCAGACGGCCTCGCCGCATTTGGCGAGGCGCACCTTGGAAGCGCCACTGTCGCGCAGCCAGGTGCCGGTGACCTCCTGGGCGAGGGACGGGGTGGCGAATATGGCGAGTGCCGCGGCGATCGCGAACGGGCGAAGGCTCATGACGTTCCTCCTCTGGCAGTGACCAGCGTTGATTGCATGGTTCAGATGTAAACTATATCCGAGCCCGGATTGGCTTCAAGAGGGCGAGCCGGATGGCGCGACGTCCCTCGCCAACTCCTGGCGAATGGCCGAGAGGGTGAATCCTCCGTCAATGCCTGCCGCTGCGTAACTTTTCGATGGCGTTGAAATCATTCGCTGTTTCGGCGCGGAAGGCTGAATCGAGCGTTGATTTAACCGCGCGCTTACGAGTCGTTGAGCTTCGATTCATCTCGAATTTTAGCGGAGTCTTTTACCGCCTGGCTCGAACCTCCTCATCAAGAAGCGCGGCCCGGGAAGGGTCGGGCCACGGTGAAAACAGGGTGGTTTGTCATGGCACGCATGGAGATGAGCGCGATCCCGGCCTCGCTGGCGATCCCGATGGAAGCCTCGGCCGAGGCCTATTACGAGCTCGGCCTGATGCACGCCGCCGGCCGCGCGGCCCCGGTCGATCTGGTCGCCGCGCAGAAATGGTTCAACGTCGCGCTCGCCAAGGGTTGCAGCCGCGCTGCCGCCCACCGTGCCGAACTCGCCCAGGAGATGAGCCGCGAGGAGGTCGCCGAGGCGCTGCGCGAGGCGCGCAGGTTCCTGACCCGGCACTGAGGATCAGGCCAGGTCGGGCGACCGGGTGCGTGCGATTTTTGAGCCCTCATCCTGAGGAGCGATCGTAGGAGCGCGGCTCCTCAGGATGAGGGCTCGAGGGACAGTTGCGATCCAAGCCGTCGCAGCCTTGTGGCCGGGGGAGGGCGCCGCTATAAGCGCGCCGCATTCTCCCGATTTTGCCCCAAGGATTACAACGATGGCTGTCCAGCGTACCTTTTCCATTCTCAAGCCCGACGCGACGCGTCGCAACCTCACGGGCGCGGTCAATGCGGTCATCGAGAAGGCCGGCCTGCGCATCGTCGCGCAGAAGCGCATCCAGATGACCAAGGCCCAGGCCGAGACCTTCTACGCCGTCCACAGCGCGCGTCCCTTCTTCGGCGAGCTCGTCGAGTTCATGACCTCCGGCCCGGTCGTCGTGCAGGTCCTCGAAGGCGAGAACGCCATCGCCGCCTATCGCGAGGTGATGGGCGCCACCAACCCGGCCAACGCCGCCGAGGGCACCGTCCGCAAGCTCTTCGCCGAGTCGGTCGGCGAAAACACCGTCCATGGCTCGGACGCCCCGGAGACCGCCGCGATCGAGATCGCCCAGTTCTTCTCGGGCAATGAGATCGTCGGCTGAGCCGATCGCCTTTCAGGCGTCGATAACAAGAAGGGCGGGTCCGCGAGGGCCCGCCCTTTCTGTTTCTGCCACCATCCCTGACGAGACGGCGGAATGTCCGGCGATCAGGCTAATTGAAGCCGAGATCGAAGGCGTAGGTCGCGGAGATGCCGACCGTGATCGAGTCGCGCGAGCCATAGGTCTTGACGATTGGCGCCTTGGCGGCGTCGCCCACCAGGTGCTTGTACTCGACATAGGCGGTGGTCTGGAGCTTGTCGCTCCAGGCATAGGTCGCCTGGGCGATCGCGCCGACCGAATGGACGCCGGTGTTGAAGCGTTGCAGCAGGCCGCCATTGCCGGCCCAGGCGCCGCCGAAATAGGTGCGGACATAGTCGGCGCTCGCAATGGTCATGCGCGGGCCGGCGCCGATCGACCAGGCGCCGATGCGCTGGAACGCCTCGACCTTGACCTCGGCAACGACGCCGTCATGCGCGACGATGCCGCGGCGCAGATCGACACGGCCGCGCAGCCAGGAGGTCGGGTAGAATTCGGCGAAGACGCCGCCCTCGCCGCCGAATTTGGTGTCGGGAACGCCGGTGATGCGCAGCGCCGCATTGGTGCTGGCCTTGCGCTCCCAGAGCAGATTGCCGGAGAAGCCGACGCGCCAGGCCTTGCCGGAAAAGAAGCCGATGCTGATCGCATCGTCCTCGGCCGACCACCATGTGCTCCTGGTGCCGCGCCCGAGCGAGATGATGCCGCGCGGCCGGAAGATGTAGTCGTTGGAGCCGACATAGTCGGGCTGGTAGCGCAGGCCTGCACCCAGCGTCAGGTGCCAGTTCTGGGCCGATTCAGGCGAGGTGTACTGGGTGTATTCCGGAGATTGTGCCTTTGCCGGAGCCGCAAGCACGGAAGCCAGGCCGACAAGGCCAGCAAGGAACGCAACGCAACGCATCATCACAACTCCGGCGCCGAGGCGCCCCAAACCAGACCAACGGCGACAATCTGATTCATTAGTCTTAACCCGAGGTTGATGCGCCGCGTCGGGGCGGGTGGAAAGTTGCTGCCTACCAGAAGAGGTCGATTCGGTGCGAATCGGAACCATGCGCCGTCTCGCCGCCGGCTTTGGCGGGAACGATCTTCCGCCGAGCCTGGACCTGTTCTAGGAAGGAGGGATGACAGAACTTCCCCGCGTCGAGCGCCTGCCTTCCGTCTGTCCGCATGATTGTCCTTCGGCCTGTTCGCTGGAGGTCGAGGTCATCGACGGCCGCAGCATCGGCCGTGTCCGTGGCAGCAAGCGCCAGAGCTACACCGACGGGGTGATCTGCGCCAAGGTCGCGCGTTACGCCGAGCGCATCCACCATCCCGACCGCCTGCTTCATCCGCTGCGGCGTGTCGGGCCCAAGGGTTCGGGCGCCTTCGAGCGCATCTCCTGGGACGAGGCGCTGGACGAGGTCGCCGAGCGCTTCCTCGCGCTGGAGGCGCAGTTCGGCGCCGATACGATCTGGCCCTATTACTATGCCGGTACGATGGGGCTGGTGATGCGCGACGGCATCAACCGCCTGCGCCATGCCAAGCGCTATTCCGGCCAGTTCTCGACGATCTGCACCACATCGGCCTGGACCGGCTACATCGCCGGCACGGGCCGGCTCGCCGGTTCCGATCCGCGCGAGATGGCCAAGTCCGACTGCGTCGTGATCTGGGGCACCAACCCGGTGCACACCCAGGTCAACGTCATGCACCACGCGGTCAAGGCCCGTAAGGAGCGCGGCGCCAAGATCGTGGCGATCGACATCTACCGCAACGCCACCATCGACCAGGCCGATCTCGGCCTCGTGCTGCGTCCGGGCACGGACGGCGCGCTCGCCTGTGGCGTGATGCATGTGCTGTTTCGCGACGGGCTGGCCGACCGCGACTATCTCGCTCGCTTCACCGATGCGCCCGAGGAGCTGGAGAGCCATCTGGCGACGCGCACGCCGGAATGGGCGGCGGCGATCACCGGTCTTTCGGTCGCGGAGATCGAGGCCTTCGCGGAGCTCGTCGGCACGCGCAAGCGCAGCTATTTTCGGCTCGGCTATGGTTTCGCGCGCCAGCGCAACGGCGCCGTCAATATGCATGCGGCGCTCTGCGTGCCGGCAGTCACCGGTGCCTGGCAGCATGAGGGCGGCGGCGCCTTCCACTCGAACAGCGGCGTCTACAAATGGCGCAAAAGCCTGATCGAGGGGCTCGACAAGGCCGATCCGAAGACCCGCCAGCTCGACCAGTCGCAGATCGGCCGCATCCTGACGGGGGATGCTGCGGCGCTGCGGCAGGGCCAGCCGGTCCGGGCGCTGTTCATCCAGAACACCAACCCGGTCACGGTCGCGCCCGAGCAGGAGCTCGTGAAGCGCGGCTTCGCCCGCGACGACCTCTTCACCGTCGTGCACGAGCAGTTCATGACCGAGACTGCCGCCATGGCCGACATCGTGCTGCCGGCGACGCAGTTCATGGAGCATGACGACCTCTATCAGGGGGGCGGCCACCAGCACATCATGTGGGGCGGCAAGCTGATCGACCCGCCGGGCGAGTGCCGCTCGAATCATGAGGTGATCTGCGCCCTGGCCCAGCGCCTCGGCGCCGAGCATCGCGGCTTTTCGCTGAGTCCGCGCGAGATCGTCGACTGGACCTTGCAGCAGACCGGGCGCGGCACGCTCGAGGAGCTGATCGCCAGCGAATTCCACGACATCCAGCCAGATTTTGAGGCCGCGCATTATCTCAAGGGCTTCGGCTGGCCGGATGGCCGATTCCGCTTCAAGCCGGACTGGAGCAAGGTCCCCAACAGCAATGCCGGCCTCGCAGGCCCGCATGCCACGATCCCGGCCATGCCTGACCATTGGAACGTGATCGAGGCCGCCGATGCCGAGCATCCTTTCCGGCTTGCGACCAGCCCGGCCCGCAACTTCCTGAACTCGTCCTTCACCGAGACGCCGACCGCGCGCAAGAAGGAGGGCGGACCGACCCTGATGCTGCATCCCGACGATGCGGCTGGACTCGGCATCGTCCAGGGCGACGCCATCCTGGTCGGCAACCGCCGCGGCGAGGTCCATCTCGACGCCGTGCTGTTCGACGGGCTGGTACGCGGCGTCGTCATCGCCGAGTCGATCTGGCCGAACGGCGCCCATCGCGGCGGCCGCGGCATCAACACCCTGACCGGCGCGGACTCGATCGCGCCTTTCGGCGGCGCCGCCTTCCACGACAACAGGGTCTGGATTCGCAAACTGTGACCTTTGCGTCATTGCTTTTTCGCTGGTGCTGTGGACCATCCACTGCTGCGTAGGCGGGTCATTCAAGAGCGGATTCGGGACTTTCGCTCGGGCTGCGCCGCGAAGACGGAACGGTTCGACAATGATCACGCGGCGGGTTGGAGCGGCCTTTTGGGTCGCCGGGTTGTCCATGCTGGTTTCGGCGCAGGTGGCGTTCGCCGCCGCTGGCACGAGCGCCTTGCCGCCCCCTGATCCGACCGCCAAGAACCTGACGCCCTACATGATTCAGCTGCGGGCCTTCGATGCCTGCCTCGTCACCCAGTCGCGGCTGATGAACACGACCCGCGAGGCGGTGCACTCGCCCTGCAGCTGCTATGCCAAGGGCACGGTCAATTCCATGACCAAGGACGAGATCCAGGCCTTTCGCGAGACCGGTTACTTCAACGATTCCGCCCGCGCCAAGGGCTATGAATTCATCGACCGCTGCAAGTTGCAGCGGCCCTGAAGCAGGCTGTCGTCAGGCCGGCGCGCTCTCCGCGTCGACCTTGAAATAGCGCTCGCGCATCCGGCCGGCATAGGCGACGAGGTTGGGATGCTCGATGAGCGCCGCGCGCAGCGGTGACTCGAAGGTTTCGCACAGCCCGCCGATCATGAAGGCGCCGAGCGTCGCGTCGCCGCCGCAAGGATCGGGCCCGGTGAGGTAAGGCTTGCCGCCGAGCAGGCCCGAGAGCGAGCCCAGTGCCTGCCGCGCCAGGACCAGACGCTCGGCATCGCTGTGCCGGCCGATGCCCTGGCCATGCAGGTCGCGGCGAACCTGGCGCTTGACCATGGCGATGACCAGCGGGCGCAGGGGCGTCGGCACGGCACTGAAGAAGTGGCGCGGTCCGCGGTCGAAATTCGCGGCGTCGGCCCAGCGTTCCTGGACGATATGCCAGTAGAGGTGGTCCTCCAGCATCTTCTCGACCGCCCAGGCGAGGCCACGCTGCTCGGCGCTGAGTCCGTGATCGAAATCGATGCCGTGCTTGCGCTCGAGATGCAGCCGGATGAAGCTGGTATCGGGGATGACCTCGCCCTCGTCGACCAGCACCGGGAACTTGCCCTTCGGCGCCTTGCGCAGATTGCCGCGGACCCGACGATAGGGCAGCCTCGACATCTCCATCAGGATGATGGCCTTGGTACAGAACGGGCTGGGGTCAGGCAGGCCGAAGCCGGGCCCAAAGACGTGCAGTTCCAGCATGAAATCTCCTCGAAACAGCGCTGCCCCGGCTCGGCCGGCCACCATACTGCTGCCACGCTGCTGACAATGATTGTCAGGGCATCTGCGGCAGAGTGACGCTAATCCATCTTTCCCGAAGCGGAAGCCCCGTCATGCAACGCGCTGAACGTTTGCTCGATCTGATCCAGGGGCTGCGCCGTCGCCGCCGCCCTGTCACCGCCGAGACGCTGGCCTCCGAGCTCGATGTCTCCGTGCGCACCGTCTATCGCGACATTGCCGCGCTGCTGCGCCAGGGCGTCCCGGTGCGCGGCGAGGCCGGCATCGGCTATGTCCTCGATGCCGGCTTCGACCTGCCGCCGCTGATGTTCTCGCCCGATGAGATCGAGGCCGTGCTGGTCGGCATGCGCTGGCTCTCCGAGCGCGCCGACCCGACGCTGGCGCGCGCCGCCGAGGATGTCGTCTCGAAGGTCGCGGCGGTGCTGCCGGCGCATCTGCGCCCGATCCTGCTCGATGGGGCGCTGTTCGCGCCGGCCTATTGCAAGGACATGGTCGTCGATCAGGTCGATGTCGCGGCCGTCCGTGCCGCGATCCGCAATGGCCGCAAGCTCGAGATCAGCTATCGCGACGAGGCCGGCAATCCGTCGAGCCGGGTGATCTGGCCGATCGGCCTCACCTTCTTCGAGCGCGTGCGCATGGTCATCGCCTGGTGCGAGCTCCGGCAGGCCTTCCGCCATTTCCGCACCGACCGCATCGCCGAGCTGACGGCGCGCGAGGAGCGCTATCCGGCGAGACGGGCCGACCTGTTCCGCCGCTGGCAGAAGGAGGAGCAGGAGGTTGCGGCGCGGCGCGCGCTGGAGCAGCAGGCCGCGATGGTGGCGAGCGTTCAGTAGCAGCGGGGAGCGCGTCATGCTCGGGCTTGACCCGAGCATCTCAGGGCGGAGGAGGCTCCGGCCCGTAATGTCTCGTCGTGAGGTTCTCGAGCCTGCGCATCGCCCGCGAATGACGGTCGGCTAGCTGTTGGCCTGCGCCTCGTCTTCCAGCTTCGCCGCGCCCGACGCGACAAGCGCCAGCGCCCGCGGATAGAGGACGTGCTCCTGCTCCAGCACCCGCGCCGACAGGCTCGCCTCGTCGTCGCCGGGCAGGACCGGGACTTTCGCCTGCAGGATGGTCGGGCCGGCGTCGAGCTCGGGCACGACGAAATGCACGGTGCAGCCATGTTCGCTGACACCGGCCTCCAGCGCCCGGGCATGGGTATGCGTGCCGCGGAAGTCCGGCAGCAGGGAGGGGTGGATATTGACCAGCCGCCCCTGCCAGCGCGTCACGAACCAGGGCGTCAGCACGCGCATGAAGCCGGCGAGCGCGACGAGTTCGATCTGGTTGACGCGCAAGACCTCGTCGAGCTTGCGTTCGAACGCCTCGCGGTCCTTTCCAAAGGGGCGATGGTCGACGGATGCCGTGGCGATGCCGGCCTGCCGGGCGCGCTCGAGTCCGCCAGCCTCCGGCAAGTTGGCCGCGACCAGCACGATCTCGGCCGGGAAATCGGCCGCCTGCGCCGCCTCGATCAGGGCGACCATGTTCGAGCCGCGGCCCGAGATCAGGATCGCGGTGCGGACCCGCCGCGGCGTCGTGCTCACAGGCCGAGCTTCCCGTGATAGGTGACCTGACCCTCGCTACCGGACGGCGTGACCTCACCGAGCCGGACCGGAGCTTCGCCAGCCTCGCGCAACGCGGCGACGACCGCATCCGCCTCTGCCGCCGAGGCGACCACGATCATGCCGATGCCGCAATTGAAGGTGCGCAGCATCTCGCGCTCGGCGACGCCGCCGACCTTGGCGAGCCAGCCGAAGACGGCCGGTACCGGGATCGCGGACAGATCGAGCGCGACGCCGAGATCGTCGGGCAGGACGCGCGGGATGTTGTCGGGGAAGCCGCCGCCGGTGATGTGCGCCAGCGCCTTGATGCCGGGCGCCGCCTTCAGCGCCTGCAGCAGCGGCTTCACATAGATCCGGGTCGGCGTCAGCAGCGCCTCGGCCAGCGTCAGTTCGGGAGCGAAGGGGGCGGGCGCCTCCCAGGCGAGGCCGGAGAGCGCGACGATGCGCCGGACCAGCGAGAAGCCGTTGGAATGCACGCCGGAGGAGGGCAGTCCGAGCACGACGTCGCCCGCGACCAGATCGGCGCGCGGCAGCAGCGTGCCGCGCTCGGCGGCGCCGACGGCAAAGCCGGCGAGGTCGTAATCCTTGTCGGCATACATGCCCGGCATCTCGGCGGTCTCGCCGCCGATCAGGGCACAGCCGGCCTGGCGGCAGCCTTCGGCGATGCCGCGCACGATCTCGACGCCGGCCTGCGGGTCGAGCTTGCCGGTGGCGTAGTAGTCTAGGAACAGCAGCGGCTCGGCGCCCTGCACGACGAGGTCGTTGACGCACATTGCGACGAGGTCGATGCCGATCGTCGAATGCCGGCCGCTCTCGATCGCGATCTTCACCTTGGTGCCGACGCCGTCATTGGCCGCGACCAGGATCGGGTCGCTGAAGCCCGCCGCCTTCAGGTCGAACAGGCCGCCGAAACCGCCGATCTCGGCATCCGCGCCCGGACGCCGGGTCGAACGCACCAGAGGCTTGATTGCATCGACCATGGCATTGCCGGCATCGATATCGACGCCCGCCTGCGCATAGGTCAGCCCGTTGCCGCCTGTCTTGGTCATGAAACCGCGCTCCTTGCTGTGCGGGGAGCGATAGGCAAGGGCGGCCCCGCTGGCAAGCCGGCAGCGCCTCTTCCGCGAAAGCGTTTCGCAGTTGTCCCGCACATGCATTAGCCTTCAGTCGTAGTTCCGCTCGAGAACCTGGCGACGAGCCCTGGCGATGACGCTTCCGAACCTGATCACCATCGGCCGTCTGATCCTCGTCCCCCTCGTGATCGTGATGATCATCAACGAACGCTGGCTGGCCGCCTTCCTGCTGTTCGTCGCGGCCGGGATTTCCGACGCGATCGACGGTTTCATCGCCAAGCGCTTCGACATGGCAAGCGAGCTCGGCGCCTATCTCGACCCCGTCGCCGACAAGGCGCTGATCGTCTCGATCTACATCACCCTCGCCATGGTCGGCGCCATACCGGCCTGGCTCGTCATCCTGGTCGTCTCGCGCGACATCATGATCGTCACCGCCGTGATCCTCTCCTGGCTGATGGAGAGGCCGCTCGAGATCGCGCCCTTCGCCGTCAGCAAGCTCAATACGGCGGCGCAGCTCAGCTTTGCTGCGCTGATGCTGGGCTCGCGCGCCTTCGGGCTTGATCTCGGCCCTGCGATCCCGGTCGCGCAGCTCACCGTCGCGCTCTTGACGGTCGGTTCCATGGCGGCCTACCTCGCCTTCTGGCTGCGCCATATGGCGGCCTGAGCTTGGAACCTTGCCGGTACGCTCCTATTCTCTAGGGGCCCGGCCGGCCCACCGGGCCCTGCGGACAATGCGTAACGGCGAGTTCAGGACAGCGGATGAGTCTTCAGCGTCAACTCGCCTTCTGGGCTCTCACCCTTGCGGCCTTCGTGCTGGCGCTCTTGCTGTTGCGCGACGTGCTCTTGCCGTTCATCGCGGCGCTGGCACTGGCCTATCTGCTCGATCCGCTGGCGGACAGGCTGGAGCGGCTCGGCATGCGCCGCCTGACCGCGACCATCGTCATCCTCTGCGTCTTCCTGCTGTTCTTCGTAATGACGCTGGTGCTGCTGCTGCCATTGCTGAGTCAGCAGCTCGCCGGCCTCGTCGCGCGCCTGCCTGAAGTCGCCGCCAAGCTGCAGGCGCTGGTCATGGAGCGTGGCGCGCCGCTGCTCGAGCGCTTCGGCGGGACCAAGCTCGCCGAGGATGCCCAGAGCCAGCTCGGCAATTTCGTCGGCGAGGCGACCAAATGGGTCGGCGGGCTCCTGCAATCGCTCTGGTCGGGCGGGACCGCGATCATCGGTGTCTTCTCGCTGCTGGTGCTGACGCCGGTCATCGCCTTCTACCTGCTCGCCGATTGGGACCGCATGGTCGAGACCGTCGATGGCTGGCTGCCACGCGATCACCGCGACACGATCCGCGGCCTGCTGCACGAGATGGACACTGCCATCGCCGGCTTCCTGCGCGGGCAGGCGCTGGTCTGCGTACTGCTCGGGCTGTTCTATGCGGTCGGTCTCTCGCTGCTCGGCGTCAATTTCGGCGCCCTGATCGGCATCATCTCCGGCTTCCTCTCCTTCATCCCCTATGTCGGCTCGCTGACCGGGCTTGTGCTGTCGGTCGGCGTCGCGATCGTGCAGTTCTGGCCGGATTGGACGATGCCGCTGGCGACGCTCGCGGTCTTCGCCGCCGGTCAGTTCTTCGAGGGCAACATCCTCCAGCCCAAGCTGGTCGGCGACTCCATCGGCGTGCATCCGGTCTGGCTGATGTTCGCGCTGCTCGCCTTCGGTTCGCTGTTCGGTTTCGTCGGGCTCCTGCTGGCGGTGCCGCTGGCGGCCGTCATCGGCGTGCTGATGCGCTTTGCGCTGCGTCAGTATCTGGCCAGCGATCTCTATCGCGGCCGGCCCGATCAGAAGCTCGTCGCCACCGGTTCGGACAATCATGCCGGGAACTGAGCCGCCGCGCCGGCCGCGTCAGCTCGCTTTCGACCTGCCGGTCGACAGCCGGCACGGCGTCGAGGATTTTCTCGTCGGCCCGTCCAATGAGCAGGCCTATGGGCTGGTCGAGAGCTGGCCGGCCTGGCCGGATGCCTGGCTGCGCCTCATCGGGCCGGAGGGTTCGGGCAAGACCCATCTTGCCGCGATCTGGGCGGCGCAGGCGCATGCCTGGACGCTGCAGGCCAGCGAAATCGACGAGGGCAAGGTGCCGCATCTGGCCTCCGGCGGGGCGCTGGTCATCGAGGATTGCGATGCCGGCCGGCTCGACGAGCGGGCGCTCTTCCACCTGCTCAACGCCGTCAAGGCGCGCGGCGGCTTCGCCTTGCTGACGGCGCGAACGGCCCCGGATCAATGGGGGCTGAGCGTGCCGGACCTGCTCTCGCGCCTGCGGCTCGCGCCGGCAGCCGAGATCGCGGCGCCTGACGACGCTTTGCTGCGGGCGCTGCTGGTCAAGCTCTTCGTCGACCGGCAGCTGATCGTCGACACCGGCACGATCGAGGCGCTGGCGCTGCGCATGGAGCGCTCTTTCGCCGCGGCGCGGGACCTGGTCGACGCCATCGACCGGCTCTCGCTGGAGCGCGGCCGCCGCGTCACCCGCGCCATGGCGAGCGAGGTCGCGGCCAGCCTGTTCGACGCCGAATAGGCCTCAGGCCTTGGCGGCAGCCGGGGGCGCCACCAGCCGGGCATGGATCGCCTCGACCAGCATGTCGTGCGCACGCGCCGCGATGGCGTCGAGCGACGGCGTCTTGACGAACATCGCCGCCGCCTTCTCCGTCAGCTCCTCGCGGCTCGGCAGCGCCGGCACATGCCAGTGCGCCATCGCCTCATGGGCCTGGGCCTGGATCGCGGAGAGCCGCTCGCCGGCACGGGCCTGCATGGTCGCGAGCGCCTCGCGCAGCTCCGGCAGGGTCAGCGTCGGCAGATGCAATTCCGGCAAATGCAGTCCGGGTAGTGCCGGCGTGCCGGCATAGGCCTCGCGCAGGCCCTGCACGATGCGGTCGACCGGCACGGAGGCTGCAAGGCGCTCGGCCGAACGCTCGATCACGCGCGGTGGCAGGGCCTGCGAGCGGTCGACCACGGCCTGCGGCGGCGCCTTCAGATCCCAGACCAGGCGCAGCTTCGACAGGCCGAGGATCAGGTAATAGGTCGGGTCCCACTGCCACCAGCGAAAGCCCTGGCGCACGCTGTACTGATAGGCATGGTGGTTGTTGTGCCAGCCTTCGCCCATGGTGATGATCGCCAGCCACCAATTGTTCCGGCTCTCGTCTCCGGTGACATAGTGCTTGTCGCCATGCACATGCGCCAGCGAGTTGATGCAGAAGGTGCCGTGATAGACCAGCACGGTCGAGATGAAGAAGCCGACGAACAGGCCGGACCAGCCATCGATGGCGAAGCAGGCGAGGGCGAGCAGGATCGCCGGCGCGAGCTCGAAACGGTGCAGCAGCCGAAGCTCGGGAAACCGGGTCAGGTCGGTGACGGTGGAAGCGTCGAACTCGTGATGCTGGCGGCTGAAGATCCAGCCGACATGCGAATAGAAGAAGGATCTCTGGACCGGCGAGTGCACGTCGTGCTCGGTGTCGGCGAAGCGGTGATGGTGCCGGTGCTTCGAGGCCCACCAGATCACGCTCTTCTGCGCCGTCGACTGCGCGAGGAAGGCGAGGACGAACTGGCCGATGCGGCTGGTCTTGTAGGAGCGATGCGAGAAGTAGCGGTGATAGCCTGCCGTGACCGCGAACATGCGCAGCCAGTAGAGTCCGAAGCAGAGCCAGAGCGAGGTCGCGGTCACGCCGCTCCAGAACGCGCCGAGGCCGGCCAGGTGCGCCAGGGCAAAGGGTATGGCCGAGGGGTAGACGATGTCGTCATGGTCGGCGGCGGCGGAGGGTTCTGACAAGATCGTTCTCTGGAAATATCTGGCGCGGCATGCGGGATTCGCATGCGACCAAAACAGGAGAGCGGGGGTGAGCGCAAGGTTCCCGAGCCGTTCGCGCGGCAATTGCGGCAGCGGGCCGCACGGCATGCGCAACCGTCATGAGATGGCGTTGCGAGCGGGGTCGTCGCGAGCCCTGCTCATGGCGCTGGGCCTCGAATGTCATCGAAGCGTTACGCTAGGATGCCTTGAGGATGGGTGGGCCGATGGTCGGCCGACGGCAAACCGACACAGATGACAGCTACAGGATCGGCAGTGACACGAGCGGCAGCGGCGAAGGCGAGGCGAATGAACCAGGATCTGGCCGAGGCGGCGGCTTCGCGGGCAGCGACACCGGTACCGGAGATTACGGCACTTACCGTCGATCATGAGCTGCGCCGGTCGCCGCAGCGCTTCATGAATCGCGAATTGTCCTGGCTGCAGTTCAACCGCCGCGTGATGGAGGAGGCCTCCAATCGCAATCATCCCCTGCTCGAACAGCTGCGCTTCCTCTCGATCTCGGCGAACAATCTCGACGAGTTCTTCATGGTCCGGGTCTCCGGCCTGCGTGAGCAGCTCAAGGCCGGCGTGGTCACGCCGAGCCAGGACGGCTTGAGCCCGGCCGAGCAGCTCGTCGCGCTGGGCGCGGCGGTCTCCGACCTGACGCGCGACCAGCAGACCCGTTGGGTCGAGCTCAGGCAGGACCTGCAGGACAACCGTATCCTGTTGCTGAAGGCGGCCGATATCGGCCCGCAGGAGCGAGTCTGGCTCGAGGACCGCTTCCTCCACTATGTCTTTCCCGTGCTGACGCCGCTGGCGATCGACCCGGCCCATCCCTTCCCGTTCATCCCCAATCTCGGCTTCAGCCTGGCGCTCGCGCTCGAGCGCATCAGCGACGGGCGCGCGCTCGACGCGTTGATCCGCGTCCCCGGCAAGATCGACCGCTTCATCGAGGTGCCCGATCTGGCGCGCGAGGGCGTGCAGCGCTTCATCATGCTCGAGGACCTCGTCGCGCTGTTCATCGGCAAGCTCTTCCCCGGCTACGAGGTCAAGGGAACCGGCTCCTTCCGCATCATCCGCGACTCCGATCTCGACATCGAGGAGGAGGCGGAGGACCTGGTCCGCGTCTTCGAGAGCATGCTCAAGCAGCGCCGACGCGGCGTCGTGATCCGCCTCGAACTGCACGCCGACACGCCGGACCATCTGCGCCAGCTGATCGTGCGCGAGCTGCGGGTCGATCCTGACGAGATCGTGATCGTCGACGGCATGATCGGCCTCAACGAGCTTTCGCAGCTCGTCGGCGTCGACCGGCCGGACCTGAAGTTCAAGCCCTATAATGCTCGCTTCCCCGAGCGGATCCGCGAGCATGGCGGCGACTGCTTCGCGGCCATCCGTCAGAAGGACCTAATCGTCCATCACCCCTATGAGAGCTTCGACGTCGTCGTCCAGTTCCTGCAGCAGGCGGCGCGCGATCCCAATGTCGTGGCGATCAAGCAGACGCTCTACCGAACGTCCTCGAACTCGCCGATCGTCCAGGCCCTGGCCGAAGCCGCCGAGGCCGGCAAGTCGGTCACTGCATTGGTCGAGCTCAAGGCCCGCTTCGACGAGGAGGCCAATATCCGCTGGGCGCGCGATCTCGAGCGCGCCGGCGTGCAGGTGGTCTACGGCTTCATCGAGCTCAAGACCCACGCCAAGCTCTCGATGGTGGTGCGCCGTGAGGCCGGGCAGCTCACGACCTACTGCCATATCGCGACCGGCAACTATCACCCGATCACGGCGCGCATCTACACCGACGTCTCCTTCTTCACCGCCGATCCGGTGATGGCGCAGGACGTGGCACGGATTTTCAATTTCATCACCGGCTATGCCGAGCCGGCCGAGCTCGAGCGCATGGCGGTCTCGCCGGTGAACCTGAAGAAAAGGCTGCTCGACGACATCGCCGAGGAGGTCGCGCATGTGAAGGCCGGCCGGAAGGGCGCGATCTGGGGCAAGTGCAATTCGCTGGTCGATCCCGAGATCATCGACGCGCTCTACGATGCCAGCCAGGCCGGCGTGCAGATCGATTTCGTCGTGCGCGGCATCTGTTGCCTGCGTCCCGGCGTGCCCGGACTTTCCGAGAACATCCGGGTTAAGTCGATCGTCGGGCGCTTCCTCGAGCATACCCGCGTCTACGCCTTCGGTGCCGGGCACGGCATGCCTTCGCCGCGCGCCAAGCTCTATATCTCCTCGGCCGATCTGATGCCGCGCAACCTCGACCGCCGGGTGGAGGCGCTGACGCCGATCCTCAACCCCACCGTGCACCAGCAGCTGCTCGAGCAGATCATGCTGGCGAATTTTCTCGACAACGAACAGAGCTGGACCATCTTGCCCGATGGCGGCTCGCGACGCATTGTCCCGCCATCGGCCGAAGAGTCGTTCAACGCCCACAAGTATTTCATGACGAATCCGAGCCTGTCCGGTCGTGGAAAATCACTCTCCAGTTCAAGTCCTCGCAGCCTTTCCCGCCGTTCCGGCAAGAAGGCCTGAGCAGGCACAAGGTCGCTTGAGTCTGGGTGACACCGTCGCGATCATCGATATCGGTTCGAATTCGGTCCGCCTCGTCGTCTATGAGAACCTGTCCCGGGCACCGGGGCAGGTTTTCAACGAGAAGGAGATGGCGGGGCTCGGTCGTCAGGTCGCGACGACCGGCATGCTCGCCGCCGCCGCCGTCGAGAAGGCCCTGGCGGCGCTGGTCCGCTTCCGCATCCTCTGCGAGGCGATGCATGTCGCGCAATTGCGCGTCATCGCCACGGCCGCGGCGCGCTATGCTTCGAACGGCCCGGATTTCATCGCCCGGGCCGAGGCGGCGGTCGGCCAGCCGATCGAGCTGATCTCGGGCGATCGCGAGGCCTATCTCTCGGCGCTCGGCGTCATCTCGGGCTTCGACCGGCCGAACGGCGTGGTCGGCGATCTCGGGGGCGGTTCGCTCGAGCTCGTGGCCGTCGACGGCAGCAGGGTCGGGGAGGGCGTCAGCCTTGCGCTCGGCGGCCTTGCGCTGATGGACCGCTCGCAGAACTCGATCAAGGCGGCCGAGAAGATCGTGCGCGAGGATCTCGACGGCCATCCCCAGCTCGCCGCGATGCGCGGCCGCGATTTCTTCGCGGTCGGCGGCACCTGGCGCGCGCTGGCGACGCTGCACCAGCGCCAGTCGGGCTATCCGCTCAATGTCATGCATGGCTATACCGTGCCGGCGCGCGAGGCGAGCGAGTTCGTGCGGCTGGTCGAGCGCGCCGATGCCACCATGCTGGAATCGATCGAGGCGATCTCTTCCGCCCGGCGGCCACTGCTCGCCTATGGTGCGCTCGTCCTTGATCAGCTGATCAAGCGCGGTCGCCCGCGCCAGGTCGTGATCTCGGCTCATGGCGTTCGCGAGGGGCTGATGCATGAGCAGCTCGCGCCCAAGGAGCAGGACATCGATGCCTTGCTGCGTGGCGCCCAGGACTACAACCAGCTGCGCGCCCGCGATCCGCGCCATGCCGCCGATCTGATCCCCTGGGTCGAGGGCCTGCTCGACAGCGCCTTTCCGAACGACGAGCCCGCTCTGAAACGGCTCCAGACCGCCGCCTGCCTGCTCTCCGATATCGGCTGGCGCGCCCATCCCGATTATCGCGGCGAGCAGACCCTCAACGTCATCGCCCATGCGCCGTTCAGCGGCGTCGACCATGCCGGACGTGCCTTCCTCTCGCTGACGGCGTTTTATCGTTATGCTGGGCTGAAGGGCTCCGCGCCTGCGGCGGAGGGCCTTCGCCGCCTGCTCAGCCCGCGCTTTCTCGAGCGCGCGCATATCGTCGCGGCGATCCTGCGCGTCGCCTATCTGATGTCGGCCGGCATGCCCGGCATCCTCTCGCAAACCAGGCTCGTCTGTGACGACCGGCGCCTGATCCTGAGCCTGCCGCCGGAATTCCGCGCGCTCGCCAGCCAGCGCGTCACCGGGCGTCTGAAGCAGCTTGCGCGGCTCCTCGGCCGCGAGGTCGAGGTGCGCTGAACGCGGACTGGGCCGAATTCCGGCTCAGATGACCTCGAACCAGGTCCAGAGGCCGAGGTCGAAACGCTCCAGCACCGTCGAGGAGATCAGCCAGCGCCCCGGATTGTCGGCGATGAAGGCGATGTGCAGGCGCTTGCCCTCCGGGATCTGCACCGTGTCGAGGAAATAGGGCTCCCAGCCATCGTCGAGCGGGTGCAGCAGCCGGAAGCTGTGGCCGTGGACATGGAAGGGCTGCAGGAAATCGGTCTTGTTGGTGATGCCGATCACCACCGGCGTGCCGCGCCGGACGCTGAGCAGCGGCTTGCCCTGCGGATCCCCGGTCGTGCCATTGAGGCGCCATGGCCGGGCCTGATCGACGCCGGAGAGGTTGAGCTTGTTGTCGGCGTCGATCTTGGCGCCGCCCTCGACGATGATCTCGGCGCGGCTGGCGTTCTGCAGCCGGACCGCAGCCGGCAGCGCCGGATTGGGCGCGAGCGCCGCTATCGGGCCGGATGCCTTGCGCTGCACGGCGCTCTTGCCGGCCTCGCTGACGAAGCGCACCAGCGGCATGCCCGGACCGATCAGCGCGGTGACGCTGGCGCTGGCGCCGTTCTCCTCGAGCATGTCGAAGATCACGTCGTAGCGCGTGCCGGGCGCGAAGGGCAGTTGCGCCCGCACCGGTTCGAAGGTCTCGGTCGGTTGCCCGTCGACGGCGACGACGAAGGCCTTCAGCCCGTCGAAGCGCAGGCGCATGATCCGCGCATTGCAGGCATTGGCGAGGCGCAGCCTTACGCGCGCGCCCGGCGCCAGCCCGATCCGCTCCGGCGGCGGCTTGCCGTTGACGGTGAGCCAGCTGCCGAGCCGGCCGGCGGCGGCGCCTTCCTGCGCCGTGGCGGGGAAGGGCAGCAGCTTGTGGTCGTCGCCGAGCAGCCAGTCGCCGACCAGCACGGGCAGGTCGAGATCAACGGCCGGCGGCTCCTTCTCCTCGACGACGAGCAGTCCGGAGAGGCCGCGGCCTGCAGGCTCCGACGATCCCCCGAGCAGCAGCGGGCGATAGAGATAGCTGCCGGGATCGCGCGGGGTCAGCCGGTATTCGAAGCTGTCGCCCGGTGCGACGGGCTCCTGGCTGAAGCCGCCGACGCCGTCCATGGTCTGGTCGTGGCGCAGCCCGTGCCAGTGCAGGGAGAGCGGCTTGTCGGTCCGGTTCAGCAACCGGATGCGCAGGGGCTCGCCGAGCTTGACGCGCAGGGTCGGCCCAGGCGCATTGCCGTCGAAGCTCCAGATCTCGCTTTCGGTCGCCGGTGATGGTCGCAGCCGGGTCTTGCCCGGGGCGGCGGTGAGCTCGCGGACCTCGCGTGCGGCGGCGGCGGCCGGCTCTGCGGGCTGCCCGGGGGCGGGTGTCGTGTCCTGTGCGCGCGTCGGCGTCGTGCCGGCGAGCGCCGCCAGGCTGGTCAGCCCGGCCAGCGCCTGGCGGCGATTCGGCCGGGCCTTGATCTCGGGCATGGAATGATCCGTTTTCATGACGAAGCGACATAGCGCGGGGCGTCGACGCTGGCGAGAGCGCCCCTTCTGCAACCGCCTTCGCAGAAACGTCGCATTTTTTTGCTGCATACTCCGTCCGAAATGCGTATAGGACCGCGGCCCAACGATGGCGGCGGTGCGTTTGCTCGCACGCGGCCTATCGGGTTGGCGGGCGTGGCGGAACTGGTAGACGCAGCGGATTTAGGTTCCGCCGACGCAAGTCGTGGGGGTTCGAGTCCCTTCGCCCGCACCAGGATTCGGATTTCGCGAGCGCGGCGGCGGTCATCCGGCGTCGCGCTTTGGACATTGAAGTAACGAGCTGTTGGCGGATCAGAACGATGAACGTGACCGAAACCCTGTCCCAGGGCCTCAAGCGCGAATTTCAGGTGGTGCTGAACGCCGCCGACCTGAAGACGAGGCTCGATGACGAACTGCAGAACCTGCAGGGCAAGGCCCGCATCAACGGCTTCCGCCCCGGCAAGGTCCCGGTCGGCCATCTGCGCCGTCTCTATGGCCGCTCGGTCATGGCCGATGTCGTGCAGAACGCCGTCAACGAGGCCAATCAGAAGATCGTCTCCGATAACGGCCTGAAGCTCGCTTTCGAGCCGCAGATCAAGTTCCCCGAGAACAAGGACGAGATCGAGGCCGCGATGGAGGCCAAGGGCGATCTCGCCTTCACGGTCGCCCTCGAGGTGCTGCCGAAGATCGAGCTCGCCGACCTGTCGGACGTGGCGCTGGTCAAGCCGGTCGCCGAGATCCCCGAGGCCGATGTCGATGCCGCGCTCGAGCGCATGGCCTCCCAGAATCGTCCGTTCTCCAGCAAGGGCGACGATGCCGTGGCGGGGAAGGGCGATCGCCTGCTGATCTCCTTCACCGGCACGCTCGATGGCGAGCCCTTCGACGGCGGCACCGGCACGGGCATCCCGCTCGATCTCGGCTCTGGCCAGTTCATCCCGGGCTTCGAGGATCAGCTCGAGGGCGCCAAGAAGGGCGAGAGCCGCACCGTTTCGGTGACCTTCCCCGAGAACTACACTGCCACGCATCTCGCCGGTAAGCCGGCCGAGTTCGCCGTGACCGTCGACGACGTGCAGGCGCCGGGCGAGCTCACCATCGACGACGAGCTCGCCAAGGGCTTCGGCATGGAATCGCTCGATGCGCTGAAGGCCGCGATTCGCGAGCAGCTCGGCCGCGAGCTCGGCACCCAGTCGCGTCGCAAGCTGAAGAAGAGCCTGCTCGACGCGCTCGACACCAAATACGCCTTCGAGCTGCCGCCGACCCTGGTCGACCAGGAGTTCGGTGCCGTCTGGAGCCAGGTCGAGGCCGATATGAAGCAGGCCAACAAGACCTTCGCGGACGAGGACACCACCGAGGAGGACGCCCGGGCCGAGTATCGCAAGATCGCCGAGCGCCGGGTCCGTCTCGGCCTCGTCCTCGCCGAGATCGGCGAGCAGGCCAAGATCCAGATCGCCGACGACGAAGTGACGCAGGCCCTGATCGAGCGCGCCCGCCAGTTCCCGGGCCAGGAGAAGGAAGTCTGGGAGTTCTACCGCAAGAACCCGCAGGCGCTCGCCGAGATCCGCGCCCCGATCTTCGAGGAGAAGGTCGTCGACCATCTGCTCGGTCAGGTGAAGGTCGAGGACAAGACCGTCTCCCGCGAAGAGCTCTTCGCCGACGACGAGGAAGAAAGCGAGGCCAAGCCGGCCAAGGCCAAGAAGGCCAAGAAGGCCGCCGCCAGCGACGAGGCCTCGGCCTGAACCCGTTTCGGCAATCACGCGTCTGATTTGCGCCGCCCGGCTTCGGCCGGGCGGCGCTTCCCTTTTCAGGCGGGGCCGGCATGCTTATGTGGGGCCTTCGCCGATACTGGCTGATTCCCGCCCCCCGCACTTCAAGGACTGGCTGCGATGCGCGATCCAATCGAGACCTACAACAATCTCGTCCCGATGGTGGTCGAGCAGTCGAGCCGCGGCGAGCGTGCCTTCGACATCTATTCGCGCCTGCTGCGTGAGCGGATCATCTTCCTGACGGGTCCGGTCGAGGATTATTCCGCCTCGCTGATCGTCGCCCAGCTGCTCTTCCTCGAGGCCGAGAACCCGAAGAAGGAAATCTCCTTCTACATCAACTCGCCCGGCGGCGTGGTCACTTCGGGCCTGTCGATCTACGACACCATGCAGTTCATCCGCTGCCCGGTGACGACGCTTTGCGTCGGCCAGGCCGCCTCGATGGGCTCGCTGCTGCTCACCGCCGGCGCCAAGGACATGCGCTTCGCCCTGCCGAACGCCCGCATCATGGTCCATCAGCCCTCCGGGGGCTTCCAGGGCCAGGTGACGGACATCCTGATTCATGCCCGCGAGGTCGAGAGCCTGAAGCGGCGCCTGAACGAGATCTACGTCAAGCATACCGGCCGCCCCTATGAGGACATCGAGGCGGCGCTGGAGCGCGACAATTTCATGACCTCCGAGCAGGCCCGCGATTTCGGCCTGATCGACAAGGTCATCGACAAGCGACCGGAAGAGGTCGCCTGAACGATCCGGACTCTCCTGCGCGGCCAAGGCTTGGCGTGCCGCGCAGGAGGGGCCATATTGCCTATCACTAGGCCTCATGTTTGCATGAGGCTCATCGGAAGAGCGCGCAGGGCGCTCGAGAGGTTCGGTTTTGGGGCAGTTTCGTCGGCGCCTGCGCCATGGCGATGCGTTAACCTAATAATCGTGATCTGAGCGCCTACTATGACGGAGAGACGACATCGGCTTGCCGTTATTCGGTGGCTGGCTTCGCCTCCCGAGATGGAGATCGACAATGAGTAAGGTCAGCAGCGGCGATTCGAAGAGCACGCTCTACTGCTCGTTCTGCGGCAAGAGCCAGCACGAGGTTCGCAAGCTGATCGCGGGCCCGACGGTGTTCATCTGCGACGAGTGCGTCGAGCTGTGCATGGACATCATCCGCGAGGAGTCCAAGTCCGCGCTGGTGAAGTCGAAGGACGGGGTGCCGACGCCGAAGGAGATCCGCAAGGTCCTCGACGACTATGTCATCGGCCAGGATCACGCCAAGAAGGTGCTCTCCGTCGCCGTCCACAATCATTACAAGCGGCTTTCGCACGCGACGAAGCACAACGACGTCGAGCTGGCGAAGTCCAACATCCTGCTGATCGGGCCGACGGGCTCGGGCAAGACGCTGCTCGCGCAGACGCTCGCCCGCATCCTCGACGTGCCCTTCACCATGGCGGATGCGACGACGCTGACCGAGGCCGGCTATGTCGGCGAGGATGTCGAGAACATCATCCTGAAGCTGCTCCAGGCTTCCGACTACAATGTCGAGCGGGCGCAGCGCGGCATCGTCTACATCGACGAGATCGACAAGATCAGCCGCAAGTCGGACAATCCCTCGATAACTCGCGATGTTTCGGGCGAGGGCGTCCAGCAGGCGCTGCTCAAGATCATGGAGGGCACCGTCGCCTCCGTGCCGCCGCAGGGCGGGCGCAAGCATCCGCAGCAGGAGTTCCTGCAGGTCGACACCACCAACATCCTGTTCATCTGCGGCGGCGCCTTCGCCGGGCTGGACAAGATCATCTCCGGCCGCGGCAAGGGTACCTCGATCGGCTTCGGCGCGACCGTGAAGGCGCCCGACGACCGGCGTACCGGCGCGATCTTCCGCGAGGTCGAGCCCGAGGATCTGCTGAAGTTCGGCCTGATCCCGGAATTCGTCGGCCGCCTGCCGGTGCTGGCGACGCTCGAGGACCTCGACGAAGCCGCGCTCAAGACGATCCTGACCGAGCCGAAGAACGCGCTGGTCAAGCAGTATCAGCGTCTGTTCGAGATGGAGGACACCGAGCTGACCTTCACCGACGAGGCCGTCAGCCTGATCGCGCGCAAGGCGATCGAGCGCAAGACCGGCGCCCGTGGTCTGCGCTCGATCATGGAGGGCATCCTGCTCGAGACCATGTACGAGCTGCCGGGGCTGGAAGGCGTCGAGCAGGTCGTGATCGGGCCCGAGGCCGTCGAAACGAAGTCGCGGCCATTGTTCATCTATTCGGACCGGGAAGAAGAGACCAAGTCGGCTTCGGCCTGACCCAACGTTAATCTGCCCCATTTTCGAACGCGCGCCGTCTGGCGCGCGTTTTGCTTTGGAGGGCTGGCTCGCAGGACTGTGCGAGACTGCCTCCGCCCGCACCGCCATCGCGGCTTCGTGTTCCGGCATGCGGTGGAAGCTGCGGTGGACTGCGCTGGCGGGTCGCTTGAAAGCGAGCCGGGAAGCATCCACTTTAAGTCCACCTGCGATGCAGCGTGCCTGTCGAGGGCGTGAGTCGCAGGGGCGGTTGGCGCGAATGGTCGCGCCGGCGCGGAACGTCCGGTTCGGTCGCCCATCAGGGGGTCGGTCGGGCGAAAACTTGAAGGACAAGACATGACAGGCTCGACGCCCCGCGCCCCGCTCGTCCCCGGCACCACCGGCACTTACCCGGTTCTGCCCCTGCGCGACATCGTCGTTTTCCCGCACATGATCGTGCCGCTCTTCGTCGGCCGCGAGAAGTCCATTCGCGCGCTCGAGGAGGTGGTCAAGAACGACGGACTGATCCTGCTCGCCACCCAGAAGAACGCTGGCGACGACGATCCGGAGACCAAGGACATCTTCCAGATCGGCACGCTCGCCCGCGTCCTGCAGCTGCTGAAGCTTCCCGATTCCACCGTCAAGGTGCTGGTCGAGGGCGTCGGCCGCGCCAAGGCGCTGAGCTACAGCGCCGATGACAGTTTCTACCAGGCCGAGGCGGTCGCGCTCGAAGAGGAGTCCGGCAAGAAGGTCGAGGTCGAGGCGCTCGGCCGTTCGGTCGTCAGCGAGTTCGAGAGCTATGTGAAGCTCAACAAGAAGATCTCGCCCGAGATCGTCGCCGCGGTTTCGCAGATCGACGAGCCGGCCAAGCTCGCCGACACCGTGGCCTCGCATCTCGCCGTGAAGATCGTCGACCGCCAGGCCGTTCTGGAGGTGATGAACGTCGCTCACCGCCTCGAGAAGGTGCTCTCGCTGATGGAAAGCGAGATGTCGGTTCTCCAGGTCGAGAAGCGCATCCGCTCGCGCGTCAAGCGCCAGATGGAGAAGACCCAGCGCGAGTACTACCTGAACGAGCAGATGAAGGCGATCCAGAAGGAACTCGGCGACGGCGAGGAAGGCCGTGACGAGCTCGCCGAGCTGGAAGAGCGCATCGCCAAGACCAAGCTGACCAAGGAGGCGCGCGACAAGGCGCTGGCCGAGGTCAAGAAGCTCAGGCAGATGTCGCCGATGTCTGCCGAAGCGACGGTCGTGCGCAACTATCTCGACTGGCTGCTCGGCATCCCCTGGCAGAAGCGCTCGAAGATCAAGAAGGACCTCGCCGCGGCCCAGCAGGTGCTCGACGACGATCATTTCGGCCTCGACAAGGTCAAGGACCGGATCGTCGAATACCTCGCCGTGCAGCAGCGCGCCAACCGGCTCGCCGGCCCGATCCTGTGCCTTGTCGGCCCTCCGGGCGTCGGCAAGACCTCGCTCGGCAAGTCGATCGCCAAGGCGACCGGCCGCGAGTTCGTGCGCATGTCGCTCGGCGGCGTGCGTGACGAGGCCGAGATCCGCGGTCACCGCCGCACCTATATCGGCTCGATGCCCGGCAAGATCATCCAGTCGATGAAGAAGGCCAAGACCTCGAATCCGCTCATCCTGCTCGACGAGATCGACAAGATGGGCCAGGACTTCCGCGGCGATCCGTCGGCGGCCCTGCTCGAGGTGCTCGATCCCGAGCAGAACTCGACCTTCAACGACCATTATCTCGAGGTCGACTACGACCTGTCGAACGTGATGTTCGTGACCACGGCCAACACGCTCAACATTCCGCCGGCCCTGCTGGACCGGATGGAGGTCATCCGCATCGCCGGTTACACCGAGGATGAGAAGGTCGAGATCTCGCGTCGCCATCTGATCCCGGGCACGATCAAGAAGCACGGGCTCGAGTCGAAGGAATGGTCGATCGACGACGAGGCGCTGATGACGCTGGTCCGGCGCTATACGCGTGAAGCCGGCGTCCGCAATCTCGAGCGCGAGATCGCCAACACCGTCCGCAAGGCGGTGAAGGAGATCGTGCTCTCGAAGAAGAAGAAGGTCGCTGTCACGCCCACGGTGCTCGAGGAGTATCTCGGCCCGCCGCGCTATCGCTATGGCGAAGCGGAGACCGAGGACCAGGTCGGTGTCGTCACCGGTCTGGCCTGGACCGAGGTCGGTGGTGAGCTTCTCACCATCGAAGGCGTGATGATGCCCGGCAAGGGCAGGATGACCGTCACCGGCAATCTGCGCGAGGTGATGAAGGAATCGATCTCTGCGGCGGCATCCTATGTCCGCTCGCGGGCCATCGATTTCGGTGTCGAGCCGCCGCTCTTCGACCGGCGCGACATCCACGTCCACGTTCCCGAGGGGGCGACCCCGAAGGACGGGCCCTCGGCCGGCATCGCGATGGCCACCGCCATCGTCTCGGTGCTGACGGGCATCCCGATCCGGCGTGACATCGCCATGACCGGCGAGGTGACGCTGCGGGGCAGGGTGCTGCCGATCGGCGGCCTGAAGGAGAAGCTGCTCGCCGCGCTGCGCGGCGGCATCAAGAAGGTGCTGATCCCCGAGGACAACGCCAAGGACCTCGTGGACCTGCCGAAGTCGGTGAAGAACGGGCTCGAGATCGTTCCGGTCTCGCGCATGGATCAGGTGCTCCAGCACGCGCTGGTGCGCCAGCCGAAGCCGATCGTCTGGGAAGAGGATCTGAAGGCGGCGACGCCGAAGACCGCCGAGGACGATGCCGCGGCAGGTCAGATCGCCCATTGAGGCGCTGAGACGAACGCATACAGGCCGCCGGCACCCGCCGGCGGCCTTTTTTGTTGCTGGGGCAGGGTGGCTCAAGGGCACAGGCTGGCGGGAGCAGATCGCCGCCGCGTCGCGGTAGTCGTGGACGGCCGCTCGCCATGCTGGCAGAAGGCTCGGCGCGCCGATCGGGGGATACGATGGGATTGTCGAAGGGGAGGGAAATGGCGCGGGCGACGGGGCTCGAACCCGCGACCTCCGGCGTGACAGGCCGGCACTCTAACCAACTGAGCTACGCCCGCGCGGGCGGCTGAAGGCACTGGCCTCCAGCGGGGTCTTTACTTCAGCTTGCGCTGTCAGGCGGCTGAAGATGTACTGAAAATATGGCGCGGGCGACGGGGCTCGAACCCGCGACCTCCGGCGTGACAGGCCGGCACTCTAACCAACTGAGCTACGCCCGCGCGGGCGGCTGATGGCCTCGGCCCCAGCGCGGTTGGGATTATGGCGCCGGGCGCGAAGTGTCAAGCACGAGCTGTCATCAAATTGTCGGTTCGCTGATTGGCGGTGGAAATCGCCTCGCAAGGCTCGATACACGCCTCCCGCAACGCCGGATTTCGCAGGCCTGCAGGGAACCGACACCGTCATGGGCCGGCCTGTATCGGATGGATACCGCATGTCGCCGGCGAATCTCGGAATCATCAGATCGTCGCGGGGTGGGCCCGGCTTGGCACTTGCCCACAAGCTAAGGCTTGAAGGCTGGAAGGCGAGGCATTAAACGGCTGCTGCGGGCGGTTAGCTCAGTTGGTAGAGCATCTCGTTTACACCGAGAGGGTCGGCGGTTCGAGCCCGTCACCGCCCACCATACCCTATCATATTGATCCCTTTCATTTTTCTTGGATGCGACGGCTACGCTGAAGCAACCGAAGTGCTCTTTGCGCCCCGGATGTGCCCCAGATCGGCGATCGCCTCCGGCTCGGTCTCGATCCTGCTCTCCCGGATCAGCCTACCATCGGTGTCCATCGCGCAGATGCTGGTGGTGCGAACAGACACATCAAGACCGACGAACAGCTCCATGGCAGGCTCCCTGACCGGTTGAACCGATGGAGCCTGCCCGGAAAGCCTCTGTCCCGTCATCTTCTGCCCGGGAGGGGGCCGGAGCCCAAACAACCCGATCTTTTGCTTTCTCTGCTCAGGCGGCCTCGAGATGGCCGATGCCGTCCACCAGCATGTTGCAGCCGCGGCTGGCGAGACCCCACTGGCGGGTGACGACGCCCGTCGCGGTGGTCAGGACGCCGCCCGTGGTGAGGGCGATGCCCAGGATCTTCTGGCCGAGGCCGGCGCCGGCCACGGTGTCGAGCTCGTCATCGGTCAGGGTGATGGAGGTGTCGCGGGCGGTGTCGAAGGCGTTGGTGGCGGTCATGCTCGGTTTCCTCTCACTGCCGGCCGGCGACTGCTTCGTCCGGCCTGGTGAGAGGCATTTGACCGCCCTGCGCTTACAGGCACCTTACAGCCGTCATGGCCTGGGCGCCGTATGGCGCACCTCGGTAACGACAAGCCGATCATCGGTGATGGCGAAGACGATCTCGGCTTGACCGCCCGTAGGGCAACAATTGGCGTCATCGCTTCGCCACAGTGCGGTACGTGCTACAAGACCCGACCAGGGATCGCGGAATTCGTACTGGACCCCCTTCCAGATTTGGAGACCGCTCGGCACGTGTTCGGCTATGGTCGCGCGCCAGCTCTTCATGTCGACGGCGCGCCAGGCGGTTCCGTCCCAGCGGTAGAGCCTGTCAGCATTGTAGGCTCCGGTCCCCCCAGTATAGCCGGGAACGTGCAGCAAGCCGTCCTCATTGACGCGCGGCGGAAAGAAGCGCCAGCCGTCAAAGCCGGAATCGCGCCGTCTCCATGTGCCGGCCTCGCTCTGCAACAGCACGAAGCCGCCGAGCACGCCGTCCTCCGGGGTGAAGCCGGTTTGGGTCTGCCAGGCCAGCATCGGCGCGCCCTCGCTGGCACCACCGTCCTTGTTGATGAAGCCGGCGGTCAGCACCTTGCAGCTTTTAAGGATGGTCTCGATGCAGACCGTGTTGATCCTCCTGACATCGACGGCATTCCCAGCGTGCGCCGTCAGGCTGAAACCAAGAAAAGCCGTCATCTGGATCAAAAGACGGACTGGCATTCTTGCCGGGATTCTTGCCGACCTTCCCGTCAGGACCTCCACCACGCCAGCTCCTCGTCAACCGATAAGGTCCTGCACATTGGCCACGCCCGTGGGTCCATGCAGACGTTGAGTGGAGCGCGGTACAATTCACGGGGCGCTCAGTCCATGCCGACAGTCTAGGGGACATTCGCGATAGCCAAGCCCCCGATCCGGGGGGATGAATCGGTGCCTGGTTCTCTTCAATCTGAGAGCTGGGGAGACAGATCATGGCAATCGCACTTTTCAGCGTCGCGGTTGCGGTCTTCGGCAGTTTCGCCATGGGCGCTGTCGAGGCGGGGGCGGCTCTCGGGCTCTTCTCCTTCCTTGGGCTTTGGTTCGGCAAGCGAGCCTTTACGGACGGCTGATCAGCGCTTCACCGACCTGAGCCGTGCGATCTCCGTCGGCAGCTTCGTCTCGCTTGATCACGCGTTCCTCCCGATTGGTCGAGCCGGCAACGCCATCAGGCATGACGCTGAGCTTTGGCGGCGTCAGGCCTGCGCGATGGGAATAGGCGAGCGGCGGGTCGGCAGGCGGGTAGTTCGATGCGGGCTCCGAATCGGGCTGGTGTTCGCCTCTCGTTGCGTGCCTCGCCATGCCACCCGCGATAGCGGTCCCAGGCCGAGCGGAAGTCGCGCAGGGCGGCTTCGCGGGTGCCAGCCATCCCGATCCTCGCGCTTCCCGGCGCTGGGTCTTGAACCGTGATCGACCAGCCCCAGACAGGTTCCGGCCTCGTGCTGTCGCAGACGATTGACCCGACATAGACGCCTTCGCGGGGCACGCGCCAAAAGCCCTCGCGCGGCACCTTGTCGTGGTTGCCAGGGCACCGCCCACCACGCAAATCCCTGACATCTTCGTTCCTGCCTCGGCGCGTCATGCAGGCCATTGCGCTGCCTGCTCGCCCCGTGACGATCGGCGGCTGCGAGAACGCGCCATTTCGCGCCGGCCGGGTCGGCCATGCCGGGCTTAGCGACCAGCGGATCAGCTGTCCGCCGTCTCCTTCGCCATCACGGCCGCGATCGCCCGCTCCAGGGCTTCGAAGGCATAGGGTTTCTTGAGCAGCACGGTGCGCGGCGCGCCTTCGAAGCCCGCCACCTCGCTGTGCCCCGTGACGAAGACGATCGGCTGCTCCGGGCGCATCTGCCGCGCCCGGCGCGCCAGCTCGTCGCCCCGCAGATCGGGCAGGCCGATATCGGTCATCAGGATGTCGATGGGGCGGTTGGCGAGCAGCGCCAGCGCCTGCATGCCGTTCTCGGCCTCGACGGCGATGTGACCGAGCTCCTGCAGCAGGTCGACCGTATCGAGCCGGATCAGCGTCTCGTCCTCGCAGACCAGCACCGTATAGATCGTCCGCTCCGGGGCAGGGGCGGCCTGCGCTTCCGGTTGCTCCGCTGCAGGCTTGGGCATCTTGCCGTCGCGCGCCAGCACCTGCCGCACCTTCCGGGCCAGGGCATCGCGGGCATAAGGCTTCGACAGCAGGTTGACGCCCGCATCGAGGCGACCGCCATGCACGATCGAGTTCTCGGTATAGCCGGACGTGAACAGCACGCTGAGCTGGGGCAGCTTTTCCTTGGCCTTGCGCGCGAGTTCGGCGCTCTTCAGCGGGCCGGGCATGACGACGTCGGTGAAGAGCAGGTCGATCGCGACGCCGCTCTCCACGACGGCGAGCGCGCTCTGGGCGTCCGGCGCCTTTAGCACGCGGTAGCCGAGGCCTTCGAGCAGTCCTATGACCGTATCGCGCACCGCGTCGTCGTCCTCGACGACGAGGATGGTCTCGCTGCCGCCGACCACAGGGCCGGTATCGACCTCGACGGGGATGTCTTCCGCCTCGGACGAACGCGGCAGATAGAGCCGCATCGTCGTGCCTTGTCCGGGCTCGCTGTAGACCTTCACATGTCCGCCCGACTGCTTGACGAAGCCGTAGACCATGGAGAGGCCGAGACCGGTGCCCTTGCCCTCGGGCTTGGTCGAGAAGAACGGCTCGAAGACCTGCGCGATCACCTCGCGACTCATGCCGGTGCCGGTATCGCTGACCGCGATCTGGACATATTGGCCGGCCTCGACGTCGGCATGCGCGGCGGCATAGGTGTCGTCGAGAAAGGCGTTGCCGGCCTCCACCGTCAGCCGGCCGCGCCCGCCCATGGCGTCGCGCGAATTGATCGCCAGGTTGAGGATCGCGTTTTCGAGATTGGCGGGGTCGACGAGCGTGTTCCACAGTCCGCCGGCGATCACCGTCTCGATCTCCACGGCTTCGCCGAGCGTGCGCCGCAGCAGGTCGTCCATGCCGCGGATCAGGCGCCCGACATTGACGACCTTCGGCTCCAGCGGCTGGCGTCGCCCGAAGGCGAGCAGCTGCGCGGCGAGATGCGAGCCGCGCGCGACGCCGGCCATCGCCTTCTCGATCCGGGCCTGCGCCTTGTCGTTGCCCGGCATTTCGCGCGCGAGGAGCTGGAGATTGCCGCCGACGACCTGCAGCAGGTTGTTGAAGTCGTGCGCGACGCCGCCGGTCAGATTGCCGATCGCCTCCATCTTCTGCGCCTGCACCAGCATGGTTTCGACGCGGGCGCGCTGCTCGATCTCGGCGGCGAGCCGGGCATTGCTCTCCTCCAGCTCGCGCGTGCGGGCCGTGACCCGCTGCTCCAGCGCTGCGCTGTCGGAACGGATCTGTTCGGAAGCATCCGACATGGCATCACGCAGGGCGGCAAATTCGCGCAAGCGCGTTGGCGCCGTGATGGGGCCGTCCAACCGGCCGAGCCGTGCGCTCGCCGCGGTCAGGGTCGCCAGCGGCTTGCCGATGAGGCGCCATAGCCAGAGCGCCACGAGCGAGGAGACGAGCAGCGCCGCCAGCCCGAAGGCTATCAGCGATTGCAGGGCCGTGTTGAGCGGTTGCCGGATCAGGCTCTGCCGGATGCTGGCGGCGATCAGCCAGTCGGCGAGGTCGGAGCGGACATAGCCGACCAGCACAGGTTCGCCCTTCGCGCTCTGTCCCTCGAAATTGCCGCTCTGGCCAGTCGCCTTGGCAAGGAAGGCCGGCACGCCTGCCTTGCCGCTATAGGCGGCATGGTCCTGCGAGCGTGTGACGTATTGCCCGCGCCGGTCGCCGACGGCGACGAGCCAGTCCGCGGGGACGACCGGTCTCAGCACATCGTTGAGCCGCTCGGTGTTGCCACTGATATGCAGCAGGAATTCCGGCCGGCCGTCGAATTCCAGCGGGATGATCATCGTGATCAGCGTTTCGCCGGTCATGGCGCCGACGAAGACATTGGAGACGACCGGCTTGCGCAGGGAGATCGCGTCGCTGTCGACGTCGAACTGATAGTTGGGCAGCTTGGTGCCGAACGGGAAGCGCGTATTGACGATCTGCGTGCCGTCGAGGCTGCGCAACCCGATCTCGGCCCCGACGAAATGCTTGACCAGAGTCGCCTGCCGATAGAACGCCTCGAAATTGCGCGAGCGCAGGTTCTCGGAGGTCGCGAGCGTCTGCAGCGTGGTTTGCCAGCCGCCGAGATAGCGGTCGAGGATCGAGGCGGCGGCGCTGGCGACTTCGCGGGCCTCCTGCCGGTAGCGTTCGTTCTCCGACCCGGCGAAGCGCTGCAGCAGCAGTCCGGCGAACAGCAGGCCGGGGACCACGATCACCGCGATCAGGGACAGGATGACCAGCCGGGCCGGAATGCCGCTGGCTTTACCCGATGCCGTCATGCCCTGCAGTCCCCGGTCGCGATGTCATTGCAAGCTGTAACATGGGCCACGGCAGCCGCCAGCCCATCGCGCACGGGATCGCCGGGGCGTCACCAGGGCCGCCGCGGTCCCGTGTCGATATGGATCAACCCGTTCCAGTAGACCTTGTTTCCGCCGACCTCCGGCAGGTTTCTGGCGAAATCCAGAACGGCGCGCGGCCTCACGCCCGGCACGCGGAAATCCATGGCCTCGCAACGCTTGTGGAAGGAGCCGCGCCGGGCTCGCCAGGGCGGCCGCCAGGTCGAGGTCACTTTCACCGCCCCGTATTTGTCGGCGATCTTGCCGAGGATCTTCTTCAGGACCGGCGGCAGGCAGACGATCGAGGTTCCCGGATCCGTCGAGATGCCCGGCTGCTCCGGCTTCTCCTCGGGGTCGAAGGCCGGCTCCTGCTCGGACTGCCCCGGCGTGCGCTGCGGCCATTCCGGCCCTTCGTCGTCGTCGGGCTGCGCCAAGGTAGGGCCCGGCGCGGCGGCCGTTGGGACCGGTGCTTCGGCCGGTGCCGGCGGGGCGGGAACCACGACCACGGGTTCGACCGGGCCCGGCTTCAGGTCGAGGTCGAACGGACGCTCCGGCGGCAATTGCATGCGGACGGTCTGTGCCGCCGCGGGTGCCGCCATGAGGATGAGGCAGAAGGCCAGCGCGCCCGCGCCGCCGCTCAGCCGCGACATGCCGTTTCCGCCATTCCCGAGGCTGATGTCGTGGCGGGTTCAACTTGCGCGGATGGCCTGAACATCGCTGAAAAACCGCCTCTTGCGTTGCCTTTGGCTGTGCGCCGCGCGAATCGTCGGGAATCTCCGGAACGCTGACGTTAGGGCCGATCTGCCATGACCGGATGCGCCGCGACAACCGCCCGCTTGCGTTTGCGCGGGGGAGGGGCAAAAATCCGGCCGAACCGCGCGGTTTTCCCGCTCCTGTCGTGATGACGCTGGTGCATGCGGGGCGGGCATGGCGCTGCCCGCTTTGTGCGACGCGGCAAACCCTTGCGTGATTCTAAAGCAGGGGCTAATCGACTGGCGAGATTGGGGTGCGCAGCCGGCGCGCCGGCTTTTGCGGGGTGTCACATGCAAGCTCTTCCTGTGCAGTCCCTGCTGTCCGACTATCTGCCGCTGGCCATCTTCATCGGCCTGTCGCTGGTGATCGGCCTGGCTTTGCTGATCGCGCCCTTCGCAGTCGCCTATTCCAAGCCGGATGCCGAAAAGCTCTCGGCCTATGAGTGCGGCTTCAACGCCTTCGACGATGCGCGCATGAAGTTCGACGTGCGCTTCTATCTCGTCGCCATCCTCTTCATCATCTTCGACCTCGAGGTCGCCTTCCTGTTCCCCTGGGCCGTCGCCTTCGGCGGGCTCGGCTGGTTCGGCTTCTGGTCGATGATGATTTTCCTCGGCGTGCTGACCGTCGGATTCATCTATGAGTGGCGCAAGGGCGCCCTCGAGTGGGATTGATCAAAGTGTCGCGTGAGCCTGCCTCCGTGCCGTCGGCATTGTTGGATTCGTCGAAACCCGGAAGGTCGAACTAATGGCCATGACTGCGATCGATCGCGGCGATCCGCTCGTCGCACCCGCGCCCAAGGGCCTTCTCGGCCCCGACGGCAAGCCCGTCGGCTCGCGCGATCCCTTCTTCGTCGAGATCAACAACGAGCTCGCCGACAAGGGCTTCCTCGTCACCGCCACCGACGACCTGATCAACTGGTCGCGCACCGGCTCGCTGATGTGGATGACCTTCGGTCTCGCCTGCTGCGCGGTCGAGATGATGCAGCTCTCGATGCCGCGCTACGACGTCGAGCGCTTCGGCTTCGCGCCGCGCGCCTCGCCGCGCCAGTCCGACGTGATGATCGTAGCGGGCACGCTGACCAACAAGATGGCTCCGGCTTTGCGCAAGGTCTACGACCAGATGCCGGAGCCGCGCTACGTCATCTCGATGGGCTCCTGCGCCAATGGCGGCGGCTACTACCACTACAGCTATTCGGTGGTGCGCGGCTGCGACCGCATCGTGCCGATCGACATCTATGTGCCGGGTTGCCCGCCGACGGCTGAAGCCCTGCTCTACGGCGTGCTGTTGCTGCAGAAGAAGATTCGCCGCACGGGCACGATCGAGCGGTAAGGAATTTCGGCCCCGGCGTCTTTCCGGGGGCGAGCGTAGCGAGGAGCCCGGAACCCATGAGCACAGGTGTTCCGGAGAATGGCTCTGACTGTGTTCACGGATTCCGGGATCGCGCCTGCGGCGCGCGCCCGGAATGACCTGATGGTGAGATGATGAGCGAAGCGCTCGTGACATTGGGCGAAGAGATCAAGGCGGCGCTGCCCGGCGCGGTCACGAACGCGCTCGTCGCTTTCGATGAGCTCACCGTCGAGGCCGAGACCGGCGCCATCGTCCAGGTGCTGCGCACGCTCTATGACGATCCGCGCTTCCGCTTCGTCAATTTCACCGACATCGCCGGTGCCGACTATCCCGGGCGCGAGCAGCGCTTCGAGGTCGTCTACCACCTGCTTTCGCCGCGGCATAACCGCCGCGTCCGCGTCAAGGTCCGCACCGACGAGGCGACTCCGGTCCCCTCCGTGATCGAGGTCTTCCCGGCCGCGAACTGGTATGAGCGCGAGGCCTATGATTTCTACGGCATCCTGTTCTCGGGCCATCCTGACCTGCGCCGCATCCTCACCGATTACGGCTTCGAGGGCTATCCGCTGCGCAAGGACTTCCCGCTGACCGGCTTCGTCGAGGTCCGCTATGACGACGAGCAGAAGCGCGTCGTCTACGAGCCGGTGAAGCTGAACCAGGAGTTCCGCAACTTCGACTTCCTCTCGCCCTGGGAAGGCACGGACTATGTCCTGCCCGGCGACGAGAAGGCGAAGGGGGCCTGACGATGGCTGAAAGCGCGCCCGTATCGGGAGGCTGTCTGTGCGGCGCGATCCGTTTCCGCGCCGTACCGGCCAAGCCTGAAATGGATGTCTGCCATTGCGGCATGTGCCGGCGCTGGAGCGGCGGCGTGTTCATGGCCGTGCCCTGCGGCGAGGTGACGATCGAGGGCGACAGCCGTCTCGGCCGCTATCCCTCCTCCGACTGGGGCGAGCGCCAGTTCTGCTCGGTCTGCGGATCGAGCCTGTTCTGGCGGCTGCGCAGTGGCGAGGGGCATGTCGCGGTCTCGCTGCAGAGCTTCGACGACCTGACGCCTTTCACCTTCCTCGAAGAGATCTTCATCGACGAGAAGCCAGGCCTTTATGCCTTTGCCGGCGAGCGCCCCCGCCTGACGGGTGCCGAGGTGATGGCGCGGTTCCAGGCTGAGCAGGACGCCCGGACATGAGCGAGCACAACATCCGCAACTTCTCGATCAATTTCGGCCCGCAGCATCCGGCGGCGCACGGCGTGCTGCGCCTGGTGCTGGAACTCGACGGCGAGATCGTCGAGCGTGTCGACCCGCATATCGGCCTGCTGCATCGCGGCACCGAGAAGCTGATCGAGGCCAAGACCTATCTCCAGGCGCTGCCCTATTTCGACCGGCTCGACTATGTCGCGCCGATGAACCAGGAGCATGCCTATTCGCTCGCGGTCGAGAAGCTGATGGGCGTGACCGTGCCGCGCCGCGGCCAGCTCATCCGCGTGCTCTATTCCGAGATCGGCCGCATCCTCTCGCATATCCTCAACGTCACCACGCAGGCCATGGACGTCGGCGCGCTGACGCCGCCGCTCTGGGGCTTCGAGGAGCGCGAGAAGCTGATGATCTTCTACGAGCGGGCCTGCGGCGCGCGCATGCACGCGGCCTATGTCCGGCCCGGCGGCGTCCACCAGGACCTGCCGCCCTCGCTGATCCACGACATCGCCGAATGGTGCGATCCGTTCCTCAAGGTCTGCGACGATCTGGAAGGGCTGCTGACCGACAACCGCATCTTCAAGCAGCGCAATGTCGATATCGGCGTGGTCGATCTCGAGACCTGCTGGAAATGGGGTTTCTCGGGCGTGATGGTGCGCGGCTCCGGTGCCGCCTGGGACCTGCGCAAGAGCCAGCCCTATGAGTGCTACGAGGAGATGGAATTCGACATCCCCGTCGGCAAGAACGGCGACTGCTACGACCGCTACTGCATCCGCATGGAAGAGATGCGCCAGTCGGTCCGCATCATGAAGCAGTGTTGCGAGAAGTTGCTGGCAGCCGATGGCGGCGGGCCGGTCTCCTCGCTCGACGGCAAGATGGTGCCGCCGAAGCGTGGCGAGATGAAGCGCTCGATGGAAGCGCTGATCCACCATTTCAAGCTCTACACCGAGGGCTACAAGGTGCCCGAGGGCGAGGTCTACGCCGCGGTCGAAGCGCCCAAGGGCGAATTCGGCGTCTATCTCGTCTCCGACGGCACCAACAAGCCCTATCGCTGCAAGATCAAGGCCCCGGGCTTCGCCCATCTCCAGGCCATGGATTTCATGTGCCGCAAGCACATGCTGGCGGACGTCTCCGCGATCCTCGGCTCCCTCGATATCGTCTTTGGTGAGGTGGACCGCTGATGTCCGTCCGTCGTCTTGCGCCCGATCACGTCCAGCCCGCTTCCTTCGCCTTCACCCCGGCGAACGAGAACTGGGCCGACCAGCAGATCGCCAAATACCCGGAAGGCCGGCAGGCCTCGGCCGTGATTCCGCTGCTCTGGAAGGCTCAGGAACAGCATGATGGCTGGCTGCCGCGTGCTGCGATCGAGGCGGTCGCCCACAAGCTCAGCATGGCGCCGATGCGGGTGCTGGAGGTCGCGACCTTCTACACCATGTTCAGCCTGCAGCCGGTGGGCCAGCATTTCGTCCAGCTCTGCGGCACCACGCCCTGCGCGTTGCGCGGCGCCGAGGCGCTGAAGAAGGTCTGCGAGGACGTCATCGGCCCGCAATCGACTGTGACCGCGGACGGCAAGCTCTCCTGGCTCGAGGTCGAATGCCTCGGCGCCTGCTGCAACGCCCCGATGGCGCAGATCAATTTCGACTATTACGAAGATCTGACGCCCGAGAATTTCCGCAAGCTCCTCGACGATCTGCGCCATGGTCGCCCGACCAAGCCCGGCCCGCAGATCGACCGTTCCTGCTCGGAGCCGGTCGGCGGCGGCGAGACGCTGAAGGACGCTTCCCTCTATGACGGCTCGGTGATCGGCGCCGGCGATTGGCAGAAGCGCATCGCCAAGCAGCGCGAAGAGGCTGCGATCAAGATCGCCAGCGAGAAGGCTGCCGCCGAAGCCAAGGCGAAGGCCGAGGCCGAGGCTGCCGCCGTGACCGGCAAGGCCGGCCCGACCGACACCAAGACCGCGCCGGCCCCCGAGGCCGCCGCGCCCGCCCGTCCGAAGCCGTCCGAGCCGGGGCAGCCGGCGAGCGCTGCGCAGGACACGCCGTCCGCGACCGGCAAGGCGATCAAGGATGCCGACAGGCCCGCTCCCGCCGCGACCGAAACCAAGCCCGAATTGCTGACCGCGGCCCGCGGCGGCAAGGGCGACGATCTCGAGCTGATCTGGGGCGTCGGGCCGAAGCTGGCGGTCATGCTCAACGAGATGGGCATCTGGCATTACGATCAGGTCGCAGCCTGGACACCGGCCGAACTGGCCTGGGTCGACGCGCGCCTGACCGGATTCAAGGGCAGGCCGGTCCGTGACGACTGGATCAGCCAGGCCAAGAAGCTTGCGACCGGCTGGCGGCCGGACGGCAAGCTCGGCGACAAGCCGGTGAAGTGAGGCGAAAACCATGCTCGCAGATCGCGACCGCATTTTCACCAACCTCTACGGCCGGCACGACCTGTCGCTGAAGGGCGCCATGCAGCGCGGTGCCTGGGACGGCACCAAGTTCCTGCTCGAGCAGGGCCGCGACTGGATCATCGACGAGATGAAGAAGTCCGGCCTTCGCGGGCGCGGCGGCGCCGGCTTCCCGACCGGCCTGAAATGGTCGTTCATGCCCAAGCAGAGCGACGGGCGTCCGCATTATCTCGTCGTCAATGCCGACGAGTCGGAGCCCGGCACCTGCAAGGATCGCGAGATCCTGCGCAACGATCCGCATACGCTGATCGAGGGCTGCCTGATCGCCTCCTTCGCGATGGGCGCGCACGCCGCCTACATCTATCTTCGCGGCGAATATATCCGCGAGCGCGAGGCGCTGCAGCGCGCCGTCGACGAGGCCTATGCGGCCAACCTTCTCGGCAAGAACAACAAGCACGGCTATCCGTTTGATCTTTATGTGCATCACGGAGCCGGCGCCTATATCTGCGGTGAAGAGACGGCGCTGCTCGAGAGCCTCGAAGGCAAGAAGGGCATGCCGCGGCTGAAGCCGCCTTTCCCGGCCAATGTCGGCCTCTATGGCTGCCCGACCACCGTCAACAACGTCGAGTCGATCGCGGTTGCGCCGACCATCCTGCGCCGCGGCGCGAGCTGGTTCTCCTCGATCGGCACGCCCAACAATGTCGGCACCAAGCTGTTCTGTGTCTCCGGGCACGTGAACAAGCCCTGCAACGTCGAAGAGGCGATGGGCCTGACCTTCCGCGAGCTGATCGACCGCCATTGCGGCGGCATCCGCGGCGGCTGGGACAACCTCAAGGCGGTCATCCCCGGCGGCTCTTCGGTGCGCATGGTGCCGGCCGAGCAGATCATCGACACGCCGATGGATTTCGACTCGCTCTCCAAGCTGAAGTCCGGCCTCGGCACCGCCGCGGTGATCGTCATGGACAAGTCCACCGACATCATCCGCGCCATTGCCCGCATCAGCTACTTCTACAAGCATGAGAGCTGCGGCCAGTGCACGCCGTGCCGCGAAGGCACGGGCTGGATGTGGCGCGTCGTCAGCCGCATGGCTGAGGGCAGGGCGCAGAAGCGCGAGATCGACATGCTGCTCGACGTTTCCAAGCAGATCGAGGGCCACACCATCTGCGCGCTGGGCGATGCTGCCGCCTGGCCGATCCAGGGCCTGATCAACCATTTCCGCCACGAGATCGAGCAGCGCATCGACGACTATGCCGCCAACCCGCATGGTGAGCCGGTCAGGCTCATGGCGGCGGAGTGAGACCATGACCAAGCTTCTGATCGACGGCATCGAGGTCGACGTTCCCCCGGAGTACACCGTGCTCCAGGCCTGCGAGGCGGCGGGCGCCGAGGTGCCGCGCTTCTGCTTCCATGAGCGTCTCTCGATCGCCGGCAATTGCCGCATGTGCCTGGTCGAGGTGAAGGGCGGGCCGCCGAAGCCGCAGGCCTCCTGCGCCATCGGCGTGCGCGATCTGCGCCCCGGCCCGAACGGCGAGCCGCCGGTCGTCTCGACCAAGTCGCCGATGGTCAAGAAGGCGCGCGAAGGGGTGATGGAGTTCCTGCTCATCAACCACCCGCTGGACTGCCCGATCTGCGACCAGGGCGGCGAGTGCGACCTGCAGGACCAGGCGATGGCCTATGGCGTCGACTCCTCGCGTTTCGTCGAGAACAAGCGCGCCGTCGAGGACAAGTATATCGGCCCGCTGGTCAAGACCGCGATGACGCGCTGCATCCAGTGCACGCGCTGCGTCCGCTTCACCACCGAGGTCGCCGGTGCCTCTGATCTCGGCGCGATCGGTCGCGGCGAAGACATGGAGATCACCACCTATCTCGAACAGGCGATGAGTTCCGAGCTGCAGGGCAACGTCGTCGACCTCTGCCCGGTCGGCGCGCTGACCTCGCGGCCCTACCAGAACAAGGCCCGGCCCTGGGAGCTGACCAAGACCGAATCCGTCGACGTGATGGACGCGGTCGGCTCGGCGATCCGGGTCGATTCCCGTGGCCGCGAGGTGATGCGCGTCCTGCCGCGCATCAACGAGGCGGTGAACGAGGAGTGGATCTCCGACAAGACCCGCCATATCGCCGACGGCCTGAAGACCCAGCGTCTCGACCGGCCCTATATCCGCGAGAACGGTGCGCTACGCCCGGCGAGCTGGACCGAGGCATTGGCCCTGGTCGCAAGCAAGCTCAAGGCGGCCAAGCCCGAGCGCATCGGCGCGATCGCGGGTGACCTTGCCGCAGTCGAGGAGATGTTCGCGCTCAAGAGCCTGATCTCGGGCCTCGGCTCGCAGAATCTCGACTGCCGCCAGGACGGCGCGAAGCTCGATCCGGCATTCGGGCGCGCCAGCTACATCCTGAACAGCGGCATAGCCGGGATCGAGGATGCGACCTCGCTGCTGATCATCGGCGCCAATCCGCGCAAGGAAGCCGCGATCATCAATGCGCGCATCCGCAAGCGCTGGCTGCGCGGCGACTTCAAGGTCGCGGTCATCGGCGAGCCGGTCGACCTGACCTATGCGCATGAGCATCTCGGCGCCGGCCCCGAAACGCTGGCCGACCTCGTCAAGCGCGCTCCGGCCGCCGGCGAGCGGCCGCTGGTGCTGGTCGGGCAGGGCGCTCTTTCCCGGGCCGACGGCGCTGCCGTGCTCTCGCTCGCCGCCAAGGCGGCGCAGGTCCTCGGCGCGGTCAAGGAAGGCTGGAACGGTTTCGGCGTGCTGCACACCGCCGCCGCCCGCGTCGGTGCTCTCGATCTCGGCTTCGTGCCGGGCGAGGGCGGCCTCGACGTCGCCGGCATGACCGCGGCGGGCGCGCTCGACGTGCTCTATCTGCTCGGTGCGGACGAGATCGAGGTGCCGGCCGGCGCCTTCGTGATCTACCAGGGCAGCCATGGCGACAAGGGCGCGCACCGCGCCGACGTGATCCTGCCGGGCGCGACCTACACCGAGAAGTCCGGCACTTACGTCAACACCGAAGGCCGGGTGCAGATGGCGGCTCGCGCCACCTTCCCGCCGGGCGACGCTAAGGAAGACTGGGCGATCCTGCGCGCGCTTTCGGCCGCGCTCGGAAAGGCCCTGCCTTTCGACTCGCTCGGCGCGCTGCGCCAGGGCCTCTATGCCGCGTACCCGCACTTCGCGGCGGTCGACGCGGTGGCGGCGGGCGATGTCGCCGGCCTCTCGCAGCTCGCCGGCATCGGCGGGGCGACCGAGAAGGCGGGCTTCGTCTCGGCCGTGCATGATTTCTATTCGACCAACCCGATCGCGCGCGCTTCGGCCGTGATGGCGGAATGTTCGGCGCTGGCCTCCGGCCGGCTCCGGCAGGCGGCGGAGTAAGCCTCAGATGAACTGGGACCTCGTCCTCGACCTCGCGATCATCGCCGGCAAGAGCCTGCTGCTGCTGGTCTGCCTGCTGGTCTTCATCGCCTATATCCTGCTCGCCGACCGCAAGATCTGGGCGGCGGTGCAACTGCGCCGCGGCCCGAACGTCGTCGGGCCCTTCGGCCTGTTCCAGAGCTTCGCGGACCTTTTGAAGTTCGTCTTCAAGGAGCCGATCATCCCGGCCGGCGCCAATAAGGGCGTCTTCCTGCTGGCGCCGCTGGTCTCCTGCGTGCTCGCCCTGGCGGCCTGGGCCGTGATCCCGGTCGCCGAGGGCTGGGCGATCGCCGACATCAATGTCGGCGTGCTCTACATCCTCGCGATCTCGTCGCTCGGCATCTACGGCGTGATCATGGGCGGCTGGGCCTCGAACTCGAAATACCCGTTCATGGGCGCGCTGCGCTCGGCGGCGCAGATGGTCTCCTACGAGGTCTCGATCGGCTTCGTGATCATCACCGTGCTGCTCTGCGTCGGCTCGCTGAACCTCTCGGCGGTGGTCGAGGCGCAGAACTCCAGCGCCGGCATGTTCGGCTGGTACTGGCTGCCGCTCTTCCCGATGTTCGTGATCTTCTTCATCTCGGCGCTGGCCGAGACGAACCGGCCGCCCTTCGACCTGCCCGAGGCGGAGTCGGAACTCGTCGCCGGCTTCATGGTCGAATACGCCTCGACCCCGTATCTGCTGTTCATGCTCGGCGAATACGTGGCGATCATGACCATGTGCTCGATGACCACGATCCTGTTTCTCGGGGGCTGGCTGCCGCCGTTCCCGGTGGCGCCGTTCACTTGGCTGCCGGGCGTGTTCTGGTTCGCGCTCAAGGTCTGCCTGGTCTTCTTCATGTTCGCGATGGTGAAGGCCTTCGTGCCGCGCTACCGCTATGACCAGCTGATGCGGCTGGGTTGGAAGGTGTTCCTGCCGCTGTCACTCGCTTCGGTCGTCGTGGTCGCGGCTGTGCTGCAGATCACCGGCTGGGGCCCGGTGCGGTAGTGGAAAACTGGGCCGGCCCGCTCGGAGCCCTGATCGGCTTCGTCCTGGGCTGGCTCGAATACAAGCTGATCGGGGGTACCGTCACGGCGGCATTGCGCCGGACGAATCCTTCGAAGACGCAGGCCGAGCATGACGACTACGAGCGGCGCATCCGCCTGCTCCAGGCGATCCTGCTGGTTCTGATGGTCGGCGGCATGCCGGTCTTGGGTTACGTGATCGGCCGGGCCTTGTTCGGCTGAATGGATGAAGAGGACGAGAGGCGATGTCAGTCGCGCAAGCCGCCAAGGGACTGCTCCTCAAGGAGTTTGTCGGCGCGTTCGTTTTGTCGATGCGCTATTTCTTCAAGCCCAAGGCGACGCTGAACTATCCCTTCGAGAAGGGGCAGCTCTCGCCGCGCTTCCGGGGCGAGCACGCGCTACGCCGCTATCCGAACGGCGAGGAGCGTTGCATCGCCTGCAAGCTCTGCGAGGCGATCTGCCCGGCCCAGGCCATCACCATCGAGGCCGGCCCGCGCCGCAATGACGGCACGCGGCGCACGACGCGTTACGACATCGACATGACCAAGTGCATCTATTGCGGCTTCTGCCAGGAGGCTTGCCCGGTCGATGCCATCGTCGAGGGGCCGAATTTCGAGTTCGCGACCGAGACGCGCGAGGAGCTGTTCTACGACAAGGACCGGCTGCTCGCGAACGGGGCGCGGTGGGAGCGCGAGATCGCGCGCAACATCGCGATGGACGCCCCTTATCGCTGAGGACGAAAGCCCGGCGCGCGGTTGTCGCTTCGGGTAGGCCTGACTATAGACGCTCCAAACTGCACCGGGACTCAAGCAGGGCCCGGCGCGCGACGAAAAACGAGGGCCGCCCCGACGGGCGGAAAGGCTGGCGAAGATGAATGCCGCAGCGGCTTTCTTCTATCTGTTCTCCGGGATCACCATCGCCTCCGGGCTGATGGTGGTGGCGGCGCGCAATCCCGTGCATTCGGTGCTGTTCCTGATCCTCGCCTTCGTCAACGCGGCAGGCCTGTTCCTGCTGCTCGGCGCCGAGTTCCTGGCGATGCTGCTGGTCGTCGTCTATGTCGGCGCCGTCGCCGTGCTCTTCCTCTTCGTGGTGATGATGCTCGACGTCGATTTCGCCGAGTTCCGCCAGGGCTTCCTGCAATATCTGCCGATCGGCGCGCTGATCGGCCTGATCTTCGCCGTCGAACTGCTGCTCGTCGTCGGCACCTGGGCCATCGACCCGCAGATCGTGCGTGCCCCCGTCGCCGCGATCCCGAGCAATGTCAGCAACACCGAGGCCATCGGCCAGGTGCTCTACACCCAGTACATCTACTATTTCCAGGCGGCGGGGCTCGTCCTGCTCGTCGCCATGATCGGTGCCATCGTGCTGACCCTGCGTGAGCGGCCCGGCGTCAAGCGCCAGAACATCGTCGCGCAGAACGCCCGCACCAAGGCGACCGCGATGGACGTGAAGAAGGTGCCCTCGCGCGCCGGCGTTCCCGAGGAGCTCGCGTAATGATCGGCCTTGGCCACTATCTCGCGGTTGGCGCGATCCTGTTCACGCTGGGCGTGCTCGGCATCTTCATCAACCGCAAGAACGTCATCGTCATCCTGATGTCGGTCGAGCTCATCCTGCTCGCGGTGAACATCAACTTCGTGGCGTTCTCGAGCTTCCTCGGCGACATCGTCGGCCAGATCTTCGCACTGCTGGTGCTGACGGTCGCAGCCGCTGAAGCCGCCATCGGCCTCGCCATTCTCGTCGTCTACTTCCGCAACCGCGGCACGATCGCGGTGGAAGACATCAACATGATGAAAGGCTGAGCGCCCACCAGCGCCCGCATCCTGCCATGTATCACGCGATCGTCTTCCTCCCTCTGATCGGCTTCCTGATCGCCGGCCTCTTCGGCCGGCTGATCGGCGCGCGCGCTTCGGAGATCGTCACCACCGCCCTGCTGCTGGTCGCGGCGCTGCTCTCCTGGGTCGCGCTCTTCCAGGTCGGCTTCGGCTCCGGCACCACCCGCATCCAGGTCGCGACCTGGCTCGCCTCGGCCGATCTGCGCGTCGACTGGGCCTTCCGCATCGACACGCTGACCGTGGTGATGCTGGTCGTCGTCAACACCGTCTCCTCGCTCGTGCACCTCTACTCGATCGGCTACATGCACGAGGATCCGCACCGGCCGCGCTTCTTCGCCTATCTCTCGCTCTTCACCTTCGCCATGCTGATGCTGGTGACGGCCGACAACCTCGTGCAGATGTTCTTCGGCTGGGAAGGCGTCGGCCTCGCCTCCTATCTGCTGATCGGCTTCTGGTACCAGAAGCCCTCCGCGAACGCCGCGGCGATGAAGGCCTTCATCGTCAACCGCGTCGGCGATTTCGGCTTCCTGCTCGGCATCTTCCTGGTCTTCGTGCTGTTCGGCGCCGTGACCTTCGACGCCATCTTCCCGAAGGCGGGCGAACTGACCTCGCAGACCTTCCGCTTCCTCGGCTATGAGTGGAACGCCCTGACCCTGACCTGCCTGCTGCTCTTCATGGGCGCGATGGGCAAGTCGGCGCAGTTCCTGCTGCACACCTGGCTGCCGGACGCGATGGAAGGCCCGACCCCGGTTTCGGCGCTGATCCATGCCGCGACCATGGTCACCGCCGGTGTCTTCATGGTGGCGCGCCTGTCGCCGATCTTCGAATACGCCCCGGTCGCGCTGACCGTCGTCGTCGTGATCGGTGCGACGACCGCCTTCTTCGCCGCGACCGTCGGTCTCGTCCAGAACGACATCAAGCGCGTCATCGCCTATTCGACCTGCTCGCAGCTCGGCTACATGTTCGTCGCGCTCGGCGTCGGTGCCTATTCGGCCGGCATCTTCCACCTCTTCACCCACGCCTTCTTCAAGGCGCTGCTGTTCTTGGGCGCCGGCTCGGTCATCCACGCGATGCATCATGAGCAGGACATGCGCTTCATGGGCGGCCTGCGGAAGCACATCCCGCTGACCGCGGCGGCGATGACGATCGGTACGCTGGCGCTGACCGGCTTCCCCTACTTCGCCGGCTATTTCTCCAAGGACGCGATCATCGAGAGCGCCTACGCCTCGGTCGGCCATGGCGGCTTCGCCAGCTCCTATGCCTTCGTCCTGCTGGTCGTCGCCGCCCTGATGACCTCGTTCTACTCCTGGCGGCTCTATTTCATGACCTTCGAGGGCAAGCCGCGCTGGGCCGGCCACGGTCATGACGGGCATGGCCACGACGATCACGCGCATGCCGTCGACGGCAAGCATGACGATCATGCCCACGGCCACGACGATCACGGCCATGGCGACCATGCCCATACCCCGCATGAGAGCCCGCTCTCGATGCTGATCCCGCTCGCCCTGCTCTCGATCGGCGCGATCGCCGCCGGCTTCGCCTTCAAGAGCGCCTTCATCGGCGACGCCTATGACGCTTTCTGGAAGGGCGCGATCTTCACCGGCAAGGACAACCATATCCTGCACGCCATGCACGAAGTGCCGAAATGGGTGGTCTGGTCGCCCTTCTTCGCGATGCTGGTCGGCTTCCTGCTGGCGCTCTACATGTACGTGCTGCGGCCGGACGTGCCGGGCAAGCTGGCGGCCGCCAACCCCGCGCTCTACCGCTTCCTGCTCAACAAGTGGTATTTCGACGAGATCTACGACTTCCTGTTCGTGAAGCCGTCGATGTGGCTCGGGAAGTTCCTCTGGAAGAAGGGCGATGGCCTCGTCATCGACGGCATGGGCCCGGATGGCATCTCGGCCCGGGTGGTCGACGTCACCAATCGCGTCGTCCGGCTTCAGACCGGCTATCTCTATCACTATGCCTTCACCATGCTGATCGGCGTCGCCGGGCTGGTGACCTGGTATCTCCTGCGCGGGTGAGATGATGTTCGGTTTCGGTATCCTCACCGGGCTTCTGGTCCTGCCGCTGGTCGGCGCCGCCTTCATCCTGGCGCAGCGCGGCGACGAGGCCTCGGTCAGCTCGAATGCGCGCTATGCCGCGCTGATCACGACGGTCGCGACCTTCGTGCTGGCGCTCGTCGCCTGGGGCCAGTTCGACTCCGCCAATCCGGGCTTCCAGATGGTCGAGACCCATGCCTGGGTCTCGGACGTGATCAAGTTCAAGCTCGGCGTCGACGGCTTCTCCTTCCCCTTCGTGGTCCTGACCGCCTTCCTGATGCCGTTCTGCATCCTGGCCTCCTGGACCTCGGTCGAGAAGCGGGTGCGCGAGTACATGGTCGCGTTCCTGATCCTCGAGACGCTGATGATCGGCGTCTTCGTCGCGCTCGACCTCGTGCTGTTCTACCTGCTCTTCGAGGCCGGCCTGATCCCGATGTTCCTGATCATCGGCATCTGGGGCGGCAAGCGCCGGGTCTATGCCTCGTACAAGTTCTTCCTCTACACGCTGCTCGGCTCGGTGCTGATGCTGCTCGCCATCATGGCGATGTACTGGAACGCCGGTACGACCGACATTCCGACGCTGCTCAAGCATCATTTCCCGGTCTCGATGCAGCCCTGGCTCTGGCTTGCCTTCTTCGCCTCCTTCGCGGTGAAGATGCCGATGTGGCCGGTCCACACCTGGCTTCCCGACGCGCACGTCGAGGCGCCGACGGCGGGTTCGGTCATCCTGGCGGCGATCCTCCTGAAGATGGGCGGCTACGGCTTCATCCGCTTCTCGATCCCGATGTTCCCGGATGCCTCGGCGATGTTCGCGCCGCTGGTCTTCGCGCTCTCCGTCATCGCCATCGTCTACACCTCGCTGGTGGCGCTGATGCAGGAGGACATCAAGAAGCTGATCGCCTATTCCTCGGTCGCCCATATGGGCTTCGTGACGATGGGCCTGTTCACCCTGACGCCGCAGGGCATCCAGGGCGCGATGTTCCAGATGGTCAGCCACGGGCTGGTCTCGGGCGCGCTCTTCCTCTGCGTCGGCGTGATCTATGACCGCATGCACACCCGCGAGATCGCGGCCTATGGCGGACTGGTGAACCGCATGCCGATGTATGCGGTGGTGTTCATGATCTTCACCATGGCCAATGTCGGCCTGCCCGGCACGGCCGGCTTCGTCGGCGAGTTCCTGACGCTGATGGGCGCCTTCAAGGCCAATCCCTGGGTGGCGTTTTTCGCGACCACCGGCGTGATCTTCTCGGCCGCCTATGCGCTCTGGCTCTATCGCCGGGTCGTGTTCGGCGAGCTGGTCAAGCCCGAGCTGAAGGACATCACGGATCTGAACGGCCGCGAGATCGCGATCTTCGTGCCGCTCGTCCTGCTGACGATCTGGTACGGCATCGCGCCCGGCACGATCCTCGACGCCTTCGCCGCGCCGACCGAAGCCCTGATCAAGAACTATCAAGCCGCCATCGCCGCCGCCAAGACGGCCATGCTGGTCGTACAATAAGGCTGATCGAGATGACCTTGCCCGCTCTCGGCCCTGCGCTGCCGGAAATCGTCCTCGCGATCGGCGCCATCGTCATGGTGCTCTACGGCGCCATCCAGGGCGAGCGCTCGACGCGCACGCTCGAAGTCGCGACGCTCGCTCTGTTCGCCCTGGTGCTCGTGCTGGTGTTGCGCGGCGACGGCAAGGCGGTGACCTTCAACGGCGCCTTCGTCGTCGATGGCTTCGCCCGCTTCATGAAGGTGCTGACCCTGATCGGTGCCGGCGCCGCCGTGCTGCTCTCGGCCGATTTCCTGCGCCGCGACGGCGCGATGCGCTTCGAGTTCCCGATCCTCATCGTGCTGGCGACGATCGGCATGATGATGATGATCTCGGCCAACGACCTGATCGGCCTCTATGTCGGTCTCGAGCTGCAGTCGCTTGCGCTCTATGTCGTCGCCGCCTTCAACCGCGAGAACGAGCGTTCGACCGAGGCGGGCCTGAAGTATTTCGTCCTCGGCGCGCTCTCCTCCGGCATGCTGCTCTATGGCGCCTCGCTGGTCTACGGCTTCACCGGCACGGTGAGCTATGCCGGCATCGCCGCCGCGGTGCAGGGCGGCCATCCCGGCATCGGGCTGATCTTCGGCATCGTCTTCATCGCCGCGGGCGTCGCCTTCAAGATCTCGGCCGTGCCGTTCCATATGTGGACGCCGGATGTCTACGAGGGCGCGCCGACCCCGGTCGCCGCCTTCTTCGCCTCGGCGCCCAAGATCGCCGCGATGGCGATGACGATCCGCATCTTCGTCGGCGCCTTCCCCGGTGCGCTGCATGACTGGCAGCAGATCATCATCTTCATCTCGATCGCCTCGATGGCGCTCGGTGCCTTCGCCGCGATCGGACAGCGCAACATCAAGCGCCTGATGGCCTATTCCTCGATCGCCAATATGGGCTATGCGCTGGTCGGGCTCGCCGCCGGCACGGTTGCCGGCGTCCAGGGCGTGATGACCTATATGGCGATCTATCTCGCCACGACGCTCGGCGCCTTCGCCTGCATCCTGATGATGCGCCGCGACGGCAAGCCGGTCGAGAACATCGACGAGCTCGCCGGCCTTTCGCGCACCAATCCGTGGGTGGCCTTCGCCTTCTCGATGATGATGTTCTCGCTCGCCGGCATTCCGCCGCTCGCCGGCTTCTGGGCGAAGTGGTACGTCTTCCTCGCCGCCATTGAGGCCAAGCTCTACGTGCTCGCCGTCATCGGCGTGGTCACCAGCGTCGTCGGCGCCTATTACTATCTGCGCATCGTCAAGGTGATCTATTTCGACGACGCCAAGCCTGCCTTCGACAAGGGCGATCTGAGCGTGCGCGGCGTGCTTCTGGTCTCGACCCTGTTCGTGCTGGCGCTTTCCTTCCTGCCGGCGCCGCTGTTCAACTCGGCTGCCGCGGCTGCGAAGTCGCTGTTCTGATGCCTCTTCGTCATTCCCGGGCGCAGCGAAGCGCAGCCCCGGGAATTTCAGGACGGGTAGCCGGTTTCAGAGCTGCTCGGGCCTGGCCCGAGCATGGCGGCCTGTGAGGGCGGCATGCTGAGTGAGGCTGCCCGCGCCGCCGGTTATCGGCTGATCGTGCGCGACGAGGTTTCCTCCACCATGGAGGAGGCCCGCGCGGTTCTCGCCCAGGGCGATCCCGGCAAGCTCTGGATCGTGGCACGCAGCCAGAAGGCCGGCCGCGGCCGGCATGGCCGGCAATGGGGCTCGCCGCCAGGCAATCTCTACGCCAGCCTGCTGCTCGTGGCGCCTTGCGAGGTTGCCCTGGCGCCGCAGCTCGGCTTCGTCGCCGGGCTCGCCTTGCATGATGCCGCTGCGGCGGTGACCGGGCTCGGCGCCCCGCGCCTCGCCTTGAAATGGCCGAACGATCTCCTGATCGATCGGGCCAAGGCAGCCGGATTGCTGCTGGAGGGCGAGAGCCGGGCAGGGCGCTTCAGCGTGATCATCGGGATCGGCGTCAACCTCGCCTCCTCGCCCCCCGATACCCCCTACGCGGCGACCCATCTTGCGGCACATGCGAGCGATGCGAGCGTCGAGCGCCTGCTCGCTGCGCTCTCCGAAGCCTGGCATAGGCGCTTCTCGGCCTGGTCCCTGCCCGGTGGGTTCGGGCCGACGCGCGCCGCCTGGCTGGAGCGCGCCGCCTTCCTCGGCGAAACCGTCACCTTGCGCCTGCCGGACGGACCGGTTTCCGGCCGCTTCCGCGGTCTCGATCCGGCCGGCCGCCTCGAACTGGAGACAGCCGGGGGGCTGCGGGTCATCGATGCCGGCGACCTCTATTTCGGCGCTGCGGCGGCCGAAGGCCGGGGATGACGATCGGCCCTACCATCCCTTGCACCCGGCGCTATGGAGGCAGGGGCGGGGGCATGCTAGAGCGGGGTTCGTTTCGAAGGATGTCCAGCCCGTCATTCCGGACAAGCGGCGAAGCCGCACCGGCCCGGAGCCATCACAGGGTTTACCGCCTGTGCCGGGCCGGCGTTTCCTTTCACTCCGTCCGGTCTGCCGGTCGGAGGTCCTTGCCCCTTGATATGCGTCAGGATTGCCCGTGACCCGCTCCAGTGACCAGCTCGTCTTCATCCCGCTCGGAGGCCTCGGCGAGATCGGCATGAACGCCGCGCTCTACGGCTTCGGGCCGGAGGGGCGGCGCAAATGGATCCTGGTCGATTGCGGCCTGTCCTTCGCCGGCCCCGAAGTGCCCGGCGTCGATATCGTCCTGCCCGATCTGACCTATATCATCGAGGACAAGGCGAACCTGCTGGGGATCGTCATCACCCACGCCCATGAGGACCATATCGGCGCGCTCGCGGCCTTGTGGCCGGCGCTGCGCGCGCCGGTCTACTGCACGCGCTTCGCCGCGGGCCTGCTCGCGACCCGCAGGCTCTCCGAGCCCGGAGCGCCCAAGGTTCCGATTCATGTCGTGGCGCAGGGCAGCCGCATCGCGCTCGGCCCGTTCGACATCGAGTTCGTCCCGGTCGCGCATTCGATCCCCGAATCGAACGCTCTGGCCATTCGCACCCCGGCCGGCCTCGTCGTCCACACCGGCGACTGGAAGATCGATCCGACGCCGCAGGTCGGCCTGCCGACCGACGAGGCGCGGCTGCGCGCGCTCGGCGAGGAGGGCGTGCTCGCTTTGATCTGCGATTCGACCAATGTCATGCGCGACGGTATCAGCCCGAGCGAGGCCGATGTCGCCGCCAAGCTGAAGGAACTCGTGCATTCCGCGCCGAACCGCGTCGCGGTCACCACCTTCGCCTCGAATGTCGCGCGCCTGCGCGCCGTCGCCGAGGCGGCTATGGCGGACCAGCGCGAGGTCGTCGTCGTCGGCCGCGCCATGGAGCGGGTGATCGATGTCGCCCGCGAATGCGGCTATCTCGAAGGCATCCCGGCCTTCCGTTCGGCCGACACCTATGGCTACCTGCCGCGCGACAAGGTCGTGGCGCTGCTGACCGGTAGCCAGGGCGAGCCGCGCGCCGCCCTCTCGCGGATTGCCTCCGACGATCATCCCGAGATCACGCTCGGCGCGGGTGACCGTGTGATCTTCTCGTCCCGCACCATTCCCGGCAATGAGAAGGCGGTCGGCAACATCCTGAACGCGCTCGCCCGCGACAATATCGAGATCATCACCGACCGCACCCATCTCGTGCATGTCTCCGGCCATCCGCGGCGCGAGGAGATGGCGCGGCTCTATGGCTGGCTGAAGCCGCAGATCGCGATTCCGGCCCATGGCGAGGATCTGCATCTTTCCGAACACGCGACCTTTGCCCGCGGTGTCGGCGTCAGGCATGTGCTGCGGGCCGGCAATGGCGACGTGATCGGCATCTCGGCCGAAGGCGCGCGCAAGCTCACCGAGGTCCGGCATGGCCGGCTCTATCAGGACGGCATGCTGCTGGTCGGGGCGCAGGAGCGCACCGTCGTGGAGCGCCGCAAGCTTTCCTTCGCCGGCATCGTTTCGGTGGCGGTGGCGATGGACGAGAAGGGCGAGCTCGCCGGCGATCCTGAAATCGCGCTGCTCGGTCTGCCGCTGCTCGCCAAGGACGGCACGCCCTTCGACGACATCGTCGCCGACGCGGTCGAGGACCTGATCGAGGGGCTGTCGAAGGCCAAGCGCCGCGACCCCGAGGCGGTGCGCAGCGTGCTCGAGCGCGGCGTCCGCGCGGCCGTCAACGAGGAGTGGGGCAAGAAGCCGCTGGTCAACGCCCTGGTGATCGAGGTCTGACGAGTAGCGGGCGCCTGCGCGCGAATGATAGAACCCGGCGACGCGCGGGCGGCGATCGCCTCTGCGCCAGCTTCCCCCTTCGGCCGCGGAGACCAGCATGATCGGACGCCTCAACCACGTCGCCATCGCCGTGAAGGACCTCGCGGCCTCGACGGCGCTCTACCGTGATACGCTCGGCGCACGCGTTTCGCAGCCGCTGCCGCAGCCGGAACATGGCGTCACCGTCGTCTTCGTAGAGCTGCCCAACACCAAGATCGAACTGCTCGAGCCGCTCGGCGCGGATTCGCCGATCGCCAAGTTCCTCGAGCGCAACGCCGATGGCGGCATCCACCACATCTGCTACGAGGTCGACGACATCCTGGCGGCTCGCGAGCGCCTGAAGGCGCAGGGCGCGCGGGTTCTGGGCTCGGGCGAGCCGCGTATCGGCGCCCATGGCAAGCCGGTGCTCTTCCTGCACCCCAAGGACTTCTGCGGCACGCTGGTCGAGCTCGAGCAGGCCTGAACCATGAACGATTCGCCGATCACGTTCTTCGGCCAGCCGGAAGCCGGCTCGCCACGTCCCTTCAGCCTGGCGACTCGGGCCGGCGGCCTCGTCTTCGTCTCCGGCCAGTCGGCGCCGCATGACCCGGCTCGCGGCGTCGTCCGCGGCGAGACGCCGGCCCAGCAGGTGCGCGAGGCGCTCGCTTATGTCAGCCGTATCCTGGAAGAGGCCGGCAGCGGGCTCGACCGGGTCGTCCAGGTCACCATGCTGATCACCGATCCCGCCGACTATGCCGCCTGCAACGCCGAATATGTCAGGCATTTCCCGGGCGGGCTGCCGGCCCGGCATACGGCTCGCTTCGGCGTTCCGACCGAGGCCCGCGTGGCCTTTTCCTGCATCGCGCTCGCGAATGACGACAGCCGGGGAGCAAGGCCATGAGTTTGACGGCGGGGCTTGCGGTCTATTTCGTGATCTGGTGGACGGTTCTGTTCGCCGTGCTGCCATTCGGCGTGCACAGCCAGGCCGAGGCCGGGCCGGTCAGCGACGGCACGGATCCGGGCGCTCCGCAGGCGCCGCTGCTCGCGAAAAAAGCGCTGGCGACGACCGTGATCGCCGCGATCATCTTCGCTGGCGTCTGGTATCTCTGGGCAGTGCTGGATCTCTGAGGCGCGGAGGGGCCGAGGAGCTCGAGCCGTGGCCGAAAGCCGAAGTGGAGAGCCGGAAGAAGCACCAAAAACAAAAGGCAAGGCCGAAGCCTTGCCTTTGAAGTTTGTTTTTTACCGCAGTATCGGCGCGCGGTTGCAGCAAGCGCAGCTCATATACTAAACGGACGTTTATTCCTCCCAAGACCTGGCCCGCTGCGCCCGAAGCTTGATCAGGCGCGCCCAGCGTCCAAGAGTTAGCCGATCAAGATCGCTATGTCACCCGTTTAGGCACGGCTGGCCTCAATTTTTCGCAAAATTATTCTGGTTTGATCTTGTGCAGTGCAACATTGTGCTCACCCGCCGCATTTGGCGCCTTGTTCCGGCCAAAGGATGCCGGTACCTGCCTGTTTCGTAGAGCTGCCGGGCGTCCCGGCGGCCAGGAGACGCTCCATGCTTCGCCCTATCCTCACCGCTCTGGCGCTTTCCGCTTCCATTGGCCTCGCCCAGGCCCAGGCGCCCGACCCGCAGAATACGATCGTGCTCGAAACCAAGGACGGCAAGGTCACCATCCGGCTGCGTCCGGACCTTGCGCCCAAGCATGTCGCGCAGATCAAGACGCTGACCAAGCGCGGTTTCTATGACGGCATCGTCTTCCATCGCGTCATCGACGGCTTCATGGCCCAGACCGGCGATCCGAAGGGCAATGGCACCGGCGGCTCCGACTTGCCGAACATCCCGGCCGAATTCACGCCGACGCCCTACAAGGTTGGTTCGGTCGGCATGGCCCGCTCGCAGAGCCCCGATTCCGCCAACTCCCAGTTCTTCATCTGCTTCGAGGGCTGCGGCTCCCTGACCGGCCAGTACACGCTGTTCGGCGAGGTCGTCTCGGGCATGGATGTCGTACGTAAGATCAAGAAGGGCAGCTCCGCGAACAACGGCGCCGTCAACGCTCCGGACAAGATCGTCCGCATGCGTCTGCTCGCCGACGCCAAGTAGACCGTCGATGCGCGCGCGCCTGCCCGTTCTGGCGCTTCTGCTGCTGGCCTCCGCCGGCAGCTCGCCAGTTCCGGCGCAGGACACGCGCGATCTCGGCCTGCCGCCGGCTTCAGGCTATCAGAACCCGGTTCTGCCTCCGCCTTCCGGCTTCCAGAACCCGGTTCTGCCACCGCCGACCGGCCAGCGCTACATGCCCGGCATCGGCGGGCCCTTCGGCGAGGGAGACTATCGCCGCGCTGTGCCTCCGCCGCCTCCGGCCAGCAATCGCGACGTGATCGGCACGGTTTCGCCGGACACGGCCGCGCTCGGCAGCGAGACGCTCGACCGGCTCGACCAGATCGGCCCGGCCCTGAGACGCTGCTGGCAGCCGCCGGCGGCGGAAGAGGGCCCTGACGGCTTTGGCCGCGCCACCGTGCGCTTCAGCCTGCGCCGTGACGGGACGCTGTTCGGCCAGCCGCGCGTCACCTGGGAGGCGCGCCGGGCGTCGCCAGCGCTGCGCGAGCGCTTCGGCAGCTCGCTGATCGCCGCCGTGCGCGAATGCACGCCGATGAGGTTGTCGCCCGGCCTCGGAGGGAGTATCGCAGGCCGACCGATCACCATCCGCTTCCACGGCCGCGCGCCGTCCAACCAGAGAGCAGTCTGATGTCGCTCGACCCCGAGAACACCCTCGTCATGGAGACCACCAAGGGCCGCGTGGTCATCAAGCTGCGCCCCGATCTCGCGCCCGGCCATGTCGAGCGCCTGAAGCTGCTCGCGCGCGAGGGCTTCTATGACGGCATCGTCTTCCATCGCGTCATCGACGGCTTCATGGCCCAGGTCGGCTGCCCGCACGGCACCGGCACCGGCGGTTCGAGCTATCCGGACCTGAAGGCCGAGTTCAACGCCGAGCCGCATGTCCGTGGCATCTGCTCGATGGCCCGTGCCCAGAACCCGAACTCGGCCAACAGCCAGTTCTTCATCGTCTTCGACGACGCCCGCTTCCTCGACAAGCAGTACACGGTCTGGGGCCAGGTCGTGGAAGGCATGGAGAATGTCGACAAGATCAAGCGCGGCGAGCCGGTGCGTGATCCCGATACGATCGTCTCCATGAAGGTGATGGCCGACGCCTGAGCCTGAACGGCGCGGGCGAGCCGCATCGTGGACGTCGGTCTCTTCGACTTCGACCTGCCGGAGGAGCGGATCGCGCTGCGACCCGCCAATCCGCGCGATTCGGCCCGTCTGCTCGTCATCCGCCCCGAGGCTGGCGGCGTCTTCGAGGATCGCGGCGTGCGCGACCTCGTCGACCTGCTGCGGCCGGGCGATGCGCTCGTCCTCAACGACACGCGCGTCATCCCCTCGCGCCTCTATGGCCGCCGCTATCGCGGCGAGGTCTCGGCGCGGGTGGAAATCATGCTGCACAAGCGGGTCGACAGCGAGCGCTGGCTCGCCTTCGCTCGCCCCGCCAAGAAGATCGCGATCGGCGAAACCATCCTCTTCGGCGACGACAGCGCCAGCAATATTTGCGAGCTCGGCCGGCTCCAGGCCGAAATCACCGGCAAAGGCGAGGGCGGCGAGGTCGAGTTACGTTTCGCTTTCTCGGGAGCGGCGCTCGACGAGGCGATCGTCAGGCTCGGCGAATTGCCGCTACCGCCCTATATCGCCGGTAAGCGCCCGACCGATTTCGCCGACACCCGCGACTACCAGACGACCTATGCCCGGGAGGAAGGCGCGGTCGCAGCGCCGACGGCTGGGCTGCACTTCACCCCGGAACTGTTCGAGGCGCTGGATAAGCGCGGCGTCTCGCGCCACTTCGTCACGCTCCATGTCGGTGCCGGCACCTTCCTGCCGGTCAAGGCCGAGGATACCGACGAGCACCGCATGCATGCCGAATGGGGCACGGTCGACGCTGCGACGGCGGCGGCCCTGAATGCCACGCATGCCGCGGGCGGGCGCATCGTCGCGGTCGGCACGACCTCGTTGCGCCTGCTCGAAAGCGCGACCGGCGAGGACGGGATCATAAGGCCCTTCTCCGGCGATACCGCGATCTTCATCACGCCGGGCTACCGCTTCCGCGCCGTCGACCTGCTGGTCACCAACTTCCACCTTCCGCGCTCGACGCTGTTCATGCTCGTCTCCGCCTTCTGCGGACTCGAGGTGATGAAACGCGCCTATGCTCATGCGATCGCGGAAGAATATCGCTTCTACTCCTATGGCGATTCCTCGCTGCTGGAGCGGGCCGGCTGAGGCTTTGGCCCAGAAGCGACGCGGTCCGACCGGGCCGGATGCGCCGCGATCTTCACGCCATCGCCAAGGCTGTTGTCGGCCACCCGGAACCCGCAAGCTCGGGTCCCGGGCGGCCATCGCTTATTTCGAGTTGGTGATCGTCCGGAATTCCGGCTCGGGGATGAACCCGTCGCGGTTGGGCATCATCACCTTGGGCAGGCTGTCCTTGTCGAGCTTGCCGGTCTCCGGAAGCAGTCCGTTCAGGCTGAGGATATAGGCCGTGACGGCGTAGGTCTCGTCGACGCCGAGGGTGCCGGGGGCCTGGTAGGGCATGGCCCGGCGGACATAGTCGAACAGCGTGGTGGAGTAGGGCCAGAAGCTGCCGACGGTCTTGATCGGCCGGGCCGATGTCAGCGTGCCCTGGCCACCGACCAGACGGTCCTTGATGCCGCCCTGGCCGTTGACGCCATGGCAGGCGACGCAGTTCTCCTCGTAGATCGTCTTGCCATCGAGGACAGTGCCGCTGCCGGCCGGCAGACCCTTGCCGTCGGGCCTGACATCGATGTCCCAGAGCTTGATCTCTTCCGGAGTGGCCGGGCGCCCGAAATCATAGGCGAACGCGGTTGCCGTGACGCAGCCGGCGAGGATCGAGCCGGCGAGCAGGGCCTTAAGCGAGGACATTGCGCACCATCCCTTTCTCGTCGATGCTCCAGCTCTGCTGGGCGTTGTAGTGAAACAGCGCGTTCGTCCCCATCCGCTCGATCACCGCCTTGCGATCGGGCTGGACATTGCCTTTGTCGTCGGTCGACCGGCTGACGATCTTGGTGGGCTTGCCATCCCACACCCAATCCATTTGGAAGCGGGCCTGTGCCTTTGGCAGCGCGGGATGGTTGAGCTGCGCGGCCTTCCACGACTGGCCGCCATCCGTGCTGATCTCGACGCCGCTTATCGCGCCATAGCCGCTCCAGGCCAGGCCGGTGATGCGGTTGTAGCCCGGCTTGATCTGCATCATCCCGGAAGGCGCGGTGATGACCGAATTGACCTCCTGCACCAGTTGGAACTGGCGGGCCTTGCCATTGGCCAGAAGCTGAGTGTAGCGGGCGGTTTCCCAGCGGGTCATGAAGGGCTGGTCGCCGAATTTCAGGCGTCGCAGCCATTTGATGCTGAGATTGCCTTCCCAGCCCGGGATCAGGAGCCGCAGCGGAAAACCATGAGCCGGCCGCAGCGGTTCGCCGTTCTGGCCATAGGCGATGATCGCCTCGGCCATGACCTCGTCGGTCAGCGGAATACTGCGAGCGACGCCGGCGGCGTCACCGCCTTCGGCCAGCATCCAGGTCGAACCGCGCTCCTTGCCGATCAGGTCGATCAGGAAGGACAGCGGTACACCGGTCCATTCATGGGTGCTGATCAGGCCGTGCGTGTTCTGCACGGTCAGGTTCTGGTCCGCCGACTTCCAGTTCTCCCAGCCATTGCCGGTGCATTCGAGGAAGGCGATCCGCGACACCGACGGCATTGCCTTGATGTCGTCCATGGTCAGGACCAGCGATTTCTTCGCCATGCCGTGGATGAGCAACCGGTGCTTGGCCGGGTCGAGGCTGGGTATGCCGGCATGGCTGCGCTCATAATGCAGATCCGACGGGGTGACGGAGCCCATCAGCTTGTGCAGCGGCGTCTTAGAGTTGATCGCATCCGTCGGGTCGACGTTCCGCATTCCGGGGCCGGCCTCCGGAATGCGGCTGATCGCGACATATTGCGAGCGCGCGCTGCTGCCCGAGAGCGGCTCTCCGACCTCGCGTGCCGGAACGTCGGCAAGCGTGTCGGCATAGGCTCGTCCTGCCGCCGCAGCTCCCGCGACGCCGGCCGTGGCGGTCAGGAAGCGCCGTCGGGAAACCGGCTCCCTTTGCCGAGGCGCGCTCGAGATATCCTGTGTCACAGCCATGTCCTCCCAACCCTTTTCATTTTCTGGTTTCGCCGGCGGCGTGCCATGCGGACTGGACTGGGAGCGGCGCTTGCTCCCGCGACCCGCTTTGCGGCGGGGACCAGCCTTGCGTCCGCTGCCGCCGGAAGACCGGGCATCGGCAGGCAGGAAGATCGTGAGGGGCGTGGGTACGAAAGCACCGGCAGGCTCCTTGGTCTCCCGCGATGCGCCGTGAACGGCGAACAGGGAAGGCGACGACAACAGGAAGGCTAGGGGGAGGTCTGCCCCGCTGCTCGACCGGTTGGGTCATTCGCGTGACCGGGCGGATCAAAATCGCCGGCGCCGCGTGCTTTCCCGCGAAGCTTGCAGCAGGATCAGTTGACGGGCCGGCGCCGGCGTTGCGATCGCCGACGAGAGGCGCAGGGTCCTGTGGGAGGAGATGGCTTGCCCAACCGTGCTGCGTTCGACGAGCTCTCCGCTCTTGCGCCGCTCCTGCGCGTGCGCCCCGAGCTTGAGCGGCTATGCCAGTTCGGTGCCCAATGGGCCTCGCCGCATGATCAGTCGCCGGCCGGTTGGGTTCCGTTTCATCTCGTGGCCAGAGGAAGTTGCATCCTTGACATCGCCGGCCGGGCGCCGGTTTCGCTCCATGCCGGCGATGTCGTGCTCCTGCCGCGCGGCGATCCGCATCTGATGCGGGGAGCCACGACCCCGGCGGATGGGCGTTCGCAGCCGCCGATGGTGATCCGTCCGAACGGGGCGATCGAACTGGCTTCGAATGCGGACGCTCCCGATACCGAACTGATCTGCGGCCGGCTGTCCTTTGAACCCCGTGCGGAAAGCCTCGCGCTGGCGGTGCTGCCATCCTTCATCTTGCTGCGCGCCGATGAGGGCCCGTCGGCGCGTCGCGTTGCCGGGCTCCTGCACACGATCCGGGACGAACTCGTTCAGGCCGCGCCGGGCGCGCGCGCCATCGGTGCCGGTCTCGCCTCCGCCCTGATGATCATGGTCCTGCGCATCCACTTCGCGCGCGACGAGGCGCGAAGTGGCATTCTGGGCCTGCTCGCCCAGCGCCAAACCGCCGGTGCCGTGCTCGCCATGATCCGCGAGCCGACGCGGCCATGGAGTCTCGACGATCTCGCCCGCGCCGCCAACACCTCGCGCGCCACGCTGGTCAGGGGCTTCAGGTCGCTGGCGGGCCAGGCGCCGCTGGCCTTTCTGGCGGATCTCAGGCTCGACCTCGCCAGGCATAGGCTGGCGACTTCGGATCAGGGGCTGACCGAAATCGCCCTCGATGTGGGCTACCAGTCGCAGAGCGCGCTGACCCGCGCCTTCAGGCGGCGCTTTTCGCTGACCCCGACCGCGTTTCGCAGAGACCGGGAGGCTGCGCAGCCCGCCGGCTGACGGGAGCGTCGGCTGTTCTCAGCCGACGGTGACGCGCCCGCGCACGACCCGCAGGGCGAGCGTGCCGTTCTTCAGTGCCAGTGCCTTCTCGCCGAAGACCTCGCGGCGCCAGCCCTGCAGGGCCGGGACCGCCGCCTGGTCGTCGAAGGCGATCGCTTCGAGATCGTCGCTTGAGGCGAGGATCTTCGGTGCGACGCGCTCGGCGTCGGCCGTCGCCTTGAGCAGGACCTTGAGCAGGTCGAGCACGGCGCCGTTGCCTGACCGGCCGCGTTCGCGTTCGAGCTTCGGCAGCGTCTGCGGATCGAGGGCCTGGGCCCGTTCGATCGCGGCCAGCACCTCGCCCCCGGCGCGCGAGCGCTCGAAGCCGTTCGGTACGGAGCGGAGCTCTCCCAGCGCCTCGGCCGAGCGCGGCGAGCGCTGGACGATGTCCATCAGCGTATCGTCCTTCAATACGCGCTGACGCGGCACGTCGCGATGCTGGGCCTCGCGCTCGCGCCAGGCGGCGAGCTCGATCAGCGCGGAGAGTTCCTTCGTCTTGCGGATGCGACCCTTGAGCCGCTGCCAGGCGTTCTCCGGCTTGACCTCATAGGTGCCGGGCGAGGTCAGTACCGCCATCTCCTCGGCGACCCAGCTTTCGCGGCCGCTCTCGGCGAGATCGGCAGCGAGCGCGAGATAGATGTCGCGCAGATGGGTGACGTCCGATTCCGCATAGGCGAGCTGGGCGTCGGTGAGCGGCCGGCGCGACCAGTCGGTGAAGCGCGACGACTTGTCGATCCGCGCCTTGGCGAGGTCGTTGGCGAGCTGCTCGTAGCCGACGGAATCGCCATAGCCGCAGACCATCGCGGCGACCTGCGTGTCGAAGAGCGGCGTCGGGATCAGCTTGCCGATCATCCAGACGATTTCGAGGTCCTGCCTGGCCGCATGGAAGACCTTGACCACTTTGGGGTCGCTCATCAGCGCCAGGAAAGGCTCGAGGCTGAGATCGGGCGCCAGCGGATCGACCAGCACCGCTTCGTCCGGCGAGGCGAGCTGGATCAGGCAGAGCTTCGGATAATAGGTCGTCTCGCGCAGGAACTCGGTGTCGACCGTGACGAAAGGATGCTGCGCCAGGCGCGCGCACGCCTCGGCCAGCTCCGCGGTGGTGGTGATCAGGTTCATGGGCGGCTCTTAAGGCATGTTCCCCGAAAGTGGAAACGACTTTCACGCCTCGGGGGCCTGCGCGACGCCGCTTTTTGCCGCGGTTGATCCCGGTTTGGGCGGCCGTTTCAACGACAGGCCGGGGCCGTCCGGGCCAGGCTCCGCATGCGCGCTTCTTGACAAGGCCGCCGGCTGCGTGTGGTTACGGGCCAGACCGTCGCGCGGCCCCGTCGGGCCCGCCCGCATGCCCGGAAAGCCTGATCCCGTGACCCTGCACCGCTATCGTTCCCATACCTGTGGCGCGCTCCGCGAGAGCGACATCGGCTCGACCGTGCGCCTCTCCGGCTGGTGCCACCGCATCCGCGACCATGGTGGCGTGCTCTTCATCGACCTGCGTGACCATTATGGCATGACCCAGGTCGTGATCGATCCGGATTCGCCCGCCTTCCGCGAGGCCGAGGATCTGCGCGCCGAATGGGTCGTGCGCTTCGACGGCAAGGTCAAGGCGCGCCTCGCCGGCACTGAGAACCCGAATCTGGCGACCGGCTCGGTCGAGGTCTTCGCGACCGGCATTGAGGTGCTCGGCCCCTCCGCCGAGCTGCCGCTGCCGGTCTTCGGCGACCTCGAATATCCCGAGGATACCCGGCTCAAATACCGCTTCCTCGATCTGCGCCGCGAGAAGCTGCACAACAACATCATCCTGCGCGGCAAGGTGATCGACTATCTGCGCACGCAGATGAAGCACTCCGGCTTCTCCGAGTTCCAGACGCCGATCCTGACGGCGTCCTCGCCGGAGGGCGCGCGCGACTTCCTGGTACCGAGCCGGCTGCATCCCGGCCATTTCTACGCGCTGCCGCAGGCGCCGCAGCAGTACAAGCAGCTCCTGATGATGGCGGGCTTCGATCGCTACTTCCAGATCGCGCCCTGCTTCCGTGACGAGGACCCGCGCGCCGACCGCCTGCCGGGCGAGTTCTACCAGCTCGACGTCGAGATGAGCTTCGTCGAGCAGGAGGATGTGTTCCGCACCATGGAGCCGGTGATCGCCGGCGTCTTCGAGGAGTTCGGCGGCGGCAAGACGGTCACCAAGAACTGGCCGCGCATCCCCTATGCCGAGGCGATCGCCAAATACGGCTCCGACAAGCCCGATCTGCGCAACCCGCTGGTCATGCAGGACGTCTCCGAGCATTTCCGTGGCTCGGGCTTCAAGGTCTTCGCGCGCATCCTCGAGGATGAGAAGAACCGCGTCTGGGCGATTCCCGCCCCGGGCGGTGGCTCGCGCGCCTTCTGCGACCGGATGAACTCCTGGGCGCAGGGCGAGGGCCAGCCCGGCCTCGGCTATCTGATGATCAAGGAGGATGGCGAAGGGCAGGGCCCGATCGCCAACAATATCGGCCCCGAGCGCGTCGCGGCGATCATCGCCCAGATGGGGCTGAAGGGCGGCGATGCCTGCTTCTTCACCGCCGGCAACCCCGACAAGTTCTACAAGTTCGCCGGCTCGGCCCGCAACAAGGTCGGCTCCGAGCTCGGGCTGATCGACGAGAACGCCTTCGCTTTCGCTTGGATCGTCGACTTCCCGATGTACGAGTACAACGAGGACGAGAAGAAGGTCGATTTCTCGCACAACCCCTTCTCGATGCCGCAAGGCGGGCTGAAGGCGCTGAGCGAGGAGGATCCGCTTTCGATCAAGGCCTTCCAGTACGACATCGCCTGCAACGGGTTCGAGCTCGCCTCCGGCGGCATCCGCAACCACAGGCCGGAAGCGATGGTGAAGGCCTTCGAGATCGCCGGTTATGGCGAGGAGACGGTGATCGAGCGCTTCGGCGGCATGTACCGCGCCTTCCAGTACGGCGCGCCGCCGCATGGCGGCATGGCGGCCGGTGTCGACCGGATCATCATGCTGCTCGCCGGCGCGACCAATCTGCGCGAGGTCGCCCTGTTCCCGATGAACCAGCAGGCCGTCGACCTCTTGATGGGCGCGCCCTCCAACGTGACGCCGAAGCAGCTCCGCGAGCTGCATCTGCGCCTCAACCTGCCCGAGAAGAACGGCTGACCCGATGACTCCGCTGGCTGCCCGGCGCCTCCTGGCGCCGGCTCTTCTGCTGCTGCCCGTTCTCTCGGCCTGCGTCTCGACGCCGTCCAATCCGAGCGCTGCGCGCGCCAGCGTGCTCGCCGGGATCGTCTCGCGCGCCAGCGCCTGCAATGCCGGCTATGCGCGCCGCGACACGCTCGACCGCTTCCTGCAGGCGGAGCGGGCCCGCGGAGCGACGCCGGAGCAGATCGCCGGTGCCCGCTCGACCTATGTCACCATCTCCGAGGCGCAGACGATCAACCAGGGCATCCGGCCTGAGCCCTGCACGGCCGAGGAGCGCGCGACGCTGCGCGGCCAGATGAACACGGTCCGCGCCAACCGCTTCGAGACGCTCTGACCACGATGCCCGCGCTCAAGCCGAGCCTCGCGGCGCTCGCCGCCTGCGGCCTCGCCGGCTGTGTCGGCGCCGGTGCCGGCCCGGTTCCGGGGACGCCGGAATTCACCGCCTCGCGGGTCTCGCGCGCCTATGATTGCGGCGTCGGGGTCGATCGTGGCCGGATCATCGCGGGTTTCCGACAGGAGGATCGTGCGCGCTTTATCGCGGCCAATGCGAGCTATGCGGTGAAATCCTACAACGCCCCGCGCCGCTGCGAAGCCGAGGAGCGCGCGCAACTGCAGCGCGAGCTGCGTTCCGGGGCGCGCCGCTGATTTCCGCTTGCCCGCGCGTCGCTTACCGCGCACATGCGCTGCATGAGTTTCTCGCCGGCCGATATCACCGCCATCGTCGTTTCCTTCGACAGCGCCGAGGTGTTGCCTGCCTGCCTCGCGGCGCTGGCCGGGGAGGGCGTGCGGGCGCTGGTCGTCGACAATGCCAGCGGTGACGATTCCGCAGCGGTGGCCGAGCGCTCGGGCGCGACGGTCCTGCGCAATGCGCGCAATGAGGGCTATGGCCGCGCCAATAATCGCGGGGCCAGGGCGGCCGATACGCCGTTCATCCTGATCGTCAATCCGGACCTCGAAATCGGCGCGGGGGCGATCGCCGCCCTGCTCGCCGCTGCCGAGGCCTATCCGGATGCCGTCGCTTTCGCCCCGCGCCTGATCGAGCCCTCCGGCCGGGTCTTCCTGCAGCCGCGCTCGCTGCTGTCGCCCGACCATCTCAACCGCGCTCGCGACATCGTCCTGCCTCAGGGCGATGCCTGTCTGCCTTTCCTCTCCGGTGCCTGCCTCTTGCTGCGCCGCGAGGCCTTCCTGGCGCTCGGCGGCTTCGATCCCGAAATCTTCCTGTTCTACGAGGACGACGATCTCTGCCGGCGGCTGCGCGAGGCCGGCCATGCCCTGGTCCATGTCGACGGCGCCGAGGCCAGGCATGGCCGCGGTCGCTCGAGCGCTCCCTCGGCGGCGCGGCGCTTCACCGCGCGCTGGCATCTCGCCTGGTCCGAATATCACGTCGCCCGCAAATATGACCTGCCCCGGCCCGGGCTGGCGCGGATTCTGGAAAACGCTGCCAAGACAGCAGGTTACGGTCTTATTCTGAATCGACACAAGATGATGGCTCATGCCGGTTCGGTGGCGGGAGCGCTGGCAGCCCGCGCCGGTCGCAGCGCTCTGGCGCGTCAGGGTCTGGAGCGAGCGGAGCCTTGATCGTGAGTTCGCCCCTGCGCTTTGTCCCGGTGGCCGACGGTCTCGCGGCCCGTCACAATCATTTCGGCCTGCTGCGGCTGCTATTGGCGCTGTCGGTCGTGGTCTCGCATGCGCTGAGCGTCACGACCGGCCGGGTCGAGGACGAGCCGCTGGCGGCCTCGACCGGGTTCACGCTCGGCGAACATGCCGTCAACGGCTTCTTCGCGATCTCCGGCTTCCTGGTGACGATGAGCTATGAGCAGCGTGGCTGGCGCGACTATGTCGTCGCCCGCACCTTGCGTATCGCGCCCGGCCTGATCGCCGCGACCCTGGTCGTCTCGCTCCTGCTCGGCTCGGCGCTGACGACGCTCGATCTTCGCGCCTATCTCGCCGATCCCCGGCTGTGGCGCTTCATCACGGCGACGCTGACCACCTTCAAGAGTGCTGCGCCCTTGCCCGGCGTGTTCGAGGGCAATCCGCTGCCCTTTCCGATGGGGACGGTCTGGACGCTGAAATACGAGACGCTGTGCTATCTCGGCGTGCTGGTCGCCGGCCTCGCCGGATTGCTGCTGCAGCGCCGGCTGGCGCTGGCGATCTGGTGCGTCCTGGTCGTGGCCACGATCGCGCGCGAGATCGTCGCGCCCGATGGCGCGAAGGGGGTGGAGACGGCGCTGCGCCTGCCGCTGATCTTCATGACCGGCGGCCTGATCTATCTCTGGCGCGAGCGGATTCCGCTTTCGCTCGCCGGGCTCGCCATCGCGCTGGTGCTCACCGGCCTGCTGGCCTGGACGCCGCTCTACAAGGCCGCGCTCTATCTCGTCACCGCCTGGGGCGTGCTGGTGCTGGCGCTGGCGCCGGCCTTGACCGGCTGGCGCAGTGAGCCGCCGGCCGATCTGTCCTATGGCGTCTATCTCTATGGCTGGCCGGTGCAGCAGGGCTTCGTCGCCCTGTTTCCGAGCGCCGGCGCCTTCCTACTGTTCTGGCCTGGGCTGGCGGTGACGATCGCTGTCGCCGCCGCCTCCTGGTACCTGGTCGAGAAGCCGGCGCTCGACCTCAAGCGCCGGCTGATCGCGCGCTCCTGACGGCGCTGGCCAGCGCCTCGATCCGGTCGGACATCAGCAGCGGCAGCAGCGGCGTCAGCTCAGCGGCCGGAAGCTCCCACCAGCGCGTCGCCAGTAATTGCTCGACCTGCACCTCCGGCAGGCGCAGGCGCACGATCCGCGCCGGATTCCCGGCGACGATCGCATAGGGCGGCACGTCGCGCGTCACCACCGCGCGGGCAGCGATGACGGCGCCATGGCCGATCGTCACCCCCGACAGGATCATCGCCTGCGAGCCGAGCCAGACATCATGGCCGATCGCGACATCGCCGCGGGTCGCGTCATGCCCGGTGAAGGCGGACGCGGCTGGCCACAGGCCCGGTAGGGCCGGGAAGGGGTAGGTCGTGGCCCAGTCGGTGCGGTGATTGCCGCCGAGCAGGATCTCGACCCCGTCGGCGATCGAGCCATAGCGCCCGATGGTCAGCTTTGCGCCGCTCTCCGGAAAGCGCACCTTCGGGCGGCCATAGGTGAAGGCGCCCACCGCGATCTGGCCGGGGCGGCGCGCGATCAGCCTGGCGAGATGCAGCCTTGTCTGATTGTCCGGGTTGATCCGCCGGCGCAGCCAGCCGCGCGGCCCGGCCGGCAGGCCGGACCACCAGGTTGCGAGCCGGCCTGGCCGCCAGCTCGCATCTTCGGCCGAGAGAGAGAGCGGCGGCACATGGCCGCCAGCTTCATTCGGCATTGGCCTTCACGTCGATCTTGTCGAAGATCTCGGTCGGATCAGCGAGCGTGATCACGTCGGCGAGGCCGAGGCCGGTCGGCGCCTTGGACGAAGCCGAGACGCTCAGCTTGCCGGGCTTGGCGACGAAGCGGGCGATGGCGCTGGCCAGCGACTTCGCTCCATCCGACGGCCCCAGTATGGCGGCGAGGCCGAGGCTGGCGATGGTGCCGTATTCGCGCCGGACGTCCTCGACCTTGCGCTTCGACTTGCGGGCCTCGTTCTCGAGCAGTTTCTCGGCCAGCCCGAGATTTTCCAGCTTGATGTCGAGATTTTTCGCCGTTGCGCCGAGCAGTGCCACCTGCGCCAGGGCAAGATCGGCGGAGAAGATTTCCTTGCCGACATTGCCGAGCGTGCCTGTCGCGTCGAGCTTCGCCATGCCGGCGCCGCCGAGCGAGAGCGCGCGGATCGCAAATTCCTTGCTGGCTTCCTGCCAGGCGAGATCGAGCTTTGCCGACAGGTCGAGATTGCGATAGCCCATCGCCAGGAGATCCTTGGCCGACGGATTCGAGGCGCTTTCGACGACCGGGATCGTCAGTTTGTCGAGCGTCAGCGCCATATTGGTGGGAATGCCGTTGACCTGCTCGCCATGCCTGAGCTCGAAGGTGCCGAGGCCGACCTCGATCGGCGGCAGCGGCGCCGCTCCACGCTTGCCCTGCTGGGGCGCGGTGATCTGGATGCCGCTCAGCCGGATCGTGCCGAGCTTGGGGATGAAGCGGCGCAGATCGTCGACGCTCGGGTCGAAATCCGGCTCGGCCAGGGCCTTGCGCAACTCCTTGATCGTGTTCTCCAGCGAGAAACCGAAATAGCCCGCGGAGGCGATCGTGCCCTTGCCGCCGCCGCCTTCGAATTTCAGGCCTTCCATCACGAAGCCGGACTTCTCCGGCGTGTCCTCGCCGAAGGCGATGCGCGCGAGGCGCATCTCGACAGGCTCCGGCTTGGCGCCCGGCTTCGGCGGCGTCTTGACCGCCAGCACGAGGTCTCGGATCTCGCCGCTGCCATAGTCGATGGAGTCGAACAGGGCGAGCATGGCCAGCAGCAGCTTCCGGTCGCGCGCTTCGGTGACCGCAGGATCTTCCTTGCTGTTCGGGTCCTTCGCCGCCTTTTCCGATTCCTCCCCGAGCGTGACGATGCGCGTCATCAACTCGCTCATCGGCTCGGCGCCGACGCGGCCCTTGAAGTTGCGCATCGCGGCCTTGCCGCCCGAGACCTTGCCGAGCTCGCCGAGATCGAGCGTGTAACCCTCCTGCTCGAGCCGGCCGATGAGGGTTTGCATCGCAGGCTCGGTGCCTGGGGCCGCCTTTTCGGCGAAGACACGGGCGATCTGGGCGAGGTCGAGCCCCTCGAAGCTCGTGCGCAGGATCTCGCCGTTCATCTGGCCGGAGGTCGAGCCCTCGACCTTGATCGTTCCGGTCTTGGCCTCGCCGCGCGCGATCCTGCCTTCGCGAATCTCGGAGAAGCGGACGTCGCGATAGGTCGTGATCTGCTTCTGCGGGCCGAAACTCTGCTCCATCACCAGGCTCGGCGCGCTGATCTCGGCTGCCGTCAGGCGGCTCATCCGGGCGACGGGGCTCTCATTGCTGCCGGGGGCCGCCTGGAAGATGGCCTGGAAGGCCGCGCGGTCGAGCGACGTCCCCTTCACGTCGAGCTTCGGGATCGTCAGCACGAACTTGCCGAGATCGAGCCGAAGATTGTCCAGCTGGAAATCCTCGGCCGAGGCCGGACCGGCCAGCAGCAGGAGCAGCAACCCCGCCGCCGGGAGCGGGCGCGCGCGCCCGAGGCGCTGGCTGGGCAGAATGGTCATCGATATCTCCTGGAGCGTGATGTCGGAGCCTCGCGCGGCAAAGGCGAGCCCAAGCCGCTCTTGTCGGGCCGAGAGGCAAAATCGCTTCGGGCCGGAACCAATGTTTCGTTCGGCTTCGAATTGGCGCTGAAACTGCCGCAAGGCGAAGACGAAGGAAAGACACAAGAGGGGCTGCCCGGCGAAAAGCTTGACGGCGCGCCGGCCTTGCGTGCCATTGGCCGCAGATTCGCCATCGCGTCCCGGCAACGCTCTGCGGCATTGGTGGCCTTTTTGGGGAAACGGATCATGCAGGCTTCGGGACGCTGGGTGCGATTGGCCATTTGCGGGGCGCTGGCGCTCTGCTTCGCTGCTCTGCTGCCGGAGCGCTCTCAGGCGCAGCAGGCTGCCCCGGCCGCCGGGCTCGAGCCGCTGACGATCGTCAGCGCCAGCGGGCGCCATGAGTTTCAGGTCGAGGTGATGCGCACGCCCGAGCAGCGGGCCCGTGGCCTGATGCACCGCCAGTTCATGCCTGCCGATCGCGGCATGCTCTTCGATTTCAAGCGTACCGAGCCGGTCGCGATGTGGATGCAGAACACCTACATCTCGCTCGACATGCTCTTTATCCGTGCCGACGGCACGGTGGCGCGGATCGCCGAGCGTACCGAGCCGCTCTCGACCCGCACGATCCCCTCCGGCGAGCCGGTGCTGTCGGTGCTGGAGATCAATGGCGGCGTTGCCGAGAAGCTCGGCATCAAGGCCGGGGACAAGGTCGAGCACGCGCTGTTCCGTCCCTGAGCCGGTCGGCCCCGCCTCAGCCCAGCTCGGACGAGATCATGCGGCAGGTGGCCAGCAGCTCGGCGAGCACCTCCTCATGCCGAGTGCGGGCGCCTCGTCGGTTGAGATAGGGAATGACGATGCTGGCGACGGCGCGGCCCTGCCGGTCGAGGATCGGTGCGCTGATGTCGGTGACGCCTGGCATGTCGTGGCTTTCGGCGAGCAGGAAACCGCGGGTCGCGATCTCGTCGAGCATCGCCCTAAGGAGGCCCGCATCCTCCTCGCGACCGTGCGACGGGCCGGCGTTCAGACTGCGCTGGCGCAGGTCATCGTCCTGGAAGGCCAGGATCACCCGGCCCGATGTCGCCTCCACCGCCGGCCGCCGATAGCCGAGCCGCAGGGTGAAGCTGATGTCGCCCGTCCCGGCGGCATTGGCGATCACAACCGTCTCGCCCTCGTTGAGTACGACGAGATGGGCCGATTGCGCGGTTTTCGCGCTCAGCCTTTCCATGGCCGGCGCTGCGACCTCGACGAGCTGTCGCGCCCGCGGCGTACGCATGCCGAGCTCGAACAGCCGGTTGCTGAGCGTCAGCTCCTCAGTCGCCGGGTCGCGGTTGAGATAACCGCGCTCGACCAGCACGAACAGCATGCGGAAGATCTCACCCTTGGAGCGGCCGAGGCTCTCGGCGATGGCGCGGGTCGAAAGCGGCTTCTGGGCGGCCGCCAGCAGCTCGATGATCTCGAGTCCCTTCTCCAAAGCGGGGGCGGGATAAGGCCCCGGCCGGCTGCTTGGCTCGACGTGAAGCTGCTCCATGCACGGCTCCCACTCAGTTCATTAGCGAAGCTTGACTGCATATATGCAGCTGTTACCTTTGCCTTACGTCACTAGCAAGCTGCGCGGCGTATTTGCACCCCGGAGACCGTTGAGGGCTAGTATTTATTCGCCCGAAGAGGCGGGTGTCGGTCGAATTCGCGCGAAGACCGGAGAGTGACGCAGGAGAGGCCTTCAAGACGAAAGCAAAGCTGCATCGCAAGAAATGATCGGAAGAGGGAGAGCGATCATGAAGGCAGGGTTCAAGGCGGCCGTGGCGATGTTGGGTTTTCTTGCGGCAGGCTTGCTGTCGAGCGTCGAGGCACGTGCCGACAAGCTGGCCGATATTCTGTCCAAGGGCGTGGTGCGCATCACCGTCTTCGCCGATGTTCCGCCCTTCGGCATGATGAACGCCAATCGCGAGCTCGAGGGCTTCGACATCGACATGGCCAGGCTGGTCGCCAAGGCGCTCGGCGTTAAGCTCGAACTGCTGCCGGTGCCGGCCGCCAGCCGCATTCCCTTCCTACTCACCGACAAATCCGACATGAACATCGCGGCGATGTCGATCACCGCCGAGCGGGCTCGCCAGGTCATGTACAGCGCCCCCTATGCCGACACCTCGCTGGCGGTCTATGGCGCCAAGGGGCTCGCCCTGAAATCGGCGGCGGATATCGGGCGCAACCGCGTCGCCGTCGCCAAGGGCACGACCGAGGATCTCGTCCTGACCGCGCTCGCGCCCGGCGCCGACATCATGCGTACCGAGGATAATGCGACGGCTGTCCAGGCCTATCTCTCCGGCCACGCCCAATTGCTGGCAGCCAACAGCGTCGTGGTCGTCGAGCTGGCGAAGAAGAATCCGGCGAAGGAGTTCGACTTCAAGTTCGCGCTGCGCCGCGCGCCGGCCCATGTCACAGTTCGGTTGGGCGAGCACACTTTGCTGCGCTGGCTCGACACGCTGATCTTCCAGAGCACGCTGAACGGCGATCTCGACGCGTTGCACCGGAAGTGGCTCGGCGGCCCGATGCAGCCCTTGCCGGCACTCTGAGCCGGGCGGGCAGGGCGGCGCGGCGGGAAGGAAGCGCATGTCGAAGCATGATTTCTCGCGCGAGGAGTTCGCGGCGCGCCGGGCGGCTGTCGGCCGGGCGATGGCGGAGCGGGGGCTGGACTGGCTGATCCTGTTCCACCCGGTCTCGATCCGCTGGCTGACTGGCTCGGACGCCAAGAGCTACCAGGAATTCCAGTGCCTGCTGGTGCCGGGCTCAGGCCCTCTGACGATCATGGCGCGGGAGGGCGAGCGCAACGAATTGCAGGACGAGGCGCTGGTCGACCGGATCGAGAGCTTCGGCGGCGGCGAGAACGAGGATGCGATTCCGCGCTTCGAGCGGCTTGCCGACGAGCTTGGCCTGCTGCGTGCGCGCTGCGGCATGGAAGTGCCGGCCTATTATCTGCACCCGCATCACTATGTCCGCCTGCGCGAACTGCTCGGCTCCAGCCTGGCGGCCGAGACGACTGATCTCGTCCATGATCTCAGTCTGGTGAAGTCGCCGGCCGAGATCGCCTATATCCGCCGGGCGAGCGCGATCGCCGATGAGGCGATGGCGGTGTTCGCGGCCGGGCTGCGGCCGGGGCGCAGTGAGCTGGCTGTGGCCGGCGACGTCTACGGCGCGTTGCTGGCCCGCGGCAGCGGCCTTTCGGCCAGCCCGATCAATCTCGTCTCGGGCGCGCGCTCGGCTTATAGCCACGGTGCCCCGACCGAGCGGGTGCTGCAGTCCGGTGATTTCGGCAGCGTGGAATATGGCGCGACATGGCGCCGCTATACCGCGACCATCGGCCGCCAGTTCTGCCTCGGCCAGCCGACGGCGCGCATGCGTGAGCTCTACGAGATCGTGCGGCGGGCCTGCGACGCCTGTATCGCCGAGATCCGGGACGGTGCGCCGGCTACGGCGCCCCATGAAGCGGCAAAACAGCTGATCGCCGCCGCCGGGCTCGAACATGGCCGCGTGCACACCTCCGGATACGGGCTGGCGCCGGGCTTCCCGCCGAGCTGGGGCGAGCCGGTCCACATGATCGGTGGCGCCCGCCATGTCTTGCGCGCCGGCATGGTGCTCAGCGTCGAGCCACCGGTCTTCCTCGGCGATGAAGGATTGGGAGCCCGCATCATCGACAATGTTCTGGTGACGTCGCAGGGCTGCGAGCTGTTGTCGCGCCGCTCGCGTGACCTCGTCACCGTCGCATGAGCCCATTCGGATCGTCAGGAAGGCGCGTAAGCTGCTGAGGGGGCGGTCTGGCCGCAGGCGAGCGGCCGTCCTCGGGAGGTCGCGACCTCAGCCGCGGGGCGACAGTAAAGGCCCGCCGCGTGCATTGTCGACGACCAGTATGAGCCTGGCACGGGCATCTGCCTTCCGGGTCTTGCGTTGCGCCAGGAGGCGCTTGGTCCTCAGCATCTGCTGAATCCGCGATAGAGATTTCCTGTTTTGCTTCATCTGGGTCCCCTCGACTGCCGGTGCCGATGATGGCTGATCGCAGCCGGGCGTTCAGCCCCCAAATGGGGGATCGATGAACTCGCCATGTCTGGTCAGGGGGATGAGGCTTCCGGCCTTCCGTGCGCAGGAGAAGGTGCCGCCGGCGAGCTCCAACAAGGGTGGGGGACCGCGGTGGAGCGGCAGCGGAGCCGCTGCGGGAGCCCGGCGGGAAGTTTCGGTTCCCATCTGTCTCCCTTGGTGCTATCTCGTTCCGCGTCGCGCCGGTTCTGGGAATGGCTGGCGCGCCCGATTTGTGAGTGATAAGATGCACTTACGAGACGGCGGGGTATAGCGCAGCCCGGTAGCGCATCTGCTTTGGGAGCAGAGGGTCCCAGGTTCGAATCCTGGTGCCCCGACCATTCTCGAAAAGGCTCGGCCGGCAGGCGGCGAAGACGAGGAAGAGCATGACGGCGCGCATCTATTGCCCCGCTCGGACGGCGATGCAATCGGGCACGGCCAAGACTGGCCGTTGGCTCCTCGAATACGAGCCGGAGCGCCCGCGTGAGATCGAGCCGCTGATGGGCTGGACCTCGTCGAGCGACATGAAGAGCCAGCTGAAGCTCTGGTTCGACAGCGCCGATGAGGCGGTCGCCTATGCGCAGCGCAACGGCATCCCCTACCGGCTCGAGCAGCCGCATCAGCCGAAGCGGCGGCCGATGGCCTATTCGGACAATTTCAAGTTCAACCGCGTCGGGCAGTGGACGCACTGACGCCGCGCGCTTCCGGCGGGGCTGCCAGCCCGTCGCATCGCTACGGGCCCGTAGCTCAGCTGGATAGAGCAGCAGCCTTCTAAGCTGCTGGTCGCAGGTTCGAATCCTGCCGGGCTCGCCATATTTTACTGGGGTTTTCGCCACTTCAGTCTCCTCGGAAAGTTGGAAGCGGGGTGCTGCTTTCCAACTCAGTTTCATTATTCGTTCCCGGCGCGGCGCTTGGCACGCCCCGCCAGACGGGCCTTGTCGAACTCGATGACCGCATCCACGTCGACCGGAGCATAGGTCTTGTGGAGGGCATTCGATGTCTGGATGCTGTTGGCGAGCTTCGCTGAGAGCAGGCCGGGATTCGACACGCCACTGGCGTTCGCCTCGCCGCTCCCCGAGCGCCGCATGTCCCTAAGCTGACGGCTGTCGCCCTCATCCCGGATCGCGGCAAAAGCTTTGGCAAGCTCGTGGTCCTTGAAGGGCTTCCCGTCTTCCTTCCGAAAGAGGTAGCCGTCGGGGAGGTGTTCAACGCCGCGCCAGACGACCTCGCATAGCCGCTGGGTTCTGCGGCTGACTGTGCCGATAGCCGCCCTGCCGGTCTTGATTCGCCCGTCCTCTGTCCGATCGAAGATCAGCGAGCGCTGGCCGGTTTTGCCCCGGTAGGTGACATGCCGGCCGGCCAACAGCCGAACATCGCCGGGGGAGAATAGGGTGTCCCAGGTGATGGCAATCATGCAGGCGAGCTCGAGCTGCTTCGCGCGGATCGCTCGCTTCACCAAGATGACGGCCTCGCCCTCGGTATAGGTCTGCCACCTCGGCGCCGGCGCCTTGTTCCGCATGCCGAGCGACGGGTCGTCGCCCTTGGCGGTCTTGAGCGCGCGCATGATCTTCCAGAGCTTGCGCCAGAACTTCATCGTCTTGTGCGCGACCCCGACGCCGTGCTCCTCGACGAGCTCGGCCCGCCATTCGGACATGAGCTCGAAGGTCATAGTGTCGGGGTCGCCCGTGCCCCAAGCGTCTCGGACGCGATACCATGCCGGCCACAGCACCTTCGTCCTGGTGCTGTGCGGCATGTTCTTCCATTCCTCGGTCTTGATCCACCGCTGGAAGGACTCGCCGATTGAGCCAGGCGGGTAGCGGCGCGCGGCCTCGGCCATCTCTCGCGTCGCATCGGCGGCTGCGGGCGCCGGCTCCTCGTTGTTGAGTACCTTCAGCCACTGCTCATAGAGGCCGAGAGCGACCTTCCGACTTCGGTCGTCGTCCTTGCCGAGCGGCTTCGGCAGGAACCCTTTGTCCTGCATCTGCTTCGTCGGCTGCCAGTATCGGTTGCCGTTCTTCACGGGCGAATAAGGGATTTTCACGCGGTGCCCCATTTGCGCTGTCTCCGCTCTGCCGCCAACGCCTGAGCGTTGCGCGCAGTCGGGGCGGTGGTCAATTCGGGGAAGAGATGAGGCGAGCGCGCGCGGCGCCACCTCTCGACCGCTTCTGGATCGAAGCGGCCGGTCATTGGGTCCGGGGCTGGGAACCCTCTCTTCAGATATTCGCCGAGCTTCTCCTGGAATGCCTTCGCGCTTTCCCAGCCGAGCGCCGTCGCCACCTGTCCGGGCGTCAGATCGGAAATGAGGTGCGCGCGCGCCATGGCTCAGGCCTCCTCGCAGACGGGGAGGCACGCAGGCGTGTCGATGTTCCGGCGCTCGACGCTGAACCAGTAGGCGACCACCCAAGGGTTGGCGTCCCATGCGCCGGGGCCATTGATGCTGTCCCAGAGCGCGGCATAGGCAGAGACCGCGTCCTCGAAGCCTTCATCGTCGCAGCCGTCGAAGAAGTAGCGATCGGCTGTTATCTCGCACGGCGGGCCGCCATAGCAGGCCATGCCGACGATGACGTTCCGACAGACGATCCCCTCGGCGGTCGCGTCCTCCTCGCTGCACTCCTGCAGCCTCTGCACCCGGACCTCGGTGACGAGCAGCGTCATCCTGCTGGCGGAGCGCGGCATGAAGCGGCCGAGCCGCTTGTGCCAGGCGGGCGTCGCGGGGGCGGCGCTGTGCATGCCCTTCCGATACTCGGCGGGCGCGTCGAACAGGATCTCCGGCCGGTCAGCGACGAAGGCCCATTTCTGCCGCCCGCCCTTCGTCTTCGCGCCGGAGACCGGCGCCCAGTGGCCGAACTGGAAATAGCTTTCGCGGACCCAGAGGCGGTCGCCCGGTTGGGCCGGCATCGACATGCAGAGGCCGGTCGTCCGATGCCAGATGGCGACATTCTCTGGTACTGGCGTCCCATCGCGCAGGGTCGAGCCGGAGCCGCCAACCGTTGTTGGCTCCCACGCGCCCATGTCGGGGCGCTCATAGATCGGGAAGCCGCCTTCAGTTTTTGTCGGGAGTGCCAGCCCCCGTCGCGTCTGAGTCTTCATGCCAGCGCGGAGGGCCGCGACCATAGGCGCGCTGAAGGGGATAGGACGGTTAGCCATGAGATGGCCCTCCGCACTGGACCGGCATCTCGCGGACCATCAGGTGCTGCGGGATCGGCCGCATGCGCGCCTTCGCCGGGCCGCCCATCTGCTTCATGAAGAAGGCGGTGTCGGACGCGGCGCACTGAGCCTGGATGCTCTCGGCCCAGGCGTCTTCCATGTGGCGGGCGTCCTTGCCGCTCTCGCCGCCGACGATGATCCAGTCGAGTCCGGAGAAGTCGCCGACGATCGGCCCAAGAAGCGGCTCGCAGGAGAGGCCAAGCCACGGAATGCCGAACTTCGCCTGCATCGCGCGCAGCCGCGGCACGTCTCGATCAAATTCTGCTTGGTTCACCACGGTGACGATGAGGCCCGCATGCTTCGGCCATGACGTGATGCCGATCGGGGCGAGGCGCTTCTCGACCACGCTGATGCGCTTCGTGACGATCTGGATGTCGATCCGGTCGCACTGGAGGATCTTCGCCCAGGCCTCGGCGAACCATTCGAGCGGCACCTCGAGGTCGAACAGATCCGACATGGACTGGATGAAGATTCTCCGCGGCGATCTCGATGAACACGCTGACGAATGCGCGCGCCGCCCGCCCCCGGCCTCCCACTTCTGCAGCGCGAAGGTGGTCCCCGCCGGGAATGCGGAGATCGCATCTCGATCAGCCCAGCCCACCGCCTTCAGCGATTGACCGTCCCAGCGGGCGAGGATCTCGGGGCGCGGCGCCATGATCAAGCGATCCCCAGCGCCGTCTTGCGAGCCCCAAACAGCTCCTGCAGCTCGACCCGCTTCTCCCCCGACATGTCGAGTTTGTTCCGGACGTCGCGGGTATCCGACCAACACTTCGGCGGCCATCGCCGGCGGCGCCTTGCGGGGCTTCTCTCCGCCGAGCAGTTCTTCGAGCGACAGAACGTCCATCACGCAGCCTCATCCACGCGAGCCGGCATGACCGGGCGGACGTTGCGACGGTCGGCCTCTTCCGCCGCTTCGGCGACGCGCCGGAAGCCGTCGTCGGCCGACGAGATGAACGATGGGAGCGCCGGGCTTTCGACCTCGGCCGCGGTCAGAAGCAAGCCCTGCAGCTTGCGCAGGCCCTTGATCTCCTCCTCGCGGACCCGGATGGCCTCGCCGATGTTCTCGGCAGACGCGAGGAGGTGGTTGTTCAGGCTGACAACATGATCTACTCTCAAGGTATTCCTCCTCAAATTGAGCGTGCAAAAGGCCCGTGCAACCGAACGGCTGCTAGAGTATAGGCGGCGTGCGCGTCTTCCTTGGTCGAGTGAAGGCCAAGGTCTGTTGTTCGGCCTGAGGCTCGGATCGCAGCTCGCCATTTGCCGCTAGCGGCATGGAACCAGACTCCCTTCAGGCCAGATCTATTGTTGGCCTGGGTGCCCTTGTTCCAGTTGTTCTCGGAATGAGACGCTAGCCGGATGTTCTTTCGACGATTGTCGAGCCCGTTGCCGTCTCGATGGTCGACTTCGACCCCAGCGGGCGCACCAAGGATCACGCGATGCATGTAGGCCGGAGAGCGAGCCCCAGGTCTGATGGTATTTGTCATCGCGTAGGCGACGGTCGAGCCGACCCACACGGACCAATTTGTATGCTCGACCAAGTGAGCGTCCGAAGCATCGATGATGGCTTCGTAGCCGCGGGTCAGCGGCACGATGGCGAAATCACCGTCAATTCGCAGCGGTCTGACAGCGCGCCCGCTCATGGCTGGCCACCAAGGCCATAGTCGCGAGTGGCCTCCTCAGCCGGACGGAGCGGCGGTTTGGGTTCCGGCTCCTGGTTCCAGTCGATGTCGTGCCCGTAGATCGACCGCAGGTAGGCGTAGCCTGCGAGGCCGACGATCGTCGCGAACAGGGCGGCCAGCGGCCAGGAAGAGGCCAGTACCGGCTCCAAGGTTGTCGGCCGGCCGCAATCGCGGATCGGCGCCGAACCGAAGATGCAGGCGAGAGCATCAGGCGACATGGCGCCCCTCCACTGTATCGGGGCGGAGGAGGGCCGCACGATTGCAGCGCCGTCGATCGGCATCGGCGCGGGTCGACGCGCCGTCCTCCTCCGAAACAGAATCAGGGTTGCCAGAGACGCAGCCGCCATCGCGGCGGTCGGTCATCGAAGCTGTTTGAGCCAGCACGGTCCCGCCCAGCCCCGCGCCTCCGGCAAGGGGAAAGCCGAGGGAGCGCGAGACATCATTGCCCCGCTGATCGCCAGCAAACGCGCCCGGTCCGACACGCTGCGCTCCCTCGGCATTCTTCTGGAGGCGCGCCCGGACCTCAGCCCGCGCTTCGTCTCCGAACTCGTTGATGCAGATCTCAGCGATCCGCTGCTCGCGCCACCGATCGACGCAGGCGGCCATGCGATAGGGCTCGACCGCCGGCGGCAGCATCAGCGTCTCGGCCATGAGCCGGATCACTTGGTCGTAGGCGTCCTGGTAGGGCGAGCGCGTCATCGAGCCTGCCCTCCGACGAAATGGTGGGACCGGCGGCCGAACAGCACTTCGGCAACGGCACGGCGATAGATCGGGGATGTCTCGGCGCAGTAGGCCGCGCAGCGAGTGCGAAACAGCTCGTCTTCGTTGCGGTGCCACGCGCGAAGCGGAGCTGGCGCTTCGGCCTTCGCCCTGATCCGCTCCATCAGCGCAGGGTGGTCTGCTGCCGCACCCTCGATGCCGAACAGATTGCCAGTCTTGATGATCTCCTGCTCATCGCCTGCGGCGATACGCAGGGCAAAAGCCGTGAGCTGGTCGAGCGCCGGCGTCTTCTCGTGGTAGACGCAGAGGCGAGAGAGTCGCTTGCCCTCCTTCGACAGCAGCGCGACATCGACGCCGCCGTGCCCGAGCACATCGAGCCTCGAGGCTGACCGAAATTCGAAAACGACATCGCGCCCGGCCACATGAACCGGCTCGCCGCGGGCGAAGGCGCTGACCGTGCTGGCGCCGAGCATCGCCGCTGCCATCACGGCCGCCTTCTTCACGACAGACTGCCGGCGACGGCGCTCCTGTGGCTTCAGGATGGTGTAGGGCTTGCCGGCGTGCTCTGCCCTGAATCGTTCTTCTGCAGCGCGCTGCGCCGCTCGGCGGGCAGCTTGCATCTCCTCCGCACGGTGGATGAACGCTTCGGGCAGGTCGCGTGATGCTGGGACAGGTAGTCGCGCCACGCCGGCGACCACATCCTTCAGCCAGGCCCAATCGGAGTAGAGCTTCACGTAGCGGCGGATCGAGCCCTCGCCGCGAAGACGGCGCGCCGCGCGAGGCGATGGGATGCCGTCGCGGGAGCCATGCAGGACATCCCGAAACGGGATGGCGCAGCCTCCCTTGATCTCATCCTCGAAGTTCCAGCCCGCGAGGAAGTCCGCATACTCGGCAACGATCAGGCCGGCGTCGTTGAAGGCGAAGACCGCCATGGCTTTGCGATCGACGGCATCCATCTGCGCCATGATCTCGTCGGCATAGGCGATCAGCCCAGCGCAGCCGAGGCGGCGATGCCAGGCTCTCCGGCAACGTGATGCTTCGCGACGCAACACAGACCGTCACGGGTGAAAAGACGTTCGAAGCGCTGTTGAGAATGGTCGGCGGCATCATCTTCGGCGGCGGGGCTGCGCGGGCGCAGGGAGACGGTGACAGCTTTGCCATCGCGCCGACAAATGGCGCAGGCGGGTTCGACACGCTCAAGGAGTGGGGGTTCAATCCAGCCGACGGATTTTGGCGCGTTGAGGGAGGTTTGCGCGTCGGCGGCGAGGCGCGAGCCACATCGCTACAGGCTACGCCCGTCGGCACGACCAGCCCCGCCCCAGCGAAGTTCACGTCGGCCGATTTCACCGACAAGGCCGCCACCCGCGCCAATTTGGACGTCTACAGCAAGGCGGAGGCCGACAGCCTCTTCGAGCATTTTGACGCCTTGGTTCGCAAAGGCGCGATCGACTGCTCGGCGAACCCGAATTATCCGGCGGCCAATGCCGGCTACGTCTACATAGTCTCTGTTGCCGGCAAAATCGGTGGTGCCTCTGGCGCGCCGGTCGAGGCCGGCGACTTTCTGATCTGCAACGTCGATAGCAGCGCCGCCGGCGATCACGCGGCAGTCGGCGCGAGCTGGACCATCGGCCAGCTGAACATCGATGCGTCCGCTTTCGCGCGCACTCTGATGGATGATCCTGACGCCGGGACCATGCGGGCCACGCTCGGCCTCGCGATCGGAACGAATGTCCAAGCCTATCATACGCTGCTGGCGGCACTGTCCGCTCTGACCACCGGCGCGAACAAAGGCCTATACTTTACCGGCTCCCATCTGCCGGCGACATTCGATCTGACCGAAGCCGCCCGCAGCCTGCTGGACGATTCTGATGCGGCCGCGATGCGGACCACGCTGGGGCTCGCCGTCGGCACCAATATTCAGGCGCATCGCAAGCAGGCGACGGTTACCACCGACGCGGCCTTCACCTTGACGCCAGGCACGAGCGCCGAGGTCCAGTGCCATACAGGGACGCTTACGGCTGATCGCACCATCACGCTGGGGTCGGGTCAAAACGGCGACGTTTTCGAGATCGCACGTACCGGATCCGGCGCCTTCAACCTCTCGGTCGGCGGTCTGAAAAGCCTCGCGACCAATTCGTGGTGCCGCGTCGTCCACGACGGCACCGGCTGGCATCTCACCGCAGCCGGCACGCTCTAACTCCCACATCAGGAACGCAACAATGGCAGGCTATTCTGTCCGCGCCGGCACGGGCTGGCGGGAAACGTTTTGGCTCGGCCGCCGCACCGACAAATGGCGGGCCGACGACTTCGATATCTACCTGCAGATCAAGCTGACCGGTTCGGATGGTGCCGACGCGGCGCTAATCGAGGCGAGCACGCTCAACGGTCGGGTCACCATCGTCGACCCCGTCTCGCGCCGGGTCGAGGTGAATATCGCCTGGACCGAGATCGCTGACCTTCAGGCGCGAAGCTTCGAGTTCGATTTCCTGCTCATCAACAAAACCACCGAAGCCCGGGAGCGCAGCGTCACCCACACGCTGACGGTCCTGCGCGGCATCACGCAGAAGGATGATTGATATGGCTCGTGCCGCTTTTGCGCCCGTCTACACCGAAGTTCCGAGCATGGGCGTCGATGGCCGCGCCGTGCTGGCCGGGGCTCGCGCGCCCGTGATCACCGATGGCCGTGTCGGTGACTTCTGGATCGATACCTCAGGCAAGAAGCTCTACGGCCCGAAGAACGCCGGGGGCTGGCCAGATAGGGGGCTGATCCGCGGTGCTGCGGGCTGGTATCCCTTAGAGCGGATCGTATCGGATGGCTCTCGCCGTGTCGTCGAGATCTATGATTGGTCGGGCGGCGAAGGTGTCAAGCCGGACGTCGGGTACAAGACCGCCGCAGGCGCGGTGACTGGCACGATCGTCGATGCGGTTGACATGCGCGGCCCCGAAGGTCCGGAGATGCTCATCGCAAATATCGACCCAGGCGATGACGACGTTACTTACGACACGATGATCGCAGTTGCCGTGGCGGGCGGCGACAATGTCCGACAGCCTATCAAGAATGTCCTCGCTGTCGGTGGTTTGCTGCACTTTCGGACTGCCGCTGAGGCAGAAGCAGCCAGTATTCCGGCGAGCGTCGGCAGCATTCAGATTGGCAATGCGCCAATCGGCGATGGCGGCGATGCACATATCCGCAAGCGCGTGGATAGGGAACCGGTGAGCGGGCCGAAACACCGCTCGGTAGACAGGTATTTGCCAGATGGCTCGTCCGACAGCGCAAACGGCGGCTGGTGGGCGTATGTCGACACATCAGAGCGGTCTATAAGGGACAGTGTCTACTCCACACGGCAAGCTTTAACTTCAGCGTCCGTGGCGAGCAGCCTAGGGTCGATTTTCACAAGCGGCCGTGAAATTGCCGGCGTCGGCGCAGCACTCCACGTTGAGGTCGACAACACCGGCCCGCTTCAGCCCGGCCAATTCCAGACCAATTTCAACCTTCGCCGCTGGGAGAACGCAGAAGACACCATCACGCCCGCAATGTTCTCCGACATCACGGAGATGTTCGCGTTCACGAAGGCGCAGATCCAGGCGCCTGCCAAGAGCTACGAGTTCAACGCGCCGATCGCGACGCGGGCCGGGCTTGTTCTGCGAGCGGAGGATGGCGCGGTCTTTCGTCCGACGTTCCAGCCGGTCGGCGCTGACCGGGCGACCCCGATCTTCGCACTCGGGGCTGGCGCATGCGTCAATCGCCTAGATGTCCGGCTCGTCGCCGGGCTCAATACTATCCGCAAGCTCGTGCAGGTTGGGGACGGCGCAGACATCGGCATGATCAATGTCGAGAGCGTCGATCTCAACAACAACCGGACGGAACCAGGCTCTACGGATCTGATCTCCGGAGCGGTGCTGATCACTGGTCAGAACACACGTATTGGTCGCATGCGCTTGCTCCGCTTCGATCGTGGCTGGTCCGTGATCGATAGCCGCGGCGTGCTGATCGGCACGATCCGAAACCTTGAGACCGTGATGGGCGGGTACGTCCACGGCACGACAGATCTGCACGTTTTGGCGGGCTACACGACCGGATGCGCACCTTCCGCCCCTAACGTGTTCGGCCGCGGCATCATGACCCCTGGCGCGAACTCGCTAGTTCTGGCCGGGTGCGCGGATAGTTCATTCTCAAACTGGTTCGCGGCGGATGTTTTGGAGCACGGTATCCGCGTCGGGGTGCAGGCTGCTGCGACAAGCGTCCCGAACCACCGTCTCGCGTTCAACAATGTTAAAATCTATCGACCCTACGGGTGCGGTTTCAAATGCGATGATGCCGATGCGTTCGCAATTAAGCGGGTCAGCATCAACGGGCTCTACACCGAGGATGTTGGCGCTGGCAATTGGTTCGGAGCACCAGGCTATGAGAACTGGTCTGCTGGCGGGGGCAACAACCCCGCGGTGAATGTGGATGGCAACAAGGTCGCGTGCGCGATCAGGAACTCGGAGCACATCCAGATCACCAGTTTCATGAACCGAGCCAATGCGTTCGCCAACTCGGGTCAATTGGGCTTCTGGGTTGAGCGCTCGCAGCGCGTCTTTGCGAACGGCGTCGACACTCATAAGTCGCGCGATGCTGGGGTAGTGGTGCAAAGCGGTGGTTCGACTTCGCCGGAAGAAATCACGCTGAACGCAGTTGTAACGCGGTTCAATGGCGGCGCAGGGCTGAAATACGATGCGACGCCAAGCAACGCCAGCTGGCGCGGTGTCGTGGTCACCGGGCTGGTCTCTGAAAGCAATGCTGGCTACGGCGTCGAAGTGACGGGCCGTAACGACGGGGGCACGCCGTTCGCGACGTGGAAGTCTAGCATCTCTGGCCGGTCATCCAACAATACCGCAGGCGCCTTCCTCGTCGACGATGATGTCCGGCTGGATATGGATTTCATTTTGTCACTCGAGGAGCGGATGGCGTTCACGCCGACTGTGTCTCTTGCAACTCCGGGCGATAGTTCTTTCGCTCATACGGTCCAGACCGGGCGTCTTGAGCTGCGCGGATCTCTGGCCTATGTCGAAATCAATCTGGAATTCACGCCTACGATCGGGGCCGGCTCGGGCAATCTGCGCATTGGTGGGCTGCCATTCGCGTCAGCCACGGCGCTGAACGTCGTTGGCTTGATCGAGACAAATTCAGCCTTCAGCAACTGGAACAGCCGGGTCGAACTTGTCCCGACAGCCCAAAACGGCAACACCTACCTTGAAATCCGCGGCCTCGCGGCCGGCGTCGGGACATCTCCGATCGGGGCGGGAAACCTGACCAGTGGTGTAGCCCACACGCTCAAGCTCGCCGGTCATTATCGGGTGTTCTGACGATGAAAATGGACCAAAACATCAGCGTCGAGAGCAGCTTCAATCCCTCAATGCGGTGGGTTAGTTCAGGTCGCCCTCTTTTTCTGGGACCAATCCTGACAGGATATCGAGGAGCGATCGTACGGCGTGGGGAGGCAAAACGAGTGGAAATTCTCCTCCGCTTTCCGTTCGTAACACCACCATCGGATCGCCGGTGCTAAAGTAACCTGACTGCGCCTGAGTAATTCTGATCGGTTGAACTTCTTCGGCTCGAATCTGCCCTAGACGCTCGCCCAAGGCTACCAACGTCAAGGCGGCACATCCGGGGGCGATATCGATCTGATAAAGCCGCTTATCGGATGCTCGAAATGCGAGACAAACATCCCCCTTCGGGGTGACGCCAGAACCTTCAATCAGATTGAATACGACGCCCAACTTCCCGACTGGCTCAGACATTGGCTCTCCCTCGCGTTTCTAACAAGTTCTCGCGCGGCAGATCCTTCGAGTCCAGACGGTGTCTCCTTGCCGGCTTGCGCCTGTCGTAGGCACGCGGGGTCAGCGCAAGCGAAAGTCCATTCACCGCAAGAGCGCTCTCCAACCCGCTATGACCGGCGGGTTTTTCTTTGTTCGGAGCAACCTGATGACGAACGCTGACGCACAGCGGGCGCTGATCGCGCTCGGCTACAATCTCGGTAGGGGCGGCCCGTCCGGCAATGGCGACGACGGGGTCTGGGGTTGGCTGTCTCAGACTGCCTGTGCGGCCTTCCAGCGCGCGAGAGGCCTTGCCGCCACCGGCCGGCTCGACGCCGTGACGATCAAGGCGCTGCAGGCCGCCGTGGCGGAGCGCCAGCCGGCCCCGATCGCGCCCGCCGTCAAGCTGCCCTCATTCCCCAAACCGACCACGCGCCGCATCGAAGAGATCATCGTCCACTGCACGGCAACGCCGGAAGGGCGCCCGGTGTCCGTCAACACCATCCGCGGCTGGCACATCGGCCAGGGCTGGCGGGACATCGGCTATCACTGGGTGGTGCTGCTCGACGGCACGATCGCGCCCGGCCGGCCGGAATCGCAGGTTGGCTCGCATGTTGCCGGCCACAACTCCGGGACGCTGGGCGTCGTCTATGTCGGCGGCGTCGGGGCCGATGGGAAGACGCCGAAGGACACCCGCACGCCTGCGCAGAAGGCTGCGCTGCTCGCCCTCTGCCGCGCGCTGATCCAGCGCTATCCGGCGATCCGCAAGATCACTGGTCACAACCAGTATGCCGCCAAGGCCTGCCCGTCCTTCGACGTCCGCAAGGACGAGCTCGGAAGGCTGGTCTGATCAGATCTCAAAGCATCGGCAGCGCGACCACTACACCCAGCCCCACCACGATCGCAGCCCTGATCCAGGCGCCCCAAACGTCTGAAGTTGTTACGCCCCGCAACATTCCACGCACCTCCGCCCCGCATTGAGGCTGATCGCGCAGCATCGCTGCGTCAAGCCTGCCTTAACCAACCTCCCCATGGAGATCATCATGAAGCTGTTCGCCTATTTGGGCGCGCTGGCGTTCGCCTGCGTCGTCGTCGTGGCGCTTGCTGTCTCGGCCGAGGCGCAGACCGCCGCTGCTGAGGAAGGCCTGCTCACGATATTCCGGCCGCTGTTGACCGAGTTCGTGATCCTGTTCGTGCTGGGACTCGCTGGCTGGCTCGGTCGGTTCGTCGTCGCGCAACTACGGCTGGACATCGAGGCCAGGCACCGGGACGCATTTCAGACCGCGCTGACGAATGCGGCGGGCATCTATCTGGCGACCGGCGACATGCGCAGAGCGGTCTCCTATCTTGCTGGCGCCGCGGCCGATGCCGTGAAGGCCTTCAGGCTCGACGAGATTGCTCTGCCAGAGAAGGTCGAGGCCAAGGCGGGCGTGCTGCAGGCTGCCGCCAAGCTCGTCGACGCTGCGAAGCCCTGATCACTCCTCCTAGCCGGAGCTTGTGCTTATGCCCGATAGAACGCCTCCAGCCATGCTCCCGGGCGATGCCGTCCTGTGGTCTGCCGACATCCAGCGAATAATCACAGCCGCAGCGCTGGAAGCTGCGAGGGCAGTCCGTGATGACGCTATTAAGGCGGCCGATGTCGAAGATATGGTCGAGGCGGGGATCCAACGCTTCCTCGACAAGGTCGGGATCGATGACATCCCGGCCTTCCGGAAAGATCTCTCTGCCATGCGCGCGGCGCGTGAGACGCGCGAAGCGCTGATCAGCCACGGACTCAAGGCGGTCGTCACCGTTCTGCTCGGCGGCATCTGCACGGCAATCTGGCTCGCCATCAAGGGAGCGAAGTGATGCTGTCAGCGAAGACGGTCGTTGCCGTCGGCGTTTGGGCATCGGTCGGCGCACTGCTGGTATGCGGTGTTACTTTGTGCTCTTCATAGCGGAGTAGATCGCTTTGGTGTCCGGCCTCGCTTTCGGGCGGCCGACCCGGTGCTGCGGTTCGCCCATAAAATGCTTGTCCTTCATTTGAAGGGGGCTCGCCAGTTTTGCGGCGTAAGTCCAGGCAATACGTGCGCGCAAACGGGCTTTCGAATCGCGCCTTCGGTACCTATGCAAATATCCTCGACGCTGCCTATGAAGCATGGAGTAGACTTGCGGTGCAGCGCTCCGTCATTGTAGTCGTCAGCAATAGAAAATGGGCCCATTTCGGTCAATCATGACGGCGTGGGTATTACACCGCTCATCGGAATGAAATTTTCTGCTTGCCGCCGCGCGCAATCCGCGCCAAGTCCACCGAAAGAGGTCGACTATGTTAAGATGGTTGCGGACACGCGAGCGCTCGGCTGGCGATGGCGGAGCGGCGGAAGTGGAGGCTGCGCTGGAGGCTGACCGGTTGCGCGACGCCGGCCGGTTTGGCGAGGCGGCGCAGGCTTACCGGCGGGCGTTGGATCTGGCACCCGGTCGGGTCGATCTGCGTGTCCAGCTCGGCAACATGCTGAAGGATTCTGGACGTTACGCCGAAGCCATCGGTGCCTACGAAGAGGCCGCTCAGGCGCGGCCGGAGGACGCCGACATCCAGCTCCAGCGCGGCCGCGCGCTGAAGCTTGCCGGTCAGGAAAATTCAGCGGTGGCCGCGTTCCGCGCCGCGCTGGCGCTCGACCCGAACCTCGATGGCGCCGTCGACGAACTCGGCCGCCTCGCCGAGCTGGCACGGGACGAGACGCAGCTGCGTTCCTCGATCGGGGACAAGGGGCCAGCGCAGGTTTCGGGTTGGGCGTTCGATCCGCGCCGGCCGAACCGGCCGGTCGCGCTCGAGGTTGAGATTGACGGTGTTTTCTACCTGCGATTGCGCGCCGACCTCCCGCGCGGCGACTTGCAGCGGATCGCGCCTGACATAGTCGGCGGCGGCTTTTCGTTCATGCTGCCGCCGGGCAATAATTCGGTTCGGGTGCGGGTACTCGCGGGCGATCAGGAACTGCGTGGGAGTCCCTTCGATACGCAGCTACGCGAGTCCCGCGCGCTGCTTGAGCCTCGCTACGGTGAGCCCTTGCGGCGCGGTGAAGCCCCGGCGCAGCGGGTCGACCCTGCAGCGGACCTCGTCGTTATCGTTCCGGTCTACGGCGCTCCAGTCGAGACACAAGCTTGCCTCGAATCGGTTCTGGCTTTCACCGGCGCGCCAGCGCGTCTGCTCGTGATCGACGACGCCAGCCCCGATCCAGCCGTGGCCGCAATGCTGGCGCGCTACGCCGGGCGCCCGGGCGTCACCGTGCTGCATAATCCAAAGAATATCGGCTACACCCGCACTGTGAATCGCGCCATCGCTCTCTCCGCGCCGGCCGATGTGGTACTGCTTAATTCGGATACGGTGGTCGGCCCGCGCTGGCTCGATTTTATGCGCGAGGCGGCAGCGAGTGCGCCGGACGTGGCGAGCGTCACTGCGGTGTCTGACAATGCGGGCGCGTTCACCGTGCCCGAGCCGGATCGACCGACCCCGCTCCCCGAGGGATGGCGCCTCGAGGATCTGCAACGTTTCGTAGCGCAAACCTCCGGTCGGTTCTGGCCGGAAGTGGTGACTGGCAACGGCTTCTGCATGTATCTGCGCCGTGCCGCGGTCGAGTCGATCGGCGTGTTCGACGAAGCGGCGTTTCCCCGCGGCTACGGCGAGGAGAACGACTGGTGCATGCGCGCCCTGGCGCGCGGCTGGCGCCATCTCGTTGATGATCGCGCGCTAGTTCACCACGAACGTTCGGCGAGTTTCGGAGCACAGAAAGCGGAGTTGATGCAGCGGGGTCGCGCCGCGCTCGACGCGCGTCATCCTCATTACGCCGGGCTGGTCGCTGATTTCCACGCCTCGCCGCGTTTCGCCGAAGCGCGGCGGCGACTGCGTGCCGCGTTCGTTAGCGCGCCGGCGCGCCCGCGTCCGCGCATGCTTTACGTCGTTTCGAGCGAGACTGGCGGCATGCCGCTCACCAATCGCGACCTGATGCGTGCAGTTCGATCGCAGCGCGAGCCGTTCCTACTCACCTGTAATTCCCGAGTGATGACTTTGTCGCGGCCGAATTTCGAGGCGAACGGCGCCGACGAGATCATCGCCCGCCGCGAGCTGGCCGAGCCGATCGTCCTTGCCCGCCACGTCTCGCGCGAGTACGACGCGCAACTAGCGACTTGGCTCGCCGATCATGCGATCGAGGGCGTACATGTGCGCCATCTGGCGCTGCAGAGCCTCGATCTGCCGGCTGTCGCCCGTGCCATGGGGCTGCCGGTTCTCATGTCCTTCCACGATTTCTACGCCGTCTGCCCAACCGTGAAGCTCATCGACGAGACGACGACATGGTGCGGAGGCGTTTGCTCCTCGACGCCCGGCGACTGCTCGCCCGATCTATGGCGTCTCGCTGCGCCCCCGCCGCTGAAACATCGCTTCGTGCATGTCTGGCGCGAGCGGTTCGAACAGGCAATGGCGGCCTGCGATGCCTTCGTGACGACGAGCGCCAGCGCTAAGGCGACTCTCATCGGCGCGTTGCCCTCCCTCGCCGCGAGCCGTTTCGAGGTGATCCCGCACGGACGCGACTTCGATAGATTCGAGCCGCCCCGTGCCGCCGCACCGGCAAGCGTTCTCGACATCCTCGTGCCGGGCAACCTGTCGCCGGCCAAGGGGCGGGACGTCATCGCCGAACTCGCTGCGCTGGATCAGGGCCGCCGGCTGCGCTTCCACCTGTTCGGCGAGGTGCATCCGCCGCTTGAGGCTCCGGGCGTCGTCGTCCACGGCGTCTACCGGCGCGACGAGTTCGCCGGGCGGGCGGCGCGGATTGGCGCGCAGATTGGTGCGGTGTTCTCGCTCTGGTCGGAGACATACTGCCACACGCTGACCGAGATGTGGGCGATCGGCCTGCCGGTCGTCGCCTTCGACTTCGGTGCCGTTGCCGAGCGGCTCCGCGCGACCGGCGCGGGCTGGCTGCTGCCACATAACGATATCGACGCGCTGTATCAGGCGTTGCTCGCGCTCGCCGACGACGTGGCCGATCGCGCCACGAAAGCCAGGCGTGTCGCCGCCTGGCAGGCGGGCGAGGGCGTCGAAAACGACATTGCGACTATGGCCGCGCGCTATCTGGCGCTCTATGCCGAACTTGAGGAGGGGCGACGTGCCTTCGCGCCAGCGCAGGAGCCGTCTCCTTGAACAGTCCGCGCGCCCTGTATCCCTATTACGAGCGTCGCGCACCGGACCGGCAGACCATTGCCGACATTTTCGCCGGCCATTGGCGAGCACAGCTGCCCGAAGGGGTAGCCAGTGGCGAGGCCGACCTGTTCGCCGACCGCCGCCCGGGCTGGGCTGCGGCGCGCCTGCAGGGTGGGCTGGCGGGCAAGCGCATCGTCGAGTTCGGCCCGTTCGAGGGCTACCAAACACTTCTGCTTGAGCGGCTCGGAGCCGACAATCTCATATCGATTGAGGCGAACTCGGTCAATTTTCTCAAATGCCTCTGCCTGAAGGAGATGTACGGACTGAAGGCGCGCTTCGCGCTTGGCGACGCTGTCGCTTGGCTCAGTGCGGGCGAGGATGTCTGCGACATGATCTGGGCCTCTGGCCTGCTCTACCATCTGACGGACCCGATCGCCTTCCTAGACCGGCTAGGGCGGCGCACGCGAGCGGTCTATCTGTGGACGCATTTCTACGACTGGAGCGTGATTGGCGCCGACGCGACGCAGGCCCGCCATTTCAAACCGCAGAGCGACGTCGCGGCAACGGTTTCGGGCCACCGCCTATTGCTGCGCGCGCGCGCCTACCAGATCGGCGCAGACTACGCCGCCAGCCTGCCGGTTCGCTGGCAGGGCGGCGCTGAGGCTCATGCGCTGTGGCTAGAGAAGGACGATTTGCTCTTCCTGCTGCGCGAGGCCGGCTTCGCCAAGATCACCATCGCCGGGATTAGTTCAACAAAGAGCCTGCCGACAATCTCGCTGCTCGCCGAGAAAGCCTGAATGGGTCGCTTCAGCGGCCCATTCACTGCCCGAGCGGTGTTAGATCCGGCGTGCGGAAGGTGATGATCTCCGAGACCGTCTCGCTGCGCTCGCGCACGATCGCGCCGATCAGGTGCCTGCCGTCGCGGCTCGGGACGAAGCTCTGGTAGCCCGACCTTCCGAAGAAGCCTTGGTCGAACAGCATCGACTTGCCCCATTTCTGCGGATCGTTTGCGACCTCGCTGGGCACGGCCGATCGTAGCCAGCAAACTTTCGGCCGGCGGTCGCAATAGGCCAGCAGCAGCATCTTTCGTCCGGCGATCGGAGAGACGTCGATGGTCGGCGCGACATTGACGTCGCTCGCCGCGGGCAGGTTCAGTTCACCCTCAAGGCGCCAGCTGCGGCCAGCGTCGGCCGTAACGAACTGCGCCATCCGGTTGAGGGGACCGTCGATGCGGCTGACGGCGATCCAGTGATTCTCGTCCAGTGCTTCCACGCCCATTTCAGAATAGTTCGGCCGTGCCGAGGAGATCACCAGATAGCGCGTCCAGCTCACGCCGTGGTCGCGGCTCACAAGAACAAAATTATCCTCGGCGGCGTAGGCCATCACGACCAACGCGCCGCCTGGCGCGCGCTTGATCGCGCCATAGGGGTAAAGCCAGCCTGCTTTCAGTGGCGCATCGTCACCCGCAGAAACCTCGGCGGGACGAGCAGCGCGCCAAGTGCGGCCCTCGTCAACCGACTCGGTTTGGTAGATGACGGGCTTCTGGCCCGGCGCGGGCCGGCGCGAGAACAGCGTCACGAGTTTACCCGTCTGGGCGCGGCCGAAGGAGCCGAAGCGATCATAGACCTGCGACTTGTCCGAGGAAACCGCGTCCGGCGCCACGGTCCAGCTCGCGCCCTCGTCATCGGACCAAGCGTAGCCAACGCTGGCGCGGCCTTTCCACATATGATCCTCTCCGCGGTAGAACTGCATGTGGATGCGCCCGCCGCCACCGCGCACGAGAATCGGGCCGAACAAATAGCGGTCCCGGAGCACTGTGAGCGGCTCGACGCCGTCGATTCCTGGCGCCATCGCTTTGGTCATGGCGCTCGGCGCGCTTTGCGCGAGCGTGGTCTGCGGCGCGGCGAGAGCCGCCATGCCTGCGAGTACGATGAAGGTCGCAGTGCGAGGCGATCGGATGCGTGTCGAGGTGCGCCTTGCAGGATGGTCCATCAGATCCCCTCTAGCCGGGCGAGGCGTTCAGACACGCGGCGCCACTGCACATCGCGATCCGTCAGCCGCGTCAGATCAAGGGCACGCAATTCGCCCTCGAGCGCGACCAGCTCACGAAGCCGCGCGATTTTTCCCGGTCCTTCAACAATCGGCAACTCCAGCCCCAACGCAGCCAGCGTCTCGGCCCGAGCAGCCAACCCTAATTCCGCCGAAGCGGCGATATCGGGTGCGGCGGGATCGCACTGCCACCCCGTCGTCGTGGGCAGAGTTATGCACCATTCGGAATCGAGTTCGAGCCTGGCCTCAACGAGCTCGCCCACCGGACGAGGCCCGACCAGGAACGCCACCTCGCTGTCGGACAGCGCAAGCGCGAAGGCGTCACCCAGCGGCACGCCGTCGACGCCTAGCAGTCGCGCCAGCGGCGTGCGGGCCATCGGATCGAACGAGGCCTGCAACAGCGCCATGCCGCGCGCTCCGGCGCCTGTCGTCAACGCGCGCAGCTCGAGGCGCCGGAACCACCCACAGCAGGCGGCGCGCGTGTCGGCAGCGCTGGGGCGACGCACCAGCGCGGCTGCGGGCGAGAGGATCAGCGACACGTCGCCGTAGACGATGTCGTATCCCTCGCCGTCGTCGGCGCCGCGCTCGAGCAGTTCGAGCCGCAGCGCTGAGCCCGCGCCGAGTGTTATGCCGTCGACGGGTGGCAGCGCGCTGCTGAAGGTGTAGAGCAGCGGCTGCTCGCTCAGCGCCGTGACGCCGCCGAGCGCGACGACAACCGGCGCTGCGCCGCCGACGCCGAAATCCTGCACTAGTCGCACACCGGCCAGCCGCCCGCCTCCGGTCGCGCGCGCCCGGAGCGCGACGGTGACGCGCGCGCCGGCGGCGAGGTTGGCTGGGCCTAGGGTCTGGACCGTTGCATGCGTGCCGCGCGGCGCCGCGCAGGCCTTGCGTAACCAGTTGCATGGCGCACCGGCCGGATGGGGTGCATCAATGCGCCCAGCTGACACCGTATCGCCAGCCGGGTGGTCGGCGCGCCACCGATCGGCGAGCGGCTGCCCCGGACGTACCGCGTCCCATCTCTCGCCGCGGGCCCAGACGCCGAAATCGCCATTGTCGACCAGATTGTCGTGCGGCGTCGCGGCGCGCAGCACGGGCGCATCGACCAGCACGGGACGATAGGGCGTCATTAGGCCGAGCCAGCTGCGCTTAACCTCGCTGGAGCCGACTCTGCCAGTTTCACCGAAATTAAAGGCCGCGAACCAGCGGCCACGGATTTTGCGCGGGAAGATATAGCCGGCCGCCTGTTCGGGGAGAGGGCCGAGGTCGCGCCAGCCGCCCTGCGCGCCGAAATCCGTCTCGCCGGCGGCGAGCGCCGCAGCGGGAGCGCGCGCCAGCAGCAAGCGGTCGCCGCGCCATTCTCCCGTCTCGACGGGCAACTCGCGTTTGGCGCCGCGCCGGGACACAGTGTAGAGGAACGCCTCGTCTTGTTCGATCACCAACGCCGGGGCATTGCCCGACAGCATCACGCCGCCGTCTCGTGGGCCCTCCCACATTTTCAAGTCGTGCGAGACGTACAGAACGAGGGGGCCGCGCCGGCCCGACGTAGTCGGGCGGATCGCCATGATCCACGGACCTTGCGGGCCGACCGGGGCCGTCCAGCATTCGGTTAGATGATCGGCGAGCAGGCCGTCGCTGACGCAAAGATCGGTTCGCCAGCTCCAGGTTTCGCCGTTGTCGCGGGTGTACAGGCCATCGATCGACTTGCGCCAATGGTTGTAGGAGAACGCGGCGAAACCGCATTGATCGTCGCCGCCCGCGGCGGTGGGCCAGCGGACGATGTCGCCGTGGAAGCTCACCGCCGGGCTGGTCGGGGGGGCGGGCAGATCGCGCGCGCGCCAAGTCGCTCCGTCGTCGTCGGTGAACAGGAACAGCGGCGCAGCGAATTCCAGCGTTTTGCCGGCTCCGCGGAAACGCGTTGCCACGAGGCCGAGCCGGCCCGCCCCCATCGGCGCGCCGGCGAAATTGCGAGTGTCCCACTCAGCCGAGGCGTAGATAGAGCGCATGTGCGAGAAGGAGGCGCACTCATCCTCCGAGACCATGAGCTTGATTTCTGCGCCGGGCCGGGCCGCATGGGTCAGCGCGCTACGGAAGACGAGCAGCGTGCGTGTCCCGTCCTCCGTCGGCAGTAACGTGGCGTTGAAGCCGTCGTGATCCTGCCCCGTGGTCAGCAGCCGCATCCAGCCGTCGAGCGGATGGTCGCATAAAGCGGAGTGATCAGTGGGGCTGGTCACGGCAGAGCACTCCGCTTCAGCTGGTCAAATCGATCACTGCATCGCACACTCTATCGACGTCATCCTCAGTCATCGAGGCGTAGAGCGGTAGCGACAGGCACTTGTCATAATAGGCGTCGGCGCCGCGCAGCAGTAGATTGGGCGACAGGTCGCGGTAGTATGGCTGCCGGTGGATCGGAATGTAGTGGACCTGCGTGCCCACGCCCTTCTCGCGGAGCTTCGCCATCGCGCCGGCTCGGGTGAGCCCAAGCGTGGCGAAATCGAACAGGCCGATCATCAAATGCAAGACTGCGCGATCGTCGAGACAGCTGGTCGCTAAGCGCACTGTCGCTGGCATGCTGGCAAAGCGTTCGCGATAGCGTCGCGCTAGCGCCTTACGCGTGGCGGCGAAACGCGGCATCTTCGCGAGTTGGTTGCGCCCGAGCGCCGCCTGAACGTCATTGAGGCGATAGTTGTAGCCGAGTGTCTGCAGTTCGTAGACCCAGGGATTGGGCGTGCCCGTCTCGGGGTCGAGGCCGATCGAGGAATCAACCCAGTCGGAGGGCTCGCGCATCAGCCCGTGATTGCGCAGCAGCGCCAGTGATTTCGCCAGCGCAGGATCGCGTGTCGTCACAGCGCCGCCTTCACCAGTTGTGAAGGTCTTGACCGGGTGGAATGAGAAGGCGGCCATCGTGGACAGCTCGCAGTCGCCGACGCGCCCCTCGCTCCCGTCAGCGCGCGGATAGGTCGTGCCGACCGCGTGGCAGGCGTCCTCGATCAGCGGAACGCCGTGCTGGCGCGCAACCGCAGCGACCCCCTCGAGATCTACCGCGCCGCCGCCCAAATGCACGACAAAGATGGCTTTCAGTCGTGCAGGATCGGTGCGGCGAACCGCCTCCTCGATCGTCGCTGCCGTCGCCGCCCCACTGAGCGGGTCTACATCGGCGAAGATGACGTCGGCGCCGCAATAGCGCGGTCCGTTGGCGGTGGCGACGAAGGAGATCGATGGCACGATCACCTGGTCGCCAGGCTTCAAACCGAGTGCGAGGCAGATGATGTGAAGCGCCGCTGTGCCGTTGGAGCAGACCACGGAGTATGGGGCCTTGACATAGGCGGCAAACTCCGCTTCCAGCGCCGGGGCCTCCGGCCCAGTCGTCAGGTAATCGCCTTTCAATACGCGTGTGACGGCGGCAATATCGTCGTCTTCGATGACCTGACGGCCATAAGGTAGCATCATGTCTTTTTCTCCTGAAGCGGGGAACGTTCACCCCGCGCGAGGGCGATTACCGGCGCGGCGATGCGCGCCAATCCCAGTCCGTCACACAAGCCGGCGGCGCTTTCCACCATCGCTCGACGCAGCGTCGGGTCGGCGCCGAGTCGAGCGAGGCCAGCAGCGATGCTGGCTGGCTCAAGTTCCGCGCCGTGGCCGAGGGTAATGGTCGCGCCGAGCCCTTCGAGGCGGCGCGCCGATCCCTCCTGATTCTCGGCCATCACCACGATCAGAGTTGGCAGCCCCATGACGCAGCGCTCGATTGCCGAGACGCCGGAACCGCCTATCGCCAGATCTGCGGCGGCGAGCAAGCCCGGCATGTCCGGTGCATCGACATACAATCGCGCGCCTGGAACGCGTTCTACGAGGGACCGCACCTTCTCGAGTTGCGGCGCGCCGCTGCCCAAAACTACATCCGTTCGCTCGACCCAGCTGAGACCGAATCCCGCGGCCGGATCGAGCGCGGCGAGGACGCGTGAGGTGACGTCGAGGTGATCGAAGCCGCCGACCGAGACAAGGAGCCGGCGCGTTGCCCCTTCCGCACGCCGGCGCATCAATGCAGAGGGGCGGGCGCGGTGGAAGTCCGGCCGCAGAGGAGCATAGGCCGCACCGACGAGGAGTAGGGCGCCGGGCGCGAGGCCTGCAAAAAGATCCGGCGTGTGCCCAACGTTATGGTCGACGAGGATGTCGCAATCGCGCGGTCGGTCACAGAGATCGTCGAAGGAGACTATTCCGGCGCAGGATTGGCGCAACGCGTGTTCGTAGTCCGCCCCGAGGCCGTAATGGTCGACGATCAGCAAAGGACGCACGCCGCGCGTGACGATCAAACGGCGCGCCCAGTCGATCTCGTCAGCGAGCGACCCGCCGAGCCAGCCTGCATAATTTTCGTGCCCGGTCAGCGCCGGATTGACCGGGGCGAGGTCCAGGCTATGCCCGGCCGCCGTGATCGTCGTGCCAAGATGGCCGTCATGGGCGCGGCACAGGAACAGGCTCTTGATCCCCGCCGCACGCAACTCGCCGGCGAGCGCCAGCGAACGCATGACATGACCGGCGCCGATGCGCCGGCCTGCATCGGCGCGAAACAGCGCAAGGCGCGTCGCCGCCTCGTTCAAACCCCGGCCTCTTTCAGCAGCGCGATCATCGCGTCCGCATCGAGCCACTGCGTATTGCGGTCGCTCGAATAGGAGAACCGGTCGGCGACGGGGCTGCCAACCCCGGAGGCTAGCAGCGACTGGCGCGTATATTCGGCAAAGGCCGGTTCGATCACGTAGCGGTCGTCGAGTTCGGCGGTATTGTGAGCGTCGTCCTCGGAGATCATCATCTCGTGAAGCTTCTCGCCTGGACGAATGCCAATCACCTTGGTCTGCAATTGCGGCGCCAGCACGACTGCGAGATCGGTAATCTTCATGCTTGGAATCTTGGGCACGAAAATTTCGCCGCCCTGCATGATGGTGAAGCTGGACAGCACGAAATTAACGCCCTGCTGCAGCGTGATCCAGAAACGCGTCATACGTGGATCGGTTATCGGCAGCGTCTCGCCGCGGGCGATGAGGGCGCGAAAGAACGGAATGACCGAGCCGCGTGAGCCGGTGACGTTGCCGTAGCGCACGACGGCGAAACGGGTGCGGCCCTTGCCCACGAGATTGTTGGCGGCCACGAAGCTCTTGTCCGAAGCGAGCTTGGTCGCGCCATAGAGATTGACGGGGTTGCAAGCCTTGTCTGTCGACAACGCGACGACGCTATGAACGTTCTCGGCAATCGCTGATTCGATGACGTTCTCTGCGCCGAGCAGATTAGTCTTGATGCACTCCATCGGATTGTATTCGGCGATCGGCACGTGCTTCAGCGCCGCGGCATGTACGACATAGTCGACGCCGCGCATCGCCATCCGCAGACGCGGACCATCGCGCACGTCGCCGATGAAGAAGCGCAGGCGGCGGAACTTGTCTTCTGGCAGGCTGGCGCGCAACTCGCCCTGCATCTCGAACTGCTTGAGCTCGTCGCGCGAATAAATGATCAGCCGCGCCGGATCCCAATTTCCGAGGATGGTGCGCGTGTATTGCTTGCCAAACGAGCCCGTGCCACCGGTGATCAGCACAGTCTTGCCGTTCAGGTCGACGAGATTGCGGTCGAATTCATTGATTGCGATGTTAGTCATTTAGAATATTCCTAGTTAGATACGGCAGAGACTGCTGTTTATAGTAAAGTGTTGATGGCAAGTAGGTCTCGACGTTTCTTGAGGAGCTTTATTGCTTCCCAGAAATTCAGATCTGAGACAGGCTTATCGATTGCATCTGCCAAAGCAAGGAAGAAGAGCAGGTCCTGCTCGGTGTCGAGAGTCAGACGCCAGTGCGAGATGCCTTCGAACGGGCAGGGGAAGCTGTACATTTGGTAGCGGACAGGTCGTGACCGCACGAAGGGCGTGACATGTTCACGCTCGTACGGCAGCGTCGCTTGGCGATCCGCCCGCAGCAGCGCTTCCATCGAGACCATTTCGACATCTAGGCCGATCGGCCAGCTTGGCGGAATGTTCGTGGTCACAAGATCATGCCGCCCCTCGGCGAATTTAGCGCTGACTACGCCCGCGATCTCCGGGTCGGCGAGGGGGCAGTCGCTGGTAATGCGCATTACTGCGTCCGCACGTGCCTCTTGCGCCGCTCCCCGGTATCGAGCCAATACATCAGTTAAGCTGCCGCGATACCAACGGAAATCACGCTTGCGGCACAAGTCGACGATCGGATCGCAATCTTCCTCATCAGTTGTCGCGCAAATGACTTCGTCGATCCCTGGCACTAGCCGGCAACGGTCGAGGCAGTGTTCAAGGAAAGTCTTGCCCTGGAGCAGCTTCATGACTTTGCCCGGAAGTCGTGTGGAACTCATCCGTGCTTGTACGATAAGCGCTTTACGCATGGTTGGCTCTCTCGCTCATCGCCGACTGCGCCTGGCCGAGCCAGGGCGCCCGTGCGCGTGTGACGCAACGGCCGGCGCGACCTGGGTTGGTGATTCGTCGCGGACAGGCGATGACACTTGCATAGACAATGACGCGTCTGCCTGATCGCAGTTCGGCGTTCCTTGCGATGCCTTCGCGGCGGTCGCTTCCAGTAGCAATTTTTCTATGCGACGTACCATGGAAGCACGATCAGATGCCGGAATGGGACGTACCATCGTGATGTTGTCGAAATAGAGATCGGTATCCGTGAAGCCCGGATTCCGATACGCATTCATGTTTGCCGGCGACGCATAGATCGTCGGGCAGCCGACGAGTGCGGCGAACTCGGTCGTTGTCGTTGCGGTGCCCACGAAAACATCGAGATTGGCGATCAGGGCGGCAAGCCCCTCAAAGTCGTCGCGCTTGTCGAGATCGGGAAAATCGATGATCTCGACGCCAAGCGCCTCGCGCGCCCAGCGCAACTCCTCGTTGACGGGCTCGTACTGGCAATTGACGAAGACGGCGCCTGGCGTCGTGAAGATCGGCGCCATCTCCTCGTGCGTGAGATAATTGCCGACGCGCTGATATTGTCGCATCATACTCGTCCACGTCGCGCCGACGATCAACCGATCCGCGTAGGGCGCGAGGCGATCACGCCAGAATTCGACGAGATCGGGGCGCGGCTTCAGGCGCACGTTGTGAGCGTGTCTGAAGTCCGATTCAGTTCTCCTAAGGTCGGCCAACAGGCACGGTATTGGCGCTACCACCTCGCTCTCGCACGCCACGCGCCAGGCGTCGTTATTGAAGAACGGGGCGAGCTCGCGATCTGGTAACTCGTCGATTTCCTCGAGTATGTCGGAGTTGAGCCGCTTCCGATCGTAGCGTGGGAGAGGAACGAACCGCTTGATCATGGGGAATGATCGCTCGAAGAGCGTGTGCAAGCGCCTGTCTACAGTGATCGAAACGTCGTGTAAGCGCTGGGCGATTTCCGGATAGAGCAAGGAAAAGCGCATCTCATCACCGACGCCGCCCTCGGAAACGAGAAGCGTCTTCTGTAGCGGATCTATGTCGGCTAGCGTGAGAGCAAGTCGAAAGGGGCGAGCATGGCGGCGAAGGATCTTCGTCCTGCTAAAGGACCGCATCGCGTCGAAAGCCCCGGCGAAATCGCCAAGCGCCAAGGCAGCGGAATAGCGTGGGATAACGAGTTTCTCGCGATCGCCTACATAGAGGCTGAAGCGGTTCTCGCGAGTCATCCTGCGGATCGTCGCGACATCGCCGAGTTGGGCGGCGCTGCGAATCGAATCGAGCATCATCCAAGCGTTGTCGTCGCGCTCTCGCGCCAGCGCCAGGTCGTACTGCGCGCTGATGGTCGCCAGCGTTTCCGCCGACTTCTCGCCGGGCTCCCAAGCGAGCGCGTGTGCATGCCAGGCGTGGGCTCCGACATCGGTCGGAAACAGGCGCATGACCGTCAGGCAATTGCGCTTTAGTGTTTCGAAGTCATGCTGCTGCAGCCGCGCCCGTCCCTGCGCCATCAGCGTCTCTACCGTGGGCTGGTCGATATCGTCGAGAAACGCGAGGAATGCGCGCGTCCCCGGCCCGAGGCCGTCGGGCTCGACGACGCCCATTTCCGCCTCTAGCTCCATCAGTTGCGTATGTGCGCCGATATTGAGTGGCGACAGTTTCAGCAAAGACAACAGCGCATCGCAGGTGCCGCTCAGGTCGTTCTCGAAAGACAATATATCAGCCTTAACGCGCAAGGCGGCTGCGTCTGTCGGCAACTGGCGCAACTGCGCGTCAATGAATCCCGAAGCGGCGGCCGTTTCCATCCGCGACACGTGAATCTGGCCGAGAGCTCGCGCGGCGGTGCTGCCGTGCTTGCTGCGTAGCAGGCGCATGAAAATCGCATGCGCTTCGTCGGCGCGCCCGCTCTCGCGGTAGGCATTGGCTAAAGCAAGTTGGCGATTGACATCGGCGGGTACGGCCATTGCGCGCGCCTTGAGCAGCTCCAGCACCTTGTCCGCGTCGCCCCGACGCTCGGCCAGCGCGATTTCCAGCTCCTCGATTGGCGCCTTCGCCTCGCGCAGCGCGTCGAGTATCTCCTGCGCGGGGCCGAGATCGCCGATTGCCACGAGGCAGCGCGCACGGGCGCGACGAACGTCTATCGAATCCTGGCAACTGGCGTAGATTGTCAAAGCTGCGCCGTAGAAATGCGCCGCCGCAAAAGTGTCGCCTAACTCCTTGACCTGCGCACTCGACAGATTGCGGAATTGTGACAGCACATAATTCGGCATTGCCCGCCCGTCAGCCGTAGACTGCGCGCAGCGACGGATCGAGACTAGCAAATCGAACAGCTTCTTCGACGATGTCGTGCTGTGTTTTGCCCAGATAGCGCGCACGCGGTCGACACCTCCGCGCCAGTCGCCGCGCCGGGCGACGTCGATCGCGATGTCGGACGCCAGATCAAGCTGTCCGTCGACGATCTCCGGGTGGCCAATGCAGTCAACTAACTTGGCGATGTGATCGTCTTTCGCGTGCGCCGCAAGGGCTCGCAGAAATTGCGTACGGTCAGCTGAGGTCTGCCCCGGATCGCAGGCCAGCGCGACGATCCGGCCCGCCACCGCGTCCGACAGTTCGCCGAGATAAGGCGTCCAGGCGTCGAGATAGGTGCCGATGCTCATTGGCGTACCGTCGAGCGGGTCAGCGAAGAGCAGACAGGTGCCGAAGTACCAGCCAAGGAAGGTGTCGTGATCGAGCGGCTCGGCGAGGCGCGGCGGCTGATCGGCTCCGTCTGGACCGATATCGCGCGTGACGCCGAGGCCGGCATATGGCGGGCGGCCATGAACAATTACCGGCAGTCCGATCGCGATGGCGAGCGCACCCTGCAGATTGTCGATGGTGCGCACCTCGTCTACCACATGCGCGAATTCGCCCACGCAATAGGCCTGATCGACAATATGCACGCGCGAGCCTAGGGCGCGGACAGCCTTCAGTGAGGCCTCGTTCGCCAGTGTCTTGCGCTGTGGTGCATAGAGAATGCGCGCGTTCGGCCGCTCCGCCAGCGCTAGGCGCAGCACGTCGATGTCCTTCACTTTGTTCGGGTTCGACTGCAAGTGTTTCGAGCCCTCGGTCTCCTCGCCGAGCACCAGCACGCGTTCGGCGCTGAGCGGTCCGAAGCGGCGGCCTATCTCTACCTTGTTGAAGCGGGCAAGGCGCCGTGCGGTCTGCAAGCGGCGCAGCCTCGGCGCAATCACGCGCCCGAAGGCGAGATGGCGCGCGCGGGCCTCTGCGTTCCAGAAGGCAATTTCGTCCTCGGGCGCGTAGACTGCTACAGGGCCATCAAGCCGCACGCGCAAGCGATGGAAGGTCGGGATAAAAACCGTGCTGGTTGTCAGCATCAGCGGGTAGTCTATCGGCTCGCGATCAACTACCCAATGCGTGCGGCCGGCGGCAGCGATCCATTCGGGCAGCGCCGCGTCGCGCGCATATATCGAGATGTCGCAATGCGCGAGCGCCTCGCGCACGGCAGCAAAGTCGGCCGGCTTCAGATGACCTGGCTTCTGCCATGCGTGCTCGCCGAGGTGGCGCGTGAACGGCACGATCGCCCTGCCTGGTTGACCGATCATGACGTCTCGCAGTGTCGCGAAGCTCGGAGGAGCATCGGCTGCCGCCCTCGCGAGCGTGGCCAGTGCCGCGTCGGCGACGGCATCGGGCTGCAAGGACTGTTGGGTCTGTACATCGGCGAAGCCGTAACAGGTGTCGGCGTCGATCCGCCCACTCTCGTCCAAAATGAGGCGGCCGGACCAGATGGCCGCCTCGCCTTCGGCCTCGACCTGCGCACCACGCATGGCGGCGGCGACAACGAAGGCTGCGGAGTCGCCGACGACCGTCGCCGCGCGAGTTATAGCGTCAGCCGCGTCTTGCGGTGCCGTCGGTTCGCCGCCGGATTTCGATAGCAAGACGAGATCGGCGAAGGACGGTGCACCGCGCAAGACAAAGCGAAGACGGGCCAGCGGGAAGCGTGCGCGGGCCGCTACGATGGCAGCGGCGGTGCCGGCGACGAATACGCCCTCGCGCCTCGCGCTGTCGTTGCTGTGTCGCGGCAATCCGGCGAGCTCGCGGAATTCGGGTGGACGAGCGCCGTCGACGGATCGCAGGCTCAGCCCAACCGCGCCATGGGGCAGTACGCCTTCAAATGGCGTCAGCCCGATCGTCAGGCGGCCAGCGACAGGCGTCCCGACACCTGCTAGTGCGGCCTCGTCGCCTGCTACGATCCAGTCCGACTGCGTAGGCGCGTCGGTGCCCGGAGCGCGCCAGTCGAGCGTCGGAAAACAAAGACGTGCCGTGTCTAAGGGAACGGCGTTGTCGAGCAGGAAGGCGCGGTGCGGCGCGCCGCAAGCGACGCGCCAGGCCTGCATCGCGGCCTCAACCGGAAGCGATGCTCCGGTGTCAGGATCGACGAAGCCGTACCAAGCCTGCGTATCGATCTGACCACCGTCGCCGTCCTCGCGAAGTGTCTCGAACCGCGCCTCGGCGGCGCCCTGCGCCACTACTTCGGCGCCGGCGGCGCGGGCAGCGAGCGCGATCTCCAGAATGTCAGTAACGACACGCTCGGCGCCGGCGAGCAGCTCCGGAAGGCATGAGGGTTCGCGCAGTACTGCCCCGTCCGCAGCGGCCTCGAACAGCTGGTCGGGCGTCGCCGCCGGACGCAAGATCGCGCTTAGGGGCGAATCTGGGAAAGCATCGCGGGCCAGCGTGAGCAACGCCGGACCGCCGACGACAACAACGCCTGAGCGCGCCTGCCCTCCGGCGCGCAGCAGGAATGTCGGTAGGCCCTTCACGCCCGGCTCTCTGGCAGGAAAGCCGCGCAAGGAGTGCAGCCGCAGCCCGTCCACTCGCAGCGACAAATCGGGGTCGTCACGCCCGAAGGGCGGAGGTCCGAGCGCCATCATTGCGGGCAGCGTCGCTGGCGGAGCCTTGGCGCCGTCAGCGACGACGAATATGTCGTCCGCGCTTACTCGTGCGGTCCACGGCTCGGGTGGCGCCGCACGGCTGAATAGGCTGGAACGGCGGGACTGCGCGTTCTTATCCGGGGGATGTCGCCAATCCAGCCCTGGGAAACAGGCACGCGCGCGCGCCAACAGCCGGGCGTCTGCGCCGAATAGCCAGGCGCGCGGCTGCGCAGAGGCGGTGCTCTCGTTATTGTCCGACATGCCTGACCCGAACTCCCGCGAAGACGCCTTCATATTGTGCGGGCATAGGCGACGAGATTACGCGCGCATCCCGCAGCCGAGAGAGACTTGGAAGCCCCGCGGCGATCTTCGCTGGCGAGCACCGTCTCGAGCTTGCTGCGCATCTTGTGACGACCGAAGCCGAGCGACGGGCGAATATGTAGTCGCGTCTCATCCGAGGGAGCCAGTCGACAGGACAGTCGAGGGTCGACACGCGAGCCTTGTGAGTCGCTGTAGGCCATGCGCTCCTCTTAGGGAGATTGCTCGAACAGATTTGTGCAATGGATCGTAGCCACGACTCTTATTGTATTTCTTCATCAGCCCATCGGCATCGGGCTTTGGTTGAAGCCAGTAGCAGCCGTGCTCCTCAACCATGTGCGCGCTCCTCGCCATCGATCTGAGGTCCCCTGTCGTCGCGGCAATGTGCCGCAAGTGCCCTAGAGAAGATCCCAAGAAAGCGGCGTGCCGCGCTTCACGTCCTTCTTCACGCGAGCGCCGATGAGCACTTTGCGATACTTCACAGGAAGGCCGAGACCGGGCCGGATCGAACGCACATTGGTTTCGTCGAGTACCTCGCCGGCCTTGAGGTCTCGCACGACGAAGAGTGAACGGCGATGTTCACGCGAGGTTTTCTCGGACGCGCCCGAGCCGAACACCGGCCGGCCGATCGCAGCGCGCGCGTCACGAGTATCTGCGACCAGGCGCTCCATCTCGTCGGGCTCGAGCGAGAAAGCGGAGTCGACGCCTCCGTCCGCCCGCGCCAAAGTGAAATGCTTCTCAAATACTGTAGCGCCGAGCGGGACCGCGGCGACCGATACCGCCGTCCCCATCGTGTGATCGGAAAGGCCGACCTCGCAGCCGAACATCTGCCGCAGGGCCGGGATGGAGGCGAGGTTGGCGTCGGCCGCCGTGGCGGGGTAGGCGCTCGTGCATTTGAGCAAGATTAGATCCTTGCACCCATTTTCGCGCGCGCAATCGACTGTCTCAGCAATTTCGGCGACGTTCGCCATGCCAGTCGAGATGATCACCGGTTTGCCAGTACGCGCTACCTTCGCCACTAGGTCTAAGTCGGTCATCTCGAACGAAGCGACCTTGTAGGCGGGCACGTCCAGCGTCTCTAGGAAGTCGACCGATGTCGGATCGAACGCGGAGGAAAAGCCAACCATTCCAAGCTCGCGGCACCGCTCGAAGATCGGGGCGTGCCATTCCCAGGGCGTGTAGGCTTCCTGGTAGAGCTTGTGCAGGGTCTTGCCCGTCCAAAGGCTGGCCGGATCGTCGATTCGGAAGGGGCCGTCCTCCAAGTCGATCGTCATCGTGTCGGCCGTGTAGGTCTGCAGCTTAAGCGCATGCGCGCCGGCCTTGGCTGCCGCGTCGACGATCGCGAGCGCGCGATCGAGGCTGTGATTGTGATTGCCCGACATTTCGGCGATCACATAGGGCTGGTGGTCAAGGCCGATCTTGCGGCCGGCTATCGCGATAGAATTCGGCATCTTCAACTCCTTGGCGGCGCGTCGCAGCCGATTCAATTGCGTCCGCCGATGAAGACGGCAAACTCGCGATAGCTGTTGAGATTCTCGATAGTCTTCATGGGAATGCGGACATCGAGCTGCCGCTCGACCTCCATCACCAGCTGTAGTTGCGCCAGCGAATCCCAGCCCGGTGTGCAGCCGAGCTCCGCGGAACGGATGTCCGCGTCGGAAAGTGTCTTGAGAATGCTGCGAAACACCGCGAGCAAGGGGCCGTCGTCGAAACTGCTCGCGCGCGCATCCTCGCCGCGCATTTCCGCTCGCGCGGGCCTCGCATCATCGGAGACCGCGAAATCGGCGGGCCAAGCGGCCACAAGTTCGATGAGGCCATGCGTGTTGTCGAGTAGAAAGGCTACTGGCCGACCATCGTGCGCTGGATCGGGCTTGGGGCGGGAAACGATGCGAGCGCCAGCGGCTTCGGCCGCCGCCAGCGAGGCATCGATGTCGGCGACAGCATAACACAGGTGGTAGGCGCCGCCTCCGCGCGCCACGTGTCCGGCAATAGGGCCGCCGCCATCCTCGGGTAGGCCAAGTACCTCGACGACGAGACCGATGTCGAGGCGCACGAAGGCGTAACGCACGTGCTGTGCGTCGTTGTAGCCGGGGCCGCGGACGATGCGTGCACCGGGCGCAGCGAGATAGTCGCGAACGGCGTCCTCGAAATGCGCTGTGGTTACGGCCACGTGGTCGACATGCAGAGGCGCGATGCGTCGGATAAGATCGGACAAGGTCGGGGCTTCCTCGGATGATCAGGCGTCGGCGACAATGGTCAGCCAATCAGGGCGTGGCGGGGGCCCGTCGGCCAGCTGGAACTCGAACCGGTTTTCGCCCAAGCTGACGAAACCATTGTCGAAATAAACGGATCGACACGGCTCGTTGCGCTCAGACACGATAATCGTGCCATCGATGACCACGCAGCCACGCGCCAACGCCGCCTCGCCCACAACGGCCAGTGCGCCGGCCTCGACGCCGCGTCCGAGCACGCGGCAAGACATGATGAAGTTATCGATGATAGCCTTGCGCGCCGTCATGTCGAAATCCACGACCACGACGCCAATCAACTCGTCGGAGCCGTACTTGTCCTTCAGACGCAGGGTCAGCGTGTAGCCGCCGGCAGCCTTTCTGGCGGCGAGGTCGGCTTCTGTGTAGCGGCGTTGCGTGGTGTTGAACTGGTTCGTTTTGGCAATGAGCTGGAGCACGCGCTGCATCGTCGCGGGCGTTGCGTCGTGCACCTCGAGGGTAAGGTCCAACTCCTTCAGGAATGCTGAGCGCGAGGGCGCCTCGCGCTCAGCGGCGATGATGCGGCTGCGAATATCATAGGAGCGGGCGCGGGCGAGGTCTTCGGCGGTCAGGGACAGCGCCGCCAAGGCGGGGTGACGGAGAAGGAATTCCGGCCAAAGAGCGACGTCTTCGGGCATGTCCGGGACGATCAGACCCGGACAATTGCGGCGCGCCTCGTCACGCTCCACGGGATTATCGTCGACGAACATCAGAGAGCCGAGCCCGAGCGAAAGCTCGGCCGCAATCTCGCGGATATTGCCCGATTTCGGCGCCCAGTTGATGCGTTTGGCGACGAAATCGGCCTCGCGCAAAACCATTTCCGGATGGGAGCGAATTGCCTCAATCGCGATTGCTTCGGTGTTCTTACTGGAGATCGTGAGCGGCAGACCCCGCGACTTAAGGGCAAGCGCAACGTTCTGGACGGCCTTGAACTCATTGCCGGGATAGTCGGAGGACAGGCTGATCCCGCTGACGCCCTCGTCGCCAATCGCGCCGCCCCAGAGTGTGTTATCAAGATCGAGCACCAGCGCGCGTGCTGTGAGGCCGCGGCGGAAAAGTACCGCCCCCACGACTGCGTCGGCCCAGGCCTCTGTCATTGCCGGCCCATAGGCAATGCGGCCCATCAGCCAATATTTTCCCGGGTCTGCCCGCAGCGCACCGATCTCGCGAACCAGCGCCGAGATTGGCAGAAGCGTCGCATCGGGTAGTTCGCCGCACAGTGAGGCGAGCTGCGCGTTGAACTCCGCGTAAAGGCGCGAGACTGCGTCGGTGCCGCTGGCCGCCTCCTCGTAGGAGCGCGCCCAGGGCCGCGTCGGGGCGAGGTCATGTACCAGAAAAAGACCGCCGACTTCTGCGCGCGCGCGGCGGATCTGCCGCTCGTATCGCTCAAAACGCTCGCGCACGAGCCGTTCGTCTGTCTGACCGGGCAACGCGAAGGGGTCGCCGAAATCCTCAAAACGGTCGGCGAAAATCCAGACGTCGCGCTCCACACTTCGCAGCTTCGAAGCGGGATCGAGTAGCTCCATCGCCGCCTGCCCGAAAGGAGGGGTATGGGCGTCAACCTTCCATCCCGTCCAGCGGGCGAAGGCGTTGACTAGCCCGCGGGCCGCGAGGTCCCAATTTGCCGACCCAAGCACCGCGAGCCGCACCGCCGGGGGCTCGACCGGTGGGGCGTCGAAATCGTGCAGTTCAAGGCGAAGCTCCCCGATGGCGGGAACATCACCGGCCGCGCGCCCGTGATCGAAAACCTCTCGGGTCAATCGCTTTACGATCAGCCCGTGCTTAACAGCATTGGGATACGGCTCCGGTGCGAGCGTTTCGAAACCTAGGCGATCGTGCAGGGAAAGGACGCCGAGATTGTCGGCGCGAGTTTCGCACAGCAGGGCGTCGAGGCGCAGCGCATCGAAGGCGTAGACTAGCGCGCCTCTCTCGATTGCCAGCCAAGAGCGCAGTGCTCCGGCGCCTCCCTCGGAGGCAGAGTCCGTCGGATAGAAGCCCCACCAAGCGGTCCGCCCATCCGGACCGTCCACGATATCAAAAAAGGTGATTATGCCAAGCGGACGGTCGGCCTCGGAAAGGAGCAGCACACGTTTCGACGCATCCCCGCGTACGCGCTCCCACCAAGCGAGATGGCCGTCGAGGGAGATCGGATCCTGCGTGATCATCGTGCGGCGGACGGCGGTGGCGTTGCGCCAGCGCAGCACATCGAGCTTCTCGCTGTCGGCAACCGGTCTCACAACATGCATGACTTCCCACGTCTCCCGGCCTTGCGACAAAGAACGCCCGCGAGGCGCAGGCATCGAAATATGTGAAGGTGCTCAAGAGGACAAGTACAAAAAGTGCTCTAAATAATTAAGTACAGGCGAGGGTAGTGTGATGATCCGATGTTGCGCCGGCTCTGGGCTTGCTTAATGTCGAGTTCATAGATAAATTTTCCACTTAACGCCTCTGCGTGAGCCGCTCAAGCTCACCGTCGTGGCGGGGGCGGCGGGCCGTTTCATGGCGGCTCAAATTGCGGGTAAGAGACGCCGGCATGCGGGAATTCTTCAGCAACTGGCGGCGACCCGCGAGGATTGTCGAGGCCGGGCCATCTACCGTTAGCGTTGATGCGCTGGCAGCCGCTGCGGATGCGGCGCGCGACGCGAGTCGGCCCGTTGACGCAGCGCCGCTCTACGCTGCTGCGCTGGATCTGGTACCTGGCCGGGTCGATTTGCGGGTCCAACTCGCCAACATGCTGAAGGATGCCGGTGATCCGCTCGGTGCGGTTACGCAATACCGCACTGCGCTCGCCGCCCGCCCCGATGACGCCGATGCCTTGCTCCAACTTGGTCGCGCTCTGCGCGATGCCGGGCAGATGGTGGAGAGCGTCGAGGCCTTCGCGCGCTCACGCGCGATCAATCCCGATCTGGCCGGCGCGGCGCTCGAACTCCTTCGCGCTCGCGCGATCAAGCTGGACGATCCGGTTTACCGGATCGGACCTTCGCTCGACCGTCTCGGCGCGCTGCAGGCGACGACCGCCGCGTTGCGCGAGGCGCGTTCACAGATCGATGCGGCCCTTGCTCGGCTGCCGGACCTCGAAATGTGGAGTGCGGTCCCAGCCGAGCACTACGGACTGTTGCGGGCGGCGCTCGATCTGCCAACTGCGCCTTTCCAGCCCGGCGCTGAGGCAATACCATTCGCCATCTTCGTCGACGCCGACGAAGGGCATCCTGCCGCCCTACACGCCCTGCTAGACTGCCTGTCGCGCCAGCGTCTCGCCGACTGGCGGCTCCTAGCCACGGCCACGCGCCCGGCGCAGCGCGATGCCCTCGCGCGCGCGGCGCATGGCGACACTCGCATCCAGATGGTTGACGCCGACACGCTCGCCGACGTGCCTGTCGACGCTTGGCGGCTTCACCTACCGGCAGGTGGCTTTCTGCATCCGGAGGCGCTCGCGTGGCTGGCGGTCGCCGCTGCTCGCCACCCTGGACGTGCCTTCTTCTTCGACACCGAGATCGGATCAATCGACCGGCGCGGCGTTTTCGCTCCGCAGGAGGTCCGGCTCGGCTCGGCCGCCGATCTCGACGCCCTGCTGGAGGCGGACGTGGTCGGGGAGGGCCTGCTGCTGCCGCCCACTTCGGGCGATCTACGTCTAACGCCTGGCGATGTCGAAGCGAATACGGCGTTGCGGCTGGATCTGACGCGGGTTGGACGATTTGCGCATTTGCCACTGCCCCTGCTGCGCCGCCTAGCCGCTCAGCCCGACCCCGGCGAAGCGATCGCGGAGCGGCGTCGGCGCGCCGCAGAGACCTGGCTGCGCGCCGCTCATCCAGACGCCGCGATCTCGCCACCGACCCCGTTAGCTGCCCCTCGGGCGAGGTGGTGCAATGCGGCGCTCCGCATCGGCCTAGTCGTTCCGAGCCGCGACAACGGCGCGGATCTCGAAGCATTCGTCGACAGTTTGATTGACCAAGCGCGCCGCCCGCATGCTCTGCGACTGTTGCTGATTGACCATGCAGGCGCCAAGGTGGAGACGGCGGCCAGTTTCGAGCGACTGGGACGTCGGGCAGGCGTGAGCGTGCTACGCTTGGAAGAACCGTTCAACTGGTCGCGTTTCAACAATCTCGGCGCGGCGGCGCTCGGCGAGGACGTCGAAGCGCTCGTCTTCGCCAATGATGACATGCTGATGCTGTCGCATTCGTGGGACGAAATCGTCGCCGACGCACTTGGTCGGCCAGGCGTCGGCGCGGTTGGAGCGCGACTGATCTACCCGGACGATCTGATCCAGCACGCCGGCGTCGTCGCTGGCTGGGGCGAAGCCGTCGACAATGACGGGCGATTGCGCCACGTTGGCGAGCCGGGGCCGAACCAGCGCTGGCGCGTCACCCGCTCTGTTGCTGCCGTCGTCGGCGCGTTCCTCGCGACGCGCGCCGATACGTTCGCGGCGGTCGGAGGCTTTGACGAACGGTGCCTACCAGTCGCATTCAGTGACGTTGACTATTGCTTCCGTTTGCGCGCTCGCGGCTTGCGCACGCTCTATTCGCCGCATCTAATTTTGCGTCATCATGAGTCGAAGTCGCGGGGCGACGACGGTGCGAACGCTGACCGTCAGGCCCGCTACCGTAGCGAACAGGCGATCATGGAGCGGCGCTGGGGCGATGCGCTGCGATGTGACCCGGGTGTGCATCCGTTCTGGCGCGACCTCGGCGTACCATTCCAACTATTGTCGATCTGCGGTGCGCAGGCGGCGCTTGACCATCTCGATCTATGCGCAGATGCGGATCCGTGGCGCCTCGCTCCGCCGGCTGCCGATGAAGGCGCCGATGGCTGGGCTGCACCGGCGACGGAATGAGTTGCCTCTCGCCCCTTGCTTCGACGCGGCGGTTAGCATTTTTGCCTTTGGCCCGATAGAGCTGGCTCGGTTTGTCTGAATAGTTTTAGGGCTGTTGCTAAGTGGATTTTGGCCCTTGTTATGCCGCAACCGGGATTAGCTGCAGCGCAGTGAAGTATGCCAGATCTGGCGCCTGCCGTGCCAGGCTCTGGTGAGGCCGCCGGCCGTTGTAGAAGGCCAGGTATCGACCGATCGAGACGCGCGCGTCGGACACGCTGGCATAGGCGCACACATAGACCTCCTCGTATTTGAGTGATTTCCGTAGGCGCTCGACGAAGACGTTGTCGCGCCAGGCGCCCTTGCCGTTCATGCTGATCCTGATGCCCGCGCCGATCAGCAGGGCGGTGAATTCGCGGCTGGTGATCTGGGAGCCTTGGCCCGTATTGAAGGTATCCGGCCTGCCGAAGCGCGCCGTCGCCTCGTCGACGGCCGTGAGATAGACGAAGCCCCGCGCCACCGGGATGTAGGTGATGTCCATCGCCCAGACCTGATTGGGCCGCGTTACCGGCAACTTGCGCAGCAGATAGTGGAAGATCTTGTGCCCAGGTGTCGGCTTCGATGTCCTCAGCTGGTGATAGAGTGCCTCGATCACCGTGCGCCGCATCAGCGTGGCAATATGCAGGATCAGCCTACGGGCTACTCAATGGCTTGCTGTTAGGGACACATTTGTCGCGGATCTCCTGCCGATGTGTCGCGGCGAGGATTGGGCCCTCTCAAGGTTGGTGGGCATGGCTGATTCAACCTTCCTCGGTATAAGCAGCCGTTTTCAGCCGTAGTTTCCTGGATAGCGTAGCCTGTTTACAGCAAAGATCAGTGTGCTATCTCACTCCTTAGAAAGTGAGCTCTTCAGGGAGGGTAGATTGTCATATGATAGCGTGCGCCGGGTTGATGAGTTCGGCTATTTCGAGCTGTTTCCGAAGCCAGAGCCCGATGATCTGAAGAAATACTACGAAAGTCGCTATTACGACCCGCTACGCAAGTCTAAGACCGGAACGACGCCGCAAGAGGTTCTTGCGGCGGTTCAGGAGGCGGAAAGCAATGAAGACCGAGCATGGCGCAAGGCTGTCGAGCATGCGGACATCGCTCAGTATCTGACGGATCTCGCCCCCGGAAGGCGAGTAGTTGATATCGGCGCAGGCATTGGTGAGGTCGTCGCAAATCTGGCTGAAGGCGGGTTCGAAGCCATTGGCATCGAACCTTCAGAGGAAGCTAGCGCGTTCGCCACGGCGCAAGGTATCCCAATAATCGCCTCCGACATCGCCTCATTCTCGGTCGATGAAAGCCGCCGTGGCTCTTTCGACGCAGCGTTGCTGATGAACGTCCTGGAACACGTTCTTGATCCACGCGATACGTTGACACGCATACGCGATCTTTTGGTCCCCGGAGGCGTCCTGATGATCCGTTCCCCTAACGATTTTTCCGACATCCAAGAGGCCGCTGTCTCGAATTTGGGTGTCCGGCAATGGTGGGTCGCGAACCCTGACCACGTCTCATACTTTAGTCACCCGGCGTTGGAGCGCCTGCTGAACGCCTGCGGGTTCGAGGTACGGGTAAAAACCTGCGACTTCCCCATCGACTGGCTGTTGCTAATGGGGCGAAACTACATCGCGGAGCCAAAGATTGGTCGCGAATGTCATGAGATGCGGCGAAAGTTCGAGCTATCTCTTAAAGGCGAAGCCCGACGCCGGATCTATGAAAGCCTTGCTGCGTCTGGGTGCGGTCGAAATCTAATTGTCTACGCAGTGAAGGCCTAACCAACCACCCCATAGCGTCACCCCAACCCGCCTCACAGGCGGGTTTTTCATGCCTCCTTCGGGTGGTTTTCCTTTGCTCGGAGCGCGCTCATGAACAAGGCTGCATTCTTCGCCGCAGTTCGCTACGAGCTGTTCAAGAGCTCACCTACGCCGAAGCACGCATCCTTTTCGAGGCAGTGTTTGACGCCTTCGACCATGCCGGCTGGCCGCTTACGCATGCTGCGCAAAGCACGCTGGAGCCTGATTCCGGCCAGTGGCATTTTTGAATGGACCGGCCGAAGACCGATCGCGTCCCGCACTTTTTCAGCGCGCCGGATGGCGAGATCCTCGGCTTCGCCGGCCTGTGGGAGAGCTGGCGCAATCCTGAGGCCGGGGAGGAGGTGACCAGTTGCACCATCATCACCCGCGACGCCGGCAAGTGGATGAGCGCCTACCATGACCGGATGCCGGCCATGGTGAAGCAGGAGGACTTTCAGGCCTAGCTCGACGGCTCCGGTGGCAAGGAACTGCTGCAACGGCCGCCGCCGGAGCTTCAGGAGTGGTGGTCTCGACTCGGCTCAACAGCAACCGTGCCCCAGACGATGATCCGACCCTAGCTGATCCGGTTGAGCCGCCGGCTGAGGAGCCGAAGCCTGAGCCGTCGCCTCAGGGCGACCTGTTCTGACTTCCCGTCGAGGCGGGCGACCTGCTCAAGAGAAGCGCTGGCTCACCGGCCGAAAAACGAGAACAACGCCACGCCATAGAAGGCGAACACGATGACCGCGATGATCAAGAGCCGGCGGCGTCGGCTCTTCTCGCCGTAGCGAAATGGGCTGGGCAGGTGTTAGTTTATCCGTTTCATCGCCTGGCCGCTGCACAGATCAATGCGGCTGATGCCGTGGGCCCGAGGCAGCAGCGGTCACCTGATCGTCTGGCGGCTCGTTCTCATTGTCCACCGAGGCCGCATGGAGAACGTCAAGGATAAATCGGATGGTTCCGATTGGGGCTCCGCATACTTGACAGGTCAACAGGGTCTGGTCGTCGACCCATTCAGGTATCTCGATCGTCGATGCGCCGCAGTCTTCGCAAGCGAACTCCGTGGGCAGGGGGGCAGTGGGCAAAGCACACCCTCATTTTTAGCACCGCGCCCTAAAACATACCCGATGAATTCAGGTTCGCATCCCCCAATTGGGGTGGATCTACAACCTATAGGGGCCAATTTGGCTGCATGCTGTCCGCAAGCGCTCGCCGCCAGGAAGCTCGCGGTAGAACAAGAAGACGCTTGCGCCAAACCGCGGACCACCCTCATGATCGGTGTGAAGATCGATGCCTGAATCATCGATCAGTTATCCTGCTTCGTCGGATGTCTGTCGATGACTGATCTTAAAGGCCAACATCTCTCCACTATCGCCCTGGGATTTTTACTCCTCGCCTCTACGGCAAATTCGGCAAACGCCCAGATCCGAATTGACAAGGATCAGACCGGCCGGATCGTCGCGATGGCGAACCTCTCCACGGCCAGCGGCTGTTCCAAAGCCAGTGGCGTCGGCCGGGTGGTCGACCATCATTTTGAGTTCGGCCAGATGAAAGGCGTGACCTTCAAGGACGCGAAATACGGCGAAAGCTATCTCAACCTGCCCTGGCTCAACACGATCAGCCCCGCATCGGCACGGGCACGCGTCGCTGAAGGCTTCGCGACGCTGCTGGTCAAGGGACAGGACCTGAAGGTCGTGACACTGGGTTGCGGCGCCGCCGGCCGCATCGAGAAGCTCGCCTCCGTGGAACTGGCCGGGCCTCCCGCGCGCGTCGCTGTAGCAGTCGGCGGGAGCGGCGCTGTCCGCTCCCCGGCAGCAGCCGCTGCAGCAGCATCTCCCGATACCAGCGTTAAGACGGAGGACGCCGACGACAGCGTGTTGCGGGCACCCGATGGCCGGGCTGTGGGATCAGCCGCTCCCGCGCCGTCGCCTTCCAGGCCGCAAACCGCCCCGGAGGCGCCCCCACGGCAACAAGCGAACCAACCTTCGCGCTGGCGCTTCAGTCAGTCGGGCCCGACCCAGGTCCATCTCTTGATCAGATCCGATGATCGCGCCTTCAGTTTCGCGATTCATTGCGAACGGAGAAAGGATGGTCTCGCGTTCCGGCACGTGTTCGATCTGCCTCGCAATTGGAACATAGCGGACTCCGCAACTCCGGCCTCGATCGATGGACGCCCGCAGCGCTGGGAGGTCGACGGCACCTTTGAAGGGGCTTTTTTCAGCGATAACTTGGAGGGGTCCTCGATGAGCCTTTCGGGCGCCTCTTTACGCCAGATCGCTAGCGGTGAGCGTTTTGTCATTCACGGCAAGAGAAGTAAGCCGCGCGACGCGGTCTTCAACACAGTGGGTGGAGAGCAGGCATTCGCAGCTTTCGAGGCTCGCTGCCAGAAACTGCGGATCAGCTGACAAGGCGATGCCGGTGACGAAGAGGGCGCCTCCTACAGGATCAGCGTCTCGGTCGACTGGCGGTCCGAATCGTGATGAGGCAGAGCGGGCTCAATAGCCCTTCAGCCTCGCCCGCGCATCGACCATTGCCATATGCTCTACCCAGTCTTGCCAGCGCTCATCGCCGAGCCAGTCGCGATAGCGGTCCCAGGCCGCGCGGAACTCGCGCATGGCGGCCTCGCGGGTGTCAGCCATGCCGATCTTCGCGATGCCGGGCGATGGATCCTGGACTGTGATCGACCAGCCCCAAACGGGCTCGGGTCTCGTGCTATTGTGGACGATCGACCCGACATAGACGCCTTCGCAGGTGACGCTCCAAAGGCCCTCGCGCGTCGCCTCGGCGTGGTCGTCGGGATAGGACCGAGAGAGCGCCAGCGTCATGCCGCTCTGATCTGCTCCTCGAACTCCTCGGGGATCGCCCCATAGCGGGCCAGCACGTCGATCGATGCAACCTCGCCCGTCTCGTCGTCGGCGACGACATGCACGACAGCCACGCCTTCTGCAGTTCGAGCCAGCCGCTCGCCATCCTGCAGTGCGTGATGCTTGGTCTTCGCGGGCACGCGCTGGCCTGGCACCAGCCGCTTCCGGTGTGTCTTGAAGGGCTGGAGAAAGAAGGCGTCGACGCTGGCCATGGCTTGACTCCCTGACGAAGGATTTGTTCTCTTTGCGTTCTCATAAGCGAGAGCGAGAACGATGTCATCAGCCGAGCCGCAGGCGGCGCCGGAGCGCGACGAATTGGAATGGGAGATCGTCGAGCTTGTCGCAGAACACGGCAGCGAGCGCGCGGCTTTGCGGGCGCTGCTGCACGACTTTCACGTCCTTCTGGCTGACGCCGATCGCTCGGTCTCGCGAGGCTTTCTGCGCGGCGTGTTCTCGGCTGGCGCCAGACCCGTGGCGACCGATGACGAGCCTTGACCAAGCGCCGCACCCAGAGACGACGCTCGAGCACTATCCCTGGATCATTGTCCGGTTTCGCTGCTCACGCTGCAGACGCTATGCGGATTCGCGGCTGGCGCGGCTCGCGGAGCGGTTCGGCGCGACCGAGACGATTGCAAGGTTGGTTGCACGGTTCCATGCGACGTGCCCGCATCGGCCGGCAAAGCGCAATGGCCGCACGATGATCCGTGACGAGCCATGCGGTGGGTACTGTCCGGATCTCGGCTCTACGATCCCGCCGGACCTGCCGCCCAGTCTGTCGGGGCTCACCTTGATCGACGGCGGGAAGGGCGACATGCTCCCGGCCGAGCCGAGCGCGCCACAGCGGCGCCGGCGCGTCGGAGGCGATGATGTGTAATCGCTACAGCCATATGCGTTCCGTCGACGCCATTCGGAGGCTCTATGCCGGGTTCAGCGATGGTGGCACCAATCTCGCGCCACAGCCCGGCATTTTCCCAGACTACGAGGCGCCGATCGTTCGCAATGAGCCGGGTGGCGCCCGTCTCGCCATGACGCGCTGGGGCATGCCGTCATCGAAGAAGGCTCTGCTCGACGCTGCGTCGAAGCGCGCCGACAAGCTTCGGGCCAAGGGAAAGGAGGTCGACTTCGATCACGTCCTGCGCATGGAGCCAGACGGCGGGACCACCAACATCCGCAACACGTCGAGCTCGCACTGGAAGCGCTGGCTTGGCGTTGAGAATCGCTGCCTCGTCCCCTGGACCAGTTTCAGCGAATTCGACAGCGCTGCGAAACAGGACGTCTGGTTCGCCTTCGGGGAGGATCGGCCGACGGCGTTCTTCGCCGGCATCTGGCTCCCGCAATGGACCAGCGTGCGGAAGATCAAGAACGGCGAAGAGACGATCGACCTCTACGCCTTCCTGACGACCGAGCCGAACGCCGAGGTGGGCACGATCCACCCGAAGGCCATGCCTGTGATCCTGACGACGCCCGAAGAATGTCAGGTCTGGATGACGGCGCCATGGGAACAGGCGAAGGCGCTGCAGCGGCCACTGCCTAACGGATCGCTCGATGTCGTGGCGCGCGGTGTGAAGATGGACGGGCCGGCGGGGCTAATGCCAGAAGGCGGTGGCACTCTTGTTGGCGCCGGTAGCTCCTAGACAACTGCGACCACGGGCCAGGTTTTACCACTCGGATTCGGGGCGGCCGATCTTCGAATGGCCCGGCTGGAGTCCGGTCATGTCGGCGACCCTGCGAGCGACGTGAGACCAGAGCTTGTCAGCTTCCCGATTGCCTTCGCTTCGAGCCGTCCTGGCCATCTGCCGGGCGGTGTAATAGCCCGCGCCTCCCTCGGCCTCGACCAAGTGGGTCGCCTCGGCATCGACCAAGGCTCGATACTCGCGGCGGCGGGAGAGCCAGGAGAGCAGCATGGAAATTCTTTACAGCCAAACCGCCGTGTGAAGAAGCGCAGGCGAGAGGAAGTCGAGCCGACTAAACTGATTACTAGGTAGGAGTGGACAGCTGCAGGAAGGCCTGTGGCAGAGGGGAGGGATGGCGTGTCGCGGCCATCCTGGTGCTGTCGCCGACTATGCTTGCTCTCCCCCCGAGCCTTCATTGCGAGAGATAATAATGCGCCTTATGGTTGCGTTTATCTCGCAATGGTTGTGGGGGCGGGTATGGTCACGGCACCAGCGGCAATGCAGAAGTTCGAACAGTTCTGCAGGCATAACAAGGCGCAGGCGAAAAAGGCTCTCCGACGCAATTGGCAGGAGCAGAAAAAGGTCGAGGCTTTGTGGGCGCGATTTTCCGGCGGGCTTAATAAGCTAAATATTGCGCCTGCCTCCGCCATGGATTTGTCCCTTGCAGAGTCGGCAGCACGCAGAATCGCCATCGCTGCCGCTCCCGCGGCTGAACGCGCGGCGTCGCGCGATCATCTAATGCGGCTGCGCAAGGCGCAGACGGTGGCGCTCCATTACGAACGCTCGCTGTATAAGCTGCGGCTACCGTTTTTGTCGCGGGAAGAGATCGATCGCCGCGCGGCGAACTGGTTGCAAACAAGCGAGAACCTCGATCTCGACTATGGCGACAACGAGGGTATGCGGGCCGCTTATGCGATCTACGGCCCCAAGGGAGGGTAAGGGGCTTCTCGGCCGGGTCAGGAGGCGACGGCTCCGGCCCTTCTGTCCCTGGCAAGCCCTGCCTCATGGATCGCCATCTTGATGAACAAGACGAGGTCCTGCTCGCGGATCGCGATGGCGCCTCGTAGGGCCAAGACAAGCTGATCGGTGATCTCGTGAAGGAATTGCTCTTCTTCACGTCGGCTTGAAGGAATAACCTTCGTTTTCGACAGCGTCTGGGCCATCGTTACCATCCCGAAGCGCGCGCGCGGCGTTGAGAAGTGTCAGCCGGTCGAGCGGTTCAAGAGAGCGGAAAATCTTAACCAACTCAACCCCCATTTGAGTGAGATCTTGGTCTCCAACGGGTAGTAGGTCATCAGGTGATTGGTCGCACATTTGATCGCTCCTGTTCTCGATAGTTCAGGGCGTCATCATGCTCGCCGTCAACTTTGGACGCGAACCTTCATATCGACTGTCACAGCTTCTTGACCGGACGGCGACCGCACAGCTCAATGCGGCTGATGCCGTGGGCCCGAGGCAGCAGCGGTCACCAGATCGTCTGGCGGCTCGTTCTCATTGTCCACCGAGGCCGCTTGAAGCACCTCAACTATGCGCCCTATCGTAGCGATCTGTCTCCCGCACTCTTGGCAGCAGAGGACGGTCTGATCATTCGTCCATTCTGGTATCTCGATCGTCGATGCGCCGCATTCGTCGCAGGCGAACTCCGGAGGCAGGGAGTCGGTAGCCAAGGCACACCCTCATTGTTTGGCGCCGCTCCCGAAAGAATACCCGCTCAATGCAGGGTCGCACCCCCCATTTGGGGTAGGTTTAAAGGCTATGGGGACAATTTCGCCGCATGACTATCCGCCTCCTTCATCGCCACGCCCGTAGACCCCGGTCACGATCAGCAACGCGAGGACAATAGCGAGCCCAGCCTCGCTTACGCTGGGCGAGATTCTTTGTTGGGCCATGCGATTTAAGGCAGCCGTAGCCAATTGTCTTGTTCGAGGTGGGGCCTTGTACTACGCTTTAAGTATCGTCGTTTAGGACCTTTTGGGCTTCCGACGACAGAGAGATAATTGCGCTCCCGCTCAGTCGCTTCAGCCGATGGGGTAGGGGAATGCGTGATTTCATTCATAGGTTAAATGTCGAGCGTTTCCAGGAGCTTCTTGTTCTGGAGGTGGACCTCGGTCGCCGTAAAGCCCTCGAAAAATTGCTCGCCGAACAAGAAAGATTGTACGCTGAAGCAGTGGCGAAAGATTGCCTCGATCCCGAACCCGGACTTCCGACGAAGAAGCCAACGAGCGCTTCTTGATGTGATGCTGGAAGGGGCGGGGCATGGCAATCGCACTTTTCAGCGTCGCAGTTGCTGCGTTTAGCAGCTTCGTATTGGGAACCGTTGAGGTGGGAGCGGCTCTCGGCCTGTTCTCATTTCTCGGCCTATGGCTTGGCAAGCGCGCGTTCACTGACGCCTGATTAAGCTTTCAGCCGCCTGTAACGCGCGATCTCCGCTCGGAGCGTCGCGACCGACGCCTCGCCGCGCACGCCCTTGATCTCGCGAGCCCTTGCGATTGGTCGAGCCCGTTACACCGTCGAGCATGACGCTCAGCTTTGGTGGCGGAAGCCCGCTAGGTGATCTTGTAATATGGAGCTTCAGCCTGTCAGGTCTGAGAACCTCGAGACACGGACTTGGTGTCCCGGCTTGCGAAGAGCTGCGCGTCGAGGGCTAAAGACGTTACCAACCCTCGGTGCTCTGCAACCATCGCGGTATTGGACGAGTTGTCGAGTTTGGTCCAATGCTCAAGCCCGGTGCAGGCCAATTCGTACGCCTCACAGACCTCGAGAAAGGACAGGCTGGACGATAGATCAAAACAATCTCGCCAATCAGGGAAGCGAAGTTTGAGACGTGCGCGCCCGCGCTCTTGGATCGGCGTCATAGCTCGGATATCCCAAGTTTACGGCGCTCGCTTATGATCGGTGCGCGCCTCATCACCATTCATAAATTGTGCGCCTGTTACCCTGTATCCTCTATTGGCCCCGAGGACATGCGAAGCGTTTCCTAAGCGGTATCTTCACCGGTGGGATCGAGGTTGCGCTGAGGCGCATTTAGGCGCACAGCTGGCTGCTGTCGGAGTAATTCTCCCATGGTACGGCCACCGAAATCGGGCAGTGAGACGAATGCCGATGCCGTTATCGGGATCTCGGAAGAGGTTGTTCGCGACGGATTGCGTTGTATTTTGGCAAGCGTCGACTTCGATGTCCCCGAGCGCGTACGCCGATTTCTAACCTATGTCGTTGAAGAGTCACTTGCTGGGCGATCTGGCGGAATAAAAGCCTACACAATCGCTGTCGAAGTCTTTGGTCGGGAGGCAGATTTCGACGTTATGAATGATCCCGTCGTTCGCATTGAGGCCGGACGCCTCCGGCGTGGATTGGAGCGGTACTATTTGCTCGAGGGCAGGACGGCCGCTCTTGTAATCGGTGTCGCAAAGGGCGGTTATGTCCCCAGTTTCCGGTGGCAAGAGAACGGGCAAAGTAACCCGGAGCCGCTTTCAACTTCCATTCTGCAACGAAGCATGAACGAACGGCTAAAGAGCTATTGGCTTGTCGGCACTGTTGGATCGTTGATGGTCGGCATTTTCGTAGCTGTCATAGCGATGGTTGCCCTCTGGCCGCCTGTCTTACCGACGGGACCGGCGCTTCCCTCACTTCTCGTGAAGCCCTTCGTCAACCTGACAGGCAAGGCCGAAGCGCAGATTTTCGCGGAGGAACTTGACGACGAAATCCTCACGCAGCTTGCCTCAAAAGATGAGATAATGATTTATCGGAGCGAGGCTCCCGCGGCCTTTGCACTTTCCACTTCCGCTGCGGCGGTCCCTAGCCAATCTCGCCGGCATCTCCTCGAAGGCACGATCCGCGCTAGCGATGGCAAGCTCAGAATAACAAGCCGCCTTCTAGACAGCGAAACGACCGCGATCATCTGGTTGGGGATCTATGAGGCCGATCTGAGGGAGAGGCACGGCTTCGATATGGAGACAGACCTTGCAACCAAGATCGTGTCCGACGTGCGCCTCCGCTTACGACCAGCGGTGATTAGGCAATAGGTGGCACCTAGCATCCCAGCATCGACCACGCTCGGCGGACAGAGCTGGCTCGGGAAAGCGGGACAGTCGGGATAAGTGGAGTGTCTGCCTGAAGGCGGCATGATGGCCGCGACAGGAGAGACCAGGTCGAAACGACCGCGGCGGAACCACGCGCCAGCCTTCAAGGCGAAGGTCGCCCTTGCAGCCGTGAGGGGCGAGAAGACGATCGCCGAGCTCGAGCGGCTGTTTGACGTGCACCCGAACCAGATCATTCGGCGCGATCCACCCCAAGGCGCTGGCGGTGGACGATCTAGCAGGTGTTCAGGGCTGGGCCTAGAACCGCTGTTCCATACTAGGGCTTTGAGAGCCGGCGGACATTGGCTCTCACTTTGCGCCGGTAGCCGCGGACGACGCCGATCGGAGTGGTGCCGGTTATTACCTTGGCTGCCGCCTGCTGTGCCGCGGCGACTTTCTCCGTGACCATTCGCTCTGCTTCGCGGTCGGCTGCGGGGCCTCCGATCGCCAGCCTCGCGCCTCGCAACCACATGGCCTGCTGCGCTTCGAAAGCGAGCATCGACATCTCAAAAAGCATCTTGAACATTTGGATCGGGCTCCAGCCTGAGGCTTTCGATCCAACGGCTCTCGACGACGTTGGTTCCTACGCCTTAGCCGTCCTGGTCCGGCGCCCTATGACACGAGCCCCGTGTGAAGCGTTCGATCGCGGCGAGTGCGTCGTCCAACGACAGGAAGGGCCCGAGCCGCATGCCGCCCATCGTTTCAACGGCGTTACCAAGCGGGAAGACTTGAAAAGTGCCTACGGGCTCTTCTGAGATCCGTCCCATGGCCCGGCCTAGGAGGTCGGTGAGAAGCCATGTCCCATCTTTCGGCGCACGCGTAATTTTGATGTCCAACGTGGGCCTACTGTTCTGCACGGCTGCAAAAAGTGCGCAGCGATAGGGAATTCGTCCTTATCACGGCGCGGGCGGAGAGTCTCGAGCAGCACCGTTCCGGCCGCTCCAATTTCCTGTTCAGCCAGGTCGAGCAACGCACAACACCTGGGTCGTCAAATTGGCTTCTTCCCGGGCTGCGAAAGCAGATGGTTCTGCGCTTCGCGACCCAGGACGACCTTGGCACCGACCCGCCTTGCCAACCGCTCCGCGGCCTCGATCGTTTGGAAGAGATCGGGCGAGTGCCCATACTTGGCGCCCGTGGCGTCCCGCGCGGCCCAACCCTCTCCCGAACGATAGATAGTAAGTCGTCCAGACATGGAGTTCGACCCTTGTTGGTGGGATGAACCCCAAAGGCCAGACGCGGTTCCTTCATAGAACTGCTGGAGTTTCGTTGGTGCCGGCGGTCGAAACTGGATCCACTTCCAACGGAGCCTGCTTTCGCTAGACGCGAGGCAGGCTTTCCTGTCTCATCGCCAAGCCCATGCCCGCGAACCGTACCCCCCCGGCGACGGTCAGTAGCGCCAAGCCAGAATGATTGGATTGTCACCGCAAATCAGCAAAGTTCTTTGCAAAATCACCGAAATATCGCGGGTGCTTTTTGTCAATTGCCTCAACGAGATCCTTTGCTTCTGCCAGTTTTCCCAGAAAATAAAGACAGCAGGCGTATCTCTCAGGATAGGCGCCGAGCATAGGTAGCCTGCCTTTCAAATATGGAAGCAAGCTATCATAATTTGCTACTGATTGAGAAAATTTGATTCCATGATCCACAATCAAATCAACAATTTCCTTTGATTTAGATCTGTAATTATCTTCTTTAAAAATATGATCTATCTTAATTGGGTTTGTCAGTGAGTCGATCGGAAGTGCATAGGTCGCTACCCTTCTGGAGTACTTTATCACTGGTGAGTTTCGTAGTTTGATCCACATCTTTTCGATATTCACCGAGTGAATTCCGATATTGACAAGAAGCTCGAACGTCGAGCTTCCTACTCTGGTACAAGGAGCTCCAATCCATGAAAAAAATCCATATCCGAAGTCGATTCCAATAACATCTTTGGAATATCTTGTGTGTCCACGATTAAGCAGTTCATCAAATAACGCTGAACGAACTTCTTCTTTAGTAAGTATTTCAGTGCGCGGGCTAGCGCTCATTTTTGATAGTCCTTCTCGAAGTATCGGCGTCGCCCATTTCGCGGCGGCGCGGACGCAGAGATCACCCAGTCCGTACTGCACGGCCCGCTCCACTGTCATCCTGCATATTCTGATGCCGGAGGCATCCGCCGTCTCGCCATGCACAACCTGCTCCAACAACCGAAAGGCGTCCGGTGGCTGATCATCATCATGGCGACGCTGGGCGGGTTCATCGCATCAAAGGTCGGGGCGATTGTCCCATGGCTGGCGATCCCGCCACGATGAACTAAGCCGAGCCCCAGCCCAACGCTCGGCTGTCAGCCGCCGGTCCCTTTATCGGGGCTGGCGGCTCTTTTTGCGATCGAGCGGGTTGGCTGATATTCTCCGTCCCACTCATGACCTGGCATATCCATCAGAATGCGCCATTCGCGCCTCTGCGCTCTGGTCCAGTCCGCCGGGAACGCAACATTGCAATTCTCGGGGTCGCCTAGAATTTCCGGCTTGTTCAAGCCGGAGGCTCGCCCATCGAACGAGCAGTTTTGGAATGTACAGCCTTTAATCACCATCATCCCCTCTAGCCACCGTCATCCTTCGGGGTGGCGGCGGCCTTTTCTGCGTTGTCGGTCAGCGCTCTGGCGGCTTCCCGCCCGGCGCTCGTAATGCGCCATGTCGGTCTGTCGACCAGCCCAACCCGCTCCTTGAACTGCTCGACATATCCGAGGCTAGCGAGTTCGCTCATCTCTGGCTCGCATGAACCTACCGGGACCGGAGCGCAGTCGACCAGGCGAAGCACGGATAGCTGAGACGGGGTCACGTCTTCTCTCCCCTGGCTGCGGCGGAGCGGGCGCGGATGGCGGTAGCCGCTCGCGAAAAATCGTGAGCCGCTATCACATGACGCTCGATATCGGGTGACACCGCGTGCTCGGCTGCCATGTCCTCAACCGTCGCAGCGCACGCTTCCCGCTCGTCCTCCACCGCCTGCGCGAGCTTGGCTTCGGCGGAGAGGGCGCGCGCAGCGAAGGCTGCGCGGCCTTCCGACGCAAGCGCGTATTCTCGCTCCTTCGCCTCGAACGCTGGGCGGATGAGGTCGAGGATGGCGCGGGCTATGGGATAGATCCGCAAGCCCACCCAATGGCCGCCGTAGTATGCCGCGACGCTGGTCTTCGTGTCGTCTTCGTTGACTGTCTGGAAACCGGTGTTCTCGACGAAGTGCGCTATCAGCACCCGCCTGATCTCCTCCTCGCTCGGGAGGCCAACCTGTGCATCTGGAGGGGTGGCGGACTTGTTTGCGCTTTCTGCAAAGAAGTCGGGAGGGGTGGGGCTCACCATAGGTCCTCCGAATAGAGCTGATGGCCCAGCTTGGCGCCGGGGCGCGTCTGGCCGGCTACCTTGGCGATCTCCAAAGCGTCGGCTCGCTCGACGAACCGGTTAAGGCTCGTCATGAAGCCTTGGCCGCGCATGTTGCCTTCGGCGCTGTCGCCAAGGAATGCCGCGAGCGCGAAGATGTGGCAGTGCCGACGCGGCGCCGGCAGAGCCCAGATGCGGCCCTGCGTGTCGACGATGGCAACGCCTGTGATCCGCTCGGGAGGGGTGGGGCTAGCGGTCATGGTGCGGCGCCTCCAAGCACATCGGCGCTCACCGGGCCAGCGAGGGCGGCGACCTGGCGCAGGGCTTCATTCTCGGCGTCCAGAACATCAAAGATGCGATCGGGCTTTACCCGTAGCCGCTCGTCGAAGGCGTCGGGAACAAGGACTAGCCGGAGCGCCATTTCGAGCAGATTGATCCGAACAGGTTTGCACGGGAGGCGGTGTTCAGCGTCTTCTCCGAGCGCGCAATCGAACTCCGGGAAGCCGCCCCCCCACATGCCAGAGACCCAGCAGCCACAGTTGTTGCACCGTCGTTTAGCGCGCTCGCTCATCCTTCCCCTCCCGCAGAGAGCATGGCGCTCGGAGGCTCGGGGAGAGGGCGCCAGTGGGTGGCTTGGTATGTGATCTTGTCCTCGTAGAGGTCGGTTACGTCGTCCACCCAGCCGTTCGCGTAGACGTCCCAATAGCCGTCGAACACCGCGCGCGCGTGAGCCAACAGGATATTGGTCCCATCCTTCGGCGCGCTCTCGATATCGCGCCACCCCTCGGCCTCGCCCTGCTTGGCGGATTCGAGCGCTGGCGCCACGATCTCGTCGAGGCCGTTGCCAAGGTCATGATAACCAGCCTGATGGCAGACCATCGACGCTTCTGCGATGATCTTCCTCGCCTTCTCATCGATCTGCATGCTGCGTCTCCTTGAGGTCCTGGCGCTCTTCGGGGCTGTCGATCGTCATCGTGTAGGCGAACTGGCAGAGCTTGTTCGACAGCGTGTCGATCTCATCCATCGCCCAGCAAAGCGCGTCCTTCACCCCCGCAGGCGCGGAAGGCGGGGAGGCGTCGGCTCGTGTCATCCTGAGTAGGGTTGGCAAGGACAGGTCGTTCAGGCCCGTCTCGGGGTCTTTCGGCCAAGCCACCGGCTCAGCCTCGCCCTCGGTCGAAAGGGCGGCGAGAGCTGCTTTCGCAAGCGCCCCATCACCGACTTGCTGGGCATAGTATCTCAGTGCGCGCTCGACGATCTCGCGCGCCTTCTCCTTCGCCGAGACTGCGGGGCTCTTGATTGTCATGGCTCACTCCGCAGCTTCGAGGAAAAACGGTTCGTCGCTGGGGCACTCAGGCGCGCTCCAGTCCAGCGGCGGGCGGTAATTCGCAAAGAGGAAGGCGGCAGCGGGCAGCCGGCAGACCGAATTGCCGATCTTGTGGCGCTGCTCGGTCTCGGTGAGCACCTTGCCCTTGTAGGGCGCCGCCAGGATGTAGCTGTCCGGAAAGCCCTGCGCTCGAGCGAGCTCCCGCGGCGTGAGCAGCAGGTCGCGCATATTCACCTTCCAGACGTTGTGCGGGAGGTGAATCGTCTTCGGATGGTTCGCCAGGTGCATGGCGAGCGCCGGCTCGTCGTGGTTCACGGCGAAGTCGGGATAGAGGCTGTGCCCGTCAGGCAGCAGGCCGGCCGCCTTCAGCAGCTCGAGCGCAAGCTCAATGCCATTGCTTGCCCCTCCGCCGCCGGCGAAGGAGTCGACCACCCGGACGCGCCGCGGCCCGTTCTTCGGTGGCGGCGCAGGCGTGCGCTTGAAGCGCGCAGCCGGATATCGGCCAATCTGCGGAAGGCATGGAAGCGGCTTGGCGGCGAGGGGCGCGGCCCCGCCAAATAGGTCGTTGAGAGATGCCATTACGACCTCGCCGGTACCGAGGTCGACGTGAGAGAAATGGCGTAAGTGTTTCCAACTTGCCCCTGAAAGGCTGCCCGGCAGCCGGGCGGTTCAGTTGGAAAGGCGCTTGTTAGGCCTGCAAAAGTGCAAAGCCTTCTAAGCTGCTGGTCGCAGGTTCGAATCCTGCCGGGCTCGCCATTGATATCATTGCGGAATCTCCGTTTGTTCCGTGATGCACTCTGACAAGCAGGCTGCTGGTCATTCTGACATTTGGCCGCCATCCGTTCGCGCGGCGCGGCGCTTACGGGCTCCGTTGGCCACCTGCCGCATGATCTTCTTGACGTAGCGCGGCAGCACCTTCGCGGTGGTCTGACCCGACTGCGCGAGGATCTCGCGATCGGTCATGTCCGCGTCGCCGATCTCGGTCAGGCCGCAGTGTCGGAACGACGTGAAGGATAGATTCTCCGGCAGGCCGGCCAAGAGGATGATTCGCTTCACCTCGTGGCGCATGTAGGTGAGGCCGCTCTTGTTGCCGGTCGGCCAAGGGAGCGGCCATCCTTCCAGTGGCGGACGAGCATGAGGCTGCCGATTCGGCTGCGCTTGATTTGGCCCGACCTTGCGAAGAGTTCGGGGGACAGTGGGACGCGCTTCGATCGCTCGGAATCTAACGGTGGCCACCACGCATCGTCACCGAACTTCGGATGCACGATACGCCCGGCACCGGCGCGCTCCTTCTGCCGATCCTGGGCGACCTGAAATGCGCCGATGGTCACCAAAACGCGCTGCAGCCCGAGGCGATCGTCGAGCGGCAACCAGCCTGTGCTGCCGGAGGGACGCTTCAGCCTTCTGCTACTCGATCGTGAGCGCCGTCGAGGAGGCGGGCGGTCCAGGCAGCGACATCGCCGTGGTCAAGCGGCCGAGCCCGGCCCTGAGAGTCTGCCAAGGCAGTGCTAATGTCTTTTTACGAAGTGAAAGATGGTGTGCGCAGTCATCGATGTTGCGGCGTTCGGCGGGATCGCGTGCGCCGCTAGCTTATCCGGAGTATAGGTTTCCGCCATATCCATGCGGTCGAACCCGTCAAACAAGGAGAGTAGCCGCTCCTTGGCATCGAGGGTGCCGAACGATCTGACGTGGTCGTGCTGGCCAAAAAGACGCTCCCGCTCGGCGTGGGGCATCGAAAGGTCCATGTCCTCGCGGTAGTATTTGGAACAAAACGGGACACAAAAGGTATGGAATCCGCCGGGAGCGATCGCTGCATTCATGTCCTTGATCGTTCTGTGCAGATCGGAAGGTACATGTTCGAGCACATGTGAATGAACGAAACCCTGAACTGATTCCTTCTCAAAATAGTCGAGAGGGCGCGTCAGGTCGATTTGCCTCACTGGTCTCTCGACCCACGGGTAGAATGACGGATCGTAGTCCGCTGGCTGATAGTCGTCGCCGTATTTCTGCGTCAAAAATGCCGTTATGACGTGTTCAGGCGCGCAATGAACCACAGGTAAACCGCTCGGAGGCGGCGCCAAGTCTCTCAAGACACAATACATGAAACGTGTTCGCTCTTTCGAGCCACAGCCCGCGCACCGAACAAATCGGCGCCCCCGGTAATCGCCAAACTTGGTTGAGTGGCAAATCGGGCAGGCCGGCTTAGTCATTGCAGCGGTTCCTGGTTCAAGAGTCGGGCTACCGAACATCATTTGCTGACTGATCGCAAATTTCCCAACTGTCTTTGAGCAGATTTTCTTTGTCGGGAGTATCCGAAGAACTGCGCTGCGGTTTAGGTCCTGAACCTATAAAGGTTGCGGCGCTGGCAGCCCGCTGATTCAACGCTTCATAGAGGAGCCTTGGATGGGACGTTATGATCTGAGCGAGTCTGAGTGGCGGCTGATCGGGCCGCTGTTGCCGAATAAGCCGCGCGCAGTTGCGTATGTCGACGATTGGCGGGTGATCACTGGCATTTTCTATGTGCTTCGGACCCGGCTCGCCCTGGCCTGACCTGCCGAGCCGCTACGGGCCACCGACCACGGTCTACTCTCGGAAAAGGCGGTGCTCGGTGCTCTGACCGACGGCTTGCCACCAGCCACCGCCCTCGTCGCCGATCGCGCCTATGACGCCCGGGCCGTCATCGACCTGATCCGATTGCGCGGCGGGTAGGCGCACATCTCAGCTCGGGGAGATCGCAAGGTCCAATGATCGGTCGATCCGGCCATCTACCGCCAGCGCAACCAGATGGAGCGCTTCTTCTCCAAGCTGAAGCACTTCCGCAGGGTCGCAACCCGCTACGACAAGCTGGCCGAGAACTTCCTCGCCATGGTTCAGTTGGCCTCAATGCGCCTATGGCTACGGGCTTATGAGTCTACGGCCTATGGGTAGTCGGCCGTATCCTGCGGCGACATCGTCTCAGGCGCGTCAAACTCGTCAGCGCCCTCCAACCCCGCCCGGATCTCTGCGGCCTTCGCGGAGACGTCAGAGGTCATGGAGGACCTTCGCGTCGATGTTCCGGTGCTCATGCGAGGGAGAGGCGGGAGCGTGGCGCTCGGGGAGACCGCGACCAACAGAGGGCTTGGCGAGGTCTGGATGATGGCTCATTCACTGCTGGACGAACCAGAGTTGGCCGCAACCGCCTCCGATGGTGTCCTGGCCGGCGGGATCGAACACGTGGACGTTGAACTCGCGCTCGACAAGTTGGCTGGTGAAGCTGGTGACGAGGGAGCGCTGATAATCGTTAGTCGCTGGTAGCCCTTCGCTGCGTTCGCAAACGACGGAGACGGTCGCCTCGAACACTGTCGGCACGCGACGGCTGATCTCGCGGACGATCCCGTAGTCGACGTGTGGCGCCGAGGTGGAGATCAGCTGCGCCGCAGTCGGGTAGCGCTCGTAAAGCTGCTCGATCGCCGGAACGAGGCCCTTCAAGTTCAGAGGCGACTCGCCATTTCTCTTGAAATATGAATGGGATATTTGCCCGCGGGCTTGTAGGTTCCGGGCGTTGCGGACTGGCCGGTTGCGTCGGCTGCCGGCAGGACCTCCACAGGCAGGCAAGTCTCAGAATTCTCCCACCTGGCGCCATCCATCCCATCGTCGGGAGAGGCAAGTCGGCGGCCTTGCCCAACTGGATCTGCCCGGAAGCCTCTGAGATGAAAAAAAGCGGCGCCTAACGGCGCCGCCTGACCTTGATGTATCTGCGCAGTGCTCCGAGAGCTGCGCTCACAATTACAAGGCTGTTCGCGAGAAACGCGGCGACCTCGTATATGCTTTCCATCGCTCCCCACCTCCTCCGGGGAGGAGCTGATGACAATGTCATCGTTGACAGAGTCCCGGATTCCAGTGGGCAGCATTGCGTCAGGTACAGTTCCGACTCTGTCTGCATGTCTGAGATGGGCGCTGGTCGGCGGATGTTCAAGGCGTCCGAGTCTCGGCCTGACTGATCTCGATCCTCGCCCTGTCCTGTATTGCACATGGACGATGGCGCGCCCGTTCGCCTGATGAGTCCAAATGGCCGATCTTGCTTTTGCTCGCCGGCGGGTTCTGCCGGGCACACCCAGCGGCAGACCCGCCGGCTGCATCCAAACCGATCGCGCCTTACGGTGCAGACTTGGCGACGCCGGCGCGGCCTGCGGCAATGCCGTCCGCGATAATACTGGGCGAATTCTGCAGGTGCTTCGTCGAGTTGGCGATTGTGTCGAGAGGCAGTTCAGACGCCCTTGCCGTCTCGCTCGCGACTGCGGCCCCGATCGCGGTGACAGCGACGCTGCCGAATATGGCCGTGAGAAATGAGCGCCGGTTCATTGGAAGTGTCTTCGCGTACGGCCTCCAACCAAGTCGCGTAAGATTAGTAAATGGTTGCATCTTGCCAGCTTGGCGACCCGGAGCGCTCATCCTGCTCCGAGCGGGTCCCGTGTGGTCTGCGGCGGCCAAGCTATGCGAGGCCGCCGCCAGTGGGCTCAGGCTACCGCCGCAACCGATGCGTTCTTGCCCGGCTCGTGGCCTTCGAGATTGGCGATCGCCGCCGCGACGCCGCCGGCGCGATAGGGCACCCCTGCTGCCGAAAAGCCCATCTCGACGCCGGAGAGCGCCCCGAGCAGGGCAAGCTCGTTGCATTCGCCGAGATGGCCGATGCGGAAGACCTTGCCGGCGACCTTGCCGAGGCCGGAGCCCAGCGAGATGTTGTATTTTTCCAGCGCGATCTTGCGGAAGCGGTCGGCATCATGGCTCGGCGGCATCAGCACGGCCGTCAGCACGGGCGAGTGCTCGGCCGGATTCTCGCAGAGCACTTCGAGGCCCCAGGCTTCGACCGCGGCGCGGCAGGCGCCGGCCAGGCGCTCGTGCCGGGCGAAGACATTGTCCAGCCCTTCCTCCTGCAGCATGGCGAGCGCCTCCTTCAGCCCGTAGAGGAGGTTCGTGGCTGGCGTATAGGGGAAGAAGCCGCCGGCGTTGATCTTGATCATCTCCTGCCAATCCCAGAAGGAGCGCGGCAGCGTGTTGGTCTTCGACGCCGCGAGCGCCTTCTCCGAGACGGCGTTGAAGCCGAGGCCGGGCGGCAGCATCAGCCCCTTCTGCGAGCCGGAGACCGTGACGTCGACCTGCCATTCGTCATGCCGGTAGTCGACCGAGGCGAGCGAGGAGATCGTGTCGACCATGAACAGGGCGGGGTGGCCGGCGGCGTCGATCGCCTTGCGGATCTCGGCGACGCGGCTGGTCGCGCCGGTCGAGGTCTCGTTATGGACGACCATCACGGCCTTGATCTTGCGGGCCTTGTCCTCGGCCAGCCGCGCCTCGATCGCGGCCGGGTCGGCACCGCGGCGCCAATCGCCGGGGATGAACTCGACCTCGATGCCGAAGCGCGTCGCGATGTTCTTCCACAAGGTCGCGAAATGGCCGGTCTCGGCCATCAGCACGGTGTCGCCGGGCGAGAGCGTGTTGACGATCGCCGCTTCCCAGGCGCCGGTGCCGGAAGAGGGGTAGATCACCACCGGCTGGCTGGTCTTGAACACCGCCTTGCTGCCTTCGAGCACATGCTTGCCGAGCGCGGCGAATTCGGCGCTGCGATGGTCGATGATCGGCATGGCGATGGCGCGCAGAATCCGGTCCGGAATCGGGCTCGGGCCGGGAATGTGCAGGAAATGACGCCCTTGCATGATCTTCTTATCCTCCCAGAGGGTCAGGCGCTGTCACGCCATTCCGGATCATTTTGCATTCATTTTTTTGAAGATCAATCTCGATATGGTATGCGATAATTATGTGATCGGGCTCGACAGCGGGTGCGGGCCGACTTAGCGGTGACGCATGAGCGTGCCATTGCCGGATTCTTGCGACGAAACCGCCCCGGTGGACGAGGCGACGAAACCTGCTGCCTCCCTGCATGAAGGGCTTCTGGTCGCGCTGCGGGACTTCATCGTCGAGGGCAGCCTGGCCGATGGTGCGCGCGTGCCGGAGCGGGCGCTGTGCGAGCGTTTCAACATCTCGCGCACGCCGTTGCGCGAGGCGCTGAAGGTGCTTGCGGCCGAGGGGCTGATCGAGCTCTTGCCCAATCGCGGTGCGCGCATTCGCCAGCTCAGCCCCGAGGATGTCCGCGAGCTCTTCGATGTCATGGGTGGGCTCGAGGCACTGGCCGGGCGCCTGGCCTGTGAGCGGATTTCGGAGGCCGAAATCGCCGAAATCGAGCGCATGCATCATGAAATGTATCGGTTCTATCTGCGTCGCGAGATGCATGGCTATTTCCACTGCAATCAGGCGATCCACCAGATGATTGTCGCGGCCGCCGGCAATGCCATGCTGGCCGCGACCTATGCCGGCCTGGCCGGGCGGATCCGGCGGGTGCGCTATTCCGCCAATCTCGCCAAGGATCGCGACCGCTGGGGCGAGGCGATGCGTGAGCACGAGGTCATTCTCGATGCGCTGCGCCGGCGCGCCGGCGCGGAGTTGTCCGAGATCCTGTTCCTGCATCTGCGCAACAAACAGAAGGCGGCGCAGGCTTCGTCCTGATCGGGATCGTCAGTGCGGTTGCGGTGTTTTCACGCCATGCATGCGCTGCTGTCTGCGGGAAACGCGATTGTCGCAGGAAATCGTCGCCAATTTTTTGATCGGCAAATTTTGGATTGAATGCAAAAATTTTTGATCTAAGTTTTCTCCACAGCGCCGTCAGAGCGCAGTCATCGGGAGGGAGCGATCATGAAGCAGCACTGGCTTGCCGCGACCGCAATCTTGGCAGCAGGCATCGGCCCCGCGGCCGCCTGGGAGCCGACCAAGGCGATCGAGATCGTGGTGCCATTCTCGGCGGGCGGAGCGTCCGACCAGATGGCGCGGACGATGCAGGGCATCATCCAGAAGCACAATCTGACCTCGCAGCCGGTCATCGTCGTCAACAAGCCGGCCGCCGGCGGCGCCGAAGGCATGCTCGACATCCAGAAATCGGTCGGTGACGCCCACAAGCTGATCACCACCTCGAGCGGCATCTTCATGACGCCGATGGCGACCAAGCTGCCGCTGAACTGGCAGGACTACACGCCGGTCGCGATGATGGCGCAGGACTCCTTCGTGCTCTGGGTCAACGCCAAGGCGCCGTACCAGAACGCCGGCGACTTCATGGCCGCGGCCAAGGCGGCCTCGCCGCCACTCAAGGTCGGGGGCACCTCATCCAAGCGTGAGGACAACCTGATCGTCTTCGCCATGGAGAAGGCCGGCGGCGTCAAATTCGCCTTCATTCCCCACACCAGCGGCGGCCAGACTTCGACGCAACTCTCCGGCAATCATATCGACGCCAGCACCAACAACCCGGCCGAGGACGTCGCGAACTGGCGCGGCGGCGCGACCCGGCCGCTCTGCGTCTTCTCCGACCAGAAGATGACCTATTCGACCCCCGTCGCCGAAGGTAAATCCTGGGCGGACATTCCGACCTGCGCCTCCCAGGGCCTGAACGTCACCTACCAGATGCTGCGTGGCATGTTCATGCCGGGCAAGGTCACCAAGGACCAGCAGGCCTTTTATGTGAGCCTGTTCAAGAAGGTCTCCGAGACGCCGGAATGGAAGGAGTATCTGGCGCGCAGCGCGCTGGTTCCCGACTACCGCGACGGCGAGGCCTTCGTGCAGTTCCTCAAGGCCGACGAGGCGAAGCACGCCAAGCTGATGGGCGACGCCGGCTTCATGGCCAAGTGAGGCCAATTCAGCACCGAAGCGCTTCGTCAGCTCTGGCTCGGCTGTCATTTCGGGCGGAGCGAAGTGGAAGCTCGGAATCCGTCGTAGGGCAGCGCCCTGCGATGGATCCCGGATCGGCGCCGCACGCGGCTGGTCCGGGATGACCGCGCGGGAGATGATCGATGTCGGGTTCAGCTGAAACCGAAGCTCCGGAACGCGGCATCTCGCGGCGCCCGGTCGAGATTGCCACGGCCGCGATCCTGATCGGCCTCGGCCTGATCGTGCTCTGGGATTCCTATGGCCGCGGTGCCGGCTGGGACAACGGTCCGCAGAACGGTTTCTTCCCGGCTCGCGTCGGCTGGCTCTTCCTTGCGGCTTCGCTGTTCATCCTGTTCCAGTCGTTCCGCTCGGAAAACAAGATTTTCGTCACCTACGCGCAGCTGGGACAGGTGGCGCGGGTGCTGGGGCCGCTCATCGTCTTCGTCGCGCTGATCCAGCCGCTCGGGCTCTACGTGGCCTCTGCCGTCTTCATCCTGATTTTCATGGGTGTGATCGCGACGTCGCGCTGGTGGAGCATTGCGCTCACAGCGCTGCTCGTGCCGCTCGCCTGTTTCTGGATCTTCGAGCTGCAGTTCCGCGTGCCCCTGCCCAAGGGCCCGCTCGAAGCCATGCTCGGCTACTGAGGTTTCGCCGATGGATGACCTCTCCTCGCTGATCACCGGCTTTCAGATCGCGCTGTCCTGGCAGAATATCGGCTTCATGGCGATCGGGGTCATTCTCGGCATCGTCGTTGGCGTGCTGCCGGGGCTGGGTGGTCCGAACGGCGTCGCGATCCTCCTGCCGCTGACCTTCGGCATGGACCCGACCTCGGCGATCATCCTGCTCTCCTCGATCTACTGGGGGGCCCTGTTCGGCGGGGCGATCACCTCGATCCTGTTCAACATTCCGGGCGAGGCCTGGTCGGTGGCGACCACCTTCGACGGCTATCCAATGGCAGTGCAGGGCAAGGCGGCCGAAGCACTGACCGCCGCCTTCACCGCCTCCTTCATCGGGGCGCTCTCGGGCGTCATCCTGATCACCTTCGTCGCGCCGCTCGTCGCCCAGTTCGCGCTGCGCTTCGGGCCGGCCGAGTTCTTCGCCGTCTTCCTTTTGACCTTCTGCTCCTTCATCGGCATGGGCCGCGAGAATCGGGCGAAGATCCTGGCCTCGCTCTGCATCGGCTTCCTGCTCGCGGCCGTCGGCCTCGACTCGATCTCCGGCGACCTGCGCATGACTTTCGGCTCGACCGAGCTGATGCGCGGCTTCGACTTTCTGATTGTCGTCATCGGCCTGTTCGGCGTCTCCGAGATCCTGCTGACCGTCGAGGAAGGGCTGGTCTTCAAGGGCAAGCAGGCGCGGATCGACCTGATGGTCGTGCTGCGCACCTGGGCCGGGCTGCCGCGCTACTGGGCGACGCTGATCCGCTCTTCGTTGGTCGGCATGTGGATGGGCGTGACGCCGGGCGGCGCTATCGCCGCATCCTTCATGGGCTACGGGCTCGCCAAGCGCTTCTCGAAGCGCGGCAAGAATTTCGGCAAGGGCGAGATCGAGGGCGTTCTGGCGCCGGAAACCGCGGCGCATGCGGCCGGCACCAGCGCCCTCCTGCCGATGCTGGCGCTCGGCATTCCGGGCTCCGCGACGGCCGCCGTGCTGCTCGGCGGCCTGCTGGTCTGGGGCCTGCAGCCCGGGCCGATGCTGTTCGTCGAGCAGAAGGATTTTGTCTGGGGGCTGATCGCCTCGATGTATCTCGGCAATCTCGCCGGGCTGATCATCGTGCTCGCGACCGTGCCGCTCTTCGCGGCGATCATGCGCGTGCCCTTCTCCTTCGTCGCGCCGGTGATCCTGATCGTCTGCGCCATCGGCGCCTATACGATCTCGAACTCGATCTTCGACATCTGGCTGATGCTGATCTTCGGTATCGTCGGCTATGTCTTCAAGAAGCTCGACTATCCACTGGCGCCTCTGGTGCTGGCGCTGGTGCTCGGCGACCGGGCGGAGGATGCTTTCCGTCAGGCGCTGCTCGGCTCCGGCGGCAGCCTGCATGTCTTCATCGCCAATGGCCTGGTAACGACCCTCGTCATCCTCGCCATGATCCTGCTGCTCTGGGGGCCGGTTTCGGACCTGATCGCCACGGCGCGCGGCCGCCACGCCGGAAAAGCGGCGGAAGCCGCCGAGTAGTCATGCCGCCTTCGGAAAGAACCACCGTCATCCCGGATAGGCCGCAAAAGCCGCACCGCTCCGGGGTCAATCGCAGAGCGCCCAGATTTTCGATGGATGCCGGCGCTCCGCTTCGCTACGGCCGGGATGACGGCTCACATCAGAATTGGCTAGCAGAACGATGACACACGCAGCCCCCCTGCCCAAGCAGGGCTCTCGCAATCTCGGGCTGGAGCGGCGCCTCGCGCAGGCACTGGAAGGGGAGGTACGCTTCGACGCCTTCACCCGCGGGCGCTATGCCACCGACGCCTCGATCTACCAGATCATCCCGCAGGGCGTCGCCTTCCCGAAGAGCGAGGCCGACATCGCCGCGGCGCTCCAGATCGCGGCCGAGCACGGCGTCCCGGTGATCGCGCGCGGCGGTGGCACCTCGCAGAACGGCCAGCCGATCGGCGATGCGCTGATCCTCGATATGAGCCGGCACTTCAATGCGATCCGGGACTATGATCCGGCGAGCCGCACCGTCTCGGTCGCGCCCGGCATCGTGCTTGAGGCGCTCAACACGCATGTGAAGAAGGATGGGCTGTTCTTCCCGGTCGAGCCCTCGACCGCGAGCCGCTGCACGATCGGCGGCATGGCCGGCAACAACTCCTCCGGTGCGCGCTCGCTGCGCTATGGCAAGATGGTCGACAACGTCATCGGCCTGCGGGCGCAGTTCCATGACGGCGAGGCCTTCGCGCTCGGCGAAGCGCCGGTGGGCGACAATGCTTCGGTCAGGACGCGCGAGCTGATGACGCGGATGCTAGCGCTGGCCGACAGCCATCGCGCCGAGATCGAGGCGATCTTCCCCAAGGTGCAGCGCCGCGTCGGCGGCTATAATCTCGACGAGCTGATCGTGCCGCGGCCGAATCTGTCGCATCTTCTGGTCGGCTCGGAAGGCACGCTCGCCATCACCACGCAGGCGACGCTGCAGCTCTCGACCCTGCCGGGGCATCGCGTCATGGGCGTCTGCCATTTCCCGAATTTCCGCTCCGCCATGGAGACGACGCAGCACATCGTCGCGCTCGGGCCGGTCGCGGTCGAGCTCGTCGATAACAATGTGCTGGTGCTCGGCGCCGACATCCCGCTCTTCGTGCGCACCCTCGCCGACATCACCAAGGGCAAGCCGAACTGCCTGCTGCTGGTCGAGTTCGCCGGCGACGACCTCGCAGCGCTGAAGCGCGATCTGAAGCGTCTCGACCAGTGCATGGCCGATCACGGTTTTCCGGATGCGGTGGTCGAGGTCGTCGAGCCGGCCCGGCAGAAGCCGGTCTGGGAGGTGCGCGAGGCCTGCCTCAACATCATGATGTCGATGAAGGGCGACGGGAAGCCGGTCTCCTTCATCGAGGACTGCGCCGTCCCGCTCGAGCACCTCGCCGACTATACCGATGCGGTCACCGCGCTGTTCGAGCGGCATGGCACGCGCGGTACCTGGTACGCGCATGCTTCGGTCGGCTGTCTGCATGTCCGCCCGATCCTCAACATGAAGACGGAAGCCGGGGTGAAGGCGATGCGCGGCATTGCCGAGGAGGCCTGCGATCTCGTGCGGCGCTTCAAGGGCTCGTTCTCGGGCGAGCATGGCGACGGGATCTCGCGCTCGGATTTCGTCGAGCCGATGTTCGGCGGACCACTCACCCGCGCCTTCGAGGCGGTCAAGGACGGCTTCGATCCGGAGAACCGGCTCAACCCCGGCAAGATCGTCCGCCCCTACCATATGGACGATCGCAGCCTGATGCGCTTTCCGCCGGGCTATGCCACGCCGGTGCCGATCGAGACCGCGCTCGACTGGTCCGACTGGGGCGGGCTCGGCGGTGCCGTCGAGATGTGCAACAACAACGGTACCTGCCGGAAGATGGCGGGCGGCACGATGTGCCCGTCCTGGCGCGCGACGCGCGAGGAGCAGCATCTCACCCGTGGCCGGGCCAATACGCTCAGGCTCGCCATTTCCGGCCAACTCGGCGAGGGCGCCTTCACCTCGCCGGAGATGAAGGAGACGCTCGATCTCTGCGTCTCCTGCAAGGGCTGCAAGCGCGACTGTCCGACCGGCGTCGACATGGCCCGGATGAAGGTCGAGTTCCTGCATCATTATCACGCGAAGCACGGCCTGCCGCTGAAGGAGCGGCTGATCGCCTTCTTGCCGCGCTACGCGCCGTTCGCCGCGAAGCTCGCGCCGCTGATGAACCTGCGCGACCGCATCCCGCTCCTGGCGAAGCTCAGCGAACGCTGGCTCGGCTTTTCGGCGCGGCGCTCCTTGCCGGTCTGGCGCAAGCCCTGGGCTCAGGGCGGCAAGGAAGCGACGGTGGCAGAGGTCAAAGGCGATGGCCGCGACATCGTGCTCTTCGGCGACACCTTCAACCGCTATTTCGAGCGCGAGAACCTTGAGGCGGCCGAGCGCGTGCTTGCTGCCGGCGGCTATCGCCTGCACCGCGTCGCGGCGAAGGATGGCGGGAGGCCGCTCTGCTGCGGGCGCACTTTCCTTTCGGCCGGGCTGGTCGACGAGGCCCGGGCCGAGGCGCGGCGCACGCTCGATGCGCTCGGCCCCTTCGTCGCCAAGGGAGCGCGGGTCGTCGGGCTCGAACCCTCCTGCCTGATGAGCTTCCGCGACGAGTTCGCGGCGCTGCTGCCGAAGGCCGAGGTCGAGCCTTTGGCCAGGGCGGCGCTGCTGGTCGAGGAACTGCTCGCCGCCGACATGGCTGCCGGCAAGACCAGCCTGCCGCTGCGCGACCAGGGCGGGCGCGTCGCGCATCTGCACGGCCATTGCCACCAGAAGGCCTTCGACGCGATGGGAGCGGTCGAAAAGACGCTGCGGGCGGTGCCGGGGCTCGAGGTCAGGCCGATCGAGTCGAGCTGCTGCGGCATGTCGGGGGCTTTTGGCTATGGCGCGGCGACGATCGACGTCTCCTTCGCCATGGGCGAGCTTTCGCTGTTGCCGGCCGTGCGCAAGGCCAAAGCGGACGACCTCGTCGTCGCCGACGGCACGAGCTGCCGGCATCAGATTCACGATGGCGCGGGCCGCGAGGCGCTTCATGTCGTCAGGGTGCTCGACGAGGCATTGGCGGAGCGTGGCAGTCCGGCCTGACGGCGGACCAGGCACCGCGAAACGCCGGCGCGTTTGATCTAGATTAAGCACCTCCGTCCCGGCGTTCTCTACCAAGGGGCCAGATGCCACTGCCCGAGTGGCTGCCGATCCCTGCCTAAGAGGCGTAGCTAACGTGTTGGATGCCGTTCTGGTCGGTGGCGGGATGATTTCCGTCGCCGGCTTTTCCTGGTGGGCGACGGTCCGCTGGAATCTCTAGATCATGGGTGAGCGGGAGCTGGTCTCCGGGCCTTCGCCTCCCGCCACCAGCCGCGACCCCAATCAAAATCGATCCTCGTATCGGCCTGAACCGGAGGTTTCGTCGGGCGGCGGAACCTCCCGGGCGCGCTCCCGTTGCAGTGTCTGGAAAGGCAACTCGTTTCGCCGCGCCGCTTTGGAAGCGGCGGGCGATGGCGGGCAGGGCGGTTCGCGCGGTCGCCGGAGGCTGCCGTACGGTTCTGCCGCCGATGGGCTGCCACCATCGACTGCGTGGAGATGCGATGATCGGCGAGATGGAATTGATCGGCAGGCTGCTCATCGGCACGGCCGCAGGCGTGGCCGTCGGCTTCGAGCGGACGCGCAAGCAGAAGAGCGCGGGAATCCGCACCTTTGGCCTCGTCGGGCTGGGGACCGCGGCGGCCGCCTCGATCTTCAGCGAGCCCGGCCAGACCGATGCGGCGAGCCGTGTCGTGCAAGGCATCGTCACCGGAATCGGTTTCCTCGGGGCCGGCACCATCGTCCTGCGGGATCGCGAGCTGCATCCGCGTGGCCTGACCACCGCTGCGGCGATCTGGGTCACGGCGGCGCTGGGCTGCGCGGCCGGGCTGGGTGACTGGCCTATCGTCGCGACGGCGGTTTTCGTCGCGCTGCTCCTGCTTGCGGTCGATCACTCCATCGAGCGCTGGGCCGGCGGCGATCGCGATCAGGAGGCGGAGGCCTCCAGCGCAACGCAGCATCACGTAGGGCCGCCGTCCAAGGGAGCCGAGCGCTGATCCCGCGAGCCATCGCGGCCTGAGCGCCTTGGCGGCCCTGGTTTCGTGCCGATCAATGGACGGCTTCGTCGCGCCGCAGCTCGAATGCCAGCATGGCCTCGGCGAGGGCTTCCAGTTCGCGAGCCTTTTCCGGACTGTCGGGCGCGCCGCTCAGCTCTGCCACCCGGCGCTGGGCGCGTTCGTAGTCCTCGTCGGTGTGGACGGCGATCGCGGTCTTCATGACAAGGCTCCTCGCTGCTGCCGCGAGAGCGATGTTGCGCGCGCACCCGCAGCGGGCTCAACGGTTCAGGTGGTGGACGGCAGGGCGCAGATGCGCGCGGGCGCGATTCCGCCGTACCGCAAATGCGGTAGGAGATTACTCCTCCCGGCCCCAGTCGCGCAGCTGACGGATCGTCGGGCGGGCGCGCCAGAGGTCGACTGCGAGCCTGCCGCCGAAGCAGAGCGCGAAGCCGGGCAGCGCGGTGGCGAACGGCACGGCGGCGAGCCCCATGGCGCAGCCGCCCGAATCGCCGGCACCGCATTTGGGATCGAACAGCAGGAAGACGAGGGCCAGCAGCGTGGCGAGCAACGGGCCGAGCAGAAGACCGAGGAGCCCTGTCTTGAACGCGCGCCACAGCATCGGAATTGTCCCCGAACCCGGCGCGGCTGAACGACGCGCAAGGCATGATAGCGGCTCGCCGTCCCGGCGTCGCCTGGGGTGGCGTGCCGGTGCATTCGCCGGCAGCATCTTGCCGCTGGCGCCGCGAGGCCGTAAACGCGCGGCAGCCGCGCCGCCATGATCATGCCCGAAAGGCGGGCCATGGCGCTGCGCCTCGTCTGTGGGACCGGCCCGCGATCTCCCGCCGGCGTTCGGGCGGCTACAGGTTGCGATCCCGCAAGGCGCGGCGGCCAGGCCGCAGCTGCAAGGAGTGTCGATGATCCCGTTCGGCTCTGGCCTCGACCGGCTCGCCGGCTTCGCCTCGGCGAGCCATTGGCGGGCCTGCCTGCTGCTGCTCCTGATTTCGCTCGGAGCCTTCCTGCCGGGCTTCGCCTCGCTGCCGCCCTTCGATCGCGACGAGCCGCGCTTCGCCCAGGCCAGCAAGCAGATGCTGGAGACGCGCGATTTCGTCGATATCCGCTTCCAGGACGAGGCCCGGCACAAGAAGCCGGTCGGCATCTATTGGCTGCAATCGGCCAGTGTCGCGGCCGGCGAGGCGCTCGGCGTTTCCGAGGCCCGCACGCAGATCTGGCTCTATCGCCTGCCGTCGCTGATCGGGGCGATCGCGACCGTACTCTTGAGCTATTGGGCGCTGCTCGCCTTCGTCGGCGCGCGCCTCGCTCTGCTCGGCGGGGCGCTGATGGCTGCGGCCGTGCTGCTCGGCGTCGAGGCGCGGATCGCCAAGACCGATGCGGTTCTCGCCGCCTGCGCCGTCGCGACGATGGGCGCGCTCGCCCGGGCCTGGCTCGACTGGACCCGCTCGCTCGCCTTCGTGCCCAGCCGCCACAACTGGCTGGTCTTCTGGGGCGCGACGGCGCTTGCTTTGCTGATCAAGGGGCCGATCGTGCCGATGGTCTGGGGCCTGGCCGCGCTGGTGCTCAGCATTCGCGAGCGCTCGCTGCGCTGGTTCGCCCCGCTGCGACCCGGCCGGGGTCTGCTGCTCTGCCTGGTCGCCGTCCTGCCCTGGTTCATCGCCATCGCGCTGAAGAGTGGCGGCGAATTCTTCGCCGAGAGCGTCGGCAAGGATATGCTCGGCAAGGTCGGTGAGGGGCAGGAGAAGCATTGGGGCCCGCCTGGGCTCTACCTCCTGCTGTTCTTCGGCACCTACTGGCCGGCGGCGGCGTTCGCCGCCATGGCGGTTCCCTTCGCCTGGGCAAGACGCCGCGAGCCGCAGATCCTGTTCCTGGTCGCCTGGATACTGCCGTCCTGGCTCGTCTTCGAGGCGGTACCGACCAAGCTGCCGCATTACGTGCTGCCGCTCTATCCGGCGATCACGGCCCTGCTGCTGCTGGCGATGATCAATGGCGGCATCGACCGTTTCCGGCGCGGCGCGACGCTCACCGCGGCGCTGGTGGTGCTGGTGCCGGCCGCGCTCGTCGGCGTCGTGCTCTACGGCAACTGGACGCTCGACCGCACTCTGCCGTTCCTGGCATTGCCCGTTCTTGCGCTCGCCCTGTTCGTCGCCTGGCTCGTCTTCCGGGCCTTCCAGCGGGGCGAGATCGAGGGCGCGCTCTGGCGCGGCGTCGTCGCGAGCCTTCTGCTCAGCGCTGGCGTGCTCGGCCTTGCCGCGCCTAGCCTGCGTTCCCTGCAGATGTCGCCGCGGCTCGCCGAGGCCGTCCGGGCCGTGGGCTGTCCCGATCCGAAGGTCATCACCGTCGGCTATCGCGAGCCGAGCCTGGTGTTCCTGGTCGGGACCGATCTCGCCATGGGCTATGACGGCGCCGCGGCCGCCGCTTTCCTGCGCCAGCCGGGCTGTCGCGTCGCGCTCGTCGAGCAGCGCGCGGCAGCTGATTTCGTCGCTGCCATCGCCGACGTCAACCCGCCGCCGCGCCTTGCCACCACCGTCCGGGGCTTCAACCTCAATGGCGGCAAGCGCCTTTCCATCAGCGTCTATGTGCGTGAGTGATCGACGCTTGCCCCGCTGCGCCAGTTGACGCAGTTTGCGCCCGCAACTGCAGAAAGACCTGATTACGTGACCGAATCCGTGCCTCCTGACGGCTTGCCGCGCCTCAGCATCGTCGTCCCCGTCCGCAATGAGGAGGGCAATATCGCCCCGCTCCTGCGCGACATCGAGGCCGCTTGCGCGCAGACCGGCCTGTTCGAGGTGATCTATGTCGATGACGGCTCGAGCGACGGCACGGCCGGCGTGCTCGCCGGCCTGGCGGCGACGCGGCCCTGGCTGCGTGTCGTTGGCCACGCGCAGAGCTGCGGGCAGTCGGCAGCGGTGCGCAGCGGCGTCAGGGCCGCGCGGGCCGCGATCGTGGCGACGCTCGACGGCGACGGCCAGAACGATCCTTCCTTCCTGCCGGCGATGCTGGCCCAACTCGAGGCGGCCGGCCCGGGGGTCGGCCTGATCCAGGGGCAGAGGGTCGGGCGCAAGGATACCGGCTTCAAGCGTTTCCAGTCGCGCGTCGCCAACAAGGTCCGCGGCGCCGTGCTGAAGGACGCGACGCGGGATACCGGCTGCGGCCTGAAATGCTTCCGCCGCGAGGCCTATCTGGCCTTGCCCTATTTCGACGCGCTGCACCGCTTCATGCCGGCCCTGATCGTGCGCGAGGGTTATGCGGTCGCCCATCACGATGTGCGCGACCGTCAGCGCATCAGCGGCGTCTCGAATTACGGCTTCTTCGATCGGCTCTGGGTCGGCATGCTCGACCTGATGGGCGTATGGTGGCTGATCAGGCGCCGCAGGCGGGTGCCGCAGCTCCGAGGGGAGGCGCGCTGATGCTCGTCGACCTGCAGAACATGATCGGTGACTATTTCCACGACGTCTTCGTCAACAATGTCGACTGGTGGGTGCTGCTCGGCGTGGTCGCGCAGGGTCTCTTCACCATGCGCTTCGTGGTGCAGTGGCTTGCCAGCGAGAAGGCGCAGCGCTCGGTCGTGCCGATGACCTTCTGGTGGTTCTCGATCGGCGGCGGCGCGCTGCTGCTGGTCTATGCGCTCTATCGGCGCGACCCGGTCTTCATTCTCGGCCAGGGCTTCGGCCTGTTCGTCTATCTGCGTAATCTGCAATTCGTCCTGCGCGCCAAGGCGCGCGGCGAGGATACCAATTCCGGCCCGGGCTGAGCGGCTGCGTCCAGACGGCGATGCGGCGTTATTCCGGGGCTCAGGCCTGTCGGCCCGCCCCGGAATGACGGCGGAGTTTCACCTGAGGCCAGCGGACTTCAACTCGCCGCCCTCAGCCGGGCAAAGCCGGCATCGAGGTCTTCCTTGAGGTCCTCGAGGTCTTCCAGCCCGATATGCAGACGGATCGTCGGGCCGGCGAAGCCTGGCTTGGTCGCCGTGCGATAGGCCGTGCAGTCGAAGGGCAGGACGAGGCTTTCATAGCCGCCCCAGGACGCGCCCATGCCGAACAGGGAGAGCCCGTCCAGCATCGCGCCGACGGCCTTGGTCGCAACCGGCTTGAGTTCGATCGCGAACAGCGAGGAGGCGCCGGTGAAATCGCGCTTCCAGATCGCGTGGCCGGGATCGCTCGGCAGGGCCGGGTGCAGCACGCGCGCGACCTCCGGGCGGGCGGCGAGCCAGTTCGCCATCTCGATTCCGGCCGGCATCTGCTCCTTCAGCCGGATCTGCATGGTGCGGATACCACGCAGCGTCAGGAAGGCGTCCTCGGGCGCGATGATCACGCCGAGCGTCTCCCAGGCCTCGCGCAGGCGCTTGTAGAGCGCGGGCGTGCGGGCCGAGACGGTCCCGATCAGCACGTCCGAATGGCCGGCATAGTATTTGGTGCCGGCCTGGACCGAGAGGTCGACGCCGAATTTATGCGAGTCGAAGAAGAGCGGCGTCGCCCAGGTGTTGTCCATCAGCACCAGCACGTCGCGGGCATGCGCCGCCTCGACGATCGCCGGGATGTCCTGCATCTCGAAGGTCTGCGAACCGGGGGCCTCGGTCCAGACCGCCTTGGTGTTCGGCTTGAACAGATCGGCGATCCCGGCACCGATGGCCGGATCGTAATAGGTCACCTCGACGCCCATCCGCGACAGCATCTTGTCGCAGAACATTCGCGTCGGCCGGTAGACGCTGTCCGTCACCAGCAGGTGGTCGCCGGAGGAGAGCACGGCGAGCAGGGGCAGGGTGCAGGCCATCAGGCCGGATGGGCAGACCACCGAGCCGGCGCCGCCTTCCATTGTGTTGAGCGCCGCCACCAGCGCATCGATCGTCGGGTTGCCCTGCGTGCCATAGGTGTAGCGCGCCTTGCGGAGGAGAAAGTCCTCCATGTTCGGGTAGACGACCGTGGAGCCGCGCACGATCGGCGGGTTGACGAAGCCGTAGGAATCCGCCGGATCGCGACCGGCGAGAACGAGGCGTGTCTTCTCGCGAAGACGCGAGAATTCGAGTGTCGACAGCTTTTTCATGGGATCTAGGCCGGGCCGCGAAGCAGGAATCGGGGGCGGTCGCACTTGACCACCCTATGAAACTCGCATGTGATGTTTGAGGTGAAAAGAGGCGGGTGCGCGGGGGAGCCTTTGCTTGACGCTCATGGGTTGCTCTGGCAATCGACCGAGGCCGGACGCTCCCTAGAATGGTGCATCAAACGGGACATCCAAGTCGCGACGATGCCAGGGAACCGGCATGCTCCCAGCGGCAGCAGCCGACGGGGAAATCAATGGGAGAGATGACGATGAAGAAGTTCATGGCAGCCGCGGTCGCCGGGCTGGGACTGGCGCTGGCCGCGACGACGGCACAGGCGCAGGCGCCCCAGACGCTCGCGCAGGTGAAGAACCGCAACGTCCTGAACTGCGGCTCCAATACCGGCCTTGCCGGTTTCGGTCTGCCGGATGCGCAGGGCAATTGGGTCGGTCTCGACGTCGATCTCTGCCGGGCGATCTCGGCCACGATCTTCAACGATCCGACCAAGATCAAGTTCATCCCGCTCTCGGCCAAGGATCGCTTCACTGCGCTCCAGTCGGGCGAGGTCGATGTTCTCGTCCGCAACTCGACCTGGACGATGTCGCGCGACACCGCGCTCGGCCTGCTCTTCACCGGCGTCAACTATTATGACGGCCAGGGCTTCATGGTGCGCAAGAAGCTCGGCGTGACTTCGGCGCTGCAGCTCTCCGGCGCCTCGGTCTGCACCCAGCAGGGCACCACGACCGAGCTCAACCTCGCCGACTTCTTCCGCGCCAACAATCTGAAATACGAGGTCGTCGCGTTCGCCACCTCCGACGAGACGGTCAAGGCCTATGATTCCGGGCGCTGCGACGCCTTCACCACCGACGCATCCGGCCTCTATGCCGAGCGCCTGAAGCTGACCGCGCCGGACGATCACATGGTCCTGCCCGAGATCATCTCCAAGGAGCCCCTCGGACCGGCGACGCGCAACAACGACGCGCAGTGGTTCAACCTGGTGAAGTGGGTGCACTTCGCCATGGTCAATGCCGAGGAACTCGGTGTGACCAAGGCCAATGTCGACGAGATGCTGAAGTCGCCGAATCCGGAGATCAAGCGCCTGCTCGGGACCGAAGGCAAATTCGGCGAGGCCATCGGCCTGACGCCCGACTGGGCCTACCGGATCATCAAGCATGTCGGCAATTACGGCGAGAGCTTCGAGAAGAACGTCGGTCAGGGTTCGCTGCTGAAGATCGCCCGCGGTCAGAACGCGCTCTGGACCAAGGGCGGCCTGCAATACGCCCCGCCGGTGCGCTGAGTTGACGGGGGCGGCCGCTTCGCGCGGCCGCCCCTTTCGTGTTTCCGGGAAGACTTGAAGAGGCTGGTTTGCACGGGGCGGGTGGGCCTCGGATTCGCCAGCCGGCAGAGAACGGGCCGAACCCGTTCCGCCTGACAGGGGAAAAGCATGTTGAAACTCATCAGCGCGGCGTTGCTGGTCGCCGCGAGCGTATTCGGCTCCGCGAATGCGCAGGCGCCCCGGACCCTCGATCAGGTCAAGAGCCGTGGCGCCCTGAACTGCGGTGCAAATCCCGGCCTGATCGGCTTCGGCGCGCCCGACGCGCAGGGCAACTGGGCTGGGCTCGATGTCGAATACTGCCGCGCCATCGCCGCGGCCATCTTCGGCGACGCCTCCAAGGTCAAGTTCATTCCGCTCTCGGCCAATGATCGCTTCAAGGCACTGCTGGCCGGCGAGGTCGATGTGCTGATCCGCAATTCGACCTGGACGATCTCGAACGACACGCCCCCCGGTCTGCTCTTTGTCGGCGTCAATTACTATGACGGCCAGGCGATCATGGTGCGCCGCAAGCTCGGTGCGACCTCGGTGATGCAGCTGTCAGGTGCGTCGATCTGCGCGCAGCGCGGCACCACGACCGAACTCAATCTCGCCGACTACTTTCGCGTCAACAAGCTGAAGTACAAGCTCGTTTCCTTCGATACCGGCGCCGAGACGATCAAGGCCTATGATGCCGGCCGCTGCGACGCCTTCACCACGGACGCATCGTCGCTCTATGCCGAGCGCCTGAAGCTGTCGGCGCCGGATGATCACATGGTGCTGCTCGAGATCATCTCGAAGGAGCCCCTCGGTCCTTTGACGCGCGACAATGACTCGCAATGGTTCAAGCTGGTGCGCTGGGTCCACTTCGCCATGCTGAACGCCGAGGAACTCGGCGTGACCAAAGCCAATGTCGACCAGATGCTGAAATCGGAGAATCCGGAGATCCGGCGTCTCCTGGGGATCGACGGGGCGTTCGGTGAGGGGCTCGGCTTGACCAAGGATTGGGCCTACCGGATCATCAAGCAGGTCGGCAATTACGGCGAGAGCTTCGAACGCACGGTCGGCAACCGCTCGGTCCTGAAGATGATGCGCGGCCAGAACGCGCTCTGGACCAATGGCGGTCTGCAATACGCGCCGCCGATCCGGTGAACCGGGGCTGGTGCGAGCCGCTCGTCCCGACGTCTATTCTTACGGCTACGACGAAATTCTTGTTGCTATGACGAAAGGAGACAGGCGGACCGGAGGCTGGTCCGGGACTTGCTAGCTAACCGAGAACGGGCAGGAACCCGTTCCGCCAAACAGGGGAAAACAAGATGAAAAAATTTATGGGCGCGGCGTTGATCGCCGCCGCCGGCGTGATCGGAGTCTCTGCTGCACAGGCGCAGGGCGGCGGCCTGCTCGCGCAGGTCAAGAGCAAGGGCGTGCTGACCTGCGGTGTCGGCCCCGGGCTTGCCGGCTTCGGAATGCCAGACGCACAGGGCAATTGGAGCGGCCTCGATGTCGATCTCTGCCGCGCCATCGCGGCGGCGATCTTCAACGATCCCGCCAAGGTCAAGTTCATCCCGCTCTCGTCGAAGGATCGCTTCACGGCGCTGCAATCGGGCGAGGTCGATCTGCTTTCGCGCAACACCACCTGGACGATGTCGCGCGACACCTCGCTCGGCCTGAACTTCGCGGGCGTCAACTATTATGACGGCCAGGGCTTCATGGTGCGCAAGAAGCTGGGCGTCGACTCGGCGATGAAGCTCGAGGGCGCCTCGGTCTGCACCCAGCAGGGCACCACGACCGAGCTCAACCTCGCCGACTTCTTCCGCACCAACAAGATGAAGTACGAGGTCGTCGCCTTCGCCAGCAATGACGAGACCGTCAAGGCCTACGAGTCCGGCCGCTGCGACGCCTTCACCACCGATGCCTCCGGCCTCTATGCCGAGCGGCTGAAGCTCAGCACCCCCACCGATCACATCGTGCTGCCGGAGATCATCTCCAAGGAGCCGCTCGGCCCCGTGGTGCGCCATGGCGACGATCTCTGGCTCGATGTCGTCAAATGGACGCACAATGCCATGCTGAATGCCGAGGAGCTCGGCATCACCAAGGCCAATGTCGACGAGATGCTTAAATCGGAGAATCCCGAGATCAAGCGCCTGGTCGGCACCGAGGGCAAGTTCGGCGAGGCGATCGGCCTGACCAATGACTGGGCCTACCGGATCGTCAAGCATATCGGCAATTACGGCGAGAGCTTCGAGCGCAATGTCGGCATGGGCTCGCTCCTGAAGATCGCGCGCGGCCAGAACGCGCTCTGGACCAAGGGAGGCCTGCAATACGCGCCGCCGATCCGGTGAGCTGACATTCAGCGGCGCGCCGCCCTCGGGTCGCGCGCCGTCCACCTTGTCTCCATTCGGGTGAGCCGGATAAAAATGGCCGCGATCGGTTCCTTCAGGGATCGCTTCCGGACCTCGGCCGCCAGACCAAAAAAAGGGCGTCAGACGTGTCCACGACTTCAACGGAACCGGTTCGACCGGGCAGAGCATCGCTCCTCTACGATCCCAGGATCAGAGGCTATGTCTATCAGCTGGCCTTGCTCGCCATCGTCGGTTTCCTGATCTATTCGGCTGCGTCCAACGCCATCGAGAACCTGCGCGCGCAGAAGATCGCCTCGGGTTTCGGCTTCTGGCACAACGCCTCCGGCTTCGACGTCAACCAGAAGCTGATCCCCTATGACGCCTCGACCGGCACCTATGGCAGGGCCTTCTATGTCGGCCTGCTCAACACGCTGCTCGTCGCCGCGATCGGCATCGTGCTCTCGACCTTCCTCGGCTTCTTCGTCGGCGTCGCCCGGCTTTCGAGCAACTGGGTCGTGGCGAAGATTGCGATGGTCTATGTCGAGATCATCCGCAATCTGCCGCTGCTGCTGCAATTGTTCTTCTGGTACAATGCGGTCCTGAAGCCGCTGCCCAATCCGCGCCAGTCGATCCAGCTGCCGGCTGGGGCGCTGCTCAACAATCGCGGGCTCTACATTCCCGACCCGCATCTCGGCCCCGGCGGCAGCCTGATTGTCTGGGCCTTCCTGCTCGGCATCGCCGCGACGCTGGTCTTCCGTCACTGGGCCCGCAAGCAGCAGGCCGCGACCGGGAAGCAGTATCCGATCGGGCTCGTCGCGATCGGGCTGATCGTGCTCCTGCCGCTGGCGGTCTATTTCGCCACGGGACGCCCGGTTTCCTTCGTCTATCCGGAGCTCGCCGGCTTCAACCTGCGCGGCGGCATCCAGATTTTCCCCGAATTCGTCGCGCTGCTGCTGGGCCTCACCACCTATACCGCGGGCTTCATCGCCGAGGTGGTGCGTGCCGGCATCCTCGCCGTGTCCAAGGGCCAGACCGAAGCCGCCAATGCGCTGGGGCTGAGGGCCGGGCCGACGCTCAAGCTGGTGGTGATCCCGCAGGCCATGCGGGTGATCATCCCGCCGCTGACCTCGAACTATCTCAACCTGACCAAGAACTCTTCGCTCGCCGTGGCGATCGGCTATCCCGATCTCGTCCAGGTCTTCACCGGCACGGTGCTCAACCAGACCGGACAGGCGGTCGAGGTCGTCGCCATCACCATGGCGGTCTACCTGACGATCTCGCTGGTGACGTCGCTGTTCATGAACATCTACAACCGGCGCATGGCGCTGGTCGAACGGTGAGGGCGCTGCGATGACCGATGCAACCACCGAAATGGCGCCCTACGCCTTCGTCCGCAAGGAAACCCTCGAGCAGCAGGCGGCGCCGCTTTCCGTCGCCGGCCCGCTCGCCTGGGTCCGCAACAACCTGTTCTCGGGGCCGCTCAACACGTTGCTGACGCTGCTCTGCGTCTACATCGTCGCGACGAGCCTGCCCGAGCTCATCCGCTTCTATTTCATCGATGCCGTCTGGACCGGTGCGAATCGCGATGCCTGCCTCGCCGACAAGGTCGGCCGGCCGGTCGGCGCCTGCTGGGCTTATGTCGCCGACCGCCTGCAATACTTCATCTATGGTTCCTATCCGATCAGCGAGCGCTGGCGGGTGAATATCGTCTTCGCGATGTTCGCGCTCGGTGTCGTCTGGATGCTCTGGACCCAGGCGCCGAAGAAGAAGCTCGGCTTCTTCTACTTCTTCGTGCTGATGCCGATCTCGGCCTATGTGCTGCTGCTCGGCGGGGCCGGGGCGGAGCGCCTGGTGCGCAACGGCATGATCCTGTCGCTCGCGCTGGCGGCGATCTATGTCGTGCTCTCCTTCGTGCCGCAACTGGTCGGCTTCTATCTCGGCTCGGCCAATCTCGCCGTGGTCCAGGAGGCTTCGCCGCTGAAGCGCTTCTCCGGCCCCAAGCAGCTCATCCTGTTCGCGCTCGTCGTCTTCGGCCTGCTCGGCGTGCTGGCGAGCTCGATCGGCCTGCCGCGCGTCGACACCGGGCTCTGGGGTGGCATGACCGTGACCTTCCTGATCGCGGCGGTCGGCATCGTCTTCTCGCTGCCCTTCGGCATCTTGCTCGCCCTCGGGCGGCGCTCGAAGCTGCCGATCATCCAGCTCATCTCGGTGATCTTCATCGAGTTCGTGCGCGGCGTGCCGCTGATCACGGTGCTGTTCATGGCCAACACCATGCTGCCGCTGTTCGTGCCGCAGGAATATTCGCCGGACCGCCTGCTGCGGCCGCTGATCGGCGTCGCCATGTTCGCCGCCGCCTATATGGCGGAGGTTATCCGCGGTGGCCTGCAGGCGATGCCCAAGGGCCAGTATGAAGGGGCGATGTCGCTCGGGCTCGGCTATTGGAGCATGATGCGGCTGATCATCCTGCCGCAGGCGCTGCGCATCGTGATCCCCGGCATCGTCAACACCTTCATCGGGTTGTTCAAGGATACGACGCTGGTCACCATCGTCGGCATTTTCGACTTCCTGCGGACCATCGAGGCGACCCTGGTCGATCCGACCTGGGCGACGCCGACCACCCGCGCGACCGGCTATGCCTTCGCCGCGGTCTTTTATTTCCTGTGTTGTTGGGGCATGTCTCGCTATTCGATCTCGGTCGAGAAGCGGCTCGCCGCCGGCCAGAAGCGTTGAGGAGAACTGGGAACATGGCCATGGCAGAGACCAAGACGAGCGCCGCGCGCCCCGCCGCCCTGAAGCAGACCTCGCTGAACACGGCGACGGCGGTCGAGATGATCGGCGTCAACAAGTGGTATGGCGAGTTTCATGTCCTGCGCGACATCAACCTCAAGGTCGGTCGCGGCGAGAAGCTGGTGATCTGCGGCCCGTCCGGCTCGGGCAAGTCGACGATGATCCGCTGCATCAACCGGCTGGAAGAACACCAGAAGGGCCAGATCATCGTCGACGGCACGGAGCTCACCAACGATCTCAAGAAGATCGACGAGATCCGCCGCGATGTCGGCATGGTCTTCCAGCACTTCAACCTGTTTCCGCATCTGACGATCCTGGAGAACCTGACGCTGGCGCCGATCTGGGTGCGCAAAATGCCGAAGAAGGACGCCGAGGAGATCGCGATGCACTATCTCACCCGCGTCAAGATCCCCGAGCAGGCGGCCAAATACCCCGGTCAGCTTTCCGGTGGCCAGCAGCAGCGCGTCGCCATCGCCCGCTCGCTCTGCATGAGCCCGAAGATCATGCTGTTCGACGAGCCGACCTCGGCGCTCGACCCGGAAATGGTCAAGGAAGTGCTCGACACCATGGTCTCGCTGGCGGACGAGGGCATGACCATGCTCTGCGTCACCCACGAAATGGGCTTCGCCCGCCAGGTCGCCGACCGGGTGATCTTCATGGACGCCGGCCAGATCGTCGAGATGAACGAGCCCAACGAGTTCTTCAAGAACCCGCAGCACGAGCGCACAAAACTCTTCCTCAGCCAGATTCTGCACTGAGGCAGGCCATTTCCGACCTTAGGTCGGCATGCTGGAATGGCGTCCGCTCAGGCGGGCGCCGTTTTGGTTATGGCGGGATCTCGGACACGGCCTCGGCCAGCGTTCACGATTGGTTCAAAAAATCTTGCCCATGGTCGCGCCAAGTTCGCGGCAGTGTCCCCGCTGCCGCCGTATTGGAGAACGACCATGAAGCGTATCATCCCCGCCCTTGTCGCGGTCCTGCTCGCCGGGGCCGGCGCCTCCGCCCAGAGCCTGAACATCGGGCCGGGCGGCATCACGGTCGACCCGCGCACGCCGCGCGAACGCGCGATCGATCGCGAAATTCGCCGCGAGGAGAGGGAACGCGAGATCCGTCGCGAAGAGCGCGCTCGCGAGCGCGACGCCTATGAGCGTCGTCGTGAATGGGAACGCCGCCGCGACTGGCGCGACGGCCGCCGCGGCGAGCGCTGCCGCACCATCACCACTGTCGAGGAGACCCGCCGCGGGCCTGTTCGGCGCACGACCCGCATCTGCGATTGAGCGGGCCCTTCTGGGCGCTATCGGGCCGGCGCGGATCGCGCCGGCTTTTTTTGTTCCGCGTCCTGCTCGAGGCCAATCCGGAACTTTCTGGTGATTTTCCGGTTGTTCGCCACAGAAGCAGAGGGAAAACGCGATGAAATTCGCTTTGTCCACGATCGCCATCGGGCTGCTGCTCGGCAGCGCCGGCGTCAGCGCCCAGTCCGTGAGTATCGGCCCCGGCGGCATCTCCGTCGATCCGCGTACGCAGCGTGAGCGCGCCATAGACCGCGAGATTCGTCGCGAGGAGCGCTGGCGCGAGCGTGAGCGCTATGAGCGCCGCCGCGACTGGCGGGCCGAGCGTGGTCGCGATTGCCGCACCATCACGGAAACCCGCGAGACGCCGCGCGGCGAGGTCAGGCGCACCACCCGCGTCTGCGACTGATCGCTCAGGGTCGGGGCAGGCAGGATCGGGGCAGGTCGGAAACCAAAGGGCCCGTCCCGCGGCAGCGGGGCGGGCCTCGAATTTCTGGCGGCTCGGGCGCTGGATTACTTCGCGTCGCGCGCCTTAACGGCGGTGCCCGGGAAGTCGGAGAACAGCCCGTCGATGCCGAGCGCGAGGAAGGCCTTGTACTCGGCCGCCGGATCGCCCTTGAAGTCCGAGGCGAGGCGCTTAGGTTCGCTGCGGAAGGTCCAAGTGTGGACGAAGAGCCCCGCGGCGTGCGCGTCCTTGACGACATTGGTCGGTGTGATCAGCACGCGATCCTGCTCGTCGATCTTGCCGTCGCCATTCAGGTCCTTCGGCTTGCCGTCCTCGCCGATGACCTGCTTGCCGGCCAGGATGTAGGGCTTCCAGGGGCCGACGCCGTCGGCATAGGTCCTGATCTCCTTGAGCCCTTCGGCGGTGACGAGATCCTTGAACGTCCGCTTGTCGCCGGTGACGGCGAAATCATAGGGCTTGTCGAAGGGCGCGGCGAGCACGATGCCGCCATCCTTGTCGACATCGTCGGCATCGACGAGCTGGACGAGGCGCAGCTGGGTCTTGCCGCGCAGATATTTGAGATTGGCGGTCTCGAAGCTCTGGATGATCACCGGCGAGCTCTTCTCGGTCCAGCCGGCGGCCTTGAGCTGATCGAGCAGCCGGTCCTCGAGCGGCAGGCCGATCGCGGCGTGGAAGATCGGGTGCTTGGTCTCCGGATAGATGCCGATGGTGCGGCCGGTTCGGGCGCTCTCCGCCTTGGCGAGGTCGATCACCTGCTGCAGGGTCGGAATCTCGAACTTGCCGTTATGCGACTGGTCGCGATCGGCGAAGGCCTGCTTGGCGCGCAGGGTCTTGAGTTCGGCCAGGGTGAAATCGCCGGCGAACCAGTCATTGGTCTCGACTCCGTCGACCTTCTTCATGGTCTTGCGCGCGGCGAATTCCGGCCGGGTCGAGACGTCGGTGGTGCCCGACAGCATCGGCTCGTGCCGCGCCACCAGAACCCCGTCCCTGGTCGCGACCAGGTCTGGCTCGATGAAGTCGGCGCCCTGTTCGATCGCGAGCTTATAGGCTTCCAGCGTGTGCTCGGGCAGCGTGCCGCTGGCGCCGCGATGGGCGACGATCAGCGCCGGCTTGCCGTCGAGCGTCGGCGCCTGGGCGAGGGCGGCGGGCGCCGCCAGAGAAAGAGCGAATGTGGCCAGCAGCGAGGCCGATTGCAGCAAGGGTTTCATGACGATCCGATCCTTGGACGCGAAATCAGGCGGCAAGCGTGCTCGGTCGATATGACAGCGCTTTGAAGGCGGCGCCCTTCTTGTTGGGGCACCGGTTTCCGGCGCCCATCTCGGCGTCGTCTCAGCGCCGGCCGCTTTCCAGCTTGGTCTTGGCGTCGACCGGTTTGGCCGGAGGCGGGGTCAGATCCTGCTGCGGGGTAGCGCAGGCGGCGAGCGAAAGGCAGAACAGGCCGGCGAAGGCAAGGCGGGCGAACTTGGTCATCGGCGACGGCCCCGAGGCTGGATTGGCGTTACGTAAGCTATTGTATCGTCTTTCTGCTTGTGGAACGACGGCGTCAAGAGCTCCAAGCCTTGTTCAGAATCGGTCGAGACCGCGCGCGGTCCGACAAGCACAATCCCAGGAAGCCGGACATGACGCCCGCCGCCCGCATCAGCGCCGCCATCGAGGTCCTGACCGATCTGATCCAGCGCCGCCGGCCCGCCGCGGACGCCTTGAAGGATTGGGGGCTGGCCCGCCGCTTCGCCGGCTCGAAGGACCGTGCCGCCGTCGCCTCGCTGGTCTATGACGCCCTGCGGCGCCGGGCGTCCTCCGCCCATGCGCTCGGCGAGGAGACGCCGCGGGCCCTCGTGCTCGGCATGCTGGTCAGCCAGCGCGGGATGCGGGCGGACGAGATCGCCGCCCTGTTCACCGGCCAGAACCATGCTCCGGCACCGCTGACGGAATTCGAGGTGGCGGGGCTCGCCACCTTCGATCTCTCGGCCGCCCCAGGCTGGGTCCGCGCCGATGTCCCGGAATGGCTCTGGCCTTCCTTCGTCGAGGCCTTCGCCGAGCATGCCGTCGCCGAGGGCGAGGCGCTCGCGGAGCGGGCGCCGGTCGACATCCGGGCGAACCGCCTCAAGACCGGGCGGGACGCGCTGCGCTCCGCGCTGGCTCATCTCCAGCCCGAAATGGGAGCCTGGTCGCCGGATGCGCTGCGCTTCCAGCCCGGTCCCGACGGCCGCGGGCCGACGCTGCAGAGCGAGGCCGCCTTCTTCGCCGGCGAGTTCGAGATCCAGGACGAGGGCTCGCAGCTGGTCGCTGCGCTGGCTGGAGCGCGAGCGGGCGAGACCGTGATCGATCTCTGTGCGGGTGCCGGCGGCAAGACGCTGGCGCTGGCGGCGCTGATGGGCAATGAGGGCCGCATCTTCGCGACCGATCTCGACAGCCGCCGGCTCTCGCCGCTGCATGACCGGCTGACGCGCTCCGGGGCGAGCAATGTCGAGGTGCGCGTGCCGCGCAGCCGCGGCCATGACGCGCTCTCCGATCTTTCCGGCACCGCCGATCTCGTCGTCGTCGACGCGCCCTGCACCGGCTCAGGCACCTGGCGGCGCAATCCCGACGCCAAATGGCGCGTGCGTCCGGGCGCGCTCGCCGAGCGGATCAAGGAGCAGGCCGAGGTGCTGGATCGCGCCGCAGGGCTCGTCAAGCCGGGCGGGCGCATCGCCTACATCACCTGCTCGGTCCTGCCCGAGGAGAACGATGTCGCGGTCGAGGCCTTCCTGGCGCGTCATCCCGGCTTCACCCTGGTCCCGATGCGCGACCTGTTGAGCGCTGGCGAGGTCGATTATGGCCTGCTCGCCCGTTTCGCGACGCAGAGCGGGCTGCAATTGTCGCCGGCACGGACCGGAACGGACGGCTTCTATCTGAGCTGCCTCGCGGCGCCGGGCTGAGCCTCAGCTGGGCGTTGCGCGCTCGCTCGCGATGGCGTAACCGAGCGCGATGAGTGCTCAGCCCCAGAACCCCATCCACGACTCCATCCTCATCATCGATTTCGGCAGCCAGGTGACGCAGCTGATCGCGCGCCGGGTGCGCGAGATCGGCGTCTATTGCGAGATCGCCCCCTTCCAGTCGGCGTCCGAGGCCTTCGCCCGGATGAAGCCGAAGGGCGTGATCTTCTCCGGCGGCCCCGCTTCGGTGCCGGACGCGAATTCGCCGCGTGCGCCGCAAGAGGTCTTCTCCTCCGGCCTTCCGGTCCTCGGCATCTGTTACGGCCAGCAGACCATGGCCCATCAGCTCGGCGGCAAGGTCGAGGGCGGCCACGCCGCGGAGTTCGGCCGGGCCGATGTCGAGATCGTCCAGCCTTCGGCGCTGTTCGAGGGCATCTGGGAGGAGGGCGGCCGCTATCCGGTCTGGATGAGCCATGGCGACCGGGTGACGCAGCTCCCGGCCGGTTTCAGCGTCAAGGCGACCTCCGAGAACGCCCCCTATGCGGTGGCGAGCGATGAGGGACGGCGCTTCTACTCGACCATGTTCCACCCCGAGGTGGTGCACACCCCGGATGGCGGCAAGCTGCTGCGCAACTTTGTCGTCGAGATCTGCGGCTGCAAGCCCGACTGGAGCATGTCGGCCTATCGCGCCGAGATGCAGAAGAAGATCCGCGACCAGGTCGGCACGGGCCGGGTGATCTGCGGGCTCTCCGGTGGCGTCGACTCGGCCGTTGCCGCGGTGCTGATCCACGAGGCGATCGGCGACCAGCTGACCTGCGTCTTCGTCGATCACGGCCTGATGCGGATGAACGAGGCCGAGGAGGTCGTTCGCCTCTTCAGGGATCACTACAACATCCCACTCGTCCATGTTGAAGCCGAAGAGCTTTTCCTCAGCGAGCTCGCCAAGTGCGGCGCCGATCCGGAGGCCAAGCGCAAGACCATCGGCCGGCTCTTCATCGACGTCTTCGACGCCGAGGCGGCCAAGCTCGGCGGCGCCGATTTCCTCGCCCAGGGCACGCTCTATCCCGATGTGATCGAGAGCGTCTCGTTCTCCGGCGGCCCCTCGGTGACGATCAAGAGCCACCACAATGTCGGCGGCCTGCCCGAGCGCATGAAGATGAAGCTCGTCGAGCCGCTGCGCGAGCTCTTCAAGGACGAGGTCCGCGTGCTCGGCCGCGAGCTCGGCCTGCCCGAGGCCTTCGTCGGCCGCCACCCCTTCCCGGGACCGGGCCTCGCCATCCGCTGCCCCGGCGAGATCACCAAGGAGAAGCTCGACATCCTGCGCAAGGCCGATGCGATCTATCTCGAGGAGATCCGCAAGGCCGGGCTCTACGACGTGATCTGGCAGGCTTTCGCCGTGCTGTTGCCGGTGCGCACCGTCGGCGTGATGGGCGACTACCGCACCTACGACCATGTCTGCGCCCTGCGCGCCGTCACCTCGGTCGACGGCATGACGGCGGATTTCTACCCCTACGACATGGCCTTCCTCGGCCGCACTGCGACCCGCATCATCAACGAGGTCAAGGGCATCAACCGGGTGGTCTACGACGTGACGAGCAAGCCGCCCGGCACGATCGAGTGGGAGTAGGGGAAACGGCGGTAATCGGCGGCTCTAGCGTAGAATATCGTAAAAAAGGCGGGAAAATCAGGGGCTTCCGTTGATCATGGGGCTTCGATCATCAATTGGTCGCCGGCTACCTATAACAAATTGATTTAATAAGGTTTCTTTGGTTTTTGCGGTCTCTCCTTAGGGGGTAGCAGCAAAATCTGACGGTATATTTGACGGTACGGGGCGATCTGTTGATTTCCGCCGAGAAGTGACCCGTTAGGCGGGGATTTTTCCATCGAGAAGTGACCCATGTTTTGACCACGTCTCACGCGGGATACGCGGGGGACTTCGGAGTGATCGACATGGAGTTACTGAGTGTCATCCGCCGTTGGCATGGGCGGAATCATCTTTCGATCCGTGAGATTTCCCGGCGCACCGGGCTCTCGCGGAATACGGTTCGCAAGTATCTGCGTGCGGATAGCGTCGAGCCCCGGTTTCATGTTCCCGACCGGCCGAGCAAACTCGATCCCTATGCCGACAAGCTCTCGGCGATGCTGCGGATCGAAGGCGGCAAGTCGCACAAGCACAAGCGCACGGTCCGCCAGTTGCATGCCGATCTGATTTTGCTCGGCTATGAGGGTTCCTACAATCGGGTCGCGGCCTTTGCCCGGGACTGGAAGGCCGCCCGCCTGCGCGAGCAGCAGACCAGCGGCCGTGGCACCTTCGTCCCCCTGGCCTTTGTGCCGGGTGAAGCGTTCCAGTTCGATTGGTCGGAGGACTGGGCGATCGATCATCGCGGGCGAGCGCACCAAGCTGCAGGTGGCTCATGTGAAACTCTCCTACAGCCGCGCCTTCACACTGCGAGCCTACCCGCTTCAGACCCATGAGATGCTGTTCGACGCCCATAACCACGCCTTCCGGGTGTTGGGCGGCGTGCCGCGGCGAGGCATCTACGACAATATGAAAACGGCCGTTGACAAGGTCGGCCGCGGCAAGGACCGCCAGGTCAATATCCGCTTCTCGGCCATGGTCAGCCACTTCCTGTTCGAGGCCGAGTTCTGCAATCCGGCTTCAGGCTGGGAGAAGGGGCAGATCGAGAAGAACGTGCAGGATGCCCGCCATCGGCTCTGGTAACCTTTGCCGAACTTCCCGTCGCTGGAGGCTCTGAACACCTGGCTGGAGATCCGGTGCCGGGAACTGTGGTCGCAGACTGCGCACGGCGCACAACCAGGAACGGTTGCCGATATCTGGGCTGAAGAGATCCGGCCCCTGATGGCGATGCCACGCCCCTTCGATGGCTTCGTCGAGCACGCCAAACGCGTCTCCCCGACCTGCCTGGTCCATCTGGAGCGCAACCGCTACAGCGTCCCGGCGTCCTTTGCGAACCGTCCGGTCAGCCTGCGCGTCTATCCCGATCGCATCCTCATTGTCGCCGAGGGACAGATGATCGGCGAACATCGCCGGGTCTTCACCCGCTCGCATGATCGTCTCAGCCGGACGGTCTACGACTGGCGACATTATCTGGCGGTCGTCCAGCGCAAACCTGGGGCACTGCGTAACGGAGCTCCCTTTGCCGAGATGCCGCAGGCCTTCCGATCCCTGCAGCAGCATCTGCTCAAAAGCCCGGGTGGCGACCGGGAGGTCGTCGAAATCCTGGCTCTCGTCCTGCAGCATGACGAACACACTGTGCTGACAGCGGTCGAACTGGCGCTGAAGGCCGGCGTGCCGACCAAGACCCACATCATCAACCTGCTTCACCGACTGATCGACGGCATGCCGTTGACGACGCCGACGGTCGAAACCCCTTCCGTTCTCACGCTGACCACCGAACCGCGCGCCAATGTCGAACGTTATGACGCCCTGCGCCAAGCCGAGGATGTGCGCCATGCGTCATAACCCTGCGAGCGGCGCCATCACCATCATGCTGCGCACTCTCAAGATGCACGGCATGGCTCAGGCCGTCAGCGAACTGACGGAGCAGGGATCGCCGGCCTTCGAGGCCGCGGTGCCAATCCTGTCGCAGCTCCTGAAGGCGGAGATGGCTGAAAGAGAGGTCCGATCAACGGCCTACCAACTCAAGGCCGCACGCTTCCCGGCCTATCGCGACCTCAACGGCTTCGACTTCGCCAGCAGTGAGATCAACGAGGCGCTCGTTCGCCAACTGCATCGTTGCGAGTTCCTCCGGGACGCCGACAACGTCGTCCTGGTGGGAGGGCCCGGCACCGGTAAGACCCATGTCGCCACAGCTCTCGGCGTCCAGGCCATCGAGCACCACCACAAGCGGGTCCGCTTCTTCTCCACGGTCGAACTCGTCAACGCCCTCGAGCAGGAAAAGGCCCAGGGCAAGGCGGGGCAGATGGCTTGCCGGCTGGCCTACGCCGACCTCGTCATCCTCGACGGGCTCGGATACCTGCCCTTCAGCGCGTCGGGCGGTGCCTTGCTCTTCCACTTGCTGAGCAAGCTCTACGAGCGCACCAGCGTCGTCATCACCACCAATCTCAGCTTCTCCGAATGGGCCACCGTCTTCGGCGATGCCAAGATGACCACCGCATTGCTCGACCGGCTAACGCATCACTGCCACATCATCGAAACCGGAAACGACAGCTTCCGCTTCAGGAACAGCTCGGCAAAGCCCGACAAACCAGCCAGGGAGAAAGCCAAAACCTTGACCGCAACCTGAACCACAAACACCATCTGGGCGGGTCACTTCTCAGTGGAAACCCAGGGTCACTTCTCGGCGGAAATCAACAGCAGGTACATTTCGGGTGAGACGCACCTTCTGCTGGGTCGACAATATCGGCTTTCGGTCGAAAAATCCGAAGACCCTCATGTGCGTATCGACGGCGGTCGCATGGTTATAGCGGCCAGAGCGCCCGACGACCGACCACATTGCAGGCGTCTCCTTCAGACGTTTTATCGACTGAGAGCGCGTGAGGTGCTCCGGCAACGGTTCGAGATCATTTTGGAACCGTTCATTCGTAAAGGACTGAGGCGGCCCTCACTCGTCATTCGTCCGATGGCGAAAAGATGGGGCAGTTATACACCAAGTGGACGTGTCGTACTGAACATAGACTTGGTGAGAGCTAGCCTGCGGTTGATCGACTACGTGATCTGCCATGAGCTAGCGCATGCGTTCTACCCCGATCATGGCGATGGATGGCGTGCATTGCTTGAGACGGTGATGCCCGATTGGGAGGAGCGGAAAGAAACGCTGGAGGCAGCGCTTCGATAGTGGCAACGCGCGGATTCTGGCTTGTCGCGCGTTTGCGCTCAGGTTTGGTGAGCACCTGACTAGAGCCTCGGACGTTTAATCGGATGCATATCCGGCATGTCTGAAGAGGTTTCTGGATTCGGCCGGGGGTGACGAGGTTGCAGATGTCTCCGGCGGCCTGCCAGAGAGCGTCGAAGGTTCTAGCCGCAGAGCGCCTGAGATGGGCCTTGAGCTTTGCGAAGGCCATCTCGATAGGATTGAGGTCGGGGCTGTAGGGCGGCAGGAACAGGAACCAGGCGCCCCTGTCTGCGAGGCATCGGGCCGCGTGGGCGCTCTTGTGGACGGCGAGATTGTCGAGGATGACGATATCGCCCTTCGACAGGGTCGGGGCGAGCTGGGTCTCGACGTAGAGGTCGAAGGCGATGCGATCCATCGCTTTGTCGACGATCCATGGTGCGGTCAGCCCGTGGCAACGCAGGCCGGCGATGAAGCTTTGGGTTCGCCAGTGCCCGAAAGGCGCCGAGGCGGTCAGCCTCTCGCCGCGGAGGCTGCGGCCGCGCAACCGGACCATCTTGGTGTTGATCGCGGTCTCGTCGATGAAGACGAGCCGGTGAGGCTCGAGCCGCATCAGCGGCTGGCGACGCGTGATCCAGAGCGTGCGCTGCTCGGCGATGTCAGCGCGTGCGCATTCCGACGCCATCAGCGCTTTTTTTATATGTGAAGCCCAGCCGGCACAGGAAGCGCGACAGCACCGCCGGCGTCGCGCTCACCCCTGCCGCTTCCATGAGCCGGGCCGCGAGTTCCGGCATGGTGATGTCGGGCCTGGCCTCGACCTGCGCCACCAGGAAGGCGCCGTGCGCGTCCAGCCTGCTGCCGGGCGGGCGTCCCTGACGCGCAGGGCGCAGCGTCTTCAGGCGGCTCGCGCGCTGAAGCAGCTTCACCGCGAAGCTCTCGCTCACCCCGAAGTGCCGCGCCGCCCCACGACGCGAATGACCAGCCTCGACAAAGCCGGCAACACGCACGCGAAGATCGTCCGAATAGCTGCGACCCATGATCCACCTCCAAAAACGGTGAATCACAAAGCCGCTCTCAGGGGAATCCCACAGATTCCGATTTCAGGTCCGATGCTCTAGCTCGGCAAATGGCGCAGCGGTCATGGCCAGACCTGGACCGCCCATTACAAGAAACTCGCTTGAAAGCTGGTCGCCATCAGCGACACATGTGCCTCCAGCGGCGGCCGCAACTCGAACGCCTTTGGCTCCCGCGCAAAATTCCATAACCGCACCAGCCGCCAGTCGGCTCGACGCTCCTCGGCAACGGCCAACTCATTGCGCGTGATGTGAAACGGCGTGCGCTCCCAGCCATTGGTCGTCTTGACCTCGATCAGCCGATCGCGGCCGTCGGTGTCGAAGCTCAGGATGTCATAGCCCGCACCGTCACCGTCGACATGCGACACCCAGCGGATGCGCTCGGCGAGGTCGGTCCGGCCGGCGGCTAGCAGGCTGGCTCGCTCATGGGCGAGGACGCGCTCCTCGCCAGCGCGGCCCAGGGCGCGATTGCGGGCATCGCGCTCCGCCACATCGTATTTTCGAGCGATGGCGGTCATCTGCTCGAGCTCGTCGGGCGGCGGCGCATTGCTGTGCGTCGGTGGCGGGCCGATCCACAGCATCGCTTCCTCCCGAAGGGCTGACGGCGACGCCCCCATTGCCGGCCGCGCGGCTGGTGCGAGCCAATCCGGATGACGCTGGAGCCAGCGCACCACCGCATCGACGAGTGAGGCCTGGAAATTGAAGGCCGGCTTGTAGCCTGGGATCCAATCCTCACCGAGCCCCTTGAGCACGGCGCTGATGTTCTGATGTTTGTATTCAATCGAACCGCGAGGGCGCCTAATCACCGCCTGTAGGAGGCGGCTATGTTCGGCCTTGCTGTAGGGCCGCCCGGCGATGTCATCGCCAAGCATCGCGAAATAATCCGCGACGATCGCATCATTCTGCTCGTCGGACCAGTCACCGGCCATGGCAGCTCCCGAGCGAGCCGGCCAAGCTGGATGAGGCCCGGATCATGCCAGCAACTGCGCCGGCACACCGAGCGCCGGTCCGGCATCGGCGAGCCGCCGGTCGAGCGTATGCACCGTGGCGCCATGCTCCGACGCGACAGCGAGATGCAGTGCATCGCCGGCGCGAAGGCCCAAGCTATGCTGATCGGCAAACCGCGCCGCCGCTCGAAATTGCCCACCCGCCACAGGCAGCACGGTGAAGCTCTCCGCGACAAGCTTGTTGAACATGGCAAGCGCCGCCGCGCGCTGCTCGAGGCTGATCTGCCCGGTCCGCAGCTTGATCGCCATCGCGGACGACATCTCGGTGACGGTCCAGTCGCTGATCAGAAGCTGCGCCGCATCCTGTTCGGCTAGCCAGGCCTGAACGCGTGGCGTCATCGCTTCGTTGGAGAGCGCCGCGACGATCAGCGACGTGTCGAGATAGAGCATCAGTAGCGGTCGCCGTCCCGCATCGATCGGACAAGATCAGCGGCGCTCTGGGATTGGGGCGGCATCGCTGCCGTCAGCATTTGAAGCAGCGCGGCGTCGATCGGTTTGCGGGGTCTGGCCACGGCGGTAAGCCGCGCGACCGGCTTGCCGCGACGGGTGATGTCGATCGAATCGCCTGCTTCGACCCGGTCGACCAGCTCGCTCAGATGGGCTTTGGCGTCCGCCAGATTGATCGCATCCATGTCACGCTCCTGACCATGTAGGTAGTCATATAGCGTATCGGGCTTGAGAATTCCAGCATTGTCCTCTCACCGTCGTCCTTCGTCGAAGACGGTCACAAGCCATCCAGATTGCATGTTCGGGAGGCACGCCCTGATCGCTCGCCAGCACGGTGCTCGTAGGCCTTTCAGGAGATGTAGAATGATACTCCAACAAACTGCCTGCGAACTCGGAGACGTCCGCAACTGGACCAACGACGGGTCGTCCATCCCGGATTGGGTCAGGACGCAGATATCCGGCGAGCCCGCACCCAACGGCACCTTTCTCATCACCACACCGGTTGGCACGGCGCGGGTCCATCCAGGTGATGTTGTTATCGAGCACCAGGGCCAGTTTTGGTCTCGCTCACCGGACGAGGTCCCGCAACTGATCGATGGATTTGGGGCAGAGGCTGCGCTGCCGATCACAGCGATCGGTCCAGGCAAGGATGCTCAGTTCGGGACGAAGAGCAAAGCCGGAAAGGAAAGAAGGCGTGGAGGCGAGCGCAAGATCGGCTTTCGAGCGCCTTTCGGAAAACCGGCGAGCATCGAATGGCTACATACCACCGAGCTAAGCGTGGACGAGTCCTATCAGCGGTCGATCGATAATGAAGGTTCTCTCCGTCTTATCGCGAGCATCGCCGCCAATTTCGATTGGCGCCTCTGTGCTCCACTCGTCGTCTCGCGACGTCCGGATGGATCGAAGCTGATCATAGACGGGCAGCACCGCTGGGCGGCGGCTGTGCGAAGAGGTGACCTGCCGCATTTGCCGTGCTGTCTTTTCACTTACAACAGCCCTGAAGATGAAGCCCGAATGTTCATCGTCGCTAATCGTGCCCGCAAGCCGATGAATCGCCTGGACGATTTCCATGCCGCCTTGGCTGCGGCCGACGAGGACGCCGTCGAGATCCAGAGGCTGGTGACTGAGGCCGGATTGAGAATGGCCCGCAACACCTCGTCCACCGCGTGGAAGGCGGGAGAGGTCGCCTTCACCTCTTCAATCGCGACCGCGTTGCGACGACATGGCCCGGCGATCGTATCCGCTGCCCTCACCAGCATAGCTGAAGCCTATGAGGGCCGTCCCCTTACTTACGGTGCATCGATATTCGGTGCCTTGACCAAGCTCTTCGCAAATCCGCCGGAAAGCTTCGATCCCGATGACGTGGTGCCCACGCTACGGCATTTCGATATGCAGTCGTTGGGCGAGATCGTGCGCGGCCTTAGCGGCGGCGATTCTCGCGCGGTTGCCGTCCACTCCGCCATTCTCGAAGGGTTGAACCAGGTGAAGGGCGCTGAAAGCCCGGGGCTGGTGTAGCTTCCAGAGCTGGTCGTGTCGCACTCGGGATCCCGAGTGCGACATTTCTCATCACGACATGCCTGGGTTGAACGAACCGTCCAATCCACTCTGCGCTCAGGGTTGCACAGAATGGCCTTAGTCAGGAGCAATCGGTGCGATCTTCAGCAGCGTCGGCCGCATCCAGGCTGGCGCCTGACAGATGGACGCTGCTAGTCTCTTCTTAGCGGCCGCAGACAATGATTGCGCGGCGATCCGAACGACATCATCTGCTCCCGCCGGACCGAGATAGCGAAGAGCCTGCACAACGGTGCCCGCCGCGCTTCCCGGCAGGATCAGATGCTTGGGCGAGGCATAACGCAGGTCGACCACGCGCTTCCCGAGGACAACGCGCCGGGACGGCCCGTCGGTCAGATAGTTGCTCTGAGCCGGCACTTGGACTGTCAGTCCGAGCAGATTGGCCGCGCGGGCGCCGGTGGTCTGCACTTTTGATCCTGTCTCCCGCGCCAATGCACGTGCGACGTCATCCGGGTTCGGGGAAAGAGGCCCGAGCCTGGGATGGAGCTTGGGTAGATCATAGAGGCCTCGTGCCAGACGGCGCAGCTTGCCGTTCCTTGCGAGGCGAGAGAGGGCCTGATCGACAGCAGAGCGCTCGGCGAGGTCCAGGAAGTCGCTGGGCGTGAACACGCTTCCTCGCCCGCTGGCCAAGGCGCGTGCCATGATCTTGTCGGGTGTCGAGGAACTTGGCTGATCCATGCGTCAGAAAATATGGTATCTTCTTCTGACATACAATGACGTCGCGGTGACCTCCTGGTAGAGGCGATTGAGACCACCGCATCGGTGTGATGCGGTGGTCCCTGTTTCAGCTCGGCGAGCCGTCCGTCCCTTCACTGGCCTAGTTTTGCGCTGCCGGACATCTGGCCCGGGCGCGATCTTCGCCCGGCCCTCGAGATAGATCTGGCGGCGCTGCTCCAGCCACCCCTCGACCTCTTCCAGGTCCCACACCACGCACCGCGGCGTGAGATTGAAGCGGCGAGGAAATTCCCCACGCTTTTCCATTTCGTAGATGGTGCTGTCCGCGAGCGGTACGATCAGCCGGAGTTCGTGGCGTCTGATCGTTCGTGGCAGGCCGGTCAGCACGGTGGCGGGGCCGGCGTATCCCGTCGGGTCTCTATCGTCGTCATCCTGATAGGACATCGTCAGGATGCGAACGCGGCTTGGCTTCTTGGTCATTTTTTCCTCCGTTGTTGGAGGAGGTTTGATGCAGACTCGGTTTTCCCTGGTCGCGCAGCTATCGTTGGATGGAGGCCTGACGGTACTTTTGGACACCCTTGTGCTTCGAACGTCAGGCTTGGAAAGACGTCTCGAGAGCCGATAGTAGTCGATAGATGGCTTCCAGGGGTTGGCGGAAATTCGTCAACGAAATCAAGACCGTAGAATTTTGACGGGTCCCGAGCCGGTAGTACTTGGACGGGAAAATATTTTCATGAGCAAATTCAATTGTTTGGCACTTTTCCGAACAATCGAGTGGGAATGAGGACGGCGCGTCGAACCGTCCGGTGAGCCGCACCGGGCGGCCTTGGCCGCCCGGCCATCAGCGCTTCGCCGCCTGTAGCGCCGTCGCCAGCTTCCCGACCGCCTCTTCGATCTCGCTCGGCGTATAGGCGGCAAAGCCCATCAGGAAGCCGGGCTTGCCGTCGCCGGCGGCGTAGAGGGACGACAATCCCAGCAGCGCGATGCCGGCATGGCGTGCAGCGTCGATGGCGGCACGCTCGGGCAGGCCGGACTTCAGCAGGCAGGGCATCTGCAGCCCGCCGGCCGGCACCTGCGCCTCGGCGATTCCCGCAAGATGCTTGCCGACGAGGCCGGACAGCAGGCCGAGGCGCTCGGCATAGATGCCGCGCATGGCGCGGACATGCGCGCCGAAATGCCCGCCTTCCATGAAGCGGGCGAGCGTCATTTGGGCGAGCGGGGCGGAATGGCCGTCGAGCAGCGTGCGCGCCACGGTCATCGGCTCGACGAGCTCGCGCGGCAGCACGACATAGCCGATCCGCAGGCCCGGAAAGAGCGATTTGGTGAAGGTGCCGATATAGATGGTCCGCTCATGCGGATCGAGCCCCTGCACGCAGGCGGTCGGCTTGCCGGCATAGTGGAACTCGCTGTCGTAATCGTCCTCGATGATCCAGGCCTGATGGCGGTTCGCCCATTCGATCAGCGCCAGGCGGCGATCGAGCGCCAATGTCGCGCCGCTCGGGAACTGGTGCGAGGGGGTGAGGAACACGGCCCGGGCCCGGCGTGGCTCGGAAATGATCTCGTCGACCAGCAGGCCCTGATGGTCGAGCCGGATCGGGACGCAATCGAGCCCGGCGGCATCGAAGGCCTTGCGCGCGCCGTAATAGGCGGGGTCCTCGATGAAGATGCGCTCGCCCGCGTCGAGCAGCACGCTCGCGCACAGTGCCAGCGCCTGCTGCGAGCTGGTCAGGACCAGAACCCGGTCGGGCGTGGCATGGGCGCCGCGTTCGAGATTCACATAGTCGGCGATCGCCCGCCGCAGCGGCTCGACGCCTTGCGGGTCGGCATGCAGCAGCGCCGCCGTGCCGGCCTCCTTCAGCACCTGCCGTTCCAGGCGTTCCCAGAGCCGGAGGGGAAAGCTGCGCGTCTCCGGTATGCCCGGCGCGAAGGGCCGTGGTGCCAGGAGCTCGCGCACGCCGCCGCTGCGGAATATCGCCTCGCCGCGCCGGCTAAGGTTCGGCGCCTGGCTGAGCCGGGGCGCCGCGCGCCGCCACTGCCGGCGGCCGGGCGCGAGTTCCGACGTCTCCGCCACAAAGCTGCCGCTGCCGACCCGGCGGTCGATGAAGCCTTCGGCATGCAGTTGCGCATAGGCGGCTTCGACCGTGTCGCGTGACAGGTCGAGCGATCGCGCCAGAGCACGCGAGGCCGGCAGCGGCTTTCCGCGCCCGAGGGTGCCGTCGAGGATGAGCTGGCGGATCGCACGCTGGATCCTGGCATGCAGCGGCAGCCCCGCATGGGCGGGATGGGCCAGCCAGGCTTTCACCGATTCCAGTTGCGAACGCTTGAACAAATGGTCTGGGCCTCTCTTCGGAAGTGGTTGGGATTGTCAGACCATTGATCGGCTAGTTGTCAACGTGCCCCGCAGCGCCTGCGCCCCATCTCTTGGAAGACCTGTCACGATCATGCCGTCCGGTTCCGCGCCCTCCAGCCGCCTCAACGACCTCATGCATCCCGTCGTCGCGGGGTTGATCTCGGTGATCGTCAACTATGGCGGCACCTTCATCCTGGTCTTCCAGGCAGCGAAGGTCGCCGGCCTCAGCCCAGAACTGACCGCTTCCTGGGTCTGGTCGGTCTCGATCGGCGTCGGCGTGACCGGGCTTGTCCTCAGCTGGCGCTATCGCGAGCCGATCATCACGGCATGGTCGACGCCCGCTGCCGCCTTCCTCGTCACCGCGCTCGCGACCACGCCCTATGCCGAGGCGGTCGGCGCCTACATCGTCTCCGCGGCAGCCTTTGTCGCGCTCGGCCTGTCGGGCTGGTTCGAAAGGGTCATCCGCCTGATCCCGCCCGGAATCGCCTCGGGGCTGCTCGCCGGAATCCTGCTGCAATTCGGCATCGGCGCCTTCGGCGGCGCGAGCGTCGATCCGTTGCTGGTCGGCCTTCTGGTCCTCGCCTATCTCGCCTTGAAGCGCTGCTCGCCGCGCTATGCCGTGGTCGGCATACTCGTGCTCGGCCTCGTCTTCCTGCTGCTGCAGGGCAGGGTGGACCTGTCCGGCTTGCGGCTTCAGTTCGCGGCGCCGGTCTTCACCATGCCGGAATTTTCGCTCAACGCGCTGCTCAGCGTCGCGCTGCCGCTGTTCCTGATCACCCTGACCGGCCAGTACATGCCGGGAATGCTGGTCCTGCGGAACGACGGCTTCAAGACCAGCGCCGATCCGCTCGTCACCGTGACCGGGCTCGGCTCGCTGCTGATGGCGCCTTTCGGCTCCCATGCCTTCAATGTTGCGGCGATCACGGCGGCGATCGCCACCGGCAAGGAGGCGCATGAGGACCCGTCGAAGCGCTGGATCGCGGGGATCGCGGCCGGCGTGGCCTATATCCTCGTCGGGGTGTTCGGGGTGACGCTGGCGGCGGTGTTCATGGCGTTTCCTGCGACCTTCATCACGACGCTTGCCGGCCTTGCCTTGCTCGGCACGATCGGCGGCAGCCTGGCCGGCGCAATGGCCGATCCCGCGTCCCGCGAGGCGGCTCTGATCACCTTCCTGGCCTCGGCCGCGAACATCCAGCTGCTCGGCATCGGCGGAGCATTCTGGGGCCTGCTGATCGGCCTCGCGGCGCATCTCATCCTGAACGGTCGTCTGCCGCAGCGTGCGCGTGCCGAAATCCTCACAGGGCAGGGCGCAGGGAAATAATGGCTGGGGCGACCATGCCCGCGCCTGGTCGCCATCTAGCGCGGTCGCCGTACCGCCCTGAGCACGCCGCTCTTGCCGCCGCCGCAATAGAAGCGGTCGCCGCCATCGGCCTCGAGGCCTGAGATGCCGGTGCCCGCCGGCATGTCGAGGCGCTCGAGCACCGCGCCGGTCCGCGGATCGACGCGCCTGAGCTCGCTCTCGTCGTTCTCCCAGGTGCCGTGCCAGAGCTCGCCATGGCTCCAGGTCACGCCGGTGACGAAGCGGTTCGACTCGATGCTGCGCAGGATGGCGCCGGTTTCCGGGTCGATCTGATGGATCTTGCGGTTGCGATACTGGCCGACCCAGAGCGTCCCTTCCGCCCAGGCGAGCCCGGAACTGCCGCCCCCCGGCGCCGGGATTGTCGCCAATACGGTGCCTGTCCGCGGGTCGAGCTTCTGGATGCGGTCCTCGGCGATCTGGAAGAGGTGGCGGCCATCGAATGCCGTGCCGGCATCGGCGGCGACATCGAGCGAGCGTTCAGTCGCTCCGCTTTCGGGATCGAGCGCGTTCAGCCTGCCGTCGGTCGCGAACCAGACATGCCGGCCGTCATAGGAGACGCCGTGAACGCCGTCGATGTCGGGGAAGGGGCCGTATTCGCGGATGATCTCGGCTGCTGATCGTTTCATGGCGCGTCTCCGGAACGGGTGCTTGCGACCTTGCTGTCGCCTGCCGTTCTAGCTGCCGGGCGAAGAGGCCGGGAGTAACAACACTGTCGGGAACCCCGGCACGGGCGGCGTCACCCAGCGCCGCGCCGGCCCGCGCCCGAACGACTGGACCCGGCCTGCCGAGGTGAGCACCTCGAGCGCGCGCTGCACGCTGCGCGGGCTGGTCGCGAGTGCCAGCGCGAGGCCCGAGCTCGACCACGCCTCGCCATCTGAAAGCAGGGCGAGCAGCGCCGCATGCCGTTCCTCGACGGGCGGGGCGAGAACGGCGATCTCGGCGCCGTGGCGAGGAACCATGGCGAAACCGTCGGCTGTCGCATCGATCGCGGCCAAGTCCCTGAGCTCGGCGCGCAGCCGCCCGATCTCGACCCGCAGCCGGGCGCGGTGCGATTCATCGACCTGCCTTGCCCGGAAGGCCCGTGTGACGAGGACGCTGCGCGGCACGTCGCCGGGCCAGGCTTCGGCGAGGGCACGCGCCAGCGAGAACAGCACCGGCCGCGTCGCGAGCGAGACCGCCGCATTCCTGCTCCGCACGCTGTTCCGGCAGGCGTCGATGATCAGCGCGTCCGTCGCAGACAGGGCTTCGACCTCTTCGAGCCGGAGCAACCTGGCTTCGCCCCGTGCGATCAACCGTGCCGCCGGAGCGCGCAGCAGGGCCGCCGCGCTCTCGACCTCGGCTATAAGGGCGTCGATACCGGACTGGCGGGCGGCGCGTTCGGCCTGCGCCAACGCGTCGTGGGCGATCTGCGTCCGCAGCCGCCTGATCGCGATTCCGGCAATGACGAGTGCATGCGCAGCCTGCAGGGCAGCCGGGAACGGGCTCGGGTCGATCCCGGCCAGCGCCTGCTCTGCTTGGTCGAGCTGGCCGATCAGGAGGAGACGGCGAACCGAAAGATGCCGAGCATGGGCGGCATTCAGCCGGTCGCCATGTTGCTCCAGCACCGCTTGCGCCGCCTCGAGCACCTTCGCCGGCCAGCCGAGATCGCGCGAGACCAGGGCGATCTCGGCTTCGGCGACGACGCATCGCGCGCGGGCCACCGCTTCCCTCTGCCCGAAGCCGCGTGCCGCCTTCTGCAGCAAGGCCTTGGCGCGGGCAAAGTCGCCGAGCCGGGCCATGGCGATGCCGCGCAAGGCCAGTGCCGGCGGGTCCTCGCGCAGCGCGACGCGGTTCAGCACGCCGAGCAGATCGCCCGCCGCCAGCGCACGCGCCGCGGCCGTGATCATCGAGTCCATTCAGATCCCGCCAAACTTGTCACTCCCAGCGTCTCACGGCCGGCGACTACCAACAAGGCGACGCCGCTCCGCCACGAAACCCGCGGCGCAGGACAGGCGACGACAGGAGACAAGATCGATGACGACGCATCCGACCGGTTCCCGCGACGAATGGCTCGCAGCGCGCATCGCACTGCTCGGCAAGGAAAAGGAGCTGACGCGGCTCAGCGACGAACTCGCCCGCCAGCGCCAGCAACTGCCCTGGGTCCGTATCGACAAGGCATTCCGCTTCGAGACCGAGGAGGGTCCGGCCGCGCTGGCAGAGCTGTTCCGGGGGCGCTCGCAGCTCCTCGTCTACCACTTCATGTTCGGGCCCGACTACAAGGCGGGCTGTCCATCCTGCTCGGCCATCGCCGATGGCTTCGACGGCGTCGCCGTGCACCTCGCCAATCACGACGTGACGCTGATGGCGGTCTCCCGCGCGCCGCTGGCCAAGCTCATGGCTTACAGGCAGCGCATGGGCTGGCGCTTCCCCTGGGCCTCGTCCTCGGACGGTGCCTTCAGTTTCGACTTCAACGTCTCCTTCACCGAGCAGCAGCAGCGCGACGGCTCGATCGAGTACAATTTCCAGCGCGAGCCGGCCTTCCTATGGCGTTCGCGTCTGGAAGGCGACAGCGCCTCGGTGACTGAGCGCTTCGCCGCCACGACTGGCACCGATGTGGCGAGCTATACGCGCGAGCGGCCGGGAGTGAGCGCCTTCGTGATCGAGGATGGCGTCGTCTACCACACCTATTCGACCTATGCGCGCGGCGTCGACGGCATCTGGAGCATGTATCCCTGGCTCGACCGGGCTCCCAAGGGCCGCAACGAGGCGAACGGTCCGTGGTGGCGGCGCCACGACGAGTATGAACGGAGCTGAGGCGGTCATGGAAAGCCGCTCCGGTGCCCTCGGTGCCGTCGCCCTCGGTGCAGCCGGCTGGCTGGCCTTGGCCGCGGCGCCGACCTTCGCCACCATGGGCCTGCTCGCGCTGGTCTTCGAGAGCAGCGCGCCGACGGTCCTGTGCCCGGCCATGCCGGGCGCCGGCCCGATCTACGGCATGGCTGCGATGTACCTGCTGATGAGCGTCTTCCATCTGGCGCCTTGGCTCAGGCTGGCCGCCGGTCTGAGTGCCGCTGCTTCGGCCTGAGGCAGGCAACAGGCAGGAGGGCTCGCCTTGCTGCGAGCTCGCCCGACGCGTCGGGCTCTTGCACATATGTTCTCTTTATGTTCTTTTTCTCGCAAGGGCGCAACCGAGGAGAGGCACATGTTCATGGCCGAACCGGGCAGGTATCGGCTTCGCCAGCCCGCTAATCGCTACTTCTTCGCCATCCTGCCGACCGCCGAGGCGACCAGGGCAATCGCCTGCATCGCCGACGGGATTCGGAGAGCCCACGACCTCCGCGGACCGATCATCGGGCGGGACCGCTACCATATCTCGCTCTGCGGCGTCGGTGCGCCCGGTCCGGCGCCGGACGAGGTGCTGTCCTCGCTATTGGCTGTCGGCGACCAGGTTCGTTGCCAGCCATTCGATGTCGGCTTCGATCATGCCGTGAGCTTCAGCCTGGGCGCGCGCAAGCAGCCTCTGGTCCTCGCCAGCAGCGAAGGGTTGCCGGCGCTGGGCTGGCTGCAGGCCGGGCTCAGGCGCGCCATGGCCGCATGCGAACTCCCGGTCAGGCGCCAGTTCAATCCGCATCTGACCATGCTCTATGACGAGCAGATCGTGCTGGAGGCCGGCATCCCGCCGCTGCGCTGGACGGTGCACGACTTCGTGCTGGTGCACAGCGTCAATGGCGAAGCCCGGCACCACCATCTGGCCCGCTGGCCGCTGGGTGGCGGGTAAGCGCGCCCGCACTCCTCAGGCACTCTCCGCTGCCTCCGGCGCCGTTTGCGGGACAGTGCGCAGCACCTTTGCGATGATGCCGCTTTGGGCGAGACGCTCGCGGCCGCCCATGCCCTCGATCGCGAAGACGAAGAGTGCCGTGTCGCAATGGCCGCCGAGCCGGCGGATCAGCCGCGCCGTCGCCAGCGCCGTACCGCCCGAGATCAGGCAGTCGTCGACGATCGCGACATGGCGGCCCGCCAGCCGGGCGCCCTTCGAGATCACCATGCCTTCGCCGAGTTCGTAGTTCGCCATGATGCTGCGCATCACTTCGTTGCGCAGCGAATCGACTTTGCGAATGTCGATGAAGCCGAGGCCGCTACGATCGGCCAGCGCTCCGGCGAGCCCCAGCCCGCCAATGTCGATTCCCGCGAGCACCTCGACATGGGCCGGTATTCGCGACGCGAGCGCATCGACGATGGGGCGCATCCGGGCCGCTTCGCTGGTTGCGATGGAGAGGTCGGGGAAATCCACCCCGGCGGCCGGATGGTTCTTCCAGGAGCGGAACGGAATATCGAGCTCCTCGTCGCGCTTCGCGGCCTGTCGCAGTTGATCGATCATGACGCGTCCATGCGTTTCTCCGCCCGCCCGATACATGCCATCCTTGCCGATCGGATGACGGAACGCGAGAGATGGCTGGTCGTCGGCGCCACTCGAAGCCCGATATGGGCACCTGCCACGCCGATGCTTCGTTGCTCGCCTGCTTGATCTCGGACGGCCGCCATGCCACGCCCGCGCCGACAGCAATCAGGGGTAGTCGCGACGATGGTTACGCTCTACGGCATCAGGAACTGCGACACGATGAAGAAGGCCTGGAGCTGGCTCGAGGCGCATGAGATTCCCTACGCCTTCCATGATTACCGTGTCTCCGGCATCGACAAGACGAGCCTCGAGGCCTGGTGCCGCGAACTCGGCTGGGAGAAGGTGCTCAACAAGGCCAGCACGACCTTCCGGGCGCTGCCGGAGGCGGAGAAGCAGGAGCTTGATGCCGACAAGGCCGTTGCTCTGATGCTGGCGCAGCCGACCATGATCAAGCGCCCGGTGCTCGACATCGGCGAGCGTCGCCTGCTCGGTTTCAAGCCGGACGCCTACGCTGCCGCCTTCGCCAAGCGGTAGAGCTGGGGCGTCATTGCGAGCGTAGCGAAGCAATCCAGTCTCATAGAGCTTTGCCGTCTCCGGATGGCTTCGTCGCTGCGCTCCTCGCAATGACGGTCGGCGTAATCGCTCTTCCGTAGAGCGCCGGCCTGGGCTAGGCCGGCGAAATGACAACAGATTTCAGCTTCCATCTGCTCGGCCGCGACGGCGCGGCGCGCACCGGCGAGGTCCGGATGCCGCGCGGCGTGATCCGCACCCCCGCCTTCATGCCGGTCGGCACGGCCGCGACCGTCAAGGGCATGTATCCCGAGCAGGTCAAGGCGCTCGGCGCCGATGTCGTGCTCGGCAACACCTATCATCTGATGCTGCGCCCCGGCGCCGAACGCGTTGCCAGGCTCGGCGGCCTGCACAAATTCATGAACTGGCCGCACCCGATCCTGACCGATTCAGGCGGCTTCCAGGTGATGTCGCTCGCCAATCTGCGCAAGCTGACCGAAGAGGGCGTGACCTTCCGCTCGCATATCGACGGCTCGAAGCATGTGCTGACGCCGGAGCGCTCGGTCGAGATCCAGAACCTGCTCGGTTCCGACATCGTGATGCAGCTCGACGAATGCGTCGCCCTGCCTTGCGAGCACAAGGTCGCGGAGAAGGCGATGCGGCTGTCGCTGCGCTGGGCCGAGCGCTGTAAGGCGGCCTTCGGCACACAGCCGGGCAGGGCGCTGTTCGGCATCGTGCAGGGTGGCGACGTGCCTGCCCTGAGGGTCGAGAGCGCGCGCGAACTCGCCGCCATGGACCTCAAGGGCTACGCCATCGGCGGGCTCGCGGTCGGCGAGCCGCAGGAGGTGATGCTGGCGATGATCGAGACGGTCGAGCCGCATATGCCGCAGGAAAAGCCGCGCTATCTGATGGGCGTCGGCACGCCCGATGACATCGTCGAGGCGGTACGCCGCGGCGTCGACATGTTCGACTGCGTGATGCCGACCCGGGCCGGGCGCCACGGCCAGATCTTCACGCGCTTCGGCAGGATGAACCTGAAGAACGCCAAGCATGCCGAGGATGTCAGGCCGATCGATCCGCAATCGAGCTGCCCGGCTGCGAACAGCTATTCGCGCGCCTATCTGCACCATCTGGTCAAGGCCGAGGAGATGCTCGGCAAGATGCTGCTGACCTGGATCAACCTCGCCTATTACCAGGATCTGATGGCCGGGCTCCGGGGCGCCATCGCGGCCGGCCGGCTGGGCGATTTCATCGCCGAGACTAAGCTGGGCTGGGAGCGGGGCGAGCCGGCGTGATCGAGCCCTGGCTTGCGCTGCTCGCCCTGAAGATGGCGATCGCCGCCGGCATCGTCGTCGGCTGCTCGGTCATCGCCGAGCGTAGCGGCCCTTTCCTGGCTGCGATGATCGCGACCCTGCCGATCTCGGCGGGGCCGGTCTATGTCTTCCTCGCTCTGGAGCATGATCCGGCCTTCATCGCGGCGAGCGCGCTCGCCGGCATGGCGACCAATCTCGCCAATGGCGGCTTTCTGCTCGCCTATGTGCCGCTGGCGCAGCGCTTTGGCCTCGTCGTCAGCCTTGGGGCCGCGCTGCTGAGCTGGTCGGCGGCGATCCTGCTGTTTCGCGCCAGCCAGCCACCGTTCCTGGTTCTTCTGGCGCTCACACCGCCGGTTTTCCTCCTGCTCAATCACCTGCTGGGTCCCTATCGGCAGGCCCGTCCCGCCGTGCCGCCCAAACGCGTCTGGTTCGCGATCCCGCTGCGCGCGGCGGCCGTCGCTACCCTGGCGGGCGTCGCCAGCACGGTCAGCGCGCAGGTCGGCCCCACCTGGTCCGGCGTGATGGCCGGGATGCCGATCGTGCTCTCGAGCCTGGTCGTCATTCTCCAACCGCGGATCGGCGGGCCGGCCTCGGCGGCGGTGATCGCCAACTCCGCCATCGGCTTTCTCGGCTTCGGCGGGGCGCTGGCGGTGGTGCACCTTGCCGCGCCGGCGCTGGGGTCATGGCCGGCCCTGGCGCTCGGCCTCTGCGTCAGCATCGGCTGGAACCTGGCGCTGATGGGTCTAGCGCGCCGCCGTGCGGCGCCATGAGGCGACGAACAGCCCGGCAATGATCATGGCGATGCCGCCGATCTGCAGGCCGCTCGGGATCTCGCCGAGCACCGGAATGGCGAGCAGCGTGCCGATCACCGGAATCATCGGCGGGAAGCGGCCGATCACCGCCGAACCCAGAATCGGCGCCGACCAGCTCCAGATCCACAGGCCGACGATGACGTTGAGGACGCCCTGATTGATGGCATGCGCTGCCAGAACCCACCAGGGAGCGACGTCGAAGCCGCGGAAGAAGAACAGGAAATAGAAGGGCAAATAGAGCATCGACAGGACCGAGACGACGGCGGTCGCCTTCAGCGCGTCGACGCGCCAGAGCTGGACGACGAGCGGATAGCCGCCCCAGATCAGCCCGACACCCAGGAAGCAGAGATCGCCGAGGAGGATCGTGTCGCTGGTCTGGCGCGTCCCGGCGATACCGAGACAGGCGAGGCCGACGAGCACTGCCAGGACGCCGATGACGAGCGGGCGTGTCAGCCTGCTGCCGAACAGCACGACGCTGCCGACGATGCCGATCACCGTTACGGTGCCGGGACCGATGACCGCCCCGTGCGCGGCGGGCGCCAGGGTCAGGCCGGTCATCATCAGATAGCTCATCGGGAAGCCGCTCATCACGGCGAGCGCGAGCCCGCGTGGCCAGCCGATCCCGGCGCAGGAGGTGATGCCAGCTGAGATGAAGGTCGGGAGCAGCAACAGGCCGGCGGTGGCGAAGCGCAGCGCCAATATGTCGTGCGAACTCAGGCCGTTGAGCACCGCATGCCGGCTGACGACGAAATTCGCGCCGAAGATCAGCATGGCGAGCATCATGCCGCCGAATGCCAGCCGACGCCGAAGGCGGATCTTCGCGTCGGAAAGCGGCACTGTTTGATGCATGCTCCGGCTTAGCGCCGGAGCATGGTGTTCGTTAGTGGGTTTGCCGCATGGGCCGTGCGCGCCGCTCGCGTTGCGGTGCACAAAAAGTCGTCAGGCGAGCGCCTTCAGGGCGGAGCGGCCGGCATAGATCGCCTGGTCGCCGAGCTCCTCCTCAATGCGCAGGAGCTGGTTGTACTTCGCGGTCCGGTCGGAGCGGGCGAGCGAGCCGGTCTTGATCTGTCCGCAATTGGTCGCGACCGAGAGGTCGGCGATGGTGGAATCCTCGGTCTCGCCCGAGCGATGCGACATCACCGCGGTGTAGCCGGCGCGCTGGGCCATCTCGACAGCCGCCAGGGTCTCGGTCAGCGTACCGATCTGGTTGACCTTGACCAGGATCGAGTTGGCGGTCTTCGCCTTGATGCCCTGCGACAGGCGCGTGACGTTGGTGACGAAGAGATCGTCGCCGACGAGCTGGCACTTGTCGCCGACGAGATCGGTCAGCGCCTTCCAGCCCTCCCAGTCATCCTCGGCCATACCGTCCTCGATCGAGACGATCGGATAGCTGCCGACGAGCTTGGCGAGGTACTTGGCCTGCGCCTTGGGATCGCGGGTTTTGCGTTCGCCCGCATAGACATAGGCACCGTCCTTGAAGAACTCGGTCGCGGCGCAGTCGAGCGCCAGGGCGATGTCCTCGCCGGGCTTGTAGCCGGCCTTCTCGACCGCCTGCATGACGAAGTCGAGCGCCGCTTCCGCCGACTTGATGTTGGGAGCGAAGCCGCCCTCGTCGCCGACATTGGTGTTGTGGCCGGCGTCGTGGAGCGCCTTCTTCAACGTGTGGAAGATCTCCGCGCCCATGCGCAGGCCTTCGGCGAAGGAGGGTGCGCCGATCGGCATCACCATGAATTCCTGGAAGTCGATCGGGTTGTCGGCATGGGCGCCGCCATTGACGATGTTCATCATCGGCACGGGCAGGACGCGGGCCTGGGTGCCGCCGACATAGCGGTAGAGCGGCAGGCCGGAGGCGTCGGCGGCGGCCTTGGCGACGGCGAGCGAGACGCCGAGAATGGCGTTGGCGCCGAGCTTGCTCTTGTTGGGCGTGCCGTCGAGCTCGATCATCGTCTCGTCGATGGCGACCTGGTCCTCGGCGTCCATGGCGACGAGGGCCTCGGCGATGGTCATATTGACCGCCTCGACCGCCTTCTGAACGCCCTTGCCGAGATAGCGGCTCTTGTCGCCGTCGCGCAGCTCGACGGCCTCATGCGCGCCGGTCGAGGCGCCCGAGGGAACCGCGGCGCGGCCCATCGAGCCGTCTTCGAGGATGACGTCGACCTCGACCGTCGGGTTGCCGCGGGAATCGAGGATCTGGCGGCCGATGATGTCGATGATCGCGGTCATGGCGGACTCCGGAGAGAGGCGGGAACGGATGGATGCCGCGCTTCTAGACAAGAGCAGGGGCGACGGGAAGGGGTGGTGGCGTTTGCAGGGCGTCGGCGATACAAGCCGCGCTTGAAAAGAACCGGATGCCGCCCACCGGCGGTCTCATTGAAGCATCTCTGATCCTTTGAGCCGCGCGCGTTCGCGTGCCCATCAGGAGGCGGGATGGATGTCGATTGGAGCGACGATGACCCTCGATGCCTCGACCCTGCAGCTCGGCCAGGCCAGCGCCCTGCCGCAATCGCCGGAGGAAGCCCGCCTCGACCGCGTGCCGAATCCGCATGCCGGCACGGATTATCTCGCCCGCTTCACCTGCCCGGAATTCACCTCGATCTGCCCGGTCACCGGCCAGCCCGATTTCGGCATTCTGGTGATCGACTATCTGCCCGGCGACTGGCTGGTCGAATCGAAGTCGCTGAAGCTCTATCTCGGCGCCTTCCGCAATCATGGCGCCTTCCACGAGGACTGCACGGTCAATATCGGCAAGACGCTGGTCGAGCTGCTGCAGCCGAAATGGTTCCGCATCGGCGGCTACTGGTATCCGCGCGGCGGCATCCCGATCGATGTTTTCTTCCAGACCGGCGAGCCCCCCAAAGGCTTGTGGCTGCCCGACCAAGGCGTGGCGCCCTATCGCGGGCGCTGAGAGGTCGTCATTCCGGGGCGCCGCGCCATGCGACGTCCCGGACGACGGTGGCGCCTACGTCCGGCTGCCGCCCAGCGAGAGAACCCGCGGCACCAAGAGGCCGAGCAGTCCGACCGCCGCGGCGAAGGACAGGATCGCGCCGCTGGTGCCGAACAGATGCAGGGCCGTGCCCATCAGCAGCGGTCCGAGCGCATGGCCGCAGAACAGCGCGCAGGCGAACAGTGCCACCGCCGAGCCGCGTGCGCTCGGCGCAAGCTCTGTCGCCAGCGCCTGGAAGGTGCCGTGCATCAGGAAGAAGCCGAAGCCGCTCAGCATGAAGATGGCGATCGCGCTCCACCAGGGCAGCATCGGCAGTGCGAACAGGCAATAGGCCAGCGCCATCAGCGCGCCGCCGACCGTGGTCATCCGCGCCGGGCCGAGCCGCTCGACCAGGATCCGCGTCAGGATGCCGTAGACGATGCCGCCGAGCCCGGTGCCGGCGATGACGATGCCGGCCTGCGAGGGGCCGACGCCCGCCCGTTCCTGCAGGATCGCCGCGACATAGGGCGGCATGCCGAAGACCAGCGCCCCCTCGACGATGACGAGGCCGTAGAGCACCTTGGTCTGCGGGTTGGCGAAGACGGTGGCGTAGCGCGCGAGCGCGCCTGAAAAACTCAGCTTCGGGCGCTGCGCGTCCGGCCGCGGCTTCAGCACGACCATCACCAGGATGCCGGCGATGGCGGCGAGCGCGCCGGCGACCAGGAAGACGCCGCGCCAGCCGATATGCGTGGCGATCAGGCCTGAGCAGGCTGCCCCCGCCATCTGGCCGACGATCATCAAAACGAGGAAGCGCCCGAGCTGGACCTGGCGCTCGGCCATCGGGGCTCGGTCGCCGATCGCCGCCATCGCCGCCGGAATCACGCCGCCGGCGACGATGCCGGCCGCGGTGCGCATGACCGTTAGCGCATCGAAGGACCAGGCGAACGCCGCCGCTGCCGAGAGCGTGGCGAGCAGGAGCAGACAGGTCGAGATGGTGCGCAGCTTGCCGAAGGAATCGGCCACCGGCCCGAGAAAGGGCTGGCCGACGGCATAGGCGAAGGAGAAGGCGGTCGCGATCGCGGCGACCTGAGGGACGCTGTGCGTGAATTCGCTCGCCAGCGTCGGGACCAGCGGATCGAGGATCCGCATGGTGAAGGTGGAGGCGAAGCCGCAGGCCCCGAGGACGAGGATCAGGGCCTTGAGAGAGCCGGGGGCGGGCTGCGGCTGCGCCGCCTCAGCCATGGGCCGGCGCAACCTGCGGGATGCGCTTGGCGACGCGGTCGAACTCCTGCAACTGCCGGATCAGGGTGGGGAACTCGCGCAGCGGCACCATGTTGGGCCCGTCGGACGGCGCCTTGTCGGGATCGGGATGGGTCTCGATGAAGACCCCGGCGACGCCGACCGCGACCGCCGCCCGCGCCAGAACCGGTACGAATTCGCGCTGCCCGCCGGAGGAGGCGCCCTTGCCGCCGGGCTGCTGCACCGAATGGGTGGCGTCGAAGATCACCGGCGCGCCGATCTCGGCCATGATCGGCAGGCTGCGCATGTCGGTCACCAGCGTGTTGTAGCCGAAGGAGGCGCCGCGCTCGGTCAGCATCACGTTCGGGTTGCCGCTCTCGGTCACCTTGGCGGCGACATTGACCATGTCCCAGGGAGCGAGGAACTGGCCCTTCTTGACGTTGACGATCTTGCCGGTCGCGGCGGCCGCGACGAGCAGGTCGGTCTGGCGGCAGAGGAAGGCGGGGATCTGCAGGATGTCGACGACCTCGGCGACGGCGGCGCATTGGCCGGCTTCGTGCACGTCGGTCAGCACCGGCAAGCCGGTGCGCTCGCGAATCTCGGCAAAGACGGGCAGGGCGGCCTGCAGTCCCATTCCGCGCTGGCCCTTGACGCTGGTCCGGTTCGCCTTGTCGAAGGAGGTCTTGAAGACAAGGCCGATGCCGAGCTCGGCAGCCATGTCCTTGAGCGCCAGCGCGACTTCCAATGCGTGCTCGCGGCTTTCCATCTGGCAGGGGCCGGCGATCAGGGCGAGCGGCAGGGCGTTGCCGAAGCGGACCGGCTGGGCGAGATCGGCGCCGGCGGTGACGATGGCGTTGGCGCTCATGGCTTTTTGATCCTGCTTTCGGATGTGCCGAGGGCCGAGGCGCCGGGCTGGGAGATCCGGCTGCTCTGCCACCTGCGCGGCATCATCCTGCGACGCGTCCCGCGCTCTAGGGCCTGTCCGCCTCGCAGGTCAAGCAGTCGGCGCCCTCTGAGCCCCTGGCTGGGAGCCGGACATGCGGCCTGCGCAGATCCGTGGCCGTGGCGATATCGATCCGGCTCGCAATCTGCCGGCGAAAGTGCTACCCGGCAGGGCAGCAAGCATTTCCGAGGCGTTATGTCCGATATTTTCCGCGAGATCGACGAGGAGGTTCGCCGCGAGAAGGCGGCCGCCATCTGGAGCAAGTACAGCAACGTCTTCATCGCGATTGCCGTGATCGCCGTCGTGGGCGTCGCCGGCTGGCAGTTCTGGCAGCACCAGGAACGGCAGAAGGCGGAGGCCGTCGGAGCGAAGTTCGAAACCGCCCTGCGCGCCGCCCGTGACGGCAATGGCAGCGAGGCGGAGTCGATCCTGACCGAGCTTTCCGCCAATGCACCGGCTGGCTATCGCCAGCTCGCCCGTTTCCGCCTGGCCGGCGAGGTCGGCAAGCGCGATCCCGCCGCTGGCGCCACCGCCTTCGACGCGCTCGCCAATGACGGCGCGCTCGAGGCGAGCTATCGCGATCTCGCCCGCCTGCGCGCCGGCCTGCTGCGGGTCGACCTCCTGCCTTATGCCGAGCTGCGCAAGGCTCTCGAACCGCTGGCGACGCCTGCCGGGAACTGGCGCCATTCCGCCCGGGAAGCGCTCGGCATCGCGGCGCTCAAGGGCAATCTCTACGAGGACGCCGGCCGCTGGTTCGACGCCATCGTGACCGATGCCGAGACGCCGGCGAGCTTGCGCCAGCGGGTCGAGCTCTATCTTACGCTGGTTCGCGGCGGCGCCGTCGAAACCAAGAACTGACGCCGCGCGCCGGTCCGTATCGGCCGGTGCCGGCCCAACTGGACGGATCATGACCGCGACCATCGCCATTGTCGGCCGGCCCAATGTTGGCAAGTCGACCCTGTTCAACCGGCTCGTCGGCAAGAAGCTGGCGCTGGTCGACGACCGTCCGGGCGTCACGCGCGACCGGCGCGAGGGCGAGGCCAGCCTCGGCCATCTACGCTTCACGGTGATCGACACTGCCGGCCTCGAGGAGGCCGACCAGCACTCGCTCGCGGGTCGTATGCGCGCGCAGACAGAGACGGCGATCGAGCAGGCCGACGTCATCCTGTTCATGATCGACGCCCGGCTCGGCCTGACGCCGATGGACCAGCCCTTCGCCGATCTGGTGCGTCGCTCCGGCAAGCCCGTCATCCTGCTCGCCAACAAGGCGGAAGGAAACAAGGGCAAGGACGGCGTCATGGAGGCCTATTCGCTCGGCCTTGGCGACCCCGTGCCATTCTCCGCCGAGCATGGCGAGGGCACCGCCGACCTGCTCGAGGCCCTGATGCCCTATGTCGCGGAAGAGCCGGAGGAGGACGAGGAGGAACTCTGGGCCGATGCGCCCGCCGCCCTCGCGGAGGACGAGGAGGAGGGCGACGACCCCAACAAGCCGCTGCGCGTGACCATCATCGGTCGCCCCAATGCCGGCAAGTCGACCCTGGTCAACCGGATGATCGGGCAGGACCGTCTGCTGACCGGCCCTGAGGCCGGCATCACCCGCGACACCATCTCGGTCGACTGGGACTGGCGCGGCCGTCCGGTCAGGCTGTTCGACACCGCCGGCATGCGTAAGCGCGCCCGCATCGAGGAGAAGCTCGAGAAGCTCTCGGTCGCCGATGCGCTGCGCGCCATCCGCTATGCCGAGGTCGTGGTCGTGCTGCTCGACTCGACCATTCCCTTCGAGAAGCAGGACCTGACCCTGGTCGATCTGACGGAGCGCGAAGGCCGCTGCGTCGTCATCGGCCTCAATAAATGGGACCTCGTCGCCGACAAGCAGGGCTTGCTCGCCGAGCTGAAGGAAAAGGCCCACCACCTGCTGGCGCAGGTTCGCGGCGTCGAGATCGTGCCACTCTCCGGCCTCGCCGGCGAGGGCATCGACAGGCTGATGCAGGCAGTCTTCCGCGCCTATGGCGTCTGGAACCGCCGGGTCTCGACCGCGCGAATCAACCGCTGGCTGGAAGGTGTGCTCTCGGCCCATCCGCCGCCGGCCGTCGCCGGCCGCCGCATCAAGATCCGCTACATGACGCAGGCCAAGGCGCGCCCGCCGACCTTCGCGCTGTTCGGCAACCAGCTCGAGCATCTGCCGGTGTCGTATACGCGCTATCTGGTCAATAACCTGCGCGACGCTTTCGAGCTGCCGGGCACACCGATCCGCCTGCATACGCGCGGGGGCACGAACCCCTACGACAAGGCCAAGCGCTGATGCTTCGAGACTGAGCGGGATCGATGCGAGAAGCCGGTTCCCACGTTTTCGCATCCTGCTCAGGCGCGCCCGAAACGGTCAGCGCGCTCTTCCTCAGAACCGACGGCAAGGTGCTGCTTGGTCTGCGAGCCTCTTGGAAGCGCGCCTGGGCCGATCATTGGGATGCGATCGGCGGACGCGTCGAGGCCGGCGAGGGGCTCGACGAAGCCCTGTTGCGCGAATGCCGCGAGGAGGTCGGGCTCGTGCCGACGGTCTATCGCCTGATGCTCTCGGCTCCCGAATATTTTCCGGAGCGGAACGGCGCGGCGCTGCATCACATCTATGTGGTGTCGGCCTGGGATGGCGGGACGGCCGAGAACCTCACCGACGAGCACAGCGAGATCGGCTGGTTCTCGCTCGACGAGATGGCGGCCCTGCCGAACCTGACGGTGGCCGAGCTGATCGCGGTGGTGCAGGAGTATCGGGCGGCGCCGTAAGGGCGCGTCATGCTCGGGGCTGTTAGTTCCTTCTCCCCTTGTGGGAGAAGGTGCCGGCAGGCGGATGAGGGGTCGCTCAGTACCGGAAAGGTTCGGGAGATGTCGTTCCGAGCGCGTGAGCAGCGTTGCGAAACCCCTCACCCTAACCCTCTCCCGCAAGGGGAGAGGGGATCGGTTGCAGCTTACGCCGGCATCTGCGGCGTCAGCACCTTGCCCTGCGGGAAATCGAAGATCTTGCCGGTCTCCGTCCAGTCGGGCGAGGCCAGCTTGACGAGATGCGGCGCCAGATCCTCCGGCGTCCTCAGGGTCTGCGGGTCCTCGCCCGGCATCGCCTGGGCCCGCATCCGCGTCCGCAGCGGTCCGGGATTGACCAGCATGACGCGCAAGGGAGACGTCGACGTCTCGTTGGCATAGGTGCGCGCCATCGCTTCGACCGCGGCCTTGGAGATCGAATACGGCCCCCAATAGGCCATGCATTTATGCGCGGCGCCCGAGGAGAGCAGGATCACCCGGCCGGCATCGGAGGCCTGCAGTGCCGGCTCGACCGATTTCAGCAGCCGCCAGTTCGCGCTGACGTTGATGTCGAAGACCTGAGCCCATTCCTTGGAGCTGGCATGGGTCAGCGGTGCGAGCGGGCCGAGGATGCCGGCATTGGCCAGCATGATGTCGAGCTTGCCCCAGCGCTGCAGCAGGGCCGGGCCGAGCTTCTCGATCGCGCCGGCATCTGCGAGATCGGCCGGAACCAGCGTGGCGCTGCCGCCGACCGCCCGGATCTCGTCGTCGAGTTCCTCGAGCGCACCGGTCGTACGCGCCAGCGCCACGACATGGGCGCCGGCTTCGGCATAGGCGAGCGCCGCGGCGCGGCCAATCCCGCGCGAGGCTCCGGTGACGAGCGCGACGCGCCCCTGCAAAGGCTTGGTCATGGCAATCCGTCGAAGGTTCAGCCGGCTTCGGCCAGCAGCGACAATTTCTGCTTGGCGCTCTCGCCGACAACATCGGTCAGCGAGGTCGGATAGTCGCCGGTGAAGCAGTGATCGGTGAAGGCGGGCTGGGCCGGATCGCGGCCGGAATGGCCCATGGCGCGATAAAGCCCGTCCACCGAGAGGAAGGCGAGCGAATCGGCGCCGACGAACTGGCGCATCTGCTCAAGCGTATGCGTCGCCGCGAGCAGTTTCTCGCGATCCGGCGTGTCGATGCCGTAATAGTCGGGATGGGTGATCGGTGGCGAGGAGATGCGGAAATGCACCTCGCGCGCGCCGGCCTCGCGCATCATTTTGACGATCTTGAACGAGGTCGTGCCGCGCACGATCGAGTCGTCGACGAGCACGATGCGCTTGCCGGCCACGACGCTGCGATTGGCCGAGTGCTTCAGGCGCACGCCGAGCTCGCGGACCTTCTGGGTCGGCTCGATGAAGGTGCGCCCGACATAATGGTTGCGGATGATGCCGAGCTCGAACGGGATGCCGCTCGCCTGGGCGAAGCCCAGCGCGGCAGGAACGCCGGAATCCGGCACCGGCACGATCACGTCGGCATCGGCCGGCGCTTCGGCGGCGAGCTGGGCGCCCATCGCCTTGCGGCGCTCATAGATGCTCTGGCCCTTCACGACCGAATCCGGCCTGGCGAAGTAGATGTATTCGAAGATGCAGGGCCGTTCCGCCGCCGGCGGGAAGGGCTTGTGGCTCTCGATGCCCTGCTCGGAGATGACGACGACCTCGCCATTCTCGACCTCGCGCACGAACTTCGCGCCGATGATGTCGAGCGCGCAGGTCTCGGAGGCGAGGATCGGGCAGCCGTCGAGCTCACCGAGGACCAGCGGCCGGATGCCGAGCGGATCGCGCACGCCGATCAGCTTCTTGTTGGTGATGCCGACGAAGGCATAGGCGCCCTCGATCTGGCGGATCGCCTCGACCAGCCGGTCGATGAAACGCGTCTTGCGGCTGCGCGCCACCAGATGCAGCAGCACCTCGGTGTCCGAGGTCGACTGGTAGATCGCGCCGTCGCGGACGAGATTGCGCCGCAGCGTCAGCGCATTGGTGAGATTGCCGTTATGGGCGACCGCGAAGCCGCCGCCATGCAGCTCGGAAAACAGCGGCTGAACATTGCGCAGAATGGTCTCGCCGGTGGTCGAATAGCGCACATGGCCGATCGCCTGCGTGCCCTTGAGCTTGTCGATGACGCCGGCATCCGAGAAGGCGTCGCCGACAAGGCCGAGCCGGCGCTCGGAATGGAAGCGCTTGCCGTCGAAGGAGACGATGCCGGCCGCCTCCTGCCCGCGGTGCTGCAGCGCATGCAGCCCGAGCGCGGTCAGCGCTGCCGCATCGGCATGTCCGAAAATGCCGAAGACGCCGCACTCCTCGCGCAGGCGGTCGGCATTCGGGTCGAACGCAGCCTCGCAATCGCGGATCTGGCTCATCTGTGGCTCCATCGGGATGGCTCTCCACTCAGGGGCGCGCTGCGGCGGCCCCGGTGCTTCCTGTTGCGCCGGTGGAATCGATCACGCGCTGCAGGGCCTGACGGTCCGGCGCGCCGGGGGCCTGCGTACGACGTTGCGGATCGGTCGAAGGCGTGCCCGCGGGCGGGGTGCGCGGCTCCTCGGCCGGCGCCTCGGTCGGTTCACCGCCGGTCTTGGGCTGCAGCAGCTTCTTGATGAATTCGGAGTCGATGTCCTGCGGCAACATGGTCAGCAGGCTGCGCCCGGTCTCCTCGAGAATCGGCTTCGAGCGGGAATCGCGCGCCCAGGCCGGCTGCATCTTCTCGGGCACCAGGGCGGTGAAGAAGAGGTAGCCGACGACGGCCAGGAGCAGGCCGCGCCCGGCGCCGAAGACGAAGCCGAGCGTACGGTCGAGCGCGCCGATGCGCGAATCGAGCACGAAATCCGAGATCCGCGCCGTGATCAGCGAGACGATGATCAGCGTCGCCAGGAACAGGCCGGCGATCACCACGACCAGCGCCACCGTCTTGTTCGGGATATGCTGCTGGGCGATCGGCAGAAGCTGCGGGTGGAACACCCAGGCGATGATCGCAGCGGCCGCCCAGGAGGCGATCGCCAGCACCTCGCGGGTAAGGCCGCGAACGGCCGCCAGCAAAGCAGAAACGAGAACCACGCCGATGACGACGAGATCGAGAAGGGTCACAGGCATGTCAGGGCCGCTTCGCTGAAAATTCGGGTCCAGCCCGCTGGAGATGGGGAGGCCAGGCGGATTTTGCTATACAAGTTCAAGCCTCGCGCGTCACCCATGCAGTCGGCTCATTTTGCACTGCGAGAACCGGCCCGGATCAGGCCGCCCGGCCTGATCGCTGAATCCGTCTCTCCGCCTCCGGATCAAGGCCGTTCTATTGCTCGGCTTGCCGGGCACGCTGACCGGAACGAGCACGCGGCGCGGTCGCGGCAATCTCGGCGACGAGCTCGCCGACATGGCTGATCCGTTTGAGCCCGAGCCCGCCGCCATCGCCCGATTCGGCCCCGCCGACGGCCATGACCGCGCTGCCGAAGCCGAGCTTGGCGGCTTCGCGCAGCCGGGCCGCCGAAACCGAGACCGGGCGGATGGCGCCCGAAAGTGCGATCTCGCCGAAATAGACCGAGCCTGCCGGCAGCACCGCGCCGGTCAGCGACGAGACCAGTGCCGCCGCGACCGCGAGATCGGCGGCCGGCTCGGCGACCCGCAGCCCGCCGGCGACGTTGAGATAGATGTCGTGCTGGCCGAGCTTCAGCCCGCCATGCGTTTCCAGCACGGCCAGGACCATGGCGAGGCGGCTGTTCTCCCAGCCCACGACAGCACGCCGCGGCGTGCCTAGCGCGGTTGGCGCCACCAGGGCCTGGATCTCGACCAGCACTGGCCTCGTGCCCTCGACGCTGGCGAGCACGGCGGCGCCCGGCGCGCCCTGGTCGCGGCCGGTCAGGAACAGGGCCGAGGGATTGCCGACCTCGGAAAGTCCCTGACCGGTCATCTCGAAGACGCCGATCTCGTCGGTAGCCCCGAAACGGTTCTTCTGGCCGCGCAGGATGCGGAAGGCATGCGCGCCTTCACCCTCGAAGGAAAGCACCGCGTCGACCATGTGCTCGACGACGCGCGGGCCGGCGATCTGTCCGTCCTTGGTGACATGGCCGACCAGGATCAGGCAGGCGCCCGAGGTCTTGGCATAGCGGATCAGCGCCTGGGCCGAGCCCCGGACCTGCGTCACCGTGCCGGGCGCGCTCTCGACCTCGCCCGACCACATGGTCTGGATCGAGTCGATCACCACCAGGGCAGGGCGCTCGCCCTGGCCGAGCGTCGCGATGATGTCCTCGACATTGGTCTCGGCCGCGAGATCGACCGGCGCCTCGGCGAGGCCCATGCGCTGCGCGCGCAGCCGAACTTGGCTGGTCGATTCCTCGCCGGAGACATAGACGACGCGGCGCCCGGTCAGCGCCATGGCGGCGCAGGCCTGCATCAGCAGCGTCGACTTGCCGATGCCGGGATCGCCGCCGATCAGCAGGACCGAGCCCGGAACGAAGCCACCGCCGGCGACGCGGTCGAGCTCGCCGATGCCGGAGACGATGCGCGGCGCATCCTGCGTCTCGCCCTTCAGGCTCTCCAATGCGAAGACGCGGCCGCGTGCCCTGCCGCCGCCGCTGGTCCTGCCGCCGCCGGGCACCGGGGCGGGCTGCGCCTCCTCGGACAGCGACGACCAGGTGCCGCAGGCATCGCATTTGCCCTGCCAGCGATGATAGACCGCGCCGCAGGCTTGGCACGCATAGGTCGGACCGCGCTTGGCCATTACGGCCTAGAGCCCGACATAGCGCCGGGCATGGCGCCGCCCGAGGCTGGTCAGGACTTCGTAGCCGATGGTCTTGGCGCCGGCGCCGACCGCTTCGAGATCGAGCTCGCCACCGATCAGCGTGACGGGCGCGCCGCGTACCGCTGCACCGGCCGGGGCATGCGTGACGTCGACGATGATCAAATCCATCGAGACGGTGCCCACGAAGGGGCAGCGCAGCCCGCCGACCAGGGCAGAGCCGCCGGGCGAAGCATCGGTCCAGCTCGCATTGCGCGGATAGCCGTCGGCATAGCCGAGGCTGATCGTCGCGAGCCTGCGCCGGCCTTGGGCGGTCCAGCGGCCGTTATAGCCGACCTGGGTGCCGGCTGCGACCTCGCGGACCTGCAGGATGCGGGCTTCCAGCCCGACGACAGGCTGCATCGGGTTCGGCCGGCCGGGAGTCGGGTTGCCGCCATAGAGCGCATAGCCCGGCCGGGTGAGCTGGTAGGACGGGCAGTCCGGCAGGAAATGGGCCGACGAATTCTTGAGTGAGGCCGGCACGCCCGGAAACGCCGCCGCGATCTCGGCGAAGGCCGCGATCTGGCGGGCATTGGCCGGGTCGGCGACATCTTCCGAGGAGGCGAAATGGCTCATCACCAGTCCGATCTCGGCCGCGGCGATGACGCCGGAGCGTTCGCGGGCGAGATCGAGCCCTTCGCCGACCCAGAGCCCGAGTCGGTTCATCGCGGTGTCGACATGCAGTGCTGCCGGCCTGACCCTGGCCCCGCCCTGGCGGAAGCCGGCCCATTCCAGCAGCTCCTCATGCGAGCCCAGCACCGGCGAGAGATCGTGCTCGGCATAGGTCGCGCAGCTCTCGGGCGGCAGGCCGTTCAGCACATAAATCGTTGCGTCGCGCGCGACTGCACGGGCGCGGATGCCTTCGGAAAGGTGCGCGACGAAGAAATTCCGGCAACCGGCTGCGGCAAGCGCTGTCACGGCGGGCTCGATGCCGATCCCGTAGGCATCGGCCTTGACCACGGCAGCGGCCTCGGTACCGGCGCGCGCACCGAGGGCGCGCCAATTGGCGACGAGCGCCCCGAGGTCGATCGTCAGAGCGGCGCCGTGGTCGGCGTTCTTCGGCGTGTCGAAGGGGCTCATTCAAGGCGCTCCGGGAGATGGCTCTGGTCGGCCCTGTCGGAGAAGCGCGTCACGTCGGCGTCGAACTGCAGGGCGATGGTTCCGGTCGGGCCGTGGCGCTGCTTGCCGATGATGAGCTCGGCCAGGCCATGGGCCGCTTCCATCTCGATCTGCCATTTGTTGTGCTCTTCGGTGCCGGGGCGCGGCTCCTTGCCCTTCAGATAGTACTCGTCGCGATAGACGAACATCACCACGTCGGCGTCCTGCTCGATCGAACCGGATTCGCGCAGGTCGGAGAGCTGCGGGCGCTTGTCGTCGCGGCTCTCGACCTGGCGTGAGAGCTGGGAGAGCGCCACGATCGGGACCTCGAGTTCCTTGGCCAGCGCCTTCAGGCTGGTGGTGATCTCGGTCAGCTCCTGCACGCGGTTCTGGCTGTTCTTCGAGGAGCCGGCGAGGAGCTGGAGATAGTCGATGAACAGGACGTCGAGCCCCTTCTGGCGCTTCAGCCGCCGGGCGCGGGCCATCAGCTGGGCGATCGAGATACCGCCGGTCTGGTCGATATAGAGCGGCAGCTTCTCGATCTGCGCCGCGACGTCGCTGAGCCTGGCGAACTCGGCCTCGGTAAGGCGGCCCTGCCTGATCTTGTAGGAGGAAATGCTGGCCTGCTCGGCGACGATGCGGGTCGCGAGCTGATCGGCCGACATTTCGAGCGAGAAGAAGCCGACAATGCCGCCATCGACGGATTTGAGCTCGCCGTTCTCCTGGCGCTCGGCCCGCCAGGCCTTGGCGATATTGAAGGCGATGTTGGTGGCGAGCGAGGTCTTGCCCATGGCGGGGCGCCCGGCGAGCACGATCAGGTCGGAGCGCTGCAGGCCGCCCATGCGCTGGTCGAGATCGCGCAGGCCCGAGGAAATGCCGGAGAGGCCGCCGGCGCGCTGAAAGGCGCTGGCCGCCATGTCGATGGCGAGCCGCATCGCCTGGTCGAATTTCTGGAAGCCGCCTTCATAGCGGCCCTTTTCCGCCAATTCGTAGAGCTTGCGCTCGGCATCCTCGATCTGCTCGCGCGGCGCCATGTCGACGGGCGCGTCATAGGCGACGTTGACCAGTTCCTCGCCGACACCGATCAGCTGTCGCCGGATGGCGAGGTCGTAGATGGTGCGGCCATAGTCCTGGGCGTTGATGACGGTGGTGGCTTCGGCCGCCAGCCGCGCCAGATATTGCGAGGCGGTGATCCCGCCGAGGTCGAGCTCGCCGACATAGGTCTTCAGCGTGATCGGAGTCGCGATCTTGCCGGCGCGAATCAGCCCCGACATCAGCTCATAGATGCGCCGGTGCAATTCCTCGAAGAAGTGCTCGGGCAGCAGGAAGTCGGAGACCCGGTAGAAGGCATCGTTATTGACCAGGATCGCGCCCAGCAGCGCCTGCTCGGCCTCGATATTGTGAGGTTGGACGCGGAAATGCGCCTCGTTGTTGTCGAGGCGGGCGATGAGGGCGGTGGCGCTGGACATGGCCTTGGATAAGTCAGAGTCGCGGGGTCATGAACCTGAACGAAATAGGAACATTGCGAATACCGAAAACCGTGCCCGCTGTCCACAGCGCCAACGAAAAGGGCGCCGTGTTGCCACGGCGCCCATTGACTCCGGACTGGGCCGGAAAGGCGATCAGCGATCGTCGTCTTCGCCGGCCTCGGCCAGCGCAGCGCCGACCTCGAGGCCGAGATCGTCGAGGTCGAAGGCCTCGCGGGCGGTGACGTCCTCGCCGCGCACCTGGCGCTCCGCCTCTTCGGCCGAACGGGCGATGTTGACGGTGACGGTGACCGAGACTTCCGGATGCAGCACGACCGGGACGCTGTGCAGGCCGAGGGTCTTGATCGGGGTGTTCAGGGTGATCTGGCCGCGGTCGACCGAGAAGCCGTCACTCTTCAGCGCTTCGGCGATGTCGCGGGTCGAAACCGAGCCGTAGAGCACGCCGGACTCGCCCGACTGGCGCAGCATCACCACCGAATGCCCGTCGAGCGACTCGGCGACCGTATCGGCTTCGTGCTTGAGCTCGAGGTTGCGGGTCTCGAGTTCGACGCGCTGGTTCTCGAAGCGCTTCTTGTTCTCTTCGGTGGCGCGCAGGGCCTTGCCGCGAGCGAGCAGGTAGTTGCGGCCGTAGCCGTCGCGCACGCGCACGGTCTCGCCCATCTGGCCGAGCTTGGCGACGCGTTCGAGCAGGATGACTTCCATGGTTCTTCTCCTTGATGTTTCGTCGAGAGGTCGATGTCAGGCGGTAGGCGGCGTCGACGATCCGCGCCGGCGCAAGTCGATCAGCGCGTCGGCGATGCCGAGCAGCGCGAGGAAGGGGAACACCGTGATCAGCATGACCAGCAGCGCCAGATAGACCGCGAACAGGGTCGGCATCCGCCAGGCCTTGCCGCGGCTGAGATCGTGCACCGCCGCCAGGCCGGCCAGGCCGAAGGCCGCGATCAGCGCGCCGGTGACGGCCGCGCCGGCCAGGCCGACGAAGCCGCCCATCAGGCTCACCACGAAGCCGGCGATGAGCGCCGCGACCGCCTTGGCGGGCAGGCGGGTCGCCGGAATTAAGGGCCAGGGCCGCGGCAGCCGCCCGGAAAGCTGCACCGCCTTCGCCGCCAGCCAGAGATTGGCGACGATCATCGGAACGAAGGAGGCGCCGGCGGCGGCCGGTACGAGCGCCGCGAGGCGGGCGGCGAGGTCGGCGGCGTCGATGCCGTTCGGCAGGCGCACGGAAGGGCCGACGCCCTCGCCGCCGCTGAGCACGAGCTGCAAGCCGCGCGTCATGATGCTGCGATAGGTCTCGTAGTCGGGTGCGATCGCGAGGGCGCCGCCAACCGTCACCAGCGTGGCGACCGCGGCGATCCAGACCAGCAGCCGTCCGAGCGGATACCACTCGCTGGACCCCTCGCCGTCGGTGCGCGCCAGCAAAGCGAGATAGGCGATCCACCAGGCCGGCAAGGCGGCGCCGATGGCGAAGGCGAGGCCGAGCGGCACTTTCAGCACGACCGCGACTGCGGCGGTGCCGCAAGCCGTCGCGACCAGCCCGGCCCGATGGTTCCAGCCGAGCGCGGCGATGAAGACCGGAAGCGGCGCGACATAGGACAACAGCAGCGCCAGCGGCGATCCGGTGATCACCACTGTGAACAAAAGGGCTGAAACCAGCCCCGCGCCGATGCCGACGATGGGTAGCATGTCCGTCCTGCTGTCCCGCTGCTCTCGCGCGCTTTCCGTCAGATCGGAACAGGCTCGCGGCAGGGTGAGAGGGCTTTTCGCCTCAACATACCCGGAGGGGTTTCACCGCCGGGCGACCAGTAGTTCATCAGTTTGGCAGACCGGTGGCGCCGAGGCGCCACCGGGAGATGTTCAGCCGCTCAGCGGATGACGTAGGGCAGCAGGCCGAGGAAGCGGGCGCGCTTGATCGCCTGGGCGAGCTCGCGCTGCTTCTTGGCCGAGACGGCCGTGATGCGCGACGGCACGATCTTGCCGCGCTCGGAGATGTAGCGCGAGAGCAGACGCACGTCCTTGTAGTCGATCTTCGGAGCGCCTTCGCCCGAGAACGGGCAGGACTTGCGGCGGCGGAAGAAGGGGCGGCGGGCGCCGGCAGATGCGGTCGACATGGATCAGGCCTCCCCGGCGGGGGTTTCGGTGGCTTCGTCTTCGCGGCGCGGACGTTCGCGGCGCGGGCCGCGGTCGAAACGGTCGCCGCCCGGACCGCCACGGTCGAAACGGTCGCCGCGCTCGTCACGGTCACGCTTCTGGAGCATGACCGACTGGCCGTCCTCGAGCGCCTCGACGCGGATGGTCATGAAGCGCAGCACGTCTTCGTTGATGCGCATCTGGCGCTCCATCTCGGCCACGGCGGCCGGCGGGGCGTCGATGTTCAGCAGCGAATAATGCGCCTTGCGGTTCTTCTTGATGCGGTAGCCGAGGGACTTGACGCCCCAGTACTCGACCTTGGCGACCGAGCCGCCATTCGCCTCGAGGATCCCCTTGAACTGTTCGACAAGGGCCTCGACCTGCTGCGCGCTGACATCTTGTCGCGCGAGCAGAACATGCTCGTACAATGCCATGAGTGGCCTTCCTTCTTTCACCTGCTTCGTCCGGCGCGGAGCCCTTCGAGCCCTGGATAAGGCCCGACAGGATTTCATCGAAGGCGGAGACACGGGATGGTGGCTGCCCGGAAGAGCAGCCGAGCGGAGCGGTTCCGGAAGGGAGCGCTCCGCCATCCGTTCAGCCTCCGGCCGAACAAGCAAGGGGCTCGTTACAGGCAGATGGCGCTTTACGCAAGCCGAAAACACCGCAAAATAGCCGCGCAAGTCGAGTTTTGGCCCGTCCGAGCCTTGACTTGGCTGCCCACCGGGTGCGACTGCGCCGCGCAACGTTAACCAGGCGCGATCTTCAGGACCAGCAGGACATGGCGACGGCTTTCATCTTTCCAGGGCAAGGTTCACAGGCGGTCGGCATGGGCAAGAGCCTTGCCGAGGCCTTTCCGGTGGCCCGCGCCGTTTTCGACGAGGTCGACGCAGCTTTGGCGCAGAAGCTTTCGGCGCTGATGTGGGAAGGGCCGTCCGAGGAACTCACCCTGACCGCCAACGCTCAGCCCGCGCTGATGGCGGTGAGTCTGGCCGCGATCCGGGTGCTCGAGGCCGAGGCCGGCCTCTCGCTGGCGCGCGACGCGACCTTCGTAGCCGGGCATTCGCTCGGCGAGTATTCGGCGCTGGCGGCGGCCGGCACTTTCTCGATCTCCGATGCGGCACGCCTGCTGCGCATTCGCGGCGACGCGATGCAGAAGGCCGTCCCGGCGGGTGAGGGGGCGATGGCCGCCCTGCTCGGCGTCGATCTGGATCAGGCCCGTTCCATCGCTGCCGATGCCGCCGAGGGGCAGGTCTGCGAGGCAGCCAATGATAATGGCGGCGGCCAGGTCGTGCTCTCCGGAGCCAGGGCTGCCGTCGAGCGTGCCATCGCGCTCGCTGGCGAGCGAGGCGTGCGCCGCGCCATGCTGCTTCCGGTGTCGGCGCCCTTCCATTGCGCGCTGATGCAGCCGGCAGCCGAGGCGATGCAGGCCGCCCTGGCGGAGGTCGCGATGGCGGCGCCGGTTGTGCCCGTGATGGCCAATGTCGGGGCGGCGCCGCTTTCCGATCCCGCCGCGATTCGCGCTTCGCTGGTGGCGCAGGTCACCGGCACGGTGCGCTGGCGCGAATGCGTCGAGGCCATGGCCGCGGCCGGCGTGACGCAATTCTTCGAGGTCGGCTCCGGCAAGGTCCTCGCCGGGTTGGTCAAGCGCATCGCAGCGGGGGCTGCCGCCTCTTCGATCGGCTCGCCTGACGATGTCGCGAGCTACAAGGCCCAGCGGGGCGTCTAGGACTGTTGCGACGATGAGGGCCGGCTCCTCGCATGGGCCGGCCGACATGACGGCAGAATGCCGAAAAGGAGGAAGAATGCTTGATCTGACCGGGAAGAAGGCGCTGGTGACCGGCGCCACCGGCGGGCTCGGCGGTGCCATCGCCCGGCGGCTGCACGCGCAGGGCGCGGCCGTCGCCTTGTCGGGGACCCGGGTCGAGGCGCTGGAGGCCCTGGCGAAGGAACTGGGCGAGCGCGTCGAGATCGCGCCCTGCAATCTCGCCGATCGCGATTCGGTCGAAGCCCTCGTGCCGGCGGCCGAAGCCAAGCTCGGCGGCCTCGACATTCTCGTCAACAATGCCGGCGTCACGCGCGACAATCTGTTCATGCGCCTGAAGGACGAGGACTGGGATCTGGTGCTCGCGGTCAACCTGACCGCCGCCTTCCGGCTCTCGCGTGCCGCGGTGAAGAGCATGATGCGCCGGCGCTATGGCCGCATCGTCTCGATCGGCTCGGTGGTCGGCACCTCCGGCAATCCCGGCCAGGGCAATTACGCGGCGTCGAAGGCCGGGCTGATCGGCATGTCGAAGTCGCTGGCCTCCGAGGTGGCCAGCCGGAACATCACCGTCAACGTCGTCGCGCCCGGTTTCATCGAGTCGCCGATGACCGAGGTGCTGAACGAGAAGCAGCGCGAGAGCATCCTCGCCGACGTGCCGATGGGGCGTTTGGGTGTGGGTGACGATGTCGCCGCGGCGGTGGCCTATCTGGCGAGCTCCGAAGCCGGCTACGTCACCGGCCAGACTATCCATGTCAACGGCGGAATGGCAATGATCTGAGTGGGTTGCGATGGTTTTCCGGAACGTTTCGATGCTTCTGGAGAACTCTCGCCAGCCTATTACGAGTGTGTTAACTACCCAGCCGGCGGCGCGACGATCGCCAGCCGGGGGGCTTGACGCCAACCCGGTTGTTGCGTTTGTGCAGCCATGAACACCCGACCGGCGCCCGCGGAGGCGCGAGGGCCGGCCGGGAAACCGATTTCAACGACGCGTCGCTGTCAGCGGTGTGTTTTCAAGGTTTGAGGATAGACCCATGAGCGATGTCGCCGAGCGCGTGAAGAAGATCGTGATCGAGCACCTCGGCGTCGACGCCGACAAGGTCGTCGAAGGCGCCAACTTCATCGAGGATCTCGGTGCGGACAGCCTCGACACCGTCGAGCTGGTGATGGCGTTCGAGGAAGAGTTCGGCGTCGAGATTCCCGACGATGCCGCCGAGACGATCGTGACGGTCGGCGACGCCGTCAAGTTCCTGTCGAAGTCCGCCTGAGCGGCTCAGAGTCCAGCGCGCGAACCAGCGTCTTGACCGAGCGAGGAATACCGATGCGACGTGTCGTCGTCACCGGACTTGGCATGGTGACCCCGCTTGGCTGCGGGGTCGATGCGACCTGGTCCCGCCTGATCGCGGGCGAGAGCGGCGCCGGCCCGATCACGAGCTTCGATGCTTCGGATCTCCCCGCCCGCATCGCCTGCAACATTCCGCGTGGCGATGGCTCCGCCGGCACCTTCAATCCCGATGATTGGATGGAGTCGAAGGAGCAGCGCAAGGTCGACGACTTCATCGTCTTCGCCATGGCTGCCGCCAGCCAGGCGCTGGACGATTCGGGCTGGAAGCCGGAATCCTACGAAGATCAGATTCGTACCGGTGTCGCCATCGGCTCCGGCATCGGCGGCCTTGGCGGCATCTATGACGGTTCGCTGCTGCTGAAGGAGCGTGGACCGCGCCGTCTCTCGCCCTTTTTCATCCCGGGCCGGTTGAGCAACCTTGCCGCCGGCTATGTCTCGATCGAGCACGGGCTGAAGGGCCCGAATCACGCCGTCGTCACCGCCTGCTCGACCGGAGCGCACGCCATCGGCGATGCGGCCCGCATGGTGGCGCTCGGCGACGCCGAGGTGATGGTCGCCGGCGGCACCGAATCGGCGATCAACCGCCTCGGCATTGCCGGCTTCTGTGCCTGCCGTGCGCTTTCGACCAGTTTCAACGACACGCCCGAAAAGGCTTCCCGGCCCTATGACAAGGACCGTGACGGCTTCGTCATGGGCGAGGGCGCCGGCGTCGTCGTGCTGGAAGAGCTCGAGCACGCGCTTGCCCGCGGAGCCCGGATCTACGCCGAGATCGTCGGCTATGGCATGTCGGGCGATGCCTATCACATCACCTCGCCGTCCGAGGACGGGGACGGGGCATATCGTTGCATGCAGGCGGCGCTGAACCGTGCCGGGCTGCGCGCTTCCGATGTCGACTACATCAACGCCCATGGTACCTCGACGCAGGTCGGCGACGAGATCGAGCTGCGCGCCGTCGAGCGCCTGCTCGCGAACGCGCCGCAACGCCCGGCAATGTCCTCGACGAAGTCGGCGACCGGCCATCTGCTCGGCGCTGCCGGGGCGATCGAGGCGATCTTCTCCATCCTGGCCATTCGTGACCAGGTTGCGCCGCCGACGATCAATCTCGACAATCCCTCGGTCGAGACCGAGATCGATCTCGTGCCGCACAAGGCCAAGCAGCGGAAGATCGACGTCGCGCTGTCCAATTCCTTCGGCTTCGGCGGCACCAACGCATCCCTGGTGATGCGGCGTTTCGTCGACTAAGTCGGGGAAAGCGCGCTTTCGCCATAATTTTCGCTAGCCTGTCGCGACCGCGCTGCCAGACTATCGGGCGCGGCCGAGAGGTCGATTCCATGCCGGCAAAACGGCTCGTGATGTCGGAAGATCAGGCGTAAGCACTATGAATCAGCCGCCCCGCGTTGCGCCGAGGAGCCCAAACGAGGCGTTGAAGCCGGTAGCGCCTCCTTCGCCGCCGCCGAAGGTGCGTCGCCGCCGGCGTTCGCCTTTCATCGCGATGCTCAGCGGGCTGTTCACCGCAGCGCTCGTACTCGCCGGCCTGGTTGGTGGCGGCATCGCCTTCGTCGAGAGCCGCAGCCGTGCGCCGGGCCCGCTCGCCAATGATCGGGTGCTGATCATTCCGAAGGAGAGCGGGCTGACCGAGATCGCCGAGCTGCTCCAGCGCGAGGGGCTGATCGAATATCCCTGGGCTTTCCGCCTCTCCGCGCTGCTGTCGGGTAACTGGACCAAGCTCAAGGCCGGCGAATTCCTGTTCAAGGCCCGCGTCAGCCAGCGCGACATCATCGACATCATTGCCGAGGGCAAGGCGGTCGAGCATTCCGTGACCATTCCCGAGGGCCTGACCAGCGAGCAGATCATCGCCCGCCTGAAGGACAACGAGCTGCTCACCGGCGAGATCATCCAGGTTCCGCGCGAGGGCGCGATGCTGCCGGACACCTACAAGTTCCAGCGCGGCTCGACCCGGCAGGCCATGGTCGATCGGATGACGCGCGACCAGCGCCGCATCCTCAACGATATCTGGGCTCGCCGCCCTGCGGATCTGCCGATCAAGACGCCTCAGGAACTCGTCATCCTGGCCTCGATCGTCGAGAAGGAGACCGGGCGAGCCGATGAGCGCACCCGCGTCGCAGGCGTCTTCATCAACCGGCTCAACCGCAAGATGAAGCTGCAATCCGACCCGACGATCGTCTATGGTCTGGTCGGTGGCAAGGGCACGCTCGGACGCGGCATCCTGCGCACCGAGATCAGCCAGGCGACGCCCTACAACACCTATGTGATCGACGGCCTGCCGCCGGGGCCGATCGCCAATCCCGGCCGCGCCGCGCTCGAGGCCGTGGTCAACCATTCGCGGACCAAGGATCTCTATTTCGTCGCCGACGGCAGCGGCGGCCACGCCTTTGCCGAGAGCTTGGAGCAGCACAACCGCAATGTCGCGCGCTGGCGCCAGGTCGAGGCCGGCCGACGCGAGGCCGGCAAGCCGGCGCCTGAAGCGAGCATCGACAAGGCCGAGCCGCCGCCATCGCCGGACTCGCGCACCGAAGCGCCGGGCGGGGCGCGCTCCCAGTCGGCGCAGGGCGGCGCCGAGGGCACGCGGGCGCGCGCCTTCGACGCGTCCGAGGGGACCGATCGCGACCCGCTCCTCAATCGTAGCTTCGACCTGAACAGTCCCAAGGTCGTACCCGCCCTGCGGCCCTGACCGGGGCTTTCCATTTCTCGCGCTTGTCGTCGTGACAAGCCCTGTCTAGGGTCCGGCCGCATTCGCGGCAGGAATTACGCACCATGGCAATCGAAAGCATGACGGGTTTCGCCCGCGAGGCCGGGACCGTCGCCACCCACGCCTTCGCCTGGGAGGTGCGCAGCGTCAACGGCCGTGGCCTTGATGTCCGCGTTCGCGTGCCACCGGGCTTCGAGCAGTTCTCGGAGGCGGCGCGCAAGCAGATGTCGGCGGCTTTTTCGCGCGGTACGCTGCACGTCAATCTCGCCATCACCAGCGCGGCGGCCCCGGCGCGGCCGCGCATCAACCAGGACGCGCTCGCCGGATTGCTCGATGCCGCCGCCCGGGTGCCGCTGCCGGCCGGCATGGCGCCGGCCTCGCTGGACGGCCTGCTCGCCATTCGCGGCGTCGTCGAGATGGCCGAGGAGGCGGAGGATACCGCTTCGGTGCTCGAGAAGCCGGTCCTGGCGGCGCTGGACCGGTTGGTCGGCTCGCTCAAGCAGGCGCGGCTCGGCGAGGGGCAGGCGCTCGAGAGCGTCCTTGCGGGCCATCTCGGCACCATCGCCCGCTTGACCGGCGAGGCCGAAAGCCACCCGGCCCGCAGCGTCGAGGCGGTGAAGGCTCGGCTCGCCGGCCAGGTCGCGGCCCTGATCGAGGCCAGCCATACGCTCGACCCGCAGCGCCTGCATCAGGAGGCGGCATTGCTCGCCGTCCGAGCCGATATCCGCGAGGAGATCGACCGGCTGCACGCTCATGTCGCCGGCCTGCGCGAACTGCTCGCCCAGGGTGGGCCGATTGGCCGCAAGCTCGATTTCCTGGCGCAGGAGTTCGGTCGCGAATCCTCGACGCTCTGCGCCAAGGCCGGCGATCCCGGCCTGTCGCGCATCGGCCTCGATCTGCGCACGACGGTCGACCAGCTGCGCGAGCAGGTCCAGAACGTGGAATGATGGCGATGGTCGATCTCGTCCGCCCGGCCCGTCGCGGCCTGATGCTGATCCTGTCGTCGCCGTCCGGCGCCGGCAAGTCGACCCTGACGCGCACGCTGTCGCAGAAGGAAACCAATCTCGACCTCTCGGTGTCTGTGACGACGCGGGCGCGGCGCCCCTCCGAGATCGAGGGGGTGCATTATCACTTCATCGAGCGCGAGGTCTTCGACGGCCTGCGCCAGCGCGATGAGCTGCTCGAATCCGCCGAGGTTCACGGCAATGGCTACGGCACACCGCGCAAGCCGGTCGAGGAGGCCCTGAAGGCCGGCCGCGACGTGCTCTTCGACATCGATTACCAGGGCACGCAGCAGATCCTCGAAAAGGCCCGCGAGGACGTCGTGGCGATATTCATCCTGCCGCCTTCCATGGCCGAGCTGCGCTCGCGCCTGGTGCGCCGGGCCGAGGACGCGCCCGAGGTGATCGCCAAGCGCCTCGCCAATGCCCGCGACGAGATCGCGCGCTGGAGCGTCTACGACTACGTCATCATCAATGACGATCTCGGCGCCGCCTATGAATCCGTGCGGGCCATCCTCGTCGCTGAGCGCCTGAAGCGTGCGCGCGCCACCGGCATGGCGAGCTTCGTCGAGCAACTGCTCGACGAACAGACGGCTTGAGGAGCCGGTGGCAGCGCTGATTGCGCCGCTGCCGCTTACAGCGCTTCCGCCAGCGCGTTCGCCAGTCGCACGAAGCCCGAAACCGGGACCTCCTCGGCCCGCGCCGTCGGCGACAGCCCGGCCGCCTCGATGATCGGCGTCGGCTCGGCCAACACCGGTTTCAGGCTCTGCCTGAGCATCTTGCGACGCTGTCCGAAGGCGGCGAGCGTAATGCGCTCGAGCAGGCGCCGGTCGCAGGGCTCGGGCCGTTGCCGCGGGATGAGCTGAACGATCGAGGAGGTGATCTTCGGCGGCGGCACGAAGGCGCTCTTGGGCACGTCGAACAGGATCTTCGCTTCGCAGCGCCAGCCGGTGAGCACCGCCAGGCGGCCATAGGCGGCACGCTGCTCGGGCGTCGCGACGATGCGCTCGGCGACCTCGCGCTGGAACATCAGGGTCAGCGAGCTCCACCAGGACGGCCAGGGCTCGGCGCTGAGCCAGCCGACGAGCAGCGGGGTCCCGATATTATAGGGCAGGTTGGCGACGATGCGCGCCTCCTGGCCGTGCAGCAAGGCCGACAGGTTGACGGCGAGCGCATCGCCGTCGACGACTTCGAGACGCCCGGGATAATGTGCCGCGATCTCGGCCAGCGCCGGCAGGCAGCGCCGGTCGCGCTCGATCGCGATCACGCGCTCGGCGCCGTTCGCCAGCAAGGCCCGTGTCAGTCCGCCTGGGCCGGGGCCGATCTCGACGACGGTCTGCGCGGAGAGCGGCCCTGCGGAGCGTGCGATGCGGCCGGTCAGGTTGAGATCGAACAGGAAGTTCTGCCCGAGCGCCTTCTGCGCCATCAGGCCGTGGCGCTCGACCACCTCGCGCAGCGGCGGCAGCCCGTCCTGGGCGAGGCTTTCGGGCGCGCTCATTTCCGCTGTTTCCTCTCGGCCTCTGCCATCCTGCCGGCGAGCTTGAGGGCCGCGCAAAGACTGTCGGGCCGGGCAATGCCCTTGCCGGCGATGTCGAAGGCGGTGCCATGGTCCGGCGACGTCCGGATGAAGGGCAGGCCGAGCGTGACGTTGACGCCCTCGTCGAAGGCGATCGTCTTGATCGGGATCAGGGCCTGGTCGTGATACATGGCGAGCGCGACGTCATAGCCGGCGCGTGCGCGTGCATGGAACATCGTATCGGCCGGGTAGGGCCCGCTCGCTTCGATGCCGAGCGCACGCAGCTCCGCGACCGCCGGGGCGACCACGGCGTCGTCCTCGCGCCCGAGCGCACCGCCCTCGCCAGCATGCGGATTGAGACCGCTCAGGGCTAGCCGCGGCCGGGTGATGCCGAAGCGTCGAGCCAGATCGGCGGCGACGATCCTGCCGGTCGCGACGATCAGTTCGGTGGTGAGAAGGGCTGGCACCGCCGCGAGCGGGACGTGGATGGTCACGGGAACGACCGCGAGCCCCTCCGACCAGATCATCATCACCGGTTGCGGCACGGTCTTGCCGCCGCGCCCGGCGAGCTCGGCGAGGAATTCGGTGTGGCCGGGGTGGCTGAAGCCCGCGGCATAGAGCACGCTCTTGGCGATCGGATTGGTGACGAGCGCCGCGGCCCAGCCGTCATTCACGGTCGCGACCCCGGCTTCGATCGCCGCGATCACGCCCGCTGCATTGGCCGGGTCGGGTTTGCCCGGTGTCGCAGGGCCCGCACCCGCGATCTCGATGACCGGCAGGGCTTCGTCGAAGATCGCCTCGGCTTCGTCCCAGCCGGCGTTGCGGAGCGGGACTGGCAAGCCGAGCCGATCCGCGACGGCCTGGAGCCCGGTGGCGCTGCCGAGATAGGCGAAGGCCGGCAGGCTCTGCTGCCTGCGCAACAGCCAGGCCATCAGGCTCAGCTCCGGGCCGACCCCGGCAGGATCGCCCTGGGTCAGGGCGAGCAGATGGTTGCGCAAGCGCGGCCTCCCTCCGGAGCGATAGCGAGACCGCGGCTGGCTTCGTCAGTTGCTGGCGACGCCGTCGCCCGCACTGCTCGTGCCGAGATTCTGCGAGTAGCTGACCTCACCCAGCGTGCGCAGCTCCAGCCGGAACATCACGGTCCGGGTGTCGTTCTTCGCGCCCGCCTGCCGGTCGGCATAGGATTGCGAATAGGTCACGTCGAAGATCGTGCACTCATCCTGGTATCTCAGGCCAGCCGACAGCGCGGCCGTCTGCAGCGGTCCGGTCTTCGGGTAGATCGGAGCGGCATAGGACGCCGGGTAGAGCTGGTGCAGCCCATAGGCGTCGCGATAGCGCTCACGGTCATATTTGTACTTGTCGAGGTCGAACAGCACGCTGCCGCGGACGCTCCAGTACTGCGCGAAGCTGAACGACTGGCTCAGGCTGAGGCCCTCGCGGCGCCGCGGAATCCCGAGCTCGGGCTGCGGCTCATAGCGGCTGTAGCCCAGCGTCGTCGAGAAGATGCTGTGCGAGTACGAGGCCGAGGCGTCGATGCGCTGCGCTTCCCAGTTCGACTCGTCGAAGCGCGCGCCGCCCTGGAGCAGCAGGCCCTTGAACGGCTGGTACTGCGCGCGGGCGACATAGTCCGAACGGCGCGTGTCGAGACCCGATTCCAGGCCGGTATTGAGCATGTCGCCGGTGGCGTAGGAGTTGCGCCCACCGAGATGGTAGGACTGGCCGAACAACAGGTTGGCGTAGGAATCCTTGCCGAACGTGCCCGAATAACGCAGGCCGATATTGGCGCGGCTGCCGCCCTCGACGCGGTCATAGCCGGAGAACTTGTTCCACTCGAACAGGTTCGTGTCGTCGAAGACCATGCTCTGCGCATCTTCGTTGGCGATGCGCAGGCTGTTGGTCTCGTTCGGCCGGGCCACGACCTGGGCGACCGGCTCGAGGATATGGGTGCCCCAGGACGTCGTGGCGACGAAGGGATAGCGATAGAGCAGGCCGACGGCCGGCATCGCGCGCCCGAACACCTCGTCCGAGGGGTCGGCGATCGTGGTGACGTGGTAGTTCGTATAGCTCGTCGTGTTCGGATTGATCGAGAACACATCGGCCCGGAGCGAGGCGTAGGGCATCCACACCTGACCAAACGAGTCGGTGAAGTTGCGGCGCCAAGCCACTTCCGCCGTCGCACGCGCAATGTTCCCGGCGAGGCCGCGGATCAGGCAGCTGTCCTTCTGGTAGACCGCGCAGCCATCGAACAGCGAGTATTTCGGCGTGTTGATGAGATAGGTGTTCTGGTTCGGGATCTGCTTGAACGCCGCCGCTTCACGCGACAGATGCGTGATGTTGACGGTGAAGGAGAGCTCGCCGCCGATCATCGAGGGCTTGTGGAGCCGCTTGTTGTAGTCGATCGCGGGCGCCACGATGGGCTGCTGCTTCTGCCAGTCGAGATAGGTCAGCGGCTGGAAATAATAGCCGCGCATGTCGAACCAGGCATTGGCGCTCTGGCCGTTCAGCGCGACCGTCGAGGTCGATTCCTGCAGGAAGCTGCCGCTGGTGATGCTCTCGCTGCGGATCCGGTAGTTCTTGTAGAAATATCGGTCGGTCGAGCCGGCGACATCCCAGCTGAAGGTCCAGCGCGGATTCAGGAAGACCTTGCCGGATGTCTCGATCGAGCCGCGGAACTTGTCGTTGCCGGCGCCGAACGGGCTCGGGAGGAACGCAGCCTTGTCCTGCTGAAAAATGCCCGCGGCGCGGATGTTGTACGAGCCGTTGGAGAAACGGTGGCGCCATTCCGCCTCGCCGAGCAGGCCCTGGCGGGTGAGATAGGTCGGCGTCAGGGTGACGTCGTAATTCGGCGCGAGATTGATGAAATAGGGCAGGCCGACGCCGTAGCCCAGGGCCGAGGTGTTGACGAATTTCGGCGACAGGAAACCGGTCTTGCGCTTAACCGTCGCGTCCGGCCCCGACATGTAGGGGATATAGGCGATCGGGACGCCGGCGAACTCCAGCCGGGCGTCCTCGTAATAGATCATCTGCTCGGATTTCTTGTGGATGATCCGAGCGGCGCGAACCTGCCAGAAGGGTGGCTTTTCCGGATTTTCGGCACAGGGCTCGCAGGCGGTGTAGATTCCCTTGTCGAAGACGAAGACCTCGCCATCCGTGCGCTCGGCGCGCGGTGCGGAGAAGCGCGTCTTGTCGGTGTTCACGACGCGCAGGGAATCGATGAAGCCGTCGCGGAAATCGTCGGTCAGGTTGAAGCGGTCGCCGGTGATGACGGTGCCGTTCGCTTCGGTGATGCGGGCATTGCCGTTCGCGACGACGCGCTTGCTGATCCGGTCGTAGACGACGCGGTCCGCTTCGATGGTGCGGCCCTGGTAGAGAATCTGGACGTCGCCGACGGCCGAGACGGTATTCTTGTCCTTGTCATAGACGAGTTCGCGCGCGTCGACGACCATCCGCTCCTGCGGCTTGGCGGCTTCCTGCGCCCAGACGAGGTCCGGTCCAGCGAAAACCGGCGCGAGCGTCGTCGCCAGCGCGGTCGCTGCAGCAAGGCGCGCAATGCGTCTCACGCCGGGAACCATGAACTCAATCCAAAATTAACCATAGGCACCGTACTATTAGCCATCTTCCTGATGAAGGAGGGCGAGGGCGCCGAGCAAGCTGCCCACGATTGCGGGCAGCCATGCGGCCACCGGGGCGTTGACGATTCCCGATGAGCCCAACTCCTCAGATAGTTGTGTCGCCACATAGAGCATGAACCCGGCCGCCACGCCACCTACCACCAGTTTGGTGACACCACCAAATCGGAAAAATCTTAAGGAAACGGATGCTGCTACGAGAATCATGGCGATGAGCAGTAGCGGGCGCGCCTTCAGCGATTCATAGCGCAATTCATAGCGCGTCGTATCGAGTCCGGCCTTGCGCGTCCGCTCGATCACCGTCGGCATCGACCAGAAGCCGACCGAGTCCGGTGGAGTGAAACTTTGCCGCACCTGCTCGGGCTCCAGATTCGTTGCGACGAGGTATGTCGAGTAGCTCTGTGGCTCTTCCATGACCGAGGTGACCCTCGCATCCGTCAGCTCCCAGTAGCCGTTATGCAGGACCGCCTGCCGCGCCTCGATCCGTTCGCTGAAGCCGCCATCGGGGGCGTAGTTGAAGAAGGCGACCTGCGCCAGGCCGACGCCGTCCTCCAATGCGGCCGCGGCGCGGATGATCGCCTGACCGTCGAGGCTGCGCTGGCGGATCCAGATCTCCTTGCCGCTGGCCAGTTGCCCGGTTCGCGCGAACAGCGAAGCTTCCAGCTTGGTGGCGCGCTGCTTCAGCTCTGCCGCGACGGGATTGTAGATCCCGATCGAAATCAGGCCGACCAGCCCCGCCACCAGCGCCGCCGGCTGCAGGAACTGCCAGGCGGAGATGCCGACCGAGCGTGCCACGACGAGCTCGAGCTTGCGGCTCAGATTCAGGAGGGCGAACATCCCGCCGAACAGCACGGCGAAGGGAAAGATCTGCTCGGCGACCGAGGGGGCGCGGTACAATGCGAGCTGGATGATGCTCGGCGTGGTTGCAAGCGGGGAATCGCCGGCGCGACGCATCAGCTCGACGAAATCGAGCGTCAGGATCAGGAAGAAGAACGTTCCGAACACGCTCAGAATGGCGCGGAAGAAGCGCTGCGTGAGATAGCGCCCGAAGGTCTTGAACAACAGCATCAGCTTCGCCGAAAGCGCGCCGAGAGGGCGAGGAAAGGTGCTGCGAGCGGCTCTGTCAGCCGGTCCATGACTACCCGAGCGCGGGCGCCGAAGGCGATCATGCTCGCAGAGATCGCGATCGTGACCAGTGGCAGAAGGTAGAGCAGGACGACGGCGAAACCGGAGCGGACGCTGGCGGTCCAGGCGGCATAGGCTCCGATCCGGATCGCTCCGACCAGCAAAATCGCGAGCTGAATCGCGACGGCGCGGCCCTGGCGGGTGGTGCGTGCCTCGCCGAGAAAGGCGAAGGCGACGAGCATGAAGGCGATCGGATAGAGCGGCGCGGACAGGCGGTTGTGCAGTTCGGCGCGGAAGCGGCCTTCCTGGATCTTGTAATAGGGCTCGTTCGGGTCCTGGGTCAGCAACGCCCAGGTCGTCCGCTCGCGCGGCTTGTAGATCACCTTGTCGCCATCGCCGCCGCCGGCGCCGTCGGAATCGCCCGACAGCGCCGAAAGATTGAGCGCGTAGCGCTCGAACGAGATGATCGAGCTCGAGTTCCGGTCGCGGCTCTCGCGCTGGATCGTGCCCTTCTCCAGCATCAGGAAGCTGTTGCCGTCGGCTTCCGCCGTCTGGCCGCGCTCGGCGATGTAGACGGCGGGCTGGTTCGGATCGCGCCGGTCCTGCATGAAGATGCCGAGCAGGGCCTGTCCGGAGCGCTCGCGGTAGTGGAAGGTTACGCCGGAATCGAGCGCGACGAACTGGCCTTCCTTGACGACATTGGCGACGAAATCGGCCCGGATCAGGGTGATCAGGTCGCGCAGCGAGCGGAAGCCGGCCGGCATCACCGACAGCGACATCCAGCCGACCAGCGCCGCCGTCACCAGCGTCAGCACGACGAAGGGCCGGGTCAGGCGCTTGGGCGCGACGCCGGTCGCGTTCATCACGATCAGCTCGGAATCGCTGTTGAGCTTGTTCAGCGTGTAGAGCGTCGCCATGAACAGCGCGACCGGCGCGATGCCGGCGATCAATGCCGGCAGCGAGAGCAGGGTCACGGTGAAGAAGATCATCACCGTCTGGCCCTTGCCGGTGATGAGATCGACTTCGCGCAGGGCCTGCGTCACCCAGATCACGCTGGTCAGGCCGACGAGCAGAATGACCGTCGCCGCCGCGGCAATCTTGAGGATGTAGCGGTCGAGCAGTCCAAAACGCACGCGGTTCGATCCTGGGCAGGCGGGCACAAGGGCGAAGGCGCTGCCCTTGGACGGCTCGCCTCGAAGCTCCTATGGTATAGCTTCGATCGTGGCGCAAACGGGAATCGTTTGTGGCCTTCCCGCGCCATTGCCAGTTCATCCCGCCCCTTCCGCCCGCCCTCCGCCAATGTGAGCCGTCGATGTCGCAGCGCCTGAAGCTTGAGATCAAAGCCATGAACGCCATTGCCGGGGAGGACCTCGTCGTCCTTGTCTCGGACAAGCTGATCCCTGCGCCGGCGGCGGAGGAGTGGCTGGGCGAGGGCGGTCGCAGCCTGATCGCCCGAGCGGCGGCGGCCGAACGCTTCAAGGGCAAGGCGCTGTCCGGCCTGACGATCCTGGCGCCGGAGGGGGCAGGCTATGAGCGGCTGATCCTTGTGGGGGTCGGGCCCGAGGGCGAGCGCGACAAGCTCGACTTCGCCCTTCTGGGCGGAGCCATCGCCGGCAGACTTGGCCATGGCCGCAGCGCCGACATCATCGCCGCCCTGCCGGGAGGCGATGTCTCCGCCGCCGAGATCGCCGAGATCGGCCTCGGGCTGCGGCTGCGCTGCTACGCCTTCAATCAGTACAAGACCAAGAGCCGCGATGCCGAGCAGAGCGAGGCGAAGACCGCGATCCTGCGTGTCGCCGACTCCTCCGCGGTCAAGAAGGCGCTGAAGGCGCGCGAGGCGATCGCCGGTGGCGTCGAGCTGGCTCGCGATCTCGTGAACGAGCCGCCGAACGTGCTCTACCCCGAGGAGTTCGCCGAGCGCGCGGCGAGGCTCGAGAAGCTCGGCGTCGAGGTCGAGATTCTCGACGAGAAGCAGCTGAAGAAGATCGGCATGCGGGCCTTGCTCGGCGTCGGCCAGGGCTCGCGGCGCGAGAGCCGCGTCGTGGTGATGCGCTGGAACGGTGCTGGCAAGGGCGAGCAGCCGGTCGCCTTCATCGGCAAGGGCGTGACCTTCGACACCGGCGGCATCTCGATCAAGCCGGCCGGCGGCATGGAGGACATGAAGGGCGACATGGCCGGCGCCGCCTGCGTCACCGGGCTGATGCACGCGCTCGCCGCCCGCAAGGCGAAGGTCAACGCGGTCGGCGTCATCGGTCTCGTCGAGAACATGCCGGACGGCAATGCTCAGCGCCCGGGCGACATCGTGACGTCGCTCTCCGGCCAGACCATCGAGATCATCAACACCGATGCCGAGGGGCGGCTCATTCTCGCCGACGTGCTCTGGTACACGCAGGACCGCTTCAAGCCGCTCTTCATGGTCAATCTGGCGACGCTGACCGGAGCGATCCTGGTCGCGCTGGCACAGGAGAATGCCGGCCTGTTCTCGAACAATGACGAACTGGCCGAGCGGCTTTTCGTCGCCGGCAAGGCGACCGGCGAGACGGTCTGGCGCATGCCTCTCGGTGCCGCCTACGACAAGATGATCGATTCCAAATTCGCCGACATGAAGAACTCGGCTGGCCGTCATGGCGGCTCGATCACCGCGGCGCAGTTCCTGCAGCGCCATGTCAACGACACGCCCTGGGCTCATCTCGACATCGCGGGTACCGGCATGGGTTCGCTCTCGACCGAGATCAACCGCTCCTGGGGCTCTGGCTGGGGCGTACGCCTGCTCGACCGGCTGGTGGCGGACCACTACGAGGCTTGATTCGCATTATCAGCCCGCGCGCATAAGCTGCTGGAAAAGCCGGCATCATGGCCGAGATCTGGTTCTACCACCTGCAGTCTCGTCCGCTCGAGCAGGTCTTGCCGACGCTGCTCGAGCGCTCGCTGGCGCGCGGCTGGAAGGTGGTGGTCGAGTGCTCCAGCCGCGAGCGTCTGGCCGCGCTCGACGATCGGCTCTGGACCTATGCGGACGATTCCTTCCTGCCGCACGGCACCGCAGGTGAACCGGATGCCGCCGGTAACCCGATCGTGCTCACCACCGATGCCGGCAATCCGAATGCGGCGCAGGTCCGTTTTTGCGTTGATGGCGTCCGCATTCCCGACGCATTGGACGATTATGAGCGCGTCATCCTGATGTTCGACGGTGACGATCCGGAGGCACTCGCCTCCGCCCGCGAGGACTGGAAGAAATTGCGAGCGCGGGGCCTGGCTGCGACCTATTGGCAGCAGGACGAGACCGGCCGCTGGGAGAAAAAAGCGTGAAAATCTCCGTGATCGTCGCTCTGGCCATCGGCCTGGGCGGCTGCGCCGTCGACATGGGCGGCTTTTCCTTCGTCTCGGACGAGCGCGGCACGCGTACCAGCAGCGCCACGGCCCGCATCTCGACGCAGGAGGCGATGCTGACGCCGGATGGCGAATGCGCTGCCGACGTCTCGCTCGATCCCGCGACGCGACCGCTGCCGAAGGAGATCGCGCCCGGCATCACCGAATGCGAGCTGGTCAGGCTGAAGGCCAAGCGGCCGACCGACGTGCTGATCGGCGAGAGCGGCAAGGGCCAGCGCGAGGTCCAGGTACTCTATAACGAGCCCGGCGGGCGTGAGATCTACATGTTCACCGACAACCGCCTGAGCCGCATCGTCAAGCCGGGCCAGCCCGAGCAGCAGGGCTAGCACGCTCCGGCCGGCTCGTAAGGTCATTCCGGCTGGAGCGAAGCGGAATGCCGGAAACCATCAAAGGTCTCCGGGGCTCACCGATGGATTCCGGAAAAGTGCCGCGGCGCGGCTGGCCCGGAGTGACCATGCAGCCGGAGCATTGCCTCAGGCGCTCTCCAGCTCCTCGCTGAGCGACAGCCATTCCTCTTCGGCCGCGCCGAGCGCCTCGGCGAGCTCGGCGCGCTGGCGCGAGAGCTGCAGCGCCTTGTCCGGATCGCGCGCAAAGGCCGCGCCATTGCCGAGCACCTCGTCGACCTTCTCGATCAGCCCGGTGAGCTTGGCGATGCGCGCCTCGGCGAGGTTGAGCTTCTGGCGCAGCGGTCCTTGCGCCGCGCGCTTCTGGGCGTTGCCCTTGCGCTCGTCGGCCTTGCCGGGGACGGGAGCTTCCTGAGCGGGTTTCTCCCGTTTCGCCTGCTTCTCCTTGCCGAGCACGAAGCTGCGATAATCCTCCATGTCGCCGTCGAAGCTCTTCACCGTGCCGTCTGCGACCAGCCAGAGCCGGTCGGCGCAGGCCTCGATCAGGAATCGGTCATGGCTGACCAGGATCACGGCGCCGGGATAGTCGTTGATCGCCTTGACCAGCGCGGTGCGGCTGTCGATGTCGAGATGGTTGGTCGGCTCGTCGAGGATGAGCAGATGCGGGCCGCCGAAGGTGGCGATGCCGAGCATCAGCCGGGCCTTCTCGCCGCCGGAGAGATTCTTGACCGGGGTGTCGGCCTTGCTGGCGGGGAAGCCGATCTGCGCCGTGCGGGCGCGCACCCGGGCCTCCGGCTCGTCCGGCATCAGCTGGCGGATATGGCCGACCGGCGTGTCCTCCATGCGTAGCTCGTCGAGCTGGTGCTGGGCGAAATAGGCGGTCTGGAGCTTCGACGAGCGCTTCATCTCGCCGGAGAGCGGGGCGAGGCGGCCGCCGATCAGCTTGCAGAAGGTCGACTTGCCGTTGCCGTTCGAGCCGAGCAGGGCGATGCGATCGTCCGGCGCCAGCGTCAGATTGAGTCGCTGCAGCACCTTGCGCTCGCCATAGCCGGCGCTGGCGCCGTCCAGCACCACCATCGGCGGCGAGAGCGGCCGTTCCGGCTCCGGAAAAGAAAATGGCTGGACGTCGCGATCCTGGATGACCGCGATTTCCTGCATCTTCTCGAGGCGCTTGACGCGCGACTGCGCCTGTCGCGCCTTGGTCGCCTTGGCCTTGAAACGGTCGACGAAGGCCTGGAGATGCTTGCGCTCGGCATCCTGCTTGTCGCGCGCCTTGGCGAGATGAGCCTGCTTCTCGGCGCGCAGCTTCTCGAAGGCGCTGTAGCCGCCGCGATAGATCGTCAGCTTGCCCTGGTCGAGATGCAGGATGTGGTCGACGCAGGTATCGAGCAGTTCGCGGTCATGGCTGACGACCAGCACGGTATGCGGGTAGCGCTCGAGATAGTCGTAGAGCCAGAGCGTGCCTTCCAGGTCGAGATAGTTGGTCGGCTCGTCGAGCAGCAGAAGGTCGGGCTCGGAGAACAGCACCGCGGCGAGTGCGACGCGCATGCGCCAGCCGCCCGAGAAATCCGAGCAGGGGCGCTGCTGGGCTTCCTCGTCGAAGCCGAGGCCGTGCAGCACGGTCGCGGCGCGGGCCGGGGCAGAATGGGCGCCGATATCGGCGAGCCGGGTCTCGATCTCGGCGATGCGCATTGGGTCGGTCGCGCTCTGCGCCTCCTTCATCAGGGCGGCGCGCTCGGTGTCGGCGGCGAGGACGACGTCGATCAGCTTCTCGGGCCCGCCCGGCGCCTCCTGCGCCACCCCGCCGATCCGCATGCCCCGTGGCAGGCTGACGCTGCCGCCTTCCGGAGAGAGGTCGCCGGTGATGATGCGGAACAGGGTGGTCTTGCCGGTGCCGTTGCGGCCGACCAGCCCGACGCGCGCGCCTGCCGGCAGTGCCGCGCCGGCCTTGTCCAGCAGCAGCCTGTCGCCGAGCCGGTAGGTGATGTCACTGAGGGTGAGCATGGGCTGGCTTTAGGCAAACTTGCCAGGGCGATGCAAACCAGAAATGGGGCAGGGCGGCCCAGTCACGAATTCGACATATTCCGGCCACGCTGGGGCCCGCCGCCTACCGCACCCAGGAAATCGATGTAACGCCCTGATTCGCAAAGAACAATCCATGCAGATCGGCTTCCTCGTCCCGTATCGGCGTCGCGTTTCGCTCATGGCTGTCTTCGTCATCCTCCTGGCCTTGGTGGTCGGCAGTGCCGCCGCGCTCGCGGCGCTCGCCCCGTCTCCGCATCCATTCCGTGGTATTGCGACGCCGTCCTCCGCGCCGGTTGCTGACTTTAGGTAAAGTTAACCTACTTCAGGTTGTATCTCTCCCAATTAGCGTTAGATCGGGCGGGGAAAACAGCGGTGTACAGCCTTAGGGTACGGCTTCCCGCCGCTATGCTCGCGCTTGCCTGCCTCGCTGCTGTAACGGTCGGTGTTTCAGCCTATCTCGCCGTCACCAGCTGGGCCCGGGAAGCGTCGCGCGCCCGGCTCCATGCGCTGGCCGAAAGCCATTCGCGCGCCATCGAACGGCGGCTGGTGTTGCTGCGCTCGGAGCTGGCCGTCCAGGCGCGCAGCGCCTTTACGGTGGCGGCGCTCGACGAGCTCGGCAAATGGCTGGAACTGGGGCCGCATGACCTGAATGCCGTTCTCAGCCATTATCAGGGCGATGGCATGCGGCCGCTGCCGGAGCGTCTGGCGTTGAACGGCCACGGCCACCAGCACGGCTACTCCTGGCGCCATGTCCGGATCCACGAGACCTATGCCGCCGCGCTGAAGCAATTCAACTACGCCGACATCTACCTTGTCTCGATGAAGGGACGGGTCGTCTACAGCGCCACCAAGGGGCCGGAGTTCGGCCGGCTTCTCAGCGATCCGGAGTTCGCCGGAAGTGGTCTTGCACAGGTGGTCGAGGAGGCGCGCCACCAGCCGGCAGGCACGCAGATCCTGCGGGATTATGCCCCCTATGACCTGATCGGCGGCGAGCCGCGCGCCTTCCTGGCCGCCCCCTTCTACGATATCGAGCTCGATGCCACCGAGCAGGTCGGCACGCTCGTCATCGCCGTCAATTCAGGGTTGATCGACGATGTTCTCAGCGCCAACGCCGCCGGGCGCGGCGAGATCGGCGTCTATGTGGTCGGCGAGGACGGCTTCACGCGCTCGAGCCCCGCAGCCCGTCTCGAAGCATCCGCCCCGAGCGATTCGCTCGACCAACGCCGGCTCCCCAGCCGCGGCGATGATGGGCTGCTCCGCATGACCAGTCATGACGGAACCGCGCTCGTCGCCACCGGGCGCTCGATCGCGGCCGGCGACTGGCGTTGGCAGCTCTGGCTGACCGAGCCGGAGCGGGCGGCCTTCGCCGTCGTCGGCAAGATCCGCGGTGCGATCGTCACCGCCGGCTTGCTCGTCCTGGCGCCGCTGCTCGGCTTTGCGATCCTGCTCGGTTGGTCCGTGGCGCGTCCGATCGGCGGCCTCTCCGATGCGCTTGCCGGCATTGCCGCCGGCCGCACCGACCAGGCGATTCCGGGTGCGCAGCGCCGCGATGAGATCGGTGGCATCGCCGCTTCGATCGGCACGATACGCGAGACCCTGCAACGCGAGACGCAATGGCGCGAGGCGCAACAGGAGACGCGCCGCGCCGAGGCCGAGCGGCATCGCCGCAGTCTGCTTGGTGAGCTGGCGGGCGAGCTCGAGCAATCGGTGCGCACCGTCAGCACCTCGGTGGCGACCGCGGCCGGTGCGCTCGCGGCGACCGCCAACCAGCTCAGCGAGAGCGCCGGCGCGGCGAGGACCGGCGCTGCCGATGCCGAGCTGTCGACCGGGAATGCGATCGCCCGTGTCCATTCGATCGAGCGCGCGGCCCAGGATCTGCTCGGCGCGGTCGAGAGCCTGTCCGGCGAGGTCAGTCGTTCCGATGTCACGGCCGGGCAGGCGAGGCGGCACGCCGATGACGTCAGCGAGGTCGTCGACGGGCTGGCGAGCGGCGCGGCCCGGGTATCGGAGGTGGTCGGCCTGATCTCGGCGATCGCCGGCCAGACCAATCTGCTCGCCCTCAACGCGACCATCGAAGCGGCGCGTGCCGGCGAGGCTGGGCGCGGCTTCGCGGTCGTCGCCGCCGAGGTGAAGTCGCTTGCGGCCCAGACGGCCGGTGCGACCGAGGATATCGCACTGCAGATCGACGCCATGAACAAGGCGACGGCGGCGACCGTCGACGGCATGGCCGGCATCCATGCCATGGTGCAGGAGCTGAGCGAGGCGACGCGGCGTACCGCGCAGACCATGCTGCGCCAACATGAGGCGACCCATGCGATCGCCGCCGACGTCGTCGCCGCGACACGGGAGATCGTCCAGATCGGTCAGGCGACCGGCCAGCTTTCGCTCGCCTCGCGCCACACCGCCGGCTCGGCCGATGCGGTGCTGGCTGCGGCAGATGAGCTGACCGGGCTGGCGCAGGCGCTGGAAGGGCGCGTCGACCGGCTGATCGCGGAGCTTCGCGTCGCCTGAACGCTTGTCGACGCCCGGCGCTTTGGCTAACGCTGGCGCATGCGTACCGCCTTCTACACCGGCTCCTTCGATCCCGTCACCAACGGCCATGCCGACGTCATCGCGGCAGCGGCGAAGCTGTGCGACCGGCTCGTGCTCGCGATCGGGGTCCATCCCGGCAAGAAGCCGGTGCTGTCCGTCGAGCAGCGGGCCGAGCTGCTGCGTGTCGTCGCCGAGCCGCTGGCCCGGGCGGCCGGCGCGCGCGTCGAGGTCGTGACCTTCGGCGATCTCGCGGTCGACGCCGCGCGCAAGGCCGGAGCCAGCATCATCATTCGCGGCCTGCGCGACGGCACCGATCTGGACTATGAGATGCAGATGGTCGGCATGAACGCGGCGATGGCGCCGGAGCTGCAGACCGTGTTTCTGCCGGCGACCCCGCTGACCCGCCATATCACCGCCACCCTGGTGCGCCAGATCGCTGCGATGGGCGGCGATATCTCGGCCTTCGTGCCGGCGCCGGTCGAACACGCGCTGAAGGCTGCCTTCGCCACCGAGGGGTGAGGGCGCTGTCCAGCGTTTAAGGCACTCGCCGGGTTGCAATTTCGCGACCGGGATGGTGTTTCTGGAACCTTGCCGACTCGCTGCGCCAGCCGGCGCAATCTCCTCCTGAAGAGCCCTGCGATGCGCCTCTCCCGCTATTTCCTGCCGATCCTGCGCGACACGCCCAAGGAGGCCGAGATCGTCTCCCACCGGCTGATGCTGCGTGCGGGCATGATCCGCCAGCAATCGGCCGGCATCTATTCCTGGCTGCCGCTCGGCCTGCGCGTGCTCAACAAGATCAGCGCGGTGGTCCGCGAGGAACAGAATCGCGCCGGCGCCGTCGAGATTCTGATGCCGACGATCCAGTCGGCCGATCTCTGGCGTGAGAGCGGGCGCTACGACGCCTATGGCAAGGAGATGCTGCGGATCAAGGATCGGCACGACCGCGAGATGCTCTATGGCCCGACCAATGAGGAGATGGTCACCGAGATCTTCCGGTCCTATGTCAAGTCCTACAAGGACTTGCCGCTCAACCTCTACCACATCCAGTGGAAGTTCCGGGACGAGGTCCGCCCGCGCTTCGGCGTGATGCGCGGCCGCGAGTTCCTGATGAAGGACGCCTATTCCTTCGATCTCGACCAGGCCGGCGCGCGCCATGCCTACAACCGGATGTTCACTGCCTATCTGCGCACCTTCGCGCGCCTCGGCCTGAAGGCGATCCCGATGCGCGCCGATACCGGCCCGATCGGCGGCGACCTCAGCCATGAGTTCATCGTGCTCGCCTCGACCGGCGAGAGCCAGGTCTTCTGCCACCAGGACTATCTGAACTTCGAGACGCCGGCCGTCGACACCGATTTCGACAGCGTCGCCGGGCTGCAGGGCGTCGTCGACAAGTGGACCAGCCTCTACGCCGCCACCGAGGAGATGCACGACGAGGCGGCTTTCGGCGCCATTCCGGCCGACAGGCAGGTTTCTGCCCGTGGCATCGAGGTCGGCCATATCTTCTATTTCGGCACCAAGTATTCCGAGCCGATGGGCGCGACGGTCGCCGGCCCGGACGGGCGCGAGACCCCGGTCCATATGGGCTCCTATGGCATCGGCCCGAGCCGGCTCGTCGCCGCGCTGATCGAGGCCGGCCATGACGAGGCCGGCATCGTCTGGCCCGACGAGATCGCCCCCTTCGACATTGCGGTGCTCAACCTGAAGACCGGCGATGCCGCGACCGACGCCGCCTGCGAGCAGCTCTACAAGGGCCTCGCCGCCAAGGGCTACGACATGCTCTATGACGACCGCGACGAGCGGCCGGGCGGCAAGTTCGCGACCGCCGACCTGATCGGCATGCCCTGGCAGGTGATCGTCGGGCCGAAATCCCTCGCCGAGGGCAAGGTCGAGCTCAAGCGCCGCGCCGGCGGCGAGCGCGAGCTGGTCTCGCTGGAGGCGGCGCTGGCCCGCTTCCCCGGCAAAAGCGCGTGAACGGAGCGTGGCGATGAGCACGGCCAGCGAGGCGGCGCCCGTCGCAGCGGTGCCCACCGGCACGAAGCCCTTCGCCGGCTTCGAATGGCTGCTCGCCGGCCGTTATCTGCGCACGCGCCGCCGCGAAGGCTTCGTCTCGGTCATCGCCGGCTTCTCGTTCCTCGGCATCCTGCTCGGCGTTGCCACGCTGATCATCGTGATGTCGGTGATGAACGGCTTCCGCAAGGAGCTGCTGGAGAAGATCGTCGGCGTCAACGGCCACATCTTCGCCACCCCGATCGACCGCCCGCTCGATGACTACGAGGCGGTGGCGCAGCGCCTGCGCAAGGTGCACGGCATCAAGTTCGCAATCCCGCTGGTCGAGGGGCAGGCGCTCGCCTCCTCGCAGGTCGGCAATGGCGGCGTGCTGGTACGCGGCATCTCGGAGGAGGACATCAAGTCGATCCCCTTCGTCGCCAACAACATCAAGCAGGGCACGCTCGACGGCTTCGGAACGGCTGGCGGCGTCGCCATCGGTCGGCGGCTTGCGGCCTCGCTCGGCCTGCAGGCCGGCGACACCATCACCATCGTCACCCCGCGCGGAGCCTCGACACCCTTCGGCACGGCGCCGCGGATCAAGGCCTACCCGGTCACGGCGGTGTTCGAGATCGGTATGTCGGAGTTCGACGCCTCCTTCGTCTTCATGCCGCTCGGCGAGAGCCAAGCCTATTTCAACCGTGACGGCGACGTGAACGTCATCGAGATCTTCATCGACGATCCCGACCGGACTCAGGCGGTGCGCGATGCCATCGAGGCGGACGCTCCGCGCCCTCTGGTCCTGTCCGACTGGCGCCAGCGCAACCGGACCTTCTTCAACGCGCTCGAGGTCGAGCGCAATGTGATGTTCATCATCCTGACCCTGATCGTGCTGGTCGCGGCGCTGAACATCGTCTCCGGCCTGATCATGCTGGTGAAGGACAAAACCGAGGACATCGCGATCATGCGCACCATGGGGGCCTCGCGCGGCACGGTGCTCCGCGTTTTCCTGATCACCGGCGCGACGATCGGCGTGGTCGGGACCCTGGGCGGATTGCTGCTCGGCGTCGCCTTCGCCAACAACATCAAGTCGATCATGGGGGCCATCAACTGGATCACCGGGGCCAATCTCTGGGATCCGACCGTGCGCTTCCTCAGCGACATCCCCTCGGTGATCGATTGGCGCGAAGTCGCCAGCGTTGTCGGGATGGCGCTCGTCCTGTCGCTTCTGGCGACGCTTTATCCGGCCTGGAAGGCGGCGCGGCTCGACCCCGTCCAGGCCCTGCGCATGGGCTAGGGGCAGGCCATGGCAACCGAGACCCCCGCGCTCTTTCTGTCCCAGATCGAGCGCTTCTATCCGCAGAGCGACGGGCCGCTGGAAATCCTGCGCAAGGCCGATTTCGCGATCTGGCCCGGCGAGCTCGTCGCGCTGGTCGCGCCGAGCGGTACCGGCAAGTCGACGCTGCTGCATGTCGCCGGCCTGCTGGAGAGCCCCGATGCCGGCGAGGTCTTCATTGGCGGCGTCGCGACCTCGCAGCTCGACGACAAGGGCTTGACCCGGCTGCGACGCACCGAGATCGGCTTCGTCTACCAGTTCCACCATCTCCTGCCCGAGTTCTCGGCGCTGGAGAACGTCGTGCTGCCGCAGCGCATTCGCGGCCTCGGCAAGCAGGAGGCTTCCGAGCGGGCGACCGAGCTCCTGACCTTCCTGGGCCTGGGGGACCGGCTCGACCATCTGCCGAGCGAATTGTCGGGCGGCGAGCAGCAGCGCGTCGCCATCGGCCGCGCCGTCGCCAATGCGCCGCGCGTGCTCCTGGCCGACGAGCCGACAGGCAATCTCGACCCGCACACCTCGCTGCACGTGTTCGGCACGCTGGTGGCGCTCGCGCGCGCTTCGGGCCTCGCGGCACTGATCGCGACCCATAATCTCGACCTCGCCTATCGCATGGACCGGCGCGTCACCATTCGCGACGGGCTGGTCGTGCCGCTCGACTAGGATCAACTCAGATCGCGGCGCGCTGACCGGTACGAGGCAGGGCTCTTTGCCCGGACTCAGGGCGATCGCGCTTTCCGGCGCGGCGCCACGACGATCAGGCCGGCGATGACGATCACCGCGATGCCGGCCCAGGTCGCCGGCGCCGGAAAGTCGCCGAAGATGACAAGGCCCAGCGCCGTCGCTCCGACCAGTTCGAGATAGACCAGCGGCGACAGCGTCGAGACCTGGGCGAAGCGGAAGGCGCTGATCGTCATCAGATTGCTGGCGGCCGAGATCAGGCCCATGAGCAGGATCAGCATGATGCCCTCGCGATCGGGCATGCTCCATTGGAAGATCACGAAGGGCGTCAGCATGGCGATGCCGAGCGCGAGCTGCAGCGTCAGGGTCGAGAGCGGCGAGGAGGCCTTCGCCGTGGCGCGCGTCATCACGAGATAGCAGGCCATCAGCGCGCCCGAGGCCAGGGCAATCAGCGTGCCGCTGCTCGTCTCGGCGCCGGGGCGGACGACCAGGAGCGCGCCGCCAAAGCCGAGCCCGACGGCCGCCAGCCGGCGCCAGTCGAGTCGCTCGCGCAGGATCAGGGTCGCGAGCAGGGTGGCGACGATCGGGGCGACGAAATAGGCACCGAGCGCATCGGCGAGCGGGACATGCGTGATCGCCATGTAATAAAGCGTCATGGCGCTGACGAGGAAGGCGGTCCGGATGATCTGCGGCAGGAGCTGCCCGGGCGCGATCAGCGGCTCCGGCGAACGCCATTGCGCGATGGCGACGACCGGAAGCAGGAAGCCGAGCGCGGCGACATAGCGGGCCCAGCTCAGGAAGGGTGCCGAATGCGCGCCGCTGAGATATTTGGCGATCGCGTCGGAGCTTGGGATGATCAGCATCGAGCCCGCCATCAGCGCAATGCCCAGTGCGGCGCTGCGTCGCTGATCGGAGCCGTTCGGCTGAGGGGCCTCGCCCGCCACCGCGGTGGCTGCGCGCGAGACCGACTTCTGATGCGCATCCATGACCTGATCCCGAGCGCCGCCTTCGCTCCGATGAAGGTGAGCGCCGCGCCGGGCTTGGCCCGGACTCGAGCCAGACGCAAGCGCTCTGGGCAGGTAAGCTTTTGTTAACTGCGGTCACTTGCCGAGCAGATGGAACTAACCCATCGGCATTGACTAGAACAAAAAGCGAACTAACCTGAACATAGATCGAACACAGGAGATCGACATGCTGATCGCTCGCAAGCTGATGGCCGGTGCCGCCGAATTCTTCGCTCTCGCGCTCTTCGTCGGAATGATCTGGGTCTGGGCTGCGCTGGCCGCTGGCCCGAGCGTTTGAGGTCGATGTCGCCCGACCTGCCGGCAGTGCCGCGGCACTGTCCAGGTCGTGCCGCTCCGGCGTCCACAGTCCGGGCCATGTGATGTCTCGACCCTGGAGCGGCACTGCGCGATAACCCGCCCGAGAGGGCATCATGAGCGACCGGAAGAACGATTCGCAGGTTGAGGACGAGGTCGGATTCGTCCACCTCCATGTCCATTCGAGCTATTCCCTGCTCGAAGGTGCGATCCAGGTCGGTGCGCTCGCCAAGCTCGCGGCCGGCGACGGTCAGCCGGCCATGGCCCTGACGGACACCAATAATCTGTTCGGCGCGCTGGAGTTCTCCGAGAAGCTCGCCGGCGTCGGCGTGCAGCCCATCGCCGGGGTGCAGCTCAGCGTCGATTTCGGCGATGACGACACTGGCGGTCGCAAGCCGGTCCAGCCGGTGATCGGCCATCTCGTCCTGCTCGCCATGAACGAGGCCGGTTACGGCAATCTGATGAAGCTGGTGAGCCAGGCCTGTCTCGCCGCCGGCGCCGGGCAGCCGGTGGTGACCATCGCGCAGCTCGCCGAATCCGGGGAGAACCTGATCGCCTTGACGGGCGGTGCGGGCGGCCCGCTCGACCTTGCCTTGCGCGCCGGCCAGCAGGCGCAGGCGCAGGCGCGATTGCAGAGCCTGCAGGCGATCTTCGGCGACCGGCTCTATGTCGAGCTGCAGCGTCATGAACGCGAAGACGGCCCCTCGGTCGAGGCCGCGCTGCTCAGGCTCGCCTATGATGCCGACCTGCCGATCGTCGCCACCAACGAGCCCTATTTCGGCAAGCCGGCCGATTTCGAGGCCCACGACGCCCTGCTGGCGGTGGCGGCCGGACGGCTGCTCTCCGACCATGAGCGCCGCCGCGTCACGCCCGAGCATTACTTCGCGACGCGTGCAGAGATGAAGCGCCGCTTCGCCGATCTGCCGGAGGCGCTGGCCGCGACGGTCGAGATCGCGCGGCGCTGCTCCTGGCGCGTCGGCACCCGCAAGCCGATCCTGCCGCGCTTCGGCGAGGAGGGCCGAGACGAGGCCGAGGAGCTCGAAGCGCAGGCCCGCGCCGGCCTTGCCGCCCGCCTGGCCAAGCACGGGCCGGCCGCGAACTTCACCGCCGAGGATTACGACAAGCGGCTCGATTTCGAGCTGTCGATCATCACCCGGATGAAGTTTCCGGGCTATTTCCTGATCGTGTCCGACTTCATCAAATGGGCCAAGGACCATGGCATTCCGGTCGGCCCCGGCCGTGGCTCGGGTGCCGGCTCGCTGGTCGCCTATGCGCTGACCATCACCGACGTCGACCCGCTGCGCTTCGGCCTGCTGTTCGAGCGCTTCCTCAACCCCGATCGCGTCTCGATGCCGGACTTCGACATCGACTTCTGCCAGTATCGGCGTGAAGAGGTGATCGAATACGTCAAGCACCGCTATGGCGAGGAGCGCGTCGCCCAGATCATCACCTTCGGCACCTTGCAGGCGCGCGGCGTGCTGCGCGACGTCGGCCGCGTCCTGGAAATGCCCTATGGCCAGGTCGACAAGCTGACCAAGCTCGTGCCGCAGAACCCGGCCAAGCCGATCACGCTGCCAGAGGCCATCGCCGGCGAGCCGAAGCTGCAGGAGGCCGCGGCCGAGGAGCCGGTCGTCGGCCGTCTGCTCGAGATCGCGCAGAAGCTCGAGGGTCTGCACCGCCACGCCTCGACCCACGCCGCCGGCGTCGTCATCGGCGATCGGCCGCTGGAGCAGCTCGTCGCGCTGTCGGTTGATCCGCGCACCGGCATGCGCGTCACCCAGTTCAACATGAAATGGGTCGAGCAGGCCGGGCTGGTGAAGTTCGACTTCCTCGGCCTGAAGACGCTGACGACGCTGACCATCGCCGTCCAGCTCATCGCCCAGCGCAATATCGCGGTCGATCTGGCGCAGCTGCCCTTCGATGACCCGCCCACCTACGCCATGCTGGCGCGCGGCGAGACCGTCGGCGTGTTCCAGGTGGAATCGGTCGGCATGCGCAAGGCGCTGGTCGAGATGAAGGCCGACCGGATCGAGGATCTGATCGCGCTGGTGGCGCTCTACCGCCCCGGCCCGATGGACAATATCCCGACCTATTGCCGCCGGAAGCTCGGGCTGGAGGAGCCGACCTATCTCCACCCCGGCATGGAGCCCTACCTCTCCGAGACGCATGGCATCATCGTCTATCAGGAGCAGGTGATGCAGGTGGCGCAGGCGCTCTCGGGCTATTCGCTCGGCGAGGCGGATCTGCTGCGCCGCGCCATGGGCAAGAAGATCAAGGCGGAGATGGACGCCCAGCGCGACCGTTTCGTGAAGGGCGCCATCGACAACGGCATCAAGAAGGAGATCGCCTCGGAGATCTTCGACCTGCTGGCGAAGTTTGCCGATTACGGCTTCAACAAGAGCCATGCCGCGGCCTATGCGGTCGTCGCCTTCCAGACCGCCTATCTCAAGGCGAATTTCCCGGTCGAGTTCATGGCCGCGTCGATGACGCTCGATATCGGCAACACCGACAAGCTCTCCGAATTCCGTCGCGAATCGGAGCGGCTCGGCATCAAGGTCGAGCGGCCCTCGATCAACCGTTCCGGTGTCGATTTCGACGTGGCCGATGGTGCGATCCGCTACGCGCTCGGCGCGATCAAGGGCGTCGGGCGCGCCGCGGTGGAATCAATCGTCACGGCGCGTGCCAAGCAGGGCCCTTTCCGTGACCTGGCCGATTTCGCCCGCCGGATCGATACCCGCCTGGTCAATCGCCGCACCATCGAGGCGCTGATCTGCGCCGGCACGCTCGACGAGATCGAGCCGGAGCGCGCCAAGGCGATGGTCGCGGTCGACGGCATGCTTGCGCTGTCGAACCGCGTTCGCGACGAGGCGGCGGCCGGACAGCTCGACATGCTCGGCAGCGGCGGGAGCGCCGAAGCCTTCCGCATTCCGCCCTTCGAGCCCTGGGCTCCCGCCGAGCGCCTGCAGCGCGAGCACGACGCCGTCGGCTTCTTTCTCTCCGGCCACCCGCTCGACGATTACGAGCATGTGCTGAAGCGGCTGCGGGTGCAGAGCTATGCCGATTTCGCCCGCGCCGTGCGCGCCAGCGGCACCTCGATCGCCAAGGTCGCGGCCTCGGTGATCGACAAGTCGGAGCGGCGGACCAAATCCGGCAACAAGATGGGCATCGTCCAGCTCTCCGATCCCACGGGCCAGTTCGAGGCGATCCTGTTCTCGGAAGGCTTGCAGCGTTACCGCGACCTGCTCGAGCCCGGCGCAGCGCTGGTGATCAGGCTCTCGGCCGTGCTCGACGGCGAGGAGGTGCGCCCGCGCATCGAGGATGTCGAGCGGCTCGACGATCTCGCCTCGCGCCAGAAGCAGGATCTCTGCATCTTCCTGCGTGACGACAAGGCGCTAGGCTCGATCGCCGAGCGGATCAAGTCGCGCGGCGATGGCGCCCGCGCCGTCGGAAAGGTCTCGCTGGTGATGATCCTCGACGACGGTGCCCAGGAGGTCGAAGTCGAGTTGCCCGGCCGCTATCCGATCAACCAGCAGGTCGCGAATGCCGTCCGCGCCGCGCCGGGCGTGATCAACGTCGAATTGCGCTGACGGACGGCAGGACGAAGCAGGGGCGGTCCTGGCTCTCATCTTGAGGAGCGGCCGGCGGCTCAGGAACCAGCTGGGTCATCCTTCGAGACGCGTTTCCGGTGCGCACGCTTCAGGATGAGGGGGAGGATGGCCGGAAGCGGTTTCTTGAGCTTGCGCCGTAACCTGCTGCTGCCTCAGAGTGTTTGCAGAAGACGATGACGTCCGGGGGGACTTGATGAAGCAGTATGTCGCGCGCATTCCGATGAGCCTTGCCGTGCCGGACGCCATGCATTGGGCGATCAAGGACGTGCTCGAGGGCGAATACGAGGCGGGCTTCGACGGGGTCGGCCTCGACATTCTCGATATCGGCGCCAATGTCGGCTCCTTCGCGCTCTGGGCGACGGCCCGTTGGCCGGGCAGCGTCGTCACCTCCTATGAGCCTCATCCCGGCACCTTCGAGTTCCTGAAGCGCAACACCGATCGGCGTCGCGACATCCGGCCGGTCAATGCGGCGCTGTTTCCCGGCGGCCTGAAGACGGCAAGCTTCGTCAGCCGCTTCGCCGGCGACGGCGAATCGGGCCTCGCCTCCTATGCCGGCGACACCTTCGTCGATGGCGCCATGGTCGAGCGCTACGAGGTCGCGGTGGTCGATCCGGCGAGCCTGCCCTCGGCCGATATCGTCAAGATCGACATCGAGGGCGGCGAGGGCGATGTCCTCGACCATCTCGACCTGTCGAAGACGTCGCTGGTGCTGCTCGAATATCAGAACCGCAAGAACCGGCTGCAGCTCGAAGCCCGGCTCGCTGCGGATTTCGACCTTGTCGACACCGTGGAGCATATCTGGGACCCGCTGCTCGAACAGCGCTGCTATCGACAGGACCTCGCCGGCGACGTCTATGGTCGCATGTTCGCGGCCCGCAAGGGTATGACGCGGATGACGAGGTCGGCGACGCCGTGACGGCGGGCCGATCGGGCGCCCCGCCGCCCGTCAGGGCGCGACGGCGCGCGACCGGAGGGAGAATTCAGTGATCGATGCCGGGACGGCGCTCGTCGTCGTCGATGTCCAGAACGATTTCTGCGCTGGCGGCAGCCTCGCAGTGCCCGGGGCCGACGAGATCGTGCCGCTCATCAATGCGCTCGCCGCCCGTTTCTCGACGGTCGTCCTCACCCAGGACTGGCACCCGGCCGGCCACGCCTCGTTTGCCTCCAGCCATCCGGGGCGCGCGCCCTTCGAGGAGGTCGAGATGCCCTATGGTCCGCAGGTGCTCTGGCCGGATCATTGTGTGCAGGGGCAGGACGGCGCCGACTTTCATCCGGCACTTGAACTGAGCGCCGCACAGGCCGTGATCCGCAAGGGTTTTCACCATGCGGTGGACAGCTATTCCGGTTTCGTCGAGGCCGATGGCCGCACGCCGACCGGCCTCGCCGGCTATCTCCGCGAGCGCGGCGTCGGCCGTGTCGTCATCGCCGGGCTCGCCACGGATTTCTGCGTCAACTGGACGGCGCAGGATGCGGTCCGAGGCGGCTTCGAAGCGATCGTCGTCGAGGAGGCGTGCCGCGCAATCGACCTCGAAGGCTCGCTGGCGCGCGCCTGGGCGGCAATGACAGCACTCGGCATCCGGCGCGCGTCCATGGCGGAGATCGCCGCCTATAGCATCGGACCGAAAAGTGGACTCCACTTTTCGGAAAACTCCGATGCGATAACAAAAAGCTAGATCACCGTAACGGCGGCCGAACGGACGCGCGGCGATCTAGCTGCGGTTCCGCCTTCAGCGCCAAGCCGTCGCCGGGTGGAGCTCGGCCCGGTCGCGGCCGAGGCGTTTGGAGCGATAGAGCGCTTCGTCGGCCTGCTCCAGCAGAGCCTGCAGGCGATTCTCCGCTGCGTTTCCTTCGGCGATGCCGATGCTGAGCGTCGGCTTCACCCTGGCCTTGCCCCAGGCCTTCAGGGCCCGGTCGAAGGCGTCGCGGATGCGATTGGCGACGCCGATCGCCTCGGCCGCGGTCAGATGCGGGAGCACGACGACGAATTCATCGCCGCCATGCCGCGCCAGAATATCGCTCGCCCGCAGTTCGCTGCGCGCTGCATCGGCGAAGATCAGCAGGATCTGGTCGCCTGCGGCGTGGCCATGGGTGTCGTTGAGCCGCTTGAAATGGTCGATATCGATGAGCAGGACCGCGAATCTGTGCGGCCGCTTGGCTGCCTCCGCCGTCAGTTCCTCGATCGAATGCTCCAGCCCGTTTCGATTCAGGGTGCCGGTCAGTGCGTCCTGCTGCGCGAGCGAGACGAGAGCGTTGCGATGGCGCTCGGTGACCAGCAGCAGGAGGGCACAGCCGCGCAGCAGCAGGAAGGCGGTGCCGGTGACCGCCAGCCAAGGCTGTGCGGCGTTGGGCGTGAAGAGTTCGGGGCCGAGCTGGCCGGAAGCGGCAAGATAGCCATTGAGGGCAAAGACCGGCACCGTCGGCGCAAACAGGCCGACGAGGATCGCACCGGAGATCAGCCGCTCGCGCCGCAACAGATTGAGGCCTTCTCGCACCACGGCCGCGTCGCAGCAGGCCGCGAGTACCGACATCAGGATGACGCGATTGGCAAAGCCTTCCGGCCCGCTCCAAAGCAGCAGCAGGATCCCGGCGACCGCGACGGCGCCGAAATAGACTGGCAGGCGGGGCGGGCGCCTCGCGAAATCCCTGATGCTGTAGAGCGTCAGCAGATAGCCGGTCCAGCTGGTGAGATTCGCGAGTGGGATCGAGACCGGATCTGGAAGCGAGCCGCGCAGCGCGATCCCGACCACGCCGATTCCGACCAGCAGATTGCTCAAGCCCCACCAGAGCGGCCAGCGCTCGAAGCGCCCGGTGGCGAAGGCGAGCAGTTGCACGAAACCAAGGAGAGTGCAGGTGATCGCGCCTGCCAGATAAATCGTCCTCAGGTCTAGAACCACGCGTCCAGGTCCATCTCTGCTGCCTGCGGACTCCCTAGCCTAGCCGAGTGAATCCTTGGTTCACGCGGCGTCAGCGAACAGCAATCCGCCGGGGCAGTCCGGTGGTGCTCTCGCTGCCGCCCGATGAGCGCGCGGCAGCCCGCCTGCGGACAATGGCGCGGTCGATCATTGTCGAGCTTTAATCCGTTTATAAATAAAATCAATAATATCAATATATTGATAGAGCGCGTTTATTGTTCAGTTTATCGTCCGGCTTCCTGTAAACGGTCGGCTGAGCCCCTTGTTTCTGTCTCTTTTTAGATGTCGACCGAGCCGTTCCGGCTTGGCTGCGCCTTGCAATTGCGCGGAGTCCGCTGTAAGGCGCAGGCCATTCCACATGGGGAGCATCACCTCGGCATCCGAGGCGTTCCGGTGACCGGCCAGCCCATGGCCGGCTCATTCGCTCCCCAGAGGCTCAACCGGAAGGACAAGACACCATGGCTCTGCCCGATTTCTCCATGCGCCAGCTGCTCGAGGCCGGCGCTCACTTCGGCCACCAGGCTCACCGCTGGAACCCGAAGATGTCGCCCTATATCTACGGGACGCGCAACAACATCCACATTCTCGACCTGTCGCAGTCGGTGCCGATGCTCTCGCGCGCCCTCCAGGCGGTCAGCGACACTGTCGCGCGTGGTGGTCGCGTGCTTTTCGTCGGCACCAAGCGCCAGGCCCAGGACGCCATTGCCGACGCCGCCAAGCGTTCGGCCCAGTACTATGTCAACTCCCGCTGGCTCGGCGGCATGCTGACCAACTGGAAGACCATTTCGGCCTCGATCCAGCGCCTGCGCAAGGTCGACGAGCTGCTGAACGGCAGCGGCACCGGTCTGACCAAGAAGGAGCGCCTGATGCTGGCTCGCGAGCGTGACAAGCTCGAGAAGGCGCTCGGCGGCATCAAGGACATGGGCGGCACGCCCGACATGATCTTCGTGATCGACACCAACAAGGAGCAGCTGGCGATCAAGGAGGCTCAGCGCCTCGGCATCCCGGTCGCCGCCATCGTCGATTCGAACTCCGATCCGGACGGCATCACCTTCCCGGTTCCGGCCAATGACGACGCCGGCCGCGCCATCCAGCTCTATTGCGACCTGATCGCCCGTTCGGCCATCGACGGCATCTCGCGCGCCTCGGGCGACCACGGCATCGACCTCGGCGCCGCCGAGGCTCCGATCGTCGAGACCGCTCTCGCCGATTCGGCCGTCGACGCCGCCCCGGCTTTCGAGCTGCTGACCGCGCCGCGCGGCGCTCCGGACGATTTCATGAAGCTCTCGGGCATGGGCCCGGAGATCGTGCAGAAGCTCAATGATGGCGGCATCTTCCACTTCTGGCAGCTCGCTGCCATGAGCCCGGCCGATGTCAGCAAGGTCGATCACGATCTGAAGCTCGCCGGCCGCATCGAGAGCCAGGGCTGGGTTGCCCAGGCGCGCGATCTCGCGGACGCCTGATTTTTCGGGATGGCGGCGCGTCATCGGCGCGTCGCACTTCCACACTGACTAGAGCCGAAGCAGCGCCGGCGGCCGGAAACGGAGCGTCGGCGTTTGCCGATCGGAACCAGAACCAGAATTGCGGCACGCCATCGGGCGACGCCGCCAAGACAGCAAGGACGACGCAAATGGCTGCGATCACCGCCGGCATGGTGAAGGAACTCCGCGACAAGACGGGCGCGGGCATGATGGACTGCAAGGCCGCGCTCTCGGCCACCGACGGCAATATGGAAGCCGCCATCGACTGGCTGCGCGCCAAGGGCCTGTCCAAGGCCGCCAAGAAGGCCGGCCGCGTTGCCGCCGAGGGTCTCGTCGCCGTCGTCGTGCGCGGCACCAGCGGCGTCGTGGTCGAGGTCAACTCGGAGACCGACTTCGTCGCCCGCAACCTCGAATTCCAGGCGCTGGCCCGCACCATCGCCGATGTCGCGCTCGAGCGCGGCGGCGATGTCGAGGCACTGGCCGGCCATCACTATCCGGGCGGCGGCACGGTCGCCGACGCGATCGCCAACGCCATCGCCACCATCGGCGAGAACATGACGCTGCGCCGTGTCGCTCAGGTCTCGGTTTCGGCCGGCACCATCGGTTCCTATGTCCATGGCGCGGTCACCGACGGTCTCGGCAAGATCGGCGTCATCGTCGGTCTGGAAACTTCGGGCCAGGGCGACGATCTTGCCGCGCTCGGCCGCCAGGTCGCCATGCACATCGCCGCCAGCAACCCGGTCGCGCTCGACCTCGCCTCGGTCGACCCCGCCGTGCTGGAGCGCGAGAAGGGCATCCTGGCCGAGAAGAACGCCGGCAAGCCCGAGCACGTCCTCGCCAAGATCGTCGAGAGCGGCATGAAGAGCTACGCCAAGGAATACTGCCTGCTCGAGCAGGCCTATATCCATGACGGCTCCAAGTCGGTCGCCCAGGCGCTCAAGGAGGCCGAGGGCAAGGTCGGCGGTCCGATCAAGATCACCGGCTTCGCGCGTTTCGCGCTCGGCGAGGGCATCGAGAAGGAAGAGCAGGACTTCGCGGCCGAGGTCGCCGCCGCCGGCGGCACCGCCGGCTGAAAACCCGGTTGATAGAGAACAGAAAGGCCGCGCCTTGCGCGGCCTTTTTTGCAAGAAGCTGAGATCGCTCCGAATCCGAGAGTGGCAGCACGAAACGGAGAGCCCCGATGAGACCTAAACGCGTGCTTGTGAAGCTCTCGGGCGAAGCCCTGGCCGGCGCGACCGGAAATGGCCTCGACGGCGCGACGCTGACCGCGCTGGCGGCGGATATCTCGGCTGCGGCGCGCGAAGGTGTCGAGATCGGCATCGTCGTCGGCGGCGGCAATTTCTTCCGCGGCGTCCAGGGGCTGAACAAGGGCCTCGACCGCACCAGCGCCGACTCGATCGGCATGCTCGGTACGGTGATGAACGCGCTCGCGCTCGAACATGCGATCGAGACGGCCGGCGCGCCGGCCCGCGCCATGTCGGCGGTGCCGATGCCCTCGCTTTGCGAGAGCTATGCGCGCAAGCGGGCGCTCGACCATCTCAGCAATGGCAAGGTCGTGATTCTCGGCGGCGGTACCGGAAATCCCTATTTCACCACCGATACCGGCGCGGCGCTGCGCGCGGCCGAGCTCGATTGCAGCCATCTGCTGAAGGCGACGCAGGTCGACGGCGTCTACACCGCCGATCCGAAGACGGATCCGAATGCCGTGCGCTTCGATCGGCTGACCCATGTCGAGGCGATCACGCGCGACCTGAAGGTGATGGACACCGCCGCCTTCGCGCTCGCCCGCGATGCCGGGCTGACCATCGTCGTCTTCTCGATCGCCGAGCCCGGCATGCTGGCCGCGGTGCTGCGCGGTGAGGGCAGGGCGACCTACGTCACCCCCTGATCGCGCAGATATAGCGAGCGCGCCTCAGTAGTTCGGCCACAGGCCGGGCGTCGCCAGCTCGAGCATATGGCCGTCGGGATCGCGGAAATAGAGGCTCTTGCCACCGCGCTCCCAGCTCATCCGCCCTTCGATCGCAATCCCCTGCTGCTGCAGTCGCTCGTCCCAGAGGGCGAGTTCGGTGACCTCTACAGCGAAGCAGATATGCAGGGGGCCGTGCCCGTCATGCGGCGGGATGCTTCCCCCGGCGGAGGATTGCGTTCTGAGCGACTGGCCGCGCAGGAACAGCAGCAGCACGCTTTGGCCGCCGACGTCATAGGCGCACAAGGTGCCCGTCTCGAGCATCGGTGCCAGGCCGAGCTTGCCTTCATAGAAGTCACGGGCGCGTCCGAGGTCGTCGACATAGAGCGCGGTTTCGATGATGCGGCTGAGGCGGGGCACGGGCTCGCTCCTCGGTGGTTCGCGACAAAAGGGCCGATGGACTAGCGCTGCTGTCCAGATCGGCTATGAAGCAAAGGGCGGCTTGCTTGCCGCCGCAAGGCTTCGCGGGCGGGTGCAGTACCGGCCTTGGCGAGGCTCCTGTCCAGTTTGCTCCGGCAAGATGCCGCCGAGGCACGAAATCCTTGACCCTGTGCGAGCCGCTCGCCATGGTCGCGCGCATTTCCGGTTCGGTCCTTTGCCGGGTTTCGACAAGGTTTTTGAAGACGATGGCCCAAACCACTTTCGATCTCGCCGATCTGAACCGCCGCATGGACGGCGCCGTCCAGTCCTTCAAGAGCGATCTCGCTTCGCTGCGCACCGGTCGCGCTTCGGCCAATGTGCTCGATCCGATCACGGTCGAGGCTTACGGCGCGCGTACGCCGCTGAGCCAGCTCGCCACCGTCAGCGTGCCGGAGGCGCGCCTGCTTTCCGTGCAGGTCTGGGATCGCAGTATGGTCCAGGCGGTGGAGAAGGCGATCCGGGAATCCGATCTCGGGCTCAACCCGCAGACGGAAGGACAGGTGTTGCGCATCCGCATCCCTGAATTGAACGAGCAGCGCCGCAAGGAGATGGTCAAGGTCGCGCATAAATATGCCGAAGAGGCCAAGATCGCCGTCCGCCATGTCCGCCGCGACGGAATCGATCTGCTCAAGAAGCTCGAAAAGGACGGTCACCTGCCCAAGGACGACGTGACGCGCCAGTCCGACCAGGTGCAGAAGGCGACCGACAAGCATATCGGCGAGATCGATCAGGCGCTGGCGTCGAAGGAAAAGGAAATCCTGCAGGTCTGAGTTTCGGCGCAGGGCGGCAATCATCGACGGACGGGCACGGCCCGAAGAGGCATAGGAATGTCAGACGGCCCGCGCCCGCTATCGCCCGGCATCGAATCAGCCCCGGCCCATGTCGCGATCATCATGGACGGCAATGGGCGCTGGGCGCAGATGCGTGGCCTGCCGCGGCAGGAAGGCCACCGCCGCGGGCTCGAGGCCTTGCGGCGCACCGTCCGCAATGCCGGCGATCTCGGGATCCGGGTCCTCACCCTCTATTCGTTCTCGACCGAGAATTGGCGCAGGCCGAAGGCGGAGGTGTCCTTCCTGCTCGGCCTGCTTCGCCGCTTCGTCGAGAACGATCTCGCCGAGCTGCATGAGGCCGGCGTACGTGTCCGCATCATCGGCAGCCGGGCCGATCTCGCGCCGGATCTGCGCCTGCTGATCGAGCGTGCCGAGAGCATGACCGCCGGCAATCAGGGGCTGACCCTGGTGGTCGCCTTCAACTACGGCTCACGCGACGAGCTTGCCCGCGCCGCCCGCGCGCTCGCCGCCGATGCCGCCGCCGGCCGGCTGGACCCGCAAGCGATCGACGAGGACATGCTGGCCGCCAGGCTCGACACCGCCGGCTTGCCCGAGCCGGATCTGGTGATCAGGACGTCCGGCGAGACGCGCATCTCGAATTTTCTGCTCTGGCAGGCGGCCTATGCCGAGTTCGTCTTCACCCCGGTGCTCTGGCCGGATTTCGACCGCAAGGCCCTCGAGGAGGCCGTGGCCGAGTTCCACCGCCGTGAACGTCGCTTCGGTGGCGTCACCGAGCCGACCGCCTGCAATGTGGGGGTCGCGTGAGTGAGCGCTCCGGCGACACCGTGAAGGGCGTCGCGTCCGAGCTGCGCCTGCGCGTACTGTCCGCGCTGGTGCTGGCCGCCATCGTCTTGTCGGTGACGCTGCTGGGCGGGCCGGTCTTTCGCCTCGTCTGGGTGCTGGTCGCCGGCGTGATCGCCTATGAATGGCTTGCCATCGTCGGTGCGCGCAATCCGATCGCCGGCGGCGTCGGCGTGGTGCTCGCCGGTTTCGCGCTCGGCTTCGCGCCGCTGAGCGATCCGGCCCTGGCGGGCGTCTCGGCGGTGCTGGCGTTTGCCGGGGCGGTCACGACCACGCGCGTCGAGGATCGGCGTGCGCTGGAGGCCTGCGGCGTCGCCTATGCGCTGTGCTTTGCCCTGGTGACGCCGGCGCTGCGCCAGGTGCCGGAAATCGGGCTGTTCCTGATCGGCTGGACCTTCGCCGTGGTCTGGTTCACCGATATCGCCGCCTATTTCACCGGCCGGGCCCTTGGCGGCCCGAAATTGATGCCCAGCGTCAGTCCGAAGAAGACCTGGTCGGGTGCGCTCGGCGGCGCGCTAGCCGGCACGGCCGGAGGCATGGCGGTGTGGGCTTTGATGCCGGCGACGGCCGGTCTGGGCTTCGGCGTCGTTCTGGCGATTTCGCTGGCCGCTTCTGTCGTCAGCCAGGCCGGCGACCTGTTCGAATCGGCGATCAAGCGGCGCTTCGGTACCAAGGATTCGAGCCGGCTGATCCCGGGTCATGGTGGGTTCCTCGACCGCCTCGACGGCTATTGGGCGGTGCTGGTCTTCGCGGGCATGCTGCTTTATCTGGCCCGCCTGGGGCACTGATCGCCATGCGCCGTCACGTCACCATTCTCGGAGCGACCGGCTCCGTCGGCCGTTCGGCCCGCGAGGTCATCGCCGAGAATCCGGAACGTCTTGCTGTTGCCGGGGTGGTCTCCGGCCGCGACGTCGCCGGTCTTGCCCGGGTCGCGCGCGAAAGCGGCGCAAGCTTCGCCGCCATCGCCGATGAGAGCCGGGCCGGGGAACTGCGCGATGCGCTCGCCGGCAGCGGCATCCGCCATGGCGCGGGGCGCTCGGCGGTGCTCGATGCGGTCGCGCTCGATAGCGATATCGTCGTCAGCGCGATCTCGGGAGCAGCCGGCCTCGAGGCGACCTTCGCCTCGCTTCTGCCCGGACGCCTGGTGGCGCTGGCCAACAAGGAGAGCCTGGTCTGCGCGGGCGCGGCGGTGATGGCGCAGGCGTCCAGGCTCGGAGCGCGGATCCTGCCGCTCGATTCCGAGCACAACGCCCTGTTTCAGGTGCTCGGCGATGAACCGATATCGGCTGTCCGCTCGATGACCCTGACCGCGTCGGGTGGGCCTTTCCGGACCTGGTCGGCCGAGCGGATCGCGGCAGCGACCCCGGAGCAGGCGCTCGCTCATCCGAATTATGCGATGGGCGCCAAGATCACGATCGATTCCGCCAGCATGATGAACAAGGGGCTCGAACTGATCGAGGCCCGCTTCCTGTTCGGGCTCGGCGCCGATCAGGTCGATGTCCTGGTCCACCCGCAGCAGATCGTGCACGGGCTGGTGAACTTCCGCGATGGCTCGGTGAGCGCCGGCATGGCCATTCCCGACATGCGCGTCGCCGCGGCCCATTGTCTCGGTGTCGACGACCGGCTCCATGCGCCCGCAGATCGCTTTCTCGATCTCGCGAACTGTGCACCGCTTGCCTTCGAACGCCCTGATCTCGCCCGCTTTCCCGCGCTTGCTCTCGCCATGGCAGCCTTGGCGCAAGGCGGCGCCGCGCCGGCGGTTCTGAACGCTGCGAACGAGGTCGCGGTGGCGGCGTTTCTGGCGCGGCAGCTTCCGTTCTGGGCGATTCCGGCCTTGGTCGAAGCCGTCTGCGAGCACGCCGGCGGTGCGCGGTGCGCGGCTCCGGAGAGCGTCGCCGCCGCGCTCGATATTGACCAAGAAGCCAGAATCCGGGCGCGGGCGCTCTTGTCGGAGGGCCGCTTCGCTGTCACCTAATGACGGCAAGTCGGGAGAGTTTTATGGATATTCTGGGATCGGTCTGGCACGCGGGGGGCTTTCTGCTCGGCTACCTCGTGCCCTTCCTGTTCGTCCTGACCATCGTCGTGTTCGTCCATGAGCTCGGCCATTTCCTGGTCGGTCGCTGGTGTGGCGTCGACGTCAAGACCTTCTCGATCGGCTTCGGGAGGGAGCTCTTCGGCTTCAATGACCGCCATGGCACGCGCTGGCGCTTCGCGCTGATCCCGCTCGGCGGCTACGTCAAGTTCTCGGGCGATGCCGATGCCTCGAGCGCGCCGGATGGCGAGGCGGTGGCCAGCATGAGCCCCGAGGAGCGCGCGCGCTCCTTCCCGGCGCAGTCGGTCGGCGAGCGCACGGCGATCGTCGCCGCCGGACCGATCGCGAATTTCCTGCTGGCGATCGCGATCTTCGCCGGTACCGCCTACAGCTTCGGCAAGCCCGTGCTGGCGCCGCGCGTCGATGTCATCACGCCGGGCGGAGCGGCGGAGCGCGCCGGAATCAAGGCCGGCGACCTCATCCGGAAGGTGGACGATCGCGAGATCAAAAGCTTCGCTGACCTGCAGCGCCTGATTTCCATCCGCCCGGGCGAGTCATTGCCTCTGACCCTCGAGCGGGACGGGGCGACCATGCTCCTGACCGTGACGCCTGATCTCGTCGAGACCGCCTCGGCCTTGGGCAAGCAGCGCCTCGGCATCATCGGCGTGCAGGCTTCGTCGAAGCCGGGCGACTGGACCACGCAGCATTTCACTCTGCTTGAATCGCTGAGGCTCGGGGTGAGCGAAACCTGGTTCGTGGTCGAGCGGACCTATGACTACATCGCCAAGCTCATCAAGGGTAAGGAGTCGACCGACCAGCTTTCCGGACCGATCCGGATCGCCCAGGTTTCCGGAATGGTCGCATCGAGCGGTGGCCTGCTCGCCCTGATCAACCTGGCCGCGATTCTCTCGGTCTCGATCGGATTGATGAACCTGTTTCCGGTGCCGATGTTGGATGGCGGCCATCTGATGTTCTACGCGGTCGAGGCCGCACGCGGCCGGCCTTTGAGCGAAAGGGCGCAGGAGATCGGCTTCCGGGTCGGCCTCGGCCTGGTGCTGATGCTGATGCTGTTCGTGACCTGGAACGACCTCGTCCACGTCCGCTCGCTGCTCTGAGCGGCGGCCGTTAACGGAACGCGCCGAATCCGACCTTTCCGGTTGTGATATCCCTGCCACGCTGCCGCGCCGGATTATGGCATTTTCTAGCCGTTTCCGGTCGTGGGGCCCGATTTTCCCGGGGGCTGCGCGTGACCTGACGGCAACGAACGGCGTAAAAACACTTTGTTAACGACAATGCTGGTTTGCGTCCCGCGGGAAACTTTGTAGAAGCGTTTGGTCTTCAATGTCGCCTCGCTCCCGTTGTTCGCGGGGGTCCCCTTGCGGGGGTGGGTGACCCAAGAATGGAATAGGCGACCCGATGACGTCGACGCTTCAGAGCCGGTCCTTGAGAATGCGGCTCTCTCGATCAGTCGGACTTTCGGCCTTTATGCTGGCCGTAAGCGGTGGCGTGGTGTTTGCGCAGGCCGTGATTGTCCAAGGAAACAGGCGCGTCGATGCGGAGACGATCCGCTCCTACGTGACCGCGCAGGGTTCCGGGAACCCGGCGGAGATTCGTCAGAATCTCCTCTCCACCGGACTCTTCTCCAATGTTCAGGTCAGCCGCCGCGGCTCGCAGACCGTCGTCTCCGTCCAGGAAAACGACTCGATCAACCGCGTCGCCTTCGAGGGTAACCGTCGCCTGAAGAGCGATGTCCTGCTCGGCCAGGTCCAGTCCAAGGCCAATGGCCCGATGAGCCAGGCGCTGATCGACGCCGACGTCGAGCGCCTCAAGGAAGTCTACCGTCGTGCCGGCTATGGCTCCGCGACCATTTCCGGCCGCATCCAGCCGCTGCCGAACGGCCGTTCGGACGTCGTTTTCACCATCGTCGAGAGCGGCAAGACCGGCATCAAGGAGATCAATTTCTCCGGCAACGGCGTGTATTCGTCGTCGCGCCTGCGCAATCTGATGACCTCGACGGAATCCAATTTCCTCAGCTTCATCAAGACTTCGGACGTTTATGATCCGGACCGGGTCGCCGCCGACCTCGAATTGATCCGCCGCTACTACCTGAAGAACGGCTATGCCGATTTCAGGATCGTGGCGAACGATGCGCGCTTCGACGACGCCAAGGGCGGCTGGGTGATCGACATCACCGTCGACGAGGGGCAGCAGTACCGCGTCGGCAACGTCTCGGTGGATTCCCATCTGCGTGACGTCGATCCGGCTGCGCTGCAGCGGCTGGTCAGCACCTCGTCCGGCGATACCTACAATGCCGAGGCGGTCGAGCGTTCGCTGGTCAACCTGACGACCGAGGTTTCGCGCCGCGGTTACGCCTTTGCCCAGGTTCGTCCGCGTGGCGAGCGGGATGCCAACGGCCAGCTGATCGGCATCACCTATGTCGTCGAAGAAGGTCCGCGCGTCTATGTCGAGCGGATCAACGTGCGCGGCAACACCCGGACCCGCGACTATGTCGTGCGCCGCGAGCTCGATCTCGGCGAAGGCGACGCCTACAACAAGGTCTTCATCGACCGCGCCGAGCGTCGTCTCAACAATCTCGGCTTCTTCAACAAGGTCCGTATCACCAACGAGCCGGGCAGCGCGCCCGATCGCGTGGTCGTCAACATCGACGTCGAGGACAAGGCGACCGGCTCGTTCTCGATCGCCGGCGGCTATTCGACCTCGGACGGCATGATCGGCGAGGTCTCGCTGTCGGAATCGAACTTCCTCGGCCGTGGCCAGTATGTCCGTATCGCCGGCACCATGGGCCAGCGGACGCAGGGCATCGATTTCTCGTTCACCGAGCCCTATTTCCTCGGCCGCCGCATCGCGGCGGGCTTCGATCTGTTCTCGAAGTTCAACGACAACTACAATATCGGCCGTTTCGAGAGCCGTGTGACGGGCGGGCAGGTGCGCTTCTCCTTCCCGATCACGGAGGAGTTCTCGATCACGCCGCGCTACTCGATCTATACGACCGAGATCAAGATTCCGAACACGGCCAGCCGTCCCTACAACGACTGTACCTATCCGATCGACGGGATCACGCCCGGTACGCCGAGCGGCCCGACGGCCAACAACATCTATAACTGCTTGACCAATGGCGAAGCGTCGATCGCGGTGAAGGAAGCCGCCGGCACGACCCTGACCTCTCTGGTCGGCCTCAACTTCAACTATAACTCGCTCGACAACTATCAGAGCCCGCGCAACGGCTTCGTGGCCGAGATCAAGCCGGAATTCGCCGGTGTCGGCGGCGACTCGAAGTTCCTCCGCGTCAGCGCCGATGCGCGCTACTACAAGGAGTTCCTCGAGGACTTCGTCGGTATCGTGCGTGTCCAGGGCGGTCACGTCCAGGCGACCGGCGACAATCTGCGCATGATGGACCACTACTTCCTCGGTCCGTCGCTGGTGCGCGGCTTTGCGCCGTCGGGCATCGGTCCGCGCGACGTGCTCAACGACCCGACGGCCAACGCGCTCGGCGGCACCACCTATTTCGGTGGCTCGCTCGAGGTGCAGTTCCCGATCTTCGGCCTGCCGCGTGATCTTGGCCTGAAGGGCGCGGTCTTTGCCGATGCGGGTACGCTGTTCGATTATGATGGCGGCTCGAAGGGGATCACCAACCCGGGCTTCCTCGGTTGCCCGAACGGATCCGAGGCGCGGCAGTTCAACGTCGTGACCAACTCGGCCTATCAGAACAACGTGGCCTGCGTGCGCGACAAGAACGTGATCCGCTCCTCGGTCGGCGTCAGCTTGCTCTGGCAGTCGCCGCTGGGTCCGATCCGCTTCGACTACGCCTACGCCTTGTCGAAGGATGACGGCCAGTGGGGCACCAACCCCATCACCGGCATCTCCGGCAAATATGGTGGCGACCGTCTGCAGGCCTTCCGCTTCTCCGGCGGCGCCCGCTTCTGACATCCCCCGGCAGGGCGCCTCGCGCGCCCTGCGACGGACCATCTCATGGCAGATCCCAGTTTCTTTCCCGTGGCGACCTCGTTGTCCTTCAACGAGGTCGCTTCGCTTTGCGGCGTCAACCTGCCCGAAGGGGCCGACCCGGCGCGACGCATCGAGGGGGCGGCCCCGCTCGAGACGGCCGGCGCCAGCGATGCCGCCTATATGGACAACCCGAAATATGTCGCGGCGCTCGCCAGCACCTCGGCCGGGATCTGCTTCGTCTCGCCGCGCTTCGCCGATCGCGTGCCGGCCGGCACCGTAGCCTTGGTGACGCCGGCGCCCTATCACGCCTTCGCCAGGCTGCTCGCGACCTTCCATCCGCAGGCGCTGCGGCCGGGCTCGATGTTCGGCGCCGCCGGAGTCGCGCCGGGTGCATTCGTGCATGCCACGGCGCGGCTGGAGGCCAATGTCACCGTCGATCCCGGCGCCGTGATCGGGCCTGGTGCCGAGATCGGTGCCGGCAGTATCATCGGCCCTCACGCGGTGATCGGGGCGCAGGTCCGGATCGGCCGGGATTGCAGCATCGGTGCCGGTAGCAGCCTGCAATGCGCGCTCGTCGGCAACCGCGTCATCATTCATCCCGGGGCACGGATCGGCCAGGACGGTTTCGGCTTCGCCATGAGTCCGAAGGGGCACATGAAGGTGCCGCAGGTTGGCCGGGTCATCATCCAGGATGATGTCGAGATCGGCGCCAACAGCTGCATCGACCGTGGCGCCAGCCGCGACACCGTGATCGGCGAAGGCACCAAGATCGATAACCTCGTCCAGATCGGCCACAACTGCGTCATCGGCCGCCATTGCGTCATCGTCTCGCAGGTCGGCATCGCCGGCTCGAGCACGCTGGAGGATTTCGTCGTGCTGGGCGGGCAGGTCGGTCTTGCCGGCCATCTGACCGTCGGCATGGGCGCGCAGGTGGCGGCTCAGAGTGGCGTCGCGGGCGATGTTCCGCGCGGCGCGCGCTATGGCGGCTATCCGGCCCAGCCGGCTTTGAGCTGGGCGCGGGAATCGGCGCTGCTCAAGCAGCTCGTCGCCAAACGTGGCAAGACGACGGGCAGCGGCGAAAGCGATTGATCTGCGGCCGGCTTCCGGCAGTGCAGCTTTCATGGCACAGAATGAGCGACCGGGGCACGGCCCGTAGGCGCTTGGGGAGAAGTAACACGATGACGGAAGCGGCGAAATCGCTCGGCGTGGCCGATATCCAGAAGATCATGGCCTGCATTCCGCATCGCTATCCTTTTCTGCTGGTCGACCGTGTCATCGAGATGGATGGCGATGCTTCCGGCATCGGCATCAAGAACGTCACCGTCAACGAGCCTCAGTTCACTGGCCATTTTCCCGGCCGTCCCGTCTTTCCGGGCGTGCTGATGATCGAGGCCATGGCCCAGACCGCAGGTGTGCTGGTGGTCAGCTCGCGCGGCGAGGACGAGGCTGCGGTCTCGACCGTGCTTTTCACCACGATCGACAAGGTCAAGTTCCGCAAGCCCGTCGTTCCCGGCGACAGCCTGCGCTTCCACCTCACCAAGATCGCGCGCAAGCGCAATATCTGGTTCTATCGCGGCGAGGCCAAGGTCGACGGTGTGCTCGTCGCCGAGGCCGAACTCTCCGCCATGGTGATGTGAGACGCGACGCAGTCTGATCCGCGCCGCCGCTTTCGACCGAACCCAAGTTCACAGGTCCCTTTACATGAGTGCCACGATCCACCCGATGTCGGTCGTCGACCCCGCTGCACGGCTGGGCGAGGGCGTCATCGTCGGCCCGTTCTGCACCGTCGGCCCGCAGGTCACGCTCGAAGACGGGGTCGAGCTGATCAGCCATGTCGCGGTTGCGGGCGTCACCAGCATCGGCGCCCGCACCAAGGTCTATCCCTTCGCCTCGATCGGCCATCCGCCGCAGGATCTGAAGTACAAGGGTGAGCCATCGACCTTAACTATCGGCGCCGATTGCGTGATCCGCGAGGGTGTCACGATGAACCCCGGCACCGAGGGCGGTGGCATGAAGACCGTGATAGGCGATCGCGGCCTCTTCCTGGCCAATTCGCATGTCGGCCATGACTCGATCATCGGCAGCAACGTCATCTTCTCGAACAATGTGATGTGCGCCGGGCACGTCACGGTCGGCGATTTCGTCATCGTCAGCGGCGGCACCGGCCTGCATCAGTTCATCCGGGTCGGCGACCATGCCTTCATCGGCGGCGGCGCCGGGGTGATGCATGACGTCATCCCCTTCGGCATGGTGCGCGACAACCCGGCCCATCTGGCCGGTCTCAACCTGGTCGGCCTGAAGCGTCGCGGTTTCTCGCGCGAGCAGATCCATGAGCTGCGCCGCGCCTATCGCCTGCTGTTTGCCGATGAGGGCACCTTGTCGGAGCGGGTTGAGGACGTCGCCGGCGAGTTCGCCTCGCATCCGTTGATCCACGAGATCCTCGATTTCATCCGCAGCGGCGGCGAGCGGGCGATCTGCGTGCCGCACGACGTCAACGCACCGGACCGGTGACCCCGGGCTCGGCCGAAACGGCGGGTAGACGGGCCGGGCTGCGCCTGGCCATCCTGGCCGGTAGCGGCGAATACCCGCCCCATGTCGCCCGCAACGCGCTCGCGGCTGGGGCGGAGGTCTATGTCGCGGCGCTTTCGGGCGCGGCGAACATCGCCGATTTTCCCGGCTGCGAAGCGCAGGAATACCGGCTCGGCCAGCTCGGCCGCCTGCTCGGTGCGCTCAAGCGCCGCAACGTCACCGATATCGTGATGGTCGGGGCGTTGCCGCGACCGAGTTTCGGTGCGCTGGCGCCAGAGCTCTCGACCCTGAAATACCTGCCGCATTTCGCGCGCGCCTTCCAGGGCGGCGATGACCATCTGCTTCGGGGGGTCGTGAGTTTCTTCGAGGGGCAGGGGTTCCGGGTCGGGAGCCCGGCGGAGATGGCCCCGGAGATCGTCGCGCCGCTCGGCGCTCTCGGGCGGATCGTCCCGACACCAATTGCCCGCAGCGCCTTGCTACGCGGCTTCGACCTGCTGGCGGCATTGTCGCCCTTCGATATCGGCCAGGGCGCGGTCCTCGCCGATCATCGCGTGATCGCGGTCGAGGCGGCCGAGGGAACCGATGCCATGCTCGAGCGTGTCGCCGGACTGGTGAGGGCAGGGCGCCTCAAGCTGGCAAAGGGCGATGGTGTCCTCGTCAAGGCGCCGAAGCTCGGCCAGGATCTGCGCGTCGACATGCCCGCGATCGGCCCCGAGACCGTCGCGCGGCTCGCCGAGATCGGCCTCGCCGGAATTGCGGTGAAGGCCGGAGGTGTGCTCGTCGGCGATCGTGCCCGTCTGGCCGCGAGCGCCGATGCCGTGGGCATCTTCATCGAGGGCGTGCCTTGAGCACGCCGCCCTTCCGGCTTTTCGTCGTCGCTGGCGAGGCCTCTGGCGACGCGCTCGGTGCGCGTTTCGTGCAGCAGCTTCGCCACCGCCTTGCAGGGCGCCCGCTCGAGCTGCGCGGCGTCGGAGGCGAGGTTCTGGCGGCGGAAGGCTTGGCGAGCATCTTCCCCCAGGAGGACATCGCGGTGATGGGCTTCGGCCCGGTCGTTGCCCGCCTGCCATTGCTGCTGCGTCGCATCTCTGACGCGGCGCAGGCTGCTGCCGCCTTCGCGCCCGATCTGATGCTGACGATCGACGCGCCTGACTTCAGCCTGCGCGTCGACAAGAAGCTGCGCCGGCTCAATCCTGCCGTGCCGATCGCGCACTGGGTCTGCCCGAGCGTCTGGGCCTGGCGCCAGGGCCGGGCGCGGCGCATGCGCCCGCATGTCGACAGGATCCTGGCGCTCCTGCCCTTCGAGCCGGAGGCGCTTGCGCGTCTCGGCGGACCAGACACCGTCTATGTCGGGCATCCGCTGATCGAGCGGCTCGCGGAACTGCGCCCTGGGCCGGATGAGGCCAGGGTTCGGGCCGACGCGCAGGCGCCGCTTATCCTCGTCCTGCCGGGCAGCCGTGGCTCCGAGATCCGCCACCTCATGCCCGCCTTCGGCGAGACGATCGCGCGCATCGCCCGGGCATTGCCGCGGGCACGCTTCGTCTTGCCGGCCGTGCCGCGTCTGGTCGAAGCCATTACCGGGATCGTCGCAAGCTGGCCCGTGAAACCCGAGATCGTGACGGGGGAGGCGGCCAAGCTCGCGGCCTTCCGTCAGGCGCGCGCGGCACTCGCCGCCTCCGGAACGGTGACGCTCGAGCTCGCCCTGGCGCAGGTGCCGACCGTCGCCGCCTATCGTGGTGCCGGCTGGGAGGCGGCGCTGGCCCGCCGCCTGATCAAGCTGCCGACGGTCATCCTGCCGAACCTCATTCTCGGCGAGAACGTCGTTCCCGAGTTCATCCAGGACGATGTGACGCCGGACGCGCTGGCCCTGGCTCTCACCGCGGTGATCGGCGACGGTGCGGCGCGCGACCGCCAGCTCGACGGTTTCGCCGCGCTCGAGCACAGGATGCGCAGCGCCGGCCCGAGCCCGGCCGCCAATGCCGTCGATGCGGCGCTGGCGCTGCTGCGGCAGCAGCCGGCATCGTAGCGCGGGATCGCCGAATTCGCCGCGGATCGGCAGTCCGCGGCGGTCAAGCCCACTGCCGCGACGGCCATCATCGTGCCCGGAATCGCCGGCCTGAGCTCTATCGCCGCTCCGTCTCTTCTTGCTGCCTTGTTCTCCGCAAAGCTTCGCGTGCAAGGAGAAGGACAGCTTTCACGCCCTGCAAGAGCGTGCTGAACCTCTCTTGCGGAACACATGGCGAACAGGTATGTTGTTCGTGCTTTGTTTCGATTCCGATGCGAAAGGCTGGGCGGCGAGATCATGCTGACACGCAAACAGTTCGAACTGCTTCGCTTCATCCATGAACGCCTGCGCGAATCCGGCGTCCCGCCCTCCTTCGACGAGATGAAGGATGCGCTCGATCTGCGCTCCAAATCCGGCATTCACCGGTTGATCATGGCGCTGGAGGAGCGCGGCTTCATTCGCCGGCTACCGAACCGCGCCCGGGCACTCGAAGTCATCAAGATGCCGGACGGAATCGGCGGTGCGCCGGGGCAGCGCGCCCGTTTCAGCCCGTCCATCGTGCAGGGGGGGCTCGGCCAGACTCCGCCTGCCCCAGCCGCCAACCTCGCCAAGCCGCGCCCCGCCACCGCTGAGGAGAACGGACGCACGACCGTTTCCATCCCGGTGATGGGTCGAATCGCCGCTGGCACGCCGATCTCGGCGATCCAGGATCGCAGCCACAGCGTCTCCATGCCGGCCGACATGCTCGGCGGCGGCGAGCACTACGCGCTGGAGGTCCGCGGCGACTCGATGATCGAGGCCGGCATTCTCGACGGCGACACCGTCGTCATCCGCAAGCAGGACACCGCCAACACCGGCGACATCATCGTCGCCCTGATCGATGACGAGGAGGCGACGCTGAAGCGCCTGCGCAAGCGCGGCTCCTCGATTGCCCTGGAGGCCGCCAACCCGGCCTACGAGACCCGCGTGCTCGGCCCGGATCGCGTCAAGATCCAGGGTCGGCTCGTCAATCTGATGCGGCGCTACTGAAGCAACCCGCTGTCCTCCGCCTGCTCCGCCGTTGCAGCGGCGGGTAGCGAGGTGGCAGGGGCGCGTCCCGGCTCCGGTGACGAAGGCGCGGCGACGGGAGCAGGCCGGGCCCGGGTCCAGGGCCGCAGGCGCGTCGCGTCCTCGGCGGTGTAGGAGCGCCAGTTTCCACCAGGCGAGGAGCCCAGCGCCGTCGCCCCGTCACGCGTGAGCGCAGCCCGGTCGATCAGCCGGGCGGTGCAGCTGCCATTGGCATGGAGCGGCGTCACGACGAGATCGGCGCGCAGGCAATCCTCGACGATAGCGATGCGGTCGCGAGTGTAGGCGACTTTGCGGCCGTCCCTGAGGCGGATCACGCAGCCGCGCGCATCGCAGGCGGCGCCTTCTCGCAAGGCCGGATCGTCCGGGGAGCGGGAATCCCCGTCGGCATGGAGCCATTGCGCCAGGACGAAACGGCTCGGCTTGCCTGCGAGGACGAGCCGCCCTTCGGGGCCGCGTACCAGAATGCCGGAACCGTCGCGCTCGATCAGGATGTCCGGCCGCGTCGGGTCCGTGGCGAGCGCCAGACCGGCGCAGAGCGGCAGTGCCGCCAGGTAGCGCAAGGCCGTCGTCCACAAGGTCAGCCAGAGCAGCGCCAGGGCGAACAGGGCGAGCGCCAGGGCGTCGAAGGCCGGCAGCACCACTGTCGAGCGCTCGATCCCGGCAACCCAGTGGGCGAGCCGCAGGACGAGGCCGGAGGCCCAGCCCATCAGGGCCCAGGCGGGCCAGTCGAGCCCGAAGGGATAGGCCAGCACGCCGAAGACCGCGGCCGGCATGACGATCAACGAGACGAAAGGCAAAGCGAGCGCGTTGCCGAGCAGGCCGAACGGGTTGAAGGTCTGGAAATGATAGACGCCGAAGGGTGCCGTCGCCGCCGTCGCCAGCAAGGTGGTGACGACGATGCCGACTGCGGAGAGCCAGAGCGGCCGCAAGGGCCAGGGCCAGCTCGCAGCGGCCGGGTCGGGTGAGCGCTCCTGCCAGCGCTCGGCGAAGGCGATCAGCGCGGCGACCGCGCCGAAAGACATCTGGAAGCTCGGCCCGAGCAGCGCCTCGGGCTCGCGCAGCAGCACGATGATCGCGGCGAGAGCGAGATTGCGCATGCTGAGGGCCGGCCGGTCGACCAGGATGGCGCCGAGCATCACCAGGGTCATGATCAAGGAGCGGACCGTCGCGACCTCGGCACCCGAGAAAACGCAATAGGCGGTGGCGCCGAACATGGCGGCGAGTGCGGCGAGCTTCTTGATCGGCCAGAAGAGGGCGAGGCCGGGCGACAGCGCCAGCAGCGCCCGTGCCAGCCAGAAGATCGTGCCGGCCGCCAGAACCATGTGCAGGCCGGAGATCGAGACGATGTGGTAGATGCCGGCGGCGCGCAGATCGTCATTGGTCGGTTCGGTGATCAGGCCGCGCTTGCCGGTCACCAGGGCGGCCGCCATCGCGCCCGCCTGCCCGCCGCCGATCGTGGCGATGCGCTCGGTCAGCGCATTGCGCGCCTGGTCGATGGCGATGCTCCAGGCGAGCTGCCGCGACGGCCGAGAAGGCGCCGGTGCCAGCGCGACCTTTCCGGCAATGCTGCCGACCGCGCCGATGCCGCGGAAGAAGGCGTCGCGGGCGAAGTCATAGCCGCCGGGACGCGCCGGTCCAGGCGGCGGCAGGAGCCGCGCGGTCGCCACGATGTGATCGCCGGGCTTCAAGGTCGTCGCGATGGTGCTGACGCGGACGCGCCTCGGGCGCTGCTGCGGTTCGACGCCCGGCAGGGCGGTGACCAGGACGACCAGACGGACGCCCTTCTCGCGCTGCTCCAGCGTCTCGACGAAACCGGTGATCTTGCCGACATGGAGCCGGGAGAGCGCCGGTGCCGCGATGCTCGCCGCCCGCCAGGCTCCGGCGCCGAAGCCGGCAAAGAGTGCGCCTAGCGCGACACAGACGAGCATGGCGCGGCGCCTGTGGCGCAATAGCAGCGCGGCGAGCGCGGACAGGGCGAGGCCGGCCAGCGGCGCCGCCGGGCTCGGCTCGCGATCGGCGAGGAAATACAGGACGACGCCGAGCCCGAGCGGCACCGGAAGCCAGTTGAAGAGGCGCCGCCGCTCGATCTCGGTTTCGAGCATGGCGCGGAGCGGGGCGTACCAGTTCGACGGGGTCCACACCGGGCTCAGCGACAGCCGATACGCCCACCTTGCCCCACCCCGCCAGGCGAGGGCGCGCGCGGAGGCCTTTCGGCGACGCCCGGGCGGTGCGGAAAGCATCGGCCTCCCTTTCGCCACCGGAACAGGAAGACGCTTAACGGCGGCCGCAAAGCCATGTTACAGCGACCGCGCCGGTTGTCAGCCCCGGCCGAGACCGCCCATGAGCCGGCTCTCGCCCTTCATCCGCCCGTTCCGTCGGAGTCCTTCTTCATGAGCGATGAGGTCGTCACGCGCTTTGCGCCGTCGCCTACCGGATTCCTCCATATCGGTGGCGCCCGCACCGCCCTGTTCAACTGGCTCTATGCCCGCCGCCATGGTGGCAAGATGCTGCTGCGCATCGAGGATACCGATCGCGAACGCTCGACCGATGCCGCCATCGCCGCGATTCTCGACGGCCTGTCCTGGCTCGGTCTCGATTGGGACGGGCAGACCGTCTACCAGTTCCAGCGTGCCGCCCGGCATCGCGAGGTCGCTGAGCAGATGCTCGCAGCCGGCAAGGCCTATTATTGCTATGCGACCCCGCAGGAACTCGACGAGATGCGCGAGAAGGCCAAGGCCGAGGGCCGGCCGATGCGCTATGACGGGCGCTGGCGCGACCGCGATCCGGCGACCGCACCGGCCGGCGCCAAGCCGGTCATTCGCCTGAAGGCCGAGCAGACCGGCGAGACTGTGGTCGAGGACGAGGTCCAGGGCCGCGTCGTCTGGCAGAACGAGAATCTCGACGATCTCGTCCTGCTGCGCTCGGACGGCAACCCGACCTATATGCTCGCCGTGGTCGTCGACGATCACGACATGGGCGTCACCCATATCATCCGCGGCGACGACCACCTGACCAATGCGGCACGGCAGACGCAGATCTATCAGGCGATGGGCTGGAAGGTGCCGAGCATGTCGCACATCCCGCTGATCCATGGGCCGGACGGCGCAAAACTGTCGAAACGCCACGGTGCGCTCGGCGTCGACGCCTATCGCGCCATGGGCTATCTGCCGATCGCGCTGCGCAACTATCTGCTGCGTCTCGGCTGGAGCCATGGCGACCAGGAGATCTTCTCCCCCGAGGAGATGATCTCGCTGTTCAACCTGTCCTCGATCGGCCGCTCCCCGGCGCGGTTCGACTATGCCAAGCTGGAGAGCCTGAACGGGCTCTATATGCGCCAGTCGGAGGATCGCGAGCTGCTTGAAGCGCTGAAGGCGATCCTGCCCGAGATCGGTCCGGCCCGTGGACTGCCCGCCGAACTCGACCCGGCGCTCGAACGCCGCTTCCTGGCGGCGATGCCTGGGCTCAAGGAGCGGGCCAAGACTTTGGTCGAACTGCTGGACAGTGCGTTTTATCTCTATGCCCAGCGCCCGTTGGCCCTTGAGCCCAAGGCCGCGGCGCTGCTCGACGATGCCGCGCGGGAGCGGATGCCGAAACTGGCAGAGAAGCTCGCGGCGCTGCCGGACTGGGCTCCCGCGGCGCTCGAAGCGGCCGTGCGGGAATTCGCCGAGGCGAGTGCCGTCAAGCTCGGCCAGGTCGCGCAGCCGCTGCGGGCCGCGCTGACCGGGCGCACCACCTCTCCCGGCCTCTTCGACGTCATGGCGGTGCTGGGGCGCGAGGAAGCCCTGGCGCGGCTCTCCGACATCGCCTGAGCCGGCATGGCGGAGGCAGCAGTACCGCAGCGCGGGATCGCACGGCCACCGCCATGTTTCTCGCTGTTGAACGCCTCTCGGAAATGGTCTAGCAACGCGGCGTGGCGGCTGCTCCCCAATGGAAGCAGCCGCGGCCAAAAACGCTTTAAAATCAGTCTGATGAACGCTTTTTCGCCGCAGCGGCATCCTCATATCCCGCCCTGGAGCCGGCATAGTGGAGCTTCGGGCGGCGCCTGATGACCAGTGATCGGTCGGAACGACATTCGGCCGCCGAGATGATTTGAGATCGAGCCTGAAAGGATCGGCATCCATGAGCGGAACCACGAGTCAGTTGAATGTCGACGGCAAGACCGTCGACATGCCGGTCAAATCTGGATCGATCGGGCCTTCGGTCATCGACATCAGCAAGCTCTACGCTCAGACCGGGATGTTCACCTACGATCCCGGCTTCACCTCGACCGCGAGCTGCGAGTCGCAGATCACCTATATCGACGGCGACGAGGGCGTTCTGCTCTATCGCGGCTACCCGATCGAGCAGCTCGCCGAGCATGGCGACTTCCTCGAGACCTGCTATCTGCTGCTTTATGGCGATCTGCCGACCGCGGCCCAGAAGGCCGATTTCGACTATCGCGTCACGCGCCACACCATGGTGCATGAGCAGATGGCCCGCTTCTTCCAGGGCTTCCGCCGCGATGCGCATCCGATGGCGGTTCTGGTCGCCTCGGTCGGTGCGATGTCGGCCTTCTATCACGACTCCACCGACATCTCGGACCCGCAGCAGCGCATGATCGCGTCGATGCGAATGATCGCCAAGATGCCGACGCTGGCGGCGATGGCCTACAAGTACACGATCGGCCAGCCCTTCGTGTATCCGCTGAACTCGCTCGACTACAGCTCGAACTTCCTGCGGATGTGCTTCGCCGTGCCGGCGGAGGACTACAAGGTCAATCCGGTGCTGTCGCGCGCGCTCGACCGGATCTTCATTCTGCACGCCGACCATGAGCAGAACGCCTCGACCTCGACCGTGCGCCTCGCCGGCTCCTCGGGCGCCAATCCCTTCGCCTGCATCGCCGCCGGCATCGCCTGCCTCTGGGGCCCCGCCCATGGCGGCGCCAACGAGGCCGCTCTCAAGATGCTCGAGGAGATCGGCACGGTCGAGAACATCCCGAAATACATCGCCAAGGCCAAGGACAAGAACGATCCGTTCCGCCTGATGGGCTTCGGGCACCGCGTCTACAAGAACTACGATCCGCGCGCCAAGATCATGCAGAAGACCACGCATGAGGTGTTGAACGAGCTCGGCATCAAGGACGATCCACTGCTCGACGTCGCGATGGAGCTGGAGCGGATCGCTCTCTCCGACAGCTACTTCATCGAGAAGAAGCTCTATCCGAACATCGACTTCTATTCGGGCATCACGCTCAAGGCGATGGGCTTCCCGACCTCGATGTTCACCGCTCTGTTCGCGCTGGCGCGTGCCGTCGGCTGGATCGCGCAGTGGAAGGAGATGATCGAGGATCCGTCCCAGCGCATCGGCCGTCCGCGCCAGCTCTACACCGGCGCGCCGAAGCGCGATTACGCACCGATCGGCCGGCGCTGATCGCCACGCATCGCAATTACCAGGGCCGCGACGGGCAACCGTCACGGCCTTTTCCGTTCGGGCGTGGCCTGACCGCAAGCCAGCGACGTGGCAGAGCCTGCCGGGTCGATGTGAAGCCGCGGCGGGAAGATGTCTGACGACGAGAAGCGTCCGATCGAGTGACAGGGCCGCTAATGGCTGAGGGAAGGAGCCGAGAGCGCCCATGTCGGCTTCGACCGTGGCGGCCGCACCGGCGAGGGAGCTGCCATTTCGGCCGGGTCGAGCGAGCCTCCGCCAGCGCGTACCGGTTACTTCAGCATGAACGGGCCGAAACGTCGCGCCAGCTGTGCCCCTCAAGGCCATCTCGATCGACGAAGTCGCCTACGGCGACACACGCGCTATCGGCGCTGCGGCTGACCCGCCAGTCAGCGCAGCCGGATGATCCGGCAGGGATCGCCGGCCTTGGCCGGCTCGGCGAAGACCGGCCGGATGACCAGCGCCTCGGCCCGGGCGAGGTTCGCCAGCATCGAGGAATCCTGCTTGGGAAAGGGCTTCACCCGGCGTTCGCCGGCTTCCGTGACGAAGGCCGAGCGCAGATAGTCCTGGCGCTCGTCATTCGCCGGCAGGTCGACGGCGAGGATCGCCGGCTCGCCGCGGTCGCGCTCCGGCTCGGCCATGCCGAGCAGGGCCTCGATCAGCGGCGTGACGAAGAGGTGGCCGCAGACGATCGAGGAGACCGGGTTGCCCGGCAGGCCGAGGGCGACCATCGGGCCGAGCCTCCCCATCATCATCGGCTTGCCCGGCCGCATCGCGATCCTCCAGAAGCCGAGATCCATGCCTTGCGCCTTGAGCGCGGCCTGGACCAGGTCATGTGCGCCGACGGAAGCGCCGCCGAGCGTGACCAGCACATCGGCATTCGCCGCCTTCGCCGCCTCGATGCGGGCCGCGAGATCGGGATGGTTGTCGCGGGCGATGCCGAGATCGAGCGCCGTGCCGCCGGCCTGCTCGACCAGGGCGGCCAGCGCATAGCTGTTGGAGGCGACGATCTGGTCGGGGCCGACCGGCTCGCCCGGCAGGACGAGCTCGTCGCCGGTGGCGAGAATCGCGACCACGGGCTTACGACGCACCGGAAGCTCCGGATGCCCCATCGCGGCGGCGAGGCCGAGCGCAGCGCTGTCGAGCCGGCGGCCGGCCGCGAGCAGAACCTCGCCACTGCCGAAATCGAGCCCGGCGGCGCGCACGAACTGGCCCTTGCTCGCCGCCTTGGTGACCCGGATCACCGGGCCGTCGACACCCTCTGCGTTTTCCTGGATCAGGATGGCGTCGGTGCCTTCCGGCAGCGGCGCGCCGGTGAAGATACGGACCGCCTCGCCGGGAGCGACCGAGCCGGCAAAGCCGCGGCCGGCGGCGGATTCGCCGATCACCCGCAATTCCTTGCCGGGCTGGAGATCATCGGCGCGGGCGGCATAGCCGTCCATCGCCGAATTGGCGAAGGGCGGCTGGGTGCGTAGCGCCGCGATATCGGCCGCCAGAACCCGGCCTGCGCAACGCGCCAGCGGCAGCATTTCCGTGCCGGTGGTTCCGGGAACGCTGTCGAGCAGCGCGCGCAGCGCGACGGCAACCGGTGTCAGGCTCATCTCTGCCCTTCCGCAACTTCGTAGACGCCGGACTTGCCGCCGGATTTGTGGACGAGCTGGATCGCTTCGATACGCATGCCGCGATCGACCGCCTTGACCATGTCGTAAACCGTCAGGCAGGCGACGCTGACCGCGGTCAGGGCTTCCATCTCGACGCCCGTCTTGCCGGTGAGGCGCACCTCGGCCCGTACGCGCACGCCGGGCAGGGCCTCGTCGATGGAGAGATCGACCGCGATCTTGGTCAGCAGCAACGGGTGGCAGAGCGGGATCAGCTCATGGGCGCGCTTGGCCGCCATGATGCCGGCGAGGCGCGCGGTGCCGAGCACGTCGCCCTTCTTGGCGTCGCCGGCACGCACGATCGCGAGCGTTTCCGCCTGCATCACGACGCTGCCCTCGGCGATCGCGGTTCGGGCAGTCTCCGCCTTGTCGCCGACATCGACCATATGGGCCTGGCCCTGGCTGTCGAGATGCGAAAGCCGGCTCACGCCGCCGCCTCCGCGCCCTTTCCGGTCAGCAGCTGCCGGGTCGCGCCGGCGACATCCTGCTGGCGCATCAGGCTTTCGCCGACCAGGAAGGTGTTGACGTCGCAGCCCTGCAGCCGGGTGATGTCGGCATGGCTGAAGATGCCGCTCTCGCCGACGAGATGCCGGTTGGCCGGGACCAAAGGCGCCAGGCGTTCGGTCACGCTGAGGCTGACCTCGAAGCTGCGCAGATCGCGATTGTTGATGCCGACGAGGCGGGTGTCGAGCTTGAGTGCCCGTTCCAGCTCGGCTTCGTCATGGACCTCCGCCAGCACGGCCATGCCGAGCGCCTTGGCGGTTTCAGTCAGCTCGCGGGCCGCGGCATCGTCGACCGAGGCCATGATCACCAGGATGCAGTCGGCGCCCCAGCTACGCGCCTCGAAGACCTGATAGGGCTCGAACATGAAGTCCTTGCGCAGGCCCGGTAGGCCCGAAGCCTCGCGCGCCTGCGCGAGATACTCCGGCTGGCCCTGGAAGGAGGGGGTGTCGGTCAGCACCGAGAGGCAGGCGGCGCCGCCTTCGGCATAGGCCTTCGCCAGCGCCGGCGGGTCGAAATCCGGCCGGATCAGGCCCTTGGACGGGCTCGCCTTCTTGATCTCGGCGATCAGCGCCGGCAGCCCGGCCTTACGCTTGGCTTCGAGCGCGCCGAGGAAGTCGCGTGCCGGCGGCATGGCGGCGGCGCGGCGCTCGATCTCGGCCTGTGGCACGGCGCTGCGTGCCGCCGAGATCTCTTCGCGCTTATAGGCCTCGATCCGCTTCAGAATGTCCGACATGGCCGCCTCAGGCGTTCGAGCTGGCGATGAGCGTGGCGAGTACGCCCTTGGCCTTGCCGCTGTCGAGCGCCTGATAGGCCTGTGCCAGTCCGTCACCGAGCGTCGCGGCCTTGCCGGCGACGACCAGCGCCGCTGCGGCATTGAAGGCGGCGATGTCGCGGAAGGCGCTCTTCTGGCCGTCGAGCACGTCCTGCAGGGCCTTGGCATTCTGCTCCGGCTCGCCGCCGCGCAGATCCTCGGGCTTGGCCCGGGCGATGCCGACATCCTCGGGGGAAATCGAGAAGCTCTCGATCTTGCCGTCCTTCAGCGCAACGACGCGGGTCGGGCCGGTGGTGGTGATCTCGTCGAGCCCGTCCGAGCCGTGCACGGCCCAGATCGATTGCGAGCCGAGCGAGGCGAGCACCTCGACCATCGGCTGGAGCCAGGTCTCGGAGAAGGCGCCGACGAGCTGTTTCTTCACCCCGGCCGGGTTGGAGAGCGGTCCGACCAGGTTGAAGATGGTGCGGGTGCCGAGCTCGGTACGCACCGGCGCGACATGGCGCATCGAGGCGTGATGGGCCGGCGCGAACATGAAGCCGACGCCGGCATCGCGGATGCTGCGCTCGATCCCGGCCGGCTCGAGCCCGACCTTGACGCCGAGCGCCGTCAGCACATCCGCCGCGCCGGAGCGCGAGGACGCCGCGCGGTTGCCATGCTTGGCGACCGGCACGCCGCAGGCCGCGGTGATGATCGAGGCCAGGGTCGAGACGTTGTAGGACCCCGACGCATCGCCGCCGGTGCCGACGATGTCGATCGCATCCGCGGGCGCGGAGACCGTGAGCATGCGGGCGCGCATGGCGCTGACCGCGCCGGCGATCTCCTCGGTGCTCTCGCCGCGCACGCGCAGCGCCATCAGGAAGGCGGCGGCCTGAGCATTGGTGACACCGCCCGAAAGCATGGTCTCGAAGGCGTCGCGGGCCTCCTCGCGGGAAAGCGAGGCGCCGGTCGCGACCTTGGCGATGAAGGGCTTGAAGTCTTCCATGGGAACTCGATCGATCAGGCTGTCGCGGAAAGGGCGGCGGTGTCGGACGCGGCCGACCATCGTTCGGCGAGATCGAGGAAATTGCGCAGGATCGTCGCGCCATGCTCCGAAGCGATGCTCTCCGGATGGAACTGCACGCCATGCACCGGCAGCTCGCGATGCGAGAGCGCCATGATCATGCCGTCGCCGGATTCCGCCTCGATCGAGAGAATCTCGGGGCAGGTTTCACGCTTCACCACCAGCGAATGATAGCGCGTCGCCTCGATCTGACCGTTGATGCCGTGGAACAGGCCGCGCGCGCGATGCGTCACGGTTGAGACCTTGCCGTGCATCGGCAGCGGCGCACGCACGATTTCGCCGCCGAAGACCTGGCCGATCGTCTGCAAGCCGAGGCAGACGCCGAAGAGCGGCACCTTGCCGGCGCCTTCGCGCACGAGGTCGAGGCAGATGCCGGCCTCGTTCGGCGTGCAGGGGCCGGGCGAGAGCACGATCGCGCCATGCCCGCCGGAGAGCGCTTCAGCGACCGTCAGCGAGTCGTTGCGGCGAACCTCGACCTCGGCCCCGAGCCCACCGATCAGGTGGACCAGGTTCCAGGTGAAGCTGTCGTAATTGTCGATCAGCAGGATGCGCATCGCCGTCCGGGGCCGTCCCCACCCGTTGTCATTGCGATTGCACATGGCCCCGAACGCGCGTGCGGGTCAAGCATGAGGGCGCGAAGCCGGCCGGCTCTCGCCCTCGTTGGATGTCGGCCCCGGCTGCGTGCGCTCCCTTCGCGCTATCTCTTGCGGCGGTAATGCGCGGTCATGAAGCCGTGCCACTGCCCGTCCGGGCCGAGGGCGCGCGAGGAGAGCGTATGATGGTCGTCGCTCTTGATCTCGAGGATGTCCTGATACCTCGCCGTCTTGGTCGGATTGCTGAAATCAGGCCCTTCGGTGTCGAGGGTGAGGATCTTGCCTGAATCGTCGAGCTTGCCGGAATAGACCCATTGGTTGGACATCATCGAGCCGATGAAGCTGCCGATGAACACGTTCTTCAGTGCGTCGTAGCCGAGGGTGAGCCGGGTCTGCGCCAGCGAGCCGTCCGGCATCTTGCCCTCGCCGTCGCCGACGATCCAGAGGCCGCCGAAAGACGTCGTCCTGTGCATCCCGTTCGATTTCATCGGCGGCTGGTCCGGGCCCATCAGGCAGTCGGCCTCATAGGTCCAGTCGCCGACGAGCTTGTGCAGCCATTCATGCTCCTTCTGCGGCACGGCCGGTGTGCAGCCTGCGGCATCCTGCGGCTTGTCGGCGTCGGTTGTGCTGGACATGGCGGCATTCCTCCTTTGCTGGTGCCCTTTCGAAAGCGCTGCCAGCGAGATTGCCCCGGCCGTTCGTCAGCCTGCGACAGGATGGAGCGCAATCCGCGGATCGTCAGCTGTCTTGGCGCAGCGGGAACAGGCGGCGGAGCCGGACATCCCGGAGGTACAGCCCGCCCCAGGCGATCAGGCCAAGATAGAGGCCGAAGAAGAGATGGCTGAAGAGCGGGCTGCCGGCACGCAGATGCGTCGCCATGGCGCCGCCGAGCAGGCCGGTCAGCAGGATGGCGCCGAGGATGCTGGTTCGCGGCAGCGCGTAGAGCAGGGCGATCGCCAGCGTCATCACGCCAAGCCCGCGCGCCAGCTCGGGCGAGTCGGAATAGCCGAGCTGCTGCATGGTCTCGGTCACCACCGAAAGCGGTGCGAGCTTGATGCCGCCATCGAAGATCAGGAAGGCGACGACGAGCCCGCTCATGGCACGGCCGATCCAGAGCGCCGCCGGCGGGTTGGCTGCGATTTCGGCTTCCGACTGCATGGTTCTCTCCGGAACGGCGTGGCGCGATGGGGCATGGCTTCGCCGGCCCGGCGCGCGAAAGGCGGCCGGCGAAAGCTTGGTGGAACTGGCATGCGGCGTCGGCTTCTCGCCGCTCGTCGCTATTTGACCGCCGAGACCAGCGCCCAGAGGAAGCCGAACGGGTCGCGGTACTGGCCGTAGCGGTCGCCCCAGAACATCACCTCGACCGGGGTGACGACCTCCATGCCGGCCTCGACGCCGCGCTTCCACCAGAAGTCGATATCGTCGACGCGCAGGGTGAGGGTGCAACCCTTCGGCGCCTCCCAGGGATAGCCATATTCCGGATAGGGGTCGCTCAGCATCAGCGAGCCGCCATTGACGTAGAGGTGGATGTGCATGGTCCGCCCCTTCTCGTCGAGCGGCTGGCGGGCGACCTCCTCGGCTCCGAAGGCCTTCTGGTAGAATTCCGAGGCCTTCACCGCGCCGTCGACGCTGAGATAGGGGACGACGCCGCCGCGGGTCTCGGGTTGGGCTTGGGGCTGTTTGGCTTCTGCTGGCTGCGACATGGCGAAACTCCCTTCACTTGGATTGCAAGCTTCACTTGGATTGCAAGTCGAGTTCGAATTCCCCGGCCGATCCTGCCGCGTTCCGAGGCCGGAACGATGGCGAGCCGGCAGGGAGGCGTGGCTGGGCGGATCAGGGCCTCATTCGGCTCCCTTGAGCTCGATCGCGTTGCCGTCGGGATCCCGGACATAGATCGCCTGGCCTTCGCCCTCGGCGCCGTAGCGCGAGCCTGCCGCGACGATGGCGACACCGTGGCGCTCAAGATGGGCGCGCAGGCTCGCCTCGTCGAACGGCCTGATCCCCAGGCAGATATGGTCGACATTGCGGCCCTCAGGGCCCGGCGCGGCCCCGCCGGTGCGGCCGAGCGGGCCGGCGACGTCGACGAGGTCGATCAGCGAGCGGCCGGCGCGCAGTTGCACCAGGCCGAGCTCGTCCTGGCGGCGCTCGAGCGGGCAGCCGAGCACCTCCCGATAGAAGGCCAGCATGCGCGGCGTATCGGCAGTCCGGAACACGACATGGTCGAGTCCGGCGAGGCTGAACGGGATCTGCTCCGGCATCGCGTCCTCCATTTATCTTGATGTAAAGATAAATTCCTTCATGTCTTGACGTCAAGATATATCCGTCGTTCTGCTGACAGGATCGGGCAGGAGTGGGAGACCGGGATGGATGCTGCGGCTGGCGGGGAAGGGGACCATGTCGATCGGTTGCGCGCGCAATGGGCGCGCGAACTGCCCGATCTCGATACCGAGCCCATGGGGGTGATCGGCCGGGCGCGGCGGATCACCTTGCGACTGCGTCCCGCCATCGAGGCCGTGTTCACGCGCCACGGCGTCGATGCCGGCGAGTTCGACGTGATCTCGACCCTGTTGCGCGCGGGCGAGCCCTGGCGGCTGACGCCGACCGAGCTCTACCGCACGCTGATGATCTCCTCGGGCGGCCTGACCGCCAGACTCAACCGGCTCGAAGCTGCCGGGCTGATCAGGCGCTGCGAGGCGCCGGAGGATCGGCGCAGCCTGCTCGTCGAGCTCACAAAGGCCGGCTGCGCCAAGGCCGAAGCTGCCTTCCGCGAGGACATGGCGCTCGAAAGACGCCTGCTCGACGGGCTGAGCGTGGCCGAGAAGGAGCAACTTGCCGCGCTGCTGCGCAAGCTCGCTCTCAGCCTGGAAGCCGGTCCCGCCCAGGACTGAGCGATGTCGGGAAAGGCAGGTGACGGTTTGAAGCGCAGGCGCAGGCGATCAGCGGAAGCGCTCAGCTCAGCAGCAGGCTGTCGTCCGATAGTTCCTCGCCGCGGACCTGCTTGAACAGGCGCAGCAGGTCCGGCACGTCCATCGCCTTGCGGCGCTCGCCTTCGATGTCGAAGACGACCTTGCCCTCGTGCAGCATCACCGTGCGGTTGCCATGGTCGAGCGCGTCGCGCATCGAATGGGTCACCATCAGCGCGGTCAATTTCTGCTCGTCGACGATGCGGCGGGTCAGGTCGAGCACGAAGGCGGCGGTGCGCGGGTCGAGCGCTGCGGTATGCTCGTCGAGCAGCAGGGTCTTCGTACCCGCCAGCGTCGACATCAGCAGGCTGACCGCCTGGCGCTGACCGCCCGAGAGCAGTCCCATCGAATCGCCGAGGCGGTTCTCCAGCCCGAGGCCGAGCATCGCCAGCCTGTCGCGGAACAGCGCCCGGCGCGATGTGTCGAGTGCGGCGCCGAGACCGCGTGCCCGGCCGCGCGCCTGCGCCAGCGCCATGTTCTCCTCGATGGTCAGGCGCTCGCAGGTACCGGCCATCGGGTCCTGGAAGACGCGCGCGATCAGGCCGGCGCGCTTCGGCGTCGGCCAGCGCGTCACGTCGATGCCGTCGACCTCGACCGTGCCGCGCTCGGCCCGGGCATCGCCGCTGAGGACATTGAGCAAGGTCGACTTGCCGGCGCCGTTCGAGCCGATGACGGTGACGAATTCGCCATCGGCCACCTTCAGGTCGAGACCGCGCAGCGCCCGGTTCTCCAGCGGCGTACCGCGTCCGAAGGTGACGTGGACATCCCGCACGCTGATCATGGCGCGCTCCGCTTGAACAGGCCGCGCAGCGGGTTGGCGACACCAGGCAGCATCAGCGCGATGCCGACCAGCACCGCGGTGACGAGATTGAGGTCGGAAGCCCGCAGGCCGAGCCAGCCGGCGTTCAGCGCGAGCGCGATGGCGAGGCGATAGGCGATGGCACCGATCAGGCAGGAGAAGATCGCCACGACGATGGACCGGCTACGGAATATCGTCTCGCCGAGGATCACGGCGGCGAGGCCGGCGATGATGGTGCCGGTGCCGATGCTGACATCGGCGAAGCCGGCTGTCTGCGCGAACAGGGCGCCGGCCAAGGCGACGAGGCCGTTGGAGAGGGCGACGCCGACATAGACATGCATGTCGGTGCGGATGCCCTGCGCCCGCGCCATGCGCGGATTGGCGCCGGTGGCGCGCATGGCGAGGCCGAACTCGGTCTTCAGGAAGCGGGCGAGCAAAGCGGCGATCACGGTGACGATGATCAGCAAGGCCAGAACGCGGAGGGTCGGGCGGCCGGGCAGGCCGGTGGCGGCGATCAGCGGATTCAGCCAGGTGAAGAGTTCGATCACCGTCGGCCGGTTCATCAGCGGGATGTTCGGCACCCCCATCACCCGCAGATTGATCGAGAACAGCGCCGTCATCGTCAGGATGCCGGCGAGCAGATGCAGGATCGCAAAGCGGATGTTGAGCCAGGCGGTCACGGTGCCGGCGAGGCAACCGGCGATGATCGCCGCCAGCGTCGCGAACACGGGATTGACGCCGCCGGCGATCATCGCCGCCGCGACCGCGGCGCCGAGCGGCAGGGTTCCGTCGACCGTCAGGTCGGGAAAGTCGAGCACGCGGAAGGTGATGTAGACGCCGAGCGCCACGAGAGCGAACACCAGTCCGATCTCTATGGCGCCCAGAGTGGCGATGAGGCTCATCGGTCGCCCTGCTTGTTCTGGTCGAAAACGGCGAGTTAGGCGGCCGTTGGCGGCGGCGTTGTGCGCCGCCGCTTCACCTCAGTTGATGACCTGCTTGGCGCGCGCCAGCACCGCCGGCGGAACCGTGACGCCCATCGCGGCGGCGGCCTTGGCGTTGATCACGAGATTGCTGCCGCTGGCATTGCTGACCGGAATGGCGCCGGGCTTCTCGCCCTTCAGAATCCGCACGACGACCGCGCCGGTCTCGAGCCCGACCTGGAAATAGTCGAAGCCGATCGAGGCGACCGAGCCCTTCTGGACCGACTCGGTGTCGCCGGTGAAGACCGGCAGCTTGTTGTCGGTGCCGACGGCGAGCACCGTGCCGAGCGCCGAGATGATGGTGTTGTCGGTCGGCAGATAGAGCGCGTCGACCTTGCCGACGAGACTCTGCGCGGCGGCGGAGACATCGGCGGTCCGGCCCGCCGAAGCCTCGACGATCTGGAGGTTGCGGGCCGGTGCCAGCGCCTTCACGGCGTTGAGCAGCGCGACGCTGTTGGCTTCGCCGGGATTGAAGACGACGCCGATCTTCTTGGCTGCGGGCACCAGTTCCTTGATCAGGTCGAACTGGGCTTCGAGCGGCGAGAAGTCGGAAATGCCGGTGACGTTTCCGCCCGGCGCCTTGCGGTCCTTGACGATCTGGGCCGCGACCGGGTCGGTCACGGCGGTGAAGACCACCGGAATCGTCTGCGTCGCCGTGACCATCGCCTGGGCTGAGGGCGTCGCGATCGCAACGATCACGTTCGGATTCTCGCCGGCGAATTTCTGCGCGATCTGGGCTGCCGTCGCCGGCTGGCCCTGCGCGGATTCGTAGCGGAAGCTGAGATTGGCGCCGTCCTTGTATCCGGCCTCCTCGAGCGCCTTCTTGACGCCGTCGCGAGCGGCATCGAGCGCCGGGTGCTCGACGATCGCGGTGACGGCGACGGTCACCTTCTGTTGGGCCTGTTGCGCGAAGGCGGCCGTTCCGGCCAGGAGTGCCAGGGCGATGCCGCTGCCAATCAAGCTTGCGCCGAGACGCATGGTGTTCTCTCCATCGGTTGCCGGCCCCCACCGTGCTGACTTCATTCCTTGGCAGCGGGGCAGGGCCGGTTGTGATTGCCGTGCGGGCCAGTCAGAAAAAAAACAATATCAGGGGCCGTGGCCTCGACTTGGGCCACTATGTGCGGCCAAAATCGCGGCGTGCAAGTGAGGCGGCCGCATGGCAAGCCGGTGCGGGCGCAGGTGGGGATCGCCGCGGTTCACTGTCCGCGTCGGCTGCGTGCGGCGAAGCGGACGGCTTCCTCCGCAGCCTTGAACAGCGCCTTGGCCTTGTTGACGCATTCGGTCTGCTCGGAAGCCGGGTTGGAATCATAGACGATGCCGGCGCCGGCCTGGACCTGCATGCGCCCATCCTGGACCACGGCGGTGCGCAGCACGATACAGGTGTCCATCTCGCCATTGGCACCGAAATAGCCGATGCAGCCGCCATAGGCGCCGCGGCGATCCTTCTCGAGTTCGTCGATGATCTCCATCGCCCGGACCTTGGGGGCGCCGGAGACGGTGCCGGCCGGGAAGCCGGCGATCAGTGCCGAAAGCGCATCATGCTCCGCGGCGAGGCGGCCTTCGACGTTTGAGACGATGTGCATCACCTGGCTGTAACGCTCGATGAAGAAGGAATCGGTGACGCGCACGCTGCCGATCTCGGCGACCCGGCCGACATCGTTGCGGCCGAGATCGAGCAGCATCAGATGCTCGGCGCGCTCCTTGGGGTCGGCGAGCAGATCCTCGGCGAGCGCGTTGTCGGCCTCGCTCGTCGCGCCGCGCGGACGGGTGCCGGCGATCGGGCGGATGGTGACATTGCCCTCGCGCATCCGGACCAGGATCTCGGGGCTCGAGCAGACGATCTGGAAGTCCTCGAAGTCGAGATAGCAGAGGAAAGGCGCTGGATTGATCCGGCGCAGCGCCCGATAGAGCGCGAAGGGCGGCAGTTCGAAGGGAGCTTCGAAGCGCTGCGACAGCACGACCTGGAAGATGTCGCCGGCGCGGATGTATTCCTGCGCGCTCAGCACCATCGCTTCGTATTCGGCTTCGCTGGTATTCGAGACCGGCTCGGGATGGGACAGGCCGGCGATGTCTATCGCGGCTTCGGCCGGGAGCGGTGATTCAAGCGCATGCACGACGGCTTCGAGCCGTTCCTGGGCTCGTTCATGCGCGATGGCGGCGGACACGCCCGGCTGATGCCGCACCGGTGAGACCACGGTGATCTCGTCGCGCACGGCGTCGAACACCACCATCAGCGTCGGCCGCATCAGGATTGCGTCGGGCACGCCGACGCCGGTTTCCTTCGGCTCGGCCAGGCGCTCCATCAGGCGCACCATGTCGTAGCCGAGATAGCCGAACACGCCTGCCGCCATCGGTGGCAACCCGTCTTGGTCGGGGATCGCGCTTTCCGCCAGCAGCGAGCGCAGGCTCTCGAAGGCGGGTCGGGCGTCCGGCAGGAGGGCGTCGCCGAGGGCCGGCCGGCACATCGCGGCCTGGCCGTGATGGCAGCGCCAGATCAGATCGGGCTCGAGCCCGATCATCGAATAGCGCCCGCGCACGGCGCCGCCTTCGACCGATTCGAGCAGGAAGGCCGGGCCCTTGCCGGCATGGCGCAGCTTCATGAAGGCCGCGACGGGTGTTTCGCAGTCGCCGACCAGGCTCAGCGTCACGAGCTGGGGCTGGCCGGCGTCGTAGGCGGCGGTGAAACGTTCGAGGTCGAAGGCCGACGCCATGCTTGGAACTCTCAGTTCTGCGTGCCGCCGGTCGCGTTGCGGAAGGCGGCCTGGTTGACCGAGACGCCGAGATCCTTCTGCAGCTTGCCGACATATTGCATCAGCACATCGTCGCTGAGGCTCGAGGTGAACAGACGTACGAAGTTCTCGGCTTCCTCGGTCGTGCGCATATAGGGCGGCACCGTCGCCGCCTTCACCTGGAACAGGATGCGTCCCTGACCGTCGGCCGCAGCGGACGCGCTCTTGCCGACGGGGGTGCCGAAGATCAGCGAGACGACATTGCGGGGCAGGGCATCGCTCTGGTCCTGGCGGCCGAGGTCGCTCGCCGCCTCGGGATTCAGCCCGGCGGCGGTGACGACCGTAGCGAAGTCCTCGCCGGCATCGAGACGCTGGATCAGCTCGCGCGCCTTGGCCGAGAGCTTCGCGGCGACTTCGTCGGCGCGCCACTGGCGCTCGACCTCGGCCTTGACCTCGTCGAAGCTGCGGTCGCGCGGCGGCTCGATCTTGGTGACCTCGTACCAGACATAGCCGCCATTATTGGGCAGGCGCAGCGCCTCGTTGTCGACGCCGATATCCGAGCCGAAAATCGCCGTCAGCGTCGCGTCGCCGCCCGGCAGCGGGGCTTCCTGCGCGCCGTCGGGCTTGCGCAGGCCGGCATCGACCGGCCCGACCGGCCGAAGGGTCAGGCCGAATTCCTTGGCGATCTCGCCGAGCGGGCGAGCCGAGGCGCGCTGGTCCTCGATCTTGTCGTGCAGATCGGAAATCTGCGCGGCGGCCTTGCTGGTCGCGACCTCGTTGCGGACCTCGTCGGCGACTTCCTCGAAGCTCTTCAGACGCTCCGGCTCGATCTCGCTGACCCGCAGGAGCACCGCGCCGAAGCCGCCCTGGACGGGCGCACTGACGGCCCCCTGGGCAAGGGCGAAAGCCGCGTCGCGGACGGCCGGATCGAACAGGCCCTCGCGGGTGAAGGTGCCGAGCGTCAGATCCTGCTCCGAGACGTTGCGGGCCGTGGCGATCGCTTCGAAGGTCTCGCCGCCATCGATCTTCGCCTTGGCGGCCTGAGCCTCCTCGATGCTCGGGAAGCTGATCTGCTGCACGGTGCGGCGCTCGGGCGAGCCGTAGCGTTGCGTCTTGACCGACTCGTAATGCGCCCTGGCGTCGGCATCGGAGACCTTGGCGGCGTCGGCGAGATTGGCCGGGGTCAGAGCCAGTACATTGGCGTTGCGGAATTCCGGCGCGCGGAACGCGGCCTTGCGCTCTTCGAAGAAGCGCTTGAGCACGTCCTCGGCGGGCGTTGCGATCTCGCCGGCAGCGGTCTCGGGGATCACCGCATAGGCGATGTCGCGCTTCTCGTTGCGCAGCCGGTGCCCGAGCTCCTGCAGCGCGACGGGGGCGGAGATGCCGCCGATCACCATCTCGGCGAGCTCCTGGCGCATCGTCGCCGCGCGCTGCTCGCGCACGAAGGCCTGCTCGGTCAGGCCGATGGCCCGCAGCAATTCGTTGAAGCGGTTGCGGTCGAAGGCGCCGGAAGCGTTCTTCAGATTCGGATCGTTGAAGATCACGTCGCGCACCGTGTCGTCGGAGACGGCGAGCCCCATCCTGATGGCGACCTGATCGAGCGTCGCCTCGGTGATCAGGCGCGACAGGACACGCTGGTCGACACCGAGCGCGCGGGCAATTTCCGGCGTGATCGAGCGCCGCTGCTGACGCGTCAGCATCTGGGTCTCGTTCTGATAGGCCGTCCGCATCTGCTCGATGCTGATCTCTCTCTTCCCGACGGTGGCGACGGCGTTGCGGCCATAGCCCTGGAAGATGTCGCCGACACCCCAGATCGCGAAGGACAGGATCAGGAACCCGAACATCAAGGCGACGAGGAGCTTGCCGACCAGGCTTTGCCCCGCCTTGCGGATGCCCTGCATCATCATTTTGCTATCTTCCTGTCCTGTCGGCGGCGTCGCATTTGCGCGCCGCTTATAGGTAGAGAGGCTCGCCTCGGCAATCGCCGGCTCTTGCTCGTGATTGCGAACCGATCCCGGCGTTGCTAGTGCCCTTGCAGGAAAATTCGGAGGTGGACGTGACGGCAAGCATCAAGCCGCTGGTGGCGGGCAACTGGAAGATGAACGGTCTGAAGGCCGATCTCGGCATCGCCGCCGGGATCGCGCGCGGCCATGACGGCGCCCTGCGGCGCCAGGTCGATCTCGCCATCTGCCCGCCGGCGACGCTGCTTTATCCGATGACGGCCGCGCTGATCGGCTCGCGGATCGCCACCGGCGGTCAGGATTGCAGCCTGCGTGAAAGCGGTGCCTTCACCGGCGAGGTCTCGGCTGCGATGCTGGCCGATGCCGGCGCGCAATTCGCCATCGTCGGCCATTCCGAGCGCCGTACCTTGCATGGCGAGCGCGACGCCACCGTGAAAGCCAAGGCGGAGGCAGCGCAGGCGGCATTGCTGGTTCCGATCGTCTGCGTCGGCGAGACGAAGGAAGAGCGCGAGGCCGGCAAGGCGCTCGCCGTGGTCAAGAAGCAGCTGCGCGGCTCGGTGCCTGAAGGCTCGACCGGCGCGACGCTGGTCGTCGCCTATGAGCCGGTCTGGGCGATCGGCACGGGTTTGACCCCGACCGTGGCGGATGTCGCCGAAATGCATGCGGCGATCCGGGCCGAGCTCGGCCGCATTCTGGGTAAGGCCGCGGCCGCAGGCGTCCGGCTGCTCTATGGCGGCTCGGTCAAGCCGTCGAATGCCGCCGAACTGATGGGGGTTGCCGATGTCGACGGTGCGCTCGTCGGCGGCGCCAGCCTCAAGGCCGAGGATTTTCTGGCGATCGCCCGTGCCTGCGGCTGAGGCCGATCGTTTGAAATCGCTTGTGGTGCGGCGCGCCTGCCCATGCTAAGGGCAGCGCCGAAACACGGATCCGGCGCCGATACGCTCCTCTTGGCGATCGCGCGCGCCATACCCATTTCGTGAGCCATGCAGAACGTTATCATCGTCATCCACCTGCTCATCGTGATCGCGCTCGTCGGCGTCGTCCTGCTTCAGCGCTCGGAGGGCGGCGGCCTCGGCATGGGCTCGGGCGGTGGCGGCGGCGTCGGCGGCTTCATGACCGGCCGCGGCCAGGCCAATGCGCTGACGCGCGCGACGGCGATCCTGGCGGGCCTGTTCTTCATTACCTCGATCACGCTGGCCGTGCTCGCGACCCATGGCCGGACCCAGCGTTCGATCATCGACGGTGCTCCCGCTCCGGGGGCCACGGCTCCGGCCGTGCCGAGCGCACCTTCGGCTCCCAATGCCGGCGGCGTCCTCGACCAGTTGCGGCAGATGCAGAATCCCGGCGGCTCGCAGCCGCCGACCCCGGCGGCGCCGGGTCAATGATCGGGGCGGGGCAGGGGCCGGGAAACCGGCCCTTCTCTTTTGAGGGCAGGGCGACCGGAAGCCGGCTCTGCTCTATTGTGGATAAGCACGCAGCGCACATCCGACCCTCATCGGCGCGCTTAGCGAATCGCAATCTTGGCGTTAAAGGTGACCTCCCATGACGCGGTATGTTTTCATCACCGGCGGCGTGGTGTCCTCGCTCGGCAAAGGCTTGGCGTCGGCGGCTCTCGCAGCCCTTCTGCAGGCACGTGGCTATACGGTCCGCCTGCGTAAGCTCGACCCCTATCTCAATGTCGATCCGGGCACGATGAGCCCGTATCAGCATGGCGAAGTCTTCGTCACCGATGACGGAGCCGAGACCGATCTCGATCTCGGGCATTACGAGCGCTTCACCGGCCGGCCCTGCAACAAGGGCGACAACATCACCACCGGCCGCATCTACATGGACATCCTGACGCGCGAGCGCCGGGGCGACTATCTCGGCGCGACCATCCAGGTCATCCCGCACGTCACCAACGCCATCAAGGAGTTCGTGCTCTCCGGCAATGAAGGCTTCGACTTCGTGCTGGTCGAGATCGGCGGCACGGTCGGTGACATCGAGAGCCTGCCCTTCCTCGAGGCCATCCGCCAGACCAATCAGCAATTGCCGCGCGGCCAGTGCATCTTCCTGCACCTGACGCTGCTGCCCTATATCCCGACCGCCGGCGAGCTGAAGACCAAGCCGACCCAGCATTCGGTCGCCGAGCTGCGCTCGATCGGCATCCAGCCCGATATCCTGCTCTGCCGGACTGATCGCGAGATCCCGCGCGAGGAGCGTCGCAAGCTCGCCTTGTTCTGCAATGTCCGCGAGACGGCGGTGATCGAGGCCCGCGACGTGGCGTCGATCTACGACGTGCCGCTCTCCTATCACGCCGAGGGGCTCGACAACGAGGTCCTGGCGGCGTTCGGCATCGATGCCGGGGCGGAGCCCGATCTCAGCAATTGGCGGCGCATCTCCGAGCGCGTGAAGAGCCCCGAAGGCGAGGTCACCATCGCCATCGTCGGCAAGTATACGGGGATGAAGGATGCCTATAAGTCGCTGATCGAGGCGCTGACCCATGGCGGCATCGCCAACCGGGTCAAGGTCAATCTCGACTGGATCGAGTCCGAAGTCTTCGAGAAGGAGGACCCGACCCCCTTCCTCGAGCATGTCCACGGCATCCTGGTGCCCGGCGGCTTCGGCCATCGCGGCGCCGAGGGCAAGATCAAGGCGGCGACCTTCGCGAGGCAGCGCAAGGTGCCCTATTTCGGCATCTGCTTCGGCATGCAGATGGCGGTGATCGAGGCGGCCCGCTCGCTGGCCGGCATCGAGGGCGCGAACTCGACCGAGTTCGGACCGGCCGACGAGCCCGTCGTCGGCCTGATGACCGAATGGATGCGCGGCAACGAGATCGAGCAGCGCACAGCCGGCGGCGATCTCGGCGGTTCGATGCGGCTCGGCGCCTACGCCTCCCGTTTGTCGGCCGACACCAAGATTGCGAAGATCTACGGCTCGACCGAGATTTCGGAGCGGCACCGCCATCGCTACGAGGTCAATATGGGCTATCGCCAGCAGCTTGAGGCGCGCGGCCTGCGCTTCAGCGGCGTCTCGCCCGACGGATTGCTGCCGGAGACGGTGGAATATGCCGACCATCCCTGGTTCATCGGCGTGCAGTACCATCCCGAGCTGAAGTCGCGGCCTTTCGAGCCGCATCCGCTCTTCGCCAGCTTCATCGAGGCGGCGGTGGTGCAAAGCCGTCTGGTCTGACGGGCCGTTCGGGGATCCCCGGCCGCGCAATTGCTGCTCTGACAGTCACAAGGCGCGCTTCGCATCTTCCTTCCGAAGGCGAGGCGCGCAATGCCGTTGCCATTCATCCTGCGGCAGTCTGGCGCATCTGCGCGGCTGCCGTATAGTGAGCTCTCCGGGCGCAGGTATTCGCTGGGGGCGGCATGACGATCTCGATGGCCGGCTTGCCGGCGTTCCTCCTCTATTTCTGTGTCGGCTTCGCGCTGATCTCCGGGTTCGCCGCTGCCTATCTGCGCTTGACCGCCCATGACGAGATAGCGCTGATCCGCAACGGCAATCTCTCAGCGGCAATCGCCTTCGGCGGCAACATCGTCGGCTTTTCGGTGCCGCTCGAAAAGGCGATCGAGCAGGCCAGCAGCATTCCCGATCTGGTCATCTGGGCGGTCATCGCCATGCTGATCCAGTTCGGTGCCTATGGCTTTGCCCGCATCGTGATCCCGGACCTCTCGCGCAAGATCGAGGAGGATCGGCTTCCCTCGGCCGCGATGCTGGCCGTGATCGCCGTCATCAGCGGCACGCTGGCCGCCGCCAGCATGACCGAGTGAGGAGGTCTCGATGAAGCGCTCGACCCAGATCGGCCTTGCCGCAGTGGGTGTGGTGCTCGTTGCGAGCTACTGGTCCCTCTCCGGCGGCGAGACCGACGATTCGCTGATCTACAGCAATGTCGCGGAATGCCGAGCCGGCAACCAGCTCAGCGCCAGCCAATGCGAGCAGCGCTTCAACGAGGCCGCCGCGAACCATCTGCGCGAGGCCAGGAAATTCGGCAGCACGGCGGCCTGCGAGCAGGAATATGGCAGCGGCGGCTGCCAGAGCGCGGTCTGGAATGGGGCCCAGGTCGCAATTCCCGCGTTGGCCGGCATCATGCTGGCGCGCCAGTTCATGGCGGGCGGTGGCGCCGCCCAGCCGCTCCTGCCGCCGACCAGCTCCGCCTGCCCGCCAGGCACGCGCCAGCCGGGTTCAGGGCGCCCGGAATGCGAGCAGCCGGCACGCAGCGCGTCATCATCCAGCAGCGGCTACTATGGCGGCAGCAGCAGCCGCTCACGCGCCTACACGACAACCTCGGGCCAGGCCATGGTCGCCCGCAACATCTCCTCGACCGGCATGGCGAGCACGCCGAGCGTCGCCTCGCGCGGCGGTTTCGGCTCGAGTTCACGCTCCTATTCCTCGTCCTCCTCGTCCTGACCATGCGCCGGCTTTCCCTGTCGCCACGCCCGGACTGGCAGGCTCAGGTCGAGCGCCTGGGCTTCGCCTTCCACACGATCGAGGGTGAGACCTATTGGGACGAGAGCGCGGCCTATGGCTTCTCGCTCCGGCAGATCGAGGACGACATCGAGGCGCCGACCGGGGCGATCGAGCAGCTCTGCTTCGCCTTCGTCGAGCGCGCCATCGCCGATGAGGAGATCATGCGCCGGCTCGCCGTGCCGGAAGCGCAATGGCAACTGATTCGCGACAGCTGGCAGCGCGGCGACCGGAACCTCTACGGCCGGCTCGACCTCGCCTATGACGGCAAGGGGCCGGCCAAGCTGCTCGAGTACAATGCCGACACGCCGACCTCGCTGTTCGAGGCGGCCGTGGTGCAATGGGACTGGCTCGAACAGGCGATGGCCCGGGGCCTGCTCTCACGCGGTTGCGACCAGTTCAACTCGCTGCACGAGCGGCTGGTCGCGGCCTTCGGCCAGCTTCGAGAGCCGGCGCCGGAGCGCATGCATTTCACCTGCGTCGAGGGCAGTGCCGAGGACAAGGGCACGGTCGACTACCTGATGGACTGCGCCACGCAGGCCGGGATCGACGCCCGCTTCAGCTTCATCGAGGAGATCGGCCTGCTCGCCGATGGGCGCTTCTGCGATGGCGCCAGCCTGCCGATCGAGATGCTGTTCAAGCTCTATCCCTGGGAATGGCTGTTTCGCGAGCGCTATGCCGGCGCGCTCGCGACCTCGCGCTGCTGCTTCGTCGAGCCGCCCTGGAAGGCGCTGGTCTCCAGCAAGGGACTGCTGCCCTATCTCTGGGAGATGGCGCCGGGACATCCCAATCTGCTGCCGGCCTATTTCGAGGGCGATCCACGCTGCGCCGAGCTCGGCGCCAGCCATGTCCGCAAGCCGCTCTACTCGCGCGAGGGCGCCAATGTGACGCTGATCGAAGGCGGGACGGTGCGCGACAGCGACGACGGTCCCTATGGCGCCGAGGGCTTCGTGCTGCAGGCGGTGGCGATGCTGCCGAATTTCGATGGGAACTATCCGGTCCTCGGTTCCTGGCTCGTCGCCTCGCAGCCCTGCGGCCTCGGCATCCGCGAGGATGCGACGCCGATCACCAAGAACAGCTCGCGCTTCGTGCCGCATTTCATCGAGGCCTAGAAAGCCGCGCGAACCAGCGGTGCCCGCGCACCCGGCGCAGGATGGGCTAACATGGTGCGAATCGACCGCCCTGTTTCTGCGAGCCCAGCCAGCCATGAACCAGTCTTCGCCTTCGCGCGGCCTCGACCATCTCGTCATCGGCGTCGCCGATCTCGATGCGGCAGGCGATTTCTATGCCCGTCTCGGCTTCCGGGTCGGCGCGCGCAACCGCCATCCCTGGGGTACGGAAAACCGGATCGTCCAGTTTCCCGGCGCCTTCCTCGAACTGATCACCGTCGGCGACGGCACGGCGATTCCGCCGCATGGCCAGCATCTCTTCTCCTTCGGCGCCTTCGTCCGCGACGCATTGGCGTGCGGCCAGGGCATGTCGATGCTCGTGCTCGAAAGCCAGGATTCGCGCGCCGATGCGGCGGGCTTCAGGCAGGCGGGAATCGGCGATTTCGAGCCGTTCTTCTTCGAGCGGCAGGCAAAGCGGCCTGATGGCTCGCAGGTTCGCGTCGCCTTCAGCCTGGCCTTCGCCGCCAATCCCGCAGCGCGCGAATGCGGCTTCTTCGTCTGCCAGCAGCACGAGCCGCAGAATTTCTGGAACCCGGCCTTCCAGCAGCACGAGAATGGCGCGAGCGGGCTTGCCGCGACCTTCATGGTCGCCGCCGAGCCGCTGGCGCAGCGCGATTTCCTCTCTGCCTTTTCCGGTGCGGCGGCGATCGAGACCGCCGATGGCGGCCTGCGTCTCGATCTGGCGCGGGGCCGCATCGAGGTACTCACGCCCAGGGCTTCCGACGCGCAGCTCGCTGATGACGCAGCGAATCGGGCGGAGCCCCGTTTCGCCGGCTTTGCCGTGACGGTTCCCGATCTGGCGAAGGTCGAATCCAGCCTCGGGCGCCAGGGTGTCGGATATCGCCGCAGCGAGCGCAGCCTCGCCGTGCCGCCGAGCGCCGGGCTCGGCTGCGCCATCGTCTTCGAGCAGGGCTGAACGCGGGTCTGACCTACCGGGCCGGCCCTTCCGGCAGACTGGCGAGCAGGCCGAGCAGGGCCCGGTCGTGCAGCACGACCATGCGCTCCTTCGGCTTCAGCCAGATCGCCGCGTCCGAGACGGTCTCGGCATCGACCAGCTTCGCTTGCGCCACCGCCCGCTCGGGCTCGATCTCGCCGCGCCGGCGCGGCTGGACCTGCGGCAGCATGCTCTCATGCGCCGAGCGCAGCACCTGGTCGGCATGCAGCGCCACGAGCCCGTCGGCATCGTCATAGCCGGCCTTCATGAATTCGGCCTGCAGCGCGTTGGCGCGCGTCGCGATCGCCGGCGGCGCGCCTTCCTCGGGCGTGACGAGCAGGTTGTGCCGCTTCAGCCAGAGGCCGAGCGCCAGCTGGCCCGAAGCCCAGGACAGCGGGATCGCCAGCACGAGGCCGACGATGGTCGGCGACATCCAGGCGAAGAGCGAGGTCGCGATCATGAAGGCCGAGAGGCCGGCGATCAGGCCGAGCATGGTATGCGTGCGATGCCGCCGCACGATGTCCTTGAACGGGATCGAGCCGTCGTCGCGGCGCTGCGGATTCCAGCCTGTGTCGCGGCCGAGCAGGATCTGGAAGACCGAGCCGGACTGGATCACCATCATGATCGGCGCGAAGATCGCCGAGAACAGCACTTCGAGCAGGGCCGAAAGGGTCAGGCGGACGCCGCCGCCGCAGGCGCGCCGCAGCTTGCCGTCGAACAGCGTCAGCAGCAGCCCGAACAGTTTTGGCGCCAGCAGGATCGCCATGGTCAGCGCGAACAGGTTCAGCGCGCGCTCGGGATCGAAGCGCGGCCAGATCGGGAACAGCGTGAACTCATGGGTGAAGTATTCGGGCCGCGCGTAGTTGACCTGCAGCACGATCAGGATGCCGACCACCAGCTGCATCAGCCAGAAGGGCGAGGCGAGATAGGCCATCATGCCGGTGGCGAAATGCTGCCGCGTCGCCAGCGTCAGCCCCTTGGCGCCGATGACGCGCGAATGCTGCAGATTGCCCTGGCACCAGCGCCGGTCGCGCGTCGCGATGTCGATCAGCGAGGGCGGGCTTTCCTCATAGGAACCGGTCAGATCCGGCAGCATGTAGACCGACCAGCCGGCACGCCGGATCAGCGCCGCTTCGACGAAATCATGGCTGAGCACATGGCCGCCGAAGGGCGGCTTGCCCTTCAGGTCGGGCAGGCCGCAATGGTCGGCGAAGGCCTTCGTCCGGATGATCGCGTTATGGCCCCAGTAATTGCCGTCGCGCCCGGACCAGACCGCGAGTCCGGTCGCGATCACCGGCCCGTAGACGCGCGCCGCGAACTGCTGGAGGCGCGCGAAGAAGGTGTTGCGGTTGATGATCAGCGGCAGCGACTGGATGATGCCGGCGTCGGGATCGGCCTCCATCGCCGCCGCCAGGCGCACGATGCAGGTGCCGGTCATCAGGCTGTCGGCGTCGAGCACGACCATATGGGCGTAGTGCCCGCCCCAGCGGGTGACGAAATCGGCGATGTTGCCGGCCTTGCGGTGATGGTTCTTCGGCCGATGGCGGTAATAGATCCGCGCCTCCGGTCCCAGTCGCTGGCGCAGCGCCAGGAAGGCACGCTCCTCCGCGACCCAGATGTCCGGGTTGGTCGTGTCGGAGACGATGAAATAGTCGAAATGCTCGCCGAGCCCCGTCGCCTCGACCGATTCGCGGATCGCGGCCAATGCCGCGAAGGTGCGTGCCGTCGACTCGTTGTAGATCGGCATCACCACCACGGTCTTCTGGCTCAGCGTCTCGGCGCGCGGGCTTTTCAGCAGGCCGAACAGCAGGGTGACGAAGCCGAGGATCGCGCTGGTGAAGGCGAGCGCGATCCAGGAGAAGTTCACGGTGAACAGCAGGAGCAGCACATACTGCAGGAAGGTCGTGCGGCTGACTGACACGACATTGTACATCTCCCAGGCGCCATAGGCCGTCAGCGCCCAGGCGCCGCCGAAGACGAAGAGGCGCGCCAGCCAGGGCGTGCGCCAGGCCGACGGCGCAGCAGGAGCGCGCCGCTCCGCCCCCTTCCAGCGACGGAAGGACTGCACCGGCATGTCGAGCCTGTTCTCCGGCGGTGTCGCCTCGAAAGGCGCCGGCCAGGTCGCGATCTCGCCTTCCGGCTTGCGGACGATCTCGTCCACTGTCGCGTGCTGCGTGCTCACCATGTCCATCGATTCAACCAGGTCTCGGATACCGCCTGGCCGCCAGCGTCGAGAACCAGGCGAAGCTCCGAGAGATTCTCGTTGCCGGGGTCGACTTCGAAGCCGACGCGCATGGTCCGCCGCTCGGGGAAAGGCCAGAGGCGTAGATTATGCACCGCGCCGGGGGTGGCGGTCACGATCGCCCTCGTCGCGGCGACCAGCCCGGCATCGGCGAGCCGCTCCCCGGTGAAATCGACGATGAAGCGCCGGCGGCGGCCCTGCGTGCCGCGGCCCTGCCTGGTTCGGGTGGCGAGCGCCAGCGCCGGCCGATCCGGCGGTTGCCAGCACCAGGCCTGGCGATAGGCCACGGTCGTCTCGCTGCCAGCGGCGATCGGCTGTCGCGGCCGCCAATAGGCGATGATGTTGTCGTTGAGTTCGGAATCGGTCGGGATCTCGATCAGCTGGACCGAGCCCTGGCCCCAATCCCCGAGCGGCTCCATCCAGACGCTCGGGCGCAGCTCGAGTCGCTGGTCGTCGTCGAGGAAGGCATTGGGGTCGCGCTCGCGCTGCACCAGCCCGAAGCCCCGCGGGTTCGAATCCTGGAAGGAGGAGACCTGCAGATTGGCGGGGTTGCTGAGCGGCCGGTAGATCCACTCGCCGCTGCCGGACTGCATCTGGACACCGGAGAGTTCGTGCACGGCCGGTCGCACATCGTCGAAGGTGCGCCGGCTCTGCGGGCCGGCGAAGAAGGTGCCCATCGTGCAGCCGAAGCCGACATGATCGAGATTGGCGCGGGCGAACAGCGTCATCTCGACGTCGATGAAGGTCATGTCGCCGGGCCGCAAGGTCATGCGCACGGCGCCCGCGACGCTTTCGGAATCGAGCAGCCCGTGGATGATCAGCACGCCGGAGGCCGGGCTTGGCCGCTCGATCCAGAAGGCGCGGAAGAAAGGGATTTCCTCGCCGCGCGTTTCGCCCGGGCGCAGAATCAGTGCCCGGGCCAAGGCGCCGAAATTCTGGCCGCGAGCCAGCGAGCGGAAGAAGGTCGCGCCCTGGAAGGTCGCGACCTCGAACGGGCGCTCAAGTCCCGTCGCGACCCGAAATCCCGAGAATTGCAGATCGAGCCCGGCCGGGGGCGGGGTGACCCGGCCATAATCGAACTTGCCGCGGTCGAAAGCCACGCGGCGCACCACGTCATCCTCGACGGCGAACAGGCTGACCGGCGCCGAAAAGACATAGCCGCGATGCATCGGCTCGATCGTGAAGCCGCGATTTTCGCCGGCCCAGATCAGTCCGCCGGGCTGGGCCCTTATGCCGACATACTGATCATAGGGCAGGGTGGCGTAGCCCTCGGGCAGGTCGGTGGCAGTCAGCGGCACCATCGGGCGGCGCGACAGCATCCGCGCCGCTTCGACGACGAGCGAGGCTTCGAAGCGCTGGCCTTCGGCGATGACCGATTGCACCAGGCCCGCCCAGCTCGACTGGGCATGTGCCGGCGTGCCGGCCACCAGGCGCTGGGCGACGAGACCGGTCGCGGCAGCGCTCAAAAATCGACGACGATTCAAGGATTTCGACATCAGTTCCAACATGCGCCGTCGGCGGGCCGGCCGCTTTGCGCTTCTAGAGCATTTTGCGGCGAGCTGGAAAGCGCACGCCACTTTGTAAGGTGAAAAAAAGAGCCTCGCGGCTTTCGCAAGGCCATGCCCCGGATCGCTCGCCCCTTCCAGCCAAGGCTTTGCGGAAATTCCGCTTTCGCTTCGGCCGTCGACTTTGCCAAATCCGCCTCGGATCGGCTATCCACTCCCCGCGCAACACCCGCCTGCGCCGGACCGATGGCCGGCTTCGGACGTATCCGCGTCGACCGCTATTCTCCCGACAGCATGAGACTCGAAGATCATGACGGAAATGCAGCCCGCCCGAACCTGCCTCGCCATCATCCTTGCGGCCGGCGAGGGCACGCGGATGAAGTCGGCCCGACCGAAGGTGCTGCATGAGATGGCAGGGCGCTCGCTGCTCGGCCATGCGCTTGCGGCCGTTTCCGCCGCTGGAGCGGATTCGCTCGTCGTCGTCATCGGCCCGGACCGCCCGGATGTCGCCGCGGAGGTGAGCAGGCTCGCTCCGCATGCCAGGATCGCGGTTCAGGCCGAGCGCAAGGGTACGGCCCATGCGGTTCTCGCGGCGCGCGCCAGCCTGGCCGAGGATCATGACGACGTCCTCGTCGCCTTCGCCGACACGCCTCTGGTGCGGCCCGAAACCTATGCCGGCCTGCGGCAGGCGCTGCGCCAGGGCGCCGGTGTTGCGGCGCTCGGTTTCGAGGCCCGCGATCCGAGCGGCTATGGCCGCTTCGTCACCCGGGACGGTCAGCTCGAAGCCATCGTCGAGCATAAGGATGCGGATGCGGCGACGCGGGCCATCCGGCTCTGCAATGCCGGGCTGATGGCTCTCGATGGGAAGCGCGCTCTCGCCATCCTCGAGGCGATCGGCAACGCCAACGCCCAGAACGAATACTACCTGACCGATGCGGTCGAAGTTGCTCGCCGGCAGGGGCTGACGACCATCGCGCTGATCGCGCCGGAAGCCGAGGTGCAGGGCGTCAACGACCGCGCCCAGCTCGCCGGGGCCGAAGCCGATTTCCAGAAGCGCCGGCGCCTCGAGGCCATGGCGTCGGGAGCGACCCTCATCGCTCCCGACACCGTGTTCTTCAGCCATGACACGAGAATCGGCCGCGATGTCGTGATCGAGCCGAATGTCGTCTTCGGACCGGGCGTCAGCGTTGCCGACGGGGCGGTGATCCACGCCTTCTCGCATCTGGAAGGTGCGAGCGTCGGAGCAGGCGCGACGATCGGCCCCTATGCCCGGCTGCGGCCGGGCGCCGATCTCGCCGAGGGGGCCAAGGTCGGCAACTTCGTCGAGATCAAGGCGGCGACGATCGGCGCCGGAGCCAAGGTCAACCATCTCACCTATATCGGCGATGCGGAGATCGGCGCGGCCGCCAATATCGGCGCGGGAACCATCACCTGCAATTATGACGGCTTCTTCAAGTCGAAGACGATCATCGGCGAGGGCGCCTTTGTCGGCTCGAATTCGGCGCTGGTCGCGCCGGTGACGATCGGTGCAGGGGCCTATGTCGGCTCGGGGTCGGTGATCACCCGCGACGTGGCGCCGGACGCGCTGGCCGTCGCGCGCGGCCGCCAGGTCGAGCGCGAAGGCTGGGCGGCGGACTTCCGGGCAGCGGCGAAGGCCCGCAAGGCGGCGCGCTAGCCGGCTCCGCGCCGTCGCGTTCACAGTTCGACATTCATCGTGATTGGGCATTCGGCGCCGGGCGCATTATTGCGGACGGCAACGAAAACTTCCCGTGAGGCATAGGCATGTGCGGAATCGTAGGCATTCTCGGCAAGGAAGCTGTCGCTGGGCAGGTGGTCGAGGCGCTGCGGCGGCTCGAATACCGCGGCTATGACTCGGCCGGGGTCGCCACGCTCGAGCATGGCAGGCTCAGCCGTCGGCGCGCCGAGGGCAAGCTCAAGAACCTCGAGGTCCGGCTGTCGAGCGAGCCGCTCGACGGGCTGATCGGCATTGGCCATACCCGCTGGGCGACGCATGGTCGGCCGAACGAGACCAACGCCCATCCGCATGCCACCGCCAAGCTGGCGGTCGTCCATAACGGCATCATCGAGAACTTCCGCGAGCTCAAGGCGGAGCTCCAGGCTGACGGGCACGTCTTCGAGACCGAGACCGATACCGAGGTCGTCGCCCATCTCGTCACCCGCGAACTCGACCGTGGCAAGGACCCAGTCGCGGCGGTCGGCGCCTGCCTGCCACGCCTGCGCGGCGCCTTCGCGCTCGCCTTCCTGTTCGAGGGGCAGGAGGATCTGCTAATCGGCGCGCGCAAGGGCTCGCCGCTGGCCGTGGGCATCGGCGACGGCGAGATGTATCTCGGCTCCGATGCGCTCGCGCTGGCGCCCTTCACCAATCTGATCGCCTATCTCGACGAGGGCGACTGGGTGGTGCTGAATCGTGGTGGCGCAACCTTCTACGACGCCTCTGGGGCGCAGGTGGAGCGCCGCGCCCAGCGCGTCGCCGCCGGGGCCTTCCTGGTCGAGAAGGGCAACCACCATCACTTCATGGCCAAGGAGATCTATGAGCAGCCGGAAGTGGTCGGCCACACGCTGACGCATTTCGTCGACATGGCGAATGGCCGGGCCCGGCTGCCTTTCGACGCGCCTTTCGACTGGAAGGCCCTGTCGCGGCTTTCGGTTTCGGCCTGTGGAACGGCTTATTATGCTGGCCTGACCGCCAAGTACTGGTTCGAAAAGCTGGCGCGGCTGCCGGTCGAAATCGATGTCGCCTCCGAGTTCCGTTATCGCGAGGCGCCGCTGCCGGCGAATGGGCTCTCGCTCTTCGTCTCGCAGTCCGGCGAGACCGCCGACACGCTCGCCTGCCTGCGCTATGCAAGGCAGGAGGGGCAGCACGTCCTGTCGGTGGTCAACGTCCCGACCTCGACGATCGCCCGCGAGAGCGATGTCGTGGCGCCGACCCTGGCCGGGCCGGAAATCGGCGTCGCCTCGACCAAGGCCTTCACCTGCCAGCTGACGGCGCTCGCCGGCCTCGCACTGGCGGCCGCCCGTGAGCGCGGCACCCTCTCGGCCGAGCAGGAGGCACGCTACGTCCAGGAGCTGATCGCGCTGCCCGGGCTGATGGCGCAGGCCCTGACCCTGGAGCCGGAGATCGAGAAGCTCGCACGCAAGCTGTCGCGGGCACGCGACGTGCTCTATCTCGGACGCGGAACGGCCTTCCCGCTGGCGCTTGAGGGCGCGCTGAAGCTCAAGGAAATCAGCTACATCCACGCCGAAGGTTATCCGGCGGGCGAGCTCAAGCACGGCCCGATCGCGCTGATCGACGAGGAGATGCCGGTCATCGTCATCGCCCCGCATGACGCGTTGTTCGAGAAGACGGCGTCCAACATGCAGGAAGTCGCGGCGCGTGGCGGGCGGATCATCCTGATCACCGACGCCAAGGGCGCCGCCGAATGCGGCATCGAGCCCGAGACGACGATCATCATGCCGGAGATGGACCCGCTCTTCGCGCCGATCGTCTACGCCGTTCCGATCCAGATGATCGCCTATCAGACGGCCGTCTTCATGGGCAAGGACGTCGACCAGCCGCGCAATCTGGCGAAGTCCGTCACCGTCGAGTGAGCGCGGGCCGGGCCTGATTCAATCGCCGGCCGGCTCCGGCCGGCTGGCGACATAGGTGCCTGCCGCAATCAGGCAGGCACCGGTCACCCACAACGCGACCGGCGGCGCATCGCTCGCCGCCACCAGGGCGAAGCTCAAGGCCATCGAGCCGCAGGCGATGTACTTGGTCTTGCGCGCGATCGAGCCGGTCCGCCGCCAGGCCACGACCTGTGGTCCAAGTTTCGGATGGCCGAGCAGCCAGGCCTCGAAGCGCGGCGAAGAGCGCGAGAACAACCAGGCCGCTGCGATCAGGAAGATCGTGCCCGGCATCAGAGGCAGCACGAGCCCGATCACGCCGACGGCGGTCAGCACCCAGCCGGCGACGAAATAGAGGGAGCGGCGCCAGGGGCCGTGCTTTCTGGAAGGCTCGGACACGCGCGCCTTGTCGCCATCGGAGAATCAGGGGCTAGCCAGCAGCGGCTGCTAGGCTATCGTCGCATATTGCGGTGCAAGCTCGAAGCCCCGCAAGCCTTGGAACCGACCGAAGCCCAGGACAGTCGATGGCCGCAGCCCGCCCGCCCGATCCGCATCTCGTCGTTCATCCCGACATGCTGCGGCCGAGCTTCGGTACCAGGCTCCGCCGCTATTTCCTGACCGGGCTGGTGCTGGCGGCACCGCTCGCCATCACCGCCTCGGTGACCTGGTGGTTCGTGAATCTGGTCGATGGCTGGGTCAAGCCACTGGTTCCGGCGCAGTTCTGGCCGGACACCTATCTGCGCTTTCCGGTGCCCGGCTTCGGCGTCGTCATAGCCCTTGTCGGGCTGACCCTGCTCGGCTTCTTCGCCGCCAATCTCGTGGGACGCACGCTGATCGGCGCCAGTGAGGCGCTTCTCAACCGGATGCCCGTGGTGCGCGGGCTCTACAAGGGCGTGAAGCAGGTCTTCGAGACGATCTTCTCCCAGTCCGGGACCTCCTTCCGCAAGGTCGGCATGGTGCAGTTTCCGCAGCCGGGAATGTGGTCGATCGTCTTCATCGCCCAGGAAGCAGCCCCCGAAATCGCCGGTAAGCTGCCCGATAGCGACGAGCAGATCGGCGTCTTCCTGCCCTGCACGCCGAATCCGACCACCGGCTTTTTCTTCTATCTGCCACGGCGAGAAGTGGTCGAGGTCGCGATCTCGGTCGAGGAGGGCGCCAAGCTGATCATGTCCGCCGGCATGATCCAGCCCGGCGACGCTCTGGGACGCAACGGCGCCAATGGCAATGGGGGGCGGATCAGCCCTTGAGGGCGAGCCAGATCTCGACGACGCCATTGCCGGTCGCGGCGTCGAAGCGTTCGTCCATGCGTTCCAGGGTCGGCCCCATTGCGGGCTCGCGGCCGGACTTGGGCAGCCAGTCGCGCCAGATTGCCTCGAAGCTCTGCTTGATTGCGGTGATGTGGCCGCGATGCTCGAACACCGCATAGAGCTGCTCCGGCACACGCAGCCGCTCGAACTCCGCGGGCAGCTCGGAAAAGCTTGAGACCTCGGCGCCGGCGATGTAGTCGAAGGCGCCCTGATCGTCGCAATTATGGCTCGCGCCATAGGCGACATGCCCTACCTGTCCGGGGATATGGCCGAAATGCGGGGCGATCTTCTGCCAGAGCAGGGGGATTCCGGCGGTGTTCTCGACCGAGAAATGGCCGCCGAAACCGGCGATCAGCAACGGCTTGCCGGTGACGAGACGCGGCTCGCCGAGCGGGCTGGAGGAGATGGCGTTCATGGGTAGCGGCTCCACGAGGGTGAGCGAGGACAGATCGCGCCGGGCCCGCAGCTCTTCCGGCGTCAGGCCGAACTGCTCGCGGAAGGCGCGGGTGAAGGCCTCGTGCGAGCCGTAGCCCCAATCCAGCGCGACCGAGAGGATGTCGGGCGCGCCATTGGCGAGCTGGCGTGCCGCCTCCGTCAGCCGTCGCTCGCGCACATAGCGCATCACCGAACGGCCGGTCGCCACGCCGAAGGCGCGTACGAGATGGAACCGGGAGACGCCGCTGACCTCGGCGATCTCGTCGAGCGAGAGCGGCGCGGCAAAGCGGCTTTCGATGCACCAGAGCGCTTTCTTGATCGGATCCATTGGGGTCTCACGAAGCGCGGCCATGATGGCGCCGGCATGGCGCCGGCGCTTGATCGGGATTGCTGCCGGCTATTTTTGCAGCGTCTTGACGACGTCGAGAAAGGCCCGCAGCGCCGGCGGTACGGCGCGATGCCCGGGGTAATAGACCGCCACCCCTTCCGGAGCCGGCGCCCAGGCGGTGAGGATCTGGCGCAGGCGTCCCTCGACCAAGGCCGTCTCGGCGGCCGGGCTGGCGACATAGGCGATGCCGAGATCATTGATCGCGGCCTCCACCATCAGCTCCTCGTCGTCGAGGATGACCGGTCCGCCGACTTCGATCGTCAGCTCCTGCCCGGCCCGTTCGAACTCCCAGCGATAGAGCTTGCCGCTCGGCATCCGGTGGCCGATGCAGCGATGGCTCTCCAGTTCCTCCGGACTGCCCGGCTCGCCGAAGCGTTCCAGGTAGGCCGGTGAGGCAATGCAGATGAAGCTGATCGCGGCGCCGAGCGGCACGGCGACCATGTCCTTGTGGATCGATCCGGCAAGGCGCACGCCGGCATCGAACCCCGCCGATACAATGTCGACCAGCCGCCCTTCGACGACGATGTCGACGATGACGCCCGGAAAGCGCTCGGCCATCACGGGCAGCACCTCGCGTACCAGTAGCGTCGCCACCAGCCGCGGCACGTTGATCCGGACCTTCCCGGCCACGCTGCCGCGGAAGGTTGCGATGCTGTCGAGGGCATCGTCCAGGGTGGCGAGAGCCGGCTGAAGCCGGCCGAGCAGCTCGAAGCCCGCCTCGGTCGGCGAGACGCTGCGCGTCGTGCGGTTCAGCAGACGCACCCCCATGCGCTCCTCGAGGGCACGCATCGCATGACTCAAGGTGGACGGCGCCATGCCGAGCTCATCGGCCGCATGACGGAAGCTGCGCCGGGTGGCGACGGCCACGAAGGCCGTGAGGTCGTTGAGCGAAGGGCGGTTCATTGCTGGCTATCCGGCATCAACCCATACGGATTTTAGCGTCTAATCCGCACAATGCTTCGCCTCTATCTCATGCCGGTGTCAAACCGGGAGATGTGGAACATGCAGAAAACCTGGCTCATAACCGGCGTGTCGTCCGGGCTCGGCCGGCTCTTGGCGCAGAAGGTGCTGGCGCGCGGCGATCATGTCGTTGGAACCAGCCGCAGGGCGGATGCGCTGCCCGATCTGCGCGAGCGCTATCCGCAGCGACTTGGCATCGTCGCCCTCGAGCTTAGGGACCAGGCTGCCGTGCGCGCCGCGGTCGACCGTGCCTTCGAAGAGCGCGGTCGTATCGACATCGTCGTCAGCAATGCCGGCTATGGTCTCGTCGGCGCAGCCGAGGAGGTCAGCGACCAGCAGGTCCGCGACATCGTCGCGACCAATCTCATGGGTTCGATCACGCTGATCCAGGCGGCGCTGCCGCATCTGCGCAAACAGGGCGGTGGCCGGATCCAGCAGCTCTCGAGCGAGGGCGGGCAGATCGTCTATCCCGGCCTCGGTCTCTATCACGCGACGAAATGGGGGATCGAGGGCTTCGTCGAAACCGTGGCGCTGGAGGTCGCGCCCTTCGGCATCGAACTCACCCTGGTCGAGCCCGGTCCGACCCGAACGGAGTTCGGCGGTAATCTCGCCCACGCCGAAGCCCTCGATGCCTATGAGGAGACGCCCGTCGGCCAGACCCGGGCAGCGGTTCGTGGCTCCTGGGTGATCAAGGGTGACCCCGAGCGGGTGACCGAGGCGATGATCGGGCTCGCCGACCGGAAGGGACCGCTTCCCAGGCGGCTCGTGCTCGGCGCCGACGCCTATGCCCGCATCCGGAAGGCGCTCGGCGGCCGGATCGACGAGCTCGACAGCCAGAAGGAGATCTCGGTCGCGGCGGACTTCACCGAGGCCGAACTCGCGCGCCTCTGAACGCTGGTCCCGTCGGCCCGCCAAGCGAAATGCAACGGGATCTCAATTCAATTTCTCATTCGAAGATCATGAGGCAATGACATGCCCAAACGCGACGCGATTTTCCCAGCCGGCCGCCACGCCCTCTATGACGTCCATCAATATTCCGCCGCCATCCGGCATGGCGACCTGCTCTTCGTCTCCGGACAGGTCGGGAGCCGAGAGGACGGCTCGCCCGAACCGGTCTTCGAGGACCAGGTCCGCCGGGCCTTCGCCAATCTGCGCGCCGTGCTCGCGGCGGCGGATGCCAGTTTCGACGACGTGATCGACGTCACCTCCTTTCACACCGATCCGCAGACGCAGTTCGACACGGTTCTGGCCGTCCGGGCCGAGGAGATCGGCGAGCCGCCTTATCCGGCCTGGACGGCTGTCGGCGTGACCTGGCTCGCCGGCTTCGACTTCGAGCTCAAGGTGATCGCCCGCCTGCCGCCCAAAGCTGCCGAAAGAGCGCCGGTCGCACACGGCTGAGCGCGGCCTCAGCCCGCGCGGAGCAACCTGATCGCGACGTCGCGCTCGAACAGATAGAGCAGGGTCCTGATCGCCTGGCCGCGCGGCGTCTCCAGATTGGGATCGCGCTCGATCAGCAGCCGGGCATCGTCTCGGGCTGCCGCGAGCAGATCGCCATCGACCTCGGGCCGGGCGATGCGCCAGTCGGGCGAGCCCGACTGCTTGGTGCCGAGCACCTCGCCTTCGCCGCGCAGGCGAAGATCCTCCTCGGCGATGCGAAAACCGTCCTCGGTCTCGCGCATGATCGTCAGCCTCGCCTCTGCGACCGGCCCGAGCGGGCCCTTGTAGAGCAGGAGGCAGGTCGAGGCGGCCGAGCCCCGTCCGATCCGGCCGCGGAGCTGATGGAGCTGGGCGAGGCCGAAGCGCTCGGCATGCTCGATCACCATGACCGAGGCATTGGGCACGTCGACGCCGACCTCGATCACCGTGGTCGAGACCAGCAAGCGCGTTTGCCCGGCGACGAAGGCCGCCATCGCCGCATCCTTGTCGCGCCCCGGCATCTGACCGTGCAGCAGGCCGACCTTGTCGCCGAACGCGTCCTGCAGCGCCTCGAAACGCTGCTGTGCCGCCGCGACGTCGAGCGTGTCGGATTCCTGGACCAGCGGGCAAACCCAATAGACCTGCGCACCGGCCTCGATGGCGCGGCCGACGGCCCCGACCACCTCGTCATAGCGCTCGGAGGAGATCGCCTTGGTGGCGATCGGTTTGCGGCCCGCCGGCTTCTCCGAGAGGATCGAGACGTCCATGTCGCCGAACCAGGTCAAGGCGAGCGTGCGCGGGATCGGCGTCGCCGTCATCACCAGCACGTCGACCGCCTCGCCCTTGGCGCCGAGCAGCAGGCGCTGGTGCACGCCGAAACGATGCTGTTCGTCGACGACCGCAAGCGCGAGGTCGTGGAAGTCGACGCCCTCCTGGAACAGCGCATGGGTGCCGACGACGATGTCGATTTCGCCGCTGGCAAGCCCGGCCAGGACCTGGCGGCGTCCCGCGCCCTTTTCGCGGCCGGTCAGCAGAGCGAGCTTCAGCCCGGCCTTTTCGGCGAGCGGCGCCAGGCGCTCGGCATGCTGGCGGGCGAGGATTTCGGTCGGCGCCATCAGCACCGATTGCCGTTTTGCCTCGGCTGCCGCGGCCATCGCCATCAGCGCGACCACGGTTTTGCCGGAGCCGACATCGCCCTGCAGCAGGCGCAGCATGCGCTCGGGCTTTTCCATGTCGTCATGGATATCGGCGACGGCCTTGCGCTGGCCGTCGGTGAGCCTGAAGGGCAGGGCGGTTTCGATCGCCCGGCGCAGGGCGCCGTCGCCCGCCGTGACGCGGCCGGCCATCTTTTTCTGCTGGCGCCGGACGAGGGCGAGCGCGATCTGGCTCGCCAGCAATTCGTCATAGCCGACGCGCCGGCGCGCGATCGTGTCGCCCTCGACCGCCCTGAGGTCCGGCGGATGATGCAGCGCCTGCATGGCCGGCCGGAAGGCGGGAAAGCCGGCCTTGGCCAGAAAGCCCTCATCCTGCCATTCCGGCAGCTCCGGACAGCGCTCGGCCGCGCCGGCGACGATCCTGGCCATGATCCGCCCGCCGACGCCCTCGGTCAGGCGGTAGACCGGCTCGATCGAGGGCAGGGTTGCGGCGAGCTTGGGATCGAGCACCCGGTCGGGATGCACCATTTGGCGCATACCGTCCCAGAGTTCGAGCTTGCCCGAGATCAGCCTGTAGGCGCCGACGGGCAGGGTCTGGAGCAGATGGCGGACATCGGCATGGAAGAAGACCAAGGTCACGTCGCCGCTCTCGTCCTCGACGAGGATGCGATAGGGCGCCTTCGCCTTGCTCGGTGGCGGCGGGCGGTGCTCGCTCACCCGCGCTGCGAAGGTCGCGATCTCGCCGATCGGCGCCTCGGCGATGCTCTCGCTGGGGCGGCGGTCGACGGCGCCGCTCGGCAGATGGAAAAGCAGGTCGATGACGCGGGCATCATGGCTCTCGTCGCCGAGGAACTTGTCGAGCAGCTTGCCGAGCTTCGGGCCGACGCCGGAAAGCGCGGTGGCGGGGGCAAACAGCGGATCGAGGATCGAGGGACGCAAAGGAGCCGCTCACAGCATGTCAGGAGTGCGAGGATCGCGGCGCGGGCACCGCTGACTTCGTCGGATTCCCTCGCTATATAGCCCGCGAAGGCTGGCTCGGCGACGGGCCGGTCCATTCCGCATTCGCCAGCGTGAGGACAACGATGAGTGGCTCGACCCGCAGCAGCGCCGATCTCGACCCGCGCCGGCGCAAGATCCTGTTCCGCGCCTGGCATCGCGGCATGCGCGAGACCGATTTGATCATGGGCCGCTTCGCCGATGCGGAGATCGGCGGGCTGAGCGAGGCAGAGCTCGACGAGTTCGAGCGGCTGATCGAGGTGCTAGACCGCGACCTGCTGAGCTGGATCACCGGCGAGGCGGAGGTGCCGGAGAACTACGACAGCGCGCTGTTCCGCCGGCTGAAGGCGTTCCACAACCACACCAAGCCGATTCATGTGTGAGGGCTTGGCCTGCTCCCTTCATTGTCATTCCGGGGCTTCGCGCAGCGAAGAACCCGGAACCCACGACTGGGTGAGCGGCCAGGAACCACGCACCAGATGTTCCACTCAGTCGTGGGGTCCGGGTTCGCGCCTGCGGCGCACCCCGGAATGACAAGCCATAGTCAGAATCGAAGCGTCCCGATGAGCATTCCGCCTCCCGCCCAGATCGCCAAGCCGCAGCTCGAGCGCATCCTCGATGCGCTGCGCCGCGGCGACAAGCCGATGCTCTCCGGCGTGCCGGACGGTTTCGATTCCGTCGTGCTCGCCGACCTGACGCGCGCCCGCGCCAAGAAGGCGGAAGGGACGGCGATGCTCGTCTTCGTCGCCCGCGACGGCCAGCGCCTGCAGGTGATCGAGAATGCGCTGCAATTCGTCGCGCCCGATCTCGAGGTGATGAGCTTCCCGGCCTGGGATTGCCAGCCCTATGACCGGGTCTCGCCGGCGCCCTCCATCGTCGCGCACCGGATGACGACGCTGTCGCGGCTCGCCAAGACCAAGTCGGGCGAGCGGCCGCGCCTCTTGCTGACCACCGTCAACGCCGCGCTCCAGCGCGTGCCGGCCTTCTCAAAGGTTGCTTCCGAGAGCTTCTCGGCGGCGCCGGGCAACATGGTCGACACCGAGGAGCTGGCACGCTGGCTCGACGTCAACGGATATCTTCGGACCTCGACCGTGCGCGAGACCGGCGAGTTCGCCGTGCGCGGCGGCATCGTCGATCTCTACCCGCCGGGCATGCCGGCACCCATCCGGCTCGATTTCTTCGGCGACACGCTGGAATCGATCCGCACCTTCGATCCGGAGACGCAGCGCACCACCGGGCAATTGCGGGGCCTGGACCTCGTGCCGATGTCCGAGGCGCAGATGACGAGCGACTCGATCCGTCGCTTCCGCCAGTCCTATATCGCGACCTTCGGCACGCCGGGGCGCGACGACACGCTGTACGAGGCGGTGAGCGAGGGCAGGCGCCCGGCCGGCCTCGAGCACTGGCTGCCGCTGCTGGCCGAGAAGCTCGACACGCTCTTCACCTATCTGCCGGACGTGCCGATCGTTCTCGATCATCATGTCGATGATGCGGTCGGCGAGCGCATCAGCCTGATCAAGGACTATTACGACGCCCGCAAGAGCGCGCTCGACCAGCCTTCGCCGGGCTCGATCCCCTACAAGCCGCTGCTGCCGGAGGCGCTCTATCTCTCGCCGGCCGATTGGCGCGGCATCGTCGGCGAGGCCGGTGTCGCCTCGCTGACGCCATTCCAGCTGCCCGAGAGCGAGGGCAAGCTCGTCGTCGATCTCGGCGGCAAGCAGGGCCGCAGCTTCGCCGCCGAGCGCGCCGACAATTCCGGCAGCGTCTTCGACGCAGCCGTCGCGCATGTGAAGGCGCTGGAAGCCGATGGGCGGCGCGTCATCCTCGCCGGCTGGTCGGAAGGCTCGCGCGAGCGCCTCGCCCATGTCCTCGCCGATCACGGCCTGAAGTCCGTGCAGATGACCGGCTCGCTGCGCGCCGCCTTCGACCTCAAGCCCGGCACCACGGCGCTGGCGGTCTGGGGCTTCGAGACCGGCTTCGAGGCCGGACGGCTCGCGGTCATCGGCGAGCAGGACATTCTCGGCGACCGGCTGGTGCGCCCGCGCCGCAAGACGCGCCGTCCGCAGGACTTCATCAACGAGCTCTCCTCGCTGACGCCCGGCGACATCGTCGTCCATGTCGACCACGGCATCGGCCGTTTCGTCGGCTTGCAGACGATCACGGCGGCCGGGGCGCCGCATGACTGCCTCGAAATCCACTATGCCGGCGAAGCCAAGCTGTTTCTGCCGGCGGAGAATATCGAGCTGCTTTCGCGCTACGGCTCGGAGGACACCGAGGTCGTGCTCGACCGGCTCGGCGGTGGCGGTTGGCAGGCGCGCAAGGCCAAGCTGAAGCAGCGCATCCGCGAGATGGCGGGCAAGCTGATCCAGATCGCCGCGGCCCGCGCCCTCAAGGAGGCGCCGCGTCTCGTGCCGCAGGACGGGCTCTATGACGAGTTCTGCGCCCGTTTCCCCTATGAGGAGACCGAGGACCAGCAGAATACCATCGACGCCGTGCTCGACGATCTCGCCGCCGGCCGGCCGATGGACCGGCTGGTCTGCGGCGATGTCGGCTTCGGCAAGACCGAGGTCGCGCTGCGCGCCGCCTTCACGGCCGCGCTCGCCGGCAAGCAGGTCGCGGTGGTGGTGCCGACGACGCTGCTGGCGCGCCAGCATTATCGCAACTTCGCCGAGCGCTTCGCCGGGCTCCCGGTCAAGGTCGGCCAGGCCTCGCGCTTCGTGCCGGCGGCCGAACTCAAGGCGGTGAAGCAGGGTATCACCGACGGCACCATGGACATCACGGTCGGTACCCATGCACTGCTCGGCAAGGGCGTCGACTTCAAGGATCTCGGCCTCGTCATCGTCGACGAGGAGCAGCATTTCGGCGTCGCCCACAAGGAGAAGCTGAAAGAGCTGCGGGCCGAGGTGCACATGCTGACCTTGTCGGCGACGCCGATCCCGCGCACGCTCCAGCTCGCCATGACCGGTGTGCGCGAGCTCTCGATCATCGCGACGCCGCCGGTCGACCGGCTGGCCGTGCGCACCTTCGTCACGCCCTTCGACCCGCTGATCGTGCGCGAGGCGCTGCTGCGCGAACGCTATCGCGGCGGGCGCTCATTCTATGTCGTGCCCCGGATCGAGGACATCGCCGAGGTCAAGGACTTCCTCGACAAGCAGGTGCCGGAGTGCAAGGTCGGCATCGCCCATGGCCAGATGGCGGCGGGCACGCTGGAAGACGTGATGACCGCCTTCTACGAGGGCCAGTACGACATCCTGCTCTCGACCACGATCGTCGAATCCGGGCTCGACATCCCGACCGCCAACACCCTGATCGTGCACCGCGCCGACATGTTCGGCCTCGCCCAGCTCTACCAGCTGCGCGGCCGCGTCGGCCGCTCGAAGATCCGGGCCTATGCGCTGTTCACCGTGCCGGCCAACCGCAAGCTCACCGACCAGGCCGACAAGCGCCTCAAGGTGCTGCAGTCGCTCGACACGCTGGGCGCCGGCTTCCAGCTCGCCAGCCACGACCTCGACATCCGGGGTGCCGGCAACCTGCTCGGCGACGAGCAGTCCGGCCATATCAAGGAGGTCGGCTACGAGCTCTACCAGCAGATGCTGGAAGAGGCGGTTGCGGCGCTCAAGGCCGGCGTCGAGATCGAAAGCGATGCGCACTGGTCGCCATCGATCCAGATCGGCGCACCGGTGATGATCCCCGAGCACTATATCAGCGATCTGACGCTGCGGCTGACGCTCTACAAGCGCCTCTCGACAATGGACGACGACGCCGAATTGCAGTCCTTCGGTGCCGAGCTGGTCGACCGCTTCGGCCCGCTGCCGGAAGAGGTGCAGCAACTGCTCGAGATCGTGGCGATCAAGGCGCTGTGCAAGCGTGCCAATGTCGAGAAGGTCGAGGCCGGGCCGAAGGGCATCATCATCGCCTTCCGCGACAATGAGTTCGCCAATCCGGAAGGGCTCGTCTCCTATGTCGCGAAGCAGGGTTCGCTCGCCAAGGTGCGCCCGGACATGCGCGTCGTCTTCATCGACGATTTCGCGACGGCGGAGCAGCGGCTGAAGGGCACGCGCCGGCTGCTCACCGATCTCGCGCGCATCGCCGAACGCAAGAAGGCGGCATAGAGAGCATTTTCGAGCAGCAGGCACCGGTTCGCGTGAAGAAGCCGCGCTAAGAGGCCGATGCTCGCGAGCGGCGACCGGCCCGTCGGTTCCCCGGCCGGCTGGTCAGGCTGTCTTGCGGCGCAAGACCCGGACCGTTCCGGGCGCCTGCGCGATGACATCGACGATCGCGATATCCGGCCGCTCGATTGCGAGCGCGGCCGGGGGCTCGTTGCCGCGACGCACGAAGACGACGCTGGAGAGCGCCTTGTGCCCACCCAGGCGCGAGCGGGCCAAGGCCGGTTCCATCGCCGCCGGAACGACGAGATGGACCATCCGGCCCCCCTCGAGGCAGGCATGCAGGTCCTCGAGCATGAACAGGCCGAGCGGCAGCAATTCGACGCCGGTCAGGAGCGCTATGCCCGGACCGGTCGCCAGCGCCGCAAGGTCGGCTCCGACCAGGGTTGTGATGATGCGCGACGAGGCGAGGGGCTTCAGTACGCGCGAGATTTCCAGCGCCTTGGCGAGGACGTCCTTCTCCTGAACCGCAAAGGGGCCACTGAAGTCGCCGTCGTCGACGACGCTGATCGCCGCGCGTGCCGTGGCGGCGACGGCCGGCTGGGCCGCGCCATGGCCGAGGAGCTGGTCGAGCGCCGCGACGCCGTCGGGCACATCGGTGCCGAAGCCACCGATGAACCGCATCCCGAAGGCCCTTGCGGCCACGTCGCGCAGCAGGAGCAGCGGCCGCAAGGTGCCGATCCGGCCGACGCCGAGCGCCATCACCGCGCCGGATCGCTCGATCATGCCGAGAAGCGCGGCCTCGTCGGCATGGGGCGGTAGCGGCATCGGCGACAAGCCGGCGCGCAGGCAGGCCAGGATCGAGATCAGCGCCTCCGGTCCGAGCGGCGCGAGAATCGCGACACGCGCCGCCGGCTGCGGGCGTGCCAGGGTCAGAAGCCCTGCCAGCCGCTCGACCCGGGCATCGAGCTCGGCAAAGCCGAAGGCCCCAGGAGCGACGCCGCTCCAGTCACGCCGGCCCGGCGGGTCGCGAAAGGCCGGCTCATAGCCTCGCTTGGCGGCGAGGGCCTTCAGCAGCTCGTCGAAATCGAGGCCCTCGACCAAAGCAGCGATGGAAATCTCATCCTGTTCAGGCCGCATGCGCCGGCCTCAATTCGCCGGCGCCGGCGCCGCGGGGACCCGGGCGAGCGTCTCGTTGGAGAAGAAATAGCGCGGCCGCCGCTGCGGCAGCAGAATATCGCGCGAGCGCGCCAGCCAGGTTTCCGGGAGGTAGTACAGCGGTACCGCATAGAACCCCGACAGCAGCAGCCGGTCGAGCGTGCGCACCGAGGCGACGAAGTCCTCGCGCGAGGTCGCGGCAAGAAGCCGTTGCAGGGTCGCATCGACGGCGGGCGAGCGCACGCCGGCATAGTTCAGCGCGCCCTTGCGTCCGGCATTGGCCGAATGCCAGCGCCCGACCTGCTCATTGCCGGGCGAGGCGGAAGCCGGCCAGGTCCACTGGATCATGTCGAAATCGAAGGCGGAGAGGCGGCGCCAGTACTGAACGTCGTCGATCAGCCGGACGGATACGGCGATGCCGAGCCGGGAGAGCGACGAGGCATAGTTCAGTGCGAGGCGCTCCTGCGGCCGGTTGGTCACCGTGATCTCGAAGCCGAAGGGGGTATTGTCGCCGCGTTTGCGCAATTCGCCGTCGCGCAATTCGTAGCCGGCGGCCTCGAGCAGGTCGAGCGCGCGCCGTGCCTGATCGCGATCCCGGCCCGAGCCGTCGGTCGCCGAGGGGACCCAGGTTCCGGCCAGGATGTCCTGGCGCACGGCGCCCGGAAAGGCGGCGAGCAGCGCCTTCTCCCGTTCATCTGCGGGGACGCCGAGCGCCGAGAGCTCGGAATCGGCGAAGAAGCTGCCGGCCCGCCGATAGACCCCGTAGAACAGGTTGCGGTTGGCCCATTCGAAATCGAACAGGATCGCCAGCGCCTCGCGGACCCGGATATCGGCGAAGGCCAGCCGGCGGGTGTTGAAGACCAGCCCGGTCATGCCCTTCGGCGTTTCGAAGCGCAGCGTATCGCGAACGATCCGGCCGTCGCGCACCGCCGGCACATCATAGCCGGTCATCCAGCGCGTCGGGTCGCCTTCCAGGCGAACGTCATAAAGTCCTGCCTTGAAGGCCTCGAACAAGGCGTTTGAATCACGATAGAAATCGTAGCGGATCTCGTCGGCGTTGAAGAGCCCTCGGGTGAGGGGATGCTCTTCGGCCCAGAAATCCTTGCGGCGCTTCAGCACCAGCATCTCGCCGGGCTTGACCTCCTCGACCCGGTAGGGACCGGAGCCGAGCGCCGGCTTGAAGCTGGTTTCGCCGAATTTCTCCGGATCGGTCGCATGCTTGGCGAAGATCGGCATGGTGCCGATGATGAGCGGCAGTTCGCGGTTGGAGCCGTCGCCGAGCTCGAAGACGACCGTGCCTGGCGAAGGCGCTTCGGCCTTCGTCACTTTGGCGAGGCTGGAGCGGTGGAACGGCTTGCCCTTGGTCTTCAGCATCTCATAGGTGAACAGGACATCCGCTGCCGTCACCGGCTGCCCATCCGAGAAACGTGCCCGGGGATCGATCTCGAAGAGCAGGCGCGTGCGCTCGGGATTGAGCTCGACCCGGCTGGCGAGCAGGCCATAGGCGGTGAAGGGCTCATCGGCCGAGCGGAAGAGCAGGCTCTGCTGGACATAGCGCGGCACGGCATCCGGCGCGACGCCGAGCACCACCAGTGGATTCAGGCTGTCGAAGGTGCCCTGCTGGCCGAAGATGATTCGGCCGCCCTTGGGGGCCGCAGGGTCGGCATAGGGCAGATGCGCAAAGCCCTTGGGCAAAGCGGGCTCGCCATGCATGGCGATGGCATGGTCGCTTGCCGCCGCGGCGGCGCGCGGCACCATCGAGAACAGCGCGATCGAGGCCACGCCCGCGAGGACGAGTCCGAAAACGCTGCGCTGGCGCGCGGATGCGACGATATTCCGGAACATGAGCGGCCCTGATTCCCTGCCGGACCATAGCATGCGGGCCAAGCCGAAGATGAGACGCAAATCATCGGGAGAAACTTACGCTGCGGCGGCTGTTCGGGCTGGAAACCGGTGGCAGAACTCGCTAGACGCAAGCTGAGGCGTCATTCTAACGCCTTAATCGCGCTTGATGTGCTCATGCCGCTCCCGGCTCCGGCACCATGCCGGTTGAGCTTTCGGTGTTGCGCGCGGCCAGTTGGTGGCGCTTCCCCAGTTTGCACGTTCGAGGAACTTCAGATGTCCGCTTCGTCTTGCCTGCCCCTGCACCAGGGCGCCACCGCGAAGAGCACGATCCGCGGCCTCGCGCTCGTGCTGGGCGCGGCCGTCGCTCTCGCCCCCTTCTCCGCCCTTGCCCAGGCCCAGCGTCCTGCCGCCAAGCCGCCGGCGGCTCAGCAGCAACAGCAGCCGGCTCAGGGCCAGGCCGCCCAGAACGGCCCGACCGTTGTGCAGGTCAAGCCCGAGCCCTCGCAGACGACCTGGACCAAGGTCTGCGGCAAGGACCCGGCCGCCAACAAGGAAATCTGCTACACCACCCGTGACTTCGTCTCGGATCAGGGCCAGCCGGTGCTTGCCGTCGCCGTGTATGACGTCAAGGGCGACCCGAACAAGATCGTGCGCTTCCTGATGCCGCTCGGCCTGCTGATCCAGCCCGGCATCCGCTTCGGCGTCGACACCGCCCAGCCTAGCCCCGGCCGCTTCGCGATCTGCTTCCCGAATGGCTGCTTCGCCGAGGCGCAGGTCAAGGACGACTTCCTCAACCAGATGAAGAAGGGCTCGAATCTCAACATCAGCGTCCAGAACCAGGGCGCTCGCGAGGTTTCGTTCTCGATCCCGCTGACGGATTTCGCCAAGGGCTTCGACGGCGCGCCGATCGATCCCAAGGTGCTCGAGGAGCAGCAGAAGCAGCTCCAGGACGAGCTGGCCAAGCGCCAGGACGAGCTGCGCAAGCGCCTCGGTGGCAGCGGCGCCAGCGCCGCTCCGGGCACCCCCGGTGCGCCGGCGGCCCCGGGCGCCGGGACCATGCCCGCGCCCGGCGCGACCCCGGCCCCGAAGCCCTGATCGCGCATCACGCGCTCAATTCCGACGCCGGACCGAAAGGTCCGGCGTTTTTCGTTCCGGGGACGGTCGGACGGCGCGGGCTCAGTCCTGGCCGGCGCGCTCGGCCTGCTTGACCTGCTGCCAGAGCGCCTCCAGCTCGTCGAGCGAGGCCTCGGCGGGCTTGCGCCCATCCTCGGCCAGGCGCGCTTCGATTCCGGCAAAGCGCCGTTCGAACTTGGTGCTGGCCGCGGCGAGGCAGGCCTCCGGATCGATATCGACATGGCGGGCGAGATTGGCGACGACGAAGAGCAGGTCGCCGATCTCCTCGGCGATGGCGGCCTTGTCGTCGCCTTCCAGAGCTTCGGCGATCTCGTCGGTCTCCTCCCGGATCTTGTCGAGCACGAGCCGGGCATCCTTCCAGTCGAAGCCGACCGTCGAGGCTCTCGCCTGCAGCTTCCAGGCGCGGGTGAGGGCCGGCAGGGTGGTCGGAATCCCGGCCAGGACGCTTTGCTCCTCCGCCGGGGCGGGCAGCCCGGCCGCTTGCCGCGTCGCCGCCTTGTCGGCCCGCTCCTGCGCCTTGATCTGGCCCCAGAGCTGCTTGACCTCCGCCGGAGAGAGGTCGCGCGCATCGCCGAAGACATGCGGGTGACGCCGGATCAGCTTGCCGGTGATCGCCTCGACGACATCGGGAAAGGCGAAGGCGCCGGCTTCCTCCGCCATGCGGGCATGGAAGGCCACCTGGAGCAGAAGGTCGCCGAGCTCGTCCTTGAGATCGACAAGATCGCCACGGGCAATGGCGTCGGCGACTTCATGGGCCTCCTCGATCGTATACGGAGCGATCGAGGCGAAGTCCTGTTCGAGATCCCAGGGGCAGCCGGTTCCCGGCGTGCGCAGGGCGGCCATGATCTCGATCAGGCGGGCGATATCGCGATCGGGCTTCAACGCTGCAATTCTCCTTGGGCTGCGCTACCGTCCTCCCATGATTCAAGTGACACCGTCCATTGCGATCGACGAGAGCCTGATCGAGGAGAGCTTCGTGCGCGCCTCGGGGCCGGGCGGGCAGAACGTCAACAAGGTCTCCTCGGCGGTCCAGCTGCGCTTCAACAGCGCGGCGGCCGATCTTCCGGACCATCTGCGCGAGAAGCTGCCGCGCGTCGCCGGGAAGCGCATGACCCAGGACGGCACCATCATCGTCGTGGCGCAGCGCTTTCGCGACCAGCAGCGCAATCGGCAGGACGCGCTCGAACGCCTGCTCGCGATCCTGCGCGAGGCGGCCGAGCGCCAGAAGACCCGGCGGCCGACCAGGGCGACCTATGGCTCGCAGCAGCGCAGGCTCGCATCCAAGGCGAAGCGCAGCCGCGACAAGAGCCTGCGCTCGGGCAAGCCCGGCGATGACTGAGACAGAGGCCGGCGCGAGCCGGGCACGAAGCGCAGGGCAGGGCCGGGCGCCGCGGCCGATCACTCCGACCTATCTGCAAAGAGCGGCGATGCACTACCTCCATCGCTATGCCGCCTCGTCGAGCCAGTTGCAGCGCGTTCTCGAACGCAAGGTCGAGCGCAGCTGCCGCCATCATGGCGGCGAACCGCGTGAATTTTCCGAGATGGTCGCGGAGGCGGTTGCGGCCTGCGTCAGGAGTGGCCTGGTCGACGACCAGCGTTTTGCCGAGGCGAGGGCGCAGACCCTTCGGCGCAAGGGGCGCTCGGCCCGGGCCGTCACGGCCGGGCTCGCGGCCAAGGGTATCGCGCGCGAGATCGTCGCGGCGGCCCTGCCCGACAGCGAGGAGGACGAGCTTGCGGCGGCGCGCATCGCCGCAAGGCGCAAGCGGCTCGGCCCCTGGAGCCGCCCCGGCTCGGAACCGGATCGCCAGAAGCAGCTTGCCGCACTGGCGCGCGCCGGCTTCAGCATGAAAATCGCCCGCGCCGTGATCGACAGCGCGGGCGACATCTAGGCCCGTATCGGCCTTGTCTTGAAGCGCTCAGTCCGGCTTGACGTTGGCGTCGGCGACGACCTTGCCCCAGCGCGCGACCTCGGCGTTGACGAAGGCGCCAAAAGCCGGGCCGTAGAGATTCGGGGTTTCCGAGCCGTTCTTCTTCCAGGCTTCGCTGACCATCGGCGCCGCGAGCGCCTTCTTCACTTCCGCCGTCATCTTCTCGACGACCTCCGGCGGCGTGTTCTTCGGCGCCCACATCGCATACCAGGTCGAAACCTCGTAGCCGGGCAGGCCGGCCTCAGCCGCGGTCGGCACGTCGGGGAAGGCGGCGGTGCGCTTGGGCGCAGCGACGGCCAGCGCCCGGAGCTTGCCGCCGGCGATCTGTGCTGCCGAAGAGCCGAGCCCGTCGAAGGCAAGATCGACCTGGCCGGCGACCAGGTCCTGCATCAGCGGGCCGGCGCCGCGATAAGGCACATGGGTGAAATTGGCCTTCGACATCAGCTTGAACAGTTCACCGGCGAGGTGATGCGTCGTGCCGTTGCCGGCCGAGCCGTAATTGAGCTTGTCCGGGTTCTTCCGGCCGAACTCGATCAGCTCCGCCAGCGTCTTGGCCTCGACCTTGCCGGGGTGGACGACCACGACCTGGGGCGGCTGCGCGATGATACCGATCGGGATGAAGTCGGTCTGGATGTTGTAGTCGAGCTTGGGATAAAGCGCCGGCGCGATGGCGTGGTGGGCCGCGCCGATGAAGAAGGTGTAGCCGTCGCCCGCCGCCTTGGATGCGGCCGAGGCGCCGACCGTGCCGCCGGCGCCGCCGCGATTGTCGATCAGGATGCGCTGTCCGAGCTGCTGCTCGAGCTGCGCGGCCAGCGGCCGGGCGAAGGCGTCCGTGCCGCCGCCGGCCGGGAAAGGTACGATGAAGCTGACTGGCTTCTGCGGCCAGGCCTGAGCCTGTACCGGCGCCGAGGGCACGAGCTGGACGAGGGCGGCGAGCGCGATCGCGCCGAGCCAACCGGATTTGAGCATTCTGATCCTCCCCAATGGAACGCGGGAGAGGCTCTTTCCGGCCTCGTGCCCGCCTGCAAGCCCGGCAATGGCAGCCGAGCGTTCGCGAGGATTAGGACATCACTGCTGACGAATGGCAAGAGAGCGCCGCCGCCGTTCCGCGACCGCCAGTTCGTCCCAAATCGGGGCTTCAGATCAGGGTGGGCGGCTCGTAGCAGGTGATCGGCGGAAGCTCGCCCTCATGGCGCTCGATCTCGACCAGGCAGGAATGGGCGATCGTCGCCTGTCCGAGCCTGGACGAGCCGCGATCCTGGGTCAGCACGTTCGGATTGCCGTGCTTGTCGAGCGAGCCGACGAGGCCTGGTTCGAGTGGGTCGTACCAGGCGCCCGTCGCCATCTGCACGACGCCTTGCATCACCGCATCGCAGACGACGATGCCGGCGAGACAGGCCCCGCGGTCGTTGAAGACACGCACGATGTCGCCGTCCGATAGACCACGCAAGCGCGCATCCTCGGGATGGATGCGCAGCGGCTCGCGACCGGCGATCTTGGTCGAACGAGACAGTGCGCCATTGTCGTACTGGCTGTGCAGCTTGCTCGCCGGCTGGTTCGAGATGAGATGCAGCGGGAAGCGCTCGGCGAGCGCTGCGCCGAGCCATTCGCGCGGCACGAGCCAGCTCGGATGGCCCGGACAATCGTCATAGCCGAAGCCCGCGATCCTCTCCGAGAACAGCTCGATACGGCCGGAAGGTGTCTTCAGCGGCCGGGCTTGCGGATCGGCGACGAATTCGGCCAGCAGCGGCTTTTGATCCTGCGGCTCGGGGAGGGTGACGATGCCGGCCTGCCAGAAGCTCTCGAAATCCGGCAGTTCCATACCGTATTCGGCGACGCGCTGGCGCGCCACGGTATAGAAGTGCCTGATCCAGCCCTCCTCGTCGCGGCCTTCGGTGAAGGTCTCGCGCGCGCCGAGCAGGCCGGCGAGATCGGCGAAGATCTCGTAATCGCTGCGCGCTTCGCCGATCGGCGCGCTGATCGGGTGGCAGGCGGCGATCATTCGGTCGCGGGCCGAGCTCGCAATGTCGTTGCGCTCCATGGCGGTGCTGGCCGGCAGCACGATGTCGGCATGGCGGGCCGTCGCATTCCACCAGGATTCGTGGACGATCACCGTCTCCGGCCGGCGCCAGGCCGCGATCAGCCGGTTGATGTCCTGGTGATGATGGAACGGATTGCCGCCGGCCCAGTAGATCAGCCGGATATCGGGATAGCGCCGCTTCTCGCCGTTGAAGTCATAGGGCGCCCCCGGATGCAGCAGCGCATCGGCGATCCGCGCGACCGGAATCGAGTCGGCGATGGCGTTGCTGCCTTGCGGCAGGGTCGGCCAGGAGAACGGATAGACCGCATTGCCCACGCCGTTCGCTGAGGCGTAGCCGAAGCCGAAGCCGCCGCCGGGCAAGCCGATCTGGCCGATCATCGCGGCGAGTGCGATCGCCATCCAATAGGGCTGCTCGCCATGCTCGGCCCGCTGCAGCGACCAGGACATCATGATCATGGTGCGGCGCCGGGCCATTTCGCGCGCCAGCGCCCGCATCGCCTCGGCAGGAACGCCGGAAATCGCCTGCGCCCATTCGGGGGTCTTGGGCACGCCATCGTCGGTGCCAGTAACATAGCCGGCAAATCGTTCAAACCCAGTCGTGCAGCGCGCCAGGAATTTCTGGTCGTGCAGGCCTTCTTCGATCAGTGTGTGGGCGAGCGCGAGCATCAACGCGACATCGGTGTTGGGCCGCGGCGCGATCCATCTGGCATCGAGCTCCGCCATCGCGTCGTCGCGGATCGGGCTGATGCAGACGAAGGAGGCCCCCTGGTCGCGACAGGCGGTCAGGCCCTCGCGCAGCAGATGACGGCTGATGCCGCCTGAGCCGACCTGCGCGTTCTTGTGCGGGGTGCCGCCGAACATCACGATCAGTTCGGCATGGCCGGCAAGCTGGCCCCAGCTCGTGTGCCCGGCGTCGAGGCCGCGCTTGTCGCCGAGCACATGCGGCAGGATCGCGTCGGCCGCGGCGAAGCTGTAGTTCGAGATCGAGCGGACATAGCCGCCGATCGCGTTCAGGAAGCGATGCACCTGGCTCTGGGCGTGATGGAAGCGGCCGGCGCTCGACCAGCCATAGGAGCCGCCGAAGATCGCGCCATTGCCATGGCTTTCGCGCACCCGCTCGATCTCGCGCGCCACGAGATCGAGTGCCTGCGGCCAGTCGATCTCGACGAAGGGCTCAGCCCCGCGTCCGGCGCCGCCGGCGGTAGCGCCCTTTTCGAGGAAGGAAGCGCGCACCGAGGGCCGCCTGATCCGGCAGCCATCGTCCAGCGCGCCGATCATCGAGGCGCCGAGCGGGGAGGGGTCGGGATCGTGCTCATAGGGTTCGAGCGCGACGGCCGCCCCGTCCTGCATCCGCGCCCGATAGACGCCCCAATGGGTGGTGACGGTCGGCTGCTCGGGCGTGATCAGCATGGCATTGCCTTGTTTTCCGTCAGAGGGTGGCGCTCATGCCGAGCTTGCCGGGGTTCATGATCCCGTGCGGGTCGAGCGCCAGCTTCAGCGCCCCCATGACCTCGATGCCATTGCCGTGCTCGCGCCGCAGATATTTCAGCTTGCCGAGGCCGACGCCATGCTCGCCGCTGGCGGTCCCGCCGGATTCCAGGGCGCGCATCACGACGTTCTCGGCCAGGCGCTTGGCCTCGGCGACTTCCTCCTCGGCATCGGGCATGACGAGATAGGAGACGTGGAAATTCCCGTCGCCGACATGGCCGTTGATCTTGAACTTCAGGAAGGAGGCGTCGCCATCGGCCCGGGCCGCGGTCATGTTGTCCGCCAGTGCCGAGATCGGCACGCAGGCGTCGGTCACGAACATCGCCGCACCCGGACGCATGGCGCGCGTCGCCGGGTTGGAATCGTGGCGGGCCTTCCACAGACGTTCGCGATCCTCGCGTTGCGTGGCCCACTGGAAGCCGCGTCCGTCATTCTCGGCCGCGATCGCCTCGACGATTTCGGCCTGCTCGCGGATGCCGGCCTCGGTGCCGTGGAATTCGAGGAACAGGGTTGGCGCAACCGCGAGGCTCATCTTGGAGTAGTGGTTCGAGGCCGCGATCGCGATGTCGTCGAGGAACTCGATGCGGGCGATCGGCACGCCGCTCTGGATCGTGGCGATACAGGTGTCGACGGCGCCCTTCAGGCTGTCGAAGGGGCAGACCGCCGCCGAGATCGCGGCCGGAACCGGATGCAGCCGAAGCGTGATCTTGGTCAGCACGCCCAGCGTTCCCTCGGCGCCGACGAAGAGCTTGGTCAGGTCGTAGCCCATCGAGGATTTGCGCGCCCGGCTTCCGGTGCGCAGCAATTCGCCGTTCGGCAACACCACTTCGAGCGCCAGCACGTTCTCGCGCATGGTGCCGTAGCGCACCGCATTGGTGCCGCTGGCGCGGGTCGAGGCCATGCCGCCGATCGAGGCGTCGGCGCCGGGATCGACCGGGAAGGTCAGCCCTGTCGCGCGCAGATGCTCATTGAGGGCCTTGCGCGTCACGCCGGGCTCGACCACCACGTCGAAATCGCTCTCATGCACGGCGAGGACGCGGTTCATCCGCGACATGTCGAGGCTGACGCCCCCGGCGACGGCGAGAATCTGGCCCTCCATCGAGCTGCCGACGCCATAGGGCACGATCGGTACGCGCGCCGCCGCGCAGGCCGCGACGACGCGCTGCACTTCGGCGGTCGACTCCACGAAAACCACCGCATCCGGCAGCATGGTCGGCAGATAGGAAAGATCCTCGCCATGGTGTCGGCGGACCGCCTCGGCGGTCGAGATCCGCTCGCCGAAATGCGCGCGCAGGGTTTCGACGACGGCCGCCGTATCGCCATAGCTCATGATCGCAATCCATCTGTCTGCAGGTCCGCCCCCGGCATGCGCGTGGCATCGGGGGCGGGTTCGCTCGGCAAGCCGCTTACTCGAGCGAGGGGTCGATCGGAACCCGGTAGCCGTTGACCAGGCGGTTGGTCTCGTTGGCCATGCCGACCACCGCCATGACCTCGCCGAACATCGCGTCGGTCATCCCGGCCTTGCGGGCGGCGGCGGTATGGCTGGCGATGCAGTAGCCGCAGCCATTGCTGGTGCTGACCGCGAGATAGATCATCTCCTTGACCAGCGGGTCGAGCGCGCCTGGCGCCATCACCTCCTTCACGCTCTCCCAGGTACGCCGCAGACCAACGGGATCATGTGCGAGGTACTTCCAGAAGTTGTTGACGTCCTTGAGGTTCCGCGAGGTCTTGATGTCGTCGTAGACGGCGCGGACCGCTGGCGGCGCGTCGGCATATTCGATCGGCTTCAATCGGCTCATCTTGATGTCTCCGGTATGGTCGTTCGGGGTTCGGCAGGATCGCTGCGAACGCCGTCAGATGTTGAGCTCGATACCCTTCTTGCGGAGCAGCTCGCTCAGATTGAGCATGTCCCAGGTCGTCTTGCCCTGGAGCAGCTCGCGGCGGAAACGGGCTTCCTTCTCCTCGCGGGTCTTGGACGCCGCGGCGATGGCGGCGATCTCCGCCTTCGGCACGATGCAGACGCCGTCATCGTCGCCGATCACGAGGTCGCCGGGCTCGACCAGCATGCCGCCGGCAACGATCGGCTTGTTCAGCGCGCCGAGCGTTTCCTTCACCGAGCCCTTGATCGACAAGGCGCGCGCGAAGACCGGGAAGCCGATCTCGGCGATGGTCGCGCCGTCGCGCACGCCGCCGTCGACGACGAGGCCGGCAATGCCCTTGCCCATGGCGCAGCTCGCCATCACGTCGCCGAACAGGCCCTGCTCGGTGAAGCCGGCCGAGGCGCAGACGATGACGTCGCCCGCTTTCGCCATCTTCAGCGCCGCGTGCAAGGTGAGGTTGTCGCCGGGCGGGCAGACGCAGGTGAAGGCCGGCCCCAGCACCTTCATGCCGCGCCGGACGGGCTTGATGCTGGAATCGAGCGCGCCGCGGCGTTCCATGGCTTCATGGGCGGTAGCCGAGGCGACCGAAGCATAGGCTTCGCGATAGTTGAATTCGGTCATGATCTCTATCCGATGAAGGAGGGTCAGCGGGTAACGTTGGCTACGCCCCAGACGTAGTTCTTCCGGGGGAATTCTTCCCAGTACTGGCGCATGTCCTTGTGCGGGAAATCCTTGTATGGCCGCTTGCGCATGCGCTCGACATCGATGTCGACGCCGAGGCCCGGCGCGGTCGGCAGGTCGATCCAGCCATCCTCGACCTTCAGCCCGGGCGAACCGATCTCGTCGCAGGCCTCGTTGAGGTTGATGAAGCACTCGGCGATCAGGAAGTTCGGGATCACCGCCGAGAAATGCACCGTCGCGGCGAGCCCGACGATGGTGCTGTTGTAGTTGTGCGGGCTGATCGCAATCGCGTGCGGCTGGGCCATCGCTGCGATGTCGAGCATCTGCTGAAGGCCGCCGACGGCGCAGATGTCGGGGTTGAGGATATCGGCCGCGCGCTTCTCGAAGACCCGGGCGAAATCCTCCTTGGTATAGAGGGTTTCGCCGGTCACGACGGGCGTCGAGATCGCGTGGCGGACTTCCGCGACGAGGTCGAGATTGTCGGAGAGGCAGGGCTCCTCATAGCAGAAGATGCCGTATTCCTCGAGCCGCTTGGCGACGCGGATGGAATGATGCGGCGCGACGCGGCGGTGCGCGTCGATCAGCAGGTCCATGTCGGGGCCTAGCGCCTCGCGCATCGCCTTGACGTTGGCGACGGCGTAATCCTCCTCCTCGCGCGTGATGAAGGTTCGCCACGGCCCGGGGAACGGGTCCCATTTCAGCGCCGTATAGCCCATCTCTTTGACCTGGAGCGCCCGCTCCACCGTCGACTCGATATCGGTGACGCCGTACCACCAGCCATTGGCGTAGACGCGGACCTTCTCGCGCGAGGCGCCGCCGAGCAGGTTGTAGAGTGGCTGTCCGGCCTTCTTGCCGACGATGTCCCACATCGCCAGCTCGATCGCGCTCCAGGCGCAGAAGAAGTCGACCGAGGAGCGCCTGATGGCGAAGTCGTCGAACATCACCTGTGCGGTGTGGCGGATATTGTGCGGGCTGCGCCCGATCACATAGGGCGCCATGGCGCGGATATAGTCGTCGACGACCTTCTCCTTCTTCACGCCGACATAGGATTCGCCCCAGCCATAGAGGCCGTCATCGGTCTCGATGCGGCAGAACAGCAGGTTCTTGCCGCTGCCGGGGTGGAAGAAGAAGGTTTCGATACGCGCGATCTTCATCGCCAGCTCCGGAATTGGGCTCAGGGCCGCAGGATGGTCTGGCCGGTGGTGGCCCGGCTTTCGAGGGCTGTCTGGGCAGCCGCTGCCTCCTTCAGGGCGAAGACCTGGTCGATCTCCGCCTTGATCACGCCGCGGCGCATCGCCTCGAACAGGTTGCTCGACATCGCCTCGAGCCGGGCCCGGTCCTTGATGAAGGGGAAGATCGAGGGGCGCGACAGCGTCGCGCATTTCGGTGCGAGGCCGGCGATGGCGAAGGGCGGAACCGGCCCCGAGGCATTGCCGTAGCTGACGATGTGGCCGAACTCGGCGACCGCGGCGAGCGAGGCCTCGAAGGTATCCTTGCCGACGCCGTCATAGACGCAGTGGCAGCCGCGGCCGCCGGTCAACTCCTGCACCCGGGCCGCGACATCCTCGCGGCTGGTGACGATGACATGGTCGGCGCCGGCGGCGCGGGCCTTGGCCGCCTTTTCGTCGCTGGAGGCGGCGCCGATCACCAGGCAGCCGAGCGATTTTGCCCAGGCGGCGAGCAGCAGGCCGACACCGCCGGCGACGGCATGGATCAGCACGGCGTCGCCGGCCTTTGCCTGCGTCATCCGGAAGAGCAGCATCTCGGCCGTCATGCCCTTGAGCATCAGCGCTGCGGCCTGATCGTCGGAGATGTCGCCCGGCAGCTTGACCAGGGCCGCAGCGTTGATGACGCGGCGCTCGACATAGGCGCCGGGAGCGCCGGTGACATAGGCCACCCGGTCGCCGGTGCTGAGGCCGGTGACGCCGGGGCCGACAGCCTCGACCACGCCGGCGGCTTCCATGCCGGGCGAGCAGGGCATCGTGCCCATCTTGTAGAGGCCGGTGCGAACATAGATGTCGATGAAGTTCAGCCCGATCGCCGTGTGGCGCAGCAGAACCTCGCCTTGGCCGGGCTTGCCGGGGTCGAGATCGACCCATTCGAGCACGCCCGGCCCGCCATGCTGGCGCAGGATGATTGCCCCGCTCATGTCTTGTCCTTCATTTTATTCATCTTGAATCGGGCTGCCGGCTGCCGGCTGCCGGCATCCGGGAGATCGCGTCTCGTCAGACGGGCGAGGCCTGCCCCTTGCGGGTCAGCAATTCGCCGAGTTTGTAGACGTCCCAGGGCGTCTCGCCGGAAGCGAAGCGCTGCTTTGCGGCGGCCTCCTTCTCAGCCCGCAGCTTGCAGGCCGCGAGCACCGCATCGACGGTTTCGAACGGCACCACGACCAGCCCGTCGGCGTCGCCGATGATCACGTCGCCGGGGCGCACCAGCACGCCGCCGAGGACGATCGGCTCGTTCAGCGAGCCCAGCGTCTCCTTGATCGTGCCCTTGATGCAGATGCCGCCGGCGAAGACCGGAAAGCCGACCTCGCAGATCGTCGCGGAGTCGCGCACGCCGCCATCGGTGACGAGGCCCGCGAGCTTGGCGCCGACGGCGCAGCTCGACATCACGTCGCCGAACATGCCCTGCTCCGTGCAGCCATGCGCGTCGCAGACCAGGACGTCGCCCGGCTTCGCCATCTTGAGGGCGGCATGCAGCGTGAGATTGTCATTGGGCGGGCATTCGCAGGTGAAGGCGGTGCCGGCGACCGTCATCGCCTCGTCGACCGGCTTGATGCCGGAGGCGAAGGCGCCGCGGCGGCCCTGCGCCTCGAAGACGGTGGCGGAGCCATAGGCGAGCAGGGCCTGGCAGGTCTCGGGCGAAATGCGCGGGGGCAGGGGGGCTGTGGACATGGCGGCTCTCGTCAAAAACGTCAGGACTTGGCGGGGCGAGGCGCGGCAGCGAGGGCCGCGTCGAGAATGGTGAGCGCGGCGTCGAGCGAGGGCGGCTGACTGCCGCCGCTGGCCGCGACGACGCCGCTGGCAGCGCTGCGCTCCATCAATTGGACGATGGCGTCGGTCATCAGCGGATCGAGGCCGGTCTCGGCGACGGCGGCGCGTGACATGCGCATCTCGTCGGCGCGGCGGCCGGCATGCGGAACATGCGAGCGCACCAGCATCGCGGCGGTGTCGAGGGCGGGGCGGGCATCGAGGAAGGCGCAGAAGCTCTGCAGCACCTCCGCCTCGACGCCCATGCGCCGCGCCGCGATCAGGGCCTCGACATAGAGCGCCTCCAGCCCCTTGGCGAGGACGCTGCGGACGATCTTGATGCCGGCAGCCGCGCCGAAGCGCTCGCCGACCGGTGAGATGTCCATGCCATAGGGCGCAAAGCGCTCGACGAACTGGTTGACCTCGGGCCCGGCCGCGACGATCGGCACGCGATTTCGCGAGGTCGGGGCGGAGCCGAGGATCGCGGCATCGACGAAGCGGCGCCCGGCGGCGGCGACATAGGCGCCGACCGCCGCCTTGTCGGTCGGCCCGAGCGAGGTCAGGTCGACATAGAGCGCATCGGGACTGACATCGCTCGCGCAGCTCTGGGCGACCGCCATCGAGGCCGAGGGCTGGACCAGCACGAACACGGTCTCGGCGCCGGAAAGTCCCTCGGGGCCGTCGAGAAGCGTGACCCCGGCCAGCTCGGCCCGCTCGCGGATCCGTGTCCGGAACGGCTCCCGGTCGGCGGCGACATCGAAGGCGGCCATGCCATCGAAACCCGCCTCGCGCAGGCCGCTGGCGATCGAGAAGGCCGCCTCGCCGAAGCCGACGAAGGCGAGCCGAAACCTGCGTGCTGCGGCGCTCACCATTTCTCGGGCGCCACGATCGCGGCCGTCTCGGCGGCCGACGCGCCGGTGCTGATCGCGTCGATCAGCGTCTTCTCCTTGGCGGCGACCTCCTCGGCCCGCGCCAGCACCTCGGCGGCGATGGAAAGCGGCACGACGATGACGCCGTCGGAATCGCCGAGCATCAGGTCGCCCGGACGGATCTGCACGCCGGCGATCTCGACGATGCCGTTGAACTCCAGCAGCTCGAAACGGTGCTTGCCGGTGCGCGGCGTCGCCCCGCGCGCCCAGACCGGCAGGCCCATGCGGCGCATCGAGTCGGTATCGCGCACGCAGCCGTCGACGACGACGCCGGCAAAACCGTGCGCGGCGACGGCGGTCGCCATGATGCCACCGATATTGGAAGCCGCCGGGCAGGCGCTGCCGTCGATCACCATCACGTCGCCGCGCTGCGACAAAGTCACCGCGTCGAGCGCACCGAGGCGAGGGGAGGTCTTGTTGGCGATGTTGTAGCCGCTGGTCAGCCGGGCGGCGCCGTGCTTGACCGTGACGGCTGGGCCGACCATGCGCTGGCCCGGCGCGATCGGCGGCAGGGCCGTCGTCGGGATCGCCGAGTCGACGCCGTACTCGTCGAGGATGTCGGCGATGGCGGAGGTCAGGTCGGGCAATTGCCGGAAGCGCGCCACCAGATCAGCCGACGGACGCTCGAATGCGACGGCGCGGATACGCTCGACCGGGATCGTTCCGAGGAGCCGGCCCTCATAGGCGGCGAGCTGTTTTTCGATGCTGGTTGTCATGCCGCTGAACGCGCCTCGTACCGATTGCTCGATTCAATGGCATGCGCTTCGCATGCCATAAAGCGAATTAAATTCAGTTTCATCGATCGCAAAACTGCATCATTCCTGCTCGGCCTTCCTGAGTGGCAAGAGTCGGTGTTTCTCGTATTTGTCTCGCCACGATCGGTAATTCTCAGCTGGATCGATCTGGATCGAAAAAGCGACCAAGTTTGACTTGAGTGATTGCTTTTTCTATTCGGTCTATGGACCGGCGAAAGGGGCCAGCCATGTTGACCTTCAAGCAAATCGAAGCCGCCTACTGGATCAGCAAGCTCGGCAGCTTCCATGCCGCGGCGAAACGGCTCAACACGACCCAGTCGACCGTCTCCAAGCGCATCGCCGAGCTCGAAAAATACCTCTCGATCGAGATCTTCGACCGCAGCAACAAGACGACGCAGCTCACCATCAAGGGGCGCGAGCTGATCGACGATTTCGTCCAGATGCTCGATCTGCAGCAGAACGTCGTGCGCCGCGTCGGCAGTGACGTCTCCTATGCCGGGCGCTTCCGCTTCGGCGTGACCGAGATGGTCGCCCTGACCTGGCTCCCGGCCCTGATCGCCGGCATCAAGCAGCTCTATCCGGACATCATCCTCGAGCCGAAGATCGATCTGACCGTCAATCTGCGCCAGCAGATGGTCACGCATCGGCTCGACATGATCATCTGCCCGGCGCCAAAGACCGACAACAGCTTCCCGACGGTGCCGCTCGACTTCCTGGAATCGGAGTGGATGTGCAGCCCCTCGCTGGTGGGAGCGAAGGGCGTCGTGCCGATCGAGCGCCTGATGGAGCTGCCGCTGCTGACCTATGCCGAGGGCTCGCTGCTGCATCTCAACCTGCTGCAGGCGCTGGCGGCGATCGACATCAAGCCGCAGAACACCATCACCTGCAACAGCATGATCGCGCTGGCGGAAATGGCGAGCGCCGGGCTCGGCATCACCTATCTGCCGACCGGCTACTTTTCCGCCTATCGCCAGGAGGGCTATCTCAGGCCAGTGCGGACCAATCTCGTCCTGCCGCCGCTCGAATACCTCGCCGTTCATCGCAACGACGCCGTCAGCCGCAGGATCGCGCAGCTGGCGCGCGAGACCTGCGATTTCGGGATCCCGCGCTGGCGCCGGCCGGAGGAGGCCAGCGCGGCCCGCGAGGCGTCCTGAGCGGGCATGCTCAGCGCACCTTGTATTTGCGCACCGCATCCTGGAGCGTCGCGCCGGTGCGCATGAAGCCCTGCATCTCCTCCTCGACCTCGACGAGCGCATGTGCCTTGGCGGCGATCGCGCCGGCCTGGGCCGGGTCGATGACGATGACGCCATCGGCATCGCCGACGATGATGTCGCCGGGGCGGATCAGCACGCCGGCGCAGATCACCGGCTCGTTGCGGATCGCGGTCGCAAAGCGGAAGTGACCGGCGCGCGGCGAGGTGCCTTGCGCGAAGATCGTCATGCCGAGCGGCCCCATCTCTTCGAGGTCGCGGATCGCGCCGTCGGTGATCAGGCCGAGCGCCCCGACCGCGGCCGCCCGCGTCGCCATGTTGCCACCCCAGTTGGCATGGGTGGCGATGCCCTGCGTCGCGATCACCATGATCGAGCCGGGACCACAGCCGTCGATCACCTCCTGGATCGCCAGCGAGAATTCGGGCTTGATCTCTTGCTGGCCGCCATTGGAGGGCAGGGGGACGCGCCCGATCGTCCGGGCGCGTCCGAGAATGCGCTTGCCGACGAGCAGGCGCACGGACGGGCCGAGCGCCGTATCCTTGAGCCCGAGCGCGAACATCGCGTCGGACAGGGTCGAGACCTGCAGGTGCTCGAACTGGGAGAGCTCGGGATCGTTGGCGGGGGTGGCTGAGGACATGATCGTCTCCTGGGCATCGGAGCCCGGCCGGCCAGGGGCGGGCGTTCGGTGAAATGGGGGCCGTCTCGGCCGGGCTATTGCGGCTTGAGGCCGGCGGTCTCGGCCGCCGCCTTCCATTTGATCAGCTCGGAGCCGACGCGCTTGCGCAGTGCCTCCGGGGTGTCGGGCGCGGGCAGGAAGCCGATCTCATAGAGGCGCGCACGCAGGGCAGGGCTCGCCACGGCGTCGCTGAAGGCTTTGCCGAGTTTCTCAACTATCGGCTTCGGGGTTCCGGCCGGCGCGAAGACGCCGCTCCAGGAATAGGCTTCGACCGGGGTGCCGGCCTCCGCCATGGTCGGCAGGTCCGGCGCGTTCGCGGCGCGTATCCCGGCGGCGATCGCCAGGCGGCGCAAGCTGCCATCGGCGATATAGGGCTCGGTCGCGGCGAAGGTGTCGAACATGAAGGTCAGCCGGCCGCCGAGCAGCTCGGTGATGGCCGGCGCCGAGCCGCGGAAGGGCACATGGGCGGCCTCGACCCCGGCCGCCGTCTTGAACAGCTCTCCGGCGAGGTGGAGCGGTCCGCCGACGCCGGAGGAGCCGTAATTGATCTTGCCGGGATTGGCCTTGAGATAGGCGACCAGCTCGGCCACGGTCTTCGCCGGCACATCGCGGTTCACCACCAGCACGAGCGGCACCTCGGCCAGCATCGCGACGGGCTCGAAGCTCGTCTGCGCGTCGAAGCCCAGCGACTTGTAGAGCGCCTGGTTCATGCCGTGGGTCGCGGCCGTTCCCAGCAGCAGCGTGTAGCCGTCCGGCGCGGCACGCGCGACGGCGCTCGCCGCGATATTGCCGGCGCCGCCGACGCGGTTGTCGATCACCAGCGATTGCTTGATCGCCTCCGAAACGCCCGGCGAGATCAGGCGCATGAAGATGTCCTGGCCACCACCGGCGGCGAAGGGCACGAGAATGGTGACGGGGCGGGCAGGGTAGTCCTGCGCCAGTGCCGGCGAATGCCCCAGTGCCGCGCAGGCGGCAGCGGCCATGCCGCCGAGGAAGGTTCTGCGGTCCACGATATCGGTCCTTTTCGAGCGTTGGACGGCGGCGGCAGCAGGCGCCGCCGCCGGATCAGTTCTGCATGCCCCAGCGCCGGATCGTGGCCGCCTCGATGCTCCGGAAGACCACCCCCTCGACGATCAGTCCGATGACGATCACCGTGAAGAGTCCGGCGAAGACATGCGCGGTTTCGAGCGCGTTGCGGTTCTGGAAAATGTACCAGCCGAGACCAGCCGAGCTGCCCGAGACGCCGAAGACCAGTTCGGCCGCGATCAGCGTGCGCCAGGCGAAGGCCCAGCCGATCTTGAGCCCGGCCAGGATCGAGGGAAACGCGGCCGGGATCAGGATGGAGAGCACCATGCGCAGGCCGCCCAGCCCGTAATTCCGGCCGACCATGCGCTGCGTCTGACTCACCGAAAGGAAGCCGGTGAAGGCGTTGAGCGAGACCGCCCACAAGACCGAATGCACGATCACGAAGATCAGGCTCTCCAGGCCGAGGCCGAACCAGAGCAGCGCCAGCGGCAGGATCGCGATCGCCGGCAGCGGGTTGAACATCGCCGTCAGCGTCGCCAGCAGGTCTGTGCCGATCCGTGTCGAGATCGCGATCGTGGTCAGGACCGCGGCGAGCAGCACTGCCGTGCCATAGCCGATCAGCAGCACGCGCACCGAATTGCCGACCGCCGAAAGCAGGACGCCGCTCGACATGTCGGTCGTCCAGGCGACCAGCGTGTCGCTCAGCGAGGGAAACATCAGCGGGTTGTCGGCGAAGCGCGCATAGACCTCCCAGAGGATGCCGAGCGCGATCAGCACCAGGCCCCGCCGCAGCGGCGTATGCGCCATGGCGCGCTGCCAGAGCCCGACATCGCGGACGATCTCGCCGATCGCTGCGGCATCGAGCGTCTGGTGCTCGATGCTCGGGCGTGCCGGCAGTTCCTTGAAGCGCGTCCGGCCGCGCATTGCGTGAATCGCCTCAGCCATCGACCTGCCTATCCATGTGCGATCTTCTCCTCGCCGAAGAGCATGCCGTTGATCTTGCGATTGAAGGCCATGAACTCCTCGCTGCCGGCATCCTCCTGCTTGAAGGGCGTGGCATCGAGTTCGGCGCGGATCTGGCCGGGGTGAGGGGTCATCACCACGATCCGGCTGCCGATCACGATCGCCTCCTGGATCGAGTGCGTGACGAAGACCAGGGTGAAGCGGATCTCGTTCCAGAGCTCGAGCAGCTCATCCTGCATGCGCCGGCGCGTCAGCGCGTCGAGCGCCGCGAACGGCTCGTCCATCAGCAGGATCTCAGGCTCCATGGCGAGCGCCCGGGCGATCGCGACGCGCTGCTTCATGCCGCCCGACAGGGTGTGCGGGTGGCTGTCGGCGAATTTGGCGAGCCCGACCTTCTCGACCGCGCGCATGGCCCGGTCCCGCCATTCCGAGCGCGGAAAGCGCCCGGTCTTGCGCATCGGGAACATCACATTGCCGAGCACGGTCTGCCAGGGCAGGAGCTGGTCGAACTCCTGGAAGACCATCATCCGGTCGGCCCCCGGGCCGGTGATGCGCTTGCCGGCGAGGCTGATCTCGCCCTCGACCGGTGTCAGGAAGCCGCCAATGCCCTTGAGCAGCGTCGATTTCCCGCAGCCGGACGGGCCGAGCAGGATGAAGCGGTCCTGCCGCTGCACGTCGAAGGAGACGCGGTAGGTCGCCGTGACGATCTGGCGGCGCGTCTGGTACTGGAGCGTCACGTCACGGACGCTCAGTAGGGGCGTCGCCGCCTGCTGAGCCGGCGCTTCCATCGGCTCGCGCATCATAGCAAGAGCCATCGCACTAGCTGCCGGAGCCCTGGTTGACGGGCGGGAAGAACACGTCCTGCCACTTGGCCGGCGCGGCTTTCAATTGCCCGAGCTTCACCATGAAATTGGCAGTGTCGATGATCCCGTTCGGCTCGGTCGTGTATTCGTTCTTGTTGTTCTCGATGACCTTGAGCATCTCCTCGGCCGAGAGCTTGCTCGGCTCGGCGGCGGTGTAGATCTTGGCTGTTTCGGCGACCTCGCTCTGGATGAAGCGTCCAGCCTCGTCGAGCGCCGCGACCACCGCGGAAGACAGCTCCTTGTTCTCCTCGACGAACTTCCTGAGCACGCCGACCACGCCATTGGTCATGTTCGGCGGATTGTACTCCGTCGTCCGGCCGATGACGTGGACGTTCGGCTGCTGCGCCAGGAACTCGGCGAAGGGCGACAGCGCGAAATAGACCTGGACCGTATTGCCGGTGGTCAGCGCCGCGACCGCATCCGGATGGGGCAGGGAGACGATCTGCTTGTCGAAGCGCAGCGCCTCACCCGGGCCGAAGATCTTCTCGGCGGCACGGCGCAGGATCAGCGCCTGCGAGCTCGTCGGGCCCGGCGTCGCGATCTTGTCGGTCGGGCGGATGTCCTTCAGCGACTTGATCGCCGGGTCGTTGGCGAAGATCGTGTAGACGCCCTTCCAATAGGCGCTGAGCCCGCCGAGATCGTAGGCGCGCCGGGTCTTCTCATGGGCGATCAGCAGGCCGAGCGTACCGAGCGCGCCGACCTGGATGTTGCCGCTGATCAGCCCCTCGGTGATCGCTGTCGGACCGCTCAGGCGCACGAAGTTGATCTTGGGATCGCGCACGCCCGCCTTCTCGGCCGCCTTGGTGAACAGGCCCTGCCGCTCGGCAACGATAAAATTCAGATAGGGCAGGCCATATTGGATCGCAAAAGTGATCGGCTTGGTTTGCGCCCAGACGGCCGGCGCGGGCAGGGCCAGCGTGGCCGCCGTTCCCGCTAACAGCTTGCGGCGATTAAGATTCATGACGTTTCAATCCCCATTGAGAAGGTCGATCTGTGCCGACTACTTAGATGGGGCTTTGCCCCTGGGACCAGCCTAAAACTGGAGGGCATGAAGTAAAGAGAACAATGTTCAGCTATGACAATCGCTTTTTGGAATTATCATCTACGCAACGGGGCAGCTGGAGAGCATTGGTCTCGCGCCGTTTGGGCGATCATTGCGCCGGCCGCCGCCGGCCGCTCGAAAACTCCGAGTCGCCGGTGTTCGGCTCTGGCCGGGACCAAAGCGTGCCGGGAACGGCAGCCGAGCAGCGCGTCAGCGAAAGACAAACCAAGATGGAATCGTGCTGTATCTGGACAGTTTCGATACGCGCGTTAAGCTGACCAAAGGGAAGGAATGAAAGGGCGCCAGATGATCAAGCTCAAGGACCCCGAGGGGAACGAGCGCGAATTCGATCCCGACAGGATCGTACTGATCTTCTATTCGAAGTTTCTTAGCCCACCGAAGGCCAAGAGCAATATGGTCTACGATGGGACAATTCGCAGCTTGCTCGCCAAGCCGGACGAAATCGTCGCGGCTGTCGGCGGCCATGCCAAGCTGATCCAATTGACCTTGCCTGAAGGCGGGCTCGCTTCCGCCAAAGGTCCCGCCTGGTTCAATGTCGCGATGATCGACACCGTCACGCAAGGCAAGGCCGGCGCTGTCGTCAAGATGAAGCCCCAGCGCGGCGTGGTGCTCGTCAAGGAGAGCAAGCAGCAGGTGCTCGATCGCATCGAAGCTGCCGGCTGATGCGCGCCGCGGCTGGACGGAGCAGGCGGACATTCGCCAGTTTGTCTGCCTGCGCCTCAATAGCCACGATTCGCATAAGACATATTATGGAACTTAAATCTGACCCATGGAGCTGCAGACGGCCGGCGCTTCCATGAGCCGCCTCGTCAAACCGTCAGGGTCATGCCGTCATAGGCAGGTTCGACATTCGCCGGCAAACGCTTGGAAAGGCGTACATAATCGAAGTCGACATGCAGGTTGGTCAGCACCGTCCGCCGCGGTGCCAGCGTCTCGATAGCACCGAGCGCCTGCTCCAGATTGAAATGGCTCGGATGCGGCGCATCGCGCAGGCAGTCGAGGATCAGCAGGTCCAGCCCGGCCATCGCCGCCATGGCCTCAGGCGGGATCGCGCTGACATCCGGCGCGTAACCGATGCCGCCGAAGCGGAAGCCGAGCGCGTCGTAACCCGGGCCGTGCTCGAGCCGGAACGGCAAGGCCTCGATCGCGCCGCCTGGCCCGTCGACGACCTGGAGCTCGCCGGCCGTGAGCGGAGCCAGATCGAGGATCGGCGGATAGAGGCTGCCCGGCGGCGTCTCGAACAGATAGGCGAAGCGTGAGCGCAGCGTCGCGCCGGTCACCGCGTCGGCATGGACCGGAATGCGCTTGCGCATGTGCAGGACGAGCGCCCTGAGATCGTCGATGCCATGCGTGTGGTCGGCATGGTCATGGCTGAACAGCACGGTATCGAGCCGGGTCACGCCGGCGTCGATCAGCTGCTCGCGCAGATCCGGCGTGGTGTCGACCAGCACGCTCGTCGTGCCTCCGGCGCCTTGGCGCTCGACCAGCACCGAGCAGCGCCGGCGGCGGTTCTTCGGATTGGCGGGGTCACAGGCACCCCAGCCGGAGCCTGGCCGCGGCACGCCGCCGGAGGAACCGCAGCCGAGGATCGTGACCTTCAGGCTCATGCGGACACCAACCCGGATCAGCCGACCTGCGCCGGGCGCGTGGCGTGGTCCATCTTCCAATAGCAGCGGCGCGCATTTTCCGTGGTGATGCGCGCGATCTCGTCGAAGGAGACGCCTTTCACATCAGCCAAAATCTTTGCAGTCTCAACGACATAGGATGGCTCGTTGCGCTTGCCGCGATAGGGCGTCGGGGCGAGGTAGGGCGCATCGGTCTCGACCAGCAGGCGTTCCAGCGGGATCTCGCGGGCGATGGCCCGCAGCGCCTCGGAGGTCTTGAAGGTCAGGATGCCGGAGAAGGAGACGTAGAGGCCGAGCGCGACGCCGGTCCGCGCCAGCATCTCGCCGGCGGTGAAGCAGTGCAGGATGGCGGGGAAGGCGCCCTTCCCCATCTCCTCGCGCAGGATCGCCGCCATGTCCTCATCCGCCTCGCGCGAATGGATGACGAGCGGCAGCTGCGTCTCCCGGGCGGCGGCGATATGGGTCAGCAGGCCCTGCTTCTGCGCCTCACGCGGGCTCTTGTCGTAATGGTAGTCGAGTCCGGCCTCGCCGATGGCGACGCAGCGCGGATGCCGCGACAGCTCGACCAGTTGCGCGGCCGTGACGTCGAGTTCCTCATGGGCGCCATGCGGATGCGTGCCGACGGTGCACCAGACCGAAGGGAAACGTTCGGCCAGTGCGGTATAGGCCGCAAAGCGCGCGACCCGCGTCGAGATCGTCACCATCCGGTTGACGCCGGCAGCCTCCGCCCGGCTGACATAGGCCTCGATATCCCCGGCGAAATCGGGGAAATCGAGGTGGCAATGCGTGTCGATCAGCATCAGGAGGCCGGAGCCTCCTCAGGCTCGACATAGCGCGGGAAGACCGCGCTCGGCGCCGGCAGCACCGTGCCCGAGGTCAGGCGCCCAGCCTCGCCGAGCGTGGCGAAGCTGCGCGCCTCGTCCGGGATCGCCAGCAGGTCGAGCAGCTTCGCCATGGCTTGCGGCATGACCGGCTGGGTGAGGAGTGCGACCTGGCGGATCGTCTCGATCGTGACGTAGAGCACGGTATCGCGCCGGGCCGGGTCGCTCTTGGAGAGCTTCCACGGCTCATTATTGGCGAAATAGCGGTTGGCCTCGGCGACCACGGCCCAGATATCGGCCAGCACGACGTGCAAGGCGAAATCCTGCATGGCGGCGCGCGTCTTCGCCAGCAGGCCGTCGGCCTGCGCCAGCATGGCGAGGTCGGCCTCGGTCAGCGCGCCGGCCGGTGGCACTCTGCCCTCACGGTTCTTGGCGATCATTGACAGCGAGCGCTGCGCCAGATTGCCGAGATCGTTGGCGAGGTCGGCATTGATCCGCCCGACGATCGCCTCATGGCTGTAATTGCCGTCCTGGCCGAAGGAGACCTCGCGCAGGAAGAAATAGCGCAGCTGGTCGACGCCATAGGCATCCGCCAGCCCGAATGGGTCGACGACGTTGCCGAGCGATTTCGACATCTTGGTTCCCTTGTTCAAAAGAAAACCATGCCCGAAGACGCGCTTCGGCAAGGGCAGCCCCGCCGACATCAGGAAAGCCGGCCAATACACCGTGTGGAAGCGCACGATGTCCTTGCCGATGATGTGGACATCGGCCGGCCAGTAGTGCCAGCGCGGGTTGCTCTCGTCGGGAAAGCCGCAGCCCGTGAGGTAGTTGTTGAGCGCGTCGACCCAGACATACATCACATGCTTCGGGTCGCCCGGGACGGCCAAGCCCCAGTCGAAGGTGGTGCGGCTGATCGAGAGATCCTCGAGTCCGCTCTGGACGAAGGAGACCACTTCGTTGCGTCGCGTCTCGGGTGAGACGAAGTCCGGCACATCCCGATAGAGCGCGAGCAGCTTGTCCTGATAGGCTTTGAGGCGGAAGAAATAGCTCTCCTCCTCGACCCATTCGACCGGCGTGCCCTGCCCGCCCAGGCGCGTGCCATCGGGCTGGAGGGTCGTCTCCTCCTCGCCATAGAAGGCCTCGTCCCGGACCGAATACCAGCCGGAATATTTGGCGAGATAGATGTCGCCATTGGCCTCCATCCGGCGCCAGAGCTCCTGCGTCGAAGGCAGGTGGTCGGCATCGGTGGTGCGGATGAAGCGGTCGAAGGAGCAGCCCAGCTGCTGCTCCATCTCCTTGAAGCGCGCGGCGAAGCCGTCGACGAAGTCCTGCGGCGAAAGGCCGTTCTGCGCGGCGGTACGCTGCACCTTCTGGCCGTGCTCGTCAGTGCCGGTCATGGCGAAGACGTCGTAGCCGTCGAGGCGCTTGAAGCGGGCGATCGCATCCGCAGCCACCATCTCATAGGCGTGGCCGATATGCGGCGGGCCGTTGGTGTAGTGGATCGCGGTCGTCAGGTAGAACTTCGGGGCCGAGGCCATGGTCTGTCCGCTGCTGTCTCGTTTCACGCCGCGCGCGATCGCGCTACCGCCTCGGACAGATCGTGAAACAGCGACATGACGAGGGGGCGTCGGTCGAGATTATAGGTTTCCACCTCCCGGGCCGAGCGCGCAAGTCTCTCCCACACCTCCGCCAGGGGTGCAAGCCGTGCCGGCCCGGCCGCGGCATGCGCATGGAGATGGGCGCTGAGCCAGCCCTGGATGGTCTCGATCATCACCGCGAACTCGGCCTCTCCGGCCTTGCCCGCCACATCCTCTCCAAGAGCCAGCAGGGCCGGAAGATCAACGCCCGGCAGCGCGTCGAGCCGCGCCCTCACCGCTTCGACCAGAGCCAGCGTCGCCGGGTCGACATAGCTGAGCGCCCGCTTCACCGAGCCTTCGGAGAGTGCCGCCGCCCTTTGGAGCGCGGAGCCGTCATAAGGCAGGCCCATCCGCTCGAGCGCGATCCGGCCGGCCTCGGCGACATCGCCCTCGGACAGAGGCTCGAAGCCGAGCAGCCGGCAGCGCGAGCGGATTGTCGGCAGGATCCGGCCCGGCGCATGCGCGACGATCAGGAAGAGTGTGCGGGCCGGCGGCTCCTCGAGCAGCTTGAGCAGGGCATTGCCGGCCGAGCGGTCGAGCTCCTCGCTGGAATCGACGATGCAGACGCGCCAGCCGCCCTCCCCGGCGCTGGAGCCGAAGCGCTCGAGCACGCGGCGGACCAGATCGACCGGGATGTTGCTGGTGAAGCTCTTGCCGTCGGGCTTCGGGATCCGGCGCAGCAGATGCAGGTCTGGATGCGATAGCGCCATGATCTTGCGCGTCGCGCCATCATCGGCGGGCATGGAAAGATCGCCTGCGGCGCTGGCGCGGCGCATCGGATCCCCCTCCGCCAGCAGAAAGCGCGCGACGCGATAGGCGAAGCTCGCCTTGCCGATGCCCTCCGGCCCACCCAGCAGCCAGGCATGGTGCAGCCTGCCGGAGCGCAAGGCCGCGAGAAAGGCCTGCTCCTGGCGTTCATGGCCGATCAGCGCCAGCGTTTCGCGCGGATGCGGCGCATTGGGCAGGCGGTCGGGTTCATTGCTCGATTCGATCATGCCGGCGCAATCTGCGGTAGCCGCAGCCGGCTGGCCAGCGCCTGCCAGGCCTGCTCAGCCAATTGCTCTGGAGACCGGCTGGCGTCGAGCACGACGCAGCGGCCGGGCTCGGCCGCTGCGATGTCGAGGAAGGCCTGGCGCAGCCGGCGATGGAAGTCGAGCGTCTCGCCCTCGAAGCGATCGACCGCCTCGCCCGGCAACCGGCGGCTCGCAGCACGGGCCAGCCCGATCTCGGGCGCGAGGTCGAGGATGAGGGTGAGCTCCGGCTTCAACCCGGCAATGGCGACGGTCTCCAGTGCCGCGAGCTTCTCGGGGCCGATCGCGCCCAATGCACCCTGATAGACCCGCGTCGAGTCGATGAAGCGGTCGCATATCACCCAGGCTCCGCGCGCCAGCGCCGGCTTGATGCGCCGGTCGACATGGTCGATGCGGGCGGCGGAGAACATCAGCGCCTCGGCGAAGGCGCCATAGGGCTTGATCTGGCCGGCGAGCAGCGCGTTCCGGATCCGCTCGGCTTTCGGCGAGCCGCCGGGCTCGCGCGTCAGCTCGACGGTGAGGCCGAGCGCGCCGAGCCGGGCGGCCAGCGCCTTCGCCAGCGTCGACTTTCCGGCACCCTCCCCGCCCTCCAGCGTGATGAAGTGGCCGGCTTCCGGCGCCGACGCGCTGGTGTTCTGCTTGGTCATCGCCGCGCTCAGCTCCGCCCGAGCGCCTTGCGGATCCAGCCGGTCGAGACCTCGAACAGGGCATCGAGCGCGCGCTGCTGCAGGCTGCCGACCTTCACCGCCTCGGCCGTGTAGAGCGGGATGTCGAGCGTCTTGACCTCGCCGCGCGTCACCAGGAGCCGCGCCACCTGGGCGCCCTCCTCCACCGGTGCCTGCAAGGGCCCGCGATAGACGATGCGGGCGTTGAGGCGTTCATTGCTGCCCCGCGGCACCAAAAGGTTGATCGGCCCTCTGGCCTTGAGGGCGACGCGTCCCTTGTCGCCGCCATAGACGCTGGCTTCGCCGACTGTTTCGTCCGCAGCGAAGACCTGGCGCTGCTCGAAGGAGCGGAAGCCCCATTCGAGCAGCTTGCGCCCCTCGCTCGCCCGGTCGCGGGCGTTCTTCAGCCCGGCGACCACGACGATCAGGCGCTGGTCCTTCTGTACCGCCGAGCCGACCAGCCCATAGCCGGAATCGTCGACATTGCCGGTCTTGAGGCCATCCGCGCCGATATCCATCGCAAGCAAGGGATTGCGGTTCTGCTGCTTGATCTTGTTCCAGGTGAACTCGCGCTGGCCGAAGATCTTGTAGAGATCGGGATAGGTCTTGATCAGATGGTCGGAGAGGCGCGCCAGCTCGCGGGCCGTGACCTTCTGCTCGGGGTCGGCCATGCCGGTGGCATTGCGGAACACGGACTTGCTCAGGCCGAGCGCCCGGACCCGCTCCGTCATCAACCGTGCGAAGTTCGCCTCGGTGCCGGCGACCGCTTCGGCCAGGGCGATGGCGGCATCGTTGCCGGATTGCACGATCAGGCCTTGCAGGATGTCGCCAAGCTTCACCCGGCTGTTGACCAGCGCGAACATGGTCGAGCCACCCGAGACGCCCCCGCCCTTGCGCCAGGCGTTCTCCGAGATCGATATCTCGGTATCGAGGGTCATCTTGCCCTGCTCGATCTCCTGGAAGGCGACCAGCGCCGTCGCGATCTTCGCGAGGCTCGCCGGCACCATCAGTTCGTCGGCAGCTTTTTCGTAGAGAATGGCGCCGCTGCCGGAATCGAGCAGCACGGCATGGGGCGCGGCAGATTGGAAACTCTGGGCGCCGGCGCCGGGAATGGCCGCGAGCAGAAACACCAAAGCACCGAGCGAGCGCCCGCCACGCGCCAGAAAACGGCCGAACACCAGCATAGAACGACCTCGCGCCATCTCTCGATCAGATGATGGCGCCGTACGGGCGGTCAAGCCCGGCGTGGATCAATTCCGCGCAAGCGGCTGGAGAATCTGCGGCTTGACGCCCGAGGCCAGCGGGTGGCCGGCGGCGAAGCGCGCCGACGGCGCCTTTTCCGGGGCGGCGAAGAGGCTGGCGACGCTGGTCCGCGGCGTCGCCGACGCGGAGGTCATGACGGCTGGCCGCAGAACCGGGACGGGCTTGCTGGCGTTGGCGATGGTGTCGAGATCGAACGGGCGCTCGGGCGGCAGCCTGACACCGCGCATCGGAACGCCGTCGCCGGCGGTGCGGACGGTCGAGACCTGGATCGGGCTCTGGAGTGGCGCGCGCTGCGGTTGCTCGGCATAGGCCTGAACCACAGGCTGCGAGACCGGCGCCGCCCGGACGGGAACCGGAGCCGGCTGCGGGCGTTGTTCTTCCGAATCGGAGCTGGAATCGACCTGCGTATTGCCGGCGACGAGGCTGCGCGAGCTCTGACCGGGGATCGAGGCCGGCTGGCCGTCGGTACGAAGCGATGCGAGCAGCAGCTTGTCGTCGGAGCCGCCGAGCGAGGCCTGGCCGAGATACTCGACCTTGACGCGCGCCGTGCCGAGATGGCGGAAGGCGAGCGCGTCGGCCGTGCGTTGCGACACGTCCATGAGGCGGCCGCCATGGAACGGGCCGCGGTCGTTGACGCGCACGATGATGGAGCGATTATTGGCTACGTTGGTCACGCGGGCATAGGCCGGCAGCGGCATGGTCGGATGCGCGGCACTGATGGCGTGTCGGTCATAGATTTCGCCATTGGCGGTGCGGCGGCCGTGGAAGGCCTCGCCATACCAGGAGGCGGTGCCGACCAGCGTATGCCCGACCGGCTTGTCGTAAGGCGTGTAGCGCTTTCCGGCGACGGTATAGCTGCGGCCGATCAGCTGGCGCCCGCCGCCCTTCGGGACCGGCTGGCCTTCCTGGACGACGCGGGCGCTGGCTGGACCGTATTTCGAGGACGGGAAGGCGCCGATCTCCTTCGACTTGCCGCGGCGGGCGACGCCGTCATTGGCGCAGTTGGCAAGGAAGACGCCGGCCACCATGACGCAGCCGAGGCGGGCAGCCGTCTTGATCAAGGGGGTGCGGGAACGGGAGTCGTCGCGGGCTTCATTGGCGCTGGCTGCCACCGGTGCCGAAGAGCTCGCGCGTCCCATCATGCCCAAATTCCTGCGATTCGCCAAAAACAGCACTACGCTCGCCGCGGGAACGCAGCGATACGCCAGCTTTCGGCCGATTCAATTAAGGGATCGTTAAGGCGGCGAAGCACGCAGGCGACACCGTTAACAAAAGCCCAGCTGCCCCCTTTGGGCGGGCACAAAGGTGTCGGAAATGCGGCAGCTGTCAACCCGCCTCCATCTCTCCGCCATTTTTCGGGCCGGCGTGGCCTCGATGCAACGACGCTCTCGACGCGGCCTCTAAACGAGCGCGCGGCGTCGTGAGATTGCGCAAGCTATTGACAGGCATGGATTTTCGGGCCGACTGCCGTTCCGGAGGGCGCCCTTTCGGCGGCGCAGGGCCGCAGGGCGCTTGCAAAACGTCGCAACCGGCGGCAATGACGGTCACACCGGAAGGGTGGCCGAGTGGTTTAAGGCAGCGGTCTTGAAAACCGCCGTGGGTGGAAGCCCACCGTGGGTTCGAATCCCACCCCTTCCGCCAGCGCCGGCGGCAAGCTTCCGGCCGCGACCGGAGGCCGCCTTGTCTGTCGAAATCCCCCTCGCCGAGTATCCGCTCCGAACCCGTGACAAGCTTCGCTACGGCGATACGGACCGGCAGGGGCACGTCAACAACGCGGTATTCTCGACCCTGTTCGAAACAGGCCGCGTCGAGCTGATCTACGATCCGGAACATCCTTTGGCCGAGCCCGGAACGGCCTTCGTCATCGCCCGGCTGGAAGTCGATTTCCGGGCGGAACTGCTCTGGCCCGGCGAGGTCGAGAGTGGGCTGCGTGTCGCTTCGGTCGGCCGCAGCTCGGTTCGGCTCGAGCAGGCGATCTTTCAGGCCGGGCGCTGCGCGGCAAGCGCGGTCACGGTGATCGTCCTGGTGGACGAAACGACACGAAAGTCGCGCCCCTTCTCCGACGCTGTGCGCGAGCGGCTGCTCAGGCTGATGCCAAATACCCCAGCGCCCTGACCATCAGTCACGCGCAGTCCGAGACATCACAGATCCTGCTGTCAGGCCGAGGCTCGATCAATACATATTGCTCGACATCGTATCGAATGGGAGGAACCGAATCGCCCTCGCCGCGTTCGAAGCCAAAATGCGGGAGGACATCATGAGCAGCCTTGTTGCGGTTTCGGCGCTGTTCCTGGCCGGCGGGCTTTCAACCGTGACCATGGGGGCCGTGCCCCTGCAGGGTATTCTCAACGAGCTCTTCTGGGCCGGCCTCGCCATTTCGGCCTTCATCACCACGGCCGGTCTCGAAGCGTCGAGCTGAGCCGCCTCCAAAAGCGCTCCTCCGACCTGATCTGACGGCCTGCCTGTTCGGCGTGACTCCTGCACGCCGTGCAGCCGGGCTCCTTTGGCTCTCGGCAGGCTCTACGCGCGGCAGGTCTTTACGCGGCCCTTATGCCCCTCCCCGGCCTTCCCGCTCGAACGCTTACCCTGCCCGCCCCCACATCTCCGGTCTGAAACCAAGGCTGGAGACCGATATGGCCGACATCTTTTTCTTCGCGCTCGGGACCGGGGCCTTCGCGCTCTTCGGCCTCTATGCGGCGCTGCTGCGCAAGGTCTGAGGGCCATGGCGCTCACCCTTCTCTACGCCGCGGCGGCCCTCGGGCTCGCGGTCTACATGGTCGCCGCGCTGCTGCGCCCCGACCGCTTCTGAACTCGAATAATAAAGGAGACCTCGCATGGATTGGCGGGGCTGGGCCGAGATCGTCTTTACGATCGCGTTGACGGTGGCCGTGGGCTGGCCACTCGGTATCTATATGGCGCGCGTCTGGACAGACGAGCGCACCTTTCTCGATCCGGTGCTGAAGCCGGTCGAGGCCGGGTTCTACGCGGCGCTCGGCGTCGACCGGAACAAGGGGCATGGTTGGCTCGGCTATGCCGGCGCGGTGCTCGCCTTCAGCGCCGCAGGTTTCGCGCTGCTCTACGCTCTCCTGCGCTTGCAGGGGCAGTTGCCGTTGAACCCACAGGGCTTCGACGGGCTGTCGCCGCATCTCGCCTTCAACACCGCCGTCAGCTTCGTCACCAACACGAACTGGCAGTCCTATGGCGGCGAGACGACGGTCAGCAGCCTCAGCCAGATGCTGGGCCTCACCGTGCAGAACTTCGTCTCGGGCGCGGTCGGTCTCTCGGTGGCGGCGGCCATGGCGCGCGCCTTTGCCGCCGATCGTGGCGAAACGCTCGGCAATTTCTGGGTCGATCTGACCCGCAGCACGCTCTACGTGCTGTTGCCGGTCTCGATCGTCACCGCGCTCGCACTGGTCGCCGCGGGCGTGCCGCAGAGCCTGCTCGCCAATGTCACGGCCAAGACGCTGGAGGGCGCCGACCAGATCATCGCGCTCTTCCCGGTCGCCAGCCAGGAGGCGATCAAGCAGTGGGGCACCAATGGCGGCGGCCTGTTCAACGTCAACTCGGCGCATCCGTTCGAGAACCCGACGCCGCTGACCAATCTGATCGAGGTCGTCTCGCTGAACGCAATCGCCTTCGCCACCGTCGTCGCCTTCGGGCGTGTCGCCGGTGCCCGCAAGGAGGCGCGCGCGCTGATCGCGGCGATGGTGATCCTCCTCAGCCTCGGCGCTGCCGCGATCTATGCCGCGGAGACGCTGACGCCGCAGCCAGCCATGGTCGCAGCGGGCATCACCGACGCGCCCGCCAATATGGAAGGCAAGGAAGTGCGCTTCGGCGCCGCCGCCTCGGCCGTGTGGGCCGCCCAGACCACGGGCACCGCGAACGGTTCGGTGAATTCGATGCACGCCTCCTACATGCCGCTCGGCGGCGGCGTCGCGATGTTCCTGATGCAGCTCGGCGAAATCGTGCCCGGTGGAGCCGGCTCGGGCCTCTACGGCATGGTGGTGATGGCTCTGCTCTCGGTCTTCGTCGCCGGGCTGATGGTTGGGCGTACCCCGGAATATCTCGGCAAGAAGGTCGAGGCGCGCGAGATCAAGTTCGCCATGCTGGCGGTGCTGATCCTGCCGCTCTCCATTCTCGGCTTCTCGGCGATCTCGGCCGTGCTGCCGGTCGCGCTGGAAGGGCTGCTGAACAAGGGGCCGCGCGGGCTCACGGAGATCCTCTATGCCTACTCCTCGGCGACCGGGAACAACGGCTCGGCCTATGCGGGGCTGACCGCCAATGCGCCCTGGTGGAACACCACCCTCGGCATCGCCATGCTGCTCGGCCGCTTCGCCTACATGGTCCCGGTGATCGCCTTGGCGGGCGCCATCGCCGCCAAGCCGAAGCTCAAGCCGACCGCCGGAACGCTGCCGAGCGACAGCCCGCTCTTCGTCGGCCTGCTCATCGGAATCATCTTGATCCTGGGCGGCCTGCAATTCTTCCCCGCGCTCGCGCTCGGGCCGATCGTCGAGCACTTCCAGGTGCTTGCGGCCGCTCGCTGAGCCAACGAAAGAACGCACTCATGTCTTTCTCTCTCGCCAGATCCGGCGCTTTCGACAGGGCCGTGGTCCTCACGGCTCTGAAGAGCGCCTTCACCAAGCTCGACCCGCGCGCGCTCGCCGGCAATCCGGTGATCCTCGCCACCGAAGTCGTGGCCATTCTGGCCACGGTCTCGGCCGTGGTCGCCATCGCGGGCGGCCACCCGGCCGCCTTCCCGATCCAGATCTCGGCCTGGCTTTGGCTGACCGTGATCTTCGCCAATTTCGCCGAGGCGATCGCCGAGGGGCGCGGCAAGGCTGCGGCCGACGCGCTGCGGGCCACCCGCGTCACCACCAAGGCCAAGCTGATCATCGACGCCTCGCGCAATGCGATCATCCCGACGCCGGCGCATGAACTCGCGCCGGACGACATCGTCCTGGTCGAGGCCGGCGACGTCATCCCGGCCGATGGCGAGATCATCGAGGGCGTCGCCTCGGTCAACGAGGCCGCCATCACCGGCGAGTCCGCACCGGTCATCCGCGAAAGCGGCGGCGACCGTTCGGCGGTCACCGGCGGCACCACCGTCGTCTCGGACTGGATCAAGGTCCGCGTCACCTCGCGTCCGGGCTCGTCCTTCCTCGACCGGATGATCGCGATGGTCGAAGGCGCCGACCGGCGCAAGACCCCGAACGAGCTGGCGCTCGCCGTGCTGCTCGCCGGCCTGACCCTGGTCTTCCTGATCGCAGTGGTGACGCTGACCGGGCTCGGCGCCTTCTCCGGCGTCTCGCTCGACCCGATGGTGCTCGGTGCCCTCTTCGTCACCCTGATCCCGACCACGATAGGCGGCCTGCTCAGCGCCGTCGGCATCGCCGGCATGGACCGGCTGCTCAAGGTCAACGTGCTCGCCACCTCCGGCCGCGCCGTCGAGGCCGCCGGCGATGTCGACACGCTGCTGCTCGACAAGACCGGCACCATCACCTTCGGCAATCGCATGGCGGTCGAGGTTGTTCCCGCTCCCGGCATGCGTCCGGAAGCGGCCCTGCGCGCCGCCCTGATGGCCTCGCTCGCCGACGAGACGCCGGAAGGCCGCTCGATCGTCGACCTCGCCCGCAGTCTCGGCGTTACCGCCGAGATTCCGCACGGTGCCAACGCCATCCCGTTCAGCGCGACGACGCGTCAGTCCGGCCTCGATTCCGATGGCAAATCCTGGCGCAAGGGCGCGGTGGACGCGGTGATCCGGACGCTCGACCTCAGCGAGGCGCAGGTGCCGGCCGAGCTGCGCCAGGCGGTCGACGCCATCGCCCGCTCGGGCGGCACGCCGCTCGCGGTCAGCGAGAACGGCGCGCTCGCCGGCGTCATCCATCTCAAGGACGTGGTGAAGCCGGGCGTCAAGGACCGCTTCGCCGATCTGCGCCGCATGGGCGTGCGCACCGTGATGATCACCGGCGACAACCCGGTCACCGCCGCGGCGATCGCGTCCGAGGCCGGCGTCGACGACTTCCTCGCCGAGGCCACACCCGAGGACAAGCTGCGCATCATCCGGGCCGAGCAGGCCAAGGGCCGCCTCGTCGCCATGTGCGGCGACGGCGCCAACGACGCCCCGGCGCTCGCCCAGGCCGATGTCGGCGTCGCCATGCAGACCGGTGCCCAGGCAGCGCGCGAGGCCGGCAACATGGTCGATCTCGACAGCGACCCCACCAAGGTCCTGGAAATCGTCGAGGTCGGCAAGCAGTTGCTGATCACGCGCGGCGCGCTCACCACCTTCTCGATCGCCAATGACGTCGCGAAGTATTTCGCCATCATCCCGGCGCTGTTCGTGGTCTCGCTGCCGGCTCTGGGGGCGCTCAATGTCATGGACCTGTCGAGTCCGCAGAGCGCCATCCTCTCGGCGGTGATCTTCAACGCGCTCGTCATCGTCGCGCTGATCCCGCTGGCCCTGCGCGGCGTGCGCTACCGCGCGATCGGTGCGGCCAAGCTGCTCTCGCGCAACCTCACCCTCTACGGCATCGGCGGTCTGATCGCGCCCTTCGTCGGCATCAAGCTGATCGACATGCTCGTTTCAGCCCTCGGTCTGGCCTGAGCCGCGGAAAGGACAAGAGTCATGATCTCGCATCTGCGCCCCGCCATCGTCGCGATGGTCTTCTTCACCCTCCTGCTCGGCCTCGCCTATCCGCTTGGCGTGACCGGCCTCGCCCAGACGCTGTTTCCGGCCCAGGCCGGCGGCTCGCTGATCCGCAACGCCAACGGCGTGGTCATCGGCTCGCAATGGATCGGCCAGAACTTCAAGGGCGAGGCCTACTTACGTCCCCGCCCCTCCGCCGCCGGCAAGGAGGGCTACGACGCCTCCTCTTCCTCGGGCTCGAATCTCGGCCCGCTGAACGAGGATCTCGCGGCGCGCATCAAGGCCGAGGCCGAGGCGCTGCGGGCCGAGGCGGCGGGGCCGATCCCGGTCGACGCGGTCACCACCTCCGCCTCGGGGCTCGATCCGCATATCTCGCCGGCCTATGCGGCCCGGCAGGTGGCGCGCATCGCCGCGGCCCGCAAGGCCCAGCCGGCCGAGGTTCTGGCGGTGATCGCGGCCAACACCGAGGGCTCGACCTTCGGGGTGCTCGGCGAGCCGCGCGTCAACGTGTTCACCACCAATCTGGCGCTCGACGCGCGCTGGCCCCAGCCGCAGCGTTAGCGCCGGAAACAGGTTATAGGTCGGATCGTCCCGGGCGGAGCGAAATGCTGGCCCGGGACGACCATGAAAGATGGTTGAGAACGTCGGGTGATGGCCAGCGACGAAACCCAGTTCCGCGAGGCGGGCCGGCCCGATCCGGACGCCCTGCTGTCATCGGCCGGCCGCGGCAAGCGCGGCCGGCTGAAGATCTTTCTCGGCATGGCGCCGGGCGTCGGCAAAACCTACGAGATGCTGACGCAGGGGCGCCGGGCCCAGGCCGAGCATGGCGAGGTACTGGTCGGCGTCGTCGAGACCCATGGCCGCCGCGAGACGGAAAGCCTGCTCGAGGGGCTCGAAGTGATGGCCCGCCGGCCGATCGAGCATCGCGGCCGCATCCTGATGGAATTCGATCTCGACGCGGCGCTCGCCTGCAAGCCGCGCCTGCTGCTGGTCGACGAATACGCCCATTCCAATGCGCCCGGCAGCCGCCATCCCAAGCGCTGGCAGGATGTCGAGGAGCTGCTCCAGGCCGGCATCGATGTCTGGACGACGCTGAACGTCCAGCATCTCGAAAGCCTGGTCGAAGTGATCTGGAAGATCACCGGCGTGCGCCAGCGCGAGACGGTACCCGACAGCGCGCTCAGCCGCGCCGACGAGATCGAGCTGATCGACATCACGCCGACCGAGCTGCGCCAGCGCATGGACGAAGGCAAGGTCTACCTGCCGGAGACGGCGCGGCTCGCCGCCAGCAACTTCTTCAAGCCCGAGAACCTCACCGCCCTGCGCGAGCTCGCCTTGCGCAGGGCGGCGCAGACCGTCGACGACCAGCTCAGCCAGGCGATGAAGCGCGCAGGCGTCGAGGGGCCCTGGGCGGCTGGCGAGCGCATCCTCGTCCTGATCGGTCCCGACGCCATGGCGGGCCCATTGGTTCGCGCCGGCAGACGGCTCTCCGACATGATGATGGATGCGCCCTGGACGGTTGCCCATGTCGAGCGGCCGAACCGAGCCGATAACGATCCCGGGCGCGGCGCACCGCTCATCGAGGCCCTAAAGCTCGCCGAACAGCTCGGCGGGGCGAGCGTCGTGCTCAATGGCGACGATCTCGTCGGCGCGGTGCTCGACTATGCCAGGCGCAACAACGTCACCCAGATCGTCGTCGGCAAGTCGCATCGGCGCGGCTGGCGTTCGCTGTTCCACCGCTCGCTCGCTCCGGAACTGCTCAAGGCGCAGAATGGCGCCGCACTGCACATCATCACCGAGATGGGCTCGGGTCCGTCCGCGGCGCCCGCTTTCACGGGCCCGAAGCCGCGGTTCCAATGGCGCGGCCATGTCGGCGCCGTCACCATGGTCGGTGCCGCGATCGGCCTCGCCGCCCTGCTCGACCAGCATGTCGAGAACGCCAACCTCGCCATGCTGTTCATGGTCTCAGCGCTCGGCGCAGGCCTCGCCTTCGGGCTCTGGCCGGCCGTGACCGCCGCGGGGCTCGCCGCCTTCGCCTACAACTTTTTCTTCCTGCAGCCACGGCTCTCCTTCTGGATCGGTCACCCGGCCGATCTCCTGACCTTCCTCGTCTTCTTTGCGGTCGCGATGACGACCGGCAGCCTGACCGGTCGTGTCCGCGACCAGGCGACAGCGACCGCAAGGCGCGCCTCGGCGATCACCGCTTTGCTCGCCGCGAGCCGCCGCCTTTCCGGCGCCGCCCGCAAGGAGGACGCCGCGGCGATCCTCGCCGAGCAGGTCTCGGCCGCGACCTCCGGCAAGGTCGTCGTTCTGCTGCCGACCGATGGCGGCGAGATCGCCGCCATTGCCGGAGCGCCAGAGATCGAGCCGCTCTCGACCGCCGACATGACCGCGGCGCGCTGGACCTGGAATCGTGGCGAGCCGGCTGGCGCCGGCACCGGCACCCTGCCCAATGCCGGCTGGACCTTCCGGGCGCTGCAGGGCGTGCGCCTGCGCTCCGGGGTCGTCGGCTTCGAGCCGAGCGCGCTGGCGACCGCAGAGAACGAACGCTTCGCGCTCGCCCTGCTCGACCAGGGCGCGATCGCGATCGAGCGCGCCGAGCTCGCCGCGGCGGCGGTCGATGCCGAGGCGCTGCGCCGCAGCGACCGCCTGCGCGCGGCTTTGCTCAATTCGGTCAGCCATGATCTGCGCACGCCGCTCGCCACCGTGCTCGGCTCGGCGACCACCCTGATCGACTATGGCAGCGGCATGAAGCCGGCCGTGCGCGACGATCTCCTGCTTTCGATCCGCGAGGAGGCAGAACGGCTCAACCGCTATGTCGGCGACCTCCTCGACATGACGAAGCTGGAAGGCGGCGCTCTGGTGGCTCGGCGGGACTGGATCGATGTCCGCGACGTCATTGCGGCAGCGCTGGCCCGCGTCTCCCGTCGGCTCGGCCAGCGCCGGGCGCTGCGCGATTTCCCGGCCGAGCTCTCCATGGTCAGGGCCGACCCCGTCCTGCTCGAACAGGTGCTGGTCAACATCCTCGAAAACGCCATCACCTATAGCGAGGATGGCGCGCTGATCGAGACGGCGGCCTTTGAAGACCGGGGCAATGTCGTGATCTCGATCGAAGACGAAGGCCGCGGCATTCCGACCGCCGAGCTGGAGCGCGTCTTCGAGAAGTTCCGCCGGCTCGAGGAGGCGATCGATCGCGGTGGCGAGCGCGGCAAGGGCGCTGGCCTCGGTCTTGCCATCGCGAAGGGTTTCGTCGAGGCCATGGGCGGGCGCATCGCCGCCGCCAGCCCGATCCGCGAGCGGCCGGACGGCTCGAAGGGCGGCACCCGTATCCTGATCAGCCTGCGCAAGGACATAGCGGGCGGAGAACCCGAAGCATGACCGCTTTTCGCCCCCGCATCCTCGTTATCGACGACGAGCCGCAGATCCATCGCTTTCTCGGCCCTGCCCTCGATGCCGCCGGCTACGAGCCGATCCGCGCCGACGATGCCACGGCCGGCCTGCGCGAGATCGCCCGCAAGCCGCCCGACGCCGTCGTGCTCGATCTCGGCCTGCCCGACATGGACGGCAAGGAGGCGCTGGCCAAGGCACGCGCCTTCTATGATGGCCCGGTGATCATCCTCTCGGCCCGCGACCGCGAGACCGAGAAGATCGACGCACTCGACGCCGGTGCCGACGATTATGTCGAGAAACCGTTCGGCGTCGGCGAATTGCTGGCGCGCCTGCGCGTCGCGCTGCGCCACCGCATCGAGCGTCAGGGCGCCGAGCCGGTGCTGGTCGCCGGCAGCGTCGAGATCGATCTGGTCAACCGCCGGATCAGCCGCGCCGGCGCCCCGGTCAAGCTCTCTCCCAAGGAATACGACCTGCTCGCCTGCCTTGCCGGCGGCCATGGCCGCGTGCTCACGCACAAGCAGATCCTGACCGCCGTCTGGGGCCCGGCCCATGAGCACGACGTGCAATATCTGCGCGTTTTCGTCGGCCAGTTGCGCCAGAAGCTCGAGGACGACCCGTCGACCCCCCGGCTGATCGAGACCGAACCCGGCGTCGGCTACCGGCTCGGCGGTCTCGCCTGACAAAGGGCAAGCCATCTGTCGTTCGGCACAGGGCTCGAAAGACAGATTTCCCACATTTGAACGGAAATAAGAAAAATCACGCTATCCAACGTGAATTGATGCGGGGCGTTCGGCGGTTTATTTTCAGCGTTCGTAATAGCGAACGTAGCGAGCGCCAGTGTCCAGTCCGAAATCGATCGAGAACGAGAGCATCGCGCCCCGCCAGGGCGGCGGGAGCGCGTGATGGCGGCCATAGCGAAGCGCCCCGCTTTGCCCGCGATCCTGCTCGCCAACGACCTGCGCGATGGCGATGTCGTCTTCGCCTCCGCGGCGGGCGCAGCACTGGCCTGGACGCGCGACCCGGCGCTGGCGCTGGTCGCCAATGATGATCCCGGCGCCGAGCGCCTGGAAGCCTTCGCCGTGGCCGAGTTCGGAGCTCAGCGCGTCGTCGACGCCTATCTCGTCGACGTCGAGACGGAGACCGGCCGTCCGGTGCCCCGCCATTATCGCGAGCGGATGAAGACGCTCGGACCGAGCAATCGCCGGGATCTCGGCAAGCAGGCCGGCGAAGGCATTGCGCCTTCCGGTCAGAGGGCCTGACAGATGTATCGTTACGATGAATTCGACGAGCGCTTCGTGCGCGAGCGGGTGGCGCAGTTCAGCGATCAGGTCGCCCGCCGCCTCGACGGTTCGCTGACCGAGGACGAGTTCAAGCCGCTGCGGCTGAAGAACGGCGTCTATCTCCAGCTCCATGCCTATATGCTGCGGATCGCCATTCCCTATGGCACGCTGTCCTCACGCCAGCTCCGCCAGCTCGCGCTGATCGGCGAGCGCTTCGACCGCGGCTACGGCCATTTCACCACGCGCACCAACCTGCAGTTCAACTGGCCGAAGCTGCGCGACGTGCCCGAGATCCTCGGGCTGCTCGCCGATGTCGAGATGCATTGCATCCAGACCTCCGGCAACTGCATCCGCAACGTTACGGCCGACCATTTTGCCGGCATCGCCCGCGACGAGATCGAGGATCCGCGCCCGACCGCCGAATTGATCCGGCAATGGTCGTCGCAGCATCCCGAATTCAGCTACCTGCCGCGCAAGTTCAAGATCGCGGTGACCGGCGCGGAGCAGGACCGGGCGGTGATCAAGGCCCATGATATCGGGCTGCGCATCCGTCGCCATCCGGATACGCACGAGAGCTGCTACGAGGTCAGCGTCGGCGGCGGCCTCGGGCGCACGCCAATGATCGGCAAGGTGGTGCGCGACTATCTGCCGAAGGCCGATCTGCTCGCCTATCTCGAGGCGATCATGCGGGTCTATAATCTCGAAGGCCGACGCGACAACAAGTACAAGGCCAGGGTCAAGATCCTCGTCCACGAGACCGGCCTCGCGGAGTTCACCCGCCGCGTCGAGGTGGAGTTCGCCGAGCTCGACGGCCCCTCGATCAATGCCGATCCCGAAGAGGTCGCGCGCATCGCCGCCTATTTCGCGCCGCCTACCTTCCTGGCGCTGCCGGAGACGAGCTCGGCGCTGGAGACAGCCCGGGCCGGCAATCCCGATTTCGATCGCTGGGTCGAGGTCAACACCACCGCCCACAAGCAGCCGGGCTATGCGGCCGTGACGATCTCGCTGAAGACGGTCGGCGAGGCGCCCGGGGACGCGACCAGCGAACAGATGCGGCTCGTCGCCGATCTCGCCGAGGAGTTCTCCTTCTCGGAGATCCGCGTTACCCATGCGCAGAACCTCGTTCTGCCGCATGTGAAGCTGTCGGATCTCTTCGCGATCTGGCGGCGCCTCGGGGAAACCGGGCTCGCGAGCGCCAATATCGGCCTGATCACCGACATCATCGCCTGCCCCGGCCTCGACTATTGCGCACTCGCCACGGCGCGTTCGATCCCGATCGCCCAGGCCATCGCCCGCCGCTTTGCCGAGGATGCGCGGCAGCAAGAGATCGGCGCGCTCAACATCAAGATCTCCGGCTGCATCAACGCCTGCGGCCACCACCATGTCGGCCATATCGGCATTCTCGGCCTCGAGAAGCGCGGCATCGAATCCTACCAGATCACGCTCGGCGGCGACGCCACGCAGGATGCGGCGATCGGCGAGATTCTCGGTCCCGGCCTCGCGGCCGAGGAGGTGCCGGATGCGATCGAGCGGATCGTCGCGGTCTATCTGGAGCAGCGCCAAGCCGGCGAAAGCTTCATCGAGAATGTCCGCCGCCTCGGCCTTGCTCCCTTCAAGGCCGCTTTCCTGGAGCTCGACCGTGCTGCTTGATCGCAACGGACCCGCATCCGATCCCTGGACGCAGAGCGATGGCGCCGCCATCGGCAATATCCCGCTCGCCCTCGTCCCTTGGGAGGCGCTGCCGGAAGCTCTCGCCAACAGGGCGCCGGGCCAGCAGATCGGCGTGGTGATTCCCAACAGCCTCGCCATCGCCGAGATCGAGGCGCTGCTGCCGGAGCTTGCGCTGATCGCTGTCGGCTTTCCCGCCTATTCCGACGGCCGCGGCTTCAGTCTTGCCAAACAGCTGCGGCGTGCCGGCTTCACCGGCAGGCTGCGCGCCAGCGGTCCGCTGATCGTCGACCAGTTCGCCTATGCGCTGTTCTGCGGCTTCGACGAGATCGCGCTGCCGGCCTCCAGCGCCGGGCGCCAGCCGGCGGAGCAATGGCAGCGGGCGCTAGGCCATGTCGGCGCGCGCTATCAGCGCGGCTATGGCGACGGCGGCAGCATCCTCGACCAGCGCCGGGCGAAGCGCCTGGCGCAGGCGGCGGGCTGACGGCGATGAGCAGCGCGGCGCAGCAGCGTGAACTGCGGCCGGCCGATCGCCACAGCGACGATCATTGGGAGGAAGCCATGCTGACGAGCGCCCTCGACCAGCTGGAGTCCAGCCCCCGCGAACGCTGGTTCGATCTTTGCTTCCGCCTTATCATCCTTGCGCTCGCCGGGCTTTGGCTATTCATGCCGCCGAGCAGCGAGACGCAAGGGCCGCCGGACGTGAAAGCAGCAGTGACGCCAAGATGACCGACAGAGCCCCGCGCCCGACCCCCCCGCGCCGCATCGAGCGGCTCGCGACCCTGCCGCTGTTCCACAAGCTGGACGGGCGCAAGGTCGTGCTGGCCGGTTCAAGCGAGGGTGCGCTCTGGAAGGCGGAGCTGCTGGCTTCCGCCGGCTGCAACCTTCTGATCCTCGCAGGCGGCAGCGCCGAGATGTTCGCAGAACTCGCCGCCGATCCGCCATCCGGCACGGTCGAAGTCCTCGCGCGCAACTGGCAAGCTGCCGATCTCGACGGGGCGACGCTCGCCATCGCCGATATCGACGCGGTCGAAGAGGCGAAGGCCTTCGCCGCCGCCGCACGCCAGCTCGGCGTTCCCGTCAATCTCGTCGACAAGCCGGAATTCTGCGATTTCGCCTTCGGCTCGCTGGTCAACCGTTCGCCTCTGGTCGTGGCGATCTCGACCGACGGCGCCGCTCCCGTCTTCGGCCAGGCGATTCGCGCCAAGATCGAGGCGTTGCTGCCGGCCGGGCTGAAGCACTGGGCCCAGGCCGCCAAGGACTGGCGCCCGGCCGTGCAGGAGCGCGAGCTCGCCTTTCCCGCGCGCCGCTCCTTCTGGGAGAGCTTCACCAGTCTTGCCTTCGGCGAGCCGCAGCGCCGGCCGGATGCCGGTGATCATGCCAGCCTGCGCAGCACGCTCGACCAGATCGAGGCGTCGGGTTCGGCAGGTGGGCGCGTAACCCTGGTCGGTGCAGGCCCCGGCGATCCCGAATTGCTGACGCTGAAGGCGATCCGCGCTTTGCAGAGCGCCGACATCATTCTCTACGACGACCTCGTTTCCACCGATGTGCTGGAACTCGCCCGGCGCGAGGCCAAGCGGCTGCTGGTCGGCAAGCAGGGCTACGGCCCGTCCGTGAAACAGGACGACATCAACGCCATGCTGGTGGCGCTCGCCGGCCAGGGCAAGCATGTCGTCCGGCTGAAGGGCGGCGACCCCGGCATCTTCGGTCGCGCCGGCGAGGAGATCGAAGCCTGCGCCCAGGCCGGCATTCCAGTCGCGATCGTGCCCGGCATCTCGGCCGCTCAGGGCGCAGCCGCGTCGCTCGGCCTGTCGCTGACCCATCGCGACCACGCAAGACGGCTACAATTCGTCACCGGCCATGCCCGCGACGGGCAACTGCCCAGGGATATCGACTGGGCCGCGATGGCCGACCCGGTCGCCACGACGGTGGTCTACATGGCGCGGGCCACCCTCGCCGCCTTCCGCGACGGCGCGCTCGCCGCCGGAATCGATCCGGCGACGCCGGCCATCGCGATCTTCGGGGCGACGCGCCCGGACGAGGCGCGAGTCTCCGGCACGGTCGCTGATCTGCCCGAGCGCCTCGGCGAGCTGCCGAGCAAGGGGCCGGTCCTCGTGATCATCGGCCACGCCATGGGCGCGGCCGTGTCGGCTGCCATTCGCCAGCAGGCTCGCGCCTGAGATTGAACCGATCGGCCGGAGAGGCGTTTTCTCTCTGGCGATCGATGTTTGGAAAGGCTCTACTGCCACACGCCGTTGAGTGCATGCCGCTAATTCAGTACGTTTCGTTTGTTATTTCGAACGGTCTTTCCCTCCCCGGGCCGTTCAATACGGAGCACTGACATGACGCGACAGAGACTTCGCCATCTGCTTCACGCCGGATTGACGCTCGGCGCCTTCTCGCTCTGCTTCGGGCTCGTGACCGGTGTCCGCGCCCAGACCGAGCTGCTCAACGTCTCCTATGACCCGACCCGCGAACTCTATCGCGAGATCAATGCGGCGTTCATCGCCGATTGGAACGCCAGGAATCCGCAGAAGACGATCCGGACGATCCGGCAATCGCATGGCGGCTCCGGCGCGCAGGCCCGCACGGTCATCGACGGCCTCAATGCCGACGTGCTGACGCTGGCGCTCGCCGGCGACATCGACGCCGTGGCGCAGCGCTCCAAGAAACTGCCGGAGAACTGGCAGTCGCGCCTGCCGCACAACTCCTCGCCCTATACCTCGACCATCGTCTTCCTGGTCCGCAAGGGCAATCCGAAGGCGATCAAGGACTGGGGCGATCTGGTGAAGCCGGGCGTCCAGATCATCACGCCGAACCCGAAGACCTCGGGCGGCGCACGCTGGAACTATCTCGCCGCCTGGGCCTATGCCGAGAAGGCCTTCAACAAGGACGAGGCCAAGATCCGCGACTACATCGCCAAGCTCCTGGCGAACGTTCCGGTGCTCGACACCGGCGCGCGCGGCGCGACCACGACCTTCACCCAGCGCGGTATCGGCGACGTCTTCCTGTCCTGGGAGAACGAGGCCTTCCTGGCGCTGAAGGAGTTCGGCGCGGACAAGTTCGACATCGTCGTACCCTCGCTCTCGATCCTCGCCGAGCCGCCGGTGACGGTGGTCGACGGTAATGTCGACGCCAAGGGCACGCGGGCCGAAGCGCAGGCCTATCTCGACTTCCTCTACACGCCGAAGGGGCAGGCGATCATCGCCAAGCATCATTATCGCCCGCGCAATCCCGAGGCCGCCGATCCCAAGGACATCGCCAAGTTCCCGAAGGTCGAGCTCATCACCATCGATGCCGCCTTCGGTGGCTGGTCCAAGGCGCAGCCCGCCCATTTCGGCGATGGCGGCACCTTCGACCAGCTCTACAAGCCGACGCGCTGAACCATGAGCGCGACGGTCTCCCGCTGGCGTGAGCCCAGTGTCCTGCCCGGCTTCGGCCTGGCGCTCGGCATCACGCTGACGGCGCTGTCGCTGATCGTCCTGATCCCGCTCGCCGCGCTGTTCCTGAAGGCGGCGAGCGCCGGCCCGGCCGACATCTGGGCCGTCGCAACCTCGCCGCGGACGCTCGCGGCACTGCGACTCTCCTTCTTCGGTGCGCTCTTTGCCGCCACGGTCAACGCCGTGTTCGGGCTGATCCTGGCCTGGGTACTGGTGCGCTACGAGTTTCCGGGCCGGCGCCTGATCGACGCCGCGGTCGACCTGCCCTTCGCCCTGCCGACCGCCGTCGCCGGCATCGCGCTGGCGGCGATCTACGCGCCGAATGGCTGGGTCGGCGGCCTGCTCGCGCCCTACGACATCCAGGTCGCCTACACGCCGCTCGGCGTGATGGTGGCGCTGATCTTCATCGGCCTGCCCTTCGTCGTGCGCACCGTCCAGCCCGTTCTGGAGGAGCTGCCGGCGGATATCGAGGAGGCCGCGGCTCTACTCGGCGCCAGCCGCTGGCGCACCGTCTTCCAGGTGCTGCTGCCGCCGGTCCTGCCGGCGCTGATGACCGGCTTCGTGCTCGCCTTCGCCCGGGCGGTCGGAGAATACGGTTCGGTGATCTTCATCGCCGGCAATGTGCCGATGGTCTCGGAGATCGCGCCGCTGCTGATCGTGATTCGGCTGGAGCAGTTCGACTATGCCGGCGCGGCCGTGGTCGCCACCCTGATGCTGCTGCTGTCCTTCGCCCTGATCCTGCTGGTCAATCTCGTCCAGGCCCGCGCTCGAAGGAGGTTCGGCAATGTCTGATGCGAGCCTCCCCCTTCAGGCGGAAGACCTCGAGCCCGCCCGCGCTGCGAGGCGCATCTCCGGCGAGTCCCGGCTGGTGCAATGGCTGCTGGTCGCGATTTCCCTGGCCTTCCTCTGCCTGTTCCTCTTCCTGCCGCTGATCACGGTCTTCGTCGAAGCCGGTGCACGGGGCTGGCAGGCCTATCGCGAAGCCATCCTCGAGCCCGACGCGCTCGCCGCTATCCGCCTGACGCTGCTCGTCGCCGCCATCGCGGTGCCCTTCAACATCGTCATCGGCATCGCTGCCGCCTGGGCGATCGCCAAGTTCGAGTTCCGCGGCAAGAGCCTGCTGACCAGCTTCATCGATCTGCCCTTCTCGGTCTCGCCGGTGATCTCGGGCCTGGTCTTCGTGCTGCTCTTCGGTGCCCAGGGCTATTTCGGCCCCTGGCTGAAGGCGAACGACATCCAGATCGTCTTCGCCTTGCCCGGTATCGTGCTGGCGACGATCTTCGTCACCTTCCCCTTCGTCGCCCGCGAGCTCATCCCGCACATGCAGTCGCTCGGCTCGGCCGAGGAGGAGACGGCGCTGACGCTCGGCGCGTCGCCCTGGCGCACCTTCCTGACCGTGACGCTGCCAAATGTGAAATGGAGCCTGTTCTACGGCGTCCTGCTCTGCAACGCCCGTGCGATGGGCGAATTCGGCGCCGTCGCCGTGGTTTCCGGCAAGATCCGCGGCCTGACCAACACCATGCCGCTGCATGTCGAGATCCTCTATAATGAATACATGGGCGCCGCCGCCTTCGCCGTCGCTTCGCTGCTGGCGGGCCTGGCCCTCGTCACGCTCGCCCTGAAAACCCTGCTGGAATGGCATTTCGCCGACGCGATCGCCGCCAGCCGACGTCATTGAGAGCTCGTCCCATGTCCGTCGCCGTCACCATCGAAACCGTCGAGAAGCGCTTCCAGAGCTTCCCTGCCCTGCGCGGCGTCTCGCTCGACATTCAGCCCGGCGAGCTCGTCGCCCTGCTCGGCCCTTCCGGCTCGGGCAAGACCACGCTGCTGCGCGTCATCGCCGGGCTGGAGCAGGCCGAGCGCGGGCGTGTGCTCTTTGGCGGCACCGACACCCGCGATCTCTCCCTGCGCGACCGGCGCATCGGCTTCGTCTTCCAGCATTACGCGCTGTTCAAGACCATGACCGTGGCTGAGAACGTTGCCTTCGGGCTGAAATCGCGCCCGCGCGGCGAGCGGCCGGAGCCGGCCGAGATTCGCCGCCGCGTCTCCGAGCTGCTCGAACTGATCCAGCTTCCCGGGCTGGAGAAACGCTATCCGAGCCAGCTTTCGGGTGGCCAGCGCCAGCGCGTCGCCCTTGCCCGCGCCCTCGCCATCGAACCGCGCGTGCTGCTGCTCGACGAGCCTTTCGGCGCGCTCGACGCCAAGGTCCGCAAGGAATTGCGCGCCTGGCTGCGCCAATTGCACCAGCGTACCGGCCACACCACCGTCTTCGTCACCCACGACCAGGAAGAGGCGCTCGAACTCGCCGACCGTGTCGCGATCCTGAGCGATGGCCGGCTCGAACAGGTCGGCTCGCCCGACGATGTCTACGACCACCCGGCGACACCCTTCGTCTGCGAATTCCTCGGCGACGCCAACCATCTGCCGGTCAAGGTCGTCGGCAGCCAGGCCTTCTTCCGCGACCGGCCGGTGCTCGGCGGCCTCTCCCAGAACAAGAGCGGCCCGGCCTCGCTCTATGTCCGTCCGCAGCATCTGCGCATCGTCGACGATGCGCCGCTCGCCTTGCCCGGCATCGTCGAGCATCTGCGCCGCAACGGACCGCTGCGCCGCGCCGAGGTCGCCGTCGAGGGCCTGCCGAAACGCCTCGACGTCGATCTCGCCAGCCAGGTCGCCCCGGCGATCGGCGAGCGCGTGCGGCTGCGCATCTCGCATGGCAGCCTGTTCGCTGCGGCCTGACCCTCTCGCTTCGCGCGCCGCGCCGGGCTATTCCGATAGCGAAACAGGCCGAAGGAGATGGCGATGAAAGCGCGCGCGAAATGGGTCGAGGGCATGGCCTTCATGGGTGAGGCCGGCAGCGGTCACGCCGTGGTCATGGACGGCGCCCCCGAATATGGCGGCCGCAATATCGGCATCCGCCCAATGGAGATGCTGCTCATCGGGCTCGCCGGCTGCACCGGTTTCGACGTGGTGCAGATCCTGAAGAAGGGCCGCGAGAACGTCACCGGCTGCGAGGTCGAGGTCGAGGCGCAGCGCGCGGCGGAAGATCCCAAGGTCTTCACCAGGATCCATATCTCCTATCGGATCAGCGGGCGCGGCCTCTCCCCGGCCAAGGCCGAGCGTGCCGTCGCATTGTCGAAGGAAAAATACTGCTCGGCTTCGATCATGCTCGGCGCGACCGCGGAAATGAGCGCCTCGCTCGAGGTTATCGACGAGTTGAAGCAGGTGGCAGCCGAATGAGCGATTTCCCCGTATCCGGACTGGTTTCGCCCGAGATCCTGCAGGCCTCTCTCGGCCGAAGCGACCTCGTCATCCTCGACATCCGCAGCACGGCCGAAGGCGGCCGGGCAGCGTTCGAGGCCGGCCACATCCCCGGAGCGGTGCACAGCGACTATGCCGCCGATGGCTGGCGCGCCAGGATCGGCAATGCGCCCGGCATGCTGCCGCCGCTCGACCATCTCGCCGCCCTTGCCGGCAGGCTCGGCATCCGGCCGGAAAGCCGGGTCGTGATCGTTCCGGCCGGCCTCGCGGCCACCGATCTCGCTGCGGCGGCGCGCGTCTACTGGACGCTGAAGCTGATCGGCCATGGCCAGCAGGCGATTCTCGATGGCGGATTCAAGGGTTGGCAGGCCGACCCGGGGCGCCCCGCCGCGACCGGTCCGTCGCAGCCCAGGCCGGCCGCGCCTTATCCCGTGGTCGTGAAGCAGGAACTGCGCAGCACGGCGGATGCGACCTTCGTCGCCGCACGCGGCAAGCTCGCGACCTTGGTCGATGCGCGCGCCGCCAGTTATTTCGACGGTCGCGAAAAGGCGGCCGAGGCGACGCGCGCCGGCCATATCCCGGGCGCGGTCTCGCGCGACTATGCGGCGGCCTTCGATACGGTCACCGGCAAGCTCAAGTCGCGGGACGATCTCGGCGCGCTCTATGGATCCGTGCCCGGCGGTCCGGCGATCTCCTATTGCAACACCGGCCACACGGCGGCTCTGAACTGGTTTGTGCTCTCCGAGGTGCTCGGTCGCGACGAGGTCTCGCTCTATGACGGCTCGATGACCGACTGGACCCAGGATCCCGAGCGGCCGGTCGCAACCGCGGCCGGCTAAGGCGTTTGGGGCGAGGCCGACACCATTCACGCGGCTTTCGGCATGATGACGATCATCCCGAAAGCCATCTCGAAACCCGCCTGCGCTCATCCGGCATTTGCAAATTCGTCGAAAAAGGATCAAAGGAAGCGCCAATGCGCCGGCCCTGCCGCGCCTTTCCCTTTTCCTGACATCGAGTCCAGCCGCCGATGAATGCCGTCGCGCCGAAAATCTCCTTCGTCTCGCTGGGCTGCCCGAAGGCCCTGGTCGACTCCGAGCGCATCATCACCTCGCTGCGCTCCGAGGGCTATGAGCTCAGCAAGAGCCATGCGGGCGCCGACCTCGTCATCGTCAACACCTGCGGCTTCCTCGACAGCGCCAAGCAGGAATCGCTCGAGGCGATCGGCTCGGCCATGGCCGAGAACGGCAAGGTCATCGTCACCGGCTGCATGGGCGCCGAACCCGAGCAGATCCGCGGCGCCTTCCCGAACGTGCTCGCGATCACCGGCCCGCAAGCCTATGAGAGCGTCGTCTCGGCCGTCCATCAGGCGGTGCCGCCGAAGCACGACCCCTTCGTCGACCTGGTCCCCGAACAGGGCATCAAACTGACGCCGCGCCACTACGCATATTTAAAGATTTCAGAAGGTTGCAATAACCGCTGCAGCTTCTGCATCATCCCGAATCTGCGCGGCGACCTCGTCTCGCGGCCGATCGGCGAGGTGCTCCGCGAGGCCGAGAAGCTGGTCAAGGCCGGGGTCAAGGAACTCCTGGTGATCTCGCAGGACACCAGCGCCTACGGCCTCGACATCAAATACGCACCCTCGATGTGGAAGGATCGCGAGATCCGCACCCGTTTCTTCGAGCTGGCGCGCGAGCTCGGCCAGATGGGCATCTGGGTGCGCCTGCACTATGTCTACCCCTATCCGCATGTCGACGAGGTCATCCCGCTGATGGCGGAAGGGCACGTTCTGCCCTATCTCGACATCCCCTTCCAGCACGCTTCGCCGAGCGTGCTGAAGGCGATGCGTCGGCCGGCCCATCACGAGAAGACGCTGGAGCGCATCGGCAAATGGCGGGAAATCTGCCCCGATCTCGCCATTCGCTCGACCTTCATCGTCGGCTTCCCCGGCGAGACCGAGGAGGATGTCGATTTCCTGCTCGACTGGCTGAAGGAAGCGAAGCTCGAGCGCGTCGGCTGCTTCAAATACGAGCCGGTGAAGGGCGCCAAGGCCAATGATCTCGGCCTGCCCGCCATCGCCGAGGAGGAGAAGGAAGCGCGCTGGCACCGCTTCATGAAGACACAGGCGCTGGTCAGCGCCCGCCTTGCCAAGGCCAGGGTCGGCAAGCGCATTCCGGTGATCATCGACGAGGCCGGCCCGACGGTCGCCAAGGGCCGCTCGAAATGGGATGCGCCGGAGATCGACGGCAATGTTTATGTCGCGAGCCGGCGGCCGCTGCGGCCGGGCGACATCGTCACGGTCAAGGTCGAGCGCGCCGACGCCTATGACCTCCACGGGGTTGCGGTCTGACGGAACCTCTCCTCGCTTCCTCTGATCAGGCGAAGCTCGCGCTGACGATGCGCGGCATGCGGCGGATCTCGGCGACACGCCCGACACGCATCCGCGAGGGCTTCTCGAGCCGGGCCTGGCCCTCTTCGAGCTGCAGCGCGACGTTGATGGTCGGCCGGCTGGTCAGCTGGCCGAAGAGAACGGTCGCGACGATCAGGAAGGAGAGGCTGAAGCCTGCAAGGCGCAGGAAGCGGTACATGACGTAAGGTCCGGGAAGTGATTTGCTTCCCGGTCATTGCCGTCGGCAGAAGCGCTTTCGATTCTCGCTTTCGCCTGCTTTCGCTTTTTTCTCTTCGGGCGGCTTCGCGCCGGCTCACGCCGCGGCAGGCAGGGCCGGCTGCCAGCGAAGGACCGAGGCCCCTTGCCGTCTCGCTCGCTCCCGCCTGCGGCCACGGCCGAGGCGGCCGAGCCACCAGCCGAAGCGCTGCGCCGCCATGGCGAGCGCCAGCGCATAGCCGATCAGGGCCAGCATCCAGCTCGCGGCGCTGAGGCTGAGCGTTCCGAGTACCAGGGCCGAACGGCCGAGCACCTTCAGTGTCGCCCGCAAGGTCGAAGGTTTCGCCGCTCCGAGCCGGGCCGCCTTGCCGATATCGCCGGCATCGTCGGCTATGGCGAGCACCTGACGCAGGCCGCGCTGGCCGGTACGGGCATAGAGGACACCGGCATCATGGCCGAGCGCCGTGAAGCGTGCCAGCGCTGCCGGGCGGACGATCCCGCCGGCCGCGACTTTCGCCGCGGCAAGGTCGAGCCGCGCGGCGGCGCCGAAGCTGGCGGCGAGGGCCGGCCTGTCGAGCGCGCCTGCGGCGGCACGGCCGAGACTGGCGGTGAGGGCCGGCGACAGCAGCTTCGCCTTGCCGGCGGCCTTGACGGCGCTCAGGCCACCGCGGGCCGGCAGGCCGCCACCAAGGCTCACCCAGGTAGCGGCGCTGACGGCGAGCCCGACGGCCGAGAGGGCAAGAACGGTTTCGTCCGCGCCCTCCCCGCCGAGCAGCTTGCGTCCTTCGAGGGCAAGATCGCGCAGATCGCCAAAGCCGCTGACATCGCTCGCCAGCGCTCCGGCGAAGGCGGCGTCGCTATCGCGCGCACCGGCGAGGAAACCATGTCCGAAATCGGAAACGGAGCGCAGCCAGGCACCGTCGCGCAGCGCCTGGAGTCGCCGGAGCTGCTCGGGCGCCACCGCTATGCCGCGTTCGGCTGCGAGTGAGATGAAGCTGTCAGCGAGCTCGGCGTCGCCGGCATCGATCGCTGCGTCGATCCCCGTTGCAACGCGCGCCGCATCGAGGGTCTCGCCGAGGCGCAGCTGCGACAGAGCGACCGGGTCATCGGCGGCCATGTGAAGCTCCCACAGCCGCAAGGCCGGTGGTGCGACGAGCGCCCCAGCACCGGCGAGCCCGAGCGCCAGCAGCAGCGCCAGCCCCAACCTGTTCATCCCGAAACCCGCTCGCAGCCCGCTCCAGCCGAAAAGCGCTTCCGGCAGGACCGTTCCTAAACGGCAATTCGGGCGGAATAGCGCTCCGGATGCTGCGGTGGCTGGAGCATTCTGCGCTTCGTTGAAACGCATGACTGCTCCAGTTCGCATTTTCTCCAGACGAACCGGCGCCCACTCCGCTCGAAAATGCGCTACGGAATGATCACCGTCGAGCCGGTGGTGCCGCGGCTTTCGAGGGCGCGATGGGCCGCAGCCGCCTCGGCCAGCGGGAAGCGGGCATTGATCGCCACCGTGACCTTGCCGGAGCTCACCGCGCCGAACAGGTTCTTCGCCATCTCGACCATGGTCTCGCGCTTGGCGGTATGCGTGTTGAGCGTCGGCCGGGTCACGTAGAGCGAGCCCTTGCTCGCCAGGATGCCGAGATTGACGCCGTCGACTGCGCCCGAGGCATTGCCGAAGCTCGCCAGCAGGCCGAACGGCTTCAGCGAGTCGAGCGAGGCGACGAAGGTGTCCTTGCCGACGCCGTCATAGACCACATCGCAGCCCTGGCCGCCGGTGATCTCCTTGACGCGCGCCGCGACGTCCTCCTCGCCGTAGAGGATGACATGATCGGCGCCGTGGGCCCTGGCGAGATCGGCCTTCTCCTTCGAGCCGGCGGTGCCGATCACCGTGGCGCCCAGCGCCTTGCCCCACAGGCAGAGGATGGTGCCGGTGCCACCGGCCGCGGCGTGGACAAGGATCGTGTCGCCCGGCTTCACCTTGTAGGTCCGGTGCAGCAGGTACTCGGCCGTCAGGCCCTTCAGCATCATGCTGGCGGCTGCTTCATAGGACACCGCATCGGGCAGGGCGACGGCCGCAGCCGCGGGAACGATCCGCTCCTCGGCATAGGCGCCGAGGCCGGCGACGCAGGCGATACGGTCGCCCGGCTTGAACTCGGTGACGCCCTCGCCGACCGCGAGGACATCGCCGGCCGACTCGTTGCCGGGCGTGAACGGGAGCTGCGGCGCCGGATAGAGGCCGGTCCGGAAATAGGTGTCGATGAAGTTGAGGCCGATGGCGCGGTTGCGGATCAGCAGTTGACCGGGCCCGGGCGCCGGCAGCGCGATGTCTTCGAGCTGGAGCACGTCCGGTCCGCCGGTCTTGTGCACGCGAATGGCCTTCACCATGGCAATCTCTCCTCGAGGCAGGTGCGCGACCATAGGGACTTGCATCCGGGCGGCGCAACGGCTGGACTGCGCATGGGGATCAGCGTCCGGCGCGAGTCGCGTACCGGAGCGCGGTCGGGCTGGTGGGATCGCAGCGCAGGAACAAGACATGAACGAGCCAGGGGCGCGCCTTGGCAGCGACACGGCTTCGCATGGAACCTTCGCTCCCAAGCTCTTCACCGTATTGCGGGAGGGCTACGGCCCAGCCCGATTGCGGGCCGACGCGCTCGCCGGATTGACGGTCGCCATTGTCGCCCTGCCCCTTTCCATGGCGATCGCCATCGCCAGCGGCGCAACCCCGGCGGCCGGCCTCTTCACCGCCATCATCGGCGGCTTCCTGGTTTCGGCCCTCGGCGGCAGCCGCCACCAGATCGGCGGCCCGGCCGGCGCCTTCATCGTCCTGATCGCCGCGACCATCGACCGGCATGGCTTCGACGGGCTGGTGCTGGCGACGCTGCTCGCCGGGGCCATTCTCATCGCCATCGGGCTGCTCAGGCTCGGCACCTATATCAAATACATTCCGCACCCGGTCCTGGTCGGCTTCACTGCCGGCATTGCCATCATCATCTTCGCCAGCCAGATCCGTGACCTCTTCGGGCTGACCCTGCCGGGCAAGGAGCCGGCGGCACTGCTGCCGAAGCTGGAGGCGCTCTGGGAGGCGCTCGCCACCATCAACCCCGCGGCCGTCGCGCTTTCGGCGCTGACCATCGGCGTCATCCTCGGCCTGCGCCGGTGGCGGCCGGGCTGGCCGGGGCTCTTGATCGCAGTCGCGCTCGCCGCCGCGCTGGTCTTCCTGCTGAAGCTGCCGGTCGAGACCATCGGCAGCCGCTTCGGCGGCATTCCGAACTCGCTGCCGGCCCCGCATCTGCCGGCCTTCAGCCTCGACAAGCTGGTCGCGGTCCTGCCGGCAGCGGTCTCGATCGCGATCCTCGGCGGCATCGAATCGCTGCTCTCGGCCGTGGTCGCCGACGGCATGACCGGTCGGCGGCACCGCTCCAACACCGAACTGGTGGCGCAGGGGGCCGCCAATATCGGCGCCTCCCTGTTCGGCGGCATTTGCGTGACCGGGACCATCGCGCGCACGGCGACCAATGTCCGGGCCGGCGGGCAGACGCCGATCGCGGGCATGCTGCACGCCTTGTTCGTGCTGCTCTTCATGCTGGTCGCGGCGCCGCTCGCCTCCTACATCCCGCTGGCCGCGCTGGCAGGGGTGCTCGCCGTCGTCGCCTGGAACATGGCGGAGAAGGCGGCCTTCATCGCCATCCTCAGGCATTCCCGCGCCGATTCGGTGGTGCTGCTCGCAACCTTCCTGCTGGTGATCTTCGAGGATCTGATGGTTGGCATCGGGGTCGGCGTCGTGCTCGGCTCGCTGATCTTCATGCATCGCATGGCCAATGTCGTGACCGTCGAGGCCGGCATGGACCCGGCCCTGGTCGACGACGATGATATGTCCGAGCCCGCCGAAGTGGATGTGCCCCGCAACGGCAATGGCGATAGCTTCCGCTATCGCATTTCCGGCCCGCTCTTCTTCGGAGCCAGCATGAGTGTCGCGACCGTGCTCGATCGGACCGGGCCCTTCCCGGCTCGTATCGTGCTCGACCTCTCGGACGTCCCCTTTGCCGATTCCAGCGCCGCCGTCGCGCTGCGGGCGATGATCGACAAGGCGATCCGCCATGACGCCAGGGTCGAGATCCTCGGAGCGACGGCGCCGGTGCGCCGCGTGCTCGGCCATGAAGGCATCGACGATAGGCTGGTGAGGTTTCGCGATGCCTGAACTGCGGCAAGGGCGCGCTCGCCAGCGCCGCCGACATGAGCTAGCCAGGACGGCATGACGCAACAAAGCATGCAGGATTGCCAGATCGCCATCGTCGGCGCCGGCGCCGTCGGGCTCGCCGCGGCGCTCGCCCTCGCCGCCACTGGCCGGGAGAGTGTACTGTTTGGCGCCGCGACCGCCCCGCGCGACGGTCGCACCGTCGCCCTGCTCGACGGCTCCTGGCGCCTGCTCGGCGAACTCGGCCTCGGCAAGGCACTGGAGCGCATCGCCGCCCCGCTCGAGATCATGCGCCTGGTCGACGATACCGGCAGCCTGTTCCGTCAGCCGCCGGTCGAGTTCAAGGCCGCCGAGCTCGGGCTTCCGGCCTTCGGCTGGAATGTCGAGAACGCCGCCCTGGTCGAGACGCTCGCCGCGCGCGCCGCGCAGGAACCGGCGATCCGCATGGTGCCCTTTCCGGTCGAGGAGATCGAGCTCGGGCCTGACGCGGTGCGGCTCTCCGGCGCCGGCTTCGAGCCGCTGCATGCGGCGCTCGTGGTCGGTGCCGATGGCCGCAATTCACGGGTTCGCGCCGCCGCTGGCATCGAGACGCGCGACTGGACTTATCCGCAGGTCGCGCTGACCGCGATTCTCGGCCATCGCCGCGAGCATGGCGACGCCTCGACCGAGTTCCACACCCGCGCCGGGCCGTGCACGCTGGTGCCGCTGCCGGGCCGCCGTTCCTCGCTTGTCTGGATGCTGGCGCCGCGCGAGGCCGACGAGGTCGCCGCGCTCGACGATGCCGACTTCGCCCGCGCGGTCGAGCGGCAGACCCATTCGATCGTCGGCGCGATGACCGTCGAGGGCCGGCGCGGGCGCGTGCCGATGGGCGGCCTTTCCGTCGAGCGCTTCGCCACGGACCGCACCGCGCTGATCGGCGAGGCCGCCCATGTCTTCCCACCGATCGGTGCGCAGGGCCTCAATCTCGGCCTACGCGACGTCGCCGCGCTGCGCGATTCCCTGATCGAGGTCGAGGACCCCGGCGCGGAAGGGCCGCTGGCGCGCTACGATCTTTCGCGCCAGACCGACGTCCGGTTGCGCACCGGTGCGGTCGACGCCCTCAACCGGACCCTGCTGACCGATCTCTTGCCCGCCGACCTCCTGCGCGGCGCCGGCCTGCTCGCGCTGTCGCGCTTCGGGCCGCTGCGCCGGCTCGTGATGCGCCAGGGCCTCGCGGGTGGCACCGCCGCAGGCTGAGCGCGCGCCTCAGGCTCAGAGCGTCTCGTCGCCGACGGCCGGAACCTTGCGCAGCGCCGGCGCCGCATCGCGGAAGACCGGCGCCAGCGGTAAAGGCGTCGAGACGATCCGGCGCCCGCCCGGCTCCTCGGCCTGCCGGTCGAGCAGGCCGCGGGCGGTGAGCTGCGGATCGGCCAGCGCCTCCTCGAGCGTCCGTACCACGGTGCAGCAGCAGTCGAGCGGTTCGAGCAGCCCGCGCCAGTGCGCGGCCGGCTGTGCGCCGATCAGGGCCGCAACGGCGGTGCGCGTTGCTTCCTCCTGTCGGCGATCGTCGCGCAGGGCCTCGTCGAGACCGATCGCCGCGCTGAAGATCGCCCAGAACTTCTCTTCCAGCGCCCCGACAGCGAGGAACCAGCCATCGGCGGTGGCATAGAGTCCGTAGCGCGGGCTGCCGCCGGTCAAAAGCCCCTCGCCACCCTGCGGATAGCGCCCGCTCGCCTGGCCCTGCGCCAGCCCGTACCAGGCGAAGGTCGACATCGCGTCGGTCATGGCGATGTCGAGATGACAGCCCTGCCCCGAAAGGTCGCGCTCGCGCAGCGCCAGCAGGATGTTGAGTACGGCCGGCATCGCCCCGCCGGCGATGTCTGCGACCAGCGTCGGCGGCAGCGGCGCGGGCTCGCCGCGCTTCAGGGACTGGCCGAGCAGCCCGCCGATCGCCTGGTAGTTGATGTCGTGCCCTGCTTCGAGCGCGCGGGGCCCTTCCTGCCCGTAGCCGCTGATCGAGCAGTAGATCAGCCGCGGGTTGATCGCGCGCATGGCCTCGTGCCCGAAACCCAGCCGTTCCATCACGCCCGGCCGGAACTGCTCGATCAGGATGTCGGTCTTCTCGATCAGCGGGCGCAGTCGCTCCAACGCATCGGGAGCCTTCAGGTCGATGGCGAGGCTGGTCTTGCCGCGATTGAGCGCCGCGAACGGCGCCGAGGTCTCGCCGAGCCGTGGCGGGAAGCGGCGCATATCCTCGCCCTCCGGCCGCTCGATCCTGATGATCCTTGCCCCCGCCTCGGCCAGGAACAGGCTGGCGAGCGGTCCCGGCAGCAGCGTCGAGAAATCGAGGACGAGGAGATCGGAAAGCGGCTGCATCGTCGGGCCCTTGGCGAGGCCCGGAGGGGCGCTCAATGGAAGAGGTCGGCCGGCATCCTGCCCGTCTTCACCAGCCACAGGAAGCCCGTCAGCGTCACGGTGGAGACGATGGTGCCGACGAGGATGCAGGCCGAGGCGCGCTCGACGCCGACGCGGTACTGCGTCGAGATCACGAAGATGTTCAGCGCCGGTGGCAGCGCGGCCATGATCACCGCCGCATAGATCCAGGCGTCGGAGAAATTGCCCATCGCCGAGAGCAGCACCCAGACCAGCAAGGGGTGCAGCACCAGCTTGATGAAGACGAGCGCCGGCAATTCGCCGGGCATGCGCTTCATCGGCCGCAGCGCGACGGTGACGCCGAGCAGGAAGAGCGCGCAGGGCGCCGCCGCCTGCGACAGCCAGAGTGTCATCTTGTCGATCGCGGTCGGCAGCTCGAGCTTGATGAAAGCCGCGAGCACGCCGGCGACGGTCGCGAGGTTGAAGGGGTGCGTTGCGACCTTCCAGGCGACGTCGCCGGCCGTCGCCGCGAGGCTGCGCTTCTCGACGCCGGCGACCGCCATCAGGAACGGGATCAGCGAAAACAGCAGGAGGTTGTCGAAGACGAAGATCAGGACGACCGGGGCGCTCGCGACCGGGCCCAGCGCCGCCAGGATCAGGGGCGGTCCCATATAGCCGATATTGGAATAGGAGCCGGCGACGCCCTGCATCACCGCCTGGGGCATGTTTCCCCGCGTATACTTGTAGCCGAGCCCGAAGGAGAGCGTGAAGGCAAGGAAGGTCGCCGTGGTCGTCGCCAGGACGAAGCCCCAATTCGTCAGGTCGCTCAGCGGCTTGTCGGCGATCAGCCGGTAGAACAGGCAGGGCAGCGCCACATAGATCAGGAAGAACTGCATCCATGCGAGCCCCTCCTCCGGCAGCTGCTTGTAGCGGCCGACGGCGAAGCCGAGCACGATCAGCCCGAAGAAGGGCGCGACCAGATTGAAGAGATTGGCGAGATCGGCCATGCGGTCGCGGTACTCGGTGGGGGGTGTCCACCTGGTGCCTTCCCGAAAAGGCTCGAACCACGCGGTACGGCCTTATAGGATGCGGGGCGGCGGATGAGAACCTGCTGTTCCATGCGCTGTCAGCATGACGAGCCTGATCGGCGGCAGAGGCCCGGTGCGTCGCGCCGAAGCGCCCAGAACTCGCGCGCCCTATCTGATGAAGCGCTCGACGGGTTTCGCATTGATTTCGAAGGCCTTGCGGACCCTGCCATAGCATTCGCAGGCATGACCCTGAAGCCGACCGCCGTCGAGAACGGTCAGATCGCCGCGCGAATAGGCGATCGCGCCGTTCTCCATCAGCTTCGAACAGACTTGGTTGACGGTTGCGCGGCGCAGCCCGAGCGCTTGCGAGATCGCCGCCTGGGTGAGCTGGAAACTGTCGCCTACGACCCGATCATGCGCATGCGCGAGCCAGCGCGCGATACGCTCCTCGGCGCTGTGCAGGCTGTTGCAGGCGACGGTCTCGAGCAGCTGGATGATTAGGCTCTTGGCGTAGCGCAGCATGGCGTCACGAACGCAGGGGAAGCCGGCGATCGCCTCGTCCAGATCCTCGATCGACAGCCAGGAGGCATAGCCGGATACGGCGACCGTCGACTGGCTGATCGCCTCGCCTCCCCCCATGATCAAGGCGATGCCGATGAAGCCCTCATAGCCGATCGAGGCTTTTTCGACGCTGCGTCCGTCATGCATCTCGGCTCTGAGCGAAATCACGCCCTCATGCGGGAAGATCGCGTGCGTGAACGGTTCGTTCTCCTGGTAGAGCGCCTGGCCCGGCGATAGTCGCCGCGTGATCAGCCTCGGCGCGAGGAACGCTCGCGCTTCGGGCCGAACCGAAAGCAGGATCTGGTTTCGAATCTCGAAATCGCCCCTCAACTCTTGCGTCAAGCATTCCCCCGGACATTGCGTTGGGCCGCGGTGGACAATTTCCTGTTAACCTTACGTAATGTACGATACGGTACTCAATAAGAACGGAATCGTTCGCATCGATCTCGACTCCATTGGTGCGAGGCGATCAGCCGCGGGGGAGCCATCATTCCATGAGTCTGGCTGGACCTGAAGGGGTGGGAGCGGTGTCCGTAGCAGGTTCCGGGAGCGCGCATCCTTCACCGGGAGAGCGGCCCACCTTTGGCCGGGGCGGCTCCGGCGATCGCGCGAGCGGTGACGACATTGCCGAAAGACTCAGCTTTGCCGGGATCGATGACGAGGTGCGCCGCGCGCTGCGCGAGATCCGGCCGCTCGTAGCGGCAGAACTGCCCGGGGTGCTCGACGCATTTTACCGGCATATTCGCGCATTTCCCGATGTCGCTCGGTTGTTTCCAAACGATGCCGTGATTGAACGGGCCCGCCAGATGCAGCTTTCGCACTGGGATCTGATCACCGAGGCAAGCTTCGATGATCAATATGCCAGCTCGGTCCGGCGCATCGGCGAGGTGCATTGCCGGCTCGGCCTCGAGCCGCATTGGTATATCGGCGGCTATAATTTCATCATCGCGGGATTGACCGCCCGTATCGGTCAGGCGAAGGCCGCATGGCGGATCGGGCGGGAGCCCCGCATGCGCCGGGCGGCGATCGCGCTCAATCGTGCTGCCCTGCTGGACATGGACCTGGCGATCTCGGTCTATCTCGAGGCCGGGCGCCGCAATCGTCGCGAGACGCTCGAAAGGCTGGCGGGCAGTTTCGAACAGGTGGTCGCCACCGTCGTTCGCTCGGTCACCATCGCCGCGAATGATCTGAAGGCATCGGCGGGGTCGCTCGCGGCCTCGGCGAGCGAGACCCTTCACAGGGCAAGCGACGCCACCGAATCCTCGATGGAGGCGACGAAGGCCATCGAAACGGTCGCTTTTTCGACCGACCAACTGGCAGCGTCCCTCAGCGAGTTCGGTGAACAGATCGCAGCTTCCGGTCTGGTGTCCACGCGCGCCGTCACCGAAGCCGAACAGATCAGCCTGCAAGTGGGCGCATTGACCGGCTCTGTCGACAAGATCGACGGCATCGTCGAGGCGATCCGCGAGATCGCAGGCAAGACCAGGCTGCTGGCGATGAATGCGAGCATCGAGGCAGCCCGGGCGGGTGAAACGGGCCGAGGCTTCTCGGTGGTTGCCGGGGAAGTCAAGCTGCTAGCCGCCCAAACCGCTCAGGCGACAGCCGAGATCGGCTCACAGATCGGCGCCATCCGCGACTTCACCCAATATGTCGCGCTCGCCACCGACGCGATCAGGCAGACCATTCGGGAAATGAACGAGATCGGAGCGGCGATCGCGCATGCGGTCTCTGGTCAGGAGCACGCCACCGAGCGAACGGCCTGCAATCTCCGACAAGCCTGGCAGAGCTCGGCTGAAGTGGCGAACGGCATCGTGGGGGTGGCCCGGCGCGCTTCGGAGTCGAGCGAGGCGTCCGCCCACGCCCTCGCCGCTTCGACCGAATTGGTGCGGCAGGCGGAGAAGCTCTCCTCCGAAGCCGAAAGCTTCCTGGCGACAGTGCGAGCCGCCTGACCGCCACGCCGCCGCCGGAGGGGATTTTCCGGCGGAAGCGAGATCGATCAGCCGCGCGTTTTTTTCCCGGCCTATTGGACCAGCCTGGCCTGCCCGCGATTTCAGCCATCACTCAACCCATCGGGATCATCACATGTCGTCGTCTAGCGCCCTATCCGAACGTCTTCGATTCATGAAGCTGGGCAAGACTGCCCTGGACAATCTTCAGAGCGCAAAGCCGATCGTCATGGGCGCGCTGCCGCAAGCGCTCGACGATTTCTACGAGCAGGTCCGGGCGTTTCCGGAAACAAGGGCTTTCTTTTCGGGGGAGGCTCAGATCGCCGGTGCCAAGGGCAAGCAGATCGCCCATTGGGAGATGATCTCGGGTGGGCGGTTCGACGACGATTATCTCAGCGCCGTCTCGATCGTCGGCCAGGTCCATGCCCGGATCGGGCTTGCTCCGCGATGGTATATCGGCGGCTACGGCCTCGTCCTCGAATCTCTGATCGGCAAGCTCATCGAGGCGCGCTGGCCTCGGGGCGAAGGTGAAAGTGCCGCGTCGAGCGTCCTGGGAAAGGCCTTTCGCGGCCGCCAGGCCAAGAGCGGCGCCGCGGCCAGCGCGCAATCGGTCGCCGCGGAAGTGAGCGCCGTCGCCAAGGCAACGCTGCTCGACATGGATTTTGCGATCTCGCTTTATCTGGAGGCCGCCGAGGCTGCTCGGCTCACAGCCGAACGGGAGGTGCTTGAAAAGGAACGCGCGGCGGTCGTCAATTCGGTGGGGCAGGCCATGGCCGCCATCGCCCGAGGCGACCTGACCTATCGCATGCCCGATGATCTGCCGGGCGAGTACGGCCAGCTCAGAGACGATTTCAATGCGGCCGTCGCCACCTTGCAGGATACGATGCGGACCATCCTGTCGACGACGCGGGACATTCGTTCCAGCGTCGGGGAGGTTTCGCAGGCATCGCAGAATCTGGCCGAGCGGGCCGAGGAACAGGCGGCCTCGCTGGAGGAAAGCGCCGCGACGACCGAGGAGCTTGCCGCCTCGGTCAAGAGCAACGCGGAAACCTCGCGCAACGCCGAGCAGGCCGCGCGCGAGGCGATGCTGGTCGCCGAAGAGGGCGGCGCGATCGTCCGTCAGGCGGTCGAGGCGATGACGGGGATCGACGATGCCTCGAAGAAGATCGCCGAGATCACCTCGCTGATCGACGGCATCGCCTTCCAAACCAATCTGCTTGCGCTCAATGCCGCCGTCGAGGCGGCCCGAGCCGGCGATGCAGGCCGCGGCTTCGCCGTGGTGGCCTCCGAAGTCCGCACGCTCGCCCAACGCTCCGGCGAAGCCTCGAAGGGCATCAATACGCTGATCGGCGCCTCGAATGCCGAGGTCGCGCGCGGGGTCACCCTGGTGCGCTCCGCCGGCTCCGCGCTGGAGAGGATCGTGGCCGCCTCGCAGCAGGTGGCGTCGGCCGTCTCGGGCATTTCGGCCGGCTCGTCGGAACAGGCCAATGGCATCGAGGAGATGAGCCAGACCCTGGCGATGATGGATGCGACGACACAGCAGAACGCCGCCCTGGCCGAGGAAAGCGCGGCGTCCGCGGCGGCCCTTTCAAACCAGGTTCAGGCCCTGGATCGGCTGATCGCGACGTTCAGGGTAGACCTGTCGGCGGCCCGTGGCCCGCGGTCGATGCCGCTTGCCTCGGAAGTGCTCTCCGAAGCGCCTCTCCGTTCGGTCGCGTTCGCCGGCAAGGGGGCCGCATGACATCAGCCGCGGCCGCGCCGTTTGCGCTACCCCGATCCGCGAACCGCGGCCCGGCCTTGTCCGGCCCGCGGCGATGCAAGACCATCGGCCTCAGGCGGCGGCGAGCAGCCCGAACAGGTTGCGCGGATCTTCCGGCTCGGTCAGCAGGTCGATCTCGTCATAAAAGTCCGTGCCCTCGATCAGATCGCTGAGATAGCGCAGCGCCGAAAAATCCTCGGTGGCGAAGCCGACGGAATCGAAGACCGTGATCTGGTCGCGGGTGCGGCGCCCTTCCGTCTCGCCCACGATCACCCGCCAGAGCTCGGTCACCGGGAAATCGGGCGGCATCTGCTGGATCTCGCCCTCGATCCTCGTCTGCTCGGGAAGTTCGACGAAGACGTCGGCACGCAGCAGGATTTCGCGCTGCAACTCGGTCTTGCCGGGGCAGTCGCCGCCGACCGCGTTGATGTGGACGCCGGCTCCGACCATGTTGTCGGAGAGGATCGTCGCCTTCAGCTTGTCGGCGGTGACCGTCGTGATGATGTCGGCGCCGAGGACCGCCTCCTGCGCGCTCGCCGCCACCTCGATCTCGAAACCCTGGCCGGCGAGATTGGCGAGGAATTTCTCGGTCGCCGTCGAATCGATGTCGAAGACGCGCAGGCGCCTGATGCCGTTCAGCGCCTTGAAGGCGAGCGCCTGGAACTCCGATTGCGAGCCGAGCCCGATGATCGCCATCACCGCGGCATCCTTGCGCGCGAGATAACGGGCCGCGACGGCCGAGGTCGCCGCCGTCCGAAGGGCGGTGGTGATCGTCATCTCGGAGAGCAGGCGCGGATAGCCGGTGCCGACATCCGCCAGCACGCCGAAGGCCGTCACGGTCTGCAGGCCGGACTGCGTGTTCTTCGGATGGCCGTTGACATATTTGAAGCCGTAGAGCGCGCCGTCGCTGGTCGGCATCAGCTCGATCACGCCGTCACGGGAATGGCTGGCGACGCGCGGCGCCTTCTCGAATTCGGCCCAGCGCCGGAAGTCCTGTTCGATACAGTCCGCGAGCCCGGTCAGATAGGCCTCGACCCCGACGGCCCTGACCAGCCGGACCATGTTGTCGACGCCCACATACCGCATCATCGCGCACCCTCCTCCGTTGTCTCGTTCTCTCTCTCCATTTTACGGCAAAGCAATTTGCACTAAGAACAGCGAACAAGTGCACTTAGATGCAGAAATCGGAACAATCTGCCAATCGGGATTGAGCATTTTGTCATGCATGTTTTCGACGAGCTGGATCATCGATTGATCTCCGCCCTGCGCGAGGATGGCCGTGCGCCGATCTCGAAGCTCGCCACGATCCTCGGGGTGTCGCGCGCGACCGTGCAAAGCCGGCTCGACCGCCTGATCGAATCGGGGGCCGTGCTCGGCTTCACCGTCCGGTTCCGGCAGGATTCCGACGACAAGGCGATCCGGGCGATCATGATGATCGAGGTCACCGGCCGTTCGACGACCGCGGTGATCCGGCAGCTGCGCGGCTTCCCCGAATTGCATTCGCTGCACACCACCAATGGCGGCTGGGATCTGATCGCCGAGGTCCGGGCCGACAGCCTGAGCGATTTCGACCGTGTCCTGCGCGAGGTCCGCACCATCGACGGCGTCCTCAACAGCGAAACCAGCATCCTGCTGAGTTCGGTCTGATCGACATGCTCGCCCGGCAACAGAAGCGACGCCGTAGTCGGACGCCCTCGGGACAGCAAGAAGGACGAGCCGGCGAAGCCCTCCCTCATCGCGACAACGCGACCTGCGGCCCCTGTCAGGAGTCGGCACGGCTCGCGGAGTTGGAGGACAAGATCAGGGTGCAGCGGGCGATGCAGCCGGATGGTGGCGAAGAGTGAAGTGACTTCATGTTTGGAGCCTCAGGCGATGAGGGCTCTCCGGGGGCCCGGTCAGTTTACGGTCTTCTGCTTTCGCCGTGTTGCGACAGTGAGTGTCAATCCGATCAGCACGAGGGCAACGCCTATGAGGAAAAGCGGCCCCAATGCGTCCCCGAACATCACCGCCGCAGCCGCGACGCCAACGATTGGCTGCAGATACTGAATACTTGCCGCGATGCGCGCAGGAACCGTCCGTAGCAAATGAAGCCAGAGGAAGAGCCCGGCCACGGTCACCATGACGCCGAGATAGACAGCCGAGGCGATGCCGACAGCGGTTACCTCGAATGAAACCCGCGACATCTCCCAAACAGTCCAGGGCAGCACCGCGATGAAGCCGAACAGGGTGCTCCAAGCCGCCACGACAACGGTCCCGTGCCGTTCCGAGAGTTCGACGCTCCACACATAATAGAACGCAATCGTCAACGCGGAGAGCAGCACGAGAGCCGCGCCCGTCAAACTTGTCTGCGATGCAGCGGAAGTCGCGTCGCCGCGTCCCCAGGCTACCAAGGCGATTCCTACGAAGGCCGCGGCAATGCCGAGGGCCTGGATACTCGACACCGACTGCTTGAGCCTCATCGCCGCGAAAATGACGACGAAAGCGGGAATCGCCGCAGAAATCGTCGTTGCCACCGAGGCCGAGGTTCCAACGACACCGAAGGTTTGAGCAACCTGTCCAATCCCAATGCCAAGGATGCCGAGCGCTGCAACCTTGGGAAACGCCCTGAGTGGTAGACGCTGCTTTCCGAGGACGAGGAGGAACATCAACGGCACGGCGATCAGGAAGCGCAACCCCGTCAAGGTCAAAGGGGGCAGCGTAAGAAGGCCGAGCTTCGTGATGGGAATCGAAAGCCCCCACACGACAGCGAGGAATAGCGCCGCCGTAAGGTTTCGGAAGGATGCGCCGGTAGGGGAAGCAGCGGGTGCGCTCATGGGGGCAGTCGGGAGACGGAAGCTGGGCCGAAGCCTTAATTCAGCTTCTTGCGCGGGACAATCGGAACGCGGCGCCGGAAGCTCCCCCGCCGCTGCTGCTATCCGGGATCGTCACGAAGTTTGCGGACGCCCTCTTCGCTTGCCTCAGCTTGCCCGGAAACAGCTGTCAAGCGCCGCGCCGCTCAGCGGTTGCTCATGCCCGGCACCATGGCCGCTTCCGCGTCGGAGCTTCGCGATCTTTCATCCATCGCAGCGTCGTGGGGGACGCCATCGATCTTCCGCTTTTAATTTTCGTGTAATTTCATATTCGCACGGCCACCCAGAAAAAGGTGGCGCGACCTACGGGAGTCGAACCCGTCTCCCCAGCGTGAAAGGCTGGTGTCCTAACCGATAGACGAAGGTCGCGAGCTTCTGCCGCGAAGCGGCGTTGCTGCGAAGCGGGGCGAGCTATAGTCACCCTGCCGCGGTTGGGCAAGCCCGGTTTTCGGATTTCTGTCGACGGCTCACAACGGCTTCGCCAGATCGAGCACGCGCAGCTCCGCCTTCTCCGAACCGCCCCAGCGATTCAGGGTCAGCGTCGCGGCGAGGTGGACCTGCTCGCCGCGCGCCGCCAGCAGCGCCTGGCCGAGCGGCTCCTGCGCCGCCCGGAAGGCGACGCCGCCGATGCTGGCGCCGTCGCCCGCGCGCAATCTGACCCGCAAATGCCCGCCGCTGCCGATCTCGACAACATCGGCCAGCCGATGCGCCGGCAGCACGAAGACCGGCTCGGGGCAGCCGGAGCCGAAGGGGCCGGCGCGGTCGATCTCGGCGAGCAGGCGGGGATTCGCACCGCCCGCGCTGATCGCCGCATCGACCAGCAGCGCCTCGGATTCGCGCGAGGCGGCGACATTGGCCGCGAGCTCTGCGCTCATGAAGGCGATGAAGGGCGCCTCCTGGCCGGGTGCCAGGGTGATTCCCGCCGCCATGGCGTGGCCACCGCCCTTGATCGCGAGCCCGGCCTCGACCGCCCGGCGCACCGCGGCGCCGAGATCGACGCCGGGGACGGAACGGCCGGAGCCGGTCGCGCCGCCATCGGCATGCCGCGCCAGGGCGAAGGCAGGACGTCGGAAGCGCTCCTTGAGCCGGGCGGCGATCAGCCCGACCACGCCCGGATGCCAGTCGGCCGAGCCGACCAGCAGAACCGGATGCTCGGCCGCGTCGCCGAGACGGTGCTCGACCTCGGCCACGGCCTCCTCGACGGCGGCGCGCTCGATCTCCTGCCGCTCCTGGTTCAGCCGGTTGAGCTCGGCGGCGATGCTGCGTGCCTCGACCTCGTCATCGGTCATCAGCAGGCGGGCGCCGAGGCCGGCATCGCCGATCCGCCCGCCGGCATTGATGCGCGGGCCGAGCAGGAAGCCGAGATGCCAGGGCTGGGCCGGGCCATCGAGCCCGGCGGCGTCGAGCAGCGCCGCGAGACCGGCTCGCTGGCGCAGCCTCAGAATGGCGATGCCCTGGCGCACGAAAGCACGGTTGAGGCCGATCAACGGCACCACGTCGGCGACGGTCGCGAGCCCGACGAGATCGAGCATCGCCAGAAGATCGGGCTCCCCGCCCCGGCCCGACCAATGCCCGTGCCGGCGCAGTTCGCGTGCGGTCGCGACCAGCGTCAGGAAGACCACGCCGGCGGCGCAGAGATGGCCGAGGCCGGAGAGATCGTCCTGCCGGTTCGGATTGACGATCGCGGCCGCCGCCGGCAGCTGCTCCGGCGCCTGATGGTGGTCGAGCACGACGACATCGAGGCCGAGCCTCGCGGCCTCGCGCAGCGGTTCATGGCTGGTCGTGCCGCAATCGACCGTGACGAGGAGCGTCGCGCCCTCCCCGGCCAGCATGGCGATCGCCTCGCTGTTCGGGCCATAGCCTTCGATCAGCCGGTCCGGAATATGCACGCGTGGGCGAGCCCCGGCCTGCTTGAGGAAGATCGCGAGCAGGGCCGCCGAGCAGGCGCCGTCGACGTCGTAGTCGCCGAAGATCGCGACCTTCTCAGCCCGCAGCGCCGCCTGCGCCAGCCTTTGAGCAGCCGGTTCCATGTCGAGCAGCACGGAAGGGTCCGGCAGCAGATCGCGCAGCTTCGGTTCGAGATAGCGCAGGGCCTCGCTGGCGGCGACGCCGCGCCCGGCCAGGATGCGCGCCACGGCGTCGGGGACACCTTCGACCTGCGCCAGGGCTTCGGCCCGCGCCAGCCCCGCAAGGTCGAGCCGATCACGCCAGGGGCGTCCGAGCGCCGAGCGCTCCACGCCGAGAAAGGCGCGTTGGGAAAGGGAAGTCATCCGCCACCGGTCGCCCGGCGGGGCGCTTTCGTCAACGGGGCGCGATGCCGCCCGCCCGTCATTCCAGCGGCTTCTGGTCGGCGATCGCCTGCGCCGTCGCCTTGCGGGCGCTGACAGGTGCATGTCCTGAGACCTCGGCGCCGGCATCGGGCTTGAGCCGCGCCATCCACAGCGCCGAGGAGGCCGCGATCAGCCCGACGAGCACGAAGGCCGGCCAGAAATCGGCGGCGCCAAGCGCCTGCCCACCATTGACGAGATTGGCCGTTTCCAGTGCGAAGGCGCCGATGGTGACGCCGAGGCTCAGCGATAATTGCTGCGCGACGCTCGACAGGCTGGTGGCGCTCGACATGTCGCGGTTCGAGATATCGGCATAGCTCAGCGCATTGATGCCGGTGAATTGAAGCGAACGGAAGCAGCCGCCGATCAGGAGCACGCAGAGCATCAGCCAATGCGGCGTCGCCGGCGTGAACAGGCCGGAGGCGGCGAGGAAGGCGGCGCCGATCAGGGCGTTGAAGGTCAGCACACGGCGGAAGCCGAATCGCTGCAGGATCGTCTTCGCCAGGGTCTTCATGATCAGCGCGCCGGCCGCCGAGGCGAAGGTGATCAGGCCCGATTGCAGCGCGTTGAGGCCGAAGCCGAGCTGCAGCATCAGCGGCAGCAGGAACGGGATCGCGCCGATGCCGATGCGGAAGATCGAGCCGCCGATCACGCCGGTATTATAGGTCGGGATCCGCAGCAGCCCGAGATTGAGCACTGGATGGGGGGTGCGCCGGGCGTGGAACCAGTAGGCCAGCAATGCCAGTGCGCCGAACGCGACGCAGGCATAGGAGACGCTCTCCGGTACGAGATGGCGCCCGCCGGTCACCAGGCCGAGCATCAGGGCGGCGAAGCCGGTCGAGGACAGCAGGAAGCCCTTGATGTCCAGCGGCGCCACGTCCTCCTCGCGGATATCCTCGAAGAACTTCGTCGCCAGCACGATACCGAGCAGGCCGATCGGCAGATTGATGAAGAAGATCCAGCGCCAGTCGAAATAGGTGGTGATGAAACCGCCCAGCACGGGGCCGACCACGGGACCGACCAGCGCCGGTACGGTCAGATAGGCGAGCGCACTGACCAGTTGCGATTTCTCGACGCTGCGCAGGATGACGAGGCGGCCGACCGGCACCATCATCGCCCCGCCCATGCCCTGCAGGAAGCGGGCTCCGACGAAAGCGCCGAGCGAGTTCGAGAGCGCGCAGAGCACCGAGCCGAGCATGAACACGCCGAGCGCCGTACGGAAGATCGTGCGAGCGCCGAACCTGTCGGCCATCCAGCCCGAGATCGGGATGAAGACCGCGAGGCTGACCAGATAGGAGGTGACCGCCAACTTGAGGGCGATCGGGTCCTCGCCGAGCGATTGCGCGATGACCGGCAGCGAGGTGGCGATCACCGTCGAGTCGGTGTTCTCCATGAACAGCGCACAGGCGACGATCAGAGGCAGGAGCTTGGCACGCTGCACGGGCGGACTTTCTGGCGAGCTGCGCGTCAGCCTTAATCCGCGATCCGCCCTCTGACGAGAGGACAGGGGCAAGAATCGCTGGCTTGCGCGAGTTGCGCCTGCCGCATGACGAATCCATCCACCGCCCGCAAGGTGACTGTGAGACAGACGCAAGCCTTGGCACGAAGACGTGATGGCAAGCTGGCCATGCGTTCGATGCAGGTCAAAGACGGGCGCGCGTCCCTATGTGAAGTCCGGGGCGAAGATCTTCACATTCGAGATCGGAAGGGCCGGCGCGCCGGCGAAGGTGTCCCATGTCTAGTCAAGTGCAGCATTCTTACCGCCTGGCGCCAGTCGGCGTGCCTGTTCGCGCCGCCGCCTTCGCCATCCTCGCCGGCTTCGCCTTCCTCGGCCTCGGCTCCACCGCCGCGAGCGCCCAGTCGAACAGCTGGGAACGCGCTTGCGCCGAACGCATGGTCTCGCCCGGCTCCGGCGATGCGCTGCGCGCCTATAACTGCGCCCGCCAGAAGGAATGCCAGGCGATGGCGAATGCCAAGGGCGCGATGATGATGGAGCGCGGCTGCTTCTTCGTCAGCCCCTCGACGGCCGAGGCTGGACGCTCGCGCCCAGGCCAGCAGCAATAGCCGACTCGTGGTTGGGCGCGCCTCGCGGGTGCGCCCAACACAACTTTCCGCCGCCAGCCCCTAGCGGCTTCGTCTCCCGCGTGATAACGGGCCTCGTCAACTCGGCCATGGGCGCCCTGCCCGGCCATGAACTAGTGCCGGCCCTGCCGGCCCCGGAGTTGACGATGGCAACGATCACCGACGGCCTTATTCGCGACGGCCTGACCTTCGACGACGTCCTGCTCGAGCCGGGCCCCTCGGAGGTCATGCCGGCCGATGTCGACGTCTCGACCAAGCTGACCAAGACGATCTCGCTCAACCTGCCGATCATCGCCTCCGCCATGGATACGGTGACCGAGGCCGGCATGGCGATCGCCATGGCGCAGGCCGGCGGGCTTGGCGTGGTGCACCGCAATCTCGACCCCGAGCAGCAGGCCGCGCAGGTCAAGCTGGTGAAGAAGTTCGAGTCGGGCATGATCGCCAACCCGATCACGATCTTCCCGGACGAGACGCTGGGCGATGCTCTCGCCATCATGAAGCACAACTCGATCTCGGGCATCCCGGTGGTCGAGCGCGGCCCGCAGGGTCATAAGGGCCGCCTCGTCGGCATCCTGACCAATCGCGACGTCCGCTTCGCAGCTAATCCCGAGCAGCCGGTCTCCGAGCTGATGACCAAGGATCGGCTGATCACGGTGCGCGAGAGTGTCGGCCAGGATGAGGCCCGCCGCCTGCTCCATCAGTTCCGCATCGAAAAGCTGCTCGTCGTCGACGACCATTTCCGCTGCATCGGCCTGATCACCGTCAAGGACATGGAGAAGCAGGTCGCGCATCCCAACTCCGCCAAGGACACGCATGGCCGCCTGCTGGTGGCGGCAGCGACGACCACCGGCGACAGCGGCTTCGAGCGCTCGGAGATGCTGATCGACGCGGGCGTCGACATTATCGTCGTAGATACCGCCCATGGCCACTCCGCCAAGGTGCTGGAAGCCGTGACGCGGGTGAAGAAGCTCTCCAACGCCGTCCAGATCATCGCCGGCAACATCGCCACCGCCGGCGGCGCCCAGGCCCTGATCGATGCCGGCGCGGACGCGATCAAGGTCGGCATCGGCCCGGGCTCGATCTGCACCACCCGCATCGTCGCCGGCGTCGGCGTGCCGCAGCTGACCGCGATCATGGATGCCGCTTCCGCCGCCAGCAAGGCCGGCATTCCGGTGATCGCCGACGGCGGCATCAAATACTCCGGCGATCTCGCCAAGGCGCTTGCCGCCGGCGCCTCCTGCGCCATGGTCGGCTCGCTGCTTGCCGGCACCGACGAGACGCCGGGCGAGACCTTTCTCTATCAGGGCCGCTCCTACAAATCCTATCGCGGCATGGGCTCGGTCGGCGCGATGGCGCGCGGCTCGGCCGATCGCTATTTCCAGCAGGACATCAAGGACTCGCTGAAGCTGGTGCCGGAGGGCATCGAGGGCCAGGTCGCCTATAAGGGCCCCGTCGCCAATGTGCTGCATCAGCTTGCCGGCGGCTTGCGAGCGGCGATGGGCTATGTCGGCGGGCGAAACCTCGAGGACTACCGCGCCAAGGCCCGCTTCATCCGCATCACCAGCGCCGGTCTGCGCGAGAGCCATGTCCACGACGTCACCATCGTGCGCGAGAGCCCCAATTATCCGACCCGCTCGTGAGAAACCTGCTTTGATGCACGTCTGCAGCGGGTCCTTCACGAGGTAGGCCATGACGCTCAAGCTGATCTATCCGGCGCTCGCCCAGATCTTCTGGACTTTCGTCGTGCTGGTGATCGTGTTCCTGCGTCGCAAGAAGGCCTTTGACAATCGCGAGGTCGGGATGGCGGATGTCGCCGTCTCGACCGAGCGCTATCCGGAGCCGGCCCGGCTCGCCGCCGCGAATTTCAGCAACCAGTTCGAGACGCCGGTGCTGTTCTTCGCGCTGGTGCTGATCGCGACCCATGTCGGTGCCACCGGCTATGCCATGGCGGCCCTGGCCTGGGCTTTCGTGGCGACGCGGATCGTGCACACATTGATCCACACCGGTGGCAACGACCTGCGCCGGCGCGCCCTCGTCTTCGCCGCCGGCGTCGCCTGCCTGTTCTTGATGTGGATAGGTGTCGTCGTCGCGATACTGTGAACGGGACTTGCCCTAACCCGCTATCCTTGGATGAGCGACGCGGCGCAAGGTATTCGTCGTCCGTGTCACATTGTCGCGACGTGCCGCGATAGGCCGCAACAATGCGTGATGCCGGCTTGCGCCGGAAAACAACCCTCTGCATGCTTGATTTCGGCGGCGGCGATGGTTGGTGGGGTGGCGGTTCCGTAAGGTTCCGCCCGGCCGCTCGCATGGCGCAAGGCTCTTCATGGCAAGGCTGTCTCTCGGGCGTTTGGCCCTGTTCTCGGCGGCAGGAATCCTCGCTGTCGGCGCCGCTCTGCACTACACCGGCCGCCCCATCCCCTGGCCACTCGACCAGGTTCCCTATGGCAAGCTGATCCCGACACAGGCGAAGCCCCCTGCGCCGGTCGCCACCGGGCCGGGCGGGCGCGGCTCCGGCAGCCGTCCGGCGGTGACGGTCGTCACCGCCAAGGCCGAACGCCGGGCGATGCCGGTCCGCCTCGATGCGATCGGCACCGTCCAGGCGATCTCGTCGGTCAATGTCCGCTCGCGCGTCGACACGCAGATCACCGAGGTGGCCTTCAAGGATGGCGGCTACGTCAAGAAGGGCGACGTGCTCTTCCGGCTCGATTCGCGCTTGGCCGAGGCGCTGATCAAGCAATCGGAAGCCGGTGTCGCCAAGGACCGCGCCTCGCTCGCCTCGGCCGAGACTGATCTCAGGCGCGCCGAGGAACTGGCCAAGCGCGATTTCGCCACCGATCAGCGCCTCGATACCGCGCGCACCCAGGTCGCGACCCTGAAGGCGGCCATTCGCGGCGGCGAGGCTGCGGTCGAGGCGCTCAAGGTCCAGCTCAGCTACTACACCATCCTCGCCCCCGTCTCCGGCCGCATCGGCGCCGCCGGGCTTAAGGAAGGCAACATCGCCAAGACCGGCGACAATTCGACCGTACTGGTGACGATCAACCAGATCGACCCGATCTATGTCAGCTTCGCCGTCGCCCAGCGCCACCTCCCGGATATCCGCACAGCGATGGCGGCGGGGACCGCCGTCGTGCAAGCGACGCAACATGGCGTCTCGAAAAGCGTCGAGGGCACGATCGCGGTCATCGACAACCTGGTCGACGCGACGACCGGCACCATCCAGATCCGGGCCTCCTTCGAGAACGCCGACGAAACCCTCTGGCCCGGCGCGCTCTGCCAGGTCCGCGTGACGCTGCGTGTCGACCCCGACGCCGTTACCGTGCCGCGGGAGGCGATCCAGACCGGGCAGAACGGCTCCTTCGTCTTCGTCGTCGAAGACGGCGTCGCCCGGGCCCGGACGGTCGCCGTCGACCGCACGGTCGATGATCGTGTCGTGATCGCCTCCGGCCTCGTCGGCGACGAGACGGTCGTCGTCGACGGCCAGCTCCTGCTGACCGAAGGGGCCCGCACCGTCGAGCGCAAGCGCGATCGCGGCGGCCAGAGTCCACCGCCGAACCAGACTTCGCAGCGCGGGAGCGCCGGCTGATGAACCTGCCCGAGCTCTGCATCCGTCGCCCGGTCATGACCACTCTGGTCATGGCGACGTTCCTGATCTTCGGGCTCTTCGCCTTCAAGCAATTGCCGGTCGCAGCCCTGCCCCGCGTCGACTTCCCGACGATCAATGTCAGCGCGCGCCTGCCCGGCGCCAGCCCGGAGACGATGGCTTCGTCGATCGCCGCCCCGCTGGAGCGCGAATTCGCCTCGATCTCCGGCATCACCTCGATGTCCTCGGTCTCGCAGCTCGGCTCGACCTCGATCACCCTGCAATTCGACCTCAACCGCAACATCGACGGCGCCGCGCTCGATGTGCAGGCGGCGCTCAGCGCTACGACGCGGCGCCTGCCGCCGGAGCTCCCTGCCCCGCCGAGCTTCAGGAAGGTCAACCCGGCCGACCAGCCGGTGCTGTTCATGGTGCTGACCTCGGCGACCAAGCCGCTCTACGAGGTGCATGAGTTCGGCGAGAACGTGCTGCAGCAGCAGATCGCGCAATTGCCGGGCGTCGCCCAGGTCAACATCTTCGGCGCGCAGAAATACGCGGTGCGCATCCTGGTCAATCCCGATGCGGTCTCGGCACGCGGGCTCTCGCTCGCCGATGTCCGAAACGCCGTTTCGGCCGCCAACTCGAACTCGCCGGTCGGCACGCTGAACGGCATCAACCAGCGCCTGACCCTGGGAGCCACCGGTCAGCTCGAACGCGCCGCCGAATACGGCAACCTGATCATCTCGCAGAAGAACGGCATCCCGATCCGGCTCAGCGACGTCGCCCAGACCTTCGACTCCGTCGAGAACAACCAGACCGCGAGCTGGTATAATGGCGAGCGCTCGATCATCCTCGCCGTCTATCGCCAATCCGACGCCAACACCGTCGAAGTGGTCGACAGCATCAAGGACCGGCTCGAAGCCTATCGCGCGCAATTGCCGGCGGCGATGAACCTCGCGGTGTTGAACGACCGCTCGATCCCGATCCGCGAGGCGGTCGAGGATGTCGAGGTCTCGCTGATGATCGCCATCGTGCTGGTGATCATGGTGATCTTCCTCTTCCTGAAGAGCCTGACCGCCACGCTGATCCCGACGCTGGCGCTGCCGATCTCGCTGATCGGCACCTTCGCGATCATGTATGCGCTCGGCTATTCGCTCGACAACATCTCGCTGCTCGCGCTGACGCTTGCCGTCGGCTTCGTGGTCGACGACGCGATCGTCATGCTGGAGAACATCATCCGGCATATCGAGATGGGCAAGAAGCCGTTCCAGGCGGCGCTCGACGGCTCGCGCGAGATCGGCTTCACCATTCTCTCGATCACCATCTCGCTGGTCGCAGTCTTCATCCCCGTCTTCTTCATGGGCGGCGTGGTCGGCAAGGTCTTCGCCGAATTCGCCGGCACGATCGCCGCGGCGATCATCGTCTCCGGCTTCGTCTCGCTGACGCTGACGCCGATGCTCTGCGCCCGCTTCCTCAAGGCATATGACCAGCACAAGAAGCCGAACCTGCTCGACCGCACCTTCGAAGCCGGCTTCCAGGGCATGCTGTCAGCCTATCGCTGGACGCTGGACCATGTGCTGAAGGCCCGCTTCCTGATGCTGCTGTTCACGCTCGGCACGGTCTATGTCTCGGTCCAGCTCTATATCGACATCCCCAAGGGCTTCTTTCCGATCGAGGATACCGGCCTGCTGCGCGGCGCGACCGAGGGCCCGCCGGACACCTCCTTCGAGGCGATGGCGGAGCGCCAGATCCGCGTCGCCGAAATCGTCCGTGCCGACCCGGCGGTCGACTACCTGACCTCGAATATCGGCGGCTTCAACGCCACCAACAATGGCTTCATGTTCATCGCGCTGAAGCCCAAATCAGAGCGCGACAAGGCCGATGTGGTGATTGCGCGCCTGCGCCGCGCCACCGCCGAAGTGCCCGGCATGACGGCGGTGTTCCAGCAGGTCCAGAACATCAATCTCAATGCCGGCCGTGCCTCGCGCGCCCAATATCTCTATTCGCTGCAGGGGCCGGACCTCGCGGCGCTGTTCAATTACGCGCCGCTGATGCAGCAGCGGCTCGCCCAGATTCCGCAACTGCGCGACGCCAACATCGATCTTCAGCTACGCAACCCGCAGCTCTCGATCGACATCGACCGCGAGCGCGCCGCCAGCCTCGGCATCTCCAGCGACCAGATCCGCCAAGCGCTTGGCAACGCCTTCGGCTCGCGCCAGATCGCCACGATCTTCACGCCCGCGACCGACTACCAGGTGATCATGGAGGCGAACCGCGCCTATCAGCAGGATCCGGGCGTGCTCTCGCGGCTCCTGCTCAAGACCGCGAACGGCCAGAACGTCCCGCTGGAAACCGTGGCGACGATCAAGCCGAGCGTCGGTCCGCTCGCGGTCAATCGGATCTCGCAGCAGCCGGCGGTGACGATCTCGTTCAACACGGCGCCCGGCGTCTCGCTCGGCGATGCCGTCAACGCGATCCGCGCCGCCGAGCGCGACGTGAACCTCCCCGCCTCGATCGTCACCAGCTTCGCCGGCTCGGCCCAGCTCTTCCAGGATGCGTTGAAGGGCCAGGGCCTGCTGATCTTCGCGGCGATCCTGGTGATCTACATCATCCTCGGCATTCTCTATGAGAGCTTCATTCACCCGATCACGATCCTCTCCGGGTTGCCTTCGGCCGGCCTCGGCGCCCTGCTCGCGCTGCAGTACTTTCACATGGACCTGTCGGTGATCGCGATCATCGGCATCCTGATGCTGGTCGGCATCGTCAAGAAGAACGCGATCATGATGGTCGACTTCGCGATCGAGCGCCGCCGCCATGGCGACGATGCGCTCTCGGCAATCCGCGAAGCCGCGCTGGTGCGCTTCCGGCCGATCATGATGACAAGTTTCGCCGCGATCTTCGGCGTGCTGCCGATCGCGCTGGGCGCCGGCGCCGGCGCCGAACTGCGCCAGCCGCTCGGCATCGCCGTGGTCGGCGGCCTCCTGGTTTCGCAGCTCCTGACGCTCTACATCACGCCGGTGATCTATTTCTACCTCGACAAGGTCGACAGCTGGATCGCCGGGCGCGGCCGCGGCGAGCCCGACGAAACGCCGGTCGAGGCTGCACCGGTCGCCGTCCCGCAGGCCCTGCATCGCGCCGAGCGCTGATCGCGATCCGTTAAGGATCCGCCGCGCCTGCGGGCCGATCCTTCAAATTTTCGAGAATTTTTTCGAGCATTCTGAACAGCGCCCGGCCTACCGCTCACCACATGACGAGCTTCGTGGGGGAGCGCAGGGACATGCCGGGCGTTGGGGAAGGGATGGCAGAGTGGCCTCGCGCCGCTGGCCCCGGCGCTGGCAAGCATTCCGCCGGCTATCGGCCCCGGCTCTTTCATGGCTCTGCTCTCCTCACCGTCGCCATCGGCGCCGGCGCCCTGTTGGCGGCCTCCTCATTCGTACGCGCCGAGGACGATGCCGGAATCCGCGCCTTCCACCGGGCCGAAGCGACCAGATGGGCCGGCCGGCCGGCCGCGACCTCTGCCCCGGCGCCTCTCTGGCTCGCCCGCCCGCCCCTCGCCGCACGGAATGAAGGGCGCCTCGGCCAGCCTGCCCGTCCCAAGCCGCGGCTGGCAGCCCCTCACGATCGCGGTTCCTTTGCCGGCATGGGCAGTGCCGGCCGTACGGTCTGCGTGCGCCTTTGCGATGGCTTCCATGCTCCGCTCGGTCATGCCCGCTCACAGGCCGATTTCCGGGCCCAGGAAGCCTTGTGCGAGGCGCAGAACCCCGGTGTTCCCGTCAAGCTCTTCCGACTGCAGGCGGGCGCTGCGACGGTCGATCGTGCCATAGCCGGCGACGGCACCCGCTATGCCGCGCTGCCGAACGCCTATGCCTATGAGAAGAAGGCCGATCCGATCTGCCGGCCGGCCATTGCCGGTGCCGGCGAACGGCGCGTTTCTCTGCTGCGCGACATCACCTTGCGTCCCGGTGACTCCATCGTCCTCGACGGCAAGGTTGCGACCTTCACGGGCGCCTCGGCCTTTCCCTACGAGGCCGGCGACTTCGAGGATTTTCGCCAGGCCGGCAAGCTCGGCTCTGCCACGAAGCGGATGATCGACGAGACCGTCGGCATCAGCCAAGCCGAGGCGCGCCAGAAATTCCTGCGCCAGAGCCTTCAGGTGCGCGAAGCGCCGCGCGAACTTGCCAGCGTGGCCGAGCTTCGCGGCATGCTCGATTCTGACACCCGCATAGCCGTGCCACTGCGGGAGACAATCCTGCGCTGAGGCGCGTGCAGCTCACCTCCCGAGTTCTGCGGCGGGCGCGGCGTTAAGCATCGCGCCCGTTTGCCGTTGCGGCCGCCGGCGATTGAATACTAACAAAAAGTAAATTATGGCTCGTTTGCGGCGGACAGCTGAACCAGCGAGCGATGGAGTGATCGCGGTGTTTCGTGTCCGTAATATCGATTCGATTGCTCCCAAGGCAGCCATCGCTCTCGCTTCGACCCCTGCTGCGGCAGGCCGGGTCGGCAGCGGGCGCAAGCTGATGCGCCTGGCGGCGATGACCGGGTTCGGCCTTGCCTTGGGCGCCGGCGGCATGGTGCTGACCGTCACCTTGGTCCAGGCCGAGGACGACGCCGGAATCAGGGCCTTTCATCGGCAGGAGGCCGCGGCCCGGCAGGCCCGGTACCAGGCTGCGCCGCGAGCGGTCTATGCCTCCGCGCGGGCCTATGCCCCCGAGCGCAATCTCTGGACCCTGCCGCTCTGGCAGGCTCGTCCCGACGGCGTGATCGCGCATCCGAAGGTCGAGCTGAACCCGTTCAAGCGGCGTGAAGCCGCGCCGAAGCGCGCGCCCGCCCGACAACCGGCGATCCGCTTTGACACCGTCTCGGGCGCCGCCGACATGACGCGCACCATCTGTGTGCGCCTGTGCGACGGCTTCCACGCGCCGATCGGCTATCTCCGGAGCCAGGGCGATCTGAAGGCGCATGAGGCGCTTTGCCAGGCCAATAATCCCGGCATTCCGGTCAAGGTCTTCAAGGTCGCCGCAGGGGCCACGACCATCGACGGCGCGGTCGCCTCGGACGGCAGGACCTATCGCGCTCTGCCGGTCGCTTATGGCTATGAGCAAGCCTCGGACCCGGCCTGCCGCCCTGCCATCGTCAACCCCGGCGAACGCCGCGTCTCCCTGCTGCGCGACATCACCTTGCGTCCCGGCGACAGCGTCGTTCTCGACGGCAAGGTGCGAACCTTCGCCGGCTCGACCAAATGGCCCTATACCGCCTCCGATTTCCGCGACTTCCGCGACTCGTCCGATCTCAACGCGCGGCAGCGGCGCGAGATCGATGCAAGAGTCGGCATCTCGCATCGCGAGGCCGAACTGCGCAGTTTCCAGCGCCGGATTCGTGTACGGGAGGCCAGTCTGCAGGATCCGAGCTTCGCCAGCGACGCTCCCATGCTCCGCGGCGGACTCGGACCGCGCGACCGCGTGGGCCCTGCGCCGAGGATCGTGCTCGAGACACCTTTCACCCGGAATTGAGCTGGGACCTAGGCGCCCGACCAAGGGGTGTCAAATGAGATTATTTTCTTGATTTTTACAATAAGAAAATAGTCCCAGGCAATTTTACCTAGATCTCTATCCCAAAGCCCAGTGGACGCCGCCAGCACGCTCGGCCACATTCGCTGCAGCGCAGCATGGAGCCGAGCATGAGCACGAAGACACCCCGCCAGTTCTACCGCCCCCTGGCGATCGGTGCGCCGGAGCCCTATCGGGAGCCGCCGCTGCGCCTGGAGCGGATGATCCATTTCGTCCCGCCCCATCTCGAAAAGGTGCGGGCCAAGGTTCCCGAGCTCGCCGGCCAGGTCGATATCGTGCTCGGCAATCTCGAGGATGCGATTCCGGTCGAGGCCAAGCAGGCCGCCCGGGACGGCTTCATCGAACTGGCCAAGGCCACCGATTTCGGCGCCACCGGTCTCTGGACCCGCGTCAACGCCCTGAACTCGCCCTGGTTCCTCGATGACATTGCCGCCATCATGAGCGAGATCGGCGGCAAGCTCGACGTCGTCATGGTGCCGAAGGTCGAGGGCCCCTGGGATATCCACTTCGTCGACCAGCTGCTGGCGCAATACGAGGCGCGGCACGCCCTGCGAAAGCCGGTGCTGATCCACGCCATCCTGGAGACGGCCGAGGGCGTCAAGAATGTCGATGCGATCGCCACGGCCTCCCCGCGCATGCATGGCATGAGCCTCGGCCCGGCCGATCTCGCCGCCTCCCGTGCGATGAAGACGACACGTGTCGGCGGCGGCCACCCTGAATACAAAGTGATCGCCGATCCCCAGGCCGATGGTGGGCCACGGGCCGTAGCCCAGCAGGATCTCTGGCACTACACGCTGGCGAAGATGGTCGACGCCTGCGCCTCCGCTGGCCTGAAGCCGTTCTACGGCCCGTTCGGCGATTTCTCGGACGCCGCCGCCTGCGAAGCACAATTCCGCAATGCCTTCCTGCTCGGCTGCTCCGGCGCCTGGACGCTGCATCCCTCCCAGATCGAGATCGCCAAGCGGGTCTTCAGCCCGGACCCGGACGAGGTTGCCTTCGCCCGTCGCATCCTGGACGCCATGCCGGATGGTTCCGGCGCGGTGATGATCGACGGCAAGATGCAGGACGACGCCACCTGGAAGCAGGCCAAGGTCATCGTCGATCTGGCGCGGCAGGTCGCGGGGCGCGATCCGGCGCTCGCAGCCCGCTACGGTTTGTGACGCGAAGTCGTGACCGCGACGGAGATTGACCTGACGGCGAGCTAATCCTAGGTCAGGCTTGGGTCGGCGACGCATTCTGGCGGGGTGAAACCCCGCCATATCAAAAACAGATCGAAGAAGCATGGAAGCAAGAACTGCGAAATTCCGCATCGGACAGGTGGTACGTCATCGCGTTTACCCGTTCCGCGGCGTAATCTTCGATGTCGATCCGGTCTTTTCCAATTCCGAGGAGTGGTGGCTCGCAATCCCAGAGAATCTGCGCCCGTCCAAGGATCAACCCTTCTACCATCTGTTCGCCGAGAACGAGGAGACCGAATACGTCGCCTATGTCTCCGAACAGAACCTGGTCAGTGACGAGACGGGACAGCCGATCCGCCATCCCCAGGCGCGCGAATTCTTCCGGCGCGACCGCAAGGGGCGCTATCGGCTCGACAAGGCCGAGCTGAACTAGGCAGGGCCCCAGCGTTCGGACGAAGCGAATCTGCCGACCGAAACCTCGCTCCGGGGAAGCCGCGATGCGGCGCAGCTCCGGAATTCATCGCAGAGCGCTGAGGGCTGTGATGGCTTCCGGCGCTCCCTTTTGCAGCGCAGCCGGAATGATGGCGCGTGTTGCTCGGACGCCGCCCTATCGCTCCGGCTCGGCCTCCGGAAAACGCGCCGCGAAGGCCCCTTCCCGCTCGGGCGGCAGCCGCACCAGCAGGCTCAGCGCGCCGTCCTCACCGTCGCTGCGCGCCAGAATCTCGCCATTGGCGTGCAGCCAGGCCAGCGATTTGCCGTCGCCCGGCGCGAGCACCAGCCGGTAGACCGGGCGGCTCCGCGCGATCCTGGCCTCGATCGCATCGGTCAGGCGCGTCATCCCCTCGCCGGTCAGGGCCGAGACCAGGACGGGCCGGGAAGCCTCCGGCCTCAGCCCGGCAAGCGCCGCCTGACGTTCGCGCTCGCCCTCGCCTAGCAGATCGGCCTTGTTCCAGACTTCGATCACGCGCTGGCCGTCATCGGGGTCGATGCCGAGATCGCGCAGGATCGCCCGCACATCCGCGGCCTGGGCCTGCGTGTCCTCATGCGAGACGTCGCGGACATGCAGCAGCACATCCGCCTCGATCGCATCCTCCAAGGTCGCGCGGAAGGCGGCGACGAGCTGGGTCGGCAGATCCGAGATGAAGCCGACCGTGTCGGAGAGCAGGATCTTGGCGCCATGCGGCAGCTTCAGCGCCCGCGCCGTCGGATCGAGCGTGGCGAACAGCATGTCCTGCGCCAGGACCTCGGCCGAGGTTAGGCGGTTGAACAATGTCGACTTGCCGGCATTGGTGTAGCCGACGAGCGCGACGATCGGATAGGGCACGCGCTTGCGGCTGGCGCGATGCAGTGAGCGCGTGCGCTTCACTGTCTCGAGGTCGCGCTCGATCTTGGTCATCCGCTCCTGGATGACCCGCCTGTCGGCCTCGATCTGGGTTTCGCCGGGGCCGCCGAGGAAGCCGAAGCCGCCGCGCTGGCGCTCGAGATGAGTCCAGGACCGCACGAGCCGGCTCTTCTGATAATTGAGATGCGCGAGCTCGACCTGCAGCGTGCCTTCACGCGTGCGGGCGCGCCGGCCGAAGATCTCGAGGATCAGGCCGGTCCGGTCGATGACCTTGCAGCCGAAAGCCTTTTCGAGATTGCGCTGCTGCACCGGCGAGAGGGCGCAGTCCATCACGACGAGCCCGATCTCCTCGAGCTTCACCCGTTCCGCCAGCTCCTCGACCTTGCCCTTGCCGAGATAGGTCGCGGGCCGAAGCGCGCTCAGCATGACCTGGATCGCGTCGACCACCTGCAGGTCGATCGCGCCGGCGAGGCCTATCGCCTCGTCGAGGCGTGCCGCATGACTGCGCTGGTTCTCATCGGCCGCGCCGGCCCGGCCCGGGAGGGAGCGGGCCGGATAGGGGCCGACGACGAAGGCGCGGGTATCGGCCGCGATGGCGTGCTCCGCCGCATCGATCGGCTTGGCGATCGACGCGTCGGAATCACTCCCGGCCTTGCCGGCCATGGCTCAGGCCTTTTCCTGTTCCTCGGACTCGAACAGCTGCACGGGGTGACCCGGCATGATCGTCGAGATCGCATGCTTGTAGACGAGCTGCGAATGGCCATCGCGGCGCAGCAGCACGCAGAAATTGTCGAACCAGGTGACGACGCCCTGAAGCTTCACGCCGTTCACGAGGAAAATGGTGAGGGGAATCTTCTGTTTGCGGACGTGGTTGAGAAACGTGTCCTGGAGATTCTGAGCCCGCTCTGCGGCCATGTTGTGCCTCTGTTGTTGGGATCGCAATCGGCTTGCGCATGCGATCCAGATCGTTCCGTTGGGAGCACGGCGACAGCCGCCGAGCCTCGGAACACCGACGCTCCATTAGATCGTGAGGGCGCGATGTCGCGCAAGGGTTGCGGTGCAACAATTTTAGGCGACCGCCCTGCGTGAAACGCATTGCGGACGCACTATGCTACCCCACTCCCAGCGATTTCAGCTTGCGATGAAGAGCTGAGCGCTCCATGCCGATGAATTCCGCCGTGCGCGAGATGTTGCCCGAGAAGCGGGCGATCTGCGCCATCAGATACTCCCGCTCGAAAATCTCGCGGGCGTCGCGCAGCGGCAGGCTCATCAGCTTTTCGCCCCCCGCTCCCGACGGCGTGGTCGGCACCATCGCTCCAACCTCGGCCGGCAGCATCTCCACGGTGATCTCGGCACCGGGATCGCCCTTGGTCAGGATCATCAGCCGCTCGACATTGTTGCGCAGCTCACGGACATTGCCGGGCCATTCATGCGATTGCAGGATCGCCATGGCCTCGCCGCCGATGCGGCGCTTGGGCAGGCCGCTGGCCACCGAGATCTGCTCCATGAAGAACTCGATCAGCTCGGGCACGTCCTCGCGCCGCTCCGACAGCGCCGGCACCCGGATCGGCACCACGCCGAGGCGATGGTAAAGATCCTCGCGCAATTGCCCTTCGGCGATCAGCCTGACGAGATCGCGGCTGCTCGAGGAGATGATCCTGACGTCGACATGAACGCGCGTCGCGCCGCCGACGCGCTGGAAGTTCTGGTCGACCAGCACGCGCAGGATCCGGTTCTGGGTCTCGCGCGGCATGTCGCCGATCTCGTCGATGTAGAGCGAGCCGCCATGCGCCTCCTCGAGCGCACCGACCCGGCGCGAGCGCCCCTCGCCGCCTTCGACGCCGAAGAGCTCCTCCTCCATCGTCTCGGGCGTGATCGTCGCCGCGTTGATCACGATGAACGGGCCGCCGGAACGGGTCGAGGCTTCGTGCAGCGTCCGCGCCGTCAGCTCCTTGCCGCAGCCGGGCTCGCCGGTGATCAGCACGCGCGCATTGGTCGGCGCCACGCGCTCCAGCGTCTGCCTGAGCTGATTGATCGCGCTCGAACGGCCGACGATCCGGCTCGCCTGGACCGAACGCGTCTTGAGGTCTCGCACCTCGCGACGCAGTCGCGACGCCTCGAGCGCGCGCTCGGCGACGAGCACCAGCCTGTCGGCCTTGAACGGCTTCTCGATGAAGTCGTAGGCGCCGTGCTTGATCGCCGAGACCGCGGTCTCGATGTTGCCATGGCCGGAGATCATCACCACGGCGAGCTCGGGATGGCTCTCCTTGATCAGCTCCAGCACCTGCAACCCGTCGAGCCGGCTGCCCTGCAGCCAGATGTCGAGAAAGACCAGATTCGGCCGCCGCGCGGCGATCGCCGCCAGGGCCTCGTCTGCCGAACCGGCCTTGCGTGTCCGGTAGCCCTCGTCCTCCAGCAGGCCGGCGACGAGTTCGCGAATATCGGCCTCGTCGTCGACGACGAGAATGTCAGCGCTCATGCCTTGGTCCCGTTCATCTGTCCTCCGGCTGTCTCCGCCGGTCTATTGCGCGTTTCTGAGTTCACTTCGCCGCTCTCCGCCGGCCCGGTCTCGACGAACCAGAGCCTGACATGCGCGCCGCGGGCGTTGTCGGGCCGGTCGAGCAGCTCGATGCCGCCGCCATGGTCCTCGAGGATCTTGCCGACGATGGCGAGGCCGAGACCGGTGCCGCCGTCGCGGGTCGTCATATAGGGCTCCAGCAGCTTGTGGCGCTGGTCGGCCGGCAGACCCTTGCCGTTGTCGAGGATGTCGATAACGATTCGGCCATCGCCGTGGCGTTCCAGGGAGATATCGATGCGGCCCTTGCCGCGCTCCTCGCCCGGCACCGCCTCGATCGCCTCGGTCGCGTTCTTGATGACATTGGTCAGCGCCTGCGACATCAGCCGGCGATCGAACTGGGCGAGCAGCGGCTCGGCCGGCAGGCGATCGGCGATGATGAGTTCGGGATTGCCGACGCGCATCAGGAAGACGATCTGACGCACCGTCTCGACGATGTCCTCCCGCGCCAACGAAGGCTTCGGCATGCGCGCGAAGGAGGAGAATTCGTCGACCATGCGGCGGATATCGTCGACCTGGCGCACGATCGTCGCCGTGCATTGATCGAAGATCTCCTTGTCCTCGACGATGACCCGGCCGAATTTGCGGCGGATGCGCTCTGCCGAAAGCTGGATCGGCGTCAGCGGATTCTTGATCTCATGCGCGATCCGGCGCGCCACATCGGCCCAGGCCGCCGTGCGCTGCGCCGTGACGAGATCCGTGATGTCATCCAGCGTCACGACCAGTCCGGCACCGGCCCCCTCGCCTTCGCGCACGGCCCGGATGTTGACCATGCGGTCGCGTCCGCCGCGCGTGATCACGACCTGACCGGAGCTCATGCGTTGGCGATTGGCCATCGCCTCCGAGACGAACTCCGCGACCTCCGGGGCGATCTCGGCGATCGGCTGCCCGAGCAGGCGCCCGCCCGTCCCGAGCAGAGCGTCGGCGGAGCGGTTGCTGATCGTCACATGCCCGCCCTCGTCCAGGCTGAGCACGCCCGATGAGACGCCGGACAGAACGGTCTCGGTGAAGCGCCGTCGGCGGTCGATCACCTCGCTCGCCGTCACCAGCCCGTCGCGCTGCCGGCGGAGCTCGGCCGTCATCTTGTTGAAGGTCTCGCCGAGATGGGCGAGGTCGCCCTCGGCTCGCCGGATCGGCACCTGCACGTAGAAATTGCCGCTGGAGACCTGATCGGTGGCGTGGATCATCCGTCGGATCGGCGCCACCAGTCCATTGGCGAAGTTCAGCCCGAGCCAGCTCGCCGAGAGCAGGAGGATCACCGCGATCAGGCCGTACATCGAGGCGAAGGCGATCTGTACGCCTTTGCGACGCGCATCGATGCCGAGATATTCCACCGCTGCCGCTCGGGCGACCGCCGGGAATTCGACCGCCAGCGGGTCGACCTCGCGCGCGACATAGAGAAACGCGCCGTCATAGGAGGCGAGCTTCACCAACGCGCCGAAGATTCGTCCTGTCGACGGCACGACACAGATCGGCTCCGGCGAAGTCTGGGCATCCTCGAAAGCGGCGGCATCCGGTTTGCTGGCGCCGCGCAACACGTCGATATTGGCCCGCACCAGCACAGTGTCCGGCGGCTTCATGATCCAGACCACCGGCAAGCCAAGCGCCGTGGCGCGCGCCGTCAGGAAATTCTCGAACCAGGGCCGATCCACGTCGAATGCCGGCTTGGCACGCGCGAGATCGTCCGCCAGCAGGCGGATTTCCCGGCCGAGCGAGCGGCATTGGTTCGCCGTATAGGCATCGGCGACCTCGACCGACTTGAAGATCACATCGCGCATCCGGTCCGAGAACCAGGGCTCGAGGCCGCGCTCCAAGGTGACGGTCGCGACCACGGCGACCAGAGCGGCCGGCAGGGCGGCGACGATGCTGAACAGGCTGACGATGCGCACATGCAGGCCGGCGGCCGCGACGCCCGCCCGCCGGGCGCGGATCAGCACGGCCGCCTCGATGGCGACGATGACCAGCAGCAGCAGGATCAGGAAGCCGTTCAGCACGAACAGGCCGAGCACGACCTCATGGACCGGCGCCACCGGCGTCGCGCCGGCCAGGACGAGGAAGGTCGCAAGCCCGGAAACCAGGGCGAAGCAGACCACCGTCGCCCCGAGCCAGGCCGAGAAACGCCTGGGAGGCTCTTCCGTACGCGGCGTCATGCGAAGGTCGCCGATCGAGGCAGTCAAGACGAGGTCGAAGCTCCTTGGACGCCCCCCGTCGGAATGCGGGCCGGGCGAACGGACGCTGTGATGCGCCGCCGCAACGGTGTTGTCAAAATATGACACGGGCAAGGCAGGAAACCTTGCCGGCAAGAGCTCCGTGAAAGCCAATCTGTTGAAGCCCGGATAGGGCTCTATACCCCCTCGCAGACTGTCTCTAGCCTGTGCATAAGACGGATCCCAGAGGCCATCATGCTCATCGCCTTCCATCAACTACCGTTGGCCGCGATGTTCCTGGTCGTCTGGTCGATCAGCACTGCGATCTGCTGGCTGCTGATCGGCTTCGTCCGGTTCGCCGTGCCGCGCATGGGCTACCGGTTGAGCGAGCCGCTGCCGATTCGCGATTCCCTCATCAATGCCTGCGGCGCGCTCTTTGCCCTGATCGTCGCCTTCTCGGCGGCCGGCATCTGGAACGACGCCGTCTCCGCCCGCACTGCGGTTCAGCGCGAGGCCGATGCCGTGGAGAACGCCTTGGTCGTTTCGGCCGGCTTGCCGGACGAGGTGCAGAGCCGGTTGAACGGTGGTCTGCAAGCCTATCTCAAGGAGGTCATCGCGACGGACTGGCCAGCCATGGCCAGGAGCACGCCGCTCGACGACAAGGTCTACGATCAGTCGGAAAAGCACCTGCTTGGCGCGATCGACCTGATCGCCCGGCAGAATCGCGCGCTGGGCGACGGGACGAGCTATTCACCGCTGCTCGGTCAATTGCTGGAGATCCGGCACGCCCGGCTCGCCCGCCTCGCAGCCTCCCGGGCCGGGACGACATGGGCGCAATGGAGCGCGATGTGGCTGATATCGACGGCGACTCTGCTATTGATCATTATCTGCCACAGCCACACGTTCCGCATGCAGGTCCTGGCATCGCAGATCTATGTGCTGGTCGCCGCCGCGGCCTATTTCGTGGTCCTGGCGCATGACAGGCCGTTCGTCGGCAAGATATCGATCCAGCCGATCGCCATGCAGGGGCTCGTAACGCAGTCGGCTGCGAAGTGACTGGCTTGGAGCGCCTTCTGTGCGCCAAGCGCCACCCTGTTCGCTCGAAAAATGCTCCATCACTTTCGCCCGCAGCCTCAACGCGGCGAGCGCACCACCTGCATGTCGAGCTCGCGGATCTTCTTGCGCAGGGTGTTGCGGTTGAGTCCGAGCAGTTCGGCGGCGCGGATCTGGTTGCCGCGGGTCGCCGCCAGCGCCGCCGCGATCAAAGGCGGCTCGATCTCGCGCAGGATACGGTGATAGAGCCCCGGAGGCGGGACATGATCGCCGAAACCCGAAAAATACTGGGTGAGATGACGCTCCATCGAGCCTGAAAGCGTCTCCGCGCGCTCCGGCCCGCCGCCGGCGCCGGCATAGTTCGGCGTCGCCGCGGCAGGTTGCAGCTCCGCCTCGACGATCGGGGCCGTGATCGTCTCCTGCGGATAGAGTGCCGCCAGCCGCCGGACGAGGTTTTCCAGCTCGCGGACATTGCCCGGCCAGCGATAGCGCCGCATCACGTCCATCGCCTCGGAATCGATCTGCTTGCGCGGCAGGCCTTCCTTCTCGACCAGGCCGAAGAAATGGCGGACGAGGTCCGGCACGTCCTCGACCCGCTCGCGCAGCGGCGGCAGGCGGATCGGCACGACGTTCAGCCGGAAAAACAGATCCTCGCGGAACAGCCCATGCGCGATCGAGATGCGGAGATCCTTGTTGGTCGCGGCGACGATGCGGACATTGGTCTTGATCGGCGTGCGCCCCCCGACCGTGGTGTATTCGCCCTGCTGGAGCACGCGCAGCAGCCGCGTCTGGGCCTCCATCGGCATATCGCCGATCTCGTCGAGGAAGAGCGTGCCGCCCTCGGCCTGCTCGAAGCGCCCGGAGGAGCGGGTCAGCGCCCCGGTGAAGGCGCCCTTCTCATGGCCGAACAGCTCGGATTCGATCAGGTCCTTCGGGATCGCCGCCATGTTGATCGCGACGAAGGGCCCGTTGCGGCGCTTGCCGTAATCGTGGAGCGCCCGCGCCACCAGCTCCTTGCCGGTCCCGGATTCGCCGTTGATCATCACGGTGAGGTCGATCGGCATCAGCCGTGCCAGCGCGCGGTAGACGTCCTGCATGGCCGGCGAGCGGCCGATCAGCGGGATGTCGTCGGGCTCAGCCGCGTGCCCGCGCCCGACCTCGCCGCGCGGGCGCGACAGGGCGCGGCCGACGATCGCGACCAGTTCCTTCAGGTCGAAAGGCTTTGGCAGATATTCATAGGCGCCGCGCTCGGAGGCCTTGATCGCGGTCATGAAGGTGTTCTGCGCGCTCATCACGATGATCGGCAGCTCGGGCCGAACCCGCTTGATCCGCGGCAGCAGATCGAAAGCGTTGCCGTCGGGCATGACGACGTCGGTGATGATCAGGTCGCCGAGCCCCTGGGCCGCCCAGGTCCACAAGGTCGCCGCCTGTCCGGTGGTTCTGACCTCGTAGCCGGCGCGAGCGAGCGCCTGGTTGAGGACCGTGCGGATGGCGGCGTCGTCATCCGCGATGAGAATGTTACCCGTCGGCATGCAGCTCTGCTTCCTGGTGGCGCTTAGCCTGCCTGACGCTCGCGCGCTTCGTGCAGGGGCAGTCGGATCCGAAATGTCGTACGTCGCGGCACGGACTCGCACTCGACGATTCCGCCGTGATCGCCGATCACCTTGGCGACGAGTGCAAGTCCAAGGCCACTGCCCTGAGCCTTGGTGGTGACGAAGGGATCGAACAGATGGGCGTGCAGATCGGCAGGGACGCCCGGGCCGTTGTCGCGCACGCCGATCTCCAGCGGCAGAGCAAGCCGCGCATGCGATCCCGGCGCCTGCATGCGGATGCCCGGCCGATAGGCTGTGGTCAGCGTGATCTCGCCGTCGATCGCATCGGAGCCGATCGCTTCGGCGGCGTTCTTGACCAGATTGAGCAGCACCTGGACGAGCTGATCGCGGCTGCCGGAGACCGGCGGCAGAGACGGGTCATAGGCCTCGCTGAAACGGATATGCCGTGCGAAGCCCGACTGCGCTAGCCGCTTCACATGGTCGAGCACGTCATGGACGTTGACCGGGCCGCGCTCGCTCGGCCGCTCGTCGCCGAACAATTCGACGCGCTCGACCAGCTTCACGATCCGGTCGGCCTCGTCGCAGATCAGCTGCGTCAGCAACCGGTCTTCATCCGGCACCGAGGTCTCGAGGAGTTGCGCTGCGCCGCGAATGCCGGAGAGCGGGTTCTTGATCTCATGCGCCAGCATCGCGCCGAGCGCGGTGATCGAGCGGGCTGCTCCGCGATGCGTCAACTGCCTGTCCATTTTTTCGGCAATTGTCCGTTCTTGCAGCAGAAGCACCACCGCTTCCGGCTGCCCCGGCAGCGGCGAGGCGAAGACGTCGACGATCCGGTCGAGCCCGAGCCGGGGCGAGCCGAGTTCGAGCCGGTACTCGCTGACGCCGGCGCCGCGCCGCTGAACCTCGTCGACGAGGGCCAGGACCGGCGAACCGAAGGCGATCAGATCCTGGAGCCGCTGGCGCTTCAGCACCACGGCGCTGGCCTGGAAGAAATCCTCGGCTGCCGTATTGGCATAGAGCACGGCATGCTCCTCCCCGACCACGATGACCGGCATCGGCAGCACGTTGAGCGCCTGGATCTCGAGAGAATCCAACAATGCGCCGCCCGGCGTCTCTCTGCTTTCGCCGAATATCGCCATGGTCATACGCGGTTTTCCCTGTGGTTCAGGCGGCTGCGCCGAGGCGCTCGGTCGAAAACAGACGGTCGAGCGCCGCGAGCGCGCGGGACGGCTCGACCGTGGTCAGGAGCTCGCGCCGCGCCTGCTCATCGGGCTCGAACCCGCAGGCCAGCGCCTCGTCGGCATAGGCGGCCAGATGCTTGCGGGCATGGCGGACGCCGACCTCCCGCCCCATCAGTGACAGCAGGCCATCATAATGCTCGCGCGCCAATTCGGCCTTGGTCTCGACGGCGATCGTCTCGAGTTCGCGTCCGGCGAGCACCGCGCCGATCTGGCCGGGCAGCCAGGGACGTCCCAGCGCGGCACGGCCGATCATCACATAATCGGCGCCGGACTGTTCGAGGCAGTCGCGCGCCTGCGCCGCGGTCGCGATGTCCCCATTGGCCACCAGCGGAAAGGCACCTGCGGCGCGTACCGGCGCGATCGCCGCCCAATCGGCGACGCCCTTGTAGAATTGCTGGCGCGTGCGGCCATGCACGGTGATCGCCGCAGCCCCGGCCGCGACGGCACGCCGTGCGAGCTCAGGCGCATTGCGCGAGGCATCGTCCCAACCGAGCCGCATCTTGACGGTGACGGGCACCTTCACGGCCGCGACCACGGCCTCGACCAGCCCGATCGCATGGTCGAGATCGCGCATCAGCGCCGAGCCGGCCCAGCCTCCGACGACCTTCTTGGCCGGGCAGCCCATATTGATGTCTACGATCTCGGCTCCCGAGGCTTCGGCGACCTGCGCCGCCTCGGCGAGCCAGCGCGCCTCGCAGCCGGCAAGCTGCACCACATGCGGTGTCACGCCCGAGCCCTCGGCCCGCAGGCGCGCTTCCTCGCTGCCTCGCACCAGCTCGTCCGAGGCGATCATCTCGGAAACGACCAGGCCGGCGCCGAAGCGCGCGCTGATCCGGCGCATGACCACATCGGTCACGCCCGACATCGGCGCGAGGAAGGCACGGGCGGTCGGGATCAGCCCGCCGATGGCCGTAACCGCATCGCCTGATTTTGAGGCAGATTCCATTATGGTGATTTATTGGACATCTGCTGCGCTGCGCAAGGGAATTCTCGACAATGCTGCATTGCACCATGGTCGCACGCCGATGGCTACGACTGCATTTTCGATGTGCAGCAAGGTCGGCACAGACCATCGGGCCGGCAGGCCGCTTGGCTATCGGCGCTGCGCGGCCTATCACCCAGCACCAGCAGAATCCGGAGCTTCCGACGCATTCATGACCATGGCCGTAGCCGCCCTGATCGTCGCCGCCGGCCGCGGCCTGCGCGCCGGCGCCGAGGCGCCCAAGCAATACCGCCGTCTGGGCGGTCAGCCCGTGCTCTGCCGTGCGCTCGCGCCCTTCCTGGCCGAAGCCCGCATCGGCCCCGTTCTGGTGGTGATCGGCGCCAGGGACGATGCGCGCTATCGCAATGCCGTCGCGGAACTAGGCGAAGCCGAGCGCGCGCGCCTGCTGCCGCCGACCCATGGCGGCGAAACCCGCCAGGCTTCGGTCCGGGCCGGACTGAAGGCGCTGTCCGAGGCAGGCTTCGCCGGAGCCGTGCTGGTGCACGACGCCGCCCGCGCCCTCGTCTCGCCCGAACTGGTCCACAGGGCGCTCATCGCCGCCCGCAAGACGCAGGCTGCCGTCCCCGCCCTCGCCCTGACCGATACGGTGAAGCGGCTCGATGCCGACGGCCGCATCGTCGAGACCCCGCCGCGCGATCGCCTCGTCTCGGTGCAAACGCCGCAGGCCTTCGCCTTCGCGCCCCTGCTCGCCGCGCATGAAGCGGCCTTCGCGGCAGGCGCTCACGGCTTCACCGACGATTCCGCCCTGATGGAATGGGCCGGCCACGAGGTCGCGACCTTCGCTGGAGACCCGATGAACCTGAAGCTCACCCATCCCGAAGACTTCACTGCCGCCGAGCTGCGGCTGGGGCGCAATCTCGTGCCCCGAATCGGAACCGGCTACGATGTGCACGCCTTCGCCGATGGCGACCATGTCTGGATCGGCGGCGTCAGCATTCCTCATTCGCGTGGCGTCACCGCGCATTCCGACGGCGATGTCGGCCTGCATGCCTTGACCGATGCGCTGCTCGGCGCCCTTGCCGATGGCGATATCGGCAGCCATTTCCCGCCGAGCGACCCGCAATGGCGCGGCGCCTCCTCCGACCGCTTCCTCGCCTTCGCGGCGGAGCGCGTCGCAGCCCGCGGCGGGAAGATCGACCATCTCGATCTGACGATCATCTGCGAGGCGCCGAAGCTCGGCCCGCATCGCGATGCGATCCGTGCCCGCATCGCCGCGATCGCCGGCCTGCGGCTCGACCAGGTCGGGGTCAAGGCCACGACCTCGGAGCGCCTGGGCTTCACCGGGCGCGGCGAGGGACTCGCGGCGCAGGCCTGCGCCAGCATCCGTCTGCCGGAACCGGAGTGAGAGCATGTTCGACCTCGAGACCCGTTCGCTGGCTGCCGAGCTCCTGAACATCTCGCGCGAGCGCGGCATCACTGTCGCGACGGTGGAATCCTGCACCGGCGGGCTCGTCTGCGGCGCCCTGACCGCGATCGCCGGCTCGTCGAGCGTGGTCCTGGGAGGCCTCGTCACCTATTCGAACGAGGCCAAGACCACGCTTGCCAACGTCCCCGCCGAGCTGATCCTGCGACATGGCGCGGTCAGCGAGCCGGTGGCGCGGGCGATGGCCGAAGGCGGAAGGGAACGGCTCTCCGCCCGCCTCGCCGTCTCGATCACCGGCGTCGCCGGCCCCGATGGCGGCAGCGAGGAGAAGCCGGTCGGACTCGTGCATTTCGCCTGCGCCGGCGCAGACCGGACCCTGCATCGCGAAAAGCGCTTCGGCGCGCTCGGGCGCGACGAGATCCGCCGCCTCAGCGTGCTTGAGGCGCTCGACCTGCTGCGCGAGGCCTCGCTGACCTCAGCCTGAAGCGAGAGGCACCCCGGCGCCATAGACGGCGTCGGCCCGGCGCTCGAAGGCCTCGGCGAATTTGCGGAAGGCCTTGTCGAACATCGCGCCCATCAGCAGGCCGAGCATGCGGCTGGCGAATTCGTAGGAGATGAAGAACACCACCTCCGAGCCCTTCTCGGCTGGTCGGAAGCTCCAGCGGTTCTCGAGATAACGGAACGGCCCGTCGACATATTCGACCAGGATCTTCAGATTGGCCGGATCGAGCGTCACCCGGCTGGTGAAGGTCTCGCGGATCGCCTTGTAGCCGACGGTCATGTCGGCGAGCAGCACTTCGCCTCCCCCTTCACGCGGCGTTCGCCTGCGCACCACGAGCCCTTCGCAGAGCGGCAGGAACTGCGGGTACTTCTCGACATCCGCCACGAGAGCGAACATCTCCGCGGACGAGTGCTTCACCCGCCTGGTGCTGTTGAACATCGGCATCGGAAAGCCGCTCTCAGGCGCCCGTCTTCGCGGCGCGCGCCGCCCGCAGCTTGGCGAAATCCTCGCCCGCGTGATGCGAAGAGCGGGTCAGCGGCGTCGCGGAGACCATCAGGAAGCCTTTCACATAGGCAATGGTCTCGAAGCTCTTGAATTCGTCGGGTGTGACGAAGCGGATCACCGCATGGTGCTTGCGCGAGGGCGCCAGATACTGGCCGATGGTGATGAAGTCGACCTCGGCGGAGCGCAGATCGTCCATCAGCTGGAGCACCTCGTTCCGCTCCTCTCCGAGGCCGACCATGATGCCGGACTTGGTGAAGATGGTCGGGTCGAGCTCCTTCACCCGCTGCAACAGCCGCAGCGAATGGAAATAGCGGGCGCCCGGGCGCACCGTCAGATACTTGCCGGGAACCGTTTCGAGATTGTGGTTGAAGACGTCGGGCTTGGCCGCGACCACGACTTCGAGCGCGCCGGGCTTGCGCAGGAAATCGGGCGTCAGGATCTCGATGGTCGTCGTCGGCGAGGCCTCGCGGATCGCGCGGATCACGCGAGCGAAATGCTCGGCGCCGCCATCATTGAGATCGTCGCGGTCGACCGAGGTGATCACGACATGCTCGAGCCCGAGCTTGGCGACGGCCTCGGCGATCTTGCGCGGCTCCTCATGGTCGAGCGCCTCGGGCACGCCGGTCTTGACGTTGCAGAAGGCGCAGGCCCGCGTGCAGGTGTCGCCCATGATCATGAAGGTGGCGTGCTTCTTTTCCCAGCACTCGCCGATATTGGGGCAGCCGGCCTCCTCGCAGACGGTGACGAGCTTCTCGGCCTTCACGATCTTCTGGGTCTCGGCCCATTTCGGCGAGCCCGGCGCCTTGACCCGGATCCAGTCCGGCTTGCGCAGGATCGGATTCTCCGCGCGCTTCTGCTTTTCGGGATGGCGGACTTCGCCCTGCTTCGCCTCGGCCTTCGGATTGCCGATATTGGGACGCGGGTCGCGGTTCAGAAGGTCGAGCACGACGGCCATGGATGGGTCCGTTTCCTGCGGCCGCAGGAGAAGGCGGCCTCGCCGTCTAGCTAATCCCGATGGCGCGCGCGGGCAACCCGCCCTGCCGCGTGACTCAGTTGCGCAGGGCGCGCCAGACCACGATCAGCAGGCAGGCGCCGGCGATCGCTGCAGTCAGCGTGCGCCAGAAGCCGTAGACCGGGATCTCCAGCAGATCCGCAAGCCGGCTGCCGACGAAGGAGCCGGCGACTCCGACGATCATGTTGGTGAAGAGCCCATGATCGGAAGAGGTGACGCGCTCGGCGATCCAGCCGGCAACGATGCCGATCAGCAACGTCATGAAGAAGCCGTAGCCCGGCGTGCCGAGCGCGGCGACGATCTCGTTGTTCATGCTAGTCCCCCTGCCCTCGCCGGTCGCAATCGCCGCGACCGAGCGAACAACGCCGGCGGTGCCGTCCGGTTCCGCCTCAGGCTATGAAGCGCGCCAGCAGCACCACCAGGATCGCCCCGATCACCGCCATGGCCATGTCGTCGGCGAAGCGGGAACCCGTCGAGATCCGCCAGGCGGTGACGCGCACGATACCCTGGCCGACCAGCATGCCGAGCAAGCCGACCACGGCATGGCGCAGGAAGCCGCCGCCACCGACGACCAGGCTGGCGATGAAGCCGGCCGCCGTACCGAAGGCAACCGGCGGCAGCAGCCGGCGCCAGTCGACCGCAAGGCCCCGCTTCGGCGGCAGGATCTCGACCTTGTCGTCCTCGATGATCCGGCCGGGACCGCGGGGTTTGCGCGTGCGTGTCGTCGTCATCGCAGCGATATGCCCATCGCGCTCGCCGGTTTCCAGAGGAAAGCGCTCAGGCGATCAGCCGGGCCAGCAGCACGACGACGATCGCACCGATCGTCGCGGTGACGATCTGCGAGATCAGCGGATTACCGATGCCGAGATTGATGCCGAGGGCGCCGAGCAGGAAGCTGCCGACGAAGGCACCGATCAGGCCGGTGACGATGTAGCGGATAAGGCCTCCGCCGCCGACCACGATGCTGGCGAGCCATCCGGCGACGAGGCCGATGACGATGGCGACGAGGATTGCACGCATATCCATCGGAAACCTCCGGAAGCGATCGACCTTGTACCCGTTCGACGCAGATCTCCCGGAAATGCGTCGCGGCCATGGAGAATAGACGGGAGCAGCCGGGAAACAACCGCCGGCGCGCCAAAGGCGCTTCCGAACCAGGCCTTTCGGGCGGCTGCGGTTGACGGAGCAGTGTTTTGGGAGTTCGCTATAGCATCGGACCGAAAAGTGGAATCCACTTTTCGGAAAATTCCGATGCGGTAACAATGGCATAGATCACCGTGACCGCGTCCGAACGGACGCGCGGTGATCTAGCCGCTCGGACTGGAGGCTCTGGCTCTGCGGCAGCGTGGAGGACGAGGCCGGCCATGCCCTGTTGCGAAGGCGCTCTCGCACCTGAAGGCAGAACCCGTCCACGCCGCTCGGGCGTGCTGATGACGGGAGGCTTCCTTGCTGCCGCCTTCGGCGGCGCCCCTGCATCAATCGCCTCGGAGCGCGAAACGGAGCGGCGCTGGCATGCGACCGGCTATGTCAGTCGCTGGGTCAACACCGATCTTCTCGATGTGCCGACCCGGGCGGTCACTGGAAATCTGAGCTTCTCGGACACGAATTTCGCCGGCGTCGGCCTGTCGCGCGTGGTCGTACCCTCCTTCTCGATCCCGCTGCCCTTCTCCGATTTCGCTTTCCGCGGAAACCGCATCGAGCTGGAAGGGCAAGTTCTCAAGCATTTCGGCGGCCAGAGCCATTGGGAGGGCACGCTGGCATTGATGTTCCGCACCGGGCAAATCCCACTCGGCGGCGGGCTCGAAGCCAATCTCGCCATCGCCGAAGGCCTGTCGGTCGCATCCGAGCGGCCGCGCTTCGAGGGAGCCGTCGACGTCCGGCCGTCGCGGGTGCTGAACTATCTCGCCTTCGAGGCGGAGTTCTCGCACGCCTCTGCGCCGGGCGTCTCGTTCGTCACCCGGCTGCATCATCGGTCCGGTGTCTTCGGCCTGATCGCGCCGAAGAAGTCCGGTTCGAACTTCATCGGCGTCGGGATCAGGATCGACCTGCGTTAGCGCCGCAGCTCAGGCGTTGAGCACCTTGCCATAGGCGTCGAGCACGGCCTCCTTCATCGTCTCCGACAGGGTCGGATGCGGGAAGATGGTGTGCATCAGCTCTTCCTCGGTGGTCTCGAGGTTCATCGCGACGACGAAGCCCTGGATCAGCTCGGTGACCTCGGGCCCGACCATATGGGCGCCGAGCAGCTTGCCGGTCTTGGCGTCGAAGATCGTCTTGACCATGCCCGAGTCCTCGCCTAGCGCCACGGCCTTGCCGTTGGCGACGAAGTTGAAGCGGCCGACCTTGAGCTGGTGCCCGGCCTCCTTGGCCTTGGCCTCGGTCAGGCCGACGCTGGCGATCTGCGGGTGGCAATAGGTGCAGCCCGGGATCATCGCCTTGTCCATCGGGTGCGGATGCAGGCCCTTGATCGCCTCGATGCAGATCACCGCCTCATGCTCGGCCTTGTGCGCCAGCATCGGCGGGCCGGCGACGTCGCCGATCGCATAGACGCCCTTCACATTGGTCCGGCAGAGCCCGTCGATCGCGATCACGCCGCGATCGAGCTTCACGCCGAGCGCTTCCAGCCCGAGATTCTCGACATTGGCGACGACGCCGACGGCCGAGATCATCCGCTCGGCGGTGATCGTCTGCTTGTTGCCCTTGTCGTCCTCGATATGGGCGGTGACGGAGTTCGCCCCCTTCTCGACCTTGGTGACCTTGGTCGAGGTCAGGATCTTCATGCCCTGCTTCTCGAACGCCTTCCGGGCGAAGGCGCCGATCTCGGCATCCTCGACCGGCACGACCTGCGACATCACCTCGACCACCGTCACCTCGGCGCCGAGCGTGCGGTAGAACGAAGCGAACTCGATGCCGATCGCGCCCGAACCCATCACGACCAGCGACTTCGGCATGGTCGGCGGCACCAGCGCCTCGAAATAGGTCCAGATCAGCTTGCCGTCCGGCTCCAGCCCCGGCAGCACGCGCGGCCGGGCGCCGGTCGCGACGATGATGTGGTCGGCGGTGTAGGTGCCCTCGCCCTTGGCGTTCTTCGGCGGCGGCACCTGCGGCTGCATCGCCGGCTTCTTAGTCGGCGCGACCACGATGGTGTTGGCCTTGGTGAGCTTGGCCTCGCCCCAGATCACGTCGACCTTGTTCTTCTTCATCAGGAACTGGACGCCGTTGTTCATCCGGGCGGCGATGCCGCGCGAACGCTTCACCACGGCTTCGAGATCGGCCTTGAACGTGCCTTCCAGCGTCAGCCCGTAATCCTTGGCGTGCTGGCCGTAATGCAGGATCTCGGCCGAGCGCAGCAGCGCCTTGGTCGGGATGCAGCCCCAGTTCGAGCAGATGCCGGCGAGATGCTCGCGCTCGACGATCGCCGTTTTGAAGCCGAGCTGCGCCGCGCGGATCGCCGCGATGTAGCCGCCCGGGCCGGAGCCGATGATGATGATGTCGTAGTCAGCCATGGAAGGCACCTCGGCTCTGTCCTCCCATTTTCGGGAGGCGTTGACGTTGCGGGGCAAGGCCCCGGTAATTCCCTTTACGGACCGGTGATCCGCAGCGCCGGCCCACGCGCCGGCAGCGGCAGGCCGAGCAGCCCGTCGACGACCGGCGCAAGCGCCTGTCCGATGGCGCGGGTGTTGTCGGCGTCAAGATGGATGCCGTCTTCGCCGGTCACGCTCGCGACCACCGCCGCGTCGAAGAAATGAGCACCGATCTCATCGGCGATGCGCCGATAATATTTCGCCAGCAGCGCCATCTTCTCCGGAGCGCCCTCCATGAAGAAGTTGGCTTCATGCTCGGGATCGTCGGGCATACGCACCACCGGCGGCGAGACGATCAGCACCTCCGGCACCGGCATGCCGGGCTCGACCGGCGGGCGCTGCGCCACCTGGGCCAGCATCCGCATCGAGCGGGCCACGTCATAGGGCGCCAGCGAATGCTGGCGCTGGCAGTCATTGGTGCCGAGCATCAGGATGACGAGATCGAGCGGCGCATGGCACTCGATGAACAGCGGCAGCAGCGAGATGCCCGAGCGATAGGGCCGCAGCGGGTCTTCCAATGCGATCCGCCGCCCGTTCAGCCCCTCCTCGATCACCGTGGCGTAGCCGCCGAGCGCCTTCTCCAGCACGCGCGGCCAGCGCACATCGTCGCCATGCCGCTCCGGCCGGTTGGCGATGCGCCCCCAGGTCAGGGAGTCGCCGAAGGCGAGGATGCGCGCCTGACGGGTCATGACTACCTCACACCAGCATCGCCATCGGCTTCTCGATATAGCCCTTGAAGGCCTGGAGCAGCTCGGCGCCGAGCGCGCCGTCGACGGCGCGGTGGTCGGTCGAGAGCGTCACCGACATGATCGTCGCGACCGCGAGCTGGCCGCCCTTGACCACGGCGCGCTGTTCGCCGGCGCCGACCGCCAGGATCGTCGCATGCGGCGGGTTCACCACCGCGGCAAAGTCCTTGACGCCGAACATGCCGAGATTGGAGACCGCCGTCGTGCCGCCCTGATACTCCTCCGGCTTCAGCTTGCGCGCCTTGGCGCGGGCCGCCATGTCCTTCATCTCGTTCGAGATCTGGGAGAGCGTCTTGTGGCAGGCGTCTCGGATGATCGGCGTGATCAGACCGCCCGGGATCGAAACCGCGACGCCGACATCGGCATGCTTGTGCTTGAGCATCGTGCCTTCGGTCCAGGAGACGTTGGCGTCCGGCACCGCCTTGAGCGCCAGCGCCAGGGCCTTGATCACCATATCGTTGACCGAGAGCTTATAGGCCGGCTTGCCGTCCTTCTCCGGCGCCGCCGCATTGAGCTCGGCCCGCAGCTTCAGGAGCGCGTCGAGTTCGCAATCCAGCGTGACGTAGAAATGCGGGATGGTCTGCTTGGCCTCGGTCAGGCGGCGCGCGATCGTCTTGCGCATGCCGTCATGCGGGATCTCCTCATAGGAGCCGGGCGCGAACAGCTTCTTGACCTGATCGTCCGACGGACCGGCCGCGAGCGGCGCGGAAGCGGGCTTCGCTGCGGCAGGCGCAGCGGCGGCTGCGGCCGGGGCGGCCTTAGCCCCGCCTTGCTTGGCGGCTTCGATATCCTTCTCGACGATGCGGCCATGCGGGCCGGAGCCCTGGACCTTGCCGAGATCGATCCCTGCTTCCTTGGCGAGGCGGCGCGCCAGCGGCGAGGCGAAGGCCCGCTCGCCTGAGGCCGCTGCTGGGGCCCGAGCGGCAGGCGCCGCAGCCGGAGCGGCGGTAGCCGCAGCTGCAGCCGGAGCGGACACTGCCGGAGCCGGCGTGGCCGCCTTGGCCTCGGCCTTCGGAGCCGGCTCGGCCTTGGCCGGAGCGGCGCTCGGCGCGGAGACGCTCTTGGCATCCTCGCCCTCGCCGGCGATCACGCCGATGACCTCGTTCACCGCGACATCCGCGGTGCCTTCCGGCACGACGATCTTCGCCAGCACGCCCTCGTCGACCGCCTCGACCTCCATGGTCGCCTTGTCGGTCTCGATCTCGGCGATGATGTCGCCGGCCTTGATCTTGTCGCCCTCCTTCTTGAGCCACTTGGCGAGGTTGCCCTTCTCCATGGTCGGAGACAGCGCGGGCATCAGGATGTTCACGGGCATGGCTGGAGGCTCGCTTTTTCCAATGCGATGAGCAGCATACGGCGGACGGTGCCCATGCCGAAGCTGAGGGAGACGAGAACGAAGGCGATATAGTCGAGACGTTCGAGCGCGGTGCCGGCGAGTGTCCGTCCCCCTATCAGCTCGGGCGCGAAGGCCTGAACCGATTCAGGGATGAGTGTCAGGACGCCGGCCGCCGCCAGCACGAAAGAAATAAGGTCGACGCGATGCAGGCTGAGCCTCGCCAGAGCGAGATCACGGGCAACCAGCGGGCGTGGCGCCAGCCGGCGCTTGGGCTGGACATAGGCATAGGCCGCCAGCCCCCCGAGCAAAGCGAGGGCGACCGAAGCGATCATGGCTCCGATCGTCAGCTGCACGCGTCAGGCCCTGTAGCAGACGGCCTTGGCCGCCGCGACGACCTCGCCGACATTCGGAAGCGCGAGCTTCTCGAGATTGGCGGCGTAGGGCATCGGCACATCCTTGCCGGTGACACGGGCGACCGGCGCATCGAGATAGTCGAAGGCCGCCTCCATGATCTTCATGCCGATCTCGGCGGTGACGCCGGATTGCGGGAAGCCCTCCTCGACCGCGACGCAGCGATTGGTCTTCTGCACCGAGGCGATGACCGTCTCGATGTCCATCGGCCGGATGGTGCGGAGGTCGATAACCTCGGCCTCGATGCCTTCCTTGGCCAAGGCCTCGGCGGCGCCGAGCGCATAGGTCATGCCGATGCCGAAGGAGACGATGGTCACGTCCGTCCCCGGGCGCACGACCTTGGCCTTGCCGATCGGCACCAGGAAGTCGTCGCCCTTCGGCACCTCGAAGGAGCGCCCGTAGAGAATCTCGTTCTCGAGGAAGATGATCGGGTTGGGATCGCGGATCGCGCTCTTCAGCAGGCCCTTCGCGTCCGAGGCGCTGTAGGGCATCACCACCTTGAGCCCCGGCACGTTCGAATACCAGGCGGCATAGTCATGGCTGTGCTGGGCGGCGACGCGGGCGGCCGCGCCGTTCGGGCCGCGGAAGACGATCGGGCAACCCATCTGGCCGCCGGACATGTAGAGCGTCTTGGCGGCCGAGTTGATGATCTGGTCGATCGCCTGCATGGCGAAGTTGAAGGTCATAAACTCGACGATCGGCTTCAGCCCGGTCAGGGCGGCGCCGACGCCGATGCCGGCGAAGCCATGCTCGGTGATCGGCGTGTCGATCACCCGGCGCGCGCCGAACTCCTGCAGCAGCCCCTGCGTGACCTTGTAGGCGCCCTGGTACTCGGCGACTTCCTCGCCCATGACGAAGACGTCGGCGTCGCGGCGCATTTCCTCGGCCATGGCATCGCGCAGGGCCTCGCGCACCGTCATCGTGACGATTTCGGCGCCGGCTGGGAATTCCGACGCGGCGTCATAGGACTTCGCCTGAGCCGGAACGCTCGGCGGCGCGGCCGGAGCAGCGGGCGCTTCGGCCGGCGCTGCCGGTGCGGGAGCCTCCGCCGCCTGCGGCGCGGGGGGGGCCTTCGCGGCGCCACTCGCTGCGGCGTTCACGTCCTCGCCGTCGGCGGCGATCACGCCGATCGGCGTATTCACCGCGACGTTCTCGGTGCCGTCGGCGACCAGGATCTTGGCGAGGACGCCCTCGTCGACCGCCTCGACCTCCATGGTCGCCTTGTCGGTCTCGATCTCGGCGATGATGTCACCGGCCTTGACCCTGTCGCCCTCGGCCTTCAGCCATTTTGCGAGCTTGCCCTGTTCCATGGTCGGCGACAGCGCAGGCATGAGAATGTCGATCGGCATGAACGCACCTGGATTTCTGGAAAGCCCGTCGGGCTGAAAAATGCGATTTGGGAGCGCAGCGCCGGTCAGGCCTGCGCCGGCTCCAGCAGAATGTCGGTGAAGAGCTCCGAGACGTCCGGCTCGGGATCATGCGTCGCGAACTCGGCCGCGTCGTTGACGATCTCGCGCACCTTGGCGTCGATCGCCTTGAACTCATCCTCGCCGACCTTGTGCTCACGCGTCAGGCGGCCGCGCACCTGCTCGATCGGATCGTGCTCCTCGCGCATGCGCTGGACTTCGTCCTTGGAGCGGTACTTCGCCGGGTCGGACATCGAATGGCCGCGATAGCGGTAGGTCTGCATTTCGAGGATGTAGGGCCCCTTTCCGGAGCGGGCATGATCGATGGCGCGCTGGCCGGCGGCGCGCACCGCCCGGACGTCCATACCGTCGACCTGCTCGCCGGGAATGCCGAAGGAGACACCGCGGCGCGAGAAATCGGTCTGGGCCGAAGCACGATTGACCGAGGTGCCCATGGCGTAGCGGTTGTTCTCGATCACGAAGACGACCGGCAGCTTCCAGAGCTGCGCCATGTTGAAGCTCTCGTAGACCTGGCCCTGATTGGCGGCGCCGTCGCCGAAATAGGCCATCGATACTCGCCCGTCCTGCCGGTACCAGTTGGCGAAGCCGAGACCGGCGCCGAGCGAGACCTGGGCGCCGACGATGCCGTGGCCGCCATAGAAGTTCTTCTCGCGGCTGAACATGTGCATCGAGCCGCCCTTGCCGCGCGAATAGCCGCCGCGCCGGCCGGTCAGCTCCGCCATCACACCGCGCGATTCCATGCCGCAGGCCAGCATATGGCCGTGGTCGCGATAGCCGGTGATGATCTGGTCGCCCTCTTTCGAGGCCATCTGCATGCCGATCACCACGGCTTCCTGGCCGATATAGAGATGGCAGAAGCCGCCGATCAGGCCCATGCCGTACATCTGGCCGGCCTTCTCCTCGAAGCGGCGGATCAGCAGCATCTCGCGATAGGCGTGCAGCTCTTCTTCCTTGTCGAAGACAGGAATGTTGGAGATCGCCTTGCTCTCGCTCTTGCCCCGCGTGGCGGTCTTCGCCGGGGTCTTTCCGGCCACCTTGGCAGAATCGCCTGCCTTCGTCTTACGCGCGGCAATGGCCATAAGCAGTCCTCCGAAGCTCAACTGCTTCGGTTGTAGAGGAACGCAAAAGCCTTGGCGAGATGGACATCTCGCACTGCAACATGAGCTAGTTTGTTGATATATTTCAGAGATCAACGATTAACTTGATATCGGTTAATCGATCTTTTTGCGACTATCGTCGCCCCCTGAGCCGGCTCAGCGCCCCATCACCACGACATCGTTACGGTGGATGCGGCCAAGCACCGCGCGCCCGCGCTCCTCCAGAAGATCGCGATCGACGGCCTGGTCGCGCATCAGGCTGAGGCGCTTTTCCCAGCCTTGCCTCTCGGCCGTCAGAGCGGCGATCTCGACCTCCATCTCGCCGAGCTTCTCGCGCAGGCCGCCGAGCGCCTCGAGGCCGCGCGCGCCATGCTGGGCGTGGAACAGGAAATAGCCGACGACCGCGCCCGACACGAGGTAGAGCGCCAGAGCGATCAGGATGGAGCGGACGCCGCGACGAATGACCATGGCGTGACGCTAGAACGGCTTGGTTTATGGCGCGTTAACGAATAGGCGCCGACACCCGCAAGGCCGGATCCTCCGGCGCAGGCTCACCCTTGCCGAGTGCGATCAGATCGGCCTCGATCCGGCGGGCGATCGGCAGTCGGTAATGTGCCGGATCCCAGTAATTGGCATCCTCGCGGGTCAGGGGCGAGACATGGGCGTAGTCGGCGACGACCGCCCCGTGCCGGGCCGCGATCGCGCCGATCTGCGCCTTGCAGGCGAGTTCCCGCTGATGGGCGGCAGTGCCCTCGCGAGGCAATGCGCCGCCATAGATCGGAGGCAGGACAAGGATGCGCCTGGTCTGCGACGGAAAGACCGCCAGGGCCTGATCGAGCCAGGCCAGCGCCGGAAAACGCCATGTCGCCCGCTGTTCCGGCGTGACCGCCTCGGGCGGCGTCAGCGGCGCAATCTCGGGCGCCTTGCCCTGGCTGCCGCGGTAGAGGTGGAAACGGGCGCGGTCGAGATCATAGCTCGCCTCCGGCGGCGTGAAGACCTCGTAGCCGTCGCCGCGGATCCGCGGCGGTACCAGGCCGAAACGATTCCCGGCGAGCCTGACGGCGATCTCGAGCGTGGTGAAATTGAGCTGCTTTGCCCAGTCGTTCCAGCCGCTGTCGTCATAGAGCCAGGGCGGAAACGGCCGCGGTGTCAGCTTGCGCGCCTCGCTCGTCGCATCGGCCTCGCACCAGGGCAGGTCGATGCCCCAGATCACGAGCTTCGGCGCCGCGGTCTTGCGCGCGAACAATGCGGCGATCTGCACCTGCTCCCATGGGGTCGCCGCGTTCATGCCGAGATTGACGAACCGTGCCTGCAGGCCCTGCGACAGAATCGCCGGGTCGAGCAGCCGGATGGTCGAGGTTCCGATGATCGCGGAATCGAAGGCGCCGGACCGCACCAGCTGCGGGTACATGAAGCGCTGGTTGAGATCCATCAGCGGGCGCGGCGACTCGCCTGCCTCGACTCGCACGCCATAAGGATCGAGCAGGGCGACGAAGCCGAAAAGCGCGCCGGCAACTCCGAGTGCAGCCAGCGAAAACGCCTTGATCCAGCCCGTCCAGCGGCGGCTATCGCGATTTTCCATAACTTCAGGCGCTCCGGGCGCATCTCGTCCGCAAGGGCCGCGGGGACGCGGTTGCGGCCGGAAAATGCGTGGACTGGGACGTCTGGAACATGCGCGATGGCGACCTCGAAAATCTCTGCGGCGCTTCTGCCATGAGGAAAGCCTGCGAACAATGTTGACCGGAAAGCCGTCGCTCCCTATTCAGCGCCCGGTGAGGGCGGGTAGCTCAGTGGTAGAGCACGTGACTTTTAATCATGTGGTCGAGGGTTCGATCCCCTCCCCGCTCACCACGGCCCAGGTCGTTTATTATCAAAGACTTGGGTCGTTCGAGAGGTCTCCAGAGCCCTCCTGCCGAGGCTGAGAAGCCGGCTCCTGCCCTGAACAGGCCGGGAACATACAGCCTCTACCTGCGCCGCGCCTGTACGAAACTTGTACAAAGCCCCCCGCATTTGTTCGCCGATGGCCAGATTCGCCCCGCAGGAATCCGGGGCTAATACGGGTTCCAGTCGGCTTTGATCTCCGCGACGCGATAATCGCAATCAGCTTCAAGCAGCCATATCGGCGAGAGCATTTTCTAGGCAGCTCCGAAAGCTCGCAGACGCGACCGGCTGGCCGAAGGGTCTGTGGAATATGGACCGTCGGGCGGGAGCCATATCCGAATCTTTCGGAGCCGGCGCGGATCCAGCCGATGTGCTGAAGGCTGCGGCCCGCACGCAGATCAGCACGACAATGGGCTACGATCATAGAGGCACTGTGCAGTCGATCAGAGTTGCCGGCCTATGGAGTCGGCTCCTCGAGCGACACGTCGAGTGAGAAAAGGGGTCAGGTCTTGGGCCTTCCGCGCTCGCTAAAGCCGCCGGCAAGCTGGAAGAACGCGGCAAGCGCGCAGCGTGCAGAACTGTTCTTGACGGATCGGGGGGAAGATACTCCCTACCAATGAGGATTTTCGACTGATGCCGAAAAGGAACGGCGCATGATCTCGCACAAGCAGATGGAGGCGATCTACTGGGTCAACAAGCTCGGGACATTCCATGCCGCAGCCCGCCATCTGAACATCTCGCAATCGACCGCCTCGAAGCGTGTCCAGGAATGCGAGACGATCCTCGGACGCGAGATCTTCGACCGTACCACGCGGCATGTCGAACTCACGCCCACCGGCCGCAGCATCATCGGCCTCGTCGATCAGAGCCTGCATCTTCAGGACGAGATCCGGCAGCTGGCGCGGAGCCCCGATCAGTTCGCCGGGCGCTTCAAGTTCGGAGCTACCGAGATGATCGCGGTGAGCTGGCTGCCCAAGCTGGTTTCGGCGATCAAGGAAGCCTATCCGAAGGTGGTCCTCGAGCCGGTGATCGACGACGCCTGGACCTTGTTCAGCGGTCTGCGGGACCGAAGCCTCGACCTTGTCTTGACCCCGCGCCTTCGTGGGGAGCTCGACCTCCCCTATGTCCCGCTCGGCGACGTCGCGACGTCATGGATGTGCAGCCATTCCCTCTATGCGGGACCCGACATGCTGCCGATCGAGCGGATCGTCGAGTTTCCGGTGCTGATCCAGTCGGAGAAGTCGTCGATCTACGATCTGCTGGCGGCCTGGTTCAACGAGCACAACGTTTCGATCAACCGCACGATCATCTGCAACCACACCTCAGCCGTGGCGGAGCTCGCCAAGGCCGGCTTCGGCATGGCCTGCCTGCCGACGAATTATTTCCTGCCGCAGGTCGCCAGCGGCGCGCTCAGGATCATCCGGACCACGCCGCCTCCGCCTTCGCTGCGCTTCGTCGCCGCCTATCGCAACGACCGGATGGCGCCGATCTGCGCGCGCATCGCCGAGATGGCGCGGCAGCAGCATGATTTCGCACCGCCCGCGGACGGCTGATTGATTACTTTAATGCATCAGTCAGGCGTCAAAAATATCGCTTTTTTAGGAGAGTGCATCGCGGTCTAATCCTCGGGCGAGCTGGCCTGGAGGATCGTCTTGAGCCCATTCGAAGGACGCCGATGCAGCGTGGGGATGCCGGGCCGGAACCCGTCCGGCTGGCCGCCGCGTATCCGATTGGTCCGCATCCGCCGGCCGTATCGCGACGACGGCATAGCCCTCCGCACCGAGGACCGGCCATGACGCATCGCGGCACGATTGCGGTGTTGGGGGCCGGGGCGATCGGCGTGTCGGTGGCGCTCTATCTCCAGCGTGACGGCCGTGACGTCGTCCTGATCGATCAGGACGAACCCGGAAGCGGATGTTCCTATGGCAATGCGGGTCTGATCCAATGCGCCAGCGTCGTGCCGGTCGCGACTCCCGGCATCGTCGGCGCGGTGCCGCGCATGCTGCTCGACAAGAACCAGCCGCTGCATATCCGCTGGCGCCATCTCGGCTCGCTGGCGCCCTATTTGCTGCGCTTCCTGCGGGAGGCACAGCCTGCACGGGTCGAGGCGAATGCCCGCGCGCTCTCCAGCCTGGTTCCGCGCGCCTATGAGGACTACCGCCCCCTGATCGAAGCCGCCGGCATCCAGTCGATGGTACGGCCGAGCGGCGAGCTCCACGTCTTCGAAACCGACGCGGCCTTCGAGAACGCCAAGGCTGCGAACTTCGCCATCAGACGGGCCCATGGCGTACGGGTCGACGAACTCGATGCGGACGCAGTCCGGCAAATGGAGCCTGGCCTCGCGCGCAGCGTCCGGCACGGCCTGTTCCTGCCGGACTGCTACCAGACCGTGAATCCGCAGCGCTTCGTCGCCGCGCTCGCGCGAAACTTCACTGATAATGGCGGCCACTTCATCAAGGCGAAAGTCACCGATATCGCCCTGCACCCAGGCGGCCCGGTCGCGATCACGACGGATGGCGGGGAAATCGTCTCCGAGATGGTCGTCCTCGCCTTCGGCGCCTTCTCGAAGCCCTGGGCGAGAAAGCTCGGCATCGCGGTGCAGCTCGACTCCGAGCGCGGCTATCATGTCATGTTGCCGGAGCCGGGCGTTGCGCTGAACCGGACCGTCGTGTCGGGCGAGTACAAGTTCGCGCTGTCGCCGATCGACGGCAAGGTCCGGATCGTCGGCTCCTCCGAGCTGGCCCGGGTCGGCGCGCCTCCCAATTACGAGCGCGCGATGCGCTTGCTGCCGCTCGCGAGGCATTTGCTGCCGGGGTTGAACGAGGCCGGGCAAAGCCTGTGGATGGGGCACCGGCCGTCGACGCCGGACAGCCTGCCCCTGCTCGGTCCCGTGCCAGCCAATCCGAACATCATCTTCGCCTTCGGCCACAACCATTCCGGCCTCACGCTCGGTGGCACCACCGGAAAGCTGATCGCCGACCTCCTGGCGAAGCGCATCCAGCCGAGCGACCTTTCCCCCTTCAGCCCGACCCGCTTTGCGCGGGCGGCCTAGACCTGCGCCGCGGAACGAGACAGCCATGTCGGTATTTCAGAAGCTCGGAATCGAACCGGTCGTGAACTGCGGCGCGTCGCGCTCGTTCTACGGCAGCAGCATCATGAGCGACCCGGTGCGCGAGGCTATCGACAGCGCCTCGCGGGACTATGTCCTGATGTCGGAGCTAGGCGACGCCGTCGGCCGCCGTCTCGCCGAACTCACCGGCGCCGAATGGGGAGTCGTCTCGGCCGGGTCGGCCGGTGGTCTGGCCCTCGGCACGGCAGCCTGCATCGCCGCCAATGACCCGCTGCGGATGCTGCGGCTGCCGCAACCCTTCCATAACGAGGAGCGGGTGGTGCTGACGCCGAAGGGGCAGCGCTTCGCCTATGATCAAAGCGTGCGCCTCGCCGGCGCGCGCATCATCGAAGTCTCGGATGTGGCGGAGCTAGCCGAGGCGTTGGGAAGGCGCCATGTCGTGATGATCCTGCTCTTCGGCGAGCGCGACGCCAGCTCCTCCCTGAAGTTCGACGAGATCTTGCCGCTGGCCCGAAAGGCCGGACTGCCAATCCTCGTCGACGCCGCGTCGGAGCCGCTCGCCTGCCCCGAACATTGGACGTCGCGCGGGGCCGATCTGGCCGTCTACAGCATCGGCAAGCTGATCCGCGGCCCTGCGGCTGCCGGCCTGCTGCTCGGGCGCAAGCCGCTCGTGCAGGCGGCATGGTTCAACGGCCCGCCCCATCAGAGCTTCGGCCGCGCGATGAAGATCGCCAAGGAAGAGATGGTAGGCGCGGTCGCGGCGGTGGAGCAGTGGTTCGCACGCGACCTCGAGGCCGAGCGCCGGCAATGGCGGCAGCGCGTCCAGACGCTGCGCGATCGGCTCGCAGCGATCCCCGGGCTCAAGCTCGACATTTCCGCGCTGGCCGGCGGCATTCCGCGGCTGAAGATCGACTGGAGCGAAGCGCAGCCGAACCTGACCTTCCGCGAGCTGCGACGCGAGCTGCTCGAACGGCGCCCGCGCATCCTGATCGACGATTACGGCGGCAGCGAGCACTCGACCATGATCAGCCCGTTCGCCCTGGGCGACGAGCAGATCGATCTGGTCGGCGACGCGCTGCAGGTTGCGCTGACGGCAGCACGGCAGCCGGCGGCCGCCCCGCCGCCGACCGAGGTCGAGATCTCCGGCCAATGGACCGTCACGCTGGACTTCGCCGTCCGGCCCGCCATCCATCAGCTGAGGCTGCGGCGCGAAGGTGGCAGGCTGGAGGGCCAGCACCTCACGCCCTTCGGCGAGGTCGCGGCCAGCGGCGTCATGACCGAGAACGGCTTCGAGCTTCAGGCCTTCCACATGGTCGAGGGCAATACGGTGAGCTTCCGTTTCGTCGCCGAGAACTGTGCGAGCGATGCGATGTCAGGCTTCGTCGAACTCGGTGCAGCGGCGAGCCATACCAAGGGACCGACGACCTTCGGCCAGTTCGGCCGGGTCGCCTTCTCTGCGGTGCCTGCTACCGAAACCTAGCGCATCCAACCGAGCGGAGCTCCCATGGAACCGACCTATCTCAACCCCAAGGGCCTCAAGCATCGGTCCGACACGGTCGTCTTCAACGGCGTCGCCTATGTTTCCGGCGTGGTTCCGGCCGACAACAGCGTGACGATCGCCGATCAGACCCGGCAGGCGCTGGCGCAGATCGACGAGCGGCTCGCGGCGGCCGGCACCGACAAGAGCCGGCTGCTCTCGGCGACCATCTGGATGCACGACGTCAATCGCGACGTCGCCGCATTCAACGAGGCGTGGAACAGCTGGCTCGTCGCCAAGCGCGAGCCGGCCCGCGCCTGCGTCCAGGCCACGCTGCAGGGCGGCGCCCAGCTCGAGATCTCCGTCATCGCCGCGATGCCGTCGCGATGATCTCCCGCAAGCCCCGAAGGCCGGAGAAGGGCCGCCGGCCGGCGGCCTGGAGCCGTCGGGCCACCGCCGCGCGGCCCTGGTTCTGTCCCCTCCGGCGCGATCCGAAAGCGACGAGGCCCTCGCGATGAGCGGCTTTGCGACCATCCTGTCCTCGCCCTATCTGGAGCAGTTCGCCAGCGGCCTCGTGCTCACCCTGCTGATGACGGTCGCCTTCGTGCTGATCGGCGGGCTGTGGGGAATCGTTCTCACCATGCTGCGGGCAGTGCCGGGCCTCGATCCCGTCATCGCTTTCTACATTTCCTGCCACCGCAACGTGCCGCTGCTCGTCCAGCTGATGTTCTGGTATTTCGGCGCGCCGGAGCTGCTGCCCTCGGCCATCGTCGACTGGGTCAACCAACGCTCGAGCGAAGTCTATTTCGCGGTCTGGGCGATCAGCCTGGCGTTCGGCGCCTATGTCTCGGAGGATTTGCGGAGCGGCATTCGCGCCTTGCCGCCGGTTCAGTACGAGGCGGCGCGCGCCGTCGGGTTGAGCTACATCCAGGCGATGCGGCTGGTGATCATCCCGCAGGCCGCACGCATCTCGCTGCCGGCACTGACGAACCAGTTCCTGCTCTATTTCAAGGCGACGAGCATCGCCTCGGCGATCGGCGCTGCCGAGCTCACCCACGCCGCCTACTCCATCAACAACGCCACCTATCTGACCTACCAGACCTTCGCGGTCGCCACCGCACTCTATCTGGCGATCTCGCTGCTGATCATGTCGGGCAGCGAATGGCTGCGCCGCCGCGAGGGGGTGCCTGCGCGATGATCGAGATCATCCAGAAATACTGGCTGCTGCTCCTGATCGGGCAGTATCCGCACGGTCCGCTCGGCGGCCTCGCCATGACGCTGATCATCGCGTTGACGGTGCTGGCGATCTCGATGCCACTGGCGATCGCGATCGCACTCGCCCGCACGAGCGGCATCGCCTGGCTCGGCCGGCCGCTGGCGCTGCTGGTCTCGCTGGTGCGCGGCCTGCCGTTCCTAATGTTCGTCTTCTGGGTCTATTTCGGCGTTCCCGCGCTGTTCGGCATTTCCCTCGGCGGCACGACGACGATGATCGTCGCCCTGACGATCTATGAGGCGGCCTATATCTCGGAGATCGTCCGCGCGGGCATCGAGGCGATTCCGAAGGGCCAGATCGAGGCCGCGCACGCGCTGGGGTTGCGCTATGGGGTGCGCACGCTGCGGATCGTGTTGCCGCAGGCGCTGTTCAACATGCTGCCGAGCCTGATCACGCAGTTTGCGTCGATCGTGAAGGAAACCTCGATCGGCTACATCATCAGCGCCCAGGAACTGACCTTCGCCGCGACACAGGCGAACAATCTCGAGATCACCAAGCCGGCCGCGGTCTTCGGCGTTCTGGCGGCGGGTTACTACATCCTGTGCGGCGGCATCGCGGGAATCGCGAAGATGCTCGAACGACGGATCCTGCAGCAGCGCCAGCGGGCGGCGGCTGCGGAGTTCGTACCGCTCGCCGCGGCGGTGCGAACATGATCCGCTTCTCCGAGGTCTCGAAATTCTATGGCGCCTTGCCCGCCCTGCGCGGGGTCAGCGGCGAGGTCGGCGCTGGCGAGGTTACGGTCGTCTGCGGCCCGTCGGGATCGGGCAAGTCTACTCTGATCCGCACGGTCAACCGGCTCGAGCCGATCAATAGCGGCCAGATCCTCATCGGCGGCCGCGACATTCATGAGCGCGGCTGGTCCGTCAATGCGCTGAGGAGCGGGGTCGGCTTCGTCTTTCAGTCTTTCGGGCTCTTTCAGCACCTGAACGCTCTGGACAATGTCACACTCGCTTTGCGGCATGTCCGCGGCCTGCCGCGCAAGGAGGCTGAGGCCCTCGGCCTGGCGCAGCTCGAACGCCTCGGCCTGGCCGAAAGGGCCCGACAAATGCCGAGCGCACTCTCCGGCGGGCAGCAGCAGCGCGTCGCGATCGCGCGCGCACTGGTGATGAAACCCGCCGTCCTGCTGCTCGACGAGCCCACATCGGCGCTGGATCCGGAAATGGTCGGCGAGGTCCTGCGTGCGATCGAGGCGCTCGCGGCGGATGGGCTGACCATGATGTGCGTGACCCATGAAATGGGCTTCGCGCAGCGCGTCGCCAACCGGATCTGGTTCATGGAAAGGGGGGAACTCAAGGCGGACGCGACGACTGAACAGTTTTTCAAGGGAGAGGCAGGTCCTCGCGCTCGCGAGTTCCTCAAGCAAATCTGACAAGTGCAATAACGGGGAATGTACAATGACCAGGATACCCAGGAATATCGCGGCCATCGGCTTGTTCTTTCTGGCGGCTACCGCTCCGGCCGCGGCCGACCAACTGGCCGACATCCAGGCGAAGGGCGAGATCGTCTGCGGGACCATCGGCACGGTTCCCCCGTTCAGTTTCCAGGATCCGGCAACCAGAACGACCGTCGGCTATGATGCCGATATCTGTCAGCTCATTGCCAAGGCGTTGGGCGTCCAGCCGAAGCTGGCGCTGGTCGCGGGTGCGGCGCGCATCCCCGAGCTCAACCAGCGCCGGCTCGACGTGATCACCGGAACGCTCGGCTGGACGCCGGAACGCGCCAAGCAGGTCGACTACAGCTATGCCTATTTCAATTCGAACCAGATGATCGGCGTATTGGCCAAGACCGGGCTCCGCTCCATGAAGGAGCTCGACGGCAAGCGCGTCTCCGCCCAGACCGCCTCGACCTCGGAAGCGGTCGCCAAGCAGAAGCTGCCGACGACCGAGGTGATATCCTTCCAGGATGTTCCGCAGGCATTGCTTGCCCTCAATCAGGGCAAGGTCTCCGGGCTCGTCTTGTCGGAGCTGATGCTGCGCGACTTCGCGGTGACCAGCAAGGACACCAACACCGCGCTGACGGTCCTCGACGACTCCACCTTGATGATCGAGAAGGTCGGCGTCGGCGTGCGCAAGGGCGAGGACAAGCTCCTCGCCAAGATCAACGAGACTTTGGTCGCGGCCGACAAGAACGGTGAGATCGATCGAATTTACGACAAATGGTTTGGCAAGAGCTCGAAATTCAACATGCCACGCAGCTTCAAGGTCGAGTTGATCCAGTAGCCCATCCGTGGCCGGGGGAGCGCGGCTCCGCGCTCCCTACCGGACGCCGTACAATAGAATCGCACAGGCGGGACAGCTCACCCCCTTCTTGCCAAGGCGAGCCTTAGGCGAATCCAGTAGCAATTCCTTTTCGCCAAGTGCGCGCTACCCATTTGGGGAAGGCGTCATGCCTTGCAATGTGCACTTCTGCGCCCGACCGAGGCATTGCCGCCGACGGCTTTCTCCCGCGGAAAGGAGTTGGTCATGCGCTCTCTAGCCGTACTTGTTCTTATACCCTTGACGTTCTCGGACGGGCCGGCTGCGGCCAGGCAGGGCGGCAGAGGTGGCGACGAGAGTGCCCGCGAGATTTGTCGTGAAGAAGCCCGGCGAGCCGTACAGAAGTCCCGAACGTCTCGACAGGGTATAGAACAGATCAGGGAACTGCGTCGCGAATACGTGCGCAGTTGCATGCAGAAGGGGCGATGAGGCGCCGATCGCCGGACGGCCTCAATAGCGCTTCGGCCCGGTCCGCACCCTGACCATCGCAATGTGATCCACCCAGTTCCAACCAGCGTTCATCGCCGAGCCATTCGCGATAGATTTAGACGACGCTTGCGCCAAACCGCGAGCCACCCTCATGATCGCCGCGAAGATCGATGCCTGAAATCGTCGATCGACTTATCCTGCTGCATCGGATGTCTGTCGATGACTGATCTTAAAGGCCAACATATCTCCACCATCGCCCTGGGATTTCTACTCCTCGTCTCGACGGCAAAAACGGCAAACGCCCAGATCCGAATTGACAAGGACCAGACCGGCCGGATCGTCGCGATGGCGAACCTCTCCACGGCCAGCGGCTGTTCCAGAGCCAGCGGCCGCGGCCGGGTGGTCGACCATCATTTCGAAAACGGCCAGATGAAGGGCGTGACCTTCAAGGACGCGAAGTATGGCGAGAGCTATCTCAACCTGCCCTTGCTCGCCATGATCAGCCCCGCATCGGCACGGGCACGTGTCGCCGAAGGCTTCGCAACGCTGCTGGTCAAAGGACAGGACCTGAAGGTCGTGACACTGGGTTGCGGCGCCGCCGGCCGGATCGAGAAACTCGCCTCCGTGGAACTGGTCGGCCCGCCAGTGCGCTCAGGCTCTGGCGCCGCCGCGGCGAACAGCCTCGCCCGCCCGCCGATGGTGGCCGCAGCCCCACTCTCCGACACAGGCGTCAGGTCGCAGGACGGCGACGACAGCGTGCTGCGGGCACAGGACGGGCAGGCGGTAGCTGCGGCGGCCTCCTCAGGTCCTCAAGCCGCACCGGCGACCATTACCGGCGAACTCACCTACCCTGGTGAATGGCTGCCGAAGGACCTCAAAGTCTGCGCGGACGAGGTCGTTTCGAAGAAGAGAAGCTGCACCAACCGCCAGCAAAAGCGCGGTAAATCCATCCGCTATGAGCTGAAGGTGCCCGCTGGAACCTATCTCGTATTTGCCGAGAGCCGAAGCCAGCCGCAGGGTTCTCCTGCCTATTACTCCGAGTTCGTCACCTGCGGGTACGATAATAGCTGCCCGTCCCATAGGCCGATCCCTGTCACCGTATCTCCCGGCGAGCGTCGGGCCAAAGTCGACCCTGGCGATTGGTACGCCAACAACTAAGCAGTAGGCGCAGCCGGCGTTCGTCGAGGGCCAACGCCTCGTAGCACCGCGGTGTGGCTCTGAAGAGCAACCTCCATTTGACGGACTAACCCGTTTGCGCCGTTGCGGAACTGCCGCATGGCAGACACCTTGAAGGCTATGGATGACGACGACATTTCATATCGCCTTCCAGAGATCATCGAGGCGATCCAGCGCCGGGTCCGAATTGCCGGTTACTTCACGCTCGCCATCATCGGCGCCTTCATCGTCTGGCGCATCTCGCACTGACGACGGCCCAAGCCATTTCTCAATGAGTCGCTCCCGCCCCGGCCGGCGGGTTTTTCTTCGCCGCCTCGGGACGGCTTTTCTCTGATCTGATGAGGGAGGCTGGCGCTCGGCCAATTCGCATGCTCGCACGAAAGCCAGCATTGCTCAAACTACCGCGCATCGATCCGGCGCGGCCCGGCGATCAGCAAGGCAACCGGCCACGATCAATGCGCTGCCAAGGCTCGTCTGTCCGTCGACCTCCGCAAGGACGAAGCCGGGAGGCTGGTCCGAGCGGAAAAACAGAGCTTTCGCGATTTCTATGCCGCGCCCGGTTCGGCAAGCGCTTCGATCTTCTCGATGACGAAATCGAAGGTCTTGGTTTCCTCCATCAGCGCCATGTTGAGGTCGCCGCTCTTCAGCGCCGATAGCAGCTCTCCCTTGAAGCCGGCGGCCGCGTCGGCGCCCTCATGTGTGGCGATGTGCTTCATCGCAAAATCAATGCACAGATAGAGCGTATTCAGAACGATCTCGATCTGCTCCATGTCGGTTCCATCGGTGCTCACGCCGTCATCTGACATGTCGTGCCTCCAGGTTCTGATCGGCCTAGGCGCGCGATCCAATCGCGGCGCACACCGAACCTAACCCGGCATCGCCAGAGCTGTTCCCGCCAACGGCCGACGATCACCATTTCGAACTCGGCCCCGGCCCGCGAAGGCATCGCGACGGGTCATTATGCCAGCGCGCGCGAGCGCGCTGGCCATCCGCCGGTGTCCGCCACATCCATCCTCGAAGACGGCGAGATCGTGCTCCGAGTTCGCCGCTCGAGGAATGGCCGTCGGCTCAGCTACCGGACAATGCCTGGCTGATGGCGTCCTTGATCCGCAGACGCTCCTTGCGCAACTCGGTTTCGGTGAGCTGATCCACGGGAGCGATGTTCGTCTCGGCCAGATGGACCTGATCGTTGACCTCGTCATAGCGGGCCAGCAGACGCGCGAAATCGGGATCCGCGACCTTCAGCTTGCTGATCGCCTCTCCCGCTCCTGGGAATTCATCGGCGAGAGTATGCGGTGTATTGGACATAGCTGCATCCTGAGTGGAGGAATCTTCCGCAGTCGATGCTACGGCCTCGAGACAGCGCCGGACTTGATTCAACGCAATCGTCCGCGATCGGCGGTTGCGAGCCCGTCGGAGAGTGAAGATCGCTCGCCATCTCGGCAGCGGCACCGCCTGCCCTCGCCTGGTCGCCCCTCAGCATCGTTGCGCTTGCGGACAGACACTGTTTCACCCCCCATTTGGGGGGCGTTCTCTCGCAGAAAAATCGGCAAACTCCCGGAAAAATGGGAGGCTGGCGTGCTGGAGTGCGAGTACGAGTGCGAGCGGTGCTTTCAGGCGCAGATCGTCGCCGCAATGCCGCATTGGCTGACGGCGCTGGTGAACATCGCCGGCGCTGCGACCCTACTTTTCGTCTGTCGACTATAGGCTCTGGCCAGAATCTGCTTCGTTCATGACCGAGTACCGGCAGCCGCTGAAGCTGCGCACATGACGACTGCGAGCTTCAGCGAGAGACTATGCCGAGACCCTCCACCGCACTCGCCCTTGACGGGAGCAGCGAAAGCCAGCCAGCAACTGATCGGCGCATGCCTCGCCATCAGGGCGGATTTCAAGGATGATTGCGGGGTTTGATATCCGCGCAGGTCAGGCCCGTCGAAACCGCGGAAAGAGAAAGCTCCAATCATGCACGCAACTCGGCTTGGCGGCCTCCTCGCCGCATCGCTTTTGATCGCCGCGTCGCTCCTCCACCCCTCATTCGCGCAGACCCCATCACAGCCGGATCCTGCCTTGAATGACAAGGCGATCGCCATGCTGCGAAGCACCTCCGACGTGGCCCGGCATCGGCAGGCCTTTGCCATGCTCGAGGAGGCGGAGAAGGCGGGGGATCTGCGGGCCCGCGCCAATCTCGGCCTCGGCTATCTGCTGGGCGTCGGAACGCCGCGTGATCCGATGCAAGGCGGCCGGCTGCTGCGGTCCGCCGCCGAAGCCGGCGATCCCTTCGCAGCCCTCGCAGTCGCCACGACGCTCGCCGGCGGCAATGGCAGTCTCTTCCTCCATGACAGCGCCGCCGCCTGCCGCATGCTCGAGGCCCTGTTCCAAGGCCCGGCCGCCCCCGAAGCGCAGTATCGCTATTTCGAGCTCTGCAGCAGCGATTCCAATCTGCAGCAGAGCTTCGCACTGCTCGAGCAAGCCTGCCACGCCTCGGCGCAGCGCCGGCACCGGGTGGCGATCTACGCCTGCGGAGACCCGAAATCGGGGTCGATCAACAGCCTGAAGAAGTACAAGGCCGCCATCGACCGCGCGATCGGGCTGAAGCCCTGGCAACAGGGCTCGGCCCATGAGGCTTCCTACATGCCGCTGTTCTTCTCGGACCGCGACGAATTCCTCGTCTACACGATCCGTCTGCTCGACCATAACGGCCCGGCCTGGAAATTCGACGTTCAGAAATATCTCGAAGAGCGCGGAATCGTGCTGGCAAACTGGTAGCGGGCGAAGGCCGGCTCGGATGGGTCGGCCAAGGCGGGAGCCGCTTCAGCCCAGACGCCTGACGACTACGCCTTGTCGCGGCTCCGTCCATGGCCGCCCTCTCGCCGGCGCACCGGCATAGGGCGCGGTGGCCGGGCCGAAGGACATCGGCACCTGCACCCGCCCTTCGAGTTCCCAGCAACGCAAGCGCTGAAAATCCGCCTCGCTGGCGGCCTCGGAGCAGGCCATGAGTTGTGAGCGCGGCCAGAAGGCCCCAGCCGGCGCGGCCACGGCGCTCGCGACGATTGCGAGCGCGACGACGGCAAAGCTCCTCTGCATTCCGGCAGCCTTTCGCAACACTGTCAGGGCCCGTCCCTGCCCCTCCCAGCAGACAGCAGCAATCCCTAGCGAAGCCTGAACTCAGCTCGATCCTGGCCGTCTGCGAAGGCTTCCGTTCAAGAAGGCGTGAACAAAACCCTGCTTCGGCGGTTGTTCGGGCATCCCGCTTGATGCGGAAGCCGATAGGAGGAACACGATGTACAAGCGTCACGTTGCACTGACGGCGATTGGCGGCGTCATGCTTGCCGCGGCAGCCGTCGCCCAGACGACCTCGCCGAACACCCCACCAAGCCCGCAGCCTGCCACGACCGCGCCGGCAGCTCCGGCCGCGGCCCCTGCAACGGCCAAGGCCCCCGAGAACAACCTCGCCGGCCAGGGCAAATGGCGGGCTTCGAAACTGATGGGCGTCGACATCTACGGCCCCGACAACAAGAAGGTCGGCGACGTCACCGAGGTCGTCTTCGACAAGACCGGCAAGATCGAGCTCGTCACCGTCGGCGTCGGCGGCTTCCTGGGCATCGGCTCCAAGGATGTCGCGATTCCCTTCGATCAGGTCACCTGGAGCGACCAGCCCATGGCCGCCTCGGCCCCGGCTCCGTCCGGCAGTGCCGGTGGTGCCATGAGCCAGCCGGCGCCCACACCCCGCGCTCCGGAAATGTATCCGGACCACGGCAAGATCAACATGAGCAAGGAGCAGCTCACCAGCGCTCCGGCTGTGACCTACGCCGCCCGCTGAGGTCTTCACTGAAGGCCGGATAGCCGGACAACGAGCCCGCCCCCCACAAGGGGCGGGCTCTACCTTGCCAGCGGCCCGCGCCCGAACGCCGGTTCAGCCGGCGACCAGCCGCAGCGCGCCGGGCAGTGCCTCGGGCAGGTCGTCGGCGATCAGGCCGAAGCCCAGCGCCTCGCCGGCCTTGCCATGCAGCCAGACGGCGGCGCAGGCTGCTTCGAAGCCGGGCATGCCCTGCGCCAGCAATCCCGCGACAACCCCGCCCAGCACATCGCCCGAGCCGGCCGTCGCCAGCGCTGGCGAGCCCGTGGCATTGATGGCGGCGCGCCCGTCCGGCGCCGCGATGACGCTGTCCGGCCCCTTCAGCACGACCACCGCTCCGGTCGCGGCCGCCGCGGCCCGCGCGCGGACGAGCCGGGAGCGCTCGGGAGAAAAGGCGCCTGCCTCACCGAACACACGCGCGAACTCGCCCTCATGCGGCGTCAGCACCGTCGAGGCGCTGCGCCGGCCGAGGCGCTCCGCCAGCAGGGCTGGGCTGCCGGCCAGAAGCGTCAGTGCGTCGGCATCGAGCACCAGAGGCGCGGCGGAGCCAAGGGCCGCCATCACGATGCTCTCCGCCATAGGGTCCAGGCCGAGCGCCGGGCCGGCGAGCAGCGCCGCCACCTTCCGTTTCGCGAGCAACACCTCGAAGGCGGCGCTGTCCGTGGCAGCAACCTGCATCAGCGCGTCGGGACCGCGCCCGGCATGCGCCGCGAGTGCCTCCGGCCGGCAGATGATCGTCGCCAGCCCGGCGCCGATGCGCAGCGCCGCCCGGGCCCCCAGGCGCGGCGCCCCGACCCCGGCGAGCCCGCCGGCGGCGACCGCGACCGCGCCGCGGCGGAATTTGTGGGTCCCGGCCTCGTGCCGGGGAAGCCAGGCCTGCCAGAGCAGCGGCTCGTTGCTGAAGGTCTTGGGCTCCGATTTGCCGGGACCGAACACCATCTCGGCGGCGATCCCGATATCGGCGAGGGTGACGACGCCGCAGAGCGCCTTGCCCGGATAGAGCAGATGTCCCGGCTTGAGCCGGAAGAAGGTGACGGTTTCACCGGCCCTGATCGCCGGGCCACCCACCATGCCGCTGTCGCCGGAGACGCCGCTCGGCACATCGACGGCGACGACCGGGCGGCCGCTGGCGTTCACCCGCTCGACCAGCGCGGCGATGGAGCCTTCGAGCGGCCGGTTGAGCCCTGCCCCGAACAGGGCGTCGACGATGATGTCGTGATCTTCCGGCCGAGCCTGCGCAATGGCCAGGACCGGCGCCCGCCAGCCCGAGGCCGCCTCGCCGGCATCCCCCGTGAGCAGTTCGCGCTCGCCCGCCAGCGCAAGCGTGACGGCAAAGCCGCGCGCTTCGAGCAACCTCGCCGCGACGAAGCCGTCTCCGCCGTTCTTGCCGGGGCCGCACAGCACCAGCACGCGCTCCCCCGGCCGGCCGCGCCGCGAGACCGCATCGGCCACGGCCCGCCCGGCGCGCTCCATCAGGGCGGAGCCGGCAATGCCGCTGGCGATCGCAGCCTCGTCGGCGGCCGTCATCTCGGCAACGTCGAGCAAGGCGAGTGAATCCGGCGCGGCTAGGATCATGTGTCGATCATCCAGGAAGGGCGCCCGCCCGGCAACAAGGAGCCGCCGGCGGTCATTGTCCAATCATTTGGCATATGCACAAATTTTAGCCGGTTTTCTGCCGCGGGAACGAGCGCTTTTGCGGGGATGCCGACATGGCGAGCGGGCCGCGCCGATGCTATGAGCAAGACAGGCGGGGCCAAGCTGCCCCGGCACGGTCGATACTGGGCCGTCGCCGGGGCGAGAACCGGGCCTGGGACTGCGAATTCGGTAATCTTACGCCACGGAGGCTGGTCGGCGCATGAAGAAGATCGAGGCGATCATCAAACCCTTCAAGCTCGACGAGGTGAAGGAAGCGCTCCAGGAAGTCGGCCTGCAGGGCATCACCGTCCTCGAAGCCAAGGGCTTCGGCCGCCAGAAGGGGCATACCGAGCTCTATCGGGGCGCCGAATACGTCGTCGACTTCCTGCCCAAGGTGAAAATCGAGATCGTGCTCGCCGACGACATGGTCGAGCGCGCCATCGAGGCCATCAAGAAGGCGGCCCAGACCGGCCGCATCGGCGATGGCAAGATATTTGTATCGTCCATCGAGGGGGCGATCCGCATCCGCACCGGCGAGTCCGGCGCGGACGCGATCTGAAGGAATTTTTCCGGAACCCGGCAGGCGTGCACCGGCGGCAGGAAAGCCGCGGACGACGCCGGTCGTGAGAACTGCAGTCGAGAGGAATGTCGAAAATGAAGAACGCCAAGGATGTGCTGAAGGCCATCAAGGACAATGACGTCAAATACGTCGACTTCCGCTTTACCGACCCGCGCGGCAAGTGGCAGCACGTCACCTTCGACATCTCCATGATCGACGAGGAGATCTTCGCCGAGGGCACGATGTTCGACGGCTCCTCGATCGCCGGCTGGAAGGCGATCAACGAGTCCGACATGCTGCTGATGCCCGATCCGACCACGGCTTGCATCGACCCGTTCTTCTCGGCCTCGACCATGGTCATTACCTGCGATGTGCTCGAGCCGGCGACCGGCGAGCCCTATGGCCGCGACCCGCGCGGCATGGCCAAGAAGGCCGAGGCGTACCTCAAGTCGACCGGGATCGGCGACACCATCTATGTCGGTCCCGAGGCCGAATTCTTCGTCTTCGACGACGTCAAGATCGCTGCCGACCCCTACAACACCGGTTTCAAGCTGGACAATGTCGAGCTGCCGATCAACGGCATGACCGACTACGAGGGCGGCAATCTCGGCCACCGCATCGCCACCAAGGGCGGCTACTTCCCGGTTCCGCCGCAGGACTCGGCGCAGGACATGCGCGGCGAGATGCTCGCCGCCATGGCGGCGATGGGCGCCAAGGTCGAGAAGCACCACCACGAGGTCGCCTCGGCCCAGCATGAGCTCGGCCTGAAGTTCGACACGCTGACCCACATGGCCGACACCATGCAGGTCTATAAGTACGCGATCCACAACGTCGCCCAGAGCTACGGCAAGACCGCGACCTTCATGCCGAAGCCCGTCTATGGCGACAACGGCTCGGGCATGCATGTGCACCAGTCGATCTGGAAGAATGGCAAGCCGCTCTTCGCCGGCAACAAATATGCCGACCTGTCGCAGGAGTGCCTCTGGTATATCGGCGGCATCATCAAGCACGCCAAGGCCCTGAACGCCTTCACCAACCCGTCGACCAACTCCTACAAGCGTCTGGTCCCCGGCTATGAGGCGCCGGTGCTGCTCGCCTATTCGGCCCGCAACCGCTCGGCTTCCTGCCGTATTCCGTGGACGACCTCGCCGAAGGCCAAGCGCGTCGAGGTCCGCTTCCCGGACCCGATGGCCAACCCCTATCTCGCCTTCGCCGCGCTCACCATGGCCGGTCTCGACGGCATCATGAACAAGATCGACCCCGGCCCGGCGATGGACAAGGATCTCTACGACCTGCCGCCGCGCGAGCTGAAGAAGATCCCGACCGTCTGCGGTTCGCTGCGCGAGGCGCTCGACGCCCTGAAGAAGGACAACGCCTTCCTCAAGGCCGGCGGCGTCTTCACCGACGACTTCATCGAGAGCTATATCGAGCTCAAGATGCAGGATGTGGCGCGCTACGAGATGACGCCGCACCCGGTCGAGTTCGCGATGTACTACTCCTACTGAGCCTTTGCTCGGTAGCTTTCCGTCGGCTGCGGCCAGTTCGCGGCCCAACTTGCAAACCGGGGCGTCACCGCCCCGGTTTTTTCTTTGCCTGGGAGAATGGCCCACATGCGAGAGGGCAGCCATGGACCAACAGGGAAGCCGCTCTGCCCGGCCCAGAGGCCTCCCTGCATTCGCCCGGATGAACCGACAGGCCCAACACGAAATACCCGGGCGGCGGCTGGAAACCGTGCGACTTTCGCCAGGCGCCTTTACCGCGCGGCAAAGTCTTTCGGCTAGCGATGAGCTCCTTCTTCAATGGAACGACGCCATGGCCGCCGCGAGCAATGCCGACATCGCCATCGATCGCAGCACTGGGCGCCTCATCGTCGGGGGCTGGCGTCAACGCGCGCTCATCGGGGCGCTCGATACCTATGGCGCACTCTCGCGCCCCCTGATGCAGCGCGGCCTTTACAAGGCCTGCCGGCTGGTCGGCAGCGTAGCGTGGACAGGGCAGACGGCGCAGATCGCACTCGGCCCCGATGCGCAGGTCAGCTTTCCCGCCAGCGATCCCTACTGGAACCGGATGCTGCTGCGCTCCTATGACCACGAGCCGGAAATGGCCCGCTTCCTGCGGCTGCTTGCCAGCGTCGACTACGGCTTCGTCGATTGCGGCGCCAATATCGGCTACTGGTCGGTCTTCGTCGCGTCACGCGCCGGAGGCGGCAAGCCGGTTCTCGCCGTCGAGGCCTCGGCTCCGACCTTTGCCCTGCTGGCTCAGAACGTCGCGCCGCATGCCGGCAAGGTCAACGCTTTCCATCGCGCCATCCTCGACCGCTCCGGCGTAGAGGTCCGGCTGAACGCCGCGGCGCACGAGGCCCGTGGCATTGCCGCCGACGACGAAGCCTCGGATGGCGAGAGCGTGATCTCGATTGCGATCGACGACCTGCTCGAAGAGCAGGGCTGGGCGGCAAGACGCCTGGTGGTCAAGCTCGATGTCGAAGGTGTCGAGCGCGAAGCGCTCGCCGGCATGGAGCGCGCCCTGCGCGACGACGCCTTGGTGATCTACGAGGATCACGGCTCGGACGCGTCACACGGCCTGACCCGGCATATCATCGAGGAACGCAGCCTTGCGGTGCAATTGCTGCTCGACGATCGCATCGTCGCGATCTCGGAAGCGGGCGAGCTCGACGCGCACAAGCGCGACCGCACCAAGGGCTACAATCTGATTGCGATGAAAAAAACCTCGCAATGGCCCGAAATCATTGCAAATCAGGCACTTGCAGCCTGACCTGAGACTGTCGGCAGCAGGCTGTGATAGGCCGCGATGGTCCGGCTGACATGGCGCTGTGTCGTCAGCGGGTCGGCCCAGTAGCGGCGATAAGCTGCAGCACCCATGCGAGCCGCAACGCCATCGTCCTGCAGCCGCGCCAGCGCGGCGCTCAGGCCCTCGACGTCGCCGCCCTCGACCAGGATCCCATCGGTTCCATCCTCGATCCAGCTGGCCGGGCCGGTGGTGCGCGCCAGCACGACGGGCACGCCCAGCGATCGCGCCTCTGCGATCACGAGCGGCCCGGGCTCGTACCATAGCGAGGGCAGAACCAGGCAACGCGCCTGCTTGATCTCGTCGAAGACCCGTTCGGCAGGGACCCAGCCGCGAACCTCCGCCGACGGGTTGATCCGGCCGATCTCGTCGGCGAGCGGCCCCTCGCCGACGAAGCGCACCGGCATTCCGGCGGCGAGCGCCGCGCGCGCCAAGACGTCGCCGGCCTTTTCCTGCGTGAAGCGGCCGAGAAAAAGCGCATGCCGGTTGCTCGCCACAGCGGCCGGCTCGCGCCGCGCCGCCTCCATCATGTTCTCGACGACAAGATGCCGGGCCTGCCTCGGCAGGAACGGCTCGGCGAAGCCGCGGGCGAAGTCGCTGACATGGATGAAGAGCGGCGCCTTCAGGCTGCGTATCGCCTCGTCAGAGCGCCACTGCCTGGCGACGCGAACCAGCTTGTGGACATAGGAGGCGCGGTCGCAATTGGCGGTGACGCAGCCGGCCGACATCGGTGTCCTGCTGCAGGCGGCGCCGGCTCGGAAGTCGAAATAGCCGCCGGTCGGGCAGAAGGAGAAGTAGTCGTGCATGGTGATCGCGACCGGCAGGCCGCTGGCGCCGGCCGCCGCGATCGCAGCCGGACTGAAGGCCTTGGTCCATTGATGCAGATGCACGAGCGTCGCATGGCGTGGCTGGCGGGCCAGCAGGACCCTCAGGAACTCATGAGCCTCGGCATTCCAGACCCCCTGGCGGGCCGCGGCGATCCTGTTGCCGACCTGCCAGATCTCCTCGCCCTCGAAGCGCGCGACCTCGATCCTGGGATGATCCAGCCGGTCGGAGACCGGGCCGATGGCACAGGCATAGACAACCTCGACGCCCGCTTCGGCCAGGCCGCGCGCGCTCTCGATCGCAACCTTGGCGGCGCCGCCATTTACCGAGCCGAAATCACTGACGATGACTACGCGCATACCGACCTCCGCAGAGGCCTTCTAGCGGCGAAAGATTGAGGAAGGCTGACGAGGCCTCAGCGCAGCGCGAGCATCACCAGCCCGACCAGGGCGATCGCCGCGGCCACCCACCAGAGACGGCGCAGTTGAGCTGCCTCGACCTCGCGGGCGTCGGGATGACCGGAGAGCTCCTCATAGGCGAAAGCCTCACCGGCATGGCGAGCCGCACGCTCGAGTCCGGCAAGCCTGATCTTCGGCACAACGGCACGCGACGCCACGGCATTCCTCCCCTTGAGTACTAGCATATCCCAACCACCGGTCAGGCCAAGCCCGAGCTGGACGAGAACGATGATCGGGTCGGCATGGTTAACGATGCCTGAACCGCGCGGGAGCGGTCGAAGTTCCCTTAGCTCTTGACAACGGAGCGTGACGGCGCCGTGACATTCACTCCCCCCGCTCGCCATCCGGCCTTCCGGCCGAGGCGATATCGGTCTATTGCGGGCGGGTAGCGCCCTGCCTGCCACTCCCGGGCAGCGAATGCGCTATATTTTCTCGTTACGAATCACCTGGGCGCAAAAGCGATGGCTGACGATCTTTTCGGCGATGACGAAGGCAGGCTGGAAGGCGCCGAAACGCGCGCCCCTGCCGCCGCGCCGCCGAAGCCGGCGCGCGCCCCTGCCCGCTCCGGCACGCTGTCGGAAACCGGCTACGACGCCTCGGCGATCGAGGTCCTGGAAGGGCTCGAGCCGGTGCGTCGGCGCCCCGGCATGTATATCGGCGGCACCGACGAGCGGGCGCTGCACCATCTCTTCGCCGAGGTGATCGACAACGCCATGGACGAGGCGGTGGCCGGCCACGCCACCTTCATCGACGTCGAACTCTTCGAGGACGGCTCGCTCGCCGTAACCGACAATGGCCGCGGCATCCCGATCGATCCGCACCCGAAATTCCCGGACAAATCGGCGCTGGAAGTGATCATGACGATCCTGCACGCCGGCGGGAAATTCGACTCCCGCGCCTATGAGACCTCCGGCGGCCTGCACGGCGTCGGCGTCTCCGTCGTCAACGCACTATCCGACCGGCTCGAGGTCGAGGTCGCGCGCGGCCAGGTGCTGTACCGGCAGATTTTCTCGCGCGGCATTCCGCAGGGCCCGCTGGAGACGGTCGGCCGCGTCGCCAACCGGCGCGGCACCCGCGTCCGCTTCCACCCCGACGCCCAGATCTTCGGCGAGGCCGCCCATTTCGTGCCGGCCCGTCTGTTCCGGATGGCGCGCTCAAAAGCCTATCTCTTCGGCGGCGTCGAGATCCGCTGGCGCTGCGCACCGAGCCTGCTCAAGCCCGAGGGCGACGTCGCTGCCGAGGCGGTGTTCAAGTTTCCCGGCGGCCTGCGCGACTATCTCGCCGGCGAGATCGAGGGCAAGGACCTGGTCGCCGAGCCGATCTTCAGCGGCAAGGTCACCAAGGAGGGTGGCCACGGCTCGCTCGAATGGGCCATCGCCTGGCTCGCCACCGGCGAGGATGGCTTCAGCTCCTCCTACTGCAACACCATCCCGACGCCGGAAGGGGGCACGCATGAGCAGGGCCTGCGCATCGCCTTGCTGCGTGGCCTGCGCGACCATGCCGAGCGCATCGGCCAGAGCAAGCGCATGGCCCAGGTCACCTCCGACGACGTGATGGCGACCTGCACCGCCATGCTCTCGGTCTTCATCCGCGAGCCGGAGTTCCAGGGGCAGACCAAGGACAAGCTAGCGACGCTCGAGGCGGCGCGCATCGTCGAGAATGCGGTGCGCGACGCTTTCGACCACTGGCTCGCCGCCTCGCCGCAGCAGGCGCTGAGGCTGCTCGACTGGTCGGTCGACCGTGCCGACGAGCGCCTGCGCCGCCGGCTCGAAAAGGAAGTGTCGCGCAAGACCGCGACGCGCAAGCTGCGCCTGCCCGGCAAGCTCGCCGATTGCAGCAATGCTGGCGCCGTCGGCTCCGAACTCTTCATCGTCGAGGGCGACTCGGCCGGCGGTTCGGCCAAGCAAGCCCGCAACCGCAAGACCCAGGCGATCCTGCCGCTGCGCGGCAAGATCCTCAACGTCGCCAATGCGACCCGCGACAAGCTCAACGCCAATCAGCAGCTCGCCGACCTGATCCTGGCGTTGGGCTGCGGCATCGGCACGCAGTTCCGCGAGGACGACCTGCGCTACGAGAAGGTCATCGTGATGACCGACGCCGATGTCGACGGCGCCCATATCGCCTCGCTGCTCGTCACCTTCTTCTGGCGCCAGATGCCGCGGCTGATCGAAAAAGGACATCTCTACCTCTCGGTACCGCCGCTCTACCGGCTGCGCCACGGCAGCAAATCGGTCTATGCCCGCGACGACGCCCACAAGAACGAGCTGCTAGAGACGGTGTTCAAGGGCAAAAAGCCCGAGATCGGCCGCTTCAAGGGCCTCGGCGAGATGATGCCGGCCGAGCTCAAGGAAACGACCATGGATCCGGCCAAGCGCATGCTGCTCAAGGTCATGGTCGATCACGAGACCAAGCAGGAGACCTCGGACACGGTCGAGCGGCTGATGGGCAACAAGCCCGAAGCCCGCTTCGTCTTCATCCAGGAGCGCGCCGCCTTCGCCGGCGAGTTGATCGACCTGTGAGAACCGGGCCCGGCCGCTGCAGCCGCGCCGGGCTCCCCGGCATTCCTGCCGGGCTGCGGGAAGGCCGCGTGATGGACATCCTGTCCGCATGCAGCCCTCCTCGCCCTGCCCCTGTCATGCTCATCCGGATCGCTCCACCCCCACGCCCTGCCGCTGGCAGCTGATCGCATGGGGCAGCCTGCTTCCCCTCCATCTCGACGCGATGGCCAGCCTGCGGCCCTGCCCTGGGAAGATATCGAGATCTTCCATGCCGTCGCCACCGAAGGCGCGCTCGCCTTGGCGGCCGTGGCGCTCGGACTGAGCGAAACCACGGTCGCAAGACGGCTGCGGAGCTTCGAGACCAGGCTCGGATTCCCTTTGTTCCGCCGCGGCGCCAACCGCCTGATCCCGACCGAGATCGGCTCGGCACTGGCGCAGGAAGCCTTGGCGGTCGCGACAGCCGCTGCGCGCTTCGCCAATCGGGCGCGGGCAGCGCTGCCGGCTGACGACGCCCCGGTACGGATTACCGCCACCACCTCGATCAGCCTGCTCCTCACCATGAACGCAACCCGGCTCTCGGCGGCCGCTGGCGGCGTCGAGATCGTCATCCTCAGCACGCGCGAGCGGCTCGACCTCGCACGTGGCGAGGCGGAGATCGCGATCCGCATGCGCAAGCCGCCGGAGGGCACCGGCTATTACGGCCAGAAGGTCGGCCGCCTCGTACAGGCGCTCTATGCGAGGCGCGACACCGACCCCGCCACCGCCCCGATCATCTCGGTCAGCCGCGAGGTCTCCTCGCGAATCGACGAGCATATCGTCGCCTGGGCCGCCGGGCGCCCGATCGCGGCCCGGGTCGCCGATTCCGCCGCGCGCTATGAGAGCATCCGCTCCTCGGGGGCGGTCTCGATGGCGCCCTGCTTCATGGCCGACGCCGACGCCAACCTGCTGCGGCTCGAGGAACCGCCCGAGGCGACGGCCGACGCCATCTTTCTCGTTTCGCACGAGATCGCCCGCCAGCGCCCGGCCGTATTGGCGGTGCTGGCGGAACTGCGCCGCATGTTCCGGGAGAACCGGGCAAAGCTTGAGGGGCATGGCTGATCCGCGCCGCCTTGTGCGCCGGCAGGCCCGGCTATCGCAGCCGAAGACGTTTCGCTAACCAAGTTTTTACAGGACGGATTGCATTCTTCGCGAACCGGCGTCCTACGCCACGCCTTCTTTCAGGAGAGCGCGATGCGCCTCATCATGGCATTCCTGCGCAATCAGCGCGGCAGCATGGTCGCCGATGTCGCCAAGGCCGGCGCGGCGATCGCCTTCATCTCTGTGGTCGCCGCCAATCTGATTTCCTACAAGGCCGCGCAGCTCGACCGGGACGGCTTGCACCAGGCCGCCTCCGCCGCGGCCAAGGGGCAGCCGATCGACCCGCTCGTCACCGGCTCGCTCGCAAAACGCGCCGGCGAGGTCAGGCTCGACCCCTGCGTCGTCCAGCGCTGAGGCCTCAACCGAGCCAGTCGATCAGCGCCCTGTTCACGACCTCGGGCGCCTCGAGCGTCGAAAGATGGCCGCAGCCCGGAACCTCCAGATAGCGCGCCGCAGCGCCGATCCCGGCGGCGATCGCCCTCGCTTCGGCAGGTGGCGTGATCACGTCCTGGGCACCGACCAGGACCAGACTCGGCACGCTGATCGCAGGTAGCCACGGCCGGGCATCGACTCGCCCCATGATCGCTCGCTGCTGGCGCACGAATCCGGCGGCGCCGACCTCCTCCGCCATTTGGCGCACGGTGAGCCTGAGGCCTTCATCGGCGAGCCTCTCGGGAGCCACGAGCTTCTGCCACAGCAGGGTCGTGACGTTGTCGAAGGCCCCTTTCTCGGCGAGCGCTATCATCTGCTCGCGGGGCTGGTTGGTTTCCGGCGTCGCGGGCTGCGCGGTGGTGTCGAGGAGGGCCAGCCGCGTCACGCGCTCCGGCGCCCGGCGCATCACCTCGAATGCCACGTATCCCCCCATGGACAGCCCGCAGAGCGCGAAACGCGCGGGAGCAGCCGCCAGCAAACGCTCGGCGATCGCCCCGATATCCTCGTCAAAGGTGGTTTCGGCGACGAGAATCTGGCGTCCGGCCGCCAGAATCCGCCATTGCGGCGCATAGAGCGCCGCGGTGCAATTCAGGCCTGGAACCAGCACCAGCGGCTCGGGAACCGCCATGCTTCTCGCGCTCATCATCGCCTAACCTCGCTAGAATGTTGACTTTGCCCTGCTTTTTCTGCATTCCACGGACGTCCGAAGGCGCGCAGGCAAGCAAAGTCGCGCCACCGTGGTGGTCGATCGGTCATCCCGCCACGTGTCACCGACCCAGAAGAAGCGCAACCCTCGATGTCCTTCGCCGAACTCGGCCTGAGCGATAAAGTTCTGACGGCCGTCACCAACGCAGGTTACACGTCGCCGACGCCGATCCAGGCTCAGGCCATTCCGCACGTCCTCGCCCGCAAGGATGTTCTGGGCATCGCCCAGACCGGAACGGGCAAGACCGCGGCCTTCACCCTGCCGATGCTGACCATCCTCGAGAACGGCCGCGCCCGCGCCAGGATGCCCCGCACCTTGATCCTCGAGCCGACGCGCGAGCTGGCCGCCCAGGTCGAGGAGAATTTCACCCGCTACGGCGTCAACCAGAAGCTCTCGGTCGCACTGCTGATCGGCGGCGTCTCCTTCGGCGACCAGGATGCCAAGATCACCCGCGGCGTCGACGTGCTGATCGCCACGCCCGGTCGCCTGCTCGACCATGTCGAGCGCGGCAAGCTCCTGCTCACGGGCGTCGAGCTGCTCGTCATCGACGAGGCCGACCGCATGCTCGACATGGGCTTCATTCCCGACATCGAGCGGATCTGCAAGCTCGTCCCCTTCACGCGGCAGACCCTGTTCTTCACGGCGACCATGCCGCCGGAGATCACCAGGATCAGCGAGCAGTTCCTGCACAATCCGGTGCGTGTCGAGGTCTCGCGGCCGGCGACCGCCGCAGCCACCATCACCCAGCGCCTGATCGCCTCGAACAGCCAAGATTACGAGAAGCGCGAAATCCTGCGCAAGCTCATCCGCGATGCCAAGGACCTGCAGAACGCGATCGTCTTCTGCAACCGCAAGCGCGATGTAGCAACGCTTCACAAGTCGTTGCAAAAGCATGGCTTCCCCGCCGTCGCATTGCATGGCGACATGGACCAGTACGCCCGCATGGCGGCGCTCGAATCCTTCCGGACCGGCGAGAACCCGATCCTGGTGGCGAGCGATGTCGCGGCCCGCGGCCTCGACATCCCGGCTGTCAGCCACGTCTTCAATTTCGACGTGCCGACCCATGCCGAAGACTATGTCCATCGCATCGGCCGCACCGGCCGGGCCGGGCGCGAAGGCGCCTCCTTCACGATCGTGACGCGCCATGACGACAAGCTGGTCGCGGCGATCGAGAAGCTGACCGGCAAGACCATCGAATGGGAAGGGCCCGGTCTCGACGCCCTGCCCCCCGCCGAGCCGCGCGAGGAACGCCGTGGCCGCCGGGGCGAGGAGCGCCGGGGCGGCAGGTCGTCGGGACGTGGCGGGCGCGATGGCCGACCGCCACGCAGCGAGCCGAAGGTCGAGTCCGAGGCGTCGCATGATCGCGAGGCGCCCCCGCCCCGCGAGCGCCAACCGCGGCGCGAACACACCGCCGAGCCGGCCCCGCGCCGGGGCAATGAGCGGCCACGCACGCCGCGGCGGGATGAACTCGACGACGGCCCGAAGGTCAAGGGCCTGGGCGATCACGTCCCCGCCTTCCTGTTGCGCTCGGTCCGTGCCGACTGAGATCTGAGCCGGGGGCGCCCTCGCCGCCTCCGGGAAATCAGCGAAGAAACTTTACCTTAACATCATCCGCCTAAGGTCCGTCCTCGGGGTTGAGTGTCGGCGAGCAGGCCGGCATTCGGCGGGAAGCTTGTTCCAGCCAGACCAGGACAGGATGTCCCGTTTCGGTTGATGCAGGGCCGACCTTCGTCGTGCGACGAAGGGTCGCCCGGCGAGGGAACAAGCGTGATGAGTCTCGACCAGCCAGCTTCGCCGCAACCACACGACCTCGCGGAACGCGTCGTCGCAGCGATGCGCCAGCATTATTCGCCGGGCTATCCCCGCGCCTTCGAGGTCTGGTACGCTCATCTCAGTGGCGAGCTGCCCGCTCTCAGCATGGCGATGAACGCGATCATCGCCGGCAGCAATGGCGAGGTCGGCGTCGCCGACATCGATACCCTCTACGACCGTTTCATCGGCACCGAGCGCCTGTCGCGCCAGGCTGAGCGCACCAGCCTGCAGGTCCTGGGCGAGATCGACGCGATGATGGCCCTGGTCGACCAGGCCCTGGTCTCCAGCCAGACCTATCACGGCCGGCTCTGTCAGATGTCCGACGAGGTCCCGCCCTCCGCCGACAGGCAGCGGCTGCGCGAATGGGTCGAGGCGCTCGTGCTCTCGACCCGCGAGGAAGTCGCGCGCAAGACCCAGCTCGAAACGCAGCTTCGCGAGAGCGCCCATGAGATCCGCAATCTGCGCGAGGCGCTGGAGTCGACCCGCGCCGAGGCGCTGACCGATCCGCTGACCGGGCTCGCCAACCGCCGCCATTTCGAGGAGATGCTGCAGAAGGCGATCGACCAGGCCACGCTGCGGCGCGAGCCCTTCGCGCTGGTCATGGCCGATATCGACTTCTTCAAGCATTTCAACGATGCGCACGGTCACCTCACCGGCGACCAGGTGCTGCGCCTCGTGGCACGGACGATGAAGGACAAGTTCAAGGACAAGGCGGTGATCACGCGCTTCGGCGGCGAGGAGTTCGCGATCATCCTGCCCGATGCCGACGTCACCGCCGGCAAGTTCGGCGCCGAGACCGTGCGTCAGGCTCTGCTGACCCGCGAGCTCGTCAAGCGCTCGACCAATGAGAATCTCGGCCGCATCACGATCTCGCTCGGGGTCGCCGTCTACCATCGCGGCGATACCATCAACTCGATCGTCGAGCGCGCCGACAGCGCTTTGATGCAGGCCAAGCGCGACGGCCGCAACCGCACCGTCACCGAAGAGGCCGTTCTGGACGCGAGCAAGGTCGCCTGAACGGCGGACTCCGGCGGAGCTATTGCGCGGCGATCGCGCTCTCGGCCCGCGGCTTGATCTCGACCGACTCGCCACAACCGCAGGCCGAAACCTGGTTCGGGTTGTTGAAGACGAAGGTCGAGGAAAAGCGGTCCGTCCGGAAATCGAGTTCGGTTCCGAGCAGGAACAGCACGGCCTTGCCGTCGACGATGACGGTCGCCCCCTTCTCGGTCACGACCTCGTCACCCTTCCTGGCCTCGCGCGCCACCTCGAAGGTGTATTCCATGCCGGCGCAGCCGCCCTTCTTGACGCCGACGCGCAGCCCGAGCACCGGAGTGCCCGTATCGTCATTGGCCGACTGCGCCATGATCTCGCGAATGCGCGCCGCGGCGGCATCGGATAGCGAGACGACTTTCAGGCCCGGTATCGAGAACATCCCTCGTCCCTCCTCGACCGGATTCAAGGTCCGGTGAAAACAGGATTGCATTCTGCAACATAAGGATTGGTGAGCGCAGCGTCGAGATGCGACGGCGCAGCACAGCCATTTCACCGGGCACATTGCGCCGCGCGCCGCACCGTGCACTGTGGCGCTCCGCACCTTTCGAATTCCCCGATCAAGAAGCCGCCATGACCTACCGCCTGCACCGGCCCGAAGCGCTCCAGGCGCTCACCATCGCCATGATCACCGCCGCCGGCTGGAGCGAGGCCGAGGCCCGGGAGACCGCCGAACATCTCGTGCTCGCCAATCTCAGCGGCCATGACAGTCATGGTGTCGGCATGCTGCCGCTCTATTTCAACTCGCTCGCCGACGGCAATCTGAAACCCGCTTCGAAACTGTCGATCCGCATCGAGGCCGGGCCGTTCCTGATCGCCGACGGCAATGTCGCGCTCGGCCAGCCCACCGCCCGCGACGCCGTGGACCGCGGCATCATCATCGCCCAGGCCGGCGGCGTCGCCATCCTCAACCTGCTCGACGCCCATCATATCGGCCGTATCGGCCATTACGCCGAGGTTGCGGCGGCCGCGGGGCTGATCTCGCTGTTCTGGGTCAATGTCGCCGGCCGCCCGCCGATCGTCGCGCCCTATGCTGCGAAGGAAGCGCGCTTCGGCACCAATCCGCATGCGATCGGCATCCCGGTACCCGAGAACGATCCGATCATCCTCGACTTCGCCACCAGCCGCATGGCGCATGGCAAGGCCCGCGTCGCGCTCAACAAGGGCGTGCCGGTGCCGGAGGGCTACATCATCGACGGCGAGGGCCGCCCGACCACCGACCCCAAGCATGTCTTCCAGCACGCCATTCCTGATCTGCCGCTCGGCGCCCTGCTGCCCTTCGGCGACCATAAGGGCGCCGGACTCTCGCTGATCGCCGAATTGCTCTCGGCCGGGCTGATGGGCGCCGCCCGCATCGACGAGAAGCCGCATCGCAGCTGGATCATCAACTCGCTCTTCGGCGTGCTGATCGATCCCGCCCGTCTGGAGCCAGACGCCAATCTGCGCCGCAAGCGCATCGAGAGCTATCTTGCCTTCGTGCGCGCCGCCGCGCCGCAGGATCCCGCCGAGCCGGTGCTGGCGCCGGGTGACAAGGAGCGTACGACCCGGATCGAGCGCCAGCGCGACGGCATCCCGCTCGACGACGAAACCTGGTCGCAGATCGTCGCCGCAGCCAAGCGCCACGGCATCGACGCCGAAAGCTTTTGAGGCCGCATGACCCTCGCCGAATACAACGCCTTCTGCGCCGCCCTGCCAGCGACCACCCATGTCGTGCAATGGGGCGGCGCCGATGTCTGGAAGGTCGGCGGCAAGGTCTTCGCCCTCGGCCGTGACGAGGTCGACGGGACGCTCTTCGTCTCGTTCAAGTGCTCGCCGATCGCCTATGAGATGCTGCGCGATGCGCCAGGCTGCCGCCCGGCGCCCTATCTCGCCTCACGCGGCATGAAGTGGATCCAGCGCTTCTCCGAGGAGAGCCTGCCGGACGACGCCTTTCGCGACTATCTGCGTGAGAGCCACCGGCTGGTCGCGTCCGGGCTCACGCGCAAGCTCCGCAAGGAACTCGGGCTCGACGGCTGAGCACCTACGACCCCGCGGCCGCAACGGCCACATCACCACGATAGGCGATATGGATTTTGTTGCCATCGGGGTCGCGCAGATAGGCGCCGTAATAGCCCTGGCCATAACGAGTGCGCGGTCCGGCCGCGCCCTCGTCACGCCCGCCCGAATTAAGGCCGGCGGCGTAAGCGATATCGACCGCGGCCGCGGACGGTGCCAGGAACGCGGTCATGCTGCCATTGCCGACGCCTGCGGGCCGGCGATCGAACGGTTCGTAGACATAAAAGCGCGGCAGGTTCTGGCTCGGCGAAACCCAGCACAGCGCCGCAGGCCCGCCATCGGGAGTGACCTGGCGCCTACGCAGGCCGAGCGGCAGCAGCACGGCATCGTAGAACCGCCCCGCACGATCGAGGTCGCTGCTGCCGACAGTGACATGGCTGAACATCGTGCCAGTCCTAGAGCGTCGCCTCGCCGCGCAGCACCGGCACGCAGCCGCCGCCGACGGTCGCCCGGATCTCCCCGCCGACGCGCCGCGCCGCGACATGCAGGAGGCTGGGCCGGCCCATCTCGACACCTTGGGTGATATCGAAGGCGATATTGTCCTTGTCGGAGAGCGACAGCGTCAATGCCGCGAGCGTTGCGCTGGCGCTGCCGGTCGCCGGATCTTCCCAGGTTCCCGAGAGCGGCGAGAACATCCGGGCCCGGACATTGGCGCCATCCCAGGCGTAGAAGAAAACCGACAGACGCCCTTCCAGCACCGGATTGGCGGCGGACAACCTACGATAGGCGGCGATGTCAGGGGTCGCTCGTGCGAGTGTCTCAGGCCTGACTTCGGCGAAGAAGAATTTGACGCCGAGCGAGGCCTGCTGCGGCGGGTGGCTGGTGGTGAGGACATCCTGCGGCGCGAGCCCGGCGCAGGCGGCGATCGCATCGACGGGCAGCTGGATGCCGAGCGAGAGCGCCTGAGGCGCGGCGATTGTGGCACTTGTCACCCGCCCGCCGGCGTCGCGCGAGACCCTGACCTCGACCAGCCCTGCGCTCTCCTCGAACAACAGGATGCCGTCGCGATCGCGGCCATGGGCGGCGAGCACGCAGGCCGTTCCGACATTGGGATGGCCCGCAAAGGGCATCTCGGCAGTGCGGTGGAAGATGCGGACACGGGCGGTGTTCGCGGGGTCGCTCGGCGGCAGGACGAAGGTCGTCTCGCTATAGTTCATCTCGGCCGCGAGCGCCTGCATCTCGGCATCCGACATGCCGCGCGCATCGGTGAAGACCGCGAGCTGGTTGCCGCCGAAGCGGCGGTCGGTGAAGACGTCGACGGTCTCGTAGGGATAGGTCGGCATGGCGGTTCTCCGGCAGCGCGATCAGGCTGCCGGGAGAGTGCCATTGGCGGCCCTGGGCGGGAAATCAGGATTCGGAATGCGACCGATCAGCCCGCGCTCGCCGGATGTCAGAAGCCAATCAGGCCCACCAACGCTCGCCTATGGCAAAGCGGCCGGCCGCCTGCTCGATCACCTCGCCGAGCGAGAACAGCGTCTCCTCGTCGAAGGGCCGGCCGATCAGCTGCAGCCCGAGCGGCAGGCCCTGGCTGTCGAGACCGGCCGGGACCGCGATGCCCGGCAGGCCGGCCATGTTCACCGTCACCGTGAAGATGTCGTTGAGATACATCTCGACCGGGTCGGCCGAGCCCTTCTCGCCGATGCCGAAGGCGGCCGACGGCGTCGCCGGCGTCAGCACCGCATCGATGCCCGCGGCATAGGCCTCCTCGAAGTCGCGCTTGATCAGAGTGCGCACCTTCTGGGCGCGCAGATAATACGCGTCGTAATAGCCGGAGGAGAGCACATAGGTGCCGATCATGATGCGGCGCTTGACTTCGGCGCCGAAGCCGGCGGCCCGGGTCTTCTCATACATCTCGACGATGTCGCGGCCGGGCTCGCGCAGGCCGTAGCGCACGCCGTCATAGCGGGCGAGGTTGGACGAGGCCTCGGCCGGCGCGACGATGTAGTAGGCCGGCAGTGCGTATTTGGTGTGCGGCAGCGAGATCTCGACGATCTCGGCGCCGGCGGCCTTCAGCCAGGCGATGCCCTGCTGCCAGAGCGCCTCGATCTCAGGCGAGATGCCGTCGATGCGGTACTCCCTGGGAATGCCGATCTTCATGCCCTTGACCGAGCGGCCGACGGAGGCCTCGTAATCCGGCACCGGCTGGTCGACCGAGGTGGTGTCCTTCGGATCATGTCCGGCCATCGAGCGCAGCATCACGGCGCAGTCGCGCACCGTCTTGCCGATCGGCCCGGCCTGGTCGAGCGAGGACGCGAAGGCGACGACGCCCCAGCGCGAGCAGCGGCCATAGGTCGGCTTGATGCCGACCGTGCCGGTGAAGGCAGCCGGCTGGCGGATCGAACCGCCGGTGTCGGTCGCGGTCGCGGCAAGGCAGAGATGCGCGGCGACGGCCGCCGCCGAGCCACCCGACGAGCCGCCGGGAACGAGGTGATTGCCCTCGACGTTGCCGGCTGCGGCCGCGCCGACATTCGAGCCCTCACGGCGCCAGGGATTGACCACCGGGCCGAAAGCCGAGGTCTCGTTCGACGAGCCCATGGCGAACTCGTCATTATTGAGCTTGCCGAGCATCACCGCGCCATCGCGCCAGAGCTGGCTCGAGACGGTCGATTCATAGGCCGGCACGAAATTGCCGAGGATCTTCGAGCAGGCGGTGGTGCGCACGCCTTCAGTCGCGAACAGGTCCTTGATGCCGAGCGGCAGGCCTTCGAGCGGCCCGGCCTCGCCCTTGGCCAGCCGCGCATCGGAGGCTTCTGCCTGCTTCAGCGCGTGCTCGGGCGTCTCCAGCACATAGGCGTTGAGCGCCCGCGCCTGCTCGACGGCGGCGACATGCGCCTTGGTGAGCTCGGTGGCGGAGAAGCTCTTGGCCTTCAGCCCGTCGCGGGCTTCGGTGAGGGTCAGGCGGGTGAGATCGGTCACGATGGCAAATCCGAAAAACTGGGCTGTCGGGCGTTTCGTCAGTACGCGCGCGAGGGCTGGTCCGCCTCGCAGGGCTCGCCGCGACGGCGAGCGCGCGCCTTACTCGATGACCTTCGGCACCATGAAGTAATCGTCCTCCGAGGCCGGGGCGTTGGCGACGATCGCCTTGGCGATCTCGCCATCATTGACGACGTCCTGGCGCTTCTTCATCGCCATCGGCATCACCGAGGTCATCGGCTCGACGCCGGCGACATCGACCTCGTTGAGCTGCTCGACGAAGCCGAGGATGGCGTTGAGCTCACCTTGCAGCTTCGCGACATCAGCGTCCTCGACGGCGATGCGCGAGAGATGCGCGACGCGTTTGACGGTGGCGGCATCGACCGACATGGGCGGGCTCCTGAAACTTCGCAGCGCTGGCGAACATGATGCGTGGTCACGGGCTATACGGCCCGCGAGGCCGGCCCGCAACACGCCGGGGGACAGGTCATGCGGGGGATCCCCTCTCCTGGAAGGAGAGGGGTAGGGGTGAGGTGTTCGAACTGGACACGTTGGCTTGAACCCGACCGCGCGGTCAGCGCTCACGGAACTGGTCACAGCGCCTACACCTCACCCTGCCCTCTCCTTACAGGAGAGGGTTCCCCGCGCTCATCGAGGATGCGGCGTGGCTTTCAGACCGCGACCGCCTTGCCCTTCTGCGGCACCAGCACCTCGATGCCGCTGCCAGCCATCGCCGAAACGAAGGCCGAGGCGTTCTGATCGATGATCGGGAACGTGCCGTAATGGCAGGGAATCGCCAGCTTCGGCTTGACGAAGCGGGTCATCGCCAGCGCGGCGGCCTTGCCGCCCATGGTGAAGCGGTCGCCGACCGGGCAGATGCAGATTTCGACGCCGTGCATCTCGGAGATCAGCGCCATGTCCGAGAAGATGTCGGTGTCGCCCATATGCCAGAGCGTCTTCTCGCCGGCCGCCTTGATGATCGCGCCGTTGGGGCTACCGAGCGGCACGGCGACGCCGGCATCGCCCATGCCGGCCGAGTGGTCGGCGCGGACGAGGCTGACCGAGAAGGCGCCGAGATCGATCGTGCCGCCGGTGTTCATCGGCTCGAACTTCTTCAGCCCCTTGGACGCCAGGTGCATGCACAGATCGTAATTGCTGATCACCGTGGCATCGTTCGCCTCGGCGATGCTGAGCGCGTCGCCGACATGGTCGCCATGGCCATGGGTGATCACGATGTGGCTGACGCCTTTGGCCGCAGCTGCCGCATCGCCCTCGAAGGACGGATTGCCGGTGAAGAACGGGTCGATCAGGATCGAGGTCTGAGGCAGATCGAGACGAAAGGCCGAGTGACCGAACCAGGTGAGCTGCATGACGATCTCCGCAAATGTCTGGAACGGGCGGGTATAGCGGCTGCCGCCCGCTCAATCGAGATGGACGGTGGGATACAGATCGTTCCAGTCGGGATTTGAACGCTCGATCGGCGCGATTTTCCAGGATCGACGCCAGTGCTTGACGCGCTTTTTCCCGGGCGACGGCGTCCAGCCCATCGTCGAACCGGTCTGCATGAACCAGACGCAAGGCACCGTGGCGGCTGGCAAATTCCGAACCACATCCTTGGTGATGCTCATGGATGCGGCGAGACAACGAGTTGGCAACGCCGACATAGAGCGCGCCCTTCTTGCTCGCGAGAAGATACATCCACATCTCAGGACCATAGCGCGCCGTCGTCCCGGCGAAGCACAGTGTAGACCCGGGACCCATTCTGGAGCGTTCCCAGGAAAGACACGGAAACCTGCCGCAGCCCTGGGCCGTTCCGGAATGGGTCCCGCATCGGCGCGGCGGCGCAGCTTGCCCGCAAGGGCACCGCGAAACTCATGCATCGCCAAGTCGACATCCCGGCAAGGCGCGTGCAATTTCCTTCGATCGACGCCATGGAGGGCTCAGCCATGACCGACGCAGCCACCCTCGCCCGCCGGATCGCGCAAGGCCGCGGCGACGAACCCGCCGATCTCGTCATCCGCGGCGCGAAACTGCTCGACCTCGTCTCCGGTGACCTCGTCGAGACCGACATCGCGCTCTGCGGGGACTCGATCGTCGGCACCTATGGCCACTATGAAGGCAAGGTGGTCTTCGATGCCAAGGGGCTGATCGCCGTCCCCGGCTTCATCGACACGCATCTGCATGTCGAATCCTCGCTGGTGACGCCGCTCGAATTCGAGCGCTGCGTGCTGCCGCACGGCGTCACCACCGCGATCTGCGACCCGCACGAGATCGCCAATGTGCTCGGCGCCGAGGGCATCCGCTATTTCCTCGCCTGCGCCCAGGCGATGCGGATGGATCTGCGCGTCCAGCTCTCGAGCTGCGTGCCGGCGACACATCTGGAAACGGCTGGCGCGGTGCTCGAAGCCGGTGACCTGACGCCCTTCATGAACCACCCGAAGGTGATCGGCCTCGCCGAGTTCATGAACTTTCCCGGCGTGCTGCATCGCGACCCCGGCTGCCTCGCCAAGCTGGCGGCCTTCGCGGAGCGCCATATCGACGGACATGCGCCGCTGGTCCGGGGCATGGATCTCAACGGCTATCTTTCCGCCGCTATCCGCACCGACCATGAGACGACGACGCTCGACGAAGCCCGAGAGAAGCTCGCCAAGGGCATGGCGATCCTGATCCGCGAGGGCTCGGTCTCCAAGGACCTGCACGCGCTGATCCCGCTGATCACCCGCGACGCCTCGCCCTTCCTCGCCTTCTGCACCGACGACCGTAATCCGCTCGACATCGCCGAGGAGGGTCATCTCGATTTCATGATCCGCACCGCGATCGCCCACGGCGCCGACATTCTTGCGACCTACCGCACCGCCAGCCTGTCGGCCGCGCGCAATTTCGGCCTGTTCGACCGCGGCTTCATCGGCGCCGGCAAGCGCGCCGACATCGTGCTGGTCGAGGACCTCGCCGCCTGCCGCGTCGCCCGGGTCTTCGCCGGGGGCAGGCTGGTCGAGGAGGCGCTCTTCAGCGACCGCCGGGCGGTCGCGCCGGTCGGCCTCGCCAGCGTGAAGAGCCGGCATTTGACGCCGGACGATTTCACGGTCCGCGCCCGCTCCGGCGAGACGCCGGTGATCGGCGTCGTGCCCGGCCGGATCATCACCGAGCGACTATCCATGCGCCTGCCGGAGCAGGACGAGGCCGCCCTGCCCGACCTCGCCCAGGATGCGATCAAGGTCACCGTGATCGAACGCCATGGCCGCAATGGCGGTGTCGCCACCGGCTTCGTCCACGGCTTCGGCATGAGGCACGGCGCCATCGCCTCCTCCGTCGGCCATGACAGCCATAATCTCTGCGTCGTCGGCGTCGACGAGCCGTCTATGGCGGCAGCGGCGAACCGGCTGATCGCGCTCGGCGGCGGCTTCGCCGTGGCGGAAGCCGGCGAGATCACGGCCGAGCTCGCACTCCCCGTCGCCGGGCTGATGAGCGATCGTCCCTTCGAGGAGGTCCGCCATGGGCTCGAGGCCCTGCGCGCCGCAGCCAAGGCGCTCGGCGTCGTTCTCGCCGAGCCCTTCCTGCAGGTCGCCTTCCTGACCTTGCCGGTGATTCCGCATCTGAAGATCACCGACAAAGGCCTTGTCGATGTTGATCGTTTCGATTTCGTCTGAACGCCTGCGCCTGCCTCGGCCAGAGAGGCTCGGCTCAGGCCCGGGCAAGACGCGGCAATGTCAGAGCTCGACCTCGATCCCTTCGGCTCGCGCCTTGGCCCGCAATCCATAGCGCCTCATGCCCGGCAAGCGCGTTCCCGGCTGCTCCTCGATCATATGCGCCAGCAGCTTCATGCGCTCATCGAACCAGTGGCCGCCCATGCTCGTCGGATCGATGGCGAGGATGAGCTGGCCCGTATCGGGCGGGCCGCCCTTGTCGTCGAGGAAGGAGGAGGCCTGGAAGGCGAAATGGGTGCCGACCAGAGCGGCGGCGAGGATCTCGACCATCATGGCGAGCGTCGCGCCCTTGGCCTCGCCGAGCGGCACCATCGTGCCGGCGAGCGCGGCGGCGGGGTCGGTCGTCGGCTTGCCGTCGGCATCGAGCGCCCAGCCCTCGGGAATGGCCTGCCCCTTCTGCCTGGCGGCGACGATCGGCCCGCGGGCGACCCTGGACAGCGCCATGTCGATGACGACAGGCTCACGGCCGGCGAGCGGCGCAGCGAAGGCGATCGGGTTGGTGCCGAAGACAGGCTTCGAGCCGCCCCAGGGCGCGATCGCGCCGGGCGTGTTGGCAAAGAGCAAGGCGACCAGACCCTGCTCCGCCAGTCGCTCGACATGGTGCCCCGCGGCCCCGCAATGATTGGAGCGGCGGATCGGTGCCGCGACGATGCCCTGCCGGCGCGCCATCTCCGGCAACTCGACGATGGCGAGGTCGATCGCCGGATAGGCGAAGCCATGGGCTGCGTCGATGGCCAGCACGCCGGGTCTCGGCTGGCGCGCCGTCGGCACGGCCTGTCCATCGATCTTGCCGGATTTCAGCATGGCGAGATAGGTCGGCACGCGCGACAGGCCGTGGCCTTTGAGCCCGTCAGCCTCCGCCGCGACCAGGGCCTGCGCCACCGAGGCGGCATTGGCGGCCGACGCACCGGCCGCGACGAACAGCGCCGCGACCTTCTCCTCCGCTTCTGCGAGCGACAGCCGCGTCATGCCCGGCCCTCCAGGGCAACGATCACCCGCTCGGCGACGAGCCCGGAAACCCGGCCGTTCGATTCGATCGTATTGCCGGCGATATGCGGGGTCAGGATCAGGTTCGGCGTGCCGGCGAACAGCTTGGCGCCGTCCGCCTTAAGCGGCTCCTGCTCGAAGACGTCGAGCGCCGCTCCTGCGAGCCTGCCGCCCTTCAGCGCCGCGACCAGCTCGGCCTCGTCCATCACGCCGCCGCGCGCCGCATTGATCAGGATCGCATCCGGCTTCATCCGGGCAAAAGCGGCCGCGCCGATCACGCCGCGCGTCTCGGGCGTCAGCGGCAGATGGATCGAGATCACGTCCGAGGTCGAAAGCAGGGCATCGAGCTCGAGTTTCTCGACGCCCCGCCAGGCCGGCGCGTCGGCCGGCACATAGGGATCATAGGCGGCGACGCTCATGCCGAGCGCCTGGGCATGCCGGGCGACGTCGCGCGCGATCGCGCCGAAGCCGACCAGCCCCATGCGCTTGCCGGCGATCTCCCGGCCGATCAGCTTCGTCTTCGGAAATTCGCCGGCGAGCATCGCCGCATTGGCGAAATAGGCCCCGCGCAGCAGTGTCATCGCGGTGCCGATCACATACTCGACCACGGAGAGAGAATTGGCGCCGGTCGCCGGGAAGACCTTGATCTCGCGCGCCGCGCAGGCTGCCATGTCGATATTGTCGAGGCCGACGCCGAGCCGGCCGACGACCTTGAGGTTCTTCGCAACGGCGAGCAGATCGCCCCGCACCTGCGTCTGGTTGCGCACGATCAGGGCCGGAACCGTGGCGACCAGCCGCGCCAACTCTTCCGGTTTGCCGAACAGCTCGGGATCGTGATGCACGACGTAGCGCTCGCGCAGCGACTCGACCGCCGCCTCGTCCATGAATTCGGTGATGACGATATCGGTCATGGCTTCCTGCTCGGTTGGCCGTGTTCAGCCCATGAGGATCAGGCCGCTCGTGGCGACCAGGAGGATGACGAGGCTGGTGCCCGTGACCAGGGCGATATGGCGCCAGCCGAGCCGCGCCATCGCCGCGATCGAGGTGCCGAGGCCGAGCGCCGCGATGGCGATCAGCAGCCCCCAGCGCGACGCCTCCAGCAGCACGTCGCGGATCGGGCCGTAGACACCGGCAAAGGCAGGCTGGGTGGCGAGGATGCTGTTCACCAGGCACAGAAGCAGGAAGACGATGGCGAAGACCGGTACCGGCACCTTGGCCTCGCCATGCTCGCCGCCCTGACGCGTCAGCCACCAGCCGACGATCAGAACCGCCGGAAGCAGCATGAAGACGCGGAAGAGTTTGACGATGACGGCGGCGTTGGCCGCCTCGTCCGAGACCGACTGGCCGGCACCGACGACCTGCGCAACGTCATGGATGGTCGAGCCCAGCATGACGCCGGTCTGCTGCTCGCTCAGGCCGAGCCAGACGCAGATCAGCGGATAGGCCAGCATCGCGACCGTCGAAAGCGCGTTCATCGCGATCACGGTGAAGGCGATGTCGGCGGCCTTGTTGCGGTAATCGGGCACGACCGTCGCCGTGGCGAGCGCCGCCGAGGCACCGCAGACAGCGGTGGCGACGCCGCCGAGCGCGCCCATGCCGGTTTCACGGCCGAGCAGGCGCGCCAGCACGAAGCCGGAGACGATGGTGGCGGCCATCGAGACCACGACCAGCACGGCCGTGCCGAGGCCGAGCGCGACGATGTCGCCGAGCGCGATGCGCAGTCCGAGCAGCGCGATCGCCCAGCGCAGCAGCTTCTTGACGCAGAAGGTCATCCCCGGAACGAAGCGCTGATTGTTCGCGACGAGATGCAGCGACATGCCGATCAGCAGCGCGATGACGACGGCGGGGACGCCGATCCTGCCGCCGGCCATCTGCTTCAGCACCGGCTCGGCCAGCACCGAGACGATGGCCACGACCGTCGAAAGCGCGATGCCCGGCAGGAGCGGGCCGAGCCCTTTCGCCAGACGCGGGATGGCAGCTTCGGTCATGATTGCAAATCGATCCGGTACATCAGGCGCTCCTCGGGGCCGTAGAATGGAGCGACGAAATTCTCGACGAAAAGCCCGCCATTCTTCTCGATGATTCGCCGCGAGGCCGCATTCTCGGCGTCGCAGGTGATCTTGACGAAGGGCAGGCCGATTGCGCGGGCCTCGGCGAGCACCGCCGCCACGGCGGCGCTGGCATAGCCTCGCCCGGCATGGCCCGGCAGGATCGTATAGCCGACATGGCCGAGGACATGCGGCGGCAGCGCCGTGACCGGCCGGCCGGCGGCATCCTCCTGCCAGCGCAGGTTGATCGAGCCGACGAAGGGGCGCTCAGGCTGATCGATGGCGATGATCCAGCGGGTGACACCCGGCAGCCGCTCGACCTCGCTGCCGTCATGCAGACGAATCTTGCCACCCCGTCCGTTCAGCCCGGCCAGGAAGATGTCGGGATCGGCCGCGATCGCCGCGAGTTGCTCGGGCGCGACGTCGCGCATCGTGTTCGGGGACCAGCCCGCTTCCAAGGCATGGACATAGGCGGGCAACACGTCCCGCCCTGGCGCATGCAGTGAAACGACCCTGTCCGACACTCTTGCCTCGTCGCCCCTGGAGACCTTGCTCCTTAGAGCCCGCAGATCTCGCCGGAAACCACCATCGTCATCCCGGGCGAGCCAGGCTCGGCCCGGGATCCATCGTAGTGCGCGAGGCCTTACAATGGATTCCGGATCTGCACGGCTGCGCCGCCTATCCGGGATGACGGCGTGGCTCCGGAGAACATCCGCATGCTCTATAGCATCGGACCGAAAAGTGGACTCCACTTTTCGGAAAACTCCGATGCGATAACAATAAGATAGATCACCGTGACCGCGTCCGAACGGACGCGCGGCGATCTAGGCGCTGCGGTATAGCTTGGTCATCGAGAACTCGCGATGGCCCAGCGCCTCGGCTGCCGTGAGGCGGCCATTCGCTGTACGCACGATGTTCTCGATCAGCGCGTCGCCGGCCTGCGGGATCGTCATATCGCGGCGCAGGATACCGGAGACATCGACGTCGATATGCTCCGGCATGGTCCGCATCGTCTTCGGGTTGCCGGTGATCTTGATCACCGGGACGATCGGGTTGCCGATGACGTTGCCCTGCCCGGTCGGGAAGGTGTGCACGACAAAACCGCCAGCCGCCATCAGGGTCACGCACTCGGCCGCCGCCGAGGAGGTGTCCATGTAGTAGAGCCCCGGCCCGTTCGCTGGCGTCTGCGCCGGCTCCAGGATGTCGATGAACTTGCACTCGCGGCCGATCTTCTCGAGATTGCCGAGTGCCTTTTCCTCGATCGTCGTCAGGCCGCCGGCGATATTGCCCTTGGTCGGCTGCGAATCCGAGAGGTCGTCGGTCTTGTGGGCCTCGATCACATCGTCCTGATAGGCCTTCCACATCTTGTACCAGCGCTCGCCGACCTCCGGCGTCGCGGCGCGCGCCTTGCAGAGATGCTCGGCTCCGGTGATCTCGGAGGTCTCGCCGAAGACGCCATGGACCCCGCGCGGAATCCATTTGTCGTACATGTTGCCGACCGTCGGGCAGGAGGACAGGCCGGTCGTCGTGTCCGACTCGCCGCACTTGGTCGAGACCCAGAGCTCCTCGATGCCGCATTTCACGCGCTGCAGCTCGGTCGCCCACTGCACGAACTCCTTCGCGACATAGGAGGCGCGGGCGATGGTCGAGATGTCGCCATGACCCTCGATGCCGAAGCCGACCACCGGCTTGCCGGTCTTGGCGATGCCGTCGACGACGCGCTTGGTCCAGCCATCCTCGATGCCGATCACGACCACGGCCGCGACGTTCGGGTTCGCGCCGGTGCCGATCAGTGTGCGGAAATGGATTTCGAGGTCCTCGCCGAACTGCAGCCGGCCATAGGCATGCGGGATCGCCAGCGTGCCCTTGACGTTGTTGGCGACGGCCTCGCAGGCGGCATTGGAGAGATCGTCGAGCGGCAGCAACAGGACATGATTGCGCACGCCGACGCGGCCGTTCTCGCGGCGCCAGCCCATGAAGGAATCGAGCGAGCGGCCGCTCGGGCGCTTGATCTGCGGAACCTTGAACTCGGGCGCCTCGATCTTGCGGCCTTTGACGCGGCCCAGCTTGCCCTTCACGAGATCGAAATTGGCGACGATGGAAGACATGGAAAAATCCCTCGGCTGAGGGCTCGACCCGCTCGGGGAGCCCGATTTCAGGAATCGCGGCGGGCGAAATTCACCAGCGCTTGGTCTTCACATTGTGGATGTGGAGATGCTCGCCCTGGCGGATGTCGCCGATGGCCTTGCCGATGTCCTGGCCGTATTTCCAGATCGTGTCGCCCTTCTTGATATCCTTCAACGCGACCTTGTGGCCGATCAGGATATCCATCTTGGCGGTCAGGCGGAAGTCGGAATTGTCGTGAGTTACGACGCCGAGCATGTCGGTCCCGGCCTTGAGGCCCTCGACGACGACGACGCCGACGGTGTCCTTCTTCTCGTGCACCAAGAGATGCGGCTTGCTCATTGCGGCCTCCTTGCAGCTTCCTCGGATCGGTCGTCGCTCTCCGAAATCGGGGCTCGACCTTGTTCATCTCAAGTCTTATATAAGACACATGAGTGTGCACAAGCTCGAAAATGCAGCGCGGCCCGGCGAGGCCGGAATGCCGGAAGCGCTGGGCTTCCGTCCGCTCTATCGGCAGGTGAAGGCCATCTTCGTGCGCCGGCTCGTCGATGGTGTCTGGGCGCCCGGCGCCGTCCTGCCGAGCGAAGGCCAGCTCGCCGCCGAGATCGGCGTCAGCCAGGGCACGGTGCGCAAGGCGCTGGACGAACTCGCAGCGGAGAATCTGGTCGTGCGGCGCCAGGGGCGCGGCACCTTCGTCGCCGAGCATGACGAGCGGCGAATCCTCTTCCAGTTCTTCAAGCTCGCGCCCGATCAGGGCGCGCCACGCTTTCCCGACAGCGCCGTCCTCAGCACCACGACGGCCTTCGCCGATGCTGGCGAACGCGAGGCGCTCGACCTCGCAGACAGCGAGACCGTCATCCGCATCCGGCGACTGCGCTCACTCGGCGAGCGGCCGCTGATCGTCGAGACCCTGAGCCTGCCGCAGCGGCTCTTTCCGGGGCTCGAGACCGGGCCCGTTCCGAACAATCTCTACAGCCTCTATGCCGGCCATTACGGCATCACCATCGCCCATGCCCGGGAACGCCTCAAGGCTGTGGCGCTCGGCAGCGAGGACGCAACCGCGCTCGGCGTCACAGCCGGCGATCCCGCATTACAGATCGACAGGCTCGCCCTTTCGCTCGACGGCATGCCCGTCGAGCGCCGGCTCAGCCTTTGCCTGACACAGGAGGTCCACTACCTCTCCGACCTGCGCTGAGGGGCGCAAGGTCGGCAGAGACCGCACTTTTCCAAGCAAGCCGCCGCAGAGCGGTCAGCCCAACCGGAGGAAGTGAATGATTGCAGGTCTCAGACGCTTGCTGGCGACGCGCCGTAGCGCCCTCGCCGGCTTGATGGCATTCGCGCTTTGCGCGCCCGCCGCAGCCCAGAACTTTCCGACCAAGCCCATCACCCTGATCGTACCCTTCGCAGCCGGCGGCCCCAGCGACGTGATCGCGCGACTTCTCGGCGAGCATATGGGCCGGACGCTCGGCCAGCAGGTCGTGGTCGAGAATGTCGCCGGAGCCGGCGGCACCGCCGGAGCCAAGCGCCTCGCCAGCGCCGACGCCGATGGACACACGCTGCTGATCCACCACCTGGCCCTGGCCGCCGCGCCATCGCTCTACAGCAATCTCGGCTATGACACGCAGACCGCCTTCGCCCCGGTCGGCTTGGTCAATACCGGCCCGATGGTCATAGCCGGCAAGCTCGCTTTGCCACCGGTCGACGGCAAGGCCTTCTTCCCCTTCGCCAAGCAGCAGGCCGACAAGCTGACCATCGCCCATGCCGGCGTCGGCTCGAACGCGCATCTTTGCGCCGTTCTGCTCTCCCAGGCTCTCGGGGTGAAATTCGCCCAGGTCGCCTATCGCGGCACAGGCCCGGCGATGAACGATCTCGTCGCCGGCCAGGTCGACGTGCTCTGCGATCAGTCGACCACCGCCGTCCCGCAGATCCAGGGCGACAAGATCCGCGCCTATGCGGTGACCTCGGCCGAGCGCCTCGACGTCCTGCCCAATGTCCCGACCGCGGAGCAGGCCGGCACCAGGATCGACATGACGATCTGGCACGGGCTCTACGCCCCGAAAGGCACGCCTACGGCGGCGCTCGACAAGCTCAACACGGCTCTCGCCGGTGCGCTGAAGCAGCCGACCGTGCTCGAACGCTTCAAGGCGGTCGGTACCAGCGCCTTCCCACAGGCCGAATGGAGCCGCGAGGCGCATGCAAAGCGCTTCGCGGCCGAGATCGCCAAATGGGCGGCCTCGCTCAAGGCGGCCGGCGTCACCCAGCAGACCGTCAACTGACGAAACCAACGCGCCGCTCGCAACTGCGGGCGGCGCATGGTACCGGCGGAACATGTCCAGCAATCTCGTTCCGCTCGAAACCTATCTCGACCTGCCGGCACATGCCCGGCTGCTCGGACTCGACCTCGGAACCAAGACGATCGGTCTTGCGCTCTCCGATGTCGAGCGGCGGATCGCCAGCCCGCTGGAAACGATCCAGCGCGTCAAATTCGGGCTCGACGCAGCGGCCCTGCTGAAGATCGCCGAAAAGCACGCCGTCGCCGGGCTCGTCATCGGCCTGCCGCTCAACATGGACGGCAGCGAAGGCCCGCGCGCTCAGTCAACGCGCGCCTTCATCCGCAACCTTGCGCCTCTCACGGCGCTGCCGATCGTCTTCTGGGACGAGCGCCTCTCGACGCTCGCCGTTACGCGCACCCTGCTCGACGCCGACGCCTCTCGCGCCAGGCGCGCCGCCGTCGTCGACAAGATGGCGGCGGCCTATATCCTCCAGGGCGCGCTGGACCGGCTGGCCCGACTGACACCTGAGGAGGAATGACCGCACCGATCAGGGCAGCACATAGCCGCGCTTGAGCGCCTTCTTCTGCGCCTCGCGATGGTTCTTCAGGGCCCGCTTCTGTTCCTCGATCGTCATCCGGTTCGCCGGATTGTCGCGACCGCGACCATAGCCCTGCTCGCGCTGCGCCCGATCATAGCCGCGGTCATAGCCTCGATCGTAGCCGCGCTGATTACGCTGATCGTAGCCGCGCTCGTTGCGGCGGTCATAGCCCCGCTCATAGCCACGCCGCTCATAGCCGGGGCGCTGATAGCCCTCATTGTAGTATTGCGCCGATGCGGCCGCGGACCAGAAAGCTGCGACGGCAAGCGCGCCGCAGCCGGCCAGCAGGGTCTTCAGCGGGGATTTCATCGTCGTTCTCCAAGTCTGCAGGGCCTTCCCCTGCCGAAACGGCATGTCGGCCGCAAAGGAACGCCACCGCCGCCAGGCGATGGCGATCGTGAATCACTAGGTCCGGCCGGTTCAGAATTGCTTAAGGCTACCGGATCGCAGCACCTGGCTCAGCGATAGCTGCCGCCGGCCGGGTCGCGGATATTCTCCGGCACATAGCCATAGTAACGCGGCGCATAGTAGCGGCGCGGCGCGACATAGACCGGCTCCTCATAGACATAGCGCGGCTCGTAGCCGTACTCGTATCCGTAGACCGGTTCGGCATAGGCCGGCCGGCTGGCCGCAATGGCCGCCGCGCCCAGGACACCGAGGCCGACGCCAGCAGCCACGGCCGCACCGCGGTTGGCACGCCAGCCGCGCCGGTAATAATACTGCGAATAGTCCGCCTGAGCCTTGTCGAGCCTGCCCTTGTCGAAGGACACCGAACGGCCCGGATCGGCCGATGCCGGCGTCATGGTGACGGCCAGTAAGCCACCGGCCAGTGCAGCGGCTATGGTGAGGCGGCTCTTTCCGAAATCAAGCATGGCACCCTCCTCTCGGCGGCATTGCCGCCATGCCGCGGAATCTGGAGAACGGCGGTTGAATGGCTGCTGAACCAATCGCGGCCGAAATGCGGCTGGGAAGAAACGCGCCCGGCGGCGGCAGGTTCCCGGCTCAAGGTGCCAGCGCCTTGATATACACGCAAAGATTGCATTTCTGTTCACTGTTGGGCAATGATCCGTCTTGGCAACCAACCTTACGGTGACCGGAATGGGGTGGCCATCGATGAGAAAAGCAGATTCACTGCTTCGTGAATCTCTCTGAACAGGCCAAACATGACCGAATCCGATGAGAGAAACCGAGATTCCGGCAGAGAAACACCCTCTCCGACGCCAGCTCCAACCGAACCCGGATCCTTTGCAGAAAACCAACTACAGGTTGCATCTTACATCGAGGAAATCAGCCTGGAGCTCCGCGCTCTGGCACGTTCGGCACGGCTCGAGAGCCTCGCCTATTTCATCGACATGGCCCATGTCGAAGCGGAGAGCACGCGACGCCGTTGCGAAGCGCAGATGAGAAGGCCGGCACGTCCCCTGGAATGATCAGAACCGGCGCGAGAGCGCGCCTCCCGCATGACGCTGCACGACGCCGTCCAGTTCCAGCTCGAACACCGCCTGACTGACTTCGCGAGCCGGTGCGCCGCTGGCCCGGACGAGATCGTCGAGCCCGATGGGCGCCGCCCCGATCAGGGTGAGCAGCCGGGCCTTGCGGTCGCAGGCCTCCGCAGCCGGGAGGGTCGAAGCCGCCGGGATCATGGCGAGCGCAAGCTCGGGCGCCGCCGCGATGTCCGGCAGATCGAGCTCGTCCCAGAGCACCTGCGAGGCTGCCGGGCCCTCCCCCTCTTCGCGCGCCAGCATTGGCGGCGTCGCGAACGAATCCCTGCGCTGCAACATCGGTGCGAGCACCTCGATCACATGCGCCGCCTCGGCGCACAGGATCGCCCCCTCCCGGATCAGATGATTGCCACCCTCGGCCCGCGGATCGAGCGGGGAGCCGGGAACGGCGAAGACCTGCCGTCCCTGCTCATTGGCGAATCGTGCCGTGATCAGGGAGCCGGATTTGCGCGCGGCCTCGACCACGACGGTGCCGAGCGCCAGCCCTGAGACCAAACGGTTGCGGCGCGGAAAGTCGCGCCCCCTTGGAGCCCAGCCGATCGGCATCTCGCTGATCGCCGCGCCGCGCTCGCACAGGCGGCGCAGCAGCGGCAGGTTCTGCGGCGGATAGATCTCGTCTAGCCCGCCGGCCAGCACCGCGACCGTGCCGTTTTCAAGACTGGCCTCGTGCGCCGCGGTATCGATGCCGCGAGCCAGGCCGGAGACAATGACGAACCCCGCCTCACCGAACTCCCGCGCCAGCACCGCCGTGAGCTTCAGCCCGGCGGCCGAGGCGTTGCGCGAGCCGACCATGGCGATGCAAGGACGGTTGAGGACAGCCGGATCGCCCTCGACTGCGAGCAAAGGCGGCGCCGAGTCGATCGCCTGCAAAGGGAGCGGATAGCTCGCCTCTCCCAGCGCGATCAGCCGCGCGCCTCGCCGCAGCAGCATGTCAAATTCGCGCTCGGCCTCGACCAGCGGGCAGATCTTCAGGGTTTTGCCGGCCTGGCGCGCTAGCTCGGGCAAGGCGTCGAGCGCTGCGGCGGCTCCGCCGAACCGATTGAGCAGCGCGCGGAAGGTGCGCGGGCCGATGCTCTCGCTACGGATCAGACGCAGCCATTCGAGGCGCTGTCGATCATCGAGAGCCGGAGCCGGCATGAGATCCTATCCCTTCTGGCCGATCTTGCCTTCGTTGCCGGCCAGCAGGCGCGCAATGTTCTCGCGGTGCATGAACCAGAGCAGCACGGTCAGGATCGCCATCAGGCCGGCCGCCTGCGGGTCGCGCACCCAGAACCAGAACAGCAGCGGCGTCAGCAGCGTCGCGACCAGCGCCGACAGCGAGGAATAGCGGCTGAGATAGGCGAGGCTGAGCCAGATCGCGGCGAAGGTCACAGCAAGCGGCCATTTCAGCCCGATCAGGATGCCGAGATAGGTCGCGACGCCCTTGCCGCCCTTGAAGCCGAGCCAGACCGGAAACAGGTGCCCGACAAAGGCGCCGAGCCCGGCGACCAGCGCCGCGTTCCTGCCGCCGAGCAGATAGGCCGCGAGCATGACGGCGGCCGTGCCCTTCAGCATGTCGCCGACCAAAGTCAGCGCCGCCAGCTTCTTGTTGCCGGTGCGCAGCACATTGGTGGCGCCGATATTGCCCGAGCCGATGCTGCGCAGATCGGGGCCGCCCGAGAGACGGGTCAGGATGATGCCGAACGGGATGGAGCCGAGCAGATAGCCCAAAGCGAGCGCGATCGCGCCCTGCGGGCCCGACAGTGCCCAGCTCAACGTCTCAGCCATAGAGCCTCCCCTGCCCTTCGGGCGCGATTAGAGCAGGTTTCCGTAAAGAAGGAACCGGTTTTCGCATGGTCGCCACCGCGATGCTTGCCGGCGCAGGCGCGCCGATCGCTCAAGCCTGGTCGCCGCGATAGACCGCAGCACCGCCGACCAGGGTCAACTGCACCATGCCCTGCAGCCTCGCCTCGTCGAAGGGCGAGTTCTTGGCACGCGACTTCAGCTTGCGCTTGTCGACGACGAAGGGCGCATCGGGATCGAGCAGGACGAGGTCGGCCGGCGCGCCGGCGACGAGCCGGCCGCAATCGAGGCCGAGCAGCCCGGCTGGCCGGCCCGACAGTGCGGCGAAGAGCGCCGACAAGCCGATCTGGCCGGCATGGAACAGCCGCAGGCTGGCGGAAAGCAGGGTCTCGATGCCGAGCGCGCCATTCGCCGCCTCGGCGAAGGGCTGCCGCTTGGTCTCGACGTCCTGCGGGTCATGGTCGGAGACGATCACGTCGATCAGCCCCTCCGCAACGCCCTCGACCATGGCGAGGCGCTCGTCCTCGTGGCGCAGCGGCGGCGAGACCTTGCAGAAGGTCCGGTACTCGCCGACATCGTTCTCGTTCAGGCAGAGATTGTTGATCGAGACGCCGCAGGTCACGCCGAGCCCGTCCGCCTTGGCGCGGCGGATCAGCGCCAGCGAGTCGGAGCAGGAGATCATCGCCGCGTGGTAGCGGGCCCCGGTCGCGCGAGCGAGGCGGATATCGCGCTCCAGCATCACCGTCTCGGCCTCGACCGGAATGCCCGGCAGGCCTTTGCGGCTGGCGAACTCGCCGAGATTCATCACCCCGTCGCCGCGCAGCTCGGGATCTTCGACATGATTGATCAGCAGCGCGTCGAAATCCCGGCCATAGATCATCGCCCGGCGCATTACCTGCGGGTTGCGCACGGCCTTGGCACCATCGCTGAAGGCGACCGCACCGGCTTCGAGCAGCAGGCCGAACTCGGTGATCTCCTTGCCGGCGAGCCCCTTGGTCAGCGCCGCCGACGGCAGCACGTTGACGATCGCCTTGTCCCGGGCCCGGCGCTTGATGAAATCGATTACCGAGGGATCGTCGATCGGCGGATCGGTGTCTGGCCGGCAGAGCACGGTGGTGACGCCGCCGGCAGCCGCAGCCTGCGAGCCGGTGCCGAGCGTCTCGCGAAACTCCGCGCCGGGCTCTCCGAGGAAGGCGCGCATATCGACGAGGCCGGGCGCCAGCACGAGACCGCGCCCCTCGATCCGCTCGACGCCCTCGGGCAAGGCCGGCGCCGCCTCGCCCCAGGCGACCGAGGCGATGGCGCCGTCGCGCACGAGGACGGAGCCGCGCTCCTCGCGCCCGCTGGCGGGGTCGACCAGCGTCGCCCCGAGAATGGCGATGTCGCGGGCCTCAGACATCGGAGTTTCCTTTCAGAGCGACCGACAGGCCGGCGGCCCGGCTTCGCCACGCCCATGCCGGCCTGGGCAAAGCCGGGCCTTGCGCCGCCTCAGACATTGGGAAGATGTTGGGAGAGCGCATCGAGTACCGCCATCCGGACGGCGACGCCCATCTCGACCTGCTCGCGGATCAGCGATTGCGCGCCGTCAGCGACCTCCGAGGAGATCTCGACGCCGCGATTCATCGGTCCAGGATGCATCACCAGCGCGTCGGGCGCCGCCAGTGCGAGCTTGTCCCGATCGAGCCCGAAATAGCGGAAATACTCCTTGGGAGACGGCACGAAGGCACCGTTCATGCGCTCGAGTTGCAGGCGCAGCATCATCACGATATCGGCACCGTCGAGCCCCTTGCGCATGTCGCGGAAGACCTCGACGCCCATGCGTTCGACCCCGGCCGGCAGCAAGGTCGACGGCGCGATCAGCCTGACCTTGGCGCCGAGCGCGTTGAGCAGGATGATGTTGGAGCGGGCGACGCGCGAATGCAGGATGTCGCCGCAGATCGCGACGGTCAGCCCCATGATCCGCCCCTTGTTGCGGCGGATGGTCAAAGCGTCGAGCAGCGCCTGCGTCGGATGCTCATGGGCGCCGTCGCCGGCGTTGACCACGGAGCAGCCGACCTTGCGGGCGAGCAGATTCACCGCGCCGGCCGCATGATGGCGCACGACCAGGATATCGGGACGCATCGCGTTCAGCGTCGCCGCCGTATCGATCAGCGTCTCGCCCTTCTTCACCGAGGAGGAGCCGACCGACATGTTCATCACATCGGCGCCGAGGCGCTTGCCCGCCAGCTCGAAGGAGGCCTGCGTCCGGGTGGAGGGTTCGAAGAACAGGTTGATCTGGGTACGACCACGCAGGGTCGCGGTCTTTTTCTCGACCTGTCGCGACAATGCGACATAGGCCTCGGCCCGGTCGAGGAGCGCCTCGATATCCAGATGCGAAAGCCCCTCGATTCCGAGGAGATGGCGGTGCGGATAGAGGGGTGCTTGCGAGGTCATTAAAGCAGGCTGTTTAGGCGCGCCCCACAGCCTGCGCAAGATGGTCCGCGCGGCCCTGCACAGGCATTGGCGCTGCCCCTCCCATCGGCTGGCAGGCAGGACAGCCCCGCATCGCCCAGCGCATGGCTGATCCGCGCTTGAACGGGCAGCCTCCCCGCCCCATTTCCGCGGCACCGCCCTCTTAGCGGATGCCGGAGCGCCCGACGCTGCTCCGCGCTTGACGCAAAGCACAATCGTCGTTTGACAGAGGCGGCGGGCTGAACCACTTTCGCGCGCAAATTTCCGAACCTTCGGAGCTTACGCCTGCCGCGCCTGCCGCCCTTTCGGCCGGGTGCGCGGTGGCGGAGGCTGTCTCATCGAGTATCTGGATCATGAAGCTTCTCGTCGTCGAGTCGCCGGCCAAGGCCAAGACGATCAACAAATATCTGGGCTCCGACTACGAGGTGATCGCCTCGTTCGGGCATATCCGCGATCTGCCGGCCAAGGATGGCTCGGTCGATCCCGAGAACGATTTCGCGATGCTCTGGGAGACCGAGGGCCGTGGCGCCAAGCAGGTGTCGGAGATCGCCAAGGCCGCGAAGAACGCCGAGAAGATCATTCTGGCGACCGACCCGGATCGCGAGGGGGAAGCGATTTCCTGGCATGTGCTGGAGGCGCTGAACCAGAAGCGCGCCATCAAGGGCATCCCGGTCGAGCGCGTCACCTTCAACGCCGTCACCAAGGAGGCGGTGCAGACCGCGCTGGCCAATCCGCGCCAGATCGACCAGGCGCTGGTCGACGCCTATCTCGCCCGCCGCGCCCTCGACTATCTCGTCGGCTTCACGCTCTCGCCGGTGCTCTGGCGCAAGCTGCCCGGCGCCCGCTCGGCCGGGCGCGTCCAGTCGGTAGCCCTGCGCCTGGTCTGCGACCGCGAGCGCGAGATCGAGGCCTTCCGGGCCCGCGAATACTGGTCACTCACCGCGACGCTGGCGACCGCGGCCGGCGCGACCTTCGACGCCCGTCTCAGCGGCGCCGACGGCAAGAAGATCACCCGGCTCGACATCGGCACCGGCGAGGAAGCCGCAGCCTTCAAGGCCGCGCTCGAAACAGCAGCCTTCAGCGTCGCAGAGGTCGAGGCCAAGCCGGTCAAGCGCCATCCCCAGCCGCCCTTCCAGACTTCGACGCTGCAGCAGGAAGCCTCGCGCAAGCTCGGCCTCGCCCCGGCCCGGACCATGCAGCTGGCCCAGCGCCTCTATGAAGGCGCCGACATCGGCGGCGAGACGGTCGGCCTGATCACCTATATGCGTACCGACGGCGTCGACATGGACGGCTCGGCGATCGCCGCGGCGCGCCGCGTGATCGGCAAGGAGTTCGGCGACAATTACGTCCCGCAGGCGCCGCGCAAATACACGGTCAAGGCCAAGAACGCGCAGGAGGCTCACGAAGCTATCCGCCCGACCGATCTTGCCCGTCTGCCGGCGATGGTCGCGCGCCATCTCGAGCCCGAACAGGCCAAGCTCTATGAGCTGATCTGGAAGCGCACCATCGCCAGCCAGATGGAATCGGCTTCGATCGAGCGCACTACCGTCGACATCGCCGCCAAGGTCGCCGCGCGCCACCTCGAGCTGCGCGCCACCGGACAGGTCGTGCTCTTCGATGGCTTCCTGACGCTCTATCAGGAGAGCCGCGACGACGAGGAGGACGAGGACTCCAGAAAGCTGCCGCCGATGAAGGCCGGCGACCCGCTGGAGAAGCGCGCCATCGCCGCCGACCAGCACTTCACCGAGCCGCCGCCGCGCTTCTCGGAAGCGAGCCTGGTCAAGCGCATGGAAGAGCTTGGCATCGGCCGTCCCTCGACCTATGCCGCGACGCTCGGAACGCTGCGCGACCGCGAATATGTCCGCATCGAGAAGAAGCGCCTCGTGCCCGAGGACAAGGGCATGCTCGTCACGGCGTTCCTGGAGAGCTTCTTCAAGCGCTATGTCGAGTTCGACTTCACGGCGAGCCTCGAAGAGAAGCTCGACCGCGTCTCCAATGCCGAGATCGACTGGAAGGCGCTGCTGCGCGAGTTCTGGGAAGAGTTCACCGCGACGATCGGCGAGACCAAGGAGCTGCGCGTCACCGAGGTGCTCGACTCGCTGAATGGCATCCTCGGCGACTACGTCTTCCCTGCCCGCGCCGATGGCGGCGATCCGCGCCGCTGCCAGGTCTGCGGCACCGGCACGCTCTCGCTCAAGCTCGGCAAGTTTGGCGCCTTCGTCGGCTGCTCGAACTATCCGGAATGCCGCTTCACCCGGCCGCTGACCGTGCCGGCCTCGGATGGCGAAGCCTCCGGCGAAGGCGGCCAGATGGTCAACGGCGTGCGCGTGCTCGGCACGGATCCGGAGACCGGCCTCGAAGTCAGCGTCCGCGAAGGCCGCTTCGGTACCTATATCCAGCTCGGCGAAGGCGAGAAACCGAAGCGTTCGAGCCTGCCCAAGGGCACCAACGCCGCGACGCTCTCGCTTGAGAAGGCGCTCGCGCTGCTCTCGCTGCCCAAGGAGGTCGCCCGACACCCGGAAAGCGGCGAGCCGATCCTTGCCGGCATCGGCCGTTACGGCCCTTACGTCCAGCACGGCAAGACCTATGCCAACATCGACAAGGATGACGACATTCTCGATATCGGCGCCAACCGCGCCATCGATCTGATCGTCGCCAAGGAGAGCGGCGCGGGCGGCCGGCGCTTCGGCGCCGCGGCGACGCCCGGCCGCGAGCTCGGCGACCATCCGTCCGGCGGCAAGATGGTGGTGCGCGCCGGCAAATACGGGCCTTACGTCAACTGGGGCAAGGTCAACGCCACCCTGCCGAAGTCGATGACGCAGGAGGAGATCACGCCCGAGCAGGCCATCGAGCTGGTCAACGCCAAGGCGGCGGCAGGTGGCGGCGCCAAGTCGAAGACCAAGGCAAGTGCGAAACCTGCGGCCGCAAAGACGCCGGCAAAGGCAAAGAGCACCACGGCCAAGAAGGCGGCGTCGGCCAAGAAGGCCGGAGCAACCAAGAAGGCCGCCACGACCGAGGACTAGCATCGACGGGGCCGAGCGCAGTTAACACTGCATTCAAAGCCCTGAGTTACCCTGCGTCGCCGCGATCGAAACGACGGCGCAGGGGAACAGCATGAAATCCATCAGGACCCAGATTCTGGGGCTGATCGCGATCGTCGCGGCCGGTGCCTTGATTGCCGTTGGTTGCGCGCTTCTGGCGATGTTGCGCATCGAGGCGATGAACGAACGCTCCTCGCAGCAGAACCATGTCGCCCTCGCCGCCGAACGGCTCAACGCCGCGGTCAATCTCGTCGTCGCCGATTCCTATCTCGTCTATACCGCGCGCAACCCGCATTTCGCCGGCATCGCCGCGACCACGGTCGAGACCGGCCTTGCCAAGGTCGAAGAGCGCCGCAAGGAACTCGCCACGCTCGTTCCCGCCGGCGAGCGCGAGCGCATGGAGAAGATCAGCGCACTTATCGCCCAGTTCGTCGGCATCCGGCTCGAAACGACGCGCATGGTTCGCGAAATCTCGGCCCGGGCCGCCGAAGCCTGGGGCAACAGCGACGCCAGCCGGAAGAATCGCGCGGCGCTGCAAGAGGAGCTCGCTTCGCTCAGCGGCTTCAACGAAAGCCACGCCAACCAGTTGGACGCCGAAGCCAGCGCCTTTTCGGGTCAGGTGCGCATCTGGCTGCCGGTCGCCCTCATCCTGGTGCTCGGCGGCGCCATTGCCGGTGCGCTGGCGTTCTCCCGCCGCTCGATCATCGCCCCGCTCATCGACCTCGGCGGCACGATGAGCCGCCTCACCGCCGGCGAGACGCGGATCGAGGTGCCGCATATCGGCCGCCGCGACGAGATCGGCGAGATGGCGCGGGCGGTCTCGGTGCTGCGCGAGAGCACCGAGCAGGTCGCGCTTCTGCAGGAGCAGGAGCGCCAGGCTTCCGCGGCGCGCATTCGCTCGGCCGACGCCATGGCGGCGGTGGTATCGGATGTCGGCGAGGTCGTCGGCGCGGCGGCCGCCGGCGATTTCTCGGCACGACTGCAGATCGACCATGGCGACGAGCAGGTGCAGCAACTTGTCGACGGCATCAACGAGATCAACACCGTGGTCGACAACGCCACGACCGAATTCGTCGCGGCGCTGCGGGCGCTGGCCGCTGGCGACCTGACCCGGCAGGTGCCGACCGCCTATCGCGGCCGCTTCGCCGAGCTCAAGGACGCCATCAACGAGACCATGGCGGGCCTGTCCGCGACGGTCGGCACGATCCAGAACATGTCGACCGAGGTTGGCCTCTCGGCCCGCGAGATCACCTCGGGCTCCGACGACCTCTCGAAGCGCACGGAGGAACAGGCCTCGTCGCTGGAAGAAAGTGCTGCGACGACCGAAGAGCTCGCAGCCTCGGTGAAGGCCGCGGCCCAGGCCGCCCAGCAGGCCGTGCGCCAGGCCGGCGAGGCCATGCAGGTCGCCCAGGCCGGCGGCAACATCGTCACCGACGCCGTCTCGGCCATGGCGCGCATAGAGCAGGCCTCGAAGAAGATCTCCGACATCACCCGCGTCATCGACGACATCGCCTTCCAGACCAATCTGCTCGCCCTCAACGCGGCCGTGGAAGCAGCGCGTGCGGGCGATGCCGGCAAGGGCTTCGCCGTGGTCGCCTCCGAGGTCCGCAGCCTGGCGCAGCGCTCCGGCGAGGCGGCCAAGGATATTTCGGGCCTGATCTCTTCCTCGAACATCGAGGTCGAGGCCGGCGTCAAGCTGGTCCGGCAGGCCGGCGACGCGCTGACCCGCATCGTCGCGGCTTCGCAGAACGTTCAGAGCACGGTCTCGGACGTCGCCGCGGCTTCGGCAGAACAAGCCAACGGCATCGAGGAGATGAGCCAGACGGTCGCCCATATGGACGAGATGACGCAGGCCAACGCAGCGCTTGCCGAACAGAGCGCCGCTTCCGCCAGCGCGCTGTCGAGCAAGATCGGCGAACTCAACGCCCTGGTTTCGGGCTTCCGGACCAGTGAGAGCGCCGCCTCCGGATCTTACCAGCCGGCCGCCTCCAGCCCGGCCAATGATTCCGAGCCGGAACGGCTGCGGCAGCTGGCGGAAACCGCCTTCCAGCAGCACCAGCCGGCCCCACGCCGCGAACGCCTTGCCGTGGCCCAGGGGCCCGCAGCCGCCCCGGCCCGCAAGGTCGCCAATGCACGCGGCGGCGACGCCGGCTGGGAAGAGTTCTGAAACTGAAGCGCCGGCCGGACCGCAAAAAACTGCGGCCCGGCCAACACCAAAGCCCGCCAGTTCGGCGATGAGTCTTGCGCAACGCTGCCCGGTCAGCGCCGCTCGATGCGTTGCAGATGGCAGATCTTGACCCGCCCGCCCCGGCCGTCCGAGCGCCAGCTGCAGCCCGGGTTGCGCGGCTTGCCCCGGTAGAGATGGTAGACGCCGCGATTCCGGCGGTCGAAGCGCTGGTTCGAAGCGTCGTGCCCGCCGATGCGGACATTGTCGCCGAAGCGCACCTCGGCACTCGCCGGCGTCGCCGAGACAGGCAGCAGAGCGAACATCCCCGCAATCAGGAGCCCTCCTGCCCCGGCCTGCAACCTCGCCATCCCGCCTCCTACAGAAATCCGATCCAGCGCCCCGCAAGCAGCGTCGCGAGCCAGAGCGTCGCCGAGACCGCCGCCCGAAAGCGCATCGCAGCCGTCACCATCCCGCTCGCGAGCGCCCTGCGGTAGCCACCAGCATGCTGCAGCCCGATATTGGCGATGGCGAACGCCAGCAAGCCGAGCTTCCAGAGGAAGGCTTCATTGGCGAGATACTCGTCCGGCTTGACGGTGAACAGCCAGAACCCCGTCGCCAGCGCCAGCGCCAGCCCGAAGGCGGCGGCGCGCGTCAGAAAGGCCGCGATCACCGCCAGCGGCACGGCGCGAAAGAAACCGAGAACCCGCAGGTCGAGCGGCAGGATCGCACCGACCAGCAGTCCGACCCCGAGGATGTGGGCGGCGTTGACGAAGAGATAGGCGGTGCCGGACTGCCGGATCAGCACGGCACCCGGCCAGGCTTCGAGGCCGGCGACGAGGTCCATGGGCGGCGTCAGTTCGTGCGGATCCTCTCCGGATACATGTCGTAGTTCTTGCCGGCCAGCACGATCCGTACCGCTTTCATATGGGCCTTGCTCTTGTCGAGATGCCGGTTGCCGATCGCGGTCACCGCATCGCCCACCTTGGCGGTCGTACCGGTGAAGCCCGAGCGCTCGGTCTGGCTGGGATTGCCGAGATCGACCTGCCAGACCTTGCCGTCGGCCGCGGTGACCATCAGCATCGGATGCGGCGGAGCCATGGAGATGCTGCGGATCGTGCCCTTCAGCTCCATCTGCTCGCCCGCGGCCCAGGACCAGCCGTGATGAGCGAGCACCGGTGCGGCAGCGAGAACGCCCGCCGCGAGCGACCATGAAACAAGGTTCCGGCGGAAAAGCGAAAAGCGAAAGCTGCGATGGGTCATGGATCGGCTCCCTGTGCGCTCTGGCAGATGCCGGGACTATAGCCCCCGGCATCGCCAAGCCCATGGCGCCCCGCGCGACCGCAAATCACGATCCGATCAGCGGCCGGATCAGCCCCGACCGGCGACCACGACGAGCCGCGTGATCTCGCCGCGCAGGAAGGCCTGCAGAAAGCGGTCATAGTCCTTGACCGAGACGCAGCCATTGGAATCGCCGCGCGGACCGAGCAGGTAGCTGTGCACCAGAAGGCCGGTGCGGCCGAAGATCTTGCCGGCGCCGCCGACCGGATGCATCCGGATCGCCCGCACGCCGTGGAACAGAGCCTCGCGCTCGGTCAGCGTGTAGACATGCGGCGGCGTCGGCCCGTGCATCCGGACATGGACATAGCGCAGATCGTTCATCTTCTCGCCGAGGCCGGAATTCGCCACGAGGCGCTCGCCATTCGGCAGATAGAGCGTGCGGGCGCTGATGTCATAGACCGCGGTCTTGGGGCCGACACTCATCGGCGAGGCCATCGGAGACGGCGCAGGCGCCGGCTCGGGCGCCACCGTCAAGCCACTGCCGCGACGCCCGGTGATGTCGTCCTGCGGCGCCGCATAGGCGAGCTGCGTACCCGTGCTCGGCGTGCGTGCGCCGAAGATCTTCTCGAGGAAGGAGCGGTTGTCGACCGGCGGCTCGGCCGCGACGGCGACGTCCTTGCTCCGGCGCGAGGCAGCGCGAGTCGTGGCGCGCGGTTCGGGCACGGAAGGCAGCCTGAGATCAGACGGGCGGGGCACCGGCAAGGGGCTGATCAGCGCGATCTGCTGCTGCGGCTCGATTGCTGACGGTGCAGGCTGGAGAACCGACGCGACCGCGGGGCTGGACGGCGCAGACGGCGCGATCGCCCCGGTGGTCTCCGGGTCAAGCACTACGAGCTTTGCCGCCGCCTTGGTCGACTGGAAGCCTCCGGCGAGCGGCCTGGTCTCGGCGAACGGCCGCGCGACATAGCCGGCGACATAGCCGGGCCTGAGCAATGGCGTGGAGGTGGCGCTCGCGGGGGTGGCGAGCTTGGCCGGCACCGCTCGCGCCATCTGGGCGGACGGGCCGCCGGCGGCGCCCTCGACCGACTTGCCCGACCAGGCCGAGAAGCCGGCTGCGGCCGCGCCGCCGAGCCCGACCAGGATGGCGAGACGCATGATGGGCCCGTGGCCGCGCTTGCGCCCGAGGCTATAGGCATAGCCGGACGACCTGTTCGAAATACGCATACGCAACGCCTCGGGACACCTGGACGCCGTACTGAACCGACGCCGACCATCGCCCGCCCGCGCTAAGCGAACAGGTTTTCCCGGCCGGTGCCTGGTTGTGGGAGCGCCCAACCTCGTGGGTCCATTGAGCGCGCGCTTGGTTAATCCCGGATGAATCGCGGCGAAGAAATTTGACGCGACACCCCCCTGCAAAAATGCGCCGGGGCACCTGCCTCGCGGCAGATGCCCCGGCCGGTTCAGGACAGTGCTAGAGCGGCTTCAGCCCGGCCTCGATCGCCGCTCGCTTCGCCTCCAGGAAAGGCGGCAGCGACAGGGCTTCGCCCATGGTCTCGGCCGGCTCGTCGGTGGCGAAGCCCGGCCCGTCGCTGGCGATCTCGATCAGGATCCCGTTCGGCTCGCGCAGATAGAGCGAACGGAAGTAGAAGCGATCGACCGGCCCGCTATTGGGATAGCCGGATTCGCGCAGCCGCTCGGCCCAGGCATCGTATTCGCCGAAGCTCGGCGTCCGCAGCGCGAGATGATGCACGCCGCCCGCCCCTTCGCGGGCCTGCGGCAGTCCGGGTTCGACCGCGACGTGCAGCTCGGCCGCCGGACCGCCCTCGCCGATCCTGAAGACGTGGATGTCCCCCGAGGCATGCGCCGCATGCTGGTAATTCGAGGTCCGCTCCAGCCCGAGCAGCTTGGTCAGGACGAGCTCAGTGCGCTCGATCTGCGGCACCGAGATCGTCACCGGCCCCAGCCCGCGGATCTGGTGCTCGGCCGGAACCGGACTCTTCTCCCAGACCGCGAACGGAATCGCGCCGCCGTCGACGACGAGTGTCAGGCGCTGGCCCTCCGGATCCTCGAAATCGAGTGCCGCACGGCCATTGATCCCGACGATGTCCGAGACGGCGACGCCAGCCGCCGACAGCCGCTGCCGCCACCATTCGAGCGAGGCTTCGTTCGCGACGCGCAGGGCGGTGCGGACGATCGAATGCGTGCCGCGCCGTGCCGGCGCCGTCGGCCAGTCGAAGAAGGTCAGATCAGTGCCGGGCGAGCCGGCGCCATCGGCATAGAACAGGTGATAGGCCGAGGTGTCGTCCTGGTTCACGGTCTTCTTCACCAGCCGCAGGCCGAGCGTCTCGACATAGAAGCGGTGGTTCTGCGCAGCCTGCGCGGTGATCGCGGTGACGTGGTGGATGCCTGTGAGTTGCATGGCGTGAGCCCCTTTCCTGGCGCCGCCACCTTTCGGCGACGCACGCTGTTGCATCGGTCGCCACCAAGATAGGCATTGCCGTCACGCCACAAAGCCAAACCCACGACAATCATACATTGCAATAATGCAATGAACCTTAAGGCTTCGCAGGCGAGGTGCCGGCCGGAGGCGGCGACAGGGCAGGCTTGCCGGCCTGATCGGCGGGCGTCGCCGGTGTCGTGCAGTCCTGCGGCTTCTTCTCGCAATCATACACCATGGTCGGCGCTGCCGACTGCCCCGCCTGTCCGGCAGAGGGCAGAATCATGTTCTGGCCCTTGTCGACCTGCGCCGGATGCGTCGTCTGCGGCCCGACGCCCGGCTGCGTAGGCGGGCTAGGCTCCGGCGAAGGCTGGGGCGGCGGCGCGGTCTGGGCGAGACCCTGGCCTGCGCCGAGCGCCACGCCAATCAGCAGTGCAAATAGGGGCGCTCCTGTGCGGCTTCGTGTCATGGCGTTGCCTCGCATCGTCCAAAAAGAGGTTTGGACGACAACCCATCGGCAGGCCGCGAGGTTCCCGCGCTATTCCGCGGCCCTGGCCTGCTGCGTCGCAACCGCCCCCTCGCCATGGCGGCTCGGCTTGGCCTTGAGCTTGAGTTCGCGCAGTTCCTCGCGCTCGCGCGGCGTGTTGCGCATCAGCTGGTCCTTGCCGGGCTGGTACTGCACGGGCTGAGCGACATCCGCCCCGTACCAGGCCGCGGCGCGCAGCACGAAGGACGGGTCGGCCAGATGCGGCCGCCCGAGCGCCACGAGATCGGCCCGCCCGGCCGCGACGATGGTGTTGGCCTGATCGGCCGAGGTGATCGCCCCGACGCACATCGTCGCGACGCCGGCCTCGTTGCGGATCCGATCGGAGAACGGCGTCTGGAACATCCGCCCGTAATGCGGCCTTGCCTTGGGCGTGGTCTGCCCGGTCGAGACGTCGACGAGATCGCAGCCGGCAGCTGCGAACGCCTCCGAGATCGCTACCGCATCCTCGGCGCTGATGCCGCCCTCCTGCCAGTCCGTCGCAGAGATGCGGACCGACATCGGCTTTCCGGACGGCCAGGTTTTGCGAAGTGCCGCAAAGACTTCGAGCGGATAGCGCATCCGGTTTTCGAGCGAGCCGCCATAGGCGTCGTTGCGCCGGTTGGTCAGCGGCGAGAGGAAGCTGGCGAGCAGGTAGCCATGGGCGCAATGCAGCTCCAGCATGTCGAAGCCGGCGCGCAGACCGCGCTCTGCCGCCAGCACGAAGTCGGCCAGCACCCGGTCCATGTCGACGCGCGTCATCTCACGCGGGACCTGGCTCTCGGGATAATAGGGCAGCGGCGACGCCGAGATGATCGGCCAGCCCCCCTCATCGAGCGGGCGGTCCATGCCGTCCCACATCAGCTTGCTCGCGCCCTTGCGTCCGGCATGGCCGAGCTGGAGGCAGAGCTTCGCCGCCGAATTGGCGTGCACGAAGTCGACGATCCGCTTCCAGGCCGCTTCCTGCTCGTCGCTGTAGAGCCCCGCGCAGCCGGGGGTGATCCGGGCATCGGCCGAGACGCAGGTCATCTCGGTGAAGACCAGCCCCGCCCCACCGATGGCGCGGGCGCCGTAATGCATCAGGTGCCAGTCGCCCGGCATGCCCTCCTGCGCCGAATACTGGCACATCGGCGAGACGGTGAAGCGGTTCGCGACCCGCATCTCGCGCATCCGGAAAGGCTGGAAGGCCGGCGGCACCGGCGAACCGTCCCGCCGCACCGCCTGGTCCGCGCCGAGATCCTCTGCGACGAGCCTGTCGACGGCCGCGACGAACTCCGGCGCCCGCAAGGCGAGATTGTCATAGGTGATCGCCTTGGAGCGGGTCATCAGCCCGAAGGCGAAGCGCAGCGGCTCGAAATCCCAGAAGCGCTCGAGCTGCTCGAACCAGACCAGCGAGACATCGGCCGCGTGCTGCGTCTTCTCGACCTCCTCGCGCCGAACCGACTCGAAGGAAGCGAGCGCGGCCCGGACATCGAGCCCGGTCCGAAGGAAGGCGCCATGCAGCGCGATCGCATCCTCCATGGCGAGCTTGGTGCCGGAGCCGATCGAGAAATGCGCGGTCGCCTTGGCATCGCCGAGCAGGACGACATTGTCGACCACCCAGTTCCGGCAGCGGATCATCGGGAACTGGCGCCAGAGCGAGCGATTGGTGATCAGCCGATGCCCCTGGAGCTCCTCGGCGAAAACCGTCTCGAGGAAGGCGGCCGATTGCGCCTCGTCCATGCCCTCGAGCCCGGCCCGGGCAAAAGTCTCCGGATCGGTCTCCAGCACCCAGGTCGATTGCCCCGCCTCGTACTGATAGCAATGGGCGATGAAGACGCCGTGCTGCGTCTCCTTGAAGAAGAAGGTGAAGGCGTCGAAGGGCCGGGTCGAGCCCATCCAGACGAAGCGGTTCGGCCGCAGATCGACCTCGGGCGCGAAGCGGTCCCGGTCGCCTTCCCGGATGCGGCTGTTGATGCCGTCCGCACCGACGACGAGGTCATAGTCGCGCTTCAGCGCGGCAATGTCGACGATCTCCTCGGTGAAGCGCAGCGCGACGCCGACCTCACGGGCCCGCTCCTGCAGCAGCATCAGCAGGGTGCGGCGCGAGCAGCCGCAGAAGCCGTTGCCGGAGATCCGCTGCTGCGTGCCTTTGAAATGGATCGAGATGTCGTCCCAATAGGCGAAGCGCGAGACGATCGCCTCATAGCTCGGCAGGTCGGCCGCCTTGAACAGGTCGAGCGTCTGGTCGGAGAAGACGACGCCGAAGCCGAACGTGTCGTCATGGTGGTTGCGTTCGAACACGGTGACGTCGAGCGCCGGCCAGTCGCGCTTCATCAGAAGCGCATAATAGAGCCCCGCCGGTCCGCCGCCCACCACCGCAATGCGCATGACGTCTCTCCGCAAGCTGACGCAGATATTTTAGGTCTGAAATAATTTTCTTTCAACAGAGATACGGAAGGTCAAGACCTCCAGCACGTCAAGCCGCTCCTATAATGACATAAGATACTGACAAACAGCATAATTTCTCATTTTTGACCGCAGCCGCACCGGCATCGGAACGGTCCCTTGCAAAATGCTTCAGACCTAAAATATATTGATCCGCAAGACGGGAGTGGCAGCTTCATGGCATCAGCTCTGGCTGGACAGCATGCCCTGGTGAGCGGCGGTGGACGCGGTATCGGCCGCGCGATCGCCTCGGCCCTTCGCCTTGCCGGCGCCCGGGTCTCGATCATCGGTCGCAACGGGACCATGCTGCAGCAGGTTCTGGACGCTGGCGAGGCCGACCGAGCCGCGAGCGTCGACGTCACCGACGAGGCCGCCATGGCCCGGACCCTGGCGGAGCTCTCGGCCGAGCAGCCTTTCGACATCGTCGTGGCCAATGCCGGCGCAGTCGAGACCGCGCCCTTCCGTAAGAGCGACGCCGCCCTGTTCCGGCGCATGGTCGAGATCAACCTCGTCGGCACGGTCAACAGCTTCCGCCCGGCCCTGCCCGCGATGCTGGAGCGCGGCTCCGGCCGGCTGATCGCGATCGCCTCGACCGCCGGCCATCGCGGCTACCCTTATGTCTCCGCCTATGTCGCGGCGAAGCATGCCGTGATCGGGTTGGTCCGCTCGCTCGCTTTGGAGACCGCCCGCAGCGGCATCACCGTCAATGCGGTCTGCCCCGGCTATACCGATACGGACATGGTCGCCGGCAGCATCGCCGCGATCACCGGCAAGACTGGCGCGACGGCGCAGGATGCCCTGGCGCAGCTGGTGAAGGACAATCCGCAGGGCCGGCTGATCACCCCCGAGGAAGTCGCGGCGAGCGTGCTCAATCTCTGCCGGCCCGAAAGCCGCGGCATCACCGGCCAATCCCTCCTGATCAATGGCGGGGAGTTCTGACCATGGAAATTCCCGTCAGCGCCCTGGTGCTCGACCGCGAGACCAAGGCGAGCGAGCGCCCTGGAGACCACAAGGACGAGCTGCGCCTCTGGCTGCGGCTTTTGACCTGCTCGACCCTGATCGAAAGCGAGATCCGCACCCGCCTGCGCGAGGAGTTCAAGACGACGCTGCCGCGCTTCGACCTGATGGCCCAGCTCGAAAAATCGACCACCGGCATGACGGTCGGCGAGGTCTCGCAGCGCCTGATGGTCTCGAACGGCAATGTCACCGCGGTCGTCGCCGGCCTCCTCGCCGATGGTCTGGTCGACAAGCGCCCGGCCGCCCAGGATCGGCGCGTGCAGGTTCTGACGCTGACAGCCCAGGGCCGCCGCGCCTTCAAGGCGATGGCGGAGCGGCACGAGGACTGGATCGCCGAGCTCTTCGCCGGGCTGGAGCCGGCCGAGACGGCGCAGCTCTTCCACCTGCTCGGCCGCACCAAGGCCTCGCTGCACAACGCCATCACCCGCCGCCAGAGCGGCACGCCGGATCCGGCGGGAGACCAGACATGACCAGCGCCAATCCCGTCACCCTGCCGCTCGCCGGCTTCAAGCCACAGCATTTCCAGCTTTCGATCGCCGGCAAGGTCGCGACCGTGACGCTGAACCGGCCGGAGAAGAAGAACCCGCTCACCTTCGACAGCTATCGCGAGCTCGCCGACTTCTTCCTGGCGGCGCAGAAGGAGGAGGCGATCAAGGCCATCGTCGTTACCGGCGCCGGCGGCAATTTCTCCTCGGGCGGCGACGTCTTCGAGATCATCGGGCCGCTGGTCGCGATGGAGACCAAGGACCTCTTGAAGTTCACGCGCATGACCGGCGAGCTGGTCAAGACGATGCGCGCCTGCCCGCAGCCGGTCATCGCCGCGATCGACGGCATCTGCGCCGGCGCCGGCGCGATCATCGCCATGGCCTCCGATCTGCGCCTCGGCACGGCCGAGACCAAGATCGCGTTCCTGTTCAATCGCGTCGGCCTCGCCGGTTGCGACATGGGCGCCTGCGCGATGCTGCCGCGCATCATCGGCCAGGGACGCGCCGCCGAGCTGCTCTACACCGGCCGCGTCCTGCGTGGCGACGAGGCCGAGCGCTGGGGCTTCCTCAACCGGCTTCTCGCCCGCGAGAACGTTCTGGCGGAAGCGCAAGCGCTCGCCGCCGAGCTCGCCGACGGCCCGACCTTCGCCAACGCCATGACCAAGCGAATGCTGGAAATGGAATGGGCGATGTCGGTCGAGTCCGCGATCGAGGCGGAAGCGGTGGCGCAGGCATTGTGCATGCAGACCGAAGATTTCGCCCGCGCCTACCACGCCTTCGCCGCCAAGCAGAAGCCGGTCTTCGAGGGCAACTGACATGGTCTCGCTCGGGGATACGCTGGACTGGCCATTCTTCGAAGCGCACCACCGCGACTTCGCCGAAAAGCTCGCGGCCTGGGCCGACACCACCCTGCCCGGCCTGCCGCATGATGATGTCGACGCCGCCTGCCGCGCCCGCGTCAAGGCGCTGGGCGAGGCCGGCTTCCTGCGCGCCGCGGTGCCGGCCGCCCATGGCGGCCTGCATGCCGCGCTCGATGTCCGCACGCTCTGCCTCGCCCGCGAAATTCTCGCCGCGCGCGACGGGCTCGCCGACTTCACCTTCGCCATGCAGGGCCTCGGCACCGGCTCGATCTCGATCGCCGGCAGCGATGCAATGCGACTGCGCATCCTGCCCGGCGTGCGCGATGGCAAGCGCATCGCCGCCTTTGCCCTCTCGGAGAAGGAGGCCGGTTCCGACGTTGCCGCGATGGCGACGACAGCGACCCCGGACGGCAACGCACATATCCGCATCGATGGCGAGAAGACCTGGATCTCGAATGGCGGCATCGCCGACCATTACGTCGTCTTCGCCCGCTCCGGCGAGGCGCCGGGGGCCCGCGGCCTCTCGGCCTATCTGGTCGAGGCCGATACGCCAGGCCTCTCGATCGCCGAGCGCATCGACGTGATCGCGCCGCATCCGCTGGCGACCTTGCGCTTCGACGCCTGCCGCATCCCGCTGGAGAACCGTATCGGCGGGCCGGGCGACGGCTTCAAGGTCGCGATGGCAACGCTCGACATCTTCCGCTCGACGGTCGGCGCAGCGGCGCTCGGCTTCGCCCGGCGTGCCCTGCACGAGACGGTGAGCCACGCCAGCAGCCGCAAGCTCTTCGGCGGCACGCTCGGAGACCTCCAGCTTTCGCAGGCCGCCATTGCCGACAGCGCGGCGGAGGTCGATGCGGCGGCGCTGCTGGTCTACCGCGCCGCCTGGACCAAGGATCGCGGCGCGGCCCGCATCACCCGCGAGGCGGCGCTCGCCAAGCTCGTCGCCACTGAGAACGCCCAGCGGGTCATCGACCGCGCCGTGCAGATCCATGGCGGGCTCGGCGTCACGCGCGGCGTCAAGGTCGAGGAGCTCTACCGCGAGATCAGGGCGCTGCGGATCTACGAAGGCGCCAGCGAGGTCCAGAAGATCGTGATCGCGCGGGACCTTCTGAAAAACACCGACGGACAGAACAAGGGCAAAATCTAGCTCCAGCCCTCATCCTGAGGAGCCGCGAAAGCGGCGTCCCGACGGATGATCGGGGAGACTCCGGAACCAACCGGAGCATTCTTCGAGACGTGCTCCTGGGGGGCGCTCCTCAAGATGAGGGCTGCGGATAAGACGAACAAAGCCAGGGGAACGAGATGGGTACCGCAGATCTCTTGCGGTCGGGACATGTGGACAGCTTTGCGCGGGAGAACCTGCCGCCGCGCGAAAGCTGGCCGCGTCTCGACCTCGCGGCCGCCGGGCTGAGCTATCCCGAGCGGCTAAACGTGGTCACCGAGCTGGTCGACCGCCATGTCGCCGAGGGACGCGGCGACCGCCTCGCGGTGATCGGGCCGAGCGAGACCTGGAGCTATGTTCAGCTCGCGGAGACCGTGAACCGCATCGCCAATGTGCTCACCCGCGATCTCGGCCTCGTCCCCGGTCATCGCGTGCTATTGCGCGCCGCCAACACGCCGATGATGGTCGCCACCTATCTCGCCGTGCTCAAGGCTGGCGGCGTCGCCGTCGCGACCATGCCGATGCTGCGCGCCGGCGAGCTCGCCTATCCGATCCGCAAGGCCAGGATCGCGCTGGCACTATGTGACCATCGTGTAATCGACGATCTTAAATCAGCACAGTCGCTTGCACCTGAACTCTCAACCATCGTGTCATGGGGCGACGGCGAGCTCGAAGCCCTGATGGCCAAGCCCGGCTATGGTGAATTCGTCGCCGCCGACACGGCGCAGGACGATGTCTGCCTGATCGCCTTCACCTCGGGCACGACCGGTGAGCCCAAGGGCACCATGCATTTCCAGCGCGACCTGCTGGCGATCTGCGACAGCTATGGCGCGCGGGTGCTGCAGGCCTCGCCCGATGACCGCTTCATCGGCTCGCCGCCGCTCGCCTTCACCTTCGGCCTCGGCGGCATCGTGCTGTTTCCGCTGCGCATCGGGGCCGCCATCGTCCTGCCGGAGAAGACCACGCCGGCCGATCTTGCGGCCGCGATCGAGCAACACCGCGCCAGTGTCTGCTTCACCGCGCCGACCGCCTATCGCGCCATGCTCGCCCAGGCCGGGGCGCGCGACCTCACCTCGTTGCGCATCTGCGTCTCCGCCGGCGAGACGCTGCCGAAGGCGACCTTCGAGGCCTGGCAGGCCAAGACCGGGCTGCCGCTGATGGACGGCATCGGCGCGACCGAGATGCTGCACATCTTCATCGGCGCGCCCCGCGACAGGATCAGACCTGGCGCGACCGGGCTGCCGGTGCCGGGCTACGAGGCCAGGATCGTCGACGAGGAGGGCAAGGAGGTGCCGGACGGCACGCCCGGACGCCTCGCCGTGCGCGGGCCGACCGGCTGCCGCTATCTCGCCGACAGCCGCCAGACCCGCTATGTCGAGAATGGCTGGAACATCACCGGCGACACCTATCTGCGCGATGCCGACGGCTATTTCTGGTACCAGGCTCGCTCGGACGACATGATCGTCTCGGCCGGCTACAACATCGCCGGTCCCGAGGTCGAGGCCTGCCTGATCGCGCATGAGGCGGTGGCCGAATGCGGCGTCGTCGGTGCGCCCTGCCCGGATCGCGGCCAGATCGTCAAAGCCTATGTCCTGCTGCGGCCCGGCTTCACCGCCGACGCGGCATTGGCCAAGGCCCTGCAGGACCACGTCAAGGCGATGATCGCGCCCTACAAATACCCGCGCGCCATCGCCTTCGTGACCAGCCTGCCGAAGACGTCCACCGGAAAGCTGCAGCGTTTTGCGCTGCGCGAGATGGCGCGGGCCGAAGCCGCCGCCGCTTCGTAGCCCGCCTTGATTATCAGAGCCTTTGCCGTCGCTTCATCCGCCGTTCCGGTGTTTAGCTCCAGCCGCGATGACGATGCGATGACGCCATGACCAGACAGGACCACGCCATGACCAGCGGCTTGCCGCCTTCCGACCTCGCCACGCGCAAGCCCCGTCCCGTCCTGCCGGATGGCTGGCCGCAGCCACGCGGCTACGCCAACGGCATGATCGCCCAGGGAAAAGTCCTGACCACCGGCGGCCTCGTCGGCTGGGATGAGAACGGCGTCTTCGCCAGGGATTTCCTCGGCCAGGTCGGCCAGACGCTCGCCAACATCAAGGCGGTGGTCGAAGCCGGCGGCGGCGAGGTCAGCGACATCATGCGCCTGACCTGGTACGTCACCGATATCGAGGCCTATCGCGGTTGTCTTTCCGAGCTCGGCCCGGTCTACCGCGCCCATCTCGGCCGGCATTTCCCGGCCATGGCGGTCGTTGCCGTCTCGGCCCTGGTCGAGCCCGAGGCGATGGTCGAGATCGAGGCGACGGCGGTGCTGGCGGACTGAGGGGCTCAGCCGGCCTCTCCAAGCTGATCACGGCGTGCGGACGGCGCAGCCGCACCGTTCCCGGATCGACCGGCAGGCGTAAGCGCGCCGCGCGCTCAGCGCGGCATCAGCCAGTCATGCGCGGGATCGTTGGCGAATTTCCAGATCCGCTTCGGCCCTGCCATCACATTGAGATAATAGAGATCATAGCCATGCGGCGCGCCGACGGGGTGGTAGCCCCTCGGCACGAGCACGACATCGCCATTCTCGAAGCTCATGGTCTCGTCGAGCGAGCGGTCGTCAGTGTAGACGCGCTGGAATCCGAAACCCTGCGGCGGGTTGAGCCGGTGGTAATAGGTCTCCTCCAGCTGCGACTCGTCAGGCAGCCGGTCCTCGTCATGCTTGTGCGGCGGATAGCTCGACCAGTTTCCGGCCGGGGTGATCACCTCGACCACGAGCAGCCCGTCGGCGGCCTCGGTTTCGGGGAGGATGTTGCGGACATGTCGGACATTGCTGCCCTCACCACGGGTCAGGCAGCCGACATCGGACGGCGCGATGACCCTTGCGGGCCGGACGTTCGCGATACCAGGCGCCGAGCAGATCGCAAACTCGCACGCTCCCCGCGCAGCTACGCTCCAGGCCGAGCCGGCCGGGACATAGAGCGACCAGGGATCGGGCTCGAAGGGCGAGGTGCGGCCACCGATGACCCCGAAATCCTGGCCGTCGGCCCGGGCTGCGAGCTTGCCCGAGAGCAGGACGAGGCAATGCTCGCGCTCGCCGGTCTCGCGCGACAGGGTCTGGCCGTCGGCGAGGCGGTGGACGGCAAAGCCGACATGGCCCCAGCCGGCGGTTTCCGGGGTGATCGCATGGACGCAGCCATCGGCATCGGCGGCCTGCGGTTTGACCAGCAATTTCGGCATGGCGATCCCGGGCTCAAACGAGCCCGGCCTCCTTCAGGCTCGCTTCGAGATGGGCGACGCCCTTCTTGGCATAGGTCAGGGGATGGGCTTTTTCAGGGTCCTGCTCGGCCTCGACGACGACCCAGCCGGAATAGCCGGGCAGCGCCTTGAACACTGCCGGGTAGTCGACCATGCCGTCGCCCGGCACGGTGTAGACGCCGAGATCGGTACCCTTGCCGAGGATCGCATCGAGGAAGCTCCAGTCTTCCGCCCTCGCCTGCTCCATCACCGCCTTGCGCACATCCTTGGCGTGGACATGGCTGATGCGGGCGCGATAGCGCCCGGCGAGCCTGACCGGATCGGCTCCGCCCCAGGTCGCATGGCCGGTGTCGAGCAGCAGATGCGCCGCCTCGCCGGTCGCCGCCATGAAGGCGTCGATATCGGCCTCGCTCTCGACGATCGTGCCCATATGGTGGTGGTAGACCAGCCGGACACCCTCGGCGAGCGTGCGCTCGGCGACGTCGGTGATCCGCCTGCCGAACTGCGCCCAATCACCCGGCGCCAGCACCGGGCGCTGCGACAAGGGCTTGCTGCGGTCACCATGGATCGCGTTCGAGGTCTCGGCGAAGACCAGCACGGTCGAGCCCATCGCCTTCAGCAGGTCGAGATGCGGGCGCAGATGCTTCATCTCCTCATCCGCGCCGCGCTTCAGCAGCTCGGCCGAATACCAGCCCGAGATGCAGGCCATGCCGAAGGGCGCGAGCGCAGCCTTCAGGGCCTTGGGCTCGCGCGGAAACTTGTGGCCGAGCTCCATGCCGACGAAGCCGGCTTCCCGAGCCTCCGCCAGGCAGGTTTCGAGCGGCGTCGCGCCGCCGATGTCCTGCAGATCGTCATTCGACCAGCCGATGGGGTTGGCGCCGATACGGATAGGCATGTCGTCCTCTTTGACTCAGTTGTCGCGCGCGGCGAGCGCGCCGTCATAGCGCTGACGCGCCGCCTTGACCTCGTCGCGCACAGAAACCTCGGGCACCGCGACATCCCACCAGTGACCGCCGGCATCGGTCGAGATCAGTGGGTCGGTGTCGATGACGATCACGCTGGTCCGATCGTGGCCGCGGGCCTCCGCGAGTGCGGTTTCCAGCTCAGCCAGGCTCGCGACCTTGCGGGAGATCGCGCCCATCGCGCCGGCATGCGCGGCGAAGTCGACCTCCGGCAGCACCTCATGGCGGGCGTCGCGCAGCAGGTTGTTGAAGGAGGCCCCGCCGGTCGCGTTCTGCAGGCGGTTGATGCAGCCAAAACCCCGGTTGTCGAGCACGATGATGGTGAGCTTGATCCCGAGCATGACCGAGGTCGCGATCTCGGAGTTCATCATCAGATAGGAGCCGTCGCCGACCATGACGAAGACCTCGCGGGCGGGGTCGGCGAGCTTGGCCCCGAGGCCACCGGCGATCTCGTAGCCCATGCAGGAATAGCCGTATTCCATGTGGTAGCCGCCGGGCGCGCCGGCCTGCCAGAGCTTGTGCAATTCGCCAGGCAGGCCGCCGGCGGCGCAGAGCACGACGTCGCTCGCCCGGCTCTGGCGCTGTACCGCGCCGATCACCTGCGCATCGCTCGGCAACGCTGCATTGCCGGCCGCGATATAGCGGGCGGCGGTGGCGAGCCAGGCATCGCGCGAGGCCTGCACCTGCTCCGTCCAGTCAGACGGTGCCCGCCAGCCCGCCAGCGCCACCTCCAGCTCTGCAAGGCCGGCCCTGGCATCGGCGACGAGCGGCTGCGCGCCATGCTTGCCGGCGTCGAATCCTTGGGTGTTCAGCCCGATGATCCGGCAGTCCGAATCGGCGAAGAGCGCGCGCGACCCCGTGGTGAAATCCTGCAGGCGCGTGCCGATCGCGAGCACGACATCGGCGCTCTTCGCGGCATCGTTGGCGGCGCCGGTGCCGGTGACGCCGATCGCGCCGAGATTGAGCGGGTGATCATGCGGCAAAGCGCTCTTGCCGGCCTGTGTCTCCGCGCTCGGAATACCGTGCGCCAGGCAGAAGCGGGCGAGCTCGCCTTCGGCCTCGCTGTAGAGCACGCCGCCGCCGGTGACGACCAGCGGGCGCCTTGCCCCCTTCAGCAGCGCGACCGCCTGCGCCAGCTCGTGCTCGTCGGGACGCGCCCGGCGCGGCTGCCAGATCCGCTCGGCGAAGAAGCTTTCCGGATAGTCGAAGGCTTCCGTCTGCACATCCTGGCAGAGAGCCAAGGTCACCGGGCCGCAGTCGGACGGATCGGTCAGCACCTGCATCGCCCGCTCGAAGGCGGGGATCAGCTGCTCCGGCCGGGTAATCCTGTCGAAATAGCGCGAGACCGGGCGGAAACAGTCATTGGCGGAGACGGTGCCATCGCCGAAATCCTCGATCTGCTGCAGCACCGGGTCGGGCCGGCGTCCGGCGAAGACGTCGCCGGGCAGCAGGAGCAGCGGCAGGCGGTTGACATGGGCGACCGCGGCCGCCGTCACCATGTTTGTGGCGCCGGGGCCGATCGAGCTCGTCACCGCCATCATCCGGCGCCGGCGCGAGGCCTTGGCGAAGGCGATCGCCGCATGCGCCATCGCCTGCTCGTTATGGGCGCGCAATGTCGGCAGGATGTCGCGGGCGCCATGCAGAGCCTCGCCGAGCCCGGCGACATTGCCATGGCCGAAGATCGCCCAGACGCCGGCGAAGAGCGGCAGGGTCCGTCCGCCAACGCGTGTCTTCTGCGCCGCCATCGCCGCGACGAGCGCTTGCGCCATGGTGAGCCTGATCGTGGCCATCGCCGTTCTCCTCAGCCGCGCTGCCAGGCGCCGACCAACTGGCCGAAGCGCTCGGCCATCATCGCGGTCGCCGCCTCGTCGTCGAGCTTGCCGGCAAGCCAGCCGCGCGCCGCATCGCCGAAGATCGTCCGGCCGACGGCAAAACCCTTCACCGTGCTCGCGCCCTTGGCCAGCCGGAAAGCGGCTTCCAGCTCGGCGGCCGGTGCGTCTAGGCCGAGCAGCACGACGCCGCGGCAATAGGGATCGTTCTGCGCAATCGCGGCATCGACCGCGGCCCAGGCCGCTGCGCTCGGCTGGCCTTCCAGCTTCCACCAGTCGGGCTTGATGCCGATCTCGTAGAGCCGGCGCATGACGCTCGCCATGGTGTCGTCGCCGACCGGCCCGTTCTTGGAGCAGATGATCTCGACCAGGAGCTCGCGGCCGACCTGCCGGCAGGCCAGAGCGGCACGCTTCAGCGTCGCCTCCTGCCCGGCCTTGAGCGCCGCATCATCGTCGGGATGATAGAAGGCCAGCACCTTGGCGATATGATCGACCGGCCATTCGTTCAGCGTCGCCCCGAGCGAACCGTCGGCGTCGGTCTCGAGGCGCAGCGGCCGCGAGCCCGGGACTTCGAGCGGCCGGGCGATCCAGAAGCCGTGATCGCCGGCACGGAACAGCGCCTCGCGGCCATAGCGCCCATCGAGAAGCATGCCGAAGCCGGGCGCGCCCTTGGCGACCCGCGCCGCTGCATCGACGGCGAGCCGCTTGAAGGCGGGAATGCGCTCGCGCGGCACTCCCGCCTCGTCCGCCATCGCCTCGACCTGGGCGCGGTGATCGATGGCGAGCGCCATCAGCGTTTCGGCCTGCGGCCGCCGTGTCGTCGCCCAATGGACATGGTTGATCGCAACGTCGTGGCGCAGTGCCCGATGCGGCGAGCCATGCTTCAGGAAGAACTGCAGTTCGGCGAAGGTCGGGCTCTCCGGCGAGCACAGCAGGCGCGAGACGGCGAAGGCGCCGCAGGCATTGGCCCATTTGCAGCAGGTCTCGACCGGCCCGTCGCGGAGCCAGCCGCGCAGGAAGCCGGACATGAAGGCGTCGCCCGCTCCCAGCACATTGTAGACCTCGACCGGGAAGCCCGGGCCCTTGATGCCGTCCTCGATTGATTCTGGGATGGCTCCAGGGAAAACCACGCAGCCCATCGGGCCGCGCTTGCAGACGATGGTCGCCCGGCTCAGCGCCCGGATGTTGCGGATCGCGGCGAGCGTATCCTCCGAGCCGCCGGCGGCGTGCAATTCCTCCTCGGTGCCGACGATCAGGTCGCAATCGGGCAGGATCGCCTGGAGATGCTGGGTGACGGTGTCCGAGCGGATATAGCGCTCCTCGCCCGCGGCATGGCCGGCGAGCCCCCAGAGATTGGGCCGGTAGTCGACATCGAACACGACCTTGCGGCCGTGCCTGCGGGCAAGCGCGATCGCCTTCTTCTGCGCCTTCGCCGCATTCGGGATCGCGAAATGCGTGCCGGTGACGACCACCGCCCTCGCCGAGGCGATGAAATCCTCGTCGATTTCGCTCTCGTCGAGCGCTGCATCGGCGCAGTCGGTGCGGTAGAAGATCAGCGGGAAGGTCTTCTCGTCGCGCACACCGAGAATCACCAGCGCGGTCAGGCGCTTGGGATCGACGACGACGCCCCTGGTGTCGACGCCTTCGCGCTGCAGCTGCTCCAGGATGAAGCGGCCCATCTGCTCGTCGCCGACGCGGGTGATCACCGCCGATTTCAGGCCGAGTCTCGCCGTACCGATGGCGATATTGGTCGGGCAGCCGCCGACCGCCTTGGAGAAACTCGCCATGTCCTCGAGCCGGCCGCCGACCTGCTGGCCGTAGAGGTCGACCGAGGAGCGGCCGATGCTGATCAGGTCGAGCACGGGGTCAGACATCGTCGCGGACTTTCTCGGCAGTGCCGACGGCGAGCGTCATCGCGAGCGCGAAGGTCGCAGCCATCGAGCGGAAGGCACCATAATCGGCCTCGCTGACTTCGAGGCAGAGATCGCAATGCGCCGCCAGCGGGCTGAGGGCGCTATCGGTCAGGGCGATCACCGGCACGCCGGCAGCCTTTGCAGCGGCGGCCATCTCGATCGTCGCCGGGGTATAGGGCGCGCAACTCACCGCGATCATCACATCGCCGGGACGCGCCATCGCGGCCTGCTCGGCCCCCAGCGAGGCGACGTTGTCGACGAGCACGGCGCGGATGCCGACCTTGCCGAAGGCGTAGGCGAGATAGGCGACGACCGGGAACATGCGGCGCGCGCCGACGAGCACGATGGTACGCGCGGCGGCGAGCATGTCCGTCGCGGTCTCGATGTCCTCTGGGCGCAGACCGGAGCGCAGCCGCTTCAGCGAGGCCTCGCTGGCATGGATGAAACCGTCGAGGAGAACCGAAGCCATGTCGGCTCCGGCGGCTCCCCCGTTGCGGAGCGCCGCGAGGCGCTCGCGATGATCCGGCAATTGCTGGCGCAGCCTGGTGCGGAAGACCTGCTGCAATTCGCTGAAGCCGGAATAGCCGAGCGCCTGGGCGAAGCGGACCAGCGTCGAGGGCTGCACACCGGCCCTCTGCGCGATCTGCGAAGCGGTGTTCAACGCCATGTCGTCGGGATGGGCCAGGGCATGGTCGGCGACCTGGCGCAGCCGCCGCGGCAGGAGCGGGGCACGCTCGCGCAGCAGCGCGACGAAGCCCTCGAAATCCGGCCTTGGCGTTCCCTGCTGAAGCTCTGCGGACATGGGGCCCCGTTCGCGTCCGGCCGGCTCTGCGGCGGCCTTGACTTGCGGGTGGGAAGATTGAAATATTTGTTCCACTAGTCAAGCAGAACAAAAAATCTGTGCCGAAAGCGGTCTCGGGGAGCAGGCGTCAATTGTCGGAAACACCGAGCTTCGGCCGCAGTCTGGCCGGCAAGATCGCGATTGTCACCGGTGCGAGCCAGGGCCTGGGAGAGGCCGTCGCCCGCGAATTCGCCGAACGCGGCGCCGCCGGCCTGATCGTTACCGGGCGCAACCGCGAACGCGGCGAAGCGGTGGCCCGAAGCCTGCGCTCCGGCGGCTGCGATGCCCGCTTCCATAGCGTCGACCTCGCCGACCTCACCGGCGTCAGGACGATCGTTCCGGCTGCCGACAAGGCCTTCGGGCGGGTCGACATCCTGGTCAACGCCGCCGGCGACACCGACCGCGGCACGATCTTCGACACCTCGCCCGAGCTCTATGAGCGCATCATGGCGGTCAACCTGACCGCGCCGTTCTTCCTGATCCAGGACGCGGCGACGCTGATGCGGCGCGAGAAGCTCGCCGGCAGCATCGTCAACATCCAGTCGATGTCGGCCCATGGCGGCCAGCCCTTCCTCGCCGCCTACAGCGTCTCGAAGGGCGCGCTGGCGACACTGACGAAAAACGCCGCCTACGGGCTGCTCGCCGACCGAATCCGCGTCAACGGCCTCAATATCGGCTGGATGGCGACGCCGGGCGAGGATGCGATCATGCGCCTGCGCCATGGCGCCGAGGATGGCTGGCTCGACAAGGCCGCCGGCGGCCAGCCCTTCGGGCGGCTGATCGACCCGCGCGAGGTCGCCAAGGCCGTCGCCTATCTCGCTTCGGGCGAATCCGGGCTGATGACCGGCGCCAACATCGATTTCGACCAGACCATTCTAGGCGCGCACGACTAGGCGGCCGGACCACGACGACGGGAAACGGAATCACGATGCGATTTGGTCTTTTGGGCGCCGGCAGGATCGGCCGGATTCATGGGCTGAACGTCGCGGCGCGCGGCGATGCCACCCTGGTCGCGCTGGCCGATGCCGCGCAGGACGCCGCAGCCTCGCTCGCCGCCGCCTCCGGCGCCAAGGTCGCCAGCGCCGAGGCGATCCTCTCCGATTCCTCGATCGACGCCGTGCTGATCTGCACGCCGACCGACACCCATGCCGATCTGATCGAGGCAGCGGTCTCGGCCGGCAAGGCGGTGTTCTGCGAGAAGCCGGTCGATCTCGACGCTGCCCGCATCCGCCGCTGCCTCGATGTCGTCGCGAAATCCGGCAAGCCCTTGATGATCGGCTTCAACCGCCGCTTCGATCCGAACTTCGCCGCGCTGGAAAAGCGCCTGCGCATGGGCGGGGCCGGCGCGATCGAGATCGTCAGCGTGATCTCGCGCGACCCCTCACCGCCACCGGTGGACTATGTGAAGCGCTCGGGCGGCCTGTTCCGCGACATGATGATCCATGATTTCGACATGGCGCGCTTCCTGCTCGCCGAGGAGCCGGTCGAGGTCTTCGCGCTCGGCTCGGCCCTGGTCGACCCGGCCATTGGCGCCGCCGGAGACGTCGACACCGCCGCCGTGCTGATGCGCACCGCGAGCGGCAGGATCGCCCAGATCTCGAACTCGCGCCGCGCATCCTACGGCTACGACCAGCGCATCGAGGTGCATGGCTCGCAGGGCATGCTGCGCGCCGGCAACATCCACGAGACCACGGTCGAGATCGCGACCGGCGCTGGCTTCCGCGCCGACCCGGTGCAGAATTTCTTCCTCGAGCGCTATGCCGGCGCCTACCGCGCCGAGCTCGACGCCTTCATCGCCGCCGTGCGCGACCGGCGCCAACCGTCGCCTTCCGGGCAGGACGGGCTCAAGGCCCAGATCCTGGCCGATGCCGCGACGGAATCCCGCCGCACCGGCAAGCCGGTCGGCGTCGCTCTGGAGACGATTTGACCATGCTTGCCGCCGATCTCGACCTGCGCCAGTTCGCCGTTCTCGGCCTCGTCCAGGAGGCCAGCCGCCTGGCGCTTGGCTATTTCCGCAAGAGCGACAGCCTCGGCATCACCATGAAGGGCGCGCAGGACTGGCTCACCGTCGCCGATGGCGCCGTCGAGGCCCTGCTGCGCGAGCGCCTGGCGGTGCTCTTTCCCGACGACGCCGTGATCGGCGAGGAAGGCGGCGGCGAAGCGGCCGATGCGGTCTGGATCATCGATCCGATCGACGGCACCGCCAATTTCGCCCATGGCGACCGCAACTGGTGTATCTCGATCGGCCTCCTGCTGAACGGCGTGCCCGAGATCGGCATCGTCTGCGCCCCGGCCCTCGACGAGATCTATGTCGGCAGACGCGGCCGAGGCGCGACCCTGAACGGCGAACCGCTTCGGGTTTCCGGCCAGGCCGACATCGCCCGCTCCTGCATCGAGATCGGCTGGTCGACGCGGATTTCGCACGCGGACTATCTCGCCACCGTGCAAGGGACGCTGGCGGCCGGCGCATCGATCAGGCGCGTCGGCTCGGGTACGCTCGGCATCTGCCATGTCGCCGCCGGCCGGACCGACGGCTATGCCGAGCGCCATATCAATGCCTGGGACGTCGCGGCCGCCATGGCGATCGCGGCCGAAGCCGGCGCCGACCTCAACGACTTCTTCGCCGGAGACGGCATTCGTTCCGGCAACCCGATCCTCTGCTGCACGCCGGAACTCTCGGCCGAGCTGGAGCGGATCACGGGCATCATTTGCCGGCGCAGGGGTGATTGATCTTTTCGGGCGAACGATCAGTATCGCTCCAAGAACAAAAGAACAAAAATCAACCATCGGGGAGGACGACATGCAGAAATCCAACTGGCTCCGGGCAGGGCTCCTGGCGACGCTCGCCGGCGGTGCACTGCTCGCCGGGACGCCGGCAAAGGCGCAGGGCTCGCTCGTGCTCTATTGCGCCGTCCAGGAGGAGTGGTGCCGCGCGATGAGCTCGGCCTTCGAGAAGGAGACCGGGATCAAGGTCGCCATGACCCGCAAATCATCGGGCGAGATTTACGCCCAGGTGAAGGCCGAAGCCTCGAATCCGCGCGGCGACGTCTGGTGGGGCGGCACCGGCGACCCACATCTGCAGGCGGCCGAGGAAGGGCTGACGCTGGAATACGAATCGCCGATGAACAAGGATCTTCATCCTTGGGCGACCTCGCAGTGGAACGCCGCCAAGAAGCGCTCGATCGGCATTTATGCCGGCGCGCTCGGCTTCGGCTACAACACCCAGCAGATCAAGGCCAAGGGTCTCGCTGAGCCGAAATGCTGGGCCGATCTGCTCGATGCCAAGCTGAAGGACGACGTCCAGGTCGCCGATCCCAACTCCTCGGGCACGGCCTATACGCTGCTCGCCACCGTGGTTCAGCTGATGGGCGAGGAGAAGGGCTTCGACTACCTCAAGGCCCTGCACAAGAACATCAGCCAGTACACCAAGTCCGGCGCCGCGCCGGCCAAGGCGGCAAGCCTCGGCGAAACCGCCGTCGGCATCGTCTTCATCCACGACGTGGTGGTCTTCGCGGTCCAGGGCGACCCGATCAAGCCGGTCGCACCCTGCGAGGGCACCGGCTACGAGATCGGCTCGATGTCGATCGTCAAGGGCGCGCGCAATCTCGACAACGCCAAGAAGTTCTATGACTGGGCCCTGACGCCCGCGGCGCAGGCGCTGGCGGCGCCGGCGAAATCCTATCAGGTTCCCTCCAACAAGAACGCGCCCGTCCCCGCGCAGGCCCCGAAGATGTCGGAGATGAAGCTGATCGACTACGACTTCGTCAAATACGGTTCCTCGGCCGAGCGTGTCCGGCTGCTCAGCAAATGGGACAAGGAGGTCAAGTCCCTGCCGAAGTAAGCGCCGACGATCGAGACGAGAGGACTGAAGACGATGCGTTCCGCGACCCGGCTCGCGCTGCTGGTCGGCTGGCTCGGCTATGCGCTCATCCCCTGGTATCTTGCCGAGGGGATGAGCCTGACCGGATTCGGCTGGCTCGCAGGCTACCCATTCGGCAAGGCCGGAACCGCACTGGCGCTGGCGCTTTCAGGCGCCGCGCCCTGGCTGCTGCCGATCGGCCTCGTCCTGCTCGTCGCGACTCTGCTGAGCGGCAGGGAGTCGTCCCCCGCCACGGGGAAGATTCTGGCCTGGGCCGGTTTCGCCGGTCTCGTCCTCTTCTTCGCCCAGGGCTTCGCCGTCACGCTGAAGGGCCAGGGCATTCCCTGGCTCGCGGCCTTGCTGGGCGGTGCCGGCGCCGCCCAGCCCGGGATGGGCTTCGGCGCCTTCCTGACCGTGCTGTCGCTGCTGCTGCTGCTCTGCCACGGCCTGGCCTATCGCGGGGTCTGCCGCGGCGATCTGTTCACGACCTCCTCGATCGGCATCGTCGTGCTGCTGATCAGCCTGTTCATCTTCCTGCCGGTGGCGACGATCCTGCAGAGCGCGCTCGTCGATTCCGACGGGACGCTGGCGCTCGCCGATTTCGGCGAGCGCTTCCTCAGCCCCAGCATCTGGGGACTCGGCTGCCTCACCGCCAACACCAATTGCGGCGTCGCCTGGAACACGCTGATCCTGGCGGTGCTGACCGGCATCATCACCACCCTGCTCGGCCTCGCCTGTGCGCTCCTGATCCTGCGCACCGGCATGCCCGGCAAGCGGGCCATGCGCCTGCTCACCGTCCTGCCGATCATCACGCCGCCCTTCGTCATCGGCCTCGCGCTGATCCTGCTCTTCGGCCGCTCCGGCCTGGTCTCGACGGTGCTGTTCGAGTGGTTCGGCATCCCGCGTTCGCGCTGGATCTACGGCCTGCCGGGGGTGCTGCTGGCGCAGGTGCTCGCCTTCGCACCGATCGCCTTCCTGGTCCTGATCGGCGTGGTGCAAGGCATCGCGCCCAGCCTGGAAGAGGCCTCGCAGACGCTCGGCGCCAAGCGCTGGACGACGTTCCGCACCGTGACCTGGCCATTGCTGCGGCCCGGCCTCGCCAACTCGTTCCTGCTCGGCTTCGTCGAGAGCATGGCCGATTTCGGCAACCCGCTGGTACTCGGCGGCAATTTCGAGGTGCTTTCGACCAAGATCTTCTTTGCCGTCGTCGGCGCCGCGCATAACCAGGGCCAGGCGGCGGTACTCGCCATCGTGCTGCTCGGTTTCACGCTCGCCGCCTTCTGGGCGCAGCAGCGCTGGCTCGGCAGCAAGTCCTACACGACCGTCACCGGCAAGGGCGATTCCGGCCTGCCGACCCCCTTGCCGCGACGCATCACCTGGATCGCCGCGCTGGTGATCGTGCCCTGGGTAGCACTGACCGCGATCATCTACATCGTCATCCTGATGGGCGGCTTCGTGAAGACGATGGGGCGCGACTACACCCCGACGCTGCAGCACTACATCACCGGCTTCTCGGTCGATCTCAGCCGCGGCCTGCATTTCGACGGCTCGGCCTGGCCGTCCTTCTTCACCACGCTGAAGCTGGCGGCGATCTCGGCGCCGCTGACGGCGCTGGTCGGCCTGCTGACGGCCTATCTGCTGACGCGCCAGCGCTTCGCCGGCCGCGGCGCGCTGGAATTCGCGACCATGCTGAGCTTCGCCATTCCCGGCACTGTTCTCGGCGTCGCCTATATCCTCGCCTTCAACGTGCCGCCGGTCGAGATCACCGGCACCGGCCTGATCCTCGTCATCGCCTTCGTCTTCCGCAACATGCCGGTCGGCGTGCGCTCCGGCATCGCAGGCCTCTCGCAGATCGACAAGAGCCTGGACGAGGCTTCGGCCACGCTCTCGGCCCGCAGCTTCACCACGCTCTGGCGGGTCGTGCTGCCCTTGCTGCGCCCCGCCCTCGTCGCGGCCTTGGTCTACAGCTTCGTGCGCAGCATGACGACGGTCAGCGCCGTGATCTTCCTGGTTTCGGCCGAGTACAACCTCGCCACCGCCTATATCGTCGGGCGGGTCGAGGCCGGCGAGTTCGGGCTGGCGATCGCCTATTCCTCGGTGCTGATCGTGGTCATGGCCATCGGCATCAGCCTGATCCAGCTCGGCGTCGGCGAGCGCAAGCTCGGCCGCCGCAGCGCGCCAGCCCTCGCGACCTCGGCCGCCGAGCCAGTCAAGTAAGGATACCGTACTGCGATGACCAGGCAGGGCCCCGCCTCCGTCGAATTCCGCAATGTCAGCATGCGCTATGGTGCGGTCACGGCCGTCGACAATGTCAGCTTCGACATCGAGGCGGGCAAGCTGGTGACGCTGCTCGGCCCTTCCGGCTGCGGCAAGACCACAACGCTGCGGATGATCGCTGGGCTCGAGATCGCCAGCGCAGGCCAGATCCTGATCGGCGGCAAGGACGTCACCAAGCTCTCGGCGGCCGACCGCGACGTCAGCATGGTGTTCCAGTCCTATGCGCTCTTTCCGCATATGAACGTGCTGGAGAACGCCGCCTATGGGCCGATCGTGAAGGGCCTGCCGAAGGAAACGGCGCGCGAGATGGCGCTGGAGAAGCTCGCCTTGGTCGGCCTCAAGGGCTTCGAGAAGCGCCTTCCGTCGGAATTGTCGGGCGGGCAGCAGCAGCGCGTCGCGGTCGCCCGCGCGCTGGTGCTGGAGCCGCAGGTGCTGCTCTTCGACGAGCCGCTCTCCAATCTCGACGCCAAGCTGCGCCGGCGCGTGCGCGAGGAAATCCGCGAGCTGCAGCAGAACCTCAACCTGACCGTCGCCTATGTCACCCACGACCAGGAGGAGGCGCTCGCCGTCTCCGATCGGATCATCGTGATGTCGAACGCCAGGATCGCTCAGGAAGGTGCACCGCGAGAGCTCTACGAACAGCCGGTCAACGCCTTCGTCGCCGACTTCATCGGCGACGCCAATCTGCTCGACGTCACGATCCGCTCGGTCGCCGGGGACACCGCGGAGACGGCGCTCGGCCCTGCGATCCTGTCGCTGCCGGCGCGCGGCCTGCCTCCCGGCCCCGCCCGGATCGCGATTCGCCCCGAGAGCCTTCTCATCGACGGCCCGGCGGCCGGCGCTTCGCTGCCCGGCACGGTGCGCAAATGCACCTATCTCGGCAACCATCAGGACATCATGGTCGCCACCGAGCTCGGCGAGCTTTTCGTCGTCCGCCACGGTACCCATGGCATGCTGGCGCCGGGCACACCGGTGACGCTCGGTTTCGCCGGATCGGGCATCACCCTGATCCCGCCCGCCTGACCTGAGCACGAAGAATCACGATTCTCAGATCGCTGATTTCTGCCGCAATATCAGCATGTTTGGCGTGCATAGGCGGTAAGCTGGCTAATGAAAATCTCAAGAATCCGGGCTATGCTGCGGCCCTGAGTCGATAAAATCTCGGAAAGACCCTCTGCACGATGAACCCAAGCGACAACGCCACCACCATTCTCATCCACCTTGCCGGCGGCGTCGCGCTGCTGATCTGGGCGGTGCGGCTGGTGCGAACGGGGGCCATGCGCGCCTTCGGCGTCTCGCTGCGGCAGGCGTTGCAGAGCTTCACCCGCAATCGCTTCGCCGCCTTCGGCAGCGGTATCGCCGTCACCATGGTCTTGCAGAGCTCGACGGCGACGACGCTCCTCGTTTCCTCTTTCGCCGGCCGCGACCTCATCGTCCCGGCCATGGCACTGGCGGTATTGCTCGGCGCCAATCTCGGCACGGCGCTCGCCGCCTTCGTCATCTCGATGGATCTCGGCTGGGTCTGGGGCGTGTGCGTCGCGCTCGGCGTCGCGCTCTATCTCGGCCATGAAGCGATGGACCGGGCCCGCAATATCGGGCGCGTCCTCGTCGGAATCGGGCTGATCCTGCTGTCGCTGATCGAGCTCAACGCCGCCGCCGCCCCACTGGCCCAGTCGCCCACCTTCCGCACCGTGCTCGGCGCGCTCGCCGGCGAGCCGCTGCTGGCGATCCTGGTCGCCGTCGCCGCGACCTGGCTGACCCATTCGAGCATCGCGATCATCCTGCTGATCGCGACATTCGCGGCCTCCGGCCTGTTTCCGCCGGCGACGGCGGTCGCGCTGGTGCTCGGCGCCAATCTCGGCAATGCGCTCATCCCGGTGCTCAACCAGCTCGGCGCGCCGGCCGCGCAGCGCCGTGCCGCCATCGGCAACCTCCTGACGCGGCTGATCCTCGTCGCCGTCCTGCTGCCCTTCGCCAAGCCGCTCTCGGCCTGGCTGCAGGCCCTGCCAGGACAGGACCCGCGCCTCGCCATCGAGTTCCATGTCGCGCTCAACCTGGTCGGCGCGCTGATCTTCCTGCCCTTCGTCGGACCGATTTCGGCTCTCGTCGCGCGGTTCATGCCGGGCCAGAAGGCGACCGACGCCGTCGTCAAGCCGCGTCATCTCGACCCGAGCGTGCTCGACAGTCCGACCGAGGCGCTGGCCGGCGCGATGCGCGAGGCGCTCAGCCTCGGCGACCGCGTCGAGGCCATGCTGCACGACACCATGGAGATGATCGGCAAGGACGAGCTCAAGCTCTCGCGCGCCATCGCCCAGGCGGATGACGGCGTCGACGCCATCCATGAATCGATCAAGCTCTATCTGGTGAAGGTCTCGCGCAACGAGCTGAGCGAGGCCGAGAGCCGCCGGCTGGTCGAGATCATCACGCTGATCACCAATCTCGAGCATATCGGCGACATCATCGACAAGAATCTGCGCGAGCTCGGCGAGAAGAAGATCCGCAAGCGCTACGCCTTCTCGCCGGAAGGCCTCGCCGAGATCCGCGATTTCCACCAGCGCGTCGCCTCCGGGCTACGCCTCGCGCTCAACGTCTTCGCGACCCGCGACGTCGCGCTGGCGCGCCAGCTCTTCGCCGAGAAGGCGCCGATGCGCGACGCCGAGCGCCACGCCGCCGAGAGCCATTTCGAGCGCCTGCGCAGCGGCCGGCCGGAATCGATCGAGACCAGCGCGATCCATCTCGACATCATCCGCGACCTCAAGCGCATCCATGGCCACGCGGTGGCGATCGGCTATCCGATCCTGGAAAGCGCCAATGCACTGCGCGAAAGCCGGCTCAAGGCTGATGAAGAGTCGAAGTCGGAGGTCAAGCTGGCGGCAGCGCCACAACCGGGCCGCTAAAATCGGCCTGCGGACGCGATTTCGGCTTTGGCGCCATGGTCGCCATGCGCCGGATGCAGCGCCCGCCAATTGACGTAACGACCGCCCGCCGCCAAGCCTGCGCCATGACCTCGATCCCGCTGAATGTTCGCGCCGCCCGCCCACTGATGCCGATGCTGGCGGCGCTCAGCATGGCGCATCTGCTCAACGACTTGATCCAGTCGATGATCCCGGCGCTCTACCCGCTGATCAAGGAGGCGTATCAGCTCGACTTCGCGCGGATCGGTCTGATCACGTTGGCCTTCCAGGTGACTTCGTCGCTGCTCCAGCCGGTACTCGGCTACATCACCGACCGCAGGCCCTGGCCCTATGCGATGGTGGCGGGAATGGGCTCGACCCTGCTCGGCCTGCTCGGGCTCTCCTTCGCGGTCAGCTACGAGATGGTGCTGGTCTCGGCGGGACTGGTCGGGCTCGGCTCGGCGGTGTTCCACCCGGAAGCCACGCGGATGGCCCGCCACGCCGCCGCCGGCCGCCAGGGCTTCGCCCAGGGCGTCTTCCAGATCGGCGGCCATACCGGCTACGCGATCGGCCCGTTGCTGGCCGCCGTCATCGTCGTGCCGCGGGGGCAGCAGAGCCTCGCCTGGTTCTCGGTGGTCGCCCTGGCCGCGATGGTGCTGATGGCCTGGACCGGCGCGCGCTATGCCGCGATGCGGCGCGACCAGGCGGCGGCGAGCAAGGACAGGCCGCCCGAGCCGGCTGCCGCACGGCTCCCGCGCGCCCATATCGCGCTGGCGATGACCATGCTGATCATCATCCTGTTCTCGAAGAACGCCTACACGGCGGGCTTCACCTCCTACTACACCTTCTACCTGATCGAGCGCTTCGGGATCAGCCTGCAGCTCTCGCAGATCATGCTGTTCCTCTATCTCGTGGTCGGTGCGGTGGGGGTGATCATCGGCGGCATGATCGGCGACCGGATCGGCCGCGACCGGGTGATCTGGATCTCGATCCTGGGCTCGCTGCCCTTCGCCCTGATGCTGCCCTATGCCGATCTGTTCTGGACCGGCGTGCTCAGCATCCTGATCAGCCTGATCATGGCCAGCGCCTTCTCGGCGATCCTGATCTACGCGATCGATCTCGTGCCGCACCGGGTCGGGCTGGTCGGCGGCCTGTTCTACGGGCTCGCCTTCGGCCTCGGCGGCATCGCCGCAGCCGGCATCGGCGCGCTGGCCGACCAGATCGGCATCATCGCGGTCTTCAAGCTCTGCTCCTGGCTGCCGGCCGTCGGCCTGTTGGCCTTCCTGCTGCCGCGCATGCCGAACGCATCCTGAGTTCAGCGCCGCGCGCGATCGCGCGCAACGCCAGCACTTCCTTTTAACTCCAGGACTTAGCCTCGCCTTGCCTGGCGGCTAGCTGCTACTGCGTCTGGCGCCGTGGCGTAGCGTCTTTCGGCGCGGCGTGCCGGCCGCCCGAAGCCTCCATCTGCCGATCCGAGACTTCGGCCTCGTCATTGCGATGGCGAAAGTTCCAGATCTCCTTGGCTCTCTCCCAGTGCTCGCGATCGCGGCCCTCGGGTTGCCCTTCTTCCATCCAGAGCCGGTAGGCGATCTTGCGGATCTCCCGCTGCGCATTGCCGACATCGGCCATGTCGTCCTCCTTGGCTTGCCACTGCAGGTCTGGGACAACGCTTGGCCGGCCGCATGGTTCCCGGCCGGAAGCGCCGCCTGTTCCAGAACGGTCCACAGCCGCCGGCCACCGCGTTCCTGTTTGCCAATGCGCAAACAAGCCCGGAGGACGACCCGCTATCGCTGGGCCGCTCCCTTTCGCGACAGGACGGGAGTGCGGCACCGGCCTTCGTCGGTTTGCCGCCGCAACGGCTATTCAGCGGAAGGGGAAATGCATGGCCGAACGTCTGACAAAGGCGGGGGCGCGAAACGTCTTCTATGGCGGCTCGATCTTCTTCTTCGCCATCTTCGTCGGCCTCACGGCCCATAGCCACTGGTTCATCCGAACCCAGTCGACCGATGAAGCGACGCTGACCCCGGCGGTCGCCCGCGGCAAGCATGTCTGGGAGCGCAACTCCTGCATCAACTGCCATACGCTGCTCGGCGAAGGCGCCTATTTCGCACCGGAGCTCGGCAATGTCTGGAAGCGCTATGGCGGCGACAAGGACCATGCCGGCGCCCGCGAGAGCCTGAAGGCCTGGATGGCTGCGCAGCCGAGCGGGATCGAGGGCCGGCGGCAGATGCCGCAGTTCAACCTCACCGATCAAGAGCTGAACGATCTCGCCGATTTCCTGGAATGGACGAGCCGGATCAAGACCCAGAACTGGCCGCCCAACGATGCCGGTTGAGACAGCGCGACAGGAGAGAGCCATGAGTGGCTACAACACAACGAGATACAAGACCCAAAGCGTCGCGATGCTCTACTTCTACGGCGCGCTGGCGCTGTTCGTCGCGCAGGTGGCGTTCGGAACCCTCGCCGGGCTGATCTACGTCCTGCCCAATACGCTGTCCGAGCTTCTGCCCTTCAGCATCGTGCGCATGATCCACACCAACGCGTTGGTGGTCTGGCTGCTGCTCGGCTTCATGGGCGCGACCTATTACCTGCTGCCCGAGGAAGCGCAGACCGAGCTCTACAGTACCAAGCTCGCCGTCATCCAGTTCTGGCTGTTCTTCATCGCGGCCGCGGTCGCGGTGGTCGGCTATCTCTTCCGCATCCATGAGGGCCGCGAATTCCTCGAGCAGCCCTTTGCGATCAAGGTCGGCATCGTCGTGGTGGTGCTGATCTTCCTGTTCAACATCACCATGACCTCGCTGAAGGGCCGCAAGACCACCGTCACCAACATCCTGCTTTTCGGCCTGTGGGGCCTGGCGATCTTCTTCCTGTTCGCCTTCTACAACCCGATCAATCTCGCGCTCGACAAGATGTATTGGTGGTACGTCATCCACCTTTGGGTGGAAGGCGTCTGGGAGCTGATCATGGCCTCGGTCCTGGCCTTCCTGATGATCAAGCTCAACGGCGTCGACCGCGAGGTGGTCGAGAAGTGGCTCTATGTCATCGTCGGCCTCGCTTTGTTCTCCGGCATCCTCGGCACAGGCCACCACTATTACTGGATCGGCGCGCCCGGATACTGGCAGTGGATCGGCTCGCTGTTCTCGACGCTCGAGGTTGCGCCCTTCTTCACCATGGTGCTGTTCACCGTCCACATGACCTGGAAGGCCGGCCGTAACCATCCCAACCGCGCAGCGCTGCTCTGGTCGATCGGCTGCTCGGTGATGGCCTTCATCGGCGCCGGCATCTGGGGCTTCCTGAACACGCTGTCCTTCACCAACTACTACACCCACGGCACCCAGCTCACCGCCGCCCATGGCCACCTCGCCTTCTTCGGCGCCTATGTGATGCTGAATCTCGCGGTGATGGCCTACGCCATTCCCGAGCTGAAGAACCGGGCGCCTTACAACCAGTGGCTCTCGATCGTGAGCTTCTGGCTGATGGTGCCGGCGATGATGGTGATGACCTTCGCCCTGACCTTCGCCGGCGTGGTGCAGACCCATCTCCAGCGCGTGCTCGGTCAGTCCTACATGGAGGTCCAGGACCAGCTCGGCCTGTTCTATTGGGTCCGGCTCGGCTCCGGGATCGTCGTGGTGATCGCCGCGCTGATGTTCGCCTGGGCGGTGCTCGTGCCCGGCCGCGAGCGCGAGCCGGAAGCCTTCGGCCTCGCCCAGCCGGCGGAATGACGCCCCGGCCCGCCGGCTCCGGCCGGCGGGCCCTCGCCCACAGCTTTCCCAGGGACTTGCCCGATGAACATGATCTCGCCCCCGCCGCTCGCGGCACCGCCCGCCGACGGCTACGACATCCCCGCCTACAGCGCCTCCGGCAATGAACGTGCCCTGTTCGAGAAGGCCTGGGAGAAGCGGCTGCCGCTGCTGCTCAAGGGGCCGACCGGCTCGGGCAAGACCCGCTTCGTCAGCCATATGGCGGCGAGCCTCGGCCTGCCGCTCTTCACCGTGGCCTGCCATGACGATCTCTCAGCCGCCGACCTGACCGGACGGCATCTGCTCAAGGGCGGCGAGACCGTCTGGGTCGACGGGCCGCTGACCCGCGCCGTGCGCGAAGGCGGTCTGTGCTATCTCGACGAGATCGTCGAAGCCCGCAAGGACGTCGCCGTCGTGCTGCATCCCCTGACCGACGACCGGCGCATCCTGCCGCTGGAGCGCACCGGCGAGCTGCTCACGGCCCCGCCCGCCTTCATGCTCGCGGTCTCCTACAACCCCGGCTACCAGAATCTCCTGAAGAACCTGAAGCCCTCGACCCGGCAGCGTTTCGTCTCGATCAGCTTCGACTTCCTGCCGCGCGACAAGGAGATCGCCGTGGTCGCGCAGGAGAGCGGGCTCGACGACAGCGCGGTGGCGCCGCTCGTCGACCTCGCCCGGCGGCTGCGCAGCCTGAAGGGCCAGGATATCGAGGAAGGCGTCTCGACCCGCCTGATCGTCTATGCCGCGAGCCTGATCGCAGCCGGCCTGCCGCGGCGGGAAGCGGTGATGGCGGCGATCATCGAGCCGCTGACCGATGAGCCCGAAGTGCGCGCCGGCCTCGTCGAGGTCGCTCGTGCGGTTCTCGGCTAGGAGAGCGCCATGCTGGACTTCCTCGAGCTCGAGGAAACCGTCGGGCGCTTCTGGCACAAGCTGGTCGGCGACACCGGCAGCCTGGCGCACCACCCTCAGGCGGCGGTGAGCCTGGCCGCGATGGCGCCGGCGCTCGCCGTCTGCTTCCGTGGTTTCGGCGGCGAATCCGGGGTCAGGATCGTCCCCGCCCGCGAGCGCGTCGCGACCCACCGGCTCAATCTGCGCCAGCGCGTCGGCCTCGGCGAGGAACGCCTGGCCCAGGCGCTGCGCGCCTCCGACAGCCTGCAGCTGCCGGCCGAGATCGCCATCTTCCCCGAGGCCGCCCTGAACCGCGATCTCTATGTCTGGCTGACCGCCTGCATGGCACGGATGACGCCGCGCGCCGTTACGGAGACCGATCCGCTGCGGCGCGACCTCGCCCTGATTGCCGCAGCGAGCCGACTGGTCGGCGATGTCCTGGCGACCTTCCCGGGGCTCGCTTCGAGTTATCGACGGCTCGCCACGGCGACGCTGGAAACCCGCCGACGTGCCGGCCTGCCGGCGACCGAAGCCCGGGTCGAAGCGCTGATCGGCGCTCTGCTGCGGGGCGAGGACATCGCCATCGAGGCCGGGGACTGGCCGGCGAAGGCACCGCCCGGCTACCTGCCGGCACTCGACGTCGCGCTCTGGCCGCTCGCCAGCGCCAGCAAGCTGGCGCGTTCGCGCCGCAATGACGAGGACAGGCCGCTTCCGGGCACTCCGCCCACTGCGGCCGAGGAGATGAAGACCTATGCCGCCAGCCGCGACGAGACGGCGGAAGCCTGGAGCGAACGCAGCCCCTTCATCCTGAACCGCTTTGAGAAGATCCTGGCGATGTCGGAGATGGTCGCAGTCGACCGCCCTTCCGACGACAGCGACGAACACGATCCCGAAGCGGCCGACGAGCTCGACGACATGGTGCTGAGCGAGCGCAAGGGCCGCCCGGCCTCGCGCTTCCGCTTCGACCTCGACCTGCCGCCGGAAGCCATGGACGAGACGGTGCTGGCCGGGCCTCTGACCTATCCGGAATGGGATTTTCGTAGCGCGAGCTATCGCGAGGACTATTGCCGCGTCCTGTCGGCCATCGCCGGGCGGGAACTCGCTGCCCCCACCCCCGATCCGGCGACGCAGGCGCTGGTCCGACAGGTGCGCCGCCAGTTCGAGGCCTTGCGCCCCCTGCGCGAGCCGCAGCGCGGCCAGATCGACGGGCCGGATCTCGATCTCGACGCGGTGGTGCGTCGCCAGGCCGACCTCGCCGCCGGCGGGCCGGGCAGCGACCGCATCCATATCGCGAGCCGCCCGCAGGCGCATGATCTCGCAGTGACGACCTTGATGGACGTCTCGCTCTCGACCGATTCCTGGTTCGACGATCTGCGCGTGCTCGATGTCGAGAAGCAGGCGCTCACCGTCTTCGCCCATGGCCTCGCCGCCTGCGGCGACCGGCACGAGATCCTGACCTTCACCTCGCGCCGGCGCGATTGGGTCAGGATCGAGACGCTGAAGCGCTTCGACGAGGCGATGGGACCGGCGGTCGAGGCGCGCATCGCCGCGCTGAAGCCGGGCTACTACACCCGTATCGGCGCAGCGATCCGCCATGCCGCAGCCGGGCTCAAGGCCCGCCCCGACCGTCGCAAGCTGCTGCTGGTGCTGACCGACGGCAAGCCCAACGACATCGACCATTACGAGGGCCGCTTCGCCATGGAGGACACCCGCATGGCGGTGATCGAGGCACGCCGCGCCGGCATCTGCGTCTTCGCCGTGACGGTCGACCGCGAGTCGCGCGCCTACATCCCCTATCTGTTCGGCCGCAACGGCCATGCCGTGGTCTCGAAGCTGGAGCGTCTGCCGACCGCCCTGCCCGCGATCTACCGCGCGCTGGCAGCCTGAGGAGCCCTGTCATGACCGATGCCCAGATGGGTCTCGCCGTCGCCACGCCCGCCATCATCGTGATGGCGCTGCTGCTCTATCGCATGGGCGTGCTCCAGAAGGGCGGCGTCACTGCTGCGGTGCTGATGTCGCTCGCCATCGCGACCATGCTGTTTCTCGAACAATGAGGCGGTTGCCTGCGCGCTCTTTGAGATTCGACAAATTGCCGCAGGCGCAACGCCGCTAGGCTCGTCAGGCTCCCCGCATTTTCGGGGTCTACCGGAGCCGACAACCATGACGACAATGCCGCTCGAACCCCTCGACGTCCGCATGATCCCGCCGGTCGTTCGCCATGCGACGATCTTCGGGATCCTCGAACGCCTGCCGCCCGGCGAGAGCTTCAGTATCGTCAACGATCACGATCCGGCGCCGCTGCGCCGGCAGATCGAGGCGCGCTATCCCGGCACCTATAGCTGGTCCTACATCGTGCAGGGGCCCGAGATCTGGCAGGTCGAGATCGGTCATGCCGGGGCCAATGAGGCCGATTGCGGCGGCCATGACGAAGGCCAGGCCTGCACCTGCGGCCACTGATGCCTGCCCGGTCGCCGCGCCGGACGAGCCGCTGACTGGCGATCCATTTTCTGTCTCGCAGCATCGGACCGGAAAGCCGAAACCACTTTCCGGTCCGATGCTCCTGCCTCGCTCGGGAGACCCGGCTATGCCGATGGCGTCGCTGTCCCGCTGGACGATGAGTTATTTCGCGGCCGCGCTCGGCTTCCTGCTAGCGGCCGAGCTTCTCGTCATCGCCGGCATCGGCTATCCCGGCGCCGGGCTCCTCGAACCCGCGACTCTCGTGGTCGTCCATGTCGTGGCGATCGGCTGGCTCAGCCTCGCCATGGCCGGCGCGCTGCTCCAGTTCGTTCCCGTGCTGGTCGCGCGCCCCCTCGCCTTTCCGGGGCTCGCCCTGCCGGCGCTGCTTGCGCTTCTATCCGGGCTCCTTTTGCTCTGCGCCGGCTTCGCCAGCCTCGCCGGCTGGACCGACTGGCCGGTGGCGCTGCTGCCGCTGGCCGCCCTGGCGCTGCTCGGCGGCGTCCTACTGCTCGGGCTGATGCTCGTCGCGACATTGCTGAGCGCGAGGCCGGTGACGCTGTTCGCACGCTTCGTCCTGGTCGGGCTCGGCTGCCTGCTCGTCACCGTTATCAGCGGTGCGACCTTCGCCGCCATCCTCTCCGGCCGCGGCGACTGGCTCGGAGAGATCGCCCTCCTGCCCGCCGGCCTGCCCTTCCATGCCCTGCTCGGCTTCGGCGGCTGGCTCGGACTGATCGCCTTCGGCGTCAGCTATCGGCTCCTCGTCATGTTCCTGATGGCGCCGGAGCCGCCGGCCGGGCAGGTTCGCCTCGTTTTGATCTTCGGCGGCCTCGGTCTCGGCCTCGCGCTCGCCGGGCTGCTCGCCCCGCTTGCGGATGTAGGGCTCGGGGCCGGCTTCGCCGTGGCGCCGCTCGGGGCGCTGGCACTCGCAAGTGCCTTCTATGGCCGCGATATTATCGTCCTCTATCGCGCGCGCCGGCGCAAAGCGCTCGAGATCAACATGCTGGCGAGCATTCCGGCCTTCGCGGCGCTCGGCATCGGGCTGCCGCTTCTGCCCGTCGTGACCGCGGCGGACGCACCGGAGAGCTGGCTCGCAGCATCGATCTTCCTCCTGGTTTTCGGCTGGCTCGGCGGACTGACCCTGGCGCAGCTCATGAAGATCGTCTCCTTCATGACCTGGCTCGAAACCTATGCCTCGCGACTCGGGCGCGGACCGGCGCCGCGGGTTGGCGATCTCGTCGCCATGCCCCGCTCCGGGCTCTGGTTCATGCTCTACTATGCCGGCGTCGCGCTCGGGACCGTCGCGCTCGCCGCCGGGCTCGCCACCGCCTTCAGATATGCCATGCTGCCGGCCCTGTTCGGAACCGCCGGCATCGCCTGCGAGCTGATGAGGGTGCGGCGCTTGTCCGAAATCAAGGCCGAGCAACGGCCGCCCTTCCATGAATTCCCGCGGCTGCTGCTGGCACGCGCCGAGGAAAGGAGACAACCTCATGTCGACGACCGAACCGCTGCAAATCCGCGAGCTTGACGTCAGGCCGGCGCTGCGTGCCGGCGAGGAGCCGTTCCAGGCGATCATGGACGCCGTCAGCACGCTGGCGCCCGGCCAGTCGCTGCGCCTGATCGCACCGTTCCGGCCAGTGCCGCTGTTTTCGGTGATGGCCAATCGCGGTTTCGCCGCGAGCGACCGCGCCATCGGCAATGGCGACTGGGAGGTCACCTTCTCACCGGTTGCGGCGGAGCAGGACGACAGGGCGGGCCTCGCCGTCGGCAGCAGCCCCTCGGCCGTATCCTGGGGAACGCCGATCGAGGAGCTCGATCTGCGCGATCTCGATCCGCCGGAGCCGATGGTCCGAATCCTGGAAGCGCTGGAAGATCTGCAGGCCGGCGACGTGCTGTTCGCCCTGCTGGCGCGCGAGCCGGTGTTCCTGTTTCCGGAGCTGGCGAAGCGCCAGCATGAATGGGCCGGCAATTTCGACGAACCGGGCGCGACCTATCGCCTGCTGGTCCGCCATGGCGGCGGGAGCGCGCACTGATGAGCGCCCCGCTGGAACGTCTGGTCGAGATCGCCCTGCGCGACGTGCTCGACCCCGAAATGGGCCGTAGCGTCGTCGATCTCGGCCTGATCTATGACATCACCGCGACGCCTGAAGGCGCGGTCGCCATCACCATGACGACGACCACGCGCGGCTGTCCCCTCGCCGGCTTCCTCAAGGAGGCTGTCGCAGTGGCAGCCGGCGCCATAAGCGGGGTCGCCTCGGTGGAGGTCGCGCTGACCTACGAACCCGCCTGGGAACCGGCGATGATTGCCGCCGAATGACCCCGACGATCATGCGCTGAGCGCATGATCGTCAAAAATGTTGCGCTGCGACAAAGAGCGATTCAGCCCTGGTCCTAAAGTCTTCTCAACCGGTCGATGTCCGGCCGTTGGCAAGGAGACAAGCCATGGGCGAAGAGTTCAAACTGACCCGCCGCAGCATTCTGGCGGGAGCGGCGGCCACCGGGGCGATCGTCCAGGCCGCGACTTCCGCTCCGGCGCAGGCCCAGGGCGTGATGACCAAGGCGAGCGCTACCGACGTGGCCAAGCTGCCGCGCGTCAAGCCGAAGCTGGTCGATCCCCCGTTCGTCCACGCGCATGAGCAGATCGCCACCGGCGGTCCGAAGCTCGTCGAGTTCGAGATGACTATCCATGAGAAGAAGATCGTCATCGACGACGCCGGCACCGAGACCTTCGCCTTCACCTTTAACGGTACCGTCCCCGGCCCGCTGATGGTCGTGCATGAAGGCGACTATGTCGAGCTGACGCTGATCAACGCCGAAACCAACGAGCTGATGCACAATATCGACTTCCATTCGTCGACAGGTGCGCTCGGCGGCGGCGGGCTGACCGAGGTCAACCCGGGCGAGAAGGTCGTGTTGCGCTGGAAGGCCACCCGGCCGGGCGTCTTCGTCTACCACTGCGCCCCTCCGGGCATGGTCCCCTGGCACGTCACCGCCGGCATGAACGGCGCCATCATGGTGCTGCCGCGCGACGGGTTGAAGGACCATCAGGGCAAGGCGCTGAAATACGACAAGGTCTACTATGTCGGCGAGCAGGACTTCTATGTGCCTCGCGACGAGAAGGGCAACTTCAAGCGCTATGCCAGCGTCGGCGAGTCGCATGACGACGTCGTCAAGGCGATGCGTACCCTGACCCCGACCCATGTCGTCTTCAACGGCAAGGTCGGTGCCCTGACCGGCAAGGCGGCCCTGACCGCCAAGGTTGGCGAAACCGTGCTGATCGTCCATTCGCAGGCCAATCGCGACACCCGCCCGCATCTGATCGGCGGCCATGGCGACTATGTCTGGGCGACCGGCAAGTTCCGCAACCCGCCGGAGCGCGACCTTGAGACCTGGTTCATCCCCGGCGGCTGCGCGGGAGCAGCGCTCTACACCTTCCTGCAGCCGGGCATCTACGCCTATGTCAACCACAACCTGATCGAGGCCTTCGAGCTCGGCGCCGCCGGACATTTCAAGGTCGAGGGCGAGTGGAATGACGATCTGATGAAGCAGATCATCGCGCCCGCCGGCATCTGACCGGCCATGCCTCCCCACCTCGTGCGGGGAGGCGCTCTTTCTTTCGGCAACAGGAGGCGATGATGGCCACGACGCTGCGCATGGGACTTCCGGTGCTGACGACCTCGCTCGGACTCCTGTTCATGGCGGGAGCGGCCACGCTGCTGCTGACGGCGCAGCCACGGCCCTCCGTCCCGCTGGTGCCGCTGCCCCAGACGGCGATCGTGCCGCCGATGACTATGATGCACAGGCTCGACGGCGAATATCTGCGCGTCGGGCGGCCGGTCGATGCGCCGCGCGTCGCTGTCACGCTCGACAAGCCGCTGGTGATCATGCGCTACCAGGTCACCGTCGCCGACTATACGCGCTGCGTCGCGGCCGGAGCCTGCAAGCGACTGGACGGCAAGGCAGCGCGCGGCGACCTGCCGGCGACCGGCGTCAGCCATGGCGACGCCAGCGACTATGCCGCCTGGCTGTCGGCTTCGACGGGGCTGAGATGGCGGCTGCCGACAGATCGGGAATGGGCTCACGCGGCCGGCACGCGCTTCATCGACGATGCGCGTGGCTTCGACGGCGACAACGCCAATCCCGCATTGCGCTGGCTCGCCGACTATGACCGCGAGAGCGCCCGCAAGCAGGCGAGCGATCCTGCGCCGCGGCCGGTCGGCAGCTTCGGCGCCAATGAGCACGGCGTCCACGACATGGCCGGCAATGTCTGGGAATGGACCCAGAGCTGCCTGCGCCGCGTCTCGCTCGACGCCGCCGGCAAGACGACCGGCGAGACCACGAATTGCGGAGCCTATGTGGTCGAGGGCCAGCACCGCGCCGTGATGACCTCGTTCATCCGCAATCCCAAGAGCGGCGGCTGCTCGGTCGGCACCCCGCCGGACAATCTCGGCTTCCGCCTGGTCAAGGAGCAGCGCTGGCAGGACCGGGTTCCGGCCGGGCTGCGCAGGCTGCTGCCGGCATGAACGCACACACTCCGCCGGCCAGCCTCACCGTGGGCCAGCCGACCAGCGAAGGCGGCATGGAGCTCCTGCTCTGGATCCTGATCTGGAGCGAGTTCGCCGTCTTCGGCGCGTTTCTCGTCGCCTTCCTGATCCTCGGGCTGATCGATCCGCCGGCACTGGCAAAGCTGCATGGCGCACTCGACCTGCCGCTCGCCGGCGCCGCCACGGCGATACTGCTCACCAGCGGCTTCTTCGCCGCCCGCGCCGCCTTCGGCCGTCGGCCGCGCTGGAACCTGGTCGCCGCCGCGCTCGGCGGGCTCGGCTTCGTCGCGCTCAAGCTCGTCGCCTATAGTCACGAGATCCCCGCCATCACCGCCGTGGAGAGCCGCCTCGTCGAGCTCTATTTCCTGATCACCGGCTTCCATCTCGCCCATGTGCTCTTCGTCGCGCTGATCATGCTCGCCATCGCCTGGCGGCCGATGCCGCGCCGGACCGGGACCATTGCCGCCATCTGGCACGCGATCGACCTGGTCTGGCTCCTGATCCTGCCCATTATCTATCTGGGGTGAGATGTCGTCCCTTCGCGATCTGCCGCTCCCCATCGTGCTCGGCGCCCTGCTTCTGGCGACCGGGCTCGGCCTGCTCGCCAGCCTGCACCTTGCGCCGCTGCCGCGCGGGCTCGCCATCGCCGCATTGAGCCTGGTCAAGGCGGCGCTCCTCGTGATCGGCTTCATGCGGCTGCAGCAGGAAAGCCGGGTGCTCGCCGGAGCGCTCATCGGCTATGCGGCCCTGCTCTGCGCCCTGGCAGGTCTGCGGATCGCCCTTTCCGCGTAGCGCGCGGGCTTGAATGCTGGCAATGGTTGCGCTCAAATCCGGCACCGCCGGCCGGGTCCGGCGGCTTTGTCGCGGGCGAGATGTCCGGCCCGCCAAAAGGAAAGACGATACCGTGGGAATGGACCGCAGCGTCCTGCGCAGCATTCCGCTGTTCGCGGCGATGGGCGACGAACAGCTCGACCGCATGACGGCGCAGGCGAATGCACGCCGGGTCCCTCAGGGCGAATCCGTCTTCGAGCAGGGCGACCCGGCCAAGGCCTTCTACCTCCTGCTGCACGGCCGGCTGAAGGTCACGCAAGTCACCCGCGACGGCCAGCAGATCATCGTGCGCGTCGTGCATCCCGGCGACCTGTTCGGCTTCACCCGGGCCCTCGGCCGCCCCGACTATCCGGGCACGGCGACGGCAGCGGTCGACAGTCTGGTCGCGAGCTGGCCGACCGAGTCCTGGGACGGTTTCGTCGAGAACAATCCGCAGCTCGCGATGAGCGCGATCCGCACCATCGGCCAGCGCCTCGACGAGGCCCATACCCGCATCCGCGAAATGTCGACCGAGGAGGTCGAACGCCGCGTAGCCCATGCGGTGCTGCGACTGGTCGAGCAGGCCGGTATGCGTGTCGAGACCGGGATGCGCGTCGACTTCCCGATCTCGCGCCGCGACATCGCCGAAATGACCGGCACGACGCTGCATACGGTCTCGCGCATTCTAAGCGCCTGGGAGACGCAAGGGCTGGTCGAGGGTGGGCGCCAGCGGCTGGTGGTCTGCGATGCCGCCGCCCTCACCCGGCTGGCCGAGAACGCCGAATAGCGCACCGCCGGAGCGGTACGCCATTCGCAGCCGTCTTGAGAATCAGGCCTGCTGCGCGACGGATGGCGCCTTCGCGCCGAGGCGGGCGCCGGTCAGCACCTGCCAATAGGCCAGCGCGAACACCAGGAACGCCAGCGACCAGGACAACGCCGCGACATGCAGCAACGCGGCCGGGCCATGGCCCAGCGCCGAGCAGATCCGCGCGACCGTGCCGATGACGACAAGGACGTAACAGGCCTGGGTCGCGGCCGTTGCGACGAGCGGCCGGCCAGTATGGCCGAGGCTGGCCCGCGACATCACCGCGAGGGTCATGGTGCCGAAGGCGCCGGCAGTCCAGGCATGAAGGCCGGCGCCGGTGCTGACGAAGCCGAAACTCGCAGCCGCCGTCAGGGCGAAGCCGACAGGCACGAAGAGATAGCCGACATGCAGGATGATCAGCAGCGGATTGCGCCAGCAGCGGTCGCCGGCCCAGCGCGCCAATCTGACGAGATTGAGCAAGGCGGCGATCCCGAGCACGAGGCCGCTCGCCGGAGAGTCCGGCAGCGCGACCCATAGCACCAGAGCGATGGCGCTGGCGGCCAGCACGAGCTTGTCGAAACCGGCGAAGGGCACGGGCAGGCGCCCCGCGCCGCGCTGCGCCAGCCAGTTGCGCGTGAAGCTCGGCACGATCCGGCCGGCGATCAGCAGGACCAGCATCAGGACGACGGCGATGGCGAACCGCCGGGAGATTTCGGCGCCTCCGGTCAGGCCGGCCTCGAGATGGAAGGCGAGATTGGCGGCGAGCAGCAGGCAGACCAGCACGACGACCTTGAGATTGCGCCAGTTGCGGCCGGCCAGAATCTCGCGCGCGGCCGCCGCCGCGAGCAGCAGCAGGAAAAGCGCGTCGACCGCCATGGCCAGGCGCCAGCCGATCCAGGCCGAGGCCGAGACGGCGATACGGCCGGCGAGCCAGGCGAGGACGAGGACGAGCAAGGGCGTGCCCTGAACCGGAAGCCGGCCGGTCCAGTTCGGGATCGCGGTCAGCAGGAAGCCGGCGATCGCAGCGGCCTGATAGCCGAACAGCATTTCATGGATATGCCAGTCGATCGGCCCGAACGCCGTCGGAACGGTGAGATGCCCGGTGACGAAGGGCAGCCAGACCAGGATCGTCAGCCCGGCCTGCAGCGCCGCGAGCAGAAAGAACGGACGAAAGCCATAAGAGAGCAGAGCGGGCCCCTCATAGGAGCGCAGTCGCGGAATGGGCGCCATGATGGTTCTCCCAGCGGCAACAGGCGCGGCCGGCCGGCCGCGCCTTCTCTTCACGAGCCTGATGATGGTCGGCGGCGCATCTGCGCGGCCGGCTCACTTCGCTTTGGCCACCAGATCGGCGAAGATCGCCTTGGCCTTGCCCGGGTGCTTGGCCGCCGCGGCCGCATCGAGATTGGTCGGGTCGCCGACCACGACCAGCGCGACCATGCCCATGCCGTAATGCGGCTTGCACTTGATGCCGTAGACACCGGGCTCCTTGAAAATGATGTCGACCTGCTCGTTCAGCTTGCCGATGAAGGGCGCCGCGCCGGCCGGCATCATCTCGGGGATGCTCTCGGCATTGTGGCTCTTGTCGGTCGGCAGGAATTTCACCGTGTCGCCGGGCGCGATCTTGATCAGCGCCGGCTCGAACACCATGGCTCCGGCAGCGCCCTTGTTGAGCATCTTGACCTCGACTTCCGCCGCATTCGCGCCGGCCGCGGCCAGGGTCATCAACGCGCCGGCCAGAATCATCTTGAACATCTTTTTTCTCCTTCAGCGCAGCGGGTTCGTCAGCCCCTCGCTGCACCGCAACATTAGCTGCGGCGGCGCGATGCACTTTGCGAAATGGCAAACATCGCGAAGATTGGCCGCGGCCTGCCCCTGCAGCGGCGGACGTGTCTCCGGAACCGCGCCCAGACGGCCGGAATTTCGCATCCGTGGAATCGCTTGGGGAGGAAACCTGAAGCGCGATCTAAAGCTCGCGCAGCGCCGCCGCGCCCGCCTGGGCGCTGCGGCCAATCTCGGCGAAGAGCAGAGCCAGCTCCTCGAAAACGCTGCGGTCGTTCTCCGCCTCGGTCAGCGAGTCGAGATCGGATAGGAAGCCGAGCAGCGCTGCGATCCGCTCCTTGTGATCGCGCGCCTTGGCGAGCTGCCGGCGGGATTCGCGCCGGCGTTCGAGCTGGTCGAACCGCTCGAGCGCGCCGTCGAGCCGCTCGCGGCAGGCGCAGTCGAGGTCCTCCGGCCGCAGCACCCGGCGCAACCGGTCGATCAGCTCGCTCGCGGGGGTCGCCCGGCTGGTCGGCTCGAAGCCGGGACGCGCTGCTCCGCCTTGGCCGCCGTTCATGCCCGCCTCCTTTTCCGCCCTCACCGGCGGTTCAGATGCCCGTTCCGACCCGAAGATGCCCGGGAACCGCATGCAGGAACCCATTCGCCAAGGGCACCTCGGGATAGAGCTCGGCGAGACGCTGCTCGCCCTCCTCGCCAGCAAGGCGACCATCGGCGACATCGCGGAACAGCCTGGCGACCGCGACCATGTCGCAAGCCTGCGGCGAGAGACGCAAGGAGGCGACGCCGGCATCGCGCAGCGCCGGAATGTCGCGCAGCAGGCTGGCGCAGCCATGCGAGAGCGTCTGCACCCCGTTCACCGAGAGGAACCCGGTACCGTCGAGCGTCTTGACCGGCATGCCGTCCGGATCGAGCTCGCAGACGAAACGACAATTATCCTTGGTCAGCTTGTGGGCGCGGGCATGATAGCAGCGCGCCGATATCGCCAGCGGCACCTTGCCGAAGGCGAAGACCTCGATCGCCAGCTGCGGCAGGGAAGCGGCGATGGTCGCGATCGCCGGCAGCGGCAGTTCCGGCGGCAGGCAGATCCGGCTCGCGCCGCACTCAGCCAGGAAGCCCGCCGTGCCCTCATTGTAGACGTTTACGTACGGACCGACGGCGAAGGGCCGGCCGCTCAGCGAGGCGAGGCAGGTCAGGTCGTTGATCTCGACCATGCTGCCCTCGGCCTGCATCAGCTCGCGGCTCTGGCGGCGCTCGCGCGGCAGCGAGACCAGGATCAGCGAGGCCGGCAGGACCTGCTTGCCCGCCGCCTCGAGCCGCTCGATCACGTCGGGCAGAAGATCCTGCTTGAACGGCGCCCGCTTGGAGCAGACGACCTCGCCGACCACGACGGTCTCGACCGGCGCCTCGTCGGCGATGCGATAATAGAAATCGCGCCATTGCTCCGGCGACCAATGATAGAGCACGGGGCCGAGAGTGAGTTGCATCGGCAATTTCCTTGATCGAGGACGAGCTGGCTAACGCCAGGCCTTGCGATAGGCCCCGACCGTGTTGGCCTGACCCTCCGACATGGCGACGAGCCCCGTCATCGGCGCGCTGCGGCCCTGGTCGAGGGCGGCGAGAATATCGCGGAAGGAGCGGACCACGCCGGCGATGTAGGCCCGCCCGCGCTGGCGCCCCTCGATCTTGAACGCCGTCACGCCGGCATCGCGCAGCGCCGGCAGCAGGACGCCGGCATCGAGACTGACCGGCTCCTCGAAGATGTAGCCGGTGCTCCTGGGCGTGACGAAGCGGCCCTTGCACAGGGTCGGGTAGCCGGCGGGCTCCCCCCTTTCGAAGGCGTTGATGGTGAAGCCACCGAGCTTGGAGACGATGCGGCCATCCTGCTCCGCATAGGCGACATCGCCGGCGGGCGAGCAGACGCCGTGCATGTTCGGCGATTTTCCGGTGGCGTAGGAGGAGAGCGAGCAGCGCCCCTCCTCCATCACGCAGAGGCCGCCGAAGACGAAGACCTCGGTCTCGCAGGCGGTCTCGCGGACGATCGAGGCGATCTCCATCACGCCGAGCACGCGCGGCAGCACCACGCGCTGCACCCCGAAACGCTCGGTATAGAAGCGGATCGCGTCGGGATTGGCCGCAGCTGCCTGTACCGAGACATGCAGGCGCTGGCCGGGATGGCGACGTGCGGCATAGGCGAGCGTTGCGAGATCGGCGAGGATGAGGGCATCGGCGCCGGCCGCGACGGCATCGTCGATCGCCGATTGCCAGAGATGGAAGGCACCGGCCCGTGCGAAAGTGTTGATCGCGACCAGCACCTTGACGCCGTGGCGATGCGCGAATGCGATGCCTCTTCGCAGCTCGTCGCGCGAAAAATTCAGGCCGGGAAAGTTGCGGGCATTGGTCTCGTCGCGAAAGCCGCAATAGACCGCATCCGCGCCAGCCTCGACAGCGGCCTCGAGGCTCGCCGGGGTGCCGGCCGGGCAGATCAGTTCCAAGACGAACCTCCGGATATGGCAGATGCGGGGCGCGACTGGCCGGTCTGACGACGCAGCATCTCTGCGACGCGGGTGCCGAGCGGGCCGAGACAGCCGAGCAGGATGACGCCGAAATCGAGCCGGGCATCGTCGAGCGCGTTGCGCAAAGCGAGCGTCGCCTCCATGTCGCCCTCGATCGACAGCGTCCGCGAGAAGAACAGCGCATCGCCGTCGAGCCGGCCCTCGGCCATGCCGATCAGGCCGGACAGCGGTCCGCGAATGCGGACGTCGAGCCCGGGCGGCAGCCGCCGCACCACGCGCGCCTGCGGGCGTTCCGGCCGCGGCTCCAGCACGAAGGCGAAAGGCAGATCGGTCGGTGCGATGCCGAAACGCTTCTCGGCGTGCTCGCCGAGGCGGCCATAGAGATCGGGGTGGAGGCGACCGATGCGCGACAGCGTCAGCGTCAGCAGCGGCTGCAGCGGCCCAAGCGGCAGCGGTGCCATGGCGTGGGTGAGCCAAGGCGGCAGGACGGGGGGTCCAGGCGGTGCTGCATTCGGCGTTGCGCTGTTCGGCATCGGTCTCCTCCGGCCCGCAAGATCGCGGCAGAGACGCTCCCGATCGTTGCGCCATCGCAAAGACGGCGAGGAATGCGAGGGAGCAAGGTGCGGCAACCGGAGCCCCTGCCCTTGCCGATCCGCGAACTGCCCCGCTTCCGCGACCTCAGCGCCTTCCTCGCCCATCTCGATGACGCCGGTCAGTTGCGGCGGATCGCCGAGCCGATCAGCGTCGTGCACGAGATCACCGAGATCCATCGCCGCGTCATCGCGCAGGAAGGGCCGGCCCTGCTGTTCGAGCGCCCGGTACGGCCCGACGGCACGGTCTCGCCCATCCCGCTGCTGACCAATCTGTTCGGCACGGTCGAGCGGGTCGCCTGGGGGCTCGGCCGCACGCGCGAGCAACTGCCCGCCCTCGGCCGAACGCTCGCCGAGTTGCGCGAGCCGCGCCCACCCCGCGGCCTCGCCGAAGCCTGGAAGGCCCTGCCGCTGGCGCGCGCGGCACTGTCCATGCGCCCGCGCGGCGAGAGCCGGGCACCGGTGCAGGAGCAGGTGTTCCGGGGCTACGACATCGACCTGACGGCTCTTCCCGTGCAGACCTGCTGGCCGGGCGAGCCCGCCCCGCTGATCACCTGGCCGCTGGTCATCACCGCGCCGCCCGAGCCGACGCCCGAGGACGAGTGCAATCTCGGCGTCTATCGCATGCAGGTGCTGGGCAAGGACCGCGCCATCCTGCGCTGGCTCGCCCATCGCGGCGGCGCCCGCCATCATGCGCAATGGCGAAGACTCGGCCGTGACATGCCGGTCGCGGTGGTGATCGGCGCCGACCCGGCGACGATCCTTTCCGCCGTGCTGCCGCTGCCGGAAACCGTTTCGGAAATGCGCTTTTCCGGCCTGCTGCGCGGCGAACGGCCGGCCCTCACGAATTGCGTCAGCGTGCCGCTCGCTGTGCCGGCTGCGGCCGAGATCGTCATCGAGGGGCTGGTCTCGCCCGACGAGACCGCGCCGGAAGGGCCCTTCGGCGACCATACCGGTTACTACAACGCGGTCGAGCCGTTCCCGGTGATGCGGGTCACCGCGGTGACGATGCGCCGGACCCCACTCTATCTCTCGACCTTCACGGGGCGTGCGCCGGACGAGCCCTCGCGCATCGGCGAGGCGCTGAACACACTGTTCCTGCCCCTGCTGCAGCGGCAGTTCCCGGAAGTGGTGGATTTCTGGCTGCCGCCGGAAGCCTGCTCCTACCGGATCGCGGTTGTCGCCATGGCCAAGCGCTATCCCGGCCAGGCGCGCCGACTGATGCTCGGCCTGTGGTCGATGCTGCCGCAGTTCAGCTACACCAAGCTGATCATCGTCGTCGACGCCGACATCGACCCGCGCGACTGGGCGCAGGTGATGTGGGCTGTCGCGACCCGCTCCGACGCCAGCCGCGACCTCGTGACGATCGCCGACACACCGATCGACTATCTCGACTTCGCCTCGCCCAAGCCGGGCCTCGGCGGCAAGCTCGGCATCGACGCCACCAACAAGCTACCACCCGAGACCGAGCGCGAATGGGGCGCGCCGATGGCGATGGATCCTGAAGTCAGCGCCCGCATCGACGCGCTCTGGCCCTCGCTCGGCCTCGCAACGCCACCTGGAGCCTCCCCATGAACCCGCTTCCGCCCCCTGCCGCCTCGCGCCGACCGCTGCGCGTCATAGTCGGGCTGAGCGGCGCATCCGGCGCAGCGATCGGGCTGCGCGTGCTCGAGCGGATCGCGGCCTCGGGCCGGGTCGAGACCCATCTCGTGATCTCGCGTGCGGCCGAGCGCACACTTGCCACCGAGGTCGGCCCCGACGCGCTGGCGCGGGCGCTCGCCCTGGCGAACGTCCATCACGACCATTGCGATATCGGCGCCTCGATCGCCAGCGGCTCCTTCCCGGTGGCGGGGATGATCGTCGCTCCCTGCTCGATGCACACGCTCTGCGCCATCGCCTATGGCCAGCTCGGCAATTTGCTGGTGCGCGCCGCCGATGTACAGCTCAAGGAGCGCCGCCGCCTCGTCCTGATCGCAAGGGAGAGCCCGCTGCATCTCGGCCATCTGCGCGCCATGGCGCAGGTCACCGAATATGGCGCCATCGTCGCGCCGCCGGTACCGGCCTTCTATCTGCGCCCGCCGGACATCGCCGCGATCATCGACCAGATCGCGCTGCGCGCCATCGGCCTGCTCGGCCTCGGCCTCGACGAGATCGCCCCCCTTGCCTGGGAGGGCGAGCCGGCACTGGAGAACTGCGTATCCACCGGCGCATAGCGCCTGCCGACCCTTGTGAAGATCGCCTCGTCATCGCGGCCGCGCCGCCGCCATGCTGCTGCTATCGCACGGAAGCGGGCCGAACTTAGATCCCCGCTCCATCCTGCAAGGCCCCGGCATCGTCCCGGCGCCAGAGCCGCTCATGCACCCTGTGCGCCAGGGGCCGCAGCACGAAATCGCCGATAGCGAGCGTCGCTGCGAGGCCCTCGGACGCGCCGAGCGCGATCGTCGCCCCGGCCAGCATCAGGCTCGACCCCGCACGCCAGCTCAGTCCGCTGACGAAGGCGCGGCGCCGGGCCGAGCCCGGCCGGCCGAGCTCGCGCACCAGCGCGCGACGCAGGCTCGGCTCCTGTACGGCGATGCCGGCCCCGCGCTGCGTCGACAGACCTTCATCAATGAAACCAAAGGCTACCGTCTGATTGCTCAGCTGTTCAATCAGGATGAAGCCACCGAGTTCGCGGCTCTGCACGTAATCCTGCACAACCAGCGGCCGGTCGAGCCGCAAACTCACCAGGCCGATCGCGTTCATCGGCAGATCGTCGGCCGGCACTTCGGCAAAGCTCTCGACATCGAGCCTGTGCTGCAGCTGCGTGACGCTGGCATTCGCCGTCGCGGTGGCGAGCTTCAGGATGAACTCGCCCCCCTCTCGCAAGGGCGTCTCGCCGGTCCAGAGCAACCGTGCCCGCAAGTCCTGCCGGATGAGCGGCCCATCGGCCAGCGAGGCGATGACGTCGCCGCGCGAGACATCGACCTCATCGGCCAGCGTCACGGTGACGGACTGCCCGGCGCTCGCCTGCGAGACCTCGCCCGAGGGGGCGAATATGCGGGCGATCGTGCTGCGGCGTCCCGTGGGCAGCACCGCCACGCTGTCGCCGGAGCGCAACCGTCCCTGCGCTACCATGCCGGCATAGCCGCGGAAATCGAGATCGGGCCGGTTGACCCATTGCACCGGCAAGGCGAAGCCCGGCGCCTCGGGCGCCTCGCCCGCGAGCGTCACGGCTTCGAGGAAAGGCAACAGCGCCGGCCCGCGATACCAGGGCGTCAGGCGCGAGGCCTGCGTGACATTCTCCCCGTCGCGGGCCGAGACCGGGATGAAGTCGATCGCCGTGAAGCCGAGCCCGGCCGCCATGGCGCGGTAGTCCTGCTCGATCCGGCGGAAGACCGCCTCGTCATAGCCGGCGAGGTCCATCTTGTTCACAGCGACGACGATCCGGCGCACGCCGACCAGCGAGACGATGAAGGAATGGCGCCTTGTCTGCGGCAGCAGCCCCTTGCGGGCGTCGACCAGGATAATGGCGAGATCGGCGGTGGAGGCACCGGTCGCCATGTTGCGGGTGTATTGCTCGTGGCCGGGCGTGTCAGCGACGATGAAGCTGCGCTGCGCCGTCGAGAAATAGCGATAGGCGACGTCGATGGTGATGCCCTGCTCGCGCTCGGCGCTCAGCCCGTCGACCAGCAGCGCGAAATCCGGCGCTTGCCCCTGCGTGCCGAACCTGCGGGAATCGGTATCGAGCGCGGTGAGCTGGTCGTCGAAGACCGCGCCGGCCTCGTAGAGAATGCGGCCGATCAGCGTCGACTTGCCGTCATCGACCGAGCCGCAGGTGATGAAGCGCAGCAGGGCGCGGGCGCTGCCTTCTGCGTTCTGGCCCTCGTCATTGGCCGGGCGGAAGGCGCCCGCGGGCGCCGGCGCGCCTCTTGTTTCGGCGAGCGCGCCCATCAGAAATAGCCTTCCTGCTTCTTCTGCTCCATCGAGCCGGAGCCGTCATGGTCGATGACGCGGCCTTCCCGCTCCGACGATCGGGAAGCGCGCATCTCGGCGATGATGTCGGTCAGGCTCGCCGCCTCGCTCTCGACCGCCCCGGTCAGCGGATAGCAGCCGAGCGTGCGGAAGCGGACCTGCCTGGTCTCGACCATCTCGCCGGGCAAAAGCGCCATGCGCTCATCGTCGCGCATGATCCAGGCGCCGTTCCGGCGCACGACCGGGCGCGGGGCGGCGAAATAGAGCGGCACGACCGGGATATTCTCGAGCGCGATGTAGTCCCAGACATCCTTTTCGGTCCAGTTGGACAGCGGAAAGACGCGAAAGCTCTCGCCTGCCGCCTTGCGCGTATTGAACAGCCGCCAGGGTTCCGGCCGCTGGTTCTTCGGATCCCAGCGATGCTGCGCCGAGCGCAGCGAGAACACCCGTTCCTTAGCCCGGCTCTTCTCCTCGTCGCGGCGGGCGCCGCCGAAGGCGGCATCGAAGCCATGCTTGTCGAGGGCCTGCTTCAGCCCCTGCGTCTTCATCACGTCGGTGTGCAGCCTCGAGCCCGAGCTGAACGGGTTCACCCCGGCGCCTACGCCCTCCTGGTTGATGTGGACGATGAGGTCGAGCCCGAGCCGGCGCGCGGTCTCGTCGCGAAAGGCGATCATCTCGCGGAATTTCCAGGTCGTATCGACATGGAGCAGCGGGAAAGGCGGTTTGCCGGGATGGAAGGCCTTCATCGCAAGGTGCAGCAGGACGGCGGAATCCTTGCCGATCGAATAGAGCAGCACCGGCTTCTCGCAGGTCGCGGCGACCTCGCGGATGATGAAGATCGCCTCGGCTTCGAGCTTTTGCAGATGGCTGAGCTGGATCACGCCGAAACCTCCAGAGCCGGCTTCGCCCGAACGAGCAGTCCATCGGGGCCGACATGCAGTCCGCACTCCTTCGCAGCCTCCTCCTCCCACCACCAGCGCCCCGCCCGCTCCGGCTCGCCCGGACGGACAGCACGCGTGCAGGGCTGGCAGCCGACCGAGAGAAAGCCCCGCTCATGCAGCGGGTTGACCGGGGTTTCGTTCGCCCGCGCAAAGGCCAGAGCCTGCTCGCGTGACCAGTCGAGCAGCGGGTTGAACTTGACGAGGCCGCGCCCGGCATCGGCCTCCGCAAGCGAAACACCGCCGCGCGCCGCCGACTGATCGGCGCGCAATCCGGTGATCCAGGCGGCAGCGCCTTCCAGCGCACGGGCGAGCGGCTCGACCTTGCGTACGCCGCAGCAGGCCTTGCGCGCCGCGATCGAGGCGTAGAAGCCGTTGATGCCATGCTCGCTTACGAAGCCCTCGACCTCGTCATGGCGCGGATAGAACGGCTTGACGGCGAGCCCGTAGCGGGCCTCGGTCTTCGCCCAGAGCGCGTGGACCTCGGCGAAGAGCCGGCCGGTATCGAGCGTGACGATCTCGATCGGCAGCCCCTGCGCCGCGATCAGATGGGTGACGATTTGGTCCTCGAGGCCGAAGCTGGTGGTGAAGACGAGCCGGCCATCGATCTTTGCGCAGAGCCCTGCGAGCCTTGCAGCCGCATCCGCCGTTCCGAACGCCGCGACCAACTCCTCCACTTTCGCGCGCAGCGCTTCCGGCTCGTTCCCGCTTGCCGGAACGCGGCGAGTAGCCGGGATCGCGCTACCGTCATCAGCCTCCGCTAATCGCTTCATCGGGCACTCGAACGTTCTGTAAAACGAACACTTCAATAGCCGCACGCTGCCCAAAGCTCAATTCACGAATGATAGCGTGAAATTTCATATTTTCCCGGCCACGGAGAATTTCTTCCGCCGACCCGCAGCGCCCCGGAGCAGGCGCGTCGGAACCTTCCAGAGGGGGACGGCGTTTTCAAAGACGAAGCGAGCCGGCCGAAAGCCGGCCGGCACATCACAGTGATCGACAGGGGGAAGCCATGAACAAGCCCGCCAGCAAAGCCGTCGAGAGCCTGCGCAAGGAACAGCGCGAGCAGAAGAGGGAAGGCAACGGTTCGGCCGAGAAACGGCTCGACGAAGCGTTGCGCGAGAGTTTCCCGGCCAGCGACCCGGCCGCCCCGGTCTCGCCGACCACGCCCGGCTCCCCGAAGCAGCGGCGCGCCTGATACCGCGCAAATCTTCAGACGGCCGCACCAGGACCGCATTGACGGCCTGCCGATCCGACCGCCGCCCTTCTCTATGAAGTCACTGCGGACGGCGGCGGATTCAATCGGTCCGATGCGATAACACTGAGATAGATCACCGCGACCGCTCCCGAACGGACGCGCGGCGAGCTAGCGGAGGCCGCCGAGCCCGACCGAGAGTTTGTCGCCGGTCTCGATGAATTTGAGCGGATTTTGAGCCTGATCGGAGAGCCGCGTCTCGTAATGCAGATGTGGACCGGTCGAGCGGCCGGTCGAGCCGACACGGCCGATCACCTGTCCGGCGGCGACGAGTTGGCCGACCTTCACGTCGAAGGCGCTGAGATGGGCATAGCGCGTGGTGACGCCATTGCCGTGATCGAGTTCGACGAGATTGCCGTAGCCGCCGGAGACTTCCGCACGCAGCACCTGGCCGGCACCGCCGGCGCGTACCGGCGTGCCGGTCTCGCCGCGGAAATCCATGCCGGCATGCATCGCCGTCTGCCCGGTGAACGGGTCGCTGCGCGGGCCGAAATTGCTGGTCGTGCTGTCGTCGCCTTCGAGCGGCCGCTGGAACGGAACGATGCTGGCGAGGTCGCGCCAGCGGCCATAAACCGAAAGCGCCTGGTTGAGCTGCATCAGCGCGTGCTCGAAGCTGCCCGCCTTGATCGAGGCCGAGAGCGGCACCAGTGGCCCGCCCATGCCGGCGCGCGCCGCCGGCAGCTTGACCCTTGCCGGATCGAGCCCGACCTCGCCCAACGCCGCCCTGACCTCCTGCACCCGGCCGACGAATTGCCGCCCGAGCCCGGCGATCTGCTGCGACTGGCCGGTCTCGACCCGGTCGAGTGATTGGCCGAGCAGCGCGATGCGCTCTTCCAGCGGCAGAGGCTCGCTCGCCTTGACCTGCGCCGAGACCTGACGCCGCTGCTGCGCCAATACGGCCGGATTGATCTTTTCGATGATGTTGACCGCACCGGCAAATTGATTGCCGCCCGGAGCCTGCGCCCCGCCTTGGGGCAGAACCGGCCCGACGGCCTGCCCGGCCAGTGCCCCCAAAAGTGCCTGGCGCGCCTCGAGCTCGATCTGCCGGGTGATCAGATCGGCGAGATGGTCCTGCGCCCCTCTCGCGCCGGCGGAGAGCGACTGGCCCGGCTGTGCCGGCGCGCCCGGCGTCGTGCCCTGGGCGATGATCGCACTGACCAGACGGCGCTGCAGCGCCTTCAGTTTCTCGTCATAGCTGCTTTGCAGCAGGGCCTGCTCCTGCTCCAGCACGGCGAGACGCCCCTTCTCCCGATAGAGCTGATAGCCGGTCACGCCGGCGGCAAGACAAGCCGCGGCGGCGATGCACCAGGGCCAGGGGCTGCTGCCGCGCGGCGCACCAGTCCGACCAGAGCCGCGCAAGCGCCGCTGCGGTGCGCGCTCTGTCTCGCTCGACGCCGTGGCGGCAGGAGCTGCCGCCTCGCCACGCCGCTTCAGGCGAACTGGTTGCATCGTCCCCGTCCGGATCGGCGGCCGGAGCAAGCCTGCCGATTTGATGATAGCGCATATGGGGCTTGGCCGCGACGAATCCTGCGCTAATCTGAGGCGGTAGCCTGGCATCCCGCCCCCGATCGCCCGTTCCGGGGATACGGCATCGACCGCCCTGGCGCAGCTTCGACGCCCTGGCGACGACCGCATCCGCCGTCTTGAGGCTGAACGTCGGCGCGAGCGAAGCGGGTCTCGCCGTTCGCAGGCTGCGGCGAGCGGCGGCAAGGAGCGGTCCATGGCGGATGTCGCGATCCATCTCTACGACATGTCCGATGTCGGCTTCGCCAAGCTCTACAAGCAGAACCTGCCATCACCGGATCGTCTGCCGACGGGTGCGGTCGGCGCCTATGCGACGAGCACGGCAGCGCAGATCGTCGGCGCCATTCGCAAGGTGGCCGACGGCGACCGGATCAAGGTGATGCGCATCGTCGCGCACGGCAACAGCGGCACCTTCTACTTTCCGCATCTGCGCAATTACGACAGTTGCTCGCAAACCTATGGCGACATCCCGAAGGACAAGCTCTGGGCTCCGCTGGCACGGCTCGAACTGCATGGCTGCGGGCTCGCCAGCGAAACCAGCGTGCTGCGGCCGGGAGCCGATCCCGCCAGCGTCAGCATCTCCGACATCATTCCGGGGACCTTCACCGGCGATGCCGACGGCTATGGGCTCTGGCTGCTGAGGCGCATCGCCTCGCTGTTCAATGTGCCGACGACGGCAGCGGTCAACGCGCAGTCCGTCGGCATGTCGGGCTGGGGCTATGAGGGGCGGACCGTCACGGTCCAGCCGAACGGCAAATTCCTGCTCCAGGACGAGAACACCCGGACCTGGGACTTCGCCGCCCAGGAGCGCTCGGCCGAGGCCTACAAGAACCGCATCATCCAGGGCTATGTGTATCGCGGGCAGTACGATGCGGCGGTCAGGCAGTTTCGCGATCTGATCAGGGTCTTTCCGAACACCAAGACGGCCGCCTGGGCCCAGAACAACCTGACAGTCGCGGCGATGAAGAAGATCGACGACGCCGCGATGCGGCCGGACTAGAGGCCTCGAGGCCGGCTCGGGGCCCGGCCTCGAGGCTCAGCTGCAGAGATAGCGGAACTCGCCGTCCTCGACCGTGACGACTGCTTCGGTCAGTGGCCTCTTCTCCAATTGCAGGTTGAGGATACTGCGCGACAGCGCCGGCAGCATCGAATTGGTGATGATGTTGTCGATCATCCGTCCGCCGGAGTCCGGATCATTGCACTGGGCGACGATGTGGGCGACGACGGCGTCGTCATAGCGGAAGGCGGCATTGTGATTGTCGCGCAGGCGCTTGCCGATGCGGCCGAGCTGGAGCCGCACGATGCCGCCCAGCATCTCGCCGGAGAGCGGATAATAGGGGATCGTGACGAGGCGCCCGATCAGCGCCGGCGGAAAGACTTTCAGCAGCGCCGGCCGTAGCGCCACTGCGAGTGCCTCGGGATCCGCCCGGCTCTCCGCGTCTCCGGCCATGCGCATGATCTCGTCGGTGCCGACATTCGAGGTCAGGATGATCAACGTGTTCTTGAAATCGATCCGCCTGCCGGTGCCGTCCTCCATCTGGCCCTTGTCGAAGACCTGGAAGAACAGCTCGTGCACGTCCGGATGCGCCTTCTCGACCTCGTCGAGCAGCACGACCGAATAGGGCTTGCGGCGTACCGCCTCGGTCAGGCGCCCGCCCTCGCCATAGCCGACATAGCCGGGCGGCGCGCCTTTCAGCGTCGAGACGGTGTGCGCCTCCTGGAACTCGCTCATATTGATGGTGATGACGTTCTGCTCGCCGCCATAGAGCGATTCCGCCAGCGCCAGCGCCGTCTCGGTCTTGCCGACGCCCGACGGGCCGCAGAGCATGAAGACACCGATCGGCTTGCCGGGATTGTCGAGCTTGGCCCGGCTGGTCTCGATACGCCTGGCGATCATCGCAATGCCGTGCCCCTGCCCGACCACGCGCTTGTTCAGCGTCTCGGCGAGGTTGAGCACGGTCTCGATCTCGTCCTTGACCATGCGGCCGACCGGGATGCCGGTCCAATCGGAAACGACGGAGGCGACCGACTGCTCGTCGACATGGGCGTAAATCATCCGGCTGGCCGGATCGATCTCGCCGAGCGAGTTGAATTTTTGCTTCAGGCTGGCGCGCGTCGCTTCGGGATCGGCCGCGGCGTCACCCGGCGGTGGCTCGGTGGCGCCCTCGCCTGGTGCCGATGCGGCCGCCTCGCCGAGCTTGCCGCGCAGCAGCGTGATCTCCTCGACCAGCGCCAGCTCGGAGGCCCAGTCGGCCTCGCGCATTTCGAGCTTCGCCTTCAGCGCAGCGCTCTCCTCCTCGATCTCGGCGAGGCGCTCATCCGAGACGTCGCCAAGATCCTGGTCGGCGATCAGCGCCGCCTTCTCCTTCTCAAGCGCCGCAAGGCCGACGCGGGCATCCTCGATCGCGGCCGGCACCGCGGTCTGGCTGATCGCGACGCGGGCGCAGGCCGTGTCGAGCAGGCTCACCGCCTTGTCCGGCAATTGCCGCGCCGGGATATAGCGGGCTGACAATTGCACCGCCGCGACGATCGCCGCATCCGAGATGCGGACCTTGTGATGCTTCTCCATCGGCCCGATCAGCCCGCGCAGCATGGTGCAGCAGCGCGCGACATCCGGCTCGCCGACCTGCACCGGCTGGAAGCGTCGGGTCAGGGCCGGATCCTTCTCGAAATACTGGCGGTATTCCGACCAGGTCGTCGCCGCGATGGTGCGCAAGGTGCCGCGCGCCAGAGCGGGCTTGAGCAGATTGGCGGCATCGCCCGTGCCGGCCTGGCCGCCGGCGCCGATCAGGGTATGCGCCTCGTCGATGAACAGGATCACCGGTGTCGGCGAGGACTGCACCTCGTCGATCACCGAGCGCAGGCGCTGTTCGAACTCGCCCTTCATCGAGGCACCAGCCTGCATCAGGCCGATATCGAGCGCGCAGACCTTGACCCCGCGCAGTGGCGGCGGCACCTCGCCCGAAGCGACGCGCTGGGCGAAGCCCTCGGCGATCGCCGTCTTGCCGACGCCGGCCTCCCCGGTGAGGATCGGGTTGTTCTGGCGCCGCCGCATCAGCACGTCGATCACCTGGCGGATCTCGTCGTCGCGCCCGAGGATCGGGTCCATCGCGCCCGAGCGCGCCTTCTCGGTCAGGTCTTGCGAGAAGCGGTCGAGCGCCGTCGTGCCCTTCGGCCCCTGCGCCTGCTCGGCGCCGGGCGTCCCGGCGGCCCGCAGCCCCGAGCCATCCATCGGCCGCAGATTCTCTTCTTCCGAATCCTTCCAGATCCTGGCGTGGCCGGCAGCCAGTTCCTCGACCGGGATCTTGCCGAACTCCTTTGAAATCGCGGTCAGCGCCCGGCGCAACTCCAGCGATTTCAGGGCCGCAACCAGGACATGGCCGGTGCGGATCTGCGTCTCGCCGAAGAACAGGGTGGCGTAGTGCCAGCCGCGGTCGAGCACGTCGACGACATTGTTGGCGACGCCCGGCATCTCCGTCTCGTTCTTGCGGAAGCCTTCGATGACGCCGCCGATATCGGAAGCCAGCCTTGCCATGTCGAGCCCGTAATGCTGGGCGGTCAGGCCGATATCGGTCGAACGGCGCTGCAGGATCTGGGCGAGCCAATGCGCCAGCTCGACATTGCGGTTGCCTGCCCCCTTGGCCTGGCGCAGGGCCTGGATGAAGGCTTCATAGCCGACGCGGTTGAGCTTGCCGGTGACGGCCTCGAGACTGATGTCGGCCATGTCTGCCCCCTGTCATCGGTTCTTCGGACGCATGTCCTCGGGCCGCGAATCCTGGTTTTTCCGGCTCCGCTTCTGGCGCATCCGTTCGGCCGGGTGGAAACGAGCATCGCGCCGAAGCGTCCCGTCGGGCACATTCCAGTTCGGCGCCATCCAGCTCGACCAGCCGAGCGCGCCGAAGCGGCCGAGCTGTAGCGGACGAACCTGTCCGACCGGCAAGGCGAGCTCGACATCCCATTCGAACAGCTCGCCGAGGTAGAAAAACACCGCATCGGCCAGAGGCTCGCAGCGATCGCCATCGGGCAGGAAGCGGCTGAACTGCTCGATGTCGCGCGCGACGATGCACAGCCTGAACTTGTCTTCGACGCTATAGACGCTGGCACCGACCAGGGCATCGCGCCCGAGCCCGCAATGGCCCCGGCCGAGCCGGCTGCGATCCGCCGGATCGAAGGCCAGCCACATGCCGACGAACTGCTCGACCTCGACCTCGATGTCGAACAGCCCGGCGAGCAGGCTGCGCAGGCGCGAAGCGGATTTGGCCTGCGCACCGCTCAGCCCGGCATGGGCGAGCTTTCCGGCATCCGGCACGCTGTCGAGGTCTTGATAGGGCCTGGAGCCCAGCCCGGCCACGCTGCCGACATAGGCGACGAAACGGTCGAGATCGGGCCGGTCGTGCTGCGCGGCCGGCCGGGAATCCGCCCAGCCCCGGAAGAAGAGCTGCAGGAAGCGGTGGTTGAAGATGTCGAGAAAACGCGGAAAGGCATCGTCATGCGCGAGCTGCCAGTGATAGCTCTCCTCGGTGGTCGCCAGCGGCAGAGCCCCCTGCGGCCCGAGCAGGCCGAGAAACTTGACGAAGAGCCGCAGCCGACCCTGCCCGTCCCTGCCCGCCTCGGCGAAGGTCGAGGCCGGAAAATCCATATAGGCCTGCTCGCCCAGTGCCAGATATTCGTCGCGCCGCGCCGCGACGTCGCCGATGCGCTCGCGCTCGGGAAAGCTGCGCTCGATGCGCCGTAGCACCGCATAGAAATCATGGCGCCAGGGCTCGGCCCGCAAGCTTTCGACGAAAGGCGGCTCGACACGCTCGCCCTCGGACGCGACCGCCGGAGGCCTGCCAGCGCCCGCGCTCACAGGATCCGCCTCGTGCCGGCGCGCGGCGGCCAGCGCATCACCTCGCCGCGTTCGACGGTGCGGATCACGGTCTGGGTGAAATGGTTCATCGCCGCATATTCGGCGAAGAAGCGGTCGAGCACTGCGCCAAGCAGAAAGACGCCGCTGCCCTCGAAGGCCTTCTCGTCGAACAGCACCGTGATCTCGAGCCCCCGCGCCGCTCCGGTGCCGGCGCGTTGCGGAAACCGCCTGACGACCGGCCGGCTGTCGACGCTCTTGATGCCCCTTATCCGGCGCTCCGTCGCCCCATCGCTGAGATCGGCGAAGAGCGCCAGCAATTCGCGCAGCGCCTCGCCATTGCGCCCGGCGCCGTGCTGGACGAGGCCGAGATGGTTGAGGCTGAGCAGGTTGATCAGCCGCCAGGCGACGACACCGGTACTCGCGGTCTCGGAGCGCAGCCTGAGTTGTGCGACGATCGGCTCGCGTGGCGGCGTCGGCCCGGCGAGGCAGGCAATGTCGAGTGCGACATTGTCGATCAGGCGAAAGTCCGCCCCACCCGCCCCCGTCGGCAGATGTTCCGTGAGATGGCGGTTCGAGCACAGAGCCCGCACGCTGAGCTCGGCCACGGCGTGGGCATCTGCGATCGTTGCGGGCTCGACCAGCGAGATGAACATCTCGGTGCCGGTATAGTCGGAAGCCCTGCCCTCCCGGCGCTCGGCCGCCGAACGTCGGCGCGGCAACCGGCGCTGGGTGTAGAGCAGCCCGGACGCCGGGGACGCCCCTTCGGGCGAGGAGTAGAGCGGAGCGACCTTCTGCTTCTCGCGCCCGCCGACATAATGGGCGTGGACGTCGAGAATGCTGTGCGGCTCGAAGTCGAGCATCCGGCTGCGATCGGGGACGACATGGTGTTCGTGCTCGTTGATGCGCACGGGTATGCGGTCGGTGGTCTTCTCGAACAGGTTGACCGCCGGCGCGGCATAGAGCGCGAACATCTCGCGACGCACCGGCGCCGCAAGCCGCGCATCGACCTCGTCGAAGACGAAAATCACGTCGACATTCTTGGATTTGAGCCGCGCCATGACCCGCTCCAGGCCGCGCAGCCGGAAGCCGAGGAATTTGCGCGAGAACCAGAAATATTCGCGCAGAAGGTCGAAGCCGCGGAACACCCGGCTGTCGGCCGGCAGTAGTGCCTCGTCCTCGTCGAAGCCCGGCTGCTCGAGCGTGCACTCCGTCGCCGGGGTGATCACCGGGTCGCCGAACTCGTCGAGATGACGGAAATAGACCCCGAGGCAATTGGAGAACAGCTGCTCATAGAGGGCGATCGCCTCGGCCTCGCCGCCGAGCAGATGAATGGTCAGCTCTCGGCATTTGCAGCCGGCAAACCAGCTGCTCGGCAGCTTGGCCGCCTGGGCGGCGCTGGGCTCGTCGGCGGGGTCGCCCGCGATCCGGTGGGTCAGCGAAAGCCTGAGGCCCGACAGAACCCGCCCGTCGCTCGGCAGGCCGAGCGCCTGGAGCGGGCCGGGTGCGGCGATATACTCGGCAGCGGAGACATCGAAGGGCCAGAGCGCGATGTCCGCTCCCAGCCGATAGCGGCAGGCGACGCGCCGGTCGCGCTCCAGATAGGTCGCATCGAGATAGGCTCCGCGCGGAATCCTCACCCCTTCGCGCAAGGCCGGATCGCCATAGGGCGGCGCGATCCCAGCGAGGAGTGCCGACGGCGTCGGCGCCAGATAGTTCGGGAGCAACTGCTCGAGCAGATTGTTGGTGAATTCGGGAAACTCGTGCTTGAGCTTGAGCTGGACACGGGCCGCAAGGAAGGCCGCGCCCTCGAGCAAGCCACGAACCATCGGGTCCATGTGCTCGCCGACCAGGCCGCCGAGCCGCTCGGCGATGCCCGGATACTCCTCGGCGAACTCCTTGGCATGCTCCTCGAACAGCCGAAGCTCGCGATTGTAGAAGTCCAGGAATTCTTGGTTCATGAGGCGCTATCGGTTCTTGATCGCGATCTTGCCGGTATCGAGCTCGACATCGGCCACGAATTGCAGCGGCACATTGACCGGCTCGCAATCCAGGTCCGCACGGACCAGGAAGCGGATCGTCAGCTCGGACCGGTCGATGCTTTCATCGCGCTGCACGCTGATCGACTGCCGGATCAGCCGCGGCTCGTAGCCGATAAGCACCTCGCGCAACTCGTCCTTGATCGAGCCCACCCGATGCTCGTCGATCGAGCGGTTCACGATATCGGGGAAGCCGTGGTTCAGCACGGAGCGCCGGACATGCTCGAACCCCGAGAGATCGATCGACGAAGCCAGATTGGTGGTGTTCACCAGCGCGTCGAGATCGGCCGCAATTTCCTGCCTCAGCTTCTGCTCGGTGATGGCAGCACGCGGCGCGGCCCGGCGCCCGGCGATGATCCGTTCGCCGCCGGCGTCGCGCAGATCGAGCGCGGTCTTCGCATCCTTGCTGCGATGCGCCTCCCGGAACGCGTACATCAGCGGCGGACGCAGCCGGTTCTTCGCTCTGGCATCCATCCTCACGCCCTCCAACCGCCAGCCGGGCGGCCCGGCGCCCGGCCCTTCTCCACGACACCCGAGGGAGCGGTCGGCCCTCCCAAGGCGCGACATTCGAACAGTCGCCCGGCGCCGGACGAAAGGCGGCCGCAGCGCTGCCGGAGCGAAGACGAGGCCTGGCCGCACAGGCGGCCAGGCCGTCATCTCACTCCTTGTTGGCCTTGATGTCCCAGGTCCCGGTCGAGGGCGCGCCGAGCGTGCCGTCCTCCTTCTGGAACTTGTACTCGAACTTGATCTTGGCGAAGTTCAGCGAGAACTGGTCGGTCGGCACCGGGTTGCCACCGGTCGAGTCGCCGGACTGATAGCTCGAGACCAGCAGGTCCTGCAGCGTCACGGTGTAGAATTCCTGCTGGTCCTTGCCCTGCTTGCGCACGAACAGCACCGCCTTCTTGATGTGCTTGCCCGAGGCGCAGGACAGCATCAGCACCGGCGACGCCTTGCTGACATTGGCCGTGCAATGCAGGTCCTGGAAGCTGACCTTGCCGGCGCCGCCGCCGGACCCTGCGGAATGCGTGCCCGAATTGCTCGCGCCCCAGGAGAAGGATTCGATCTCGATCGTTTCCTTGTGCTTGGAATCATGGCTCTCGCCCTTGATTCCCTCGATCTCGAGCAGGAAGTCGCTGGCCATCGTTCTCTCCAGTGTTTGACCGTCATCCGACGAAGTCGATTGCGACTGCGCTTCGCCCGCGGGGTGGTACCGGCGCGCGACCGCTCAGCCCCGGCGCGATCCGCGCGGGGTAGGCACAGGCCTGGAGACTCCGCGCGCCCGAAGGCGCGCGACGCCTTAATTCTTGGGCGCGGGCAGGCGCGAGACCAGGCTCAGGCCGATATCCATGCCCTCCAGCTGGAAATGCGGCCTGAGGTAGAACTTGGCCGAATAATATCCGGGGTTCTCCTCGTCTTCGAAGACGTCGATGCGCGCATCGGAAAGCGGACGGCGCGCCTTCGTCTCCTCGCTGGAATTGACCGGATCGCCGTCGATATAGTCGGTGATCCATTCCTGCAGCCAGCGACGCAGGGGTTCGCGCTCCTTGTAGGAGCCGACCTTGTCGCGCACCATGCATTTCAGATAGTGCGCGAAGCGCGAGACGGCGAACATGTAGGGCAGCCGCGAGGACAGGTTGTCCGAGGCGGTCGCCGCGACGCCGTCGGGACCGAAAAAGGCCTTCGGCTTGTAGAGCGACTGCGCCCCGATGAACGCCGCCTTGTCGGTGTTCTTGCGGTGGATCAGCGGGATCAGCCCCGATTTCGCCAGCTCCGCCTCACGGCGATCGCTGATCGCGATCTCGGTCGGGCATTTCAGGTCGACGCCGCCATCATCCGTCGGGAAGGTGTGGGTCGGCAGGTTCAGGACCTCGCCGCCCGACTGCACGCCGCGGATGCGGGTGCACCAGCCATATTCCTTGTAGGCACGGTTGATGTTGACGGCCATCGCATAGGCCGCGTTCATCCAGGCGTATTTCTCGCCCTTGTGCCCGTCGGTATCTTCCTCGAAGGCGAATTCCTCGACCGGCTCGGACTTCGCGCCATAGGGCACGCGCGACAGCACGCGCGGCAGGCACAGCCCCATATAGCGGGAGTCGGCCGCGTCGCGCAGCGATTTCCAGGCGGCATAGTCGGGCGTGTCGAAGACCTTGCCGAGATCGCGCGGATTGGACAGTTCCGTCCAGGTGTCCATGCCCATCAGCGTCGGGTCTGCGCCGGCGAAGAAAGGTGCATGCGCCGAGGCCGCGACCTTGGAAAGATCGCGCAGCAGCTGCACATCGGTCGCCACATGGCTGAAGTGATAGTCGCCGATCAGGCAGCCGAAGGGCTGGCCGCCGAGCTGACCGAACTCCTGCTCATAAATCTGCTTGAAGAGCGGGCTCTGATCCCAGCGCGCGCCGGGATAGGTCTTGAGATTGCGATAGAGCTCGCTCTTACCGACATTCATGATCTTGATCTTCAGCTGCGAGTCCGTCTCGGAGTTGAAGACGAGATAGTTCAGGCCGCGCCAGGCGCTTTCAATCTTCTGGAACTCGGGCGCGTGCAGCACCTCGTTCATCTGCTCGGTCAGCTTGGCGTCGAGCCGTGCGATCATCTCCTCGATCGTGTCGAGCACGTCGCCCTTGATCAGCGTGGAGTCGGCGAGCGCCTGGTTGACCAGGGTCGCCACCGCGTTCTCGACCTCGGTCGCCGCCCGCTCGGTCTTCGGCTTGAAGCTCTGCTTGAGAACGTTCGCGAACTCGTCGGCGTCGCGTGTCTCGGCGATGGCTGCGCCGGGTTGCTGGATTTGTGCTTCCGCCATGGTCGCCTCCGCCTCGCTCACCCGTTGCCGTCACGCTTGTTGCCGTCAGCCGATGTCTCGCCGAGCCTGTCCTTCAGCGCCGTCATCAGCTGCGGGTCGGCGAGCAGCGCCTTGATCTGGTCGCTCGCCGCCATCTTGCCGTCCATGTAGCGCAGCAGGTTGGCGAGCTGCTCGCGTGCCTCGAGCAGCTTGGCCGTCGCCGGGATCTGACGGGCGATCGCCGCCGGGTTGAGGTCGTCGAACCGCGAGAACTTCAACGCCACCGAGAGCTTCTCATTGCCGTCGCCGCCCAGCTTGTTGGGCACGTTGAAGGCGACGCCCGGCTCGATCGCGGCCATGCGCTGATCGAAATTATCCATGTCTATGTCGAGGAATTTGCGCTCGGAGATATCGGGCTTCGCCACGGCCGAGGCATTGCCCGAGAGATCGGCAAGGACGCCCATCACAAAGGGCAATTCGATCTTCTGGTCGGCATTGTAGGGGTCCTCATAGGTGATATGGACCCGTGGTGGCCTGTTGCGGCGAATGAACCTTTGCCCAGAATCTCCGGCCATCGTCAGTGCCTTTCCTCTCGATGCATCACGCAGAGGCAGCGTGACACCACGCCAAGTCACCAATCTCCCAATACAATACACAAATGCAGTCAGCTTGACAGTTCCCGTCGCGCTGCTTGGCATCTGCAAGTCGTCATCGCCGACCGGTCGCGATCTTGTGAAGTCGCGGCGGGCCGCCGGCCTGGGGAGGCGCGCCGCGGGAGCGCCGGCCCGGCACCAGACCCCGACCTACTCGTCCCTGCTCTGACGTATGCCGACTTCAGGAAGGATATCGCTGAGCAGCGACATGAAATCATGCTGCGCGAGCCCACAGGCCTTGTCCATCAGCAGCGGGATCGGGTTGGAGGGCTCGACCTGCCGGTAGAACCCCGCCACCGCCTTCATCCGGCCGACCGCCTCGGCGCGGGTCGCGACACCCGCCACCAAAGGCGCGCCGACCGGCGCCGGAGCGCCCCCAGCCGGCCCGGTCTCGTTCCCCTCCCCGGGCTCCGCCTCGAGCTCGGCCACCGCATCGTCCGGCCCCTCTTCCGCCTCCTCCCAGCCCTCGCTCGGCGCCTCCTCCGCGCCATCGTCAGGCTGGTCATAGCCATCCGACGCGTTCAGGCGCTCGAGCGGCAGCTGAAAACGCGGCTCGGTGCCGATTTCGAGCATCGCCTTGTCGACATGTTCGGGAAACATGATCTGGATCACTTCGATCAGCGACTTGCCGATCAGCCGCTGGGCCTGCCCGATCAGCAGCACCGCCGGGCTCGAAGGCTCGGCGCGGCGAAAATAGCTCAGGCAGGCGGCCAGCGCCGCACGCGCCTCCGTCACAGAAGCGCAGGAGCCCGGCGGCAGGCCGGCCGGGCCCACCGAAGCCGCGACCGGCATGCCGGCCTCGATGGGCTGATCCGCCGGAGCGGCGGGCATCCGCGCACCGACGACCGGCTCGAGAAAGCCGATGATCTGACCGACCAGCGCCGAGAGACGTGGAAAGCTCACCGCTCCGCCGCCAGCGCGCTCGCTCCAGGTCGCACGGATCCGGGCGATCGCATCACGGATCGCCACGATATGAGCGAAGGCGGCCTGCAGCTCCGCGCCACCGGTTTCGGCCAGCGCCGCCTGGATCGCACCCGCATCCGGGTGCTGCTCCTCCTCCTCGGGCTGGATCGTGCCGGCGGCGACGAGCTGGCTGCGGAAGACCAGAGGGCCGATCCGCCGGCTGATCAGGAGTGGCGCATGCTGCAACGGCAGCACGACCGTGGCCAGGTCGTCGAGGCTTTGCAGCGCCACCTCGCGCAGGATGAAGTCGCCCTGCTCGGCACGCGGATGCACCTCATCCCAATGCTCCGAGAGATGGTCGGTGATCAGCCCCAGGCAGGCGGCAAAGCCCGGTATGTCGCGATTGAGCAGGCAGAGCTTCCCGGCCAGCACCAGTACCCGGATGTCGCGGCTGAGCTTGAGTATCTTGGCGAGGTCGCCGAAGGCGGCGGGGAAATCGATCGTCGCCCGGTCGAAGGCGACCAGCCGGCCATCCGGCCGGGGCGCGAAATAGGATGTCGGCAGCGCAACTTCCAGATGCGCGATAATGTTCGTGAAGCCCGCGTCTTCTTCGGGATCGGGCCCGCAAAGGTCGTCCGCGGCAACCGGCCCGGAAAAATCAGCGAAATTCAGCGCCGCCATGGAGCCCCTCGGTCAACAGGCCGATGCCAAGCGGCCGCTGGCAGGAATGCGCGTCAATCCACACGAATCCGCGTCTCGACCCGGCGATTATCGCCGGAATAGGGATCGGCCACGATCGGCTTGGTCTGGCCGAAGCCGCGCGGCAGCAGCTTGGCGGTATCGACACCGCGTTCGCTGAGATAGCTCACCACGGCCTTTGCGCGACGCTCCGACAGGTTGAGATTGTAGTCGGCCGAGCCCCTCGCATCGGTATGCCCTTCGACCAGGAAGCTGCTGGCGGCGAGCTGCGGATCCTTCAGCGCCTTGGCGAACTCGTCGAGATTGCTCTTGGCATCGGGCTCGAGCACGTCCGAATTGTACTTGAAGCGGACCACCAGGTCGAAGGCGGCCGCTGGTTTCACGACATGACCCGCCTTGCTGCATTCTGCCTCCGTTCCGACGCAGAGCCCGCGCGACACGCCGAGATTGGGCTTCCCACCCCCGAAATGCTTGATGATGTCATCTGCCTTGTAGCTTTGGGCCTGTGCCGGCACGGCCGAAACCGCGCATAACCCGACGGCGAAAGCGGCGCTGATACTGACAAGGGCCTGCTTGCGCACGGTCTTCCTCCCGATTAACTTCAAGTCGGCGGTCGAAGACTGAGGGTTGAGACTATGACTCTCAGCATCCGCTGCGTCAATGTCGTACCCGGCCACAAGCCACGAGGTTTCGTTGATGCCAAGCGAACTTCGACAGTCAAAAAGACTTGCTTCCTTTACAACCCCATTGGGGAAAGACTTTTTTTCACTTATCAAGTTTGAAGCGCACGAAGCTCTGAGCGAACTATTCGCCTATCAGGTCGAGGCGACGAGCACGACTGCGAACGCCGACCTGCAAAGCATCATAGGCGAGAAATGCTCGGTCAAGATGACCTTGAAGAACGGTCAGGACCGCGTCTTCAACGGTGTTCTCGTCGATGCGCAATGGCTCGGCCGCGAGAACGACATCGACAGCTATCGTTTCGTCCTGCGGCCCTGGCTCTGGCTGCTCTCACAGCGCGCAGATTGCCGGATCTTCAAGAACAAGACGCCGCTCGACATCGTCAAGACGATCTTCGGCAAGGAGGACAAGGCGAGCTTCGACGACCGCGTCAGCGACAAGCCGGGCGAGATCGATTACTGCGTGCAGTATCGCGAGACCGATCTCGACTTCGTGCTCAGGCTGCTCGAGAAGCACGGGATCTACTATTACTTCAAGCATACGGATGGCGACCACAAGCTGATCCTCTCCGATGCCCGCTCGTCGCACGACTCCGTCACCGCGGCGGCCGAGCCCACCTTCGCCGGCGCCGGCAGCGCCTACCCGTTCATGCCCAGGGATGGCCGCCAGCGCCGCCCGATCGAGCACATCACGCAATGGTCGACGCTGCGCCGCCTGCGCACCGGCAAGATCGAGCTCAAGGACTATGATTTCGAGAAATCCACCGCCGACCTGACCGCCAAGGCCGAGGAAGGCTTCGCCCGCAGCAAGGCCTATGAGAGCTACGACTATCCCGGTGCCTATCTGGATCGCGGCAAGGGTGAGCGCTTCGCCAAGGTGCTGGCGCAGGCCGAGCAGGCGCAAGATGATCGCCGCCAGGCCATGGGCGAGGCGCCGAGCCTGCATCCGGGCTCGGTGATGACCCTCGGCGTCCACCCGGTCGGTTCCGAGAACGCCGAATATCTGGTGGTGCGCGCCACGCATAATTTCGGGGTTCAGAGCTATCGCTCCGCGAAGCGCGTCGACGACGCGATCTATCACGGCTCCTACGAGCTCCTGAAAGCCGACAAGCGCTTCCGCGCGCCGCTCGTCACCCCTTCTCCGGTGATCGTCGGACCGGACACCGCCAGGGTGGTCGGCGAGAAGAACAAGGGTGAGGAAGGCGATATCGACGTCGACAAATACGGCCGGGTCTGGCTGCGCTTCCACTGGGATCGGGAAAAGGACTCGACCTCCTGCCGCGTTCGCGTCGGACAGCTCTGGTCCGGCAAGAACTGGGGCGGACAGATCATCCCGCGCATCGGCCAGGAGGTCATCGTCGAATTCATCGAGGGCGATCCCGACCGCCCGCTGATCACCGGAGCCGTCGTCAACGACCAGCACATGCCGCCCTATGACCTGCCGGCCAACAAGACCCAGTCGGGGCTGAAATCGGAATCCACCGAAGGCTCAGGCAAGGCTGGCAAATTCAACGAAATCAAGTTCGAGGACCTCGCCGGCAAGGAGGTCTTCAGCCTGCAGGCGCAGAAGGACCACAAGACCGTGGTCTTCAACACCGAGACCCGCGATGTCGGCAAGGAGTTCGAGGGCGGCCCGACCGACTTCACCCGCACCACCCAGATCATGGGCGGCAGCGACAAGCTGCACGTCAAGGACGGAAAGCGCTATGTCGAGGCGGCGCTCGAGATCAAGCTGGTTTGCGGCGAGAGCACCATCACCATGACGCCGACCGACATCACCATCTCGTCGCCGACCATCAAGGTCACCAGCACCCTCAAGACCGAGGTCCACGCCGACGCGACCACCATCGTCACCGGCGGCATCGTCAAGATCAATTGAGCGCGCGATGACCCGCCTCCGCTTCAGCACGGCCGGCGAAGTCTTCGAGAGCTTCCCCGCTCTGCGCCGGCTCGTCGCCACGGCACCGGCGAACGAGGCACCGCTGGCCTTCCTCGCCCGGCTTGCCGCCGGCGCCGAGCCGAAAGATGCGATCGGCTTCTGCGCCTTTCTGCTGCCGCGGCGGGAAGCCGTCTGGTGGGCCCTCCAGAGCGTCCAGCGCATGCGCCCGGCGGGCGCCCCGGCTGGGCCGGCGCTTGCCGCGGCCGAAGCCTGGGTGCGTGATCCCGGCGATGCCCGGCGGCGCGAAGCGCTGTCGGTCGCGGAAACCGCGGACCCGGCCGAACCCGCCACCTGGGTCGCCTGGGCGGCCGGCTATTCCGGCGGCAGCATGCTGGCGAGCCATGCCGTGCCCTGCCCGCCCGACCTCACCGCCAAGACCGCCCGGATCGCCGTGTTAACCGCATTGGGCCGCCTTCCGACCCGTGAGCGCGATGCCGCATTGCGAAACTGCATCGAAGCGTGCTTTCGTCTGGTCGATGACGAAGGCGGCGGAGCGCGGACGTAGAGCTGGCGTGGCGATGCCGCCTGAGCGGCACAAACCTCGTGGCAGCGATACGGACATGTCCAGATGGCGCTGACGCTGACGATCGAGAACGAGACCTCGCTGCCCGATGGCGGCCCGCTCAGCGTGACGCTCAGTGGCGGACGGGGCCTCGATATCGGGCGCGACCAGCATCTCGACTGGGCCCTGCCCGATCCGACGCGCACCATCTCCGGCCGCCATTGCGAGATCCGCTTCCACGACAACGCCTATTGGCTGCGCGACATCTCGACCAACGGCACCTTCGTCAACGGCGCGGCCCACCGGGTGCAGTCGCCCTATCGCCTGCAGCATGGCGACCGGCTCGAAATCGGCCACTACATCATCGCCGTGACGATCGACGATGCCGGCCGGCAGCCGGCGGCCATGGCCGAGCGGCCGCCGGCCCCGCCGCCCCCCGCTGAATCGCTCTGGGACGGCAATGGCGACGAGGCGCCACCGATCGCGCGCCGCGACCTGATGCCGCCGCAGAAATACCGGCCGGTCCATGCCGGCTTCATCGATTGGGCCGCCGACATCCCGACGCCGGAGGAAACCGGGCGGCAGGCCTTCGCGCCACAGCCTGAGCCGCCGGCCACAGCCGCTCCGTATCCCCCTTCGCGCCAGGACGAGATGGCCTGGGCGCCCTATCAGCCGCCGCCCGTCCCGGCGGCCGACCCCATCGCCCCGATCCCGACGCCGCGTCGGCCGCCGGGTGCGCTCCCGGCCGCCGATCCGTGGAGCGAGGCACCACCGGCAGGGCCGCTGCCCGGCTTCGAGCCGCCCCTCCCGCCGCCTGCGCCGCCGCGTCCGCCACCACCCTCGGCAGCCGCGACCGCCGGCGAGATCTCCCCGGCCGAGTTCATGGCCCGCTTTGCGCGCGGCGCCGGCCTGCCGGTCGAAGCCCTGTCCTGGCAGGACCCCGGCGCTTTCGCCGAGCAGACTGGCGCGCTGATGCGCCTCGTCGCCGTCGAGCTGAAGCAGTTGCTGGCGGCGCGGGCCGAGAGCAAGCGCATCGCCCGCAGCGCCAATCAGACGATGATTCAGGCGCAGGACAACAACCCGCTGAAATTCTCGCCGACCATCGAGGATGCGCTCAGGCTGATCCTGGGCCGCCCGACCAGCGGCTATCTCAACGCCCAGAAGGCGTTCGAGGAGAGCTTCAGGGATCTCAAGGCCCACCAGATCAAGACCTATTCGGCGATGCAGCACGCGTTGCGCATGCTGGTCGAGGATCTCGATCCGCAGGCTGTTTCCGAAAGCCTCGGCTCGGAGCGCGGTCTCGACAGCCTGCTCTCCTCACGCAAGGGCAGGCTCTGGGACGCCTATGTCGCGCGCTGGGAGGCCAAGACCGCCCCTTACGAGGATGGGCTGGTCGACGCCTTCATGCTCTACTTCGCCGAATGCTATGACCGTGGCGGCCGCTGAAGGCCAACCATGCCTCGTTTCGACGCCGCTGGCACCGCCGCTCACAGCCCCAGCAGCGCCCTGATCGCCCGCGGCTCGAGCTCGGGCGGCGGATCGTCGAAGCTCGCCCGGTAATAATCGAGCATGCTCAGCCGCTCGAAATTGTTCCAGACCTCCGCGTCGCCCATGGCGCTGCCGCGCTCTTCGAGATTGAGAATCGTGTTGTAATCGGCGCTCCCTGGCTCGCCGAAGACCAGGGCTGGTGGCAGCGGCTCGGCACGCAACTCGCTCTCCGCCGCCAGGATCGCCGCCAGGGCTCGCGGTGCCCAGACCCGGTTGTAGGCATCGGCGACGTCGCGCTCCGGCACACCCTGCGCCATCAGAACCTGCCGGCAGGCATCGGCGAAGGCATTGGTCATGCCGTTGCGCTCGGCGATCCGGTCGGCCGCGTTGAAATTGGCGTGGATCGGCTCGACATAGGCGAACTCGTTCTGCAGCAGCCGGGCCGGCTCGCCCTGGAGATAGAGCCAGGGCATGGCGCCATCGATGACGATCTGGCCCGGCAGGAGATGCGCTGCCTGGTTCTCGCCGGACGCGCTGAAGAACTGCTGCTCGGCCCCCTTGCAGATCACGCTCGGCTGGCGCGAGAGCGGCAAGCCGCCCCCGCCTCCGGCGCGGATCAGCAGCATGAAGGCCAGTACCTTGGCGACGCGTGAATTGCGCGAGCGCCCATGCCAGACCGCCAGATCGGCATCCCGCACGCTGCGCTCGACACGCAGCAGGCGGAAGCGCTCATAGCCCGATACGATCCGGTCGGGAGAGCTTCGCCGCCCCATTTCAGCCGCCGATGATCACGGTCGGCTCGCCGAAGGCGATCTTGTTCGGCGGCCCCACGGCCTCGATGATGGTGTCGCCGACCCGGCAGGCGCTGAGGCTGTTGATCAGCACGGTCTGCGAGCCGTCGACGACGACGCCGGGCCCGTGCGGCGGGATCGGCAGAGGGGTCGCGCAAATGTGAATATCCGCGCCACCGGCCGCGCCGGAGATCATTGAGCCCATGCTGGCGGCGGCAGCGGCCTTCGTCGCCTCCTCGGCGGCCTTGGCCGCGGGCGCCCCCGGCGTGCCGGCGGCGGCGAGCGTCGCCGCCTCGGCCACCTGGATTGTGGTGTCCGAGATCGCCTTGGCCGCCTGGATCGCCGCCGCGGCGGCGGCCGAAACGCCGCGCCAGGCGGGCTTGCCGCCGATGATCACGTTGAAACTGCCGGGGCCGGGCTGAAGCACGCCAGGGAGCGGATGGATCACCGGATCGAGGATGCGCGCGGCAGGACCGGTCGGCATGGCCTATCCCCTTCGACTACCGCCACGGCGCGCAGGCCACGGCCCACCCGCAAGTTGATCTAGCGGGGGATCCGCAGACCTGCCGCCGCGAAATCTTTGCCAAAGCACGCAAACAGGTTCGGCGAATACGATGGCACGCCATGGTGACGCTGGGAAGCGAGCTGTATATGCTCTTGAACCAGCCTTGAGATAGCGAGAACCGGATGTCGTGGTACAGCAAGGTTGTCTGGTCCGAAGGCCTGTTCCTGCGACCGCACCATCTGCAGCAGAGCGACCGCTACCTCGAAAACCTGCTGGAAAGCCGCGTCAGGCACACCACGCCCTATCCATGGGGGTTTTCGGTGCTGGAGATCGACCGCGACCTCGCCCAGCAGAGCCGCATCGGCCTGCGCCGCGCCGTCGGCGTGCTGCCGGACGGGACCCCCTTCGCCGTGCCGGACAACGCGCCGCTGCCGCCGGCGATCGAGGTGCCGGAGAATGCCGCCGGACAGATCGCCTGGCTCTCCCTGCCGCTCGCTTCCGCAAACACGCGCGAGGTCGAGGACAGCCTGAGCGGCAGCGCCAGCCGCTTCATCCCGGCGACCGAGATGCTGATCGACTCCACCGCATCGCTGCGGATCGAGGAGGAGATCGACATCGCCCATCCGCGCCTTTCGCTCGAACTGCGCAAGACCGCCAAGCCCGGCTATGTCGGCCTCGCCCTCGGCCGCATCCTGGAAGTGCGCGATCGCGCCGTCCTGTTCGACGAAAAATTCGCGCCGCCGCTCCTGATCTGCTCGGCCCACCCGGTCGTCGACGGCTGGATGGACCGGGTCATCGGCTGGATCGACAACAAGCTGGAGGAACTCGCCCGCTACGCCGCCGACCCGACCGCGGGCGGCGGCCTGCAAAGCGCCGACTACTTCATCCTGCAGATGCTCAACCGGCACATTCCGGTGCTGAAGCACATGCGCGGCTCGCGCTTCGTGCATCCGGAGCGGCTGTTCGTGACGCTGCTCGCCATTGCCGGCGAGCTCGCCACCTTCACCACCGCCGAGCGCCGCGCCCGCGACTATCCCGCCTATGATCATGACGATCTCGAGGGTTGCTTCACCCCGGTCGTGCGCGACATCCAGGATTTTCTCTCGGCCCAGCTCGGCCGCCGCGCCATCCGCCTCGAAATCGTCGAGCGCGCGCCCAACGCCTTCATGTCGACGATCCGCGATCGCGCCCTGGTGCGCAATGCGACGCTGATCCTCGAAGTCGCGGCGCGCCGTCCGCTGACCGAGATCCAGGGGCAGTTCCCGCATCTGTTCAAGGTCGGCCCCAACACCAAGATGAACGAGATCGTCCATGCCCATCTGCCGGGCATCAATCTCGTCCATCTGCCGACGCCGCCGCCGCAGATCCGGGCGCTGACCGACCACGTCTATTTCTACCTCGACCGCACCTCGCCGCTCTGGCCGGAGTTCAGCACGGCGAGTTCGATCGGCATGCATTTCTCCGGTGACTGGCCCGATCTCGAAATGGAGCTCTGGGCCGTGCTCGAGGGCAGAAGATGAGCGACAAGGGTTCGCCCTCCGACCCGTTCGGACGCTCGGACCGGACGATCATCAAGCCGAACCCCGCGGGAAGGCGGGCGCCGCCACCCTCGCGCCCCGACCCGCAGCCCGTCAGGCCTGGCTACCCCGTGCCCCCGGCCTCGCCCCATGGCTACGGCCCGTCGACCGCGCCGCAATATCCATCCGGCGCGGCCGGCTCCCCGGGCGTGCCCGGCGCCGGCGAGGAATGGCTCTCGGCGCCGCCGCCCCGGCCCAGCGCGGCATCGCCGCCCGGCCATGTCCCACAGGCCCTACCGCGGCGCGAGCAGATGCTCACGCCCAATGCCAATCCGATGCTCAAGGCGGCCGGCCCGCTTCTCCTGCTGCTCGGGCGCCTGCGCGCCTCGCTGAGCAGCGCCCCGGCCACCCAGATGATCGGCCAGGTCGGCGAAACGATCGAGGCCTTCGAGCACGAGGTCCGGGCAGCAGGCGCCTCGCCCGAGCAGACGCGCACCGCCAAATACATCCTCTGCGCCTTCGCCGACGACATCGTCCAGAACATCCCCGGCGAGGATCGCCATGTCTGGACGCAGTACAGCATGCTCTCGCGCTTCTTCGGCGAACGCACCGGCGGCGTGCGCTTCTTCGAGGAGCTGGAACGCGCCAAGCGGGATCCGTCGGTCAATTACGACCTGCTCGAATTGATGCATGCCTGCCTGGCGCTCGGCTTCGAGGGCATCCACCGCACCTCGGCCGGCGGCGCCGCCAATCTGCAGATGATCCAGCGCAGCCTGTTCGAGACGCTGCGGCGGGTGAAGCAACCCGATCCGGAATTGTCGCCGCGCTGGCAAGGGCAGGCGCTGGTCTCGCGTCTGGCCGGGTTCAGGATCCCGGTCTGGTCGGTCGCCGCCGTCGCCGCCGTCGCGGTGCTCGGCCTCTATTTCATCTTCCGGGCCCTGCTCGGCGGCAAGGCCGAGGCCTCGGCCTCCGCCTTGCTCGCCGTCCATCCCAAGGGCGAGCTTTCGATTGTCCGGAAAGTCTTCGCCAAACCGCCGCCGCCATTACCGCCGCCGGCGCAGCAGCCCAAGATCTGCACCACGGTGCGCCCGCCGATCACCTGCCAGGTCACGCCCAACCTGATCATCGTCCGGCTCGTCGACATCACCCTGTTCGAGCCCGGGCAGGCGGTGGTACGCGACGAGTTCCGCCCGCTGATCGAGCGCATCGCCGCAGTGCTGAACGAGGAAGGCGGGGCGATCAAGGTCGTCGGCCACACCGACAGCCAGCCGATCCGCACCGCGCGCTTCCCCTCCAACCAGCAATTGTCGCTGGAGCGCGCCAAGGCCGTCGGCGAGCTCCTCAAGACCAGGCTGAACCGGAAGGAGCGGATCAGCATCGAGGGCAAGGGCCCCGACGCGCCGATCGCCAGCAATGCCACGCCTGAAGGACGCGCCAAGAACCGCCGGGTCGAGATCCTGATCCAGCGCGAAAGCTAGAGACCGAACGAGCACCGCGAGACCTGCCAAGAGGGAGATCGACACGAAATGAGCGTCGCGATCTGGCTCAGGATCGTCGCAATCGCAGTGGGCACGCTGGCGCTCGCCCTGCTGATCTGGTTCGGCGGCCCCTTCGTCGCGATCGGCGAAGTGCGCCCGTTCGAGCCGCTCTTCGTGCGCCTGCCGCTCGTCCTGCTTCTCGCGATCGGCGCCGGCGTCTGGATCGCCATGATCCTCATCCGGCGGCGCAAGGCAGTGGCTGCGCTGAGCGAGGCGCTGGCCAAGGAGGAAAGCGCGACCGGCGACGGCGCGGCGCTCGGCTCGGCGATGCGCGATGCGCTCGCGACGCTGAAGCGGGCTCGCGGCAAGGATGGCGGCGACTATCTCTACGACCTGCCCTGGTATGTGATGATCGGCCCGCCCGGCGCCGGCAAGACGACGGCGCTGGTCAATTCCGGCCTGAAATTCCCGCTGGCGCGCGGCGGCCAGGCCCCGGCGGCGGTCGCCGGCAATGGCGGTACGCGCTATTGCGACTGGTGGTTCGCCGAGGAAGCGGTGCTGATCGACACCGCCGGGCGCTACACCACCCAGGACACCGACGCCAAGGCCGAACGCGCGGGCTGGCTCGCCTTCCTCGACCTGTTGAAGCAGAACCGCCCGCGTCAGCCGATCAACGGCGTCATGGTCGCGATCAGCGTCGAGGATCTGCTGACCTCGACGCCCGAACAGGTTGCCGCCCATGCCGAGGCGATCCGCGCCCGCCTGCTCGAGCTGAACGAGCGCCTGAAGATCGATTTCCCTGTCTATGCGGTCTTCACCAAGGCCGATCTGATCGCCGGCTTCAACGAGTTCTTCGGCGGGCTCTCCGAGCCGCAGCGCCGCATGGTCTGGGGCCATAGCTTCCAGACCCTCGACAAGACCCGAAACATGATCGGCGACGTTCCGCCGGAGTTCGACGCGCTGATCGAGCGCCTGAACCAGCGCCTCTCCGACCGCCTGCAGGACGAGCCCAATCCGACCGCACGCGCCCAGCTCTTCGGCCTGCCGAGCCAGATGGCGGCGCTGAAGCCGATCATGGTCGACTTCCTCGGCCGCGTCTTCGAACCGACGCGCTACCAGCAGAGCGCGACGCTGCGCGGCTTCTACTTCACTTCGGGCACACAGGAAGGCACGCCGATCGACCAGTTGATCGGCGCGCTCTCGCGCAATTTCGGCAGCGAGCATGCCGGCGCCGGCAGCTTCTCGGGCCGTGGCAAGAGCTATTTCCTGACCGATCTGATCCAGAAGGTGATCATCGGCGAGTCCGGCTGGGTCTCGACCGATCTGCGCGCCATCAGGCGCTCGGCCCTGTTGCGTGCCGCCGGCTTCACCGCGGTGGCGCTCGCCGCAGTAACCCTCACCGGACTGTGGTGGACGAGCTATGCGCGCAACAGCGAGCTGATCAACCAGACCAATTACGCCCTTGCCGACTACCGTTCGAGCGCCGCCCCGGTGCTGCAGGAAACAACGATCTCGGAACGGAATTTCAGCCTTGTCCTGCCGCTGCTGCACAAATTGCGGCACATGCCGGCCGGCTACGCCAACAAGGACGAGCCGACGCCCGTCGCCGCGACCTTCGGTCTGAGCCAGCGCGAGCGCCTGCAATCGGCGACGCAGATCAGCTATCAGGAGGCGCTGGAGCGGATGCTGCGCTCGCGCATCATCTTCCGGCTCGAAGAGCAGCTCGAGGCCAATGCCAACAATCCCGGCTTCCTCTACGAGGCGCTCAAGGTCTATCTGATGATCGGCGGCCGGGCGAAGCTCGACCGCGATCTCGTCCTCGCCTGGATGCGGCTCGACTGGGCCGAGAACCTGTTCCCGGGCGCCGCCAACGCCAAGGGCCGCGAGGCGCTGGAAGAGCATCTCACCGCGCTGCTCGATCTCGACGAGGGCGCCGAGCCGCTGGTCAAGCTCAACCAGACGCTGATCGAGAGCAGCCAGCAGACACTGCGGCGGATGAGCATCGCCGAGCGCGCCTATGAGTTGCTGCGCACGCAAGGGCGCAACGCCAACCGCGACTGGGTCGCGGCGCAGCGCGGCGGCTCGGATGTCCGGCTCGTCTTCGAGGGGGTCTCAGGCGAGGATCTCGATACGATCCGGGTGCCCTATTTCTACACCTATGACGGCTTCCAGAACGCCTTCGTCGACCGCCTCGGCGATATCGGCGAGCGCATCGAGAAGGAGCGCTGGGTCCTCGGCGAGAATGTCGACCAGGCGGCGATCACTTCGCAATATGCTAGTCTTTTCCAAGATCTTATGAAGCTTTATTCACGCGATTTCATAGCGTCGTGGCAGCGCGCCCTGCGCCGGTTGAAGCTGCGCCCGCTCAATGCCGACAAGCCGAAATACGTGGCGCTCTCGGCGATCGCCGCACCGACCTCGCCCTTCAAGCAAGTGCTGGAATCGGTCCGCGACGAGACGCAGCTGACCAAGGAGCGAGCCGCCCGCCGGCCGACCGCCACGCAGGCGGCGGCACAGGCCGGCAAGGAGGCCGCAGCCAAGACGCTGGAGGAGCGGGCCAATGCGGCACTCGGCCGGCTCGGCACCTCCCTGCCGCTGAGCGCGCCGGGGGTAGACCGCGTGCTATCGGCCGGCAGCGAGGCGCTCGGCGCCAATATCGAGGCCGGCTTCAAGCAGTACCATGTCCTGGTCGACGGCGATCTCGGCCGCCGGCCGGTCGACCAGGCGCTGCAGATCTTCGCCGAGATCAACCAGAACCTCGCCATGGCGGCGACCACCCCGGCCCAGTCGGCGGCGGCGAACGCGGCGATGGTGCCATTGATCGCCTCGCTGCGCGGCAACTCCTCGCGCTACCCTGCCCCGTTCGATGCGATGATCGTCTCGGCGGTCAATGATTTCGAGGGCGACGCCACCAGCGCCACCATCTCTCTGCTGCGCCAGGCGCTCGGCGACGAGGTCAGCCGCACCTGCACCAATCTTCTCGCCAATCGCTACCCCTTCACCAAGGGCAGCACCCGCGACATCGCCCTCTCCGACTTCGCGCAGCTCTTCGCGCCCGGCACCGGCGCCATGGACAAGTTCCTGAAGGAGCGGCTCGACCCCTATATCGACAAGTCCGGCGCGCAATGGAGCTGGCGCGCCGACAGCCGCGTCGCCCGCTCGCTCTCGCCGACGACCTTGCGCGAGTTCCAGCGCGCCAGCGACATTCGCGAGGCCTTCTTCCCGACCGGCGGCAACCTTCCCTCCTTCCAGATGGTGGCGGTGCCGACCGCCCTGTCCTCCGACGCCTCAGGCGCCAAGCTCGAGATCAACGGCTTCACGGTGGCGAGCCAGCAGGGCGTCAACACGCCGACGCCGGTGATGTGGCCGGGCGCCGGGCTGGCGCGGACCTCGATCACCCTAACGCTCGGTGGCGGCGCCGGCAGCAACAATGCCGGCGGCATCTTCGGTGGCGGCTTCTTCTCGAACAGCCCGACCCCGGCCGCGCCGAGCGAGGTCAAGCTGTTCGAGCGCGATGGCGTCTGGTCGTTCTTCCGGCTGCTCGATACCGGCTCGGTGCTGCGCCAGGGCGACAATGTCGTGTTCACGCTCGCCTCCGGCGGCCGACAGGTCGGCTACCAGTTCGGCGTCGGCTCGCTGAAGAACCCGCTGGTGCTGCCGGCGCTGCGCGAAATCCGCTGTCCGACGGGGATTTGAGCCATGGCGTGCGGGCTGTTCGGAAAGCTGCCGGGCAAGCGCGACTTCATCGCCCTGGGGGCGCCCACGGCCTTTCTCTCGGTCTACGAGCCCTGGCTCCAGGGTGGGCTGACCGCGAGCCGACTCGATCTCGGCGCCGGCTGGCAGGACGCCTTCCTGCACGCGCCGATCTGGCGCTTCTGGCTCGGCTCGGCCTATGGCGGCAACACCGTCGCCGGGGCCTTCATGCCCTCGGTCGACGGCATCGGCCGTTATTTCCCGCTCACGGTCTTCGCGGTCGCGGGTCCGGGCGCGGCGATCCCGCCGCCCGAAACCGACCCGCAGGATGCCTGGTTCGAGCGCGCCGAAGATTTCCTGCTGAATGCGCTGGAGCCCGAAGCGAGCTTCGAGGCCGTTGCCGAGGCGCTAGCCCAGTTGCCGGTTCCGAACGACGAGCTGAAGGCCGCCCCGCCTGCCGACATGGTCAGGCTGTCCGACGGTACGATCGTCAGCGCGCTCGACCCGGCGACCTTCCCGGCCCGGCTGGCCGCACTGCGGGTCGAGGACCATACGCGCTCCTATGCCCATGCCTGCTATCTCTGGACCGTCGGCGGCGAGAACTTCGAGCCGCTCGCCTTGGTCGGCCAGGCTCTGCCGAGCCCCTATCTGTTCAGCGGCCTCCTGACCGGCCGCTTCGACGCCTTTCTCGGTGCGGGAGCAGCGTCATGAACCATGCCGGCCCAGCCCCTCCCTTCGAGACCGGCGCGATCAGCCATCCCGGCCGTGTGCGCAGCCATAACGAGGACAATCTCGTGACGCGGCCCGAATTCGGGCTCTGGGCCGTCGCCGACGGCATGGGAGGACACGAGAACGGCGCCATGGCAAGCGCCACCGTCGCCGCCGCGCTCGACGGCATCGGTGCCGCGAGCTCAGCCGCCGACCTTCTGGCACGGCTGGAACGGAGCGTGCTCGCCGCCAATGCCGAGCTGCGCCGCCGGGCCCACGAACAGGCGGGCGCGACCATGGGCTCGACCCTCGCCGTCCTGTTGGTGCACGGCAGCCATTTCGCCTGCGTCTGGTCGGGCGACAGCCGGATCTACCTCGTCCGCCACGGCTACATCACCCAGATCTCGCGCGATCATACCGAGGCGCAGGACATGCTGGATCGCGGCCTGCTCAGCGCCGAGGAGGCGCGCAACTGGCCGCGCCGGCATGTGATCACCCGCGCCATCGGCGTCCACGATCTGCCCTCCCTCGACATCGACCATGGCGAACTCGAAGGCGGCGACACCTTCGTGCTCTGCTCCGACGGCCTGACCGGACATGTCGAGGATGACGAAATCCTGCGCGCCGCATCCGGCGCTGATGTCCAGGGCGCTTGCGACGCACTGCTCGCGCTGACGCTGGAGCGCGGCGCGACCGATAATGTCACCGTCGTGATTGTCCGCTATCATCAGGATCGCCGCGTACAGACGCGCTGGATGCCGAACATGCGTCAGCCGAAGAACGAGGCCCCATGACCGATTCCGAGCGCACGATCATCATGCCGCGCAACGGACTGTCAGTCGGCACGCGGCTGAACGGCATCTATGAGATCGAGCGCCTGATCGCGGTCGGCGGCATGGGCGAGATCTACAAGGGCCGCGCCATCCAGACCGGCGACGCGGTGGCGATCAAGATGGTCCGCCCTGACATGGCGCAGGACGAGGCGGTCGTCACCCTGTTCCGCAAGGAAGCGGCGGCGCTGCACAATGTCTACAACGAGGCAATCGTCCGCTATTACGTCTTCACCGTCGATCCCGCGACGCAGGCGACCTATCTCGCCATGGAGTTCGTCGACGGGCAGTCGCTGTCAGAGCGGCTCAAGCAGGGAGCGCTGCCACCGGAGGAAGTCGACCTGCTACGCCGGCGCATCGCCAGCGGCCTGCATGCTGCACATATGCTAGGGATCACCCATCGCGACGTCTCGCCCGACAATATCATCCTGCCCGGCGGCCAGGTCGCGCGCGCCAAGATCATCGATTTCGGCATCGCCAAGTCCAGCCTACTGGGCGAAAAGACCGTCATCGGCACCGGTTTCGCCGGCAAATACAACTATGTCTCGCCCGAGCAGCTCGGCCTGTTCGGCGGCGAGGTCACCGGAAGATCGGACATTTACAGCCTCGGCCTCGTCCTCGCCGAGGCGCTTGGCGGCCGGCCCCTCGACATGGGCGGCACCCAGATGCAGATCCTGGAGAAGCGTCGGCGCGTGCCGGACCTTGCCGCGGTCGACAAGAGCCTGCGGCCGCTGCTGGCTCGCATGCTAGCACCCGACCCCAAGGATCGGCCCGCCGACATGGCGGAGGTCGCTTCCTGGCAGTTGAAGGGACAGAGGAATGCCGGCGGCGTCGGAGGCGGCGGCCTTGCCTGGAAAGCGCTCGCCGGTGCGGCCACCTTCACCGTGCTCGCCGTTGGCGGCTTCCTCGCCTGGCAGCTGCTCGGACAGGGCGGCAGCCCGGCGACAGCCCCTGACCCACCCGTGCTCGCCGGCCGCAGCGATGCGCCGCCCGTGCCGAGCCTGCAAGGCGTGGCTCCGGAGCCGCAACAGGCCCGCCCGAACGAAACGGCAGCCTCCCCACAACCGCCAGCCGGCAGCTTCGCCTCCGAGCGCCAGCAGCCGCAGCAACCGCCCTCGCAGCGCCCGCCAGCCCCCGCCTCCAGCCCGGCGCCGACGCCTGCGCCCGCGGCACCGTCTCAAAGTAGCGCGCGAGCAGAAGCTCCGCCGACTCTGAGCCCGCCACCGGCAGCCCAGATCCAGGTCCCGCCTCCAGCCCAGTTGCCGCCCGTCGCCATTCCTCCTCTCACCGTTCCTCCTGCCGTTCCTCCTGCCGCCACCCCGCCGGCGCCGGAGAACAAGACGGCGACCAATATGGTCGACCAGCCCCTCGCAGAACGCGAGCCGCGCACGCCAGCGGAACGCATCGAGCGCTATATCGCGACCTACGATGGCGGCGCCTGCTTCTTCCTCTGGCCGACCTCGGTCGGCGACAGGCGCGCCGCGATCGAGGGCTTCGGCAGCTCCGCGCCGCCCTTCGTCGCCTTCGACGGCGCCTTCAAGCGGGCGCAGGGCTTCGAGGCGCAGATCAGCCTCCGGTCGATCACCACGGCGCAATGTCCGATGGTCGATTTCCTGCGTCAGCTCGGGCGCGGCATAGATCGCAGCCCTGTCATGCAGATCGGCGCCTTCACCATGAAGAGCGGCGACACGCTGAGCGGCACCGTCGAGAGCGATCCGAAGCAGAACCTCGCTGTCCTGCTCGTCGGCGATGACGGGCTTGTCTACAACCTCGCCAGCTTCACGCGCCGCGAGGGCGGCAAGGCGAGCTTCACCCTCAAGCTCGAATCGACGGCTGCTTCCGGCGCTCCGGTCCGTCCGCAAGCCGTCATCGCCCTTGTCAGCCAGGCGCCGCTGCCTTCGCTCGCTGGGCCCAATCCAGCGCCGGCCGGTGACGTTTTCCCGAGCTTGCGGCAAGATGTTTCACGCCTCGGCGGCAGGATCGGCGTCGGCATCAAATATTTCAGGATCGAGTGAACGCAGGCGCATCAATCCCGGGGCACTGCGATCCGCGGCGACGACCGGAACCCTGCTTCCGCGGGCCGGCCAGCCGGGGCCGGTTCCTACCGTGATGGGCTTCGCGCCGGAGCCGGCGGGGCGCCGCCGCGCACCACCTTGTAGCGGTCGAGGCGCACCTTGATCATCTCGTTGAACTTCTTGTGCACCTCCGAGACCGAGAGCGTCTTGGTCTCGCCGCCGGCCTCGGCATAGAAGATCGGCCGGTTGGCCTGCGCCGGACGCGGCAGCAACTCGGCCGCGCTGGCGCCGGGCGTCTCCTCCATGGTCTCGATGAAGGTCTGCGCCGCATCCGGGCCGAGGAAGTGGATCAGGTAGATCTCGCCGCCGGTGAGGTGGCGCCCCATCGCCTTCTCCAGTCGCAGCGTGTCGCGCTTCAGCATCTCGGCGGCGAGCAGGGCCGAGAGATAGGGCTCGCGCCTGAGGTCGAGGATGCGCTGGCGCTCATTGGCGTCGGCGACCACGAATTGCCGGCCATTGCGCGTGACCAGCGCAGCCTCGGCGACCATGCCGTGCTTGCGGCCGAACTCGAAGACGACGCCGAGCCAGGTCTGCTCGATGAACTGGTAGAGCCCGGTCGCCGAGGAGGTCTTCGCCTGGACCGTGGTCGAGAACGAGGATTCCTTGTCGGCGACCGCCATCAGCAGGGTCGGGTCCGCCCCGACGACCCGCCCCGCCCGCACGATGATGTCGACCAGATGCCGGCGGATGCGGATCGGCCCGAAGGTCAGGATCTGGTCGGGATCGCCGCCAATGGTGATCGGCGCCCGCGGCAATTGCTGGCGCGGCACGGCTGCCGGAGCCGGCACGGCGCCGGGCCTGGCAGGCAGCTTCGGCGGCACCAGCAGGATGTTCGAAGGCGGCAGCACCGGCAGCGGCAAAGCCGGCACCTGCGGCGATGCCCCGGAGGCTTCGTCCGCCGACTGTTCGGTCAGAGCCGCCAGCGAGGGATCGTTGCTGAGCGCAAACTGCGTCGCCTGCCGCGCCGCTTCAAGATCGCCCTCGACCGAGGACAGGATCAACGAGGGGCGCATCGGCGCCTGCAGCGAAGGCGCGTCGACCGTCTCGGCGGGCGCGAAATCGGGATCGGGAGCCGGCGCAGGAGCTGGTGTCAGCGTCGCAACCGCCACGCCCGCCATCACCGCCACGACGACGCTCCCCGCGCCCGCCAGCGCCAGCAGCCGGGCCCGGCCTGCGCCATCCGCCGAAATCGCCGCGCCCTGCAATGCTTTACGCGGCAAGGCATTCCGCGCGGTGCCCGCAATGCCCAGCGCCGGGACCAGGCCGGCGCCGCCCGCCACTGCCTTGCGGGCGGCCGTGAACCAGCCGGCCCCGTCCTTGGCGGCGGCGTCGAGTTCTCCGACCATCCGGCGGGCTTGCTCGTTCGAGATGCCCGCCTCGCGTTCCAGCACCGCCGCCGCCTTGGGCCCCTGCTCCGCCAGCAGCCTGATCGCGAAGAACCAGAGCTGCAGCGAGGTCCGACGGCTCTCCAGCGGTGTCCCGGCACAGGGCGAGACCAGGAAATTGCAGTACCCGCAGGCATAGGCGCGCAGCTTGAGGCGCGGCACGAAGGCGGAAACCCGGCCGCAGGCGGGACAGGCGATGCTGATGCCGCCCCGGCTCGCCTGCATCATCGCCTCGAGGCAGGCATCCTCCCGGAACGCGGCCTGGAACTGCTTGAAGCGCTGGCTCATGCCTCGCTACCGCCGGCGATATCGGCCGCGCCCGCGAGCCCGCGGCCCGACAGCCGCCCTCTGCTCGGACGACGCAGAAGGATACGCGTGGAACGGGTCAGCGACAATGTCAGCCCGCCAGCAGGCCGAGCCGGGCGACGTCGCGCAGATGCATTTCGACCTCCTCCGCCGTCGCGCGCCGGGGAAGGTCCGCGGCGTCACGCCCCGCAGCATGCGCCTCGGCCAGGAAGGCGTTCATCTCGGCCAGCAGCATCGGCGCCGTCCGCGTGCCGTCGAGCAGGCTGACGAATTTGCGCACCACGACGCCATCCAGCGCCACGGCGCGGTGGCGCAGATCGGTGACCTCGTTGCCGGCCAGCGCCTGCCGCCGTGCCAGCAGGCTCGCCACCGGACGCTCGCCGACGGCCGTGATGAGCCGGTGCGGCTCCAGGCTGATCTCCAGCAGGCCGGCCCGATAGATCGCCGCCAGCGCCTCGTTGAGCCGGCCGGTCTCGCGCCCGATATCGGGACCGAGGCTGTCCCTGGCTTCGTCCAGAGCGCTCGCGACGAGCTCGGCATGGCCGATGCTGCCGGGCCAGGCCTGGCCGAGCACCCGCAAGGCCGCCTTTGCGCTTTCGAGGTCGACGGCAAGCCGGACGTCGCTACCGAACAGGAACCCGCCGACGCCGGGCCTGTCGTCCTTCTCCTCGGCCTCGCGGACATTCGCGGCGAGATGATAAGAGGCGAGCGTAAAGCGCGAGAAGCCGCGCTGGAGCGCGATATCCGAGCGACAAAGCAGCGTCTGGCGGAAGCAGCGTCCGATCAGAAGGTCGAGCGACTGCTCCTGGCGCAGCGGCTCGTCGACCGGGATCGCGTTCAGGATCTGCTGGGCTGGCCCTTGCGCCCCGCCGAAATTATTGGGGAACGAGGCCTCGGCGAGGAATTGCAAGCCGTGCGGCGCTGCGGCGTCCAGCACCTCGTGCAGCGCGAACGCCCGCGCCCCGGGATTGAGATCGTCATGGTAGAGGACATTGTCCGGGATCTCGTCGATCTGCTGCAGGCGCTCGCGCAGCGCCGCCCCGTAGAAGGAGCCGGGATCGGTCGCCTCGGCGAAGCGCTTGATCGCGGCCCGCGCGACACGGACCCGCTCCAGCGGCTCCTCGATGTCGCGCGTCTCGTAGAGCATGATGTCGCGGGCAAGATCGCGCAGCCGGCAACCCGGCAGGGCGTTGTAGCTGACATAGGCGATCCCCTGAGGCCGCAGCAATTCGCCGAACAGCGCCAGGATGCGCTCGCGCACGAAGGGCGGCACCCAGGAATAGACGCCGTGCACCAGGATGTAGTCGAACGTTCCAAGGCCGGCATCCGCCGCCATGATGTCGAGATGGTGGAAAGCGATGTTGTCGAGACCGAGTTCGCCGGCCTCGGCCTTGGCCCGGGCGATCGCGCTGGCACTGAGGTCAATGCCGACGAAGCTGGCGCCGGGCGATTGCAGCGCCATCGGGATCAGATTGCCGCCGCTGCCGCAGCCGAGCTCCAGTACCCGCATCGTCGCCGTCGGCGCCGGCTGCATGCCGTGGAAATGCGCGATCGTCGCCAGATGCCCGGGATGGGTCTGCGAGAAGGCATGGCCGGGATAGGCGACGGCGTCATAGGGGTTGGACTTGCTCGCGCTCATCAAGGCAATCCATCCGCCACGCTCGCCTCCCGCCTGGTCACGCTCAGCAGCCGATCACCTTGAACTCGACCCTGCGGTCGAGCGCGTCGCTGGCATCGTCCTTGCCGGTCCCGATCAGGTTCTCGTTGAAGCCCTTTCCGGTGGCGATCATGCGGTTGCGGCTGTCCGGAACGCCCGCCTGGAGCAGCTCCATCACATATTGCGCCCGCAGCACCGAAAGCCGCTCGTTGAGATGCTGTGTGCCGGTACGCGAGGTGTGTCCGACGATCTCGAGGCAGGCGTCCTTCTGCCTGGCGCGCGTCGCGATCTGGCTCAGCCACATCGGATAGGGTTCGGTGATCTGCGGATTGGCGATGAACTGCGTCGACCCCGGCTGGAACAGCAGCTTGACCATGAGCTGGTTGCTCGCGAGGCCGCTGTCGACGAGGTCGCCGAAGGCGTCGACCGCGTCCTCGCTGCGCCCGAGCTTGCTGGCGGCGAGATAGGCGCCGACCCGCACGCGATGCTGGTCGCCGCCCGGCAGCGTCCGCGCCGTACGGTAGAAGGCCAGCGCCTCGCGATAGCGCCTGGCCTCGTATTCGAGGATGCCGTCATTGATCAGAGCGGCGGCGTTCAGGCGCTCGAGATAGACCGGGTCGATCGGCTCGCCGAGCCTGGTCCCTTGGCAGACCTTGATATAGGCCTCGGTCGCCGGGTCCTTCGTCCATAGCGGCGCGTCGCGGTAATAGGTCGTCGGCGTCACGTCGACGCCCTCGGGGCGGGCCCGGGCGACGCCCTTCGAGACGACGCGCTTCGACTTCAGATCGGCGAGCGTCAGGCAGATCCGATAGGCATCGCGCGCGCCCTTGGCATCGCCGGCATTGTTCACAGCCGTGAAGGTCCCGATCAGGACGACCGGCTCGCGCGCCAGGCTCTCCGTCGTGAATGGCTGCAGGCGAAAGCGTGGATAGGATGCCCCGACGATATCGGAAAGCGTCTGCTGCATGGAGCGCGTCGAGGTCGACTGCGCCCCGGAAATGCCGTCGATCAAGGGGTCGATCACCAGATCGACCCGCTCGCCGGAGAGCTCGGCCTTGCCGAACAGATCGGCAGCCGCCCGCTGCAGGGCCTCGGCGAACGGGATCGGTGCAGGCGCGGCCGCAGCGGGCGGCGGCGATACTGGCGCGGGTGCCTGGGCAACGGCCACGACTGTGACGCCGAGCAAGGCAAGGAGCCCGCAACCCGCCAGGGCAGCGGGCCTCATTGCGCCATAAGCCGACGCCGGCACCGGGGCTGCGCTCATCCAGCTTGCTCCACCATCACCGCTCCGCGGGCCTCAGCTCAGCGGCAGCCCTTCAGCGCATTGCCGCCGCCATCGCCGAGCTGGGCCCGCATCAAATCCTCGGTACAGTCACGCGCGCCGTTCGGCCGCCGGTTCTTGCTGGCGCGTGCCGGAGCCGGAGGCTCGCCGCCGCCGAGCAAGACATCCGTCGACCTGCGGTCGAGGACCGTGCGCTCCTGAGGCGGCACCGGTCGCGCCTCCTGCCGGGTCGGACGAGCGCTCGGCAAGAGCGGCTTCTCGGGCACCGGCAACTCCTTGACGGCAGCACCGGCGCTGATCCGTGCCGCGACCGCCTTTTCGCGGTCCTGGCGCTCCTGGGACAGCCTGGCCTTCTCGGCCTCGAGCGAAGCGAGTTCCTGCTCGCGCCTGGCGAGCTCCTTGGCGAGCCGCTCGCGCTCGCCTGCATCCGAAGGCTTTGCCGCCGGCACGCTCGCGGAGGCCGGCGCCTGCGTCGGCCTATCGGCCGGCCGCGGCAGCGAGCGCTCGGCATCGGTCTTGCCCGCGTCGCGGCCGGCGAGATCGGTGGCGGCCTGCTGCCGGCTCTTCTCGGCCTGCTGGACCCGTTCCAGCAACGCCTTCTCGCGCGCCGCGAATTCGCTCTCCAGTTTCGCGCGCTCGCTCGTCGCGAAATTGCGACGTTCGAGCAGATCGAGCCTCGTCTTTGCGTCGACCGCGAAGAAGCTCGCGGGGAAGCGCTGGATGAAGGCCTTGATCTCGGCGGCATTGTCGCTGCTGCGCAGCCGCTTCCAGATATCGGCGTCGGTCTCCTCCCGGTTCAGGTAGAAGTCGCCGAGCAGGGAGAGCGACAATTCGGGCGTCTGCCTGCCGCCGGTCGCGTCATAGACCGCCTTCTGGACCCGGCGGAACATGGTGGCGATCTCGAGTCCCGGCTGCTTCATCTCCTGGACCAGCGCCGCCGTGAACGGGCTGTTGCGCCCGGCCCCATCGGCCGCGACGTCATTGGCCTGCGTCGCATAGGCCGTGACCATGCCTTGCGCCCGCGCGATCGGCGCGAGGCCCGAGCCGACCGAAAAGCCGCGCGTCGCCTGCTTCTTCGAGAGCTGGGCGACGAAGGGATTGTTGCGGCAGGCGTCGAGCACCATGATCTTGACGCCCTTGGCGAAGCCGAGCGCAGTGATCACCTCGCTGAGCTTGAGCGTCTCGTACTGGACCGAGACCTCGTCATCGATCCTGGCCTCGAGCGGAACCAGGAAGTTCTCGCCGTTGAACTGGAAGCCGTGGCCGGCATAGTAGAACATCACCGCATCGGCATCCTGGGCCAGCCGGGCGAAGCGGGCCAGCGCCTGGTCCATGCCGCGCTTGTCGAGGTCGAGCCCGTCGACGACCTCGAAGCCGAGCTTGCGCAGGGCCTCGGCGGTATCGCGCGCATCATTGACCGTGTTCGGCAAAGCGGGTGCGTTCTTATAGGTCGAGTTGCCGATCACCAGCGCGACGCGGCGATCCTGTGCCAGCGCTGGCAAGGCCAACGTCTGCAATAGAAGAGCGGCCAGTGCACAGAGCTTGAACGCGATGTTCATGGCACCATTCCCTGCGTCAACCTAAAGAAAGACGCGTCAAAAATCCAGACCTGCCCCTTGTCGCCACCCGCACTCTGCTTGCCCCTGCGACTGGGGCCTGATAGCTTTTTTCCTCCATGCCGCGCCCTCGGGAAGAGCGCCGATGCAGGGTATTCGGCTCAGGCTTGTTGTCGGCATTTCAGCGGTTCTCGCCGCGCTGGCGAGTTCGGCCATGGCGCAGGAACGAGCACGGCCGCGCAGCCCTGCGCCGGCGGCGGCCAGGGTTTCCTTCATCGATCTGCGCGACAAGGCCAAGGTTCCCGCCAAACTCCTGGTGCGTTTTTCCGTCACCGGCATGGAGATCGCCCCCGCCGGCAGCCCGCGCCGCAACGCCGGCCATCATCACCTGCTGATCGACACGGAGCTGCCGCCGCTCGGCCAGCCGATCCCGAGCGATTTCAACCATCTGCATTTCGGCGGCGGCCAGACCGAAGCGGAGATCCTGCTTTCGCCCGGCCGCCACAGCTTGCAGCTGCTCTTCGCCGATCACGATCACGTGCCTCATGATCCGCCGGTGATGTCCGAGAAGATCACCGTCGAGGTCGAAGCCGCGCCGCTAGAGAAACCGCGCACCGCCGCGGCGCCGAACGCCCGGGTGTTCTTCATCGGCCTGCAGGATGGCGCGACGATCCCGGCCCGCTCCATCGTCCGCTTCGGCAGCGAGAACATCGCGATCGCAGCTGCCGGCACGAAGCAGGACAATGCCGGCCACCACCATCTCCTGGTCGACACCGAACTGCCGCCGCTCGACCGCGAGATACCCAGCGACTTCAACCATCTGCATTTCGGCCGCGGCCAGACCGAGACCGAACTCAGCCTATCGCCGGGCGAGCACACGCTGCAGCTCCTCTTCGCCGACCACGAGCACGTCCCGCACGATCCGCCGGTGATGTCGCAAAAGATCCGGGTGCGTGTCGAAGCGGCCGCGGCGGCGCAGCCTCTTTCCGCGGCACAGGCTGCGCCGGGCAAGCCCGGGCGCACGCCCGCTCCCAACGACGCCGCAGTCTACTTCATCTACCCGCGCAATGGCGCGACGATCTACGCGACCTCGACCATCCGCTTCGGGTTGCGCAATATGGGCGTGGCTCCGGCCGGTGTCGCCAAGCCCAATACCGGCCATCACCATTTGCTGATCGACGTACCGACGCCGCCGCTCGACGTCGCCATCCCCAGCGATCTCAATCATCTCCACTTCGGCAACGGCCAGACCGAGCGGAAGATCACCTTGCCGCCCGGCCGGCACAGCCTGCAGCTCATCCTCGGCGACGATCAGCACGTGCCGCACGATCCGCCGGTCCTATCCGAGCGGATCGAGGTCTTCGTCGGCAATCCCCGGAAGCGGAGTGCGCGTCGATGAGGGCGCCTGTCCGCACTGCCGGCTCTGATGCCACCTTCCGCATGTGGCGGCTGTCCGCACTGTTCGGCCTCGCCCTGCTCTGCCCGCTGCTCGCGGCCACCAGCCCGTCGGCGCAGACGGCGCAGCGCCAGCCATCGCCGCGCGGTGCGCTGCTCTACTTCCATTATCCACTCGACGGCCTGCGCGTACCGGAACGCTTCACGGTGCGGATGGGGCTGAAGGAAATGGGCATCGCGCCGGCCGGCATCGACAAGCCGCTGACCGGTCATCACCATCTGCTGATCGATGTCGAGCCACCGCCTGCGGATCAGCCTATCCCGGCCGACTACAACCACATCCATCTCGGCAATGGCCAGACCGAGGTCGTCGTCACCCTGCCCAAGGGCACGCATACGCTGCAATTGCTGCTCGGCGACCATCTGCACATGCCGCATCGGCCGCCGGTAATGTCTCAGAAGATCACAGTCTATGTTCGCTGAAGCTTCACGCCCGTGACGGCGCGGGCGGCCTGTCGGAGTGCTGAACCGCATGTCCTGGTACCGCCGGCTCACTCCCCTGCTTCTGGCATTGGCCGCCTGGCTGGCTCAGACATGGTGGCTTTCCCCGCCGGCCCTCGCTCAGGCCGGGGCGACCCCGGCCCGGCTGGCGCTGGTCATCGGTAACGCCGCCTATCGCGAAGCGCCCCTGGCCAATCCCGTCACGGATTCCCGCGCCGTCGCCGAGGCGCTGCGGCAGGGCGATTTCGATGTCACCATGGTCGAGAACGCCGATCGGGCCGGGCTGGAGCGGGCGTTGGCCGCCTTCCGGGAGAAATTGACCCGCGGCGCCCATGTCGTGGTCTTCTATGCCGGGCATGCCGTCCAGCACCGCGGCCGCAACTTCCTCGCTGCGGTCGACGCCAACATTCGCTCGCCAGGCGATCTCGGTCGCGATGCCTCCGATTTCGACGGTCTGCTCGACGCGCTGATCGTCAGCCGGCCGGCGAGCGCTGTGGTCGTCCTCGACGCCGCCCGCGACAATCCCTGGCAGGCGGCCCTCGGCAATCGCAAGGGCCTGGCGCCGATCGAGCCGCTGGAGAACATCGCCGTGATGGCGCCGGTCGCACCGGGGCGCACCCAGGCCGAGACGCCCGGCCGCACCGACCCGTCGATCGCGGAATGGCTCAAGGCGATCCGCACGCCCGGGCTCGACATGGCTGCTGCGCTGACCCGCACCCGCGATGCGGTTGCCCGCGCCACGCGGCGCAAGCAGCAAGTCTGGATCTCGTCGCCGCCTGCGGCCGGGCTGGTCGTGACGCCGAACGGCAAGCCGGCCGCCATCGCCCAGGCGACCCGCGGCGTCATCATGGCGCCGCCGCCGCCCGGCCCGCAATCCGACCAGCTCGGCCCCTATGAGCTCTCCTTCTGGGAAACCATCCGCAACAGCGAGAACCCGGCCGAGTACCGCGCCTATCTCGACGCCTATCCGAATGGCCGCTTCGCCAGCCTCGCCCGGACGCGGGAGGAGTTCTACCGCACCCGCGGCCAGGCGCGGCCCACCAGCCCGGCTCCCGCCCAGACGGCGAGCGCCACGCAAGCCCGGCCCGGCGCGACGCCGGCACCCGCCAGGCCCCTGCGCGATTGCGAGGATTGCCCGGAACTCAGCCTGATCCCGGCCGGCACATTCGAAATGGGCTCGAACGAGATGTTCGAGTTCGAGAAGCCGGTGCGCTCGGTCGCGATCGGCCGGCCCTTCTATATCGGCACCCGCGAAGTGACGTTCGCGGAATGGGATGCCTGCGTCGCCGAGGGCGGCTGCAGCCACCGCCCGAGCGACCGTAATCTCGGGCGCGGCCGACGGCCGGTCACCGACATCCACTGGAACGATGCCGGCGCCTATGTCGTCTGGCTCTCGCTCAAGACCGGGCGGAAATATCGCCTGCCGACGGAGGCGGAATGGGAATACGCCGCCCGTGCCGGCACCACCACCAGCTACCCCTGGGGCAACACGATCGACAAGGAAAAGGCCAATTGCGTCGGCTGCAACGCCCAGCCGCGACGCCAGGCGATCGAAGTCGGCCAGTTCGCGCCCAACGGCTTCGGCCTCTACGACATGGCCGGCAACGCCGCCGAATGGGTGGCCGATTGCTGGAGCGAGAGCTACCGCTCCTCGCCGCGCGACGGCAGCGCCTATTCGCCGCCGGGCTGCCGCGAACGCGTGCTGCGCGGCGGCTCCTTCAACAATGATCCGCGCTATCTGCGCTCGGCCGCGCGCTTCAAATACGAAAGCGATGTGCGCTTCTATACCAATGGCTTCCGCGTCGTCCGCGAGCCCTGACACAGCTGCGTCCCGGCCGTAAACGAAGAAGACCGCCGCATCGGCAGCGGCCTTCTTCCTGTCCCGAGCCGAAGTCCGGCTTCACCACATATCGAGCGCGACGCGTGCCTCGTCCGACATGCGCGACTGGTCCCAGGGCGGATCGAAGGTCATGTTGACCGTGACCGAGGCGACGCCGGGCACGGCACCGACCGCGTTCTCGACCCAGCCCGGCATCTCGCCGGCGACCGGGCAACCCGGTGCCGTCAGCGTCATGTCGATGGTGACCTGGCGATCATCGGCGATGTCGACGCGATAGATCAGCCCGAGTTCGTAGATGTCGGACGGGATTTCCGGATCGTAGACCGTCTTCAGGGCCGCGACGATATCGTCGGTCAGCCGGTCGATCTCCTCCGGCGGCAGGCCGGTGCTGGCGCCCATCGTGGGCGCGTTCGGCTTGATTTGCTCGGCAGTGTCGCTCATGGCGCTTCCAATTCAGGCAATCGGCGGTTCAGGAGAACAGGTCTTCCGCCTTGCGCAGGGCCTCGACCAGCTTATCGACTTCTTCGAGCGTGTTGTAGAGGCCGAACGACGCACGGCAGGTCGATGTCACCCCATATCGGGCGAGCAGCGGCATCGCGCAATGGGTCCCCGCCCTGACGGCGACGCCGGCCCGGTCGATCACCGTGGCGACGTCATGCGCATGGGCGCCCTTCATCTCGAAGGCGATGATCGCGCCCTTCTCCCGGGCCTTGCCGAAAATGCGGACCGAATTCATCTCTCCGAGCCGCTGCATGGCATAGTCATGCAGCCTCGCCTCGTGCGCGGCGATGTTCTCGCGACCGAGCGCCATCATGTAGTCGAGCGCGGCACCGAGGCCGACGGCTTCGACGATCGCGGGCGTGCCCGCCTCGAAGCGATGCGGCGGATCATTATAGGTGATCGCATCCTCGCTGACGGTGACGATCATCTCGCCGCCGCCCTCATAGGGCGGCAGCTTGGCGAGCCATTCCCGCTTGCCCCAGAGCACGCCCGAACCAGTCGGCCCATAGGTCTTGTGGCCGGTGAAGGCGTAGAAGTCGCAGCCCAGAGCCTGCACGTCGACCGGCATATGCACGGCGCTCTGGCTGCCGTCGACGACCAGCGGGATACGGTAGCTCTGGCAGATCTTGGCGATCTCGGCGATCGGCACGACGGTGCCGATCGCATTCGACATATGCGTCAGCGCCACCACCTTGGTGCGCGGCGAGATCAGCTTCTCGAACTCCTCGACGAGGAAATTGCCATCCTCGTCGACCGGCGCCCATTTGATCACGGCGCCATGGCGCTCACGCCAGTAATGCCAGGGCACGATGTTGGAATGATGCTCCAGGATCGAGAGAATGATCTCGTCGCCTTCCTGGATCTTGAGATGCCGGCCGAGCGAAGACGCGATCGCGTTCAGCGCCCCGGTCGAGGAGCGCGTGAACACGATCTCCTCGAGATGGGCGGCGTTGAGGAAGCGCCGGGCGCTCTCGCGCGCGGCCTCGAAGGCCTCGGTCGAGGCATTGGCGAGGTAATGCAGGCCGCGATGGACATTGGCATAGTCCTCGCGCATCAGCCTGGTCATCGCCTCGATCACCGCCTCGGGTTTCTGTGCCGAGGCGGCATTGTCGAGATAAACCAGCTTCTTGCCATAGACCTCGCGCGAAAGGATCGCGAAATCCTTGCGGATAGCCTCGACGTCGTAGGGCTTCGCGATCGCGTTCATGGCTCAGGCCTTTCCGGGCTCGGGCTGCCGATCGGCCACCAGCGTGCCGGCATGCCCCCAATCATCGCGCTCAATCTCCTGGATCACGATATGGGTGTTCTGCGGGTTCTTGCCGAGTACGCGCACCAGAGTCTGCGTGAACTCCTTGACGATCTCGGCCTTCTGCTCGCGGCTCGCGCCCTTGGTGATCTGCAGATTGACGTAAGGCATCAGACTGTCTCCAGCTTCGGTGCCGCCTCGCGCTGCGAGAGCCAGCGGTCGATCTCGCGCATGACGATCTCGCGCACCGCCTCGTCGCTGACGAACTCGGTGACCTCGCCGGCGAAGGCGGTGAGCACCAGCGCCTCGGCCTGCGGCCGCGGCAGGCCGCGCGCCATCAGGTAGAAGAGCTGCTCGGCATCCATCTGCGCGACCGTCGCGCCATGGCCGCAGACCACGTCGTCGGCGAAGATCTCGAGCTCCGGCTTGTTGAACATCGTCGCGCCGTCATTGAGCAGCAGCGCATTGCTCTTCATGCCGCCATCGGTCTTCTGCGAGTGCGGGCGGACGATGACCTTGCCCTGGAAGACGCCGGTGGCCTCGCCCTCGATGATGTTCTTGAACAGCTCGCGGCTTTCGCCATGGGCGGCCGCATGGTCCATCACCAGCGTGACGTCCGAGTGCTCCTGCTTGCGCAGCAGGTTGATGCCGCGCAGTGCCGCCCGGCTGTGCTCACCGGCATAGCGCACGAAGCCCTGCTGGCGCAGCATGCCGCAGCAGGTCGCGAGCGCGACCGAGGCGAAGCTGGCATGCGCGCCGACCTCCGCCAGCAGCGACTGCACCAGCACCGTCTCCGGCCGCTGGCGCGTGACGAGGCGGACATGTTCGACCTCGGCCTTGTCGCCGACCACGAAGGACAGCGCGCTGTTGACCTGGTTCGGGGCCGAGCCGACGCTCTCGCATTGCTCGACGACCGTGGCCTTCGCCCCGGCGCCGACCGTGACCAGCACGCGGGAGTACTGCGCGGTTTCCTTCGCACCGGAATTGATCCCGAGCAGCAGGATCGGCCGCGCGAGCTCCACGCCAGGCGCGATCTCGATGACCATGCCGTCCCGTGCGAAAGCGGCGTTGAGCATCAGGGCGCTGTCGTCGCGCGCCACCTCCGGCAGCGCCAGCGCTGCGGCCATCGCCTCGGGCGCCTCCGTCAGGGCCTCGGCGAGGCTGCGGACGGTGACGCCCTCGGGCAGCGTGTCGAGGTCGGAATCGGCCGGGCTGAAGATGCCGTCGATGCTGACCAGACGCGGACCGGGGATGGTCTGGATCGCGAGCCGGTCAGCCACCGCCTGAGGACGCTCGGAGCGGCGCGCCAACGGCATCGCCTCGCGCACGAGCGAGCGCAGATCGGTGTAGCGCCAGGATTCGAGCCGGCGATGCGGCAGGCCCTTGGCTTCGAAGCCGGCAAAAGCCTCCTCGCGCAGCTTGCGCACGGGGCCGGCACCCGGCAGCTCCGCCTTCACATTGGCGAACTGCTCGGCGAGCTGCTGCTCGGCCGCGGTCTTGAGCGGGGTGATGATCGCCATTACGCGGCCTCACCATAGGACGCATAGCCGCTCTTCTCGAGCTCGAGCGCCAGCTCCTTGCCGCCGGTCCGGACGATCCTGCCATTCGACATCACATGCACCGTGTCGGGCACGATATGGTCGAGCAGGCGCTGATAGTGGGTGATGACCAGGAAGCCGCGATTCTTGGCGCGCAGCGCGTTGACGCCGTCGGCGACGATCCGCAGCGCGTCGATGTCGAGGCCGGAATCGGTCTCGTCGAGGATGCACATGGACGGCGCCAGCAGCGCCATCTGCAGGATCTCCATCCGCTTCTTCTCGCCGCCGGAGAAGCCGACATTGAGTGGCCGGCGCAGCATATCACGAGCGATGCCAAGGCCATCGGCCGCAGAGTTGACCTGCTTGATGAAGTCCGGGGTCAGCAACTCGGCTTCGCCACGCGCCTTGCGCTGCGCGTTCATCGCCGCCTTCAGGAAGGTCATGGTGGCGACGCCTGGGATCTCCAGCGGGTACTGGAAGGCGAGGAAGATACCGGCGGCGGCGCGGGCATCGGCCTCCATCTCCAGCAGGTTCTCGCCATTGAGCAGGATCTCGCCGTCGAGGACCTCATAGTCCTCCTTGCCGGCGATGACATAGGACAGGGTCGACTTGCCGGAGCCGTTCGGCCCCATGATGGCGGCGACCTCGCCGGCGTTCACGGTGAGGTTGAGGCCGTTGAGGATCTGCTTGTCCTCGTCGGCGATCTTGACGACCAGATTGCGAATTTCGAGCATTTGTTTCGTTCTTTCGTGAGCCCTCATCCTGAGGAGCGCGCGCAGCGCGCGTCTCGAAGGATGCGTTTCAAAAGCAAACCCAGCATCCTTCGAGACGCCGCCTTCGGCGGCTCCTCAGGATGAGGGCTGGTGAAAATCAGCCGACCGAGCCTTCCAGCGAGATCGTGATCAGCTTCTGCGCCTCGACGGCGAACTCCATCGGGAGCTGCTGCAGCACCTCCTTGACGAAGCCGTTGACGATCAGCGCCACCGCTTCCTCTTCCGAGAGGCCGCGCTGCTGGCAGTAGAACATCTGATCCTCGCCGATCTTCGACGTGGTCGCCTCGTGCTCGAAAATCGCGGTCGCGGTCTTGGCCTCGATATAGGGGATGGTGTGCGCGCCGCACTGGTCGCCGATCAGCAGCGAGTCGCAGTTGGTGAAATTGCGCGCATTCGTCGCCTTGCGATGGGCCGAGACCATGCCGCGATAGGTCGAGTCGGATTTTCCGGCCGCGATACCCTTGGCGATGATCTTCGACGTCGTGTTCTTGCCGAGATGCAGCATCTTGGTGCCGCTATCGACCTGCTGGGCCCCGGTCGAGACCGCGATCGAGTAGAACTCGCCGCGCGAGCCGTCGCCGCGCAGGATGCAGGACGGATACTTCCAGGTGATCGCCGAGCCGGTCTCGACCTGCGTCCACGAGATCTTCGAGTTCTTGCCGCGGCAATCGCCGCGCTTGGTCACGAAGTTGTAGATGCCGCCCTTGCCCTCGGCATCGCCGGGATACCAGTTCTGGACGGTCGAGTACTTGATCTCGGCATCGTCGAGCGCGATCAGCTCGACCACCGCCGCATGCAGCTGGTTCTCGTCGCGCTTGGGCGCCGTGCAGCCTTCGAGATAGCTGACATAGGAGCCCTCGTCGGCGATGATCAGCGTCCGCTCGAACTGGCCGGTATTCTGCTCGTTGATGCGGAAATAGGTCGAGAGCTCCATCGGGCAGCGCACGCCCTTGGGGATATAGACGAAGGAGCCGTCGGTGAAGACGGCGCTGTTCAGCGTCGCGAAGTAGTTGTCGGTCACCGGCACCACGGTGGCGAGGTACTTCTTCACCAGCTCGGGATGCTCGCGGATCGCCTCGGAGATCGAGCAGAAGATCACGCCGGCCTTGGCCAGCTCCTCCTTGAAGGTGGTGACGACCGAGACGGAATCGAACACCGCGTCGACCGCGACCCGGTTCTCCGGCGCGACGCCGGCGAGGATCTCCTGCTCGCTGAGCGGGATGCCGAGCTTCTTATAGGTCTCCAGGATCGCCGGATCGACCTCGTCGAGCGACTTCGGCGAAGCACCCGTCTTCGGCGCGGCGTAATAATACAGGTCCTGATAGTCGATCGGCGGGTACTGCACGCGCGACCAGTTCGGCTCGGTCATGGTCTTCCAGCGACGGAAGGCGTCGAGCCGCCATTCCAGCATCCATTCCGGCTCGTTCTTGCGCGCCGAGATGTAGCGGACCGTGTCCTCGGTCAGGCCCTTGGCGGGCTTGTCGACTTCGAGTTCCGTCACGAAGCCGTACTTGTATTCGGTCACGTCGATCGACTTGACCTGGTCGATGGTCTCCTGGACCGCTGCCATTTCTACTCTCCTGTCGCGGGTTCAAGGCCCGCCGGTTTGGTCTTCGTCTTGTTGGTCGTATGCGTCTTTCCGGAGGGCTCAGGCCGCCGCCTGCTCCCGCCGGTTCGGTATTGCGGCCACCGCCCTCGCATAGGCCGCGAGCAATCGATCGATATCCGCCCGGGTGGTGGTCCATCCGAGCGAGGCGCGCAAGGCCCCGGCGCTCATGGCTGGGTCTACGCCCATGGCGGCCAGCACATGCGAGCGCTTGACCTTGCCCGAGGAGCAGGCAGAGCCCGACGACAGCGCAACGCCTGCGAGATCGAGCACGATCAGCGCTGTTTCCGCCTTGAGCCCGGGCGTGGCGAAGGCGCTCGTCCCCGGAAGCCGGGCCACCTTGCCACCGAACACAACCGTCTCCGGCGCCAGTTCCGCCAGCCCTGCCTCGAGCGCATCGCGCAGCCCCGCGAGCCGCACGGCCTCGCTTGCCAGAGCGGCATCGGCCTCGGCCGCGGCAACGCCAAAGCCGACGATGCCTGGCACGTTCTCGGTCCCGGCACGCCAGCCGCGTTCCTGCCCGCCGCCACGCAGCGGCTTGTCGGCGAGTTCGAGCGCCCCGGTGCGGAAGACGATCGCGCCGACACCCTGCGGACCACCGAGCTTGTGCGCCGACAGCGTCAGGATGTCGACGCCGAGCGCCTCGATGTCGATCGCGATCTTGCCGGCGGCCTGGACCGCGTCGCTGTGCATCAGCGCCCCATGGCGCCTGGCGATCGCGGCGGCCTCGGCGACCGGCTGGAGCACTCCGGTCTCGTTATTGGCGAATTGCAGCGAAACCAGCGCCCGCTCGCCCGGTCGTTCCGCGGCATGGCGCGCCAGCCGCGCCTCGAGCCAGGCGAGATCAGCCAGCCCGTCGGCATCGACCGGAATCGCCTCTGCGGCAGCGGCGGGGAAGCGGTGACCGTCGCGCACGCAAGGATGCTCGGTCGCACCATGGAGCAGCAGCGTCACAGGCGCGCGCACGCAATCGCGCCCGCCGCTGCAATCGCTTAGCCCAGGCGCGAGCACCGTCGCATTCGCCTCGGTGCCGCCACTGGTGAAAACGACATTGGCCGCCCTGGCCCGGCAGAGTGCGGCAACCTGTTCCCGCGCCGCCTCGACCGCAGCCCGTGCCATCCGCCCCTCGCCATGGATGGAGGACGGATTGCCGGTCATCTGCAGTGCCCGCAACATCGCCTCCGCCACCGCCGGACGGACCGGCGTGGTGGCGTTGTGGTCGAGATAACTGCGGATAGTCGCGTTCACCGGCGAATTTTCTCCATGTTCTGCCGAGCGCCATGCGGCGCGGCACGAAATGCTTGAAATTACACCCCTGCGCCGTGCTATAGGCGCCTCGTCCGAGCCGCACAGACTGGAGCGGCAAGCGCTCACCCGCCTGCGTGTTCCCGTCCTGTTCACGGCTGTTAGAACCATTCTAAGCGCCTGATGTAGGGCGCGAGCAGCGGGGCCGTCAAGGGCGAGCGCGCGCATCGGTGGCATTCCTGCCGCTTTTGCGCGCTCGCTCGCGCGCCCTGCCCAGCAAGAGGCGAAACACGATGCCCGAGGTTATTTTCAACGGACCGGCCGGTCGGATCGAAGGCCGCTATCAGCCCGCCAAGAAGCGCGGCGCGCCGCTGGCCATCATCCTGCATCCGCACCCGCAATTCGGCGGGACGATGAACAACCAGATCGTCTACAACCTGTTCTACACCTTCGTGAATCGCGGCTTTTCCGCCCTGCGCTTCAATTTCCGGGGTGTCGGCCGCAGCCAGGGCAGCTTCGATCACGGCGCCGGCGAGCTGTCGGACGCCGCAGCGGCGCTCGACTGGATGCAGGCGCTGAACCCCGAAGCGAAGAGCTGCTGGATCACCGGCGTCTCCTTCGGTGCCTGGATCGGCATGCAGCTGCTGATGCGCCGCCCCGAAATCGAGGGCTTCCTGTCGATTGCTGCGATGGCGAACCGCTACGACTTCTCCTTCCTCGCCCCCTGCCCGTCCTCGGGCCTGTTCGTGCACGGCTCGGAAGACCGCGTCGCGCCGGTCAAGGAGGTGATGGCCGTGATCGAGAAGGTGAAGACCCAGAAGGGCATCCAGATCGAGCACGCCGTGGTCGAGGGCGCGAACCACTTCTTCGACGGCCGCGTCGACCAGCTGATGGAGCAGGTCGGCGCATATCTCGACCGCAAGGTCGGGCCCGAGATCCTCAAGACCGAGCAGGAACAGGCCTGAGTCTGTCGCCGAACGACTCCGAACCGTCATGCTCGCCCTTGCGGCGAGCATCCACGTCTTGAACACGGCGCTCGATCAGTGACGTAAAGACGTGGATGGTCGGGACAAGCCCGACCATGACGGGAAAACCGTCAAACCATCGAGTCCGCCATGACCACCTTCAAGTCCGACTTCCTGCGCACGCTCGACGAACGCGGCTTCATCCACCAGATCTCCGACCCGGAAGGGCTCGACCAGGCGGCACTGAAGGGGCCGATCTCGGCCTATATCGGCTATGACGCGACGGCGACCTCGCTGCATGTCGGCCACCTCATGCAGATCATGATGCTGCACTGGATGCAGGAGACCGGCCACAAGCCGATCGCGCTGATGGGCGGCGGCACCACCATGGTCGGCGACCCCTCCTTCAAGGACGAGGCGCGCAAGCTCCTGACCCAGGAGACGATCGAGCAGAACCTTGCGGGCATCCGTTCGGTGTTCTCGAACTATCTCGACTTCTCCGGTCCGGCGACGATGATGAACAACGCCGACTGGCTGCTCGGGCTGAACTATCTCGAATTCCTGCGCGATGTCGGCCGGCATTTCTCGGTCAACCGGATGCTGTCCTTCGACAGCGTCAAGACCAGGCTCGACCGCGAGCAGTCGCTGTCCTTCCTCGAATTCAACTACATGATCCTGCAGGCCTACGACTTCGTCGAGCTGAACAAGCGCACCGGCTGCATCCTGCAGATGGGCGGCTCCGACCAGTGGGGCAACATCGTCAACGGCATCGATCTCGGCCATCGCATGTCCGATGTGCAGCTCTACGCCCTGACCTCGCCGCTGCTGACCACCGCCTCGGGCAACAAGATGGGCAAGACCGCCTCCGGCGCCGTCTGGCTCGATGCCAAGCTGCTGCCGGTCTTCGAGTTCTGGCAGTACTGGCGCAACACCGAGGACGCCGATGTCGGCCGCTTCCTGAAGCTCTTCACCAAGCTGCCCCTGGCCGAGATCGCCCGGCTTGCCGCGCTCGGCGGCGCCGAGATCAACGAGGCCAAGAAGGTGCTGGCGACCGAGGTCACCGCCCTGCTTCACGGCCGCGCCGCGGCCGAGGCCGCAGCGGAGACGGCGCGCAAGACCTTCGAGGAAGGCGAGACCGCGCAGGACCTGCCGAGCGTCGATCTGCCGAAAGCGCAGTTCGAGGCCGGGCTCGGCGTGCTCAGCGCCTTCGTCAGTGCTGGCCTCGTGCCCTCGACCGGCGAAGCCCGTCGCCAGATCAAGGCCGGCGGCCTGCGCGTCAACGACCAGATCGTCACCGACGAGCGCGCCAGCCTCGGGCTCTCCGACCTGACGGACGGCGCCGCCAAGCTCTCCTTCGGCAAGAAGAAGCACATCCTGCTGCGGGCCGTCTGACGGCATAGTAAGCCCGGCCGCAACTGCGGCCGGGAAGGAATCGAAACTCGACGGCCGGCGCCAACCGCTTGCCGCCATTTCGCTTTCGGCGGCTGCGGAACACCATACATCAGGCTGAATCGAAAGCCGTCCCCCCGACAAGCCGCATCAGCGGCGCCGATCCGGGATTCGTGCCTGAGCTTCAGCCGACAAAGGTTCCGGCATGGGTCCCGGGTCTCCCTGCGGTCGCCCGGGATGACCCGCGATCAATCCGAAGGCGGTGTGAGCTGACAGCCGAGACCGGCGCCGCCCCCTGCTCAGCGCTCCGCCGTATCGGGAACCTTGCCTTGCGGCCGCTGCTCGAGCGGGCCGCCGCCGAGCGGATCGATGAAGCGGCGCAGGATGCCGGGCGCGATCGCCGAGAGCGGGTTGACCGTCATGGTCGGCGCCGTCGCCGAGCCCGAGACGCGGAAATTCACCGCGAACAGCCCGCCATATTGCCCGCCACCGAGGATCATGCCGACGACCGGCACCTGCGCGAAGGCATTGTTGAGCGCATAGCCCGGCACGAAAGTGCCGCCGATATCGACGCGATCGCGGCCGTAATCGATGTTGCCCTGCAGAGTGAAGCCGACCTGCTGGCCCCAGATCACGGCTTCGCTGATGTCGATGCGGCTGGCGCTGCGGATGAACTCGGCCCGCATCTTGGTGAAGGCGACCTCGCTGACATCGATGCGCTGCGGGAGCGGCACGCCGTTGCGGTCGAGCGCGCTCGGCGCCGTCGCGCTCTGCGCGCCGACGACACGGCGCAAGGCCGGCTCGTCCCGGACGGTGAAGTTCCGCATCAGAACCTCGCCATCCTGCCGGACATCGCCCGTCCCGAGCCGCAGGACGAGATCCCCGCCATGGGCGCGGCGATAGAGGTCGAAGAAGCGCAGCGTCGCGCCGCCATTCTCGGACTGCAGCACCAGGGGCCCAGCCCCCTGCCCCTGCGGCGCCTGCTTGATCGAGAGATCGGCGCGTCCGATCCTGCCGGCATAGCTGATCGAGCGGACCGCGCCGCCACGCCGCGACAGCTTGAGCTGCGAATTGCCCAGCGCCTCGTTGTTGAAGCCGGTCAGGATCGGCACTTCGAGATCGAGATCATAGTCCGGACCGGTCACGGCTGTACGGCCGCCACGCACGGGAGCCGCCGGCGCGTTCAGGAGATCACGAATGAAGGGCCGGGCATCGAGCACGGCGCCGCGCACGGAGAGCCTGGTCACGCCGCCGTCACGGCTGATCTCGACCTTGTTGAGATTGTCCCCCGGAGAGAGCTTGAGCTGCGACAGGCTGGCGCTCTCGAACGCATTCTGCTTGTTCAGCGAGATCCGGCCCTTCACCTGGATCGGGGCGCTGTCGATCGTCAGGTCCTCGAAATCCGGCCCGTCGGCATCGCCGACATAGGTGAAGACGGCCCGGCCGGCCCGCCCCGCCGGCTTGCTCAGGCCAGGGATCGGCGTATCGATCGCGGCGCGCGTCATGTCGATCTCGACGCGCGGCGGCGCCTCCGGTGTCTTGCCGAGCGGCTTGATCACCTTGACCTGAAGCGGACCGTTGATACCGACCTCCGGGCCGATACCGCGGCGCTGACGGGCGGCGTTGTCGAGCGTCAGCGAGACCGTCGCTTCGCCCTGGCCCTTTGCGTTCTGACGCAGCTCGATCGGCCCGCGATCGCCGCCGATGCGGCCCTCGCCCTTGATCAGCAACTGGCCGCGATCATAGCTCAGCGTCAGATTGGCGCCGTCCAGCTTCTCGTTTCCCAGCAGCGTATCCGACGCGACGCCGGTCAGCGTGCCATTGCTCTGGATGTGCACATCGGCAAAGCTCAGATCGTTCACCAGCGGCAGCGAGATCTGGTTCTTCAGCTCGCTCGTTCCGCGCAGCGACGCCGGGTCGATCTGCAGCGGCGAGAATTCCTTGAGCGCTGGAAAGGCGAACAAGGAGAGCAGCGCCTCGGTCGAGCCCGTCGAGCGGAAGCCGATCTGCGCGATAGGCCGGTCACCCCAGCTCTCGGCCATGGCGAAGCTGCCCTCGTCCAGCATCAGCTTGCGGCCATTGCCGAGATCGGCCGTCGCCTGCGGGATGCTGAGCTGCACCGTCCGGCCGGTGATCGTGCCGGCGACGCGGGCATTGGAAAGGACCGGCAAACCGGGACTGGGCAGGAAGCTGACCTGCGAGCCCTTGAGCACCACGGTCACCGCGTCATTATCCATGCCCTGGCCGGCATGCAGCCGGGCATTCGCCTCTGCCGAGACCGAGAGATCGACGGTAATCTCTTCGACGCGGCCGCCGAGGATCTGGCGGCTCAAGGTCGCGTGCAGATCAGGCGAGGTCACCGCCGGCCAGACGGCGAGCGCCGCCCTCATGTCGGAATCGACCGCCTTGATCTTGAACTCGTGCGAATTGCGCTCGGCGACCCGCCTTGCCGCGCCGGTCCCCTCGGCATCGATCAGCGGCCCCTTGACGACGAGCTGCTGGATTCTCACCTCGCCCACCGTCGGCTCGACCTCGAAGACGGAGCGCAGCTTGTCGACCGTCACGGGCGCATCCTGGTCGACGCCGGCGATCTGCCCGCTGCCCTCGAAGGCGACCTTCCAGACCCCACTCTCTTCCTGAGCCTGACCACGCCCGAGCAGCTTGGTCGCCCCGGCCTGGATCTCGGCAGTGGCGATGCGCACCGTCTTGAGCCCGTCATCGCTGTCGAAATCCAGGCGCGCACCCTGAATTTCCAGCGGCTCGAGTGCTGCGCTGCGCAGATTGACGACGCCGGGTGAGACATTGAGGCCGGCAGCGATCCTGCGGGAACCGTCCGGTGTCTGGGTCAGCGAGATCTTGCCGCTGAGCGCCAGCCCGTCGACGGCGACGGTGGCATTGCCGAAGGCGAGCGCCACCGCCTCGGAAGGTTCGAAGCGCCGGATATCGATGCTGGCGCGGCGCGTGCCGTCGGGGCTGCTCGACAGGTCGATCGACAGCTCCTTCCAGCGCGAGCCGGTGCGCCCGCGTGCCGCCAGCCGCGTCAGCCCGCCACCCAGCCGCTCGAGCCGCACTTCGACATCTTCCAGCCCGGCCTTCTGGCGGCCCGTCGGATCGATCAGGGTGACGCGCGCGCCGCCCATGCCCGCCTGCTCCAGCGCGCCCAGCAGCCCGTCGCCCTCGGCGAGCGCGCCGATCGCGTTCATCACGCCAGTGAAGGCGTTCCAGTCGGCGGGATCACCGGCCACCGGGACACTGGGCAAGTTCACGGGCTGGGAGCCCTGCTCCAGAAGAAGAGCGCCATCCTGCGTGACACCGAGCCGGATATTGACCCCGCGCAGCTCCAGCGAGACCAACTTGATTTCCCCGCGCAGCAGCGCGAACGGATCATAGCCCAGAACCGCTTCCGGCGCCCGGAACGAGGCGCCGCCCGAGTGCCGGAACGAGACCTGCTGCACGCGAAGGCGCGAGCGCCCGTCGACGCGGTCGAGCCCGGCATGCTCCGCCTCGACTTTCCAGTTGGGTCCGAGCCTCTCCTCGATCGCCGTGGCGATCCGCCCCTCCAGCCCGGAGAGCGGTATGAAGCCGCTGACCAGCAGCGCGCCGGCGGCAAAGCAGAGCGTCACGACCGCAACCAGGACGGCGACGCCGATCGTCACCACCCCTTTCCAGGCGCGCTTCGCCACCGCGGCCGTCTCGCAAGACTCCGCCTGTGCCGGAGCGGGCGCCGCTGGCATCGGCGCCGGACTGTTCCCCTTGTCTTCGGTCAAGACCGTGTCGCTCTTTGTCTTGCGGGTGAAGGACGCGGCATCCGCCCTGGCGCCCTGCCGGAACATTGCGCCGAGCCGACCACCGGGTACAGCCTGCGGCAAAGTAACCGATTCTCCGGGCGCATGTTCCTGCTCTCTGGCCTAAGCCGGCTCACCGCCCTATGGCTCGCCAGCCCATGCGGCGCGATATCGACCAAAGGAAGGCAGACATGGCCCTGAACGAAGGCAGCTTCGCCCCGGACTTTACCTTGCCGAAGGATGGTGGCGGCACCTTGACGCTCTCGGCCCTCAAGGGCGGGAAGGTCGTACTCTACGCCTATCCCAAGGACGACACACAAGGCTGCACGCTCGAGGCGACCGCCTTCAACGGCCTGCGCAAGGCTTTTGCCGCCGCCGGCGCGCGCATCATCGGCGTTTCGCCCGACTCGGTCGCCAGGCACGACCGCTTCAAGCAGAAATACGATCTGGAGATCGACCTGCTCGCGGACGAGGAGCGCAGGATGATCGAGGCCTATGGGCTCTGGGTCGAGAAGAGCATGTATGGCCGCACCTATATGGGCGTCGAACGCACCACCTTCCTGATCGACGCCGAGGGCAGGATCGCGCGGATCTGGCGCAAGGTTAAGGTGAAAGGCCACGCCGAAGAGGTGCTTTTGGCGGCTGAAACGTTGTAAATCGCCGTTCAGGCGAGGTTTCTGCCGGCGGCTTTGCGATTGATTAACCCTAACGGGGTCTAATCGGAACCATCGCAGCGTCACAGTCGGTATTGCGTATGACACTCCCCGATCACACGGATCACCCCCGTGCGCCGGCACTTGCGGTGACCGGCATCCTCGCCCGCCGCAGCTTCGCCATTCGCCGCTCGACGGCCCTGCTCGGCCTGACATTGCTCGGCCTGACCACGGCCTGGAGCGGGGCGACCACATGGTACATCCTGCGCAAGGATGATCTCGCCGCCCGGCTGATCAGCCGGGAGACCTCGCGGCAATATGCCTATGAGGACCGCATCGCCGCCCTGCGCGCCGACATCGACCGGCTCGCCAGCCGTGCCCTGCTCGATCAGGACGGCGTCGAGGCCCGTGTCGGCGAAATCGCCATGCGCCAGGCCGAGCTCGAATCGAAGCAGGCGCTGGTCAACGCCGTAACCGAAACCCTGAAGGCCAACGGCATCGGCGTCAGTCAGGCCGTCAAATCAGCCTCTGGCCCGCGTCTGATCCGGCCGGAGGCATCGGTTCGGGCTTCCGGCGTCAGCAGCTATGCGCCCCTCGGGCCGGCCAAGCCGACACCGGCGCCCGACATGCCGGCGCTGCGCGGCGCGGAAGAGCGCAATGGCGACGGCTGGCAATCCGGCGAGCTTGCCGAACCGGTCTCGCCGGCACAGCGCGTCGCCGAGGCTCTGGTGCAGCTCGACCAGGCCATGGACAAGAGCGGATCGGCCCAGCTCGGCCTGCTTCGCCATATCGACCGTAGCCTCGGCGAGACCCAGAAGACGCTGCGCTCGGCCCTGTCCGAAACCGGCCTCGACACCGACCGCCTGGCCACCGGCTCGAGCATCGCCAAGGGCGTCGGCGGCCCCTTCGTCCCGATCAAGATCGACCCCGCCGCCGGCCCGTTCGAAGCGACGCTGCACAGCCTGCAACCACGCATCGCCGCCGTCTCCCGCCTGCGCGAACTGGCGAGCCAGTTGCCGTTGCGCCGCCCGATCCAGGGCGATTTCGACATGAGCTCGAATTTCGGTTACCGCGTCGATCCGTTCACCCGCGGCCCGGCCATGCATACCGGGATCGATTTCCGCGCCGAAACCGGTTCGCCGATCCGGGCCACGGCGCCCGGCAAGGTCGTCACTGCCGAATACTCCGGCGGCTATGGCAATATGGTCGAGGTCGAGCATGCCGGCGGCATCAGCACGCGCTATGCCCATATGTCGGCCATACTCGTCTCCGTCGGCCAGAGCGTCGTACCGGGCACCGTGGTCGGCCGCGTCGGCTCGACCGGCCGCTCGACCGGACCGCATCTCCATTACGAGACCCGTATCGAAGGCGACGCGATCGATCCCATCCGCTTCCTCAAGGCCGGCGACAAGCTCGCCGGGCAGCTCTGAGAACCGCGCGATCAAGCGCGCAGCCGTCCGCTGCTACAGGCCGGCAGCAATCAGAAGCCAAGATCTTCCCAGCCTCCTGAAGGAACCCCTTTCAGGAGGCTGATTTGATTCGAGAAGGCCGCAGCCACCCCGGCGGGTGGATGCAGGCCGCGCTATAAGCCTCGGACCGAAAAATGGAATCCACTTTTCGGAAAGTTCCGATGCGATAACAATGAGATAGATCACCGTGGCCGCGTCCGAACGGACGCCCGGCGATCTAGCGCAGCGCTTCGGCGATGGCGGCCGCGGCGACGGCGTGGCCGTACGGGTTCCAGTGGGCATCCGAAATGTACTCGAAGCGCCTCTGGTTCTTCGCCCAGTCCGCCGCGAAGACCGGATGCAGGTCGAGGAAGGGGATGCCGTGCCGGCCAGCCATCTCGGCGGCGATGCGGTTCAGCCGCAGCGCCTGACTGTCGCGCCCGGCATAGATCGCCTGGCGCTCGCCATCCATGACGAGCTGCAGCCGGGCACCGATCGCCTCGGCCCGGGCCTTGATCCGCCCGAACAGGTAATCGGTGGCGACGCGGATATCGTTCTCCCGCGCCAGAACCCCGGCGAGATCGATATTGGCGGCATAGCCGCCCTCGCCTGCCGCCGTGCCTTGCGGCGCGCTCTGAGCCCGGGCCGGCCCGAGGATCGCGTCGACCAGGGTCTGCGGGCGCACCTGCCAGCGATAGAGAAGGAAACCGGCCGTCGCCGTCTGTCGCAGCTGCTCGAAGGCCCCGGGCCGCCAGGGCTCGGGCGGCACTTCGCCGGTGACGCGGCCATTCTCGATACGCAGTTTCAGGAAGCTCGAGGTGTAGCGCCCCGGCTTGAAGACGAAGCTCTCGTCGAAATCATTATGGACCAGCATCACCACGATCTGGTCCGGCCGACGCTGTTCGACCTCGCGCTCGATCATCTGCAGATACTGGCTGAGCGGCGCGCCCGCGACGCCGAAGCGATAGGCTTCGACCGTGCCCGCAGGCCCGAGCGCCGCCACCGTCTTTTCAGCGAAGCTGGCGTCGAAGGGCACCTGCAGGGCCTCGACGAAGCTGTCCCCGACGAAGGCGATGCGGGAGGTGCCGGGCCGGCGCGCGACCGGATAATCCGCCAGCGGCGAATTCCAGCCTTGCGCATTGATCGAGAATGGCGCGGCGATCTCGTCGCGCACGCGCCAGGTACCGGTCTGGCCCGGCTGATAGCGCACCACGCTATTGACGAAGGCGTTGCGCGGCACGTCGCTGCCGGGCAGCACGAAGCGGAACAGCACCAGCTCGCAGAACAGCGCGAAGACCAGGATGCTGCCAGCCGAAACCGCGAGATTGATCAGGATCTCGCGGCCTCGGGAACGCTTCTTCGCGCTCAATCGATGTCCTCGACTTCGACCTCGGTGCCGTAGACGCGCTGCGCCAGCGAGGCCTCCATGAACGGGTCGAGTTCGCCGTCAAGCACGTCGGACGGCGCCGTCGACGAGACGCCGGTGCGCAGGTCCTTCACCAGCTGGTAGGGCTGCAGCACATAGGAGCGGATCTGGTGGCCCCAGCCGATATCGGTCTTGGAGGCCTGCTCGGAATTCGCTTTCTCCTCGCGCTTCTTCAGCTCCAGCTCGTAGAGACGGGCACGCAGCATGTCCCAGGCCTTGGCCCGGTTCTTGTGCTGCGAACGCTCCTGCTGGCAGGCCACCGCGATCCCGGTCGGGATATGGGTGATGCGCACCGCCGAGTCGGTCGTGTTGACGTGCTGGCCGCCGGCGCCGGAGGAGCGATAGGTGTCGATCCGGCAGTCGGACTCCTTGATGTCGATCTGGATGCGGTCGTCGACCACCGGATAGACCCAGACCGAAGCGAACGAGGTCTGCCTGCGGGCGTTGGAGTCAAACGGCGAGATGCGTACCAGCCGGTGCACGCCGGACTCGGTCTTCAGCCAGCCATAGGCGTTGTGCCCCTTGAACTGGAGCGTCGCCGACTTGATGCCCGCCTGCTCGCCGTCCTGATAGTCGAGAACATCGACCTTGAACTTCCGCCGCTCGCCCCAGCGCCGATACATGCGCAGCAGCATCTCGGCCCAGTCCTGGCTCTCGGTGCCGCCGGCGCCCGGATGGATTTCGACATAGGTGTCGAGCATGTCGGCCTCGCCCGACAGCAGGGTTTCGACCTGCCGGCGCGCCGCCTCGACCTCGACGGCCTTGATCGCCGCCTCGCCCTCGGAGACGGTGGCCTCGTCCTCTTCCATTTCGCCGAGCTCGATCAGCGTCAACGCGTCGTCGAGATCACGCTCGAGCTTGGTGATGCCGGTGATCTGGTCCTCGAGCGAAGTCCGTTCGCGCATCAGCTTCTGCGCGGTTTCGGCATCGTTCCAGAAATCGGGGCCTTCGGAGAGGGCGTTCAGCTCTGCGAGACGTCTTTGCGCGACATCCCAGTCAAAGATGCCTCCTCAGCAGTCCGATCGACTGCTTGGCGTTATCAAGTTGCGTCTGGATTTCTGGGCGCATGATCGATGGTCGGCTTCCGTTGGGCTTCAGTCTTTGGCGTTGGCATAGGGGCGAAGGGCGGCGCTGTAAATGGCGAGGCGCGACTGGCCGGCTCTCCTGCTCGCCTCACTTGCCGAACTGGCAGGCGAGGCACTCGCGTCCGCAACGATATTCAGCCTTCCAATAGTGGGGATCGTCGAGAGCGCGATAGCTCACACCCGGCGCGAGCACATAGTGCCGGGCGAAGGGGCGCGACAGGATCACCAGCAGGTCACAACCCGGTGGCCAGTCGCCAATCTCAGCGATCCGGTTGCCGCGGGCAAGCTCCGATTTCAGGATCGCCTGCAATGGCGGCGCCATGGTCGGCGCCGTCAACCTGCCCAGCGTCTCCCGCAAGCCGCTAGTACAGCCCGCCGGTGCCGGAGCCGACCGAGCGGCCGCCGGCCGGCGCGCCGCTCAGCGCCCCGCCCGAACCATCACCGGCCGCGCCGATCACCGAATAGCTGTCCGGCGGAGCCGTTCCCGGCTTGAAGGCCTCGAGGATGCCGCCCTCGCCGCCGGCGCGCATGCCGGTGCGCGGATCGACACGGATCAGCTTGATGCCGGCCGGAACGCGGAACGGCGTCGCCGGCTTGTCCTTCAGCGCCTGCATCATGAAGTCGCGGAAGATCGGCGCGGCGTACTGACCGGCCGTCGCCGAGTTGCCCAGCGACTTCGGCTTGTCGAAGCCCATATAGACCCCGACGGCCAAATCCGGCGAGAACCCGACGAACCAGACGTCCTTGGCGTCGTTGGTGGTGCCGGTCTTGCCGGCGAGCGGCTTGCCGACGGCCTTGACCACGGTCGCGGTACCGGCGTTGACGACGCCTTCCAGCATCGAGACCATCTGATAGGCGGTCAGCGGATCGAGCACCTGGTCGCGATTGTCGACCAGCCGCGGCTCGCGCTGATTGCTCCATTTCTCGGCGTTGCAGCCCTCGCAGACACGCTGGTCGTGCCGGTAGATGGTGGCGCCGAAACGGTCCTGGATGCGGTCGATCAGGGTCGGCCGGATGCGCTTGCCGCCATTGGCGAGCATCGAATAGGCCGCGGTCATCCGCATCACCGTGGTCTCGCCGGCGCCGAGCGACATCGAGAGCACCGGCAGCATGTCGTCATAGATGCCGAAGCGCCGCGCATATTCGGCGATCAGCGGCATGCCGACATCCTTGGCGAGGCGCACCGTCATCAGGTTCTTCGAGAACTGGATGCCGTAGCGCAGCGTGCGCGGACCGGTGAACTTGCCGTCATAGTTGCTCGGCGCCCAGACGCCGAGCCCGCCGCCCTGATCGACCTCGATCGGCGCGTCGAGCACGATGCTCGACGGCGTGTAGCCATTGTCGAGCGCGGTCGCATAGACGAAGGGCTTGAAGGACGAACCGGGCTGGCGCAGCGCCTGGGTGGCGCGGTTGAACTCCGATTGGTCGTGCGAGAAGCCGCCGACCATGGCGAGGACGCGGCCGGAGAACGGATCCATCACGGTGATCGCGCCGTTCACCTCCGGCATCTGGCGCAGGCGCACCTGGCCCGGCTTGCCATCGATCGGCTCGACATAGACGACATCGCCGACCGAGACCGCCTGCGAAACGCGCGTGCGCCTCGTCCAGCGGATGCCTTCGGAACCCAGGGTCGCGGTCTCACGCTCCGGCCGGAGATGGCCGGAAGCCTCGCGGATCGGCTGCAAGCCGACACGAGCGCTGTCGCCGGCGACATCGAGGACGACGGCCAGGCGCCATGGCTTGACGTCACCCAGCACCGGCAATTCGCCGATCGCGACACCCCATTCGCGGCCCGCCAGATCGAGCTTCTGCATCGCGCCGCGCCAGCCGCGCGCCTCGTCGAAGCGCACGAGACCGTCGACCAGGGCCTTGCGCGCCATCAGCTGCATCTTCGGATCGACGGTGGCGCGCACCGAAAGCCCGCCCTCGAGCAGCTTCTTCTCGCCATAGCGGTCCTGGAGCTCGCGGCGAATCTCCTCCGCGAAGAAGCCGGCAGCGATATTGTTCGGCGAAACCGTGCGCGGATTGACGCCGAGCGGCTGGTTCTTGGCAGCGTCGGCTTCGGCCCGCTTGATCACGCCGTTCTCGGCCATGCGGTCGAGCACATAGTTGCGGCGCTCGATCGCGCGCTCGCGGTTCCGGAAGGGGTGCAGGTCGGTCGGCGCCTTCGGCAGCGCCGCCAGATAGGCCGCCTCCTGCACGTTCAGCTCGTGCACGGACTTGCCGAAATAGTTCAGCGCCGCGGCGGCGACGCCATAGCTGCCCTGCCCCGGCGCGGGAGCACCGAGATAGATCTCGTTGAGATAGAGCTCGAGGATCTTGTCCTTCGAATAGGTCGATTCGATTCGCAGCGCGATCAGCGCCTCGCGAATCTTGCGCTCGAGGCTCTGCTCGGAACCGACGAGGAAGTTCTTCGCGACCTGCTGGGTGATCGTCGAGGCGCCCTGCGGACGCCGCCCCGAGCCGCGATTGCGGAAGTTCGAGATCGCAGCGCGCGCCAGACCTTCTGGATCGACGCCGAAATGCTTGTAGAAATTCTTGTCCTCGGCCGCGAGGAAAGCATCGATGATCAGCTTCGGCACCGCCTGGATCGGCAGATAGAGCCGGCGCTCGCGGGCGAATTCCGCGATCAGGCTGCCGTCACCGGCATGGACGCGGCTCATCACCGGCGGCTCGTAATTCCGCAGCTGAGCAGAATCGGGCAGGTCCTTCGAGTAGTGCCAGACCAGCGCGGCCGCCCCCGCCACGCCGATGACGAAAAGGATCGTGCCGGCGGCGAACGCCCACCCGAAAAGGCGCAGAATGAACCGCATCGAGAACTTTGACCTCGTCTGAAGGCAGCGGCGTCGCTCGAATCGACAGCATGCCCTGCCCGGGTGATCGATCTTTCAACTTCACTCTATAACATGGCGGAAATGGCGGAACCGTGGCTGTAAGACCACAAGGTCTCATCTTCGGCCCGCTACGTCACCGCCGGCTCTCTGCTGCCTTGCCGGGCGCCTGGGTGCGCTCGAAATACTGATCGACCGCCGCCTGCACCGCCGTCACCGCCTGGGCCCGCCAGCTCTCGGAATTCAAGAGCTCGGCATCCTTCGGGCTCGACATGTAGCCGAGCTCGATCAGCACCGACGGCACATCGGGTGCAGTCAGCACCCTGAAGCCGGCCGAACGCAGCGGAACCTTGTGCATCTTGACCGAGCCGCCGAGCTTCTCGACGAGATTGCGCGCGAACATCGCCGAGAAGCCGCGCGTCTCGCGCTTGGCGAGATCCATCAGGATTCCGGCGACGTCCTGCACGTCCTCGCTGGCGTCGAGCCCGGCGACGGCGTCGGCCTGGTTTTCCTTGGCGGCGAGCCGCGCGGCTTCAGCGTCGCTGGCCCGCTCGGAGCCGGTATAGATCGTCGCGCCGCGGACCTCCTGCGCCTGCGTCAGCGAATCCGCATGGATCGAGATGAACAGATGAGCATCGACGCTGCGGGCGATGCGGACGCGGTCGCCCAGCGGCACGAAACTGTCGTCGGCGCGCGTCATGATCACACGATAGCGCCCCTGGGCCTCGAGCTGCTCCTTGAGCTTCTGCCCGAAGGCCAGGACCACTGACTTCTCGGCGATCGAGGCGACGACGGCCCCGGGATCGATGCCGCCATGGCCGGGATCGATCACCACGATCCGGCGCTGATCGCCCTCGGCCTTCGGCTCGACCGGGACATGCGGCAGCCGCGCCTCGGCGGCGGCGGCGCGCGCCAACGCCGCGAATTCCTCGCGCCCCGTCCGTTTCAGCTCGATGACGAGCTCGCCGAAACCGCCGCGGAGCGGCTTGACCGATACGCCCGCGACCGCGGCCGGTTGGGCCAGATCGAGGATCAGCCGGGCCCGGTCCGGCGTGAACAGGCCGAAACGGAAGCCGGAGACGAAGCCCGTCGACTTGCGAGCGCTCGCGGCTGGAATCTGGAAATTCACGGACGGCAAGTCGACGATGACGCGGTCCGGCCCGGCCATCACGAAGGCGTTCGCCGCAACCGGACGCGACAGGGTGAGCGTCAGGCGAACCGCCTCACCATGGCTTTCGAGGCGTGCTTCGCTCGCGACCGGAAAATCGCTGGTCGGCTTTCCCTGCGGATTTGCCGACGCATTGCCCGTCGCGAGGCAGAGCATCGACAGCAGCAGCGCCGGGCGCGCGAATCGCCGCGCTGCGCCGGCAAGGCGCACAGCGACCGAGGCTGCGCAGAGATGAAGGCCCTGAGGCAGGGGGCGGCTCCTAAATTCCCGGCGGCGATACTTAAGAATTCTTAACCATAGCGCCGCGATCCGTTGACAATCGGTTACCACGGCGAGCCTGCACCGGAAACCGGCCGATTTCTTGTCCCGGCGGTTCTCCCTTGCCAAATATGGCAAGCTGTCTGTAATGGAGTCGGTCGCATCGTGATGGCTTCCGCCGCGCGCAGCAGGGTCGCAATAACCCGTTGACGCCCGACGAAAAAGCCAACCGGCCCGATCGCTTGAAGCGATCAGGATCGGCGCGAAGGCGGCCAGCAACAGATCGTCCGCGGACGGGCCGGCGTCAGGCAGAAATCGACGCCGGGTTCGGCATTCCGCGAGCGTGTCAACGCGGTGCGCTTCGCCTTGCGGCAGGTGTGCCGCAGGTCAAAGGTAAGATGTCGGGGCATACGACGCCGCTTCCCATTTCGGTGTTTCGTCGAGACCTTTCCGGTTGCGACGGGCTTTCTGCCCGTTCCGCCGCTCGCCTCCGCTATCCCTCCTTGGCTGATTTTTCTTCCCTGCAACATGCCGGCGTGAGCCGGCCGACGCGCGGCGCCCCTGCCCGCGGCAGCGGATTCAATTCCGCAGCCCGGCGGGTACCAAAGGCTGCCGCGCAGATGGACCTGTCCTATGGCCAACAAGATGCTGATCGACGCCACCCACCCGGAAGAGACCCGGGTCGTGGTGTCCCGCGGTTCCCGCATTGAGGAATTCGATTTCGAATCCGCCAGCCGAAAGCCGCTGCGCGGCAATATCTATCTGGCGAAGGTGACGCGGGTCGAACCGTCGCTCCAGGCTGCCTTCGTCGAATACGGCGGCAACCGCCACGGCTTCCTCGCCTTCTCCGAAATCCATCCCGACTATTACCAGATCCCGGTCGCCGACCGGCAGGCGCTGCTCGCTGAGGAAGAGCGCGCCGAGCGCGAGGAGGAACGCGACGAGGAGAAGCGCGAGAAGCGTGGCCGCCGCGACCGCGGCCGCCGTGGCGACCGTGACGGGCGCGCCAAGCGCGCCAGCAATGGCGACGAGACCGTCAGCGCCGAGGTCCAGGCCGAGAACGGCCAGGGCGAAGCCGAGCATGTCGAGACCGACGGCAAGGAAGCCGCGATGGTCAACGAGGGCGCTCCGGCCTTCGGTGAGTACTTTGCGCCCGCCGTCGCCGAATCCGGCAGCGAGAGCGTCGTCGAGAACGCCGCGCCGCTGACCTTCGAGACCACCGGCGAGCCTGAGGCCCAGGAAGCGCGCGCCCCGTCCGAGAGCGGCGACGAGTCCGGCCAGGACGAGAGCGGCCAGGACGAATCCGCTCAGGACGAGAACGGCGGAGACGACAGCAGCCATGACGACAATGGCGGCGACGACCATCAGGACGAGCCCGAGCAGCTCGGCGGCGGCGACGCGCTGGACGACATGCCGGAGCGCCCGCGCCATTCGCGCCGCCAGTACAAGATCCAGGAGGTGATCAAGCGCCGCCAGATCATCCTGGTCCAGGTCGTCAAGGAGGAGCGCGGCAACAAGGGCGCCGCCCTCACCACTTATCTCTCGCTCGCCGGCCGCTATTCCGTGCTGATGCCGAACACCGGCAAGGGCGGCGGCATCTCGCGCAAGATCACCAATGCCGAGGACCGCAAGCGCCTGAAGGAGATCGCCCAGGAGCTCGAGGTTCCCGAGGGGATGGGCATCATCCTGCGCACGGCCGGCGCCTCGCGCACCAAGGTCGAGATCAAGCGCGACTACGAATATCTGATGCGGATGTGGGAGAGCGTGCGCGAACTGACGCTCGGCTCCGTCGCGCCGGCGCTGGTCTATGAGGAGGGCAACCTCGTCAAGCGCTCGATCCGCGATCTCTACAACAAGGACATCGACGAGGTTCACGTCGCCGGCGAAGCGGCCTATCGCGAGGCCAAGGATTTCATGCGCATGCTCATGCCGAGCCATGCCAAGAGCGTGAAGGCCTATCGCGAGCAGACCCCGCTCTTCGCAGCCTTCGGCGTCGAGAGCCAGCTCGACGCGATGTTCTCGAACACCGTGACGCTGAAGTCCGGCGGCTACATCGTCATCAACCAGACCGAGGCTCTGGTCGCGATCGACATCAACTCCGGGCGCTCGACCCGTGAGCACAATATCGAGGACACCGCCCTCAAGACCAATCTCGAAGCGGCGGAGGAGATCTCCCGCCAGCTGCGCCTGCGCGACCTTGCCGGCCTCATCGTGATCGATTTCATCGACATGGAGGAGAACCGCAACAACCGCGCCGTCGAGAAGAAGCTCAAGGACTGCCTGAAGAACGACCGCGCCCGCATCCAGGTCGGCCGGATCTCGGCCTTCGGCCTCCTGGAGATGTCGCGCCAGCGCATCCGCACCGGCGTGCTCGAGAGCTCCTCCGTGCCCTGCCCGCACTGCGCCGGCGCCGGCCTCGTCCGCTCGACGCCTTCGATCGCGCTGCAGATCCTGCGCGCCCTCGAAGAAGCCCTGATCAAGAGCGCTTCGCATAATCTCGAGGTCCGCACCCGGCCCGAGGTCGCGCTCTATGTGCTCAACCAGAAGCGCGCCCATCTGCGCGATCTGGAGGAGCGCTTCAACATCGCGATCATCGTCTCGGCCGATGCCGCCCTGCTCGGCACGCGCTATTTCGAGGTCGAGCGCGGCGAATTCGTCGGCAACGAGAACCGCGTGATCCCGGTCAGCAGCATGCGCGCCGAGGCGATCGTCGAGGAACCCGAGGAGGACGAGGTCCTCGATCTCGAGGCGGAGAGCGAGGAAAGCGGCGAGGCCGAGGCCGGACCGCGTTCGGCCAATGGCGAAGGCGAGGAAGGCCGTGGCGAGGGTGGCCGCAAGCGCCGTCGCCGCCGTCGCCGCCGCCGTGGCGGCGAGCGTGACGGCGAGGGTCAGCACCTCGAGGGCGGCGACGACGAGGCCGGCGATAGTCAGGGCGATGACGATGAGGCCGGCGAGGAAGCCGAGGGCTCATCCGAGCCTGCCGTCGAAATCGTCGAGACCATCGAAACCGTCGCGGAGACCCCGGCGCCCGTCGTCGAAGCCGTGGCCGAAGAACCGGTCGAGGCCGAAGCCAAGCCGCGTCGCGGCCGTCGCGGCGGACGCAGCAAGAAGGCCGAGGCCGAGGCTGTCGCTGCCGAGGCTCCTGTGACCGAGACGGCGGAAGCCGCCGAGGCCATCAAGGCCGAGAGCGCGCCCGAGGCAGTGGCCGAGGCCGCCGCCCCGGCCGAAAAGCCCAAGCGCAGCCGCGCCCGCAAGAAGGTCGTCCCGATCACCGAGGACGGCGCCACCCCGGAAGCAGCCGCTGCGCCAGAAGCACCTGCAGCCCCGGCGGCGGAGCCCGAAGTCCCGGTCCCGGCCGCAGCCGAACCGGTTGTCGAAGCCGTGGCCGAGGAGCCCGCGCCAGAACCGCGCGTCGCAGAGGAGCCGGTCGCGGTGGTCCTGACCCCGCCCGATCCGGATCGCCCGAAGCGCGGTGGCTGGTGGAACCGCCTCGCCGGCCGCAAGTGACCAGGAGCCCGCTGCAACCGCAGCGGGCTTTTTTCATGACCGTCGGGAGAGCAGGCCCGACACACCCGAAACCGGGCCGCCATCGGAGGGCACCGATGGGACAATTCGCCGCCGGGAAAAGCGTTAATAATCTGCAACGGCCACAAAGTCGCCGAACTCGATCCCCATAGCGAGGGTAGATCATCATGAAAAATGAGACGAAGAAGGAAAAGTAATATTGACGTAAAGTAACGATCAAAGAAGCCGCTACAAGGAATTTCGGGTTTACATTTGACTACTCTGGATTGCGCACCGCTAGCGCAGCCGCTTCTCTGACGACCTGCTTTCCGCTTATCGCGAGAGAGATGGTCGTCCCCCGCCTACGTCACCGTACTGCTTGCGAGTGACGACGCGCGAGAGCGCACTGCCTACCCCGGTCCAGCCGCGATGAACCATCTGCGACCCATCGCAGATCCGCGGCGCTCCTGAGTGTCAGTCGGCAAGAACGCAGAACGGCCGCGCGGCAAGGCGCGTAGTCGCTCGTCTCATCGCGGTCGGTGAAGCGCCAGGCGCCCCGGCCCAAGCCTCGAACAGACCAGGTCAAGAGAGCCGCTGATCCTGCCGCCGTCCTTGGGCGCGGCAAAGGCTCGGCCTGTCCCCGATCCCGGAGTTCCCCATGAAGCGCCTCGCCCCGGCGGCGTCGCTCGCGCTCGCGGCTTTTGTCGCGCTGCCCGCGAAGACCGCCACGGCCACGCTGCCTGCCGTCCCCGCAATGCCGCTCGGCATCGACCGCGACCTGCTTCCCTTTCCCGGTAAGCCGATTCATCTGATCGGTGTCGATGCCGGCGAGACCGGTCTGTTCGGCAAGCCCGATCTAACGACTGCGCTGACCACCGCGAGCCTATCCTTCGACGCGCTCAAGGGCGAAGAGCATCGGAGCCCGTTGCACGACATTCTCCCGCAGCCACGAGGCGAGCAAAGAACCGAATCCGATCCGCCGGCCCCCTTGCCGCCCCCGACGATAGCGCCACCGACCGGCGACGGAGCGACTCCGATGGTGGCTCAAGCCGCGGCGCAAGGCTCGGCGACGCCGATGAGCGAGCGCACCGCCCATGCTGCCGCGTCGTCGACGCCGACGGGTGGAAAGGAGCAGCAACCGCGACAGCTCTATGCCGGGCTGATCAACGCCGAGGATATGGCGCGCGAGCAGCGCTGCCTCGCCGAAGCGGTCTATTTCGAGGCGCGCTCGGAACCGGAAGAGGGTCGCGCCGCCGTCGCCCAGGTCGTGCTCAACCGCGTCAAGAGCGGGATCTATCCGACCTCTGTATGCGGCGTCGTCTACCAGAACCGCCACCGCAAGCTCGCCTGCCAGTTCACTTTCGCCTGCGAGGGCAAGTCGCTGAGGATCACGGAACCCGCATCCTGGCAGGCGGCCGAGCGCATCGCACGCGACGTCTACGAAGGCCGGGTCTATCTCACGGACGTCGCCGCGGCGACGCATTACCATGCCGATTATGTGTCGCCCCGCTGGGCGGCGAAAATGAAGAAAATGGACAGGATCGGCCGGCACATCTTCTACAGCGAGCAGCGGAGCAAGGTTGCACGGGCGTCATGACGCGACGGCCCCGACGGCACCGATCTTGACCTGACGGCGCCGGAATGCGGAACTGGCCGCGGACTCCCTCAGCATGCGGAGCCGCTATGCCGCCCCCACGCAGTCCCGAACGCCTGATCCTCTCGGCTCTGTGCCTCGCCGGCCTTGTCGGGCTCGCATGGCTCGCCTTGCAGGCGATCGGCTGGTTCGGCGTCGGCCTGCTCGGCCTCTTCGTGCTGTTCGTCGCGGTGCGCTTCGAGCTCGAAGGCAATCTGCCGATCGGCCCGCAGATGACGCCGGATCTCTATGCCAGCCAGTTCCGCAAGCACGGTCCCGAGCACGCCAGCGAGCGGGCCGAGCAGCGCACGCTCTTCAGCCGCCAGCTTTCGGCAGCACGGCTGGCTGCCGGCTTCGGCGTACTGCTGACGGTGATCGGCTTCGGTTTCTTCTTCCTGCTCGAGATCGGCCGCTGATCCGGCCGAGCTCTATTCCGCCGCCGGCGCGAGGGGGGATGGCGGCGGCACCGCCGTGATCGCAGCCGCCCCAGCGGCCCCCTTGCCGCCGCCCTCGCGTACCGTCACCGCGGTCGAGGCGAAGGGCACCTCCGCCTCGAGCAGGCCGCGATAGACCCGCTTCAGGGCCTCGCGCTGCAGCATCGAAGCCTGGGTCGGCTTGGAGGTGAACTTCAGCCGGATCACGATCGCCGCATCCGTGATGTCGGCGACGCCCTGCATCTTGAGCTGGGCGATGAAATGCGGCCCGAATTCCGGGTCCTCCAGCAGAGCGAGACCGACCTTCTTGATCGTCTTGCGCGCCTTCTCGATATCGGCGGAGTGATCGAGCCGGACATTGAACTTCACCGTCGCCCAGTCGCGGCTGGCATTGGTCAGCGACTGCACCTGCCCGAACGGAACGGTGTGGATCTGCCCGCTCTGATGGCGCAACTGCATCGAACGCAGTGAAATCTTCTCGACCGTGCCCTTGAGGCGCCCGGTATCGACATATTCGCCGACGCGGAAGGCATCCTCCAGCATGAAGAAGAAGCCGGAGACGATGTCGCGCACCAGCGCCTGCGAGCCGAAGGAAATGGCGAGACCGAGGATGCCGAAACCGGCCAGCAGCGGCCCGATATCGACACCGAGGCGCGACAGGAGCACCAGGATGGTCAGGCCGATCACCGCCGTCAGCACGACGCCGCGCAGCACCGGCATCACCGTCGCCAGCCGCGACGGCGTATTGTCCTCCGGCATCACGTCCTCGTCGACGGGACCGGTGGAGCGCGGACGCGGCGCATAGGCGTCGAAGAAGCCGCGCAGGAAGACCATCACGACCCAGCCGACGAACGCCAGCACGGCGATGCTGGCGAACTGGCGGGAGACCTGGCCGAACTGGCCGGAGCTCATGCCGAAAAGCAGACCAACCCAGATGCGTGCCACCAGATAGAAGCCGCCGGCCCACATCACGCCGCCGGCGGCCGCGCGCACGGCATGGCCGAGGGCCTGTGCCAGCGGCGTCGGCTTGGCGATGGCGGCGCGGCGCGCCTGCCGGCAGGTCAAGAGGCTGTTGACCCCGACCGAGAGGATCGGCGCCAGCACGACGATGATCTGCGTCAGCTCGGCCGCCTCGGTCCAACGGCCGCCATTCGGCATCATCGCCGCCGCGCGGCCGATCATCCAGAGCACGACCGCGATCGCGACATAGATCCAGGGCATCGCCTGCGCCAACAGCCTGCGACCGTGACTGGGCTCCGCGCTGCCGCTGAGGACGAGCGCGGTCAGGTCGTACCGCGCGTCGACGAACCACCAGACCTTGTAGGCGGCGAGCACGAAGCCGCTGAGCGTCACCAGCCCGGCGACCGGCTCAGGCCCACCGGAAACCCGCTGCGCCAGCAGCGCGGCGACGATGAAGATCGGCACGATCACGGCATAGACGCAGAGCAGGCGGAAATGCCGCTCCGCCCGTGGCAACAGCATCAGCCGGCGCTCGGGCTCGCCCGGAGCGAGCAGGAATCGTCCGGTGGCGATATAGGCTGCCCCGACAGCCGTACCATTGGTGATCCCGCGCAGGGCATGGGCTGCAAGATCGTCCGAAGGCAGCCAGTAGCTGCCGGCGAGCCGCGCCACCACCAGACCGAGCGCGATCGTCAGCAGATCCTGCAGCAGGCCGAAGCCGGAAGCGATCAGCCTCGCCGTGAAATACTCTGCCCGGGGCCGCATGCGGGCTGCGAACCATCTTGCCGTGGCGAAGCGGAACAGCAGGGCGATGCCAAGCGCCAGGGCGAGCGAAACGAAGAGACGCGTCGTCGGCGAAGCATTGCGGTTCAGCGACCAGCTCCGCAGCCAGTCCCCCGGCAGGAAGCGGACGCTCGGAATCGCGGCGCGGCCATAGTCGAGACCCGAGACGAAATAGTCGACCAGGGCCTCGGCCTGGGTGTCCGTCGTCTCGGCAAGCGACGGTGCGGGAGGCGGCTTGGGCGCTTTGGCTGCCTTCCCCGCCGGTTCGGCGGGCGCCGGCGCCTCGGCCGGTACCCCACCGATCCGGACCTCGACCCGGCGTCCGCCGGCCGAAAGCGCATCGACGAGCTTGCGGACCGTCTCGGGGGCCTCGTCGCCGCGCAGCGTCAGGGTCAGCGGCTCAGCCGGCGCGTCCTTTGTCTGCGCCGTCGCGGGCCCGGCGAACGCCAGAGCCATCATCGCCAGCAGGAACCAGCGCATTGCGGCCAATCCCGGACCGATCCACTTCCGACGCATTCCGTCCCCCTGCCTCGTAAGCTCAGATTGCTGCCGCTCGGCCCGGATTGGCAAGCATCTAGGCGAGCGCGATCAACGTGTCTTCAGCCAGCGCCCGAGCCGGGCCACCGCATCCTCGCACTCAGCCAGCGATCCTGCGAAGGACAGCCGCACCGTGCGCGCGCCACGCCCTTCGTCAAAATCCAGTCCCGGCGTAATCGCGACCCCGGCCTGCTCAAGAGCGTCGCGGCAGAAACTCATGGAATCGTTCGAGTATTTTCCGATGTCGAGATAGATGTAGAAGGCGCCATCGACCGGCAGGAAGTCGCCGAGCCCGATCTCCGGCAGCGCCTTGAGCAGATAGGCGCGGTTGGCGGCATAGCCTTCCTTGATCGCCTCGCATTCGACGGTCGCGTCGAAGGCCGCCTCGCCCGCGACCTGGCTCAGCATCGGCACCGAGATCGAGAGATTCTGCTGCAATCGCTCGATCGTCCGCACCAGCCGCTCCGGCACCACCAGCCAGCCGACGCGCCAGCCGGTCATGCAGTAGTATTTCGAGAAGGAGTTGACGACGATCGCGTCCTGATCGGCGGCAAGCGCCGTCGTCGCCGGCTGGTCATAGGTCAGGCCATGATAGATCTCGTCGGAGATGTACCAGAGGCCGAGCCGCCGGCATTCGGCCGCGACGGCCGCGATCGCCTCCGGCGTCATCACCACGCCGGTCGGATTGGCCGGGCTCATCGTCAGCACGCCGGCGAGCGGCGCCTCGGCATGAGCCTTGGCGATCAGCTCGGGCGTCAGCGCATAGCGCGTCTCCGGCCCGACCGGAATCGCGACCGGCTCCAGCCCGAGCGCAATCAGAATGTTGCGATAGGCCGGATAGCCCGGCGCCGTGATCGCGATACGCGCGCCCGGCTCGAAACAGGCGAGGAAGGACAGGATGAAGCCGCCGGACGACCCCGTGGTGACGATCACGCGCTCGGCCGGGACCTCGACGTCATAGGCCTCGCGATAATGCCGGGCGATGCGGGCGCGCAGCGAGCCGATGCCGAGCGCCTGCGTATAGCCGATGCGCCCGTCGTCGAGCGCCCGCGCCGTGGCCGCCCTGATGCTCGCCGGCGTCGGCGCCGAAGGCTGGCCGACCTCCATATGGACCACCGAGCCGCCTCGCCGCTCGATCGCCTCGGCGGCATTCATCACGTCCATGACGATGAAGGGGGCGACGGCTTCCGCCCGCGCGGCGGGCTTCGGCGCCGGCGGCGCGCCGGATGCGACAATGGTCATGCGTGGCCTCGAAGAGATTGGCGTTGCGCCGAGCCATGCCCCGCCGGCGCGCGGATCGCAAGCCGCTCAGCTCGCCGCCCCGCCCGGCCGCGAAGACGAAACAGTGGCACTCTCGCCCGAGCGCAACTCGCTGTGCCGGACGATCGCGGCGCTCATGCTGACATGGTAGCGCCGGCTCAGCCCCGTCGCGTCGAGAGCCCGCACGGCCGGCGTGTCGGGGATCAGGAAGGCGGCGGCATAGCGCCGGGCCTGATATTCCATCGACCGCAGCTTCGGCGAGAAGCGCTCCGCTGGGCTGCCGGAGGGGCCGCGATTGAAAGTGCCTTCATGGCCGAGCAGAGCGTGTCCGACGGCGTGCGCCACCGCCATCAGCGCCCTGCCCTCGCCGCGCTCCGCGCCCTCGAACACGGTGTCCGCTATCAGCAGGCGCTTGGCCTGCGAATCCCATTGCGCCTCGGCCTCGCCGAGGCTGTCATCGCCGACGCGCTCATAGGTGAAGTTCGGATAGCGCGCCTTCAGCCGCGCCATCAGCCTGGCGAAGTCGATGGCTCTGTCGTCGCGAAAGCCGAGCCCGCGTCGATGCGCCAAGGCACGCGCATCGATCTGCTCGTCGGTCAGGAAGGCATGGCGCATGGACGAGCCTCCGGTGGCCGGCCCATCATAGCGCTCGTGCCGCGACGGCTCAACGAACCGTGCGGAACGCCTCAGCTCGCCAGGATAGCCTCGACGATCTCCTGTACGTCGAGTGCCTCCCGAAGGGTCGCGAGCTGGTGCGGTTCGCCGCGGGTCAGCCGGGCGACGCCTTCGAGCTGGCGCTTCAGCGCGACCGGCCTCGCCTCGAGCTGCGACAGCGCATCGGGGGCGCGCTGCCAGGAACCGTCCGGCAGGCGTCGCTCGGCCAGCGACCAGTCGCAGAGCCGTACCGCCCCCTTGTCGCCTTCCAGCAGCCAGATGTTGTGGTCGTCCTTGGCCGTCGTGCCGACGCCGCCCGTCAGCGTCAGCGGCAGGTCGCCCGCTAGCATCGTCGCCGCGATGGCGCGCTCCGAACGGCCGGCTTCCGGGAAACTCGCGCTCGCTTTCAGCCCGTGCAGCGGGCCGAGCAGGCGTCGGCTCAGGAACAGGAAATGCGAGACGACCTCGCGGGTGAAGCCGCCCTGCTCGCGCCGATCGAGCCAGCCGGCGGCATCGGCCTGCCAGGGGCGCGGCCAGCGCGCGAAGGCGACCTCGATCGAGACTTTGCGGAGCGTGCCGAGTTCACCCTTCGCGATCCAGTCCGCCAGGGTCGCTACGGCCGGCGAAGAGGCGAAAGGGAAGTTCACCGCCCCGCGCCCGCCGGCCTCGGCGACGAAGGCGCGGGCATCGGCGAGGTCGACGGCAAGCGGCTTCTCGCAGAACACGCTGCGCCCGGCATCGAGCGCCGCGCGGGCATGGCCGAGATGGGAGGAAGGCGGCGAGGCGATATAGACGCAGTCGCTGGCGGCGATCACCGAATCAGCGCCGTCCAGCATCGCGACCTGCGGCAGCTCCTTGCCAATTCGCCCCATCGCCTCGGCCGCCGGGTCCCAGATGCCGGCGGCGCGGACGAGATCGGGCGACTGGTCGAGCACGGCGCGCAGCATGCGCTCGCCCATGATGCCGGCGCCGATGATGCCGATGGAAACAGGAGCTGACATGGAAGGCCTCATTGATCGCGGGCGCTCCGCATAGCAGCCTCAGGCGCTGCGAGACAGGCGCATCCGCGCAAGACCGGCGCGCAAGACGGGCCCTCAGGCCCTGCGACGCCGCTCCGCGACCAGCGCTTCCGCCCCATCGGCGGGAATGTACTCGCCGCGATTGCGCCCGAGCGCCTTGGCGGCATAGAGCGCCGCATCGGCGCGTCGGTACAGGTCGGCCGTGCTTTCGCGCCCGTCGAACAGCGTCGCGCCGAGGCTCACCGTGACATGGTCGGCGGTCGGCGACGCCGCATGCTCGATCCCGAGTTGCGCGATCGCCGCGACGAGTTCCTGGAGACGCGGAACGCTCTCTTCCGGCACGGCGTCATAGAGCAGCAGGCCGAACTCCTCGCCGCCGAGTCGCCCGGCTATGTCCAGCGGCCGCCAACCGGCCTCGGCGATGGTGCGCGCGATCAGCCGGAGCGTCTCGTCGCCGGCATGATGGCCATAATGGTCGTTGTAGCGCTTGAAATGGTCGACATCCAGGATGGCGAACATCACCGCGACCTGGTCGAGCCGTGCCTGCTCCAGCGCCATGGCGGCCTGCTGCTCGAAGCCGCGGCGATTGGCGATGCCGGTGAGCGGGTCCGACATGGCATGGTCCTGCAGCAGGCGCCGCAGCAGGAACTGGTCGCGCTGGGCACGCTCGCGCAGCCAGGCGCCGACGCCGCCGACGAAGACGGCGAAGAACAAGAGGATCGAAAGCCGGACATGCTCGCTCAGATGAGCCGGCACGCTCAGCATCACGAAGCCGAGCGCCGTTGTGAACAGGGCGATGAAGAGCGCGACACCGGAGCTCTGGAGGAAGGTCAGACCGACCGGCAGGAAGACCGCCGCGATGATGACGAGCTGCGCGATGTCGGCCTGGGGCAGCCCGCGCAGCTTGAACATGTTGGCGATGAAGGTGCTGGTCGCCCCGATCAGAGCGAGGGCCAGCATCGAAAGTCGGTGATAGGCGCGCGGCAGGCGCTGCGTCGCCAGCATGCTGATCTGGATCAGCAGCACCCCGAGCGTCGCCAACCGCAGCAGGATGGCGAGCGCGACCTCGTGGTCGCCCTCGGCCAGCGCGGCCCAGCCGTCGAGCCGCGAGAGATCGAGACCGATGAAGATCAGCCAGATACCCAGCGCCGTGATCAGGCAGACCAGCGTGCTGGTACGCTGATCGGCGCGCATATGCAGCCGGTATTCGCACTCCAGCCTGGGCTCGAAATGCAGGCCGTCGATGCGCCGCCCCTGGGCGGGCCGCTCCGCCGTCGCCCCCTCCGCAGCCGGGGGGCCTGCCTCAAAATCGGGATTTTTTCGCAAGCTGGACACCTGCGCGATCCTGGCGACGACAAGCTAAAGGGACCTTGACGACGGCCGGGCGAACGGGCTGCCCCCCGCGATTTCGGCTCGGAAGGTTTCGGAGCGCTTGCGCATTTGCCGCGCATTCGAACCATTGCATGGCGAGTGATGCGCAGCGCTTGACCCTCCATCAGATGGAGACGCTACGACATCGCCATGACTGACGAACGCTACACGATCGGCGAACTCTCCCGGCTCAGCGGCGTGCCGGTGCGACGCATCCGCTTCTATTCCGACAAGGGGCTGCTGCCGCCGGCCAGCCGGACCATGGCGAACTACCGCGTCTATTCGGATGCCGATGCGGCGCGGCTCGAACTGATCCAGGCGCTGCGTGCCATGGGCGCCAGTCTCGCCGCGATCCGCGGCATGCTCGCGCGCAAGACCTCGCTCGTCGAACTGCTGGCGCTGCGCCTGTCGGCCCTCGAAGCAGAAATCGCCGGCAAGCGGCGCATCGCCGCGACCCTGCGCGCCGCGCTGCGCCACCCCGAGCCCTCCCCGGACGACATCAGGAGATTATGGACCATGACCTCGCTGTCCAATGCCGATATGCGCGCTCTGACCGAGCGCTTCTTCGAGGAGGTCACCGGGGACGGGATCAGCCCCGAATGGAAGCGCGAAGCCCTGGCTGCCGGAACCCCGGAGCTGCCGGAAGACCCTTCGCCGGAGCAGATCGACGCCTTCGCCGAACTGCGGGCAATGTTGAGCGACCCGGCCCTCATCGCCAGCGCCAGAACGGATTCCGCCTCGATGTGGACGGCGGATTTCGATCCGGCCGCCTATCATGCCGCCGCCGGGCGGATCCTTGCCAGCATCCGCCTGGCGATGGCGAAGGACGAGGCTCCAAGCTCCGCGACCGGCCTGTCCATCGCGCGCGATTGGCTGGATGCCTCGGCCAAGGCGATGAAGCGCCAGCCGGACGAAGCCTTCCGCGCCTGGCATCTCGACCAGTACCGTCGCCACCATGACCGATCGCTGCGCTACCAGCAGCTGCTCGCGATCCTGCGCGGCGAGGCGGCGCCCGGGCGCGAATGGTGGTGGATCAACGAGGCGCTGACCGCGCTCAGGCTGTAGTCGCGCAAGGCGGCCCGTCCGGCGCAGCGCTTCCGTGGCGCCCGCGCGCTGGCTATGACTGCGCGCGATTCCGTCTCCGGAAACGAGGTGCCGACATGGATATTTTCGACAGGCTGAAAGTTGCCGCCGCCGCAGACTGGGCAACTTATGTCGAGCATGATTTCGTGCGGCAGATGGGCGAAGGCTCGCTGCCGCAGGCGGCGTTCCGGACCTATCTCACCCAGGACTATCTCTTCCTGATCCAGTTCGCGCGCGCCTATGCGCTCGCCACCTATAAGAGCCGGACGCTCGCCGACATGAGGGCGGCCAAGGCCGGCCTCTCGGCGATCCTCGACCTCGAAATGGAGCTGCATGTCCGGCTCTGCGGCCGCTGGGGCCTGTCGCCGGAGGAGCTCGAAGCGGCGCCGGAGCACCAGGCGACGGTCGCCTACACCCGCTATGTGCTCGATTGTGGCCAGTCCGGCGACCTGCTCGACCTGCATGTCGCGCTCGCCCCCTGTGTCATCGGCTATGCCGAAATCGGCGCCCGGCTCGCCGCCGAGATCGGCCCGGCGCTCGAAAGCCACCCCTATCGCGAATGGATCGGCGAATATGCCGGCGAGGCCTTCCAGAGCATCGCCCGCGATGCCCGCCGCCATCTCGACGAGCTCGCCGCCCGTGCCATGACCGAACGCCGCTTCGCCGACCTCGCGGCACTGTTCGGCAAGGCCTCGCGGCTGGAAGCCGATTTCTGGCAGATGGGGCTGGACGGGGCGAGGTGACATTCTCGGCCGGGGTTCCCCTGCCCGGCCGCGCGTCACGCCAAGGGCGAGCCCCGGACCACCGCTGCGCTCGCTCCTCCGCAAACGCGTCCGACAAGGAAGATCGCACGCCCGCCGACACCGCCCGCGAGCTGTAAGGTCCATGTAAGCGCAGGACGGTCAAATGCCTCTCGCCAGGCCGGACGAAGCAGTCGCCGGCCGGAAGCGAGAGGAAACCGACCATGACCGCCACCAACGCCTTCGACACCGCCCGCGAAACCTCCATCGCCCTGACCGATGACGAGCTCGACACCGTGGCCGGCGCCGGCCTCGGCCAGAAGATCCTGGGCATCGCCCTTACCACGGGCGGCGTCCTGACCACCGCGACCGGTGTCGTCACCCGCCAGTGGGGTCTCGCCAGCCGCGGCTGCAACATGCTGGTGGACGGCATCGGCCATCTCGAGGCCGCCTGACCTCCCCATAGAGCGAGCACCGGCCCCTTCCGGGGCCGGCGCTGCCGGCACGAGAGCAAATCCGCGGCCACGCGGCAGAAATACTGCCGGCATTTGCGAATACTCAACGTTTGGCCAGCTTATCTGGCCGGGATACGGAGAGTTCAGGATCGCTGCGGATGTCAGAGGTTCATTCAGCCCCGACGCCGCAGCGAGCCGGCGGAACCCTGTTCCGGCAGCAATCCCTGCAACAGCTCGACCGGCCGGAGGATTTCCACGCACCATTGCGCGTGGTCGGCCGCGTCGAATGGGTCGCCGGCCTGCTCTGCCTGGCGCTCTGCATCGGCATCGTCGTCTGGGCCTGCTTCGCGCGCTATCGCGAGACGGTCGAGGGACCGGGTATCTTCGTGCGCGGCGGCGGCGTCTTCATCGGCCTCAACGCCCCGAAATCGGGCTGGGTCGACGGGCTCGTTCCGACCGGCCAGAAGGTCGCCGCGGGCCAGATCGTGGCCTCGCTGACCACCCCTGAAGAGGATGCGCGCATCGCCGATCTGGAGCGACGCATCGGCCAGGCCGAAGACCATCGCACCGCCATCACCCAGCGCTACGAGGTTCGCGTCGCCGCCGAGACCGTCGCGCAGCAGCGCCGCCGCGCGGAACTCGACGAGGCCGTCGACCTCTCGCGCCGCCGGATCGCCGAGGCGGAGGAAACGCTCGCCAATCGCGAAATGCTGTTCTCGCGCGGCGCCGGCACCACCGACCGCGTGCAGGAGGCTCGCGAGCGGCTGTTCGGCGCGCGCTCCAGCCTGTCACGCACCCAGTCGGAACTGGCTGCGCTGAACGGAGCGATCCTCGCCTTGGGCGGCGCGCGCGATCAGGAGCTGGAGGCCAGCCAGCGCCAGATCCTCGACCTCAGGGGACAGCTCGAACAGGCGAGGCTGAGCCGCAGGCTCGCCGACGAGATCCGTGCCCCGCGCGACGGCACCGTAGCTCTGGTGCCGGTGACGATGAACGCCCTGGTCACCGCCGGTCAAAGGATCATGACGCTGGAGACCGGCGGCGAGCGGCTGGAGGCCCTGTTCTTCGTACCGGGCGACATGGGCAAGCGCCTCGCGCCGGGCATGGAGGTGCGGATCTCGCCCTCGATCGCGCCGCGCGAGGAATACGGCATGGTCGTCGGCAAGGTCGTGTCGATCTCGCCGCAGCCCGAGGGCCAGGCCGAGATCGCCGAGAGGCTCGGCAATCCGGATCTCGCACGGCAGATGGCGCGCAACGGCGCCCCGTTCGAGGTACGGGCGACGCTCGAGACTGCGCCCGGCGAGACAGGCGGCTATGCCTGGACCTCGCAGCGCGGCCAGGAAATCCCGCTCAGCAGCGGCCTGCTGCTCACGGCGAACGTCACGGTGCGGCGCGCGCCGCCGATCACCCTGATCATTCCGGCATTGCGCCGCTGGACCGGGCTGTGAGGGCGCCCGGCCATGACTGAGAGCGCGACCATCGCCGCGGCCGTGCCGCCCCTGCCGAATGCAGGCCGGCCCCGCCGCGTGCCGACCATGCTGCAGATGGAAGCGGTCGAGTGCGGCGCTGCTGCGCTCGGCATGGTGCTGGCCTATCACGGCCTCTGGCTGCCGCTGGAGCGATTGCGCGAGGCCTGCCAGGTGACGCGCGACGGTGCCACCGCGGCCTCGCTGCTGCGCGCCGCACGCAGCTTCGGCATGGAGGCCAAGGGCTGGCGCGTCGAGCCGGTGGCGCTGGCACAGCATCGTTTTCCGGCGATCGCCTTCTGGCAGATGAATCATTTCGTCGTGATCGAGGGCGTCTCGCGCGGACGCGTCCAGATCAACGATCCCGCCCATGGCCGGCGCAGCATCGATGCAGCCGAGTTCGACGGTGCCTTCACCGGCATCCTCTTGACCTTCGCGCCCACGCCCGCCTTCGAGCCGGCCGGCGAGCGGCCGCGCCTGCTGCGCGCGCTGCTGCCCAAGGGCGGCGAGACCCGCGCCGCGCTCGGCTTCCTCGGCATCATCGCGCTCTGCAACGTGCTGCCGCCGATCTTCGTGCCGGCCGCCGGCAAGATCTTCGCCGACAACATCATGGTCCAGCACGCGACGAGCTGGCTACGCCCGCTGCTGGTCGCGCTGATCGGCTCGGCCCTGCTCTCGATGCTGCTGTCCTGGCTGCACGGTCTGGTGCTGGCCCGGCTGCAGCGGCGGCTCGGCACGCAATCGGCCATAGGCCTGATGGCGCATATGCTGCGGCTGCCGATCGGCTTCTTCGTGCAGCGCCATGTCGGCGACATCGCCTCGCGCATGGAGGCGGCGCGCCGCCTGTCGCACAGCGCCGTGGTCTCGATCTCCTCGGCGCTCTTCAGCATCATGGGCGCGCTGATCAGCGCCGCCATCATGATGGTCTACGACGTGCCGATGGCGCTCGCCTGCTTCGCCTTCGCGACGGCGGACATCGCGGCGATCGCCTTCATCACCCGCATCCGGGTCGAGGGCGTCAGGCGCGTGGTGGTCCAGCGCTCGCGCCTGGCCAGCGTCGCGCTCGGCGGCATCCAGTCGATCGAGACGATCAAGGCGTCGGGCGCCGAGGACGCCTTCTTCGCCCGGCTGATGGGCGCGCAGGCGCAATTGCTCAACATGATGCAGGCGCTGGAGCGTTCGACGCTCTTCCTCACCCTGGCGCCCTCGGTGATCAAGAGCCTGTCCTATGCCGCCCTGCTCGGCTGGGGCGCGCTGAAGGTGATGGATGGCGAGATGACGGTCGGCACGCTGATCGCCTTCCTCGCCGTGCTCCAGGCCTTCCACACCCCGGTCCAATCGCTCGTCGGCGCCGTCGCTGGCCTGCAGGAGCTGCGCGGCGACCTCGAGCGCGTGCAGGACACGATGCGCCATGCGCCGGCCTCCCGCCTGCAAGGCGACGCAGCGGTCTCCGAAAACTGGCCGGCGCGGCAGGCCCGGCTCTCGGGCCGGATCGATATCCGCGGACTCGGTTTCGCCTATCCCGGCCAGGCCGGGCTGATCGAGGCGCTAGACCTTTCCATCGCGCCTGGCCAATGGGTCGCGGTGGTCGGCGGCTCCGGCAGCGGCAAGTCGACCCTGGCGCGGCTGGTCGCAGGGCTGCTGCAACCGGCCGCAGGCAGCATCACCTTCGACGGCACGGCAGCCGGCGACGTGCCACGCCGCGTGCTCGCGGGCTCGCTCAGCTATGTCGAGCAGGACGTCGTGCTGTTCGAGGGCACGATCCGCGACAACATCGCGCTCTGGGACGGCTCGCTCGACGATGCCCGGATCATCGCGGCGGCGCGCGACGCCGGCGTCCACGAGGAGATCGTGCGCCGGCGCGGCCAATATGGCGCCGATGTCGCCGAGGGCGGGCTCAATTTCTCCGGCGGCCAGCGCCAGCGCCTGGAGCTCGCCCGCGCCCTCGCCACCGACCCGGCCATATTGGTCCTCGACGAGGCGACCTCGGCGCTCGACCCCGTCACCGAGGCGGAGGTCTTCGCCAATCTGCGCCGGCGCGGCGTCAGTGCGTTGGTGATATCGCATCGGCTGAGCACGGTACGCGATTGCGACGAGATCATCGTGCTCGACCACGGCCGGATCGTCGAACGCGGCACGCATCGGGCGCTGATCGCGGCCGCGGGCCGCTATGCGGAGCTCGTCCGTGCAGAGTGAAGTGCTCGAAAGCGCCGCGGCAGCAAGCGAGCAGGCTGCAACCCGTATCGCCTGCGAGGAGGGCTTCGCCTACCGGCTCGCCGGCGCGGGCGCCGACCTCTTCGTCGCACAGCAGGGCCAGGCCGGGAGCCTGCGCCATGTCGCGACGCTCGGCGCCGGCGCTGCCGCCTTCGGCCTGGCGGCCCGGAGCGTGCACCTCGTCCTGATCCCTCAGGCCGGCACAGAGATCGAGACGATCGCCCTCCCCGATCTGGCTGGAAAGGCTGACGTCTTTGCGCGCTCCGCCGAGTCCTGGATCGCCGTGATGGCCGAACACGCACGGCATCTGGCGGAGCTTCCGGCACATGCCGGTGCTGCCGACGGCTTGGCCCCGCACCGGCTGGAGCCTGGGCTTCACAGCCTTGCGGCAGGAGACACCGCCTTCCCCGGCGGCTCGCAGGCCCTGCTCTGGTACCGGACACGAACCGGCGCCTGCGCCAATATCTGGGGACGAAGTGGCGATCCACGGGATCTCCCGGTCGCCGTGCTGCGCGGCGCGCCGCTCCAGGCCGAGCGGGCAAGCGAGATCCAGGTGTTCGACAGCGCCGCGCTGGCCCGTGAAGGCTCCCTCCTCGCCGCGCTCACTGGCTTCAACGATGCACTCGGCCGGCTGCTGCAGGCCTGGTTCGACGGCAGGATGGCCGCCCTCGGCCAGCATGTCGCGACGGTCGCCGACACGGATGCAGCGGCGCTATCGGCAGCGATGGCGAGGGTCGCGGGGCGAACCGCACCGCGTACGGCTCGGGAAGGCCCCGGAGCCGAACCGCCGCTCGCGGCGGCGGTTCGTGCGGTCGCCCGCGCGATGGGCGTCAGGCTGCCGGCCGATTTCGACCGCCTGCGCTCGATCGGCGAGAACGGCGACGCACTCGCGCTCTACACCGCCAAGGCCGGTCTGAGGTCGCGCGAACTCAAGCTGCAAGAGGGCTGGTGGCGCCAGGCCGGCGAGGCGATGATCGGGCAATTGCGCGACGGCACGCCGGTCGCACTCCTGCCGGCACGCAGCGGCTGGCGGATGGTGCGCCCCGGCAGCGGCGAACGCATCAGGGTCGACAACGGCGTCGCGGCCTCGCTGACCCCGCATGCCCATGTGCTCTATCGCGGCTTCTCCGGCAGCGAACAGCGACCCGGCCGGGCACTCGCCGCCTTCGTCTTCGCGATCGTGCGCGGGGAAATGGCGCTGATCGCGCTGGCAAGCCTCGCCGCCGGCCTGCTCGCCATGGCGACGCCGTTCCTGTCCGGCATGCTGGTGCAATCGGTCATCCCCGACGGGGTGCGCAGCGAGATTCTGCAGCTCATCCTGGTGATGGTCGCGGTCGCGTTCGGGGTGATGGGTTTCGAGCTGGTGCGCGGCCTCGCCGTGCTGCGCGTCGAATCCGTGCTCGGCTCGGCCGTCGAAGGGGCTCTGTGGAGCCGGCTGCTGCGGCTCTCGCCCGGCTTCTTCCGCCGCTACGGCGCCGGCGACCTCGCCTTGCGCGCCGATGCGGTGAACCAGATCCGCCGGACCGTCGGCGTCGCCAGCATCACGGCCCTGCTCGGCGTGCTGTTCTCCTCGGTCAATCTCGTCGTGCTGCTGAGCTACGGGCTGAAGCCAGCTCTGCTCGCGCTCGCGGTCTGCGCCGTCCAGCTCGTGATCCTCGTCGGCATGACCCTGTTCGAGCTGCAATTGCAGCGGCGCGCCCTCGCCAATGGCGGGGCGATGCAGACGCTGACCGTGCAGATCTTCCAGGGCATCTCGAAGCTGCGCGTCGCCGCCGCCGAGAACCGCTTCCTGGCGCGCTGGATGCATCTTTTCGCCGTGGACCAGGCGGTGAACTTCCGGGCGAATGTGGTCGGCAGCGCGGTAGGCGCCTTCGGCGCAGGCTGGAACATCCTCGTCATGGCGGCGCTGATCGGCCTCGTCGGCCTGGGCGGCGTCAAAATGACGCTCGGCGACTACGTCACCTATTCCGGCGTCTCCGGCCAGTTCGTCTCGGCCATCCTCTCGCTCGCGGGACTGATCCCGGCGCTGGCGACGGTGCTGCCCCTGTGGGAGCGCGCCCGGCCGATCCTGGCCGAGCCGACCGAGGACGGCGCCGGCAGCATCCACCCCGGAACCCTGCATGGCGAGATCGAGGCGTCGCGCGTCAGCTTCAGCTACCCCGGCGGGCAGAGCGCGCTCTCGGACGTCTCGCTGCGCATCCCGGCCGGCGCCTTCGTCGCCCTGGTCGGCCCCTCCGGCTCCGGCAAATCCTCGCTGCTGCGGCTGCTCCTCGGCTTCGAGCAACCCGATAGCGGCGCGGTGCTGCTCGACGGCCATGATCTGCGCGATCTCGACCGCGGCGCCGTCCGGCGCCAGCTCGGCGTCGTGCTGCAGCACAGCCGCATCGAGGCCGGCAGCCTCTATCACAACATCGCCGGGACGGCGCCGCTGAGCCTGGAGACCGCCTTCGAGGCGGCGAGCCTGGCCGGGCTCGGTCCCGACATCGCGGCGATGCCGATGGGACTGCACACCTATGTCGACGACGCCGGCGCCACCCTGTCCGGCGGTCAGCGCCAGCGGCTTCTGCTCGCCCGCGCCATAGCGAGGCGGCCGCGGATCATGCTGCTCGACGAGGCGACGAGCGCGCTCGACAATGCGACCCAGGCCCATGTCATGGCAACGCTGGCGCAGATGAACGTAACCCGAGTGGTGATCGCCCATCGCTTGAGCACTGTGCGCGATGCCGACCTGATCTATGTGCTGTCGGAAGGCCGCATCGTCGAGCAGGGCGACTACGAGACGCTGGCCGCCTCCGGTGGCGTCTTCGCCGAGCTGATCCGCCGCCAGATCGCTTGATGGACGGCGCTCACGGAGCGGCTGGCCGGCCGGGTCCGCCAACGCAGTAGCGGCGACGCCGCTCCTTCTCGAAACATAATCGCCCGGCTCCCTGGGGAGCCGGGCGATCAAAGAACAAACTCGACCGTATCAGCGGATGGCGACGGTGACCTCCTTGGTGCCGTCGAACTTGATGAAGTGGCGCTTGCCGTCGATCACCTCGCTGCGCACGTTGCCGCCGCCGCTGCTGGCCGTCGCATGGAAGTTGGCGGGATTGCCGGTGAAGGAGGAGTGGCTCTCCTTCCAGACCCACCACTCACCGCGGCTGGGGGGAACCCACTGGCCGGCGCCGCCGGCCGCGGCCTCGAGCTCTTCGTCGGTCAGGGCGATGTTGTTCAGGTCCTGCTTGGTCATCGGCTTCTTCCTCTCTCCATCCATCCGACCGTCGCGGCCGGCTCGTTCCGTGAGAGGACCTTATGCCGGCCCGCCTTACACCAACCTTACTGTTCGTCAGACCCCGCAACGCGGCTGCATTCCAGCCCGTGCCAGCGCCGGCGCCCCCCAAACCCGACGCCAGCGCGGCTGAACCTCCCGATCAGAAGCTCGACGGCGTGTTGATCCAGATCACCACGGTTTCCTGCCCGCAGGCGTTGCGCCAGGCATGAGGCCTGCGGCTTTCGAAATAGAAGCTGTCCCCGGCTTCGAGGACGAAGAATTTGTCCCCGTCGAGAACGATCTCCAGGCTGCCCGTGAGGACGTGCAGGAACTCCTCGCCCTCATGCTCATAGGTGCCTTCGCTCGAAGCGCCCGGGGCGAGCTGGAAGCGATGACATTCCATCAGCGTCTGGCCGCGCGCCAGTGCCTGCACGGTCACGCCGGGCGAGGTCGGCGGCCATGTCGCCCAGGCACCGGAGCGCACCAGGGATTCGCGCTGGTCGTAATCCTCCTGCCCGCTGATCGCCGCGACAGTCGTGCCGAAATGACGGGCGAGCTCGTGCAGGGCCTTGAAGGACAGGCCGAGCGAGGTCCGCTCGAAGGTCGAGAGCACCGAGACCGGAATCGCCGTCGCCTGGGCAACATCTTCCAGCGTCTCATGCGCCGCCTGGCGCAGCCGCCGCATCTTCAGCCCGACCGGAACCTCCGGCGCTGACGCCTCCGCAGCCGCCACCCCCGCCGGCGGCTCGGGGGCATCCTCCCGGCGCAGGCGATCGGCGATCGCCGGCGGGTTGAGGCCCTTCTCGCGCCGCAACCAGGCGATCTCCTGCAGCCGGTCGAGCTGCTCGCGGCTGTAGAGCCGCTGTCCCGAGGCGGTCCGGATCGGCTCGATCAGCCCTTGCGCTTCCCAGAGCCGCAAGGTCGAGGCCGAGACACCCGCCATGCGGGCCGCCTCGGTAATGCGAAATCGAACAGGCTCCACATCCGGTCCCAGGCTGCGCCGATCGTCACGGCGATCACGCGAAAACCTAGAGCATCGGGCCGAAAAGTGGAATCCACTTTTCGGAAAAATCCGATGCTAAAACAAGGAGCTAGATCGTCACTTCGCGTCCGATAGGACGCGCGAGGATCTAGGCAGGAAAGCGTCTCGCGGCCATCTTGTTTTCTTGCAGAAAAACTGCAAGAAAATATCCGAAGAGTTGCCGGCACAGGCACGGCCATCCGAGGGGAGCAAGCAATGTCCAATTCCGCCATCGAAGCCCGCCGGGCTGCGGCCGTCTCGCGCGGCGTCGGCGTCGCCACGCAGATCTATGCCGACAGGGCGCAGAACGCCGAGCTCTGGGACGCCGAAGGCAAGCGCTATATCGACTTCGCCGCCGGCATCGCCGTGGTGAACACCGGCCACCGCCATCCAAGGGTGATCGCGGCGGTGCAGGCCCAGCTCGAGCGCTTCACCCACACCTGCCACCAGGTCGTGCCCTATGAGAATTATGTCGCCCTGGCCGAGCGGCTGAACGAGGCGGTCCCAGGCGACTTCGCCAAGAAGACCATCTTCGTCACCACCGGTGCCGAGGCGACCGAGAACGCGGTGAAGATCGCCCGCGCCGCCACCGGCCGCTCGGCCGTCATCGCCTTCGCCGGCGGCTTCCACGGCCGGACCTTCATGGGCATGTCGATGACCGGCAAGGTGGCGCCCTACAAGGTCGGTTTCGGCCCGATGATGCCGGAGGTCTACCACATCCCCTTCCCGGTCGAGCTGCACGGCGTCACCGCCGAGGCTTCGCTGGCCGCGCTCGACCGGCTGTTCAAGGCCGATGTCGATCCGTCGCGCGTCGCGGCGTTCATCATCGAGCCGATCCAGGGCGAAGGCGGATTCTACGAGGCGCCGCGCGCCTTCATGGCGGCCCTGCGGGCGCTGGCCGACCAGCATGGCATCCTGCTGATCGCCGACGAGGTGCAGACCGGCTTCGCCCGGACCGGCCGGATGTTCGCGATGGAGCGCACCGGCGTGGTCGCCGACATCACCACCATGGCAAAGGGCCTCGGCGGGGGCTTCCCGATCGCAGCCGTGACCGGACGCGCCGAAATCATGGACGCCCCCGGTGTCGGCGGCCTCGGCGGAACCTATGGCGGCAACCCGATCGGCATCGCTGCGGCCCATGCCGTGCTCGACGTCATCGCCGAAGAAGGGCTCTGCGCCCGGGCCGAGCAGCTCGGCGCCCGCCTCAAGCAGCGCCTGCAGTCGCTGACCGCCGACATACCGCAGATCGCCGACATCCGCGGCCCCGGCTTCATGAACGCGGTCGAGTTCACCTTGCCCGGCACGAAGACCCCCGCCCCCGACTTCACCAATCGGGTCCGCGCCCGCGCGCTCGAAAAGGGCCTGATCCTGCTGAACTGCGGCGTCTACGGCAATGTCATCCGCTTCCTGTCGCCGCTGACGATCAGCGACGAGACCTTCTCCGAGGCGCTCGACATCCTCGAGGACAGCCTGCGCGAATGCGCTGCGGAGGCCTGAGACGATGGCGATCGCGGCCAGCCTCCTCGCGCGGCTCAAGGATACCTCGCTCGCCGTCGAATGCGGCTTCGTCGCCGGCCGGCCGGTCGACGCGGCGGCAACCGGACGGACTTTCAACGTTACCAACCCCTCGACAGGCGAGGTCCTGGCGACGCTGCCGGACCTGAACCGGGCCGAGGCGTCGGCCGCCATCGACGCGGCGCAGGAGGCACAGAAGGACTGGGCCGCTCGCACCGGCAAGGACCGGGCGGCGATCCTGCGCCGGCTGTTCGACCTGATCGTCGCCAATGCCGACGATCTCGCGGCGATCCTCACCGCGGAGATGGGCAAGCCGCTGGCCGAAGCCAAAGGCGAGGTCCTCTACGGCGCATCCTATGTCGAGTGGTTCGGCGAGGAGGCCAAGCGGGTCTATGGCGACACGATCCCCGGGCACCAGCCCGACAAGCGGATCATCGTCGTCAAGCAGCCCGTCGGCGTGGTGGCGGCGATCACGCCCTGGAACTTTCCGAACGCGATGCTGGCACGAAAGCTGGCGCCGGCCCTCGCGGCCGGCTGCGCCATGGTGGCCAAGCCGGCATCGGAAACCCCGCTCTCGGCCCTCGCCCTCGCCGTGCTCGCCGAGCGCGCCGGACTGCCCGCCGGGCTCTTCAGCGTGCTGCCCTCGACCGATGCGGTCGCTGTCGGCCGCGAGTTCTGCGAGAATCCGAAGATCCGCAAGCTGACCTTCACCGGCTCGACCAATGTCGGCAAGATCCTGATGCGGCAGGGCGCCGACCAGGTGCTCAAGCTCGGGCTCGAGCTCGGCGGCAATGCCCCCTTCATCGTCTTCGACGATGCCGATCTCGACGCTGCCGTCGAAGGCGCGATCGTCTCGAAATACCGCAATAACGGCCAGACCTGCGTCTGTGCCAACCGCCTCTATGTCCAGGCCGGAGTTTACGACGCCTTCGCCGAGAAACTCGCCGCGCGCGTCAGACTGATCAAGGTCGGCGACGGTTTCGAGGCGGGCGCGCTCGCCGGCCCGCTCATCTCGGACAAGGCGCTGGCCAAGGTGGAGGAGCACATCGCCGACGCGACCGCGCAAGGCGCGCAGGTGCTGACCGGCGGCAGGCGCGACCAGCACGGCGGCCTCTATTTCGAGCCGACCGTGCTGACCGGCGCCACCGCCGCGATGAAGGTCGCGCGCGAGGAGACCTTCGGTCCGGTCGCCCCCCTGTTCCGCTTCGAGACCGTCGCGGAGGTGGTGGCGATGGCCAACAACACCGAGTTCGGCCTCGCCTCCTATCTCTATTCGCGCGACGTTTCGAAGATCTTCCGCGTCGCCGAGGCACTGGAATACGGCATGGTCGGCATCAACACCGGGCTGATCTCGACCGAAGTCGCGCCTTTCGGCGGCATCAAGCAATCGGGTCTCGGCCGCGAGGGCTCGAAATACGGCATCGAGGACTATCTCGAGATCAAATACCTCTGCCTCAGTGTCTAGCTAGCACGCCCGGAGCGTCCGGGCGCGCCTGCCTGGGCACGACGCCGAGAAAGATGATCAGGACATGCTTCTCGATCTCGTGCTTGAGCGCGTCGAGCGTCATGGTCTCGTCCGAGATGAAGCGGCCGAAATGATAGGTGCCGATCGCGGTGATCAGTTCGGCCAGCGCCCTGATGTCGACATCGGCATCGAGCTGGTCGCGCTCCTTGAAGGTACGCAGCATGCGCCGATAGTGCCGTTCGATCAGCCAGCCGAAGATGATCCCGGCGCGGTGGAGACGGCTGCCGGGCTGGAGATAGGGCGCGGACAGAATGACCCGCCAGCATTCCCGGCCGAGCGTGCGCATCGCCTGGTCGGCGAGCAGACGCTCGAAGCCCTGCACGGCCTCCATGGGATCGCCCGGCGGCTTCTGCACGAAGGCGCTACGCTCGGCCCAGGAGCTGTAGGCATGCCGCGCGGCCAGCGCGGTCAGGATGTTCGCCTTGTTGGTGAAGTAGTTATAGACCGTCGCCGGCGCGACCTCGGCAGCCTCGGCGATCTCCTCGATCCGCGTGCTGTCATAGCCGCTCTGCGCGAACAGGCGAGAGGCCGCGCCCAGAATGAGCCCGATGCGGTGCTGCCGGTTGCGCTCTCTCAGTCCGATCACTTTGCTGGCCAAAACGCCCTCCTGTTCCCGCACGAGCCTAGCTCAAAAAAATTTAGAGTGGGCTCTTTTTTTATAGTTGACTCTGATTTTAAGGCAGCTAAGCTCCACAATCGTTCGACCAGACAGCCAAGGTCGAAATAAATATAACAGAGGGGCTGCCTTGACAATGACGGCAACGATTCCAGGTCATGACCTGTCGATATCTGGTGTCTCGAAGACATTCGGAACATTCAAAGCTGTCAAAGACGTCTCGCTAGACATCAAGGGCGGTGAATTTCTTACGATGCTAGGTCCTTCCGGTTCCGGGAAGACCACCTTGTTGATGATGATTGCGGGATTTGTGCAGCCCGACCAAGGTAGCATCCACCTCGACAAGCAACCGATCACGCATCTGCCGCCGGAGTCGCGCAATTTCGGCATGGTCTTTCAGGGCTATGCGCTGTTCCCGCATCTGTCGGTCTTCGACAACGTCGCCTTTCCGCTGAAAGTGCGCCGGCGCCCGCGCGCCGAGATCGAGGAAAAGGTCAAGGCGGCACTCGAGTTAGTCAAGCTGACGACCCAGAGCGAGCGCCTGCCGCGCCAGCTCTCGGGCGGGCAGCAGCAGCGCGTCGCCCTCGCTCGTGCGCTCGTCTTCACCCCTCACCTTCTCCTGCTCGACGAGCCTTTGAGCGCGCTCGACAAGAAGCTGCGCGCCGAACTCCAGGAGGAGCTGAAGCGCCTGCACCGCAAGGTCGGCCTGAGCTTCATCTATGTCACCCATGACCAGGACGAGGCGCTGTCCATGTCTGACCGCATCGTCGTGATGAGCGACGGGCGACTGGTCGAGCAGGGCACACCGAGCGAGCTCTATGATCGGCCCCGCACGGCCTTCGTCGCCGACTTCCTCGGCAAGAGCAATTTCGTGCGCGGCAAGGTCGAGTCCCATGTCGGGGACGGTTTCGTATTCTCCGGGGACGGCGTGCGCTTCGTGCAGAAGGCCCGCGACGCCAAGCCGGGCATCGGCTCGAAGGTCACGGTCGCGCTGCGGCCGGAAAAGCTCTCCATCGTCGCCCCCGGTACCGAAAGCGACAACCGGCTGAGCGGCGTCGTCAGGGAGTGGAACTATTTCGGTTCGGAGTTCCGCGTCCTCGTCGACACCGCGGGCTGCGGCCCGATCAGCGTCTCCTTGCCGGCCTGGACTGCCGGCAATGCTCCGGAAGTCGGGCAATCTCTCGAACTGGGCTGGAGTGCGCGGGCGGGGATGGAGGTCCAGGAGGCTTAGCGGCCGGACCTAACGACCGGAAAGCCTCATCTTCATCATCAACGAAAACAGGGGATCATGATGGAAAAGCAGAGCTTCGCGGAAGATTGCAGGGCCCTTGCGGCCGAACTCGGCAGCGGCCAGACGCGCCGCGACCTGATCCGCAGCGCGCTCGCGCTCGGCGTCGCGCCGGCAGCGCTGGCACTTGGCGGCGGCGCCGCACGGGCCCAGAGCGGCAAGGAAGTCGTGCTGGTCAATTTCGGCGGCGTCGCGATGAAGGCCTTCGACGAGGCCTTCGTGAAGCCCTTCGCCGCCCAGGGCGGCAAGATCGTGCTCGACGGCAGCGGCGCGCTGAACGGCAAGATCCTCACCATGGTCCAGTCGCGCCATGTCACCTGGGACATTTGCGACGCCGGCATCACGACCCTCGCCGAGCTCGGCCCGCACGGCGCGCTGGAGAAGATCGACTACTCGATCGTCGACAAGAAGAAGCTGGACCCCACCTTTGCCTATGACGAAGGCGTGGTGAACTACATGTTCAGCTCGGTCCTGGCCTGGGACAAGAGCAAGGTCTCGGGCGAGCCGACGCTTGCGGACTTCTTCGACACTAAGAAATATCCGGGCCGGCGCATGATGCGCAAGGACTCGCAGGCGATGCTCGAGCTCGCCCTGATGGCCGACGGCGTGCCGAAGGACAAGCTCTACCCGCTCGACGTCAAGCGCGCCTTCGCCAAGATCGCGACGATCAAGAAGGATCTGCTGTTCTGGAACAGCGGCTCGGAAAGCCAGAGCCTGATGCGCGACGGCGAATGCGTGATGGGCCTGCTCTGGCACACCCGCGCCAACGTGCTCGCCGACGAGACGCAGGGCCGCGTCACCTACACCTTCAAGGACGGCCTGCTCCAGCCCGGCCTCTGGGTCGTGCCCAAGGGCAACCCCGCCGGCAAGGAAGCGATGCGCGCCATCGCCTCGATGCAGCAGCCTGAAGGACAGGTGAAGCTCCTGGCGGCGATGGGCAACGGCCCCTCGAACCCTGCGGCCGATGCGCTCGTGCCGGCGGAACTCAAGAAGAAGAACCCCTCCGACGCTGCCAACGCCGCGATCCAGGCCAAGATCAACGCCGAATGGTACAAGGCCAACCATTCGAAGACGTTCCAGAGCTTCCTGGACCTGATCTCCTCGTAACGGCTGCGCGTCACCCGACGCGCGACAGGTCATGCCCTCCGCAAGGTGGGCATGACCGCGCCCGAGGGCGCTTTCCCACCCGATCGGACATGTGATGACTGCTCCTGCCGACTCAGCGCGCAGCCGGGCCGGTCTCGGCCTCTTCGCGTCGCCCCAGACGCGCTACTGGCTGCTGATCGCGCCGGCTCTCCTCCTGATGGGGGTCTTCTACATCTACCCGATCGGCCGCGTGCTCTGGATGAGCGTCACGGTGCCGGCTCCGGGCCTCGACAATTACGAGTTGCTCGCCAGCAGCGCCTCGATCCAGCGCATGCTCTGGACCACGGCCCGCATCAGCGTGCTGACGACGATTTTCACGCTTCTGCTGGCCTATGTCGTCGCCTATGCGCTCGTGCACTCCTCCCCGAGAGTCCAGCGCTGGATGTTCCTCGGCGTGCTCGTGCCGCTGTGGATTTCCGTGCTGGTGCGCGCCTTCGCCTGGTTCGTGCTGCTGCGCCGCGAAGGGCTGATCAATTCCGCGCTGATGGCGACGGGGGTCACCGACTCGCCGCTGAGCCTGATCTGGAACGAGACCGGCGTCATGATCGGCATGGTGCACTACATGCTTCCGCTCGGCATCCTGCCGATCTTCTCGAACATGCGCGACATCGACCAGCGCTGCATCGCCGCCGCGCGCGGCCTCGGCGCCTCACGGTTCGAAGCCTTCTGGCGGGTGTTCCTGCCGCTTTCCCTGCCCGGCGTCGTCGGCGCCAGCATCCTGGTCTTCATCTTCTCGCTCGGCTTCTTCGTCACCCCGGCCCTGCTAGGCGGCGGCAAGACGCTGATGATCGCCGAATACATCAAGGTCCAGATCCTCGAGGTCGTGCGCTGGGGCGTCGCCAGCATGCTCGCCGCCGTGCTGCTGATCGTCATCGGCGTGCTGCTCGCAGCGCTGAGCCGGCTGGTCAATCTGCGTAAACTCTTCGGAGCGGGCTAAGCTCATGACCGGCAACGGCTTCGGCAACATCTCGATCATGACGCGTTCGTTCGCGTGGCTGATCATCTGCTTCCTCGTCCTCCCGATCACCGTGGTCTTCGCGGTTTCGGTGACCGACCGGCACTATCTCTCGCTGCCGGAATCGGAGGTCTCCTTCCAGTATTACCGGAACCTGTTCAGCAGCGGCCCCTGGCTCGTCAGCATCCTGCAGAGCTTCATCATCGCCTGCGTGTCGACGGCAGTGGCCGTCGTCGCCGGCACGCTCTGCGCCATCGGCTGCTGGCGCCTCGGCAACCGGGCCAGCGATTTCGTCCGCATGCTGATGCTGGTGCCGATCATGGTGCCGACCATCGTCTACGCGCTCGGCATCTACCAGTTCTGGATCGATCTGCGCCTGCTCGACACCTATACCGGCCTGATCATCGCCCATGCCGTCACCGGCGTCCCCTATGTGGTGATCACGGTCTCGACCGCGCTCGCCGGTTTCGACCCGCGCCTCGAGCAGGCCTCGCTCAGCCTCGGCGCCAGCATGGGCCAGACGCTGCGCCTGGTGATCATCCCGAACATCATGCCCGGCGTCGTCTCCGGTCTGATCTTCGCCTTCATCCATAGCTGGGACGAGCTCGTCCTCGCCCTCTTCATCGCCGGTCGCGCCGTCTTCACCCTGCCGCGCCGCATGTGGGACGGCATCAACGAGGCGCTCGATCCGACCATGGCCGCCGTCGCGGCGGTCCTCATCGCCGTCACCGTCAGCCTTCTGTGTGCGGACGCCTATGTGCGCTCGCGGCGCGCGAACTGAACCATCCGAAAAGGCAGAACCATGTCCGACATCAGCGATTTTGGCGCCGACAAGCAGAGCGCGCTCGCCTGGCTGAAAGAGAACGCGGAGCGTCTCTCCGCCGACCATATGACGATCTGGGACCTGCATGAGCCGTCCTGGCGCGAGTACCGCTCCGCCGCCTGGTATGTCGAGCGCCTGCGCGCCGAGGGCTTCACTGTCGAGGAAGGTTCCGGCGGCATGCCGACGGCGTTCTGCGCCGAATGGTCGAATGGCGAGGGCCCGACCATCGGCGGCTATGCCGAATACGACGCCGTGCCCGGCACCTCGCAGGAGGCCGTGCCCTTCCGCAAGCCGCGCGAGGGCGTCAGCCGCCACGCCGCCGGCCATACCGATCCGCATTCGGCGCTCGGGATCGGCGCGTTCGCCGGCTTCCTCGCCGCCAAGCACGCCATGCAGAAGCACGGCATCAAGGGTCGCATCAAGTTCTTCGGCGAGCCGGCCGAGAAGATGTGCGGCTCCAAGCCGGTGCACGCGGCAAAGGGCTATTACGACGATCTCGACGCGGCGATCAGCTTCCACCCGCATTCGTTCCCGGCACTGGCGAACAGCTGCTTCTGGGACACCCACAGCGCCCCCTACTGGAGCCGCGTCTACACCTTCGAATGCCCGAACCCGGAGACCTGGCAGCAGACCGGCGCCTTTGCCGGCGTGGCCCACAGCCACTCGACCGCGCGCGCACCCGGCGCGATCGACGCGGTCTGCCTGATGTACACCTCGTCCAAGTACATGAAGGAGTCGATGCTGCCGCATCACGGCAGCTGGACGCTCAACGAGCACATCATCCAGGCGGGCTATGCCGCAGCCGACAATCTCGCCCCCGGCCTCGCCCAGATCCAGTATTCGCTGCGCGCCCCGACGCTCGACATGTGCGAGCGCGTCTTCGCGGTGCTCGACCGCAATGCCGAGCATTGCGCCGCGATGAGCCACTGCACGGTCACACCGGCCTGGATCACCCGTACCCGCGCCGGCCTGCCGAACCATGCGATGGCGCAGGCGGCCTGGCGCAATTTTTCCGCGATCGGCGCGCCGCAATGGGGCGAGGAAGCGCGCAACTTCGGCCGCGAGATCCAGCGCAATCTCGGCCTGGAGCCGATGGACGACCCGTTCATGCCGGAGATCCAGCGCCTGACGGCGCCCTGGGAGGGCGAGGAGGCGTTCCGCGCGCAATTGCCGTCCTGGCAGAAGAACCTCGCTGCCGACGACTATGTCGACTACACATGGCATGCGCCGACGGTGCGGCTCTATGTCGGCCGCCCGACCCTCAAGGCCCCGCCCGGCTACCGCTATCCGGAATGGACCCGCTATGCCATGGGCGGCATGCCGGCCTGCATCGACCCGATGTGGAGCACCGCGGCCAAGGTCATCGCCACCACCATCATCGACCTCCTGACCGACGGCACCAGCCTCGCCGCGGCGCAGGCGGAGTTCAAGGAGCGCACCGGCGGCGGCATCGGCGGCGAGAAGTGGGTCGCGCCGCTGCTGCCGGCCGATTTCGAGGCGCCCGTCAATTATCGCTGGCCGGAATACGTCACCACCGCCCGTGGCGACGAATGGACCATTCCGACCGCTGCCGGCTGAGCCCCAGCTGCGAGAGATCAGTTCAGCGCCGGATTCAGGAGAAGACCATGTCGATCATTTCGGAACACGAATACCGCTACAACATGCTCATCAAGACCTTCGCCTCGCGGGCCGAACCGGCCTTCGAGGCCGAGTCCGAGCAGGTCGAGGTCTGGGGGCAGCGCTGGGGCTGCAACAACGATGTCGGCCAGATCCGCAAGGTGCTGATGCACCGGCCCGGCCCGGAGCTGAACATCGTCGATCCCGCCAAGCGTATCCCCGACATCGGCGCCTTCGGCGATCCCGAGCAGGGCTGGTACTGGCGCGGCGACACGATCCCCGATCTTCCGGCCCAGCAGGCCCAGCATGACAACCTCGTCGCCGCGCTGCGCGAGGAAGGGGCCGAGGTCGTCTTCCTCGACGAATGCGCGCCGGGCAAGATGAAGTCCGTCTACACCCGCGACAGCGTCATCGCCATCGATGGCGGCGCCATCGTCACCCGTCTCGGCCCGCCGATCCGCCGCGGCGAGGAGCTGCCGGTCACGCGCACCCTCGCCAAGCTCGGCATGCCGATCCTGCGGACCATCGGCGGCACCGGCCTGATGGAAGGCGGCAGCTTCGCCTTCATCACGCCGAAGGTCGCGGTCATCGGCCTGTCGAGCCGCGTCAACGAGGAAGGCGCGCGCCAGCTCGAGGAAGTGCTGCGTGTCCACGGGGTCGAATTGCTGCGGGTCGAGCTCACCGGCTATCGCCTGCATATCGACGGCATGTTCGTGATGATCGACGCCGAGACGGCGTTCGTGAATCCGACGCTGCTGCCCTTCTGGTTCCTCGAGCGGCTGAAGCAGCTCGGCATCCGCCAGATCGAGGTCTGCCCGGATGACGGCAACTGGGTCATCAACTGCCTCGCCGTGCGCCCGGGCCGGGTGATCATGGCCGGCGGCCTCTCCGAGCGCACGCAGGCGAAGTTCGACAAGGCGGGCATCTCCGTGCGCGTCGTCGAATACGACAAGGTCGCGCTCGGCGGCGGCGGTATCCACTGCTCGACCTCGCCGCTGATTCGCGATCCGCTCTGATCACTCGGGGCCGGGCTCTCGCCCGGCCCCTCCATTCCTCCGGCAGGACAAGGCGGGACTACAGGATATGAACGGCGCGGAAAGCCTGGTCAGGACGCTGATCGCCAGCGGGATCGATACGTGTTTCGCCAATCCGGGCACGTCTGAAATGCATTTCGTCGCGGCGCTCGACCGTGTCCCCGGCATGCGCTGCGTGCTCGGGCTGTTCGAGGGCGTCGTCTCCGGCGCTGCCGACGGCTATGCCCGCATGGCCGACAAGCCGGCCGCGACCCTGCTGCATCTCGGCCCCGGCCTCGGCAATGCGCTCGCCAATCTCCACAACGCCCGCAAGGCCAATACGCCGATCGTCAACATCGTCGGCGACCATGCCACGCACCACGCTATCTACGACGCGCCCCTGAGCTCCGATGTCGAGGGCGTTGCCCGGCCGATGTCGGACTGGGTCCGGACCTCGAAGGATGCCCGCGCGGTCGCCCGCGACGGCGCCGAGGCGGTTGCAGCGGCGCTCTCCGGCGCCGGCGGGGTCGCAACCCTGATCCTGCCCGCTGATACCGCCTGGAACGAGTCCGACGGCCCGGCGCCGCGCCTCGCCTTGCCGACGCGCCCGAAAGTCTCGGACGAGGCGCTGAAGGAGGCCGCTGCCGCCCTGCACTCCGGCGAGCCGACGCTGCTGCTGGTCGGCGGCCGCGCCCTGCGCGCCCGGCCGCTGGAGCTGGCGAGCCGGATCGCACAGACGCATGGCGCGCGCCTGATGGCGCCGACCTCCAATGCCCGTATCGCGCGCGGCGCCGGGCGCGTCGCGCTCGAACGCGTCTTCTACCCGGTCACCGACGCGCTCGCGCAGCTCGGCGAGGTGCGCCGCGTCGTCCTGGTCGGCACCCAGGAGCCGGTCGCCTTCTTCGCCTATCCCGGCAAGCCGAGCCTCGTCCTGCCGCCGGAGTGCTCCGTCCATCGGCTCGCAGCGCCGCAGGACGATCTCGAGGATGCACTCGAGCGGCTCGCCGACCTGATCGGCGCCGGCGCGCCGCCGGTCCTGCAGGCGTCGGCCCGCCCGGCTCTGCCGACCGGCGCGCTGAGCGCCGAGGCCGCCGCCGCCGTCGTCGGCGCCCTGCTGCCGGAGGATGCGATCCTCGTCGACGAGAGCATCAATGCGGCGGGCTTCTGCTACCGGCACACGGCCGGCGCTCCCGCGCATGATTGGCTGCAGCTCACCGGCGGCTCGATCGGCATCGGCCTGCCGCTGGCGACCGGCGCCGCCGTCGCCTGCCCGGAGCGGCGCACGGTCGCGCTGCAAGCCGATGGCAGCGGCATGTACACCTTGCAGGCCCTTTGGACGCAAGCGCGCGAGAATCTCAACGTCACCAACATCATCTTCGCCAACCGGGCCTATCAGAGCCTCGAGACCGAGCTGTTCAATGTCGGCGCGCTGAACCCGGGCCGGACGGCGCTCGACATGCTCGACCTGCGCCGCCCCGATCTCGACTGGGTCAAGCTCGCCGGCGGCATGGGCGTGGAAGCGGCCCGCGCCGACAGCGTGGAGCGCCTGATCGAGCTGGTCGGGACGAGCTTTAGCCAGCCCGGCCCGTTCCTGATCGAAGTCCCCTGCTGAGAGACGTGATGACCAAGCGCGCGAACAATCTGAGCATCGATGCGAAGCGGCTCTGGAGCGATCTCATGGAGACCGCCCGGATCGGCGGCACGGCCAAGGGCGGCATTCGGCGCCTGACGCTGGGCGAGGAGGATCGCCGCGTCCGTGACTGGTTCCGGGCCGAATGCGAGAGCCTCGGCTGCAGCGTGCATGTCGACGAGGTCGGCAACATGTTCGCGACCAGACCCGGCCGGAACAACGCGCTGCCGCCGATCGCGATGGGCAGCCATCTCGACACCCAGCCGACCGGCGGCAAGTTCGACGGCGTGCTCGGGGTCCTCGCCGGGCTCGAATGCCTGCGCACCATGCATGCGGCCGATTACGAGACCCATGCGCCCGTCATGCTGGTCAACTGGACCAATGAGGAGGGCTCGCGCTTCGCCCCCGCCATGCTCGGCTCCGGCGTCCATGCCGGCGTGTTCGACCGGACCTATGCCGATACGCGCAAGGACGGCGACGGGGTGAGCTTCGCCGAGGCGATCGAGGCGATCTCCTATCGCGGCGAGGTTGCGATCGGGGCGACGCCTATCGGCGCCATGTTCGAGCTCCATATCGAGCAGGGACCGATCCTCGAGGCCGAGGGCGACACGATCGGCGTCGTCACCGGCGTCCAGGGCATGCGCTGGTACGATGTCGAGATCACCGGCCGCGAGTCGCATGCCGGCTCGACGCCGATGCGGTTGCGCCAGGACGCCCTCCCCGCCGCGGCCGCGCTGGTGCTGGCCGTGCAGGCTGCGGCACGCGCCTGCCCCGGTGCCGTCGCCACCGTCGGAACGATCGCGGTCCATCCCGGCTCCCGCAACGTCATCCCGGGCGCAGCCTCCCTCTCGATCGACCTGCGCCATCCCGATTCCGGCGCGCTCGAACGGACCGAGAAAGCAATCGAACAGGCCCTGGCGGCAATCTGTGCCGAACACGGCGTCACCGGCACCCTGACGCGGATCTGGGATTCGCCGCCGGTGCCCTTCGATCCCCGTTGCATCGCCTCGGTGCGCCAGGCTGCCGGCAATCTCGGCTACCGCATGCGCGACATCGTCTCGGGCGCCGGCCACGACGCCGCCTACATCGCCCGCATCGCGCCGACGGCGATGATCTTCGTGCCCTGCGCCGGAGGCCTCAGCCATAACGAGGCGGAGGACGCCTCCTTCGACGATTGCGGCGCCGGCGCGCAGGTTCTGCTCCAGGCCGTGCTCGACTACGACCGCCGGCTCGCCGAGGCGCCACAAGGAGAGGCCCCGTGAAATCCCATCGCGAGTTCTACATCGGCGGCCGCTGGGTTGCCGCGTCCGGCGCCACCATGCTGCCGGTCATCGATCCTGCGACCGAAACGCCCTTCGCCGAGATCGCGCTGGCCGGCAGCGCCGATGTCGATGCCGCCGTCGCCGCGGCGCGGGGAGCCTTCGACGGCTATGCGCGCACCAGCCGCCGGGAACGCATCGAGCTGCTCGAAGCGCTGATCGAGGAATACCGCAAGCGCCATGACGAGATGGCCGAGGCGATCTCGCAGGAAATGGGCGCGCCGATCGAACTGGCGCACCGGGCCCAGGCCGCGGCCGGGCTCGATCATCTGCAGCAGGCCCTGGCGGTGCTGCGCGACTACCGCTTCGACCACTTCATCAACGATGCCCTGATCGCGCGCGAGCCGGTCGGCGTCTGCGGCTTCATCACGCCCTGGAACTGGCCGATGAACCAGATCGCCTGCAAGGTCGGCCCGGCGCTGGCGACCGGCTGCACCATGGTGCTGAAGCCGAGCGAGGTCGCGCCGATCTCGGCGCTGCTCTTCAGCGAGATGGTCCATGCCGCCGGCATCCCGGCCGGCGTCTACAACATGATCAATGGCGACGGGCCTGGCGCCGGCGAGGCGCTGGCGCGGCATCCCGACATCGACATGGTCTCCTTCACCGGTTCGACCCGGGCGGGCGTCCTCGTCGCCAAGGCGGCGGCGGATACCGTCAAGCGCGTCCATCAGGAACTCGGCGGCAAGTCGCCGAACATTCTGCTCGACGATGCCGATTTCGACAGCGCGGTCCCGCGCAGCGTGCGCAGCTGCTTCGGCAACAGCGGCCAGTCCTGCAATGCGCCGACGCGCCTGCTCGTGCCGCGCGCCCGCCATGACGAGGTGGTCGCGCTCGCCCGCGAGGCGGCCGAGGCGGTGCATGTCGGCCCACCTCGCGCCGCCGGCACGACCATGGGGCCCGTGGTCAGCGCCGTCCAGTTCGAGCGCATCCAGAAGCTGATCGGCATCGCGATCGCGGAAGGTGCGACGCTCGTCACCGGCGGCCCCGGCCGGCCGGACGGGCTGGAGCGCGGCTACTATGTCCGCCCGACCATCTTCGCCGATGTGAACAATGAGATGAGGATCGCGCGCGAGGAGGTCTTCGGTCCCGTCCTGGCGATCATCCCCTACGATACCGAGGAGGAGGCGATCGCCATCGCCAACGACACGCCCTACGGGCTGTCGAGCTACATCACCTCCGCCGACCGCGAACGCGCCCGCCGCATCGCCCGCCGGATGCGGGCGGGCATGGTCCATCTCAACGGTGCGCCGCTCGACAGCGCCGTGCCCTTCGGCGGCTACAAGCAGTCCGGCAACGGGCGCGAATGCGGCGTCTTCGGCTTCGAGGACTTCCTCGAGGTCAAGGCGGTCTTCGGCCATGGCCGCGAGGGCGTCGCGGCGTGAGCCTGCCCCCGGATGCGCTGGCGGCCCTCACCGCCGCCCTCGGCGCGGAGCAGATCCGCCTCGGCGAGGCCGTACCCGCGCGCAACCGCGCCGACAGCGCCGGAATGCCGCCTTGCGCACCGGCGGCGCTGCTTTTGCCGCGCAGCACGGCCGAGGTCTCGGCGGCTCTGGCGATCTGCCACCGCTTCCGCCTGCCGGTCGTGGTCCAGGGCGGCCTGACCGGGCTCGCCGGTGGCGCGCATCCGGTCGAAGGCGAGATCGCGCTCTCCCTCGAACGCATGAACGGCATCGAGGAGCTCGACCCGCTCGGCCGGACAATGACCGCCCTCGCCGGCACGCCGCTCGAGGCGATCCAGCAACGGGCGGCCGAGGCAGGCCTGCTCTACGGCGTCGATCTCGGCGCGCGCGGCAGCTGCACCATCGGCGGCAATGTCGCGACCAATGCCGGCGGCGTGCAGGTCCTGCGCTACGGCATGACCCGCCGCAACGTGCTCGGGCTCGAGGCGGTGCTGCCGGATGGGCGGATCGTCAGCTCGCTCGTCAAGGTGATCAAGAACAATGCCGGCTACGACTGGACCCAGCTCCTGATCGGCAGCGAAGGCACGCTCGGCATCGTCACGCGCGTCCTGCTGGCGCTGCAGCCGGCCGTGCCGAGCCATCACACCGCGCTGTGCTCCGTCGCGGGCGTCGCTGAGGCCCTGCAGGTCCTCGACCGGCTCGAGGCGAAGCTGCCGGGCGGCCTCCTCGCCTTCGAGGCGATGTGGCGCGACTATCTTGCCGCCGCGAAAACCCATGCGGCGCTGCCGCCGCCCTTCACATCAGGCCCAGCGCTCACTTTGCTGGTCGAGGCGGCACTTCCCACCGGCGAAGCCTATGCCGACCTGTTCCTTGAGGCGCTCGGTGAGCTCGTCGAGGACGGGCTGCTCGACGATGTCCTCGTCGCGCAGTCGAGCCGCGAGCGCGCGCGCTTCTGGAGCTATCGCGAGGCGAGCTCGGAGTTCTACCGGCACCTGCCGACGGGCCTGCATTTCGACATCAGCCTGCCGCTTGCGGCGATGGCGCGGGGTGTCGATCTCCTGCACGCCAGGATCGCGGAGGCTAGGCCCGACGCGGCGCTGATCCTGTTCGGACATCTCGCCGACAGCAATCTGCATCTCTCGATCCATCCGCCCGAAGGAGCGGGCTTCGAGGGACTGGCCGAACTGGTGTACGGCACGGTTCGGGACGTCGAGGGCAGCATATCGGCCGAGCACGGCGTCGGTGTGCTCAAGCGCCCCTATCTCGGCTATAGCCGCTCCGATTCCGAGCTCGCTTTGATGCGAACGCTGAAATGCGCGCTCGACCCGGCTGGAATCCTGAACCGCGGCCGCATCCTGGCCTGACCTCGCGGCCACCGCTCCCGATCTCAGGAGAGTTCCCTGTCCTGCAGGGGCTCGGGCCAGAACGGGACCTGATCGCGCCGCGGCTGCCAGATGCCCTGTTCGGCGAGGCCGCGGACATGGGCGGCGATCTCGGCAAGGGTAGCGAACCAGACGCCGCCCTTCTCCTGCATGTATTCGATCAGCCCGGCGAAAGCGTCGGCACGCGACGGCCGGCCCGAGACGAAGGGATGCCAGACGGCGTTCCACAGGCCACCATGGCGCCAGGCGGCGTCGAACTCGGCCCGGAAGACCTCCATCGCCCGCTCCGGCGAGGCGATCGGCAGCATGTAGCCGAACTCCTTGATGCAGACATATTGCGTCCAGTCGTCGAGCGACATGTCGGTGGGCAGCTCGACGAGGTCGCCGCGGCCATTGCCGATCAGATAGGGCTGGTCGTCGCCCATGAGCGAGCTGTCATAGCGGAAACCGCTTTCCTGCAGCAGCTCCAGCGTGTGCCGGGAAAAGGCGTAGGCCGGCGCGCGATAGCCGGCCGGTCTTTGCCCGCTCAGCCGCTTCAGGGCCTCGATCCCGCGCCCGAGGCTGTCCGCCTCCTCGTCCCGGCTCTGCGCATTCGGCCGCTTGTGGAGATAGCCGTGATGGCCGAGCTCGTGGCCGGCCGCGAGGATCTGCTCGACGCTTTCCGGATAGGCCTCGACGCACCAGCCCGGGATGAAGAAGGTCTGCCTCAGATCGAAACGGCGGAATATCTCCAGAAGCCGCGGCACGGCGACCTGCGGCTCGTAGCGCAGCATCGAGGCCAATGCGACCCGCTCCGGCGCCTGCTCACGGAAATTGACGTGGAGCAGGGCCTCCGCATCCATGTCGAAGGTGAAGGCGACCGCGCAGCGGGCCTTGTTCGGCCAGGGGATCGGGTTGCTGATCATCGGAGAGGGGGCCCTGGCTGCAATTCACTGTCTTCCGCGCTCGGGATTCTGCTGCGATTGCGACGGCCGGAGAACTCTTGATCGGAGCGCTCAACGCCGTTCCGGAAGCACCGGGTCAGGCGCCGTGCGACGCTCCCCCGCCAAGCCCGGCTCATTGATGATGCGTAATGGCATGCACGGCATCTCCTGGCGACCCGGGCAGGCTAGAGCATCGGACCGAAAAGTGGAATCCAGTTTTCGGAAAACTCCGATGCGATAACAATGAGATAGATCACCGTGACCGCGTCCGATGGAAGGCTCGGCGATCTAGACTTCCGGGATCATGCCCGCCCCCGGAATGAAGCGTTGGTCGTTTGAATGCACCGGCTTGTCAAGCGTCGCAGGCTCACGCGGCGAGCGATCCCGCGGCGTAGCGAACCGGACCGGCCATGAGAGTTCCTCGCAATGCGACGGCAGCGAGCGGCCGATGGCGGCCGGGCAAGAACCAAACCACGCGGCCGCCGAGCCGAAGCTCAGCTTCTTGAAGCCGATCGATTGGGGCGATCTCGGAGCAAGGATCGCGGACAGGATCGGCGTCGGCGCGAAGGCCAGAGACGCTCGGTCATATCCCCGGCTGCCAGCCTGCGTCAGGCTGGACGATCAAAGCCCGGCCGAAGCCGGGCTTTTTCATGCGCAAACCTGGCATGCTCCATCGAAGAGCCTGCTGCACTTCACAAGGCCACTCGGACCAATCAGCTGCAGCCCGTCGTCGAGCCGCAGGTGTTGCACTTCAGGCAGGTGCCGTTGCGGACCAGGGTGAAGTTGCCGCATTCGCCGCAGCTGTCGCCGACATAGCCCTTCATGATCGCCTCGGCCCGGCGCTCTGAGGCGCTCGGCTGGGCGGCGGGCGCGGCGAAGCCGAGCTTGCTCATCTGCTCTTCGCCATAGGCCTCCGGCTCCTCCTTCAGCGCGGTCGCGCCGGCCGTGGCGAGCGCCGTGACGCTGCCGCCCGAGCGGGCGACCGCGTCATTCGCCGCGGAGCCGCCCTGGATGGCGAGCAGGTTGATCGGCTTGCCGCGGCGGAAGCCCGAGGAGGCCAGCGGCGTCGCGGTGATCGGCGCGACGGCGTCCGGTGCCACCCTGCCCTGCTCGACGCCGCCGCCCATCACGTCATGGCCGATCTCGCTGGGATCGACATGGGCGAGGTCGTGCCGGCCGAGATAGGAGATCGCCAGCTCGCGGAAGACATAGTCGAGGATCGAGGTCGCGTTCTTGATCGACTGGTTGCCCTGGACGAAGCCCGAGGGCTCGAACCGGGTGAAGGTGAAGGCCTCGACATATTCCTCGAGCGGCACGCCGTATTGCAGGCCGAGCGAGACCGCGATGGCGAAATTGTTCATCATCGCCCGGAAGGCCGCGCCTTCCTTGTGCATGTCGATGAAGATCTCGCCGAGGCGTCCGTCGGAATATTCGCCGGTGTGGACATAGACCTTGTGGCCGCCGACCACCGCCTTCTGGATGTAGCCGGTGCGGCGCGCCGGCATCTTCTCGCGGTCGCGCACCCGCTCGACCCGCTCGACGATGCGCTCGACGATCTTCTCGGCGACCTGCGTGGCGCGCGCCGCCATGGGCTGCTGGTGCAGCGCCTCGACCGCGTCGTCGGCATCGTCGTCCTCATCGGCGATCAGGGCCGAGTTCAGCGGCTGCGACAGCTTCGAGCCGTCGCGATAGAGCGCGTTGGCCTTCAGCGCCAGCTTCCAGGAGAGCAGATAGGCGCTCTTGCAGTCCTCGACGGTCGCGTCGTTTGGCATGTTGATGGTCTTGGAGATCGCGCCCGAGATGAAGGGCTGCGCCGCCGCCATCATGCGGATATGGCTGTCGACCGAGAGATAGCGCTTGCCGATGCGCCCGCAGGGGTTGGCGCAGTCGAAGACGTTGTAGTGCTCCTTCTTCAGGTGCGGCGCGCCTTCCAGCGTCATCGCCCCGCAGACATGGACATTGGCGGCCTCGATCTCGGCCTTGGTGAAGCCGAGGAAGGGCAGCAGCTCGAAGGACATGTCGGCGAGCTTCTCGGCCGGGACCTTCAGCGTGCCGGTGAGGAAATCCTCGCCCAGCGTCCACTTGTTGAAGACGAACTTGATGTCGAAGGCGGCCTTAAGGTCCTTCTCGATCGCGTCGATCTTGTCCTGCGGGAAGCCCTTGGCCTTGAGCGAGCCATGGTTGACGCCCGGCGCCTGCGCCAGCGAACCGTGGCCGACGGCATAGGCCTCGATCTCGGCGATGTCCGCCTCGCGATAGCCGAGCGCCCGCAGCGCGTCCGGAACGGCGCGGTTGATGATCTTGAAATAGCCGCCGCCGGCGAGCTTCTTGAACTTCACCAGGGCGAAGTCGGGCTCGATGCCGGTGGTGTCGCAGTCCATCACGAGGCCGATCGTGCCGGTCGGAGCGATCACGGTCGCCTGGGCATTGCGGTAGCCATACATCTTGCCGAGCGACAGCGCCTCGTCCCAGACGATGCGGGCGCGCTCGGAGAGCTTGATGCTGGAGCCGCCGAGGCGCGCCAGCGTGCCATGGTCGAGCGGCACCGGCGTGACCTGCAGCCCCTCATAGCCGTCGGCTTGGCCATGGGCGGCGGTACGGTGGTTGCGGATGACGCGCAGCATGTGGCTGGCGTTCTTCTTGTAGCCCGGGAACGGGCCGAGCTCGCCCGCCATCTCCGCCGAGGTGGCATAGGAGACGCCGGTCATCACAGCGGTCAGCGCGCCGGCGAGCGCCCTGCCCTCGTCGCTGTCATAGCCGAGGCCCATGGTCATCAGGAGGCCGCCGATATTGGCATAGCCGAGGCCAAGCGTGCGGTACTCATAGGAGAGCTCGGCGATCTCGCGGCTCGGGAACTGCGCCATCGCGACCGAGATCTCGAGCACGATCGTCCAGAGCCGGCAGAGATGCTCGTAGCCCTCGACGTCGAAGGCCTTGGTCTGGCGGTCGTAGAACTGCAGCAGGTTGGCCGAGGCCAGATTGCAAGCGGTATCGTCGAGGAACATGTACTCCGAGCACGGGTTCGAGGCGCGGATGCGTCCCGAGGCCGGGCAGGTGTGCCAGTCGTTCATCGTGGTGTTGAAGTGCAGGCCGGGATCGGCCGAGGCCCAGGCGGCGTAGCCGATCTTCTCCCAGAGGTCGCGGGCCTTCAGCGTCTTCGTCACCTTGCCGGTGGTGCGGGCGACGAGGTTCCACTCGCTGTCCGTCTCGACGGCGCGCAGGAAATCGTCGGTCAGCGAGACCGAGTTGTTCGAGTTCTGGCCGGAGACGGTGAGATAGGCTTCCGAATCCCAGTCGGTGTCATAGGTGTCGAACTGGATGTCGGTATAGCCCTGGCGGGCGAACTGGATGACGCGCTTGATGTAGTTGTCCGGCACCATCGCCTTGCGGGCGAGCTTGATCTCGCGCTTCAGCGCCGGGTTCTTCTCGGGATCGAAGCAGGCATCGTCCGCGGCCTCGCAGTTGACGCAGGCCTTCATCACGGCCTTCATCGCCTTCTGGACGATCTTGGAGCCGGCGACGAGCGCCGCGACCTTCTGCTCCTCCTTCACCTTCCAGTCGATATAGGTCTCGATGTCCGGATGGTCGACGTCGACCACCACCATCTTGGCGGCGCGGCGCGTCGTACCGCCCGACTTGATCGCGCCGGCGGCGCGGTCGCCGATCTTCAGGAAGGACATCAGGCCGGAGGAGCGCCCGCCGCCGGCGAGCTTCTCGCCCTCGCCGCGCAGCATCGAGAAGTTCGAGCCGGTGCCGGAGCCGTATTTGAACAGGCGCGCCTCGCGCACCCACAGGTCCATGATGCCGCCCTCGTTGACGAGGTCGTCCTGCACGCCCTGGATGAAGCAGGCATGCGGCTGCGGATGCTCATAGCTCGACTTCGACTTGACCAGTTTGCCGGTCTTGAAGTCGACGTAGAAATGGCCCTGGCTCGGCCCGTCGATGCCATAGGCCCAGTGCAGGCCGGTGTTGAACCATTGCGGCGAATTCGGCGCGACCATCTGCGTCGCCAGCATGAAGCGCAGCTCGTCATGGAAGGCGGCGGCGTCCTCCTCGGAGGAGAAATAGCCGCCCTTCCAGCCCCAATAGGTCCAGCAGCCGGCGAGCCGGTCGAAGACCTGCTTGGACGAGACCTCAGAGCCGTAGCGCTTGTCTTCGGGGAGAGCCGCGAGCGCCGCCTCGTCGGGAACCGAACGCCAGAGGAAGGACGGGACGTCGTTCTCCTCGACCTTCTTCAGCGCCGCCGGCACGCCGGCCTTGCGGAAATACTTCTGCGCGAGCACGTCGCTCGCCACCTGCGACCAGGCCTCGGGAACCTCGATGCCCTCGAGCCGGAACACGATCGAACCGTCGGGATTGCGAATCTCGCTGACGGCCGAGCGGAACGGGATCGCCTGATAGGGCGACTGGCCGGCGGCGGTGTGGCGGCGCTCGATGCGCATGTCTTCATCCCCAATGCGTGCCGCGGGCTCGGGAAAGCCACGCGCGGCCGGTTGCTCACCGGCTCCTGATGTCAGCCCAACTCGGTTTGATGCCCTGGGTCCCGCAGCGGTGTGACCCCGCCATCGAAACTCCGGATGCGACCAGCCGGGCCGCAGGTCGCCGTTCGCCGTCGCCGATATCGGCGCGCCGCGGTGATCACTTCGACCCGTCTGGGAACTCGTTCGCGGGGATCGAAGGCGTCTCCGCCAGCCGTCTCGCGACCCTCAAAATTTAGTCCCGATCGGGCCGCGCCGTCAAGGATTAGTGCGCCACAAAGAGTGTGGACACGACATCTGGTAGGAAGATGTGGATCATGGGGATAAGTTTCAAGGAGCCGGCTAAACCCAAGGAATCGCATGGGGAATCGGCGCTGCGTTGCCAGATTGCAACGATCCGCCGCCTCGCGAAATCCCTAAAATCCACCGGACCATGGTTAACCTGCCCTCAACCGGGGCCCGCCTGACCCACTACTGGAAGCGTTCTCTGCGGCAGCCGCCACAAGTGCTTGAATCCGCGCGACGCTTGGCCGGCTGGCGCGAACCCGCAACCGGCCGCGGACGCCTCCCGAACCGTGACCGAATCGTGGCGAAGGCTCCGACGACGCTGCTGACGGAGTTGGGCTGCCCCTCCGCCTAGCGGAAGCACCAGCCAGGGGAACGCCATGACCGACACCGTCTTCGAACTGCGCCGCTACAGCCTGAAGCCCGGTGCACGAGAAACCCTGATCCGCGTCTTCGACACTTACCTCGTCGAGACGCAGGAAGCGGCCGGGATGAGCGTCGTGGCGCAGTTCCGCGATCCCGCGGCGCCCAACCAGTTCGTCTGGTTCCGCGGCTTTGCCGATCAGGACGCCCGCAGCCGCGCCCTCCCCGCCTTCTATGGTGGGCCGGTCTGGGCGGAGCACGGCCCCGCCGCGAACGAGACCATGCTGGCATGGCACGACGCGCTGATGCTAAAGCCTGCCGCACCCGGCCTTGGCTTCGACCCAAGTGGACTCGGGCGATTGCCCGCGGGAACCGTCGATCGCCAAGACGGGCGGACACATCTGGTCGCCATCCACCATCTCGCGCCGACGAGTAGCGACACCGAAGCGGCCGAGAGCGCAAATCTGGTTGCGCAAGCGGTTCGCGCGGAAGGCGGCGAGATTCTTGCCAGCATGATCAGCGACCGCAGCAGGAACGGATTCGCGCGCCTCCCCGTGCGCGAAGGAGAATGCGTCGCGGTCGCGCTCGTACGGCCAGCGGTTTCGCAGACGATCCCCGCGCTCGAGGCGGCCTTGCGCGAGATTTCGGTGGGCGGCGGCCGCTCCCCGGATATCGCCCGCCTCATCCCGACCGCACGCTCGCTGCTGCGCTGAGTCTGGATGGCCGGTTTCGGCGCCGCATAGTCGCCGGGATTGCCCCGCCTGATGCGCGCAGGACACCAGGAGCCGAACCGATGCAACGCCTGCTCGCAATCATCGTGCTCTGTCTCTGGGTGTTGCCAGCACGGGCCGAGCCCCACAAGGAGTGGCGGACCGCCGATCCCGCCACGGCAGGCTGGTCCGCAGCCGCGCTGCAGCCATTGCTGGACTATGCCGACCTGCGCAAGCCGACCGCCCTGCTGCTGGTGCAGAACGGCGCCGTCATCGCCTCCTTCGGCGACCCGGCCCGCAAGGTCGGCGTCGCCTCGGTCCGCAAGAGCCTGCTGAGCGCGCTCTATGGCATCGCGGTCGCAGAAGGACGGATCGACCTCGACTCGACGCTCGGTGAACTCCGCATCGACGAGAAGCCGCCCGGGCTCTCGGAGCAGGAGAAGGACGCGACCGTCGGCAACCTGCTGACCGCTCGCTCCGGCATCTATCTCCCGGCGGCGCACGAGACCTCCGAGATCAGGGAGAAGCGGCCGGCCCGCGGCAGCCACGAGCCTGGGACGTTCTGGTTCTACAACAACTGGGACTTCAACGCGCTCGGCACGATCTATCGCCAGCGCACCGGCGAGGACATCTTCGAGAGCTTCGCCCGCCGTATCGCCGCACCGATCGGCATGCAGGACCTCTCGGCCGCGGATGGTCGCTATGCGCAATCGCCTGCCTCCCGGCACCCGGCCTATCCGTTCCGGATGAGCGCGCGCGATCTAGCCCGCTTCGGCGTGCTCTTCGCCAATGGCGGAAGCTGGGACGGGCGCCAGCTGGTACCGGCAGCCTGGGTGCGCGAATCGACCACTACCCATGCCGCGACCGATCGGCCGACGCGTGGCTATGGCTATATGTGGTGGACCTTGCCGGAAGACGGTTTCGGCAAGGGCGCGGCGCTCGCCTCCGGCTATGGCGGGCAGTTGCTCGCCATCGTCCCGGGCAAGCGCCTGGTGGTGGTCCAGACCGCCGAATCCGGGAACAGCCGAAGAGGAACCCGCACCCGGGACTTCATCGGCCTGCTGCGGCGGATCGTGGCGGCAGCGCCGTAGCCATGCATGCCTGCTGCGCCCGGCCGCACTGGACATCGCGGGCGCTGGACGACATAAGTCGCGCGAGCCCGAGCGCCTCCGGACAAGAGCGATGAACCAGACCCTGCTTCAGATCTTCACCTGGTGGAACGGCCAGACCCTCGGCACGCGCTTCCACACCTGGCGCTTCGGCGAGAAGGTCGGCGAGGACCAGTTCGGCAACGTCTATTACCGCACCAAGGGTGGCGCCAAGGACAAGGCCCTCGGCATCCAGCGTCGCTGGGTCGTCTATAACGGCCCGATCGAGGCCTCGACGATCCCGTCCGGCTGGAACGGCTGGCTGCACCACACCGTCGACATCGCGCCCTCCGAAGAGAAATACGCTGCGCGCGACTGGGAGCAGCCGCATCAGCCGAACCATACCGGCACCGCCCTCGCCTATCGCCCCTCCGGCTCGACCCTGGCCGAGAATGAGCGCCCGCCGGCAACCGGCGATTACGAGGCCTGGACGCCGGGCCGCTGAGCGCACCCGCCCTTCGACACAGTCCATCCTGATGCAGCGCGCGCACCTCCCGGGGTTCGCGCGCTTTTCTTTGTCCGGACCAAACCCGCCCTATCCGGCCCCGCTGGCGAAATGGACCAGCAGCTTGAGGTTCAGCGCCGCGATCACCAGCGCGATCAGCACCGCGAAGGCGACGAGCCAGAGCGGCGCGACGAGTTCGCCCATTTTGGTCCTGTCGGCGGTGAACATCACCAGCGGGAAGACAGCGAAGGAGAGCTGCAGCGAGAGCACGACCTGGGTCAGGATCAGCAGCTGCGCCGTGCCGCTGTCGCCGTACCAGATCGTCACCGCCGCCGCCGGGATGATGGCGATGCCGCGCGTGATCAGCCGGCGCAGCCAGGGCGGAAGCCTGATCTTGAGGAAGCCCTCCATCACGATCTGGCCGGCCAGCGTCGCCGTCACCGTCGAGTTGATGCCGCAGCAGAGCAGCGCGATGCCGAACAGGGTCGGGGCGATCGCCAGTCCGAGCAGCGGGCCGAGCAGCTTGTGGGCATCGCCGAGCTCGGCGACGGCGGTCTGTCCGGTCTTGTGGAAGGTCGCAGCCGCCAGGATCAGGATCGAGGCGTTGATGGTCAGCGCGAACATCAGCGCCACCGTCGAATCGATGGTCGCGTATTTCAGCGCCTGGCGCTTCTCCGGCAGGCTCGCGCCATAAGCGCGGGTCTGCACGATGCCCGAGTGCAGGTAGAGATTATGCGGCATCACCGTCGCGCCGAGGATACCGAGCGCGAGATAGAGCATCTCGGGATTGCGGACGATCTCGGTCGTCGGCGCGAAACCGCGAACCACCTGCCCCCAATCGGGATCGGCGAGCGCGATCTGGATCGCGAAGCAGAGCGCGATCACGCCGAGCAACGTGATCACCAGCGCCTCGATCCAGCGGAAGCCGAGCTTCTGCAGATAGAGGATCAGGAACACGTCGAGCGCCGTGATGATCACGCCGAGCTCGAGCGGGATGCCGAAGATCAGGTTCAGGCCGATCGCCGTGCCGATCACCTCGGCGATGTCGGTGGCGATGATCGCGATCTCGGCCAGCAGCCACAGGACGAAAGAGACCGGCTTCGGATAGGCGTCGCGGCAGGCTTGGGCGAGGTCGCGACCTGAAGCGATCGCGAGCCGCGCGCACAGCGATTGCAGCACGATCGCCATGATGTTGGAGACCAGCGCGACAACGAGCAGCGTGTAGCCGAACTTCGAGCCGCCGGCGAGCGAGGTCGCCCAGTTGCCGGGATCCATATAGCCGACGGCGACGAGATAGCCCGGCCCGACGAAGGCGGCTGCTCGTCGCCAGCCGGGCCCGCTCGGGCGGATGGCGATGGAGCGATGGACATCGGAGAGGGAGGCTTCGCCCCGCTCGCTGCGCCAGCCGGGCTGCGGCCTGTCGACCCGTGCGTCCATTGCCGTCCAATCTGCAACTGCGATCTATTCGCAAGATATTCAGTTGCTAATGGATCGCAAGAGCATTGTTGCAGATCCGTGGCCACCGCCCGTCGCCGGCCTCCGCCCTTTTTCCGCTGCGATTGCCGTGCTACGTCCGCGCCGACGCGGCCGCGCCGCGCTGGAAGAGAATCGCAAGCCAGCATGCCCTCGCTCCGCAGAAGCCTCGCCTTAGCCGCCCTGTCCGGCGCCGCGCTCGCGCTGGCGGCCCCGGCCAAGGCCGACCGCATCCGCAATCCGGTCGCGGTCTTTGCCGGGCTCGACAAGATCACCGGCCGGATCATCTCCTTCGAGGTCGCGATCGACGAGACCGTGCAGTTCGGCGCCCTGCAGCTGACGCCGCGCGTCTGCTGGACGCGGCCGCCGACCGAGGCGCCGCAGACCACGAGCTTCACCGAGGTCGACGAGGTCACCTTCAACAACGAATACCGGCGGATCTTCACCGGCTGGATGTATGCGGCGAGCCCCGGCCTGCACGGCGTCGAGCACGCGATCTACGATGTCTGGCTGACCGACTGCAAAGGCGGCACCGAGCTGGTCGTCGATCCCAAGGAGCCAGAGGCCACCCCGCCGCCGACCGCGGGCCAGCGTCCGGAGCGCCCGGTGCGACCGGCCCGCGAGACGCCGCCCCCGGGCGCGCCGGGCAGCAATCAGCGCATCGACGTCGCTCCGCCGCAGGGCGTGCCGGTGCAGCCGCGTGCCCCGACGCAGCGCTTCTTCCCGACCAACCCGGCCGGCGGTGGCCGCGACCCGACCGGCGGAAACTGAACCATGGCGCGCGTCACCGGCATAGGCGGTCTTTTCTTCCGCGCCGGTGACCCGCAGGCCCTTGCCGCCTGGTATGAGCGTCATCTCGGTATCGACGACCTCGCCAAGGCGGTCTGGCGCCAGGATGCAGGCCCGACCATTTTCGGCCCCTTTGCCGCGACGAGCGACTATTTCGGCCGGCCAGAGCAGCAATGGATGGTGAATTTCCGCGTCGACGATCTCGACGCGATGATGGCCGCGCTGAAGGCCGCCGGCATCGCGGTGGAAACCCGCCCCGAATGGGATTCGGAGGTTGGCCGCTTCTGCCGCATCCATGATCCCGAGGGCAATCCGATCGAGCTCTGGCAGCCCGCGCCGGAAGCGTTCCCTACCCCTGAGGATCAGGCGTAGCCGACCCAGCCGCGGAAGCTGAAGCCCGTGTAGAACAGGCTGACCTGCGAGAACCCGGCATCCCGCAGGATTGCCTCGTCCTCCTCGGGACTGAGCAGCTGGAGATGCGTTGCGACCGCCGCGCGGGCATTCTCCGCCTTGGCCGGGTCCGTCCCCGAAGCCGTGGCGAAGGCAGCGTAGCGCGAGAGCCAGAGTCCCCTCTCACCCTCCCCCTGCGGGAAGCTGGCATGGGCGGCGACGAAGGGCGCCCCGGGCTTCAGCCTGCGATGGATCTCGCCCAGCGTGCGCCGCCTGTCTTCGGGCGCCAGGAAATGCAGGGTCAGCAGGCAGGTCGCCGCATCGAACGGCCCTTCCGGCGCATCCTCGATATAGCCCTCGTGAAGATCGACGCGCCTGCCGAGCCGCCCCAGCGTCTGGCCGGCTAGTTTCAGCATTTCGGCCGCCGGATCGACACCGTCGAAGACCCAGCCCGGCCGGGCCTGCGCCAAGGCTTTGAGCTCGAGCCCGCCCCCGGCCCCCAGGACCAGCACCCGAGCGTCTTCAGGAGCCCGTTCCGCCAGCAGGATGCCGGTCATCTTATGGAGATCGTGAAAGCCGGGCACGAAGCGCGGCGGGCCTTCCGCATAGCGGGCGACCGCCGCGGGGTCCGAGAATGGCGCCGTCGATGCGTTCATGAGATCGGCCTCGTCTTCGGCTGCTGAAAGCGGCAAGAACCAGCGCTCCACTGCCATGCGGCCAGGCGACGGCAGACTGCTTCAACCATGGGAAGCTTCCAGATCGTGGCGGCCGCCACGGGCGACGAGCCGCGCATGGAAGCCGGCGCTCAGTCCAGCCAGCGTCACCTCTCCGAGGCGGGCGAGCAGCAGGGCCTCGGCATCGGCGAAGGCTTGGTCGAGCGCCGCGTTCACCACCTGCTCGACGAGGCAGCCGGGGGCCTCCGTCCGGTTGCCGATGGCCAGCAGCGAGGGGCTGCCGAGCGCGTCGTAGATGTCGCGCAATGTCACCTTCGAAAGATCGCAGGCAATGGTCCAGCCGCCGCCATGCCCCTTCTCGGAACGGACATAGCCCTGGTCGCGCAGGCCCGCCATCACCCGCCGGATCACCACGGGATTGGTCGCCATCGCCCTGGCGAGAACTTCGGAGGTCACCGGGCCATCCTGTTCCGCCATATGCAGCAGGACATGCAGCACCCCGGACAATCGGCTGTCGCGCTTCATGGAACTTCATATGTTTCGTGACACGGCCAAGATCAAGCACCTCGCCTTGCCGCGAGTCCGTCCTTTTCCCGTGACTGCCGAATCTTCAGCGCGCGCCGGGCACGCTCTCCAGTTCCGCCAGCGCCTCGCTGCCGCTGACGCGCTTCTCCCGCGGCCAGCTCCACCATTGCGCTTCGCTGGCGATCGCCGGCTCGAGCAAGCTGCGATAGATCTCCCGCGGCAGCTCGCGCGTGCCGAACTGGGCGAGATGGGCGGTCTGGAACTGGGCGTCGAGCAGCCGGTAGCCGCCCCGCCGCAGCCGCGCCACGAGATGCACCAGCGCTACCTTCGAGGCATCGGTCTCGCGATGGAACATGCTCTCGCCGAAAAAGGCCCCGCCGAGCGAAAGCCCGTAGAGGCCGCCGACCAGATGTCCCTCGCGCCAGCACTCGACGGTGTGGACGAAACCGAGAGCGAAAAGCTCGCCATAGAGCGCGCGGATGCGCCGGTTGATCCAGGTCTCCTCGCGATCCGGGCGGCTTTCGGCGCAGGCTGCGATCACCGGCTCGAAGTCGTGGTCGACGCGGATCTCGAAACGATCGGAGCGCACGGTGCGCCGCAGCCTGCCGGGGACGTGGAAGGCATCGAGCGGGATGATGCCGCGAATCTCGGGCTCGACCCAGAACAGGCCGGGATCCTCGGCGCTCTCGGCCATCGGGAAGACCCCGCCGGCATAGGCGCGCAGCAGGATTTCCGGCGTGATCGTGGGCGCGCGCACGGGTCTGGAACGGGCCTTCATGCAGTGATGGGAGCGCGGGCGCGCCAGCCTGTCAAACCAGGGTCGCGACCAGCCCCCTCTCCCCTTGCGGGAGAGGGTTGGGGTGAGGGGTTTCGCGACCTTGCAATCTCGCCATCATGCCGAAGCGGAAAGCCTGGCGCGACCCCTCATGCGGCGCTGCGCGCCACCTTCTCCCGCAAGGGGAGAAGGAAAGGCTCACCCCTCGATGGGCTGCCCCATGCCGCCATTGGCCAGGAACTTCTCCAGCCAGTGGATGTTGTAGTCGCCGTTCAGCATGTCCTGGTTGCGCACCAGGGTGCGGAACAGCGGCAGGGTCGTGTCGACGCCGTCGACGACGAACTCGTCGAGCGAGCGACGCAGGCGCATCAGGCATTCGTCGCGATTGCGGCCGTGCACGATCAGCTTGCCGACCAGCGAGTCGTAATGCGGCGGGATGACATAGCCCTGATAGGCCGCCGAATCGACGCGCACGCCCAGACCGCCCGGCGTGTGGAACGAGGCGATCTTCCCCGGAGACGGCCGGAAGGTCGACGGATGCTCGGCGTTGACGCGGCACTCGATGGCATGGCCCTCGATGATCACGTCTTGCTGGCGGATCGAGAGCGGCGCGCCGGCGGCGATCCTGATCTGCTCGTTGACCAGGTCGATCCCGGTGATCATCTCGGTGACCGGATGCTCGACCTGGATACGGGTGTTCATCTCGATGAAGTAGAACTCGCCGTCCTCGTAGAGGAACTCGATCGTGCCGGCGCCGAGATAGCCCATATCGGCCATCGCCTTGGCGCAGATATTACCGATCTTGTCGCGCTCACCGGCATTGAGGGCGGGCGACGGCCCCTCCTCCCAGACCTTCTGGTGACGCCGCTGCAGCGAGCAGTCGCGCTCGCCGAGATGGATCGCCCGGCCCTTGCCGTCGCCGAGCACCTGGATCTCGATATGGCGGGGCTTCTGGAGATATTTCTCGATATAGACGGCATCGTCGCCGAAATTGGCCTTGGCCTCGCTGCGAGCGGTGGCGAGCAGGACGGATATCTCGTCCTCGCTGCGCACGACCTTCATGCCCTTGCCGCCGCCGCCGGACGCCGCCTTGATGATGACCGGCAGGCCGATCTCTCTGATAATGCGCAGCGCCTCCTCGTCATCGGCGACCCCGCCTTCCGAACCCGGAACGCAGGGGATGCCGAGGCGCTTGGCGGTGCGCTTGGCCTCGATCTTGTCGCCCATGCTGCGGATATGCTCGGCCTTGGGGCCGATGAAGGTGATGTTGTGCCGCTCGAGGATCTCGGCGAAGCGGGCATTCTCGGAGAGGAAGCCGTAGCCGGGATGAACCGCATCTGCGCCGGTGATCTCGCAGGCGGCGATCAAGGCGGGAATATTGAGATAACTCTCGCGCGCCGGCGGCGGGCCGATGCAGACGCTCTCGTCGGCCAGGCGCACATGCATGGCGTTGGCGTCGGCGGTCGAATGCACGGCGACCGTGGCGATGCCGAGTTCCTTGGCGGCGCGCAGCACGCGCAGGGCGATCTCGCCGCGGTTTGCGATCAGGATCTTGTCAAACATCTTCAGCCCGCTCCCGTCCGGCGCCGGCCTCACTCGATCACCAGCAGCGGCTCGCCGTATTCGACCGGCTGTCCGTCCTCGACCAGGATGGCGATGACCTTGCCGGCGCGCGGCGCGACGATGTCGTTGAAGGTCTTCATCGCTTCCACGAGCAGCACGCGCTCGCCGGCCTTAACCTCCTGGCCGACCTCGATGAAGGGCTTGGCATCGGGCGAGGGCCGGCGATAGGCGGTGCCGACCATCGGCGAGTTCACCGTGCCGGGATGCGCGGCTCCGGCCTTGGCCTCGAGCGGCGCGGCGGCGACAGGTGCCGGCGCGGCTGCCATGACCGGCGCCGAAGCGACCGGCGCCATCACGGTCGCGGTGATGGTGCGCGCCACGCGGATGCGCAGATCGCCCTTCTGCACCTCGATCTCGGTCAGGTCCGTCTCGTTGATCAGCTGCGCCATTTCGCGCACGAGTTCCGGATCGATGGGGCTCTTGGTCGCCATGGCGGACTTCACCGTCTTTGTAAGCTCGATGGATGGGACGGCACGTCCCGAAGGAAAAGCGGATATGCGAATGAATGGCGCCGGATCAAGCCGGCGGCCGCGCCGCGTCGGCGCGTCTTAGCCGGAACGGCGGTTCAGGGGAAGGGAGAAGGCGACCGCCTCCCCCCGTTTGCCGGCGAAAATCGCCTGCAGCGCCCCAGAAAAGCGTAGCGCCGCCTCCGATCCCGTCCAGCTGGTCCGCCCTGCCGTTCAGCCGCTGCAGGTCGCCTTGCCGCATTTGCGGACCGATTCGATCTTCTGCTTCAGGGCGGGCGCACCGACCGCACCGAAGACGACCTCGTCGCCGATCACGAAGGCCGGCGTGCCGGTCAGGCCGAGCCTGTCGCCGAGTGCCACGGTGTGCTCGATCACGGCGCGGGTCGCCGGCGCCTCCATGTCCTTCTTCAGCCGTTCGATGTCCGCGCCGGCCTCCTTGGCGATCTCCATCGCCTTGGCGCCGTTGATGCGGCCCTTGGTGCCCATCAGCTTGAGGTGGAAGTCCCAGTATTTCTGACCCTGGAGCTGCGCCTTGGCAGCGATCGCAACGCGGCTGGCCTCGACCGAATCCGGCCCGAGGATCGGGAAGTCCTTGATCACGACCTTCAGCTTCGGATCGGCCTTGACGAGCGTGTTGACGTCTTCCATCGCCCTTTTGCAGAAGCCGCAATTGTAATCCATGAACTCGACGATGGTGACGTCGCCCTGCGGATTGCCGGCGATGACCGAGGTCGCGGGGTCGACGAGGCTGGCCTTCTCGGCCGAGAGCGCATTGCGCTGCGCCTCGACCTGGGCGAGCTGGTTACGCCGCTCGAGCTCGACCATCGCCTCCTGGATCAGCTCCGGGTTCTTCAGCAGCGTCTCGCGGACGAGATCGACCACGGCCTGGCGCTGCTCGGGCGTCAGCGCCGGGGCCTGGGCCTTGGCCGGCATGGCACCGAGGCCGAGCGCGGCCGCAGCGAGGCCGGCCATGGCGAGGCGGCGAAGCGGGGAAAGCAGCATTGGTGTAGGTCCTTTCAGGGCCACGGCCGGCGGCCGCTAGCGTTGCTTGTCGGGAGGAACATAGTCGACGATGTCGCGCGCGCGCAGCGCCGCGGGCGATCCCTGTGGCAATTTGCCGAGCGCCCTGCTGGCTTGCGTATGCGCGACCGTCCAGTCGCCCTTGGCGAAGGCATACTGCGCCGCCGAGAGTTCGGCCATGGCGATGTTGCCCTTGGCCGCATAGGCATTGGAGAGGTGCTGGTGCACCTCGGCGGAATCGGGCTCGCGCGAAGCGGCGTTCGAGAGTTCGCGGATCGCCTCGTCCAGCAGACCCGCCTGCCCGGTCGAGAGCAGCGCATGACCGAGCATCTGCCGGATCAGCCCGGCCTGCGGCGCCAGCGCGACCGCCTGACGCAGCACCGGCACGGCTTCGCGGGCGCGGCCCGCCTCGAGCAGCGCCTGGCCCTTGAGTTCGAGGAAATAGGCGTTGCGCGGCTGCTCGGCGCTGAGCTTGTCCATCGCCACCAGGGCCTGCGCCATGCGGCCTGAGCGATAATCGCTGATCGCGCGGGCATAGCGTGCCGCCATCGACTGGTCGGCCATGCCATAGCGCCGGGCGACGCCCGATTCCCGCTCGACGAAGCCCATCAGCTTGGCCCGCATCAGGTCGTGCCGTGCCTGCAGCTCCGGCGGATCGGCCTTGTTGAAATGCGGGCTGGCCTTGGCCAGCGTCTCGAGCTGGGCGACGCGCTCGGTCGGCATCGGATGGCTGATCGTGTAGGGATCGATGCTGCGCGTCAGGAAGGCGCTGTTCTCGGCGAAGCGCCCGAAGACGGTGAGCATGCCCTTCGCCGACATGCCGGCGGCGCCGAGATAGCGCACCGCGGCCCGGTCGGCCGCCTGCTCCTCCGAGCGCTGATAGGCGAGCAGCGAGCGGCGGACGAGTTCCTGCGGCCCGGTCAGGGCGCCCATCGCGCCGATGCCGGGATTGCCCATCGCGCTACCGCCGCCGCGCGCGCCGGCGACGACGGCGCCGGCGCCGGCCAGTAGACCGGCGATCGAGAGGATCTGCGCGCCGTGGATCTCCTGGCGCAGCCGGGCGAGATGGCCGCCGGCGAGATGGCCGCTCTCATGCGCCAGCACGCCGATCACCTCGTTCGGGGTCGCGGCATCCATCAGCACGCCGATATTGACGAAGATCGACTTGCCGTCGGCGACGAAGGCGTTGAAGGCGCGGTCGTTGATCAGGATGATTCGGGTACCGCGCGCATTGATCCCGGCCGCCTTGAAGATCGGCGTCGCATAGTCGCGCAGCAATTGCTCGATCTCGGCATCGCGGATCAGCGCGATCGAGCGCTTCTGGGCCTGGGCCTGGGCCGGAGCGAAAGCTGCCAGCGCGCCACCGAGCACCGCCAGCACGCGCCGAAGCGTCCGCGCCGGGCGGCGGCGGGCTTGCAGGCGTGGGAAGGCGATAGCAGGTTCGGCATTCATGGCTTCGCGGTCTTGTCGTTCCTGGCGGACGGAGGCGTCAATTCACGGTTTTGCCAGCCCTTTGCCGCAGGATCATGATGCGGTCGTGGCGGCGAAGCGAAAACAATTCTCGCCCGAAGCAGGAGGCTTTCACAATGGTGACTGAAAACGCGCGCCGTCCCATGCCGAGATCGCTGCTCCTGGCAGTCGGCGCAGGCCTCGCCCTGTCGTCGTTCGCCATCATCCACTCGGCCGAGGCCCAGACCTGCGAGGATCTCTGGTACCAGCGCAACGAGATCTACAAGGCCCAGGGCTATTGCTTCCGCACCGAGCGCGCCATTCGCGCCTTCGGCAATGCCGGCTGTGCCTATGACAATGTCGAGGACGTCCCGCTCTCGACGAGTCAGCGCCGGCAGATCGCCGACATCCAGCGCGTCGAGCGCACCCATGGCTGCCCGCGCTGAGGCCATTTTCTGTGGATGCCGGGCGGGGTCGTCCCCCAGCGACCGCTTGCCATGCTAGACGGGCGCGCGGCCCGCGCCTTGCTGGCGGGGCTGGCCAGCGTGGATCGAAGGTAGCATATCTCCCGGCATGAAGACTGGCATCGACATGGGTTCGACGCGCAGCGGCGAGCCCGCTGAGCTCGATCTCGCCGAACTGCTGGCGACCCGGCTGCTGGTCCAGGGCAATTCCGGCTCGGGAAAATCGCATCTGCTGCGCCGCCTGCTCGAACAGAGCGCGCCGCTGGTGCAGCAGGCGGTGATCGACCCCGAAGGCGACTTCGTCTCGCTGGCCGACCAGTTCGGCCATGTCGTCGTCGACGGCACGGCGAGCCCGCCCGAGCTGCAGCGAATCGCGCTGCGCGTGCGCCAGCACCGCGTCTCGGTCGTGCTCAATCTCGAGGAGCTCGACGCCGACGAGCAATTGCGCGCCACCGCCGCCTTCCTCGGCGGCCTGTTCGATGTCGACCGCTCCAACTGGTATCCGATGCTGGTCGTCGTCGACGAGGCGCAGCTCTTCGCCCCGGTGATGGCGGGCGAAGCCTCCGACGAGGCGCGCCGCCTCTCGCTCGGCGCCATGACCAATCTGATGTGCCGAGGTCGCAAGCGCGGGCTGGCCGGCGTGATCGCGACCCAGCGCCTCGCCAAGCTCGCCAAGAACGTCGCGGCCGAGGCCTCGAACTTCCTGATGGGCCGCACCTTCCTCGACATCGACATGCAGCGCGCCGCCGACCTGCTCGGCATGGACCGGCGCCAGGCCGAGATGTTCCGCGATCTCGAACGCGGCCAGTTCGTCGCGCTCGGCCCGGCCCTGTCGCGCCGCCCCCTGCCGGTGCGGATCGGCTCCGTCGCCTCGGTCGACCGCGGTGGAGCGCCCAGCCTGCTGCCGCTGCCCGAGCAGGCGCCGGAGGATGCCAGCAAGCTGATCTTCACCGCAGGTGAGGACGAGGTCGCCCCCGCTCCCTGGCCGCGCCAGCCGCGCCCGCGCCCGGCCGTCGCCCCCGAGATCATCCGCCGGATCGAGACGCACCAGCCGCCCATGCCGCCCCCGGAGCCCGAGATCGAGATGGAACCGGAAGAGCGCGAGGCGGCGCTCGTCGAAATCCTCAACGAGCTGCTCGACGATACCGAGGCGCGCGACCGGCCGGTCGCGGTGCTCTACCAGGATTTCACCGTGCGCTGCCGCATGCGCCGCGTCAGCGGCCCCGAAACCGGACTGGAGGCCTTCCGCAAGCGGCTCGCCGTCGCCCGCGCCGGGGCGAGCGAGGCGGTGCTGTCCTCCGAGGCCTGGGAGAAGGCCCTCACCGCCGCCGAGACGCTGCCGGAGGACCTGCACGGGCTCTTCCTGTTCATCGCCCGCAGCGCGATCGAGGGCGTCCCTAGCCCCTCCGACGCCGAGCTGGCCGAGGCCTATGGCAGCCATTCGCCGAGCCGGGCCCGCCGGCTGCTCGGCTATATCGAAGAGCGCGGGCTCCTCGTCTGCCATGTCGACTTCCGCGGCCAACGCACGCTGGCCCTGCCGACCCTCGGCGTCGAGACCGCTCCCGGCCTCGCCTCGCCGCAGATCAAGGGCCTGCCGCCGCGTCGGGCGCGGGGGTAGTTACGTCATTCTCGGCCGCAGCGTCGCGGGGGGCCGAGAATCTCATGACGAGAAGGCTCCAGTCAGCGCCCTTTACGGCCAGAGATGCTCGGGTCGAGCCCGAGCATGACGCGCGTCAGATCAATGTCCCTTGCCGTTGCCGATCGTCATCTTGTCGACCCAGGCGATGCCGATCGCCGAGAAGATGAAGACGACATGGATCAGCGTCTGCAGCAGCACGCCGGTCTCGGTGTAGTTCGCGGTGCGCCCGGCGATGCCGATATTGCCGGCCTCGATGAAGGTCCGCAGCAGGTGGATCGACGAGATGCCGATGATCGCCATGGCCAGCTTGATCTTGAGGATCGAGGCATTGACGTGGCTGAGCCATTCCGGCTGGTCGGGATGGCCCTGCAGCTTCAGCCGCGAGACGAAGGTCTCGTAGCCGCCGACGATCACCATGATCAGCAGGTTGGAGATCATCACCACATCGATCAGGCCGAGCACGACCAGCATGATCTGCTGCTCGCTGAAGTCGAAGGCATGGGTGACGAGGTGCCAGAGTTCCTTCAGGAACAGGAAGACATAGACGCACTGTGCCACGATCAGGCCGAGATAGAGCGGCACCTGCAGCCAGCGCGAGGCGAAGATGATCATCGGAAGCGGCTTCAGCGTGGCGGCCGGCAGCGCGCCGGTGGGTTCGACGGGGTGCGACATGTCGGGTTCGGGCCTCTGGGGAATCGGACGCCAAGCGCCTTGTGCAGCGCGAAATGGTGAGTTCCCGCGATTTTCGCAAGCAAAAATACCGAATACGCATCGAGAACGTTGAACTTTCGCCGCTTTTGACGATTAGTGCATTCGGCTATGCGCCGTCGCCGCCGATAGTGGCGGCGGCCCCCGGGGGAACAGTCAGCGTTCCTCTCGCGTTGGAGAGGAAAGGAGTTTTTCGATGTTCAGGACGACCATGATCGCAGCCGCTGCCGCAGGCGCGTTCGTTCTCGCCGCCCCGGCCAATGCAGCGCCGCTGGCGCCCGCTACTGCCGCCGTCACCGCGGCCGCTGATGCGGGCCTCGTCGAGACCGTGCAGTATCGCCGCTATTACGGTCCGCGCTACGGTTACCGCGGCGGCTATTATGGTGGCTATCGCTATAATCGCGGCGCCGCGGTCGGTGCCGGCATCGCGGCTGGCGCGATCGGTGCCCTGGCCGCCGGGGCCCTGCTCGCGCCCGGCCCGGTCTATGCCGAGCCGGTGCCCCCGCCCTATCGCGGTCCGGTCTACGCCACGCCGGACGCCGACGCGATCGCCTATTGCTCGCGCCGCTTCCGCACCTACGACCCCGAGACCGGCACCTATATCGGCACCGGCGGCGTGGTCCGCGCCTGCCCGTAAGCGCCAGGCGCAGCTCCGGCTAGCATCGAGGCCTTCCCGCATGGGGAGGCCTTTTTCGTTGTGGCCAAAGCGAAGCACCTTGGGCTGCGCATGTCCGAGATGGGTCGGGAGCTGACGTCAGCAGTCACGGGCGCGCTGCACGAGCTCCATAGACAAGAACTCCGATCAAACCTGCCAAGGAGACTGCAACGTAGAAGTACGGAGTTTGTAGCGCCGTGCCGACAATAGGAGGCGAGCAGGGACGGTCTCGGAGGACAATCGGCACATTTTGGCCAAGACGGAAACCGTCCGAAGAGCTGCCAAGCCGGACGCTAGTTTCGCAGTCGCCGCCGTCAATGTTGCGTTCCGCTGAAAATCGGATGCGGCCGAATGCTCCGCCCTTTGAGGTCTCGACCGAGATGATCGTCGCGTCAGCGTGCGGAGAACGAGCAAAGACGCGCGCGTCGGTGTGGGCCTCATAGGCTAGGCTCCCAAAAAACACCGTGATCCCGGCCGATAAAACAGACGAGACGATATTAACTGTCCTATTGCGCGACACCCGTAGCTCCATTGCCTCACCGAAGGAACATCGTGACCGTCACCGGTTGAGTTCCGCAAGGGGTCGGGAGCCGACGACCCGGCCTCCGGCTCCTCTTCGAGGTCGCGCCGGGCGCGTCGTGAGCCGGGCCGGCGAAGATGGTCCGGCGTCTTCCCGGAGAAACGCGCCGCCCTCGCTGCCTGACACGCCTGCTGACTTGCCTTGGCGCCCGCTGGGGTCCTTATGGTGGCGAGCCCTGAGAATCCGGAGTCAGCCCGTGCGTATCGCCACCTGGAACGTCAACTCGGTCCGCCAGCGGCTTCAGCACCTGCTCGCCTTCCTGAAGGAGGCCGAGCCCGATGCGCTCTGCCTGCAGGAGCTGAAATGCGTCGATGGCGACTTTCCGCGGGCCGAGATCGAGGAGGCCGGCTGGCAGGTCACGACCCATGGCCAGAAGACCTTCAACGGCGTCGCCATCCTCTCGCGCAGCACGCTCGAGGATGTCAGGCGCGGCCTGCCGGGCGATGATGGCGACGAACAGGCGCGCTATCTCGAAGGCGTCCTGCCTCATGGCGACGGCGTCGTCCGGCTCGCCTCGATCTACCTGCCGAACGGCAACCCGCCCAACACCGAGAAATATCCCTACAAGCTCGCCTGGATGGAGCGCCTGACCGTGCATGCACGCGGCCTGCTCGCCCATGAGGAACCGCTGGTGCTCGCCGGCGACTACAATGTCATCCCCGAGCCGCGCGACGCGCGCGATCCCGCAGCCTGGGCCGGCGATGCGCTGTTCCTGCCGCCGACCCGCACCGCCTTCCGCAAGCTCGTCAATCTCGGCTTCACCGAGGCCTTGCGGGCCTCGACCGACGCGCCCGGCCTCTACACCTTCTGGGACTATCAGGCCGGCGCCTGGCAGCGGAACAATGGCATCCGCATCGACCATCTCCTGCTCTCGCCGCAGGCGGCAGACCGGCTCGCCGGCGTCTCCATAGCCAAGCATGTCCGCGGCTGGGAAAAGGCCTCCGACCATGTCCCGGTGCTGATCGAGCTGAACTGACCGGCACTGCCGCTCTCGCCATGACCATCGGGAACAAGCGCGTGCTGAAGGTGATCGCCCAGGACTTCATCCGGCTGGACGCGCTGGAACTGGTCGCGCCGCTTTATCGCGAACTCGTCGAGAAGACGCGGGCCGAGCCGCTATGCCTCGGCTATGAGCTTTTCGTCGACCGGAAGGACCCGGGCCATTTCATCTTCGTCGAGGAATGGCCGGACCGCGCCGCGCTCGACGCCCATTGCCGGACGGAGCACTTCACCCGGCTGGTGCCCCTGATCAACCGCCATCAAAGACAGGACGGCACCTTCATCCTGATGGATGCCTTCGGCGCCTAGATCGCCGCGCGTCCGTTCGGACGCGGTCACGGCGATCTATCTCATTGTGATCGCACCAGAATTTTCCGGAAAACGGATTCCATTCTCCGGTCCGATGCGAAGTGCAGCGCGCTCGGCGCACGGACATCGTCATCTGGGCGAGCCGCCGCATGCCGGGATGAACACATCCCTCCCGTCCGAAGAGGCCGATGCCGATCGGGATTCGCGCTGAGGCGACCAGCGCGCCTGGATACAGGCCTCAGCGCCGCGCGCCGCGCCCAGCCACCTGCTGGCGTTCGACCAGGGCGAGCGCCGCCGTCCGGTCGGCGGGGCTCGCTGCTCCGAAGGCAGCGTCGCAACGCTCGACGATCCAGCCCTCGCGGGTCGCGTCGGCGCCCTCGCGAGCCAGTGCCAGCCACATCAGGCCGAGGATCGGATGGCGCGGGACGCCATCGCCGCCGCGCAGCAGCATGTCGCCGAAAACCGCGCGCGCCGGGGCATGGCCCTTCTCGGCGGCGAGCTTCATCCAGCGCGCCGCCTGGCGCGGATCGCGCTGTGCGCCGGTGCCGTTCAGATAGAGCCGCGCGAGATTGTACTGGCCATCCGAGTCGCCGAAATAGGAGGCGGCATAGTGGAACATGTCGAAGGCGCGGTCGGCATTAGGCTTCACATAGGTGCCCTTGATGCCGTCGAGGAAATAACCGCCGAGCGCGACGAAGGCGCTGGCGACGATGCGCGCATCCGAGGTGCCGGGGATCTGGTCGGCATTCTCATCCGCGATCTTCGAGAAATACTCGAAAGCCTTGAGATCATTGACCGGAACGCCGTCGCCACTGGCATAGACGCGGCCAAGCTTGAACTGCGCGGCGAGATGCCCGCGCGAGGCGGCGAATTCGAGCGCGCGCACTGCGCCGGCCTGGTCGCCGGCCGAGGAATCGCGCATCCAGGCCTTCAGCGCGTCGCGTGCACTGCTGAAGGGTGCGAGCGGCAGGGCGGTGTGGGCGACCGGCCCGCTCGGCGCTGGCGCGATGGCCCGCCCGCCGGCGAGCGGAGACGGCTCGCCGACCGCGCCATCCTCCGGCTCAGGCAGGGCGATGCCGGGGATCGGACGCGGCGGGACCAGCCCGCGCTGCCCGTTCAGCTCCTGCGCCCAGGCGACCGGCTGGCAGCCCAGGACGAACAGGGCTCCGGCTAGGATGGTTTCAGATATCCGCATAGCAATGGGTCTCGGCCGCCCCTCCGGGGTGGGTGACGGCCCCTCCCTTGGCGGAGCCGACGGTCTGCGCGTATTTCCAGAGCGCGCCGGAGTTGTAGTCGGTCCCGCGCGGCTTCCAGGCCTTACGACGCTCCTCAAGTTCGGCATCAGAAAGGCGGACTGCGAGCTTTCCTGTGATGGCGTCGAGCTCGATGATGTCGCCGTCGCGGATCAGGCCGATCGGCCCGCCGACAGCCGCCTCCGGGCCGACATGGCCGACGCAGAAACCGCGCGTCGCGCCCGAGAATCGCCCGTCGGTGATCAGCGCGACCTTGTCGCCCATGCCCTGGCCGTAGAGCGCCGCGGTCGTCGCCAGCATCTCACGCATGCCGGGGCCGCCCTTGGGGCCCTCATAGCGGATCACCAGCACGTCACCGACCTTGTATTCGCGGTTGGCGACGCATTTGAACGCGTCCTCCTCGCAGTCGAAGCAGCGCGCCGGGCCGCTGAAGACCAGGCTCTCGGCCGGCATGCCGGCGATCTTCACGATCGCACCTTCGGGCGCGAGATTGCCGACCAGGCCGACGACTCCGCCATTGTCGGAAAGCGGCTTGTTGGCCGGACGGATCACGTCCTGCTCGTCATTCCATTTCACCGAGGCGAGGTTCTCGGCGATGGTGCGGCCGGTGACCGTCATGCAGTCGCCATGCAGATAGCCGTGGTCGAGCAGGGTCTTCATCAGCAGCGGAATGCCGCCGACCTCGAACATGTCCTTGGCGACATATTTCCCGCCCGGCTTCAGATCGGCGATGTAGGGCGTCCTCTTGAAGATCTCGGCCACGGCGAAGAGATCGAAATCGATGCCGCATTCATGCGCGATCGCCGGCAGATGCAGCGCGCCATTGGTCGAGCCGCCGGAAGCCGCGACGACCATGGCGGCATTTTCGAGCGCCTTGCGGGTGACGATGTCGCGCGGCCGGATGTTCCGGGCGATCAGCTCCATCACCATCTCGCCGGCGGTGTAGCAGAAGGTGTCGCGGACGTCGTAGGGCGCCGGCGCGCCGCAGCTATAGGGCAGCGCCAGGCCGATCGCCTCGGCGACCGTCGCCATGGTGTTGGCGGTGAACTGGGCGCCGCAGGAGCCGGAGGACGGGCAGGCCACCTCCTCCAACTCCTTGAGATCCTCGTCCGACATGGCGCCGACCGAATGCTTGCCGACGGCCTCGAACACGTCCTGGATCGTCACCGGCTTGCCCTTGAAGCTGCCGGGCAGGATCGAGCCGCCATAGATGAAGATCGAGGGCACGTTGAGGCGCACCATCGCCATCATCATGCCCGGCAGCGACTTGTCGCAGCCGGCGAGCCCGACGAGCGCATCATAGCAATGGCCGCGCATGGTGAGCTCGACCGAGTCGGCGATGACCTCGCGCGAGGCCAGCGAGGACTTCATGCCCTGATGGCCCATGGCGATGCCGTCGGTGACCGTGATGGTGCAGAATTCGCGGGGCGTGCCGCTGGCCGAGGCGACGCCCTTCTTGACAGCCTGGGCCTGGCGCATCAGCGCGATGTTGCAGGGCGCGGCCTCGTTCCAGCAGGAGGCGACGCCGACGAAGGGCTGCGCGATCTGCCGCGCGGTCATGCCCATGGCGTAATAATAGGAACGGTGCGGAGCGCGGGCCGGGCCGACGCTGACATGCCGGCTGGGGAGCTTAGACTTATCGAAAACGCGTCCGTCCATCGTACTCTGTCTTCCTGACCGCAAGCCGCGCCTTCTGCGCGACCCGATGTGCCACGCGGCCATCGCGGGACGCAACGCCACCCCCTCCGCCTGCAGGAAGCCTGAAATCCTTTCCGGAAACCCGGAAAATCAATCTCAAATCTTCCATACCGCGACGAATTGGCAGGTTCATTTGCTGGGAGCGCTTTGTGGCGGCATCGCGGCAATTGCCGCGCTCAGCTTTGCCGCCGCTGCAATCCGAACAATTGTTGTAGAAATGTCACGAATTTTAACGACTGGCGCAATGTTTACAGCGCCGTCTTCTTGCATGCACCGAGGCATCCCAGGGCTGGCCACTTTCCCCCGCCGCGGCAGCCCAGCCATGCCGAATCCTCAGTCTAATCTTTAGAATTAATCCAAAATGAAGCCAGTTTAGAATCGGTATAACCCATTGATAAAGCTACATATTTCCTTGACCGCCAGCGGCTGGCGCTCTACCTGCATTGCCGACGCCCGAGGCCATTCGGGCCCGCACCAGGAGTGAAGCATGTCCGTAAAGTCCCGCCTCTATGCCGCAGCGCTGACTTCCTGCCTGCTCGCCGGCCCGGCTTTCGCACAGAGCGTCAACCTCTACACCACGCGCGAGCCGGCCCTGCTCAACCCGGTGATCGAGGCCTTCACCAAGGATACCGGCATCAAGGTCAACGCCGTCTTCCTGAAGGACGGTCTGCAGGAGCGCATCAAGGCCGAGGGCGCCAACAGCCCGGCCGACGTGATGCTGCTGGTGGATGTGGGCCAGATCAACGAAGCCGCTGATGCCGGCATCACCCAGCCGATCCAGTCGGCGCTCGTCGACAAGACCGTGCCGGCCGCGCTGCGCGGCCCCGGCAACAACTGGGTCACGCTGACCCAGCGCGCCCGCATCGTCGTCGCCTCGAAGGACCGGGTGAAGCAGGATGCGATCACCTATGAGGAGCTCGCCGATCCCAAGTGGAAGGGCAAGTTCTGCATCCGTGCCGGCCAGCACCCCTACAACAACGCTTTCTTCGCGGCCTATCTCGCCCGCAACGGCGCCGAGAAGACCGAGGCCTATCTCAAGGCCCTGAAGGCCAATGTCGCCCGCAAGCCCGGCGGCGGCGACCGCGACGTCGCGCGTGACATTCTCTCCGGCCAGTGCGACATCGCCATCATCAACACCTACTATATCGGACTGATGAGCCAGGCGAAGAACGAGCAGAAGGGCTGGTACGAGGCGATCAAGCCGCTGAAGAGCAGCTTCGCCGGCGGCGGCACCCATGTGAACGTCTCGGCGGCGGCGATCGCCAAGAATGCGCCGAACAAGGAGAACGCGGTCAAGCTGGTCGAGTACATGCTCGGCGAGAAGGCCCAGCATCTCTATGCCGACGGCAATTTCGAGTACCCGGTCAATGCCGACGTCAAGGAAGCCGCCTCGGTCAAGCTGCTCGGCGCCCTGACGCCCGACACGACTCCGCTCGGCGACGTCGCCAAGAACCGCAAGGCTGCTTCCGAACTGGTCGACAAGGTCGGCTTCGACAATTGAGCCAGGCTGTCATCAGCCCCGCCAATGGACGGCCGTCACATCTGTGGCGGCCGTCGACGCGTCTTGCCCTGCTCGCCGCGCTCGCCGCGGCTCTGGTCGCTCTGCCGGTTCTCTCGCTCGGCCTCACCGCCCTGTCGCGCGAGGCCCTGGCGGTCTGGCCGCATCTGACCGCCAATGTCCTGCCGGCGGCTCTCGGCGACACCTTGCTGCTGCTCGCCGGCGTCGCCGTCTTTTGCGGCATTGTCGGCGTCGGCACCGCCTGGCTCGTGACCCAGCACGAATTCCCCGGACGGAAGAGCCTGGAATGGCTGCTGGTGCTGCCGCTGGCGATGCCGACCTACATCACCGCCTATGTCTACGTCGAAATTCTCGGCTTCCAGGGCCCGCTGCAGAGCCTCTTCCGGGCGCTGACAGGCTACCGCTCGCTGCGCGACTACTGGTTCCCGGACCCGCGCAACCTCACCGGCGCGATCCTGATCCTCGGCCTCGTGCTCTACCCTTACGTCTATCTCAGCGTCCGGGCGCTGTTCGGCATGCAGAGTGCCGCCATCGTCGAATCGGCACGTACCCTCGGCGCCTCGCGCTGGACGCTGTTCCGGCGCGTCGCCCTGCCCATGGCCCGGCCGGCCCTGGCCGCGGGGCTTACCCTCGCTCTGCTCGAAACCCTCAACGATATCGGTGCCAGCGAATATCTCGGCGTCCGCTCGCTAACGCTCTCGGTCTACACGACCTGGCTCAACCGCTCGTCGCTGCCCGGCGCCGCGCAGATCGCCTGCGTCATGCTGCTCGTCGTCGTCGGGCTGATCCTGGTCGAGATGCAAAGCCGCGGCGCCAGGCGCTTCTCCCTGCCGGTGAAGCGCCTGCGACCGGTCGGCCGCAGCCCATTGCCGCGCGGCGCCGCCTGGGCGGCGAGCGCAGCCTGCGCGCTGCCGGTTCTGCTCGGCGCGATCCTGCCCCTCGCCTTTCTCTTCGGCGAATTCCTGCGGCGCGACCTGATCGCCCAGGCCGATGCGGCGATGTTGCGCTCGCTCGCCAACACGCTCGCGATCTCGGCCGCCGCGACGGCCATCGTCGTCGCCGTCGGGGTCGGCGTCGCCGCCGCGGTCAGGCTCGGGCGCGAGCCCTGGCTTCCGGCTGTCGCCAGGCTGGCCTCGCTCGGCTACGCCCTGCCCGGAACCGTGCTGGCGCTCGGCCTGCTCGTCCCCCTCGCCGCCTTCGACAATCTCGTCGCCGATGCCAGCCGGGCCGTTTTCGGCGCCAGCCCCGGCCTGCTCCTGCTCGGCTCCGGCGCGGCGCTGGTGATCGCCTATCTCGTCCGCTTCCTGTCGATCGCGCTGGCGGGCACGCAGAGCGGGCTCGCCCGCATCTCGCCGCGTATCGACGATGCCGCCCGCTCTCTCGGCGCCGGAAGGCGCGAATTGCTGCGCCGGCTGCACTGGCCGCTGACCCGTCCGGCGATCGCCGCAGCAGCGCTCCTGGTCTTCGTCGACTGCATGAAGGAGCTGCCGATGACGCTGCTCCTGCGGCCGCTCAACTTCGAAACGCTGGCGACCCAGGTCTACGGTCACGCCTCGCGCGGCGTCTTCGAGGATGGCGCGCTGGCGGCGCTCCTGATCGTGCTGATCGGCATCTACCCCGCGATCATGCTGGCGCGCGCCGGCAATGGCGAGAAGCTGGCCGCGGGAAGCTGATTCCGGGCCGGCAACTCGACATTCCCGAGCGGTCGGAATAAACCCGTTGCCGCGCGAGCGCCGTTACGGCCCGTTCGACGCCGATTCGCTTGCGATTATCCCCTCGCACCGTGGCCCGAAACGGCAGCCGCAGTGCAGATCGAGGCCCATGTCACGACGCAACTCCATTCTCGGCCTGGCGGCCGTCGCGATCCTGGTCGCGCTCGGGTTGAAATCCTGGGGACTGGCACAGGCGCTGGTCGAGCGGCATGTCGTCGCGGGTATCGAGAAGCGCGTCGGCCTGAAGGTGACCTCGCTGAAGCGCGCCGAGATCGCCTTTCTGCCGATGCCGCGCGTCAGCCTCTCGGAAGTCAGCTTCGGCGCGGCCGACGGAACCCTGTCCGGGACGGCGCTCAGGCTGCGCGCCCGCGCCCGCCTGCTCTCGCTGGTCGGCGGCCAGCTCGACTTCGACCGCGTCGACCTGATCGGGCCCGAGATCGACATCGCCGTCCCCGGTGAGCCCGAGAATTACGGCAACTGGGTCGCGCCGCCGCTCGCCTATCTCGCCGCCCTCACGGGCGAAACCCGGCTCGTGATCAGCTCCGGCAGCCTGATGGCGCGCTCGGGGAACACGATCCTGACCACCTTGCGCGACGTCAACCTCGTCATCGAGGAACGCGAGGAAGCCGAGCCCATCGCCTTCGCCGGCAGCTTCACCTGGCGCGGCGAGCCCACCAAGGTCAATCTGCTCTGGCCGGTGACGGGCGAGCGCTCGCGGATCGCCCTGGCGGTCTCCTCCAATCTGCTGGGCTTCCGCCTCAACGGCGCGCGTTCCGCCGCGCAGGGCGTCACGACCGGCCAGGTCGAGTTCACCAGCCGCTCGCTGCCCGATGCACTCGCCTGGATCGGCCCGCGCCCCCGTATCGCCACCCTGGTCCGGCAGGTGGAACTCACCGCCGAAGCGCAGCTCGCCGGCGACAACATCTCGCTCAGCAATGTCATCGCCAAGCTCGATGGCGACCAGCTCGAGGGCGCGCTGAAGATTGACGGCGGCGGCGCGCGCCGGGTGCTGTCGGGAACGCTGGCCGGTGCCGATTTCGATCTCGCGCGCCTGTTCCGCCAGGGCGGCTATCAGAAGCCGCCCGGAACCGGCGAGCCAGGCGAGACCCCGCTCGAATTCGACAGCTGGACGGCCCATGACGTCGACCTGCGCGTCTCGCTCGATGCTGCCCGGCTCGGCTCGGCCCGGCTCGGCGAGCTCGCCGCGCAGCTCATGGTCCGCAAGGGGCGCTTCGAGGCTGCCATCCTGCGTGCCTCCGCCTATGGCGGCGTCGCGCGTGCCAAGCTGCTGGCGACCGCGGTTCCGTCAGGCGCCGAGGTCAAGCTCCAGGCCGGACTCGACCGCGTCAATCTCGGCCAGGCCGGCGCCGATCTGCCCGAACTGCTCGGCGGCCTGACCGGCTTCGCCACCGGCCAGATCGCGCTCGACGGCACCGGCGACAGCCTCGAGCAGGTCGTCGGCTCCCTGACCGGCCGTGCCAATGCGAGCCTGCGCCAGGGCGAGTTCAAGGGAGTCGCCTTCGCCGAGCTGTTGCGCCGCAGCGAAAAGCCTCCGGCCGCACGCGAATGGCGCCATGGCAAGACCAGCTTCGAGACCGCCCAGTTCGCAGCCCTGGCGAACCGCGGCGTCCTGACCCTGACCGAGGGACAGATGGCCGGCCCGGGTTTCACCCTGTCGCTCAGCGGCAGCGCCGATCTCGGGCGGCGCTGGTTGGAACTCACCGGCCTGCTGAGCGCGGCCAACGGCTCGGCCCGCACGCCGCTCGAGATTCGCGGCCCGTTCAACGACGCGGTGTTCACGCCGACTTTCGAGGCCGCGTTCCACCCGACGAGCTCGATCTCCCCTCTGGGGCGCTGACGCCGCCCGAAAGCGCCACCACCACCCCGCCGCAAGGTGGGGTATCGCAGCAGCGAGAGCCCGTCCTCCCGTTTTCTGAATTCCGCCCTTTCCGCACCGCTGCGCGGCAACCGCCGAACGGCCCGCAGGCAACCCAAAAAGAAATCGCCCCGCATCGACGGATGCGGGGCGATCCCGGACTTGTCGCGATTTTGGCCCGGTCGTGCCGGTTCAGGCTTCGGCGCCGGGCTCCCCGCCCTCAGCCACGCCGGTGTCACCGGCTTCGCCCTCGCCTTCGCTCTCGCCGCTGTCACCGATACGCTCGACCGAGACCACCTTCTCGCCTTCGGCGGTGTTGAAGATGGTGACGCCCTGCGTCGAGCGGCCGGCGATGCGGATCGGCTTGTCGCCTTCCACCGGCATGCGGATGGTCTGGCCGCCATCGGAGATCAGCATGATCTCGTCGCGATCCTCGACCGGGAAGGAGCCGACCAACCGGCCATTGCGCTCGTTCACCACCATGGCGACGATGCCCTTGCCGCCGCGCCCGGTGACCCGATACTCGAAGGACGAGGAGCGCTTGCCGTAGCCGTTTTCCGAAACGGTCAGGATGAACTGCTCGGAAGCGCCCATCTCGGCATATTTCTCCTGGCCGAGCTCGATATCGCCGGCCGCTTCCTCGGCCTCGGCCGCAGGCACCGCCGCCTCCTCGCCATCGCCGGTCACGGCACGCCGCGCCGCCGAAGCGAGCTTGAGATAAGCGGCGCGCTCATCGGCGGTCGCATCGAGATGGTGCAGGATCGCGAGCGAAATCACCTCGTCGCCCTTGGCGAGGTTGATGCCGCGCACGCCGGTCGAGTCGCGGCCCTTGAAGACCCGCACCTCCGGCACCGCGAAGCGGATGCACTGGCCTTCCGCCGTCGTCAGCAGCACGTCGTCATGCTCGGAGCAGATCTGCACGTCGACGATGGCGTCGCCCTCGTCGAGCTTCATCGCGATCTTGCCGTTGCGATTGACCTGGACGAAGTCGGAGAGCTTGTTGCGGCGGACATTGCCGGTCTTCGTCGCGAACATCACGTCGAGACGGCTCCAGCTCTCCTCGTCCTCCGGCAGCGGCATCACCGTGGTGATGCGCTCGTCCTTGTCCAGCGGCAGCATGTTGTTGAGGAACTTGCCGCGCGCATTCGGCGCCGAGAGCGGCAGGCGCCAGACCTTCTCCTTATAGGCCTGGCCCAGCGAGGAGAAGAAGATGATCGGCGTATGCGTGTCGGCAACGAACAGGCGGGTGACGAAATCCTCCTCGCGCGTCGCCATGCCCGAGCGGCCCTTACCGCCGCGCTTCTGCGCCCGATAGGTCGAGAGCGGCACGCGCTTGATGTAGCCGGCATGGCTGACGGTGACGACCATGTCCTCGCGGGCGATCAGGTCCTCGTCGTCGAGATCCGAGCCCCAGTCCATGATCTCGGTCCGGCGCGGCGTGGCGAAGGCGGCCTTCACCTCGGAGAGCTCGGTCTTGATGATCTCCTGGATGCGCTGGCGCGAGCGCAGGATGTCGAGATAGTCGGCGATCTCCTTGGCGAGCTTTTCGAGCTCGTCGCCGATCTCGTCGCGGCCGAGGGCGGTCAGGCGGGCGAGGCGCAGCTCGAGGATCGCCTTGGCCTGCGCGTCGGAGAGCCGGTAGGTGCCATCCGGATTCATCGGATGGCGCGGATCGTCGACCAGCGCGATCAGCGGCGCGATGTCGTCGGCCGGCCAGTCGCGCGCCATCAACGCCTCATGCGCCGCCGACGGCGTCGGCGCCGTGCGGATCAGGCGGATGACCTCGTCGATATTGGCGACGGCGGTGGCGAGACCGCAGAGCACATGGGCGCGCTCGCGCGCCTTGTTGAGCAGATAGCGCGTGCGCCGCGAGACGACCTCTTCGCGGAACTCGACGAAGGCGGAGATGAAGTCGCGGAGGTTCAGCACCTCCGGCCGCCCGCCATTCAGCGCCACCATGTTGGCGCCGAACGAGGTCTGCAGCGGCGTGAAGCGATAGAGCTGGTTCAGCACCACATCGGCGACGGCGTCGCGCTTGATTTCGATGACGACGCGCACGCCCTCGCGGCTCGACTCGTCGCGCAGATCGGAGATGCCCTCGATCCGCTTCTCACGGACGAGATCGGCGATCTTCTCGACCATCGAGGCTTTGTTCACCTGATAGGGAACCTCGGTGACGACGATCGCCTCGCGCTCCTTGCGCAGCTCCTCGATATGCGTCTTCGAGCGCATCACGATCGAGCCGCGGCCGGTGTGATAGGCCGAATGGATGCCGCTGCGGCCCATGATCGAGGCGCCGGTCGGGAAATCCGGGCCGGGCACGATCTCGATCAGCTCATCGATCGTGATCTCGGGATTGTCGATCAGCGCGATGCAGGCGTCGATGACCTCGCCGAGATTATGCGGCGGGATGTTTGTCGCCATGCCGACCGCGATGCCGCCGGCGCCGTTGACCAGGAGGTTCGGATAGCGCGCCGGCAGGACCGTCGGCTCATGTTCCTTGCCGTCATAGTTCGGCTGGAAGTTGACCGTGTCGAGGTCGAGATCCTCGAGCAGCGGCATCGCCGCCTTGTCGAGCCTCGCCTCGGTGTAGCGATCGGCCGCCGGGCTGTCGCCGTCCATCGAGCCGAAATTGCCCTGGCCGTCGATCAGCGGCAGGCGCAGCGAGAAGTCCTGCGCCATGCGCACCAGCGCGTCATAGACCGCGAGGTTGCCGTGCGGATGGTATTTACCCATCGTGTCGCCGACGATACGGGCGCATTTGGTGTAGGGCCGCTCGGGCAGGTTCTTGTTCTCGTGCATCGAGAACAGGATGCGCCGGTGCACCGGCTTCAGGCCGTCGCGGACATCGGGCAGAGCGCGGCTCACGATCACGCTCATCGCGTAATCGAGATAGCTCTTCTTCATCTCGTCGGTGATCGCGATCGGCTTGATCTCGCCGCCGAACTGCGGGCCGTCGTCGCGCTTGTCGTCGTTGTCTTCGCTCAAGGGAAAAGCCCCGATTCAACCCAGTTTTTCAGCTTTCTGGCTACCCGATTCCACGCTTCGAGGCCAGCGAAACACGATTCGATCGGGTGAAAATAAGCCTCTGATCTTTCAGTGCTTTACGCGCCATTCTTGAATCGGTTCGGCAACCGGACCGCAATCTCGCCATGTTTCGCGCGTGACGCCGGCGTTGCGCCAGGCGTAAGCTCCGCGCATGTTCCTCGAATATCTCACTTCCGCCCTGGTCACGCTGCTGGTCACGCTCGATCCGCCGGGGCTCGCGCCGATCTTTCTGTCGCTGACGCGCGGCATGACCAATGACGAGCGCCGCCAGGTCGCGGTGCGCGCCTGCCTGATCGCCTTCGGCATCCTGGCCTTCTTCGGGCTGGTCGGCGACATCGTGTTGAAGGCGCTCGGCGTCTCGCTGCCGGCCTTCCGCATCGCTGGCGGGCTGCTGCTGTTCTGGATCTCCTTCGAGATGGTGTTCGAGCGCCGCAACGAGCGCAAGCAGGCGACGGCCGAGACCGCGATCACCCAGGACCATATCCGCAATGTCGCCGCCTTCCCGCTGGCGATCCCGCTGATGGCAGGCCCTGGCGCCCTCACCGCGGTCATGCTGCTCGCAGGCCGCGCCGGCGGCGACATCGCGATGCTCACCTCCCTCGCCGTGATCTGCGGGCTCGTCATCCTCTCCTGCCTCGCCACCTTCCTGCTGGCCGTGCCGATCGCGCGCCTGCTCGGGGTCACCGGCAATGTCGTGCTGACGCGCCTGCTCGGCGTCATCCTCGCAGCGCTGGCGGTGCAGTTCGTCATCGACGGCATGCGCGCGGTGATCAGGGCCGGCTGAGGCAGGATCGGCCGGGGCGCCTGACGCTCTGACCGGCTCAGCCGCGGATTTGGGCGGCTCGCAGCGGATCGATGCGGGCGCGCGCCGGCCTATTTCTCCAGAAAGGCCTTCACTGCCCCTTCGGCCTGCTTCATCGAGATCACCCCGTCGAGATGGCCGCGGCTGCCGTTGATCGTGACGTGGGTTACGTCGCGCCCGGCCTTTTTCGCTTCGGAGACGCTGCGCTGGATCATTTCGTCGGGGAAGACCAGGTCCTTCGGCTGGCTGACGATCAGCAGCGGCGCCCTGATCCGGCTCATCCCATCCGCAAGCGACTTGCCGCCGGCCGCATAGAGCTGGTTCGCCTTGACCAGATAGAGGAAATGGTTGGCGTCCGAGACTTTTGCACGCGCCTCGCCGGCATTGTCGAGCACGCTCTGGACCTGGAACTTGTTGCCGAACGCCTTGGCCGGATCCTCGCCCTCCTTGGCCGGGCGGCGGCCGAAGGTGCCATTGGTCCAGTCGCCGTGATTGGCTTGCAGGGTGACGACGGTCAGAGCCTTGGCGAGGCCGGCATTGGGCGGCGTCTTGCCGTAGTAGTCGCCCTTGTTCCAGTTCGGATCGACCAGGATCGGAGCCGCCCAGACGTCGAGCCAGGCGATCAGCTGGGCATCGGCCTCGGCCGCGCCGATCACCGCCATCGCCTTGCCGACCATGTCGGGATGGCTCGCGGCCCATTCATAGGTCTGCAGCGCGCCCATCGAGGGGCCGGCGACCATGACCAGCTTCCTGATCCCGAGACTCTCGACCAGGGCCTTCTGGACATTGACGAAATCGCCGATGGTCACGACCGGGAAGTCGAGCGCGTAGGGCTTGCCGGTATCGGGATCGATCGAGGCCGGGCCGGTGGTCGTGGTCTTCGGATCGCCGGTGTTGAGATTGACCAGCGTGTCGGAGGCGATGACGAAATATTTGTCGGTATCGATCGCCTTGCCCGGGCCGATGATCGCGTCCCAATAGCCGGGCGCCGCATCCGAGGCCGCATATTTGCCGGCGGCGTGCGAATTCCCCGAGAAGAAATGGCAGATCAGGATCGCGTTCGATTTGTCGGCGTTGAGCGTGCCATAGCTCTCCCAGCCGACCTTGACGTTCTTCAGCGTGCGCCCGCCCTGCGTGGTGAAGCTCGGCAGGTCGAAGACCTTCTTCTCGACCAGCAATTCCTGAGCGTCCACCATTCCCGTGACCATCATCCCGACGACACCCAGCACGCCCGCGATCCAGCCCTTCATGCCGCGCTCCCTTGCTCCGGCCGGCTTCTCGGCCATGAAGCGGATCAGAGCGGATTTGGCCGGCTAACGGAAGGGGGCTTGCCCCCCGTCATGCTCGCCCCTGTGGCGAGCATCCACGTCTTGAACAGCGCATTGCAGGAAGGAAGACGTGGATGGTCGGGACAAGCCCGACCATGACGCGGAGTGCTATAGCGTCTCGAGCAGCCCCTTGATCAGCGCCCGGCGCGGAGCGATCGACGGGATCAGCCCGTATTCCTGCAGGGTGTGAGCGCCGTCGCCATCGATGCCGAGCCCGTCCAGCGTCGGGACGCCGAGCGCCGCGGTGAAATTGCCGTCCGAACCACCACCGGTCATCGGGCAGTCCTGCAGGTCGAAGCCGTTTGCGGCAGCGATCGCCCGTGCCTTCTCGAAGAGCGCGCTGACCTCGGCGCTCTTCTCATAGGGCGGGCGGTTCATGCCGCCGCTGACCGTGACCTTCACATCTGGGTCATGCGGCTTGAGGCCGAGGATGCGCTGTTCCATCAGCGCACCGTCGGCGACGGTGGTGACGCGGCAATCGACGCTGAACCAGGCATGCTGCGGCACGACATTCGCCGCGGTGCCGCCGCCGACCAGCGCGACCGTGGTGGTGATGCCGCGCGAATAGTCGGTCATGCCTTCGACGTCGAGGATCTGATGCGCCGCCTCGCGGATCGCGTTGCGGCCATCGGCATGGCGCGAGCCCGAATGGGCCGGGCGCCCCTCGATCTTCACCTCGAAGCGGCCGACGCCCTTGCGCGCTGTGACGATCTTGCCGCCCTCGCGTGCCGGCTCGGTGACCAGAACCGCCATCGACCGGCGCCCGATATCCTCGATCAGCCCGCGCGTCGTCGGCGAACCGATCTCCTCGTCCGGGGTGAACAGGAAGACCATCGGCCGGCGGGCAGCGCCGCCCTTGGCGGCGTCCTTGAAGGCCTGAAGCGCCAGCCAGGCACCGCCCTTCATATCGTAGACGCCAGGGCCGTAGAGTCGGTCGCCCTCGACCCGGACCGGCAGGTCCTTGGCGCTGGTGCCGACCGGGTGGACCGTGTCGAGATGCGACATCAGCGCGACCGCCTTCTCGCCATTGTCGACGCCGGCGCGCAGCACCAGGCTGTCGCCGAGCCCGTCACGGCCGGGAATGCGCTCGACGGCGATCGGCAGGCCTTCGACCTCCCTGGCGACGAGGTCCATCATGCCGTTGACGCCGGGCACGTGATGGGTGGGGCTCTCCAGCGCGACCCAGACGGAGAGCGCGGGAACGGCGGGATCGTGAATGGTCATGACGGCTTGGTTTCGCAGGACAGCGTGGCGATACCGAGGAGATTGGCCATTTCGCCGGCTTTGTCCATCGCCGCTGGCGGGCAGCGGCCCTGCGGTCCGCGGGCAGGCGCGCTCAGCTCAGCTAACGCAGCCCGGCCGGCGTCTCGATCTGCGCATGATAGCGCAGCCTTGGCCCCAGGATCAGCGCGGGAGCGCCTTCGACCACCAACTCGCGATAGAGCGCGGCGATCGGACCCAGCTCCGGATGCGCGAGGCAGAAGCCGCGCAAGCGTGCCCCGAGATCGGCGATCGCCGCCATCGAGCGCAGCTTGCCGCGCCTGTCGATCACGGAATGCACCGCCCCGTCGAGCGGCAGCACACCGTCGTCGGGAATGGCGAAATCGAAGGCCGGGCCGTTCGCCGGAAGCGCGACCTTGCGGCCGAAGACGCCGCCGCGGCCTGCGAGCACGGTATCGATCGCATCGGTCCGTGCCACCCAGCCGCGCAGGCGTCGCCCCTCCTCCCAGTCGGCCCTCATCTGCCTTTGATCGTCGAGGCCGAACCAGCGCGCCCGGCCGGGCGCCTCACCCTCGGGATCCAGCGCCACGATCTCCAGATAAACGCCGTCGCCAAGCTGAAGCAGGTGATTATGCGTGCCCATGTAGCGATGGTGCTGGCCGAAGGGGACATCGAGATCGAGACAGGCGCGGACATGCGCGACGCCCTCGGCGAGCGTCGGTGCGATCACGGTGAGATGGTCCAGTCTCAGCATGCCTCGCTTCTCGCCCCTGCTCGCGCCTCATCTCGCAGCATACGAAAAGAGGCGCCTCCTGCGAGACGCCTCCCTGAACCACAGAGCGACAACGCCGCCCCCAAACAGCGAGAAACTAGAACGGGATGTCGTCGTCGAGATGGCTCGACGAGCGCGAGGAGCCGCCGCCCGAACCGCCGCCGGACATCGCCGGCTGGCGCGAGCCGCCGCCGCTGCCGCCCATCGGGCTCTGGCGGCCGAAGGAGCCGCCGCCGGAGGAGCGATCCTCGAAGGAACCGCCGCCGCCCTCGCCATATTCATCCGAGCCGCCCTGGCCGCGGCTGTCGAGAATGGTGAGTTCGCCGCGGAAGCGCTGCAGCACGATCTCGGTCGTGTACTTCTCGACGCCCTGCTGGTCCTGCCATTTGCGGGTCTGCAGCTGGCCCTCGATGTAAACCTTCGAGCCCTTCTTCAGATATTGCTCGGCGACCTTGGCGAGGTTCTCGTTGAAGATCACCACCGAATGCCACTCGGTGCGCTCCTTGCGCTCACCCGACTGCTTGTCGCGCCAGGTTTCCGAGGTGGCGATGCGCAGATTGACGACCGGCTCGCCACTTCCGAGGCGCCGCACCTCGGGGTCGCGCCCGAGATTGCCGACCAGAATGACCTTGTTGACGCTACCAGCCATGACAGGCTCCGTTTTCCTGCGCACTTCATCACGAACCGGCCGATCGACCGGAAGCGGACCCTAGCGATCCATCATCGCTTTATCAATGATGTTCCTGTTTTGTTCAAGCATAAAATCCCGAGTTGTCCCCGGAGATTCGCAACCGGTCCGTCCGTTCCCCAGGCCTGAAATCCGCCGCGGCATCGGCGCCCGCATCGGCTTGGGCACGGCAGGGTCCTGTGGCATCGGACCAAAAAGTGGAAGCCACTTTTCGGAAAACTCCGATGCGATAACAATGAGATAGATCGCCGCGCGTCCATTCGGACGCGCGACGATCTGGCGCGCTTCAGCCCGGAGATTTAGAGTTCATCGGCAATCCTCGGTCCGGCGATCATTCGGAGTTCAGGATGAACACTGCAAATCTCCAACTCGAAGGTCTTTTGCTCGCGGCTGCTGCCCTCTTCGGAGAGTTGAAGCGAAAAGGCCAGCTGGACAGCAGCCAGATCGAGGCGGCGCTCGATCGTGCCGACCAGGGCGCCTCCGCCCGGGCGACGGAGCTCTCCGATGCCAATCAGGAGGCAATCCGCTTTCCGATACGCTTCCTGCGCCAGGCACTGCGCGACGATGCCGGCCCGCTCGACTACAGCACCATTGCCGCCGAGATCGGCCGTTCGCTGGACCTGAGAGCAAATCAAAGCCCGGGCAAATAGGGCTTCCGAGCCGCCGCCGAAGACTTCAACCGCGCCCTCTCTGCCGATCCAGCGCGCCCTGCAACTGCTCGACGCGGATCGCCAGGGCTTCCCTGGTCAGGTTGACGCCCTCCGGCGCGCCGTCGATCGACAGAAGGACGCCGCGCTCGGCCATGTCGAGCTGTTCCTGCGCGAGCTCCAGATGCTTCCTGAGCATCTGCGTGACGCGGTCCTTGGCCACCGGGTCCGTATCCATAGCGCCCTCGCCTGTTCACCCCCCAGCACGCGACGATCGCACGGCCGGAGCCACTCGCCAACTCTCGGCACCTTCCGCCGTCCGGACCTGCGGCTCCGGCCCTGCAGCGGCGAGCTTCGCTCCGCCCTCGGCCCGCGCCAATCGTGAAAGCCGCTCCGCCATGACGCCAGCGAGCGCCTCGGACGAGCAGCGCCGCCGCCACCAGTCGAGCGCGCTCCTGTGCAGTTCGGCGAGGCGCTCCGGGTCGGCTAGCAGGCCGTTCACGCAAGGGCCTAGCTCGGACCAGTCGTCGAGCTGGATGAAGGGGCAGTCCGCGAAGAACCAGTGCCGGGGCACCCGGTCGCAGATCACGACGCAGCCCTGTCGCATGCCCTCGAACAGCCGGAAAGTCTCCGTCGAGGAACCGCGCGGCGCGAGGCAGATCTTGGAATCGGCCATCAGCTCGGAATAGCGGACCCCATCGGAGAGGATCCCATTCATGTAGGAGCCGGTGTCGGCCCAGAACACCTCGCCCGGCATTTCCGCGGCGAGCCGCTGCAACTCCTCGAGCATGCGCGAGCGCGCAATGTCCTTCGGCGTTCCCAGCAGCGCCCGGATCGAGAGCGGATGATAGGCGCGCTGCTTGACGCTGCCGATGAAGGAGACGGCGTAGCGGCGCTCGACGAAGGGCTTGCCGGGCAGGTCCGTCTGTCTGGCGTAGCCGAGGGGAACGGTCATGCCGCCCTCCTCTCGGGCGATCGCATCCTTGTGCCGGAGCGCCAGCAGCCCGCTGCTCCAGGCCCAGCGCAGCGCGTCCCGGACCGTCTTCGCCAGCAGCGCCAGGCCGGCGCCGATCTGAAGCGTGTTCACATAGGGGAAGAAGCCATGCGTCTTGAAGACGTAGCGCACCTTGTCGAAATAGGGCGGGATCTCGCAGAACTCCTCCATCAGGAGCAGGACGACGACGTTCCTCCCATAGCTCGGCAGCTCCCGCACCGTCTCCGTGCCCCAGACGATGTAGAAGATCAGGCCATCGGCCTCGAGGAGAGGCTCGAGCATCTTCAGGACGCCGACCCAGTAGGCCAGGAAGACATCGGCGAACGGGTCGACATAATCCGACAGATTGATCTCGACGGGATCATGCGCGTGGCGGCACAGGAAATATCTGAACTTGCCGTCCATGCTCATTCCGGCGAAAGCCCCAACCTCGGCGCGGCAGGCGCCCGGCACATGCGCAGCTTGCGGCTGCCATGTTGGCGACGCGGCTCGCCCAAGGCCATGGCTCTTCGGAGGTAGCCCTGCGGAACAGGCCGGCCGGGACCGCTTCTCGTTGCGCTCCACCCGTCGAGCGCGGCCAGAACGACAACGCCGCCGCTTCCGGGAAGCGGCGGCGCATTGCCTCACATCGTCGCAGCTGTTTCGTCAGCTCTCGCCTATGCCGGGAGCACGACCACCTTCGTCTTGACCGGGGTCTGAGCGTAGAGGTGCATCATGTCCTGCGTCAGCAGGCCGACGCAGCCGCTGGTGATGCCGTTGCCGATCGATTCGGCGTCGAGCGACGCATAGATCGTGTAGAGCGTGTAGGCGCCGTTTTGGTAGAGATGGAGCGTGCGCGCGCCGAGCGGGTTCTCGAGCCCCCCCGGCATGCCGCGGGCATATTTCGCCACCTCGGGCTGGCGCTTGATCATCTCCCTGGGCGGCGTCCAGGTCGGCCATTCGGATTTGCGCCCGACATAGGCGTTGCCGTTCCAGCGGAAGCCGTCGCGGCCGACATTGGCGCCATAGCGGGTCGCGGTGCCGTCGCCCGCGACGCGATAGACATAGTAATTGGCGGGATCGACGATGATCGTACCGGCCGGCTCCTTGCTGTCATAGGCGACCGTCCGCCGGAAGTACTTCGGATCGACCTTGCTGACGTCGATCGCCGGAACCGGGAACTTCTCTTCCGGCACCGGCCCGTAGAGCTTCTGCGCCTCGGCGAGGCTCATGCCGTCGGATGTCGCGCAGCCGCCCAGCGCCAGCGCGCCGAGACCGGCGGCCGAGCCGGCCAGAAACGACCGGCGGTCGAGCCCGCCGATCCGAGGCTCGCGCAAGGCGGCCGCGTGCAGCTTGCCGGCATCGGCATTCCTATCGTCGATGATCATGATTCTGGGCTTCCCATGTCCTGTTGCCCGAAGAGAGAACGCTTCGGCATAGGCCCGCTTAAGGTATCGCTGGGCGGAGATTGCCGTCATCCCGCCCGGCTGGCAAGCACGCGACATTGCCGAAGCGTCATCCCGCCAACCAAAATCGGCGCACTCCAACCGCTCAAACCGCCTCGCCTGGCTACGACCTCGACCGGGTTTCAAGCCCCGGACTGCATGGATTTCGCGCCTCAGGGCGCCTCGCCCTCGAAGCGCACGCCGAGCGCGGCGAGTGCCCGCCAATAGTCCGGATAGGTCTTCGCGACGCAGGCCGGATCGAGGATGGTGATGCCGCCGATCTTCAGCCCCGCCAGCGCGAAGCTCATCGCGATGCGATGATCGGCGAAGGTGTCGATCTCGGCCGGCAGCGTCTGCCCGGCGAGACCGGGATCGGAAGCGACGAGGAGATCGTCGCCCTCCTCGACGCCGAGCCCCGGCCGGATCCGCGACAGGCCCTGCGACAGCGCAAAAACCCGGTCGCATTCCTTGACGCGCAGATTGGCGATGCCGGTGAAGCGCACCGGCGTTTTGTTGAAGGCGGCGAGCACGGCGAGCGTCGGCACCGCATCCTGCATCTGCGCGCCGTCGATCTCGGCCGGCAGGTTCGGGAAGGCGGCGATCAGCGCATGCGCCTTGGCATCGGGCTGGGTGAAGGCGGCCGCCGGCACGCCGAGGTCGATCTTGCCGCCGGTGAGCACTTCAGCCGCCCAGAGATAGGTCGCGGCCGAGGCGTCGGGCTCGATCAGATAATCGGCGGCGCGGTAGCCGGTCGGCTCGATCCGCCAGGTCGCGGGATCCGGCTGCGAAACCTTGGCGCCGAAGGCCGCCATCGTCGCGAGCGTCAGGTCGACATAGCCGCGGGCGCCGATCTCCTGGCTGTCTCCCAAGCCGCTGAGCGCGACCTCGACCGGCCCGCGTGCGCAGGCGCCGGCCATCAGCAGCGCCGAGACATATTGGCTGGAGAGCCCGGCATCGACCTCGACGCGGCCGCCGGCAAAGCCGCCCTGCCCCGCAACGGACACCGGCGGGCAGCCGCTCGGCGCCTCGACCGCGACGCCGAGCGTGCGCAGCGCCGTGACCAGCGGCGCGATCGGCCGCTTGCGCATATGCTCGTCGCCATCGACCACGACCTGCCCCTCGACCAGCGCCGCCGCGGCGGTGAGGAAGCGCGTCGCCGTGCCGGCATTGCCGAGGAAGAGCGGCGCCGCAGGAGCCCGCAAACGGCCATCGCCGGTGACGACGAAGCTGGTCGCGTCCGGCTCCTCGACGGTGACGCCCATCGCCCGCAGCGCCTGCGCCATATAGCGCGTGTCGTCGCTCTTCAGCGCACCCGAAAGCCGGCTGGTGCCCTTGGCCAGCGCCGCGACGAGCAGCGCCCGGTTGGTGATCGACTTCGAGCCCGGCGGCGTCACCTTGCCGTGCAGTGCCCCGGCGAAGGGCACGATGGTGAGTTTGCGGACTTCGGAATCGGTCATGACAGGCTCGCCCTCGCCGTTCGGCTGCGTTGCGAGGCTCTTAGCCCGTGCAATCCGCCAGCGGAAGCCGCACTGGTCATGCCCGGCCCGCTACTGCCGTCACATCGAAACGGAGCCGCTCCGGAATGACGTCTGGAGAGAGCGGAAAGACAAGTCCAAGCCGACACTCAGCCCGGCGCCAAGCCATGCCCACCCACCGGCTCGGTCACGGTGTGATTGTCGAAGCCGGCGATCAGCGGGCGGGCCTTGGCGATCGCCGCCTGCACGGCCGGCAGGTGCAGCGAGGCGGCATGGCTTTCCTGCCGATCCCAGACCTCGGTCACCCAGATCGCGTCGGGATTGGCGGGATCGCGGGCGACGACATAGCTCAGGCAGCCGGGCATCGCCGCGCTGCTACCCAGGATATGGCCGATCAGCGCCTCGCGCTCGCCCGGCTTCGCCAGCATCCGCCCGATCAGACCGTACATGGCGCGTCTCTCCACTATCGTCGCGGCCGGCAAGCTGCCGAAGCGCCGGGGCAAGCGCAACCGGCTCCCTGACGGCCAATGTCAGCAACCTCACGGCACGCCGGGCCGGCGCGACGAAGGCTGTGCGCGAAAAATCGCCTGGGCCAGCCGGTCGAGCAGCACCGCCAGCAGCACGATGCCGAGCCCGCCGACGAAACCGAGCCCGGGATCGGCGCGCTGCAGACCGAGGAGAACGGTCTCGCCCAACCCCTTGGCGCCGATCATCGAGGCGACGACGACCATGGCCAGCGCCATCATGATCGCCTGGTTGAGCCCTTGCAGGATCGCCGGGCGGGCGAGCGGCAGCTCGATCAACCAGAGGCTCTGCCTTGCGCTCAGACCCAGCGCCCGTGCCGCCTCGACGGCCCGCCCGTCCACCTCGCGCAGGCCGAGTTCGGTCAGGCGGGCAAAGGGCGGCAGGGCATAGATCAGGGTCGCGACCAGGGCAGGCGCACGGCCGAGCCCGAGGAGCATAGCGACGGGGATGAGATAGACGAAGCTCGGCACGGTCTGCATCAAATCGTAGAGCGGCGTCAGCGCCCGCGAGATCCGTGGCGTCCTCGCCGCTACGACACCGAGCGGCAGCCCAAGCAGCACGACCAGCACGACGGCGACGACGATCAGCGCCAGCGACTGCATCGCGGCCGGCCAGACCCCGAGCAGAGCTAGCATCAGCACGAGCGCGGCCATGCCGGTGGCGAAGGCGATCCGTCGCGTGGCGAGCCAGGCCGCAAGCCCGACCAGGACGATACCCGCCTCCGGCGGCACCTGCGCGAGCGCGCTTTCGAGCAGCCTGACCGGCGCGGTCAGCCCGTCCGAAACGGCATCGAGCTTGTCGCCGGAACCGGTGACCAGCGCATCGACCAGCCGGTTGACGACGCCCTGGAGCGGCTTGCCGAGATCAGGCAGCAGGCCAGCGCTCACAAGCCGGCCTGAACCTTCGCAGCGACCTCGGCGGTGAGCCAATGGCGCCAGTCATCCGGCCGGTCCTTGAGGAAGCGCAGCGCCTGCTCCTCCGGTGTGATCCCGGCCTTGCGGGCCTCGCCCAGCATCTGCGAGGTCAGCGCGCTGCTGATGCCGTAATTCTTGAAGAAGCTCGTCAGCTGCGGCGCCGACTGGGTGAAGGCGAGATTGGCGCCGATCACCACCTTGCTGACCGGGTAGGCGGTCGCCCTGGTCGGCTTGTCGCTCGCCTTCAGCTCGGCCCAGATCGCCGGGTCGAAGGCCGGCTCCCCGAGCTTGACCAGATCATAGGCGCCGATCAGCCAGCTCGGGCTCCAATAGTAGAACAGCACCGGCTGCCTGCGCTTCAGGTTCGCCTCGATCGCCGCGACCAGCGCCTCGCCCGAGCCGCCACGGACATTGTTATAGTCGTCCGCCAGCCCATAGGCGGTAAGCTTCTTGGTGTTGATGCCCTCGCAGACCCAGCCGGCGACGCAATTGTAGAAGCGCCCCTTGCCCGGCTCCTCCCGGTCGGGGAACAGCGCCTTGTGGCGCTTGAGATCGGCGACGGTCTTCAGGTCCTTCGCCTTGGCATCCGCGCCCTCGACGAGATAGCGCGGCACGTACCAGCCCTCATTGGCGTCGGGAAAGGTCGTGCCGAGCGGGATCACCTTGCCGGAGGCCTCCGCCCTGGTCCAGGCCTCGACCGGGTTCGCCAGCCAGATCTCCATGATCACGTCGACATCGCCGCGCGCCAGCCCGTTGACCAGCGGCGCGACCACGCCCGGCACGCGCTCGACCTTGCAGCCAAACCCCTTCTCGACCACCGCCCGAGCCACGGCTGTGTGGAAGGCGGCGGAATCGTAGTCGAGCCCAGCGATCTTCAGCGGCCTGTCGAGCTCACAGGAGAGAGCGGGCGCGGCCAGCCCGAGACCAAGCAGCAGAGTTGCAGTGCGCAGAACGGCTTTCATCATGACGATCCCCCGCTGGCTGCTGTGCCCCGGTCCGGGCACTTGACGGTTGGGCATGTCCACGAAGCGCGAAAGCGAGCGAAATGTTCCGCCCGGCAGGCGACGACCTTAGCGCCACTTCCCGCCCAGGGCACTGCGCAAACGGGTGATGGCATGGACCGCCCCGCCGACCGCGCCTGTCAGCAGCGTTGGGCGAAAGCTTCCCATGCTCCAAGCCCTCATCCTGAGACGCAGCCTATCGGCTGCTCTTCAGGATGAGGGCTTGTTGCTGTTTGCGCTCAGCCGGGCGTGCCCAGCGCCCGCAGCGCCTTCAGCGTTTCGCGCAGGCCGCGATGCAGCGGCTTGTCCTTGCGCAGGACGAGGCCGAGCGTGCGGTGCACCCGCGGCGACAGGGAACGCACCACCAGCCCCTCGCTTTCGCCGCGCACCGCCATGCCGGGCAGCACGGCACAGCCGAGGCCGGCACCGACCAGCCGCTTGATCGCTTCGACACTGCCGAGCGACATCACCGGCTTCAGCGTCACGCCGGCACGGGCGAACCATTCATCGGCGATGCGCCGCGTGATGCCGCCGGGCTCGAACAGCAGGACAGGCAGGCGCGCCAGCGCTTCCGGCGTCAGGCGCGCCGGCAGCTCCATGCCCGGCGGAGCGATCACGGCGAACTCATCCTCCAGCAGAGGGGTGACGTCGAGGCTCCGACCGGCGGCCGGCAGCGAGACCAGGCCGATGTCGATCTGGTTGTCCTCGATCGCCTTGACGATATCCGAGGTGTTACCGGTGCTGACCGTGATCTCCAGCGTCGGGTGGCGCTGGCGCAGGTCTCGCAATAGCGGCGGAAGCAGGAAGATGCAGGCGGTGGCGCCCGTGCCGATCCGCACCCGGCCCATCGCCCCGGTCGCGTGGCGTGCCATCGCCTCCTGCGCCGCTGCCACAGCAGCCTCGATCCGCCCGGCATGGTCGAGCAGTTCGGTGCCCGCCGCGGTCGGCTGCGCCCGGCGCCCGACGCGCTCGATCAGGGTCACGCCCAGCCGGCGTTCGAGCTCGCGGATCTGCAGGCTGACCGCCGGCTGGCTCAGGCCGAGCCTCTCGGCCGCCGCCGAGAAGCTGCCGAGCGCGATCACCTGGCGGAAGCTGTCGAGCTGGTCGAGGCGGAGGTCGCGCATCTCAAAGAGTTTCTTATGCTCTGCATAATTTCGAGAAGCTTCATTTATGGCTGGGCAAAGCGCAAGCTGACACCCGGTTGAGAAGTTGGAGGCTGTCGCAAGGTCATGCGCTGCTGCGATCTGGCGTCACGTCATTCCGGACAAGCGCCACAGGCGCGCAGCTCCGGAATCGATCGCAGGACGCCGAGCCCAAAGATGGCTTCCGGCGCTACGCTTCGCAGCGGCCGGAATGACGGCGTCTCATGAAAACGAGGCTGTGCGATGCAGGGCGAAGCGTGCTGCGCGAGGCCGCCGCCTATCTCGGCGCCTCCCGGCATTCGCGCTATCAGCAATTGCGGGCCCTGCGCGACCTCGACGACCACCAGCTCGCCGATATCGGCGTGACGCGACGGGAGGCGCTGACCGGGCGCCCCGACCAGACGGAAAGGCGGCCCGGCCGGGCCGGAACCATGACGATGACCACCTCCGAGTTCACCGGCAACGCTACGGCGCCCATCCTCGTCCGTGATGCCCAGGAGGACGACATGGCCGCGATCCAGGCGATCTACAGCCACCATGTCCTGCACGGCCTTGCCAGCTTCGAGGAGACGCCGCCGAGCGTCGAGGAGATGCTGGCGCGCCGGCAGGCGGTGCTCGGGCTCGGCCTGCCTTATCTCGCCGCCGAGCTCGATGGCCGCGTCGTCGGCTACAGCTATGCCAGCCTCTACCGCCCCCGCCCGGCCTATCGCCACACGATCGAGGACTCGGTCTACGTCGCAGAAGGACAGGCCGGCCGCGGCATCGGCGGTTCGCTGCTCGGCGCGCTGATCGCCCGTTGCGAGGCCGGCCCCTGGCGCCAGATGCTGGCGGTAATCGGCGACAGCGGCAATGCCGGCTCGATCGGCCTGCACCGCCGCTTCGGCTTCGAGCCGGTCGGCACCCTGCGTTCCGCCGGCTTCAAGCTCGGCCGCTGGGTCGACACCGTGCTGATGCAGCGCAGCCTCGGACCGGGCGACCAGACGTTGCCACAGCCATGGGCGGTCGGATCGGCCAAGTGATCCCCCGCAGCACCGTCTTCTGCCTCGGGCTGGCGCAGCTCATCTCCTGGGGCGTCTCGTACTACCTGGTCGGCGCCTTCGGCGAGCGGATCGCCGGCGAGCTCGGCTGGTCGCAGGCGATCATCCATGGCGGGCTCTCGGCTGGGCTCCTGGTCATGGGTTTGACCTCCGGCACTGTCGGCCGCCTGATCGACCGCCATGGCGGCCGCGCCGTGATGTGCCTGGGCTCGCTGCTGACGGCGGCCGGCATCGCCGGCCTCGCCTTCGCCCAGACGATCCCCGCCTATTACGCCGCCTGGATCTGTCTCGGCCTCGCCATGCGGCTCAGCCTCTACGACGCCGCCTTCGCCGCCCTGGCCCGGATCGGCGGCAGTGCCGCCCGCCGGCCGATCGCCCAGATCACCTTGCTCGGCGGCCTCGCCTCGACCGTGTTCTGGCCATTGGGGCACATCCTCGCCGAGCAGTTCGGCTGGCGCGGCGCGCTTCTGGTCTATGCCGGTTTCGCGCTGCTCACCTTGCCGCTGCATTTGACGCTGCCGGCGGCCTCGGCGCGGGCCCAGCCTGGCGCAGCCGCCGCGAAGCCCGCCATCGCGCTCAGCCCGGCCGATACCCGCTTCGCCGGCCTGCTCTATGCGCTGATCGTCACTTTCGCCGGCATCCTCAATGCCGGCATGTCCGCCCATATGATCGGCATCCTCGCCGGGCTCGGCCTGCCCGCCGCGGCCGCGGTCTGGATCGGCGCGACGCGCGGCATCGGCCAGTCGCTGGCGCGGCTCGGCGAGGTGCTGTTCGGCGCGCGGACCAGCCCGTTCGACCTCAACCTCGTCGCCTGCCTCGTCCTGCCGCTCTGCTTCGTCCTCGGCCTTGCCGGCGGCGCGAGCGCCCTTGCCGCGCTCGCCTTCGCCTTCTGCTACGGCGCCGGCAATGGCGTGCTGACGATCACGCGCGGCACCTTGCCGCTGATGCTGTTCGATCCGAAGAGCTATGGCGCCTATGTCGGGCGTCTGTTGGCGCCCGGCTTCTTCCTCTCGGCCGCAGCCCCGCTCGGCTATGCCCTGCTGATCGAACGCCATGGCGCCTCGGCGGCGCTGGTCCTGTCCGGGACGCTGGCGATCGCCATGCTGGTCTCCGCTTTCCTGCTGCGGCGACGCTTCCGCAGCCTGCCACGCTCCTGACAGCGCCTGTCAGCAAGCGCGACAAGAACAATGCAGCAACATCCGCGGCTGCGTGCTACTCATGCCAGCCTTTCGTCGGGCCGCACTGGCAGGACCCGGCATTTGCCCTATCTCTACGGCTTACCCGAACCGGACACCGAAATGGCCCGCAAGATCTCGGCCCAGAAGGCCACGCTCGCCGAACAGGCCGCGACGCTGGAAGACATGTTCGACCGCAAGGCCGAGCAGGATTCGGCGGCCGACCGCAACGCCCGCATCATCTCCGTGCGCGGCGCTCGCGAGCACAATCTCAAGAATGTCGACCTCGCCATTCCCCGCGACAAGCTCGTGGTGTTCACCGGGCTTTCCGGCTCGGGCAAGTCCTCGCTCGCCTTCGACACGATCTATGCCGAGGGTCAACGCCGCTATGTCGAGTCGCTCTCGGCCTATGCCCGCCAGTTCCTCGAGATGATGCAGAAGCCCGATGTCGACCAGATCGACGGGCTCTCGCCGGCGATCTCGATCGAGCAGAAGACGACCTCGAAGAACCCGCGCTCGACGGTCGGCACCGTCACCGAGATCCACGATTATATGCGCCTGCTCTGGGCGCGCGCCGGCATCCCCTATTCGCCGGCGACCGGCCTGCCGATCGAGAGCCAGACCGTGCAGCAGATGGTCGACCGCCTGGTCGAGCTGCCGGAGAAGACCCGCGGCTACCTGCTCGCGCCGGTGGTGCGCGGCCGCAAGGGCGAGTTCCGCAAGGAGATGGCCGACTGGCTGAAGCGCGGCTTCCAGCGCGTCAAGGTCAATGGCGAGTTCTACGAGATCGCCGACGCCCCCAGCCTCGACAAGAAGTTCAAGCACGACATCGACGTGGTGGTCGACCGCATCGTGATCCGGCCCGATCTCGGCGCCCGGCTCGCCGACTCGCTGGAGCAGGCGCTCGACCTCGCCGAGGGCATCGCCGTCTTCGAATATGCCGACGAGAAGGAGGAGAATGGCGAGGCCAAGCGCGTCACCTTCTCCTCGAAGTTCGCCTGCCCGGTCTCCGGCTTCACCATCCCCGAGATCGAGCCGCGGCTGTTCTCGTTCAACAATCCGTTCGGCGCCTGCCCGGCCTGCGACGGGCTCGGCCACGAGATGCGGATCGATCCGGAGATGATCGTCCCGGACCATTCGCTCTCGCTGAAGAAGGGCGCGATCGCGCCCTGGGCCAAGTCGACCTCGCCCTATTACGGCCAGACGCTCGATGCGCTCGCCCGGCATTTCGGCTTCTCGACCACAAAACCCTGGTCGGAGCTGCCGCAGCAGGCCAAGGACTCGATCCTGTTCGGCACCGGCACCGAGGCCGTGCGCATGGCCTACAATGACGGCCTGCGCGCCTATGAGGTGAAGAAGCCCTTCGAGGGCGTGATCACCAATATGGAGCGGCGCTGGAAGGAGACCGAGAGCGACTGGGCCCGCGAGGAGATCGGCCGCTTCATGTCGGAGACGCCCTGCGCGGCGTGCAACGGCTTCCGGCTCAAGCCCGAGGCGCTGGCGGTCAAGCTCGACATGCGCCATATCGGCGAGATCTCGCGGCTCTCGGTCAAGGACGCGCTCGCCTGGGTCAGCGCTCTGCCCGGCAAGCTCTCGAAGAAGCAGAACGAGATCGCCCCGCGCATCCTGAAGGAGATCCGCGACCGGCTGACCTTCCTGCTCGATGTCGGCCTCGAATACCTCACCCTGGCCCGCGCCTCCGGCACGCTGTCGGGCGGCGAGAGCCAGCGCATCCGCCTCGCCAGCCAGATCGGCTCCGGCCTCACCGGCGTGCTCTATGTGCTGGACGAGCCCTCGATCGGCCTGCACCAGCGCGACAATGAGCGCCTGCTCGGCACGCTGCGCCGCCTGCGCGACCTCGGTAACACCGTGATCGTGGTCGAGCATGACGAGGACGCGATCCTCACCGCCGATTATGTCGTCGATGTCGGCCCCGGCGCCGGCATCCATGGCGGCGAGATCGTCGCCAAGGGCACGCCGCAGGACATCCTCGCCGACCCGAACTCGCTCACCGGCAAATACCTCACCGGCGAGATGAGCGTGGCGGTGCCCGGCAAGCGCCGCAAGCCGCAGAAGGGCCGGAGCCTCAGAATCGTCGGCGCCCGCGGCAACAACCTCAAGGACGTCACGGTCGACATCCCGCTCGGCCTGTTCACCTGCATCACCGGCGTCTCGGGCGGCGGCAAGTCGACGCTGGTCATCGACACGCTCTACAAGGCGATCGCGCGCAAGCTCAACGGCTCGATCGAGCACCCTGCCCCGCATGAGCGCATCGAGGGCATGGAGCATCTCGACAAGGTCATCGACATCGACCAGTCGCCGATCGGCCGCACGCCGCGCTCGAACCCGGCGACCTATACCGGCGCCTTCACGCCGATCCGCGAATGGTTCGCCGGCCTGCCCGAGGCCAAGGCGCGCGGCTATCAAGCAGGCAGGTTCAGCTTCAATGTCAAAGGGGGCCGCTGCGAGGCCTGCCAGGGCGACGGCGTCATCAAGATCGAGATGCACTTCCTGCCCGACGTCTACGTCACCTGCGATGTCTGCAAGGGCAAGCGCTATGACCGCGAGACGCTCGAGGTGAAATATCGCGAGCGCTCGATCGCCGACGTGCTCGACATGACGGTCGAGGAGGCCAAGGACCTGTTCAAGGCCGTGCCGTCGATCCGCGACAAGATGGTGACGCTCGCCCGCGTCGGGCTCGACTATGTCAAGGTCGGCCAGCAGGCCACCACCCTGTCGGGCGGCGAGGCGCAGCGCGTAAAACTCTCCAAGGAGCTCTCCAAGCGCGCCACCGGCCGCACCCTCTACATCCTCGACGAGCCGACCACCGGCCTGCACTTCCACGACGTCGCCAAGCTGATGGAGGTGCTGCACGAGCTGGTCGAGCAGGGCAATTCCGTGGTGGTGATCGAGCACAATCTCGAAGTGATCAAGACCGCCGACTGGATCATCGACATGGGCCCCGAAGGCGGCGACGGCGGCGGCGAGGTCGTGGCCCAAGGCACGCCGGAGGATGTCGTCCGGATCGGCAAGGGCCACACCGCGCGCTTCCTCAAGGAGGTGCTGGAGCGGCGGCCGTTGAAGGGCAAGGGGGCGAGGCAGGCGGCGGAGTGAAAGCAGCGCGTAGTTGGCGGCAAAAGAAGCCTATCGATGCCAGCTAGGGGTCCAGCGGACTCAAATGCGTGAGCGCGCCACACGGCATCGACAACGTCCCCAATGTCGCTGATTCCTGAGCTGTCCACAGAGAAATCGGCTACCCCGGAAGGAATGGGAACAAAACGCCAACAACACCCCTTGCGGAAGGGATAGTCGAAAGAGATATCATCTGTTTCATTGGGCGTCACACAAGCTGGGGGCGTTATGGCTAAGGGGCCGGTCAAATCTGGGAATACCTCACGTATTCGCTTTATTATGCTCGAAGCTGAAATTCCTGAGGGAGATCTGAATCAAATTACGCTGGCGATTCAGAACGCACTCAAGCCAACCGCAACCGTCGTCCAACAACGAACTCCATCAACTCTAACGTCTGCTGTTCTGCCCAATGGCCAGCATGAGGCGGAAATGGATATTGATGGGGAGGCCGCAGGTTCCGAAGAGGAAGTTTCGGCCGATCTTGCGCCGCCTCGCGCGCCCCGAGAGCAAAAGGTACGTAAACCGATATCGATGAAAGTCTTGGACCTCGATTTGACGAGTGAACCTTCTTTTGAGGTTTTTGCGAACAATCACGCATCTAAGAACGATACGGAACGAAACCTCGTGGTTCTGGCTTGGTTTAAAGAGCATCGGCCGGGCGAGATCGTGACCGCAAACCACGTGTATACATGCTATCGGGCGATGAAATGGCCATCTGGCATTGATGATTTTGGCTCAATTCTCCGCTCGTTGAAGCAACAGCAATTGGTGAAGAGCACCGGTCGGGGGCAGTATGAAATCAATCATCTTGGTATAGCACGTGTCGAGAGGATGGGGTCTGGAGCTTGAGCGGCGTCGCCGATTTTGCGGGTTCCATTCCCGGCTTTTATCGAAACACAGCAGTAGAGCAACTGCTCGCGCTTGCATGGTTTGCTGAAGCACGCCAGCAAAGAACTGCTATAGATAGTGCCTACATGCGCCAGTGCTTCAAGGATGCAGGCGTCGATCCTCCTGATTTAAGCGTGTATCTACCTCGCCTTGCGGCGAAAAAGCCGCCCCAGCTTATCAAAGAGAAAGGAGGCTATCGGCTCGCAGCAGCAGTTCGACGCGTCTTGGACGCAAGATTCGGGAATGACCCAACTGTAATAGCTGTTGCCAAGGCGCTCACTGACTTACCCGCACAAGTTCCAGATTTGGCTGAGCGCGAATTTTTAACAGAAGCACTCAATTGCTATCGGGTTAAAGCCTACCGCGCGACGGTCGTTATGGCTTGGAATTTAACTTACAGTCACGTCTTGGATTGGGTTTTTGCCGACCCAGCGCGTTTGAAATCAATGAACGCGGGGATCGCTGCAAAGTACCCTAAAAAGAATCTTTTCCTCATAAATCGCGAAGATGCGGATGAAATAAAAGAATCTGAATTCATTGAGGCTGCGCGCAGCGGCGGCTTGCTAGACAAGAATACTGCACAAATTCTTAGAGAAAAACTTGGCCGCCGAAACATGGCGGCACACCCATCACGAGTATCCATAACGCAACATTCTGCAGACGAAATGATTACCGATCTAGTCGCAAACGTTATATTGAAATTGCGCTAACATGTGATCTGAAATAAACTCAATATTATATAATAAAACATCTATTAATTGTCATCAATTTCCTCAAATAAATCAGATGTATCTTTATCACGCGCTTTAGACAATCCCTCACCCCTATGCAAACAAGCGTGCTTTATCCGACCCAAGCCTTTGCCTCCCTCGAAATGTACCCATCCGCCGTTTGGCATATTTGTGCTTACTATCGTCGCACCGCAAACCGGGCAGGAATGCTGGTAGCTTTTGGTTTCTTTTTGAGACCCTTCAACCAACACCCAGCTTTCTCTCACCGCGGTGAAACGTCCGCCGCTTAGTGAGCGGTGATGCGCACGCCTCCTTATCCATCGAAAAGCCATGGCAACCTCATGGTCAGAAACACCAAGCCGAATTCGTGAATCTTCTATATCGTAATCTTGTCTTACCAAGCGTTTGGGCAGAATCCGCTAGGAACGTTAGCGGCCATGAAGCCAAAGACCAGCAAAAAAGCTGAGCTAACTTATCCCCGCCGCCAAAACCTCCCGTAGACTCCCCTCACCCATCACCCATACGGGGCGGCCGTCCGGAGGTATGCCAGGGGCGGGTCGGCGCCTGCGGCGGGTCCCCGCTCCCGGGAGGCTTCGGAGCACCGCCCTTTCCAGGACAGAGCGCGGGGACCCCCTCTCCCGGATGGGAGAGGGGCAGGGGTGAGGGCCCGCCGCGGATCATCTGAATGCAACGGAGCCGCTGCGGCCTTCTGCGGCAAGCACAGGCCCTCATCCAGCGCTCCGCGCCACCTTCTCCCATCCGGGAGAAGGCAAGGTCGAGGTTCCCCACCCCGTCATGCTCGGGCTTGTCCCGAGCATCCACGCCTTGCGACGCAAACGGCAAGCTGGCTCCCGAAACGCCGTTCGCCCGGTCGTTCCGGCGCGAAGACGTGGATGGTCGCCACAAGGGCGACCATGACGGGTGAGGCGAATTTATCCCCGCCGCCAAAACCTCCCGTAAACTCCCCTCGCCCATCACCCAAACGGGGCGGCCGTCCGGAGGTATGCCAGGGGCGGGTCGGCGCCTGCGGGCGGGGGTTACGCCCCGCTCCCGGGAGGCTTCGGGGCACCGCCGAAAGCCGCCGCCTGCGGCGGCGTCTTCCGACTTTGAGATCGCAGACTGCGCAAGCTTGTCTGCGTGGGACACTACGATCCCTGTGCGAGGAGCTCGCTAGATGAAGCGGCTGCAGCGGCCATCGCGATGGCGCTGAGGGAGCGACGACCCGAAGAGGGGACCTGGCTTCCAACGGCATCGCGGCCTGGCCAGCAGCCGGCTTCGCAGAAGCGCGGCCCGGAGCTTTAAAATCGCCGAAGCAGGCAGCCAAGCTTGCGCAGGCTGCGTAGACTTGCCTGCGCGCGCCACGGGGCGTGCGGACGGGGACCATCCGCGCCGCTTCCTGGCTCAACGGAAGCGGATGCTACTCGACGCGCCTCGCGGCGCTCCGCCAGCCCCGTATTCTGAAGCGCCCGCCGGCAGGCCTGCGGGCGGGGTTTGGCGCGCGCGTGAAGCAAAGGGGGTGCGGGGTCCCCTCTCCTGTAAGGAGAGGGGTAGGGGTGAGGTGTTCGGGAGAGATATCGCTGGCGTCGACATCGCCGCGGTCAGCGCGACGCAAACTGGTCCGAGCGCGTACACCTCACCCTGCCCTCTCCTTACAGGAGAGGGTTTTCCGTTCCGGTTCCTCGGCCTTTCCGGATCAGGCGCGGGCCCCGGCGCTTCCGGAGCCCGCTTCGGCTCAGGCCGCCTTGCGCAGCTTCACCGCCGGGAAGTCGAGCGGCACGTCGAGCGCGACGTTGACGTAGTTGGTGAACAGGTTGAGCGCGACATGGGCGAGGATCTCGACGATCGCGCCATCGTCGAAGCCGGCCTGGCGCAGCGCCGCGACATCCGCCTCGGCGACGGCGGCGCGGTTCTCGACCACCTTGAGGGCGAAGGCGAGCGCGGCCTGCGTCTTCGGATCGGCCGAGCGGCCGGCCTGGGCCTGCGCCATCTCCTCGGCGCTCGCCCCGGCCTTGCGGCCGAGCGCGGTATGGGCCGAGAGGCAGTATTCGCAGGCATTGCGATCGGCGATCGCCACCGCGATCTGCTCGCCGAGCTTCGCGTCGATGCGGCCCTGGCCGAGCGCACCGAACGAGCCCCACATGCTCTTCAGCGCCGCCGGCGAATTGGCGACGGCGCGGAACATGTTCGGCGTCACGCCAAAGGCCTGGTCGATGCTCTTGAGCAGCGCGCCGGCCTCGCCGCTTGCGGTGCCGGGATCGACAAGATTAACTCGTGCCATGGGATTTCTCCTGTTTCGCGGGGTTTTCTCACAGGCGGGCGCCGATGGCAGTCGACGCCCGCCGCCTTCTGGGGCCGACCCGCCGCTTCATGCGGCAAGGTCCGGCCCGGAAGCTCGGGGCAGGTCGAAGTTTTATTAGGAGTCCTAATCAAGTCAAGGGCAGCGCGCCCCGCCCCGCCGGGCCTTGTCGGCCGTGCCATCGCGCTCGCAGTCCGAAGAAGCGGTTTTATTTACCCTCCGCCCGTCTAATCTCGCCGCAACGACAAGCGGGGGATTCGAACGTTGACGGGACGATATCGGAGCGTGCGGCACTGGGCCGCGGCAGTGGTGCTGGCTACGGGCGCCGCTCCGGCCATGGCCGAGCCGCGCGCGTCGCCGATCGAGCAATGCGCCTATTGCCATGGCGAGGACGGCATCGCGCGCGATACCGAGGTGCCGCATCTCGCCGGGCAGAACGAGAAATACCTGTTCAACCAGATGATGGCCTTCCGCGCCGGCAAGCGCCCGCACAAGGAGATGCGCTTCATGGCCCGCCATATGACGGTGCAGGAGGTCGCGGCGATCGCGGCCTATTACGCCGCCCTGCCGCCGCGCTGAGGCAACCATGCTCGCCCCGGCCGATCTTTCCGCCTATCTCGCCCGCATCGGCTATGATGGCGAGGTCGCGCCGACCCGGGTGGCGCTGGCGCGGCTGCACTTCCTGCACCCGCAGGCGATCCCCTTCGAGAATTTCGACGCACTCGCCGGCCGCGGCGTGCGCATCGCGCTGCCGGAGGTCTTCGCCAAGCTCGTCCGCGAGCGGCGCGGCGGCTACTGCTTCGAGCACAACACCCTGTTCCATGCGGTGCTCGAGGCCTTCGGCTTTCCGGTGACGGCGCTCGGCGGGCGCGTGCTGATGGGCCAGGCCGAGGATGCGCAGGTCGCCCGCACCCACAAGCTGCTACGCGTCATCTGCGAGGGCGAGGATCTGATCGCCGATGTCGGCTTCGGCGGCATGACGCTGACCGGGCCGCTGCGCCTCGCCGAAGGCGCCCCGCAGAAGACGCCGCACGAGCCCTACCGGCTCGACCGCGGCGGCGAGGACTGGTGGCTGCGCGCCGAGATATCGGGCGAATGGCGCCTGCTCTACCGCTTCACGCTGCAGCCGGTGCCTGCGATCGACGAGGTGGTAGCGAACCATTATGTCGCGACCCATCCGGCCTCGGCCTTCACCTTCACCTTGCGCGCCGCCCGCATCCTGCCGCATGGCCGCCTGACCCTGCTCGACCGCCGGCTGACCGAGCACCGGCTCGGCGAAGCCTCGCTGCCGGAGCAGATCACGGACGACGCCGCGCTGCGCCGGGCGCTCGAAAACCGCTTCGGAATCGTGCTCGACGACGACCAGTGGCAGGCCGCGCTGGCTCGCATCGCAGCAGCCCCGCCCCCCTGACGCGGATCGTCACCCCACGCATTTTTAACGATCTTTTTTACGCCTCGTTAATCTCCGAGGTTTCATCCCTTGCGCAGGAAAAGGAGATGAGGCCATGATGAAACTGACGGCGCCAGCAGTGATCCTGCTTCTTGCCGCTGCCGGCACGGCACAGGCTAGCCCCGCCAAGTCCATGGGGCAGTTCAAGGATTGGAACGCCGCGTCCTATCAGAACGGCAATAGCCAGCGTTGCTACATCTCGAGTGTTCCGACAACAGCAAAACCTGAGCAACTCCGGCATGGAGATGTATTCTTCTTCGTGCAGACCAGTGATGGCAAGACAAGTAACACCGAGACCAGTTTCCAGACCGGCTATGAATTCGCCAAGGATTCGGTGGTCCGCATCACCATCGGCGATGCGGAATTCCAGATGCTGACGCTCGGCAAGGGCGCCTGGCTGAACCGGCTGGAGCGCGAAAGCGACCTGCTCGCGGCGATGAAGGCGGGCTCGTCCATGGTGCTGGAGGCGACCTCGGCCCGCGGCAACGACACCAGCTACACCTTTTCGCTCAGCGGCATCACCGCCGCCTCGCGCCTGCTCGATCAGTGCAGCTGAGGGCGGCCGTCAACCGCGCCACCATCATGGTCGGGCCTGTCCCGACCATCCACGCCTTCACTGATCGCATGCGGCGCTCAAGACATGGATACTCGCCACCGAGGGCGAGCATGATGTGGAGTTTCAGAGCACGCCGTGACGCTCGAACACCGAGCGCAGGCTAGCGCCCGCCAGCAGCTCGTCGCGCGTGCTGTCCTCGGCCTCGATCTTCTCGAGGGCAAGCTTGACCGCCTCGGCCGCGATCTTCCGCGGCACGATCACGACGCCGTCGACATCGCCGAAGATGAAATCGCCGGGCTCGACACGGGCGCCGGCGACCTCGACCGGCTCGTCGGCCGCCATCATCTCGGCCCGGCCCTTGGTGTCGAGCGGGCCGATGCCGCCGTGAAAGAGCGGGAAGCCGAGTTCGCGGATGCGGCGGACATCGCGCACCAGCCCGTCGGTCAGGCAACCCGCCGCCTTGCGCACCATCGAGGCAGTGGTCAGCAATTCGCCCCAGGGTGCGATCCGGTCGGTCGGCCCGTCGCAGGCCAGGACCGGGATCTCACCGGGCTTCAGGCTATCGATCAGGTCCATTTCGAGCGCGTAGGGATTATGCCCTTCCGGCAGGTGATAGCGCTTCATGTAGAGGCCGGTGCGGGCGAAGCCGCAGAGGATCGCATTGTCGTCGACCGGTCGGACGAAGGGCTTCACGGCCTGGCTCGGATAGCCGAGCTGGTCGAGCACGTCCGAAAGCACGGCTGAATAGAGTCGGGTCTTCAGAGATTCCAGATCGAATGTGGCAGCCAAGTCGGACATCGCTTCCCCCTATGTTTTGTGGAAGCTTGTCGACGCCCTCCCCAAGGGTCAACCGACCGGGCCGTCTTGGGGCAGTGCGGGAAACGCAGGGCTGAGGGCCCAGCCAAAAGGAGGACAGGGCCACAAAGGCCCCGTCCAAGTGCTGAACACCGCGCCGAAAGCGAACAGAATCAGCCAGCCACGGCGTCAAGCCGAGCGTAACTCGCCTCCATGCCGTCCTCCATACCGGTCGCCAGCATGGCGGCGCGGGTCGCATTGTCCGGCAAGGTCATACGCATGGTCATCAGCGTGCCAGCTCCATCCGCTTCGAAGCGGGTCTCGACGTGATTGTCCGGCGTCGGGTCCGGCATGTGAAAGCGCTCGACATGGACGATACGGCCGAACGGCTCGAGCGAAACATATTCCCCGGTGAGGACGAGACCATTGCCGTTGCCGTCGCTCCATTCATAGCGGATGCGGCCGCCGGCCCGCGCCTCGTTGATGCAGACCGGCATGGTCCAGCCATCCGGCCCGAGCAGCCATTTCTGGATCAGCTCCGGCTCGGTATGCGCGCGATAGACCGCCTCCGGCGAAGCCCTGAAGCGGCGGGTGACGACGACATGGGTGTCGCCTTCGGTCTCGAGGGTAAGCCTGCTCATCTGCCATCCTTCTCCTTGCCGGGCTCCATCTCGGCCAGAACCGCGTCCAGCCGGTCGTAATTCGCCTCCAGTGCCCGGCGCAGCATTCCGAGCCACTGGTCGATCTCGTTCAGCGCCGTCGGCGCCAGGCTGCAGGGCCGCTTCGTGCCCTCGACGCGCCGGATGATCAGCCCCGCCTCCTCGAGCACCTTGAGGTGCCGCGACACCGCGGGCTGGGTCATCTCGAACGGCCGGGCGAGCTCCATCACCGTGGTCTCACCCAAAGCCAGCCGCGCCAGGATCGCCCGTCGGGTCGGATCGGCGAGCGCCGAAAAGGCGGCATCGAGCCCGTTCATCTCCATCTCCTTATATAATTTATTTGTTATATAATGGATCACACATCGTCAAGCGCCCTGACAGCCTGAGCGAGACAGAATTCCCTTGCGGAACACCAGAGCGGGGCAGACGATCAGATGCAGCGCCGCCAGTTGCCGCGACGCAGGAAACAAGGCTCACCATCCCCGAAACGGAGAGATGCCACCATGCACAGCCTTCTGAGATTCGCTGTCCTGCTCACCGTCTCCACAGGCGGCTTTTTAGCCCTGGCGCCAGCGATCTCGACGCCGGCCGACGCCACGGCCTGCGCCCGCGGGGTTCGCGGCGCCGCTTGCGCGGGCCCGCGCGGTGCCGTCGCAGTCCGCCGCCCGGCCCCGGTCGTGGTCGCCCCTGCCCGCCGCGGCACCGTCGTCGTGCCGGCGCGCCGCGGCGTGGTCGTCGTGCGCTGAGCAGCGCCCGACCGGCAGCAGCGCTAGATGCGAGCTGAAGCGCTGCGATGCGTGAGCGCCGCACGCAGCAGTAGGTAGAGCACGGTCGCATTGAGCAGATGCCAGGCCCAGTGCAGCCCGAACGGCACGTGCTGGCAGGCCAGTCCATCGAGCGAGCGGAAGGCCAGCGACAGCCCGAAGACGAGGCCGGCCAGCCCGATCTGGCGGGCGGTCGCGCCGGCCTGTCCGCGCGCCACCAGAACCGCCGCGACCCCGAACAGCGCCAGCACGAAGCCCGCATAACCGGTCGAGCCGCGCAGGACCGGCGGCAGCCAGAGCGCGAGAACTGCCGCCAGCGCCGAGGAGGCAGCCAGGAAGGCGAGCGTGCCGAGGAGCGCGGCCGCCGGCGCCAGCCCGAAGAAGCGTCGCAGCGCCAGACCGAAATAGAAGAAGGCGAAGAGCTGGATCGGCACCACATCGGCAAGCAGCGTCCAGCGCCGCGGCATGGTGTGAAACAGGAACGAGCCGATCGCGATGGCGAAGACCAGGGCAATCAAGATGGCGACCGGCCAGTCGGCGCGGCGCACACGCCACAGCAGAATCAGACCGGCCAGCGCCGCAAGCAGGAAGGCACCGTTGCTCCACGCATTCAGCGGCTCGGCCCAGAACGACGGATCCGTGCGCTCGCAATAGCCATAGCTGCCCATTCGCCCTCTCCTGCCGCGCCCTCGCCTCCCGCTTGCGAGGCCCGGCCTGTCATTGCCGAACGGCGCCCTCGCGACCATATCGCATATGCGAAACCCGTCATGGTGAACGCCCTCTTTCGGCGGCGGCGCCGGCCCTAACCATATTGCGGCGCAACATCGCATGGCAGATTCGGGCATTTCGACGCATATTTGGGCATCTTCCTCAAGCGCCGTCGCCGATCGCCCGATTTGCCCAGATTAAAGGCATGAATTTCACAGTTCCTACCGAATTGTTAAGCGCCCTGCGCGGGTCTGGGGAACTTTCCAAACGGTCTCTTAATTCACCATGCATCCAGAGCATAACGGAACTGATGGAACAGCCCCTGCAATAAGCAGGCTGATCGCTCTATATGCAGTGCACAACGAATTCATCGCTGTCAGGGGTTGAGCCCTGCAATAACAAGGAGAACCACCATGTTCGTCACCATGATCGCCGCCAAGATCCGCGCCTATCTTCGCTACCGCGAGACCGTCCGTGAGCTGTCCCGTCTGACCGACCGCGAGCTCGACGATCTCGGCCTGTCGCGCTCCGAGATCCAGTTCGTCGCGCGCTCGCACGCCGCGGTCTGAACACAAGACGCCTGATTTCTCCCGGACCGTGTCCTCCCCTCGGTCTGGTCGAAGAGCGAATGCCCGCTTTCGAGCGGGCATTTTGCGTTTTGGGGCCTGACACGCCTCCTGCCCCTTGACCTTCCGCGCGCGCGCGGACACATCGCGGCGATGAGCACCTCACCCATCCACGTCGTCGGCGGCGGCCTCGCCGGCTCCGAAGCCGCCTGGCAGATCGCCCAGGCCGGCGTTCCCGTCATCCTGCACGAGATGCGCCCGGTGCGCGGCACCGACGCGCACAAGACGGAGGGGCTGGCCGAGCTGGTCTGCTCCAATTCCTTCCGCTCCGATGATTCGACGAGCAATGCGGTCGGCCAGCTGCATTGGGAGATGCGCCGACTCGATTCGCTGATCATGGCCAAGGGCGACGCCCATCAGGTCCCGGCCGGCGGTGCGCTCGCGGTCGACCGCGACGGATTCTCGCAGGCGGTGACGGCGGCACTCGAGGCGCATCCGCTGGTCACCATCGCCCGCGGCGAGATCGCCGGCCTGCCCCCGGCCGAATGGGACAAGGTCATCATCGCCACCGGCCCGCTGACCTCGCCGGCCCTGGCCGAGGGCATCAAGTCGCTGACGGGCGAAAGCGAGCTCGCCTTCTTCGACGCCATCGCCCCGATCGTCCATTTCGACTCGATCGACATGGAAACGGCCTGGTTCCAGTCGCGCTACGACAAGCCGGGCCCCGGCGGCACCGGAGCCGACTACATCAACTGCCCGCTCGACCGCGACCAGTACGAGGCCTTCATCGACGCGCTGCTCGCCGCCGAGAAGACCGAATTCAAGGAATGGGAGGGCACGCCCTATTTCGACGGCTGCCTGCCGATCGAGGTCATGGCCGAGCGCGGCCGCGAGACGCTGCGCTGGGGACCAATGAAGCCGGTCGGCCTGACCAACAAGCACAACCCGACGGTCAAGGCCTATGCCGTCGTCCAGCTCCGCCAGGACAATGCGCTCGGCACACTGTTCAACATGAGCGGCTTCCAGACCAAGCTGAAATATGGCGAGCAGGCTTCGATCTTCCGGATGATCCCCGGCCTGCAGAACGCCGAATTCGCGCGCCTCGGTGGCATTCACCGCAACACCTATCTCAATTCGCCGAAGCTGCTCGACCCGACCCTGCGCCTCAAATCCGATCCGCGCCTGCGCTTCGCCGGGCAGATCACCGGCTGCGAGGGCTATGTCGAGAGCGCCGCGATCGGGCTACTCACCGGCCGCCTCGCCGCTGCCGAGCGGCTCGGCCGGGAACTGGAGCTGCCGCCGGCGACGACGGCGCTGGGCGCGCTGGTCAACCACATCACCGGCGGCCATATCGTCACCATCGACGAGGGCCCGCGCTCCTTCCAGCCGATGAACATCAATTTCGGCCTGTTCCCGCATATCGAGGGCGTCGCCAGCCATGGCCCGGACGGAAAGCGCCTGAAAGGCCCGGCCAAGAGCGTCGCCCGCAAGCAGGCGCTCACGGCAAGGGCGAAGAGCGCGCTCGACGGCTGGATCTCGGGCACGCAAGCGCGGGCGGCCGAGTAGCAGCGGCTACACCCACACGAATGTGAACGCCGCCGCCCTGCGCGGCGGCGCTGACCATGCCCTTCCGTAAGCTGAATCAGGCACGCAAGCGGCGCTCGCAAGCCTTTGATATTCAATAGCTTCCAGGAACCGCTTCGCGGCTTCCTCAGCGCATGCGCCGGCGGCGACGCGAGCGCCTCCGGCGCGGTCGCCCGATGCATGGCAGGCAGGCCCTGAGGCCGTGGCTGCGCCTGCTCCAGGCCTCTAACAGTCCCGCTTCAAATGCAGGACCAAGGACTGGAGACGCTCTAAATTATGACTAGTACGCATAGCTCGCGGCCGCAGGCCAGCGCCGCGAACATCCGCAAGGCCGTGACCGCCGCAACGGTCGGCACGGTCATCGAATGGTATGACTACGCGCTTTACGGCGCCGCCTCCGGGCTGATCATCAACAAGCTGTTCTTCCCCAACCTGTCGCCCGCCACCGGCCTTCTCGCCGCCTTCGCGACTTTCGCGGTCGGCTATTTCGCCCGGCCGGTCGGCGGCATCGTGATCTCGCATATCGGCGACAAGTTCGGCCGCAAGCCGGCGCTGATCCTCACCATCCTGCTGATGGGCCTCGCCACCGTCGCGATGGGCCTGCTGCCGACCTATCAGAGCATCGGCATCGCCGCGCCGATCCTGCTGGTGCTGCTGCGCCTGGTCCAGGGCTTCGGCGCTGGCGCCGAACTCGCCGGCGCGATCGTCCTCGTCGCCGAATACGCCCCGGCGAACCGGCGCGCCTTCTATACCGGCCTGCCCAATGCGGCGACGCTGGTCGGCATCATGCTGGCGACGCTCTCCTTCCTGGTGATTTCCTATCTGCCGGAAGAGGTGCTGCTCGGCTGGGCCTGGCGCGTGCCCTTCCTGCTCTCCGGCGCGCTCTTCCTCGTCGCGATTTACATCCGCAAGCATCTCGACGAGACCCCGGAATATGTCGAGGCCATGGCCCGCGCCGAAGCCAAGAAGCACGAGCAGCAGGTCCCGCTCGGCGAACTCTTCCGCAAGAGCCCGAAGGAGGTGCTGTTCGGCTTCCTCTCGGTGACCGGCCACAACGCCAATGCCTACATCCTCAGCGCCTTCTCGCTGAGCTACATGACCAACACGGTCGGCATGGCCCGCACTGACGGGCTGATCGCCGTCACCATCGGCTCGCTCTTCGGCATTGCCGGCGTGCCCTTCATGGGCACGCTCGCCGACAGGATCGGCAGCGCCAGGGTCTATATGGGCGGCGCACTGTTCGTGCTGCTGCTGGCCTATCCGCTGTTCTGGATGTTCGACACCGGCAGCCTGTTCTGGTCGACGCTCGGCATCAGCCTCGGCTACGGCATCGGCTTCGGCGCTATGGCCGGCGCGCAGGGAGCCTTCCTGACCAACCTGTTCCCGACGCGCTATCGCTTCTCGGGCCTCGCCATGTCGCGCGAGCTCAACGGAGTGCTGGTCGCCGGGCCGACGCCGCTGATCGCCCAGGCACTGGTCGGCGCCGCCGATGGCCGGCCGACCTATGTCGCCGCCTATCTGATGGCCTGCTGTGCGTTGGCGATCTTCGCGATCCTGGTCATCCAGAATCGCTCGGTGCACGAATAACGGCCCACCCTACACCCATCGGCGCGTCGCAGGCGCGCCGATGGCTACCTCCCGCGAGCACAACCACCATAGGCAGCGACGATCTTCGCCTCAGCGCCCCCGCGAGGCGCGCCAGAGCGACCATTGCCGCCGCAGCGGCGAGAGCGTGACGATGGTCCGGTAGGGATCATAGCCGCGCCGCTCCATCACCCTCAGATAGGGCTCGACCAGCGCCACCGGCAGGAAGGCCGGCCGGATCGCCGCCGGCACGGTCGCGCTGAGATCGTTCAACTTGCGCAGATGGATCCGCGCCAGCGCCCGCAATTCCTTCAGCGAGTAGTCGACGCCGGGGCCGCCGCGCCCGCGCACGATGTCCTCGCGGGTGACGCCGTTGCGGGCGAGGATGTCGGCCGGCAGATAAACCTGTCCCCGCGCCGCATGCCAGGGAAAGGCACGCATCAGCCCGGCCAGCGCATAGGCGACGCCGGCATGGCCGGCAGCGGTCGCACCACCAGGATCGCGTCCCTGCGCCAGCACGAGGCAGGCGAGCCGGATCAGCGCGCTCGAGGTCTCGCCGACATAGCCTTCCAGATCCGAGAGCGAGGGCATCGGATCGTCATAGAGATCGAAGACGCGCGCCTCGATCAGCCCCGAGAGCGGCGCAACCGGCAATCTGAAGCGCCGCACCGTATCGAGCAGCGCCTGGGCCACCGGATGCGCTGCCCCCCCGCCGCTGTCTCCAGCTTCCAGCACGTCGCGCCACCATTGCAGGCGAACTTCGCCCGGCAATGGCTCGCTGACCAGCTCCCGCACGCGCGCGACCTCATGGCTGAAGGCATAGAGTGCGTGCAGCCCCGGCCGCAGCGCCTCCGGCGCATAGAGCGAAGCGAGATAGCGGTCGGGATCGGCCTCCCGCAGCAGCGCCGCGCAATGCGCATAGGCTTGCGACAACGGTGCCGGTGCGGTGCCGGCACGATGCTCGGTTTCGGTTGTCATGTGCCCTCCTGCGATCGCCGCAGCGCGATCCGAAGTCGCCGGCAGTCTAGGCCCACCATTCCCGATTGGCTACGCGAGCCGGGCATGGCCGATGGGATTTGATCGACACCCGTCCATTCTCGGGCGAAGCGCAGCGCAGAGCCGAGAACGACGCGATCACTCCACCGCGATCAGTCCCGCCGCCACGCGCCGCTCCTCGCCGACCAGGACATTATAGGTCCGCGCCGCCGCCGGCGTCGCCATCGCCTCGACAGTGATCCCGACCTCGCGCAGCGGATCGCGCAGGCTCGGCGGCAGGAAGGCGATCTCGTGGCCGATACCGAGGATCAGGAAGTCGATCGCCTCCGCCTCGTCGAAGACGGGCTTGAGGCTCTCGAGCGTCAGCTCGGCGAAGCGCAACACCGGCCAGATCCTGATCCCGCCCGGTGTCGCCAGGATCGAGCCGCGATGGCTCATCTCGGCAAATCGGAAACCGCCGGCGCCGAAGGCATCGATCAGGTGCCTGCCGGGCACGAAGCCGTCGAAACGCGCCATTATCCGATCCCGGCTGGAGACCCGCTCAGACGCGGGCCTTGGCCTCCGCGGCATCCTCGCTCTGGTCGAGCCGACCGGCGCGGACGTCGAGATAGAGCAGCACCGGCGTCGAGATGAACATCGCCGAATAGGTGCAGACCACCACGCCGAACAGCATGACGAGCGCGAAGCCCTCGATCGCCGTGCCGCCGAAGAGCACCAGCGCGATCAGCGCGAGCACGGTCGTGGTCGAGGTGATCGCGGTGCGCGACAGGGTCGAGTTCACCGAAAGATCGAGCAGCTCCTCGACCGGCATGGTCTTGTAGCGGCGCAGGAGCTCGCGCGTGCGGTCGAACACCACCACCGTCTCGTTCAGCGAATAGCCGACGATGGTCAGGATCGCCGCGATCGAGGTCAGGTTGAATTCGAGCTGCGTGAACAGGAAGAAGCCGAGCGTCAGGACGATATCGTGCATCGTGCCGACGATGGCGCCGATCGCGAGCTGCATCTCGAAGCGGAACCAGAGATAGACCAGCACGCCGATGATCGCGAGCACGACGCCGATCGTGCCGGCCTGGACGAGTTCGCCCGAGACACGCGGACCGACGGTCTCGACACGGCGGAAATCATAGTCCTGGGCGAAGGCGGCGCGCGCCTTGGTCACCACGCCCTGCTGCGCCACTTCGCCGCCGGGCTGCAGCGCAAAACGCATGGAGAGTTCGCCGCCGCTGCCGAACTCCTGGACCTCGACCTCACCGAAGCCGAAGGCGTTCGCGGTCTGGCGGACATGGGCGATGTCGGGCTTGCCGTTCTTGGCCTGCATCTCCATCAGCGTGCCGCCGCGGAAATCGATGCCGAAATTGAGCCCGACGGTAACGAAGAGCACCAGCGTCAGGATCGAGTAGAGCGCCGAGAAAGGATACGAGAACCGCCGGAAGCGGACGATCTTGAAACGGGTATTGTCCGGAACGATGCGAAGCAGACGCATGCTCTTAAGTCTCCTGAATCAGCAGCGTCAGAACGGCAAGGTCTTGGGCCGCGCCAGGCGATACCACAACGCGATCATCATCCGGGTCAGCGTCACCGCGGTGATGACCGTGGTGAGGATGCCGAGGATGAAGACGACCGCGAAGCCGCGCACCGGCCCGGAGCCGAGCGAGAACAGCGCGACCGCCGCGATCAGCATGGTCATATTCGAGTCGATGATGGTGGCGAAGGCGCGCGTGAACCCCGCCTCGAGCGCCGAGACCAGAGAGCGGCCCAGATGCGATTCCTCGCGCATGCGCTCATAGATCAGCACGTTCGAATCGACCGCCGTGCCGATGGTGAGCACGATGCCGGCGATGCCCGGCAGGGTCATGGTTGCTCCGAGCAGCGACATCAGGCCGAAGATCAGGCAGACATGGACGAGCAGCGCGACGCTCGCGATCGCCCCGAAGATCCCGTAGGTGCCGATCATGTAGAGGATGACCAGCACGGTCGCGATCAATGTCGCCATCTTGCCGGCCTGGATCGAATCCTGTCCGAGGCCGGGGCCGACGGTGCGCTCCTCGACGATCGTCATCTTCGCCGGCAGCGCGCCGGCGCGCAGCAGGATGGCGAGGTTGTTGACCGCCTCGACCGTGAAGTTGCCCGAGATCTGGCCGGAGCCGCCGGTGATCGGCGACTGGATGACCGGGGCCGAGATCACCTTGTTGTCGAGCACGATCGCCAGGGCGCGGCCGAGATTCTCGGTGGTCGCCTGGCCGAAGCGCTGGGCGCCGCGGATGTTGAAGCGGAAATTGACGATCGGCTGGCTGGTGCGCTGGTCGAAGGCCGGTTGCGCATCGATCAGGTCCTCGCCCTCGACGATCACCTGCCGCTGCACCGGGATCGGCTGTCCGCCGGCATCCTGCGAGGGCAGCATGTCGACATCGCCGCCGGGCGAATCCGCGACCATACGGAACTGCAGCTTGGCGGTCTGGCCGAGAATATCCTTCAGGCGCTGCGGATCCTGCAGGCCGGGGACCTGCACCAGGATGCGGTCGAGGCCCTGGCGCTGGATGTTCGGTTCGGTCGTGCCGAGTGCGTCGACGCGCCGGCGCAACACTTCCATGGCCTGCTCGACGGCGCGGCGGATGCGCTCGTTCGATCCGGCCTCGGTGACGTTGAGCTGGATCACGCCCTCGGGCGTCTCGCTGATCTCGATGGTCTGGTTGCCGGAGGGGCCGAAGGCGCCGAGGGTCCCGACCGGCTGCGCCAGCTCGCGGAACTTCGGCAACAGCTTGGCCCGGTCGGCGGCATCCGGAACGCGCAGCTGCACGCCGCGCGGCGTCAGGCCGATGCCGCCCTGGAAGGAGACTCGCTCCTCGCGCAGGATGCGGCGGACATCGTCACGCAGCTGCATGATCTGGCTGCGGATCAGATCGGCCCGGTCGATCTCGAGCAGGACGTGCGAGCCGCCCTGCAGGTCGAGCCCGAGCGTGACCGCATGGATCGGCAACAGGAACTTCGGAATCCAGGACGGAGCGCCCTGCTCGATCGCCTTGCGGGTCTCGGGCGAGAACAGATTCGGCAATGCGAGCCCGCAGCCGAAGAGCAGGACGAGGAGGAGGACGATGACCTTGCGGGCCTGGAAACGAAGCATCTGCTTGGGAAGCCTTTTCTGCGTCGGCGCGGTCCGGGAGGGCTCCGAGGGAAACCGATCAGAAGACCGGCCCCCGCCTCAGATACCCTGCGCAGCCGTGCCCGGCGCGCCTTCAGCTCTTGACCGGCTCGCCCTTGGAGCGAACGTCCTGGACCATGCCCTTGAGGATGCGCACGCGCACGCCATCGGCGATCTCGGCCTCGATCTCGCTGTCGTCGACCACTTTGGAGACCTTGGCGATGATGCCGCCGGAGGTGATGACCGTGTCGCCGCGGCGGACGTTCTTGATCATCTCCTGATGGGCCTTCACCCGCTTCTGCTGCGGCCTGATGATCAGGAACCACATGATGATGAAGATCAGGACGAACGGCACGAGCGACATCAGGATGTCGTTGGTGCCGCCGCCTCCAAGGCCCTGGGCGAAAGCGGGGGTGATCACGGGAAGGCTCCTTCACGTCGCCGGGCCGAGTGTTCGGCCGGCCGGCGCGGGGGTTGCAAAAACGGGCGGACTATAGTCAGCGGCGAGCTGAAATCAATGCGAGGGGACGGTTTTCCCCCTTCGCCGCCCTCACCTATGAGGTCCCTGCCCTTCGCGCAATGGTCTTGATTTCGAGCTTGCGCTGCGATCTATGGAGCGTACCGTACCGTTCGGTACAATCCAGACCAGCGGAAGCCCTTTCCGATGACCGACATCGCCTCCGACCAGACCCTCGACACCCTGCTGCGGATCGCCGCGGCGCTGGAGCGCCTCGCCCCGCCGGCACGGCGGGTACCCGACCTCACCGCCGCCGACGCCTTCGTCTGGCAGGCCTCCGCCCATGCGCTCTCGCCGGTGCCGAAGGTCAACCGCGTCGCACTCACGCTGCTGCGCGGCGTCGACCGGGTGCGCGACACGCTGGCCGAGAACACCGAGCGCTTCGCCCGCGGCCTGCCCGCCAACAATGTCCTGCTCTGGGGCGCCCGCGGCATGGGCAAGTCCTCGCTGGTCAAGGCGGTGCACGCCGACACCAATGAGCGCCTGCCGCCCGGCGCCCTCCCGCTCAAGCTGATCGAGATCCATCGCGAGGACATCGAGAGCCTGCCGGTGCTGATGGGGCTGCTCAAGGCCGACCCGCATCCGGCCATCGTCTTCTGCGACGATCTCTCCTTCGATGGGCAGGACACCTCCTACAAATCGCTGAAGGCGGCGCTGGACGGCGGCGTCGAAGGCCGGCCGGCCAATGTCGTGTTCTATGCGACCTCGAACCGCCGGCACCTGCTGGCGCGAGAGATGGTCGAGAACGAGCGCTCGACCTCGATCAATCCTGGTGAGGCCGTCGAGGAAAAGGTCTCGCTATCCGACCGATTCGGCCTCTGGCTCGGCTTCCACAAATGCAGCCAGGACGAGTATCTCGCCATGATCGACGGCTATGTCAGCCATTTCGGCCTGGCGATCGAGCCCGAGCAGTTGCGCCGCGAAGCGCTGGAATGGGCGACGACGCGCGGCTCGCGCTCCGGCCGCACCGCCTGGCAGTACATTCAGGACCTGGCCGGGCGGCTGGAGAAGAAGCTCGAGGGGTGAGTTCCTTCTCCCCCGAGGGGAGAAGGAAAAATAGAAAACGGGGCGGCCTTTCCTGGGACCGCCCCGTCTCGTGTCGACCGGCAGGGTCTCGCGAATCCGGTCGAATGGTGAAATTCGGCTCAGTTGTTCAGGTAGGGAACCGGGTCGACCGGCGTCGAACCCTTGCGCAGCTCGAAATGCAGCTGCGGCGAGTTGACGTTGCCGGACTGGCCGGATTTGGCGACGACCTGGCCGCGCTTGACCTGGTCGCCACGCTTGACGTTGATCTCGCCATTATGGGCGTAGGCCGAGACGTAGCCGTTCGGGTGGCGGATCAGCACGAGATTGCCGTAGCCCTTGAGCTCATTGCCGGCATAGGCGACGACGCCGCCCTCGGCCGCCTTGACCGGTGTGCCTTCCGGCACCGCGATGTTGATGCCCTCGTTGCCGCCCTTGCCATTGTAGCCGGCGATGACGCGGCCGCGGGCCGGCCAGCGGAAATCGGCGCTCGGGCCGGCAGCCGGCTCTTCCGCCTTCGGCGGCAGGCTGGCGGTGGTCTGCGGCTCGGCGACCGGCTTCGGCTCCGGCCTGGACTGGACCACCGGCTTCTGCTCGGCCGGCAGGCTGGCGACCTGGGTCGCGGCCTTCGGCTTGGCGGCAGCGACGGGAGCCGGCGTCGCAGGCTTGGCCTCGGCCACCGGCTTCGCAGCCGCCTTGGCCTTGGCCTCGGCAGCGAAGCGGGCCCGCGATTCGTTCATCGCCTTGGCGTCGGCGGCGGCCTTGGCCCTGGCTTCGGCAGCGGCCTGCGCCTTCGCCTCGGCAGCACTGACCGCCTTCGGGGCGGCGGCGACGGGACGCGCAGCGGGGATGGCGGCGACCGGACGCGCCGCCGGCGACGAAGCGGGCGGCGGCGCCAACCGGTTGGCGTCGTTGCGGCTCTCGTTCGGCAAGGGCTGGCGCGAGGCGGTCTGGCTACCGCTGGCATTGTAGACGGGGACGACGATGCGCGTGCCAGGCGTGACCTCGGCACTCGACAGGCCGTTGACCGACATCAGCGCCGAACGCGGTACACCGTAGCGGCCCGAGATCGTATCGAGCGTCTCGCCATGAGCCAGGACGATCGGCGTCCCGCCCTGGGCGCTCCAGCCCGCCGCAGAACCGACGACAGCGGGAGAGGAGGACGGCAAGGCCGCAGGAGCCGAGCGCAAGGTGACGGCCGAGCTGGGCGGCGGCAGCGGCTGGCTGCGAACACCTCCGGCAGGGGCGACCGAAGCGGATTCGTAGGAACGCGACGGGGCCGGCTGCGGAGACGACCGCCCGATCGAACCGGTCGTGGCCGGATCGTAGCCGGACGGGGCCTGAGCGGTCCTGAAGGGATTGCTGAACGGCGCCTCGGTGAAGCGCGTAGCCTCCGAGCAGGCCCCGAGAGCGACCGTGAGGGCGCAGACCGACACGAGGCGGACCAGGGGCTTCGGCATTGCCAACTCAACTTGCTTACGCATGGACTCAGCACTCGCGAACGACGCAACTCTATGGTCCGCATTAAAGCGGCGGTTAGGTTACGAAACCGTTTCGCGAGGAGGAGCCGGCGTAAATTTTGAAGCCGGCGAACTCTGCCTCGGCGCCTGTTCGAGTTTCCCGCAGCCCTGATCCTGAGGAGCCGTTCCGCATGGATGGAGTGGCGAAAGACGCCTCGGCAGGTTCAGGAAAACCATCCCGAGCATCCTTGCGAGACGCTGCCGCACGGCGCCTCAGGCTGAGGGCTTCCTTTCCCGACCGGCCTTCAGAGCGCCAGCGCCAGGCCGGGCGCCAGCGGCGGCAGGCGGATCGCCGGGCCGAGCGCATGCTCGAAACCGTTCTCACCGCTCGTCACCACGACGCGCCGGGTGCCCCCCTCGCCCGGCAGCGCCGCGACGAGGCGCCCGCCCTGCCCGAGCCGGGCCAATAGCGCCTCAGGCAACGCCTGCATCACGCCATTGACGAGGATGCGATCGAAGCGGCCGAGCGCGCGATCGGGCTGGAAGCCGTCGGCATGGTGCAGCTCGACCGATCCGGAAAAGCCGCCTCCGGCCAGCCGCTCATGGGCGGCGAGAGCGAGCGTGCGGTAGCGCTCGAGCGAGACGACCTGCGCGCCCATCGTCCCCATCAGCGCCGCGACATAGCCGGAGCCGGAGCCGATCTCGAGCACCCGGCAGCCGGGCTTGAGCTCGAGCGCGCCGAGCAGGGCCGCGACCGTGTGCGGCGCCGTCATGGTCTGGCCGCAGGGCAAGGGCACGGAGACGTCCTGACGCGCGAGATCGGCGAAGCGCGACGGCGCGAAATGCTCGCGCGACACCTTCTCCATCGCCCGCAGCAGAGCGAGGTCGCGCACGCCGCGCGCGCGAAGCGAGAGGAGAAAGGCGACGGTGCGCTCGCTCTCGCTGCTGGCCCCCTCCTCGGTCATCGCATTCCCGTCCCGAACCGGAGTGGTCGCTCGCCGCGCTGAAACCGAACGCCGTCATTCCGGCCGCAGCGCAGCGGAGCGCGTGAAATCATCGCAGGGCGCAGAGCCCTCCGAAGATTTCCGGAGTTGCGCAGCTTCTCCGCTTGCCCGGCATGACGGTCACAGCTCATCAGCCAAGCACCGCCGAGCCGGCGCCCTCCGTCACGCGAAGACCTGTGCGAAGCGGGTCAGTGTCGGCTCGTGGGTCAGGTCGAGTTCCAGAGGGGTCAGCGAGATCTTGCCCTCGGCCAGCGCCCGCAGATCCGTACCGTTCGCCGGGTCGCGCTTCGAGCGCTGGAAGGCGATCCAGAAATACGGGTTGCCACGGCCATCCTGGCGCGGCTCGAGCTTGACCAGTTCCTGGTCGCGCCGGCCCTGCACCGTCACCGCCACGCCCTTGACCTCGGCCGGCGGGAGATTCGGGAAGTTGAGGTTGAACAGGATGTCCTTGGGAATCCCCTCCTCCAGCAGACGCCGGATGATCGGCGGCGCGTGCTGCTCGGCGCAGTCCCAGCTGATCTTGTTGCGGTCGCCCGGCGTGTAGGCCTGGCTCACCGCGATCGAGGGGATGCCGAGCAGGGTGCCCTCCATCGCTGCGGCGATGGTGCCGGAATAGGTCACGTCCTCGGCGACGTTCTGGCCGCGATTGACACCGGAGAGCACGAGATCGGGCTTGGCGTCGGCGAGGATCGAGCGCACCGCCATGATCACGCAATCGGTCGGCGTCCCCTGCACGGCGAAGCGCTTCTCCTCGATCTGGCGCAGGCGCAGCGGGTTCGACAGCGACAGCGAATGCGCGACGCCCGACTGGTCGGTCTCGGGCGCGACGACCCAGACATCGTCGGAGAGCTGGGCGGCGATGCGCTCCAGCACGGCCAGCCCCTCGGCATGGATGCCGTCGTCATTGGTCACCAGGATGCGCATGTCGAACGGTCTCTCAGCTAGGCAATGAAGGGGCGGCGAACCGCGACGGACGCCCTCTCCCCCTGCGGGAGAGGGTTGGGGTGAGGGGTCGCGCGGCGTTGCCGGCCATCTCTCTCCCGATACCCAAGCACGAGCGGTGGCGCGACCCCTCATCCGGCCCTTCGGGCCACCTTCTCCCGCAGGGGGAGAAGGGTGAGGCGGCGCCCGCCGTCACGCCTTCTCGATGCGGGTCGCCCCGCGCATATAGGGAACCAGCGCCTCCGGCACGGTGATCGAGCCGTCGGCGTTCTGGTAGTTCTCCATAACCGCGATCAGGGCGCGGCCGACCGCCGTGCCCGAGCCGTTGAGGGTGTGGACGAAGAACGGACCCTTGCCGTCCCTAGTCTTGTAGCGGGCGTTCATCCGCCGCGCCTGGAAATCGCCGCAGACCGAGCAGGACGAGATCTCGCGATAGGTCTTCTGGCCCGGCAGCCAGACCTCGATGTCGTAGGTCTTCTGCGAGGCAAAGCCCATGTCACCGGTGCACAAAGTCATCACGCGATAATGCAGGTCGAGCTTCTTCAGTACGGCCTCGGCGCAGGCGAGCATGCGCTCATGCTCCTCGTGCGACTTTTCCGGTGCGGTGATCGAGACGAGCTCGACCTTCTCGAACTGGTGCTGGCGCAGCATGCCGCGGGTGTCGCGACCGGCAGAGCCGGCCTCGGCCCGGAAGCACGGCGTCAACGCGGTGAAGCGGCGCGGCAGCTCCTCCTCGGAGAGGATCGATTCGCGCACCAGATTGGTCAGCGGCACCTCGGCGGTGGGGATGAGCCAGAACTGCTCGCTAGTGTCAGCGGCTTCAATAAGTTCTTGCACTTTTTCGAAGGCTGATCCTTTAGCCTCCAGCTGTTGGTCCAACGGCGCAAGGATTTCGTTCAACCTATTGCCGCGCCATTCCATATCGGCTGCCATGAACTGGTCGTCGCGGAACTTCGGCAGCTGCGCCGTGCCGAACATCGCGTCGTCCCGCACCATCAGCGGCGGGTTGACCTCGGTGTAGCCATGCTCCTCGACATGGGTGTCGAGCATAAACTGGCCGATGGCGCGGTTGAGCCGCGCGAGCCCACGGTCGAGCACGACGAAGCGCGAGCCCGAGAGCTTCGCCGCCTTCTCGAAGTCCATCTGGCCGAGCGCCTCGCCGAGCTCGAAATGCTCCTTCGGCTGGTTGACGCCGATCAGGCGCTTGCCGCCCTGCTCCGGCTTTTCGCCATGGCGGCTGTATTCGACATTGCCGTGCTCGTCGGCGCCTTCCGGCACGTCCTCATGCGGCTGGTTCGGGATCGCCGCGAGCTGCTCGCTGAGCGCCTCGACCGCGGCCCGCTCCTCCGCCTCGAGCGCAGGACCGGCATCCTTCAGCGCCGCGACCTCGGCCTTGAGCTTCTCGGCGAGGGCGAGGTCCTTCGCGCCCATCGCCTTCCCGATCTCCTTGGAGAGGGCGTTGCGGCGCTCCTGCGCGGCTTGCGCCTTGGCGATGGCCGCACGGCGGGTGTCGTCGAGCGCGAGCAGCGAGGAGGACAGCGCCTCCAGCCCGCGCCGCTTCAGCCCCCGGTCGAACGCTTCCGCATTCTCGCGAATCCATTTGATGTCGTACATCGCCAGTCACGCCGTTAATCGAAAGAGCGTGATGCTGTAGACCGGGACGGCGCGCGAGGGAACTGCCATCCTTGGCAGCTGCCTATCCACCGCCCTCCCCGTCATCCTGGACAAGCCGCGCCAGCGGCGCAGCTCCGGGATCCATCACGGAACTCCGGAGTTCTACGATGGATCCCGGGACTTCGCTGCGCGAAGCCCAGGATGACGGAAAGGGAGCACCCCGATCAATCCAAATGGATGGTGTCGTAGAGGTCCCGCCAAGTTGGGTTGCTGGCATTGATCAGCGCGACCTTCCGCTCGCGCCGCCAGCGCTTCATCAACTTCTCTTGCGCGATGGCTTCGGCGGCGCGCGCGAAACGCTCGGCATAGACGAGATGGACGACCCCATATTTCCGGGCGAACTCAGAGCCCCTGCCCTCTCGGTGCTCGGCCATGCGCCGGCTCAGGCTGTTGGTAACGCCGACATAGAGCGTCCCGTTCCAGCCGCTGGCCATGATGTAGACCCACACCATCACCTCCGTCATTCCGGTCGCAGCGAAGCGAAGCACCGGAACCCATCGTAGTGCACATCGCTCTAGGATGGATTCTGGATCTGCGCCGCTTTCCGGCCGGAATGACGAGTTCAGCCGAAGCCGTTCAGCGACCTACTCGCCGGCCTTCTCTGCCGCCTCTTCCGCCGCCTTCTTCTCGTCGCGCTTCTTCTCGACATGGCGCACCGCGAATACCGAGAGCTCGTAGAGCAACAGCATCGGCACGGCGAGCATCAGCTGCGAGATCACGTCCGGCGGCGTCAGCACGGCTGCGACCACGAAGACGAAGACGATGGCGTAGCGGCGCTTCTCCTTCAGGAACTGCGAGGAGACGATCCCGGCCTGACCGAGCAGGGTCAGGATCACCGGCAGCTGGAAAGAGACGCCGAAGGCGAAGATCAGCGTCATGATCAGCGAGAGATATTCGCTGACCTTGGGCAGGAGCTGGATGCCGGCCTGTCCCTCGGTCGCCGCCTGCTGCATGCCGATCGAGAACTTCATCAGCACCGGCATGGCGAAGAAATAGACCATGGCCGCGCCGAGCACGAAGAAGATCGGCGTTGCCGCGAGATAGGGCGCGAAGGCCTGGCGCTCGTTCTTGTAGAGCCCCGGCGCGACGAATTTGTAGATCTGCGTCGCGATCACCGGGAAGGCGAAGAAGCCCGCGCCGAACGCCGCGATCTTGATCTGCGTGAAGAGATATTCCAGCGGCGCCGTGTAGATCAGCTGGACATTGGCGCCCGGCCCCGCCGCCCAGACATAGGGCTGGACCAGGAGATTGTAGATCTGCGTCGCGAAGGCGAAGCAGACGAAGAACATGATCAGGAAGGCGACCAGCGACTTGATAAGCCGCGCGCGCAGCTCGATCAGATGGTCGATCAGCGGAGCGCGCGAGGCCTCGATCTCATCTTCGCCCTCGCGATCCGAAGGCGTCTTCACCTCGGCGAGGCTCATGCCGGGCTCCCGTCTTCATTCTGGGCGGCCTTGGGCTTGCGCTTGCGGGCGGGCTTGGCGACCGGCTCCGGCGACGCGGCTTCGGCCTCCGGGATCACGGGCTCCTCGGTGGCGACCGTCTTGCGCCGGCGCTTCGGCTTGGCCGGCTCCTCGGCGGCCGCAACCGGTGCCGGATCGATCACGATTTCTGGCAAGGGCTCCGGCCCGGGAATCGCCGCGAGCTTGGCTTCCGCCTCCTTGACCGCCGCCTCGTCGGGCTTCGGCGCCGCGGGCGTACCAAAGTCCTTCATCGGCTCGATCGGGTCGAAATTGGTCGAGGCCTGCACCGAGGTGCCGATGTCCTCGACCTGCTTCTTCAGGTCGTGAAGCTCCGCCTCGCGCATCGCATCGTTGAACTGCCCCTGGAATTCCGCGGCCATGCGCCTGACCTTGCCGACCATCTGTCCGGCAGTGCGCAGCGCGCCCGGCAATTCCTTGGGGCCGATCACGATGAGCGCGACGCCCCCGACCAGCAATAATTCGCTCCAGGCGATGTCGAACATCGACGGCTAGTCCTCTCGCCACCCACGCCGCTCTAGAGCATGCGCGGCCGCAAGTGGAAACCACTTTTGCGGGCCGGCCTGCTCGAGATATCGATCCAGCGCATTCCTCTGCGTCCGGCCGCGCGCGACCGATCGGGACGCACGCTGGCGGCGCGCCATCAGGCCTTGGTTTCGGCCTTGGCAGGGGCGGGATTGGCCGTCTGCGCGTTGTGGTCGATCACCTTGGGATCGGCCGGCTGCGCGGCGGTCTCCGGCGGATCATCCTCCGCCATGCCCTTCTTGAACGACTTGATGCCCTTCGCGACGTCGCCCATCAGCTCCGAGACCTTGCCGCGGCCGAAGAGCAGCATGACGATGACACCGACGACGACCCAGTGCCAGATACTGACGCCACCCATCGCAAATTCCTCCGAATTGAACCCAGCCTCCGACCTCCCAGCCGGGCCAGTCGCTTGTGCCGGAAACTAGGTGTCCCCAGCAGGGAACACAAGGACTTCGTCGGTCGAGATGTCGAGACCGACATCCTCGCCCTCGCGAACCGACCCCGGTTGCGCGAAGCGCGCCGTGAGCGGCTTGTCGAGCCCGTCGACCGCGATCTGGAGCTCGTCCACCTCGCCAAGGAAGCGCCGCATCACCACCCTGCCGGGCAGGCAGAAGCCCCTGGGCACGAGCCGGACGCCTTGCGGGCGTACGCAGACCACCGCGGCCGCGCCTTCGGCCAGTCCATTCGCGGGAAAGCGGCCGATCGGCGTATCGACGGCGCCGCGCACGACCGTCCCGTCGATTTCGGTAAGATCGCAGAAAAATCGGGCGGCAAAGAGGCTGATGGGCTTGCGATAGAGCTCCTCGCCTGTACCGATCTGAACGATCCGACCCTGGCGCATCAGCACGATCCGATCGGCGATCCGCATCGCATCCTCGGGATCATGGGTGACGATGATCGAGGTCGCGCCGATTTCATCGAGCAGCGCCATGGTCTCGTCGCGCACCGTGTCGCGCAGGCGCCGGTCGAGATTGGAGAAGGGCTCGTCCATCAGGAGCACGCCGGGCCGCGGCGCCACCGCCCGCGCCAGCGCGACGCGCTGCTGCTCGCCGCCCGAAAGCATGTGTGGATAAGCCTCGGCGAGATCGGCGAGGCCGACGCGCGCGATCGCCCGCAGGGCCGTGGCATCCGCCTGCGCATCGCCATAGCCACGCAGGCCGAAGCGGACATTCTCGCGCACACTGAGATGTGGGAACAACGCGTAGTCCTGGAAGACCAGCCCGACGCCGCGCTCCTCCGGCTCGACGAAGGCGTCGGCCGAGGCGACATCCCTCCCCTCGAGCAGAACCCGGCCAGCGCTCGGCCGCTCGACGCCGGCGGCGAGCCGCAGCAGCGTCGTCTTGCCGCAGCCGGAATGACCGAGCAGCGCAATGACCTCTCCCGGCGCGACCGTCAGCGAGACGGCGTCCAGCGCGGTCACGCCGCCGAATCGCTGCGTCACCTCGTCGAAGCCGAGCGAGACCGGGATGGCGGCGCCGGCGGTGCCGCGCCGTCCCCAGCCCAGCCGGCGCATCATGCTTTCGCTACGAGCCAATACGTTCTCCAAAATTGATGAAATCCTCGTCATCCTGGGCTTCGCGCAGCGAAGTCCCGGGATCCATCGCAAAGAGCGGAGACCTACGATGGATTTCGGACTACGCCGCTGAAGCGGCTTGTCCAGGACGACGGGGCGGGCGTGGGGTCGACATACCCTACTCGCCCGCGCTGTGCGGCGGCTAGCCGCCTTCGTCAAGCGGGCTGAACAGGTCGCCGAGCGGATCCTCGTCGGCGCGCAGGTCCGGATCGTCGTCCGGAACCGGCACCGAGAGGTCCTTGGAGAGCCGGCCTTCGATGAAGCCGGCGCCCTTCAATTCGTCGAGCCCGGGCAGGTCGTCGATGCGGTCGAGCCCGAAATGGTCGAGGAAGCCCTTCGTGGTGCCGAAGGTCACCGGCCGCCCGGGCGAGCGGCGGCGGCCACGCAGCCGCACCCAGCCGGCCTCGAGCAGGATGTCGAGCGTGCCCTTGGCCGTGGCGACCCCGCGGATCTCCTCGATCTCGGCCCGCGTCACCGGCTGGTGATAGGCGATGATCGACAGGATCTCGAGCGCGGCGCGCGAGAGCCTGCGCGGCGCCTCGGCCTCCGGCGCCAGCAGATAGGCAAGATCGGGCGCGGTGCGGAAGGCGAAGCCGCCGGCGACGCGCTTCAGCGTCACGCCGCGCATCGCATAGCTTTGCTCCAGTGCCACCAGCACCTTTTCGATCGGCACATTGGCCGGCACCGACTTGGCGAGCTCCTCGGCCGAAAGCGGCGCGGTCGAAGCGAAGAGCAGCGCCTCCGCGATGCGACAGGCGCGAGCCAGCGCCTCGGCGCCGTCCCAGCGCTCGTCTTCCTCGTCCCTCTGGGCTTCGGCCGGGGCCATGCGGATCAGGTCCTCACAATCCCAGAGACGGCGGCCGGGACGAGCGCCGACGGACATAGAGCGGCGCGAAGGCGCCGTCCTGGCGCAGGTCGAGCAAGCCCTCGCGCACCATTTCGAGCATGGCCGAGAGCGAGGAGGCCTTCACCGTCGCCGTCATCGTCTCGGCCGGCATGCCATGGCTCTGCATGTACTGCGCGAGATAGCCGTCGAGCGCCGTCCACTCACCGGCTTCGCCGACCAGCCGCGACAGCGCCTCGCGCGCCTCGACCAGCGAGAGCACCTGTCGGTGGCCGACGCTCATCGGCGTGCGCACATGGCGCTGGCGCTGCTGCGCATAGGCGGCGAGCAGATCGTAGAGCTCGGCCTCCCAGACCGGGCGCACCCCGGCGACCACCGCCTCCGGCGCCCCGCGCGCGAAGACGTCGCGGCCGAGCCGCTCGCGCACCGCCAGGCGCTGCGCCGCCGCCCGGATCGCTTCCAGCCGCTTCAGCCGCAAGGCGAGCGCGGTCGCAAGCTCGGCCGCACTCGGCTCCTCGCCCTTGGGAGGCTCCGGCAGGAGCAGGCGCGATTTCAGATAGGCGAGCCAGGCCGCCATCACGAGATAGTCGGCAGCGAGCTCGAGGCGCAGTTCCCGCGCCCGCTCGACGAAGGACAGATACTGCTCCGCCAGCGCCAGGATCGAGATTCGCGCCAGATCGACCTTTTGGCGCCGGGCGAGATCGAGCAGGAGATCGAGCGGCCCTTCATAGCCGTCGACGTCGATCAGGAACGCCGGCTCCTCCACCGCGCACTCGGGCGCGGCGCTCTCCTCGAAAGGCAGTTCAGCGGCCATCGTCGGCCCATCCCCGATACAATATCGCTTGTGGGTTCACAGCCCTCATCCTGAGGAGCCGCCCTCGGGTCCGGCCTTTGGCCGGCCCAAGGATAAACTCCGCGGCATCTCGAAGGAGGTTCCAGCGCCTCTGGAAGCATCCTTCGAGACGCGAGCGCGCTCGCTCCTCAGGATGAGGGCTATGAGTGACCCCAGCGTCTCAGCCCCAACGCATGCAGGTTCGGCCTAACTTCCGCCCAAGGCAAGGGCGCTGGCGAGCTGGGCACGTGCCGCGTCGACGTCGATCGGCTCCGGCTCATGGCGGATGCGCGCCAGCGCCATCGCCGCCCGCCGCGCCCGCTGCCCCGTCATCGTCGGCACCGCCCCGGCGACGGCGACCATCTCGTCCATGATGCCATGGCAATGCAGCACGACGTCGACACCGGCCCGGATCGCCGCCTTCGACTTCTCGGCGAAGCTGCCGGAAAGCGCCTTCATCGAGATGTCGTCGGTCATGATCAGCCCGTCGAAGCCGAGCTCGCCGCGCATCACCTCACGGACGATCCGGCGCGAGGTCGTCGCCGGCTTGCGCGCGTCGAGGGCGGTGAAGACGACATGCGCCGTCATCGCCAGCGGCATGTCGGCGAGATGGCGGAAGGGCGTAAAATCATGGGCGCGCAGCGCGTCGAGGCTCGCCTCGACCACCGGCAGGTCGTGATGGCTGTCGGCCTGCGCCCGGCCATGGCCGGGCATGTGCTTGATCACCGGCAGCACGCCGCCGGCGAGCAGGCCCTCGGCCGCCGCCCGGCCGAGCCTGGCCACCATCACGGGATCGCGCGCATAGGCGCGGTTGCCGATCACGTCATGGCTGCCGGCGACCGGCACGTCGAGTACCGGCAGGCAGTCGACATCGATGCCGACGCTTTTGAGGTCATGCGCCATCAGCCGCGCCGAGAGCCTGACGATCTCGCGCTGCTGCACGGGGTCGTTGATCGCGAGGAAGGCCAGCGCCGGCGGATAGGGCGGCCAGTGCGGCGGCCCCATGCGCTGTACCCGCCCGCCCTCCTGGTCGATCAGGATCGGCGCATGCCAGCCGACGCATTCGCGCATCGAGGCGGTCAGCGCCGCGACCTGCGCCGGGTCCTGGGTGTTGCGCTTGAACAGGATGAAGCCCCAGGGCCGGGCGTCGCGGAAGAAGGCGCGCTCGTCTTGAGTGAGGCTCGTGCCGAGGCAGCCGGCGATGAAGGCGCGCGAGGTCATGCGACAGGCGTAGGAATGCCGGCCCTGCCGGTCAAGCGGGTGGCGTCGTCGAATTGTGGGTTGGCGCTTGCGGCAGCCGCCTCCCGGCCTAGACTTTCGTCAGCCCCGTGACGCGAGACCGCATAGCCATGATCGACGAAGCCCCGCTGCTGACCATCCGCAAGACCTTCGAGCGCCCGCAGGCCAGCCTGATCGCAGCCTTGAAGGGCGCCCCGACGGCCCAGATATCCGACGCCATGCATGCCGGCGGCGCGATGGATTTCGCGATCAAGGCGCCGCCCGGACTGCCGGAATTCTTCATCGGGACCGCCCTCACCTGCGATTGCGGTCCCGGCGACAATCTCGCGGTCTGCGCGGCCGTCGCTTTGGCCGAGCCAGGCGACGTGATCGTCGCCGCGACCCACGGCTTCACCCAGGCCGGCATCATCGGCGATCTCCTGGCCGGCATGATGAAGAACCGCGAGGTCGCCGCCTTCGTCACCGACGGCGTCGTACGCGACATCGCCGATCTGCGCCGCATCGGCCTGCCGGTGTTCTCAAAGGGCGCGACGCCCTCCTCCGTGCACCGCTCGGGCCCCGGCACGGTCGGGCTGCCCATCGTCTGCGGCGGCATCGCGATCGAATCGGGCGACATCCTGATCGGCGATCCCGACGGCGTCGTCGTGGTGCCGCGTCGCCGCGCCGCCGAGATCGTCGAGCGGCTGAAGGTGGTGCGGACCAATGAGGGCGGGCTGCTCTCCGAGGTTACCGCCGGGCTCGACGCCCCGGGTTTCGTCATCGAATTGCTGGCGAGCAGCCGGGTACGCTATCTCGACTGAGCAGGCGCCAGCTGCGACCGGCTTGAATCAGATTGGCTGGATCCGGCCGCAAGCCATTGACCGAACAGCCGGATCAGCGCGCCCGCAACGCGGGCGGCATTCGTTGGGAACCGCTTCGTCATCCCGACCGGGCCGCGCCCAGCCGGGATGAGTGTATCGGGTCCGCCGCTCAGCGCAGCTGCGCCGCCGCCTGGGCGTTGAAGGCGTCGAAGGGCAGCTCGGCGACGCGGAACCAGAGCTGTTCCTTCTTCCAGTAGGGCAGGAAGGAATCCCAGAACGTCTTGAAGTTCGGGTTGCTGGCGGCAAGCTCGGCGTAGAGCGCGAAGGCCTCCTTGAAGGCCGCCTGCATCACGTCCTGCGGGAAGGGACGCAGCTCGGCGCCGGTGCCGACCAGGCGGATCAGCGCATCCGGGTTGCCATGGTCGTACTTGGCCATGCACAGCGCATTGGCCTCGGCACAGGCGGCCTCGACGATCGCGCGGTAATGCGCCGGCAGCGCGTTCCACTTGTCCATGTTGGCGATGAAGCTGACATTGGCGCAGCCTTCCCAGAAGCCCGGATAGTAGTAGTACTTCGCCACCTTCTGGAAGCCGAGCTTCTCGTCGTCATAGGGACCGGAGAACTCGGCCGCATCGAGCGTGCCACGCTCCAGCGCCGGATAGATGTCGCCGCCGCCGAGGGTCTGCGGCACCACGCCGAGCTTCGACATGATCCGGCCGCCGAGACCGGCGATGCGGAACTTCAGGCCCTGGAGATCGGCGACCGATTTGATCTCCTTGCGGAACCAGCCGCCCATCTGCGCCCCGGTATTGCCGGAGGGGATGGTGTGGATGTTGAACTTCTTCATGAAGTCGCGGCAGAGCTCGAGCCCGCCGCCGGCATAGAGCCAGGCGTTCTGCTGGCGGGTGTTCATGCCGAAAGGCAGCGAGGTCTCGAAGGCGAAGGCGGTGTCCTTGCCGATATAGAAGCTCGCCAGAGTGTGGCTGCATTCGACCGTGCCGTTCTGCACCGCGTCGAGCGCCTGGAGCGCCGGCACGATCTCGCCGGCCGCGAAGGTCTGGATCTGGAACTGGCCGTCGGTCGCCTCGGCGACGCGCTTGGCGACCTGGGTCGAGATGCCGAACAGCGTGTCGAGGCTCTTCGGATAGCTCGAGGTCAGACGCCAGCTGACCTTCGGCATCGACTGGGCCACTGCCGGAGCGGCGATGGCGGCGCTGCCGGCGGCACCCGCGCCAGCCGACTTGATGAATTTGCGACGGTCCATGGCTTTCCTCTTGCTTGCGAGCGTTCGCGCCTCTCGGGCGGCACTGCTCGTCAGGGTAGCGCGACGCTACTGCTACCGCCCTAGCGGCAAAACGGCACGGCCGGAAGGGCCGCATGCGCCCTAGACGGGGCGGAAAGCGGGATCGGTTGCGCCTGAAACCGCACGATCCACGGAAAAATTTCGAAGAAGCGTGCGCCGGATGGCACGACGCACACGGCGTTCAAGCGATCTGCCGAATGGCCGAAGCGGTGCCCAAGCGCCGGCATGCAGACTGCCGGCGAGCGACGGGGACGGTTACGGGCTCCGATACCCGATCGTGAGGAATACCCTCCGACCGGCTGAATCGATTCGGGTTCAGCGCTCGACGCTCCTGGCAAGCAGCCCTGCCGCCAGCATGGCGAGGCGGCAGACCGCGCGCGTGCCGAGCCCGCCGACATCCTGCTGCGGCACGAACTCGACGATGTTGAAGCCGATGATCGGCGCGCGCTCGGCGACCCCGTTCAGCAGATCGACGACATCGCCGAATCCGAGCCCGCCCGGCGCGCGGCCGAGCACGCCCGGCACCACCGAGGGATCGAAGCCGTCGACATCGAAGCAGACCACGACGGGGCGACCGGCCGGCACGCACTGCGCGGCATGGGCGATGCCCTTGGCCCTGAGCATGCGCATATCGATCAATTGCGCGCCGGCAGCCCGCGCATCGATGACCTCGGCCTCGCGGGCGCTGCCGATACCATGCGCGCCGACCTGGACGATCGCCTTGACGCCGGAAAGCTCGGAGGCCCGCCGCATCGTGCTCGACAGCCCGAAGCGCTCGCCCTCGACCTCCTCGCGCCAGTCGATATGCGCATCGACCTGCAGGACGCTGATCTCGCCGCGGGCGGCGAAGGCGCGCAGCGCGGGAATCTGCACACTGTCGTCGCCGCCCAGCAGCAGGGGTGCAGTCCCTCGTGCCAACAGGCTCGTATAGACGGCCTCGATCCGCGCCCGGTTCCCGGCGAGATCGGCCGGGTCGAAAGCGATGTCGCCGCAATCGACCAGCCTGTCCCGCTCCCGGAGCAGCGGGCCGCCCAGATCGAAATCATAGTGCCCGCGCCGCACCGCCTGGGGCGCGCTCGCGGCCCGAATCGCGCCCGGTGCCGCGGCGCTGTGAGGCGAGCCGGATCGGTAGGGCGTCGCCCCGGGGATGCCGATCACCGCGACAGAGCCGGGCGAGACCGCATCGTAATGAACGGCCTCGCCGCCGAGGAAGACGGCACCATCGGCGGGCCGGGAGATCGGATCGAGAGACATGACGGAAGACCGCGGAGCTGGAAGGACGAGGCCCCAGCCTGCCCCGCGGCGAACGCCGGAGGCAAGCACGCCGGGGGCACCCCTCGCCCGGCCCGTCATGCATGGCGGCAAATGGAAACGCCGGCCGCGAATGTCGCGGCCGGCGCTGATCGAATGACGGCGAGACCGCCAGATCCGCTATGGCGGGCTCAGTTCTTGGCGATGAAGCACTGCCCGCCGGCGGCCTGGAGCGCGGTGCACATCGTCGCGGCATCCTCGCGCGAATAGGGACCGACGCGCAGGCGATAGACGGTCTTGCCGCCTGCGAGCTCGGTCTTGCGCACGATCGGGCTCTGGCCGCTGAGCTGGGTCGGGTATTTGCGCTGCAGAGCCGCGAAAGTCGCGCGCGCCTCGGCCTCGCTGCCCGGCGCCGCCAGCTGCACGGCGAATCCGCCATTGGCGTCGGCGCGAGGCGCGGCCGGCGCGGCGCTGGTCGGAGCAACCGGGTCGAGCGCAGCCGTGCGGGTCCGCGGCGGCGGCGTGACGGCGGCCGGCGACGTCGTCGGCGCGGCGGCGCGATCCTGCACCTTGGCGGCGTCGACCGTCGGCGTCGCCGCCGCACGGCTGACCGGCGCGGAGCCCGTCACCATCGGCTGCGGTGCGGGCGCCGCCGCACCATTGCCCGCCGGCGGAACCGGGGTGCCATCCGGGCGGATCGCGACGGTACGGACCTTGCGCGGCTCGCCCAGACCCGGCACGGGCGGAACCGCGATCAGCCCCGGCTCGCCGGAAGCGAGCGCCGCGCTGGTCGTGTCGGACGAACCCGGGCGAGAAGGCATGGAGCGCGCCGCCTGCTGGACATCGACCGGCTGCTCCTCGCGGCTGACCACCTTGGTCTCGGCCGCGGGGGTCTCGCCGGAGCGCTCATAGATCTGCTTGTTCTGGTTGGGAATCTCGGCGCCGCCGGGATTGACCGGAGCGACCTTCGTCGGCGCGGCGTCGGCGCTGATCACCGGCGGCTGGCCATCGGCTCCGACCGTCGGGCGCGAGCCGCGGAAGGTCATGGCGAGGCCGACGCCGGCAACGGTGACGGCGATCACGGCAGCAGCCGCCCACAACCCCTTGCGCGAACGCGGCTGGGCATATTGGCGCGCATCCTCCTCGGCCTGCTGCGGCTGGGCATAATCCTCGGGCAACGCCCGGTCGTAACCGACCGGGTAGCCCTGCTGCACCGCCTCGTCGAGATCGCGGGGCTCCTCAGGCACATAGGCGTGCGCGCCGGCCTCCACCTGCGGCACATAGGCCGGCGCCGCATAGCCATGCTGCGAGGCGGCCGGCTGGTCATATTCGGCATAGCCGGCTTCAGGATACGCGGTTTCCTGGCGGTGCGCCTGCTCATGAAACTGCGCCTGCACGGGCACCATCGGGGCGGCGGGAGCCCTTCCAGGCTCAGTCCGGCGCAGCAGAGCCTCGAACTCGTCCAGGGCGCCCATCAACTCGGCCGGAGGCTGCGCAGCCTCGGCCGGAGCCTGGCTTGCGGGTGCCGGGTGGAAGGAAGGCTCGACGCGGGCCGTCGCCGGCCAGTGCGCCGGAGCCTCGGCCACGGGCCGGACGGGAGCCGCCGCCGGAGCCGCGACTGGCGCGGCAACAGGCGCAGCCGGGCGGCCGCTGAACAATTCCTTGAGCGGATCGTCCTGGCCGACGAGCCTGGTCAACTCCATCAGCGGATCGTTCGCCGAGCCCGGCTTCTGCGGCTGGGCCGCGCCGCGGAGCTGGCGCTCGAGGTCATCCAGATCGAGGGCGAAACGGTTTCTAGCTGGCTCGCTCATGACGTGATCCATTCCAGCGCGCTGCCAGCGCCATCAAAGAACGGCGGCAGCGCGCGGTCAATCTGACGAAAGCCCGGCCAGCCTGCCTTCCGGCACGCCCAACCAATCCCGCTCCCGCATCGATCCCGGCAGACGCTGGCCGGATCTTCTGATCCGCAGGGCGCCCGAGGCGACGGGGGCAGACCCGTCAGCGCATCTCTTCCGGCGCCGCCACACCGACGACCGCCAGACCGGAAGCAAGGACGCTGCGCACCGCATGCACGAACGCCAATCTTGCTGCGGTCGACTTTCGATCAGTTTGATTAACGAACCGTAATTGCGGCGAGTCTTTGCCCTTGTTCCAGAGCGAGTGGAAGGCGCTCGCCAGTTCGTGGACGAAGAAGGCGACACGATGAGGCTCGTGTGACGAAGCCGCGGCATCGATCATCCTCGGATAGGCGGCGATCATCTTGACGATGCCGATCTCCGACTCGTCGGTGAGCAGCCCGAGATCGGCCTGCGCCAGCGCCTGCGGCGAGAGATCGAGGTCCGGGAAGGCTTCCTTCGCCTGCCGGAAGATCGAGGCGCAGCGCGCATGGGCATACTGGACGTAGAAGACCGGGTTGTCCTTCGACTGCTCGACGACCTTGGCGAGGTCGAAGTCGAGCGTCGCGTCGTTCTTGCGGAAGATCATCATGAAGCGCACCGCGTCGCGGCCGACCTCGTCGATGACCTCGCGCAGGGTGACGAAGTCGCCGGAGCGCTTCGACATGCGGACCTGCTCGCCATTGCGCAGCAGCCGCACGAGCTGGCAGAGCTTGACGTCGAGCGCGCCCTCCCCGCTCGTCACCGCCTTCACCGCCGCCTGCATGCGCTTGACATAGCCGCCATGGTCGGCACCCCAGACGTCGATCATCTCGGCGAAGCCGCGCGTGAACTTCGAGCGGTGATAGGCGATGTCGTTGGCGAAATAGGTGTAGCTGCCATCCGATTTCAGCAGCGGCCGGTCGACATCGTCGCCGAATTTGGTGGCGCGGAACAGGGTCTGCTCGCGGTCCTCCCAATCCTCGTCCTTCTGGCCCTTGGGCGGCGGCAGGCGGCCCTCATAGATCAGGTCTCGGGCCCGCAGATCCTCGATCGTCTGGTGCACGGCATCGGCATTGCCGTCCCGGCCCTGCAGCGAGCGTTCCGAGAAGAAGACCTCGTGAACGACGCCGAGCGCGGCGAGATCGTCGCGGATCATCGCCATCATGCCGTCGATCGCCGCCTGGCGCACGGTCGGCAGCCAGTCCCATTCGGCCTTGCCGAGCAAGGCCTGCCCGTGCTCGCGCGCCAGCGCCTCGCCGACCGCGACGAGATAATCGCCGGGATAGAGCCCTTCGGGGATCGCACCGATCTCCTCGCCCAGCGCCTCGCGATAACGCAGGAAGGCCGAGCGGGCGAGAACATCGACCTGCGCGCCGGCGTCGTTGATGTAGTATTCGCGGGTGACATCGTGACCGGCGAAAGCGAGCAATGCCGACAGGGCATCGCCGAAGACCGCGCCGCGGCCATGGCCGACATGCATCGGCCCGGTCGGATTCGCCGAGACATATTCGACGTTGATCTTCGGCTCAGGCTTCGGCCGGCCGCGGCCATGCTCGGCTCCGGCGAGCACCGCCGATTTCAGAACCGCGGTGAACACGGCGGGCTGCAGCGTAATGTTGATGAAGCCCGGCCCGGCGATCTCGGCCTTGAGGACATCAGCGTCCTTGGCGAGTTCGGCGACGATCAGCTCGGCGAGCGCGCGCGGCGCCATGCCGGCCTCCTTGGCGAGCACCATGGCGGCGTTGATCGCAAGATCGCCATGGGCCGGATCCTTCGTCGGCTCGACCACGACCCGCGCCAGCGAAAGCCCGGCGGGGATGCGGCCGGCCTCCGCCATTCCGGAGAGGATGGCGGCGAGGCGCGCGGAGAAAGTCTCGAAAATATTCATGGCGACCAGCGATTTTCGACGGAGATTGATGGATTTCGAAGGATTGACCGGCCCGGCCCTATCGCAGCGACGGAGTGGCGTCAAACAGCCGGCGATGCTCGCCGAGCGCGTAGGAGTCGGTCATCCCGGCGATATAGTCGGCGATCCGGCGGGCCCGGCGGGCCTCGTCCAGCGTCGCGCAGTCCGCCGACCATTCGCCCGGCATCGCCTCAGGCGCGGCGTTGAACCGGTCGAACAGGTCGCGCACCACATCGGCCGCCTGCTGGCGGATCACCTTGATGCGCGGATGGCGATACATGTTCGGATAGAGGAAACCCTTGATCGCCTTGTCGGCCGCCGCGATCCGCTCGGAGAAGGCGACGACCGGCGCCCCGGCCCGGCGGATCGCGTCGACATCGGCCGGAGCGAGCGCCGCGATCAGAGCTTCGGAATGGCCGATCACGTCCTCGACGAAGCGGGTGATGACACGGCGCACCAGTTCGTTGGTGGCGCGTGGCTTTTCGAGCCCCGGATGCAGCCTCTCGATCTCGTCGAGCAATCCGGCGAGGAAGGGCACCGCGCGCAGTTCCGCGAGCTCGAACATGCCGGCGCGCAGCCCGTCATCGATGTCATGGGCGTTGTAGGCGATGTCGTCGGCGAGCGCCGCGGCCTGCGCCTCGGCCGAGGCGTGCGTGGCGAGCCAGAGATCCTGCTTGGCCTGGTATTCGACGATCGCCGCCGGGATGCCCGTCGCGGCATAGCGCGGCACCGGCCGGCCATCGGCTTCGACCAGCGGGCCGTTGTGCTTGACCAGCCCCTCGAGCGTCTCCCAGGTCAGGTTCAGCCCGTCGAAACCGGCATAGCGCCGCTCCAGCCGGGTCACGATCCGCAGGGTCTGGGCATTGTGATCGAAGCCGCCGAAATCCTTCATGCATTCGTCGAGCGCATCCTCGCCGGTATGGCCGAAGGGCGTGTGGCCGAGGTCGTGCGCCAGCGCCAGCGCCTCGGCGAGGTCCTCGTCGAGGCCGAGCGCCCGGGCGAGCGCGCGGGCGATCTGAGCCACCTCGATCGAATGGGTCAGCCGGGTGCGGAAATGATCGCCCTCATGCGAGACGAAGACCTGGGTCTTGTGCTTCAGCCGACGGAAGGCGGTGGAATGGATGATGCGGTCGCGATCGCGCTGGAAGGGGTTGCGCGTCGCGGAACCCGGCTCCTCGACCAGCCGGCCACGGCTCGTGGCGGTCCGGCAGGCATAGACGGCGCGCCAGCGATCGCCCGGCTCGCGCGGCGGATGAAGCGGATCTTGTGCTGGCGCCATGTTCGCTCGCTCGATGTTCGCTCGCTGCTTGGCTGCCCACCGGTGGAGGCGGCTTGAACGGGCGCAGGCTGGCCATTACCTTTGCGGGCGAGGCAGGAGCAAGGATGTTCTGCGCATGACGACCGCAATCGAGGCCAATCCGCGCGCGATCTCGCTGACCGACAAGGCGGCGGGGCGCATTGTCGCGGTCATGGCCAAGGAGCCGCCGGGCTCGATGCTGCGTGTCAGCGTCGCTGGCGGCGGCTGCTCGGGTTTCCAATATGTCTTCGACATCGACCAGGAGAAGGCGCCGGGCGACATCGTGATCGAGCGCAGCGGCGCGACCGTGCTCATCGACGAGACCTCGGTCGACCTGCTCGAAGGCTGCACGATCGATTTCGTCGACGATCTCGTCGGCCAGTCGTTCAAGATCACCAATCCGAACGCCACCGCCTCCTGTGGCTGCGGCACGTCCTTCGCGCTCTAAAGTCCGGTCAGTTCGGCAGAATGACCTGCCGGAAGGCGCGCAACAGATCGGGATCGAGCTTGCCGGTCATGGCCGCCAGGGTACCGTAGGCCTGCTCGGGCCCCATCGGTGCCTTGTAGGAGCGCCGCTCGATCAGCGCCGCATAGACGTCGCAAATGGTGATCATCCGCACCAGATCGGAGACCTCGTCGGCACGCAGGCCGCGCGGGTAGCCGGAACCGTCGAGATATTCGTGATGGCTATAGGCGGCGTCGACGATCTCGCGCTCGAATCCGCCCTGCCTGCGCAGCATCTCGTAGCCGACCCGCGGATGCTCGCGCACGATCCGCATCTCTTCCGCCGTCAGCGCGCCCGGCTTGTGCAGGATGGCGAGCGGGATGCGCGCTTTGCCGACATCGTGCAGAAGCGCCGCTCCGGTCACCAGCCGGCGCGCAGTTTCGGGAAAGCTGAGCCGCTCCGCGAAGGCAGCGGCGAGGCCGGCGACCAGCAGGCAATGCTGATAGGTGGCATCGTCATGGCTCCAGACCATGTCGAGCCAGGCGCCGAGATCGCGCTGGTCGGCGGCGCGATTGATCGCCTCGATGCCGCCATCGAGCGCCGCCGGGGACAGAGCATCGCCCCTCGCCGCCCGCTCCAGCATGTCGGCTACGACGACCGAGGCCGCGACGAATTGCTGCTGGACCGGCTGCGAATCCCCGGCCCCATTGAGCATCCGGCCAACCTCGCCGAGCAGGACCTTGGCCGGCGCATCGGCCGAGAGCACGGCACTGGCGCCAATCGCATTGGCCTGCACGGCCGTCCGTGGCGAGGGGTCGCGCAGCAGGCACAGGAACGGAGTTCCGGCACTTCTATGGCTGGCGAGCGTGCGCCGTACCGCCTCGACCGAGGCACGGTTGGACAGGTCGACATCGCTGATCAGCAAATGCCGCGACGCCGGCCGCACCGCCACCGGCCGGTTCAGGTCGACCACGGCGCAAGGTCCCCACAGCGACAGCAGCCGGTCGAGCTTGTGAGATTGTTCTGGGCGGTCGGTGATCAGTAGCACGGTGATCGGCATATCCTCGCAACGAGATCACCTTTGCCACGGTTCCCTGAGACCGGATGAAACGGAATCGCTCAAATTTTTCGTTTCGCCTTGAAAAATCCAAGTCGAGCGAAATCCCTCATGACCGCAGGGCCTGTCTGCGCATCGCGTTCGCCTCGGCATATTGCAGCAGCAGATCGAGATCCTCGCGGGCGATGTCGAGGGAATCGCCCATCTGCGCCAGGGCCTCATCGATGTCGGAGGGGCTGAACGTCGCCGGCGGCTCCGGCTGAGGCGGCGCATGGCCGGCAGTCATGTGACGATGCGGATAGCTGCGGCGCGTGAGGCCGTGGAAGGCGACGCCGAGCGCGACCAGCGAGAGCGAGCACAGCCCGACCGGCACGAAGGGGAATAACAGCCCCCACTCCATGACGACCGGCCCGCCGAGCACGGCGGTGAGCGCGACGGCGCCACCTGGCGGATGCAGCGAGCGCGTCAGCGACATCGCCGCGATGGCGAGCGCGACGGCCAGCGCAGCCGCGATCGTCAGGTCAGGCACGGCCCAGCCGGCGGCGAGCCCCACGAAGGCGGAGATCACGTTGCCGCCGATCACCGGCCAGGGCTGCGCAAGCGGACTCGCCGGTACCACGAAGACCAGGACCGCCGAAGCCCCGATCGGCGCCAGGACGAGCGGTGCATGGACGGGGAAGGCAAAGCCGGCCGCGGCGGTGAGCGCGATCGCGGCAAACACGCCGGCGCAGGCCGCGGTGCGCTCGGCCAATGTCGCGCCAGCCAGGATCGGGTGGAACAGCTTCACGGCCGGCTCTCCGGAGCAGCCCTCCCGACCAGCCGGTCGCGCGAGGCAGCCCCCATTTCAGTATCGGGCCGCCTCTATAATATGCATTGCGCACAACTCAACGGAAATTTAGATATTTCACATAAATTTACGTCAATTAACCGGCCGTGCTGCCGTGCATGTCCGGCGCGCAACAAAAAAGGCGCCCGAAGGCGCCCTTCCGAGAGATTTTTCTTCTCAATGCGAGCTGGGTGGCCCGCCCTGCTCGAGCCTGATCTCGGCGGCCATCAGCCCCTTCGGCCCCGGCCCATAGCGAACCAGAACCGTCTGGCCGGGGATCAGCTCGACGATGCCGTAGCGGCGCAGCGTCTCCATATGGACGAAGATGTCGGGCGCGCCCTCGCCGGCCGAGACGAAGCCGAAGCCGCGCAGCCGGTTGAACCATTTCACCACCATGCGCTCGAGCCCGCTGGTCGGTGTCACCGTGGCATTGGTGCGCGGCATCGGCATTTCCGCCGGATGACGCCCGGCGGAGGTGTCGATCGAGAGCACCCGGATCGCCTGGCGACCACGCGCCTTCGCGACCACTTCGAGAACGATGCGCGCGCCTTCGGCGATGGCGTTGAAGCCGTCGCGCTTCAGGATCGTGACGTGGACGAGGATGTCGCTGCCGCCGTCTTCCGGCACGACGAAGCCGTAGCCCTTGCTGACGTCGAACCATTTGACGTAGCCCGCCAGCTCGACGCCTGCATCGACGAAGCCAGCCTCGGGGCCGTCGAGCCGCACGACCCGGTTGAGCGATTGGATCGGTCCGAGTGGGGGCCTCCCACCATCGCCGTACTCGTCGGACATGTGCCGCTCATCTCCGATGCGAAATCTGATTCGTCTTGCGACGATAGCACCGCAGCGGACTCGCGAAACAGCGCCAACCCTTTCATCCACATGATCGAGGCCGAAAATATACTGGGATGGCCGCCCTCGGGCCGGCCTTCGCCCCTATGGTCGACGGCTCGCCCGGACTCCGCCGCGACAGGCGAAATGCCGGCGCGGTGCAGGGTCTGGCTCATGATCGCAGGCCGACAGCCACCCGCATCGTCGGGGCTGCGCGCCGGCCGTCACGACCAGAAACGTTGGGTAAGCCCAGGTTAAGCGCGGCTGCCTATGGTGCGCCCACGTGGCTCCGGGGGGCCGCTGTGAAACGACTCCAAGCGAGATAGCGGAATGTACAAGCAGCAGATTTGGGATCAGGTGCGGTCGCAGGCGGATGTGACGCCCTCGATCTACGGAGCCGTGGACTTCGATGCCCTGCCTGAGCGCTTCGCCGGCGCGGCCAGCGATCCCAACGAGCTGCGAACCGCCACCGAGGCCGAGCGCGCGCAGCTTCTGGCCGATGACGGCCTGATGACACTGGTCCGCGCCTACACCTTCATGGGCGACCGCGTGGCCGATCCCTATGCCGCCCTGATGCCGGAATATGGCTTCAAGCGGCTGATCGAGATGCTCGACCAGGCCTGCCGGCACGGCATCGATTCCGTCCCTGACGCCCCGCCGCAACTGCGCGACTTCATCGCGGCGATGGAGACCGTCCCCGACTGGCTCGACATGGCCCTGGTCGAGGAAGGCGCGCGCATCGAACGCGCCCCCATGGCGATCATGAGCCCGATCGCCATCCGCGCCGCCTTCATCGCGACCTTCATGAACCGTTATGCGGCACTGCCGATGGCGCTGACAGGGACTCTCTCCAACGAAAGCGCCGCAAGGCGCGTCAAGGAGACGGCGACGTTCTTCGCGACCTCGGTGCTGCCCGGAGCGCTCGCCCGTGGCGGCGAGGGCTTCCGCGCGGCGGCGATGGTCCGTCTGATGCATTCGATGGTGCGCTTCAACGCCATGCGCAAGGGCCGCTGGGACGTCTCGGTCTACGGTATCCCGATCCCCCAGGTCGACCAGATGCCGGCCGGTCTCATCGGGGTCACCATGATGTCGGCCGCGATTCTGCGCGAGGGCCGCAGCGAGTTCACGCCGGAGGAACGCGCCCGCGTCGAGCTCAGCCGCTACCGCTGCTATCTGCTCGGCCTGCCCGAGGCGCTGCTGGGGACGACGCCGAAGGAGATCGTGACGCTGATGGCCGCGGGCCTGGCGACATTGCGCTCGGGCTTCGACGACGAGACCTGCGGCAACCTGCTGCGCGCGACGATCGGCGCCTATCTCCCCGCGGACGAGTCCCTCCCGTCTCGCGTTTTCGACCGCGTCGAGAAAGGCTTCTCGAAGGTCTTCTTCGTCAAGAACTATGCCGGCGGAGACAAGGCGAAAGCTGCGAGCATGGGCGTGGTTCCCGACATGCTGGACAAGGCCTGCTACGGCATCGCCGCGGCGGTCGCCGGCAGCCGCATGCTGGCCTACAAGCTGGCCATGAACGTCCCGATGCTCTCGGCTGCAGTGGATCGGCGTCTCGTCGCGATCATCCGCAAGCAGCTCGCCGCCTGGGGGCACGCTCATTTCACGACGGATGCGTCGGCCTATCGGCCGAATGCGCCCTCCGCACCGCATCCGACGCCTGGCCAGCCGGCAAGCGACCAGCCCGCCTCCACGGCCGCGACACGCAGACCGAGCTGAGCGGGCGGCGCCGCCGACGCCGCGACCGGCCGCGGCCGTTCAGTTCGCTAGCCGCGCCAGCGCCACGCCGATCTCAGCCCGCACCACGAGATCGGCAATCGGGTCGAGCTCGGTCGGCTCGCGATTGAGGATGACGAGCTTGGCACCGTTGCGCTTGGCGACGACCGGGAAGCTCGCCGCCGGGAACACGACGAGCGACGAGCCGGCGACGAGATAGAGATCGGCCGAAAGCGTCATATCCTGGGCGCGCAGCATCTGCCGCTGCGGCATCTGCTGGCCGAAGGAGATCGTTGCGGCCTTCACCACGCCGCCACAGATCAGGCAGTCCGGCGGCTCGCCCGAGGCCTCGAATACCTGGCGGATCGCCGCGAGCTCATGGCGCCAGCCGCAGCTGAGGCAGGTCGCATAGGTGCCGTTGCCGTGCAGCTCGATCACCGCCTCCTCGGCAATGCCCGAGGCCTGGTGCAGCCCGTCGATGTTCTGGGTGATCACGCCGGGCGAGCGGCCTTCCGCGACCAGCGTCGCAAGCGCGCGATGGCCGCGATTGGGCCTGGCGTCCGGGCAATGATCGTCCATGGCGAACTTGCGCCGCCAGGCCTCGACCCTGGCCTCGCGGCTGTGGACGAACACATCGAACGGGATCGGCTTGTTGACCATCCAGGGCGAGCCCGGCGAACGGAAATCGGGCACGCCCGATTCGGTCGAGATACCGGCGCCGGTGAAGGGCACGATCACCCGGGCGCGATCGAGCATCGCATGCAATTCCCCGATCGCGTCCTGTGTCTCTTCATCCATGCCGCCGGGCTCCGGATCGTCATTGCTTTCCGGCGAATATGGCGGTGTGCGTCCCGCGCTCCAAGAGCGCCGGATCGTGGGCGTTGACGGCAGGCCGTCGCCGCCGCAAAGCTCGGCCATGCCTTCGCCGTCCCCCACCCCGCTGAACCCCGATCTCATCGACACCGCGACCCCGCCGATTCCCGAGGCGCAGGGCTGGGCACGAGCCTATGACGGCCGCAGCGGCCCGCTGATCGACCTGTCGCAGGCCGTGCCGGGCTCGCCACCGCCCGCGGCGCTGCTGGAGCGCCTCGCCGAGGCGGCCGGCCGGCCCGACCAGACCCGCTACGGCGCGATCACCGGCGACCTTGCCTTGCGCGAGGCCTATGCCGCCGAGACCAGCGCCTTCTATGGCGCGCCGATCTCGCCGGAGGAGATCGCGATCACGGCCGGCTGCAACCAAGCCTATGTCGTGACGATGATGGCGGTGGCCCGGGCCGGCGACAATGTGCTGCTGCCGACGCCCTGGTACTTCAACCACGAGATGACGCTGAACATGCTCGGCGTCGAGCCGCGCCCGCTGCCCTGCGATCCCGCGCAGGCCTTCGTGCCCGATATCGCGACCGCCGAGAGCCTGATCGACGAGCGCACCCGCGCCATCGTGCTGGTGACCCCGAACAACCCGACCGGCGCGGTCTATCCGCCTGCCACCATCGCCGCCTTCGCCGCGCTCTGCCGCCGGCGCAATATCTGGCTCGTACTCGACGAGACCTATCGCGATTTCCTGCCGGACGGGGCTGGCCGCTCGCATGAACTCTTCGCCGCAAGCGACTGGCGTGATTCGCTGATCGGCCTCTACAGCTTTTCCAAGGCCTATGCTGTTCCCGGCTGGCGGCTCGGCGCGATTACTGCCGGCACCGATGTGCTGGCGCAGATCGGCAAGGTGCTCGACTGCATCCAGATCAGCCCCGTCCGGGCCGGTCAGGGCGCCATCGCCTGGGGCATCGACGGCATCCGTGCCTGGCGCGAGGCCAACCGCAGCGAGATCAACGCACGGGCCGGGCTGTTCCGCCGGGCGATGGCGCCGCTCAACGGCTGGAGCGTCCTCGCAGCCGGTGCCTATTTCGCCTATCTCGCCCATCCCTTCGAAGCTGTTCCCGCAGCCGAGGTCGTCCGCCGTCTGGTGCAGGAGCGCGGCGTGCTCGCTTTGCCCGGCCCTTATTTCGGCCCCGGACAGGAGAGACATCTGCGCATCGCCATCGCCAATGTCGGAGCCGACCGGCTCGGCGAGCTCGGCGACAGGCTGCAGGGCTTTTCGCTCTGACGACGGGGAGATCCTTGATGGCGTGGAAGAACCGAGGAGGCGGGCATCTGCTCGCCGCCGCCCTGCTCTGCGTCCCCGCTGCAGCCGGCGCCCAGGATCGTGCGTCCGAAGGCAGCTCCTCGCCCGCCTACAAGGCCTGCATGGACAAATCCGGCGGCGTCACCGTCGCCATGCTCGACTGCGGCAACGCCGAATACGTCAGGCTCGACGCGGCCCTCAACGCCGCCTATCGCGCGGCGACGAACGGGCTCGAACCGGCGCAGCGCAACCTGCTGCGCGACGCCCAGCGCGCCTGGCTCGCCTATCGCGATTCGAGCTGTTCCTTCATGTCCCGGCTCGGCGACCGCGGCACCATGGCCGCGCTCACCGATCAGAGCTGCCTGATGCAGGTCACCGCCGAACGCACGCGCTGGCTCAAGGACCTCGCCCCGCTCTGAGGGCTCAGCCCTTCACTGCCGGGCAGCGGCTTTCGGAGAGAGGCCAGACCGTCTCGGACGGCTCGATCTTGCGCACGATCTCGAAATAGTCCCACGGCCCCTTCGAATCCGCCGGCTTCTTGACCCGGGCGAGATACATCTCGCGCAGCACACGGCCATCGGCGCGGATCGTCGCGTCCTTGGTGAAGGCGTCGTTGATCGGCATGGCCCGCATCGCGGCAGCGACCTTGTCGGGATCGTCGGTGCCGGCCTGCTTCACGGCCTTGAGATAGTGCAGCACCGAGCCGTAGACGCCGGCATGCAGCATGGAAGGCATCATCCCGGCCTTTTCGAGGAACTGCTTCGACCAGGCCCGCGAAGGCTCGTCGAGATCCCAATAGGAAGCGGTCGTGAGATAGGTGCCCTGCGTCGCCTTGAGGCCGAGGCTGTGGACGTCCTGCAGGAAGAAGATCAGCGCCGCGAGATTCTGGCCCTGCTCCGCCAGCCCGAACTCGCCGGCCTGCTTGATCGCGTTGACGGTGTCGTTGCCGGCATTGGCGATACCGACGACCTTGGCGCCGGAGGACTGCGCCCGCAGCAGGAAGGAGGAGAAATCGGCATTGTTCAGCGGGTGCCGCACCGAGCCGACGACCTTGCCGCCATTGGCCTCGACGACATCGGTCGCGTCCTTCTGCAACTGATGGCCGAAGGCATAGTCGGAGGCCAGCATGAACCAGGAGGTGCCGCCGGCCTTGACCACGGCCGAGGCGGTGCCGCGCGCCACGCCATAGGTGTCGTAGGTCCAGTGGAAGCCATAGGGCGAGCACTGCTCATTGGTCAGCGCCGTCGTGCCGGCGCCGGAATACATCACGATCCGCTTCTTCTCGCGGGCGAGCGACTGCAGCGCCAGCGCCACCGCCGAATTGGGAACGTCGACGACGGCGTCGACCTTGTCGACGTCGAACCATTGCCGGGCGATCGAGGTGCCGACATCGGCCTTGTGCTGATGGTCGGCGGCGACGATCTGGATCGGCTTGCCGAGCACGGTCGCGCCGAATTCCTTCAGCGCCAGCTCGGCCGCGATCACCGAACCCTTGCCGCCGATGTCGGCGGTCACACCGCCCATATCGGTCAGCACGCCGATCTTCACGACATCGTCGCTGACCTGCGCCAGCGCCGACAGATTGGCGAGCGCCAGCATGGCGCCGCCCAACAGAAGCGACCGCATCACATTCCTCCCGATCTCGTTGTCCCGCCGGCTGCGACGTGCGCCGGCGCTCTTCGCGTCAAAGACCCTTGGCCTCCAGCCAGGCGACGATCAGGGCCGCGATCTCGTCGCTGTTGTCCTCGCACATCGGCATATGGCCGTTGCCGGTGATGCCGCGCTCCGGCAGCCAGACGAATTCGGCGCCGAGATAGCGGGCCGTCGCTTCGTCGACCGCGCGCGGATGGCGCGGGTCCGTATCGCCGGTGACGATCAGGATCGGATGGGCCGAAAGCGCCGCGGGATCCCCGATCCGCAAGCCCTTGCCACCGATATTGAAGCGCTCGTTCATCAGTCGGGCGCTCTCGGGCACGATCGAACGCCGATAGGCCTCGAAGGCCTGTTTCGGGAAACGTTCGGAATTCGCCCAATAGGCCCGCATGAATTCGGGCGGGATGAAGAGCGGCTTGTCCTCCTCGACCCGGACCGGACAGCCCAGGCTCTCATCATCCTTCAGCTTCGCCACCGCCTCGGCATCGTCGGGCAGCACAGGCAGGAGGTTGGCCGGACCGCCCGGCGCGACACCGACGATTCCCGCGACCGCCCGCGGCGCCTGTTCGGCAATCCACCAGGCCATCGGCCCGCTCGCCGAATGCACCAGCAGCACCGCCGGCCCGACCTCATCGAGCAGACGCATCAACGCGGTGGCGATCTCCACTGTCGAAAGCGTCGCGAAATCCGGGCGCATCGGCGAGCGGCCATGGCCCGGCCAGTCCGGCACGAAGACCTCGCGGCCGGAGGCGGCGAAGGCATGCGCCCAGCCGGGTCGGCCGTCGGGGGTGGCCAGATAGCAGGCGCCGGTATGGCCGCCGCCATGGACGAGCACGATGGGCAGGCGCCCGGCCCCGGCCGCACCGAGCCGGTCGACATAGATCGGATGGGCATCGCTACCCGAATAGAAGCATTGCCGTTGCAGCGCGCGCGAAAGCGCCTGCCGCCCTGTGGCACCAGCCTGGTCCATCGCCTCCTCCCGGCGCGGCAAGGCCGTGCCATCTGTTGCCGAGGATGCTAGGACCGGCTCATGGCGCGCGCAACAAAAAAGTCTAATGTGAGACTAATTCAACAGGACGAGTCCATCGGGCTGGACGCCGCGCAGCGGCGCGCCATCCTGGACGGGACCGCGATCCCGACCGCCTACAAGATCGGCTACGTCCTGAACTTCTATCGCGAGCCCTCCTTCCGCATGATCGAAACGGAGTTCGGGCTGACCCGGCCCGAGATCGTCATCCTGATCTTCCTGACGGTGCGCGACGGCGCGAGCGCGAGCGAGTTCTGCGAGTTCTCCGGCCATCTCAAGGCGAGCGTCAGCCGCGCCGTGATCCTGCTCGACAAGAAGAAGCTGATCCGCCGGGAGCCCGATCCGGCCGACAACCGCCGCCAGCTGCTCTACCTCACGCCCGAGGGCCGGGCGCTCTACGAGCGCTACATCCCGATGCTGCAGGCGCGGGAGGCGGCGATGCTCGCCTGCCTCGATCCCGGCGAACGGGCGCAGCTCGGCAAGCTGCTCGACAAGCTCGCGACCCATGTCCCTGAATGGGGCTCCGCCTCCGATCTCTGAGCGGAGGCGGCAGTCTCGGACGTCGTCAGCGCAGCAGCGCCGCATAGCGCCCGCGATAGGCGAAGACGAGCAGTGCGCCGCAGATGGCGACGATCGCCGCGACCGGCATGCCCTGCGGGTTAAGCTCGGCATGGAACAGCACGATCACCGTCATCACCGGCGCGATCAGCGCCAGCCCGAGCGCCGGCGCGATGTTGAGCAGCAGCAGGAGCCCGCCGACCAGGTTCACGCTCTTCAAGAGCGGCAGGAAGAATTTTGCCTGCTCCAGCGAGCGTTCCCAGGCGAGGCCGATTTCCGTCACCGGCGGATGGATCAGGTGGTTGCCGGTCGCCAGATACCAGAAGCCGTCGGCGGCGCTGACCAGGAAGAGCAGGCCGAGTGCAGTCCGGGGCAGAGTGACCATCAGAAAATTGCGCATTGTCGGGGGTCTGTGTCCGTTGTGATGCGCCGGACCAATGCCGGCCCGGCTGCATTGCGACCGCCTGAGCGGATTTTGCCCCTCTCTCGTGCTTGTGACATGCATTCCGCCGCAAAGAATGCTCTGCACGGCCGCAGCGGCGCTGCGCCGCGAGCGGAATGGATGACGATGACGATTGAACTGACCCGGCGGAAATTGTTGCGACTGGCCGGAACGGCCTCGCTCGCCATGGCCGCCGTCGCGGCGGCACGGGCGGAAGGTACGCCGGCGGCCGGCACGGGCACGATCGCGGCCACCGCCCCGGGCTTTGCCGGCAGTACGCCGATCCGCTGCGGCGCCATCGGCCTGCGCGTACGCGATCTCGACCGCATGAGCCGCTACTACCAGTCGGTGCTCGGCCTCGCCGTCATCTCGGCCAACACGGATGGCGTCACGCTCGGAGCCGGAGGCGTCCCTCTCGTCTCGATGGAGGCACGGCCGCAGGCGCAGTATGAGCCGCGCAACGCCGCCGGCCTGTTCCACACCGCCTTCCTGATGCCGTCGCGCCGCGATCTCGCGCGCTGGCTCGTGCATGTCGCCCGCAACCAGACGCCTCTTACCGGTTTCGCCGACCACAGCGTCAGCGAAGCCGTCTATCTCGACGATCCCGAAGGCAACGGCATCGAGGTCTATGCCGATCGCGATCCGCGCCTCTGGCGCTGGGAAGGCGAGCGCGTCGTCATGGGCACGCACCGGCTCGACGTCGACGGCATCCTTGGCCTGACCGACACCAGCCGCAGCGACTACGCGTCAGCGCCCGCCGGGCTGCGCATCGGCCACATGCATCTGCGCGTCGGCGACATCCAGCAGTCCGAGAGCTTCTACCGCGACGCCATCGGCCTCGATTCGACATCGCGGCGCGACACGGCGAGCTTCCTCTCCTCAGGGCGCTATCACCACCATGTCGCGCTCAACACCTGGAACAGCGCAGGCGCTGGCAGCCGCGACCGGGCGACGACCGGCCTCGACTGGTTCTCGCTGGAGGTCGCCGATCCTGCTTTGCTCGCAGCGCAGCGCGAGCGCATGGCCCGCGCCGGCTTCACGCCCTCGAATATCGATCGCGGCTTCGAGAGCACCGATCCCTGGGGGACGCGGCTCAGGCTGGTGGGTTTAGCCTGAACCGTCATGCTCGCCCCTGTGGCGAGCATCCACGTCTTGACCAGGGCCTTCGACCAGCGAAGACGTGGATGGCCGGGACAAGCCCGACCATGACGAGCGAAGTATCAGGCGCGGCCGAGGGCCGCCCGCTCACATCGTCGCGCCGATCTGCCAGGGCACGAATTCGGCGTCGCCATAGCCGAGCTGCTCGGATTTGGAGCGCTCGCCCGAGGCGATCTTCAGCAGCCTGTCGAAAATCTCGCGGCCCTTTTCCTCGAGCGTCACGCCGTCGAGCACGTCGCCGCAATTGATGTCCATGTCGTCGATCATCTTCTCGTAGATCGGCGTGTTGGTGGCGAGCTTGACGGACGGTGTCGGCTTGCAGCCATAGGCCGAACCGCGGCCGGTGGTGAAGGCGAGGATATTGGCGCCGCCGGCGACCTGCCCGGTCGCCGCCACCGGGTCGTAGCCGGGCGTGTCCATGTAGACGAAGCCCTTGGTCCGGACCGGCTCGGCATAGTGGTAGACCGCCGAGAGCGTCTTGGTGCCGCCCTTGGCCGCGGCGCCCAGCGACTTCTCCAGGATGGTGGTCAAACCGCCCGCCTTGTTCCCCGGCGAGGGGTTGTTGTTCATGCTCATCCGGGCGCGCTCGGTGTAGTCCTCCCACCATTTGATGATGCCGACGAGCTTCTCGCCGACCTCGCGAGTGGCGGCGCGGCGGGTGAGCAGATGCTCGGCGCCATAGATCTCCGGCGTCTCGGAGAGGATCGCGGTACCGCCATGCTCGACCAGGATGTCGACGGCGGCGCCCAGCGCCGGATTGGCGGTGATGCCGGAATAGCCGTCAGAGCCGCCGCATTGCAGGGCGAGCATCAGCTCGGAAGCCGGGACGGTCTCGCGCACCGCCTGGTTGGCGATCGGCAGCATGGTCTTCAGCGCCTCGACGCCGGCGGCGACCGACTTCTTCGTGCCCCCGGTCTCCTGGATCGTCATGGTGCGGAAGATGTCGCTCTCTTCGACGCCATAGGCCTCCTTCATGCGCTTGATCTGGAAGCCCTCGCAGCCGAGGCCGACGACCAGAACCGCCGCCATGTTCGGGTTGCAGGCGTAGCCCCAGGTGGTGCGCTTCAAGACCTCGAAGCTCTCGCCGTTATAGTCGATGCCGCAGCCGGTGCCGTGGGTCAGCGCGATCACGCCGTCGACATTCGGATAATCGGCGAGGATGCCGGAGCGCTTGACCTCCTCGGCCATGAAGCGCGCGGCCGAAGCCGAGCAGTTCACCGAAGTGAGGATGCCGACATAATTGCGCGTGCCGGCGCGCCCATCCTTGCGACGGAAGCCCTGGAAGGTCGCCTGCTGCTCGACCGGCAGCACGAATTCCTTCTTCGCCTCGGCGGCATAGGCATAGTCGCGCTCGAAGGCGTGGAAGCCGGTATTGTGCTCGTGCACCCATTCGCCCGGCGGAATGTCGAGCGTGGCGAAGCCGATGATCTGGCCGAACTTGCGGATCGGCTCGTCCTTGGCGATCGGCACCAGCGCGATCTTGTGGCCGCGCGGGATGCGTTTCAGCGCCGTGACCCCGGCGGCGCTGACGCCCGCATCGATCGGATCGACGGCGACCGCGACATTGTCGGCGGCGTTGAGCTTGAGCGTGCGCGGCGGAATGGCTTTGTCGAGCATGATCTTTTGAACCTTGGGCTGGCGGCTTTTTTATCTTGCCCAAGCATCGCGCCGAAGGCGTCAGTTTTCAATCGGTTGAAACTAGGAGCCGCCTTGCAGCGCGCGCCGGACGAGCGCAAGCTGCCCTTCGGGCGGGATATGCCCGTCCGATGGTGGCGGAGGCTTCCGTGCACAGCATCGATCGTTCGCCGGCGCCGCTGCTGGCGCTGATCCTGGCCTATCTCCGGCACAGGCTCGCGCTGCTCGCCGCCTCGCTCAGGCCGCGCCACCGCGCCAGGGACATAGCGGCGCTGACCGCGCTGGACAGCGCGCCGCCGGGCGGCTAGCCGGCCCCCGGGGCAAGCGTCACCCGAGCCTCAACTCCCGCACCACCTGCGCGACGATCGCCTCCTTGCTGGCCTCGACCTGGACCACGAGCGGCTTCTCGTCCGCGCCCGGCTCCTCCAGCGTCGCGAACTGGCTGTCGAGCAGGGCCGGCGGCATGAAATGGTGCTGCCGCGCCGCCATGCGCTGGCCAATCAGCTCGCGCGAGCCCCTGAGATAGACCAGCGTGACGTCGGGCCGGTCGCCGACGATCACCTCGCGATAGGCTCTCTTCAGCGCCGAGCAGGTGACGATGCCGTTGCCGCCGTTGGTCCGCAGATCGTCGATCCAGGCCGCGATAGCCGCCAGCCAGGGCTTGCGGTCCTCGTCGGTCAGCGGCGTTCCGCTCGACATCTTGGCGACGTTCTCAGGCGGATGGAACGAGTCGGCGTCGCGGAAGGACCAGCCGAGCCGCTCCGCCAGGCGCTCGCCGAGCGAGGTCTTGCCGGAGCTCGCGACACCCATGACGACGATGACGGCAGGCTTGCCAGCGCTGTCCGAGACGCTCATTCGCTCAGCCCTGCTTCTTCGGCTCGACATGGCCGCCGAAGCCGGCCCGCATGGCGGAGAGGATCTTCTCGGCGAAGGTATGGTCCTTGCGCGAGCGGAAGCGGGTGTAGAGCGAGGAGGTCAGCACCTCGGCCGGGGTCGCGGTCTCGACCGCCGCCTGCACCGTCCAGCGCCCCTCGCCGGAATCCGAGACATGGCCGGAATAGGCACCGAGTTCTTCATCCGCCGCCAGCGCCTCGGCGGTCAGGTCGAGCAGCCAGGAGGTCACGACCGAACCGCGCCGCCAGACCTCGGCGATCTCCGCGACATCGAAATCGAAGCCATATTCCTCGGGCAGGCCCTCCTTGGCGGAGGCGTTGCGCATGAGGTCGAAACCCTCGGCGAAGGCCTGCATCATCCCGTATTCGATGCCGTTATGGACCATCTTGACGAAATGGCCGGCCCCGGCCGGGCCGCAATGCAGATAGCCCTGCTCGGCCGTCGGATTGCGGCCTTCGCGATGGCGGGTCGGCTCGATCTCGCCCTTGCCCGGCGCAAGCGCCTGGAAGATCGGCTCCAGCCGGTCGAAGACGCCCTTGTCGCCGCCGATCATCAGGCAGTAGCCGCGCTCGAGCCCGTGCACGCCGCCGGAGGTACCGATGTCGAGATAGTGCAGCCCCTTGGCCGCGAGCTCGCGCCCGCGCCGGACATCGTCCTTCCAGAAGGCGTTGCCGCCGTCGATCAGCGTATCGCCCGGCTCCAGCATGCCGGCGAGTTCGGCGAGCGTGCCCTCGGTGATCTCGCCGGCCGGCAGCATCACCCAGATCGCCCGCGGCGCCTGAAGCTTGCCCACCATCTCCCTGAGATCGCCGACATTGACGGCGCCGTCCTTGGCAAGCGCCGCGCCCGGCTTCGGATCGCGGTCATAGACGACGCAATCATGCCCGGCGCGGTGCAGCCGCCGGACGATATTGGCTCCCATCCGGCCGAGGCCGACCACTCCAAGCTGCATCGCAAGCGCTCCTGCTGCCGGAACGAGCCGGCTTGGGGACGCTTCATGCCCCGATGCAGGGCTGCGGGCAAGCCGGGCGAGATCGCTGCGACGCCGGCCAATGACGCCGCAAGACGCCGCCCCGGCGGCGCGACGACATGCGTTCACCAGCTTTTGAGCGATCCGACGCGCCATCGCGCGCTTGCCTAAACACCCAAGGCGCCTGCATTTTCGAGCAGGCGCACCTCCGCGTCGGCAGCGACAGCAGGAGCTTCATGGCAGCGCAGGGCTTTTCTCCGGAGCTGGTCCAGGCCGTCGGGCTTCTCGGCGCGGGCGTCATCGCGGTCCCGATCTTCCGACGGCTCAGGCTCGGTTCGGTCCTCGGCTATTTCGCCGGCGGCGTCCTGATCGGCCCCTCCGGGATCGGGCTGTTCCCGCATCCGGAAAGCGTGCTGCATCTCGCCGAGTTCGGCGTCGTGATGTTCCTTTTCATCATCGGGCTGGAGATGCAGCCGGCGCGGCTCTGGAATCTGCGCGGCGAGATCTTCGGCCTCGGTGTCGCGCAGGTCGGGCTCTGCGGCGCGCTGCTGACCGGCGTCGGCATTCTCGCCGGCCTTGCGCCGGTGGCGGCCTTCATCGCCGGCATGGGCTTCGTGCTCTCCTCCACCGCCGTCGTGATGCAGATGCTGAACGAGCGCGGCGAAGCCTCGACGCCGCATGGCCAGCAGGCCGTCTCGATCCTGCTGCTCGAGGACCTCGCCATCGTGCCGCTGCTCGCCATCGTCGCGGTGCTGGCGCCGGCCAAGGCGGCCGGCAGCGGCGGGCTGATGCCTCTTCTGATCGGCGCCGGCTCGCTCGTCGGCCTCGTCCTCGCCGGCAAATACCTGCTCAACCCGATGTTCCGCCTGCTCGCCAATGCCCAGGCCCGCGAGGTCATGACCGGCGCGGCGCTGCTTGTCGTGCTCGGCTCGGCGCTCGCCATGCAGCTCGGCGGGCTGTCCATGGCGATGGGCGCCTTCCTCGCCGGCGTCCTGCTCTCGGAATCGACCTTCCGCCACCAGCTCGAGGCCGATATCGAGCCGTTCCGCGGCCTGCTGCTCGGCATGTTCTTCCTGGCGGTCGGCATGTCGCTCGATCTCGAGCTGATCGCCCAGGAATGGCGGGTCGTCGCGCTCGGCGTCGCCTCCTTCATGCTGGTCAAGGCGGCCGGCATCTTCATCGTCGCCAAGCTGTTCCGCACCCGCACGCGCGATGCGATCACCCGCGTCGCCTTGTTCTCGCAGGGCGGCGAGTTCGCCTTCGTGCTCTACAGCGCCGCGACCGCAGCGGGCATCTTCGATGCGAAGGTCAACGCCATCACCAGCGCCGTCGTGATCCTGTCCATGGCGCTCACCCCGCTGGTCGTGCTGCTGATCGACCGTTTCATGCCGGCCGAGCGGGAATCGCTCGACGGCATCGACCACGCCGAGGGGCTGGAAGGGCGCGTGCTCGTCGTCGGCTTCGGCCGCTTCGGACAGGTGGCGAGCCAGGGCCTGCTCGCACGCGGCTTCAGCGTCTCGCTGATCGAGACCGATGTCGAGATGATCCAGGCCGCGGCGAGCTTCGGCTTCAAGGTCTATTACGGCGACGGCCGGCGCGCCGACATCCTGCACGCCTCGGGCGCCCATCATGCCGAGGCGATCCTGGTCTGCGTCGAGAACCGCGACACGGCCAACGCGATCGTGCGGGTGGCGCAGGCCGAGTTCCCGCATGCGAAGCTCTTCGTCCGCTCCTTCGACCGCGGCCATTCGATGGACCTGATCCGCGCCGGGGTGGAGTACCAGATCCGCGAGACCTTCGAATCCGCCATGGTCTTCGGCGGCGAGGTGCTGCGTGCGCTCGGCGTGCCGGAGGACGAGGTCGTCGAGATCGTCGAGGATGTCCGCCGCCGCGACGCCGAGCGGCTCGACCTCCAGGTCGCGAGCGACATCCATGCCGGCCAGGACCTGCTCCACGGCAACCAGCCGGTGCCCGCCCCGCTGACCAAGCCGAAGACGGTCGGCACGGTCATCGGCGACCTGCCGGACGTGGCCATCGCCGGCATCGCCGCCGCGCGGCCGCCGTCCTCGTGATGGAGCAAGGCGCTGGCGGCTGAGGCGGTGATACCGGGCAGCTGACTCTTAATCAGCGGATCACACCGTCATGCTCGCCCTTGTGGCGAGCATCTACGTCTTGAACACCGTGCGGGCCGAAGGAAGACGGGGATGGTCGGGACAAACCCGACCATGACGGCGACGTTCACCGAACAAAAATTGATTCCACCTCAACGCCTTGGCCGCCAGGCCTGAATCGAATTCTGAACCGGCACCGGATCACAGGACCCGGCACCGATCCCGTCACGGAAACATCAGTGGCAGCGGCTCGGCCTGCCAGGTCGCGTCGAGCGCTAGCAGCCTTATGGCGGTTGAAGAGATCTCCTCGCCAACAGCCTCGGCGGCAAAACGTTCCGCCTCGGCCGCATCGGGGAAACCGACCGCCAGGACGACGCTGCCGGGCGCTGCCCGGTCGCGGGCGACGAAGCTGAGCTTCGCCCGCTCGCGGAGCCCGAGCCGACCGATGCGCGCCAGCAGCGCCTCGCGCAGGTCGTCGCGGCCTGCCGCAATCTCACAGAGGACGAGCGCCTCCATGACGCTCACCCGTTACGGAAGGTGTAGCTGTAGCCGTTGATCGCCGGCACGCCGCCGAGATGAGCGTAGAGCACCTTCGATCCCGCCGGGAAGAAACCCTTCTTCACCAGGTCGATCATGCCCTGCATCGATTTCCCCTCATAGACGGGGTCGGTCATCATGCCTTCGAGCCGGGCCGACAGGCGGATCGCTTGAAGCGTCTCCTGCGAGGGTACGCCATAGACCGGATAGGCGTAGTCCTCGTTCAGCACGATGTCGTCGGCCGTGATCTGCTTGCCGCCGACGAGCTCGGAGGTCTTCTGTGCGATGTCGAGCACCTGCGCCCTGGTCTGCGCCGGTGTCGCCGATGCGTCGATGCCGATGACCTTGCGCTGGCGCCCATCCCTCGCGAAACCGACGACCATGCCGGCATGGGTCGAGCCGGTGACGGTGCAGACGACGATATAGTCGAACTTGAAGCCGAGTTCGGCCTCCTGCGCCCTCACCTCCTCGGCGAAGCCGACATAGCCGAGCCCGCCGAACTTGTGCACGGAGGCGCCGGCCGGGATCGCATAGGGCTTGCCGCCCTTGGCCTTCACATCCTCGAGCGCGTTTTCCCAGCTCGCCCGGATGCCGATGTCGAAGCCTTCGTCGATCAGCTCGACATGGGCGCCCATCACCCGCGACATCAGGATGTTGCCGACCCGGTCATAGACCGCGTCCTCATGCGGCACCCAGCTTTCCTGCACCAGCCGGCATTTCATGCCGATCTTGGCCGCGGTCGCCGCGACCATGCGGGTGTGGTTCGACTGCACGCCGCCGATCGAGACCAGCGTATCGGCGCCGGACGCGATCGCATCGGGGACGATGTATTCGAGCTTGCGCAATTTGTTGCCGCCGAAAGCGAGGCCGGAATTGCAGTCCTCGCGCTTGGCATAGAGCTCGACCCCGCCGCCGAGATGCGCGGAGAGCCGCGACAGCTTCTCGATCGGCGACGGCCCGAAGGTCAGGGGATAGCGTTCGAATTTGGCGAGCATGGCGGGTTTCCCTTCTGAAATGGCCCGCAAACGCTAGCAAAACGCCCTTGAAAGGTGCTCCCGAACTTCGCGCCTGATTTTTCTGCTACTTTCATAGTCTCGGCAATTTGATAGTCTTGAACGCTATCAGTAGCCGCAAAAACGGAAGAATCGTTCATGGAGGCCGAACTCGACAAAACCGACCTCAGAATCCTGCGGCTGCTGCAGGCCGACGGCCGCATGGGCAATGCCGAGATCGCCAAGCGGGTGAACACCAGCGCAGCGACCTGCCATCGCCGCATCCAGCGCCTGTTCGCGGAAGGATACGTCACCGGCGTCAGGGCGCAGATCGATCCGCACAAGGTCGAAAAGGGCACGCTCGCCATTGTCGGCGTGGTGCTCGACCGCTCGACGCCGGAAAGCTTCGGCCTGTTCGAGGAGGCGGTGAAGCAGCTCCCCGTCGTGCTCGACTGCCACATCGTCGCCGGCGATTTCGACTACTTCCTCAAGATCCGCGTGCGCGACCTCGCCGACTTCAACAAGCTGCACGCGAAGACGCTGCTGGCGCTGCCCGGCGTGCGCCAAACCCGCACCTTCTTCGTGATGAAGGAAGTGGTCGACAACGCGCCGCTGGAATTTTGAGGGGCTGATAGCAAGCGCAACCTGCCCCCTCTCCCCTTGCGGGAGAGGGGTAGGGTGAGGGGTCGCGCGACGCTTCATCGTCATGGTCGGGCTTATCCCGACCATCCACGTCTTCGCTGGTCGCGTGTGCTGCCCAAGACCTGGATGCTCGCCACAAGGGCGAGCATGACGGGGAGGCCTGCGCGACCCCTCATCCGGCCCTTCGGGCCACCTTCTCCGGCAAGGGGAGAAGGAAGAAGCGGCGCGGCCTCACACCTGAATCAACCTCTGAACCTGGGCTCCGTCGAGCTCCACCATCGGTCCGGCCAGCACGACCTCGCCGCGGTCCATCACGAACATCGTGTCGGCAAGGTCGCGGGCGAAGTCGAAATACTGCTCGACCAGCACGATCGCCATATCGCCTTTGCTCCGCAGATAATCGATGGCACGGCCGATATCCTTGATGATCGAGGGCTGGATGCCCTCGGTCGGCTCGTCCAGCACCAGCAGCCTGGGTCGGGTGACCAGCGCCCGCGCAATCGCGAGCTGCTGCTGCTGGCCACCCGAGAGGTCTCCGCCGCGCCGGCCGAGCATCGACTTCAGCACGGGGAATAGGTCGAACAGTTCGTTCGGGATGTAGCGCTCCTTGCGGGGCAAGGGCGCAAAGCCGGTTTCGAGGTTCTCCTTCACCGTCAGGAGCGGGAAGACCTCGCGGCCCTGCGGCACGAAGGCGATGCCGGCGCGCGCGCGGTCCTCGCTGCGCAGGGTGGAGATGTCCTGGCCGTCGAGGCGGACATGGCCGCCCGAGATCGGCTGCTGGCCGACGATGGCGCGCATCAGCGAGGTCTTGCCGACGCCGTTGCGGCCCATCACGCAGGTCACCTTGCCGATCTCGGCGGTGAGCGAGACGCGCCGAAGCGCCTGTGCGGCGCCGTAATGGAGATCGATGGCTTCGACGCTCAGCATGTCGCCAGACCCGATCCAGCGGCCCAAATGAAAGAGGCTCGGTCATCCCGGGCGCAGCGAAGCGAAGACCCGGGATCCATTCCGGAGCCTTTCCAATGCCGGTTCCGGAATGGATCCCGGAGCGGCGCGGCTGCGCCGCTTGTCCGGGATGACAACGGACGAGAACCAAGGAAGCGAAATGCGACCATCATCACCGCCCCAGATAGACTTCGACGACGCGCTCATTGGCGCTGACCTGGTCGAGCGGTCCCTCGGCCAGCACCGAGCCCTCGTGCAGCACCGTCACCTTCACGCCGAGCTCGCGGATGAAGCCCATGTCGTGCTCGACCACGATCACCGAATGATCCCTGGCGATCTCCTTGAGCAGCACCGCGGTCTGCGCCGTCTCGCCATCGGTCATGCCGGCGGCCGGTTCGTCGACGAGCAGGAGCTTGGGGTCCTGCGCCAGCAGCATGCCGATCTCGAGCCACTGCTTCTGGCCATGCGAGAGCGAGCCGGCGAGCTTTTCCCGCTTGTCGGCGAGCTTGATGATGCCGAGGATCTCGTCGATCCGCTTCTGCTGGGCGGCTCCCGTCTGCCAGAACAGCGTCTTCAGCACGGTGCGCTGCGATTTCAGCGCCAGCAGGATGTTGTCCTCGATCGTGTGGAAGTCGAACACGGTCGGCTTCTGGAATTTCCGGCCGATGCCAAGATTGGCGATCGCCGCCTCGTCGAGCCGGGTCAGGTCGACCGAGCCGCCGAACATCACCGTGCCTTCGTCGGGCCGGGTCTTACCGGTGATGATGTCCATCATCGTCGTCTTGCCGGCCCCGTTCGGGCCGATGATGGCGCGCATCTCGCCGGGCGCGATGGTCAGCGACAGGCCGCGGATCGCCTTGAAGCCGTCGAAGGAGACGCTGACGCCGTCGAGATAGAGCAAGGAAGAGGTGAGAGCGCCGGGTGTGGGAGCGTTCATCGATCTCACTCCGCCGGAGCCGGCTCGGCCGCCGGCATGCTTTCGGGCCTGCGCCGCTTCTCCCACCAGCCCTGAGCGGTGCCCAGAATGCCCTTCGGCATGAACAGGGTGACGAAGACGAAGAGCGCGCCGAGCGCGAACAGCCAGTACGGCGCCATGAAGCCGGAGGTGAACATCGTCTTCGCCCAGTTGACGACGACGGCGCCGAGCGCCGCGCCGACCAGCGTGCCGCGCCCGCCGACCGCGACCCAGATCACGGTCTCGATCGAGTTGGCCGGGGCGAACTCGCCGGGATTGATGATGCCGACCTGCGGCACGTAGAGCGCGCCCGCGACACCGGCCATGCAGGCCGAGACTGTGAAGACGAAGAGCTTGAAGCGATCGACCCGGTAACCGAGGAAGCGCGTGCGGGACTCGGCGTCGCGGATCGCGATCACCACCTTGCCGAGCTTCGACGAGACGATGCCGCGGGCGATCAGGAAGCCGGCGGCGAGCATCGTGCAGGTCATCGCAAAGAGCGCGGCGCGGGTCGTCTGCGCCTGCACGCTGAAGCCGAGAATGTCCTTGAAATCGGTCAGCCCGTTATTGCCGCCAAAACCCATGTCGTTGCGGAAAAAGGCGAGCAGCAGCGCATAGGTCAGCGCCTGGGTGATGATCGAGAGATAGACGCCGGTGACGCGGCTGCGGAAGGCGAACCAGCCGAAGACGAAGGCGAGCAGGCCGGGAACGGCCAGCACCATCAGCATGGCGAAGGGAAAGGAGGAGAAGCCCCACCAGTACCAGGGCAATTCCTGCCAGTTCAGGAAGACCATGAAGTCGGGCAGCACCGGATTGCCGTAGACGCCGCGCGAGCCGATCTGGCGCATCAGGTACATGCCCATCGCATAGCCGCCGAGCGCGAAGAAGGCGCCATGGCCGAGCGAGAGGATGCCGCAATAGCCCCAGACCAGATCGAGCGAGAGCGCGAGCAGCGCGTAGCAGAGGTACTTGCCCCAGAGCGACATGGTCGCGGTCGAGACATGGAAGGGCGAGCCGGCCGGGACCATGAGGTTCGCCAGCGGCACCAGAAGGCCAATCGCGGCGACGAGCCCGAGGAAGACGTAGCCCCGCGTATCCATGTTCGAGAGCAGGAAGCGGCTGATCATGCTTCCACCGCCCTGCCCTTCAGCGCGAACAGGCCGCGCGGACGCTTCTGGATGAACAGGATGATGAAGACGAGCAGCGCGATCTTGCCGAGCACGGCGCCGGCATAGGGCTCGAGCAGCTTGTTCGCGACGCCGAGCGTCATGGCGCTGATCAGCGTGCCCCAGAGATTGCCGACTCCGCCGAAGACCACGACCATGAAGCTGTCGATGATGTAGCTCTGGCCGAGATTGGGGCTGACATTGTCGATCTGCGAGAGCGCGACGCCGGCGAGGCCCGCGACGCCGGAGCCGAGCCCGAAGGTCAGCGCGTCGATCCGGCCGGTACGGATGCCCATCGCCGCAGCCATGCGCCGGTTCTGCGTCACGGCACGCATCTGCAGGCCCATCGGCGTCAATTTCAGGATGGCGAGCAAAGCGAGGAAGACCAGCGCCGCGAAGACGATGATCCAGAGCCGGTTCCAGGTGATGGCGAGGCCGCCGAGCTCGAAGGCGCCCGACATGAAGCTGGGCGCGCCGACCTCGCGATTGGTCGGCCCGAAGGCGGTCCGCACCGCCTGCTGCAGGATCAGGCTGATGCCCCAGGTCGCCAGCAGCGTCTCCAGCGGCCTTCCATAGAGGAAGCGGATCACGCCGCGCTCGATCGCGATGCCGACAGCGCCGGCGACGATGAAGGCGGACGGCAGCGCGAAGGCCAGCGACCAGTCGAACAGGTAAGGCGCGTTCGCCCGGATCAGTTCCTGCACCACGAAGGTGGTGTAGGCGCCGAGCATCACCATCTCGCCATGGGCCATGTTGATCACGCCCATCACGCCGAAGGTGATGGCGAGGCCGATCGCGGCGAGCAGCAGCACCGAGCCGAGCGAGAGCCCGTACCAGAGGTTCTGCCCGGCCTGCCACAGAGCGAGCTTGCCCTCGATCTCGGAGACGGCGCGGGCCTGCACCTCCCTCAGCGCCGGCGAAGCATCGCCCGGCAGGGCGCGCAGCGTCGCCAGCGCATCCTGGTCACCGCGCTCGCGCAGCACGTCGACGGCGGCGATCCGGTCGAAGGGCGGCGCATCGGTCTTGACGATCAGGATCGCGGCCTGAGCCTCGCGCAGCGCCCGGCGTGCCCGGTCATTGCTCTCCTTGGCGATCGCGGCTTCGAGCACCGGCAGCGCCGAGACGTCGCGCGCCCGGAACACCGCCTCGGCAGCGGCGACGCGCCTGACAGGATCGGGATTGATCAGGCCGAGGCTGCCGAGCGCCGCCTGGATCGCCCGCCGGACATTGTTGTTCAGCCTGACGGCGCTGACACCGGCCGGCTCGGCGGAAAGCGCCTGCCCGGTGCGCGCGTCGAGGAGGCCGCCATCCTTGGTCTTCACCGCGACGGCGCCACCGCCGGCGAGCAAGCGCCCATCGGCCAGCGCCTCGATGATGACGCCCGCATTCGGATGCGCGCTCTGGACGAGGATGTCGATGGCGCGCGCCGTGTCCGAGAAGCTGTCGGCGTTGAAGCGCGCGAAGGCTTCTTCGGCAGTCTGTGCGAAGGCGACAGCCGGCGCGGCGAGAAGCGCCAGGGCTAACGTCAGGGCTCGCAGGAGGCGGATGAGAAAGGACATCGGCTCGCTTCTGGTCTTGATACACAGGCCGCGACGGTAGGGCGCGGGATCCCCTTCTCCCCTTGCGGGAGAAGGTGGCAGCGCGAAGCGCTGACGGATGAGGGGTCGCGCGACGATTGCCATGGCGGCGCTTGGTCCTGAGCATCGGCAAGGGCAGCGCGACCCCTCATCCGGCGCTGCGCGCCACCTTCTCCCGCAAGGGGAGAAGGGAAGACCCGCGCTTGTCCCTCCGGTCGATCGTCTTGTGAGCAGCGGTAGATTTGCGAGGGGCGGCCGGGCTTTCCGACCGTGCCGCCCCTCCCCCTCTTCAGCTCAGGCGCCGCCGCCGCATTTGCCGGTCTTGACGTTGAAGTTGCCGCACTTCTTCTCAACCCAGTCGCCGACCAGGTCCTTGGACCCGTCGAGCTCCTTCGACCATGCGTCGCCGGCGACGAGGCCGGTCTTCGACACGACGTCGAACTGGCCGTCGGCCTTGATCTCGCCGATCAGCACCGGCTTGGTGATGTGGTGGTTCGGCAGCATCTTCGAGATCCCGCCGGTCAGGTTCGGCGCCTCGATGCCGGGCAGCGCGTCGATCACCTTGTCGGGATCGGTAGAGCCGGCCTTCTCGACCGCCTTCACCCACATGGCGAAGCCGATGACATGGGCTTCCATCGGGTCGTTGGTGACGGCCTTGTCGTTCTTCTTGAAGGCCTTCCACTGCTTGATGAAGGCCTCGTTCTCCGGCGTCTTGACCGACTGGAAGTAGTTCCAGGCGGCGAGATGGCCGACCAGCGGCTTGGTGTCGATGCCGGCGAGCTCCTCCTCGCCGACCGAGAAGGCCACGACCGGGATGTCAGTCGCCTTGATGCCCTGGTTGCCGAGCTCCTTGTAGAACGGCACGTTGGCGTCGCCGTTGATGGTCGAGACCACGGCGGTCTTCTTGCCGGCCGAGCCGAACTTCTTGATGTCGGAGACGATGGTCTGCCAGTCGGAATGACCGAAGGGCGTGTAGTTGATCAGGATGTCCTCCTTCTTCACGCCCTTGGCGAGAAGGTAGGCCTCCAGGATCTTGTTGGTGGTGCGCGGGTAGACATAGTCGGTGCCGGCGAGCACCCAGCGCTCGACCTTCTCCTCCTTGGCGAGATAGTCGACGGCCGGGATCGCCTGCTGGTTCGGCGCGGCCCCGGTATAGAAGACGTTGCGTTCGCTCTCCTCGCCCTCGTACTGCACGGGGTAGAACAGGATCGAGTTCAGCTCCTTGAACACCGGCAGCACCGATTTGCGCGAGACCGAGGTCCAGCAGCCGAACACGGCCGCGACCTTGTCCTTGACGATCAGCTCGCGCGCCTTCTCGGCGAAGAGCGGCCAGTTCGAGGCGGGATCGACGACGACGGCCTCGAGCTTCTTGCCGAGCACGCCGCCCTTCTTGTTCTGCTCCTCGATGAGCATGAGCATGACGTCCTTCAGCGTCGTCTCCGAGATCGCCATCGTGCCCGAGAGCGAGTGCAGGATGCCGATCTTGATGGTCTCCTGCTGCGCGGCTGCGGGCATCACCGTGGAGAGAGCCGTGGCACTGAGGAAGGCGGCACCCAATACAACGCGACGTGTGAGCTTCATCGAGATGTCCCCCGATATTCTGTTGACCGCGCCCCTGCCGGGCGCGGCGCAGCCTTGCTGGCTGGCGTAAGGAGGATCGCAAGCGACGTGCCAACCGCCCCGGTCGCGTTCGCAAGCGCAGCAAATGCGGGAAACTGCGCGGTTCCGGTGACATTCCGGGCAGATTTCTCCAAAACCGTGGACCCGGCGCGACAATGCGAGCGCATCTGCATAAGGCGCGGGCAGATCGGCCGGTGAATATTTGGGCAGCGCCTGTGCAGCGCAACAAAAGCGCCGTCGAATTCGGCAGTGGACAGCAAAATCGGCGCTGAATCTTTGTCGTTTACGGGCGCGCTGGAATCACCCTAGCCTCACCTTGTCGGTAACAACTGAAAGGAGGTGATCCAGTGTCTCATTGTCATCAACCGCTGTCGCGGGGACTGCATGGCCTGGACTCGTCCCATGAGGGGTTCGGTTCCGTTTGAGTTTTCGCGACGTCAGGCCCGGTTACCGGGGCTGCGGTTCGGCAATGGAAGGGCTGCCCGCAAGGGCGGCCCTTCTCTTTTGCGCGATCGGCCCTGCGCAGCCGCTTCTGGCGCGCCGCGGCAGGACATGCCAGAGAGAGGCGTGATTTATTGCAGCGCCATATCCTGATGAGGCCGCCGCTTGCCAGCGCCAGCCCCTGACCTTCCCCGCCAGGCCATCCTCGCCTTCATCGAGGAGGAGCGGGCCGCCGGCCGTGAGCCCGGCCGGCGCGACATCGCCAAGGCCTTCGGCCTCGATGCCGGCGGCAAGATCTGGCTGAAGCGGCTGCTGCGCGAGCTCGAGGACGAAGCGCATGTCGATGCGGTCGAGGATGGGTCGCCGGTGCGCAAGCACAGCGCGCTGCCCGCCGTGCTGCTCTGCGAGATCAAGAGCCGCGACCGCGAGGGCGACCTCGTCGCGGTGCCGCTCGAATGGAACGAGACCGACCAGGGCGAGGCGCCGAAGATCCTGATCGAGACCGGCCGCCCGTCGCGCTCGCGCCGAGCCGGCCCCGCGGTCGCCGCGCCCGGCATCGGCGACCAGGTCCTGCTCAAGCTCTCGCGCCTGCGTGGCACGACCGGCATGTCCTGGTCCGGCCGCGTCCTGAAGATCATGGGCAAAGGCAAGGCGCAGGTGCTCGGCATCTTCCGCGCCCTGCCCGACGGCTCCGGCCGGCTCATCCCGGTCGACAAGAAGGCGCAGGGCCGCGAGGCGCTGATCCCGAAGGGCCAGACCGGCGACGCCCAGGACGGCGACCTCGTTTCGGTCTCGCTCCGGCGCGAGGGTCGCTTCGGCCCGCCGGAGGCGCGGGTGCGCGAGCGGCTCGGCTCGCTGAAGTCGGAACGGGCCGTGTCGCTGATCGCGATCCACGCCCATGGCATCCCCAACGAATTCTCGCCGGCAGCGCTCGCCGAGGCCGAGGCTGCGCCGAAGGCGACGCTGGCCGGTCGCGAGGACTGGCGCGACCTGCCGCTGATCACCATCGACCCGGCCGACGCCAAGGACCATGACGACGCGGTCCACGCCGCGCCGGACGAGGACTCCGACAATCCCGGCGGTTATGTCGTCACCGTCGCCATCGCCGATGTGGCTTCCTATGTCCGGCCGGGCTCGGCGCTCGACCGCGAGGCGCTGGAGCGCGGAAACTCGGTCTATTTCCCCGACCGCGTCGTGCCGATGCTGCCGGAGCGGATCTCGAACGACCTCTGCTCGCTGCGCGGCGGCGAGGACCGGCCGGCGCTCGCCGTCCGCCTCGTGCTCAAGGCCGACGGCTCGAAGAAGGGCCATTCCTTCCACCGCATCCTGATGCGCTCGGCCGCAAAACTCTCCTACCAGCAGGCGCAAGCCGCGATCGACGGCCAGCCGGACGAGGCGACCGCCGCGATCCGCGAGAGCATCCTGATGCCGCTCTGGGCCGCCTATGGCGTCGCGGCACGGGCGCGCGACGCGCGCCAGCCGCTCGATCTCGACCTGCCCGAGCGCAAGCTGATCCTGAAGGCGGACGGCTCGGTCGACCGCGTCATCGTCCCCGACCGGCTGGCGACCCACAAGCTGATCGAGGAGTTCATGATCCTCGCCAACGTCGCCGCGGCGGAGACGCTGGAGAAGGCCGGCAGCCTGCTGATCTATCGCTGCCATGACGAGCCCTCGCTCGAGAAGATGCGCGCGCTCGGCGAGGTCCTGGCCTCGATCGGCATCAAGCTGCCCAAGGACGCCGCGCTGCGGCCGGTGCTGTTCAACCGCATCCTCAAGATGATCAAGGGCTCGGAGAACGAGCTCTTCATCAACGAGGTCGTGCTGCGCACCCAGGCCCAGGCCGAATATGTCGCGGAGAACTACGGGCATTTCGGCCTAAACCTGCGCCGTTACGCCCATTTCACCTCGCCGATCCGGCGCTATGCCGACCTCGTCGTCCATCGCGCCCTGATCGCGACGATGAAGCGCGGCGATGACGGGCTGCCCAAGGCGACGACGCTGGCCGAATTGCGCGAGGTCGCGACCCGGATCTCGGCGGCCGAGCGCCGCGCCATGGCGGCCGAGCGCGAAACCACCGACCGGCTGATCGCGCATTTCCTCGCCGACCAGATCGGCGCGAGCTTCGATGGCCGCATCGCCGGGCTCAATCGCGCCGGGCTCTTCGTCAAGCTCGACGGCACCGGGGCCGACGGCTTCGTGCCGGCCTCGACGCTCGGCGCGGATTATTACCGCCATGACGAAGCCGCCCATGCGCTGATCGGCGAGCGCAGCGGCGAAAGCTGGCGTCTCGGCGACCGTGTCCATGTCCGTCTGGTCGAGGCGGCCCCCGTCGCGGGCGCCCTGCGCTTCGAACTCCTGAGCGAAGGGCGGACTGTGACATCGAACCGCTCTTTCAAAAAAGCCGCGCGTCCCCTAGCTGCAAGGCGCAGTATGGCCCGGCCCGGCCGAGCCAAGCCCGGCCGGAAGCGCTGAGGCCAGCGCCTCGGGGGTGATGAGAGCCATGTCCGTCCACTATCACGAGCTGGCGGCCCCGCCCGCGGAGCGCAATTGGCGCCAGGCGATCGGACGCGGCTTGAGGGGGCGCTGCCCGAGTTGCGGCGAGGGCCGGCTGTTCCGCGCCTTCCTGAAGCCGGTCGCCAGCTGCGAAATCTGCGGCGAGGAACTGCATCACCAGCGTGCCGACGATCTGCCGCCCTATATCGTGATCACGATCGTCGGCCATATCGTCGTCGGCGGTCTCGTTCTGGTCGAGAAATTCGGCGACTGGTCGATGCAGATGCATATGTGGGTCTGGCCGCTGCTGACGGTGGTGCTGTGCCTCGGTCTGATGCAGCCGACGAAGGGTGCAGTGGTCGGCCTGCAATGGGCGCTACGCATGCATGGCTTCGGCGGCGCCACGCCGGAGCCCGAACGTCAACCGGCATCGAACGAGATGAGCCGCCGATGAGCGATCACACCGTCACCCTGACCCAGGCCGAGCGCGCCCGCACCGCAACCAATCTGCGCCCGGTCGACGCCGCGACCATGCTGATTCTCGATCATTCCGGGCGCAAGCCGCGCGTGCTGATGGGCAAGCGCCATCCGAGCCACAAGTTCATGCCCGGGAAATATGTCTTCCCCGGCGGGCGGATCGATCCCGAGGATCGCCGCATGATCGCGGCCGGCGCCCTTCCCGGCCCCTGCGAGCAGCGCCTCGCGGCGCGCTGCGTGCGCCCGAGCGCCCAGCGCGGGCGGGCGCTGGCGCTGGCGGCGATCCGCGAGACCTTCGAGGAGACCGGGCTGCTCTTCGGCAGCGCCGAATACGGCGCGCCCGAGAACCCGCCGCCCGGCGTCTGGTCGGAATTCGCGGCGAAGGGCATCTTCCCCGATCTCGGCGCCGTGACATTCGTCGCCCGGGCGATCACGCCGCCGCGCCGGCCGAAGCGTTTCGACACCCGCTTCTTCACCGTCGACGCCAGCGCCGTCGCCGGCAAGGTCGAAGGCATCATCGGCCCCGATTCCGAGCTGGTCGACCTCGTCTCTGTGACCTTCGACGAGGCCCGCGAGCTCGACCTGCCGACCATCACCAAGGTGATCATCGCCGAGGTCGAGGAGCGGCTGAAGGCGGGATTCGGCGCGCATCTGCCGGTACCGTTCTATTGGGAGAAGCGCGGCAGCTTCGTGCGCGAGCAAATCTGAGCCGCAGGAGCGGAAAACGCCGGCCATTTCGCGGGCGAGCAGATACACGCCCGATATTCCTTGACTTGCAGGCGCCGATACGGCATTCCGGCGCCATCGGATTGCCGGGCTCGCCCGGCCCTTTTCTTTTTCATGCGCGGGTCGAGGACGGCCCCATCAGTTCGAGGGCTTCGCCATGGCCAAGGCCGTGACCATCAAGATCAAGCTCGTCTCGACGGCCGACACCGGGTTCTTCTATGTGACCAAGAAGAACTCGCGCACGATGACCGAAAAGATGTCGAAGAAGAAGTACGACCCCGTCGCGCGCAAGCACGTCGAGTTCAAGGAAACCAAGATCAAGTGATGCCATTAGGCATGACATATCGATCTTAGCGATAAAAACCGCCCCGATTTGGGGCGGTTTTTTCGTTTGGGGCATCGCCAGGGGGCACGCCGGAACGCTCCCCACCCCGCGCTATGACTTCCTTTTTCCAGGCCGCTTCATTTCCAGCTCTGCTGCGGCAAGGATTTTCCACCGGTGCTTCCGCACGGCCATGCGGCCCCTCGGAGCGCGCAAAGCCCCCCTACGGACGAGGTCAAACCGCTGGAAGCGCTCGTGGCGCTTTCGCCACCGCGAACGGGACGGTTTCATCGTCAGGACGAGCCCGCGACAGGCGCGCGCCTGTAGACGATCGGGATCCCGACGGGCAATGTTCCATCGCTTAGCAATGGAGGTTACGATTCGTCTCCGGCCGTTCCATGCCGTCCTGACCATGGCCTTGCTGGTTGCTTCGCCTGCCGCTGCTCAACAGACGCTGCCGGCTGTGGACGGGCCCAGCGGCAAGGTGATGCTCATCCATGGCGGCACAGGCGGCAACAACTGGACCGGCCTGGAAGGCGCCGTAACCCTGCCGCTCGGACAGCGTTTCGGCCTGCAACTGGATGGCGCGGCCGGTGGCCTGGACGGCTCTCTGGGGAAATCGGCGTTCTATGGCACGGGGGCGCATCTGTTCTGGCGCGATCCGTCGACGGGAATGGTTGGCGTCGAAGCCGGCTATGCGCGCCTCGACGCGGGCGGTGGGATCAACACTTATTCCCTCGGCATCGAGGCTGAGCGCTACTGGAACTCGATCACGCTGGCAGGCCTGGTCGGCCTCACCGATGCCAGTGGCGCGACCTATGCCACAGCGCTGCGCCATGATCTCAGCACGCATTTCGTGGCAGGCGCCAGCCTCACCTGGTATCCCGACGACAACTTGGCGTTGACGGCGTCAGGAGCAGTCTCGGGTGGGCATGTGGTGGCAGGTCTTGGCGTCGAATGGGCGCTCACGAGCACCAGTTCGGCCCAGCCCAGCCTTTTTGCACGGGCCGCTCTGCATCAGGGCGGTGACGTGACCGCTCTGGCAGGCCTCAGCATCTATTTCGGAGGACAGCCGAAGCCATTGATCCGCCGCCATCGGGAAGACGATCCGACCATCGGCAACGTCATGGGCGCCGGCATCAAGGGCGGCATTGGCTTCACCATCGGGGCAATCTGCAAGTTCCGGGCGCATGGTGACGATCCCTGCCATCGCCCGTAACCATCCGCCGCGCCTCTAGCCGCGGCGCCTCGGACCCAAAGGTGGAATCCACTTTTCCGGACGAATCCGGTGCATAAACGATGCGCTGGAACGCAACTCGGCAGGCCCGCATAATCTGAATGGCTGCGCCCCGTGATCCATCGCCAAAGCGGCGGATAACAGACTATGCCCTAGAGGAATCCTTGGATTCCAGTTCCCAGCGGTAGACACTAGACTTGCCTGCACCTGCAAGCCCTCTCGAACCAGGCGGCTTTTTTGCGTTTACGGCAGGCGCATCTGCGAAACGAACTCAGCTATTCGCAAGCGTGACATGTCCTCTGGCGCATCCGCGGCATATTTCCTAATGTCGCGGAGCGTCCATCGCCCTGCTCTCTCGCCTGGAGCCCAGCCTTGCACGGCCCGCCCGCCAAGACACGCCAGCCGGCCATCGGGCCGCTGCGCCGCGTCCTACGCCTGATCGTCGAGGTCGATGAATCGCCCACCCGGCTGCACCGCATCCGGGCGGCGCTACTGCTGATCGGACTGCTGACCGCCTTCGGCCTGCTCGGATACTGGCTGCCGACTCTGCTCGAGCGCGCCTTGCGCTGACTGCTGGCTGGATCGCCGCGCCTCCGTTCGGGCGCGATCACGATGATCTTTCTCATTGTTATCGCATCGGAGTTTTCCGAGGAACGGAGTCCACTTTTCGGTCCGATGCTATGGCGGTGCCGATAGTGGCCGGCCGGCGGCGGATCTGATGAGGCCAGATATCCCGCTACCGACCGGCCGAGCCCACCGGCTCCTCAGGAGATGCGGCGGAACCCGAGGTCCCGGGGGGCATTTCGCGGCGACAGCCTGTCGCTGGCGCCTGTCTGAAAACGACCCTACCCCGAAGCGACCGCGGATCAATCGTTTAGGGTTGATTCACCATTCTTCAGTGTTTTTTAACCTTACCGGATAACCCTCGATATTTACCGTAAAAACTATAGTAAATACAAAATATTCAAGGCATTCATAGATTTACCTGATCTTACTGCAAGAAATCTTGCCGCAGGTTGGCAATCGCCTCCGCACCGGCGATGTCCGCAATCGGCTCGTCGTCGACCCTCCATCCGGCAATGAGGCGCCCGCCCGGACTGGACGGCTGCGGCGCAATGAGATCGGCCTCGGTCAAGCCGATGATCACCATCACCGGGCAGCGGCGGTTCATGCCGGCCCCGAGCCTTCCATATCTTTCGGGTTCAGGCAGCCGCGGCGACGATCACGCGATTGCGGCCGGCGGCCTTGGCGAGATAGACCGCCTCGTCGGCTCGCTTCACCATTTCATTGGCGGATGGGTCGCCGGCGCGCCGGCAGGCGACGCCGATCGAGACGGTCACCGGGATCTTGCGCGCACCGCCCTGGATCTCGAAGGCTTCGCCCTCGACCCGCTCGCGGATGCGCTCGGCGACGGCGCGTGCCGCCTCGAGCGTCGTGTCGGGCAGGACGACCACGATCTCCTCTCCGCCCATCCGCGCCACCAGATCGATGCCGCGCGTGCAGGCGCGCACCCGGTCGGCGAACTCGCGCAGAACCTCGTCGCCGGCGTCGTGCCCCCAGCTGTCATTGATCGACTTGAAGCGGTCGACATCGAGCATGAGGACCGAGAGCGAGCGCGCCCGCAGCAGGGACTCGTCGAAGAGAACCGCGATCCGGCCGTCGAGATAGCGCCGGTTGTAGAGGCCGGTGAGCTGATCCATCACCGCCATTTCCATCGAGGACTGGACGCTGTCGCGCAAACGCTCGGCGAAGCGCTTGCGGCGGACCAGGGTGCGCGCGCGGGCCAGCAACTCGTTCCGGTCGATCGGCCTGACCAGGAAATCATGGGCGCCGATCTCGAGGCCGCGCAGGACGCGGCGCCGATCATCCGCCTCGCCGAGCACCAGAACCGAGAGATTGCGGGTGCTCTCGAGCGAGCGCAATTGGCTGCACAGGCGCAGCCCGTCATAGGATTGCAGGTCTAGGCTGACGAGCACGATCTCGAAATCGCCTTCGGCCGCGCGCGCCAGGGCGGCGTGCGCATCGGGTTCGGTCTCGATCGAATGAAAGGTCGAAAGCGCCTGCGTCAGCCGCTCGGCGATCAGCGGCCGATCCTCGATCAGGAGGATGCGGCCGTTGAGCCCGGTCTCCGCCGCCGCAGCGGCCAGCGGGTCGGCGATGCCGAGCCGGCGCGAGGCCAACGCGCGCTGCCGCAACTCGTCGGTCACCGACTTCAGCCGGACCAGGCTGCGCACGCGCGCGAACAGGGCGGTGTCGTCGATCGGCTTGGTCAGGAAGTCGTCGGCGCCGGCATCGAGCCCCTTGAGCCGATCGCTCGGCTGGTCGAGCGCGGTCACCATCACCACCGGGATATGGGCGGTGGTCGGCCCGGTCTTCAGGCGCCGGCAGACCTCGAATCCGTTCATGCCCGGCATCATCACGTCGAGCAGCACGATATCGGCTTCGCCGCGCTCGCAGATCGCCAGAGCGTCGATGCCGTTCGTCGCGGTCACCACGTCGAAATACTCGGCCGACAGCTTGGCGTCGAGCAGCTTCACATTGGCTGCGACGTCGTCGACGACCAGGACCCGGGCGGACATCGGCAGTGCCTTCCCGCTCAGGCCGCGCCGAGATAGGCGCGAACGGTCTCCAGGAACTTGCCCACCGAGATCGGCTTGGAGATGTAGGCCTCGCAGCCGCCATCGCGAATCCGCTCCTCGTCGCCCTTCATCGCGAAGGCCGTGACGGCGATCACCGGGATGCTCTTCAGGGTATCATCCTCCTTGATCCATTTCGTCACCTCCAGCCCCGAAACCTCCGGCAGCTGGATGTCCATCAGGATCAGATCGGGATGATGCGCCCGGGCGAGTTCGATCGCCTCGATGCCGTCGGCCGTCTTGAGCGTCGCATAGCCATGCGCCTCCAACAGGTCGTTGAAGAGCTTCATGTTGAGCTCATTGTCCTCGACGATCAGTACCGTCTTTGTCATTCCGCCCCCAGTCCGCCGCAGCACGGGTATCCGATGTTCCGGACTTCCCAAGTCGGCAGCCCCGTTCGATGATGAAGCTAGCACGCGAGCCGTTGACGAAACGCAAACCCAATCGCAGACACACCGAGCAAAACATCATGCCCCGCCCCATCACATTGCCGGAAGCCGAGACGCTCGCATTGCGCGCCCTCACCTTCCTGGCCGGCGAACCGGAGCGCCTGGAGCCTTTTCTCGCAGCCACCGGCCTCGGCCCGGCGACCCTGCGCTCTGCAGCGCAAGAACCCGGATTCCTTCTCGGCGTCATCGACCATCTCTGTGCCAGCGAATCGCTGCTGCTCGAGTTTGCCGCCAATTTAGGCCTGAATCCGGACATTGTCGGCCAGGCTCGCGAGATTCTCGCCGGCCCGCCCGAAGTCTTCGAGCCGTGAGCAGCGCGCCCGCCGCGACCGGGGCGGCGCGCGTACTCTGCCGTGATTGCCTGCGCGACCATGGCGAGGCGGCGCCCGCTGCACCGCTGCGGCGTTGCGCGGTCTGCGGCTCGCCCCGGCTGCTGCGGCATCCCGAGCGGGACGAGCTCCATCTCGCCCATATCGATTGCGACGCCTTCTATGCCGCGATCGAAAAGCGCGACGATCCGTCCCTGCTCGACAAGCCGGTGATCGTCGGCGGCGGCAAGCGTGGCGTCGTCTCGACCTGCTGCTACATCGCCCGCATGTCCGGCGTGCGCTCCGCCATGCCGATGTTCAAGGCCCTGCAGGCCTGCCCGGAAGCCGTGGTCATCAAGCCGGACATGGCGAAATATGTCGGCGTCGGCCGGCAGGTACGCCGGCTGATGCAGGAGCTGACCCCGCTGGTCGAACCGCTCTCGATCGACGAGGCCTTTCTCGATCTCGGCGGCACCGAGCGCCTGCACCACGCCAGCCCGGCACTGGTGCTCGCCCGCTTCCAGCGCCGTGTCGAGGGCGAGATCGGCATCACCGTCTCGGTCGGCCTGTCCTACGCCAAATTCCTCGCCAAGGTCGCCTCCGACCTCGACAAGCCGCGCGGCTTCTCGATCATCGGCCGGGCGGAAGCTGTGGCTTTCCTGGCTCCGAAACCGGTCGGGATGATTCCCGGCATCGGCCAGGCCGGCGTGGCGCGGCTGGCGCAGGCCGGCTTCCGTCGTATCGGCGACCTCGCCGCCGCCGAGGTCGAAACCCTCTACCGCACCATCGGCAAGGACGGGCCGCGCCTGCGCAATCTCGCCCGTGGCATCGATCCGCGCCAGGTCACGGTCGAGCACGAGGCCAAGACGGTCTCGACCGAGACGACGCTCGATGTCGACCTCGCCAGCTTCGAGGAGCTAGAGCCGATCCTCTGGCGGCTCTGCGAGAAGACCTCGAAGCGGTTGAAGGCGCAGGGACTCGCCGGGCGCACGATCACGCTCAAGCTGAAGACCCAGGATTTCCACATCGTCACCCGCGCCTCGCGGCTGCCCGAGCCGACGCAGCTCGCCGCCCGCCTGTTCGCGGCCGGCCGCGACCTCCTGAAGCGTGAATGCACCGGCCCGCGCTACCGGCTGATCGGCATCGGTGCGAGCGACTTCTCCGATCCAGCCGATGCCGACCGCGGCGACCTCGCCGACACGCAGACGCCGCGCCTGAAAGCCGTCGAGAGCGCACTCGATGCGGTCCGCGCCCGCTTCGGCGATACCGCGATCGGCAAGGGCCTGTCGCTGCGCGACCGGCGCAGCCCTGCTTCCGGCCAGACTATTTCGAGCAGTCGCTCCCCGGCAGAAGATCCAGACGCGTGAGCGTGCCGCGCAGCGCGAAGGACCCATAGTCCAGCCGGATCGCACCGGTGACGCCGTTCTCGTAGAGCTCGAAGGCGACGGTATAGGCCGGCGTGGTCTCGCCCGAGCCGACCTTGAAATAGGAGATCGTCACCGGCCAGCGCGCCAGCTTCTCGAATTCCGGGCGCTGCAGCGGCGCTTCCCCCGGCTTGGCCTCGATCTTGCGGCCGATCACCGACAGCGTGTCGTAGACGTCCTTGCCGCTGTTGGCGCCGTCATAGAGGCGGACGTTGAAAGTAGTCTGGCCCGCCCGCGCCGCCTTGATCACCGCCTTCATCTGCTCGTTCGGGAACATCGCCATCGCGGCTTCGCGGTGCGTCTCGGCCTTGGGCGCGCGCAGGCTCACCTCATAGCCGGCATCGCCCTTCTTCGCGGTGCCGTCGACCACGTCGGGCGGCGCGCCGGCTGTCGAGCTCTCGGTCTTGAAGCGGTAGCTCTTGGCGTCGCCTTCCTCGAAGCTCGTGGTGCGGGCATCGATGATGCGCGGACCGATCTCGCTGGTCAGCTCGGTGACCTGGCGGAAGGAAAGCGCATAGCCGTCGCAGGCATCCCCGGAGAAGTCGAAGGCGATGCGGCCACGCGCCGTGGTGATGTCGCGGGAGGGCTTGGTGCTGTCGAGGGTAAGATCGTAGATCGCGCGATGTGGCACCAGCACGACACGCTCGGCCGGAGCCTGCGCCCAGGCTCCCGTGGCCGCCATCACCGCCAGGCCTGCGATCCCGCCGCGATACGTCTTCATGCCCGATCCTCGATTCGCACTCTTGGCCGGGTCGAACCCCGGCCTCTTTGAATCTAGGTGCATTGCGGCAATGGCGCAAACAAGGCGGGGCGCGCCGTGCACCGCTAGCCTTCGGCGGGTCCCGCCGCCAGCGCAGCCCTGGCCGCCGCAAGGATCTCCGCCGAGAGCGCCTCGTCCTCGACCATGCGGGAGAGCACAAGCGCGCCGATCAGCGTGGCGTAGCTCGCCAGAGCGGCAGACCGCCGCTCTTCCTCGCTCTCCCCCGGCATAACGGATGACAGGCTCGCGATCGCCGCGCGCACCCCCTCCGTCGCAGCCTGACGCGACGCCTGCCCCTGGCGCGCGATATCGGAGCCCAGCGCAGCCACGGGACAACCATGGCCGGGATCGTCGCGGTGCAGCGGCGAGAGATAGCGATCGGCGATGCCCTGCAACGGCGCTTGCGGCTCGGCGGCCTTGGCTTCCTCCAGCCATTGATTGGCATTGCCGAAGGCGCGCCCGAGCGCCTGGGCAGCAAGATCGTCCTTTGACGAAAAGTGCCCATAGAAGCCGCCATGGGTCAGGCCGACCGCCTTCATAGCATCGGCGACGCCGACCCCGTCGAAGCCGCGCTCCCGAAACAGGGTCGCGGCGGTCTCGAGAATGCGCTCGCGGTTCTCCGCCATCTGCTCGCGGCTCACACGCATCGGTCTGCTCCCCGGAAAATCGGCATATCGGCCGCTTGACTATTTATATGATGATTATCATCTAAATTCAATCATGATGGCTATCATGAAAAAGGCCTGAAACCCGAAATGGAGTTGGACATGGCTACGCAGCAACTCGGCACCGCTCTCATCACAGGCGCCTCGACCGGAATCGGCGCCGTCTACGCCGACCGCCTGGCCCGTCGTGGCCATGACCTCGTCCTCGTCGCCCGCGACGCGGCACGCCTCGAAGCTCTCGCCGAGCGCCTCAAGCGTGAAACCGGCAGAAAGATCGAATGGCTCGGGGCCGACCTCACGGCGAAGGCCGATCTCGCTTTGGTCGAACAGCGCCTGCGCACGGACGGAAGCCTGACGATGCTCGTCAACAATGCCGGCATGTCGGTCTCCGGTACGCTCGCCGAAGGCGATATCGACCGCTTCCAGACCATGATCGCTCTCAACGTCATCGCGCCGACCCGCCTCGCCGCTGCAGCGGCTCGCAACTTCGTGACCCGCGAGCACGGCACCATCATCAACATCGCCTCGGTGCTGGCGCTCGCGCCGGAACTGTTCAATGGCAGCTACAGCGGCACCAAGGCCTATATGCTGAATCTCAGCCTCTCCTTGCAGAAGGAACTCGAGCCCGCCGGCATCCGGGTTCAGGCGGTGCTGCCCGGCGCGACACGCACCGAGATCTGGGCCCGCGCCGGCGTCGATGTCGACGGTTTCCCGCAGGAGATGGTGATGGAGGTCGACGCCATGGTCGATGCGGCGCTGGCCGGCCTCGATCAGGGCGAGCCCGTCACCATTCCCTCGCTGCCCGACGCCTCGGATTTCGAGCGCTACACCGCGGCGCGGCTGGCGCTCGGCCCCAACCTGTCGCGCAGCGCGCCGGCCGAACGCTATCTGGCGCGGCGTCCCGACGCCGCCTGAGCCGGCCTGCTCGGCAGACGCATCGGCCAAGCTGCGCCGCGCTTGCGGCCTTGCCTGCCATCGGCGATGAAAGGCTCCTGTCCAGCGCAGGCCGGGAGCCTCTCATCATGAACGCCATCGACACCAAGCTCGCCGCCCTAGGCATCACCCTGCCGGCGCCGGCCGCGCCGGTCGCCAATTATGTGCCCTATGTCATCACCGGCAATCTGCTGGTGATCTCCGGCCAGCTCTGCTTCGGGCTCGACGGCAAGCTCTCCGACGCGCACAAGGGCAAGCTCGGCGCCGAGATCTTCAACGAGGCCGGACTCGAGGCGGCCAGGCTCTGCGCCATCAACGTCCTGGCCCAGGCCAAGGCGGCGCTCGGCGGCGATCTCGGAAAGATCAGGCGCTGCGTCCGCCTCGGCGGCTTCATCAACGCCACCCCGCATTTCTCCGCCCTGCCCGCGATCATGAACGGCGCCTCCGACCTGATGGTCGAGGTGCTCGGCGATGCCGGTCGCCATGCCCGCTCCACCGTCGGCGTCGCCAACCTGCCGGCCGATGCCGCCGTCGAGGTCGAAGCGATGTTCGAGATCGCCTGATGCGCGCAGAGCCCTGGCTGACCGCCCGTCCGATCGCCCATCGCGGACTGCACGATCTCGCGAGCGGCGTGATCGAGAACTCCCTGTCGGCGGCGCAGGCCGCCATCGCGGGCGGCTTCGCCATCGAATGCGATGTCCAGCTCAGCGCCGACGAGGAGGCGCTGGTCTTCCACGACTTCACTCTGGACCGGTTGACCGGCGTGACCGGGCGTGTCGATGCCCGCAAGGCGGCCGAGCTTTCCGGCATCGGACTTAAGGGCTCCGGCGACAGGATCCCGACGCTCACCGGCTTCCTCGATGCGATCGGCGGCAGGACGCCGCTGGTGATCGAGATCAAGAGCCGCTTCGACGGCGATCTGCGCCTGGCGAAGCGCACCGCCGAGATCGTCGCCGGGCACAAGGACCGGCCGATCGTGCTGAAATCCTTCGATCCAGTGATCGTCGCGGCATTGCGCGAGCTGGCACCGGATTTCGCCCGCGGTATCGTCGCGATGAACGCCTATGAATATGGCGACTATGTCCATCTCACGCCGGCCCAGAAGCACGCCCTCGCCAATCTCCTGCATTTCGGGGAAAGCCAGCCTGACTTCGTCTCCTGGAAGGTCGCGGACCTGCCGACCGCCGCACCCTTCCTCTGCCGCAAGGCGCTCGGCCTGCCGCTGATGAGCTGGACCGTGCGCACGCCGGAAGATCGGCTCCGCGCCGCCGAGCATGCCGACCAGATGGTCTTCGAGGGCTTCCGCCCTTGAGCGAAACCGGTCCGCACGGGGGCCTCACCGTCCGCGTCACGACCTCGCTGAAAGGCGTCCCGGCCGCCGACTGGGACGCCTGCGCCAATCCCGGCGCCGCCGCGAGGCTTAAATCAACCTCTCAGGCAGCGGATTCATTTTCTCAGCAAGACCCTGACAACCCATTCATTTCCTACGCTTTTCTGCGTGCCTTGGAAGAGAGCGGCTGCGTTGGCGGGCGCACCGGCTGGTCACCGGCCTATCTGCTGGTCGAAGACGGGGCGGGCCGACTGATCGCCGCCGCGCCCTCCTTCGTGAAGGGCCACAGCCAGGGCGAATACGTCTTCGACCATAGCTGGGCCGAAGCCTATATGCGCGCCGGCGGCCGCTACTATCCGAAGGTCCAGGTCGCCGCCCCCTTCACGCCCGCCAACGGCCCGCGCCTGCTCGTCGCAGAGGGGCCGCGCGAGAACGAGGCGCGCGAGGCGCTGATCGCCGGCCTGGAAGCCGTGAGGGAGCAGGTCCGCGGCTCCTCCGTGCACGTCACCTTCGCGCAGGAAAGGGACATGGCGGCGCTGCTGGAGGCCGGCTATCTCGAACGCCACGACATCCAGTTCCATTGGCGGAACGAGGGCTTCGCCAGCTATGACGATTTCCTCGCGACGCTGGCATCGCGCAAGCGCAAGGCGCTGAAGCGCGAGCGGCGCGAGGCGCTCTCCGCCGGCATCGAGGTTTCGGTATTCTCGGGCTCCGACCTGACCGAAAGCGTCTGGGACGATTTCCACGCCTTCTACGAGGATACCGGCTCGCGCAAATGGGGCCGGCCCTATCTCAACCGCCGCTTTTTCTCCGAGATCGGCCAGAGCATGGGCGAGCGCGTCGTGCTGATGCTGGCGCGCCGGGCCGGGCGCTACATCGCCGGCGCCATCAATTTCCGCGGCGGCAACACGCTCTATGGCCGCAACTGGGGTTGCATCGAGGATCACCCCTTCCTGCATTTCGAGCTCTGCTACCACCAGGCCATCGACTATGCGATCGCGCACAAGCTCGTGCGTGTCGAGGCCGGCGCCCAGGGCGAGCACAAGCTGGCGCGCGGCTACCGGCCGGTGATCACACGCTCCGCCCATTTCCTCGCCGATCCCGGCCTGGCGCGTGCCGTCGCCGCCTATCTGCCCGGCGAGCGCCGCGAGATCGCCGCCGCGAAGCTGGCGCTCGAAGCCGAACTGCCCTTCAGATCCGGAGCCGACCTTGCCGACTGAGTTCTGCAGCGACGATACGCTGGGCTATCGCCGCAGCCTGACCGATTTCTCCGCACCGCTGGCGCTCGACGAGAGCTACCGCCTCGCCCATCTGCCTTTGCTGGCGCCCGAGCATCCACGGGCGATCCCACGGCTCGACGGTCGCGGCTACGAAATGGGCCGCCATGCCGAGATCTTCTCGCTGGTGATGCCGGTTCCGGAAGACGCACCGGGCGCTTCGCCGGCCTGGCGCGAGCTCGAGGCCGAGCTGCGCGCCGCCCCCTTCGCCGGCAAGATCGCCTGGGATCTGCTGCCGAAGCGCGCCGCACGCCTGCACGCCACCATCGTCGGTTCGCTCGGCCGCGGCGAGCGTCCCGTGATCGCTCCGGAGATCCGCGCCCAGCTTGCCGCCATCGCGCCCTTCGAGGTCGAATTGCGCGGCCTGTTCTCCGGCAACGTCAATCGTGGGCGGCTCTATCTGCGCGCCTATCCGCAGCAGGCGCCGGGCCTCAACCCGTTCCAGCAGATCCAGCAGGTCTTCGGTCGCCCGGCCGGCGACCTCTATCTCCTCGGCTACTACAACCTGATCGACGATCTCGACCCGCAGGAGACGCGAGCCCTCGCCGCGCTGCTGGCGCGCTGGTGGGAGAAGCCCCTGCTGCGCCTGCGTGTCGATGCGCTCTGGCTGATGGGCGCCAGCGACGATCTCGTGCTCGACAGCCGGATCACCGAGACGCTGCCGCTCGGCGACGCATCCCCGGCTTGACCTTTCTCCCGCAGCGGCCTCCAGCTTCCGCCAGCCCAAGACAGGAACACCGCCATGACCGCCTACGACCAGAACAACATCTTCGCCAGGATCCTGCGCGGCGAACTGCCGGCCCACCGCGTCTATGAGGACGACAAGGCGCTGGCCTTCCTCGACATCATGCCGCGCGCGCCCGGCCACACCCTGATCATCCCGAAGAACCCGGCCCGCAACCTGCTCGATGTCGCGCCGGCCGATCTCGCCCATGTCGCCCAGGTTTCGCAGCGCATCGCCCGGGCCGGGATGAAGGCTTTCGCGGCGGACGGGATCACGGTGCAGCAGTTCAACGAGAGCGCCGGCGGCCAGGTCGTCTTCCATCTTCATGTCCACGTCATCCCGCGCCATGACGGTATCGCGATGAAGCCGCCGGCGAGCGTGATGGCCAAGCCCGAGGAGCTGACCGAGGCCGCCGAGAAGCTCCGCGCCGCGCTCAAGGACGCCTGACCCGAAAAAATTTCGCGGCGCATGTCACGCGCCCGCACCCTGCCTCGTCCTGGTCTGCATCAGCCAATGATGGAGACCAGGATGACCCAACGCCTCAACGCCTTCCAGGCCGCCCCCGACGCCTACGCGGCCATGCGCGGCCTGCAGGACTATGTGAACCAGTCGCCGCTGGAACATAGCCTCCAGGAGCTGGTGAAGATCCGCGCCTCGCAGCTCAACCGCTGCGCCTATTGCCTGCACATGCACATGGCCGATGCTCGCAAGGCCGGTGAGAGCGAGGCCCGCATCACCCTGCTCAGCGCCTGGGAAGAATCCGAGCTCTACACACCGCGCGAGCGCGCCGCCCTGCGCTGGACCGAGGAGCTGACAAGGCTCACCGAGCGCAGCCCGAGCGACGAGGCCTTCGCCGAACTGCGCGAGCATTTCAGCGAGAAGGAGATCGTCGATCTCTCGGTCGCCATCGGCATGATCAATGTCTGGAACCGGATCAATGCCGGCTTCCGCACCCGCCATCCGCAGGATCGTCGCCGCGAGACAGCCGGGGCTTGAGCGGCACTCGTACAGCCGGCCGGGCGCGACTTCGCACCGGCCGGGCTTTTCCCTCCTGCGGAGATCCCGCCATGACCAAGCGCCTGAACCCCTATGTCGCCGCGCCCGACACCATGAAGCCGCTGATCGCGCTCGAAGCGACGCTCAAGGAGAGCGGGCTCGAACACAGCCTGATCCATCTGGTGAAGATGCGGGCCTCGCAGATCAATGGCTGCGCCTATTGCCTGCACATGCACTCCGCCGACGCGATGAAAGAGGGCGAGAGCCCGGCGCGACTCTTCCTGCTCGACGCCTGGCACGAGTCGGCGCTCTATAGCCCGCGCGAGCGCGCCGCCCTCGCCTGGACCGACGCGCTGACGCTGGTCTCGCAGACCCACGCGCCGGACGAGGTCTATGAAGAGGTGCAGCGCCATTTCAGCCCGGAGGAAACGGTGAAGCTCACCATGCTGATCGCCACGATCAACAGCTGGAACCGCATCGCCATCGGCTTCCGCTCGGCCCATCCGAACGACCGGGCGGTCGTGGCCTGAGGACGGAACCCGCGATGACCTCAGCGCCTGCCACCGACCCGTTCGACAGCCATCGCCGCTTCCTGACCCGCCTCGCCTATCGCATGCTCGGTTCGGTCAGCGATGCCGAGGATATCGTGCAGGAGGCCTGGCTGCGCTGGCGCGAGAGCGAGCGGGCAGAGATCGCGCAGCCGCGCGCCTTCCTGGCGCGCATCGTGACGCGGCTCTGCCTCGACCAGATGAAATCGGCCCGCAGCCGCCGCGAGTTCTATGTCGGCTCCTGGCTGCCGGAGCCGCTGGTCGAGGCGCTCGGCGGCGAGACGCCGGCCGATGCCGGGCTCGATGCGCCGATAGCGCTGATGCTGGCGCTGGAGCGGCTCTCCCCGCTCGAGCGGGCCGCTTTCCTGCTGCACGACATCTTCGAGATGGATTTCGCCGAGATCGCCCGCACCATCGACCGCAGCGAGAGCGCCTGTCGCCAGCTCGCCAAGCGGGCACGCGAGCATGTCCGCATCGACATGCCGCCGCGCAACAAGGTCGACCCGGTCGAGGCGAAGCGCTTCGTCGACGCCTTCTTCAAGGCGGCCCACAAGGCCGATCCGAGCGATCTCCAGGCCCTGCTGGCGCAGGATGTCGCCTTCCACAGCGATGGCGGCGGCAAGGTTCTGGCGGTGATCAACCCGCTCTACGGCATCGACCGGGTCTCGCGCTTCTTCGCCGGCATCAACGCCAAGCTCGCCCACCGCGACAAGCCGACCACGCTGTTCAAGCCGGTGCTGATCAACGGCCTGCCCGGCTATCTCAGCCTCGAACGCGGCGAGACCTTGCAGGCTACCGCGCTCGATATCCGCGACGGACGCGTCCAGGCGATCTACATCGTGCGCAATCCCGACAAGCTCAGGCATCTCGACCTGTCGGACGGCTAGGCTCGCCCGGAAACGCGACAGAATCAGCGTCTCCAGCGCAACGAAAGCGCTAGCCTTCAAGCGCCTCGATCATCGCGACCCGCGTCGCATGCCGGCCGCCCTCGAATTCGGCGGAGAGGAAGGCGTCGACGATATCGAGCGCGAGCCCCTCGCCGACCACGCGCGCACCGATCGAGAGCATGTTGGCGTCGTTGTGCTGTCGGATCATCCGGGCCGAAAACGTGTCGGCGCAGACGCCGCAACGAATGCCCTTCACCTTGTTCGCCGCCATCATGATGCCCTGGCCGGTGCCGCACAGAATGATGCCGAACCGGCACTCGCCGGAGGCGACGAGCCGCGCCGCCGCCTCGCCATGCCTGGGATAGGGCGTGCTTTCCGGGCTCGACGGTCCGATGTCGACCACCACCCAGCCCAGTGCCGCGAGATGAGCGGCGATGGCCTGCCGGAACTGGATCGCGGCATGATCGCTGGAAAGCACGATGCGATTGCTGGCTGACATGGAGAACGCGTCCCGGTTTCGGAGGGCGGTGCGGCTTCATGGCTGAAACCGGTCGTGTTGCAGGGCGGCGGATCATCGATCCGCGCTCGCCGAGACAAGTGGCGATGCCGCACTATATCAGCCACCAGGCCCCGCCGATCAGCACCGCCTCGGCCGCGACCACCGCCAGCATCACCCGGCGATTGGTCAGGCGCACGATCGCGACCGGGACAGCGATCGCGGCAAGGCGGACGAGCAGCGGCACATCGGCCAGCACGCCGGGGGGTGTCAGCATCAGCTTGGCGACGACGCCCGCGAGCAACGCCGTCGCGACCAGCCGCACCCACTCCAGCCAGGGCGAGCCGTCGTCGAGGCGACGCGCGAAGGCGACCGCGAGCCAGCGCCACATCTCGGTCGGGATCACCGCGAAGAGCAGCAGCGCCAGATAAGGCCACCAGGGACCGTCGAGAAAAGCGATCGGCGCCGTCATGTCCCGGCCTTTGCGCCTGCCATCGCACGACGACGCCAGCGCTGCACCGCGAAGGCGATCGTCCCGCCGACGAGGCCGGCGGCGAGCAGATCGAAGCCGCCGCCGATCGCCCAGCTCGCGACCGGCGACAGCGCGAGGCCGAGAAAGATGGCGAGCCCGTCGCCGAAGCCACGCACCCCGACCGTCAGCGATGTCATGAAGAAGATCGGCGACAGGGCGAGAAGTCCGGCCGCGATGGGAACCGGCACAGCGCCGGCGAGATAGTAGCCGGCATAGGTGCAGAGCGCCGAGACCACAATCAGCGCATTGGCGAAGCCGAGGAAATAGCTCGGCCGCTGCTCCGGCGGCAGTGCCGGTAGGCGGCGCAGTGCCTCGGTCCAGGCCGTGACGGCGACATAGTGCGAGAGCAGGATCTGCATGCCGACGCCCTGCCCCGGCCGGCGCAGCAGCGGCAGGAGCGCGATCGTCATCGGCAGGAAGCGCAGGGAAGCAAAACCGATCGCGAGCGCAATCGCACTCCAGGCGGCGCCGGCCGCGATCGAGGCGAAGAACAGCACCTGCGACGGCCCGGCCCAGACCAGCAGGGTCGACAGCACCGCCACCTCGACAGGGTATCCGACATCGCGCGCCAGCGAGCCGACGCCGACCAGGCCGAGGCCGACGACCCAGGCCGGCAGCATCAGCGCATCGCGGAAGCCGATCAGCGCCGGACGAAACCGCTGCCAGCGGCCAGCCGAACTCATGCGGACACCGCGCCGGAGCCCGGCCGGATCGGCGCTGGCGCGCGCGTCGAGAGCGGCGGCTCGGGAGGAGACTGACTCATGGACGCTCGAAGAACCGGACATACGCAGGCCGGGCCGGCCAGCGAGGAATGCTTAATGCGCATTCCCGCCACGGCGGGGCAGAGGCCTTGCCGCGCTTCGGACCTGCGCCGGGCGCAAGCGACGGCGCGGTCAGAAGCTCTTCAGCGCCAGTCCGAGCAGTTCGTTCCCGAAGTCGACGATCTCCTTCGGCACGCCGCCGACGGCCTGATAGGCGAGCCAACCCAGATAGAAGAATGCCGGGACCAGGATCCAGCCCAGCACTTCCTCGAAGACGATGCGGCGCCGGCGGCGGCGGGCGCGCTTCTCGAACCAGCCGAGCTTCTCCTTCGGCGCGGCGGCGGCCACTGCCGTAGCCGTGGCTTCACCATCCTGCGCCCATGCGCTCTCGGATTTGCGTCGGAACCACACGGTCTCAGGCCTTCGTCAACGGGACTTTCGGGACGGTGCGGACGCTGCCCGCCGCTTTCGGCGGCGAGACCGGCGCATCCGGCTTGGGGCCGCGCTTCAGACTGCCGGCCGGGCCGGCCTTGGCCTTGGCGCCCCCCTTGGCGCGGGGCTTGCGCGGCGTTCTTTTCTCGGCCGCGGCAGCGACATCCTTCTCCGGCTTGGGCTTGGCCGGCCCGTCGGGGAATTCGAGGCCGAGCACCTTGATGCCGGTCTCGGACTGGACGACCACGACCTTGACCGCGCCGCCATTCTTCAGCCTGCCGAACAGCACCTCGTCGGCGAGCGGCGTCTTGATCGTCTGCTGGATCAGCCGCGCCATCGGGCGCGCGCCCATCGCCTCGTCATAGCCGTTCTCGACCAGCCAGTCGCGCGCCTCGTCCGAGAGCTCGATCGTGACGTTGCGGTCGGCGAGCTGGGCCTCGAGCTGCAGCACGAACTTGTCGACGACCCGCGCCACCACCGTTTTCGGCAGATGGCCGAAGGAGATCGTCGCGTCGAGCCGGTTGCGGAATTCCGGTGCGAACAGCTTGTTGATCGCCTCCTGGTCGTCACCCTCGCGCTTGGTGCGGGTGAAGCCATAGGCGTTCTTGGCCATGTCGGCGGCGCCGGCATTGGTGGTCATGATCAGGATGACGTTCCTGAAATCGACCTGCTTGCCGTTATTGTCGGTCAGCTTGCCGTGGTCCATCACCTGCAGGAGGATGTTGAACAGGTCGGGATGGGCCTTCTCGATCTCGTCGAGCAGCAGCACGCAATGCGGGTGCTGGTCGATCTGGTCGGTCAGCAGCCCGCCCTGATCGAAGCCGACATAGCCGGGAGGCGCGCCGATCAGCCGCGAGACGGTGTGGCGCTCCATGTATTCCGACATGTCGAAGCGCACGAGTTCCACGCCCAGCGACGAGGCGAGCTGACGCGCGACCTCGGTCTTGCCGACGCCGGTCGGTCCGGCGAAGAGATAGCAGCCGATCGGCTTCTCGCCGTCGCGCAGCCCGGCGCGGGCGAGCTTGATCGAGGAGGACAAAGCCTCGATCGCCTTCTCCTGGCCGTAGACGGTGCGCTTCAGCGTGGTCTCGAGATTGCGCAGCACCTCGGCATCGTCCTTGGAGACGGTCTTGGCCGGAATGCGCGCCATCGTCGCGATCGCCGCCTCGATCTCCTTGACGCCGATCGTCTTCTTGCGCTTGGCCTCGGTCACCAGCATCTGCGAGGCGCCGGTCTCGTCGATCACGTCGATCGCCTTGTCCGGCAGCTTGCGGTCGTGGATGTAGCGCGCCGAGAGCTCCACCGCCGCCTTGATGGCGTCGTTGGTGTAGCGCAGCTTGTGGAACTCCTCGAAATAGGGCTTCAGCCCCTTCAGGATCTCGATCGTATCCGGGATCGACGGCTCGTTGACGTCGATCTTCTGGAAGCGCCGGACCAGCGCCCGGTCCTTCTCGAAATACTGGCGGTATTCCTTGTAGGTGGTCGAGCCGATGCAGCGCAGCGAGCCCGAGGCCAGCGCCGGCTTCAGCAGGTTCGAGGCGTCCATCGCACCGCCCGAGGTCGCACCGGCGCCGATCACCGTATGGATCTCGTCGATGAACATGATCGCCTTCGGGTGCTGCTCGATCTCCTTCATCACCTGCTTGAGGCGTTCCTCGAAATCGCCGCGATAGCGCGTGCCGGCGAGCAGCGTGCCCATGTCGAGCGAGAACACCGTCGCGTCCTCGAGCACCTCGGGCACCTCACCGCGAATGATCTTCAGCGCCAGCCCCTCGGCGATCGCGGTCTTGCCGACGCCGGGCTCGCCGACCAGCAGCGGATTGTTCTTCTGCCGGCGGCAGAGGATCTGGATGGTGCGCTGCACCTCGGCCTCACGGCCGATCAGCGGATCGATGCGCCCGTCGCGCGCCTTGCGGTTGAGATTGACGCAATAGGCTTCAAGCGCGCTTTCCTTCTTCTTCTTGTCCTTGTCGCCGTCATTGCCGGAATCGGAGCGCTGCTCACGCTGCTGCTCCGGCTCCTCGTCGGCGCCGCGCACGGCGCGCGTCTCGCCGGCGCCCGGGCGCTTGGCGATGCCGTGGCTGATATAGTTGACCGCGTCGTAGCGGGTCATGTCCTGCTCCTGCAGGAAATAGGCGGCGTGGCTCTCGCGCTCGGCGAACATCGCGACGAGCACATTGGCGCCGGTCACCTCCTCGCGGCCCGAGGACTGGACATGGATCACCGCGCGCTGGATCACGCGCTGGAAGCCCGCCGTCGGCTTGGAATCGTCGCGCCCGTCGGTGACGAGATTGGTCAGCTCCGCGTCGATATAATCGACGAGATTGCGGCGCAGCGTGTCGAGATCGACGCTGCACGCCCGCATCACCGCGGCGGCGTCCTGGTCGTCGACCAGGGCCAGCAACAGGTGCTCCAGCGTGGCGTATTCGTGATGGCGTTCATTGGCGAGCGCGAGGGCCCGGTGTAGCGCCTGTTCGAGGCTGCGCGAGAAGCTCGGCACGGTCAGCGCTCCTGATCCAGTTCTCGGGAAATGGTGGCGTTCAAGATCACTTCTTCTCCATCACGCATTGCAGCGGATGCATGTGCTTGCGGGCGAGATCCATCACCAGCGTCACCTTGGTCTCGGCGACCTCGTAGGTGAAGACGCCGCATTCGCCGACGCCGTTCTGGTGGACATGCATCATGATCCGCGTCGCCTCGGCCCGGTCCTTGTTGAAGAAGCGTTCCAGCACATGCACGACGAATTCCATCGGCGTGTAATCGTCGTTGAGGATGAGGACGCGGTAGAGATTGGGCTTGCGGGTGCGCGTCCGGGTCAGGACCGCGGCGCCGGTGCCGCTGCCGTCCCGGCCACCATCCACCGGGATCGCCGGCGGGCGCGGCTTGCTCGCCAGCCGGGGCTCGATCCGGCCGAGGCGCTCCACCGGGCGGGCGCCGGCAGGAAGGTCCGTTTCGATCGGCATGATGGCTGCTTGGCTCAAGAGTTCTCTTTCGGCGCTAGACCCCAAGATAGTGCTTCGCCCGAGAATTTACAGGCGTCGCGCCGGCTTCGCCAGCCCGTTCCGCACGAACGCCCACAACCTGTATCCGCCACGCAAAAAGCCCGGCCTTTGGCCGGGCTTTCGAAGATCGCGTTGCTGCGGCCGGCGCGATGCCGGCCTGCGGCTCATGCCGTGCAGATCACTTGGCCGGGGTCGGAACCGACTTGGCGACGATGCCCTCGAACGGCTTGTAGGCGTCCTTGGCGATGGCCGAGAAGAGCTCGCCCATCTTGGTGACCTGGGCGACATAGCCCTCGAAAGCGGTCTTGACGTAGTCGCTCTGGATCTCGATGGCCTTGTCCAGCGTCTTGACGCCGGCGAGCTTCTCGATCGCGGCCGTGCCGGCCTCGAACGACTTCTTGGCGTAGTCGGTGGCCTCGACGGCGAGCGTCTGGACGCCCTTCGAGGTGGCGCCGAACGACTTCAGAGCGGCGTCGACGTTCTCTTTGGAGGCCTTCTGGATGGTCTCGAACTGCTGGATCATGTTTTTCCCACAGCGCCTCGGGGACGCCGCCTCTTGCTGGCGAGCCTTGCGGCCCAGGTTCCTCGCCCCAAGGTCGGATGAAACGCTCATCACCGGGGACCGTCTTCATATTGTGCAACGCAACATAAAAGTCAAGAACACATTGCAATGCATCAAATGCAAGGCTGCCCAGCCCGTCGAAGGAATGGTTCGCAGCCATACCGAGAACCGGCCGGCAGGCTTAACACCTCCGTAACCGCATCGCTCTAACCTCTCTGAGTGTGTCCTTCCCGCCACGTCGAGTTTCAGGCGCTGCGGGGGCTGTAGTGTCGAGTTGAGGCGGGTTTCATGGCTTCTGGTTGCGTTGGTACCGGGCGCGGACGCTGGTTCGCGTTCATCGGTCTGGTGAGTGTCGCTGCCGTGACCCTGGTCGCGACGGCTTCCCCCGCTGAGGCGGCCCGCAAGAAGCGGCGCCAGGTCAGCGGCGGCTACGCCCCGCCCTATGCCGCGATGGTCGTCGACGCCAAGAGCGGCCGCACCCTGCACGCGGTCAACGAGGATGCGGCGCGCATCCCCGCCTCGATCACCAAGGTGATGACGCTCTATCTGCTGTTCGAGCAGCTCGAGCGCGGCCGGCTGAGCATGGACTCCCCGCTCAGGGTCTCGGCCAACGCCGCCCGCGAGGCGCCGTCGAAGATCGGCTTCGAGCCGGGCGAGACGATCGCCGTCCGGGACGCGATCCTCGCCCTGATCACGAAATCCGCCAACGACGTCGCGACCACCGTCGCCGAGAATGTCGGCGGCTCCGAGGACGAGTTCGCGCGGATGATGACCGCCCGCGCCCGCTCGCTCGGCATGAGCCGCACGACCTTCTACAACGCCCACGGCCTGCCGCATGATCCGCCGAACATCACGACGGCGCGCGATCTGACCATCCTCGCCCGCGCCATCCAGGAGCGCTTCCCGCGCTACTATCCGATGTTCGGAACGCGCGTCTTCAACTATGCCGGCGGCGCCTACCGCAACCACAACAAGCTGCTCGGCCGCATCGAGGGTGTGGACGGCATCAAGACCGGCTATACCCGGGCCTCGGGCTTCAACCTGATGACCTCGGCCAAGGCCGATGGCCGCCATGTCGTCTCCGTGGTGCTCGGCGGCCGCTCCGGCGCCGCCCGCGACAAGGTGATGGCCGATCTCGTGGTCGCCGCCCTGCCCCGCGCCACCAGCGGCGGCCGCAGCGCCCCGATGGTCGCCGAAGCGCCCGAGCCGCAACCGGAACGCGCCCGCATCGCGGCGCCCGCCGTCGCGCCGGAACCGCCGGCCCGGCCGGCGGCTATCGCCCAGGCTGCCGCCGCGCAGGCTGTCGTCGCCCAGGCGCCCGAGCCGGCCCCGATGCCGGTGCCGCGCCCGCGCATCGAGCCCGAATTGCCCGCCGCCGCCCGCGCCTATGCCGCGACGCCGACCACCACCCCGATCGCGCCGCCGCGCGCGATCTCGGCCAGCGCCGGCCAGCCGCTGCAGCTCTCCGGCATGCGCCCGGTCAGCGCCACGACGACCCCGTCCGCGATGCGCTGGTCGATCGGCGCCCCCGCCGCCGATGGCAAGGTCCTGCGCCCGCCGGCGAATGTCGACACCACCTCCTCGATCGCCAAGGTCGCCGAGCCGGCGCCCGCCGCCCAGGTCGCGTTGGCCCAGCCCGAGCCGCGCAAGATCGAGGCGAGCGAGCCCAAGCCCGCCGCGCGCCCCGTGGAAAAGGCCGCACCGGCCTCGAAATGGGTGATCCAGCTCGGCGCCACCGACGATGAATCGAAGGCCAGGGACATCCTTGCCCGGGCCCGCGCCAAGGCTGCCGGCCCGCTCGCCGACGCATCGCCCTTCACCCAGAAGGTCGAGTCGCGCGGCACCACCCTCTATCGCGCTCGCTTCGCCGGCTTCGAGGAGTCCAAGGACGCCGAGAAGGCCTGCGCCCAGCTCAAGCGCGGCGGCTTCGCCTGCTTCGCGACCCGCGGCTAACCGGACCAGGGAAGGAACTCAGCCATGTTTCTTCAGCAAGGTATCCTTGGCCTGATTGACGCGGGCGGCAAGGCCGCTGGTACCCCCGGCGTCAGGATGGATGCGTTTCATCAAAGCCCTATGGGCCTCGCGAACCGCCTCCTCCCCCGCGCCCGGCTGAAGCCCCAGGATCTCGTAGGCCTCCTGATCCGTCATCGCGCCCGCGCCAGGCGCGCGGCCCTGCCCCGGGTCTCGGTGTCGATCAGCGTCTTCACGCCAGCCGGGCGCCCGGCGGTCGAGATAAGCCTCTAGCAGCCGGGCCCCGTCCGGGTCCGTCGCGAGGCATTCGCGCATCAGCACGCCGAGCTCGCCGAGATTGAGTTCGTCGAGATCGCGGCCGGCGAAACCGCCGGCCTGCACCTTTCCGGTGACGCCGCCGCTGTCATGGTCGAGTTCCATGGCGAGCAAGACCGAAGCGACCTTGGAGCGGCCTGCGGATTTCGTTCCGCCCCAGTCCTTGGCCCAATCCGGCATTTTGAGCCCGCCCGGCCCATAGGCGCTCCAGCCGAACAGCCAGGCGCCAAGGCCGCCCATGAAGATCGCCATGTCGAGGCGCCCGCGCAGCATCATCAGCCCGGCCACGGCGAGCGCCGCCGTGCCGCCGACGACCTTGCCGAGCCTGACCAGTTTCTTCGGGTCGGCACCCGCGAAGAGCTTTGAAAAATACCAGACCAGGATGACGGCTGCGATGCCGTAGAGCAGCGTCACGATTTGCGGCCCTCCATCGCCGTCAGCAAACCTTGGGCGGCCGGGCTCGCGCCCGCCAGCCGCAGCAGCGCCTCGCGGCCGCCGCTGGCATAGGCCGCGGCACCGCGCAGCAATTCGAGCAGCGAGTTCGGGGCGTTGACGTCGAAGCGCGCATGCGCCCCGCCGGTCAGCCGCGCGATTTCGGCGAAGGCCGCGCTCGCCGCCGGGTCGAAGCCTTCCTGGAAGACGAAGCCGCGTACCCCGCGCAGGCCGAGCTCGCCGGCGAGCGCGCAGAGCCTGTCGACCTCCTCCTCCATCGCATCGCCGACATAGACGAAGGCGCGGATCGGAACCCGCCTTTCCTCGTCGCGGATATGGGCCAGCACGCGGCCGATCTGGGTCTGCCCGCCCTGGCAGGCGATGCCGTTCATCAGACCGGTCAGGCGCCGCGGCTCGCCGATCCAGCCCGAGGCCCGGCATTCGGCAAGGCCGCGGAAATAGACCAGCTGGACCGCGAGGCCGCCGGTCCTGTCGGCGACCTCGAACATCCTGCCCTGCAGCGAGCAGGCGAGATCCCAGCTCGGCTGGCGGCTCATCGTGGCGTCGAGCGCGAAGACCAGCCGGCCGGCCTGGCCGGTCGCGAGCGGAGCGAGCTGCTTCGCCGCCCCGAGGAAGCGGTCGATCTCGCCGGGCTTCGAGCGCGCCGCGCCCTCGCTCGGTCGCGTCTCCCTCGCCTTGCCTACTGCCTTGCCGTCTTCGTTCGCCATGTCCCTCGCCAAGTCGCTCGCCGGGATTCGCCTCTTCCGAAGATATTGGCCGCGCCGCCGGCATTTGCTACCCGTCCTGCCGCTAGCGTTGTGTGTCTGGACTGAATTGGGCCTGGTCACCCCGGACAAGCGGCTTCAGCCGCGCCGATCCGGGATCCATGTCCGAACTTTTCCGAGAAGGGTTCCGGCATGGCTCCCGGGTCTTCGCTTCGCTACGCCCGGGATGACCGCTTCGTGGGTCAGACCGGTCACGAAACGGTCCGGCGGGAGGATGGCATGTCACAGGTCGCGGTTTTCGAGTCGGTCAAGGCGATGCGCGCCGCGGTAGCCGGATGGCACGCCGCTGGCGAGAAGGTCGCGCTCGTGCCGACCATGGGCGCGCTGCATCAGGGCCATATCGCGCTGGTGGCCGAGGCGCAGAAGCACGCGAAACACGTCATCGTCTCGATCTTCGTCAACCCGACGCAGTTCGCCCCGCACGAGGACTTCAAGAAGTATCCGCGGACTTTCGAGAGTGACCGGGCGCAGCTCGCCGAGGTCGGCGCCGACGCGATCTTCTTCCCGCCGGTCGAGGAGGTGTATCCAGCGGGCTTCGCGACGCGCATCCTGCTGCTCGGACCGGCGGCCGTCGGCCTCGACGACCGTTTCCGGCCGACGCATTTCGAAGGCGTCGCAACGGTTTGCTGCAAGCTCTTCACCCAGAGCCGGGCCGATTTCGCGGTCTTCGGCGAGAAGGACTACCAGCAGCTCAAGGTGGTGACCCGCATGGCCGCCGATCTCGATCTCGGCATCGAGATCGTGCCGCTCGCCACCTTCCGCGAGCCCGACGGCCTCGCCATGTCCTCGCGCAACCGCTACCTCTCCTCCGAGGAGCGGGCGCTGGCGCCGCTGCTCCACCGCGTCATGCAGGCGCTGGCGGCACGGCTGCGCAACCGCGACGACCTGTTCCGCGCCGTCGGCGAGGCCCAGAGCGAGATCATCACCGCCGGCTTCGAGCTCGATTATCTCGAGGCGCGGCATGCGCAGACGCTCGCCCCCGTGACCTCGCTCGCCGATGGCCCGATCCGGATCCTCGTGGCGGCGAGGCTGGGCGGCACGCGGCTGATCGACAATATCGGGGTGTGAGACCGGGCCGGGACCGGCAGGCGCCTCGCCGGGGAGGCGCCGCGCGAAGCGCTCAGCGCGGACAGACGTCCCAGAAGCCCTGGGTGCGCTCGGGGTTGGTATAGTACCAGCAATAGCCCGGCGCCGGCGCCGGCGAGGTCGCATAGGCCGTGGCCGCTGTGGCCGCGACGAAGCCGATCGCCGCTCCGGAGACGACGGCCATGCCCGGATGCCACCAGTAGCTCGTCGGGCGAACCCAAACCGCGCCCGCAGCGGCGGGCGGCCGGCGGCCCGGACGCACCACCGTGGTGCTCCTGCCCACGGCGACATTGCCCTGCGGCCCGCGGGCAGCATAGCTGCGCCCCGCCACAGCGCCGCCCCGCGGGCCGGCGGCAGCGCCGCTTCGGACGACCGCGCCGCTGGTCTTGATGACGAGATCGGGTGCCGCAGCCGAGACAAGCGGAGCGGCGGAAGAGAGCGGCATCGCCGCCAGGCCCTGAAACGGCATGGCGACACATGCGGCCAGGACCGCAGCGGCAAAGCGGATCGGCATCATCGTTGTTTCCCCCAGGCTGTCGTCGCGGAGTACCGCCCTCGGCGGCCTCCGGCCCGAGAACGCCTGAGTCGCGCAGCGAGAGTCAAATACCGTACTCTGCTGCGGCCGGCATGCCCGGCATCGCGCGGCTGCGGGGCCCGCGCTACAGCAGCCCGAGTTCCGCCAGCTCGCGCCGCATCTGCTCGGGCATGGCGCTGAGGTCGCCGCTGCGGCCGTCGATGTCGCGCGGCGCGTCCTTGTCCTGCAGATAGCGCCAGCCCTGGAACGGCCGGTACGGCCGGGGCTCGACCGGAACGACCACCGGCTCCATCACCAGATGGCAACGTCCGATACCCTCGGCATCGGTGAAGGGGCGGATGTCGATCAGGCGCTGGCGGGCGCTGAGCTGGCCCTTGATCACCCAGTAGAGCGAACCGCCGGAGACGATCTCCTCGATCCGCTTCGGCACCATGCGGGTGGTGTGGAGCTGTTCGGCCGGCTCGCCGCGGGCGCGGCGCTGCGCCTGCCGCTCGGCGATCCATTCCTCGAGATCGCTGATCGATTCGGCGCCGACGCAGAGCTTGAGCAGATGAAGCGGCATGGCCGGCAACCTAGTCCCCTCGGCGCGGCCCGGCCAGAGGCCGCGGCCCGTTTCCCACAAGCCGGCCGCCCTGACGGGTGCGGCATGTTCGCTCGTCCTCGCGGGGATCGGAGCAGGCACCGGCCGCCGGCCAAGGCGGCCTCGCGGTCATGACGTCGCCGCGACTGCAGGCTACTAAGATCGGCGACCCGAACGGAGACAAGACATGCAAGGACTCGCAGGCAAGGCCATTCTCGTCACCGGTTCCTCGACCGGAATCGGCCTGGCAATGGCGCGGCGGCTCCTCGCCGAAGGCGCCAGGGTGCTGGTCCATGGCCGCGACGAGAATGAGGTCAAGGCCGCCTGCAGCAAGCTCGGCAGCGGCTGCCACGGGGTCGCCGGCGACCTTGCCGAGCCCGCGACGGCCCAAGCGCTGGTCGACGCGACCTGCAAGGCCTTCGGCCGCATCGACGGGCTCGTGAACAATGCCGGCATCTATCCGCGCGGCGTCATCGGCGAGAGCACCGCGGCCTTCTTCGACCATGTCTTCGCCATCAACACCCGCGCGCCCCTGCTCTGCGCCGAGGCCGCGATCCGCGCCTTCCGCCTGCAGAAATCGGGCGGCGCCATCGTCACCGTCGGATCGATCAACGCGCTCTGCGGCCAGTCCGACCTCACGGTCTATTCGATGTCCAAGGGCGCGCTGACGACCATGACACGCAATCTCGCCGACGCACTCGGCAGCGAGCGGATCCGCGTCAACCAGCTCAATGTCGGCTGGACCTTCACCGCCAATGAGGACGCGACGCAGCAGCGCCATGGCCGCAAGCCCGGCTGGGAGAAGGACGTCTCCGCCCTGTTCGCACCGACCGGCCGGCTGATGCAGCCCGAGGAGATCGCCGCTCATACCGCCTTCTGGCTCTCGGATGACAGCGCCCCGGTCTCCGGCCAGATCTACGAGGCCGAACAGTACCCGTTGATCGGCCGCAACCGGTCGCAGATGAGCTGAGAGGTGACCGCGCAGTCCGCAGAATACGCGCCCTGGCTGGCACGCTGGGGGCTCGTTCCCGATGGCGCGCCGATCACCACGCATTCCAGCCGCCTGCTGCCGGTCCGGCGCGGCGACGAGCCGGCGATGCTGAAGCTGCCGGACGCGCCCGACGAGCGCCTCGGCTACCTGCCGCTGGAATACTGGAATGGCGACGGCGCCGCCCGCCTGCTCGCCCGCTCCGACTCGGGCGATGCCATGCTGATCGAGCGCGCCACCGGCCCGCGCTCGCTCGCCGCCTTGGCCCGCAGCGGCGCGGAGGGCGACGATGAGGCGACCGCGATCCTCTGCGACGCCATCGCCGCCCTGCAGAAGCCGCGCGGCCCGGCGCCGTCAGGCCTGATCCCGTTCGAAACCTGGTTCGCCGACCTCTTCCCGATGGCGCGGGAGCGTGGCGGCATCCTCGCCCGCTCGGCTGCGGAAGCCCGGGAGCTGCTCGCGGCGCAGCGCGAGATTCTGCCGCTGCATGCCGACCTGCACCATGACAATGTGCTCGATTTCGGCGCGCGCGGCTGGCTCGCCATCGACCCGAAATGCGTCATCGGCGACCGCGCCTTCGAATACACGATCCTGTTCTGCGACCCCGATCTCGCCGATCCCGAGCCGCCGGTCGCCACCCTGCCCGGCCGCTTCGAGCGCCGGCTGGAGATCGTGCTGGCGAAATCCGGGCTGGAGCGCGAACGCCTGCTGAAATGGATCCTGGCCTGGTGCGGACTCTCGGCCGCCTGGTTCCTCGGCGATGAGGATCCTCTCGCTGAGATCAACCTCGCCGTGGCGGAGCGAGCGATCGTCGCGCTGGATGCGGGTTAGCACCGTCGTTCCGCGCGCCGCGCCGAGCATATTGGCGCGGGGATCCCTCTCCTTACAGGAGAGGGATCCCCGCGCCTTCTTCGTCGGATGGGGGATCGCCTGGTGATCGCGATCCCTTCACTCTCCGAGCACGACCACCTTCGCACCCTCGGCCACCTGCGCGCCCGGCTCGGCGCCGAGCTCGGTGACCGTGCCGTCGCGCGGGGCGGTCAGCACGTGTTCCATCTTCATCGCCTCGACGATGGCGAGGCGCTGGCCCTTCACGACCGCCTCGCCCGCCCGAACGAAGAGCGCGATCAGCTTGCCGTGCATCGGCGCCTTGATGACACCACCCGAGCCGCCGACTGCATCGAGATCGACACTGAACGGGTCGAACAGCGAAACCGCCGTCTGCCGGCCGCGGTGCAGCGCGAGATAGGTGCCGCCCTCGGCCCGCGCCAACGTCACCTCATGCTCGCCCTCGGCCAAAGGATGGCCCGGCAGCGAGACGCGGGCATCGCCGCCGCTCCATTCGATCTTCGCCTCGATGCGCTCGCCATCGACCAGCAGCGGCAGGCCGAGCGCCGGGCGCGGCATCAGCGAGAAGGCGTCGGCGTCGAGCCAGGGCGAGCGCGCCTCGCCTTCCGCGCGGACGGCCGCGGCTTCCAGCCCGGCGAGCTGGCGTTCTTCCTCGAGCTGCAAGGCGGCAGCCGCGACCGCGGCCGCGTCGAGCGGCTGCGGCTCGGCCCCGAGCGCCGCGATGTTGCGGTCGATGAAGCCGGTGTCGAACGGCCCCTTCCGGAAGCCCTCGGCCTCCGCCAGCTTCTTCAGGAAGGCGAGATTGGTGCGCGGGCCGGCGACGATGGTCTCGCCGAGCGCGAAGGCGAGGTGGTCGAGCGCCTCGTCGCGGGTGCGGCCATGGGCGATCACCTTGGCGATCATCGGGTCGTAATGCGGCGTCACGGAATCGCCGGCCTCGACGCCGGTGTCGATGCGGATGTCCTCGCTCTGCGGGAATTGCAGCGCCCAGAGCTTGCCGGTCGAGGGCAGGAAGCCCTTCTCCGGGTCCTCGGCATAGAGCCGCGCCTCGACGGCGTGCCCTTCGGCGCGGACATCCTCCTGCGCGAAGCCGAGCGGCTCGCCGGCCGCGACCTTGAGCTGCAGCTCGACGAGATCGAGCCCTGTGATCGCCTCGGTGACGGGATGCTCGACCTGGAGACGGGTGTTCATCTCCATGAAATAGAAGCGGTCAGCCTTCAGCCCCTCGCGGCCATCGGCGATGAACTCGACCGTGCCGGCCCCGACATAGCCGACCGCGCGCGCCGCCTCGGTCGCCGCCTTGCCCATGGCGGCGCGCACCTCAGGCGTCATCCCCGGCGCCGGGGCTTCCTCGATGACTTTCTGGTGGCGGCGCTGCAGCGAGCAGTCGCGCTCGTAGAGGTGGACGACATTACCATGGCTGTCGCCGAAGACCTGGATTTCGACATGGCGCGGCGAGAGCACGTATTTCTCGACCAGCACCCGCGCATCGCCGAAGGCGTTCTTGCCCTCGCGCTGGGCGCTGGAGAGCGCGTCAGCAAAGTCCTCGGGCCGGTCGACCTTCTTCATACCCTTGCCGCCGCCGCCGGCGACCGCCTTGATCAGCACGGGATAGCCGATGCGCTCGGCTTCCTTGGCGAGAAAATCGACGCCCTGCTCGGCGCCGTGATAGCCCGGAACGACCGGAACATTCGCCTTCTCGACCAGCGCCTTGGCCGCGTCCTTCAGGCCCATGGCCCGGATCGCCGAGGCCGGCGGGCCGACGAAGACGATGCCGGCGGCGGCGCAGGCATCGGCGAAGTCGGCGTTCTCGGAGAGGAAGCCATAGCCCGGATGGATGCAGGCCGCGCCGGCCTGCTTCGCCACCGCGAGGATCTTGTCGGCATCGAGATAGCTCTCGCGGGCCGGCGCCGGGCCGATCCGGTAGGCCTCGTCAGCCATCTCGACGAACAGCGCCTCGGCATCGGCGTCCGAATAGACGGCGATGGTGCGCAGGCCGAGCCGCCTGGCGGTGCGGATCACCCGGCAGGCGATCTCGCCGCGATTGGCGATCAGGATGGAGGGCAGTTTGGCGGCAATCGACATACAAGCTTCCTCGGGGACATCCTCGAACCGATGCCCCGTTATAGCCCAGCCGCGGCCCTTGTCTGCGCCATGTTGCGCAGGGTGCGGATGGGCGCTTGCACCTCTTCGTCATTCCGGGGCTTCGCACAGCGAAGAGCCCGGAACCCATGGACACGGCGCAGCCAGGCAGACCGCCGGCCTCGACGTGCCCCATTCTGGAAGGTGGTGTTCATGGGTTCCGGGCTCGCGCCTTCGGCGCGCCCCGGAATGACGCCGAGCCTCAGGCCAGCAGCCCCAGCCGCCGCCCGAGCTTCAGCGTCAGCGTCGTGCCGACGAGTAGCCCGATGCCGAAGACCCAGCCCGAGACCGCCCCCGCCGAAATGCCGGAGAGCAGCGTGCCGACCGTGCAGCCGAGCCCAATCACCGTGCCCCAGCCGAGCAGCGCCCCGCCGATCAGCCCGCGCAGCACATGGCCTCCACCCGGACGCTTCGGCTTGAACTCGCCGGCGGCGAGCGCCGCCGCGAAAGCCGAGGCGACGATGCCGGCGATGAACAGGCCGTTCGGGGTCAGCAGCGCGTCGCGGATCGCGGTGGCGCAGCCGCGAAAACTGTCGAGCCCTTCGAGGCGCGACGGCAGCAGCTCGAAATGCGCCGCGAGTTGGCGCGAGCGCGAGCCGATCTCGGCGGTGACGCCGAGCGGCGAGAGGCGCAAATAGGCGGCGATGCCGATCAGCCCGACGAAGAGCCCGCCGAGCCAGGACGGCCAGCGCCGCAGGAAGATCGCGGCCAGCGGATCGGCAGCGGCAGCTGGCGCGTCCGGGGCTGCGGCGCGCCGGCCGGTGCGCAGCAGCCAATAGGCAAGCCCCCCGAGCACGAAGAGCCCGGCGATCAGCGCGCCGCCATAGCCGAGCTGACGCGGCAGCCAGAGCACCGGCGATTCCGAGATCGTGCCGAGATAGAGCGGGTTCCAGCTCAGGAAGCCGAGGATGAAGCCGCCGACCGCACCGATCAGCGCGAAGGGCGAGGTCGGCGAGCCCTCCCCGAGCCGGTAGAGATGAGCGCTGATGCAGGAGCCGGAGATCGCCATACCGGCACCGAAGGCCAGGCCCGCCAGCAGCAGCGCCGGGCCGACCGGGCCGATGTGGGCCGTCGGCGGCAGGCGCGTCCCCGACGGGTCGGGCAGCCAGGCGCCATAGATCAGCGTGTAGCCGACGAGGCCGACCGCGAGTGCGGTGACGATGCCGAGCAGCCCCTGCGGATCGCGCCGGTCGAGCCAGTCCTTCCAGATGCAGAAGAAGCAAAAACGCGAGCGCTGCAGCACGAAGCCGAAGGCGACGCCGAGGATCAACGAGAGCTGGAGCTGCGCCGCCGGCTCGGCATGGCGGCCGACGAGCTGGACTGCCGCAGCGAGGCCGATTAGGACGGCGGCCGCAATGAAAAGGCGCAGCGGCGGAAGCGTGTTCGCCTCCACCGCCCCGCTCTGCCGGCGCGCCTGCTCATAGTCGAGCGCGCCGCCATCGTCGGAAATGCTCATGGCTCTGGAGCGCCGCCGCTTACTTGCCGGTCCAGACCGTGCCGGCCGGGTTGCTGATCGGCAGGCCGACCACGTTGCCGTACTCGGTCCAGGAACCGTCATAATTGGCGACCTGGTACCCAAGCACACGCGAGAGGATGAACCAGGTATGGCTCGAGCGCTCGCCGATGCGGCAGGTGGTGATCACCGGCTTCGAACCGTCGATGCCGGCCTCGGCATAGAGCTTCTTCAGCTCCTCGACCGGCTTGATCGTGCCGTCGGCCTGGTTGACCGCGCGGGCCCAGGCGACATTGACCGAGCCCGGGATATGGCCGGCGCGCAGCGCCAGCTCCTGGAAGCCGGCCGGCGCAATGATCTTGCCGGAGAACTCGTCGGGCGAGCGGATGTCGAGGATGCGGGCGCCCGACTTCTTCTCGACGGTCGCGACGACATCGGTCAGGCGGGCGCGCAGCTTGCGGTTCGGCTCGGCGACGGTGAAGGCCGAGGCCTTGACCGCGACGGGGTTGGTCGCGACCGGGCGCTTCTCCAGCTCCCACTTCTTGCGGCCGCCATCGAGCAGTTTTACATTGTCGCGCAGGCCGTAAATGTCGAACACCCAGGCGCCCCAGGCGGCGAACCAGTTGTTGCTGTCGCCGTAGAGGACGACAGTCGTGTCCTTGTCGACGCCGAGCTTGCGGGCGAGCGCCTGGAACTTCTCGGGGCCGGCGATGTCGCGCGAGACGGTCTCGACGAGATCGGTGTGCCAGACGACGTTCTGGGCGCCCGGGATATGGCCGCGCTCATAGACACCCGGCTCGACACTGACCTCGACGATGCGGACCTTGGGATCGCTGAGGTTCTTTTCGAGCCATTCGGTGGTGACCAGCGGTCCCGACTGGGCGAAGGCCGCGGTGCTGGCCAGGAGGCCCGCAGCCAGCGCCAGGGCGCCACGACGAAGAAGGGAAATCACGGACATTCTCGGCTCCTTGCTGCCGACCGGCCGGTTTTCGCGGGCTGGATCGGCTTGAAATTCGGAGCCGTCATGATTTCGCCACACCCCGCCCAAGAGAAGCCGGACAGGATTTTTTTGTTTGCTATCAAGGCGGAAGAAGCCAGTCGCACGACCTTGGTAGCGATAGAAGATTATTCTTCCGGAGCAGGTTTCGCGCCCGAGGCCTGTGTCTTCACCGAACGCCAGATCGCCCAGCTCGCCTGGAAGCAGAGGCCGGCGACGACGAGGTCGAGCAGGTATTCCGGCCAGCGCACCGGCGCGAGCCTTGCCGCAAGCCCGACCAGCGCGAAGCCGGTGGTCGAGATCGTGTCGTTGCGGCTCGAAAGCCAGGTCGCCTTGATCACCGGGTTGGGTTCGCGCCGGAAGCGCCAGAGCGCGAGCACGATCAGATAGGCGATCAGGATCGCGCTTCCCGCCGAGAAACCGAGCGTGAAGAGCTCGATCGGCCGGGGCCGCAGGATCTTGTCCCAGAGATCGTAGAGCGTGTGCAGCCCGGCGACCGCCATCACCGCGCCGATGCCGAGCGCCGCGAGCTTCTCCGCCCGCCCGTCGCGACCGAAGACCAGCGCCGCGATGCCGTAGAGCGCGACGTCGTAGACCCAGTCGACACCGTCCTTGAGCAGCTGGCTGTTGCCGATGGCGACCGCCCAGGCGACGACGAGGGCCGCGAAGATCAGGATGCCGAGCGCGATCGCCCAGATCGTCAGCCGATAGGCCCGCTCCACACTGGGAGCCACGGGGGCGGCATGGCCGGGCTCGCCCTGATTGCGAGTGCCTTCCCCGTCATGCCCGGGCTTGTCCCGGGCATCCACGTCTTCAGGCCGTCGAATCCCATCGAAAGCCGACATGCGAGGCGCTCCAGAGCCGCCTCGCCCAGTGTCGCGGAAAATCCGCCCGTCGCAAGACGTGGATGGTCGGCACGAGGCCGACCATGACGACAGAGGGTCGGTCAAGCAGCCTCAGCCGCGGCCGACGAAGGGGGCCTTGGTCGCCATCACCGTGACGGTGAGCACATTGGCCTCGAGCGGCAGGCTTGCCATGTGCAGAACCGTCGAGGCGACGTGGCCGACATCCATCACCGCCTCGACCTTGATCGAGCCGTCGGCCTGCGGCACGCCGGTCGTCATGCGCTGCGCCATCTCGGTGAGCGCATTGCCGATGTCGACCTGTCCGACCGCGATGTCGTATTTGCGCCCATCGAGCGACGAGGTCTTGGTCAGGCCGGTGATGGCGTGCTTGGTTGCGGTGTAGGCGACCGAGTTCGGCCGCGGCGCATGGGCCGAGATCGAGCCGTTATTGATGATGCGGCCGCCTTGCGGCTGCTGGTCCTTCATCAACTTGAAGGCTTCCTGGGTGCACAGGAACGGCCCGGTCAGGTTGGTGTCGACCACCTTCTGCCAGTCATCGAGCGACAGATCCTCGAGCATGATGCCGCCCGGCGCGTTGACGCCGGCGTTGTTGAACAGCACGTCGAGCCGTCCGAACTTCTCCTTGGTCCTGGCGAACAGCGCTTTGACCGAATCCTGGTTGGTCACGTCGGTCGGCACAGCCAGCGCCTGGGCGGCATCGACGCCCGAGAGCTTGATCGTCTCCTCCAGCGCGTCGGCGCGGCGCCCGGCGAGCACCGTACGGTAGCCGTCCTTCAGGAAGGCGATGGCGACGGCCCGGCCGACGCCGGAACCGGCACCGGTGATGATGGCGACCTTATTGTGCCCAGACATGCGTATCCTCGCGTTTCCCGTGTTTTCAACCGTTTCAGGCGGCAGGACCATAGCAGCGTATGCAGTATGCGGAACTGCTTTTCCAGCAGACCAGCTCCGCCCTGTCACTTGCCTGACGCAGCGTCTGCCTTACTCTTCTAGCGAGGGAGGAAGCGCCATGACCAGCCTGAGCCGTCGCGGCTTCATCGCAGCCGGAACCGCGAGCCTTGTCGCGCCGGCGCTGGCCCAGCAACCCGGCCATGAGCATCATGGTGGCCATTACGAGCGGCTGAACCAGCCCGGCCGCATCCCGAAGCCGGCCCTGGCGGACTCGCAGAACGTCTTCGATTCCCCCGCGCCGAAAGCCGCCGATCCCGGCCGCTGGCAGCCTAAGGCACTGCTGCCGCTGCCCCGTTCGGAAATGGCCTGGGCGGCGGCGCATGACGAGCGCATGCATATCGTCGGCGGCTATGGCGAGCAGCGCACCGACCGGCCCTATCACCATGTCTACGATCCGAAGGCCGACAAATGGAGCGACGGCGCGCCGCTGCCGCAGGGCGCCAACCATGTCGGCGTCGCCTTTCTCAATGGCAGGCTCTACGCCATCGGCGGCTTCCTCGAGCAGAACCGCAAGCCGCATCCGCGCTGCTTCGTCTACGACCCGAAGAGCGACAAATGGGCCGAGATCGCGCCCCTGCCCCGCCCGGTCGGCTCGGCCGCCATCGTCGGCCTGAACGGCGTGTTGCACTCGATCGGCGGCGCGATCGGTGACACCACCGACACCAAGACCTCGGTCAACTGGCACCGCGTCTACGATCCCAAGACCGATAAGTGGAGCGAACGGACGCCGATGCCGACGGCGCGCGACCACTCCGGCACGCTGGCCATCGGCAATCTGATCCACGTCATCGGCGGGCGGGTCGACAGCTTCCACACCAATTCCAACCTGCATCACGCCTATGATCCGGCGACCGACAAATGGGCGCCGCGCAACCCGCTACCCACCGCCCGCTCCGGCCATGGCGCTGTGCTCTATCGCGGAAAAGTCTTCGTGATGGGCGGCGAAGGCACCAACCGCGTCTTCGGCCAGATGGAAGCCTATGACCCCGCGACCGATGGCTGGGAGCAATACGCCCCGATGCTGACACCGCGCCACGGCCTCGGCGCGGCTCTGGTCGGCGACGCCATCCATGTCGCCGGCGGCGGCCCGATCATGGGCGGCGGCGTTCAGAGCGCAATCCACGAGGCGTTCGTGCTGGGATGAGAACACCGGCAGCGCCCCTCGCTGCCCCCGCAAGCGTTCCGGCAGGCTGACCGCCTGACAAGCAGAGACCGCGGGAGCCGGCGGGGCGCTGAGATGTGCCCGCGCACGTCCGCTCCGGCGCAGGCTTTCGCCATCTGGACTGTTTTCCACCAAGCAAGCCCTGCCCGTATCGCGGGGCACGGTGCTTGCGCGGCGAAGGCAGGCTCGCCCCGACCTCTCGATGCGGCAACGCCTCGACTCGGCCCGGCACGCGATTCCCGCCATTACACTGCATACAAAATTCCGCATACCGACTTGTCGACAAGGCGCGATCGTTCTAGAAATTGCATACAAGAATTATCACCACATTCGGGAGGTCGACCATGACGAAATTCCGCAGTGCCGCTTTGGCCATGGCAACGCTGGCGCTCGCCGCCGGCCCGGCTTTCGCCTTTCCGGACCGTCCGGTTCAGTTGATCGTGCCCTGGGCGGCTGGCGGCGGCATGGACGCGGTGATGCGGATCTTCGCCAACGGGCTCGAGGCCGAGCTGAAGCAGCCGGTCACCGTCATCAACCGCACCGGCGGCGGCGGCGTCACCGGCCACACTGCCATCGCGACGGCGACCGCTGACGGCTACACCATCGGCGGCGCCAGCCCCGAAATCTCCTTCTTCAAGACGCTCGGCCTCGGCGACCTGACGCCGGAGAGCATCGACATGTTCTCGCGCATCTCGCTGATCCCGGCGGGCGTGACGGTGAAAATGGATTCGCCCTACAAGACGATCGCCGACTTCATCAAGGCGGTGAAGGAGAGCCCGAAGGGCACCTTCACCTCCTCGGGCACCGGCATGGGCGGTTCCTGGCATGTCGCCGCCGGCGGCCTGATGAAGGCGGCCGGCCTTCCCGCCGACCAGATCCGCTGGGTACCGAGCAATGGCGGCGCGCCGGCCCTGCAGGACCTCGCGGCCGGCGGCATCAGCGCCTTCACCGGCTCGCCGATCGAGGCCAAGGCGATGCTGGATGGCGGGCGCGTGCGCACCATCCTGCTGATGACCGAGGAGCGGCACCCGAACTTCCCGGACGTGCCCGGCGCCAAGGAGGCCGGTCTCGACTGGACCTATCAGAACTGGTTCGCCATCGCCGCACCGAAGGGCGTCCCGGCCGATCGGCGCAAGATCCTCTACGAGGCGGCCGAGCGCACGATGAAGCGCGAGGACGTCCGCAAGGGCATGGCCGATCGCGGCATCACCCCGGTCTGGGACACGCCGGCCGAGCTCCAGGCCTATGTGAAGACCTTCGGCGAACGCGGCAACGCCGTGCTGAAGGAACTCGGACTCGCCAAGAACTAAGCCCCGGATTCCGCGGGACCGAAGGCGCGGCGGGAAACCGTCGCGCCTTTTTTCACATCCTGAAGACGCCGAAGCGGGTCTCGGGGATCTCGGCGTTGAGACAGGCCGAGAAGGCGAGCGCCAGCACCCGGCGCGTTTCCGAGGGCAGGATGATGCCGTCGTCCCAGAGCCGGGCCGTCGCGTAATAGGGCGAGCCTTCGGCCTCGAACTGGTCGCGGATCGGCGCCTTGAAGGCCTCGGCCTGCTCGGCAGTCCAGGGCTTGCCGGCCGCCTCGAGATTGTCGCCGCGCACCGTCGCGAGCACGCTCGCCGCCTGCTCGCCGCCCATCACCGAGATCTTCGAGTTCGGCCATGAGAACAGGAAGCGCGGCGAATAGGCCCGCCCGCACATGCCGTAATTGCCGGCGCCGAACGAGCCGCCGACCAGCACGGTGATCTTCGGCACCCTTGCCGAGGCGACGGCGGTGACGAGCTTGGCGCCGTCCTTCGCGATGCCCCGCGTCTCGAAATCGCGCCCGACCATGAAGCCGGTGATGTTCTGCAGGAAGAGCAACGGAATCCGGCGCTGGCAGCACAGCTCGATGAAATGCGCGCCCTTCAGCGCGCTCTCCGAGAACAGGATGCCGTTATTGCCGATGATGCCGACCGGGATGCCGTGGATGCGGGCAAAGCCGGTGACAAGCGTCGTGCCGTAGAGGCGCTTGAACTCGTCGAATTCCGAACCGTCGACCAGCCGGGCGATGACCTCGCGGATATCGTACTGCTTCTTCAGGTCGGTCGGGACGACCGCTTCGAGCTCGTCCGCCGCATAGAGCGGCTCGACGCTCTCGGCGATGTCGATATCGGGGCGCTTCACGCTGTTGAAGTTGCCGGCGATGCGCCTTGCGATCGCCAGCGCATGGGTGTCGTCGCCGGCATAATGGTCGGCGACGCCGGAAAGCCGGGCATGGACGTCGGCGCCGCCGAGATCCTCGGCCGAAACGACCTCGCCGGTCGCCGCCTTCACCAGCGGCGGGCCGCCGAGGAAGATCGTGCCCTGGTTCTTGACGATGATCGTCTCGTCCGACATCGCCGGCACATAGGCGCCGCCGGCGGTGCAGGAGCCCATCACCACCGCGATCTGCGGGATGCCGAGCCCGGACAGCGTCGCCTGATTGTAGAAGATCCGGCCGAAATGCTCGCGGTCCGGGAAGACCTCGGTCTGGTGCGGCAGGTTGGCGCCGCCGGAATCGACAAGGTAGATGCAGGGCAGATTGTTCTCGCGCGCGATCTCCTGCGCCCGCAGATGCTTCTTCACCGTCATCGGGTAGTAGGTGCCGCCCTTGATGGTGGCGTCATTGCAGACCACCATCGCCTCGCGCCCGGCGACGCGACCGATGCCGGCGATCATGCCGGCGCCATGCACGTCCTTCTCGTACATGTCGTATGCGGCGAGCGAGCCGATCTCGAGGAAAGCCGAGCCGGGATCGAGCAGGCGCAGCACGCGTTCCCGCGGCAGGAGCTTGCCACGCGAGGTATGGCGTTCGCGCGAGCGGGCATTGCCGCCGAGCGCGGCGGTGGCGCGGCGCTCCTGCAGTTCGCCGCGCAGCGCGGCCCAGGCCTCGGCATTGGCGCGCGTCTCGGCCGAATTCAGGTCGACCTTGCTCTCGATGACCGGCACGACGCGCTCCCTGGCGAATTCTCTCCCCGGGGTTATGGCGCGGCGCGCATCAAACGCCAACCGGCGCCCGCGCCCAGATGCGCCGTGCGCAAAGCCGGGCCGGCCTGCGTCATGGCCCAGCGCGGTCGCGTTGGACATTTGTCCTAGACAGAATTAGGATGATTGACCTACATTCATGGGAATGCACCGGATCGATACGGGGTTGAAGGCCGTGACCGAGAGGACGACCCGCGAACGCATCGTCGAGACAGCCGACCGGCTGTTCTACGAGCGCGGCTTCGCCCATACCTCATTCGCCGACATCGCCGCGCCGATCGGCCTCTCGCGCGGCAATTTCTATTATCATTTCAAGACCAAGGACGAGATTCTCGACGCTGTGATCGAGCAGCGTCTCGCCAATACCGGCCGCATGCTGGCGCAATGGGCGGATAGCGACGACGACCCGGCAGCCCGCATCCGCAGCTTCATCGACATGCTGATCGCCAACCGGGCGAAGATCATGGCCCATGGCTGCCCGGTCGGCACGCTCTGCAACGAGCTGGCGAAGCTCGACCATTTCGCCCACCCCCGGGCCGGCGAGGTCTTCACGCTGTTCCGCGACTGGCTGGCCCGCGAATTCGCCAGGCTCGGCCGCACGGCCGACGCCGATACGCTTGCCATGCAGCTCCTGGTCCAGAGCCAGGGCGTCGCGACGCTCGCCAGCGCCTTCCGGGATGAGACGTTCGTCCGCGGCGAGGTCGCACGGATGCACGCCTGGCTGGATGCGCAAGACCGCCCCATACCGGCCGCGTGATGCCCGGCCATTCCCCGTCGTTTTCCTGGAGAGGTCGCAGCCATGTTTGTCATCTTGCTCAGATTCTCCGGCGAGAAGGACCGAGCCGCCGAACTGATGGGCGGACATAACGCCTGGCTCGCACGCGGCTTCGCCGACGGCGTCTTCCTGCTCGCCGGCAGCCTCCAGCCGCAGCTCGGCGGCGCGATCCTGGCGCATGCGACGACGCTGCCCGAGCTTCAGGCCCGCGTGAGCGAAGATCCGTTCGTGGCGGAACGCATCGTCGAGGCCGAGATTCTCTCGATCACGCCCGGCAAGGCCGATGAGCGCCTCGCTTTCCTCCTCGGCGGCGGTGCGGCTGCCGGGATCGCCAACCGGTGAAAAGGACGATCGCGCTCCCCGGCGGAGTTCAGGCCGCCGGAAAGTCCGGCCGCCTGGGAATGGCGACTAATCCCGCATGCGCCTGACCGAGCGGGTCACCGTCGGCGCCGAGACGGCCCCGATCGCGCCGCCCGCGACCGCCCCGATCGGCCCGCCGATCAGCGCCCCCGTGCCCGCGCCTGCCGCGGCCCCGGCGATGCGTTGATCCGTGGTCGTGCAGGCGCCCAGCAGGGCCGCCAGGCAGCCCACCAACAGAAATGTCCTCATCTTCATCCTCAAGAATTCTCCGATGGGGCCAGGATGGGCGGGCATGGTCAACGGGACGTGAACAGCGCCCGCGACCGCCGCAGCACCTCAACCGGGCAGGACGGTCGGGCCGAAGACATGCTCGAACTGCGCCCGCAGGACGCTGTCGACCTCCGGCATGGTCAGCGGCAGGCCGAGATCGACCAGCGAGGTCACGCCATGGCCGGCGATGCCGCAGGGCACGATGCCGTCGAAATGCGAGAGCTCCGGCTCGACATTCAGCGAAATCCCGTGGAACGAGACCCAGCGTCGGACGCGGATGCCGAGCGCGGCGATCTTGTCCTCGACCTCGGCGCCCTTCTCCGGGCGGCGCACCCAGACGCCGACGCGCTCCTCGCGCCGTTCGCCGCGGATGTTGAACTGATCGAGCGTGCCGATCAGCCAGGCCTCCAGCGCGGCGACGAAGCGCCGGAGGTCGGGCTCGCGGCGCTTCAGGTCGAGCATCACATAGGCGACCCGCTGGCCGGGACCGTGATAGGTGAACTGCCCGCCCCGGCCGGTGCGGTGCACCGGGAATCGCCCCGGCGCCAACAGGTCCTCGTCCTTCGCGGAGGTGCCGGCGGTGTAGAGCGCGGGATGCTCGACCAGCCAGACCCGCTCGGCCGCAAGCCCGTCGGCGATAAGCGCCGCCCGTGCCTCCATTTCGGCGACGGCGGCCTCGTAACCGACCGGAGCCTCGGCAATCACCCATTCGACCGGCGGCGAACCTGCCTCGGGCAGGAAAGAAACCGCCAGCGCCTCGCGCGTCTTCACCTTGGATTAACCCTGTCCGTTCAACTCTCGGTAACCGGCTCGCCCTTGCCGTGCCGTGCTCATGCGCCGTTTTCCACGTCGCTGGCAAGTTCGTAGAATCGTTGTGAAGTAGGTCCCCGGAGGCGGATTTTGAAGGCTGATCTCGATCTCGTCTCGATAGAGCTGACCGTAGTGCTCGGTTCGACCCAGATGCCGATCTACAAATTGCTGCGCATGGGCCGCGGCGCGATCATCGAGCTCAATGCCAGCGAGACCGACGAAGTCCAGATTCTCGCCAACAACCACCCCTTCGCCAAGGGCCATGTCGTCGTCAGCGGCACCCGAATCTCGGTCGAGATCACCGAGATGCTGAAGCGCCCGACCGTGTTCACGCTCGACACCGTCGCCGAAGCCGCCTGAATCGCGCGCATTGCACAGCTCCGGGCGCCCCCGGCCTCGCCTTCAGGGGTTGTCCCCAGCGCCCCGCCTGCCGGAAACGGTCTTTGAGTCGCCCATTTTCGCGCTTTTCCGCCTGTTCCACGCCGAAAGAGACCGGTTTTCCCGGAGCCCGGCGTTTGCCGCCGAAACTTATCCCGATTTTCCTTCACAGCCTCTTGTGGCCTGAGATTCCATTTGGTAGACCCACGCCGCTCTCGGAGTTCACCGCCACTGCGCGGCCGAGCTTCGAGCCGCTGCGGTCATGGCGGAATTGGTAGACGCACTACCTTGAGGTGGTAGCGGGGAGACCCGTGGAGGTTCGAGTCCTCTTGACCGCACCAAATTTGGGCTGATGCCCCGGGAACGGCGATCCGCAAGGGTCGCCGTTTTTCGTTGCGGCTGCCGTGTTTTCGTCGCGAAACGGTCATGCCGCGTTGCCACGAGGGCGCGCCGCTGACACAAGGACGGCTCGCCGCCTGCAAGCGAATCCCCAGCCTCGAATCCTGGAGCCGGACCGATGGTGGAAGCCGAGAGCGCTCCCGACGAAAAGCTGGCGCGGCCGATCCGCGACGAAGACGGCGTCATGGACGAAGGATTCGTCGAGCAGGTCTCGCAAGCCGTCCTGCTCTCGGACCTGACGACGCTGCGCGATCTCGTCGGCGACCTGCACGAGGCCGATCTCGGCGGCTTGCTCGAAGCGCTCGACAGCGAGGAACGGCCGAAGCTGATCTCGCTGCTCGGCGGCGATTTCGACTTCACCGCGCTGACCGAGGTCGACGACGCCGTCCGCGAGGAGATTCTCGACGAGCTCTCGCCGGAAACGGTCGCCGAGGGCGTGCGCGAGCTCGACACCGACGACGCGGTCTACATCCTCGAGGACCTCGACGAGGCCGACAAGAAGGAGATTCTCGACCGGCTGAGCCCGGCCGAGCGCAGCGTGCTGCAACAGGGCCTCGACTATCCCGAGGGCTCGGCCGGCCGGCGCATGCAGGCCGAGCTGATCGCCGTGCCGCCCTTCTGGACCGTCGGCCAGACCATCGACTATCTGCGCGACACGCAGGACCTGCCCGAGCGCTTCTTCGAGATCTTCGTCGCCGACCCCGGCCACCGTTTCGTCGGCACGGTCCGGCTCGACCGGCTGCTGCGCACCAAGCGGCCGGTCAGCATCGCCGATCTGATCGAGGACGACCGCCGCATCGTCCAGGCCGATGACGACCTCGAGGACGTGGCGCGGATGTTCCAGCGCTACGATCTCGTCGCCGCCCCGGTCGTCGACAAGAGCGGCCGCCTCGTCGGCGTGATGACCATCGACGACGTCGTCGACGTCATCGAGGATGCGGCGGACGACGACGTCAAGCAGCTCGGCGGCGTCGATGCCGACGAAGAACTCTCCGACCCGGTCCGCGAGGTCGCGCTGAGCCGCTTCCGCTGGCGCTTCATCAGCCTGATCGCCGCCTTCATCAGCGCCTCGGTGATGGCGATGTTCGAGGCCCAGCTCTCCAAGCTGGTCGCCCTCGCCGTGCTCGCGCCGATCGTCGCCAGCCAGGGCGGCAATGCCGCGACCCAGACCATGACGGTGGCGATCCGCGCCCTCGGCACCGGCCAGCTCGGCAGCTGGAACCGGGCGCGCTTCTTCCGGCGCGAGATGATCGTCGGCCTGTTGAACGGCGTCGCCTTCGCGGTGATCACCGGCACGGTCTCCGGCTTCTGGTTCGGCAATCTGATGCTCGGCGTGGTGATCGCGCTCGCCATGGTCGCGACCCTTGTGGTCGCGGCGCTCGCCGGCGTCGTCGTGCCGCTCGCGCTCGACAAGGCCGGCATCGACCCGGCGATCTCGTCCGGCACCTTCGTCACCACGGTCACCGACGTCGTCGGATTCTTCTCCTTCCTCGGCATCGCGACGATCCTGCTGCGCCTGGGCTGACCCAGGGAAAGCCGCGACGGCGGAAGAAAAACCGGTAACGTAAACCGGGCGTCAAGATTTCTCCGCAATCTTGCCGAGGATGACGCCCCGCCGCATGCCACACCGATTTTCAGCCTCGCTCGTCCTCGCTGCCGCGCTCGCCGTGCTGGGTGGTTGCGTGGCGCTGGACCATTATCCGAGCAAGGGCGATGCGCGCCCCCATCCCGGCGTCGAGGCGGCGCGCCGATATCCGATCCAGGGCATCGACATCTCGCGCTGGCAGGGTGAGATCGACTGGGCCTCGGTCAAGGCCGCCGGCACCCGCTTTGCCTATATCAAGGCGACCGAGGGCGGCGACCATATCGATCCGGCCTTCCAGAGGAACTGGGAGGGCGCGCGCCGGGCCGGCGTGCCGCGCGGTGCCTATCACTTCGTCTACTGGTGCCGTCCGGCCCATGAGCAGGCGGTCTGGTTCAAGCAGCAGATCCCGAACGATCCCGACGCCCTGCCCCCGGTGCTCGACGTCGAGTGGAACGGCCATTCCAAGACCTGCCCGAAGAAGGTCGAGCGCTCGCTGGCGCTGGAGAAGATCCGGCTGATGCTGACCGAGCTAGAGCAGCTCACCGGCAAGAAGCCGGTGATCTACACCGACATCACCTTCCACAAGGACGTGCTGGAAGGCGAGTTCGACGACTACGCCTACTGGATCCGCTCGACCGCAGCCAAACCCGAGGCGCGCTACAACAACCGGCGCTGGTCGTTCTGGCAATTCACCACCACCGGCCGCATTCCCGGCATCAAGGGCGATGTCGACCGCAACGCCTTCTACGGCAACGAAGGCGAGTTCGCCGGCTGGCGCGAGGGCCGCTTCGACATCGGCACCCGGACCTGGACGCGCGAACGCGGCGTCCCGCCCAATCCGACCCCCGGCCCCGAACATCCTCCGGTCGCGACGCTGCCGGGCGCGGCCGCCCCGATCGCGGCATCGCGATTCCATCCGGCGAGCCTCGGCCAGGCCGCCGAGCAGGGCGAAGCCGAGGCGGAGTGAGCCGGCGGCGGCAGCGCCTCACCGGTTAACCAAGGCTGAAGCCGCTCGCTCGAATGCTAACCACCTCTTAACCCGGCGCCCGCCTATCCTGCCTGGACACAGGGAGGACCGTATGGCGCGCCGCGCTGAAACCAGTTCAGGAAAGCGGCGCATGCCCGGCCTTGGCTACCGCCTACTGATGACGGCAGGGCTCGGCCTGCTCTGCGCCACGCCCGCTCAGGCGCTCTACCCGAAAAAGGGCGATTCCAGCCCGCATGCCGGCGTCAGCGACGCCCGCCGGCGCTCGATCCAGGGCATCGACGTCTCGCGCTGGCAGGGCGACATCGACTGGGCCAGGGTCAAGGACGCCGGCACCCGCTTCGCCTTCATCAAGGCAACCGAGGGCGGTGACCATATCGACCCGAGTTTCCGCAAGAACTGGGAAGGCGCCAAGAAGGCCGGCGTGCCGCGCGGCGCCTACCACTTCGTCTATTGGTGCCGTCCGGCCAAGGATCAGGTGCGCTGGATGAAACGCCACATCCCGCGCGACGCCGACGCATTGCCGCCGGTGCTCGATGTCGAGTGGAACGGGCATTCGGAAGCCTGCGGCAAGAAGATTCCGCGCGCCAAGGCGCTCGCCAAGATCCGCGAGATGCTGAAAGGCCTGCAGGAGCATACCGGCAAGAAGCCGATCATCTACACCGACATCACCTTCCACGAGGACGTGCTGGAAGGCGAGTTCAACGACCACCCCTACTGGCTGCGCTCGACCGCGGCGCCGCTGCGCCATCGTTATGAGCGCAAGCAATGGGAATTCTGGCAGTTCACCGCGACCGGCCGCGTGCCCGGCATCACCGGGGATGTCGACCGCAATGCCTTCTTCGGCACGGAGCGCGAATTCACCGCCTGGCGTGAGGGCCGCTTCGACATCGGCGCGCGCCAATGGCGTGGCGGCGAGCCGAAGGTCGCGTCGCCCAAACCGGCCGCACGCCCCGCGGCCGTCGAGACGAAGCTCGCCCGCGGTACGCCACCGGCACTGGTGCCGGCCCCGCGGCCGCCGAAGGCATTGCTGACGCGCCAGGTCGCCAGCACGGGCTCGATCAAGCGAAACTAGAGCCTGCCGTTCTCACAGGTGGCTTCCCTCATCCTGGGCGAGCGTAGCTCGGCCCGGGGTCCATCGTAGAGCTCGGTATCCTACGATGGACTCCGGGTCTGCGCCGCCTCGCGGCTCGCGCAGAATGACGGCGGCGTGCCCGACTTCGATCAACAGGCTCTCGTTTGCAGACATGCCAGACGGACTGTCGCGAAACCGTCATATGACGGGCGCTGATGCTGGCGGACATCCCGTCAGCCGGAAGCAGCGTGTCGATACTTCAGGATATCCAGTCCCGGGCCGGTTTCATCTGGGCCTATCGCTTCGACGATGAGGGCCGTGCCAGCCTCGTGCCGCGCGACCGGGCCCCCGCACTCGCCCTCGACGGCGCCAAATTCGTCTGGCTCCATCTCGATCTCGTCCACAGCCGCACCAAGCAATGGATCGCCGAGCGCAGCGAGCTGCCGCTGGAGGCGCAGGCCGTCTTCCTGTCGCAGGACGAGCATCAGCGGCTCTATCACGACCCGGATTTCGTCTGGGGCATCACCTATGATCAGGTCCGCGAGGTCGACAGCCTCGCCGATGACTGGGGCATGATGCACTGGATCGTCGGCGAGCGCTTCCTGATCACCGGCCGCCGCCAGGCCCTGCAGGCGACGCGGCTGACCCGCGACACGCTGGAGGCGGGCTTTCGCGCCACCTCCCCCGAAATGCTGTTCGAGCGCGTCATCGAATTCGTGATCGAGGATGTCGCCGAGGATGTGAACCGCCTCGCCGACGACGCCGATTCGATCGAGGACCACATCATCGACGACCGGATCGGCGACGAGGCCCGCAAGCTCGGCGCGATCCGCCGGCGCACGGTCAGGCTGCACCGCCAGCTCAACGGGCTGCACCAGCTCTTTCGCCGCTTCCAGGAGACGGCCGCGGGGCGGGCAGCACCCGAGAAGGTCAGGAGCGCGACCGCAAGGCTGCTTCACCGCGTCGACACCATGCTGGGCGACGTCCAGCTCGTGCAGCAGCGCGCAAGGCTTCTGCAGGACGAGATCGCCGCCCGTCTCAGCGCCCAGACCAACCACCATCTCTACGTGCTCTCGATCCTGACCGCGACGCTGATGCCGGCGACGCTGGTCACCGGCTATTTCGGCGTCAACACCAAGGCCCTGCCCTTCCTCGAGACCGAGTTCGGCTGGCTCTATATTCTCGGCCTGTCGGGGCTGGCGGCGGGCGCGGTCTTCTGGCTGCTCAAGCGCCGAAACGTGATCGGTTGAGTGGCGCGAGGGTCTGCTCCGGCGCAAGCGAACCTTTACCGATGGTCCGCGTAGGATCTGCGGGAGTGGGAGCCTTGCACGGGAGAAAGCTTGTGCGCAGCAATGTGCTTGTCACTGGCGGCGGCGGACGGCTCGGGCGCGCTTTGTCGCAAGTCGGAGGCCCGGGCGTTCGTGGCCTGTCGAGCCGGGAACTCGACATCACCGATCCCGCCGCCGTCCGCTCGGCGCTCGATCGGCTGCGCCCGGCTGTCGTGATCAATGCCGCCGCGCTCAGCCGCGTCCAGGATTCCGACACCGCACCGGAGCGCGCGCGCGCCGTCAACGCCGAAGCGCCGGGCGATATCGCACGAGCCTGCGCGGAGCGCGGCCTGCCCCTGATCCAGATCTCGACCGACTATGTCTTCGGGGCCGAGACCCTGCGGCCCTGGCGCGAGTCGGATCCGGTATCGCCCGTCAACAGCTATGGCCGCCTGAAGGCCGAGGGCGAGCGCAACGTCCTCTCCGCCAGCGACAGGGCCTGCATCGCCCGTGTGGCCTGGCTCTTCGGCGATGGCGAGGATTTCATCGCGCCCCTGTTGCGGGGCGACACCGAGACCGTCAGGGTCGCCGACGATCAGATCGGCTCGCCGACGCCGATCGTCCCGCTGGCCGAGCGCCTGCTGGCGCTGGCCGGCCGGCTCGGCGCCGGCGAAGCCACGCCAAGAACGCTGCACATCGCCGGATCGCCGCCCGTATCACGCGCCGACTGGGTCGCCGCCGCGTTCGAGGCGCTGCATCGTGCCGGGCGGCAAACGCCAGCGCTTGTGCGGGTTCCGATGGCGGAGTTCGGCGGCACCGTCCGCCGGCCCCATTACAGCGCCCTCGATTGCAGCCTTGCGGCCGAACTCTTCGGTGGCGTGATCGACTGGAGGATCGCAGCCGCCCGACCCGAACTCTTCGCTGAACGGGTCCTGTCGGCTTAGCCGCGCAGGCCGCCCGCCACGGACGACCGCCATGGCGGACAACCGGCCTCCCCCCGCATGGCGGTCCGTCTCGGCTCAGTTTGCCGCCTTCGCGTCCGGGAAAACCCACTTGCCGCAGAGGATGGCTTGCTCGGGACGATAGAGCCGCACCGTATAGTTCCAGCCCTCGACGATCGGCAGGCAGTTCGGGATCTTGCCGTCACAGCCGCCGAGCTGGACGGTCACCGAACCATCCTCGCTTCTCTTCGCGGTGATGTCGTTGATCGAATAGGCATTGTAGGGGTTTTTCTCGAAGAATCCCTTTCGATTGTAGACGCTGATCGACCAGAATTCCTTCACCGGAACGGTCTTTGGCACATTGATGGTGTAGACCGTTTTGCCGTCGTTCTTCGCGGGCGTGAAGCTCGCGTAGATGGCGTCCTTGTCGGGAATGCCGCCCCATCCGGCGGCTGTGCCGATCAGGTGCTGGATCGGCTCGACCTCGCCACGGGCTCCGAAGGAACCGCGAAACGACGTCTGGTATTTTGCCAGCGCGAGCAGCGCATTGCGAACGCCCGTGAGGCTCTCCTCGTCCCAGTTCGGAAGCTCGAGCTTCCCTGAATCCTTCTGGCTGACCTTGATGGCGTCCTGCAGCGTGTGGACCTTTTCGAGATCCTTCGGATCGCCCGGATCGACCAGTGTTCGGATAGCGACGAACGCGTATCGCGTGCCGACCGTTTCCTTGGTCAGCGTAACCGGCTGCGTGCCGTAGGCGACGATCGGCAGGTAGTGATCCTGATCGACGACCATCATCGACATGTAGCGCTTGCCGGTGTCAGGCAGTGAAAGCGTGACCGGCCCGGCGGCAAGATCGAACACGGCAAACGAATAAAGCGTATCCCGGTTCATGCGAATGACCGTTTGCCGATCGATCGCCGTCGGCTCCCGGGAGTGCAGAAACCTGCCCAACCCGCCTACGGTCTTTGCGTTCGCCGCGAGGTAATGGTCGGTCTCGGCGCGGATGAAATTGTCGACGGTCACCGGCACTTTGCCGCCGCGTTCCTGGGCGAGCACTCCGGTCGCCAGCGCGGCCGATGCGAGCACGAGACCGATTCCAACCAATCGCAACATGGAACTTACCTCTTCTTTCAGGGATGGCGCCGGGCGAGGCGTTTCTGATCGCGCGCAGCACCGGCTGGTAATCGACTATTGCCCGGACAGCGCCGCGATCTCGGCAGCGCAATCCGGCGCCGGGCCCGTCCGCTTCGCCTTCGCAGCCTCGACCTCGGCCTTCGCGGCCTCGATATCGGCAAGGAAGGCCGGGTCTGTCTGCAGCCGCGCCACGGTCGCCGCGCCCATGATCCGCCCGGCATCGACATCGCTCTGCCAATGGGCGTTGCAGATCACGCGGCTTTGCCCGAATTCGAGACCGCGCTGGAGCAGCGCGTTCGAGCGCTCGGGGTTGATCTGCGCGAAGACGAGAGCCCAGCCCCAGCCAGCAGCGGTATGACCGGATGGATAGGAGCCGTCGCTCCGCAGAATCGCCTCCTGATCGGCCCGGCAGGTCGCTTCGCCGTGAACCACGAAGGGACGGACCCGGTTGTACTTGTTCTTCACGCCATAGGTGGAGAGGCCGAAATCCGAGAGCGTCTTCTGCATCATCGCGTAGAGGCGCGGCGTCTGCTCGGCGTCGATCCTGACGCCCATCGCGCAGGAGAAATTGTCGGCGGCCTGCGGAAAGGCGAGATCGGCATCGGTGAAGGCGAGCTTCCAGCGCGCGCTGTCTCGCAGGGGGATCGTCGCCTTGCGCGCCTCCTCGTCCCGGGCCAGGGCAGCCGAGTCCTTTTCAGGGGGTGAGCCGAGCAGGAGCAGGCTGTTCGGCAAGTCGGACTGCTTCAGATAGCCCGGCGCGATCTTGAAATGCGGATCCGTGACCTTGGGCTGGGCCTCGGCGGTCTGCGCGAGAGCCCGCCCCCCAAGCGCCAGCAGGGCAAGCGCGGAAACAGCCGCGGCGCGTACCGTATTGCCAGTCACGAGCATTGCCACCCCTTTCGACATCGCCGAGTTCACGAACAGCCCGGTTAGAATCAGCATGTCGCAGCCAGGGCGGGGCCGCGCCGCGTCACCTCTCAGGAAAAGCCGCCGGAGTGCCGGCACCCCGCCGATTGCCCTCGAGCCGGCAGGCGAACTCCGTCGCGCTCATTTCGCGCATGGGCAGAGCGCCGGTCTTGCCATTTCGCGACAACCACGAGCCGCTATGCTCCAATCTCGCCGGCGGCGAATCCCCCGAAAGCCGGCCTTGCGGAAGGCGTCACCCTGATGATCGCGGCGAGGTCGAATGGCTGACATCCCTCTGACGCGCGGCCAGTTTCTGCTCCCTTTCGTCGGCATCCTCGACGATATCGGCGCGCCGACCGATAAGCTCCTGGAGAAGTCCCGGCTGCCATCCTCTCTGGAGGACAAGAGCGAGCTCTACATTCCGCTCCTGCCGGCGCTGCGCTTCGTGGAAACCACACAGCGCTCCCAGGGCATCGAGGATTTCGGCTTTCTCGCCGCACAGCGCCTGCATTTTTCCCATCTGAGGGAAAAGACCCGGGTCCTGATCGCCCACGCCCCGACGCTGCTCGTCGCGCTGCGACACGCCTGCCATTGGGCGTCGCGGGAAGATACGATCCTGAGCATGTGGATCGAGCACCACGATGATCACGTGCGGATCTGCAGCAGGCTCGCCGGGACACAGGGGCTGCTGCATCTGAAACACACACAATGGATCCAGAACATCTTCCCGATCCACATCATCAGGCAATTCGCCGAACCGGACTGGATGCCGGCGGCGATCGCCTTCGAATCGTCCTATGCGCCGAGCCGCGCGACACGCGCCGCATGGCCGAATGTCCGGTTTCTCTCGAACCAGCATGCCGCCTGGGTCAGCCTGCCGGTCTCGCTCCTTGGCCTCTCCAACCGCTCGGCGGCTTGCCTCCCTCCGCTGCAGGATCGCGAGGACGCCCCTGCGGCCTATGACATCGTCCAGCTGCTCAAGCTGATGTTGCCGGCCTATCTCGACGATGGCAGAACCGCCCTCACCGACATCGCCGGGATTGCCGGCCTTTCTCCCCGGACCTTTCAACGCAAGCTCGCCGATCTCGGCCTGACCTATTCGGACATACTCGACACCGTCAGATACGAGCATGCGAGCGGGCTGCTGCGCGACACCGATTGCCGGATCATCGACGTCGCCCTGTCCTCCGGCTACTCGGATCCCGCCCATTTCAGCCGCGCCTTTCGCCGTATGACGGGTGTCACGCCGCGTCAGTTCCGCAAGCAGTCGAGGCTGGGCTGAATTGGTTGCGTTGAGCGCGATCCCGTTCGGGCGGCGGAGTGATTGCCGTGATGCGGCACGGTCTATAGCATCGGACCGAAAAGTGGACTCCACTTTTCGGAAAACTCCGATGCAATAACAATGAGATAGATCGCCGTGCCCGCGTCCGAACGGACGCGCGGCGATCTACCGGTCACTCGAGCCGCGCAAGGCAATAGGCTGAAACAGGAGCCCACCAGGAACCGCCCCGAGGCGAGGCCGGTATTGAATATGCCCAGCGCCCTGTCCGACGGAGCTGCGGGTCCCTTGCCCTCCGGTCAGGCGATCTTCGGCATGAACTGCGCTGCGAGCAGGATGCGCTTCTGACGTGCCGACACGTCTTGCGGACTCCAGCGGAAATGCAGGCGATGCACATACACCCAGCCGAGCTTCATCGGCGTGTGCCGGCGCAATCGCGATAGCCATGGCGTGGCATCATGGTTCGTCACCACGCTTCCACCGCCCATCATCGAATAATATCGCCCCAGCGTGCGGCCATATTGCGCATTGTCCTGCTGCGCGCGCGGCAGGGTCAGCGCGTAGCTGCGATCGACATGGTCGAAGACCTTGGTTCCAGGATTGCGCAGCCAATGGCCGACCTCATGGGCCGCAGCGATCTGGCCGGTCTCGCCACCGATTCCGCGCGCGCGCCCTGCGGTGAAGCGGTTCACGGTGAACAGCACGCTCTCATCGGTGATGCGGGTCATCCGATCGCGAAAGCTATCGCCCGGATTCGCCAGATGCGCGACTTCGATGATGGCGTGGCTGTCCGCGCCGGCCGGCTGCAGATCGACTTCGAGCACGCCCACGACATGCGCCGGCGCTTTCGGGTTGCCGATCAGCTGCTTGAACTCCGCGTCGCTCAGCGTGTCGCCTTTTTCGACCGGCAGGAACACCATCTGGTTGTTCCAGGCATTTTCGACCGTGTGCTTGAAGCGCGGGGTAAAGGCCTGCCATTCGCTGGCGAGCCAACTCCGGCAAGGCACGGGCTGGCTGCTCGCATCGATGACACTGCCCCGTTTGATGGCGGCCTGGTTCGCTGCGAGATGCGATGGCGGCGCCGGTCCCGGTCGCGTCCCCGGCAATTTGGCGCCGTGGCCCGTCCTCGCCCACGCGGTCGAGGGATCGAGCGGGACGAGCGTCACCTTCAACCTGATGCGGATCTGTGCCGGTCGCCCCGGCCCTGCCGGATCGAAGAACGAGTCGTAATTGGGCTCGAGGATGGAAGCACGGATCGCCATTTGATCACCTGTCTCGGAGAACAAGCAAATCGACGCGCACAACATCGCGCTCAGGCACGGCCATCGCCCTCAGGATAGCAGCGGCCTGCTTCGCCGAGAAGCCGGAGGACCGCATCGCCGGTCCCATTCGCGCGAGCGCCTGCGCATCGGCGCAGAACCAACTGCCGGCTCCCGCAAGCTGACTTGCTCGCCGGGCGCGCGCTATAATGCTGGAAAGGGGCGCGGCAGCGCCCCGCCTGTTTCCAGCCGGGAGGTCACCATGCTCGCCAACGCGCCGCGCCCGTTCAATTTCGACCTCGGCGAGACCGCCGACGCGATCCGCGACACCGTCCATGCCTTCGCGCAGGAAAAGATCGCCCCGCGCGCCGAGGAAATCGACAGGACGAACCAGTTCCCGCGTGATCTCTGGCCGCAAATGGGCGCGCTCGGCCTGCACGGCATCACCGTCCCGGAGGAATATGGCGGCGCCGGCCTCGGTTATCTCGAGCATTGCGTCGCGATCGAGGAGGTCAGCCGCGCCTCGGCCTCGGTCGGCCTCAGCTACGGCGCCCATTCCAATCTCTGCGTCAACCAGATCGCCCGCAACGGCAACGATGCACAAAAGAAGAAGTATCTGCCCAAGCTGATCTCCGGCGAGCATGTCGGTGCGCTCGCCATGTCCGAGCCGGGCTCGGGCTCCGACGTCGTCTCGATGAAGACCAGGGCGGTCAGGAAGGGCGACCGCTATGTCCTGACCGGCAACAAGATGTGGATCACCAACGGCCCGATCGCCGAGACGCTGGTGGTCTACGCCAAGACCGATCCGGAGGCCGGTCCCAAGGGCATCACCGCCTTCCTGATCGAGAAGGGCATGAAGGGTTTCTCGACCCATCAGAAGCTCGACAAGCTCGGCATGCGCGGCTCGGACACCTGCGAGCTCGTCTTCGAGGACTGCGAGGTTCCCGAGGAGAATGTGCTCGGCTCGGTCGGGCGCGGCGTCAACGTGCTGATGAGCGGGCTCGACTATGAGCGCGTCGTGCTCTCGGCCGGTCCGCTCGGCATCATGCAGGCGGCGATGGACATCGTTCTGCCCTATATCCACGAGCGCAAGCAGTTCGGCCAGTCGATCGGCGAGTTCCAGCTCGTCCAGGGCAAGGTCGCCGACATGTATGTCGCGATGAACTCCTGCAAGGCCTATGTCTACGCCGTCGCCAAGGCCTGCGACCGGGCCGAGACCACCCGCGAGGACGCCGCCGGCGCCATCCTGATCGCCGCCGAGAAGGCGACCCAGCTGGCGCTGGACGCGATCCAGCTGCTCGGCGGCAACGGCTACATCAACGACTACCCGACCGGCCGCCTGCTGCGCGACGCCAAGCTCTACGAGATCGGCGCCGGCACCAGCGAGATCCGCCGCATGCTGATCGGCCGGGAATTGTTCAACAAGACGAAGTGAGGCATTCGCAGAGTGCGTCATGCTCGGGCTTGACCCCAGCATCTCCCGATGGCGTGCTCGCCGTCATGCTCGCCCTTGTGGCGAGCATCCACGTCTTGACCACCGCGCGGGTTGCGGAAAGACGTGGATGGTCGGGACAAGCCCGACCATGACGGCAGTGTCACGACGGAAAGCGCGATGCCCCTCTATTTCGCCTATGGCCTCAATATGGACGTCGCCGGCATGGCGCAGCGCTGCCCGCGCGCAAAACCGCTCGGCCTCGCCCGGCTGCCGCGCCACCGCTTCATCGTCAGCACGGATGGCTACGCGACGGTGATCCGCGATCCCCGCGAGAACGTCCATGGCGTGCTCTGGGATTGCGCGCTCGGCGACATCCGCACGCTCGACAAGTTCGAGGACCTCGCCAGCGGGCTCTACGTCAAGATCAGCCAACCGGTCATCGTCGAGGGCGGGGCGAAGCGGGCGCTGATCTATATCGGGCGCAGCGGCTCGCCCGGAAAGCCCAGGCCCGGCTATCTCGAACAGGTCGTCGCCGCAGCGAAAGACTGGGCTTTGCCAGAGCCTTACGTCGCCGGCATGACTCAGTTCCTGAGCAAGCCGAATCTCGATCTGAAGTCCCTGAATCAGGATGCCAGCGCGGCATTGCCGCCCGGCCCGGTCCCGGGCGTTCGCCCGCGGGCCGTCGCGCCGAAGTAAGGACATCGAGGCCGCAGGCCGGATCAGCGCGAGTTGCCCCCTCTCCCCCTGCGGGAGAGGGTTGGGGTGAGGGGTCGCGCGACGCTGCCGACGGCATTGCCGCCAGCCGACAAGGTTGGCACGACCCCTCATCCGGCCCTTCGGGCGACCTTCTCCCGCAAGGGGAGAAGGAAGGCACTACGCCACCAGCCCTTTCGCCAGCTCGCTGACCTGCTTCTCGAACAGCGCCCGGTAGGCCCCGTCCTGCCGCGTCAGCAGCGCCTCGTGCGGCCCCTCCTCCACGACCGTGCCGCGGTCGAAGACGAGGATCCGGTCCATGGCGCGCACCGTCGAGAGCCGGTGCGCGATGACGATGGTGGTGCGGCCTTCCATCAGCCGCTCCATCGCCTCCTGGATCAGCGCCTCCGATTCCGAGTCGAGGCTCGATGTCGCCTCGTCCAGGATCAGGATCGGTGCATCGGCCAGGAAGGCTCGGGCCAGCGCCACCCTTTGCCGCTCGCCGCCCGAAAGCTTGACGCCGCGCTCGCCGACGAGCGTGCCGTAGCCCTTGGGCAGGCGCATGATGAACTCATGCGCATTGGCGAGCTTCGCCGCCTGCTCGATCTGGGCCTGCGAGGCGCCCGGCCTGCCATAGGCTATGTTGTCGGCCAGCGAGCGGTGGAACAGCACCGGTTCCTGCTGCACGATCGCGATCTGGGCGCGCAGGGAGGCCTGCGTCGCCGTCGCGATGTCGCGCCCGTCGATGGCGATACGCCCGCCCGTGACGTCGTAGAGCCGCTGCACCAGCTTGACGAAGGTTGTCTTGCCGGAGCCGGAGCGCCCGACGAGGCCGACCTTCTCGCCGGCTTTGATCGTCAGCGAGAAGTCGCGATAAAGCGGCTCGACATGGCCCCCATAGTGGAAGGTCACGCGCTCGAAGGCGATCTCGCCGGCCGTCACGTTCATCGCCGTCGAACCGGGACGATCCGGCACGCCGAAGGGCAGCTCGTGCATCGCGACCAGCTCCTCCATGTCGTTCACCGAACGCTGGAGGTTGTGGATGTGCTGGCCGACATCACGCAGATAACCATGCACCACCGCATAGCTGGTCAGCACGAAGGCGACGTCGCCCGGGCTCGCCTGCCCCTGTGCCCAGAGCCAGATCACGAGGCCGATCACCGCGGCGCGCAAGGCCAGCAGCACGATCTGCTGGGCCGTGCCCGAGGTCGTGCCGCGCAGCCAGGTGCGCCGCGTACGCTGCGCCCATTTCGCCACCACGCTGCCGAGCCGGCTGTCCTCGCGGCCTTCGGCGCCGAAGGCCTTGACCACCGGATTGCACGAGATCGCATCGGCCAGCGCGCCGCCAAGCCTCGTATCCCAGCTGTTGGCGAGCGTCGCCGCCGGCGCGACATAGCCGAGCGAGAGCGCCACCGTCACCGCGATGTAGATCACCGCGCCGGCGAGTACGACCGCGCCCATCGCCGGCCAGTGCCAGGCGAGCAGCACCGTGGTGCCGAGCAGCACCACCAGCGAAGGCAGCAGCGCGATCAGCACGGTATCGGTCAGCAGGTCGAGCGCCCACATGCCGCGCGTGATCTTGCGCACCGTCGAGCCCGCGAAGTTGTTGGCGTGCCAGTCGGTCGAGAAACGTTGCAGACGCGCGAAGGCCTCGCCGGCAACGTCCGCCATGGTGCGCAGCGTCATCTCGGTGATGCCGACGAAGGACAGGTGCCGGAAGAACACCGTGCCGGCACCGAGCGCGATCATCATGCCGAGCGCCCAGAGGGCCGGATCGAGGCCGGCCGCGCGCTCGCCCGAGACGGCATCGACCAGCCGCCCGGCATAGAGCGGCATGAACAGATCGGCGGCCGTCGCCGCCATCACAGTCAAGACGACTCCCGCAACCCGCCAGGGCTGGCGGGCCCAATGTGAAAAAGTGAAGCCGAGAACGGCACGGAACGGCTCCCGCCGCCCCGGTTTCGAGGAAAGAGACATGAAAGCATCCGGTCGGCGAGAGACCGGCTCCAAATCAAGATGAAGCGCGACCGCGGCCGCGGGCTTCAGAAAAAGCGATGGAAATATTGGCTCGGGCCGCCGAAGAGGCGGGCCACGGGCGAGTCCGACCTAGTGGAAGGACCGCTTTGGGGGAGTGGCGGTGATGAAGAATTGCATTCAGCCCTCCCTTTCATGAGTTGGAGCCAGAAAGACAGAATGCCGCATGCCCGCTTATTGTGCAAGCGGCGTGTGATGCATGGGGTGGTTGCAGCCCATGGGAAGGAAGCGCTCGCATTCCCGCCGAAATGAACCGTCACCCGCGCGCGACGATTCGCGAGAGATGCCTACTTCCAGAACAGCGCCAGCAGCCTGATCCCGATCACCAGCAGGAAGCCGGCGATGATCGTGCCGAGCACGCGCTGGCGCTTCGCCCGGTCCGGAAATTTCCGGGCGATCAGCCGGCCGAGCGGCTTGCGGAACAGGAAGGCGACGACCGCCAGGACGATCAGGAAATGCGACAAGACGCCCGCTCAGCCCTTCTCAGCCCTTCCTGGGCTCGGGCTCCTCGAAGGGCGCGCCGGCCTTCTTCCAGGCGCCGAAGCCGCCGGCGATATGCGCGACCGGCTTCAGCCCCATCTCCTGCGCCACCTGCGCCGCCAGCGCCGAGCGCCAGCCGCCGGCGCAGAAGAAGACGAACTGCTTGTCCTCCTGGAAGACCGGCTTGGCATAAGGGCTTTCCGGGTCGATCCAGAATTCCAGCATGCCGCGCGGGCAATGGAAGGCGCCCGGCATCTTGCCTTCGCGCTCGCGCTCGCGCGGATCGCGCAGATCGACGAAGACCGTGTCGTCGCGCCCGGACAGCACCTGCGCCTCCTCGACCGACAGCGTCTTCACCTTGGCTTCGGCCTCGGCCAGCAGCGCCTTGTAGCCCTTGGTGATCGTCTGCGGCATCCCGGCCTCCCCATGCGCCCGTCTCCGGCGCGGCGCGCAAGGTGGCGCCTGTGCAGGGCCGCGTCAATCGCACTTGCCGCAGGCCGGCCCCGCAGCCAATCTGCGCGCCGCTGGAGCCCGTTCCGATCGGCTTGCACGACAAGCTGACCGACAGAGCGGCCTTTATCTTAAAGTGAGAGACGGTTTCACCGATCATCTGGTCGGATCCGGCTCTAGGAGAACCCATGGCCGGATTCACCACGCTCGACACCATCGCCCTCGCCTTCTTCCTGCTGTCCTGGCTCGGCTATCATTTCGCGGTCGAGATCGGGCCGCATTCCGGCCGGAGCCTCAACGTGGTGATGAATTCGCGCCGCGCCCGCTGGATCCGCGAGGCGATGGAGCGCGACAACCGCATCGTCGACACGCAGGTGATGGGCGGGCTGCAGAACGGCACCGCCTTCTTCGCCTCGACCTCGCTGATCGCCATCGGCGGCTCGCTGACCCTGCTGCAGTCGACCGACCGCGTCGTCGCGCTCTTCGCCGATCTGCCCTTCGCCGGCACCACCACGGCGGCGGTCTGGGAGATCAAGGTGATCGGGCTTTCCGCGATCTTCGGCTATGCCTTCTTCAAATTCGCCTGGAGCTACCGGCTGTTCAATTACTGCGTGATCCTGCTCGGCGCCCTGCCCTCGCCGCGCCAAGCGACGCTGGACGAGATCGAGCAGGCCGTGCACGAGACCACCCAGATGAACATCGCCGCCGGTCGGCATTTCAACCGCGGCCAGCGCGCCTTCTTCTTCGCCCTCGCCTATCTCGGCTGGTTCCTCGGCCCGGTCGCGTTTATCGGCTTCACCGGAGCGGTATTGACGGCGATGTGGCGGCGCCAGTTCGCCTCCGACGCCACCCGCGTCTTCCGGCGGCCAACGCCGTCACAGCCCCCGAATGCGGAGACCGACCGATGAGCCCGCGCGAGGACCGCGACGCCGCCCTGGAAGCGGCGATTTTCAACCTCCTTGGCGAGCGCGGCTCCGGCCGGACGATCTCCGCCACCGATGCGGCGCGCGCGGTCGGCGGCGACCATCCCGACGGCTGGGGACCGCTGATGCAGCCGATCCGCCATCTCGCCATTCGCCTGATGAAAGAAGGCAGGCTCGTCATCATCCGCAAGGGCAAGCCGGTCGATCCCGACGATTTCCGCGGCGTCTACCGCCTGCGCCTGCCGGAAGCGGGCGAGGATTACGGCCCCGGGAACAGCGCGTTGGAATAGCCGGCCAGGCGATAGACCACGAGGCCGACCCATTCCTTGAAGGCGTCGTCGGCGATGTCGAGCCCGCGCGCCGCCTTGCGATAGGGCCGGAAGAAATCGGCTCTTTCGCCGCCGGTGAGGAAATCCACCGGAAAGGCCTCGACGTCGAAACCCGCCTGGCGGAAGACGCCCATGGCGCGCGGCATGTGCCAGGCCGAGGTCACCAGCAGCCAGCGCTCCCCGGGCTTGGGATCGACGAGCCTGCGCGTGAAGACCGCGTTCTCCAGCGTGTTGCGCGACTTGTCCTCGAGGACGAGGCGGGTCTCCGGCAGCCCGAGCGCCAGGAAGAGCAGGCGCGCCCCATCGGCCTCGGTCCGGACCACCGGGGAGAGCAGATTGGCGCCGCCGCCGGTGAAGACCAGTTTCGCCTCGGGATGCGCGCGGGCCAGCTCCACCGCCTTGGTCATCCGCGCCGCAGCATTGTTGAGCACGATGTCCTCGCGCGCGACGCCGATCGCCCCGCCGAGCACGATGATGCCGTCGACCTTGCCGGAATGCACCGCCTGCTGCGGGAAGCGGTCCTCCAGCGGCCGCATCAGGATGCGCGGCAGCGGGCTGAAGGCGAGCGCGACCAGGACCGCGGCGCAGAACAGCCCGAGCCAGCGCGCCGGCCGGGCGAAACGCGTGAAGGCGAGCAGGCTAGCGAGTGCGAGCCCGCCAATGGCGAGGTTCACCGGCGAAGCCAGGAACCAGACGATCTTGGAGAGAGCGAAGAACATGGCGGCCTTTCTGCGCGGGCCTTTCCATAGCCGATGAAAGCTGACGGGAGGTTATGGCGATGCGCCAATATTCGCCCCCCTCGCCTTGACCGCATGGCAACGCCGTTCACACCTGAAACGGCGTCATCCCGGACGAGCGGCAAAGCCGCGCTGCTCCAGCATCCATGCCGGAGCACTTGGCCATGAAGGTTCTGGCACGGGTCCCGGGTCTCCGCTGCGCTACGCCCGGGACGACCAGGGAGCATTGGCAGCGACGCCTACGGGATTTCTTGCTTCCGCGGGCACGGTAGCCGCCCTCCGCAGGGGGCCTATCGGATGATCTGCGGTGGGCTCGCCGGGGCGCGGCGCCCGCGTCCGGCTGCAAAGCGCTCGACTTCGAGGGCCCGCTGGGCGACCTCGCGCAATTCGCAGCCGGCCTGCAGCCCGGCCGAGCGGGCCGCCGGCTGGGCGCTGCCATAGAAGGCGCATTTCTGCACGGCAAAGCCTTCCCAGACGAGCTGCAGTGCTGTGAACTGGCTGCGCCCGCCGGCGTCGAGCGAGCGGCCCAGCATCTGCGTAGCCAGCGTCAGACGCTCGCGCCAGACCGCCTCCTCGCGCCTCGCGCAGACGATCTCGGCATCGCGACGATCGCCGCTGGCGGCGCGCACGCAAGGCACGGCGATCGAACCGATGCAGGCGGCGGTCGTTGCCGCGCCTCGGCGCATGCAGGAAGCGATCTGCAGCCGGTCGGCCGGCTGCACAGTGTTGCCCGGAGCCTGCGCCAGGACCGGCACAGCGGAAACCAGCAGGAACGCGGTGGCGAGGAGTGTCGTCTGACGCATCGTCACGATCATGACGGGCGGCGCGGCGCGGTCAAGGCCGCGACACTTCACGTGACCGGCAGCGGCAGCGCCGGGCGCGCGGCCGGACGCGCCGCGACCTGGGCATACCAGCGCGCCAGATTGGGTCGTTCCCGCTGCGGCACCGGCATATGCAGCCAGCGATGCGCGCCCGGCGCGACCGTGATGTCGGCCATGCCGAAGCGCTCGCCGGCGAGATAGGTGCGGCCCGCCAGATGCGCTTCGAGGATGTCGAGCTTGGCTTCGGTCCGGCCGATCGCGGCCTCGATCACCGCCGCCTCGGTATAGCCCGGCGTCTTGCGGATCAGCCCCCAGAAGGCCGGCGTCATCGCCGGCTGCAATTCGGCCAGCATCCAGTCCATCCAGCGATCGGCATCGGCGCGGCGGGCCGGGTCCTCCTCCCAGATCCAGCCGGCGCCGTAGCGGGCGGCGAGATAGCGCACGATGCTGTTCGATTCCCAGATGCAGACCTCGCCATCCTCCAGGGTCGGGATCTGGCCGTTCGGGTTCCTGGCGAGATAGGCCGCTTCCTTGTTGCCGCCGAACGCCCCGCCGATATCGATCCGCTCGAAGGGCTGGCCGACCTCGCCCGCCGCCCACACCGTCTTCTGCACATTGATCGAGCTGATCCGCCCGAAGATCGTCAGCATGTTCGTCACCTTCGCCTCATGGGGGCGCGACAATCAGACGGCGAACGAACGAAGGCAAGCGGCGCGGTCAGGCGCCCCCGCCATTGCGAGGAGGCGTCAGCCGACGAAGCAATCCAGGGGCGGCAGAGCTCCATGCTTCTGGGTTGCTTCGCGGAGCCTGTCCTCGGGCTTGCCGAAGGTAAGACCCGGGGGCTCGCAATGACGAAGCGCTCACTTGAATTCGATGATGACGGCGTCGACGGCGAGTGAGTCGCCTTCTTCGGCGAGGATCTTTGCGATGGTGACGTCCTTTTCGGCGCGCAGGACGTTTTCCATCTTCATCGCCTCGACCATGGCGAGCGGCTCGCCGGCCTTGACCTCCTGGCCGAGGCTGACGAAGAGCGCCTTGACCAGCCCGGGCATCGGGCAGAGCAGGAATTTTCCGGTATCGGCGTCAGCCTTTTCCGGCATCAGCGCCGCAAGCTGCGCCTCGCGGGCGGTGTAGACATGAGCATTGGCATAGGCGCCGGCATGGCCGAGGGCGAAGCCGTTGAGGATCGGCCGGACCTGCGCCGCGATGGCGATCCCGCCCTGCGTGCCCTGCCAGACCGGCTCGCCCGGGCGCCAGTCGCTGGCGAGGCTGACGCGACGTTCGCCGAAGGCGATCACGATCGCCCCGCCTTCTTCGGAGACCTCGCCCGCGAAACGCTCGCCCCCGAGCTCGACGATGCGGGCGCGCTCGAACTCGACCTTGCGCCAGCCCTGCATCTGCGCCGAGACGTTGCGCTTGCGCTGGTTCATCCGGTGGTCGCAGGCGATCGCGATCGCCGCCATGCGCAAGGCGACCTCGCCCTGCGGCTGCGGCAGCGCAAACCCCTCCGGGAACTCCTCGGCGATGAAGCCGGTCGAGAGCTCGCCGGCGATCCAGCGCGGATGCTGCATCAGCGCCGAGACGAAGGGGATGTTGTGGCGGATGCCGTCGATCGCGAAGGCGTCGAGCGCCCGCGCCTGCGCCCTGATCGCCGCCTCGCGCGTCGGCGCATGCGTCACCAGCTTGGCGATCATCGGGTCGTAATAGATCGAGATCTCGCCGCCCTCATAGACGCCGGTGTCGTTGCGCACCGTGGCCTCGCCGTCGCGCCCCTCGGCGGGCGGGCGATAGGTCACCAGCCGCCCGGTCGAGGGCAGGAAGTTGCGGGTCGGATCCTCGGCATAGACGCGGGATTCGACCGCCCAGCCGTTCAGCTTCACATCCTCCTGGCTGATCGCCAGCCTCTCGCCATAGGCGACGCGGATCATCTGCTCGACGAGGTCGATGCCGGTGACCATCTCGGTGACCGGATGCTCGACCTGCAGGCGCGTGTTCATCTCGAGGAAGTAGAAGGACTTGTCCTGGCCGGCGACGAACTCGACCGTACCGGCGCTGTCATAGTTCACCGCCCTTGCCAGCGCGACCGCCTGCTCGCCCATCCTGCGCCGGGTCGCCTCGTCGAGCAGAGGCGACGGCGCCTCCTCGACGACCTTCTGGTTGCGGCGCTGGATCGAGCATTCGCGCTCGCCGAGATGGATCACGGTGCCATGCTTGTCGCCGAGCACCTGGATCTCGATATGCCGGGGATCGACGATGAATTTTTCGATGAAGACCCGGTCGTCGCCGAAGGACGAGGCCGCTTCCGAGCGCGCCCGGGCGAAACCCTCGGCGACCTCGCCGGAGGAATGGGCGATGCGCATGCCCTTGCCACCGCCGCCGGCCGAGGCCTTGATCATCACGGGATAGCCGATCTCGTCGGCGATCCTGACGGCATGGTCGGGGTCCTCGATCACGCCGAGATGCCCGGGCACGGTCGAGACCTTGGCCGCCGCCGCCGCCTTCTTCGACTCGATCTTGTCGCCCATCGCCGCGATCGCGCCGGGGTTCGGCCCGATGAAGACGATGCCGTTCTCCTTCAACGCCCTGGCGAAGGCCTCGCGCTCGGAGAGGAAGCCATAGCCGGGATGCACCGCTTCGGCGCCGGTCGCCTTGCAGGCGGCGATGATCTTCTCGATCTGGAGATAGGATTCGGCGGCCGGCGCCGCCCCGATATGAACGGCCTCGTCGGCCATCTCGACATGCAGCGCCTCGCGGTCCGCATCCGAATACACCGCGACCGTCGCGATCCCCATCCGCCGCGCCGTCTTGATCACTCGGCAGGCGATCTCGCCGCGGTTCGCGATCAGGATCTTCGTGAACATCGCTGGTTTCCCCCGCCCGGCGGCCTTGATGGCGCATAGCCGGATTTACGGGAGTGGGACCTTTCCGTCCACTGATCGGCCGGGCCGGCGGGCTGCAGCAGCCAGCGCTCGAACACCCGCCCTCGTACCAGTTCCGGCTCAGCTCGCCAGGAACAGGCGCTCCGGCTGGAAGCTGACGCCGCGCATCCGGGCATCGCCCTTGCGCAGCGCGAAGCTGACCAGCGCCTCGTCGCAGCTCTGCGCCTCGCGGACGATCTCGAAGCCGATCCGCTGGGCGGTCTGTGTCGGCCCTTCGCCGGCCGAGAGCGTGGTCACCAGCCAATGCGCCTTGTCGCGATCGATCACCCCGGTCGGGCGGCATTCCCAGACCGCGAAGTCGACGGTCAGCGCCACCAGATAATCGGCGAAGGACGCGGCCTTGACCAGAATGGCGCGGTCGAGCGCGATAAGAATGTCGAGCGTTTCGCGGCTGATCACAGCATCGCTCAAGATCTCGCGCTGAAGCATCTTGACGTCTTCGTCGTCGATCGCATGCCTGTCCATCACACGATCGACGAATTCACGAAGTTCATGGCTGATCATTGTTCGACCCCTGTCCGGCGTTGTTTTGTGCCGGTACGTCCCTGTTGTGAGGAGACGATGCAGCCACGCTTCTGATCAGGTGGTTAATTCGAGAATCTGAACGCCTGTTCAGGTTAAACGGGTCTGAGTCGATGTGGTTGCGCGGTTATTACCAAAACCACTGAAGGCCTGCGGCGCGCCGCTTCACCACGGCAAGGCCATCGCGTCCTCGCTCGCGTCATGCTCGGACGGGGTCCTCGGATCCGACCTTGGGACGGCCCGAAGACAAGCTCCGCGGCGATCCGAGAAGCGCGTGACGAGGCAGCGCCGACCAGCGCCTCTTCCGCGCGGGGAGCTCGGATCAAGCCCGAGCATGACGGCGAGCGGCGCCCGTCCACCCGGGCCGCGTGCTAGGGCTTGCCGATCAACCCCGGCAGCGCCGCCCAGTCCTCGATCACATGCGCAGCTCCGGCCGCCTTCAACGCCGGAACCGACTGAAAGCCCCATGACACCGCGACCGGCGCCACCCCGGCAGCGACCGCCATCTCCATGTCGAAATTGCTGTCGCCGATCATCAGGGTCGCCTCGGGCCGAGCGCCGGTCTCGCGCATCGCCCGCAGGATCATCTCCGGATGCGGCTTGGAGGCGGCGTCGTCGGCGGTCTGGGTCGTCGCGAACAGGTCGCGCCAGCCATGGCGCTCGATGATATAGTCGGCGCCGCGCCGCGACTTTCCGGTGGCGATGCCGAGCACCGTGTCAGGCCGCTGCGCCAGCGCCGCCAGCATCTCGGCGACGCCCGGAAACAGCGGCTCGGCCAGCTTTGGATCGCTCTCCGCCTGAAGGCGCATCGCGCCGAAGACCTGGCGATAGGTCTCGGTCAGCACATCATCCGGCCGCTCGAGTCCGGCGAGGCGCATCAGCGCGATATCCAGGCTCAGGCCGACGATGCCGAGTCCGGCCTCGCGGCCGGGATGCGTGAGCCCGCAGCGCGCGAATGTCTCGAACTGGGCTTCGAGAATGATCGCTTCGGAATTGATCAGGGTGCCGTCGAGGTCGAAGATCACGAGGTTCATGCCGGCGCTTTAGCCGGCTTGACGCCCCTGCGCCAGCGTCGCCGGCGCAGAGGCCTCATGCTTGCACCTTGACAGGCCCGCCCCGGCCTCTCAGCCCTGGCCGCCTCTGGCGCATTCGGCGATCGCGGCGCGCAGAGCCTGCGCCTCCAGCCCCTTGCCGCGCGCCTCCTTGCGGCACTCGGCGCGCTGGGCGAGGTCGGGCCGCTTCTCGTTGAAGCAGGCGACCAGCGCCGCGGTCCGCTCGCTGCCCGCAAGCTTGCGCCCATCGGCCTGCTGCTTGCAGAGGGCGCGGGCGGTCGCCGCGGTCGGCCTGCCGTCGCGGGTCAGCCCGTCGGCGGCATAGAGCTGCACGCCCGGAAAACGCTCCTGCATGCAGGCGCGCATCGCCCGGCGCAGATCCTCGCCCGAGAGCGCGATGTTCTCGGCATAGCAGTCACGCCGCGCCTCGGCCCGGGCGGCGCGCGGAATCGGATCGTCGGAAACGGTAGCGGTCTGCGGCCCGGCAGCCGCCGAACCCGGGGTCGGCTGTGTCTGGGCCAGGCCGGCGGAGGAGAATGCGAGAACGAGACCGGCGGCGAACAAGGCGGTGCGCGACATGGAAAGCCTCCCGTGATGAACCCTCACAGGAACAAACTTAGAACATAACGCGCTTTGTTCCGCAAGTGTTCTTACGCTAGGTCACACAACCCATTGGTGCGAAGCCCTACTCGTCGGGCGCATCGACGATCGGGTCGTAGGGTGCATCCTCGAAGCCGAGCAGGTTCCAGCTCTGGCGCATATGCGGCGGCAATGGTGCGCTGACGTCGATCGTGCCCTTGCCGCGCGGATGCGGCAGCACGATGCGCCGCGCCAGCAGATGCAGCTTGTTCTGGATGCCGCCGGGCAGTTCCCAGTTCTGGATGTTGAAATATTTGGGATCGCCGACGATCGGATGGCCGATATGGGTGGTGTGGGCGCGCAATTGGTGGGTGCGGCCGGTCACCGGCTTCAGCGAGAGCCAGGCGAGCTTCTGTGCCGCGGTCTCGACCACCGCGTAATAAGTCACGGCATGCATGGCGCCGTCTTCGCCATGCTGGGCCACCGCCATGCGCTGGTCGCCATCATAGGCCTCCTCGCGGGCGAGATAGGTCGAGATCCGGCCCTGGCGCACGCGCGGCACGCCAGCGACCAGCGCCCAGTAGACTTTTCGCGCCGAGCGCGAGCGGAAGGTCTTGGCCAGCGTCGCGGCAGCAAAGCGCGATTTGGCGATGACGAGGCAGCCGGCCGTATCCTTGTCGAGCCGGTGGACGAGGCGCGGCTTCTGCCCGTCCTTGCCGGTCAGCGCCTCGAGCATGCCGTCGACATGGCGCGTCGTGCCCGAGCCGCCCTGCACGGCGAGGCCCGCCGGCTTGTTGAGGACCATGACGTCGTCGTCCTCATAGAGCGTGATCGAGCGCAGGAAGCCGATCGTGTCGGCATCGGCCTTGGCCGAGCGCGGCCGCTCGGCCTGCTGTTCTAGCTTGAGCGGCGGGATGCGCACGGTCTGGCCGGCCTCGAGCCGGTCCTTGCTGTCGGCGCGCTTGCCGTCCACCCGCAATTCGCCCTTCCGGACGATGCGCTGGATATGGCTGAAGGAGAGTTGCGGAAACCGCGCCTCGAGGAAGCGGTCGATCCGCATCTCGTTCTCGTCCGGCGTCACCACGAGCTGCTGCACGCCGGTCGAGAGCACCTGGGCGGTCTCGGCCTTGACCTCGGCGCGGGTCTGCGCCGCTGCCACCGGCCGGCGCGGGGCCGGCCTGGTCGCAGCCGGGAGGCCTTCCGGCCGGCTGCGCGCCGCAGCCTGCGCCTGGCGCCGTGCATCATGGCTCGGCCGCTTGCCCGCCCGCGCCGGCGGACGGGAGCCCTCGCCCTTGCCGCCGGCGGGCTTGCCGCCCGTGCCGCTGCCGCGCGCGCCTTTGCCCCCGGTGCCCTTGCCGCCCGACCTCATGACAGTCCCCTGACCAGAGCGAGCCCGGTGAACAGCGCGATGAGCGACAGAACGACCGAGCCGAGTACATAGAATGCCGCCATGGCGAGATCGCCGCGCTGCCAGAGCAGAACCGCATCGAGCGAGAAGGCGGAGAAAGTGGTGAAGCCACCGAGGACGCCGGTGGCGAAGAAGAGCCTGCCATGCTGCGTCCAGCCCTCTCCGGCCCGGAAGGCGAGCCAGCCGACGAGCAGCCCCATCAGGCCGGAACCGAGGATGTTGATCGCCATCGTCCCGAACGGAAATCCGGGACCGAGCCATCTCAGCGTGGCGAGGTTGACGCCGTGCCGCAGCACGCCGCCGATGCCGGCGCCAAGGAAGACGAGAAGCGTGGAGGTCATCACCATGCAATAGCCAGCGCAGCCGGTCGGCACAAACGAAATCACCTGGGCATGCCCGGCCCGCCCCCCGATTGACTTCGGCACCGGCACCGCCGCAGAAATTGCCGGAACGGGTGAACGGCAACGACAGTGACCGAGCGATTCCCAGGCACCGCCATGGCTGGCGCGATGCGGCCGCGGCCAGGGTTCCTGCCGCTCGGCGGGCTTTGCCTCGTCCTGGCTTCGACTGCCGTCGCCGCTCCGGCGCGCCTGCCCGCCCGCCCGCCGCTCGCGGCCAGCTTCGCCCGCGCCTGCACCATCGCATTGCCCGAGACACAGCCGATCTTCGCCGCCGCGGCAGCCGCGGCTGATGACGACGAGAACGGTTCCGACGACTCGGATGACGATGATGATGACGACGACGACGATGACGATCCGCCGGAGCGCGGGCTGATCCTGCCGGAGAGCGGTACCTGCCTCTCGATCAGCGGCACGGTTACCGCCGGCCTGCAGAACGACAGCTTCAAGGCCTCGCTCTCCGTCCCCGCGCCGCCTTCCGCCAATACCTCGATGCTGACCAGCGCCGCCTTCCGGATCGCGACTTCGCACGAGCTCGCCTCGGGCCTGCGCGTCGCCTCCGCCTTCGGCTTCACGATCAACAGCCCGGTCTCCGGCGTCAGCGAGACCACGCTCGACGAGGCGACGATCCTGATCGGCCCCTGGACCTTCGGGCTCGACACCTCGCGCTTTTCCTTCTGGACCGGCGACGAGTTCATCTTCTCGACGCGTGCACCCTCCCGCACCGTCGGTCTGATCGCCCTGGAGCTGCCGCTCACCGAGAACTGGACGGCGACGCTCTCCCTCGAGGACACGGCGCTGGGCAACGGCTCCGCGACCAGCACGACCAGCGGAGCCGAGCCCCCCACTTCCGTCACCTCCCTCGCCCCCGGCCGTTCCGTGCCCGACGGCGTCGCGCGCCTGGTCTACGAAGCCGGGGACTGGACCGTGCACGGCGCGCTCGCCTTGCGCGAGGCGCCCAGCGGCTCGGCGCGGCCGGGCCGCGCCGGCATTCTCGGCGCGACCTATGAAAGCGAACTCTTCGGCGCGACGAGCAGCCTGACCGCCCAGATCGCCGGCGGCATCGACGCCGCGCCCTATATCGGCTCGCAGCTCGACGGGCGCCTGGTCAACCGCGTGCTGCTCGGCAGCGATCCGACGCGCGGCTTCTCGGCCCTGGTCTCGACGCGACGCGAATGGACCGATGAGATCGCGACCAACGCCTATCTCAGCCGCTACTGGCTGGCGGTGCCGCTCGCCGGGCAGACGAAGGGCGAGATCAGGATCGACCGCGTCGCCGCGAACATCGTCTGGACGCCGGTCGAGGGCTTCAAGGCCGGGATCGAGAGCTCCATTGCCTGGGCAAAGATCGCGATCAGCGGCCGCGAGATCCAGGCCGGGCTGGCCGGGCGGCAGATCTCGACGCAGATTTTCCTCGAGCGGAGCTTTTGACGGCCTCGCTCACGCCGAGATCGTTGCGCGCTTGGCCCCGCTCGTCGCCGCAAGCCCGCTCAGCACGATGACGACTGCGCCGACCAGTGTCCAGGCATCGGGCAGGTTGCCGAAGATCAGCAGGCCGAACAGGGCCGCCCAGATCAGCTGGCTATAGGCAAAGGGCGCGAGCTCGTTGGCCGAAGCGAAGCGCACGGCCAGGATGAGCAGCAACTGAGCCGCAGCGAAGAAGCTCGCCGTCACCAGGCCGATGCCGATCTCGCGCCAGCCGAGCGGCACGACGGAGAACGGCAGCAGCGCCGTGCAGACGATCAGCCCGACGACGGCGGTGTAGGCCAGCGTCAGCAACGGGCTGTCGGCCCGCATCTTCCGGGCCATCACGAAGGCGAAGGCCCAGGACGCCGCCGAGATCACCGGGAAGATCAGCGCCGGGTGGAAGCCCGCCGAGCCGGGCCGAACGATGATCAGCACGCCGAGCAGGCCAAGGCAGACGGCCGCCCATTGCCGGGCACGCGCGACCTCGCCGAGCAGCGGCACCGACAGCAGGATCACCAGCAGCGGCGCCACGAAGAACACCGCCGTCGCCTGGGCCAACGGCAGGAACTGCATGCCGGCGATGAAGCCGAAGCCCGAGCCGAGCAGTCCGATGCCGCGGATGACCTGCAGCAGCGGCTGCCGGGAGCGCAGGCCGGCACGACCGACGGCGCGCAGCGCGATCAGCACGGCAAGGGGTGCGAAAACGACGAAGCGGATCCACATGATCTGCGCCGTCGGCACCGTCGCCGCGAGCAGCTTGGAGGCGGCATCGGAAGCGGCGAGGCAGGCGATCCCACCCAGCATCAGCAGGATGCCGCGCAGCGGATGTCGGGAAGGCGACGAGCTGGACATGCACGGCATCTAGCGGATGCCTGCCGATCGCGGTTCCGTTGCATGGGGCTGGCCGCCATGCACCGGACACAGGCGCGGACGCCGCCTCGGCTCCGATTGGCGCGGCGCCCTACCCGCCCCGCTCCTGCCTGAGCTTCTCCCAGTATTCCAGCCGCTTCCTGATCTCGCGCTCGAAGCCGCGTTCCGGCGGGTCGTAGAAATACTGCCGCCCGAGCGCGTCGGGCCAGTAATTCTGGCCGGAGAAGGCGTCGGGCGCGTCATGGTCATAGGCGTAATCGGCGCCGTAGCCCTCTTCCTTCATCAGCTTGGTCGGCGCGTTGAGGATCGTCTTGGGCGGGGTCAGCGAGCCCGCCTGCTTGGCGGTGCGCATCGCCGCCTTGTAGGCGAGATAGGCCGCGTTCGATTTTGGCGCCGTGGCGAGATAGATCACGCAATTGGCGAGCGCGAGCTCCCCTTCCGGCGAGCCGAGCTGCTCATAGGTCTCGGCCGCGGCGCGGGCATGGATCAGCGCCTGCGGATCGGCGAGGCCGATATCCTCGACCGCCATGCGCACCAGCCGGCGCGCCAGGAAGCGCGGGTCCTCGCCGGCATCGAGCATGCGGGCGAAATAGTAGAGCGCCGCGTCCGGATCGGAGCCGCGGATCGTCTTGTGCAGCGCCGAGATCAGGTTGTAGTGGCCGTCCTGCGCCTTGTCGTAGATCGGCGCCCGCCGCTGGATCACCTCGGCGAGCCCGGCCTCGTCGAAGACCTCGCCCGGCTTGGCGGCGCGCCAGATCTCCTCGGCCAGCGTCAGCACCGCCCGCCCGTCGCCATCGGCGAAGCGCGCCAATTGCTGCCGCGCCTCGGGCGTCAGCGGCAGTTCGCGGCCCTCCAGCACCTCGGCCCGGCCGAGCAGGAAGAGCAGCGCTGCCTCGTCCAGCGCCTTGAAGGTCAGGACGCGCGCCCGCGAGAGCAGTGCGGCGTTGAGCGCGAAGGACGGGTTCTCGGTGGTGGCGCCGACCAGCGTGATCGTGCCGTCCTCCATCACCGGCAGGAAGGCGTCCTGCTGGGCCCGGTTGAAACGGTGGATCTCGTCGACGAAGAGCAGCGTTCCCTTGCCGCCGAGCCGGCGGCCGCGGGCGCTGTCGAAGGCCTTCTTGAGATCGGCGACGCCGGAGAAGATCGCGCTGATCTGCTCGAAACCGAGGTCGACCATGCCGGCGAGCAGCCGTGCCACCGTGGTCTTGCCGGTGCCGGGCGGGCCCCAGAAGATCAGGCTGCCGAGCGAGCGCGAGGCGACGAGGCGCGACAGCACCCCGTCCGGCCCGGTCAGGTGTTCTTGGCCCGCGACCTCGCCGAAAGTGGTCGGTCGCAAACGGTCGGCCAGCGGTCTCGGACCGGCCTTGTCGAGGCCGGAAGCGGCGAAGAGATCGCTCACCTCATCCGCCGAAGACGGAGGTCACGGTCTTGCCGCCGCGCGAGATCGTCACCTCCCAGGCGCGCTTGCGCTCGCGGGTCGCGCTCTCGAGCTCGCGCGAGGTCGCGATGCGCTCGCCATTGATGGCGAGGATCAGGTCGCCCTTCTGGAAGCCGACGCGCGCCGAGGGGCTGCCCTCCTCGATCGCGCCGACGATGACCCCCTCGTTCCCGGTCTCGACCGAGAGTTCCTCGGCCAGGGCCGGCGAGAGGTTCATCACGGTGAGCCCGGCAAGCGGCGTGCGTCCGCCGAGCTTGACCGGCTCGCGCGGCCGCGTCTCCGGCGCCGGCGAAAGCTTGATCGGCACGACGATGCGCTTGCCGCCGCGCAGCACGGTGAGCGAGGTCACCCCGCCGAGCGGGCGCGTCGCGAAGCGGTAGCCGAAGCTCTCGGGGTCGTCGACGGCGACACCGTCGACCGCCAGGATCACATCGGAGCGCTTGAGGCCGCCCTCGGCCGCCGGGCCCTTCTCGACCACGCTGGCGACGACGGAGCCAGCCGGGCGATCGAGCCCGAGCCCGTCGGCGACGTCGGCGGTCAGCACCTGCAGGCGCGCCCCGAACCAGGGGCGACGCACCGTCTTCGCCCCGGCCTTGGCACTGGCGACCACGACCTGGACCATAGAGGAGGGAATGGCGAAGCCGATGCCGACGCTGCCGCCGGACCGCGAGAAGATCGCGGTGTTGATGCCGACCAGCCGGCCCTGCATGTCGACCAGCGCGCCGCCGGAATTGCCCGGGTTGATCGCGGCGTCCGTCTGGATGAAGGACTGCGCGTCACCGACGCCGACCTGGGTGCGCGCCAGGGCGGAGATGATGCCCTGCGTCACCGTCTGGCCGACGCCGAAGGGGTTGCCGATCGCCAGCGAAAGATCGCCGATCTCGACCTTGTCGGAATCGGCGAGTTCCAGCGCGCTCAGGTCCTTGGCCTGGATCTTCAGCACGGCAAGATCGGTGCGCGGATCGCGCAGCAGGATCGTCGCCTCGAATTCGCGCTTGTCGGCGAGCGCGACCTTGACCTCGCTCATCCCCTCGATGACGTGATTATTGGTCACCACCAGCCCGGTTGCATCGACGATCACGCCCGAGCCGAGCGAGCGCTGCACCTGTTCGCGCGGCACGCCGAAGCCGCCATCGCCGAAGAAGCGGCGGAAGAACGGATCGTCCATGAACGGGTTCTGCGGCCGCCGCTCGATGCGCGCGCCATAGACGTTGACCACGGAGGGGGCGGTCTTCTTGACCACCGGCGCAAAGGACAGCGAAACCTGCTGGCGCGTCTCCGGCACCTGGCGGTCCTGCGCGAAAGCCGGCGAGGACGGCGCCCCGGCGAGCATGGTCGAGGCCAGAAGAGCGGCCGCGACGCCTGCACCGGAAAGCTTGATTCGGCCCGACATCCCAGAACCTTTCATGAAGCGTATCGACTGCATTTGCGTTTTCATGGCCGCACTACCGCCATAACCTGTCCGAACCGGCGCATTGCGTGCGGTTTCCGGAGGAACCCGGCCGGCCCGGCACGACCTGCCGGCCAGCCTGACGAGAAAGGACCGGCTTCGTGAGCCTCGTGCGCCTTGTTTATGCCAGCGAAAGCCGCCTCGTCGAGGTCAATCGTCGTATGGAACTCGCCCGGATGCTCGCGACGGCGCAGCGGCTCAATGCCGACAATCATGTAACCGGTTTTCTCCTGGCGACACCCGGCGCCTTCGCGCAGGTTCTCGAGGGCGAGGCGGAGAATGTCGCCGAAACCTATGGCCGCATCGTGGTCGATCCGCGCCACGCCAATCTGCGCCTGCTGGCCCGGGAGCCGATCGAGCGGCGCGGCTTCGCCGACTGGTCGATGGCCCTCTCCGAGCAGGACGAGACCAATGACTTCATCTTCTCGCTCTATGGCGTGACGCCGGAGGCCGATCTCTACGCCCAGCCGACCGACACCCTGCTCGATCTCGCCGGCGAGCTCGCCAGCCAGATCAGGTGAACCCTATCCCGACATGAAAAAGGGGCGGCAAAGGCCGCCCCTTCCGGTGGCTGTCGCCTGCTGCGCAGGGCTCAGGTCACGAAGAAGCTCTGCGTGCCATGGGCCTCGATCGCCTCCGCCAGGCGGCTCAGCGCATGTACATAGGCGGCGGTGCGCATCGAGACGCCCTTCTCCTTCGAGACGCCCCAGATCGCCCTGCCCTCGCGCTCCATGATGGTGCGCAGCCGGTCATGGATCTCCTCGAGCGGCCAATAGAAGCCCTGGCGGTTCTGCACCCACTCGAAATAGGAGACGGTGACGCCACCGGCATTGGCGAGGATGTCCGGCAGGACGATCACGCCGCGCTCGTCGAGGATGGCATCGGCCTCGCTGGTGATCGGCCCGTTGGCGAGTTCGAGGACGATGCGCGCCTTGACCTGCGCGGCATTGTCCTCGTGGATCATGTTCTCCAGCGCCGCCGGGACCAGCAGATCGCAATCGACGCCGATCAGCGCATCCGCCGAAAGCGCTTCGTGGCCATGGGCTCCGACGGTGGAGAGCACCGACTTGCCGCTCGCCTTGGCCGAGAGCAGCGCCCCGATATCGAGCCCGTTCGGCGCGAACACGGCGCCTTCCGAATCCGAGACGGCGACGATCTTGTGCCCGTCGCCGTCGAGCAGGCGCGCGATGAACTGGCCGGCATTGCCGAAGCCCTGCACCGCGACGCGCATGCCGTCGCCGAGGCCGAGTTCACCGGCAAGATGCCGCACGAGGTAATAGCCGCCGCGCGCCGTCGCGTCGTTGCGGCCGAGCGAGCCACCGAGCGCGATCGGCTTGCCGGTGATCACGGCCGGCTCCGCCTGACCGACGATCTGCGCGTATTCGTCGGCCATCCAGCCCATGATCATGGCGTTGGTGTAGACGTCCGGCGCCGGGATGTCGCGATCGGGGCCGATGATGCGCGCGAAGGCCTGGATATAGGCGCGCGCCAGGCGCTCCAGTTCAGCCTTCGAGAGCTGCCGCGGGTCGACCTGGACCGCGCCCTTGCCGCCGCCATAGGGCAGGTTCATCACGGCGCATTTGAAGGTCATCCAGAAGGCGAGCGTCTCGACCTCGTCGATGGTCGAGGACGGGTGGAAGCGGATGCCGCCCTTGGTCGGGCCGCGCGTGTCGTCATAGCGGCAGCGCCAGGCCAGGAAGGATTTCCGCGAGCCGTCATCCATGCGGATCATCAGCCGGGCTTTGGTCGTCTCGCGTGCGAATTTCAGCTTCTCGATCACGTCCGGGTCGATATTGAGATGCCGGGCCGCGTCATCCAGTCGGACGAGCGCATGGTCGAGGAGGCTGTCTTCGGACATCGAAGTTTCCTGTACGTGAGCGAGGAAGAGGCAATCGCATAATCAGAAGGCACGGCGGGTACAAGGGCGAACCACGCAGTTCGAACCATACAAAAATGCGGCAGCGACGACCCGCCGCACCCGAAAGCACCCCGATCTCAGCCCGGGACCGCATAATCTGCGAAGCCTGCGCTCTCAGCCGCCCCATTCCGGTCTTTTGTTGCGGCGCAACGAAAAAGGGCGGCCCGGAGGCCGCCCTTTCGAAAACCGTGCTTGTCGGCCTCAGGCGGCCTGCTCGTCCTCGGCCGTGAAGACCGGGCCGGAATCCTTGCCCTTGGCCTCGACGTCGCGATCGACGAACTCGATCACCGCGAGCGGAGCGTTGTCGCCGAAGCGGAAGCCCGCCTTCATGATGCGCAGATAGCCGCCATTGCGCTCCTTGTAGCGCGGGCCGAGCACCTCGAAGAGCTTGCCGACCAGGGCGACGTCCTTGATCTGCGCGATCGCCTGGCGGCGGGCATGCAGGTCGCCGCGCTTGCCGAGGGTCACCAGCTTCTCGACGACCGGACGCAGGTCCTTGGCCTTCGGCAAAGTGGTGGTGATCTGCTCGTGCTTGATCAGGGCCTGAGCCATGTTGGCGAACATCGCCTTGCGATGCTCAGCCGAGCGGTTGAAACGACGACCGCGAAAACCGTGACGCATGATTGGCTCCTTCGTTGCTTACGGCCGCCGTGCCACGGAACGGCCGTCCCTTATGCTCCGGCGCGGAATGCGCCGTGCCGAAAGGCGCAGGCCTGAGCCTGCGCCTTGTTGAACTCTCAGTAGTGCTCTTCGAAGCGCTTCGCCAGCTCTTCGATGTTCTCCGGCGGCCAGCCGGTGACGTCCATGCCGAGATGCAGGCCCATGGTGGCGAGCACTTCCTTGATCTCGTTCAGCGACTTGCGGCCGAAGTTCGGGGTGCGCAGCATCTCGCCCTCCGACTTCTGGATGAGGTCGCCGATATAGACGATGTTGTCGTTCTTCAGGCAGTTCGCCGAACGCACCGAAAGCTCGAGCTCGTCGACCTTCTTGAGCAGCGCCGGGTTGAAGGGCAGCTGCGGCGCGGTCGAGACGGCCTCTTCCTTGCGCGGCTCCTCGAAGGTGATGAACACGGCGAGCTGGTCCTGCAGGATGCGGGCGGCGAGCGCCAGCGCGTCCTCCGGCGAGACCGAGCCATTGGTCTCGATCGCCATGGTCAGCATGTCGCGGTCGAGGTTCTGGCCCTCGCGGGTGTTCTCGACGCGATAGGAGACCTTCTTGACCGGCGAGTACAGGCTGTCGACCGGGATCAGGCCGATCGGCGCGTCCTCGGGACGGTTCTGCTCGGCCGGGACATAGCCCTTGCCGGTGTTGACCGTGAACTCCATGCGGATCTCGGCGCCGTCGTCCAGCGTGCAGAGCGCCAGCTCGGGGTTCAGGATCGACACGTCGCCGACGGTGTTGATGTCGCCGGCGGTGACGACGCCCGGACCGGTCTTGCGCAGGGTCATGCGCTTCGGCCCCTCGCCCTGCATCTTCAGCGCGATGGCCTTGATGTTGAGGACGATGTCGGTGACGTCCTCGCGAACGCCCGGGATCGAAGAGAACTCATGCAGCACGCCGTCGATCTGGACGGCGGTGACCGCCGCACCCTGGAGCGAGGAGAGCAGCACGCGGCGCAGGGCGTTGCCGAGCGTCATGCCGAAGCCGCGCTCCAGCGGGCGCGCGATCACGGTGGCTTGACGCTTCGGGTCGTCCCCGACCTTCACTTCGAGCTTGTTCGGCTTGGACAAATCCTGCCAGTTCTTGCTGATCACGACCGCACTCCTGGTGCTTCAATGCAATGGCGACGGCGGGCCGCCCCGTACCGGCACCCGCCCTTGCGGGTGCCGCAATCCGATCCGCGGCTCAGACGCGGCGACGCTTGCGCGGCCGGCAGCCATTGTGCGGGATCGGGGTCACGTCACGGATCGAGGTGACGGTGAAGCCGGCGGCCTGCAGCGCACGCAGCGCCGACTCGCGGCCCGAACCGGGACCGGTGACCTCGACCTCGAGGGTACGCATGCCATGCTCGGCGGCCTTGCGGGCGGCATCCTCGGCCGCGATCTGGGCGGCATAGGGGGTCGACTTGCGCGAGCCCTTGAAGCCCATCGTGCCGGCTGACGACCACGAGATCGTGTTGCCCTGCGCGTCGGTGATGGTGATCATGGTGTTGTTGAACGAGGCGTTCACATGCGCGACGCCGGAGACGATGTTCTTGCGCTCGCGACGACGAATGCGCTGGGCTTCCTTGGCCATGGTCTTTCTTTCATCCTTCAGGCGCGCCCGTCATGCCAGGCGCTGGGGAGAGAACTTTCGGCCGTCATGCCCGGGCTTGACCCGGGCATCTCCGGCCGGAGAGGCGCAGCGTGGCGACCTCGTCACGAGATGGCCGGGTCGAGCCCGGCCATGACGTTCGGCTCGGCCGAACCTTACTTCTTCTTGCCGGCGATCGGCTTCGCCTTGCCCTTGCGGGTGCGGGCGTTGGTATGGGTGCGCTGACCGCGCACCGGCAGCGAGCGGCGATGACGCAGGCCGCGATAGCAGCCGAGGTCCATCAGACGCTTGATGTTCATGGTGACTTCGCGGCGCAGATCGCCCTCGACGAGGTAGTCGCGGTCGATCGTCTCGCGGATCTGCAGCACCTCGGCGTCGGTCAGCTGGTTGACGCGGCGCTCGGCCACGATACCGACCTTCTCGCAGATCTCCTGCGCCTTGGCGGCGCCGATGCCGTGAATGTACTGCAGCGCGATGACGACGCGCTTGCCGGTCGGAATGTTGACGCCCGCAATACGAGCCATGGCTTCACCTCTCCATGTCGGCCGCGATGCCCGATGGCGTTCGCGGCAATTGAAAGAACCCCGCGTCCGGTGGAGGCCGGCCCCTGCGAGGCGTTGAATCCGTTCCATGCGAGAATGCGACACCGCCCCTTCTCGCGAAGGCGTCGGCATCGCTCTATGAAACCGGATGGCCGGCTGTTAGTCGCTCCGGCCCGGGCTGTCAAGCCGGACCGGAGCCCTGGGCGGGTACCCAGCCCTCACTTCTTCACGAGGTTGCACTTGCTCTCGGAGAGCGGCGCGATGATCTCGGAAGCCGGGATCTTGCGGACGACCTTGAAATAGTCCCAGGGCGCCTTGGACGCCGAGGGAGCCTTGGCCTCGACCAGCAGCATGTCGTTCAGCAGCCGGCCATCCTCGCGGATCTTCGCGCCCGGCGCGTAGAAATCCTCGACCGGCAGCTCCCGCATCTTCGCCGCGACGGCCGGGCCGGCGGCGGTGCCGGCCGCCTTCACCGCCTTGAGATAGTGCAGCACCGAGGAATAGACGCTGGCCTGGATCATGCCCGGCATCTTCTTGGTCCGCGCCATATAGCGATCGGCCCAGTCGCGGCTCGGCTTGTCGGCATCGTGATAATAAGCGGTGGTGGTGATCAGCCCCTTGGCCTTGTCGAGGCCGAGCCCGTGCACGTCGCTCAGCACCACGACCATCGCCGCGAGCTTCTGGCCGCCGTCGACCAGGCCGAATTCGCCAGCCTGCTTGATCGAGTTGATCGTGTCGGTACCGGCATTGGCGAAGGCGACGATCTTGGCCTTGGAGGCCTGCGCCTGCAGCAGGAAGGACGAGAAGTCCGGCGTCGAGAGCGGAGCCCTGACGGTGCCGAGCGTCTTGCCGCCATTGGCCGCGACGATCCTCTCGATATCGGCCGTGAGCTGATGGCCGAAGGCATAGTCGGCGGCGATGATGTACCAGCTGTCCCCGCCCTCGCGCAGGATCGACAGCGCCGTGCCCTTGGCGGAGGTCGCGGTGTCGAAGGTCCACATGAAGCCGGTCGCCGAACAGTCCTCGTTGAAGAGGCGCGTCGTCGCCGGCCCGTTGTAGAGCGTGACCTTCTGCCGCTCCTTGGCGATGCCGGCGACCGCGAGCGCGACCGCCGAATTGGTCAGGTCGGCGATCGCGGTGACGCCGTCGACATCATACCAGCGCCGGGCGAGGCCCGCCGCGATGTCGGGCTTGTTCTGGTGATCGGCGGCGACGATCTCGATCGGCTTGCCCAGCACCGAGCCGCCGAAATCCTCGATCGCCAGCTTCGCCGCCTCGACCGAGCCGAGCCCGCCGAATTCGGCATAATTTCCCGACTGATCGTTGAGAACGCCGATCTTGACCGCATCCTGTGCCCGCGCGGTCGGCGCGGCTGCCAGCAGCGCAGCCGCCACAATGCAAGCAACCCGTTTCATGCTGTCCTCCCGTCTCCGGCCGGCCCGCCGGCGATGGCGGATCGCCACCGCGCTCGACTGTCGCCGGTCCGTGTCTCGGCCTTCATGGGCCTGTGCCGAGTTCAGTTTCCGGAAGGAGATGTGTCAATTGCCTCAGCGGAGCGCGAAACCGTGCCCGCGCTGCCGCAAATCCGCACAACCCTGATTTGCGGAGCCCAAGGCCTCACCGCTTGCGAACGAACTCCGTGCGCAGGACGAGGCCCTTGATGCCCTCATAGCGGCAGTCGATCTCCTCGGGATTGCCCGTCAGCCGGATCGAGCGGATCACCGTGCCCTGCTTCAGCGTCTGGTTCGCGCCCTTGACCTTGAGGTCCTTGATCAGCGTCACCGAGTCGCCATCGGCGAGGACGTTGCCGGACGCGTCGCGCACCTCCGGCACCGCGGCGGCGGCAGCCGCCATCTCCGAAGCCGGGCGCCATTCGCCAGTCGCCTCGTCATAGACGTAATCGTCGTCGGCCATCATTCCACTCCATTGAAAAAGCCGCGCGGCGAGCACCGCGCGGCTTGTGAACTTGAAACCTGCGCGAGGCTCTCAGCCCGCCAGCGCCTTCTCGATCGCCGAGGTCACATGGTCGATCGGCTGCATGCCGTCGATCGCGGTCAGCTGGCCACGCTTCTCGTAATAGGGCGCGACCACCGCGGTGTCGCGGTTATAGGCCTGCAGCCTTGTCTTGAAGACCTCGGGATCATCGTCCTTGCGCACCGGCTGCCCGGCGGCCTTCGCCTCTTCGGCGCGCCGCACGATCCGGTCGACGAGCTTGCTCTGGTCGACCTTGAGCTCCAGCACCTTGTCGAGCTTCAGCCCCTTGGAGGCCAGCATCTCGTCGAGCGCCTCGGCCTGGGCCAGCGTCCGCGGAAACCCGTCCAGGATGAAGCCCTTCTTGGCGTCCGCCTCCTCGATCCGATCGGCGACGATGCCGATGACGATCTCGTCGGAGACCAGCCCGCCGGCATCCATCACCGCCTTGGCCTTGACGCCGACCGGCGTTCCGGCCGCGACCGCAGCCCGCAGCATGTCGCCCGTCGAGAGCTGCGGAATGCCGTGCTTCTCGACGATGCGTACCGCCTGAGTGCCCTTCCCCGCCCCTGGCGGCCCCAGGAAGATCAGTCTCATCAGCGCTTTGCCCCCCGCAGCTTCGCCTTCTTGACCAGCCCTTCATACTGATGGGCCAGCAGATGCCCGTGGACCTGCGCCACGGTATCCATCGTCGTCGTCACCACGATGAGCAGCGAAGTGCCGCCCAAGAGGATGATCGGAATCTGGGCATAGGAGATCATCATCTCCGGGATCAAGCAGACGATAGTCAAATAGCCGGCGCCGAGCACGGTGATGCGCGTCAGCACGCGGTCGATATGCTCCGCGGTGCGCTCGCCCGGGCGGATGCCCGGCATGAAGCCGCCATGCTTCTTGAGGTTGTCCGCCGTCTCGACCGGATTGAACACGATCGCGGTGTAGAAGAAGCAGAAGAAGATGATCAGCGCCGCATAGAGAATCATGAACAGCGGCCGGCCATGGGCGAGATAGGTGGCGATCGTCGCCAGCACGCCCGTTCCGCCAGACGCCTGCGAGAAGCTCGCGATCGTCGTCGGCAGCAGCAGCAGCGACGAGGCGAAGATCGGCGGAATCACGCCGGCGGTGTTGAGCTTCAGCGGCAGGAACGAGGTCTGGCCCTCATACATGCGGTTGCCGACCTGGCGCTTCGGATAGTTGATCAGCAGCCGGCGCTGGGCGCGCTCGATGAACACGACGAAGGCGATGACGACGACCGCCATGACCATCACGCCGAGCAGCAGGCCGGTCGAGATCGCGCCCTGGCGGCCGAGCTCGAGGGTCTGCGCCAGCTGCGCCGGGAACTCGGCGATGATGCCGCCGAAGATGATGATCGAGGTGCCGTTGCCGATGCCGCGGCTGGTGATCTGCTCGCCGAGCCAGAGCAGGAACATCGTGCCGCCGACCAGGGTGATGGTGGTAGAGACCAGGAAGAACGGCCCCGGCTCCAGGACGAGATTGCCCGAGCCCTGCAGGCCGACCGCGATCGCCCAGGCCTGGAACAGCGCCAGCACCAGGGTCAGATAGCGGGTGTACTGGTTGAGGATCTTGCGACCCGCCTCGCCTTCCTTCTTCAGCGCCTCGAAGGTCGGCACAACGCTGGAGAGCAGCTGCACGATGATCGAGGCCGAGATGTAGGGCATGATGTTCAGGGCGAAGATCGCCAGACGGCCGACGGCGCCGCCCGAGAACATGTTGAACATGCCGAGCACACCCTGCTGGGTCTGCTTGAAGAGATCGGCGACCGCGTCCGGGTTCATGCCGGGCAGCGGAATATAAGTACCGAGCCGGAAGACGATCAGCGCGCCCAGGGTGAACCAGATTCGCTTCTTCAGTTCGTCCGCCTTGGCGAACGCGGCGAAATTCAGGTTTGAAGCAAGCTGTTCAGCCGCCGATGCCATGCGTCCGGTCCTTCGGTGATAGTCAGACAGTCGAACGGCGGCCAGGGCTTCAGGCCCGGCCGCCGTTCGCGTTCAGTCATGTAAGCGTAGCGATCACGCCTGTGAAGCGGCGGCCGTCAGGATCTTGACCGAACCGCCGGCCTTCTCGATCGCCTCGACGGCGGACTTCGACGCACCGGCGACCTCGAAGGCGAGCTTGGTCTTGAGCTCGCCCACGCCGAGGATCTTGACGCCGTCGCGCGCAGCCTTGGTGATCACGCCGGCGGCGACGAGCGCCTCGAGCGTGACGGCCCCCTTGGCATCCAGCTTGCCGGCCTCGACCGCCTGCTGGATCCGGCCGAGATTGACCTCGTTCAGCTCGCGGGCGAACAGGTTGTGGAAGCCGCGCTTCGGCAGGCGCCGATAAAGCGGCATCTGGCCGCCCTCGAAGCCGTTGATCGCGACACCAGCGCGGGAGGTCTGGCCCTTGACGCCACGCCCGCCGGTCTTGCCCTTGCCGGAGCCAATGCCACGGCCGACGCGGATGCGCGACTTGGCGGCACCGACGTTGTCACGGATATCAGTGAGTTTCATGTTCGCCCCTCCTCACTTCGCGTCGACGACGCGGACGAGGTGCTTGACCTTCTCGACCATGCCACGCACGGCCGGCGTGTCCTGCAGGGTCGACTGGCGGCGGATCTTGTTCAGGCCGAGACCGATCAGGGTCTGGCGCTGCGACGCGTCGCGGCGGATCGGGCTACCGATCTGCTCGACGGTGAGGGTCTTCTCGGACTTTGCCATAGAACCCTCCTCACGCTTCGGCCGCGGCATCGGTGCCGGCATCGCGACGACGCGTCTGCAGGGCCGAGACCTTCAGCGAACGCCGGGCGGCGACGCTGCGCGGCGAATCCTCGTTCTTCAGCGCGTCGAAGGTGGCGCGCACGAGGTTGTAAGGGTTCGAAGAGCCGAGCGACTTCGACACGACGTCCTGCATGCCGACCGCCTCGAAGACGGCGCGCATCGGGCCGCCGGCGATGATGCCGGTACCGGCCGGGGCAGCGCGCAGCACGACCTTGCCGGCGCCGTGGCGGCCGTGGACGTCGTGATGCAGGGTGCGGCCCTCGCGCAGCGGGATACGGACGAGACCGCGCTTGGCGGCTTCCGTGGCCTTGCGGATCGCCTCGGGAACTTCACGGGCCTTGCCGTGGCCGAAGCCGACGCGGCCCTTCTGGTCGCCGACGACGACGAGCGCAGCGAAGCCGAAGCGACGCCCGCCCTTCACCACCTTGGCGACGCGGTTGATGTGGACCAGACGGTCCACGAATTCGGAATCGCGCTCTTCGCGATCCTGACGGTCACGAGGTTCTCTCGCCATGTCATCCTCTTACTTGCGCGGACCAGGGCCAGGGACCCCGCCGCTCGCTCGAGCGCCCCGGATGGGGCAGCCACTACAATGCGGTGCGCGGAGAACCCACCGGGTTCCCCGCGCACCGCAATTCCTGAACGTCAGAAGCTCAGCCCGCCTTCGCGAGCGGCATCGGCCAGCGCCTTGACGCGGCCGTGATACATATAGGAACCGCGGTCGAAGACCACTTCCTTGACGCCGGCCTTGAGCGCACGCTCGGCAATGATCTTGCCGATCTGCGCAGCCGCCACGACATTCGCGCCCGACTTGATGTCGCCACGGATGTCCTTGTCCAGCGACGAAGCGGAAGCGAGCGTCACGCCCTTCCCGTCGTCGATGATCTGGGCGTAGATCTGCTTGCCAGTGCGGTGCACCGACAGGCGGGCGCGACCATTGGCAACCGCCTTGATCGCGCGGCGGACGCGGGCCTTGCGGCGCGCAGTCGCAACTGTCTGCTTGCTCATCCCTGCCGTCCTTACTTCTTCTTGCCTTCCTTGCGGAAGATGAACTCGCCAGCGTACTTGACGCCCTTGCCCTTATAGGGCTCGGGGCCACGATACTCGCGGATCTCCGCGGCGGTCTGGCCGACGACCTGCTTGTCGATGCCGGCGACGACGATTTCCGTCGGCTTCGGCGTCGTGATCGTGACGCCTTCCGGGATCGTGTAGTCGACGTCATGGCTGAAGCCGAGCGACAGCTTCAGAACCTTGCCGGCAACCGCAGCCTTGTAACCGACGCCGTTGATCTCGAGCTTCTTCTCGAAGCCCGCAGTGGTGCCGATGACCAGGTTGTTGATGCGGGCACGCGAGGTGCCCCAGAGCGAGCGGGCGCGCTTGCTCTGCGAACGCGGCTGGACGGCGATGGCGCCGTTCTCCAGCGCGACCGAGACGTCGTCGGGAACCTCGAAGGACATCTCGCCCTTCGAACCCTTGATCTTGACCAACTGGCCGGAAACGTTGGCGGTGACGCCAGCGGGGACCAGAACCGGCCTCTTACCGATACGAGACATTGGATTTCTCCTGATGAGCAGCCGTGCCTGAAAGGTCAGAAGACCTTGCAGAGCACTTCGCCGCCCACGTTCTGCTCGCGGGCAAGGTGATCGGGCATGACACCCTTCGGCGTCGAGATGATGGTGACGCCGAGGCCATCGGCCACGCGCGGCATCGTCTCGACCGAAGAGTAGACACGGCGGCCGGGCTTGGAGACCCGAGAGATCGACCGGATGACCGGCTGGCCCTCATGGTACTTCAGCTCGATGTCGAACTCGGTCCGGCCATTGCCGAACTCGGTCTGGGTGTAGCCGCGGATGTAACCCTCGGACTGAAGCACGTCGAGCACGCGGGCGCGCAGCTTCGAGCCAGGGGTCGAGACGCGCGACTTGCGCCGCAACTGAGCGTTGCGGATGCGGGTCAGCATATCTCCGAGCGGATCGATGATCGCCATGATGCTACCTCCTCACCAGCTCGACTTGACAAGGCCGGGAACCAGCCCCTTGTTGCCGAGCTCGCGCAAAGCAACGCGCGACATCTTCAGCTTGCGGTAGAACGCCCGCGGGCGGCCGGTGACTTCGCAACGGTTCCGCACGCGAATGCCGGCGGAGTTGCGGGGCAGTTCGGCCAGCTTGAGGCGAGCGAGGAAGCGCTCGTCCATGGACTGGCTTTCGTCATTGGCGATCGCGAGAAGCCGCGCGCGCCGGCCCGCGAACTTCTTCACGAGCGCCTTGCGGCGGTTGTTATTCTCGACGGAGCTTTTCTTAGCCATCGATGTCTCCTGGTTTCCGCGTATGAGCCGGTCGGCTCACTGCCGGAACGGGAAGTTGAAGTGCTTGAGCAGGGCGCGAGCTTCGTCGTCCGACTTCGCAGTCGTGCAGACGATCACGTCCATACCCCAGACCTGGTCGACCTTGTCGTAGTTGATCTCCGGAAACACGATGTGCTCCTTGATCCCGAGCGCGAAATTGCCGCGCCCGTCGAACGACTTCGGGTTGAGACCGCGGAAGTCGCGCACGCGCGGCAAGGCGATGGTGACGAGCCGGTCGACGAACTCGAACATCTTGGTCTTGCGCAGCGTGACCTTGCAGCCCACCGCCATGTTCTCGCGCAGCTTGAAGCCGGCGATGGCGAGGCGGGACTTGGTGATGACCGGCCGCTGACCGGCGATCAGGGCGAGGTCGCCGGCGGCGTTGTCGACCTTCTTGCGGTCGGCCGTCGCTTCACCAACGCCCATATTGATGACGATCTTCTCGATCGTCGGCACTTCCATGACGTTCTTGTAGCCGAACTCGGCGATCATGGCCGGACGGACAACGTCCTCGTAGTGCTTCTTCATACGCGGCGTCAGGGCCGCCTGCTGATTGTCAGCCATCGATCAGATCCCCCGAACGCTTGGCGAAACGGACCTTGCGGCCGTCATCGAGCACCTTGAAGCCGACGCGGGTCGGCTTGCCGTCCTTCGGATCGGCGACGGCCAGGTTCGACAGGTCGATCGTGGCTTCCTTGCTGATGATGCCGCCCTCGGACTGCGCCGTGGCCTTGGTGTGCTTCTTCACCAGATTGACGCCACGCACGACGGCGCGGCCGTCCTTCGGCAGGACCTGGAGGACTTCGCCATCCTTGCCCTTGTCGCGGCCGGCGAGCACGACGACCTTGTCGCCCTTCTTGATTTTCGCAGCCATTACAGCACCTCAGGAGCGAGCGAAATGATCTTCATGTGGTTCTTGGCGCGCAGCTCGCGCGGAACCGGTCCGAAGATACGGGTGCCCACAGGCTCCTTCTGGTTGTTGATCAGAACGGCCGCATTGCGGTCGAACCGAATCACCGAACCGTCCGGACGCTTGACGTCCTTGGCCGTGCGAACGACGACCGCCTTCATGACGTCGCCCTTCTTCACGCGGCCGCGCGGGATGGCTTCCTTGATGGAGACCACGATAATGTCGCCGATGCGGGCATAGCGCCGCTTCGAGCCGCCGAGAACCTTGATGCACATCACGCGGCGGGCGCCAGAATTGTCGGCGACCTCGAGATTCGTCTGCACCTGGATCATGGCCTTGATCCTTCCATTCCATATCAGCGCGGTTTCCGGACGAGAGCTTTAGGCTCCGCCCGGACTACGACTGACGGGGGTCGATCGCCCCCTGGCCTCGAAATGACTTTACGCTTTCGGCGCGCCGTCGAGCACAACCCAGCTCTTCAACTTAGAGATGGGCTTGGATTCCTCGATCCAGACCTGATCACCGATCTTGGCCACCTCGCCCTCATCGTGGGCGTGGTAGTTTTTCGAACGGCGAACCGTCTTCTTGAGGAGCGGGTGCGTATACCGCCGCTCCACCTTAACCACAACAGTTTTGTTCTGCTTGTCGCTGACGACGACGCCCTGCAGCACGCGCTTCGGCATGGTCTAACTCCTCAGGCGCTCGCGGCGACGGTCTTGGACCGCTGCAGCGTCTTGATGCGGGCGATCTCCTTGCGGACCTCGGTGACGCGCGAGGTGTTCTCGAGCTGGCCGGTGGCGCGCTGGAAACGCAGGTTGAACTGCTCCTTCTTGAGCTTCAGGAGCTCTTCCTGGAGCTGGTCCGTGCTCATCACCTTGAGATCGGAAAGGCGTTGCGTAGCTTTCATGTCGCCCTCCTTACTCGGCGATGCGCTGGATGAAGCGGGTCTTGATCGGGAGCTTGGCCGCCCCGAGACGCAGCGCCTCGCGGGCGGTGTCCTCGGCGACGCCGTCGATCTCGAACATGATCCGGCCCGGCTTGACCTTGGCCGCCCAATACTCGGGCGAGCCCTTGCCTTTACCCATGCGGACTTCGGTCGGCTTCTTGGAAACCGGCACGTCAGGGAACACGCGGATCCAGACGCGGCCGGCGCGCTTCATGGCGCGGGTGATGGCACGACGGGCAGCCTCGATCTGACGGGCAGTGATGCGCTCGGGCATCATCGCCTTCAGGCCGAACTGGCCGAAGTTGAGGTCCGTGCCGCCCTTGGCGGCGCCGGAGATGCGCCCCTTGAACTGCTTACGGAATTTAGTGCGCTTTGGTTGCAGCATGGCTCTTCTCGATCAGCCTTACGCAGCCTGCTCGCGACGTTCGCGACGCTCACCACCGGAGCGGCCGCCCTCGTCCGAGAGGCGCTTGTCCTGGGCCATCGGGTCGTGTTCCAGGATCTCGCCCTTGAAGATCCAGACCTTGATGCCGCACGTCCCGTAGGTCGTGAAGGCGGTGCCGACACCGTAGTCGACATCGGCGCGCAGCGTATGCAGCGGCACGCGACCTTCGCGATACCATTCCAGGCGCGCGATCTCAGCCCCGCCGAGACGGCCCGAGCAGTTGATGCGGATGCCCTCGGCGCCCAGACGCATGGCCGACTGAACGGCCCGCTTCATGGCGCGACGGAAAGCGACGCGGCGCTCGAGCTGCTGGGCGATCGAGTCGGCGACCAGGGTCGCGTCGATCTCCGGCTTGCGCACCTCGACGATGTTGATGGTGACGTCGGCGTTCGTCAGCTTCATCACCGCCTTGCGGAGCTTCTCGATGTCGGCGCCCTTCTTGCCGATCACCACGCCCGGGCGAGCCGAGTGGATGGTGACGCGGCACTTCTTGTGCGGGCGCTCGATGATGATCTTCGAGACGGCGGCCTGCTTCAGCAGCTTCATGAGGGCGGCGCGGATCGCCATGTCCTCGTGGAGCAGCTTGCCATATTCGCCCTTGTTGGCGAACCAGCGCGAATCCCAGGTCCGGTTGATGCCGAGACGAAGGCCGATCGGATTGATTTTCTGACCCATCGTTCTCTCCTCAGGCCTTGGCCGCCTGGACTTCGCGCACCACGATCGTGATGTTGGCGAAGGGCTTCATGATGCGGGCGCCACGGCCGCGGGCGCGGGCGTGGAAGCGCTTCATGACCAGCGCCTTGCCGACGAAAGCCTGGGCGACGACGAGATCGTCGACGTCGAGATCATGATTGTTCTCGGCGTTGGCGATCGCGCTCTGCAGGCACTTGCGCACATCGGTCGAGATCCGCTTGCGCGAGAACTCGAGATCGGCGAGCGCGGTCGAGACCTTCTTGCCACGGATGAGCTGGGCGAGAAGATTCAGCTTCTGCGGGGAGACGCGGAGGTTGCGGGCAACCGCAACCGCCTCGTTCTCAGGCAGCGCACGGGGGGCGGAGGGCTTTCCCATGGCTTACTTCCTCTTCGCCTTCTTGTCGGCAGCGTGGCCGTGGAAGGTGCGGGTCGGCGAGAACTCGCCGAACTTGTGACCCACCATCTCCTCGGACACGGCGACCGGCACATGCTTGTGGCCGTTGTAGACGCCGAACGTCAGACCGACGAACTGCGGCAGGATCGTGGAGCGGCGGCTCCAGATCTTGATGACTTCCTGCCGGGTCGCCGAACGGGCGACCTCGGCCTTTTTCAGAAGGTATCCGTCGACAAACGGACCTTTCCAAAGCGAACGCGCCATGACGGACCTCAGTTCTTCTTCTTGCGGGCGTGACGGCTCGACACGATGAAGGTGTCGGTCCGCTTGTTCGAGCGGGTCTTCTTACCCTTGGTCGGCAGACCCCAGGGCGTGACCGGATGACGGCCGCCCGAGGTGCGGCCTTCACCGCCGCCATGCGGGTGGTCGACCGGGTTCATCGAGACGCCACGGTTGTGCGGACGGCGACCCAGCCAGCGCGAGCGCCCTGCCTTGCCGTCGTTCGTGTTCATGTGGTCCGGGTTCGAAACCGCACCGACGGTCGCATAGCACTGGCCGCTGATCAGGCGCTGCTCGCCGGAGTTCAGACGAACCACGACATAGCCCTGGTCGCGACCGACGATCTGGGCGTAGTTGCCGGCCGAACGCGCGAGCGCCCCGCCCTTGCCGATCTTCAGCTCGACATTGTGGACGATCGTGCCGATCGGCAGCGAGCCCATCGGGGCGGCGTTGCCGGGCTTCACGTCGACCGAGTCGCCGGAGATCACGGTGTCGCCGACCGCCAGGCGCTGCGGCGCCAGGATGTAGGACTGGACGCCGTCGGTATAGGTGATCAGCGCGATGAAGGCGCTGCGGTTCGGATCATACTCGATCCGCTCCACGGTCGCCGGGATGCCGGCCTTGCCGCGACGCTTGAAGTCGATCAGACGCAGCGTGCGCTTGTGGCCACCGCCGCGGAAGCGGACGGTGATGCGGCCGTTGTTGTTGCGGCCGCCCGAGGACGACTTGCCCTCGGTCAGCGCCTTGACGGGCTTGCCCTTGTAGAGCTCGCTGCGGTCGACGATCACGAGCTGGCGAAGGCTCGGCGTGACCGGCTTGAAATGCTTCAAAGCCATGTTGTCGATCCTCTCTTACAGGCCCGTGGTCACGTCGATGGAGTGACCTTCTTCGAGGGTCACGACCGCCTTCTTGACGTCCGAGCGCTGGCCGAGCCGGCCCCGGAAGACCTTGACCTTGCCCTCGGTGACCAGCGTGTTGACGCTCTTCACCTTGACGTCGAACAGCTTCTCGACCGCCGCCTTGATCTGCGGCTTCGTCGCGGTCTTGGCAACCTCGAAAACGACCTTGTTGTGCTCGGAGAGCATGGTCGCCTTCTCGGTGATCACCGGGCTGACGATGACGTCGTAGTGCCGCGGATCCATGTTCTTGGACTGGCTCATTTGAAGCGCGCCTCCAGCGCATCGACAGCCGAGCGCGTCAACACGAGCTTGTCGCGACGCAGGATGTCATAGACGTTGATACCCTGAACCGGCAGGACGTCGACATTCGGGATCGAGCGCGCGGCCAGGCCGAAGTTCGCATCGATCTCGGCGCCGCCGATCACCAGCGCGCTCGACAGGTCGAGCTTGCTGAAATGGCCGAGCAGGATCTTGGTCTTCGGCTCTGCGAGCTTCGCATCGTCGATGATGATCAGGCCGTCATCCTTGGCCTTGGCCGAAAGCGCATGGCGCAGGGCCAGGGCCTTCACCTTCTTCGGCAGGTCGTGCGCGTGATCGCGCACCACCGGCCCGAAGGCCTTGCCGCCGCCGCGGAACTGCGGGGCCGAAGCGGCGCCGTGGCGAGCGCCGCCAGTGCCCTTCTGCTTGTAGATCTTCTTGCGGGTGCGATCGATCTCCGAGCGGCCCTTGGTCTTGTGCGTACCGGCGCGACGCTTGGCGAGCTGATAGCGGACCATGCGGGCGAGCAGGTCGGCGCGCGGCTCGAGGCCGAAGATCGCGTCCGAAAGCTCGACGGAACCGGCGTTACCGCCTTCGAGAGTGGTGATATCGAGCTTCATCACGCGTTCTCCTCAACCGTCTCGGCCGCAGGAGCCTGGGCGTCGCCACCGGCGACCTTGAACTTGCCCGGAAGCGGAGCGTCCTTCGGCAAAGCGCGCTTGACCGCATCGCGGACATGGATCCAGCCACCAGCCACGCCGGGGACCGCGCCCTCGACCAGGATCAGACCGCGCTCGACATCCGTCTGGACGACGCGCAGGTTCTGCGTGGTCACGCGATCGACACCCATATGGCCGGGCATCTTCTTGTTCTTGAAGGTCTTGCCGGGATCCTGGCGACCGCCGGTCGAACCGATCGAGCGATGCGAGATCGAGACGCCGTGCGTGGCGCGCAGACCACCGAAGTTCCAGCGCTTCATGCCGCCGGCGAAACCCTTACCGGTGGTGGTGCCGCTGACATCGACGAACTGGCCGACGACGAAATGGTCGGCGGTGAGCTCGGCGCCGACCGGGATCAGCGCGTCGTTGCTGACGCGGAACTCGACGAGCTTCTGCTTCGGCTCGATCTTGGCGACGGCGAAATGGCCGCGCTGCGCCTTCGAGACGTTCTTGACCTTGGCCAAGCCCGACCCGAGCTGCACGGCGACATAGCCGTTCTTCTCGACCGTGCGATGCGCGACAACCTGGCAGTTGTCGAGCTTCAACACCGTGACCGGGATATGCTCGCCGGCATCGGTGAAGATGCGGGTCATCCCGACTTTCTGTGCAATCACACCGGAACGCATCGGTGCACACCTTCCCTTGGGGTCATGTCCATCCGGGAAAGCACCCGGAAACAGAGGACCCGATGATGGATCAGAGCTTGATTTCGACGTCGACGCCGGCGGCGAGATCGAGCTTCATGAGGGCGTCGACCGTCTGCGGGGTCGGGTCGACGATATCGAGAACCCGCTTATGGGTCCGCATCTCGAACTGCTCGCGCGACTTCTTGTCGATGTGCGGCGAGCGGTTGACGGTGAACTTCTCGATCAGCGTCGGCAGCGGGATCGGGCCGCGAACCTGGGCGCCAGTCCGCTTCGCGGTCGAGACGATCTCGCGAGTCGAAGCATCGAGGATGCGATGATCGAACGCCTTGAGGCGGATCCGGATATTCTGACCGTTCATGGTCTTGTTATCTCCGTGACGTGAAAAGGCGAAGGCCCGCAAAGGGCCTTCGCCCTCAGATCAGCCAGCGTTACGCGAGGATCGTTGCGACGACGCCGGCACCGACGGTGCGGCCGCCTTCACGGATGGCGAAGCGCAGCTTCTCTTCCATCGCGATCGGCACGATCAGGTGCACTTCCATCGAGATGTTGTCGCCCGGCATCACCATCTCCGTGCCTTCCGGCAGGTGCACCACGCCGGTCACGTCCGTCGTGCGGAAGTAGAACTGCGGGCGGTAATTGGTGAAGAACGGGGTGTGGCGACCGCCCTCTTCCTTGGTCAGGATGTAGGCCTCGGCCTTGAACTTGGTGTGCGGCTTCACCGAGCCCGGCTTGCACAGCACCTGGCCGCGCTCGACGTCCTCGCGCTTCGTGCCGCGCAGCAGCGCGCCGATGTTGTCGCCGGCCTGGCCCTGGTCCAGCAGCTTGCGGAACATCTCGACGCCCGTGACGGTCGTCTTCACCGTGTCCTTCAGACCGACGATCTCGATTTCCTCGCCGACCTTGACGATGCCGCGCTCGACGCGACCGGTCACGACCGTGCCGCGGCCAGAGATCGAGAACACGTCTTCCACCGGCATCAGGAACGGCTGGTCGATCGGACGCTCAGGCTGCGGGATGTAGTCGTCCACCGTCTTCATCAGCGCGATCACCGCGTCATGCCCGATCTCAGGCGTCACGCCGTCCAGCGCGGCCTTGGCCGAGCCCTTGGTGATCGGAATGTCGTCGCCCGGGAAATCGTACTTCGACAGAAGCTCGCGGATCTCCATCTCGACCAGCTCGAGCAGCTCGGCGTCGTCGACCAGGTCGACCTTGTTCATGAACACCACAAGCGCGGGAACGCCGACCTGGCGCGCCAGCAGGATGTGCTCGCGGGTCTGCGGCATCGGGCCGTCGGCAGCCGAAACAACAAGGATCGCGCCGTCCATCTGCGCCGCGCCCGTGATCATGTTCTTCACATAGTCGGCGTGACCGGGGCAGTCGACGTGAGCATAGTGACGCGCAGGCGTCTCGTACTCGACATGCGACGTCGAGATCGTGATCCCGCGCGCCTTCTCCTCAGGAGCCTTGTCGATCTGGTCATAAGCCGTGAACGAAGCGCCGCCAGCCTCCGCCAGAACCTTCGTGATCGCAGCCGTCAAAGACGTCTTGCCATGGTCAACGTGACCAATCGTGCCGATGTTGCAGTGCGGCTTCGTGCGGGAGAACTTCTCTTTGGCCATGTCAGCCTCCGTCCGTCAAATCTTGTTCAAGTGTTCGGTTTAAGTCTTTGTCAGCTCAGGCGTACTTGGCCTGGACCTCGGCGGCCACCGCCGAAGGAACCTGCTCATAGTGGTCGAACTGCATGGTGTAGTTGGCACGCCCCTGGCTGAACGAACGCAGCTGGTTGACATAGCCGAACATGTTGGCGAGCGGCACCATCGCGTTGATCACGACGGCGTTGCCACGCATGTCCTGGCCCTGGATCTGACCGCGACGCGAGTTCAGGTCGCCGATGACCGAACCGGTATAGTCCTCCGGGGTCACGACCTCGACCTTCATGATCGGCTCGAGCAGCACCGCGCCAGCCTTCTGCAGCGCTTCGCGCAGACCGGCACGCGAGGCGATTTCGAAGGCCAGAGCCGACGAGTCGACCTCGTGGAAGGCGCCGTCGGTCAGGGTGACCTTGACGTCGACCACCGGGAAGCCGGCGAGCACGCCGGAGCCGATGACCGAGTTGAGGCCCTTCTCGACGCCCGGGATGTACTCCTTGGGAACCGTTCCGCCGACGATCTTCGACTCGAACTCGAAGCCCTTGCCGGTCTCGTTCGGCTCGACCGTGAACTTGACACGGGCGAACTGGCCGGTACCGCCGGTCTGCTTCTTGTGGGTGTAGTCGACGTCGACCTTCTTGGTGATGGTCTCGCGATAGGCCACCTGCGGCGCGCCGATATTGGCGTCGACCTTGTAGGTGCGGCGCAGGATGTCGACCTTGATGTCGAGATGCAGCTCGCCCATGCCCTTGAGAATGGTCTGGCCGCTCTCCTGGTCGGTCGAGACGCGGAAGGACGGATCCTCGTTCGCGAGCTTCGACAGGGCCAGGCCCAGCTTCTCCTGGTCGGCCTTGGACTTCGGCTCGATCGCGATCGTGATGACCGGCTCGGGGAACTCCATGCGCTCCAGGATCACCGCCTTGACGGGATCGCACAGCGTGTCGCCGGTGCGGACGTCCTTGAGGCCGGCCAGGGCGACGATGTCGCCGGCGAAAGCCTCCTTGATGTCCTCACGGTTGTTCGCATGCATCAGCAGCATGCGGCCGACACGTTCCTTCTTGTCGCGCGTCGAGTTGATGACGCTAGCGCCAGCCTCGACCTTGCCCGAATAGACGCGGCAGAAGGTGATGGTGCCGACGAAGGGGTCGTCCATGATCTTGAAGGCGAGCATGGAGAAGGGATCCTCGTCCGTCGGACGACGAACGGTCTCTTCCTCGGTCTTGAAGTCGATGGCCTTGATCTCGCCGCGATCGACCGGCGACGGCAGGAAGTCGACGACGGCGTCGAGCAGCGGCTGCACGCCCTTGTTCTTGAAGGCCGAGCCGCAAAGCACCGGGTGGAACGCACGGCGCTGAACCGCGGTGCGGATCAGCCTGCGCAGCGTGTCGGCGTCCGGCTCGTTGCCTTCGAGATAGGCTTCCATCGCCGCATCGTCCATCTCGACGGCGGCTTCGATCAGCTTGTTGCGATACTCGGCGGCCTTGTCGGCGAGATCGGCCGGAATGTCGCGCTCGTTATAGGACGCGCCGAGAGCCTCGCCGTCCCAGACGATCGCCTTCATCTTGATCAGGTCGACGACGCCCTGGAAGTCCGACTCGGCCCCGATCGGGATCTGCAGGCAGACCGGCTTGCCGGCGACGCGGTCGATGATGTCCTGGACGCAGCGGAAAAAATCGGCGCCGATCTTGTCCATCTTGTTGACGAAGACGACGCGCGGAACGTCGTACTTGTCGGCCTGGCGCCAGACGGTCTCGGTCTGGGGCTCGACGCCCTGGTTGCCGTCGAGCACGCAGACGGCACCGTCGAGCACGCGCAGCGAACGCTCGACTTCGATGGTGAAGTCGACGTGACCGGGGGTGTCGATGATGTTCAGGCGGTTGTCGCGCCAGAAGCAGGTCGTCGCGGCGGACGTGATCGTGATGCCGCGCTCCTGCTCCTGGGTCATCCAGTCCATGGTCGCCGAGCCGTCATGCGTCTCGCCGAGCTTATGGTTCTTGCCCGTGTAAAACAGGATGCGCTCGGTCGTCGTCGTCTTGCCCGCATCAATGTGGGCCATGATGCCGAAGTTGCGATAGCTCTCGATGGGGTGGGAACGGGCCATGGAAGTGCTCTGTTTTTCCGGGGTGTCGCGGACGGATTACCAGCGATAGTGCGAGAAGGCGCGGTTGGCTTCCGCCATCCGGTGCGTGTCTTCGCGCTTCTTCACGGCGTTGCCGCGGTTGTTGGCGGCATCCATCAGCTCGGCCGAGAGACGCTCGACCATCGTACGGTCGTTGCGCGCACGGGCCGCGGCGATGAGCCAGCGGATCGCCAGCGCCTGACGACGCTCCGAGCGAACCTCGACGGGGACCTGGTAGGTCGCACCGCCGACGCGGCGGGAGCGGACCTCGATCGCCGGAGCGACGTTCTCGAGAGCGCTCTTGAAGACGGCGAGCGGGTCGCTCTTCATCTTGCCCTCGATGATGTCGAAGGCGCCGTAGACGATGCCTTCGGCCGTCGACTTCTTACCTTCGTACATGACGGAGTTCATGAACTTCGTCAGGATCACGTCGCCATACTTGGCGTCCGGGATGATCTCGCGTTTTTCGGCGCTATGGCGGCGGGACATCGTCTAGTCTCCGGTCAAATCTCTAAACTGCGAACCGGCCGGGCCCCTGCCCCGCCGGTTCGGCACAAATCACTTCGGACGCTTGGCGCCGTACTTCGAACGACGCTGCTTACGGTTCTTGACGCCCTGCGTATCGAGCACGCCGCGCAGGATGTGGTAGCGCACGCCGGGAAGGTCCTTGACGCGGCCGCCGCGGATCATGACGACGGAGTGCTCCTGGAGGTTGTGACCCTCGCCAGGAATGTAACCGATGACCTCGAAGCCATTGGTCAGGCGCACCTTGGCGACCTTGCGGAGCGCCGAGTTCGGCTTCTTCGGCGTCGTCGTATAGACGCGCGTGCAAACGCCCCGCTTCTGCGGGCAATTCTCAAGTGCCGGAGCGGAGTTGCGCGCCTTGACGGGCGAACGCGGCTTGCGGATCAGCTGGCTGATTGTCGGCATTTAAGGCCTCTCGCTCCCCTGAGCGCTTTGAAAAATCTCATGGTCCTTCCGGCGCCGGCGAAGCCATGACACAAACGAAGCCGCGCCATCGGCGCCCTTTAAAGAGGCCTCAGGCGCGCTCGCCATGCAGAGGAACACGGGTGACCCGCATTCATGCGTCCTGCCATGTCGTCTATCGACGCTGGAATTCCGACGGAGTTTCGGTCGCGAAATTCGCTCATACTAGGGATGAGCGACAAACGTGTCCGACAACCGTCGACAGTGGCGCGCTTATGACTCAGCCGGAGATTCGCGTCAACCCCGGATTTACGAAGTCTCCGGCCCGTGCATGGCGGACCTGCCTCTACGGCGCCATCGGGCGCGCCGGAGTATCCCGCACCCCCTCGCGAGGGGAGCCTGCCGAGGAACCCTAGCGCAGGAACATCGGGGCCAGCAAGGCCCGCCTTCGTTCTCGCGCCGCTCTCCCGTGTTTTGACCGGCATGGCCATGGACCATGCCTGCTGCCTTGCGGATCCTGCGCAGAGCGCGCCTGTCCGGCGGGCCCGCTTCCGCGTGACCGCCGCCTCTTCAGTCGGCCTGCCCGCCCGCCGGCCCGAGCCGCGCGCCACGCAGCAGACCGACGAGCTCGGCCTGGCGATGCAGGCCGGTCTTGGCCATGACGCGCTTCAATGTCGTGCGTGCCGTCGACTCGGTGACGCCGAGCGTCGCGGCCGCGTCGCGCGGTCGGATGCCGGCGGCGATCAAGGCCGCGAGCTTCGCCTCCGACGGAGTCAGGTCGAACAGGCCCTGGACGACGCTGGCGCTGGGCAGCTCCCCGAGCACGACCGGCGTCACCACCAGGATCGTCGCGGCACGCGTGAAGATGTCATGGGCCGCGCCGCGGATCGGCGAAAGATGCAGGATCAGCGGCGGACGATCGCCCTGCTGCGCGATCGGGATCGAACGCACCGCCGCATCCGCCGGCGCCGAGCCGATCGCCGCGAGCGCAGCGGCGAAGAGTGCGTCCGCCGGTGCGTTGGTCAAGGTCAGACGGGCGATGCGGTCCTGCGCCACCTCCGGCAGCATCGCCGCGAGCAGCGGGTTCATCGCGACGGGCCGCCCGCTGCGATCCAGTACCGCCGCCGGCAACCCCATCGTCTCGAGCGCTTGCGTCGCGCTCCGAGCCCGTTCGAAATCCAGGCGCGCCGAGAGCACCATGGCCCGCGCCAGATGCGGGCGCAGCCCGTCGAGCCGGCGGATCTGCGCCGCATCGACGGGGCCTTCCTTCCATTCGCGTTCGGCGTGCAGGATGAAGGCCTCGCCGCTCGGCGAGACGATCGAGGTCGCGACACCGATGCCGAGGCCGCGCGGCAGCAGGAAATCCGCATAGACCGGCTCCAGCGCCATCTCGTCACTGCTGAAAATGTCGACGTCGCGCAGGAAGCCGGCATGATTGCGCCCGAGCAACCGGGCCGTACGCGCATTGTCGGGGAAGCGCTCGAAATGCGTCGCCACGACCTCGTCGAATTCAGGCGAGGAGGAAATCCAGCGCGCCCGGCCGGCCGCGACCGTGACCAGGACCGCTCCGGCCCCCCGCGTCTGGCTCTGGAACCGTTTCAGGACCCCGGGCCAGAGCTCGGGAACGATTGCCGCCTCATAGAGGCTTTCCAGGAAACGCTCGTCCATTGCCCCAGCCCCACCAGCAGCACATCGCTCGCCCCCCGGCGCGTTTCGCTGCTGGAATCTAGGCAGATCGGTCCCCCGAGCGTCAAGCCAAAGCAGAACGGCCGCCCGAAGGCGGCCGTTCCACATAAGTCGAAGCCTTGAGCCGAGCTTACTCGGCGGCCGGCAGCACCGCGGCCGCGGCCTTGGCCGCCGCATCCGCCTTCTGTCCGACGATCAGATCGTCGCGGCGCGTCGCCACCTGCTTGATGCGGGCGACCTGCGCGCCCGTACCGGCCGGGATCAGCGAGCCGACGATGACGTTCTCCTTCAGGCCCTCGAGCGTGTCCTGCTTGCCGTTGACCGCCGCCTCGGTGAGAACGCGGGTGGTCTCCTGGAAGGACGCCGCCGAGATGAAGGAGCGCGTCTGCAGCGAGGCCTTGGTGATGCCGAGCAGGACCGGAACGCCAGAAGCCGGCTTCTTGCCCTCTTCGCGCATCTTGGCATTGACCTCTTCCAGCTCGATGCGGTCGATCTGGTCGCCGGTCAGGATGTCGGTGTCGCCGCCATCCGTGATCTCGACCTTCTGCAGCATCTGCCGGACGATCACCTCGATGTGCTTGTCGTTGATGCCGACGCCCTGGAGGCGATAGACCTCCTGGATTTCGTTCACCAGATAAGCCGCCAGCTCCTCGACGCCCTTGATCGCCAGGATGTCGTGCGGGGCCGGGTTGCCGTCGAGGATGTAGTCGCCCATCTCGACGACGTCGCCGTCCTGGAGATGGATGTGCTTGCCCTTCGGGATCAGGTATTCGAGCCCATCCGAGCCGTCATGCGGCGTCAGCGTGACGCGCCGCTTGTTCTTGTAGTCCTTGCCGAAGCCGATGACGCCGGCCTTCTCGGCGATGATCGCCGCATCCTTCGGACGACGTGCCTCGAACAGCTCCGCCACCCGCGGCAGACCGCCGGTGATGTCGCGGGTCTTGGCCGAGTCGGTCGAGACACGGGCGAGCACGTCGCCAGCCTTGATCGAGGCCCCCGGCTCCACCGAGATGATGCCGTCGACGGGCAGGATGTAGCGGGCGTCGCCGCCACGCGCCAGCCTGGCGATCTTGCCATCCGGCCCATGCACGGTGAGCGCCGGCTTAAGGTCCGACGTGCGGGCCGAGCCGCGCCAGTCGATGACGACGCGCTTGGAGATGCCGGTCGCCTCGTCGGTCGTCTCGGTGATCGACATGCCGTCCACGAGATCCTCGTAGCCGACATTGCCGTCCACTTCCGCCAGGATCGGACGGGAATAGGGGTCCCACTCGATCAGGCGCTGGCCGCGCTTGACCTTGTCGCCCTCGTCGACCCGCAGCTTCGAGCCGAACTGGACGCGGTGCACCGCGCGCTCCGCCCCGTCCGGACCGACGATCACGATGGCGATGTTGCGCGCCATGGCGATCAGGTCGCCGTCGGAGTTCCGCGCAACGTTGCGGTTGCGCATCTTCACGACGCCTTCGAAGTTGGACTCGACGAAGGACTGGTCCGCGATCGTCGCGGCGCCACCGATGTGGAAGGTACGCATGGTGAGCTGCGTGCCCGGCTCGCCGATCGACTGCGCCGCGATGACGCCGACGGCCTCGCCCATGTTGACGGGCGTGCCGCGAGCGAGGTCGCGGCCATAGCAGGTCGCGCAGACGCCGTTCTTGGTCTCGCAGGTCAGCACCGAGCGGATCTTCACCTCCTGGACACCGGCGGCGTTGATCTTCTCGATATGGCTTTCCTCGATCATCGTGCCCTTGGCCACGAGGACGTTGCCGTCGATATCCGTCACGTCCTCCGCCGCCGAGCGGCCGAGGATGCGGATGCCGAGCGACGCCACGACCTGGCCGGCATCGATGATGGCGCGCATCTTGATGCCGTTATCCGAGCCGCAATCCGTCTCGGAGATGATCGCATCCTGCGCCACGTCGACGAGGCGGCGGGTCAGGTAACCCGAGTTCGCCGTCTTCAGCGCGGTGTCGGCGAGGCCCTTGCGGGCGCCGTGGGTCGAGTTGAAGTACTCGAGAACGTCGAGGCCTTCCTTGAAGTTCGAGATGATCGGGCTCTCGATGATCTCGCCCGACGGCTTGGCCATCAGGCCGCGCATGGCGGCGAGCTGGCGCATCTGGGCCGGCGAGCCACGGGCACCCGAATGGCTCATCATGTAGATCGAGTTGATCGGCTTGTCGCGGCCGTTCTCGTCCTTCTTCACGGTCGAGATGCGGGCCATCATCTCCTGGGCGAGCTTGTCGGAGCACTTCGCCCAGGCGTCGACGACCTTGTTGTACTTCTCGCCCTGCGTGATCAGGCCGTCCTGATACTGCTGCTCGTAATCCTTGGCGAGGACGCGGGTGGTATCGACGATCTCCCACTTGTTCTCGGGGATGACCATGTCGTCCTTGCCGAACGAGATGCCGGCCTTGAAGGCGTGCTTGAAGCCGAGGCCCATGACGCGATCGCAGAAGATCACCGACTCCTTCTGACCGCAGCCGCGATAGACGGCGTCGATCATGTTGGAGATCTCCTTCTTGGTCATCAGCTTGTTGACGACGTCGAAGGACACGGCCGGATGCTCCGGCAGCGCGGTCGAAAGGATCACGCGGCCGGGCGTGGTCTCGTAGATCTTCGTATAGGGGTTGCCGTCCTGGCCGACGCCGGTCCAGCGATATTTGATCTTCGAGTGCAGCGTCACGACCTTCTCGTGCAGCGCGTGCTCGAGCTCGCCGAAATCGCCGAAGATCTTGCCCTGGCCCGGCTCACCATCGGAGATGATCGACAGGTAGTAGAGGCCGAGCACGATGTCCTGCGACGGCACGATGATCGGTAGGCCGTTCGCCGGGTGCAGGATGTTGTTGGTCGACATCATCAGCACGCGCGCTTCCAGCTGCGCCTCGAGCGACAGCGGGACGTGCACGGCCATCTGGTCGCCGTCGAAGTCGGCGTTGAACGCGGCGCAGACCAGCGGGTGCAGCTGGATCGCCTTGCCCTCGATCAGGACCGGCTCGAAGGCCTGGATGCCCAGGCGGTGCAGCGTCGGCGCGCGGTTCAGCAGCACCGGATGCTCGCGGATGACCTCGTCCAGGATATCCCAGACCTCGGGCTTCTCCTTCTCGACGAGCTTCTTGGCCTGCTTGACCGTGGTCGAGTAGCCCTTGGCGTCGAGGCGCGCATAGATGAACGGCTTGAACAGCTCGAGCGCCATCTTCTTCGGCAGGCCGCACTGGTGCAGCTTCATCTCCGGGCCGACCACGATGACCGAACGGCCGGAATAGTCGACGCGCTTGCCGAGCAGGTTCTGGCGGAACCGCCCCTGCTTGCCCTTCAGCATGTCGGCGAGCGACTTCAGCGGGCGCTTGTTGGCGCCGGTGATGACGCGGCCGCGACGGCCGTTGTCGAACAGGGCGTCGACCGATTCCTGCAGCATCCGCTTCTCGTTGCGGATGATGATGTCCGGCGCGCGCAGCTCGATCAGCCGCTTCAGGCGGTTGTTGCGGTTGATGACGCGGCGATAGAGGTCGTTCAGGTCGGAGGTCGCGAAACGGCCGCCATCGAGCGGCACCAGCGGACGCAGATCCGGCGGGATGACCGGGATCATGGTCATCACCATCCATTCCGGCTTGTTGCCGGACTCCTGGAAGGCCTCGATGATCTTGAGGCGCTTCATCAGCTTCTTCGGCTTGAGCTCGGACGTCGTCGTCGCGATCTCATGCTTCAGATCGGCGTTGATCTGGTCGAGATCGAGCGCGCGCAGCATCTCGCGGATCGCTTCCGCGCCGATCATCGCCGTGAAGGTATCCGCGCCATACTCCTCCTGGCAGCGGACATACTCCTCCTCGGAGAGCAGCTGGCGGTCCTTGAGCGGGGTCAGGCCCGGCTCCAGCACCACATACGACTCGAAATAGAGGATGCGCTCGAGGTCCTTGAGCGGCATGTCCATCAGCAGGCCGATGCGCGAGGGCAGCGACTTCAGGAACCAGATATGGGCGACCGGCGCCGCGAGCTCGATATGGCCCATGCGCTCGCGCCGGACGCGTGCCAGCGTCACCTCGACGCCGCACTTCTCGCAGATCACGCCCTTGAACTTCATGCGCTTGTACTTGCCGCACAGGCACTCATAGTCCTTGATCGGCCCGAAGATGCGGGCGCAGAACAGCCCGTCGCGCTCCGGCTTGAAGGTCCGGTAGTTGATGGTCTCGGGCTTCTTGATCTCGCCGAACGACCAGGACGCGATCTTTTCCGGGCTGGCGATCGAGATCTTGATCGCATCGAACGCCTGCTGCACCGGCTGCTGGCCGAAAAGGTTCATGACCTCTTGCTTCATAGCCTGTCTCCTATGGCCGGTGGGGTTTCAAGGGAAACCGCCCTGCCCGGCCTTTGATCCATCGGCCGGCGGCGTGAGTGCCGCCGGCATGAGTAACGAACGCTGCCGTGCCCTCGGGGCGCGGCGGCTTACTCGGCCGCCTCGGCCGGGGGCAGCTCGCCCGGCCTCGGCTTGTTGCTGATCAGCTCGACATTGAGACCGAGCGAACGCATTTCCTTGACGAGCACGTTGAAGCTCTCCGGGATGCCGGCCTCGAAATTGTCTTCGCCACGCACGATCGACTCGTAGACCTTGGTGCGGCCCGCGACGTCGTCCGACTTCACGGTCAGCATTTCCTGCAGCGTGTAGGCGGCGCCGTAGGCTTCGAGGGCCCAGACCTCCATCTCGCCGAAGCGCTGGCCGCCGAACTGCGCCTTGCCGCCGAGCGGCTGCTGGGTGACGAGCGAGTACGGGCCGATCGAGCGCGCATGGATCTTGTCGTCGACCAGGTGGTGCAGCTTCAGCATGTAGATGTAGCCCATCGTCACCTTGCGGTCGAAAGGCTCGCCGGTCCTGCCATCATACAGCGTGGACTGCCCAGAGCTGTGCAGCCCGGCCTGCTCCAGGAGCCGCTCGATATCGGCCTCCTTGGCGCCGTTGAACACCGGCGTCGCCATCGGCACGCCGCGACGCAGGTTCTGGCCCATCTCGACCAGTTCGTCGTCGTTCATCGAGGCAACGATCTCGTTGTCCTCGTAGACCGCTTCGAACGAGGCCCTCAGCGCCTTGGAATCATGCGCCTTGCGATAGGCGTCGAGCGCCTTGCCGATCTGCTTGCCGAGGCCTGCCGCGGCCCAGCCCAGATGGGTCTCCAGGATCTGTCCGACGTTCATGCGCGAGGGCACGCCGAGCGGGTTCAGCACGATGTCGGCATGGGTACCGTCCTCGAGGAACGGCATGTCCTCCGCCGGCACGATGCGCGAGACCACGCCCTTGTTGCCGTGACGGCCGGCCATCTTGTCGCCCGGCTGGATCTTGCGCTTCACCGCGACGAAGACCTTGACCATCTTCATCACGCCCGGAGGCAGTTCGTCGCCACGCTGCAACTTCTCGACCTTGTCGAGGAAGCGCTGCTCGAGGCGCTTCTTCGACTCGTCGTACTGCTTCCGCATCGCCTCGATTTCGGTCATCAGGGCGTCGTCCGCCGTGGCGAACAGCCACCACTGCGAACGCGGGAACTCGCTCATCGCCTCGCGGGTGATGACCGTGTCCTTCTTGAAGCCCTTCGGACCGGCGAGACCGGTCTTGCCAGTCAGGATCTCGGCCAGACGCGCGAAGGTGTTGCGGTCGAGGATCGCCTGCTCGTCATCGCGGTCCTTGGCGAGACGCTCGATCTCCTCGCGCTCGATCGCCTGGGCGCGCTCGTCCTTGTCGACGCCATGGCGGTTGAAGACGCGCACTTCGACGATCGTGCCCTGCACGCCCGGCGGGACGCGCAGCGAGGTGTCGCGGACATCGGAAGCCTTCTCGCCGAAGATGGCGCGCAGCAGCTTCTCTTCCGGCGTCATCGGGCTCTCGCCCTTCGGCGTGATCTTGCCGACCAGGATGTCGCCGGCGGCGACTTCCGCACCGATATAGACGATGCCGGCTTCGTCGAGGTTCTTCAGCGCCTCTTCCGAGACGTTCGGAATGTCGCGCGTAATTTCCTCAGGGCCGAGCTTGGTGTCGCGGGCCATGACCTCGAATTCCTCGATATGGATCGAGGTGAAGATGTCTTCCGAGACGATCTTCTCCGAGAGCAGGATCGAGTCCTCGAAGTTGTAGCCGTTCCACGGCATGAACGCGACGAGCACGTTGCGGCCGAGAGCGAGCTCGCCGAACTCGGTCGACGGGCCGTCCGCGACGATGTCGCCCTTCTTGACGATGTCGCCGACACGGACCAGCGGGCGCTGCGTGATGCAGGTCGACTGGTTCGAGCGCTGGAACTTCTGCAGACGATAGATGTCGACGCCCGGCTTGGTCGGGTCCATCTCGTCGGAAGCGCGGATGACGATACGGGTCGCGTCGACCTGGTCGACGATACCGGCGCGGCGGGCCGCGATGGCGGCGCCGGAGTCGCGGGCGACCGCGGCCTCCATGCCGGTGCCGACGAAGGGCGCGTCGGCGCGGACCAGCGGCACCGCCTGGCGCTGCATGTTCGAGCCCATCAGCGCGCGGTTCGCGTCGTCGTTCTCGAGGAACGGGATCAGCGCGGCGGCGACGGAGACGACCTGCTTCGGCGAGACGTCCATGAAGTCGACCTTGTCGACCGGCGTGACGATAACTTCGCCGGCGCGGCGGCAAACGATCAGATCATCGGTCAGGCGGCCTTCAGCGTCGACCGCGGCATTCGCCTGGGCGACGTTGTACTTCGCCTCCTCCATCGCCGAGAGATAGATGATCTCGTCGGTCTGCTTGCCGTCGCGGATGCGGCGGTACGGGCTCTCGATGAAGCCGTACTTATTGACGCGGGCGAAGGTCGCGAGCGAGTTGATCAGGCCGATATTCGGGCCTTCCGGCGTCTCGATCGGGCAGATGCGGCCGTAATGCGTGGTGTGCACGTCGCGCACCTCGAAGCCGGCGCGCTCGCGGGTCAGACCACCCGGTCCAAGCGCCGAAAGACGACGCTTGTGAGTGACTTCCGAGAGCGGGTTCGTCTGGTCCATGAACTGCGAGAGCTGCGAGGAGCCGAAGAACTCGCGCACCGCGGCGGCCGCGGGCTTCGCGTTGATCAGGTCCTGCGGCATCACGGTGTCGATGTCGACCGAGGACATGCGCTCCTTGATGGCGCGCTCCATGCGCAGCAGACCCAGGCGATACTGGTTCTCCATGAGCTCGCCGACCGAGCGCACGCGCCGGTTGCCGAGATGGTCGATGTCGTCGATCTCGCCCTTGCCGTCACGCAGGTCGACCAGCGCCTTGACCACGGCGAAGATGTCTTCCTTGCGCAGGATGCGCACGGTGTCCTCGGCGTCGAGGTCGAGGCGCATGTTCATCTTAACGCGGCCGACGGCCGAAAGGTCGTAGCGCTCGGCGTCGAAGAACAGCGACTGGAACATGTTCTCGGCCGTCTCGAGCGTCGGCGGCTCGCCCGGACGCATCACCCGGTAGATGTCGAACAGCGCTTCCTCGCGGCGCGAGTTCTTGTCGACCTTGAGGGTGTTGCGGATATAGGGGCCGACCGTGATGTGGTCGATGTCGAGCACCGGCAGCTCCTCGAAGCCCGCATCGAGCAGGGCCTTGAGGCTCTTCTCGTCGATCTCGTCGCCGGCCTCGGCGAAGACCTCGCCGGTCTGCGGGTTGACGAGGTCCTCGGCGATATACTGGCCGTAGAGATCGTCATCGCTGGCACGCAGGAACTTCAGGCCCTTCTCGGCGAGCTGGCGCGCGGTACGCGCGACGAGCTTCTTGCCCGCCTCGACCACGACCTCGCCGGTGTCGGCGTCGATCAGGTCGACGCTCGCCTTGAAGCCCTTCATGCGCTCGGCGTCGTAGGGCACGCGCCAGCCATCGCCGTCGCGGGTGTAGGAGATGTGGTTGTAGAAGCGGTTGAGGATCTCCTCGCCGTCCATGCCGAGCGCGAACAGCAGCGAGGTCACCGGGATCTTACGCTTGCGGTCGATGCGCGCGTAGACGATGTCCTTGGCGTCGAACTCGATGTCGAGCCAGGAGCCGCGATAGGGGATGATGCGGGCGGCGAAGAGCAGCTTGCCCGAGGAATGGGTCTTGCCCTTGTCGTGATCGAAGAACACGCCCGGCGAACGGTGCATCTGCGAGACGATGACGCGCTCGGTGCCGTTGACGATGAAGGTGCCGTTGTCGGTCATGAGCGGCATCTCGCCCATGTAGACGTCCTGCTCCTTGATGTCCTTGACCGACTTGGCCTGGGTGTCCGGGTCGATATCGAACACGATCAGGCGCAGGGTCACCTTGAGCGGCGCCGAGAAGGTCATGCCGCGCTGGCGGCACTCGTCGACGTCGTATTTCGGCGGCTCGAAGGTGTACTTCACGAATTCGAGCAGCGAGGCGCCCGAGAAGTCGCCGATCGGGAACACCGACTTGAAGACCGACTGCAGGCCTTCGTCGCTGCGGCCGCCCTTCGGCTCGTCGATCATCAGGAACTGGTCATAGGACGCCTTCTGAACCTCGATGAGGTTCGGCATCTCCGCCACTTCCTTGAGCTTGCCGAAGAACTTCCGGACGCGCCTGCGGCCCTGGAGAGAATTGACCATGGTGTTCCTCGCAATCTCGGACGGCTCACCCGGCGGTCCGGGTTCTGGCGGTCGGGCCGCCGGGTGAGCCGTTCGGCGCCTCGGCGCCGACTTTCAACTGGATGAACCGTCACGCCGCTGCGCGATGATCCCTGCACACGTCGCCCCGCCCCGCGGAAACGACGCAACAGCCCCGGAGGCGGCGAGCCGCCCCGGGACTGTGCTTGTCGACTAGTTTCGGACCGGCATCAGCCGGCCCTGCTCACTTGAGCTCGACCTTGGCGCCGACGGCCTCGAGCTGCTTCTTGAGCTTCTCGGCCTCGTCCTTGGCGACGGCTTCCTTGACCGGCTTCGGAGCGGCTTCGACCAGATCCTTGGCTTCCTTGAGGCCCAGGCCGGTGATGGCGCGGACTTCCTTGATCACCTCGATCTTCTTGTCGCCGGCCGAGGCCAGGACAACGGTGAACTCGGTCTGCTCTTCGACGGCGGCGGCGGCAGCGCCAGCGGCCGGGCCAGCCGCAACGGCGACGGCGGCGGCGGCGGAGACGCCCCACTTCTCTTCGAGCATCTTGGCGAGGTCAGCGGCCTCGAGAACGGTGAGCGACGAAAGTTCGTCGACGAGCTTGGCGAGATCGGCCATTTTTCAGCTTCCTGATGTAAGAGGTTCGAACGATTAGGGTTTGACGGCTGCTCAGGCAGCGTTCTTGTCGGCGTAGGCCTTGACCACGCGCGCCAGCTTTCCGGCAGGCGCGTTCGTGAGCTGCGCGAGCTTGGTCGCCGGGGCCTGGACGAGGCCGACGATCTTGGCACGCAGTTCATCGAGCGAGGGCATCGTGGCCAGGGCCTTGACACCATCGGGGTTCAGGGCGGTCGTGCCCATCGCGCCGCCCAGGATCACGAGCTTGTCGTGGTCCTTGGCGAAGGCGACGGCGACCTTCGGCGCCGCGACCGGATCGCTGGAATAAGCGATCAGGGTGGGTCCCTTCAGCAGCGGGCTGATGGACGCGACGTCGGTGCCTTCAAGAGCGATCTTGGCAAGCCGGTTCTTTGCGACCTTCACGGTGGCGCCATTGGCCTTCATCTCGCGACGAAGCTTCTGGAACTGGGCCACCGTCAAGCCCGCATAGTGGGCCACGACGACGACCGACGTCTTCGAGAAGACATCGTTCAGCGTCGCGACGGCATCAGATTTTGCCGCTCTATCCACTGGGCTCTCTCCGGTAGGCGACAGGCTTTCACACCCGCCGCCAGTTGCACGTGCCGCTCTTCGCGAGAGCCGGTTGACACCGACCCCTCGCCAGAGCGACGCTCAGTGCCCTGTCCCCAGCCATGGCCGAAGCCGTGATCGGGCGAGATGGTTCGAACCTCGTTCGGCGCCTTTCGGCTCCGGCAGAGTTCTTGCACCGTCTATGCAGGCCTCTTGGCGAAATTATGCCCTCGGACGAACCGGGAGCACCTGCAGTCTCAGACAGGACTGGACGCCAGGCCCCAGGAAATCGCTTTCCTCGCTCCCGGCATCCATTCTTCGGTGGCGAACCACCGAAAAACGCGAAACGGACCCCCTCGTGCAAAGCACGCGGAAGCCCCGACACTTATGGAAACACGGGGAAGCTCATAGCCTCTCCCCCGGCTTCTGCCAAGTGGCAATCCTTGCGAGCTTTCGCAAGGTGGGGCAGCGGCCGCATGAGGCGGCCGCGAAAGCAGGATACGAAGCGCGGAAATCGGCCCTTCGCGCCCTGCCCCAGGACGGCTTCAGCCGCCCATCACCGTGTTCGGCTCGATCTTGACGCCCGGACCCATGGTCGAGGAGATCGCGACGCGCTGGATATAGGTGCCCTTGGCGCCGGCCGGCTTGGCCTTCGAGACCGAATCGACGAACGCCTTGATGTTCTCCGAGAGCTTCTCGGCGTCGAACGAGACCTTGCCGACGGCGGCATGCACGATGCCGGCCTTCTCGACGCGGAACTCGACCGACCCGCCCTTCGAGGCGGCGACGGCGTTGACCAGGTCCATGGTGACCGTGCCGACGCGCGGGTTCGGCATCAGGCCGCGCGGGCCGAGCACCTTACCGAGACGGCCGACCAGACCCATCATGTCCGGGGTGGCGATGCAGCGGTCGAAATTGATCTCGCCCTTCTGCACGGCCTCGACCAGGTCCTCGGCGCCGACGATGTCGGCACCGGCCTTCTTGGCTTCCTCGGCCTTGGCGCCGCGAGCGAACACCGCGACGCGCAGGGTACGGCCCGAACCGTTCGGCAGGTTGCAGACGCCGCGGACCATCTGATCGGCATGACGCGGGTCGACACCGAGATTCATCGCGACCTCGACGGTCTCGTCGAACTTGGCGCTGGCGCGATCCTTGATCATCGCGACGGCTTCGGCGAGCGGGTAGAGCTTGGTCCGGTCGATGCCCTCACGGGCCTTGACGACGCGCTTTCCAACATGAGCCATGTTCAGTCCCCCCTCAGCCGACGACTTCCAGGCCCATGGACCGGGCGGAGCCGCGGATCATGGTCATGGCGGCATCGACGTCGTTGCAGTTGAGATCGGCCATCTTCTTCTCGGCGATCTCCTGGACCTGCGCGGCGGTGACCTTGCCGGCGGCGCCACCCTTGCCCGGGGTCTTCGAACCCGAGGTCAGGCCGGCGGCCTTCTTCAGGAAGTAGGACACGGGCGGCTGCTTCATCTCGAAGGTGAAGGAGCGGTCCTGATACGCGGTGATGATCACCGGGATCGGCATGCCCTTTTCCATCTGCGCGGTCTTCGCATTGAAGGCCTTGCAGAATTCCATGATGTTGAGGCCGCGCTGACCGAGCGCGGGACCGATCGGCGGCGACGGATTGGCCGCGCCCGCCGGAACCTGAAGCTTCACGTAGCCCGTGATCTTCTTTGCCATGATGGCTGCTCCTGCCGTCCATCCCGGCGCCTACCGGAACGACGACGCCCCATCCGGAAACCGAGTTCGTTCCGGAACGGGGTGGTTGCAGAGCGTGGTACGGCAGGGAATCCCGGTTGGCGGCCGGCCGACCTCCCACGCATGTGAGGGGCGCCCTATCGCACAACCCGGCCGGAAAGGGAAGCCCCGCCAGCATGCGGCGGCGGACCGCCCTTTCCGGCTCGACGCGCCCGGGAATGCCCGCAAATGCGAAGGCCCGCGCCGGTATGCGGCGCGGGCCTTCATGTTCGGTGGCGAGAGGCGCCCGGCCGGGCAGCCTGCCCCGAATCGACGTCAGAGCTTCTCGACCTGGCCGTATTCGAGCTCGACCGGCGTGGCGCGGCCGAAGATCGAGACCGCGACCTTGAGGCGGGCGCGACCATGGTCGACATCCTCGACGACGCCGTTGAAGGAGGCGAAGGGGCCGTCGGCGACCTTGACCTGCTCGCCGACCTCGAAGACCACCGTCGGCTTCGGACGCTCGATGCCCTCGGCGACCTGACCCTTGATGCGCAGCGCCTCGTTCTCGGGGATCGGCATCGGCTTGGCCTTGTCGGCCCCGAGGAAGCCGGTGACCTTCGGCGTGTTCTTGATGAGGTGGTAGACCTCGTCGGTCATCTCGCACTTCACCAGCACATAGCCGGGGAAGAATTTGCGCTCGGCGTCGACCTTGCGGCCGCGGCGGACCTCGACGACCTTCTCGGTCGGGACCAGCACCTCTTCGAACTTGTCGGCGAGATTGCGCTGCGCCGCCTGGTCCTTGATCGACTGGGCGACCTTGTTCTCGAAGTTCGAATAGGCGTGGACGATGTACCAGCGAGTGTTCACGTTCGTGGGTTCCGTTCAGCGCGCGCCGAGGATGAGGCCGAGACCCCAGCGGATCATCGTATCGGCAAAGAGGAAAAACAGGCTGAAGACCAGCACCATGACCAGCACCATCCCGGTGGTGATCAGGGTCTCGCGGCGCGAGGGCCAGGTCACCTTGGAGGCTTCGCTGCGCACCTGCTGCAGGAAGCTGAACGGGTTCGTCTTCGCCATCGGGCCGTCACCTTAAGGTTCCGGAACGCCGCCGCGACCAAGCGCGCAAGCGACGATTCGGTACGTCCTGAAAGATTCGCGGCGCGGGGCTCAGGGAGCCGCGCGCCGTCGTGAGCCGCTTCTTACAACGCTATGGCGCGCTAGCCAAGCGCTTTCGCGGCAGCGCCCGAAAGCCGGGTCGGGAGCCCGCTCGAGACGATCCTCCCGCAGCGTGCCTTTGCATGCCGGGGAAGAGGCAAGGCCGACTGCCTATGGCAGTGAGATGGATCATCGTGGCCGCGTCCAAACGGACGCGCGGTGATCTAGGCGATACAGAGCCAGGTCAGGATGCCCATGGCCGAGAGGGCGAAGAGCGAAAGGCTGGCGATGGCGTCTGGCGGCAGATGATGCATGGCTCGGGTCCGGGGATTGCCCGTCCCGGTAGCCCCCGCCCATGACAGTCGCGCGACGCCGCGGCCCCGCAACGAGAAAGGGCGGCTCCACCGCAGTGGAACCGCCCTTTTCGATCGCTCATCGCGATGAAGTCCTGGCAGGGGCGGCAGGGCTCGAACCTGCGACACCCGGTTTTGGAGACCGGTACTCTACCAACTGAGCTACACCCCTGTAGTCGCGGGTTGCTTAGCCCGAACGACGCCGGCATTTCAAGTCGAAAACACACGGCGCCGTGGAAAGTTCACAGGCTCGCTCAGGCGGCATAGGGCCCGAGCTGCTCGGCATAGCGCTTGACCAGCTCCAGCCCGAAGGCGCTCGGCCGCTGCGCCGGGCTGCGATCATGGATCTCGATGCCGGCGCGGGCCCCGAAAATGCGCTTTCCGTAGCAGAGCAGGCTCTCGATCGACTGCATGATGAAGACGATCGCCGGCAGCACCTCGCGATAGGCCTCTTCGGCGCCCTCGGCATCGCCGGCGAGGAATCGATTATAGGCGCGCAGCGCGTAGTCGATCGTATCGGGCGCCAGCAGCAGGCCGACGCAGCCCGCCCGCAGATTGTCGGCGAGTTCCAGCCCGCCGCGGCCGTTCATCACCGGCAGGCGGCCCTCGGTCACCGAGATCAGCTGCTGGATATCGGTGGCCGGCCCCTCGCCCTTGATCAGGCAGATATTCGGGTGCTGGCGCACCAGCTCGCGGATATCCTCCGAGGAGAGCCCGCGGCCCATATAGGCCGGCGCGTTCTGGATCGCGACCGGCAGCGAGGTCGCCTCGGCGATTCGCCCGAAGAAGCGGATATATTCGGCCGCGCCAAAGGAGCCGACCATCGGCGGCTGCAGAATCACCCAGTCGGCCTTGGCCGCTTCGGCCGCCTTGACCTGCTCGACCTGCTCGGCGACCGAGCCGCCGAACATGGTGAAGGCGAGCGGCACCTTGCCGGCAACGTCCTCCGCCACCCAGTCGATCACCGTCCGGCGCTCGGCCAGGCTGAGCTTCGAGACCTCGGTCGCAAGCCCGAGCGCCGCCATGCCGTGAACGCCGAGCCCGAGGCAGATTTCCGTCTGGCGCTTCATCGCCGCCCGGTCGAGCCGCTCCTGCGCGTCGAACAGCGCGAAGGCGATGGCATGAATGCCGGTGAAGGGCGGCTTGAAGGCCATCTCGAATTCCTCCCTGAGATTCGTGCGGGCTGTCCCGCCGTTTCAGCCCCATTGAGCATGGGGCGCGCCGCGCGTGCAGCGGCGTTTGCGACGGGGCCCTGCCCGGGCCGCGCATGCATAAAGGAAAAGGGCGGTGTCGCCACCGCCCTTCCCGGATTCCGTCCCGGCCGGAAAGGCCGGGGCGATGCCTTGCGCTTACGTGAGGATCGTAGCGACGACGCCTGCACCGCAAAGTTTGCGGTTTCCGCGAACGTCGTTGTTGCTTCGATCAGGCGAGGATCGTTGCGACGACGCCGGCACCGACGGTGCGGCCGCCTTCACGGATGGCGAAGCGCAGCTTCTCTTCCATCGCGATCGGCACGATCAGGTGCACTTCCATCGAGATGTTGTCGCCCGGCATCACCATCTCCGTGCCTTCCGGCAGGTGCACCACGCCGGTCACGTCCGTCGTGCGGAAGTAGAACTGCGGGCGGTAATTGGTGAAGAACGGGGTGTGGCGACCGCCCTCTTCCTTGGTCAGGATGTAGGCCTCGGCCTTGAACTTGGTGTGCGGCTTCACCGAGCCCGGCTTGCACAGCACCTGGCCGCGCTCGACGTCCTCGCGCTTCGTGCCGCGCAGCAGCGCGCCGATGTTGTCGCCGGCCTGGCCCTGGTCCAGCAGCTTGCGGAACATCTCGACGCCCGTGACGGTCGTCTTCACCGTGTCCTTCAGACCGACGATCTCGATTTCCTCGCCGACCTTGACGATGCCGCGCTCGACGCGACCGGTCACGACCGTGCCGCGGCCAGAGATCGAGAACACGTCTTCCACCGGCATCAGGAACGGCTGGTCGATCGGACGCTCAGGCTGCGGGATGTAGTCGTCCACCGTCTTCATCAGCGCGATCACCGCGTCATGCCCGATCTCAGGCGTCACGCCGTCCAGCGCGGCCTTGGCCGAGCCCTTGGTGATCGGAATGTCGTCGCCCGGGAAATCGTACTTCGACAGAAGCTCGCGGATCTCCATCTCGACCAGCTCGAGCAGCTCGGCGTCGTCGACCAGGTCGACCTTGTTCATGAACACCACAAGCGCGGGAACGCCGACCTGGCGCGCCAGCAGGATGTGCTCGCGGGTCTGCGGCATCGGGCCGTCGGCAGCCGAAACAACAAGGATCGCGCCGTCCATCTGCGCCGCGCCCGTGATCATGTTCTTCACATAGTCGGCGTGACCGGGGCAGTCGACGTGAGCATAGTGACGCGCAGGCGTCTCGTACTCGACATGCGACGTCGAGATCGTGATCCCGCGCGCCTTCTCCTCAGGAGCCTTGTCGATCTGGTCATAAGCCGTGAACGAAGCGCCGCCAGCCTCCGCCAGAACCTTCGTGATCGCAGCCGTCAAAGACGTCTTGCCATGGTCAACGTGACCAATCGTGCCGATGTTGCAGTGCGGCTTCGTGCGGGAGAACTTCTCTTTGGCCATGACACCTTTATCCTCGAAGGCGGCCGCTGGGGGCCGGAAAGCGCGGTGGAATTAGGGGTTTTTGCCTGACGATGCAAGCGCTCCGGCCTGCCGGATCGCCCCGTCCCGCAACGCCGTGCCGTCACGCCCTTGCGGTGGCCGCTCCTTTCCCCGTCCGGAGCCGCGCCCGGCCGCTTGGCAAGCGAGGCCCGCAGGCGCAAAACGGCGCCACCAGCGCCACCTCGCGTCCCCGGAGCCTCCGCCATGACCGTCACCACATCCGCCCCCAAGCCCCTGCCCCGCATCGCCATCACCTATTGCAGCATGTGCAATTGGCTGCTGCGCTCGGCCTGGATGGCGCAGGAACTGCTCCAGACCTTCGGCCAGGATCTCGGCGAGGTCGTACTGATCCCGCGCACCGGCGGCATTTTCCAGATCCACTATGACGGCGAGCTGATCTGGGACCGGACGGTCGATGGCGGCTTCCCCGATGTGAAGCAGCTCAAGCAGCGCGTCCGCGACCGGCTCGACCCGGCCCGCGACCTCGGCCATCTTGACGGCCACAAGGCGCAAGCCACCGAGGCCTGAGCGCGCGAACTGCCAGACTGCCTGCCTCGGCTCGGTCGAGGCGGGCGCAGCCGGGATCGGCCCGCATCACATGCCGAAGCCGACATAGACGGAGTCGCCGCTGAGCTCGCTGAACTTCTTGTTCTTGAAATGCCGATATCGGCCGTGCGGGCGCGCCGCGCGATCACGTCGGTTGTCCGGCGGGCGCAATCCGCCTCGATTCGGTCGGCCCTCACGCTCGCGGCATCACCGCGAAACGGCCATCGTCGCGGCGCGGCGCGCAAAGCTGGAACATCGGGAGAGAGATTGGAGCGGGTACCGGGAATCGAACCCGGGTATTCAGCTTGGAAGGCTGCTGCTCTACCATTGAGCTACACCCGCGCAGGGCGACAAGTTCCGCATCGCGCGGCCCGGTGTCAACCCGTCATCGCCAGCTGCCGGCAAGGGCCGCGGACGTCGCGGTGAAAGCGCTGCGCTGTCACCGCCTGGTCGTTCGGCGCGTCTTTCAGGAAGGCGCGCCTGCTTCGTCCCGCAGGGCGAAGGTGGTGGGGGAAGCAGGACTCGAACCTGCGAAGGCATAGCCAGCGGATTTACAGTCCGCCCCCTTTGCCGCTCGGGACATTCCCCCGCCTTTTCGCTGGCTGGCCCGAAGGCCGGCCGCAGCCGCTGTTTCACTTTTGTGAAGGGCGGCAGGCGCGGCCGGACTTATGGTGAGAGGGCGCCCGCCTGTCAACGCCTAAAACGATCGATCCGCGACAAGGCGCATTTCAATCCACCGCTCGCGCCGCGCCCTGCCGGCGCAGCCAGGCCTTCGCCGCCGGCATCAGGGCCTGAAATGGCGTGGTTTCCGGCCGCTCGATCGCATCGGCGAGATCAGGCGGCGGATAGATCAGCGTGCGCACGCCGTGGCGGTGCTGCCAGACCGGCAGCGTGCCCTGGCGCACGAACATCGCGATGACCTCTCTGACGAGCGGACTGCGCAAGGCCCGCGATTTGCCGACCGGGCGCGCCACCACGCAGAATCGCGCGAACGGATTCGGGTGGCTCGCCTCGCCTTCCAGGCAGAAGATCACGCCGCTTCGATCCGGCCGGGCCTCGTCCGGCATCGCGTCGATTCGCCGCCACAGGCAGAACCAGCTCCGGCAGATCTGTGGCCGTGTCGCATGGATGCCGCAGCCTTTGCCGGTGTTGTGGCGGCACATAACCCCGGCCGGCTTGCCGACCTCCGGGTCGACGATGCGCAGCACCTCGCAGCAGGCGACGCAATCGCCGCATTCGCGCCCCGGCGTCAGATGGTTCAGCGTCCGCCCGGCGCGCATCGCCCCGGCTTCCGGCATCGCGTCCATGAGCCCTCCCCCGGAGAACGGAGTGGGCCGCCAGAATAGCGCCGACCGGCCCGCAACGGAATGCGAGCGCTTCAGCCTGCCGCCGCGATTCGCGCCCTGACGAAGGCGACACGCTCGGCGACGCCGGCGAGCGGCAGCTCGACCGGCTCATAGCCGAAATCGCGATAGGCGCCGGTCACCGCCGCAAAGGTGCGTTCCGCTTCCGCGAAATCCTGTTTGCGCTCTGCGTCCCCAGCGAAGATCGCGCGCCAGGGCGGCGCCGCGAAGACGAGGGGACGATAGCGGATCTGGCGCGCCGCTCGCTCCAGATGCGCGGGGATCGCGAGCCCCGACAGGGAGAGGTAGCCGGCGATATCGGGCACGCCGCGGTCGAACAGCACGAGGCCGCCCCGCTTGCGCGCCTCGGCATGCGAGCGCATGTCCCAGCCCAGCATCAGCTCGGCGAACAGGGCCCGGTCACGCCAGGGCAGTGCCGGTCCGTCAATCGCCACCTGATCGCGGATGATCGCCCGCCCGCCTTCCGGCGCGGTCGCAAAACCCTCCGCCGCGAGTGCGGACAGCAATGTGGTCTTGCCGGCTCCCGGTCCACCGGTGATCACGAAGAAGGCGTGGTCGTCATTGGTCATGTCAGATCTCTTCCCTTCGGTTGGTTGCTGACAGGGCGCGCTTCCGCACTGGCCAAGCGCCGCGCATCGTGGCAGGGCAGTCGCTCGACAATTCGGGAGTTCCCATGCCCGCCCCTTTCCGCCCGCGCCCCACCGGCAAGCCTTCCGGCCGCGGCTTCCGCCCGCGCCAGGACGGGCCGCCGCCGCATCGCCCGGGCGATATCGACGAGGCGATCCTCTACGGCGCCCATCCGGTGATCGAGGCGCTGCGCAATCCGCGCCGGCGTTTCCGCAAGCTGCTCGCCACCGAGAACGCCCTGAAGCGCCTCGGCGAGGAGATCGGCGACTTGCCGATCGCGCCCGAACTGGTCCGCCCCTCCGAGATCGACCGCCTGCTGACGCCCGACGCCGTGCATCAGGGGCTCTATCTCGTCTGCGATCCCCTGCCCTCGCCCGATCTCGACAGCCTGCCGGACGACGCGGTCGTGCTGGCGCTCGACCAGATCACCGATCCGCACAATGTCGGAGCGATCCTGCGCTCGGCAGCGGCCTTCGCTGTCGCCGCCGTGATCGTCACCATCCGGCACTCGCCGGCGGCGACCGGTGTCCTCGCCAAATCGGCCTCGGGCGCGCTCGAGCATGTGCCGCTGATCGCCGTGAAGAATCTCGGGGATGCGCTCGACAAGCTCGGAAAGCGCGGCTTCCTGCGCCTCGGCTTCGATTCGGAGGGGGATGTCTCGCTCGACGACGTCGCTCTGCGACGTCCGCTCGTCATGGTCATGGGTGCCGAAGGCAAGGGCCTGCGCCAGCGCAGCCGCGAACTCTGCGACCATCTCGCCCGGCTCGACATGCCCGGCGCGATCAAGAGCCTCAACGTCTCCAACGCCACCGCGATCGCGCTCTACGCCGCGACGCGGCAGCGCTGAAGCGGCTCAGCGCTTCCCGGCCGGGTTTCGCCGCTCGCCGGTATCGATCGGCACGATGCCGTCGGCGCCGATCCGGATGACCCGCGCCACCTGTCGCCCACCCCGGTTCTCGATCCGGTAGATCACCGGATCAGCAGCCGGCGGGCGCTGGATGCCGACCGCGACCGGAATCGACGGCGGCTCGAGACGCTCGAACTGGTAGTCCGGCGCGGCAGTACCCAGCAGGACATTGAGCGAGGAATCGTAGAAGCCCGGACCATAGCCCCCGAGGCCGTAGCCGTAGGCGAACCCTGGGACATGGCGACCATGGGCGCGCAGACCCGGGCGGACTGGCCGCATCGGCCGGGCCAGCATGCGGCCCGGGGCCGCCGAGGCCAGGGCCGGCGCCCTGACACCGGCCGGTGCGGCAGGGCCGCCGGCAGGCCTGGCGGAGACATTCGAGCCGAGCGCCAGCACGGCGCCCACAATGCAGGCCAGACGGAAAATCGGGATGCGGACCATGTCGCTCCCCCTCCTGTCCTTCGGAATCGCCGCTGGTCGGAAAGGCTATCCGTCTTGCGCCCGGAAGGCGAGTCGGGCGCCTGCGGGCGGCGGAAGACGGACCTCATTTGTTAATGAGTCGTTAGTCTTACACCCTTTGGTGCAAGACCAAGTGCCTGCTTGAAGGTTTCGGGCTGTGGGCTCATTCGTTCCCCATCAAACTTGTCTTTTCTAGGGCTTCGCGGGTCGGCCACGTCCGACTCCAACGCAAAGACCGCTGCAAGGCGGCGTCGAGGCGCGGTGGGTGGTCCGCTGCGTCGGGGGAACGAACGACGGAGTGCATCATGAGCATTGCGCAAGCATCAGGGGCCGCCGGCCCACGCCCGATGACCAGGGAAGAGAAGCGGGTCATCCTCGCCTCCTCCCTGGGCACAGTATTCGAATGGTACGACTTCTATCTCTACGGTTCGCTCGCCGTGATGATCGGCGCGCATTTCTTCTCGGCCTTCGATCCGAATACGCGCGCCATCTTCGCGCTGCTTGCCTTCGCCGCCGGCTTCCTCGTTCGTCCCTTCGGCGCGCTGTTCTTCGGTCGCCTGGGTGACCTGATCGGCCGCAAATACACCTTCCTCGTCACCATCGTGATCATGGGCGCCTCGACCTTCCTGGTCGGCCTGCTGCCCGGCTACAACACCATCGGCTGGATCGCGCCGGTCATCCTGATCGCGCTGCGCATGCTGCAGGGCCTCGCCCTCGGCGGCGAGTATGGCGGCGCGGCGGTCTACGTCGCCGAGCATGCTCCGGTTGGTCGCCGCGGCTTCTACACTTCCTGGATCCAGACCACGGCGACGCTCGGCCTGCTGCTTTCGCTGATCGTCATTCTCAGCATCCGCACCACCATGGGCGAGGCCGAGTTCACCGCCTGGGGCTGGCGCATTCCGTTCCTGGTCTCGATCTTCCTGCTGGCGATCTCGGTCTGGATCCGTCTGCAGATGCAGGAATCCCCCGCCTTCAAGAAGATGAAGGAAGAAGGCACCGGCTCGAAGGCGCCGCTCTCCGAGGCCTTCGGCCAATGGAAGAACGCCAGGATCGCCCTGCTCGCGCTGTTCGGCCTCACCGCCGGCCAGGCCGTCGTCTGGTATACCGGCCAGTTCTACGCCCTGTTCTTCATCCAGAGCATCCTGAAGGTCGATCTCTACTCGGCCAACGTGCTGATCGCCTGGTCGCTCATCCTCGGCACCGGCGGGTTCATCGTGTTCGGCGCGCTCTCCGACAAGATCGGCCGCAAGCCGATCATCCTGGCGGGCTGCCTGATCGCGGCGCTGACCTATTTCCCGCTGTTCGGCGCCCTCACCAAGGCCGCCAATCCGGGCCTCGCCGCGGCGCATGAGAACGTCAAGGTCCAGGTCGTCGCCGATCCCGCCACCTGCGGCTCGGTCTTCGATCCGGTCGGCGTGCGTACCTTCACCCAGCCTTGCGACGTCGCCCGCCGCACGCTCGCGACGCAGGCGATCGTCTACACCCAGGTCGCCGCGCCCGCTGGCACCCCGGCCAAGGTGACGGTCAACGGCAAGGACGTCGCGATCGATGCCAACTTCGCCAAGAACATCGCGACCGAGGCCGTCGCCGCCGGCTATCCGGCCGCCGGCGATGCCCGCATCGTCAAGACCGGCTTCCTGAGCGCGCTGTTCAACGGCCAGTCGCTGACCATCATCGCGATCCTGACCATCCTCGTCATCTATGTGACGATGGTCTACGGCCCGATCGCCGCGGCCCTGGTCGAGCTCTTCCCGACCCGCATCCGCTATACCGGCATGTCGCTGCCCTACCATATCGGCAATGGCTGGTTCGGCGGCCTGCTCCCGGCGACCTCGTTCGCCATGGTGGCCGGCACCGGCGACATCTACTACGGCCTCTGGTACCCGATCGTGATCGCGATGATGACCTTCGTCGTCGGCATGCTCTTCGTGCCCGAGACCAAGGATCGCGACATCATGACCTACGACCACTGATCGACCTTGCGATCGGCCGGCCCCGCCGGCTGCCGAGCCCCGCCCTCGTGGCGGGGCTTTTTTGTTGGCGGCAAGCCTCGGCGACCGCAGATCGGGGAACGTGCTCGTCAAGAGGCACACGAACCTTCGCCGACGGCGGAGCATGAGGCGGGATCGAGGCTGACGCGTGGCCCAGTCCGCATTGCTCGTTTGCGCTGCGACATCAGCGCTTCCGAATAGGATATCCGCCATTCCCGGAGCGCGCGCCCAGCAGCCCATAGAACCAGAACGCCTCATGGCTGCGCACCAGAGCATTGAGTTTCGCCGGAGAGAGCCCGGTCACCCTTCGGATCTTCCTGCCCAGATGCGATTGATCCGAAAAGCCCGTCTCCGCCGCGATCGCGGCCAGATCGAACCCGCCTGCGGCCGAGATTTCGGCTCCGTGGCACATCGCCTCCTCGACCCGCGCATAGAGTTGCAGATCGCGATAGCTCTGGCCGGTCCAGTCTTTGACGCGTCGCTGTAGCTGGCGCAGCCCACCACCTGCCGCTGCAAATGCAGCCCGGCTGGCGAGCGAAGTCAGCCAGCCCCTGAGATCGACCGCACGGTCGATCGCGGGCCGGTTCCGCCAGTGAGGCCTGAGCATGTCCTGCAACCGCAGATACGGCTCGTCCCCCTCGAGCGTTTCGGCATGCAGGAGCGGCTCCAGACCGCCGCGCGAGAGAACGGATCCAAGCGGCAGGATCGCATCGAGATATTTCTGGATGTCGATCCCGAGCAGTCTGGACAAGGCTTCGGGATAGAAGCTCACCGTCAGCGCATGCACCGGGCCGGGTGACCAGCTGGCGGACGGCCTGCGCCTCGGCCCCGCAAACACCACCCCGCGCATGGGCTGCGAGAGCCGGACAGCGCCAGGATCACGCGCATCCTCGACCATGTGCAGATCGCCTTCGAATATCCACGAAAGGGTCGGGAAAGGCGTGGCCGGAAAATAGTTGAACCGCTCGGCATCGGAGAGTTGGGCCCCACGCGTATCCCGTTCCACTGCCAGATGAATGCAGGAAAACATGGACGAATGCGGGAGATGCAGGCGGGCGCGGGGCATGTCCCCCATAGGTCATGTCTCCCAAGGACATTGTCGCTTTCGTTCTATACGCCCCGCCGCCGGAGAAGAATGCTCGGCGCTCATGTCCGCCGCTGCGAGAACGGGGTCAACGACCTGATGCTGCCTGGTCTTCTTCAACACCACCACCTGCCACGGCCATGCGAGCTGCCGACCTTCGCAGAGGCCGCGCCATGAGGGGCAAGCAGGACCTGTTTCGACGCTTTCCGCTGGATGGCAGCGTCACGATCGCGGGGGAGGAATTGACCACTCCCTATCACGTCAATAACGGGACCATGCTGTGTCTGGGCGGCACCGTCGATCGGAGCGTCGCCGCCGATTTGCTGGCGCGGGAAGAACTGACGCCGCTATCGGATACGCAGGGACGGGCGCTCGCCGCCATCTGGGTATGCGACTTCGCCGACGCCAATCTGGGCGCCCATCACGAACTGCAGATATCCCTGTTCGCGACGCCCCGCAGCTCGCCACCGCTACCGGCCGATCCCTTCGCCTTCTTTCGTGCGCTGGCGACGCGGTCTGACCTTCTGATGGTCTGCCATGGACTCTGGAACAACACTGAACGGGTTGTTCGCTACAACGCCGAACATCTGCTTCTCAACGCCAGGCTGACTCAGAGCGAAGTCAGGTTCGAGCGCAGCCGATGGGCTTTCGAATTTCGGGATGTTCAGGGAGCCCTGATCGCCGAGGGCGCGGTCCGCGCCTCCCATGCTCAACCGCCAGGCCCGTCATGGCAGATCGCCCGCCAGATGGGCCTGCGGGCGATGCTGCGCCTGCTCCGATCCCCCATCGCGAACATCGCTGTCGTCAATACGAGGCGGCTGGAGGATGACTGCAACTATATGTGCCAGACCTATACGGCCTGCGCGCGGCCCTTCATCAGACCGGCAGGGCCCGAAGACAGGATATCCATAGAACATCCCATTTATCGCCGCCTGGATTTCAGCATCGGCTTCGTTCAACAACTCAATGACGTCGGCTTTATTTTCCTGCGCCCGAGCCGCCTCGCCCCCCAGGAACAACGAAAATCATGATGCAGCGCAATTGTGGGCCATGACAGTCGGAGCATTTTGATCGGATGAGCACCAAGCTGCATCAAGAAGTGCAGCAAAACAAAGAATTGGAGCATGCACCCGGCTCAAAACAGCGGAAAAATGCTCTGGCGATCTCCAGCGACAACCTGGAGACAATGCGGCAGGGCGGATGCGGGCACGAAGGAGCGGGTGATGGCCGGCTCCACCGAACCGCGCGGCTCCGCCAGTCGCAGCCGCAAGACCAGCCTTGAGCGCCGACGACTCTTGCATGGGCCGCACGGCACGCTTGCTCTGGCGGCGCCGGGCTGATACCGCAGCGCCGGAGCCGGCGTAGCACAGCGGTAGTGCAGCGGTTTTGTAATTGGAGGGCCTTGAGGCGGAAAGGCGATTCGGATCATGCGCTTAGGCTGCGCCTGACCCGGACAAGTACCGAATAGGCACCGGAATCGGTGTCCCATGGGCCGGAATAGCACAGCGGTAGTGCAGCGGTTTTGTAAACCGAAGGTCGGGGGTTCGATCCCCTCTTCCGGCACCAGCCTCCTCCTCTATGGCCGGGTGCGCGCCGATCGGGAGCACTGCTCCTTCCTATTTCCATGGCTTTGAACGCAGGCGTTTATGAGCCGGTCGCCCAATGGGCGCTGGGCAGGACACGGCAGCAAATATCGTCTCGTGGAAATCCATCATGCAATAGAGAGGTGGGTCGCCTGCCATCCATCCCTGAGCAAACAGAAAACTGAACACTCCCTTCTGAACTATCGTCCTCCGCTTGCGGCGGGTACCGGGCCACATCCAATGGGCGGCCACAAGGTGCTGGGGGACTTCCTCTCCAGGACCAGCGAGCCAATGGGTAGAGAAATCTCGCAGGGCTGCGCCTGGGCCATGCTTCAAACAGAAGAGCCCGCAAGCGAGCTTCGCCGCGACTTTGCCGATCCGACCGAGCTCAGGTTGAAACCAGACGCGACCGTCCTCGGCCACCTGCAAGGCGCTGGTTATTGCTTCCTCCAGACCAGGAGAAGCGGAAAGCGCACGATCTGCCGTTCCGCCGGCCTCCACCTTTGCGATCAAGTGCCGATGGTGGCCAACTTGGGCTAGGGTAACAGCCATGTACTCTTCGTCCAGTGACCATCCAACATTGCAGGAACGGCATGCAGGCACCGTCTTGAGGTTGATTGGAAACGGCTTTTCAAGAAGCGCCTTCGGAGGCACGTGGTCTTTCGTGCTCGCGACTGACCCGCAATAGATGCACAACGCCACCGATGGCCGGGGCCGACGCTCAGTTCTCTCCTGCTCGTTAAACGGAAGGGACAACTGTCTCATATGGTGATGATCCAGCGAGTTTTTGCGATCGCAGGGTTGCGGCAGCAAATTGCACCGACAAGACAGTTGTTTCAGGGGAATGCGTCAACTATTGATTGTCCGTAGAGCATTTTTGCGCGGGGGGCTGCATGGTGCAAACTGGTAAGGTAGACGCGAATCCGACGAAGGCTTTCTTCGTGCGGATGATCACGCGCGATATTTCACTTGAAGATTGCATCTTAGATCTAATCGACAATAGCGTCGATGGGGCTTGGAAACTCGAAGGCGGCAGGCCAATGAGCCTAGCTGATGGTGCCGATCTCTCGAAATATCGAATCGAAATTGAAGCCTCTCCAAAGCATTTTTCGATAAGAGATAATTGTGGAGGAATAACGTTAGACGACGCTGTCGAGTATGCGTTTACATTCGGCAGAAAAGATAAGGATACGCCTGATAGCTACAGCATCGGCGTTTACGGAATAGGCATGAAACGCGCAGTCTTTAAGATAGGCGAAAAGATTGCAATTAGAAGCACGTACACCTCCAAGGACGGAAAGACGGAATCGTTCCGAGTACCCATCGATGTTCCAACATGGCTTGCTGATCAGAAGCGCGACTGGGATTTTGACATTGAGACAGCGGCTTCCCTTCCCTCCATGGGCGTTGAAATCGCCGTAGAAGCCCTCCATGAGGGGATCGCAGCATCATTCAGCAGTCCCGTATTTATTCAAGATCTTAAACGAACGATCGGTCGTGATTATGCTCTACATATTCGTCGTGGATTGTCAGTTCTGGTCAACGGCGAAAACATAAAGGGCTGGAAGATAGAATTGCTCCAGGGTGGCGGGATGGAGCCAATGAGAATTGCATACTCAGACGGAGAGAATGGCGACCCGGTCAATGTCGAAGTTCTAGCTGGCATGGCTGCCCCTCCTCCAGAAAGCTCCGAACCGGACGAAACTTCGGACGGAGACAACCGATTCGGTTGGTATGTTGTCTGCAACGGACGAATTGTTCTTGCTGCCGACAAGGGTGATATTTCGGGATGGGGTACGGATGGTTGGCCTCAGTGGCATCCGCAATATTCTGGCTTCATGGGAATAATCGTTTTCTCGTCGAAGAATGCGAGCCTGCTACCGCTTACTACAACAAAGCGAAGTGTTGATGTTTCGTCTGGCGTTTATAGGCGCGCGAGACCTCGAATGCGCGACGCCTCCAAACAATGGATCAGTTATACCAACGTCCGCAAGCAAGCGATCGACGAAGCGAAGCGGCAAGAAAATCAAGCTAAACCGAAATCGATATTTGATGTCGTGCAAAGAGATTCGGTTTCGTTGCCCCAAATAGTAGCAAAGCCTAAAATAAAGATGGCCAATATTAGCTACTCCATGCCCCTGCAGAGAGTTAGATCTCTTGCTGAGGGACTGGGAAACATAAACATGAGCTATAGAGACGTAGGTATCAGCTCATTTGAGCACGCATACACTGATCTTGTCGGGGATGAGTGATGGTTTCGTTTAACATTGTTAACTACAACCTCCGACCCAACAAATCCATTCAGAGAAGTTTAGTCTTTGACGGAGTTAAGACACTACAGGCCTGCCTGGATGTCGACGAACTTATCTATATCGGATTTGGGTCCATCTGGTTCACTGATTTCACACTAGCACATCGAGAGCTGCGCATTCGCGATATGATCTCTATCGAGGGCGACGAGATTGGCGCGAAGCGGGCAAACTTCAATCGGCCCTTTAAGACAGTTCGCGTCGAAGCCGGCTTTTCGAATGATGTGATTCCGAAGCTCTTGGCGGACAAGAAGCTTCAATCGAAGCCTTGGCTAATCTGGCTCGACTATGATCGGTCATTGGAAGAGACAACGGTAGATGACATTCGGACGGTCATCGAGGGAGCCCCTCAGAATAGCATATTCTTGATGACCATAAATGCCTCCGGAGGACCAATCGCCAAAGCGCCGAAAAGTCGACCGCAACGTATCAAAGCACTGCTTGGCGCTGTCGTTCCAGACGATCTATCGCAAGAGGCTTGTCAAGAAGATCAACTTCCTTCGACGCTTGGAAAGCTGCTTGAAGATTTTATGATATCGACCGCTGTATCAGCGGCTCGGCCTGGCGGTTTTATACCGGCTTTCCGCCTCATCTACAAAGATGGAGCTCCCATGGTTACGGTCGGTGGGCTACTGCCGGCCAAGGGGGCAGTACCCGCCGCAAGGGAGGCAACCAAAAGCGCAACGTGGCTTGGATTTCCGCAAATACCCATCATTGCGCCGCACCTAACTTTACGGGAGACCGCCGTGCTGCAGGCCGAGCTGCCAAGGAAACGCTCGCTTGATCGAAAAGCGGTTCAACGCCTCGGTTTTGATCTCGAGGAGGAGCAAATCAAAGCCTTCGAACGATACTATCGATATTACCCAGCCTTCGCACAGATCACGACATAGAAAGAAGGAGGTGACGGGGCGCAAATCTCATTCGACGACACTTGACAAATCGGGTATGCACTCCCGAGAGCATGATAGGGGGAAGGTGTCGTTGTGCAAGGGGGGCCTAAAATTGTCGACCTATTCTGCGGTTGCGGAGGGTTTTCCCTCGGTGCGGAGGCCGCAGGCCTCGGTCCCAGCTTGGCGTTCGACGTAGACCCGATTCTGACGTCCTCGGTATCGACGAATCACCCGAGAACAAAGCTAGTTTTGGCTGATCTCGCGGAGGTGAGCGGAGCAGCCATACGCCGCGAACTGGGCCCAACCATCGATGGCGTGTTCGGTGGACCACCCTGCCAGGCATTCAGTGATATCGGCCACCGTAGAGCCGACGATCCTAGACGGTCCTTGCTGGGACATTTTTTCCGGCTGATCGCCGAGTTGGAACCCGCGTTCTTTGTGATGGAGAACGTAAAGGGACTGGGATACGCGGATGCGCGCCCCGTCCTGGACAAGGCGCTTGATTTGGTGCCAAACCGGTACCGCCTTCTAGGCCCAACTATATTGGACGCAGCCGACTTCGGCGCAGCTACACGACGACCTCGCCTCTTCATCATCGGCTACGATCCAGACCGCTTTGGCGCGATTACGCTTTCAGATATCGAAGCCAAGAAGCAAGCCCCTGCTACCGTTCGCGCCGCGATAGGCGACCTAGCCACGGCGGTTCAGATCGACGACGACGGCAAGTTCGATCGATGGAAAATCAAGCGGAGAGGACGGCCGAATCCTTATGCGGCGGGTCTCAGGGCAGCGGATGGAACTTTCACCGGACACAAACGCACTGCGCATACCCCCAAAGTCATAGAGCGCTTCGAGAAGATCGCACAGGGCGGCGTCGAAACGGTCGGTCGGCATCCTCGTCTAAATTGGAATGGCCAGTGTCCGACGTTACGCGCAGGCACTGGCAATGATCGCGGGTCTTTTCAGTCCGTCCGTCCGATTCATCCCGACGAGCCGCGCGTGATTACTGTTAGGGAGGGCGCGCGACTACAAGGCTTCCCTGACAGCTTCAAATTCCATCCAACCGTCTGGCATAGCTTCCGAATGATCGGCAACAGCGTGTCGCCCATCATGTCCAAAGTCATATTTTCGATCATTGCGGAGCGTATGGAGGCGGCAAAGCATTTCCCGATAGCTGCGGAGTAGGCATCTTGGTTGATCGGCTGACGCCAGAGCGGCGATCTTGGCTGATGTCGCGCGTCGGAGGTAAGAATACTACGCCCGAAATGGTCGTGAGACGGATGGCGCACTCGTTGGGTCTACGGTTCCGCCTGCATCGGAAGGATCTTCCAGGAACTCCAGATATCGTATTTCCCAGATGGAAGATTGCGATATTCGTTCACGGTTGCTTTTGGCACCGACATCCTGGCTGCGCGAAGGCAAGTACTCCCAAAAGCAGGACCGATTTCTGGCAAGGCAAATTTGATTCGAACGTCCAGCGTGACGAGAGAAATGCAAAGCTTTTGCAGGATCAGGGTTGGTCCGTTCTGACGATTTGGGAGTGCGAAACCAAGAGGCCCGAGAGGGTCGGAGAAAAGCTTGCCCGAACCTTCGGTAATCCGCGTCGGCACCCTGAAACTTGACCCGACGCTAAACCCTCCAGCGTGGCACGTATGTCTGAACAACAATCGCTTTGTGCGCCCGTCCACGCTGATCAGCAAAAACTAAATACATACCGCCTGGCAGCAGCGGGCGATCCGGTGCCGGCACGCCTTCTGCTTTCGCCATGCTCGTCCGAACGCCATACTCGCATTCAGCAAGTATCAAATACGCCTGTTCGACCGGCGCGCCTGGAAAACTTGCCCAACTATATCCCTGCATCCGTTTGAAGCAGTCGAGTAGCTCGTCGCTCAAAAAGTAAAACTCTTCCCGCATCAACTCGCGCTCGACGGCGTCATCCGTGAGGATGCTGTAAAGGCGCTCCATTCCCTTCAACTTTTCACCATTCTGTGTGTCTACCGGCAAGCTTAAGTCGGGCCGTCCATTGAAGCCGCGGTGTGCCTCTCGGTGACATGAGGCGCACAGCGTTATGCCATTGCCGGTTTGAAATTCTGCCGCCTCCAGGAAGGACTTGCGGCAAATGTGATGTGCGGACAGCCGAAGTCGGGAATGGCAATCGACACAACGATGTTCATCGCGCTCGCGAACGAACTGGCTCCATAGATGCAGGCATCGCTTGCGCGATGCGCCAGACGCTATTGCAGCTTCGAGTTTTGCCAGCTTGAGTCGTGTTGCTTCAATATTTGGAGCCATGTCTCCCTATAGCATCGAGCGAATTTGGCAATAAATCGCAATCCTCGAGCCGATCCCGTGGGAGATCTTCTTCAGTGCTCAATGGCGCGGGTGCGGTCCTCTGGCGTGACCGCCGAAGCCAGAAGCTCGGCGGACACCCGCTTGAGGAAGCGTCTGTGCCGGCCGTCCGGCGCAAAAGACGCCGCCAGCATGTGGTCGCCGATGACACGGAAGGCGTCCTCGCCGTACCATTCCCGATAGCGCGCAGCCGCGCGCCTCACATCGACATCGGACGGTTCGCGTCTACGGTCGAGCCGCTCAAAGAGCAGGATGAGCACGCCGCCGAGGATCGCTGCGCCGTACCAGGTGGCGATGCCGGCATAGATCCAGGTCCCGACAGTCGAGATTGCGTCCAAGGCGTCCACCGGCTCGGTTTTCGCCTGTAGATTATCGTCTACATGGCCTCTCGCGAACCCAAAATGTGACTCATAGTCCGTGGATTATAATCGACAGTAGCCCGCCATGAAGGGATGGCGGACTACGCTAAGATTCTGGCGGTAAACGTGAAGGAGGCGAGAGAGAAGCTCGACCTGTCTCAGGAGGAACTCGCCCATAGGACCGGCATCGATAGAACCTATGTCAGCGGCATTGAGCGGGCGGTGCGAAACCCCTCCCTGAAACTAATCGTCAAGCTTGCCGATGGCCTCAAAATGAGCCCCGGCGAATTGCTGACGCCGCCAAAGAACCGCTCCTAACCCTCGACGATCTTCGCGCCCCTCACCGTCGCCAGCCCCTCCATCACCGCGATCCGCACGAAGCCGGCCGGCGCCTGCTTCGAGTGGCCGTCGTTGAGCGGCCGAATGTGCGGGGCGTTGTTGCTGATGTGGATCGACCCGTTCTTTCCGATGTCGAAGGACTCGATGGTCGGTGCGCCAGCCTCGATCGCCGCTGCGGCGTTGTCCGCCGCCGTCGATCCGCCCGCGCCCGGAACCCGTGCCGGAAACAGTCCCTCGAAGGCGCGGTCGAGCTCGGGCGTCCAGTTCGAGCGAGCCATGCCGGTGTCGACCGGCGTCGCCTCGACGGCGGAGCGAAGGACGGCATGGGCGCAGTCCTTCACTGCCCGCTCGACGTTGCTCTCGACCAGCACGGCGATGCGGTCGATCCGCTTGGCGAAATCGTCAAGCCCGGCCATGACCCGATACCTCATGAAGGGCTTCGGCCTCGGCATACCGTTGGACGGTGGCCCGCAGGATCGGGTCGGCCTCGGGATCGACCGTCATGTACTGCCGGTCCTCCGGCCAGAGGGCGGGCTCCCGCATTGAGCGGACCCACACCGTCCGGCCCCGCGCCGCGGAGCGCGGATTGACCGGGCATTCGAGGTAGCGGTGAGCCCGGAGGTGCCACTCGGCCATGAGCCGGGCGCGGTCGTCGAAGGTCGCCGGCGTGCCGCCGAGGTAGATGTGCACCGTCATCGGCGTCGTGGCGAACACCCCGGCGAGCGCGTCCCGGATGTGCTGCTCGCGGTTCGGCATGACTCAGCCCTCCCGACCAGGCTCAGTTTCGAGAAGCGAGAGATCGGCCCCGATGTCGGCCTCGTCGCGCTTCATGCGGGCGATGCCGAGGGTGCGGATGAGGTTCGCGCTGCCCCGTTCAAAGGCGCTGTCGGCATGCGCCGTCTCTTCGGCTAGACGGTCGATCTCCATCAGTGCCTGCGTCACGGCGCAGTGTTCGTCGCCGACCAGGGCCTCGGCCAGCTCCTGCCGACTGAACGGCCGCTCGTTCGGCATCAAGTCGGACACGCGGGCGCACAGCACGGCGCCGAGTTCCTTGTCCTTCGTCGCGGCAGCGAAGGCGGCGAGCGCCGCAAGCTCGGTCGGGCCGGACTTCTCGACCTGCTGCTGCAGGCGGCTGCGGCGTTCCGAGCCGAGCCCCTCGCGCGCCAGAAGCTGCGCCGCCGAGCCATAAAGTTCGCGCACGGCCTGCGTCTCCTCGCGAAGGCGGCCGATCTCGCGCACCAGCTTTAGACGCTCGTCGGCACTGGCGCGCTTGAGCTCGCCGCGAAAGCCGCCGACCGCGCGGCTCACAAACTGCGTGCGATGTGATGAAGGAAGGTCGGCCAGACTGCGCTCGATCTCTTCGCGACGGCCGTCGCCTGGCCTTCCAAGGTGTCGAGCAGCTTTCTCTGCCGCTCGCGATTGTCGCGGGCCTGCATCAGCCTCGCGGAGATATCGCTCACCGACATCCAGCGCGAGGCAAGCGTCGCCTTCCTGATAGCCATGTCCATTCTCCTGCCTGTTGCGTCACGCGACAGGGAGGGAGCCGAAACAGGCGCGGCTCAGCCGCCTTTCGTCACCGCCATCGCGGTACGGGCCGATCACTACCGGCTCGGACAGGATGACGATGTCGTTCGCGCTGAAGAAGCCGCGCCGTCGTTTCGTCGTCCACTCAGTTCAACTTGGACGTGGCGACCAAACGCGACACCTTGGTCAGGCCCATTCGCTCGAGCTGCCGCAGCATTTCGGGTGCAACGTCGCCGCGCAGGCTGCCGCCCGATAGTACATCGTCCTTCACGGCTTCGGCAAAGGCCTCGCCGCGGAACTTGCCCATGTCCATGTCGCGGGCGAGATGAAGCATGAAGATCATCAACTCCGGCAGCGACTTGTCGATGCACGGGACCAGGGTGGTTTCACGCGGCAACATGGCATCGAGGTCGGAGGATTCGCAGATCGCCTCCGCGATCTTGCCGAAGTCCTTGCGGATGGACGCGACGTCGACCGTCTTGTCCGCGGGGTTGTCACCGTCGACAAGGCTCACCTCGCCAACGATGCGGAGATTAACTACGTAGGTCTTGTTCATCGGTCTTGCTCCTGGACCCGGAATGGGCCGGAACAAATCAATGATCAGGGAACCCACTCCCGTCCAAAGGAGATTACTCACATGACCTCGGTTTTCGGGCGTTTTAGATGCCGATTTTCGTAGTGGTTGCTGGCCGGCAACACTCCGATCAGCGCCGTAAATATCGGGTCATGACCAAATATTATTGACGCTGATGGATCAGTCATCTCCGCCCACATTCGTCCGGTGCGGAGCCTGGTGCTCGTCCGCCATGCGTTCCCACAAGGCAACCGGCACCGGCGCGATCGACCAGAACCAGGCGCCGGTGCGGCGGCCACGCTCGGCCACAAGCGCATGTGCGCCTCCCGCTGCGGCGACCACCAACGGCGCGGTGGCGGCAAGCGAGCCCGCCAAAGCCTCGGCCTCGACCAGATCGCGCAGCATGATCACGACGGCATCAGTTGACGGGGATGAGCGCGCCATTCGTGGCAGCCTCCGTCTCGGCAGTGAGATACTTGCCGAGCAAGCCAATCAAGGCAGTTCGATCGGCGGGCTCCATCCTGGCGATGATGCGGGGATCGAGACCGGCAGGCGCCGTAGCAGCCGAGCCGCCCTCGGCCGTGAAGGCAAGGAAACCGTTCAACCGCTCGGGCCACCGGAACTTCAGCAACACCTCGATCAGACGATCCGAAGGCTCCTCGTCGGCCATGGACCGCTCGAAGGCCTTGCTCAGCACCTGGTGAAACGCCGTATCCATGGCGGCGCCGTACCGCGCACCGAAATCGGCGTCGCGCCTACGATGGTCATGGATTGTGGCGACCGAAACGCCCACCGCCTCTGAGGCCATCTTAGGCGAGCCGGTGCGAGCGACGATGTCCAGGACTCGCGCCTCTATCGTTGGCGACCACCGCCGATCCTTCTCGGGACGGCGAACCTCCCGCTTCTCCGACGACCTGTCCGACATGGCGCAATTCCTCGCGTGAATTACTGCGACCATGCGATGTGCGGAGGTTGCGGGGAGCCATCGAAACGACCTCGCAAATTTTTGGAAAACTGGCCCACCGGCCTCCTTTCCATGCGGGAGGAGCCGTTGTGCCGACGGCGATCCCAGGACGCGGCCTCCGTCGCCATGGGAAGTGGGTTGTTCTGGCAGAGGAGGCTTTGCCGGTGCCTGGCCCGGTGCTTTCGGCTCGGCCGCCGACCATGCCCTTGATCCGGCTCATCTTCCGACCTCAGAGCGCCCAATCATATGTTCAATGCTCTGGTGCCGACCTTCCCTGCGCCGCCCAGGCATGCCGCCGAAGCCTTCTCGCCCCGTTCGCCATCGTCGCGCCACCATCGATCGTTCCTGCGCTGCCGCCGGTCTGCGCTCTCTCGGCCACGCCCACCGACTTCAGGAACTGCGCGACGGCCTTCTTCGAGAACTGCCCGGTCCTGTTCATCGCCTTCGCCACCGCACAGACCTCCGCCACCATGTCCTCCTTCTGCGGAGGCGCGATGTCGACGTGGTGCTTCGACCAGTCTTTTTCGTTCAGCGACAAGTCGTTGCCGGCAGCCTCGAGGGTCCTGAACCACCAGAACGACAGAGGCTCCCGACGAAACGCCTGCACCTTCTGTTCGATCAACGCCTGCGTGTTCGGGATCGCTATGCGCGGATGCCAGTCGCCGAGATCGAGATTCTGGAGGTCGTGCAGCATCGCAGACAGACCGCCATTCGCCATCTGTGCGTTCAATGCGTCGAAGAAGCCCGAGGGAAGCCGCCTGCGGGCCTCGGTATCTGCCTCGAAGACGGCAAAGCGCCTCTCGTCCGCCGAGGCCGGCACGATCCAGTCCTCGTTCGATGCGATCACGACATGCAGCATGTTCGGCCCAGAAACGATGGGCCGCCCCTTCGGCTCGAAGCTCAGGACAGGTTCGGTGATCAGGTTCTTGAGCGCGCCCGCGGCCTTCGGATCGCCAGCCCAATAGCCCTCATCGACGAAGAGCAGAATGCAGTCCATCAGGTGCTCGTTGAAGCGACCGACGAAGTGCTCCGACTGCGCGACCTGCTTACCGTGCATGCCCGCAAGCGACTTCAGCGCCCGCGCGAACGTACCCTTGCCGGCACCCTTCGAGCCCTTGAAGACAAGCGCCACCTCCGCAGGCACCTCGGGCTTCTGCACCATGAAGGCGGACCAGCGCATAACATAGTCGAGGGATTCGGCGTCTCCCCGACATAAAACCTCCTTCAACAGCCGCTTCATCAGGGACCAGTCGCCCGCCTTCGGCTCAACTGCCCAGCCGCGCCAGAGATTGTAGAGCGAGGTATGCGTCCGCTCAGGCGAGGGATCGAACACAACGCCGTCATACCGACGCCGCCTCGGATGCTTCACCCACCAAGAGCCGAGCGGCTTCGGCTTGCCGTCCTCGACCTCCACCGTCCTGCTGTCGAAATGCGCGCTGACCGCGCCGGCCGAGAACCATTCGACCTCGACGTGACCGAGAGTCGGATGATTGCGCTCGCGACCGACGAGATACTTGCCCCCGTGCAGGACCGTGAAGTGATTGCGGTTCATGCGCGTGAGCGCCAAGTCGGCCATCGAGCGGGGCATTTCGGGCGCCTCGTCGAAATCCTCCTCGGCAGGCGAGCGAAGCACCTCCTCGATCCAGGCGCTATGGCCTGCGTCAGAGAGCGCTTTGAGCAAGGTCCCGAGCTTCACAGCGTCCGGCTTGATCGCCAGCCTGCGCCAGCGATCGCGGATATGAGCCTCCTCATCCGCATAGTCCGGATCGGAGATCGACCAGGCGACAAACTCGTCCACACCGGCGCCACGCGTGCCGTAGTGGCAAGACATCATGATCGCCAGCCAAGCCTCATGAAGACGGTTGTAGTTCATGACATCGAGCTTCGAGAGCAGTCGTTCCAACTGCTCCGGGGTGATTTCGCCGTGCGCATCGGTCGATGCCTCGGCCGAACGCCTCGCAATCGCGTTCAGGAGAGCCGTGGTGGCCTCGGGCGCTTCGGAGAGCGACAGCGCGAGCGCATCGTCGTCGAGGCGATATCGCTTGCCTGTGCCCGGATGGATCGAACCTGCCGCCACGACCTGACGGCCGAACGACTTGAACTCGATCCCCTCGTAGTTCGGCAGACCGTTGACGATTTCGGCACCGACCGGCTTGCGCAGGTAGAGGTGCAGACCGCCGCCACCGGTCTTCACGACCGGAGCATCCGGCAAGGCAAAGTCCCGCGTCAGGCGCGCGAGCGGATCGTCGTCCTTGGCGAAGTGCCGAGGGTCCACGTCGATCACGAGGTCCGACTCGCGCAGGCGAATGCCGACATTGCCACCGGCCTTCAGACGAGCCTTCGCCTTCGCGATCGGCAGCGCGATCGAACGACGCCATCCCTTTTCGACCGGCACCTTGCCGTCGATCGGGATCAAGTCGTGACCGGCGGCGGCATGGGCATCGAGAGCATCGGGATCGTGCGACAACGGCGTCTCGAATGCCAACCCGGTGGCATCCTCAACCTTGTCGAAGTCGAACGCGACAGTCTTCTCCCAAGCTCCTGCAGGCGCGCCGATCCCCTCGGCGCGCCCTTCTTCATTTTCCATGAGATCGCTCATCGACCGTCCTCCCCGCGAATGAAGGCGTCGAGGTCGGCAACGTTGTAGCGAACCGTCTTGCCGTGAAAGACATGGTAGCGCGGCCCGGCACCGCTACCGCGCCACGAGCGAAGGGTTCCGGGCGTAGAGCTCAGATAGATCGCCGCCGCCTCGGTGTCGTACCAAGGGCTGCGGGAGTGGGTGTCGAGAACGCGGCGCATCGCGTCCTCGACGTCGTTCTTGGTGAGAGTTGCCTGCATGGCAATGACCTCCAATGGGCCGGGCATCGCCGCGGCCGGTTTCAGACATGGGTTTCTGTCTGAGGAGGACCGGGATCACCCCGGTCACGCGCTTCGCCGTTTCGGCTCCTCGCAGCGCGCGTCGTCTAATAATCACCGATCTGGATCGACGAGGATCATTATTCGCAGTGCCTAAGTCGTTGATTTATCGTGATGCGGTATCGGCGGCGGAAAGATTTTTTGCCGTCTTCCACCTCTTGAAGGCGTCGAGGTCGTCGAGGCGATAGCGGACGAACTGCCCGCTTACGAGGTGAAAAGCCGGGCCCTTGCCGATCGAGCGCCAGCCTCGCAGCGTTCCCGGCTCCTTTCCGAGATGCCGGGCGGCCGCAGCCGTATCCAGCCAAGGTTCGGCAGGTTCCGAAGCTGCCGGTTCATGCCGCATCGAGAACCTCCATCGGCTCGACGACGGAGAGGACCGGCCGGCGACCGGCAAGAACCTTGTTCTCCAACGCTTGCGCGTGCGGCCGCAGGTGCTCGACGAGATGTTCGGCATGGACGTATCCGCCGGATGCGCCGGGAAGCCGCTGGCCTAGAAGCAGCGCGCTCTCGGCATAGGGCACGCCCGCGGCGATGAACATCGTGCGGGCATGGTGGCGGTATTCGTGCGGGCTCGGCAGCCCGCCACCAAGCGGCAAGGTCGAGGCCGTCGACCTCGCGCCGCTTCGGGCTCGGGATGCGAAGGGCCGAGACCGGATTGGCCGTGATTGTCTCGTCCATCCGCATGGCGGTGTTGATCACGGCCCGCAAAGTCCGCATCACGCAGGTTGCGGTGGTCTGTCCGCTCTTCTCGCGAAGCCGGTCGTAGACGTCCCGCACCTCCGTTCGGCTGAGGTCGGTCACGGCGCGGTTCCGGTAGCGGGCGAGGTAATGATCGACGTTGTAGCGATAGCTCTCCTCCGTCGCCGCCCGAAAAGGCTTCTCGCCGAGGTGAATGTCGAGAGCCTGAGAGATGGTCATGCCGCTCTCCTCCGGCCTCGCGGTAGGGTCCACGCCGCTTTGGATTTGCGACATGATCGCCTTGGCCCGGTTTCGGGCCTCGCGCAGGCCGATCCGGTCCACGCGGTCGATCTTGACCCGCACCGTCCGGATGTGCCGGCCGTTTCGCCGGACATCGCCTTGGACGGCGTAGGTCTTGGTGGTGGCATGGCAGACGACCATCAGGCCCTTGACCTGTTCGTCGCGCCAGATGCCGGAGCCGAGTTCGAGGTCCCGGATGCGGGCCTCGGTGAGGTTCAGGACAGCCATTTTGTCTTCTCCCGGAGCACTGTGTGGAGCACCGTACGGAGACCTTTACGGATCAGCGTACATCGACGATGATGTCGCGCAAGCGGCTGTCCGCGAACCAATAATCAGCAATAACCCTTTTAGATCAACGTCTTCGTGCCGGTTTTGTAAACCGAAGGTCGGGAGTTCGATCCTCTCCGCCGGCACCATTCTTCCCGCATCCCTGCCGAGCGATACTGCGGGCCTGGCCTGGGCTTTCCCGGCTTGGGCCGGCTTTCGGCAGCATTTCGCCCCGGAAATGTCGACAGAACCGCAGGCCTCCGCGCCGCCGCGGAATCCCTGCGTGAGCATCCCGATCCCACGCCGCCGCGCTGGGCTGGCGAGGCGCTTTCGCACCTTCGTTTCAAGCCCTCGGCGCGCGCCCTCCGTATAGGATTTGCGGCGAAGCCATCTTTTCGCCTTGCGCCAAATCTAGATGCAGCGCCGAGACGGTTCGGCCAGACCAGGATTTGGTGGCCTGAGCTCCCATTCCCCCTTGTAGAGTAGAGCATGCGTCGCGTTGTTTTGGCTGCACTCGTTGCGGCATCCGTACCCGTTTACGCCCAGGCGAATACCCCCACCGACAAGATCTCGTTTCAGCCCCAGGTCAAAGGCTTATCCTGTCTCAAGCCTGAGACACTGGCCATGATCAAGGAGCTGGTCGACAAGATCGGTCCGATCCAGATCACCTCCACCTGCGGCGGCCGCCATGCAAGGCGCTCTCAGCACTATCGCGGCAATGCCATCGACTTCCGGCCGCTGGCGACCTCGACCCGCAAGGCGGTCGCTGCGACCAAGGCCCTCGCCAGCACCGGCGGCGTCGGCTCCTATCCGAACGGGCTGATCCACGCCGATGTCGGGGATCGCGAAATCTCCTGGTATGGCCACAAGCGCGCCAAGCGCCAGGTCGCCTACGTCGCCCGCCGCTAGATCATCCCGAGCGAAACGGGCACCGGTTCGCGCGAGGAAAATCCGATAGCATGAAAGATCAAGGCGTTTCCGCGCTTCGGCGAAACGCGGAAATGCCTTGGCCTGCCCTGATCGTTCGCGCTGGTCGCGGCGTTCCATCGCGGTTGCGCGCCCGCCTTTCCGGAATGGCGTGCGCACCCCGCCCCTGCCCGCAGAAATTCGCAGGAACCACACTCTGTCGTATAGCTCTCCGCCCGAATCGCGCCGGAGAGCGTTCCATGCCGAAGCTTTGCAAGTTCACCTCGCCGATCGACGGCAAGCCGGTCTATGTCAATCCCGCTCAGGTCAGCGTCGTCTACACCCACAAGGGCGAGCCGCCCGACACCATCATCGGTTTCGGCAAGGACTTCATGCTCGGCGTCAAGGAAGGCCTCGACGAGGCCGTGACGATGCTCGACACGGCGATGAGCGAGGACGGACGGAAAGGCTAGCATCCGCCCGATCCGACGGTCGCCATGGCCCGAAAGCGGCGGCAAGGCCGAGCCATCGCTTGGCGGACCGGACAGACGGCCATAGATTCCTGCGGAGCCGGCCCGGAATTTGCGTGGCCGGCGGCGTGCTGAACGGAGCGCCCTGAAACGATGACCTCTGTCGAGCGGCGCGAGAAGCTCCTGGCTCTCGCAGAGCAATGCGAAACCACCGGTCGCCCCGACCGCAATCTCGACGCCGAGATCTACGAGGCGCTGGGCTACACCGTGCGTCGCAAGCCGACGCTACTGGCTGGGCCGCGCACGCCACCGGGCGGCATCTACCAGCAGGGCGCACTCTGGAAGGCGATCGGCAAGATCAGCGCCGAGATCGACGTCGCTGTCGGCGTGCTCCGGCAGAAGGCGCCCGACTGGAACTGGAGCCTGCATTCCATCGTCGCCGAGGAGCAGACCTTCGAGGCGCTCGTCGCCGGCTCGAGCGGCCATGGCGCGCTCGCCTCGCTCGCCCTCTGCGCCGCCCTGCTCAAGGCCTTCGCGGCGCGCGGCGGCAAGATCACGGAAAGTTGACCCTGCGCCAACCGGCGGCGGTTGAAGCCGTCGCTCCGCCCGCTAGTTTGCTGCTCAGGCTGAGCCCAGCCCAGGACACGTTTCCGGATGGCGGGCAGCGTCACCGGGGAGGCGTGCCCTCACTCACCGGTGGAGCCCGATCATGACCCGTTTGGACCTTTCGCGCCGCACCCTGATGGCGGGTGCCGGCGCGCTCGCGGCAGCTTCTACGCTCGACCTGCCTTTCGGTATCGCCCCGGCCCATGCGCAAGGAGCCCCCGTGAACCAGAATCCAGGCTTCTATCGCTACAAGGTCGGCGACATCACCGTCACCGCCATCAATGACGGCTTCGCCCGGCGCCCGCTCGAAGGCTTCGTCCGCAATGCCGAGCTCGCCGACGTCAGGAAGGCGATGGAGCAAGCCTATCTGCCGAACGACGCGCTCTCGATCTCCTTCACCACCCTTGCCATCCAGGCCGGCGGCAAGCTGACTTTGATCGACACCGGCAATGGCGATTCCGGTGCCCCGACCTCCGGCGCCTGGATGAAGAATTTCCGCGCCGCCGGCTTCGATCCGAAGGACGTCTCCTCGGTGGTGTTCAGCCATTTCCATGGCGACCACATCAACGGCTTCCGGCTCAAGGACGGCACAGCTGTCTTCCCCAATGCCGAAGTGATGGTGCCCGCCGCCGAATGGGCCTTCTGGATGGACGACGCCAAGGCGAGTGCCGCTCCGGACGCGATGAAAGGCGCCTTCGCCGGCGTGCGCCGCGTCTTCGGCCCGGTCGCCAAGGATGTGAAGCAGTTCGAGGCCGGCAAGGAGATCCTGCCCGGCATCACCGCGGTCGCCGCGCCCGGCCATACGCCCGGCCACACGGTCTTCGCCGTCGCCTCCGGCACCGGCAAGCTGATGATCATGTCGGACACCACCAACCATCCGGCCCTGTTCGTCCGCAATCCCGATTGGTCTGCGGTTTTCGACATGGATGGCCCGCAGGCGGCCGCCACCCGCCGCAAGCTGCTCGACATGGTCTCGGCCGAGAAGATGCAGGTCGCGTTCTATCACGCCCCCTTCCCGGCCACCGGCCACATCGCCAAGGATGGCAACGGCTTCGAGCTGGTGCCGGTACAGTGGAGCAGCACGATCTGAAATCGGCGCAGTGACGATCCTCCGGCCGGGGCCAACGCCCCGGCCTTTTCTTTTGGCGCCATGGCTCGCGATCCGCCGCCGGACCATGCTATGGCGGGGTTCGACTGGCGGCTGGGAGGATGGCGCTAGGTATGGCACGGGTTTTCGCGCAGCGCATGCGCTCTCCTGAAGTGTTTCCGCGATGACCGAACGCCGCGGCACCATCGCCTTCGTCGCCAGCGAGACGCCCGAGGCCCAGGCTGCGCGCTTCAAGCTGGTCGAGCGCTATGGCGACGCCGATCCGGATGTGGCGGATATCGTCGTCGCCCTCGGCGGCGATGGGCTGATGCTGCAGACGCTGCATCGCTTCATGGGTACCGCCAAGCCGATCTACGGCATGAATCGCGGCTCGGTCGGCTTCCTGATGAACGAATTCAAGGAACGCGGCCTGCGCAAGCGGCTCGAAGCGGCGCAGCGCAGCGTCGTGCACCCGCTGGTGATGACCGCGATCGACCGCGACGGCCACAAGGTCGAGGCCCGCGCCATCAACGAGGTCTCGCTGCTGCGCCGCTCCTATCAGGCGGCGAAACTGCGCCTCTCCGTCGACGGCCAGGTCCGGCTCGAGGAACTCGTCGCCGACGGCGTGCTCCTGGCGACGCCGGCTGGCTCGACCGCCTATAATCTCTCGGCCAATGGCCCGATCCTGCCGCTCGATGCGCCGCTCCTGGCCCTGACGCCGCTCTCGCCCTTCCGGCCGCGGCGCTGGCGCGGCGCGCTCCTGCCCGACCAGGCGCAGGTGACGATCGAGGTGCTGGAGGCGCAGAAGCGGCCGGTCAGCGCCGTCGCCGACCATACCCAGATCGAGAACGTCGCCTCGGTCGCGATCGCCATCGACCGCTCGCTCGACCTCGTCATGCTTCACGATCCCGGCCATAGCCTGGACGAGCGCATCTTGCGGGAACAGTTCGGGTACTGAGGCTATCGTCATTCCCGGGCGAGGCGCTGCGCGGACTCGGGAGGCCCAGGGAAGGGAAGGCGCCGACTGGAGCTTCCTCCGGCCTGAGATGCTCGGGCCAAGCCCGAGCATGACGCGCTCCAGGCTACGCGACCTCGCGCAGATCGCCGAGTTCGAGCTCGACCAGGAATTGCGGATCGGCCTCGACCAGCAGCGCCAGAGCCGCATCGTCGGCGAGCGAATCGGCGAGCCCCCTCGCCTCCTCGCGGGCCGCCTCTGCGTCGAGACGGCGCAGCAGCGCCATCAGCGCATGCGTCTCGGCACCTTCCAGGCCGTCGCAGGCGATCAGCACCTCGGCGAGCAGCGTCCGGTTGATGCCGCTCGCGCCGGAGGCGGCAGCGTAGCCGCCGCGCTTCAGCGCCGCCACGACCGCAGCGAAAGCCGGCAGTAGCACGGCCGGCATCGCGGCCCGGCGATAGAGCGCCTTCAGCCCCGAGCCGTTCCTGTCCCAGAGCAGCGCCCGCACGCGCCCCAGCGGCAGCTCGGAGAGCGTCGCGAACGCGGCCTCCGCCAGAGCGGGCTCGCCGCTCAGCAGCGAGCGCAGGATCACGCCCGGCGTCAGCCGTCCGGTCTCGCGCAGGCATTCGACGATCGCCGGCGCGTCGCTCTCCTCGCCGCCGGCGGCGAGCGCCACGGCGACGCGCTCGGTCGCCTCGCGCGCGAGCCGCGCGCTGCGTTCCCCGGTCAGCCAGCCACAACCGGCAACGAAGGCGGCCAGTGCATCCGACACCTTGGCGGCGATGGCCTGACGCAGGCCCGCCGGCAGATCGAGCCGTGCCAGCAAGGCCTCGCGCACCGCGCCGGATTCACCCTCGCGCTCGAAGATGCGCTCCAGGGAGAACTCCGGAATCTCGGCCGTCGGATTGGCGAGCAGCGCGAGCAGCGCCTCCTCGACACCGACCTCGGCCAGAGCAGCCGCGACTCCCAGCGGCAGATGCGGCCGCTGGGCGATGGCGCGCTGAGCCAGCCCGTCGCCGATCGCCGCGGCATCGACGAGATCGGCCTCGCCGAGCACCGGCGACTGGGCCAGCAGCAAGGCGGCGATGTCGCTCTGCTCGGCGATCAATGCGAGCACGAGAGTGCGCGGCGCACCGCTCGCCCCGGCGAGTTCCTCGGCGAGCGCCCGCCGCACCAGCGGCGAAGGATCGTCGACCAGCGAGATCAGCGCCGTCTCGGCCTCGCGCCGGTCCTCGGGCGACATCGCCGAGCGCAGATAAGCACCAGCCAGCGCCGCAGCGCCGGCGGCGCGCGCCTCGGCCGGAGCGGTGCGAGCCCAGAGAAGGAAACGGCGTACGATCATCCGCGCCTGCCATGCGTCATGAAGGTGCTCAGATCGAGCGGGCCGCGGCGAGCCGGAGATGACCGCACTGCCTTGTCCGCCACAGTCGCGACGGCCGGCTGGCTGTCGGTGGCGAGTTCGCGAGGCCGCGCCGGCGGCAATGGCGCGCGCATCGCGACAGGCGCCTGGGTGGCGGCCTGGGTTTCGCCCGCAGCCGCCGCGTTCGCGACAGCCTCGCCCTCCGCCGCGGCGCCGCGGCGCGGGAAATAGCGCGTGGCGGGGTCGGCATCGGCTGCACGCGAGGCACCGCCGCTGCGCGGCGTCGTCCAGAGATCGGCGACGGCGCGCGAAACCGGCGTGCGCGGCCCCTCGGTCGAGAACAATCCGATCAGCCCCTTGGCGCGCCCCGGCGCCAGCGCGGCGGCGATCGGCACCACCGCCGGCTCGGACGCATAGGCCGTCGCGCTCGTCCCGTTGGGGCGGGCCTGCGCCAGCATCGCGCCGCTCGAAGCCGCGACCTGGGTGTTGGCATGGCTGGCCGCGAGCACGCCGTAGACCTCCTGGACGCTGCGCGCCCGCCCGCTCTTGTCGAAGAAGATCGCTTTGTTGGCCGCGGCGGCTTCCGGAAACTGGCTGGCAGCCGAGCGGCCGGGATCGCTGCTCGCGGTCCGGATCAGGTCGCTGGCGCCGCGTGCACCCAGCACATGGGCGATGTAGAGCTCGCCGGCATGGGGCTGGCGACCGAGCGCCGCGCCAAGCTGCTCGCCATTCTTCTGGGTCAGGGCGCCGGCCATCACGGCCGCGACCTGCGGATCGTTGCGCAATTGCAGGATTTTTTCGCGCATGGCCGGATCGGAGACAGTCAGGCGGCCATTCTCGCTTTCGCTGATCGCGCCGGCATAATTGGCCATGCCCTGCTTCGGGCCTTCCTGGCGCATGATCGAGAGCCAGGTCTGCTCGATGAACTGGAACAGCCCGGTCGCGCTCGAAGTGCGCGCCTTGGCATCGGGCTCGAGCGAGGATTCACGTTGCGCCGTCTTCAGCAGATAGTCGAAACCGGCACCGGTCCGGTCGGCGCCCTGCTTGATGGCGCTGACGACCGGATTGACGGGCGTTGTCTCGCGGGTGCTCGGCGTGCTGAAAAGGAACATGAAAACCACTCGGGCTGCAGCCGCTCCGATCGGGCGGAAGCACCTGAGAAGACTGGACCGATTATGGTAAGCGAACCGTTAAAGCGCCTGCCGTGAGCCGGCTTGCGGACGCAGAAAAAGGCCTGGAGCATGCTGCGAAAGAGGGGCGACGGCTTTTCGCGCCAAGCATGCTCTAAATCATGAGAATCGATCACGTTATCTGCAGTTTGACGTTTCCGTCCGAATGCAGCGCGATCTTGGGAGCAGGATGATGACGGAACCGAAACGACATAAGCGCGGCGGGCTCTATTTCGAGGACTTCACGGTCGGCGCCTCGATCGAGCACGGCCTGACCCGCACGGTCACGCAGATGGACAACATGTTGTTCTCCAACATGACCCTGAACCCGCAACCCCTTCATATCGATGCACATTTTTGCGCGACCGAGACCGAATGGGGCAAGCCGCTGATGAACTCGCTGTTCACGCTCGGCCTGATGATCGGCATCTCCGTCAACGACACCACCATCGGCACCACGATCGGCAATCTCGGCATGACCGACGTGACCTTCCCCGCCCCACTCTTCGAGGGCGACACCATCAACTGCGTCACCGAGATCGTCGCCAAGCGCGAGTCGAAATCGCGGCCCGACGCCGGCATCGTCGAGTTCCACCATCGTGCCTTCAAGCAGGACGGCACGCTGGTGGCCCAGTGCCGCCGCCAGGCCTTCATGAAGAAGCGGCCGGCAGAAGGGGGACAGGCCTGATGCGCTCGCTCCTGTTCGTTCCCGGCGACAGCCCGAAGAAGCTGCAGAAGGGCCTGGAGAGCGGCGCCGACGCGCTGATCCTCGATCTCGAGGATTCGGTCGCGCTCGACGCCAAGCCGCAGGCGCGTGAACTCACCCGCGACTTTCTCAAGGAAACCGGCGCGCTGGCGCGCCGCCCGCGCCTGATCGTGCGCGTCAACGCGCTCTCGACCGGGCTGACCGAGGCCGATCTCGACGCGATCATGCCCGGCGCGCCGGACGCGATCATGCTGCCCAAGGCCGAAGGCGGCCCGGACCTCACCCATCTCGCCGCCCAGATCGCGGTGCGCGAAGCCGAATGCGACCTCGCCGACGGGGCGACCCGGATCATCGCCATCGCCACCGAGACCGGCAAGGGCATCTTCGCACTCGGCAGCTATGCCGGCGCCAGCCACCGGCTCGAAGGCCTGACCTGGGGCGCCGAGGACCTCTCGGCCGATCTCGGCGCCGAGACCAACCGGCTGGAGGATGGCAGCTATGCCGACCCCTACCGCATGGCGCGCTCGCTCACCCTGTTCGCCGCCGCCGCCGCCCAGGTCGACGCCATCGACAGCGTCTTCACCGCCTTCCGCGACAGCGAGGGCCTGCGGGCCGAATGCCTCGCCGGCCGGCGCGACGGCTTCACCGGCAAGATGGCGATCCATCCGGCGCAGGTCGCCGTGATCAACGAGGTCTTCTCGCCCTCTCCCGAGGCGCTGGCGCGGGCCGAGGCGATCATCGCCCTGTTCGACGCCAATCCCGGCCTCGGCGTCATCGGCCTCGACGGCGAAATGCTCGACCGCCCCCATCTGATGCGCGCCCGCCGCCTCAAGGCCCGCGCCGACAAGCTGGGGTGACCCGAAGCCGGGTCAGCCCTCGGGCTCGGCGGAAGCGGCGCAGGCCGCGACCGCGCCGCCTTCCGCCCGGAGCCGGAACCCGCCGAAGATCACGAAGCTGACCACGGCCAGCAGGCCTGCGCTGATGCCGCCATAGAGCATCACCCAGCCGAAGCCGCGGACCAGCGCCGCATGCACCCCGGCGCCGGACGCATCGTGCAGCGCCAGGGCCGGATAGCTCTGCGGCAGCGCGCCGAGATTGCCGGCGGCGACAGAGGTCGCCAGCGCCTGCAGCTGCGAAGCATCGAGCACGCCGGAGAGCCCGGCAGGCAGCGACCGGCGGATGCCCTCGACCAGGATCAGCCCCATCACCGGGATGTTGATCGCCAGCGCGATCAGCCGGGCGCTGATGTCGATGCCGGACGCCATCCCCGCGCGGTTGCTCGGCACCGCGCCGGTCGTGGTGTTGGTCACCGCCGTATTGGTCAGGCCGAGTCCGATCCCGGCGAGCAGCGCGCCTGGCAGCACGGTCGACCAGCCGGGCTCGGCGACGCCGCTGCCCAGCCACAGGGCGATGAAGCCGGCCGCCATGGTGAGCATGCCGAGCGGAACCACCAGCTGCGGGCCATGGCGGCGCAGCAGATGATCCGAGATCGCCGGCATCACCATGAACGGCACGGTATAGGCCAGCAGCAGCAGGCCGGTCGCCTCGGCGCCGAGGCCGAGCCCGCTCTGGAAGTAGATCGGCAGGTAGATGATGAAGGGCCAGTAGCTGAAATTCATCGCGGCGCAGCCGATGATCGCGCCGCTGAAGCGGCGGATCCGGAACACCGAGAAATCGAACATCGGCTGCGGCGCACGCTTCTCCACGAACAGGAAGGCGGTGAAGCTGGCCAGGGCCAGACCGGCAAGCCCGAGCGACAAAAACAGGCCGAGCTCGGCACCCTGCGTGATGACGAAGGCAAGCCCGAAGACCGCGAGGGTCAGCGTGACGATGCCAGCAAGGTCGAGCTGCTTCGCCTGCGGATCGCGCGATTCGCGGATGCCGACCGCAGCCGGCACCAGCGCCAGCACGGTCAGCGGCACATGGACCAGGAACACCCATTGCCAGCCGGCCAGCGTCGCGATCATGCCGCCGACCACCGGACCGAAACCCAAGCCGACACCGCTGACGACGCCCCAGAGGGTGAAGGCCCTGCCGCGCTCGCGCCCGTCCGGGAACTGGTGCGAGATGATCGCGATGGCGCAGGTCAGCATCGCGCCGCCCGCCATGCCCTGCAGGAACCGGCCGGCGATCAGCACCGGGGCGCTCTGCGCCAGCCCGCAGATCAGCGAGGTCACCCCGAAGGCGGCGGTGGTCGCCATGAATACGCGCTTGCGGCCATAGCGGTCGGCGAACGTGCCGGTCGCCATCAGCACCGCGGTACAAGCGATGGTGTAGGCGTTCATGATCCATTGCAGCGCCCGGAAATCAGCCGGCAGCGTCGATTCCAGGATCGGCAGGATCACCGGAATGCTGGAGATCTCGAGGCCGAACATCAGGGATGCCAGGCAGATTCCGGCCAGTGCCGCCCTGTCACGCGCGTTCGAAGAGCTGGTCATCGCAAGCACCTTTCGCGATCCGCCGCCGCGGCGGGATCGATGGAGGCACTCGTCTAGGGGCAGCTACAGCATGACGGAAATGATTTAATTTCTCGCATTTCAGTGAGCTCTGTAATAAATCTCGATCATGGATTTCGCCCCCGAGCTTTTGCGCGCCCTGGTCGCAGTCGAGGAGGCCGGCGGCTTCACCCGCGCCGCCGAGCGCCTGCACCTGACGCAATCGGCGGTCAGCCATCAGATCCGCCGGCTGGAGGAGCAGGTCGGCCGCCCGCTCTTCACCCGGACCACGCGCAAGCTGGCCCTGACCGAGGATGGCGAGGATTTCCTGCGCCATGCCAGGCAGATCCTGCAGGCCCATGCGGCCTTGGCGCAGCGCTTCCGGATCTCGGCGCTTGCCGGCTCGATCCGCTTCGGCGTGCCGGAGAACTTTCTCGGCGACGAGCTGCCGCAATTGCTGTGCCGCTTCGCCCGCGCCTTCCCGGCCGTGCGTCTCGAAGCCTCGGTCAGCGTCTGCCAGGATTTCAGTGCCAGGATCGAGAATGGCGAGCTCGACCTTGCGGTGGCGATGCGCCGGGCCGGCGAGAGCGGCGGAACGGTGCTGCGGCGGCAGTGCTTCGTCTGGGCCGCCTCCGATGACTTCGCCGTCCCGCCGGGCGCCTCGCTGCCGCTCGCGCTCTCGAATCCGCCCTGCCTGTGCCGCACGATCGCGATCGAGTCCCTCGCCGATACCGGCGTCGAATGGCACACCGGCTTCACCTCGGCCAATCTGCACGGCCTGCGGGCGGCGATGCTGGCCGGGCTCGGCGCCTCGATCATCGCGCATGACGAGCTCGAGCCGGGCATGAGGGTGCTCGGGCCCGCCTATGGCCTGCCGCCCTTGCCGGACCTGGAATTCGCGCTGATCTGGTCGCCCGGCGGCAAGACGCCCTGCGCCCGCGAGCTCGGGCGGCTGATCATCGAAGCCACGCAAGGCTCCGGTGGCGCGGTACCGCGCCGGTTGCGTCAGCCCGCCGCACGGGTTGGCACGAGAGATTAAGCGAAGCCGCCAACCGATTCGGACGATCAGGCTTTGGCGATTGCGGCCCGGCCTTGCGGGCGGCGCATCGCCCACATGGCAGGCCGTCACAGCGTCCTGATCTGGCGGCAGCTGCGTTGTCCCGAGGACAGGCAATCCTGCGCCTTGCGGCTCTCGTTGAGCTCGCGCAGCAGCCAGAAGCCGAGGCCGAGCAGCGCCAGCACCGCGACGATGGCGAGCAGGTTGACGGTCATCCGCCAGTCCGGGTCCTGCTCGTCATCGGGCGGCGGCATCCGCGTCTAGCCGCCGGGCGGACGCGCGATCGAGAACAGCTCGGTCACCTCGGCATAGTCGGCATAGCCGCAGCGCGCGATCAGGTTGGCGCCGGCGGTGTCGAAGCGGCCATCGCGAATATAGGCCTCGTCGATGAAGACGCCGACGACCTGGCCGAGCACCATCCAGCGCGGCACCTCCTGCCCGTCGAGATCGCGCAATTGCTGCACCGAGAGCAGCTTGCATTCGAGCGCGGCGGGGCTCGCCGCCACGCGCGGCGGCTTGACGAAGCGCGACGGCGCCATTGCGAGCCCGGCATGGGCGTATTCGCTCTCCCCGCGCGGCAGCGGCGCCGAGGTCAGGTTCATCTGCTCGGCGAGCGCCCTTGTGACCAGGCTGCAGGTGAACTCGCCGGTCTCCTCGATGAAGGCGACCGCGTCCTTCCGGTTCTCCGAGGAGAACATCACGATGTTGGGCCGCGAGGAGATCGCGTTGAAGAAGCTGTAGGGCGAGAGATTGACCTCGCCCTTGGCGCTCACCGCGCTGATCCAGCCGATCGGCCGGGGCGCCACGATCGCCTTGAACGGATCGTGCTTGAGGTCGTGCGGCTCGCCGCTGCTCGAATAGACCATCGCCGCGCTCACTGCCCGTAATGGCTGACGATGGCGGCGAGATCCGGCCGCTCGCGATCGGCCGGCTTGGTGTCGGCGGTGCCGAGATGCACGAAGCCGGCGATGCGCTCGTCGGCGGCGAGGCCGAAGGCATCCAGAACGTCGCGGTCGAAGGCGAACCAGTTGGTCAGCCAGGAGCCGGAAAAGCCCATCGCCTCGGCGGCGACGAGCAGATTGAAGCAGACGGCGCCGGCCGAGAGCTCCTGCTCCCAGAGCGGGATCTTCTCATGCTGGCGGGCGCGCGAGACCACGGCGATGACGACCGGCGCATGGGCGAGACGCTTGGCCTCGAACGCGACCTTGTCCTCCGGCGCATCGGGATTGCGCTTGCGGAAGACCTCGCCGACCAGCGCGGCGGCCTTCGCCTTGGCCGCGCCCGAGAAGACGATGAAGCGCCAGGGCACGAGCTTGCCATGGTCGGGCACCCGCGCCGCGATGGTCAGGAGTTCGGAAAGCTGGCGCTCATCCGGGCCGGGCGCGGCCAGAAATTGCGGCGGAACCGAGCGGCGGAGCTTGAGCAGGGCGAGCGTGTCGGTCATGAACGATCCAGGCAGGAGAGGATGGCAGGGCGAACGCCGCTGGCGGCCGCTCCTGAGTTAAGGTTTTGCCATGATGAGGACAAGCGAGCCTGCTCCTACTCCGGCGCAAGGATGATGACGGCACGGCGCATGTTTCAAACCGAAGAGTTCAAGCTTGGCGGCGAGCGGGCTGCCCGCCGTTGCGCAGCCATCCTCCTGGCGGCTCTCGTCGCCATGCCCGCCCTGGCGCAGGCGCAATCCCCTGCGCCGCCGGCCCCCGGCCCCGCCCCGGCCACGAACAGCTTCCTCGGCACGCGCACCGGCCAGGCGACGCTGGCGCTCGGCGCGCAATTCTCTGCCGATCGCAAGCCGATCCGCTCCGGCCTGGTCTGGCGCGTTCTCGTCGAGACCGCGGACGGAACGCCGCCGCGCATCGTCGCCCGCTCGAACGATGCCGAGCCGGTGTTCCAGCTCGAGCCCGGCGTCTATCTGCTGCACGCCGCCTATGGCTTCGCCAGCGGCACGCGGCGCGTCACGCTCGGCCCGCAAGGCCTGAGCGACAGGATCAGCATCAGCGCCGGCGCCCTCTCGCTGGCCGGCTCGATCGGCGAGACGCCGATCCCTCCGGCGCAGCTCACCTTCTCGGTTTTCGTGCCGCTGCAAGGCAATTCGGAAGGCCGCCTCGTCGTCGCCAACGCCAAGGCCGGCGAATTGATCCGGCTGCCCGAGGGCACCTACCACATCGTCTCGACCTATGGTGACTCGAACGCCATCCAGCGCGCCGATGTCCGCGTCGAAGCCGGCAAGGTGACGCAGGCGACCCTTCACCACCGGGCGGCGATGGTGACGCTCAAGCTCGTCGCCGGCCCCGGCGGCGAAGCCTTCGCCGGAACCGCCTTCAGCGTGCTCACCCCCGGCGGCGACATCATCCGCGAGGCGATCGGTGCCTTCCCGCAGGTCATCCTCGCCGAAGGCGACTATGTCCTGATCGCCCGGCAGGAGGGGCAGGTCTTCTCGCGCGACTTCAAGGTCGAGGCCGGCCGCGACCGCGACATCGAGGTGATCGCCCGCTGATCCGGGCGCTTCACGGCCTCAATTGGTCGGCTTGCCGTCGGATCGCGTCCCGGTCAGCGCCGCCGCGATCCCGTCGGCGAGGCGCACGGCGAGACAGCGATAGCCGGCATCGACGAGATGCAGGTCGCCATCCATGCCGACCAGCTCCTCCGCGGTGAACTGCTTGCTGCGCGACCAGCTCCGCATCATGCCGTAGCGCGGAAACACCGAGACATTGTTCTCGGCGGCCGTCTTGGCGAGCACGGCCCGGTAGTCGTCATATTTCGGATAGCGACCCTCGCGCGGCAGCCATTGCAGGTCCATCAGCACGAGGTCGATGCCGGCGCCCTGTACCTGGCGGATGCCCTTCTTCAGGATTTTCGCCAGCTTCTCCTCGCCGATATCGCGGATCGCGTCGTTCACCGCCGTCTGCCAGATCAGCAGCGAGGGCTTTTCGGCGATGACATCGCTCTCCATGCGCAGCAGCATGTCATAGGCGGACTGGCCGCCGACGCCCTTGTTGATCACCCTGATCTCGCGCCCCGGCAGGCGCCGGCGCAACTCGGCCTCGAGCACGGCCGGGTAACTGCTATTGGCCTCGCTCGCGCCGGAACCCGCTGTGGTCGAGGATCCCAAGGCGACGATGACGAGCTGATTGGTCTCGGTCAGGGCGCGCTTCGCGGCAGGCAGAACCGGCACGAAGGGGTGCTGGCTGGCGCCGGCCCGGCAGCGCACGTCATTGGCGGGGGCAAACGGCTTCGGCGCCGCGAGCACCGGCGCGCACGCCAATGCGAAGGCGACGGCGATCAGGCCGCGACAGGCTGCTCGCGAGGGGCGCCGGCGGCGCGAGCCGTAAGCGTCTTGTACCACGACAGAAACATTCCTAGCCCGGCCAGGATCGTAATCCCTGCGAAGTTGACAAGCAATTGCACCCACAGGGCAAAAGAGGTCTCGGCCAGGATGATCTGTCCGGCGATGGCGAGCACGATGCCAGCGCAGAAGACCTCCAGGGAATGGCGCCCGATCACGGCAAGCCCGCCGCCGATCCGGCTGCGCAGGATCGGCGAGCCCGGGCGCAGATAGCGCAGCACGAGCCAGACCAGGGCCAGGAGATGGACGAGCCGAACCGGCGCCAGATTGGTCTTGTCGATGCCGATCTGCAATCCGTCGACCCATTCGCCGAGCATCGGCACGCCGGCGAGGAAGTTGCCGGAGGCAAGCTTCACCGAAGCGGCGAAAACCAGCACGCTAAGCGCCATCAGATCGATCAGGGCGAGCCGCGGCAGCCTCGCGCCGACCAGCGCCAGCCGGCCGAGAACGACACCGAGGACGAAGGTCACCTGCCAGGCGAAGGGATTGAAGAACCAGCCAGCCTCACCGGGATGGTTCGGCAGGTTCCAGCCGAGATGCGTGGCGACCTGCCAGAGCGCGAGCGAAGCCAGCAGCGTCGGCAAGGGGCTGGTGCGCGCCGCGACATAGATCAGCGGGAATAGCGCCAAGAGCACGATATAGAGCGGCAGGATGTCGAGATAATAGGGCTGATAAGTCAGCCCGAGCGCGTTGATCACCGCAGCCGGCGTGTCGCTGAAGAAGGGCTGGATGTTGATCGCTTCCATGTAGAGCGAGTTCTGCGTGCGCACGATCGCAGTGGCGATGATGCCGCAGACCAGCACGAACAGCGCGAGATGGGCGATGTAGAGCGTCCAGATCCGGGCGCCGACCTTGAGCGCGCCGACGAACATGCCGCGCTGGTCGATCAGCCGGCCATAGGCGAAGGCGGCCGAGACGCCGGCGAGCAGCACGAAGATGTCGGCGGCGTCGGAAAAACCGTAATTATGCGGCATCCAGGCCGAGACGACATTGCCCGGCATGTGGTTGACGAAAATGATCAGCAGGATCAGGCCGCGAATGGCGTCGATGCGCAGATCGCGCCCGGGCAAGGCCGCTTCACGCGGCCCCTTCCCGAACAGCATCAGGCGCCAGAAACCGCTCACGTCACACCGCTCCGTCAAAAGGCTGAATCGGAAGGCCGCCAGCCTCTCGTTCATCTGACGTTCATCTTAACATTGTGTCACCGACAAGGCTCCGCCGGCGGCGATCACGACACTGTGCTTGGGGAGATGAACGCGGCAGGCGCCGGTGCGTTCCGGCCCCGCCTCCGAGGCTGTTTGGGGCCTTCTGCTGCCTCATCCTGAGGACTGCGGCTGCCCGCTCTTCCGGAGCCCGTTCAGATCAGCTTGGTCCGACCTGATCGGACAAGGCTCTAGTATGGCGGCTCCGCATGGACGAGCTTGCCGTCGATCAGCAGGCGCTTGATCGCGGCCTGGCCGGAGGCCGCGACGGCCGCGACGATCTCGATCCGCTTGCGCTCGGTCCTCTCGATCGCCTTGCCCGTGCCCTGCGGCACGAAATAGCTCTCCAGCCCATAGGCGACCCGGATGGCACGAGTGCCGAGTTTGCAGTCCGGTTCGCCATCGGCGCCGGTCAGGCAGCTACTGGTCGAGGTGACGCGGCCTTCGATCACGCTCTCGCCGGGAGCCGCCACCGGCTTGCTGAGATAGATGCCCTTGGCCTCGGCGAAACCGTCGGCTCCCGGCGCGAGGCGGACATAGACCGTCTGATTGCGCTTCAGCGCCTTCTCGCCGTCGAGCGCTGCCGGATCGAGCGTGCTGATCTTGTAGCTCAGGATGACATAGTCGCCGCGGAACAGGTCGCGCGGATCGACCGGAGCCGTCGCCAGCCGGACCTCGGTACCCGAACGCAGGATGCGGGCGCGGGATTCGACCAGCAGCAGGATCAGCCCACCGAGGATCAGGATCGCGGCAAGCGCCCGCCAGAGCACCGGCAGGCGGCCGACGAGTTGGTCTGCGGCCGGAAGGCGGATCACGGCGAGGCCTCCATCGGCTTGGCGAATTTCGCCAGCAACCGCCTGGCGCCGCTGGCGAGCCCGATCAGGATCGCACCGGCCGCCAGGAAGAACAGCGACTGGTCGAGCAATGTGCCGATCGTCTGCCAGAGCAGGATCAGGACGGCGATGGCGAACAGGGCGGAGCCGGCGATGGTCAGGCGGCGCACGCCCCCGCCCGCGCCGGCGAGGACGAGCGCGATCGCGATCACCAGGACGAGCGTCGCGATCGCGATCTTGCCGGCCAATGCGACGACGCCACCGCTCCAGAATACCACCGGCACCATCAGCGAAAGCAGCAGCGCCAACGCCAGCGGCCAGACGAAGCGGCGCTCGCGCCCGAGCAAGGCCAGCCCGGTCAGCGCCGGGACGGCCAGCGCATAGGCGAAATAGTTGAGCGACATCGCGGTGCCCGCCCGCGCCTGATGCATGTCGAGGATGCGGCCGAGCTCGAGATTGAGGATCAGCACCAGGCTGATCAGCCCCCAGGGCAGGCAGGCGGTCAACAGCTCCGGCCCGCCCCGGTCGAGCGCGAAGGCGCCGAGCACGACGAACAGCACGGAGAGCGCCAGGCCATAGGCGAGAAGCCCGTAGTCGAAATGCATGAAGATGGTCTGGCCGGGCAGCGTGACGAACCAGAGCAGCGCCGCCAGCACGGCGATATGGTGGACGAGCCGGTTCCGCCTGTTCCAGGCCAGCCACAAGGCCGGCAGGAAGGCGAGCCAGAAGCCGTAGCCGATCTGGCCGTTGCTTTCGTCCCAGCGCCCGCCAGCCCAGGCGCAGATCGCGATCAGGGCGATGACCAGCGCGCCGTTGGAGCGCAGCAGGAAGGCGGCGACCAGCGCGCCGACGGCGATCAGCAGGGCACCGCCCGGCCAGTCGGTCGGCAGATGATACATCTGCCCGACCAGCGCGACGCCGGCGGCGAAGATCAGCGTGCCGCAGGTCGCGGCGGCATCGGCGCCGCCGGTCGAGCCGCGGCTCTCCAGCCGGGCCGCGACGGCAAACGAGCCGGCGAGGCCGAAAAGGATCAGGCCGAGCTTCAGCAGCCGCGGCATCTCCTCCCAGTTCGCCGCGACGAAGGCGGAGACGCTGGCGGCGATCAGCAGGCCGCCGAACAGGCCGAGCAGGGCCGGAAGCCGGAAACCGCCCTCCTGTGTCAGCGAGCGGCGGATGGTGGTCGCGCTCTCGAGGCTGACAAGCCCCTCGCCCACCCAGCGGTTGAGATCGGCGTCGAGCCGCTTGCGATAGGAACCTGTCAACATCGCCGGCCATTTGGCATGGTCAGAGGTGGTTTGGCGAGGGCTGAGCAATTGCTCTCGCGCACGGCCGATCTGCGTCGCACCCGGAGTCCGAACAGGAACGCCGGAGCGGCATGATTCCAGAGCGAAATTCGCTCTGGCGGAAACGTCATTCCGGAGCAGCGCCGCTTCGCTCCAGCCGGAATGACGCTTAAAGGCGATCGCCTGACGGAAAGCGGCCTCGTCAGCCCGCCCGCACCTTCTTCACCCGCGCGAGGTCGGGCGGCATCGCCTCCTCGCTCAGCGCCGCGATCACGGCCTCGAGGCTCATCACCGTCTGGGCCTGGCTGCCGAGGCGGCGCACGGTCACCGTCTTCTCCTCGGCCTCGCGCTTGCCGACGGCGAGGATGACCGGGACCTTGGCCAGCGAGTGCTCGCGAACCTTGTAGCTGATCTTCTCGTTGCGCAGATCGGCGCGGGCGCGCAGGCCGGCCGAGAGCAGCGCCATGGTCACGTCCTCACCATAGGCGTCCGCCTCCGAGGTGATCGGGCAGACGACGATCTGCTCCGGCGCCAGCCAGAGCGGGAAATGCCCGGCATGATGCTCGATCAGGATGCCGGCGAAGCGCTCGAGCGAGCCGCAGATGGCGCGGTGGACCATCACCGGCTGCTTCTTCTCGCCGTCCGAGCCGATATAGAAGGCGCCGAAGCGTTCCGGCAGGTTGAAGTCGACCTGCGTCGTGCCGCACTGCCAGTCGCGGCCTATGGCGTCGCGCAGCACATATTCGAACTTCGGCCCGTAGAAGGCGCCCTCGCCCGGATTGATCTCGGTCTTGATCCGGTTGCCGGACTGCGCCGCGATCGTCTCCAGCACCTTGTTCATGACGTCCTCGGCGTGATCCCAGGATTCGTCCGAACCGACGCGCTTCTCCGGCCGCGTCGAGAGCTTGATGACGAGGTCGTCGGTGAAGCCGAAATCCTCGTAGACCGAGAGGATCAGCTCGTTGATCTTCAGGCACTCGGCCGCGAGCTGCTCCTCGGTGCAGAAGATATGCGCATCATCCTGGGTGAAGCCGCGCACGCGCATCAGCCCATGCAGTGCGCCGGACGGCTCGTAGCGGTGGACATTGCCGAACTCGGCCAGCCGGATCGGCAGGTCGCGATAGCTCTTCAGCCCGTGCTTGAAGATCTGGACATGGCCCGGGCAGTTCATCGGCTTCAGGGCGAAGACCTTGTGGTCGCGCTCCTGGTCGGCCGGGTTCTCGAAGGCCGAGGCCGACTTCACCGCGAACATGTTGTCCTGGTACCAGCCCCAGTGGCCCGAGGTTTCCCAGAGCGACTTGTCGAGCACCTGCGGGGCGTTGACCTCCTCATAGTCGGCGGCGAGGCGCCGGCGCATATAGGTCAGGATCTCCTGGAACAGGCGCCAGCCCTTGGAGTGCCAGAAGACGACGCCCGGCCCCTCCTCCTGGAAGTGGAACAGGTCCATCTCGCGGCCGATGCGGCGATGGTCGCGCTTCTCCGCCTCCTCGATCTGCTTGAGATGGGCGTCGAGCTCCTCCTGCTTGGCGAAGGCCGTGCCGTAGAGCCGGGTCAGCATCGGGTTCTTGGAATCGCCGCGCCAATAGGCGCCGGCCACCTTCATCAGCTTGAAGGCGTTGCCGACCTTGCCGACCGAGGTCATGTGCGGGCCGCGGCAGAGGTCGATCCAGTCGCCCTGCGCATACATCTTCAGCGTCTGGTCTTCCGGGATGGCGTCGACCAGCTCGACCTTGAAGGCCTCGCCCTTGTCGCGGAAGAACTGCTTCGCCCGGTCGCGGCTCCATTCCTCCTTGGTGAAGGGTTTGTCGCGCGCGATGATCTCGCGCATCTTCTTCTCGATCGGCGCGAAATCCTCCGGCGTGAACGGCTCGTTGCGGAAGAAATCATAAAAGAAGCCGTTCTCGATCACCGGGCCGATGGTGACCTGCGTGCCGGGATAGAGCTCCTGCACCGCCTCGGCGAGGACGTGGGCGCAATCATGCCGGATCAGCTCCAGCGCGCGCGGATCCTCGCGATTCAGGAACTCGATCCTGGCATCGGCGGTGATCGGGTCGGCGAGATCGACGATCGTGCCGTCGAGAACCATGGCGACGGTGCGCTTCAGCAGCGAGGGGGAAATGCCGCCCGCGATCTCCTTGCCGGTGATGCCGGAGGGGAATTCGCGCTTGGCGCCGTCGGGAAAAGTCAGGGAGATCGTCATCGATCGCGCTCCTGCTCACTCGGGGATACGAGCCCCGTAAGTCAAGGCCGGCTGCCTTTGAAGGGCGCGGCCGGCAGCCGGATCGGCGCGCGCCGGCGAGGCCTATACGAGCGGGAGGGCGCAGGCAATCGCGGAATAGAGTGGCGGAGCGCCTGCTCAAGGACAGTTGCCCCCGCAGCCCCCATCCTGAGGAGCGCTCGCAGAGCGAGTCTCGAAGGATGGCTCAGGAGGCGCCCGAGCTCTCTGGAACATCTTTCGAGACGCAGCCTATCGGCTGCTCCTCAGGATGAGGGCCCCAGGGCCATGTCGGGGCGCTTGTTGCGCCGTGCGCCATCATTCCGGCTCGACCGGCGGCGCGTTGACGCCGCGCCAGCGGCCATAGGACCAGGGCCTATACCAGGCGCTGTCAGGCGGCAGTTCCTCGCAGACGAGGTCGATGCCGGATGTGCCGAGCGGCGTGCAGCGGCAGATCCGCGCGAAACCGACCCAGCCGCCGCGCCAGAGCCCATGGCGCTGGATCGCCTCGTCGGTATAGCTCGAGCAGCTCGGCCAGTGCCGGCAGCCCCGCCCGACCAGCATGGAAAAGCTGAGCTGATAGGCGCGGATCATGAGATGCGCAGCCCGCCTCGGGGCCAGCGCGATCATGCGACGCCATGAAAGGCTTTTTTCAGCATGTTCAGGCAAGTATGACATGGCTTGATAGCACCGGCTTCATCGTCAGCCGATTCCGCCCTCTGTAATAGTGGACATGATGCGCGCTCGCTCCTTCGCAAACACCCTCGCCCTCTCCGGGCTGATGCTTGCCCTGGCCGCGGCCGTACCGGCGCAAGCCCAGCAGCGACCCTATCTGATCTGGCTCGACGCCGCCAAAATCGACGTCGCCAAGGTGATCGGCCTGCCGCCCGGCCAGAACACCCCCGAAGCCAAGGCCGAGTTCGAGGAGGTCCAGGCGATCTCCGGCGCCCGCACGCCGGAGCGCGAGAAGGCCGCCATCGCCGACCAGTACCAGACACTCAACGCGTTCCTGAACGGCATCGACCACGCCTATGTCGAGAACACCCATCGCGAGGTGCGCCTCCTGATGCGCGAGGCGCAGATCGAGCTCAGCATCCTGCTGCGCAGCGTCAACCGCCTGACCAACCGCACCCGGCCCTTCCTGATGTGGAGCAAGGTCCGCATCAAGCCCTGCCCGGGCGGGCGCCCGAGCGGCACCTCCTTCCCCTCGGCCCATGCCGCGACCGCCGCGCTCTATGCGACCCTGCTCTCGGAAGCGGTGCCGGAGCTCGCGGACAGGTTCGAGGAGCGGGTGAAATCCTATAATGAGAGCCGGCTCGTCTGCGGCTTCCATTTCCGCAGCGACCTCGAGGCCGGAGACAAGATCGGCCGCGTCGTCGGCAAGGCCCTTCTCGCCGACCCGACCTTCCGCGTCCGCTACAACGAGACGCTGCCGGAGATCCGCCTCGCCTTCGGGCTCAAATAAGCGGCTCAACCCGTCGCCGTCTCGCCCCGCTTCGCCTCGATCTGGCCGATCGCATCGACCACCGCGTCGAAGGTCAGCATGGTCGAGGCATGGCGGGCCTTGAACTCGCGCACCGGCACCAGCACGGCAAGGTCGCCCCATTTGCCGTCCGGCGGCTCGGCGTTCTCCTTCAGGATCGCCCTCGCCCGCTCGCGGATCTCGCGCAGCTCAGCCGCCGTCGAGCCGACGACATGGCGCGCCATGATCGAGGAGGAAGCCTGGCCGAGCGCGCAGGCGCGCACATCATGCCCGAAGCCGGTGACGATATCGCCGGCCATGGTGAGATCGACCGTCACGGTCGAGCCGCACAGGCGCGAATGCGCCGTCGCGGTCGCGTCCGGTTCTGGCAGCCGCTCGAGCAGCGGAATGTTTCCTGCCAGTTCCAGGATACGCTTGTTATAGACTTCGTTCAGCATCGGCCGCCCCGGCCGGGTCTGGAGTTGCCGGCTTTCGCACCCAATATAGAGTGCCGGCGCTCTCTCGGGGAGGGCGCCCGGTATTTTGGACGAGCAGGGCGAACTTGTCTGTCACGCTGGCCCGCACGAGCAGGCCGGCTAAACCGTAACGGGAGGCTCCACATGGACAATGTGGTTAAGTCCTTGTCCGTAGAGCGGGCGATCAGCCCCTCCGCAGACAAGTTCATCATCACCCAGCCGACGCAGGCTCAGGTCGAGGAAGCGGTCCGCACCCTGATTCTCTGGGCGGGCGACGATCCGTCGCGGGAAGGGCTTCTCGAGACCCCGGCCCGCGTCGCCAAGGCCTATCGCGAATTGTACAGGGGCTATGACCAGGACGCCGGCGAGATCCTCGACCGGGTCTTCGAGGAGGTCGACGGCTATCAGGACATGGTCCTGGTCCGCGACATCCCGTTCCATTCGCATTGCGAGCACCACATGGTGCCCTTCGTCGGCAAGGTCCATATCGGCTACTACCCGAATGGCGGCGTCGTCGGCCTGTCGAAGCTCGCCCGCGTCGTCGATGTCTTCGCAAGACGCCTGCAGACGCAGGAGACGATGACCGCCCAGATCGCCCATGCGATCGAGACGTCGCTGAAGCCCCATGGCGTCGCCGTCCTGGTCGAGGCCGAACATATGTGCATGTCGATGCGCGGCGTGCAGAAGCAGGGCTCCTCGACCCTGACGACGCAGTATACCGGCCGCTTCCGCGACGCCGCCGAACAGGTCCGCTTCTTCACAATGGTGAAATCGCCGGGGCTTTGACCACTCCGCCGTTCCGGGCAAGCGCAGCGCAGTCCCAGAATCCATCGTAGAGTGCCGCGGCCCTGCGATGGCTTCCGGGTCGTCGCCGCGGAGCCTGTCCTTGGGCCGGCCAAAGGCCGGACCCGAGGGCGGCTAGTCCGGAATGACCACGAGAGCAGACAAGCGATGCCAGCCCAGCCAGGAATGCCCAGCATGACCGCCTTCCCCACCCTTTCCGACAAGCGGGCGATCGAAGAGGGCGCCGTGCTCGCGCCGAAATTCGACCGCGACGGCCTCGTCACCTGCATCGCAACCGATGCGAAGACCGGCGAGTTGCTGATGGTCGCGCATATGAACGCGGAATCGCTGAAGCGCAGCATCGAGACCGGCGAGGCCTGGTACTGGTCGCGCTCGCGCAGCGAGCTCTGGCACAAGGGCGACACGTCGGGCCAGGTCCAGACCATCGTCGAGATGCGCGTCGACTGCGACCAAGACGCGCTCTGGATCAAGGTCGAGGTCGGCGGCGATGGCGGTTGCTGCCATACCCACCGGCGCAGCTGCTTCTACCGCTCGGTGCCGCTGCGCCATGAGGCCGGAGCGCCCCTGACCCTCGCCTGAGGCAGGGCATTGGCAATCCTTAAACCAAGCTTTCATATTTATTTCAAAAGCGACCGGTAACCGCCTCGCGCTCCAGGCGCATTCACCTGGCGCTCACCGGCCGGCGCGATTCTCTGGGTTCGCGGAGGACCGTGCCAATGAGACTGGATCAGATTGCCAGGCGCGCTTTCGGCTTGGGCGGCGGCGGAGCTGTGATGAACGATCTCACCATCCAAACCGGGGCCCGCTACGGCCGGCCGCGGGTCGGGTTGGCGCTCGGCGGCGGCGCCGCCCGCGGCTGGGCCCATATCGGCGTCCTCGAGGCCCTGGATGAGGCGGGCTACGCCCCCGACGTGATCGCCGGCACCTCGATCGGCGCGGTCGTCGGCGGCTGCTTCGCGGCCGGCAAGCTCGCGGAACTCACCGAATTCGCCCGCAGCCTGACCAAGCGGCGCGTCGTCGGCCTGATGGACTTCCATATCGGCGGCGCCGGGCTTATCGGCGGTGGCCGGCTGAAGCGGCTGCTGGAGCGCGATCTGGCCGGGCTACAGATCGCCGATCTCCCGCCGAAATTCGCCGCCATCGCGACCGAGCTCGGCACCGGCCACGAGATCTGGCTGACGCGCGGCTCGCTGGTCGATGCCCTGCGCGCCTCCTACGCGCTGCCCGGCGTGTTCGACCCGGTCAAGCTCGGCGGCCGCTGGCTGATGGACGGCGCCCTGGTCAATCCGGTCCCGGTCTCCGCAGCCCGGGCGCTCGGCGCCGATGTCGTGCTCTGTGTCAATCTGAACACCGACATGGCCGGGCGCGGCACCGTCATCCAGTCGCACGGTGCCGATCCCGACCCCGAGACCTTTGCCAGCGAGCCGGCGCCGGCGGTTTCCGGCTGGTTCGGCGGCGTGCGCGAGCGCGTGCGCGGCTTCACCGGCCGCAACAACGACCAGCCCGGTCTGGTCGGCGTGATGATCGACGCCTTCAACATCACCCAGGACCGGATCTCGCGCTCGCGTCTCGCCGGCGATCCGCCCGATGTGATGATCGGCCCGAAGCTCGGCCGTGTCGGCCTGTTCGATTTCCATCGTGCCGAAGAGGCGATCGCGCTCGGACGCCAGGCGACCGAGCGCGCGCTCGACGAGATCGCCGCCGTCATCGCCGCCAACCGGGTGCCGCTTTCCTGAGGCGGGCGCGGAGCCACGCCGTCATCCCGGACAAGCCACGAAGCGGAGCCGATCCCGGATCCATCGGAAGGCTCCGACGCTCTGCGATGGATCCCGGGACAAGCCCGGGATGACAGTGCAACGCGCGGAGAATTGAGCGCGCTATCGGGGCTCCAGCCTCAGGCCATGGCGATATAGTCGCGCATCGCCTTGCTCTCGGCCTCGATCTCGGCGACGCGGTGCTTGACGACGTCGCCGATCGAGACGATCCCGGCGATGCGCCCGTCCTCCACCACCGGCACATGCCGGAAGCGGCCGGAGGTCATGATCTCCATCAATTCGTCGATGCTGGTCTCCAGCCGACAGGTCACCACCTTGGCCGTCATCGCCCGCGACACCGGGCTCGACAGAGCATCGACGCCGCTCGCGCCGAGCGCCTTGATGATGTCGCGCTCCGAGAGGATGCCGAGCAGGCTGCCATCGGCCCCGGTCACGACCACGGCGCCGATGCGCTTTTCGGCGAGCGTGCCGGCAGCTTCGCCCAGCGTGCGATGCGGCTGCAGCGCGACGACTTCGTGACCCTTGTTTCCGAGGATATGAGCGACGTTCATCGAGTATTCCTCCGACGATAGGCGCCGCAAAGGGCGCGCAGGCCACTGGAACCACTGCAACGCCGCCAGCCGACAGGTCGCCCCCATCTGCGATCCGGCGTTACGCTGGACTGGTTCGAATGTGGGCGAACTCTGCGGCGACGGCAAGGCGGTCCTTGCGATCCCGCTGCCGGCCTCAGCGCCGGCGGATCGGCCCGCGGTCGAGCAAGGGGAAGAGCAGCAATCCGGCGACGAAGCCGCCGATATGCGCCTCCCAGGCGATGCTGGTCTCCTCGCCGAGGATCGGCACCAGCCCGGCGCCGAACAGGATGTTGGTGACGAACCAGATCACGATGAACAGGAGCGCCCGCGAATTGCGCCAGAGGCTGCCGAGCGGCTCGGCCGGGATCGCCCGCACCGCCTCGTCATGGCCGAGTCCGCCGAAATGCACGCCCGGCGAGAAGACGAAGCGGATCGCCGCCGCCGTCGCCCCCGAGACGCCGGCCGAGATGCCGACCAGCGGCAGCACGTCGAGCTCGCGCGACCACCAGTGCAGCAAGGCTCCGGCGATCGTCGAAAGCGCCATCAGATTGAGGAAGCGCGCGGTCCCGAGGCGCCTTGCCACCGGGCTGCCGAAGGCGGCGAGCCAGACCACGTTCGAGACCAGGTGCAGCCAGGAACCGTGCAGCAGACCATAGCTCACCAGCGTCCACAGACGCGGGCCACCATCGGCCAGGAGCAACCTGATCAATTGCAGACGCTGGCCGAATTCGGTGCTGCCGAAGGTACCGAGCGACTGTACCAGCTCGTTCAGCCGCTCCGGCTCGAGCCATAAGCTCAGCCGCGCCGGGACGAAGGCGAGCCAGGACATCACGACGAAATCGTCATAGGCGTCGAGGAATTCGCGCGCGCCCTGGACCAGAACCAGCGCCGCGATCAGCCAGACCACGGCGGCGGGCAGGTTGAGGATGGGCTCGCGCGGAGGGAGCCGGAGGCGATCGTCTGGGTTCGCGGACATGGGTCCTTCACTGGCTCAAGCTGGCGCGCCAGACAATCGCAAAGGCGGGAAAAGGAAAAGGGGAGCGCGCGAGCCCTCCCCTTCCCGCCCCCTTGGCCGGTCGCGTCCCCACGCCACCCTTCGAGCCGGATGCCGGCACGCAGCGCGCGACGGCAAATTCCGCAGGCCGAATAGATCGCATTTTAAGCGGTTATCCACAATCCTAACGATTTGTTAACCCTAACAACCCCCTGCCGGCCGATCTCGGCACGCCGCCATGGCATCCCGGCACGCACTCTGCGTCCCTCGCTCAGCCAAGGACTCAAACGTCCCCGATTCGCACGGATGCGCCCCGGTTTGGAACGCATCCGCCACAGATCGAAGGGCGAGGCCCCGATTGGACCATGCTATGAAGAACCCCAGCACCCGTCTGGTTTTTAACTATTGGGACGAGCTGCGCGGCGAGCGCAACGCCCCGGAACGCGGCGAGATCGAGCCCGGTGCGCTGCGCCACGCGCTGGCCGACACTTTCGTTCTCGAGAACGAGCCGATCGGCCCGGTCTTCCGGCTCGCCGGTACGAGGCTCTGCGCCCTGTTCGGCCGCGAGCAGCGCGGCCGCGCCTTCGCCGCGCTCTGGCCCGGTGTCGAGGCCCAGGGTGAGATGCGCCGGCTGGTCCAGACCGTAATGGATGAAACCGCCGGTGCGGTCGCCGGGCTGTCCGCCGAAACCATCTCCGGCGCGAGCGTGCATCTCGAGCTGCTCCTGCTGCCGCTGCGCTATCGTGGCCGCACCCATGCCCGCGTTCTCGGCGCCCTCTCCCCGGCGGTGACGCCGGAATGGCTCGGGCTCGACACCCTCGACTCGATGCGGATGATCTCGCTCAGGATGATCTGGCCCGGAACCCCTTCTCCTCGCCAGATCGAGACGCCGGCTTCCGACAAGCGGCCGAAATTGCTGCTCCTGCCCGGCGGTCGTGCCTGAAAAGGCTAACCAACTCTTAACCAGCGTCACCCTAGGGTAACTCCGGTTAAGAACCGGAACCTGCCATGCTGACCGCGCCGAACAATCAGAGGAGAGCGGCGGCGCCTGTCGAGCGCAGGCGCCATCAGCGCATGAAGGTCGTGCTTCTCGGCCGCTATATGCTGCCGAACCGCATGGAATACCCCTGCCAGACCACCGACATCTCGCCCGGCGGCCTGCGCGTCATCGCCCCGGCGAAGCCTTCGGCCGGCGACCGCGTCATCATCTATCTGGAACATCTCGGCCGCGTCGAGGGCTTCGCCGTCCGCAATACGCCGGACGGTTTCGCGATGACCATCACCGCGACGAGCCGCAAGCGCGAGAAGTTCACGGCGCAGCTGACCTGGCTCGCGAACCGCGACGAGCTGGGCCTGCCCGAGGATCGCCGCCATGAGCGCGTCGTGCCGCGCAATCCGCGCTGCGTCGTGACGCTGGAGGACGGCACCGAGCATTCCGTGCGGCTGATCGACTTCTCGCTCTCCGGCGCCGCTTTCGCCACCGACCACCAGCTGCCGATGGGCACCCCCGTGCGCCTCGGCAACACTCCTGCCAGGATCGTGCGGCGCTTCGACGGCGGTTATGCCGCCGAGTTCCGGATGCCCCTCTCCGCCGATCTGCTCGACGAGAATCTCGAGCTCTGAGCCGGCCGCGGCCCGGAAAGGGCCGCAACGCTCCGAACATCCCCACCGACAGGGCGTCAGATCGCCCGGCAGCGTCCGCCAGCACGCCCGGCGCTCCGCCCGTGCGATCTTCCCGCGCTGCGCCCGAGCGGCCGAAGCCCGGCCGCCGAGCCTCCCCCCGCTGCGTTCCCGATCATGTCCGACGTGGCGGCGCTGCACCGACAGCGGCGCGCGGCTGGTTAACAAATCCTTGCGCGAGCGCTCAAAATTATTACAATGAGATTTATACTTGATTTGTACTGAATTGGATGCTCGGCGCAAAAGCCGATTTAGATAAAATTGCTCGCTTTCACTTCAAGCGATCTGGATAGCCGCAAGTCAAAGTCATCCCCGGGACAGGAAAGGGGACGACATGTTTTCGAAGGTTCGGGGATTTCACAGCTGCCTGCTCGCCGCCGCGATCGGTCTGGCCGCCACCACGGCACAGGCTCAGTCGCAGAGCGCGGGCTTGCCGGTCGCCAGCGCGCCGATCATCGCCAATGGCGATGCCCGTGCGCCCTATGCCTGGACGGATTTCTGCAAGCGCACCCCGTCGGAATGCGCCGTGAACACGCAGGAAGACGACACGGTCGAGCTGACGCCGAAACTCTGGAAGATCGTCGTCGCCACCAATCTCAAGGCCAATCGCGAGATCGAGGCGATCACCGACCAGGATCACTGGGGCGTGGTCGACCGCTGGGACATTCCGACCGACGGAAAGGGCGACTGCGAGGATTACGTGCTCTTGAAGCGCAAGCGCCTCGCCGAGGCCGGCATCCCGCGCCGGGCCATGCGCGTCACCGTGGTGATCGACGAAGACAATGCCGGGCATGCGGTGCTGATGATCCGCACCGATCGCGGCGACCTCATCCTCGACAACAAGCGCAACGCGATCCTGCCCTGGAGCCAGACCGGCTACACCTATGTGAAGCGCGAGTCGCAAGCCCGCGTCGGCTGGACCTCGCTCGGCGGCCTGTCGACGCCGACCGTGGCGTCGCTGCGCTGAACTGGACCGGATCTGCGCCGGACGGGGACTCCGGCGCGATCGAGAACAATGGCAGCGACGGACGCGCATAGCGCTGACGCCCTGCCGGATCGATGGCGCGACCCGGTCACGTCCCCACCCACCCGTCCCCGACCGGGCGACGTCTAGGGCCGGCCCCCTTTCCCCGGGGGGCCGGCCCGCTTCGTTTTCGGATGGGCGGCGGTCTCAGTCGATCTGCTTCAGCCCGGCGGCGAAGCGCTTCCAGTTCGCGACATAGCCGGCGGCCGAATCGCCCAGATCCGCGGCCGCGGCCTCGTCGAGCGAGCGCAGCGCGCGAGCCGGCGAGCCGACGATCAGCGAATTGTCGGGAAACTCCTTGCCCTCGGTCACCAGCGCATTGGCGCCGACCAGGCAGTTGCGGCCGATCTTTGCGCCGTTGAGGATGGTCGCGCCCATGCCGACCAGGCTGTTCTCGCCGATCGTGCAGCCATGCAGGATGGCGCGGTGGCCGATGGTGCAGCCGGCGCCGATGCTGAGCGGCGAGCCCATATCGGTGTGCAGCACACAGCCTTCCTGGATGTTGGTGCGCTCGCCGATCTCGATCCACTCATTATCGCCGCGCAGCACCGCACCGAACCAGATCCCGACCTCGCGGCCGATTCGGACGCGGCCGATCACATGGGCGTCGGGAGCCAGCCACCATTCTCCTTCCGGCGGTGTCTCCGGCTGGGTCCCATCGAGCGAATAAAGCGGCATCGGCATGATCCTCGTTTGGCGGAAGCCGAGGATTGCAGGGCCCGCGCCCCCGCCGTCAAGCCGCGCCGAGCAGCAGCAGCAGGTCGAGCACGACGCGGCCGCTGATCAGGCTCCACAGCGAGGCGATCATGCTCGCCGCCATCACGAAGAAGAAGGGACGTCCCTCGAGGCGCCGGCCGATCACCGTATTGCGAATGATCAGGAAGGGCGCGCTGAAGACGACGACCGGAACGCTCGCCACCGCCCTCACCCCGCCGGTCTCGAGCAATTCGAAGCCGGCACGACGCTGCGTGAACAACTCGAAGGCGCTGGCCAGCAGCCCGGCGAAGGCGAAGCCGACGAACAGCGATTTCAGCGCCTCCACGGCGGCAGGTTCGAGCGACACGGGAACACGGGCCTCACGCGACTGGCGATGCCGGAGCATGACGCAAGCCGGCCGGAGCGGAAAGCAGCTTCGTAACCTTTGGTTAACCATGCCGCCTCCCGCCGGCGAGATCCGGCCCGGCCAACATGGTTTACGCCGCGTTAAGCCCGCTCTGATTCAGTCTTGGCAAAGGCCGCGCCGCCGGCTGCCCGGATGCATCGATCATGAGCCTTCACGCCACACCGGAACGCCACTATCCAGGCCACGCCGCCGCCGATGTCGCGACGCTGATCCGCCACCGGCTGCAGCGCCGGCCGGCCCCTGTTCTGCCGAGCGGCGACCGGGCGCTGCTGCGCCTCGCAGGCGCCGTGCTCGCCCTCGGCATCGCCGGCACCGGGCTCGCCCTGCTGGCGAGCCGCACGCCGCAGGACACCGGCGACGAGCTTCAGGCGACACGGGTCGGCGCGACCGTGCTGGCGATCCCCGAGAATCTGACCGGTGCCGATTCCGAGGAAGGCCGCCTCGTCGGCATGGCCAGGCTGCGGCTGGCCTGGCCGGATCTCGGTCCGGTCTCGCCGGAGACGCGCCGCCGGCTGCTGGTGACCCTCAGCCCACAGGACAAGGTCAACGAGCCGGCGACCCAGCTCTCGGTCTATGCCCGCTTCCTGACGCACACGGTCTGGTCCAATCCCGGCGGGCTGGTGGTGCGCGGCTTCCGCAAGGGCTCGCCTTTCGAAGGCGACGAACTCTTCGTCTCGGTGCCGGACGGGCGCGGCTTTGCGGCACGCTGCCCGGTCGAGGTGGCGGGCTCGGGCCTGGAAGAGCTCTGCCGGGTGACCTTCCGCCATCGCGGCATGGATGTGAACATCCGCTTCCCGCGCGCCATCATCGCCGATTGGGAACTGATGCTCGGCGGCGTCCGCCGCACCGTCGACCGGCTGGTGCGCTAGATCGCCGCGCGTCCGTCAGGACGCGGTCGCTGCGATCTATCTCATTGTTACGGCATCGGAATTTCCCGAAAAGCGGAGTCCGCTTTCGGTCCGACGCTATAGAGGGGTCAGCGCCGGAAGCGCCGGCATTTCGGCCGGAGCAAAGCGAAACGCCGGAATCCAGCGCGGGACTCCGGCGTTCCAGGATAGTTTCCGGTGCTGAGCGGCTCCGCCGCCTGCCGGCATGGCGAGCTCGGCTCGGCCGGAAAGCACGTTTCCGCCAAGCCTTCGGCGGCCTCAATCGTCGAGATCGACGTCGAGGATCGCCATGGTGAAGTTGAAGGAGCGGTCGCCGTCCTCGTCGTCGACATGGATGATGCCGATGAACTCGTCGGCGAGGTAGACCTCGGCGGAATCGGTCTTCTTCATCCGCGCCCGCACGCTGATCTGATGGTTCGAGAAGGTGCGGCGAAGATAGGCTTCGAGCTTGGCGAGTTCGGTCTTGTCCACGTGGGCGATCCTTTTGCGTTGGGCGGACGGATGCCATGCGAGGCCGGCGAGAGCAAGCGAAACGGCACCTCCCCCGGACGAGCGCGACCTGCATGGGCCCATCCGCCCGAGCACCTGACGCAACGGCGCCGCGCGTGACATGTTCCCGCTGAACCGGCTCGAAGGATAGGTCTTGCGATGAAACCCTGGTTGCCCGCCGCCCTCGACTATATCGGAAGCTGGCTCGCCTTCCAGCGTCGCCATCACGACCAGCCCGGCTGCGCGCTCGCCATCGCCAGCGGCGGCGAGATCGCGCTCGAGGCCGCCTTCGGCAAGGCCGACCTCACCAGCGACGAGGTGCTGACGCCGCGCCACGGCTTTCGCATCGCCTCGCATTCGAAGAGCTTCACCGCCGCCGGCCTGCTGCGCCTCGCCGAGGCCGGCCGCCTGCGCCTCGACGACGAGGTCGGCGCCCATGTGCCGGGTCTGCACGAGGACGTCGCGAAGGTCACTCTCACCCAGCTCCTCTCCAACAGCGCCGGCCTCGTTCGCGACGGCGCCGATTCCAGCCAGTTCTTCGATCGTCGGCCCTATAGCCGCCGCGAGGAATTGCTGGCCGACCTCGCGCAGCCGCCGGTCTACCCGCCGGCCCAGCGCCTGAAATACTCCAATCACGGCTTCGCCCTGCTCGGGCTGGTGATCGAGGCGGTCACCGGCGAAACCTATCCCGACTGGATTCTCCGCGAGATCGTCGCCCCCGCCGGCCTGCGCGAGACGCAGCCCGATATCGGCCTGTGGACCGGCCCGATGGCCAAGGGCCATAGCGGCACCCAGCCGCTCGGCCGGCGCGTGGTGATCCCGGCCGACAATCCCGGCAACGCCATGACCGCTGCCGCCGGCTTCGTCGCGACCGCCGCCGACGTCGCCCGCTATTTCGCGCAGCTTTCGCCGCGCGCCGAAGCCAGCATCCTGTCGCCGCTCAGCCGCCGCGAGATGACGCGCCGGCTCTGGCCGGACAGCGAAAGCGGCCTCGGCCGGCATTACGGGCTCGGCACCATCTCCGGCGGCGAAGGCGACTGGCACTGGGTCGGCCATTCCGGCGGCTTCCAGGGCTTCATCACCCGCACCGTCATCCTGCCCGAGCAGGACCTGACCGTCTCGGTGCTGACCAATGCGATCGACGGCCTCGCCCATCCCTGGCTCGACGGCGTCGTCCACATCCTCAAGGCCTTCTCCGAGCACGGCGCCCCCTCCAGGACGACGCAGGACTGGACCGGCCGCTGGTGGACGATCTGGGGAGCCGGCGACCTCGTGCCGGGCGAGAGCAAGGTGCTCTGCGCCAATCCGGCCCTGTTCACCCCCTTCCTCGACGCCCCGGAGATCACGGTCGAGGCCCCCGATCGCGGCCGGATCGTCAAAGCCTCGGCCTTCCACAGCCCGGGGGAGCCCACCCGGCTCGCGCGCGACGGCGCGGGCAAGGTCACGTCGGTCTGGCTCGGCGGCGGCCAGGCGATCGGCGAGGACGCGCTGCGCGCCGAGATGATTGAGCGCTATGGCGGGGCCAGCGGCTAGCCTTGCGAATTTTTCGCCAAACCTACGCCGTCATTCCGGACAAGCGGCGCTAGCCGCGCAGATCCGGAATCCATCGGAAGGCACTGAGCCCTATGATGGATTCCGGCACTCCGCTGCGCTGCGGCCGGAATGACGGCGAAGGTTTCGCATGAAGACAGCAAATGCCGGATCGTAAGCGCGCGGCTGCCCAAAAGCAGCCCACCGCTGGAGCTAACCGAGCTTGCTCAATCCCAGCGTATGCTCGACGCAGGCGTTGACATGGGTGCCGAGCACCGCGGCCGCCCGCTCCTGATCGCGCTTCAACGCGGAATCGAGCAGGATCTGATGCTCCTCGGCGGCGATCTGCCCGCGAAAGATCACCGCGACCATCTGGTAGCGCAGATATTTGTCGTAGATCGCGGCATGGGTCTCGAGCAGCACCTGCGAGCCGCAGGCCGAGATCAGCGCGTGATGGAACTCCCAGTCATAGCGCTTCCAGAGCTCGGCATCGGCCCGGTCCTTGTCGAGCATGCGCTTTTCCATCTGGGCGAGCTTGTGATGGGCGGCGACGACGCGTCCCTCCCATTCCATGTCGCCGGCTTCGAAGGACTGGGCCAGCGCGTGGCCTTCGAGCAGCAGCCGCATCGCCGCAATCTCGCGCAGATTGGTCGCCGAGACCGGCGAGACCATGAAGCCCTTCTGGCCCTCGGCCGCGATCAGCCCTTCCGAGGCGAGCCGGTTCAGCAATTCGCGCAAGGTGCTGACGCTGGCACCATAGCCCTCGCGCAGCACCTCGAGCTTGAGCTTCTGCCCGGGCGCCAGCCTGCCGAAGATGATGTCGGCGCGGATACGGCGATAAGCCAGCTCTCCGACAGACGCGTCCGGCGGGGCGATGGTGAGCATCTTCACGGCCTCGATGCGGGTGAACGGATCATGCCGGCGCCGAAGCTCCCGCCCGTGCCGCCGGCTGATGCTAGCGCAGCCTCAGCGTAATAGACAATCCTATGTCGAAACCGAAAATCTCATACGAAAGCGAAAATCGAGGTTGCGCAGTTTCCAACCTCTGGCGATAGTGCCGGCAATAGGCGGAGCGATAAGCCGCCATGAGGGAGGGATCGGCATGACATTCAGGATCGACAGGCGCGCCTTGCTCGCCGGCGGCGCCGCTGCGGCGACGATGGGCCTCACCGGCGCGGCCATGGCCCAGGCCAAGCCCAATCTGCGCTTCTCCGCGGTGTTCTCCGAGCAGGACATCCGCGCCGAGATGATGAAGAAGTTCGGCGAGGCCATCAAAGAGGACTTCACGCTCCAGCCCTATTACGGCGGCAACCTGTTCAAGCAGGGCACCGAGCTGGTCGCGATGCAGCGCAACAACCTCGAAATGGGGAACATCGCGCCGCAGGACGTCTCGAACCAGATCCCGGCCTGGTCGATCGTCACCTCCGCCTATCTCTTCCGCGACGCCGACCATCTCAAGAAGGTCTTCGCCAGCCCGGTCGGCGCCGAGCTCAAGAAGATGGCCGAGGACAAGCTCAACATCAAAATCCTCGGCCCGACCTATTTCGGCGCTCGCCAGGTCGGCCTGAAGCCGAAGAAGAAGATCAACACCCCCGCCGACATGGCCGGCATCAAGCTGCGCATGCCGGGCGGCGACGCCTGGCAGTTCCTCGGTCAGTCTCTCGGCGCCAATCCGACGCCGATGGCCTATGCCGAGGTCTATACCGGCCTGCAAAGCGGCGCGATCGACGGCCAGGACAATCCGCTGCCCAACGTCCAGAACATGAAGTTCTACGAGGTCTCCTCGCAGATCGTGCTGACTTCGCATCTCGTCGGCTTTGACCTGCTCTGCGTCACCAAACGCGTCTGGGACGGCATGGATGCCAAGAAGCAGGCCGCCTTCCAGGCCGCCGCCGATGCCGCGATCGACTGGAGCACCAAGGAGCACCTCGCCAAGGAGGTCGAGCTCGTCGACTTCTTCAAGAAGCAGGGGCTTGAGGTCTACACGCCCGATCTCAAGGCCTTCCGCGACTTCGCCCAGCAGAAATACCTCGCCTCCGACCTCGCCAAAGGCTGGACGCCGGGCATGCTTGAAAAGATCAACGCGCTTTAGAGCCGTCCCGGCCGGGTCGGGGCGGTCCGGCCGGCAGCTCCGCCTTTTGAACCATCGATAGGGAACGCATCATCCGGTCAGCCTGCCCTGCGGGCCGACCGGCACGGGCTCCGTCATCAGCCGCCTTCGGCCGGCGCGCCGGGCGATCCAGTTTCAGCGCCGGCCCTTCGAGGCCGGCGCGGCCCGCCGATTGAGGGGTCGGCGCGCCGAATTTAACGGGAGGACCGATGCTGCGCTCGCTGAAACCGCTCGGAGCCTGGCTGGCGCGCCGCGCCGAGAATGTTCTCGTGCTGATGCTCGGCGCGATGTTCGCCGTGTTCCTGGTGCAGATCGTCTTCCGCTACGTCTTCAACCTGCCGATCGGCTGGACGCATGAGATCAGCGTTCTGCTCTGGCTCTGGCTGGTGCTGTTCGGGGCCGCCTTCGTCACCCGCGAGAGCGACGAGATCCGCTTCGACATCATCTATGGCGCGGTCGGCCCCAAGGCCCGGCGCGTCATGGCGGTGCTCACCGCCGTGCCCCTGATCGTGCTCTACACGATCTCGCTGCCGGCCATGGCGGACTACGTCTCCTTCATGAAGGTCGAGCGCACGGCCTATCTGAAGCTGCCCTTCAACTGGGTCTATTCGATCTACCTCGCCTTCGCGGTCGCCGCGATCGCCCGCTATCTCTGGCTTTGCGCACGGGCGCTGCGCGGCAAGGCGCCGGAGGCCTTCGACCCGACCAAGGCGGGCTCCGGCGTATGAGCCCCTTCGCCCTCTGCATCGCGACGATCGTCGCCCTGTCGCTGCTCGGCCTGCCGATCGGCCATGCCATGATCGCCGGCTCGATCTTCTATCTGCTGCTCGCCGGCCAGGATCTCTCCATCGCCGCCGAGCAATTGCTCAACGGCATGTACACCAACTACGTCATCCTCGCCGTGCCGCTCTTCATCCTGGCGGCCGAGCTGATGAACATCGGCAGCATGACCGAGCGTCTGCTGCGCTTCTGCGATGCGCTGGTCGGCCGTTTCCGCGGCGGCCTCGCCCAGGTCAACGTCGTCCAGAGCGTGATCTTCGCCGGCATGTCCGGCTCCGCCATCGCCGACGCCGCCGGAACCGGCCGGATGATGCAGGCGATGATGACCAAGGACGGCAAGTACCCGCCGAGCTTCGCCGCGGCGCTGACGGCGGTCACGGCCGTCATCGGGCCGATCATCCCGCCCTCGATCCCGATGGTGCTCTACGCTCTGGTTTCGGATGCCTCGATCGGCTTCCTCTTCCTCGGCGGCGTGGTGCCCGGCCTGCTGATGGCCCTGGCGCAGATGAGCCTGATCGGCGCCACCGCGCGCCGCCGCAATTTCCCGGTCGAGGCTCCGGTGCCGTTGCGCGAGCTCCCCGGCATCACCTGGCGTGCCTTCCCGGCGCTGATGATGCCGGTCGTCCTGCTCGGCGGCATCTATGGCGGCGCGACGACGCCGACCGAGGCCGCGGCGGTTGCCGCCGCCTATGCGCTGGCGATCTCGGTGCTGCTCTATCGCAGCGTCTCGCTGCGCGCCTTCTACGCCTCGCTCGCCTACAGCGCCCGCACCACCGCCTCGATCGGCATGCTGATCGCCGGCGCGCTGGTCTTCAACTACGTCGTCACCATCGAGAACATCCCGGAGAGCCTGAAGGTCTTCCTCTCCGGCTGGGATCTTTCGCCGATCGGCTTCCTGATCCTGGTCAACCTGATCCTGCTGGTCCTGGGCTGCCTGCTCGAAGGCACCGCGATTCTGCTGATCGTCGTGCCGGTCTTGATCCCGACCGCCAAGGCGCTCGGCATCGACATGGTGCATTTCGGCGTCGTCGTGGTGGTCAACATCATGCTCGGGCTGATCACTCCGCCCTATGGCCTGCTGCTCTTCGTCATGACCAACATCACCGGCGTCCCGCTGCGCGACATCGTCCGCGAGTGCATGCCCTTCCTCGGGGCGATGCTGCTGGCGCTGGCCCTCATCACCTTCATTCCCGAGCTCGTGCTCTGGCTGCCCCGGCTGATGGGTTACCAGGGCTGAACCCGGACGAACGGAAACCACGAACAGGTGCTGCCGTGAACAAGCCGATCTATGTCCTGAACGGGCCGAACCTCAACCGCCTGGGCAAGCGCGAGCCGGATATCTACGGCAAGACCACGCTCGCCGAGGTCGAGACCATGTGCCGCGAGACGGCCGGCGCCTGGCCGGTCGAGTTCCGGCAGAGCAACCGCGAATACGAGCTGGTCGACTGGATCCATGAAGCGATCGACGAAGGCAGCGCGATCATCATCAACCCCGCCGCCTATTCCTTCACCTCGATCGCGATCCTCGACGCGCTGAAGATGTTCCCGGGCCCGATCATCGAGCTCCACATCTCCAACATCCATCGCCGCGAGGCGCACTACCACAAATCCTATGTCTCGCTGGCCGCGACCGCGATCATCGCCGGCCTGGGCGCCCGCGGCTACGCCACCGCCATCCGCTCGGCGATCGAGCTGGTAGAAGGCTGAGCCTGCCCGGTTTCCCGGCAACCGCCCGTCATCCCGGCTGGAGCGAAGCGGAACGCCGGGATCCATCGTAAGGCGCGGCGCACTGCGATGGGTCCCGGGGCAGGCCCGGGACGACGGCGTGTTTGCCAGCAGGATCGGCTCGCCGCCAGCGCCCGTCCCCTCATCCTGAAGGCAACAGCCCTCAGCGCATGTAGTGCAAGTCGGTGAAACGCTTGCGGAAGGCGGTGACCTCCTGCGCCACCGCCGCCGCCGGACGCGCGCCCGACAGACCATCGGCGATGTAGCCGGCGAGTTCCGGCATGTGCTCGGGCTTCATGCCGAAACGCACGATCTCCGGCGTGCCGAGCCGGAGCCCGTTCACATCCCCCGGCACTTCCGCGATCGGCAGACCGATGCCGCAGCTCAGGATGTTGGCAGCGCGCAGCCGCTTCGCCGCCGCCTGACCGCCGCCATAGGCCGCTGCCTCGATGGCGAACTGGTGCGACTGCGTCATGCCGCGCTCGCGGGCAAAGACCGGCACCTGCCGCTCGACCAGCGCCTCGGCCAGCGCCTTGGCTGTCGCCGCCATCATCTGCGCGTAGTCGCGCCCGAATTCCTGCCAGTCCATCAGCGTTATCGCGAGCGAGGCCGATTTCGCCACGTCGAAATTGGCCGTCAGCCCAGGATAGGCGATGGCATCGAGCTTCTTGGCGATCGCCGCGTCATTGGTGACGATCAGCCCGGAAGGCGGCCCGCCCAGGCTTTTATAGGTGCTCATCGTCATGACATGGGCGCCCTCGGCCAGCGGCTGCTGCCAGGCGTGGCCGGCGATCATGCCGGAGAGATGCGCCGCATCGAACAGCACGATGGCGCCGACCTCGTCGGCGATGGCGCGGATTTCGCGGATCGGGTGCTGGAACAGGTTGAGACTGCCGCCGATGCTGATCAGCTTCGGCCTCAGCCGCAGCGCGTCGGCACGCAGCTTATCGAGGTCCACCGTGTAGTTCTGCGCATCGACCGGCGCCGGATAGGTGACAATACCGTAGAGACCGGCCGCGCCGGCACCGTGATGGGTGACATGGCCGCCGATCGAAGGCGGCGGCGCGATGATGCAGTCGCCCGCCTTCGCCGCCGCCATGAAGACATAGAGATTGGCGATCGCGCCGGAAGGCACCCGGATCTCGGCATGGCCCGCGCCAAAAACCTCGGCGGCGAGCTCGGCGGTAACGATCTCGATCTGCTCGATCGCCTCCAGCCCCATCTCGTATTTGTCGCCGGGATAGCCGAGCGAGGGCCGCGCCCCCATGCCCTGGCCGAGCACGGATTCGGCACGCGGGTTCATCACATTGGTCGCCGGGTTGAGGTTGACGCAGTCGCGCTCATGGATCGCCCGATTCTCGGCGATGAGCCCGGCGAGCCGCGCCTCCGTCGCCGCCCGATCCTGCCCGGCGATTTCTCCGGCAACACGCAGGACATAGTCCTCGCTCGCCGCCGGCACCCAGTCCCGCCTCGCCAGTTTCGCGCTCATCCGCCTGCCCTGCCCCAATCTGTGTTTCGTGCCCGCATTGGAACGGCTTGGCGCGCCCTGCGCAAACCAGTTATCGTCGTCTCCAGGCCTAGAAAATCTAGGCCTGGAAAGCCGAAGCCTGACCATGCCCGTCGCACCGCCGCGCCCGCCCATGCCGCCACTCAACGCGCTGCGCGCTTTCGAGGCGGCAGCGCGGCTCGGCAGCTTCGCCCGCGCCGCCGAGGAACTCGGCGTCACGCCCGGCGCCATCGCCCAGCAGGTCCGGCAGCTCGAAGCGTTCCTCGGCTTTCCGCTGTTCCGGCGTCTGCCCCAGGGCGTCGCGCTGACGGAAGCCGGCGCCGAGGCGCAGCCGCGCCTCGGCGCGGCCTTCGAGGCGCTCTCGCTCGCGGTGCACGATCTGCGCGCAAGCCATGCCGGCCGGGCGCTCGCCATCGCCGCCTTGCCCTGCATCGCCCAGCTCTGGCTTTCGCCGCGCCTGCCGGCCTTGCAGCAGGACTTTCCGGAGTTGCAGATCTCGATCTCGGCGATGGAGGCGCCACCGAGCGGGCCGCGCGAGGCCTTCGACCTCGCTCTGTTCTATCTGGCGGAGCCGCCGCCGGGCGCCCTCGCCCTTGCCGAAGACAGCCTGGTCCCGATCTGCTCGCCGCATCTGGCGCAGCAATTGCGCACACCCGCCGATCTCGGCGGAAAAACCCTGCTGCATGATGCGGTCTGGCGCGGCGACTGGGCGCGCTGGCTGAGGCATGCCGGCGTGACCGGCATCGATCCCGGCCGCGGCCCGTCCTATTCGCTCTATGCGCTGGCGCTCGACGCCGCGCTCGGCGGCTCCGGCATCCTCATCGGCCGGACGAGCCTGATCGCGCCGCTATTGACCCAGGGCCGGCTGGCCACGCCTTTCGCTGATGCGATGCGAAGCGGCGACCGGCTGACGATCCTGCCAGCGCCGGCCAGCAAGCCACACCCGTTGCGGGCACGGGTCATGGAATGGTTGGCGAACAGCCTCTAGCGGCGCCTCAGATGCCGCCGCCGCAATCGCTGGTCAGGATCTGGTCCATCGAGCGGGCGGGCTCGGCACAGCCGGCCTCGCCGACCACCTTGGCCGGGACGCCCGCCACCGTGGTGTTGCGCGGCACGGCCGCCAGCACGACCGAGCCGGCGGCGACGCGGGCGCATTGCCCGACCTCGATATTGCCGAGGATCTTGGCGCCGGCGCCGATCAGCACGCCCTTGCGGATCTTCGGATGGCGGTCGCCGCCCTGCTTGCCGGTGCCGCCGAGCGTGACGTCCTGCAGCATCGAGACATTGTCCTCGATCACCGTGGTCTCGCCGACGACGAGGCCGGTGGCGTGGTCGAGGAAGATGCCCTTGCCGATCCTCGCGGCCGGATTGATGTCGGTCTGGAACACCTCGGAGGAGCGGCTCTGCAGGTAGAGCGCGAAATCGCGCCGGCCCTGCTTCAGCAGCCAATGCGCCAGGCGATGGGCCTGCAAAGCGTGGAAGCCCTTGAAATAGAGCACCGGCTCGAGCAGCCGGTAGCAGGCGGGATCGCGGTCGAGCACGGCGACGACATCGGCACGGATGCCCTGCCCGATCTCGGAATCGGCGGCGAGCGCCTCCTCGAAGGCCTGGTCGATCAGCTCGGCCGGCACCGCCGCATGGGCGAGGCGCGCCGAGACGCGATGCGAGACCGCCTCCTCGAAGCTGCGCTGGTTCAGCACGGTCGAAAGGATGAAGCTGGTCATCGCCGGCTCGGCGGCGATCGCCTGCTCGGCCTCGCGGCGCAGCCGCGACCAGACGGGATCGACCCGATCGAGCCCGGTGGCGGGATCACGGGCTTCGATGTTCGGGCGTCCCGATGGCATGGCGTTCTCCGCTACGGTGCGCTCGATGAGCGATTTTTCCGGCACGACGGCGTCGCGCAGAAGGAGATGGGCCTGCCTTCTAGCTGAATCAAGCCGTGAAGGACAAGACTCGAAATGCGAACGGCTCCATGCAAGCCATTGATGGAGAATAATATTCTCTCTCAGGAGAAGGTTATTCTCCGGACCAAAGGTCAGGCCCGGCGCGACAGGAACTCCAGCACCGCCTGCTTATGGGTCTTGTCGCCGACCGCCAGATTATGGTCGCGGCCGATGATGTCGAAGCTCTCGGCGCCCGGGATCAGCGCCGCGAGCTCCGGCCCGGAACCGGCGACATCGTCCTTGGTTCCGACGCTGACCAGGGTCGGCACCGCGATGGCGCCGGCCTCGGCGACGGTCAGCGTCTGGCGGGTGCCGCGGATGCAGGCGGCGAGCGCGCGCAGGTCGCTGCCGGTGTTCTCGGCGAAGGCCCGGAACATGCGCTGCATCGGGTCGGTCAGATCGGCGAGCGAGGGCGCCTCCATCGCATCGGCGATGCCGAGCGGCAGGCCGACGCCCTCGACGAGATGGATGCCGAGTCCGCCGAGCAACAGCGAGCGCAGCCGATCGGGATGCGCCAGCGCCAGATGCGCCGAGATGCGCGCGCCCATCGAATAGCCCATCACATCGGCCCGCTCGATGCGCAGATGGTCCATCAGCCGGCGCACATCCTCGGCCATGATGTTCGAGTTGTAGGCAGCGGGATCGTAGAGCTTCTGGCTCTGGCCATGGCCGCGATTGTCGAGCAGCACCACCCGGTAGCCGGCATGGGTCAGCGTCTTGCTCCACTGGGTGTTGACCCAGTTGACCATGTGGCTCGAGCCGAAGCCGTGCACCAGCACGATGGGATCGCCCGAGCCACCTTCGACGGTCGGGGCGAGGTCGAGATAGGCGAGGCTGACGCCGTCGGAATCGAATCGCTGCATGTCGTCGCGCCGCTCTTTGGAAAACTGTTGCGTCTGCTGTGCCATGGCGGGGCGGGTTTTGGTAGCCGCGCCCATCGGCATGGCAGCATGCAGCGGCGTCCCTGCCGCGCGCCCGCCCTCATCGCTTGGAGTCGTCCCGGCCGGAGTGAAGCGCAGAGCCGGAACGACCTGAACAAGCTAAGCGCCGCCGGTACACGCCCCTTCCCCAGCCCCTGCTCACCGCCTAAGAGTTCAGCCCATGAGCGAGCAAGCCACGGCCTCGGCCAAGACCTCCGCCCCGGCCCGAGGCCGCATCGAACTGCTCGACCTGGCGCGCGGCATCGCCCTGCTCGCCATGTTCGTCTACCATTTCGCCTATGATCTCTCCTTCTTCCGGCTGATCCGCGTCGATGTCGTCTCCGATCCCGGTTGGCGCCTCTTCGCCCGCCTGATCGCCGGTTCCTTCCTCGCGATCGTCGGCTTCAGCCTGATCCTGGCGACACGGAACGGCCTGAACCGGAAGGCCTATGCGAAACGCTTCGCCATGGTCGCCGGCGCCGCGCTTTTGGTCACGATCGGCACCTGGTTCGCGATCCCCGAGAACTTCATCTTCTTCGGCATCCTGCACCATATCGCGCTGGCGAGCCTGCTGGCCCTGCCGTTCCTGCGGCTGCCAGCCCTGGCTCTGGCGCTGGTCGCGGCGGCCTGGTTCGCCCTGCCCTTCATCCTTGGCGGCGAGGTCTTCGAGAGCGAATGGCTGTCCTGGCTCGGCTTCGGCCCCTGGCCCTACACTGCCGATTTCGTGCCGCTCTTTCCCTGGTTCGCCTGCGTGCTCGCCGGCATGGCGCTGGGCAAGCTCGCTCTGGCCAGGGCGCCCGAGGGCGACTGGGCGCTCTGGCGTGCCAGATCGGCCCCGGCTCGCCTCGTCGCGCTCGGCGGCCGCAACAGCCTCATCGTCTACCTCGTGCACCAGCCGCTGTTCATCGGCGCGCTGATGCTCTTCATGCAGCTCTCCGGGCCGAAGCTGCCCGACGCCGAGGCCGTCCCCTTCCTCAGCGCCTGCCAGCGCAGCTGCGTCGCGACCGGAACGCCCAAGGAGGCCTGCGAGCGCGTCTGCTCCTGCTCGATGGAGGGGTTGAAGCGCGATGAGCTCTGGAGCCGCGTGCTCGCCGACGCCCTCACCCCGGAGCAGACCGAGCGCGCCCGCGCCATCGGCATGGCCTGCGCCCGGGCTCGCTGAGGCCGGAAAGGCGGCGGGCAATGCTCTGAGATTATGGAGCCATCGCCGCGGCGCACTGGCGCGCCCGCAGGCGAGCGACTATCCTGCGCCGCAAATCGAGACGACAGAGAGCGACCATGGCCGACCACGGCACCCCGCATTTCCACAACGACCCCGGCGTCGCCGTCATCCATGTCGGCGCGCGCGAGCTGATGTGCATCGGCGCCAAGCCGCCCTTCGACCATCCGCATGTCTTCCTCGACATGGGCTCGGATGACGAGATCATCTGCCCGTATTGCTCGACGCTGTTCAAATACGAGCCTTCGCTCGGCGCCGGTCACGGCAAGCCGGCGGAATGCGAGTACCACGACGCCCCCAAGGCGGCTTGAGGCGCTTCCCGCCGGGGCACGGCGGGACATAGACGGCTGAAAGCCATGTTTCCGATCCTGATCGCCGGCGCCGGCATTGGCGGGCTCACTGCGGCCATTGCGCTGGCGCGCCGCGGCATTCCCGTCGCCATCGCCGAAAAGCGCACCAGATTCGCCGAGGCCGGCGCCGGCATCCAGATCTCGCCCAATGCCGGCCGGGTGCTCGAGGCGCTCGACCTCGGCATCGCCCTGCGCCGGGTCGCCGTCCGGCCCGAAGCGCTGGCGATCAGCCGCTGGCAGGGCGAGGCGCCATTGCTGCGGATGCCCTATGCGCCGCCGGCGCCGGGCGCGACGCCCTCGCGGGCGCTGAAGCGGGCCGATCTCCACCAGATCCTGCTCGATGCCGCCCGCACCCTGCCGAATATCCGCTGGCTGATCGGCCGCGGGCTGCTCGACTGTACCGAGACCGCAGCCGGCCTGACCGTGACGCTCGCCAGCGAAAGCGGCCAGACCGAGACCATCGAGGCCATGGGCCTGATCGGCGCCGACGGGCTCTGGTCGCGCGCCCGCGAGCTCACGGGCGATACGCGCCCGCCACGCTTCACCGGCTGGGAAGCCTGGCGGACGCTGATTCCCTCGGCCGAAGTGCCCTCCGAATTGCGCCAGCCCACCATTTCCTTGCGTCTCGGCAGCGCCCGCCATGCGGTCCACTATCCCGTTTCCGCCGGCAAGGAGATCAATCTCGTCCTGATCCGCGCCGCGCGCGAGGCCCGCCCCGGCTGGTCGCGCGATGGCGACGCACGCGACCTGACCGGCATCGCCAGCGGCGCCCCGATCGCGCTGCGCCATCTGATCGAGGCCGCGCCCGGCTGGCAGGTCTGGTCGCTCTATGATCGCGAGCCGGCGGCAATGGCGAAGGGCCGGATCGCCCTGCTCGGCGACGCAGCCCACCCGGTCCTGCCCTTCCTCGCCCAGGGCGCTGCGCTCGCCATCGAGGATGCCGCCGTCCTGGCGCATGAACTGGCAAACGGTTTGCAGGCCGGGGGCGCCGCCTCGGTTCCGGCCGCCTTCACCGCCTATGCCGCCGCGCGGCAGACCCGTGCGACGCGCGTCCAGCAGGCGAGCCGCGACAATGCCCGCTCCTATCATCTCGGCCGCCCCTGGAGCTTTGCCCGCGACCTCGTGCTGCGCCGGCTCGGCCCCGAAGGTCTGCGCCAGCGCTATGCCTGGGTCTATGACTGGCCGCTCCCGGGCTGAAAAATCGGGGCGGCACCCTCGTCAACGCCGCATTGGCTTCCTAGATTAGCGCCAACTGAACGAACGACGAGCCATGATCCGCATCGACCTGAACAGCCGCCTCAACCAGAGCACGGCCCGGCTGCCGCGCTGGGCGAGCTATCTCATCATGGCCGGCGCCTTCGCGCTCGGCGTACTGCTCTTCCTGGTGGCGGCCAGCCTCGCCTTGGTCCTGATCCCGGTGGTGCTGATCGGCGGCGCCGTCGCCGCCTGGCAGATGCGCCGGCGCATGCGCGCCGCCGGCATCGATCCGCAGAACCCCTTCGGCCAGCCCCAGCAAGGCGCTGCGCAGGGCGAGATTGTCGACGCCGAATACCGGGTCATCGAGACGAACGAGCGGCGCTGACCACTAGCTCCGGACGCGCCCGGCCAGCTCCGCCCGCAGCCGGGCATTCTCGGCTTCGAGCTCTTCCAGCCGCTGCCGTACCGGCGCCAGCGCCGGCCCCAGCTCCGCCTCGCTGAAGCGCGGCGTGATGTGCTGCGGGCAGTTCCAGTCGAAGCCCTCGACCTCGATCGTCATGCCGCGCTCCGGCACGGCCCGGTAGCCCGGCACGATCAGCCGCCGCGCTAGTTCCGGCTCCGCCGCGAGATCGTGGAAGCGGGCATGCCCGAAGATCTTCAGCCGGGCCTGGCGACCGTAATCCATCAGGAACAGGCAGATGCGGTCATCGGCGCTGAGATTGCCGAGGCTGAGATATTGCCGGTTGCCCCTGAGATCGGCGAAGCCCAGCGTCGCCTCGTCGAGCACGCGCAGAAAGCCCGGCGGGCCGCCGCGATGCTGCAGATAGGGCCAGCCGGTTTCCGAGACGCTCGCCATGTAGAAGGAGTCGCGGGCGGCGATGAAGGCCGCCTCGCTGTCGCCGAGCCGGTCGTGATGCGGCGCGCCCTCCTCCTGCCGCGCATAGGCCCGGCGGCTGCCCTGTGCCTCCTGGGCCGCCCGGACGGCGGGCGTGGTCGCGATCTCGAGAAAACGATGGGTCATCCTGCGGGCCTCCGGTCCCTGAGATGACCTCTTCACCGCCCTGCCACAATCACCGGCACCAGCAGTTCAAAATTCCAAAAGTCGGAACAATCCGGTCACGGCGACTGCGGCGATACGGTCCCCTCGAACGGCGTCCCGATTCCCTGTGGCAGCAACTGCACCGAAGTCCCCAATATCCAGACCTCGAAACAATCCTCCTCCACCTCGTTTCGCCAGCACAGGAGGCCGTCGTCTTTGACTCGCCAGCGCATCTCCTGGCGCCGGCTCATGGCATACGCGGTGACGCTGCCGTCGGGTCGGAAGCTGTAACGCCAATGGACGCCGTCGCTGTACTCCTTGTCCGCCAGCAGCCGCTCGATCGCCGTGCCGCGGATGCGCTTGGCGCCCGACTGCTGCGCCAGCCCCTGGGTCCCGAGGCAGGCTGCGGCCAGCACAGCCAGACCTGCCCTCCTCGCCTTCGCGCCCATCTCAACCTCCCGTCAGCCGGATGATGAGGACGCCTGCCGCTGCACAGCCGGCGAGCACCGTCATCATCCCCAGCTTGAAGCGCAGCATGGCCAGCATCGCACCGGCGGCGAGCAGCGCCGCCCGCCAGTCCAGCGTCGAAAACACCGGCAGGTCGGGCACGAGCGGCCCGAAGCTGACCGGCTTCACCGTGCCGAACAGCACGTGCAGCCCGAACCAGAGCGCGAGATTCATGATCACGCCGACCACCGCCGCGGTGATCGCGGTCAGCGAGGCCGAGAGCACCCGGTTGCCGCGCAGCGCCTCGACATAGGGCGCGCCCAGGAAGATCCAGAGGAAGCAGGGCGCGAAGGTCACCCAGAGCGTCAGCAGGGCGCCGAGGCTGCCGGCGAGAAGCGGATCGAGCCCGCCCGGCACCCGCCAGGCGGCGAGGAAGCCGACGAATTGCAGCACCAGGATCAGCGGCCCCGGCGTCGTCTCGGCGAGGCCGAGCCCATCGACCATCTCGCCGGCGACGAGCCAGCCATAGCCCTCGACCGCCGCCTGCGCGACATAGGCCAGCACCGCATAGGCGCCGCCGAAGGTGACCACCGCCATGGCGCTGAAGAAGCTGCCGATCTGGGTGAAGACATTCCCCCCGCCGGCCAAGAGCCAGAGCAGCGCCACCGGGCCGAGCCAGAGCGGCAGCCAGAGCGCCAGCGTGCGTAAGGCCCGGCCGCTTGAAGGCTTAGCGTGCTCCAGCTCGCCGCGCTCGAACATCAGGTCGACGACGCCCTTGAACTCGTGCGCGCCGCCCTTGCCGGCATGGCCGCCGGCCTCGAACAGCGCCGGCGCATAGAGGCTGCCGAGCCAGCCGGTCAGTCCGGCGCAGAGGATCACCAGCGGAAACGGCAGCTTGAACAGGAAGAGCGCGAGGAAGGCCGCGACCGCGATCGCGACCATCGCCCGGTTCTTCAGCGCCCGGCGGCTGATCCTGAGTCCGGCCTCGATCACCACGGCGAGAACCGCGGCCTTGACGCCGAAGAACAGCGCATCGACCACCGGTACGCTGCGATAGAGCACATAGAGCAGGGAGAGGCCCAGCATCACCAGCGCGCCGGGCAGGATGAAGAGCAGCCCTGCGATCAGCCCGCCCGCCGTGCGATGCAGCAGCCAACCGACATAGATGGCGAGCTGCTGCGCCTCCGGTCCGGGCAGCAGCATGCAGTAGTTGAGCGCGTGCAGGAAACGCCGCTCGCCGATCCAGCGGCGCTCCTCGACCAGCTCCTTGTGCATCAGTGCGATCTGGCCGGCCGGGCCGCCGAAGGAGAGCAGCCCGATCTTCAGCCAGACCCGCGTCGCCTCGCCGAGCGAGGGGATTTCGGCAGCAGCGGCCCTGCTTGCATCATCGGTCGCCGTCGTCATGGCCTTGCCTCCGCCCCTGCCGGCACGGATGGCCAGTTATGGGTTTCCTCTGTGGCATCGCGGCACCAGCGATAGAAGGCGTCGTAGAGCAGCATGCCGGCCTCGAGCTGTGCCAGATCATCGCGAAACATCCGCGACAATCCGAGCGACGCGGCTAGAAATCCGGCCGCCTGCGGCACGTCGTCGAGCCGGGCGGTGTCAGCCGCCCGCACGATCGCCGCGAGCCGGTCGAGCGCCGGAGTCGACAGGCCGAGCTCCGCGATCATGGTGTCGAAGCTGCAGCGCTCGCCGCGATGGCTCCAGAACACGCCGTCTATGTCGAAGGGCGTCGCGCCGAAGCGCTCGGCCACCGCAGCGACTTCCGACGGCGTCACGAACAGGAAGACGGCCGCGGGGTCGACGAAGCGGCGGATCAGCCAGGGACAGGCGATGCGGTCGACCTTGGGCCGCGCCCGCGTCACCCAGACGGTGCGCCCGGCACCGTCGCGGGCCGGCAGCCGGCCGACATCGACCAGCGGCAGGCCGGCCTCGCGCCAGGCCTCGAAGCCGCCGGTCAGCGTTTCGGCGGCGATCCCCTCATGCCGCAGCCAGGCCGCGACGCCTTCGCTGAGCTTTTGCCCGCGCTGGCAGCAGATCACGAGCTTGTGGCCGGCGAAGACATTGGCCCAGCCGGCGACGTCCTCATGGCTCCGGCGCTGCGCGGCCGGCAGCAGCCGTGGATCGGCGGCGAAATCCTCCGCGGTGCGGACATCGACGAGCACCGGCGCATCGGGCAGGCCGACGAGCCGTGACAATTGGGCAGCGCTGATCTGGATATTGGAAGACATGGCGTCCCTCCCGGAAGCTAGGAGACTGGACGCGATCCTTGGGCTGACGCCTCACGGGGTCGTCGCGAATGAACCCCTGCGGAATTTAGACCATGGCGTCGGGGGAGCGTCAACGGCGGTTTCATGAGACAACCGCCGTCATGCTCGCCCTTGTGGCGAGGATCCATGCCTTGGAGACCAAGCTGTCCGAGGGAGGGCGTGGATGGTCGGGACAAGCCCGACCGCGACGGAGAATCGAGCGCTGGCAGACGCCGCTCAATCGATCCGGCTGACCAGGATCTTGTCGATGCGGCGGCCGTCGAGATCGACCACCTCGAAGCGCCAATGGCCCTTCTCGAAGCTCTCCCCGACATTGGGCAGCCGGTTCATCTCCGCCAGCACGAAACCGGCGACCGTCTGGTAATCGGCATCGCGCGGCACATGGATGCCGAGCTCGTGCGAGAACTCGTCGACCTGCATCCAGCCGGCGACGAGATAGGAGCCGTCGGCGCGCGTCACCAGGGCCGGCTCGCTGTCGTCCTCCTCCTGGAAGGCGCCGGTGATCGCCTCGAGCACGTCGCTGGAGGTGATGATCCCCTCGAAATGGCCGTACTCGTCGAAGACCAGCGCCATATGCACCGGCGAGGCGCGGATCGCCCGCAGCACGTCGAGCGCGCCGGTCGTGTCGAGCACCACCGGGATCTGCTGGACCATGCTGCGCAATTCGCGCCCGTCGCCGTCGGAAAAGGCATCGAACATGTCCTTGACCGTGACGACGCCGATGATCGCATCCGCCTCGCCATCCTGCACCGGCAGGCGCGAGCGCCGCGTGGCGCGCAACTGCGCCCTGATCTCCGCCGGGCTGTCGGCGAGGTCGAGATGCTCGACCTCGCGCCGCGGCGTCATCAGCGCCCGCGCCGAACGGTCGGCGAGGCGCATCACGCCGGAGATCATCTCGCGCTCGTCGCGCTCCAGCACGCCGGCCGTCTCGGCCTCGGCGATGATGGTACGGACCTCCTCCTCGGTGACCTTCTCCTCCGACTCGCCCTTCTGGCCGAGCAGAGCGAGGACGGTCTTGCCGGAGACGTCGAGCAGCCAGACCAGCGGCGAGCCGATCTTGGCGAGCAGCGCCATCACCGGCGCGACCCGCGCGGCGACCCGTTCCGGATCACGCAGCGCGATCTGCTTCGGCACGAGTTCGCCGATGATCAGCGAGAGATAGGTGATCGCGACGACGACCGTGCCGACGCCGACGCCGTCCGCGACGGCGCTGGAGAAGCCCTGCTCGTCGCGCAGCCAGTCGGCGAGACGGGTGCCGAGCGTCGCCCCCGAAAAGGCGCCGGAAAGCACACCAACCAGGGTGATGCCGATCTGGACGGTGGAGAGGAAGCGGCCGGGATTGTCGGCCAGGCGCTGCGCCGTCGCCGCGCCGCGGCTACCCTGATCGCTGAGGACTTTGAGCCTTGCTGGTCTGGATGAGACGACCGCGAGTTCCGACATGGCGAGCACACCGTTGATGACGGTGAGGACGACGACGATCAAAATCTCGGTTAACAACACCAGCTCGAAGGCTGCAGGGCCGCACTCGCTATCGTCCTGCTTCGCTGGCGCTTATAGAGCATCGCGCGAAGAAGTGGGTACCGGTTTTTCGTAGGGCCCTATGCCGAACTTTACGTATCGGTCGCGCATTTTATCCTTCGGGCAGCTCCGCCCGAAAGCGATGGGAGAACGCAAAATTGCCTGAAGCCGAGATCCGCCAGTTCGCGCCCTCCGCCCAGCGCAACCGCGACCCGATCCTCGCCGTGCTGCGCGAGACCCTGCCGGCGAAGGGGCTGGTGCTCGAGATCGCCAGCGGCTCCGGCGAGCACGCCATGCATTTCGCGGCCGCCCTGCCCGGCCTGTCCTTCCAGCCCTCGGACCCCAATGCCGAGGCGCGCGCCAGCATCGACGCCTGGGCGAAGGAGGCCGCGCTGCCGAACCTGCTGCCCGCCCTGGCCCTGGACGCGTCGACGCCCGGCTGGCCGCTGGCGCGGGCCGATGGGGTGATCTGCATCAACATGATCCACATCTCGCCCTGGGCGGCGACGCAGGGACTGATCGCCGAAGCGGCGCGGCTGCTGCCACCGGGCGGCCCGCTCTATCTCTACGGCCCCTATCGGCAGAGCGGCGTGCCGCTGGCGCCGAGCAATGCCGCCTTCGACGAGAGCCTGCGCGGCCGCGATCCGCGCTGGGGCCTGCGCGAGCTCGACACGGTCGCAGCCCTCGCCGCCGCAGCCGGCTTCGGCCCGCCCGAGGTCACGGCGATGCCGGCGAACAATCTCAGCGTGGTGTTTCGCAAGCGCTGAGCGACGAGTGCGGCGGGCTTCAGAGCCTGTCGGAGAACGCCCCAGCCCTCATCCTTCGAGGCGCTGCTGGCGCGGCTCCTCAGGATGAGAACTCGAATATCCGGAGGCCGGCTCAGAGCACCATCGGCAGGACGAAGAAGCCCCCGACCACCACCACGACCAGCGCCAGCGCCGTCATCGGCAGATGCTTCTCGATGAAGATACGGATGTTGTCGCCGTAATAGCGCAGGGCGACCGCGATCATCGCGAAGAAGGTGACGCGGGAGATCACCATGCCGACGGTGAACTTCCAGAGATCGAAATGCAGGAAGCCCGACATGATCGTGACGATCTTGAACGGGATCGGCGTCAGCCCCTTGGTCAGCAGCACCCAGAACCAGTAGTCCTGCGAGGTGTGGATCAGATGGGCGGCCTTCTCCTGCAGGCCGTAGATGCCGATCAGCCAGGCGCCGACCGATTCATAGAGCAAGGCGCCGATCGCATAGCCGAGATAGCCGCCGGTGACGGCGCCGAGCGAGCAGACGCCGGCATAGAACCAGGCGCGGTCCGGACGCGCGATGCACATCGGGATCAGCAGCGGGATCGGCGGCAGCGGGCTGACCGAGCTTTCAACGAAGGTGATGGCGAAGAGCAGCCAGGGCGCTGCGGGATGGGACGCGTAAGACACGCACCAGTCATATGCACGCTTGAGCATTTACTGTTCGACCGCTCCCCGGGCTCGCCCCTGACGCATGGTTGGCGTGCGCCGCATGCATCTACGCGATCCCGCGGCCGGACGCCAGAATTCTCTTAGACCAGCGTCAATAGCGCGACCGTTTCGTGACGGAAAAAGGTCGGGGCGGCCCCGAAAGCACCACCCCGGCATTCGCCTCAGGCAAGGCGCTCGAGCGCCTCGGCGATCTTCAGCTTGCGGGCCTGCGCGATCGCCTTGCGCTCGCGGTTCTCCTCGACGATCTCCTCGGGCGCGCGCGCCATGAAATCGGCATTGCCGAGCTTGCGCTCGACGGCGGCGATGTCCTGGTCGAGCTTGGCGAGTTCCTTGGTCAGGCGCCCGCGCTCGGCATCGAGGTCGATGATCCCGGCGAGCGGCAGGGCCGCGATCTCGCCGCGCACGATGATCTGTGCCGACTGGCCGGGCGCCGCATCGGCGAACTCGATCGCCGAAAGCCGCGCCAGACGCTCGATCATCGGCGCCCAGGCCTCGACGGCGGCGCGCGTCGCGGCACTCGGCTTGACCAGCACCAGCGGCACCTGCGCCCCACCCGGCACATTGGTCTCCGAGCGGACCGAGCGGATATCGGAGATCAGGTCGACGACGAAGCCGATCTCGGCCTCGGCCGCCTCGTTGACCAGCGCGCCGAGCTGCGGCCAGCGCGTCAGGCAGACCAGCGCATCCTCCCCGGCCGGAACCGGCCGCGGCGCGCCGTCACCCGCTTTCTGCGCCCAGAGTTCCTCGGTCAGGAACGGCATGAACGGGTGCAGCAGCTGGCAGATCAGGTCGATGACATGGGCGACCGTCGCCTGCGTCTCGGCCTTCGCCGCAACGGCAGCCGCGTCGGTGCCCTCGCCCTGCAGCACCGGCTTGGAGAGCTCGAGATACCAGTCGCAGAACTGGCCCCAGACGAAGCGATAGGCCGCGTCGGCCGCCTCGTTGAACTTGAAGCTCTCGATGCCGGCGGCGATCGCATCGGCGGTGCGCGCCGCCTCGGAGAGGATCCAGCGGTTGAGCGGCAGCGCGACCTTGGCGGGGTCGAAGCCCTCGGCCCGCAGGCAGCCGTTCAGTTCGGCGAAGCGGGCCGCATTCCAGATCTTGGTCGCGAAGTTGCGGTAGCCCTCGACGCGCGCGGTCGAGAGCTTGATGTCGCGCCCCTGCGCCGCCATCGCCGAGAGCGTGAAGCGCAGCGCATCCGCGCCGTATTTGTCGACGAGCACCAGCGGGTCGATGACGTTGCCCTTGGACTTCGACATCTTCGCGCCCTTCTCGTCGCGAACGATGGCGTGGATGTAGACGTCCTTGAACGGCACCTCGTCCATGAAGTTGAGGCCCATCATCATCATCCGGGCGACCCAGAAGAAGATGATGTCGAAGGCGGTGACCAGCGTCGCGGTCGGATAGTAGCGCTTGAGCTCGGCCGTCTCCTCCGGCCAGCCCAGCGTCGAGAACGGCCAGAGCGCCGAGGAGAACCAGGTGTCGAGCACGTCCGCGTCGCGCGTCAGCGCGACCGGGCCGCCATAATGGCCGAGCGCCAGCGCCTGCGCGCCGGCCTCGGACTCGGCGACGAAGCACTCGCCATCCGGCCCGTACCAGGCCGGAATCTGGTGGCCCCACCAGAGCTGGCGCGAGACGCACCAGGGCTCGATGTTCTCGAGCCAGTCGTTGTAGGTCTTGGTCCAGCTCTCGGGCGTGATCCTGGTGCGACCGTCCTTGACCGCCTTGAGCGCGCGATTGGCCAGCGGCTTGACGTCGACATACCACTGGTCGGTCAGCCAGGGCTCGATCACCACGTCCGAGCGGTCGCCATGCGGCACGGTGTGGGTGTTGGGCTCGACCTTGCGCAGCAGCCCGCGCGCCGCCATCAGGCCGACCACCGCCTTGCGGGCCGCGAAGCGGTCCGTGCCGTGCAGCGCCAGCGTCTCCGCCTCGGGAGAAGCGCCTTCCAGGAAGTCGGCATTGTCCTGAATCAGGATGCGAGCCTCGCCGTCCAGGATGTTGACGATCCTCAGCGAATTGCGCTTGCCGACATCGAAGTCGTTGAAGTCGTGCGCCGGGGTGATCTTGACCGCGCCGGTGCCCTTCTCGGGGTCGGCATAGTCGTCCCCGAAGACCGGGATGACGCGGCCCACCAGCGGCAGCACGGCATTCCTGCCGATCAGCCCCTTGAGCTTCTCGTTCTCCGGATGCACCGCGACGCCGGTATCGCCCAGCATCGTCTCAGGCCGGGTCGTCGCGACGGTGATGTAGGTCGCAGGGTTCTCCGGGTCGTAGACCGCGCCCTCGATCGGATAGTCGAAATAGTAGAGATGGCCGTTCGGGTCCTTGGCCAGCGCCTTGTCGAGCTTGGCGGCGTCGAACGCCTCCTCGCCGTCGCGCTGCCATTTGAACGAGCCGGTCTTCTCGACCTGCAGCACCTCGAGATCGGAGATCGCGGTCTGGAACTTCGGGTCCCAGTTCACCAGCCTTTTGGCACGGTAGATCAGCCCCTGCTTGTGCAAGGCGACGAAGACCTTGAGGACGGCGGCCGAGAGCCCCTCGTCCATGGTGAAGCGCTCGCGCGACCAGTCGCAGGAGGCGCCGAGGCGCTTCAACTGGTTGACGATCATGCCGCCCGATTCTTCCTTCCACTTCCAGACCTCGGCGACGAAGGCCTCGCGGCCCATGCTCCGCCGGTCCGAACGGTTCTCGGCCGCGAGCTTGCGCTCGACCACCATCTGGGTCGCGATGCCGGCATGGTCGGTGCCGGGCTGCCAGAGCACGTCCTTGCCGCGCAGGCGCTCGAAGCGGCAGAGCACATCCTGCAGCGTGTTGTTGAGCGCGTGGCCCATATGCAGCGAACCCGTCACGTTCGGCGGCGGGATCACGATGCAATAGGGCTCGGCGCCGGGCGCGGCGCCACGCCCTGCCCGGAAGGCATCCGCCTTCTCCCAGGCCTCGCTGATGCGTGCCTCGACGCTGGCCGGCTCGAATGTCTTGTCCATCATCGCTTTGCTCGAACGCCGAAAGGCCGGGGAACCTGCCCCGGCCGTTGAATAACGAAAGCCAAAAGGTCTGCCGCCTTAAGAGCGCATGCGGGGGCTGTGCGTCAACGTTTTCGACGCGATGCAGCCCTGCATCGGGCTTGGGCGGCCTCAGGCGGCCTGCGATTGCAGGAACCAGAGCGCCTTGTCGAGCATGCGCGAATAGGCGGTCAGGAGATCGGCGGTGCCGGTGTCGCCGGCCTCGTCGCTCTTGTCGATCGCCTCGCGAACGCTGTTGGCCGCCGCGGCATAGCGCTCGATCAGCGCCGCGAGATGCTCGCTGACCGCAACGATCTCCGTCGGATAGGGCTTGAGGTCGCTGCCCGCGGCGACCGCCTGCGTCGTGCCGAGCGCGATGCCGCCGAGCTGGGCGACCCGCTCGGCCACCGTGTCGACATGGCCATCGAGTTCCTTGCGGAAGCCGTCGAGCATCAGATGCACGCCGATGAAGCCCGGCCCCTTCAGGTTCCAATGCGCCTGCTTGGTGGCGAGGGCGAGGTCGATCCCGTCCTGCAAGCGCTCGTTCAGCAGGCCGATCACCTCGTTCCTGGCATTGGACGGCAGGTCGATGCGGGTGGCGGGCTTCTTCATGGCGATTTCCTCGGCTGGAGAGAATGGCGGGCGCTCCAGCAACGCATGAACGCCCCTCCCCGTTCCCTGGCGCCGAACCGCACCGCGCGAGGAACCGGCGCGCTTTCCAGCCGTTGGAAATGGCAGATCAAGGAGGATCTGAAATGCCCCGCCAAACCGACCAGGATCATGTCTGGGAGCTGATCGAGGAGATCGGCCTGTGCATGCTCGTCAGCCATGACGGCGCCAGCGACCAGCTGCGCGCCCGCCCGATGAGCGCTCATGCCAGGCGCGACGAGGACGCGATCTATTTCCTGACCGACAAGCGCTCCCACAAGGACGACGAAGTCGAGATCAACGAGAATATCTGCCTGACCTTCGCCGACAATGCCTCCTACAAATATGTCTCGGTCAGCGGCACCGCGAACGTGCTCGACGACCGGCCCCGCGTCGAAGAGCTCTGGTCCACCGCCGCCCGCGCCTTCTGGGAGAGCAAGGACGATCCCAATATCAGGATCCTGCGGGTGCGTCCGGCCATGGCGGAGTTCTGGGACAGCCCGGGCAAGATCGTCACCAGCGTCAAGATGATGGCCGCAGCGGTGACGGGTTCGCGGCTGGATCTCGGCGCGAACCGCAAGGTCGTTCTTTGAAGCAGGGGGAGCAAATCCATGAGATTGCTGGTTCATCTCGTCGGCGCCTGGGTCGCGGCAGAAGCCGCTTCAGGCCGCTATCCCCGCCCGGTCTCGCTGGCGCTCGGGGCGCTGGTCGCGCGCCTCGGCCCGCCGACCGCGCTGATGGCGCTCGCCGGCTGCACCATCCAGCGGCTCTATGAGGGCGGCGTCTTCGACAATTATCGGCCTCGCACGGTCCGGCCAGCCAGGGCCCGCGCGCCGAGGCGGCGTTAGACGCCGCCCCAGCGCCGCAAACCGCGTCATCCCGGCCGTGGCGAAGCGGAGCGCCGGGATCCATCGCAGGGCTCGGCGCCTTGGTATGGGTCTTGGAGCTGCGCCGCCTTGCGGCTTGTCCGGGATGACGGCAGAGACTCGGAAACGTTCAAGAAGGTCGGATTATCGGACCCGCCGCCCCCCACGAAATCGGAGCGGCCGCCGCCGCCCCGTCCGGCAGGCTGCCTCAGTGGCGTCCGCCGCGGGCGACGCGCTCGATCTCGGCGCGCACCAGCCGCTCGACCATGCCCGGCAGATTATCGTCGAGCCAGGTCTTCAGCATCGGCTTGAGCATGTCCTTGACCAGATCCTCGAGGGTCCGGGCATTGTTGCTCAGCACGGTGTTGGCGAGGGCGCCGAAGGCGTTGTGCACGGCGGCACCGGCCTGATCCGAAATCAAGGACGCCATGTCGAGAGACGGCGTGCTCGGCGCGACCTGAACTGGCGGCGCGATCGCGACCGGAGGTTCGGGTGGCAACGGCGCAACCGCAGGCACAGGCGCGGGTTCGACAGGCTCGGCGAACTCGATATCGTCGACAGCCACCGGCGCCTCGACCAGGCTCGCCTCGGCACCGAGGTCGAGCACATCGTCCTCCGGTTGCGGCTGCGGATCGGGCTCGGGCACGGAAACCGCCTCGGGCTCGGGAACCGGGTCGGGTTCCGGGACCGGAGCGAGCGCGACAGGCTCGGGCTCGGGAGGAGTCGCCGGCTTCTCGTCATCCGCGATGATCCGCCGGATGGAGGCGAGGATTTCCTCCATCGAGGGTTCATTGGGCTTGGGCTGCGCGCTCATGCTGAATCCGGACCGCTCGACCGGGGAACGGCCATGGAATCAGCGCGCCCCCACATCATGAGTAGTTCACTGCTGAACCGGCAGGCAAGGCAGCGGCGTGCCCGCCCACAGGAGAAATCGCGACCTATGCGCCGAGGTTTCGCGTGATCCGCGCGCCGGAACCCGGCCTCGCGCCGGGTGCGGCGACGAGGCAGTACCGGGAACCGGCAGGCTGGCTCAGCGACCGTCCGGCGTCTGCGTGCCCCAGAGCAGGCCCTTGACCTGATCATAGTGCTTGCGGGCGTCGTAGCGCTCGGCCTTCAGCTTCAGCGTATTGGCCGAGAGCTTGCCGGTAGCGGAAAGGACGGCATAGGAGGCGACGACGCGGTCGCGCTGCGCGGTCACCAGCGTCGAACGGGCGATCACCAGTTCCTGCTGGGCGTTCAGCACGTCGAGCGTGGTGCGCTGGCCGACCTTGGCCTCCTCGCGGACGCCGGCGAGCGCCGTTTCGGCGGCCTGGACCTGCGACTGCGCCGCGGTGATCTGCGCCTTGGCGGCATCGAGCGCGCCCCAGGCCGAGACGACCGCCGCGCGGACCGTGTCGCGCGAGGTATCGACGTCGATGCGCCGCTGCCCGGCCGTTTCCTTGGCCTGGCGGGTGCGGGAATAGACCTGCCCGCCCTCGTAGATCGGGATGGTCAGCGTCGCGACGGCGCTGGCCGAAGTGCGATTGTCACCGAAGAACTGGCTGTCATAGCGTTGCGCCACGATGCCGCGCACGCCGAGCACCGGATAGAGATCGGCCTCGGTGACCTTGACCTGCAGCTCCGCCGCATCGACGCCATGCAGCGCCGCGATGATCGCCGGGTGTCCCGTCAGCGCGATGTTCAGCGCAGCCTGGAGATTCCGGGGCAGCAGGTTCTCGACCGGGCGACCGGGGGAAAGCTGCTTCGGCTCGACGCCGATGTTCTGCCGAAAGCGGGCGATCGAGGTCTTGAGGTTCGACTCGGCCAGAATCGCCTGCGACTGCGCCTGCGAAAGACGGGCCTCGGCCTGCGCGACGTCGGTGCGGGTCACTTCGCCGACCTGAAACCTGTCGCGCGTCTGGCGCAGCTGCTCCTCGAGGACCTCGACGTTGTTGCGGTTGAGGTTCAGGATCGCCGTGTCGCGCAGCACGTTCATATAGGACGTCGCCGCGTCGAGCAGCACGTTCTGCTCGGTGTTGAGCAGCGTCGCGCGGGCGCCGAGCACCTGCGATTCGGCCTGGCTCACGGAGCTGCGCGTCTTGCCGCCGTCGAAGATGTTCTGGTCGATCTGGATCCCGGCACCGCGCGGCGTGAGTCGCGAGGTGTTGTTATTGTGAAAGCTTCCGTTACGCGGAACCGCCGGGGTGCTGCTTTCGGTGATGCTGGCGCCGATATCTGCGGAGGCGTTGATCCGCGGGCGGTAGCCCGAAAGCGCCTGCGGCACGTTCTCATTGGTGGCGCGGACCGCCGCGCGCTGCGAATTCAGGGTCGGATTGCCGGAGTAAGCGCGCGAAAGCGCCGATTCCATCGTCTGCGCAAGAGCTGGTGCAGCCAAGCCCGTGCCGAGAACGCCGATCAGCGCCAGGCGGCTCGCGGACCTTTTCCAGAGTAGCTTCGTTTCAGTCACCGGACGCCTCTTGTGCGGACTCTTGTCTCGCCCAGGCATCGCCCCAGCCTCGGCACTCATTTGAAATTTATAGGCGCGTCGACCGATATCGCCAACGGCCGCAGGGAACCCATCGCCTTTTCAGTTCGCCAGTGCCGCAAAAATGAGACACCTTTATCCTGCTCGCCATACCGCCCCCGGGGCGGCATGGAATTCGCTTCCGCTCCCGAGCCAGATCGCGGACCCCCCTCGCGAACGGCACCGCTTCAGAAAACGAAGGCCTCGGCCTTGCGGAATTCCGTGAGAGCGGGCGCCGCGGCGTCGAAGACCGGCCGGCCGGTCAATGTCTCGCCGGCATGCCGATAGAGGATCACCCGCGCCGCACGGCCGAGTCCTTCGATCGCAATCAGCCGACCACCGGGGGCGACATGGCCGAAAAGGCTGCTCGGCTGCGTTTCGCAGGCACCGCCGACGAGAACGACGTCGTACTGGGCCTTGGCGGGAATCGCCGCCAGCGCCTGGACCTCCGGCACGCCATCCTGCGCGAACGCGGCACGCGCCAGCGCCAGCGCCGCCTCGTCCGGCTCGCACAGGCTTGCCTGCGCGCCCATCGCCGCCATCAGCGCCGCGCCATAGCCCGAGCCACCGCCATATTCGAGCGCGCGCTCGCCGGCTTTCAGTTCCAGCGCCTGGATCATGCGGGCCACGACCATCGGCGCCGGCAGGGCGCGCGTCGTACCCGGCAGGGCGATGGACTGGTCGACATAGGCCAGATGCGCAAGATCACCCGGCACGAAAGCCTCGCGCGGCACGCTGTCGGCGGCGGCAAGCACGGCCCGGTCGGTCACGTCATAGGTGCGCAGCTGGCAGTCCACCATCATGCGACGCAAATCCGCGAAGCTCGACATGCTCAAAATCTCCGAGTGACGGCACAAGGCCGGCAGCGGGGTTTTGGGCGAGGCGGCCGCAAAAGGCAAGGCCGGCCGGCTGGGCGCATTGTGGGTACGCACCCCGTTCGCAGAGCCAGGATCGCCATCGCCGCGAGCCACGCGGCCAGTTCACACGCAACCGCGACATCCCCGGAGACCCGAGGTCGCACCGCTGCCCCTCGCCTGCGGGCGGAACGGGCAAACGCGCCTGAAGGAATTCGGTGCCGAGCATGCGGCAAGCGCGCTCGCCCGAAACGGAGCGATTCGCCTGCCCTCGCCGGAACCCTGTTCCCGACGGCGCTGCGCAGGCACCGACCGAATCGCCGGGATCGGGCCGCCGATTGAAAAGGGCCGCCCCTCCCCCCGGGGGATGCGCGGCCCAGATTTCGATGTCGGGGCGCCGTGCCGAAAGGCCGCGGCTCTACGGCTACGGTACAGACGGCATCATCGCCCGCACCGCTTTTCGACAGGCGCCCTGCCTTGGCTCGGCTTACTGGGTGAAGGTGAAGGTCGAGATCTCGCAGACATTCACCTTCTTTTTGATCACGGTGTCGCCATCCGCGAAGACCGCCTTGAAGTCGTAGATGCAGGCCTTGGTGCCGTCATCGATGTCGGCTTCGAGCGTCTCGCCATTTGCGAGCGTGTCGTTGTCGAGCATGTCTTCTTCCCAGCTGTCGGTGCCGGTCGACGACGCGAAGAAGCTGGTCATAACGCTCCCGGTCTTGTTGATGATGTCGACCTTCCGGTTCGCCGCAAAAGCCGGAGCGGCGAGGAGCGATGCAACTGTGACGGCGGCGATGATGAGACGAGTGGTCATAGGCATATTCCGTAGGCCAAGCGAAACAGATCGCTTGCAGCAACGGGCTGCTCTCACATCCTCTTGCGTAACGCAATCGGACCACCGGCCAGCCTGAGGTTCTCCCGCAGATTTTGCGCCGGGTCGGGACCCCAAAACAAGAACGGCTCGGCCGGCCGAAGCGAGCGCGACAGCGACACTTGAACCGAAGCCTCGCCAGCCGGTCAGGCCGGCACCGGGATCGCCCCCGGAAACAAGATCGCCCCGGGAAGGACGAGAACGGGAGGGAGTTTATCCCGCCAGCTGACGGGGTGGGCGCCGGGCGGAACAACCTGCCGAAACAGCCCAAGGAAATCTGTTCATGAAAAAGAGTTTGGAGGCCTCGCCCGGAATCGAACCGGGGTGCAAGGATTTGCAGTCCTCTGCGTAACCACTCCGCCACGAGGCCTTCCGGGAGATCACGCGGGCGTGATCTCCATGACGCCGCCTATAACCACATGGCGCGCGCCTCCGCAACCGAAACCAACACGTCGACCACAGCGAAAATGCGACGCACCCCATCGATGACGATTTGCCGGCATGTTGCGTCGCAAAGGGCTTGCACCCGGCGAGCGTCGTCGCTATACGCCCCCCATCGGTCCCGGATAGCTCAGCGGTAGAGCAATCGACTGTTAATCGATTGGTCGCAGGTTCGAATCCTGCTCCGGGAGCCAGATACTTTTTCATAGCCTTTCATAAGCACTTGAAAAGCCAGAGAATCCTGGCCTTCTCGCGCTCCGTAGGCATTCTCAGCTTTCCAAGCGAATTCGTTGACAGCCAACAAATCTGTTGGTCGTGATGTTGGTCATTGCGAGCGACCAACATGGCGGGACCAACATGAGGTTGACGGATTCGGCCATTCGAGGGGCAAAGCCTGGCGAGAGCCGCCGGAAGCTCTCAGACGGGGGCGGGCTTCAGCTCTGGATTGAGACGTCCGGGGCTCGGCTCTGGTCCCTTGCGTATCGCTTTGACGGGAAGCAGAAACGCCTCGCATTAGGCCCATACCCCGATGTCAGCCTTCGCGAGGCCCGCGACCGGCGCGAGGATGCCAAGCGCTTGTTGCGCGATGGAACAGACCCGTCGGCGAAGCGACGCAGCGATCGCGAGGCGCGCCAGGCGTCGGACGCGATTACCTTCCGTCTCATCGGCGACGAGATCCATGACAAAAAGCGGCTGGAGGGAAAGGCGCATCGCACTCTCGAAAAGGTGCGGTGGTTGCTCGACCTCGCCTATGTCCACCTCGGCGATATTCCGATTCGGGACATCACGTCGGCTGATGTCCTGGCCGCCCTGCGGACGATCGAGATTCGCGGCCATCACGAAACAGCTCGGCGTCTTCGTGCGACCATGTCTGAAGTCTTCCGGTTCGCGATAGCAACGGACCGAGCTTCGACTGATCCGACGCTGGCGCTCCGTGGCGCGCTGATAGCGCCAACCGTCACTCATCGTGCAGCGATCACCGACCGAAAGGCCTTCGGGGCGCTCCTGCGGGCGGTGGACGGCTTCACGGGTCAGCCCTCAACCAAGGCGGCGTTGCTGCTCTCGGCGCTGCTGTACCAGCGCCCTGGCGAATTGCGAGCGGCGACATGGGGGGAGTTTGATCTGGACGGGGCGGTTTGGACCATACCCGCCATCCGGATGAAAATGCGCAAACCGCATTCGGTCCCCCTGCCCGGCCAGGCCATTACCATTCTGCGCGACCTGAAGGCGATCACCGGCCGAGGGAAGCTCGCCTTTCCTGGCATTGGTGCGCGGCCGCGTGAGGGGGCGCCCTTGGCACAGCGGCCCATCAGTGAGAACACGCTGAACGGAGCTCTTCGGCGTCTCGGCTACACGCAGGAGGAAATGAGCGCGCACGGCTTCCGGGCAAGCGCCAGTACACTTCTGAACGAGTCAGGCTTGTGGTCACGGGATGCGATCGAGGCTGCTCTTGCCCATCAGGATCGTGATGCAGTGCGCCGGGCATATGCGCGCGGCCAGTATTGGGAAGAGCGGGTTCGCATGGCCGCGTGGTGGGCAAATGAGTGTGACGCCATGCGCCAGCTCGGAAAGCACACGCTGTGACGGTCGCGGGGCCAAAGCGGAATCGAGAGGGAAACGACGCCGCCCGCGCCTTCGTCGGGCGGATGCTCCATCACGCGGCTGATATCGGTTTCCTTGTCGACAAAGCTCGTCTCGCCGATCCACCACACGGCTCATTGTTGATCGACAAGCTCCTTCTTTCAAACAGTATGCGGAGGCCGTCCTCTCTGCTGCCCGTCGACATGGTGAGGACGGCGATCCTTCGCGGCGGTCAGGATGCAATCGTGGTCGCCTGGTCAAAACTGATAGCGGACCGCGACAGGCTTGCCGAGCGTTCGAAGGCACTCGCTTGCCTTGATGAGCTCAAGAGGACCGCTTCCGCGGCTGCGAAAATTGACCTTCAAAGCCTTAGCGAAGGGCAATGCCTTGTCGCGGCATCCAACTTCAGCTTGCATGCGTTCGAAGCGCGGATGAGAGAAATCAAAGACCTCGCGCTCATGCTGAGCATCCGCCTAGGAGAGCTGCATACACCGAAGATCAAGCCTCCGAGCGGCGAGAATGTTCTGCGCCGGGCGTATATTTTCAGCGTGAGCAACCATTGGACGCGCTTGTCGCTGGAGGAATGGCCGCGAGCGCGAAGCGGATGGCATGTCGATATCCTTGTCGCGGGATGGCACGATCTAGGCTTTCCGGTTAAACGCGCTACAGACCTCCACAGTGCCCTCGGTAAGGTTGCTGAGATAGTCGGCAATCGTGAAAACATCGAGCAATAGCAAAGCATTACATCGCCTAACCGCTGGCCCGCTTTTCTTCGCGGCTAAGCGTATCTGCCACCGGATTTTTCACTGACATTCGCCGCATTCGAAATGAATGCGGAGGTCATCCAATGTCACAGGTTTATTCACTGCGCGAAGCTGCGGACCGTCTCGGCTGTGGCCTGTCGACGGCCTACGGCCTAATCAATTCGGGGAAGCTGCAAGCCAGGAAGCTACTCAATCGCACCGTTGTCACGAATGACGAGCTAGAGCGATTCATCGCCGAGTTGCCGATCGCCGAGATGGGGAACGGGCCGCGCGCCGGAAAGGAGCGCGAATATCCAGTGCACCGCGGCAAGGGCCGGCGCGGCCGCAAGGTGGCCTGAGATGACCGCGCATATCGTCCTGTTCCCTGCAACGGCCCGACTCGGGGAAGTCGAGCGTATCGCTGGAAACATGCTCGGCATGGCCCCGGCAGCGGCAGAAAACTATCTCGTGCGCCACCTAGCCAAATCTATCCAGCGGGCTCGTCAGATTGGCGTGGCCGAGGTGGATATCGATACCAATCTCGGCGCGTTCGAGAACGCCGTGCGCGCGGCGACCTGGCGCATGTCCCGATTGAACAATCGTGGTGGCGGCAAATGAGCACGGCCGGCGCCGCCTCACGGGGAAGCCGAGGCGCAGCTACGGCCGCGGGCGCTGATAGCGCATTCGCTCGTGCGAAGGCTCGCATGGATATTGATCAACATGATGATCCTCGGATCACCTGGCGCCGAGCGGCCTATCGGGCGATGCAGGCCAGGGCGCGAGCGGTCATGCTGGTCGGAATCCTGCCCGCCGTGGTCGATAAGTCGACGCTCAAAACGCACGCTGGAAACGCGTGGTTCCAGACGGAAACGGGGCTAGGCGTTCGTGCGATCGCCTACGGCTTTGCCGATCTCTCCAAGGCCGGCTTTGTCACCATCGAGATTGCCGGACCGCGTCGCACTATAACCCTTGTCGTCCCGGCAAAGCCTGCACACGGCATGCAGGCTAAATGAACGACTACCCTGAACACGGCATGCAGGCATTTTGATCGGCCAGGAGAGAAGTCTCGCAGGGAAAAGCCTGCACACGGCATGCAGGCTACCCTGCACACGGCGTGCACCCATAGAGATTTAGAGAAGCGAGAGACCGACACGCGCACCGCGCGAACCCGTTTCAGCCGCTAGGCGCTTGATCACGTGAGCGGCGGGCTCTGCTCCGCCGCCTCCCACACAGTGAGTGATCTGATGAGCAACGATGTCCTGCGCTTCGAGATAGGAACACTGACCGAGTATATCGCGCGGTCGGGCCGACGATACCTTCGCGGCGACATTGGCGGTTTGCGATTCACGATCGCCGAGGAACCGGACCGCGAGCCGGCGCCTGGCGGCATTGCCCGCTGGTCGGTTGTCGCTAGTCCGGCGCCAGGAAAGGCCAGCCATGTTGTGACACCGGCGCCGCAAGGCGCGCCGGTCGAGACCGCTCGTCTGATAGTCAAGGTGCCTACCAAGGTCGCACGGCAGGAAGCGGCGATTACAGCGATGCTCGACCGCATGGATCGAATTCCGGAAGGCGGCGACGAGATCGGCGAGCTTGTCCCCGCGAGCGCGCCGGCGCGAGATGCTGAACTTCAGATAGCAATCGACCTCATCAATACGCCTGTCATCTGATTCGGCGTCACTCCTGCGGCCTCATAAGTCACGGGTTTCGCACCGCGCGTGACGCGCGGGTGGCATCGCGCTTCCATGCAAGCCCATTGCGTCACGGAACAGGTCTGGCGGGTGCGAGGAGAGCGCCAGTTCCCTTTACGAGCTGGCGGTGCTGCATTCGAAACGTTCGCCCATGCGGCACAGAAAAGCGCGAGGCGCACTGCCCTAGCCATGGGTGGAAGCAATCCAGTCAGTGAAGGCAGGGCGCGTGCATGGGATGCGTGCCTGGCTGAGCCAGGCCCTGCCCTCTTGAGCTGCCCTCAAGGTCAAGGCTGCCCCTGCTCGTGCCCTCATGGTTTGCCTGGCCTGCCTGGGTCAGAGCGGGGGCTGGAGGGGCAAGGGCTGGGGCTGACTGCACAGGCCGGGAGCCTAGCGCCTGCCCTGCGCGAGGGCGCTCGCTGGCCTTCGCTGGCCCTTGGGGATGGCCTTCGGCCGCGGGCGCGTAGGGACCGTATAGGGCGCCTGGAAGGCGAGCGGCCCCGCTGCTCCCAGGTTGTCGCCGCCTTGAGAATTCCTAAGAGGGGATCAGCTACGAGGTCCGAAAACCTGTGATCTGAAAAAATTTTCGCGAACCAAAATGAGCGACAACAATCTCAAATGAACGTATTCAAATAATTATGGACACTATTCGCCAGATATACCCCCATTGACTCTCAGTATTTCTTTCGACAACTGTCACCTCATGTCGGAAATCGAACTCACATCGACTCCTGAACTCTTGCGCATCGAAGAAGTGGCCTATGCGCTCGACGTCACGATGCGCACGGTAGAGCGACTGATCGCGGGGGGCGCGATCGCAGAGACGAGAGTTGGCGGTTCAGTCCGCGTTCGGCGCGACGTGCTCAACGCGTACATCTCTGATCAAACGAGGCGCCGGGAGCGTGTTGCATGACCGAAACAGCGTCCATCCTCGCCAAGGTCGGACAGCACCCATCGAATCGCACCTGGCTGCGTTTCGAGAGTGGAGCGTGGGTCTGGACCTCTGATCGCAGCCGCGCCTTGCACTTCGTCAACGAAGTTTACGCTTTCGCCCTCGTCGACCCCGACACCGGTCCAGCCTTCGAGGGCGGCGTTGCATTCGAGACAGAGACGGTGACGCTGCCATGATCGACTGGCCGGCCGCCCTCACCTCGCGCCCGCAGCTCATTGCCGATACGCACGCGTTCGAGCTGCGCGATGCTTGGCTCGCAGCTGAGGCCGAAGCGCAGGCGATGGCTAGCGCCGGCCGATCGTTCGATACCACCCGCCCCCGATACGCGACCCGTGATGGCGTCGCGATCATTCCGATCTCTGGCGCGCTATTGAGCGGCCACGACTTCATGGCCGACGGCTCGCCGTACACTTCGTATCCGGCCATCACCCGAGAGGTTCAGCGCGCCGCCGCTGATGCTACGATCCGCGCGATCGTCCTTACCGTGAACTCGCCCGGTGGGACCGCGGCTGGCGTCCTGGCGCCATCTGCCGCGATCCGAGAAGCACGTAAAGCCAAGCCCGTCACCGCCTTCGTAGGCTCGATCGCCGCCTCGGGCGGCTACTGGCTCGCCGCGCAGGCCGACGAGATCGTCCTGCAAGACGACATGAGCATGGTCGGCTCGATCGGCGTCTACACGACCCTGCTGGGTTTCAGCCGGATGCTCGACAAGGATGGGGTTGACGTCTCCGTTATCTCGTCCGGGGCTCACAAGGTCGATGGACATCCACTCATGGCGCTCTCGGATGATGCTCGCGCGCACATCCAAGGCGAGATTGACGGTCTCCGGATCATGTTCGCCCGCGACGTTGCGAAAGGGCGGCCGGCATTGTCCGAGAAGTCCGCGCTGGCGACTGAGGCGAAGATGTTTCGCGCACTGAACCCGCAGACCGGCCGCCGCCCCGCGATCGAAGCGAAACTAGCCGATCGCGTCGCCACCCTCCCCACCGTCCTCGCCGGCCTGGCGGCCGGCATCCCCCTGAAACCCGCAAAATCTAGAGGAGTTGTCGCCGTGGACGAAAACGCCACTCGATACTAAGGCTCGTGGAAACGAATGGCGCATCGGAATAGGTCTTGAATCCGGGCGCTCGAATGTCGAGGCCAGCCGAAAGCTCCAGCTGGCCGATCCGGTATTGGTTGTGGAACAGGGCATACGATCGACCATGCTCCGGGTCTTCGCCCCGCCCAACCAGGACCTGTGGCGTCTCGCGAAAGCGCCAAGGTCCGCGATTGAGATACCTCGCATTCACGATGACCGCGAACGCCCGGAAGTCCTCGAAAAAGGCCTCATCGGCGGCGGTGACAAGGCTTGAGATGCCCGCTGCGGCCAAGTCCTGCGGCGGCTCATGCTTCGGCTCGATAGGCTCAGCATCGAACAAAGCCGTCAGGTCGGCCTTGCTCAAGCTGTAGCGGTGCGCCGCCGCCTTTCGGTTTTCTGGCCACACCCTAGCCGCCCGCCCCGTCTATAGCCTGAGAGCGAAGCCGGATGGGCTCTACGCTGCCGCCCCGCTCAAGCTGAATGCGCGCCTCGATCAATGCCATCTCTAGGAAGTAGGCGATGCTGTCCTGCCTTTAAGCTCGTGCGTCAGAAACCAGCTCTTCGATCCGGCCAACCAGATCCTCGGCGCGGCACAGTCTCCCAGCGAGGAATTCCAGGTATGCGCCGTCAATCTCTGACATTGCTCAGCCCCCCCCCTTTCGAGGCACCCGCATCAACAAACAAACGAAAATAAAACCGAACCAACCAAATTACACCAACTAAAGACTCTTTTGCAGCTTATGATTTAATTGATTCTTATTGACCGTAAGCTTACTCGCCGAATTCCAAAATTCCTTCATAGCAACTATGTCACTTGCCTTATCAATAGAGTGACGCATTCCGATAAGATTTTCTTTATACGCCTCAACGAGCGCACGATCGTTTGTCTTAATATGAGGTTCAATTGCTCTAATCTTTCCAAATTGCTCAGAAATGTTCTTTTGAAGATTAAACTTTGTCTCGCTCGCCACTTTTCCATTCTCCAGCATCTCTAACGAGAATGCCGATGCAAACGTTTGAAATTCACGCATGGAGTCAACCAGTTCGCGAACCTGCTCATTTCGATGATCTCGACTGCCCTTCCAGCCTTCAAGGATATAACCGGACCCGGTAGTCAGGACCGCGGTTAGAATGGCTAGGCCCACGCCGCCGAGCGCTAGGGCCCAGAGAGGCGTCTCCGTGCTCCTCCACCACGCTGTGCTGATTGATTTTGTACGCTTTCTCATAACACGTCAGTTCTGCTTGGGTTGAGCAAGCGCACTCGGCGCGACGACACCGAGCGCATCGGCTTCCATTCCGGACGACAACCCGGTACGTCTTCTGGCCTGCATCTCGATCGCGCAAAGCTCTTGCCAGCGCGGATAGCCCATGGCACGCAAATCTTGCGACGCTTCGCGCTGCACGTCTGCGATGCATTCTCTCGCTATTTGGCTACTATCTACGCTGTTGACAATGGTGACCGAGGGAATCTCCCCCGCGACAGTCGCGAAGGGCGCAAGTGCTGGAACCGTCGCCGCCAAAGCAATCAATACTCCGGCGACTAGCGGTATGATATTTTTAGAATAAACTACGATATCGCCAGGAGAATTGATGTTCATCTTCAACTCTGGAATATCTTCAGAGTATTCAATTCTCGATGCCACAACAGCTATTGAATTGTTTTTGACATCAATATTATTTTCATGAATATCTTCATGCAGAGCAGAAACATAAAGAACAATTTGCTGAAATAGAAAATCATCAAGCGCCGAAAAATCCGATGACGTTACATTGAATTTACAAGAGAATTTCCCTCTATAATAATATCTTTCGAACATTATATCAAATATTGCCGGGTAATGCTCTTTTTCAATTTGACGCAAAGGGTTTGGACTCGGAATCTTACGCTCTAGCCATCCCGGAGCCTTATGACGCGGAACCGTCTTAACCCATTCGACCTTTAGAGCCGGAACCTTCTCCTCAGGAAACTCAGGAAGCTCAGCAAAATGCTGCTCCTTAATGGGCTGCACCTCGCCGTAAAGAATATCGCCATCGTAGGTCGGCGGCGGCACAATTACCACATCGCCTGGCTTAACGTTCGTAAAAAAACCGCGAACTAACCCAGCAAAAATCTTCTTTGCTTCGGAAATTCGATAATCTTTTAGGTTCTTAGTTTCACGGACCGGAAGATCATCATTAGGCCTTCCGTTGTAGTGCCAGTGTCTAATTCTGTCACTAACAATAACGCGCTGAATTAAATCCTTAGCATCGGATAGACTCTCTCCATCCGCTATCGGAAATCCGGGAATATCAAGAAATATTGAAGAATTATTCTTCATATACTCGTAATATCTATAACCGTTACCGGGAAACAGAATGAATACCCTGCGATTTTCATCGATAAACCGAGTTTTAATATCGACAACGATATTCTTCAACATCTCAGCCTCAAGCCAGCAACGTCTTGTCAAAGGTTGCCCAAGATTCGCCCAATTGTCGATTCTGTCGTCTGAGCCCCCCCTGCCTCGCTGATCGAGCCAGCGACCGAACCCACTGCCAAGACTTCAGTGATGGTATAATGGTGGTCAATGCGTCGCAGTTATGGGAAATTTTCGTTATACGTCAGTATCTTGTATATTTGTTTTGCCTCCTGCTCCGGGAGCCAGCAGTTTCAAGGGCTTAGTCGAGAGATCGGCTAAGCCCTTTCTGTTTTGCGCGCAGGCGCGCCTTCCAGCCCCTCAGACCCGGTTTTTGCTGATTTTGAGCCGCTCGGTGCTAGGCGGCGGGCGCTTCGGCGAAGCCTATCGGCAAGCGGCGTGACAAGCCGCCGCAGCCGCAAGGCAGCCGAATCCCGTTTCCAACCCGGCTTGGCATCGCCGATGCGAATCCCGATGCCCCGCAGGCCTGGACGGGCGGGAATCGCGCCCATGGCTTGGGCCGGGCGAAACCATGCGCTATCAGCGCCCGGAAGCACCGCCGAGCGCGCGATCTGCGCCGCGTGCAGCAGCCCGCCGCCGGGCCGGCGAAGGAATCACCACGCGGCGCCGGCCGAAGCAGGGCGAGCCGGAATGAATGGGAGGGCCTGCGAGTGGCCTATACCGACGAACTCGAGCCGCTGCTCGCGCTCGAACAGGATCTGCGCCGCAGAATCGCCCTGCAGATCGCAGCGGAGAACGGCGCACCCGCGCGCCTCTCGCCCACCGAGGACGAGCTCGCCGCCGCGGACGAAGCCATCGCCGGCTGGGTCGAGGCGGGCGAGGACGAGCAGGACATGCGCGCCTTCCGGCCGATCGGCCCGCTCCAGGCCCTGCTCGCCGACCATCAGGCGATCTTCGAGCGAATCCTCGATATCCGCGACCGCCGGCTGTCCTGACGCGCAGGAGGCGGAAACGACGCTCGGTCGGGGCGGCAGACCGGCTTCAGGGCACGAGAAGAGGTCCGGCGTCATCCCGGGCAAGCGGCGAAGCCGCGCCGCTCCGGGATCCATCATAGGGCTCCGGCGCTCCATAGCATCGGACCGAAAAGTGGAATCCACTTTTCGGAAAATTCCGATGCGATAATAATGGGATAGATCACCGTGACCGCGTCCGAACGGACGCGCGGTGATCTAGGATGAATCCCGGCGCTCCGCTTCGCTCCAGCCGCGATGACGCGGTGCTCCACCCGAATCCGACGAAGCTACAGCGTACGCAGCGTCTTCAGCGCCGCCGCGACGCTGTTCTGGTAATGCGCGCCATCGACGCCCTGCGCGATCACCGAATAGCCGAGCTCGCGCACCCTTTTCGACCAGCCGAGATCGCCGGCCATCAGCCCGGCCGCCTTGCCGTGCGCCCGGGCGCTGCGGCCGACATGGCTGAGCGCCGCCTCGAAATCGGGATGGTCGAACTGGCCGGGGATGCCCATGAAGTTCGACAGGTCGAAATGACCGACCCAGAGCACGTCGATTCCCGGCACGGCCGCGATCGCCTCGGCATTCTCGACACCTTGCGGGCTTTCGATCTGCGCGATGATGAGCGTGCGGGCGGCGGCCTGCGCGATCTTCTCGACCGGCGAGCCGGGTAGATAATCGTCATGCGCGATGCCGAAGGCGGCGCCGCGATGCCCGGCCGGCGGATAATGCGCGCAGGAGGCGATCAGCCGCGCCTGCTCTTCCGTGTTCACCATCGGCACCATGACGCCATGCGCGCCGATATCGAGCGCCCGCGCGATCAGGCTGTATTCGGTGGTCGGCACCCGGATGATCGGCGCGATCGAGAGCCCCCGGCAGGCGGCGCAGAGCATCCGCATCGTCTCGAAGCTCGTGCCGGTATGCTCCATGTCGAGCAGGATGAACTCCGCCCCTGCCGCTGCCGCGATCGCCGGCAGGCCCGGCACGAAGAATTCGAGGGCCATCGTTCCGGCGACCAGCTCCCCCGACTGGATCCGCGCCTTCAGCCCGATTGCTCCGTTCATCCGATTCCTCCCCTTGCAATGCAACGCGCCCATCTGTGCGCATCCGCAGCCCGACATCCCATTGCTAACTCGGCAAGGGGCACCCGCCGCGAACGCAAGGCGGCGATGATCGCGCCGGCATGGCGGCGGCTCCCGGCTAGTTCAGTGTAGGAAGGGGGAATCACGATCGAGCTGGTGCGGACGGCGGGGATCGAACCCGCACACCATCTCTGGCGAGGCATTTTAAGTGCCTTGCGTCTACCAGTTTCGCCACGTCCGCGCCGGGACACGGTTAGCCTCCCGCGACGGCGCCTACAAGGGCAAGCGCTGCATGCTTGCCTTCGGAAGCACTCGTCATCCTGGACAAGCCGCGAAGCGGCGCAGCTCCGGGATCCATCGTAGGGCTGCTGCGCTCCAGGATGGATCCCGGGGCAAGCCCGGGATGACGGCACTTGTGGGAGTCGTTGGCGAGTACCGTCAGCGTCAGCGCCGGCGGCTGGGCTTGTACCATTCGACCCCGTCGGGATCGACATAGAGCCCGGGCGCCACATCGGAGCCGATCTTCTTCTCTTCCATCGGCACGCGCACCGTGTCGTCGCGGTCGCCGCGGCGGATATAGGGGCCGCTCGCCTGCGTCTGGCCGCGCCCGCCGCCACCGATCACGCCGCGGCGTCCTGCGACCTTGTCGTCGAGCGCCGCGACCTTCCGGGCCGTGAAGGCGATCCTGGCCGAGCCCTCGACGATCGGCAGCGCCCTGGCGGCCGCCCCCTCGCCGCTGACGCGGATGCCGACGAAGCGCGGCACATAGCTCGCAGCCCCGCCGCCGCGCGCCAGCGCGTCCCAGCCGCCGGTCGTCGTGACCTGGGCGCCGCAGCGCTTATGGGCGCGCTCGCACTGCGCCCGCGAGGCATAGCGCGGCGCCTTCTGCTCGAATTCGGCGCGGGCATTGCGATAGGCGAACTCGCATTGCTCGGCCGAGAGCTTGCCGGCCTCGATGCATTCGTCGCGGCGCACATAGGTCTGCCCGACCGCCTGCGCCGCGAGGTCGGCCGGCGCGAGCGCCAGCCCGAAGGCGAACAGCGAGGCCATCCTGATCATGGCGACGGGAAGCAGCAGCAGCATGCCCCTCTGAGATCATGCGAATGTGGCGTCACAGCAGCGGCCGCATCGTGATCGCCAGCTCGCGCGTCGCGCCATAGTCGATCTTGCCGTTGCCGAGCACCGGGATGGCGCGGGTTACGAGCAGCGCCTTCGGCATCCACAATTCCGGGAAACCCTGAAGCTTCGCCTCGTCCTGCAGCGCCTTCTTGTCGGCATCCGGCTTTTCGGTGACGAGCACGAGCTGCTCGCCCTTGCGCAGATCCGGCAAGGCGACGACGACGTGATTGAAACCGGGCCACAGGCCGGAGATCATCGATTCGACCGCCGCCAGCGAGACCATCTCGCCGCCGAGCTTGGCGAAGCGGCGCGCCCTGCCCCTTATGCTGACGAAGCCGTCCTCGATCGCGACGATGTCGCCGGTATCGTGCCAGCCGCCCTCGGGCGGGGCGAGCGTGCCGGGGCTGTCGGCGTTGAGATAGCCCAGCATCACATTGGGGCCCTTCACCATCAATCGGCCGCCCTCATGGATGCCCTCGACCGGTTCGAGCCGCGCGGTAATGCCGGGCAGGAGCCGTCCGACGCTGCCCTCGCGCATCGCCACCGGCGTATTGCAGGCGAGCACCGGCGAACACTCCGTGCAGCCATAGCCCTCGAGGATGGTGGTGCCATAGGGCTCCCAGAGCCGGCGCGTCTCCGGCTTCACGCGCTCTGCCCCGGCGACGACATAGCGCACGCTTCTGAGGTCGCCCTCGTCGGCGGCGCGCGCATAGCCCTGCAGGAAGGTGTCGGTGGCGAACAGGAAGGTCGCGCCGGTCTCGGCGATCAGCCGCGGCACCTGCTTGTAGTGCAGCGGGCTCGGATAGAGCACGACCTTCATGCCGTGCAGCAGCGGCATCAGCAGCCCCGCCGTCAGGCCGAAGGAATGGAAGGCCGGCAGCGGATTCATGACGATGTCGCGCTCGGAGAGGAAGCCGGCGGCGAGCTGGAATATCTGGCGGGCATTGGAGACGAGGTTGGCATGGCTCAGCACCACGCCCTTGGGCTTACCCTCCGTGCCGGAGGTGAACAGCACCACCGCCGGTTCGTCCGGGCCGGCCGCATGCCGGCGATGGACGAACCCCGGCGCCAGCGCCGCGATCGCGCCGAGCAGCTTGTCGAGGCTGGTCAGCTGCTTGCGGACATCCTCGAGATAGATCACCCGTCTGCCCTGGCCGATCGCCTCGATCACCTCGTCGAGCTTGGCCTGGTCGATGAAGCGCCGCGAGGTGACGATGGTCGAGAGCGGAGCGACCTCGCAGGCCGCCTTGAGGTTCTTGGTGCCGGCCGTGAAGTTCAGCAGCGCCGGCACCCGGCCATAGGCGGAGAGGCCGAACAAGGTGACCGCCATGCCCTGCATGTTCGGCAGCAGCAGCCCGACCTTCTCGCCCTTCTGCGTCTGCGCCGCGAGCTTGCGGCCGAGCACGAAGGCGCCGAGCACCAGCCGGCCGAAGCTGATCGGCTGGCGTTCGGGATCTTCCAGCGCGATTCGCGCCTTGCCATGGCGGGAGACGGCGGCGAGCAGGGCCGAGAACAGCGTGGTGCGCGCACCCTCCGCGTCGAAGGGCTCCGCCCCGAATTCCGTGGCCACCATGCTGCGCCCTGCTCCCGGCTGCGTTTCCTGTAGCCGCTACCCTAAGGCGGGACGGCATGCGAGGGAACGGCGCAGGCGCCGGTCAGCGCATCGGCGGAGCGTAGAGCACGCCGCCCATGTTCCAGAGCTGGTTCAGCCCGCGCGGAATGCCGAGAGGCGAGTTCACCCCGAGATTGCGCTCATAGATCTCGGAATAATTGCCGGTCGCCTTCACCGCCCGGATCGCCCAGGCCTCGTCGAGGCCGAGCGATTTGCCGAAGCCGCCCTCGGCGCCGGTCAGGCGGCGCACATCCGGCTTGGTCGAGGCGACGGCCTCGTCCGCATTGGCCGCGGAGACGCCGAGTTCCTCGGCGTTGACCAGCGCGAAATTCACCCATTTGACGATGTTGAACCACGGGAAATCGTCGGAGCGCGTCACCGGGCCGAGCGGCTCCTTCGAGATCACGTCGGGCAGGATCACGGCATCGCCCGGCTTAGGCAGCTTGAGCCGTTCGGCGTAGAGCGCCGACTGGTCGCGGGTCAGCACATTGCACTGGCCGGACTGGAAGGCGGCGAGCGCCTCGGCGGCGCTCGGAAACGCCTTCTCCTCGAAGCTCATCGAATTGGCGCGGAAGAAATCGCCGAGATTGAGCTGGGTCGTCGTGCCGGCCTCGACGCAGACCTTGGCCTTGTCGAGCGACAGCGCCCCGTCGACGCCGAGCGAGCGCGCCACCAGGAAGCCCTGCCCGTCATGATAGGTGATGCCGGCGAAGGCGAGGCCGAGCCCGGCCTCGCGGCCGAGCGTCCAGGTCGAATTGCGCGAGAGCAGGTCGACCTTGCCCTGTTTCAGCGCCTCGAAGCGCTCGCCGGCCGAGAGCGGCGTGAAATTGACCTTGCCGGCATCGCCGAGCACCGCCGCCGCCACGGCACGGCAGAAATCGACGTCGAACCCGGCCCAGCGCCCCTGCGCATCCTTCTCGGAAAAGCCGCGCAGCCCCTCGCTGACGCCGCATTCCAGCGTCCCGCGCTGCTTCACCTTGTCGAGCGTGCCGGCAGCGGCCGGCAGCGCGACGAGCCCCGCGGCGAGCACGGCGAGCGCCGATGGCTGGAGACGAATTCGGAACGCGCCTCGCATGGGGTCGGATCTCCTGATTGCTGAATGGCGTGCGGCCTTGAAAAGGCCGGTCAGATCGTCGCCTTGTGTCGCACCACGACCTTGGTCCCGAGCGGAACGCGCGAGTAGAGGTCGATGATGTCGCCATTGGCCAGGCGGAAGCAGCCCGACGAGATCGACTGGCCGATCGTCTCCGGCTGGTTGGTGCCGTGAACGCGGAACACGGTCGAGCCGAGATAGAGCGCGCGCGCCCCCATCGGATTGCCCGGCCCACCGGCCATGAAGCGCGGCAGATAGGGTTGGCGCTGCAGCATCTCCGGCGGCGGACGCCAGTCCGGCCATTCCGCCTTGCGGCTGACCTGGACGAGGCCCGACCACTGGAAGCCCTCGCGGCCGACGCCGATGCCGTAGCGCAGCGCCCGGTTGTTGGGCTGCACGACATAGAGGAAGCGCTCGGCGCTGTGGATCACCACCGTGCCAGGCGCCTCGTTCGAGCGGAAGAACACCATCTGCCGGGCATAGGGCCCTTCGGTGATGGTGACCTCCTCGGTCGAGACCCGGCCCGGCTCGTCGCCGACATCCATCGTCTCGGCCGGCGGCACCATTCCCTTGCCCTGCGCCTGGACGGCAGCCGGCCAGGCAAGCGCCAGCGTTAGTGCCGCGGCGCCGAGGCCGCCGAGAATCCGTGTCATGTCGGGCTTTTTCATGCGCGATCTCGCCTCGCGGGTTTCAGGTGCCGCAGCGGGCGTAGATGAAGGTGCCGTAGCGGCGGTTCGCATCGGGATCGACGAAGCGCATGGTCAGCATCGAATCGCTCGCCGAAAGGATCTCGCGGTCCTGCGGATCACCCGCCGGCGCCTCGAAGCCGACATAGTTCTTGCCGCCCGGCCCGCCTTTCAGGCGCAATTCATAGGGTTTGGGATCGTCGGCGACATGCATCATCACGCCGTCGGTCGGGCCTTTGGAGATGGTATAGGGCTGGGAGCAGCCGGCCTTGGCCTGCGCCTCGGTGCGCTTGCGGTCCTTCTCGGTATGGAAGGAGGCGATGCCCCAGCGCCCGATCAGGCGCTCGCGCGGGATGCTCGAAGGCCCCGAAGCGCCGCCGGCGGAACCCCCACCGCCAGCCGGCCCCTGGCTGGTAGAGCCGCAGCCCGCCAGCAGCAGCGCAGCGCCGAACAGGCAGGCGCCCGCCGCGCCGCGGCCCGCCATTGCGGAAATCCCCGCACGCCCCCTGCCCCGGAGACGACCGATGATCGCCACCGGATACGCCAACGCCATGCGCATGCCTGCTCCCCCCGCTTCGGCCCATCATGGTCTCGGCTTTCCGCCGCGGTCAACGGTCGGTTCGGCCCCGAAGCTGTCGCCGTGCCGGATGAGCACTTCGGCGCCAGGGTCGCAAGGTCACCGGCCCGTCCGCTCCTGGCAAACGGCGCATGGCGACGATGCGCCGCCCGCAACGCCTCGGAAATTAACCGAGAAAGCGTCAGAAACGCGAATGAAACCAAGACCTTCGGAAAGCGGAGCGCACGCCCTCGAAAGGATTGCCAACAAGCGATTCAGCACTTGCCGATTTGCACGTTGAGATCGCCCTGCCCGCTCGCTATCTCCTGATGCTCAGAGCTGGGAAACGCCGCCTTGTCCGCCGATCGCAACCGCCTCACCGCCGTCATCGCCCTCGCCGCGGCCTCCCTGACCAGCGCCGTTCCGGCGCAGGCGAACTTCCTCGAAACCCTGTTCGGCATCGCGCCGCGCCGGGTCGTGGCGCCGGTGCCCGAACGCGAGCCGCTGCACATGACCGTGCGCCCGCGGGCACCGCGGGACGGCCGGCCCGGTGTCGCGACCAAGGAAGCCCCGCCGACGCCGCGCGTCGCGCCGATGGAATATGCCAGCGATCCCTATTGGTATCTCAAGGACCCGACGCTGAAGAAGGGCGACGTCATCGTGCTCGACGGCCGCGTCGTCGTCTTCAGCGGCGGCGAACGCAGCTACAGCAGCTTCCAGTCGATCAAGGAGAGCCGGCTGCTCTCGGAGCGGGCCAAGAAGCAGCTCAGGCACATGGTCTCGACCCCCATCGACACGCATACGGTCTGGGAGCCGGCCGAGATCATGAAGAGCAACGGCGCCATGACCACCGTCGAGGTCTCCGAAAGCGCCCGCTGAGCGTCGCGGGCCGCGCTCAGGCCGGGACGTAGCTCAGTCTGATCACGCCCTCGCCGACCGGCTCGCTGGCCATGAGGCGGAGCGGCGGCCGCGGGCCGGCGAAGAACGGCATGCCGCGCCCCAGCACGACCGGGTGGAAATAGAGCCGGTACTCGTCGATCAGGCCGAGCTCGGTCAGGCTTTGCGCCAGCTCCGGCCCGGAGACGGCGATCTCCCCGGCAAGCCTCGCCTTCAGGCCGCGGACCATCGCGGCGAGGTCCCCCGCGACGAGCCTCGCATTCGGGCCGACGGATTTCAGCGAGCGCGAGACCACCCATTTCGGCTGCTTCCGCCACGCCATGGCGAAATCGCGCCGCGCCGCATCCCAGGCAGGGTCGTCCTCGTCCCAATACCGCATCGTCTCGTACATGCGGCGGCCATAGAGACTGGCGGCCAGGGCGCGCACATGCTCGGTCCAGTGGCGGAACAGCACCGGGCCCACCTGCATCTCCGGGTGGAGATCGACATAGCCGTCCAGGGACTGGTTCATGCCGAAAACGAGCTTCGCCACGCTGCTGGCCTCCCTATGAGCATGCTGAGAATAGAGCGCGACCTGCTCGCGCAAAAGTCACGCAGGAACGCCTGCCGCGGAGGCTTCGAAGACCGCGTCGAAGCTCGTGCCCGAAGGTCTGGAGCGCCAGATGCGCCGGCTCGCTCAGCACCCGGAATGACAGGAGCCGGACCTCATAGGGCTGGCCGACCTCTTCCAGAGCCCAGCGGACTCGCATGTCGCGCGCCAGCCCCCGGCCACGGTCGGGCGAGCGTTCGAAGGCGGTGATGTGACGGTCATCATCTTGCTCCCGTCTATTGCCTGGTAGGCTCGCATGAGGCGCCCGCAGTCGCAGAACGAACCGCCGGGGCGGCCTCCGACAACCCACCTCGTCGTTTTCGAGCGTGAGTCGCCGTCATCTCGCGCCGCACAACTTTGCCTCTTCCTTCCGAAATTAACCTTCTGGTAAGAGGAAGAGGATTCCTTGCCGGAGATGACGGACCGCCGCCCTGGGCAGCCCCGATCCCGTAATCAGGAGGTTGCCGCATGACGCGGACCGAGATCGCTGCGAACGCTACCCGTCTTTCCGGCAAAAGCCGCCACGGTCGCAAGGCGATCCCGCTCCTGGTTTCACTGGCGGCTCCGGTCCTGGGCGCCTGCAGCATGACGCCGGTCGAGACCGCCTCGACCACGGCTCGGACGACCGCTGCGAGCACCGCGCCGAAGCAGAGCCACGAGATCCGCAAGCGTGCCATCGCCTTGGCCAAGGCCGACCCGCGCGAGAAGGAATGCCTCGTCCGCGCGATGTATTTCGAATCGAACCGCTCCAGCGAATCCGGCCTGCTCGGCGTCGGCACGGTGGTGATGAACCGGGTCGGCGCGCCGCGCTATCACGATACGATCTGCGGCGTCGTCGGCGCCCCCAAGCAATTCGCCTCCGGCGTGCTCACCCGCCCGATGTCGGCGCGCGAACTCCCCAAGGCCGAGGCCGCCGCCGAAGCCATCCTCGCCGGCAAGCGCAACGAAGCCGTCGGCAACGCCAAGCATTTCCACATGGCGGGGATGCGCTTCTCCTACCCCAACATGCACTATGTGACGGTGGCTGGCGGCAACGCCTTCTACGTCAAGGGCGAGCGCCCGGAGCGCCGCCGCATCGAGGAGCCGAGCTCGCAGGTCGCCGCGCTTTCCGAGCCCGCGCCGCTCGCGACCAGCGCCTCCTCGGCCTCGACCGCCTTCGCCAGCGCGCCGCTCGCCTTCGCCCCGGCCGCGCCCGCCCCCGCGATCGCCCTGGCCACGAGCTCAGCCTCCTATGTCGTCGCCAATGCGACGCTGCCGCCGAGCCGCCCCTACGATCTCGGCATCGCCCGCAAGACCACGCAGGCCTTCATCGCGCCGCCGAAGAGCGACGCCCGCATCGCGGCGCTGATGCCGCCCTCCCGGCCGCTGCGCGGCTCCCTCGCGCTGGACTGACGGCTGCAAAGCCGCAAGCGCGACCGGCTTCGTCATGGTCGGGCCTGTCCCGACCATTCACGTCTTCCTTGACGAAGCGCGGCGTTCAAGCCGTGGCTGCTCGCCACGCGGGCGAGCATGACGGGGCGGCGATCTCAGCCGAACGCCCCGATTTCGTGCTGGATCGCGCCGGAGATCTCGCGCAGCAGCGCAAAGCACTGACGCATCGGCTCGACCACGTCGCGATGCAGCGCCGCATAGGCGCCGCCCTCGCGCGGCCCCGGCGGCTCGCCGAAATCGAGGCCGAGCGCCGGGTCGGGATTGAGCGGGAAGATTTCGCCGAGCAGGACGAGCGCCCCGGCCATGTCTAGCCGCAGGATACGCTCGAGCAGGAGTTCGCGCGTCACCCCGGCATGCGGTCGGAAATCCGGGATATGCGTCGCCGAGAGCCAGATCCGGTGCAGCAGCGCAAGCCGTAGCGTGTGCAGCGCGACCAGCCTGACCGGCATCGCCGGCGGCTCGCCCGCCGCCTCCTTCAGCTTCAGCCGATCGGAGGCGAAGCGCCAGAACAGCCGCCGCAGCGCCGGCGCAAGGTCGAGCCGCGCCAGCGCCTCGGCGACCGCGAGCAGTTCGTCACGCCGCCCCTCCTTCTCGGTGCGCCGCGCCCGGTCGAACCAGGAGCCGGCATCGAGCGTGTCGAGATAGGCGCGCAGCACGTCGAGATCGCTGTTCGCCATAGCATGGGCCGCGAGGCGATAGGCCCGGCCGAAGCGCTCTGAACTCTCGCGCATGCTCGCAAACAGCTCCGGCGCCCTTGCCGCCGCCTGGCCGATGCCGTGCACGCTGTTCGCCAGCCAGCCGAGCTGCTGCAGGATGGCGTTGTTCGGGATGGCGCGCAGCTCCCGGGGATGGCGGATCACCGCCGGCCCACCGGCATCGCTCTGCCGCGCCGCCGGGCGCGAGCCGGTCTTGTCGAGCAGGGACGGGCCGAACGTGCCGATCAGCGCGGCATAGCCGGGATCGTCGACGAGATGGGTCATCTCCTCGCGCACGGTCTGGAAGAACTCGGTGGCGAAGTCCGGCTCGGCATAGATCGGATCGTCCTCGCCATCCGCCGGATCGGCGAACACGGCCTCGGCGATGCGCGCCACCGTCGCCCCGGCGAGCCCCTTCGTGCCAAACAGCAGATAGCCGTCGCTGCCCTGGAAGCTGGTCTCGCGGGTGACCTTGACGCCGGCCTTCGCAAACGCGCGCCGCGGCCATTCCGGATCGAGATAGGCGAGCCGATCGGCGAGGCTGTCGGGATGGGCGCCGCGCCCGGCCGACTCGCCATGGGTGTCGAAGATGACGAGCTCGATCTCGGTGAGCCCATAGCGCTGCAGCAATTCGAGAATGCGGCTCCTCAGCCGCTCGACCCAGAAGGTTGCCGCGACCTGGCCGATATAGCGCCCGGAATCGGAATAGCCGAACTGGACGCAGAGCCTGCCATGGCGCTGGAGATAATCGCGCCAATGCGGGCTGCGCAGCGCCTCGTCGATGATCCGCGGCCCCTGTTCGAGCGCGTCCGAGGTCTCGAAAAGCGGCGAGATCTCGACGTGATCGGCGATGCCGAAGCGCTTCGCGAGATAGAGCGCCGAGAGCAGCGTATAGCCGGTCTCGGTCTCGGCGATCAGGAAGCGCACCGGCCGCGAGCCGTCGACATGCTTCACGATCTGCGCGACCATCATCATCATCCGCGCCGCCGAGGCGCGCTCGACCGCGAGCGCGCCGAAATCGACCGGCGTCGGCTGCGCCTTGGCGAGCGCCTGGTTCGCCGCCGCGAGGAAGGCGCGCCTTTGCGCCGGCTGGGCCGGGTCCTCGTCGAGCGGGATCACGCCGCGCATCGCATTGTGGAGCTGCGAGGCGTTGAGCCGGAAATGCGGCAGCGCGATCGAGACGCCATGGGCGATGACGCCGGCCCGCGCCAGCACCAGCGCTTCCGCCGCCTCATCGTCCTCGGCCAGCACGATCGCCTTGTCGAGCGCCGCCAGCAGCTTCGAGGCGTCAGGCAGGGCGGCCTCGCGCTCGCCGATCAGCGCCAGCGAGAAGGCCTGCAAGGCCTCGATCTCCGGCTGGCTGTTCAGGGGCGGGCAGAGCGCAAGCTGCCGCTCGACAGCAGCGAGCGCGGCTTCGAGCAGTGCCCTCACCTCGGCAGCCGCCGGCACCTCCGGCAGCTTCTCCAGCAGGCGGAAGAACTGGCCGCGCTTCGATTCCAGCCGGTAGCGCAAAGTGTCCCACCAGCCGATATCGGTGCGCCCATCGGTATCGCTGCCGACCCAGGAGGCGAGCTGCAAAGCGCGCGGCCTGAGCTCGCGCCAGCGCTGCGACCAGCGCGCCCGCGCCTCGGCGAGGAAGGCCGCGTTCAGCCGGTCGATCGCGTCGCGGGCATGGCGCACCGCGAAGCGCGCCTGCTCGAACTCGTCCTGCAGGGTGATCGCCGCATCCGGCCGGAAGGAGAGATCGGCCGACCTCAGCACCGCCGCCTCGCCCTCGTTCGAGGCGAGCTCGGCCAGGGCATGCGCCACCGCCCGGCTCATCCCGAAGGTCGGATGCGCGGTGAACACGGCGGCGAAGCGCAGCCGGGCCAGCGCCGCGCCATAGGCTTCGAAAGGCTGGGCCGAGGCGCTCGCTTCCTCGCCGACGCGCCGCGCCAGCGCCGCATAGGCTTCGGCCTCGCTTTGCTCCAGCCCGACATAGGAGGCGACGCGCCCCGCCCGGTCGGCGAGTGCGGCGCGGCCGAGCTCACGGATCAGCGCCGCGGTGTCGGCGAGCGTCACCTCGCCGCGATCCATCTTGCGGGTCAGCCAGAGCGTGGCGCGCAGCACCGGATTGCCGAACGGGTCCTCGCGCGCATCCCTGCGCGCCTGCACGATCGCCGCCGACAACTCGCTCGCCAGCACCGATGGCGACATTTCCTCCGCAGCCACGCCGCTCTCCGTCTTCTTTAAATCGTTTGATGAGGCGGCTCGCAGGGGAGCAGGATTCCAATTCTACCGCAACCGCGAAAAGCGTTGCGGCGCCGCAGCAGGCAGCTGCGACAGGCGCGGGAACCTCGACGCAAAACCCCTCTCCTGGAAGGAAAGGGGCAGGGGTGAGGTGTCCGGGAGGGATATCGTGAGCCTGCCCCCGACTGTGCGGTGGGCGCAGCGCGGGATGGTCAAACCTCACACACCTCACCCTGCGCTCTCCTTCCAGGAGAGGGTTCCCCGCGCCTCTCCCTCGCGCGCAGCCGCGTTCCACCGGGGACAACCCGCCAACTTATCCCCGCCCCCAAAACCTCGCTTATGCTTCTGCCCGTCCCGCCCGAACCGAGGGGGCTTCGCGAGGCATCATGAGGCCGGGCGGGAGAGCGGTCTTCGCGGCGAAAGGGCCTTGCGAGCCCGAGCGAGCGCGCTCCACAAAGGTGTGATCCACCTTTGCGGCCGGCCTGCCCGCTCCACCGCGGAGGGGTTTTCGTCGATGGGAGAGGCCCTCCCAGTCCTGCCGGACGTAACCAGACGACGAAGACACCATAGAGAACCGCGCGCGGGGCTCGGGCGGCGGCCAATGGCGCTGCTTCGACAGAAGACATCGACATTCGGCACGCAGCCGTCGACTGCGACGCCGCCCGGCCCCGCGCCCTCCCTCGGATGGCGTTCCCCTCAGCCCCTCGCGGCGTCGAGCCGGCGAGAGCATCGGCCTGTCGCAAGCAATCCCGTCAGCCGCGCGGCAGCCATCGCATTCCACATCGCTTGTCCGGATCGTGCTGACCTCACACAGCCTCCCCCCGTCATCCTGGGCGAGCGAAGCTCGGCCCGGGATCCATCGCAAAGCTCCGGAGCCCTACGATGGATCCCGGGACTTCGCTGCGCGAAGCCCAGGATGACCGGGTTGGGCCCCCGAACCTCCAGACCTCATCCTGAGGAGGCCCGAATGGGCCGTCTCGAAGGATGCTCCAGCGGGTTCCGGCGCCTCCGCGAACATCCTTCGAGACGGCCGCCGAAGCGATCTCCTCAGGATGAGGTTGAGTCTTGTCCCAAGCCTGCGGGCCTCCCGGCGTGAGCGTTCAAGCCCCCCGCTCGGCCCTGGGCGGCGGCGCGCTATCGCCGACCCGGCAGATCGAATTCCTGAAACGGCTCCGCCGCATGGACCATGCTCGGCCAGTGCCAGGTGATCATGGCGACGCAAATTGTCGTGGAGTTCTGCCCCGATCCTGATGGCCTATCAGGGCGCCCGCCTGCTGGCTTTGAGCAAATACGGGCTCGATCCCGTGACGATCGAGCAGACCCACACTACCGGATCATGCGGGAGTTCTGCGCGGCCCCCGCGACGTTCGTGGAGACGATGATGGAGGAGTGAGGGTGGCAATCTCACGCTCCGTGCTCCGTGTCAGCCATGTGAGCACTGCATCGCCATATCAGTTGGCCCCACCTGTCCCAGCAGAACGCCGACCCGCCCGCCCTCTACCAGGCATCGTCCTAGCGGCGGGACGATGCCAATCTGGCGATAGGGCAGATGATTTGACTAGGCTTCCAGACAACGCCTCGATATCTGCCCCTCGTCGAATGTTAGGGAGCAGACAGCAAAGCGGTCGCCATACATATTCAGGGTATTATTGCCACGAAATTGGAGGTTACCTTGCAAATTAGCCGTATCTCGTCACTGAGCGCCACACCCAAAGGGGCCTCCAAATGGATCAGGCAGAAAAGACACTTTCAGATATCGACGACGCGATTCGCGTAATGCAAGGGGGCTATTATCTTTGGTTCGCGATACATATAATTCTAGGATCTTTAAGTATTATACTACCCGGCATAGCAGCGATTGGTTTTTTTGATGAAATAGCAGCAAAATTCTTAGCTGCCGGCGGGGCCCTTTCTGCCGCTCTGGTGCAATTCTTGAAGCCTCACGAATACGCAACAGGGTACGATCTTGCGGTGCAGCTAGCATGGAAAACTCGCATTGCATTTAATTCAAGAACCATAGATACGAATATAGCTATAGAGCAAATAAATAAAGCCATCGACGCAACTACATTTCGTTATGGAATACATCAAGGAACAAGGTAGTCTATATATAAATAATATATTTATTTTTAATTTATAATAATGATATATACCACATATTACTTAATATATCAAATCTGCAAAAAACGCAATAAAATAATTGCACAATAATTATTTAATGAACAATAAAAAAATTGGAGATCTAAATTAAGATTATGCTAGATAATTACGTCTATATTTGGCTGTGCGATGGCTTTCTTAGGACGCTACGAGCGCAGTGGCACATAATAGAAGCAGCCCTGCGGACGCTGGCATGCGAATTCATATTGCAACTTTCGACGCTAAAGATGGTGATGCTTACAATCGCGAAAATTGCAACTTCGCCTCCAAGCTTTATCAAGGCCAGCCCGGCGTCACCGTGCGCTTCTGGTGCGAGAAAGGGCGATATCAACCGTAGTACCTTGGCTGCCGCTGGGTGCTGCAGCAACTCAACGAGCCCAAGCTCTGCTCCCTACCCACATCAGCCCTTCCATCTGGCACAACACCGTCTCCACCAGCAGGCGAAGACACTCCCCGGCAGCAATGCTAAACCGGCCCCATCAGCAGCTACCTTCCCCGAGTCCCCGCCTTGCCCAGCTCCCTCTCCTCCGCCCGTCTCCAGGACGCCGTCGAATTCGCGCAGGCGCATGACTCGCCCTGGCCGCGCAGCATGTTCTATCCGGACGGCGCCTATGTCGGGAATCGCGAATGGGACGAGAAGGGTCCCTGGACCGAGATCGTCGGCCCGGTCGAGCCGCGCGGCGGGCCGGCCGGCATCGTGCTGAAGGGCGGCAAGCTCGCCGCCGAATGGGGCGATGTCGAGCGCGCCGACATGACCTTCTCGATCGCCAAGAGCTATCTCTCGGTGCTGGCCGGCCTCGCCGTCGCCGACGGACTGATCGCCGATATCGACGAGCCCGTGGGCAAGAGCGTCGACGGGCCGCATTTCGCGAGCCCGCACAATGCCAAGATCACCTGGCGCCATCTGCTCAACATGAACAGCGAATGGCAGGGCGAAATCTTCGGCAAGTCCGACCAGGTCGACCATTTCCGCCAGATCGGCGTCGGCGCCGACAACAGCCGGAAAGGCCAGCGCCGCGAGCTCGGCGCGCCCGGCAGCCTCTACGAGTACAACGACGTCCGGGTGAACGCGCTCGGCTATGCGCTGCTGCGCCGCTTCGGCCGGCCGCTGCCGCAGGTCCTGCGCGAGCGCATCATGGACCCGATCGGCGCCTCGCAGGGCTGGCGCTGGGAGGGCTACGAGACCTCGTGGGTCGAGATCGACGGTGAGCGCATGCAGTCGGTCCCCGGCGGCGGCCATTGGGGCGGCGGCCTGTTCATCAGCGCCCGCGACCATGCCCGCTTCGGCCAGCTCGTCGCGCAGAAGGGCGTCTGGGACGGGCGCGAGCTGATCCCCTCCTCCTGGCTGGAGCAGTCGCTCAAGCCTTCGCCGACCCTGGCGAATTACGGCTTCCTCTGGTGGCTGAACGCCAACCCGAAGCTGCCGGCGAGCAGCTTCAGCGCCCAGGGCGCCGGCAACAACCTGATCTGGATCGACCCGGAGCATGACCTCGTCGCCGTGCTGCGCTGGATCGACAAGGCCGCGATCGACGGTTTCCTGGAGCGGCTCGTCGCGGCGGTGGAGTGAGGCGGCGGAACCTCGACGCAGAACCCCTCTCCTGGAAGGAGAGGGGCAGGGGTGAGGTGTTCGGAAGCTGAATTATTGGCCTGAACCCGACCGCGCGGTCAGCGCTCGCGGCACTGGTCAGATGGCCTACACCTCACCCTACCCTCTCCTTGCAGGAGAGGGTTCCACGCGCCCGTGATCCGCCGGCGGCGCATGACGTTGCGTCCATGCATTCAGCGAGCAGCACCCTCGCCTGCCCGCCCTTGCCGCGCCTCCCGCCCCCGCGCATAGAGCCGGCTCTCCTCGCCCGAAAGCCGCCGCGTGACCAAAGCCATTCCCCTGACCTCGCGGCCCGCCTTCGGCGTCGCCTGCGGCCTGCTCTGCGCCGTGATCTGGGGCGTCCAGGCCGTGGTCTCGCGCCAATCGGTCGCCGACGGGCTCTCGGCCGGCGACGTCACCATGCTGCGCTTCCTCGCCGCATCGCTGGTGATGCTGCCCTTCGCGCTGAAGCGGCTGAAGCCCTTCCCGGTCGGGACGCTCGGCTGGAAGCGGGCGCTGGTGCTGACCGCGCTGGTCGGCCCGGCCTACAGCCTGATCCTGGTCGGCGGTGCCCATTTCGCGCCCGCTCTGCATTCCTCGGTGATCTCGCCGGGGCTGATCCCGGTCTGCACCGCCGCGCTCGCCTGGTTCGTGCTCGGCGAGCGTGCCGGCAAGGCCCGCCTCATCGGCCTTGCCCTGCTCGTGCTCGGCATCGCCGTCTTCGCCCGGGAGGCGCTGGCCAACACGCCGACGCGCGCAGGCGCCTGGATCGGCGATCTGCTCTTCGTGCTGATCGCCCTGCTCTGGTCGATCTTCGGCGTGCTCTGCCGACGCTGGGGCGCCAATGCGGTCGAAGTCACCATGGCGACCTGCCTGCTGGCGCTGCCGTTCCTGCCGCTGCTCGCCCTCGTGCAGCCGGTCAATCTGCTGCAGGCGCCGCTCTCAGCCGTCGCCTTGCAGGCCGTCTACCAGGGCGTTCTGGTCGGGGCGCTGGCGCTGTTCCTCTACACCCAGTCGGTCGCGACGCTCGGCGCCGGCGGCGCAGCCTTGTTCCTGCCGCTGGTCCCGGTGGTCACCGCGATCGCCAGCGCCGCCCTGCTCGGCGAGAAGGCCTCGGCGCAGGAGATCGCCGGCATGGCTATCGCCATCACCGGCATGGTCGTGGCGCTCAGGGCGCCGAGCGCGCGCTGAGCGGCCCTTCCGCAGTCATTCCGGGACAGGCTGGAGGCCTGGGCCCGGAACCCATGGACACCCTGCAATTCCAGCCCGTCATGCCCGCCCTTGTGGCGAGCATCCACGTCTTGAACACGACACTCGACCACTGAAGGCGTGGATGGTGGGGACAAGCCCGACCATGACGAAAAAAGGAGCGCTCATAGGGTCCGGGCTCGCCGCTACGCAGCGCCCCGGAACGACAGGGCATATCCTCAGCCCTTATGACCCTTGGCGATCGGCTCGACATAGGACAGGGCCATATCCCAGGGGAAATAGATCCAGGTGTCCTGGCTGACCTCGGTGACGAAGGTGTCTACCACCGGCACGCCGGCCGGCTTGGCATAGACCGTGGCGAAATGCGCGTTCGGCAGCATCTCGCGCACGACGCGGGCGGTCTTGCCGGTATCGGTGAGGTCGTCGACGACGAGGACGCCCTTGCCCTTGCCGTCGCCGATGGCGCGGATCGAGGGGGCGATCTCCTTCATCACCTTGAGCTCGGTCTGGTTCTTGTAGTCGTGATAGCTCGCGACGCAGACCGTCTCGATCATGCGCAGGCCGAGCTCGCGGCAGATGATCGCCGCCGGCACCAGCCCGCCGCGGGTGATGCAGACCATCGCCTCGAACGGCCCGGCATCGGCCAGGCGCCAGGCGAGCGCGCGGGCGTCGCGGTGGAACTGGTCCCAGGAAACGGGGAAAGCCTTGTTGGCGGTCGGTTCGGCCATGGCGGGCGGTCCTGCGGAAAGCGTGGCTGGCTTTTCCGCAAAGCGCATCCGGCCGGCGCGCGCAAGTGCCGAGCGGAAGCTTTTCCCCGCTGTGATCGCAACGGCATGGTCCGACCCGGCTCGCCGGGCCGGATCGTCCCACCGCTTCGGACCGTCAGAACTCGGCCCAGCCGTCGGCACCTCCGCTCCCGACCCGCACCGCCGTGCGGACCGGCGGCCTGCCCGCCGGGACGGGCGCGGGCTTCGCTGCCGGGAGCATGGCACGCAGGCCGGCGGCCAGCCTCTCGGGCGCATCCGAGGCTTCGCGCCCACCGAGCCGAAACGCCCCGACCAGCGCCGCCAGAGCCTGAGTCTCGCCCTGCAATTCGCGCGAGAGCCGGGAGCTGGCATCGGCCATCATCGCGTTCTGCTGGGTCATCTCGTCCATATGCGCGACGGTCCGCGCCATCTCGTCGACGCCATTGGCCTGTTCGACCGCAGCGCTGGAGATGTCGGCGATGGTACCGGCGACCCGGGTCGCGGCGCTGACGATCTCCTCCAGCGTCTTGCCGGCCTGCTGGACCAGCTTCACCCCGGAGCGGACCTGCTCGCTCGAATTGCTGATCAGCTCCTTGATCCCGTGGGCAGATTCGCTGGAGCGCTTGGCCAGCGCCCTGACCTCGGAGGCGACCACGGCGAAGCCCCGGCCGGCATCACCGGCGCGGGCCGCCTCGACCGCCGCATTCAGCGCCAGCAGATTGGTCTGGAACGAGATCTCGTCGATCATCGAGATGATGTCGGCGATCGCGGTCGAGGCCTGCTCGATCCGGCCCATCGCCGTCACCGCATCGGCGACGATCGCGCCGCCACGCGAGGCCACGGTCTTGGCCTCGTCGCCGAGCGCCGCGGCCTGGCGCGAATTGCCGGCGCTGGTCTTGATCGAGGCGGCGAGCTCCTCGGTGGTCGCCGCCGTCTGCTGCAGGCTGGAAGCCTGCGCCTCGGTGCGTTCGGCGAGATCGACGCTTTCCGAGGCGATCCGGTCGGCGGCAGCCGCGACCTTCCCGGAAACGCCGCCGACGGCACCGATCACCTGCGCCATATTGTCGAGAAGTTCGTTGATGCCGTTGCAGAGATCGGCGACCTCGCCCTCCTTGCCCGCCATCGGGATGCGCTGGGTCAGGTCGCGCTCCTTGGCCCGCCCGATCACGCCCTGCGCCTCCGCCACCGCCTGGGCGAGCTGGCGCGCCGCCTTCTGCTCACTGATGTCGGTGGCGTACTTCACCACTTTCGTGGGCTGCCCCTTGGCATCGAAGATCGGATTGTAGCTCGCCTGGATCCAGACCTCCCTGCCGCCCTTGCCGAGGCGCAGATACTGGCCGGCATCATATTCGCCGCGGCCGAGCTTCTGCCAGAAGGCGCGGTATTCCGGCGAATCGCGATAGACCGGCTCGCAGAACATGCCGTGATGCTGGCCCTTGATCTCGGCCAGCGAGTAGCCGGTGACGGCAAGGAAGTTTTCGTTGGCGTCGAGGATCGTGCCGTCGAGCGAGAACTCGATCACCGCCATCGCCTTGCGGATCGCCCCGAGCTGCCCGGCCATGTCGGCCTCGCGGTTCTTCTGCGCGGTGATCACCGTCGCGAACTTGATCACCTTCACCGGCCTGCCACCGGCATCGAGCACGGGGCTATAGCTCGCCTCGATCCAGAGCTCGCTGCCATCGGCCGCGACGCGCAGGAACTGGCGGGCCTGGTATTCGCCCCCCGCCAGCTTCGCCCAGAACGCCTTGTAGTCGGCGCTGGCCGCTTCTTCCTTGCTGACGAACATGCTGTGGTGCCGCCCGCGCACCTGCTCCAACGTGTAGCCGACCGCTCCAAGGAAGTTCTCGTTGGCCTCGATAATGGTCCCGTCGAGCTTGAATGTGATCACCGCCATCGAGCGGCCGAGAGCCGCCATCTCACCTTCGAGTTCGCGGCGCGCAGCGCCGCCCGTGAATGGATTTAGCCGCATGCCCATCCCCCTGCATTCAGCACCGCGGAACTCGATCCGCGGAAATAAAGGATAGACGACGACAGTTTACGGTCAGCTAAGGAGCTTAAAAATCCACGGAATAACAAAATCGTGATCGGAAAAGTACTTAAAATTGTAAAGTAAATATAACGTCGAAATCCAAACAATACAAAACCGAATACAAAGTCCAGAAAGAATTAAGCGCACCATTGAAATGGCGATCCAGAAGACATTCGCACATCAAGCGGGCAGATTGCAGATTTTAATAACTTTAAACAACGCGCGAGAGCGCGCGGCGGCCGACGCGAGAGCTCCCTGTACCTTGACGGGAACCCCGGTCTCCCTGCGCAACCGGAAATTGTTCCGGACGGCTCAGCGAAGCTCAGCGCTTCAGCCGGGCGCGCTCCGTCTCGACCATCGCCTGAACCGCAGCGACCGCCTTCATCAGCTTCTCCGGATCGCGCGAGCGCACCACGAGATTGGTGTCCGGCCCGGTCTCCGACCAGAACGGATAGGAGCCGATCGTGCAGTCGGGATGAGCAGCGGCGATGGCCGCGAGCGGCGTGCCGATATCGCCCTCGCGCAGACCCGCGCGCACCGTTTCGGAGAGGATCTTGACCCCGGTCTTCAGGGTCGGCGCGACGACGTCGAGCATGGCCTGCATGATCGCCGGCACGCCGGCCATGACATGGACATTGCCGATGCGGAAGCCCGGCGCCTTCGACACGGAATTGGCGATCAGCTCGGCCCCGGCGGGAATGCGCGTCATGCGCATGCGGGCCTCGTTGAGCTGGTCCGGCGGAAAGCGCTCGGCGAGCATGGCGATCGCCCGCGGATCGTAGTCGATCGAAACCCCGAAGGCACAGGCGACGGCATCCGCGGTGATGTCGTCATGGGTCGGGCCGATGCCGCCGGTGGTGAAGACATAGGTGTAGCGCGCGCGGATCGCGTTCAGCGCCGAGACGATTTCGTCCATCAGGTCGGGCACGACCCGGACCTCGCGCAGCTCGATGCCGATATTGGTCAGGAATTCGGCGATGTAGCCGATATTCTTGTCCTTGGTCCGCCCCGACAGAATCTCGTCGCCGATCACCAGGATCGCCGCGGTGACCGGCGGCTCGAAAGCCTTGTTCGATGACGCGCTCATGGGCAGGCTCCTGGAATGTCGAAGCGGAGAATGACGCCGCCTGCGCAGAACGGAGCTAAGCGCCTCGGGCCCGGCCGCTCAAGCACCGTCCGGGGCGGAGCCGTCATGCGCGGCAAGGTGGATCAGGACACCTTGCGCTCATAGACGAGGTTGAGCCGGGTCTGCGCCAGCAGGCGATAGCCCCGCGCCTCCAGCAGCGCCGGCAGATCCATCTGCCAGCGGGCGCGCGAATCCTCGATGACGATGAAGCCCGGCCAGAGCGCCTCGGGCGCATCCCGCAGGAAGGGTTCCAGGATCAGGTCCTCGGCCCCCTCGACATCGAGCTTGATCGCATCGAGCCGCTCATAGCCCTCGCTCTGCATCAGCGCGAGCAGCGTCGTCGCCGGCACGCGCACCGAGGTCGAGGTGCTGGAGCGCAGCAGGCGCACGCTCGATTCACCCTTGTTCGCGGGGTCGAGGAACAAGGTCAATTCGCCCGGCTTGTCGGCAAGCGCGCAGGCCACCGCCTTGACCGTGCCGAAGGGGTTGCGGGCGATGTTGTAGGTCAGCCGCGCGAAGATCTCCGGCTGCGGCTCGACGGCGAGGATGCGCGCCCGGCGCCCTGCTTTTGCGGCGACGAACAGCGAATAGGCCCCGATATTGGCGCCGATATCGATGAAGCAGAAGCCCTCGCCGATCCGGGCCGCGAGCAATTCGCGCTCCCGCGCATCGAAATATTGCGGCGTGAACAGCACGCGCTTCTCGCAAACATTGCCGTCGGGGTAGAGCCGCATCCGGGCGCCCAGCGCCTCGATGTCGACCGGCCGCCCCTTCAGCGCCTTGAGCCCGAGCCGGCGCAGCGCGAAGGCGAATTTGCGACCGAGATAGGAGCCGGAGGCGCGCCGGGTGCGCGCGATGATCCGTGCAACCAGCCCCTGCGGCGCGAAGGTTCCGTAGGGCTGTTCCTCGCCCGACTGCATGTCATTAAGTGCCATCGGCGCGCTGTACACGGCAAATCCGCCCTGCGCCAGCACTACCGCGATGTCGCGGCCCGGCCCGTCCGGCTTGCACCAGCCGCCAAAGCCAATAAATAAAGGCATCAAGGAGCCACTTCTCGACATGACCCTCGACGAATCGATCGCGCGCGCAAGGCGCGAGCCCGTCATCAAGCTGCACGGCGCCGAAGCTTTCCACGGCATGCGCAAGGCCGGGCGCCTGGTCGCCCAGGGGCTCGACATGCTCGCCGACGAGGTTCGGCCCGGCGTGACGACCCAGCGGCTCGACGATCTCGCCTTCCAGTTCGCCATGGACAACGGTGCCTATCCGGCGACGCTGTTCTACCGCGGCTACACCAAGTCGATCTGCACCTCGATCAACCATGTCGTCTGTCACGGCATTCCCGACGACAAGCCGCTGCGCGAGGGCGACATCGTCAATATCGACTACACCCTGATCCTCGATGGCTGGCATGGCGATTCCAGCCGGATGTTCGGCGTCGGCGCGATACCCCGCAAGGCCGAGCGCCTGATCGAGATCACCTATGAGAGCCTGCTGCGCGGCATCGCCGCAGTGCGCCCGGGCGCGACCACCGGCGATATCGGCTTCGCCATCCAGCGCTATGCCGAAGGCGAGCGCTGCTCGGTGGTGCGGGATTTCTGCGGCCACGGCCTCGGCGAGGTCTTTCACGACGCGCCGAACATCCTGCACTATGGCAGCCCCGGCGAAGGTGCCGAGCTCAAGCCCGGCATGCTCTTCACCATCGAACCGATGATCAACCTCGGCAAGGCGAGCGTGAAGGTGCTCTCCGATGGCTGGACCGCCGTGACGCGCGACCGCTCGCTCTCGGCCCAGTTCGAGCATACGGTCGGCGTCACGGAAGACGGCTGCGAGATCTTCACGCGCTCGCCCGCCGGCCGCGACAACCCGCTCGCACCCAGATGAGCGAAAGCGGCAAGGGAAGTCCCGCTCCCGTTGCCGCGCCCGCCAGCGCCGCCCCGCACCATCTCGGTCATCGCGAGCGGCTGCGCCAGCGCTTCCTCGAAGGCGGCGACAGCGCCCTGCCCGATTACGAGCTGCTCGAGCTGCTGCTCTTCCGCTCGATCCCGCAGCGCGACGTCAAGCCGCTCGCCAAGCAGCTGATCCAGCATTTCGGCTCCTTCGCCGAGGTGATCGGCGCACCGGTCTCGCGGCTGCGGGAGGTCAAGGGCATCGGCGAGAGCGTCGCGCTCGACCTCAAGATCGTCGAGGCCTCGCTGAAGCGGGCGATGAAGGGCCAGATCGCCAAGAAGCCCGTGCTCTCCTCCTGGTCCTCGGTCATCGACTATTGCCGCCTGGCGATGGCCTTCGCCGAGCGCGAGCAGTTCCGCATCCTCTTCCTCGACAAGAAGAACGCCCTGATCGCCGACGAGGTGCAGCAGACCGGCACCGTCGACCATACCCCGGTCTATCCGCGCGAAGTGATGCGCCGCGCCTTGGAACTATCGGCTACAGCCTTGATTTTAATCCATAATCATCCATCCGGAGACCCGACGCCGTCCGGCGCCGACATGCGCATGACCCGCGAGCTCGTCGACATCGCCAAGCCGCTCGGCATCGCCATCCACGACCACATCATCGTCGGCCGCGACGGCCATGCCAGCTTCAAGGGGCTCGGCCTGATCTGAACGTCCCCGGATCAGCCGGACGCCGCGGCGCGCGCCGACTGCAGCGCCCGTGGACGGCGCTTGCGGAAGCGGCGCCTCGCCCAGATGACCAGCCCCGTACCCCAGAGCCCGATCAGCACCAGCGACAGCAGCGTGTTGAAAGTGGTCCCCAGCAAGGCGTGCCAGTTGCCCTCATGCAGCGCGCGCGACCAGTTCGTCGGTGCCGGCTGCAGCCCTTCCCGGGTCACGACATAGGTCGACAGCCGGTTGCCTTCGTAGATCCGGGCGACCAGGCGCCCGCCCCGCATCCGCAGCGAGGTCAGGCCGGCCAGATCATGGTCGCGCGCGACGGCCGAGACCGCGGCGCGGATCGGCACGCGCTCGCCGCGCGGCCCGGCAGGCGCCCCACCGGTTCCGACGCCCATCACGATGAACAGCCCGGTCAGCGGGCTCAGCACGGCGAGCGGCAGGGTGAGCCAGGCCATTCCGGCGTGCCAGCCGCCCAGCGTGTTGCGCAAGCGCGGCCAGCCCATGGCGACGCCAAGCACGGCCAGGGCGATCATCGCGACGGTACTGGCCGTCACCAGCCAGCCGAGGTCCAGGAGCAGCCGCTCGTGCAGGCCGCGCGCCCAGCCGAACCATTCGGCGAGCCCCTCCGTCTCGACCTCCTCGCCGCTGGCGAGGCCGACATCCACTGTTCCGTCCTCTCCGACGCCGGACAGTCGGACCAGCTGGTCATAGGTGCGAACCGAGAGGCCGGTCGCCTTGCCGTCCGGGTCGTAGCGGTCGAGGAAGCCGAGCAGCCGCGCTTCGGTCAGAGGCGCCGCCGGTGCCTGGCGCTGCGCCAGCGGCTCGAGCGACAGCACCAGCCCCGAGACGATGATTCCGAGTAGAGGCAGCGCGAAAACGAGGGTGATCCAGCGGTGCAAGCGGAGCAAATAGGGCTTCAATCCCATATTGGAATCTTTCTAACCTGTCGCCGCCGCGGACCTTGCGCTCCTCCCGCCAGCCAGGCAAGCGACAGCAACGCCGCAGGCCCCCCTTTGGCAGCGCCTGCGCTGTCCAAGGCATGATCGCTCCGCCCTCATCCCCTTTCGTCGGCGCGCCCACCGCGGTCCGGTCGCCGCGCTTTGCCCAAGGAACGGGCAAGCTTCGCCGCAACCCTCGGCAGCAGACCTCTTTCCGAAGCCGCGCAATTGCGCATAGGCTACCCGAAACAGGGGAAGAAGCCTGCATGCCGGCGTTCGACGAGATGACGGGGGGAAAAGGCGGATTGCGCTCGGCCTATGTCGAGCTCGACCGCTGGCTGAAGGAAGCGCCGCCCGAGATGCTGGCCCTGCGCCGCTCCCAGGCCGAATTGTTCTTCCGGCGCATCGGCATCACCTTCGCCGTCTATGGCGACGAGGAATCGACCGAGCGGCTGATCCCCTTCGACATCATCCCGCGCGTGCTGACCAAGCCGGAATGGACCAAGCTCGAGAAAGGGCTGCGCCAGCGCGTCACCGCGCTGAACATGTTCCTCGCCGATGTCTACGGCAAGAAGGAGTGCCTGAAGGCCGGCATCATCCCGGCCGATCTGGTCTACCGCAATGCCTGCTACCAGCTGCAGATGGTCGATTTCCAGGTGCCGCACGGCATCTACTGCCACATCGCCGGCATCGACATCGTCCGCGTCGACGCCGACACCTTCTATGTGCTGGAGGATAATGCCCGCACCCCGTCCGGCGTCTCCTACATGATGGAGAACCGCGAGGTGATGCTGCGGCTCTTCCCGGAGCTGTTCGCCACCCACCGCGTCGCGCCGGTCGACAATTACCCCGACCAGCTGCTGGCGACGCTGCGCTCGGTCGCGCCCCGCAGCGCCTCCTCCGACCCGACGATCTGCCTTCTGACGCCGGGCCAGTACAATTCGGCCTTCTACGAGCACTCGTTCCTGGCCGACAAGCTCGGCGTCGAGCTGGTCGAGGGCTCGGACCTGCTGGTCAAGGACGATATCGTCTACATGCGCACGACCCAGGGGCCGAAGCGTGTCGACGTGATCTACCGGCGCATCGACGACGACTTCATCGACCCTCTGGTCTTCCGCGGCGATTCCGTGCTCGGCGTGCCCGGCATCATCGGTGCCTACAAGGCCGGCAACGTCACCCTCGCCAATGCGGTCGGCACCGGCGTCGCCGACGATAAGGCGGTCTACAGCTACATGCCCGAGATCGTGAAGTTCTTCACCGGCGAGGAGCCGATCCTGAAGAACGTCCCGACCCATCGCTGCCGCGAGCCCGAGGCCAACGCCTATGTGCTCGACAATCTCGAAAAGCTGGTGGTCAAGGAGGTCAACGGCTCCGGCGGCTACGGCATGCTGGTCGGCCCCCATGCCAGCAAGGCCCAGATCGAGACCTTCCGGCAGAAGCTCAAGCTCCAGCCCGAGGGCTTCATCGCCCAGCCGACGCTGGCGCTCTCGACCTGCCCGACCTTCGTCGCCTCCGGCGTCGCGCCGCGCCATGTCGACCTGCGGCCTTACGTGCTCTCGGGCGCCAACGGCATTTCCTGCGTGCCCGGCGGGCTCACTCGCGTCGCCCTCCAGGAAGGCTCACTGGTGGTCAATTCGAGCCAGGGCGGCGGCACCAAGGACACCTGGGTGCTCGACGCATGAGGATGCCCGCTTTCACCTGTCTTCGAGTCCTCCCGGAATCCCGGACCTGACCATGCTTTCGCGCACCGCCGACAGCCTTTACTGGGTCTCGCGCTATGTCGAACGGGCCGAGTATCTCGCCCGCATCCTCGACGCCACGACCCGCCTGACCAACCTGCCCTCCGCCTATGGCGGCGCCGGCACCGAATGGCAGAGCGCCGTCGCCACCGCCGGCTGCGAGGATGCCTTCGCCCTCGCCTATGACGAGGCGAACGAGCGCAATGTCTGCGAGTTCCTCACCTTCAACCCGGATAACCCGTCCTCGATCCGCAACTGCTTCGCCCTCGCCCGCTCGAACGCCCGTGCAGTCCGCACCGCGCTGACCTCGGAAATGTGGGACGCGCTCAACGGCGCCTGGCTCGAACTCCAGCGCTTCGAACGCAAGCGCATGGACCGCGAGGAGTTCGCCCGCTTCCTCGACTGGGTAAAGAACGTCTCGCTGGTCTTCGACGGCTCGGCCTACCGCACCATGCTGCGCGATGACGGCTACTGGTTCTCGCGACTCGGCGTGCATCTCGAGCGGGCCGACAACACCGCCCGTATCCTCGACGTGAAGTACCATCTGCTTCTGCCGGAGACCGAGCAGGTCGGCGGCTCGCTCGACTATTTCCAGTGGACGACGATGCTGCGCGAGGTCTCGGCGCTGACCGCCTATCACTGGGTCTATCGCGAAGCGGTGAAGCCAGTGCTGATCGCCGATCTCCTGATCCTCAACAAGCGCATGCCGCGCTCGCTGGCGAGCTGCTATGAGAGCATCTCGCGCTTCCTCGACCAGATCGGCGATGCCTATGACCGGCACGGCCCGGCCCAGCGCCAGGCCCGCAAGACCCTGGCCAGCCTGTCGAACATGCCGATCGACGCGGTGATCCGGCGCGGGCTGCACGAATTCATCGAGGACTTCATCACCGAGAACAACCGCCTTGGTGCGATCATCGTCGACCAATATCTGCAATAGGCCATTGGCCACCGACGGAACCGAGGACCTCAAGCAGCCGCCATGCGTATCCGGATCTCGCACAGCATCGCCTATGCCTATGCCGAGCCGGTGCGCCAGCTCCGGCAGGTGTTGCGGCTGACGCCCCGCGACCATGACGGCCAGCATGTCATGTCCTGGCGGATCACACCGAACATCGACGGCCGGCTGCGTTCCAGCCAGGATCCGTTCGGCAATCTCGTCCATGATTTCTCAGCCGACGGGCCGATCGAAAATTATGCGATCGAAGTCAACGGCATGGTCGAAACCATCGATCTCGCTGGGGTCATCCGGGGCGTGGTCGAGAAGGTGCCGCCGGCCGTGTTCATGCGCGACACCAGGCTGACCGAGCCGAGCGCCGCTCTGCGCGACCTCGCGACCGAGGCGGCGGCCGGAGGCGGCAGCGAGCTCTCGCGCCTGCACGCATTGATGGAGACGCTGCAAGAAAGAATCACCTGCGTGCCGACCGGAGAGCGCCTCGGCATCGGCGCCGGCGCCTGCCTCGAAGCGGGCGAAGGCATCCCGCAGGATGTCGCACATGTCTTCATGACCTGTGCCCGCTCGCTCGGTGCGCCCGCCCGCTATGTCTCCGGCTATGTCGCGGAATCGCAGACGCTGCCCCATGCCGGCGGGGCCCATGCCTGGGCCGAGGCATATTTGCCGGATTATGGCTGGATCGGCTTCGACTGCGCCAACGGGCTCTGCCCGATCGACACCCATATCCGCGTCGCGACCGGTCTCGACTATGCCGACGCGGCGCCGGTCCGCGGCGCCCGCACCGGCGGCAATGGCGAGACCCTGCTGGTCGAGGTCCGCGCCCAGGCCGCCCGGCCGCGCCAGCAGGGGCAGTGATTGTCCTCGCCATGAGCGCCTGATACCAGCCATACGCGCCCCGCTCCGGAGACCCGTCACGTGACCTATTGCGCCGGCATCCTCGTCCAGGACGGTCTCGTGATGATCGCCGACACGCGCACCAATGCCGGGCTCGACGACATCTCGACCTTCCGCAAGCTCCACGTCTTCTCCTGGCCGGGCGAGCGTACCCTGACGCTCGCCACCGCCGGCAACCTCTCCCTCACCCAGTCGGTCGTCAGCCTGCTGCACGAGGGCGTACCGAATCCGGAGACCGGCGAGCCGGAGACGCTGCAGAATGCGCCCTCGATGTTCCGCGCCGCCCAGCTCGTCGGCCGGGCGGTCCGCCGCGTGCGCGAGACCGATGGCGATGCGTTGCGCGATGCCGGCGTCAAATACGACATGTCGCTGCTGTTCGGCGGCCAGATCATCGGCCAGCCGATGCGGCTGTTCATGATCTACTCGGCCGGCAACTTCATCGAATGCGGCATGGATTCGCCCTTCCTGCAGATCGGCGAGCACAAATACGGCAAGCCCATCCTCGACCGCGCCGTGACCTTCAGGACCGATCTCTATGACGCACTGAAGGTCGGTCTGATCTCGATGGACTCGACCATGCGCTCGAATCTCGGCGTCGGCCTGCCGATCGACCTGATCATGCTCCGCCGCGACGCGGAAGCACCGGAACTCAACCGCCGGATCGAGGCCGGCGAGCCCTATTTCCACGATCTGCGCGAGCGTTGGTCGGCTGCGCTGCGCGCCGCGCATATGGCGATTCCGCGCCCACCCTACGAACCGACGGAGAGCTGAGCGCGGGCCGCCAGGCGGTTCCGGACGCCCGTTCTCGGCAGCGCGACAACGATTTCGCGCACTTCGTCGGCATCGCTGGAAACCGGATGGCAAGATTCGCCTGTCAGGATGGATCATCTGCGCGCCCGGACAGGTGGAGCATTTTGCCGCTTTCTGCTCGTTTGCCCAACATGAATTCGTCGGCTCGGATGCTGACGAGCACGGTGGCAACCCTGGCCTGTGCCTTCGCATTCGTCAGCGCGGCCGCCGTGGGCGTCATCGTCGCGATCATGCTCAATGCGAACCGCGTCGAGGCGGAAAGACAATATGATCGCGTCGAAGCGGCGATCGAAAGCCAGGTTCGGCTGCGCCGCCATCGCCTCGAAAACCTGGCCGATGCCGGGCTGCTCCAGCCGATCTTCGATGCGAGCCTGCCGCGCCCGGCCCTGCAATGGGGTTTTGCGCGATTCGCCAGCCGCTTCCTCGATTTCGACGGCGCCTATCTCGTCACCGCCTCGGGCAAGGTTCTCGCCGGCGTCGAAGGCGGCCAGGCCGCCGGCCAGGCCGGCTATGAAGGCTTGCGCCATTTCGCCGCCGAACTGCCTGGCGCCATGGCCACGACCACGCATGCAACCCCAACCACGACGAGCGGACCGCTGAACGCCTTTCTCAGGTCTGATGGCCAGGAGACCTTGGGCGTTGTGATCGCTGATCTGAGAGCGGCCAGCATGGCTGGCGCGAGGACCCCCTCCCCTGCCGGTCCCGCCTATCTCGTCGGCTATCGCCGCACCACCGCGTCACTCCTCGAAGATCTGGCCCAGCGCTACCGTGTCCCGAATGTGCGGATCGTCGGCGAGCGTCCTCCCGACCGCTTGACTCGCCGCGATATCGTTTCGGCGGACGGCGCCATCAGAGCATGGCTGACCTGGACGCCGGACCGGCCTGGCGACGCGATGATGCGGCAGTTCTTCTGGGCCCTTGCCGGGGTCGGGCTGCTCTTCATCGCGATCTTCGCCTATGTTTTCCATCGCCTGCGCCATGCGGGTACCCAGATCACCCTTCGAGAGCAGCAAATCCAGCGTCTGGCCGGCCAGGACGAGCTATCTCACCTCCCCAACCGCCGCACCTTCGATCTCAGACTCGACCAGGAACTCGCCCAGCTCGGCCGTACCAAGAGCGGGCTCGCAGTCCTGATGCTCGACCTCGACCGCTTCAAGGCCGTCAACGACACCTATGGCCACAATGCCGGCGACGAGCTGATCCGGCAGGTCGCGAAACGCCTGACCACCATCCTGCGCGTCGGCGACACGGTCGCCCGTCTCGGCGGCGACGAGTTCGGCATCATCCAGACCCATATGAACGAGCCCGGCGCCAGCGCTGCGCTCGGCCAGCGAATCCTCGATTCGCTCACGGAGCCTTTCGAGATCGCCGGCGTCGCCGTCACCATCGGCTGCTCCATCGGAATCGCCCACGGCCCGCAGGACGGCGCTGACCGTGGCACGCTGATGCGCCTCGCCGACACCGCCCTCTACCAGGCCAAGAACGAGGGACGGAACCGCTACTCCTTCTTCGAACCGCAGATGAACCGGGCGCTCCAGGTCAAGCGCATGGTCGAGGAGGACCTGCGCAACGCGATCAACCGCGACGAGCTTCTGCTGCACTACCAGCCTCAGGTCTCGATCGACGGCGCGACCATCGTCGGCGTCGAGGCGCTGGTGCGCTGGCCGCACCCGGTGCACGGCATGATCCCGCCCTCGGAGTTCATCGGCATCGCCGAGGAGCGCGGCCTGATCATGCCGCTGAGCGAATGGGTGCTGCGCCGCGCCTGCGAGCAGGCGCTGAAATGGCCGGGGATCAAGCTCGCTGTCAACGTCTCGCCGATCCAGTTCCGCCACAAGGACTTCGTCGCCAGCGTCATCCGCATCCTCGACGAAACCGGTTTCGACCCTGGCCGGCTCGAACTCGAATTGACCGAGGGCGTCGTGGTCGAGGACGCCGACGCCGCCGAGAACGCGATGATGGACCTGCGGGCGCATGGCATCGGCCTGGCGCTCGACGATTTCGGCACCGGCTATTCCAGCCTGATCTATCTGCGCCGCTTCGCCTTCGACAAGATCAAGATCGACCGCTCCTTCCTCGAATACATGGAGACGACCGGGGAATCCGCCATTCTCGTGCATTCCGTCGTGCATCTCGGCCGCGCGCTCGGCCTGCGCGTCTGTGCCGAGGGCGTCGAGACCACGGAGCAGCACCGCTTCCTTCAGGCGGTCGGCTGCCACGAACTGCAGGGCTTCCTGTTCTCCAAGGGCGTCCCGCCCCGCGAGATCGACCGGCTGCTGGCGCTCGACCAGCCCTTCGAGAAGCAACTCGCCGCCTGAGCGGCGCTCGAGGCTCTCAGAACAGGCTGGCGATCGAGCTCACCAGCGCATAGGCGAAGCCTGCCGAGAGCGCGAGGCCGATTGCCCCGACCACGGCTCCGCCGACGATCAGCACGCCGTCACGCTCGACCAGCCCGAGCCCGACCAGGCAGACCGCGAGGCCGAGCGGAATCTGGCCGATGAAGGGCGCCGCGACCACCAGCCCGAGCGCCAGGACGAGCAGCAGCACGCCGAGCAGCGCCAGCGCGAACGGCCCCCTCAGCATCATCAGGCGCGGCTTCGAGAAGCGCTCGAGCCGGATCAGCGGCGGCAGCGCGCGTGAAACCGCCCGCGCCAGATCGGCCTGGGCGATGCTGCGCCGGAGCAGGCGCTGCGGCAGCCAGGGCGTGGTGCGTCCCATCAGCATCTGCATCGCGATGAAGGCCAGGACCAGGCCGCAGACCAGCGGGATCGGCGGCGGCATCGGCAGGCAGTTCGGCAGGCCGAGCAGCACGATGAGCAAAGCATAGGCCCGGTCGCGCAGCGCCGCGACGATGTCGCCGACTGCGATGCGCGGGCCGGGAAGGCTCGCGAGCGCATGCAGCAGGCCGGAAGTGCGCAGGGGAGAGGACAAGCTGTATCGCCGGGCGAAGGGCTGGAGCTGCGCCCTAGCATGGCGGGCGCAGGGCCAACAACCCCGCCGCGGCGCACGGCGTCAATGCAGGGTCAGCACGCCGTTGACGCTGACGATCTCGGCCGGGCGGATCAGGCGCGAATGCGCCACCGTCACCGAATGCAGCGGTCCCTCGAGCTCGCGCCGCCAGAAATCCAGGAAGGCACGCAGCTCGGGAAAGCGTGGCGCCAGATCGTATTCCTGCCAGATGTAACTCTGCAGGAAAGTCGGATGGTCCGGCAGGCGGTAGAGGATATTGGCCGTCGTCAGGCCGTAGCCGGCGAGCTGGCTGATGAAATCTTTGGATGCCATGACACGATGCACTCCTCTGCGAGAAGAAGGCTGGCCGATGCCATCAGGCTGCGCCGTCATGGTTAACAAAAACTTGCAAGAATTTCATCTGCTGCCAGACTTCCTCTCCGTAGCGTGATCGGCCGTTTTCAAGAGCCGAGGGGGCGTAGGCGTGGCGTGGGGCGTCACCGAGCGGGCGAAAGGGCTTGGGGGGTCCGTCATCATTGCGACGGCAGCCCTCGCTTCCGCTCCGACTTCGGCCGACAGCACCCTGCATGAGCGTACACCGCTCTCGATGGTGATCTTCGCCTCATTCGACACCGACCGCAGCAAGCTGCACGGTTCGGTCGGCTTCAAGCGCGCCTTCGGGCAAGGCGGGCTCGACGCCAGCGGCTTCCGGCTCGGGCTGAAATGGGGCGAGAGCATCGAGCCGGCCGAGCACAGCCCGGCACGCGGACGCATGGTCAAGACCGAGGTCCATGCGCTGCTCGGCTATGAATGGCGCATCGGCGACCTTTTCCTGGCGCTGTCGGCCGGACCGGAGCTGGAGGCGGTCTTCAGCGAGACGAGGACCCGCACGCGGTTCAGCGACCGCATCGGCGGCCGGCTGCAATTCGATCTCTGGGCGACCCCGCTGGAGAACCTGCTGCTCCAGGCCAATGCCTATGCCGCGACGCTGGACCAGCGCTTCTGGCTCAGGCTTTCGCCGGGCTGGAAGCTCGCCCCCGGCCTCTATCTCGGCCCCGAGATCGAGTTCTACCGGCAGCAGGACTATCACAAGCTCAGACTGGGCCTGCACCTCACCGGTTTCAGGCTGTTCGGCCTGAACTGGCGCCTCGCCGCCGGGGCGCAGCAGACCAGCGACCAGCCGAATGCGGCCTATGCGACGCTCGGAGTCTACTGGAAGCGCTGAAGCGCCTGCCAAACCGCACGAAACACCTCCGATAGCCTGGCTGGCTCGAGCCTCCTGCGCGTCGAACTAGGAGCGCAGAGGCGCACCGGTCAGGGCCTTAAGCGCTTCGGGCGTGTCGACATCGATCGCGATCGCGGGGTCGTCGAGCGGGACCTCCTCGACGGCGTCTCCGGCCTCCTCCAGCAGGCGCCGGGCACCCTCGTCGCCCGACAGCCGGGCAACCGCGGCGAAGAGCCCCCGCGACAGCAGCACCGGATTGCCGCGATGCCCGAGCAGCGTCGGCACCACCGCCACCGCGTCCGGCCTGTCGGCGAAGGCCTGGGCCAGCCGGTCGATCACGCCGGGCGTGACATTGGGCATGTCGCCGAGCGAGACCACGACGCCCTGCGCATCAGCCGGCAGCGCCGCGAGCCCGGCCTTGAGCGAGCTGGAGAGGCCGTCGGCGAAACCGGGATTGCGGACGAAGCGGACGTCGAGCCCTTCCAGTGCCGCCCGGATTTCGGCCTCCTGGTGGCCGACCACGACGAAGACCGGCGCGGCCCGCGAGGCGATCTGTGCCTTGACGGCATGGCGCACCAACGCCTCGCCGCGCACCTGCTGGAGCAGCTTGTTGTCTGCCCCCATACGGGTCGAGCGACCGGCCGCGAGCACCAGTCCGGCGACGGGCGCGACCGCGGCATGGCCCGGCGCGCGCGGCTGCGGCCGCGAGATGATCTCCATCAGCAGCCCGCCGACCCCCATGCCCTGGATCTCGGCACGGCGCACCGGCAGGCCGGCGAGGCAGCGCTGCAGCACCCAGTCGAAGCCGTTCTCCTTCGGCGAGCGGGCGCAGCCCGGCGCGCCGATCACCGGCTTGCCGTCGAGCTCGCCGATCAGCATGAGGTTGCCGGGATCGACCGGCATGCCGAGATGCTCGATACGCCCGCCGGCCAGGGCCAGCGCCTGCGGCACCACATCGCGCCGGTCGGTGATCGCCGAAGCGCCGAAGACCACGACGAGCTCGGCCGGCCCGGCGGCGGCCTCGCGGATCGCCGTGGCGAGCGGCGCGCCCTCATGCGGCACACGGCGCTCCAGCACGATCTCGCCGCCCGCCGGCGCCAGGCGTTCGGCCATCACCCGCAAGGTCTTGTCGACGACCGAGGGCTTGAGGCCGGGCAGCAGGGTCGAGACCACGGCCACGGATTTCAGCTTGTATTCGGTGATCGCGATCGGCCGCGCGCTGCCGAGCCGCGTGAGCGCCTCGGCGATCTGGCGCTCCTGCACGGCATAGGGGATGATCTTCACCGTACCGACCATCTCGCCGGCGACGACCGCCTTCAGCGCCGGCAAGGTCGCGACCGTGATCGCCTCATCGATGCCGTTCAGCATGTCGATCAGCGCGGTGTCGATGGTCAGCACGCCGGCCGCCGCCGCGAACAGGTTGACCCGCCCGGTGAACGGCGCCTCGGTCACAACCGCCCGCCCGGCCAGCGCCCGCGCCAGCTGTTCGGCTGCGGTGTTCTCGTCGATATCGCCGGGCTCGAGCTGGACGGCGACGATCTCGGTCAGCCCGCCCGCCGCCAGCCGCTCGGCATCCTGCGCGCTGATCGTCGCGCCCTTGCGGACGATGGCGTCGCCGGCACGCACGGTGTGTGCCGCGACGCTGCCCGCCGCTTCGGCGATCGGAATGGGACCGAACTTCATGGGCAGGCACTCATACGGGCACTCATACAGGCTCTGTTGCAGGCTTGCGGCGCGGGCCGCGCAGGGTGGCGACGATCTCGCCGAGGATCGCGAGCGCGATCTCGGCCGGCGAGACCGCGCCGATGTCGAGCCCGATCGGGGCGTGGATGCGCGCCGTCTGCGCCTCGCCGAAGCCCGCTGCCGCCAGGCGCTCCAGGCGCCGGCCATGTGTCTTCCGGCTGCCGAGCGCGCCGATATAGAAGCAGTCCGAGTTCAGCGCCGCGACGAGCCCGGGATCGTCGATCTTCGGGTCATGCGTCAGCGCGACGAACGCCGTGTAGGCGTCGAGCGGCTGGCGCTTGAGCACCTCGTCCGGCCACTCCGGCAGCAGCGTCACCTCGGGAAAGCGCTCCGGTGTCGCAAAAGCGGTACGCGGATCGATGACGGTGACGTCGAGATCGAGCAGCTTCGCCATCGGCGCCATGGCCTGCGAGATATGCACCGCGCCGGTGACGATCAGGCGCGGCGGCGGCGCCTGCACCGTCAGGAAATGGGCCTTGCCGTCGACCTCGACCGAACCGCTCTTGCCGGTGCGCAACTGCCTGTCGATCAGCTCGGCGAGCGGGTCCTGCTGCAGCTCCGCCGCCTTGACCAGTCTTTGCGCACCCGTACCGATATCGGTGACCAGCACCGCGGCGCGGCGCGCCGCACGCTCGGCATTGAGCGCCGAAAGCAGCGACAGTTCCATGGCCTAGCCCTTGTCCACCGCGAGCTTGACCCCGAGCCCGATCATCATGCCGCCGCCGAGCCAGCGCCCGATGCCGAAACCGGCGCGGCTCGCCTTCATCGTCTTCATCACCAGGGTAGCGCCGAACACGGTGACGAGATCGGCCGAGGAGAAGGAGAAGTTGACGATCGTGCCGAGGATCAGGAACTGCGCCCAGACCGGCAGCGAAGCCGAGGGATCGACGAACTGCGGCAGGAGCGCGATGAAGAACAGCGCGACCTTGGGGTTCAGGATCTCGACGATGAAGGAATCGACCAGCGCCCGCTTCACCGTCTTCGGCGGCGCGACCGGGCGCTCCTCGGACGAGCCGAGCTTGGAACGGATCATGCCGATGCCGAGCCAGACCAGATAGAGCGCGCCGGCGATCTTCACCGCGAAATAGAGCTCGGGCACATGCTTGAACACCGCCGACAGGCCGAAGGCCGCGGCGAAGACATGGACATAGCAGCCGAGATGGATGCCGAGCATCGCCATCAGCCCGGCCTTGCGGCCATGGGCGATGGTCTGCGCCGCCGTGTAGAGCAGCGCCGGGCCGGGGAAGTAAGCCACCAGCAAGGTCAGCGTCGCGAAGGCGACGAGGGTTTCCCAGGAGGCCATCAGTTCGTTTCCTTGCCGCGGACCGGCTCTACATAGACTTTGATCCGACCGCCGCAGGAAAGCCCGACCTTCCAGGCAGCCTCGTCGGCGACACCGAATTCGAGCGTACGCGCCCTGCCCTGCGCGATCACCTCGCCGGCCTCCTCGACGACGGCGCCCTCGACGCAGCCGCCCGAGACCGAGCCGAGGAAATTCCCTTCCCCGTCGATGACGAGATGCGAGCCGACCGGCCGCGGGGCCGAGCCCCAGGTCTCGATCACGGTGGCGAGCGCGACGCCGCGCCCGGCGTTGGCCCAGGCCTCGGCGGTGGCGAGGATGTCGGTGTCGGTGCTGATCATGGCTTTCGCCTCCCTCTCAGCCATCGCGCAGAGCAGCCGCGCAACGGCGTTGCAAAGGATGGCTCCAGTATACTCTGGAACATCCTTCGAGACGCGATCTGCGATCGCTCCTCAGGATGAGGGCTGGTTTGGAAGACATCATGCCTCAACCCGCCCTCTTCAACCACTGGCGCGGATCGCCTGCCTGCCGTGCATCGGGCGAAAGCGCGGCGCAAAGATCGGCCATCGCCGCGAGATTATGGATCGGCCGGAACGAATCGACATGCGGCAGCATCGCCCTGATGCCGCTCGCCCGCGCCTCGAAGGCATCATAGCGCAGGAGCGGGTTGAGCCACACCAGCTGGCGGCAGGAGCGCTGCAGCCGGTCCATCTCGAAGCCGAGTTCGTCGTCGAGATGACGCTCCAGCCCGTCGGTGAACAGCAGGACGACGGCGCCGCCGGACAGCACCCGGCGGGACCAGGTCCGGTTGAAGGCATGCAAGGCCGAGGCGATGCGGGTGCCGCCCTCCCAGTCCGGCGCTGCCCTGCCGGCCAGCGCCAGCGCCTCGTCGGGATCGCGGGCGCGCAGGCTGCGGGTGACATTGGTCAGGCGCGTGCCGAAGACGAAGGAATGCACGCGTCGGCGCTGCTCGGTGATGGCGTGCAGGAAATGCAGGAAGATCCGCGAGTATTCGGCCATCGAGCCGGAGATGTCGACCAGCGCCACCAAGGGCGGATGCACCTGCGCCCGTTCGCGGAAGGCGAGATCGATCGAAGCGCCGCCGCCCCTCAGCGAGCGGCGGAAAGTACGGCGCGGATCGATCCGCGCCCCGGCATGCGCCGCCTGGAAGCGCCGCGTCGGCACGGCATCGTCGGGCAGGCGCAATTCCGCGATGAGCTGGCGCGCTTTTGCGATCTCGGCGGCGCTCATCTGGGCGAAGTCGCGCGATTTCAGGGTCTCGCGTTCCGACACCGTCAGCCGCGCCGACAATTCCGTCAGCTCGACCGGCGGTGGCTCCTCCTCCGCCGGCGGCGCGAAGGCCTCGGCGACGCGCAAGGCTCCAGCCTCGGGCTTCTGCGGCGGCGCATCGACCCGGGGCGTTACCGGCGACATCTGCGCCATCAATTTCTCGATCAGCCCGCGCCGGCGCCAGAACAGCCTGAAAGCCTGGTCATAGACCGCTGAATCCTCGTGCTTCTTCACGAAGATCGCATGCAGCGCCCAGTAGACGTCCTCGCGGCCGCCGAGCGCGCCATCCGCCAGCGCCTCGACCGCCTCGACCACCGCGCCCGGCCCGACGCGCAGACCGGCGATCCGTAGGGCACGGGCGAAATAGGCGATATTCTCGGGCAGCTTTCCGGTCATATCTCCACCGTCATGCTCGCCCTTGTGGCGAGCATCCACGTCTTGCACCGCCGATGAAGCGCGCGACGCTCTCTTCCTTCTCCCGGATGGGAGAAGGTGGCGCGGAGCGCCGGATGAGGGCCTGCCGTTTCCGCAGAAGGCGTGCCGGCAACGCTGGGGCCTGATGGTGAAAGGGCGGTCCCTCACCCCTGCCCCTCTCCCATCCGGGAGAGGGGTTCCCCGCGCCTCTCATTCCGGACGTCGTCGTCACGTCCCCGTCTCGGTCATGAACACCTTCTGCGCCACGACCCATTTGCCGTCGACCTTGAGGAAGGAGAGCAGGTCGGTGAAATAGCGCGGCGGCATCTGGCACTTGACCTTGACCAGCGCCATTGACGGCCCGACGAGGTCGATCGCCAGCACATGGTCGCCGCGCTCGAGCCCCGCCGCCTTCGGCGATTTGCGGCCCCGCACCGCCTCGAACCAGTTTTCGCGCGGCACGACCTTGAGTTCGCCGTCGAGCGACTGGGTCAGCGCGCTGGTCGGGTGGAAGACCAAGGCGAGCTTTTCGACATCGCCCTCATAGAGCCCGTCGAGATAGGTCTGCGTCGCGGCCTCGATCGCCTTGATGTCGTCGTTCATCGCTCACTCCGTCATGCTCGGGCTTGTCCCGAGCATCCACGTCTGGCGGCGCGGATGCAGGGAAGACGTGGATGGTCGGCGCAAGGCCGACCATGAGGATGCACTACCCCCGCGCCGCCTGCTTGGCCTGGTCGAGCAGTTCGCCGACCTTCGAGCCCTGCATCGCCTGGATGTCGTCCTGGTACTTCAGCAGCGCGCCGAGCGTGTCGGAGACGATCGCCGGGTCGAGCGCCACCGCATCGAGCTCGACGAGGGCGCTCGCCCAGTCCAGCGTCTCGGCGACACCCGGCGCCTTGAACAATTCCTCCTTGCGGATCGCCTGCACGAAGGAAACCACCTGCTTCGCCAGCTTGACCGGCGCCGCCGGAGCCTTGGCCTTCAGGATGGCGAGTTCGCGGGCCGCGTCTGGATAGCCGACCCAATGGTAGAGGCAGCGCCGCTTCAGCGCGTCATGGATCTCGCGCGTGCGGTTCGAGGTCAGGATCACGATCGGCGGCTCGGCGGCCTTGACCGTACCGAGCTCGGGGATCGTCACCTGCGCATCGGCCAGCACTTCCAGAAGGAAGGCTTCGAAGGCCTCGTCGGTGCGATCGAGCTCGTCGATCAGCAGGATCGGCGCCCCGCCCTGCTGCGGCTCCAGCGCCTGCAGGAGCGGACGCTTGACCAGATAGCGCTCGGAGAACAGGTCGCTCTCCAGCCGCTCGCGATCGCCCGCGATGCCACCGGCCTCGGCGAGGCGGATCGCCATCATCTGCCCGGCATAGTTCCACTCGTAGACGGCCGAGGCGAGATCGAGCCCCTCATAGCATTGCAGCCGGATCAGCCGGCGCCCGAGTCCGGCAGCCAGAACCTTGGCGATCTCGGTCTTGCCGGTGCCGGCCTCGCCTTCGAGCAGCAGCGGGCGCTTCATCCTGAGCGCCAGGAACAGCACCGTCGCGAGCGCGCGGTCGGCGACATAGCCCTGGGATTGCAGCAGCGCGAGGGTTTCGTCGATCGAGGTCGGCATGGCAGGCGTCATGAGGTCCCGGTCCTGGAAGATGTCGAAGCGTCGCCAGCCCCGCAAGACCGGTTTGACCTGTGGCTTTCCTTAGTCCCTAACAGGTCCGGTTGATAGCGAGCGGAGATTCCGGCGTGCTCGGCGCAATGTACATCGTCGCGATCATCGTCGAAGCCATGTCGGCTGCATTGGCGGCCGGCCGCCGCAGCATGGACTGGGTCGGCGTCTGCATGCTCGGCAGCATCACGGCGCTCGGCGGCGGCTCGGTTCGCGACATGCTGCTCGGGCATTACCCGCTGAGCTGGGTCAAGCATCCGCATTACCTGCTGATCACCGCGGCAGCGGCCCTGTTCACCATCTTCATCGCCCGCTTCATGTACCGGCTGCGCAAGGTCTTCCTGCTGCTCGACGCGGTCGGGCTCGTGCTCTTCACCGTGATCGGCTGCAATGTCGCGCTGGAGATGCAACAGCCCTTCATCATCGTGATCACGGCCGGGCTGATCACCGGTTGCGTCGGCGGCGTGCTGCGCGACATGCTCTGCGCCGACATCCCCCTGCTCTTCCGCAGCGAACTCTATGCGACGGTCTCGGTCGTCACCGGGCTGATCTATGTCGGCGGCCTCAGGGTGGAGCTGCCGCACGACCTCGTCACCATCCTCGCCATGGCCGTCGGGCTGGTGCTGCGGATCATGGCGCTGCGCTTCAACTGGAGCATGCCGAAATTCGTCTACACGCGCGATCTGCATTAGCCCCTCACGCAAGGTCATCCTGCTGACAGCTTCTGACCCGAAGCTCGGCAGGATCGCGGGCGGAGGATAAGACCATGACCAGCACAGCCGAGCTCGCCACCGACTTCGTCGCCCTGCTCAAGGATGGCCGGCACGACGAGGCCGCGAGCGCCTACAATGCCGACGAGATCGTCAGCTACGAGAACATGCCCGGCCCGATGGAGGTCTGCCGCGGCAAGGACGCCGTCAGGCAGAAGGGCGAATGGTGGGTCGCCAATCACGAACTGCACGAGTTCACCACCGAAGGGCCCTATCTCAACGGCGAACAGTTCGCCGTGACCTTCTATTTCGACGTCACCGTCAATGAGAGCGGCGAGCGCCGCAAGATGCACGAGGTCGGGCTCTACACCGTCAAGGACGGCAAGATCGTCGAGGAGCGGTTCTTTTATTGAAGAGAAGCTGCCCGAAAGGCGATCCACGACCTGCCCCCTCTCCCCCTGCGGGAGAGGGTTGGGGTGAGGGGTCGCGCGACGCTGGCCACAGGTGCCGCGCAGCATTCCCCAGAGCCCTCAAGACCTGATCGACCCCTCATCCGGCCCTTCGGGCCACCTTCTCCCGCAAGGGGAGAAGGGAGCGGCTGGCCGCTCAGCCCTTCCCGGTCGCCTGCGCCACCGCCTGCTTCGCCATCACGCCGATCAGATGGGCGCGGTACTCGGCATCGGCATGCATGTCGGCATTAATGCCCTTGGCGGAGTGCTTCAGCCCGTCCAGCGACTTCGGCGCGAAACGCGCCTTCAGCGCGGCTTCCGCCTCCGGCCAGCGGAAGACGCCGCCCTCGCCCGCCCCGGTGACCGCGACCGCGACCTCGCTGCCGCGCTTGGCGACGAAGACGCCGACCAGCGCATAGCGCGAGGCCGGGTTGCGGAACTTCGCGTAGCCGGCCTTAGAGGCCAGCGGGAACGAGACCTTGGTGATGATCTCGCCCTCCTCCAGCGCCGTCTCGTAAAGCCCGGTGAAGAACTCGGCCGCGCTAAGCTTGCGCTGATTGGTGACGATCGTGGCGCCGAGCGCCAGCAGCGCCGCCGGATAATCGGCCGCCGGATCGTTATTGGCGACCGAGCCGCCGATCGTGCCGCGATGGCGCACATGCGGATCGCCGATATGGCTGGCGAGGAAGGCCAGCGCCGGGATCGCTTCCTGCACCTCCGGCGAGGCCGCGACCTCGGCATGGGTGGTCATCGCGCCGATCACGAGATTGCGGCCCTTGCGGGCGATGCCCTTGAGATCGGCGCAGGAGGAGAGATCGACCAGCGCAGCCGGCGAGGCCAGACGCTGCTTCATCGTCGGCAGCAAAGTGTGCCCGCCGGCGAGCAGCTTGGCATCTTCCTTCTTGGCGAGCAGGCCGGCGGCCTGCCTTGCGCTGGTCGGGCGGTGATAGGTGAAAGCGTACATCGACTGTTCCCTTTCCGAATTCTCTCCGTCATCCCGGCTGGAGCGAAGCGGAACGCCGGGATCCATCGTAAGGCGCAGCGCTCTACGATGGATCCCGGAGCTGCGCCGCTTCGCGGCTTGTCCGGGATGACGCGGCTTACTCCGCCGCCATCCTCGCAATCGTCTTCTGCGCCGCGCGCCAGACCGCCTGCGGCGACGCCGGCATGGCGATGTCCTCATGGCCGAGCGCGTCGGTGATGGCGTTGATCACGGCGGGCGGCGAGGCGATCGCGCCCGCTTCGCCGCAGCCCTTGATGCCGAGCGGGTTCGACGGGCATGGCGTCACCGTCATGCCGACCTGGAAGGACGGCAAATCGTCGGCCCGCGGCATGCAGTAGTCCATGAAGCTCGCGGTCACGAGCTGGCCGTCGGCATTGTAGCGGGCGCCTTCGAGCAGCGCCTGACCGACGCCTTGGGCGATGCCGCCATGGACCTGGCCTTCGACGATCATCGGGTTGATGACGTTGCCGAAATCGTCGACCGCGGCCCAGCGCTCGATCCGGGTCACGCCGGTATCGGGATCGATCTCGAGCTCACAAATATGGACGCCGGCCGGGAAGGTGAAATTGGTCGGGTCGTAGAACGCCCCTTCCTTCAGCCCCGGCTCGAGATCCTGGCCGTTGAACTTGTGGGCGACATAGGCCTGCAGGGCGCAGGAGCCGAAATCGAGCTTCCGGTCGGTGCCCTTGACCAGGAAATTGCCGTCCTTGAAGTCGATATCGGCCTCGTCGGCCTCCAGCACATAGGCGGCGACCTTCTTGCCCTTGGCGATGACCTTGTCGAGCGCCTTGGCGATCGCCGACATGCCGACGGCGCCCGAACGCGAGCCATAGGTGCCCATGCCCATCTGCACCTTGTCGGTGTCGCCATGGACGATCGAAACGTTTTCGAGCGGCACGCCGAGCCGGTCGGAGACGAGCTGGGCGAAGGTCGTCTCATGGCCCTGGCCATGGCTGTGCGAGCCGGTCAGCACCTCGACGGTACCGATCGGGTTGACCCGGACCTCTGCCGATTCCCAAAGGCCGACGCCGGCGCCGAGCGAGCCGACCGCCGCCGAAGGCGCGATGCCGCAGGCCTCGATATAGGAGGAGAAGCCGAGGCCGCGCAGCTTGCCGTTGCGGCCGGAATCGCGCTTGCGCTTGGCGAAGCCCTTATAGTCGATCAGCTCCAGCGCCTTCTTCATCGAGGCGCCGTAATTGCCGGTGTCGTACATCATGATCACCGGCGTCTGATGCGGGAACTTCTTGATGTAGTTCTGCATCCGGAACTTGGCCGGGTCCTTGCCGAGCTGGCGCGCCGTGACCTCGATCAGGCGCTCGACCACGAAGGTCGCCTCCGGCCGCCCGGCGCCGCGATAGGCGTCGACCGGGGCGGTGTTGGTATAGACGGCGTCGACCTCGCAATAGATCGCCGGGATGTCGTACTGGCCCGAGAGCAGCGGTGCGTAGAGATAGGTCGGCACCGAGGAGGAGAAGGTCGAAAGATAGGCGCCGAGATTGGCGGTGGTGTGCACCCTCATCGCCAGGATCTTGCCCTCGGCGTCGGTGGCGAGCTCGGCATGGGTGACGTGATCGCGGCCATGCGCGTCGGAAAGGAAGGCCTCGGTGCGGTCCGAGGTCCATTTCACGGGGCGGCCGACCTTCTTCGCCGCCCAGACGCAAACCGTCTCCTCGGCATAGATGAAGATCTTCGAGCCGAAGCCGCCGCCGACATCCGGCGCGATCACCCTGAGCTTGTTCTCCGGCGCGATGCCGATGAAGGCCGAGAGCACGAGCCTCGCCACATGCGGGTTCTGGCTCGTCGTATAGAGCGTGAACGCTCCCTCGCCCTGGTCGTAATCGCCGACCGCGGCGCGCGGCTCCATCGCGTTCGGCACCAGCCGGTTGTTGACGAGATCGAGCTTCGTCACATGCTTGGCGGCCTTGAAGGCCTTCTCGGTCTCATCCTTGTTGCCGAGATGCCAGTTGAACACCGTATTGCCCGGCGCCTCGGCATGAACTTGTGTTTTCGTCTGCGCGGCCGTCGCGGTGTCGACCACCGCCGGCAGCACGCCGTAATCGACGTCGATCGCCTCAGCCGCATCGCGCGCCTGCGCCAGCGTCTCGGCGACGACGACCGCGACATGGTCGCCGACATAGCGGACCTTGCCCTGCGCCAGGGCCGGATGCGGCCCGGCCTTCATCGGCGAGCCGTCCTTGTTGTGGATCATCCAGCCGCAGATCAGCCCGCCGATCTTGTCGGCGGCGAGGTCGTCGCCAGTGAAGATGCCGAGCACGCCAGGCATCGCCGCCGCAGCCTTGGTGTCGATCTTCTTCAGCGTCGCATGCGCGTGCGGCGAGCGCAGGAAATAGGCATGCGCCTGGCCCGGCCGGTTGATGTCGTCGGTATAGCGGCCCTGGCCGGTGATGAAGCGATGGTCTTCCTTGCGGCGGACGGGAGCGCCGATTCCGGTGGCGGACATGGATTCCTCCTGGCATGGCGCCTCTTGGCGGGCGCGCTCAGCATGTTTCGGGATCGCATCGGAAGAAGGCCGCGCCGGTCCTGCCGGAGGCGGCCTTCCGGAAAGCGCTATTCGGCGGCCTGGCGGGCCGGGGCCGCGCCCTTGCCCATCGCCTCGGCGCCGGCGGCGACCGCCTTGACGATGTTGTGATAGCCGGTGCAGCGGCAGATATTGCCGTCGAGATCCTCGCGGATCGTCTTCTCGTCGAGCGCGTTGCCACGGCGGTTCACCATGTCGACCGCCGACATGATCATGCCGGGCGTGCAGAAGCCGCATTGCAGGCCGTGATGCTCGCGGAAGGCCTCCTGCATCGGATGCAGCGCGCCGCCATTGGCCAGCCCTTCGATGGTCGTGACCGAGGCCCCCTCGCAGGCGAGCGCAAGCGTGGTGCAGGACTTCACGGCCTTGCCGTCGAGATGCACGACGCAGGCGCCGCACTGGCTGGTGTCGCAGCCGACATGCGTACCGGTGAGCCGGAGATTTTCGCGTAGGAACTGCACCAGGAGGGTGCGCGGATCGACATTCGCGGTGACGGTCTTGCCGTTCACCGTCATGGTCACATTGGCCATGGGGCACTCCCTCCGAAAGCCTGTTTTAGCAGCCCGGCGGAAGACAGCTCGACCGCCGGACCATGCACGTCCCCGGCGCGCTTGCCCCGGAAACGGATTTTTCTTGGAACAACTTCAAATTGAATGTGGACTCGGGATTTTCCGCGGTCAAGCGGGAGGCCACCGATCGAGAACGCCGTTTTCGCGGCGTTTTGACGCCGTTTGCGAACAGGGGCAGCTTTCGCCGGGCCAATCCGGCACAAGCCGCGCCTTTTGCGCTTTCTTAACCTCCGCCGTGCAGTATCGCCCGTTGAACGACGACTTGAGATCGTCGCCATCATGGGTTGTGCGATTGGCCACGCTTCTCGACCATGTCCAGCGTCGGCTGGGCGCGATCGGCTATGACGAGGCGCAGCGGCTGCGGCTGCGCCGCTATCGCGCCATCGTCGAGCGGGTCATCGCCAAAGTCGTCGAGGACGACTTCGCGCGGGCCTTTGCGATCCATCCGCGCCTGCAAGACGGTGTCGCGCCCATGGCGGCGGAACTCTACGCCGCCGAAGCCGACCATTTCCGCCTGCTCTTCGACGCCGATTTCGACCAGCGCTATTGCGATTCGCTCGAGCAGCTCACCGTGCTCGAGCGCCGTGCCGGCGTCGGGGCCCGCGCCCGCACCTCGATCGCCTTCACCCTGTTCCGGATCTTCCTGGAGGAGAGCCGGACGCGGCTCGTCTTCTCGCGGCACGACATCCCGCGCGATCTCTTCATCATCGAGCGGGTGCTGACCTATGACGTCAACACGGCCATGTCGCTGGACCGCGAATTCGAGGCCGCGGAGGCGCGGCGTCGCGGCGTGACGCTCGACGAGGTCGCCGCCACGCTGACCTCCCGCATCGGCCAGCTCGACACCAGGATCAGCGGCGCCGTCGAACAATTCATGGCGACCGCCAGCGAGACCGCCGGGGCGAGCAGCTTCATCAAGGACCAGGTCGGCTCGGTCGCCAGGACCTCGATGCTGGTCCGCGAGAAGGCGATGCAGACCGCCGCGGCTTCCGAGGAGATGGCGCTCAACATCGCCGAGATCGGCCAGCGCGCCCGCCAGAGCCTCGACATCGCCAATCGCGCCGTCGCCGATGCCGGCGCGATGAACGAGGCGATCGCCAGGCTGCGCGAGGTCACCGGCAATATCGGCACCGTCGTCGGCATGATCGCCGACATCGCCGCGCAGACCAACCTGCTGGCGCTCAACGCCACGATCGAGGCCGCGCGCGCCGGCGAATCCGGGCGCGGATTCGCGGTGGTCGCCGCCGAGGTCAAGACCCTAGCGACCCAGACCGCGAGCGCGACGCAGGACATCTCCAGCCAGATCGCAGAGCTCACCGCCAGTGCCGCGGCCTGCAGCGAGCGGGCCGCCTCGATCGGCATGACGATCGGCGAGATCAAGGCCGATTCCGAGGCGATCTCGGAGGCGGTCGCCCAGCAGAGCTACGTCACCACCGGCATCTCGCGCGATGCCGCCGAGGTCGCCAGCAGCTCCGACGAGGCGATCGGCAGCGCCAATCGCGTCAATGACAGCCTGGAGACCACCGAGAAGGCACTCGGCCGGGCCAATGCCGCCGCCGCCGACATCGCCCAGCAGGTCGGCGCCGCCGAGGCCACGGTCAGCGAGGCGCTGGCGGCCCTGCGCAAGGCTTCCTGAGGCGTCCTCGCCATTCGACTCGAACCGCGTCCCGCGTCATTCCCGCTGGAGCGAAGCGGAATGACGGGGAATGTCGGGAGCACGTCCCCTCAGCCTTCGCTCACCGCCTTGGCGAAATTGGCGAAGAACTCGTCGGCCAGCTTCTTCGAGACCGAATCGATCAGGCGCGAGCCGAGCTGCATCAGCTTGCCGCCGACCTGCGCCTCGACCTCGTAACGCAGCAGCGTCTGGCCGCCCTCGGCATCCTCCAGCGTGACCCTGGCGCCGCCCTTGGCGAAGCCGGCGATGCCGCCCTCGCCTTCGCCGGCGATGCGGTAGCCGTTCGGCGGGTCGAGATCCTGCAATTCGACCTTGCCCTTGAAGGTCGCCTTGACCGGGCCGAGCTTGACCTTGACCACCGCCGAGAAATGCGTGTCGTCGTCCTTGGTGAGCTGCTCGCAGCCGGGAATGGCGGCCTTCAGCACTTCCGGGTCGTTGAGCTTGGCCCAGACCACCGCCTTGGCGGCCGGCAGCAGCGCTTCTCCGTTCATGGTCATCGCCATGGCGTCACTCCCATCCCTCACGGCCCGACCGACGCCCGACAGGTTGCGGCCGCCCTCGCCTCGGGTCTATCCAAGTTCCCCTGTAGCATGCGGATTTCACGCGAAATCAGACTGTCGCCCCGGACAAGCGGCAAAGCCGCGCAGATCCGGAATCCATCATGAGGCACCGAACCCTATGATGGATCCCGGGACGCCCTTTGGGCGCCCAGGATGACGGTGATGGTTCCGCGTAAAATCGGCACGCTCTCATCCATGGCCGGAAAGCACCGGCGCGCACAAGAGGACGAAGCTGGGATGTGGGTTGCACCGACTGCTCCGCACGAAGGCCCATCCGGGCATGGCTGAGCTCGCCGGACTTCATGGCGAGCTTTTCGCCGATCACGAATTCGCTGCCCTGTTCGAAGACCAGGCGAGCCTGCAGGGCATGCTCGACTTCGAGGCGGCGCTCGCCAAGGCGCAGGCCGAGACCGGCGTCATTCCCGCCGCCGCGGCCGAGGCGATAGCCAGAGTCTGCGAGGCCGGGCTCTACGACATCCCCGCCATCGGCAGGGCCGCGACGCTCGCCGGCAATCCGGCGATCCCGCTGGTCAAGGCACTGACCGCGCGCGTCGCCGCGACCGATCCGGAAGCCGCGAAATGGGTGCATTTCGGCGCCACCAGCCAGGACGTGATCGATTCCGGCCAGGCCCAGCAATATCGCGCGGCCTGGGAACTGCTGCTGGAGCGCTCGGCCCGTCTCGCCCACGCACTCGCCGGGCTCGTCCGCGAGCATCGCCGCACGCCGATGATCGGCCGCACCTTCCTGCAGCATGCGGTGCCGATCGCCTTCGGGCTCAAGGCCGCCAACTGGCTGGGTCCGGTCGTCGCCTTCCACGACGACTTCATGATCTGGGGCCAGTCGGCGCATCAGCTCGGCGGCGCCGCCGGCAGCCTCGCCGCGCTCGGCGACAAGGCCGACGCGGTCTCGGAAGCCTTCGCCCGCATCATGCCCTCGATCGGCGCCGTCCGCGTGCCCTGGCACAGCGAGCGCCGGCGTCCCGCCCGGATCGCGACCGAACTCGGCCTGCTTCTCGGCCATCTCGGCAAGATGGCCGGGGATATCGCCCTGATGGCGCAGACCGAGATCGGCGAGCTCGCCGAGCCGGAAGCACCCGGCAAGGGCGGCTCCTCGGCGATGCCGCACAAGCGCAACCCGGTGCTGTGCACGCTGATCCTTTCAGCCGCCAAGCGCGCGCCCGGCCTGGTCTCGACCATGCTCGCCGCGATGCCGCAGGAGCATGAGCGCGCCATGGGCGGCTGGCATGCGGAATGGCTGACATTGCGCGAACTCTTCCTGATTGCCGGCGCGGCCCTGAACCAGGCCGTCACGCTGATCGAGGGGCTCCAGGTCTTCCCCGAGCAGATGCAGTACAATCTCGATCTCACCAACGGGCTCGTCATGGCCGAACGCGTCTCGCTCGCGCTCGCGCAGACCATCGGCCGCGGCGAAGCCTATCATCTTCTCGAGGAGGCCAGCCGCGACTGCATCGCCAGCGGCCGCCATCTCAAGGACGTCCTCGCCGATCACCCGGCGCTCGCCGGCAGGCTTTCGCCCGAGGCGCTGGACGACCTCTTCGATCCCACGACCTATCGCGGCGCCACCGACGCCATCATCGACCGTGTCCTGGTGCTCTATGAGGAGGAGCGGGAATATATGAGCGGCAATGGCTGAGCTCTCGCCGCAGGAGCGCGAGATCGCCGCCGGCGCCAAAGGCGACGGCGCCGCGATGGCGGTGCGCATCGTCGCCGAGGCGGCCCGGCTGATGGGCGCGCCCAGGCTGATCCCCGTCGCTTCCGCCCATATCGACGGCGCGCTCTACCATGGCGATTCCGGCACGCTCTTCGCCGAAAAGCTGGTCGCGGGCGGCGCAAGCGTCGCGGTGCGCGCCACCCTCAATGTCGGCGCGCTGACCCCGCATGGCTGCGTCGCGACCCGCCTGCCGCCGGCCCAGCATGCGATGGCGGCTCGGATGATGCGTGCCTATGAGGCGATGGGCTGCGAGCCGAGCTGGACCTGCGCGCCCTATCAGGCCGGGCATCGGCCGAGTCAGGGCACGGACGTCGCCTGGGGCGAATCCAATGCCGTGGTCTTCTGCAATTCGGTGCTCGGCGCCCGCACCAACCGCTATGGCGATTTCCTCGACATCGCCTGCGCCGTTGCCGGCCGCGCGCCCGATTACGGCCTGCACCGGCCGGAGAACCGGCGCGCGACGCTGGTCCTCGACCTCTCCAGCCTGTCGCAGGCCCTGCGCAGCGCCGAAGTGTTCTACCCCGTGCTCGGCGCCCTGCTCGGCCGCGAGGCCGGCAGCGAGATCGCGGTGATCGATGGGCTGCAGGGACTTCCCGACGAGGACAGACTGAAGGCCCTCGGCGCCGCGGCGGCCTCGGCCGGGGGCGTCGGCCTCTTCCATGTCGCCGGCATGACGCCGGAAGCGCCTGACCTCTCGACCGCACTCGGCGGCCAGGCACCGGAGCGCGTCGTGACCGTCACCCCGGAGCGCATCGCGGCCGAGCTGGCGCGGCTTTCGACATCCGGCACGAGCGACCAGGTCGACGCGGTCGCGATCGGTTCGCCGCATCTCTCGCTCGCCGAGATCGACGCGCTCGAACGGCGCCTCGCCGGGCGGAAGCTGGCACGGCCGCTCTATGCCAATACCGGCCGTCATGTCCTGAAGCCGCTGGAGGAACAGGGCCGCCGCCACGCCCTCGAACAGGCGGGGGTCGTCTTCGTCGTCGACACCTGCGTGGTGGTGACGCCGATCCTGCCCGCGCTGAAGGGCGGGGTGCTGATGACCAATTCCGGCAAGTTCGCCCATTATGCGCCCGGCAATACCGGCTATGCCGTGACCTATGGCTCGCTCGCCGAATGCGTCGAGAGCGCCGTCGCTGGCCGGCTCGTCAGGGAGCCGAGAACATGGGCCTGACGAACATGGGCGTGAGCGCAGAGATCCTCCTGCCGGGCGAGGCGGTCGACGCCCCCTGCCTCGCCCTGACCGCCCCGATCAGCTTCTGGGGCGGCGTCGATCCGCGCAGCGGCGAGATCATCGACGCCCGCCACCCGCAGCGCGGCCAGAGCGTCGCCGGCATGGTGCTGGCCCTGCCCGGTACGATCGGCTCCTCCTCCGCCTCGGCCGTACTGCTCGAGCTCGTCCATGCCGGCAAGGCGCCGGCCGCGATCCTGATCGCCGAGCCGGATGCGATCCTGCTGCTCGGCCTCGTCGTCGCCCGCGAGATGGGCTGGCCGACACCCCCTGCCCTGAAGCTTCCCGCCGCGCTCCAGGCCGGTCTCGCCGGCAAGCGGCTTTCGATTGCCAAAGATGGTGCGATTAGCACCGCAACTCCCTAGGAGAGGAACGCCGATGCCGATGCTGAAGGTCAGGGGCGAGGACTTCCATATCAGGATCGATGGCGACGAGAGCGCGCCCGTACTGCTGCTCTCCAATTCGCTCGGCACCAATCTTTCGATGTGGGATCCGCAGACCCCGGAATGGTCGCAGCATTTCCGCGTCGTGCGCTATGACAGCCGCGGGCACGGCCTCTCTACGGCGCCGGACAAGCCCTATTCCATCGCCATGCTCGCCGATGACGCTCTCGCCATCCTCGATGCGCTCGGCATCGACAAGGCGCATTGGTGCGGCCTCTCCAAGGGCGGCATGGTCGGCCAGTGGCTGGCGACGCATCATGGCGACCGGCTCGGGCGCGTCGTGCTCGCCAACACCGCCGCCCATATGGGCCCGCCCGAACTCTGGGACAGCCGCATCCGCACCGTCCGCACGCAGGGCATGAGCGTGCTGGTGCAGCCGACGCTGGAGCGCTGGTTCACGCCGGAGTTCCGCGAAACCGCCAAGGAGACCGTCGCCAAGGTCAGCGAAATGCTCGCGACCACCCCGCCGCTCGGCTACGCCAATTGCTGCGGCGCGATCCGCGACATGGACCAGCGCGAGACGATCCGCGCCGTCCGCAATCCCGTGCTGGTGGTCATCGGTCAGCGCGACCCGGCGACGCCGCCCGCGGCCGGCGACGAAATCGCCGATGCTATCCCCGGTGCGCAGCGCATCGAGCTCGCCGCCGCCCATCTCTCCAATCTCGAGCAGCCCGAAGCCTTCGGCCGGGCGGTGACCGACTTCCTGAAAGGCTGAACCATGGACGACAAGACCCGCTACGAGAACGGCCTGAAGACCCGCCGCGCCGTGCTCGGCGACGCCCATGTCGACCGGGCCACCGCCGGAATCACCGATTTCAACCGGGATTTCCAGGCGTTCATCACCCGCACCGCCTGGAACGACATCTGGAACCGCCCCGGCCTCTCCCGCCGCGAGCGCTCGCTGATCGTGCTTTCGATCACGGTCGCGCTCGGCGCCTGGGGCGAGTTCCGCCTGCATGTCCGCGCCGCCTTCAACAACGGGCTGACGCAGGAGGACATCAAGGAGCTGCTGATCCAGGCCGCCGTCTATGCCGGCGTCCCCGCCGCCAACCACGCCTTCAAGGAGGCGGCGAGCGTCATCGCCGAGATCGAGGTGGAGAAGGCGAAGGGCTGAAACCGAGGACGCCCGACACGAAAACCGAGTCCTCATCCCGAGGAGGCCCGCAGGGCGGTCTCGAAGGATGAGGACTCAAGGAATCAGCGGCAGACCTTCAGAAGCCGCCGAAGCGGCGCTTGCGATAGACCAGCCCCTCGCCGGCGCCGCCGCCTCCGAGCGCCACGACCTCGCCAATCAGGATCTTGTGCGTCGCGACCGGGTGGACCGCGACCAGCCGGCAGTCGAAGGAAACGAGCGCGCTCTTCAGCACCGGGGCGCCGGTCGCCAGCACCGTCCATTCGCCCCGATCAAAACGGGCCTCGCCCGAAATGCCGGCGCGACCGGAGAAGACCCCGGCAAGCTCGTAATCGAGCGCCGACAACGTGTTGACGCAGAAGAAGCCGCTCGCCTCGATCGCCGCGAGCGTGCGGCTGCCGGCCTCGATGCAGGCGAGCAGGGTCGGCGGCGCATCGGATACCGAGGCAATCGCGGTCGCCGTCATCCCGGCCCGTCCGGACGGGCCGGTGGTGGTGACGAGATGGGCAGCACTCGCGACCTCGGCCATCGCATCGCGAAAGGCCGCCGCTTCGGGCACGGCGGCGGCAAGCGCCGCCTCAAGAGTTTTGATCATCGGCCCGTATCTGGCGAAGAAGCGTTCATGTCGCACATTTACGGACTTTGCCGGGCCATTACCAGTTCGACGCTGGCGAGCACCGGAGAAGCGCCCCCCGGATATAAATATATCAGAGTCCGCAACCCTGCCGGCGCGACCTCAATCCCTCCCCAGGGTCGCCAGCAGGCCGGCACGCAGATGGCGCATCAGCGCGTCGCAGGCCTCCAGCGCCGCCTCGGGCCGCCCGGATGCCAGCGCCTGCGCCAGAGCGACATGGTGCCCCGCCGCCGGCACCAGATCGTCCTGCCTCTCGAAAAAATACCAGGCCCGGCGGAGCAGCGCCTGCAGCGGCTCGGCCGCCCGCGCCGCATAGGGGCTGCGCGCCGCCGCGGCGATCAGCGCATCGAACTCCTTGTCGAGCCGCATATAGGCGTCGACGTCGCCGCCTTCCGCCGCCCGCCGCATCGCCTTGGCCTTGCTCAGGATAGCGATGCGCTCGCCCGGCCCGGCACGGCGCGCCGCCTCTGACACGATCAGGCGCTCGAGCACCTCGCGCGCATCGAGAGCCGCCATCACGTCGATGGCGTCGATATCGGTGATCGCGATGCCCTTGCGCGGCAGGATCTCGACCAGCCCCTGGTGCGCCAAGCGGATCAGCGCCTCGCGGACCGGCGTGCGCCCGAGATCGACGAGAGCGATCATCTGCGCCTCGTTCAGGATCGCGCCGGGGCGCAGCGACAGCGTCACGATCGCCTCTTCGAGACGGCGATAGGCGAGGTCGGCGAGGCTTTCCGGAGCCGAGCGCTCCGCCGCCTCCCCGCCATCCGCCGCAACGACGCCGGACCGGTTCACATCGACGCTCCAGCCCGCCGGAAACCGAGGTTTGACGCTGCTCGCCTCATTGATATATCAAGCCTCGAAATCCTGTCGAAAGGGTGATCGGCGGCTATCTGCCGCCGAAAGCCGCCCGCGCGCAAGGAAGATCGCCGAGCAAGACCGACGGCGCCCGGCGCATTGCCGGCCCCCGCCCCGCGATCTCGACGCCTTCGTGCCGCTGGGCCAACTTCAGGCGGTCGAACCGCATGCGCCGGCCGGCGCGCGAGGGCGACAAGGCCTGCCAGTCGAATTGGAGGAGACATGGCTTTCACCTGCACCATCCCTGCCGTCGCCACGGTGCAACAGGATGACGAAGCGATCCGGATCACGCGCTGGGACTTCGAGCCCGGTGCCGTCACCGGCTGGCACAGCCATGGCTGGCCCTATTTCGTGATCATGCTGGTCGACGGCACGCTGCGCATCCATGACGGGCAGAACGCGACCGACGTGCCGCTGGTCCAGGGCCAGTCCTATATGCGCCAGGCCGGCATCCAGCACGACGTCATGAACGGCTCGCCCCACCCGATCGCCTTCATCGAGATCGAGGTCAAACAGCCGTCAGCCCTCAAGCAGCTCGCTGCCGCATGAAGGTCGCGATCGTCGGAGCGGGCATTGTCGGCGTGGCTACCGCCCATGCCTTGCTGGACGAAGGCCACGAGGTCCTGATCCTCGACAGGGAGGGGCCGGCCTTCGGCCCCTCGTGCGGCAATGCCGGCATCATCGCCCATACCGACATCCTGCCGATCGCCAGCCCGGGCATGCTGCGCAAGGTGCCGGGCTTCCTGCTCGATCCGCTCGGGCCACTGGCGATCCGCCTCGGCTATCTCCCGCAATTGCTGCCCTGGCTGGCGCGTTTCCTGCTCGCGGCGCGCCCGGCCGCCTATGAGCGCTCGATCACCGGCCTCGTCGCCCTGCAGCAGCTGGCGCTGCCGGCCTGGCTGGCGCGCGCCGAGAAGGCCGGGCTCGGCGGGCACATCCACCGCCGCGGCGCGCTCTACGCCTATCGCGATGCGCGCGACACCGCCGATCTCGAAGCCCTCGCCCGGCGCCAGCGCGCCGCCGGCATCGCGGTCGACATGCTGGCGCCGCAGGAGCTGCGCCAGATGGAGCCGGCCCTGAAGGACCGCTTCGCCGGCGCCTCCTTCCACCCCGACGCCGCCCATATCAGCGACCCGCTAAGCCTGACCCTGGCGCTCTACGAGGCCGCGCTCGCCCGCGGCGCAACCTTCGAGAAGGCCGAGATCAGCAACATCTCCCAGGGTGAGCGCCCTGCTTTGATCGGACCCGAAGGCTGGCAGCGCGTGGTCGATCGCGTCGTCGTCGCCGCCGGTGCCTGGTCGAAGCCGCTGGCCGCCGCGATGGGCGACAACATCCCGCTCGAGACCGAGCGCGGCTATAATGTCAGCTTTCCCGGCGTCACCGGGCTGACCAGCCGGCCGATCGGCTTCAAGGATGACGGCTTCGTCATGACCCCACTCGAAAGCGGCCTGCGCATCGGTGGCGCCGTCGAGTTCGGCGGCCTGCAAGCCGCCCCGAACCATGCCCGCACCAGGGCGCTCTACGACAAGGCCGCAACGCTGGTCGACGGGCTGCCCGCCTTCGACAGCGGCCAGCTCTGGATGGGCTTTCGGCCCTCGCTGCCGGATTCGCTGCCGGTCATCGGAAGGGCGAGCCGCAACCGCAACGTGCTCTACGCCTTCGGCCACGGCCATTACGGCATGACCCAGTCGACCGCGACGGCAGGCCTGATCGCCGATCTCATCGCCGACCGGGAGCCGGCGATCGATCTTGGCCATTTCAGCCCGCAGCGCTTCTGAACGATAATGGCAAGCGGCGGTCCGATCATCCTCATCAATGGCTGGCCGGGCCGCGGCAAGCTCTGCATGGCGCGCAAGCCGGCCGGGTTTCGGTTCCGGCGCGCACCGGTTGAATCAACGGATCAAGCGACTGAATCGATACGCGAACCGCAGGTCGCAAGACCATGAGCCGACTCGCCTTTCCCAACCTCGCCGCGATCATCCTGGCCGGCTGCACCAGCCTGCCTCCCCAGACCTGCAGCCCCGGCCAGGAGGCGATGCTCACCGCCGAGCTGCTCTTCGGCCGCAAGGTCGGCGACCGTCTCGGCGTCAGCGAAACCGCCTTCCGCCGCTTTATCGATGAGGAGGTGACGCCGCGCTTTCCGGACGGGCTGACCATCCTCGACGCCAGCGGACAGTACCGCGACACCGCCAGCGGCGCCCTGATCCGCGAGCCGAGCAAGCTCCTGCTCATCGCGCTGAAGGACGAACCGGAAGGCCGCGCCCGGCTCGCCGCCGTCGCCCAGGCCTACAAGACCCGCTTCCAGCAGCAATCGGTCGGCACCATCCTGCGCCCGGCCTGTGTTTCGTTCTGAGGATCAGCCATGGCGACCCACACCTTCTTCTGCGTCGACGGCCACACCTGCGGCAATCCGGTGCGGCTCGTCGCCGGCGGCGGCCCGCGGCTCGAAGGTGCCAACATGGTCGAGAAGCGGGCGCATTTCCTCGCCGAGTTCGACTGGATCCGCACCGGGCTGATGTTCGAGCCGCGCGGCCACGACATGATGTCCGGCGCAATCCTCTATCCGCCGACGCGCCCCGACGCCGACATCGCCTTCCTGTTCATCGAGACCTCCGGCTGCCTGCCGATGTGCGGCCATGGCACGATCGGCACCGTCACCATGGCGCTCGAGCGCGGGCTGGTGACGCCGAAGACGCCAGGCGTCCTGAAGATCGACACGCCCGCCGGGCTGGTCACCGCGACCTATGTCCAGAACGGCCCCTATGTCGACAGCGTCCGCATCACCAATATCGCCTCCTATCTGCACGCGACCGGGCTGAGCGCCGAGGTCGACGGTCTCGGCGAGGTCACGGTCGACGTCGCCTATGGCGGCAATTTCTACGCGATCGTCGACCCGCAGGCGGCGATCCGCGACATCGCCGAGGTCAATCCGTCCGACCTCTTGCGCTGGAGCCCGAAGCTGCGCGCCGCGCTCAACGCCAAATACCAGTTCGTCCATCCGGAGAACCCGGCGATCAACGGCCTCAGCCACATCCTCTGGACGGGTGCGCCGACCAAGCCGGATGCCCATGCCCGCAATGCCGTGTTCTACGGCGACAAGGCGCTCGACCGCTCGCCCTGCGGCACCGGCACCTCCTCGCGCATGGCGCAATGGGCGGCGAAGGGACGGCTCAAGGTCGGCGACGACTTCGTGCATGAGAGCATCATCGGCACGCTGTTCCGCGGCCGGGTCGAGGCGGCCGCCAAGGTCGGCCCGCATGATGCGATCATTCCCTCGATCGAAGGCTGGGCGAGGATGACCGGCTACAACACCATCTTCATCGACGATCGCGACCCGCTCGCCCATGGTTTCCAGCTCGCGGACAAGAATTAAGGATTTCGTAACGCTTCGGGCCTCCGCCTGGCGCCACCTTGCCGTGTAGTTTGAGCGAAACGGAACAATTGATCTATGGCGTAATTTCGATTTTACATTGTAGCGTGACCTCAAGGCGCCAAACGCCGAAAGGGGGGAACGTATTATGCAGGCTTCGATCCTGACGGATCTGCTTTTGCCGCTTTCTATCGGCATCATCATGTTCGGCCTTGGACTGAGCCTGACCCTCGACGATTTCCGTCGTGTCGCGCGCTATCCGCTGGCCGTCGGCTCGGGCCTGGCGCTGCAGGTCGTCCTGCTTCCGCTCGGCGCGCTCGCGATCGCCATTGCGCTCAGGCTCTCGCCCGATCATGCGGTCGGACTGATGCTGCTCGCTGCGGCACCGGGCGGCGCCACCGCCAACATCTACAGCCATCTCGCGCGCGGCGATGTCGCCCTCAACATCACCCTGACCGCGGTCAACAGCCTGCTTTGCCTGGTGACACTGCCGATCGTGCTCGACCTCTCGCTCGGCTTTTTCCTGGGAACGGAACAATATGTCCCGCCGCCGCATCGCAAGGTCATCGAGGTCGGCGCCATCATCCTGATCCCGGTGGCGCTCGGCATGCTGGTGCGCGCCCGGGCCGAGCGTTTCGCCCTGCGGGCCGAGAAGCCGATCAAGCTGTTCGCGATCCTGGTGCTGGCGGCACTGATCGCCATCGCGATCTACATGGAGCGCAAGGCTCTGCTGCCGAGCCTCGTCGCGGTCGGCAGCGCCTGCCTCGCCTTCAACCTGCTCAGCATGTTCTCGGGCTATCTGGCGCCGCTCGCCTTGCGCCTGCCGCGCAGCCAGGCCGTGGCGATCTCGATGGAGATCGGCATCCATAATGCGGCCCTGGCGATCTATATCGCGCTCAACGTGCTGAAGAACCCCGCAGCCGCCGTCGTGCCGGGCATCTACAGCCTGGTCATGTATGTCACAGCGACGCTCTTCGTGCTGTTCCTGCTGCGCAGGCAGCGCGCGGTAGCGGTCGGCTGAGGCTGAACGGCGTCCCCATTGCCCTCATCCTGAGGAGCCATTCCCGAGGGAATGGCGCCTCGAAGGAGGCTTCAGGAGGCATCTGGATCATCCTTCGAGACGCAGCCTTCGGCCGCTCCTCAGGATGAGGTCCTTGAAAGACCGACCTGCTACCCGAACCGTGCCGGCGCGAAGGGCGTCGGGTCGACGAAGACCTTCTGACCCGTCACCATCTCGGCGATCATCCGGCCGGTGACGGCGGCAAGCGTCAGCCCGTGATGGGCGTGGCCGAAGGAGAACCAGAGATTCCGGTGCTTCGGCGCCGGCCCGATGATCGGCATCATGTCCGGTGTGCAGGGTCGGCAGCCCATCCAGGGCTCGGGATCGAGCCGCTCGCCGAGCGGGAACAGCGTCTTGGCGATCGGTTCGGCCCGGGCGAGCTGCACCGGCGTCTTCGGCGCATCGCGGTTGGCGAATTCGGCGCCGGTGGTCAGCCGGACTCCCTGGCGCATCGGCGCCAGGAAATAGCCGCGCTCGGTATCGAGCACCGGATGGTTGAGCACGGCGTTGCCGAGCGGCTTGTAATGCATGTGATAGCCGCGCTTCACCGCGAGCGGCAGGCGATAGCCCAGCCGGTTGGTCAGCACGTCGGCCCAGGGCCCGAGCGCCACCACCGCGTCGCGCGCCTCGGCCTTGCCGCCATCGGCCAGCGTCACGCTCCAGAGCTCGCCATTCTGGCTGAGCGTGCCGGCATCGCCCTGCGCGACCCGGCCACCGAGCGTCTCGAACAGCGCGACATAGGCCTTGGAGAGACCGAGCGGATCGATCACCGTCACCGGGTCGGTCCATTGCAGGCCGCCGATCAGGCTCTGGTCGAGATGCGGCTCCTCGGCGCGCAGCGCGGCCGCATCGAGAGCGCGATGGTTCAGACCGTAATCGCGCTTCCAGCGCGCCGCCTCGGCCAGCCGCGTCTCCTGCTCGCGCACCGTGCGGAAGACCTTCATCCAGCCCTTGCGGCGCAGGAGATCGGTCGCGCCGGCTTCCTGCGCCAGCGCATCGTGCTCGCTGACGCAATGCTCGATCAGGGTCGCGTATTTGTGGGCGATGGCCTCGTGCTGCGACGCCCGCGAATGCATCCAGTAGGACCACAGGAAGGGCGCGAGCTTGGGCATCGCGTTCCAGTGGTAATGCGCGTCGATGGTGTTGTTCATCGCATAGCGGATCAGCGCCCCGAAATCATGCGGGAAGCCATAAGGGTAGACGCCCTCGCGCTGGATCAGGCCGGCATTGCCGTAGCTGGTCTCGCCGCCGGGCTGGCCGCGATCGACCAGCAGCACCGAACGGCCTGCCTTCTGCAGATGCAGCGCGACCGCAATCCCGACGATTCCTGCCCCGAGAACGATAGTATCCGTGCGCATCGCGCCAACTCCGCCAGCCCTTCCCAGCCGCCCACAATAGCGCCCGAACCGGCGCTGTCAGCCGGCGTGCGCAATTTTGCGCAGATTGCCGCGAACTTTCGCAAATTTTGCGCCATCCCGGAGAAAGAGCTTATTTTTTCCGAGAACTACCGACAAAGCCTGCAATTTTCTGCCTCGCGCAAGGCAGCGATGCGCGCCCACGAGATGACGCAGGCGCGCGGATCGGCCAGTGTGCCCCACCTTCCTGCTGTCCCGGCTATCGATGCTCTCCGTTTTTGCTTCCGCCCTCGCCCTTCTCGGCCGCTACGGCACACAGGGCTTTGCCCTCTCGATCCTGCTCGGCCTGGCCCTGCCGCAATTTTCCGCCGCGGCGCGTCCGCTGCTGCCGATCACGATCTTCTGCTTCACCACGGTCGTCTTCATGCGGGCCGATTTCGCCGTGATCGCCGGGCTGGTGCGCCGGCCGGCGAAGCTTGTCGCAACCTGTCTCTGGCTGATGGCAGCGCCCGCCTTGCTGATCGGCGCCGCCCTGCTTCTGATCGGGCGTGAGGCGCTCGACCCCGGCCTGCTGCTCGGCATCGCCCTGCTCGGCTCCGCGCCGCCGATCATGTCCTCGCCCGCGGTCGCCATCCTCTATGGCTTCGAGCCCTCGCTGATCATCGCCGGCGTCATCGTCACGACCATCGTCAGCCCGCTGGTCGCGCCGTTCCTGGTCGACTGGCTGGCCGGTGCCGCCGTGCCGCTCGACCGGCTGGCATTGACCTTCCGGCTCGTCCTGTTCATCGGCGGCGGCATCGTGGTCGCCGCAGCGATCAGGCGCTGGCTCGGCGCCGCGCGCATCCGCGAGCTGAAGCCCAATCTCGATGGCTTCGGCGTGCTGATGTATTTCATCTTCGCCATCGCCGCGATGGATGGCGTGACCGACGCCGCCCTTGCCCGGCCGGGCCAGGTCGCTCTCTTCGCCGCAGTCGCCTTCCTGGTTTCGGCGGTCGGCCTCGCCAGCGCCTGTCTGCTGCTCTGGCGCTTTCCCGTCTCGGAACGCTTCATGATCGGCTACGGTACCGGACAGCGCAATATGGGGCTGCTGGTCGCCGCGCTCGGCGCCGGCGTGCCGCCGACGACCTATCTCTTCTTCGCCGTCGCCCAGTTCCCGATCTATCTGCTGCCCTGGCTGCTGCGCGGCATCGCGGCGCGGATCAGGCGGCGCGAGACCCCTGCTGACTCCGCCTGACCGGAAGTAATGAGAAAGTCGCTCCAAGAAAACCTGGAGCGACGACCATGATCACCCTCTATTCGGGGCCGCTGAGCCTGTTTTCGCGCAAGATCGAGATCGCATTGCGCGAGAAGGCCTTGCCGTTCGAGCGGATCATGGTGCCGTTCAACCAGACCACCGGCTACGACCCCAAGCATCCCGAAGTCGTCGCCATCAACCCCAAGCAGCAGGTCCCGGTGCTGAACGACGACGGGATCGTGCTCTACGATTCGACGGTGATCCTCGAATACCTCGAAGACGCTTACCCCGAGCCGCCACTCTTTCCGCTTTGTCCCGGCGCCCGGGCCCGCTGCCGGCTCGACGAGCTCTATGCCGACGAGATCATGCTGCAGGCGTTGAAGCCGCTGATGCACCGCACCAGCCCACCGAACACCGACCAGATCCGGCGACTTGCCCAGGAGGCCGACGCGCTGATCGCCGAACAGGCGCTGGAAAAGCACTATGCCGTACTCGAGGACCGGCTCGCCGGCCGTGAATTCTTCGGCGACGCCGTTTCTGTCGCCGACATCGCCCTGTTCATGGGCGTGCTGTTCTCGCTTCGCCTGGGCGGCCCCTCGCTCGCCCCCTTCGACGGCCTGTCGCGCTGGTTCGAGCGGCTGAAGCTGCGGCCGGCTTTCGCGCAGGCCACGGTCGAGATCGCCGAAGCCGACCGGCGCCTGTCGTTTCCGCTGAAGCGCGCGTGAGGGTTCTCCCCGTCTTTCCGGGGCTTCGCGCAGCGAAGAGCCCGGAATCCATGAACACAGGCTTTCCAATGAAGGGCGCTGCGATTGCCGCGCTTCCATCCTATGCGTCATGTTCATGGGTTCCGGGCTCAGGCTCGCGGCCTGCCCCGGGATGACGAAGTGGAGGTTCCGCACAAGCGCGAAACAGGCTAAACGCCGCGCATGAAAAACCCGATCCGCATCGCCCCCTCCATCCTCTCCGCCGACTTCGCCAAGCTCGGCGAGGAAGTCCGCGCCATCGACGAAGCCGGCGCCGACTGGATTCATTGCGACGTGATGGACGGGCATTTCGTGCCCAACATCACCTTTGGCCCCGATGTGCTGAAGGCGATCCGGCCGCATACGAAGAAGTTCTTCGACGTCCATTTGATGATCGCCCCGGTCGATCCTTACATCGAGGCCTTCGCCAAGGCCGGTGCCGACCTGATCTCCTTCCATGTCGAAGCGGGGCCGCATCCGCATCGCACGATCCAGGCGATCAAGGCGCAGGGCAAGCAGGCCGGCATCGTGCTCAATCCCGGCACCCCGGCGAGCGCCATCGAGCCCCTGCTCGACGACCTCGATCTCATCCTCTTGATGACGGTGAATCCCGGCTTCGGCGGCCAGAGCTTCATCCATTCGGTGGTCGACAAGATCGCGCGGGTCCGCGCCCTGATCGGCGAACGGCCGATCGCGCTCGAGATCGACGGCGGCGCGACGCCAGAGACGGCACCGCTCGCGGCGAAGGCCGGCGCCAATGTGCTGGTCGCCGGCTCGGCCGTGTTCAAGGGCGGCCCCTCGGCCTATGCCGGCAACATCGCCGCGATCCGCAAGGCGGCCGAAGCGGCGCGCGGCGACTGGGTCTAGGTTTCTTCGGCACCCTCACATCCTGAGGAGCCATTCCCCAGAGGAATGGCGTCTCAAAGGATGCTTCAGGAGGCTCCAGAACCAACTGCCCCCCCTTCGAGACGGCCGCTGACGCGGCCTCCTCAGGATGAGGCCGCGCTGCTCCCGTCAGCCTCCCAAACATCGAACGTTCAAAGTTCGATCTGCGCGAAGCCGCCATAGATCAGGCGCTTGCCGTCGAAAGGCATCGGATTGGCGCCGGGCTGCATGCGCGGATCGGCCATGATCTTCTCCCAGCCGGCATCGCGCGCCGCCTTGCTCGGCCATTCCACCCAGGAGAAGACGACGACCTCGTCCTCCTTGGCCTCGACGGCGCGGAAGAAATCGGTCTGCTTGCCGCGCGGGACATCGTCGCCCCAGTACTCGGCGACCTTCGTCGCGCCATATTCCCTGAACAGCGGCGCAGCCTTGCGGGCATGCTCGGCATAGGCCTCGCGATTGGCGGCCGGCACGGCCGCGACGAAACCATCGACATAGGACATCTGCATTCTCCTCCTTTGGGTCTGCCGGCGCTCTCGGGAGGAAGAGCACCGCCCCCCAGCCGGCGCGGACGCTAGGCAAGGCGATGGTCCGAAGCTGTCAGCAGCGGCCCCGGCATTTCCGTCCACGGCCCGCACGTGCTAGCGAGCGCGAAAGGAACCCTCTGTCCAGTTGCGAGCCCGCCGATGATCCCCCGCTATTCCCGCCCCGAAATGGTCGCGATCTGGGAGCCGCAGGCGCGCTTCCGCATCTGGTTCGAGATCGAGGCCCACGCCACCGATAAACTCGCCGAGCTCGGCGTCGTTCCCAAGGAGGCCGCGGCGACGATCTGGGCCAAGGCCAGGGACGCCGTCTTCGATGTCGCCCGCATCGACGAGATCGAGCGCGTCACCAAGCATGACGTCATCGCCTTCCTGACGCATCTCGCCGAGATCGTCGGCCCCGAAGCCCGCTTCGTCCACCAGGGCATGACCTCCTCGGACGTGCTCGACACCACGCTCGCCGTGCAGCTCGCCCGCGCCGCCGACATCCTGATCGCCGATGTCGACGCGCTGCTCGCCGCCATCAAGCGCCGCGCCTTCGAGCACAAGCTGACCCCGACCATCGGCCGCTCGCACGGCATCCATGCCGAGCCGGTGACCTTCGGCCTGAAGCTCGCCCAGGCCTATGCCGAGTTCGACCGTTGCCGCGCCCGCCTCGTCGCCGCGAAGGCCGAGATCGCGACCGGCGCCATCTCCGGCGCCGTCGGCACCTTCGCCAATATCGACCCGCGGGTCGAGGAGCATGTCGCGGCCAAGATGGGGCTGACCGTCGAGCCGGTCTCGACCCAGGTGATCCCGCGCGACCGCCACGCCATGTTCTTCGCCACGCTCGGCGTCGTCGCCTCCTGCGTCGAGCGCCTCGCGACCGAGATCCGCCATCTCCAGCGCACCGAGGTCTACGAGGCCGAGGAGTATTTCTCGCCGGGCCAGAAGGGCTCCTCGGCGATGCCGCACAAGCGCAACCCGGTGCTGACCGAGAACCTGACCGGCCTCGCCCGGCTGGTGCGCGGCATGGTCACCCCGGCGCTGGAGAACGTCGCTCTCTGGCATGAGCGCGACATCTCGCACTCCTCGGTCGAGCGCATGATCGGCCCCGACGCCACGGTGACGCTCGATTTCGCGCTCGCCCGCCTGACCGGCGTCGTCGACAAGCTGCTGATCTATCCGCAGAACATGAGGAAGAACCTCGACCGGCTCGGCGGCCTGCACAATTCGCAGCGCGTCCTGCTCGCTCTGACCCAGGCCGGCGCCAGCCGCGAGGAGAGCTACAGCCTGGTCCAGCGCAATGCGATGCGCACCTGGGAGCATGGCGAGGACTTCCTCACCAATCTCAAGGCCGACAAGGACGTGACCTCGCGGCTCTCGGTTGCCGAACTCGAGGCGATGTTCGACGAGGGCTACCACTTCAAGCACGTCGACACGATCTTCCGCCGCGTGTTCGGCGAGGCTTGAGGGCTGCGTCTATGGACATCGGCGTCTTCATGGCTATCTAGCGGCCATGAAGACCTCCGACGCCGACATCCTCATCATCCCCGGCTGGTCCGGCTCCGGGCCGGACCATTGGCAGAGCCGCTGGGTCGCCAAGCTCTCCAGCGCCCGCCTCGTCGAGCAGGAGGACTGGTACAAGCCGGCCCGCGACGCCTGGGCGAACCGCATCGTCGCGGCGGTGCGCGCCGCGACCAAGCCGGTCGTCCTCGTCGCCCATTCCTGCGGGGTCAGCGCCGTCGCGCATGCGGCCGAGCACCTGAAGCCGGGAGAGGTCGCCGGAGCTTTCCTGGTCGCTCCGGCCGCCGAGCGGGCCAAGCGCTCCATCCCGGGCATGGGCGCCGACTTCATCGAGCACCGGCGCGAGCCCCTGCCCTTCCGCTCGGTGCTGATCGCCAGCACCAATGACAGCTACTGCACGCCCGAGGAAGCGAAGGCGCTGGCCGAAGCCTGGGGCTCCGAATTCGTCGATGCCGGCGAGAGCGGGCATCTCAACGCGGAATCCGGCCACGGCCCCTGGCCGGACGGGCTGCTGCGCTTCGCCGGCTTCATGCGCAGCCTCAGCGTCCTGCGGCACTGACGGACGCCAGCACGATCCCGCCCCGATCCATTTCGGGTCGGGCTCGTGCCCTGCATACGGCCCCTCGCATCGCACTTCGGCCGTGTGCCGCGGATCACGTCAGTTCGCGGCGAAGCAGTAGAGCAGTCCGGCTCCACCAGTGCTCCTCAGAGCATCCTGGCTGCAGCCGCGCGACAGATGCGACATGTTCCAGGATTTCGCGGCCGCCGAATCGTCCAGTCCCGAGCGGTCATGGTGGCCGAGCATCACGACGCCCTCGGTTCCGCTCCTGGTATAGTTGCCACAGGTCCGGTCCTCGCCCGGGCCGAAGGCCGTGCCGTCGGCTTGCGAGCCCGTCAGGATGTCGTGCTGGTTGGGCGTGTCGCCGCGGCCATTGACGATCTCGCCCTTCTCAGTGAGCGCGGTCTGCTTGGTGAGGTTCGCCGCGGCGCCATGCAGCTCGGCGAGGCTGCTCGCGATCACCGCCCCCTTGGCGTTGCGCCAGGGTCCGGCGCCGATCCGGTCGCGCGCATTCACCGCCGCCGCCCCGTCCGCCGCCTGCGTCGAGAGATAGGCCCGCCAGGTCTTGCCGCCGGCGCCGACCGCCTGGGCGAGACGCTGGCAGATCGCATCGGCGCCGGCGAGCCCACCGAGATCGGCTCCCTTGCCGGAGCCGGCGCTCGTCACGAAGAAGCTCATCTCGGCAGTCTGGGCCTGGCCGGCGCTCGCCGTCAGCACCAGCAGACCAGCGGCGGCGGCAAGTTCAGTCCATCCGACACGCATCGCTCGACCCTCCCGTCCTGTTCCGCGTTCCGGGACGCGTCGCATCGGTTGGCCTGTCCAAATTCGGAGACGGGCAAGGCGACCGACCCACTGCCAGTTTAGCATGGCCTTGGCCTCGGTGCGGAATCCCCCCCGGCTCGGCAGGCTCGCACCGTGTCCTGACGGGCGGTACGAAGCCGGCGCGATGGGTCACCTGTTGCGAAGATGGGCCGATACCCGTCAACGAAAACCCGCCCCGGATCGCTCCGGAGCGGGCTCGTTTCAGGCCTGAGAAAGATCAGCCGCCGAGATCAGTTCTCGACATAGGTGATCTTGCCGTCGGCGCCCTTCTTCCAGGTGTAGATCGTGTAGTCCGGGCGGGTGATGTCGCCCTTCTTGTCGAAGCCGAGCTTGCCGATCACCGTGTCGACCGGCGCGCCGCCCTGCAGGGCCGCAGCGATCTTCTTCGGATCGATCGAGTTCGCGCGCTTGGCGCCTTCGGCCATGATCTGCACCGCGGCATAGCTGTACAGGGTGTAGGCTTCCGGCTTGAACTTGCGGGCCTCGAACTTCTTCAGGACGGCGGCCGCCTCCGGACGCTTCTGCGGATCCGGCGGGAAGGTCATCAGCGTGCCCTCGACGCCCGGCCCGCCGATCGTGGCGAACTCGTCGGTGGTGATGCCGTCGCCCGAGATCAGCACGGTCTTGAGGCCCTGGTCGCGCATCTGGCGCACGATCAGGCCGCCCTCGGTGTGCAGGCCGCCCCAGTAGAGATAGTCCGCGCCCGTCGACTTCAGCTTCGAGATCAGCGCCGAGAAGTCCTTCTCGCCGGCGTTGACGCCTTCATAGAGCACGTCCTTGACGCCCGCCTTGGTCAGGCCCTTGCGGGTCTCGTCGGCGAGGCCCTGGCCATAGGTCGTCTTGTCGTGGACGATCGCGATCTTCTTGCCCTTCAGGGTCTTGGCGATGTACTCGGCCGCGACGCCGCCCTGCTGGTCGTCACGTCCGCAGGTGCGGAAGACGTTCCACAGACCGCGCTCGGTGATCTTCGGGTTGGTCGCCGACGGGCTGATCATCAGGATGCCGTTCTCGGCATAGACTTCCGATGCCGGCATGGTGACGCCGGAATTGAAGTGGCCGAGCACCCATTTCACGCCGTCGCCGACGAACTTGTTGGCGACCGAGACGCCCTGCTTCGGATCCGAGACGTCGTCGCCGAGCGTGATCGTGATCTTCTGGCCGAGCACGCCGCCGGCCGCGTTGATGTCCTCCACCGCCTGCTCGGCGCCGTTCTTGAGCTGCGCCCCGAAGGCCGCGTTCGGGCCGGTCAGCGGGCCGCCGACGCCGAGCTTGATCTGTGCATTCGCCACGCCGGAAAAGGCGAGGACCGCGCCAAGGGCGATTCCGCCCAAGAGCAGTTTCTTCATGTCTCGTGACTCCCCTGTCTTTCATTGAACGGGTCGGCCAGGAGCCGGCCCGTCTCGGCGCGTGGTGCCACCGTGGAGCGCAGTCTTGCGCTTTTTCAGGATGCTGTCACGCGGCAAGGACGTGAACTTTCGTGGTGCTTTTCGCCCCTTTCAGGCGCTTTCCCGGGCCTTCCAGGTGAAAGGGCCGGTGCGCTCGTAGAGCCAGCGATACTGGGTCGTCATCTGCCGCGTGCGGTTGTAACGCCAGCCCGCCAGGCCGAAGGCGAACAGCACCAGCGTGTCGACCAGGTAGTAGTGGAGGGTCAGCAAGGTCGCCTCGAACAGGGCGAAATGGATGAAGCGGATGACCAGGCCAAGCACCAGCGTATAGGCGACGAGCTGCAGGAAGGGCCGCCAGGTGATCGCCACCGCCCGGCCCGTCATCCAGGCGGCCCAGCCGCCGATCACCACCGTGACGAGAAGGAACAGCCAGATCGTCGGCTCTTCGTAGAGGATGCCCTGCATCACCGTGCTCCCATCCGGCCTGCGCCGCTCCGAACCGACGCCTTCAATGCCGCCCGCCTTCGAGATAGGCGGCACGCACCTGCGGATTGGCGAGGAGCTCCTTGCCCGAACCGCTCATGGTGATCAGGCCGTTGACCATGACATAGCCGCGATGGGCGAGCTTCAGCGCATGGAAGGCGTTCTGCTCGACCAGGAAGACGGTCAGCCCCTGGCTGCGGTTGAGCTCGGCGATCGCCTCGAAGATCTGCTTGACGATCAGCGGCGCGAGACCGAGCGAAGGCTCATCGAGCAGGAGCAGCTTCGGCCGCGCCATCAGCGCGCGCGCGATCGCCACCATCTGCTGCTCGCCGCCGGACAGGGTGCCCCCGCGCTGCTGCAGCCGCTCCTTCACCCGCGGAAAGAGCGTGCACATCTTCTCGAGGTCTTCGTCGAAATACTGCAGCCCCGCGACGGCCGCGCCCATCTGCAGGTTCTCCAGCACGGTCATGCGCGGGAAGATCCGGCGCCCTTCCGGCGACTGGGCGATGCCGATGCGGGCGATCTCGTGGCTCGGCATCCGCGTGATGTCGCGTCCGTCATAGGTGACGGTGCCTTCACGGGCCTGCGGATTGCCGAAGATCGTCATCATCAGCGTCGACTTGCCGGCACCGTTGGCACCGATCATCGTGACGATCTCGCCCTGGTTGACGTCGATATCGACCCCTTTCAGCGCGATGATCTTGCCGTAGAAGGTCTTGACGCCGCGAACGCGCAGCAGCGGCTGTGCCTCGCTCATAGGCCGACCTCCGCTTCCACGGCCGCGACCTCTTCGTCGTCGACGCCGAGATAGGCGGCGATGACCTTCGGGTCCGCCTGAATCTCCTTCGGCGTCCCGTCGGCGATCTTGGTGCCGTAGTCGAGCACCACGACATGGTCCGAAATTTCCATCACCACCGACATGTCGTGTTCGATCAGCAGCAGCGCCGTGCCGAGATCCTTGCGGATCGACAGGAGCAGGGTGTTGAGTTCGAGGCTCTCGCGCGGGTTGAGGCCGGCGGCCGGCTCGTCGAGGCAAAGCAGCACCGGGTCGGTGCACATCGCGCGGGCGATCTCGAGCCGGCGCTGATCGCCATAGGGCAGATCACCGGCCGGGTCGTCGGCCCGATGGATCAGGTTGATCTTCTCCAGCCAGAACTTGGCCTTCTCGATCGCCTGCTTTTCCCGCACCTTGTAGCTGCGGGCGCCGAGCACCCCGAGAAAGGTGAACCCCGAGGCGATCATCAGCGGGTTGTGCTGCGCGACCAGGAGATTCTCGAGCACCGTCATGCCGCTGAACAGGCGGATGTTCTGGAAGGTCCGGCCGATCTTCGCTTCCCAGGCGATGCGGAAATCCGGCATCCGCTCGAGCAGATGGACGGAGGCCCGGTTGATCGAGGAGACGCCGCGCTGGGTCGTGTCGGCGATCAGCTGGTCGGTGTCCGGCAGCGGATGGATCAGCGCCATCCGCCCCTCGGTCGGCTTGTAGAAGCCGGTGATGCAGTTGAACACCGTGGTCTTGCCGGCGCCGTTGGGCCCGATCAGCGCGGTGATCTCGCCGGTGCGTGCCTCGAAGGAGAGATCGTTCACGGCGGTCAGACCGCCGAAGCGCATCGTCAGATGCTCGACCTTGAGCAGGGTGATCGCATCGCTCATCAGCCGTGCCCTTCCTGGACCATGTCGGCCGAGATCGCCTTCTTCTCCTTGAGGAAGGCCGAAGGCTCGCGGGTCGAGATCAGCCCGCGCGGCTTCCAGATCATGATCACCACCATGGCGAAGCCGAAGATCAGCATCCGGTACTTGGTCGGGTCGAAATCATTGCCGAAGACCTGCTTCAGGAAGTCGAGTTCGCGCAAAAGCTCGGTGCCGCCGATCATCGCGATCGCCGCGATGGCGCAGCCCCAGAGCGAGCCCATGCCGCCGAGCACGACGATGGCGAGGATGATCGCCGATTCCATGAAGACGAAGGATTCAGGTGAGATGAAGCCCTGCCGCGCCGCGAAGAACGAGCCGGCGAAGCCGCCGAACATCGCTCCGAGCGAGAACGCCGTCAGCTTGGTGTTGGTGGTGTTGATGCCGAGCGAGCGGCAGGCGATCTCGTCCTCGCGCAGCGCCTCCCAGGCGCGCCCGACCGGCAGGCGCCGGAGCCTCAGGCTGACGAAGGCGGTGAGCAGCGCCAGGCAGAGGATGACGTAATAGAGGAAGATCGTCCGGTAGAGCGGTGTGAACTCCAGCCCGAACACAGCGGCGAAGCCGTTATCCGCCGCGGTGAACGGGATGCCGAAGAAGGTCGGCCGCGGAATGCCGGAGATGCCGGCATAGCCGTTCGAGAAATCCGTCCAGTTGACCAGGACGAGGCGGATGATCTCGCCGAAGGCGAGCGTGACGATGGCGAGATAGTCGCCGCGCAGGCGCAGGACGGGGAAGCCGAGCAGCATGCCCCAGAAGGCGGCCAGGATCCCCGAGAGCGGCAGCAGGATCCAGAAGGACAAGCCGAAATTCTTGGCCAGCAGCGCGTAGGAATAGGCGCCGACCGCGTAGAAGGCGACATAGCCGAGATCGAGCAGGCCGGCGAGGCCGACGACGATGTTCAGCCCCCAGCCGAGCATCACGTAGATCAGGATCTGGACGCCGAAATTGTCGATCCATTTCAGCGCTCCGCCCCAGCCCGCGAGCGTGATCGCGATGATCGGGAAGACGATCAGGAAGCCGAGGCCGAACAGCGAGAACAGGCCGGAATGGCGCTGGAAGAAGCCGATCGTGCCATGCGGCAGGAGCCGGACAGCCGGCTTGTTCGGATCGCGCGTCTGCTTGCGCAGCGCCATCAGGAAGCGCCCGACAAAGACGATCGCCACCGCCCAGGCGACCGTGTCCCAGCGCGGATCGAGGACGAGCTGGTTCTCGATGTTCTGGCGCGTGCCCCAGGAAATGATCGGGATGCACAGGCCGAGGGTGATCAGGCCGGCGAAGGCTGCTTCCTTCAGGGCCGCCATCATGTCGGCCTGGCGCTTGGCCGGCGTCGTTGCGTCGATGGCCATCGGGTCAGACCTTCTCGACTTCGGGCCGGCCGAGGATGCCGGAAGGCATGAACACGAGCACCACCGCCAGGATGCAGAAGGCCGCGACGTCCTTGTAGTCGATGGTGAAATAGGCCGACCACATCACCTCGATCAGCCCGATCAGCAGCCCGCCAAGCACGGCGCCGGGCAGCGAGCCGATGCCGCCGAGCACCGCCGCAGTGAAGGCCTTCACGCCGGGCACGAAGCCGTCATGGAAGGAGACCACGCCGTAGAGCACGAGGTACATCACGCCGGCGACGGCTGCGAGCGCGGCGCCCATCACGAAGGTGATCGAGATCGTGCGGTCGACGTCGATGCCGAGCAGGGACGCCATCTTGCGGTCCTGCTCGCAGGCCCGCTGGGCCCGGCCGAGCGAGGTCTTCTGCACGATGAACCAGAAGGCGGCCAGCAGCACGACCGTCGAGACGATGATGATGATCTGCTTGTAGGAGATCGAGACCGGGTAGGTCGCGCTGTCGATCAGCAGGATCGACTTGTTCAGCATCGGCGGCGTCGGCTTGTTGCGCGGCCCCTGCACGACCTGGACGAAGTTCATCAGGAAGATCGACATGCCGATCGCCGAGATCAGCGGCGCGAGGCGGAACGAGCCGCGCAGCGGCCGGTAGGCGACCCGCTCGATCGTCCAGTTCCACAGCGAGGTGAAGAACATCGCCAGGATCAGCACGAAGAACAGCGACAGCACGATCAGCCCGGCTCCGAGCCAGGCCGAGATCAGCATGAAGAAGATCAGCGCGATGAAAGCCGAGAGCATGAAGACGTCGCCATGGGCGAAATTCACCATGCCGATGATGCCGAAGACCATCGTGTAGCCGATGGCGATGAGGCCGTAGATCGACCCCAGGGTCAGCCCATTGATGAGCTGCTGGACGAAGACTTCCATTGACGACGCCTGTCCCCTCGAATCAGCCCGTTCTTGTGAGTCGACATGACGTCGACGCATGCGGGATGCGATTGCGACGCAGAGCTAGCAACGGTCTGCGCCGCCGACAATCCACCCGCGCCACATTTCTGTCAAAAGCAATCTGCGCCTCTTTGCATATGCAATTGCCGGACGAAATTGCCGCCCTGCAAGCTTCTTTCGCAAGATAATTGCGCACCCTTCACGGAAAAATACGACCATGGTTGGGGCATACGAAACGCTCGAAACCGCATAGCGCGCGAAAACCTCGCGAAACCGATGGCGGCCAGACGGTTTTCGCACTCGCGCAGCAGGTCGGCTCCTGCCACCATCGGGCCTCGCGATTCCTGCCTTCGAAGGTAAGCCATGGCCCTCGCCTCGCCCCCCATCACCGACGCCGCGCAGGCGCGGGCGCTCACGCTCCTGGAGCATGTCGCCCTGATCGACGGGCATAACGACATGCCCTATGTCCTGCGGCTTGACGCCGCGGCCAAGGGCGATGTCGCCGCCTATGATCTCGGCCGGGTCCACCCCGAAACAGATACCGACATTCCCCGGATGCGCGCCGGCCGGCTCGCCGGCCAGTTCTTCGCGGCCTATGTCCCGCCGAACCAGAAGAACCCGGCCGGCTTCGCCCTGGCGCAGATCGCGCTGATGCGCGCGGTCACCGCCCGCCATGCCGACGTCTTCCGGCCCGGCCTCGCCGCCGACGACGTCGCCGCCGCCAAGGCCGAGGGCAGGATCGCCCTATTCATGACGATCGAGAACGGCTCGGCGCTCGACGGCGAGCTCGACGCGCTCGACGCCTATCACGGGCTCGGCGTCCGCCTGATGACGCTCTGCCACAACGGCACGCATGACTGGTGCGACTCAGCCACCGACGCGCCGCGCCATAACGGGCTTTCGGCCTTCGGCAAGGCGGTGATCGGCCGGATGAACCGGCTCGGCATGGTCATCGACCTCGCCCATGTCGCGCCGAAGGCGATGCATGACGTGCTCGACGTCACCACAGCGCCGGTGGTCTGGTCGCACTCCAACGCCTTCTCGCTCTGCGACCACCCGCGCAACGTGCCCGACGACGTGCTCGACCGCGTCGCCGGCAATGGCGGCGTGGTGATGGCGACCTTCGTGCCGGACTTCATCAGCCAGGCCTCGCGCGACTGGCACCGGCCGGCCAAGGACCAGTACGGCAAGACGCCGGACGGGCTCGACTACAAGGCGGCGGAGGCCGAGATCGTCAGGAAGTCCGGTCCGCGCCCCAAGGCGACGCTCGCCGAATATTGCGACCATCTCGACTATCTCGCGCAGCGCATCGGCCATGACCATGTCGGCATCGGCTCGGACTTCTTCGGCGGCGCCGTGCCCGAGGGGCTCGAAGACGTCTCGACCTTCCCGAACGTGATCGCCGAACTGCTGCGCCGCGGCTGGTCGGAAGCGAACCTCGCCAAGCTCGCCTCCGGCAACACGCTGCGGGTGATGCGGGCGGTGGAGCAGGCCGCCGGCTGAGTCGCCGGACAGCGACGGGCGCGCAGAAAACAGGGGAAACGCCGGTGATTTCCGGCTCCCCGATGCCCTCTGACCGGTTGACGGCGCGCGGGCCGCAGGCGCAAAGCTGCGCCCGCTTCAGGAAACTCCGCGCATGACCGGCTCCGGTACCGACCGCACCCGCCCTCCCGTCACGGGGCAGGCTCCCATCGTCATCCTGGTCGAGCCCCAGCTCGCCGAGAATATCGGCATGTGCGCCCGCGCCATGGCGAATTTCGGCCTCTCCGAGATGCGGCTCGTCGCGCCGCGCGACGGCTGGCCGACCGGCGGCGGGCTGAAAAAGGGCGCGACCTCGGCCGCCTCGGGCGCGACCCATATCCTCGACAATGCCAGGCTCTATCCGGACACCGCCTCGGCCATCGCCGATCTCAACCATGTGCTGGCGACGACGGCGCGCGAGCGCGGCCAGATGAAGCGGGTTTACACCCCGGCCGAGGCGATGCCCGGCCTTGGCGAGCGGATCGGCGGCGGCGAGCGCGTCGGCATCCTGTTCGGGCGCGAGCGCATCGGCCTGACCAATGAGGAGATCAGCTTCGCCGACGCGATCCTGACCTTCCCGGTCAACCCGGCCTTCGCCTCGCTCAACCTCGCCCAGGCGGTGCTGCTCTGCGGCTATGAATGGCTCAAGACATCGGGCGGCGAGCCGAGCTTCCGCGAGAACAACCCCTCCCCGCCGGCGACACGGGCGACGGTGCTCTCGATGTTCGACTATGTCGAGGCCGAGCTCGACCAGTGCGGCTTCTTCCCGCCGGGCAAGAAGGCGATCATGAGCGCCAATCTGCGCGACATTCTGCACCGCCTCGCAATGACCGAGCAGGAAGCCCGCACGCTGCGCGGCGTCTTCAAGTCCCTGACGGAAGGCCCGCGCCGGCGACGCCCCGAGGAGCCTGCGGCGTAGCGGCGCGAGCCTGCCTATTCTCCGCAAACGCGCTCGTCATCCCGAACAAGCCGCGAAGCGGCGCCGCTTCGGGATCCGTCCTAGGGCGCCGAGCTCCACGATGAATGCCGGGGCAAGCCCGGGGTGACGGCCCGGTTCCGAGAGCATGCCGCACAGGCTAAGCTCGCTCCCGGCATGGCGGCTTTTGCTGCCCCAGCTCCAGGAGAACCGCATGACGCTTCGGCTGCACACCATCATCGCCAGCACCCGCCCCGGCCGCGTCGGCCCGGCGGTCGCCAACTGGTTTCACGGGGTCGCGCAGGCCCATCCCGGCTTCGATGCCCATCTCGTCGACCTCGCCGACTTCGCGCTGCCGGTCTATGACGAGCCGAAGCACCCCGTCATGCGCGACTACATCCACGAGCACACCAGGCGCTGGAGCGCCAGCGTCGAGGCCGCGGACGCCTATGTCTTCGTCACGCCGGAATATAATTTCGGCCCGACGCCAGCCCTCGTGAATGCGCTGAACTATGTCTATGGCGAGTGGACCTACAAGCCCTGCGCCTTCGTCAGCTATGGCGGCGTTTCCGGCGGGCTGCGCGCCGTCCAGCTGACCAAGCAGATCGTCACCACCCTGAAGATGATGCCGATCATGGAAGCCGTCACGGTTCCGATGGTCGGCCAGTCGATCAAGGACGGGGTCTTCGCCGCCAACGACCTGCACCGCAAGAGCGCCGCCGACCTGCTCACCGAGCTCGGCAAATGGGCTGGCGCGCTGAAGCCGCTGCGCGGCTAGATCACCGCGCGTCCGTTCGGACGCGATCACGGTGATCTATCTCAGTGTTATCGCATCGGAGTTTTCCGAAAAGCGGAGTCCACTTTTCGGTCCGATGCGATAGGGCAGGTTCACAAACAGAAAGAGGCCGGCGTCAAGGACGCCGGCCTCTTTCTGTTCAAGGCGCGCCGGCGCTCAGAACTGGTATTTCAGCGTCGCCTTCACGGTACGGCCGGGCTCGCTGTAATAGTCGCGCGCCTGGGCGAGCACGCCGGTCGGCACATTGACCGCGTCCCAGTACTTGCGGTCGAAGATGTTGTAGACGCCGACCTGCAATTCGAGATCGGCGATCTGCGGCATCGGCCGCCACCAGGCCGAGGCGTTGAAGATCGCGTAGCCCGGCGCCTGGAAGCCCTGCGAGGTACCGGTCGTAGCCGCGACATCCTTGCGCGCCCCGGCCAATTTGGCCGACACCTCCGCCCCCCAGTTATCCGTGCCATAGGCGACCGCGACGATGCCCTGCACCGGCGGGATCGAGTTGAGATGCGTATTGTTGTCCTTGTTCTTGCCCTGGACATAGGAGAACGAGCCGCGCACCAGCCAGTTCGGCGCGAAGGCATATTGCATATTGGCCTCGAAGCCGGAGATCTGGGCCCGCGCGACGTTCTGATAGGCGGTGATGCCGCCCTGCGGGTAGAGCCCGCCGGGCGCGGCGATCTGCGTCTGCTCGATGAAATTGCGATAATCGGTGTGGAAATAGGTCAGCGTGCCGCCGAGGGCCTTGTCGCCGAAGCGGACGCCGACATCGATGCCGTTGCTGGTCTCCGGCCGCAGGTCGGGATTGCCGGTGCGAAGATAGGTACCGACGGCGCCGAAGGTCGCGTAGAGCTCGCTGGCAGTCGGAGCGCGGAAGCCCTTCGACCACTGCGCGAACAGCGTCACATCCTTCACATAGGGCGCATTCTTGAGGATATCGTATTCGAGGCGGATGCGCGGCGACCAGGCGTCGTCGCTCGAACTGGCCGGCATTCTGCCGCTATAGGCTGCGCTGCCGATATAGCTCGCCGTCGCCTTCGGAGCCTCCTCATACCAGTCGAAGCGGACGCCGGGCGTCAGGCGCAGCGTGTCGTTGAGGAAACCGAACTGGTGATGCGCATAGAAGGCAACCAGCTTGCCCTCGACGCGAGGCGTGTCGGACTGGTTGCTGTGCAGGTTGTTGCAGGCGGTGAAGGCGCCCGTATAGGGCCTGCGGCAGCTGTCCAGGCCGGCCGAATACTGATCGAGCGTCGATGACCTCAGCTCCGTACCGAGCAGGAGCCGATGCGACACCGGGCCGGTGATGAAGCTCTTGATCAGGTGCCCGTTGAAGCCGAAGGCCTTTTCCTCGACCTCGTTGTTGCGGGCATAGGGCCCGATCACGCTGGTGAAGCGGTAGGCATTGAGGATCGAGTTCCGCGTCACGCCCTGCCAGTAGAGATTGGCATGGGCCTCGTCGATGAGGCCGCCCGGCAGCTTGTAGTCATAGGTCAGCGAGACGCGCTTGCGCTCGACATCCTCCTGGGTCGCGTGTCGACCCGGGCGATAATTGCCGGTGAGCGAGACGGCACTGGTGCGCGTCTGGATCTCGTCGGAGCGCTTGAAGATCTCGCCGGTCAGCCCGAAACGGTGCACCTCGTTCACATACTGATGCAGCTTGGCGAGGAAGCTGTACTGGTTGAAGTCGACCGGGTTCGGCTCGGTGCGGGTCGCGCCGATGCTCGGATTGTTCCCGCGGTTTTCTGTTTCGTGCCCGCGGCGCAGCCCGCCCTGGATCATCAGCCAGGTATCCTTGAACCGGCCAGCGACGGCGCCGCTACCGAACCAGGCCTTGTCGGTCGTGTCAAAGCCCGTCTTGGCGAGCCCCCCGAAGGTCTTGCCGGGCCGGATGAGGTCCTCAGGATCGAGCGTGCGCACCGCGAGCGCGCCGCCGAGGGCGCCCGAGCCGAGCGTGCTGGCACCGCTTCCGCCGCGCAACAGATCAAGCGTCGACAGCGAATCGAAGTCGAAGGCCGTACCGATACTGCGGTCGATGCGGTTGTCCTGGATGAAGGGCTGACGGATGCCATCGACCGTCGTCAGCACGCGGGCGCCGTCGAGGCCGCGAATGTTCACCGAACCATTGTTGCGGTTGAAGGTGATGCCGGCCTCCAGCCGCTGCGACAACTCCTGGATGCTCTGGACCTGCGCCCGGTCGAGCTCCGCACGTGTCGTCGTCGTCGTCGTCGGGCCAGCGACCAACGGGGCCGCCGTCGCCGCCTCGCCCTGCACGACGATCGCGTCGAGCGTCACGGCCGGCTCGCCGACGCTGCGTTCCGCCTGCCGCTGTTGCTGCGCTGCCGCCGGCGCCGCCATCGCCAGCACCAAAGCCCCAAGCGCCACGCCATGTCGCAGCCCACCGGAGTAATCGCCCATAGCCCCAATCCCGTCCTAGCCGAAGACTTCCGAAGTGAAGTCATTTGATAGTTTGCAATCGTTTTAAACTAAGGACCCTGCCTTAATTTCAGCATCAGCGAATAGGAAAATCACTTTTGACTGTCAAATGATTCTCTTTACTGGGAAGAACTACGTATTTATTATAATTCTAATCTGCAGCCAGATCGATATCCCTGTTTCCGGAAGGCAGGCGGAGACGCCCACCGCGGAGCCAGTGCTCGGACAGCCCCCCCGGGGAGGGTCGCCTTGCGCGCATCTCGCACCGGCGCCGAACCTGCGTTCGGGCCCACGCCTTGAGCCTGGCGCACCGCCTCCCCATCTCGTGAACGCACCGGCACCGGGCATCGCGCTTTGCGCCTTGCAGCCTCGGCTTCGGGTGGCATGATGCAGTGCAAGATGCGGAGGGAAGCTCACGCCATGCTCGACCGCCGGAAACTGCTGCTGGGCTCTGCGGCCATGGCCGCGGCCTCGGCCGGTTCCGGTCGGGCACAGGCTCGTGACCATGACGTCGTGGTCATCGGCGCCGGCGCGGCCGGCATCGCCGCCGCCCGGCAATTGCAGGCGGCGGGGCGCGCCGTGATCGTGCTCGAGGGCCGCGATCGCCTGGGCGGGCGCACCTTCACCGATTCCTCGCTCGGACCTTCCTATGACGCCGGCGCGATGTTCATCCACTGGGCCGAGCGCAACCCCTGGACCACCATCGCCCAGGAACTCGGCATCGCCACGCCGAATGAAAGCTGGGGCGGCGGCTTCCAGCTCTTCCAGAACGGTCAGCCGATGTCGCAGGGCGATCGCCAGCGCCGCCGCGGCGCCTTCGGACAGATCGACCGCCGGCTCGAAACCGCGGACCTCAAGACGCGCGACCAGTCGATCGCCGAATTGCTGGGCGATCTCGGTCCCGACCTCGCGCCGATCGCCTCCTCCGGCCTGCTGCTCTCGATCGGCGAGGAAGCATCCCGGATCTCGGCCCGCGACTATCAGCGCCTCTGGGCCGGCGAGGACTATGTCGTGCCGAGCGGCTACGGCAATCTGGTGGCGCGCTATGGCGCCGGGCTCGACATCCGCCTGAACCAGACCGTCACCGCGATCCGCTGGGACGGTCCCGGCGTCGCGATCACCACGGCTTCAGGCACGCTCAACGCCCGCGCCTGCATCGTCACCGTGCCGGTCGGCGTGCTCAAGGCCGGCGCGATCCGCTTCACCCCGGCACTGCCAGCCCGCACACAGGGCGCGCTTTCCGGCATCGGCATGGGCGCTCTGACCAAGATCGCGCTCAAGGTCGACGGCAACCGCTTCGGCATCGCGCCCGGCACCAGCTATTTCGAGGCCGGTGCCAATGGCCGGCTGATGAACTTCGACCTGTTCCCCGGCGATCAGGACCTGGTTGTCGGCTTCTGCGGCGGCGACTATGCCCGCGAGCTCTCGCATTCCGGGCCGGAGGCCGCCCGCGCCCATGTCGTCGACCTGCTCGCCAACATGATCGGGCCGGAGTTCCGCAAGGCTGCCGGGCCGGTCTCCTTCCCGGCCTGGTGGACCGATCCTTTCGCGCGCGGCTCCTATTCGGTCTGCCTGCCCGGCCATGCCGGCGCCCGCGACATCCTGGCGGAGCCGATCGCCGGGCGCCTCTGGCTCGCCGGCGAGGCGACTACGGGGGGCGGCGCCATGACGGCCGGCGGCGCGACGCTGGCGGGACGCATGGCGGCGGCAGCGGTGGCGCGGCTCAAGGCCTGAACCTAGCCGAGGGAACTGGAGCATTTTCGAGCGAATTGGACGCCGGCTCGCGTGAAGAAAATGCGATAAAACAAAGAGCTAGAGGTCGAGCTCCCAGTTCTGCCCAACCAGATTCTGCCCGAAGGAATGATGCTTCTCCTCGGCCACCAACCGAAAACCCTCGGCGAGATAGATCGCCCGCGCCGCATGCAGGATGTCGTTGGTCCACAGCATCATCCGGCGATAGCCGGCGGCGCGGGCGAAACCGACCGCCTCGCGCACCAGCTTCTTGCCGAGGCCGAGGCCCTGCGCGCGCTTCTCGACCAGCACCAGCCGCAGCTTCGCGACCTCCTCGCTTTCGCGCACCGCGAAGGCCGAGCCGACCGGCGCGCCGTCCAGCTCGGCGATGAAGCAGCGCTCCCGTCCAGGCTGGAATTCGCGCAGGAATTTCGCGGCGATCTCGGCGACCAGCGCCTCGAAGCTGATGTCCCAGCCATAATCCTGCGCATAGAGCCGGCCATGGGCCGAGATCACCCAGCCGATATCGCCGGGCCGGTGCTCGCGGATCGTCACCATGCGCCGTGCCGCGCTGTCCCCGGAGAGCAGCCCCTGCGCCAGGTCGAGTGCGCCCACGAGCGCCGCCTGCCCGGCCGGATCGAGCCGAGACAGGATCGCACTCGCCTGCTCGCATGAAGCCTTGTCCAGCGGCCGGAATGCGGCCTGCCCGGCCTCCGTCAGCTGCAATTTCAGCGCCCGCGCGTCGCCTTCCGCCTTTTCACGCGCGAGCCAGCCCAGCGTCACGAAACGCTTCAGCAGCCGCGAGAGATAGGCGGGATCGAGGCCGAGCTCGCGGGCCAGCTCGCCGGCGCGCCAGCCGTCGCGCTGCGCCAGCTCGTAGAGCACCCGCGCCTCCGTCAGGCCGAAGCCGGAGCCATGGAGATCACCGCCCAATGCCCCGACCCAGCGGGTGTGAAAACGATTGAAGCGGCGGATCGCATCGACGGCATGAGGAGCGATGGCTGGCATGATGGCCTCCTGCTTCCGAGAAATGAGTTTTAATGGACAAAGTCAACTAAATTATCCCCAGCGCGCTCACGCCACATTCATCCTCCCTTAACGGACCAGGGCCCCAATCGGGCTTTGCGGACCCCGGTCGGTACCAACCCCATGCAAGTCGATCTCCTCGCCGGAAACTGCCATCGCAGCGCGGTGATGCCGCAACGCCGCCCGACCATCCTCCTGTTCGATTCCGGTCTCGGCGGCCTGACCGTGCTGAGCGAAGTCGTCGCCAGCCGCCCCGATGCCGACATCGTCTACGCCGCCGACGACGCCGCCTTTCCCTATGGAAGGCTGAGCGAGGCGGCGCTGATCGCCCGCGTGCTCGCGGTGATGGAGCGGCTGGTCGCGCGCTTCCATCCCGACCTCGTCGTCATCGCCTGCAACACGGCCTCTACGCTGGTGCTCCCGGCGCTGCGGGCCCGTTTCTCCATCCCCTTCGTCGGCACCGTTCCGGCGGTGAAGCCGGCCGCCGCGCGCAGCCGCAGCGGCCTCGTCTCGGTTCTGGCGACGCCGGGAACCGTGGCGCGCGACTACACACGCGGGCTGATCGAGCATTATGCCGGCGGCTGCGAGGTGACGCTGGTCGGCGCGACCCGGCTTGCCGGCCTCGCCGAGGCGGCCCTGAAGGGCGAGACGATCGGCGACAGCGACGTGCTGGCCGAGATCGCCCCCTGCTTCGTCGCGCGCGACGGCAGGCGCACCGATGTGGTGGCGCTCGCCTGCACGCATTACCCGCTGCTGCTGGCCCGCTATCGCCGCCTCGCACCCTGGCCGGTGGAGTGGATCGACCCCGCCCCCGCCGTCGCGCGGCGCGTCACGCAACTGCTCGGCCCGGCCGGCGACTGGCGCGACGCCGGCGAGGCCTGCGCCGTCTTCACCGCCGGCACCCGGCTGAGCGGGCCGGCCCGGATCGCGCTGGCCGGCTTCGGCCTGGCGCGGGTCGAGATCGAGGCGATGCCGGCCTGAGCTGGAGCGCGCAGGCGCCCATGCCTGGCCACGGCCATGCCGATATCGCGCCGGCGCATTGACTTTCGCCGGCAATTCCCGCATAGGCACCGGCGTCGCGCGGCTCCTCACGGGGCCGCGTGGCTTTTTCCGCACCCGTGATCCGCTCCCTTTGGAAGCCGGATCTGTCGCCCCGGAAACGGGGAGAAGGAGGGCGCGGTCCTCAAAATCGCGAACCAAGAGGACACGCGACATGTCGAAGCGCCATGAGGCGAAGTACAAGATTGACCGCCGCCTCGGTCAGAACATCTGGGGCCGCCCGAAGTCCCCGGTCAACCGCCGCGAATACGGCCCCGGCCAGCACGGCCAGCGCCGCAAGGGCAAGCCTTCCGACTTCGGCACGCAGCTGCGCGCCAAGCAGAAGCTGAAGGGCTATTACGGCTCGATCTCCGAGAAGCAGTTCCGCCGCTACTACGCCGAGGCGACCCGCCTGAAGGGCGATTCGGGCGAGAACCTGATCGGCCTGCTCGAGCGCCGTCTCGACGCGGTGATCTACCGCGCCAAGTTCGTCCCGACCGTCTTCGCCGCTCGCCAGTTCATCAATCACGGCCACATCACCGTGAACGGCAAGCGCGTCAACATCGCGTCCTACCAGGTCAAGCCGGGCGACGTGATCGCGGTCAAGGAGAGCTCGCGCCAGCTCGCCATCGTCATCGAGTCGGCCGCCCTCGCCGAGCGCGACGTGCCTGACTACATCGACGCCGACCACAACAAGTTCTCCGCCTCCTTCACCCGCACCCCGACCCTGTCGGACGTGCCCTATGCGGTGCAGATGGAGCCGAACCTGGTCATCGAGTTCTACTCGCGCTGATCCGATCTCTCAGCCGGCGGGCGCAAGCCTCTGGCGAGAATCGAAAACCGGAATCAGGAAAGGGCGGTTCTTCGGAGCCGCCCTTTTCGTTTGCGGGCACGGCCGCGACCCGGGCGGTCCGGCCGCGATGGCCTTGCGGCACTCTCGCGCACGCTTTTCGGAGCTTTCTTGGCCGGGCTGTTGAGCCTTTGCTCCGGCCCGCCTAGGCTCCCTGCGTGACTGCTATTCCTCCCGCCTGGGCTCATCTCGAGCCAACCTCCCTCAAGGCGCTCCTGGAGCCGCCCGGCAGGGTCCCGCGAGCGCTCCGCCTCACGCCCCACGACGTCCCGGCCGAGGCGGCTCTTCTTGCCCCCATGGTCCAGGCCGCACGCCTTTTGCTGGGGCTTGCCGTGGAGAAAGGCGGCCTCGTCCTGACGCCCGCCGGAGCCCTGAAGCGCGTCGATGTCCGGCCTGTCTTCGACCAGACGGAATGGCCGGGATACGACAAGGCCGACATCCTCGCGACGAGCAAGGTCATCAACGAGCACGACGCCTATGGCGTCCTTTTCACCCGGATCGCCTTGCAGGCTGCGGGCCTGCTGCGGAAGCGTTCGGGGATCCTGAGGGCGAGCAGGGCGGGCAAGGCCATGCTCGCCCCTGAAGCGGCTCCTGCCTTGCTCGCAGCGCTGTTCGAGGCGGTCTTCTGGAAGATGAACCTGCAGGACTTCGACCGGAACCCGATCGAGTTCTGGCCGCAGCACCATATGGGCGTGATTCTCTGGAGCCTGTCGGTGACCGCGCATGAATGGTCGAGCGCCGGGACACTGACGGAGTCCTGCACGGTGATGGAGACCTTGCTCGAGGTTCCGACGCAGGACCTTCCGGAGTTCGCCATGGTGTCGCGGGTCCTGCGCCCTCTGACATGGCTGGGGCTTCTGGAAAGCCGGAAGCAGGCGCCACGGGCCGGCTGGGGTTTCGACGAGGATTTCAGGATCGTGCCGCTGTTCCGGCAGCTGGTGGGGTTCAGGGTGGAGATGCAGGGCGCGCAAGCCGCGCGGCATTGATCGCCCCCGCTGCCGCTCGCGCCACCTGTCAGCCGCAGATCGCAAGCTTCTGGATAGACCCAAGAAGGGCGACGTCTTGGAGCCGCCTTTTCGTTGGCGGACCAGCCCTCCCCCTCACCGGCAGGAGATGAAGGCGCTCGCCTTCTTCGCCCGCTCCGCGAGATCGGCCGGGTCGAGCTTTTCGCCGGGCGCGCCGGTCTCGTAGGCGATCTGGTTGGCATCGAGGAAGCTCGCGGCGAGCGACGCCTTAACCGCGAAATTGATGTTCTGCGGCAGGTCGCCGCGCTCGGAGGCCATCTTGATCGCGTCGAGCTTGGCCGAGACCACGCCGACGACATTGCCAGCACCGTCGAGCAGCGGCCCGCCGGAATTGCCGGGCTGGACCGGAGCCGAGATCTGGAGGTAGCGGCTGTCATCCTTCAGCCCCGCCAGTGCCGTGACATTGCCGAGCGTGAAATTGCCAGCCGTGGCGAGGAGATCGCTGTGCGGGAAGCCGAAGGCGGCGATGCCCTCGCCCAGCCGCACGCTCGGCCGGACCGGCAGCGTGCGCTCCGCCGGGCCGGCGATCTTGAGGACCGCCAGATCGTTGATCACGTCGCGCGCCAGCACCTGGGCAGGCACGCCGACGGCCCCGTCCGGCCGCACGCTGATCGCGCTGCAATCCTGCACGACATGGGCGTTGGTGACGACATGTCCGGCCTTCGAGACGAAGAAGCCCGAGCCGGAGGAGGATTTGGGCTTCGGCGGCTCCTCCGGCGCGGCCGCAGCCCGCGGCGCCGGGGGTATGGTGGTCGAAGGTGTCGTGGTCGGCGGCGGCTGCCTGGAAGCGCCGGCGCTCTCGGGTGCACCGGGTTCCCAGGGAAAGCGGACCCGACTGGTCTCGGGAAAGGGCGCGCCGGTCATCGTCGCCCAGAGCGAGCCGGAAATCACCGTCACCAGCCGGCTGCCATAGACCGGCGCATCATCCTCCGACCATGACATGTCGAAGCCGAGGATGCCGCGGCCGTCGGCATGGTAGCGGACATAGCGGCTATAGCGCCCCTGATTACCGGTGATGACAAAGAAATCGCGCTTCAGGGTCTTGAAGTTGATCTTGTCGCCACTGCCGAGCATCTCCCGCAGCGTCACCGCATAGGCGTTTTCGACATCCAGCGAGCCGTAATAGTTGAACTTCAGGCGGAAGCGGTTGCCGGGCTCGCGCAACTCGACGCCGGCATCGGTTCGCTTGGCCTCGAGCTCGAGCCCCATCGGCACCCAGAGCTGCCGGCCGCGGGTCGGGTGCGGCACCCAGCGCAGCCGCCAGCCATTCAGGACCGCAGTGCCCGCCTGCAGGATGCGCTCGACCTGGGCGCGCGTCAGGACGCCGGTCGGCGCCTCGCCCCGCGAGAGCTGGAACTGCCTGGTCGCTTCGAAGAGGCGGCGCGAATAGCCGATATTGGGAACGGCGGGCCAGTGCCCGGCACTGGTCAAAACCAGCTGGAACCAGAGACGCGTATCGGGCTTCAGCCCAAGGAAGACCGCCTGCGCCCGCGCGAAATACGGATCCTGCTGCGCCTGCGCCAGGCCGGGAGAAAGCGCCCCGACGAGCACCAACGCAACCGCTCGCAAACGCATGATATCCTCGACGCCACCGACCCGCGGCAAGGTAGGGCCGGCCCCGGGCAAGTCAATCGCCGCAGGTGCAAGGCCTCAGCCCGTTCATGCAGGGCGCCAGGCGGTCTTTCACCGCCCGGCGCCTCGCCAATCCTGCTCAGCGCGGGCACCAATCCCAGAAGCCGTGCGTGCGTGCCCGGTTGGTATAGTACCAGCAATAGCCAGAGCGCGGCGGCGAACCGGCCCAGGAGGTGGCTGCGGCGCCGGCGATGAAGCCGATCGCGGCGCCGGCCGCGATCGCGCCGCCACGGTTCCAGCGCCGATGCGGATGCACCACGACGACATTGTGCCGCGGATGATGCCGGACACCATGGCGCGGCCGATGATGGGGATGCGGACGAGCGACCGGCCGGTGATGCGGGCGCGTATGAGGACGGTGTTGCGGCCGGTTCACATGCCCACGATTGGCGCTCTGGCGCGAGGTGCCGGACACCTGGGCCTGCGCGGTCGCGACCAGCGGCAGCGGCGCGACGAAACCGGCCAGCAGCGCCCCCAGAAGCACGAGGGACTTCAATCTCAGATAGCGATACACCGCGCTCTCCTCTTCTTCCGGGACCCAGCCGACGGGAGCCGGCGGGATGGCTGCCCGTGATTCGCGAGCGGCAGGGCCAGCGTAACAGGTTCTATCCGATGCGAGCCCCGACGCCAGCCGGACACCGCCGGTCAGTCCGCGGTGCTGCTTTCCCAGGTCGCGTGCTTCACGCCGGGAATGCGCCCGAGCCGATCGACGACTTGGTCCAGCTCCCGCCGGTCGACAGCGGTGCTGATCAGGACGGCGGTGATCTCGACCATGTCGTCGCCCCGCTCGACCGTCCGGACATCGCTCGCCGGATACTTCGCGTTGTCGAGATGCTCGACCAGGGCATCGCGCACCGTCGGCAGTGCCGCACCGCTCGAGGTCAACACCACCTCATAGGTCGCCTCGAGGGCCTTCTCGTCCAGCGGAATCCGGTTGATCGCATTGACGAGCGGGCGCAGCAGCGTGTTGCCGGCGAGCACCAGGACGGTGACCAGCACCGCCTCGGCGACCATGTCGGCGCCCGCGCAGGCGCCGACGGCCGAGGCGCACCAGAGCGTCGCGGCGGTGTTGAGGCCGCGGACGTTCAGGCCCTCCTTCATGATCACGCCGGCACCGAGGAAACCGATGCCGGTGATCACGTTGGCGATGACCCGGATCGCGTCCGAGGTGCCGCCCATCGCCATGGCGAGATCGACAAAGGCGGCCGAGCCGACCGCGACCAGCACCGTCGTGCGCAAGCCCGCCGTGCGCTGGCGATACTGCCGCTCGGCGCCGATCAGCACCCCGAGTACGAAGGCGACGCCGAGACTGACGACGGAATCGAGAAAGGAATAGAGTTCGAAGGTCTGGATGAAGCGCACCGGCCTGCCCCTGCCAAGCCCGCCGGCTATAGCCTGCCGCATGATACGCAACAATGACAACGGCCGGGCTCACGCCCGGCCGTGCCGATGATCTTTCGCAGCCGGCTTTGCCGTCTGCTCACATGTCGTCGTCGCGATCCCGGTCGTGATCATGGTCGCGGTCGCGCCAGCGGCGCGAGCCGCGGTCGTCACGACGGTCGTCGTCATTGCCGCGCATGCGCCGGTGCATCTCCATCATCCGGCCGCGGCCCTCGGCCATGATTTCGCGCATGGCGCGGCGGGTGACGGTCTTCTGCTCGTCCGACAGCGTCGTCCAGAGCGGGCGCACCGCATCGGCCATTTCCTTCGAGCGGATGGCGCGCTCTGCCTGCCGCGTCGCCATCATGTCGAGCCGTTCCATGATGTCGGCATGACGGAAGTTCTCGCGCTGATCACGCATCTGGGACATGCGTTCGCGGCGCTGCTCGGCATTGCGCTTGATCAGCGCCTCGATCTTCTCGAAGGCGGCGACCTGCTCGGGCTTCAGCTTCAGATCGGTGCGAAGCTTGGCGAGACGCTCGTTCAGCTGCGCCGTCATCCGTTCGGCGCGCCGCTCGCGCATCTCCTCGCGGCGGTCGCTGCGATCGGCCTTCTCGCCGCCGCTGCCGCCATGCTGCGCGCTCTGCCCTGCTTGCGCCAGGGGGATCGGCTGCGGCTGCGCGACCGCCAGGCCGGTCGCCAGAATAGCGGCGCCGGATGCGGCGATGAGGGCTAGGCGTTTCATGAAAAGCTCTCCGTTTTCGTTGACTGACGACGGTTCGCTGTCTCGGGTCTCGAAGCCGGCAGACGATGGCCGCAGCCTGGCCGAGCGCCCCTCACGCCACGATGGCGCGATCATGAAGAGATTGTAATGTCCCAAGGACGCACCGGCGAGCCCGAAGTTCCCGCCTCCCCCGCCTTGCGGCGAAAATTCTTGCCGGCGGCCCAGGCCTGCCGCTGGCCTATGCCTGCCGGTAGCCGCTCGCGGCCCGGGCGATGCGCGAGGGGCCGGCGTGGTGGCAAGGATTACTCAACCATTACAGTCTAGAGTCCGGCATAGCCTTGCGGCGACCAAACGCGCTTCTCGGCCAGCGGCGTCTGCCGACGCCGGCTCACCGGTCTGGGGGAGCACGATGCGCGAGTTGCTCTTCGGCCTCACTGTCGGTCCGCTGATGGCGCTGGCGCTCCTGCTCCTGGCCGGTCAGCCGGTCGAAGGACGGCCGGTGGTGGCCCTGTTCCCGCCCGGCTCCGGCGAATCCCGGATGATCGCCGCCATCGCCGCTTCCGGCGGCGCGATCCTGGCGCTCAGTTCCAGCCGGCCGGTCGCCGTCAGCACAGCCGAGACCGCGGATTATGCCGGCAAGCTCTACGCCGCCGGCGCCTGGCTCGTGCTCGACGCCAGCCTGGCGAAACTCTGCATGGACGTCGGCGCGGTCTCAGGGAGCAGGCCATGAATCTGGTTGATCAGTTTCGCCGGCGCTTCGGCCTTCTGCTCACCACCCTGCTCTGGCTCCAATTCGTTCTGGTGGCGGCCTGCGTCCAGGGCTTCGAACTGCCGGGCGCGAGTCTCACGCTCGCCGCCCTCGCCCTCGCAGCGGTTCCGACCATTCTCTGGCAGCTGCGCGGGCCGGATTGGCTGACCCGCCAGGTCAGCTCCCTCGCACTGGTCGGCCAGGTCATGCTGCTGGTCTACGTCACGGCGGGGCATCCCTATCAGCCCGACATCCATATGAGCTTCTTCGCCGCGCTCGCCATCACCGCGGGCTGGCTTGACTGGCGCATCTTCGTCACCACCGCGGTCGCGATCGCGGCGCATCATGCCGGCCTGAACCTGGTCTATCCGGAAGGTGTCTTTCCCGGCGGCAGCGACGGCCGCCGCGTGCTGCTCCATGCCGTCATCGTGGTCGTGCAGAACAGCGCTCTGAGCTGGGTCGTGATCACCCTGCGGGCCGCCTTCATCAACGCCGAAGCGCAAAGCGAGCGTGCAAATGCCGCGCGCCTCGTCGCCGAGCAGGCCGAGCGCGATCTCGCCAGGACCACGCTGCAGGCGGCGCTGGAGCGGCAGGCGCTGGTGCTGGAAATCGCCGACGATCTCGAAGTGGAGGTGGCCGGCATAGCAGGCGAGGTCTTCGCCTCGGTCGAGCCGCTGCGCAGGGCCGCCTCGCAGATGTCCGAAGGCGCGCGCCGGGTCCAGGAAGGCGCGCTGGCCGCAGCCACCTCCTCCGACCAGGCCGCCACGGCCGTCACCGCCGCCACCATCGCCACGAACGGGCTCGCCAGCGCGATCGGCGAGCTGCGCGAGCAGGTCGGCGCCACGAGCCGGGTCGTCGAATTCACCACCAGCAGCGCCCACAACGTGCTGAGCACGGTCCAGCATCTCTCGCGGAAGGCGGAGGATATCGGCCAGATCGTCCAGCTGATCTCGACCATTGCCGAGCGCACCAACCTCCTGGCCCTCAACGCCTCGATCGAGGCGGCCCGCTTCGGCGTCCAGGGGCAGGGCTTCGCCGTCGTGGCGCAGGAGGTCAAGGCGCTTGCCAGCCAGACCTCGCAGGCGACGGCCGACATCCAGAAACGGATCGCCGCCATCCACGAATCCGGCTCCGAAGCCGTGCAGGCGATCGAGGTGATGGGCGGCTCGATCAATTCGCTGAACGACGTCTCGGCCTCGGTCGCCGCCGCCATCGCCCAGCAGGACCAGGCCACCGCCGGCATCGCCGAGAATATCGGCAGCACGGCGCAGGATGCCGAGATGGCCTCGGACACCATCCACCGCGTCATCGGCGTCGCCAATGAAGCCGGGTCGGCGGCCGGTTGCGTCTCCGACGCCGCCGAGAAGCTCGCAGAGCAGGCGGCGCAGCTCGACAGCCAGGTCCGCACCTTCCTCCAGCGCATCCGCCAGGCCGCCTGAAACGCTGACGAGCGCGGCCGGCATGGCGGGAGGGCCTGCGCCCTCCCGCCTGTCGTCACCTGTTGTCGGCCTGGCTGCGGACGGCGAGCCGTCCGAGCCGGGAGATGCGGTAGGGCGCGCCCTGCCGCGACTCGATCAGCCGCTTGCGCTTGAGGCCAGCGAAGATGGCGAGCGTGCAATCACTCAGAAGATGACCTTCATGGGTGAAGCATTCGACATGATGGATACGGCGGTTCTCGCCGCGAAAATGGCGGATCTGCCCGCCACGGGCCAGCACGTGCAGCACGCGCTGCTCGTCCCGCGAAACGTTCATGATGGAAAAGCCTGTGCATGGAACCATGACAAGCGCCGCGGCGAAAGCCGACCCTGTGGTCTGGATCTCTCACCCGGCGCTGGATCAGGTCTCGCCTCAGCGAAACCTCACCGGGTTCCCGCACTCTCCAACATGATGCCCTCTCGCGCGCCTCGCGGACGCGAATGGCGTCCGGGGAGAAGGCGTTTAGCCCCCTGCCCGGCAAGGGTCAACGCTCGGAGACAGCGCGCACCGGCACGAAGCCGTTTCGCGCGGGGTCTCGGATGCGCTATGGACGCAGCCATGTCGACCGATGATTTCCTCGCGCGCTTCGGCTCCCCCGGCCAGCGCCAACCCGACCCCGTCGCCGCCGCCCAGCAGGCGATGCGCAACCCGCTGCCTAAGCGCTTCTACGAGAAGGCCGAAGCGCTGGAGCGCGACGGCCTCTTCCAAGTCGCGCTCGACGGCCGCACCGCCCGCACCCCGGCCCGCAAGCCGCTGGCGGTCGCCTCGCACGCCGTCGCGCAGGCGCTGGCCGCCGAATGGCAGGCGCAGGAGGGGGAGATCGACCCCGCCCGGATGCCGATGACCCGGCTGGTCAACTCGGCGCTCGACGGCGTCGCCGACCAGCACGAGGCGGTCCGCGCCGAGATCGTCCGCTATGCCGGCAGCGACGCGCTCTGCTATCGCGCCGGCGAGCCGCGCGAACTGGTGGAGCGCCAGGACCAGATCTGGAACCCGCTGATCGCCGCATTGGAGGCGCGGATCGGCGGCCGCTTCGTCATGGCGCAGGGCGTGGTCTTCGCCGAGCAGCCGCAGACCGTGCTCGACGCGGTGGAAAAACGCGTCGCGGCGATCCCCGCCCCGATCGCCCTCGCCGGCGCCCACAACGTCATGACCCTGACGGGGTCGACCATCCTGACGCTCGTCCTTGCCGAGGGGCTGATCGACGCCGAGGCGGCCTGGGCCGCCGCCCATCTCGACGAGGACTATCAGATCGGGATCTGGGGCCAGGACGAGGAAGCGGCCGAACGCCGGGTACTACGGCGCAAGGAGTACGACGCGGCCGTGCTGCTGCTGATGCAGGGCTAGCGCATTTCCGCGTTTCCCTGAAACGCCGGAATGCGCCATCTCTTTGATTTATCGTGCCTTCTTCACGCGAACCGCGGCCGATTCGCTCGAAAACGCTCCGGAGGCGATGCAGCCGGCCGCGTGACGCGTAGCCTTTTCGACCAATCTGCACCGTCATCCGACCGCAGCGAAGCGCGCCTTCGCAATGACGTTTCGGCGTGATCGAAGAACGTTTGCGCCGCCGGCATCCGATGGACAGCCCGTCCCGCGCCGCTTAAGCCGGTGAGAGATCGTCAGTCGGCTGCGGGGCTTCGCCATGAAGGACATTCTCGAACAGCTCGAATCGCGTCGCGCGGGTGCTCGGCTCGGTGGTGGCGAGCGGCGGATTGCGGCGCAGCATGGGCGCGGCAAGCTGACGGCGCGCGAGCGGATCGAGCTGCTGCTCGACAAGGACTCCTTCGAGGAGTTCGACATGTTCGTGCAGCACCGGGCGGTCGATTTCGGCATGGACAAGGCCGAGAAGATCCCCGGCGACGGCGTCGTCACCGGCTGGGGCACGGTCAATGGCCGCACCGTCTTCGTCTTCTCCAAGGATTTCACCGTCTTCGGCGGCTCGCTCTCCGAGACCCATGCCCAGAAGATCATCAAGATCCAGGACATGGCGCTGAAGATGCGCGCGCCCATCGTCGGCATCTTCGACGCCGGCGGCGCCCGCATCCAGGAGGGCGTCGCGGCGCTCGGCGGCTATGGCGAGGTCTTCAAGCGCAACGTCCAGGCGTCCGGCGTGATCCCGCAGATCTCGGTGATCATGGGGCCCTGCGCCGGCGGCGACGTCTATTCGCCGGCGATGACCGATTTCATCTTCATGGTCCGCGACACCTCCTACATGTTCGTCACCGGGCCGGAGGTGGTGAAGACCGTCACCAACGAGACGGTGACCGCCGAAGAGCTCGGCGGCGCCAGGGTCCACACCTCCAAATCCTCGGTGGCCGACGGCTCCTTCGAGAACGATGTCGAGGCGCTGCTGCAGGTGCGCCGGCTGATCGACTTCCTGCCGGCCAACAATACGGCGGGCGTGCCGGAATGGCCGTCCTTCGACGTGCCGGACCGGGTCGACACCAGCCTCGACACGCTGGTGCCGGACAATCCGAACAAGCCCTACGACATCAAGGAACTGATCCTGAAGACGCTCGACGAGGGCGATTTCTTCGAGATCCAGGAGGCCTATGCGAAGAACATCGTCACCGGCTTCGGGCGGATCGAGGGCCGGACCGTCGGGGTCGTCGCCAACCAGCCGATGGTGCTGGCCGGGGTGCTCGATGCCGATGCCTCGCGCAAGGCGGCGCGCTTCGTGCGCTATTGCGACGCCTTCGAGATCCCGATCGTCACCTTCGTCGACGTGCCCGGCTTCCTGCCGGGCACGGCGCAGGAATATGGCGGGCTGATCAAGCACGGCGCCAAGCTGCTTTTCGCCTATTCGGAATGCACCGTGCCGCTGGTCACGGTGATCACGCGGAAAGCCTTTGGCGGCGCCTATGACGTGATGGCCTCGAAGCATATCGGCGCCGACGTCAACTATGCCTGGCCGAGCGCCCAGATCGCGGTGATGGGCGCCAAGGGCGCGGTCGAGATCATCTTCCGGGGCGGCGACGCCGAGACGATCGCGCGCCAGACAAAGGAATATGAGGACCGCTTCATGAGCCCGTTCGTCGCGGCCGAGCGCGGCTATGTCGACGAGGTGATCATGCCGCACTCGACCCGCCGCCGCATCGCCCGGGCGCTGGCCATGCTCCGCACCAAGAGCCTCGAACGCCCCTGGCGCAAACACGACAATATTCCGCTGTGATCCGGCTCGCGCAGGATAACCCCTGCGCGACCACTGCTCACCGGAAGACACGACCCAAGTATTAAATTAGAATATTTCTGATGTAGAGCGCAAGCTTGCTGCGGCACTGCAGCAGACTTGCGCATTTCATCCATAGGCTTATTGAGCGTGGCGCATCCGAAATTTGACGCCAGCAAACATTGCCCCGTTTCACGACCATCATCGTCTTCGCCGCCACGCTCGCTTTGTGGTGGCTCGCCAGCCGTCTCGGCTGGGTCAGCGCCTTCCTGCTGCCCGGGCCCGGCACGGTCGCGGAGACGATTGCCGAGTTGATCGCCTCGGGCGAACTCCTGCGCCACACGCTCGTCAGCCTGAGGCGCGTCGCGCTCGGCTATCTCCTCGCCATCGCCTTCGCCGTGCCGCTCGCCTTGCTCTTCGTGCTGAGCCTCAGGCTGCGGGCGCTCTTCGAGCCGCTGCTCGAATTCCTGCGCCAGATTCCGCCGCTGGCGCTGATGCCGCTGCTGATGCTCTGGCTCGGTATCGGCGAGACGCAGAAGGTCGGGATCATCATCCTCTCCTGCTTCTTCCCGATCTTCCTCGGCGTGCGCGGCGGCTTCGATTCCGTCGACCGCAAGCTGATCGATGTCGGCACGGTTTGCGGCTTCTCGCGGCCGGAGATCATGCTGCGCATCGTCCTGCCCTCGGCCCTGCCGGCGATCGTCGTCGGCCTCCGGATCGGCCTCGGCTATAGCTGGCGCGCGCTGGTCGGCGCCGAGCTGATCGCCTCCTCGGCCGGGCTCGGCTACATGATCGTCGACGCCGAGAACCTCGCCCGCACCGACATCGTGCTCGCCGGCATCCTCGTCATCGGCGTGCTCGGCCTCACCGCAGACCATCTGCTGCGCCTCGCCATCCGCCGCAGCGCGCCCTGGCTCTCCGGCGACCTGGAGATGGCCCGTGCTTGAGCTTTTCGGCATCGGCCGGCGCTACCGCGTCGGCGCGGAGGAGGTCACGGCCCTCGCCGATATCGACCTTTCCTTCCCCGCCGGCTCGTTCACGACGCTGGTCGGCCGCAGCGGCTGCGGCAAGACCACATTGCTGCGCATCCTCGCCGGCCTCGAAAAGCCGAGCGAGGGCGAGATCCGACGCGGCGACGGCGGCAGGCTGCGCACCGCCATCGTCTTTCAGGAGGCCAGGCTGATGCCCTGGCTCGATGTTTCCGCCAATGTCGGCTTCGGCCTGCGCGGCCGGGTGCTGCGCCCCGTCGCCGCCGAGCGTTGCGCCGCCGCGATCGAACTCGTCGGCCTCTCGGCCTTTGCCGGCGCGATGCCGGCGCAGCTTTCCGGCGGCATGGCCCAGCGCGTCGCGATCGCGCGCGCCCTCGTCCAGGAGCCCGACCTTTTGCTACTCGACGAGCCCTTCGCGGCGCTCGACGCCTTCACCCGCCGGACCATGCAGAACGAGCTCGTCTCGATCTGGCAGCGACGGCGCCCGACCATCGTCTTCGTCACCCACGACGTCGAGGAAGCCGTGCTGCTCGGCGAGCGTGCGCTGGAGATGCAGGCCGGCCGCATCGTCGGCCGCGAGGCGATCGCCCTGCCCTATCCGCGCGACCCGACCGACCCCGACGTCAACCTCCATCGCCGGGCGATCCTTTCCCGGCTGATGACGACGCCGACGCCTGCCGCGGCCTGAATTTTCTGTCCAAGGAGACCACCATGAAGAAGCCCCTCGCCTGTCTCGGCCTCGCGCTCGCGCTGCTGCTGCCCGCCGCTCATGCCCAGGCGCAAACGGCCGAGAAGCCCAAAACGGTGCGCATCACCTATGTCACCGCGCCCTTCAACGTTCCCTCCATCGTGATGCGCGAGAAGGGCTTCCTCGACGAGGCCTTCGCGGCGAAGGGCATCAAGGTCGAGAACCCCGTCATCACCTCCGGCGCGCAGCAGACCCAGGCCATCGCCGCTGGCGAGATCGACATCGCCAGCGTGCTCGGCGGCACCTCCGCCATCCTCGCTGCCGCGAACGGCGTGCCGCTCAAGGTCGTCGCCGCCTATGCGCGCTCGCCAAAGGCCTATTTCCTGATGACCCGCGCCGACGGCCCGGCGAAGCTCGCCGACCTCAAGGGCAAGAAGATCGCCGGCCCCAAGGGCACGGTGCTGAACCAGCTCCTCGTCGCTGCGCTCGCCTCGCAGAATCTGAAGCTCAGCGATGTCGAGTACATCAACATGGATCTGCCGGCCGCGCGCGCCGCGCTGCTTGCCGGCCAGGTCGACGTCGCGACGCTCGCCGGCGCCAATGTCACCCAGGTCGAGAAGGCCGGCGGCCGCGCTCTGACCAGCGGCGAGGGCCTGATCAAGCCGACCACGGTGATCGGCGCCAATGCCGCCTTCCTGGAGAAGCACCCCGATCTGGTCGCCGCCTATTTCGCCGCCCATCACAAGGCGCTCGATTTCATGGCGAAGAACCCGGAGGAGGCGCTGGCGATCGCCGCCAAGGAGCAGAAGATCACGATCGAGGACGCCCGCGCCCAGCTGCCGCTCTACGACTTCACCCCGGCGATGACCGAGGCCGACATCGCCAATCTCACGGCGGATCAGGCCTTCATGATCGAGGCCGGCATGCTGCCCAAGGCCAAGGCGATCGACATCAAGGCGAGCCTCGTCGCCCCCTCCGCCTTCAAGCTCAACTGACAAGGCAAGGGAGCGCCGCCTTTTCGGCGGCGCTCCGGCCAGCGGATATCGCCACCATGAAGCTCTCGCTCCTCGATCCTCTCGTCGTGCCCAAGGGCCAGACCTCCGGCGGCGCCCTGCGCACCGCGATCGCCATGGCGAAGGAGGTCGAGCGCCTCGGTTTCGCCCGCTACTGGATCGTCGAGCATCACGACGTCGCCTTCGAGGCCAACCCGGCCCCGGAGGTCTTCGCCGCCGCGCTCGCCGGCGCGACCTCGCGGATCCGCATCGGCGTCGGCGGCGTGCTGCTCAACCATTACAGCCCCTACAAGGTCGCCGAGGCACTGCGGACGCTCGGCGCGCTCTTCCCCGGCCGCATCGATGTCGGCATCGGCCGCGCCACCGCCGGCCCCCTCGCCGACCGCGCGCTGAAGCGGCTGCGTGACGCCGAGATCCCGGACGACCATGCGGCGAATGTCGAGGAGCTGATCGGCTGGCTCGGCAACGACCTACCGGAAACCTCGCCCTTCCATGCAATCGGCATCATGCGCGACGAGCCTGCCGGCCCCCTGCCCTGGATCCTCGCGGTCAGCGAAGGCAGTGCGCGCCGCGCCGCCGAGCTCGGCCTCGGCCTCGCCTGCAGCGCCTTCCACCAGCCGGAGCAGGCGCCGCACTCCTTCGCGGCCTATCAGTCGGCCTTCCGGCCTTCGCGCCACGCCGCCGGCATCGCCGCGCCGCAGGCCTTCATCGCCGTGCGCGCCATCATCGGCGAAACGCAGGAGGAGGCCGAGCGCCTCGCCATGCCGGTTCGCGCCGTCTTCCGCCAGCGGCGCAAGCCCGAGCGGATCATGCTCGAGCGCCTGCCGGAGCTCGACGAAGCGATGGCGATCATGGACGGGATGGTTCCGGCCGATGATGCCGACTGGCCGACCTTCATCGTCGGCACGCCGGAGCGCGTTGCCGGGAGGCTGCGTCACATGGCGGCGCTGACCGGCGCCGACGAGTTCATGATCCAGGATTTCCTCGACGATCCCGAGCTGCGGCTGCGCAATTACAAGCTGCTGCTGCGCGAATTCGCCTGAGGGCGCGGAAAGCCGTCAGCTCCAGCGCCGGAACGCCACGCTGGCGTTGACGCCGCCGAAGCCGAAGCCGTTCGAGATGGCGTGCTCCATCGCATGCGGCCGGGCGAGCTTTGCAACGAGGTCGAGCCCGGCCGCCTCCTCGTCCGGATTGTCCAGATTGAGCGTCGGCGGCACGATCTGGTCGCGCAATGCAAGGACGGTGAAGATCGCTTCGAGCCCGCCGGCCGCGCCGAGCAGATGGCCGGTGGCAGACTTGGTCGCGCTGATCGCGATGCCGCCCCCGTCGCCGAACACCGACTTGATCGCGGCGAGCTCGCCGCGATCGCCGACCGGCGTCGAGGTCGAATGGGCGTTGAGATGGCCGACATCGCCGGGCTTCAAGCCTGCCTGCTTCAATGCCGTTTCCATCGCCCGGCGCGCTCCCGAGCCGTCCTCGGGGCCGGAGGTGATGTGATAGGCGTCGGCGCTGGTGCCATAGCCGGTCAGCTCGGCGAGGATCGTCGCACCGCGCGCCTGCGCATGCTCCAGAGCCTCGATCACCAGGATCCCGGCCCCCTCGCCCATGACGAAGCCGTCGCGGTCGCGGTCGAAAGGACGTGACGCCTTCTCCGGCTCGTCGTTGAAACCGGTGGAGAGCGCCCGCGCCGCGGCAAAGCCGCCGAGCGCGACGAGATCGACGCAGGCCTCGCTGCCGCCGCAGAGCGCGATATCGGCCTCGCCGGCCCGGATCATCCGCGCCGCATCACCGATCGCCTGCACACCCGCGGCGCAGGCCGTGACCGGTGCACCGATCGGCCCCTTGAAGCCGTGATCGATCGAAACATGTCCGGCGGCGAGATTGACCAGGAAGGACGGCACGGTGAAGGGCGAGAGCCGGCGCACGCCGCGCTGGTCGGTGGTCCGCACCGCCTCGGCGATCGCCGGAAAGCCGCCGACGCCGGAAGCGATCACGGTCGCGGTGCGCTCGCGCTCGGGCTCGCTCTGCGGCTGCCAGCCGGCCTGCGCCAGCGCCTCCTTGGCGGCGACCAGCGCGAACTGGATGAAACGGTCCATCTTGCGCTGGTCCTTGGGCGCGATCGCGACATCGGCATCGAAACCGCCCTCATTGTCCTCGGCCTTGCCGGGCACGAGACCCGCAACCTTGGCCGGAAGGGTCTCGGCCACCGCATCCGGCAGGCGGCGCAGGCCGGAGCGGCCCGCGAGCAGGCGCCGCCAGGCGAGTTCGGTGCCGCAGCCCAGGGGCGAGACGACGCCCAGTCCGGTGACGACGATGCGACGCATAGAAAGCTCCTAGCTCGGTTTGGTTCGGGTGGCTGCTTCGCGCGCTGCGACGAAGGCAAGGCGCTCGCGCATGCCAGTGCTGGCCTGCGGACCGGCGATGACCGTGACGCTGTCGACGGTGATGGGTTGCAAGGTCGCGGCAGCGACGGTGACCGGGATGATCGGCTCTTCGCTTCCGCGCTCGGCCAGCTGCAGTGAGGCGCCCTCGGGCGCAAGATGCCGGTTGGCATAGCCGATCAGCGCGGCGACGACCGGGAAGAAGTCCCGCCCCTTCTCGGTCAGGATGTATTCGTAGCGCTTCGGCCGCTCATTATAGAGCCGCCGTTCGAACAATCCGCTCTCGACGAGATGCTTCAGCCGGCGCGCCAGCATGTTCGGCGCGATACCGCGGCTGCGCTCGAACTCGTCGAAGCGGGTCAGCCCCTGCAGTGCATCGCACAGGATCAGTATGCTCCACCACTCGCCGACGGTCGCGACGGCGCGGGCACAGGGGCATTCGGTGAGCGGAGCGAGCCCAGGCTGCATGACCAAGCCCGCTATCTCAGTTACTATCTTTTTGCAAGTTACGATTTCCCGGGAGAGCCGCCCTCCGTCAGTCCAGCGTGCTCCGGAACCGCATCAGGGCGATCCCCGCATAGAGCGGCACGAAGGCGGTCAGCCAGAACACCTCGGTGCCGATGTCGCCGAGATCGGCACCTTTCAGCATGATCGCGCGCACGACCCGCAGGAAATGCGTCAGCGGGAAGATCTCGCCGAGCCACTGCGCCCAGAGCGGCATGCCGGCGAATGGAAACATGAAGCCGGAAAGCAGCAGCGAGGGCAGGAAGAAGAAGAAGGTCAATTGCATCGCCTGGAGCTGCGTGCGCGCCAGGGTCGAGATCGTGTAGCCGAGCAGGACCAGCGCCAGCACGAAGATCGTGACGCAGGCGAGCAGCAAGGTGAGGCTGCCGAGGAAGGGCACGCCGAAAAGCAGCTTCGCCGCCGAGAGCACGACCGCGACCTGGACGCTGCCGACGGCGAGATAGGGCAAGACCTTGCCGAGCATGATCTCGCCAGGCGTCGCCGGCATGGCGAGCAGGTTCTCCATGGTGCCGCGCTCGATCTCGCGGGTCAGCGCCATCGCCGTCATCATCACCATGGTCATCTGCAGGATGACGCCGAGCAGGCCGGGCACGATGTTGTACTGGGTGATGCCCTCGGGATTGTAGCGCCGGTGCACGACGAAGGAGAGTGCGCTCTCGCTCTGCTGCCGGGCCTGGTCCTCGGTGCCGAGCTCGCGGGTCAGCGCCCGTCCGGCAATGGTCTGCAGCGCCCCGACCGCATTGCTCGATGCGGCGGGGTCGGTCGCATCGGCCTCGACCAGGATGCGCGGCTCGTCACCGCGCTCGACCCGCATGCCGAAATCGCTGGGAATGGTGACGAGGAAGGAGATCGCGCCGCGCGCCATCAGGCTCTCCGCCTCGGCCGCGCTCTCGGGCCGCTTGGCGAAACGGTAATAGCCGGAGACCTCCAGCGCCGCGACCACCGAGCGGGTATAGCGATCCTGGCCCAGCGCCAGGACCGCCGCCGGCAAGCCCTTGGGATCGTTGTTGATCGCGTAGCCGAAGAGCAGGAGCTGGATGATCGGCACCACCAGCATCATCGCGAAGGTGATGCGGTCGCGCCGCATCTGCACGAATTCCTTGGCGAGGATGGCGCCGAGCCGCCCCGCGGACAGCGCGAAGGCGCTCATGCCGCCTGCCCTCCGGCCTGGGCCCTCGCCATGAACTGGATGAAGACATCCTCCAGGCTGGTCTCGCCGGGCTCGATGCGAAGGCCCGGACGCTGCCTCAAGGGCGCCAGCGCCGCCTCCAGCCTGCCCCTGTCGGTACCGACGACATGCAGCGTCGCGCCGAAGGGCGCGACCTGCTCGACGCCGTCCGCCTGAGCGAGTGCCGCGATCTCGGCCGGCTTCAGCACGCCATGGACGACATAGGTCGAGAGGCCGGAGCCCTGCACCACCTCCTCGACCGTGCCCGTCGCCAGCATGCGGCCATAGGCGATGTAGCCGATGCGGTGGCAGCGCTCGGCCTCGTCCATGTAATGGGTCGAGACCAGCACGGTCAGCCCCTCGCCGGCGAGGCGGTGGATCTCGTCCCAGAACTCGCGCCGCGCCTTTGGATCGACGCCCGCGGTCGGCTCGTCGAGCAAGAGCAGCTTCGGCTCGTGCATGATGCAGGCGGCGAGCGCGAGACGCTGCTTCCAGCCCCCCGAGAGCGTGCCGGCGAGCTGGTCCTTGCGCGAGGTCAGGCCGAGACCGTCGAGCGTCCTCGCCACGGCCGCCCCGACGGGCTTGAGCCCGTAGAGCCGGGCGACGAAGGCGAGATTCTCCTCGATCGTCAGGTCCTCGTAGAACGAGAACCTCTGGGTCATGTAGCCGACATTGAGCTTGATCTGCGCACTCTGGCTGCGGACGTCGAAGCCGAGCACCGTGCCCTCGCCGGCATCCGGCGTCAGCAGCCCGCAGATCAGCCGGATCGTCGTGGTCTTGCCGGAGCCGTTCGGACCGAGGAAGCCGACGATCTCGCCCTGGCGCACGGTGAGGTCGACATTGTCGACCACGGTCCGCGTGCCGAAGCACTTGGTCAGCCCGCGGACCGCGATGGCGTTCTCGATGTTCATCGCCGGGCCTGCATGACGACGTCGACGATCTGGCCGGGCTGCAGCTTCGCCGCCGGCCCGCCTTCCGGCCGCGCCTCGACGAGATAGACCAGCTTTTGCCGGGTATCGGCGGAGTAGATCACCGGCGGGGTGAATTCCGGCTCCTGCGAGACATAGGAGACGGTGGCGGCGAGACCCGGCGGGCAGCCATTGCAGTGCACTTCGAGCCTTGTGCCGACCACCGTGCCGGAGAGCAGCGCCTCCGGCACATAGAGCATCAGCTTCACCGCCCCGTCCGGCAGCATGGTCAGCACCGGCGCGGTCGGCCCGGCGAGCTCGCCGGGATGACGCACGATATCGGTGACGATGCCGGGGGCAGGCGCGGTGAGCCGGCGCTGCGACAGCCGCCATTTCGCCTGGTCGAGCGCGGCCTGCGCCTGCGCGACCTGGTTCTGCGCCGCCCTGATCTCCTCCTCGCGCGCCGCCAGCCGGGCCACGGCGAGATTGGCGGCGCTCTGCCGGACGCTGGCCGCCGCGACGTCGCGCGCCGTCTGCGCCTGGTCGAGATCGGCCTGGGTCGAGACCCCGCGCCGGAACAAATCCTGCCGGCGTTCCAGCGCCCGCTCGGCCTCGCGATGCTGGGCCTGGGCCGAGGCCGCATTGGCCTCGATCACCGCGATCTCCTCCGGGCGCTTGCCGCTGAGCAGATTGGCGAGCTGGGCGCGCACCTGCACCAGCCGCGCCTCGCTTTCGGCGACGACGTTCTGCGCATCGTCCTTCTGCAGTTCCGCGACGACGGCGCCCGGAGTCACCCGCTCGCCGCGGCGGACCGCGACGCTCTCGATCCGCGCGACATCGATCGGCCCGAGGCGGACATATTCGCCCTCGACATAGCCCGCGACCCGCGTGGTCGGCGGGGCGCAGATGCCGAGCGAAGCGGCCAGGGCGAAGGAGCAGATGAAGCCGAGGATCATGAGGCCTCTCCCCTGCAGGCGAGAATGCTGGCGCGCACCGAGCGCCGGATCGCCTCGCCGATCAGGCGCGCCTCCTCGGCACCGATCCCGTCCCAGTCGAGCCGCCGCGTCACCGCCGGCCGCGCGATGCGGAAATAGAAGACCTGGCCGATCGCCGCGAAGACCGCGAGCTTCGTCTCCGGCGCCTCCGGCTCCATGCCGGTCGCCGCCGCCCAGACCTGGCAGACCCGGCGATGCACCGGCTCGAACAACCCGCCATAGAGAGCCTCGAAAGCAGGGCTCGGCGTCAGCATCTCGCGCATGACGAAGCGGGCGACGACTTCGCTCTCCGGCACCGTCGTCAGGAAGCTGACGACCCGGCCGATCAGGGCGAGCAGCTGCTCGGTCGCGGCGTCGCGATCGGTCACGTCGGGCGCCATCGAGACGGCAGGCGAGCCGCCCGTCAGCACGCCCTGCATCCGGGCGATGATCGCCTCGGCACAGGCCTGCCTCAGCCCGTCCTTGCCGCCGAAATGATAGGCGATACCGGCGCTGTTGACGCCGGCCGCCTGCGCGATCTCGCGCGTCGAGGTCGCGTCGAAGCCGTTGCGGCCGAACAGGTCGAGCCCCGCGCGGATCAGCGCCTGCCGCGTGCCCTCGACATCCTCGATGATGGAAACGCGTGCCATGGCGAGAGCATAGGACCACGCCCCCTTTCAATCAATCGATTGATTGAAAGGGGGCGTAGATGAGCGCCAACCGGCACTCGCTCTCAAGATGCAGAGAGCTTGTCATCGACGCGCGCCTTCCGTCACCGCGGCGCGTCCAGTTTGTCTCCGAGCCCAAACGCGCCGGCGCCGATCACCGGGACTGGCGAAGGCTCATCGCCCCCGGTCTTCGCCCCCAGGCCTGCCCTGCCACCCCAAACCACGGCCGGAGGACGACGCTTAGAAAGCCCTCGGCCAATGCCTGTAAACTCGCCCTTAACCTTGATCGGTCACTTCGTCAGACAAGTAGTGAACTAGCGCGGGCTGCACCTGCTGCGGCGCAGGGTAGCAGATTCATGCGGCTGATCATCGGCACAATCATCGTCTTTGCCTGCGTCTTCGGCGGGTATGCGGCGATGGGCGGCAAGCTCCTCGTCCTTTGGCAGCCGTTCGAGTTTGTTATCATCCTCGGTGCAGCGATGGGTGCCTTCATCATCGGCAACACCGGGCCGGTGCTCAAGTCCGTCCCCACCATGCTTGGTACGCTCGTGAAGGGCCCCAAGTACAATCGGGAGGCGTATGTCGAACTGCTGGCGATGCAGTATTCCCTGTACAGGCTTGTAAAGCAGAAGGGCATGCTCGCGGTCGAGCAGCACATTGAAGATCCGAGCGAGTCGGCGCTTTTCAATGCCTTTCCGACCTTTGCAGAGAACCATCATGCGGTCGAGTTTGTCTGCGACTACATGCGCATGTTGACGATGGGCGCCGACAACGTCCACGAGATAGACGCTCTCATGGACGAGGAACTGGAGACGCACCATCAGGAGCAGGAGCGTCTTGTTGCGGCCATGCAGTCGATCGCCGACGGAACACCAGCGCTCGGCATCGTCGCCGCCGTGCTCGGCGTGATCAAGACGATGGGGTCGATCAGCGAGCCGCCGGAGGTGCTGGGGCATCTGATCGGCGGCGCGCTCGTAGGCACCTTCTTCGGCGTCTTCGTCGCCTACGGCTTCTTCGGGCCCATGGCGCAATCGCTCAAGAGCATCTTCGAGGCGGAATCCAAGTACTACCTTTCGCTCAAGGCGGGCCTCCTCGCCCATATCAGCGGCCAGCCGCCGGTGATGGCGGTAGAATTTGCCCGCAAGGCTCTGATGAGCGACGTCCGCCCGACCTTCAGCGAAGTGGAAGCGGCAACCGCCGATCTGCCCGCCAACGCCTGACCCAATCTCCAGCAGGGACTCGATGGCCAAGCCCGCCCAGACGATCATCATCAAGAAGGTCAAGAAGGCCGCCCATGCGCACCATGGCGGGGCCTGGAAGATCGCCTATGCGGATTTCGTGACAGCGATGATGGCGTTCTTTCTGCTGATGTGGCTGATCAGCATGACGACGCAGGAGCAGAAGATCGGCCTGGCGGAATACTTCGCGCCGGGGGCTGTGAGCGCCAGCACCAGTGGCGCTGGCGGCATCCTGATGGGCACCGCCCTGGACAAGTCAGGCAACAAGTCGTCGGCGCCCCGCGAAACGGCGAGCGGCGTCACCGGGCAGGAAGACGGAGCGCGCCGGGCGAGCTCAGGCCGCGCCAGCGACCGTCAGGTCACCCGCCCGGCCGCCGGCGCGCAGGCGCAGCACAGCGCCGCGGCCAGCCTCCGGCAAACGCTCCAGAGCATGCCCGAAATGGCCGAGCTGTCGCGCAACATCGTGATCGAGCCGACCAAGGAGGGCTTGAACGTCTCCCTCGTGGACGAGGAGGGTCGCTCCATGTTCCCCGAGGGCTCGGTCGAGCCCTATGACCGCACCCGTCGCGTGCTCGAGGTGCTCGCACCCACCCTGCGCCGGCTGCCCAACCAATTGTCCGTCACGGGCCACACCGCCGTCGCGCGCCCGGGCTCGGCGCGGGCCGTCGATTCCTGGAGCCTCACCGCCGGGCGCGCACTCGCCGTGCGCAGGATCCTGTCGGGTGCCGGAATCCCGAACGACCGCTTCGCTTCCGTGACGGGGCGCGCCGACACCGAGCCGGTCTTCCCCGACAATCCCTACATCGCGCCGAACCGACGGGTGACGATCACACTGCTCGGCGCGGAACCGCCGCTGCCCCCGAACGTCTTGCGCTGACGACAAGGCTCCTCGGCCCTCAAGCCCGAGGAGCCACTGCCCAGCCGCGGCGCCCTGCCCCGCCGGCCGTGCGCGCTCCTCCAGCGTCTCCATCTCGATCTGCGGCTGCTTAAGCAGCCCGCAGGCGCATGACGCTCCTGCAGCCGCACCGGGCGCGGCTCAGAGCTGGCGCAGACCGATATGCTCGATCAGGGGGACGAGCTCGTCGCGCGCCGCAACGCGGTGAGCACGGGCGAGCCGATGCGCCGCCTCGGCGTCGCCGGCCCTCACCGCCTCGCCGATCAGCCGATGCGCCTGTGCCGAGCCGACCGGCCGGGCCCGCAGCCTCAGGGTCAGCATGCGGGCGCGATGGGCCTGGTCCGTCACCGTCTGGGCGATGCGGCGCAGGCGGCCATTGCCGCAGCGCTCGACCAGCAGGCGGTGGAACAGTTCGTCGGCCTCGGCCCAGCCGGCGAGATCCTCCGCCGCCAGTGCCTGCTCCATCGCCGCCGTCGCGGCCTCGAGCTCGTCGGCCACCGCCGCGCGATCCTGGTCCGGCAGCGCCGTCAGCAGCTCCGCCGCCATCGACTCGACCGCGATGACGACCTCGTAGATCTCGCGGATGTCCTGCGGGGCCAGCGGGCAGATCAGCACGCCGCGCTTCGGCAGCACCCGCACCAGCCCGTCCTCCTGCAGGCGGATGATCGCCTCGTGCACCGGGGTCCGGCTCATCCCGAGCCGCACCGCGATCTCCTGCTCCGAGCCCTGATAGCCCGGGGCGAAGACGGTGTCGCGGATCGCCTGCTTCAGCGCGGCATAGGCCTCGTCGACCAGCGAGCCGCGTCTGGCCCCGCCCCCCGCAATTTCCGCCCGCGCAAGCTCGGCCATGGCCACCTCCAACACCGTCCGAGCATGGCCGATCGCTTGCATGGAAGCAAGAATGGAAGCTTGACAAGGCGACCCTGACCGGAAACGCTGAACGCATGCAAACTTCCATGGAACACAAATGGAAGGGCAGTCGAGGCGCCGGCGAACGGCGCCGGCACAGGGAGGAAAAGCAATGAAGCGAATGCTGCTCGCACTGACACTCGGGCTCGCGGCGACGATGCCGGCGCTGGCCCAGCCCGGCTATCCCACGCGCTCGATCACCATGGTCGTGCCCTTCGCGGCCGGCGGCACCACCGACATCGTCGCCCGGATGATGGCGGACCATATGAGCCGCACGCTCGGTCAGTCGATCGTCGTCGAGAACGTCGCCGGCGCCGGCGGCACCACCGGCGCGACCCGCGTCGCCAAGGCGACGCCCGACGGCTACACGCTGCTGATGGGCAATCTCGGCACGCAGGCTGCGAGCGTCGGGCTCTATCCCAGGCTCGCTTATGATCCGCGCACCGATTTCGAGCCGATCATGAACTCGGCCTCGACGCCGATGCTGGTGGTTGCCAAGAAGGACCTGCCGGTCAAGGATTTCCGCGAGTTCGTCGCCTATCTCAAGGAGAACGCCGCGAAGCTGAATTACGGCTCCGGCGGCGTCGGCTCGACCTCGCATCTGACCTGCCTCTTCCTCGACTCGCTGCTCGGCACCAAGCCCTCGCATGTCCCCTTCCGCGGCTCGGGCCCGGCGCTGAACGCGCTGCTCGGCGGCCAGGTCGATTATGTCTGCGACCAGACGGTCGCCATCGTTCCCACCGTGCAGGCGAAGGAGGGCAAGGGCCTCGTCGTCGCGGTCAAGGACCGGCTCGCCGTCATCCCCGACGTGCCGACCGCCGCCGAACAGGGCCTGCCGCAATTCCAGGCCACCGGCTGGAACGCGATGTTCGCCCCCAAGGGCACGCCGAAGGAGATCGTCGACCGGTTGAACGCCGCTGCCCGCGCCGCCCTCAACGACCCGACCACGCGCAAGCGCTTCCTCGATCTCGGCGCCGAACTGCCGGACGAGGCCGGCCAGACCCCGGCCGCACTCGGCGAGCTCGTCCGCAGCGAAATCGAGAAATGGGTGCCGGTCATTCGCAATGCCGGCGTGACGGCACAGTAACCACCAGGGCGGCGCCCGCATCCGGCGCCGCCTCCTCACCACAGCAGCACCAGAGCATCGGACGAAGAGCATGCGCACGCACAGGATCGCCGCCATTGGAGGGGACGGCATCGGCCCCGAGGTCATCGCCGCCGGGCTCCAGGCCCTGGAGGTCTGTGCCGAACGCGATGGCGGCTTCAGCCTCGATGTCCGCTCCTTCGACTGGGGCTCCGATTACTATCGCAAGCATGGCGTGATGATGCCGGCCGATGGCGCCGACCAGCTGCGTGCCTTCGACGCGATCTATTTCGGCGCGGTCGGCGCCCCCGACATTCCCGATCATCTGACGCTCTGGGGCCTCAGGCTCGCCATCTGCCAGCCGCTCGACCAATACGCGAATGTCCGCCCGACCCGGATCCTGCCCGGCATCGTCAGCCCGCTGCGCCATGTCTCCGGCCCGGAGCTCGACTGGGTGATCGTGCGCGAGAACTCGGAAGGTGAGTATTCCGGTGTCGGTGGCCGCGTGCACAAGGGCCTGCCCGAGGAAGTCGCGACCGATGTCTCGATGTTCACCCGCGCCGGCGTCACGCGCATCATCCGCTACGCCTTCGGGATCGCCCGCGCGCGGCCGCGCAAGCTCCTGACCGTCGTCACCAAGTCGAACGCCCAGCGCCACGGCATGGTGATGTGGGACGAGATCGCCGCCGAAGTCGCGCGCGAGTTTCCGGATGTGATCTGGGACAAGATGCTGGTCGACGCGATGACCATGCGCATGACGCTGAAGCCGGAGACGCTCGACACCATCGTCGCGACCAATCTCCATGCCGATATCCTCTCCGACCTCGCCGCGGCGCTGGCCGGCTCGCTCGGCATCGCGCCGACCGCGAATCTCAATCCGGAGCGCAGGACGCCCTCCATGTTCGAGCCGATCCACGGTTCCGCCTTCGACATCACCGGCAAGGGCATCGCCAACCCGGTCGCGACCTTCTGGACCGGCGCGATGATGCTCGAACATCTCGGCGAAAAGGCCGCGGCGGCCCGGCTGATGCGCGCCGTCGAGCGCGTCACCGCCGACCCGGCCCTGCACACGCCCGATCTCGGTGGCAAGGCGACGACGAGAGAGGTGACGGACGCGGTCTGCGAGGCCCTGCGCGGCGACAATATCTGAGCGGCGTCTGGACGTTTCTCAGCCCTCGTCCTGAGGAGCCGCGTAGCGGCGTCTCGAAGGACGCTTCAGGGAGCTCCGGAGCCAACTGGAGCATCCTTCGAGACGTGCTCCTGCGGAGCACTCCTCAGGATGAGGGATGAGGGATTCCCGGTCGATCGACACCCAGCTAGCGCAGGTAGGAACGCAAGCAAGGTCCGAACAGCGGCAACCTGCCTTCGCCCCCGACCATGACAGCGCGGCGATAATCGTCTAAGGCGGCCCTCTCCTGCCGCCCTCGCCCGCCCGATGCTGTTCAACTCCTTCATCTTCCTGCTCGGCTTCCTGCCGCTGGCCCTCGCCCTGCACTGGCTGGTCGAGCGTTTCGCGCCGGCCTGGCGGCTGCCCTTGCTGGCCGGGCTGTCCTTCGCCTTCTACGGCTATTGGGACTGGCGCTTCGTGCCGCTGCTCGGCTTCTCGATCCTGCTCAACTGGCTGATCGCCGAAGCCTTCCAGAAGACCAAGGCCGGCGCGCTGATCACGCTCGCCATCGTCGCGAACCTCGCCGTGCTGGCGGTGTTCAAATACTTCAACTTCTTCGCCGATCTGGCTGGCATGATTCCGGGATTGCCGGCGCCGAAGCTCGATCTGGCCCTGCCGCTCGGCATCTCCTTCTTCACCTTCCACCATGTGATGTATCTGACCGATCTGCGCCGCGGCGAGGCGCCGCGCTATGATCTGGTGCGCTATGCCCTCTACATCGCCTTCTTCCCGCAGGTGCTGGCCGGGCCGCTGGTGCGCTGGCGCGAGATCATGCACCAGTTCGACGAGCGCCCCTATCTGCGCTCCGACGCGGCCGAGCGCATCGCCCGCGGCCTGATCCTGCTCACCATCGGCCTCGCCAAGAAGGTCCTGCTCGGCGACCCGCTGGCGGAATACGCCAATCCGGTCTTCGCCGCCGCGGCGCAGGGCAAGGCGATCGCCCTCGGTGAAGCCTGGCAGGCGACCCTCGCCTTCACCTTCCAGATCTATTTCGACTTCTCCGGCTATACCGACATGGCGCTCGGCCTGGCGCTGCTCTTCGGCATCGTGCTGCCGCAGAATTTCGACACGCCCTATCGCGCCGTCAGCCTGCAGGATTTCTGGCGCCGCTGGCACATGACGCTGTCGCGTTTCCTACGCGACTATCTCTACATTCCGCTCGGCGGTTCGCGCCATGGCCTGCCGCTGCAGCTCTGGGCCCTGTTCGCCACCATGGCGCTCGGCGGGCTCTGGCACGGTGCCGGACTGAATTTCGTTGCCTGGGGCGCCGCCCATGGCGTCGCGCTGGCCGTCGGCGTGCTCTGGCGCCGCGCCGGGCTGTCGATGCCCGATCTCCTCGGCTGGGTGCTGACCTTCCTCTTCGTCGCGCTCTGCTGGGTGCTGTTCCGCGCCACCTCCTTCGACGCGGCCCTCGCCATCTACAAGGGACTGTTCGGCTTCGGCCCGTGGGGCGGCGGCTTCAAATGGCGGGCCCTGCTGCCGGCCGCCGCGGTGGCGATCATCGGGCCGACCGCCTGGGCGCTGTCCTGGAAGTTGCCCCCGGCCCGCTGGCTCGCCGTCGCGGCCGCGGTCCTCTTCGTGCTGGTGCTGTTCAAGATCGGCGACGACGCCAATTATGAGTTCATCTACTTCCAGTTCTGAGACGCGCTGGCGCGGCTTTGCCGCGACCTTCGCGCTGGCCGCGGCCGGGCTCGCTCTGGCGCTGCTGGCGTTCGCCTTCCTGGTCGATCCCTATGACAGCGGCCGCTCGCCCCTCAAGCTGAAACCCGGCGTCAGCCCGCAGGGCCCACGCACCGCCGCCGCCAGCCGCGGCCGCGATCCGCAATTCTCGGGCGCGATCTTCGGCAACTCCCATATCCAGCTCGTCTCGCCGGAAGCGCTGAAGCAGCAGACCGGCATCGCCTTCGTCTCGCTGATCGCCCCTGCCACCGGCCCGCGCGAATCCCTCGTGCTGCTCGACTGGTTCCTGCGCCATCGCAAGGAGCCGGCCAGGGCGCTGGTGATCGGCATCGATGTCCGATGGTGCACGCCCGATGCCAGCCTACCGGTCGAGAAACCCTTCCCCTTCTGGCTGTTCGAGCGCTCGCCCGCCGCCTATCTCGCCGGGCTGATGCGCTTCGACGTGATCGAGGAAATCCCGCGCAGGCTGCGCTACCAGACAGCCAAGGCACCGCAGCGTGCCCGCCCGGACGGCTTCTGGAACTATGAGGAAGGCTACGAGGTCCAGGGCTTCCACAATGATCCGGCCCGCCGCGCCCGGCTGCTGGAGCCGATCCAGTCCGGCGGCGGCAATGCGACCGGCCCCTTCCCCGCCGCCGACGCGCTGCGCGCCCTGCTCGCCCGCCAGGCGCCCGACGCGCCGGTCGTGCTGCTGCGCCCGCCGAATTTCGTCAGCGCCCTGCCGGTGCCGGGCAGTGCCGATGCAGCCGCCGATTCAGCCTGCCGCGACGCTTTCGCCGGGCTTGCGGCGAGCCGCCCGCGCACCGCCCTGATCGACTGGCGGATCGACCGGCCGGAGAATCGCGAGCCGGACAACTATTTCGACCACAGCCACTACAGGCTGGGGATAGCGCGGCTGGTCGAGGCCGACATTGTCGCCGCGATCAACCGATTTCGCTGAATTTACGGTTACTTGCAGGGTAAATCACGGCTCTGCGAAAGCCGATTGTTACGAAGGAGACCAATCGTTATAAGGGCGCCAAATCGGCGGCCCGACGGCAATGCCGGAGGGGGGCGTCGAGCAGCGTGAATTGAGAAAGCCTGCCCATGTCGAAGCAGACCACCCTCGATCCCGACTACAAACCTTCCGAGACCGAGCCGTTCATGAACGAGCGGCAGCGCGAATATTTCCGCGGCAAACTGCAGGCCTGGAAGGATGAGATCCTCAAGGAAGCCAAGGAGACCTTGGTCACCTTGCAGAGCGAGAGCGAGAACCATCCGGACATCGCCGACCGCGCCTCCTCGGAAACCGATCGCGCCATCGAGCTGCGCGCCCGCGACCGTCAGCGCAAGCTGATCTCCAAGATTGAATCCGCCATCGCCCGCATCGACGAAGGCACCTATGGCTTTTGCGAAGATACCGGCGAACCGATCTCCTTGAAGCGGCTCGAAGCACGCCCGATCGCGACGCTCTCGCTCGAAGCCCAGGAACGCCACGAGCGCAACGAACGCGTCTTCCGCGACGATTGAGCCGCGGCAGGGACATGACGATCTCAGAAGGCCTCGCGGGCGACTGCGGGGCCTTTTGCTTGCCGCCTCGGGCTTGAGGGAAGCGGCGGTGTCCACACCGGGGGCGGGCCTCGGCCTCAAATCATCGTCTGCCCGAGAGCCTGCTGCGAGAATGCGGCGACGACACGGCGTGCCAAAACGCTCCGTAAACCGTTGGAGGGACCCTATTCTCCGCTCCGGCACGCGTTCCGCCGAAGGACAGCGTGATCGAGCGGGAGACGTGATCGAGCGGGAGAAAAGCCCCGCGCGGGAGGGCGCGGGGCTTCTGACCGCCAGCCGGTTGGCTTGGGGAGCGTGGCTGGCGGCCGGGAGGTTCGGCGGCCTCGGGAGAGACCGCCGGCCCGGGGCGGGGCGTGGACGTGGGGAGCGTCGCCTGGTCGCACCGGGTGTCTGCGATGATCGTGGCTTCGGCGTCCCTTTCTCGGATGGCCGGCTCGGTGGTTCGGGGGCCGTCCTCAGAAGGGCAGCAGGATGTCCATCACCTGCTGGCCGTAACGCGGCTGCTGCACATCGGTGATCTGGCCGCGGCCGCCATAGGCGATGCGGGCCTGGGCGATCTTGGCCGACTCGATGGTGTTGTCGGATTCGATGTCCTCGGGCCGGATCACGCCGGCGACGATCAGCTCGCGCACCTCGAAATTGACCCGGATCTCCTGCTTGCCCTCGATCACCAGATTGCCGTTCGGCAGGGTCTGGGTGACGACGGCGGCGACATTGGTGGCGAGCTGCTCGGCCCGGCGCACCGAGCCCGAGCCTTCGCTCGAGCCCTCGGAATCGAGCTTGAGAAGCTCGCCGGCGCTCGAGCCATTGGGCAGGAAGCGATCGAGCTTGTTCTCGAAGCCCATGATCCGGGCCGCGCCGAAATCCTCGCCGTTCTTGCGGCTGCGCTTGGTGGTGTTGTCGAGCTGAGCCCGGTCCGTAACCTTGACCTTGACCGTGACGAGGTCGCCGACGAGCCGCGCGCGCTGGTCCTTGAAGAAGGCGCGCGAGCCGGTGCGCCAGAGCGAGTTCGGCGCGTAGGAGGCATGCTCCATCGCCGGCATCGGCATCTGCACGGGCTTGTAGCCCTTGGTCGCCGTCGGGTCCTCGATCGGCGAGAGCGCCGGGGCCTGGCCGACATTGGCGAGTCGGTCGGCGGCGCCGCAGGCGCCGAGCAGCAAGGCGAGGCCGAGAACGGCGGGGACGGCGATCGGGTTGCTTCGGGTCATGATCTCGATCCGCACTTTGAAAACCTGGGTTCAGCGCGCCGCAGCGACATGGCCGCCGCCGGGAGGGCTGACATTGATGCGGCCGGGCCCGCTGACGGTCCCCTGCAGCACCCGCTTGGAATTGAGGTTGGTGACGGCGATGACATCGCCCATCGCGCCGGCCTCGTTGGCCCGGGCGCGCATGCTGATCAGCACGCCGCGCGCCTCGTAGACCAGCGTCACCATCTCGCCGCGGCCGACGATCTCCTCGCGCTGGACGTCGCCGCCGCGCAGCGCGACGCCGGCGAGCAGCGAGCGCCTCGCGACCTTGCCGATCGCCGCCCGCATCTCGCTGAGCTGGTCGTTCGTGCCGGGATCGCGCGGACGCCGCTCGACCATGACGTCGCCGGCGGTCAGCGTCTCGCCGCGCGCGATCGGGCGCAGCGGCACCACGACGTCCACAGTCTCGACCAGGAGCCCGGAGACCCGCACCGGCTTCAGCCGGGTCGCGGCGCTGCCGGGCACGGCGAGACGACCGATCACACGCCGCGAACGGGCGTCATAGGTCAGGTCGAGCGCCACCATCTCGCCGGGCAGTTCCGGCTCGACCGCGACCGAAGGGGCACCGCCGTCGAAGACCAGGGCGAAGGCGCGCGCATCGAAGCCGAAGCGCTCGAGCAGGGCCGTCTTCACCGCCGACTCGATGTCCTGCCCGGTGATCCGGCGCGCCGCCCGCGTCACCACGACCTGGGCGAGGCCCTGGCTGTCGAGGTCGAGCGCCTCGCGCAGGATGCCGTTCTTCAGCGCCGCCTCGACGATCCGGCCGACCTGGATCGTACCGGTTTCGCCCAGCGCCGGGGCGCGGAAGGCCGGCAGGGCACCATCCTGCGGCGACAGCCCGGCAATCAGGTCGCCGAAGCTGACGATGTCGCGGCTCAGGGTCAGATCGGGCCGCAGACGCGGCTTGCCGGTGGCCGCCTGCGGGGCGCCGGCGGGAGCGGTAGCAGGAACCTGGGCTGCGACCGGCGCGGCGGGCTCGGCCCGGGCCGCATCCGCTGCGAGGCCAAACGCGGCGAGAAGCAGAATGGAGCGCATCATGGCGTCTCTCCCTGGCTCTAGCGGATGATCTGGGTGGTGGACTGCATCATCTGGTCCGCCGCCGAGATCACCTTGGAGTTCATTTCATAGGCGCGCTGCGCCGCGATCAGCGAGGACAGCTCGGTGACCGCCTGGACATTGCCTTCCTCGAGATAGTTCTGCTGCAAGGTGCCGAAGCCCTCGCCGCCGCCGACGCCGTCGATCGCCGGGCCGGAGCCCGCCGTCTCGATGAACAGGTTGTCGCCGAGCGATTCCAGACCGACCTTGTTGATGAAGCGGGCGAGCTGGATCTGGCCGAGCTGCTGAGGCGCCGTCTGGCCGGGCATCGTCGCCTCGACGGTGCCCTGTGCGTTGATGCTGACGCTGGTCGCATTGTTCGGGACGGTGATGCCGGGCTCGACCTGGTAGCCGTCGCGCGTGACGAGCTGGCCCTGGGCGTCGAGATCAAAGGAGCCGTCGCGCGAATAGGCGGTACGCCCGTCCGGCAGGCGGATGCGGAAGAAGCCCTCGCCACGGAGCGCGACGTCGAACTGCTTATCGGTCGGTGTCATGTTGCCCTGGGTCATCACCCGGCCGGTCGAGACCGTCTTGACGCCCGAGCCGATCGAGATCCCTGCGGGAACCATGGTGTTCTGCTCGGAGGTCGCCGAGCCGGCACGCCGCTGGTGCTCGTAGAGCAGGTCCTGGAAGTGCACGCGCTGGCGCTTGTAGCCGGTGGTGCGCACGTTCGCGATGTTGTTGGAGATGACCTGGACGTTGAGTTCCTGGGCCATCATGCCGGTGGCGGCGGTGTGAAGGGCGCGCATGGGCTTGTCTCCGTTCCGCGTCAGGCTTGCTGGTCGGCGAGGCGCGAGATCGCCTTGCCGCGCAGCTCGTCGGTCTTGGCGAGCAGGGCCGACATGTTCTGATAGGCGCGCTGGACCTCGACGAGGCGGGTCATCTCGGCCACCGCCTTGACGTTGGAACGCTCGAAGGCGCCGGTCTCGAGCCGGGCCTGCGGACCGGCCGCCTGGGCCGCGGCGGTCGACGAGAACAGGTTGTCGCCTTCGCTCTGCAGGGCGCGGGGATTGTCGAAGCGGACCTGGCGGATCTTGCCGCGCTGGCCCTGGTCGGAGGAGACGGTGCCGTCGGCGGCGATGCGCGGATTGCTCTCGCTTTCGCCGAACACGATCGGGCCGCCATCGCCGAGCACCGGCTGGCCGGACTGGGTGACGAGCTGGCCGCGGGCATTGATGTCGAGCGAGCCGGCGCGGGTGTAGCGCTCGCCCTGCGGCGTCTGCACGACGAGGTAGTTGTCGGCCTGGAGCGCGATGTCGAGCGGGTTTCCGGTACGCTCAAGCGCGCCGGTGGAAAGATCGATCGGCGAGCCACGGTCGATCACATAGGAGAGGCGGCGATCCGCAGACGGGAAAGTGTCCGCGCGGGCGCCGGGCGAGATGAACTCGGCAAAGCGCGCCGAACGGGCCTTGAAGCCGTTCGTTCCGACATTCGCCACGTTGTTGGCGATGACATCGAGCTCCCGCGCCAGAGCCATCTGGCGCGACAGGCCGACGAGAAGCGCGTTTTCCACGGCCCCTGCTCCCGATCTTTCCCGCGATCGCCTCGACGCTCCCCAGCGCGGCAATCGCAGCCAAGAGGTCAGCAACCGCCGTGCCAACATGGTTAATCTCAATCAAGATACTGATATAAAACGAATAATTGAAAATCGACGACGACCCCGACGGCGGCATGAACCGGCCCGTGCGGCAGAAACGACCCGGCAGATTTTGCCTGTCTTAACGAGGTATTAACCGTAATTCGTCAGGTTCACCTGAAGGGATCGGCGGCTGCGCGCGCCACCTTCCAAGCAGGCGGGCCGCAATGTCGAAGAAGCCGAAAAAGGGCGATGAGGAGGGCGAAGCCGGCACGAATGCCGCGCCGAAGCCCGGCAAGAAGAAGCTCGTCATGATCGTCGCCGCGGTCGCCCTGCTCGCGCTCGGAGGCGGTGGCTGGTTCTTCTTCCTGAAGAAGCCGTCCGCCGAGCAGCTCGCGGCGGCCGAGGCCGCCGCTACCGCCAAGAAGCCCGTCACCTTCGTCGAGATGAAGGACATGATGATCGGCATCTCGGCCGGCGGCCAGCAGGACCGTCAGCCGATCATCAAGATCAAGGTCGTGCTCGAGATCGCCGACGCCAAGATGTCGGAGCAGATCAAGCCGCTGCTGCCGCGGGTCGAGGATGCCTTCCAGGTCTTCATGCGCGAGCTCAGGCCCGCGGACCTCGAAGGCTCGGCCGGCATGTACCGGCTCAAGGAAGAGCTGCTGCGACGCGTCAATGTCACGGTCCACCCGGCCAAGATCGACGCAGTGCTCTTCAAGGAACTGCTGATCCAATAGCCCGATCCCGCGCAAGAATCCCGCAAGGCGACCACCGTCCATGGCCACCGACGATCTCGACCTCGAAGCCTCCGCCAAAGAAAACGCTCCGCTGACGCCGGAAGGCATGGCGGCGGAATGGGCGGCCATGCCCGACATCGCTCCCGACGAGAGCGAGGCGGAAGCCCATATCGACCGCCTGATGACTCAGGACGAGATCGACACCATGCTCGGCTTCTCCATCGGAGAAGACGGCAAGGGCGGCCGCAACGGCATTCAGGCGATCGTCGATTCCGGCTCGGTCACCTATGAACGCCTGCCGATGCTCGAGATCATCTTCGAGCGTCTGGTCCGGCTGCTCTCGACCAGCCTGCGCAACCTGTTCAGCGACAATGTCGAGGTGACGCTGGAAGGCATCCGCTCGGTCCGCTTCGGCGACTACATCAACTCGATCTCGCTGCCGGCGATGCTCGCCGTCTTCAAGGCCGAGGAATGGGATAATTTCGGCCTCGTCACCATCGAATCCGCCCTCACCTATTCGGTTCTCGACACCATGCTGGGCGGCAAGCGCGGCCAGCCCGCGGCCCGCGTCGACGGCAGGCCCTTCACCTCGATCGAGATGAACCTGCTGCGGCGGGTGATCGGCGTGGTGCTCGGCGATGCCGAAGCCGCTTTCCGCCCGCTCTCGCCGGTGACCTTCAAGGTCGACCGCATCGAGTCGAATCCGCGCTTCGTCTCGATCTCGCGCCCGGCCAACGCCGCGATCCGCGTCGAGCTGCGCTTCGACATGGAGGGGCGTGGCGGTTCGCTGCATGTGCTGCTGCCCTATGCCACCATCGAGCCGATCCGCGAATTGCTGCTCGAAAGCTTCATGGGCGAGAAGCTCGGGCGTGACGCGATCTGGGAGAACCATCTCGCCACCGAAGTCTGGCAGGCGGATGTCGCGGTCAAATGCGTGCTGCACGAATGCACGATGCCGCTGAAGCGGGTGATGAAGCTCGAGATCGGCGACACGCTGATGTTCGACGCCCGCCCCGAAGCGGTCGCCTCGCTGCGCTGCGGCGAGTTCATCGTCAGCGAGGGCCGGATCGGCCGCGTCGACGACAAGATCGCCGTCCAGGTCGTCAGCCCCTTGCGGCGCTCCAAGACCACCATGGCAGCCTTCGACACCAGCCATCTCACCCCGACAGCCTGAGCCGGGAGCCAGCCGACATGACCCTCACCTTGATCGCCGATGCGCTGGTCGCCTGCCTGCTCGTCGCCACCATCATCACCTGCTATGTCCTCGCCAAGCGAATCGAACGCCTGAAGGCCGATGAAAGCTCGATGCGACAGACCATCGGCGCGCTGATCGCCGCCACCGACACCGCCGAGCGCGCCATTGCCGGGCTGAAGCTGACTCTCGGCGACTGCGACCGCACTCTGGCCGAGCGCCTGCGCACGGCCGAGCGCTATGCCGCCGACCTCGCCGCCCAGATCGAAGCCGGGCAGAGCGTGATGGACCGCATCGGCCAGATCGTCGGCGCCGCCACCCTGGTCGCGCCCAAGGCCGAGCCGCAGCCCGCCGAGACGCCGACCGTCTCGCGCATGGCGAGCGCCGCCGATGCCGCTGCCGCGATCCGCGCCCGCGCCGCGCGCCGACTCGAGGGCCAGGCTGCGTGATCCAGTCGCCCCGCCTGATTCCAGCGGTCATCCTCGGCGCCATGGGCCTCCTGGCGCTGAAGCTGCTCGCCTGGACGGCGGAGCCCTCGCCCGGCCCGACATCCGCGAGCCAGCAGGCCGTGGCGGACAAGCCCGCGGCCGAGAAGGAAGTCTGGGGCCTGGCCAAGATCATCGCCCGCGCCCATGCGCCCGACACTTTCCTCGACCCCATGGTCACCGGCACCATCGACCCGCCCGAGCCCAAGCTGTCGCCCGAGGAGCAGGCGAGGCGCGACGCCGCCGCCACTGCCAACCCCAGCAACAAGGCCGGGCTGATGAACGGGACGGCACAGCCCGTCTCGGCCTCCGAGCGGGCCCTGCTCGAACGCCTCAGCAAGCGCCGCGAGGAGATCGAGGCGCGCATGCGCGAGCTCGACATGCGCGAGAAGCTGCTCGACAACGCCGAGAAGAAGCTGGGCGGCCGGGTCGAGGACCTGAAGACGCTCGAGGAGAAGGTCGAGGGGCCGAAGAAGAAGGACGGCGAGGAGAGCCAGGCGATCAAGAACCTGGTGATCATGTACGAGACGATGAAGCCCAAGGACGCCGCCCGCGTCTTCGACCGGCTGTCGCTCGACGTGATGGTCCCGGTCGTCCAGCAGATGAACCCGCGCAAGATGTCCGATGTGCTCGCCGCGATGTCGCCGGAAGCGGCGGAGCGCCTGACCGTCGCGCTCTCCCTGCGCGGCCGCGCCGCCGGCGCCGAGCGGACCGCTGCGGCGGCGCCCGCGGGACCGGCCGGGAACGAATTGCCGGCGATCGAGCCCGCCCGGCGCCGCTGAGCGCCCGCGTCCCGGGCGGCCGCGCCGCCTATTGCTGAACCGTGATGCCGTTCTCCTTGATGATCGTCGCATAGGTCGTGACATAGCGGTCGATCACGGCCTCGAACTCGGCACCGGGCCGTGCCAGCACGGTGAAGCTCAGGGCCTGCAGCCGCTCCTTGACCTCCGGCCGCGCGAGCGCGGCGAGCCAGGCGCGCTCAAGTGCCTCGCGCGCCGGCGCCGGCGTGTCGCGGCGCACCACGACGCCGAACCAGCTATCCGAGAGAAGATCCGGCAAGCCGAGCTCCGCGAAGGTCGGGACATCCGGCAACTCGGGCACGCGCTTGTCGGCGGTGACGGCGAGCGCTGTGAGCTTGCCCTCCGCGATCGGCTGGACGACGTCCGGCAGGTTGCTGAGCGCGAAGTCGATCCGGCCGGCATAGAGGTCGACGAAAAGCTGCGCCGTGCCGTTATAGGGGACGTGGACGGCCTTGCCCCCGGCGAGGCGCAGGAAATGCTCGGCGCCGAGATGGGGCGAGGTGCCGATTCCCGGCGAGCCATAGCTCGCTCCGGCGCCGGCATCGCGCAGGCGCGCCAGGAAGCCCTGCCAGTCGACCTTCAGCGAGGGAGCGACCGTCAGCACATGCGGCACCACCGTCGCCTGGACCAGCGGGGCGAAGGCACGCTGCCAGTCCGCCGTGCGTGTCCGCAGCGTGATGTTCGCCGCGAAGCTGTTGGCGATCATCAGCATGGTGTGGCCGTCGGCCGCGGATTTCAGCGTCTCAGCGCCGGCGATGACGGTCGCAGCGCCGGCGATGTTCTCGATCACCACGCTCTGACCCAACGCGTTCTTGAGGCTCTCCTGGACCAGACGAGCGACCGGGTCCATCGCCGTGCCGGCAGTGAACGGCAGGATGAGCCGCACCGGCCGGGTCGGTTTCCAGGCGCTTTGCGCCCTGGCGAGACTCGGCAGGGCCAGCCCTGCGAGAAGAAGCGCACGTCGATCAAGCAGCATCGATTTCCTCCGGGCAGAAACTCACAAAAAAAGCGCCTCGCGGCCTCGCCGAGGCCGGTCTGGCCATGTCGATCCCGCGGCGGCGCCGACGCCACCCATCTGCGAGGATGCATCCGCGTCTCATGCGTTCCCGTTCCGGCAACGCGTGAGACCCGGACAGGCCTTCAGAGCTGCGTATCGATCACGATCTCTCGCGACAGGCCGCGCACATCCATCTCGTAATCGAGCACCGCCACCGGCGGCCGCGAGAAATGCCAGACCAGATCGGCGCCGTTCCCCGTGACCGGGGCCAGCACGTCCGCCAGCAACGGATGGATGTCCTGCGCCGTGTAGACGTTGACCGTCATGGCGTCCCGCCATGTCCGGCCGAGTCCGGCGAGGCGCCGCTCCATCTCGCCCATCACCCATTCCGCCTTGGCCCTGACGCCCTCGGGCGAGACATCGCCGAGCCGGATCGTGCCCTCGGCATAGCTGGCGGCGCCCTCCGGGGCCTCGCCGCTACCGGCCACGATGAAGCTCGGGCGCGCCGCGGCGTCGGGAACGGTATAGCTGAAGGCGTGCAGCGAGACCGTCTCGGGCTTGCCCAGCTCCGGGCAGATATTGGTCCGCGCGACCGGGTTGACCTTGCCCTGAAGCAGGCCCCACTGCTCGAGCCGCGAGGCATACACCTTGTTCAGCGCCGCAAAGCCCGCCTCGGAGAACGGCTCGGGCGAGCGCAGCTCGCAGGAGCAGAACGCCGTCAGCGGCCGGCCGATCCGCTTCAGATGGGCTTCGATCGCCGCCAGGCCCTGCTCCAGCGGAAGCGGCGCGGACAGGCGCGCCCTCTCGATCCGGAAGCCCGGCTCGGCCACGACGCCGCCGGAATACTGGAACACCGCCGGAATGAACCGGTAGCTGCCGTCTTGACTGGATTGGGTCGAATACATCGGATCGGCTCCTCGTCACGCTCTGGCATTTTTTTAAGAGACCGGCCGAGCGCTCAGCCAGATCGGAATCGCAGAACGAGCGTTGCCGACCCGGCAACGCTGCTCTAGCCTTCGGAGCGGCTGGTGGTCGGGCCGCAAGGCTCCCTCCAATGTCCCTCACCCGATACAGATACTTCGCCGCCGTCGCCGATCATGGCTCGGTCCGTGAAGCGGCTGACGCGCTGCGTGTCGCCCCGTCGGCGGTCAGCCGCCAGATCGCCGGCCTCGAGGAGGAATACAGCGCAGCCCTTTTCGAACGCCGGGCGCGCGGCATGCGCCTGACCACGGCCGGCGCCGCGGTGCTGGAAACGGCGCGCACCGTCCTGAACTGCGTCCAGCGGGCCCGTTCGACCATCGAGGAGCTGCAGGGCATCAAGCGTGGCCATGTCCGGGCCTGGACCGTCGAGGGCGCGATCGACGATTTCTTCTATCCCGCTTTGGCGCGTTTTTCCGAAGCGCATCCTTCGGTGGGCTTCGAGGTGATGATCGCAAGCTCGGACCAGCTCGTGCAGCGCCTCCTGCATGACGAGGCCGACCTGGTGGTGGCGTTCAACCCGACGCTGCATCGCAGTGTCGCCTCGCTGGCGGAAATCGCCGACCCGCTGGTCGTGGCCGTCCGCCCCGGTGATGCCTTCGCAACGCGCTGCTCGGCGACCATCGCCGAGATCGGCGCGCTGCGTCTGGCCTTGCCCGACCGGACCTTCGGCATCAGGCGCCTCGTCGACGACGTCGCCGCGGCGACCGGCATCGAGCTGAAGCCGGCGCTGGTCACGAACTCGATCGAGTCGTTGCGTTGCTTCGCCCGGGCCGGCATGGGCGCCAGCGTCGTGACCAGTTTCTCGATCCAGCGCGACGTCGCCGAGGGGCGCCTGATCGGCATCCCGATCCAGGGGCGCAATCTACAGCGGGCCTGCGTCAAGATCTGCGTGCGGAAAGGCCGGAACCTGCCACCGGCGGTACGGGCGCTGGCAAGGCATCTGGCCCGCAGCGCGCGCGACTACACCTCGCGGAAATACGAGAGCACGCCCTGACGACGACCGGCGGCTGGGGCGCCGGCGGCGGTCGCAGCCCCGTGCCCTGCAAGAGGCCGTGGCGTAACGGCCGATGAGCCGAGCCGAGCCGCTTGATTTGCGCTTCTCGGATTTTTCCGACACACTGCCCAGACCTCGCCGACCCATGAGGACGCTTAGCTTAGCCGAAGATACCGGCACAATTCGCGTCGCGTTCTCCGCCGTTGCCTTGGCAACATGCGCAGGAGAAGAGGGATGAGAGCAGTCAATCGAGCTATCGAGATCGCGGCCGAGGCGCACTCTGGTCAGCAGGACAGGACGGGCATGCCTTCCATCGCCCACCCAATGCGGGTCATGGCGGGCTTTCTCTTCGCAGGACACGAGCAACTGGCCGTGATCGCCGCTCTGCACGACGTCGTCAGGAGCACCGATTGGACACTCGGACGACTGGCCGATGAGGGCTATTCGGTGAAGACGGTCGAGGCGATCGCCTCGCTCATGCGCGCCGAAGAGGAGGAGTATCTCGCCTATGTCGAACGCGCGACGGCCAATCCGCTTGCGCGCCTCGTGATGGAAGCGGATGTCAGGGACCAGAGCGACGAGGTCCGCCTCTCGAAACTGCCGCAGACGGCACAAGCCCGCCTTCGCCGGGAATATGGCGAAGCTCTGGATCTGATTGCCGGAGCACCGCTCGCCAAGACCTGATCAGCCAGCCGACGGTTCGGGAAACCGGGTCGGGCGACGATGCCTGCGCATTGTAAGGATCCACCGCCCTCCCCGCGCATCCCTTGCCGGCGCCCCTTAACCGCCCGTTATCCTTGACGGGCTAGCGTCGCCCCCGGGGTGGAGCGTTGTTTCCATGCCCGTCTGGTCGCGTTGGGGTTGAGTGGCAGTCTTGCGTATCCTGCGGTCCCTGAGCTTCGGCATCGGTCTGGCGGCGATGAGCCTTGCGCTCGGCCAGAGCCAGTCGGCCCTGGCCGCCAATGCCGAACTGCGTGGCGAGGCGATGCAGGCCGGCTTCGGTCGCCTCGCCTTCACCTTCGACGAGCCGATCACGACCCGGGCGCGCGTCTCCAACGGCGTGCTGGTCGTCGGCTTCAGCCAACCGGTGAAGGTCGACCCCAGCCGTATTTCCAGGGAACTCCCGGCCTATGTCTCGCTGGCGCGGGTCGATCCGGATGGCCGGGGCCTGCGCTTCGCACTCGCCAAGACCTATCGCGCAAACCTGCTCGAAGCGGGCGACCGCGCCTTCATCGACCTCCTGCCCGAGAACTGGGTCGGGCAATTGCCGGGCCTGCCGCCCGAAGTCCTCGCCGAGCTGACCAAGCGCCTCCGCCTCGCCGAGTCGCGGGCACGCGATACCGCCCGCGCCCCGGCGCCGGAGCCGAAGCCGCTCGGCTTCCGCAGCGTGCGCCTGCCGACGCTCGACCGGCTGATGTTCAACGCGCCTGCCGAGGCGCAACTGACCCCCCGGCTCGACAATGGCCAGCTGACGCTCGCCTTCGACCAGCCGCTGCAGCTCGAGGCAGGGAAGATCCGTTCGCTGCTGCCGGCGGGCTTCACCCTGGAAAGCTCCGGGAACGAAGGCGGCGGCACCGAGCTCGTCTTCAGCGTTCCCAAGGAACGCGAGCTGCGCAGCTTTCGCGAGGACCATGGCTGGACCGTCGATCTCGCCCACCCGGCAGCGGCGACGGCACTGACGCTGTCGGCCCTGGAGGCCGGCACTGCCGCCCGCGGTTCGCAGCCGGCCGCGCCGCCGCAGGCAGCGGCCGTGCAACCGAAGGCAGCGCCCGCGAGTGCGGCCGCCACTCCCGCGACCCCGCTGGCGGCACCCGCTGCCCCTGCAGTCCCTGCGCCAGTCGCGGCTCCGGCTGCGGTCGACCCGGCCCCGAGGGACATTATCGTCAGCGCCGTCGCCAATGGCGATGGTGGCCGCCTCGATTTCCGCTTTTCCCGCCCCACCGGCGCCGCTGCCTTCGCCGAGCCCGGACTGGTGACGCTCGTCTTCGACACTCGCGACACGCTCGATCCCGACCGGCTGAAAGGCCTGCTGCCCGCCTTGATCCGCGACGTCACCGTGACTCGGGAGGCCAAGGTCACCGTGCTGCGCCTGCGTACCCGCAGCCAGCAGATCACACGCCTTTCCGATGACGGCGCGAGCTGGTCGCTCTCCTTCGGCGAAAAGCTCGGCAAGCCGGCCTCGGCTCTGGCGCCGCGGCGCGAAACCGATGAGCGCGGCCAGATCGTGGTTGCCGTCCCGGTTCCCGGCATGACCGGCGTGCACTGGCTCGAGAATCGTGACGGCGGCGCGCCAATGGCGGTCGCGACCGCGCTCGGCCCGACCCGTGCCGTCTCCAAGCCATATCGTTTCGTCGAGTTCGGCCTGCCCCAGACCGCCCATGGCATCGCCGTCAGCGCGCTGGCGGACGACGTCATGGTCAGGGCCGGCACGGACGCCGTGGAGATCGCTCGCAATGGCGGCCTCGTCGTCAGCCTCGATGCCGACAAGCCGAACGAGCCGGAAAAGAAGGCGACCGACAGCGCCGCCGCGCCGCTGCTCGACGCGCAACGCTGGTCGAGCCTGCGCACCGACGATGTGCGCGCGCGGACCCAGGAGCTGCTGCGCGATGTCGCCGATGCCTCGCGCGGCCGCAAGTCGGAAGCCCGGTTGGCCCTGGCCCGTTTCCTCGTCGCCAACGAGATGCTGCCCGAGGCGGCCGGCCCGCTCAACGCCCTTCTCGCCGACGACCCTGCGATGCGCGGCAACCGCGAGGCGCTTTTCCTCAAGGGCGTGATCGCCACGCAGATGCACCGCCATGCCGAGGCGCTGAAGGCCTTCGACGCCGGCCCGATCAAGGAAGAGGCCGAAATCGGCCTCTGGCGGGCGCTGGTCGAGCAGCGGCTCGGCCGCAACGCTCCGGCCCTCGCCGGCTTCCGGCGGGCCGAGACGATACTCGACGGTTATCCGCCCGATCTGCAGGCGCAGTTCCGCCCGGCCATGGCCCGCGCCGCACTCGCCATGCAGGACACGCTGGTGGCCGAGCGCCAGATCGCCCATCTCGCCGAGCTGTCGGCGAGCCTGGTCCCGGCCGAGGACCTCGCACTGCTGCAGGCCATGCTCGACGACGCCAGCGGGCGACCGGAAGCGGCGCTCAACGGCTATCGTGCGCTTTTCGAGGCCGTCAGCCGGCCGGTCGCCGCCGAGGCGCAATTGCGCGCCGTCAGGCTCGCCCGCGCCGAGAAGCGGCCGGAGCTCTCGGTCGACGAGGCGGCGGCCCGGCTGGAGACCGTCTCGGCGATCTGGCGCGGCGGCGAGATCGAGATCGAGGCCCTGGCCGAACTCGGGCGCATCTATGCCCAGCAGCAGCGCTGGCGCGACGCCTTCCAGGTCGCCCGGAGGGCGAACGAGAACTTCCCCGACCATCCCGCGACCCGCCTGCTGCACGACGAGACCGCCCAGCGCTTCGAGGCGCTGTTCAGCGATCCCGACATCGAGAAGCTGCCACGCCTCGAGGCGCTGGCGCTGTTCTACGACTTCAAGGAATTCCTGCCGGTCGGCCGGCGCGGCGACGAGATCACCCGGCTGCTCGCCGACAGGCTGGTCGAACTCGACCTGCTCGATCAGGCCGGCGACATCCTGCACTACCAGATGGAGAAGCGCCTGAACGGCGCCGCGCGATCCACCGTCGCTGCCCGCCTCGCCATGATCCGGCTGATGAACCGCAGGCCGGCGGAGGCGCTGCAGGCCCTGGTTTCGACCCGCCTCGCCGAGCTGCCCGGCGACGTCAAGCGCGCCCGCCTGCTGCTCGAGGCCAAGGCGCTCTCCGATCTCTCGCGCACCGACCAGGCGCTCGACCTGCTGGAAGGCGAGAGCGGGCCGGAGGTCGACCGGCTGCACGCCGACATCCTGTGGAACGGCCGCCGCTGGCGCGAGGCCGGCGAGGCGCTGGAACGCATCCTCGGCGAAAGCTGGCGCGGCGAGGCCCCACTCGGCGACGGCGAACGCGGCGACGCGATGCGCGCCGCCATCGCCTATGCCATGTCCGACGAGGCGCTATCGCTCGACCGCCTGCGCACCAAATTCGCCGGCAAGATGGCCCAAAGCCCCGACGCCCGGCTGTTCGCCTTCGTCACCGGGGCGAGCCGCGCCAGCGCGGCCGACATCCGCGAGGTCGCGCGCTCTGCCGCCGGCTCCGACACGATGCAGGATTTCCTGAAGGCCTATCGCAAACGCTATCCGGCATTTTCCAGCGCGGTCCGCGACAAGCCCCAGGCCGACAACGCAGACGCGCCGCCGCCGCCCCGCCCCGGCCAGGGCTGAACGCGCACGCCACTGAAACACCACCGCACCGTCATTCCGGCTCGCCCTGGAACGACGGCGTGGTTCGGGCGCAAACCGAAAAAGCGCGCGGCCGAACCGATCAACTCCCATAGCTCTTCACCAGCGAGCCGGCGACCAGTCCCCAGCCATCGACCAGCACGAAGAAGATCAGCTTGAAGGGCAGCGCCACCGTCACCGGCGGCAGCATCATCATGCCGACCGACATCAGCACCGAGGCGACCACGAGGTCGATGATCAGGAAGGGCACGAACAGCAGGAAGCCGATCTCGAAGGCGCGCCTGAGCTCCGAGATCATGAAAGCCGGCACCAGCACCTGGATCTGGATGTCCTCGGCCCGCTCCGGCCGCGGCTCGCGCGACATCTCCAGGAACAGGGTCAGATCCTTCTCGCGGACATGTTTCAGCATGAAGTCGCGAAACGGCACGATGCCGCGGTTGAAGGCTTCCTGCGGCTGGATCTGCCCGGCGATCAGCGGCGCCCCGGCAACGCGATAGGCCTCCTTCAGCGTCGGCGTCATCACGAAGCCGGTCAGGAACAGTGCGAGCCCGATGATCACCGCATTGGGCGGCGCCGTCTGCGTGCCGATCGCCGAGCGCAGCAGCGACAGCACCACCGCGATGCGCGTGAACGAGGTCACCATGATCAGGATCGACGGCGCCAGCGAGAGCACCGTGATCACCGCGATCAACTGAAGCGCCCGCTCGGTGACGCCACCCCCCTGACCGAGATCCAGCGAGAGCGTCTGCGCCAGTGCCGGGGCGGGCAGCCACAAGCCGAACAGCGCCAGGCAGAGCGGCAGCGAGACGAGCGCGGCCATGCCCGCCCGCTGCCTCATCCCCGATCTCTTGGAATATGTCTCGCCCATGCGCCTTCCCTGCCCGAATCAAGGCGCGGGCCGGAAAAACGCTAGTGCATGCGCCGGGGGGCTGCGAAGCGCTTTCGCCCCTTCATCCCCTGCCGTCTGGCCGGCGCCGGGCCGGCCGGGCCGCTCAGCCCTTCGGCTTCGGATCGCGCCCGAGCAGGCGCGCGAATTCCGCCTCGATCGCATCGACGGAGAACGGATCGGTCTCCTCCGGCTTCGGCTCGGCCGGCTTGGCTGCTTCGGGCGCCGGCTGCTCGACCTTGGCGACCTCGGTCACGGTCTCCGCAGGCACGGCCTTAGAAGGCTTCGGCTCGACAGGCTTGGCCTCGACGGGCTTGGCCTCAGCAAGCTTGGCCTCAGCAGGTTTGGGCTCGGCGGGTTTGGGCTCGGCGGGTTTGACGTCAGCGGGCTTGACCTCGGCGACCTTGGCTTCGACGGCCTTGGCCTCCGAAGGCTTCGCCTCGGCCGGCTTCGACTCCGCGGCAGGCGCAGCCGGCAAGACCGGCGGCGCCGCCTCGGGCGATTGGGCCTGCGTTTCCGGCTTGGCCGCGGGCGGGGGCTCGGCCGAGGAACGGGGCGTCTCCGCCCTGGCCGGCTCGGTCTCCGCAGGCCCGGCGCTGGCGGCGGGCTGCGGTTTACGCTCCGGCGCGGCGACGACGGGCGGAACGACCATCGGCGCCTCTGCCGGGCGCGCCGGACCGGGCTTCAGCCCCAGCGCCATTTCCAGCTCGGCCTCCATGTCGAGGACCGGGCGCGACGAGGCCGGGATGCCCGGAGTCGGCAGCGGCGGCTTCGGCTCGCTGACCGGCGCAGGCGGAGCGATCTTGGCGGCCGGCGGAACCGGCACGACCGGAGGGACGGCCGGCTGGGAGGGCTCGACCTCGGAACGCGCTCCGGCCGCGGACGGGCGGACGGCGGAGAACGGGCGCTTCAGTGCCTCCTCGAGCTGGCGGGCCATATCGCCGAGCTCGGCCTGACCAGCCGCGGCGGCTTCGCGCGCACTCTGGGCGACCGCGGCCGAGGCCACCACCGCGGCGGCTGCAACCGGCGGCACCACGGGTTGCGGCGCAGGGCGCACCGGCGGGATCGGAGGCAGCGGCTGAGCGGTCGGGCGCGGCGGCGGCGGCAAAGGCTGCTGGCGCGGAGGCGGCGCCGGCATCGCAGGCGCTGGTGCGGGAGGCTCGGGCATCATGGGGATGGGCATCGGCGCCGGCTCGGCCAATGGCGGCGCACGGCGCGGCTCTTCGGCAGTCTCGGGGCGCAAGGGCAATTCGGGCGGCACCAGCGGCTCGAGCGCCAGCGGACGCTCGGACATCCCCTCGCTCGGCAGCGGCGGCGCGACCCGCGCCCCGCTGCGCATGATATTGGTTTCGATGACGACGTCGGAGGCCCCGCCGATCATCACGAGATGCTCGACATTGTCGCGCCGCACCAGCACGAGCTGGCGCTGCCTGTCGAGGTCGTGGATGTCGACCACGCCGAGCCGCGGCTGGCGGGTCCTGCCGCTGGCCTGGCCCTTGAACCTGAGCCGTCCACCGCTGATCCGCCGCAGGATGAAGGCGAAAAGGGCCACCAGCACGAGCACGATCGCGAAGGCGATAATCCAGCGCAGGCCGGTCGAGAGTTCGAAGCCAAACAAAGTCTGCAAGGTTTGCCTCATGAAGCGACGCGACAGCCACGCGCAGCCTTGCTTTTAAAGGCTGCTCGCGGATGAACCCGCAGCCTATACCACAAGGCCCGCGAATTCGGGAGACATGGTTACCGGATGGTTAACCGGATTGTCACCAATTGCCGATCTTAACGGGACGTTAACCATGCACCCGGCAATAATTTCCCAGTTCCGCGCTGATGCGGCGCGTCCCGGGGCCGGAGATCGGAGCCATGTCGAACAACGGCCTGAACCTGATGGGCGCCCTCAAGACGCGCATGCACTGGCACCAGAGCCGCCAGAAGCTGCTCGCCGAGAACGTCTCCAATGCCGACACGCCGCGCTTCAAGCCGCACGACCTCAAGGCCCCCTCGCCCGCCGGCGGCAGCGTCGTGCTGGCGCAGACCTCGCCGCTCCATCTCGGCCCGGCCGGAAACAGCAACGGCTTCGGCCCGCGCGACCCCAAGCGCTTCGAGACCACGCCGAGCGGCAACAGCGTCAATCTCGAGGACGAGATGCTGAAGGTCGCCCAGAACCAGTCCGATTATCAGCTCGCCGCCTCGCTCTACAGCAAGGGGCTCGGGCTGATGAAGATCGCCATCGGCAAGGGGCGCTAGCAATTGGGCCGCGAAGAATTGGGCCGCTGAGGAGAAGCACTATGGATCTGCTCAAGAGCATCGCGGTGGCAGCTTCCGGCCTGCGTGGCCAGGCCGGGCGCATGCGCGTCATCGCCGAGAACCTCGCCAACGCCGATTCGACACCGGATCGCGCCGGGGTCGACCCCTATCGCCGCAAGATCGTCACCTTCCAGGGCCGGCTCGACCGCGAGCTCGACGCCCAGGTGGTCGAACTCGGCCGGGTCGCGCGCGACCGCGGCGCCTTCCGCACCAAGCTCGACCCCGGCCACCCGGCCGCCGACGCCACCGGGCAGGTCAAGCTGCCGAACGTCAACTCGCTGATCGAGAGCATGGACATGCGCGAGGCCCAGCGCAGCTACGAGGCCAACCTCAACGTGATCTCGTCGACGCGCCGGATGCTCCAGCGCACCATCGACATCCTGCGCGCCTAGCCCCTCAAAGCCGAAGCGGAACGCCAGCCATGACCACCTCCAGTTTCGCCGCCGGCGCCTACGCCTCGATGCAGGGCATCGGCGCGGGCGGATTGCTGAAGAAGCCCGCCAGCGTCGGCACGGCCGGCGCCGCCGGCATGCCGGACTTCTCCTCGCTGCTCGGCAAGGCGCTCGAGACGACCGCCCAGAGCGCACGCGCCGCCGATGTCCAGACCGCCAGCGTCGCCGCCGGCCGCTCCGACATCGTCGATGTCGTCACCGCCGTCGCCGAGAGCGAGGCGGCGATCGAGACACTGGTCGCGGTGCGCGACCGGGTCATCGCCGCCTATGAGGAAATCATGCGGATGCCGGTCTGACCGGCCGGATTCTCCTGGAACCGCGCCTGTCATTGCGGGCGCCCCGGTCAAAAATGAAACAGCTCTTGTCGGAAACCGCACCATGACCTCCGGAGCCATCCTCGACGTCGCCCGCGACGGCATCGTCGTCTTCCTCAAGGCCGGCGCGCCGCTGATGCTGATCGCACTGGGCGTCGGCCTCGTGGTCTCGCTGTTCCAGGCCCTGACCCAGATCCAGGAACAGACCCTGGTCTACGTCCCGAAGATCCTCGCAGTCTTCGGCGCGCTGCTGCTGTTTTTGCCGTTCATGGGCGACGCGCTGGCGGGCTATATGGGCAGGGTCGCCGTCCGAATCGCCACGGGCGAGTGATTCTCGCGCCCGGCCGCCCCATTCCGGGGCGGAAGACCGATGGGCGCAGTCGCTGGCGCGGAAACCCTGGGCTGCCGATGCAGATCGCCATCCTGCCCGAGATCAGCGCCCTGTTCGTGTTGGTCTTTGCGCGCGTCGGCACTCTGGTCATGTTGATGCCCGGCATCGGCGAGCGCTTCATCCTCTCGCGGGCCCGGCTCTCCCTCGCCTTTTTCGTCGCCCTCGTGATGTTGCCGATGGCACGCGGCACGATCACCGTGCCGAGCGATCCGGCCGGGCTCGGCGGGCTCCTGATCAGCGAGATCCTGATCGGACTCGCGCTCGGCTCCTGCGTCCGCCTGCTCATGGGAGCACTGCAGACCGCCGGCCTGATCGTCGCCCAGACCATGGGCCTCGGCTTCGCCATGACCGTCGATCCGAGCGGCGGCATGCAGAACCCTTCGATCGGCAATCTGCTTTCGATGCTCGGCATCACGCTGATCCTCGCCTCGGACCTGCACCATGTCGCGCTGGTCGCGATCCATGAGAGCTACCAGTTGCTGCCGCCCGGCGGCTTTCCCGATGTCGGCGACCTGCTCGGCCTGGCGGTCAAGGCGATGGCGAGGGGCTTCGCGCTGGCGGTGCAGATCTCGGCGCCGTTCATCGCCTTCGGACTGCTGTTCAATCTCGGTCTCGGCGTCCTCGCGCGGCTGATGCCGCAGATGCAGGTCTTCTTCCTGGCGATCCCGGCCTCGATCCTCGGCGGCATGCTGGTGCTGCTGGCGGCGATCGGGGTGATGATGGGCGTCTTCCTCGAAGATCTCGGCGCCTTCCTGCGCCAGCTCACCGGCCTCTGAGCGGAGGGGGCATGGCCGACGAACCAGACAAGGACGACCGCACAGAGGAGCCGACGCAGCGAAAGCTCGATCAGGCGGTCGAGAAGGGCGATGTCCCGCGCTCGCAGGAGATCGGCACCTTCTTCGTGCTCTGCGGCTTCACCCTCGCCTTGCTCATCGCGGCCGGCTCGGCTGCGCGCGAGGCGACGCTGCAATTGCGCGCCTTCCTGATGAACGCACATCAGGTGCCCTCCGGCGGCGACGCCATCTTCCAGGTCACCGCCAAGGGCGTGATGACCGGCTTCACCGCGCTCGCCCTGCCGCTGGGTTTCATCCTCGTCGCGGCGCTGGCCGGCGCCCTGATCCAGCACAAGCCGCTCTGGACCACCGAGCCGCTGATGCCGAAATTCAACCGGATCTCGCCCATGGCCGGCCTGAAACGGATCTTCGGCAAGGAGGCCTGGGTCAACTTCGCCAAGGGCCTCGCCAAGATCATGCTGGTCGGCGTCGGGGTCTGGATGGTGCTCTGGGGCGAGCGCGACCACCTCCAGGCCTTCGCGCAGATGGATGTGCGCGCGCTGCTGCCGGCCGTGCTGGTCCTGACCATCAAGCTGATGGCCGGGGTGCTCGCCATCTTCGCCATCATCGCCATCGGCGATTTCGGCTATCAGCGCTTCTCCTGGTACCAGCGCCAGCGCATGACCAAGCAGGAGCTCAAGGACGAATACAAGAACACCGAAGGCAATCCCGAGGTGAAGGCCAAGCTGCGCCAGCTCCGGGCCCAGCGCGCCCGCTCGCGCATGATGGCGCAGGTGCCCAAGGCGACTGTGATCATCACCAACCCGACCCATTTCGCGGTCGCGCTGCAATATGAGAACGGCCAGGGCGCCCCGGTCTGCCTCGCCAAGGGCGTCGACGCCATTGCGCTGAAGATCCGCGAGGTCGCCGGCGCGCACGAAATTCCGATCGTCGAAAACCCGCCTCTGGCCCGGGCGCTCTATGCCACTGTCGAGATCGACGAAGAAATTCCTGTCGAACACTACCAGGCGGTGGCCGAAGTCGTCGGTTACGTCTTGCGCCTGAAGCGCCGCCGCGCCTAACTCGCGGGCTGGCGCGCGATCGCAGGATCGCCGCGCCCGCTGCCCGCCGGGAGCGGGCGGACCACAAGGAAACGGATCTGCCGCAATGACCGCAAGCACGGCAACGACCGCGATCGATCGATCCGACAGGCCGGGCCATGTCGGCATCGTCCTCTTGGTTGCCGGACTGCTCGTCGGCGCCGCGATCGCGCTCGGCTTCATCGCCAATGAATGGGCCCAGCCGCTGATCCTCGGCCTGCTCGCCTTGCTTTCCGTGGTCGGCGTGTTCTGCCTCTTCGCCTTCGCGATCGGGCTGCTGCAATTCTCCGGCCGGGCCGCCCGCAACGACTTGACCAAGATCATCGTCGACGGGGCCGAGGACGGCGTCGTCGTCACCGAGAGCGACGACCGCATCGTCTATGCCAACGAAACCTATCTGACGCTGGCCGGCGCCCGCAACGCCAGCGAGATCGCGCCCGTCGAGCGGCTGTTCAAGGGCCGCGCCGAGGTTTCGGAGGCGATCTACCGGCTCGCCACCGCGGCGCGCGCCGGGCGTCGCCTCTCCGAGGAGATCCGGCTCGAGCCCGCCCTGAACGAGCGCGGCGCGGTCGGCTGGTATCGCGTCCGCGTCACGCCGATCAGCCGCGCCGGCCGGCCCGCCTCGCTGTGGACGGTGTCCGACGTGACGCCGGAGCGCGAGCGCCAGGAGAATGCCTTCCAGGAGCTGCAGCACGCCATCGACTATCTCGACCACGCGCCGGCCGGCTTCCTCTCGATGAACGCCGATGGCGAGGTGCCCTATCTCAACGCCACGCTCTCGGGCTGGCTCGACTACGACCTCGCCCGTTTCGGCTCCGGGGGCTTGCATCTGGAGGATATCGCCTCGCCCAGCGCCGTCGCCCTGATCCAGGCGATTCGCGGCCAGCCCGGCGATGTCCGGATCGAGGTGCTCGACGTCGATCTGCGCCGCCGCAACGGCCAGTCACTGCCGGTCAGGCTGCATCACCAGGTCGCCTTCGGCCAGGACGGTCGTGCCGGCGCCTCGCGCACTCTGGTCCTGAACCGCGCCGCGGGCGAGGCCGGCGCCGATGCAAGCAGCGATGCGGAGGCACGTTTCGCCCGCTTCTTCCACGCGACCCCGATGGCGATCGCCACGGTCGACCGGACGGGCGCGATCCTGCGCTCGAACGCCGCCTTCACGCGCCTGACGCCCGGCGGCGGCCAGCCGACGACGATCCAGGAACTCGTCAACGGCAACGGCGCGCTCGGCGAAGCCTTCGAGGCGGCGCTCGCCGGCAAGGGCGAGATCGCCCCGCTCGACCTCACGCTCGCCGGCGAAGAGGGCCGCTCGGCCAGGCTCTATCTCTCGCCCGTGCCGGCGACCGAGGACAGCGATGGCGAGCGCGCCATCGTCTATGCGCTGGAGACGACCGCCGAGCGCAAGCTCAAGGACAATATGGACCAGGCCGGCAAGATGCAGGCGGTCGGCCAGCTCGCCGGCGGCATCGCGCACGATTTCAACAACGTGCTGCAGGTCATCATCAACGCCTCGGAGTTCCTGCTCGCCAGCCACAAGCCGACCGATCCGTCCTTCCCGGACATCATGCAGATCAAGCAGAATGCCTACCGGGCCGCCGCGCTGGTCCGGCAGCTGCTCGCCTTCTCGCGCCGACAGACACTGCGCCCGCAGGTGCTGGCGCTCGGCGACGTGCTCTCCGACCTCTCGCTGATGCTGAAGCGCGTCGTCGCCGACAAGATCACGCTCGATGTCCGCCAGGGCCGCGATCTCTGGCCGGTGAAGGCCGATCTCGGCCAGCTCGAACAGGTCGTGGTCAACCTCGCGGTCAATGCGCGCGACGCCATGCAGGATGGCGGCAAGCTGCAGGTACGGACCCGCAATGTCGCGGCCGAAGAGATCGTCGGCCTCGGCCACGCCGCCCTTCCGGCCGCCGATTATGTGCTGCTCGAGGTCGAGGATAGCGGCTCCGGCATCGCGCAGGAGCATCTGGAGAAGATCTTCGAGCCCTTCTTCACCACCAAGGAGGTCGGCAAGGGCACCGGCCTCGGCCTGTCGATGGTCTACGGCATCGTCAAGCAGACCGGCGGCTTCGTCTTCTGCGATTCCGTCCTCGGCCGCGGCACGAACTTCAAGATCTTCCTGCCGCGCTACATTCCCAGCGAAGAGGACCTCGCCATCGAGGCGGCGGCGAAGGAAGCGCCCAAGCGCGTCGCCGCCGACCACACCGGCGCCGGCGTCATCCTCCTGGTCGAGGACGAGGACGCCGTGCGTGCGCTCAACGCCCGCATGCTCGTCTCGCGCGGCTACACCGTCCACGAGGCGGCCTCCGGCGTCGAGGCGCTCGACATCTTCCTGCGCCACGAAGGCAAGATCGACCTCGTCATCTCCGACGTCGTCATGCCGGAAATGGACGGCCCGACCCTGCTCGGCGAACTGCGCCAGCGCAATCCCGATACGAAGGTCGTCTTCGTCTCCGGCTACGCCGAGGAAGCCTTCCGCAAGAACCTGCCCGAGGGCGAGGAATTCCACTTCCTGCCCAAGCCCTTCACGATGAAGCAGCTGGTCGAGACGGTGAAGGCGACCATGGGCTGAAGCCCGGCGGCGGGTGGAGCACACCCGCACCCGGTTTGCCGGCGGCGGCCCCGGCCGCAATGCTCTCGCAAGCGACGGCGCAACGGCCCTTGCTCGCGCGCCACGGGTTCGCACTCAGCGGGCCGGGCGATTCGGAGCGGCCGCAGTAAGGTTAAATTCGCTCGTCGATTGAAAGGCGATCAGCGCAAGAGCATCACCCTGACACTGGCCTGGCCGCCCGGGCTGCCGTCAGAAATGCTCAGGACGCGCATGCCAAGCTTCTATCGATCCGCGCCCAGCGCCGGGGACATCCTCAGGGCGAACAATGGCGAGGGCCCCGGCTTCAATGCCTTGCGGCTCGCCCTCTCCATCCTGATCCTCGCCGTGCATTCGGGCTGGGTCGCAGGGGCCGATACGAGCCAGGACTGGGAAGGGCTGCAGGGCCTGTTCCGGCTCAGCCTGGTGCCGGCCTTCTTCGCGCTCAGCGGCTTTCTCGTCACCGGCAGCGCCCTGCGCACCGGCGCGGTCAAGCCCTTCATCACGCTGCGCTTCATCCGGATCATCCCGGCGCTGTTCGTCGAGGTGACGCTGTCGGCCCTGGTGCTCGGGCCGATCTTCACGACCTTCCTGCTGGCGGACTATTTCCGCGACATCCGCTTCCTCGAATATTTCGGCAACATCGTCGGCCGTATCCGCTTCGAGCTGCCCGGTGTCTTCGAGACCAACCCGCTGCCGAACACGGTCAACCAGAACCTCTGGACGCTGAAGCCAGAATTCTACTGCTACATCCTGATGGCGCTGATGATCGGCTTCGGCATCGTCAGGAGTCGCAGGCTCTTCACCTCCTTCGTCGTCGTCCTGTCGGCGGCGGCCACGGTAGCGGCCTACGCCTATGGCTTCGGCGTCAGCGAGGCGAACTATCACTGGACCGTGGTGGTCTTCTATTTCTTCGTCGGCTGCATCTACTTCCAGTGGCGCGACCGCCTGAAGATCCACTGGCTGCTCTTTCTCGCGGCGCTGGCGATTTCGCTCGCGCTGATGTCGGCCCCGCGCGAGCTCGCCTTCCTCGTCACGCCCTTCCTGACCTATTGCGTCATCTATATCGGCCTGCTGCCGCTGCGCCTGCCCGAATTGCTGCGCAAGCTCGACGTCTCCTACGGCATCTATCTCTACGGCTTTCCGATTCAGCAGGCGCTGGTGGCGAAGTTCGACTTCGTCCATGGCGACGGGCTGATCCTGTTCCTGGTGTCCGCCCCGATCGTGACCGCCTTCGCGCTGTTCTCCTGGCTCTGTGTCGAGAAGCCGTTCCTCAAGGTGAAGCGCTATGTCCTCGGCGACCGACCGCCCGAAGCCGCCAGTGGCAGGGACGCAGCAAGCATCGTGCCGGCGACGCGCTGAGTTCCACCCGGCCCTCGCCCCGGCGGCTCAGACTCTCTTGGTCCGTAGCCGGCTGGCGAGCTCGAGCCCGAGCACGGCAAGCGCGAACAGCAGCCAGAGCGGGTCGGCGCGGTTGAGGAAGAACGATTCCAGCATGCCGACATAGGTCATGAAGATCACGATCATCACGAAGAGATCGGCGAGTTTCTGCCGTGCCGGGTCGCGCTGCGCCCGCAGATAGTTCCGCAGCGGCAGAATCATCAGGCAGAAGATCACCAGCATCGCCCCCGGAAGCCCGAACATCAGCATCGCGTCGAGATAGCTGTTATGGGCCGAGCCGATGCCGCGGATATCCCAGCGTGCCTCGAAATTCTCCTCCAGCGCCGTGACCAGCGGTGTCTGCCAGAAGCTGAAATAGCCATGGCCGAGCCAGGGCTTCTCGCCGATATGCGCGCTGGCGAAGCGCCAGATCTCGTCGCGCCCGGTGAAGGTCGGATCGGAGGTCAGCGCGCTCGCAAGCTGCAGCAGGGCGGGCGAGAACACCGTGCCGACCGTCAGCGCCGCGATCAGCAGCACCAACGCGCCATGGCCCAGCAGGATCAGCCGCGGCCGGCCGAGGGCGCGGCCGAACAGGACGAGAGCGATCGCGATCGGCAGGAAGCCCATCGTCGTCTTCGAGCCGCTGTTCAGCACAAAAATCGCGCCGAGGGCGATGATCGCGAAGCCGCGCAGCCTCAGACCCATGCGCCAGCAATAGATGCCGAACATGATGAGGATCGAGAACACCGGCGCCGCGAAATTCTTATGCGTGAGATGGCCGCGCCAGTCGCCGGCATGGCCGCCCTCGACGCCCTCGGAGCCGTGGATGGCGAGCTGCGGCGCCAGAAGGAGCGCCACATAGACCAGGACCAGCACGGCGAGAGCGGCATTTGCCACCGCGCTGGCGAAATCGCGCTCATGCCGCGGCAAGACGAGGACGCCGAGCACCGGCACCATGGCGAAACCGGTCAGGAGCAGCGCGCGCAGCGCGGCATCAGGTTCCAGCGCCCGCCCGGCCGAGAAGGCCGCGACCATTAGCACGACGAGCCAGCTGCTCGTCGCCATCTGCGCCAGGACCCCGCGTTCGCAGAGCTTCAGCATCGCCACGAGATAGACGATGGCGAGGCTGACATAGCCGATCTGGTTGACGATGTTGCCGGTCGATCCTCCCGGTTCGATCGCGTCCGGCACCCCGGCGAAGGGCTGGAAGGTCAGGATCATCACGAAAAGGCCGAAGCCGCTGAGCAGCGCCGCGGCGAGGCGCTGACCGTCGACCGGGACGCCATGCGCCCCGGCGGCAAGGCCGCTCCCTGTCTCGCTCACGCCGACCGTCATGCCGCTCCCGCCATGCGAACCCGCCGACCGGGCTCGTCCGGCCGCCCTGCGCGGCCGCCCCGACTATGGACACGCAACCTTAAGAGCCTGTAGCCGAAAACCGGCCGATCGCCGCTCCCCCGGGGCCCGCGGCGTCGCCGGTCGGCAGCGACGCCCCTGGCCTGCCCCATGGGAGCACGAGGCAGCATGGACCGGGCAGTGTCGCCGGCCTCCCCCTTCACCTGGGGCATCATCGGCACGGGCGCGATCGCCGCGCTCTTCGCCGCCGATCTCGCCTTGGTCCCCGGCGCCCGCATCGGCGCGGTCCATTCGCGCCGGCTCGACAAGGCCAGGAGCTTCGCCAGCCGCTTCGGCGGCGGCGCGGCCCATGACGACCTCGAAGCCTTCCTCGCCGATCCCGCGCTCGAGGCGGTCTACATCGCGACGCCGAACCATCTGCACGCGCCCCAGGCGCTCGCCGCCATCGCCGCCGGCAAGCCGGTGCTGATCGAGAAGCCGCTCGCCCTCACCTGCGCCGATGCCGAGGCGATCGCGGCAGCGGCCGCGGCACGCGGCGTCTTCGCCATGGAGGCACTGTGGAGCCGCTTCCTGCCGGCCGTCACGGCGTTGCGGAGCCGGCTTGCCACCGGCCGGATCGGCGAGATCCGGCGACTGCGCGCCGATCTCTCCTATGTCCATCCGCAGGAGCCCGGCAGCCGCTTCTTCGAGCCCGCATTGGGTGGCGGCGCCGCGCTCGATCTCGGCGTCTACCCGCTCTCTATCGCCCTGCATCTGCTCGGCCGGCCGGAACGCGTCGAAGGGCGCTGGCGCGCCGCGGCGAGCGGCGTCGACCTGCGCAGCGAGTTCGTCCTGCACTATCCCGGGGCGACGGCCGAGCTCTCCTGCGGCTTCGACCGCGACGGCGCCAATCTGCTGCTGGTCGAAGGCAGCGACGGCGCGCTGCGGATCGAGGCGCCTTTCCTCAAGGCCCAGCGCCTGACGCATTTCGCATCCGGCGCCCTTGCTACGCCATGGCCCGAACGAGAGGGCCCCGCCCTCCTCCGCAAGCTGCTCGCCCGACTCCCTCTGCCGGGCGTGCGGCGTGAAAGCTTCCCCTTCCCCGGCAATGGCTTGCAGTTCCAGGCGCAGGCCGTGATGGCCGCGATCCGGGCCGGCGCGACGAGCTGCGAAACCATGCCGCTCGCCGAAAGCGCCGCCGTGCTGGGCATGATCGAAGCGGTCCTGGCGCAGCCTCCGGCCACCGCGGCGCGCTAGAACGAGCTTCGCATGAGATAGGGCTGCGGCAGCGCGCGCGCTCCGTTCAGCGCCAGCGCCAGCTCGGTGATGTGCAATGCCAGCCCCCCGGAGAAGACCGGCTCCCGCCCCGCCGCGATCGCTTCGGCCTGGGCCGCGATCCCGCCTGCGAAATCGATCTGCGAGGGGAAAGCCGGCAGCGTCCGCTTGCTCGCGGCAGGATAGGCAAGGCGCCGGCCCGGCGTCGGCTTCCAGGGCAGCGCGCTGCCGAGCCGGGCCTCGATCTGGCCGAGGACACGGCCGAGCAGTGGGCGCGGCGCGCCGACCTCCTCCAGATGCACGGCCGAGCAATTGTCCCAGAGGTCGCGCACGGTGAGCGAGCCGCCATCGCCGAAGACCTGCAAGGAGCGATCGCGCGGTGCCGCCAGGCCGGAGCTCAGCCGAGCCACCACGCCCGAGCGGAACTGCAGGCAGCCGACGGAAAAGTCCGGCGCCAGCGCAAGCGCTTCCGTACCGGGCCCCTTGTCCGGGAAGGTCAGCGCCGCGAAGGCGGTGACGCTCTCGACCGGACCGAACAGCGAGACCAGCCAGGACAGGGCGTAACCGGCATGCTCGAGCGCGCAGCCGACCTCGAATTCGTGCAGCCCCGGCCAGACCGCTCCGGAGCGCGAGCGCCAGCTCGCCCATTTGTCGCGAAAGACCGGCCCGTCCTCCATCGCCGCATAGACCAGGCGTGGCCTGCCGATTCTGCCGTCGCCCAGGACCTGCGCCACCAGCCGATGCGCATCGCTGAGCCCGTTGGCCGGTGCGGCAGCGAGCGTCAGGCGGCGCTGCCGCGCCAGCGCGACCAGTTCCTGCGCCTGGGCGAAATCCATCGCCAACGGCTTTTCGCCATAGACATGCTTGCCGGCGGCGAGCGCGCGGCTGGAAATCTCGTAATGGCTTTCCGGCGTCGTCAGATTAACGACGATCCCGACCGCGGGGTCGCCGAGCAGCGCCTCCAGATCGGCATAGGCGGAAACGCCGTGGAAGGCGCAGAACGCCCGGAGCCGCGCGGCATCGCGATCCCAGGCGCCGGCGAGCACCAGCCCGGGATGATTGGCGAGGGTGGTCATATAGTAGTCGGCGACGAAGCCGGTGCCGACGATCGCGATCTTCATGACAGTCCCTCGGGCTCCGCGCTTGCCCGAGGCGTTATCGTGGAGAATGCCGACTAATTCGTTGATGGCCTCGGTCGTGCCCCGGTGCGTCGCCTACCCGGCGAAGCCCGCCCCGGCCTCGGCCGCGCCGAAGCGCAGCAGCCGACAATCACGCACGGCCGCCTGCCGATGCGCCATCGCCTTGCGATAGGTCGGATCGCGGAACAAGGCGGCGAACGCCTCGACGCTCGGATATTCCGCGATAAAGCAGACATCCCAGCGCTGGCCGTCCGGACCGATCAGCGCCTGTTCGAAATCGCCGCGCCAGAGGATGCGGCCGCCGAGCCCGGCCAGCACCGGCGCGCTGATCCGGCCATAGGCTGCGAAGGCGTCGGTACCGCTCGCCTCCCGCTCGTCGGGATACTGCGCTCGCTCATGCAGGCGGATCAGGTTGAGCATCTGCACCGGACCAGGACGAGCGGCAGCGCGGAACGCCGCGAAGGCGTCGCGGGTGAAGCTGGTGAAGGTTTGCATCGGCACCTCCCTCACTCCGCCGCCGCAGCACGCGACCAGGCGCCGGCATAGCTCGGTGCGCGCCGCGCCAGCCAAGCATCGAGCCCCTCGCGCAGGTCGAAGGTCGGCGCCATCCGGGCGAACTGCTCGCTCTCGATCAGCAAGCCCTCGCCGATGCTGGCGTTCAGGCCCCGCGTCACCGCCGTCAGAATGCTGGCAGCCGCAAGCGGCGAATGCCGCATGATCCGCTGGGCCAATGCCCTTGCCGCCGGCAGCAGCTCATCATGCGGGACGATCTGATTGATCAGCCCCATCTCCAGCGCCCGCTCCGGTGTGAACGGGTCGCCGGTCAGCAACAACTCCAGCGCCCGCTTGCGCCCGGCAAGGCGCGGCAGGCGCTGCGTGCCACCGAAGGTCGGCGACATTCCGAGATTGATCTCCGGCTTGGCGAAGATCGCACGCTCGCTCGCGATCGCGAGATGAGCCGCCTCCGTGACCTCGCAGCCACCGCCATAGGCGAGCCCGTTGACCGCGGCGATCACCGGCTTCGGGAAGGCCTCAATCCGCGCCGTCAGGGCCTGGCCGCGGCGCACGAAATCCCGCACCGCATAATCGGGCCCAGCCGCGACGCTGCGCGAGAATTCGGCGATGTCGCCGCCGGCCGAGAAGGCGCGCTCGCCCGACCCGGTCAGGATCACCGCGCGGATGGCAGGATCGGTCTCGATCCGGTCCAGCAGCAGGAGCAGGCGGTCGATCAGCGCATAGTTCAGCGCATTCAGTTTGGCGGGGCGGTTGAGCGTCAGCGTCGCGATGCCCTCCCGGCATTGCATGAGGACAGGGTCGATCTCGGACATGGCGGGCTCCAGCGGTTTTGGGTGACGCCACGCTGCCTCGCTACGCCATTTACGTATACTACCTATACGGTATACATGGCGACATGACCGAACCTGAAAGCCCGACGCGCAAGCGCATCGTCGACGCCGCGAGCAAGCTCTTCTATGCCGAGGGTATCCGCGCGGTCAGCGTCGATGCGGTCGCCGAGAAGGCGGGGCTGACCAAGCGCACGCTCTACTACCATTTCGAGAGCAAGGACGAGCTCGTCGCCGCCTATCTCGAAGCGCGAGACCAGCCCAATCTCAAGCTGATGGCCGGCTGGTTCGAAGCCACTGACGGTGGGCTGTCGGAGAAGGTCGAGGCGATCTTCCAGAATCTCGCGCGCGCCGCGGGCAATCCGCGCTGGAAGGGCTGCGGCTTCCTGCGCACCGCCGCCGAACTCGCCGCCCTGCCCGGCCATCCCGCCATCAAGATCGGCGCCCGCCACAAGGCCGGCTTCGAAAACTGGCTTGCCGGCGCCTGCGCGGCCCATGGCATTACTGCCCCCGGGGAACTGGCGCGCCAGATCGTGCTGCTGATGGACGGCGCCTTCGCAATCATGCTGATCCATCGCGATCCGGCTTATGTCGAGGCCGCCGGGCGCGCTGCCGCAGCCTTGGCAGGCTCGGCCTTGCGCGACCTCGCCGTTTGATCGCCTCCCGGCCAGCAACTAACCTGCCGCCATGACCGCACGGCCACGCTCCGCCTATGGCATCCTGCTCCTGCTGCAGACCATCTGCGCCGCGCTGCTGCTGTTCTACATCCACATGGCCTTCCGGATCGTCACCGAGAAGCCCGGCGAGCTGCACGGCCTGCCCGCCCCGATCCTGCTGCAGGTCGTCATCGCCATCCTGATCGGCCAGGGCTGCTACTGGACGCGCCTGCGGCATGTGCCGCTGCCGGACGGCATCTACAGCCCGGTGCTCGGCCATCTCCTCGCCTTTGCCGGCCGCCTCACCTCGATTTTCGGCGGCGCCCTGTTCTCGATCTATTTCCTGCGCCAGCTGCCCGCCATCCAGCAGCTCAGCCTCGACGCCGGCCTGCTCTGGCGCTGCATCCTGGTCTTCACCATGCTCTTCGCGATCTACTGCTACGCACTGGAACTGGAGCGCCTCGGCGCGGCCTGGCAGAAGCCGCCGGCGCAGACCGGGCCAGAGCATCCCGAGAGGCCCGCAGGCTAGCGCCCACCCTCGCCTCAGCCCGAATTGCGGTCCCGCTGTCGCCGGCCCGACAGCCATGCCAGCCAGGCGCGCCCCCGCTCCCGAACGGCGCGCACCAGCGCTGCCGCCCGGCGCCAGGCGGCCGACGCCTTGACCCGCTCGACGACGACCTCCCGGATCCGATCCAGCCAGGCCATGCAGCGCGCGAACCAGCCGATTGTCAGCAATTGCGCGCGCCCGGCATGGTAGATGCGCTCGACCAGCAGGAAGCTCGTCAGATGGCCGATCGCCATCAGCACGATGCCGCCGAACCAGGCGCCGCGCGCCAGCAAGACGAGCGAGAGCAGCTTCAGCGGCTCTGCCACGGCAAAAGGCACAGCCAGCAGGGCGAGCACGCCATAGGGCGGCAGGCGACCGATCGCCGCCTCGATCCGGGCGACGATCCGGAACGCGCCGAACCAGGCCAGAAGCGGCCGGTAGAGCGGCCGCGCCAGCTCGTCGAGCACGATGACGAGGGCGACGACGAGATCGACCGGGACGAGCAGGAGACGAAAGAGACGGGTGCGCATCGGCGGGCGAGCTCTACTGGCCGGATGCTGTCGTCCTAGAGGAGGCCCGCGACGCTGGGAACCGGATTTCCCCAATTGGCCGACGCAAATGGCCGGAATTGCCCAGGTCTTGTCCCGCGGGTTGTGATAGCAAGATCGGCACGGCTCGGTTGCACGATCACTCCCGGTCGCTGCGCCCTGTTCCGAGCCTGCGGCTCGCTCCGTTCCAAAGGGGACAACGAGATGAAGACGCTTTCGCTCCTGGGCCTGGCCCTGCTCACAGCTTCCGTCCTGGCAGGCTGCCAGACTTCGCAGTCGCGGCAGGCGCAACTGGCCTCGATCTGCGCCGATCCGGTCAATCGCGCGCCAAAGTCCTTCTATTACTCCGAGTGCCAGACGCTCTACCCGTCATCGGATCAAGCCCTGCAGAAGGATTATCTTCTCGGCGCCCCCACGGGCGACTAGCGCGGCACCCCGGAACGAACGGCACGATGCATCCTGCACCGGCGAGCCTGCCCGGCGCGCCGGCCCGCGCCGGCTTTTCACGTCGCAACGCGCTCCCGAACAGGCCTGCCGGCACAATTCGACAGGAACAAAAAAAGAACTTGCGCATAAGAACAAACAGTGACCATAGTCGCTGATCGGCGCGATTGAGATGTCCCCGCGCCCCTGCCATAAGGAGCGCACGTCGTGAATCAGGCGAATCTCAAGCTCGTGGAAGGCTCTTCGATGGACAAGGCCAAGGCGCTCGACGCGGCGCTCTCGCAGATCGAACGGGCGTTCGGCAAGGGCTCGATCATGCGCCTGGGCAAGAACCAGCAGGCAATCGAGATCGAGACCATTTCGACCGGCTCGCTGGGTCTCGACATCGCGCTCGGCGTCGGCGGCCTGCCCAAGGGCCGCGTCATCGAAATCTACGGGCCGGAATCCTCCGGCAAGACCACGCTCGCTTTGCACACCATCGCCGAAGCCCAGAAGAAGGGCGGCGTCTGTGCCTTCGTCGATGCCGAGCACGCGCTCGACCCGGTCTATGCCCGCAAGCTCGGCGTCAATCTCGACGATCTCCTGATCTCGCAGCCGGACACCGGCGAGCAGGCGCTCGAGATCACCGACACGCTCGTCCGCTCCGGCGCCATCGACGTGCTCGTGGTCGACTCGGTCGCCGCGCTGACGCCGCGCGCCGAGATCGAGGGCGAGATGGGCGACGTCCAGCCCGGCCTCCAGGCCCGCCTGATGAGCCAGGCGCTGCGCAAGCTGACGGCGTCGATCTCGCGCTCGAACTGCATGGTCATCTTCATCAACCAGATCCGCATGAAGATCGGCGTGATGTACGGCTCGCCGGAGACCACCACCGGCGGCAATGCCCTGAAATTCTATGCCTCGGTCCGCCTCGACATCCGCCGCGTCTCGACCCTGAAGGAGCGCGACGAGGCGACCGGAAACCAGGTCCGCGTCAAGGTCGTCAAGAACAAGGTCGCACCGCCCTTCAAGCAGGTCGAGTTCGACATCATGTTCGGCGAGGGCATCTCGAAGGTCGGCGAGCTGATCGATCTCGGCGTCAAGGCCGGCATGGTCGAGAAATCGGGCTCCTGGTTCTCCTTCGACAGCCAGCGCCTCGGTCAGGGCCGCGAGAACGCCAAGTCCTTCCTCAAGGCCAATCCGGACGTGGCCGGCAGGATCGAAGCCACCATCCGGCAGAATTCCGGCCTCGTCGCCGACCGTATCCTCGATCAGGCCGATCCGACGGCCGAGGATCTCGACGAGGGCGAGGCCTGAGCAGGCCCCTGCTCCGACGCGTTGATCGGAACGATACGAGACGGGCGGCGCGAGCCGTCCGTTTCTTTTTGACTCCACCCCCTTGTCGGGGGCATTGCCGGAGCTGGCGTTTCTGGACAGTAGCGGCGGTGCTGACTAGAACCTCTCACCCTTTCCGGCTGCGCCGGCCCCTTGCCAGAGAACCAGAGCCAAGATTGCGATGAGCGGCGTCAACGAGATCCGGTCGACCTTCCTCGACTACTTCAAGGGCCAGGGCCATGAGGTCGTGCCGTCGAGCCCGCTCGTGCCGCGCAACGACCCGACGCTGATGTTCGCCAATTCCGGCATGGTGCAGTTCAAGAACGTCTTCACCGGCCAGGAGAAGCGTCCCTATGTCCGCGCCACCACGGCGCAGAAATGCGTGCGCGCCGGTGGCAAGCACAACGATCTCGACAATGTCGGCTACACCGCCCGCCATCACACCTTCTTCGAGATGCTGGGGAACTTCTCCTTCGGCGACTATTTCAAGGAACAGGCGATCAACCACGCCTGGACCCTGGTCACGCGCGAATTCGGCCTGCCCAAGGAGAAGCTGACGGTCACCGTCTACTCCGAAGACGACGAGGCGCACGGGCTCTGGAAGAAGATCGCCGGCCTGCCGGACTCCCGGATCATCCGGATTTCGACCTCCGACAATTTCTGGCGCATGGGCGACACCGGCCCCTGCGGACCTTGTTCCGAGATTTTCTACGACCATGGCGATCATATTCCCGGCGGCCCTCCGGGCTCGCCCGACGAGGATGGCGACCGCTTCATCGAGATCTGGAACCTCGTTTTCATGCAGTACGAGGAGGCTGCCGGCGGCATCAGGACCAACCTGCCCCGGCCCTCGATCGACACCGGCATGGGACTGGAGCGCATCGCCGCCGTGCTCCAGGGCACGCATGACAATTACGCGATCGATCTCTTCGCCGCCCTGATCCGGGCCGTCGCCGATCTGACCAACGTCCCCTCCGACGGGCCGATGGCGGCCAGCCACCGCGTCATCGCCGACCATCTGCGCTGCTCGGCCTTCCTGATCGCCGATGGCGTGCTGCCTTCGAACGAAGGTCGCGGCTATGTGCTGCGCCGGATCATGCGCCGCGGCATGCGCCATGCGCAGCTGCTCGGTGCCAAGGAGCCGCTGCTGCACAAGCTGGTGCCGGTGCTGACCCGCGAAATGGGTCGCGCCTATCCCGAGCTGGTCCGCGCCGAGGCGCTGATCACCGAGACGCTGAAGCTCGAGGAGAGCCGTTTCCGCACCACTCTGGCGCGCGGCCTCTCGATCCTCGACCAGGAATCGCAAGGGCTCGGCTCCGGCGACAAGCTGCGTGGCGACGTCGCCTTCACCCTCTACGACACCTATGGCTTCCCGCTCGACCTGACGCAGGACGCCCTGCGCGCCCGCGGCGTCGGCGTCGATGTCGAGGGCTTCGACGCCGCCATGCAGCAGCAGAAGGCCAAGGCCCGCGCCGCCTGGGCCGGCACCGGCGAGGCCGCGACCGAAAAGCTCTGGTTCCCGCTGCGCGAGCGCATCGGCGCCACCGAATTCCTCGGCTACGACACCGAGAGCGCCGAAGGCGTGGTCACGGCCCTGGTCCGCGACAATGCCGAGGTCGAAGTGTTGAAGGCCGGCGAGAGCGGCCTCGCCGTCCTGAACCAGACCCCGTTCTACGGCGAGTCCGGCGGCCAGGTCGGCGATACCGGCACGATCTCCGGCCCCGGCTTCAGCGCCGAGGTCTCCGACGTCCAGAAGAAGCTGGGCGAGGTCTTCGCCCATGCGGTCAAGGTCACCTCAGGCGAGATCAGGCTCGGCGCCCCCGCCGAGCTGACCGTCGACCATGCCCGCCGCACCGCGATCCGCGCCAACCATTCGGCGACGCATCTGCTGCACGAGGCCTTGCGTCTCGTGCTCGGCGACCATGTCGCCCAGAAGGGCTCGCTGGTCTCGGCCGACCGGCTGCGCTTCGACTTCTCGCACCCCAAGCCGATCTCCGAGGAGGAGCTCGCCCGGGTCGAGGAGCTCGCCAACGCGATCGTGCTGCGCAACGAGCCGGTGACGACGCGCCTGATGAGTGTCGACGAGGCGATCGCCTCGGGCGCCCGCGCGCTTTTCGGCGAGAAATATGGCGACGAGGTCCGCGTCGTCTCGATGGGTACCAATGAGGATGGCAAGGCCTATTCGGTCGAGCTCTGCGGCGGCACCCATGCCGCCCGCACCGGCGATATCGGCCTGGTCAGCGTCACCGGCGAAGGCGCGGTCGCGGCCGGCGTCCGCCGGCTCGAGGCGATGACCGGCACCGGCGCCCGCCGCCAGCTCAACGCCGATTCCCGCCGCCTGCGCGATCTCGCCGGCCTGCTGAAAGTGCCGGCGGGCGAGGCGGAAGCGCGGCTCGCCGCCCTGATCGAGGAGCGCCGCAAGCTCGAGCGCGAACTCACCGAGGCCCGCAAGAAGCTCGCCATGGGTGGCGGCGGCGAGGCCCAGGATCCGGCCCGCGAGGTCGCTGGTACCAAGCTGCTCGCCCGCGCCGTCACCGGCGTCGAGATGAAGGACCTGAAGAGCCTGGTCGACGAAGCCAAGACCCGGCTCGGCTCCGGCGTCGTCGCGATCGTCGGCGTCGCCGAGGACGGCAAGGCCGGCGTCGTGGTCGGCGTCACGCCCGACCTGACCGAACGCTTCGACGCGGTCGCGCTCGTCCGCTCCGCTTCGGAAGCGCTGGGCGGCAAGGGCGGCGGCGGCCGCCGCGACATGGCCCAGGCCGGCGGCCCGGACGGGGCCCAGGCGCAGGCGGCGCTCGAAGCCGTCGCCGCCGCGATGGGCTGAGGCCGTCATGGCGCCCACCCCGCAGCCCGGCATGAGCTGGCGGCGGTGGGCGCATCTGATCATCGACCGCGGGGCCGGCGACGATCTGTCGGTCCGGCTGGTGCATGGCGGGCTCGTCCTGCTGATCATCGTCAATGTCGCGGCGCTGGTGCTCGAATCGGTGCCGAGCCTTGCGGCGGCCCATGGCAGGCTGTTCTTTGCGATCGAGCTCGTCTCGGTCGTGATCTTCACCCTCGAATACGGTCTGCGGCTGTGGACCGCGCCCGAGCACGCCCGCTATCGCGGCCTCAGCGACAATGCGGCCCGGCGCGCCTATGCGCTCTCGGCCCCGGCCATCGTCGATTTCCTGGCGACCGTGCCGCTCTACACCGCGCTTCTCGGCTATAACGACCTCAAGATCCTGCTGCTGTTCAGGCTGCTGCGCTTCTTCAAGCTCGGCCGCTACTCGCCGGGCATGACCTCCCTCGCCGCCGCCCTGACCGCCGAGCGCAAGGCGCTGTTCGCCTGCCTCGTCATCCTGATCGGCGTCATGCTGCTGGCGGCGACCGCGATGCATTTCGCCGAGCACGACGTCCAGCCGGAGAAATTCGCCACCATCCCCGACGCGATGTGGTGGGCGATCATCACCCTGACTACCGTCGGCTATGGCGACGTCTTTCCGACGAGCCCGCTCGGCAAGGTCGTCGCCTCCATCACGGCGATCATGGGGCTCGTCATGCTCGCCTTGCCGGTCGGTATCATCGCCACCGCCTTCGCCCAGGAGATCCATCGCCGCGAATTCGTGGTGACCTGGAGCATGATCGCGAGGGTGCCACTGTTCAGCGGCCTCAATGCCGCCGAGATCGCCGAGATCATGCGGGTCCTGCGGGCGCAGAGCGTGCGCGGCGGCGCCGTCATCCTGCGGCCCGAGGAACCGGCGCAGGCACTCTATTTCGTCGCCAGCGGCGAAGTCGAGATCATGCGCGAGGAGGCGAGCGAGACCTTGGAGGAAGGCTGCCATTTCGGCGAATTGCCGCTGGATTCCAAAGCCGGGCGCGGCGGGCTCGCCGCGCGCGCCAAGGTGCCGAGCAAGCTCCTGGTGCTCGACCCCATCGATTTCCGGGCGCTGACCAGCCGCTATCCGGACCTCGCCGCGCATCTGCACCGCCTCGCGCCATGATTCTGCACCGCCGACACGTGCTGCTGGCCCTGGCCGGGCTCGCCGGGCCCGCTTTCGCCCAGCCTCCGAAGCCGGGCCGCCCGGTTCAGGGGCCGGCCTTGTCGGCTCCGCGCTCGCTGATGGCGGGCGCGATGGCGAGCACCTTCGTCAGCCGCGCCCCGGCCGGTGCCCGCCTCGCCATTGCGCGGCCGGGCGACCCGCCGGAATCGGCCATCGTCGCCGCCCCGCTCGGCTCCGCCTCGGTGCTGGCCCTGCCCGCGCCCGGCGAAGTCGGCAGCTTCGAATTGCGCCTGCTCGCCGAGACGGAGGGCAAGCCGGTGATCCTGCTGCGCCAGACGCTGACCACGACGACTCCCGAGGCGACGCTCGCCGCGCCCCGCCGCGTCGGGCGCTCGCAAGCCCTTCCCATTCGCGGCATCGGCCCCAATGGCGATCGCGACCGGGTCGTGCTGGTGAAGCCCGGCGAGCCGGCCGAAGCCGAGGGACCGAGCTTCTACCCGGCCGAGAATGTCGAGGACACGCTCGAGGCGCCGGCGGAGCCGGGGGTCTACGAGCTGCGCTATGTCATGAACGCCCCGCTCAGCGGGCCGCGCGTGCTCGCCCGGCAGGAGATCACTGTCGAGTGACGCCGCAGCTGGTGTTTTTCCCGCATGATGCCGGGAACCTTGATTTGCCACATTGCGTTGCTAGATATGATGCGTCGACCAGAAGAGTTCGGCTGGCTCCAGTCCTCGAAATCGAGAGACGAGCCCTTTCGCCGCGGCAAGCCCCGAAGTTTGATCGCTGCCTCATGCAGCGAGCCGCTCTTTCTGCGCTCGACCTTCCACCTTGACCAACGCCCGGCCCAGCCGAGCGACGCTATGGATTCCAATGAAAAAGCACACTGAACTCAACACCAAGAACCGCCAGACCCAGCACAACGCCACGATCGCCATGACGCCGCGGAGGGCTGCCCCCGACTGGAAGCCGCACCCCTGTGGCCTGAGCCGGGAAGAGCTCCGCAAGATCGTCGAGGAAATCCTCGGCTAACAGGAGGCAACGGTGACCGATCGTCGCCCGAGAATCCCCATGACACGCCCTGCCCTCATGACCCGCCCTGCCCTACGGACGCAGCGCGGCAATCTCGGCCCGGCCGCCCTGCGCCAGGCCTATGAGCGCTATCTCGCGCTGGCGCAGGCTGCGGCGCTGGCGGGCGACCGCATCGAAGCGGAACGCCATTACCAGCAGGCCGAGCACTATCTGCGCTCGCTCGCCGAGGACCGCGCCGCCTGAGCGGCACCGCTCATGTGTCGTGGTCGGGATGCTGCCGCGAACGAAATTTCGGCAGACCCGGCGCGATATCGTCCTCGGTGCGCGAGCCTTCCAGCCGGCAGAATTCGTCGAACCAGGGGGGCCTGCCCTCGACACCATAGGCCTGGCTCGGCTGGAACGCGGCGGCCTCGTCGAGGCTTCCGGCCGAGACCGAGAGCGAGCCGAGGCTCGGATAGCTGAAAGTGAGCGGCGTGCCGCAATCGCGGCAGAAGCCGCGTTCGGCGACCTCCGACGAGTTGAAAATCGCCGGCCGGCCGCGCGTCCACTCGACCTCGCCGATCCGCGAGCTGGCGAAGGCGCCGAAATAGCTGCCGGCCGCCTTCTGGCACATCCGGCAGAAGCAGACCGAAACCTCATGCGGCGGCGTTTTCAGACGGTAGCGCACCGCACCGCACTGGCAGCCGCCGGTCAGGATCGTCGACGTCGCTGACATGGCTTGTCCTCCATTGCGGAAGGCAAGAATGCATGCCGCAGGGACAGTCCGCGTCAGCAGGGCATCGGCCGCCAATCCCCATCGCACAAACGAAAGAAGCCCGGCCGAGGCGGCCGGGCTTCGGTGTTTCGGTCGAGGCTGAACCGCTTAGGCGGCCATCGCCTTGCGCAGGTTCTCGCTGACCTTGTCGAGGAAGCCGGTGGTCGAGAGGAACTTCTGGTCGGGGCCGACCAGCAGAGCGAGGTCCTTGGTCATGTCGCCGGCTTCCACCGTGTCGACCGTGACCTTCTCGAGCAGGGTCGCGAACTTCGCCAGCTCGGCATTGTTGTCGAGCTTGGCGCGGTGGGCGAGACCACGCGACCAGGCGAAGATCGAGGCGATCGAGTTGGTCGAGGTCTCCTTGCCCTTCTGGTGCTCGCGATAATGGCGGGTCACCGTGCCGTGGGCGGCCTCGGCCTCGACGGTCTTGCCGTCCGGCGTCATCAGCACCGAGGTCATCAGGCCGAGCGAGCCGAAGCCCTGCGCCACCGTGTCCGACTGCACGTCGCCATCGTAGTTCTTGCAGGCCCAGACATAGCCGCCCGACCACTTCATCGCCGAAGCGACCATGTCGTCGATCAGGCGGTGCTCATAGGTGATGCCGAGCTTGTCGAACTCCGCCTTGAATTCGGCCTCGTAGATCTCCTGGAAGATGTCCTTGAAGCGCCCGTCATAGGTCTTGAGGATGGTGTTCTTGGTCGAGAGATAGACCGGGTACTTGCGCATCAGGCCGTAGTTCAGCGAGGCGCGGGCGAAGTCGCGGATCGACTCGTCGAGATTGTACATCGCCATGGCAACGCCGGCGTCCGGGGCCTTGAAGACCTCCTTCTCGATGACATTGCCGTCCTCGCCGACGAACTTGATCGAGAGCGTGCCCTTGCCGGGGAACTTGAAATCGGTGGCGCGGTACTGGTCGCCATAGGCATGGCGGCCGATGACGATCGGCTGGGTCCAGCCCGGCACCAGGCGCGGCACGTTCTTGCAGATGATCGGCTCGCGGAAGATCACGCCGCCGAGGATGTTGCGGATCGTGCCGTTCGGCGACTTCCACATCTGCTTGAGGTTGAACTCCTTCACGCGCGCCTCGTCCGGCGTGATCGTCGCGCACTTCACCGCGACGCCATGCTTCTTGGTGGCGTTGGCGGCGTCGATGGTGACCTGATCGTCGGTCTTGTCGCGGTTCTCGACCGAGAGGTCGTAATAGTCGAGTTCGAGATCGAGATAGGGGAAGATCAGCGTGTCCTTGATCTTCTGCCAGATGATGCGGGTCATCTCGTCGCCGTCCATGTCGACGACCGGGTTGGCGACCTTGATCTTGCTCATGTGATTACGACCCCTGCTTCTGGCCAGTCTGGAACGGTCCCGAACTGCGGCTCGAGGGCCGCAGCAGGCTCGCGCGCTTCCTAGCGGGTTAAGGCCGCAGGGGGAAGCCGGCCTTTTGGGGCAGAGCTGCGGGCCGGTCCGCGGAGTGCGGGTCAGGTCGCCCTCAGGCCGGGCCGAGCCATCTTATGTTGCACTGCCGCATTGTGAGCACGATCGGCCGGCACAAGGGCTCGCTTCGTCAACCGCGCCACGACCCGATGCTTTGACCAGCGGATTCTCCATCGCCTTTGTCCGGACCGGCCTGCTCTGCGCGCCCCTTTGCCTGCTCGCGCCCATGATTGCGGCTGCCAAGCCGGTCGATGACGGCGCCAGGGTCGCGATCACCTATGAGCTCGCCGACCTGCCGAGCACGCCCTTCTGGCAAGGACAGGAGGATGAGTCCGGTTCCATCCTGGCGATCCCAACCCTGATCGCGCCCACGCTCGACAAGAGTGGCGCCTATCGCGAGCGGGCGCGACGGTCCGGGCTCGCCCGACCCGAGCTCGAAACCGCGACGATCCGGAGGGGCCTCAGCACGGTTTCGCCCGGCCTTCCTGCCGCGACCGAGCGAGCCGTCGGCTTCAGGATCGGCCCGCAGCTTCTCTCGCTGGAGACCACGATCGTCAGCGGGAGCGGATCCTGGCAGAGCACGGATACGCGCCTCGACTGGTCGCTGGCGCGGCGCTCCACCACCTCCGGCGACGGGCTGCGCTGGCGCCTGTCCACCGGCGGCGATTTCGGCATGGCCGGCAGCGGCAGCCACAACGCCAATGCGATGCTGGGATATCGCCACTCCCTGTTCGACAAGGTCACGCTGATCTCCGAGGTCGCGCTCGCCAGCAGCTACGCCTTCGCCAGCCAGGCCATGCCCGAGGCGCGGCTGACCCCGCAGCTCCAGATCGTCACCGATCTCGGCCTCGCTCCCGATACGCCGTGGAAGACGACGCTGGATGTGAAGATGAACCGCGAATTGCCGCTCTCGGGCGGCGAGGTCAAAGGCGGCGCCTCGGCAATGCTGCGCTTCGAGCTAGGCCCGCGCTAGCCCGCCCGGCGCAGCGCGGCAGACCGAAGGCGCAGGTCAAGCGCGCAAAGCCAGGGGAGCCGGCCGCTTCCCCCGGCCCGCCACTCCCGTCTAGATTGCCACGTAACACCGAAGAGCCCCCCGAGCGACGCGTCCAAGCAGCGAACGCCCGAGAAGCGGTCGTCCAAGAAGCAAACGTGCGAGAGCAGCGAGCCTATGACCGAAACCCAGAAATTCGCCCTTGTCACCGGCGGCACCCGCGGCATCGGTGCCGGCGCCGCGCTCGCCCTCGCCGAGGCCGGCTACCGGGTCCTCGCCACCGGCCTCACCGATGAGGAGGTCGCCGCCACGCCGGCCCATGCCGCGATCCGCCATGCCAGGCTCGACGTCACCAGCGACGATCAGGTCGCCGCCATCGTCGCCGGCTGCGAGCGGATCGACGCGCTGGTCAATTGTGCCGGCATGATCCAGCGCGGCGGCAAGGAGTTCGAGATCGAGGCCTTCCGCCTGACCGTCGAGGTCAACCTCACCGGCACCATGCGGATGAGCGTCGCGGCCAGGGAAAAGCTCGCGGCGGCCAAGGGCGCCATCGTCAACACCGCCTCGATGCTGACCTTCCATGGCTCGCCCTTCGCCCCGGGCTATGCCGCCTCGAAGGGCGGCGTCGGCCAGCTCACCAAATCGCTCGCCGCCGCCTGGGCGACGGACGGCATCCGGGTCAATGCGGTCGCGCCTGGCTGGATCGCCACGGAGCTGACGCGACCGCTGGTCGAGGATGCCGCGCGCTCCGCTCCGATCCTGGCGCGCACGCCGATGAACCGCTGGGGCGAGCCCTCCGATGTCGGCGGCGCCATCGTCTTCCTGCTCTCGGACGCCGCGCGCTTCGTCACCGGCACCGTCCTGCCGGTGGATGGCGGCTATCTCGCGGTCTGAGCGCGAACCCGCCGAACGCTGAACAGGGCGACGAAACCCCGCCCGATCAATGACATGGCCCGCTTTCCGGATTCAGTCTAGGAAGGGCCTGAATCGAAAACTCAAAGGTAGAGACGAGCCATGGACAAGGTCAGCCCGCTTCCGGTCGCCGCCACGAACGCCGAGCGCTGGACCCCCTACCGCCATCCGCAGCCCAAGGAATCGCCGCCGGAGCTGGTGATCCCCAACGTCATCCCCGAGGATGACCGCGTCTGGGTCCCGGTCGATGACAATGTCTGGTTCCGTCCGCTCTGCCTCTCGGCGACGCGCGGCTATTGGATGAACCTGCTCAAGGTCCGGCGCGCCGGCGTGCTCTCGCGCCACCGCCATCCCCAGCCGGTGCATGGCTACGTCCTCAAGGGCAAGTGGCGCTATCTCGAGCATGACTGGGTCGCGACCGAAGGCGGCTATGTCTACGAGGCGCCCGGCGAGACCCACACGCTGGTGGTCGATCCCGATGTCGAGGAGATGATCACCATGTTCCAGGTCAATGGCGCGATGATCTATGTCGACCCCGACGGCAAGTGCCTCGGCTATGACGACGTCTTCACCCGCATCGACAAATGCCGGGCGCATTATGCGGCGAACGGCCTCGGCGCCGATTTCGTCGACCAGTTCATCCGCTGAAGAACTGAAGGGCCGTCACGCACGGCCCACAGCCAGCGCTGCGCCGACATGAGGAGCAGAGGCTGCTCCGGATCGTCATGCTCGCCCCCGTGGCGAGCATCTCCGTCTTGAGAACACAGCCTTCGCCAGCAGGAGACGTGGGTGGTCGGGACAAGCCCGACCGTGACGGAACCGGGCTAAGGCATCAACGCCCGAGCTTCGCCAGCTCCACCGCGGCGCGCAGCTCGATATGGGCCAGAACCTCGTCGAGGCGCGGATCGTCGGTGTTTTCCCGACGCGTCGACAGCATCGCCTTGAGACGCTCCAGCTCGACGAGCTGAACCCGGCCGGAAAGCAGCGCCGCCTTGAGACGGTCGAGCCCGTCGAGCAGGTCATGGCCGCGGCGTGCCTGGCGGCGGCGGCGCTCCTGACCGCCCTCCTCCTCCTGCACCAGCAGCAGACCGTCGAGCGGGCCGGCATGGCTTATCGTCGTGGACTGCGTGCTCGCAGCCGCCTCGCGCCCCGGCAGGCTGAAGCTCGTGCCGCCCGCGGCTCTGCCGCGGCTGGTCGCGCCGGTCGAGGTGATGGCTGCGCGCTGGTCGATACGGATCATGGCGCTCTCGGCGACGGTTCGAAATGGCGGCTCTTCGGCCTCGCTCGCCCCTGCCTCCTTCTTGCCGGCGGCATGGTTAACGAGCGGTAAACGACTCGGCAGGAATTGCCGCGCCCGGCAGGTTTGAACAGGCCCCTGCCCTGCCGACGATCAGGCCGGAGATCATTAAACTTCTGATTAAGAACGGTTTTTGCTTTTTCTAGAACTGGCACGGAGTTCGCAGGGCCATCGCAGTCCGACGATGATTGAACCCGGTGGCCGCATGTTCGCCCTCTTCCCGACCCGCCATTTGCTGACGCAGGCCGCCGCATCGCTGCTGCTCGTCGCTACGGCGTGGGCGGCCGACCTGGCGCCGACCCCGATCCCGGGCCAGGCGCGCGGCGGCGTGCCGGCGAAGCTCGCCCTGGCCTCCTTCGGCGGCACCCATGGCACCTCCCCCGGCATCGGCGGCGCGCTCTCGCGCATCAAGGACCTCGCCTCGGTCGAGGGCGTCCGCTCCAACCAGATTCTCGGCTACGGCATCGTCGTCGGCCTCAACGGCACCGGCGACACGCTGAACAACGCCCCCTTCACCAAGCAGTCGCTGCAGGCGATGCTGGAGCGGCTCGGCGTCAACACCCGCGGCGCCAATATGCGCACCGCCAACGTCGCAGCGGTGATGGTGACGGCGAACCTGCCGCCCTTCGCCACGCAGGGCACCCGGCTCGACGTCACCGTCTCGGCGCTCGGCGACGCCAAGTCACTGCAGGGCGGCACCCTGCTTGCGACGCCGCTGCTCGGCGCCGACGGCGAGGTCTATGCGGTCTCGCAAGGGCCGGTCGCGATCTCCGGCTTCTCGGCCGAGGCCGAGGCCGCCAAGATCACCCGCGGCGTGCCCACCGTCGGCCGTATCGCCAATGGCGGCCTGGTCGAGCGCGAGATCGAGTTCGCCCTGAACAAGCTCAAGACGCTGCGCCTGTCGCTGCGCAACCCCGATCTGACGACCGCCCGGCGCGTCGCCGCGGCGATCAACGATTTCATCGGCGGCGACTCCGCCGAACCGACCGACCCCTCGACCGTCGTGCTGCAGATCCCGCCGCGCTTCCACGGCAACATGATCCGCCTGCTGACCGATATCGAGCAGCTGCGCGTCGAGCCGGACCAGGGCGCAAGGGTCATCATCGACGAGCGCTCGGGCATCATCGTGATGGGTCGCGACGTGCGCGTCTCCACCGTCGCCGTCGCTCAGGGCAACCTGACCGTGACGATCTCCGAGGAGCCGCAGGTCAGCCAGCCGAACGAATTCGGCAATGGCCGCACGGTCGTCGTCCCGCGCAGCAATGTCAGGGTCGACACCGAGGGCACCAACAAGCTCGCCCTCGTCAAGGAAAGCGTGACCTTGCGCGAGCTCGTCGACGGACTCAACGCGCTGGGCATCGGCCCGCGCGACCTGATCTCCATCCTTCAGGCCATCAAGGCAGCCGGCGCGCTGCAAGCCGAAATCGAGGTGATGTAATGAGTGCTGCCCTCGCCATTCCCGCCGCCAAGCTCGCGCTCGGCGCCGCCGTCAACCTCGCCAGCGGCATCGCCGGCGCCTTCGACGCCAAGGCGGCCAAGGCCAAGAAGACGGCCGACGAGTTCGAGACCGTCTTCCTCGAGAACTTCACCAACAGCATCATGAACTCCAGCGAGACCGAAGGGCCGCTCGGCGAGAACGGCACCGGCGGCGGCGTCTATCGCTCGATGCTGACCCAGGAATATGCCCGCAGCCTGCAGAAGGCCGGCGGCCTCGGCCTGTCGGACCAGATCCTGCGCGACCTGATCCAGGTCCAGGCCAAGGCGACCGCCACGGCCAAGACTACGGCCACGGCAACGACCGGCGGAGGCGGCAATGCTGGCTAGGCCGCGCGTCATCGACGAGCGCCCGCGCGTCGGCAGCGCCATCGAGGCGGAGAGCCTGATCGAAGCCGTTATCGAGGTGCTAGGCTCGCTGTCGCATGTCGTCGGCGAGGAAACCGCCCTGGTCAAGGCCGGCAAGCTCAAGGACGCGATGGAGCGCGAGCCGCGCAAATCCGAGCTCGCCGGCGTCTATATGAAGGGCGTCGAGCAGATCAAGCTGAACGCCGTCGCGCTGGCCCGTTTCGTACCCGAGAAGGTCAAGCGGCTGAAGGCGGCGCATCTCGCCTTCCAGGAGCTGATCGAGACCAACCAGGCGGTGCTGGCGACGGCGCGGGCCGTGTCGGAATCGATCGTCCGGGATCTCGCCACGGATGCCAACCGGCCGATGAAGGCGGCGGGCTATGGGCCGGCCGCGAGCGTCGGAGCCGGCGTCTTCGCCCGGCCGAATGCCGGGCCGATGGTGATCTCGAAGAGCCTGTAGCGCAGCTCCGGCCCATCCGGGCCGGAACGGCCGGCTGCATCCGCGGCGCCGACCGCAAATTCCTTAACCAAAAGCGGCCCTTAGCAGCCAATCCTTCACAATTTACCAATTTCCCTAACGGCAGATTCAACTTTCGCCGCCAGTCTCGCTACCATGAACTGAGTCCGTCTCAGGCGAGAGGAGTCCAGAATGGATTTCGGCGGGGCACCCAGAACGATCGCCACCGGCGCCGTGCAGGCAACGGTTCGGACCGACATCGCGATCCAGCCGGGCAGTGCGCCGGTGGAGCTCCCGGCCGAGAAGACCGTGCAGTCGGCCGCGGCCGGCGAGGCCGTCCGGCTCGACATCCGGGCCCGGGCCGACGAGAAGCGCCAGGAGCAGGCGCAGCATCGCCAGAATCAGGACGACGCCGTCAACCGCGAGCGCTCCGAGACGGCCTATCAGAAGCAGGAGCGGCGCGAGGCCGTCGACCGGCGCCTGGTCATCGACGCCAAGACCCACAGCATCGTGCTCCAGAAGCGGGACCCAGACACCGGCGAGACCGTCGAGCAATTGCCCGACGAGACCATGCTGAAGCTGCGCGCCCTCTCCCGGGACCTGATCGAGCGCGCACGCGAGACGGCGGCCCCCTCCACCTCGCACGTCGTCGAACGCACGGCCTGAAGCAAGCCACCCACCGCCCGACTTCCCAATGCCCGCCGTCGCTCGCCGCAAGGCCGAGCCGGCGGGCGCTGGCGTTTTCCTGTCGCCCCAGCCCTCGCCGGAAATCGGCTGCCGCCGCTTGACGGACCGTTAACCACAAGCAGAGGCCGACCGATTTCGCGGCTATTTTCCAGATCGAATTTACCGCTTGTTACGAGAGGGCGATCGATGGTCGCCCGGTCCTGACCAGAACGGCCGGGACGCCAGAAGGCATCATACCAGAAGGGTATACTAAGATGGCTACCGTCTCTCTTTCGGCCGGCGTTCGCAGCGCGCTGACCTCGCTCTCCCAGACCACCGCCGCCTCCCAGCAGGGCCAGTACCGTCTCGCCACCGGCAAGAAGGTCAACTCCGCTGTCGACAACCCGGTGAACTACTTCACCGCCGCGGGCCTCAACGACCGCGCCGGCCAGATGACCAACCTGCTCGACGGCATCTCCAACGGCATCCAGACGATCCAGGCCGCCTCGCAGGGCCTCGACTCGGCCGTCAAGCTCGTCGAGTCGCTGCAGTCGACCGTCAAGCAGGCCCAGGCCGACGCCGCCGCCAACCGCCCGACCAAGACCGGTACGGCCCTGGCAACGTCGACCGAAGTCACCGCCACCGGCGGCAAGAGCCTGAAGGACATCGCTCTCGACAAGCGTATCGGCAAGGCCGGCGCGGTCGTTGGCGCCACCGCTTCCGATGCCGGCCACCTGATCGACACCACCACCAACACCAACCTGGCCCTGACGGTCTCGGCCGGCTCGACCACCTTCACCGTCGATCTGGCCGCCACCGCAACGGTCCGCGACCTCGTCAACACGATCAACAGCTCGGGTCTCGCCACCGCTTCGGTCGATGATTCCGGCCGCCTGAACGTCACTGGCATGGGCTCCGACACGCTGCGCGTCGGCCTCGGCGCCAGCACGACCGCTCCGCTCGCCCGGACCAACGCCTCCAGCGCCTCCAACCAGAACGGTGCCATCGGTCTTGCCATCGCTGACGGCGATACCGCCGGTGCCGGCATCGCCGCCTCCGGAGGCAACTCGACTGTCCGGTCGAACCTGATCAAGCAGTTCAACGATCTGACCAAGCAGATCGACCAGCTTGCCAAGGATGCGAGCTTCAACGGCAAGAACCTGCTCGCCGGCGACAAGCTCTCGATCGTGTTCAACGAGAAGACCGGAACGCAGCAAGCGAAGCTCGACGTCCAGGGCTCGGTGCTGACGGCCGGCAATCTCGGCGTCCTCCAGGCCGGCACCGCCGACGCGGCCGGCGTGTCGTTCAACATCCAGAACGACTCGTCGCTCGAGACTGCCTCCGACACGCTGACCAACGCGCTGACCTCGCTGCGCTCGATGGCGTCGTCGCTCGGCTCCAGCATGTCCGTCGTCCAGACCCGCCAGGATTTCACCAAGAACCTGGTGAACACCCTGACCCAGGGCGCCGACAATCTGGTCCTCGCCGACTCCAGCGAGGAAGGCGCCAAGCTCCTCGCCCTGCAGACCCGCCAGCAGCTGTCGCAGACGGCCCTGTCGCTGGCCTCGCAGGCCGACCAGGCGGTCCTGCGTCTGTTCTGATCCTTCGGCCCCGCAGGAGCGGGCCTGCCCACAGAAGTGGGACGAAGCAAAGAAAGGCGGCGGAGCGAAAGCTCCGCCGCCTTTTCGCCGTCCGGGCTCCGTCAGATGTCGCCTGGAGGCCGTTAACCGGCTGTTAGTCTTAACGAAGGATTATCCCCGCAGAGCAAACCGCATGGCGCCCGAATCGCGCCTTCAGGGGACCGAAGATGGCCAACACGATTCTCACCAGCGGCGTCAGGGCCAATCTTTTGACCCTCCAGCAGACCACTGCCGAGCAGGGCATCATCCAGAACCGTCTCGCCACCGGCAAGCGCGTCAACTCCGCCATCGACAACCCCGTCAACTACTTCACCTCGCTCGGCCTGAACGACCGCGCCAACGAGCTGAAAGGCCTGCTGGACGGCATCTCGAACGGCATCCAGACCATCACCGCCGCCTCGCAGGGCATCGACTCGATCACCAAGCTGGTGCAGTCGCTGCAGTCGACGATCAAGCAGGCCCAGGCCGACGCCGCCGCCAATCGTCCGAACCGGATCGGCACGTCCGACGTCCTCGCCGATGCCGGCGAAGTGACCGCGACCAGCGGCAAGAGCCGCAAGGACATCGCGCTCGACAAGCGGATCAGCAATGCCGGCCCGCCGGCCGACGCCACCGCCTCGAGCGTCGGTCACCTGATCAACGCGACCGCGACACCGGCGACGGCCCTGACGGTCTCGGCCGGCGCGACCACCTACACCGTCGATCTCGGCGCCAACGCGACCGTCCGCGACCTCGTCAATGAGATCAACAAATCGGGAATCGCCACCGCCACCGTCGACGATTCCGGGCGCCTCAACGTCACCGGCTCCGGCTCGGACACGTTGCGCGTCGGCATCGGCGCCGGTGCCGACGCGACCGCGGCCCGCACCAACGCCTCGAGCGCAACCAACCAGAACGCCGCCTTCGGCCTGCTCGTCGCCGACGGCAACTCGGCCGGCGCCGGCATCACCTCGACCGGCGGCAACTCCACCGTCCGTTCCAACCTGATCAAGCAGTTCAACGATCTGCGCGACCAGATCGACAAGCTCGCCAAGGATGCCGGCTACAACGGCAAGAACCTGCTCAACGGCGACAAGCTCTCGATCATCTTCAACGAGAAGACCGGCACCAACCAGTCGAAGCTCGACATCCAGGGCGAAACCCTGTCGGCCGCCAATCTCGGCGTTCTGACCGCTGTCAGCGGCACCGCCCTGACCGGCCAGTTCAACATTCAGGACGACACCTCGCTGAACACCGTCGCCGACACGCTGACCAGCGCGCTGTCCTCGCTGCGCTCGATCTCCTCGACGCTCGGCTCGAACCTCTCGGTGGTGCAGACCCGTCAGGACTTCACCAAGAACCTGGTCAACACCCTGACCACCGGCGCCGATAATCTGGTGCTTGCCGACTCCAACGAGGAAGGCGCCAAGCTGCTCGCCCTGAACACCCGCCAGCAGCTGTCGCAGACGGCGCTGTCGCTGGCTTCTCAGGCCGACCAGGGCGTGCTGCGTCTCTTCGGCTGACCCCGAAAGGCTCCGCCCTCCCCGCCAGCCAGAAGGCAGGAACGACAATGGCCCTCAAGGTCGAGCTCAAGCCGAACGAGCGCATCATCATCGGCTCGGTCGTCATCCGCAACGATGAGCAGCGCACGCGCTTCTTCATCGAGGGTGACGCACCGATCCTGCGCGAGAAGGACATCCTCACCCCGGCGACCGCCGACAGCCCGGCCAAGAAAATCTACCTGGCCATCCAGCTGATGTATCTGGCCGGCAGCCCGACGCATCAGCACGAGGTCTATTTCCAGCTGGTGCGCGACTTCCTCCAGGCCGCCCCGAGCGCTCTGCCACATGTTTCCGAGATCAATAACTGCATCTTAAGCTCCGAACTCTACAAAGGTCTGAAATCAGCGAAGAAGCTGATCGCGTACGAGGCGGAGCTCATCGAGAATGCAAAGCGGGTTTAATGCCTACGCCGCAGCGGCCAGGTCTGCGCAGAATACGGCTTCTCCCCGCGAACTGGAGGCTTCTCTGCTCCTGAAAGCCAGCGTTCGGCTTCAGTCGATCATCGACGACTGGGCTGGCCGCTCGCGCGAGCTCGACGAAGCGCTGAACTACAACCGCAAGCTCTGGACTTTGCTGGTCTCGGCCGTGATCGCGGAAGACAATCCCCTGCCGGTCGACATCAAGCGCAACATCCTGTCGCTAGCCAATTTCATCTTCAACCATACCTTCCGCGTCGCCGCCAATCCCGGGCCCTCCGCCCTGACGGTACTGGTCGACATCAACCGCGACATCGCCGCCGGACTGCGCGGGCGCTGAGCGTCCGCTTCGACAGCCATCACCGAACGAAAACGCCGCCCGGATCCCGGGCGGCGTTTTCGTTCGGGCGGCAGGCGGCACAGAGCGCGGCGCCGCCTTCTATAGCATTGGACCGAAAAGATAGATCACCGGAACCGCGTCCGGACGGACGCGCGGCGATCTAGAGATAATTGGTGAGGCTGAGCTTCGAGAGGATCGAGGTCGTCTGGTAGCTCGCCTGCAACTGGTTCTGCAGCGCCAGGATCTGCACGGCCACCTCCTCGGTGGTGACGTTCTCGATGCCGTCCAGCGTCGTCGTCAGGTAGTTCTTGGTTGCGGTGTGGCGCTCCTTGGCCTGCGCCAGCGCCGTCTGCGCCGTCCCAAGCTCGACGATGATCTCGGACGGATTCTGGGTGCCGGGCGGGTAGCCGAGCGCATTGCGGCTGCGCTCGGTCAGCGCCTCGTAGCGCGCCTCGGAATTGGGATCGCTCGCCTGGAAGGTCTCGGCCGCCAGCACGGCAAATTGCGCAAGGCCGATGCGGAAGGCCTGCTCATTGGCGCGCGCGCCGGTTGCGACGAGCTGGCTCTGGTCGACCTGGACGCTGGAAGTCGCCCGCGCCGAGCCCGTCGCATCGTCGCCCCTGTACCAGATCACCGTGTTGGCGTCGGTGCCGGGCGCTGGCGCGGTGGAGGCAGCGTCGAAGGGCGGGCCTGGAACGCGCAGCGGCGGGTTGCTCGGGCTGCCCGCGAAGAAATTCTCGGCAGCGACCTGTGCCGACGCTGCCGAGAGGGTGGTGTTCGCCTCGCGTGACAGCGCCGCGTCGATCGTCTCGCGCAGTCTCATCGCCGTCGTGGCATTGTCCGGACCGATCGCGAAGCTGCCATGGGCGGTGCCGTCCGTGCCCTCGGCGCGGGCGGTCAGCGTGATCTCTTCGACCGTGTCGTCGGGCAGTTTGAGCCTGATCGTCAGCGTCTCGCCGGGCAGCGGTGTTCCCACCACATTGACCGCGACATCAGCCGGAGGGCCGGCGGTGTAGTTCACCGTCAGCGCCGCGGAACTGGTCGAGGCGCCGATGAGGTCGAAGCCATAGGGCGGATTGCCCGGCTCCTTGGCGATCGTCGCCGCGGTACCGGACCCACCCGTGGTCAGCCGGCCGAAGCCGTCGACGCCGAGATCGGCCTCGCGACGCTCCGAGATCAGCTGCTTCAGCCCGGCCTTGCCGGCGCCGTCGCCGTTCATGATCAGCGAATAGTCGACGACCGGCAGCTCGTTGGCGGTACGGCCGGAGAACAGGTAGCGGCCGTTGACATTGGTGTTGAGCAGGTCGAGCGCCTGCTTGAACTTCTCCTCGGCCAGGACCTGCGGCGCGGTACGGCCGGTCGAGCTCGGCTGATAGCTGCCGGCGCGGGTGTCGCTCACCGTCTCGCGCGTCATCTTGGCGAAATTCTCGACCGCCTGCGTCGCCAGCTTCAGATTGACGTCGGCACGCTGGATCCCGGTCAGATAGCCTTCGAGCGTCGAGAGCCGGTTGTTGAGGTCGAGGCTCCTGCCCCGATCCATGCCGAGGCCGGCGAAGGTCTCGCTCTTCTTCTTGGTGGCGAGCTGGCGCTGCAGATCGTCGAACTGCGCGCGGCTGGAGACGAACTGGTTCGGCTTGGCCGAGCGATAGGCGCCGGTGCCGGTGGCGGTGATGGTCATGGCGCGGTTTCCTTACAGTCTCAACAGCACGTCGAGCAGTTCCTTGACCGTCGAGATCACGCGCGCATTGGCGGCGTAGGCCGACTGGAGCTCGATCAGGGTCGACATTTCCTGGTCGACATTGACCTGCGAGTCCTCGAGGAAGCGGCTTTGAACCGAGGCCAGCGCGACCTGCTGGCCCTCGTCCAGCCGCTGTGCGGCGGCGCTCGCCTGCCCCTGCCCGGCGACGATGCGCTGGACGAAACTCGCCATCGTCATCGAGGAGGTGTTGCGCGACCCGTCGAAGCCGGTGGCGTTGGTGAAGCTGCGCTGGCTCGAGGTCAGCCGGTCGAGCAGGAATTGCGGCCGGGTCGTATCGCCCTCCGGAGTGCTCGGGCTGACCAGGACGAGGGCCTTGGGGTTGGTCGCAAGATTGGGGTTGACGACGATCCGGGAGGCGAAGCCCACCGACTGCGCCCCGCCCTCATAAGAGCCGGTATAGGCGCCGTTGGCGCGGCCGGAATCGACGAAGAAGGGCAGTTCCGCCGTGCCGCCGCTCAGCAGATCCTGGGTCGGGCGGGCGGTCAGGCCGAGCACGTCTCGGGTACCGCCGGCGCCGTCATCGACGATCCGCAGCACCGAGCCGGTGTTCGAGATCGTGAAGCCGGGGCCGACCGCCGCCTGCATCTGCGCCGCGACCGAAGCCGGGCCGCCGGAGAAATCGATGCCGATGACGCGGTTATTGGCATCGCCCTCCGCCGAGGCGGGCAGCGGCAGCGAAGCGGCGGAATCGACACGCACGAAGGTGTAGCGCTGCGTCTGCCCGCCGGGCGTGACCTTGTAGTCGAGCGTCACCGTGTTGCCGGCCTTCAGGCCGGCGAGGTCGACATCGAAGCCCGTGGCAGCGCCGGCGGTCGCCGCCGTGCCCGCGATCTCGCGATCGGAGAGCGCGCTGGCGAGCTGGGCCGCGATCTCGTCGAGTTGCGCCTGTGCCTGGACCAGCGTCTTGTCGCGCAGCTCGATCAGGGCACCGATCTCGCCGGAGCGGAAGGTGTTGTTGGCGATGGCGTCGAAGCCGTTGCCGGAGATATCCTTGGCGACGATCGTGCCGACGCCGCGCTGCGCCGGATCCGAGCTCCATTGCGCGGCCGGGCCGAGCGCGCTGCGCTGGTCGAACGCGAAGGTGACCGTCGGCCGACCGTCGAAGAGCTGCGTGCCGGAGGCGGCGGTGATGGAGATCCCGCCATTCGGCTGCTCGCTCGTGCGGATCTCGACATATTGCGAGAGCTCCGAGACGATCCGGTCGCGCTGGTCGCGCAGATCGGCCGTGCCCGAGCTCGCTTCGCCATTGACGATGCGGGCGTTGACCTTGGTCAGCGATTCCAGCAGCTCGTTGACCCTGCCCACCGCATTGCCGATGCCGGCCTCGGCCTGGTTCCGCAGGGTCTGCACGCCCTCCGACATCGAGCGCAGCCGGCTGGCGAGCTGGCTAGCGGCATCGAGCACGGCGGTACGGCTGGTATAGGAGGACGGGTCGTTGCGCAGCGCCTGCAGCGAATTGGTGAAGGTGCTGAACATCGTATCCAGCGCGGTCGCGCTGCCGGGAGCACCATAGAGGCGGTCGAGCCCGGCGAAGGCCTCGGCGCGCGTCGCGGTATAGGCGGCGCCGGAGCTTTCCTGCCAGAGCTGGTGCTGGACGATCCGGTCGAGCAGGCGCTGGACATTGGGATTGTTGACGCCGACCGTCCGCCCGGTGCTCGAGTCGAGATTCGAGACCGTGCGCCGGACATACCCGGCCGTGCCGACATTGGCGACGTTCTGCGAAACGACGCCGATCCCGGTCTGCGTGCCGCGCAGGCCGGAGATGGCGGTGTCGAGAGCGGTTCCGAGCCCCATCGTCAACTCCTGTCGTCTCGCCCCGGCCCTCCTGGACCGTCAGGCCGCCGGCGCGCGAACGTCTTCAGCGAATGATGTTGAAGACGTCGCGCAGCATCTCCTGCGCCGTCGAGATCACCTTGGTGTTGGCCGAATAGGCCTGCTGGGTGATGATCATCTTCGAGAATTCGTCGGCGATGTCGGTGTTGGACTGCTCGACATTGCCGCCGATCAGCTGGGAGGTGCCGAGACCGACGATCGGCGCGCCCGACTCGATCGTCTCCTCGAAGGCGCCGCCATCGAGGCGCTTCAGCGCATTGCCCGCATTGAACCGGGCCACCGAGATCTGCGCCAGCGCGACAACCTGGCCGTTGCTGAAAGTGCCGATGACCTGTCCCTCGTTCGAGATCGAGACGCGGTCGAGCGTGCCGGCGGTGTAGCCGTTCTGGCGGATGCTGCGGGCATCGATCTGGCCACTGGTGTCGCCGTTCTGCGTCAGGCTGGTGCCGTTGGTCACGATCGTGATGGGAGCGGTAGCCGGGGAGATCGCCGTGCCGCCGATCGTCATGGGCGGTATCGTGATGTTGCCGCTGGCGGGCGCCGTCATCTTGCCGGTCGAATCGAAGGTGATGTCGACATTGACGTTGCGGTAGGCGACGGTGGAGCCGGTGGCTCCCGTATTCTCGGCGATGAAGAGGTTCCAGGTGTCGGCGACCGCCGGCGGGCCGGCCGTGGCGTTGGAAACCTTGGCCCAGCGCAGCTCGACGCTGGTCGCCTTGCCGAGCGTGTCATAAACCGTGACCGAGCCGCCCGGGATCGAGCGGTTGAGGAAAGTGGTCATATCGCTGCCGACCACGGTGCCGGTGCCGCCCGAGGCCGTCGTCCCGGGATTGGTGCCGAAGCCAGTGCCGGCGTTCAGCAGCTCGGAGCCTGCCGTCGTCGAAACGGCGCTGTTGGTCTTCGGATAGGCCGGGATATTGGCGCTGTATTCGATCTCGGTGGTCGCCTTGGCCGGGAACTGGTCCTTGGTGATGCGCAGCACGTCGGGCTGGCTGCCGATCACCTGACCGGTCACCGGATCGATCTTCTGGCCCTTGAGATAGTAGCCGGCGCCGTTGACGAGATAGCCGTCGGCGTCGAAGTCGAAATCGCCGCGGCGGGTGTAGAGATTGCTGTTTGCGAACTGGGTCGAGGCGCCGACGCCGCTCTGGCGCTGGTCGACCACGAAGAAGCCGTCGCCGTTGATCGCCGCATTGGTGTCGATGCGCGTCGAGTTCAAATCGCCCTGGATTGTGTTGGTGGCGCGGCTATAGGACGCGACCGAGCCGGCGATCTGGCGGTTCAGCGCCGTATCCGGGATCAGGTCGGAGAAGCTGGTGTCGACCCGCTTGAAACCGGCGGTCCGCGAGTTCGCAATGTTGCCGGAGATATTCTCGAGGGCATAGGACTGGGCCTGCATGCCCGTCACCGCCGTCGTCAGCGCACTGAAAACACCCATCGCAACCTCACCTGGCCATCAGACCCGGACAGCGCCCCCCATGGGCGGCATGTCGAACCGCTGGTGAGTTTGCACGCCCCGTGCCACGGCCAGGGCTGAGATATTTCAAGAACTTGGATGGTTTTCAGAGCGTTTCCCGGCGCGTCCGACCGGGCAGATTCGTCCGGCACCGGCAAATTCTGCCGAGCGCGACCGTCTTTCCGGGGCAGCCCGCAGGGCTGAGTCCGGAGCCCATGGCCACGACGCGCTTCGAAGGGCGCTCGGACGACAGCGCCCATTCCGGCAATGCCGGCGGATATGGCTTCCGGGCTCGACGCTGCGCGTCGCCCGGGAATGACAGGCGAGGCTCAGCTCTCCTTGCCGCCCCAGCCCGACAGGTCCCCGGCCACGTCCGACAGGCCGGGCGGCTGCGCCTCGACGAAGGGCAGCGGCCGGCAGACGGCAATCGCGGCGAGGCCGATGCGGGCGGTCAGCAGCCCGTTCAGCACGCCCTCGCCGAGCTTGGCCGAGAGCCTCGCCGCCAGCCCCTGGCCGAGCACCTGCTGGACCACCGCGTCGCCGGCCGCGATGCCGCCAGTGACGACGAGATGGCCGAGCACCTGCCGCGCCAGCCTGAGCAGGCCGAGCGTCCCCGGCCGGCCGGCATAGACACCGGCGACCGCCCGCAGCAGCCGGGCGCAGGCGACGAGCACGAAGACCACGTCGACCAGTGCGCGCGGGCTGACGGCGGTGACCAGCGAGACCCGCCGCGCCGCCTGCGCCACCTGCGCCTGGGCGAGCGCATCGAGCGGGGCCATCAGGCTGCGCTCGGCGACGGTGAGGAGATCCCGCGCCGCCAGCAATTGCGGGGTGTGGGCGGCAAGCTCGGCCCGGCCCTTCGCGGTCTCCGCCCGGCCCGAATAGAGCCGTTCGAGATCGGCCGTGACGGCCCGAGCCTTGGCGAGGTCGCTTTCGGCGAGCGCCGCGACGGCGCGCTCGCGCAAGGCCTCGACCCGGCGTTCGCGCAGGATGTCGCGCAGCACGCGGGCGAGCATGACGAGGAGCGCCAGCGCCGCGAGACCGGCGCAGATCAGTGCCGCAATGCCGACGGCCGGGTTAAGGGCGAGCAGCCACCTGATCGTCTGCTCCGTCCAGATCGTGGCGGAGAGCACGAGCAGGCCCGACAGCGCCGCGACGAACAGGCTGCCCCAGCTGAAGCCGCGGCGGCGCGGTACCGGCGCGGCGGGTGCCGCCTCCGGTTCGATCGGTTCGTGCTCCGGCACGACCGCCACGTCTCCGCCGGCAGCCAGCCGCTCGGACAGCTCGTCTTCCGGCCTCTCCGGGTCGAGACGGACGGCTCTTGGTGCCTTGCTCACCCTTGCCCTCCCCTCATGCCAGCCGGTCGCCGATCAGGAATTCGAGCGCACGGTCGAGGCGGATCTGCGGCGGCGGCGAAAGCCTGCCGCCGGCATCGGGCTTGACCAATGGCGGGCGGAAGCGCGGCGCGCGTACCTGCCAGCGCGGCGTCGCCGGATCGAAGATCGCCTCGGGCCGCTGCGGCAATTCGCCGGGAAAGATCGCGGCCTCGGTCTGGCCGTCGAAGACCTCGCCATCGACGACCTCGCCGGCCTCTGGCACCCCGGCGATCGCCGGCAGCTCCTCGCGTCCGTCGCGGATGCGGACCTCGCGCGTCGCGCGGATCGCGGCGAAGGCCATCGCCTCGACCTTGGCGCCCGCCCCTTGCGCCTTGCTCGCGGCGCGCGCCACCAGATGCGACATCACATTGGCGAGCCGGTCATGGCTGGTGTGGTGGATATGGTCGGCCTTGGTCGCGGCGAAGAGCACCTTCTCGATGCGCGGCGCGAACAGGCTGGAGAGCCAGGAATTGCGGCCGACCGAGAAGGCCGAGAGCGCCTGGCCGAGTGCCGTCTCGAGATCGGCGAGCGCAGCCGGGCCGGCATCGAGCGCCGCCAGCGCGTCGACCAGTACGATCTGCCGGTCGAGCCTGGCGAAATGCTCGCGGAAGAACGGCACCACCACGACCCGCTTATAGGCCTCGAAGCGCTCCGCCATCAGCCCGGCGAGCGTGCCCGGCGCGGGCGGGACGCCGGGCGGAAGATCGAGCGGCGCGAAGGTCAGCGCCGGCGAGCCGTCAAGATCGCCCGGCATCAGGAAGCGCCCGGGCGGCGTCACCGCGACGGCCTCGGGGTCGGCTCGCAAGGCCGCGAGATAGGCCTTGAAGCGCTCGCTCGCCGCCTCCGCCGCCATCTCGTCGGCAGGGCCGCCGGGATCGCGGGCTTTCAGATCCTCGAGCCAGGGCGTCGCCACCGGCAGGCGATGCGGCTTGCGCGCGTCGACGACCGCCTGGGCCGACCAGCCGGCATAGTCCTGGCCGATCAAAGCGAGGTCGAGCAGCCATTCGCCGGGATAATCGACGATGTCGAGGGTCAGCGTCGCCGGCCCCTTGAACCAGCCCTGCGCCCGCTCATAGTCGATCTCCAGCCGCAGCTCCGAGATGCGGCGCGTCGATTCCGGCCAGCGCCGATCCGGTCCCGACAGGGCGGCGCGGTGCGCCTCGTAGGGAAAGCGCGGAATATCGGGATCAGGCTGCGGCACCAGCCGCACGCGGGCGATCCGCCCTTCCGCCGAAGCCTTCAGCACCGGCAATTTGGAGCCTTCGACCAGATTTTGGATCAGCGCCGTGGTGAAGACGGTCTTGCCCGAGCGCGACAGGCCGGTCACGCCGATGCGCAGCCGCGGCCGCGCCAGGCCGAGCAGGCTGTCGCCGAAAGCCAGCGCCGCATCGCGGGCCTCGTCGAGATAGGAGGCCGACGCCATCAGGCCGGGCGCCTCACTCGTCCGGCCCCTCGCCCAGCGAGGCGGGCGTGACGAAACGGTCGAGCCGGCCGGAGCGGGGCGCAAGATCGCGCCAGTCCTCGATGTCGAAATCGAGCACGGCGAGCCCGGCGGTCGGATATTTCTGGGCCATGCGTGCCGCCGCATAGCGGTCGCCATGGCTGGCGAGCTTGGAGGCGAGCTCCTCGAAGCCGGGGTTGTGGCCGATCATCAGCAGAGTCCGCACCGAAGGCTCGACCTCCTGCACCACCGCGAGCAGGCGCTCGGACGGCGATTCATAGATCCGCGGCTCGAACTGCGTCGCCGGCTTTTCCGACAGCATCGGCCGCACCAGCTCCCAGGTCTCGACCGTGCGCTTGGCCGGCGAGATCAGGACGAGGTCGGGCAGCAGCAATTCCTCGGCGAGATAGCGGCCCATCAGCGGCGCGGCTTCCCGCCCGCGCGTGGCGAGCGGCCGGTCACGATCGACGGTGTTGGCGCGCCAGGCCGATTTGGCATGGCGCAGGAGCATCAGGCGGCGCATGACCGCCATCTAACCATGCCCGCCGGGATTTGCGAGGGCTATGCTCCGACATCGCTCCGCCGCTGGCGCACCGCGCTGACCAGCAACTGCACGAGTTGCTGGGAATAGAGCTTCAGCAGGCGCTCGCGGCCGCCGGGCAGGGTCTCGAATGAGCCGAGCTGGCCATCGATCAGCATCGTCGAAAATCCGTGCGTCAGCGACCAGACGAAGAGGATCGCGCCGAGATCGGCATCCTCGGAATAGCTCGACGGCAACCGCGTCAGCGGATCGTCCGTCATTTGCCGCCCGAGGGCCAGCTTGGTTTCGCGCACCAGGATGCCGAAGGCCCGCAGGCCGGCACGCATCAGCGCGTCGTCGCCGCGCTTCAGGCCGAGGCGCCCGAAGACGACCCGGAAGCGGCCGGGCCGTGCCAGGGCGGTCGCGAGATAGGCGTCCGCGATCGCCGCGAGCCGATCGCCGCCGCTGGAGACGGCCTCCGCCACCGCCGTCTCCATCGCGTCGGAAAGCTCGTCGAAGCCGAGCGTCGCCACGGCGGTCAGCAAGCCCACCAGATTGCCGAAATGATGCGCCGGCGCCGCCGGCGAAACCCCGGCACGCCGGGCGCATTCGCGCAGGGTGAAGCCGTCGACGCCCTTCTCGGCCAGCACCGCCTCGGCCGCGTCGATCATCGCCTGGCGCAGATCGCCATGATGATAACCACCGCGCCCCGCTACCCCCATCGCCATTGCCGGCCTCACATCTTTACAGCGTCAAAATCTAACTTGACGCCGTCAAGATAGCGCAATAGGCAGAGGCAGCAACTTAACAGCGTCAAGATCGGAGTTTGCGATGCCGAGCTTTTTCGATGACGCGTTCGCTCTCGCCGGCCGCCTCGCCATCATCGGCTGGCTTTCGCTGATCCTGCTGCCGCGCTGGCGTGGAGTCTCGGCGGCGCTCGCCGGCTGGATCATTCCGGCCGCGCTCTCTCTCGGCTATCTCGTTCTGATCCTGGTCTACTGGCACGATGCACAGGGCGGCTTCCGCTCGCTCGACGCGGTCGCCAGTCTGTTCGCTTCGAAGCCGCTGCTGCTCGCAGGCTGGGTGCACTACCTCGCCTTCGACCTGTTCCTCGGGAACTGGATCCTCAGGCGCTCGCAGGAGGAGGCGATCCCGCACGGGCTGATGGTGCCGGTGCTGATCCTGACCTTTCTGTTCGGCCCTGCCGGCTATCTCGCCTGGCTGCTCACCGCCGCATCGTTCCGCCTTGCCCGCGAGGACCGGATCGCCCGGTTCCAGGCCCGGATGCCGGGCTGGCTGCGCGATATCGAGATCGAGCCGCGCCTCACGGCAGCGGCCTTCGCCATGGCCGCCTTGGTGCTGCCGACCATGCTTGCCCTGAACCTGGACGAGCGCCTGTTCGGGGGCGTCGGCACCTGGGTAAAGCCGCTGAAATTCGAGATCTCGGTCGCCTTCTACCTGCTGACGCTCGCGATCTTACTGCCCCTGAGCAGCGAACGCTTCCGCGCCTCGCTCGCCGGGCGCTACATGGTCTGGCCGGTGATCGTGCCGATCGTGCTGGAAGTGCTCTACATCGCCTGGCGTGCCTCCCGCGTGGAGGCCTCGCACTACAATGCAACCTCGCTCGGGGCGGCGCTCTACGTGTTGATGGGCATCGGCGCCGTGATGTTCACGCTCGCGCCGGGCTTCCTCGCCTATGGGCTCGCGCGGCGCGATGCCCGTCCGATGCCCCCGGTGCTGCGCTGGTCGCTGGTGGTCGGCCTTGCCTTGACCTGCGTTCTCGGTTTGCTGAGCGGTATCGTGCTCGGTCGGAACCCTGGCGGCCACTTCGTCGGCGTACTCCCTGCGCTGCATCCGACGCTCCCGCTCCTGGGCTGGTCGCTCAGCGTCGGCGATCTGCGCCTCGCGCATTTCCTCGCGCTGCACGCCCTGCAGATCGTTCCGGCTCTCGGGCTCCTGATCTGGCTGGCGACGCGCCGCACGGGCCCGGGTCTCGTCACGCTCGGCGCCGCCTCAACGGCCTATGCCGGCCTGACCGTGGCCGCCTTGCTGGCGGCGCTCGATGCACGCCCCCTGCTGGGTTTCGGCTGAGCGCGCAACTCAGGCCTCGCCGCCCTCGCCTTCCATGGCCGGCTCCTCCGACCCTGGTTCGTAGCGCAGCAGATCGCCCGGCTGGCAGTCGAGCACCACGCAGATCCGGCTGAGGGTGTCGAAGCGCATGCCCCGAACCTTGCCGGATTTCAGCTGCGAGACCTGCTGCTCGGTCAAGCCGATGCGCTGGGCGAGCTCCTTCGAGCGCATCTTGCGACGCGCCAGCATGACATCGAGTTCGACGATGATCGGCATCGCCAAGCTCCTACACGAAACTCTGATTCTCGTCCGCGAGCCGCACCGCCTCCTTGAGCACCAGCCCGAAAGCCACGAGTGCGGCGCCCGCCGCCAGCGCACCGAACATCCCGGGATCGAGCGTAAGCGCCAGCTGCTTCTGCCCTGACGGATTGTCGAAGGTCAGCGCCACACTCTGCAGCGCGCGCGCCAGCGGCGTGGCCACGCCCATCGCCGTCAGGAGCCAGCCGACCCGCACCAGCCGCTGGGCATTCTCCTCCTCCAGCACCAGGCCACGGCCGAAACGGCCGAACAGACTGGCAAGACGCAACATGGCCGCAGCGAAGAGACCGGCCGGCACGAAGCCGATCGCAAGCGCGAGCCAGTAACCGCGCTCCGATAGCGAGCCTGGCAGCGCACTGACGCCGATCGTGCCACGGGCATAGGCCGCGAGTTGCTCCGGATCACGCCAGAGCCAGAAGGTGCCGAAGGCCATCAACGCCGCCGCCGCCAAGCAGAAGATGCGCGCGACCGCACTCACGCGGCGCAGCCTCGCCATGGCGAGCGGCCCCTCAGGCGAACTGGTGAAGAGCGACATGAAATTTCACTCCTTGATTGACAAAATTAAACTAAGAGATGAATTTTTGAATGTCAAAGCCATTAACCGAGAGCCCCCATGCGCATCGCCCTACCCACCAAACTTCTGCTTTTTGGCCTGCTCGCCGGCTGCGGCCATGTTCCTCTGGCCTCGCTGCCGAAATTGTCGAAGATCGACATCAAGACAACGGACCTCGCCGAATTGCGGGCCGGCATCAGCCTGCCATCCGATATCCGCACCCTCCCCGGCGGGGTCAGCCTGACGCTCGTCGCCATGCCGAAGGATGGCGGTCGCCATGAGCGCAAGGTCGTGCTGGAGGAGGTCCGCGACGCGGTCGAACTGGCGAAGCTGCCGACCATGGCAGCACCTGGGCGTCGCTTCACCCTGTTCAAGCTGAGCGCTGCCGATGCCGCCCGCCTCGGCGCCTTTCGCGAGGAGATGTTCGCCGGACCGCAAAACAGCGGCAACCGCGGCAGCCTGGCGTTGGCCGCCGACAAGGCCTGCCGGCTCGGCGAGCTCACGGGCAAGCCCATCGCGATGAGCGGCTATCTCAGGACGACGGAAACACAGGACTATGTCCTGCTGATGCGCGATTTCGATCTCAGGGAGGCCGTCCGCCAGATCGATCCCAAGATCGATCTCGCAACGGCCATCCCACCTTGCGACGAGCCGCCGCTGGCGAAGCTCAGCGGTTCTCGCGCCGCACCATGAAGGCGAGCTTCTCGAACAGCGAGACGTCCTGCTCGTTCTTGAGCAGGGCACCATGCAGCGGCGGGATCAGCTTGCGCGGGTCGCGCTCGCGCAGCACCTCGGGGCCGATATCCTCGGCGACGAGCAGCTTCAGCCAGTCGAGCAGCTCCGAGGTCGAGGGCTTCTTCTTGATCCCCGGCACCTCGCGCACCTCGAAGAACAGCCTGAGCGCTTCCTCCATCAGCCGCTTCTTGATGCCCGGGAAATGCACCTCGATGATCGCCTGCATCGTCTCTGCATCCGGGAAGCGGATGTAGTGGAAGAAGCAGCGGCGCAGGAAGGCGTCCGGCAGCTCCTTCTCATTGTTCGAGGTGATGATCATCACCGGGCGCTGCGCGGCACGGATCGTCTCGCCGGTCTCGTAGACATGGAACTCCATGCGGTCGAGCTCGAGCAGGAGGTCGTTCGGGAACTCGATATCGGCCTTATCGATCTCGTCGATCAGCAGCACGGGCCTGACCGGCGAGACGAAGGCCTCCCAGAGCTTGCCGCGCTTGATGTAGTTGGCGATGTCGGAGACGCGGGCATCGCCGAGCTGGCTGTCGCGCAGCCGGCTGACCGCATCGTATTCGTAGAGGCCCTGCTGTGCCTTGGTCGTCGACTTGACGTGCCAGGTGATCAGCGGCGCGCCGAGCGCCGCGGCGATCTCCTCCGCCAGCACCGTCTTGCCGGTGCCGGGCTCGCCCTTGACCAGCAGCGGCCGCTCCAGCCGGATCGCCGCGTTGACGGCGACGGTGAGATCCTCGGTGGCGACGTAAGAAGCGGTACCGGTGAAGCGCATGCGTGACCCTTCGCGTGATCGGCGGCCAGAAAGCCGCTTCCTTCGGGCCCGCATCGCCGCGAGCCTGACCGAGGTCTAGTCGGCCGCCCCCGGGCGAGCAAGTTTTCGCGAAGTAGCCTCTTGATTTTGTTGTGTTGCCGCGACGCAGCAAGCAAAATTCCATCATCAGCAGAATCGGCAATTCACTTCGGGGGGCATGTGGCCGCAACGATCGACCCCTCTACCTTTCGCGACGCCGTGGTCGTGCTGGCGACGGCTGGCGTCATCGTGCCGTTCGCCAAGCGCTTCCGCGTCAATTCGGTCGTCGCCTTCGTCGCCTGCGGCGCCGTGCTGGGTCCCTACGGCCTCGGCGGCCTCGTCGCCAAGGTGCCCTTCCTCAGCACGATCACTGTCTCGGACGCCAAGGCCCTCGCCGGGCCGGCCGAGCTCGGCATCGCCTTCCTGCTCTTCGTGATCGGGCTCGAACTCTCCTATGACCGGCTGATGACGATGCGCCGATTGGTCTTCGGCCTCGGCCTCGGTCAGATCAGCCTCTCCGCCTGCGTTATCGGTGCGGTCGCCTATGGCTTCGGCCAGCCGGCTACGGCGGCGCTGATCATCGGCACGGCGCTGGCGCTGTCCTCGACCGCGATGGTGGTGGAACTGCTCTCGGCCCACCGCCGCATCACCTCCTCCGCCGGCCGCGCCAGCTTCGCGATCCTGCTCTGCCAGGACCTCGCCGTTATTCCCCTGCTCTTCCTGATCAGCGTGCTCGGCGCGCAGGAGAACGGCTCGCTGCTGGCCGGCCTCGCCCAGGCGCTGCTCCAGGCGGCTGCGGCGATCGCCGCCATCATCGTGATCGGACGCTTCGCCATGCGCCCGCTGTTCCGGCTGGTCGCCTCGACCGACTCCTCCGAGAGCTTCCTCGCCGCGACGCTTCTGGTCGCGCTCGGCACCGGCCTGATCGCCGCCGCCGCCGGCCTCTCCATGGGGCTCGGCGCCTTCATCGCCGGACTGCTGCTCGCCGAGACCGAGTATCGCCGCGCCATCGAGGTCACGATCGAGCCCTTCAAATCGCTGCTGATCGGCGTCTTCTTCCTCACGGTCGGCATGAGCGTGGACCCGGCCCAGCTCGCCGCCCAGCCGCTGGCGATCCTTTCGATCGCGCTCGGACTTTTTCTCGCCAAGGCGGTGATCACCTTCCTGCTGGCGCGCTTCTTCCGGCTCGGGCGCGCGACCGCGCTGGAAAGCGCGATCCTGATCGGCCCTGGCGGCGAGTTCGCCTTCGTCCTGCTCAGCGCCTCCGTGGCGGCCGAGCTGGTCGATCGCTCGGCTTCGGGCCTCGTCCTGGCCGCGGTGTCGCTGACCATGATCGCCCTGCCACTGGCCGCCCGGCTGGCACGCATGCTGGCGGCGCATTTCGCGCCCACGGTACAGCTACCGGAGGAAGCGCAGATCCTGCCGCCCGACGATCACGCCGCCCGCGCCCTCGTCGTCGGCTGCGGCCGCGTCGGCCGGCTCGTCGGCGAGATGCTGGAGCAGCACAAGGCGCCCTTCCTGGTGATCGACGCCGACCCCGCCCTGGTTTCGAGCCAGCGCCGGGCTGGCCGCCCCGCCTTCTTCGGCGATGCGACCAAGCCGGAATTCCTGCGCCTCTGCGGATTGCAGGAAGCGACCGCGCTGATCGTGACGATCGACAACCAGCGTGCGGTCGACGAGATCGTCAGGGCGGCGCGCGAGATGCGGCCCGACCTCGTGATCGTCGCCCGCGCCCGCGATGCCAGGCACGCCCGCCATCTCTACGAGATCGGCGTCAACGACGCCGTGCCTGAGACCATCGAGGCCAGCCTGCAATTGTCGGAAGCCGCGCTGGTCGGGCTCGGCGTGCCGATGGGCCTGGTCATCGCCTCGGTGCATCAACGCCGCGACGACTTCCGCGCCGAGCTCAAGCCGGCGAGCGCGCCCGGCCGTTCCCTTCCGCGCCACGCCCGCTCGCGAAGGCTGTGACGCTCTGCACCGGCGCTTGCCGCGCCGCCTGCGCGGCCCGGCGGATATGCCCGTAGAACTGCTCGGCGCTGCTCTGCCAGCTATGGCGGGCGGCGAGCTGCGGCCCCGCCTCGCGCGGTAATCTGAGAGCCGAAAGCGCCGCCTGGCGCAGGTCCTCGTGCAGCACGGCGGCATTGCTGCCGGCGAAGACGTCGCTCGGCCCCTGCACCGGAAAGGCCGCGACCGGCAGGCCGCTGGCGGCGGCCTCGAGCAGGACGATCCCGAACGTGTCGGTCAGGCTCGGAAAGACGAAGACGTCGGAGGAGGCGTAGATCGCCGCGAGCTCCTCGCCCTCGCGCGCGCCGAGGAAATGCGCCTCGGGAAAGGTGCGCTTCAGGTCGGCCAGGGCCGGCCCGTCACCAACCACGACCTTGCTGCCCGGCAGGCGCAGCGACAGGAACGCCGCGAGATTCTTCTCGACCGCAACCCGGCCGACGCTGAGAAAGATCGGTCGCGGCAGGTCGAGCACGCTCGCGGCGCGCGGATGGAACAGCGAGAGATCGACGCCGCGGCCCCAGCGCAGGATGCGCTCGAAGCCATGCTCGCGCAGCTCGGCCTCGACCGTCGCCGTCGAGACCATCACCCCGGCCGCCGGTGCATGGAAGCGGCGCAGGAAGCGATAGCTCCAGCTTTCGGGAATCGGCCAGCGCGCCGCGACATATTGCGGGAAGCGGGTGTGGTAGCTCGTGGTGAAGCTGCGCTTCTGCGCGAGGCAGGCCGCCCGCGCCAGCCAGCCGATCGGCCCTTCGGTCGCGATGTGGATATGGTCGGGGCCGAACTCGGCGATGCGTTTCGCCACCTGCTGCTGGCTGGCCAGCGCGATCCGGATATCCGGATAGGACGGCAGGCCGACCTGCCGGAAGCCTTCAGGCGTCAGCATCTGCGCCGTGACGCCGAAATCGGGCGCCGCCTCGAACATCCGCTCCAGCGAGCGCACGACGCCGTTGATCTGCGGCCGCCAGGCGTCGGTGGCGATCAGGACGCGCATCAGGCGGCCTCGCCAACCAGCACCGGCGCCGGCCGCTGCGGGGCGGACGCGGCCGACAGGCCCGGATTCTCGCCCCTGAAGCGATGCTGCGGCCAGCGGATGATTTCGAAGCGGCCGTCATCATGCTCGACGACCGCCGTGCAGCTCTCGACCCAGTCGCCGGTGTTGATGTAGTCCAGCCCGTCGATCCGGCGCTGCGTCGCGTGGTGGATATGGCCGCAGATCACGCCGTCGGCCTTGTGCCGCCTCGCCTCGTCGGCCAGGCACTGCTCGAACTCGCCGATATAATTGACCGCGTTCTTGACCTTGTGCTTGGCCCAGGCCGAGAGCGACCAGTGCGGCAGGCGCAGGGTCCGGCGTACCTTGTTGATCCCGTGGTTCAGGACGAGGGCGACGGTGTAGGCCCAGTCGCCGAGCAGCGCGAGCCATTTGGCGTTGCGCACGACGAGATCGAACAGATCGCCATGGATCACCAGCATCCGCCGGCCATCGGCGGTCTCGTGAATGATCTCGTCGACCAGCGTGATGCCGCCGAATTGCAGCCCGGTGTAGTCACGCAGGAAATCGTCATGATTGCCGGTGACGTAGACCAGCTTCGAGCCCTTGCGGACCTTGCGCAGCAGCTTCTGCACGACGTCGTTATGGGCCTGCGGGAAATACCAGCCGTTCTTCAGACGCCAGCCGTCGATAATGTCGCCGACCAGATAGATCCGCGGCGCGTCATAGGCCCGCAGAAACTCGAGAACGAGATCCGCCTGCGCCCCGCGCGTGCCCAGATGCAGGTCGGAGATGAAGATGCTGCGAACCTGCTTGGCGTCGCTGTCGTCGCTCATGTGCCACCGGCCCGCCCTGTTGCGATGCCTGCGGCGTGTGTCTGATTTGCACTACGCTTTGATGACGCGGCCGGAAAACCGTGCTTTGGCTCGCACACTGGAAATTCGGAGGAACACCATGGATCTGGGAATCGCCGGCCGCACCGCCATCGTCTGCGCCTCGAGCAAGGGGCTGGGACGCGGCTGTGCCCAGGCGCTGGCCGAGGCCGGCTGCACCGTCGTCATCAACGGGCGCGACGCCAAGACCCTGGAAGAGACCGCGAGCGCGATCCGCGCCAGCACCGGCGCGACTGTGATCGCGGTGGTCGCCGACGTCTCGACCAAGGCCGGCCAGGACGCGCTGCTCGCCGCATCGCCGCAAGTCGACATCCTCGTCAACAACAATGGCGGCCCGCCGCCCAAGCCCTTCCGCGAGGTGACGCGCGAGGCGCTGCTCGAAGGTGTCGCGCAGAACATGGCGACTCCGCTCGAGCTGACGCAAGCCGTGATCGACGGCATGATCGCGCGCGGCTTCGGCCGCATCGTCAACATCACCTCGGCGAGCGTGCTGACGCCGCTGACCGGGCTCGACGTCTCCTCGGCCGCCCGTGCCGGCCTCACCGCCTTCCTCGCCGGCGTGGCGCGCGAGGTCGCCCATGCCAACGTCACCATCAACAACATCCTGCCCGGCGTCTTCGCCACCGACCGCCTGACGACCTCGACCAAGCGCGTCGCGGCGATGAAGGGCATTTCGGAAGACGAAGTCATGAAGCTGCGCCGCGCCGAGATCCCGGCCGGCCGCTTCGGCGAGGCCGAGGAGTTCGGCAAGCTCTGCGCCTTCCTCGCCAGCGTCCATGCCGGCTACATCACCGGCCAGAACTTCCTGATGGATGGCGGCTCGTTCCGCGCCAACTTCTGACACCAGCAATACAGCCCTCATCCTGAGGAGCCGCGCAGCGGCGTCTCGAAGGAAGCTCCAGGAGGCTCCGGAACCATCTGGAGCATCCTTCGAGACGGCCCTATCAGGCCTCCTCAGGATGAGGTCGAGAAACTCCGGACACCGCGGCAGGCCAACCCAACCCCCATGACCATCGCCTATCGCAACGCCGTCCCGGACGACACGCCCGACTGCATCACCCTGCGCGGCATAACCCGCGAGAACGCCATCTCGGTCGCGGAACTGGCGGAGCGCGGCATCACGCTGGAGAGCTGGCGCGACGCGATCGCCGATGGCAGCCTGCCGGGCCATGTCGCAACCGAGGACGGCAAGATCGTCGGCTACTGCTTCGGGCATGCCGACAGCGGCGAGATCGCGGTCCTCGCTTTGCTCCCGAGCCATGAGGGCAAAGGCATCGGCAGGAAACTGCTCGCGCTGATGGTCGAGGACCTTCGGCAGCGCGGCCTCACACGGCTTTTCCTCGGTTGCTCGGCCGATCCCAAGGTGCGCTCCCACGGCTTCTACCGGCATCTCGGCTGGCGCTCGACCGGCGGCTTCGACGAAGCCGGCGACGAGGTTCTGGACTACACGCTGCGCTGACCCCGCCGGCGAGAACATGCGCCCTGCCGATGGCCGGCGCGTCCCACGCCCTGCCGGTCGGCTCTGCAAGATCGACGCTTTGAACCACTCCAGCCTCGTGGTCTAAGCAGTCCTGTACAAGACCCCTCCCCCACGCCCCGAACTTCGCTTTGTCCCCTCTTCTCGGCATCAGCTTCAAGCTGCTCTCGGCTTTGTCCTTCACGCTGATGTCGGCGGCGATCAAACTGCTCGCCGCGCGCTATCCGACGGGCGAGCTGGTGTTCTTCCGCTCCTTCTTCGCCCTGATCCCGCTGGTGATCTGGCTGTCCTGGCGCAGCGAGTTCCCGAGTGCCCTCAAGACCAGCAATCTGCGCGGCCATATGAAGCGCGGGATCATCGGCTCGACCGGCATGTTCCTCGGCTTTTCTGCCCTGCATCTGCTGCCGCTCTCGGATGCGGTGGCGATCGGCTACGCCGCCCCGCTGATCCTGGTGGCGCTGGCCGCCCTGATCCTCAAGGAGAAGGTCCGGGTCTATCGCTGGACCGCCGTCGGCGTCGGCTTCCTCGGCGTGCTCTTGATGCTTTCCCCCCATATGAAGCCGGATGCGTTCGCGCAGGGGCTGTCGGGCGCTCCCGCCATCGGCGCGCTGCTGGCGCTCGGCGGCGCCTTCTGCTCCGCCTTCGCCTCGGTCGAGGTGCGCATGCTCACCCGCACGGAGAAGACCGGCGCCATCGTCTTCTACTTCATGTCGCTGACCTCGCTGCTCGGTCTGCTGACGATTTTCCTCGGCTGGACCATGCCCAACTGGCAGGAATTCCTGCTGCTGGTGACGATCGGCGTACTCGGCGGCCTCGGCCAGATCCTGCTGGTGCAGGCCTATCGCTATGGCGATGCCTCGCTGGTCGCGCCCTTCGAGTATTCGACGATGATCTGGGCGACCGCGCTCGGCTGGTTCTTCTTCGGCGAGTGGCCGGCGGCGGCGGTCATCACCGGCTCGCTGATCGTCATCGCCTCCGGGATCTATGTGATCCTGCGCGAGAAGCAGCTCGGCCTGCTGAAACGCGAAACCCGCGAGGTCGGCCCCTCGCGCTCGACCTGACGCGGAAGCCTTTGCTTGCTGCTTGGAGCAATCCGAGGCATTGTCCGCCAATACAAACGATCGTTCGCTTTCCCAAACGAGCGGTGAAGCGATGAGGCAAGGATCCTATGGGCATCGAAACCAGAGAACGTGGCGGCCGCGAGATGGAGTCCGGCGCGCAGGTGATCTCCGGTCAGCTCGGCAAGACGATCCAGCGGCTGCGCAAGGCCTATAATCTCTCGCTCTCGGAACTCGCCGAGCAGTCCGGCGTCGCCAAGTCGATCATCAGCCAGATCGAGCGGAACGAAACCAATCCGACGCTCGCGACGATCTGGCGGCTGTCGCAGGCGCTCGACGTCTCGATCGAGCGGGTGCTCTCCTCGAATGAGGAAGAGGCCTTCATCGAGAAGATCGTCCGCCCGGACACGCCGATCCTGGTCTCCGAGGACGGCAAGCTCCGGCTCGCCATCATCGGCTGGATCAAGACCGTCGAATGGCTGCAATGGTACGAGGTGAGCGCCGAGCCGGGCGGCGAGCTCGATTCCGAAGGTCACCAGCGCGGTTCGATCGAGTCGCTCTCGGTCAGCGCCGGCGAGTTCGAGGTCGAGGTCGGCGGCATCACCCAGCGCGCCAAGGCCGGCGAGACCCTGCGCTATCGCTGCGACCGTCAGCATGTCGTGCGCTGCGTCGGCGACAAGCCGGGCACCGCCCTGATGGTCTGCATCCTCAAAGCGGCGGTGATGGACTGAGCACCCGGCGGCGGCCTGAGCCGCCTGCCGCGGAGCCTATCAGCCGCCCGCTGCGGGCTTGGGCGGCCGCGGCGGTCCCTGCACCGCCGGCAGCGATTTCAGGTACTCCGCCATCGCCAGCCGGTCGGTCTCGGGAAGCTGCGCCGTGTTGCGCACCACCGCCGCCATCGAGCCGCCGACGCTGTCGAACTCCGGCGTGAAGCCCGATTTCAACAATTCGGCGATCTCGGACTTGGACCATTTGCCTAAGCCGTCCTCCGACTGCGTGATGTTCGGCACCCAGCCCTTGCCTTCAGGGTCCGGGCCTCCGGCATAACGCGTCGCCTGGACGATCGCACCGAGACTGTTGCGGGCGGAATGGCACTCGGCGCAATGGCCGGGCCCCTGCACCAGATAGGCGCCACGATTCCACTCATCGCTCTTCGTCGGATCGGGCTTGAACGGCGCCCCGTCGAAGAAGAGCAGCTTCCAGCCGCCGACCATGCGGCGGATGTTGAAGGGGAAAGGCAGCTCATGCGGCGGCGCCCTGCCCTCGACCGCCGGCAAGGTGCGGATATAGGCCAGGAGATCGGCCAGCGCCTTCGGCGTCATCAGCCGGTAGGAGGTATAGGGGAAGGACGGATAGAGGTGCTGGCCCGCGGGCGAGACGCCGGCCGCCATCGCCTGGATGAAATCGGCCGTGCCCCAGTTGCCGATGCCGTCGCGCGTATGCGGCGAGATGTTCGGGGCGTGGAACTTGCCGAAGGGCGAGCCGAGTTCGAGCCCGCCGCCGAGCCGCGTCTTGTCGTCCTGGCCCGGCGTCGCATGGCAGGAGGCGCAGCCGCCCGCGGCGAAGAGCAGCTTGCCGTTCTCGATATCCGGCTGCGGCAGGGTCCCGATCTCCGGCCCCGGCGAGACCACGCGCGGATCGGTGAGGACGAAGAAGCCGGCGATGCCCGCCAGAGCTAAGACGAGGAGGGTTATCAGCAGGCGGCGCATCGGTTCCTCATCTGTGGCCCGTCATGTCCGAGGCAGTTTCGGCCAAGAAGGCCCGGCCGAAAAGCCCGTCGGTCAAGAACGGCCCGACACCTCGCAGAAAACAAGCGCCGTCATTCCGGCCGCGGCGCAGCGGCGCGCCGGAATCCATCATAGAGCTCAATGCGCTACGATGGATTCCGGAGCTTCGCATCTGCGCTGCTTGTCCGGGATGACGGCTGCAAAGGACCTCGCTGGCGAGGCCCCTCACTTCTTGATGCGGTAGGCCTCGTGGCAGCTGCCGCAATTCTTGGTGGCGTCGCCGAAGGCCGCGCGGAACGTAGCCAGATCCGTCGCGCTGACAGCGCCCTTGGCCGCATCGGCCTCGAACTTGGCGAAGGCCGTCTTGAAGCCGGCCTGGTCCTCCCAGACCTTCGGGGCGGCCGTGGTCTCGCCGCCGGTCTTGGAATTGTCCGGGAACAGGGCCGGGACCTTCTTGGCCGCGTCGCTGTAGACCTTGAAGATGCCCTTCACCTTGGCAGCGTCGAACGGCGCCTCGCCCTTGGCGATGGCCGCGCCTTCACGGGTCGCCGCGCCGACGCTCTTCATCGCGTCCTTGCGCTCTGCGATCGGGTTCGACTGAGCGACGACGGCAGAGACGCCGATGGCGAGGCCAAGGGCGACGAGAGCAGTGCGGATCATACGCTATATCCTCTGGAAGGCTGGCGCCGGGACCGGCGCCGTTTGGAACGCTTCCAGATCAACCGATGACGATGACGGCGCCAAGTCGCATTCGTGTGAAATTGTTTGCGCGAATGCAAACCCGATCTTGCATCAACCTCCGTATCCGGCCGCCCGCAGCGCCGCGAACACCTTGGCGGGCGTCGCCGGCATATCGATCGCCTTGATGCCCGCTGCCCGGTTCAGCGCATCGACCATGGCGTTCATCACCGCCGGGCAGGCCCCGATCGCTCCGGCCTCGCCCGCACCCTTCACACCGATGGCGTTGGTGACGCAGGGAACGTTGCGCGTCTCGAAATGGAAGTTCGGGATGTCGATGGCGCGCGGCAGGGCATAGTCCATGAAGGTCGCGGTCAGCATCTGGCCGGACGAGTCGAAGCGGATCTCCTCCATCAGCGCCTGGCCGATACCCTGCGCCGCGCCGCCATGGACCTGGCCCTGCAGCATGATCGGGTTCAGCGTCACGCCGAAATCGTCGACCACGACATAGTTCTGGATCTGCGCCTCCCCGGTCGCGGGATCGACCTCGATCTCGACCACATGGGTGCCGTTAGGATAGGTCGCCTCCGGCGGCGTCCAGCTCTGGTGGACGCTGAGCTGCTCGGCCTTGGCGCCCGGCAGATTGGCGATCGCCTTGAGGTCGAGCTTCTTGTCGGTGCCGACGATGCGCACGGCCCCGTCGACGATCTCGAGGTCGCCGGCGCTGGTCTCGAGTGCCTCCGAAGCGAGGTTCTTGAGATTGTCGGCGAGGATGCCCGTCGCCGCGTTCAGCGCCGCGCCGCCGACCGGGATCGAGCGCGAACCGCCCGTTCCCGAACCGGTGGCGACCTTGTCGGTATCGCCCTGGACGACGCGGATCCGATCCATCGGGATGTCGAGATGCTGGGCGACGAGTTGCGAATAGGCGGTCTCGTGGCCCTGCCCGTTCGACTGGGTGCCGATCAGCACGGTGACGGTGCCGTCCTTCTCCAGGATGACGGTCGAGCTTTCCGGCCCGCCGCCGCCGCAGGCCTCGATATAGCAGGCGAGGCCGATGCCGCGGATCTTGCCGGCCCTGGTCGAGGCCTTCAGCCGGGACTTGAAGCCCTTCCAGTCCGCCACCTCCATGGCGCGCCGCATATGGCCCTCGAACTCGCCGGAATCATAGACCGGGCCGGTCTGCGTCTTGTGCGGCATCTCGCTCGGCTTGACGAAATTGAGCGCCCGCACGGCGTCGGGCGTCTTGCCGGTCTCATGCGCGATCGCGTCGACGAGCCTCTCGATCAGATAGGCGGCCTCCGGCCGCCCGGCGCCGCGATAGGCGTCGACCGGCGTCGTATTGGTGAAGACGCCGCGGAAGCGGACATGCACGGCCGGGATATTGTAGCAGCCCGGCGTCATCGTCGTGCCGACCCAGGGGATGAAGGGCCCATATTGCGAGAGATAGGCGCCCATATCGGCGGCAAGATCGACCTTGAGGCCGATGAACTTGCCGCGCTTGTCGAGCGCCATCGTCGCCGTCGTCAGATTGGCGCGGCCATGGGTGTCGGCGAGGAAATGCTCGGTCCGGTCGGCGACCCAGCGCACCGGGCGCTTCAGCTTCTCGGCCGCGACCATGGTCAGCGGGTATTCGCGATACATGAAGATCTTGGTGCCGAAACCGCCGCCGACATCGGGCGTGATCACCCGAATCCGGGCAGGATCGACCTTCAGAATGTTCTTGGCGAGGATATCGCGCGTACCATGGCTGCCCTGGCTGCCGAGCGTCAGCGTCCAGCGCTTGGTCGCCTTGTCGTATTCGGCGATGCAGGCGCGCGTCTCCATGTAGTTGGAGGCGAGCCGGTTGTTGACGATGGTCACCGAGACGGTGCGCTCGGCCCTGGCGAAGGCCTTCTCGGCCTTCTCGCGGTCGCCCTGCTCGGCCTCGAAGGCGACATTGCCGGCACGGCCGGGCCAGACCTGCGGCGCCGATTTCTCCAGCGCCGCTGCGATGCCGGTGATCGAGGGCAGCGTCTCGAATTCGATCTCGATCGCCTCGGCGGCATCGCGCGCCTGGTCGAGCGTCTCGGCGACGATGAAGGCGATCGCCTCGCCGACATGGCGTACCGTATCGACGGGCAGGACCGGGACATCCGTCGGCTTGACGTTCTCGCCCGAGATTTCCTTGATCAGCCCCTTGCAGGGGATGTCACCGAGATCGGCGACATCCTCGCCTGTCAGGATCAACTTGACGCCCTTGAGCTTCAGCGCCGCCTGCTTGTCGACGATCCTGAAGCGCGCATGCACGTGCTGGGAGCGCAGCACATAGGCGTGCAGCGCGCCTTCGATCGCGGTGTCGTCGGTATAGCGGCCCGTGCCGGTGGTCAGGCGCTGATCCTCGACCCGGCGAACCGGCTGGCCTACTCCGAACTTCATGGGGCGCATGGCGGTGTCCTCGGAATTGTTCGAAAGAGAGTCTGAAACAGGCTCGGCTTGCAGTCAGCCCCGGCTGGATGCCTGCCCCATTGCACGCAACGCAGGCCGGCGGCGCCTTTTTCGGGACGAGGGGTCCGTCAGCGCGCCATCCGCACCGCGGTATCGGCGAGCGAAACCATGGTATTGTAATTGGTGATCAGCCAGTTCGCGTCATTGGCCGCGCCCCTTCGGACATCGCCCTTCGACTTGCCGAGCTTCTCGCGGAAATCCCTGGCCTTGCCGAGCCAGGAACTCGCCTGCGATTCGATGAAGGGCACGCCCTTGGGCTCGCGCTCCTTGAAATCGTCCATCTCGCGCACCGCGGCGGCATAGCCGGCGACCGCCACGTCGAACGCCTTGAGATCGACGATCGGGCTTTCATTGCTCGGCATCAGGTCGACGACGGCACGAGCGTTGATCATGATGTTGCGGACCTGCCAGCGCGCCGACTTGCCTTCGCGCGCCTCGATCGCCGCCAGCTCTTTGGCGTCGAGATCGCGCTTGAAGACGCGCATCTGGCGATCGAGCGTCGCGCGCTCCTGCAGGAAGGCCTTGGCGGCCGGCACCATCTGCTCGTGCAGCTTGCGCCCTTCCGCGGCGCCGTCGTCGCGATAGTCCTTGCGCTCGTAATAGCGCTCGGCCCGCGTGATCAACGGCGCCAACGCCTGATAGGCTGCGATATAGCGCCGGATGGTCGGGTCGATCTCGGGCAGCGCCGGCTCGCGCACCGTCGCCTGCTCGGCCGCCGCGATCTCGCTGTTGACGTCGTAGAGGCTGTAGAGCCCGTAGGAGATGTAGCGTTCCTTGCCGGTCGGCCCCTTCTTCATGTCGACCCAGCTCGCATAGCGCTCCCAGGACTGGTTGGCGCGCAGCGTCCGGTTCATCAGGGCCGTATAGGCGTTGGACTTCGAGATCGCCGCCTGGAGACCGGCATCGCCCGCCGGGGTCGCGGCCGGAGCGGCTGCCCCCTGGGCCAGAACGGGCGCCGGAACAAGGCTCGTCAGTCCGCAGGTCATCAGCGCCAGCGCCAGGGTTGCGGAGCGAAGATGGATTCTAGACGGCATGCCGCATTCCCGATCCTGCCGGCCAGCATCGCAGCCGGCGGCGCTTGAACCCATTCGGCCCCGAAGGCCGCTCAGCGCTCGACCGGCTCGCCATGCATGACCCAATCCTTGAAGCCGCCACTATAATGGCTATCGACATCGAGGCCAGCCGATTGGGCGAATTCCATGGCGCGCAGCGAGCGCACGCCCGCGGCGCAGGAGAGCACCAGTCGTTTGCCCGGCTCATTCGGCAGATCGGCCGGATCGAACTGCGAGAGCGGCCGCGACAGCGAGCCGGGGATGCGCCCGGCGGCGAATTCATGCGGCTCGCGCACGTCGACGATCAGGATGGAGCCGGCAGCGAGCCCTGCCTTGACGGCGTCGATGTCGAGGTCGTTCACGATCATGCCCTTGCTCCGGCGGCGCTTCAGTTCAGGAGCTTGACCAGATAGAGGCTCAGGGCCGGAAATGCCACGCAGATGCCGAGGCGAATGATGTCGGAGGCGACGAAGGGCAGCACCCCGCGATAGATCCGCGTGATCGGCACGTCGCGCGCCAGCGAGGCGACGACGAAGACGTTGAGACCGATCGGCGGGCAGGTCATGCCGATTCCGACGACGATCAAGACGAGGATGCCGAACCAGATCGCGATGTCGTCGACCGGCATGCCGAAGTCGAGCGCGGTGACGATCGGGAAGAACACCGGCAGCGTCAGAAGGATCATGGCGAGCTCGTCCATCACGCCGCCGAGCACGATGTAGAACAGCAGCAGTCCGATCAGCACCGTATAGGGCTGCCAGCCCGAGGCCGCGATCATCTCGGCCGCCGCGGTCGGCACCTGCGTCAGGGCGAGGAAGGCGTTGAAGACCTCGGCCCCAAGCAGGATCGCGAAGATCATCGCCGAGGTCTCGGCGGTCTGGAGGATCGCCTGCTTGATGCCCTCGAAGCCGAGCGTGCGGCGGAACAGGCCGATCGCCAGCATGATGAAGGCCCCGACAGAGGCGCCCTCGGTCGGCGTGAAGATGCCGCCATAGATGCCGCCGACCACGATCACCGCGACCGCCAGCGCCGGGATGACACCGATCAGCAGCGGCCAGCGTTCGCGCCAGGGAATGCGCTCATGCGCCGGGCCGAGCCTGGCGTCGCGCCGCGACATGATCCCAATGGTCAGGCAGTAGAACGCCGTCGCCATCAGCCCGGGGATCAACGCCGCCTGGAACAGCTTGGCGATGTTCTGCTCGGTCGAGATCGCATAGACGACGAGAATGACCGAGGGCGGGATCAGGATTCCGAGCGTGCCGCCGACCGCCGTGACGCCGCAGGCGAAGCCCGGATCGTAGCGATAGCCGCGCAATTGCGGCAGCGCCGCGCGGGCGAAGGTCGCGGTGGTCGCGACCGAGGAGCCGCAGATCGCGCCGAAGCCGGTGCAGGCGCCGATCATCGCCATGCCCAGTCCCCCGCGGCGATGGCCGATGAAGCCGGAAGCGGCCTTGAACAGGTCCCCCGCCAGCCCCGAGCGCTCGGCGAAAGCCCCCATCAGTACGAAGAGCGGGATCACCGAGAGCGTGTAGTTGGCGAAGATCTGGTAGGGGGTGGTGCGGATATAGTTCAGGAAGGGCTCGAGCCCGTTGAGCTGAACATAGCCGGCACTGCCGACGACGAGCATGGCGAGCCCGATCGGCAGGCGCAGCGCCATCAGCGCCAGCATCACGCCGAAACCGGTGAGAGCCAGGGAGAAGCCGCTCATCGCGACTGTCTCATGAGGCGGCTCGCGCTGACGAAGGCGGCAAGCGCGACGAAACCCGCAAGCACGGCGCAGACCGCAATCGGCAGATAGCTCGGCAGTTGCAGAACCATGGTGTTCTCGCCGCTGACGAAGGCCGAGCGCGCACCGACGCCGAGCCGCCAGGCGATCAGCGCCATGGCGAGCCCGTAGACCACGTCCCAGAGCGCATCGAGCCCATCGCGCCAGCGCCACGGCAGTTTGAGCGTGAAGGTGTCGACGAAGATATTGCCGCGCCGGAGCTGGCAGAGGGGCAGGAAGCAGAAGGCCGCGACCGCCGTCGCCATCTGCACCAGCTCGAAATCGCCGGGCACGCCGGCTCTGCCGACCAGGTCGCTGCGCAGGGTGACGCTGACCACGACCATGGTCGCCAGCCCGACCAGCAGCGCCCCACCGATGAGCGCCACCGCCTCCGCCACCGCGTCGATCCGCGATGGCGGCCTATCGCCCAGCTCGTCCGCCATCCGTCGGTTCAGGCCGCGTTCTGGTGCTTGGCGAGCGCGGCGCGGGCTGCGGCGAGCAGTTTTTCGCCGTCGAGGCCCTTGTCCTTGGCGGTCTTCAGCCAGCCCTCGATCACCGGCTCGGTGGTCTTGCGCCAGCGCGCCGCCTCGGCCTCGTCGATCGTGATGATGTTGTTGCCGCGCTTCTTCACCATCTCGGCGACGACGACCGCCTGCTCGTCCCAGACCTTGCCGGCCATCGCGGCCGCCGCGCCACCGGCGTTCTTGTCGATGATCGCCTTCAGGTCCGGCGCGAGCCCGTCATATTTCGCGCGGTTCATCGCCAGCACGAAGGTCGCGACATAGAAGGTCGGCGAGCCTGGGATCTCGGTGTGGTTCTTGACCAGCTCCTGCACCTTGATCGACGGCACGACCTCCCAGGGCACGACGCAGCCGTCGATGACGCGCTGGGCCAGCGATTCCGGCACCTGCGGGATCGGCATGCCGATGGCGTTGGCACCGAGCGCGCGCAGCGCCTCGCCGGCGAGGCGGGTTGGGAAGCGCAGCTTCAGACCTTTCAGGTCCTCCATCGTCTTCACCGGCTTGTTGGCGTGGATCAGCCCATGATCATGCGCCCAGAAGCAGATCGGCTTGATCTCCTTGAACTCGTCCTTGAGGTGCTGCTCGGCATAGTCGGTGAGCGCCAGCGAGTTCACCAAAGCGCGCTTGTTCGGCACGAAGGGCAGCTCGAACGCCTCGATGCCGGTGAAGCGGCCGGGCGTGTTGCCGGGCAGGGTCCAGACGATGTCGACGACGCCGTCGCGCGCCTGGTCGAAGAGCTGCGGCGGTGTGCCGCCGAGCTGCATGGACGGGAAGATGTCGATCTTGATGCGGCCGTTCGAATCGGCCCCGACCTTGTCGGCCCAGGGCTTCAGGAACTTGGCGTGCCCGTTCGAGACCGGCGGCAGGAAGTGGTGCATGCGCAACGTCACTTCCTGGGCGTTCGCCCGCGTGGCACTCAGCACCGCCGGCGCGGCCACCGCCGAACCGGTCAGCATCAAGAATTTGCGACGGTCAAAATTCATCGGTCCCCTCCCCGGGATCGCGCTCGCTTCGTCTGCCCCTCGCAGGGCTTTTCGCGCCCATACCGGCCGCGTGCCCCGTCTCGTCCAGTCACATGACGGCCAAATCCGACGCGAAGCAAGCCCGGCTCCACCGGGAACCGGGCCTGCTCGACGAATTGGCTATGCCGTGTCTCAGGCCTGCGGCGGGATGCGCAGCACCCAGCCCGGCATGATCAGGTCGGGATCCTTGACCGGCGGCGTATTGGCCTTGACGATCTCGGTGTATTTGGCACCCTGGCCCTTGCCGTAATGCACCTCGGCGATCTTCCAGAGCGTGTCACCCTTCTTCACCGTGTAGAACACGGCGGCGGGCGCCTCCTTGTTGACGATCAGCTCCGATTCCACCGAGGCGACCCCGGTCGTGTTGCCGAGCGCCAGGATGATCTTCTCGGCCTCCTCGGTCGAGACCGCGTTGCCGCTGACCTTGACCTTGTCGCCCTCGACCTTGACCTCGACGCCGGCCGGCAGGCCATGGCTGGCGAGTTCCTTCTGCAACTCCTCGGAGGTCGCCGCCTTGGCAGGGCTCGATCCGAAGATTTTCGATCCGGCTTCCTTGATGAAACTGAACAAGCCCATGGGACGTCCTCCTGTAGCTGGGGGCCCATGAAGCCTGCTCGGCGTCACAAGTTCAAGACAGAACTCCAGACCGCGCCCCGACCGGGAGAAGCGCTTCCGCACGGCGCGGAAGACTGGCAGAAGCGTCGGAGCTGCCGGACCGGCGCCGGAGCGCGCGCCCTCGCGAGCCCTCCGTCCACAAGGGATACGCCATGACCATGCTCACTCTCGATCAGGCCCGCGCCATCGTCGACGGCACGCTGAAGCATGCGCGCGAGCAGGGCTTCAAGCCGCTCGCCATCGCCGTGCTCGATGCCCGCGGCGCCCAGAAGCTCTTCATCGCGCAGGACGGCACCAGTCTGAAGCGCGGCGAGATCGCGCTCGGCAAGGCCAATGGCGCGGTTGCGCTCGGCGTCGGGCCGCGCGCCCTCAACAAGATGGCTCTGGAACGCCCGCATTTCATCAACGGCGCCTCGCTCGCCATCGGCGGCTCGCTCGTTCCGGTGCCCGGCGGCGCACTGATCCGCGATGCGGACGGCGCCCTGCTCGGCGTCATCGGCATCTCCGGCGACACCTCCGACAATGACGAAGCCGCGGCGCTGGCCGGCATCGCCGCCGCCGGGCTCGTCGCCGACACCGGCGCCTGAGCCGGGCCGCCCCCGCCGCGCCGCAGCGGGAAGCCATGCAGCGATGCGACGGCCGGGCTACGGCGTGTCGCATTGCCTTGCGGCTGAATTTGCGGCAACGGAGGGCGCCCGAGGCGAGGGCGCGCCTCCGCCAGCCTCCACAGGGATTGCATCATGACCGCCGCGACCGCCAACGAGAACCTGCCCGCCAGCGAGATCATCGAGACCGATGCGCTGATCATCGGCGCGGGCCCTTGCGGCCTGTTCACCGTGTTCGAGCTCGGCCTGCTCGACATCAAGGCCCATCTCGTCGACATCCTGCCGAAGGTCGGCGGGCAGTGCGCGGAACTCTATCCCGAGAAGCCGATCTACGACATTCCCGGCTTCCCGCTCGTCACCGGCCAGCAGCTGGTCGACAATCTGATGGAGCAAATCCGGCCGTTCGGGCCGAGCTTCCACCTCAACCAGATGATCGAGGCGGTCGAGGTCCTCGGCACGCCCGAGGCCCCGCGCTTCCGGCTGCGCACCGATGCCGGCACGGTCTTCGACGCCAAGACCGTGCTGATCGCCGCCGGCGGCGGCTCCTTCCTGCCGAAGAAGCCGCCGATCCCCGGCATCGAGGCCTATGAGAACCGCGGCGATGGCAGCGGCGTCTATTACGCCGTGCGCAAGATGGAGATGTTCCGCGACCGCGAGATCCTGATCGTCGGCGGCGGCGATTCGGCCCTCGACTGGACGCTGAGCCTGCAGCCGCTCGCCAAGCGCGTCACGCTGATGCACCGCCGCGACGATTTCCGCGCCGCGCCGCATTCGGTCGAGCAGATGCGCGCCCTCGTCGCTTCCGGCGCCATGGACCTGAAGATCGGCCAGATCACCGGCCTGCGCGGCGACGGCACGACGCTCGAGGCCGCGATCTGTCGCGACAACGCCAATGCCGCCTTCGAAATCCCCTGCGGGACGCTGCTGCCCTTCTTCGGCCTGACCATGAAGCTCGGGCCGATCGCCGATTGGGGCCTGAACCTCCACGAGAACCTGATTCCGGTCGACACCGAGAAGTTCGAGACCAACGTCCCCGGCATCTTCGCCGTCGGCGACATCAACACCTATCCGGGCAAGCTGAAGCTGATCCTCTCCGGCTTCCACGAGGCCGCACTCGCCGCCCAGAAGGTCCACCGCTACGTCTATCCGGAGAAGCGGCTGACCTTCCAGTACACGACCTCGTCGAGCTCGCTCCAGAAGAAGCTCGGCGTCGCCTGAGGCGCGGATACCGGCGGACCAACGCCGCCGGATTCACGCCGTCCGTGGATCGGCCAGTCCGAGCTCGCGGCTGGTGATCACGTGCCTGAAATGGTGACGCCAGAGCCGGACGCCGAGTTCGCCCGAGCGATCCAGCGAGGAGCCGACGGTCAGGTCGCTGATCAGCGTCGGCATCAGCCCCGCATCGAACAGCGCAAAGCCGGCGGCGAGGACGCAAGTATCGGTCTGGATGCCGCAGACCAGCACGCGCTCCGGATTCAGGTTCTTCAGATGGGCGACCGTCTCGGGAGGCGGCCCATAGCCGTGCTTCACATGGACGAGGTCCGCCGCTATCAGGCTGTCATCGCCCGGCGCCGGGGCCCAGCCAAGCTGGCGCCGGAACGGCGTGACGGCTTCGTCATGGCGTTCGACCGTGGCGACCGAAGGCATGCTCCCGATCAGTCTGCCGATCCCCTCGACCAACCATTCCGGCGGATCGAAGCCGGGTTGCACGTCGATGATCAGGAGCGCCTGTTGCATGGCGCTTCATAACTTCCGGCCAGGAGGAAGGCGAGCTTCCGGCCGCAGCGGCGCAGCCGGACGCGCCGGGCTAATGCGCCGATGACGAGGCGGTGAGGTCGGGCGACGGGCGAGCCGGCTTGCGTGGCGCGACAGGCAGGGCTGCCGGCGTCACGGGCACGGTTTCCGGCGCCTGCTCGGCTACGGCGCTCTCCTCCTGCGGCTCGCTGACACGGTCGCGCAGTTCTGCGATCGCGCCTTCCAGCGGCCTGAAGACGAAGCGGACCTTGTGCTTGCCGGCCGGCACCTTGACCGCCCGGAACAGGACATTGGCCTTGAGGATCTCGACTTCCGTGCCGTCGAGCTCGGCGCGCCACCAGGGATGCCAGATGTCGTTGAGCACGACGAAGCCGGCCTGGGCGCTTTCGACCTCGATCTCGACCTCGGTATTGCCGTAGCGCTTGAGTTTGACCTCGCCCTGGGCGCGGCTCGGCCCCTCGGCGACGCCCTCGCCCGGCTCGCTGTCGAGCAGGACGACCTGCTGTGGGTCGGCATCCGGCCATTTGCCGGCCGTCTTCATCCCCTCGAAATCGGCGAGCTGCCAGCCGCCGACGAACTGCACGCGCGGCAAGGCGCGCGGGTTCTCGTAGATGAAGCCGTCCTTGGTGTAGGCGGCGAGCTTGAGATCGCCCGGCCGCAGCGTCCGATCGACCTGGCCGATCGGCACGCGCGAGGCGATGTAGCGCAGGCCGAGGAAATCGGCGAGCCGGCAGCGATAGGACGGGAACAGCGGCGTGAAGACGCGCTGGTCCGGCCCGGCGATCGAATCGCGCGTGCCGACGGCGTCCGAGAAATCGGCAAGCCGCAGCGGGTTGTAGCCCAGCGTATGGTCGAAGCCGTGGATCATGCCGGCATTGGGCCATTCGAAGCCGAGGCCGAGCAGCTCGACCCGGTCGCGCCGCGGCGAGCCCGCCGGCTGGGCGGTCAGCCGCTTGAGCACGGCGACCGTCTCGTTCTGCGTCTCCGGCCGCAGCACGTCGTAGAGCTCGGGCGCCAGCGCCGTCGACTCGTTAGGACCGTTGTTGAAGGCGAGATCGGCACCGACGGCGGCCGTGACGATCAGGCTCGCCGCCAGCGGGCCGATCGCGGCGCGCCAGCGCGTCAGGGCGAGAACGATGCCCCCGGCGAGCGCGAACCAGAGCCCCGCAATCGCACTCGGCCACCAGGCATCGCCGAGATGGCCTTCGCGCTGCGCGACCAGCAGCGCCCCGGCGATCAACGCCGCGAGCACCAGCGCCACGATGCCGAGATCGCGCCAGGGGGCCTTCGCCTTCTCCTCGGTCAGGAGCCGGTGCAGCAGATAGCCCGAGAGCACCGCGCCGAGCGCCCCGATCAGGAAAGTCGCGTCGGCGGGCCGGCGGAACGCCTTGACCCCGGGCAGGTACTCATAGGCGAGGTGGAAGAACGGGGTGTAGCGCCCAAGCGAGAACAGCACCATCAGCACGAACAGGATGGTGAAGGGCCGGATCGCCCTGTCCCAGAGCCAGCCACGGCTGAGACCCGGCGCGATCAGCAGCAGGAATGGCAGCGCCCCGACATAGACCTGCCCCATGTTCTGCGACAGGAACAGCTCCTTGGCGTCCCATTGCGGGCTGTAGGGCCCCCAGAAGTCGACGGCCGGGTCGCTCGCGCCGAACAGGTCGCCGATGAAGGCGGTGAGCAGCGAGGCCGGGTGCAGCGAGCCCCTGCCCGCCTCGACGAAATCGACGGCCGGGCGCGTCGTCGCCTCGGCGAACAGCCAGGTCCAGAGCAGCGGCACGGCGATGGTCGCGATACCGGCGACGGAGGCTGCGGCGATCGGCGCGAGGCTGGCGCGGAAGCCCGCCTTGCCTTCGGCGATCCAGTAGGAAACCACCATGCCGACGAGGACATAGGCGCCGAGCAGCGCGACCTGGTCGGGATCGAGCACCATCATCCCGGAGGCCAGCCCGGCGAGGAACCCATAGAGCAGCGAGGAACGCTGCAGCATGCGCGCCGTCAGCCAGAGGGAGAGCGCGAAGAAGGCGAGGCTCGAAATCTGCCCGACATGCTGGACGCGCCAAGCCGCCGAGGCGCCGAAGGCGAAGACCAGCGCCGCGAGCAGGCCCGCCGCCGGATGCCAGCCGCGGTCGCGGAAGAACATCAGCAAGGCGAGGCCGCCGACCAGGAGATGCGCCAGCACATAGGCGTCGACCGCCCGGAAGCTCGGCGAAGGGTTGATCAGCGCCAGCAGGATCGCCGGCGAGAAGATCAGCGATTGCGGATCGGCGATCTGCGGCGAGCCACCGAAGACGTTATGCGTCCAGAACGGCGACTGGCCGGAATGCAGCGCCTGGGCGAGAAACTGGATCTGCGCCTGGAAATGCGCCTTGGCGTCGAATGGAATCGTCACCGCCCCGGAGAGCCAGGGCCAGCACAGCGCCACCCAGGCGCACAGGAACAGCACGGCCGCCAGCCTGTAGCCGGCGCCCTTGGTCGATGCGTGGTCCAACTGGACCCCCCGGTCCCTGGGGCGCGCCCACCGCCCGCTTGCCGGGGGGTTGTTCACGCCGATTTGAACAGGCCGGAAAAATGCGGCCCGCGACGTGAACCGAAACTGAATGAAACCGGCGCGCCGTTCAGATTCACGCGGCAGCGTCAACGCGCCGCTACCAGGGTCGCGGAATCTCGTTCTCAGCCCTCATCCTGGGGAACGATCGCAGATCGCGTCTCGAAGGATGATCGGAAGGCTCAGAGCGAACTGGAGCATCCTTCGAGACGCCCCGGAGTTTATCCTTGGGCCGGCCGAAGGCCGGACCCGAGGGCGGCTCCTCAGGATGAGGGCTGGAGGGACAACGCCCCCGAACAGTTCAGCGCTTCTGCGCCACCCAGGCGGCGAGCTGGCGCCGCTCATCCGTGGTCATCCCCGACAGATTGTTCGGCGGCATGGCATGGGTCATCACCGCCTGCACGCCGATCGCATGGCGCTGGCGCGCGATCAGCTCCGGCTCGTGCAGATAGACGCCCTTCGGAGCGACCCCGATGCCGGGCCAGGACGGCTCCGGCGCATGGCACATGGCGCAGCGCCCGGTGACGATGTTGGCGACCTCGGCCGGCGGCGGCACCAACCCCGCCAGCATGATCGGCCTGGCCTCAGGCAACGGTTTCAGGCCGAGTCGCTCGCGCCCACCGGGCGAGGAGGCCATCGCCACCCAGAAGGCGAGCCAGAGTGCCAGCGCCGCCACCGCCCAGGTCCACCAGGGCGATTTCGCATGGTCGGCATGGCGGACATTGTAGAAGTGGCGGATCAGCGCGCCGGCGACGATCACGAGCGCGACCAGAACCGGGATCACCGCCGAATTGGCGTAGGTCACCGGGTAATGGTTCGCCAGCATCAGGAACAGCACCGGCAGGGTGATGTAGTTGTTGTGCAGCGAGCGCTGCTTGGCCTGCTTGCCGTATTTCGGATCGGGCACCTCGCCGGCGACCATCGCGGCGATGGTCTTGCGCTGGTTCGGCATGATCACGAAGAAGACGTTGGCCGACATGATCGTCGCCATCAGCGCGCCGGTATGGATCAGCGCGCCCCTCCCCGAGAAGACACTGGAGAAGGCCCAGCTCGCGGCGATGACATAGCCGAAGCCGAGCAGCCCGAGCACGACGTCGTTCCTGCCCAGCGGCGACTTGCAGAGCAGGCCATAGAACAGCCAGCCGCCGGCCAAAGCCGCAATGCCGATCGCTCCCGCCGCGAAGGGCGAGAGCGCCATCACCGCCGGGTCGATCAGATAGAGTTCCGACTGGGCATAATAGACCCAGACCAGGAGGAAAAAGCCGGAGATCCAGGTCCAGTAGGCCTGCCATTTGTGCCAGGTCAGTTCCTTCGGCAGCACCTCCGGCGCGACCAGATATTTCCGCATCGCGTAGAAGCCGCCGCCATGCACCTGCCAGGCGAGGAACTGGGTCGGCTGGCCGGCCGCGTTTTGGGGCGCATCGGGCGCCGCCCTGAGCGAGGCGTCGAGATGGATGAAGAAGAAGGACGAGCCGATCCAGGCGATGGCGGCGATGACGTGCAGCCAGCGCAGCAGCATGCCGCCCCATTCCATGAGATAGGCCTCAAGCATGCGGCGTCTCCGCGAAGGCGCCTCGGCGCGCGAATTGACAGGGCAGATTCGGGGATGGAACTTGCATGCTGTCTCCAGACTAGGTTCGGCCTTTTCCGGAACGCAAGCATCATTCCCGCCGCGCTCCCGCGGCATCATCAGCGAAAGGATCAGGCATGGGGCGCTTGTCGACGCATGTGCTCGACACGGTCAATGGCAGGCCGGCAGCGGGGGTACGCCTCACGCTCGACTGGATCGCCCCGGACGGCTCGCGCAATCGCGTTCTGGAAACCCAGACCAATGCCGATGGCCGCACCGACGCTCCCTTGCTGAGCGGCACGCTGACGACAGGCTGCTACGAGCTGAGCTTCCGCATCGGCGACTATTTTCGAGGCCTCGGCACGGCCCAGCCGGAGCCCGCTTTCCTCGACCAGGTGCCGATCCGCTTCGGCATCGCCGAGCCGGAGGGGCACTATCACGTGCCGCTTCTCGCCTCGCCCTGGAGCTACTCGACCTATCGCGGCAGCTGAGGCGAAACGATTCCGTTTCCAACGCCTTACGCGCCGCTCCTGAATCACCGTCGCATGGACCTGAATCTAGCTATGAGCTCCTCCTATCCGCGCGACCTCGTCGGCTATGGCCGCACCCCGCCGCATCCGCATTGGCCGGGCGAGGCGCGGATCGCGGTGCAGTTCGTGATCAACTACGAGGAAGGCGGCGAGAACTGCACGCTGCATGGCGACGCGGCCTCGGAAGCCTTCCTCTCCGAGATCGTCGGCGCCGCGCCCTGGCCCGGCCAACGCCACATGAACATGGAGTCGATCTACGAATACGGCTCGCGCGCCGGCTATTGGCGGCTCTGGCGGATGTTCACGCAGCGCAAGCTGCCGGTCACCGTCTTCGCCGTCGCATCGGCGCTGCAGCGCTATCCCGAGATCGTCGCCTCGATGCAGGAGGCCGGCTGGGAGATCGCCACGCACGGGCTGAAATGGATCGACTATCGCGACCTGCCAGCCGAGACCGAGCGCGCCCATATCGAGGAAGCGATCCGCATCCAGGCCGAGCTCGCCGGGGAGCGCCCGCTCGGCTGCTATCAGGGCCGCACCTCGGTCAACACCATCCCCCTGACCATGGCGGAAGGCGGCTTCCTCTACACCGCCGACGTCTATGCCGACGAACTGCCCTACTGGCTCGAAGGCCCGCATGGGCCCCAGCTCGCCGTGCCCTATACGCTCGACGCCAACGACATGCGCTTCGCGACGCCGCAGGGCTTCAACAGCGGCGACCAGTTCTTCGCCTATCTCAAGGACTCCTTTGACACGCTCTATGCGGAAGGCGAGACCGCCCCGAAGATGCTGTCGGTCGGCCTGCATTGCCGCCTCGTCGGCCGCCCGGGCCGCGCCGCCGCCCTCGCCCGCTTCCTCGACTATGTCCGGGGTCATGACAGGGTCTGGGTCGCGACCCGGCTCGACATCGCCCGCCACTGGGTACGAACGCATCCGCCCGCCGGCGGCTATCGCCCCTCGGCCGTGCCGAAGGCGCTGTTCGTCGAGGTCTTCGGCCGCATCTGGGAGCATTCGCCCTGGATCGCCGAGGCGACCCATGCTGCCGGCCTCGGACCGCAGCATGACGGCGCCGAGGCGCTGCACCGGGCGATGGTCGCGGTGATGCGCGCCGCCCCGCGCGAGCGGCAGAAGGCGCTGCTCCTCGCCCATCCGGACCTTGCCGGCAAGATCGCTGCGGCGGGAGAGCTGACGCCGGAATCGGCCGGCGAGCAGGGCTCCGCCGGGCTCGACCGGCTGACATCCGACGAGCGCGCCCGCTTCACCGCGCTGAACGAGGCCTACAAGGCGCGGTTCGGCATTCCCTTCATCCTCGCGGTGAAGGGCCTGACCAAGGCGGACATCCTCGCCGCGTTCGAGGTTAGGCTGAAGAGCACGCCGGAGCAGGAGTTCGGGACGGCACTGGCGCAGGTCGAGAAGATCGCCCTGATCAGGCTGAGGGACCTGCTGCCGGCCAGCTAGAACACGCTGCGCTCTTTCCGGGGGCAGGTCACAGGCCTGAGCCCGGAAGCCATGAACACCGCCCTTTCCGTCATGGTCGGGCCTGTCCCGACCATCCACGTCTTCGCTGGTCGCGACCTGTGTTCAAGACGTGGATACTCGCCACAGGGGCGAGCATGACGAGTTGTAGCAACGTCGCGTCCGTGATTTCCGGCGCTCCGCTTCGCTGCGGCCGGAATAACGGACAAACGGATCGACTACAGTCCGCTCACCAAGTGCCCGCCATCGACGGCGACGACCGCGCCGGTCATGTAGCGGGCGGAATCCGAACAGAGCAGCAGGAGCGGACCGTCGAGATCGGCGAGTTCGCCGGCCCGGCGCATAGGGATGCGCTTCTTCAGCGCCTCGCCTGCCTCGCTGGCGAAGAACTCGCGGTTGATGTCGGTGACGATGTAGCCGGGCGCCAACGCATTGACCCTGATCGCATGGCGCGCCCATTCCAGCGCCAGCGCCTTGGTCATCTGGATCAGCCCGGCCTTGGAGATCGCATAGGGCGCAACCCTGCCGGCGACGCGCTCGCCGAGGATCGAGGCGATGTTGACGATGGCGCCGCCACGTCCCTGATCCACCATGATCTTCGCCGCCGCCTGCGCCGCGAAGAAGCAGCCCTTCAGGTTGACATCGAGCTGGGCGTCCCATTGCGCCTCGCTCACCGAAAGCGCCTGCTCCGTCTCGCCGACGCCGGCATTGTTGACGAGGACGTCGAGCCCGCCGAGCAGGTTGGCCGCCTCCGCGATGCCGCTCTCGATCGCCGCGACCGAGCCGACATCGAGCGAGACCGGCACAATCTTCCCCGGCAGGCCGGTAGCCTCCCGCGCCAGTGCCGCGAGCCGGTCGGTACGGCGCGCCGCAGCGGCGACATGCGCGCCGCGCTCCGCCAGCAGCCGGGCGAAATGCGCCCCCAGGCCGGAGGAGGCGCCGGTCACCAGTACGCGCTTTCCCTTCAGATCGTCGAACATGCCGTTTCTCTCCCGCGGCCCTGCGAAGCGTTGTCAGGCCGTGAGGGGACAATGCCGCACCGCCCCGGTCAACCGGTCGTCCACGATGCGATGCGGAACCGCCCGGCGGCCGAGGCGTTCTTCCAGCCGACATCGCAATGACGGGGGACATCCCATGTTTCGCATTCTGCTGGTGATCGCGGTCCTCGCCATCGGCTATGACGCCGTGGTCCATCAGGGCGCCTATACGCGCGACCTCTGGTCCAAGGCCGTCGGCGCGACCGAGCGCGTGGTCGACGAAGCCAAGCGCGTCAGCGAGCGGGCGCCGGACACGCCGCCGCGCACGCAGATGAATTGAACGACGCCGTCATGCTCGCCCTTGCGGCGAGCATCCACGTCCTGAACACCGAGGCTGATAGGCAAAGGCCAAGACGTGGCAAGCCCGGCCATAACGGGATAGGCACCGGCTAAGCCGCCTCCCGCGCCAGTGCCGCCTGCTCGATCTCGCCGGCGATCGCCTCGATCAGGGCGGTCTCGTCGCCGGCGAGTCCCTCCATCGCCGCCATGCGGGCGAGCACCGTCGCAGCGACCTTCTCTTCCACCGTATCCTCGGCATAGGCGTAGAAGATCGTCGCGTGCTGGCCGTCGCGATGACAACGCCCCTCGATCTGCTGCAGCTGGATCGCACTGTGGCGCAGATCGTGGACCACAAGCGCCCGCTCGCGCTCCCCGCCCGGCATCTCGCCCTTATGCAGCGAGATCGACTCGGTCACGGTGAAGATGACGGCGTCGAGCCTGCCGGTCTGGAAGGCGATCCGCGTCGCCTCATTGGCTTCGCCGGAATGCTCGCCGGTGATCGAGCCGACGCGCCAGCCCCGTCCCGCGAGCTTCTCCGCCAGCATGGCGCCGGTTTCGAGGAAGGCGACGGAGATCGCGACCTGCTCGTCATTCTCGAGCAGGTCCTGGCAGAAATCCGCGGTGCCGGCGGTCCTGAGCAGGCTCGCCTTCTGGCGGAAGCGCAGATCGGCGGCCCAGCCGGCCGGCTTGCGGGTCGAGCCGCCGGCGAGACCGAGCTCGCGCCGGAACTCGCGCCAGGTCGCGTCGTAGAGCTTGCGCTCGCTCGCATCGAGCGCGACGGGGGCAAGCTCGCGCTGCACCTCCGGCCAGCCGGCGATCTCCTCCGGCCGCCGGCGCAGGCCAATGGCGTTGCGGCCGCGATAGAGCAGCTCGGCCATCACCTTGCGGTCGGCCTCGTTCGGCTCCCAGCTCCAGTTCTTCCAGCGCCCCTTGGCACGGCCGATCTTCAGCTTCTTCATCAGTGCCCGAAAACCGTCGAGATCGCCATCGGGCGCGCCGGTCGCGTCCGCGAGCAGTCTCGCGAGATAGGAGAGTTCGTGCGGCGCCTGTCCGGCCGTCGCGCTCATATAGATCGTGAACTGCGCCGCCGCCGCCATCTGCCGGCAGACCAGCCCCTGCTGCGAATTCGGATTGCGGATGCGGTGCGCCTCGTCGATTACCACCAGCGGCCAGACGCGCTTCGGCGTGCCATGCTTGGCGAGTTCGTTGTTCTTCGCCCTGGTCGAACGCTTGTTGCTCGCCGGCGGCGGCGCGAGCAGCGATTTCGTCCGCTCGAAATTCATCAGGGTCAGCTTTTTCGACGGCAGGCCGGAACGGGCGATGGTGCGCCGCCATTGCGGGATCGCACCCTTCGGGCAGATCACCAGCACCTCCTGCTCAGGCATCGCCGCGATGGCGAGCCAGGCCGAGAGCGTCTTGCCGAGGCCGGTGAGATCGCCGAGCAGGAATCCGGGCTTGCCGGCCGCCCGTGCCGCCAGGATCGCGTCGCGCGCCACCAGCTGGTGCGGATGCGGCACCATGGTGTCGGCCGCGGCGCCCTGGCCCGTCACGTCATCGAGCCTCATCCCTGTAGCCCTTGCGGACGGTCACCCGGCTTCGCCGCTTCGCCTGCGAGCGCGGCCTCGGCGACCGCCGCGTTCTCGCTTTGCAGCCGCTCGATCAGCGTGCCGATGAAATTCGTCACCACCTTGGGCAGGGCCCGGCCGGACATGGTCTGGATCTGCAGGCTGCGCGGCGGCAATTCGCCGTCCTTCAGCGGCAGCGCCACCACCGAGCCGTCGCGGATCGAGGCGCCGAAGGAGATCGAGCTGGCGAACATCACGGCGCCGCCGAGCTTGCAGAAATGGCGCAGGCTCGCGACATTGGTCGAGGTCAGCACCGGATCGACGGTCAGCCCCCGCGCCGAGAAATAGATGTCGACGATCTTGCGCACCGTCGCCTCGTTGTCGAGCACCGCCATCGGATGGGCGAAGATGTCCTCGATTCGGACGGTTTCCTGCTGCGCCAGCGGATGAGGCGGTGCGACGAAGGCATAGGTCCGTACGGCGCATTGCCAATTGATGGTGACGCCGCGCTCCTGCTGCAGCACGAAAGTCAGGCCGAGGTCGATCGCGCCGGTGCGGACCTGCTCGGTCACGACCTGTGGCGACATCACCTTCATGTCGAAGGCGACGTCCGGATAGTGCTGCCGAAAGGCATAGATCGTCTCGGGAATGAAGGAGACGGCGAAGCCCTCGGTGACGCCCAGGCGGATCAGCCCCCGGCCGGCGCCGTGCAGTTCGCGGATCTCGTTGACGACCTGCTCGGCCTCCAGCTCAAGGCGCTGGGCATAGGCCGCGAGCGTCTGGCCCGCCTGAGTCACGATCATGCCGTGCGAGCGCCGCTCGAACAGGTCGGCGTCGAGCTCCTTTTCGAGATTGGCGATCTGACGGCTGACGGCCGAAGCCGCCACCCGCAGGCGCTGCGCCGCCGCGCTGACCGAGCCGGTCCGCGCCACCGCCAGGAAATATCGGAGGGCCGCTGTCTGCATGGCGCGGCTTTAGAGAAGCTTTGCCGGTTCGGCAACGATCCCTTCGATTCATTCTTATGGCGGCAAGCTCAATCCTTGGGCAGATTTCGAATAAAGCAAAACTGCGGCAGTCCAGCCGTGGCGGAGCTTTGTCAGCACGCTCGATGAAGCCGTGAGGGGATAAGAATGCGAATCTCGATGAAGACGCTGGCCGTCGCGCTGGCGGGTACCGCCATGGCGGCCCTGACCACCATGCCGGCCTCCGCCCAGAAGGCCGCCAACACGGTCCGCTTCGCCTATGACCAGGCGCCCGAGAACGTCGACCCGTTCTTCAACAATGTCCGCATCGGCGTGATCATCGGCGCCAATGTCTGGGACACGCTGATCTACCGCGACCCGAACACCAATGAGTACAAGGGCCAGCTCGCCAAGAGCTGGAAGCAGATCGACGACAAGACCATCGAGTTCGAGCTGCGCGAGGGCGTGAAGTTCCACAATGGCGAGGAGTTCGACGCCGACGACGTCGTCTACACGCTGAACTTCATCTCCAAGCCCGAGAACAAGGTCGTCACCCAGGGCAACGTCAACTGGATCGAGAAGGCCGAGAAGCTCGACAAGTACAAGGTCCGCCTGACCACCAAGGAGATTTTCCCGGCCGCGATCGAATATCTCGCCGGCCCGGTGGTGATCCATCCGAACGAGTATTACGAGAAGGTCGGCCCCAAGGGCCAGAACGAGAAGCCGGTCGGCTCGGGCCCCTACAAGGTCTCGAACTACGTCCCGGGCAAGTCGATCACGCTCGAGCTCAACAAGGACTATTTCAAGGATTCGCCGAAGCCGCAGCCCAAGATCGGCAAGATCGACATCCGCTTCATCCCGGATCGCCAGACCCAGATGGCCGAGATGCTCTCGGGTGGCGGCGACCTGATCATGCACGTCCCCAAGGACCAGGCCGACCAGCTCAAGACCGTGCCGACCCTGCAGGTCGTCTCCGGCGAGACGATGCGCATCGTCTTCATGCAGATGAACATCCAGGACGGCACCCCGGCGCCGGCGCTCAAGGATGAGCGCGTCCGCAAGGCGATCATCCACGCCATCGACCGTGAGGCGATGGTCAAGAACATCGTCGGCGAAGGCTCGCGCGTCATCAACACGATCTGCTTCCCCTCGCAGTTCGGCTGCACCGACGAGGGCGCGACGCGCTACAATTACGATCCCGCCAAGGCCAAGGCCCTGCTGGCCGAAGCCGGCGTCAAGGACCTGACCCTGGACATCGTCGCCTATCGCGAGCGCAACCAGACCGAGGCGCTGATCGGCTATCTCCAGGCCGTCGGCATCAAGACCAATCTGCGCTTCCTGCAATATGCCGCGATGCGCGAGCAGATCGCCACCAACAAGGCGATGCTGACCCACCAGACCTGGGGCTCCTTCTCGGTCAACGACGTCTCGGCCGCGACCCCGAACTACTTCGCCTTCCGCAGCGAGGACATCACCCGTGATCCGGCGGTCCGCGACCTCCTGAACAAGGGCAACAACTCGGTCGATCCGGCGGTCCGCAAGGAAGCCTACAAGGGCGCGCTCAAGATCATCGCCGACAAGGCCTATGCGACGCCGCTCTACTCGCTGCCGGTCTACTACGTCGCCAACAAGGACCTGAATTTCAAGGCCTATCCGGACGAGATGGTCCGCTTCTGGGAAATGGGCTGGAAGTGACGCGCAGCGTCGTTCTCGGGCGCAGCGAAGCGTAGGCCCGAGACTCTCAGTCACGAGATGGTCGGCTCGAGGCCGACCATGACGCCAGGCCGGTCGCTCGCCGGCCTGGCGAACATAACCCTTCAGACTTCGAAGGAAGCCCCATGCTCGGCTTCATACTCAAACGTCTTGGCCTGGCACTGATGGTCGCGCTCGCGGTCTCGGCCATCGCCTTCTTCCTGCTGCGACTGTCCGGCGATGTCGCGGTCGCGATCGCCGGCGAAGGCGCGCAGCAGGCGGACATCGACGTGATCCGCAAGACCTACGGGCTCGATCGGCCGCTCCTCGTCCAGTATCTCGACTGGCTCTGGAAGACGCTGCGCGGCGATTTCGGCACATCGATCTATTTCAAGACCGACGTCTCCGAGCTGGTCCTGGCCAAGATGCCGGTGACGCTGATCCTCGGCCTGACCTCGCTCGCCTTCGCGCTCTTGATCTCGATCCCGCTCGGCGTGCTCGCGGCGATCTACGCCAATAGCTGGATCGACCGGGTGGCGCTCGCCGTCGCGGTCTTCGGCCAGGCAATGCCGAACTTCTTCTTCGCGCTGATCCTGGTGATGCTGTTCTCGATCACCCTGCGCTGGCTGCCGGTCTCCGGCTCCGCGACCTGGCAGCACTACATCATGCCGACCGTGGCGCTCGGCTACTATGCCGCGCCGGCCTTCATGCGGCTGATCCGCGCCGGCATGATCGAAGTGCTCTCGGCCGACTATATCCGCACCGCCCGGGCCAAGGGCCTGCCCTCCGGCAAGATCATCTTCAAGCATGCGCTGCGCAACGCCGTCGTTCCCGTCGTGGCCCTGGCTGCGGTGCAGCTCGGCTTCCTGCTCGGCGGCTCCGTGGTGATCGAGACGATCTTCGCGCTCGATGGCCTCGGCTACCTCGCCTATCAGAGCATCACCTACAAGGATTTCCCGGTCATGCAGGTCGTCGTCCTGCTGCTTTCCGTCGTCTATGTGCTGCTGACGCTCGCCGCCGACATCGCCAATGCCTGGCTCGATCCGCGCATCCGGGTGGCCTGACCATGAGCGAAACCTCCCTCTCCGTCGCCGAAGCGCCCGAGCTCTCCGAAGGTCGCAAGCTGCTGCGCCGTTTCCTCGGCCAGAAGGCCTTCGTCTTCGGCTTCGGCCTGCTCGTGCTGTTCATTCTGATCGCGCTCGCAGCCCCGCTTCTGGCACCGCACGACCCCTATCTGCAGAACCTGACGGCGCGGAACATCCCGCCCTTCTGGTATGAGAAGGGCAACTGGGTGCATCCGCTCGGCACCGACCCGCTCGGGCGCGACTATCTCTCGCGCCTGCTCTACGGCGCCCGGATCTCGTTGCTGATCGGCATCAGCGTCGTCATCATCTCCGGGCTGATCGGCACCACCATGGGTCTGCTCGCCGGCTATTTCGGCGGCCGGATCGACATGGTGATGACCTTCCTCGTCACCACCCGGCTCTCCATGCCGGTGATCCTGGTGGCGCTCGCCGTCGTCGCCATCGTCGGCTCCTCGCTCTGGATCGTCATCCTCGTGCTCGGCCTGCTCAAATGGGACCGTTTCGCGGTGGTGATGCGCAGCGCGACCCAGCAGGTCCGCTCGCTCGACTATGTCGCCGCGGCCCAGTCCGCCGGCGCCTCGACCAGCCGCATCATCCTCGGCGAGGTGCTGCCCAACATCGCACCGCATCTCATCGTCGTCGCGACGCTGGAAGCGGCGAGCGCCATCCTGCTCGAGGCGGCGCTGTCCTTCCTCGGGCTCGGCGTGCAGCCGCCCCTGCCCTCCTGGGGACTGATGATCTCGGAAGCCAAGGCCTACATGTTCTTCTCGTTCTGGCTCATCGCCCTGCCCGGCAGCGCGCTTGCCTTGCTGATCTTCGCGATCAATCTCGCCGGCGACGGCCTGCGCGACGTCATCTCGCCGGAGGGGCGCACCTGATGAGCGAAGCCATCCTCCAGGTCGACGGCCTCAGCGTCGACATCGCGACCCCGCGCGGCCCGCTGCATGCGGTGCGCGAACTCTCCTTCACCGTCGAGAAGGGCAAGACGCTCTGTCTCGTCGGCGAATCCGGCTGCGGCAAGTCGATGACCTCGCTCGCGATCATGGACCTCCTGCCCAAGGCGGCGAAGAAGAGCGCGAAGCGCCTTTCCTTCGCCGGCGAGGACCTCGCCAAGGCCGGTGCCAAGCGCATCAACGCGCTGCGCGGCGACCGCATGGCGATGATCTTCCAGGAACCGATGACGGCGCTGAACCCCGCCTACACCATCGGCGACCAGATGACCGAGGCCTACAAGCTGCACCGCAAGGCGAGCGAGGCCGAGGCCCGCGAGCGCGCGATCCTGCTGCTCGGCAAGGTCGGCATCGCCAATGCCGCCCAGCGCCTCGGCCAGTATCCGCACCAGCTCTCCGGCGGCCTGCGCCAGCGCGTCATGATCGCCATGGCGCTGATGTGCTCGCCCGACCTCCTGATCGCCGACGAGCCGACCACCGCCCTCGACGTCACCATCCAGGCCCAGATCCTGCGCCTGCTCGCCGATCTCCAGAAGGAGCTCGGCATCGCCATGGTGCTGATCACCCATGATCTCGGCATCGTCGCCCGCATCGCCGACTGGGTCGGGGTGATGTATGCCGGCCAGATCGTCGAGGAAGGTCCGACCGAGGCGATCTTCCGCAATCCGCGCCACCCCTACACGCAAGGGCTGATCGACTGTATCCCGGTGCCCGGTCGTACAGAGCCCGGCGGCAAGCTCGGCGTCATTCCGGGCGTCGTTCCTTCCCTGGTCGGCGAGATCAGGGGCTGCAGCTTCCGCGACCGCTGCAAGCACGCCAAGCCCGCCTGTGCCGAGGCGCCCCCGCTGCGACAGCGGCCGGACGGGCATAGCTGGCGCTGCATCCTGGAGGACGCGGCATGAGCGCGACCAATCCGATCCTGCTCGAGGCGCGGGACCTCACCCGCTCCTTCTCGGTCAGCCAGGGCCTGTTCAAGGGCAAGCGCAAGCTCCACGCCGTCAACGGCGTTTCGCTCGCCATCGCCAAGGGCGAGGTGCTCGGCATCGTCGGCGAATCCGGCTGCGGCAAGTCCACGCTGGCGCGCATGCTGCTCGGCCTGCTGCCGCCCTCCAGCGGCGAGATCGCACTCGCCGGCGAAGATGTCGGCAAGCTCGGCCGGCTCGGCATGGCCAAGCGGGTCCAGCCGGTGTTCCAGGACCCCTATTCCTCGCTGAACCCGCGCCGCACCATCGCCTCGATCGTCGCGCTGCCGCTCGCCGTCCAGGGCATCGGCACCGCCAAGGAACGCCGCGAGCGCGCCATCGCCATCCTCGACAAGGTCGGCCTGCCCCGCCGCTTCGCCGACCGCTATCCGCGCGAGCTCTCCGGTGGCCAGCGCCAGCGCGTCGCCATCGCCCGTGCCCTGATCCTCAATCCGGAGATGGTGGTCTGCGACGAGCCGACCTCGGCGCTCGACGTCTCCGTGCAGTCGCAGATCCTCAACCTGCTCAACGATCTGCGCCGCGAGCTCGGCCTGACCTATGTCTTCATCAGCCACAACCTCGTCGTCGTCGAGCATATCGCGACGCGGGTGGCGGTGATGTATCTCGGCCGCGTCGTCGAGCTCGCCGATACGGCGACGCTCTTCAAGGCGCCGCGCCATCCCTACACCAAGGCGCTGCTCGCTTCCGTGCTGACGCCGGAGCCCGGCAAGGGCATCCCGGAGACCGGGCTCGGCCTCGCCTTCCCGGACCCGCTCAACCCGCCGAGCGGCTGCCCGTTCCACCCGCGCTGCCCGGCGCGGACGGAGCGTTGCGCCAGCGTCGAGCCGAAATTGCGCCAGGACGCGGCCGGCCTCGTCGCCTGCCATCTCTATGACGAACCGGCGAGCACCGCCGCCGCCTGACATGTCCATTTTCCCCTCGGCCCTCATCCTGAGGAGCGATGGCAGATCGCGTCTCGAAGGATGCTTCCAGAGCACACTGGAGCATCCTTCGAGACGCCGCTGCACGGCTCCTCAGGATGAGGCCGGGACAGGCAGAATTCCCAGCGAGGAGACGTTCCCATGACCCGCGCCCAGGCCGTCGCGCATGCCCAGGACTACTTTGATTCCGGCAGTCTCAAGCGCGACCTCTCGCGTCTCATCGCCATGCCGACCGAGAGCCAGAATCCCGAGCGCGCGCCCGTGCTCAGCGACTATCTCGAAAACGAGATGCGCCCGCTGCTCGAAGGCCTCGGCTTCACCTGCAGGACGCTGACCCATCCGCGCGCCAAGGGACCCTTCCTCTTCGCCGAGCGCATCGAGGACCCGTCTTTGCCGACGATCTTCGGCTACGGCCATGGCGACGTCATCCGCGGCCTCGACGCGCAATGGAGCGAGGGGTTGTCACCCTGGACACTGACCGAGCGCGGCGACCGCTGGTACGGCCGCGGCGTGGTCGACAACAAGGGCCAGCACGTCATCAACATCAATGCCCTGCGCGCCGTGCTCGAAACCCGCGGCAAGCTCGGCTTCAACGCCAAATACCTGATCGAGATGGGCGAGGAATGCGGCTCGCCGGGCCTGCGCGAGCTCTGCACCGAGCAGAAGGAGCTGTTCAAGTCGGACGTACTGATCGGCTCCGACGGGCCGCGCCTCAATGCCGAGCGCCCGACCATCTTCCTCGGCTCGCGCGGCGGCGTCACCTTCGACCTTTCGATCAATGCCCGCGAGGGCGGCCACCATTCCGGCAACTGGGGCGGCATCCTCTCCGACCCGGCGATCCAGCTCGCCCATGCCATCGCCTCGATCGCCGGCCCGACCGGCCAGATCCGCATCCATGAATGGGTGCCGAAGGAGCTGCCCGAGCCGGTCCGCAAGGCGCTGGCCGATTGCGAGGTCGATGGCGGCCCGGACGGCCCGACCATCGATCCGAACTGGGGCGAGCCCGGCCTGTCGCCGGCCGAGCAGGTCTTCGGCTGGTGCTCCTTCGACGTTCTGGCGATGAAGTCGGGCGTGCCGGAAACCCCGGTCAACGCCGTGCCGCCGAGCGCCTGGGCCCGCTGCCAGCTGCGCTTCGTCGTCGGCATCGACCCGAACGAGGTGCTGCCGGCTCTGCGCCGCCATCTGAAGCGCCAGGGCCTCGACATGGTCGAGGTCACGCTCGCCCGTGACGAGATCTTCAACGCGACCCGCCTCGACCCCGAGGATGCCTGGGTGCATTGGGCGCTGGCCTCGATCGCCAAGTCGACCAACAAGAAGCCGGCCCTGCTGCCCAATCTCGGCGGCTCGCTGCCGAACGACATCTTCTCGGAGATCCTCGGCCTGCGCACGATCTGGGTGCCGCACTCCTATCCGGGCTGCTCGCAGCACGCCCCCAATGAGCACCTGCCGGTCGCGATCGCCCGCGAGGCGCTCGCCATGATGGCCGGGCTCTACTGGGATCTCGGCGACGGCAACACGCCGGCGCTCTGAGACTGGTTTGACCGAGGACCCGTACGGGCCCTTTCACTCCTGCGGCTGGCGCGGATCGCGTGCCGGCGGCAGGTCGACAGGCGTCGCCGGCGGTGTTTCCGGCGGCGCGTTCGGCGGCAGTTCCGGCGGCGGATCGGTCGGAATGCCGATCGGTTCGGCATCGGGCGGCGTCTCGACCGGCGGCGCCGGCGGCACCTCGCCCGGCGTCAGCGGCGGCAATTCGGGCGGCGGCATGGGCGGCAGCGGATCGCCGCCGGGCTCGCCTGCGGCCTGGTGGTACATCGTCATCTGAGGCTCCCTTCACCGCTTGAAACGTTGCGCGGCTTGAAAAGTTCGCCGGAAGTGGGCGCGACGCATCTGAAGGACGGGCCTATCTTCCCTTGCGGAAGGCGCGCTAAATAGCGCATGCGTTCCGCTCCGCGCCCATGCTCTCCCTTCCGGTTACGACACGCCGTCGCCGCAACGGCGCTCTTCGCCGCCGCCCCGGCTTTCGCGCAGTCCGCCCCGCTCAGTTGCACCGGCCCCTTCGCCCGCAATGCCGACGAGGCCTCGCTGATCCGGGCCTTCGGCAAGGCGAATGTCCGGCGGGCGCGGATCGAGGTCGGCGAGGGCGAGAAGCAGCAAGGCGCCATCATCTTCCCGGGCGACGGCAAGCGCCGCATCGAACTGATCTGGCATGACGGCGCGAAACGGCGGCGCCCGGCGACGATCTACATCCGCGAAGGCTCGACGCAGGTCGTCCAGACCCCGGACGGCACGCCTATCGGCATCGGCACCTCACTCGCGGCGGTCGAGAAGGCCAATGGCGGCCCCTTCACCATCCTCGGCTTCGGCTGGGACTATGCCGGCACCGCAACCGACTGGCGAGGTGGGAAGCTGGCCAAGGCAGGCGGCGGCTGCCGGCTGCTCGTCCGCTTCCACGATACGCCAGGGGCCAATGCCGCGGCGCTTGATCGCGTCTCCGGCGATAGCGAGTTTTCCTCAAGCGATGCCGACATCAGGGCTGTGAAGCCCATCGCCGGCGAGATCCTGCTGTCCTGGGCGGAGTAGCGGGGCCGGCCTCAGGCGCCGACCTTCGCCAGCACGTCCGCGCGCAGGAAGCGCTCGATGAACAGCATGAACAGCACCGAGGGCACGAGCAGGATCAGTGCCGTGATCGAGGCGACCTGGTAGTTGCCGCCCATCGCCGCATTGTAGAGCAGCAGCGGCAGCGTTGTGACCTGCGGCACGCCGACGAAGAAGGTGCCGGTGAACTCGTCGAGCGATTCCAGGAAGACGAAGATGCCGCTGGCGATGATGCCCGGCATCGCCAAGGGCAGCGTCACCGTGAAGAAGGTCCGCAGCGGCGAGGCGCCGATATTGCGCGCGGCGAGTTCGAGGTCCTTGTCGACGGCGGCGAAGGCCGCTGCCGCAATCCAGACCGAATAGACCAGCCCATGCGCGGCATGGACCAGCACCACGCCCAGCACCGTGCCGTTGATGCCGAGCTGGTAGAAGACGCGGGCGACGTTGATGTAGATCGCGACCGACGGAAAGGCCTGCGGCAGCAGGAAGAGCACCATGAAGGCCGCCCGCATCGGCAGCTTCAGCCGCGCCAGCGCGTAGCCGGCGGGTATCGACAAGGCGAGCGCGACGATGACCGTCAGCACCGCGATCCAGACGCTGGTGCCGAGCGAAGCCATGGCGTCGCCGGTCGGCCGGAAGACCTGCTCCCAATAGCGCGTGCCATAGGTCACCGGCAGCTTGTAGGGCGTGTACCAGCGCTCGGCGACCGACCACAGCGCCAGATTGGCGAGCGGGCCGATCAGAACGAAGGCGAAGGCGGTGAGGATGGCCGCGGCGAAAGTCGCCCTGGCGGCGGAAGCGAGCCGCATCATGGCGCGCCCTCCTTGGCCAGCCCGCGCTTCAGATAGAGGATCGCGGCACCGGCACTGATCAGATAGGTGATCACGCCGAGGGCGTTGGCGGTCGAATAGTCGCCATAGGCGTTGATCCGGAAGGCCATGTCGACGGTCAGCATGGTCGGCTGCGAGCCGGCGACCATCATCGGCACCGAGAGCACCGAGAGCATCGTCACGAAGGACAGGACGAGCGCGACCAGCAGCGTCGGCATCACCTGCGGCAGAGCGAGTTCGAAGAGCACGCGCGGGCGCGAGGCGCCGAGATTGCGCCCGGCCTCCAGCGTCGCCCGGTCGATCGAGGCGAGCGCGCCGGCGAGCAGCAGCGCGACGAAAGGCGTCTGCTTCCAGACGAAGGTGGCGATGATGCCGCGCCAGTCGAGGAAGCTCGTCGCGCTCAAGGGCTCCATCAGCCCGAGCGAGACGAAGGTGTTGTTCATCAGCCCGTTCTTGGCGAGGAAGGTGCGCATGCACTGCGCCGCGACGATGAACGGAATGAACAGCGGCCAGCGATAGAGCGCCCGCAGCGTGCCGACGACCCAGCGGTTCTCGCCGAGCGTCAGCGTGCCGGCGATCGCGATGGCGGCGAGCCCGGTCAGCACGCAGGAGGTCACCACGATGATGATGGTGAAGAGGATGTCGCCCGAATAGAGCTCGAAGGCCTTGGCGAACCATTCCAGCGTCAGCGAGCCGTCCGGCCGGGTGAAGGCCGAGATCAGCGAGAAGCCGAGCGGGTAGAGGAACAGCGCCGCGACGAGGAACAGGCCGGGAGCGATCAGGATCAGCGCCAGTTGGCGTTGAGACAGCATGTTGGGCGCCATCGGGAAAGATGCGGCCCGGCAGGAGCCGGGCCGCGATTGGGGGTGAGGCTCAGTTCGCGACCTTCTTCTCGTAGCTTTCGAGAATGTCGTTGAAGTAGGGCGCGATCGGGAACGGCTTCGCCTTGGCGCTGAGATCGGCTGGGGTGATATCGGTGAAGAGCTTGTTCCAGGCGGCCTGGTCGAGCTTGCCTTCGAGGTTCTTGGCATCGATGCCCGGATACCAGTTGAAGCGCTTGACGATGCCGTCGGCCTGGACCTGCGGGCTGGTGGCGAGCGCGATGAACGCCTCCGCCAGCTTGCGGTGCGCGGTCTTCTCCGGCACGGCGTAATACATCGGCTGACCCGGCATGCCCGGCGCGGCGAGTTTGAGCTTCATGTTCGGCGGCAACTTGCCGTCGGCCTGCCAGGAATAGAACATGTCGACCCAGACCGGCCCCATGGCGATCTCGCCGCGGTTCAGCATGTCGAGCGTGCCGGCATTGCCGGGGGTGATGACCGCGTTCTTGTTGAAGGTCTTGAGATCGGCGAGCGCGCCGTCCCAGCCGGCCTTCACCGCCGGATCATAGGGACCCTTGACCAGCTTGTCGGCATCGCCGCCGAAGGCATAGACCCAGCCGGTGACGAAGGCGACGCCGGACATGCCGCCCTTGATGCCGTTATAGCCGAACTGCTTCGGGTTCTTGCTCACCCAGTCCTTCAGCTCGGCGAAGCTGTTCGGCGGGGTCTTCAACAGATCGGCATTGTAGGCCAGCGCGGTCTGCGACTGGAACATCGGCAGGACATAGCCGGAGACGTCGGCGCCGAGCGCGTTCTTCGCCGCCTCGCTGGAGACGAGCTTCGCGGTGTCGACCCCGCCGGTGTACTTGGCGAGGAGCCCTTCCTTGACCATCGTGCCGGCGGCCTTCTGGTGGATCACGACGACGTCGAAATCCGTGGCGGCCGAGGCCTTCTGGGCGTCGAGCTTCTCATAGATCTTCTGCGAGCCGGAATCGCCCGGCCCGGTGCCGACCGAGACCACTTTCACCCCGGGATGAGCCTTCTCGAACATCGGCCCGAGATAGTCCTTCACATAGTCGACCATGTTCTGGTCGCCGGCCGTGGCGACGTTGAGTGTCTGCGCCGAGAGCGGCGTCGCCGCCATCAGCGCTGCGATCGAACAGGCAATCGTGAGCGTGCGCATGTGATCAACCCCTGTCAGGCAGCAAGCCCGGCCTCGGATGCCGGGAAGATGTGAAGGCGCTGCACGGGAATGCGCAGCCCGACCTTCGCTCCGAGTTCGTGACGGGTGGCGTCGTCGACCGTGACCTCGCAGTCGTCGGTCTTGACGCGGTAGCGATAGACCCCACCCGGATAGGCACGGGCCGCGACATGGCCCGCCATCACCAGATCCCCCGCCGACGGCGCATCGGCCGCATCGAGGCGCGCGACATCGTCGCGGAAATAGGCCATTGCCCGGCCGGCAGGCAGGGCGTCGCGCAGGGCCGGCGGCAGCTCGGCCGCGGCATCGCCGGCGAACAGCGAGGCGCCGCCCGCAGAATGCTCGACGCGCAGCGGCAGGATGTTCTCCGCCCCCATGAAATTGGCGACGAAGGCGCTGGCCGGGCGATCATAGACCTCCTCCGGCGTGCCGACCTGGGCGATCCGCCCGGCCTCCATGATGACCAGCCGATCGGCCATGGTCATCGCCTCCTCGCGATCATGCGTGACATGGACGGCCGTCACGCCGAGGCGCTGCTGGATCGCCCGGATCTCATGCCGCATCGTCATGCGGATCTTGGCGTCGAGATTGGAGAGCGGCTCGTCGAGCAGGAGGATGCCGGGATCGATGGCGAGCGCCCGGCCGAGCGCGACACGCTGGCGCTGGCCACCCGAGAGCGCCGTGACCTTGCGGCCCTCATAGCCGGAAAGGCCGAGGAATTCGAGCATCGCGGCGACCTTGGCGGCGATCTCGGCCTTCGGCACGCCGCGCAGCTTCAACCCGTAGCCGATATTCTGGAGCACCGTCATATGCGGCCAGAGCGCGTAGGACTGGAAGACCATCGCCATGCCGCGCTTTTCAGGCGGCAGCCCGGCGACATCGCGCCCTCCGACCATGATCGAGCCGGACTGGACCGGCACGAAGCCGCTCAGCGAGCGCAGCAGCGTGGTCTTGCCGCAGCCGGAGGAGCCGAGCAGCGCAGTGAAGCTGCCGGGCGAGAAATCGAGATCGATGCCGTGGAGGACACGCGTATTGCCGTAGCCAACGTGCAGACCGCGCACGCTGATCGCCTCGCCCGAGCGCAAGCTCTGTTGCCGTTCGGCCCGCAACACCGTCTCCCTATGCGACCTTATTCCAAGAAAATGGAACATCTGATCCATTTCTCTCATCGCTTGGAATAAGCGTAGCGGACACTTGCACCGGCACGCAACAGCTTTATGAAGGCAGTCGGTCTCCCAGCCGAGGCGACGCCGGCACGCGATACTCCCTGTGGAGGAAGGCTTGTGCGCCGGCAAAATACCGGCATGCTCGCGCACGCCGGGGAAAAAGATGCAGGACGCTGCGGATTCGGCCGGGCAGAGGCAATGTCTATCGGGAAGAACCGGTCAGCGTATGGTATCAGTCGAGCTCAAGGCCGTTTCTAAGAACTGGGGCGGAACCGCCGCCGTCGACCAGGTGACCTTCACCGTTGGCGAGGGCAAGCTCGTCGCGCTGCTCGGCCCATCCGGCTGCGGCAAGTCGACGACGCTGCGGCTGATCGCCGGGCTGGAGGATGCCAGCTCGGGTGTCATCGCCATCGGCGGCAAGGACGTCACCCAGGCGCCGCCCTCGGGCCGCGGCATCGCCATGGTCTTCCAGAACTATGCGCTGTTCCCGCATCTCTCGGTGGCCGAGAACATCCTGTTCGGGCTCAAGGTCCGCAAGCTGGGGCGCGCCGAGCGCGACGAGCGCCTCGCCCGCGCCGCCGAGATCCTCGGCCTCGGAGCCTTGCTCGACCGCAAGCCCTCGCAGCTCTCCGGCGGCCAGCAGCAGCGCGTCGCGCTCGGCCGGGCCATCGTGGCGCGAGCCCCGGTCTGCCTGATGGACGAGCCGCTCTCCAATCTCGACGCCCAGCTGCGCGTCGAGATGCGGCGCGAGATCCGCGAATTGCAGCAGCGCCTCGGCATGACCATGGTCTATGTCACCCATGACCAGGTCGAGGCGATGACCATGGCCGACCAGGTCGTGCTGATGCGCAATGGCCGCATCGAGCAGGACGCGCCGCCCGACGAGCTCTACGAGAATCCGGCCAGCATCTTCGTCGCGCGCTTCGTCGGCACGCCGCCGATGAACGTCGTGCCCTTGACGGCGCTCCTCGCCGGCGGCGGCGACATCGCTCCGCCTCCCGGGCTCGATCCCGCCAGGCTGAGCGTCGGCATCCGCCCCGAAGTGAGCGAGCTCGCCGAGAACGGCATCGCGGCCGAGGTGGTCGCGGTTGAGTATCTCGGCGCCGACACGCTGATCGAGGCCCGCATCGACGGCCATCCCTTCATCGTCCGGCGCCCCGGCAAGGTCCGGGCCTTGGCCGGCGACAAGGTCTACATCAAGCTGTCACAATCGCTGCTGCACTGGTTCGACCAGTCGACCGAGCGAAGGGTGGTTCCGGGGTGATCCGGCCGCAGAAGCCGGGCGATCGCACGACAACAGGGAGTTCAGAACATGGACAGACGTGAATTCATGACCGGCGCCATGGCGCTGACCGGTTCGGTGGCGATGCCGGCGCTGGCACGCGCGCAGCAGGCCGCCGAGATCTCGTTCTTCTACCCGGTCGCCGTCGGCGGGCCGATCACCAAGCTGATCGACGCCTATGCCAGTGGCTTCGCCGGCGAGAACGCCGGGATCAAGGTCAACCCGATCTATGCGGGCACCTATCAGGAGACGATCGTCAAGGCGCTGACCGCGCACAAGAGCGGCACGCCGCCGGTGCTCTCGGTGCTGCTCTCGACGGACATGTTCACGCTGATCGACGAGGACGCCATCGTCCCCTTCGACGAGTTCGTGAAGACCGACGAGGACAAGAAGTGGCTCGCCAGCTTCTTCCCCGGCTTCATGGAGAACAGCCAGACCGGCGGCAAGACCTGGGGCATCCCCTTCCAGCGTTCCACGGTGGTCCTCTACTGGAACAAGGAGCTGTTCAAGGAAGCCGGGCTCGATCCCGAGACCCCGCCCAAGACCTGGGCCGAGCAGCTCGCCTTCGCCCAGAAGCTGACCAAGCGCGACGCCGCCGGCAACGTCACGCAATGGGGCATCCAGATCCCCTCCTCCGGCTTCCCCTACTGGCTGTTCCAGGGCCTCTCGACGCAGGCCGGCGCGATCCTCGCCAATGCGGCGGGCGACAAGACCGACTATGCCAACCCGGCCGTGGTCGAGGCGCTGCAGTACTGGGTCGACCTCGCGCAGAAGCACAAGGTGCACCCGACCGGCATCGTCGAATGGGGCACCACCCCGCGCGACTTCTTCGAGCGCAAGGTCGCGATGATGTGGACGACCACCGGCAACCTGACCAATGTCAGGAGCAACGCCAAGTTCCCCTTCGGCGTCGGCCTGCTGCCGGCCGGCAAGCGGCTCGGCAGCCCGACGGGCGGCGGCAATTTCTACATCTCCAAGAAGGCCTCGAAGGCCGAGCAGGAAGCCGCTTTCAAGTTCGTGCGCTGGATCACCACGCCCGAGCGCGCGGCGCAGTGGAGCATCGACACCGGCTATGTCGCGGTGCGGCCGGATTCCTACGAGACCGCCGCGATGAAGAAATACGCCGCCGAGTTCCCGCCGGCCCTGGTCGCTCGCGACCAGCTTCCGCACGCCGTCGCCGAGCTCTCGACCCATGAGAACCAGCGCGTCACCAAGGCCCTCAATGACGGCCTCCAGGCCGCGCTGACCGGCACCAAGGCGCCGCAGAAGGCGATGGAGGACGCGCAGGCCGAGGCCGAGCGCATCCTCAAGCCCTATCGCTGACCGGACGACGAAGCGGACGATGAACACCCGCGCGACCGCGACCCTCCATGGCTGGCTGCTGCTGCTGCCGGCCATGGCTTGCCTCGCCCTCTTCACGCACTGGCCCGCCGTCGCGAGCTTCATCGATTCCTTCTACTCGACACCGCGCGGGCGCAGGCCCGCGCGGTTCATCGGCCTCGACAACTACCAGCAGATGCTCGCCGACCCGATCTTCTGGAAGGCGATGAGCAATAATCTCTGGTTCGCGCTTGGCACGGTGCCGACCTCGATCGCGCTTGCCCTGCTGATGGCGGTCTGGGTCAACGACCGCATCCTGGCGCGAACCTGGGTCCGGATGGCCTATTTCACGCCGACCGTGCTGCCGATGATCGCGGTCGCCAACATCTGGCTGTTCTTCTTCACGCCGCAATACGGCTTGCTCGAGCAGATCGTCGCCTTCTTCGGCGGCAGCTCGACCAATTGGCTCGGCTCGCAGGACACCGCGCTCTACGCCGTGACCATCGTCGCGATCTGGAAGGAAGCCGGCTTCTTCATGATCTTCTACCTCGCGGCGCTGCAGACGATTCCGCCCAGCCTCGGCGAGGCGGCGGCGATCGAGGGCGCCTCGCGCTGGACCTATTTCCGGCGGATCCAGTTCCCGCTGCTGATGCCGACGACGCTGTTCGTCCTGATCAACGCGATGATCAACGCCTTCCGCATGGTCGACCATCTCTTCGTGATGACGCGTGGCGGCCCGGACAATGCGACGACGCTGCTGCTCTACTACATCTACCAGGTCGGCTTCAGCTTCTGGGACACGGCCTATGCGGCAGCGCTGACCTGCGTGCTGCTCGCCCTGCTCGCCCTGATCGCCTTCATCCAGTATGGCTGGCTCGAACGCAGGACGCATTATCGATGAGCGCCGCCGCAAAGCCCGCAAAGCTGCCCGCCGGCGGCATCAGCCGCGCCGATCCTTACGCGCCCAAAGGCCTTTCGCTGACGCTGGAATCCTGCGGCGCGATCCTGCTCGCGCTGATCTGGGTGCTGCCGCTGGCCTATGCGGTCTGGGCGGCCTTCCATCCCAGCGAGTTCACGACGCGCTTCGAGCTGACCGCGCCGCTGACACTGGAGAATTTTTCCCGCGCCTGGGCGGCAGCGCCCTTCGCCCGCTATTTCCTCAACACCTTCGTGCTGGTGACCTTGATCCTGGTCTGCCAGCTCGTGCTCGGCACGCTCGCGGCCTATGCGCTGGCGCGCCAGGACTTCTGGGGGCGTGACGTCGCCTTCGCGCTGATCCTCGCCCAGCTGATGATCATGCCGGACGCGCTGATCGTCGAGAACTACCGCACCATGGCCAAGCTCGGCCTGGTCGACACCATCACCGCGATCGCCCTGCCCTATATCGCCTCGGCCTTCGGCATCTTCCTGCTGCGGCAGACCTTCAAGACGGTGCCCAAGGAGCTCGACGACGCCGCCCGCGTCGAGGGCGCGAGCCCGCTCCAGGTACTGATGAAGGTCTATGTCCCGCTCGCCCGGCCGACCTATATCGCCTATGGCCTCGTCTCGGTCAGCTATCACTGGAACAACTTCCTCTGGCCGCTGCTGGTGACGAACTCGGTCGAGGCGCGGCCGCTCACCGTCGGCCTCCAGGTTTTCTCCTCGACCGACCAGGGCATCGACTGGGCCGTGATCTGCGCGGCGACCCTGATGACCTCGGCCCCACTTCTGGTCGGCTTCCTGCTGTTCCAGCGTCAGTTCGTGCAGAGCTTCATGCGCGCAGGCATCAAGTGACGAGACGGCTATTCCAATGAAACTGATCACCTGGAACATTCAGTGGGCCCGCGGCATGGACAACCGCGTCGACCCGGCGCGCGTCATCGCCCACGCTCGGCAGATGGCCGATTTCGACGTGCTCTGCCTGCAGGAGGTCGCCGACAATTTCCCGGAGCTCGACTTCAACGACGAGACCGACCAGTTCGCCCGCTTCGCCGAATTGCTGCCCGGCTTCACCGCGATCGAGGGCATCGGCGTCGACGTCGATGACGGCAAGGGCGGCCGCCGGCGCTTCGGCAACATGCTGCTGACGCGCTATCCGGTCGCGCAGATCCTGCGCCATCTCCTGCCCTGGGAGGCCGCCGAGACGCGCAACATGCCGCGCATCATGATCGAGGCGATGGCGTCGACCCCGCTCGGCCCGGTCCGGCTGATGACGACGCATCTCGAATACTCGTCTTCGAAACTGCGCGCCGCGCAGGTCGAGGGCATCCGCGAGGCCCACCGCATGGCCCTCGCCCGTCACGCCAAGCCCCGTTCCGCCGGACCGCACACCTACAGGATGACGCCGAGCTCGCCGAGCGCCGTGCTCACCGGCGACTTCAACATGCGGCCGGACGACCCGGTTCTGGCGCGCCTGATGGCGCCCTTCGAGGGCGAGGTTCCGCCGCTCGTCGATCTCTGGCCCTCGGTGATGGGCGAGGCGCCGCATCCGCCGACCGCCAATCTCTTCGACCAGACCTATGGCCAGCCCGGCTGCCTCGATTATGTGCTGGCGACGCCCGATCTCGCCGCCCGCGCCCGCACCGTCATCTGCGACGTCGAGACCAAGGTCTCCGACCATCAGCCCATCCTCGTCGAATTCGACCTCGGCTGAAGGCCGCGAGCGCGACCACGCCATTCGAGACCGGACCACGATGCTCTTTTCACGCCAGGACCATGAGACGCTCGCACGCATCCTCGCCGAGGCCGGCCGCCGCGAGGTGATGCCGCGCTTCCGTAACCTCGCCGAAGGCGAGATCCGCGAGAAGCGCTCGGCGACCGACCTCGTCACCGAGGCCGACGAGGCGGCGGAACGCTTCATCAGCGCCGAGCTCGCCCGTGCCTTTCCGGGCGCCACGCTGGTCGGCGAGGAGGCTGCCGCCGCCGACCCCGCTCTGCTCGAACGGCTGGCCGATGCCGAGCTCGCCTTCGTCATCGACCCGATCGACGGCACGCTGAACTACGCCTCCGACCTTCCGCTCTTCGCGGTGATGGCGGCGGCACTGGTCAAGGGCGAGGTCATCGCGGCGGTGATCCACGACCCCGTCGTCGAGGACAGCGCCATGGCGCTGCGCGGCGAAGGCGCCTGGCTCGCCCGCACGGACGGCAAGAGCCGCGATCTGCGGGTGGCGCCGGGCGCGGCTCCCTCCGAGATGACCGGCATGATGAGCTGGCAATATTTCCCGGAGCCGCTGCGCAGCGAGTTGCCGGGCCGCATGCCCGCCTTCGCCAATGTCTCCTCGCTGCGCTGCTGCGGCCATGAATACCGGCTCGCCGCCGCCGGGAACGGCCATTTCCTGCTCTATGGCCGCCTCAGCCCCTGGGACCATGCGCCGGGCTCACTGCTCTATGCCGAAGCCGGCGGGCATGTCCGGATGCTCGACGGCAGCGTCTACGAGCCGGCGAATCCGACGCTTGGCCTGCTCTGCGCGCCCGATCGCGAGAGCTGGCTGCACACGCGGGCGATCCTGACCCCCACCTTCGCCTGAGCGGCAGCGGCAAGCCGCTGCTTCCGGACCGCCACGCGACGCTCCCCCCGAGAAAGCCGTTGCCTCCTCCGGGCATCGGGGGCGATATGGGGCCGATCCGCCGTTGAGCCTCGCCGCGAGGCGCGGGAGAGCTCCGTTGAATGCGACACGCCCCAAGCTGCACCACCTGAACTGGAACCTGCTCCACACCTTCCTGGTGATTGTCGAGGAGCGTTCCATCACCAAGGCCGCCGACCGTCTTCTGGTGCGGCAGCCCTCGGTCAGCGCCGCGCTGCAGCGGCTGGAGGAGACGCTCGGCAGCCAATTGATCCAGCGCGACAGCCGCCGCTTCGTGCTGACCAAACGCGGCGAGCTGCTCTACAAGGAATGCGTCGACATCTATCGCAGCGTCGCCCGGATCGGCGACAAGCTGTCGGAGGAGCATGACGAGCTCACCGGCCTCGTCCGCGTCCTGGTCGTCACCCATGTCGTCATGCCGGTGCTCGATCGCTCGCTGACCCTGCTGAATCGCCAGCACCCGTCGGTCAATGTCCGCATCGACGTCGCGACCAGCCAGGACATCGTCCGTGCCGTCTCGCAAAAGCTCAGCCCGTTCGGCATCTGCCTTCTGCCGAACCCCTTGGCCGGGCTGACCTGCCGGTTTCTGCTGCGCGAGGAGTTCGGCATCCTGTGCGGGCGCGACCACCCGCTCTACGGGCTGAAGGACATCCCGCTCGCCGACATGAAGGACGAGCCCTTCATCGCGCTCGCCTGCGGTCAGGACGGCGCCCTCGAGCCGATGGTGTCGCTGCGCCAGGGCGTCGGCCTCGGCAGCCGGATCATCGGCTCAAGCCCGCATCTCGAGGAGGTCGCCCGCATGATCGCGGCCGGCATGGGCATCGGCATCCTGCCCGTTGCCTCGGTGCAGGATGCACTCGCCGCCGGCACGCTCTGGGATCTCTCCTCTCCGGACGAGAATCTCGGCGCCGATCTCTACTTCATCACCAACCCGGCGATGGAACCGAGCGCTGCCGAGGCGGCGTTCCAGCGTGTCTTCGAAGCTCAGCTTCTGGCAGCCGATCCGGCGGGCGCCGGGGCGGCCTCTGCTTCGGATAGCCAATATCTATCTGACGCCCCGCTCAAAGCGCTCTAGCCTTGCCGGGAACCCGATCGAGAAGGCCATGCCTGCCATGAAACGAGAAATCATCGAAGTCCCCGTCATTTCGGAGGCGATCCGCCGGCTCGGCGCCCCGACCTCGGCGCTGGCCCGCGCCGGGGACCTGCTCTTCACCTGCGGCATGCCGCCGGTCGACCTGGTGACCGGCGAGATCGTCACCGGCGACATCGAGACCCAGACCCGCGCCGCGCTCGACGCGCTCGACGTCGCGCTGCGCCATGGCGGCTCCTCGCTCGACGCCGTCGTCAAGGCGACGGTCTACGTCACCGATCCCGCCTTGATGGCCGGTGTCAACGCCGTCTACCGGACCCGCTTCGCCGACGGTTTCCCGGCGCGGACGAGCCTCGCCATCAAGCCCTGGCCCCTGCCCTTCGACATCGAGATCGAGTGCGTCGCCACGATCGGCTGAGACGCTCTGCAACCGCAACGCAAAGGGCTCGCCAGGCCATGCCCGGCGAGCCCTTTTTCATGAGTTCCAGCGCCGCCTTACGAGCGTCTCCGGATTCGCGTCGCGTCCGGACCGGCTGTGCGGCCCGGCTCAGCAGTCGCTAATGCGCCGCTTTGGCCGGCACGGCGGGAGCGCCTTCCCAGCGCGTATTCGCCGGCAGGTTCTCGCCCTTCATGATCACCGTGAGCAGGCCGATCTGGGCGTAGTCGCCGACATGGGTGTCGTAGAGCACGGTCGCCCCGGCTCCGACGCAGACGCCCTTGCCGAGATGCACCCGGCCGACCTTCATCACCCGGTCCTCGTAGAGGTGGGTTTGCAGCGCCGAATGGGCGTTGACCGTGCAGAAATCACCGACCTTGATGCAGTCGAATTCGGTGATGTCGGTCGAGTCGAGCCAGACGCCCTGGCCGTATTGCGCGCCGAACAGCCGCAGGAACCAGGGCAGGAACGGCGTGCCGCGCAGATAGTCGAACAGCACCTTGCCGCCGAGGCCCCAATAGAGCACCGAGACGGCCTCGGTCCGCATCGCCCAGAACGACCACATCGGCTTCATCACCGGCTTGTAGACGCCCATCAGCAGCCATTTCATCAGGGCGCAGATCAGCGCCTGCAGGATGGCGATGACGACCGCGCAGCCCATGAAGGCGAGCCCGAGCCCGACCCAGTCGCGGTCGAAGATCTTCTGCTGCAGCACGAGATCGACGGCGATAGTGCCGAAGGTGATGAACAGCATCGCCGGGAAGGAGGTGTGCAGCGCCTCGAAGCCGGCGCGCGCCAGCTTCTTGCCGAGCGAGGGCTTGTAGGTCCAGTCGGCACCCAGATCGACCTTCTGCCGGGTCGGCAGCTTGATCGGCGGCGAGCCGAACCAGGTGTCGCCGGGCGACATCAGCTCGTTCGCCGGCGGCTTCGACTTGATGCCGATCAGCACCTTGTCAGGGATCACGGCGCCGGGCGGCACCACCGCGTCGTTGCCGACGAAGACCTGGTCGCCGGTCTTCGTCAGATCTAGGCGCATATAGCCGCGGCGCATGTCCTCGTCGCCGAAGATCACCTCGTCGGCGATGAAGTTTCCGGCGCCGATGCCGGTGATGTCATAGCGGCCAGAGAGATTGGTCGAGATCTCCGAGCCCTGGCCGATGCCGGCGCCCATCATCCGGTACCAGAAGCGCATATAGATCGTCGCGAACAGCGAGGAGAGCGTCTCCAGCGTCACCTCGGTCGCCAGCGCCACCGTCCATTTGCGGGCGTAGAAGCCGGAATGGATCGAATAGGAGCCGGAATTGACCCGCGGCAGGATCAGCCAGCGCAGCGCGATGATCAGGAACACGGTGATCGAGATCAGGCCGATCGCGGTCGGCCAGGTCAGGAACGGCAGATACCAGAGATAACTGACATCGGACCAGGTCGCGACCCAGTTGTCGATCTTGTCGAACAGCCAGAAGGCCGGGAAGATCGGCAAGAGGCTGATCGGCGGCAGCACGATCAGCATGACGATGTAGAACAGCGTCAGCGCGGCACGGCGCTTGCCGCTCGCCTGCGCCTGCTCGGGCAGCGCCGCGACATCGACCATTCCGGTCTTGCGCGCCGGCGAGCCATCCCAGATCTCGGCCTCGCCGATCTGCATCCCCGGCGCGATCGGCGTCAGATCGCCGATCTCGGCATGATCGCCGACGACGCAGTCATGGCCGAACACCACCGAGGAACCGGCATAGACATCCTTGCCGATCTTGATCCGCCCGATGATCAGATTGGCGCCGACCGCCTCGGCATTGGCGAAGGTCGTCTTCGAGCCGAGCGTCGTATAATCGCCGATCTCGATCAGATCCACCGCGCCGGCTTCATAGTCGGAGATGATGACGTCGCGCCCGACCTTGGCGCCGAGCAGGCGCCAGTAGAAGCGCATCACCGGGGTGCCCTGCAGCCATTTGATATGGACGAGCCCGGCGACGCGCGAGGCGAACCACCAGCGGAAGTAATAGACGCCCCAGAGCGGGTAGACGCCCGGCTTGGTCCGGCCGAGCACCAGCCATTTCAGCCCGATCGAGATGAAACCGGTGATGATAGTGATCGCGACATAGATGCCGAGCAGCGCGAGGACCTGGCCGCCGAGCGAGAGCTCCTCGCCCGAGAGCAGCATGTAGCTGACGAAGATGCCGAGCCATTGCGCCGTCGACAGGCTGATGATGATCGGCAGCGCCGCCGCCTGTGCCAGGCCGCAGAGGAAGCGGCGCAGCAGCGAAGGCGGGGTAAAGGAGAGATCCTCGGCGACCTGCGCGCCACGGCTGTCGAGCAGCGCCGCCATCGCCCGCAAGGTGCGCGCGCCGTAGACGTCCTGCAGGGTGATGCCGGCATAGGCCGGCGTCTCGCGCACGATCGAGATGAAGCGCGCCGCCAGCAGCGAATGGCCGCCGAGATCGACGAAGAAGTCCGCCTCGAGCGGCAGGGCCTGAGCACCGAGCACACGCTTGGCGGCGTCGAGCAGCGTCGCTTCCGTCGCGTTGCGCGGCGGCTCCTGCTCGCCGCTCGCCGCCGGCGCCGTCAAGGGCGCGGCCTTCAGCATCTTCCGGTCGACCTTGCCCGAGACCATGCGCGGCAGCGAGCCGATCGGCTCGAAATGCGCCGGGATCATGTAGGGCGGCAGCTTCTCGCGCAGCGAGGCGCGCAGTACCGCGCCCTCGAGCTGCACGCCAGGCTCGCCGACCAGGAAGGCGACCAACCGCTCGATGCCGTCATCGGTGCGCAGCACCACCGCGGCCTGGCTGATGCCGGCCTCGTCCGACAGCGCCGTCTCGATCTCGCCGAGCTCGACGCGGAAGCCGCGGATCTTGACCTGGTCGTCGATGCGGCCGTGGAAGACGATGTTCCCGTTCTCGTCGAGGCTGACGGCGTCGCCCGAACGGTAGAGGATCGGATCCTCGGTACCGCCGAACGGATTGGCGATGAATTTCTCGGCGGTCAGCTCGGGCCGCAGATGATAGCCCTTGGCGACGCCCGGGCCGCCGATCAGAAGCTCGCCCTGCTGGCCGATACCGGTCAGCTTCATCTCCTCGTCGACGATATAGGCGGTGTAGTTCGGGATCGGCCGGCCGATCGTCACCGGCTGGCCGGGCTCGACCAGCGCTGCCGTCGCGACCACCGTCGCCTCGGTCGGGCCGTAGCTGTTGAGAATGCGCCGGCCGGGCCTCGACCATTTCTGGACGACCGCCGGCGGCAGCGCCTCGCCGCCGAGAATGATCAGCCTCAGCGACGGAATATCGGCGGGCAGGATGCCGAGCAGCGTCGGCACCGTGTCGATCATCGTGACGCCGGCTTCGGTCAGGATCGCCGGCAGCTTCTCGGCATCGCCCATCATCTCCGGCGAGGCCACGAAAAGCGTCGCGCCTGCGAGATAAGGCGTCCAGATCTCCTCCATCGACAGGTCGAAGGCGACCGAGGCGCCCTGGAAGACGATGTCGTCCGGCCCCATGCCGTAGAGCACGTTCCCCGAGCGCAGGAAGTGGCAGATATTGCGATGGCTGATGACGATCGCCTTGGGGACGCCCGTCGAGCCCGAGGTGTAGATCAGATAGGCCGGATGCTCGGGCGTCAGCCCGGCCGGCCGGGCCGGCGGCAAGGTGCCGTCGCTCGCAGCCGCGAGCTCCTGCGGCGACCAGGCAGTGCGGTTGGTGGCAGCCGCCCTCGCCTTCCAGTCGGCCTGCGTCACCAGCCCCTTGGCGCTGGCATCGTCGAGGCAGGTCGCGATGCGCTCGACCGGCGCCTCGGCATCGAAGGGCAGCCAGGCGGCACCCGACAGGGTGATCGCGATCTGCGCCACCAGAAGATCGATGCCGCGCGGCATCCAGAGCCCGACCATGTCGCCCGGGCCGATGCCGGCGAGAGCCAAACCGCGCGCCTGCGCCTGCGCCTGCTCCCAGACCTGGGCATAGGTGAGACGGCGCGCACCGGAGATCATCGCCGGATGGTCAGGGCGACCCGCGACCGTCGCGGCAAATATCTCGGCGAGAACCTCGTCGCGGATCAGTTCAGGCAGCTTCTCGCCGGCCAGCATGGCCAGCGGCCTTGCACCCTGGGCGAGCTTATCATCGGCGGAAATTGCGCTGATTTCGTTCATTCTGCCCCGCAGCGGCGACCACCGACGCCGTTGCGTTCGGGCCCGGAAAACCCGCCGCGCATCCCGGCCTCCGGCGGCTAAAGCCGCACCTTCATCCACGCCGATGCGGACGCATCCCCTTCGCGCCCGCGCCCGCTCGAACCTTAGACCTTGAACGCCGCAGCCGCGCGGCTCCCCGTCGAGCGTAACTGCTCAGTTCGCGATGAATGCCCTATGAACGCCGGAGGGACAAGCCGAAACGCGGTTAAGGGCTCGTCTCGGAGCGCAGCTTTCGGTTACTTCCAGCTCGCCTTGTCGCCCTCGACGACCAGGATCTTGCCCTGCCAGATCTCGACCTTCGCGGCTTCCGCCGGGTCGACCGCGCCGATCAGCGCCAGCACGGCGCGCGCCACGCCGCCATGGCTGACCATCACGGTGTCCGGCGCCATCGCCTCCAGAGACGGGCGGATGCGCTCCGCCAGCATGCGGTAGCTCTCGCCGCCGGGCGGCACGAAACCCCATTTGTCACGCTCGCGCGCCTGGGCGAGTTCGCGCTCGCTCTTGCGGATCTCGCGCCAGGTGAAGCCTTCCCAATCCCCGAAGGTCAGCTCCTTGAGCTGATCGTCGATGCGGTAATCCTCGGGCGGCAGGGAAAGCTCGTTGCGCAGGATGGTCATCGTCTCGCGAGCGCGATGCATCGGCGAGGCGACATAGGCACTTGTCGCGAATTCCGGCTTCAGCGCCCGCAGCCGGTCGGCGACCTCGGCCGCCTGCATCCGGCCGAGCGCGTTCAGCGGGATGTCCTGCGAGCCTTGCAGACGGCCCTCACGGTTCCAATCGGTTTCGCCATGGCGGACGAGGAAAAGGCGACCAGGAAGCGACATGCGTATCATGCCCTGCCTCATGCACGCTCGCGCCCGCAGCGTCAAAGCGGCGAAAGCGCCGCAGGGCTGCCTCACATGCATGCGAGCTTTCCGGTGGCCGGGACCGCGCAGCCTGTGTATAGGCGGCTCTCGCCCTCCAGGTCGCCGCATGAACACCTCTCTAACCTTGCCGGACGGCCGCAGGTTCGCCTTCGGAACCGCCCCCCTGCTGATGGGCGTGGTCAACGTCACGCCCGATTCCTTCTCCGATGGCGGCCTCTTCGCCGACCCCGCCATCGCCGTCGCGCATGGCCTGAAGCTGGCGCAGCAGGGCGCCGACATCGTCGACATCGGCGGCGAATCGACCAGGCCCGGCCATGAGCGCCTCGATGCGCAGGCCGAGCTGGCCCGCGTCCTGCCGGTGATCACCGGGATCGCCGCCGCGAGCCCGGTGCCGATCTCGATCGACACCTACAAGGCCGAGGTCGCCGAGGTGGCGCTGAAGGCCGGCGCCGCGCTCGTCAACGATGTCTGGGGCTGCCAGCGCGAGCCGGCCATTGCCGGGGTCGCCGCCCGCTTCGGCGCACCGATGGTGCTGATGCACAATCGCGACAGCGTCGATGCCGGCCTCGACATCCTCGCCGAAGTGCTGCGCTTCCTGGAAAAATCCATCGGCATCGCCGTCGCGGCCGGAGTTCCGCGCGAGCAGATCGTCGTCGATCCCGGCATCGGCTTCGGCAAGACGCCGGAACAGAACCTCGCCTTGATCGAGAAGCTCGATCGGCTGCCGCAGGCTCTCGGCTGCGCGGTCCTGCTCGGCGCCTCCCGGAAATCGACGCTCGGCCTCGTCACCGGCAAGACAATCCCGGCCGAGCGGCTCGCAGCCACGCTCGCCGCCCATCTCTACGGGGTGATGCGCGGCGCCGCGATCATCCGGGCCCATGACATCGACGAACATGTCGACGCGCTCAAGATCTGGGCCGCGATCAGGAGGACGGCATGAGCGCGACCGGTCAGATCTTCATCGAGGCGCTCGACCTCTACGCCTATCACGGCCATTTCGCCGAGGAGGGCCGCCTCGGCCAGCGCTTCTCGATGGACCTCGTCCTCGACTGCGACCTGCGCACCTCATCGGTCAGCGACGACCTCTCCGACACCGTCGACTATGGCGAGGTGGTCGCGCTCGTCACCCGCACCTTCTCGGCCCGGCGCTTCAAGCTTCTGGAAGCCGCGGCGCGCGCGCTCGCCGACGCGATCCTGGCACAATATCCGCCGGTGACCCGCGTCTCGGTCACCCTGCGCAAGCCCTCGCCGCCCATCCCCGGCCGGATGGAATCGGTCGGCATCAAGCTGGACTTCCAGCGTGAAGCTTGAAGCGACGCTCGGCCTGGGCGGCAATATCGGTGATCCCGTCGCGGCCTTCGGCACGGGGCTGGCGCGGCTGCGCGGCCATGACGCCATCACGCTGACGGGTATCTCCTCTGTCTGGCGTACCGCCCCCTGGGGCAAGCTCGACCAGCCGGAATTCCGCAACATGGCGGTGCTGCTGGAGACTTCGCTCTCGGCCGAGGAACTGCTCGACCTCTGCCTCGCCATTGAGCGCGAGAGCGGCCGCGAGCGCCGCGAGCGCTGGGGGCCGCGCACGCTCGACATCGACATCCTGACCTATGGCGGCCAGACGATCGACCGGCCCGGCCTGCAGGTCCCGCATCCGCGCATCGCCGAACGCGCCTTCGTGCTGGCGCCGCTCGCCGAGATCGCGCCGGAGGAAATGATCGGGGGCTTCAAGGTCGGCGCGCTGCTAGCGGCAACCGCGGATAGCGACGTCAAACGGGACGATACGGAGACAGCGCGGCTGAAGGCCATGCTGTCGCGTCAGTCCTCATAGAGCTCGCGAAGCGTCCGCAGTACCTGCGCGAGCGTTTCCTCGGGCACCTGTCCCAGGCGCTTCAGCAACCGACGCTTGTCGAGCGCCCGGCTCTGCTCGAGCAGGATCAGGCCGTCGACGCCGTCGAACCGTACAGGGATACGGAATCCGGCCGGGCGGCTTCCGGACGTCATCGGCGCGACGATGACCGTGCGCAGATGGTCGTGGATCTCGGCGGGCGAGATGACGAGGCAGGGCCGAGTCTTCTGGATTTCACTGCCGACCGTTGGATCGAGCGTGACCAGCCAGATCTCGCCGCGCTTCACCATTTCAGCGTCTCGTCATCGGCATTGCCGAACTCCGGCCATGCCAACGCATCGTCCTGTTCCTGTGCCAGCCGCTGCGCGTCCTGCGCCCAACCCGCCCGTGCCGGTCTGGCAACGCGCTCGATCACGATCCGGCCGTCCTCGACCCGCAGGTCGACGCTGTCACCAGCCTTGGCTCCGATCTCAGACAGGAGCGGCTTCGGAATCAGCACACCGGCCGAATTCCCGAACTTCTTCACTGCGCTCAGCATGATGATCTCCCGCATTCTGCCGGACAGAATACGGGAGACTCGAAACTGTTACAACAATGTATGAACGATCAGCCAGCGACCGTGCAGGCTCACTCGCCCTTGTCGAGCGAGATATCCGGCGCGGTCGGCACCTTCATGCCGACGACATGATAGCCGGCGTCGACATGCATGATCTCGCCGGTGATGCCGCGCGACATGTCGGAGACGAGGAAGACCGCGGTCTCGCCGACCTCCTCGATCGTCACGGTGCGACGCAGCGGCGAGTTGTACTCGTTCCACTTCAGGATGTAGCGGAAATCGCCGATGCCGGAGGCGGCCAGCGTCTTGATCGGTCCGGCCGAGATCGCGTTGACGCGGATCTTGGAAGGGCCGAGATCGGCGGCGAGATACTGCACGCTCGATTCCAGCGCCGCCTTGGCGACGCCCATGACGTTGTAATGCGGCATCCACTTCTCGGCGCCGTAATAGGTCAGCGTCAGCAGCGAGCCGCCATCGCTCATCAGCTTCTCGGCACGCTGCGTGATCGCAGTGAAGGAATAGCAGGAGATCAGCAGCGACTTGGTGAAATTCGCCTCGCTGGTCTCGACATAGCGGCCGGTCAGCTCGTCCTTGTCGGAGAAGGCGATGCAGTGCACGACGAAGTCGAGCTTGCCCCAGAGCTTCTCGACCTCGGCGAAGACCGCGTCGATCGTCGCGCCGTCGGTGACGTCGCAATGGCCGACGACATGGCCGCCAAGCTCCTTCGCCAGCGGCTCGACGCGCTTCTTCAGCGCATCTCCCTGATAGGTGAAGGCGAGCTCGGCGCCGGCATCGGCGGCCGCCTTGGCAATGCCCCAGGCGATCGAACGGTTGTTGGCGACGCCCATGACGAGGCCGCGCTTGCCCTTGAGCAGGTTGGCGGTGGGGGCGACGCTGCTGGAATCAGCCATCTCGGACCTTCAAACTGGACGAACCGGAGGGTCTCTTAGAGCAGGCGGTGAGAACTGGGAACCGCTTTTCGCTGCGGGTCGGTGCCAACGCTTTGGATAAGAGACGGATTCAGCCGGAGCAGGATACCGGCCGGCCATGCCGCCCGGTCCCCTCGTCCTATCGTGACTGCTGGCGTGTGGGTTTCGCCCGGCGCAATCCGGTCAGCCCGCCCGTGCCTTCATCAGCGCCGTCAGCTCGGCATCCTCCGCCGGCATCTCGACGTCGAGCGCGACGAAGAGGTCGCCGAACTCGCCCTTCTTCCCGGTCGGCAGACCCTTGCCACGCAGGCGGAACTGCCGTGTCGTACCGGTCATCGGCGGCACCTTCATCTCGACCGTTCCGGACAGGGTCGGCACATGGACCGGTCCGCCGAGCACCGCCGTGGAAAGCGGCACGGCGACGCGGCTGCGCAGATCATGCCCCTCGATGGTGAAGCGCGGATCGGGCCTGACCTTGATCGTCATCAGGACGTCGCCGCTCTCACCGGTGAGCGGATGCGGCTGGCCTAGCCCGCGCAGGCGCATCACCTTGCCGTCGGCGACGCCTTCGGGGATCGTCACCTCGACCTCCCGGCCGCCCGGCAGCTTGACCCGGCGCGTCGCTCCCTTCACCGCATCGGCCAGCGCGACCTCGAGGGTGAAGCTCTGCTCCGGCGGCTTCGGCGGCGGGCTCGCGCGGCCCCGGCCGCCGCGACGCGCGGCATCGCCGAACAGCGAGCCGAAGATGTCCGCCGGGTCGAAGCCGGCATCCCCACCCTGGCCGAAGGGCGAGCCGCCCTGGCCGAAATGATACTCGAAGCCGCCCTGGCGCCCGCCGCCGCGGCCGGCGCCCATGCCTTCGAAGCCGGAGAATTTCGGCTTGCCCTCGGCATCGATCTCGCCGCGGTCGAACTGCTTGCGCTTGGCCTCGTCGCCGAGAATCTCATAGGCGCCGTTCAGCTCGGCGAAACGATCCTGCGCCTTGGGATCGTTCTGGTTACGGTCGGGGTGCAGGTCCTTGGCGCGGCGGCGATACGCCTTCTTGATCTCGGCATCGCTCGCCGATTTCGCCACGCCCAGAACCTGATACGGATCACGCATACATGCACCCCTGATGAATTGAGTCTCCCAGCACGCCGGAAGCGCTTCCTAGATGGGGTGACTGTGGCGCGTTGGCAACAGGGGGACTGCGCTCAGGCCGCGCCTTTCCAGGTCTTGGCGTCCTTGACCGCCCATTCCCCACCGGAAGGTCGGCAGGCCGTGCCCTGCAGCCTGACCGGACCGCTCTGCAGCGCCATCGAGGCAAGGAAGGCGCGGCAGATCTCGTCTTCCTTGAGGAAGGGGCCACCAACCGGCGTGAAGGTGCCCTTCATGCCGCTCTGGGCATTGTCCCAGGAGACCGGCGCACCATTGCCCTGCGGGTCGAGCGCCAGCGCCATCGCCCCTTCGGCCCGCCGCCAATCCTCCGGGCCGAGATCGGGCGCCAGCGCGACCAGCGGGCCGCGCTCCGGCCCGCCACGCGCCGGCAGCACCGAAGAGGTGGTCATGGCGACCTCGTCCTCGGCCTTGCTCGACAGCCCGAGGATCGGAAAGGACATCGAGCAGCCGGCCGAGGCCAGCGCCAGCAGCAGCGCGCCGGCCAAGGATGCCCGGCGCGCAACCGGGCTGCGCTCACAGGGGCTCTGGCCCGCACGCCGCACGGGTCTATATATGTCTCGCAACTCAAACCGCATTACGGATCGCGCTCGCCCGACGCTTCCTGAAACCTCCGAGGATTAAGCACGTGAATGCGTTAACGAGCGGTGACTTCACCGAGGCCAGCGAGCCCTTCGCCCTGTTCGAGAGCTGGTTCGAGGAGGCCAAAACCTCCGAGCCGAACGACCCCAACGCCATGGCGCTGGCGACCGTCGACGCCGACGGTCTGCCAAATTGCCGCATGGTCCTGCTGAACGGGCGCGGCCCGGACGGGTTCGTCTTCTACACCAACACGCAGAGCCAGAAGGGCGAGGAACTGCTCGGCCAGAGCAAGGCCGCGGTGCTGTTCCACTGGAAGAGCCTGCGCCGCCAGATCCGGATCCGTGGTCCGGTCTCGGTGGTCGGCGATGCCGAGGCCGATGCCTATTTCCAATCGCGCCCGCGCGACAGCCGGATCGGCGCCTGGGCCTCGCAGCAGTCGCGGCCTCTGGAGAGCAGGTTTGCTCTTGAAAAGGCGGTCGCCGCCCATGCGCTGAAGTTCGGGGTCGGCGAGATTCCGCGTCCGCCGCACTGGACCGGCTTCCGGATCGCGCCGATCTATATGGAATTCTGGCGCGACGGCGCCTTCCGCCTGCATGATCGCATCGTCTTCCGCCGCGCCTCGCCAGGCGAGGCCTGGACGAAGACCCGGCTCTATCCCTGAGGGAAGTCTCGTTCCATGGCCATGCCCAAATTCGACTTTCCGAAGACCGAGCCGGGCAAGCGCCCGGTCATGCTGCTGACCGGTGCCAGCCGCGGCATCGGCCACGCCACCGTCATGCAGTTCGCCATGGCGGGCTGGCGCATCCTCTCCTGCTCGCGCCAGGCCTTCTCGGAGAAATGCCCCTGGCCCTCCGGCGCCGACGACCATGTCCAGATCGATCTCGGCGACCCCGAGGACACGATGCGCGGCATCGCCGAGATCAAGAAGCGTCTCGCCGCTGAGGGCGGCAAACTTCATGCGCTGGTCAACAATGCCGGCATCTCCCCGAAGGGACAGGGCGGCGCGCGCCTCGGCGCCGCGACGACCTCGTTCAACGACTGGCACAAGGTCTTCCAGGTCAATTTCTTCGCGCCGATCATGCTGGCGCGCGGCCTGCTCGACGAGCTGAAGGCGGCCAAGGGCACGATCGTCAACGTCACCTCGATCGCCGGCTCGCGCGTCCATCCCTTCGCCGGCGCGGCCTACGCCACCTCGAAGGCAGCGCTCGCCAGCCTGACCCGCGAAATGGCCGCCGATTTCGGCCCGCTCGGCATCCGCGTCAACGCGATCTCGCCCGGCGAGATCGACACCGCGATCCTCTCGCCCGGCACCGACAAGATCGTCGAGAAGCTGCCGATGCAGCGGCTCGGCAAAACCGAGGAGGTCGCCAAGGCGATCTATTTCCTCTGCACCGACGCCTCGAGCTACGTCACCGGCGCCGAGCTGCACATCAATGGCGGGCAGCACGTTTGAGCGCGCAGGGCGGCCGCGTCATCCCCTTCCCGGCGGCCGGCAGGCAGCCGGTGCGGCCGGTGCTGGCCGCCTCGGTCGCCGTCTTCCGTGACGGCAAGGTGCTGCTCGCGACCCGCACCAAGCCTCCGGCCGACCAGCTCTGGTCGCTGCCCGGTGGCAAGGTCGAGCTCGGCGAGAACCTCGAGGCGGCCGCCTTGCGCGAGCTGGCGGAAGAGGTCGGCGTCAGCGCCCGGATCATCGGCTTCAACCGCCATGTCGAGATCATGGGGCGCGATCCGGAAGGGGTGGTTACGCATCACTTCGTCGTCGCCTCCTTCGTCGGCGCCTGGCTGGAAGGCGAGCCGAAGCCGGGGCCGGAAGCCGGCGCGGTGATGTGGGCCGATCCGCTGCGGCTCGGCGGCATTCCGACGACGCGCGAGCTCGGCGACGTACTGCGCCGCGCCGCCGCGATCTTCTCGAGAGAGACCGGTGGCCCATGACGGTGCGGCGCCTCGGCTCGGCCCTGCTCTGCGCGCTCCTCGCCAGCGGGCCGGCCTTGAGCCAGTCGAATCAGCCGCGACAGTCGCCGCCTGCCTCGCAGCGCCAGGAAGCGCCGGCGCCGGAACCCGAGGCGCCGCCCCCGCCCTACGAGCCGCAATTGCTCAAGCTCGCCGAGATCATGGGCTCGCTCGCCTATCTGCGCACCCTGTGCGGCGCCCGCGAGGCGCAGGACTGGCGCGAGCGTATGGCGGCGCTGCTCGAATCGGAGGGCCGCGGCCCGCAGCGACGCGAGCGGCTGGCGAGCGCCTATAATCGCGGTTTTCGGGCCTATTCGGCGACGCATCGGGTCTGCGGCGAGGGCAGCCAGGAGGCCTCGAGCCGGCTCGCCAGCGAAGGCGAGAAGCTGGCACGGGCCCTGGCCGGGCGCTTCGGCGGATAAGCCGCGCTCAATCGTCGCAATTCGCCAAAACTCTCCCCAGGGAATTAACCTTTCTTAAAGACCATGATGGCGCCCCCCGCCGCCCCCGCCTATAAACCATGGCATCACTGCTTCGAGACGGATGCGTTCTCTCGCGCACCGGATCGGGAATGCACCCCGTTGACGCCTGCCGGGTTTTGAAGACTTCATGTCCGTTCTCTCCGACGATCTGCCGCTCGATCCGCTGCTCGCCGAAGATGTGAGCGACGCCCGCCGCGTCGCTTATTGCTATATCGAGGATGCCTTCGCCGAGGGCCGGCAGGACGGGCTCGATTCCGATGCCCTCGCCCATGCCGCGCTGTTCGCGGCGATGCGCACGCTGGTCGAGACCTATGGCGAGGAAGCGACGGCGGTCTTCGCCCAGGCCCTGCCCGAGAAGCTTCGCACCGGCATCTTCACCACCGGCACGCGCCACTAATACAGGACGTCATGCTCGGGCTTGACCTGGGGCATCTCAGGCCGGAAGAGGCTCCGGCCTGTGCTTCTCGTCATGAATTTCTCGGGTCCGCGCTTCGCTGCGCCCGTGAATGACGGCAGGACCTTCAGCCGGCCGCCTTTCGCGCCGTCTCCGCCCGGCCCAGCAGCAGATCGCGCTCGCGCCGGTTCCTGGTCATGCCGGCAGCGCGGCTGAACTCGGCCTGCGCCTCGCCATGGCGGCCGAGCTTGGCCAGGAGATCGGCCCGCACGCTCGGCAGCAGATGGTAGTTCTTCAGCGCCGGTGCCGCGGCCAGCGCATCGACGAGCGCGAGCCCGGCGGCCGGCCCTTCCGCCATCGCGACCGCCACGGCCCGGTTGAGCTCGATCACCGGCGAGGGCGTCAGCGCGCCGAGCGCGCCATAGAGCGCAGCGATCCGCGCCCAGTCAGTCTCCTCCGCCTTACCGGCCCGGGCATGGCAGGCGGCTAGCTCGGCCTGCAGGACGTAAGGCCCCGGCGACGGCGTCAGCCCCCGCGCCGTCTCCAGCGCCTTGAGGCCGTGACTGATCAGCAGATGGTCCCAGAGCGCCCGGTTCTGGTCGAGCAGCAGCACGGGCTGGCCGTCCTGGCCGATTCGGGCACGCAGGCGCGAGGCCTGTAGTTCCATCAGGGCGACGAGGCCGTGCACCTCGGGCTCCCGCGGTGCGAGCCCCGCCAGGATACGGCCGAGCCGCATCGCCTCCTCGCACAGCCCCGGACGCACCCAATCCTCGCCGGTGGTCGCGGCATAGCCCTCGTTGAAGATCAGGTAGACGACCTCGAGCACCGAGCCGAGCCGCTCTGCGAGCTCCGGCCCATGCGGCACCTCATAGGGCACATTCGCCTCGGCCAGCGCCTTCTTCGCCCTCACCAGGCGCTGCGCCATGGTCGGTTCCGGCACCAGGAATGCGCGGGCGATCTCCTCGGTGGTCAGGCCGCCGATCAGGCGCAGCGTCAGCGCGAGCCGCGCCTCGATCGCGAGCACCGGATGGCAGGCCGTGAAGATCAGCCTGAGCAGGTCGTCGCCGACCTCGTCGTCGAGCGCCTCCTCGATCTCGGCGATCGGATCGGCCTCCTCGTCGAGATCACGGCCGATCTCCTCGTGCTTGCGCTTCAGCATCTTGTCGCGGCGTAAGCCATCGAGGGCGCGGTGCCTGGCCGCCTGCATCAGCCAGGCGCCGGGATTGCGCGGCACGCCCTCGCCCGGCCATTGCTGCAGCGCCGCGACCAGCGCGTCCTGCGCCAGCTCCTCGGCCCGGCCGACATCGCGCGTGAGACGGGCGAGGCCGGCGATCAGCCTGGGAGCCTCGATCCGGAAGACCGCCTCGATGGCGCGGTGTGCATCGCTCGCCGACATCGGCTGCGATAGACAGCATCAGGATCGCCGGCTGGCAAGTCGCCCGGGCCACGGCGGCCGTCGGGCGGCTCAGCGCCTCTAGTCGCCGATCTCGCTCTTGAGGCGCTGCCAGGTCGCCTCCGTCTCGGGCGTGACGATCTCGCCGAAATCGGCGAGATCGTAGAGCGGGCGGATCTCGATCTCGGACGGGCCAGGCATAGGATTGGGGCAGCGCTTGACCCAGGCGACCGCCTCGTCGAGCGAAGCGCATTCCCAGAGCCAGTAGCCCGCGACCAGCTCCTTGGTCTCGGCGAAGGGGCCGTCGACGACCGCGCGCTTCGGCCCGTCGAACTGCACGCGCACGCCCTTGGCGCTCGGCTGCAGGCCATCGCCGCCCTTCATGATGCCGGCTTTCACCAGCTCCTCATTATAGGCCATCATCGCTTCGAGCAGTTCCTGGCTCGGCGGCGCGCCGGCTTCGCTGTCCTTGGTCGCCTTGACCAGAATCATGAAACGCATCGGACTTCTCCTTGATTGGGGAACGGATCGGCCGCGCTGCGCCACGGCCGTCGTTTTAGAAGGGATTTCGTTCAGCTGGCGAGCTTCGCCGCCTCGGCGCGCACCCGCTCTTCCTGCGCGCGCAGTTCCGGCGTCAGCACCTCGCCGAAATCCTCCATCTCGAAGACCGGCCGCAGCTCGATCTCGGCGCCCCCGTCGAAGGGCGCCCGCTTCAGCCACTCGACCGCCTCGTCGAAGGAACGGACCTGCCAGATCCAGAAGCCGCAGAGCAGCTCCTTGGCCTCGGCGAAGGGGCCGTCGGTGATCATCCGCTGCGTGCCCGAGAAGCGCATGCGCAGGCCTTTCGCGCTCGGGTGGAGCCCCTCGCCCGCCAGCATCACGCCGGCCTTCACCAGCTCCTCGTTATAAGCGCCCATCCTGGTGAGCATCTCTGCGCTCGGCATCACGCCGGCTTCGCTGTCCTTGTCGGCCTTGACCAAAACCATCACGCGCATCCGTCTTCTCCTGCCTTCTAGAGTTCGCTTTGCCCTGATGTCCGGAGCAGGAGAATTCCTGCTCTCTGTCTTCACGTCGAACGAGGCACGGCGAGATCGACAGGCCGCCGAAATTTTTTTCAGAGCCCGGCGCATTTTTTTTGCAGCAGCGGAAACCGCCGTCGTCGGCACGTCGAATTGGAGGCGGCGAGCACGACAGGGCCGCCGCAAAACTCAGCCGCGGCAGGCACGCCAGGCGCAAAGGATCGCCGCGACCGCGGCGTCGGCATCCTCATCATCGGTCGGCCAGGAGATCACCGAGAGCCGCATGATCGATTGGCCGCGCCATTTCGCCCCGCCGGCAAAGCAGGTGCCGTCGGCCTGCAGGCGGGCGATCACGGCCTGCGTCAGCGCATCGCCTTCCGCGACCGGCAGATCGCTCCCAAAACGCACCGCGACCTGGTTCAGGCAGACTTCGTTGACGATCACTATACCCGGCTCGGCCTGGAGGCGCTCGGCCATCCGGCGCGCCAAGGCGCAGTGGCGGGCGACCATCGCCGCGATGCCCGAGCGGCCGAGATGGCGGATCATCGCCCAGCTGGCGAAGCCCCGCGCCCGCCGCGACAATTCCGGCACGAAATGGCTGGGGTCACGCTCACCATCGGCGACCTCGGGCAGATAGCTCGCCGCCGCCGTCATGGCGCGGCGATGCGCCTTTCCGTTGCGGATGATCGCATAGCCGCAATCATAGGGCGTCTGCAGCCATTTATGCCCGTCCGTCGCCCAGGAATCGGCCTCCTCCACACCATCGACCTGTTGGGCCGTCTGCGCGCTGGCCCGCGCCCAGAGCCCGAAGGCGCCGTCGACATGCACCCAGGCCCCGTGCCGGTGTGCGAACGGGATCAGCCGGCGGAAAGGATCGCTGGCGCCGGTATTGATCTGGCCGGCCTGCAGCACCGCGATCGCCGGCCCTTCGCCGGCCTTGAGCGCCACCGCGAAGGCCTCGGCCTCTATCCGCCCCTGTGCATCGGTCGCGACCCTGACGACGCGGTCATGGCCGAGCCCCAGCAATTGCAGCGCCGAGAACACCGTGGTGTGCGCGTCGTCGCCGATCACCACCTTGATCGGCGGCGCCCCGAACAGGCCGTCGGCCTCGACATCCCAGCCGACGCGCCGCAGCACCTCGCTGCGCGCCGCCGCGAGGCAGACGAAGTTGGCGACCGTCGCCCCGGTGACGAAGCCGACGGACGCATCCCGCGGCAGTCCGAGCAGGTCGAGCAGCCAGCCGGAAGCGACCGCTTCTGCCGCCGCGGCCGCCGGCGAGGCCTGATGATTGCCGGCATTCTGCCCCCAGGCGCTGGTCAGCAAATCGGCAGCGACGCCGACAGGGTGTGAGGCGCCGATGACCCAGCCGAAGAAGCGCCCGCCTGCCATGGCGTGGAGCCCGGGCTGCATCTGCGCGTCGAGCGCCGCGATCACCTCGCCCGCCGGCAGGCCCGTTTCCGGCGTCGGTGCCGCAAGGCGGCGCAGCATCCCGGCATAATCGGCCAGCGGCCGCTGAAGCCGGTTCGGCAAGGTCTCCCGGAACGAAGCGGCCCGTCGTGCCGCATCGGCGAACAGCTCCGCTTGATCGAAGGGCGGCTTCGGCATGGCGCGCGCTCCATGACGTCGGCGGGCCCATTCTGGCAGGAAACAGGCCATTGTCAGCTGAATATGCGAAGGTGCGTCGGGCTCGCCCGCCCCGGCCTCCAGGCACCCGTTTCCTGCGGAGCCTAGGGAAAACCGCCTCGCCATCGCGGTTGTCGGCACGCGGCCGGTTGAGCATGCCGCCGAAGCGACCTAACTATCCCTGCGAACGGCGCCCAGCCGCAGCCACCACGAAGCGTAAGGTTCGACATGCCGGCGATCAGACTGGTAGACCGCGGCGTCATCCGCGTCAGCAGCGACGATGCCCGCGACTTCCTGCAGAACATCGTCACCAACGAGATGGACGAGGTCGGCAACGAGCGCGCCGGCTATGGCGCGCTGCTGACACCGCAGGGCAAGATCATCGGCGATTTTCTCATCGTCGCCGTGCCGGAGGAGGAGGGCGGCGGCTTCCTGCTCGATTGCCCGCTCCTCCAGACCGCCGATCTGATGAAGCGCCTGAAACTCTACAAGCTGCGCGCCAAGGTGGCGCTCGACGACCTCACCGAAAGCACCGCCGTCATCGTCGCGGGCGATGGCGGCCGGCTGCCCGATGATCTCGGCCTGCGTTATGCCGATCCGCGCCTGCCGGAGCTCGGCGACCGCGCGATCACCGATCTCGACGGTGTCGAGGAGATCGCGGGCGGCGCGATGGAGGATTATCACGCCCGCCGCATCGCCCTCGGCATTCCCGATGGCGGGCGCGACTTCGTCTATGGCGACGCTTTTCCGCATGAGGCGCTGCTCGACCAGCTCGGCGGCGTCTCCTTCAAGAAGGGCTGCTATATCGGCCAGGAAGTGGTCTCGCGCATGCAGCATCGCGGCACGGCGCGCTCGCGGGTCGTGCCGGTGGTCTTCAGCGAGGGCCTGAATCCCGAGGACGGCGTCGAGGCCAGCGCCGGCGGCAAGCTGCTCGGCCGCGTCGGCTCCTGCGCGGGAGGCCGCGGCCTCGCTTTGCTCCGGCTCGACCGGGTGGCGGATGCGCTCGCCGCCGGCCACGGACTCGATGCCGGCGGCCTCGCCTTCACGCTGGAGAAACCGGCCTTCATCCGCTTCCCCTTCCCCGGCGAGCCCGAATTCGGAGCGGCGGCATGAACGACCTCACCGGCGGGCGCGAGGCGGTCCAGGGAGCAGACGGCAAATATCGCTGCATCTGGCCGGGGAGCGATCCGCTCTACCTCGCCTATCACGACAGCGAATGGGGCGTGCCGGAATACGATTCCCGCGCGCTCTGGGAAAAGCTCATGCTCGACGGCTTCCAGGCCGGCCTGTCCTGGATCACCATCCTGCGCAAGCGTGACGCCTTCCGCGCCGGTTTCGCCGGTTTCGAACCGGAGAAGGTCGCGCGTTTCGGCGAGGCTGATGTCCAGCGCCTGCTCGCCGACGCCGGCATCGTCCGCCATCGCGGCAAGATCGAGGGCACGATCCGCAATGCGCGGGCCTATCTCGAAATCAGCGAGAAGCAGCCCTTCACCGACTTCCTCTGGAAACATCTCGACGGCCGGGTGATCCAGAACACCTTCCGGACCCATGAGGGCGTACCGGCGGAGACCGCCGTGTCGAAGGCGATCTCCAAGGAACTCAAGGCTGCCGGCTTCACCTTCTGCGGCCCGACCATCGTCTACGCGGTGATGCAGGCCTGCGGCATGGTCAACGACCACCTCACCGGCTGCTTCCGCTGGCAGGAATGCGCGGCGCTCGCGCGCGACACCCGCCCGGCAGCCTGATGGCCAAAGCACCTGCCGCACCACGCGCCTGGCAGCGCATGCTGTCGGGCCGGCGGCTCGATCTGCTCGACCCCTCGCCACTCGATGTCGAGATCGAGGACATCGCCCATGGCCTTGCCCGCGTCGCTCGCTGGAACGGCCAGACGCGCGGCGCCCATTCCTTCTCGGTCGCGCAGCATTCCCTGCTGGTCGAGGCGATCGCCGGCCATCTCAACCCGGACTGGTCGCGAGAATGGCGGCTGATGGCGCTGCTGCATGATGCGCCGGAATACGTCATCGGCGACATGATCTCGCCGTTCAAGGCGGTGATGGGCGATGCCTATAAGGGCGTCGAGCTGCGCCTGCTCGGTGCTATCCATCTGCGTTTTTCTCTGCCGGCGTCGACCCCGGCGCTGGTCAAGCGCAAGACCAAGGAAGCCGACCACGTCGCCGCCTTCCTGGAGGCGACCGAACTCGCCGGCTTCGAGCGGGCCGAGGCGCTGCGCATCTTCGGCAGGCCTCAGGCGCTGCCGCGCGAGGTGCTGGACCTGCTGAAGCCCGAGCCGACGGAAGTGGCGCAGGGAGCGTTTTTGAAGCGGTTCGGCGAACTGGCAGGATAGGGCGCAGGATCCCCTCTCCTGTAAGGAGAGGGGTAGGGGTGAGGTGTTCGGAGGAATGTCGTTAGCTTCAACCCAATCGCGCGGTTAACGCTCGCGGAACTGGTCACAGGGCCTACACCTCACCCTGCCCTCTCCTTACAGGAGAGGGTTCCCCGCGTTTGTAACGTCAGCCTGTCGCCCTGCGACCACCTCAGTAACAAGAAACAAACTCCCGATAGACCCAGCCGACGACCTGGCTCGTGCCGCGCGGACGAATCAGCACCCAGGGCCGGCCGCGCTCGTCGAAGCTCGAATTCACCACCCTGACGCCGACGCCGTTGGTGACGCGGCCGATGATGTCGCCATTGGGCGTCTCGCGGATGTTCAGCGGCGTGCCGGTCGGGTCGGTCACGGCGCAACGGTTCTGCGCCATGGCCGGTCCGGCGACGAAACCGGCAGCGAGGGCGGCGGCGAAGAGTCCGAGGCGGAGGGCGGTCATAAGGGCATCCTTCTGGTCGTCGACCGGCGTCCATGGCCGCCGGCCTTCCGCCTATGTCGGCCTCAGAGCGGTTCTCGCATCGCCGCCGTCACAAAAATGCCACGTCGATCGCGGTTCGCCCGCCCGCATCCGGATCTTTGACAGAGGTCAAGGATCAGCCGCCCCGGCTCATGATCGAAGCGATCTGCACCGCCTCATGCGGCCCCTCCGTGCAGGAATCTCTCCGATGACGTCTCGTATCGCCCTCGCCTCGCTCGCAGCCGCGCTCCTGGGCGCGACGTCGCTCGGCGCCACCGCCGCCGACCTGCCTTCGCGCAAGACCGCCCCCACGATGACCGCCATCGACCCCTGGAACCCCTGGATGATCCGCGGACGCGCCCTCGTCGTGATGCCACAGGAATCGGCCAGCCTGCGGATGGGCGGCGCGCCAATCGTCGGCGGCGACGTCTCGATCTCGACCTCGGTCGTGCCCGAGCTCGACATCACCTATTTCTTCACCCGCAACCTCGCGGTCGAACTCATCCTCGGCGTCACCCCGCACAATGTGAAGGGCGCCGGCGCGCTCGCGGGCGCGCGCATCGGCTCGGCCTGGCTGCTGCCGCCGACGCTGACGCTGCAATATCATTTCGATCCGATCGGCGCCTTCAAGCCCTATGTCGGCGCGGGCATCAACTACACCGTCTTCTTCGACGAGAAGGCCAAGGGCGGCTTCACCAGCTTCAACCTGAAGGATTCGTTCGGCTTCGCCCTGCAGGCCGGCGTCGACATCATGCTCGACAAGCATTGGGGCATCAATTTCGACGTGAAGAAGCTCTTCCTCGAGCCCAAGGTCAAGGTGAATGGCGGCGCCATCAGCGGCAAGGTGAAGATCGATCCCTGGATCTTCGGCACCGGCATCACCTACAAGTTCTGAACGGACCCAGCACGTCCGGACCGGCCGTCGCCCTTCCAAGGGCGGCGGCTTATTATTTCCAAAGCGGCAAAAGTCCTCGGCAATCTGACGCCTACCGGATAAAATAATCCAGGGACATAGTGGCCTCCAGCACGCATTGGTCCGCCGAGAGGAGCCCGCCATGTCCGCCACCGAGCCCAGTCTGTCCCTGCCGAAGGGCGTCGTCGTCAAGGGTGCGCTCGCCGCGCGCTATGACGAGATCCTGAGCCATGAGGCGCTCGCCTTCGTCGCCGATCTGCAGCGCCGCTTCAACGAAACCAGGAAGCGCCTGCTGGCGCTGCGGGCCGAGCGCCAGAAGCGCTTCGACGCCGGCGAGACGCCCGACTTCCTGGCGGAGACCCGGCATATTCGCGAAGGCGACTGGAAGGTGGCGCCGATCCCGGCCGATCTGCTGGATCGCCGTGTCGAGATCACCGGCCCCGTCGACCGCAAGATGATCGTCAACGCGCTGAATTCCGGCGCCAAGGTCTTCATGGCCGATTTCGAGGACGCCTCCTCGCCGGTCTGGGCCAACATGGTCGAAGGCCAGATCAATCTCAGGGATCGCTGGGCCGGCAAGATCGACTTCACCGACGCCACCACCGGCAAGGCCTACAAGCTCAAGGACAAGCCCGCCGTCCTGATCATTCGGCCGCGCGGCTGGCATCTTCCCGAGCGCCATATCGAGATCGACGGCGAGATCGCCTCGGGGTCCCTGGTCGATTTCGGCCTCTATGTCTTCCACAACGCCAAGGCGGCGCTGGCCCAGGGCTCGGGCCCCTATTTCTACCTGCCCAAGCTCGAAAGCCATCTCGAGGCCAGGCTCTGGAACGACGTCTTCGTCGCCGCCCAGAACGCGCTCGGCCTCAAGGCCGGCACGATCAAGGCGACCGTGCTGATCGAGACCCTGCCGGCCGCCTTCGAGATGGACGAGATCCTCTACGAGCTACGCGATCACATGGCCGGCCTGAACTGCGGCCGCTGGGACTACATCTTCTCCTTCATCAAGAAGCTCGCCCGCAACAAGGCCTTCATCCTGCCCGACCGTTCGCAGGTGGTAATGACCAAGGCCTTCCTGCGCGCCTATTCGCTCTTGCTGATCAAGACCTGCCATCGCCGCGGCGCCTTTGCCATGGGCGGCATGGCGGCGCAGATCCCGGTCAAGAACAACCCCGAAGCCAATGCCGCCGCCTTCGCCAAGGTCAAGGCCGACAAGGAGCGCGAGGCCGGCGACGGCCATGACGGCACCTGGGTTGCCCATCCCGACCTCGTCCCGGTCGCGATGGAGGTGTTCGACCGGCTGATGCCGCAGCCGAACCAGCTCGACAAGAAGCGCGAGGATGTGAATGTCGGCCGCGCGGATCTCCTCGAAGTGCACGAGGGCAGCCGCACCGAGGCCGGCTTCCGCGAGAACATCCGCGTCGGCGTGCAGTATCTCGAGGCCTGGCTGCGTGGGCGCGGCGCCGTGCCGATCTACAACATGATGGAGGATGCTGCGACGGCCGAGATCAGCCGCGCCCAGATCTGGCAGTTCGTCCAGTACGGCGTCGAGGTCGACGGCGGCACCAAGGTCAGCGCAGACCTGTTCAAGCGCTGCCTCGCCGAGGAGATGGAGCGCGTCCGCGGCGAGCTCGGCGCCGAGGCCTATGACAAGGGCCGCTTCCCGGAGGCGATCGAACTCTTCGCCAAGCTCTCGCTCGCGCCGGAATTCGAGGATTTCCTCACCGTCCCCGCCTATGGCAAGCTCGGCTGAAGCCCGCGACAGGCACCGCCATCTTGGCGCCTGCCGGTAAGTTGACAAAGGCTCCGGGCCGGGCTCGTCCCCGGCCCGGGCCATGATGATCGGAGGCAGCCCATGTCCGACGAGAGCTTCATGCGCGAGGCGGTGGCGCTTGCCCGCGACAATATCGGGCAGGGCGGACGCCCCTTCGGCGCCGTGCTGGTGCGCGACGGCAAGATTCTCGCCCGCGCCGTCAATCGCACCCACGAGACGAACGACCCGACCGCCCATGCCGAGCTCGAAGCGATCCGCCAGGCGAGCGCGGAGCTCGGCACGCCGCGCCTCGACGGCGCGACCATCTATGCCAGCGGCCATCCCTGCCCGATGTGCCTCGCCGCCATGCATCTGACCGGCGTCAAGGCGGCCTTCTTCGCCTATTCGAACGAGGATGGTGAGGAATTCGGCCTGTCCACCGCCAAGGTCTATGCCGAGATGACCAGGGAGCCGCAGGCCCAGTCCATCCCGCTGCGGCCCTTGCGCCCCGCCGACGAGGCGGGGCTCTATGAAGACTGGAGCCGCAAGCGCGGCTAGCGCAGCCGGCCCGCAAGCCGGCCACGGCAACGCTAATGACGCATCACGGAGAACCCGGCCTTTTCGACAGCATGACCCGGATTCGGCGGCTCGCCGCAGCGCTGCATTCATTCTAAGCTGACCCGCAGCCTTGCAATCGGCGAGGCTGCGGGTCAGCTAATTTCGGGCGTCCGCCAGTCCGGCCCGCTCGATTCGCCGCCTGGATTCGCCATGCCGTCTCGCCTGCTCGCCATTCTGCTCGCCACCGCCCTGCTCAGCCCTGCCATGGCGGACGCCAACACGCTCACGCCCGAGCAGCGCCTGCGCAGCAATGGCGATTTCGCCGGCAAGAAGCCCGGCAAGACGGCGGTCGATCTCAGCGGCCTCGCCTGCATGCCCTCGGCGACCGGCACGCTGCGCTGCCTCGTGATCAATGACGAAGGCTCCTTCGCGCAATTCGCCCAGATCGCCGAAAACCGCGTCACCCCCGGCGCGACCGTGCCCCTGATCGGCGACGAAGCCTCCAGCGCCACGCTCGGCACGCCGCCCGGCGGTATCTGCAAGGAAGCCGGCGAATTCGCGGAACTCGACGGCGAGGCCGTCACCTTCTCCGCCGGAGCCTTCTACGTCGCCGGCTCGCATGGCTGCTCGCGTCACAAGGGCGAGTTCCGGCTTTCGGCCTTCCATCTCGCCCGGCTCCGGGTCGACGAAGCCGGCTCTCCGTCCGGAAAAATCGAGCTCACCTATCGCCTGAGCGACATGCTGCGTCAGGCCGGAGATGCCGCACCCTATTTCGGCAGGGCCCTCAATGACGAGAACGGGATGAATCTCGAAGGCGTCGCCGTCACCGGCCCGATCCTCTGGGCCGGCCTGCGCGCTCCCTCGATCGCGGGCAAGGCCTTCCTGGTCGGCGCGCCTGTCGATGCCCTGTTCGCCCCCGGCCACGCTCCGGCGACGGTCGCGCCGACCGTGATCGCCATTCCCGCCGACCGCGACCGCGGCATCCGTGACCTCGCCGCCCTGCCTGACGGCCGACTTCTGGTCCTGGTCGGGCCGGCTGCCGAGCAGTCGCTCGCCTATTCGCTCCTGCTGGTCGACCCGATCAAACCCGAGGCCACCAAGCTGCTCGGCGACCTGCCGGCCCGCCCCGGCCTGAAGGCGGAGGCGGTGACGATCCTCGGCCAGCGTGGCAACCGACTGGATGTCATCGTCGGCTATGACGGCGCCAAGAATGGCGGCTTCGAGCGCTACCGCCTGCCGCTGCCCTGAGGTTTCCCGATGTCCGTCCTCGATTTTCTCGGCCGGCTCGAGCCGCTGGTGACGCGCTATCGCTCCGAGATCGCCGGGCCCCGCGAGCATCTGGCCTTGTTGCGCTGGCAGATCGGCGAGCGTCATGCCCTCGCCGAGCGCGACACCTTTCCCGGGCACGTCACCACCAGCGCCTTCGTGCTCTCGCCGGACCACGCCCGCATCCTGCTGATCGACCATGTCGTGATCGGCCGCTGGCTCCAGCCCGGCGGGCATTACGAGCCGGCGCCGCGCTTCCACGAATCGGCGGCCCGCGAGGCGGTGGAGGAAACCGGCGTCGCCGGACTTTCCCTGCACCCCTGGCATCGCAGCGGCGACCTGCCCTTCGCCATCGACAGCCATGAGGTTCCCGGCAAGCCCTCGCGCGGCGAACCCGCCCATATCCATCACGACCTGCAATACCTCTTCCTGGCCGACCCCGCTTTGCCGCTGGTCGCGCAGGAGGAGGAGGTTCATGCCGCCGCCTGGAAACCGGTCGCGGAGCTGGCGGAGATCGCTCCGGTCGCTTTCGCGCGGCTGCAGGGGCTGGCCGAGTCCGCCTGAGTTCGGGGCCGCCACGAGGCCGCCCCTGCGCGAGCCGATGTTGCGCAGCGGCAACTATCCGGCGCAATGCAGCAATCGCGCCGGCCGGCCTCTCGCGGCAGCGAATGCGCGGGCGCATGCTGGCCCGGTTCGCCGCCCTTTCGAAAGCGCCCGCCGCATGCCGCTCCGGCTCGCTCTCCTCGCCCTCGCCGCTTCGGCCGCCCTGGCGCCCGCACCAGCCGCCGACCTGCCCGCTCGGAAGCCGGCACCGGCCGCCCCGCCTGCGCTCTCGGCCTGCACCGAAAGCGACAGCATCCCGATCGACGCCTTCGGCTTCACCACCGGCTCGGAGGTCGCCGACCCCGGCTCCTTCGGCGCCAGCCTGAGCTATGGCGGCGGCTTCGGCGCTCGCGACGGCCGGCAGTCCGTGCACGGACTGCAATTGCAGGGCTCCTATGGCCTCTGGCCTTGCGTCGAGATCGGCCCTTACCTGCTCGGCGGCTACACCGACGCGACCATCGCCGGCACGAAGGCCGATGCGCGCGGGCTCGGCGCGGGCCTGGAGATGAAATACCGCCTGCTCGGCCGCGACCTGCACGGCCTCGGCCTCACCATCGTCGTCGATCCCAGCTTCAATCGCACCGACCCGACCGGTGCCGGCCCCTTCCCCACCTACAACACCGGCCTGCGCCTCTATGCCGACACGGCGCTCATCCGGGGCAAGCTCTATGCCGCCCTCAACCTTTCGCAGGATCTGACCTGGACCGGCCCGAGCCCCTATCAGCGCTCATCGACCCTGACGCTCGCCGGCTCGCTCGCCTGGCAGGTCGCCGACGGGCTCTATCTCAGCGGCGAGGTCCGCCATCAGCGCCGTCAGAACGAACTCGGCCTCGGCGACAATCTCGGCTACGCCACCTTCGCCGGCCCCGGCATCTACTGGCAGGCGACGAAGGCGCTCGCCATCTCGGCGGCCTATAATGTCCAACTCGCCGGCAAGGCCAAGGGCCAGCCCGGCGATCTCGACATCAGCAATTTCAGCCAGCACCTGGTGAAGCTGAAAGCCGCCTACAATTTCTGACCCCACGCTCGGCAATGTGAATCCGACTTTCCCCGCCATGCGATGACAAACGGGCTGCGATGGTAGAAGCCTCGCTGCGGACCGTGCCGCACGCCGCGGCACGCGCGATCTGATAAAAACTCACATGAACCCGCTTCCCGCCCTCGCCAGGCTCGGTTTCGACACCGGGCGCCTCGGCTTCACGCTGCGCACCTGCTTCGCCGCCTGCCTCGCGCTGCTGGCCGCCTGGGCGCTCGGGCTCGAGCACCCGCAATGGTCGGCGATGACCGTCTTCGCCTCGGCCCAGCCGGCCCGCAACATGCTCCTGGAAAAGGCCTTCTTCCGCGGCGTCGGCACGCTCGCCGGCACCGCGGTCGGCGTCGTCCTGATGCTGCTCTCCGGCGGCCTGCCGCTGCCAGTCATGCTCGGGCTGGCGCTCTGGGTCGGGCTCTGCGCCTTTGCCGGCAATCTGCTGCGCGGCTTCGTCTCCTATGGCGCCCTCATCGCCGGTTTCTCGGCGGCAATGGTGGTGCTGCTCGATATCGGCCACCCCGATCATGTTCTCCTTCTGGCTGCGGACCGGTTGCTGACCGTACTGACCGGGATCGTGACGGCCCTGGTCGTCGGGCTTCTCTTCGCACCGAAGGAGGGCGAGGACGCCGTCGCCGGCGAAGCGCGGCAACTGGCCATCCGCGTGCTGCGGCAGCTCACGAGCCTGCTTTCGGGGACGCGGCCCGGCGCCGAGGAGCAGCGGCAGACCTTGCGACAGCTCGCCTTGCTCGACGAGGCGCTCGAACCTCACGGCGCCGGCTCGCTCCGCTCGCGCCGCTCGGCCCGCAGCATACGCAGCCTGATCTCGGCGCTTGTCTCGGCCCTGGTCTGGCTCAGGACCGCGCCGGAAACGCTGCGTGTCGAGCCGGTCGGAAAACTGCTCGAACAGGCGGCCGGCGCCCTGGAAGGCGCGGCCCCGGTTACCGAGATTCTGCCCCTGCTCGAACAGGCGGCCGATCTCGCGAGCGAGCACCCGCCCCTGCGGGATGCGATCCTGCGCCTGGAGGCCGCCGCGAAGGAGCGGATCGGCGTCAGCGACGGCGAAATCCGGCCGGCGCGCATCGAGCATCCGATCATCCTGCATCGCGACTGGGTCGGCGCCCGGCAGGCGGCCCTGCGCGCCGGCGGCATCATGCTGGGGCTGGGCACGCTCTGGGTGGTCACCGGCTGGCAGGCAGGCGCGTTACTGCTGCTCGGAACTTCGGTGATGGTGACGCTGTTCTCGACCTGGGAGAATCCGGCGCTGATCATGCGCAAGGTGCTGGTCGGCCAGGCCTGCGGCGCCCTCGCAGCGCTCGCCTGCCGCTGGCTTATCTGGCCGCATGCGACGAGCGAGCTCGAGCTCGTCCTGATGCTGATGCCCTTCATCATGCTCGGCGCCCTGCCGATGGCCCATCGCCGCACGATGCTCGGCTCGATCGACTATTGCATGGCCCTGCTGCTGCTGTCGCAGCCCGCCTTGCCGCTCAAGGGGGATCTCACCGGCACCGTCTTCACCGCGCTCGCCGTCGTGTCGGCGCCGTTCCTGACCCTGATCGCCTTCCGCACCATCTTCCCGACCGATGCACGCCAGCGCCTGCAGGTGCTCGCCGGCATGATGCTGAGGGAGTTGCAGGATCTCTGCAGCGCGCCCGAGGCGGCGCTGCGCGCCGCGACCTGGCGGGCCCGGCTCAATCACCGGCTGCTGCGGCTGGTGCGCCTGTCGCAACAGGCGGGCGAGCGGGCGGGCACGCAGGAGGATGGCGGCATCGCGGTGTTCGCGGTCGGCATGGCGGTGCTGCGCCTGCGCGCCATGCTGGCGGAAACCGACCTCGCCCCGGCCACCGCACACGCGATCAGGCTGGCGCTGGCGCGCATCGCCAATGCGGCAGAGCAGCCCGGCAGAGCGGTGCAGGCCCTGGACGAACTCGCGAGCCGCCTCGACGAGGCAGGGCGCGGCGAGCCGGAATCGCTGCGCGCCGCGAGCCGCGCCCTCGCTGCCCAGGCTTCATTCTTCCAGGATCAGGGCGGCCGCCCGGATGCGGCGGCCGGCGCTCCCGGCTGATTCCGGAAAGCCGCGCTGAGCCTTCAGCGCAGCAGCGACGAGCCCGTCATCTCGGCCGGCTGCTTCAGTCCGAGCAAGGCGAGCAGCGTCGGCGCGACATCGGCGAGACGCCCCTCGGCCAGCGCCTTGGCACCGCTGCCGATCACCATCGCCGGCACCGGGAAGGTGGTGTGGGCGGTATGCGGGTTTCCGGTCACCGGATCGACCATCAGCTCGCAATTGCCGTGATCGGCCGTCACGAAGAGCGCGCCGCCCTTGGCGAGGATCGCGTCCGCGATCTTGCCGAGGCCGGCATCGACGGTCTCGACCGCCTTGACCGCGGCCGAGAGCACGCCGGTATGGCCGACCATGTCGGGATTGGCGAAGTTCAGCACGAACAGGTCATAGGTCCCGCTCTCGATGGCGGCGACCACCTTCTCCGTCAGCTCCGGCGCCGACATCTCCGGCTGGAGGTCATAGGTCGCGACCTTGGGCGACGGCGTCATGCTGCGCGCCTCGCCTTCATAGGGTTCCTCGCGCCCGCCATTGAAGAAATAGGTGACGTGCGGGTACTTCTCGGTCTCGGCGAAGCGGATCTGCTTCAGCCCCGCCCTGGCGACGGTCTCGCCGAGCCCATTCGCCAGGCTCTGCGGGGAAAACAGCGCCGGCATCAGCGGATCGAGCTCGGAACTGTAGGAGGTCATGCCGACCGCAGCGACGAGCTTCGGCGCCTTCGGCCGCGGGAATCCGCTGAACTCGGCGAAGAGCAGCGGCGCGAGAATTTCGCGGATGCGGTCGGCCCGGAAATTGAAGCTGAGCAGTCCGTCGCCATCCTTCATGCCGCCGAATCCCGCGATCACCGCCGGCTTGATGAACTCGTCGCTGACATTGGCGGCATAGGCCGCCTCGATCGCCGCGGCCGCGCCGGGCATCTGTTCGCCCTCGCCGAGCGCCATCGCCTTCCAGGCGAGTTCGACCCGCTCCCAGCGGTTGTCGCGGTCCATGGCGTAATAGCGCCCGGACAGGGTCGCGACCTTGACCTGCTCCGGCAGGGTCGCCTGAAGCGCCGCGACATAGTCGCCGGCCGAGCGCGGCGGCGTATCGCGGCCATCGGTGAAGACATGGATCACGGCCGGAATGCCGGCCTCGACCAGCAGCTTCGCCAGCGCCACGGCATGGTCCTGATGGGCATGCACGCCGCCGGGCGAGACCAGGCCGATGAGATGGCAGGTGCCGCCGCTCGCCTTCAGCTTCGCGACGAGGCCGCTCGCCGCCAGCGCCTGCTTCAGCGTGCCGTCGGTGATCGCCTGGTTGATGCGCGGCAGATCCTGCATCACGACGCGCCCGGCGCCGAGATTGAGATGGCCGACCTCGGAATTACCCATCTGGCCCTCGGGCAGGCCGACATCGAGCCCGCTGGTGCGCAGGAAGGCATGCGGCGAGGACGTCCAGAACCGATCGAAATTCGGCGTCTTCGCCAGACGAACCGCGTTGTTGTTCGCGTCGTCGCGCCAGCCCCAGCCATCGAGGATCATCAGCATGACGGGACGGCTGGACATCTTGGCAACCTGTGCATCTGCGAAAAGGTGCTTGTGCGGATATCACGCTCCGCGCGGCCAAGGCGAGCGCTAAGGTGGCGCAAGCGGAGGGAGGAGCGCGCGTATGACGATCAAGGCAGTGGTGTTCGATGCCTATGGCACGCTCTTCGACGTGCAGTCCGTCGCAGGGCTGACCGAGGCGGCCTTTCCCGGCCATGGTGGCACGATCACCCAGATCTGGCGGCTGAAGCAGCTCGAATACACCTGGCTGCGCTCGCTGATGGACCGGTACGAGGATTTCTGGAGCGTCACCCGGGCCTCGCTCGACTTCACGCTGAAGACGCTCGGGCTCGAAGCGACGCCCGAGCTCATCGTCCGCATCGCCGCCGCCTATGACGCGCTCGCCCTCTACCCGGAAGCGCTGGACGCGCTGAAAGGCCTCGCGCCGACACGGCTCGCCATCTTCTCCAATGGCAGCCCGTCCATGCTGACCAACCTTACCAGGCAGGCGAGGATCGACGGCCTGCTTGAGACGGTGATCAGCGTCGACGAGATCAGAGCCTACAAGCCCGATCCGCGCGGCTACCGCCTCGTCGAGGACAGGCTCGACCTCTCCCGCGAGGAGATTCTGTTCGTCTCCTCCAACGGCTTCGACATCGCAGGCGCCAAGGCCTATGGCCTCACCGTCGCCCGCATCGAGCGGATCGCGCCCGCCGCGCTGCGCGCCGAACTCACGAGCGGCGCGATCGGCCCGGCCGCGATGTTCAAGGCGCTGCGCATGCAGCCCGAACAGCTCGGCGAGCCCGCCGATCTCACCATTTCGGCGCTGACGGAGCTCGTGCCCTATGTGGCTGCGCGGCGCTGACGGCGCTGCTGTGCCGGCTCACACCACGCTGGTCAGGCCGCCATCGACCATCAGCAGATGGCCGCTGACATAATCCGAGGCTTCCGAGGACAGGAAGATCGCCGCGCCGATCAGTTCGCTGGTCTCGCCCCAGCGTCCGGCCGGGGTCCGGCTCTTGACCCAGTTGGAGAAGGTCTCGTCGGCGATCAGGGCCTTGTTGAGCTCGGTGACGATATAGCCGGGGCCGATCGCGTTGACCTGGATGTTGTGCTTGCCGAGCTCGGCGGCGAGACCCTGCGTCATCAGCGCGACTGCGCCCTTGGTCGCGGTATAGGGCACGATGGTCGGCCGGCCGAGCTTGCTCATCACCGAGCCGATGCTGACGATCTTGCCGCGATTGCGCGGCGCCATGCGCTTGGCCACCGCCTGGGTGACGTAGAACACCGAATGCAGATTGGTCGCGACGAGGAAATGCCAGTCCTCCGCCGGGAAGTCGACGAAGGCGCCGCGCTTCTGTGTGCCGGCATTGTTGATCAGGATGTCGATCGGCCCGATTTCGGCCTCGATCGCCGCGACGCCGGCCTCGACCGCCTTCTGGTCGGTGACGTCGAAAGGAGCGATGGAAACCTTGTGCCCGGCGGCGGCGATCGCACCCCGCGCCGCTTCGAGCTTGGCCTTGTCGCGACCGTTGAGGACGACATGCGCTCCAGCCGCCGCCAAGCCCTCGGCCATGGCGAGGCCGATGCCCTGGCCGGAGCCCGTGACCAGGGCGATACGCCCATCGAGCTTGAACAGATTGAGCGACATCCTATCCTCCCGGTCTCGTGGCTTGGCACCTCGTCCCGGCTTGGGTAAGCGTTTTAAAACGATTAGACAATCGCCGGGACCGCATAGCCGCTGGTCCCCAGGGAGAGCTTCGATGCGCGCCGTCGTCATTCATGCCGAGAAGGATCTCCGCGTCGAGGAGACCAGGACTCCCGAACTCGGCCCGCTCGATGTGCGCGTGCGGATCAAGGCCGGCGGCATCTGCGGCTCGGACCTGCATTACTACCTGCATGGCGGCTTCGGCACGATCCGCGTGCGCGAGCCGATGATCCTCGGCCACGAGATCGCCGGCATCGTCGAGGCGGTCGGCGCCGAGGTCTCGCGCGTCGCTCCGGGCGATCTCGTCGCGGTCAATCCGAGCCGCTCCTGCGGGCGCTGCCGCTACTGCCAGGCCGGACAGCAGCAGCACTGCCTCGATATGCTGTTCTATGGCAGCGCCATGCGCTTTCCCCATGTCCAGGGCGGCTTCCGCGAAGAGCTGGTCATCGAGGAGCGCCAGGCGGTGAAGCTCCCCGCCCATGTCGGCGCAGCGCAAGCGGCCTTCGCCGAGCCGCTCGCGGTCTGCCTGCATGCCGCCAAGCGCGCCGGCCCGCTGCTCGGCAAGCGCGTGCTGGTCACCGGCTCGGGGCCGATCGGCGTGCTGACCGTCGTCGCCGCCCGCGCCGCCGGCGCCGGCGAGATCGTCGTCACCGACGTGGTCGACGGACCGCTGCCGATCGCCCTCAAGATGGGCGCGACCACCGCGATCAACGTCATGGCCGAGCCGGACCGGCTCAAGGCCGATTACGGCGCCGACAAGGGCAGCTTCGACGTGATGTTCGAGGCCTCCGGCAACCAGCACGCCCTGACCGGCGCCTTCGACGTCGTCCGCCCCGGTGGCGTCATCGTGCAGATCGGCGTCGGCGGCAATTTCACCCTGCCGATGAACGTCGTCGTCGCCAAGGAGTTCGAGCTGCGCGGCTCCTTCCGCTTCCATGAGGAATTCGATTGGGCGGTGGCGCTGATCGGTTCGGGCCGGATCGACCTCTCGCCGCTGCTCACCGCCTCGATCCCGATCGCGCGTGCCGTCGAGGCCTTCGATCTCGCCGCCGACAAGTCGAAGGCGATGAAGGTACAGCTCGCCTTCGACTGAGGAGGCTTGCCCCGAGAGGCACGGCATTCCGGTTCGAGGCCTCGGGGCCGGAATGACCATGCGGCGGGAGCTACAGCACGCTCAGATCGCCGCCTGTCCTTCCGGACGCACGGCGATCCATCTCTGTCTCATGGTTCCGTATTCATCCGAAAAGCGGACTCTGCCTTTCGGATCGAGGCTCTAGCGGTCGGCGCGCGCGACCACCGCCTGGAGCAGCACGTTGAGGCCGGGCTCGAGATCGTCCCGGTCGCAATCTTCGGCGTTGTTATGGGTGATGCCGCCCTTGCAGGGCGCGAAGATCATCATGGTCGGCGCATGGCGGGCGACGAAATAGGCGTCGTGCCCGGCCTGGCTGAGGATGTCCTGCGTCCGGTAACCCATGGCGAGCGAGGCGCTGCGCACCTGGTCGATCAGCTCCGGCGCGAAGATCGCCCCGCCCCAGTTCCAGACATCGAGGATTTCGGCAGCGCACCCTGCCCGCGCAGCCGCCTCGCCGACCGCACGGCGCATCCGCTCGGCCATCACCAGCGCGGTTTCCGGGTCGGGATGGCGGACGTCACAGACGGTCTGGGCCCAGTCTGAGAGAATGCCGGGCTTGTTCGGCCAGGCGATCAGCCGCGCCGCCGTCGCCTTGCCGCCGCTGCCGGCATATTCCCAGCCGAGCTCGTCGACGGCGACCAGCAGGCGCGCGCCGGCGATCAGCGCGTTTTTGCGCCGCTCCATCGGCCAGGGACCGGTATGGGCGGTCTCGCCGCGGAACTCGACCAGCATGCCGGTGCTCGGGAAGCCGCCGGTGACGACACCGACCTGCATGCCGTCGCGATCGAGATAATAGCCCTGCTCGATATGGAACTCGAAATAGGCGTCGAAGGCGTGCGGCTTCTCCTCCATCTCGCCGAGATAGCCGATCCGCGCCAGCTCCTCGCCAATCGACTTGCCGTCATCGTCGCGACGCTCGCGCGCCCAGTCGAGGCCATAGGCGCCGACGAAGCAGCCGGAGCCGACCATCGGCGGCGAGAAGCGGCTGCCTTCCTCATTGGTCCAGTTGACCACTTCGAGCGGCCGGCGGGTTCGGTGGCCGAGCGCGTCGAGCGCCCGGCAGACCTCGAGCCCACCGAGCACGCCGGCGATGCCGTCGAAGCGCCCGCCATTGACCTGGGTGTCGAGATGGCTGCCCATCACCACCGGCGGCAGGCTGTCGTCGAGGCCGGAGCGGCGGGCGAAGATATTGCCCATGCCGTCGATGCGGACCGTCAGCCCGGCCTCGCGGCACCAGCCGACGAATTCGTCGCGCATCTGCTTGTCGGCATCGCCGAGCGCGAGACGCGAGAGGCCGCCCGGCCGCCCGGGACCGATCTCGGCCGAACGCGCGAGGGTCGCCCAATAGCGCTCGATATCGACGCGCGCAGATGCTGGCAGTGCCATCACACTCTCCTGACTATCTCGAAATTCTCAGTGGCCGAACAGCCGCGCCGGGCCGAGCACGATGCCGGGGAACAGCACCATCAGCAGCAGCACCGCCACCATCGAGCCGATGAACGGCAGCAGATAGCGGAACGAGGCCGACATCGGGATGCCGCCGACCCGGCAGGCCGCCATCAGGTCGATGCCGAGCGGCGGCGTGTTGGCGCCGATGGCGAGGTTCACCGTCAGCAGCACGCCGAAGAACACCGGGTCGATCTGATAGGCGCGCAGGATCGGGATGAAGACGGGCGCCAGGATCAGGATGATCGCGATCGTCTCCATGAATGTGCCGAGGATCAGCAGCACGCCCATCATCAAGAGGAGTGCGACGGTGGCGCTGTTCGTCGCCGAGGAGATTGCGTTGACGATCAGCTGCGGCACCTGCTCGGCCGCCAGAATCCAGCCGAAGATGCTGGCGCAGGCGATGACGAACAGGATCGAGGCCGAGCTCTCGGCCGTCTGCTTCACCAGGTTCCAGATCAGGGGGAAGGTGAGCTTGCGATAGATCAGCCCGCCGACGACCAGCGCATAGAGCACGCCGATGCCGGCGGCTTCCGTCGCCGTGAAGATGCCGCCGCGAATGCCGCCGATGATGATCACCGGACCGAGCAGAGCGAGCGCGGAATCCTTCAGCGCCAGCCAGAGCTCGCCCCAGTTGAAGGCCTCGCCACCGCGCCAATCGTTCCGGCGGGCGATGATATAGGCGACGATCATCAGGCCGAGGCCGGTCAGAATGCCGGGGATGATGGCCGCGACGAAGAGCGCGCCGATCGAGGTGTTGGTCGCGGTGCCATAGACGATCAGCACGATGCTGGGCGGAATCACCGTGCCGAGCGAGCCGGCGCAGCCGAGCAGCGAGCAGGAGAAGCCGGTATCGTAGCCGCGCTCCTTCATCGCCGGCAGCATCATCGTGCCGATCGCCACGACATCGGCGACGCCGGAGCCGGACAGCGCACCGAACAGCATGCAGCCCATCACCATCACGATGGCGAGTCCGCCGCGGGCGCGCCCGACCAGGGCGCTGCAGAGCCTGATGATGCGCGGCGTCAGATCGCCGTGCAGCAGCAAAAGGCCGGCGAGCAGGAAGAGCGGGATCGCGAGCAGGGTAAAGGAATCGATGCCGGCGATGACGCGCTGCGCCACGACGATCAGCGGCGCAAGATCGGATACGAGCAGATAGACGACTGAGGCGAGGCCGAGCGCGACCGCGATCGGTGCGTCCAGCGCCACCAGCACGGTGAAGCTGGCGAGCAGCAGGGCAAGTCCGAGCGTCACGGGGCGCGCTCCTTGAACAGGGGCAGAAGGATGACGATGGCCGAGAGGCCGGCTCCGATCGGCAGCGCGACGTAGACCACGGCGTTGGGGATCTGCAGCGCGGTCGTCAGGCTGTCGAGGCCGGCTTCGGTGAGCTGCCAGCCGGTATAGGCGAGGATGACGAAGAACAGCGCCGTCAACAGCCGGGCAACCAGCTCCAGCCCGCGCCGCCGGTGTTCATTGCGCACCAGCAGCGGCAAGAGGCCGGCATTGAGATGGCTGGCACGCACCGTCGCCGGCACGAGGCCGATGAAGACGCTCCAGATCAGCAGGCTGCGCGGCAGCTCCTCGGACCAATAGGGCGTGGTGCCGAAAACATAGCGCCCGAGGGCGACATAGACCACGACGGCGCTGAAGAGCGCGACGCCGAGGGAGGACACGCCCAACGTCAGCCGGTCGACGATGTCGACCATACGGGCGAGCGCGCCTTTTGACGCGGCAGGCGATGAGTCGGGGGTCATGAGAGCCTCTCCTCGGCAGGAATGGGATCGCCGGAAGGCGAGACGCCGCCAGGCCTTCGCCTGGCGGCGTCCTGCCGGTCCGCGATTGCGGACTTACTTGCGGTACTTGTCGAGCAGCGCCATCAGGGCCGGGCCATAAACGGCCTCCTGCGACTTCCAGACCGGCTGGACCGCGGCGATGAACGGCGTCGGATCGACCTTGTTGACGGTCATACCTTTGGCGGTCAGCTTCTCGACCAGCTGCTGGTCGGAGGCGGTGACCATCTTGCGCTGCTCGTCGCGCCATTTGGCGGCGGCGGCCAGCACGGCCTCCTTGTCGGCCGGGCCGACCTGATCCCAGATGCGCTTGCTGACGACGAGGCAGGCGGCACCCCAGACATGGCCGGTCAGGGCGGCGTATTTCTGGACGTCGGCAAAGGACGAGGAATCGATGATCGAGAGCGGGTTCTCCTGCGCGTCGAACACGCCCTGCTGCAGCGCCGAATAGAGCTCGCCGAAGGCCAGCGGCGCCGGCTCCGCGCCGAGGGCGCGGAAGGTGTCGAGCCGGACCTTGTCGGGCGTCACGCGGATCTTCACGCCCTTCAGGTCTTCCGGCTTGTTGACCGGCGCCTTCTTGGTGGTGATGTGGCGATAGCCGTTCTCCCACCAGGACAGCACGACGATGTTCTTGGCCGCGAGCAGCTTGGCGAGCTCGGTGCCCATCTCGCCGTCGAAGGCGGCGAAGGCCTTCTCACGGGTCGGCCAGGCATAGGGAAGCTCGACGATGCCCATGCGCGGCTCGATCGGCTGGAAGGAGCCGCTGCCGATGACGCCGCCCTGCATGGTGCCGATCTGCAGGCCTTCGACGACGTCCTTCTCGGTGCCGAGCTGGCCCGACGGGAAGACCTGGATGGTGACGCGACCCTCGGTCGCCTTGGCGACGTCCTCGGCGAAGCCCTTGGCTGCGACATTCCAGCTGTGGCTCTCGGCGAGCACATGGCCGAGCCGGATCTGGACCTTGTTCTGCGCCATGGCCGGCACGGCGGCGAAACAGCCGAGGACCGCGGCGACCTTCGCCAACGCGGTCATTCCGACGAATTTCATGGTTCTTACCCCTCTATGCGGTTTTCTAGATATGCCCGTGATTGTTTGAGGCACGGGCATGGCTGGCAAATAGATATTGGCTATGCTTGGCATCCGGGCCGTGCTCAAGCCCGGCGCTCAGCTATCCGCTCTCCCCGTGCGGGGCTGGGACAGCGCAGTTTTCGGCTGCTTCAGGCGATCACCGGCGCCGTGATGGCGTTCAGCGCCGAGACCAGATCGGCCGGCCGCATCCTAAGCTGCAAGCCGCGCTGGCCGCCATTGAGATAGACCAGCTCATGCGCCAGCGCCTGCTCCTCGAGCGCGGTCGCAATCCGGCGCATCTGGCCGAAAGGGCTGATTCCGCCGACCTTGTAGCCGGTCAGCCGCTCGGCCTCGGGCGGCTTCATCATCTGGGCCGACTTGCCGCCGAAGGCCGCGGCGAGCTTCTTCATCGAGACTTCCCGATCGGAGGGCACGATCACACAGACCGGCTTGCCGTCGACCAGCGCCATCAGCGTCTTGAGCACGCGCTGCGGCGGCTCGCCCAGCGCCTCCGCCGCCTGCAGGCCGACCTTGTCGGCCCCGGGATCGTAATCATAGCTGTGGACGGTGAAGGCGACGCCCGCCTGCTCCAGCGCTTTCGTCGCCCGTGTCGCCTTCGACATTCCAGCCTCCAGGGCGCAACCGCCGCGGCCACAGCCTTCCGATGCGGCGCGGACCATCTTCCGTGGCCGGAGCGACGTCAATGCGGCCGGCTGCGGGCCGGAAGCCAACCGGACGCCGCCCGCCCGGCGACAAGGGCCGCAACCTGACTTGCCCGCCTCCGGAAAGGCGATATATTCAAAGATAAAGATACATCTAACAAGATCATGGGGAGGTCATATGCTGAACCGTCGCGACATCCTGCTCGGCGGCACGGCCGCTGCGCTGGCCGGCTCCGTTTCGGGCGCTGTTTCCCAGGTGGTCGCCACGGCCAGACAGGGCGAGCGGGCGATCTCGATCCTCAGCGACGGCAGCTTCGAGATGCCGCAATCGATGCTGGCGCGCGATGTCCCGCTCGACGCGATCGCCCAGGCGACCAAGGCGAGCGGCCCGACCGTCAGCGTGCTGAACGTCACCTGCTTCAGGCAGGGCGATCAGGTCGTCGTGTTCGATTGCGGCTCTGGCGCCAACTTCCTGCCCGGAACCGGCAAGCTCGCCGCCAGCCTGGAAGCCGCCGGCATCGCGCCCGACAGCGTCACCCATGTGCTCTTCACCCATCTCCACCCCGACCATTTCTGGGGGGCGCTCGACGATTTCGACACGCCTCTCTTTCCGAACGCCCGCTGGCATGCCGACAAGCGCGAGGTCGCCTTCTGGACCGACCCCAAGGTCTACGAGAAGCTGCCCGAGGACCGGCACGCTTTCGCCGCCGGAGCGCAGCGCATCGTCAAGGCGCTCGGAGAATCGCTGGAGCTGCACGATGCCGGCTCGGAATGGGTGCCGGGCGTCGCCGCCTTCGACACGGCCGGCCATACACCCGGCCACGTCTCCTTTGAGCTCAAGGATGCGAGCGGCCCGGTCTTCGTTCTCGGCGATGCGCTGACGCACAGGATCGCCTCCTTCGCCCATCCGGAATGGCGCCCGGCCTCCGACCACGACGCCGACCTCGCGGTCGCAACAAGGCGCCGGCTGCTCGACCGCGCCGCGAACGAGAAGGCGCGGGTGATCGGCTATCATCTCGATGGCGCCATCGGCCGCGTCGAGCGCGACGGCAACGCCTATCGCTTCGTCTCTGGCGGCTAAGCAGAACGGAACCATGCGGCAACGCCGGCCTCGCCGGCGCGCCGCCCGAATTCAGCGTCCCGCGGCGTAGAACTTCGCCTTGTCGGGCTTGTAGGTCCAGGCCAGCCCGGCATTCCTCCAGCCATTGACCGTGCGCTGACCGTAAGGGGAAGCATCCCCCTCGAAACCCTCATACTGGCTGTAGACCTGGGTGAACCCGGCTTCTGCCAGCTTGTCGACGGCGCGGGCCGAACGGTCGCCGGAGCGGCACATCAGGATGACGCGGTCGTTCTTGGTGAGGCCCTTGGCGGCGAGGAGCCGTTCGACGTCCCGGCTGAAGACCGGGTTGGCATCGAGCTTGTAGCGCCCTTCCTTGTCGTCCCAGTCCCAGAACTCGGTGACCTCGACGAAGGGGACGTGACCGTCGATCATCGGTGCCCAGCCGGTGAACATCATCTCCGCCCGGGTCCGCACATCGACGAACAAGGTGCGGGCCCCCTCCCGGCCCATCGTCTCGGCCGCCTCGCGCGGCCGCATATAGAGGCCGAGCGAGGTCTGCTTGGCCTTGGGGATGGTGGCCTGAACCTCGGCCGAGGCTGCCGCCGGCGCAGCGCCGGGGGCAGCCGGAGCCTGCGCCGAGGCGGAAGAGATTGCGGCGGCCATGACGATGGCCGACAGGATGGCGATCTCGCGTTTCATGCGGATATCCCTCACCGGTTCTCGGCTATGCCTGCGCCGCTCAGCGCGGCTGGTGCGGGCAGGTGCGGATGCCGAGCAGCGTGTAGGCCGGGCAGAAGCGGAACAGCGCCGTCGCCAGCATGACCACCCCCCAGACCGTCAGCGCGTATTTCCAAGCGCCCCAGCCGGCGACCAGTTCGGCGAGCGGCGAGACGAAGGCCGCCATGACGAGCACGATACCGACGACGAAACGCACCCAGCGATCCAGGACACCGACATTCATCGACCCGCTCCATGGTTATGACATATTTATATTCATATATATGAATTATAGGATGTCAATAGGCCGCTATGCGGCATGGCTGGTCCGTGACCATGATTGTGCAAGCCATCGAGCGGCCGTTCGATGATGTCGATCAAACAAGACAGCGATTTCCGGACTTTCGGGCCCTCCGCCCTGCATGTCGCCAGCACGGCGCGCCGGATCGCCGCAGCTTTCAGCCGCCTGGAATGCACTGCTGGCGCATATCGCCGCAGGGTGACGCCGAACGCGCTCCGCTCAGCGCCGGAAGATGAAGAGGTTACGGATCGAACCTTCCATCAGGAAGGCGATGCCGAGTCTGGCGCCGATCATCATGCCGCCGATCGCCAGCGGCCAGGACAGCGCCATCATCGAGCCCGCCGAGATGCCCTGCCCGATCGTGCAGCCGCCGGCGAGCACGCCGCCGCCACCCATCAACACCGCGCCGAGGAGATGCCGGCGCATCTCGTAATGGTCGTCGAAGGCCTCCCAGCGGAACTCCGCGTCGAACAGCGCCGAGACGAAGGAACCGCAGATCACGCCGACGATCGTGCCGACGCCGAAATCGAACAGCCCGACCGGGGTGGTCAGCACCGCATAGAGCGCGCGGCCGACCGGCGACACGAAGGTCAGGCTCTGCGTGCGCGGGTTGAGGGCGAACTCGTCGATGGCGACTCCGGTCGCCCACCACCCCAGGACCACGCCGAGCCCGAGCGTCGCCCCCGCGAGCAACAGGCGTGGCGAGCGCCGCAGCCGCCGGTCGATCACCACCGCGCCGATCAGCAAGGCCGGCGCGACGATGCCGAGCGCGAGCCGCAGATCCCCGAGCCCCAGCCATTCCAGCACCGAGGGCAGATCGCCCTGGACCGAGCCCGGCACGGCGACCGCAACCTGCTCCAGAACGTCGATCCGCAACGGCGCCAGGATGCCGCGCAGCGTCGCATAGGCGACTGCGCCGAAGACCATCATCACGATCAGGCTGCGCAGATCGCCGGCACCGAGCCGGATCAGCGAGCCGAAGCTGCAGGTGCCGACCAGCGCCATGCCGATGCCGAACAAGGTGCTGCCGAGGAGGATCGAGAACCAGGCGAGCGCGCCCGGCACATAGGTCGAGAACGCGGGCGAGAGATCACCGCGCCAGATCATCAGCTGCGTGCCGAACAGCGCAATGGCGAGCGCCAGCCCGAATATCCGCAACCGGCGGGTATCGCCGCCGATCCAGAAATCCTCGACCGCCCCGAAAGAGCAGAGTCGCGCCCGTCGCACGGTGAAGCCGCATGCGGCGCCGATCCCGACGCCGACCAGCGTCACAGCCCAAGGGGAGAGCGGCGCCACGGCTCAGCGCACAGGCGAGGGAACCATTTCGGTCGTCAATCCTCTTTCGCCGGCTTCTGCGGTCCGCAGAAAATGTCGTAGATCACCGAGATCACGCGCCTGACATCGTCGTTGGCGAGGCTGTAATAGATCGCCTTTCCATCCCTTCGCGTCGTCACCAGCTGGTCGAGCCGCAGCCGCGCCAATTGCTGAGACACCATGGGCTGACGCAGCGAAAGGATATGCTCCAGCTCGGTCACCGTGCGCTCGCGTTCTGCGAGCAGGCAGAGCAGCAGCAAGCGGTTCTCATGCGAGAGCGCCTTGAGGAAATCGCTCGCCTTGCGTGCCTTGCGCATCAGGACATCGAGCTCGGGCGAGAACTCCTCGCCGTCGCGCAGCTCGGTCTCGAGAGCCTTGGAAACGATCGCGCTCATTGCTTTTCCATTGTCGCGGACAGGCCGCTCGTTCGCTCTATCGTCTTTTCTATGTCAGCTAGCATCTTGCCAAGCAAACCCCAGAACGTGTCGTTGCTGAGATAGCCGGTGATCCGGCCGATCTCGCGCCCCTCAGAAACCAGCACAAAGGTCGGCGTGTAACGCACCGGCTTGGCGAGGCCAGTCTCAGGCGCGCCGCCCTTGCCGAGGTCGATCCGCCGCAGCGGTGCCGCCCGCCCCTCCGCCGTCTTGTCGTAGCCAGGGGCGACCTCGCGGTCCCAGCGCTCGCACCAGACGCAGCCCGCGCGCTCGAACATCAGGAGTTCCGCACCGCGCGCCGCCATGGCCGGCAGCAGCAGCGCAGAGGCGACAAGCAAGGCACGCATGACATTGGCGGTTGCATTCATCCCGTTAACATAGTCGTATTCAGATATATAAACCAGAGGCAGGATCAGGGCGTGTTCGACATCTCGATCGCAGGTGCCTTCATGGCCGGGCTGCTCTCCTTCCTCAGCCCCTGCGTGCTGCCTTTGGTGCCGCCCTATCTCTGCTTCCTGGCCGGGGTCGGCATCGGCGAATTGTCCGGTTCGAGCGGCAGGCTCGAGGCCCGCCAGTCGCGCCGGATCGTGATGATGGCCGGCGCCTTCGTGCTCGGCTTCACCACCGTCTTCGTCGCGCTCGGCGCCACCGCTTCGACCATCGGCACCGTCGTCACCGCCTATTTCGAGACGCTTTCGATCATCGCCGGCGCGCTGATCCTGATCATGGGCCTGCATTTCCTCGGCTGGCTGCGGATCCCCCTGCTCTATCGCGAGGCGCGTTTCCAGACCGAGCGCAAGCCGGCGAGCATGATCGGAGCCTATCTCGTCGGCCTCGCCTTCGCCTTCGGCTGGACCCCTTGCGTCGGACCGGTGCTGGCGACGGTGCTGATGGTCGCCGGGGCGGAAGGAACCGCCGCCCGCGGTGCCACCCTGCTCGCCGCCTATTCGCTGGGGATCGGCGTGCCCTTCCTGCTCGCGGCCGTGTTCGCCGGCCCGTTCCTCAATCTGATGGCGCGGTTCCGCCGCCACATGCCGGTGGTCGAGAAGACCATGGGCGCGGCCCTCGTCGTCACCGGCCTGCTGTTCATGACCGGCACCATGCCGGTCCTGGCCGGCTGGCTGCTCCAGACATTTCCGGCCCTCGGCACGATCGGATAGGGAGAGGCTGATGCTGACGCGCAGAATCCTGCTGGGCACCGCCCTCGCGGCGACGCTGGCCAAACCGGCGGCGGCCGCCGCCACCCTGGGCGAGGACGGGCTCTACCATCTCGACTGGTATCTCGAGAGCTTCCTCGACCTCGCCGAGGACCTGCAGGGCGCGACCGCCAACGGCAAGCGGCTCGCCATCATGTGGGGGCTGAAGGGCTGCCCGGCCTGCCGCCGCATGCACGAGGTCCATCTCGCCGACCCCGCCATCGAAGGCTACATCAAGGCGAATTTCGAGGTGCTGCACCTCAACCATATCGGCGCGCGCGAGGTCACCGATTTCGACGGCGGTAAGCTCGGCGAGAAGCAGCTCGGCGAGCGCTACGGGGTCAGGTTCACCCCGACGATCCAGTTCCTGCCCGAACATGCGGACGGGCTGAAGGATCGCAAGCCACAAGCCCGCGAAGTCGCACGCATGCCCGGCCTGCTCGAGCCGCCGCAATTCCTGGCGATGTTCCGCTATGTCCGCGAGAAGGGCTATGACAGCGCGCCCTTCCCCGACTGGCTGAAGCGCAATCCGGTCAAGTCGGGCTGAGCCGAAACGAAGAAGGCGGGCCGCAGATGCGACCCGCCTTCACCGTCTTCCCGGCCGCAAGAGCGGATCGCCCCCGCCTGCACCTTTGTCGCTACTTGTTCACCGGCGATTCCGGGTCGAACAGATAGGCCATCACATCCTTGATCTGCTGCTCGTCGAGCACCTTGTTGACGCCGAAGCGCGGCATGTTCGAGCAGGGCACCACAGCCATCGAGTTGTAGATCTTGGTATAGGCGTCCTTGATCGTCTCCGGATCGTATTTCCGGTCCTTGCCATAGGCGGCGAGACTCGGGCCGAGCGTGCCATAGCTGACCTCTTTCGGGTCGAGCTGGTGGCAGGCGAAGCAGTTGCCGCCGGAGACGGTGTTCGGCGCGTCGGAGAACTGACCCCCGCGCCCGTTATTGGCGACCTGATAGCCCTTCTTCCAGTCGCCGAGGAATTTTCCGTCGGCGGGATAGGAGACGCGCGCCGATTCGCGCTTCAACATCGCCTCGGATTCAGCCGAGGACGGGGTGTTGCGGGTCGTGTTGCAGACGGCGAGCGACTCGTCCGGCTTGATCCGGGCCTGCCATTCCGGCGGCGCCTTGCCGAAGGTCGCGGCAAGGTAAGCGTCGATCACGGCCTGGCTCGGCCGCTCGTCGGCAAGCGCCGCGCCGGCCGAAAGCAGCAGCGCGGCACCGGCGAAGATGTGCTTCATCATGTCGTGCCCCTTCAGCGCTTGATCGACGGAACCTTGATCTCGCCGCCTTCTGCCTGCTTCTGCAGGAAGACGGTGAGAGCAGTCAGCGCGTCGGTGCCATAGCCGGGCACCGGCCAGCGCTGCTGGCGATAGCAGTCCCAGAGCCGGTGCTGCATGGTGCGCAGCGCGCTCTGCGAGACGCGATAGGTCGGCCAGGAAGCCATCGTCTCCTGCGCGGGCTTTCCCTTCACCGAAAGGTTCGGCAGCCCCTGCAGGCGGATGCGCTTGCCTTCCTCGGCATGGCAGGTGGCGCAGGAGAAATCGTTGACGCCGCCGCGGGTGTAGAACAGCGCTTCGCCGACCGCCGCCATCTCCTTTTCCTTGGCATGGGAAAGCTGCGGCTGGATCTTCATATCGCTCGACTTGTTGGCGATGAAGGCGACGAGATCCTCCATGTCGGAAGCCCGGGCCGGACCGGAGAAGCGCCGCATCACCACCTCCTTGGTGTCGAGGCCCTGGAGCTTGTCCATGCACCAGAGCAGGCGCTGCTCGGTGTCCATCACCTTGTCGGCATCGGCGAAATAGCGCGGCAGCTTGGCAAAGGCGCCTTCGAGCTTGCCCGGCCCCTCGCCGAGATCGCAGGCCTCCAGCGAAGCGTTCTTGGTGCCGCGTTTCTCCGCCCAGAGCACCTCGCCGCGGTCGACCGCCAGGAAGCCCGGATTGGAGAACGGGTCCGACAGCATCTGGCGATAGCGCTCGATTTCCTTTTCGCTATCGTCGAGCGGTGGCGACTGCGCGGTCAGATGGCCTGCGGCCATTGTCATGGCGGCAGCCAGCACGGCCGCCCCGATCATGGGGAGCTTCATCCCTTGCCCTTTCGTTCCCTCTCGCAACCGCGTTTTCGCGGCCCGTGCTGTACGCCTCTCTCTTTGGAGGGGCTTTACATTCACAAAAAACAATATCACGATACGTGAGAATGATCGCGAGCCGGCCCCGCCGTCAAGAGCGAAACAAGAACATTTCAAAGGAGGAAACCCGATGTCTTCAGGGCTTACGCGCCGCAGCACGATCACGGCCGGCGCCATTGCCGCCTTCGCCAGCCTGCTGGGCTCGCGCCTCGCCTTCGCCGATGAGAAGGCCGTCGAGGCCGAGATCAAGAAGCTCTATGGCGACAAGAAGCTGGGCGAAGGCAAGATCAAGCTCGACGTGCCTGAGATCGCCGAGAACGGCCTGGTCGTGCCCGTGAACGTCGAGGTCGAGAGCCCGATGACCGAGGCCGACTACGTCAAGGCCGTCCACATCTATGCCGACGGCAACCCGCTGCCGGGCATTGTGAGCTACACGTTCACGCCGGCCTGCGGTAAGGCCTCGGCTGCCACCCGCATGCGCCTCGCCCAGACCCAGAACATCATCTGCGTCGCCGAGATGTCGAACGGCTCGCTGCACATGGCCAAGGCCAACATCAAGGTCACGATCGGCGGCTGCGGCGGCTGATTTCGCCGCCGCTTCAACGAGAACAACGACGCTTCAAGGTGAGGATGCCCCCATGACCACCAAGCCCACCCCGCGCGTGCGCGTGCCGGCCAAGGCCGCCGCCGGCGAGCTGATCGAGATCAAGACCCTGATTTCGCACGAGATGGAATCGGGCCAGCGCAAGGATTCGCAAGGCAAGACGATCCCGCGCAAGATCCTGAACAAGTTCAGCGCGAGCTTCAACGGCAAGCCGGTCTTCTCGGCCGACTGGCAGCCGGCTATTTCCGCCAACCCCTACCAGTCCTTTTTCTTCAAGGCGACGGAATCCGGCGAGTTCACCTTCACCTGGAAGGATGATGACGGCTCCGAATACACCGCCAAGAACAAGATCACGGTCGGCTGAGCCCTCTCGTCATTGCGAGCGCTAGCGAAGCAATCCAGTCTCTCAGAGCTCTGCCGCTCCTGGATTGCTTCGTCGCCTCGCCCCTCGCAATGACGGCCCAAGCGCCACTTGAAGAGCCCATGGATCGCGATGTGCGCGCATCCAAAGGATGAGTCATGATCTCGAGACGCGAATTCCTTCAGGCCACGGCGGCCGCGGCGGCGATTGCCACGGCCTCCGGCCTTGGCCCGCTCGGCAGGGCGGCCGCGCAGCAGAAGCTCTCCCAGGCCGATATCCTGCGCTTCGACCCGCTGGGCACGGTGACGCTTCTTTATGTCACCGACATCCATGCGCAGCTGATGCCGCTGCATTTCCGAGAGCCCTCGGTCAATCTCGGCGTCGGCGCAGCCAAGGGCCAGCCTCCGCATCTCGTCGACGCCGAGTTCCGCGCGCATTTCAAGATCGCAGCCGGCTCGGCCGACGCCTTCGCACTGACCTCCGATGATTTCACCAGCCTGGCCAAGACCTATGGCCGGATGGGCGGGCTCGACCGCGTCGCGACGCTCGCCAAGGCGATCCGGGCCGAGCGCGGCGACGACAAGGTTCTGCTGCTCGACGGCGGCGACACCTGGCAGGGCAGCTGGAGCTCGCTTCAGAGCAAGGGCCAGGACATGGTCGAGGTGATGTCGGCGCTGAAGACCGACGCCATGGTCGGCCATTGGGAGTTCACGCTCGGGGCCGAGCGCGTCAAGGAGATCGCCGAGAGCGCCTCCTTCGCCTTCCTCGCCCAGAACATCCGCGACAAGGAATGGAACGAGCCGGTCTTCCCGCCGCGCAAGGTCTTCGAGAGGGGCGGCGTCAAGATCGCCGTGATCGGCCAGGCCCTGCCCCGGACCGCGATCGCCAATCCGCGCTGGATGTTCCCGGACTGGGAGTTCGGCATCCGCGAGGAGGAAATCCAGAAGCAGGTCGAGGAAGCCCGCGCCGAGGGCGCCGCCATCGTCGTGCTGCTCTCCCATGACGGCTTCGACGTCGACAAGAAGCTGGCCTCCAGGGTCAAGGGTCTCGACATCATCCTGACCGCCCACACCCATGATGCGATGCCGGGGATGATCCGCGTCGGCGACACCGTGCTCGTCGCCTCCGGCTCGCATGGCAAATTCCTGTCGCGGCTCGACATCGCCGTGAAGGATGGCAAGGTCTCCGATATCCGCTTCAAGCTGATGCCGGTCTTCTCCGAAGCCATCGCCCCCGACGCCGAGATGGCGGCACTGATCCGGAAGGTCCGCGAGCCCTACGCCGCCGATCTCGCCAGAGAGATCGGCCGGACGGAGTCGCTGCTCTACCGGCGCGGCAATTTCAACGGCTCCTTCGACGATCTGATCTGCGACGCGATGCTGAGCCAACGCGACGCCGAGATCGCGCTCTCGCCGGGCTTCCGCTGGGGCGGCAGCCTGCTGCCGGGCGACGCCATCACCTGGGAGGCGATCACCAACGCCACCGCGATCACCTATCCCAACTGCTACCGCATGGAGATGACCGGCGCCCAGCTCAAGGAGATCCTCGAGGACGTCGCCGACAACATCTTCCACCCGGACCCCTATTTCCAGGGCGGCGGCGACATGGTCCGGGTCGGCGGCATGGGCTACGCGATCGATGTCGGCAAGCCGATGGGCGGCCGCATCTCCGGCCTGACGCATCTGAAGTCCGGCCAGCCGATCGAGGCCGCGAAGAAATACGTCGTCTCCGGCTGGGCCAGCGTCAACGAAGGCACGCAGGGGCCGCCGATCTGGGACGTGGTCCGCGACCATGTCGCCGCGACCAAGACGATCACCATCAAGCCGAACGACGCCGTCAAAGTCACCGGGGCCTGACGCGGTCTTTCGAGCCGCCTGCCCTCGCCCAACCAGGACGTATGCCCATGAGCTCTGAAAACCAGGCCGGGCCGCTCAGCCGCCGCCGCTTCCTCGGCGCAGCCGGGGTGGCCGGCGCGGGCCTAGCCGCCAGCACTCTGCCCGCGCGCGCCCAGGCGCCCGCTCCCGATCCGCTGATCACCGAGGTCCAGGACTGGAACCGCTATCTCGGCGAAGGCGTCGACAAGCGCCCCTATGGCACGCCCTCGCGCTTCGAGAAGCATGTCATGCGCCGCGACGTCTCCTGGCTGACGGCCTCTCCCGAATCCTCGGTCAACTTCACGCCGCTGCACGAGCTCGACGGCATCATCACCCCTTCCGGGCTGTGCTTCGAGCGCCATCATGGCGGCATCGCCGATATCGATCCGGCCAATCACCGGCTGATGATCCATGGGCTGGTCGAAAAGCCGCTGGTCTTCACCATGGAAGACCTCAGGCGCATGCCACGCCAGAACCATGTCCACTTCCTGGAATGCGCCGCCAATTCCGGCATGGAATGGCGCGGGGCGCAGCTCAATGGCTGCCAGTTCACCCACGGCATGATCCATAACGTCATGTACACCGGCGTGCCGCTGAAGCTGCTGCTCGCCGAGGCCGGGCTCAAGCCCAATGCCAAATGGCTGATGCTCGAAGGCGCCGATTCCTCCGGCATGAACCGCTCCCTGCCGGTGATGAAGGCACTCGACGACGTGCTGATCGCCTTCGCCATGAACGGCGAGGCGCTGCGCCCCGAGCAGGGCTACCCGCTGCGCGCCGTGGTGCCCGGCTGGGAAGGCAATATCTGGGTGAAGTGGCTGCGCCGGATCGAGGTCGGCGACATGCCCTGGCAGGCCCGCGAGGAGACCTCGAAATACACCGACCTGCTCGCCGATGGCCGCTCGCGCCGCTACACCTTCATCATGGACGCCAAGTCGGTGGTGACCAATCCCTCGCCGCAGGCCCCGCTCAAGCACAAGGGCCGCAACGTCCTCACCGGCCTCGCCTGGTCGGGGCGCGGCACGATCAAGCGCGTCGACGTCACGCTCGACGGTGGCAGGAACTGGCAATCGGCCAGGATCGACGGGCCCGTGCTCGATAAGTCGCTGACCCGCTTCTATGTCGATTTCGACTGGGCCGGCCAGGAGCTGCTGATCCAGTCGCGAGCCATCGATTCCACCGGCTATGTTCAGCCGACCAAGGAGGAACTGCGCAAGGTCCGGGGCGTCAACTCCATCTACCACAATAACGGCATCCAGACCTGGCATGTGAAGGCGAACGGGGAGACCGAGAATGTCGAGATCGCTTAAGCCGGTTCTCCTCGCAGGCCTGGCCGGTCTCGCCATTATCGGCGCCGGCCCGCTGATCGCCCAGACCGCCAAACCGCAGGCTCCTGCCGCCACGCCTGCTCACGCCTCGCCCGCCAAGACGCCGGCGCTCGGCCTCGGCCGCCCGGCTCTGCCGGAGGAAATCAAGGCCTGGGACATCGCCGTGCGTCCCGATGGCAAGGGCCTGCCGCCCGGCAAGGGCACGGTGAAGCAGGGCGACGAGATCTTCCAGGCGCAATGTGCGAGCTGCCATGGCGAGTTCGGCCAGGGCAATGGCCGCTGGCCGGTGCTCGCCGGCGGCCAGGGCTCGCTCAAGGCCGACCGGCCCGAGAAGACCATCGGCTCGTTCTGGCCCGATCTCTCGACGGTGTACGACTACATCCGGCGCGCCATGCCCTATGGCAACGCCCAGTCGCTGAGCCCCGACGAGATCTACGCCCTGACGGCCTATCTGCTCTACCTGAACGACATCGTGAAGGATGAGGAGTTCGAGCTCACGGACAAGAACTTCACCTCGGTGAAGCTGCCCAACGCCGCCGCATTCTACGACGATGATCGCGAGACCACCGAGAAGGCGTTCTGGGGCAAGGAGCCCTGCATGACGAACTGCAAGACCGAGGCGAAGATCACGGGGCGCGCCGTGGTCCTGGACGTGACGCCCGATTCGAAATCGGCGCCGAAGGTCGACTGATGGCGGGCACCTTTCCGGTTCCGGCCTGGCTCGGCTCGGTCGCGACGGCGCTCGCGCTGTCGGCCGGTCCGGCCAGCGCCACAGGCGACAAGGCCCTGGGAGAATATCTCTCCTCCGAATGCACGACCTGCCATCAGAGCAGCGGCCGGCAGGTCGGCGGCATCCCGGCCATTATCGGCCACCCGGCCGACCAGTTCATCGCGCTGATGATCACCTATCGCGACAAGCAGCGCGACAACCAGGTGATGCAGACCATCGCCGGACGCCTGACGCGCGAGGAGATGGATGCGCTCGCCGCCTATTATGAAAGCCTGAAGCCGAGCCGTTGAGCGTGCGATTGCGCGCCGCGGCTGGGGCGGATGAAGATCGGACAGGTCCGCAAGAGGCCACCGGGACTACCGACAAGACGATGTCGCAGGACGATGTCGATCGAACGAGCACTGGGGAGAGAGACATGCAGATCAATCGCCGCTCCGTCGTCCTGACCGGCCTGTCGGCAGCCGGAACTTTCGCATTGGGAGCACCGGGCGTTCTCGGCCAGGCCAAGCCCCGCGTCGTGGTGATCGGCGGCGGCGCCGGCGGCGCTACGGCGGCGCGCTACATCGCCAAGGACAGCCAGGGCGCCATCGCGGTGACGCTGGTCGAGGAGAACGAGAGCTATCAGACCTGCTTTCACTCCAATCTCTATGTCGGCGGCTTCCGCAAATACGAGGAGATCGTCCACGGCTACGATGCACTGGCGAAGAACCACGGCATCACGCTGGCACGGGCGCGGGCGACCCAGATCGACCGCGACAAGAAGGAGGTCGTACTCTCGACCGGGCAGCGCCTGCCCTATGACCGCCTCGTCGTCTCGCCCGGCATCGACCTGAAATACGATTCCGTTCCCGGCTGGTCGAAGGAGGTCGAGGAGCAGATGCCGCATGGCTGGAAGCCCGGCCGCCAGACCCAGCTGATCAAGCAGCGGCTCGATGCCGTGCCCAATGGCGGCACCATCGTGATGATCGCCCCGCCGAACCCCTATCGCTGCCCGCCCGGCCCCTATGAGCGCGCCTCGATGTTCGCGCATGTGCTGCAGCAGGCCGGCAAGAAGGACGCCAAGATCATCATCCTCGACCCCAAGGAGAGCTTCTCCAAGCAGGGCGTCTTCCAGGCCGACTGGGAGAAGCGCTACCGGTCGATGATCGAATGGCTCGGCCCCAAGATCCATGACGGGATCAAATCGGTCGATCCGAAGACCAACACCGTCGTCACCGGCTTCGAGACCTACAAGGACTGCGCCTTCGTCAACGTCATCCCGGCGCAGATGGCCGGCGAGATCGCCCGCAGCGCCGGGCTGGCGCCGGCCGGCGGCTATTGCGCCATCGATGCCGCGACGATGAAATCGACCGTCGACCCGAACATCTTCGTGCTCGGCGACGCCTGCATCGCCGGCGACATGCCGAAATCCGCCTTCTCGGCCAACAGCCAGGCCAAGGTCGCGGCGATGACGATCCGCGGCGAGCTGACCAATGCCCGCACCTTCCCGGCCCGCTACGTCAACACCTGCTGGTCGCTGGTCGCGCCCGACGACACCATCAAGGTCGGCGGCCGCTACGAGCCCAAGGACGGCAAGATCGCGGCGACCGAGACCTTCGTCTCCAAGCCCGGCGAAAGCGCCGAGCTGCGCAAGGAGAACCAGGCCGAAAACATGGGCTGGTATGCCGGCATCACCGCCGACATGTTCAGCTGACGAGGAACACCTGCGCCGCGACCTCCCGCGCAGCGCCGGACTGAAGGCCGCGCCCCGCGCGGCCTCTTTTTTCAAGCCCCCGGAGACAAGGACAAAGCATGCGATTTCTGACCAGCGCGACCCTGATTGCCGCGGCATTCGCCGCGACCTCCGCGAACGCCCAGGACATCGCCGCCGGCGAGCGTTCCTGGAACAAGTGCCGCGCCTGCCACCAGATCGGCGAGACCGCGAAGAACGGCGTTGGACCGCATCTCAACGGGCTGTTCGGCCGGCATACCGGCGCCGTCGAAGGCTACAGCTACTCCACCGCCAACAAGAGCGCCGACATCACCTGGAACGAGGCGATCTTCGCCGAATACATCAAGGACCCCAAGGCCAAGATCCCCGGCACCAAGATGGTCTTCGCCGGCATCAAGAACGACAAGGAGATCGGCGATCTGACGGCCTTCCTCAAGCAGTTCGGCAAGGACGGCAAGAAGCAGTGAGCGATCGGCTCGCGGGCGCGAGCCGCCAGATCGGCGGCCGCGCCCTTTTAGCATCGGACCGAACAGTGGAATCCACTTTTCGGAAAACTCCGATGCAATAACAAAAAGATAGATCACCGTGACCGCGTCCGAACGGGCGCGCGGCGATCTAGCCCGTCATTTTCCGCTGCCGGAGCGCATGATGGTCCGGCTCTGTTCGCGCATGAACTGCGGCACATAATAGGGGCCGAGCCCGCCCTTGCCGGCGACACCCGAGCCCTTCCAGCCGCAGAAGGTCTGCACGCCGGGCCAGGCGCCGGTGGTCGCGCCGCTGGCGCGGTTGGCATAGAGCGCTCCCGCCTCGGCCCGATCGAGGAAGAGCTCGAGCTCCGCCTCGTCGGTCGCATAGGCGCCCGCCGTCAGGCCGTAGAGGACGTCGTTGCCGTCGGCGATCGCATCCTCCAGCCGGTCATAGGGCTGCACCGAGAGGAAGGGCAGGAACAGTTCGTCCTTGTTCAGCCTGTGGCCCGGGGCAAGCCCTTCGACGATCGTCGGCTGCAGATAGGCGCCGCCATCATGGACGCCGCCGGAGAGCCGCGCCCCGCCAAAGCGGATCTTTCCGTCGCGCCCGGCTTCCTCGCAGGCTTTCCGGTAGCGCGTCGCGGCGTTCTCGTCGATCACCGGACCCATGAACACGTCGGGCTGCAGCGGCGGGGCGATCTTCAGGGCGGCCGTGCGCTCGACCAGCCGTCGCATGAAGTCGTCATAGACAGCCCGCGCGACATAGACCTTGGAGCCCGACGAGCATTTCTGGCCCTGCAGTCCGAAGGCCGAACGCATCACGCCTTCGGCCGCAACATCCAGTTCGGCGCTGGCGGTCACATAACTCGGATTCTTGCCGCCCATCTCGATGATCACCGGACGGTTGAACGGCCCGGCCGCGACGCTGCGCAGGATTTTCGTTCCCACCGCATGCGAGCCGATGAAGGCATAGCCGGCGACATCCGGATGATCGACCAAAGCCTGGCCGGTGACGGCCCCGCCGCAGACGAGGTTGAGCACCCCGGCGGGAAGCCCGGCCTCCTCGCACAGCCGGGCGAGCCAGCCGCCGGTCAATCCCGCAAAGGGGCTCGGCTTGAGCACGACCGCATTGCCGGCGACCAAGGCCCCGGTCAGCATGCCGATGCCGAGCGCAACCGGGAAGTTGAACGGCACGATGACCGCGAAGACGCCGTAGGGGCGCAGCACATCCGAGGTTTCCTCGATCGCGACGGCCCGCTGCAATGGCCGCCGGAAACCGTCATTGCGCTCCATCTCGTCGCAATAATAGCGCACGAGATCGACGGCTTCCTCGACCTCGCCCATCGCCTCGCCAAAGGATTTTCCGACCTCGCGCAGGCAGGCGGCAGCGACCGCGAACTTATGGGCTTCCAGCCGCTCCGCGACGCGCCGGAGCAGAGCCACACGCTCCTGCCATGGCGTCGCGGCCCAGCCGCGACAGGCCTGGCGTGCCGCTGCCACGGCCCGACCGACCTCTGCCGGCCCAGCTTCGACGAAGCGGCCCAGCAACTTGCCGTCGATCGGGCTGCGCGCCTCGTATTGCGTACCGGCCTGGTCCCATGCGCCGCCGATCAGGTTGGGATGGAGTTCCGCCGGCGCTGCCAGCGCCGTCTCGATACTGGTGGAGAGTCGCGCGAACACCGCGCTGAAATCCACGCCGATATTGGAATAGGTCACCCGAGGCAGCGAACTCGCCATCGATCAGTCTCCCGAAAGGCCATGACTGGCATCCGGATCAAGCTCGCCCGGCGCCGCCATGAACAAAAGATCGCACAGGAAGATTTCGACTGTCAAACCTGATTATACTTGACTCCACAACATCTAAACTGAAGCTACATCAATAAAATAGCAACACTCAAGAAAACAACAATGACGCCACCACGTCTCGATTGAAGATCGAGGCTTTTACACCCCTCCGTCTTGCCCTGATAACAAGTCGCTGCCGTGCCATCAGACCAGCGCCATAGGAGCGCTGAATCGCGGAGGCTGGCGCGCAGCGAGCCTCCGCACAGGAGAGAGAGCGGCACGAGACTCGCCGTCTTGTCGGGAGTCCGTCCGCAGGGTGGCCGTCACGGGCCCGGCCATCGGCGGCGCTTTCCGTCGGCGCTGGCGTTCATCACCCGAATGGGGGTTGCTGCGGCGATTGCCGCAGGCCCTAAAGGGATGAGGCATGCCGAAAGCTGAAGCTGTTGAACGATCAGATGGGGCCGAAGGCGGGAGGCGTGTTCGCTCCCAATCCGATGCTGCTCGTCTTCCTCGATCTGTCGATCGAGGAGATCGACATCTTGTGTCGCGTTCCGACCGAGCCCCCTGCCGAGTTCACCCCGGAGGACGGGCGGACATCCGAAAGCGGCTGGCTTGCAAGCCTCCTGGCGTCGCGGAAATAACCGGCGCGCCGGCGGGCGAGAGATCTGCCCACACGGAAACGCCGCGCATCCTCTCGGAGGCGAACTGGCGATCCAGCCCCTTATCCATGTCGCGGTTTCAGGGTCCCTTCGGACGGCGGCTCCGTGATGCCTTCTCCTTTACGGCCGCCAAGCAGCCTTCATAAAACGACTGCCTCCAGACGACCACCGGGCATTCGGCGCTCTTTCGGAGCCCCTTACTGTAAGCCCAGTTATAGCCTACCTGGTGCTCGGAGCAGTCAGAGGAGCATTGATAACCCTTGAAGCTGGCGGCAGCAGCGCTACCGCTCGCAATCGCCATGAGCACGACGGCAATAAGGTACATGGTGTTGTCCCGATCTGACAAATGGATGCTTCCGACAATCAGAAGACAAAATCGGGTATCGCAAGGCAATAGCGCTTCCACGCAGCCAGGCCCGCGCCGCCATCTGCAGCCCGGCTTCCCTGCACGACAACCGCCGGCGCTTTTTGGATTTCACGGAGGATCGGACGAAGCAGAGAAGGCGGCGCACAGATACCGAGCGTCACGCCACAAATGCAATGCTTCTTGAAAACGCCAGACGGCCCTAGCCGCCTAGGCTTTTGAGATCGTGGTGGGTGATGTAGGGCTCGAACCTACGACCCGCTGATTAAGAGTCAGCTGCTCTACCAACTGAGCTAATCACCCATACGCCACGAAGACGTCGTCGGCGAGGCGTGGACCGCGTCCCGACAGGCGGCGATGTAGCAAACACCCCCTGCCCTGTCCACCCGTCTACGACAGAAATATGCAAACTTCTTTGAAGAGCTCCGGCACGCCTTGGGGACGAGTCCGCCAGATGGCACGTCGGAGCGATTTTTTGGCCGTTTTCGGCTGCTTTCTCAGTGTTCAGGCAGTCTTCCGGCGATCCAGAAGATGATAGAGCGCGATGGCCGCGAAGGTCGCCGTGCCGATGCCACCGAGCTCATAGCCGAAGATCGGCAGCTTCAGGTCGCCGGCACCGAGAATCAGCGCGGTCGCGACGGTGAGCAGATTCTTCGGATCGGCGAAGTTCACCTTGTTCTCGACCCAGATCCGGCCGGCAGTCGCCGCGATCAGGCCGAAGACGACGACCGCGAGCCCCCCCAGCACCGCGACGGGGATCGTGCCGATCACCGCGCCGAACTTTGGCGAGAAGCCGAGCAGCAGCGCGATCACGCCGGCAGCGACGAAGACCAGCGTCGAGTAGACCCGCGTCACCGCCATCACGCCCATGTTCTCGGCATAGGTGGTGACGCCGGTGCCGCCGCCCGAGCCTGCGATCATCGTGCCGACGCCGTCGGCGAAGAAGCCGCGCCCGATCAGGTTGTCGAGATTGCGCCCGGTCATCACCGAGATGCCTTTGATGTGCCCGAGATTCTCGGCGACCAGAATGATCGCGACCGGCACGATTAGGGCGATCGCCTTGGGCTCGAAGACCGGCGCGACGAAGTTCGGCAGCCCGAACCAAGCGGCGGCAGCGACCTTGCCGAAATCGATCGGCGGCGCGCCGAAGGCGGAAGCCGTCGCGGAATAGAGGATATAGGCGGCAAGGCCGCCGATCAGAACGGGCAGCCGCTGGGCCAGGCCGCGACCATAGACGGCGATCATGGCGACCGCGACCACGGTGAACAGCGCGACCCATTTGGTGTAGGGGCTGGCCGAGATCATGTTGATCGCGACCGCGGTCAGATTGAGACCGATCGCGGCGACCACCGCGCCGGTGACGACCGGCGGCAGCAGCTTCTCGATCCAGCGCGTGCCGACCCCCTTCACGATCAGGCCGATCAGCGCATAGACGGCGCCGCAGGCGATGATACCGCCGAGCGCCACAGGCAGGTTGAGATTGGGACCGGAGCCGGAATAGCCGGTGGCGGCGATGACGACGCCGATGAAGGCGAAGGAGGAGCCGAGATAGCTCGGCAGCCGCCCGCCGGTGATGACGAAGAACAGCAGCGTCGCGATGCCCGAGAAGAAGATCGCGACATTGGGGTCGAACCCCATCAGGATCGGCGCCAGCACCGTCGAGCCGAACATGGCGACGACATGCTGCAAGCCGGCGATCACGGTCTGCCCGGTCGGCAGGCGCTCGTCCGGCATCACGTCGCCGGAGGTCTTCAAAGTCCAGTTCGGAAAATAGCCAGCCATCTCGCCCGCTCCCAGCCATCGCGCCCGCGCGCACCGGGAGGCAATAGTGGCAAGAATCAGGCCGGCGCCAAGCGAGCGGCCGGCGCCGTCCACCGCAAACAGGGCGCACTGTCACAAAACCAGCCGAAAACCCGGCCCCCGCCCGGGCAGTTCCGAGGGCGCCGGCTCAAAGGCTGCTTCAGCGAGCGCAGAACCGCTCCGGCCCTGTCGTCATTCCGGGCAAGTCGCGTAGCGGCGCAGACCCGGATTCCATCGCAGAGCACCGGAGACCTTCGATGGTTTCCGGCGTTCCGCTTCGCTCCAGCCGGAATGACGGCGCAGATCGAAGGGAGCCCCCCGCTCGACTGCCCGGTCGGGCACTCCGAATAACGCCATTGCTGATCAGGCCGCCGGCCGCCTTTGCCGATCATCGGCCGTGACCAGCCTGTCGCCTGCGATAACGGCCTCGGCCCCGAGATCGGGCAGTGCCCGCGCCTGCACCATCGCCTGCTCCAGCGGCTCCGGGGCGAGGTCGGGCATCGCCTCGAAGCCCGGCAGGACGAAATAGCTCTGCTGGAAGTCGTCGATCTTGTAGCGCGTCCGCATCACCCGGACCGGATCGAAACGGATGCGGTTGGGCTTGGCGCTCTCCAGCGCATAGAGCGTTTCGCCGGGCGAGGAGGCGATGCCGGCGCCGAAGATGCGCAGGCCCGCCTCCGTCTCGATCAGCCCGAACTCGACGCTGTACCAGTAGAGCCGCGCCAGCCGCGCCAGATCGGCCGGATCGGCATAGCGCAAACCGGCCGCACCATAGGCCGCGACGAAATCGGCGTAGGAGCGGTTCATCAGCAGCGGCACATGGCCGAAGATGTCGTGGAAGATGTCCGGCTCCTCGATATAGTCGAACTCCTCCGGCCGCCTGATCCAGAACCCCGCCGGAAACCGGCGTGCGGCGAGATGGGTGAAGAAGACCCGGTCTGGTACCAAGCCCGGCACCGCGACCACCTCCCAGCCGGTCGCTGCTTTGAGGACGCGGTTGATCTCGCGGAAATCCGGGATCGCATCGGCGGCGATGCCGAGTGCCGTGAGTCCGGCGAAGAACGGCTCGCAGACCCGGCCCTGAAGCAGATCATGCTGGCGCCGGTAGAGCCGGGCCCAAGTGCCATGGTCGGCGCCACTGTAGCGGTCGAAGCCCTGATCGACGACGAAATCGGCCGGAACCTGGTCAGGCCTCAAGCCCGAGCGGCTGAGCGGGTCGGTTGTCATGGCGCATCTCCCAATGCTGCCCCATATTGCGCCGCTCCTCCAGTCACATCCTGACTTTCTGTTGCGCGTCAGCGCGGAGATGCGTCAGAATATGCGCACCGACTTCGCCAAGAGGTCCGATCATGCCCCATCCGGCGAATTTCTCGTCACGCCTCGACGCGACCGACCGGCGCATCCTGCGCGCCTTGCAGCGCAATGGACGGCTGACCAATGCCGCCCTCGCCGAGGAAATCGGCATGGCCCCCTCGCCTTGCCTGCGTCGCCTGAGGGCGCTGGAGGAAGACGGCGTGATCGCCGGCTATCGGGCGCTGATCGACCGCCGCAGGCTCGGCCACGGCGTCGAGGCCTATGCCCTGGTCAAGCTCGCCCAATCCGATCCGGATTGGCGTACCCGGCTGATCGAGCAGTTGCAGGCTTTCGACGAGGTCATCTCCTGCCAGGCGATGACCGGCGAATGCGACCTGCTCGTCCACATCGTCGCCAGCGACATCGAAGCCTATGGCGAATTCGCCATGCAGCGCCTGCTGACGCTTCCCGGCGTCGCCGATATGCGCTCCTCCTTCGTGCTGGCGACGATCAAGCCGGATCGCGGCTGGCCGATCTGAGAGGCGGCCCGCGCCCGCCACCGTCTCAGGGCGTCACACCATAGGCGCGATAGCGCTCCCCGGCGCTGCCATCGAGCGCGCGCGCCCGAGCGAAATCGGACGCCGCCTCGGCCTCGTCACCGCGGCGCTGATGGGCGATCGCCCGGCCATACCAGGCCTGTCCCAATCGGGCGTCCAGCGAGAGCGCCCGGTCATAATCGGCGATGGCGCCGTCGAGATCGCCGCGCTTGAGCTGGACCAGCGCGCGCGTATGCAAGACGCCGCTCTGGTTCGGCGCAAGCCGCAGCGCCTCCTCGCAATCCGGCAGGGCACCTGCCACCTGCCCGCTGACCGCGCGGATCAGACAGCGCATGTTCCAGAAACCGGCCTGCTCGGGATAGCGCGTGATCAGCCGGCCGAGCTCGTCGATGGCCAGGCTCGGCTGCTCGGCGCTGACCAGCGCCTGGGTCAGGCCGAGCGCGACGTCGATACGGTTCGGCGCCAGCGCCAGCGCTTCGCGATAATCGGCGATCGCGGCCTCGGGCTCGCCGAGCGCCACCCGGATCCCGGCCCGCGAGAGCCAGCCATCGGCATCGCTGCGGTCGATACGGAGCGCCGCGTCGAAATCGCCGAGCGCGCGCTGGAACTGGCGGAAACGCTGCAGGAGCTGGCCGCGATTGAGCAGTGTGGCATGATTGGCGGGCGCAACCGCGAGCACATCGTCATAGGCTTTCAAGGCCGCCGCGCCCTGCCCGCGCGCCTCCAATGCACGGGCCCGCTGGAACAGCGCCTCGACCGAGCGCGGCGCCCGCAACAGCGCCGTTTCGGCGTCGGCTAGGGCATCCGCGAAGGCACCCTCGCGGAAACGCAGCCGCGCGCGCAGTATCAATGCGACAGGGTGGCCGGGGTCGAGCCCGAGCGCCGTCGCGATATCCTCCCGCGCCTGCGTTTCGCGTTGTGGCTGGCCGATACCGAATTGCGCGCGGCGCACGAGGCGCTGCAGGTCGAGCCGGTCGACCGCCAGAGCCGCATCGAGCTCGGCAAGCTCGTTCCGGCCGGATGGGGCGGGCGGCGTGCGGGCGGCGCTGTAGGCGAGCCAGAAGGCCTCGCGTTCCCGCCCGAACTGGATCTTGGCCGCATGGACGAAGGCGGCCAGGCGCATCGGCCAGGCCTCGATGGAACGTCCGAGCGCCGGAAGCAGCGCCTCCCGCCGCGCGATCGCGCCTTCATGCGACGGGTCGAGCGCCAGCACCGCACCATAGGCCGCCAGCGCCGCCAGCCTCTCGCCGAGCATCTCCTCGGCCAGCGCCAGGCCGAAGCGCAGCGCCACGTCCTTCGGATCCGCGCGCAAGGCGGCCTCATAGGCTTTCCTGGCCGACTCCGCCCGCCCCGACGCCAGCAGCGCATCGGCGCGCAGCGCGTTCCAGCCGGAAGCATCGGGACCGGGGCCGGCCAGGGCGAGATCGCGCAGCGCCTCGACATTGCGACCGAGCGACAGCAGCAGGCGGGCGCGATTGCGCAGGCCGTTGCCGTCTCGCGGCGCCAGCACCAGCGCCCGATCGAGATCGGCCAGCGCCTCGGCCTGCCGCCCCTGCTCGATCAGCAGCAGAGCGCGGTTGTTGAAGGCGAAGACCGTCTCCGGATAGGCGGCGATCAGCGTGCCATAGGCCGAGATCGCCTGGAGCGGCCTGCCGCTGCGTTGCAGCACCAGAGCGCGACGCGCCAGGGCGGTCTCGTTGCGCGGCTCGAGCCGCAGCGCCTGCTCATAATTCGCGAGCGCCGCCTCCATCTGCCGCAGGGATTCGAAGGCCCGGCCGCGCTCGACCCAGCCCCGCGCCACCGCCGGTTCGAGACGCAGGGCGCGCTCGAACGCCTGGACCGCCTCGGCCGGACGCCCCAGTGCGGACAAGGACAGACCGCGGCGATAGTGATGCGAGGCGACCGCGGGCTCGATCTCGAGCGCCATGTCGAGATCCTCCAGAGCAGCTTCGTCCTCACCGATGCGCTGCAGGAGCCGCGCCCGCGCCAGCCGCGCCCAGGCGCTGGACGGATCGAGCCGCAGGCCGTGATCGAGATCCTTGCGCGCCCCGGCAAGGTCACCGCGTCGCTCGCGCAGATTGGCCCGGTCGACCAGCAGGCTGGCGGTCGCCTGACCGGCCTCGAGACCTGAGGCGAGTATTGCTTCGGCCTCGCGATGCCGGCCGAGCTCGGAGAGCACCGCCGCCCGCCCGCGCAGCGCGGCGAGATGGCCGGCATTGATCCGCAACGCAGTTTCGAAAGCGCGCAACGCCGCTTGCCTGCGGCCCCGCCCCTGCTCCAGCCAGCCGCGGCTGGCGAGCAGATCCGCCCGGTCGGCACGGCCTAGCTCGACCTGCAGGGCAGCGTCGCAGGCGCTCCGGCGCTCCGCGTCCGGCGCCTCGATCTCGCCCATGCAGATCTGCGCATATTCCTCGGACTGCGCGACCGGGGATGCCGGCGGCAACGCCGTATGGGCCGTTGCCGGAGCGGCCTGAAACAGGGCGAGCGCGCCCAAGAGAACAAGGCGTCGCGACGTCATGGGCAACTAGGTCTCGCGATGGCCCCCCGCAGCATGAGAGCTGCATCCGTTTCGCGAATCCAGAATTTGTTCCCGGTCCCGGCCAGAAAAAAGGCCGGTGTGCCGCGCCGGTCACAGCGCGGCACACCGGCCCTGAGAACATGCCCTCGGCGGGGCGGCCTATTCGGCCGCGGCCTGCGCGTGCGTCCGCGCGCCGCGCGCGATCAGCTTGTTCAACGCCACCAGATAGGCCTTGGCCGAGGCGACCAGCGTATCGGGATCGGCGCCGCGACCGGTGACGGAAGCGCCGTCCTGCGACAACCGCACCGAGACCTCGGCCTGCGCATCCGTGCCCTCGGTCACGGCGTGGACATCATAGAGCTCCAGGCGCGCCTCATGCGGCACGATCGCCTTGATCGCATTGAAGACGGCGTCGATCGGCCCGTTGCCCTCGGCCTCCTCGGTGACGGCGCGACCTTCGACATCGAGCTTCATCAGCGCGCGCTGCGGCCCGCGCGTCCCGGCAATGACGGTCAAAGAGAGCAGCTTCACGCGGTCATGGGCGGTGGCGATGTTCTCGTCGACCAGCGCCTCGATATCCTCGTCGTAGACATGCTTCTTGCGGTCGGCCAGCGCCTTGAAGCGGGTGAAGGCGTCTTCCATCTGGTTGTCGCCGAGATCGTAGCCCATCTCCTTCAGCTTGGAGCGGAAGGCGGCACGGCCGGAGTGCTTGCCCATCACCAGCGAGGTCTTGGTCACGCCGACCGATTCCGGCGTCATGATCTCGTAGGTCTGCTGATGCTTCAGCATGCCGTCCTGATGGATGCCGCTCTCATGGGCGAAGGCGTTCCGGCCGACGATCGCCTTGTTGTACTGCACCGGGAAGGAGCAGGCGGTCGAGACCGCCTTGGAGGCGCGGGTCAGCATGCTCGCCTCGATGCCGGTATCGTAGGGCAGCACGTCGCCGCGCACCCGCAGCGCCATGACGATCTCCTCCAGCGCGGCATTGCCGGCACGCTCGCCGATGCCGTTGATGGTGCATTCGACCTGGCGGGCACCGCCCTCGATCGCCGCCAGCGAATTGGCGACGGCGAGGCCGAGATCATTGTGGCAATGCGCCGAGAAGATCGCCTTGTCGGCGTTCGGCACGCGCTCGCGGATCTGGCGGAACATATCGCGGTATTCGTCCGGCGTCGCATAGCCGACCGTGTCCGGCAGGTTGATCGTCGTCGCGCCGGCCTTGATCGCCGTCTCGACCGCCCGGCACAGATAGTCGATCGGCGTGCGGGTCGCGTCCATGCCCGACCATTCGACGTCCTCGACCAGGTTGCGGGCCTGCGTCACCGTCTTGGTGATGATCTCCAGCACCTCGTCCTCGGTCTTGCGCATCTGGTGCTGCAGATGGATCGGCGAGGTCGAGACGAAGGTGTGGATGCGCGGCTTCACGGCATGGCGTACCGCCTCGCCGGCGCGGGCGATGTCGGCGGTGATGGCGCGGGCGAGCCCGGCCACGGTGGCGCGCTTGATCCGGCGGGCGATCTCGGAGACCGCCTCGAAATCGCCATCGGAGGCGATCGGGAATCCGGCCTCGATCACGTCGACGCCCATCGCGTCCAGCACGTCGGCAACCTCGAGCTTCTCCTCGAAGGTCATGGTCGCGCCGGGGCACTGCTCGCCATCGCGCAGGGTGGTGTCGAAGATCAGGACGCGATCCTTCGACGAAGCATTATTGGAGACGGTCATGCTGCTGTTCCTTGGCTCGGAACGCGCCGCTATGCGAGATATCCGGCGCGGAGGGTCTGGATTTCGGTTCTCGTCACTCCCCTGAGCGCCCAGGCATGCATGCCCGGCCGGCCCTCAGGGGCTGATAAGGAGAAGAAGCTGACCAAGAACGAGGGAAGCGCGCATGCCGTCGCTCCGCGCGGTCGCGCGGTCGGTCTTCAGGGCATGGGTGGCGGATGCGGCCACGGGCGTTCCTCTTCGAATGAGGCTGTGTAACCGATTTCCGGGCCGCTGTGCAAGGCGCGATCAGCGGCTCGCGCCAGCCTTCTCCTTCAAGGTCCGCAATCCGGCCAGCGGAGCCGGCCAGAGCTGCAGCCGGTAGAAGTCGTCGCCGTCGAGCCCGTCCTCGCTCAGGCTGTCGAGGCCCGAATAGGAGACTCGCAGCCGATAGGGGCCGGGCGCGAGCGAAATCCGCGCCGCCTCCGGCAACGCATCCGTACAGCCGAGAATCGCGATCCGGCCCGAACGCACCGTGAGGGAGCATTCGTTGACCAGGTCCCACTCATGGAAATCATCCTCCGGCTCGTCAGCGTGGATCGTCAGCGCGACCGGTACCGACATGTTGCGCACCGTCCCGATCCCGACGCTGCAATCGCCGGCAGCGATCAGGCGCTCGACCGCCTCATCGGTCCAGAGCGGACCGAAATCCTCATTGGCCGCCTCGTCCTGGACGAAGAACTGGAAATAGTCGGCGAAGACGGCGAGCACGATCTGGGCTTCGATGGTCATGGCGGCAGCATCCGGCAATCCGGTGACGAGACTGTGTCCACAGGCCGCTCATGATTGGCTGGCGGCACGGAATCGGTCATGCTCGCGGCCGATCCCGCTTCGGAGCCGACCATGCGCGCTGGACTTCTCGCAACCGCCCTTTGCCTAGCGCTCGCCGCCTGCCAGAGCGCCGGCCCGCCGCCGGCCCCCTCGCCGGAGCAGGCGCCGACCGGCGTGACCCCGAACACCTTCCGCATGCCGACCGGCAGCGGCTGCGGCGGCGAGATCGAGCGCTTCCAGGCGGTGGTCGACAACGACGTCCAGACCGGCCACACCACCCGCAACGTCCATGTCCGCGTCAGCGCCGAGATCGAGAAGGCCCGCGCCACCTGTTCGGGCGGCAACGAGGCCGGGGCGCTGTCCCAGCTGCGCGCGACCAAGTCGAAATTCGGCTATCCGTGAGAACACCCGCCGTCATGCTCGCCCGTGCGGCGAGCATGACGGCTTGAGCAGCGACACGCGACCAGCAAAGACGCGGATGGTCGGGACAAGCCCGACCATGACGCCCCGAGTTCCCGACTATCCCGCCAGTCCGCGCTTCTCGAGCAGGGCGTCCGGCGTCGGCAGCCGGCCCCGGAACAGCGTGTAGGCCTCGGCCGGGTCGCGCGTATCGCCGGCCGAATAGATGTAGCGCCGCAGCTTCCCGGCCACTTCCGGCGCGAAGACATCGCCCGCCTCGATGAAGGCGTTGAAGGCGTCAGCGTCCATCACCTCGGACCAGAGATAGCTGTAATAGCCCGCCGAATAGCCGTCGCCCGAGAAGACATGGCTGAAATGCGGGGTGCGGTGGCGCATGGTGATCTCGCCGGGCATGCCGATCCGGGCAAGCTCTGCCGCCTCGAAGGCGAGCGGATCGACCTCTGCCGGCAGCTCCAGCGAGTGGAAGGCGAGGTCGACCAGCGCCGACGAGGTGTATTCCACCGTGGCGAAGCCCTGGTTGAAGGTTTGAGCCTTCCGGATCCTTTCGATCAGCGCGTCGGGGATCGGCTCGCCGGTCTCGGCATGCAGGCAGAAGCGCTGCATCACCTCTCTGGTCAGGAACCAATGCTCATAGAGCTGCGAGGGCAGTTCGACGAAATCGCGGGAGACCGAGGTTCCCGCCAGCGAGCCATAGGTCACGTCCGAGAGCAGGCCGTGCAAAGCGTGCCCGAACTCGTGGAACAGCGTGCGGGCGTCGTCGATCGAGAGCAGCGCCGGCTTGCCCTCCGCCGGCTTGGCGAAATTGCAGACATTGACGATGATCGGCCGGACCTCGCCGTCGAGATTGCGCTGGCCGCGATAGGCGCTCATCCAGGCGCCCGAACGCTTCGAGGCACGGGCGAAATAATCGCCGAGGAAGAGCCCGATATGCCGGCCGCTCGCCGCCTCCGTGACATCCCAGATGCGGACGTCGGGATGGTAGCCGGCGAGGTCCTTGCGCTCGGCGAAGGCGAGCCCGAAGAGCTTGCCGGCGGTGTCGAAGGCCGCGGCGATGATGCGGTCGAGCTGGAGATAGGGTTTCAGCACCGCCTCGTCGAGCGCATAGGTCTTCTGCCGCACCTTCTCCGAGTAATAGCGCCAGTCCGAAGGGCGGATCGGGCCGTTCTCGCCCTCCTCCCGGGCGAGTGCCGCGAGGTCGGCGGCCTCCTGCGCGGCGCGCGCCTTGGCCGGTTTCCAGACCAGCTCCAGCAGTTCGCGCACGCGCGCCGGCGTCTTCGCCATGCTGTCGTCGAGCTTGAAATCGGCGAAGGTGGCAAAGCCGAGCAGGCGCGCCTTCGCGGCCCGCAGCTTGACCATCTCGGCGACGATGGCGCGGTTGTCGGTCTCGCCGCCATTCTCGCCGCGCCTGCTCCAGGCGGCGAAGCTCTCCTCGCGCAGATCACGTCGCTTCGAGAAGGTCAGGAAAGGCTCGATCACCGAACGTGACAAGGTCACCGCATGCTTGCCTGCCTCGCCGCGATCGGTCGCGGCCCGGGCCATCGCCGCGACGACGAAGGGCGGCAGACCGACGAGATCGGCCTCGTTCTCCAGCACCAGCGCATAGCCCGCCTCGTCCTTGAGCAGGTTCTGGCCGAAGCTGGTGCCCAGCATGGCGAGCCGCTCGTTGATCGCCGCGAGCCGCGCCTTGTCCTCGGGCCCGAGCTGCGCGCCGGCGCGGACGAAGCCGCGATGCGTGCGCTCCAGCAAGCGCATCTGCTCGGCGTCGAGGCCGAGGCTCTCGCGCCGACGGAAAACCGCCTCGACCCGCGCGAACAGCCCCTCGTCCATCATGATCATGGACCAGTGACGCGACATCACCGGCGACATCTCGCGTTCGATCGCCTGCAAAGCCTCGTTCGTGTCCGCCCCGGCGAGATTGTAGAAGACGCCGCCGAGCCGGCTCAGCCCGCGGGCCGAACGCTCCAGCGCCTCGATCGTATTCGCGAAATCGGGTTCCGCCTTCTCGGCCTTGATCGCCTCGATCTCGGCCCGGTGCCTGTCCAGTGCCGCCGGATAGGCCTCATGGATATGCTCCGGGCGGATCTCGGCGAAGGGCGGCAAACCGAAAGGCGTCTCCCAGACCTGCGCGAAGGGATTGCCGGCCGGCAGGTTCAGGGCTTCGGATGCGGTCATGAACGGGTCTTTCAGCGCTTCTGCATCGATCGAAAGGAAAGCTCGCCCGGGCGCGGCAGGGCCGCGCCTCCCAGGGCGGATCAGTCCCGCCCGAAGATATGGGCGAGATAGGCGATCATGAAGGGGGGCATGTCATGCTCGCCGCAATCGGCCAGTTCGCGGACGATCACCATGTCGGCGAGCTCCGGCTCCTGCTGCGCGGCGATGCGCTCCAAGATCAGCGCCCGTGCCGCCTCGGCCGGCAGATCGATCCGAACCGGGCGCATGAAGGCGACGCGGCCGGGCACGATCACCGCGTCCCAGCTCTCCGCCACCGCGATCTCGTCAAGCGAAAGCCCGGTCTCCTCGCAGAGCTCGCGGGTGACGCTGCCGGCGAGATCGAGCGTGCCATCGGGCAGGATGTCGTCCGCATCGGGCGTGCCGGCCGCGAAGTAGACCTTGCCGGCATTGGCGGTGTGCTCGCCCATCCGGCCGAGGAGGAAGCCGCCATCGGCCGCGCGCAGCGCCGCCATGCCGAAACCGTTACGGACCGCCGGAGGCGGCAGTCCGAAGCTCCGCCAGGCCAGGAGCGCCGCATAATCGGCACCGAAATAGCCGGCATGGAAGACCCCGTCCTCGATCGCGCCGCGATGCTGCAGCAGGACGCGGCCATTGAACATCGCCGGCTTGTCCGCGCTCAGACTGCGCCAATGCTCGGCGATCTCGGCGGCTCGCTCGCTGGCGAAGCTCCATTCATAGGGCTCTACCCGGGCTTCGACCCCCCGGAGCGCGATAATATTGCCATCCTCGACGCCGTTCACCGCCCCGGTCTCCTCACAGCAGCTGTCCCTCGCTCATCACCACCGCCATCCCGCCGATCGTCGCCGAGACCAGCGTGCCGTCGACGACCGTCAACCCGAGCTCGATCTGCGAGGGTCGGCCGATCTCATAGCCCTGCTCGATCACCAGGCGATGCTCGCCATCCCCCGGCCTCTCGAAGCGCATCACCGCCCCTGCGAATGCAGCGACGGCCGAGCCGGTGGCCGGATCCTCGACGACCCCCATGCCTGGTGCGAACATGCGCGCATGGAAATGATGGCCCGCTTCGGCCGTCTCGCGGCAATAGGCGAAGGCGTTCTCTTGGCCCACCGGTCGCATCGCCTGCGACCAGAGGCTGGTATCGAGGCGGATTTCCGCGAGCGCCTTGCGGGTCGCCACCGGCACCAATGTGAAGCCGAGCCCGGCCGAGAACACACTGGGCACATGCGCGTCGAAGCCGATATCGCGCCGGTCGAGCCCCAGCGCTCCGGCGAGCAGCGGCAGGGCCGCGGCCGACTCGACCTCCTCCGGCAGGCGCGGCAAGGTGAAGGTGGCGTAGCCCGAGCGCGCCGTACCGCAGCCCACGGCGCAGGGCACGACACCGACCTTCTCCTCCAGAACGAGCAGCGCCGCGGGTCGGCCCTCGGCAGCGTCACGCAGGGCCAGCAGCACCGCGGTGCCGACGGTCGGATGTCCGGCGAAGGGCAGCTCGCGCTCCGGCGTGAAGATGCGCAGCGCAGCCCGGTGCGCAGGATCGGTCGGCGGCAGGACGAAGACCGTCTCCGAAAGATTGAACTCGCGCGCGATCGCCTGCATCGCCGCGACGTCGAGTCCGTCGGCGTCGAGCACGACCGCCAGCGGATTGCCGGCATGCGGGCGAGCAGCGAAGACGTCGAGCGTGACGAAGCGGCGCTGCATCATGACCTTCCTTGGGCTTTCGGGATCGTCAGCTCGATCGTCAGGGGACAATGATCCGAGGCCTTGGGCCGATCCCAGCCGACGCGCGGATAGCGATCATTGGTCAGGGCCAGCTTGCCCATCGAACGATCGGCCTCGCGCGGGTCGAGCGGCACACGATAAGGCAGGCCGCGCCGGATCAGCTGGATGACGGGCTTCGGATTGGCCGCGGCCAAGGCCGGCGACAGCAGGATATGGTCGAGCGGCATGTGGCTCTCGAGCAGCTTCTGCTGCGCGTCCGACCAGTAGCGCCGGAAATGCGTCCAGCGCTCATGCTCGGGCAGGCTCGTCATCGGATCGACGGCGAAATCCTCCAGCAGCGGCTCGAGACCGCTATCGCCCTCGTCGACCGGCTCCGCCAAAGGCCCGAGCCCGATGCGATAGCCGTTGAGATCGCCGAGGATCGCCCAATTCGCCTGCCGCCAGCCGGCGCCGAAACGCTCCTGCACGAGGCGCCGCACCGCCAGCGCTTCAGCCCGGCGGATCGGCAGCGTCGCTTGCCTGCCATCGTCGCGGCCATTGTTCATCGACTTGAAATGGCAGCCGAACAGGGTCAGTTCGCGGTCGCCGAAATCGAGCGCGATCACCAGGCAATCGCGCGCGAAGACCCGATCGCCCGGGCGGATGCCGAAAGCCGCGACCGCCGGCGAAAAGGCCCCGGCCTCGGCGAAGCTGAGCTCGCGATAGGAGTGGACCGAAACCTGCGAGGGCGCCAACAGGTCGCGCCGGGCGGCGAAGCCGATATCGATGCTGCGGCGGTCATTGCCGTCGATCAGCGTGAAATGCCCATAGCGGTGATCGGCGATGCGATGGACATAGTTGGCGAAGAAGGCCTGCAGGCTGGCGAGCGAATCGACCTCCTGCAGCATCCAGAGATCGGCATTGGCCTCGGCGAGGGCGAGCGCCGTCATCTGGCGCTTGTCGTCTTCCAGCGCGACCGCGAGCGAACGCTCGACCGCATCGCGCTCATCGGCACGCGGGAAATTGAACAAGGACATCGCCGCCGCCGTCTCGGTGCGGCCGCCAGCCTCGAAGCGGTGGCGCGTCAGCAGGTTCTCGACGTTGAAGGTGCCGAGGCGAAGCCGCATGCGTTCAGACCGCCTCGGGCGTGAACTGGTGCGAGGGCGCCACGAACTCGTCCTGCGCCGCGACTGTCAGGATCTCGCGCGAGCCGGCATCCTTGGTGCGCTTGAGCAGCCCGTAGATCGAGGACGAGGCCTTGGCGAGCGCGCTCGCCGCCGAGCCGTCGCGCAGATAGTGGACATAGAACAAGGCCGCGATGGCATCGCCGGCGCCGTTGACGCTGATGTCGATCTTCGGCGTGCGCACCCGGAACGCCCCCTGCGCATCGGCGGCCATCAGGTCGATCGCATCGTCCGGTGTCTCGTCGGTGATCAGCGAGGTGACCAGCACGACCTTCGGCCCGGCATCGCGCAGCGCCTCGACGGCACGGTGGGCGTCGCCGATATTGCGAACCTCGACATCGGTCAGCAATTCCAGCTCGAACTGGTTCGGGGTCACGATATCGGCGGCCGGCACCGCCTGCTCGCGCATGAATTCGGGAATCCCCGGCCGCACGAAGATGCCGCGCCCGACATCGCCGATCACCGGATCGCAGCAATACATCGCCTTGGGATTGGCGACCCGCACGCGCTCGACGGCCGAGAGGATGGCATGGCCGATATCGGCCGAGCCCATATAGCCGGAGAGCACGCCATCGCAGGTGGGCAGCACGCCGCGCTCGGCGATTCCCTCGACCACCTCGTCGATCATGCCGCCATCGAAGACCCGGCCCTTCCAGTCGCCGTAGCCGGTATGGTTCGAGAACTGCACGGTATGGATCGGCCAGACCTCGACGCCGAGGCGCTGCATGCAGAAGGCGGCGGAGGCGTTGCCGACATGGCCATAGGCGACATGCGACTGGATCGAGAGGATGTTCATGGGCACGACAGGTTCGTGGCAGGAGGGCATGGTCTAGCGCCTTCCCCGGCCCCGTCGCAAATCGAAAGCGATCTTGCGGGTGCCTGCACGCCCCTCACGCCGACAATCTGGCCACGCCGGCCGTGTCGGTGAACTGCGTCACGCTGGTCAGCTTGCCGTCGGCGAAAGTGAACAGGTCGATGATCTCGAAGGAGCCGGTGCGGCCGCTCGGCAGGCATCGGACATCGGCCCGCCAGTGCAGCGTTGCCCGATCGCCGTCGACCATCAGCGCGAGCTCCTCGATGTTGCTGAAGACATAGGTGGCGATCAGCGCGGCCATCTGCGCACGTACGGCGGCATGCCCCTGCGGCTGGACGAAGACGTCGGAAGCGGTGGGGCCGCCCGCGAGGCGATAGCTGCACTGCTCGTGGAAATAGCCCATCAGCTCATCGAGGTCGCCGCGATGGCGGGCCGCGTAAGCGCTTCTGATCAGTTCGGCGACGGCGGCGTGCTCGCCCATGGCACATTCCCAAACGTCAGGACGATACTCTGCTCCGAGCGCCGCGGAGAGTCCAGTTCCGGGTCCGGCGCCGGGACAGCGCTGCCACCCGCTCAGTTCGCGTGGACCGGCTCGGCATTTGCGATCGCCGACATCGTCGTCTCCAGCGCGTAGCGCAGGCCCTCCTGCCGATAATCCAGCGAGACCCTGCCCTGGAAATCCAGCGCCACCACCCGCTCGAGCAGCCGCGACCCGAAGCCCTTGCGTGCCGGCGCATTCACCGGTGGCCCGCCGCTCTCGCTCCACCCGAAGGCGAAAAGCTCCTCGCTTTCCGGCGAACCGATTCGCCAGGAGATCGCGACCTGGCCGCCCTCACCCGACAGTGCACCGTATTTGATGGCATTGGTCGCGAGTTCGTTGATCGCCAGCGCCAGCGTCAGGGACTGCTTGGCCCCGAGCTCCAGGGCCGGGCCGCTGAGCAGGACGCGCCCTGCAGCGATGCGGTGCGGCGCCAGGGCGCCTTCGATCACCGCGCGGATCGGCGCGCCGCTCCAGCTCGACTGGGTCAGGATCGTATGCGCTTCGCCGAGCGCGGCGACCCGCTCGCCGAAGGTTACCTGCGCCTCGTCGAGCGAGCTCGCCGAGCGGAAGGTCTGGTTGGCGACCGCACCGATCATCGCCAGCACATTCTTCATCCGGTGAGCCAGCTCGGCGTTGAGCAGGCGCGAATTGCGCTCCGACTGCATCTTGGCGGTGGTCTCGACGACCGTATCGATCATCCCGAGGACAGCGCCGTTCTCGTCGCGGATCGGGCTGTAGCAGAAGGTGAACCAGGCGCGCTCGGGATGACCATAACGGTCGATGACGAGCGGGAAATCCTCGATGAAAGTCGCCTCGCCAGCATAGGCCTTTTCGACCAGTGGACCGATCTGCGGCCAGACCTCGGCCCAGACCTCGCTGAACGGCTTGCCGAGCGCCGGCGGCTTATCCCCCAGGATCGGCCGGAAGGCGTCGTTGTAGATGGTGATGAGGTCGGGACCCCAGACGATGCATTTCGGGAAATGCGAATTGACCATCATCCCGACCGCCACCCGCAATGCGGCGGGCCAGTTCTCCGGCGGCCCGAGCGTCGTCGTCCAGTCATGAGCTGCGATGGCCGCCGCCATCGCGCCGCCACCATCGAGAAACCGCGTGCCGCTGTTCAAATATCACCTGGAGCGGCGACCTGCGTCGCCGAAGGGAGAGCTTCTTCCCTATTGAAAGCATCGCGTGACCGGCGGCAAGCGACTTCCCGCTCGCCGCCGGTGACGATGCCTATCGGATCAGGAACCCGCCCCGGCCTTCTTGGCGAAGCTGTCGATGAAGGTCTTGTTCAGGTCGACATCCGACTTCGCCAGCTCGGGATCGAGCAGCTTGAGCGAATCATACATGCTCTTCATCGCATCAGGCGTCGAGATGCCGGTGCGCGAATAGCTCTCCAGCGAGTTCTTGACCGCGCGCAGATAGAGCGGCTTGTCGCCGAGATGGTATTCGGCCGGGACGAGATCGGCGACGTCCTCGGGCTTAGCCGTCTCCAGCCATTTCAGCGACTTCATCAGCGCGTTGACCAGCTTCTGCGTGGTCACCGGGTTCTTCTCGGCGAAGTCGGCCTTGAGATAGAGCACCGCGGCCGGATTGGCGCCGCCGAACAGGCCCTTCGTGCCGGCCTCGGTGCGCGTATCGATCAGCGTCGTGATGTCGCCATCGGCCTCCAGCTTGGAGATCACCGGGTCGAGATGCGAGATCAGGTCGACCTGTCCCTGCTTCATCGCCGCGACCGCGCTGGCGCCACCGCCGACACCGATGATCGGCGCATCCGTCGCCTTCAGCCCGGCCTTGACCATGGCGTATTGCGCGGTCAGCGCCGTCGAGGACCCCGGCGCGGTGACGCCGATCTTCAGGCCCTTGAAATCGGCGGCCGACTTGACCTTGCCGGCCAGGTCCTTGCGCGCCGCGATGACGATGCCCGGGAAGCGGCCGAGTTCGATCACCGCGCGGATGTCCTGGCCCTTGGCCTGCATCCGGATGGTATGCTCATACGCGCCGGTGACGACGTCGACCGAGCCGCCGACCAGGGCCTGCAGCGACTTGGCACCGCCGCCGAAATCATTGATCTCGACGTCGAGCCCCTGCTCCTTGAAGTAGCCCTTCTTCTCGGCCACCGTCAGCGGCAGATAATAGAGCAGCGGCTTGCCGCCGACGCCGAGCGTCAGCTTCGGCTTCTCGGCGTTCTGGGCGAAGGCCGGCGTGGAGAATACCGCCAGTGCCAGGCCGGCAGCGATCAGATGTCTGCGGTTCATTTGGTTTCCTTCCCTGCCAAATCTTCTTGTCCGGCCGGAGCTTTTTGCGACCCCGCCCCTTGTCCAAAACCTAGGCCGCGGTCACGCAGCGTGCAATTCCCGAAGGCCACCGGCCCTTCGTCTCGCCTCCGTCTCCGTTCAGGTCGTCGTCGAACTCTGCCCGGGGCGCCAGACCAGGAGCCGGTTCTCGACCATGGTCACCAGCGAGTCGATCAGGATCACGAACAGCGCCAGGATCAGCATGCCCGAGAACACCCCGGTGACGTCGAAGACGCTCTCGGCCTCGTGGATCTTGTAGCCGAGCCCGGCCGAGGAGCCGAGATATTCGCCGACCACCGCGCCGACCAGCGCGAAGCCGACCGAGGTGTGCAGGGAGGAGAACATCCAGGTCAGGGCCGAGGGCCAATAGACATGGCGGAAGAGCTGGCGCTCGTTCATGCCGAGCATGCGGGCATTGGCGAGCACGGTCGGTGAGACCTCCTTCACGCCCTGGTAGACGTTGAAGAAGACGATGAAGAACACCAGCGTGAAGCCGAGCGCCACCTTCGACCAGATGCCGAGCCCGAACCAGAGCGCGAAGATCGGCGCCAGCACGACGCGCGGCAGGGCGTTCGCCGCCTTGATATAGGGATCGAACACCGCCGCCAGCAGCGCATTCCTGGCGAAGGCGAAGCCGAAGAAGACGCCGGCGGCCGAGCCGATGACGAAGGCGAGCACGGTCTCGGTCAGGGTGATGCTGAGATGCCAGTAGATCTCGGCGCCGGTGAGCTGCTTCCAGGTCCGCGCCAGCACGTCGAACGGCGTCGAAAAGAAGAAGCGGATCGTCTTGACGTCGCCGAAGATCGGGAAATTGCTGATCACGTGCCAGATCGCCAGGACGACGACCATCACCAGGATCTGCAGCAAGAGCAGCTTGAGTCGGCTCACGGGTTTCCCTCCCCGACCAGTTCCTTGCCCTCGCCCATGGCATAGGCTTTCTGCACCTCGATCCTCAGCGACGACCAGATGTCGCGATGGATCTCATGGAAGGCCTTCTCCAGCCTGATCTCGGCGATGTCGCGCGGCCGCGGCAGCGGCACCTTGTAGTCGGCGACGATGCCGGCGGCAGGGCCGGCCGACATCACCACGACCCGGTCGGAAAGCGCGATCGCCTCCTCGAGATCGTGGGTGACGAAGATCAGCGCCTTGCGATCCCGCGACCAGAGGTCGAGCAGGAGGTTGCCCATGATCTGGCGGGTCTGCGCATCGAGCGGGCCGAACGGCTCGTCCATCAAGAGGATCTCGGGGTCGCGGATCAGCATCTGCGCCAGCGCCACGCGCTTGCGCTGGCCTCCCGACAACATGTGCGGGTAGCGCTCGGTGAAGGCGCGCAGGCCGACGCGGGCCAGCCAGTCGCGGGCCCGCTTGTCGGCTTCGGCGTCGGAGACGCCCATCGGCTCCAGCGCCACCTTGACGTTGTCGAGCGCCGTCTTCCACGGCATCAGCGCGTCCTGTTGGAAGAGATAGCCGGCGCGCCGGTTGAGCCCGACGAGCGACTTGCCGAAGATGTCGACCTTGCCGGCGGAGGGGGTCAGCAGCCCGGCAGCGGCGTTGAGCAGGGTCGACTTGCCGCAGCCGGTCGGTCCGACCACCGAGACGAACTCGCCGCTGGCGACGCTGAGGTCGATCGCCTTCACCGCCTGGTAGCGCGTCCCGCCCTTGAGATGGAAGGTGATGTCCAGCCCGCTCAGGCGGACCGCTGGTGCCGAGGCGGCACTCCCCGCGCCCGCCGCACCCGGCGGGCTGTCTTCAGACTGCATCAGTGTCGTTTCCCCCGCCGAGTACAGCGCCGCGCCTTGCAGGCACCGGCTGCCCCGGTCGATTTTTCCCGTCGGCGGCGAGAGTAGGCGATCATCCGGCGAAGGCAACCCGTACGATAGCAGAGCGCCGCGGCAGTTTTTTAACGCCGGCCAGCTAGCGAAACGCCGAAGCTTCTGTTGTATCGCTGCATTCCCTCGAAGGAGACCGGCCGGTGACCGCGCAACTCGACCTATGGATTCAGGCTCTCGTCGAGTTCATGCGCACCAACCAGCAATGGGCGCTGCCGATCGTCTTCTTTGTCGCCTTCGCCGAATGTGTCGCGATCTTTTCCTGGCTGGTGCCGGCCACGCTCTTCTTCACCGCCTTCGGCGCGGTCGCCGGCGCCTCCGGCCTCGACCTGATCCCGCTTTCGTTCGCCGCCTCGCTCGGCGCGGCCTTCGGCTTCTGGCTGTCCTATTGGGTCGGCCTCCGGCTCGGCCCGCGTGTCGACGACTACTGGCCGCTGCGCGACAATCCCAATCTGCTGCGCAAGGGCCACGACTTCTTCGAGAAATGGGGTTTTCTCGGCATCATCATCGGCCACTTCGTCGGGCCCGTGCGGGCGGTGATCGCGCTGGTCGCCGGCATCGTGCAGATGCCGTTCTGGCTCTTCCAGCTCGCCAATTTCGTCGCCTCCTTCGCCTGGGGCTTCGGCCTGCTCTATGGCGCCGGACGCGCGACGGAGATGATGATGCAGTTCACCGGCAAATAGCGACGGCGCCCCTCCGAGACGTTCCGCCGAAACACAACGCCAGCTGAACGACCCCCTCAGATCGCGTTCAGGCTGGCCGGCCGAAAGTCCGGCCATCGCGTCGAAACCGGCCCCCGGTTCGCAACCGACGCGGCGGCGCGGAAGGCCCGGCATCCGCGCGGCTCGAAATCCTCCGGGCAGGACTTAACAGGAGTCCATGCCATGACCATCTCCCGCTTCGCCATCGGCCTCGCCGCGCTCGCCCTCGCCGCCGGCCCGGCCCTCGCGCAGACCGCGACCCAACCTGCGACCCCGGCCAAGCCGGCGGCCCCGATGACGACACCCGCCGCTCCGGCCGCGAAACCCGCAGCGCCCGCCGCGACGCAGGCCCAGGCCAAGAAGATCAACATCAACACCGCCAGCGCCGCCGAGCTCGACACGCTGAAGGGCATTGGCGAGGCCCGCTCGAAGAAGATCATCGAGGAGCGCGCCAAGGCGAAGTTCAAGAATTTCGACGATCTGGTGAAGCGCAACGTCCTGCCGGCCAATGTCGAGGCCGACATCAAGGACAAGATCACTTTCTGAAACTGAGCGAGGCCGGCCGCTGCGAAAGCGGCCGGCCTCCTGCTTCTCCGATACCTGAGAATTGGCCTTCTACAGCAGACCGATCACGATCAGCAGGAGCAGGGCGAAAGAGGCACCCAGCGCCAGATGCGAAAGGCCGAGTTGAAGGCCATGTGACTCATGCAGCGTTCTCACCGGTTCCATGGTCGCCTCCATCTGTTGAAAGCCGTTTCGTTCGCCGTATCTCCGCTTCTTTTCTCAGGCCGCGATCAGCCGGGGCGCGTTCAGCCGTTCACCAGCTGCAGCATCGCGCTGGCGAGCAGGGTGAGCCCGAGACAGCCGCCGAGCAGAGCGAGAAAAAGCCGCTCCTGCCGCGAGATCGGATGCGCGGCATGGGAACTCCCATGGCCCGCATGGTGGTGTCGGCGGCCGTGCCTGGCGGCCCGCTGCGTCAGCGTCTCCTCGTGGATCATCGGACGCTCCTGCTGTTGTGACTGCAGCATCAACGCCGGCGAGGCAGCCCGGTTCCAGAGACGCTCCCGAAACGTAAAACGGGCGCCCTCGCGGGCGCCCGTTCCTGATTTTCCATGGGCTGGAGACGAAGCCGCGATCGGCCCCGCCACCCTCCTCCGGATCAGTTCTTGGTCTTGTCGACCAGGGCCTTGGCCTTGATCCACGGCATCATGTCGCGGAGCTTGGCGCCGACTTCCTCGATCGGATGCGCGGCATAGCGGGCGCGGGTCGCCTTGAACGAGGTCTGGTTGACCTTGTTCTCCAGCATCCAGTCGCGGGTGAACTTGCCCGACTGGATGTCGGCCAGCACGCGCTTCATCTCGGCCTTGGTCTCGTCGGTGATGATCCGCGGGCCGGTGACGTACTCGCCATACTCGGCGGTGTTCGAGATCGAGTAGTTCATGTTCGCGATGCCGCCCTCATAGATCAGGTCGACGATCAGCTTCACTTCGTGCAGGCACTCGAAATAGGCCATTTCCGGGGCGTAGCCGGCCTCGGTCAGGGTCTCGTAGCCAGCCTTGATCAGCTCGACCAGGCCGCCGCAGAGCACGACCTGCTCACCGAACAGGTCGGTCTCGCACTCTTCCTTGAAGGTGGTCTCGATGATGCCGGCGCGGCCGCCGCCATTGGCCGAGGCGTAGGAGAGGCCGAGGTCATGAGCGTTGCCGGTCGCGTCCTGGTGGATGGCGATCAGGGTCGGCACGCCGCCGCCGCGCTGATACTCGGAACGGACGGTGTGGCCGGGGCCCTTCGGGGCGACCATCAGCACGTCGAGGTCCTTGCGCGGCTCGATCAGGTTGAAATGGACGTTGAGGCCGTGCGCGAACAGAAGGGCGGCGCCCTCCTTCATGTTGCCATGCAGCTCGTCGCGATAGATGTCGCCCTGCAGCTCGTCGGGGGTCAGCATCATCATGATGTCGGAGACCTTGGCGGCCTCGGACGGGGTCATGACCTTGAAGCCGGCATCCTCGGCCTTCTTGCGGGTGGCCGAGCCGGCCTTCAGGGCGATGATGATCTCCTTGACGCCGGAATCGCGCAGGTTGAGCGCGTGCGCATGGCCCTGCGAGCCGTAGCCGACGATGCAGACCTTCTTGCCCTTGATCAGATTGATGTCGGCGTCACGGTCGTAATAAACGCGCATTGGATGCGTCCTTCCTTGGGTTGGGTTCTTTGCTTCAGGCTTTCGGTGCGGGTTTCGCCCGCCCGTGAAGTGCGAGGAACTGGTCGGCGGCACGCGCCGCATCGCGCTCGATCTCGGTGACACTGAGCTTCAACGCGTCGCCGAGCAGCAGGCGAATCTGCACATCGCGGCCGACCAGGCCGAAAAAGGTCCGGAATGCCGTCTCGGCATCGTCGAAATCGAGCAGTCCGGTCGCACGCCCGTCCTCCAGCAACGGCCGCAGCCGCTCGCCGATCGCGAAACGCCCATTGGCGAGCACGATGCCGCCGAGATTGCTCTCATGCGTCGCGGCATGGCTGATGGCGAGCCGGTTGAGGGCGATCGAGGTCGGGCTCGAAATCACTTGCAGCCAGTTGGCGGCGAAGCTGATCAGGCTGTCGCGCAGCGACAGCGCGTCGAGCTTCTGGCGGTCGTAATTGCCGGCGCGGACCTTGGAGGCCTGCCATTGCACCGTCGCGGTCAGGAGGCCGTCGCGGTCGCCGAACCATTTGTAGAGCGTCTCCTTCGAGCAGCTCGCCCGCCGCGCCACGGCGGCCATGGTCAGCTGGTCGCCCTTCTCCACCATCAGCCCGAGCACGGCATCGAGCACCGCGAGCTGTCGCGGTGTCAGAGCCTCTGCCTGGTTTTCGGTGGCGGAATCGACCATGGTCCGGAACAGTACCGTACGTTACGGTTCCGTGATCTATCCCAGGGCCCGCGGGCGTGCAAGCGGAAAGCGGCGGGGGGATGCCGGCCTACCCTGCGGCGCGGCACGGCCTATATAGGCGCAGAGCCAACCACATTGCCGAAACCCGACGGAGCCTGCCGATGACCCCGCCCGCCGCCACCGCGATCCTCGATTTCTGGCGCGAGGCCGGCCCGGAGAAATGGTTCGCCAAGGACGATGCCTTCGACGCGCTGATCCGCCGGCGCTTCCTCGCCGAGGTCGAGGCCGCCGCCCGCGGCGAGCTGAACGCCTGGGAAGAGACGCCGGAAGGCGTCTATGCCCTGCTGCTCCTGCTCGACCAGTTCCCACGCAATCTCTATCGCGGCTCGTCGCAGGCCTTCGCCGCCGACCCGCTGGCTCTCGCAGTGGCCGAGCGCGCCATAGCGCGCGGCTTCGACCAGGCTTTCGAGAACCCGGAACGACGCTTCATCTACATGCCGTTCATGCATTCGGAGGACCTCGCCGACCAGCAGCGCTGCATCGCGCTCTGCGAGGCGGCCGACGACCCGGAAGGCGTGAAATTCGCCGAGATCCATCGCGACATCATCCGCGATTTCGGCCGTTTTCCGCATCGTAACCCCGTCCTCGGCCGGCAGAGCTCGGCCGAGGAGCGGCGCTTCCTCGACGATGGCGGCTTCAGCGGCTGAAGCTCAGCCGCCCATCTCCTCGCGATGCGCCTGCGCCAGCTCGGCCAGGCTCTTGAAGTGGAAGTCGACATGCGGCCGCGTCGCGGGATCTTGCGTCGCGCCGCTGCCCACCATGCCGAAGCGCCGGTCGATCCAGGCGCGCGCCAGCCCGGCCCGCTCCGCCGGGACATGGTCGTGGAACAGGCTCTGCGCGGTGTGCAGCACCTCCCCGGCCTCAAGGCCGAGATCGGCCTCCAGATGCGCGAGCAGATGGGCGAAGTTGCGTGGATCGGGCTTGTAGGAGCCGATATCCTCGGCAGTGTAGATCGCATCGAATGCGACGCCGAGCTTGCGATTGCTGGCCGCGAAGCTCGCCCGGTCGACATTGGAGAGGATCACCAGCCGGTAATGCCGCTTGAGATAGGCGAGCGCCTCGGCGGAATCCGGGAAGGCCGGCCAGTCCGGCACCGAGCCGCCGAAGCGCTCGTTCAGATCGGCGTGGATGGCGACGCCCAGATCTTTGGCGAGACGGGCATGGACGGCGGCGAGCAGCGTCGAATAGCGCAGCGACGGCGCCGCCTCCTCGAGCTCGCTCTCGATACGACTGAAGCGCGCCAGCGCGTCTTCGCGTCCGAGGTCGAGCCGGCCGGTGCTGATCAGCGGCTGGAGCGCGTTCCAGATCCCGGTCTCCCAGTCGATCAGAGTGCCGTAGCAATCGAAGGTCAGGACCTTGAAATCAGTGAGTTTCATCGCGGGTGTTCCTCATGGCCTTGGGTCGCGTCGACCATAGCGAGCGCCCGGAACCCCGTGATGAGCCGAAGCTCCGAACGGCTTGACCGAAACTGCACTTCCTTATCCGCTCTCCCAGGTCCTCATCCTGAGGAGGCCGCGTGAGCGGCCGCCTCGAAGGATGATCCAGGAGGCTCCTGAGACAGCTGAAGCATCCTTCGAGATGCAGCCTGACGGCTGCTCCTCAGGATGAGGGCTGTGAGGGACTAGCCGCCTCGCCGGGTCGCCGCGCGGAACTCCGATGGCGTCAGGCCGAAGCGCCGCCTGAACTGCCGATTGAAGGAGGAGGCGTTCTGATAGCCGAGCCCGTAGGCGATCTCGGAGATCGGCAGCGCCGTCGTAACCAGCCGGTCGGCCGCCTCGTCGAACAGCCGCGTCAGCTGCGCCTGCTTCGGCGACTGTCCCGTCGTCGCCCGGAACAGCTCGTGGAAGCGGCTCTGACCGAGGCCCGCCGCCTTCGCCATCTGCGAGACGCTTCCTGGCCGCGTCTCATGAGCGACCTCGAGCACGCGGCCTTCCGCGCGTGACAACGGCCGCGAAAATGTCTGCGGCTCGAGCAATTGCAGCCCTGCCAACGCCATGCGCGCCGCATCGCCTGCCCGGCAGGCCCCGGCCTCGACCTCGGCGCCGAGCTGGCGGAACATCCGCCACAGCCAGGGCTCGACCCGCGTCAGCGACGGCGCGGGGTCGCGCAGCAGCGCCGGAGCGGCCTCGCCCGCGAACGCGTTCGCCTCGACATCGAGGATGAGCATGCTGCAATCGGCGGTCGGCTCGAAATCATGCGCGTGGTCGCGCGGAATGACCGCGACGCAATTGCTCGAGACGACACTGCGGTGCCCCTCGACATCGAGCCGCATCGCACCCTGCATGGGCAGCAGAATCTGAGCGTAGTCGTGGCTATGGCGGTCGGCGCCACGATAGCTGCGGATTTCGAGTTGGATCGACATCGCTTGCGCACCGGCGAGGGATCATGCGGCCCATTTGCCGCCGAACGCCGCGCACGATCAAGGGCTACTTGTCGCGGCTCAGCCGCCGCCCTGCTGAGCCGCAAGCCGCTGCAGGAAGATCGCGATGACGGTCAGACCGAACCCGGCCCACCACAGCGGCGAGCGCAGGCTCCTGCCGCTGCCGAGAGGCTCGGGCTGGGCCCGGCCCGAAAGCCGCTGCAGGATCGGCCAGGTAAAGCAGGCGAGGCCGAGGATGCCGAGGCCGAGCGCGAACTGTTCCAACCCCATCATCATGCGCCAACCCTCCCGGCCGCGAAGGCCGAAAGGCCGAATCCATCAACCATGCAGGGCCCCTTCATCGCGCTGGCCGATCTCACATCGCGTCCGGGCCGCGGCTCATCGCGGCGATGCCGGTGCGCGACACCTCGGTCAGGCCGACCACGGTCATCAGCTTGATGAAGCGCTCGATTTCCTCGGTGGTTCCGGTCAGTTCGAAGACGAAGGAGGTCAGCGAGGCATCGAGGGTGCGGGCGCCGAAGGCCGAGGCGAGACGCATCGCCTCGACGCGGTGATCGCCCTTGCCGACGACCTTGAGCAGGCAGAGCTCGCGCTCCAGCGCCTCGCCCTGCAGGGTCAGGTCGACGACGCGGTGCACCGGCACCAGCCGGTCGAGATGCGCCTTGATCTGGTCGATGACGCTCGCCGTGCCGGAGGTCACCACCGTGATGCGCGAGATGTGCTTCTCATGCTCGGTCTCGGAGACGGTCAGGCTCTCGATATTGTAGCCACGGCCGGAGAACAGCCCGGCGATCCGGGCCAGGACGCCGGGTTCGTTGTCGACGATCACCGCCAGCGTGTGACGGGCGATCGGCTGGGCGGTCGGGGCGGTCGGATAATGCGTCGTGTTCATCATTGGGCCTTGCTGCGGCTGAGATGGGGGCGAAAATCCTCGAGGACCGGCTCGTCGGCCTCGTCCTCCTCGATGATCCAGGGTTCGGCGAGCGCGGCCGTGCGCCAGGACTTGTAGCCGCGCGTCGCCTGTACCGCCTCGGCATAGGCGGCGCTGACGGGGTCGAGCCCGATGCCGTAGCCGGCGAAGCGCGCCACGACCGGCGCGAACATCGCATCCGCAGCGCCGAAGGCACCGAACAGGAAGGGCCCGCCTTCGCCGAACCGAGCCCTGGCGTCCCGCCAGATCACAGTGATGCGCGCCACATCGGCAGCGACCTTGGCGCCGCGATCGCGCGGATGGAACCGGCGGGCGAGGTTCATCGGGCAGGCACCGCGCAGGGCCGCGAAGCCGGCATGCATCTCGGCTGCGATCGAGCGCGCCATAGCGCGTGCCGCCCGCTCGCGCGGCCAGACCGGCAGCTCGGGCCTGAGCTCGGCTAGGTGGTCCATGATCGCCAGCGATTCCCAAACCTGGATCTCGCCGTCGAGCAGCGCCGGTACCTTGCCGGCCGGGGTGAAGGCCGAGATCGCACGCTTCCATTCGGGATCGTCGAAGGTCTGCCCGAACGGGATCAGGACCTCCTCGAAGGGGATGCCGAGTTCGGTCAGCAGCAGCCAGGGCCGCAGCGACCAGGACGAGTAGTTCTTGTTGGCGATGACCAGTTTCATGCCGCGACCTGCTCCGACAGGTCGGCAGCGAAATCGAGAGCGGCATCGACGTGCAGCGCCGTCGTGTCGAACACCGGTTGGGCGAAATCGGACTGTGAGAGCAGCAGCGTGATCTCGGTGCAGCCCAGGATCACGCCGTCGGCGCCCTCCTCTCGGACCACCCGATCGACGATCTCGCGATAACGCGCTTTCGATCCCGGCTCGATCCGGCCGCGACAGAGTTCCTCATAGATGATGCGATGGACCTCACCCCGCTCCGTCTCGTCCGGCACCAGTGCCTCGACGCCGAAGGCGGCGAGCCTATCGCGATAGAAGCGCTGCTCCATGGTGAAGCGCGTCGCCAGCAGCAGCGGCCGGCGGCTCTGCGTCTTGCGGGTCGCCTTGGCGGTGACGTCGGCGAGATGCAGGAAAGGCAGGTTTGTCGCCTGGGTGATCTGGTCGGCGAGCTTGTGCATGGTGTTGGTCGCCAGCACGATGCAGGAGGCACCACCGCTTTCGAGGCGACGCGCGCTGTTGGCCATCGCCGCACCGGCAGACGCCCAATCCCCGGCCGCCTGCATTTCGGCGATCGGCGAGAAATCGACCGAATGCAGGAGGATATCGGCCGAGTGCAGCCCGCCTTGGCGCCGCCGCACCCCCTCGTTCAGCAGCCGGTAATAGACCGCCGTCGATTCCCAGCTCATCCCGCCGATCAGGCCGATGGTCGCCATGTGGTCCCCCCTATCGTGCCGACGCCGTCATTCTCGGGCGCGGCGAAGCGCATACCCGAGAATCTCCCGGCGAGAAGGCGCTGGTCGGCGCCTCTCCCTGCCTGAGATGCTCGGGCCAGGCCCGAGCATGACGGTGCATCATCAAACCAGCTGCTTGCCCTTGGCGTCGATGATGTCGCCGGTGTCGCCCTCGAAATCGGGCAGGATCATCTCGTTATGCGCCTTGCCGGACGGGATCATCGGGAAGCAGTTCTCTTCCTTGGCAACGAGGCAGTCGAAGATCACCGGGCCGGGCGTCTCGATCATCTGCATGATCGCGGCGTCGAGCTCGGCCGGGTCGGAGCAGCGGATGCCCTTGCCGCCATAGGCCTCCGCCAGCTTGACGAAGTCCGGCAGCGAGGCGGAGTAGCTCTCCGAATAGCGCCCGCCATGCAGCAGTTCCTGCCACTGGCGCACCATGCCCATGTACTCGTTGTTGAGGATGAAGATCTTGACCGGCAGCCGGTACTGAACCGCGGTCGACATCTCCTGCATGTTCATCAGGATCGAAGCCTCACCGGCGATGTCGATGACGAGCGCGTCCGGGTTCTTCATCTGCGCGCCGATCGCCGCCGGCAGGCCATAGCCCATGGTGCCGAGCCCGCCCGAGGTCATCCAGCGGTTCGGCTCCTGGAAGCGGAAATACTGGGCCGCCCACATCTGATGCTGGCCGACTTCGGTGGTGATGTAGGTGTTGCGATCCTTGGTCAGCTCATAGAGGCGCTCGATCGCATATTGCGGCTTGATCACCGAGCCGGACTGCTTGTAGCCGAGGCTGTTGCGCGCGCGCCAGCCATCGATCTGCGTCCACCAGGCGGTCAGCGCCGTCTTGTCGATCTGCGGCGAGGTCTCGCGCCAGATCCGGACCATGTCTTCGAGCACATGGGCGCAGTCGCCGACGATGCCGATATCGACCTTGACGTTCTTGTTGATCGAGGACGGGTCGATATCGATATGGATCTTCTTCGAGCGCGGCGAGAAGGCATCGAGCCGGCCGGTGATGCGGTCGTCGAAGCGCGCACCGATATTGATCATGACATCGCAGTCATGCATGGCGAGATTGGCTTCGTAGGTGCCGTGCATGCCGAGCATGCCGAGCCACTGCTTGTCGGCCGCCGGGAAGGCGCCGAGGCCCATCAGCGTCGAGGTCACCGGATAGCCGGTCAGCCGCGCCAGCTCGCGCAGCAGCGCCGAGGCGTGCGGGCCGGAATTGATGACGCCGCCGCCGGTATAGAACACCGGCTTCTTGGCCTTGGCGATCAGCTCGACCGCAGCCTTGATCTTGCCGAGGTCGCCCTTGACCGTCGGCCGATAGGTCTTGTGCTGGTTGTCGCGCGGCCGGCTATAAGCGCCCGTCGCGAACTGGATGTCCTTGGGGATGTCGATCACGACCGGGCCAGGCCGGCCGTTTGCCGCGACATAGAAGGCCTCGTGCAGGATGCGCGGCAGGTCGGCGATGCTCTTCACCAGATAGTTGTGCTTGGTGCAGGAGCGGGTGATGCCGACCGTGTCGCATTCCTGGAAGGCGTCCGAGCCGATCAGATGAGTCGGGACCTGGCCGGTGATGACGACGAGCGGGATCGAGTCGAGCAGCGCATCGGTCAGGCCGGTGACCGCATTGGTCGCCCCAGGCCCCGAAGTGACGAGGACGCAGCCGACTTTGCCGGCGCCGGAGCGGGCATAGCCCTCGGCCGCATGGACCGCGCCCTGCTCGTGCCGGACGAGCACATGCTTGACCTTCTCCTGCTGGAAGAGCGCGTCATAGATCGGCAGCACCGCACCGCCGGGATAGCCGAAGAGATGCTCGACGCCCTGATCCTGAAGGGCGCGAACGACCATTTCGGCGCCAGTCATCATCTCGCTCATAACGGTCTCCTGCGCGATCTGTCTTTTCGAGTTCAGCTGGAAAAAAGGCAATAAAAAAGGCCCTCTGAGGGGCCTGGGCGTGCGCTGGCGTTGGGGACACCCGGTTTGTTAAACCGGCCCCTACCAGCGCACCTTTACGAGAATGAGCTTGCGCATGTCGCGCCCTTGCAGTGAAAGAATTTGGCGGACGCTAGACGAGCGCCGCCGGCCGGTCAAGCAGATTACGCTACGGATTTTCGGACCGCCGGGCGATTGCCAGCGGATTTGTTGCCCCAAGGGAACACTTTCTCAAGATCAGGCTGATAGCGATCCCGGAGACGGAAGCCGGGCCCGATGCATCAGGAAGTCCATACCCACAACATCGTCGAGCGAGCCTACGCGCCCGAAGTCGCCGACCTGCTGGGCCGGTTCGATCGCAGAGCGCTGCCCGACTTCGCCGGCGCCTCCTTCGAGGCGCTGAGCAGCGAGCTTCTCTCCTTCTGCGCCCGTGACCTGATGATCATGGCGCCGACCGGAACGGGCGACTACCGCTACGAGCATTTCGGCCAAGACATCATCCGCTTTGTCGGCTGCGACCGCACCGGCGGTCACGTCACCCAGATGCGCCCGGCGGTCGCCCGCTTCACCATCGCCTGCTATGACGAGGCTCTCGCCAGCGGCAAGCCGCTCTATTCCATCCATCGCGCCGTCAAGACCGTCCGCGTCAGCCTGTGGGAGCGGCTGGTGCTGCCGACCACCTGCGCCGATGGCCAGCGCCGGCTGATCGTCTTCAGCAAGCCCTTGCAATTTCACGAAGAACTTCTGACGACCGTGCTCGACACCTCGCCGGCGGGCATCGTCGCCCTGCGCGCCCTGCGCGACGAGGACGGCAATATCGACCGCACCGTCATCATCACCGCCAACCGGCGCGCCGCCGCCATGGCCGGCCTGGCCGGAGATGCGCTGGTCGACCGCGAGGGCCGCCAGGCGCTGCCCTTCCTGGCCGACGAGACGATCTGGCGCCGCTGCCTCTATGTCATGGAACTCCGCCGCAACGATATGTTCGAGGCGTCCTACACCGTCGACGGGCGCGATCTCTGGCTGCAGGTCGCGCTGGCACCGCTCGGCGACGGACTCGTGATGACGCTGACCGACATCACCGAGCTCAAGCTCGCCAACCTCACCCTGCAGAGCCGGGCCGCGACGCTGGCCCTGGAGATAGGCAAGGAACGCGCGACCCGGCGGGCTCTCTCGCACGAGCTCGGCCAGCGCGAGGAGCGCGAGCAGGAGCTGCGTCGGCTCGCCGAGACCGATCCGCTGACCACCCTGCTCAACCGCCGCTCGATGATCGAGAAGGCCAACGCCGAAATCCGGGCCGCAGCCGCCTCAGGGCACGAGACCTCGCTCTTCATCATCGACATCGACCATTTCAAGCGGGTCAACGACACGCATGGCCATCCGGCCGGCGACGCCGTCATCCGCGCCTTCGCCGATCTGCTGCTCGGACAGATGCGCGCCGGGCACGATCTCGTCGGCCGGCTCGGCGGCGAGGAGTTCGCCGTGCTGCTGCCACGCACGGGCGCCAGAGAGGCGCGGCGCTTCGCCGAGCGCCTGCATAAATCCCTGCGCCGCAGCCATCTGCCGGTCTCCGAGACGCTCGATCTCCAGGTGACGGCCAGCATCGGCGTCGCCACGCGCCGCGCCGACGAGGATTTCGGCGCTCTGGTCGCTCGCGCCGACAAGCAGCTCTACCGGGCCAAGGACGAAGGCCGCGACTGCATTCGCTGCGCCGAGGACGAGATCGCGGCCGCCGCTTGAGCGCAGCTCAGTCCCGAAGGGCCAGCTCGGCCAAGGCGAAGGCGAGGCCGGCCTCCGGCGCGACGGCGTGCCAGCCCGCCATTTGATGGCGGAACCAGGTCACCTGCCGCTTGGCATAGGCGCGCGTATCCGCCTTGCCGCGCACCACGGCCTCTGCGAGCGAAAGCTGGCCGTCGAGATAAGCGATCAGCCCGGGCACGCCATGGGCGCGCATCACCGGCAACAGCGGATCGAGCCGCCTGTCCCGCAACGCCGAGACCTCGTCCAGCGCGCCTGCCGCCATCATCGCGTCGAAGCGCCGGTCGATCCGCTCCCGCACCAGCTCCCGTTCCGGAGCCAGGAAGATCTGCAACAGCTTTTGACCTGCGAGCGGCCCCGGCTGGCGCTCGCCCTGAAAGCTTGAGAGCGAGCGACCGGTCGCGGCCAGCACCTCCAAGGCCCGCATCACCCGCAGCCGGTCGCTGGGACGCAGCCTTGCCGCCATCTCCGGGTCCCGCGCCGCAAGCTCGTCGTGCAATTCACCAGTCGTACGCTCGGCGGCATGGGCCCGGAAATCGGCACGGACCGCCTCGGGAACCGGCGGAATTGCGGACAGGCCCTCGGTCAGCGCCTTGAAATAGAGGCCGGTGCCGCCGACCAGCACGGGCAGGCGGCCCTGTGTCGCCAGCTCCGCGAGCAGCGCCGCCGCCTCGGCGACATAAGCCGCGACCGAATGGTTCCTGGCGCCGTCGACATGGCCGTAGAGATCGTGCGGGACGTCTCCCATCTCCTCCCGCGTCGGCCGCGCCGTGATCACCGAGAGGTCGCGATAGACCTGCATCGAATCGGCATTGATCACGACACCGCCGAAGCGCTGCGCCAGCGCGACGGCCAGTGCCGACTTGCCGCTCGCCGTCGGACCTGCGATGAGCACCGCGCTGTACCTCACCTCCTGCCCGGCTCCCTCATGACGCTCGTTGCCACCTTCGTCTCCGCCCATGGTCAGGCCCTGCTCGGCGAGGCGCTGCTCGCCCGCCTGCGCGACGCCGCCCCCGCCCCGGCCCGGATCGAACGCCTGGATGGCGAGATCGCGGCCGATCTCTTCGCGGAAGCGGACGATGCGCGCAAGCTCGAAGCCGCGCTGCGCCCCGCGCTCGACGGCGCCCCGGTCGACATCATCGTCCAGCCAGCGGCGACGCGCCGCAAGCGCCTGTTCCTCGCCGACATGGATTCGACGATGATCGGCCAGGAATGCATCGACGAGCTCGCCGCCTATGTCGGGCTGAAGGAGAAGGTCTCGGCCATCACCGAGCGGGCCATGCGCGGCGAGCTCGAATTCGAGCCGGCGCTGCGCGAGCGTGTCGCGCTGCTCAAGGGGATTCCGCTCGCCGTCGTCGACGAGATCATCCGCGAACGCATCACGCTGACCCCGGGCGGCAGCGCCCTGGTGCGGACGATGCGGGCCCAGGGCCATTACACGGCACTGGTCTCCGGTGGCTTCACCGTCTTCACCGGCCCGATCGGCCGCATGATCGGCTTCAACGAGGACCGGTCCAACACCTTGCTCAGCAGCGGCTCGGCGCTGAGCGGAGCGGTCGCCGAGCCGATCCTCGGCAAGCAGGCCAAGCTCGACACGCTGGTCGAGCTGCGCAGCCGCTTCGGCCTGCCCGATGAGGCGACGCTCGCCGTCGGCGACGGTGCCAACGACCTCGCCATGCTCGGCGAGGCCGGGCTCGGTGCCGCCTATCGCGCCAAGCCGGCCGTCGCCGCCGCGGCCGATGCCCGGCTCGACCATGCCGACCTCTCCGCCCTGCTCTACGCCCAGGGCTATCGCGGCGATGAGATCGTCAGGGACTGAAGGCGGCTGAACACGCCGTCTTTCCGGGGCTTCGCGATGCGAAGAGCCCGGAACCCATGAACACTGAACAAGCCGGTCAGAGTGCCGCAGATGCAGCGCTCCGCTGGACGCGCGCGATGTTCATGGGTTCCGGGCTCGGCCCTGCCGGCCGCCCCGGAATGACGCGGAACTGCCGCGCGAAATCGATCAGCGCTAATCGACGATGAAGAGCCGCGCGCCCTTCGGCGCTCGCGAGCGATGCGGTTCGGCATTGTCTGCGACCTGATAGCTCATGCCGGCGCGCAGCAGCATGACGCGCCCGTCCGCCAACGTGGTCTCGAGCTCACCCTCGAGGCAGAGCAGGATATGCCCCTTCTCGCACCAATGGTCGGAGACATAGCCCGGCGAGTACTCGACCATCCGCACCCGGATCGCATTGTCCTGCGGCCCGAAGCGGCGGGTGCGCCAGCTCGCCTGGCCCTGCTCCCCGGCATGGTATTCCGGCTCGATGTCCGACCAGTCGGTCGTCCCGAAGGGAATTTCGCTCATCCGCATGCCATGTTCCTCCCGCCGCGGCCGGAATTTCCGCCTCTGCCCGCGCCCGGCACCGTTGCAATAGGGCGATCACGCCAGCCGGCCAAGCAAAAGGGGCGGACTTCCGCCCGCCCCTTTGCGACTATTCGGCGATGGCCGTGATCAGTTCATCGAAACCGCGACGAAGCGGACTTCGCCCTGGGCGTTCGAGACCAGCAGCAGAGCCGACTTCTTGCCCTCCTTCTTGAGGGCGTCGAGGCGCTTGGTCACGTCCTCGGGCGAGTTCACCGCCTCCTGGCCGACCTCGACCACGAGCTCGCCGACCAGGATGCGCTTGTCGGCGGCGTTCGAGTTGCTGTCGACCTTGGTGATCACCACGCCCTTGAGCCCGTCCTTGATCGAGTAGCGCTTGCGCAGCTCCTCGCTCTGGGCCGAAAGCTCGAGGCCGAGCGCCGAGGTCACGGCGGGCTTGGCAGCTTCGGCCGGCTTGTTGTTGGCCGAGGCCTGCTGGACCTTCTCGCCATCCTCGAGCCGGCCGAGCTTGACCGTCTTGGTGACTTCCTTGCCCTTGCGCATCACCTGCATCGGCACGTCCTTGCCGACCGGCGTCGCCGCCACGATGCGCGGCAGGTCGCGCGAATCCTTGACGTCCTTGCCGTCGAACTTGACGATCACGTCGCCGATCTCGAGGCCGGCCGGCTTGGCCGGGCCCTTGTCGTCGACGCCGGCGACGAGCGCGCCGCGCGCCGTGCCGAGGCCGAGCGCCTCGGCGGTCGCCTCGTCGACATTCTGGATGCGCACGCCGAGCCAGCCGCGGCGGGTCTCGCCGAACTCCTTGAGCTGGTCGACGACGTTCATCGCCAGCGAGGACGGCACGGCGAAGCCGATGCCGACCGAGCCGCCGGTGGGCGACAGGATCGCGGTGTTGATGCCGATGACTTCACCGGCCATGTTGAACAGCGGACCGCCCGAATTGCCCTTGTTGATGGCTGCGTCGGTCTGGATATAGGTGTCGTAGGGGCCCTGGTTGATGTCGCGGTTGCGGGCCGAGACGATGCCCGACGAGACCGAGCCGCCGAGGCCGAACGGGTTGCCGATCGCCATCACCGGGTCGCCGATCCGCATCTTGTCGGAATCGCCGAACTTGACGAAGGGCAGCGGCTTGTCGTGCTTCACACGCAGCACGGCGAGGTCGACCTTGGTGTCCTTGCCGACCACTTCGGCCTTGAGGCGCAGCCCGTCGCCGAACACCACCGTGATCTCGTTGGCGTCGCCGATCACGTGATTATTGGTGACGACGATGCCCGACGGATCGATCACGAAGCCCGAGCCGGCCGATTGCGAGCGGCGCTGCTGCGGCGCCTGACGCTCGCCCTGCTGCCCGCCCTGGCCGCGGCGGTTGAAGAATTCCTCGAACAGATCGCCGAACGGGGTGTCGGGGCCGAGCTGCGGCAATTGCGGCAGCGTGCGCCCGCGGGTCTCGCTCGTCGTCACCGCCGCGATGTTGACCACGGCCGGCATCACCCGCTCGGCGAGATCGGCCAGCGAGATCTGCCCCTGCACCTGCGGCGAGGCCGCCTGACCGAGAGCCGGCGCCGCAAGCGGAACGCCGAGCGCAACGCCGGCGACGAGCGCGATACGGGTCAGGCGGGAGGCATGGGAGAATTTGCTTGCCATCGATGTCCTCGTGAGAAGGTCGCGCCTTGCCGGCATTGCAGCGCAGCCGAAATCCGAACGCAACTCAGAACGCCAAAATACGGCGGAAGGGCGACGCAAGATCACGCGATCGCGTGATCGGCGAGGCCGGCGCCGCTTCTCGTGGCTGCGGAAAGCTGCGGGCGCAGGGCAGCCGTCCCCGGAAAAAATCCGATCGGGCCGAGCCGGCCCGATCGGGAATATGCCTTGCCGGCGCTAGCCGCGCACCAGCCAGACCAGCAGCACGCCGATGATCGCCGAGACGATGCCGATCAGCCGCATCCGATCGGGCGGCGTCTCGGCGGCACTGCGCAGCGCGTCCTTGGCGAGATGCGGGATCGCGGCGAACAATATCCCCTCGATGGCGAAGACCAGGCCCAATGCCGCGAGGAAATCCGTCATGCCGCCCCGACGCCCGCTTGAGATCAGGGCCGGGCCGCGCCGGCCGCCGGAGCAGCGCCGGAAGCGGCAGGCGCCGCTCCCTGCTTGCCGCCGGCCGGATCGTTGAAGAAGCGGAAGAACGGCGAATCCGGAGAGAGCAGCATGCGCGTATCACCCGCCTTCAGGCTTGCTTCATAGGCCTGCATCGAGCGGTAGAAGGCGAAGAACTCCGGATCCTTGCCGAAACCTTCGGCGAAGATGCGGTTGCGTTCGCCTTCGCCCTGGCCGCGGATCTCGTCCGACTTGCGCTGCGCCTCGGCGACGATGATCGTCGCCTCGCGCTCGGCCCGGGCCCGGATCTCCTGCGCCTGCTGGGCACCGAGCGCGCGGGCTTCGGCAGCCTCGCGCTGACGCTCGGTCTGCATGCGCTGGAACACCGCCTGCGAGTTGGCCTGCGGCAGGTCGACCCGGCGCAAGCGGACATCGACCACGGTCATGCCGAAGCGCGCCGCCTCGCGGTTCACGTCGTCGCGGATGCGGTTCATCAGCCGCGAGCGGTCATTGCGGACCATCGAGGTGAAGGTCGCTTCGGCCAGCACCGAACGGACGTTACCGTTGACGATCGAGGCCAGCTGCGAATTGGCGCGCGGGATGTTGTTGACCGCCTGATAGAAGCGCAGCGGGTCGGAGATCCGGTAGCGCGTGAAGGCATCGACCACGAGACGCTTCTGGTCGGCGGCGATGATTTCCTGCGCCGGCAGGTCGAGGTCGAGGATGCGGTTGTCGAGATAGACCACCTGCTCGAACGGCGCCGGCAGCTTGAAATAGAGGCCGGGCGCGGTGACGACGCTGCGCACCGCGCCGAAGCGCAGCACGATGGCCGACTGGGTCTGCTGCACCACGAAGGTCGCGACATAGAACACGACAGCCGCGATGCCGATCAGCGCGAGCGCGCCGACGCGAAGGAAGCCGTTCATCGCGACGCTCCCTGCTGCTGGGCCTGGCCGGCCGGACGACGGGGCTGGCCAAGTTCGGAGAGAGGCAGATAGGGCACGACGCCGCTGCCGGACTTGTTCTGATCGAGGATGATCTTGTCCATGCCCCCGAGGACACGCTCCATGGTTTCGATGAAGAGACGCTCGCGGGTCACGCCCGGCGCGTTCTTGTACTGCTCGTAGACAGCGGTGAAGCGGCTGATCTGGCCGAGCGCCTCATTGACCGTCTGGTCCTTGAAGGCTTCGGCGGACTGGATCAGCTGCGCCGAGCGACCGCGCGATTCCGGCACGACCCGATTGGCATAGGTCTCGGCCTCGTTGCGCAGACGCTCTTGGTCGGCGCGCGCCGCCTGGACGTCGCGGAAGGCGTCGATGACCTGCTGCGGCGGGTCGACCTTCTGGAGCTGGACCAGCCTGATCTGCACGCCCGCCCGATAGGAGTTGAGCGTGTCCTGCATCAGCTGGCGCACCTCGGTCTCGATCTGGGCGCGGTCGGTGGTCAGCACCGGCTGGATGTTGCGCCGGCCAATGACCTCGCGCATCGCACTCTCGGCCACCGCCTTAACGGTTCCCGGCGGATCCTGGATGTTGAAGACGAAGGACTCCGGCGCGCCGGGGTCGATCTGCCACTGCACGATCACGTCGATGTCGACGATGTTCTCGTCGCCGGTCAGCATCAGGCTTTCCTCTGGCACGTCGCTCTGGCGCGAGGCGCGCACGGATTCGACGGTCCGGAAGCCAACTTCGGTGGTGATGACGTTGGTGACCTGCGGCTTGATCACGCTGCCGATCGGATACGGCAGGTTGTAATTCAGGCCCTGGCCGGTCTTGCCGACATATTTGCCGAAGATCAGGTTGAGGCCGACCTCGTTGGGGCGCACCGTATAGACGCCGGTGGCAAGCCAGACCAGAACCAGCCCGAGGCCGATCAGGAGCGCGCCACGGCCGCCGAGATTGCCGCCGGGCATGAAATTCTTCAGCCGGTCCTGGCCGCGCCGGATGATCTCCTCGAGATCGGGGGGCGTATTGCCGCCCGATGGACCGCCGCCCCAGGGACCGCCGCCATTGCCGCCGCCGCCGCGCTGGCCCCAGGGACCACCTCCGCCGCCGCTTCCCCCGCTACCGCCGCTCTGGTTGCTCCAAGGCATTCTTCAGCCGTTCCTCACTTTAAATACCGACCGTGCAATAACCGAACGGCAGTTCATTGTCAGCGCCGGGCGGCGCGATGGGCTGTGACTTGGGCATCGGCCACGGATTCGTCAACGACGCAAGCCCCTTTCGACGTAAGTCATTTGTCGCGTGGCCACTCGAATGGGCTCAAATGCGCCGCTCGAAGCTGGCAAAGCTGAAGGCATGCTCATCATCGGCCGAGGCGGGATGCTCGCTGCGCGCAGTCTCGCTGAAGGCGGCACGGTCCCAGGGCGGAAACACCGCGTCGCCTGCCGGGGCAGCATGGACGAAGGTGAGTTCCATCCGGTCGACCAGCGGCAGGGCGAGAGCGTAGATCTCGCTACCACCGCCGATGATCACGGCACCGGCACCCTTCTGCGCCCCGAGCCGCTGCGCGATCGCGAGCGCCTCCTCCAGCGAGGTCGCGACCGCGACGCCTTCGGCCCGGAAGTCCGGATCCCGCGTCAGCACCACCGTCTCGCGGCCCGGCAGCGGCTTGCCGATCGAAAGGAAGGTCTTGCGGCCCATGATGATCGGGCAGCCCATGGTCAGCGCGCGGAAACGTCGCAGATCGGTCTTCAGCCGCCAGATCAGGCTGTTCTCGCTGCCGATCACGCCATTGTCGGCGATCGCCGCGACCAGGACGACGGGCAGCTGCGCTGCGTCTGCGGACATCGGCTCAGCCACCTTGCGCCAGCCTCGCCAGCGCCTCGCCGTCGAGCCGCTTCACCGTCCACTCATCCTGCGCGACGGCGCCGATCGAGCGGTAGAACACCCGCGAAGGCTCGTTCCAGTTCAGCACCCACCAGGCGAAGCGCGACAGCCCCTCGTCGACGCAGCGCCGGGCGAGGCGGACCATCAGCGCCTTGCCGATGCCCCGGCCGCGATGCTCGGGCTGCACATAGAGGTCCTCGAGCCAGATGCCGTGCCGGCCGGTGAAGGTCGAATAAGTGTAGAACCAGATCGCGAAGCCGGCGGGCTTCCCGTCCCATTCCGCGATGTCGCAGAAGACCTTCGGCTCGGGCTCGAACAGCGCCCTGGCGATGTCGGCCTCGCTCGCCACCACCTCGTGCAGCAGCTTCTCGTATTCGGCGAGCTCGCGGATGAAGCCGAGCACGAGACCGGCCTCGCCGGGCCGGGCGGGGCGAATGGAGAGCGTCATACCGCGATCGGCGCCTTGATGCCGGGATGCGGATCGTAGCCCTCGATCGCGATGTCCTCGAAGCGGAAGTCCGCGAGCTTCGTCACCACCGGATTGAGCTTCAGCGTCGGCAGCGCCCGCGGCTCGCGCGAAAGCTGCAGCTTCGCCTGGTCGAGATGGTTCACATAGAGATGGGTGTCGCCGAAGGAATGGACGAACTCGCCGACGCCGAGCCCCGTCACCTGCGCCACCATATGGGTCAAAAGCGCATAGCTCGCGACATTGAACGGCACGCCGAGGAAGACGTCCGCCGAGCGTTGGTAAAGCTGGCAGGAGAGCTTCCCGTCGGCGACGAAGAACTGGAACAGGCAATGGCAGGGCGCCAGCGCCATTTTCGGGATATCGGCCGGATTCCAGGCCGAGACGATCAGGCGGCGTGAATCCGGGTTGCGGCGGATCTCGTTCACCAGCCAGGCGATCTGGTCGATGGTCTGCCCGTCGGGCGCCGGCCAGGAGCGCCACTGCCGGCCATAGACCGGGCCGAGATCGCCGTTCGCATCGGCCCATTCGTCCCAGATCGTGACGCCGTTCTCCTGGAGATAGCGCACATTGGTGTCGCCGCGCAGGAACCAGATCAGCTCATGGATGATCGACTTCAGGTGCAGCTTCTTGGTCGTCACCAGCGGGAAGCCGGCGGAGAGGTCGAAGCGCATCTGATGGCCGAACACGGCGAGCGTGCCGGTACCGGTGCGGTCGTCCTTGCGGACACCCTCGTCGAGAACGCGTTTCAGGAGATCGTGATACTGGCGCATGCCGGCATCTAGCCGGATTCGAGCCCGCTCCAAAAGAGCCGTGGCGGCGCCGTCCAGAGACGTTTGCGCATGCCGCCCCGCAGCCCCGCGCAGGCGCTCACGAAAACGGCATCGTCTGTGACGCCCTGCCGCCTCCGCATTGCCGGACCCGCGCCCCAATCTGAGAGCCCTATGGAAGACAAGGGGCGCTTCGGGCCTGCGCAAAATCGGCCCGTGCTGATGAGGATTGAATCATGAGCAGAACGAAGTTGCTGGCTGCCGCGGCCGTCGCGGCCTTCATGGCCAGTTGGGCGCTTGGCGCCGCCGCCGAACCACGGGAAACCAGGATCATCACCATGGAAGGGATCAGCGAGGCGCAGGCTCGCGCCATCGCCTTCGATACCGGCCTCGTCCATGTCGAGGAAATCGCGCTGCTCGAAGGCCGCTGGGAGCTCGCCGGACGCGACCGCTCGGGCGACGAGCGCGTCATCGACATCAATGCGCATGACGGAACGCTGCTGCGCTGAGCCCGTTTCCGCCGATTTTCCGGCAGGTTGCGCTTCATTTGGCCATGTTTGTGCCGCCGGGCGATTATTGAGCCGGAAAACCCTCCTGCTCTCTTTCCCCCCGCGATCACAGTGCCTATATTCGCCATGCCGCTCGCAAGAACGGCTATGGCGATAAACGGACGTCGGAATAAGCCTTTCGGACCCGGGGGCGGTACCCGGCGCCTCCACCCCAGCCCTGCGGCGCGAGCAGCAGGAAACTTGCAGCCTCGAAGCTGCAGGGCTGCGGCGGGGGCGAAATAGGATCGACGAGGGTGTAAAGGTCGTTCTTTTGCTCGGCATGGTTCCGCCGTTATCGGGCCAAAGCATAGTTGCCAACGACAACAATGCTCGGGTTGCTGTCGCCGCGTAAGCGGTGCTGGTTCCCAAACCAAAGCCCTTGCGCTTAGCCGCGTAAGGCGGGGCTCGGAGGCGCCTGGCAACAGAAGCCTCCACTTTTTTTGATGAAGGGCGGCATGCCCGCTTATGCATGTGCCGGATGCCCGGCGTCCGGGCATGCAGGACATGATCGAAACGGAATCCGGACGCGATGACGAAGGACATTCTCCGCTACGACCTGATGGTACAGGACGCGCTCAAGGGCGTGGTACGCAAGATCCTGTCCGAGGCCGGCCGCGACGGTTTGCCGGGCGATCATCATTTCTACATCACCTTCCGGACCACGGCGCCCGGCGTGCGCCTGTCGCAGCGCCTGCGCGAGAAGCACCCGGACGAGATGACGATCGTGCTCCAGCACCAGTTCTGGGACCTGAACGTCAGCGAACACGCCTTCGAGGTCGGGCTGTCTTTCTCGGGTGTGCCTGAACGGCTGCTGATCCCCTATGATGCGATCACCACCTTCTTCGATCCCTCGGTGCAGTTCGGCCTGAAATTCGAGACCCAGGACGCGCAGGCCGAGGCCGCGCCGGACGCCCAGGAGGCGCCGAAGGGGCCGCGCGCCGTCGGCACCGAGCCGAACGCCGCCCCGGCAGCCCTGGCGCTCGCCGGCAAGCCGAAGCCGACGCCGACGCCGGCCCCCGCCGCGAAGCCCGGCAGCGAAACTGGCGAGGCGCAGGCCGAAGACAAGGAAACCGAGGCCGAGGGGGAAGGTGGCGCGCAGGTTCTCAGCCTCGACGCCTTCCGCAAGAAGACCTGAGCCGGCCATGACCGAATATCGCAGCGAAACCGATTCCTTCGGTCCGATTTCCGTCGCTGCCGACCGCTACTGGGCGGCGCAGACCCAGCGCTCCCTCGAGAATTTCCGCATCGGCGGCCCGGCCGAGCGCCTGCCCTTGCCGCTCGTGCACGCGCTTGTGCTGGTCAAGAAGGCCGCCGCCATCGTCAACGCCCGCCTCGGCCTGCTCGATCACAAGCTCGAGGCCGCCATCGTCCAGGCGGCCGACGAAGCGCTCTCCGGCCGCTTCGACGACCATTTCCCGCTGGTGGTCTGGCAGACCGGCTCCGGCACCCAGTCCAACATGAACGCCAACGAGGTCCTGGCCAACCGTGCCAACGAGATCCTCGGCGCGGGCCTCGGGGCCAAGAGCCCGGTGCACCCCAATGACCATGTCAACAAGGGCCAGTCCTCCAATGACAGCTTCCCGACGGCGATCCATATCGCCGCGGCGCTTGCCGTCTCGCGGGACTTGCTGCCGGCCCTGACCCGGCTGAAGGACGCGCTCGACGCCAAGGCCAAGTCCTATGCCGACCTCGTCAAGATCGGCCGCACCCATCTTCAGGACGCGACCCCGGTCACGCTCGGCCAGGAATTCTCCGGCTACGTCGCCCAGATCGAGCTCGGCATCGCCCGGATCGATCAGACCCTGCCCGGCCTGCTGGCCCTCGCCCAGGGCGGCACTGCGGTCGGCACCGGCCTCAACGCCCATCCCGATTTCGCCAAGGCCTTCTCGGCCGAGATCGCCCGTCTGACCGGCCTGCCCTTCCGCACGGCAGACAATCTCTTCGAGGCGCTGGCGAGCCATGGCGCGATGACCTACAGCCATGGCGCGCTGACCGCGCTCGCCATGGACCTGTTCAAAATCGCCAACGACATCCGCCTGATGGGCTCGGGCCCGCGCTCGGGCCTCGGCGAGCTCAGCCTGCCTGAGAACGAGCCGGGCTCTTCGATCATGCCGGGCAAGGTCAACCCGACCCAGGCCGAGGCCTTGACCATGGTCGCGACCCGCGTGCACGGCAACCAGGCGACCATCGCCTTCGCCGCCAGCCAGGGTCATTTCGAGCTCAACGTCTTCAAGCCGGTGATCGCCCAGGCTTTTCTGCAATCCGCGCGCCTTCTGGCGGACGCAACCGAGAGCTTCCGCCTCAACTGCGTCGAGGGCATCGAGCCCAATCGCGAGCGGCTGGAAGAGCTGCTCTCGCGCTCGCTGATGCTGGTCACCGCGCTCGCCCCGGCGATCGGCTATGACAAGGCCGCCGCCATCGCCAAGGCGGCCCACCACAACGGCACGACGCTGCGCGAGGAGGCTCTGCGCGCCGGCGTCGAGGCGGCGCTGTTCGACCGCACGGTCGTGCCCGGACACATGCTCGGCCCGGCCTGAGGCATGGCGGAGATCATCAATCTCCGGCGCGCCCGCAAGGCCCGCGACCGTGCGACGGCCGAGGCGCAGGCCGCGCAGAACCGGATCGAATTCGGCCGCACCAAGGCCGAGCGCAAACTGACAGCGGCGGAAAAGACGTTGCAGGCGACCCGTCTCGACGGGCACCGCCTCGACGCGACGAAGGACGACAAGGGCGAGGCATGAGCGGCCTGCACAAGCGCTCGCTCGCCATTGCCGGCCATCGAACCAGCGTCTCTCTCGAAGAACCGTTCTGGGAAGCGCTGAAGGAGATCGCCGCTGCCGAGGGCCGGCCGCTCGCCGGCCTGGTCGCCGAGATCGATCTCGCCCGCGGCGAAGCCAATCTCTCCTCCGCCCTGCGCCTGCATGTCCTCGCACATTACCGCGCCCGCGCCGGAGCTGCGCCGCTCAGCCCTGCAGATTGACGAGAACCTGGCGCGCCGTCTCGACCATGGCGTGCGTCAGGTCCGCGAGCCGGTCCGACGCGATCCGGTTGACCTGCCAGAACAGCGGAATGTCGAGCGATGTGCCGGGCACGAGCTCATGCAGCCGTCCGGTCGCGATATGGCCCCGCACCAGCAGTTCGGGATTGACGCACCAGCCGATGCCCAGAAGGCTCGCATCGACGAAGCCCTGTGTCGAAGGAACCCAGTGGACGGGGTGATCCGGACTCGCGCCGAAGGCGAGCTGCATCCACTGGCGCTGCAGCCGGTCCTTCTGGTTGAAGACCAGCGAGGGCGCCTGTGCGAGCGCTTCCAGCGTCACGCCCCCGGGGAAATGCCGCGCGACAAAATCCGGGCTCGCCGTCGCCAGATAGCGCAGCGAGCCGAGCGGTGTGACGCGGCAGCCTTGAATGGGCTTGGCCAGCGCCGTGACCGCGGCGAGCACGCGCCCCCGCCGCAGCCACTCGGCCGTATGATCCTGATCGTCGACGGCGATGTCGAGAAGATGCGTGCTGCGCCGGGCGAAGGCCGCGACCGCGCCGAGGAACCAGGTCCCGAGGCTGTCGGCATTGGTGGCGATCCGCAGCGTGGCGCGTCGCTGGGGTTGGTCCGGCTCAGCCAGCGCCGGTAGCCGGGCCATCAGCTCCTCTTCGAGCAGACCGAGCTGCTCCATATGGCGGCAGAGCCATTCGCCCCTATCGGTCGCGGTGCAGGGCTGCCCCCTGATGACCAGCACGGTGCCCATCCGCTCCTCGAGCAGCTTGACGCGCTGCGAGACGGCAGAGGGCGTGACGTTCAGGGCCTGCGCAGCCTTCTCGAAACTGCCGGTCCGCACCACCAGGGATACGGCCTGCATGGCCGGATAATCGAGCATGACCTTAGCTGAACTTAATTCGCATAATCAAATTTAACTACACTAATGCCGGTATCGAGCCTAGGCGGAACCTCACCAACCGGAAACCGCGCCGATGCCCCTCTCCGTCTATGTCACCGGCTTCACCATGGGCCTCAGCCTGATCGTCGCCATCGGCGCCCAGAACAGCTTCGTGCTGCGCCAGGGCCTGCGCAACGAGCACGTCTTCGCGGTCTGCCTGACCTGCGCCCTCTCCGATGCGGTGCTGATCCTCCTCGGCGTCGTCGGCCTGCGGCAGGCGACGGCGATGCTACCAATGCTGGAGCCGGCCCTACGCTATGGCGGCGCCGCCTTCCTGGTCTGGTACGGCGCCCGCAGCCTGCTTTCGGCCTTGCGTTCCTCCGAGGCCCTGGCGGTCGGCACCGCCGGCGGCGCCAGCCTGTCGGCGAGCCTCGCGACCTGCGCCGCCCTGACCTGGCTCAACCCGCATGTCTATCTCGACACGGTCCTGCTGATCGGCAGTATCGCCAGCCAGTTTCCCGGACAGGAGCTGATCTTCGCCGCCGGCGCGATGACCGCCTCCTTCCTGTTCTTCTTCGGGCTCGGCTATGGCGCGCGCTGGCTGCGCCCGCTCTTTGCCAACCCGGCAGCCTGGCGCATTCTCGACGGCATCGTCGCGGCCACCATGTGGGCGATCGCCTTCAAACTGCTGCGGGGCGTCTGATCGCCTCTCGGCCCTCTGTCATTGCGGGCGCGGCGAAGCAATCCAGAAGGACTGGATGCGCGCTTGAATCGACGCCCCGGCGTGCTGAATCAGTTTGGCGAGCGCGACAGCGGACGCGGCACCGGCTGGATATCCAGTGGCGGCGCAAGCGGCGGCGCTTCGCCACGCGGCCTGATATAGGGGTCGCCCGGAATATAGGAGGGCGGCGCTCCCTGCAGGATCATCGGCCCGGACCGGCCCTCGATCGCGGCCCGGATCGCCGCTTGTCTGGCCCGTTCCTCGGCTTCGACCCTGCGTCGCTCTTCCTCGACCTTGCGCGCTTCCTCCTGTCGCTTCGTCAACTCCAGCTTGCGCGCCTCCTCCGCGAGCCGTGCCTCTTCCAGCCTGCGGGCGATCTCGGCCCGGCGTGCCTCCTCGGCCTGCCGCGCCTCTTCGGCGCGTCTTGCGAGTTCGGCCTTGCGGGCTTCTTCGGCGAGCCGAGCTTCCTCGAGCTTGCGTGCCTCCTCGGCCCGCTTCTCCTCGGCGAGCCGCCGCTCCTCCTCGGCTTTCAGGAACTCGGCGAGCTTGCGCTCGTTCTCGCGCATCTCGCGCTCGGCCCGGAGCCGCCGCGAGAAGAAGGCACGCTCGCGCTGATCGGCCTCGAAGGCCTCGACCCGTTCGATCTCCTTGGCAAGCGCCCGTGCCGCGACGACATTCGACAAGGCCGCGACATCGGCCTCGCGGCGTGGCGCCGCGATCGGGCCGCGCCAGGCGAAGCCGACCTGCGGCAATTGCTGCGGCCAGTCCTTCGGCGGCGCGGAAAGCGGACGCAATGCCAGCCTGAGGTCGAGATTCATCGCCCGCCAGTCGACCGTACCGCTCGCCTCGGCGCGTAGCCCGGCCCGCTCGAAGGTGACCGGCTGGACACGTAGCACGCCACCCGCCTGGGTGAACGGCACCGTCACATCACCGAGCGGCCAGTTCGCCTGCTCCAGCGCCGTCGCGATCCGGTCCTGCAACCGTTCGGTCTCGCTTTCGGACGCGTCTTCCCCCGTGGCTGCGATCACCCGAGACAAAGCAGCCGGATCGAAGCGGCTCATCCCGGCACCGCTGACGCTGATCGAGCCGGCACCGCCGAGCCCGGCGATCAGGCGCGCCGGGCTTTCGCCCGAGCCACCGGCCTCGAACCGGCCCGAGAGCTTGCCGGTGAGCGCCCCCCCAGTCAGCGTCGCCAGGTCGAGTCCCGCCAGCCCGAGCCGACCCGAGAGCTGTGCCAGCCCGCCTTCGCGGCGGATCGAGAGTCCACCGCTGACCTCGCCGCCGGCATGGCGCCCGCTCAGATCGCTGATCGAGAGCCCGTCAATCCCGGTCGCGAGCTGGAACGCGGCCTTGTCGAGCCCGAACTGCTCGCTCACCGCGAGCCGCTCCGTCGTGATCGCAAGCCTGATCTCTCCGAGCCCGGGCGCCGCCTGGAAGCGCGCCGGCGACCAGACGCTGCCCGGTACCGGCGACGCGCTGCCGAGCGTGGCCGTCAGCAGCGGCTGCAAGGCGAAAGCCGGCAGCGCCAGCTTGCCCCCGATCGCGCCATCGGCGCCGAGCGCCAGCGCACCGCGCGCCGTGCGCCCGCCGCTGTTGACGACGAGATCTTCGAGCATGCTCTCCTCGCCGAACCGGATTTTTCCGGAAGCGTCGATCACGCCCTGGGGCAACAGGCGCGCCAGCCCTTCGGGCATCAGCAGCCCGGGTGCCTCGGCCTGCAGGTTCAGCCTCACGCCTTCCCCCGCTCCTTCCAGAACCATGGCCAGCCCGGGGCCGCTCAGCGAACCGGCCGGGCCGCCGGCGCCGAAATCGAGCCTGAGCTCGCCCGGCCCGCCCTGCGCCGGCCGCGGCAGGCCGAAGGCGGCGAAAGCCCGGCGGCGATCATCGAGCGCCAGGCGCAGCTCTCCGCCGGTCCAGTCTCCTGTCCGACCGAGACCGGCGTTCAGGCTGAGCTTTCCGGCCTGCGCCGTTCCCTCCGCGACGAGGCCGGTCTCGCCGCTGCTGGCGCGGGTCAATCTGAAGCTGCTGTCGAGCCCGGCCAGCCCGTCCTCGATGCGCGGCAGGATGCGCCGGGCCTGGTCGGGCAGCAGCGCGCCGGCCAGAGCGGCCAGCGCAGCAAAACGTGGCGCACGCACCCGGCCGCTGATCTCGCCGCCATCCGGCAGCAGAGCGCCCTGGCCCTCGACGCGCACGCCGCCGAAGCCCTCGACCGACAAACGGCTGAGCCGCCAGTCACTGCCCTGCCGCGTCAAGGCGAGCCGGGCCGAACCCGGCGCCGTGGCCCGGTAGCGCACGCCGCCGAGCGTCAGGTCGAGCGCGAGATCGCGGCCGCCGGCGAGGCCGGTCAGGCTCTCGCCCGGCGGCAGATTGGCGAGGTCGAGCCCGTCCAGCCGCAGCTTCGCTTCGAGCTTGCCGGGAGTGACCGCCGCCGAGCCCTCGAGGCGCTGGCCGGAGCCGGTTTTGACCGACAGGCGCTCGACGCCGAGCTGCCCGCTGCGCCAGTCGAGCGTCGCGGCGCCTTCGAACTCGCGGAAGGCGGCGAAGCCATCAGCCAGCGCCGGCTCGACGCCGAGCCGGGCCAGGGCCAGCGCCGCCCGCCGTGCATCCGGGGCCTTCAGCGAAAGCTCTCCACGAAAACCGGCCTCACCGAGATCGCCGCTCGCCTGCAGCGTCGCATTGGCGATGCGGAGGCCGGCACGCGCGCCCGAAACACCGGACTGGTCCAGGCGACCGCGCAAGGAAAAACCGCTGAGATCCTCGCCACGCCAGGCGATCTGGTCGAGATCGAGCGAGAGATCGAGGGCGCCAGGCAGGGCCTGTAGCGCGCGCTCGAAGCCCGGACGCTGATCCAGCGCCTCGATCAGCGCGTCGGCGTCGAGGCGACGCGCGCGCAGTTGAAACCCGCCGGAGCCCGTCGCCGGAAGCACGTGGCCCTCGCCCTCGAGCCGGGCGGCCCCGCCGGCTATCTCGATCGCGAGGCTGCTGAAATCGAGCTGCCGAGCCCCCCCACCGACCGTACCGGACAGGCTGAGCGCACCGCCCGGCGTCAGCGTGAAGGCCCCCTGGAGCGACGGCTGCAACCGCCCCCCGGCCATCGGTAGGGATAGCGCGCCATCGAAGGACAGCTGGTTCTGCTCGCCGGTGACGAAGATCTTGGCACGCAGGCGGCCATCGGCCTCGACCTCGCCGGTGGCGAAGCGCAGCGACGCTCCCGCCACCTCGCCCTCGATCCGCCAGGGGCCACCGAGGCCGGCGGCGGCGAGATCGACCGAAATCGGCGCGAGCACCTTCGCCGGTTTGCCGGCCTCGCGCCAGATGATCGCCGAGCGACGAATGGCGAAGCGGTCGATCGCCGTCGCCGCCGGCAACCCCGTACCGTGGCGTGGCGGCATCGACACCGCCCCGTCGGCATCGCCGATCAAGGTCAGGGCCATGCCGTCGGCTTCCGCCTCGGTCAGGCGGAAATCGCCGCGCGCCAGCGCCGCCAGGGCGAGCTCGACCGTCAGGCGTTCGATCGTCGCGGCGCTGCTTTCACCATCGGCCGCACCGAGCTTCACCGCCCGCAGCGTCAGGCGCGGCGAAGGCAGCAGGCGCAGGCCGATATCGCCGGCAATGCGCGTCTCCAGCCCGAGCGCCGCGCCGATGCGCTGCTCGAAATGGCCACGATACTCCCGCCAATCGACAAAGCCGGGCCCGAGCAGCGCCGCCAGCAACGCCGCCACCAAAAGCCCGGCCAGGAAGGTCAGGGCCTCACGCACGCTCTTGCAACATTCCGTTCATCACGCGCGTGATCATGCACCCAAGTCGCGGCGGGATCACGACCTCCCTGAAGAGATAACCCTCCTGCCGCCAAAGATAACCTCACAGCGTGACGATCTTGCCGGGATTGAGGATGTTCTGCGGGTCGAGCGAGCGCTTCAGCAGGCGCATGACGGCGAGCGCGGGCGCGCCATGCTCGGCCTCGAGGTACTTCATCTTCTTCTGGCCGACGCCATGCTCGCCGGTGCAGGTGCCGCCCATGGCAAGCGCGCGCTTGACCAGACGGTCGATGAAGTCCTGGCAGACCGCTACCTCCTCGGGATTGGAAAGGTCGACCATCGGCTGGGTATGGAAATTGCCGTCGCCGACATGGCCGACGATCGGCGCGATCAGCCCGAGCGCCTCGATGTCGCGCTTGGTCTCCTCGACGCAGTCCGCCAACCGCGAGATCGGCACACAGACATCGGTCGCGACCGATTCAGCGCCCGGCCGGAGCGTGCGCGCCGCCCAGTAGGCGTCGTGCCTTGCCTGCCAGAGCTTCGAGCGGTCCTCGGCCTTGGTCGCCCAGTCGAACGGTCCGCCGCCGAACTCGGCGGCGATCTCGCCGAAGCGCTCGGCCTGCTCCTTCACGCCCTCGTCCGAGCCATGGAACTCGACGAACAGCATCGTCGTCTCCGGCAGGCCGAGCTTGGAGTGCAGGTTGACGCCGCGCATCATCACGTCGTCGACGAGCTCGATCCGCGCCACCGGCAAGCCGGACTGGATGGTGACGATGGTCGCATCGCACGCCGCCTTGACCGACGGGAACGGGCAGACGCCGGCCGAGATCGCCTCGGGGATGCCGTGCAGCTTCAGCGTCACCTCGGTGATGATGCCGAGCGTGCCCTCCGAGCCGACGAGCAGCCGCGTCAGATCGTAGCCGGCCGAGGTCTTGCGGGCCCGGCTCGACGTCTTCACGATCGCGCCATCGGCCATCACCGCCGTCAGGGCGACCACATTATCCTTCATCGTGCCGTAGCGCACGGCGTTCGTACCGGAGGCGCGCGTCGCCGCCATGCCACCGATCGAGGCGTCGGCGCCGGGATCGATCGGGAAGAACAGGCCCTGGTCGCGCAGATGCTCGTTCAGTTCCTTGCGCGTCACGCCCGCCTCGACGACGCAGTCGAGATCCTCGGCATGGACAGCCACGACCTTCTTCATCTGGCTCATGTCGATGCAGACGCCGCCATAGGGCGCGTTGACATGGCCTTCGAGCGAGGTGCCGGTTCCGAACGCGATCACCGGAACACCGTGCGCCGCACAAAGTTTCACGATGGCGGACACCTCTTCGGTGCTCTGCGGGAAGACCACCGCGTCCGGCGGCTGGTTCGGAATCCAGGTCAGCGTGTGCCCGTGCTGCTGACGAACTGCCAGGCTGGTTACCAGACGGTTACCGAAGCGGGCAGCGAGTTCCTGGGTGACGGCGGCGATCGCCTGCGCTGAAGGCGGCAGCTCTGCGGCAGGGACAGGGGGGGTCTGAGCCATCGCGTCGGGAGAGTGCATTGTCATAACCTGAAAGGATCGCCTAGTCTGGAATCGTTCGGCTTTCGAGCAGCCGCCATGGCGCTGTTTTCCCGCGCGCCGTGAGCGACGGCAAGTGCCAAGCTGCGAAGCCGGGCAGGTCTGTGACGCAGGGCTCCGGGGCGGACTCGCGAGTGACGAAGCGAGAGCAAGAGGAGGCGCCCATGCATGACGAACCCCGCACGACCGCCCTTTTCTTCGCGCCCTTTGTCTCGTCGAACATGCGGGTCGAGCCGCAATGGATCGATTACAACGGCCATCTCAACATGGCCTATTACCACGTCCTGTTCGACCGGGCCGTGGACGAGTTGTTCTCGCTCATCGGCCTCAACCAGGACTATGTCGAGACGCGCAATGCCTCGGTCTTCGCGGCCGAATGCCACATCCTCTACAAACGCGAGCTGACCGAGAGCGACCAGGTTCGCGTCACCGCCCAGTTGATCGCCTTCGACCAGAAGCGGCTGCACTTCTATCTCGAGATGCGCCATGCCAGCGAGGGCTGGCTGGCGGCGACCTCCGAAAACCTCTCGCTGCATGTCGACATGGCGAGCCGCAAGGTCACGCCCTTCCCGGCTGATATCCTCGCCGGCCTCGCCTTGATGAAGGCCGCCCATGCCCGCATGCCGCTGCCGGCCATCGTCGGCCGGATGATCGGCATGCCGGTGAAGACCGCTATCACGGTCGAGGCGATGAGCGGCGAGCGCGAGCGGGAGACGCGCCACTAGCCGTGAGCTTTCGACAGGCGCTCGTCGCTCTCGCTCGACGGGCGCGACCGGGAATTCGGCAGGACGCTCCCGGCGTGCAATAATCCCGGGATTGTCGATCTTGGGCAGGTTCGCATGCCGGCTGCGGTCAACACATTCCTGATCGTGCTCGCGGCCATTTTTCCCGTGGTCAACCCACCGGGCTCGGCCCTCGTCTTCCTCGGGCTGACGCGGGGCGCGACGGCCGAAACCAGGCGCGTTCTCGCCCGCCGCATCGCCGTGAACTCGCTCTTCGTGCTGATGGGCTCGTTCCTTCTCGGCTCGCTCGTGCTCCAGTTCTACGGAATCTCGATCCCCATCCTGCGCGTGGCCGGCGGGCTGATCGTCGCCGTATCCGGCTGGAAACTGCTCAACGAAGGCAGCCAGAAGGATATCGAGGCGTCCGCCGGCGATGTCGCCCGCACGGACCTGATGTCCCAGGCCTTCTACCCGCTGACCCTGCCGCTGACGACGGGCCCCGGCACGATCGCCGTCACGATCAGCATCGGGCTGTCGCGCGTGACCTTCACCGGCGGCTCCGGCGAGCTCCTCTTCGTGCTGGCGAGCCTGCTGGCGATCTTCGTGATCGCGCTCAGCATCTGGTTCTGCTTCGCCTATGCCGTGCGCGTGCAGAAACTGCTCGGGAGAGGCGGCACGGAAATCGCCGTCCGGCTCTCCGCCTTCATCCTGTTCTGTCTCGGCGTGCAGATCCTGTGGTCGGGTCTGAGCGAGCTTCTGACCTCGACATTCGCACACCGGTAGAGGCCGCCGCCCTGCCCCGCCGCTGCCGCACCGGCCGGGCCAGGAACAGGGGCAGCGGACGCCTCAGTCGTCATGGTCCGGGATTTTCAGGATATGGCCGCAGGCCTTGCAATGCACCGCGTCCGGCTCATGGCGCTGGAGGGCGCATTGCGGGCAGGGAAAGGTCACCTTCTGCGGCCGGAACACCGCCTGGGCCAGCCGCACGAACAGCGAGATACCGACGATCATCACCACGATCGAGGTCAGCTTGCCGCCGATGCCCGGCAGGGTGATGTCGCCGAAGCCGGTCGTCGTCACCGTAGCGACGGTGAAATAGAGCGCCTCGACATAGCCGTCGATGCCGGGGCGGCCCATGAAGAAGAAGGTGTAGACGAAGCCGGTGACCACGAAGAGGAAGGTCACGAGGTTGATCAGCGCCCTCGCGACATTCTCCCATTCGCGATAGCGGGTCTCGCGCAGCTGCGACCAGATCAGCCCGCGCTGCGACAGCGACCAGAGCCGCAGGATGCGCAGGAAGCCGAAATTCTCCAGCCATTGCGGGGCCAGCAGCGTCGCCAGGATGAAGAGGTCGAGCAGCATGCTGGGCTGCCGCAACAGCCGCGGGATGTTGGAGGCGGCCAGCATCCGCGCGACGATCTCGATCAGCACGATGGTGGCGACCGTATAGTCGAGCCAGAGAAAGGCCGGCCGGTCGCGCAGCAGCGGCGTCGCGATGAAGAAGCCGATGATCAGAAGATCGACGATCAGGGTCGCGAACTGGAAGCGCAGCGCCGCCGGGGTGCGGCCGTGATAGAGCTGACGCAGGCGATCGCAGGTGCGCTCGAAACGCTCCGACGGCCCAGCCTGATCCTGCGTTTCGCTCATCTGGATGGCGTATCAGCCGAAGGGCCGCGCCGTCCAGATGGCTCAGCCTCGCCGGGTTGCGAGCCCTTGCACAGCATAGCCGCCATAGAGCCGGCGCGTGCCGCTGCTCGCCTCGGCTTCGGCGCAGAGCCGCTCCAGTTCGGCTCCGAGCTCCGGCCGCGGCGTGACCTGGAACAGCGCCAGCCAGCGATTGAGCACAGCCCGGAACGGCCCCGGCAGATGCGCCTGATCGCCGAAGTCGACGATATGAAGCGAGCCGCCCGGCGCCAGCGTCGTGAGCGCCCGCGCCAGCACGGCGCGCCAGGGCGGGATCATCGACAGGGCGTAGGAGATCACGACCCGGTCGAAATCGAGCCGGCCGAACAGGGCTTCCGGCTCGAAACTGGTCGCATCCGCCTGCTTCAGGGTGATGCGGCCGGAAAGCCCGGCCTTGGCCACCGCCCGGCGCGCCGTCGCCAGCATCTCCTCGGAGACGTCGAGCCCGTAGCAGCGCGCCTGCGGATAGGCGCGCGCAATCTTGATCAGGTTTCGCCCCGTCCCGCAGCCGACCTCGAGCACGGCGCCGCCCGTCGGCGGCTGCAGGCCGTCGACCAGCCCATCACGACCGAGCAGGTAGAATTTCCGGGTGGCGTCGTAGATGTGCCGCTGGAAGCGGTACATCCGGTCCATCAGCCCGGCGGCATCATCGCTCTGCCGGACCTCGCTCACGCCTTCACCCCGCCCTGCGTGTAGAGGTGGAAGGCGCCGTAGATCGAGGAGCGGTCGCGCGCGCCGAGTTCGCGGCTGCGGGCTTCATGGTACTGCCATTGCGCCAGGATCGCCTCCGGCACCCGCCCCGGCAGCAGGCGCTCATCGGCGGCGGTGCGGAAGATCACCCGCGCGCCGGGCGCTGCCGTCCGGGTGATCTGCGTCCACAGCGCCGTCAACTCGGCATCGTTCATCCAGTCCTGCGCATCGAGCAGGACATAGCCATGGCAGCTCGCCGCGGGCTGCTGCGCGAGATAGGCCGTGACCGAGCCCTGATGGTAGCCGACCCGGCCGGCACGTGCCCGCACCGTCTCGAAATGGCGCGGCTCGAGATAGGGCGGCACGGAAGCCTCGGGACCGGGGCCATAGCCGCGGCCGAAGGCCTGCCAGGCGAAATAATTGGATTGCAGGTCGAAGCCGCAGGCCAGCCGTTCCAGCCGGTGGCGCAGCACGCCGAGAATTCCGGCATCGCCATCGGCCGCCAGAGCCTCGTATTGCGCCGGCGGGATGCCGAGCCCGTAGAGCGAGGCCGGCTGGCGCACCAGCCAGCGCACCAGCTTCTTCTCGAAGACCGGCGCGAGATGAGCATCGAACAATGCCCGCTGCTCCTCCATCGTCTTCGCCTGCAGCATGATGCGCGGATCGCAACCGAACCGGCGCCCGAGGAAATGCCCGGCACCGATGAAGCGGCCGAGCAGGCCGTGGCGGTAGAAATTGCGGGCGAAGGCCTCGATCCGCCGCCGCCCGATCAGGCTCCGCCCTTCCCAATAGGCGCGACTGACCGCGTCGAGCCGGGGCGCGATCAGCCGGTCATAGGTCTCGACATTCGCCCGCGATTGCGCCTCGCCGAAGAAGCGCCGGAAGGTCGGCTGATCGTCGATCTCGGCCAGTGCCGCGAGCTTGAGATGACCGAGCGCGATATGGGCACCGTTGAGATCGACGGCGCTGATCCTCGCCGGGTCGGCGGTGAGATAGGACAGGATGTTGCAGGAGCCCGAGGCGATCGCGACCAGATGGTCGCCCGGCTGCAGCGCCAGCGCCTCCATGTCGACGACCGGGTCCTCCCAGATCTGCGGATAGACCAGGCCGGAGAAGGCGAGCGTGAACATCCGCTCCAGCAGACCGGCGCGCGACAGCGCCTTGCTGCGATGGACCGCGCTGTTGAGCCCGAGGCTGGTGTTGCGCTTGACCGCCCTGACCGTCTGCGTCACGCCTGCCTCGATGTCATGATTGCGATGGCGAGCCGACTAGAGGAGTCGCGTGACGGTTGGGTGACGCGGTAAGGCTGCGGCGCCGCCGCCTCTCGACGCCTTTGTGATCGGGAGTAGGCTTGCCGCAGGCTGCAATCGCCCTCGCCGATCGCCATATACCGGCGGACCGGAGCAAGCCGCGCAGAAAGGAGCATCGCCATGGGCCTGACGAGCATGTTCGCCAAGCAGAAGAAGCAGGATCACGACTTCCCGTTCCAGCTCTCCGACGCCGAATGGCGGGCGAAACTGACGCCGGAGCAGTATCACGTGCTGCGCAACCACGGCACCGAGCGCGCCGGATCCTGCGCCCTGAATTTCGAGAAACGCGCCGGAACCTTCTCCTGCGTCGGCTGCGACCAACCCCTGTTCCGCTCGCACAAGAAGTTCGAGAGCGGCACCGGCTGGCCGAGCTTCGACCAGCCGCTGGAAGGCGCCGTCGAGACCAGCGAGGATTACAGCTTCGGCATGCATCGGATCGAGGTCCACTGCGCCAATTGCGGCGGCCATCTCGGCCATGTCTTCCCCGACGGCCCGCCCCCGACCGGCCTGCGCTACTGCATCAACGGCGTCGCGATGGATTTCGCCCCTGAAGTGGGGTGAGCACGCTCGCCGTCATGGTCGGGCTTGTCCCGACCATCCACGTCTTCCCTCCTGCAATGCGGTGTTCAAGACGTGGATGCTCGCCACAAGGGCGAGCATGACGGATGAGACTAGGCCAGTTCCGGCACCGCCCGTCGCGCCAGCGCCGCCGCGTCGACGCCATGCGGCAGATCGCCGAAATGGCCCGACCAGCGCCCGGCGAGCCGCGTCGTGACGAAGGCGTCCGCCACCGCATGCGGCGCGTGGCGGATCAGCAGCGCGCCCTGCAGCATCAGCGCCAGCCGCTCGGTCAGCCGCCTTGCCTGGCCCTCGTGGCGGATGAGCTCGGGCAGGTCGCCCTCCAGCGCCTGCAGCGCCGCATCATAGCGCCTGTCCTGCCCCGAGGCCGCATGCAGCTCCTTGAGCAGTGCCTGCAATGAGCCGGGCTCGCGTTCGAGCGAGCGCAGCACGTCGAGGCAGATGACATTGCCCGAGCCTTCCCAGACCGAGTTGAGCGGTGCCTCGCGATAATGCCGTGCCATCGGGTTCTCCTCGATGAAGCCGTTGCCGCCATGGCATTCCAGCGCCTCGACCACCACGGCGGGCGTGCGCTTCGCCACCCAGTATTTGGCCAGGGGCGCGCCGATCCGCGCCAGCAGCTTCTCGCTCTCCGAGTGCTCCTGCCGGTCGACCGCGGCGAACAGCCGGAAGGCGAGCCAGGCGGCGGCTTCCGTCTCGATCGCGAGGTCGGCGATGACGTTCTGCATGATCGGCTGGTCGATCAGGAGGCGCTGGAAGGCGCTGCGGTGCCGGGCGTGATGCGCGGCGAGCGCAACCGCCTGCCGCATCAACCCGGCGGAGGCGGCGGCGATGTCGAGCCTTGTATTGTGGTTCATCGACAGCCCGGTCCGCAGGCCCCGGCCGGGATCGCCGAGCATATGGCCGATGGCGCCGCGGAACTCGACCTCGGAGGAGGCATTCGAGCGGTTGCCGCATTTATCCTTCAGGCGCTGGATCGCGATGCCGTTGCGCACGCCATCGGGCAGCCAGCCCGGCACCACGAAGCAGGAAATCCCCTCCTCCGTCTTCGCCAGCGTCAGGAAGACGTCGGAATGCGGCACCGAGAAGAACCATTTGCTGCCATGCAGCGAATAGGTTCCGTCGCGATTGTCATAGGCGATGGTCTGGGTCTGGCGCAGATCCGAGCCCCCCTGCGTCTCGGTCATCGCCATGCCGACAGTGGCGCCCGTCTTGCCCGCCGCCGGCCCTTGCCTGCCATCATAGCTTTTCGAGGAGATCAGCCCGCCCCATTCCGCCCAGCGCGCCCAGTCCTGCCTGAGCACGGGAATGGCGGAATAGGTCATCGAGATCGGGCAGCAGATGCCGCTCTCGCAGCCATACCAGAGATATTGCAGACCGGCCCGCGCCACCTGTGCCCCCGGGCCGGGCTTGTTCCAGGCCAGCGCATGCGTCTCCTGGCCGATGGCGCGGGCCATCAGCGCATGCCAGGCCGGATGGAACGCGATCTCGTCGATGCGGTTGCCGAAACGGTCATGGCTGCGCAATTCCGGCCCGTACCGGTTGGCGAGCCGCGCCATCTCGATCGTCTCGGCCGCGCCGACCGTCCGCCCGGCCTCGTGCAGCCGCTCATCGGCCCAGCCGGCGTCGAAGACCCTGACGGCTGCCTTCAGCACGGGATCGGCGGCGTAGGCATCGTAATCGGCCAGCGGCGGCACCTGATTGGTGACCTGGTGGGCGTGCGACGCCTGGGCCATGGGCTTCCCTTCCGATCCGCAAACCGCACCACGATTAACCACCAGATTATGCCGGCGCCCCGGAATTGCGAACCTGCCCGATTGCCGCCCGAGTTTGCCCGGCACCTCGCCGCGCGCGCCATGACCGGCGCGGGCCTATGAGAGAGCCTTCACGTGCTGCGACGCGTCCTGAGTACCCTGCTGATCCCCCTTGCCGCCGGCTTCGCGCTCGTCACCATTCCGGCAAAGGCCCAGCCCCAATCGGCCGCGAAGGTTCAGCCGGGCGAAGGCCGACCCTACGAGGTCGCCGACAGCGAGGTCTGGGACGTGCCCGATCCGGTCTCCGGCCGTGGCTATCAGGTCTTCGTCGCCCTGCCGCCTTCCTATGCCAGGGAGCCGCAGCGGAAATATCCGGTGCTCTACGTCACCGATGCCGACTACGCCTTCCCGATCATCCGCCAGATCGGTCGCCGCCTGAACATCGAGGGGCCGAGAGTCGAGGAGTTCATCCTGGTCGGCCTGTCCTATGCCAAGGGCGAGGATGGCGCGGCCAGCCGCCGGCGCGACTACACCCCGACGCCGAACGGGCCGAGCGGTGCGCCTGCCGGCACAGTTCATGGCCAGGGACGGGCCTACCAGATCTATCTGCGCGATCAGGTGAAGCCCTTCATCGCCGCCCGTTATCGCGTCGATCCGGCCCGGGCGGTTTTCCTCGGCCATTCCTACGGGTCATTGCTGGGAACGCAGATTCTCTTCACCGAGCCCGGCCTGTTCAGCGGCTACATCCTCGGCAGCCCGTCGCTCTGGTACGACAAGCGTCACGCTCTGGGCCTTGAAGCGAGCTATGCCGCCCAGAACCGCGATCTGCCGGCCAAGGTCTATCTCTATGTCGGCGAGTACGAGGCGCTGCGCAAAGGCGACCGGCGCTACAGCCAGAACGTCGACATGGTCGCCGACAACCGGACCCTGGAGACGGCGCTGCGCGGCCGCAAGTACCCCAATCTGAGCCTGAAATCGGTGGTCCTCGACGACGAGGATCATCTCACAGTCGCGCCGCGCGGCTTCACGCAAGGACTGAGATACCTGCTGCCAGCGCGGTGAGCGGGTGGGTTTAGGGTGCCCCAGACGCCGTCGCGGAAAACCCTCCGCGGCGGCGAGCAATCCAGGCCGCCTGCCCCTATATTGACCGTGAACGAATCACGATCACGCAGAAAACCCAAGCCAGCCCCTTGTCAGACCAGTTCACCTCCGCCCCCCTGCCCCGCCCCGGCGGCCTCGCCGCGCGCGCCGCCGCGCAGCCTGCGGCCGGCTATCTGCAAGGCCTCAACCCGGAGCAGCGCCAGGCGGTCGAGGCGACCGACGGGCCCGTGCTGGTGCTGGCCGGCGCCGGCACCGGCAAGACCCGTGTTCTGACCACCCGCATCGCCCATCTGATCGCGACCGGCCGCGCCTTTCCCTCGCAGATCCTGTCGGTGACCTTCACCAACAAGGCGGCGCGCGAGATGAAGGAGCGTGTCGCGAACCTCGTCGGCCCGGTCGCCGAGGGCATGCCCTGGCTCGGCACCTTTCACTCGATCTCGGCCAAGCTTTTACGTCGCCATGCCGAGCTACTCGACCTGCGCTCGAACTTCACCATCCTCGACACCGACGACCAGATCCGGCTGATGAAGCAGGTGATCCAGGCAGAGGGGATCGACGAGAAGCGCTGGCCGGGCCGCATGCTGGCGGGCTTCATCGACAGCTGGAAGAACCGCGGCCTCAGCCCCAAGGACGTGCCGCCCGGCGAGGCCGGCGTCTTCGCCAACGGCAAGGGCGGCAAGCTCTATGCTGCCTATCAGGACCGGCTGAAGACGCTGAACGCCGTCGATTTCGGCGATCTCCTGCTGCACTGCCTGACACTGTTCCGCGAAAACCCCGACGTGCTCGCGAGCTATCATGAGCGCTTCCGCTATATCCTCGTCGACGAGTACCAGGACACCAACGTCGCCCAGTATCTCTGGCTGCGCCTGCTGGCGCAGGGCCGGCGCAACATCGCCTGCGTCGGCGACGACGACCAGTCGATCTATGGCTGGCGCGGCGCCGAGGTCGACAACATCCTGCGTTTCGAGAACGATTTTCCGGGCGCGGTCGTGGTGCGCCTCGAACGCAATTACCGCTCGACCGGCCATATCCTCGCCACCGCCGCCAAGCTGATCGCCCGCAATGAGGGCCGGCTCGGCAAGACGCTGCGCACCGAGGACGAGGCCGGCGAGAAGGTCACCATCACCGGCGCCTGGGACAGCCAGGAGGAGGCGCGCCTGATCTCGGACGAGATCGAGGCGATGCAGTCCAAGGGCGAAAATCTCGGCGAGGTCGCGATCCTGGTGCGCATCTCCGCGCAGATGCGCGAGATCGAGGAGCGGCTGATCCATGTCGGCGTGCCCTATCGCGTCATCGGCGGCCCGCGCTTCTACGAGCGCGCCGAGATCCGCGACGCCATGGCCTATCTGCGCTGCGTCGTCTCAGCCACCGACGACCTCGCCTTCGAGCGCATCGTCAATGTCCCGAAGCGCGGCCTCGGCGACGCGACCATCCAGCTCCTGCACAACCATGCGAGGGCCACCGGCTTCTCGCTGATGCAGTCGGCGCGGGCCGTGGTCGAGACCGAGGAGCTGAAGCCCAAGGCCCGAACCGCGCTGCGCGAACTGGTCGAGGCCTTCGCCCGCTGGTCGGCGCGGACCGAGAGCATGCGGCAGGGCGAACTCGCGGAGCTGGTGCTGGAGGAGAGCGGCTACACCGAGATGTGGCAGAAGGACCGTTCGGCCGACGCCGCCGGGCGGCTCGAGAACCTGAAGGAACTCGTCCGCTCGCTCGACGAGTTCCCCGACCTACCGGCCTTCCTCGAGCACGTCTCGCTGGTCATGGACGCCGATGGTGGCGAATCCGGCGCCCGCGTCTCGATCATGACGTTGCACGCCGCCAAGGGCCTGGAGTTCGACACCGTCTTCCTGCCCGGCTGGGAGGAAGGACTGTTCCCCAACCAGCGCGCCCTCGACGAGAGCGGCCGCGCCGGTCTGGAGGAGGAACGCCGCCTCGCCCATGTCGGGCTGACCCGCGCCCGCAAGCGGCTGAAACTCTATTTCGCCTCGAACCGGCGCATCCACGGTCTCTGGCAGTCGAGCCTGCCGTCGCGTTTCATCGACGAATTGCCGGAGGACCATGTCGAGGTCGTCCAGGCGCCGACCGCCTACAGCCAGGGCGGCTATGGCGCCTCGCGCTTCGAGCGCATGGAAAGCTTCGGCTCCTCCTATCAGACGCCGGGCTGGCAGCGCGCGCAGGAGAACAAGGCCAGGTTCAATTCGGGCGGCGGTTCCGGCTTCTCCGACGCCGGCCAGCGCGGCTTCGGCGGCGGCAAGCGCGGCCCGCTCATGATCGAGGGCGAGCTGACGGCGAAATCGACCGGCGGCTCGGCCTATGAAGCCGGCGCCCGCGTCTTCCACGTCAAGTTCGGTCCGGGCTCCGTCGCCAGCGTCGACGGCAACAAGCTCACGGTGGATTTCGACAAGGCCGGCCGGAAGATGGTGCTGGACAGCTTTGTGCAGAAGGCGGGGTAGAGAGCCACATCCACCACGCCCGTCATTCCGGCTGGAGCCCTCGGGCCCAGCCGCAGACCCGCCTCCGGAACGCACGCCTTGTCGCGGCGATGTCGACCGGGTCCTAGACCTGTCCACCAGTGATTGTTCGCGCGCGCCGCCACGGAATGACAGGCGCGGTTCGCCGCCCTCAGGCGGCCTGCGCCACCCGGCCCGCGAACGCCACCCGGTCGCGGCCCCGCCGCTTCGCCTTGTAGAGCAGCCGGTCCGCCTCGGTCATCACCTGTTCGAAATTGCGCCCCGGACCGGCCCGCGCACCGCCGATGCTGACACTCAAGGGAACCTTGGTACCGTCCGGCGCCTCGAACCGGACGGCTGCGACGGCCGCGCGCAGCCTTTCCGCGATCACCCGCGTCTCAGCGTCGGTCGTGCCGGGCAGGTAGATCGCGAACTCCTCGCCGCCGATCCGGCCACAGAGATCGCCCTTGCGCAGCACGCCCTTCATCGCCGCGGTGATCGCGAGCAATGCAGCATCGCCGGCCGGATGTCCGAACCGGTCATTGATCGTCTTGAAGTGATCCGCATCGACGACCAGCAGCGCGCCACCCTCGTCCTGTGCGGACAGGCGCGAGGCGTCGCCGAAGAAACTCTCCCGGTTCAGCAGGCCCGTCATACCGTCACGCCGCGCCCGCTGGGCCAGGGCGGCATGGGCGCTCGTCAGTTCACCATGCAGCCGGCCAATCTCGTCACGGGCCGCGCGCAGCCGCTCGTGCTGCCAGAACTGGTAGGCACTTGCCGGAAAGGCGATCAGCAGCGGGCATAGCACCGTCATCAGCCAGGCGTTGCCGTCCACCACGCCCCCCAATAGCGGAACGACGCTCATGGCGAGTCCCAGCGAAGCGGCGATGGAAAGAACGGTCGCGATCGACGCCTTGACGACGATCCTGCGTATGGAAGCAGTCATGCCTGTTGGCATGGCAGCAATTGTTGAACGCCCCGTTTCCGCTGCGCCACCTCAGGCCGCGTCACGCTGCCCGCACGGCCGAGCGACCGATCGCCAGCCATCCCGGGGGCAAGCCATGGCGGAAGGCCCGCTTTCGCCCACGCCTGACCTTTGCGGATCGAGGCGCAGACATGGGGCCCAGGCCTCGCGGCGCGCCCGGGACAAGGGCTGATGACTGTATCGGTCCGGTCAGATCGAGACCGCCCTACGCCGCCTCGCGCCCGAATTGCAGCGCCGCCAGCCTGGCATAGAGCCCGCCCTTGGCGACGAGAGCGGCATGGGTGCCCTCCTCGACGACCCGGCCCTCCTCCATCACCAGGATGCGGTCGGCCGAGAGGATGGTGGCAAGCCGATGGGCGACCACCAAAGTGGTGCGACCCTGCATCAGCCGGTCGAGCGCGTCCTGCACCGCCCGCTCGCTCTCGGAATCGAGCGCCGAGGTCGCCTCGTCGAGCAGCAGGATCGGCGCGTCCTTCAGCACCGCCCGCGCGATCGCGAGGCGCTGGCGCTGGCCCCCGGAGAGCGTCACGCCGCGCTCGCCGATCACCGTGTCGTAGCCCTCCGGCAAGGCGCGGATGAAATCATCGGCGGCGGCGAGCTTCGCCGCCTCCTCGATCTCGGCGCGGCTGGCGCCGGGGCGGCCATAGGCGATGTTGTCGGCGACCGAGACACCGAACACGGTCGGCTCCTGCGGCACCAGCGCGAAACGGCTGCGCCAGTCGGTCGGATCGGCCTCCGGCCCGGCGACGCCGTCGACGACGACGCGCCCGGCGAAGGGATCGTAGAAGCGCAGCGCCAGCTGCAGCACCGTGCTCTTGCCGGCACCGGACGGGCCGACCAGCGCGATGCGCTCGCCCGGCCGGACGGCGATGTCGAGATCGGCCAAGGCGAGGTTCGTCCGCCCGGGATAGCGGAAGGAGACGTTCTCGAAGGAGAGCGCCCCGGCCGCCGGCTGCGGCATCGGCCTCGGATGGGCAGGGGCCGCGATCGCCGGCTTCGTCGCCAGGATCTCGCCGAGCCGCCCGGCCGCGCCCGCCGCGGCCGAGATGTCGCCATAGACCTCGGAGAGCTGGCCGAGCGAGCTCGCCGCCAGCACCGCATAGAGCACGAACTGCGACAGCCGCCCGCCGCTCATTCGCCCGGCGAAAACCTCGGTCGCACCGGCCCACAGGACCATGACGACGCTGGCGCTGACCAGGAAGATCGCGAAGCCCGAGAGCCAGGCGCGCGAGCGCGTCGCGTCGCGCGAGGCGGCATAGGCCTCCTCGGAGGCATTCTGGAAGCGCCGCGCCGTGTCGCGCTCGGCCCCGAAGGACTGCATGGTGCGAATCGCACCGACCGCTTCCGAAGCGAAGGCCGATGCGTCGGCCAGCCGGTCCTGCGCCGCTCGCGAGCGCTTGCGCACGCTGCGGCCCGAGAACACCAGCGGCAGCACGACCAGCGGGATCGCGCCGATCACGATCGCCGACAGGCGCGGGCTGGTCGCCACCATCATGGCGAGCGCGCCGAGAAACATGATGGCGTTGCGCAGCGCGATCGAGGCCGTCGAGGCGAAGGTCGACTTGATCTGGGTGGTGTCGGCGGTCAGCCTCGAGACGAGATCGCCCGCCCGGCTGGCGTCGAAGAAGGCCGGTTCGAGCCGGGTCAGATGGCCGAACACATCGGCGCGCAGATTCGAGACGATGCGCTCGCCGACCGTCATGACGAGATAGAATCGCGCCGAGCTCGCCAGCGCCAGCACGGCGACAACGCCGATCAGCAGGGCGAAATAGGAGTTGGCGAGCTGCTGTTCGCCACCGGAGAAACCGGCATCGATGACCCGGCGCACCGCCAGAGGCAGCGCCAGGGTCGCACCCGATGCGACGACCAAAGCCAGCAGAGCGAAGGCGATCCGCCGCTTCTGCGCCTTTGCATAGGGCCAGAACGAGCGCAGCGCGCTGAAATCCGGGCGCTGCTTGCGGTCTTCCACCAGTTCTTTCGCCACTCTCACATATCCCGAAAAGCTTGCACCGCAGCCAAGGCTGCGCTATGGCCACGCGACTTCACGACAGGCTCGTACGAATTGTTCGAAGAGCCGGCGATGCGCGCCGCGTTCCGGCCGCCCGCTTTTCGAAACTTGAGGAATTCGCCATGAAGACCGGCATTCATCCCGATTACCACACCATCAAGGTCGTCATGACCGATGGCACCGAATACTTCACGCGTTCGACCCTCGGCAAGGAGGGCGACACGCTGAACCTCGACATCGACCCGAAGACCCACCCGGCCTGGACCGGCGGCACCCAGCACATGCTGGACCGTGGCGGCCGCGTCTCGCGCTTCAATTCGCGCTTCGGCGCGCTCGGCGCCCTCGGCAAGAAGTAATTCCCGGCTTTTCGGGCCCTACGGGGCCGGATGCCCGAAATCGAAAAGCCCGGCCTCACGGCCGGGCTTTTTGCATCGCGGCGACGAATGGCCGCGGAAGAATACTGCGCTTTCAGGAGCGATCGCTCACAAGGAGCGGCGCCGCGGCCGGCTCTGCCACGACCGCAGGCCGCGCTGGCGCTCCGGCCCCGGCATGGGGCAGAGCCCTCCCCGATCAGGCCAGGGCGCCGAGCCGCGCCTGCAGGTTCGCGAGCTGCCCGCGTACCGGATTAACGGCGGCGACCGGGGCGAAAGCCTGCGACATCTGGTTCTCGAGATGGCCGATCCGCTCCTGCAGCCGGATCGAATGGGCGATCAGCTCACGCAGGCGCAGGGGCAGGCGGGCCGCCTCCGCGCTGGTCGGCTGCAGCATCGGCTCGGCGATGCGGACCTTGTTCTTCTCGGCACGCGCCTGCTCCGCCGTCATTTCGCCCTCGGCCACGGCGCGCTGCACCAGCAGCCAGGAGGCGATCTGCATCAGCCGTGTGGTCAGGCGCATGCTTTCAGTCGCATAGACCAGCGAAACCTCGCGCGGCAGCGCCGCCGATTCCGAGCGCCCTTCGCCGTCGAGATAATTCGCGGTCAGCTCGACCAGGCCCATGCCTTCGCGAAAGAGCTGCATGAAGGCCTCCGACTTGACGAAGGTACGCGCGAACGAGATCGCACCGTCCTCGACCGCCAGCCTCAGCGTCGGAAAATCGCTCATCGCACGTCTCCATTCGGCACAAGGGCGTGCGTGTGCGAGACGCAGCGCCGTTTCATGCCGGAAGCCCCGCAAAGATAAAGCCATAGCATTGTCGTCGCCGCGGCAAGGCTTCGTTAACCTTAATAATGGCAGGTTGACGGCGCCGAGGCGGATCGCGCCGCGGACCTCCTCCGAACCAAAAAAAGAGCCGCCCGAGGCGGCTCGAAGGTCAACAGGGAGGCGTCAAACAGAGTGGGCAGGAGCCACTCGACATCCAGACAAACTGGATGATCAGATTCATAATTTAGAATCGTTAAGAGCCCGTTAACGCGGCGTGCGAGGGCATTGATTCCTCCCGTATTTTGCTCGGTGGGCGGAGTTCGCGCCGAAACTGGGACACAACCTGTCAAATCCGCCCCGGGACGGGCCGCGGCGTCCGGCGCCGCTGTTGACATCCAGCGCGAGCCTGCCCGGAACGGAGCGCCGGGCCCGCCACAAAACGCGCCCGTCATCGCCAGGACGAGACCTGTTTCCGGCGATCTCAGCCGTAGCGTTGCGAGCGCTCGGCCTTCATGCCGTCGCTGCCCATCTGCGGGCGTCCGGCGCGTGCGCAGACCGCGACTGACCAATCCCGCACAGTATCGTCAGATATCGGAACGTAGCGCCCTCGGCGCCGGAGACAGCGACGTCGAAGCGCCGCCGCGTCGCGCCCCGCTCAATCCCGCTTCCGGAAAAAGGCGTCAGCCGCCGAGCGCGAAGCGGTCTTCTTGAGGCGCGCCTCGCCCAGCCTGGCGATCTCGGCCTCCAGCAGGGCCACCCGCTCATCGATCTCCGCCACGGAAAGCTGCGAAAGATCCTGCCCGATCTCATGGACGCGCTTGGGCGCCGGGCGATCGTCCTCGATAAATCCAGCCATGGCAGCCTCGCCTTGCAACGGTTGCGGCGGGCAGACTAAAGCATCGTCCGGAAAAGTGGATGCCGGTTCGGTGGTCACAGCCGCGCGCCGCGCGCCGACCGCCCCTCGTCAGGAGAGCGCCATGACCACCCTGCCCCAGACCATGACCGCGATCGGTTTCGAGGCCCCCGGCGGCCCCGAAGTCCTGAAGCCGCAGCAGCGGCCGGTGCCGCAGCCCGGCCCGGGCGAGGTGCTGGTCGCGGTCGCCTTCGCCGGCATCAACCGGCCGGACGTGCTGCAGCGCATGGGCGGCTATGCGCCTCCGCCCGGCGCTTCCGATATTCCGGGCCTCGAATTCGCCGGCACCGTGGTCGGCCTCGGCGAAGGCGTCTCGCGCTACCGGCAGGGCGAGCAAATCTGCGGCCTCGTCGCCGGTGGCGGCTATGCCGAATACCTCGTCGTCCACGAGAGCAATGCCTTGCCGATTCCCGACGGCCTTTCGCTGGAAGAGGCCGGCGCCATTCCGGAGACCTATTTCACCGTCTGGAGCAACGTCTTCCAGCGCGGCGCCTTGAAGAGCGGCGAGAGCTTCATGGTTCATGGCGGCACATCCGGCATCGGCACCACGGCGATCCAGCTCGCCAAGGCCTTCGGCGCGACGGTTCTGGCAACCGCGGGATCGGACGAAAAATGCCGGGCCTGCCGCGATCTCGGTGCCGACCACGCCATCAACTACCGCAGCGAGGATTTCGTCGCCGCCGCCAAGGTCGCGACGGGCAAGCGCGGCGTCGATCTGATCCTCGACATGGTCGGCGGCGACTATATCGCGCGCAATTACGAGGCCGCGGCCGAGAGCGGCCGCATCGTCCAGATCGCCTTCCTCAACGGGCCGAAGGCCGAGGTCGATTTCCGCCGTCTGATGATGAAGCGCCTGACCCATACCGGCTCGACGCTGCGCCCGCGGACCATCGCCGAGAAGGCTGCGATCGCAGCCGAGCTGGAAGCCAAGGTCTGGCCCCTGCTGGCGCAGGGGCGCTGCAAGCCGGTGATCCATGCCCGCTTCCCGCTGGCGCAGGCGGCGGAGGCGCACGCGCTGATGGAGAGCAACGCCCATATCGGCAAGATCGTGCTGACGATCTGAACGGCCGGCGCGATCCGCGCCTGCCTGGAAAGCCTCACCAGCGCAGCAGCCTTCGCCCGATCAGAAAACCGGCGCCGGTCACGATCGAAGCCGCGATCGGATACCAGGCCAACACGAAGAGCGGGCTGTCGTCGGTGCAGTTCGCCGCATAGAAGCTCGCTCCGATACCGCTCGCCACAAGCCCCGCCAGGGCGCCTGCCAGACCCGGATCGGACGGTGCGCCCTGCCGCAAGCCGGCAAGCATGCAGGCGAGCGGCCCAGCGGAGAGCAGCGGGATCAGGGTCAGACAGAACATTGCGTTCTCGCCGATCAGGCTGGGCAGCCACTGCTCTTCGGGAAGCCGCGTCAGCTCGACGACCACGGCGCCGAGAAGCAGCGCTGGCGCGAGCATCATCAGGAGCCCCGGATAGGACCGGGCGAGGCCAGGGCGGCTCAACCGGAACACGCTCCACAGGGCCGTGCTCGCCAGTGCGGCCGTGACGACGAATTTGAACAGGAAACGCCCGCTCTGCATCGCTTCCTGAAAATCGGGCCGCACACCGATCGCGGCGAAGAACAGGATCGCCGCTGCGACGACCGCAGCGCCGAACGACAGCGCCAGGACGGAGCGGAACGGCCGGATCGGGCCGGCATCCTTCGCCAGCGCTGCGATGAGATCATCAGTCTTCACGTGAGCGATCCCGGTAAAGAGCGCCTAGCGTCTTGAGCGCGCGATGCAGGGCGACGCGGACCGCCCCTTCCGTCATTCGTAAGCGTCCGGCTGTTTCCCGGATGGAGACGCCTTCGATCGAGATCGACCGAACGATCTCTTCCTGCGCCGGCTTGAGCTCCGCAAGCAGCCTGTCGATCTCGCTGGCACTGAGCTCCGGCGCCGCGTCGTCGAGCGGCAGACGATCCGCGACATCCTCGATCGGAACGCTGACGTGCCGCCCTCGCCGGCGCATCGTATCGATGAGCTTGTGGCGGGCGATCGCTGCGATCCATGGCACGACCGGCCGCGCGGGATCCCAGGTCCCGCGCTTGAGATGGATGGCCAGCAAAGCTTCCTGCACGACGTCCTCGATCTCGCTTTCGTTTCCCGAGCCACGGCAGCCGGAACGGACGACCGTTCTGACGAACGGGGCGATTGCCTGCAAAAATCGTCGATAGGCATCCGCATCGCCAGCCATGGCCAAGCGGAGCCACATGGCCCAGTCATGTTCGCGCAGCGACAAGTTCATTCTCCGCTTCCTACGAAGCAGGATCGCAACTTGTTACATCCCTCGCCGACGGCGCCCGCCTGGATCGGTCGCATATGGCCGGGCCCCTTGTGCTGCCACGAGCCCGGGAGCGCTCCCCCGCGCCTGCCCGATCTATGCCCCAGCCGCGAGCGGCGGGACGCGTTCAGAAAGTTTCCCGGCGCTGTAACAGCCGGTCTCCGACCTGCGTATAGGCTTTGTGTCCGGCTCCATGGGCACGATTGCAACTCTAGTCGGAGAATTCCCATGTCCGTCAAGTCTGCCGTCAGCTCCGCCCTTCTCGCCAGCGCCATGGCGACGGCGCTAGCTTCGCTTGCGAGCGCCGCGCCGCTGAGCAAGGCCGAGGGCGAGGCCGCCGTCGCGGCCAAGAAGGAGAAGTGCTACGGCGTCGCCCTGAAGGGCCAGAATGACTGTGCCGCCGGCCCCGGAACCACCTGCCAGGGCTCCTCGACCGTCGATTTCCAGGGCAATGCCTGGAAATTCGTCCGCGGTGGAACCTGCGCCTCGATCACCCTGCCGAACGGCAAGCAGGGCTCGCTGAAGCCGCTCTGATCGCTGTCTCCACGAACCGGAAAGCGCAGAGGACGTCATGACGGCAGATCTCGCATCCGGGCCCGCACCCGCGGCCCACCCTCTCCGCTTTCCGGAACATGGCGTCTCCGGCCTGGCGGGGACGAGCTTCAAACCCGAGCATCTTCGCAGCATCCTGAGCGAAAGCGGGCCAAGGGGCTTCTTCGAAGTCCACGCCGAGAACTATATGGGCGCGGGCGGGCCGCCGCACCGCGCCCTGGAAGCCATACGCAGGGACAATCCATTGTCTCTGCACGGCGTCTGCATGTCGCTCGGCGGCCCCGAGCCACTCGATCGGGAGCATCTGGCGCGCTTCAGATCGCTGGTAGAGCGCTACGAGCCTGCGCTTGTATCGGAGCATCTCGCCTGGTCGACCCATGAGGCGACGTTCTTCAACGACCTCCTGCCCCTGCCCTACACGGCGGAGAGCCTGGCCTGGGTCTGCGATCATATCGACCAGATGCAGGAGGCGATCGGCCGGACGGTCCTGCTCGAAAACCCGTCGACCTATCTGATTTTCAAGGAATCGACGATGAGCGAGACCGAGTTCATCCGGGCGATCGTCGCGCGCACCGGCTGCGGCCTGCTGCTCGACGTCAGCAACGTCTTCGTCTCAGCGACCAATCACGGCACCTCGGCGCTGGACTATCTCGCCGATTTTCCGCTCGCCCATGTCGGCGAGATCCATCTCGCCGGCCATGCCGAGCAGAGCGACGACGAGGACGCCCTGCTGCTGATCGACAGTCATGACGGGCCTGTGTCGGATGGCGTCTGGCGGCTCTACGAGATCGTGCTCGGTCGCTGCGGCCCGCGCCCGACGCTGATCGAGTGGGACAGCAAGATTCCGGATTGGCCCATACTCAAGGCCGAGGCGATGGCGGCCCAGCGCCTGCTGGATCACCATGCCGGCCAGGCGAGCTTGCGCCATGCGGTCTGATATCCGCATCGGTCCGTCTGCCGGAAACGACGGCTCCTATGCCTCGGCCTTCGCGCCCGGCTTGAACGATCCCGAGCGCCAGACCCCGGCGCTCGTTTCCGGTCCGGGCGGCAAGAAGGCGGTCAAACGCTACAATGTCTATCGCAACAACGTGACCGTCGGCCTGATCGACGCACTGGCCGCGATCTACCCCGCGATACGGCGCATCACCGGGGACGAGTTCTTCCGCGCCATGGCGCGCTTCCACATCCGGCAGACACCACCGAAATCGCCGCTCCTCTTCGATTACGGTCGCGATTTCCCCGACTTCATCGCAGGTTACGCATATGCGGAAGCGATGCCCTGGCTGGCCGACACGGCCCGGGTCGAGCGGGCCTGGCTCGATGCCTATCACGCGGCGGATGCCGAGCCCCTGCCGCCGGGCGCCTTCGCCTCCATCCCGCCCGCAAGCCTGGCTGATGTCTCGGTCGCGCTTCATCCGTCGACACGGGTGGTGCGCTCGCGCTACGCGGCTCTCACGATCTTCGCCGCCAACCGCTCCCCCGAACCGGTCGGGGCGATCAACGCCGCCGAAGCGGAAGAAGGGCTGATAACCCGGCCGGACCTCGACGTGATCGTCACACGCCTTCCGGCCGGCGGCGTGGCGCTGATCGAGGCCTTGGCCACCGGCCTCACGCTCGGCGAGGCGATGGCGAGCATCCTCGCTTCCGTCCCCGACTTCGATATCGCCGCGGCCCTTGCCGGCATCGTCGAGGCTGGCGCCGTCACCGCCCTATCTCCTGGAGACGCCCGATGACTCCTTTGCCGGAGCCGAAGCCCATCGACGCGGGAAACGGACGCAGCCCAACTCTGAACGAGATGGCCAATGCGGCGATCCGCGCAATGACGCCCCATGTACTCGTGCAACTGACACTGCGCCTTGCCCTCGCCGTACCGTTCTGGCGTTCCGGCATGCTGAAATGGGACGGCTTCCTCCAGATCGGCGACACGGCCGTCACGCTCTTCACCGACGAATTCATGCTTCACCTGCCGGGCGGCCCCTACCCCTTCCCGGCGCCGGTGCTCATGGCGATTCTCTCGGGAATCGCCGAGCTGGCGCTGCCCTGTCTGCTCGTCCTTGGTCTCGCGACGCGTTTCGCGGCCTTCTGCCTGCTTTTGATGACCGCGATCATTCAGCTGACCATCCCCGATGGCTGGCCGCTGCATCTGACCTGGGCAGCCATGGCGCTTGCGATCATGTCGGGAGGACCGGGCTCGTTCTCAGTCGACCGCAGGCTGAGTCGATAGACCGGGCGGTCGATCGAAAACAGCAGAAGAAAGCGGCTCGCCGTGGACAGTCGCCGGCTGTTCGCCTATAACGCCGCGATCCTCCTCATCGTCGATGATTTGGATGACCGGCCGGGGCGGCCGGTCGGCGCATGAGAGCTTTTGCCCGCGACACTTCAGGAGACGAGCCCGTGTCAACATCGCCGCTGATGCCGAAGGCCACCGCGGTCTGGCTGGTCGAAAACACCTCGCTGACCTTCGAGCAGATCGCCGAGTTCTGCAAACTCCACCCGCTCGAGGTGCGTGGCATCGCCGATGGCGAAGTCGCCGCCGGCATCAAGGGGCTCGACCCGATCACCTCCGGCCAGCTCACCCGCGAGGAACTCGAGCGCGCCGCCAAGAACCCGAACCACCATCTCAGGCTCGCAGAGCGCAAGGTCAAGGTACCGGAGATCAAGCGTGCCAAGGGGCCGCGCTACACCCCGGTGTCGAAGCGCCAGGACCGGCCGAACGCCATCCTCTGGCTGCTGCGCAATCATCCCGAGCTCAAGGACGCGCAGATCATCCGCCTCGTCGGCACCACCAAGTCGACCATCGCGCAGATCCGCGATCGCACCCACTGGAACACTCAGACCCTGACGCCGGTCGACCCGGTCAGCCTCGGCCTCTCCTCGCAGATCGACCTCGATTTCGAAGTCGCCCGCGCCGCCAAGGATCGCCCGGCCGCGCTCGCGGCGGAGACCGGCTCGACCCTGCTCTCGGCCGAGGAGACCACGGCTCCGGAGCCCGTACCGGCCAGCCAGCCCTTCGCCGATATGAGCAAGCCGAAGCGCGAGGAAGAGGCGGCGATCGACGTCGACTCCGTCTTCGCCAAGCTCAAGCAGATGAAGCGCCCGGTCGAAGAGGACGACGAGTTCTGAGTCGCCCTCCCCGGCGCCGGGACAGGATCGGAGCGGTCGTCAGGCCGCCCCGAGTTCCTCGCTTGCAGCAATCAGACCGTCGCGCACGGCGACGGACGACTTGACGATGCCCCGGCGCTCGCGCGCGCCGACCCGGCTATAGGCGGCCCCGCCGGGCTCGCCGCCATAGAGCGCATCGACCACCGCCTTCGCCGCAGCCAAGCTCTTGTCGATCTCCTGCGCCAGCGCCGGCTTCTTCGCCGCAACGCTCACGGCGAAGGGACGGTACTGGCTCTCGATGCCCGCGAAATTGTAGCGGAAGATCAGCAGGCTGCGGTCCGACCAGGTTTCCTCCTCGCCCGAGATCTTCTTGGCTCCGATCTCGTTCGCGAGCGCGATCATCCCCTTGAAACTGTCCTTGGCCGAGAAGCGCTCGCGCTCGTTCAGCGCCTTGTCGAGCGCTGCGACCGAGGCTTCCAGCCCACGCGCCAGCGGCAGCGCGGCCGCGAGACCCCCCTCACCGAACAACAGCGCCTCGATCTTGTGGAAACCCTTGAAGCCCGGATCGGTATCGCCGAGATCATGAGCATAGGCGCGGGAGTCGATGTCCTTGTCGATCTCCTCGAAATTCGCCGCCAGCACCTCGATCTCCTCGTAGGGCGCACGGGAGGCGACATAGGCCGCCTCGGCAGCCGCGCGATCGCTGCCCGACAGGGCTTTGGTCAGCGCCGCCACCAGCGGCTTCTGCTCGGCGTTGCGCTTGCGGAAATAGGCGAGACCGGCATCCACCGCCGCCGCTTGCGGCTCGGCGGCGCCCGCGACCCGCGGCAGGACCGTGGCTGCGAGGAGCCCGGCCGAAGCGAGAACGAGGTCCCTGCGACTGGCATTCATGAGCAAATTCCTTTCCTGCGAAGAGACCACAGAATAGGATCACGAAATAAGTAATTCTAGCGTATTTATAGAAATCATAATTAGAATACTTATAGTATTTGAACTGCACAAACGCCGATCGGCAAATCACCGACCGCGACCGGAAGCCCGGCCCCGCCCGGCTTGCCGACGCCCATTCGCTTTGCCAATCTCCGGCGATGACGCCGTCCGCCACCGATCTCGCCTTCACCTTCCTGGGGACCGGTGCGCCGCCGGTCGGCCTGCGCCGGGCCGGCCCGGCGCATCTCGTCGAGGCCAGCGGCACCAGCGTCCTGATCGATTGCGGCTCGGGTGTCAGCCAGCGCCTCATCGCCGCCGGCCATGCCGGCGCCAGGATCGACGCGCTGATCGTCACCCATGAACATTCCGACCATCTGGTCGATTTCTACCAGTTGGTGGTTTCATCCTGGCATCAGGGCCGAGACCGCCCCTGGCGCGTGCTGGCCCCTGCCCCGGCGCTCGCCAATATGCGTGGGCAATACGAGGCCTTCGCCCGCGAGCGCGCCCTGCGCATCGCCTTCGAGAAGCGGCCCGACGCCACCGGCCTGGAAGTCGTCTTCGAGGAGTTGCACGAAGGTCCAGTCGCCGGACTGGACGCCCTCCCGGTCAAGGCCTTCCTGGTCGATCACCGCCCGGTCGAACCCGCCTTCGGGCTCGAATTGTCGGCCAATGGCAGCCGCATCGTCTTCTCCGGCGACACCCGCCTGACGCCTTCGCTGGAGCGGGCGGCGCAAGGCTGCGACCTCCTGGTCTGCGAGGTCTTCATCGACAGCCAGATGCCGGTCGTCGCCGGTGTGCGCTCGGCGCAAACCGTCGCTTCGGTGCAGAGCTATCACATGACCCCGGCGGTCGTGGCAGGGCTCGCGCTGCGCTCCGGCGCCGGAGCCCTGGCCCTGACCCATCTCGTTCCGCCCGGCGCCGATACAGCCGCCCTCGCCGGCGAGATCCGTGCCGGCGGCTATGCCGGCCCGCTGATCATCGGCGAGGATCTGATGCGGCTGGAACTGCCCGGCCGCCTGCTGCTCTGGAACGGCGCGACGATCGGCTTTTGATCACGCTCTGCTGGCAAGCTCTCCGTCATTCCCGGCAAGCCGCGGACGCGGCGCAGACCCGGAATCCACCATAGAGCGCCGTTGCCTACGATGGATTCCGGCGCTCCGCTGCACTGCGGTCGGAATGACGAGAGCGTCTACGATCCAGACTTTTCGGCACGGCGTCAGCCCAGCCCCCTGCCCTTCAGCGCAACGCCGATCTCGCCCAGCACCGCGATGTCCTCGATCGTCGCCGGCACCGCGTAGTCCTCGCCATCGGCGATCTTCTTCATCGTCGCGCGCAGGATCTTGCCGGAGCGCGTCTTCGGCAGGCGCCCGACGGTGATCGCGATCTTGAAGGCGGCGACCGGGCCGATCCTGTCGCGCACCAGCCCGACCAGCTCCTTCTCGACCTGGTCCGGCGCCTGCGTCACCCCGGCCTTGAGCACGACGAAGCCGCAGGGCTGCTCGCCCTTGAGGGCGTCCTTGATGCCGACGACCGCGCATTCGGCGACGGCCGGATGCGAGGCCAGCACCTCCTCCATGCCGCCGGTCGAGAGCCGGTGGCCGGCGACATTGATGATGTCGTCGGTGCGCCCCATGATGAAGACGTAGCCGTCCTCGTCGATGAAGCCCGCATCCGAAGTGTTGTAGTAGCCGGGATAGGCCTCGAGATAGGCGCTGCGGAAGCGGGCATCGTCGTTCCACAGCGTCGGCAGCGCGCCGGGCGGCAGCGGCAGCTTCAGCACGATCGCGCCCATCGTCCCCGCCGCGACCGGCCTTCCGCCCTCGTCGAGGCACTGCACGTCATAGCCCGGCAGCGGCACGCTCGGCGAACCGTGCTTGATCGGCAGCAGGCCTAGGCCGACCGGATTGCCGACGATGCAGGAGCCGGTCTCGGTCTGCCACCAATGGTCGACCACCGGCACCTTCAACACATCCTCCGCCCATTTCAGCGTATCGGGATCGGCCCGCTCGCCGGCGAGGAAGAGCGTGCGGAAATGCGAGAGGTCATAGGCGGCAAGATGCTTCGCCTCAGGATCCTCCTTGCGGATGGCGCGGAAGGCGGTCGGCGCGGTGAACATCGCCGCCACCTTGTATTCCGAGATCACCCGCCAGAAGGCGCCGGGATCGGGCGTACCGACCGGCTTGCCCTCGTAGAGGATCGAGGTCGCGCCCTGGATCAGCGGCCCGTAGACGATGTAGCTGTGGCCGACGACCCAGCCGACGTCGGAAGCGGTGAACATCACCTCGCCGGGGCGGATATCGTAGAGTTGGCTCATCGTCGCGAGCAGCGCGACCATGTGGCCGCCATTGTCGCGGACCACGCCCTTGGGTTTGCCGGTCGTGCCCGAGGTGTAGAGCACATAGAGCGGATCGGTCGCCGCGACCTCGACGCACTCCGCCTTGCGACCATTGGCCCGGGCGGCGCCGACCATGGCGCGCCAGTTGCGGTCACGCGAGGCATGCATCGAGGCCTCGGCCTGCGGCCGCTGTAGCACGAGGCAGGCCTGCGGCTTGTGGCTGGCGAGATCGATCGCGCCGTCGAGCAGCGGCTTGTACTCGACGATGCGGCTCGGCTCGATGCCGCAGGACGCGGTCAGGATCAGCTTAGGCTTGGCGTCGTCGATCCGCGTCGCCAGCTCCTTGGCGGCAAAGCCGCCGAACACCACCGAATGCACCGCCCCGATGCGGGCGCAGGCCAGCATGGCGAAGGCCGCCTCCGGGATCATCGGCATGTAGATGATGACGCGGTCACCCTTGCCGACGCCGAATTCCTGCAGCACGGCGGCGAGCGTCGCGACCTCGTCGAGCATTTGCGCGTAGCTGTAAGCCGCCTTGGTGCCGGTGACCGGGCTGTCGTAGATCAGCGCCGCCTGCTCACCCCTGCCATCGCGGACATGCCGGTCGAGCGCATTGAAGCAGGTGTTGCAGCTCGCATCCGGGAACCAGCGCCCGTAGATGCCGGCCTCACCGTCGAAGATCCGCTGCGGTGGTCTGATCCACTCGATACCCCCAGCGATCTCGCCCCAATAGGCCTCCGGATCGCGCCGCCAGGCGGAATAGGTTTCGCTGTAGCGGCTTGCATGGCTGGCAGTCATGAAATGCGTTCCTCTTCGCCGGATTTTCGGCCTAGAGCTTGGCTCCGGGCGGGCCGTCTGGGGGCCGGATTTGGCGCGTTGGATCGTGCCCACTCTCTCCCCTTCGGCGCAAGCGTCCGCATGTCAGACTTTCAGCGCAGCCCGTATGGGAGGCGCCGCACCCGCCGGCCGCCCGGCCGCAGCCGTGATGGGCCATGAACTTCGATCTCACCTTCTTTGCCGTCATGGTCCCGGCCGTCGTGCTGATGGGCCTCTCCAAGGGCGGGTTCTCGGGGCTCGGCCTGCTCTCCCTGCCGCTGATGGCGCTGATCGTCTCGCCGGTGCAGGCGGCGGCGATCATGCTGCCGATCCTGATCGTGCAGGATGTCGTCACCGTCTGGTCCTATCGCCGCGAATTCGACCGACGGAACCTCGCGACCCTGATCCCCGGCATGCTGCTCGGCGTGCTTGCCGGCTATCTCCTGGCGGCGAAGGTCTCCGACGCCGCGGTCGGGTTCGCGGTCGGGGTGATCTCGATCGGCTTCGCGCTGCGCCGCCTGCTCGGCGGCAAAGCCACCGCGGCCCCGGTGACCAAGGCGAACTATTCGGCCGGCACCTTCTGGGGCGTGGTCTGCGGCTTCACCAGCATGATCGCCCATGCCGGCGGGCCGCCCTTCCAGATCTATGTGATGCCGCAGCGCCTGCCGCCGGCCGTCTTCGTCGGCACCGGTGCGCTGTTCTTCGCGCTGATGAACTGGATCAAGGTGCTGCCCTATTTCATCCTCGGCCAGTTCAGCCCGCAGAACCTCACCGCCTCGGCCGTGCTCTTCCCGGTCGCGATCCTCTCGACGCTCGCCGGCGTCTGGCTGGTGCGGCGCGTCCCGGCCGAGCGCTTCTACACGCTGATCTACTGGCTGCTGGTCGCAGTCGGGCTGAAGCTGATCTATGAGGGGCTGCGGCCGCTCCTCGGCTGAGCCGCGCCCGCCCCCTTCCCGGCCGGACATTGCGCCGCATCGGCAAAAGGGATGAATTACAGGGCCGCGCCTCGATGGTTAAAGCTGCGGCAACATTCCGGCAGAAGAGCGCCCCGATGACCGCATCGCCCTACGATACCGATCTCGACCGCAACCCCGCGAATTTCCAGCCGCTCTCGCCATTGCCCTTCCTCGAGCGCGCCGCCGCCGTCTTCCCGCAGCAGATCGCCGTGATCCACGGCCCGCTGCGCCGCAATTATGCCGAGCTCTATGCCCGCACCCGCCGGCTCGCCTCGGCGCTTGCGCAGCACGGCATCGGCAAGAACGACACCGTCGCGGCGATGCTGCCGAACACCCCGGCCATGCTCGAATGCCATTACGGCGTGCCGATGTGCGGCGCCGTCCTCAACACGCTGAACACCAGGCTCGACGCGGCGATCATCGCCTTCTCGCTCGATCATGGCGGCGCCAAGGTGTTGATCGCCGACCGGGAATTCTCGAAGACGGTCAAAGAGGCGCTGGCGCTCTGCAAGGTGAAGCCGCTGGTGATCGACTATGACGACCCGGTCTTTGACGGCCCGGGCGAGCGCCTCGGCAGCGTCGAATACGAGGACTTCCTCGCCAAGGGCGATTCCGATTTCGACTGGCTGATGCCGGGGGACGAATGGGACGCGATCGCGCTGAACTACACCTCCGGCACCACCGGCGACCCCAAGGGCGTGGTCTACCACCATCGCGGCGCCAATCTCCTGGCGACCTCGAACGTGCTCACCGGCGGCATGGGCCGGCATCCGGTCTATCTCTGGACCCTGCCGATGTTCCACTGCAATGGCTGGTGCTTCCCCTGGACGATCTCGCTGCTCGCCGGCACCCATGTCTGCCTGCGTCAGGTCCGGGCCAAGGCGATGTATGACGCGCTCGCCGACCATGGCGTCACCCATATGTGCGGCGCGCCGATCGTGATGTCGACGCTGCTCAACGCGCCTGATGCCGAGCGCCGCAGCTTCCCCCAGAAGGTGAACTTCTTCACCGCCGCAGCGCCGCCGCCGGAGGCGGTGCTCGCCGGCATGGCGCAGGCGGGCTTCCAGGTCGTCCATCTCTACGGGCTGACCGAAGTCTACGGCCCGGCCGTGGTCAACGAGTGGAACGGCGCCTGGGACGCGCTGCCCGGCTCCGAGCAGGCGGCCCTCAAGGCACGCCAGGGCGTGCGCTATCCTGCGCTGGAAGGGCTCGACGTGCTCGACCCCGAGACGATGAAGCCGGTCCCGCGTGACGGCCAGAGCCTCGGCGAGGTGATGTTCCGCGGCAATGTCGTGATGAAGGGCTATCTGAAGAACCCGAAATCGACCAAGGCCGCCTTCGAGGGTGGCTGGTTCCACTCCGGCGATCTCGGCGTCGTCCATCCCGACGGCTATATCCAGCTCAAGGACCGCTCCAAGGACATCATCATCTCCGGCGGCGAGAACATCTCCTCGATCGAGGTCGAGGACGCGCTCTACAAGCACCCGGCTGTGCAGGCCGCCGCCGTCGTTGCCCGCCCCGACGAGAAATGGGGCGAGACTCCCTGCGCCTTCGTCGAGCTGAAGCCGGGGCAAACGGCCACGCAGGACGAGATCGTCGCCTGGTGCAAGACCCTGCTCGCCTCGTTCAAATGCCCGCGCACCGTGGTCTTCACCGAAGTCCCGAAGACCTCGACCGGCAAGATCCAGAAGTTCAAGCTGCGCGAGATGGCGCGGGCGCTCTGACGACGTCAGGCAGAGCGGACGCATTGTGAGGCCCGGAGCCGACCGGACAGCATGCCCGCACAAAAAAGCCGGCCCCTTGCGGGGCCGGTGATCGCGCCTGAGCGCGGGATTGATGCGGACCGGCGGCCCGCCCGGAATTCAATGCAACGTCGGTGTCGGCATGGTTTGCCGCACGCGCTCGATCTCATCCTTCAGCAGCAGCTTCTTTCGCTTGAGTTCGGCCACGCCGAGATCGTCGGACGAGGGACTGGCGACCGCCTGGGCGATAGCCTCCTCGAGCTGGCGATGCTTGCGTTCGAGCTCGGCGAGATGGGTCTGCAGCGACATCTGGATCCTCCTGATGAGCGTTCTGGCAAGACAACTCTGACACAGAGCCGGCTTCACGTCTGCGGGGCAGCCGTGCAGCGCAACATGAGTTTTCGTGATCCCTTCCTGGCTTCTTCCAAAGCCGATGATTCGAAGCGGACCACCCTGCGTCACCGTCGCGGCGCTCTTGCCGCGCCGCTCCGGCCTGCGCATAGTCGGCAGCGATCGCGGCGATGTTGAGACGGCTTATGGGATTCGAGTTGAGCGCCGAGGAGATCGAGGTCCTGATGGCCGAGCTGGTGCGGCTGCGCGACGAGCACCGCGACCTCGACAGCGCCATCGACGCGCTGGAACGGCTTGGCGCCATCAACCAGATCCAGGTCCAGCGCCTGAAGAAGCGCAAGCTCTATCTGCGCGACCGCATCGCCCATCTCGAGGACCAGCTCACCCCCGACATCATCGCCTGAGCTGGAAGGATTCGGCCCTGCCGCCGATTCCGCCCTTGCTTGCAGCGGCCCCGCCGGTCTAGATCGCCCCCTTCCCCTCCCTACCGGGAAGCGAGCATTTCATGGCCGATCCGACCCCTCCCGTCGCCATCATCATGGGCAGCCAGTCCGACTGGGCGACCATGCGTCACGCCGCCGAGACCCTCACGGCGCTCGAGATCGGGCATGAGGCGCTGATCGTCTCGGCACATCGCACGCCGGAGCGCCTGTTCGACTTCGCCAAGGGCGCCAAGGCCAGGGGCTACAAGGTCGTGATCGCCGGTGCCGGCGGCGCCGCCCACCTGCCCGGCATGGCGGCTTCGCTGACGCCGCTGCCGGTCTTCGGCGTGCCTGTCGAATCCAAGGCGCTTTCCGGGCAGGACAGCCTGCTCTCGATCGTACAGATGCCGGCCGGCATCCCCGTCGGAACGCTCGCCATCGGCCGCGCCGGCGCCGTCAACGCCGCCCTCCTCGCTGCCGCCGTTCTGGCCCTCAACGACGCCCCCCTCGCGGAGCGCCTCGATGCCTGGCGCCGGCGCCAGAGCGAGGCCGTCGCGCTCCAGCCGGTGGACGGCCAATGAAACGCCCCGATTCCAGCGGACTTGCCCCCGGCGCCGTGCTCGGCATCCTCGGCGGCGGCCAGCTCGCCCGGATGCTGGCTCTGGCCGCGGCCGATCTCGGCGTCCGCGCCCATATCTTCGCACCCGAGCCTGACAGCCCGGCCTATGAGGTCGCGGCCCGCCACACCATCGGCGCCTATGAGGACGAGGCGGCACTGGCGACCTTCGCCGACGCGGTCGATGTGGTGACCTACGAGTTCGAGAACGTTCCGGCGGCCACCGCCGCCTTCCTCGCGGCGCGCACCCCGCTGCACCCCGGCGCCCGGGCGCTCGCGGTGACGCAGGACCGCCTGAGCGAGAAGCGCTTCGTCTCCGAGCTCGGGCTCGCCGTCGCGCCTTTCCGCCCGGTCGATTCGCTGGCCGAGCTCGAGCAGGCCGTCGCCGCGCTCGGCCGGCCGAGCGTGCTGAAGACGCGCCGCTTCGGCTATGACGGCAAGGGCCAGGTCAAGATCGGCGTCGACACCGATCTCGCTCAGGCCTGGGAAGAGATCGGACATTTCCCAGCCATTCTCGAAGGCTTCGTCAGCTTCGTCCGCGAGGTCTCGGTCGTCGCGGCCCGCGGGCTCGACGGCAGCTTCGCCGCCTTCGACGTCTGCGAGAACGAGCACCGCGATCACATCCTGGCGCTGACCAGCGTACCGGCGCGCCTCGGCACCGCAGCAGCCGCAACCGCGATCGATGCAGCGAGGCGGATCGGCGAGGCCCTCGGCTATGTCGGTGTCTTCGCCGTCGAGTTCTTCCTCGTCGAGACCAGCTCCGGCGAGCAGGTCGTGGTCAACGAGATCGCCCCGCGCGTCCATAATTCCGGCCACTGGACCAGCGAAGGCGCGCAGACCTCGCAATTCCACCAGCATATCCGCGCCGTCTGCGGCTTCCCGCTCGGCGCCACGACACGGCGCGGCCATGTCACGATGGAGAACCTGATCGGCGACCGGGTCCATGACTGGCGCGCCATTCTGGCCGAGCCGAACGCGCATCTGCACCTTTATGGCAAGCGCGAGGCACGGCCGGGCCGCAAGATGGGGCATGTCACGCGCATCATCCCCGCGGTCGATTGAACGGCCTCGGAAAGGCCCGATAATCCGGCGTCATCATCAGATTTCCGTGGCGTTGCGGCGTGGACAGGGTCTAGGAATTCTGATATCGGCACGGCCGTTCTGGCAGGTTTTCGTCGAAGGCCAGCCGCCCCCTATTCCGGCCACCCAATAACCACGGACCAAAGACGTGCAGGTTCTCGTTCGGGACAATAATGTCGACCAGGCGCTGCGCGCGCTGAAGAAGAAGATGCAGCGCGAAGGCATCTTCCGCGAGATGAAGCTCCGCGGGCACTATGAGAAGCCCTCCGAGAAGAAGGCACGCGAGCAGGCCGAGGCCGTCCGCCGCGCCCGCAAACTGATCCGCAAGAAGCTCCAGCGCGAGGGCCTGCTGCCCGCGCCGGTGAAGCCGAAGCGCCCCTGAGCGGCCCAACCGTCCGGCTCCGGCTGCGGCCGGAACAGTCCTGATCCGTCATCCGACCTTCGCCCGCTTTCGCGGGCGTTGTTGCTTTTTCGGGCCGCGTTAACCAAAAGTTGTCACGCTTTCGGCGTTTGATCGCGGATCAGCGCTGCGCCGGGAGCGGGCGGCACAAGAAGGGGCATGAGCCGAGAGTGATGAGACAGAGCATCTTCCGAGGCCGGAACTGGCTGGTCGCTATGGGCCTCGCCACCGCACTGGCCGGCTGCGACACGGTCAGCATGAACTCCGGCGCCGGGATCGCCGAGCTGCAGACCGAGAACACGGAAACGGCAAGCGTCAACATCGGCTCGCTGACCGAAGTCATCAACCGCAACCCGAACGATCCGCAGGCGTATAATACCCGGGGCGCCGCCTATGCTCGCATCGGCCGCTATTCGGACGCGATCTCCGATTTCGGCAAGGCGACCCAGCTCGACCCGAACTTCGCGCCGGCCTTCACCAATCGCGCGCTGGCCCTGCGCCAGACCGGCCGCAACGACGGCGCCCTGCAGGATTTCAACCGCGCCACCACCGCCAATCCGAATTACAGCCCGGCCTATATCGGCCGCGCCAATCTGCTGCGCGCTCAGGGCAACAGCCAGCAGGCGCTGGCCGATCTGAACACCGCGATCCGCCTCAATCCGGAATCGGCCGAGGCGTTCCATGCGCGCGGGCTGGTCTACCAGAAGGAGGGTCAGCACCAGCATGCCGTCACCGATTTCGACTCGGTGATCGACCGCAACCCTTACAACGCACCGCCCTATATCGCGCGCGGCCAGAGCCTGAACGCGCTCGGAAAGTATGAATCGGCGCTCGAGGACTTCACCGCCGCGCTGAACGTCGACAACCGCAATGCCGACGCCTGGGCCGGCCGCGGCTTCGCCTTCGAGAAGCTCGGCAAGAAGACGGAGGCCAGCGAGGCCTATCAGCGCGCGCTCGGCCTCGACGGCAACAACCAGACCGCCCGCGCTGGCCAGAGCCGTCTCGGCGGCGGCGGCCTGTTCCGGATGTAGCGGCACCAGGTCGGCCGCCGCCGGCTTATAGCATCGGACCGAAAACTGGACTCCAGCTTGCGGAAAACTCCGATGCGACAACACTGAGATAGATCGCCGTGACCGCGTCCGAACGGACGCGCGGCGATCTAAGGCGTCGCGGCGACCAGAATGTCGCTGCCGGTCAGCGCGCCAGCCGCCGCATCGGCCAGGAAGCGCCGGATTTCCGGCACCGAGCCCTGCGAAACCAGATTTCCATGGTTTCCGTCCGGGAAGCGGACGAAGCGCTTCCGCGCATTCGCCAGCGCAAACAGCGCCTCGCCCTGGCTGTAGGGGATCACGGTGTCGCGCGCGCCATGCAGGACCAGCACCGGCCCACGCACCTTGCCGATCGCCAGGTCCGAGCGGAACTGGTCGTGCATCAGCAGGGCGACCGGCACATAGGGATAGATCTGCTGCGCCACAGCGACCGTCGACATATAAGGCGCCTCGAGGATCACGGCCCTGAGCGCTTTGCTGGCGGCGAGCTTGAGAACCACTCCGGTACCGAGCGATTCGCCATATCCGACCAGCCTGTCGGTGCCGAAGCGGGCCATGGCGGCGTCATAGGCGGCGAGCGCGTCCTGCTCCAGCCCCGCCTCGCTCGGCGCGCCCGTCGAGCCGCCATAGCCGCGATAGTTCACTGCGAACAGCCCGGTCCCGTCCTGCGTCAGCGCCCGAAAGCGTGCCTGCCGTCCCGGCCCGCCGAAATTCCCGGCATTGCCATGGAAGAACAGCAACACGGGCTTGCCCTCGCGCGGCGGCACCACCCAGGCGATCAGCGTCTCGCCATCGGCCGTGGTCAGCCGGACCTCCTCGACGCCGGGCAGATTCGCCGCGGCGATTTCGGCACGCGCCGGATTGCGCGGATAGAGCAGACCGCGCTGCTTGACGTAGAGCAGGCCCAGCACGCCGGCATAGGCGCAGGCCAGGGCGACCGCGACGATGGCGAGGAGGCGCCTCATCGCAGCCGCTTGACCATTTCGACGGCATGCGGCGCGAAGCCGAAGCGCTGGTAGAGCCGTTCAGCGCCCGCATTGCCGGCGAGCACGCCGACACCCAGCGCCGCGACGCCCTGCCCGCGCGCATAGCGCTCCGCCTCGCCCAGAAGCGCCGCGGCGACGCCGCGCCCACGAAAGGCCTCGCCGACCACCAGGGTCGTGACATAGGCCTGCCGCCGCAGCTCGGCGCGCAGGAACGGCCCGCCATTGGTCAGGACGCAGCAGAGATAGCCGGCGACCGTGCCGTCGATCAGCGCGACCAGCGCCACACCGCCGCGGCTGGCCATCTGCTTCTCGTCATCGGCGAGGCAGGCCACGGCATCCTCCCGCTCGAGCGCACGGTCGCCGGAGACGGTCTGCTCATGGCGGTTGAGTTCCCAGTGCAAGGCGATGACCGCCTCGCGGTCCTGCGGTTCGAAAGAGCGGATCGGCAGTTCAGGCATGGAGCTTCCAATAAAAAAGGGCCGGCATGGAAGCCGGCCCTTTGCGTCATTGCTATGGCGGGCGCTCAGTGCGCCATCGCCTTGACGATCTCGTCGGTGACCTTCTTGGCGTCGCCGAACAGCATCATCGTATTGGGGCGGAAGAACAGCTCGTTCTCGACGCCGGCATAGCCGGCCGCCATGCCGCGCTTGATGAACAGCACGGTCTTGGCCTTCTCGACGTCGAGGATCGGCATGCCATAGATCGGCGAGGACTTGTCGGTCTTGGCAGCCGGGTTGGTGACGTCGTTGGCGCCGATGACGAAGGCGACGTCGGCCTGGCCGAATTCGGAGTTGATGTCCTCGAGCTCGAAGACCTCGTCATAGGGCACATTGGCTTCCGCCAGCAGCACGTTCATATGGCCGGGCATGCGGCCCGCCACCGGATGGATCGCGTACTTGACCTCGACGCCCTCCTTCTTGAGGAGGTCCGCCATCTCGCGCAGCGCGTGCTGGGCCTGCGCCACCGCCATGCCATAGCCCGGAACGATCAGGACCTTGCCGGCATTCTTCATGATGTAGGCGGCATCGTCGGGCGAGCCCTGCTTGACCGGGCGCGCTTCCACCGCGCCACCCGGACCGGCCGCGGCATCGTCGCCGCCGAAGCCGCCGAGGATGACGGAGATGAAGCTCCGGTTCATCGCCTTGCACATGATGTAGGACAGGATCGCGCCGGAGGAGCCGACCAGCGCGCCGGTGATGATCAGCGCCATGTTGCCGAGCGTGAAGCCGATGCCCGCCGCCGCCCAACCCGAATAGGAGTTCAGCATCGAGACGACGACCGGCATGTCCGCGCCGCCGATCGGGATGATCAGCAGGATGCCGAGGGCGAAGGAGACCAGCACGATCAGCCAGAACAGGACATGGCTTTCCGTCTGCAGGAAGATCAGCAGCATCACCACGAGCGCGATGCCGAGGCCGATATTGATGGCATGGCGCTGCGGCAGCATGATCGGCTTGCCGCTCATGCGCCCGTCGAGCTTGAGGAAGGCGATGATCGAGCCGGTGAAGGTGATCGCGCCGATGGCGACGCCGAGCCCCATCTCGAACAGGCTGGCGCCCTTGATCTTGCCGACCTGGCCGATACCGAAGGCTTCGGGCGCATAGAGCGCGGCGGCCGCCACCAGCACGGCGGCGAGACCGACCAGCGAGTGGAAGAAGGCGACGAGCTGCGGCATCTGCGTCATCTGCACGCGCTTGGCCATGAAGGCGCCGATGCCGCCGCCGATGGCGATGCCGAGGATGACGAGCAGCCAGCCGGAGAAACCGGCCGGCGGATAGAAGATCACCGTGGTCAGCACGGCGATCGCCATGCCGACCATGCCGTAGAGATTGCCCTGGCGCGAGGTCGTCGGATGCGACAGCCCGCGCAGGGCCATGATGAAGAGGACGCCCGAGACGACGTAGAGCAGGGCGGAGAGGTTCGCGGCCATGCGCTCAGCCCTTCTTCTTGTACATCGCGAGCATACGCTCTGTGACGAGGAAGCCGCCGAAGATGTTCACGGAGGCGAGCACGAGGGCGACGAAGCCGAACACCTTGGCCCAGAGCGGGCCGTCGCCCAGAGCGGGCGCAGCCTGGACGCCGACCGCGAGCAGCGCGCCGACGACGATGACCGAGGAGATCGCGTTGGTGACCGACATCAGCGGCGTGTGCAGGGCCGGGGTCACCGACCAGACCACGTAGTAGCCGACGAAGACGGCGAGGACGAAGATGGCGAGGCGGAAGACCGTCGGGTCGACACCGGTCGCGGCGCCAGCGGCATGCGCCGCCTGCTCGGCGTACTTCTCGGCGAGCTCGGCGGCCTGCTTGGCAAGCGCAGCGGCCGAGCGGGCCTGTTCGAGCGCCTGTTCGGGGGTCGGATTAGCCATGGTTTGACACTCCCTCGTCGACCGCTCAGGCCTTGGCCGCGAAATTCGGATGGATGACGGCGCCGTCCCTGGTCAGGCAGGTCGCCTTGACGAGTTCGTCATCCCAGTTCACCGCGAGCTTCCTCTCCTTCTTGTCGATCAGGGTCTCGACGAAGGCGAAGAGGTTCTTGGCGTAGAGGCTGGACGAGGTCGCCGGCAGCCGGCCCGGCACGTTGAGATGGCCGACGATCTTGACGCCATTGGCGGTCGTCACCGTCTCGCCGGGCTTGGCGAGCTCGCAATTGCCGCCGCGCTCGACCGCGAGGTCGACGATCACCGAGCCCGCCTTCATGCTCTCGACCATTGCGGCCGAGATTAGCTTTGGCGCCGGCCGTCCGGGAATCAGCGCGGTGGTGATGACGATGTCCTGCTTGGCGATGTGGCTCGCCGTCAGCTCGGCCTGCTTGGCCTGATACTCCTTGGACATTTCCTTGGCGTAGCCGCCGGCAGTCTGTGCCTGCTTGAACTCCTCGTCCTCGACCGCGAGGAACTTGGCGCCGAGCGATTCAACCTGCTCCTTGGTCGCCGGCCGGACGTCGGTCGCGGTGACGATCGCGCCCATGCGGCGCGCGGTGGCGATCGCCTGCAGGCCGGCGACGCCGACGCCCATGATGAAGATCTTCGCCGCCGGCACGGTGCCCGCAGCGGTCATCATCATCGGCAGCGCCCGGCCATATTCGGCCGCGGCGTCGACGACGGCGCGGTAGCCGGCGAGGTTCGCCTGCGAGGACAGAACGTCCATCACCTGCGCACGCGTGATGCGCGGCATGAACTCCATGGCGAAGGCGGCGACATTGGCCTTGGCCAGAGCCTCGACCTGCGCCTCGCTGCCATAGGGATCCATGATGCCGACCACCAGCGCACCGGCGGGCAGCCCGGCGATCTCGGCCTCGGCCGGACGGCGCACCTTCAGCACGATCGTCGCGCCGGCGAGCGTTTCGGCCGCACCTGCCGCGGTTTTTGCGCCAGCCGCCTCATAATCCGCATCGCTGATGCCGGAAGCAGCGCCGGCACCTTTCTCGACCACGACCTCGGCACCGAGGCCGATGAACTTGCGGACGGTTTCCGGCGTCGCGGCGACGCGGGTCTCCGCCCCTTGCGTTTCCGCGGGGACAGCAATGCGCATGGGAGGCCGGGCCTTTCAGGCTTTACAGGAGGAGGAGCGCGAGCAGCATCAGACCGAACGGAACGGCAGGCGCGCGCCAGCCCACCGACGGCGCGGCGATGCCGATACCGGTGCTGATCAGCGTCAGCAGCGTGCCGATGATCGCGGTGCCCCAGGCGTGCTTGGTGCCGCCGACGGCCAGCGCCGTGACGATGGCCAGGCAGGCGATCGTGGCGATCTCGGCGAAGCGCACGAAGCCATGATAGGTGCCCTCGTGCTCCGCATAGTCCATCTGCGGAATGTCGGCGGCGTGCTGTCCGTGGTCGGCCATGAAAAATGGTCCCTGCTCGATGAAAATCCTGTTGCCCTGTAGCGCACTGGCGCGGCCGATGGCAACGCATGACACCATGCCGCTTGCCTCATCCCTAGGCAATCACCGGGGAAAGCGACGTCGCGTCAGGGGGTGCCGCCGGAAAGCTCCGCCGCGCCTTGCTTCAAGGCAGCAGATCGGCAGGAATCCTGGCCGGCTCATAGGTCCGGGGCGCGTTCCTCTGGACCCAGCGGAAATAGCCCGAGACGAAGGCGAAGCCGACGAAGATGACCCAGAGCATGCTCAATTCGCCGGTCATCGCCAGCAGCACGAGCGGCAGAGCGACCATCAGCAGCCCCATGACGATCAGCATCACCTGGATGAAGGCGATGCGCGCCTCGCTGACCCCGGAGGAATAGCGGACCTTGCCGGGCATGCGCATGGCGAGCGTCGTGTGCAGATCCTCCAGGAAGGCGCGGTAGGTCTGGTTACGCTCCTCGTCGGCATAGCCATAGGCGGTATTGGAGCTGACGATCAGCGGCGGCGCCCCCGAGAACGCGATCGAACAGGTGCCGAAATCGCCCTGCCGGGCGATATGCACCGTCGACAGATGCACGCCGGAGATCTCGGAGAACGGTCTGGCGACCTCGCCCTGCGGCGTGCTCCAGAACAGGAGATCACCGTCCAGCCCGACGCCTTCATCGCTCTGCTTCAGCACGAAACCGCCCGGGCCGCGCCGCACGAACAATTCGTAGCGGCGGCGCTCGCCGCCCGTCTTCGCCTCGGCCTCCGTGCCCTGCCTGGCCATGTCCGCCCCCCGCCGCACTGCACGAGCCTTGTGCCGGCATGAGGCAATATGGCGCAGGCGCTCAGGATCCGGCCAGCCCCGCCGCGGAAAGGGCCGCGCCCTGCACGCCGGCGACCCGCGCCACGCTGAAATTCTCGATCTCCTGCTCGAACAGCCGGTGGAAATTCAGCTCGGCGTCGAGATGCAGGAAGACGCCGCCGAGCCCGATCGCGGCGCGGTCCATGAAGACGAATTCGCGCGGCACCGTCACCGGCCCGCGCGCCTTCAGCGCGCTGTGGACCTGGAAGGCCTGCTTGCGGCCATATTCGGCCGGGCTGACGCCCTCGGCGATCCGGCGCGTGCGATCCTCCAGCAGCGGCCCATAGATGAAGCGCGCCCAGATGTTCAGCGTGTCGATCAGCTCCTTGGTCAGGCCCTTGAAGCCCCAGACCTCGTAGGCATGCACGACACGCGCCTCGTCGCCTTCGAGCAGGCCGCGATAGAGGTCGACGACGCCACCGACGAAGCTCGGTGGGAAGATCCGGATGCAGCCATAGTCCAGCAGGTTGATGCCCTGAGGCTCGCCGCCTTCCGAGAACACGGTGTAGTTCCCCAGATGCGGATCGCCATGGATGACGCCGTGATGGCTGAAGGGCCGCCACCAGGCCCGGAACATCGCGGTCGAGATCCGGTCCCGGATCTCCTGGCTGGCCTGCTTGTGGGCGAGGATCTTGTCGCCATCGAGCCAGTGCATGGTCAGCAGCCGCCGCGTCGACAATTCGGCGACCACGCCCGGCACCCGCACCTCCGGCGTTTCGGCGAGCATGCGCTGGTAGAGGGCGACGTGCCTGGCCTCGCGCCGGTAGTCGAGCTCCTCGCGAACGCGGGCGCTGATCTCCTTGGCGATCTCGCTGGTGTCGATCACCGCGCCCATGCGCCGGTGCAGGCCGAACAGGATTTCGAGCTGGGCGATATCGGCCTCGACCGCCGATTCCATGTCGGGATACTGCAGCTTGCAGGCCAGAGGCGCGCCGTCGAGCGAGGTGGCGCGGTGCACCTGGCCGAGCGAGGCTGCCGCCGCCGGCTTCAGCTCGAATGCGCCGAAGTGCTCGCGCCAGTTCGCCCCGAGCTCGGCCTGCATGCGGCGCTTGACGAAGGCCGCGCCCATAGGCGGTGCCTCCGATTGCAGCTTCTGCAGCTCGGCGGCGTATTCCGGCGGAACAACATCGGGAATGGTGGCGACGAGCTGCGCGACCTTCATCAGCGGGCCCTTCAGGCCGCCGAGCGCCTTGGCCAGCGCCTCGGCATTGGTCGCGTTGCGGCCTTCGAGCCCGAACAGCTTCGTGCCGGCGATCCGCGCCGCGACCCCGCCGACATTGGCGCCGACGCGGGCATAGCGCGCGGCCCGGGCGGAAAATCGGTTGGCTTCGCTATCGCGTTCGGACATCGGGTCTCGCTGGGCCTGAGCGGGCTTGTCCGGCCAATGTAGGTGGCGCCCCGGCCAAGCTCCAGCCCTCGCCGCCCCCAGAACCGGCTCAGCCCGGCGCCAGCCCCGGCCAATAATGCCCGTTCGCCGTCGGGCGCTTGCCGAAGATCGCCTGCCCGACCCGGACCACGTCGGCGCCTTCCTCGATCGCCGCTTCGAAATCGCCGGACATGCCCATGGAGAGCTCGCCGAGGCCCGGATGCAGCTGCACGGCCTCGTCGCGGAGCCGGCGCAGCAGGCGAAAACAGGGTCGTACCCGCTCCATCTCGTCGCTGAACAGCGCCAAGGTCATCAACCCGCGCGGCCTGAGCCTGGGGAAGTCCGGCAGCGCCGCGACGAAATCGCGCAAGGCATCGGGATGCAACCCGTATTTGCTCTCCTCGCCGGAGGTGTTGACCTGGACATAGACGTCGAGGCTGCGTCCTTCCGCCGCCAGCCGAGCATCGAGCAGCGCCGCGAGCTTCAGGCTGTCCAGCGCATGGAACTCGACGGCGAAACGGGTCAGGTTGCGGACCTTGTTGCTCTGCAGATGACCGACGATGCTCCACGCCACCGGCAGGTCGGCGAGCGCCTCCTGCTTGCCCTGCGCCTCCTGGATCTTGTTCTCGCCGAACCGGTCGATGCCGGCGGCGAAGGCGTGGCGCAGCATCTGTGCCGGCACCGTCTTGCTGATCGGCAGCAACCGCACCGAATCGGGATCGCGCCCGGCGCGCCGGCAGGCCGCGGCAATGCGCTCGCGGACAGCGGCGAGATTCTGCCTGAACATGGTCTCGGGATCAGAGCCGAAGCGGGCTTCGAGCTCCCCCGAAACCGATGCGACGATGTTCATGCCACGCCTCCTTCAGCCACCAGCTCGGCCACGACATGGTCGCTGGCGCGCTCGCCCTGGCGCAGGCCGGCGACGACGCCGGAGCGGTCCTCGGCGCTGCGGTTCTGGCTCATCTTGCGCTTGCCCACGAGCCTCGTGATCGGCATGCGCAGCCCGACGATGCCGCGCAGCTGCGCCGCGATGAAGGACTCCGGCGCATCCGACACCGCCCAGGCTTCGATCCGGGGCCGCTCGTACAGATTCGTCAGGCGCGTGACCGCCGCGCGCAGCCGCTCCGGATCCTCGAAGAACTCGACCGGTCCCGAGGCCTGCACCGCGATGTAATTCCAGGTCGGCACGACCTTGCCGTGCTCGCGCTTGGCCGCATACCAGCTCGGCGTGACATAGGCGTCCGGCCCCATGAAGATCGCCATCGCCTCGCCCAGAACCGGCACCTGCCATTGCGGGTTCGGCCTGGCGATATGTCCATAAAGCGTGCCGAATGGGCCCTCGCTCTCGTCGAGAAACAGCGGCAATGGCGTCGCCATCGGCCCCTCCGCCGTCGCCGTGACAAAATTGCAGAGGCGGGCGGCGCGCATCAGAGCGTGCAGGGCGGCGGTATCGTCTTCGCGGAAGGCTGGCGGTGTGTACATGACTGATCCTGTCGAACAGGCGCAGGATAGGAAGATACTGGACCGCATGAAACGTCCAGTTTATAGATTTTTATCTGGTCCAGTTGACAAGGTGGCGATGTGATCTCGGCTCGGCCCCAGCGCGCGCGGGACATCTACGCCGCGCTGAAGGCGCAGATCGGCACCGGCGTCTATCGTCCTGACGCCGCCCTGCCCTCGACCCGCACGCTCGCCGCCGAGCTCGGCGTATCCCGTACCACCGTGACGGCCGCCTATGAGCAGCTCCATTCGGAAGGCTTCATCACCGGCCGCCAGGGCGCTCGCGCCCGTGTCGCAGCCATGCCCGCAGCAGCCAAGCCGGAAACGCCCGACGATGGCGTGAACGCGGCAAGGCCGGTCCTCTCCCGCTTCGGCGAACGCGTCGCGGCGATGGCCCTGCCACCGCGCCCACCAGGGTCGGCCAGGCTCGTCGCCGATTTCCGCTATGGCGACCTCGCCTCCACCGATTTCCCGGCCGATATCTGGAAACGGGCCGTCGCCATGGCGGCGAGCCGTCGGCCACAGCGGCTGAGCTATGACGCCCCGGCGGGCGCGGAAGAACTGCGCCAGGCCCTTCAGGGCTATCTCTGGCGGGCCCGCAGCCTGCGCTGCGAGATGGACCAGATCGTCATCGTCAACGGCTCGCAGCAGGGGCTCGACCTTTGCGCCCGGCTTCTGCTCGAACCCGGCGAGAGCTTCGTCGTCGAGGATCCCTGCTATGGCATGGCGCGGCAGGTCTTCGCCGCGGCGGGGGGCGTCGCGATCCCGGTCGAGGCCGATCAGGACGGGCTCCGGACCGACCGGCTCGCCTCACTTTCCGCCCGGCTCGCCTATGTCACGCCGTCGCACCAGTATCCGCTCGGCGGGGTCATGCCGGTCGCCCGCCGGCTCGAACTGCTCGCCTGGGCTCGCCGCTGCGGCGCCTGTATCGTCGAGGATGATTACGACAGCGAGTACCGCTACGACATCGCCCCGGTCCCGCCTCTGCACGCGCTCGCCGAGGGCAATGAGATCATCTATCTCGGCACCGTCTCAAAGGCGCTCTCGCCGACGATCCGGCTCGGCTATCTCGTCCTGCCGCCGGCCCTCGTCCCCATCTTCACCACCGCCAAGGCGTTGGCCGATCGTCACGCGCCCGGGCTCGAGCAGCAGGCGCTGACGATCCTGCTCGAAAGCGGGGCCTATGAGCGCCATATCCGCCGCAGCCGGCGGCGTAATGCCGAGCGGCGGGCCACCCTGCTCGCTGCCCTCTCCCGCCGGCTCGGTGACCGCATCGTCGTCTCCGGCGCCGATGCCGGCCTGCATGTCGTCCTCTGGTTCCGCGACATCGCGGCGGCCGACGAACTGGCCTTCGTCGCGCAGGGCCGCGCACGCGGCATCGGCGTCTACCCGATCGGGCCGCTCTATATGGCTCCGAAGACCGCCGCCCGGCCGGACATGGCCGGCCTCGTCATCGGCTATGCCAGCGTCGAGCCGCAGGAGATCGAGCTCGGCGTCGCGATCCTGGCCGAACTTGTCGAGGCGCTCAGCCCCGCGCCTTGAGGTCGGCGCGCACCTCGGCAGTGCTCGCCGGCCGGCCTCCGGCCGCCTCGACGCGGGCGACCAGCTCGGCGATCAACGCGCGATTGCTGCGCGTCTCGCCGAAATGCGCATCCTCCAGCCCGGCGCGGACATGGACACCGCGCCCCACCGCGTGCGGGATCAGCTCGCCGAGCTCGACGCCGAGCCCGGCGATCATCACCGGAGCACCGGGCGCAGATTCGCCGAGCAGCGCGAGATGCGCCTCGAGCCCGAAGAGCTTCGGCGGAAAACCCCAGGCGAAGGCATCGGAGAACATCAGCCGGTAGATCGGCACAGGCATGCCGGGATAGGCCTTGGCCAGCCCGGCGCCGAGGCGGGTGAAGCCGGGCTCGTAGATCGCGAAGCTCGGATGGACCTTGTGACGCTCCGCCACCGCCATGCCCTCGCGGATATGCTCGCCCGGATTCTGGTAGATGAAGCCGGCCTCGCCCTCGGGCATGCCGGCATAGGTCATCCAGTTGCAGGAGCCGGGATCGAGCACGCCCCATTCGACGAGGCCGCGCTTCGCCAGCTCCTCGAGATGCGTGTAGCGCCCGGAGCCATGCATGTCGCCGGCATAGCCGGAGCCCAGGATCGGGATGGTCGGATAGACGATGGCATCGACCTTCGTCCTGATCCCCTCGATCGCTCGGGCATAGAGCTCCCAGTCGTCGCGCTGGCGGCCGGTCTCAACGTCGTAGACATGCAGATGGACGATCGCCGCCCCGGCCTCGACGACCGCGATCCCGTCAGCGACGATCTCCTCGATCGCAATCGGGATGCCGGGCTGGCGCTCCTTGCCCCAGGGACCGTTGATCGCGGCCTCGACCCAGATCGGCGTCTTCATACGGGCGCGTCCTTTGGCCAGTTGTCGCGAATCCAGCGCGTCAGCCCGTCTTCGTCGACCTCGCCGGCGGCGAGGGCGAGGATCGCCGCGGTGGCTTCCGGCTCAGGCACCAGGAAATCGATGCCGTTGAGACCGAGGAAAACGATCATGCTCGCGAAGGCGGCCCGCTTGTTGCCATCGACGAAGGGATGGTTGCGTGCGACGCCGAATGCATAAGTTGCAGCTAAGGCAGCAAGCTCATGCTCGCCATAGGAATATTTGTTCGGAGCCCGCGCCAGCGCCGATTCCAGAAGCCCGTGATCGCGAATTCCAGCCGGCCCGCCGAACAGCGCGAGCTGCTCGGCGTGAATATCGACCACCAACTCGACGCTGACCCAGATGGGCTCGGTCATTTCGCCAAAGCGCGATAGGTATTCGCGTAGGTCTTGAACGAACGGCGGGCGATCTCAAGCCCGCGCGCATGGGTATCGTCATAGCGCGTCAGTTTCAGGCCGAGCTCCGGTTGCTCGACGACCGTCAGCTTGTCGCCTTCCGCCAGCTTCAGCCGCGCCAGCAGCTCCTTCGGCAGGATGATGCCGACCGAATTGCCGATCTTGCGGACCTGCAGGACCATTGCCTGCTCGCCGGCGGGCTTTTCGGGCTTGTTCATCGCCTGCTCCGGGGTTCGCGTTATACAGGACGTATAACAAAAAGAGCGGCGCCCGTCAGCGCCGCTCCGTCGTTCCATGCAGGTTGGCGATCCGAATTCTCGGCCCGCCGATACCGCAAGCTCACTCGCCCTTGTTGACCGAAATCGGCTTCAGGGCGTTGTCGGGCAGACCGTATTTGGCGATCAGCGCGTCATAGGTGCCGTTCGCCTGCAGCCGCTCCAGCGCGCCCTTGACCGCATCGCGCAGCTGGCCGCCCTCGGCCGTCTTCGGGAACGGAATGCCGGCCAGCGAGCGGGTGAAGGGTGTGCCGAGCACCACATAGGTGTTGGGCTCGAGCTTCTGGTTATGGCTCATCGTCTCGCTGCCCTGGACACCGCCCTGCAGGCGCTGCGTCTTGAGCTGCGTGCGCGCATCGACCGAGCCTTCCGTCCCGACCACGTTAATCGCCGGCTTGCCCTTGGCGACGCAGTTGGCCTCGCTCCACTCGCCGATCTGACGGGGCCAGTTGGTCGAGCGGCTGGCGCCGACGGTCTTACCGCAGAGGTCCTCGGGCGTCTTGATCGAGCCAGCGAGCGCCGTCACCGTGTAGAACTGCGCGCCCGAGACCAGGTAGTTGACGAAATCGGCGGTCTCGCGGCGCGCCGGCAGGTCGCTCATGCCGGCCATCACCATGTCGACGCGGCCGGTCTGCAGCGAGGGCAGCATCTGGGCGAAGGCGGTCTCCTGCCACTCGGCCTTGACGCCGAGCTCCTTGGCGATCGCCTCGCCGAGCTCGTAATCGAAGCCGGTCATCGTGTTGGTCGCCGGATCCTTGTAGACGATCGGCGCGTAGTTCGGCTGGGTGGCGATGACGATCTTGCCGGCGTTCTTGATGCGGTCCGGCAGGGCCTGGGCCTGGGCGGCGAGCGCGGTGCCGGCGAGGAGCGCGGCGGCGAGCGAAAGACGAAGCATGGTGATCTCCCTGTTTTTTCAGGCCGAACTGGCCTGGCTTGAACTCACTTGAGGACGGCGGCGATGAAGTCGCGGGTCCTGGCCTGGCTCGGCGCAACCAGTACCTGCTGCGGATGGCCACGCTCGACGATCTCGCCCTTGTCCATGAAGACGACGTCGCTGGCGACCTCGCGGGCGAAGCCGAGCTCATGGGTGACGACGATCATCGTCATGCCGCTGGCGGCGAGATCGCGCATCACCGCGAGCACCTCGCCGACGAGTTCCGGATCGAGCGCCGAGGTCGGCTCGTCGAACAGCATCAGCTTCGGCTTCATGGCGAGCGCCCTTGCGATCGCGATGCGCTGCTGCTGGCCGCCCGAAAGCTCGATCGGGTAGGAATTGCGCTTCTCCGAGAGGCCGACGCGTGCGAGCAGCTTCTCGGCCTCCGCCACCGCTTCCTGCCTCGGCCGCTTCAGCACCGTGACCGGGCCCTCGATGATGTTCTCGAGCACCGTCATATGGTTGAACAGGTTGAAGCGCTGGAAGACCATGCCGGTCGTAAGACGCTGGCGCGCGATCTCGGCATCGCTCAGCTCGTGCAGCTCATTGCCCTTGATCCGGTAGCCGATCAGCTCGCCATCGACCCAGATCGCGCCCTGGTCGATCTTCTCGAGCTGGTTGATGCAGCGCAGCAGCGTGCTCTTGCCGGAGCCCGACGGCCCGATGATGCACTGCACGGCGCCCGGCGCGATGGTCAGCGAGACATCGTTCAGCGCCCGCAACTCGCCGAAGCGCTTGGTGACGTTGGCGGCGGTGACGATGGCCTCCTTGGCGGCAGCGCTCATGCCCCGGCCTCCTCGGCAACCTGGGCTTTGGCACGGCGGCCACCGCGGCCCTTGGAGAAATGGCGCTCCAGGAAGAACTGGCCGATCTGCAGGAGCGTGACGACGATCAGATACCAGCCGGCGGCGACGATCAGCAATTCGATGACGCGGGCATTGGCATAGTAGATCGTCTGCGCATTGCGCAGGATCTCGGAGAACTGGATCACGCTGGCGATCGAGGTCAGCTTGACCATGCTGATCACCTCGTTGCCGACCGGCGGGATGATCACCCGCATCGCCTGCGGCAGCACGATCCGGCGCAGCGTCGTCAAACGGGTCATGCCGATCGACTTGGCGGCTTCCGTCTGGCCGACATCGACCGAGAGGATGCCGCCGCGCACGACTTCCGCCGTATAGGCGCCCTGGTTCATGCCGAGCCCGAGCAAGGTCGCCATGAACGGTCCGATCACGTCGATGGTGCGCCATTCGATGACGCCGGGAATACCGATCGTCGGGAAGACCAGCGCCAGGTTGAACCAGAGCAGGAGCTGCAGCAGCAGCGGCGTGCCACGGAAGAACCAGATGTAGAACAGCGCGACGCCGCGCAGCACCGGGTTCGGCGACATGTACATGATCGCGAAGATCACGCCGAGCGCGATGCCGAGCGCCATGGCACAAACCGTCATGATGATGGTGTTGACGAGGCCGCTGAGAATGGCGGGCGCCGTGAAGAACTGCCCGACCACCTTCCAGTCGATCTGCCCTTCGGCGAAGGCTTTGATGATCCAGGCGAGCACCAGGATGATCAGTGCGGCCGCGACCCAGCGTCCGTAATAGCGGCGCGGCACGAGCTTCAGGCCGGCGATCCCGGCGATATCCCGCCCTATTCCAATTCCGACTGCGCTGGTCATTTCTGCGCTCCGCGCGTCCAATCTTCAAAAGCTGCGAGCCAGAGGCGGAAACGGGCGATCTGCTCGGCCACGCGCACTGGCGCCGTGCCGCCGAAACCGCTGCGGGCGGCCACCGCAGCATCAAGGGTGAGACAGGCCCTTACATCCTCCGTAAGGCGTGGATCAATGGCGCTGAGCTCGACCGCCTCGAGTTGCTCCAGCTCGCGGCCCATTTCCTCGCAATAGCGCACCAGCGATCCGGAGATCTCGTGTGCCTCGGCGAAGGGCACGCCCTTGCGCGCCAGATAATCGGCAACCTCGGTGGCGAGCGCGAAGCCGGCGCCGGCCTGGGCCCGCATCACCTCCGGCCGCGCTTCCATCGTCTCGATCATGCCGGCGAAGGCCGGCAGCACCTCGCCAAGCACGTCGACCGCGTCGAAGGCGGAGCGCTTATCTTCGGCGAGATCGCGATTATAGGCCAGCGGCAGCCCCTTCAGCGCACCCAGCATGGCGACGAGGTCGCCGGTGAGCCGCGCCGCCCGGCCGCGCGAGAGCTCGGCGATATCCGGGTTCTTCTTCTGCGGCATGATCGAGGAGCCGGTGGCAAAGGCATCGTCGAGCACGACCCAGCCGAACTGGCGCGAGGTCCAGAGCGTCACCTCCTCCGCCAGCCGGGAGAGATTGGTCGCCAGCATGGCGGCGACGAACAGAAACTCCGCGACATGGTCGCGCGCGCCGACGGCGTCGACCGAGTTCTCGCAGGGACCCTCATAGCCAAGCGCCTGCGCGCTCAGTTCGGGAGTCAGCGCGATCGCCGAGCCGGCCAGCGCCGCCGCCCCGAGCGGTGACAGGGTCGAGCGCCTGTCCCAGTCCTGGAGCCGCGTCGCATCGCGCGACAGCGCCTGACCATGCGCCATCAGCCAATGGCCGAAGGTCACCGGCTGGGCACTCTGCAGATGGGTGAAGCCGGGGCAGACGGACGCAGAATGCCGCTCGGCCTGGCCGGCCAGCGCCTCCAGCAGCTCGGCCAGCATCGCGCCGATCAGCCGCGACTGCTCGCGCAGATAGAGCTTGAGGTTGTTGGCGGCCTGGTCGTTGCGCGAGCGACCGGCCCTGAGCTTGGCGCCGGTCGCGCCGATGCGCGCCGTCAGCACGCGCTCGATGAAGGTGTGGATATCCTCGTCCTCGGGCCCGGGGACCAGCGTCCCGGCGGCGAATTCGCCGGCGATGGCGTCGAGCGCCACCACGATCAGCTTCGTCTCGTCGGCGCTCAGCAGCCCGGCCCGTTCCAGCTCGGCCGCATGGGCCCTGCCGCCGGCGATATCCTGGGTCGCGAGGCGCGAATAGGCGCCGGCCGCGCTGGATAGCCGCATCATCCGCGGGTCCGGCGGCTTGCGAAAGCGGCCACCCCAGAGGCGCGTGGTCTGATTCATGCTGATGGTCTCCCCTTGAGGCGACACTGTCCCCTTGACCGCGACCCCGGCAAACGAAACGATCTCCGGCAGGATAGTCGCAAAGGGAATACCTGATTGGCGAGCCCGAATCTCCCGCCCTCGACCACGGCGCTTCGGGTCTTCCTTGCCGTGGCGCGGCTGGGATCGACGGCGAAGGCCGCTTCAGCCGTGCACCTGACCCAGAGCGCGGTCTCCAAGCAGATCCAGGCGCTGGAGGAGCATCTCGGCATCGCGCTTTTCGAGCGTAGCCCGACCGGGCTGAAGGCCACGGAGGCCGGCACGATCTACCGGCCCTATGCCGAGGCGGCGATCGAGCAGATGGCGCGCGGCGCCCGGCGCCTCGCCGAGCGAACCGCGCTCGGACGCCCGATCCGGCTGCATCTCGTCGCCATCGCCGGCGAGCGCTGGCTGATGGAGCGTTTTCCGAGCTTCGCCCAGGCCCATCCCGAGATCGACGTGCAGTTCACCAATTTCGTCAGCGAGAACGAGACCGAAGACCCCGATATCGACATCGTTCACGGCGCCGGGCCCTGGCCGGATCGCGAGGCGCATTATCTGTTCGGCCGGCAGGTCGCGCTCGTCGCAGCCCCGGCCCTGTTGGAGCGGATGGGCGGCTTCAGCCGTGCGGCGGATATCCAGAAAATGACCCTGCTGCAGCATTTCCAGATGCCGGCCTTCTGGGCCGAGTTCACCGAGGCGCATGGGCTGCGCGGCGCGGTCCCGGCCCATACCGTGCGCTATGGCTATTATTCGGTGATCATCCGCGCCGCAGTGGCCGGGCTCGGCGTCGCACTGGCGCCACGCTGCTATGTCGCGGAGGAGCTGGCGTCCGGCGCGCTCGTCAATCCGCTCGGTCTCGGCTTCGACAGCGCCGTCGGCTGCTGGATGACCCTCAATCCGCGTGGCCAGCCCGGCCCCGGCATCGAGGCGCTGGTCGGCTGGCTGCGCGCAGAAGCGGCCCGCTTCGAGGCGGAGGCCAGCGGTTGAGGCCGGCCGAGCCTTGCTCTAAACGAAGCCGCCCGGCACTCCAGATGGCGAAGGCACGATGCGCATTGCCGTGACCGGCACCACCGGACAGCTCGTTCGATCCCTGATCGCCATGGCCCCTTCGGCGAAGGTCGAAGTCGTCGCCATCGGCCGGCCCGAGCTCGACCTGACGCGCCCCGCCGAGATCCACAAGGCCCTCGAGCAAGCCCGGCCCGACTGCGTCGTCAATGCCGCCGCCTATACCGCGGTCGACAAGGCCGAGAGCGAGCCGGAGCTGGCCATGGCGATCAACGCCGCCGGTGCGGGCGCCGTCGCCGCGGCCGCGGCGGCGCTGCGGCTGCCGCTGGTCCAGATCTCCACCGACTATGTCTTCGACGGCGCCCTCTCCCGTCCCTGGCGCGAGGATGACGCAACCGGCCCGCTCGGCGTCTATGGTCGCTCCAAGCTCGCCGGCGAACAGGCCGTCGCGGCGGCAGGCGACAACCACGCCATCCTGCGCACGGCCTGGGTCCACAGCCCCTATGGCGGGAATTTCGTGAAGACCATGCTGCGGCTCGCCGAAAGCCGGGAGGAACTCGGCATCGTCGCCGACCAGTTGGGCACGCCAACCTATGCACCGGCCCTTGCCGACGCCGTGATCGCGATTGCACGCCGTCTTGCCGCCGAACCCCGGGATGCCGGGCTGCGCGGCGTCTTCCATGTCGCCGGCAGCGGCGAGACGAGCTGGGCTGGCCTCGCCGAGGCGGTATTCGCGGCCTCGGCGAGGCTCGGCGGCCCTTCCGCGCGGGTCAGGCCGATCGCGACAGCCGAATACCCGACCCCGGCCCGCCGGCCCGCCAATTCCCGGCTCGATTGCGGGCTGCTCGCAGCGCGCTACGGCTTGCGCCTGCCGCCCTGGCAGGTCTCCGTCGAGGACTGCGTGGCCCGGCTGCTCACCGGCTCCGAATGCTGAAGGAAACGCGCGTGAAAGGCATCATCCTCGCCGGCGGCAGCGGCACCAGGCTTCACCCGATGACCATGGTGACGTCGAAGCAGCTCCTGCCGATCTACGACAAGCCGATGATCTACTATCCGCTGTCGACGCTGATGCTCGCCGGCATCCGGGAGATCCTGATCATCGCGACCCCCGAGGACGCGCCGCGCTTCGAGGCGCTGTTCGGCACCGGCGAACGCTGGGGGCTGAAGCTCTCCTATGCCGTACAGCCGAAGCCGGAAGGGCTGGCGCAGGCCTACCAGATCGGCGCCGACTTCGTCGCCGGCGGCCCTTCCGCCCTGATCCTCGGCGACAACCTCTATTACGGCGACGGGCTGACCGAGGTGCTGCGCCGCGCTGCCGCACGCCGGCAGGGCGCCACCGTCTTCGCCTATCGCGTCAGCGATCCCGAGCGCTATGGCGTCGTCTCCTTCGATGCCGCCGGCAAGGCGCTCTCGATCGAGGAGAAGCCGAAGATGCCGCGCTCGCACTGGGCGGTGACCGGCCTCTATTTCTACGACGAGCAGGTCGTCGAGATCGCCCGCCGGCTGAAGCCCTCGGCCCGCGGCGAGCTCGAGATCACCGACGTCAACCTCGCCTATCTCGAGCGCGGCGCGCTCAATGTCGAACGGCTCGGGCGCGGCTACGCCTGGCTCGACACAGGCACCCCGGATTCGCTGGTCGAGGCCTCGGAATTCGTGCGCACGCTGGAGCGCCGCCAGGGCTTCCGCATCGCCTGCCCGGAGGAGATCGCCTTCGAGAATGGCTGGATCGATCGCGAGCAATTGCGCGCGCTCGGCCAGGCGCTGGCGAAGAGCGGCTACGGGCAATATCTGCTCGGCCTGGCCGGGCGCGACCAGTCGGGCTGACGCCACTCACGCACCCGCCCCTCATCCTGAGGAGCGCTCAGAAGGAGCGCATCTCGAAGGATGCTCAAGGAGGTTCGGAGACCGCCGGTCCATCCTTCGAGACGCCGCTGCGCGGCCCCTCAGGATGAGGGCCGAGGGAGGCAAACCGAACGCAATTCGGACACTTCCTCTCCCGATGCAGAGCGCTCATGCTGCATCGACTGTGGCCGAACGTGAAAAGCCGGTCGAAATTGCCGCAGCGCCACGCCGGCAACAGGCTCGGAAGTCGAGGACAATATGAACGCCCCTGCCGCCGAGACCGCCTCCTCGCGCCACCCGGAACTCGAGGGTCTGACCGCCGCTCTGCGCGAGCTGCTCGGCCCACGCTGCTCGACCTCGGAATCCGAGCGCGAGCATCATGGCCATGGCGAATCCTATCACCCGACCAAGGCGCCCGATGTCGTCTGTTATGCCCAGACCACGGAAGAGGTCAGCCGCATCCTTGCCCTCTGCCATCAAGCGAAGGTGCCGGTCATTCCTTTCGGCGCCGGCACCTCACTGGAGGGCCATGTCGTCGCGCTGCATGGTGGCGTCTGCCTCGACCTCTCGCGCATGCAGCGGATCATCGCGGTCAACACCGAGGACCTCGATTGCGTGATCGAGCCCGGCGTCACCCGCAAGCAGCTCAACGAGCATCTGCGCGACACCGGCCTGTTCTTCCCGGTCGATCCCGGCGCCGACGCGACGCTCGGCGGCATGACGGCGACGCGCGCCTCGGGCACCAATGCCGTGCGCTACGGCACGATGAAGGACAATGTCCTGGCGCTCACCGTGGTGCTCGCCGACGGCAGCGTGCTGAAGACGGGCGGGCGCGCCCGCAAATCCTCGGCCGGCTACGATCTGACGCGGCTCTTCGTCGGCTCGGAGGGCACGCTCGGCGTGATCACCGAGATCACCCTGAAGCTCTACGGCATCCCCGAGGCGAGCTCGGTCGCGGTCTGCTCCTTCCCGGATGTCGGCGCCGCCGTATCCTGCGCCATCGAGACCATCCAGAGCGGCATCCAGGTCGCCCGCGTCGAGCTGCTCGACGAGACCTGCATGCGCGCCATAAACCTGCATAACGGGCTGAGCTATCCCGAGACCGCGACGCTGTTCATCGAATTCCACGGCACGCAGGCCGGTGTCGAGCAGCAATCGGCGGCGATGCACGCCATCGCGCAGGTCCATGGCGGCAGCGGCTGGCGCCATGCCGCCAGCGCCGAGGAGCGCACCAGGCTCTGGCAGGCCCGCCACAATCTCCACTACGCCCTGCTCGCTCTGCGCCCCGGCGCCAGCAGCTGGGGCACAGATGCCTGCGTACCGATCTCCGAGCTCGCCACCTGCATCACCGAGATGAGGACGCATACCAAGGACGCGCCCTTCCCGGTGCCGGCGCTCGGCCATGTCGGCGACGGTAATTTCCATATGGGCTTCCTGATCAGGATGGATTCACCCGCGGAGATCGCCGAGGCCGAGCGGTTCAACGCCCTTCTGGTCAATCGCGCCATCGATCTCGGCGGCACCTGCACCGGCGAACACGGCGTCGGCTATGGCAAGTCGAAATTCCTGCGCCGGGAATATGGCGACGAGGCCGTCGCGGTGATGCGCCGGATCAAGCAGAGCCTCGACCCCGACAACATCCTCAACCCCGGCAAGGTCCTGCCGGCCGCGTCGCCGTGAGACCTCCAAGATCCGACAGCCAAGGTCCGACAATCAAGACCCGGCAGACATGACGCGACCATGAAGGAGCCTCCAGCGACACCGGGCTGGGTCAGCGCCCTCACGGCGATGATCGTCGTGCAGATGGCGACCGCCTTCCTGACGCGGGTGACGCCGACCATCGCGCCAGCCATGTCGGCGGAGCTCGGCTGGTCCGACGCCGTGATCGGCTATCTCTCTAGCATCAGCACGGTCGGCTCGATCGCCTTTCTGGTAATGGGCGCGCCGATCATGAGGCGCTTCGGCTCGATACGCGCCCTGCAGCTCGGCCTCGCCCTCGGCATTTTCGGGCTCTGCTTCCTGCTGCCGCCCTTGCTGCCGGTGGCAATGGCTGGGGCCTTCCTGATCGGGCTCGGCTATGGCCCATCCTCGCCGGCTGGCAGCGACGTCCTCCACCGCATCGCCCCGCCCCGGCATCGCAGCCTGATCTTCTCGCTGAAGCAGGCTGGGGTTCCGGCCGGCGGCATCGTCGCCGGCCTCGCTTTGCCGCCGCTGGTCACCGCCTATGGCTGGCGCGCCTCGCTGCTGTTCTCGGCCGCACTGGTGGTGGCCGTCATCCTGGTCGTGCAGCCGATGCGCCGCCGTCTCGATGCCGGACGCGATCTGGGGCAGTCACTGGCGCCGCGCGCCTTCTTCTCGCTCGGCAATGTGCTGGAACCGCTGCGGGCGCTGCGCGGCTCGACCTCGGTGATGCGGATCGCCGCTGTCGGCGCCTGCCTCGCCCTCGGCCAGGGCATCTGGTTCGCCTATCTCATCACCTTCGCGGTGTCCGAGCTCGGCTACGACCTGCGCGCCGCCGGCCTCGCCTTCGCCGTTATGCAGGCGACCGGGGTGTTCGGCCGCGTGCTGCTCGGCTGGATCGCCGACCGGATGCGCGACGCGACGCGCCTGCTCGCCATCGTCTGCCTCGCTTCCGGCGCAACCTCGCTCCTGCTGATGCTGGCGACACCCGCCTGGCCGTCCTGGCTGCTCTATGCACTGGCGGCAGTGGCGGGCGTCACGGTCTCCAGCTGGAACGGCGTACAGATCGCCGAGATCGCCCGGCGCTCGCCGAGCGGGCTGATCCGCGAAGCGGCCTCGGGCGCGACCATCGTCGTCTTCCTCGGCTATGTCGTGGGTCCCTCGTCCTTCGCGCTGCTCGTCGCCGCGACCGGCCGCTTCGACCTCGGCTTCCTCGTCTGCGCCGCAGCCGGGCTCGCCGGCTTCCTGCTGCTGGCGACCAAGCGAGGCGCCTGACACGTCTCCGAGTGCGCGGCTGCATGACAAGCCGCCGATGGGCTGCGAGATCGCCGCGCGTCCGTACGGACCTGGTTACGGCGATCTATCTTTTTGTTATCGCATCGGAGTTTTCCGAAAAGTGGATTCCACTTTTCGGTCCGATGCTATAAGCCCGCGCCATGCGTGAAGGCCTCCTCCCCTCGACGGTCACGACCGTTCTCGAACTCTCGACCAGCGGCGAGCAGGCGCGCGCCCTGACCGAACTGCTCGGCGAGATCTTCGACCCGACTGAGACCGCGATCTCCGCCTTCGAGGTCGAGAGCGGCGTCACCACCCTGTCGCTGAACGAGCCCTGGAAGGTCGAGATCTATTTCTCCAGCCATCCGGATGAAGAAGCAGTGCGCGACCTGCTGCGACCGATCGTCGGCACGGTCATCGACGGCACCCCGTTCACCACCGTCAGCCAGCAGGACTGGGTCGCCAACAGCCTCGAAGGGCTGAAGCCGGTACGTGCCGGCCGCGTCCTGGTCCACGGCGCCCATGATCGCGACACCGTGCGCATCAACGATGTCGCGATCGAGATCGAGGCCGCGCTCGCCTTCGGTACCGGCCATCACGGCACTACCTCGGGCTGCCTGCTCGCCCTCGATGCCGAATTGAGGAAGCGGCGCCCGCGAAACGCCATCGATGTCGGTACCGGCACCGGCATCCTGGCACTGGCGCTGGCCAAGCAGATCAAGCGCAAGGTTGTCGCCGGCGATATCGACGCCGTCGCCGTCGAGGTCGCGGCGCGCAATGCACGTCTCAACGATGCCCCGCAGGCGCTCGACCTTTATGTCGCGCCCGGGCTGCGCCATGCCAAGGCGAACCGGTCCCGGCGCTTCGATCTGGTCTTCGCCAACATCCTGGCCGGGCCGCTGCGCAAGCTCGCGCCCTCGATCGCCACGGTTCTTTCCGATGACGGCGTCGTCATCCTCTCGGGCCTGCTCGAAATGGATGTCGCCGGCGTGGTTTCGGCCTATCGCCACCAGGGCATCGCCCTCGCCCGGCGCTCATCGCGCGAGGGCTGGGCGACACTGGTCATGAAAAGAGGCGGCGCAGCCGCCAGGCCACGCCGCCTCTATTAGGCCGTCTGCTTCGAGCGCTGTCGCGCTCAGAAGTCGATATGGCCGTACTTCTCTTCCGCCTGCGCCTGCATGACACGCGCATCGTGCCAGACGGCGGCCGCGAACTTGGCGGCATCGGCAATGCTCTCGTAAACGTACTTGATCACAGCGATCATGGTCTTTCTCCTCGATCAGGGCGCGGCGCGTATCGCAGCCTGCGCACCGGGATTCAGCGGATGGAACTTCAGCGGTTGAACGGCAGCTCTGCGTCGTTCTGCAGCGAAGCTTTCGGATAGCCGCCGAGGATCAGCTCGGACTCGCGGGCGAGGTACGAATAGGCGCGCAGCTCGCGCATCGCCGAGCGGCGGCGGCTTTCGATCATGGCGGCATAGAGGCGCTGCCAGAAGCTCGGGCCGGCGGCCTTCTTGGTCGCCTCGGTGCGCGTGGCTACCGGCAGGTCCGTGGTGGTGTTCAGCACATAGGTCATAGGGTCCATCTCCTCAGCAAAACGAAGGACAGTCCCGGTCGCTTCCTCGTTCTCTTATGACTGCAAGATGGGCCTTCTTCGCACTTGCGAGAAGATATGTTCGCATATGCACAACATGCAAAAAGCGCATAACAAAATCCGAGAGCCGTTAATCATTGCAAAATATTGCATAACGAACCGACAGAGCGCCCAATCGGAAGTCAGCCGGAGCCTGCCGCATGGGCGCGGCGAAAATGCCGGATTTGCACTGGCTTTTGACTTGCTGGCACGCCAGCATGGCCGGATATCGCAGCTTCCGGACCCGACATGACCGCCTCGATCCCCGCCAAGGCCTCCGCTCCCCACTTCCAGTCCTTTTCCGAGCCGAGCGATCCCTCGCAGGTCGCGCCCCGGGTCGCGGCCCTGCGTGCGGCCCTCGCGCGCCAGGGGCTGGGGGGCTTCGTCGTGCCGCGCGCCGACGAACACCAGGGCGAGTACGTTCCTGCCCATATGGCGCGCCTCGCCTGGCTCAGCGGCTTCACCGGCTCGGCCGGCAATGTGGTGGTTCTGGCCGACAAGGCCGCGCTGATCGTCGATGGCCGCTACACCATCCAGTCCGCCGAGCAGACCGACACCGCCGTGATCACCCCGGTCAGGATGGAGGAGACGCCGCTCGACAAATGGGTCGCGGCGAACCTGCCTGCCGGCGGCAGGCTCGGCTATGATCCGTGGCTGCACACGGTCGACGGCGTCGCGAAACTGGAAAAGGCGGTGGCAGCCGCCGGCGGCGAGCTCGTCGCGGTGACACCGAATCCGATCGATGCGCTCTGGAGCGACCGCCCTGCCCCGCCCTCGGCGCCGGTCAAGGCTCACCCCGCCGCTTATGCCGGCGAGAGCGCCGCGAGCAAGCTCGCCCGCATCCAGGAGGCGCTCGGCAAGGACAAGGTCGATGCGCTCGTCCTCTCGGACCCGCACGCGCTGGCCTGGACCTTCAACATCCGCGGCGGCGATGTCGAGCACACGCCGCTGCCGCTCGGCTACGCCATCGTGCCGCGCGAGGGCCGGCCGACCGTTTTCCTTTCGCCGGAGAAGATCACCAACGAGGCCGGCGACGCTATCGGCGCGCTCGGCGAGATCGCCCCGCCCCAGGCGCTGGAGGAGCAGCTCAAGGCGCTCGGCGCGGGCAAGGCCAAGGTCAGGCTCGATGCGGCGACGGCCGCGGCGGCGCTTGCGACTCTGATCCGCGAGGCCGGCGGCGCGCCGGAAGCCGGTGCCGATCCGGTCGCGCTGATGAAGGCCCGCAAGAACGAGGCGGAGCTCGACGGCGCCCGCGCGGCGCATCTGCGCGACGGCGCCGCCATGGCCCGCTTCCTCTCCTGGCTCGCACGCGAGGCGCCGAAGGGCGGCCTCACCGAGATCGACGCGGTCGCGGCACTGGAGGCCGAGCGCCGCGGCACCGGCCTGCTCAAGGACGTCTCCTTCACCACCATCGCCGGCGCGGGACCGAACGCCGCCCTGCCGCATTACCGCGTCACCGATTCGAGCAACCGGGCGATCGAGCCCGGCATCTTCCTGGTCGATTCAGGGGGGCAATACGAGGACGGCACCACAGATATCACCCGCACCATGGCGGTCGGCGAGCCCAGCCCGGAAATGCGCGACCGCTACACCCGCGTGCTCAAGGGCCATATCGCGATCTCGCGCGCGGTCTTCGTCAAAGGTACTTCGGGTGCGCAGCTCGACGCGCTCGCACGCCTGCCGCTCTGGCAGGCCGGGCTCGATTTCGACCATGGCACCGGCCATGGCGTCGGCAGCTATCTTTCGGTGCACGAGGGGCCGCAGCGCCTCTCCAAGCTCGGCACCACGCCGCTCGAGCCCGGCATGATCCTCTCGAACGAGCCCGGCTACTACAAGGAGGGCGCTTACGGCATCCGGATCGAGAACCTGATCGTGGTCGAGGAGCGCTCCATCCCCGGCGGCGACCGCACCATCTACGGCTTCGAGACGATCACCTGGTGCCCCTATGAGCGCGCCCTGATCGAGCCGGCGCTGCTCGACGCAGGCGAGCGCGCCTGGATCGACGCCTATCATGGCGAGGTCTGGGCGAGGATCGGCCCGCTGGTCGAAGGCGAGACCAAGACCTGGCTGGAGCAGGCCTGCCGGCCGCTCTGACGGCCTGCCTCAGAACAACGCCCTGAGCCCGACCACGGTCGCGACGCCCACGGCGACGACGCCGAGCAGCGGCAGCCGCGTCGCAGCGAGGCCCGAGACCAGCGCCGCGACCGTCTCGATCCAGCCGGTCGCCAGCGCGCTCGGCGCGATCACCGCGATCAGCACAGCCGGCGGGATCGCGTCGAAAGCGGCCTGAGCTCGCGGCGTCAGGTTGAGCCGGCCGACCAAAGCGAGCCCGGCGATGCGGGTGAGATAGGTCACCAGCGCCATGCCGAGAAAGGCGGCGAGATTGATCGGGTCGAGGCTCATTCGGCCGGGCTTTCGAGGGGTTGTGCAGCGCTTTCGCTGCCGGCGGCGATCCAGGCGGCGGCAAGGCCGCTGAGCGCACCGGCCAGCACATGCCAGGGCGGGCCGGCGAAGCGATAGGCCAGCGCCGAGGCGATGCCGGCCGAAGCCACCGTCCAGGCTGTCACCCGCCCCTTCCAGAAGGCGGCGACCAGCGCGATGAACAGCGCGGTGAAGGCGAAATCGGCGCCATAGCGCTTGGGGTCGCCAAGCGCGGCGCCGATGATCGCACCGGTGGTCGAGGTCAGCAGCCACAGGCAGACGAAGGGGATCGCCATCGCGAACCAGTAGACCGGCGTGATCGGGTGGCTGCGCGCCCGCTTCTCGGCCAGCGCCCAGTTCTCGTCCGCCATGTAGTAGAGCCCGATGAAGGTCTGCGTCCGCGAGAAGCCGGAAAGTTTTGGCGCCAGCGACGCGCTCATCAGGATATGACGGGCATTGATCAGCGCCGTCGAGAACACCAGCGCCAGGATCGGCGCCGGGCTCGCCCAGAGCTCGACTGCGGCGAACTGGGCGCCACCGGCGAAGACCAGCGCGCTCATCGCGAAGACCTCGAGCGGCGACAGGCCCTTGCCGGCCGCGAGCGCGCCAAACAGGAAGCCGATCGGCACCGCGGCCAGCGCCGCCGGCCAGATATCGCTGAGCCCTGCGCGGGCTTCATCGGTCCAGGACATTGCTTTGGAATCCGTTCAGGCGAGATGGGCGGCGCGGAAGGCGCCCGGCGTCACGCCGAGCCGCGCCTTGAAGGCGCGTGTCAGATGGGCCTGGTCGCAGAATCCTGTGGCGGCGGCAACCGCTCCCGGCGCATCGCCGCGGCGCAGGCGCTCGCGGGCGCGCCGGACGCGGATGTCGACGAGATAGGCATGCGGCGTCAGCCCGGTCTCGCGGCGGAAGGCACGGATCAGGTGATGGCGCGGCAGGCCCGAGCGTCTCGCCAGCTCGGCCAGCGAGAGGTCCTCGTCATAACGCTGCTCCAGCATCTCTCGCGCCTGCGCGATCGGCCCGCTCTCCCGCCCGACCCCGCGCACCGTCAGATCGGCATGGCGAGCGAGGCACCAGCCATAGGCGCGCAGCAGCCCTTCCTCGCCGGCGAGCGCGTCGCCGCCTTCTTCCAGCACGCGGTGAGCGGCGCCGAAGAGCGCCGCCCCTTCCGGGTCCCACACGGTCGGCTCGGGAAAGAACGGCGTGCCGATATCGTTGCGGCCGGTCAGCGAGGCCGCGACCTCGCGCATCAGCTCGACCGTCGGATAGCTCATCCGGTAGCGATAGCCGCCCTCGCTGGGAGAGCCGTCATGGACGTCGAGCGGCTGGTTGAAGACGATGTCGCCAGGGCCGGCATAGAGCTTGCGGCCGCGCGCGTGCCAGATCTCGCAGCCGATCTCGATCGTGCCGATCGCATAGGTGTCGTGGACATGCGGGGCATAGGCGTGGGTGCGGAAGGTCGCCGACAGGAACTCCAGCCCGTCGAAGCGACGCGCCGTGAACAGATGCGCCCGCTCCCCCGCCTGGAGCGGGCTCTGTTCCAGCGCCTCGCCCTGTGTGATCAGATCCATGCCGCAAGATAGAGCGTATGCCGGCTTCCGTGTCTTGAAGAAAAGTGATGGCGACGATCACGCGAGCGTCGCCATCCTCGCTTTGCCTCACCGGTTGTTCAGGGACGCGGCGGCTCCTTGCCCGCGACGAGCACCAGCACCGCACCGGCGAGCGTCGCGGCCGCCATGTAGCCGATCGGCCCCCAGCCGCCGACATGGTCGACCAGCAGTCCGCCGAGGACGGCGCCGCTCGCGATCGCGACCAGGAAGGCGGCGGTCAGGAGCCCGCTCGCCGCTTCGGCATGGTCGGCCGCCGTGCGCACCATCCAGCTCTGGAAGCCGACCGGCGCGAAGCCGAAGGCGAAGCCCCAGAGAGCCACCGCGATGCCCGCGACAATGGGCGAAGATCCGAACAGGAGCATGGCCAGCGCCAGGACAGCCGTCGCCAGCGCGAAGGAGACGATGGCAAGCTTGACGCCCCGCGCCACGACCGCCCCGCCCGCGAAATTGCCGATGACGTTGCCGAAGCCATAGCCGAGCAGGACGAAGGTGATCGCCGTGACGCCGAGCTGTGGAACCTGTTCGAGGAACGGCCGGATATAGGTGAAGCCGGTGAACTGACCCGAGATCGTCACCAGGACGGAGATCAGCATCAGGCGCACGCTCGGCCGCGCGAGCAGCACCGCCAGCGTCTCCAGCCGCGGCACCGTCTGCGACGGCAGCCGCGGCATGGTCGTCAGCAGCGCCAGCAGCGCGACGCCGGCAAGTCCGGCAGAAAGCACGAACACCATCCGCCAGCCGAGCAGCGCGTCGAGATAGGCCCCGAGCGGCCCTGCCCCGATGAAGGCTGCCGAGACGCCGGCCGAAATGATCGCCAGCGCCCGCGGCACGGACCTTGCCGGCACGAGCCGCAGCGACAGCGCCGGAGCCATCGACCAGAATCCACCGAGGCTGAGGCCGAGCAGAAAGCGCGCCGCCAGCAGCATCGCATAGCCATTGGCCAAGGCGGTGGTCAGGCTGGACAGCGCTAAAAGGAACATCAGCGCCCACAGGACGAGGCGCCGGTCGAAACGGCTGGTGACGATCGGCGTGAAGATCGCGGCGACGACGCCGACCAGCGAGGTCACCGTGACGGTCTGCCCGGCTGCGCCGATGCTGATCGACAGATCGGCCGCAATCGAGGTCAGGACGCTGGCCGGCAGGAACTCGGCGCTGACCAGGGCGAAGACGCCCATGCCGAGCGCGAAGACCGCGGGCCAGGCGGCAATGCTGCGTTCATCGGGCGCGATGCCGACGAGTTGGGGATCGGCTGTGGCTGACAAGGAATCCGACATGGGTCGCTCCGGAAAGATCGGACACCGGAGTTAGGCGTGACGACCTGGAGCTTCCATGTTAGGAAATCCACAATGCTTGACCATTCGTCCAGAACCCTATCGGCCGATCCGTTGACCGAGATGCTGCGCGGCTTGCGGCTCGAAGGTGTCGACTACGCCCGCTACCAGATGACCACCCCCTGGTGCCTGCTGTTTCCCGCACAGGCCGCAGCGCGCTTCCATTTCATGGCCGAGCATGGCTGCTGGCTGCGCACGCCCGAGGGCGACTGGGTCAGGCTCGAGCAGGGCGACGCCGTGCTGATGCCCCGCGGCGCCGAGCATGTGCTCGCCAGCGCCCCCGGCGCCTCGGCGACGCCGCTTGGACACTGCACCTTCCGGCCATGCTGCGGCGAGATCGCCGAGGCGCGGGGCGGCGGCGCAGAAGCAAGCGCCGACAGCGAAGCGACGCTGTTCTTCAGCGCCAGCCTCTGCTTCAACGTCGACGCCCAGCACCCGATGCTCAGGATGATGCCGGAGCTGATGTGGGTGCACGAAATGGCGGTGCACGAGCCGGCCATCCCGCCGCTCCTGACCACCATGGCCTGCGAGCTCACGCTCGAGCGGGTCGGCGCCGGCGGCATCCTGACGCGCCTTGCCGATGTCGTCGCCGCGGCGCTGATCCGCTCCTGGGTCGAGCGCGGCTGTGGCAGCGCCACCGGCTGGGTCGCCGCCGCCCGCGATCCCGATATCGGGCGCGTCCTCGCCGCGATCCATCTCAATCCGAGCGAGGACTGGACGGTCGATGCGCTGGCCAAAGTGATGCACGCCTCGCGCTCGGCCTTCGCCGAGCGTTTCGCTGCGATCGTCGGCGAGACGCCGGGCCGCTATGTCGCCCAGGTCAGGATGCATCAGGCGAGGCAATGGCTGGTGCGCGACCGAATGAAGATCGCGGTGGTCGCTCGCCGTCTCGGCTATGATTCGGAAGCCTCGTTCAGCCGCGCCTTCAAGCGGGTCATCGGCAAGCCGCCGAGCCATTTCCGCCATGCCGAGCCTCCGATCCCCGCGACCCGGCCGATCGAAGCCTCCCCTGCCGGAGGGTTGCCCGTCATTGCGAAGAGCGAAGCGACGGAGCAGTCCAGGGAAGCATAGAGCACTGCCGCTCCCGGATCGCTTCGCTTACGCTCGCAATGACGGACATGATCCGAAGATCCGCGAACGAGTACCGACGACCATGAGCATTCGCCAGCAGCTGATCGAGCGCTTCTTCCGCTATCTCTCCGTCGCGAGCCAGAGCGACGCCAAGGCGGTGACGCTGCCGAGCACGCCGGGCCAGCAGCGCCTCGCCGAGCTGCTCGCCGACGAATTGCGAACGCTCGGCCTCGAAGACGTCGTGCTCGACCGGCACGCCACCGTCACGGCGCGAAAGCCCGGTACCGTAGCCGATGCGCCGAAGATCGGCTTCATCGCCCATCTCGACACCTTCGATGCCGGGCTCTCGCCCGAGATCCGGCCGCAGATCCTGCGCTTCGAAGGCGAGGACCTCTGCCTCAACCGCGAGCAGGACATCCGGCTGCGCGTCGCCGAGCACCCGCAATTGCGCGACTGGGTCGGCGCGGAGATCATCACCGGCGACGGCACCAGCGTGCTCGGCGCCGACAACAAGGCGGCGATCGCGGTGATCATGACCCTGCTCGCCAATCTCGGCCCGCAGGACGCCCATGGCGACATCTTCGTCGCCTTCGTGCCCGACGAGGAGATCGGCCTGCGCGGCGCCAAGGCGCTCGACCTGTCCCGTTTCGCCTGCGACTTCGCCTATACGATCGACAGCTGCGAGCTCGGCGAGGTCGTGATCGAGAATTTCAACGCCGCCGCGGCCGAGATCACCCTCACCGGCGTCAGCGCCCATCCGATGTCGGCCAAGGGCGTGCTGGTGAACCCAGTGCTGATGGCGCAGGACTTCATCGCCCGCTTCGACCGGGCTGAGACACCGGAGAACACGCAGGGGCGCGAGGGCTATGTCTGGTTCAACAGCATCACCGCCAATCCGAGCGAGGCGAAGCTGGGCGCGCTGATCCGCGACTTCGACAAGGAGGGCTTCGCGGCACGCAAGCGCCGGATCGGCACGGTCGCGGCCGAGATCGCCGCACTCTATCCGACCGGCCGCGTCGAGTGCCTGATCACCGACACCTATGGCAACATCCATGACAGCCTCGGGCAGGACGAGCGCCCGGTCGCGCTGCTATTTTCCGCGCTGGAGGCGTTGCAGATCCGGAAGAAGCAGATCCCGATGCGCGGCGGCACCGATGGCGCCGCGCTCTCGGCGCGCGGCCTGCCGACGCCGAACTTCTTCACCGGCGCCTATAATTTCCACTCGCGCTACGAATTTCTGCCGGTCCCGGCCTTCGAGAAGTCCTACGAGGTCGCGCGGATGATCTGCTCGCTGGCGGCGGGGCGCGGTTAGGCGGCATTTCCCGTCATGGTCGGGCTTGTCCCGACCATCCACGTCTTCATTCGGGCAGCGCGGTGTTCAAGACGTGGATGCTCGCCACGAGGGCAAGCATGACGGCCGCATTACCCTCCCACCAGCTCGAACCAGCCGGCTTCGTCGATCACCTTGACGCCGTGTTTGGCGGCATCCTTGAGCTTCGAGCCGGCGCCCGGCCCCGCCACCAGCAAATTCGTCTTCGAGGAGACCGAGCCGGCGACCTTGGCGCCGAGCCGCTCGGCCATCGCCTTGGCCTCGTCGCGGGTCATCCGCTCCAGCGCCCCGGTGAAGACGACGATCTGGCCGGCGACCGGGCTCGAGGAGGCGACCTCTTCCAGCGGCTGCGGCGCGACCTGCGTCAGGAGCCGCGCCAGCATCTCCTGATTATGGGCTTCGGCGAAGAATTGCAGCAGCGCCTCGACCACGGTCGGGCCGACGCCGTCGATCGCGTCGAGTGCCGCGCGCTCCTCGCTTTCGGGGGCCTCGGCGGCAAGGCAGGCGGCCTGCAGGGCTTCGAAGGAACCGTAATGTCGCGCCAGCAGCCGTGCATTGGTCTCGCCGATATGGCGGATGCCGAGTCCGAAGATGAAGCGGTTGAGCGGCGGCTTGCGCCGGTCCTCGATCGCCTCGAACAGCTTCTTCGTGCTGGTCGTGCCGAAGCCTTCCTTGTCCTTGAGCTTCTTCAGGTTCGCCTGATCGCGCTCAGCCAGCGTGAAGATATCGGCCGGTTCCTTCACTGGCAGATCGGGATCGGCGTGGAAGAACTCGATCTGCTTGTCGCCGAGCCCGTCGATGTCGAGCGCGTCGCGCGAGACGAAATGCTTGAGACGCTCGACCGCCTGCGCCGCGCAGATCAGCCCGCCGGTGCAGCGGCGCACCGCATCCTCCTTGCCCGAGCGCGGATTATGCTCGCGCACCGCATCCGAGCCGCAGACCGGGCAGCTCGTCGGAAACTCATAAGGCTTCGCATCGGCCGGACGCTTCGAAAGATCGACCGCCTCGACGCGCGGGATCACGTCGCCAGCCCGCTTCACCGTGACGGTGTCGCCGATGCGGATATCGCTGCCGCCGCGGATCGTCTCGCCCTTCGAATCGAAGCCGCGGATGTAGTCCTCGTTGTGCAGCGTCGCATTGGTGACGACGACGCCGCCGACCGTGACCGGCTTCAGCCGCGCCACCGGCGAAAGCGCCCCGGTCCGGCCGACCTGGATGTCGATGGCTTCCAGCACCGTGGTCGCGAGTTCGGCCGGAAACTTGTGCGCGATCGCCCAGCGCGGCGCGCGCGCGACGAAGCCGAGCCGCGCCTGCAGTGCCAGTTCGTCGACCTTGTAGACCACGCCGTCGATATCGTAGCCGAGCGTCGCCCGCTGCGCCTCGATCAGCCGGTAATGCGCCAGCAGCTCGTCCACGCTCCCGCAGCGGACCATCAACGGATTGGTGCGAAATCCCCAGCGCGCGAAGGTCTCGACCATGCCGAGCTGGGTCTCCGCCGGCAGGACCGGCATCTCGCCCCAGGCATAGGCGAAGAAGCGCAAGGGGCGCGAGGCGGTGATCGAGACATCGAGCTGGCGAAGAGAGCCGGCGGCGGCATTGCGCGGATTGGCGAACTCCCGTTCCTCCTTCTCGCGCTGGCGCTGGTTGATCGCGGCGAAGTCGGCATGGCCGAGATAGACCTCGCCACGCACCTCGGCGACTTCCGGAACGTCGTTGCCCTTCAACCGCTGCGGAATCTCGACGATCGTGCGGGCGTTCGCCGTGACGTCCTCGCCCTCCTCGCCATCGCCGCGCGTCGCAGCGCTGACGAGCTCGCCCTTCTCATAGCGCAGGGAGAGCGAAAGCCCGTCGATCTTGGGCTCGGCGGTGAAGGCGATCGGCTGGTCGTCCTTGCGGCCGAGGAAGCTGCGCACCCGCGTGACGAAATCGCTGACATCCTCGTCGGAGAAGGCATTGCCGAGCGAGAGCATCGGCACGCGATGGCGGATCTTGGCGAACTTGCCCGACGGCCTGGCACCGACCTTGTCCGAGAGCGCCTCGGCACCCTTCAGCTCGGGAAAGGCACCTTCCAGCGCATCGAGCCGCCGGCGCTTCTCGTCATAGACGGCGTCGTCCAGGATCGGGGCATCGTCCTGGAAATAGGCGCGATCGGCCGCGGCGATCTCGGCGGCGAGCAGCTTGTGCTCGGCACGCGCCGCTTCGGGCGTCAGGTCTTCGACGGGGGTGGGAACATTGGCAGCCATATCGCTGTTCTAGAGCAGGGGCCAGCCCCTGCGAAGCTCCCCTTGTCACGTTTCCGCTCGTCGATTTGTGACAGGAGCCCTCTGGGTGTAAGCTCGCCGCGCTGACAATTGGATGCTCGACGCCTCAAGGCTCTCGAACCAGGGATTACGTCAGGGCCACCGAGGCGAACCGGGCCGGAACCGGAATGATCGCCATGGCCGATATCAACAGCACCCACCCGCACCCCAATATGAGTTCCATGCACGCCACCGGGCCCGCCGAGGCTTTGCCCGTCCGTGCGCTGACGCTCGGCGACATCGGCGACGCGCTGCGGCGCGGCTATGCCGACTTCATGGCGCAGCCGAGCCATCTGCTCTTCCTCGCCCTGATCTATCCGGTGGCCGGCATCGTCATCGCCCGGCTGACCGTGAGCTACAACATCTTCCCGCTGCTCTTCCCGCTGCTCGGCGGCTTCGCCCTGCTCGGGCCCTTCGCCGCGGTCGGTCTCTATGAAATCAGCCGCCGCCGCGAGCTCCACATCAACTCGTCCTGGCTTCATGCCTTCGCCGTGCTGAAATCCCCGGCGATCCGGCCGATCGCGACGCTCGGCGGCCTGCTGACCGGACTGTTCATCGCTTGGCTGCTCAGCGCCTGGCTGCTCTATCGCTGGCTGATGGGCAGCCTGCCGCTGACCTCGGCCGAGAGCTTCCTGGTGCCGCTCTTCACCACCGTGAACGGTTGGACGCTGATCATCGTCGGCAATGCGCTCGGCCTGCTCTTCGCCATCACCGCCTTCTCGCTGACCGTCGTCTCCTTCCCGCTGATGCTGGACCGGCATGTCGACATCGGCACCGCCGTGCGGACTTCGATCGCTGCGGTCGAGGCGAGCCCGCGCGCAATGATGTGCTGGGGCCTGACGATCACCGCGCTGCTGGTGCTCGGCACCTTGCCGGTGCTGGTCGGGCTGATGGTGGTGATGCCGATCCTCGGCCATGCGAGCTGGCACATCTACCGCAAGGTCGTGCCGCGCTAGCGTCGTCCCCGAGCGCGCAGGCAATCGGGAAGGATCGGAACCCGGTCCTTCGAGAGCGTGCGCCGGGGCGACGGCCGCCTCTTATTTGCAAAAGAAGTTCGGCGGCCGACGCTCAGCCGGTCACTCCGCGGCGAACCGGTCACGGGGTCGATCTTGACCTCGACCTTCGAGCCGTCGGTCTTGAAGTACTCGATCTCCCAGTAGCCGTTGCTGTCCCAATCCACCTCCTTGATGCTCGCAAAACCGCTGACGGCCTCGATGCCGGCGACGATCTGGGACAGGGGCTTGGCGTTCGAAGGAGGGGCGGCGACGGCCGGACCGACCGCGAGAGCAAAGGCGAGCAGCGCGCCCGCGGCCATGGATTGAGTTCGCATCGACATCTCCTGCGCCAAGGACAGCGGAGCGACCAACGAGCGGCCACTCCGCCACGAACTTCGAGCCATCGGGTGACGAAAGCACGGCGACAAATTGCATCAGGCGAGGCGCGCTCGCTCTACGGGCGGGGAACAATGGCGCGCGAAAGCGCGTTCTCTAACGGCTGCGGCAGGCACGCCGCAGCCTGATGCCGCGCCGGAGCGGCTTGACGCAACCAACGGGGGGTTCCGCCATGAACAACATCATCTACATCGTCGGTCTTGTCGTCGTCGTCCTCGCGATCCTGTCCTTCCTCGGCCTGCGCTGAGCACCGGACCGAAAGTGGAATCCGCTTCCTGCGGCCTCTAGATCGCCCGCGCGCGTCCGATAGGACGCTCGGCGATCTGGAGACCGGGAAGGACTAGGACGAAACGGCTCAACGATCGTCGCGACGCGGCTTCTTGCCCGCAAACGGCTTTTTCGCGCCGAAGGGCTTCTTGTCGGCGAAGGGCTTCTTCTCGCCAAACGCCTTCTTGGCTCCGAACGGCTTCGCACCGCCGAAATCCCGCTCGCCATGCTTCGGCTTGCCGGCGAACGGCTTGCCGCCGCGCGGGAACTCCGCCGCATCGGCCGGCGGCTCGCGATCGCGACTGACCGGATCGTAGGTTTCGCGAGTATTCTCCCGGCCGAACGGCTTGCCCTTGCCTTCATAAGGCTTGCGGAAGCCGCGCTCAGCCGGCGCATCGTCACGCCGCGGCGCCTTGCCGTGGTGCGCCTTCTCGGCGAAAGGCTTTGCCGGCCGGCGCTCTTCCTCGCCCGTGACCAGCTCGATCACGACCCTGTCGCGGTCGGGAGCGCTCGTCAGCGAGGCGAAGCGCTCGGCGACATCAGCATCGATCTCGACCTTGGTCTCCTTGTCGAAGATCCGGATCGCCCCGACCTCGTCGCGGGTGATCTTGCCGCGCCGGCATAGCATCGGCAGCAGCTGGCGCGGATCGGCGCCGTCCTTGCGGCCGACATTGAGGCGGAACCAGACCGTGTCGCCACGCGGCCCGGCCTTGCGCGGGGCATCCGGATCGGCATTGTCGAAACGCGGCCCGGCGCGGTCGCGCGGTCTGGCATAGTCCTCGGGCGCACGCAGCGCGCGCCCGGCCTCGCGGCCGAAACCGGGGTCGCCGACTTCCTCGGTCGCCGGCAGGCGCGAGCGATAGACCCTGACCAGCGCCGCGGCGAGCTCATTGGCCGAACGCCCGGCGAGCAGCGCCTCGATCATCCCGGCATCGTCCTCGCCCGGCTCGCCGGAGAGCAGCGGATCCTGCAGCAGGCGCTCCTGGTCGAGCGCGCGGATCTCGTCCTGGCTCGGCGGGCCGCCCCAGAGAGCCTGCACCCCGGCGGCGCCGAGCAGCATCTCGGCCTTGCGACGGCGCGAAGGCGGCACCAGCAGCACGCTCGTGCCTTTGCGCCCGGCGCGCCCCGTGCGGCCGCTGCGGTGCTGCATCACCTCGGGATCGTTCGGCAGCTCGGCATGGATCACCAGGGTCAGCCCCGGCAGGTCGATGCCGCGCGCCGCGACGTCGGTCGCGACGCAGACGCGGGCACGCCCATCGCGCAGCGCCTGCAGCGCCGAGTTGCGTTCGCTCTGGCCGAGTTCGCCCGAAAGCGAGACCGCCGCAAAGCCGCGCTCGAGCAATGCGGCCTCGAGATGGCGCACCGCATTGCGGGTGTTGCAGAACACCAGCGCGCAGGCAGCGTCATGGCAGCGCAGCAGGTTGACGACCGCGAGCTCGGCCTCCTTCGGATAGACCCGGACCGCCTTGTATTCGATGTCGGCATGGCCACGATCGGCTCCGGCGACCTCGATGCGCAGAGCGTCGCGCTGATAGCTCTTGGCGAGCGCGATGATCGCCTTGGGCAGCGTCGCCGAGAACAGCAGGCTGCGCCGGTCCTCGGGAGCGGTCTTCAGGATGAATTCGAGATCATCGCGGAAGCCGAGATCGAGCATCTCGTCGGCCTCGTCGAGCACGACCGCGCGCAGCTCGGAGACGTCGAGCCGCCCCCGCTCGATATGATCGCGCAGGCGGCCGGGCGTGCCGACCACGATATGAGCCCCCTCGTCGAGCAAGGCGGCCTCGCGACGCGGATCCATGCCGCCGACGCAGGAGATCACGCGGGCATTGGCCTGCTGGTAGAGCCAGTTCAGCTCGCGCTGGACCTGGAGCGCCAGCTCGCGCGTCGGCGCGATGATCAGTGCCAGCGGCTTGCCGGCGCGGCCGAGCGTTTCGGCGCCCTCAAGCAGCGTCTCGCCGATGGCGAGCCCATAGGCCACGGTCTTGCCCGAGCCGGTCTGCGAGGAGACGAGCAGGTCGCGCCCGGCCGCCGCGGCTTCGAGAACCGCGTTCTGGACCGGCGTCGGCTCGCTGTAATTGCGTTCGGCGAGCGCACGCGCGAGCGGCGCACTCGTGGAGATGAAGGACATCGATGTCAGGCCTTAGATTGCAGCTGGCGGGTGGGCAGCACGCAGAACGAGGGGCGGCGCCGGACGCGGCACCGCGATATTGCGCTGCACATAGAGGAAATCGCGGGAAAAGGGAATGCAGCATCGGCTCATCCCGTATGCGGCCGCGGAGACCGGCCATGCCGACAGCGCCGCTGTCGGCGGCGAGAGCCACGTGATCTAAGCAGAATGCATCGGAGGGGGCCAGTGAACATGAGCGAGACTTGGCGGCGTTTCGGCCCCTATGACGTGCTCATCCTGGACGATGGCGTCTTCGAGGCGCCGCTCGATGTCCTGATCCATGCCGGAGGCGAAGCCGCTCGCGACGGAGCCGTGATGCGCTGGGCCAAGCCGAAGGTCCGCATCCCCGTCAACTGCTTCGCCCTGAAGGGCGCCGACGGCATCACGCTGATCGATGCCGGCACCGGCCCTTCCTGGGGCGAGGCGATGGGTCATGCGCCCGCCGCCATGACCAAGGCAGGCATCGTTCCCGAACAGGTCGAGCGTGTCCTGATCACGCATCTTCACGGCGACCATGCGCTCGGCCTGTTCGACGGCGAACGCGCCCGTTTTCCGAAAGCCGAGATCATCGTGCCCGAGGCGGATTTCGTCTTCTTCGGAGACGAAGGCAATCGCGCGCAGACACCACAGAACCGGCAGGGAGGCTTTGCAATCACCGCAGCGGTGAAGAGGCACTATGGCGACCGCATCCATTCCGTCCCGGCAGGTAGCGTGCGGCCCGGCATCACGCTGATCCCTCTCCCCGGCCACACCGCCGGCCATAGCGGCTATCTGATCGAGGGCGAAGAGAGCCTGCTGCTCTGGGGCGATGCGCTGCATCTCTCCGATCTGCAGGCCAGCGATCCAGATATCGGCTTCATCTACGACTTCGACGCCGCCACTGCCCGTGCCTCCCGCGGCGCGATCCTCGCACGCGCCGCTCGCGAAGCCTGGATTGTCTCAGGCGGTCATATCGAAGGTTTCAGGCGTGTCGTCGAAAAGAAGCCCGGATACGACTTGGTCCCGGCCTGAAGACCTCAGCCGCGTATCCCGGCAGCGGCGAGCAGCCTTGCCGCCGCCGCCCTCGCCTCCTCGGTGATCGACGCCCCGGCGAGCATGCGGGCGATCTCCTCGCGGCGCGTCTCCACTTCCAGCGGCGTGACGCGGGTGACCGTGCGCTCCTTGGCGTCCTCGCCCGCCTGCGCCGATTTGGCGATCAGGAAATGTCGTCCTGCCTTGGCCGCGACCTGCGGCGCATGCGTCACCGAGACCACCTGCACCCGGGCCGCCAGCCGCGCCAGCCTTTCGCCGATCGCATCGGCGACGGCGCCACCGACCCCCGTATCGATCTCGTCGAAGACCAGAGTCGGCGCCGAGCCGCGCTCGGCCAGCACGACCTTCAGCGCCAGCATGAAGCGCGAGAGCTCGCCGCCGGAGGCGAGCTTCATCATCGGGCCCGGCCGCGTGCCCGGATTGGTCTCGACCCAGAACTCGACGCGGTCGAAACCTTCCGGCCCGCGCGCTTCGGGATCGCTGTCGATCTGGGTGATGAAGCGGGCTCGCTCCAGCTTCAGCGGCGGCAGCTCGACCTTGACGGCTGCATCGAGTGCGGAGGCGGCACGAACCCGGCCGGCAGACAACGCGGTCGCACCGGCGATATAGGCGGCTTCCGCTTCGGCCAGTTCCGCCTCGAGCCGCTTCAGCGAGCCCTCGCTCTCGTCGAGGGCCGCAAGATCGGCCGCCATGGTCTCGGCCAGCGCCGGCAAGGCATCGACCGGCACGTCGAATTTCCGCGCCGCGGCGCGCAGGGCGAACAAGCGCTCTTCGACCCGTTCGAGCACGCGCGGATCATATTCGGCCGCGCGCATCGCCACCGCGAGCGCCTCGCCCGCCTCTTCCAGCGCCACGATCGCGGTGTTCAGCGCCGCCGTCGAGGGATCGATCAGGCCCGGCGCCTGCACGGCGCGGCGCTCGAGCCGGCGCAGCACGCCGGACAGGCCCGGAACCGGCGAGGCGCCACCGCCGACCGCCTCATAAGCCTCGGCGATATCGCGCGCGACCTTCTCGGCCTGCATCATGCCCTGCCGCTGAGCCGCCAGAGCCTCCTCCTCGCCCGGCTCTGGCGCGAGCTTGCCGAGCTCGGCGACGGCGTGGCGCAGGAAATCCGCTTCCTTGCGCGCGGTCTCGACCCGCATGCGCTGACTCTGCAAGGCCTGGCGGGCACGCTTCAGCACGTCGCTGGCCTGCGCGACCTCGCCGGCCTGCCGCGTCAGCTCGCCGAAACCGTCGAGGATCGATCGATGCTGGGCCGGGTCGGTCAGCGCCCGGTCGTCATGCTGGCCATGGATCTCGACCAATGCCGCGCCGACCATGCGCAAAATCTGGACGCTGACCGGCTGATCATTGATGAAAGCCCGGGTCCGCCCGTCGGCATATTGCACCCGGCGCAGGATCAGATCGCCATCGGTGTCGATCTCCTGCGCCTGCGCCAGCGCTCGCGCGGGATGACTGAGCGGCAGATCGAAGACGGCACTGACCTGGCCCTGCGTCTCGCCGTGGCGGACGAGGCCGCCATCGCCGCGCCCGCCGAGGGCGAGCGAGAAACCGTCGAGCAGGATCGATTTGCCAGCGCCGGTCTCGCCGGTGAGCACGCTGAGCCCGTCATGAAAGGCCAGATCGAGCCGGTCGATCAGAACGATGTCGCGGATCGAGAGCTGGGCGAGCATGATGCGGACTCAGCCGGTGCGCAGATGCGGGGCGCGGCCGCCGGAAGCGGACCGTAGCGAAAGCCGAGCGGACGGGGCGTGCACGGCAAGGCCGTTTCCGCGCGCCCGCGGGTTCAGCGGATCAGGCCGGTGACGGTGCGGCTGAAACCGCTGAACAGCCGGCTGATATAGGAGCCGCGATCTTCGCGCGGCTGCAATCCGCCGCTTTCGAGGAGCGAATAGGCGTCCTTGTACCAGGGGCTGTCGGGGAAATTATGCCCCAGCACCGCCGCAGCCGTCTGCGCCTCATTGGTGATGCCGAGCGCCATATAGGCTTCGGTCAGGCGCATCAGCGCCTCCTCGACATGGCGCGTCGTCTGGTACTTGGTGATGACGTCGCGGAAACGGTTCACGGCGCCGGCATAATTGCGCTTCTCGAGATAGAAGCGGCCGACATTCATCTCCTTGCCGGCGAGCTGGTCGCGCGCGACCAGCATCTTCTCGCGCACGTCGACGACGTATTCGGACTTCGGATAGCGGTCGAGCAACTCCTGCATCGCCCGCAGCGCCTGCTCCGTCCGCTCCTGGTCACGCGTCGCATCCGGGATCTGGTTGAAATAGGACATCGCTAGGATGTACTGCGCGTAAGCCGCGTCCGGGCTCGCCGGGTTCTGCGCCAGGAAGCGCTTGGAAGCGGTGATCGCGTCGTCCCAGCGGCTCGCCTGATAGTTCGAATAGGCGGTGAGAATCAGACCCTTGCGCGAATAGGGCGAGAACGGCGCCTGCTTGTCGATCTCCTCGAACTTCTTGCTCGCGCCTTCGCTGTCGCCGTTCTGGAGTCGTGCCAGGCCCTCATTGTAGAGTTTGTCGGCCGGCACCGTCGGCAGCACTTCGGGCTTGTAGACTTCCGGGCGGTCGAACGGATTGATCGAGCTCAGCGTGTCGCAGCCGCCGAGCGCGGCCGCCAGCGAGAACACGAGCGCGAGCCGCTTGCCGCCGCCCGCCATTTCGCCGGTATTGAATGTCTTCAGCCGCATGACGCTCACTTCATCCGTCCTTCAGCGCCGCTTTCGAGGGCGGGCGAAAATGGCTTTACTCCAGAAGTCGCCATTTCGCCAACCATGAAGGGCGCTTCATGCAATGCAATCGGCGCCGTGCTTCCGACAGGAAACCGGCGAATGCAAGGCGTGGCGTCGTTCAGTCGCCGATTTTCAGTGCAGATCGGGCGCAAGAGCCGCCGGCATCGGCACGCTGGCCGCCATCTGGACGGCGCGCGGCGCGTAGACCGGCTCGGCCTCGACGATCGCGTAATTGGCGCGATCGGCAAAGAGTGCCTCGAGGATACGGATGTTCATCCGGTGGCCGCCGCAATAGGAGCGGAACTCGCCGAGCATCGGGTAACCGGCCAAAGAGAGATCGCCCACCGCGTCGAGCACCTTGTGGCGCACGAACTCGTCGGCATAGCGCAGGCCGTCAGGATTGATCACCTTGTCGTCGCCGATGGCGACGGTGTTGTCGAGCGAGGCGCCGAGCGCGAAGCCGGCCTTCCAGAGCTGCTCGACATCACGCATGAAGCCGAAGGTGCGGGCGCGGGAGATCTCGCGGGCATAGGCCTCCGGATCGAGATCGAAAATCTTGCGCTGACGGCCAATGGCGGAGGTGTCGAAATCGATCTCGACATCGAGCCGGAAACCCGATTCGGCGGGCGACAGCTCGGCGAAGGCGCGGCCGTTCTCGACGCGGACCGTACGCAGCACCTTGAGATAGCGGCGGGCAGCGCCGAGCGCGACGATTCCGGCCGCCTCGATCGCCTTGACGAACTCGGAGGCGCTGCCGTCCATGATCGGCATTTCCGGACCGTCGATCTCGACCAGGACATTGTCCAGCCCCAGACCGGCGCAGGCCGACATCAGATGCTCGATGGTGGCGACCGAACCGGAAGCCTGCTCGCCGACCACGGTGCAGAGCTCGGTGGCGCTGACCTTGTTGTGGCGGGCGTGGATCAGCTGCTCATGGCCGCCTTCGAGCCCCTTGCGGAGGAAGACGACACCGGTATTGGCGGCAGAGGGGCGCAGGCACAGGCAGGCGGGAGCTCCCGAATGAACGCCGATGCCCTCAAGGGTCACGGGCGAGCGAAGGGTCGTCTGCCGGTCAGCCATCATACTCTTATCCGATCCTTAGCGCGACGATCCAGCCCGGCGCCTGACGGCGCCACCAATCTGGTGATCGATCGCGGTTCCCTTGAAACGAAGGATCCAGAGCATGGCCCCGAATCCGTCTTCCCCGGTGTTGCCCTGCAAGATAAGCGCAGGAGGCGGGGCTTCAAAATCACGCTTTCTTTCGCTCTGTAACAGGATTCAAGGAGCGCCAAAAACCTAACCATCCAATTGATGTACATGGTTTTTTTGACGTTAAAAAAAGCCCGGCGCAAGCTTGCGCCGGGCTCGTTGTTTAAAACCGGTCCCGAGACCAGCGCGAGCTCAGCTCGACTGGCGACGCAGGAAGGCCGGGATCTCCAGATGATCGTCCTCGGCGGGACGGCTCGGAGCGGCGCGGCCGAGCGGATCGAGCTGGCCCTGAGCCGGGCGAGAGGCCTGCGGCGCGGCCGGACGGCGCATGAACTCGGCATGAGCCGCGCTCGGCGGCGCCACCGGCGCCGGCGGCACCGAACGCGGTGCTGGCGCCGGAGCCTCGGCGACCTCCTCCTCCTTGCGGCCGAAGCCGACGGAGGCCAGGCGCTGCATCAGCGACATCCGCTTCTGGTCGGCGGAGACGGCCGGCGGCGGCGCGGCCACGGCGGCGCGGGTCTGCGCGATCTGATTCTGCGCCGGCAGCGGCAGGTCCTCAATCCGCGGCATGCGGGTCGGCCGGATCACGGCGCGCTCCGGCGCGGGCGGAATGAAGCTGTCTTCCAGATGCGGCAACTCGGCCTCGATCGGCGCGGGGGCGGGCATGGGCGGCGCGACCACAGCCTGGCGCGGCTGCACCGGCTCGATGCGGACATCGGCGGCGAAGCTCGGCGCGGCCTGGCGAACCGGTTCCGGCGCCAGCGGCAGGCGAAGTTCCGGGGCCGGCTCCGGCTGTGGCACGGCGGCCGGCATCGGGACAGCGTTCGTGCGGATATTGGGAACCGCAGAGCGCAGGCGCGCCTCGGCCTTCAGCCGCTCGGCCACTTCGGCGATGCGCGCCTCGGTCGCGTCGACCTCGGCCTGCGAGCTTACCGGCTTGTCGATCCCGGTCGCGACGACCGAGACGCGGACGGTGCCTTCGAGCGCCTCGTCGAAAGTCGCGCCGACGATGATGTTGGCCTCGGAATCGACCTCCTCGCGGATGCGGGTGGCGGCCTCGTCGACCTCGTAGAGCTTCATGTCGCGGCCGCCGGTGATCGAGATCAGCAGGCCCCGCGCACCCTTCATCGAGACATCGTCGAGCAGCGGGTTGTTGATCGCGGCCTGGGCGGCGGACAGCGCGCGCTTCTCGCCCTGCGCCTCGCCGGTACCCATCATCGCCTTGCCCATGCCGCGCATCACGGCGCGGACGTCGGCGAAGTCGAGATTGATCAGGCCGGGACGGACCATCAGGTCGGTGATGCAGGCGACGCCCGAATAGAGCACCTGGTCGGCCATGCCGAAGGCGTCGGCAAAACCGGTGTTCTCGTTGGCGACACGGAACAGGTTCTGGTTCGGGATGACGATCAGCGTGTCGACGGCTTCGTTGAGCTCGCCGATGCCGGCCTCCGCCATGCGCATGCGGCGGTGACCTTCGAACTGGAACGGCTTGGTGACGACGCCAACGGTGAGGATCCCCATATCGCGGGCGACACGGGCGATGGCCGGGGCCGCGCCGGTGCCGGTACCGCCGCCCATGCCGGCGGTGATGAAGACCATATGGGCGCCGGCGAGGTGATCGCGGATCTCGTCGGCGACCTCCTCGGCCGCCGCGCGCCCGACCTCCGGCTGTGAGCCGGCGCCGAGGCCTTCGGTGACCTGCAGGCCCATCTGGATGATCCGCGGAGCGCGCGACAGCGCCAGGGCCTGGGCATCGGTGTTGGCACAGACGAAATCGACCCCGTCGAGGCCGGCCTCGATCATGTTGTTCACCGCGTTGCCGCCGGCGCCGCCGACGCCGAACACGGTGATTCGGGGCTTCAGTTCCCGGATGTCCGGGGCTTGCAGATTCATCGCCATGATTGCCTCTTTCAAATTTCCGTCCGGTCCCTGGCGGGCGCCGTCCCGTATTCCACGCCAGGGGCCGCGGCCCCGTTTCTCAAGAACTCACTCCGCTCCGCCCAGCCGGATGGCCATGCGGATCGCAACACTCAGAAACTCTCCTTCAGCCAGCGGCCGACGCGCGAGAAATACCCGTCGGCAGCATGGGCGAAGTAGGATGCGCCGGCCCGCGGCTCGAAATGCTCGACATGGGCGACCTGCGGATAGACCAGAAGGCCGACCGCAGCGGCGAAGGACGGGCCCTTGCCCGCTTCGGGCAAGCCGCGGATGCCGAGCGGCCGCCCGGTACGGACCTGGCCGCCGAGCACGCGCCGCGCGACCTCCGGCATGCCGGTGAGCTGGCAGGCGCCGCCGGTCAGGACGACGCGCCTTCCGGCCTCGGCCGAGAAGCCTGCGGCCTTGAGCCGGTCGCGCACCAGTTCGAGGATCTCCTCGACGCGCGGCTTGATGATCCGCACCAGATGCGACTTCGCCAGATGGTTGGGCATGTCGCGCTCATCGTCGTCGACCTGCGGCACCGCGATGGTGTCGCGATCGTCGGACGGGCTCGAGATCGCCGAGCCGTGCAGCGTCTTCAGTCGCTCGGCCGCCGAGACCCGGGTCGAAAGCCCGCGCGCCACGTCCATGGTGATGTGGTTGCCGCCGACCGCAATGGCGTCGGCATGGGTCAGGTGACCGCCGCCGAAGACGCCGAGCGAGGTCGTGCCGCCACCCATGTCGACCACGACGACGCCCATCTCGGCCTCGTCGTCGACCAGCACGGAAAGCCCGGCCGCATAAGGCGTCGCGACCACGGCTTCGACCTCGAGATGGCAGCGCTCGACCGCGAGCATGACGTTGCGCGCCGCGGCCGCCTCGGAGGCGACGACATGCATGTCGACCGAGAGCGAGCCACCGATCAGGCCGCGCGGATCGAGCACACCGGGCGAACCGTCGAGGGCATAGCCCGTCGGCAAGGCATGCAGCACCGCCTTGCCCGGGCGGATCGCATGGTTGGCCGCGGCCGCGAGCACGCGCTTCACGTCGGAATCGCCGACGGAACCGCCGCGCAGCTCGACGCTGGCCTGGTAGTGCTGCGAGTTCAGCCGGCCGCCGGTCAGATTGACGATGACCGACTGCACCTCGACCTTGGCCATCCGCTCGGCGGCGTCGACCGCGGCCCGGATGGCGCGCTCGGCGCTGTCGAGATCGATGATCGCACCGCCCTTCAGGCCGAGCGAGCGCTGATGGCCGATGCCGACGATGCGGGCGACATGGGTACGGCCGCGCAGGCGCTCGTTCGCTTCCGCCGGATTGAGCTCGGCGATCAGGCAGACGACCTTGCTCGTGCCGATGTCCAGGATCGACAGCGTCGCGCTCTTGCGCGAGGAAAGCGGCCGCATCCGCGGCGTCAGGCCCTGGGAGGTCAGGCTCATGCCTCGCCTCCCTTCTTCTTGCCCTTGTTCTTGAGCAGCTCGGCCCTTGCGGCCGCGCCCTCCTCGGTCAGGCGCATGGTCACGCGGTCGGGCTGGCGCAGGTCGATGGCGATAAGGTCCTTCTCGCTGATCCGAAAATCCTGCTCGAGGCCGACCAGCCGCTTCAGCGCAGCGCCGGTTTCGGTTTCGGTTTCGGGCAAGCGGATGTCGATGCCGGTGTCGAGCTTGAGATTCCAGCGGCGGCCGGCGACCAGGCTGCCGGCGCGGATGCGCGAGGCGAACGGGCCGGCCGCGGCGAGCAGGGCGACATAGTCGCGAGCGCGCAGATTGGCGTCGACCCCGACGACCAGCGGAAGATGGGCGAAGCGGCCGTCATCCATGCGATCGATCACCGTGCCGTCGGCCGCGATCAGGAAGAGATCGCCCTTCGACTGCCAGAGCGCGAAAGGCTCGCGCTCGACGAGGTTGATCGCGATCTCCCCGGGATAGAGCTTGCGGACCGAGGCCTCGCGGATCAGCGGCGTCGATTCGAGCCGCCGGCGCGCCTCGTCGGCGTCGAAGAAGGCGAGCGAGATCTTCGGATCGATGCCGGCGGCGACCAGCACCTCGATCTCGGAAAGCTCGGTCAGGCCGGAAATCGTCACGCGGTCGATGCCGAGGCCGATCAGCCGTGCCAGCGCATGCTTGGGTTCGCCATAGGTCTCGCGCAGCGTCTCGAAATGGCCGCCGAGGGCAGCACCCGTCGTCGCCGAGAGCGCCAGGAAACCGACCGCCAGCCAGGAGCCCAGGCCGCGTGGCAGGCGCTGCGCCAGGGGCAGCGCGAAGGCGCTGCGCCGCGAGCCGCGAAACCAGCGGCGCGAGCGCTCGCCGACGAGGAGCTGAGGCCCCGCAGCGTGCATCGGCTTCATCGGACCAGCACCGGCCAGCACCGCATTCACCGATTTAAGGAGGCGTCCTCCACCATCCATGTGACGAGCTCACTGAAATTCATGCCCGCGTGGGCGGCCAGTTCGGGTACCAGGCTGGTTTCGGTCATGCCGGGCTGCGTGTTCACTTCCAGCCAGACGAGAGTGTCGGTCTCGTCGTCATATCGGAAGTCGGAACGACTGACGCCGCGGCACCCGATTGCTTGATGCGCCGTTAACGCACACTCTTCGATCCGCTGGTAAATATTCGGTAAAATTTGAGCGGGGCAGATATGGAACGAACCGCCTTTCGCATATTTTGCGTCGTAGTCGTAAAACTCACCCGTCGCCGCCCGAATCTCCGTCACCCCCAATGACTTGCCGTCCATCACGGCACAGGTCAGCTCGCGTCCGGCGATGAAGTTTTCGGCCAGCAGCATGTCCCCGCAGGGCCAGTCCGGCCGGGCTATTTCCTGGGGTGGATGCTCGCGGCCTTTCTTAACGATCACGACCCCGACCGAGGATCCCTCGTCGATCGGCTTGAGCACATAGGGCGGCTGAAGCACATGGCGTTTGGCGGCCTCGAAGCGCGAGACGTTGACGCCATGCGCGACCGGAACACCGGCCGCGGCGACCACCATCTTGGCCTTGTCCTTGCGGATGGCGAGCGCCGAGGCGAGCACGCCGGAATGGGTATAGGGGATGCCCATGATCTCGAGCAGACCCTGGATGGTGCCATCCTCGCCGAAGCGGCCATGCAGCCCGTTGAAGGCGACGTTGGGCCGGAGCTTGTCGAGCACCGCCGCGACGTCCCGCTGGACGTCGACCCGGGTGACGCGGAAACCGGCCTGCTCCAGCGCGGCGGCACAGCCGGCACCGGAATTCAGGCTGACCTCGCGCTCCACGGACCATCCGCCCATCAGAACTGCGACATGTTTGCTCATGCTGGCTCCAAGCTCCGCACCTGCGGCGAAACTGGCCAGATATGGTTAACGACGCGTTAAGAAGTCGCGCTCCCGGTTAATGCAGAGCCGGCTGTGGCGGCGGCGCATCACCTGTTTCCGGCACCGGCGAAAGCTGTCCGGCGAGCCTTGTGCCGACGGGCGCGCATCGCTTCGAGGACATGCGCGAAGCTCGCCCTGCCAGCATGGCTGGCGAGGCGGGAGCCGCCACTGGATCTTGCGAAGGCTGTAAGCCGGACCTTGTCGTGTCGGCAGGCCAGCGCGGGCGAAACGCGCCCATCACGCCGGCCATCGACGCCATGGCCGAGGAGCCCGTCCCGGCCGGATCCCCTCAGGCGGCGACGCCGAAGCGCTTGATCTCCCAGTGCAGCTCGTAGCCGGAATTATCCTTGACCCGGCGCCGAACCTCTTCGCCCAGCCCCTCGATATCGGCGGCGCTGGCACCGCCGGTGTTGATCAGGAAGTTGCAGTGCATCTCCGAGACCAGGGCCCCGCCGATGCGCAGGCCGCGGCAGCCGGCGGCGTCGATCAGTTGCCAGGCCTTGCCGCCCTCGGGATTCTTGAAGGTCGAGCCGCCGGTGCGCTCCTTGATCGGCTGAGCCGCCTCGCGTGCCGAGGTGACGCGGTCCATCTCGGCGAGGATCGCGGCCTGATCACCGGGCCGGCCCTGGAACAGGGCCGAGGTGAAGATGACGTCGCTCGGCACCGTCGAGTTGCGGTAGCTGAAGCCCATATCGGCATGGGAGAAGGCGACGATCTCGCCGGCCCGCGTCACGCCGCGCGCCTCGACCAGCACGTCGGTGGTTTCGCCGCCATGCGCCCCGGCATTCATCCGCAGCGCCCCGCCGATGCAGCCGGGAATGCCGCGATAGAAGGCGAGCCCGTCGAGCGAGGCATCGGCCGCCGCCCGCGCCAGCTTGACGTCGGGCGTCGCGGTACCGGCGCGCAGCCTGTCGCCGTCCTCGCGGACGATCTCGCCGAAGGCCTTGCCACCGAGGCGGATGACCACGCCGGGAATGCCGCCATCGCGCACGATCAGGTTGGAGCCGAGCCCCACCACCGTCACCGGGATCTCGGCCGGCAGCCTGGACAGGAAATAGGCGAGATCGGCCTCGTCGGCCGGTGTGAACAGCACCTGCGCCGGCCCGCCGACGCGGAACCAGGTCAGCCCCGCCATCTCCTGATTGGCGACGAGGCGCCCGCGCAGCTCGGGCGCGGCGGCATGGAGGGCGGGCGTGATGTCTGGGAAGGGCATAGGCTTACCCGCGCGTCTCCTTCTCCCCTCGGGGGAGAAGGTGGCCCGGCAAAGCCGGGTCGGATGAGGGAAGTCCGGCGAGACCAAGCCGATCGGATATCTCGCGCAGAACGAATTCGAGATTTCCTAGAACCCGCTCGTTCGGAAAGCGCAAGACCAGATAGCCCTCATGCCGTAAAAACGCATCGCGCCGCGCGTCGCGGGCACGTGCTTCTTCACTGGCATGTGGCTCACCATCGAGCTCGACGATCAGGCGGTGCTCGTAGCAGCAGAAATCCGCGACGAAAGGCCCGATCGCCATTTGTCGCTTGAACTTGAGGTCAGCGAAGCGACGACCGCGCACCGCCTGCCAGAAGATGGCCTCGGCCCGCGTCGGCGTGCGCCGCTGGCCCCGGGCGAAGGAGAGCGTTGCGGTCGTGTTCTTGCGTTCCACGACCGGCCCTCATCCGTCAGCGCTTCGCGCTGCCACCTTCTCCCCCGAGGGGAGAAGGAAGGGAGGCCAGTTCGCCCGGCAGGGCATAGGCCCATTGCGTGATGTTGCCGGCGCCGAGGCAGACGACATAGTCGCCCGGTCCCGCCAGCGTCGCGACCATGCCGGCGAGCTTCTCGGAGGATGACAGTGGCAGCGCATGGCGATGGCCGCGCGCCTTGATCGCCGCGACCAGCCCGTCGCGATCGGCGCCGGGGATGGGCTGCTCGCCGGCCGCATAGGTCTCGGCGACGATCACCGTGTCGGCGTCGTTGAAGCAGGAGGCGAAGTCGTTGAACAGGCTGGCGAGCCGCGTGTAGCGGTGCGGCTGCACCACGGCGACGACCTTGCCCTTGGTCGAGGCGCGCGCCGCCCTGAGCACGGCGGCGATCTCGACCGGATGGTGGCCGTAATCGTCGAAGATCTGGGCACCGTTCCATTCGCCGGTACGGGTGAAGCGGCGCTTGACGCCGCCGAAGCCGGCGAGCCCCTGACGGATCGTCTCGACCGGTACGCCGAGATCATAGGCGACTGCGATCGCGGCCGTGGCGTTCAGCGCGTTGTGATGGCCCGGCATCGGCATGACGAGATCGCGGATCACCTCCTCGCGTCCGTTCTTGCGGTCGCGGATCAAGAGGGTGAAGCGGGCCTGGCCGCCGGAGAGATCGATGTCGACGAGGCGGAAATCCGCCTGCGGGTTCTCGCCATAGGTGATGACCCGGCGATCCTCGATCTGGCCGACCAGCTCCTGCACGGTCGGGTGGTCGATGCACATCACCGCGAAGCCATAGAAGGGCAGGTTCTCGACGAAGGAGCGGAAAGCCCCCTTGATCGCGTCGAAAGTGCCGAAATGGTCGAGATGCTCGGGGTCGATATTGGTGATGATCGCGACATCGGCCGGCAGCTTCAGGAAGGTGCCGTCCGATTCGTCGGCCTCGACCACCATCCAGTCGCTCTCGCCCATGCGGGCATTGGTGCCATAGGCGTTGATGATGCCGCCATTGATCACGGTCGGATCGAGCCCGCCCTTGTCGAGCAGGGTCGCGACCAGCGAGGTCGTGGTGGTCTTGCCATGGGTACCGGCGATGGCGACGCAGCTCTTCAGCCGCATCAGCTCGGCCAGCATCTCGGCCCGCCGCACCACCGGCAGGCGCTTCTCGCGCGCCGCCATCAGTTCCGGATTGTCGCGCTTGATCGCGGTCGAGACGACGACGACCTCGGCCTCGCCGAGATTGGCCGCGGCGTGGCCGACGAAGGTCTTGATGCCCTTCTCGGCGAGGCGCCGGACATTGGCGTTGTCCGAGGCATCCGAGCCCTGGACCTTATAGCCGAGATTGTGCAGCACCTCGGCGATCCCCGACATTCCGATGCCGCCGATACCGACGAAATGGATGGAGCCGAGCTTCGGCGGCAGCTTCATGGTGCGGTACTCTTCTGGAAAATTCAGATCTGGGCGGTTTCGGCGATCAGGCGCGCCAGCCGGTCGGCGGCGTCCGGGATTCCGGCGCTCTTGGCGCTCGCAGCCATCGCAGTCAAGCGCGAGGGGTCGGCGAGCAGTCCCGAAAGCTCGCCGGCGAGCCGGCGCGGCGTGAAGTCCGGTTGCATGATCCGGATGGCGCCGCCCGCCTTTTCGAGCACGGCGGCATTGGCCGCCTGGTCCTGGTCGAGCGAGCCCGGCAACGGTACCAGCAGCGCCGGCCGGCCGATCACGGAGAGCTCCGCGATGGTCGAAGCACCGGAGCGCGCGACGACGAGGTGAGAGGCCGCCATCCGCGCCGGAAGGTCCTTGAAGAAGGGCGCGATCTCGGCCTTGACGCCGAGCCCGGCATAGATGCTGCGCACCCGCTCGCCATCCTCGGCCCTCGCCTGCTGGACGACCGAGATCCTCGCCCGTTCCTCGGGGCTGAGCAGCTGGATCGCGGGGGGCACGATATCGGCCATGACGCGCGCGCCCTGGCTGCCGCCGAAGACGAGCAGGTTCACCCCGCCATCGAGCGAGGGATAGGGCGAGGCGGCCTGGAGGACCGCCGGCCGCACGGGATTGCCGACCAGGCGGCACTTCGCCGCCTGCGCCGCGGAGAGCCCGCCGACCTCGGCGAAGCCTGTCGCGATCACCTTCACCCGTCCGGCGAGAAAGCGGTTCGCCCGGCCGGCCACGGCATTCTGCTCATGGACCAAGGTCGGCACGCCCATCAGCGCCGCGGCGAAGACCGGCGGCACGGTCGGATAGCCGCCGAAGCCGACGACGAGTGCCGGCTGCAAGGCCTTGATCGCACGGCGCGCCGCGAAGGCGCCTTTTGCCAGAACCAGCGCCGCCTGCAGCATCTTCAGCGGCGAGCGGCCGGACGGCGTCGCCGCCGGCACGGCATGGATCGATTCCGCCGGGAAGCTGCCGGCATATTCGGCGGCGCGGGTATCGGTGATCAGGGCGACCCGCAGGCCGCGCGCATGCAGCGCATGGCTCAGCGCCTCGGCCGGAAAAAGATGCCCGCCCGTGCCGCCCGCGGCGAGCACGATGAGAGGCGCCTGCACTCCCGCCGTCACTGCCGGCGTCCCGTCTGGCCGAAGTTCTCGGCCCTTGGCCGTTTGCGTGTCAGCGCCAAGAGGAAGCCGGTGCCGAGCGCCAGCGAGATCAGCGAGGAGCCGCCATAGGAGATGAAGGGCAAGGTCATGCCCTTGGCCGGCATCATGTGCAGGTTGACCATCATGTTGATCGCCGCCTGGATGCCGAACAGCAAGGCGAGACCGGTCACCGCAAGGCGCACGAACGGGTCTTCGGCACGCTGCGCCACGAAGAGCGCGCGCAGCACGATGATCGCGAACATCGCGACCAGGACCATGCAGACGACGACGCCGAACTCCTCGGCCGTCACCGCGAAGATGAAGTCGGTATGGGCGTCGGGCAGGATGCGCTTGACCGTGCCCTCGCCCGGCCCTTTGCCGAGCCAGCCACCCTGCGCGAAGCTCTCCAGCGCGGTGTCGACCTGGAAGGTGTCGCCCGAGCCCTTGTCCATGAAGCGCTCGATGCGGCCGCGGACATGCGGCACGAGCTGATAGGCGATCAGCAGGCCGAAGGCCCCGGCGCCGCCGAGCCCCATCACCCAGAACCAGTGCAGCCCGGCGACGAAGAACAGGCCCGCCCAGACCAGCGTCACCAGCACCGTCTGGCCGAAATCAGGCTGCAGGACGAGCGGCACGATGGTCAGCGGCAGGAGCAGGAAAGCGATGATCGTGCCCGGCAGATCGGGCCGGCGCCCGCCCTCCGCGAAGGCCCAGGCGGCCATGACCACGAAGGCCGGCTTGAGGAACTCCGAAGGCTGCACCGAGCCGAGCGGGCCGAGCGTCAGCCAGCGCCTGGCGCCCTTGACCTCGACCCCGAAATAGAGCGTGCCGATCACACCCGCCAGCGAGACGGCGAAGACGATCAGCGCCGCGCGGCGCACCTGGCGCGGCGTCAGCAGCGAAGTGGCGAGGAAGACGGCGAGCGCCGCCAGCAGATAGACCGCCTGGCGGTTGACGAAATGGAAGGTCGGTAGGCCGAGGCGCTCGGCGACCGGCGGCCCCCCCGCCATCAGCAGCACGACGCCGGAGACCATCAGCGCCACCATGGTCGAGAGGATGACGCGGTCGATCGACCACCACCAACGGCCGCTCAGGCTGGGTTCTGCGCGCGAGGTCATCTATGTGGGCTCCGTCAGCGAACAGGCAGGTCGTGGTCACCCGTTCCGGCGAATCACTCTGTCAATGAATGGTTAACCGATTGATTCCAGTTCGAGCTCTCCGGCTTCCCGCCCGCCCTCGTCCTTCGAGACGCCACTGACGCAGCTCGCAGGATGAGGTCTGGAACGGAGAATTGCTCCTTCAAGCGGAAGCGGCTCCTGCCGCCTCGAACCCCGGCAACGCCTCGACCAGCGCCCGGAAGGCATCGCCGCGGACCTCGAAATTCGGGAACTGGTCATAGGAGGCGCAGGCCGGCGAAAGCAGCACCGCGATCTCGCCCTCCCCCGGTGCCGCCAGCGCGGCCTCGGTCGCGGCTGCGACCGCGACGTCGAGCGTACCGCTGCGCTCATAGGAAACCCGGCCGTCGGCGTCGAAGGTCGCGGCGAAGAGATCGCTCGCCGCGCCGATCAGATAGGCATGGGCGATGTTCGGGAAATAGCGCCGCAGCGACTCGATCCCGCCCTCCTTGGCCTTGCCGCCGAGGATCCAGAAGATCGCACGGAAGGAGGTCAGCGCCTTCTCGGTCGAGTCGGCATTCGTCGCCTTGGAATCATTGATGAAGACGACACGGCCGATCCGCCCGAGTTCCTCCATCCGGTGCTTCAGGCCCGGATAGCTCTTGAATCCCGCTGCGATCTCCTCGGCCGTGAGCCCGACCGCGGCACAGGCGGCGAAGGCGGCTGCGGCATTCTGGGCGTTGTGCGCACCGCGCAGGCTACCGATGCCCGCGAGATTGGCGACGACCCTGGGCTTGCCGTCCCTGACCTCGACGATGCGCGTATCGAGCTTGCCCTGATTGGCGGTGACGCCGGCGAAGACGCCCTCGTCGAGCGGCTGCTCGCCGCTGATCTTGACCAGAGGCTTGCCCGAAGCGGCGCGCCGCCGCGCCATCTGCTTCGAGGGCTCGTCGTCGACGCCGATCACGGCGAGGTCGGAGGCGGCGACCAGCCGCTCCTTGATCGCGCCATAGGCTTCGAAGGTGCCGTGCCGGTCGAGATGATCCGGCGTCAGGTTCATCTGGATGCCGACCGTCGGCTTCAAGGAAGGCGCCAGATCGATCTGGAAAGTCGAGCACTCGATGACGTGGATGCGGTCCCTGGCCGGCGGGGCCAGCGCCAGCACGGCGGTGCCGATATTGCCGCCCATCTGCACGTCGCGGCCGGCAGCAGCCAGGACATGGGCGATCAGGGCCGTGGTCGTCGACTTGCCGTTGGTGCCGGTGATGCAGATCACCGGCGCGTCCGGGGCAAGCTTCGCGCGCTCGAGGAAGAACAGCTCGATATCGCCGATCACCGGGACATTCGCGGCCTTGGCTTTCTCGACCGTCCAGTGCGGTGCGGGATGGGTCAGCGGCACGCCCGGCGAGAGCACGAAGGCGGCGAAGCGCGACCAGTCGGCATTGGCGAGATCGACGATGGCGAGCCCCTCGGCAGCCGCCTTGTCGCGGCTCGCCTGGTTGTCGTCCCAGCAGGCGACTTCGGTGCCACCGGCGCGGAGCGCCCGGGCGGTCGCGAGACCGGAGCCGCCGAGGCCGAACAGGGCGAGGGTCTCGCCCGCGAAGACAGTGACAGGTGTCATCGGCTCAACGCAGCTTCAGCGTGGCGAGGCCGACCAGCGCCAGCACCACCGAGATGATCCAGAAGCGGATCACCACCTGCGGCTCGGTCCAGCCCAGCTTCTCGAAATGATGGTGGATCGGCGCCATCAGGAAGACGCGCTTGCCGGTGCGCTTGAACACCGCGACCTGAATGATCACCGAGAGCGCCTCGACCACGAACAGGCCGCCGACGATGGCGAGCACGATCTCATGCTTGATCGCGACCGCGATGGTGCCGAGCATGCCGCCGAGACCGAGCGAGCCGGTGTCGCCCATGAAGATCTGCGCCGGCGGCGCGTTGAACCAGAGGAAGCCGAGCCCCGCGCCCATCATCGCGCCGCAGATCACGGCGAGCTCGCCAACGCCGGGCACATGGTGGATCTGCAGGTAGTTGGCGAAGATCGCGTTACCCGCGAGATAGGCGATGAAGCCGAAAGTGCCTGCCGCGATCATCACCGGCACGATGGCGAGCCCGTCGAGCCCGTCGGTCAGGTTCACCGAATTGCCGGCGCCGACCACGACGAAGGCGGTGACGACCGGGAACAGGATGCCGAGCGGGATCATCCATTCCTTCAGGAACGGCAGCGCGAAGCCACTGGCGATCGAGGGCGGGCTGACCAGCATGATCGCCGTGCAGGCGGCAAGCGCGATGACGATCTCGAGCCCGAGGCGCGCCTTGCTGGAGAAGCCCTTATGCGACTGCTTCGTCACCTTGAGATAATCGTCGTAGAAGCCGATCGCGCCATAGCTCGCGGTCACGCCGAGCACGATCCAGACATAAGGATTGCGCAGATTGCCCCAAAGCAGGGTCGCGACGAACAACCCGGTCAGGATCATCAGCCCGCCCATGGTCGGCGTGCCGCGCTTGGCGAGATGCGATTCCGGCCCGTCGGTCCGGATCGGCTGGCCTTTGCCCTGTTTGATCCTGAGCCAGGAGATCGCCGCCGGGCCGAAGAAGAAGACGAAGAGCAGCGCGGTCGCGGTCGCCCCGCCGGCCCGGAAGGTGATGTAGCGGAAGACGTTCAGGATCGGGAAGTGAACCGCGAAATCGGCTAGCCAGACCAGCATTGAAACCTGTTCCTTGTCCTGGCGCATGCTCTGCAGAAGTGGAGACCACTTCTGCGAGGCGGAACATGCGCCAACAGATTGAGTCCGCGCGCCTTCCGTTCGACCGGCTCCGGTCGAACGGAAGGCGCGCTAGTCGTCGGCCGTGACGACCGGGAAACGGGCGGTCATCGCCTTCACGATCGAGCCCATGCGCGATCCGAGCGAGCCCTTGACCGTGACGACGTCGCCGGCACGCAGCACATCGAGCAGCAGCGGCTCGAGGCCGCTGGCCTGGGCGGCATAAGCACCGCGCTGGCGTGAAGGCAAGGCGTCGTAGAGAGAGCGCATCAGGGGTCCGCAGGCGAAGACGAGATCGACCCCGTTGCCGGTGACCGCCTCGGCCAGCCCCTTGTGCAGCGCTGGGCCGCTTTCGCCGAGTTCCAGCATGTCGCCGAGCACGGCGATCCGCCTTCCGCGGCCTTGCGCCTCGATCCGCCCGAGATTCTCGATCGCCGCCCGCATCGAGGCGGGGTTGCCGTTATAGCTCTCGTCGATCAGCATGAACGGGCCGGAAGGCGCGTGTAGCATCTGGCGCGCGCCCCGCCCGGCCGGCGGCTTCAGCTCGGCGAGCGCCAGCGCCGCCAGGGCAAGGTCGGCATCGAGCGCGTCGACCGCCGCGAGCACCGCCAGCGAATTCATCACGATGTGCTTGCCGGGACTGCCGAGCTTGTAGGTCACCGGCCGGCCGCGCACATTGGCCTCGACCGTCGAGATCTCGGGCTTGAGCGAGCAGCCGAGCAGGCGGACATCCGCCGAAGCGCTCTCGCCGAAGCTGATGATGCGACCGGCCGGGCTCGCCTCGGCGAGTTCGCGCAGCAGGTCGGCCTGGGCGATGTCGGCATTGATGATCGCCGTGCCGCCGGGCTTCAGCCCGCTGAAGATCGCAGCCTTCTCGCGGGCGATGCCCTCGATCGATTCGAAGGCGGCAAGATGCACCGGCTGCACCGTGGTGACGATAGCCACATCGGGCGAGACCATTTTCGCCAGCGGCAGGATCTCGCCGGGGCTGTTCATGCCGATCTCGTAAACGCCGTAGCGCACATCCGCCAGCGTCCGGGTCAGCGTCAGCGGCACGCCCCAATGGTTGTTGTAGGAGGCGACCGGCGCATGCGTCTTGCCCTGGCGCGAGAGCACGAGGCGCAGCGCCTCCTTCGTCCCGGTCTTGCCGACCGAGCCGGTGACCGCGACGACGCCGGCATGCAGCTCGGCGCGCCGCGCCATGCCGGCCTGCTCCATGGCGCGCAGCACGTCCGGAACCACGGCCAGCGGCGCGTCCGCCGGGAAGTCTCCGGCATGCGCCTCGTCGACGACGGCGAGCGCCGCGCCCTTCTCGAGCGCGGCGGCGACGAAATCATGGCCGTCACGCTTCTCGCCCTGGATGGCGAAGAAGGCGTCGCCCGGCTCGAGCGTGCGGGTATCGATCGAGGCCCCGCCGATGGCAGCTGGCTGCGGGCCTTGCGCCCGCGCCTTCATCGCCTCGATCAGGCGGCCCCCGGTCCAGAGCGGCGCAGCCGTCATGCTCATCTTCCTCCGCTGATCTCGGCGATCGCCTGGCGCACCGTCTCATGGTCGGAGAACGGCAGGGTCCGGTCGCCGACGATCTGGCCGGTTTCATGGCCCTTGCCGGCGACGACCAGAAGATCGCCCGGCCGCATCTCGGCGACGCCCGCAGCGATCGCCCGCGCCCGGTCGCCGATCTCGCGCAGGCCGGGTGCCGCGGCGAGGATTTCGGCGCGGATCGCGGCCGGGTCTTCGCTGCGCGGATTGTCGTCGGTGACGATGGCGATGTCGGAGCCGTCGGCCGCGATCCTGCCCATCAGCGGGCGCTTGCCGCGGTCGCGGTCGCCGCCGCAGCCGAAGACGCAGATCAGCCGGCCGCTGGCATAGGGGCGCAGGGTGCGCAGCACCGCCGCCAGCGCATCGGGCTTATGGGCATAGTCGACGACGACGAGGCCGCCATTCTGCTCGGCCACGCGCTCCAGCCGGCCGGGCACACCCTTGAGGCCGGAGAGCGCCGCGACCGCCGCCTTCGGCTCCTCGCCCGCCGCGATGGCGAGCCCGGCGGCAACCAGCGCATTGCCGGCCATGAAATCGCCGACCAGGGGCAGCACGACCTCGACATCCTGTCCGTCGACGGCAACGCGCAGGCGTTGCGAGAAGCCCTCGCGCGCGACCGAAAGCAGCCTGAGCCGGTCCCCGCCCCGGCCGATCCCGATCACCGGATGGCCGCTGCCGGCGGCGGCTTGCGCCGCCTCGGCCGCGTACGGCTCGTCGCGGTTGATCACCACCGGCGCCCCGGCAGGAAGCAGCTCCCAGAGCCGGAGCTTGGCGGCGAGATAATCCTCGACGCTCGGGTGGTAGTCGAGATGGTCGCGCCCGAGATTGAGGAAGGCGCCGGCCGTCAGCCGGACGCCGTCGAGCCGACGCTGGTCGAGCCCGTGCGAGGAGGCTTCCATCGCGACATGGCTGACGCCCTGCCCGGCCAGCCGGTCGAGCGAGGCATGCAGAGAGAGCGGATCGGGCGTGGTCAGCGAGCCGTAATCGGCACCGGCCGCGGTGACGATGCCGATCGTGCCGAGGCTCGCCGCCTCGCGCCCCAGCGCCATGAAGATCTGGCGGGTGAATTCCGCTACCGAGGATTTGCCGCTGGTGCCGGTCACAGCGACGATGGTCGCCGGCTGGCGCGGATGCACTTTCACCGCGGCGAGCGCCAGCGCCCGACGCGGATCGGCGACCTCGGCGAAGGCGATGCCGGGCGCGAGGCCAGCTGGCCGGGGCTGGCCGGAGACGATCGCCGCCGCGCCGCGCGCCGCAGCATCGGCGATGAACTGCGCGCCGTCGGCCTTGGCGCCGGCGAGTGCGACGAAGGCCTCGCCCGGCGCGACCTTGCGGCTGTCGAAGGCGAGGCCCGTGACGCGACGCTCGGCATCGTCCGGAAACGCCCCGGGAAAGAGCTGGCCGAGGCTGAAACCGGTATTGCCCATCTCTTTTTCCGCCTAGAGCCCGTTCCGATCTGCTTGCTTCGCAAGCCGATCGGCAAAAACGGTCTCTCACTCATGTTCAGAGACGGATTCACCGATCAGACCGCTTCGATCTGATCGGATCCGACTCTAGCGTGTGCCCCAGGCGCCGAGCCTCGCCATCAAGGGGAAGGGCGCGACCGGCGGCTCGAAGCGCGGAGGCAGGCCGAGAATCGGCGCCGCCCGCTCGATGACCTTGCCGGTGGTGATGCCGGCGTTCCAGGCGGCCGTCGAATAGCCGCCGCTTTCGGCATAGCCTTTAGGCTCGTCATAAATCGAAAGGAACAGATATCGCGGCTTGTCGGCCGGAACGATCGCCATGAAGGTCGTGAAATTCTTGTTCTTGGCGTAGCGGCCGTTGATCACCTTCTCGGCCGTACCGGTCTTGCCGCCGACGAAATAGCCGGCGACATCGGCTTTGCGGGCCGAGCCGCGCTCGCCGTTGAGGCGCATGATGTAGCGCATCGCCTCCGAGGTCTCGGGCTTGATGACGCGGGTGCTGACCGCTTCCGCTTCCTCGACCGAGCGCTTGATGAAGGTCGGCGTCATCAGCTTGCCGCCATTGACCAGCGCCGCGACGGCCGCCAGCGCCTGGATCGGGGCGACGGCGAGGCCGTGGCCGAAGGCGATCGTGGCGGTGTTGAGCTCGCCCCAGCGCTGCGGCACGATCGGGGCCGCGCTTTCCGGCAGCTCGGTCTGCAAGCGGTCGAGCTGGACCATCTTGCGCAGGAAGGCCTTGTGTCCCTCGACGCCGACCGAGAGCGCCATCTTGACCGTGCCCATGTTCGACGAGTGGACGAACACTTCCGGCACGGTCAGCGTGCGGCCGGTGCCGCCCCGGTACTCACGGATGACCTGCCGACCGAAGCGCATCATGCCGCCGGCGGTCGAATAGCTCGAATTGATGTTGGCCTTGCCGGTATCGAGCGCCATCGCGACGGTCAGCGCCTTGAAGGTCGAGCCCATCTCGTAGACGCCGACATTGATCCGGTTGATCCGATCCTTCTCGAGCGCATCGACCGGGTTGCTCGGGTCGAAATCGGGCAGCGAGACCGAGGCGATGATCTCGCCCGTGTTCACGTCCATGATCGCGCCGGCCGCGGCGATCGCCCGATACTTCTCGATGCCCTTGACCAGCTCGTCGCGCAGCAGGTGCTGGACCCGCAGATCGATCGACAGCGCGACCGGCTTGAGGTCGGAGGCCTGCACCGCCAGACCGGCGCCGTTGAGATCCTGCAGCCCCTGCGAGTCGATGTATTTCTCGATGCCGGCGATGCCGACATTGTCGACATTGGCGAAGCCGAGCACATGCGCGGCGGCCGGCCCGTTCGGATAGACGCGCTTGTTCTCGGGCACGAAGCCGACGCCGGGAATGCCGAGCCGGTGTACCTCGGCCTGCTGGCGCGGCGTGATCTCGCGCTTGACCCAGACGAAGCCGCGCTTGGTGCCGAGCTTGTCGCGCAGATCCTTGGCGTTGAGGTCGGGCAGCACCGCGGTGAGCAGCTCGGTCGCCTCGTCCTTGTCGAGGATCTTGCGCGGCTCGGCAAAGACCGAGACGGTCCGGATATCGGTGGCGAGCGGCACGCCATTGCGGTCGACGATGTCGGGCCGCGCCGCCGAGATCGCGTTCGAGGTCGCCCGGCGCAGGCCGACCTGGTCGTTCGGGAAGGCGGCGAGCGCCACCAGCCGGCCGGTGATCGCCAGGAAGAGCGCGCTGAAGCCGAGGATGACGAGACCGACCCGCGGCTCGCTCTTCTCCCCGCTCATCCGGAAGATGTCGCGCAACAGGCCGGCGCGCAGGCTCGGCCGGCGCGGCTTCTCGACCACCGGCGCGGCGACGACGGCTGGAGCGACTGGCTCGGGCGTCATGGGCGGCCTCCCGGCGTGGTGGAGCTGTTGCTCTTGACGTTGCGCGGCGTCTCGGTCGGCAGGCCGAGGCCGAGATCCTCGAGCTTGCGGCCGATCGAATCGACCTTGGGCCCGCGATTGGGAATGTCGGAGAGCCGGACGATCTGGTTGATCGCCAGCGGCTGCAGATCGAGATGCCGGTCGGCCAGCGCCTGCAGGCGGTCGGGCCGGTTGAGGAACTGCCATTCGGCCTTCAGCACGGCGATCGCGTCGCGCTCGCGCTGGGCCTTGGCCTTCAGCTTCTGGAGCTGCTCGGCCTCGAGCGTGGTCTCGTATTTGATCGAGTAGGCGTAGAGCGCCGAGGAGACCAGCGCCCCGATGGCGATGACGTGCAGCAGCTTGATCAAGCTCAGCTCCTCCGGCGGGTTTGCGGGGCGGGCACGACCGCGAGTGTGACCAGTTCGGCCTCGGGCGCGCGCGCTGCGGCCTCGGTCCGCTCGGCGGCACGCAGTTTCGCCGAACGGGCGCGCGGATTGGCACGCATCTCGGCCTCGGACGGCGCCACCGCCCCCTTCGTCACCGGGCGAAACGTCGCGGCAGGCGCCGTTGCCGCCGGCGCATGGCGCGAAGCGGCGGGAGCCTTCCCGGAACGCTGCGCGAAGAACAGCTTGACGATGCGGTCCTCGAGCGAATGGAAAGTCACGACGGCGAGCCGCCCGCCCGGCGCCAGCGCCGCCTCGGCGGCATGCAAAGCCCGGACGAGCTCGCCGAGTTCGTCATTGATCGCGATCCGGAGCGCCTGGAAGGTCCGCGTCGCCGGATGCGGACCGTTGGGATCGGCCCGGACGATGCCGGCGACGAGATCGGCCAATTGCTTGGTCGTGCTGAGCGGCGCCTTGCGGCGCGCTTCGACGATGGCGCGGGCGATGGCGCGCGAGCGCCGCTCCTCGCCATAGTGATAGATGATGTTGGCGAGCACGCCCTCATCGGCCTCGTTGACGAGCTCGGCGGCGCTCTGGCCATTGGCCTCCATGCGCATGTCGAGCGGCCCGTCGAAGCGGAACGAGAAGCCGCGCTGCGCCTGATCGAGCTGCATCGACGAGACGCCGATATCGAGCACCACCCCGTCGAGCGGCAGCATACCGAAGCGCTCGGCCTCCTCGGCGAGAGCGCCGAAACGGGCCTGTGCCAGGGTCAGCCGGCCAGCCATGGCGGCGACGAGCCCGGCCCCGCCGGCAATCGCATTGGGATCGCGGTCGAGCGCCAGAAGCTCCGCCTGCGGCTCACGCATCAGCAGCGCGCGGGAATAGCCACCAGCGCCGAAGGTGCCGTCGAGATAGCGGCCGCCCGGCTTCAGCGCGAGCGCGTCGAGCGCCTCCTCCATCAGCACCGGCACATGCGGCACGGCAACCTCCCCTTCGGCCGGCTTCACGAGGTCACCCCTGCGCCGAGCGCGCGCCGGACGTCCCGCAATTTCGCCCGCGCCTGATCGAGATGGAGCCGGAAGCGCTCCGGCTCCCAGATCTGGAATTTGTGCCCCTGCCCGACGAAGGCGACGGCGTCGCCGATCCCGGCATGGGCCTTCAGTGCCTCGCTCAACACGATGCGCCCCTCCGGATCGACCTTCAACACTTCCGAGGTTCCGTTCAGCGCCGTGGAGAGCGAGTCCCACTCCTCCGAAAACGGCGAGAAGCGCGAGAGAATATCGTCGATCGTCGCGCGCAGCGCATGCCCGCCGCAATCGAGACTGGCCTGGTCGAGCGCCGGATGGACGTAGAGCCCCTCGTAGCCGTCCTTCGCCAGAACGGCGCGGAAGGTCGCGGGGATCGAGACCCTGCCCTTGGCATCGAGCTTGTTGGTGAAATGGGAGACGAAGCGGTCCGTCAACGCCGCCTCCCGGCCAGGTTTCCACGGTGCGGAGCGGGCCGGCCAGAACCGGCCGCGGATACTCCCGTCGAACCCGACAAAGCGAAGCCTTCAGCCTGAATCCGCGCGGCACACGGACCCCGACCTGTCGCTTGCCTGTCGGTTTCGACGGGATGATTTGGGATACCATGGGATGTTATGGGCGTCAACGGATTCAGGGAGCCGGACACGACCCGGCGCCAGCCTGCGAACATCACAGCCCGTTAAGGTTAACTATCCGTAAAAACGTCGATTTCGGGCTCGCGGACGCGAGCGCAATGGGACCGCCGAGCCGGGCCCATCGGCCTGCCCGCGGAGAAATATTTTTGAGGCCACCGACCTCGCCCCGGCGAGCCTAGTCCTCCGCAGCGGCGCGACGCAGCAAGGCCTCGCGCAGGGCCCGGACTTCTTCCAGCAGGCGCGCCGGCGGGACGCCGCTATCCTCGACCGCGCAGGGCACCGGATTGGCGGAGCGCCCCGCCTTCTCGTGCAGGACACGTCCCGCCTCGGTCAGCTCGACCAGCACCTGCCGTTCATCCTCGCGGCCGCGCTTGCGCAGGATCAGACCATTGCCTTCGAGGCGCTTGAGCAGCGGCGTCAGCGTGCCGGAATCGAGCATCAGTCGCTCGCCGATCGCCTTCACGCTCTGGCCGTCCTGCTCCCACAGCACCAGCATGACCAGATATTGCGGATAGGTCAGACCGAGCTCGGCCAGGAACGGCCGATAGGCCCGGTTGAAGGCATGGGCGGCCGAATAGACCGCAAAGCAGATCTGCTCGTCGAGCCCGCGCACCGGCTGCGCCTGCGCATCCTTCGTCATGGCCTCGCCGTCAGCTGCCCGCATCACGGATCCTCAGCGGGGAAACGGTCCGAGCGGATTGGAACAACCCGCCCACGGAACAGTCTACCCTATGCTGACACCAAGATACGCTTTCATCGCCCCGAGCGCCGCCCGTTCACGGAAATTTGAATTGCCAACAATTAGATTGTGCACAATCTAATTTCCATCGACCACGACGGAAACCAGCCCGACAAGGAGAGCAGTCATGAAGATCCTCTACACCGCCCATGGCTCGGCCACCGGCGGCCGCGAAGGCCAGGCCGCGACCGACACCGGCAACGTCAAGCTCGTGCTGAACACGCCCAAGGAGCTCGGCGGCGGCGGCGGCGACGGCACCAATCCCGAGCAGCTCTTCGCCATGGGCTATTCGGCCTGCTTTCTCGGCGCGCTGAAATTCGCCGCCGGCAAGGAAGGCGTGAAGATCCCGGATGATGCACGTGTCAGCGCCGATGTCGGCATCGGCCCGCGCGACGACGGCAAGGGTTTCGGCATCGCCGTCAAGCTGACGATCGCGGCGCCCGGCATCGAGAAGGCCAAGCTCGAGGACCTCGTGCAGAAGGCCCATATCGTCTGCCCGTATTCGGACGCGACCCGGGGCAATATCGACGTCCAGCTGACGGTTGCGGCCTGACGCGACGCCACCCATCTGCTCCTCACGGCCGGCCTTGACCCGGCCGTGAGACGATTAGGTCCCGCGTCGCGAGGCGCGGGCATCGTTTCCGGAAGCCCTTCGCCCCTAGCCTCTGGAACACAGCATGATCGACCGCCGCCATCTTCTCACCGGCCTCGCCGCGGCCGTACTGGCACCCGCCCTCCCCGCTTTCGCCCGGGCTCCGCAAGCCTCGACCCAAGTCGCAGGGATCTATCGCCGCAAGCTCGGCGACATCGAGATCACCGCGATCCTCGACGGCTATATCCCGCTCGACGCCAAGGCCTTCCTCAGCAGCGACCCCGACGCCGTTCGCCAGGCTCTGGCCAATGCCGGCCAGGATGAGAAGCTGCCGACCTCGGTCAACGCCTTCGTGGTCAACGCCAAGGACAGGACCTATCTGCTCGACACCGGCACCGGCGCCAACACCGCCTTCGGCCCGACCATGGGCCGGCTCGACGCCAATCTGCGCGCCGCCGGCATCGAGCCCGCGCAGATCGACGCGGTGATCCTGACGCACGCCCATCCCGACCATGCCGAGGGCCTGATCACCGCCGAGAAGGCGGCGCGCTTCCCGAATGCCGAAGTGATCATCAACGAGACCGAATACGCCTTCTGGCATGATGACGGCATCCTCAACCAGGCGCCGGAGGCGATGAAGCCGTTCTTCGCCTCGGCCCGCGGCACGCTCGCGCCCTATGCCGCCCGCACCCGCAAGATGAAGCCGGGCGAGATCGCGCCGGGCCTCAGCCTCGAACACGCGCCCGGCCACACGCCGGGCCACAGCCTGCTGCGCATCGCCTCCGGAAAGGAGCAGGCGCTGCTGGTCGGCGACTGCATCCACAATGCGGTGATCCAGACGGCTCGGCCCGAGGTCGCCTTCGTCTTCGATGCCGATGGCGCGCAGGCGGCCGCCTCGCGCCGGCGCGTGCTCGACATGGCGGCGGCGGACCAGCTGCTGATCAGCGGCGCGCATATGCCCTTCCCCGGCTTCGGCAAGGTGCTGAAGGCCGGCACGGCCTTCCGCTTCGTTCCGGCGGAGTGGAGCTACACACTCTGATCGGTCATTGGACGACGAAAGGGCCGGGATCGCTCCCGGCCCATTTTCGTATCTTCGGAGGTTCTGAGGTGCCAGCCGGCCTGTAAGCCGGGTTCTGGATGGCCGGAGGATCTCTCCCCCGACGTGACGGCCATTCCTCTGGGACGCGCATCGCTGCGCGCCTCGAGCAACCAACCCGGACGACCAGGCCAGGAAACAGGCCCCTCCCCGCTTGCGCGGAAAGCATCGTCCCTATTTGGTTTTGCTCCCGGTGGGGCTTGCCATGCCGTTCCCGTTGCCGGGCCCGCGGTGCGCTCTTACCGCACCTTTTCACCCTTACCCCTGGCCGAAACCGGGGGCGGTTCGATCTCTGTGGCGCTTTCCCTGGGGTCGCCCCCGCCGGACGTTATCCGGCACCGTGTTTCCGTGGAGCCCGGACTTTCCTCCCCCGCGAAGCGGGAGCGGCCGTCCGACCGACTGGCGGGATCGCCTGTGCGCTCTTGCGCCGCCGGCGTCAAGCGCCGGCTCAGTTGCTGGCGGTGATGGTGCGCACCTTGGAGCAATAGACGCGGTTCGCGCCGCTCATGCGCTTCGCCATGTGGCCGCTCTGATACATCATCACGGTGCGGCAGGTATCGCCACCGGCGAGCCTGTAGGCCTGCGCCAGATATTTCATGCCGTAGCGGGCATTGGTCTCGGCATCGAGCAGCCCGGCCGCCCCGCCATTGTAGCCGACGCCACGCGCCGTCTGATGGCGGATCTGCATCAGGCCGTAATTACCGGCATTGGCTGCGCGCGGGTTGTAGCGGCTCTCGATGCGGACCACCGCATCGGCTAGCGAGAACGGCACGCCGTTGGCGGCCGCATGGCGGGCGACGAGAGCCCGCAGATTGTCGCTGCCGGCCGGCGCAGCCAGCGCCTGACGGCGCGGCTTTTCCGCCCGGCTCGGCTTGGCGGCTGACTTCTGGGCGGCAGGCGACACCATCTCCCCCGCCCCATCCGGCGCATGCCGCGCCTGCTGCCGGCCGGTTTCCGGCGCCTCCTGTGCCCGCTTAATCTCGGCCTCGCGCACGATGAAGGCGCGCGCATCGGTCTCGGCGTTGATCTCGGCAGCAGCCGGTTGCAGTAGGCCCAGGCAAATCGCAAAGGCGGCGCAGCCGCTACCATAGATCCGGATCATATTGGGGAGCCCCATGTCACGTTGATCGAATTGACCGGCGGGCCAAATGATAGATGAATGTGACGACAATCCGGCGCATCACTCCGCAATTCTATATTCTATTGCGACATATCGATTATTTATGACTAAATCATTCAAAAGTAATCATCATGTATTGAGGCATGGAACGATTCGGGCCTCACGGCGTTGACGCAGTCAAGGGAAAGAGCCAAATCATCGCCGCATTGCGACCGCAATTGACGGCCGCTATGGGCTGGGTCGACGCTGAAGGCACCTTGCTGCGCGGGTTCGACCCCGAGACGGGGGAATGAAATGAATAAACTGCTGGCAGTCGCGGCCCTCGGGCTCGCTCTTGGCGCGGCGGCCTGCACGCCGCATGAACAGCGCGTCGGCGGAGGCGCCGCGATCGGTGCCGCCACCGGTGCCGTGATCGGCGGGCTCGCCACCGGCCGCGCCGGCGGCGCCGTCGCAGGCGGCCTCATCGGCGCCGCAGGCGGCGCGATCGTGGGTGCGGCAACGTCGCCCTATGATGACGGCTATTATGACGGTTGCCCTTACGGCTATTATCGCGACCGTTACGGCCGGCTCTACTGCCGCTGAGCACATCGCCAGCTCGGATAGGCTTCGGCCCACCCGGCGGAACCAGACATATTCGGGCGGAAGCGCGTAGCGCGGCCGCCCGAACTTCGCTTCCGCCAGGTATCGAGGCGCGCGGGCAGCTTGCATGGAGAAAGGCCGGTTTCCACTTTTTCGCATCCTGCTCTAGGGCCGATCGATCGATGAAATCATTCCACTGGGGCGCTTTGGGGGGCGGAGGCCTCGGCTTTGCGCTCGGCGGCCCGCTCGGAGCGCTGGTCGGCGCGCTCGCCGGCCATGTCCTGGTCGACCGCGAGGGCGCGCCCTTCGGGCCAGCGCCGCGGCAGCTCATCTTCACCACCGGCCTCGTCGCCCTCGCCGCCAAGATGGCGCGCGCCGACGGCGTCGTGACGCGCGACGAGGTCGCCGCCTTCCGCCGCATCGTCACGGTGCCGGCCGAGGAGCAGGGCCATATCGAGCGCCTGTTCGACCTCGCCAAGCAGACCAGCGCCGGCTTCGAGGCCTATGCCAGCCAGATCGCCGAGAGCTTCCGCGAGGAGCCGGCCCTGCTCGAGGACGTGCTCGACGGGCTTTTCCTTATCGCCGCCGCCGACGGCGCCATCCATGAGCGCGAGCACGACTATCTGCACGATGTCGCGATGATCTTCGGCATCGATGAGGCCGGCTTCGCCCGCATCGAGGCGCGCCATGTCCGCCGCCGCGACGACCCCTATCTCGTGCTCGGCGCCAGCCGCGAGATGAGCGACGCCGAGATCCGCAAGCTGCATCGTGCCCTGGTGGTCGAGAACCACCCCGATCGCGAGATCGCCCGCGGTCTGCCCGAGGAAGCCATCTGCATCGCGACGCGCCGGCTGGCCGCGATCAACGCCGCCTGGGACGCGATCCAGAAGGAGCGCGGCCTCGCCAGCCGGCTGGCGGCGCCAGCATGAGCGTTTCGACGAAGCCCGACAGCCGCTTCGCCGCCAAGGTCTTCCCCTCGCCCAATCATGGCGAGCGCAAGTTCCGCAATGGCTCGACCGATCGCCGCCCGGACGCGCTAATCCTGCACTATACCGGCATGCCCGACACCGGCGAGGCACTGCAATGGCTGTGCAACCCGATCGCCCAGGTCTCCTGCCACTACTTCGTCTTCGAGAACGGCCACATCCTCCAGCTCGTGCCCGAGGAGCGCCGCGCCTGGCATGCCGGCGCCTCGCACTGGGCCGGCGAGACCGATCTCAACTCCGCCTCGATCGGCATCGAGATCGCCAATCCCGGCCATCCCGGCGGCCTTCCCGATTTCCCGGAGGAGCAGCTCGCCGCCACGCTGAACCTCTGCCGCGACATTTGCGAGCGCTGGCGCATTCCGCCCGAGCGCGTGCTCGCCCATTCCGACATCGCGCCCGGCCGCAAGATCGACCCCGGCGAGAAATTCCCCTGGCGTCGCTTCGCCGAGGGCGGCGTCGGCCTCTGGCTCGAGCCGGCGCCGATCAAGGGCGGCCGCTTCTTCGCGCGCGGCGATGCCGGCCCGCCGGTCGAGGCGCTGCAGGCGATGTTCGCCATGCTCGGCTACGGCGTTTCGGTGGACGGAGTCTATGACGAGCGCCTGGAGGCGGTCGTCGCCGCCTTCCAGCGCCATTGGCGGCCGCAGAAGGTCGACGGCGTCGCCGACGGCTCGACGATCACGACCCTGCGCGATCTGCTGGCACTGACGCAGGAAGCGCGGACGGCGTAGAGCCGCGGCGCTCCGCGAACATTGCCGCGAGTTAACTCGTCTGCGCCGGCCGCTTCTGGCATGCTGCGGCCATGGCAGAACGACCGCGTTGTGCTGCCGGAGGAGGATGAACCTTGCGTCTCTGGATGATCGGGGCCGGTATCGGAGCGGCAGCGCTCGCCGCCGGCTATTTGGCCCTGCGGCCGACAGGAGGAGCCGCGAGCGACGCCGCCTATCGCACGGCCGCGATCGACCGCGGCCAGATCACCGCCTCCGTGCGCGCCACCGGCTCCCTGACCCCGGTCACCACCGTCGTCGTCGGCTCGATGCTGTCCGGCCAGGTCGTCGAGATCCTCGCCGACTATAATTCGCAGGTGAAGGCTGGCCAGATCGTTGCCCGCCTGAACAGCGACCAGATCAAGACCCGCCGCGACGCCGCCGCCGCCGACCTCTCCCAGGCCAAGGCCGATCTCGTCGTCAAGCGCGCCCAGTTGGAGCGCGCCAAGGTCGCTCGCACCAAGGCCGACTCCACCGTCAAGGACCTGGAAGCCCAGCGCGACCGCACCAGGGCACAGCTTGCTGATGCCAAGCGGACCTTCGACCGCCAGAACGAATTGTTCACGCGCGGCGCCGGTGCCCAGCAAAGCCTCGACAGCGCCCGCACCCAGGTCGAGATCCAGACGGCGACGCTCGCTTCCAACGAAGCCCAGATCGCCTCGCTCAAGGCCGAGATCGGCGGGCTCGACGCCGACATCTCGCTCGCCGAAGGCCAGGTCCAGTCCGGCGAGGCGCTGATCGCCCAGCGTGAGGCCAAGCTGAAGGACATCCTGATCGATCTCGAGCGCACCGATATCCGCTCGCCGGTCGATGGCGTCGTCGTCCAGCGCCAGGTCAATCTCGGTCAGACCGTCGCCGCCTCGCTCTCGGCGCCGGAGCTGTTCCAGATCGCGCAGGATCTGCACGTCATCGATATCTACGCGAATATCGACGAGGCCGATGTCGGCCGCCTCAAGGCCGGGCAGACCGTCTCCTTCAGCGTCAACGCCTATCCGAACCGCAGCTTCCAGGGGCTCGTCGAGATGGTGAGGCTCGGCGCCCAGACCATCCAGAACGTCGTCACCTATACCGGCGTCGTCCGGGTCCAGAACCGTGACCTCGCGCTGCTGCCGGGCATGACCGCCAATGTCCAGATCGTCACCGACGACAGGCAGGACGTGCTGCGCGTGCCCAACGCGGCGCTGCGTTTCCGCCCGCTCGGCGGCCCGACGGCGCTTCCCGCCGAGGCGCCGGCTGCGCGCGGCGGCGGAAACCGCGCCGCTGGCGCGCTGCGCGAGCGCATCGAGGAGGAGGTCCAGCCGACGCCGGAGCAGAAGCAGGCGATCGCCGCGATCTTCGCCGAGCGGCGCGGCGAAGGCCGGCGCCCGGCCGCCGGTCTTTCGGAGGAAGAGCGCCGCGCGATGTTCCGCGCTGCCCGCGACGAAATGCGCAGCAAGATCGCCGCCGTGCTCGATCCCGAGCGCCGCGCCAAGTTCGAGGCGCTGATGCAGGAGGGGCGCCCGGCGGCGCAGGATTTCGCGCCCGGCCGCGTCTATATCCTCGACGGCAACGGCCAGCCCAAGCCGGTCGCGGTCCGGCTCGGCCCGAGCGACGGCGCCTTCACCCAGATCGTGCCCGCCGCCGAGATCGCCGAGAACACGCAGGTCGTGGTCGGCGGCGGTCCACGCGGCGCCGAGCCCGCGCCGGCGAGCCGCGGTCCCGCCCCTCGCGGCCCGCGGCTGTTCTGAGGCGCCGGCTATGCCCCTGATCGAGGCACGCGCGCTCTCCCGGGTCTACGACCTCGATTCCGGTCGCGTCACCGCGCTCGACCGCGTCAGCCTCGACATCGAGGCGGGCGAGCTCGTCGCGGTGATGGGCCCCTCGGGCTCCGGAAAATCGACCTTCATGAACCTGATCGGCTGCCTCGACCGTCCGACCGGCGGCCAGTACCGGCTCGACGGCGTCGAGGTCGAGACGCTGTCCGGCGACGGTCTCGCCGAACTGCGCAACCGCAAGCTCGGCTTCGTCTTCCAGCAGTTCAACCTTTTGCCGCGCGTCGATGCCTGCGCCAATGTCGAATTGCCGATGGTCTATGCCGGAGTCGACCGCAAGGCGCGGCGCGAGCGGGCGCTCGCCGCGCTCGGCCGCGTCGGCCTCGCCGAGCGCGCCCATCACCGGCCGATGCAGCTTTCCGGCGGCCAGCAGCAGCGCGTCGCCATCGCCCGCGCCCTGGTCAACCAGCCGCGCCTCCTGCTCGCCGACGAGCCGACCGGCGCGCTCGACAGCCGCACCGCACTCGAGATTCTCGCTCTCTTCCAGGACCTCAACCGCGAGGGCGTCACCGTCGTATTGGTGACGCATGATGCCGAGGTCGCAAGGCATGCCCGCCGGGTGGTGCGCTTCCGCGACGGCCATGTCATCGCCGACATCAGACAGGAGCCGGCCGACGCCCGCACCGCGCTCGCAGCGCATGACAGTGCCGCCCCCATGCCGGAGGCCGCTGAATGAGCCTGCTGGAAGCCATCCGCTCCGCCCTCTCCGCCATCGGCGCCAATGCGCTGCGCTCGGCCCTGACCATGCTCGGCATCATCATCGGCGTCGCCGCGGTGATCGCCATGGTCGCGATCGGCTCTGGTGCCCGCGAACGCGTCGACAGCCAGATCAAGTCGCTCGGTGCCAATCTCGCCATCATCCAGTCGGGCAACGTCACGCAGGGCGGTGTCCGGCTCGGCGCCGGCGCCTCCTCGACCCTGACCGACGAAGATGCCCGCGCCGTCGTCAACGAGGTCGAGGACGTCGTCGCGGCCGCCCCGGTGATCACCACCCGCGCCCAGGCGGTCTATGCCGGCACCAACTGGTCGACGATGATCACCGCGACCGATCTCGATTTCTTCACCGCCCGCGAATGGGGCCTCGCCGAAGGGCGCCTGTTCGAGCCGGAGGAGATTCGCCGCGGCGAGATCGTCGCCATCATCGGCCAGACCGTAGCGCGCAACCTGTTCGGCGACTCCGATCCGCTCGACCAGATGTTCCGTATCCGCAACGTGCCCTTCAAGGTCATCGGCGTGATGGCGGGCAAGGGCCAGTCGGCCCTCGGCCAGGATCAGGACGACGTGATCTTCGTGCCGCTCGACACCGGCCGGCGCCGCATCGTCGGCCGCAACTATGCCCGCGACCGCTCGGTCCAGACCATCATGGTCAAGTTCGCCAGCGAGGATGCGATCAATCCCGGCATCGAGCAGACCCGCGCCTTGCTGCGCCAGCGCCATCGCCTCACCGAGGACCAGGACGACGACTTCATCGTCCGCAACCTGACCGAGATCGCCAACACCGCGACCGCCGCCGCCAGCACCCTCTCCTGGCTGCTCGCCGCCGTCGCCGGCGTCTCGCTGCTGGTCGGCGGCATCGGCATCATGAACATCATGCTGGTCTCGGTGACCGAGCGCACCCGTGAGATCGGCCTGCGTTTGGCCGTCGGCGCCCGCCAGCGCGACGTGCTGTCGCAATTCCTGATCGAGGCGACGACACTCGCCACCATCGGCGGCGCCGTCGGCATCGCCCTCGGCGTCGGCGCCGCGACGGCGATCGCCCGCTTCGCCGGCTGGCCCTTCGTGATCTCGGTGCAGACCATTCTGATCGCGGTCGGCGTCTCCGGGCTGATCGGTGTCTTCTTCGGCTTCTACCCGGCGCGGCAGGCGGCGCGTCTCGACCCCATCGAGGCGCTACGGCGTGAATAATGCGCCCGGTCATGCCCGGGTCAGGCATGCATTAACCATTTCCGCCTAGCGTCTTGGCACAGCGCGAAGGGGAACGACGCCCTGCCGCGCCATGCCATGCGAGACAGTCGTTGACCCGAAATCTGCTCACCGACGGCGAGGCCAGACGCCTCTACGACCAGGCTGCTCTGCTGGCGAATCTCGGCGCCTGGGAGTGCGAGCTCGCGACCACGCGGCTGTGCTGGACGGACGGCGTCTACGACCTCTTCGGCCTGCCGCGCGGCTCGACGCTGCACCGGCCCTCGACCGTCGATCTCTATCACGGCGAGTCACGCCGCGAGATGGAGCGGCTGCGCGCCGGCATCATCCGCTCGGGGGGCAGCTTCGTGCTCGATGCGCGCATCCGCAGCGTCTGCGGCGAGGAGCGCTGGATGCGGCTGACCGCGGAAGCCTCCTTCCTGCACGGCCGGCCCGGCCGGATCTACGGCACGAAGCAGAACGTCACGCGCGAGAAGGAGATGTGGCAGGGGCTGCGACGTCTGGCCTATAGCGACCCGCTGACCGGACTGGCCAATCGCCGCGCTTTCGAGGCCGAGATGCGCGAATTGCGCGGCCATGCCGAAACCGGCCCGGCGCTCGGCATGCTGGCCCTCATCGATCTCGACCTGTTCAAGCAGATCAATGACGAGCTCGGCCATGCCGCCGGCGATGAATGCCTGCGCCAGGTCGCAGCTCGGCTCGAGGCGACGCTCCCCGGCGAGCCGCTGATCGCCCGGATCGGCGGCGACGAGTTCGCCGCCCTGCTCTGCTCCACGGCCGGGCTTCTGCCTCTGAAGCAGCGGTTGATACAGACTCTGAACGCGCTACGTCGGCCGGTCCGCTGGAAAGGCCGAGCGATCGACGTCAGCGCGACGATCGGCGCAACCCTGATCCGGCCCGGCCGACATCACGATCCGGAGCAGCTCTTCGCCGAAGCGGACTCCGCTCTCTACGTCGCCAAGGCCGCCGGGCGCGGGCAGCTGCATCTGTTCGGCGCGGCGCTGGATCACGCCGCAGCCGATGCAACCCCGCTCGGGAACCCCGAGGTCCTGCACGTTTGCTGAGCCGAGCCGCCGGCCAGCACCGCTTATCCCAGTCCAGACGGCGAAGGAGAGAGCGCCTGCCGTTCCGGCCGGCGCCCCTCGATCCTCGGTCCCGTCATTCCGCCGCTTCGAGGGCGTAGGCGCTGCTGTCGTAGTTCAGGATCGGCGCCAGCCAGCGCTCGACCTCGCGAATATCCATGCCCTTGCGCGCGGCATAGTCCTCGACCTGGTCGCGCTCGACCTTGGCCACCCCGAAATAATAGGAATCGGGGTGCGAGAGGTAGAGCCCCGAAACCGAGGAGCCCGGCCACATCGCATAGCTCTCGGTCAGCTTGACGCCGACGCGGCGCTCGGCCTGAAGCAACTCGAACAGCGTCGCCTTCTCGGTATGGTCGGGCTGGGCCGGGTAGCCCGGCGCCGGCCGGATGCCCTGGTACTCCTCGCGGATCAGCGCATCGTTGCTGAGATTCTCCTCCGGCGCATAAGCCCAGAACTCGGTGCGCACGCGCTGGTGCATGCGCTCGGCCAGGGCTTCGGCGACACGGTCGGCCAGAGCCTTGACCATGATCGAGCGGTAATCGTCGTTGTCGCGGGCGAAGCGCTCCGAAATGCGCTCCTCCTCGGCGCCCGCCGTAACCACGAAACCGCCGATATAGTCGGCCACCGCCCCTTCCGGCGCGATAAAGTCCGAAAGGCACAGATTCGGCTTGCCGTCGCGGCGCAGCAACTGCTGGCGCAGGCCATGGAAGGTCGCAAGCTTCTCCTGCCGGCTCTCGCCGGTGTAGAGCCGGATGTCGTCGCCGACCGCATTGGCCGGCCAGAAGCCGACCACCGCCTTCGGGTTGAACCAGCGCTCCTCGACGATGCGCTTCAGCATGGCCTGGGCATCGTCCCAGAGCGCGCGCGCCGCCTCGCCCTGCTTCTCGTCCTCGAGGATCGCCGGGAAGCGGCCCTTCAGCTCCCAGGTCTGGAAGAACGGCGTCCAGTCGATCAGCGGCACGATGTCGGCGAGATCATAGCTCTGGAGGACGCGGGTGCCGAGAAAGCTCGGCTTCGGCGGCTGATAGCCGGCCCAGTCGGGAGCGAAGGCATTGGCGCGCGCCTTGCTGAGCGGCAGACGCTGCTTCTCGGCCTCGGAGCGACGATGCGCCGCCGCTACCTTGGCGTATTCGGCCTGAATGTTCTCGACATACGGCCCCTTCTGCTCCTGCGAGAGCAGGCTGGAGACGACGCCGACCGCCCGCGAGGCATCGGTGACATAGACCGTCTGGCCGCGCTCATAGGCCGGGTGGATCTTCACCGCAGTGTGGACGCGGCTCGTCGTCGCCCCGCCGATAAGCAGCGGAATGTCGAAGCCCTCGCGCTCCATCTCGGCAGCGACGGTGACCATCTCGTCGAGCGAGGGCGTGATCAGGCCCGACAGGCCGATGATATCGACATTCTCCTTGCGCGCGGTATCGAGGATCTTCTGCGCCGGCACCATCACGCCGAGATCGATGACCTCGTAGTTGTTGCACTGGAGCACGACGCCGACGATGTTCTTGCCGATATCGTGGACATCGCCCTTCACCGTCGCCATCAGCACCTTGCCGGCCGCCGAGCGCACGGAGCCGCCATTGAGGCGCTTCTCCTCCTCCATGAAGGGCATGAGATAGGCCACGGCCTGCTTCATCACGCGGGCTGACTTCACCACCTGCGGCAGGAACATCTTGCCGGCGCCGAACAGATCGCCGACCACGCTCATCCCGGCCATCAGCGGACCTTCGATGACGTCGAGCGGCCGCGCCGCCTGCGCCCTCGCCTCCTCGGTGTCGCGGTCGATGAATTCAGTGATACCGTTGACCAGCGCGTATTCCAGGCGCTTCTCGACATCGTCATCGCGCCAGGCGAGGTCCTTGGTCGAGACGGCGGCGCTGCCATCGCCCTTGAAGCGCGGCGCCGCTTCGAGCAGACGCTCCGTCGCATCCTTGCGGCGGTTGAGGACGACATCCTCGCAGAGCTCGCGCAACTCCGGATCGAGCCCGTCATAGGAGCCGAGCTGGCCGGCATTGACGATGCCCATGTCCATCCCGACCTTGATGCAATGGTAGAGAAAGACCGAGTGCATCGCCTCGCGGACTTTCTCGTTGCCACGGAACGAGAAGGACAGGTTCGAGACGCCGCCGGAGACATGGGCGTATGGCAGGGTCTCGCGGATGGTCCGCGTCGCCTCGATGAAGTCGTTGCCGTAGTTGTCGTGCTCCTCGATGCCGGTCGCGATCGCGAAAATGTTCGGATCGAAGATGATGTCCTCGGGCTGGAAGCCGGCCTCTTCGGTCAGGAGCTTGTAGGCGCGGGTGCAGATCTCGATCTTGCGCTCATAGGTGTCGGCCTGGCCCTTCTCGTCGAAGGCCATGACCACGACGGCGGCGCCGTATTGCCGGCAGATGCGGGCCTGTTCGAGGAAGGCTTCCTCACCCTCCTTCATCGAGATCGAATTGACGATCGGCTTGCCCTGGATCGTCTTGAGCCCGGCCTCGATGACGTGGAATTTCGAGGAATCGACCATGATCGGCACCCGGGAGATGTCCGGCTCCGAGGCGATCAGGTTGCAGAACTCGGTCATCGCCTTCTCGGAATCGAGCAGGCCCTCATCCATGTTGATGTCGATGACCTGGGCGCCGTTGGCGACCTGTTCGCGCGCCACGTCGAGCGCCGCCGCATAGTCGCCATTGGTGACGAGCTTGCGGAACTTGGCCGAGCCGGTGACGTTGGTGCGCTCGCCGACATTGACGAAGGGGATGGTCTCGTCGAGCGTGAACGGCTCGAGCCCCGACAGGCGCAGATAGCGCTTCGGCGCGGGGACGGCGCGCGGCGCCTTGCCGGCGACCGCCTCGGCGATGGCGCGGATATGGTCGGGGGTGGTGCCGCAGCAGCCGCCGACCATGTTGACCAGGCCGGCATCGGCGAACTCGGCCAGCATCCCCGCCGTCGCCTCCGGCCGCTCGTCATAAAGGCCGAACTCGTTGGGCAGGCCGGCATTCGGATAGGCGCAGACCAGCGTCCCGGCGATCCGCGACATCTCCTTGATATGGGCGCGCATCTCGCGCGCGCCGAGCGCGCAGTTGAGGCCGATGGTCAAGGGATTGGCATGACGCACCGCATTCCAGAACGCCTCGACGGTCTGGCCGGAGAGCGTGCGGCCGGAAAGATCGGTGATCGTGCCGGAGATCATCACCGGCAGGCGGACACCGCGCTCGCGATAGACCTGCTCGATCGCCACGATCGCCGCCTTGGCGTTGAGCGTGTCGAAGATCGTCTCGATCAGCAGAAGCTCCGAGCCACCATCGAGCAGCCCGCGCACCTGTTCGGCATAGGCATCGCGGACCTGGTCGAAGCTGACGGCGCGGAAGCCGGGATTGTTGACGTCGGGCGAGATCGAGAGCGTGCGGTTGGTCGGCCCGATCGCGCCGGCGACGAAGCGGCGGCGGCCATCCTCCTTGCGCGCGATCTCGGCGGCCTCGCGCGCGATGCGGGCGCATTCGACGTTCAGCTCATAGACCAGAGCCTCCATGCCGTAATCGGCCTGGGCGATCGAGGTGCCGGAGAAGGTGTTGGTCTCGACGATGTCGGCACCGGCCCGATAATAGGCGAGATGGATGTCGCGCAGCGCATCCGCCTGGGTCAGCGCGATCAGGTCGTTATTGCCCTTGAGGTCGTGGTTCCAGCCCTTGAAGCGCTCGCCGCGGAAATCGGCCTCGGAGAGCTTCAGGTTCTGGATCTGCGTGCCCATCGCGCCGTCGAGCACGAGGATGCGCTCGGAAGCGGCCTGACGCAGGGCGCGCTCGATCTCGGCGCCGTCGGCGGGAGTGGGCTTGTAGTCGGACATCGGGAACGCTTTCGTCTCGGTTCTTTGCGGCGCTGCTAGCGCCCTTCCCGTCATTGCGAGGAGCGGAGCGACGAAGCAATCCAGAGAGGGAGGGTTCTGCCGCCCCTGGATTGCCGCACCTACGCTCGCAATGGCGAAATCACTCCGCCGCCACCTGCTGCGCCTGCACCTTCTCCGGCTTCAGGCCGACGAGATGGCAGATCGCATAGACCAGGTCGGCCTTGTTCATCGTGTAGAAATGCAGGTCGGAGACGCCGCGGTCGACGAGGTCGAGCACCTGCTCGGCGCAGACGGCGGCGGCGACGAGACGACGTGTCGCCGGATCGTCCTCAAGCCCCTCGAAGCGGTCGGCCAGCCATTGCGGCACGCTGGCGCCGGTCTTGCGGGCGAAGCCTGCCGTCTGCCTGAAATTCTGCACTGGCACGATGCCGGGCAGGATCGGGATTTCGATGCCGCGAGCCCGGACCTTGTCGAGATAGCGGAAATAGACGTCGTTATCGAAGAAGAACTGGGTGATCGCCCGGGTCGCGCCGGCATCGACCTTCTTCTTCAGCGCGTCGATATCGGCGTCCAGCGAGGCCGCTTCCGGGTGCTTTTCCGGATAGGCGGATACCGTGACCTCGAAATCGCCGACCTTACGGATGCCGGCGACGAGGTCCGAAGTCTGGTGATAGCCCTCTGGATGCGGCTCATAGACCGTGCCGAGCCCGCCCGCCGGATCGCCCCGCAGCGCCACGATATGGCGTACCCCGGCCTCCCAATAGGCGCGGATGACCTCGTCGACCTCGCCGCAGGAGGCCGAGACGCAGGTCAGATGCGCCGCCGGCTTCAAGGCCGTCTCGTCGACCATGCGCTTGACGGTGTTGTGGGTGCGCTCGCGCGTCGAGCCGCCGGCACCATAGGTCACCGAGACGAAGGCCGGCCCGAGCGGCTCGAGCCGGCGCACGCTCTCCCAGAGGCTGACTTCCATCTCCTCGTTCTTCGGCGGGAAGAACTCGAAGGAAACGCGCGGGCGGCGCGAGCCGTGCCGGCTGGGGCGGAAAGCGTTCATCACGCAACCTCACGATCGAACTGACGAAGGGGAAAATCGCCCTGGAGGCGCCGATCGCGGCCGCGCCAGAGCATGACACCGAGCTGGCCGCTTCCGCCGTCGGCAGCCGTGATTTCCTCGGCGAGATCGCATTCGAGCCCGGCCTCGGCGAACCAGGCGAGGATCTCGTCCTTCTCGAAGCCGAGCCGGCGATGCGCATGCTCGGTGCGCAGGAACTCCATCTCGTGCGGCGCGAAATCGACCAGGATCAGCCGCCCCCCCGGAGAAAGCAGCGCAGCCGCCTCGCGCAAGGCGCGCGCGGGATCGTCGAGGAAATGCAGCACCTGATGCACGATCACGAGATCGAAGGAGCCGCGCGCGAAGGGCAGAGCATAGATATCGCCCTGCCGGAGCTCGACCCGCGACAGACCCGCCTTCTCCAGATTGGCGCGCGCCACCGCCAGCATGGCATGGCTCGCATCGACGCCGACGGCGCGCGCCGCCTTCGGCGCCAGCCGCTCCAGCATGCGCCCGGTACCGGTGCCGAGATCGAGCAGTGCCTGCAGCGGCTGCTCGCCGACCGCCGCCTCCACCGCCGCCTCGACCGCAGCATCGGGAACGTGCAGCGAGCGCAACTGGTCCCATTCACGCGCGACATTGGCGAAATAGGATTGCGCTGCTGCGGCCCGGCTGGCCCGCACCGCCGCCAGGCGCTCGCGATCAGCCGCGAGAACCGGATCGGCGGGATCGAGATCGCGTGCGAGCGAGAGCGCAAGCGCGCCACCCGGCGTCGCGTCATCGAGCCGGAAGAAGGCGAAGGCCCCTTCGCGCGAGCGCCGCAGCAGGCCGGCCTCAGCCATCAGCTTGAGATGTCGCGAGATGCGCGGCTGCGACTGGCCGAGAATGTCGGTGAGATCGGAGACCGAGAGCTCGCCCTCCGCCAGCAGCGCCAGGATCCGCAGGCGCGTCTCCTCGCCAGCCGCACGCAGCGAGGCCAGAAGGATCGGCAGCGAATGGCGGAAGCGGCGAGTCACCGGCGAGCACCTCGAATATCTGTGAAAGATATAAAGATATCTTTATGTCAACCACGAAGAAGATGCAAGCCTGATTGTCCGATATTCCAGTCGGCACCGACGGATCAAACAAACGCGGGAGCCCCTCCGCCACATTGGACGGGCTCCGCACACTTCTCCTACGCAGGCTGGCGTGATGCCGCTGCCTGCATCGCCTCACGGAGCACGCCGTAGATTCGCGGATCGGCAGACTGCGCCACGTTGAAGCGCATGAAATGCCTTGCCGTCTGCGACAGGCTGAAGGCGTTACCCGGCGCGAGCACGACCCCCTCGGCAAGGACATGCCGGGCGATCGCGCCGGCATCGAGCTCGCCCGGCAATCGGCACCACAGGAACAATCCACCGCGCGGCATGAGCCAGGGCTCGATGCCGAGCCCGGCGAGTCGGCCGGCCGTCTCCGCCATGGCTCGGACGAGCCGCTGGCGCAGCCCCTCGACATGCCGGCGATAGCTGCCGTCCTTCAGGAGACCGAGCACCAGTTCGGCCGCGAGCCGCCCGCCACCGAAGGAGAGCGCGACCTTGAGATCGGTCAGCCCCTCGATCCAATCGGGCCTGGCCGCGATATAGCCGCAGCGCATCGAGGCCGACAGCGTCTTCGAGAAGCTGCCGATCTGGATCACCCGCTCCAGCCCGTCGAGCCCGGCGAGCCGCGGCGCGAACTCCGGCTCGAGATCGGCGAAGATGTCGTCCTCGACGATGGTCAACCCGGCCTGCTCGGCGAGCTTGAGCAGGCGATGCGCGGTCGCGGCCGAGAGCGTCGCGCCGGTTGGATTGTGCAGGGCGGAATTGGTGATGTAGAGCCGCGGCCGGTGCTCGGCCAGCGCCTGCGCGAACAGGGTGAGGTCGGGCCCGGCCGGCGTATAGGGCACGCTGACGATCCGGGCGCGATGAGCCCGCAGCAATGCCTGGAAATTGAAATAGCAGGGGTCGTCGACCAGTACGGTATCGCCGGGCTCGAGCAGGAAACGGCAGACGAGGTCGATCGCCTGCGTACCGGACTCCGCCAGAACGATCTGCTCGGGCGCCGCCTCGACGCCGCGCTCGGCGAGGCGATGGGCGAGCAGTTGGCGCAGCGCGGGCAGGCCGAGCGGCGTGCCGTATTCGGCCAGCGTCGCGGCCTCCGCGGTTCCGAGCTTGCGCAACCCGCGACGCAACGATGCTTCCGGCATCCAGTCGGCCGGAAGCCAGCCGCAACCGGGCCGCAGATCGTCGACCCCGGCATCGAGCGACTGCCTGGAGATCCACAGCGGATCGACGGCCCGGTCGAGCCTCGGCGCGACATCCGCGAGCGAAAGCGGCGGCAGGCGCCGGACATAGAAGCCGGAGCCCCGCCTGGCCTGGACCGCCCCTTCGGCTGCCAGCCGTTCATAGGCCTCGACCACTGTCGATTTCGACACACCCATGCTCTCCGCGAGCCCGCGGATCGAGGGAAGCTTCGCGCCCGGCGCCAATGTCCGCCCGGCGATCCGCTGCCGGATCGTCGCCATGACGCGCCCGACCAGCGTGTCGCCGGCGACCGGGTCCTTAATCTGTACGGCTTCCAGCATCAGGACAGTTTGCCTGAACTGTATTGGACTGTCTCTGGAAATCTGCGGCATCTCACGCGATGCAGGATGGCGAAATGGCCACCTGTCTTCCACAGCCCTCAGCCTGAGGAGCGATCGCAGATCGCGTCTCGAAAGAGGCTCGAGGAGAGCGGACCGGCCTACGGAGGCATCATGGATCGAACTGCGAACGGACTGCTCAACGGCTTCATCGGCGTCATCATCTTCAGCGGCTCGCTGCCGGCGACCCGCGTCGCCGTCGCCGATTTCGATCCGATCTTCCTGACCGTCGCGCGCGCCGCCATCGCCGGGTTGCTCGGCCTCGCCCTCCTGCTCCTGCTCCGGCAGAAGCGGCCGGAGCCTGCCGACCTGCTGCCGCTCGCGGTGGTCGCGCTCTGCGTCGTCGTCGGCTTTCCACTCCTGACAGCGCTCGCTCTCCAGCACGTCACCTCCGCCCATTCGATCGTCTTCGTCGGGCTGCTGCCGCTCACGACGGCGATCTTCGGCGTTCTGCGCGGCGGCGAGCGTCCGCGACCAGCCTTCTGGGTCTTCGCCGGCTTCGGCAGCCTCTGCGTCGTCGGCTTCGCCTGGACGCAAGGCTTCGCCGCCTCGCCCGTCGGCGATCTCCTGATGCTCGCCGCCATCATCGCCTGCGGCCTCGGCTATGCTGAGGGCGCCCGCCTTTCGCGCCATCTCGGCGGCTGGCAGGTGATTTCCTGGGCGCTGGTCCTGTCCCTGCCGATCATGGCCGGGCTCACATTACTGACACTGCCGGCCTCCTTCGCGCAGGCGGGCATCCCGGCCTGGCTCGGCCTCGCCTATGTCTCGCTGTTCAGCATGCTGATCGGCTTCGTCTTCTGGTATCGCGGCCTAGTCCAGGGCGGCATCGCCGCGGTCGGCCAACTGCAGTTGCTGCAACCCTTCTTCGGGCTTTTGCTGGCGGCGCTGCTGCTCGGCGAAACCGTGGGCTGGCAGATGGTGGCAACCTCGATCGCCGTGGTAGCCTGCGTCGCCGGCGCAAGGCGCTTTGCGCGATAGCGCCGGCCCCGTTCAGCCCTGCATTGGTTTCAGCAGGACGACCGGGTCGCCGGGCGCGATCTGCCCCGGCAGATCGACCGAGAGCACGAGACCGCGCAGGCGCGCCGCCGCCTTGACGAAGGCGAACTCTAACTCCGGCCGGCCGGCGGCAGCCGCGACGGCTCGTCCCGACAGCCGGCAGGGCGCGTTATAGGCCTCGACCCGAAGCACAGCCGTGCCGTCGAAGCGCCCCTTGCCGCCCCAGGCGCCGCCGATCGCGAGGCGACTGCCGGGCATGAGCCGCGAAAACCCCGGCAGCCCCTCGACCAGGAGGTTGCCGCCGAGCCATTGCGGCGGCAGCGCTTCGATTGCGAGCGCGGCGGCGACCTCGGCGAGTTCGTCCGGACACAGCGCCGACAGCTGGCGATCGTTGCGCAGCGTTATCCCGCGCGGCAGCCAGGGCTCGCGCGCCCCGGCGCGACGAAACGCGCCATAATGGCGGCTGCCGGGGATGCCATGATGATCGAGATCGATGTGACGGACGGGCGCCGTGATGAAGGCCGCACCGAAGCGCGCCGCCTGCACCGTCCGTAGGACTGCCGCAAGCCTGCCGCTTGCGAGCACGACCGTCATCGCGGCCGGGGCGGCGGGGGCCTCGCCGTTCTCATGGGCCAGCCGGTCAGAGCAGCTTGAGCGCGCCGGCCGCTGTTTTGCCCCGTTCGGTCTTGAGCTCGAACGAGACTTTTTGTCCTTCGGTCAGCGTCAACATCCCCGCTTCCTTGACGGCCGTGACGTGCACGAACACGTCCTTGCCGCCATCAGAGGGCTGAATGAAGCCAAAGCCTTTCTCGGTATTGAACCACTTCACGGTTCCGGTCGCCATCGCCGCATCCCTTGGAGCATCCATGGTCTCGCGAGGCCCCCTGGAGACTTGCTCTCCAGGGGCCGCGCCAATCGAGAATTGACCGAAAACGAATGCTTGTCGAGATCAAAGCATTGGCAATTAAAGTGGACCCCCTTCAGGGTTTCGTGAGTTCGAACCGGGTCTTAGCCTCGGCCAGAGACGAGCCGCCGAGATAGACTTCGACCAGCCCGGGATCGATCCGGTAACGGCCGGCATCGTCATGGGCGCCGAGCGTGCCGGCCTTGAGCCGGAAGGTCACCGTCTTCGTCTCACCGGCCTTCAGGAAGACCTTCTCGAAGCCCTTGAGCTGCCGCAGCGGCCGCGACCGCTCGGCCACCGGCTGGCGAACATAGAGCTGAGCCACCTCCTGCCCGTCGCGCTCGCTCCGGTTGGTGACCTCGACGGCGATCTCGACGGCGCCGTTCATCGCCACCTTCTCGCGCGAGACACGCGGATTGGCATAGGTGAAGCGGCTATAGGACAGGCCGAAGCCGAACGGGTAGAGCGCCTCATTGGCCTCGTCCATGAAGATCGATTCATAGCGCTGGCGGATCTTCTGCGGCCGGCCGGTGGGCAGCTGGTCGTAATAGACCGGGATCTGCCCGACCGAGCGCGGGAAGCTCATCGGCACCCGTCCGGCGGGATTGACCTTGCCGGCCAGCACCTCGGCGATGGCCGCGCGCCCCTCGGTGCCGCCATGGAAGGTCTGGACGATCGCCGCGACATGCTTGTCGGCCCAGGTGAGGACCAGCGGCCGCCCCGTCGCCAGGACCAGCACCACCGGCTTGCCGGTCTCGACCAGCGCCGCGAGCAGCTCCTGCTGCACGCCCGGCAGGCCGAGATCGGTGCGCGAGGCGCCCTCGCCCATGAACTCGCAATCCTCGCCGAGCATGGCGACGACGAGGTCGGCGGCGGCAGCAGCCTTCACGGCCGCCTCCTTGTCCTTGAACTCGGTGCCGCAATTCCTGGTGAAGGCGGGTTCGTAAGCGACCGTGACATCGGCCGGTAGCTGCTCGCGCAGCGCATCCGGCAGCGGCTGGACCAGGCGGCGGCCGAGACCGGCCGGATCGGTCCAGACCCGCTCATCCTCAGGCACCGCCATGGCGCCGATCACCGCGACCGACTTCACCGAAGGCGCGATCGGCAGCGTCGCCTTGTCGTTCTTGAGCAGGATGACGCCCTCGCGCGCCGCCTGCCGCGCAACCTTGCGAGCCTCTTCCGTCTGCATCAGCGAGGGCGCGGCAGCGACGTCGACATCGCCGCGCTCGAACAGGCCGAGATGGTACTTGACCCGGAGCACGCGTCGCACCGCCTCGTCGAGGGCCTTCACCGGCACCCGTCCGGCCTTCACCTCATTGGCGAGGTGCTTGTGATAGACGTCGCCCATCATGTCCATGTCGATGCCGGCGAGCAGGGCCTTGCGCGCCGCCTCGGCATCGTCCTTGGCGATGCCGTGCAGGCGCAATTCGGTGATCGAGCCGAAATCCGAGGTTACGAAACCGCGAAAGCCCCATTTGCCGCGCAGAAGGTCGGTCAGCATGCCGCGATGGGCCGTGGCCGGCATGCCGTTCAGCGCGTTGAAGGCCGCCATCGCCGTCATCGCCCCCGCCTGGAAGGCGGCTTTGAAGGGCGGCAGATGCAGATCGTGCAGCTGGCTCAGCGGAATCCAGGTCGAGTTGTAATCGCGCCCGGCCTCGCCCGCGCCATAGCCGACGAAATGCTTGACGCTCGCCGCCACCCCGCCGCGCTGATAGCCGCTTGTGCGCGCCGCCGCGACGACGCTGGCGAGATGGACGTCCTCGCCGGCGCCTTCCAGCACCCGGCCCCAGCGCGGATCGCGCGACATGTCGACCATCGGCGCGAAGGTCCAGTTGATGCCGGCGGCGCTCGCCTCGCGCCCGGTCCAATAGGCCGCCTGCTCGATCAGTTGCGGGTTCCAGCTCGCCGCCTGGCCTAGCGGCAGCGGAAAATAGGTCGAGAAGCCGTGGACCGCGTCGAGCCCGATGATCAGCGGGATCTTCAGCCGCGACTGGCGCACCGCTTCCTGGACCTGCCGGACCTCCTGCGGCACGACGAAGTTCATCACCGCACCCATCCGGCCGGCCTTGACCTGATTGATGTCGAAGCCCTCGCCACGGCCGGAGAGGTGGAGCTGGCCGACCTTCTCCTCCAGCGTCATCTTGCCGATGAGCGCATCGACCTTGCGCTCGATCGCGGCGGCTTCGGGGCCGGTCTTCCAGCCGACCCCCTGCTGGGCGAAGGCGATGGTGGCGAAGCCGCAGGTCAGGAGTGCAGCAAAGAGCCGCAGAATCATGTCGAAGCCTTGTGCTTGCTCGGAAGGTCGGGCGCCCGGTACAGGATCGGCGCGGATGGCTCAACCATTGCTTCGCCGCCGGGCCATGAACGGAAGCTGAAGCGCGACGCGTCGACGGATGGCAAAGATGACGATCGGCACGGGCGCGGCGAATCGGCACCGCTTTTATGAAGACGCAATCGCGATGCTGCTCGGCGCCATGCTGGTCAGCCTGGGCGTCGCGCTCTACGCCAAGGCGACGCTGGTCACCGGCGGCCTCGCCGGCCTCGCGCTCCTGGTCGAGGCGGCGGGCGGCCCGTCCTTCTCCGCCGGCTTCTTCCTCTTAAACCTGCCCTTCTACTGGCTTGCCCTGCTGCGCATGGGCCGCGCCTACACGCTGCGGACCTTCCTCGCCGTCGCGCTGGTCTCGGGCCTGAGCTGGGCGACGCCGCAACTGATCCGGATCGAGCAGGTCGAGCCCTTCTATGCCGCGATCTCCGGCGGCTCGCTGATGGGCATCGGCATGCTGGTGCTGTTCCGGCATCGCACCGGGCTCGGCGGCGTCAACGTGCTCGCCGCCTATCTGCAGGAGCGCCACGGCCTGCGCGCCGGCTGGGTCCAACTCGGCATCGATGCCGCGATCCTCGCCGCCGCTGCTTTCGTGCTGCCGCTGGACAAGGTGGCACTGTCGCTGGTCGGCGCCTTCGTGCTCAATCTCAACCTCGCGATCAACCACAAGCCGGGCCGCTATCTCGGCGTGACATGACGCTGCGGTTGCCTCCCGCGACATTCCATGCGACCGAGCGGGGCGACGACAATGCGGGATGAGGCGACCATGGCCCAGCTCTTGACCATCGAAGACCTGCGTATCCAGGCGAAGCGCCGCGTGCCGCGCATGTTCTACGACTATGCCGATTCAGGGGCCTGGACCGAGGGCACCTACCGCGCCAACGAGACCGACTTCGCCAAGATCAAGCTGCGCCAGCGGGTCGCGGTCGACATGACCAACCGCACCTTGGCCTCGACCATGATCGGCCAGCCCGTTTCGATGCCGGTCGCGCTGGCCCCGACCGGCCTGACCGGCATGCAGCATGCCGATGGCGAGATTCTCGCCGCCCGCGCCGCACACAAGGCCGGCGTCCCCTTCACGCTCTCCACCATGAGCATCTGCTCGCTGGAGGACATCGCCAACCATGTCGGCTCACCCTTCTGGTTCCAGCTCTATGTGATGCGCGACCGCGACTTCATCGCCCGGCTGATCCAGCGCGCCAAGGCCGCCGGCTGCTCGGCGCTGGTGCTGACGCTCGACCTGCAGATCCTCGGCCAGCGCCACAAGGACATCCGCAACGGCCTCTCGGCCCCGCCGAAGCCGACCATCGCCAACATGATCAATCTGGCGACGAAGCCGCGCTGGTGCCTGCAGATGCTGGACACGCCGCGCCGGACCTTCGGCAACATCGTCGGCCATGCCAAGGGCGTCGGCGACCTGTCCTCGCTCTCCTCCTGGACCGCCGAGCAGTTCGACCCGCAGCTCGACTGGGACGACGTGCAGTGGATCAAGGACCAATGGGGCGGCAAGCTGATCCTGAAGGGCATCCTCGATCCCGAGGATGCTGAGCTCGCCGTGAAGAGCGGTGCGGATGCGCTGATCGTCTCCAACCATGGCGGCCGCCAGCTCGACGGCGCCCTGTCCTCGATCGAGGCCCTGCCGGCGATCGTCGATGCGGTCGGCGGGCGCACCGAGATCCTGTTCGACGGCGGCATCCGCTCGGGGCAGGACGTCATCAAGGCACTGGCGCTCGGCGCGCACGGCACCTTCATCGGCCGCGCCTTCCTCTATGGCCTCGGCGCCATGGGAGAGGCCGGCGTCACCCGCTGCCTCGACATCATCCGCAAGGAACTCGACGTCACCATGGCGCTCTGCGGCAAGCGCGACATCAACACGATCGACGAGAACATCCTCGTCGGCGGGCGCGAAGAGGCGCTGCGGCGGCTTGCCGCCGGCTGATGCCTGCCGAAGCCGGCGCAGTCACGGGCTCCGAGAAGAAAAGACCGGCCGCGCCGAAAGCGCCGCCGGTCTTTTTGTCTGTGCATCCGGCCGGATAGGGCGTCAGGCCCCTACGCCGCGATGGCAAGCCGACACCATTGCGCAACCGCCGCTCCGCCTACCTTCCGGGAGACGCGGGAGCGGCGGCGAGCTTTTGCCTCAGCGCGTGAACTTCTTGTACTGGATCCGCTTCGGGATCGTGGAATCGATGCCGAGGCGGCGCTTCTTGTCTTCCTCATAGTCGGCGAAATTGCCCTCGAACCACTCGACATGGCTGTCGCCCTCGAAGGCGAGGATGTGGGTCGCGATGCGGTCGAGGAACCAGCGATCGTGGCTGATGATCACGGCGCAGCCGGCATAATCCTCCAGCGCCTCTTCGAGCGCCCGCAGCGTGTCGACGTCGAGATCGTTGGTCGGCTCGTCGAGCAGGAGGACGTTGGCGCCGGACTTCAGCATCTTGGCGAGGTGGACGCGGTTGCGCTCACCACCCGAGAGCGAGCCGACCTTCTTCTGCTGGTCGCCGCCCTTGAAGTTGAAGGCCGAGCAATAGGCGCGCGAATTGATCTCGCGCTTGCCGAGATAGATGATGTCGTTGCCGCCCGAGATCTCCTCCCAGACGTTCTTCTTGTCGTCGAGCGAGTCGCGGCTCTGGTCGACATAGCCGAGCTGGACGCTCTCGCCGATCTTGATCGTGCCGGCATCGGGCTTCTCGGCGCCGGTGATCATCTTGAACAGTGTCGTCTTGCCGGCGCCGTTGGGGCCGATCACCCCGACGATGCCGCCCGGCGGCAGCTTGAAGGTCAGCCCGTCGATCAGCAGCTTGTCCTGGAAGCCTTTCGACAGGTCCTCGAAATCGACGACGTTGTTGCCGAGCCGCTCGGCGATCGGAATGATGATCTGGGCGGTGTCCGGACCCTTCTGCGAGGCCTTCTGGACCAGCTCGTCATAGCGCTGGATACGGGCCTTGCTCTTGGCCTGGCGGGCCTTCGGCGAGGCTGAGACCCATTCCTGCTCGCGCGCCAGCGTCTTCTGCCGGGCGACGTCCTCGCGGCCTTCCTGCTCGAGACGCTTCTGCTTCTGCACCGACCAGGCCGAGTAGTTGCCTTCATAGGGGATGCCCTGGCCGCGATCGAGCTCGAGGATCCAGCTCGTGACGTTGTCGAGGAAGTAGCGATCGTGGGTGACGATCAGGATCGCGCCCGGATAGGTCCGCAGATGGCCTTCGAGCCAGGCGGTGGTCTCGGCGTCGAGATGGTTGGTCGGCTCGTCGAGCAGCAGCAGTTCCGGCTGCTCCAGCAGCAGCTTGCAGAGCGCGACGCGGCGACGCTCGCCGCCCGAGAGCTTGTCGACCGCCCAGTCGTCAGGCGGGCAGCGCAGCGCGTCCATCGCCTGGTCGACCTTGGAATCGAGATCCCAGAGGCCCTTGGCCTCGATCTCGTCCTGGAGATTGGTCATCTCGTCGGCGGTCTCGTCCGAATAGTTCATGGCGAGTTCGTTGTAACGGTCGAGGATCGCCTTCTGGGGCGCGACGCCGAGCATGACGTTGTCGCGGACGTTCAGGCTCTCGTCGAGCTTCGGCTCCTGCGGCAGGTAGCCGACACGGGCGCCGTCCGCGACCCAGGCCTCACCAGTCCATTCCTTGTCGAAGCCGGCCATGATCTTGAGCAGGGTCGACTTGCCGGCGCCGTTGACGCCGAGCACGCCGATCTTGGCGTCCGGATAGAAGGACAGATGGATGTTGTTCAGGACCTGCTTGCCGCCCGGATAGGTCTTGGACAGGCCGCGCATATGGTAGATGAACTGACGAGACATAGAGGTGCGAACTCCGCTCCGGGCGTGATGGCCTGAGGCTTTCGGGAAATCTGCCGCGTATGTAGCGACAGGGGCAGCGGGCCGCAACCGGCGCGCGATGCCTCGCCGGGCGCACAGAGCGCAACGCGCGCTTCCGCCGAGCCGCGCCGCCGCCTATGAACGCTGCAAGGGCGGAGGGACTGGCGGTGGCGGCTACGAACAACACGGGCGTGATCGAACTGCGCCTGACCGACGGTGCGCAGCTCTTCAACAATCTCGACCCGTTTCCCTTCCGCGAGCGCGATCTCTCGGCCGAGGCCGAGCACTACATCGTCGAATGGGCGGAGGAGTTGCCGAAGAAGCAGCCGATCGAGATCGTGGTCCACCTGCAATCATCCGGTTCGGCACCTGATCCCGCCGCCCATATTCCAGCCGCGATCACCGGCTGGTTCCGGACCAAGGAGCGCGACGAAGCCCGCGCCATCCGCCAACTCTTCCACGACGGGCGCCTCGCCTTCCTGATCGGCCTGGCCGGGCTCTCGCTCTGCATGGCGCTGATCTGGTTGCTGACCCAGGCCTTCGAAGGCGCGTTCATGCGGGTCGTCCAGGAGAGCCTCGTCATCGTCGGCTGGGTGGTGATCTGGCGGCCGGCCGAGATGTTCCTCTACGACTGGGTGCCGCTGCTGCGGCGCAAGACCCTGTACCGCCGCCTCGCCGATGCGACGGTGACGGTCCGGACCGGCTGAAGCAGGCGAAGTCACGAAACCGCCAGAGCCCGCCGCCGGACTTTTCACGGCCCGGCTTTTGCCTGAAGCTCTGCCATGTCGGCAGAGACGGAGCGCTTGCGATGGGCTTGTCGGATACTCTCCTGCGACATGGCCTCGCCATGCTGGCGGCAGCGGTTCTGCTTGCCTCGCCGGCCCGCTCCGAGACCGGTGAGCCCGGCTGCCGTCCGGAGATGGCGCGAAGCCGCCTGCCGATCAGCCTCGCCAATCTCGGCAAGGACGAGGTCCGCCTCACCTTCGTCGGCCACGCTACCTTCCTGATCGAAACGCCGGGCGGGGTGAAGGCGGCGACCGATTACAACGACTATGTCCGCCCGACAGCGACGCCCGACATCGCCACGATGAACAAGGCCCATTCGACGCATTATTCGCGAGCGCCGGACCCGGCGATCAAGCGCGTCCTGCCCGGCTGGGACCAGAGCGGCGCCGGCGCCGCGAAGCATGACGTCACCTTCGGCGACCTGCGCGTGCGCAATGTCCCGACCAATATCCGCACCTATTCCGGCGGCACCGATTTCGACGGCAATTCGATGTTCGTCTTCGAGATCGGCGAGCTCTGCATCGCCCATCTCGGCCATCTCCACCATCCGCTGGAGCCCGGCCACTTGCGCGCGCTCGGCCGGGTCGACATCGTGCTCTTCCCGGTCGACGGCAGCTACACGCTCGACCAGGAAGGCATGCTCGACGTGCTGAAATCGCTGCAGGCGCGGGTGATGATCCCGATGCACTTCTTCGGCGGCAGCACGCTCAACCGCTTCCTCTCGCGCTCGCAGGACCTCTGGCCGGTCGAGCGGCGCGAGCGGTCGCAGATCGTGTTGTCGAAGGCCTCGCTGCCGGCGAAGCCGACGATCATCGTTCTGCCGGGCTCTTGAGCGGCAATGCGGAGCGGCCTTCCGTTGTGGCCGCAGCTCCGTGCGCCCCGGCCTCAACACTGCGCCTGTCCGCGAAGCTCAACCTGAACCAGCGCGGGCGCTCGAACAGGAAGCGCAGCATCGTTCCCCCGACGAGCCGATGCAGGACCAGCGGCAGCGCGACGCAGAGCAGCGTGAGCAGCAACGATGCCGTACCGACGTCGAACTCCAGATCCGTCCGGATCAGCGCGATGCGCGTCGCCGCCATCGGAATGAAGAAGGCGAGGTAGATCGGCAGGGAATTGCGGCCGCAATAGGCGATCCAGCCGAGATGCCCGGCGAACAGGGCCGAAAAGGCGATGACGCCGAGTGCGCCGGCATGGCCGAGCACCAGATCGGCCGCGAACGTCTCATGCAGCGTCTGATAGCCGAAGAGGCCGGCCAGCAAGGCGCTCGCCGCCGCCCAGACGAGCCAGAGCTTCAGCGCGACGGTGCGATGCTCGCGAACCCAGTCGGCGAAGCGGAAGATCGCAGGGGTGAACAGCGCCCCGCTCAGGAAAAAGACGAAATAAGCCGCGAACGCATCGACGAGCAGCCAGCCGGTCGTCACCGGCACGGTCGCGATCGCCGCGGCAACCAGCCAGGTCACCAGGGGATAGCCGCGCATCGCCTTGGTCACCACGAAGAAGACGGCCAGCAGATAGATGAACCAGAGCAGGCCGAAGGGCTGGATCAGCCCCAGCGCATAGGAGCCGAACAGAGCAGCCGCATCACCTTCGCCCCAGCTCCGGAATTTGAGCAGGCTATGGATCGCCAGCCAGAGCAGGTAGAGATAGACCAGCGGCACGATCCTCCGGTCGAGGAATTCCGGCCAGCTCTTCCCGATCAGCCGCGAGGCGAACAATCCCGAGAGCAGGAAGAAGCCCGGCATCCGGAACTGCTTGGCCCAATCGATGAAAGGGCCGATCCAGCTCTCACGCTCCAGCGCGATCTGGAGGCCGCCGGCGACATGCATCAGCACGACCAGGATGATGCAGAAGCCCCTGGCCGTATCGACCCAGTCCAGACGAGAAGAGGCACGGCCCTCGGCCGATCTCGCGAATTCCGACATGCTCTGCAAGGCTCCGCTCCGACACGGCACCCTGGCATGCCAAGTTTAGCGGCCGGTTAGATCGATCCCCGAAACCACGGATGATATCGCAAGGAACCGTCAAGAAAGTCTCCCGGGACGACCGCGGCCGCGACGGCCTCGAAACGCCCCGGCGGCTCGCCGCCTGTCTCAGCTGTTCACCCCACCATCGATGGTGAGCCCCGCACCGGTGACGAAACGCCCCTCCTCGCTCGCCAGATAGGCGATGAGGCCGGCGATATCCTCCGGTTTGCCGAAGCGCGGGATCGCCATGCGGGCGCGCTGCTCCTCGGCCTGCTCGCCGGCGGCCGGGTTCATGTCGGTATCGGTCGAGCCGGGATGGACGACGTTGACGGTGATGCCGCGCGGCCCGAGATCACGCGCCAATCCCTTGGTGAAGCCGATCAGCGCCGCCTTGCTCATCGCATAGAGCGCGGTACCCGGGTCGGTCACGCGCTCGGCGAGGCAGGAGCCGGTGGTGATGATGCGCCCGCCCTCGCGCAGATGCGCCGTTGCCGCCTGCGAGGCGACGATCACGGCCCGGACATTGACCGCAAGAATCGCGTCGATTTCCGGCAGGCTCCAGCCGCCGACCTCGCCATAATGCCAGATCCCGGCATTGTTGACGAGAATGTCGAGCCCGCCGAGTTCGCGCACGGCGCCCTCGACCGCATCCTTCAGCGCCTCGGCATCGGCATTGTCGGCCTGCAGCGCGATCGCCTTGCGGCCGAGCGCTCGGATCCGCCCGACCACCGCCTCCGCCTTGTCGCGGGCGCGCTCATAGGTGATCGCGACATCGGCCCCCTCCTGCGCCAGCCGCAGCGCCGTCGCAGCCCCGATACCGCGGCTGCCGCCGGTCACCAGCGCCTTCTTCCCGGTCATCCTCATCATCGCATCACCTATTATGTATCGAATGATACATAATAGGTGATGCGCTTGCCGCCTTGCGTCAAGCACATTATTTATCGACTGCTACAAAAAGGAGTTCGACTTGGCGGAACGCGGCCGACCACGCAGCTTCGACCGGGGCGAGGCACTGCGCCACGCAATGATGCTGTTCTGGGAGAAAGGCTTCCAGAGCACTTCGATGAGCGAGCTCACCGCCGCGATGGGCATCAACGCGCCGAGCCTTTACGCCGCTTTCGGCAGCAAGGATGCGCTCTATCGCGAGGCGATGGCGCTTTATGAAGAAGGCGACGGCGTCGAGCTCGGCCGGCAGATCGCCGACGCCCCGAGCGCGAAGGCGGCGGTCGAGGCCTATCTGATGCGCTCCGCGGCGCTCTTCACGCGTCCTGGCAAACCGGCCGGCTGCATGGTCGTGCTTTCGGTGATCCATGGCGCCGGCACGAGCCCACAGACCTGCACGGCACTGCGCGATGCGAGAGCCGAGGCCCAGGCGATGATCGAGGCGCGGCTGCGTCGCGCGGTCGAGGCGAGCGAACTGCCGGCGGCATCCGACCTAGCCGCCATCGCCTCGTTCTACGTCACGGTGCAGCAGGGCATGTCGATCCGGGCGCGCGACGGCGCGACCCGGCCCGAGCTGGAAGCGATCGCAAGAGCGGCGATGTCGGCCTGGGGTGGCCTGACGCAGGCTAGGAGCTGAACCGGGCGGGTTCGGCCGGTGCGCTTAACGCCTTGCTCAGATTGAATCGAAGCTCTTCTGGGCAAGCGCATCGATCTCCGGCACCGTCGCCGGCAGTCGATGGAGCTTTCGATGATCCGCGCCCTTGCAGTCGCCGTGCTCGCCGTCATGCTCGCTCCGGCCAGCGCCGAAGCTGCCAAGTTCAGGTCCAACGGCAGCCGTTCGCATGATAGCCAGGCGCGCCCGGCGAACCGTGACGGCTCCCTCATCGTGACCCCCGGCCTGCGCAGCCGACAGGCCGGCCAGCCTGCCCCGGCCCGACCGCCCTACGCCAGCAGCCCGAGCCAGGCTGCGGCGAGCGCGACCGTGCCGCTGCGGCTGAGTTCCGTCGAGGAGCCGCGGGTCTGGTGCCGCTCGCAGGTAGTGGTCGGCGGCTTCTGCGTCCTGAACTGACAGCGCTCAGGCGGCCGGGTCCGTCGCACCGGCCTGCATCGCCCGCCAGCGCCCCGGCGAAAGCCCGTAGGCCTGCCGGAAACGCCGCGTCATATGGGGCTGATCGGCAAAGCCGCTCGCCGCGGCGACATCGGCCAGTCCTTGCCCCTGCCGGATCAGCGCCCGCGCCCGCTCCAGCCTGCGCATCACCAGATAGCGATGCGGGCTGGTGCCGTAGCCGCGGCGGAAATGCCGGGCGAGCGCATAACGGTCGAGCCCCGTGACGGCTTCCAGCCTCTGCGAGTCGACGGCTTCGTCGAGATTGTCAGCCAGGAAGTCGCGCGCCAGGACGCAGGCCCGCTCGGCCGGTGTCTCCGGCCGGCACAGCGCGCAGGACGGGTCGAGCGCCAGCAGCGCCTCGGCGAGCTCGCCGATCGCCGCATCGCGCTCCAGCGGTTCCAGCGCATGGTCGAGATCGCCGAGCAGGCCGATCAGCGCCCGCAGCAATCTGCCATCGCGGCAGACCGCATCGCGGACGAAGGGCGTTCCACCGGCCCGGCCGGCGAGCGCCCGCATGATCAGCCCCGGCTCGACATAGGCCATGCGGTAGCGAAAGCCGCCGGCCATGCCGGCCCGCCCGTCATGCAGCTCGTCGGGATGCAAGACGATCAGGTCGCCCGGCGTCGAATCGCGCTTCACCCCGCGATAATCGAAGCTCTGCACGCCGCTCAGAGTATAGCCGATCGCATAGGTGTCGTGCCGGTGCGGATCATAGGCGTGGTCGTCGAAAAAGGCCTCGATCCGCTCGGGACCGGCCTCGTCCGGCGCCGTGCGAATCCAGTCGCCCGCAACGCACGAACGTTCAAGACCAGCCGGCCGCCCGCGCCCTATCGTGCCCGTCATGCGCTTCGACACCAAGATTGCCGTCATCGTCCACGCGGAGCTCGCCAGCTGGCAGAAGCTCAACGTCGCCTGCTTCCTCTCGGGCGGGCTCGTCGCCGCCACGCCCGAACTCGGCGGGGAAGCCTACCGCGACGGCTCGGGAAAGGTCTACGGCCCGCTGATCCGCCAGCCTGTGCTGGTCTTTGCCGCCTCCTCCACCGATCTGTCCCGCGTGCTGCACCGCGCCGGCGAGGCGGGCCTGCGCCCCTCGCTCTACACGCGCGAGCTCTTCGCCACCGGCCATGACGAGGCCAACCGTGCCGCGGTCGAGGCGGTCGCGACCGAGGCGCTCGACCTCGTCGGCCTAGCCCTCCATGGCGAGCGCAAGGCCGTCGACAAGGCGATCAAGGGTCTGAAGCTGCACCCCTAATGCGGAGGCAAATTCCGGGGTCGCGCGACCTCCCCGCGTCATGGTCGGGCTTATCCCGACCATCCTCGTCTTCCTTTGACGCATACAACATTCAAGCCGTGGATGCTCGCCACAAGGGCGAGCATGACGGAAAGGCCGCCCCCACAATCCAGTCCTTCGGGCCACTTCATCCTCAGGGAGAAGGGAAAAGTGGAGCGGCCTCACCCCGTGCGCGCCACCCGCCCCTCCAGCGGATAGGCCGGGTCGGAATAGCCCGGCGTCGAGGGATGGCCGGCCGGCACCAGCGCGTCGATCAGCGCCTCGTCCTCGGCACTGAACGCGGCATCGAGGGCGGAAAGATAGCCCTGCCATTGCTCCATGGTGCGCGGCCCGGCGACGGCCGCCGTCAGCAGCTTGTTGTTGAGCACCCAGAGCACCGCGAACTGCACCGGCGTCATGCCGCGCGCCGCGGCGTGGTCGCGGATCTGCCGGGCGATCACCAGCGATTCCTCGCGCCATTCGGTCTGCATCAGGCGCCGATCGGCGCGCCCTGCCCGCGTGCCTTCCGGCGGCGCCTGACCGGGCTCGTACTTCGCCGTCAGCACGCCGCGCGCCAGCGGCGAATAGCTGGCGACGCCGAGCCCGTAATAGCTGCAGGCCGGCAGGTGCTCGACTTCCGGCATGCGGTTCATCGCGTTGTAATAGGGCTGGCTGACCGCCGGCCGGTCGATGCCGAGCTCGTCGCAGAGCCGGCAGATCTCGGCGATGCGCCAGGCACGGAAGTTCGAGACGCCGAAATGGCGGATCTTGCCCTGCCGCACGAGATCGCCGACGGCCCGTACCGTCTCGGAAAGCGGCGTCTCGTGATCCTCCTTGTGGAGGTAGTAAATGTCGATGAAATCGCTGCCGAGGCGCTTCAGGCTGGCATCACAGGCCTGGAGCAGCCATTTGCGCGAGAGCCCACGCTGGTTCGGCCCCGGCCCCATCGGATTGGCCGCCTTGGTCGCCAGCACCCAGTCATGACGCTTGCCGGCAATGGCGCGCCCGACGACCTCCTCCGAACGCCCGTCGGAATAGGCGTCGGCCGTATCGATGAAGTTGATCCCGGCTGCGGCGGCATGGTCGATGATGGCGCGCGACTCCGCTTCCGGCGTCGCCCCTCCGAACATCATCGTGCCCAGGCAGAGCGGCGAGACCTTGAGGCCGGAACGGCCGAGCTGGCGATAATTCATGGCGATCTCCATGGGGGACGGGAAACCTGCCCGATACGCCCCGCCCGCACCAGCGCGACCGGCGCAGGGCGACCTTGCGCAAGGAAATCCTCAACCTTTCGTGACAGGCTCTGCCCATGCCCGTTCAGCCGACCATCCAGGCGAACCTCGCCACGCTCGCGCAGAGCCAGAACTTCGCGACCTTGCTCGCGGCGCTGAACAGCGCGGGCCTGAAAGCGGGCAATACGGTCGAGGCCAGGCTCCTATCGCTCGACGGCGAAGGCAACGCCACCGCGCTCGTCAACGGCGTCAAGATCGCGCTCCTCCTGGCAGGGCCGGAAGCCCGGCAGGCGGCCCTTCAGCCCGGCGCCACGCTGCTGCTCCGATTCGACGAGCCGGCCAAGCCCGGCGCGCCCATGCAGGCCGTCCTGATCGGCAGCCGCCCCGCCCCTTCCGGCGAGCCCACTCGGGCCCCGGGCCAAACCGCCCCCCCTGCCCAGACGACGCTGGCGACGCCGCGCTCCGGAGCTTTCGTCCAGCAGCCGGTGACGACCGCCGGCGCCACGCTTCCCGCAGCCGGCGCCGCCGCGGCACCGATCTCGGCCTCTATCGGCGCGACCGCGACGGCGTCCATTGCCTCGCCGCTTCCGGCCGAGCGGGCGAGCGCCGCGATCCCCGCGCCAGCCATCCAGCCCCCGCACGCCCCCGCCTCGCCGCGCATGATCGCCGGCCCGTTGCTCGGCGCCGCCATCGTCCGGCAGGACAGCCTCGCCCCGCTCTTCGCCAATCTCGGAGCGCTGGCGCAGGGCTCGGTCGCACTGGTCCTGCCGAAGCCGCTGCTCGCCCTGGTCGACCAGATCCTCGCCCAGCGCCTGCCGGTCGAAGGCAAACCGCTCACCGCGGAGGCCTTGCGCAACGCCGTCGCGCGTTCCGGCGTCTTCCTCGAAGCCCGGCAGGCGATGGGCGAAGCGCGGCTGCCGCAGGCTGATCTCAAGGCCGGGCTACAGGCCCTACGCGACCTGCTGCGGCCGGCCATCCAGGCGCTGCCCGCCCGCGATCTGCGCTCTGCCGAGGGCGAGCCAGCGTCGGCACGTCCCTCAACGCAGACCGGCCCGAGCGCCGCGGCACTGCCCGCCGCCGATTCACGCCCCGCCATGCCACGTGCCGGCCTGCTGACGCCGCAGCCGGCACAGGAGCCCAGCCTGACAGCGGCTGCGCGTCCGGCAGCCATCGCCCAGACCCTGTTCGAACAGGCAGAATCCGGGCTCGACCGGATCACGCTGGCCCAATACGCCTCCTTGCCGCCGGAGACCGGCCGCAGCGAGCCGCAAGCCCCGCAACGCTGGCTCGTCGAACTTCCCCTCGCCTTGCACAATGGCACCGCGCTGCTGCCGCTCGAGATCGAACGCGACCCGCCGCAACCGGGAGCTGCCACGCCCGAAGCTCCGATCTGGCGCGTTCGCTTCGGGCTCGATGCCGAGCCGCTCGGCGCGCTCCAGGGCCTGGTGACCTTGCAGGGCCGCGCCATCTCCGTCTCCTTCTGGGCGGAACGCGAGGAGACCAGCCGGCTGCTGCGCCAGGCGGGCCCCGATCTCGAGGCCTCGCTGGTCCAGGCCCGTTTCGACAGCGCCGCGCTGGAAGTGCACACCGGCCAGCCGCGCCCGCCCAAGGCCGCTTCCGGCCAGTTCCTGGACCGCCGCTCATGACCGAGCCACTCGCCCCGCAGGTCGCGATCGCGCTCGAATATGATGGGCACGGCGCGCCGCGCGTCACCGCCAAAGGCCGGGGCGAAGTCGCCCAGAAGATCGTCGAAACGGCGCGCGAGCATGAGGTCGCGATCGAGCAGAACGCCCTGCTGGCCGAGGCGCTGTCCGCCGTCGAGCTCGATGACGCCATTCCCGAAGAACTCTACCGCGCCACCGCGCAGGTGATCGCCTTCGTGCTGTCGCTGCGGCGCGACTTCAGGCGGACATGAGCGAAAGGATCGACGTCCGCCGCGTTTCCGCTGCGAGCTATGGCGCGATGGCCGCGGCCTTCGCGGATCTGTGCCGGCGCGCCGAAGCCCCGAATCTGCACATGGCGCCGGCCGCCATCGCCGCCGCCCTGTCGGGGCCCGTGCGACGGGCCGACGAGATCGTCATCCTTTGCGCCGAGGGCGGTGCCGGTGAACTCGTCGGCGTCTGGGCCTTCGGCAAGCGGCGCAGCTTCCATACCGGCTTCGCGACGATGCTGCAGGCGCCCTTGGTGCCGCTCTACGAGGTCTCCTCCGCCCCAGTGCTCGACCGGCAGGTCGCCGGGCCGGCGGGGCTCGCCCTGCTGCGCTTCCTCGCCGGCGCCGCCGATCTGCCGAAGCTGCTGCGCCTGCCGCTGTTGCCCGTGGAAGGCGCAGGCTTCACGGCACTGGCAGCGGCCTGCGCCGAAACCGGCAGCAGGCTGCACCGCTTCGAGAGCTGGGAGCGGCCGATGGCGATGCCGTTGCCGGGCGAGGATGCCGAGCGCTATCTGCGCCGCGCTTTGGGCCAGAGCTACAAGAAGCGGCTGCAGCAGCATCGCATGCTGGAGCGTGCCGGCACCCTGCAGCTTGGCCGCCATCGCCGTTCCGACGCCGTCACCGCTCTGGACGACTTCCTCGCGCTCGAAGCCGCCGGCTGGAAAGGCACGAACGGCACGGCATTGGCGAAACTTCCGGCCGATGCCGCCTATTTCCGCGAGGTGATCGGCCGCTTCGCCGAGGCCGACATGGCGAGGATCGACCTGCTCCGGCTCGACGGGAAGCCGGTCGCCGCGGGCGTGCTGCTCGATTTCGCCGGACAGGCGCATTTCCTGAAGATCGCCTATGACGAAACCCTCGCCCGGCTCTCGCCCGGCCGCGGCCTCGCCATCGAAATGCTGCGCCGCGACTTTGCCGGCGATGGGTCGTTCCGGCTCGACAGCGGCGCCGGCGACCGGGTCGATGCCTCGGCCTATCCCTGGGGCGAGCGGCAGGCCATGGCGAATGCGATCATCGCGATCGGCCCCGCCGGCTCGTCCCTGCCCCGGCTCGCCGCCCGCGGACGGATGCTGCTGCGGCAATGGCGCGACCGCAAAGGCGGCCCGGCCGGTGGCACGGCGCGTTGACCGGGACCGCGCACTGGCCGATAGACGACGCGAGGCGTTCGAGAGCAGCTTGGTAAGGCGATGCGCGTTCTGGTGACGGGAGCAGCCGGGTTCATCGGCAACGAGACGGCCAGGGTCCTGCTGCAACGCGGCGACGAAGTCGTCGGCATCGACAATCTCAACGATTATTACGATCCCGCCCTGAAGCTGGCGCGCCTGGAGCGTCTCGCCGGTCACAACCGCTTCAGCTTCGAAAAGCTCGACCTCGCCGACCGCGAAGCCATGCGGGCGCTGTTCGCCGAAAGGCGTTTCGAGCGCGTCGTCCATCTCGGCGCCCAGGCCGGCGTGCGCTACTCGATCACCCATCCCCAGGCCTATCTCGACAGCAATCTGGCCGGTTTCGGACATGTCCTCGAAGGCTGCCGCCAGAACGGCGTCGAGCATCTGGTCTACGCCTCGTCGAGCTCGGTCTACGGCGCCAATACGCGCACGCCCTTCCGCGTCGAGGACAATACCGACCACCCGGTCAGCCTCTATGCCGCGACCAAGAAGGCGAACGAGGCCATGGCCCATGCCTATGCCCATCTCTACGGGCTGCCGGCGACGGGCCTGCGCTTCTTCACGGTCTACGGCCCCTGGGGCCGGCCCGACATGGCGCCGATGATCTTCACCCGCAAGATCCTGGCCGGCGAGCCGATCGAGGTCTTCAATGAGGGGCGCCACGAGCGCGACTTCACCTATGTCGACGACATCGTCGAAGGCGTGGTCCGCGTGCTCGATCAGGTCGCCGCGGCCGATCCCTCCTGGTCGAGCGAAGAGCCCAACCCGGCGACCTCCTCGGCACCCTGGCGCATCCACAACATCGGCAACTCCGATCCCGTCCCGCTGCTGGAGTTCATCGCCACCATCGAGCAGGCGCTCGGCAGGAAGGCGGTGATGGAAATGAGGCCGCGCCAGGCCGGCGACGTGCTGCGCACCGCCGCCGACGTCTCGGAGCTGGAAGCGGCCGTCGGCTTCCGCCCGCATACGCCGCTGGCCGAGGGGATCGGGCGGATGGTCAGCTGGTATCGCGATTTCTACCGGGTTTGAGACAGCGACGAATCGATAAGCCCTCATCCTGAGGAGCTGCGAAGCGGCGTCTCGAAGGATGCTCCATGAGGCTCCGGAGCCAGCTGGAACATCCTTCAAGACGCGATCTGCGATCGCTCCTCAGGGTGAGGGCTGAAGAACATTCGGATAGACATAAAGGACAGGCCATGACGTCACCTGCGAAGATCGGCATCGTCACCGTTTCTGACCGCGCCTCCGCCGGTGTCTATGCCGATGAAGGCGGCCCGGCGATCCTCGACTATCTCGGCAGGGCGCTGACGAACCCCTGGCAGGCGGTCTCGCGGGTCATTCCCGACGACCGCGCCGGAATCGCAGCCACACTGACCGAGCTCGCCGATGTCGAGGGCTGCTGCCTGATCGTCACCACCGGCGGCACCGGTCCGGCCCCGCGCGACGTCACCCCCGAGGCGACCGAGGACGTGATCGACAAGCTGATGCCCGGTTTTGGCGAGTTGATGCGCCAGGTCAGCCTCGCCAAGGTGCCGACCGCGATCCTCTCGCGCCAGCTCGCCGGCATCCGCGGCAAATCGCTGATCGTCAACCTGCCCGGCCGCCCGCGCGCCATCGCCGAATGCCTCGACGCGGTGATGCCGGCGATCCCCTATTGCATCGACTTGATCGAAGGCCCCTATCTCGAGACCGATCCGAGCGTGATCCGGGCCTTTCGCCCGGGGCAGAAACCGAAGGGCTGAAGAATCGGCACCATTCATGACATGGTAGCTTCGCTGCTCTAGAGAGGCAGACACCGTTTCGCTCGCCGTCGAGACCGCAAGATGCCTTCGCCCAAGATCATTCCGCTCATCATGGCCGGCGGCGCCGGCACACGGCTCTGGCCGCTGTCGCGCGATACCATGCCCAAGCAGTTCATCCCGCTGCTCGAAGGCGGGCTCTCGACCTTCCAGGCGACTCTGCTGCGGCTGGCCGACCCGACCTTCGACACGCCGATCGTCATCACCAACAACGATTTCCGCTTCATCGCCGCCGAGCAGATGCTCGCCTGCGGGATCGAGGGCGAGATCGTGCTGGAGCCCGAGCGTCGCGATTCCGCCGCCGCGATCGCCGTCGGCGCCGTGCTGGCCAGTCGGCGCGATCCCGAAGCTGTCGGCATCGCCCTCGCCTCCGATCATCTGATTGTCGATGCTGCCGCCTTCCGCAGCGATTGCAAACGCGCCGCGCGCCTCGCCGCCGCCGGGCTGATCATGACGCTGGGCATCCCGCCGACCTATCCCTCGACAGCCTATGGTTATCTGGCACCGGGCGAGGAGCTCGCCGAGCCGGGAGCCAGCCGCCTGGCCCGCTTCGTCGAGAAGCCGAAACTCGAACTCGCCACGCGCTATCTCGCCGAAGGCTATCTCTGGAACAGCGGCAATTTCCTTTTCGCCGCAAGGACCATGCTGAGTGAACTCGCGCGTCACGCTCCCGAGGTGCTCGAAGCCGCCGAGGCCGCCGTTGAAAAGGCCGGACGAGACCTCGATTTCCTGCGGCTGGACCGGGAAAGCTTCGTCCGCGCCACCAGCATCTCGATCGACTACGCCGTGATGGAGCGCACGGAGCTCGCCGGCATGCTCGCCGCCTCCTTCGATTGGTCGGATATCGGCTCCTGGAACTCGATCCACGAGATCAAGCCCAAGGACGGCGACGGCAATGTGCTGGAGGGGCGCGCCGTGGTGATCGACAGCCGCCGCTCGCTGGTGCGCAGCGACGAGATGCTGACCACGGTGGTCGGTCTCGACGATGTCGTCGTGGTCGCAACCCGCGACGCCGTGCTGGTCTCCTCGATGGCGGCAGCCGGGAAGGTCAAGAACCTGGTCGAACGGATGAAGGCCGCCGGCCGACCAGAAGCCAGCGAGCATCTGCGGATCTACCGGCCCTGGGGCTGGTATCAGCGCATCGACATCGGCGCCCGCTTCCAGGTCAAGCGCATCCATGTCAAGGAAGGCGGCCAGCTCAGCCTGCAGAAGCATTTCCACCGGGCCGAGCACTGGGTCGTCGTCTCGGGCACGGCCGAAGTCACGGTCGACGAGCGCACCGTCATGATCCACGAGAACGAATCGGTCTATCTGCCGATCGGCTGCACGCACCGGCTGAAGAATCCGGGACGGATTCCGCTCGAGCTGATCGAGGTCCAGGTCGGCGCCTATACCGGCGAAGACGACATCGTCAGGATCGAGGACATCTACGCGCGCGGCTGAGAGCCGGCCCGCGCCTTCTCGTCAGCGCCGCTTCTCCAGCGCCTGCCCGATCGCCTGGACGAGTTCGGGCGAGACCGGGTCGGTGCGCGAGCTGAAGCTGCCGGCGAGACTGCCATCGCGGCCGATCAGGTATTTATGGAAATTCCAGGTCGGGGTCTCGGCCGGCCGCTGGCTCGCCGCCCAGCGGTAGAAGGGATGGGCCGCCTCGCCGCGCATCGCGACCTTCTCGGTGATCAGATAGCTCGCGCCATGGCTCTGCCGCACCGCCTCGGCGATGGCGGCCCCGGCAAGCGGCTCCTGGCCGCCGAAATCATTGCTCGGCACCGCGATCAGCATCAGCCCGCGGGTGCGATAGCGCTGCCAGAGCTGCTCCAGCCCGGCGAACTGGCCGGCGAGGCCGCAGCGCGTCGCGGTGTTGACGATCAGGATGGGTTTGCCGCGATAGGCTTCGAGCGGGACCCGGCCACCCTCCGCCCTGTCGAAGCTGAAGGCATAGGCGTTGTTCTCTCCCTGCGCCGCCTTCACCTCGGCGATCAGCGGACAGGCGAGCAAGGCGAGCAGATGGCGGCGGTGGAGGCGCATGGGCTGGCTCCCGCAAGGTCGGCAGGCACTCTAATGTAAAATCAGCCTCGGCGGGAGCAGGTTTTTTGGTACCGCCTCGGCCGCTCGCCAGGGACGGCGAAGCCCCGGCCTTGCGGCCGGGGCTTCGCGGAAAAAACAAGATCTGGTCCGGGCCTCAGCAGGCCAGGACCTTCTTCACGCGGACTTCGAGGTCGCGCAGCTCGTAGGGCTTCACGACGTAATGGTCGGCGCCATTGGTCGTCGCCTCGTCCATCTTGTCGACCGAGCGCTCGGAGGTCGCCATGATGATCTTGATCTGGTTGAGCTCGGGCACCGAGCGGATGGCGCGCAGCAGGTCGATGCCGCTCATCCCGTCCATGTTCCAGTCGAGCAGCAGCAGATCATAGCGCTTGACCTGCATCTTCATCAGCGCCTCGCGGGCGTTCTCGGCCTCGTCGATATCCTGGAACTCGATCTGCTTCAGAAAATAGGTCGCGAGGCCGCGCATGCTCTTCTGGTCGTCCACCACGAGGATGCGATAATCGCTTCTCGCCTTTGTCATAACACTCTCCTCAGGCGGTGCGCTGATGCGGCCTGTCGCCGATCAGCCCCGCGACGACGCCACCGATCTGGTCGAGCGCGACGGCCCGGTCAGCGGCGCCGATCTCGAACGCGGCTTTCGGCATCCCGTTTACCACACAGGTCTCGCCGCTTTGGATTAATGTTTCGGCCCCGGCTTTGCGCATGGCTAACAAACCGTCAGCGCCATCGCGTCCCATTCCGGTGAGCAGCACGCCGACGGCCTGGGCGCCGGCGGCCCGCGCCACCGAATGGAACATCACGTCGACCGAAGGACAATGTCCGCTGACCAGGGGGCCTTCCCTGAGCACGCAGACGAACTCGCCACGGCGCTCCTCGATCTCGAGATGGCGATGGCCGCCGGGAGCGACCACCGCCATGCCCGGCCTCAGCCGGTCGCCATCGGCGGCCTCGCGGACATCGAGGCCCGTCGCCGCCGCGAGTCTGGCCGCGAACTTCGCGGTATAGCCGGCCGGCATGTGCTGGACGACGACGATCGGCAGCCGCGTGAAGGCGAGATCGCGCATCACCACCTGGACGGCCGGGACGCCGCCGGTCGATGCTCCGATCGCGATCAGCGGCGCCTTGCCGGCCGTGCGGCTGATCTCGCGGGGGATGGTCGGGCGGTTCGGGATCGGAGTTCCGGCGCCAACCGCGCCCTGCGTCGTGGCACGCGCCGCCAAGAGCAGGCGGCGGCTGGCCGAAGCCCGCTGCAGCGCCGTGCCGACATGCTTCATGAAGCCTTCGAGCGTATGGGTGGTGCCGTCCGGCTTCTCGATGAAGTCGATCGCTCCCAGCTCCAGCGCCTGGATGGTGTTGTCGGCGCCCGGGCCGCCAAAGGCCGAGACGATCAGCACCGGCAGCGGATCCTGCTTCAGCACGCGGGCGAGCAGCTTCAGCCCGTGCCGGCCGGGCAGTTCGAGATCGAGCGTCAGGATGTCGGGCCGCAATTCCTGGATCGCATCCCAGCCTTCCTCGGCGCTGCCGGCGACGCCGATCACCTGGAATCCGGGCGTCGCGTTGACGATCTGCGTCATCAGCTTCTGCATCAGCACGGAATCGTCGACGACCAGGACCTTTACCGGGCCGGCCGAAGCGGATTGCATGCCCATCACCAGATCTCCACTTCGCCCGCCACCGGCTGGGTCTTGAGACGGTTGAGGTAAGCGAGCTCCTGCTCCCGTTCGGGATCGCGCGCGGCCTGCTGCACGTGCTGGACCCAGGCGCGTCCGGTGGAAGGCTGGTAATGGATGCGGCGCGAGCGCGTGCCGCCGACGTCCTTGGAGACGACCGGGATGCCCTCGCGGGCGAGGAACTCGTTGACGAAGGTGATATTGCCTTCGCCGATCGCCAGCATGGTGGCGCCGGAGAGCACGCGGGCACCGCCGAAAACCTTGGCCTCGAGCTGGTTGCGCCTTGCGCCGCGCTTCATCAGCCCGTTGATCAGCACCTCCATGGCGGTGTCGCCATAGCGCTCGCCGGCATGGGTGTCCGAACCGCCATTGTTCTTCGGCAGCAGGAAATGGTTGAGCCCGCCGACCCCGGCCTGGGGATCGCGCATACAGACGGAGATGCAGGATCCGAGCACCGTCGCCACGATCTCGTCCTTCGCCGAGGTGATCTCGTGCTCGCCCGGCGCGACCGTGATGATGGTCGCATCGAAGCGCGGATCGAAATAGCGCCGCGAGGATCGGGCCAGGGTCATGGGATGCGCTCGTAGATCGTCCGGCCGATGAGCCGGAGCCCGGGATGCGGCTGCGGCAGGGATTCCGAATGGCCGAGATAGAGGAAGCCGCCGGGCTGGATGAGCCCGACGAAGCGATCGAGGATCGCCGCCTTGGTCGGCGTGTCGAAATAGATGAAGACGTTGCGGCAGAAGACGACGTCGAAGGCGCCGCGCATCGGCCAGGGCTCGATCAGGTTGAGCCGCTTGAAGGCGATAAGCCGTTTGAGATCCTCGCTGATCCGGGCCTCTCCGCGCATGGGATTGGCCTCGTTCCGCAGCAGCGGACGCAGATCGCCGGGAAGGCGCTCGAACTGTTCGAGCGGATAGACCCCGGCGGCGGCGCGGTCGAGGATGTCGGTGTCGATATCGGTCGCCAGGATCCTGAAATCGAGATCGCCGCGATGGCCGATCGCATCGCGCGAAACGGCGGCGATGCTGTAGGCCTCCTCGCCCGAGGAACAGGCCGAGGACCAAATCCGGATGCGCCCCCGCCGGGCGGCGCGCTCCTGGATCAGGCGTGGCAGGACCTCAGCGCGCAGATGGTCGAAATGATGCCGCTCGCGAAAGAAGGCGGTGTGGTTGGTGGTGACGGCGTTGATCAGCTCGGGAATCTCGTCGATCGCCGCCGGCGTCTTCAGGAAGGCGCAGTACTCGGCGACGGAGCTCATCCCGAGCGCCTTGACGCGGCGGGCCAGCCGGCCGCGCGTCATCGCCTCCTTGTGCTCGCGGATGACGATGCCGGCATGCTCGTAGACCAGTCTGGCGACGAAACCCATATCGTCGCGCGTCAGGGTGGCTTCGGCCGGGGGGCTGGGGGCTAGCATGGTCTGACTCTGCACCCGCAACGCTTAAAACTCCGCCCATTCGTCGCGCCGCCCGCCGGCTGCGACCTTGCGGCGCGGCGGCTCGGGCCGGAAACGGTTGTCGCTGCCGCGGGAAGCCGTCGCCGGCGCCGGACGCTGCGAGGCCGAGTTCTGGCGCGGCGCAGGCACATGGGGGACGGCCGGCATCGGCAGGCCTCGGCTCGAGGCCTGTTCGGTATGGAAGAAGGCGACGAGGTTCCGCAGTGCCTCGATCTGGCTGGCGAGGCTGTTCGCCGATCCGGCGCTCTGCTCGGCCAGCGCGGCATTCTGCTGCGTCGCCTCGTCCATATGCGCCACGGCCTGGCTCATCTCCGCGATGCCGCCGGCCTGCTCGGCGGTGGCCTCGGAGATCTCGGCGACCGTGCTCGTCACTTGCCCCGCCGCGGTGACGATCTGGTTCAGCGCATCGCCGGTATGGCGCACGAAACGAACCCCGTCGGCGACCTGCTCGTTGGAAGCGGCGATCAGCCCCTTGATGTCCTTTGCCGCCTGGCTCGAACGCTGCGCCAGGGTGCGGACCTCGGAGGCGACGACCGCGAAGCCCTTGCCGGCCTCGCCGGCGCGAGCCGCCTCGACCGCGGCGTTCAAAGCCAGAAGATTGGTCTGGAAGGCGATGCCGTCGATGACCGAGACGATATCGGAGATCCGCGCCGAGGATTGCTCGATCCGCTCGATCGCGCGGATCGCGTCCGCGACGACCTTCTGCCCTGCCTCGGCCACGCCCATCGCCTCGCCGGCGCGCTCCGTCGCCGTGCGCGAGCGCGACGCGCTCTGCTTGACCGAGGCGGCGAGCTGCTCGGTCGTCGCCGCGGTCTGCTCGAGGCTGGCAGCGCTGTCCTCGGTACGCTGAGCGAGGTCGGCAGCCCCGCTGCGGATTTCGGCGGCAGTGGTCGCGACATGACCGGAGGTCGCCTGGATGCCCGAGACGGTCTGCGCCAGCCGCGCCATCGTCTCGTTCAGACCGCGCTTCAGTTCGGCGAGCCGGCCCTGATAGTCGCCAACGACACGCTGGGTCAGATCCCCTTCCGCCAGCCCGGCCAGGACCTCGGCGAATTCGCCGACGCCGCTGTCGACGATATCGTTGATCTGGTTGATGCCCTCGGCGATGCGGGCGAGCGCATCGGACTTGCCGGCGAGCGGGATGCGCCGCGAGAAGTCGCCTTCAGCCGCGGCGGAGACGACATCGGCGACTTCGTTGGCTGCCGCGACCTCATCCGTCAGCTCGCGCCACTCCATGGTCGCGCCGAGCAGCCGGCCGTCCGCCTGCACCATCTGGCTCAGGGTCAGCGCGACCGTGCGCCGCCCGAGCGCGAAGCGCAGCGAGCGCATGCCGCCGGCCACGAACCCGCCGGACGACTGGTGGTGGAAGACGTCCATCACCTTGCCGAGCATGTCCTTGGCGGAAATGCCGGGAAAGGCGATGCGGAAATCGTCCTGCGCCTCGGCGAAGAACTTCAGCAGCGACCGGTTGGCGAAGACGACACGACCCTGCGCGTCGCAGACCATGATGTTGGTACGGCACCCGTCGAGCGCTGCACGAATCCGGCTGGCTTCGACGCTGCTGTCCTGAAGCTGCTGCAGGCTGCGGGCGAGATCGCCGACCTCGTCCTGACGCGCGAGTTCCGGCAGATCGGCTTCCTTGCCCTGCGCCAGCTGCTCGGTGCCCTCGCGCATCGCCGCCAGTGGCCGCGCGAGCGAGCGCGCGACGAGCCAGCCGAGCCCGGCGGCGACGGCGATCCCGGCAGTGCCGAAGACCAGCGCCGGGCCGAGCATGGCGGAGGTCACGGTTTCGGCCTGCGGACCGGCGAGGCCGAGCGTTGCAAGCTTCGCCGCAGTCGCCTGCAGCACCGCGATCGTGACCCCGGTGGCGGCGAGCAGAGCCCCGCCGGCGAAGAGCGCCGGCAGTTTGAAGGTCAGTTTCGAAAGGCCCGCCGGCATCATGCTCATCGGCTCTGTTGGTTTCTTCGGGGCGGTCGCAGGCCGGACAGCTTCCTCTGGCGCGGTGGCGGGCGTCCTTGGGCGATCGCTCGGCGATTCAGTTGGCGCGTGCCTGCCGGGCCTGGGCGTCGCCGCCGTCCTTAATCACCGCCGCGAGGTCGAGCAGCGCCACGATATCGGTGTCGAGCAGCACGAGTCCCTCGATCAGGCCGTGCTCGTCGCGCTCCAGATCCGGCGCCGGACGCACCGCACTGACCGGCACGTCGACGATGTCGGAGACCGAATCGACAAGCAGGCCGGCAGTCTTGTCCTCGACATCGACGACGACGATGACATGGGTCGCGGTCGCATCGGTGACGCCCAGTCCGATCGCGGTGCGCAGATCGTAGACGGCGAGGATCACGCCGCGCAGATTGAGCACGCCGCGCACATGCGGAGCAGCATGCGGCAGCGGCGTCGTGGCCTGCCAGCCCTTGATCTCGCGGACCATGCCGACATCGATGCCGAAGGTCCGGTCACCGACGCGGAAGGTGACGATCCGGCGCGCGGCCGATTCGGGCTGGGCCGAGGTGAAGTGCTTTTCGCCGAGTTGCAGGGTCATGGTCATCCAGCCAATTTGAGTTCGGGAGCAGTTGGGCGACCGCCGGCCGCCGCCAGGCGCAGCATCGAGTCGACGTCGAGGATGAGGGCGACCAGGCCATCGCCGAGGATCGTCGCCGCCGAGGCGCCGTTGACCGTGCCGTAATTGGCTTCGAGGCTCTTCACGACGACCTGCTGCTGGCCGACGATCTCGTCGACCGCAATGCCGACATTTCCGCCGCGCTCCGTCTCGGCGATGATGATGATGTTCTCGTCGCGCGTGCCGGACGAGCCCATCACCGCGCCGAGCCGGTAGAGCGGCGTGACCTCGCCGCGCCAGCGCAGCACTTCCTGGCCGAAGGTCAGCCTTTCGATCGGCGTATTGGCGAGATGCTGCGTCTCGATCACGCTGGCGATCGGGATGACATAGCGATCGTCGCCGCAGCGGATCACCATGCCTTCCAGCACGGCAAGCGTCAGCGGCAGAGCGAGCGTGAACTTGCAGCCGCGGCCCGGCTCGGAATCGACGCTGATGCGGCCGCCGAGGGATTCGACATTGCGCCGCACCACGTCCATGCCGACGCCGCGGCCGGAGATGTCGCTGACCGCATCGGCCGTCGACAGCCCGGCGGCGAAGATCAGCTGGTCGATCTCCTCCGGCGCGAGCCTCTCGTCGGCGCCGACGAGGCCGCGAGACCTGGCCTTGGCCAACAGCCTGTCGCGACCGATGCCGCGCCCGTCATCGGTGACCGAGATGACGATCCGGCCGGCGCGATGCTCGGCGATCAGCCTGATCGTGCCCTCGGGGTTCTTGCCGGCGGCGATGCGCTCCTCCGGCGTTTCGAGCCCGTGATCCATGGAGTTCCGGATCATATGGGTCAGCGGGTCGGCGAGCTCCTCGATGATCGTCTTGTCGACCTCGGTATTCTCGCCCTCGAGGACGAGCTTCACTTCCTTGCCGAGCGTCTGGGCGAGCTCGCGCACCAGGCGCGGCATGCGCTGGAACACGGCCTTCACCGGCTGGGCGCGGACCGCCATGACATGGTCCTGCAGTTCGCGCGTCTGGCGCGACAGGGTCAGGATGCCCTCGGCGGTCTTGGCGTAGACGTCATAGGGCAGAGAACGGACGCATTCGACCAGCATCGACTGCGTGATCACGATCTCGCCGACCAGGTTCATCAGCCGATCGATACGGTCGAGATCGACGCGCACGCTGACCGCCTGGCGCTGGCGTGCCGCCGCGGCGTCGTTCGCCGCCGGCTTGGCGGCGGGGCGCGGCGCGGCGACCGGCGGCGGAGCGACGGCAGCGGGCGCGAGCGAAGCCGCCGGCGGCGGCTCCGGGGCAGCCGGGGGCGGCGCGGCAGGCGGGCCGAGACGGGCAAGGATCGCCGAGAGATCCGCGGCGACGTTCTGCGGCACCTCGGAAGGCGGCGCGATCTCGTCGAGCCCGTCATCATTGGCCGCATCCGGCATGACCTCGACCTCGAACTCCTCATTGGCGAGGGTGAAGTCGAATTTGGCGACGATTTCCTCGACCGGCAGCTCGGTGCGCAGCAGCACGCTGAAACGCATATGGCAATCGGTGACGTCGAGCGCTTCCAGCGCCGGAACCTGCCTCATATCGCAGACCACCGAGACGATCTCCTCGTCCGGCAGGCTGCCGATCACGACGCGCGGCTCGATCACCCGGCGGAACAGGTCGCTGTCCGGATTGATCCGGACGCAGACCTCCCGGCCGGGCCGGGGCGCGGCGACCGCGACGACGGGTTCGTCGTCCCAGCCATCATCGGCGGCGGGCGCCGATGCGGCCGGCGCTGCGCTCTTGGCCTCGACCATGGCGAGCAGATTGCCGAGCGCAGCGATGCCGGGGGGCTCGTCGCTGACAGCGGCCGGAGCGTCCGGCTTGGCCTGTCCGACCTTTTCCAGCGCCGCCAGCAGATCCGGACGGGCCTGCGCCGGCTCGTCGTTACGCGCCGCGGCGACGAGATCGGAAACCGCATCCGAACAGCGCAGGAACAGGCTGAAGGGGGCATCGTCCAGAGCTACCCGGCCCGAACGCAGATGGTCGAGCGAAGCCTCGAAGACATGCGCGAACGAGACGAGCTCGGTGCAGCCGAAGGCCCCGGCCCCACCCTTGATCGAGTGGATGGCGCGGAACGCGGCATTGACGTCCTCGGGATCGCGCGAGCCCTCGTCGAGCGCCTGCAGCTTCTGCTCGAGGGCGCCGAGCAGCTCCTCGCATTCCTGGAAGAAAGTCTGTTTGAGTTCCGCCAGAGGATCCATCAAGCCGCCTCAGTTCTGGTAGCGCGCGACGAGGCCGAGCAGGGTGTTGGGCTCGAATGGCTTGACCATCCAGGCACTGGCACCGGCGCGGCGGCCTTCCGCCTTGATCTCGGCGCCGTTCTCGGTGGTCAGCACGATGATCGGCGTGTTCTGTCCGGCCGGCCGCGCGCGGCAGGCGCGCGTGAACTCGATGCCGTCCATCACCGGCATGTTGAGGTCTGTGATGACGAGGTCGGGCTTGAACTGGTCGAAGCGTGCGAGGCCCTCCTCGCCATTTTCCGCCTCCGCCACCTCATGCCCGGCATTACGCAGCGTCATGCTAAGCAGGCTGAGCAGGGTCTTGGTGTCGTCGATTGCCAGGATGCGCATCGCATTCACTCCAGGACGAGGGCGCTTTGGGCGAAATCGAAGCCGATCGCCTGAAAGGACTGACGGCACTCCTCGGACATCGCCTTGAGGGTAACGCTGAGATCATGCGCCTTCGCACTGGCCGCAGCAGCGTGCAGCAGCTGGATCCAGAGACTGGGAAAGGCTCCGGCTCCCGCACATTCGACGCAGACGCTCTCGCGCTGCTCGAGCGCGACGAGGAGCTGGTTGCGGAAGGCGGCAGCTTCGGAACGGCCGAGAAGGGGCGGCAGGGAGACAGTAATGACCACGGCAGCTCGACCTGTGACGAATTGTCGAACGCTGTCACGGAATTGGTAAAAATTTCGCTAAGCGCTCGCCGGACGAGGAAGGATTGTGACCATTTCGGGGCGTGCGGCGCTGCACCCACGCTCCCGGTCCGCCGATGCCCGGAATCCGATGGAGGCCTCAGAACAGGCTGTTGCTGATCGCCCGCGGCACCAGGGTGATGGCGCCGCTCTGCTCCTTGTATTTGCGCGGGATGTTGATGATCCCCGACAGGTGCAGCCAGAGATTGTTCGGAGAGATCGGCTTGACGATGATCTCATGCGCCCCGAGCTTGGCGGCCTGGACGACCGCGCGCCGGTCGGGCCGCTCCATCATCACCAGCACCGGCGCCTTGGCGAAGGGCGAGGTCTTGAAGGAGCGGATCGAGGCCAGGCATTTCATGCTGTCCCCGTCCGGCAGATCCCAGTCGAGGATGACGATGTTGGGCTGCTTCTGGATGAACATGGTCGCGGCGGCGGCGAGATCCGCCGCCTCGAAGATCCGCTGCAGCTGCGCCTGATAGAGCATCGTGCGGATGATGCGCCGATAGTGCGGGCTGGCGTCGATCAGCAGCACCGAGAGATTGGGAAAGGCGGGAGCGATATGCATGACGGCGATTGCGACCCGATACTCAACACCACATCCGGGCGCGCAGGCCCGCTACTCCAAGAACCGCTTGTCGCACCATCCGCCGCTCAGACGCTGAGCCCGAAGCGGAAAGCGCCCCAATGCCTGCCCCTGACGAAGATCGGCGCCGACAGATCTTCCATCACCAGGAAATTGCCGCCGCCCATGTCGCGCCTGTAGGTCTGCAGCAGGAACGGCTTCTGGTTGCGCGCAGCCGCCAGCCCGGTGCGATCGTCGAACAGGCGCCGGTTGCGGCAATTGGCATTGTTCCAGACCGGATCGGGGCCTTGCGGCTGCGCATATTTGCGGTTGTGCGTCGGCAGGAAGCCGTTGCGGTCGACCGCGACGCAGAACACGACACGCCGGTTGCCGGCGAGCAGCCGCTCCTGCAGCGGCGGCAGCAGGCGATCGGTCAATGCGACGAAGCGCGTCATCTGCTGCACCGGATTGGTTCCCGGTACCGGCCGGTAATCCTCGTCGAACAGCTCGGCCATGCCGATCTCGCCATTGGCGAGTGCCTGCTCGAACATGCCGGCGATCGTCGTCGCTACCTCGATCGCCGTCGCGATCATCTCCGATTGCGGGGTGCGCACGCCTGAGGCGGCGATCGCGCCGAGGACCGCCTCGCTGGTCGAGACGAGCGAGCTCGCCCGGCGCGCCGCGACTTCGAGGCTGTGGCTCGACTGCTCGACGCCGCCGACCAGGTCCTTCAGCTCCGCCCCGACCCTGGCGAAGGCCACCGCATTGTCGCGCGTCGGCGCCGAAATGCTGTCGATCTCGGCGATCAGTCCGACCACCGACTTGCCGAAATGGTCGAGCTCGCCGATCTGGCGTGAAATCCCCTGGCTCTCCTCGCTGGCGCGGCGCGCCGCCAGGGCATTGGCCTCGCTCTGGCTCGCCAGCTGGTCGACGGTGGCGACGAGCGCCTCGAGCTGCCGTGCGCTTGCGGTCGTGGCGTCGCGGGTCTGTTCGGCGAGTTGCTTGACCGCGGCGGCGATCACCGCGAAGCCGCGTCCGGCGGCACCGCTGCGGGCGGCCTCGACGCCGGCATTGATCGAAAGCAGCTGGATCTCGCGGGTGATCGACTGGATCGCCTCGCTCGCCTCGCGCAGCTTGTGGGCCCGGTCCGCGGCACCGGCAAGCGCCTGCGAGATCGACTGAGCGCCGTCGGAGAGTTCGCCAATGTCCTTCTGCGCCGCATTGAGGCCGAGCCGGACCGCGCCGGTGACGCGCTCGAGCCCGCTCTTCACGACGGAGGCGGCATTCTGCGCCTCCTCGGCCGAACGCTGGATCGCCTGATTGGCGCGCGCCACCTGATCGACGGAATCGACGACGCGGTGCAGCCCGTCGGTCTGCCGGTCGAGCTGTCCATTGACGTCGCCGATCCGCCCCGAAATGTCGGTGATCTCGCTGCTCAGCTTGCCGAAGCGTTCGGCGATCTCGACGACCGCGCGCGAGGCGGCCAGCGCTTCGGGCGCTTCCTCATTGGCCGGGACAGGCGTCTTCAATGCCTGGGCGTGCATGGACACGGCGCTTCCGCATGAGCAATCGGCGGGCAGAACCTAAACGAACGCAGTAAATCGGCGGTTAATGGCCGTGATCATGCCATTTTTGGCCGATGGAATGCTCATACCCGCCCGAAACTCCGATCTCATGATCGCCGTATTCCAGCCTTGCTCTTCGCGATAACCTAACGGCAGCCCAAGCATAAGGCGACCGGCCCCTGGAGGAGTCCCATGCATCACCTCGCTTCGCTTTCGCGCCGCTCGCTGCTCGGCTTCGGCGCCACCGCCGTAGGCCTCGCCCTGGCCCCGAAGGTCTGGGCACAGGCCGCCACGCCGGCCGCTCCGGCCGGGCCCTTCTCGCTGCCCAAGCGAGCCTATGAAGCAGCGGCGCTCGAACCCAATATCGACGCCACCACCATGGACATCCACTACAACCGTCACCACGCCGCCTATGTCGCGGGCCTCAATGCCGCGGTGAAGGACCATGGCGTGCTTGCGCAAACCCCGCTGCAGCAACTGCTCGGCGATCTCGGCAAGGTGCCCGAAGGCGCCCGCGTCGCGGTACGCAATGCCGGCGGCGGCCATGCCAACCACAGCATGTTCTGGGAAATCATGGGCCCCAATGCCGGCGGCGCGCCGACCGGCGAGGTCGCTGCGGCGATCACTCGCGACCTCGGCGGCTTCGACAAGTTCAAGAGCGATTTCGACGCGGCCGGCCTGCGTGTCTTCGGTTCGGGCTGGGCCTTCGTCACCGTGACCAAGGACGGCAAGCTCGCCCTCGCCAGCAAGCCCAACCAGGATACGCCTCTGATGGACAAGCAGATGGTCCTGATCGGCAACGATGTCTGGGAGCACGCCTACTACCTGAAATACCAGAACCGCCGGGCCGAGTATCTGAAGAACTGGTGGAATGTGGTCGACTGGAACAAGGTCAATGCCCGCTATGCCGCCGCCAAGGCCGGCAAGCTGACGATCTGACCGCAGACGACGACCCGCCGCCATGATGCCCGGCGCGACGGCCGGGCATTTTTTCGTACGGCTCCAGTCTTGATCCCCCGGTGCGGCCGCAAGACCAGGTTGGGGAAACGGAGCATTTTGAAGAATCCGAGGCCACGACAAGGTGATCGCGGCTGGTGGAACACCCTGGCCGGCTCTATCGTTCAGGTTGCATCCGCCTAGCAGGGAGCATGCTCGTGACACTGAACAGCCTTGCCCGCATCGGCGCGGTCGCGCTGATGCTTCTCCCGCCCGCCGCCATAGCCCAGCAGCGCACGCTCGGCCCGCCGAGCGGCTCCGTCCGCATCGAGGCGCTCTCCATCGCCTTCCTCGGCCAGGGTCAGCTCGGCGGCGGCACCTTGTCCTTTCGCGGCCGAAACTATCCGATCAGCGTCGGCGGCCTCGGCGTCGGCGGCATCGGCGCGTCCAAGCTCACTGCCACGGGCCGGGTCTACGGGCTCAGGCAGCGCGAGGATTTCGCCGGAACCTATGTCCAGTTGAGCGAAGGCTGGGCGGTCGGCCGCGCCGGCCGGGGGCGCCTGGTCCTCAAGAACAACAAGGGCGTCACCATCAGCCTCGACGCTCGCCGCCAGGGTCTGCAGCTCGCTTCGGGCGTCGACGGCATGGTGATCGGTTTCAAATAGCCCCTGCCCGGGCTGCTGCGAGTTCAAGGCTCGGCGCGCGTGTCGCACCGCGACGCGCCGGGCCAGGCGCTATTTGGCCGGGTCGGCCTGCGCCTCTGCGGTCTCCGAAGCTCGGTCCCGGCTCGGCCATTGCCAGGCCAGCATCGCCGCCGCCGCGCCGAGGCCGATCAGATCCGTCATCCAGTCCGGCTTGACCAGGCAGAAGGCCATGCCGACGAGCAAGATCCGCTCCCACGCCGCGGCGCGGCGCAGCAGGTAGCCGTGCAACCCGGCGGCGAGCAGTCCGATGCCGATCACGGAACAGACGAAGCGCCAGATGATCGTCGGCCAGTCACCGATCATCAGCAGGGCCGGCTCATAGACGAACATGAACGGCACGATGAAGCCGGCGGCACCGATCTTCACCGCCGCCCAGCCGCTGCTCCAGAGATCGGCCTTGGCGAGCCCCGCCGCGGCGAAGACCGCGAGCGCGACCGGCGGTGTGATCGCCGACAGGATGGCGAAATAGAAGGCGAACATATGGGCCGCCGGCATCGCCACGCCGAGCTTGATCAGCGCCGGCACCAGGAGCGAGGTCATTACGATATAGGCCGGTGTCGTCGGCATGCCCATGCCGAGCACGATGCCGGCGACGGCCGTGAGCAGCAGCGCCAGCAGCAGATAGTTCTGCGACAGGCCGATCACTGCCTGGGTGAAGACGATGCCGGCGCCGGTCAGCGCCACGACGCCGATGACGATGCCGGCGCAGGCGCAGGCCAGCGCCACGGCGAGCGCGTTGCGCGCGCCGTCGATCATCGCGTCGATGATAACAGGCAACCGGACATTGCCGCGCGTCGAAGCCCGCAGCGCCGCGACCGGGAAGCACAGCACCGTGCCGGCCAGCGCGGCCAGAGGCGCGCTATAGCCGGAATAGAGCACGGTGAGGATGGTCAGCACCGGGATGAAAAGATGGCCGCGCTCGCGCAAGGTCGTGCCGAGCCTCGGCAACTGGCTGCGCGGCACGCCCATGATGCCATGGCGCTTGGCCTCGAAATGCACCGCCCCGAAACAGGCGATATAATAGAGCACCGCCGGGATCAGCGCCCAGATAACCACCTGGCCGTAGGAGACCGAAAGGAACTCGGCCATGACGAAGGCCGCTGCACCCATGATCGGCGGCATGATCTGCCCGCCGGTCGAGGCCACCGCCTCGACGCCCGCCGCGAAATGCGCCTTGAATCCGGTCCGCTTCATCAGCGGGATCGAGATCGGCCCGTCGACCATGACATTGGCGACGGCACTGCCCGAGATCGTGCCGAACAGGCTCGACGAGACCACCGAGACCTTGCCCGGCCCACCGGCGGTGTGGCCGGTCAGCGAGAGCGCGAAATCCATGAAGAGCTGGCCGGTGCCGGTGCGCTCCATGAAGGAGCCGAACAGCACGAAGATCATCACATAGGCGGCGGAAACGCCGAGCGGCGCGCCGAAGACGCCTTCCGTCGTCATGAAGAGCTGGTCGAGCAGCCGCATCGGCTCGACCCGCGCGACGAACAGCGCGTAGCAGAGGAAGGCGATGGCGGTGAGCGGCAGCGCCCAGCCTATCAGCCGCCGCGTCGCCTCGAGCACCAGGACGACGAGAAGGACCGCCATGGCCATGTCGACCGGCGTCATGTCGTCGACATAGTAGATCCGGTTGACGATGTAATCGTAGTTCCAGAACAGATAGGTGATCGGCGCGACGGCGAGCGCGAGCAGAGCATAGTCGAGCAACGACGGCGCCGCATCGGCGCCCGTCCTGCGATAGATCAGGAAAGTCAGCGCCAGCGCGAACAGAAGATGTGTGCCGCGGAAGATGATCGCTTCCGGCGTCCCCTGCCCGCCGAGCGCCGGCGGCAGGATCACCCACATATGATAGAGCGCCATGGCGACGGCGATCACCGCCGTGACCAGCCGCACGATGCCGACATGGCTGAACTCGAACTTGAATTCGGGTCTGGGAACGCTGATGTCCACGGGCGCATCCTGGCTCGGAACCGACCCTCCGCCAGGCGGCGAGGGTCGCGCACGCGAAAGCGGCGCGACCGGATCGGTGGCTGCTGGAGATCGCGCACCGGCGCCGCCGGCGCGCCGGGCTTTCAAACCGTCCGCACGGAGCGTCGGGAGCCGGTCACTTCGACGCGACCGTGATGCCCTTTTCCTTGTAGAATTTCGCCGCCCCGGGGTGGAAGGGCACGCCGACATCCTCCGCCATCAGCTTCGGCGTCAGCCCCGCCAGCGCCTTGCTGGTCGCCGCCAGCGCCGGGACATTGTCGGCGATCGCCTTGGTCATGGCGTAGACCTGCTCGGCCGGCAGCTTGCAGGAGGCGACGATATGGGTGGCGTAGCCGATCACCTTCACATCCTCGCCCTGCTTCGGATAGGTGCCCTTCGGCACCGTCACCAGCGTGTAGCCAGGGTTCAGCTTGCGCATGCCGTCGAGATCGGCCGAGAGGTCGAGCAGCTTGACGTCGCGTGCCGAGGCGAGATCCATCACCGCGCCCGAGGGAATGGCAGTGCCGAGCGAGAAGGCCTGCGCATGGCCGTCCTTCACCTGCTCGACCGAGTCCGTATAGGAGACGAAGGAGATCTTGACGTCGCTGTAGCTCATCCCGTGGACCTTCAGCAGCTGCCCGGTGATGAGCTCGCCCGTATTGCCACGCGGCTGGGTGGTGATCGCCTTGCCCTTCAGATCCTTGACGGTCTTGATCCCGGAATCGACCGGCACCAGCATCTGGAAATACTGCGGATAGAGCGAAGCGACATTGCAGATGTTTTCGTGCTTCTTCGGGAATGGCGCATTGCCGGCGAGCCCGTCCACGGTCGAGATCGAGTTGCCGAACCCGACCTCCGCCTTGTTCTCCTCGATGGCGCGGACATTGGCGATGCCGGCGCCCGGCAACGCCTGAACCGCGAGCCCCGGCACCGCCTTTTCCCAGAGATCCTTGAGCTGGCCGCCGAGCGGCACCCAGACGCCGCCTTGCGGCCCGGTCATCAGCCGCATTTCCGCGGCTGCAGCCGGCAGGCTCAGCGTCGCGACGGTAGCCAGACAGAACAGATAGCTCGGTACGCGTGACATCGGTCTTCCTCCCTCGAGCATTCTTCCCTCGGCGCCGCATCTTTGCGCGCGGTCGCTTTCCGATGGCGGCCCGGTCCTTGCGACCACGCCCCCCAGGGACAGAAGCTATCGGCTGAAGCCCGTCTGGCAAGCCCCGATTTCCCGACGGGGCGGCGGTGGAGTTCCCCGGGCCGGCCGATCGTGGCCTCGCCCGGCGCCGCGTTGAGCGCCTGGCCTACCCGAGTGCCGAGCCGAAATTCATCCAATGGGCGGTCGCGAGCCAGCCCGCATCGACCGGGATCGAGGCTCCCGAAACGGCACTCGCCGCATCCGACATCAGGAAGCCGACGACCGCCGCGATTTCCTCGATCTCGACGAGCCGGCCCATCGCCGTCGCCTGCTTGATGGCGCTGTCGTCGCGCAGGCCGGCCTCGATCTTCTGCCGCATGATCGGCGTCAACGTGAAACCGGGAGCGACGGCGTTGACGCGAAGCCCGGCCTGGCCGAACTCACCCGCGGTCAGCGCCGTCAGAGAGCCGAGCGCAACCTTGGTCGGGGCATAAGCGTGCAAAGGCAGCGGGCGACTCTCATTGATCGAGGTGATGTTGACGATCGCGCCGCCGCCGCCGGCCATGATCGCGGCGCCGAATGCGCGCGTGCAGGCCAGCGCCCCGAAATAGTTCACATCCCAGATCCGGCGATGAGCCGCCTCGTCCATCGCCATGAAGGGCGTGACATCCTGGAGCAATCCGGCGGCATTGACCAAGCCTGCAACCGCGACGCTGCGCGCCTTCAGATCCCGCGCGAGCGCATCGACAGCCGCGGAATCGGCAACATCCAGCGCGGCGAGCGAGAGGGCGTCATCTCCCGCCCCGTCTTTCAGGCGCTCGAGGGCGGAGGCGCTGAGATCGGTCGCGATGACGCGCCAGCCATCGGCCAGCAGGCGCTCGACGATTCCGCCGCCGATTCCGCCTGCGGCGCCGGTGACAACGATCGCGGCACCGGCCTCCCGGTGATGGGACATGATCGAACGCTGGTCAATCCTGGCGGACATCGCCTTTTCCTTTCCTGGCCTGCGAACGCTTCGCTTCTGCCCAATTGCGCCGAAGGGCCCTGGCTCAGGCCCCTTCGGGCAGGACCTTGCGCCAGGCCCGCACATCGACGCTCTGGAACAAGCCACCACGGGCATAGGGATCGCCGGCGGCGAACGCTTCCGCCGCCTCCCGGTCCGGGCAGTCGATGACGATCAGGCTGCCGGTCGAGGTCGCACCATCCTCGGCGAGGAACGGGCCGGCGAAGAGAATCTGCTCACGGCGCGGCGCGAGATAATCGAGATGGCTCGGCCGCAATTCGGCGCGCAGCGCGGTTGCTCCGGGTTTGTCGAAGCACAGGATCGCAAACAGCATGACGTCTCCTCGATGGGTTCCAGATTACGGCTCTCAGGCCTCGAAGACCTTGCCCGGATTCATGATCGCATGGGGATCCAGCGTCGCCTTGAGGCGCCGCATATAGTCGACGGTGATGCCGAGCTCGTCGCGCAGGAAGCTGCGCTTGCCCTCGCCGATACCGTGCTCGCCGGTGCAGGTTCCGTCCATGGCGATGGCGCGATGGTTGAGCCGATCAATGAAGGCCTTGGTCCGCGCCATCTCCTCGGCATCCTCGGTCATCGCCATGATCGAGACGTGGAAATTGCCATCGCCGACATGGCCGACGATCGGCGCGACGAGGCCGCTGCGCGCGATGTCCTCATGTGTCTCGGTCATGCAATCGGCCAGCCGCGAGATCGGCACGCAGACATCAGTGGCGATGAATTTCGAGCCGGGCCGGAGCTGCAGGCAGGCCCAGTAGACATCGTGCCGTGCGGTCCAGAGCGCATTCCGCTCGTCCTGGGTCGAGGCATGGTCATAGGACTGGCAGCCGAACTCCTCCGCGATCTGCCCGAAGATCTCGACCTGCTCGTTCACCGCGGCCTCGAGGCCGGAGAACTCCACGAACAGCGTCGGCGTCTCCGCCATGGCGAGCTTCGAATAAGCGTTGCAGGCGCGGATCTGCAAGGCATCGGCCAGTTCGATGCGACCGGGCTGCAGCCCGTAGCGAATGCTGGCGATCACCGCATTGCAGGCGGATGCCAGATCCGGAAAGGGGCAGACGGCCGCGACGACCGCCGGCGGGATGCCGTGCAGCTTGACCGTCAGCTCGGTGATCACCCCGAGCGTCCCTTCCGCTCCGATGAACAGTCGCGTCATGTCGTAGCCGGCCGAGGATTTGCGCGCCCGCGTGCCGGTCTTGCAGACGGTGCCGTCCGGCATCACCACGGTGAGGCCGAGGATATTGTCCTTCATCGTGCCGTAGCGGACGGCGGTGGTGCCCGAGGCGCGGGTCGAGGCCATGCCGCCGAGCGAGGCGTCGGCGCCGGGATCGATCGGGAAATGCAGGCCGGTGGCGCGCAGATGCGCATTGAGGGCCTTGCGCGTCACGCCGGCCTGGACGACGCAGTCCATGTCCTCCTCGTGCACGGCGAGGACGGCGTTCATCTGGCTGAGGTCGAGCGAGATCCCGCCGAACGGCGCGTTGACGCCGGCTTCCAGCGAAGTGCCGGTGCCGAAGGGGATGAGCGGCACCTTGTGCGCCGCGCAGAGCTTCACCACCGCCACGACATCCTCGGTCGAGCGGGCGAAGAAGACAGCATCAGGCACTTCGAGCGGGTGCCAGGAGGTGGCGTTGGCGTGCTGCTCCCGGATGACACTGTTGCGCGTGACCTGCTCGCCGAAGCGATCGGCCAGGGTCGCGATGACCAGCGCGACCGCTTCGTTCGCCTGAACCTTGGGAGCATCTTGCGCCGCGAATGTCATATGCGTCCTCGATCGTTTCGGGCCGACAGCGGGCCGCAGGGCAGCTTTCGTTGCAAAGCGAGCCCTGCACGTTCCTTGCCGGTGAATCGCGCGGCCGGCAGTGCACGACGTGGCTGCGGCGGAGCCGGAGCTGCCTCGCGCGCCTCGCGGCACTTGATTATCTCCGCTTAAAAACTAAACGTTCAGTATTGTAAATAGCCGCGACAGCGGGAAAGGACCTCGAGAGCATGACGCAGTCCGCCGGAACGCGTGGCCGCAAGCGCAGTGCCGCAGCCGAGAATGCGGTGCTGGCGGCGGCCTATGATCTGCTGGCGACGGAGGGGCTGCAGGCCACCACGGTGGAGGCGATCGCCCAGCGCGCCAAGGTCAGCAAGGCAACGATCTACAAATGGTGGCCGAACCGCGCCGCCGTGATCATGTCGGCCTTCCTGCGCGAGGCGAGCAACGCCCTGCCCTATCCGCAGCAGCTCGACATGACGAGCATCTTCGACCGGCTGCACCGCATGGCCGGGGAGTTCCATGGCCCGATCGGCAACATGGTCCGCGCGCTCATCGCCGAAGGCCAGTCCGATCCCGAGATCGCCCAGGCCTTCCGCGAGGGCTATGTACTGGCGCGGCGCCAGGAAGGCGTCGCGATCGTGCACGCGGCCATCGCGGCCGGGCTGATCCGCGAGGCCGATCCCGATGTCATCCTCGATATGCTCTATGCGCCGCTCTATTATCGGCTGCTCGTCGGGCACCAGCCGCTGACCGCGGAGTTCGTCCGCGAGCACGTCACGCTGGCGCTGAACGGCCTGGCGACAGGGAGGGGCTGAGCCAAGCGCCCGGCGATTGCTCGCGGCGCCGGGTCGGCGCGAGGCCTCGGGTCAATCGGCCATCGCCCGCAGGGCGCGCCGAGCCAGGCCGAGGGGCCGCAGCAAGCGCAGGGCGAGCATCTGCGTCGCGATCCTCCGCCCTGCTTCCCGTGTCATCGGCTTGCCGGAAATCGAGCGCAGCGTGGCGAGCGCACCCTCATAGTCGCCGACCTTGCGTTGCGCCTGCGCGAAGCACAACTGGATCGCGCCGACCTCCGGAGCAAGCTCCGCCGCGCGACGCCAGGCCAGGAGTGCGTCGTCGTGTCGCCGCAGCCGAGAGAGCAGAGAGCCGCGAAAATGCCAGCCGAGTTCGGCATCCGGCGCCATCTCGGTAGCCTTCCGCGCGAGCGCCAGGGCTGCCTCGCCTCGCCCGGATTTGAACGCCGCATCGGCAAGCGTCATCAGATAGTGGAGCGAGTGCTTGCGCAGCACCCGCGCGCGGCGGCCGAATGCGGCGCCATCCACCGGCCCTGCGACAATTCCGAGGACAAGTTCGGACAGCAGCCCGCATTCCGACAGATAGGCCGCCGCCGCATGGCCGGCATAGGGCAATGTCAGGTGCTCCGCCGCCATCTCGGCCGCGATCAGCTCGGCATGGAGGCGTTCCGCCTTCATCAGCGGATCGTAGACGATCAGGGCGGGTACGCCGGCCGGGAGCGGCCCCGACAGCTCCGCCAGCCAGGGCGTCCGACGATGGCCGGCCCAACGCTTCTCGAATGGGGCCTTGCGCGGATCGAGGCTGTATTGCGGGGAGAGCGCCAAGGCAGCCGTGGCGCCGACATGGTCCGCGAAACGCAGGGCGGCATAGGCGCCCATGCTCGAACCATAGGTGACGATCCGGGAGAAGCCGCAGGCCGCCTCGCGCACCCGCGTGGTCGCCTCGCGCCAGTCGGGCTCGTGGTACCAGCGGTTGCGGGCATTCACGACATGGATCGCCGAAACGCCGTGCTCGGCGAAGAAGCGCTCGCCGAAGGCATCGCGATCGAGATCGGTCGTGTCGGTATAGGAATCGAAGGTCACGAAGCAGCTCGCACCGCCGCGATCGGCAAGCTTCACCAACAGGTTGGGCGAGCGGTAGATCAGCGAGGGCGATGCCGGCCTCTCCGGCCCGCGTCCATGCGGGCCGGCGGAGGTCGCGAGCGGAAGGCCGGTCGACGGCGACATCTGAGCCGGTCACCAACGCGGCATGTCGGGTGCCGAGGCCGGCATCGTCATTCGCAATCCAGCTTCTCGATCGACGGCATGCCGGCGAAACGCACTCTCGAATAATAGGTGACCGAACAGCGCCGCGTTCCCGGCTGCAGTTCGCGGACCAGCCAAACCGAGGTCCCGGCATACCCGCAGGTGATCCAGATCCGCCGGTCCGAAGCGGCGCCGAAGCGCCAGGTCGAGACCGTGCGGTCCTTCACCTTTCGGGAGATATCGGGCGTCAGAGAAGCCTGCTCCTCGGGCGGGCCGTCGAAAAATGCCAACCTGTTCAGCCGATGCGGCACGGGGTCGCGCAGGACGGTCCAGTCCGGCAGCGACACGGTCAATTGCTGGGCGACCTCCACCTCGGAAGGACATTGCGGGGTGGCTGCCGCCTCGCCAGCGACCAGGCTCGCAAACCCCGCGACAATCAGGATCCGGCGCATCAGCGAACGCCGGTCACCATTCGATCGCCGAAAATGCATTGCCATCATTGCTCAAGCCAGCCTTTTGCCGGAACCCAACGAATCGCGCGGACCCTAGCTTCTCCCCGCGCCTTCCATTGGTCCAGAACCCGGGTTCCAAGGAAATTCTGGCCGAGATGGATCACAGCGCGCTTCCCGCTATTCCCGGCCTGCGGATATTTCCTGTCGACAAAGGTCGCAATCGCAGTACCGATCGCGATATCGCTGCCCTTCTCGACCTTTCGCCCCAGAGATCGGTTTGCGGTGCCTGAAGTGCCTTGCGGATCTCTCACCGCGAACGCCTTCCAGAACGATGCGTATCTTTTCTTCAGCCGAGAACTGCCGCTGCGTCGCTTGCCGGACATCCTCCACGACCTGCTCGGCGGGTGCTTTTTCCGGACCCGATTCCTGTCTTATCTGCGCTCCATGATGGCTGCGATGATCCAGAAATCCTCCCTTCCCGCCCCCCTTAACTGTCTCAAGAGCGCTGACGCCGGACAAGGAAGAGGACGGTCTTTCCCGACTTGCCGACTTCCGGATCAACCTCTGCTTGCCCCGCACCGGTGCTTCGGACGTGGCAGCCGAACTCGCCCGGCCTATCCGCGACTTGTACGCTGGATGAGAGGTCAGGCCAGACCGGCGACATCGACGCCAGTCGAATACCCCTTCCCAGTTCTGTTCTGGAATGGTGGAACTTTGGCGCGCCGCTCAGGATAAACCTGCAAATACCTATGTATTTGAAGTATCGATGCTGCGCTGGTCACGAATTTGGAAAGGCAAAGGGCTGACGTTACGCCGCGGGCGGCAGCGATGTCCGCAGAGAAGGTTTCCGGAATCGCTCAGCCCAGACCAACATCCTCTGCAGACTTTGCTCAACTGCGCTGTACTCGACACCGCGGGTGATGAACACGAGAAAGGAGCGAGAATCCTCAGGGTCAAGCGGCAAATGAGTTGGCGGGTGCATCACATGCTGCACGCCGTGGATGGCTAGCCTCGTGTGGGCGGAGGTGGTGTTGAGCAAGCCCTTCACACGCAGGATGCGGTCGCCATGCGCGTGCAGGAGCGACGAGAGCCAGACCGTGAAGGCCGGCCAGTCGATGCGCTCGGTGAATTCCAGGGTGAAGGAAGTCAGTTCATCGCGATGACTGACCGCCTCCAGCGCGTGGAACCGCGAGCGGCTCGGTGTATCCGGCGAACCATGCCCACCGAGCACAGCCTCCGCATCGAAATCGGTCTCCTGGGCATCGATGAGGCGCAGATCGGGTGCAATCGCACTGACGGCCTTGGCGATCTCCTCGAAAGAACGAGCGTCCCGCATGTCGCGTTTGGTCACCACCACCGTATCGGCGATCGAGACCTGACGGCGGGCCTCCGGCTGCGTTTCGAGATTGCGCAGCCCGGCCACGGCATCGACCACCGTGACCACAGAGGCCAGCCTTACATTGGAACGCAGCCAGGGATCGTTGGCCAGCGTCGCTATGATCGGGGCGGGGTCGGCCAGCCCCGAGGTCTCAAGAATCGCACGGCTGAACCGACGCCCGCCGCGGGCCGCCTGTACCAGGCGGTACATGGCCTGCGCCACGTCGGCCCGGCGGGCGCAGCAGAGGCAGCCGCCGTCGACGAGCTCGATCTGCTCGACGGCATGGACGAAGAGCGTGTGGTCGACGCCGGCCTCGCCGAATTCGTTGACGATGATGCCGGTATCCGCCCCGCGATCCGTCTCGACAAAGCGCCGGATCAGCGTGGTCTTGCCGCTGCCGAGGAAGCCCGTGACGAGGGTGAGCGCGAGCCGATCGTTCATGTCATGCCACCATTTGGTCGGAAGGGATGCTGCCCTTCAGGAAGTCTGGCGCCAAAGGATCGACGGTCATTTTCGAGAGCTCTTCAGCCATTTTCCAGATATCGCTGAGCGTGGCGGCGATCTTGAAGCGCCCGACCGCATCGAACACGGCTATGGCCTCTCCGTCCCAGTCCTCGCAATGCACGCCCTGCTCCGCGAGCAGAGCGTTGAGCAGGTCAAGCCGATGCTTCCGTTCGGCGCGGTAGTGCATGATGTCATCGAAGGGGAAACGGTCGTCACGCAGGCGGGCAAAGTCGCTCCAATGCTCCCCGGCGCCGAAGATCGCGCAAACCTCACACATCGCCGCGATCCTTGATGCTTTCGGTGCCGCCCAAATCCATCCGCATTCCCTGGGAGGGCTCTCGCGCCAGCACTTCGATGACACGCTTGCGGGCGAGCCCGGTATGCGAGGTCGCCAACGTATCGGCACGCTCGCAATCCTGCCCGCGAATTGCTTCTACGAGCGCATCATGCTCCTCGAGGATCCGGCCGAGGTGCTGCGCATAGGCCGCGTCGCTGTCGTAGTAGGAATAGACCATCGCCATCCGCGAGATCCGCAGATTCTCGGTCAGCTGCTGCAGGTAGAACTGCTCGATCCGTGAATTGCCGCAGCCTCGCCCGATCTCGGCATGGAAATCCCAGTTCAGATCGGCCAGCAGCTCCATCTCTCGCCTGTCGGACGCGACCTGGAATGCATCGCGGGCCCGGGCGATACGTGTGAGTTGCTCCTCGCTCCGGCGCGCGGCTGCCCAGCGCGTGGCAAGCCGCTGCATCACGTCGAACGCCTCGAGGTGCTCGCGGATATCCGTCCACTCCATCGGCGCTACCCGCGCGCCGCGGTTCGGAAGCAGCCTGATCAGCCCTTCCCCGGAGAGGCGCACCACAGCCTCACGCAGCGGCGTGCGCGAAATGCCGAGGCGCTGGACGATCTCGGATTCCTCGAAATCGCTCCCCGGCGCGAGCCGCAGCGAGATGATCTCGTCACGCAGGATCCGGTAGGCGAACTGGGCGCTCTCGCCCTTTCCGGGCTTCTCCATTTCCCGCGGAATCCCTGCGGCAGACTTTGACATTCCTGCTCTCCCAATTTTGCATAAACTATGTATAAACAACCACGGTGTCTACAGCGCCGTGTCCGCCCCGGGAAGGCTGGACGGCGCGCGACACTCCGCAGGGCTCCGAGCCAGCGCTCCAAAAGGGGGGCGTGGCCTGTGCCTGAGGCCATGTATCGACCCCGCCCGAACGGATCGGCCGGGTTTTTGGGAGAAGACACGCATGACCCGTCCTTATGATCTCGTCATCGAGAACGGAAGGTTGCACACGCCGTCCAGCAGCTACCAAGCAGATATCGCCATTCTCGATGGAAAGATCGCCGGCATCGGCGCGCACTTCCCGATGGCGGAGAAGCGGATCGACGCGAAGGGCCTCGATATCCTGCCGGGGCTCTGGCACGTCCACTGCCATTTCCGAGAGCCCGGCCATACCTACAAGGAGGACTTCGCCTCCGGATCGAGCGCGGCAGCGGTCGGCGGCGTGACTATGTGCATCGACATGACCAACAATACGCCGCATCCGACCTCGCTCGAGACATTCGAGGAAAAGAAGGAACTGGTCGCGCCGAAGGCCTATGTTGACTACGCACTCTACGGCGGAGGCCTCTACCCCCGGACGGTCGAGGCCCTTGCCAAGGCTGGCGCGCTCGGCATCAAGATCTTCAACACGCGCCATATCAAGGAAGTTTACCCCTACATTACCGAGCTTGGCGTGCTCGACCACGGCATTCTCTACGAGCTCTACGAAGCGACTCGGGATCAGGGCCTGGTTGCCTCGGTGCACCATGACGATCCGGAATGGTGCAAGCGCATCACCTTCCGCGACTTCATCGACAAGGGCCGCACCGACGCGCGCTCCTATCACGATAGCTTCGCCAAGGGGTACATGTACGGCCACGGCATGGTCGCCGGGCTCGCCGCCTCGCTCTATTATGCCAAGCTCGCCGGGGTGAAGCTGCACGTCCTGCACCTCGGCGTCATGCCCGAGGGCGCCAACGAGATGATCCACCATGCCAAGTTCGACCTTGGTCAGGATGTCTCGGCGGAACTCGAACTCGGCACGATGTTCATGACCCGCGAGCAGATGGAGAAGGTCGGCCCGGCCACTTACAACTGGGGCTATGCACCGGAGAGCGGCTGGAAGACGATCGAGAACGGCGTGGCCGATTTCATCGTGCTCGAGCATGCGCCGCACACTTATGACGAGGTTCAGCCCGGCTGGCAGGATATGTTCTCCATCCCGCTCGGCATGACCGGCGCGCAGGAATTCGTGCCAATGATGCTGAATGCGGTGAACGAGGGCCGCCTCACTCTCAATCAGGTGGCGCGCCTCGCCGCAGAAGCGCCGGCCCGCCGCTTCGGCATCTTCCCCCGGAAGGGTGTAACGCAGATCGGCTCCGACGCTGATTTCTCGATCGTCGACATGACGCGCGAGGTGGTCTTCACCAAGGCCGACATGCTCTCCAAGGCCGGGCACACGAGCTGGGAAGGCATGCGGGCAAAGGGGGCGGCAACGCACACCATCGTGCGTGGCAAGGTCGTCGCGCAGGACGGCAAGCTGGTCGGTGAACGGGGCTATGGCCGCTTCGTCCCAGGCACAGCCGCCAGAGCTTGAACAGCGGACAAAGAAAGGGGCCGGCGATAGCGCCGGCCCCTATCTGCTACGGACGAAATGAATAAAAATGCCGCCTCATCGACCCGCGAGCGAGCGGAACAGCGCATAGCGCTTCTCCATGACGAGGCAGATCACTGCGGTGGCGATGATCACGGCCGCGCTTGCCGCCGCCACCGAAGGTTCCGCCAGGTTCTCCATGCGGCTGAAGATCACCACCGGCAGCGGGTTGTCGCCCGGCTGCGAGACGAAGACCGACACCACGATGTTGTTGACCGAGGCCAGGAAGGCGAAGAGCCCGCCGGAGATCAGCCCCGCCTTCATCATCGGAATGGTAACGTGCCAGATCACCTGCCAAGGTTTCGCTCCGTGGATGGCGGCGGCACGCGGCAGCGAGGTGTCGTTGAGCGACAGGCTCGCCAGGGCGGAGCGAAGCACGTAGGGAACGGCGATAACCGTATGGCCGATGACGAGCCCGACCTCATTGAGCAGGCCGAGCTGGGTGAAGAAGACGAGAAACGAGAACCCCGTCAGCACGAGCGGCACGCTGAGCGGCGAAGTAAAGATCGCAGCCAGGAGGTTGCGCCGCACCGGCGGCTGGCGGCTGAGGAAAATCGCCGCCAACGCGCCAGAGGGCACTGAGATCAGCACCGCCAGCACGGCCACGCGCGCAGTCACCACGAAGCCGTTCACCATGTCGGGATCCTGGATCATCACGTTCCACCAGCGCAGGGAGAGCCCTTGCGGTGGGAAGCTGAGATAAGCGCCGGCCGTTAGCGAGGCGCCGATGACCATCAGGATCGGCAGCGTCAGCGCAGCATAGACCAGCCATGCCAGGAAGCTCATGAAGCGCGTCACCGAAGTTTCTCCCAGGGCATCCAGCGCTGAGCCGTGACCGAGAGCACCCAGCTGCAAGCGAGCGTGACGACAAAGAGCAGCAGCCCCAGCGCCGCCGCGCCCGGCCAATCGAAGAACTGCACGGTGAACTGATAGATCAGCAGCGGCACGACATTGACGCGTCCTCCACCGATGAGGAAAGGGATGACAAAGGCCGCCATACTCAGGGCGAAGACGATCAGCCCTCCCGCCAGCACGCCCGGCAAGCTGAGCGGCAGGATGATCCGGGTGAAGATCTTCGTCTCCGTCACGCCGTGGATCCGTGCGGCACGCGCCAGGTTCGGATCGATGTTCTCCAGCGCCGCAAAGGTGGTGAGGATGACGTAGGAGATATGGCTGAACACCGTCACGATAACGACGCCCGTCGTCGTGTTCATCAGGCGGATCGGTTCCGAGATCAGCCCCGTGCCAAGCAGGACCGAGTTCAGGATGCCGTTGTTGCCGAGGATCAGCACCCAGGCGAAGGAGGCGACAACGAGGCTGACCATCAGCGGGAGCAGAACGATCAGCGTAAACCAAAGACGCGCCGTCCCCGATCGCAAGCGATGCAGGTGCCAGGCCACCGGAAAACCAAAGACCATGCTCAGAAGCGTCGCGGCGGCCGAAATGCCGACCGTGCGCAGAAACGCGGCGATGTAGTTTCCGTCGCCGAGAAAGCGAGGGAAATTGGCGAGGGTGAGCCCGCTGCCGATCAGCGTGATGGGATCGTAAGGTCTGAATGCCATCGCGAAGACGACGGCGAGCGGGACGACGAAGAACCCACCGATCAGCACGGTGATCGGCAGCGCGAGCACGCTGCCCTTGAAGGCCCGGGCGAGCGCGCTCACGGTGCCTTCTCCGGCGCGAACGCCATCCAGCGGGGCCGCTCGATCGAGAGCCCGACACGGTCGCCGATCTCGGGAAGGAAATCCTGCTGCGCGCTGGGCTGGGCCTGAACCTCCTGCCCTCCCGGCAGGGCGATCACATAGCGGATCACTGAGCCGACGAAGGCACGGCTGACCACGACGCCTTCGATCGAACCCTCCCCGGCACCCGCCGACCGGATGCCAACGCTCTGCGGTCTGACCGCCAGTTGCAGCCTGGCATTCGGATGCATCCAGGGCGCGCGCGCGATCTCGACCTGCGTCGCGGGATCGATGCGGACGAGCGCCGCCTCCCCCGAAAGCGCCTCGACATTGGCATCGAGGAAGGACGACTCCCCGATGAAGGACGCAGCGAACAGGCTCTTGGGTGCTTTGTAGAGCTCCTCGGGACGCCCAGCCTGCTCGATATGTCCGCGGTTCATCAGAACGATGCAGTCGGACATGGTCAGGGCTTCTTCCTGATCATGCGTGACGTAGAGCGTTGTGATCCCGACCTCCTGCTGGATGCGCCGGATCTCGACCTGCATCTCGCGGCGCAGCTTTGCATCGAGGCTGGAAAGCGGCTCGTCCATCAGCAGGACCTTCGGGCGTACCGTCAGCGCCCGCGCAATGCCGACACGCTGCTGCTGGCCGCCCGAAAGCTGGCGTGGATACCGATCCGCCAGCGCGCCCAGCTTCACCATCGCCAGCGCCTCGCCGACGCGCTCGGCGACCTCCGGTTTCGGCACGTGCTGCATGGCGAGGCCGAAGCCGACATTCTCCGCGATCGTCATATGCGGGAACAAGGCATGGCTCTGGAACACCATGCCGAGCTTGCGACGATAAGACGGCGTGCCCAGCATGGACACGCCGTCGATCTTGACATCGCCGACATCGGGAGCCTCGAAGCCGGCGACGATGTTGAGCGTCGTGGTCTTGCCGCACCCTGATGGGCCGACGAGGGAAATGAACTCCCCTCGCCCGGCGCTCATCGATATGTCGCTGAGGACGGTTGCAGCCCCGAACGATTTGCGCAGGTTCAGGATCTCGAGCGACATGCAATCAGACATACCCGCCTCAGCCCTGGATCTCACGCTGCCAGCGCTCGCTCAGAGCCACGCGCTGACGGTTATATTCGATCCACGACACCTGCGCCGCGGCGGCGCTGATCTCGGGCGTGACCGGGAACATGGCGGCGAATTCCGGGCTCAGCTGCACCTTCGGATTGGACGGCACCATGAAATCCGTCTCGGCCAGCACCTTCTGATACTCCGGCGAAAGCATCAGCTCGGCCAGGAGTTCCGCTTCGCGCCGCGCCGGCGCATTCTCGGGAATGGCGAGGAACTGCGAGAGCGCAACGGCGCCGTCGGTGGGCGCCTTCCAGCGGATCGGCATGCCCGCTGCGGCTGCCTGAAGAGCGCTGAGCTGGGGAGCGAAGGCGAGCCAGATCTCCTTCTGCTGGAAGAGCTGGATGAGCTGCCCGAGGGGCCCGATGAAGGTGCGCACGTTCGGGCGCAACTGGGCGAGCTTGGCGAAGCCGGCATCGAAGGACTGCGCAGGGTTGCCGCCTGCCAGCTGCGTGGTGCGCTCAAGCGTTACATAGGCAAAGGTGTTGGTGAACTGCGGCAGCGCGATGCGGTTCTTGAACTCCGGCTTCCACATATCGAAGAACGCGCCGGGAAGCTGCACACCGGCCGCCTTCAGCGCTTCCTCGTCATAGCAAAAGCCCGTCAGATAATTGAACAGCGACACGCCGCGCCCATCGGCATCGCGGAACTTCTCGGGAATGGCGTTGACGTTCGTGATCGCGGTCGTGTCGAGACGCGCCCACAGGCCGACATCCTTGCCTTGCTGCCAGGGGCCCTGGTCGAGCGTGAACAGGCTGATCTGTGGATTGGCGCGCTGGCCGATGGCGCGGGCCAGCGCTTCGGCGCTCAGCATGGAAGAAGCGGCAACGTCAATGCCGTGCAGTTCCTTCATCTTCGGCACGACGTAAGCGTCGAAGGAGCGCTTGTAGATGGCCGAGACGACAACCGCCAAACGCCGGTTCTGCGCGAAAGCCGGACGGGAGATCGTCGCTGCAACCGCGGCCCCCCCGAGCAAACCTCCCATCTGGCGTCGGCTGAATTTCGTTGTGTGCGAACCCATTTGGCATTCCCCATCTTATTTTGCATGCCCCACTGACCGAAAGGTTCGCGAGGACACACTCATGTTGCGCAGAGCCGATGCCGCAACGTCTCCGGATCGGTCCGCGATCCTCGACGATGGGCGGGCTATGACAATCGTTTTATACACCATTTATGCAAAATGAAAACGGGGCATGATATTCCGAGTTGAACAGGCCAATCTGGCGCCCGGCAAGGAGGTCGCGATGACCAAGGCAGAGGCAGTGTGGCATGCTGACAGGGTTCATTCCGCCATCCGGTCGGGCGAAGCAGTCAACTCTGCGCTCGTCGCATCCTGGCAAAGGTCAGCGAGCCTTCATCGGCTCGACCCGGCCGAGCGGCGCAGCCCGAACCGGCTGAGCGAGGCAGAGCTTGGCGCGGCGAAACGGCCGATGGAGCTTATGCTGAGAGCGGCGCAGGCAAGCCTTGACCGACTTTATAATGCGGTCGGCGCGATGGGCTGCTGCGTGCTGCTCGCCAATCACGACGGTGTACCGCTCGAACGGCGCGGCACTGCCGGCGACGACGAAACCTTCGAAAAGTGGGGGCTGTGGCCCGGCTCGGTCTGGAGCGAGGAGAACGAGGGAACGAACGGCATCGGAACGTGTCTTGTCGAGCAGCGCACGCTCACGATTCACCGGGATCAGCACTTCTTCACACGCAACACGCTACTCTCGTGTACGACCGCCCCAATCCATGACCACGAAGGCAACCTCGCCGGCGCCCTCGACGTGTCCTCGTGCCGAACCGATCTCACGGAAGAGCTGGTCAACCTCATCGCGATGGCCGTGGGGGATGCGGCACGCCGCATCGAAGTCGAACATTTTCGCCTAGCGTTCCCTGGCTCTCGCATCGTCGTGGCTCCCGCCGCGAAATGGCACCTGAACTGCTTGCTCGCGCTCGACAAGGACGATCTTGTAGTCGGAGCCACCCGGGCGGCAAGGCAAGCGTATCGCCATCGTGACGGACTGACGGGCAGACCTTTTCCGTCGAGCGAGGAAGACCTCTGCGAGACGCGGTTCGGTGAAGAACTCAAGAACGCCGAGAAAGGGATTCTTGAACGTGCCCTGTTCCGCTCCGGCGGCAACGTCACTGCGGCGGCCCGTGAGCTACGTGTTTCGCGCGCCACGCTACACCGCAAGCTGAATAGGCTCGGGATTGGGCGGCCAGACTGAAGTATTGCGCTGCACAGTGTCGCAAAGATGCGACGGTTTGGCGGGGTCTCTCGGATTCTGAGGGCTGACAGCCGCCAAGGAGCGTTCAGACTCTCCTGAGGACGCGGTTTCAGCGTCGAGCAAGGGAGATTTGCATGAACAGGCCGGAATTCACCCGTTCGTCCGGGGCGCCTTTCAGGGCGCGCTACGGCAACTTCATTGGCGGCAAATGGGCGGAGCCGCTGAGCGGGCGATATTTCAAGAACCATTCGCCGGTCAACGGCCAGTTGCTCTGCGAAGTCGCCCGCTCCGACGCCAAGGATGTCGATGCCGCGCTCGATGCCGCGCACGCCGCCAAGGATATCTGGGGACGGACCAGCCCAGCCGAGCGCTCCCTGCTGCTCAACCGCATCGCGCAGGTGATGGAAGACAATCTCGACCTGCTCGCCCGAGCCGAAACCTGGGATAACGGCAAGCCGATCCGCGAGACGACCGCCGCCGATCTGCCGCTCGCAATCGACCATTTTCGCTATTTCGCCGGCGCCATCCGCGCGCAGGAAGGCGGCATCTCCGAGATCGACCACGACACTGTCGCCTATCATTTTCACGAACCACTTGGCGTCGTCGGCCAGATCATCCCCTGGAACTTCCCCATCCTGATGGCAGTGTGGAAGCTCGCGCCCGCGCTGGCCGCGGGCAACTGCGTCGTACTGAAGCCAGCCGAGCAGACCCCGGCCTCGATCCTCGTACTGGCCGAACTGATCGCCGACATCCTCCCGCCGGGTGTGCTGAACATCGTCAATGGCTTCGGTCTCGAGGCCGGCAAGCCTCTGGCCTCGAGCAGCCGCATCGCCAAGATCGCCTTCACCGGCGAGACGACCACTGGCCGGCTGATCATGCAGTATGCCAGTCAGAACCTGATCCCGGTGACGCTGGAACTCGGCGGCAAGTCCCCGAACATCTTCTTCAAGGACGTGGCGGTCGACGACGACGACTTCCTCGACAAGGCGATCGAGGGCTTCGTCATGTTCGCGCTCAACCAGGGCGAGGTCTGCACCTGCCCCAGCCGCGCGCTGATCCATGAAAGCATCTACGACCGCTTCATCGAGAAGGCACTGAAGCGGGTCGAGGCGATCCAGCAGGGTGATCCGCTCGATGCCGCCACCATGATCGGCGCGCAGGCCTCGTCCGAGCAGCTCGAAAAGATCCTGAGCTATTTTGATATCGCCCGGAAGGAGGGCGCTGAAGTGCTGACCGGCGGGGCGCGCAACGAGCTTCCGGGCGATTTGGCCGGCGGGTACTACATCAAGCCGACGGTTCTCCGGGGCCACAACAAGATGCGCGTCTTCCAGGAGGAAATCTTCGGGCCCGTGGTCTCCGTCACGACCTTCAAGGATGACGAGGAAGCGCTCTCCATCGCCAATGACACGCTCTACGGCCTGGGCGCCGGCGTGTGGACGCGCGATGGCAACCGCGCCTATCGCTTCGGCCGTGCGATCCAGGCGGGTCGCGTCTGGACGAATTGCTACCACGCCTATCCGGCTCACGCCGCCTTTGGCGGTTACAAGCAGTCTGGCATCGGGCGTGAGAACCACAAGATGATGCTCGATCACTACCAGCAGACCAAGAACATGCTCGTCAGCTACTCGCCGAAGAAGCTCGGCTTCTTCTGACGACCACTTCCACTGAGCCGCGCGGGCCCACGGCTCGCGCGGCGCGCCTTTCCAAAGGGCAGGAAAGCATGGCTATAGCTTCATTGGAACGCGTTTCGGCGACACCGGCCGCCGAGGAGCTTCTGCGCGAGATCATCGCCGAACATGGCCCGGTACTATTCCACCAGTCGGGGGGCTGCTGTGATGGTTCATCCCCGATGTGCTATCCGCGGAACGATTTTATTCTCGGCGATCACGATGTCCGGCTCGGCACGATCGGCGAAACACCATTTTACATCGGCGCACCGCAGTTCGAGGTCTGGAAGCATACACGTCTGACGCTCGACGTCGTGCCGGGGCGCGGCGGCATGTTCTCACTCGATAATGGGCGTGAGCGTCGCTTCTTCGTCCGATCGGACCTCTGCTCGATCGACTAGGCTCGGGACTCAATCACACCAGAAGGTGATTGCAGCTGCGATGAAGACGCCTGCCATGAAGTTGGTGGCGAGCTTGTCGTAGCGGGTCGCGATGCGGCGCCAGTCTTTCAGCCTGCACCAGAGGCGTTCGACGAGGTTGCGGTTGCGATAGGCGTTACGGTCGTAAGGGATCGGGGCCTTGCGGCTGCGCGTAGCGGGGATGACAACCTCGGCACCCTGCTGCTGGATCGCGGCACGGATGGCATTGGTGTCATAGCCGCGGTCGGCGATCAGCTTGTCGAAGCGACCGCGCGCCGCTTCGATCAGAGCTGGTGCCATCGTCATGTCGGACGTGTTGCCCGGCGAAATCAACAGGATGCGCGGCCGTCCGGCGAGATCGGTCAGTCCGTGGATCTTGCTGGTACGTCCGCCGCGCGAGGTGCCGATGCCTTGTACGAAGGCCCCCCTTTTGCGCCGGCCGCCGAGCGGTGGACCTTGATGCTGGTGGAATCGATCGCGACCGCACCCCACGCGCCGCTGTGGCCGGTCAACGCCTCGAACACCGCAAACCAGACGCCCTGTCGGCTCCAGCGGTGAAAGCGATTGTAGATGGTCGTGTAGGGGCCATACTCCGGCGGGCAATCGCGCCAGCGCGCCCCGATCCGCAGCATATGCACGATCCCCGAGATTACCCGGCGATCATCCACACGCCGGGCTCCACAGCGACCGCGCGGCAGAAACGGCTCGATCCGCTCCCACTCCGCATCGCTTAACCAAGTCAGCGACTTGCCCATCCATGCCTCCACAACAGCAGAGACTTTGAATCAGCCGAGCAAACCAACCGCAACCCGATTGAGTTCAGAGCCTAGTCGGCAGCGGGAGTTCCGGCACGGCACCCGTTGATTTGCTGCCGAGCGAGGAATTGGCGCATGTGCCGGTGCGATCCCCAATATCGTCGCCAAACCTGTGAGCAGGCATCAGGCTCCGTTGGTTACCTGGAGAACGGGCCCGACCTGCTATACGACGCAGGAGGTCGAAAAGCGCAGCGCGCGGTGAAGAAGAGCTTCGAGGCCTATGGCTACCGCCGGATGCAGGCAGCGCGGCGGCACCGCGGGTTTGTCGTGAACCACAAGAAAAGCCTCGGACAAGCTGCCGGCCGCGCTCGGTAATTTGCTCTCGGCGGATGTCTCCCCTTGGGAACTGCTTATGACCACCGGGCTGCTCTATGCGCTCCCGCCGGCCGCGATCTAATATACGTTTCACCGCTACATGGTCTCTGGCCTCACCACGAAGGCCGTGAAGAGCTAAACCAACAGGTAAAAAAGGCGGCTCCGTCAGAGCCGCCCCTTCACATCTCGAGGAGCTCGTTGGCTCCGCCTGAACTCGTTCGTCAGGCCTTACGCTTGTTGAGAGCCTCGACAACGACCTGCTCGATCCCGGGGGCGTCGAGCTTGTAGTGGCTGTAGAGGTGCGTCGGCGGGGCAATGAGGCTGTATTCGTCATAGATGCCGTGCCTCACAAGCGGGACCCCAGCGCCTTCATCGGCCATGACCTCGGCCACCGCTGAGCCCAGACCGCCGAGAACGTTGTGCTCCTCAATCGTCATGATGATCTTGGAGCGCGCCGCGGCGCGAAGAATGGCTTCCCGGTCGATGGGCTTGACCGTAGCCATATCGATGACGCCGATCGAGCGGCCTTGAGCATTCAGGCGCCGGGCAACCTCAAGCGACGGATGAACCGGCAGACCACAGGCGATGATCGTCAGCTCGTCCCCCTGCATATGCTCGATCGCCTTGCCAATGGTGAACGGAAGCCCGTTCTCATAGACATCAGGTTCCCGGCCTCGACCGATCCGGAAATAGATCGGCTGATCCCAATCGACCGATGCCTTGATCGCCGATGCCAGCTGGGGGCCGTCCGCGGGCGAGATCACCGTCAGGTCGGCAATTGCCCTCATCGTAGCGATATCCTCGGTGGCGTGGTGCGAGGTACCGTAGAAGCCCAGTGAGATGCCGGTATGGTGTCCGACCAAGCGAACCTTCTGAGCGCAGTAAGCGACGTCCATGCGGATCTGCTCGCAGCACAGCAGGCCGAGGAAGGACGCGAATGTGGCGACGAAAGGCATATGGCCCGTCGTCGCCAGGCCCGCCGCAGCCGTCACCATATTCTGCTCGGAAATGCCGAACTGGATGTAGCGGTCGGGGAACCTGTCGGCGAACTTGTTGAGGCCGTTCGAGTACTGCAAGTCGGCCGCGCCAGCGATGACGGGGTGCCCCGCCTCGACCAGATCGATAAGAGCGTCCGAGAAGAAGTTAAGACCGGGATTGGCCGCGTTCAGCGCGCGATATTGCCAGGAATTGGGAGACTGTGGCCCGTTCATTGGTTAGATCTCGCGGTTCTTGATTTCAGCGATGGCGCGTTCGGCGTCCGCGGGATCGAGATAACCCAGGTGCCAACCGGGCTCGGTCTCCATGTAGGAGACGCCCTTCCCTTTGAGCGTTCGCGCGACGATGCAGACGGGCGTCCCCCTCTCGGTGTCTTCCTGGACCTGACGCAGCAGCGCCGTGAGCTCTGGAAGGTTGTGTCCGTCCACCTCATGGGTCTCCCACCCGAAGGCGCGCCACTTGTCGGCGAGCGGCTCAATTCCCATGACGTCGTCGACTGCGCCGTCGAGCTGGAAACCGTTGCGGTCGACGATGGCGACAAGACGCGACAGCTTGTGATGCGCGGCGAAGGTCGCCGCTTCCCAAACCTGTCCCTCCTGCATCTCGCCATCGCCGAGCATGACGAAAACCGAAAACTCCCGGCCTGAAAGCTTGCCTCCGAGCGCCATCCCCGCGCCGGCAGAAAGCGCATGACCGATCGAACCGGAGCTGAAATCGACACCCGGAACCTTGCGCATGTCCGGATGGTCGCCGAGAGGGTTGCCCAGACGCGTATAGCCGTCGAGCGTTTCCTTGGAGATGTATCCGTATTCCGCCAGGATCGGGAAAAGGCCGACCGCGGCATGTCCCTTCCCCATCAAGAAGCGGTCACGATCCGGCCAATCCGGCTCTCCGTGACGCAGAGACATGACGTCGTAATAGAGCGCAGCGAAGATCTCCGCGGCGGAGAAGACTGAGCTGTAGTGCCCGACCTTCGCAATCTCGATAAGCCGGATTGTTTCCAGGCGGACAAAGCGGGCCTTCTCGCGCAGCCGCGCAAGTTCTGACGCGGTTAGAACGGGCGCGTTTTTACGCGCACTCGCAGCGGAGAGTGCTGTCATCGGCGATACCTCGATTTTTGAAGAAAGGCGACGCCGCACGTGGCGTCGCCATACTAGGTCAGAGATTCAGTTGTGACTTGAACGGCTTCATCTGGTTAGTCGACGGATCCCAAATTTCAGTGACGTTTTCTTTGGTGATCAGCGGCGACTGGAACAGGATTTCCTTCGGTACCTTCTCGCCTTGCAGAATCTTGGCGGCGACCTCGACGCCCTCCACGCCCATGGGCGTGTATTGCCAGGTGCCATGGAGATCGCCGGCATGAATCGCGGCCATGACTTGCGGCTGGATGCCGTCATACCCCGTGATCATCATGCCTTTGCTGCGACCGGCTTCCTTCGCTGCCTGAAGCGCACCAAGCGCCATATCGTCGTTGTTGCAGTACACGCCGTTGATCTGGCGTTGGGCCTGGAGGAAGTCCTCCATCTTCCGCAAGGCCTGCGAGCGCTCGTAGTTCGCAACCGCATGGCCGACGATCTGGACACCGGCCTTCTCGATCTCTTCGCGCCAGCCCTTGCTGCGCTCCTGGTTCACGACCGAGCCGGTCTTCCCTTCGATCTGAACGACCTTCGCGGATTTCCCGAGCTTGTCGACATAGTATTTGCCGGCGCTACGCGCGGTGCCGAGATTGTCCGCTGCCAGACGGCAGGTCCAGTCGGAATCGCCAGCCAACGACGACGAGAGAACAACAAGCGGAATACCTGCCTTGTTGATCTCCTTGATCGCCGGCGTGATGGCCTCGGCGTAGTAGGTTGAGACGATGATGAGGTCCATTCGGCGGGTGACCAGATCCTCGAGATCCTGCACCTGCTTCGTGGGCTTGTCGGCTGCATCGGCCACCGTGAGATCGAAGCCAAATCGCGCTGCCGTTTCAGTCACGCCACGGCGTTGCGCGACAAGCCACTCGATCGTCGAGAAGCTCATCGAGTAACCGATTTTCTTGCCGGCGAGCTTGGTCTGCGCGTAACTCGATCGCACCACGAGAGGCGACGCGATCAGAGACAATCCGGCCAGTGAAGCGCCACTTCTCAGAATGCCGCGACGTGTCGGCGCAATAATCCCGTTCTTTTTTTCCATGATAGTTCCTCCCGTTGGACTGTTATTTCTTCAAGCGAGAGCGAATATCGCTCATGATCACGGCCACCACGATGATGACGCCCTGCAGAAGCATTTGAACAAACGGAGAAATACCCATCAGGTTGAGGATATTTCCGAGAACAGCGAGGATCAGGACACCGAGGATGGTGCCGTGAATGCCGCCAACGCCGCCGTCGAAGGTCGTGCCCCCAATCAAGGTCGCGGAGATGGCATCAAGTTCGATGAGCTGCCCGGCGTTTGGCTCAGCCACCGTAAGGCGGCCAACCACCAGGACACCGGCTAGCGCAGCGAGGAAGCCGCTGATGGCGTAGACGCGAATCTTTACCCAATCGACCGGGATACCGTAGAGGCGAGCAGCCTCCTCGTTGGCACCAACCGCATAGATGTGCCGGCCGAAACGCAGCCCACCCAGCACATATGCCACCACCGCCCACACAGCCGCTGCAATGATGACCGGCATGGGCACTGGGCCCACATACCCGGAGCCGATGAAGGAGAACCACGCCGGCGGCTGGCGCAGAACGATATTTGCGCCATCGGTGACAATGTAAACGATGCCACGGGCAAAGATCAGCATCGCCAACGTAGCAATGAAGGGCTGGAGCCGAGCCTTGGTGATAAGAATTCCGTTGACCACGCCCAAAGCAGTTCCGGCCAACAAGGCGAGGAGGATTGCGAGCAGCGGGCTCTGCGGACTGACCATGCCTATGATCATCGCGGAGACGCCCAGGACGGATCCGACAGACAGGTCAATTCCCTTATTGAGAATAACCACCGTCATGCCGATCGCAACGATCGCCATCGGCGCCGCACCACGAAGCAGGTTCATGATATTGCGGACTTCAAAGAAGTACGGCGATGCGATTGCAGCAGCAAGGATCAGCACGACCAGCGCGACCACGTGACTGTATCTCAACAAAGTCCTGCCGATACGGCGCGAGGACGCTGCCCCCTCGTCCGGACGCTTGGCAACGATCGCGCTTTGAGTGCTGGCCATTCTTTTCTCCTCCCGCTTGCCCGCAGTCGGCCCTCTGATGGAAAGCCCTGCGCAGGGCCCCTGCGCGGCCCCCCTTCGGCAAAATCTTCGTTTGCAAAAACGTTTTTTTACGAATATGCGGCTTAGCGGAAGGCTGTCAATAGCCTTTTACGATTGTGCAGCGCCACGTACGTTTCTGCTGCGTCGCAGAAATTTCCTGACGACGCCGGCCTACCAGCCACCCCATCACGCTTCGACGGTTGAAGCGGCTTGCATTTGGGAAAGAATAGCGCCTATATCAGTGAAATCTAGAAAAACGATTTTGTGGAGGAACGCTTGTCAGAGGCATCGACATCAAGCGCGCGAAAGCAGCGCTCCACCAAGGTCAAAAGCCTTCAAGAGGCGGCCGGATTGGTCAAGGATGGCGTACGGATCGCTCTCGGCGGGTTCGCTATCTATCAACGCCCGATGGCCTTTGTTCGCGAGCTGGTTCGACAGAAGCGGCGCGATTTGACGATTGTTGGGGTAACCAACAGCATCGATACCGACATGCTCATTGGTGCCGGCGCCGTCAGCAAGGTCGAAACGAGCTATGTCGGTTTCGAGAAATACGGTCTGGCCAAAAATTTCCGCCGCGCTTGCGAGCAGGATGGCTTCGACATCGTCGATTATCCGGAGTTGCTGAGCTGGGACCGCTTCCGGGCCAGCCAGGAAAACTTGGCGTTCTGGCCAGCTCAAGGGCTCGGCGGCACCGACGTCGTTCGGCTCAACCCCGATATCAAGGCGTTCAATTGTCCGATCTCAGGGGATCCCCTGCACGCCCTGCCGGCAGCTGCTCCCGATGTGGTCGTGGTGCACGCGTTGGCGGCCGACGTCTACGGCAACATCGTCATGCCAACCTACCGCAATCTGCCGCAGAGTTTGGATATCACGCTCGCACGCTGCTGCGACACGGTCATCGTGACGGTCGAGAGGATCGTCAGCGAGAACTATCTGAAGCGCCACGCTTATACCGTTGAAATTCCGGCCGTGCGCGTCAGCGCTGTCTGCGTCGCCCCCCTCGGGGCGCACCCGACCTCAATGCTCGGCCGCTATCAGGACGATGAGAAGCACTGGCAGGCCTATGTCGAGGCATCGCAGTCAGTTGAGACCTTCGCGAGCTATCTCGACGAATTCGTCCACCAAACCACGGACAACGCCGCCTATCTCGACAAGATCGGCGGCGCGCATCTGGCCTCCCTCATGCAGGTGGATACCCAGAAATGACAGCCTCAGATTACACGCTCAATGAACTGCTCGTCGCCAACCTGGCCCGTGACCTGAAGGATGGCGAGCTTGGCTTCACCGGCTTGGCGACAGGCGCAGCCGCAGCACTGTATGCAACCGCGATTCCGCTCGTTGCAATGGAGCTCGCCCGGCGCATCCATGCGCCAAATCTAACGGTCCTGCTGGCCGGGTGGGTCCACAATCCGGATTTGTCGGAACTCGACCAGTTGCCCGACGCCGAATTCGATGAGCGCCTTCGGGACCTGCCCTGCGAATCCCAGCTCCTCACCTATCCCGGTCAGTTCAGCCTCCGACGCGGGAATATCAGCTTCGGCTTCGGCTCCGGCGTCCAAATCGATCGAGTTGGCAACATCAACAGCGTGTGCATCGGCGATCACAAGCGTCCGAAGGTGCGTTTGGTTGGCCCCATTCTGTTGCCGGAGCACTTTTCGATGTTCGGGCGGGAATACGTGATGATGCCTCGGCACGACAGCCGCACCATCGTGGAAAAGGTCGATTACGTCGCCGGCGTCGGCTATCCGGGTGGCCTCGAAGGGCGCCGTAAGCTGGGGCTTCGTCGGGGTGGCCCCGAATTGGTCATCACGCCCAAATGCTTCTTCGATTTCGACAAGCAGGAGGGTCGCATGAAGGTGCGATCGATACATCCCGGCGTGTCCCGCGACGATCTGAGGGCTTCGACTGGATTTGACCTCGGCAACCTCGACGAAGTTCCCGAAACGCCGGTCCCGACTGACGAGGAAATCTCGATCATTCGCAATGAGATCGATCCGCGGGGAATCCTCCTGGGCCCGACGCAAGCCGCAGCTTGAGCCGGAATTCACCGCATCGGACCCGCAGCTTCTCCGAGGATTTCATGATTTCCGGCCGCACAAAATTGTTCTGTATTGTCGCAGATCCGATTGGACATGTGAGAACACCTCAAATGTTCAACGCGCATCTCGAAAAATGCGGGATCGACGCCGTTTTGGTTCCTGTGCACGTCACCCCGGACAAGCTGTCTGAGGTGGTTCAGGGACTGCGTTCGGTATCGAATTTGAGGGGCATCGTCGTGACGGTGCCCCACAAGATCTCCATGCTCGAGTTCTGCGACGAGTTCGACGCGTCGGCGAGCATCGCCGGTGCCGTCAACATTCTGCGACGCGACGCAAGCGGTCGAATGACGGGGGCGAATTTCGACGGCGTCGGCTTCCGCCAGTCCCTTGAGGATGCCACCGGCAGCATCGCCGGAAAGTCGATCTATCTCGCCGGGGCTGGAGGCGTGGCGCGCGCTATCGCCTTCAGCCTTGCCGACGCCGGCATCAGGCATCTCTGCATCTGCAACCGCTCGCAGAACAAGGCAGAGGAGCTGCTTGCTGCCGTTCAGAAGCGGTTTCCTGACGTCGGAACCAGCGTTGCGGACGATCGACCTGAACTCGTTGATGTAGCAGTGAATGCGACATCACTGGGTCTAAAGGCGTCCGACGGACTGCCTTTCGCTATCGATCGGCTCAAGGCCTCGGCAGTCGTTGCAGACGTCGTGATGGAACCAATCATGACAAAGCTGCTCACAGCTGCCGAAAAGAAGGGGCATCAGATCGTGAGAGGCGACGCTATGCTCAAATTCCAGCTGCAGTCCTGGGTCGAGTTTATCGACAACTGTCCGTCGCTTGGTCCGATGCCGAGCGTCACTATTCCCCAGACAAATCCGGCTTCCCTCGTCGCCCCCGCAAATCAGATCGGCCACGCCAAGGTTGCCGGTCAGCGCTGACGCCCTCCATAGTCGAGACCTACTCATGATCATTTTCGGATCGCCAAGCCGCTACGTGCAGGGCCCAGGCACGCTGAATATGCTTGGAGCAGAGCTCACTCGATTGGGTAAGAGCGCGGCTCTAGTCGTCGACGCCGGGGTCCAGGCGATCCTTCTGCCGGCGATTGCCAGCAGCTGTGAAAACGCGGGCGTCTCGCTCAGTGTGATCTCATTCTCAGGCGAGTCATCGCCTGAAGGTATCGCCGCGCTTGAGGAGCAACTGAGCAGGCTTCGGCCAGAGATTATCGTTGCAGCCGGTGGCGGCAAATGCATCGATTCTGGCAAGGCACTCAGCGGTCGCCTCAACAGCCACATCGCGACGATACCGACGATCGCCTCAAATGATTCTCCCACCAGTCACATTTACGTCCTCTATGACGCAGAGCACCGGCTCCTGAGCGTCGAAAAGCTCCCCACGAATCCGGATCTTGTCCTCGTGGACACGGACATCATCGTTCGGGCACCCGCGGTCTTTCTCAGGGCGGGGATCGGCGACTGCCTGGTGAAGAAGTACGAGGTCGAAGCCTGCGTCGCCGCTGCAGGACGTAATGTCTTCGGTTCGGGCCCGTCCATGGCAGCTTTGGCAATGGCTCGCAGCGCCTACGACATTCTCCGCGCCGACGGTCTCGCCGCCCTCAACGCCGTCGCCAAGCAACAGACGGACGCTTCATTCGAGCGCGTGGTCGAGGCCTGCGTGCTGCTTTCCGGCCTTAGCTTCGAGAATGGCGGGCTTTGCATCGCGCACGCGATGACAAGAGGTCTCTCCGCAGTCAAGCCGGTGGCAAACGCCCTGCACGGCCTTCAGGTGGCCTATGGCGTCACGGTTCAGCTCGTGCTGGAGGGTCGTAGCGAAGAATTCCTGGCTGATCACGCAGCGTTCTATCGCGAGGTTGGCTTGCCTCTGACTCTTGCCGATCTCGGCCAATCCGATATCACGCAGGACTCATTCGAAACGATAGCTGGGTTGACGCTGGCGGCCCCCCACATGGCGAATTTTCCTTCGCCAGTCACGGCACCGCAGTTTGTCGCCGCGATGCGTAAAGCAGAAGCGATCTTCGCCTAATTCCGGACGGCGGCTCAGGCGATGCCGTAGCCGCCGTCGACCGGAAGAATGACCCCTGTCACGTATCGCGCCGCATGCGACGTCAGGAACGCGACCACGTCAGCAACATCGCTTGGCTCACCCCAGCGTTTCATCGGCAGGCGGGCCATGATGGCTTCACTTCGTTCTGGGTTTTCCAAGGCTCCGGCCGAAAGGCGCGTTCTAATCCAACCAGGGGCCACCGCGTTCACGCGGATTCCTTGGTCCGCGAAAGCTACGGCGAGCGAGCGGGTCAGCTGCACGATCGCACCCTTGCTCGTAGCATAGGCCGGGTTACGCCCTGAGCCAAAGAAGCTCCACATCGAAGCAATGTTCACAACACTGCCCCCCGAACGCGCAAGCGCGTCTCTGAACGCGGTTGTCACCAGCATGGCCGACGTCACGTTGACATCCATGACTTTGCGAAAGCCGTCTGCCTGAAATTCACGGCCTTCATGGAGGATGATGCCGGCGCAGTTCACCAGCACTGTCACCTCCGCGACTGATGCGGCGAATTTTGCAATCGCGTTGGCGTCGGTGACATCGAGCTTCACGAACTCCAGCGACGCAGGAAAGTCCTGATCACGGTCAAGCCCACAGCAGATGACACGGTGGTTTTGGGCCAGCTTCTCGGCGCATGCGCGCCCAATCCCGGTTCCGCCACCGGTAACGATCGCCAATGTTTTCACTGGAAAGCCTTCATCTCGTTTCACGCTGAAGCGGAACTTCGGATCAGCAGGTAAAGCAGTGCCCGGACCGGCCCGACTGACCGGTCCGGGGCTACTCCTAGTGCGTCGGAGCGTTCACCGGCCTGCCGCTAACGATCATGCTGACTACCTGGTCGTGATCGACGGCCTTCGTGTCGACCACGTCGACGAGATTGCCATTTTTCATGACGGCGATCCGATCGGCGATCGTGAAAACGTGCTCCAGGTTATGGCTGATGATCAGAACCGAAAGCCCCTTCTCCCGAAGGCTGTCGATCAACTCGAGAACCTTTCGGCCCTCGTCGACGCCCAGAGCCGCCATCGGCTCGTCCATGATGAGCAACTTCACGTCATTGAGCAGCAGTCGGGCGATCGCAATCGATTGACGCTGCCCTCCCGACATTGCTCGTACCGGGCTCTCGACCTCAGGAAGCTGGAGGCCGATCCGCTCGAGGAGATCGGCCGTCTGGCTCCGCATCTTTGCCCGATCCAGCACCGGGAAGATGCCGAACCGCTTGGTCTGGAGCTCGCGGCCCAAGAAGATGTTCTCCTGAACGTTGAAGACATCCACAAGGCCCAGATGCTGGTGCAGTGTTTCGATGCCGAAGTTGCGAGCATCGGCAGGGCTGGTGAGCTTGATCTCTGCCCCTTCCATCCGCATCGAGCCCTCGTCGGGCATCATGACGCCAGAGAGCATCTTGATGAAGCTGGACTTGCCCGCGCCGTTGTCGCCGACGAGCGCGACAACCTCGCCCGGACGGATTTCGAGGCTGACGGATTTCACCGCCTTGAGTCCACCGTAGCTCTTGCACAATCCGCGAACCGAAAGAAGCGAGCGCCCTTTCGGCTGCTTGGCCTGATCGACGAATGCCATTGATGACTCCTCCCGAGGTTTCAGAATTTTTTGAGTTCAGTCTTAGGCGGACCGGCCCCCGCCGATCGCCCAGCCGGCTGATGTCATCTTGCCGGCCGTATCGACCGACCAGAACTCGACTTCCATCGTCCGGTCTGCGGCAATGCTACGAACCACCGCGCGCAATTCGATGACCTCGCCACTCTTGACCGGCGCCAAAAATGTCGCGCCGAGCCGTCCATTCGACAGGAAGGGCTCGCCGAAGAACGAAACCATCATTTCCGAGAACCAGCAGACCTGGATCATGCCGGACATGATGGTCGTGTCGAACCCGGCCGCTTTGGCGACGTCCGGATCAGTATGAAGGTTTTTCCAGTTCTCGTTGGCGCCGACGAACATCGACATCTGATCCTGGTGGATCTTCTTCGTCATGATCGGCAGCAGCGCACCAGCCTCACGCACATCCGCGGCGCTTTTCGCCGGCGTTCCGTTCGCTGGCCATTGACCGCTGACACGCCTGCCAGACAGAAGATCGGCCGGCTTGGGATCAGAATCCTTGAGCGGCTCGAGCGTTGTCACGATCTCAACGCTACGCTGCCTGAGGAGCAAATTGCCCTTGTTGTCGCGGGCCTCCCCTTCAAGCACCACGCTGGGCCTGCCCTTGCGGACGAATTTCTCCGTGTACTCGCCGCGCAAGGCGACGAGATCATCGAACCGCACGGGAGCGTGAAACCAGATATCCTCCTTGAGATGGACCGCCTTGATCCCCTGCGGGTCATACTTCTCCATGAAGATATGCAGCAGCTTCTTGGCGATGCCTGAACTGTGGGCCAGCGGGCCGCACACCCCCGGGGCCTTGAAGTAGAGCGGGCTCCAGTCATCGACCGCGAAAGCGAAGCCCTTGACGAAATGGTCGTCGACCCGGAACGGCGTCGGCCCGAACGTTTCTCCAACCTCGATCTGCTGGAAATTCTGCTGCTTCAAGCGCCTTCTCCCGAGAACGGGCTTGACCTCGCTTGAGGTGTGCCCGATTAATAAAAAATCGTTTTTTCAGGATAAGAAGTCCGAGAACGATGTCAACAAGCTTTCGGAGGAACGCGGGTTATGCAGGGTGCGCTGGCTGGGCTGAAGGTCCTCGACTTGTCGCGATACATCGCAGGCCCCTTCTGCGGCATGCTGCTTGGCGACATGGGGGCGGACGTCATCAAGATCGAGACGCCGGAGAAAGGAGAGAATACTCGGGCCTTCCACCCGCGCGTTGCCGATTCAAGCCTCTACACGATGGTTTTCAATCGCAATAAGCGGAGCATGACTCTCAATTTCCGCCATCCCGAAGCGCAAGCCGTCCTGCGAGACTTGATGCAGCAGGCTGATGTTGTGATCGAGAACTTCCTGCCCGGCACGCTCGAAAAAATGGGGTGCGGCTGGGACGTTGTGAGCAAGCTCAATCCGCGACTGATCATGACTCGGATCTCTGGCTTCGGTGCCAGCGGGCCCTACTCCAATGAGCCCTGCTTCGACATGATCGCTCAGGCGATGTCGGGCATCATGGATCTCACCGGCCAGCCGGACGGACCTCCTACGATGGCCGGAACTTTTGTCGCGGACTATTCGACAGCGCTTTATGCAGCGATCGGGACGATGGGCGCGCTCCAAAGCCGCGAGCGAACCGGCGCCGGCCAAATCGTCGAGACAACGCTTCTAAGCAGTTCGCTCTCTCTCCTAGTCACCGCAATCCCGAAATTCATGCTCTTCGGTCAGGGAACCACACGCAATGGCAACCGCGACCGCTTTGTGGCTCCGAGCAACACGTTTCCGACTGCAGACGGTGATTGGGTCATTCTTCAAGCACCGGAGGATAAGTTCAAGTTCCTCGCTGCTGGCATGGGACGGAATGATCTAGCCATTGATCCACGGTTTGCGAGCAACGCAGCCCGTCTGGAAAACGTCGAGGCCCTCGAGCAGGAGATCGCAGCCTGGACCTCAACGCAGAGCACTGATGCAGTTCTGGCCATGCTGAAGGAAGGGCGAATTCCGAGCGCCAAGGTCGCAACGATCGCCGACGTCGTGAACAACCCACAAGTTCAGCACAACGGCAACATCATCTGGACGAAGCACGGCGAGCACGACGTCCCCATGCAGGGGTTCACGGTGAACTTTAGCGAAACCCCGATGGCGCTCCAACGCTCCTGCCCCGGAATCGGCGAACATACAGAGGAAATCTTGAGCGAATGGCTGAACCTGTCTTCGTCAGACGCCCAACGGCTGCGCGTGGCCAAGGCGATCTGAAGGCTTTCTCTCCCAGGACATACAACCAAGCGGGCTTCGGTCCCGCCCTCCGACCGCAAAGATGCAGCAGGGATTTTGCTAGCCCGCTACAATCAGTCCGTTAGGTGACAATCATGCTCGAGCTCAACGACCCGTCGCTTTTTCGCTCGCAGTGCTATGTCGACGGTGCCTGGATCGGCGAAGGCGCCGATGTCGTCGACAACCCGGCGACCGGCGAGGTTCTCGCGAAAGTGCCGCGCTTCGGCGCCGATGAGACGACCGCCGCGGTCGAGGCTGCGGCACGCGCCTTCAAGCCCTGGGCGAAGAAGTCGGCCAAGGAGCGTTCGGCGATCCTGCGCAAATGGTTCGAGCTGATCATGGCGAACCAGGAGGATCTGGCGCAGATCATGACGGCCGAGCAGGGCAAGCCCCTGTCCGAGGCGCGCGGCGAGGTCGCCTATGCCGCCTCCTTCGTCGAGTTCTACGCCGAGGAAGCCAAGCGCATCTATGGCGAGACGATTCCCTCGCCCTTCCCGAATTCGCGGATCATCGTGCAGAAGCAGCCGGTCGGCGTCTGCGCTGCGATCACGCCCTGGAACTTCCCGGCGGCGATGATCACCCGCAAATGCGCGCCCGGCCTCGCGGCGGGCTGCACCTTCGTGGTCAAGCCGGCGCCGGACACCCCGCTGACTGCGCTGGCACTGGTCGAGCTCGCCGAGCGCGCCGGCTTCCCCAAGGGCGTGATCAACGTCGTAACCGGTGATGCTGTGGCGATCGGCGGCGTGATGACCTCCCATCCGGCGGTGCGCTTCATCGGCTTCACCGGCTCGACCCCGGTCGGCAAGCTCCTGATGCAGCAGGCGGCCTCGACCGTGAAGAAGGTCGGGCTCGAGCTTGGCGGCAATGCGCCCTTCATCGTCTTCGACGATGCCGATCTCGATGCGGCGGTGGCCGGCGCGCTCGCCGCCAAGTTCCGCAATATGGGCCAGACCTGCGTCTGCACCAACCGGCTCTTCGTGCAGGAGGGCATCCATGACGCGTTCGTGGCGAAGTTCGCCGGCGAGGTCGCCAAGATGAAGGTCGGCAACGGCGTCGAGGTCGGCGTCGTCCAGGGGCCGCTGATCAATGCGCGCGCGGTCGAGAAGGTCGAGCGTCACGTCGCCGACGCGGTGGCGGGCGGGGCCAGGGTCGTGACCGGCGGCAAGCGCCATGCGCTCGGCCGCAGCTTCTACGAGCCGACCGTGCTGTCGGGCGTGACCACCAGGATGCTGGTGACGCGCGAGGAGACCTTCGGCCCGGTCGCGCCGGTCTACAGCTTCAAGAACGAGGACGAGGTCGTCGCGCTCGCCAACGACACGCCCTTCGGCCTGGCCGCCTATTTCTACACCCGGGATCTCGGCCGCGCCTTCCGCGTCGCCGAGGAGCTGGAATACGGCATGGTCGGCATCAATTCGGCGATGCTCGGCACCGAGGTCGCCCCCTTCGGCGGCGTCAAGGAATCCGGCCTCGGCCGCGAAGGCTCGCTGCACGGCATCGATGAATTCGTCGAGATCAAGTACATGCTGATGGGAGGGCTCGGCGCTTAGCCCCTAAGCCGGCACCGCCCTACGTTTATACGCCACAGCCCCTGGATGGCTGCGGCATTTTGATATTCCGCATCAAGCTACTTTCTTCGCGGCTCCGGACGTGCTGCGAATGATGAACTCCGGCTGGATGATGGTCCGGCTAAGCGGGTTGCCCGGATTGTTGATGCGGGAGATCAGCGTCTGCGCAGCCGTTGCACCGACTGTCCATTTCGGATGCCGCAGCGTGGTTAGCCCAGCCCAGGGCATTGCGGACACGAAAATGTCGTCGACGCCGATAATGGATATGTCCTGAGGAGCCCGAAGTCCGAATTCCTCTATGGCTTCGATTGCGCCCAAGGCCATCAGATCGTTTGCGCCAACTATTGCGGTTGGGCGATCGACCATCGCCAGCATCTGACGAGCAGCAGCCGTGCCTGATGCATAGGAGTAATCGCCAGGCTTCACCAGTCGTTCATCGCAATGCCCTCCGAGCGCTTCGATAGCCTGCTGAAAACCCTCAAACCGATCTTGTGCAGCGGGGGATCCCATCCGTCCCGTGATAAACCCAATGCGACGATGACCAAGTCGCCAAAGGTGATCACAGACCTCCTTCATGCCCTTGTGGTTGTCTACCCCTACGTAGTCGGCTTCCACGCCAGAATAATGTTGGTTGATTAGCACAAGCGGAACGCCATCGTTTATCAGCTCGATAATACCGGCGGGATTCGGAATCTGGGAAGCAAGAATCAATCCATCAACTTGCTGGCTACGCAAAAGCTCAATGTACGCCTTTTGCTTATCTTCTCGGTAATCGGTGTTGCAGAGAACCAGATTGTAGCCCTCGGCAGACGCCACGTCTTCTGCGCCTCGTACGATCTCCGGGAAGAATGGATTTGCAATGTCACCAACTAGGATACCGAGAGAGTACGTGCGCGAGGTCCGCATGCTGCGCGCCACGTAAGAGACTCGATATCCGACCTCGGATGCCGCTTTGAGAACTTTCTCTCGTGTCTCTTCGGAAACGAAGCGGGTGCCGGATAACGCGTTCGAAACCGTAGAAAGTGCAAGCCCGCACTGATCAGCCACGTCTTTGATAGTGGCTCGCTTCTGTCGTGCTCTGTTCATGCCCTTCGTTGCTTACCTCATGACAGCGCTGGCGCCTCTCGGCGATTTTGGTGTCAAATAGATCCTAAATAACGTTTTTCCGTATAGAGGAACTTAGGTTGCGGGGATAGCAAAAAGGCGTGACGGGTTAGCTTCTCTTATATGCGCGATGCGCTCGACCCGCTTGTCGTTGACCGCCCAGCCTGCCGTCGACCGCAGCAGCGCGACGATCTGGCGATAGCCGTAGCGGCAAACGGAAGAGAGAAAAGAAGGTCTCACCCCAGCGATTGCACAAATGGCAGGAGATGACGAAACGGTCCCCCCGTCGCTTCCCGAACCTGATATGTGGGCCGGCATGGCCTGAGCCAATGTCTACGGGGCATTGAGATGGAAGTGGGCGAAAACCCATCGGGGCTCGCGGCAAAGAATTTTCAAGCCGTATCAGGAAGCCGGATATACGTCAGCAGTTGTGACCAGCGATCCTGATCCAGCCGTCTGTTGCAATCGGACGGGCCATATACGTCCACATATGACACTCGCGCGACCACGCGTAGAGATTGCCCTGCACCGTCGAATACGGCGGGAACTCCGCATCGGTCAGGTCACTGCATAGCGAGGGCAACGCCGCTCATATTGCAGGCGGGTGATTTCGGTCCAGGGCATCGTGATCTCCATCGGATCTGAGCAATCCGACGGAACCATAACCTGCTGAAATCACTCCCCCTTTTTGGAGCGGACACTGAGACTCGAGCAGGACTTTGATGCGGACAATTGAGCCGCGTTTACCTATGTCGGAAGCACCGTCGCAAGATGGCCGAGGCAGTCGCCGGCTTCGACGAGAGAATATGTACGAATGCACATCGCGACACCTCCCGCGCGGAAATGCACTGGAACGGGATCGGCCCATGGAATGTCGATGTCGTGGATCAGCCCGGCCAACGCGCCAGCCTCCAGCGATTGCCCCAGGACGAATTTCGGTTCGAAGTAGCCGCGACGATCGGCAAAGGCAAAAAGGCCTGGATCGTCCATCATCAGGCGCCGAACCGGCCCGGCCGGAGGAAGGCGCGTGGGCAATATGCCGAGATGAGCCAGGACCCCCCGGACACCCCGTTCGGCGACGGCAAGGCCAGCGACGTTCACGGTGGAGCCTCCGCCGAACTCGCCCGTGAGAAAATCCACGTTGTGACGGTTCGCATAATTGCCGAGCACTCTGTCCTCACCACTGAGCGCACGGACGGAATCAAAGTAGATCACATTCTCTGCCGCAAACGCGGCGACCAAAGCCTCGGTGCGTGCGGTCTTGTCGGGATCCGACCAGCGGGGCGCGAGCAGGGCCGGCATATATTGCAGCGAACTCCCCCCAGCATGCAGGTCGATGAGACAGTCGGTGCGCGGCAGCAGCTCAGTGGTAACGTAATGCGCGATCATTTCGGTCGCAGTTCCGTCCTGCTTGCCGGGAAATGTACGATTGAGATTGATCCCGTCGGTCGGAGAGGTCCGCGTGCCCGCGACGAAGGCGGGGTGGTTCAGCGTCGGCAGGATGATGATCCGGCCATTGACGTCGGCGACGTCGATTTCGCGGGCGAGGCGCGAGAGTGCGACGGGGCCTTCGTACTCATCCCCATGCACGCCCCCCGTCAGCAAGACCGTCGGACCGCTCCCATTTACGAACACCGCGACCGGGATGGCGATGTGACCGTAGGCTGATCGATGCACGGAATTGGGGAGACGCAGCGTGCCGAACTGCGCACCCGGCCGGTCGTAATCGATATTGGTGGATATCATAGTCCTAGCCGTCGCCATTCGCTGAAACCTTCTGCTGATGTCACTGCGCCAGACCCAGGAACTGGCGCAATTCCGGGGTCTGAGGTGTGCCGAACACGTCCTCAGGCAGCCCGATCTCGTGAATCTGACCCTGATGCATGAACGCGACCCGTGAACAGACGCTGCGGGCAAACGCCATCTCATGTGTGACCATGATGACCGTCATGCCTTCGCGGGCCAGCTGGCGGATCACCTGAAGCACCTCTTCGACCAGCTCGGGATCCAGCGCCGAAGTGACCTCGTCGCAGAGCAGGATCAGCGGGTCCATCGCCAGCGCCCGTGCGATCGCAACGCGCTGCTGTTGTCCGCCTGAGAGCTCATGCGGCCGGGCCTGCGCCCGATGTCCCAGCCCAACCTTCTCCAGCTTCTCCATGCCGAGGGCGCGGGCCTCGGCGGTGCCCATGCCCTTGACGACCTTCAAGGCCAGGGCCGCGTTGTCGATCGCCGTGAGGTGCGGAAAGAGGTTGAACTGCTGGAAGATCATGCCGACCTTCAGCCGCAGTTGCTGCAGTTTCCTGTCGTCGCCGGCGATGGCCTCGCCATCGACGGTTATGCTGCCCTTGTTGAATGGCTCGAGCCCGTTGATGCATCGCAAGAGGGTCGATTTGCCCGAGCCGCTCTTGCCGACCAGGGCTATGACTTCGCCACGCGCGACGCTGAGGTCGATGCCGCGCAGCACCTCCATCTGCCCGTAGCTCTTGTACAGACCCTCGACGTTAACGAGTGGCATCGAGACGCACCTCCATGCGGCGGCTGACGAGCGACAGCGGATAGCAGAGGCAGAAATAGACGATCGAAACCATTCCATAGACGACGAAAGGATCGAGAGTCACATTCGACAATACGGTTCCGGTCTTCATCAGTTCGGTGAACCCTACGATGGAAGTCAGAGAAGTACTTTTGACGATTTGTACCATGAAGCCCGCAGTCGGGGGCAAGGCCATGCGGATCGCCTGCGGCAGGACGACGTGGCGCAGGCTTTGCCGTGGCAACATGGCCAGGCAAAGCGCCGCCTCGGCCTGGCCGGGAGGCACGGCGCGGACGGCGCCACGCCACATCTCCGCCAGGTAGACTGCCGACCAGAGCGTCAGAGCGGTGCAGGCCGCTGCCCAGGCCGAGATGCTCCAGCCGAAAAGGGCCGGGCCGAAAAAGACCAGGAAGAGCTGCATCAGGAGCGGCGTACCCTGGATGAACCAGATGAACGACAGGGCGGGCATCCGCACGATGGTGCGCTTCGAGATGGTGCAGAGCATGAGGGCGAAACCCAGCAGCCCGCCCAGGACGAAGGCTGCGAGCGACAGCGCCACGGTCCATCGCGCGCCGAGGATGAGCGCCCAGAGGATTTGGGAAAGGGTGAACGTCATCACGGCATTTGCCTCGTGCCCAACAGGCGGCTGCCGACGAGTTGGAGGGCGAGGCGAACCAGCGCGGCGAGAACGATGTAGATCGCAGTTACGACGAAATAGGTTTCGAAGGCGCGGAAGGTACGCGACTGGATGAGGCTCGCCACATAGGTCAGGTCCGTAACCGAAATTTGCGAGACGACGGCGGAGCCGAGCATCACGATGACGATCTGCGACGAAAGCGTGGCCCACATCTTTTGCACCGCGGGCAGCAGGATCACATGCCAGAAAGTCTGGTTGCGCGTCATGCCGAGGCTCATCCCGGCTTCCCACTGGCCATTTGTGGCGGCCTGCACGCCCGCCCGGACGATCTCGGTGCCGTAGGCGCCGAGGTTGATGGCCATCGCGACGACGGCGGCGGTCATCTCCGACATGCTGATGCCGATCCTGGGCAGGCCGAAGAAAATGAAGAAGAGCTGAATGAGGAACGGCGTGTTGCGGATGAACTCGACATAGAAGGTCACCGCGGCGCGGACCGGAGCCGGGCCGAAGAGCCGCAGCCAGTTGCAGGAGATGGCCGTAGCGAGGCCGAGCGTCGCCCCGATGGTGATGAGGATGAGCGTGACGCCGATCCCGTGCAGGATCATGCCGCCATAGCTGTGCAGGAACGTGAAATCGAAACTATGGCTCATGTTTGCGGCTTGTCTCTCCTCAAGACGAGTGCAGGCGAGCCGCGACGGCGCGCCTGCATAGGTTTGCCGGGATCAGAACTTTTCGGGGAGGTCTCGGCCCAGCCATTTCTGCGAGGCGGTCCGGAGGCTGCCGTCGGCGATCATCTCGGCAATGATCTTGTTGACGCGCTCGACCAGCGCCTTCTCGCCCTTTTTCACGCCGATATGGAGCGGCGATTTATTGAGGATGAACTTCTCGACCGGGACGCGCGCCGGCTTGCGTGCGACGAGAGCGTTGATGATGAGATCGCCGGTCGCGATAGCGTCGACCTGGCCGGACAGGAAGGCCTGCGTGTTGCCGTTCTCGTCCTCGTAACGCTTGATGGTGGCCTTCGGGGGCGCGACCTCCGTCAGCAAGGTGTCGGCGATGCCGCCGCGCAGGGCCGACACCGATTTACCAGCCAGATCGGCCGGGCCACTGATCTTGGTGCCCGCTTCGGCGAAGACCGAGTTGTTCAGGATGCCGTAGGCATTGGTGAAGTCGATCACCGCCTCGCGCTCGGCATTCTTGCCCAGGACCGCGATAATGAGGTCCGCCTTGTTGGTTTGCAGGGCGGGTATGCGGTTCGCACCGCCGACGGGGACGAGTTCGAGGGTGGCGCCGAGCTTCCTAGCCACATAGGCAGCGACATCGACGTCATAGCCGACGGGCTTGAGATCAGGGCCCATCATGCCGTAGCCGGAGAAGTCCTCGGGAACGGCAATCCGGATGACGCCGGTCTTGGTGATGTTTTCAAGCGAATCGGCGGAGGCGACCGCCGGCCCCAGGGCGGCGAGCGACAAAGCAACGATCGCGGCTTTGATCATGCGGATGGACATTCGTGTTTCCTTTTTGACTGGCAGCAAGGGAAAGAGTTGTTCCTGGCGGCAAGAGGGATCAGCGCGACCCGCGCCCGCGATGTTGAGAGGCCTCACCTGAGGTTCCGTGCACTTCCCGAGCCAGCCGCGTGCGATGTCGCGCCGCCGTCCTGCGCAGTTCGCACCATGATACGGCCCAAGGCTAGGAAAGACCCGCGGCCGTGAAAAGTTCGAATCCTCGGCCGGAGCGTGGCGGGCGAACGGAAGGGTACGGATATGAAAAAACGGGCGCTCAGATGAAACGCCCAGGATCGACAGCGCGGGTTGCATCGGGAAGGCTTTTCACGGCCTGACGATCGAGTGCGGCTGCGGCGGGATGCCCGGCGAACCGAAGTGGAAATGATCGCCCGCCTAGTGACTGAGGCCGGCCTGCCCGAGGGCGTCCTGAACATCGTGACGGGGACGGGCTTCGGAGCGGGGGCGGCGTCGAGCATCTGGAGGAACATCTCGACACGAAGGCGATCTGGATCAACACTGACTAGCGGCGGGGCGAGACTTGCTTGACCGCTCCAAAATCGTCCAGATAGTCGCAAACTCCGCAGACCCAGGACCAGACCGGAAAGACGCCGCGGAATGGGCACGCAGAAGTGGGCGACATACGCGGATTTCTACAAAAAATCCGACTACAGGGTCTTTCCGCAGGAGCATCGCCGCTCGAAAGGCCTGTATAGTTTCAACATGATCTGCGTCGATCAGGGTCCTCATGATTTCGAGGACCCCGAGGTCCCGGAGACCATCGTCGCCCTGCCGGTGACAGTCGACCGTCATTGCACTTGGCGATGGTCGATGCTGGGCAGGCGCCATGAGGAGACCGCCACTCCCAGCCGCATGGTCGTGGTCCCCTCGGGTGTGGAAAGCCGCTGGGCAATCGACGGCAGCCGCAAGATCATCATCCTGACGATCCCTGATACGACGGCGCGGCTTGTGCTGGGCTCGTCCTCGACCGGGAAGATCCGGGAGGCGCTAACCCCGCTCTGCGCGGACAGCATCGTCGATCCGTTCGTCGAGGACCTGATCGGCCGGATGTGGGGGTGCAGCGACGGCGGCCATGCCGTCGACCGCCATATGGCGGACGGCATCCTGATGACCCTGCTCGCCGTGCTGATCAAGAAGGCCGACCGGTTCCGCTTCGAGGAACCGTTGATCGCCTTTCCGAAATGGCGGCTCGCACGGGTCGTGGACTACGTCGATGCCCATCTCGATCAGAGCATCTCGCTGGAGGACCTGTCGAACGCGGCGGGGATCAGCCGGACGCATTTCGTGCGAAGCTTCCGCAACCAGACCGGCGAGACGCCCCACAGGTGGCTGATGAAGCGACGGCTGGAAAAGGCGAAGGACCTCCTGCAATCCACCGGCGAAGACCTGCCGCAGATCGCCAGCAAATGCGGATTCTCCAGCCAGAGCCATCTGTGCACGGCGATGAAGGCGGCTGTCGGAATGACCCCCAAGGGCTGGCGCGATCGCTTCAGGTTCTGAAATCGCGCGCTAGCGCGTCCGTCCCGAAACCTTCAACGCCATCGCCATGTCGCTGAGCACCCCGTATGCGGCGCCCGCCTTCCGATGCCTGCGGGCGGCGGCGGCCTGCTGCTCGACGACGACGCGACGGTCGCCGCGCGCCGCCGGCCCGCTCAGCCCCCCCGGGGGATCCAGTACCAGCACGTTCTCGACCGTGGAGCGCAGCGTGGATCTCCTGGATCACCGCGTCTGAAACGCCCGCCTCAGCCTAGCCTTCCAGCGTCACGGCCTACAACACCGCGGTCAGGTTCTTTGCGAACCTGCCGCCGCGTGATCGATCGCCTTCGCCTCGGTCCTGATCGGGAAGGAACGTGCGCCGATCGTCTCGAAGAGCCTTTGCGCCACGCTCATGGCGGGCACATCGCCTTCGATGCCGCAGAGCGTTCCCGGAAAATTCCCGATCGCGATCGCAGGGTTGGCGAAGGAGAAGACGGGATGAGCGCTCGCGAGCCGCCAGCCGGCATCCGCAAGGTCGAATCCAGCAATGACGTCGAGCAATCGACCATGACCGCTCTCTGCCGCAGAGCCGACAGCACGCCATCGGCGCCCTTCAGTACCGCCTCGACCTTGGGGAGCCCCCGTGACGCAAAGAATCTGGACCTCGGACGCCGTGGCAACCTCCGCGGGCGTAGACGCCGACCACGCGCCGAGGCTCTAAAGCTCGCCCACCGGCTGATTGCACGCGATGCCGTGCCCCACGAGGTCGACGCCGACGATGCCCGTTCACGCACCGCTCCTTCGGGTCAGCGCGCCGCGCGCAGCGGGACATCGATCCGCCAGCCGTAAGGGTCGGGGCCGGGCATGGTATGAAGCCGGGTGATCGCGTCGTAAAGCCGCTGCGTGACCGCCCCGGTCCTTCCGCCACCGATCACCACGCTGCGGTCGCTATAGGTCAATTGTCCAACTGGCGAGACAACGGCCGCCGTCCCGACACCCCAGACCTCGTCCACGAGGCCGGAGCGAACTCCGTCCATGAGGTCGTTGATATCGACCTGGCGTTCGCTGACCTTGAGCCCCCATTCGCGCAGGAGCTGGAGCGCGCTGAGACGGGTCACGCCGGGCAGGATCGAATCCGTCAAGGGCGGAGTGACGATCTCGTCACCGATCTTCATCATGATGTTCATGGTCCCGACCTCCTCGATGAAGCGCCGCTCGACGGAATCGAGCCACAGGACCTGGGTGTACTCCTTCGCCTTCGCCTCCTCGGTCGCCAGCAGGCTCGCGCCGTAGTTGGCGGCCGCCTTCGCGGCGCCGATGCCGCCGCGCGCAGCCCGGACATAGCTGTCGGAGACCAGGATATTCACCGGGTTGACGCCCTCGGCGTAGTAGTTGCCGACCGGTGACAGGAACAGCAGGAAAAGATATTCCGCCGACGGGCGGACCGCCATGTAGCCTTCGGTGCCGATCATGGTCTCGCGCACGTAGAGCGCCTTGCCCTTCTGATGCGGGATCCAGTCCCTGTCCAGGTCGACCAGCTGCACCATGGCAGCGAGCAGATCCTGCGGATCGACCTGCGGCATGCACATGCGGGCCGTCGACCGATTGATCCGCTCGATATGCGCCTGCGGCCGGAAAAGGCGGACCATGCCGTCCTCGCAGCGATAGGCCTTGTAGCCGTCGAAGATCGATTGTCCGTACTGGATGGCGGAAGCCGAGGGATGCACAGGCACCGGCCCGAACGGAACGATGCGATGATCATGCCAGCCCCGGCCCACCGCGTAGTTCATCAGGAACATGTGGTCGGTGAAATAGGCGCCGAACGTGTCGCCGACATCCTCGGGGATCGGTTTCGGTTCGGTGGTGAGGGTTACCGGGACGTTCATGATCATGCCTTTCATGCAGACAGGTTCCGCTGACGGGCGTGCAAGATGCGCAGCCCTGTCGCGTTTGCGTAAAGATGAAGCTGTGCGGCTCGTACGCGATCTTGTTCTCGATCTTGCGCAGGAGTACGCGATTGGTTCCGGCAGCCGGCTCGTCCAGCGGCATGAGCCGCGCGTTTGCCATCGCCTCCACGACAGTTGACGATCCCCGTCCTCGAACCCGGCATGATCTTGAAGGGACATCCGGCCGCTGCCCGGAGCCGGCCGAGAATCTCGCCCAGCTTCAGACGTTCAAGGAGCGGAGCCTGGGAGAAGGACGGACACCGCCGAATCGGCCGATATTTGTCGATAGGACGCCTCCGCAGTCGTAGATTTCATCGTTTCCCGTTGGACCGCCGCTCGATTGGTGAACGAACCATGTCCACTTCAAGAGCAGCTTTTCCGCCAACGTAGAGGGAACGCATTCCGCGCGCTTTCGCCAAAGGCCCGCAGTTTTCACAATATGACCACACGCCCCGTCGCTGATTGCCGACATGCGGCGTTGGGATCTGTGCGGAGAGATCCGTCAGCCAAAAAAGGGACTGGCTCGCGTCACCGAGGAACGCGGCATCTTAAAAAAGATCGGAGAATGGGGCTCCGGCAGCCTCCTGGTCGGGAGGGTCGACCACATGCAGTCTCTTTGTCGGTTCCAGCGCTGACCGACTGGACTTTACCTCGAAGCAAAGCGATCGTCCCGTTGCGCCGGCCAGACCTGCCGGCCACAGATGAGTCCGCTCCTTAGCCCCTTCGGCTCGGTGCCGATCCGGGGCTCGCGGTGGCGACGGCCGCTAAGCCGTCGAACCGCGAGAAGAAAGCGAAGCGATGTCCAGGCCAACCAAAGATGCAAGCGGAAGTCCTCGCGGCAGCAAGCGCGCGTCCTGATGGAGCGATCATCCTGCCGGCGAGGTTGAAAGGGAGCAGCCGCACGAGCGTTTGCCGCCGCACTGATCGACCGTGGTTATGACCGTGGTTATACCAACCAGGCCAAGAACACCGGCCCAGCGCCGGCGGGCGCTGGCTGCAGGGATGACGGATGGACCTGTCCCCCTGTGATCACGGACGTCGGCCGGCGAGCCATCCAGTCCGAACCTGAGCCTGTCAGCAATCCGAATACATTGGAAGCTCCTGCTGGCCAAGCTTCAGCAGCCTCGGACGCCGAAGTGCCGCCCCGCAGAGCCCAACAGTCACTCATCCTCGCTCTGCTGGCCCGCCCGAGCGGCGCCTCGCTGGAGGAACTGGCGGTCGCGACCGGTTGGCTGCCGCATACCATGCGCGCGGCGCTGGTCCGACTGCGTCAGAAGGGTGGGAGCATCGAGCGCGAGCAGGGCAAGGAGAAGATCAGTCGCTACCGGCTCGCCGCCGCGACTGCGACTGCCTCCGCCCCGTCGGCGGACTGATCAACCATGACGGCGCAACGTCGTAGGCCCTCGGGCTTATCGAGCAGGCCCGAGGACACCTTTCAGGCCGGCGCGACGATCGCCGCCGACAATGGCGCGACCGAGCACCAGCTCATGGCAATTTTCGGCTGGGAGAGCCCGAAGCAGGCGGCGCTTTACACGCGAAAAGCGAATCGCAGAAAGCTCGCCGGCGCCGGAATGCAGTTCATCGACCTGGGCGATCTCGACGGCGTCGAAGAGATCGACGATCCGAATTCAGAGGACGAAACCTGAACGAATCTTTCCCACTTTTGAGCGGGGTTGGAGGCGGTGGGAAAAATCAGGCTAAAAAAGGCAGCGTTTTCAAGGCGACGGCAAGAGATTGGTGGGCCGGGCCGGACTCGAACCGGCACCGGCGCTGTTATGAGCAGCGAGCTCTAACCATTGAGCTACCGGCCCGCGGCAGGCCTAGCATTCGCCCCACCGCGGATGCAACGGGTTAGATCGCCGAGCGCCCTCGCCGGCACAGATCGGCGATCCGACTCTTCATCGAAACATCGGAACTGGCCTCAGGCGCCGCCAATCAGGATGCCGGCGGCGAGCACCAATGCGCCGCCGAGCACGACCTGGAAGGTGGCGCGGGCGAAAGGCGTCTCCATGTAACGGTTCTGGATCCAGACGATCGCCCAGAGCTCGATGAAGACCACCACGAGCGCGATCGCCGTCGCCGTCCAGAAGGACGGGATCAGATAGGGCAAGGCATGGCCGAGCCCGCCAAGCGTCGTCATCACCCCGGAGGCGAGGCCCCGCTTCCAGGGTGAGCCACGCCCCGAAAGCTTGCCGTCGTCATGCGCGGCTTCGGTGAAACCCATCGAGATGCCGGCACCGACCGAAGCCGAGAGCCCGACCAGGAAAGTCGTCCACGGATTTTGCGTTGCGAAGGCAGTCGCGAAGATCGGGGCGAGCGTCGAGACGGAGCCGTCCATCAGCCCGGCGAGGCCGGGCTGCACCCAGGTCAGCACGAATTGGCGGCGCGCCGCGGCATCCTCGTCCGCCTTCGGCCCCTCCGCCAGATGCTCGTCGACAAGCTCCCCTGCCCTCGCCTCATGACCGGCCTCGGCCGTGGCGAGATCGCCGAGCAACTGCCTAGTCTGGGCATCGCCGCTGCGGCCTGCGGCCGCGACATAGAAGTCGCGGGCCTGGCGCTCCATCGCCGCCGCTTCCTCGCGTATGCGCGCTAGCCCGAGATTTTCGACCAGCCAGACCGGTTTGCGGACATAGAAATCGGCGACATGCTCGCGCCGGATCGGCACCACCACCTCCCCGAAACGCCGTCGGTACTCGCCGATCAGCCGCTGCCGATGCCCATCCTCCTCGGCCGCCATCCCGTCGAAGACCGCAGCGGAAGCCGGGTATTCCGCACGCAGCATCGCCGCATAGGTCGCGTAGATCCGCCCGTCCTCCTCCTCGGAGGAGATCGCCAAAGCGAGGATCTCGCGCTCGGACAGGCTGTCGAAACGGCGCCGGCCGCCAAGCCCGGCCGGAAGGAGCGAAGAAAGCATGGCGCGATCCTTGTTTAGAATAATTCTAAATAATGCCAATCATCGCCAGCGGCAAGCCGACGCCGCAAAGCAGAACGGCCCCCGCCTGGGGCGGGGGCCGTCATCTCGGGCCTGCACGGCTCGGCGAGCGCTCAGGCGGCGCGCGCCTGCTCCTGTTCCGCCGCCTGCCCCTCGCGGAAGCTGAAGCGGGCGATATGCTCCTTCAGCGAGCGGGTCTGCTCGTCGGTCAGCGCCAGAGCCGCATTGGTCTGCTCGACCAGCGCCGCGTTCTGATGCGCCATGGTACCGATGCCGTCGATCTCCTTGTTGATCGTCGAGACATCCGTGGCCTGGCCGCGCGCCGTCTGCGAGATGCCGTTCATCAGCGCCGAGAGATCGTTGACCGAGGTCAGGATGCTGCCGAACACCTCGGAGCTCTGCTCGACCAGGCCGACGCCGACCTTGACGTCGCCATGGGCGGCTTCGACCAGCTTCTTGACGTCGTTGGAGGCGTCGGCCGAGCGCTTGGCGAGACTGCGCACCTCGGCGGCGACCACGGCGAAGCCCTTGCCGCTCTCGCCGGCCCGCGCCGCCTCCACCGCCGCGTTGAGCGCCAGCAGATTGGTCTGGAAGGCGATCTCGTCGATCATCGCGATAACCTCCGAGATCTTGCTCGACGAGGTGCGGATGCGCTGCATCGCTTCGAGCGCCGAAGCGACGACCTGCTCGCCCTGCTGGGCGCGCTCTTCGGCGCTATGCGCCATGCCGACGGCCTCGGCCGCATCCCTCGCGGTCTTCTGGACATTTCCGGCGAAGGCACCGAGCTGGTTCGTCGCAACCGAGACCGCGTTGCTCTCCTCGCTGGTGCGCTCGGCAAGGTCGGTGACGCCGTCGAGGATCTCGCTGGTGGCGCTGCGGACCGCGGTGACCGTCTCGGAAAGCCGCGCAAGCGTGCTCTCGAATTCGCCGGCGAGGCCGTTGGTGCCGTCCTTCAGCTCCTGGAAGGCGCCGTGATAGAGGCCCTCGACGCGGGTGTGCAGGCGCCCGGCCGAGAGTTCGGCCAGAACCTCGCAGGTCTCGCTCAGACCGGTCTGGACAGTTGCGAGCAACTCGTTGACCGAGTCTGCGAGCGCATTCAGCTCGGCATCGGCGAAGTTCGCCGAAACCCGGCGGCTGAAATCGCCCTGCGCCGCCGCCTCGACGACCTCGCCGAAGGCCTGGCCGAGCTCGGCCATCATCGCCTGGCGCTGCTCCTGCGCCCGGGCCTCGTCCTCGACCTTGGCGAGCTCGGCGGCCCTGAGCGCGACAGCATTGTCACGGAACAGCAGCACGCTCTTCGAGATGTCCGAGATCTCGTCATTGCCGCGGATCTCGACCTTGGTCTCGAGCTGCCCGTCGGCGATCGCCCGGGTCGCGGCCCAGAGCCGGTTGAGGCGTCCGACGATCATCGGACGGACATAGAACAGCGACAATGCGAGCGCGATCAGGAGCGAGCCGAGCCCGATCAGCCCGAGCCAGAGCTTGCTGGTCGCGATCGTCTCGATGGTCGATGCACTGGCTGCCTTGGCTTCGCCGCGCGCACCCTGGACCAGCACATCGACCTCGCGCCGCAGCACTTCGGCGGCCTCGTCGACCTCCTTCAGGCCGCGGGCGATCGCCTCGCGCGTGGTGAGATCACGGTTGCGGATGTCGATCAGCCCTTCGGTCCCTTCGCCGATCGCGATCAGATCCTGGACCGTGCGCGTGCGCGTCTGGTTGGTGCTGACCTTGTCGGCATCCTGCAGGATCGTCCTGAGCTTGTAGGCGATGCCGTTGAAGCGCTCGCGCGCCGTGCCGAGCCGGGCCTTGTCGTTGATCTGCGCGATCTCGCGCAACAGGCCGACGAGCTCGTTGACGTCGGCCTGCAGGGTCCGCGCCAGCTCGAAGATCACGAAGTCGCGGTCGACCAGGGTCCGGACGGCGCCGGTCAGCGCCTCGCCGGTCAGCGAGCCGAGATCGTCGAAGCCGAAGGTCACGGCGAACTTGGCCTGCTCGGCCTCGCCGCTCGCCGCCTTGATGAAGTTCTCCTGCGCCTTGGACAGGTTGGCGAGAGCGGTCTCCGCTTCCGCGACATTGCGAAGGCGCTCGCCGGTCAGGTCGTTGATGTCGTTGATGTGGCGCGAGAGATTGTCGAGCGCCGCCTGGGCCTTCTTGTTGTCGACATTGCCGAGCTGACCGATCCGGCGCACCAGGTCGAACTGCCGCGCCTCGACCTTGTCGAACTCGCCGGTCAGCGCGGCGCGCTCGCGCACGGCCTGCACCTCCATGAAGCGCGACGCCAGTGCAGTCGAGGTCGTCGCAGCCTGCCAGAGCTCGAGCGACAGCTCGACCACCGGGATCTTGCGCTCGACCATGTCGTCGACCGTCGTCGAGACGCGCTCATAGGACAGCCAGGCAACCCCCGAGGCCACCATGGTCAATACGGTCAGCACGCCGAGCGCGGCATAGATTCGCGCGGCAATGCCGACGCGCGATGCCGGCTTCGGCTGGCGCACCGGCTTCTTTGTCTTCGACATACCCGATACTCCCGAAGGCATGGCCGCGCGGTCGCGGCAGCAAGAAGATGCCCGCCGCTCCCCTCGAGCGGCTGGCCTTTACAGAACGATCAAATGGAAACTGGGCCGACAGCGCCGGCGGCCATCTCGGCCTTGGTCGGAGCGCCCAGGAAACGGTCGGGAGGAGCGGGCAGCTCCCCGACGCTGGCGGCAAATCCTATCAGGATGTCGCGGCGATCGACCATCTGGCTCCCCAGCATGCAGGTCAGGCTGACGCCTGTTGTCCGACAAGATCGGGGCGCTTCACTTAAAGAACGTTTAAGCGGCTGGAGTCTTCTGAATCAACGGCCACCGATACCGGTTTACTTTCGCTTAGGACTTGCCGGCCTCCCGGATCAGCCGGCGAGCACTGCGGCGGGGTGGCAAGCTTCCCGAAAGTAGGCCTCCCGCGACACGAGGACCGCGAGCGTCTGCCTTCAGTCCTCGCCGAGCGGCGGCACCGGCCGGGGCCGGCCCTCCTCATCGATCGCGACGAAGGTGAAGGTCGCATCGGTGACCTTCTCGTGGATCGTCGTCCGGAAGCGCTTGGCCCAGGCCTCGACATAGATCTTCATCGAGGTCCGGCCGACCGACTCGACCGTGGTGTAGACGCTGAGCACATCGCCGACCTTGACCGGTCGGAAGAAGGTCATCGCCTCGACCGCGATCGTCACCACGCGCCCCTGCGCGCGGTCGACCCCGGCGATGCCACCGGCCGAGTCCATGCGCGACATCACCCAGCCGCCGAAAATATCGCCATTGGCGTTGGTATCGGCCGGCATGGCGATGGTACGCACCGTCAATGCCCCGCGCGGCTTCTCCTCGGGCTGCAGGCCAGGCTCAGTCATCGGCTTCCTTTCCTTCCTCGACATGGAAGGAATGGAGCACACGATGCAGCACGGGCGCCAGCACGAAGCCGGTGGCGATCACCACAAACAGGCCTGAGAAGATCGCGTAGAACCCGGCGAAGAGCTTGCCCGAACTCGTCTTGAGTTCGCTGACCGGCCCCATGCCGGAGAGGATCATCGCCGCGTTGACGAAGGCGTCGAGCGCGCTCATGCCTTCGCTCGCGGCATAGCCCGCCATGCCGATGCCGAGGCCGACCAGGGTCAGCGCCAGCCAGAGCAGCATCGCCCGCCCCATGCGCAGCGCAAAACGCCGCATCGGGATCAGTTTCTGTCGCCGATGCTCGAAGCGTGTCAGGCGCACCATTGCGAGGTCCCGTTGAGGTTGAGCCGAGATTGCCGGGCGGGCAAGCTGCGTCAAGCGATGCCTGCACAAGGAGACTGTCATGCCGCGGCCACCTGCCACGATCTCAATCTCGCTGCGCTATGCCGATGCCCCGAAAATCTATGATTGGCTGATCGACGCCTTCGGCTTCGAAAGGGTCGCTGCGCATTACTCGCAGGACGGCAGGACGCTGCTGCATGGCGAACTGCGCCTGGGCGACAGCTATGTCATGCTCGGCTCGGCCGAGGACAACGCCTTCGGCAAGCTCGTCTCGCGCCCGGCCGAACTCGGCGGCACCACGGCCTCGCCCTATATCGCCGCCGACGACATCGACGCCCGCTGCGAGCGCGCGCGCCGGGCGGGCGCCGAGATCATCATGGAGCCGACCGACCAGCCCTATGGCAGCCGCGATTTCATCTGCCGGGATCCCGAAGGCCATGTCTGGTGCTTCGGAACCTATCGGCCAGGTGCCGAGCCCGCATGAGCTCTCCCGTCATTGCGAGGCGCGTAGCGACGACGCCATCCAGGGGCGACGGGGTTCCATGTCGCCCTGGATCGCCTTGCTGCGCCCGCAATGACGGAACGCATCACGCCGCCGCCAGCTTCGGCCGAGCCTTGAACATCAGCCAGCAGACGATCGAGAGGTTGATCAGGTTCCAGGCGAGGCCGTTGAGGAAGGCGAGGCGGTAGGAGGCCGTCGCGTCGAAAATCAGCCCCGAGACCCAGCCGCCGAAGGCCATGCCGAACACCGTCGCCGACATCACGACGCCGATGCGAACGCCCGCTTCGCGCGGCGGCATGTAATCGCGGATCACCACCGCATACATCGGCACGATTCCACCCTGGAACAGCCCGAAAATGCCGGTGACGATGAAGAGCGAGCTCAGCCCGTCGAACCAGAGATAGAGAAAGAGCGCCATGCCCTGCATCAGCGAGGACAGGGCCAGCGTCGCCGTGCCCCCGATTTTGTCGGCGATGAAGCCCGAGCTGATCCGGCTGACGATGCCGAGCGCCATCATCACCGTCAGCATCTCGGCGCCACGCGCCACGCCATAGCCGAGGTCGCTGCAATAGGCGACGATATGAACCTGCGGCATCGACATCGCGACGCAGCAGCAGAAGCCCGCCACGACCAGCAGCAACTGCAGCTGGTTCGGCGTCAGCCCGAGACTACCGCGCGCGCCGGCGCTGCTCAGCTCGGCCGCCGCGAAGGTCGCGGCGTTCGGCCGGCGCCGGAACAGCGGTGCCAGCGGCAGCATCACGACCAGCGAGGCGATGCCGAGCCACAGATGCGTCGTGCGCAGCCCATGCGTCTCGACGCCCCAGTTGATCAGCTGCGGCCAGAACACGCCGGCGAGGTAGCTGCCCGACGCGCCGAAGACGACGGCGAGGCCGCGATAGCGCCGGAACCAGTGCGAGAGATCGGCGATCAGCGGCGAGAAGCCGGTCGCCGCGCCGAGCCCGATCAGGAAACCATGCGCCAGCGCGAACTGCCAGAGCGTGGCCGAGACCGAGGCGAGCGCATAGCCGGCGCCGAGCAGCAGCGCACCGAGCACGATCGGCAGGGCGATGCCGAAACGGTCGACCAGGCGGCCCATGACGATGTTGCCGACGCCGAAGCCGATCATCGCGAAGGTATAGGGCAGCGAGGCATCGGCACGCAGGACGCCGAATTCCTGCTGCACCGCCGTCACCACCACGACCGCGGACCAGGAACCGACGCAGGCGATCATGCCGACCAGCAAGGCGAGCGCCAGCCTGAACCAGGCATAGGAGGAATCGGGCGCGTAGCGCGGATCTTCGATCGGCATGTTCCCTCCCCTGGCCGCAGCCGGAGAACGAGTTTCTCTTTGATCGAGCAATAGGCGGGCGCCAGAGGGCCAGCAAGCGCACCGGCCGCGGGGCGATGCGGCGCAGACGCAGGGCCACCGAGGTCCTCCTTTATCGCAGCTTTATCGGCGGCCGGTCTTGCTGCACCTTCTATCGGCGGAAGCGGGCAACGACATCATGGCCAGGATCTGCATCTACGGCGCCGGCGCGATCGGCTGCTATGTCGGCGGGCGCCTGCTGGCGGCTGGCGCCGACGTCGCCTTCATCGGCCGCAAGCCAGTCGGCGCGGAACTGCACCGCCATGGCCTCACCCTCACGGATTATCGCGGCGGTCATTGGCGGCAGGGGCCCGCGGTCATCGCCTTCGCGACCGGGCCGGCGGCCGCAGCCACCGCCGAGCTCGTGCTCGTCACCGTGAAATCCGCCGGTACCGCGACCGCCGGCGCCGAGCTCGCTTCCGTTCTGCAGCCGGGCACGGTCGTGCTCAGCCTGCAGAACGGGATCGGCAATGCCGGAGTGCTGCGGACGGCCCTGCCGCAGCAGAAAGTGCTCGCCGGCATGGTGGCGTTCAACGTCGTCCACCGCGGCCAAGGCGCCTTCCATCAGGGCTCGCAAGGGCATTTGCACGCACAGGCCGCCCCGGCACTCACGCCCTTCCTCGCCAGCTTCACCGCAGCGCGCCTGCCGCTGGTCCGCCATGACGACATGGAGCCGGTGCTCTGGGCCAAGCTGCTGCTCAACCTCAACAATGCCATCAACGCGCTCTCCGGCCTGCCCCTGCGCGAGGAGCTCGGCCAGCGCGCCTATCGGCGTTGCCTCGCCATCGCACAGGAGGAAGCGCTCGGGCTGCTGGCGCGCGCCGGCATCCGGCCGGCGCGGCTGACACCGCTCCCGGCACAGCTTCTGCCTGCCGTGCTCCGGCTTCCCGACGGAGTTTTCCAGCGGCTGGGCCGCCGCATGCTGGCGATCGACCCGCTGGCACGCTCCTCGATGGCGGATGATCTCGTCGCCGGCCGCCCCACCGAAATCGACTGGCTGAACGGCGAGGTCGTGCGCCTGGCCGAGCGGCTCGGGCGGCGAGCGCCGGTGAATACCCGGCTGACAGCGCTCGTGCGCGCGGCGGAACGGGATGCGAACCGACAATATTGGCCGGGCGAAGCGCTGCTGGCCGAATTGCAGGGCGCCGCAGGCAATCCCGCCGATACCACGGCTTAGGCGGGACCGGGAAACGGAAGCCGCGCTGCGGACGAAGCCAATGCTTTCATAAGCAGATCGGCCACCAACCGGCGCCCGGCAGGGGCCCTCGGCGCTCTAGGCTTTGCGCCCCATCTCGACGGCGTAGTCCTCTGCCGCCATCGGCCGGCCGAGCAGGAAGCCCTGCAGATAGTTGCAGCCCTCGTCGACCAGGAAATCGAACTGCTCGCGCGTCTCGACCCCTTCGGCCACCACCTCGATACCGAGCGCGTGACCGAGCGAGATCACCGCCCGCGCGATCGCCGCCGCCTCGGAGGCCACGCCGAGATTGGCGACGAAGCTGCGGTCGATCTTCAGCGTCGTCAGCGGGAAGACATGGAGGTAGGAGAGCGACGAATAGCCGGTACCGAAATCATCGAGCGCAATCCTGACGCCGAGCGCCTTGATCCGATGCAGGACCAGCATGGTCCGGTCGAAATCGGTGATCATCACGCCTTCGGTGACCTCGAGCTCGAGCCGCTCCGGCTCCAGCCCGGTCTCGGCCAGCACGGTCTCGATCAGCCCCGGCAGATCGCCATGGCGGAACTGCAGCGGCGAGATGTTCACGGCGACCCGCAGCGGATTGGTCCATCCGGCCGCCTCGGCGCAGGCCCGCCGCAGCAACTGCTCGGAAAGCGGCAGAATCAGCCCGCATTCCTCGGCCGCAGGGATGAATTCGGAAGGCGAGATCTCGCCACGCTCCGGGTGGGTCCAGCGCGCCAAAGCCTCGAATCCGACCAGTACTCCCGCCGCATCGAACAGCGGCTGGTAGTGCAATCGCAGTTGGTCGCCGGCGATGGCGAGACGCAGATCGGCCTCGATCCCCTGAGCGGAATCGCAGGCCTCACCGTCGATTTCCTCGCCTTCACGCAGCTCGAGCAGCAGATTGACGGCGCCGACCATCTCGCCTTCGTCACCATAGAGCGGTGTCGGGAACGCCATGAAGGCGACACGACTGCCATCCGGGCGCTCCGCCAGGGCCGCGCCGCCGCGAACGGGACGCTTCTCGCGCAAGGCGATCGCCATCGAGCAGTCCTGATGCGGCAATGGGGCGCCATCCGGCATGAACAGGCGCTCGGCGACGCACCACCGATCTTCGCCGATCTGCGGAACGCGCCCCGCAAGGCGCGCCGCCGCCTGGTTGAAATAGGTCAGGTGCCCGTCGGCATTGGTCGTATAGACGGCAGCAGGCAGGTTGGCGACGATGGCCTTGAACCAACGGTCTTCGAGAAGGCTGGACTCAACGCCCTGCTGGGAAAGCAAGGCAAGGGCCAAGTCGACCTCGCCGGTGTCAGACCCGGACTTGCTGGTCTGGCCCTCGGCCGGCGTCTCCGCGGCCACGGCACTACGAAACATGCGAAACCTGTCGTGATTGCGCCCCGAGCGATACCGGTCCATCAAGAAACTAAAAATGCCAACAAATCTTTAAATCGCGATGGTGGTGCGGCGATTTCGCTGATTGCGCCGGGCGTTCGGCGCGCGATTCCCGGCATTCAGTTAATCAGAAACATGCAATGAACCGACAATTTTCGTCGATATCCCTGCACTTGGCGCTGCATCCCGCATCGCGCGGCGGCGAATTCTATCGCGACCCCGAAGAGATGACGAAACGTAAGGCGCGTTGTGGCGTGAAGACTGCTCCTCTATGATCTGAATATCTTCTCTCCCTGCTCGTCGATCAACTGCCTCCCCTTGACCAGCGCGAAATCCGCCGCCTCCTGCGCACCGGGAAACCGGTCGGCGCGGATGAAGCGATAGCTCTTCAATTCGCCGTCGATCTCCTTCTCGATCACCCCGCAGAGCTGATGCTGCCCGCCTTCCTGGAACGGCATGGCATGGATGGTGAACCCCTTGTGCTCCGCCGTCTTAAGCGCGACCGGCTCTGCCGGCGTCGCCTCCTTGCGGCCGAACAGGGATTTGAGAAAGGACATGGCTGGCTCCATCTGTTTGGCTCTCTATAGCGCAGATGCGCGCCGCGAGGCCAAGCATCTCGTGCAGGGGCAGGCTAGCCGTGCCGGCCCGGGCGCAGACGAAGCGGCCCACCGGGACAGTCGAGCTGCGACCGCCAGCGACCTCTGTTGTTTTGCGCGCGTCATCCCCATCTCTTGCTCAGTCAGGGCGGGAACAGAGGCCCACAGACCAGCTTGCCCCTCTCGACGGCCGCTCTGCCACCGGTACTGCCATGGCACGCGTCCTGAAAATGCTCCTGGCGGCCCTGGCATCCGGGGTCGTCATGTTCGCTTCCGCCGCCGCCCAGGCTCCGGCGGGGCTGGCCTGCGGCAGGCATGACGAAGTGGTCGCGCAGCTCGGCGAGCTCTTCGAGGAGCGCCGGCTCGGGCAGGGACTGGCCGATAGCGGCGTCCTGATCGAGATTTTCGTCAGTCCGCAAGGTTCCTTCACCGTCTTTGCGACGACGCCGCACGGCCAAAGCTGTCTGATCGCCTCGGGCGAGGCCTGGGAGCCTTCGCCGCAGGAGGAAAGCTTCGCGGCCTGTTGAAAGACCGCCGGCGCGCACCGGCCTTTCCCCAGTCTCCTACCCTTGCCACGCCGACGTGCAGTAGCGCGGCACTCCCCTTCCTGGTCCGTTCCGCTGCTTTCACCGCCCTTGCCGGCAGAGGCGCTTGCGCCGGGATCAAACTATAATACCATACCGTATGGTACTAAAATTTGAGGGACCGCCATGAATCTCTGGCTGGCCGCCGCCGCCGTCATCGCCGCGCTGACGACCCTGATCCACGCCTGGCTCGGCGGTCGCGAGATCGCCGCCCCGCTGCTCGCCGCCGAACGGCTGCGCAATGTTCCGAAATACACGATGTATTACTGCTGGCATCTGGTGACGATCATCCTCACCGGACAGGCTCTCGCCTTCGCGCTCGCCGCATCCGGCCATGCCAGCCGCGACCTCGCCATCTTCGCCACGGCCGGAGCCGGGCTCTTCGCGGCCTGGAGCCTCGGCATGATCGGCAGCCTCCGGCTTCGCCCCACCCATTTCCCGCAATGGGCGCTGTTTACCCCGATGACCGCCTGCGGCGCGCTCGGGCTGTGGTGGTGAAGCCCCCTTCCCGCTTTAGCCGGACCGACTGGCTCGCGCTCGGCCTTGCCGCCCTCGCCGAGGGCGGGCCGCCCGGCGTGACCATCGAGGCCCTGTGCCGGCGCGCCGGCAAGACCAAGGGCTCGTTCTACGCGCATTTCCCGGCACTCGGGGCGTTCCTTGCCGCCCTTGCCGAACATTGGCGCGAGAGCTTTACGCTGCGGCTGATGCAGGAGGCCGATGAAAGCGAGGCCGCGGGCGCAAGGCTGATCGCGCTCGACAAGATGGCGCTCAGCCTCGATTTTCGCATCGAGCAAGGCATGCGCCGCCTCGCGCAGCTCGATGCCGGCGTCGCCACGATCTGCACCGCTGTCGATCGCGAGCGCATCGCCTATCTCGCCGGGCTCCATGGCGAGGTAGGGCGCCGGCCCGAAGAGGCCCTGGCATTGGCCCGGATCGAATACGCCGCTTTCGTCGGCTTCCAGCAACTCGATCTCGGCCTGTCGCCGCAGGACCTGCACGATTGCTATCGTAGCTTCATGCGACTCTTGCCGCGCCTGGCCGCGCCGTGACCGCTCACGCCAGATGCAGCACGACCTCGCGCCGGTGCGGACTGCTGCGATGCTCGAACAGATAGATGCCCTGCCAGGTGCCGAGCGCCAGGCGCCCGTCGCTAACCGGGATGGCGAGCGAAACCGGCAGGACCGCCGCCTTGATATGGGCCGGCATGTCGTCCGGCCCCTCGGCGCGATGGGTGAGATAGGCCATGGCCGGGTCGTCGGCGGGCGGCACCAGCCTGGCGAAGAAAGCGAGAAGATCGCGCCTTACATCGGGATCGGCATTCTCCTGGATCAGCAGCGAGCAGGAGCTGTGCCGGACGAACAGGGTCAGCAGCCCGGCATCGAGCGCAGCCTCGCGCACGAAGCGCGCGGCCGCCTGCGTGAACTCGTAGAGCCCGGCGCCGCGCGTCTCGATCGTCAATCGCGACTGCCGCTGCAGTGTTGCCACGCTCAGCGCTCGGTCAGTGCGAGCTTGGCGCCGAGCGCGACGAAGGCCGCCGCGAAGCTGCGCCTGAGCCAAGCCATCACCGCAGGGCGCGTCACCACATGGTCGCGCATCGCCGCCGCGAACAGGCCGTAGAGCGCGAAGACGACGAAGGTCATCGCCATGAACACACCGGAGAGCTCAAGCATGCGCGCCAGCGGACTCGCCTCGTCGGCTGCGATGAACTGCGGCAGGAAGGCGACGAAGAAGATCGAGAGCTTCGGGTTCAGCACATTGATCGCGATGCCGTCGACCATGACGCGCCAGAAGGAGCGCGGATCGGCCTTGGTCTCCACCTTGAGCGCGCCCTGCTCCTTCAGGGTCTGCCAAGCCATCCAGAGCAGATAGGCGACGCCGGCATATTTGACGATTTCATAGGCCACCGCACTGGCGTGCAGCAGTGCCGCGAGCCCCATCATCGCGGCGATCAGATGCGGCACGATACCGAGCGTGCAGGCGAAAGCGGCCACGACGCTCGCCTTGCCGCCGCGCGCCAGCCCGGCCGCGATCGAATAGATCGCCCCCGTACCCGGCGAGGCCACGATGATCAGCGAGGTCAGCAGGAATTCGGGTGACATGGGAGGCTCCAACCGAGAGGCCCGCATCAAACATGCCCGGTTGGTCACTGTCGAGCGCCCCATGCCGCTTCGTCAACAATGCGCTGCCGACCCCGGGATCGGCGACATTGCGCCGCTTGCGGCGCTCGCGATCAGAGCATTTTCGAGCGTTCCGGCCGCCGGTCGCGTGAAAAAATGCGACAAGACAAGGTTCTAGACGGCTCCGGCGCGCTGCGCCCGGTCGAAGGCGGAGCGAGCCGGCCGGGGCAGAAGCGCTGCCGGCTGCGACAGCCATTCGGGGATGCTCTGGACTTTCGCAGGCTCCGGCAGGCCGGCGCCGCGCGCGAAGGCCGAAACGGCGCCCGAATCTCGTGACAAGGCAGCAGCGATGCCACCGGTGAAGAAACCGGCATCCTTCGCCCGAGGAAACCAGACGCTTCCATCCTTGGTTTCCGGCGCTGCCAGCACGGCCTTGTCGGCGACCAGCACCGCCCATTGCCGGCCGAGGCGCTGGGCCTGCCCCTGCTGCAGCATCGCCGCAGCATAGCGCTGTAGCGCTCCACGGCCTCCGACATCACCCTGCAGTCGGTTCACCACGCCCCGGGGATCGGCCTCCATCGCAAGGGCGAGGGCCGAGAGCTTCGCGGCATCGATCTGCGTCGCGGCTGCGATGAAGGTTTCGGGAGCGATCGGCGTTGCCAACGCCTGGAAACACTGGAGGGCCATCGGCACCGCCAGGACGGCGGCGACTGCAAGACGAAGCAGGGCGGACAGATGCGCCTCCTTTTCAATGCAATAGGGCCGGATCATTCGGTCCGCACGAGCGAAGCCGCGTAGCTGGCCTCCTAACTGGCCAATCCCTCGAAAAGGCCGCCAACCACCGCGGCCGCGCCTTCGGCCGCGGCCCCGACGACGCTGCCGATCCCTTCGACGACGGCACCAACCGTGGCAAACGCCACCTCGCCGACCCCTTCCATCATGACATTGCCGCCGATATCGGCGGCGCTGCCAGCCGCATCGCCCGCCGAAGCGGCCGATTGCTTCTTCGCCTCGCTCTCCAGCTCAGCCTGCGCCGCAGCCCTGGCGACTTCGATCTGGGCAGAATCTGGAATGCCGGTCATGCGCGCTCCCCTGTCGATGCAGCATTCCTCTGGGCGATCTTAGCGAAAGAATGGCGGATGCAGCCGAATTCGCTTGGAAGGCCCTGCAGAGGGAGGGTGCCTATACAGGGCTGCGAATGATGCCGCCGCATATTCGGGCAACGAAACCGAGACAAGCGGCGCGCCGGCATCGCTCCCTCGCAAAAATGAAACGGGGCGCCGAAGCGCCCCGTCCAAGACCGTTTCAGTTGTCCAGGAAGCTCCGGAGCTTCCGGCTGCGGCTCGGATGCTTGAGCTTGCGCAGCGCCTTCGCCTCGATCTGGCGGATGCGCTCGCGGGTCACGCTGAACTGCTGTCCGACCTCTTCGAGGGTGTGGTCGGTGTTCATGCCGATGCCGAAGCGCATGCGCAGCACGCGCTCCTCGCGCGGGGTGAGCGAGGCGAGCACGCGCGTCGTCGTCTCGCGCAGATTGCTCTGGATCGCCGCGTCGATCGGCAGGATCGCGTTCTTGTCCTCGATGAAGTCGCCGAGATGCGAATCCTCCTCGTCGCCGATCGGCGTCTCCAGCGAGATCGGCTCCTTGGCGATCTTCAGGACCTTGCGCACCTTCTCCAGCGGCATGGCCAGCTTCTCGGCCAGCTCCTCCGGGGTCGGCTCGCGGCCGATCTCATGCAGCATCTGGCGCGAGGTCCGGACGATCTTGTTGATCGTCTCGATCATGTGCACCGGGATGCGGATCGTGCGGGCCTGGTCGGCGATCGAGCGGGTGATCGCCTGCCGGATCCACCAGGTGGCGTAGGTCGAGAACTTGTAGCCGCGGCGGTACTCGAACTTGTCGACCGCCTTCATCAGGCCGATATTGCCCTCCTGGATCAGGTCGAGGAACTGCAGGCCGCGGTTGGTGTACTTCTTGGCGATCGAGATCACGAGGCGAAGATTGGCCTCGATCATCTCCTTCTTCGCCTGCCTGGCCTCGCGCTCGCCCTTCTGGACCATCAGCACGATCTTGCGGAATTCCTGGATCTCCAGGCCGGTCTCGGAGGCCAGCGTGTGGATGTCCTCGCGCAGATCCTTGATCCGGTCCTTCTCGACCCCGACGAACTCCTTCCAGCCGCGCGAGCCGAGCTTGGAGACGCGCAGCACCCATTTCGGGTCGAGCTCGCCGCCGATGTGCTGGCGCAGGAAGTCCTCGCGCGCGACGCCATAGCTCTCGGCCAGGCGCAGCAAGCGGGTCTCATGCGAGATCAGGCGCTTGTTGATGTCGTAGAGCTGCTCGACCAGCGCCTCGATGCGGTTGTTGTTGAGCGAGAGCGACTTCACCGCGGTGATGATGTCGTCCTTGAGCTTCTTGTACTTGCGGTCCTGCGACGGCGTGAGCTTGGCGTTCTCCAGCCGGTTGGCGATGTCCTGGTCCTGCAGGCGGCGCAGCTTGGTGTAGTTCGAGGCGATCGAGTCGAAGGTCTCGAGCACGCGCGGCTTCAGCTCGGCCTCCATGGCCGAGAGCGAGACATTGTTCTCGATGTCGTCGTCGTCGCTTTCCGGCGGCTGCTCGCCCTCGGCGCCGAAGGCAGGCGCCTCTTCGCCGCCCTCGCCCTCTTCGCCTTCGCCCGGAATCTGGGACGGATTCTTGCCGTCGGGGCCGGCATAGGTCGCTTCGAGATCGATGATGTCGCGCAGGAGGACCTTGCCCTCCATCAGCTCGTCGCGCCAGATGATGATCGCCTGGAAGGTGAGCGGGCTCTCGCAGAGCCCCGCGATCATCGCCTCGCGGCCGGCCTCAATGCGCTTGGCGATCGCGATTTCGCCCTCGCGCGAGAGCAGCTCGACCGAGCCCATCTCGCGCAGATACATGCGGACGGGATCGTCAGTGCGCTCGGTCGGCTCGAGATTGCGTTTGACCTCGACAGGCAACGCCGAGCGCGACGCGTCGACGAGATCGCCGCCTTCGCTTTCCTCGTCGTCGCCTTCCTTGCCGGCGCGCGCCGCGGCGCGCTCCTCGCCGGAAGCTTCCGGGTCCTCGTTGTCGACGACGTTGATGCCCTGCTCGCTGAGCTGGCCGAGCACGTCCTCGATCTGCTCGGAGGTGAACTCCTCCGAAGGCAGGACCTCGTTCAGCTCGTCATAAGTCACGTAACCACGCTTCTTGGCGAGCTTGATCATCCGCCTTACGGCCTGATCCGTAAGGTCGAGAAGGGGTCCGTCCGCGCTCGGAGGCGCTTCCGGCGACACCGGCTCGGACTTTTCCCGCTCGCTCGCTTTGGTGGCCATAAATCAGCGCTCCGCCTTCTGAAACGCCGCGACATCGCCTGAGCGATGCCTCGACGCGTGAAAGGGCGCCGCGGCCGAAGGAACGGCCGCGCACCCACCCAAATCATCCCTCACACAGATAGCGCCACTCATCGTTGATGAATCGTGCACCATCTGCCGCCATCACCGGATTTACCGACGAAATGCAACGCGCCGCGCCCGGTCAATCATCGGCGTTGGCCTGCGTGCCCTCGACATCGTCGAGCCGGGCCTTAACGTCCTTCATCCAGGCGAAATTGGCTTCTGTCGCTTCGTCAGCCAATGCGCGTTCGGCTGCCTTAAGCTCGCTATGTAGCGTGCGCGCCCGGCGATGCAAGACGAGAGCTTGATGAATCGAATCAAAAACCGATTCAGGATCAGCGGTTTGGAGAAGCTTCAACCGCTCGGCCGGGCCAGTGACGGCCAGGAGCGCGGCTTGCGCCTCGGCCACACGGGTCTGCTGGAGACGGCGCTGGAAGGCCTCGCGATCGAAGTCCCCCTCGCCCGTCGCATCGAGCAGGGCCTGACGGAAGCGCTCCGCCGCCGGCCCTTCCAGGGCGAGCTCGGCAATGTCGTCGACACAGCGCAGGACGAGGTCGGGATGGCTCGCCAAAGCGAGCAGGACGAAAGCCTCGCGCGGATTCTCGCGATGCGCCCGCTGCAGCAGGGCCGAACGGGCGAGCTGCGGGCTGGCACGCAGCGGCAGGTTCAACCGTGCGGCGGCAGCCCCGAAGCCACTGCGGCCCGCGCCTCTTCCGCCGCCTGAAAATCCCGGGCGTCGCTCATTGCGCGGCGCAGGAGCCGCGGCCGCGAAGAGCTGGCCGAGCCGCTCGTCGATTTCGAGCCGGTAATGGCGCCGCGTCGCCTCGTCGCGGATCTGGCCGAGCGGCTCCTTCAGCCGGCGCTCGAAAGCGGCGCGGCGCTCAGGCGTGTCGAGCTGGCTCGCCTCGAACTCGCGGGCCCACAGCATATCGACGAAGGGCTTGGCAGCGCCCAGCACCTCCGCGATCGCCTGCTTGCCGCCGGAGCGGGCGAGATCGTCGGGGTCCTGCCCTTCCGGCAGGAGGGCGAAGGCCAGCGACTTGCCCGGCTCCAGCATCGGCAGCGCGAGGTCGATCGCCCGGCTCGCCGCCTTGCGCCCGGCCTTGTCACCGTCGAGGCAGATCACCGGCTCGTCGGCCATGCGCCAGAGCAGTCCGAGCTGGTCCTCGGTCAGGGCCGTTCCGAGCGGCGCCACGACCTGCGGGAAGCCCGAAAGCGTCATGGCGATGACGTCGACATAGCCTTCGACGACGATGACCTGGCCGGTGTCGTGCGCGGCTTTCCGGGCATTGTGGTGGTTGAACAGCAGCGCGCCCTTATGGAAGAGCGGCGTTTCCGGCGAATTCAGATACTTGGCCGAGACCTCGGCGCTCATCGCCCGGCCGCCGAAGGCGATGACCCGCCCGCGTGCATCATGGATCGGGAACATGATCCGGTCGCGGAACCGGTCATAGGGCACGGCGATCTCCTCGCCATGGACGAGCAGTCCCGCCTCGATCATCAGCTCCGCGCCGACGCCCTTGCCCGCGAGATGATCGCGCAGCGCGAAGCGGTCATGCGGGGCATAGCCGATACGGAAATGCTCGCGGGCCTTGCCCTCCAGCCCACGGCCGGCGAGATAGCGCCGCGCCAGACCGCCACGCTCGGTCTGCAATTCGGCCTCGAAGAACCGGGCCGCGATCTCCACCACCTCGTGCAGGCCCTTGCGGCGCTCCTCCTGCGCCTGCGATTCGAACGAGGCCTTCGGCAGCGCCACCCCGGCCTCGGAGGCGAGCTTCTCGACGGCCTCGGGGAAGGTCAGGCCTTCCGTCTCCATCACGAATTTGAAGATGTCGCCGTTCTTGCCGGAGGAGAAATCGAAGAACGAGCCCTTCTGGTCGTTGACGAAGAAGGACGGCGTCTTCTCGGCATTGAAGGGCGAAAGCCCCTTCCATTCCCGCCCCGCCTTGGCAAGGCGCACGCGCTTGCCCACGACCGCCGAGACCGGCAGCCGCGCCTTGATCTCCTCAAGGACGGAGGGCGGGAACTTCATGGCTTCCTATGTGGCGATACGGACGATGAAAGCCAGCCCCGGAGCGAAACGCGAGGGGCTTATCGCCTATATCCACAGCCACTGCCCGAAGAAGACAGCAGCTCCCCGGATAGGGAGCTGCACGATGGCCGGCGCTGCCCCCCGGCAGGCACAGAGCCTGCGGGTACCGCTCAGCCGCCGAGCATGCCCTTCACCAGCGGCGAGACCTTGCCGAAATCCATCTGGCCGGCATAGGCGGCACGCAGCGCGCCGATCACCTTGCCCATGTCCTTGACGCCGGCGGCGCCGGTCTCGGCGATCGCCTTCTCGATGGCAGCCTTGACCTCGGCCTCGCCCATCTGCTGCGGCAGATAGGCGCTGATCACCGCGACCTCGGCGCGCTCGCCATCGGCCAGCTCGGGACGGCTATTGGCGTCGTAGATCGCGATCGATTCCTGGCGCTGCTTGATCATCTTCTGCAGCATGGCCAGGATCTCGTCCGGCGAGATCTCGCCCTTGCCGGCGCCGCGCGCCTCGATGTCCTTGTCCTTCAGCGCCGACTGGATCAGGCGGATCGCGGCGACCTTGCCCTTCTCGCCAGCCTTCATCGCGGTCTTCAGGTCGGCGGAGAATTGCTCGCGCAGGGTGGACATGACTCAGCTATCCTCGTCTTCGTTCATTGACGGGGCGCGAGCGGCTCTTTAAGGCTCACGCTCCAGACCGGCGGCACCAAACGGCGCCCTGCCTTCACGATGCCGCGCTTCCGAGCGGCCTGGACGAGACATAGACATGACCGTTGACGAAGGGAACCCCGCCGCGGCGGGCTGGAGCGAGCCGCGCGCGACTGCGGTTCTGGTACTGGCGGACGGGACCGTGCTCGAAGGCTTCGGCCTCGGCGCCATCGGCCGGGCGCCGGGCGAGGTCTGCTTCAACACCGCGATGACGGGCTATCAGGAAATCCTGACCGACCCGTCCTATGCCGGGCAGATCATCACCTTCACCTTCCCCCATATCGGCAATGTCGGCGTCAACGACGACGACACCGAGACGGTGAACGCCGCCTCCTCCTCGGGCGTGCGCGGCGTCGTCCTCCATGCCGCGATCACCGAGCCCTCGAACTGGCGCGCCGGCAAGCATCTCGACGCCTGGCTCAAGGCCCGCAACATCGTCGGCATCTGCGGCGTCGACACCCGCGCCCTGACCGCGCTGATCCGCGACAAGGGCATGCCCAATGCGATCATCGCTCATGATCCCAACGGCGCGTTCGATATCGACGCCCTGAAGCGCGAAGCCGCCGCCTTGCCCGACATGGCCGGTCTCGACCTCGTCCCGCTCGTCGCCGCGACCCAGCGCTATGACTGGGACGAGACGCCCTGGCAGTGGCCGCGCGGCTATGGCAAGCGCGAAAGCGCGGCCCATCGCGTCGTCGCCATCGACTACGGCATCAAGCGCAACATCCTGCGCCTGCTCGCCAAGGCCGGCTGCGAGGTCGAGGTCGTGCCCTCGACGGCGACAGCCCAGCAGATCCTCGATCTCGCCCCCGACGGCGTCTTCCTCTCGAACGGCCCGGGCGACCCGGCCGCGACCGGCGCATATGCTGCTCCGGTGATCCGCGACCTGCTGGAGCAGAAGATCCCGACCTTCGGCATCTGCCTCGGCCATCAGATGCTGGCGCTCGCCATCGGCGGCCAGACCCTGAAGATGAAGCAGGGCCATCACGGCGCCAACCATCCGGTGCAGGACAAGACCACCGGCAAGGTCGAGATCGTCTCGATGAACCATGGCTTCGCAGTCGATCCGGCCTCCCTCCCGAAGAACGCGACCGAAACCCATGTCTCGCTCTTCGACGGCTCCAATTGCGGCATCGCGCTGACCGACCGTCCGGCCTTCAGCGTCCAGTACCACCCGGAGGCTTCGTCCGGTCCCCAGGACAGTCACTACCTCTTCGCGCGTTTCGTCGACATGATGGCAACCGAGAAGGCGAAGAAGGCGATCTGAGGAGAGCGGCAGCCATGATCCACCAGCTGCGCATCTACGAGATCTTCGAGAGCAACAAGGCCGCTTTCCACGCCCGCTTTCGAGATCACGCGATGCGCATCATGGCCCGCCACGGCTTCCGCATCCTCTCGCTCTGGGAAACCAGGAGCGCGACCCGCACCGAGTTCGCCTATATCCTCGCCTGGCCCGATGCGCAGACCAAGGCGGAGCGCTGGGCGAGCTTCAAGGCCGATCCGGAATGGCTCGAGATCAAGCGCGTCAGCGCGATCGAGCATGGCGACCTCGTCGGTGCGATCGAGGACCGCATGCTGACGCCGACCGACTATTCGCCGCAGCTCTGAGTTGACAGGCCTGCGCCGGCGCGCTCTAAGCCCGCCATGGCCATCTCCTGCCTCCTCGCCCGGAACTATTACGCCCCGTCCTCATAAGGCGGTGGCATTCCCATGTCTCAACCGCCGCGCTGGCGGTTGAATTCAGGCAGTCACCCGGCATCGCGGCCTCCCTCAGGAAAACGCGATGCATACCCCCCGCAAGACCGTCACCTCGATCGGCATCATCGGCTTCGGCGCCTTCGGCCGGCTGATGGCGCACCATCTCCAGCCGCATTTCCGGCTGCGCGTCCTCGATCCCGATCAGCCCGCCCAATTCGACGACACGGGCAAGGGCCTGGTTCCGGGCGACATCGCCGAGATCGGCGCCTGCGACCTCGTCATCCTCGCCGTCCCGGTCGGCGCGGTTCCCTCGGCGCTGACCGGGCTCGCGCCGCATCTGCGGGCCGGCGCGATCGTGCTCGATGTCGGCTCGGTCAAGATCGCTCCCGCCCTCGCAATGCAGGCCGGCCTGCCCGATCATGTCGAGATCGTCGGAACCCATCCCCTGTTCGGGCCGCAGAGCGCGCGCAAGGGCATCCGCGGCCTGAAGATCGCGATCTGCCCGATCCGCGGCCGCAGCGCCGGCCGGATCGCCGCATTCCTGCGCCGGGTGCTCGGCCTCGACGTGATCATGACCACGCCCAACGCCCATGATCGCGAGGTCGCGCTCGCCCAGGGGCTGACGCATCTGATCGCCAAGATCCTGGTGCAGATGGAACCCTTGCCGCGCCGGATGACGACGGCGAGCTTCGACCTGCTGATGCAGGCGACCGAGATGGTCCGCTACGATGCGCCGAACGTCTTCCTCGCGATCGAACGCGGCAACCCGCATGCGCGCGCCGTCCGCGACCGCTTTTTCGCGCTCGCCGAGGAGATGCGGCTGCATCTCGACGACGCCCCCCGGCAGGCGCTCGAGGTCGCGAAAGACGAAGCGCTGCAGCCAGCCTAGCATCGCTGCACCGCCGGGACCGACAGGGACGGGCCGCCGCCCATCGCCGGAGCGGCTGGAGGATCAGCCGCGCCGGGCCGCCTCGATCGCCGCGACGTCGATCTTGCGCATGCCCATCATCGCCTCGAAGGCGCGCCTCGCCTCCTCGCCGCCGACCGCCAGGGCTTCGGTCAGCACGCGCGGCGTGATCTGCCAGGACACGCCCCATTTGTCCTTGCACCAGCCGCAGGCGCTCTCCTGGCCGCCATTGCCGACGATGGCGTTCCAGTAGCGGTCGGTTTCGGCCTGATCATCGGTGGCGATCTGGAACGAAAAGGCTTCGCTGTGCTTGAAGGCCGGGCCGCCATTGAGGCCGAGACAGGGGATGCCGGCGACGGTGAACGCGACGGTGAGAACGTCCCCCTTCTTGCCCGAGGGATAGTCGCTCGGCGCGCGGTGGACGGCAGAGACAGCGCTGCCCGGAAAGGTCTCGGCATAGAAGCGGGCAGCGGCCTCGGCGTCCTTGTCGTACCAGACGCAGATCGTATTCTTCGCCATGGTTAGTCCTTTCGCTTTGGTGCCAAGCTCCGCGCTTTTAGCCGCGCCCATTGTCGGCCGGTGTCAGCTGGATCGCCACACATCCGCCCGGACACGGTCGCGGAGACCTATCTCATTGTTATAACGCCTAAATTTCCGAAAAAGCGCATTCCACTTTTCGGTCCGACGCTATCGGCTCCGGCACGGCCTCCCTCGTCAGCCGGCGACGTGTTCGCGGTCGCGGAGAACGAGCAACCAACCTCCAAAGGCCCGGGTTGCGACGGCAACGTCACGCGAGGAGCGTTACGCGACAGTCCTCGCCTCCGGCCTCAGGAAGGTCGCGAGACGCGCAGCCGGCAATCCCGCCTGCTCTGCGATGCGCGTAGCCAGCGCCATAGTCGCCGGCCGCGGCTGGCCGAGCGGGCGGTCGAGCCAATAGGCAACCGGATTCAACGCGGTACGCCGGTCGACGGCGACGATCCGGCGGACATCGAGCTGCGCCTGGGCGAGCGGCGGGCGGGCCAGCGCGATGCCGAGGCCATGGGCGGCGGCATCGAGCACCAAGTTGTAGTCCTCGAAGCGGCGATCCTGCGGCCGCGGGCGATAATCGAGGCCCTGCGCGGCGAACCAGGCCTTCCAGCCGGCTGCGTCCGAATCATGGATCAGGGGCTGCGCCAGCAGGCGCTCCGCTGGGCCCTCGCCGAACGCGGCGGCCAATGCCGGCGAGGCTACCGGAAAGCACCATTCCTCGAAAAGCTGAACCGAGACGCGGCCCGGCGCCCCGCCGCGCCCGCAGCGCACGCCGAGATCGATCCCCTCCTCCTCGAAATCGACCTTGCGGTGCTCGGCCTGCAGCACGATCCGAAGGGCGGGATCGCCGGCCTCCAGCCCGCTCAGCCGCGGCATCAGCCAGAGCGCGCAGACCGAGGGCGGCGCACTCAACCTGACCACCGCCGCGCCGCGCTGCTCGGTCCAGCGGTCCGACGTGTCGGCGAACAGCGAAAACGCCTCCTGCGTCCGCTGCAACAACCTCTGCCCTTCAGGCGTCAGTACGACGCCGCGTGCCTGGCGCAGGAAGACGCGCAGGCCGAGCCAGTGCTCGAGCTTCGCCACCTGCCGGCTAACCGCGCCATGAGTCAGGTTCAGCGCCTCCGCCGCGCCGGAAAAGCTGCCGGAGCGCGCCGCCGCCTCGAAGGCGCGCAGCGTATCCAGCGGCGGCAGGTTCAAGCTGTGATCCATGTTCACAGCTCGTCATCGAATTACTCGTTTGTCAATCAGCTCGAGGAGGCGTCTATCGAGGCCTAAGCATCGGCGGTCTCGAAGGCGGTCGATGAGGGCGGAACCAGATCGCTTGGAGACCTCTCATGGCAGACGTCAGTTGCTCCACGACCCCGGCCCGGCACGGCACGGCGATCGATCCCCTGCTGCTCTTCACCATCCCCTTCACCGTGGTCGCCTGGGCTTCCTCCTTCCCGGCGATCCGGGCGGGGCTTTCCGGCTTCGGCCCGCTCGAAATGGCGGCGCTGCGCTTTGCCCTCGCCGGCGTGCCGGCCGCGCTCTTCCTGGTCCTGACCCGCGCCACCCTGCCCGCCGGCACGGACATCTGGCGCCTTCTCACCGGCGGTATCGTCTTCATCGCGCTCTATGCGATCCTGCTCAATCTCGGCCAGCGCGTCGTGCCGGCGGGCGCCGCGAGCTTCATCATCAACACCAACCCGATCATGACAGCCGCACTCGCCATGTTGATCCTGAACGAGCGCTTCAGCCTCGTCGCCTGGCTCGGCACCGCCCTCTCCTTCGCCGGCATCGGCGTGATCGCGCTCAGCAACGGGCTCGACCTGAACATCGGCGTCAGCGTCCTGCTGATCCTCGGCGCCGCCTTCTGCAATGCGATCTCGACCGTGGTGCAGAAGCCGCTCTTCGCCCGCCACAAGCCACTCTCGGTCGCCGCCTGGAACATGGCGATCGGCGGGCTGGCGCTCTCGCCCTTCCTGCCCGGCGCGCTGGAGCAGATCCCGGCTGCGCCTGCCCAGGCGCTCTGGTCCGTGGTCTATCTCGCGGTCGTGCCGAGCCTGATCGCCTACGGCACCTGGGCGATCACGCTCTCGCGCCTGCCCGCCGCCCGCGCCTCTAACTTCCAGTATGGCGTGCCGCCGACCGCGATGCTGATCAGCTTCCTCTGGCTCGGCGAGGTGCCGACCGCGCTTGGCATCCTCGGCGGGGCGATGGCGCTGGCCGGCGTCGTGATCGTCAACCTCAGGCGCTGAGGCGAGGCAGAGCCCCCGGTCACTTGCCGCAGACGAATTGCCGGGCCTTGGCGAACCCCTCGATCGGAAAGCGCAGGCAGCGCGAGCCTGCCGCTTCTGCCGTCGGACAGAGATTGATCGTCGTGGCATTGCGAGGCGGCATCGGCAGCGCGACATACCAGGGCGCATAGCCATTGTCCGCGAAGGTCGAGACGGCCGAGAGGCCGTCATAGGACACGAATATCTTCTTGGTGTCCGAACCGCCTGACAGCTTCTCGACATTGAGCGTCGGATCGTCGTCGAAACGTCCCTCGATCGCGTTCTTGTTGCATTTTGTCAGCACGAAACTGCTGTTCCGACCCGCCTTGGCGCGCACATGCGCAACCCTGGGAGGCTTCTTCAGGCCGAGCTCCTCCTGGGTGTCCTTGTCGACGCCGAGAACCCATTCGGCCGGTCTTTGCTGCGCGAAGCCGGTATCCGAAAGGAGCAGGATACTCGCGGCACCGAGCAGGCTTCCGGCGACCAGTCTCATCTTCATCACCGCACAGGATCTGTAAGCTGAAAGAGCGGCAGGCGTGGCCAGAATAGCCGGTTTTCACGGCATTGATCAGGGACAGAGGCTGATATTCTGGCGTACCTCCGCGCTCGCCTCCCACCTGCGGCGAAAGATGCTGGAGGAAAGTTCGGCAGCTGCCTGCCGCAGGGCCGGGGGCAGGCCGAATTCGGGCCGGCGGCGATCACGATACTCATGTGACGCAGGTTCATCTGCGCGGCAACTTGCGTCGGCAACGCACCCTGCACCGGGCACGGCCTCAGAAGCCGCGCCGCTCCAGTTCCTGCTCCGCCTCGGTGACGTAGTCGCGGATCACCGGGACGGCGCTCTTGTGCTGGCCGAGCAGGAGCTGGAAGACCATGTCGCCGCCGATATCGAAGGAGATCGAGCAGGCGGACAGGTAGAATTCCCACATCCGCGCGAAACGCTCGCCCAGCATCACGACGACCTCGTCGCGCCGCGCCATGAAGCGCCCGCGCCAGGCCTCCAGCGTCCAGTGGTAATGCCGGCGCCAGAACTCGCAGTCGGAATGCCACAAGCCCGTCTGCTCGACCGCGGCGAAGACCTCGGACAGCGCCGGAGCATAGCCGCCGGGGAAGATGTACTTGTCGAAGAACGGGCCGGTGAAGCCGGGCGGCCCGACCCGGCCGATGCAGTGCACGAGCGCGATCCCGTCCGGCGCCAGCAGATCACGGATCTTCTCGAAATATTCGAGATAATGCGCGACGCCGACATGCTCCATCATGCCGACCGAGACGATCCGGTCGAAACTGCCGGTGAGCTCGCGATAATCCTTGTTGATGAAGCTGACGGCATCGCCGACGCCGGCCGCTTCCGCCCGCTTCTGCGCCGCCGCCATCTGGTCCGGCGAGACGTTGAGGCCGGTGACCTGCGCCCCACAGGCCTTGGCGAGATAGATCGCCAGCTCGCCCCAGCCCGAGCCGATATCGAGCACCCGCATGCCCGGCTCGATCCGGAGCTTGGCCGCGAGATGGCGCAGCTTCGCCTTCTGCGCCGCCTCGAGCCCGACCTCGGGGCTGTGCCAGTAGGCACAGGAATAGGTCATCGTCTCGTCGAGCCAGAGCCGATAGAAATCGGTCGGGATATCGTAGTGGTGCTTGACCTTCTTGCCGGCGATGCCGAGCGGATTGTGCATCCGGAAGCGCCGGATCTTGAAGCGGACCTTGCGGATCACCTGCTGCAGCGGGTGCTTGCGCAGTTCCTTGCGCTGCAGCCAGAACAGCGAAAGCAGGTCGTGGATCGAGGAGCCGTCCTCGAAATTGACGCGCCCGTCCATATAGCCCTCGGCCAATGCGAGCTCGGGATTGAGGAAGATCTCGCGCTCGATCTTGTCGTCCGAGAAACGCACGGTGACGTCGGGGGCGATCTTGTTCTGGCCGGCGAAGCTGATCGGCCCCGGACCGGGACCGAAGACATGGCGCTTATTGTCGGGTGTGATGACAGTGAGGCGGCCCTGGCGGACGAAGCGCTTCAGAAGCTTAGGCAGCAGCAGCATGGTCCCCCCGGCGCATGAACGGCTCCGGAAAGGCTAGGGTCTCGCCGGCCGGAGCGCAAACCGTTTGGCCGCGCCTGCGGCCGTTTCGGTCGGGCGCATTACTTTTCCACGCCGGCGAAACCCAAATTGCCCCGGTTCCGCGCGCTTGCGAAACAGGTTAGGGCTAACCGGAAAGGCGCCTTTCCGCGCCGGTGCGAAACGGAAAAGGCCCGATGTCCTGGCGCGACTTCTGGAATGGCGAGCACGCGATCTACGTCTCGGAGCGCCACAAGGCCCTGCATTACCGGCGCATCGCTCAGGACATCGCCGCCGCCGTGCCGGGGAAAGACGCTGCCGTGCTCGATGTCGGCTGCGGCGAAGCGCTCTCGGCCGATCTCGTCGCCGCCGCCTCAGGCAAGCTGATCCTGTGCGAGGCGGCCCCGACCGTACGCGATAAGCTGAAAGCCCGTTTCGGCACCCTCACCAACCTCTCCGTCGTGTCGCCGGAAGAGGTCGAAGCGCTGCCGGACGGGTCGCTCGACCTCGTCGTCGCCAATTCGCTGATCCAGTATCTGAGCGATATCGAGCTGAAGCGGGCGCTGGCCACCTGGCTCGCAAAGCTGAAGCCCGGCGGCGAGCTCATCCTCGCCGACGTCATCCCACCCGATCTTTCGCCTTTGACCGACGCGACCGAGCTGCTCGGCTTCGCCTGGCGCGGCGGCTTCTTCATCGCAGCCCTCGGCGGCCTCGTCCGCACGCTCTTCTCGGACTATCGCAAGCTGCGCGCCCAGTATGGCCTCTCGACCTACAGCGCCATCGGCATCACCGCCTTGGTCAAAGCGGCCGGCTTCGAAGGCGTCACACGCCGCAGCAATTTCGGCCACAACCCGCACCGCATGGCCTTTTCCGCGCGCCGGCCGCTCTCGATCCCGGACCTTGTCCTGGATGAAGGCGCCAATAGCTGATCACGCCCCTTCGCGATCGGCGAAGGAGAAGAATTTGTGCCCTGCGAAGGTGAAGATCATCACGATCAGCGTCGTCACCACCTGCATCGGCAGATAGGGCAGACCGGCGACCTTGACGAAGAGGTGCATCAGCACGCCGGTTAGCAGGAAGCCGCCAAAGGCGATCAGGCCGAAGCGCCAGCTCGCCTCGCCATGGGTCCGCGTCGCCTCGAAGGTCAGCCAGCGGTTCAGCGCGTAAGAGACGAAGCCACCGAGTACGAAACCGGCAAGCGACGCCAATACGGGATCGGCTCCGCCGAGCTCGACCAGACCGATCAGCGAGCCGTAATGCGCAACCGCCGCCATCACGCCCGAAAAGGCATAGGCGATGACCTGGCGCGTATGGCGAGGAAGACGGTTCAGCATCCGGGATGCCTATACCCCGGATGCTGAACGGAAGCCTACGGCCAATCACCCCGCATCGCTGCCGGCGAGATTGGCCGGCTTGCCCTCGACCGGCAGGTCGAGCCCCTGCTTCAGCGAATCCAGGCTGTACTCGCGGATCCGGCCGTTCAGGGGATCGCTGACGAAGGCATTGCCGCCGATCACCGCCAGCGACGGTGTCGGCGTCCGCGCGCCATATTGGCAGTCGAAGGCCGGCACTGCCTCGAAGCTGGCGAGTTCCTTCCAGGCGGGCGCGATCTCGTAGATGCGCAGCTTGCCGTCCGGCGTCAGATTGGCGAGGCGCTTGCCATTGCCGGACAACTCGAACTGGCAGGCCGGCTGACCGCCCGGCACAGGCAGGACATCGCTCGCCGACAGCGACTGCGCGGCAGGATCGACCCGCAGCAGCGCATCATAGGGCGCAGCCTTGCCGTAATTGGCGACCATGAACTTTGCGCCAGCCCGGGCCTTGATCGCACTGATCCGGCGCTCGTCGGGATAGGCGAGCTTGCGCGCGCTGAAGCGGCCCTTGTCCTGCGACAGCACCAACATACCGCCGCCCTCGCCCTCGGCGCAGCCGAAGACATGGCGCCCGCCGGCTGCGGCATGGCCGTGATAGAGCTTGCAGGAGGCGTCGGGCTTGGCGGGATCATTGAAGGAGGCGAGCCGGTGCCAGGCGCCCTTATCCTGCTGCTGGATCTCGAAACCGTCCGGCCGCGAGGAGGCCTTGCGGTCGTCGCCACTGACATAGGCAGGGTTGGGCACCGAGGTCAGCCAGCGCCGCGCGCCGAGCGGCACGACGATGCCGTGCTGCGGCCCGGGACTCGGCCATTCCGTGATGGCGGGCCTGGCCTTGCCGAGATCGTCGATCGCGACCAGCAGGGCCTTGGCGCTGCTCTTGCCTTCCCAGGGGCGGATGCCGTCGAAGAAGACCGCGAGCTGGCCATGACCGGAAATCACATGGGCAGGCCGCTCGCCTGTGAGCACGAGATCGGTCAGCCGCACCGGCCCCTTCTCGACATCGACATGGTCGCCATGAGCCTCATAGCTCAGCCCGCTGTCGAGGATGCGGACCGTGCCGGCCTCGTCGCCGGTCTTGATCGCGACGAAGCGCCCACCTTCGATGCCGGCAAAGCCCGGATTGGCCTTCGGCACCGCGAAACTATGGGTGACCTCGCCGCTGTCGAGATCGAGCACGCGGACGACCGGCTTCTCATGGTCGGCGAAGAGCAGGCGGCCGCGCAGCACCGCATGGTCGTGCGCGAGGGCGGACTGGCTCGCGCAGGCGGCCGACAGAAGCAGGGCCGCTCTCAGGGCGGGTAAGCGCATCGCAGATACTCCATTGGGAAAGGACCGCCGATCGCGGCGGAGAAGGGAAAATCGGATCTCAGGCGGCCTCGGCCCGGCGCCAGGGCGGGAACGGGTCGGGCAGGTCGCGATAGCGCTCGGGCCTGAAGGCGATGGTCGGCGTCGCACCGACGAGGCAGGCATCCAGGGCAGCGCGGATCGCCTGCTCGTCCAGCCCCGTGCCGATGAAGACCAGTTCCTGCCGCCGGTCGCCCCAGACCGAATGCCAGTGCCGGTTGAGGATCGCCTTCCATTCGGGGTGGTCAGGCCAACGCGAGCGCGGAACAGCAGCCCACCAGAACCCCATCGCCTCGGTCCGGCAGATGCTGCCTGCGAGCGACATCTCGCCGACCCATTCCGGCCGTGTCGCCAGCCAGAAATGGCCCTTGGCCCGGACCAGACCCGGCCAGGTCCGGGCGAGGAAGGCATTGAATTTTTCGGGGTGGAAGGGCCGGCGCGCCCGATAGACGAAGGAGGAAATGCCGTATTCCTCGGTCTCCGGCACATGCTCCTTGAAGCCGTAGAGCTCCTTGTGCCAGAGCGGGTGCTCCTGCGCCTTGTCGTGATCGAACAGCCCGGTGTCGAGGACAGCATCGAGCGGCACCCGGCCGAAATCGGCCTCGACCAGCCTTGCATCGGGATTGAGAGCCCGCACCACCAGCCTCGCCTGCGCGAGCAGCTCCGGTCCGGCATCGGCCGCCTTGTTGAGCACGACCACATCGGCGAACTCGATCTGCTCGACCAGGAGATCGACCAGAGTCCACTCGTCGCCTTCCCCCGCCGTCTCGCCGCGCTCGCGCAGGAAATCGCGCGAGCCGTAGTCTTTCAGCAGGTTCACCGCGTCGACCACGGTCACCATCGTGTCGAGCCGGGCGAGGTCGGAGAGCGAGAAGCCCTCCTCGTCGCGGAATTCGAAGGTCGCGGCGATCGGCAGCGGCTCGGCGATGCCGGTGCCCTCGATCAGGAGGTAGTCGAAGCGCCCGTCGCGGGCGAGCCGGCCGACTTCGGCGAGGAGATCGTCGCGCAAGGTGCAGCAGATGCAGCCATTGCTCATCTCGACCAGTTTTTCGTCGGTGCGGGAGAGATCGCCGCCGCCGGAGCGGACGAGGTCGGCGTCGATGTTCACCTCGCTCATGTCGTTGACGATGACCGCGACCCGGCGGCCCTCGCGGTTGTTGAGGACGTGGTTGAGCAGCGTCGTCTTGCCGGCGCCGAGAAAGCCGGAGAGCACGGTGACCGGAAGGCGGGTATCCATCTCGGATCTCATGTTTGTTACGTTGTAACATTTCATATCGAGAGTGATCGGGAGACGCAAGGCGGTCTGCGACGATCTCCAAACTCAGGCCTCACCCCGAGGAGCCGCGCAGCGGCGTCTCGAAGGATGCTCCTGCTATCGCCGGAGCCTCCTGAAGCATCCTTCGAGACGCGCTCCTGCGGGGCGCTCCTCAGGATGAGGGCTTGGGAATTTGTCGAGCCTCGCTAAGCTCGCCCTTCCCTTGCCGATGAAGGAGCCAGCACCATGATCGAGATCGACCTCCTGGTGCGCGCCGAATTCCTGTACCCGGTCAGCCCCGGAATGCCGGTGATCCCGGATGGCGAGGTCGCGATCTCAGGCGGGCGCATCCTCCATGCCGGCCCGCGCCAGCCGGAGGGACATTGGTCACCCGCCCGCACGCTGGACGGCGCCGGGCGCGCCGTGCTGCCCGGCTTCGTCAACTGCCATTCGCATGCCGCTTCGCTGGTCTTCCGCAGCCAGACCGACGACCACGCCGCCAAGGCGGCGCTGCTCGAAGTCGCGTTCCGGATGGAGAAGGACATCACGGATGACGAGTGGGCGTTGTTGGCGGAGGCCGGCTGCGCCGACATGCTCCAGTCCGGCATCACCACCATCAACGACATCTGGTACGCGCCGCACCGGCTCGCCGGGACGGTAGAAGCCTGCGGCCTGCGTGCCCAGATCGCCCACAAGGTCTTCGATGTCCGCCTGCACGAGCTCTGGCGCGGCGACTACACGCATCATCCCGATATCGGCGAGGAGCGCCTGCGCGACGGCGTCGCCTTCGCCGAACGCTGGCACGGCGCCGCCAATGGCCGCATCACCGCGCGCATCGGGACGCACGCCACCGACACCTGCTCGCCCGAACTGCTCAAGACGGCCCGCGCCGAGGCGAACCGGCTCGGCATCGGCATGCATATCCATGCCGCCCAGAGCGCCGGCGAGGCCGAGCAGATCAAGGCGAGCTATGGCTGCGGCCCCGTCGAATTCCTCAGGGATGTCGGCATGCTCGGCCCTGATGTCGTGCTCGCCCATCTCGTCTTCGCCGGGACGGGCGATCTCGACGCCGTCCAGGAGAGCGGCGCAGCCTATGCGCATTGCCCGACGATCTATCCGCGCCGCGGCCGCTATCCGCCGCTGGAAGACATCATGGCGCGCGGCATCCCCACCGGCTTCGCCACGGACTGGATGCTGAACGACCCGTTCGAGGGCATGCGCAACGCCCTCAACGCCATGCGCCTGCGCCTCGGCAGCCCGACCGCCCTCACCTGCGCGCAGGCACTGGAGCTGCACACGATCGGCGCCGCCCGCGTCATGGGGCTGGCGGGCGAGATCGGCTCGCTGGAAGCCGGCAAGAAGGCCGATCTGATCATGGTCGACATCGACCGCCCGCATCTCCAGCCCTATTACGGCGACTACGCCGCGCTGGTCTATTACGCGAGGGCGAACGACGTGGTGACCAGCATCGTCGACGGGGCGATCGTCGTGGAGGAAGGCCGTCCGACCCGCCTCGACCGCGAACGGACGATGGCGCGCATCAAGGAGAAGGTCCCGGGCTGGCGCGGCAGGCTCGCGGCGCTGGGCAGCCGGGCGGTGTTCGGTCCGGGCTGCCCCTGTTGCGCTTAGGCGAGCTGTCCTGCGCCCTATGCCCTGACCTCGAACACCATGTTGAACGGCGTCTCGGTGGCACGGCGGAAACGCGAGAAACCGGCATCGAGCGCGACCTTGCGCAAGCGCATCTCGCCGGCCTGGGCGCCGAGCCCGAGCCCGACCTCCTGCGACAGCGAAGCCGGGGTGCAGATCATCGTCGACGCCCCGTAGAAGATCCGGCCGACCGGGTTGAGATTGTCCTTGAGCTGATCATGGGCGAAAGGCTCGACGATCATCCAGGTCCCGTCATCGGCGAGCGTCTCCATGACATGGCGGCCGGCACCGACCGGGTCGCCCATGTCGTGCAGGCAGTCGAACATCGCGACGAGATCGTATTTCTTCGCCGGGAAATCCTTGGCCGAGGCCTGTTCGAAGACGATCCGGTCACCGACGCCGGCCTTGTCGGCCGCCTCGCGCGCCTTCTCGATCGAAGGCCCGTGATAGTCGAAGGCGAAAAAGCGGGATTTCGGATAGGCCTGCGCCATCAGTATGGTCGAGGCGCCGTGGCCGCAGCCGACATCGGCGACGACCGCGCCCTTCTCCAGCTTCGCCTCGACACCGTCGAGCGCCGGGATCCAGCTCGTCTTCAGATTGGCGTTGTAGCCCGGCCGGAAGAAGCGCTCGGTGCCGCGGAACAGGCATTTGCTGTGCTCGTGCCAGCCCAGGCCCTGACCGGTCCGGAAGGCCTGCTCGACCTTGGGCTCGTCGACCCACATGGATTGAACGACCTCGAAGGCCCCGGCGAAGAAGGCCGGGCTGCTCTCCTCGGCGAAGGCCATCGCCTGCTCGGGCGACAGGCTGAAGCGATCCGTCTTCTCGTCATACTGCACGTATTCCGCCGCCGCCTGCGCCGAGAGCCATTCGCGGACATAGCGTTCCTTGACGCCGGTACGGCTGGCAAGGTCGGCAGCGGTGACCGGCTTGCCGTCGCCCATCGCCTTGTAGAGGCCGAGCTGGTCTCCCAGCACGATCAGGGAGCCGGTGACGCAGGCGCCGACGTCGCCGACGAGGCGCCCGACCAGGGCATCGAGCTTTTGCGGATCTGGTTGACGCATGACCATGCTCCTCTGGTTGGGGCGTGGCCGGAACTCTCGCGAACCGGCTCGACGCCATCGCGGAAGCGGCGATGCTATACCCGCGCCACCCACCCGGAAAGCGCCAAGACGGGTGATGGTCGCGCCGCCGGCCGACGCCGCATCATCAGGCACGGCGCGACGGCGGATCGTCCCGCCGGACCACCCGCAACACGAGATAGCCCGCCAGGCCCGACAGCAGCGAGCCAGCGAGGATGCCGTACTTCACCCGTGCCTGCATGGCGGGGTCCTCGAAGGCGAGTAGGCCGATGAACAGGCTCATGGTGAAGCCGATACCGCAGAGCAGCGCGACGCCGAACATCTGGCCCCAGCTCGCATTGGCCGGCAGATCGGCCCAGCCCTTGCGCTCCATCAGCAAGACGGCGCCCATCACCCCGATCAGCTTGCCGAAGAACAGGCCGGCCGCGACGCCGACGGCCAGCATGTCGCCGAGCACGGCGGGCGAAAGCCCGGCGAACGAGACGCCGGCATTGGCGAAACCGAAGATCGGCACGATCAGGAAGGCGACCGGCAGGTGGAGATGGTGCTCCAGGCGGTGCAGCGGCGAATGCGCCGGATCGGATTCGGGCTTGGCGGGCGTCACCCGGATCGGGATGGTCAGGGCCAGGAGCACGCCGGCGACGGTTGCATGAACGCCCGAGATCAGGGTGAACACCCATAGCACCAGCCCGAGGGCGAGATAGGCCGGCAGCTTCCGGTGGCCGAGGCGGTTCAGCCCGCAGAGCGCGCCGAACACGACGACGCCTCCGAGCAGCGCGTAGATATTGAGCTCGGCCGTATAGAACAGCGCAATGATCACGACCGCCCCGAGATCGTCGATGATCGCGAGCGCAGCGAGGAAGACCTTGAGCGAGCCCGGCACCCGGGAGCCCAGCAGGGACAGCACCCCGAGCGCGAAGGCGATATCGGTCGCCGCCGGGATCGCCCAGCCGCGTAGCGCGGACGGGTCAGCCCGGTTGAAGGCGATGAAGATCAGGCCGGGCACGATCATGCCGCCGAGCGCCGCCGCTCCGGGCAGGATCCTGCGGCTCCAGCTCGAAAGCTGCCCGTCGAGCATCTCGCGCTTGATCTCGAGCCCGACGAACAGGAAGAACAGCGCCATCAGCGCGTCGTTGATCCAGTGCAGCAGGCTGAGCGGTCCGACATAGACATTCAGCGCCGCGAAATAGCTCGGAGCCAGCGGCGAATTGGCGATGAGGATGGCCAGCAGCGCGGCCGCCATCAGGACGAGACCGCCGGCCGACTCGCTCTCGACGAATTTGCGCAGCGTCGTGACGGGCTTGCGCGCGTTGGGGGCGTGAAGCGAACCGCTCATCGGCGCAGCCCCTTCTGCGAGGCGATTGCGGAACAGCAGACAAAAGCGCGGCGCGCACGCAGGAGGCGCGCCCGGGTGGCCGGGATCATCGATGCAGGTCTCCTCGCACTGGCGGCCCGACCAGCGCAAAAAACCTGCCCGCCGCACCAGCGCGGCGGAGCACCCGGGCCCTCTATCGCATCGATGGCGGAGGGCCGCAACCTGGACACCACCCCGGCACGCCTCGCCCCGGCCAGGCGCATTCCACCGGCCGGCGGAGGAAAGATCGCCGCGCGCGCATGCCACCTGCCCGCGCTTTCTGCTTCCCCCAGCCGCCGCTCCCGTCTATAGCGAGCGCCTAGCATTCATTCAGGCGCCTGCTGCCCCCCGTTCGCACGATCGGACGAGGGTCGCGCACGCCCGCAAGTACGGTCGAGACCCATGCCGAAGCGCACAGACATCAAGACGATCCTGATCATCGGCGCCGGCCCCATCATCATCGGCCAGGCCTGCGAATTCGACTATTCCGGCACCCAGGCCTGCAAGACGCTGAAGGCCGAGGGCTACCGCATCGTGCTGGTCAACTCGAACCCGGCGACGATCATGACCGATCCGGAGCTGGCCGATTCGACCTATGTCGAGCCGATCACGCCCGAGATCGTCGCCAAGATCATCGAAAAGGAACGCAACGTCCTGCCGGGCGGCTTCGCCCTGCTGCCGACCATGGGCGGCCAGACCGCGCTGAACTGCGCGCTCTCGCTCGAGAAGATGGGCGTGCTCGAGAAATTCGACGTCGAGATGATCGGCGCCACCGCCGATGCCATCGACAAGGCCGAGGATCGCGAGCGCTTCCGCGAGGCGATGACCAAGATCGGCCTCTCGACGCCGCGTTCGCACCACGTCAAATCGCTCGGCGCCGCCCTGGAGGCACTGGAGGATATCGGCCTTCCCACCATCATCCGCCCCTCCTTCACCATGGGCGGCACCGGCGGCGGCATCGCCTACAACAAGAGCGAGTTCATCGACATCGTCGAGCGCGGCATGGACGCCTCGCCGACCAGCGAAGTGCTGATCGAGGAAAGCGTCCTCGGCTGGAAGGAATACGAGATGGAGGTCGTCCGCGATAAGGCGGACAACTGCATCATCGTCTGCTCGATCGAGAACTTCGACCCGATGGGCGTCCACACCGGCGATTCGATCACGGTCGCCCCGGCGCTGACGCTGACCGACAAGGAATACCAGATCATGCGCGACGCCTCGCTGGCGGTGCTGCGCGAGATCGGCGTCGAGACCGGCGGCTCGAACGTGCAATTCGCGGTCGATCCGGAGACCGGCCGGATGATCGTCATCGAGATGAATCCGCGCGTCTCGCGCTCTTCCGCCCTGGCGTCCAAGGCGACCGGCTTCCCGATCGCCAAGGTCGCGGCGCGCCTCGCCGTCGGCTACACGCTCGACGAGATCGAGAACGACATCACCGGCGGCGCGACGCCCGCCTCCTTCGAGCCGACGATCGACTATGTCGTCACCAAGATCCCCCGCTTCGCCTTCGAGAAGTTCCCGGGCTCCGAGCCGACCCTGACCACCGCGATGAAGTCGGTCGGCGAAGCCATGGCGATCGGCCGCACCTTCCAGGAATCGCTGCAGAAGGCGCTGCGCTCGCTCGAGACCGGCCTCGACGGACTCGACGAGATCGAGGTCGAGGGCCTCGGCCAGGGCGACGACCGCAACGCCGTCAAGGCGGCGCTCTCGACGCCGACGCCCGACCGCATCCTGCATGTCGCCCAGGCCATGCGCCTCGGCTTCACCGACGAGCAAATCCACGAGAGCTGCAAGATCGATCCCTGGTTCCTCGAGCAGATGCGCGGCATCGTCGACACCGAGGAGAAGATCCGCGCCCACGGCCTGCCGCAGACGCCGATCGCGCTGCGCCAGGTCAAGGCGATGGGCTTCTCCGACAAGCGCCTCGCGGCCGTCTCCGGCAAGACCGAGGCCGAGGTCAAGGCGCTGCGCCGCTTGCTCGACGTGCGCCCGGTGTTCAAGCGCATCGACACCTGCGCCGCCGAATTCGCCTCGCCGACCGCCTATATGTACTCGACCTATGCCATGCCCTTCGCCGGCGCCCCGGCCGACGAGGCACAGCCCTCCGACGCCAAGAAGGTCGTCATCCTCGGCGGCGGCCCCAACCGCATCGGCCAGGGCATCGAGTTCGACTATTGCTGCTGCCATGCCTGCTATGCGCTGCGCGACGCCGGCTACGAGACCATCATGGTCAACTGCAATCCCGAGACGGTCTCGACCGATTACGACACCTCGGACCGGCTCTATTTCGAGCCGCTGACCGCCGAGGACGTGCTCGAGATCCTCGAGACCGAGAAGCAGAAGGGCACGCTGCACGGCGTCATCGTCCAGTTCGGCGGCCAGACCCCGCTGAAGCTCGCCCATGCGCTCGAGCAGGCCGGCATCCCGATCCTCGGCACCACGCCGGACGCGATCGACCTCGCCGAGGACCGCGACCGCTTCAAGCGCCTGCTCGACAAGCTCCAGCTCAAGCAGCCGAAGAACGGCATCGCCTATTCGGTCGAGCAGGCCCGCCTGATCGCCGCCGAACTCGGCCTGCCCTTCGTGGTCCGGCCGTCCTATGTGCTCGGCGGACGCGCCATGGAGATCATCCGCGACGAGACCCAGTTCGAGAACTACCTGCTCGGCACCCTGCCCTCGCTGATCCCCTCCGAGGTCAAGGCCAAGTACCCGAACGACAAGACCGGGCAGATCAACACCGTTCTCGGCAAGAACCCCCTGCTCTTCGACCGTTATCTCTCCGACGCCATCGAGGTCGACGTCGACTGCCTCTCGGACGGCAAGGACGCCTTCATCGCCGGAATCATGGAGCATATCGAGGAGGCCGGCATCCATTCCGGCGACTCCGCCTGCTCGCTGCCGCCGCGCTCGCTTAGCCCTGAGATGATCGCCGAGCTGGAGCGCCAGACCCGCGCCATGGCCCTGGCGCTCGATGTCGGCGGCCTGATGAACGTCCAGTACGCCATCCAGAACGACGTCATCTACGTGCTCGAGGTCAATCCGCGGGCCTCGCGCACCGTGCCCTTCGTCGCCAAGGTCATCGGCAAGCCGATCGCCAAGATCGCGGCGCGGCTGATGGCCGGCGAGAGCCTCGCCAGCTTCGGCCTGAAGCAGGAGAAGCTCGGCCATGTCGGCGTGAAGGAAGCGGTCTTCCCCTTCGCCCGCTTCCCCGGCGTCGACGTCTTGCTCGGGCCGGAGATGCGTTCGACCGGCGAGGTCATCGGCCTCGACCGCTCCTTCGACGTCGCCTTTGCCAAGAGCCAGCTCGGTGCCGGCTCGAAGGTCCCGGTCAAGGGCACCGTCTTCGTCTCGCTCCGCGACCAGGACAAGCTGCGGATCCTGCCTTCGATCCGGATGCTCGCCGATCTCGGCTTCCAGATCGTCGCGACCGGCGGCACCCAGCGCCTGCTCCAGGACAACGGCATCCGCGCCAGCAAGATCAACAAAGTGCTGGAAGGCCGCCCGCACATCGTCGACGCGATCAAGAACGGCGGTGTCCAGCTCGTCTTCAACACGACCGAGGGTCCGCAGGCCCTCGCAGATTCGCGCCCGCTGCGCCGCGCCGCCCTCTTGCACAAGGTGCCCTATTATACCACCTTGGCCGGAGCGATCGCTGCGGCGGAGGGCATCAAGGCCTATTGCAGCGGCGATCTCGAGGTGAGGTCGCTACAATCCTATTTCGACGGCGCCGCCTGATTCGGGACGGCGCACCGAAATAGTTTTTCTGACGATCGAAAGCGACGGCGCTGGCGCGGACTTGTCCGGCCGGCGCCGCATCGCGTTTCGGAACTGGGACGGGACGATGGACAAGGTTCCTATGACGGCGGGCGGCTTCGCCGCTCTCGAGGTCGAGCTGAAGCACAGGCAGCAGGTCGAGCGCCAACGGATCATCCAGGCGATCTCCGAGGCACGGGCCCTCGGCGATCTCTCGGAGAACGCCGAGTATCATGCCGCCAAGGAGGCCCAGTCGCTCAACGAAGGCCGGATCATGGAGCTGGAATCGCTGATCGGCCGCGCCGACATCATCGATATCTCGAAGCTCGGCGGCGACACGATCAAGTTCGGCGCGACCGTCAAGCTGATCGACGACGATACCGAGGAGGAGAAGCTCTACCAGATCGTCGGCGAACCGGAATCCGACGTGAAGTCGGGCAAGGTCTCGATCGGCTCGCCGATCGCGCGCGCGCTCATCGGCAAGAAGGTCGGCGACTCCGTCCAGGTCAACACGCCCGGCGGCGGCAAGTCCTATGAGGTCGTCGACGTCGCCTTCCGCTGAAAGGCTCCTTGGCCCGCCCGGCGGCAGCTCCTAGATTGAGGAGGATGCCTGCTGCCGGAGAAGTCGCCATGACCAGCCGCCGCGCTTTTCTCACCGGGTCCGCCGCGCTTGCCGCAGGCGGGCTCGCTTCGTTTCAGGCCCTGGCTCAGGGCCTCCCGGTCGGTGCCATCCGCGTCGATGCAAGCCGCCTCGGCCCGCAGGGCTGGGGCGAGAATGCCGGCCGGATCGCGCGGGCCCTGGAGCGGGAACTGGCCGGCCAGCTCAGCGGCCAGCGCCAGCGCGGCGGCCCGACACTTTACGTCACCGTGCACGGAATCTGGCTTGCCAGCTTCGCCGGTGGCGGCAGCCCCGGCGATTCCGACAGCAACGACAATATGGACAGCTACATCGAGCTGATCGATCGCGGCCGCGTGCTCGCCAGCTATCCGATCCGCTCGACCCTGCTCTCCAGCTCCGGCGGTGCCTGGTACCGGCCCGATATCGACCAGCGGCGCGTCGCGGCCCTGCTCGAGAACAACGCCCTCTGGATCAGGCGCTATCTCGGTGGCTGAAGCCGCGATACCGACCCGCCGCCTGCTCGCCCTGGGCGCAGCCGCCGCCTTGCTGGCCGGCTGCCAGACCGCGTCGCCGCCCGGTTCGGGCATCGCGATCGGCGCGATTCGCGTCGACACCGGCCCGCTCGCAGCCAAGGGCCAGAGCGCCACCGCCGCAATGATCAAGCCGATGCTGGAGCGCGAGCTCGCCGGCCTGCGAAGCGCCCATGGCGCGACCCTGCTGGTCACCGTCACCGGGCTCTACATGACGAGCTATGCCGGCGGACAGGCCGTCACCCTCGGCAATGACAGCCTCGAAAGCGAAGCCCGGCTGATCGGGGCCGACGGGCGCGAGCTCGCCCGCTACCCGGTCCTCGCCATCATGGCCCCGAGCTCCGGGGGCGCCTGGTACCGGCCGGACATCGACCAGCGCCGGATCGCGGCCCTGGTCTCCAGCAACGCAGAATGGATCAGGCGCTATCTCGGTGAGTGAGACGATGCTGCCGACCCGCCGCCTGCTCGTCCTGGGCGCAGCCGCGGCCTTGCTGACCGGCTGCCAGACCACGCCGCTGCTCGACCCCGGCACCGCGATCGGCACCATTCGCGTCGACGTCTCGCGCCTGGTCGAGTTCGGCGTCGGCCCGCGCGCCGAGGTCGTCAGGACCCGGCTAGAGCAAGAGCTGGCACGCGCTTTCGCCGGGATGCGTCAGCCTGGCGGCGCGACGCTCACGGTCGCCGTGCGCGGATTGACCATGCCGACCTATGTCGGCGGCGACATCGATGACGGCGCGACCTCGGACTATCTGGAAAGTCTGGTCACGGTCACCGGTCGCAAAGGCGAGGTGCTGGCGACCTATCCGGTCCTGTCGATGAACGGGGCCGGCGATTCCGGTTTCTGGTTCTCACCCGGCATCGACCAGCGCCGCGTCGAGCGCCTGATCGTCAACCACGCCGCCTGGATCAGGAAGTTGACGCTCGGCTGAGACCTCAGTCCAGAGGCGCGATCGGCTCGTCCTTGACCCGGTCGAGCGCCAGCGCGGTGCGGACATTGCGGACATTGGGCAGCGCCGTCAGGTCGCTGACGAAGTCCTGAAAGGCTTTCAGGTCCGTCGCGACGCATTTCAGCACGAAATCGATGTCACCCGAGAGCGTCCAGCATTCGCGCACCGCCGGCCAGTCGCGGATCCGGCTCTGGAAGGCGGCGAGATCGGCCTCGGCCTGGCTGGCGAGGTGGACGAAGGCGAAGCAGACGACCTCGATGCCGAGCTTTCGCTCGTCGAGCTGCGCCCGATAGCCGGTGATCACCCCGGCCTCCTCCAGCGCCCTGACCCGCCTGAGGCAGGGCGGCGGCGAAATGCCGACGCGGCTGGCGAGTTCGACATTCGTCATCCGCCCATCACGCTGCAATTCGGCCAGGATGCGAAGATCGATCTCGTCGAGCTTGGAACGCACAGATCCTCCGGGGAAAAAGGTCGCGCTGGTGTAGACGCAGTGTCCACGCGATACAAGGCGATGGCCATCATCGGGATGGCCACATTCGAGCCTCGTCCCAGGGAGCGGCCAGAAGCTGCCCGGGACAGCGGCGGGCGTCGGGGACATCATTCTTGGGCGAGCATCGGCCTTCCGAACCAAATCCCACTCTCTGGGTGCTCACCGACGGCAAGGCCGGCGACGAGGTCCAGTGCCTCGGCGTCGCCGAGCGCCTCGGCCTCGTCCCCGAAATCCGCCGCGTCCGCCCGGGCCGGCCCTGGGCCTGGCTGATGCCGCGCGGGCCGATCGATCCGCGGGAGGCGCCCGACCGCCCGGACAGCCCGCTGCGCCCACCCTTTCCCGATATCGCCATCGCCTCGGGCCGGCGCGCCGTCGCCTATCTGCGCGCGCTGAAGAAGGCCTCGAACGGGCGCAGCTTCACCGTCTTCCTCAAGGACCCCCGTACCGGCGCCAGCGCCGCCGACCTGATCTGGGTGCCGCAGCACGACCGTTTGCGCGGGGACAATGTCCTGGTGACGATCACCTCGCCGCACCGCCTCGCCCCGGCTGCACTCGCCGCCGCGCGCGCAGCGCCGCCGCCGGCGCTCGCCGCCCTGCCCTCACCGCGCGCCGCCGTCCTGGTCGGCGGCGACAGCCGCCATCACCGCTTCCGGCCACAGGATGTCCAGGCCTTCGCCGCCCGGCTCGAGGCCCTCGCCGCTTCCGGCGTTGCCCTGATGGGTTCGCGCTCTCGCCGCACGCCGCCGGCGCTCGAGGCGGCGGTCGCTGCCGTGTTCAAACGCCATGGCGGCTGGTGGTGGGACGGCACGGGCGCCAACCCCTATGTCCCGCTGCTGGCGCTGGCGGATGCGATCGTCGTCACCGCCGACTCGACCAACATGATCGGCGAGGCCGCCGCCACCGGTGTCCCCATTCTGGTCTTCGAGCCGCATGGCGGCCATGCCCGGCTGGCGAAGTTCCTCGAGGCGCTGAAGGCCTATGGCGCTGTGCATCACTTCGAGGGCCGGCTTGAAGGCGGGCGCTACCAGCCGCTAGACTCGACGGAAGCGATCGCGCGGGCCGTCGACGAGGCCTGGCGCCGCCACAGGGCGGTGACAGGCTTGGACTGACGCGCCCCGATGCCGATATGTCCGGTTGCGGCCGGCCAGGCGATATCGCCGGCGAGGCCGGAAGAGACCGGAATTCACCGGCACGGCCGGTAGAGGAAGACGAGAATGGCCCATACCCACGCCAAGGTGATGATCATCGGCTCCGGCCCCGCGGGCTACACCGCCGCGATCTATGCCGCCCGCGCCTTGCTCGAGCCGGTATTGATCTCCGGCATGCAGGCCGGCGGTCAGCTGATGATCACCACCGATGTCGAGAACTATCCCGGCTTCGCCGACGTCATCCAAGGCCCCTGGCTGATGGAGCAGATGCGTGCCCAGGCCGAGCACATGGGCACGAAGATGGTCTCCGACCATATCGCCCGCGTCGATCTCTCGCAGCGGCCCTTCCGGCTCTGGGGCGATGGCGGCGAGACCTATTCCTGCGATGCGCTGGTCATCGCCACCGGCGCCCAGGCCAAGTGGCTCGGCCTCCCCTCGGAGCAGAGCTTCCAGGGCTTCGGCGTCTCGGCCTGCGCCACCTGCGACGGCTTCTTCTTCCGCAACAAGCAGGTCGTGGTGGTCGGCGGCGGCAACACCGCCGTCGAGGAGGCGCTGTATCTCGCCAACCTCGCCGCCAAGGTGACCCTTGTCCATCGCCGCGACACGCTGCGCGCCGAGAAGGTGATGCAGGACCGCCTGTTCAAGCATCCCAAGGTCGAGGTGGTCTGGGATTCGGAAGTCGCCGAGATCCTCGGCGGCACGCAGCCGCCTTCGGTGACCCATGTCCGCCTGCGCAATCTGAAGAGCGGCGCGCAGCAGGACCTGCCGACCGACGGCGTCTTCGTTGCGATCGGCCACAAGCCGGCCACCGAGCTCTTCACCGGCCAGCTCGCCATGCGCGAATCGGGATATCTCGAAGTCACGCCGGGCACGACCCAGACCAATGTCCCCGGCGTTTTCGCCGCCGGCGACGTCACCGACGAGCACTACCGTCAGGCCGTGACCGCCGCCGGATTGGGCTGCATGGCCGCTCTCGATGCCGAGCGCTGGCTCGCCGCCAATGAAAGCGAGCTCAGCGAGGCCGCCGAGTGAGGTTCCCGTGATCCATCAGTGTTGCTGATGGATCACGCCACTAGTTTAAGGGCTAAAAATCAGGCATCCGGCAAAGGAAACATTGACCTCTCGCACCCACCCTCCCATCATGCGCTGAATGCATAACGGGGGAGGAAAGCGGTGGATTGGGACCGCATCCGTATTTTCTACACGGTCGCAGAATCGGGCAGCTTCACCAAGGCCGGTGACGGGCTTGGGCTGAGCCAGTCCGCCGTCAGCCGTCAGATCGGCGCGCTCGAACGCGAGCTGCGCGCCCCGCTCTTCCATCGGCATACCCGTGGCCTGATCCTGACCGAGCAGGGCGAGCTGCTCTGGCGCGCCGCCCGCGAGATGACGCAGCGGCTCGAGCGGACGCGGGCCCAACTCTCGGAAACGCGCGAGCACCCGTCCGGCGAGCTCAAGGTCACCGCGACCCGCGGGCTCGGCGGCCATTGGCTGACGCCGCGCCTGGCCGAGTTCCTCGATCTCTATCCCGACATCAAGGTCGACCTGATCCTCACCGACGAGGAGCTCGACCTTTCGATGCGCGAGGCCGACATCGCCTTGCGCCTGCGCCAGCCGCAGCAGCCGGACCTGATCCAGCGCCGGCTCTTCACCGTGCACTTCCACGTCTACGGCTCGCCGGCCTACATCAAGCGCTTCGGCGAACCGAAGAGCTATGAGGATCTCGACAATCACCGGCTGCTCTCATTCGGCAACACCTCGCCATCCTATCTGACCGCCGTGCACTGGCTCGGCACGCTTGGCCGCGACCAGCGCAATCCGCGCCCGATCCATCTCACCGTCAACAACATCACGGCGATGAAGCGGGCGGTCGACTCGGGGGCCGGCATCGCCATCCTGCCGGATTATCTGATCGAATCGGGCTCGCCGCTCGTGCAGCTGATGCGCGAGACGGAGATGCCGCAGCTGGAAAGCTATCTAGTCTATCCGGAAGAGATGAAATCGGTCGCCCGAGTACAGGTTTTCCGGGATTTTCTTATCCAGAAGGCCCAGCGCTGGACGTTCTGAGCCCTGACTATCTGACGGGCAGAGCCTGCCCGAAAACCCGGCGACGGGCTCGCCCGTCCCGCCTCTGATGCATTGCCAAACGTCAATTATGGCAATTATGTCAAATTCTAGCATTTCATCATGCCATGGACGCATGGCCGCCCCGCCCAATGCTGCATTGCAAAAAAGCAGGCCCTGCTCGATATTGTGCTCACGGTTGTTCGGAACGGGCTCCGCATTCTCCTCCCGGCGTTGAGTTCGTTCCAGCCGTTCCCCTCTGAGATGTTTGGCGCTTGCGCCGAATATTTCAAACTTCTAGGCCGGCTCCTTCGGGACGCCGGCCTTTTTTCTTGGCCACAGCCCGACGACTACCGTCATTCCGGAGCTGCGCCGCTTCGCGGCTTGTCCGGAATGACACCGCGCTCTTCGTTGGATTGGCCTGTTGCCCTATCGCCGCCGGGCTTCCAGCGGCAGCGAATCGAACAGCGACGGCTCGGCGCTGGTCCGCGCCTTCTCGATCGTCAGGATTCGAAGCTTGGTCTCGACGCCGCCATCGGCCGAGAAGCCGCCGGTCTTGCCGCCGGCCGCCAGCACGCGATGGCAGGGCACGATGATCGGGATCGGGTTCTGGCCGAGCGCCACGCCGACGGCACGCGCGGCACCGGGCTCGCCGATCCGCGCCGCGACCTCGCCATAGGTCAGCGTCTCGCCGGGCCGAATCGCCAGCGTGACGCGATAGACGCGCTGATTGAACTCAGGCGTGGCGCTGAGATCGATCGGCAGATGGGAAAGGTCGCGCTGCTCTCCCGCGAGCAGGGCGACGATATCGGCGATCGCCTCTCGCACGAAGGCGACGGGTTCAGCCTCGCCAGCCTCGGGAAAGCGCCGGGCGAGCCGGCTGCGCGCCGTGGCCTCGTCATGCTCCGGCAATTGCGCGGCGATGATCGTCTCGCCCTGCCAGACCAGGGCGCAGCTGCCGATCGCGGTTTCGAAGAGACAGAAGCTTTGCATGGCCCGAAGCTAACGCAGGCGAAGACGGTACGGCACCCGGTTTCTGCCCCCTCCCTGGTCAACCCGGACGAGCAGCGAGGCCGCGCCGCTCCGGGATGACAAACGAGACGAGGAGCCAAGCGCGAACTCAGGCCCAGAGCCGTTCCTTCTCCAGCCCCTTGTAGAGCTCGGCGACCTGCTCGCCATAGCCGTTGAACAGCAGGGTCGGCCGCCGTTCGCGCGAACCCAGCACCTGTTCGCTCGCCTGACTCCAGCGCGGATGCGAGACCTCCGGATTCACATTCGCCCAGAAGCCGTATTCGGAGGCCTGCAAGCCCTCCCAGAAGGTCTTCGGCCGCTCGGCGACGAAGCTGATCTTGTTGATCGATTTGACCGATTTGAAACCGTATTTCCACGGAACGATCAGCCGCATCGGCGCGCCGTGCTGGTTTGGCACCGGCTTGCCATAGATGCCCGTCACCATCAGCGTGAGCTCATTGGTCGCCTCGGCGATGGTCAGCCCCTCCGTATAGGGCCAAGGATACCAGCGCTGCGACTGACCGGGCGCGACGCGCGGGTTCATGAAGGTCTGCATCTGCACATATTTCGCGCCGGACAGCGGCTTGGCGAGCTCGACCAGCTTCTTCAGCGGAAAGCCGGTCCAGGGCACCGCCATCGACCAGGCCTCGACGCAGCGGAAACGGTAGAGCCGCTCCTCCAGCGGCATCTTCCGGATCAGCTCGTCGATGCCGATCTCGATGGGCTTCTCGACCAACCCGTCGATCGTCACCGTCCAGGGCCGGGTGCTGAGGCGCTTCGCCGAGGCGACCACGTCCTTCGAGGTCCCGAACTCGTAGAAATTATTGTAGTTCGCGGCCAGCTCCTCCTCCGTCACCGGCCGGTCGAGCGTGTAGGCCGCGTTGCGCTTGGCGGGATAGAGATCGAGTGTCGGCTCAGGACCCTGGGCGAAGGCCAGCTCTGGCAAGGCGGAGCCGGCGATCAACCCGGCGCCCGCGGCGATGAAGCGGCGGCGATCGAGGAAGACCGTCTCCGGCGTGGCCTCGCTCTCGGGGATTTCCCAGCCGGGGCGGCTCTTGATCAGCATCGGACGACGAACTCCGGTTATCCGGGGGCAGCTAGTCCACAGCGCGATCCGATGCGCAATTCACGAGGGGGAGAGGATCAGCGGCGCTCTGTCGCGCCTCGCGGCAGGGCCACCGGGCGGCGCCATCCCTCTTGCATCGCGGTCATGCTCGCCATGCTCGCCGGCAGGGCGTGCCCGGATCGCAGGCGCATGCTAGAAATTTCGGCAATGGTCGGACAGTCAGCTCCGCTCGGTAGAGAGTTCGGGCCTTTCGGAGGAAGGGCCTGTCGCGCGTCCCCGACCAGCGCGGCCAAACCACGGGCGGAAGCTGCACCAACCTTGAGGAGACGATTGCGATGGGCAAGTTGAAATTCCTGGTCGGAACGGCCTTCGCCGCCACCCTTCTGGCCGCTCTACCGGCCCGCGCCGAGATCGTTATCGGGCTGATCGCGCCGCTGACCGGCGCCGTCGCCGCCTATGGCGACCAGGTCCGCAACGGCGCCGAAGCCGCCGTCGAGGCAATCAACAAGAAGGGCGGCATCCTCGGCGAGAAGGTGGTGCTGAAGCTCGCCGACGATGCCGGAGATCCCAAGCAGGGCGTCTCCGCCGCCAACCTCCTGGTCGGCGAGAAGATCAAGTTCGTCGTCGGCCCGGTGACCTCCGGCGTCGCGATGGCGGTTTCCGACGTCCTCGCCGAGCACGGGGCGCTGATGGTGACGCCGACCGCGACCGCCCCGGCCCTCACCAGCCGCGGCCTGAGCAATGTCCTGCGCACCTGCGGCCGCGACGATCAGCAGGCCGAAGTGGCGGCCAAATACGTGCTGAAGAACCTGAAGGACAAGCGGATCGCGGTGCTCCACGACAAGGGCACCTATGGCAAGGGTCTCGCCGATTCCTTCAAGAAGGGCATCAATGACGGCGGCGTCAAGGAAGCGCTCTATCTGACGCTGACGCCCGGCGAGAAGGACCTGTCGGCCGTCATCACCCGTCTGAAGGCCGCCAATATCGACCTGATCTATTTCGGCGGCTACCACCCCGAAGGCGGCCTGCTCGCCCGCCAGCTCAGCGATGCCGGCATCAAGGCCGCCATCATCGGCGGCGAAGGCCTCTCCAACACCGAATTCTGGGCGATCGCCGACAAATCGGCCGCCGGCTCGCTGTTCACCAACGCGACCGACGCCCAGAAGAGCCCCGATTCGGCCGAGGCCGTGGCGGCGCTGAAGGCGAAGGGCATCCCGGCCGAGGCCTTCACGCTCAATGCCTATGCCGCCGTGGAAGTGCTCAAGGCCGGCATCGAAAAGGTGGGCAAGGCCGACAGCGCCGCAGCCGTCGCGACCGCGCTGAAATCCGGCATGACCGTGCCGACCGCGATCGGCAAGCTGTCCTATGGCAAGAACGGTGATCTCAGCTCGCCGGCCTTCTCGATGTTCAAATGGGAAGACGGCAAGATCGTCTCCGTCGACTGACGAAAAAGGGCTGGTGCGGGGACACTCCCTGCACCGGCCCTCATTTTTAGCAGGCATGCGCCGCCCCGGCCGGGACCGCGCATGCAGCGAGAGATCGCTCAGCCGCGCGCTTCGAGCGCCTTGATGATGGCTTCGCCCATCTCGGTGGTCGAGACGGCATTGGCGCCGGGCGCCGCGATGTCCTTGGTGCGGGTGCCGGCACCCAGCACATCGGCGATCGCGCCCTCGAGCCGGTCGGCCGCTTCGCCGGCACCGAAGGAATAACGCAGCGCCATGGCGAAGGAGCCGATCATCGCGATCGGGTTGGCGAGCCCCTTGCCGGCGATGTCGGGGGCCGAGCCGTGCACGGGCTCGTAGAGCGCCTTGCGCTTGCCGGTCGCCGGATCCTCGGCACCGAGCGAGGCGGAGGGCAGCATGCCGAGCGAGCCGGTCAGCATCGCCGCGACGTCGGAGAGGATGTCGCCGAACAGGTTGTCGCAGACCACGACGTCGTACTGCTTCGGCCAGCGCACCAGCTGCATCGCGCAATTGTCGGCGAGCACATGCTCGAGCTCGACATCCTTGTACTCCGCAGCGTGCAGCGCGGCGACCGTCTGCTTCCAGAGCACGCCGGTCTTCATGACGTTGTGCTTCTCGGCCGAGGAGACCTTGTTGCGGCGGGTGCGCGCCAGCTCGAAGGCGACGCGCGCGATGCGCTCGATCTCGCCGGTGGTGTAGAGCTGGGTGTCGACGCCGCGCTTCTGGCCGTCTTCGAGCGTCACGATCTCCTTCGGCTCGCCGAAATAGACGCCGCCGGTGAGCTCGCGCACGATCAGGATGTCGAGGCCCTCGACCACTTCCGGCTTCAGCGACGAGGCCGAGGCCAGCGCCGGGTAGCAGATCGCCGGACGCAGATTGGCGAACAGGCCGAGATCCTTGCGCAGACGGAGCAGGCCGGCCTCGGGGCGGTGCTGATAGGGGACATCGGCCCATTTCGGCCCGCCGACCGCGCCGAAGAGCACGGCGTCGGCTTCCTGGGCGAGCTTCATGTCGCCTTCCGAAATCGCCGCCTTGTGGACGTCATAGGCCGAGCCGCCGACGAGGCCGCGCTCCATCGAGAAGGACGCGACGCCCTGTTTCTCGAACCAGGAGACGATCTTCTCGACCTGGCCCATCACCTCGGGGCCGATGCCGTCGCCGGGGAGCAGCAGGAGCTTGTGGTTCGCCATGGTCGCCTCTCGGAATGCTGTTCTCTTCAGGGCCTTCGCGCCCCTGCGCGCTGGTTACGGGCGGAAGCCCGGCGAAGCAAGCCGCAGGCTGGACTTGGGCGCCGCGGAAGCCTATCCCTGACGGGCCTCAACGGGGTGCCCGGCAGCCGGGCTGAGAGGGGCGCGTAAGGGCGCCACGACCCGTAGAACCTGATCCGGGTCGTGCCGGCGGAGGGATTGAGCATCGTCGCCCGCTGCGGGCGACGCACAGCCCTCCCCGTCAGAACCCCAACGATGCATGCGGGGACGTCATGACTGGTCTGAGCGGCAGAACGGGCCTGATCGCCGGAATGCTGGCGGCACTGCTCTTCGCAGCGCCGGCGCTGGCGCAGGACAAGCCGGCGCTGAACGTCTACACCTATTCCTCCTTCACCGGAAAATACGGCCCCGGCGCCAAAGTGAAGGCCGCCTTCGAGGCGCAGTGCCAGTGCACGCTGAACTGGGTCGCCGCCGACGATGCCGGCTCGCTGCTCGCCCGGCTGAAGCTGGAAGGCGAAACGACCAGAGCCGATCTCGTACTCGGCCTCGACATGAACCTCGCCGCCGAAGCGAAGGCGACCGGCCTGTTCCAGCCGCATGGCCAGGACAGCACGACGCTCACTCTGCCGACGCCCTGGACCGACGACACCCTCCTGCCCTTCGACTGGGGCCACCTCGCCTTCGTCTATGACTCAACCAGGCTGGCGACGCCGCCGCAGAGCCTGAAGCAGCTCGTCGACGATCCCAAGGGACCGAAGCTCGTGCTGCAGGACCCGCGCACCTCCGCGCCCGGCCTCGGCTTCCTGCTCTGGATGCGGGCGGTCTATGGCGACGAGGCCGACGCGGCCTGGGGCAAGCTGAAGCCGCGCATCGTCACCTTCACCAAGGGCTGGTCGGAGGCCTATGGCCTGTTCCTCAAGGGCGAGGCCGACATGGTGCTCTCCTATGCGACCTCGCCCGCCTATCATCTCGGCGCCGAGAAGAAGACGCAGTACAAGGCCGCGCCCTTCACGGAGGGGCACTACCTCCATGTCGAGCTCGCGGGCATGACGCGGGCGACGAAACAGCCCGAGCTGGCGAAGCGCTTCCTCGCCTTCATGCTCTCCGACGCCTTCCAGTCGCTGATCCCCGAGGGCAACTGGATGATGCCGGCGAAGCAGCCGGCAACCGGCCTGCCGACCTCCTTCGCCGAGGTGATCAGGCCGGAGAAGACGCTGCTGGTCGCGCCCGAAACGGTTCGCAGCCAGCGCCGGGCCTTCATCGACGCCTGGCTCGCCGCGACGAGCCGCTGAGACCTTGCTCAAGCCCGCCACGCTCACCGCGCTCGCGATCCTCGCTCTCGCCTGCGGCTCGCTCATCGGCCTGGCGCGGGCCGGCTCCGACTTCGCGTCCCTGCTGACGCTCGGTCCCTATCTCGCGCGCTTGCTCGCCTCGGCCGGGCTGCAGGCGGCGCTCTCGACACTGCTCTCGCTCGCGCTTGGCGTCGCGCTGGCACTCGCCCTGTTGCGCCGGTGCTTTCCCGGCCGCGAGCTGCTGCTCGCTTTGCTCACCACCGCCGCGGTAGCGCCCACCATCGTCATCGCCTTCGGCGTGGTCGCGATCTATGGCCGCTCGGGGCTGTTGGGCTCGCTCATGCGCGGTATCGGCGCCGAGCCGCCCTCGATCTACGGGCTCCACGGCATCGTCCTCGCCCATGTCCTGATGAACATGCCGCTGGTGACGCGCGCTTTGCTCCACGCCTTCGAACGCGAACCAGGCGAGCGGCGCCGGCTCGCCTCGGCGCTCGGCTTCACCGCCGCCGATTGCTTCCGGCATCTCGACTGGCCGGTGATCCGACGCGAGGCGCCGGCGCTTGCCGTCCTCGTATTCCTGCTCTGCTTCACCAGCTTCGCCATCGTGCTCTCGCTCGGCGGTGGACCGGCCAATGCGACGCTGGAGGTCGCGATCTATGAAGCCGTGCGCTTCGAGGCGGACTTCGTCCGCGCTGCCGCTCTAGCTGGCCTGCAGCTCGTGATCTGCCTCGGCCTCGCCGCAAGCCTCAGCGCACTGACGCCGCGGGCCCGCGCCGAAGCCGGCGCCGGACACCGCGCGCCGCGGCCCGATCTTCGCACCATGCGCGGCATCGATGCAGGCGTGCTTGCCCTCGGCACGGTGCTGGTCGCGCCACCGCTCCTCAGCGTCGCGAGCGGCCTCGCTCATCTGCCGAGCCTCGCCTCCGCGGAGTTCGTCCGCGCCGCCGCAACCAGCGCCGTCATCGCCCTCAGCGCCGGGCTGCTCGCCTGCCTGCTCGCTCTGCTGCTCGCCAGCAGCGCCCGCGCCGTGCCGCAGCGCTTGCGCCTGCCGGATCTCGCCGCCTTCGCCATGCTCGGCCTGCCGCCCTTCGCCTTCGTCGCCGGGCTCTATGTCCTGCTGCTCGGCCTCGGTGACCCCGCTTCGCTCGGCCTGGTGCTGGTGCCGCTGGTCAATGCGCTGATGGCCCTTCCTTACGCCTATCGCCTGCTCGCTCCGGCGCTCGCCACCAGCGCGGAGCGGCATGGTCGGCTGGCCGAGAGCCTGGGACTCGCCGGCTGGAACCGGCTGCGCCTCGTCGAATGGCCGGCGCTGCGCGGTGCACTCGGCGCCGCCTTCGCCTTCGCCACGGCGCTCTCGCTCGGCGATTTCGGCGTCATCGCTTTGTTCGGCGGCCCGGAGCTGACCACCCTGCCCTATCTGCTCGCCAACCGCCTCGGCGCCTATCGCATCGACGAGGCGGGGGCTCTGGCGCTGGTGCTCGTCCTCAGCGCCGGCGGCCTTGCCTTCCTGACCCAGCGCTGGAGCGCGCGCCATGCTTGAGATCGCCGGCCTCGCCTTGCGCTATCCCGGCTTCGCGGCACGCTATGAGCTGACGGTACCCACCGGCGCGCTCTGCGCCGTGATCGGCCCATCCGGCGGCGGCAAGACGACGCTGCTCCACGCCATCGCCGGCTTCGAACAGCCCGAGGCAGGCTCCTTGCGCTTTGCCGGTCAGGATCTGCTGCCGCTGGCCCCGGCGCAGCGGCCGGTCTCGATCCTGTTCCAGGACCACAACCTCTTCCCACATCTGACCGCGGCCGAGAATGTCGCGCTAGGACTGAAGCCCTCGCTCAGACTCGACGCCGGCGAAAGAGAGCGCGTCGCGGCGGCGCTGGCGGAGGTCAACCTCGCGGAGTTCGCCGCCCGCCGGCCGGCGGAGCTGTCGGGCGGCCAGCGCCAGCGCGTCGCGCTCGCCCGCGCCCTGCTGCGCGGCAAGCCGCTCATGCTTCTCGACGAGCCTTTCGGCGCGCTCGATCCCGGCCTGCGCCGCGAGATGATCGCGCGCGTCGACGCGCTCAGGCGCAGCCATGGCCTGACCGTGCTGATGACCCTGCACACCCCCGAGGAGGCGGCGCAAACCGCCGACCTCTTCGCCTTCGTCGCCAATGGCCGCGTCGAGACCTCGGGCCCCTGGGGCAGGCTGACCGCGAAGGACGGGCCGGCGCCGGTCAGGCGCTTCCTCGGCCTTTGAAGCCCGTCAGAGCCGCCCGCCCTTCAGCGCCCGTAGCACCTTCTCACCGGGCCGGCCTGTCGGCTCCATGCCGATCTTGCCTTCGATATCCTTGATCGCCGCCCGCGTCAGCGAGCCGACAGCGCCGTCCGGCTCGCCGACATTGTAGCCGCGCGCGATCAGCAGGCGCTGCAATTCGCGGCGTTGCTCGCGCGACAGCGGCAAATCGTCGGTCGGCCACTGCCCCTGCACGCCCGGCCGGCCGCGCAGCCGGTCGGAAAGCAGCGAGATGGCGAGCGCATAGGAATCCGCGCCGTTGTAGCTGAAGGCGGCATCGTAGTTCTTGAAGACCAGGAAGGCCGGACCGTTGCGCCCCGCCGGCATCAGCAAGCCGGCATTGCCCGTGCCGTTGAGAGCCGAGCCGTCGAACTTGACGATGCCCTGGCCCGCCCAATGCGAGACCGGCCGCTTCGGATTGCGCCCGGTCGCGCCGGAATAGCTGCGCGGCACCTTGACCTCATAGCCCCAGGTCGCCCCGGTGACCCAGCCGGCCTTGTCCATGAAGTTCGCGGTCGAATGCAGCGCATCCGGGATCGAATCGACGAGGTCGCGCCGCCCGTCGCCATCCCCGTCGACGCCGAGCCTGAGATAGGTCGAGGGAATGAACTGGGTGTGGCCGAAGGCGCCGGCCCAGGAGCCCACCAGCCGGTCGGCCCGGACATCGCCGCGCTGGATGATCTGCAGGGTCGAGATCAGCTCGCCGCGGAAGAAGGCGTTGCGGCGCGGCGCGAGACAGGCGCCTGTCGCCAACGCCTGGACCAGCGGCCAGCGGCCCTTGGCCTTGCCGAAATCGCTCTCGACGCCCCAGACCGCGACGATGGTGTGCCGGTCGACGCCGAAGCGGCTTTCGGCGGCCGCCAGCGTCGAGGCGTGCTGGCGCAGCATGGCCCGCCCTTCGGCGACCTTCTCATCGTCGACCAGCGTGCCAAGATAGTCCCAGATCGGCGTCTTGAACTCCGGCTGGTTGTTCATCGCCTCGATGATCTTCATGTCGGGCGTGACGCCGGCCATGGCCCGGTCGAAGGTCGCGCCGGAGACGCCCTTGGCAGCGGCGGCCGAGCGGAGGCCGGCGACGCAGCTGTCGAAATTGGCGAAGGCCGCCGGGGCGGCGAGGACGAAAGGCAAGGCCAGGATCAGAGCGCGCATGGGTCCACCGAATCGCAGGAATGGCACGAAACTAGGGCGCTGCGGTTAAAGGAGGTTAACCATGCGGCTTTTCGTGGCTGAGCCAGCTTCGTGCCTTGTCTGTCGCGCGCAGGCACGTCCTGATCTATGCCTGCGCAGAAGCGCGAATCGCCCCCGGACCAGCCATGCAGACCGCCCTGATCGAGACACTCGGTTTCGCCGCCGCGACGCTGACGACCTTGTGCTGGCTGCCGCAGGCCGTGCAGACCATCCGGACCCGCGACACCCGCGCCATCTCGCTCTGGACCCAGGCGATGTTCGCCAGCGGCATCGTTCTCTGGCTGCTCTATGGCCTGTTGATCGCTTCCTAGCCGCTGATCGGCGCGAATGCCATCTCGCTTTGTCTGGTTTCGGTCATTCTCGCCATGAAGCTGCGCCACGGCTGAGACGCGCGGACGCCACTTCGAGACTTCAGAGCCAGCCACCAGGGAACCGAGACATGCCCGCTATCACGACCGCGCATCTCCTGCCGATCGTCATGCTGATCGCCTCCAATGTCTTCATGACCTTCGCCTGGTACGGGCATCTTTCCTACAAGAGTTCGGCGATCTGGCTGGCGATCCTGGCGAGCTGGATGATCGCCCTGCCCGAATACATGCTTGCCGTACCGGCGAACCGCATCGGCCACGGGGTCTATTCGGCCGCCGAACTGAAGACGATCCAGGAGGTCGTCACGCTCTGCGTCTTCGCGCTGTTCTCGGTATTCTGGCTGAAGGAATCGCTCAGCTGGAACCACGCCATCGGCTTCGCGCTGATCGCGGCCGGTGCCTTCTTCATCTTCCACGGAAAGGCCTGATCGATGGCGCGCTACCCCGCTACCGGCCACCCAGCGGTCGAGGCCTATCTCGCCGATGGCTATGAGCGGGTCGTCGGCATGTCCTCGCGCTTTGCCGCCGCGATCTGCGCCAGGCTGCTGCGGCTCCAGACCGAAGAGGGGGTTGGCGGCCCGATCGCCGAGATCGGCGCCTTCGAGGGCCGCTTCTTCATCGCGCTGGCGCATGCGCTCGAGCCTGGCGAGCTCGCCCTCGGCATCGACATCTTCGAATGGCCGAATCCGCAGGTGCAGGAGCGCTTCGAGGCCAACTGCCTGAAACACGGCATCGCGCCCGAGCGCCGCGTCACCATCAAGGGCGATGCCGGCGCCATGGCACCGGCCGAGCTGATTGCCCATGCGCGCGGCGAAAGACTGCGCTTCATCCATGTCGACGGCGAGCATTCGCGCGCTGCGCTGGCGAAGGACCTTTCGCTCGCCACCGCCTGCCTCGCCGAGGGCGGGCTGATCGTGCTCGACGACATGCTGCACCCCGGCTATCCGACGCTAATGGTCGCGGTGCAGGACTATCTCGAAGCCAATCTCGGCATTGTTCCTTTGTGCATCATCGATCGCGAGAGCATTGTCGGCGCGACCAAGTTCGTGCTCTGCCAGAGGGACTGGTTCGAACGCTATCAGGCGGCGATGCTCGCGATCTTCAAGGATCAGATCTGGCCGCTCGGGGCAGATTTCGAGCCACATTGGTGCCTCGTTTTATCGCTCGATACCCGGCTCGCCGAGATCACCTGACTCGCCCACCAAGGACCACCGACATGAAGAAACTGGCATTCCTCGCCAGCACGCTTGCCATTGCCGCGAGCCCGGCGCTCGCGGGACCGACCTGCGCGCCGTCAGACAGCCGTGCCCAGATCCTCGCCTCGGCGATGATCGACGATCTCCACCCCGCCTGGCGCGGCGGCAAGCGCGTCGGCTATGGCTGGTCCCTGCAGGTCCGGCGCAACGCCCATGACGATGCCGGGATCACCTATTATGTCGGCGACCTCTACGACACCCGTGGCCAGCTTTCGACGCGCAATGTCTTCGTCGTCGAAAGCGAATGGGATTGCGGGCCGTGAGGCAGACTGCTCACTGAGCATTGCTCTCACTTGCCGTCATGGTCGGGCTTGTCCTGACCATCCACGTCTTTACCGTTCGAGGGCTGTGTTCAAGACGTGGATGCTCGCCACAAGGGCGAGCATGACGGGCTGGAGCGGCGGCATGTTCATGGGTTCCGGGCTCGCCGCTTTGCGGCGCCCCGGAATGACCGCGGAATCTACCGCGCCGGCCGGACGCGCAGGATCTTGCCCTTCGCGTCGTCGCTGAGCAGGTAGAGATAGCCGTCCGGCCCCTGCCGGACATCGCGGATGCGCTCGCCGATATCGGTCAGCAGCCGCTCCTCGCCGGTAACCCGCTCGCCCTGCGTCGAGAGACGCACCAGCATCTGGCCGGCGAGCGCGCCGACGAAGAGCGAATTCTTCCAGGCCGGCCAGCGCTCGCCGGTGTAGAAGGCGGCACCCGACGGCGCGATCGACGGATCCCAGTAGAACAGCGGCTGCTCCATGCCGGCCTTGGCCGTGCCCTCCCCGATCCTGAGGCCGGAATAGTCGATGCCATAGGTGATCACCGGCCAGCCATAGTTCAGCCCGGCCTTCGGCGTGTTGATCTCATCGCCACCGCGCGCGCCATGCTCGGCCGTCCAGAGCTGCCCGGTCTGCGGGTGGAGTGCCGCTCCCTGAACGTTCCGGTGGCCGATCGACCAAATCTCCGGCTGCCAGCCCGGCTTTTGCGGATTATCGGCCGGAACCCCGCCTTCCGGGCGGATGCGGATGACCTTGCCGATATGGTTCTCCGGGTTCTGCGCCTGGTCGCGCTGGCCGTAGCGGTCGCCCGTGGTGACGAAGAGCGCCCCCGTCCGGTCGAATACGAGCCGCGAGCCGAAATGCATGTTGCTGTTGACCGTCGGCATCTGCCGGAAGATCACGCTCGTCCCTTCCAGCGCAGTTCCGGCCGCATTCAGCTTGCCGCGCGCCACGCTGGTGCCGTTGCCACCGGCCCGCGGCTCGGAAAAGGAGAGATAGACCAGACGGTTCTGCGCAAAGCCGGGATCGAGCACCACGTCGAGCAGGCCACCCTGGCCGCGCCCGGTGACGTTGGGCACGCCAGAAAGCGGGGGCGAGAGCTTGCCGTCCGCCGCGACCAGCCGCAGCCGCCCCGGCCGCTCAGTCACCAGCATGCGGCCGTCGGGCAGGAAGGCGAGGCCCCAGGGGTTTTCCAGCCCGCCTGCCACCGTCTCGACCAGCAATTCCCCCGCACTCGACGGGTAGCGCTGCTGTGCGCCTGCCGGCAGGGCCGCGAGCATGGCGGCGAGGCAAAGCGGCGCGAGGAAAAGGCGCATGAGGTTCTCCCTGAACGATCCTGTCCGGATCAGATAGGGAGAACCACGCCGCTCACCAAGCGTGAGCTGCGAGCTCACGCCGGAGTTGGACGATCTGGGAGGCCTCGTCGAGCACGACATCCTCCGCCGTCACCACCGCACCGGCAGCGACATCCCGCTTCAGCTTGACATGGTGGGCAAGCCCGATCGGCAGCGCGCCGCTGGCGCGGCTCGCATCAGCCGACATCAGCTTGCCGTAGACGGTGTAACCGCCCTCGCCGTCCAGCGTCTCGCCGGCCTTCAGCGCGCGCTTGGCGGTCGCCACCGCATCGCCGCGCCAACCGCGCGTCGCGCCCGTCGCCTCGCCGCGCAGGGCAGCATTCAGCACAGAGATCGAGAGTTCGAGCCCGATCAGGTGGAAGGGCTTGTACATCGCCGCGTAAAGGCCGCTGGAATCGGTCGGCAGTCCGTATTGCTTGAAGCAGGCGGCGGCATAGGCGTTGGGCGCCTTCAGCACGACATAGACGCCCCAGCGCAGGTCGCGAAAGACCGGGCGGCCATCGCGCTCCAGCGAGGACACCACCTCGACCATGCCGTCGCGCTCGAGCTGGCCGCCGACCGCCTTCGGCCGCAGCACATGGGCGAGATCGTCGACGCCGCAGGGCGGGAAGGAAAGCCCGTCCTCCGGCACGTCGAGCCCGCAGGCATTGGCGATCGCCGCCATCTCGATCGCCGATTTGGTGCCATCGAGGAAGGAGTTGAACATTTGCGGGTTCATGCCGGCGGCCTTGGCCGCTTCGGGCGTCAGCCCGTAATGGCCCCAGACCTCGTCCGGCGTCACCCGGTGATAGGAAGGCAGGTATTTCGTGCCCTTGCCGGCGGCCGCGACGGTGAAGCCGGTCGCCCGCGCCCAGTCGACCATCTCGGAGACCAGCGCCGGCTGGTCGCCATAGGCCATCGAATAGACCACGCCGGCCGCCCTGGCCTTCGCCGCCAGCACCGGGCCGACCAGAACGTCGGCCTCGACATTGACCATGACGACATGTCGTCCGGCCGCGATCGCGGCGAGCGCGTGCCTGGCGCCGGCAGCCGGATGCCCGGTCGCCTCGATCACCACCTCGACGCCGTCCGTTTCGGCCGCGCTGACCCCGCTATCGACGAAGCGGGTGCCGGCGATACGGGTCTCGTCCCAGCCGACTGCGCGACAGGCATTGCGCGCCCGCTCGGGATCGAGATCGGCGACCGCCGCGACCTCAAGACCTTCGATATGCGGCACTTGCGCCAGGAACATCGAACCGAATTTGCCGGCCCCGATCAGGGCGCAGCGAACGGGGCGGCCGGCCTCGGCACGGGCGGCGAGTTTTGGCATCAGGTTCATGCAGTCCTCCCGAAAGAACCGCAGCCCTCATCCTGAGGAGCCGCGCAGCGGCGTTTCGAAGGATGTTCCAGAGCGCACTGGAAACATCCTTCGAAACGCGATCTGCGATCGCTCCTCAGGATGAGGGCTGCGAATATCAACCCCTGAAACTAGATCACTCCGGCTTCACGCCAGCTTCCTTGATGATTTTCTCCCAGGTCGCGATCTCCTGGAGGTGGTAGGGCTTGAAGGCGGCGGGATCGCGCACCTTCAGGGTGAAGCCGAGCTTCAGGATCTTCTCGGTGATCTCCGGCTTGGCGATCGCCGCCATCACCGACTGCGAGAGCTTCTCCAGCACCGGTGCCGGCGTCGCCGCGGGAGCGAAGAAGGCGGCCCAGCTATCGGCATCGGCATCGGAGACGCCCTGCTCGCGCAGGGTCGGGATGTCCTTGGCGCGCGGATTGCGCTCCGGCGAGGCCAGAGCCAGCGCACGCAAGGTGCCGGCATTGATCTGCTCGAGCACCGAAGGCAGCGTCGAATTGGCGATATCGATGCGCCCGCCGATGATCTCCTGCACCAGCGGCGCCGCGCCGCGGAACGGCACATGCGTCATCCTGATGCCGGTGCGCTGCATGAACAGCTCCATGGCGAGATGAGAGCCGGAGCCGACGCCTGTCGAGCCGTAGTTCAGCTTGTCGGGATCGGCCTTGGCGAGCGCGACCAGCTCGGCGATGTTCTTGGCCGGCAGGTCCTTGCGCACGACGAAGGCATGCTCGAAGGCACCGACGCCCGCGACCGGCGCGAAATCCTTGACCGCGTCATAGCCCGGCTCCTTCAGCAGGAACATGTTGTTCCCATGCGTCTGGTTGTTGCCGAAGATGAAGGTGTGGCCGTCCGGATCGGCCTTGGCGACGGCGCGCGTGCCGACCGCACCCGAGGCACCGGCACGGTTGTCGACCACGACGTTCTGGCCGATCGTCGCGGACATTTCCTGCGCCACGAAACGCGCGATCGCATCGGTCGGCCCGCCCGCCGGATAGGGCACCACCAGGGTGATCGGCTTCGACGGGAAGCTCTGCGCCCGGGCGATGGCCGGAGCGAAAACGGCGCCAGCGACGAGGCCGAGCGTGGAACGGCGGGTAAGCATCATCAAATTCCTCCCGGAAGCCCGATCCTGCGACGGGCGTTGGGCCGAGGATTACGGGCAAAGCGCCGATGCGTCCAGCACTGGCCGGCGCGGCACACCAAGCTGTAGCCTGTGGGCAAAGACGTCAGAGTCGGATCCGACTCCGGGGAGGAATGCCGCATGACCGTCCGCATCGAGCGCGAAGGCAAGGTCGCGACCGTGATCCACAGCCGCCCCGAGGCACGCAATGCCATGGACCCGGACAGCGCCATCGCGCTGACGCAAGCCTTCCGGGAGCTCGACGCCGACCCGCACACCGCCGCGATCGTGTTCTGGGGCGAAGGCGGTGCCTTCTGCGCCGGCTGGGACCTGAAATATGCGCAGGCCTTCACCGATGCCGGACGCTTCCAGAGCGAGATCGTCGAGGGCCTCGCCTTTCCCGAGGGTGACGCTCCGGCGCCGCGTGGACCGATGGGCCCGTCGCGGCTGGAGATGAACAAGCCGCTGATCGCGGCGATCGAGGGACCGGCCGTGGCCGGCGGCATGGAGCTCGCGCTCTGGTGCGATGTCAGGGTGATGGCGCATGATGCCTATTTCGGCGTCTATTGCCGGCGCTGGGGCATCCCCTTGATCGATGGCGGCACGGTCCGTCTGCCCCGCCTCGTCGGCCAGGGCCGGGCGCTCGAGATCATCATGACCGGCCGCAAGGTCGAGGCGCAGGAGGCGCTGCGGATCGGACTTTGCGAGCAGGTCGTCGGCCGCGGCCAGACCCGGGCCGCCGCCGAGGCGATGGCCCAGCAGATCGCCCGTTTCCCGCAAGGGGCGATGCTCGCGGATCGCAGAAGCGCCATTGCCGGCCACGGCCTGCCCGTGCACGAGGCGCTGGCCCGCGAATGGAAAGGCGGCGTCCAGACCATCGCGACGGAAGGCGCGGCCGGCGCCGGCCGCTTCGCCGCCGGAAAGGGCCGCGGCGGCGATTTCGGGGATATCTAGGCTGCGAACCCCGCCCGCTTCAGCCGCTGGATCGCCAGGTCGAGCGCCTGCAGAAAGGCCGAGCGATCCTTCGGCGAGAACGGCTTCGGCCCGCCGCTCGCCGCCCCCATCGCCCGCAGATCCTCCATCATGTCGCGCGTCGCCAGCGCCATGCCGATCGAGGCCTCGGTGAAGGGTTTGCCGGTCGGCCCGATCACGTCTGCGCCCGCCTTGAGGCAACGATCGGCCAGTGGGATATCGGCGGTGATCACGATCGCGCCGCGGCGGGCTCGCTCGGCGATCCAGTCATCGGCCGCGTCGAACCCGTCGGAGACGATGACGCGTTCGATCCAGGGCTCGCGCGGCACCATCATGAAGCTGTTGGCGACGACGAAGACCTTCAGCCTGTGCCGTTCGGCGACGCGGTAGATCTCCGGCTTCACCGGGCAGGCGTCGGCGTCGACATAGATCGCGATGGTGTTCGGGCTTTCATCCATGGAAGGGCCATCGCAGGGACGAAGCGCGCATGCAAGCCGGCCCTTATGCCGGCCTTATACGCCGCCGCACCTTCCGCATGGCGGTCTTATCGGCGTCGGACATACATCCAAAGGCCTCAACGGAGGTCGAAATGTCGACTGAAACTGCCCTCAAACGCAACGCCCAGCAGCGCCGCGCCAACGCCGTCTACAGCAGCCTCGCCCACAAGCGCCCGATGATCGGCATCCTCTGCACAGAGATACTCGCGCTCGCCGTGCTCACGCTCGCCATCGCCGGCATCATCGGCCTGCGCGCCTGGCTCGCTCTGCCGAATTGAGACCCGCCATGCCCCGTTCCAAATCTCCGCTGCCGCTCGGCGCCGAAAGCCATCTCTTCCTTGTCGGCCAGTCGAAGCGCGGCTTCTGGGTGGCGCGCGATCTCGAAGGCCGCAGCGAAGGCATCTTCCGCGACCAGAAGGAAGCGATGCGCTTCGCGCTCTACGAGGGCGGGCACGCCAATGCCGTGCTGCTCTCGCCCGCCCCGGTCGAGCCCTCCTTCGGCACAGGCATCCACTGACCCATCCCCGTCATGCCGAGCGGGCAGCGCGTGCTTTGGAGCGCGCGCTGCTCGAGATCTTCCTGGAGGCGGCGGGGGCGCTGATCGACCAGCTCGTCGAAGCCGGCATCCACGATCCCGCCGATATCGCCCGCCGGCTCAACCGCCGCGGCTTCCCCTGCTTCGGCCGCTCGCGCTGGAACGCCGTCGCCGTCGCGACGGTGCGGCGCCGGCGCCAGCGCCTGGCGGAGGCCGGCTGAGATATCCTGCCCCCAAGTCCTGGCCGTCGGGATACAGCCAGGTCATTCGTGTTGCTTCTGGCCGATATCAAGGAGTTGCGCTTGCGGTACCGGCGCTTGGGTCCTAAACCACGCCCGCGCCTGGAGGCGCGCCCTGTAAGCTCCCGGAGATCTGGATCATGGCTTTCCTTGCCGACGCCCTGAAGCGCGTGAAGCCGTCTGCGACCATCGCCATCACGCAGAAGGCGCGCGACCTGAAAGCGCAGGGCAAAGACGTGATCTCGCTCTCCGTCGGCGAGCCCGATTTCGACACGCCGGACAATATCAAGGAGGCGGCGATCGCCGCCATTCGCCGCGGCGAGACGAAGTACACGCCCGTCGCCGGCATCCCGCAGCTGCGCGAAGCCGTCGTCGGCAAGTTCAAGCGCGAGAACGGGCTCGACTACAAGCCTTCGCAGGCCATCGTCTCGACCGGCGGCAAGCACGTCATCTACAACGCCCTGCTCGCCACGCTGAACCCCGGCGACGAGGTGATCTGCGTCGCGCCCTACTGGGTCAGCTATCCCGACATCGTCCAGCTCTGCGGCGGCAAGGCGACCTTCGCCAACACCCGCATCGAGGACAATTTCAAGCTCCAGCCGGCAGAGCTCGAGCGCGCCATCACCCCGAAGACCAAATGGGTGATCATGAACTCGCCCTCGAACCCCTCGGGCGCGGCCTATACCCGTGACGAGATGAAGAAGCTCACCGACGTGCTGATGCGCCATCCGCATGTCTGGGTGCTCTCGGACGACATGTACGAGCATCTGGTCTATGGCGAGTTCCAGTTCGTCACCCCGGCCCAGGTCGAGCCGGGCCTGTACGAGCGCACGCTGACCATGAACGGCGTCTCGAAATCCTATGCGATGACCGGCTGGCGCATCGGCTACGCGGCCGGCCCGCAGCAGCTGATCACGGCGATGGACACCGTGCAGGGCCAGCAGACCTCGGGCACCTCGGCGATCTCGCAATGGGCCGCCGTCGAGGCGTTGAACGGCACGCAGGACCATCTGCCGGTGTTCAAGAAGGCCTTCGAGCGCCGCCGCGACCTCGTGGTCTCCATGCTGAACCAGACCCGCGGCCTGAAGTGCCCGGTTCCGGAAGGCGCCTTCTACGTCTACCCGGACTGCTCGGCCCTGATCGGCAAGACCATGCCGAACGGCAAGAAGATCGAGACCGACGAGGACCTCGTGCTCGGCCTGCTCGAAACCGAATCGGTCGCCGCCGTGCACGGTTCCTCCTTCGGCCTCGGCCCGAACTTCCGCATCTCCTACGCCACCGCGGACGAGACGCTGGAAGAGGCCTGCCGCCGCATCCAGCGCTTCTGCGCCGAGCTGCGCTGAGATTGAAGGCCGAGGCCGGCGGTTCAGACTGCCGGCCTCGGCCCTGCTCCACGATGAACCTCGACGAACAGCGCGCCCTGATGCGCTCGGGGCAGATGTATGACGATCTCACCCCGGAGCTGATCGCGGCCCGGGCCCGTGCCGTCGGGCTGACCGACGCCTATAATCGCAGTTTTGGCCAGCCGGCCGCGGAGCGCGAGGCGCTGCTGCGCGCCTTCCTGCGCGAGGTCGGCGAGGGCGCGCTTTTCGAGCCGAATTTCCGCTGCGAGTTCGGTTTCAACATCACGATCGGCCGCAGCTTCTACGCCAATTTCGACTGCGTGATGCTGGACGGCGCCGAGATCACCATCGGCGACAACGTCCTGCTCGGGCCGCGCGTCGGCATCTATACCGCCAACCACGCCATCGACCCGGCCGAGCGCGTCGCCGGTGGCTGCTATGCCAGGCCGGTCAGCATCGGCAACCGGGTCTGGATCGGCGGCGGCGTCCAGATCAACCAGGGCGTCAGCATCGGCGACGACAGCATCATCGGTGCAGGCAGCGTGGTGACGCGCGACATCCCCGCTGGCGTGATCGCGGCCGGCGTGCCCTGCAAGATGCTGCGCGAGATTACCGAGGCGGACCGGACGGGCTTTCGCCCGGTGCGTGACTGAACGCCGCGGTCGCTGCGCCGCTTCCAGGCATCGTGAATTGCGGTCCCTGCCGGCATTCGCTAACGCTCCGGCATGACACGCCGCGCCTTCCTCGCCATCGCTGCCCTGCTCCTGCTGCCGCCTCTCGGCCAGGCCCAGGCGCCCGCTCCCTCGCTTTCGGTGCGCGAGGCGCATGAGGCCGCGCAGGTGGGGCGCGTCGTCCTCGTCGACATCCGCACGCCCGAGGAATGGGCCGATACCGGCATTCCCGAGGGCGCGATCCGGCTCGACATGGAGGGCGCCGGCTTCGAAGCCCGCCTCGCCGGCGTGAAGCTCGACAATCCCGGCAAGACGATCGCGCTGATCTGCCGGACCGGCAACCGCTCGTCCAGCCTGCAGCGCAAGCTCGCCGGCCGCGGCTGGCGCGATGTCGTCGACGTCCGCGGCGGTCTACTCGGCAATCCCCGGGACAAGGGCTGGCTCAGCGAGAACCTGCCGGTGAAGGCGTATCCGTGACGTGCGCTCTTCTCCCCACGGGGGAGAAGGTGTCTGCGCAGCAGACGGATGAGGGCAGAACGACCGGGTGAGACGAGAGGGGCCGCTTGCGCGTCCTCTCCCTCATCCGTCAGCGCTTCGCGCTGCCGCCTTCTTCCCCGAGAGGAGAAGGAAGGTTCAGCAAATCCGGCCGCCGCTCCCTCGTGATCTTCTCCGCCTGCTCGCGCCGCCAGCGCGCGATGCGGGCATGGTCGCCCGAGAGCAGCGCCTCTGGCAGGCCCCTGCCCTCCCATTCGCGCGGCCGGGTATAGTGCGGGTATTCGAGCAGCCCGTTCTCGAAGCTCTCCTCCTGCCCGGAGGCCTGCTTGCCCATCACGCCGGGAATCAGCCGGACGCAGGCATCGAGCAGCACCATCGCCGCCATCTCGCCGCCGGAGAGGATGTAGTCGCCGATCGAGACCTCGGTCAGGCCGCGCCCCTCGATGACGCGCTCGTCGACGCCCTCGAAACGCCCACAGACGATGACGACGCCCTCGCCCGCCACGAAATCCCGGACCATGCGCTGGTCGAGCCTGCGCCCGCGCGGCGACATCAGCAGGCGCGGGCGCGGATCGTCGGCAGGGACGGCGGCATCGATCGCCGCCGCCAGCACGTCGCAGCGCAGCACCATGCCGGCGCCGCCGCCGGCCGGATTGTCGTCGACATTGCGATGCCGGCCGATGCCGTGATCGCGGATCTGGTGGGTGTCGAGCGACCACAGCCCGCTGCGCAGGCCCTCGCCGGCCAGCGAGGCGCCGAGCGGGCCCGGGAACATTTCGGGATAGAGCGTCAGGATCGAGGCATGGAAGGTCATGGCCTTCTGCTGGCACGAAACGACGGCCGCGTCATCAGCGCGCCACGGCCGTCGCTCCCTTAGCCACGCCTTGCGGCGCGCTATGCGGCCGAGCCCGCCTTGCTGCGCTCGCGCCAATGGGCGTGCAGGCCCTCGATATCGGCGCTGGTCAGCAGCGGCATGGCATCGCGCAGATGCTCATCGCTCCAATCCCACCACGCCATTTCGAGCAGCATCGCGATCCTGGCCTCGTCGAAGCGCTTGCGGATCGGCTTCGCCGGATTGCCGCCGACGATGGCGTAGGGCTCGACATCACGGGTCACCAGCGCCCGCGTCCCGATCACCGCGCCATGGCCGATCGTGATGCCTGGCATGATGATCGCCTCGGAGCCGATCCAGACATCGTTTCCGATCACGGTATCGCCCGCCGGCAGGTAGCCGTCGCGCGCGTTGGAAAAATGCGGCTGGTCTGGAAGATAGTGGAACGGGAAGGTGCTCGCCCACTCGTTCCGGTGGCCCTGATTGCCGGCCATGATGAAGGCGGCGCCCGAACCGATCGAACAGAAGCTGCCGACGATCAGCCGGTCGGCGCCTTCGTTCGGGAGCAGATAGCGCGCGCAATCGTCGAAGCTGTGGCCGTGATAGTAGCCGGAATAATAGCTGTAGCGCCCGACGCGGATATTGGGATGGCGCACCTGCTCGGTCAGCGGAATGCCCTTGAACGGGCTCTCGAAATAGTTGGTCATGAGTTGCTGCTCGTAAAGCCGCGCGCTCGTGGAGCGCTGCCGGCTGGAAGACATGGAAAAAGCGGGCGCGCGACCTGGCCGGCGCCCTCCGGTCTTCGTCCCTCGGCTCAGTGGCGCGGGGACGCGATGCAGCTGGTACAGTGCGCCTGCTTTATGATGCCCGACCATAGCCGCCGCTGCGGCCTCGGGGCAAATCCGCGGGGCCGGAGGCAAACCAGCCCGGCATGTCAGGCGAAGCGCAGCGCCGGCAGCCCGTCCAGCGCGGAAAAGTCCGGCACGCTGGCGATGACGTTGTCGAAGCCGGCGAAGGCCTCGGCGCCCAGCATGGTCAGGAGCGCGACCGCGCGCATGCCGGCACGCCGCGCCGCCTCGACGCCGTTCGGTGCATCCTCGAAGACGATGCAGTCGGCCGGATCGACGCCCATCCGCTCGGCGGCGGCGAGGAACATGTCCGGGTGCGGCTTGCCGGGATAGCCCTGGCTCGGCGAGACGATGGTCGCGAAGCGCTCGCGCAAGGAGAGCGTATCAAGGATCAGCGCGATGTTCGGCGGGGCCGCGGCGGTCCCGACCGCCATCGGCACGGTATGGCTGCGAGCCCGGTCAAGCAGGCCGACCAGGCCGTCGATCGGCGCGACATGCGGCCTGTAGGTCTCGCGGTAAAGGCGCTCCTTCTCCTCGGCGAGCCGCTCGAGCTCGGCCGCATCGGCGCCGGGGAAATGCGGGCCGATGATGTCGGAGATCGCCATGCCCGCAGTGCGCGCCGAGAAGGTCGCGCGCTCGAAGGGCAGGCCGTGGCCGCCATACCAGCGCTCCCAGGCATCGTCATGGAAGCGCATATTGTCGACGATGGTGCCGTCCATGTCGAAGATCAGCGCCTTCGCCGGCATGTCACGCAGCATCGTCATCCTCGAACAGGCCGGCCGGCGGCAGCGCCTCGATTCGCTTGCCGGCGACATCGATGCGCGGCGTAAAAGCCTTGGTGAAGGGCATCAGCACCGAGCGGCCATCCGGCGTCTCGATGTCGAGCAGGTCGCCGGCGCCGTAATTGGCGACGGCGATGACGGTCCCGAGAACGGCCCCGTCGGGGCCGATGACCGAGCAGCCGACGAGATCGGTCTGCAGGAACTCGTCCTCGTCCTCGGGCGCCGGCAGGCGCGAACGCTCGACGAAGAGCTTGACGCCGTTCAGCGTCTCGGCTCCCTCGCGGCTGGTCACGCCCTTGATCTGGGCGACGACCACTTCCTTGGCCGGGCGCAGCGACGAGATCTCGAAGCGCCGACCCTTCTCGTCGGTGAGCGGGCCGTATTCGGCCAGCGCCAGCGGATCGCCGGTGAAGGTCTTGATCCGGACCTCGCCGCGCACGCCATGGGGCGCGCCGACGATGCCGAGCAGCACGAGGGAGTCGTCAGCAGCCACGGCTTACACCACCACGCAAGGACGGCCTCCCCGTCATGCTCGCCCTTGTGGCGAGCATCCACGTCTTGAACACCGCACGCGACCAGTAAAGCCGTGGATGGTCGGGCCAAGCCCGACCATGACGACCGGCATTACAGGCCGCGATCGGCATCACGCCTCGGCTTCGGCCGGTGCAGCGCTCTTGGCGGCGTGCTTCTCGGCGCGCTCCTTGGCCTTCTCGCCGGGAACCGCCTTGTTCGGGTTGTTGCGGGCCGGGCGCTTGGCGATGCCGGCGGCATCGAGGAAGCGCAGGACGCGGTCGGTCGGCTGGGCGCCCTTGGCGAGCCAGGCCTTGGCCTTCTCGACATCGAGCACGACGCGCTCCGGCGAATCCTTCGCCTTCATCGGATCATAGGCGCCGATCTTCTCGATGAAGCGGCCATCGCGCGGCGAGCGGGCGTCGGCGACGACGATGCGGTAATAGGGGCGCTTCTTGGCGCCGCCACGGGTCAGGCGGATCTTCAGGGACATGGTCTTCTTCCTTCAGTCTTGCTTCTTGCTTCACTTGACCGGCCATGAGGCCGGCGTCTCTCCGTCATGCCCGGACTCGTCCCGAGCATTCACGTCTTGAACACCAGATGCGACCAGCGAAGACGTGGATGCTCGGCACCAAGCCGACCATGACGCCCTGAGCGCAGGCAGGTGAACCTCTCACTTCTTCTTCCCGAACGGGTTGCCGAGGCCGGGCATGCCGCCCAGGCCCGGCAGCTTCGGCATCATGCCGGCAGGCGGGGTGACGCCCTTGGGCAGGCCCGGAAAGCCCCCCGGAGGCAGAGAGGGAAGTCCCCCGCCGGCGCCGAGCTGCTTCTGGAGCTCGGCGAGCTGTGCCGGGTCCATCTTCGAGGGATCGGGCATGCCGGCCGGCAGGCCGCCCATGCCGCCGCCGAGCCCGAACATCTGGCCGAGCTTGCCGAGCATGCCGCCCTTTTGGCGTGCCATCTGCTTCATCATGTCCGCCATCTGGCGGTGCATTCTGAGCAGCTTGTTGATCGCCTCCGGCGAGGTGCCGGAACCAGCGGCGATGCGCTTCTTGCGGCTGTTCTTGAGCAGGTCGGGATTCTTGCGCTCGGCCGGCGTCATCGAATTGATGATCGCGATCTGCCGGCCGATGACCTTGTCGTCCATCTTGGCGTTGGCGAGCTGGCTCTTCATCTGCGCCATGCCGGGCATCATGCCCATGAGGCCGCCGAGACCGCCCATCTTCTCCATCTGCTGGAGCTGGGTGCGCAGGTCGGAGAGGTCGAAATTGCCCTTGGCGAGGCGCTGCGCCAGCGCCTGCGCCTTGTCGGCGTCGACGGTCGCGGCCGCCTTCTCGACCAGGCCGACGATGTCGCCCATGCCGAGGATGCGGTTGGCGACGCGCGAGGGATGGAAATCCTCGAGAGCGTCGGTCTTCTCGCCGGTGCCGACGAGCTTGATCGGCTTGCCGGTGACGGCGCGCATCGAGAGCGCCGCGCCGCCGCGGCCATCGCCGTCCATGCGGGTCAGGACGATGCCGGTCAGCCCGACCCGGCCGTCGAAGGCGCGGGCGGTGTTGACCGCGTCCTGGCCGGTCAGAGCGTCGGCAACGAGCAGGACTTCATGGGGATTGGTCGCCGCCTTGACCTCGGCGACCTCGGCCATCAGGGCCTCGTCGAGGGTGACGCGGCCGGCGGTGTCGAGCATGACGACGTCGTAGCCGCCGAGCCGGGCGGCCTCGACCGCGCGCCTCGCGATCTGCACGGCGGACTGGCCGGCGATGATCGGCAGCGTCTCGACGCCGACTTGGCTGCCGAGCACGGCGAGCTGCTCCATCGCGGCCGGACGGCGCGTATCGAGCGAGGCCATCAGGACCCGCTTCTTGTTGCGGTCGGTCAGGCGCTTGGCGATCTTCGCGGTCGAAGTCGTCTTACCGGAGCCTTGGAGACCCACCATCAGGATCGGCACCGGCGGCACGGCGTCGAAAGTGATGCCCTCGCCCTCGCCGCCGAGCGTGTCGATCAGGACGTCATTGACGATCTTGATGACCTGCTGGCCGGGCGTGACCGACTTCAGCACCTCGGCGCCGACGGCGCGCTCGCGCACCTTGTCGGTGAAGCTGCGGACGACCTCGAGCGCCACGTCGGCCTCGAGGAGCGCGCGGCGAACCTCGCGCAGCGCGGCGTTGACGTCTTCCTCGGTCAGCGAGCCCCTGCGGGTCAGGCCCGAGAGGATGCCGGAGAGTCTGTCGCTCAGCGTGCCGAACATGCGTTCCTGCTTACTGCCTCAAATGCCGACCCGACCAGGCTCAACCCCCAAGCGGTTGCGCGCCCGAGGGCGCAGACGCGCTGTCGGGCGTTGACCTCCGGGCTCATAGGGCTCATGCGAGCGGCCCGGTCGGCGGATGAAGTCTCGTCGATGCGGCGAAACGGATGGCGCCTTAAAGCGGAAGATTGCGGCGAAAGTCAAGCTGAACGCCACAATAGAGCCGCGGCTGCCGGCGGGCGCACGGCGCGCGGGCAGCCCTCTTGTGCCCTGAAACCCGGTTCCGACCCGCCTTCACCTAGGAGACGACATGAAGCTCTTGGCCATCACCGCGACAATGCTGGCGCTGGGCCTGACCCAGGCGCAGGCGCAATCCTGCGAAGGCAATTTCTCGGTGGTCGGCACGCCGATGCTGACCGGCTTGACCTACAAGACCTGGGACAGCATCGCCAGGCGCGCCCCGGCCGCGGTGCTCAAGGACCTCGCCGCCGCCGTCTCGGCCGAGGGCTTCGCCGATATCCGCATCGACAAGGCGACAAGCTCGGTGCTCGCCGTGCAGGAGACCTCCGGCTCCGGCCGCCCGCAGACCTTGCGCATCACCGCCCGCAAGAGCGGCGGCGGCACCCGCGTCGACGCCGCCTTCGTCGTCCAGCAGGGTCAGGTCGCGCCGGAAGCCTATACGCGCGCCGCGCTCTGCCGGGTCATCGCCGGCGGGCGCGGCTGACGCGCTGCGACATTCTCGGGCGCAGCGACATTCTCGCCCGAATCCGGCATTAGGCCGTCCCGCTGCCCGCATGCGGCGGAACGGACAAAGATCGATGAGCATGATGTCACCCTCGGGCGCTGCCCTCCTGGCCGCCCTTTTCCTGGCCGGCTGTGCCGGAAGCCAGCGCGAGACCATCGCGCCGAATGCAAAGCGGCAGGAGCGCCTCGCCGCCGTCAGGCTCGATCCGGCCGAGGCGGTGCGCATCCTCAACGCCCATCGCGCCGAGCGCGGCCTCGGCGCGGTTCGGCTCGACCCGGCCCTGACCACGATGGCCCAGCGCCAGGCCGATGCGATGGCGGCCTCCGACAGCCTCTCGCACACCGCCGCCGGAACGTTCACCGCGCGCGTCCATGCCGCAGGGCTGGACACGGTGCGGGCGGCCGAGAACCTCGGCGCCGGCTATTTCTCGACACAGGAAGCCTTCGAGGGCTGGAAGAAATCCTCCGGCCATGCCGCCAATCTCGTCATGCCGCAGGCGACGCGCATGGGTATCGCCCTCGCCAAGAATCCGCAGACCCGCTACGGCGCCTGGTGGACGATCGTGCTCGCCGCCGAGCCGGAAAAGCGCCAGGAACTCTCCGCCGGGCCGCTGGTGCCGGCCAGTGGCCGCGGCACCACCACATTCCGCTGGGGGCCGCCGCTCTGAGCGCGGGTCGGCGCCCGGCATATCGCCTCTTCCAAGCGCCTTGTCGTCATCCCGGGCGAAGAGAAGCGGAGCGATGGGATTCGACGCGGCTGTCGCGGCTTGTCCGGGAAGACGGCAGCGGCTCTCTGACGTTTCGTCAGACCGACCGAACTGCCCCCTTTACAATCCGCCCCGGCTGGTGATGGCTCTCGTCTTTAACGGGAGCCTTTCCTCATGACCCTCGAAACCTGGGCCGCCTTCGCCGCCGCCACCGCCGTGCTGCTCGTCATCCCGGGACCGACCATCCTCCTGGTGATCTCCTATGCGCTCGGCCAGGGCTGGCGCACCGCCTTCCCGATGGCTGTCGGTGTCGCGCTCGGCGATTTCACCGCGATGACGCTCTCCATGCTCGGCATCGGCGCGCTGCTCGCGACCTCGGCCACGATCTTCACCATCCTGAAATGGATCGGCGCCGCCTATCTCATCTATCTCGGCATCAAGCTCTTCCGCGCCGGCGGCAGCCTGAACGCCGAGCCGCGCAAGGATGCGACCTCGGCGTGGAAGATGCTCGGCCATGCCTGGCTGGTGACCGCGCTGAACCCGAAGGGCATCACCTTCTTCGTCGCCTTCCTGCCGCAATTCCTCGATCCGAAGGCCGATTTCTGGACGCAGATGCTGATTTTCGAGGCGACCTTCATCGGCCTCGCCTTCGCCAATGCGCTCGGCTACGCGCTGATCGCCTCGCACGCCCGCTCGGTGGTCAGCAATCCGCGCGCCATCGGCCTGTTCAACAAGGCCGGCGGCACCCTGCTGGTGGGAGCCGGGATCGCGACGGTCGCGATGCGCTCCGGCAGCAACTGAGGCCCCCATCATGCCTGCACGCGACAGCGCCACGCTCGGCTTCTACGCCGAAGAAGCCGAGACTTATGCGGGGCGCGGGCGGGAAGCCGATCTCGCCCGCATCGAGCGCTTCGCCAGCCTGCTTCCGGCCGGCGGGCAGGTGCTCGAACTCGGCTGCGGCGGCGGGCAGGACAGCGCCGCCCTGCTGGGGCGCGGTTTTGAGGTCACCCCGACCGACGGCTCGCCGGAACTCGCCGCCCAGGCCGCGCTGCGGCTCGGGCGGCCGGTCTCCGTCCTGCTCTTCGAAGACCTTGATGCCAGCGCGACCTATGACGGCGTCTGGGCCAAGGCCTGCCTGTTGCACGTTCCGCGCACCGCCCTCCCCGCCATCATCGCGAAGATCCACGCCGCCTTGCGGCCGGGCGGCGCCTTCTATGCCAGCTTCAAGGCCGGCGAGGCGGAAGGGCGCGACCGTTTTGGGCGCTACTACAATTACCCCTCGGCCGAATGGCTGCGCGAAGCCTATGGCGCCGGTGCGTGGCACAGCCTCGACATCGCGGCGGAAACCGGCGGCGGCTATGACGGCGAACCGACCCGCTGGCTGCACGCCTTCGCGATCAAGAACGCTTGAACGCGGTGCTTCCCCTGCTTTCCGTCCAAGCCTGCGACTTGAAACCATCCGATCGCCGCCCACATCGGCAGTCATGAACCGCCGAAAATTCCTCCGCTTCCTCGGAATCCCCGCCCTCTTTGCCTCCGGTGGAGTCGCCTGGGCTTCCTATCAGCGCTCGCGCAACCCTTATTACCAGGGGCCGGTCAGCGACCATTTCAACGGCCTGACCTTCAGCGACGGGCGGCCGGTGACCAAGGGCTTGCTCGATTTCCTGCGCTGGCAGACCGGGAATCGCGAGAAGGAGGCGTTCCCGGAGCATTTTCCGACGCCGCCGCAAGACCAGCCTCCGGCAAGCGTCGAAGGCCTGCGCGTCGCCCATCTCGGCCACGCTTCCTTCCTGCTCCAGGCCGCCGGCCTCAACATCCTCATCGACCCCGTCTATTCCGAGAGGGCGAGCCCGTTCTCCTTCTTCGGTCCGAAGCGGGTGAATGCGCCCGGCGTCGCCTTCGCCAACCTGCCGAAGATCGATATCGTCCTGGTCACCCACAACCATTACGACCATCTCGACGTCGACACGCTGGCGCGGCTGCACCAGCGCGACCGACCGCGCATGATCATGCCGCTCGGCAATGACAGCATCGTCAAGGGCCATGACGCCACGATCCAGGCCGAGGCGCATGACTGGGGCGCGCGCCTTGCGCTGTCCGACAACGTCACCGTGACCTTGGTGCCGAGCTATCACTGGTCGGCGCGCGGTGCCTTCGACCGACGCATGGCGCTGTGGTGCTCCTTCATCATCGAGACACCGGCCGGCAAGCTCTTCCATATCGGCGACACCGGTTTCCATGACGGCTCGCTCTATCGCGAGCTCGGCGAAAAGCACGGACCCTTCCGCCTCGCTCTGCTGCCGATCGGCGCCTATGAGCCGCGCTGGTTCATGGGCGACAATCACATGAACCCGGAAGAGGCGGTCGAGGTGATGCGCCTCCTGCGCGCCGAGCAGGCGCTCGGCCATCACTGGGGCACCTTCCAACTCACCGACGAAGGGGTCGGCCGGCCGCCCGAGGCGCTCGAGGTCGCGCTCGGCAAGGCCGGAATGCCGCCGGAGCACTTCAGGGCGATGCAGCCCGGGCTGGTCTGGGAAGCGTAAGGCGCCGCCCCGTCGTGCTCGCCCCTATGGCGAGCATCCACGTCTCGAACACCGCATCCGATCAGCAAGGCAAAGACGTGGATGGTCGGGACGGGCCCGACCATGACGGCAAGGCCGTGCGTTATTTCGGCTGCACGTAGACGTTGATCTCGAGGTTCGGGTCGCCCGGATCCTTGAGCTCGCCGACATACTCCTCGAGGAAAGCGTCCTTCACGACGATGTTCTTGGCCTCGAGATAGGCCGTGATCGTCTCATAGGTCGAATCGATGTCGTCATAGGGCGCGGTATGGACGAAGCGCAGCGAGCGCCCAGTCGGCGACTGGCCAGCCCGCACGCCATTGGCAAGAGCGCCCGACGCTGCTGTATCCGGCGTCCGATCCACCGGCAGCATCGCCTCGAACTTGAAGCCGTTGTCGTCGGTCTCGACGAACAGGGCGAGCGGGCGCCCCGCGATCTTCAGCCCGGCCTTGCCCGCCTCGGCGCGCAGCAGGTTGATGCTCTCGGAGAGACGCTGGAAGCCCTGGTCCCAGCTCGCCTGGCCCGGCAAAGCGAGCACCGGCCGGGCGGTGAGTGCGACCTCGTCGACATCGGATGGATCGCCGGGCTTGCCGGCGAGGGTGGCGTTCGGATTTGGCGTGCCTGTCTGCTGCTGCGCCGGCGGCGCCGGCAGCGGATTGGGCAGGGTCGGCGGCGGCTGCACGGGCTGCGGTTCGGCCGGAGCCTGCGGGGCGGGCTGGACCGGCTGCGGCGCCGCGGGAGCCGGCAGGGTCGGCGGCGGCTGGACCGGCTGCGGCTCGGCCTGCGACGTCTGGCCCTGCGCCGGCTGCCCTTGCTGTGCCTGGGTCGAAGGGGCGTTCTGCGCCGGCGCAGCCGCTCCGGATGGCGGCGCCAAGGGCGTGCTTTCGACGCCGGCCGGCGGGGCGACCCTGGTCTGGGCCGGCACGGCGACGGGGGTCGTGAGGCAGGCCGCCAGGGCGATCATGCACAGGTTGGAGTGTCGCATCCCGATAGTCCCGACCTGACACGACCGATTCGCGTCGTTGCGCCGCAAGCTACGCCGTTCGTATCGCCAGACAAGAGCCCTACAGGGTGGCGTTTTTTCGACGCCTCGGTCATAGAGCCGCATCATCATGGACATGTGACGACATGAACGCTCTCGCGCATCGCCGGTTCCTCAGGATGAACGGCCTCGGCAACGAGATCACCGTGCTGGACCTGCGCGGCACCAAAACTGTCGTAACGGCAGGAGAGGCGCGCGCCATCGCTGCCGCATCCGGCATGCATTTCGACCAGTTGATGGTCCTGCACGATCCCAGGACGCCCGGAACCGACGCTTTCGTCCGGATCTACAACACCGACGGCTCCGAAGCCGGCGCCTGCGGCAACGGCACGCGCTGCGTCGCCTGGGCGATGATGGCGGATCCGCAAATGGGCGATCCCGCAAAGAAGACGCTCACCCTCGAGACCAAGGGCGGCCTGCTGCCGGCCAGGCGTCTCTCCGACCTCGTCTTCACCGTCGACATGGGGGAGCCACGTCTCGCCTGGGACGAGATCCCGCTCGCCGAGCCCTTCCACGACACCAGCGGCTTCGAATTGCAGATCGGTCCGATCGACGCGCCGGTCCTGCACACGCCGGGTGCCGTCAACATGGGCAATCCGCACGCCGTCTTCTTCGTCGACGATCCCTATCGCTTCAATCTGGAGCAGATCGGCCCGTTGCTCGAAAACCATCCGATCTTCCCCGACCGCGCCAATATCGGCCTCGCCGCCGTCAAGGCGCCCGACCATATCGTGCTGCGCGTCTGGGAGCGCGGTGCCGGCATCACCCGGGCCTGCGGCTCCGGCGCCTGCGCAGCCCTGGTCGCCGCCGTCCGGCGCGAACTCAGCGACCGCAAGGCCACCGTCAGCCTGCCCGGCGGCGATCTCGTCATCGAATGGCGCGAGAGCGACGGCCATGTCCTGATGACCGGGCCGGTCGAACTCGAGCGCGAAGGCGTACTGGAGCCGACGCTGTTCGCCGCCTGAGATGCCGGTCGAGACCCTCACCTTCGGCTGCCGCCTCAACCTCGTCGAGAGCGAGGCGATGCAGGCGCGAGCCGAGGCGGCCGGCTTGCGCGACATCGCCATCGTCAATAGCTGCGCCGTCACGGCCGAGGCTGTCCGCCAGGCCAGCCAGGCGATCCGCAGGCTGGGGCGTGAACAGCCAGACCGGCCGGTGATCGTCTCGGGCTGCGCGGCGCAGATCGAGCCCGCACGCTTCGCCGCCATGCCGGAAGTCGCTGCGGTGCTCGGCAATGCCGAGAAGCTCGAGCCTGAGAATTGGCGCCGGCTCGCCGCCTCGAACAGCCTGCGAGGTGGCGCCGTCCGGGCTCCCGAGGAGAAGCTGCAGGTCGGCGACATCTTGCAGGCGCGCGGGGCCGCACCGCAACGCACGCGGGCGCTTGCCGAGCACACGCGCGGCTTCCTGCAAGTGCAGAATGGCTGCGACCATCGCTGCACTTTCTGCGTCATCCCGCTCGGCCGCGGCAATGCGCGCTCCTCAGCCGTCGAGGACGTGATCGCCCAGGCGCGTGCGCTAGTCGCCGAAGGCGCGCGCGAGATCGTGCTGACCGGCGTCGATTTGACCAGCTATGGCCGGGAGCGACCGGGCACGCCTTCGCTCGGCGCCCTCGTCCGCAGCCTTCTGGCGGCGCTGCCCGAGCTGCCGCGCCTGCGCCTGTCCTCGCTCGACGCGGTCGAGATCGACGATGAGCTGCGCGATCTCGTCGCGACCGAGCCGCGGCTGATGCCGCATCTGCATCTTTCCCTGCAATCGGGCGACGACCTCATCCTGAAGCGCATGAAGCGCCGCCACGGCCGGGCCGATGCCGTCCGGTTCTGCGCCGAGATGCGGGCCCTGCGTCCGGAGATCGTCTTCGGCGCCGACCTGATCGCCGGTTTCCCGACCGAAGAGGAGGCGATGTTTTCCCGCACCCTCGCTTTGATCGAGGAATGCGGCCTGTCCTATGTCCACGGCTTTCCGTTCTCGGCCCGACCCGGCACGCCGGCGGCCCGCATGCCGCAGCTTCCCGGCGAGATCGTGCGCGAGCGGGCCCAGCGCCTGCGCGATGCCGCGCAAGCCGCCCACCGGCGCCATCTGGAAGCCAGGATCGGCCGCAAGCTCGCCGTCCTGACCGAGCGCGGGGACAGCGGCCGCGCCGAGGACTTCACCCTGGTCCGCTTCGGTCACCATGTTCCGGCAGGTCGGATTCTGCCGGTCACGGCCACCTCATGCGGCGACAAGGCGCTGCTCGCAGCTTGACGCACCACCCGCTTGCCCTTCATGCAACGGCAGACGGCGCAAACGTCTCGCCCATGTCGCAATCCGGACCCAAGCCTCACGCCATGATCGACCGCTTCCGCAAGACCGCCCTCCTCGCCGCGCTCCCGCTCGCCCTCGCCTGGACTTCAGCCAGCGCCCAATCCTATGGCGACGCGGCCTCGGGCCTTTCCGTGTCACCGCCCAAGCCCTTCGTCGGCAAGGCCGGCAAGCCGCATCCGCAGTTCGACGTCACCATCGACATCGATTCGAGCACCGGCACGCCCAAGGCGGTCAATGCCGACGGCCGGCTCTGCACGCTCGGCTTCAAGCCCGCCGCCCAGAACGCCGCCCTCAACCGCGAGGCCATCAACGCCCAGATGGCCAAGCCGGAATGGCAGAAGCTCTATCGCGACATGTTCGAGACGATCGGTACCGTCTCCGATCTGAAACTGTTCGAGCATCAGGGCTTCAGCGGCATCGAGCTGATCGTGACGCCGAAGGCCGGCCCCAATGCCGAAAATGTGCGGATGTTCACCTCGACGCTCGAGACGCCCAAGGGTCGCACGGCGCTGATCTGCGTCACCGACAAGGCGGGGCTCGCCTCCGCGCTGACGCAGTTCAAGGCGCTGCGGGCGACGATCCACGCTCCCGAATGACCGGCACCCCGGCTGGGGCGCCGCGCCTCAGCCCTTTTTCGCCGAGGCGGCGACCTCTTCGCGCAGCGCCCGGCGCAGCACCTTGCCGACATTGGTCTTCGGCAAGCTGTCGCGGAAGATGATCTGCCTGGGCACCTTGTAGCCGGTCAGGCTGTCCTTGCAGAAGCCGCGCAATGCCTCGGCCGTCAGCGCCGGATCCTTCTTCACCACGAAGGCGGCAACGGATTCGCCGGAATGCTCGTCGGGCAGGCCGATCACCGCCGCTTCGAGCACGCCCGGATGGGCCGCAAGCACGTCCTCGACCTCGTTCGGATAGACGTTGAAACCCGAGACTAGGATCATGTCCTTCATCCGGTCGACGATCTTGACCTGACCGTCGGGCAGCATGACGCCGATGTCCCCCGAGCGGAAATAGCCGTCCGGCGTCATCACCTTGGCCGTCTCGTCCGGCCGCTTCCAATAGCCTGACATCACCTGCGGTCCGCGAATGCAGATCTCGCCGGGTTCGCCCAGCGGCGTCTCGTTGCCGTCGGCATTGCGGATCACGATGTCGGTCGAGGGCAGCGGGAAACCGATCGTACCGGTGAACTCGCTGATGTCGGGCCGGTTGACCGAGGCCATCGGCGAAGTCTCGGAGAGGCCATAGCCCTCGATGATCGGCTTGCCGGTCACCTCGCGCCAGCGCTTGGCGACGATCGCTTGCGTCGCCATGCCGCCGGCGACCGAGAAGCGCAGCTCCGAGAAATCGACCTTGCCGATGTCGGGATGGTTGCCGAGCGCATTGTAGAGGGTATTGACCCCGGAGAAGAGCGTGAACCGGCTCGCCTTCAGCGTCTTGATGAAGCCGGCGATGTCGCGCGGATTGGCGATCAGCAGCCCCTTGGCGCCGATGCGCAGCATGAACAGGCAGCAGCAGGTCAGCGCGAAGATGTGGTAGAGCGGCAGTGCCGTGACCATGACGTGCTGATAGTCGCTGCGTCCGAGCGGTGGCTCGATCGCCCAGCCCAGCCAGAGCCGGGCCTGCTCGACATTGGCCGCGACGTTCCGGTGGGTCAGCATCGCGCCCTTGGCGACACCGGTGGTGCCGCCGGTATATTGCAGGAAGGCGATGTCGTCGGGCACCACGGTCACCGGCGCCATGGTGGCGGGACCGGCCAGGATCGCCTTGAGCTGGAAAGAGCCCGGCAAGGTGAAAGGCTTCACCACCTTCTTGATCTTGCGAGCGACGAAATTGACGATTGTGCCCTTGAAGCCCATCAGGTCGCCGGCCGTCGCCACGACGATCGCGTCGAGTTTCAGATGCGGGCGCGCCTCCTCGACGACATGCGCGAAATTCTCGATCACCACCAGGGCGCGGGCGCCCGAATCGGTCAGCTGATGCGTCAGCTCGCGCGCCGTGTAGAGCGGATTGACGTTGACGACGGTGTAGCCGCCGAGCAGTGCGCCGAAGATCGTCGCCGGATAAGCGAGGATGTTCGGCATCATCAGCGCGATCCGGTCGCCCTTCCGGAAGCCCTGCCCCTGCAGCCAGGCGCAGAATGCCCGCGCCGCACGCCCGATCTCGGCATAGGTCAGATTCTTGCCGAAGCTCTCGAAGGCCTCGCGCTGCGGATAGCGCTCGCAGGCCAGGCGGATCAGCTCGGCCAGGGTCCCTGGCGCGGCCGGATCGATTTCGGCCGGCACCGCTGCCGGATAATGGGCCAGCCAGGGCCGCAGGTCCGAACCGGTGCCCGCGGCGGTCATCGCGCTCATCATCGTCCTCCCTTACCGCTCCTTACCCTGTCGCCGGGCTTGCGGAGCTCTCCCGAGGCGGCTCGCCCAGCCATTTCGGCGGCGGAAAACCGTCTCTTCTCATGGCCTTGCTACACTGCGAAATGCTTGCGGCGGGTGCAAGCACCCGCCGCGGCCTCGCCACAGATAGTTTATGTATAAACTTATTCGCCGCAACCGGATTATCGCGCCTGCGCCATGGCCTGCGCCGCGACCACCGCATCGGCCGGTTTGCCGGCGAGTTCGGCGAGATGGTCGAAGCGGGCGCTGAACGAGCCGACGCCGGACGTCGCCGAGCGCAGCTCGACGATCAGCCCCGCCATTTCCGCCTCCGGCACCTGGGCATTGATCTGGTCCCAGCCACGCCAGCCCGGCCGGGCGTCATAGCCGACGATCTGCCCCCGCCGCGCCGAGACCAACGCCGAGGCGCGCGACATCGCATCCGAGGGGATGACGATCTCGACCGCCAGGATCGGCTCGAGCAGCACCGGCTTCGCCTGCGGGCAGGCCTCGCTCATCGCGATGCGGGCCGCCTGGCGGAACGCCATGTCGGAGGAATCGACGGTGTGATAGGAGCCGTCGGTCAGGGTCACCTCGATATCGACCAGCGGAAAGCCGAGCGGCCCGCGCTGGCAGAAATCGCGCACTCCGGCCTCGACCGAGGAGATGTACTGGCGCGGCACGACCCCACCGGTGATCCGGTCGACGAAGCGGACACCTTCGCCGCGCGGCAGCGGCGCGACCTCCAATACGACGTCGCCGAACTGGCCATGGCCACCGCTCTGCTTGCGATGCCGGCCCCGCGCGCTTGCCTTGCCACGAATGCTCTCGCGATAGCCGACTTCCGTGGCAGCACTCTCGACGGAGACGCCATAGCGTCCCGAGAGCCGTTCCAGCGCGACCCGCAAATGCATCTCGCCCTGGCCGGAAAGACGCATCTCGCCGAACTCGGAGAGATGCTGCAGGCTCAGCCCGGTATCCTCCTCGATCAGCCGGGCCAGCGCCGCGGCCAGCCGGACATCGTCCTTGCGCTCCTTCACCGTCACTGCCAGCGCATGCACCGGCTCGGGCGGCGCAACCGCGCTGATCGCGTCCGGCCTGACCTTGCCGGCGGCGATCGCATCGCCGGTGCGCACGCCTTCGAGCCGCGAGAACGCCGCGACCTCACCCTCCTCGGCCGCCTGCAGGCGCGACTGCTCGGCCCCCTTCAGCTCGAGCACGCCGCCGATCCGGGCCTCGTTGCCGGCCGAGGACGTCACCATGTCCCCCTCGGAAAGCCGGCCGCGCAGCACGCGGGCGAGCGAGAGTTTGCCGCCCTGACCGGAATGCCAGGTCTTCATCACCAGGCCGAGCGCCGCACCGCCTTCGACCACCCCGATGCGACCACGCGTCGTCTCCAGCCCCGGCGCCTCGTGCCGGAGCGCCTTGAGCAGGCGGGTCACGCCATTGCCGCGCTCCGCCGCACCGATCAGCACCGGCACGACATGGCGTTCCCGGAGCTCGCGGGCGAGATCGTCGAAGATCAGGTCGCGCGGCGGCTCGATGTCGCCGAGCAGATCCTCCATCAGGGTGTCGTCGTAATCGGCGAGCTTTTCGAGCATCGAGAAGCGGGCGTCACGTTCCCGTTCGATCTCTTCGGCTGCGAGCGGCACCACCTCGCTCGGCGCATGCTCGCGGTAGACGAAGGCGCGCTCCAGAGCCAGGTCGATGAAGCCGACCGCAATGCCGTTGCGCCAGATCGGGATCTGCCGCAGCAGCAGCGGCGTGCGCGAGGCGCGCTGCAGCAGCGCAAGCGTCTCGCGGACCCGGCGCGTCGCGGTGTCGATCTTGTTCAGGAACAGGAAGCGCGGGATGTCGGCTTCCTCGAGCTCGCGCAGCACCAGTTCCAGCGCGGGTGCCTTGCGATCATCCGCCTCGCAGACCACGACCGCGGCATCGACCGCCGTCAGGACATGGCGCATTTCGTGCAGGAACTCGACCGAGCCGGGACAGTCGACGAAGGTGAAGCGTTCACCGAGGAAATCGACGGTAGCGACGTTCGGCTCCGTGCTCATCTGATGGGCGCGGGCCTCTGCCGAGGCGTCGCCGACGCTGTTGCGGGTTTTGACCGAGCCAGCGCGCGAGACGGCGCCGCAGCGTTCCAGGATGCTTTCGAACAGGCTGGTCTTGCCGCTCTGGAAGGGGCCGACGATGGCGATGCATCGTGGCCCCCTGGCTCTGACCCCGGACGAAGTTCCTCCATTGGCGGGAGCCGCAGCCATGTCGTCCTCCTTCGGTTATGGCCGCGTGAGGGCATCAAGGCCGAAGGCCCCCCGCTCCCGGCGGCGGAAAACCGGCGGGACCGGAAAGCGCCCACGCCGGGAAGGCGGCGGTCGCTCGGGCCCGACAGGGTCGGGCGGCCGTCGAAGAGGGATGTCGAGCCGAAGGTTCGCGCCGAATGCGGGCGCGCGCAAGGAGAATGTTGTCGCGGCTGCTAGCTCGCGGCTCAGCGGTTGCGTCGCTGCCCGCGCAGGGTCGGCAGGCCGATGCCGACCGCGTCGAAGCCGCCATCGACGGCGAGCACCTGGCCGGTGATGTAACTCGCCTTGTCGCTGCACAGGAAGAAGATCGCCTCGGCGAGCTCCTCCTCCAGCCCGTAGCGGGCGAGCGGGATCGCGTCGTGATAGTCGGCGCGGATCTCCGGCGAATGCACCGCCTTGGCCATGGCGGTCTCGACCGGGCCGGGCGCGACCGCGTTGACGCGAATGCCGAGCCCGGCGAGCTCTGCCGCCTGCTGCTTGGTGAGATGGGCGAGCGCCGCCTTGCTGGTGCCGTAGGCGACCCGCAGCGTCGAGGCCCGCAGGCCCGAGATCGAGGTGATGTTGACGATCGCACCGCCGCCATTGTCGGCCATCGCCGGAGCGGCGGACTGGGTGGTCAGGAACGGCCCGGTCAGGTTGACGTCGAGCACGCGCTGCCATTCCTGATGGGTGGTCTCGAGCAATGGCTTGAACACCGCCGTCCCGGCATTGTTGACGAGGGCGTCGAGCCGGTCGAAGCGCTCGACCGTCGCGTCGACAGCCGCCGCGACCCCGGCGGGATCGGCAACGTCGCAGACCAGCGACAGCGTCACCGTCGGCGCATCAAGCTGCGCCATCGCTTCGCCGAGGCCATGCGCGTCGATGTCGAGCAGGGCGACGCGCCAGTTGTCGGCGAGGAAGCGCTTGACCGTCGCCAGCCCAATGCCGCGCGCCGCGCCGGTGACGAGAACGGTCCTGATCGAGCTATCCGACATTTCACTGAACTCCGGACGACGGGCCTTTCGCCCTCCTTACAACCGGCGAGCGCCGGCCGGAAGCGTGTGCGCCGGTTGCCGGCGCTGCAATCAGCGGAAAGCGGCTGCGATCAGGAAGAGCCCCGAGAACAGCATCATGCCGTCGAGCAGGAGCTGGAAGGTCCCTCGGTCCATGCGCATCACCAGCGCCTTGCCGGCGAAGGTGCCGAGCATCAGCGAGGCCCCGACGATCAGTCCCTTGGCGAGGATGGCGAGCGGCATCGCGCCGAGCGAGCGGAAGGTCGCGACCTTGGTGACGTAGATGAACAGCGAGGTCGCGGCCTCGGTCGAGAGCAGCGCCCCCTTGGTCAGCCCATAGGCCATGAAGGCGGGGATGCTGAGCGGGCCGGTCGAGAGCACGAGCCCGGTCAAGAAGCCGATCACGGCTCCAGCCAAGCCGAGCTGCCCGAGCGAGAGCCTGATCCGCCGCGCCTCGAGCCAACGCCGGCCGGGAATCATCGCGAGGAAGAACAGGCCGAGCCCGATATCGATCGCGGCCGAGGGTAGGCGCAGCAGCGTGCTCGCGCCCAGCATCGCCGCCGGAATGCCGGGCAGCGCATAGGCCAGGAAGGCGCGCCAGTCGACCTCGCGCCACCAGGCGAGGACACGCGCGAGATTCGCCATCACCGCAGCGACGGCCATGATCGGCACCGCCTGCTTCGGCCCGAAGGACCAGACTAGCACCGGCAGCAGCATGATCGACGAACCGGTCCCGACCACGCCGCTGACGACGCCGGCAACCAGCCCGACCAGCAGCGTGAACAGGGAGGCGTAGCTCACGATATCCGCCACTCTGCTCTACCCCGTCGCACCGCCACCCGTGGCTCACCGCATCCGATTCTGCTATTCTCGCGCAAGCCCTGTCACAAGCGCGGCCGTTTCATGCCGCCTGCGGCACCGCCGCCATCTCGACAAACCCGCCACGCTCCTGTATGGCCGCGCTCTCAACTGAAAACAGCGAGCCGTAACGCCCGCGCTCAGCGCGAACACGGCCATGGAGAGACCCATGAACATCATCGAGCAGCTCGACCAGGAGCAGATCGCCAAGCTCGCCCAGAGCAAGGAAATCCCGCATTTCCAGCCCGGCGACACCGTGCAGGTCAACGTCAAGGTCAAGGAAGGCGAGCGCAGCCGCGTCCAGGCCTATGAGGGCGTCTGCATCGCCCGCAATGGCGGCGGCCTCAACGAGAGCTTCACCGTCCGCAAGATTTCCTATGGCGAGGGCGTCGAGCGCGTCTTCCCGCTCTATTCGCCGAACCTCGACTCGATCAAGGTCGTCCGCAAGGGCAAGGTTCGCCGCGCCAAGCTGTATTACCTGCGCGATCGTCGCGGCAAGTCGGCCCGTATCGCCGAGCGCGTCGAGGCCAAGGGCACCAAGGGTGCCAAGAACGGCGGCAAGTAAGCCCCGCAGCCTGAAATATGACGGAACGCGGTCCCTCGGGGCCGCGTTTTGCGTTTCAGGGCGTCGCTCGGGGAAGGCCTGCGAGCACCCGCCCTGGCTAGCGCTCGCGCTAGGCGAGGCTCGCCAGCCGCGCGAGCAGGGCTTCGGCATCGGCGGCATTCTGGTAGAGTCCGAAGCCGAGACGCAGACGGTCTCCGCGCAAATCGACGGTGATGCCGGCCTGCCTGAGCTTTTCATGCCAGAGAGCCGCATCGGCATGGCGGAAGGTCAGGAAGTTGCCGCGTGCCGTTTCCTGCAGCGGCACGACGAGATTCTCGAGCGCGAGTACACCGCAGGGCCGCCGCGCCAGCCCGTCGGCAACGATCGCCTGCAGCGCCAGCGCATGGGCATGGATCTGCGCGGCATCGAGCGCATGGCCGTCGAGCCAGTCGAACACCGCACCCATGCGGTAGAGGCCGGAGGGATCGAAGGTCGCGCCCATGAAGCGCCAGCCATTCTGCGCATAGCCGATCTCGCCCTGCGGGCCCGCGAGCGCGCCGAAGGAAGCGTACCAACCCGTGTCGCGCGGCCGCATGCCGAAGCCCGGCGGGCAATGCATGAAGCAGGCGCCCTCGCCCGACATCGCGTATTTGTAGCCGCCGGCGATGTAGAAGGCCTTGTCGGCGATGCCGGAGAGATCGGTCGGCCGCGCCAGGAAGCCGTGATAGCCGTCGATGACGACGAGGCGACCGGGCGCCGAGACGCCCTCGACCAGCGCGTCCAGATTCGTCAGCGCATAGCCGGAATTGAACTGGACCTGGCTGACGAAGACCATGTCGATGCCGGCATCGGCTCTTGCCGCTGCGACCAGCCGCTCCGGCAAGCTCGCGAAGGGCTCGGCCGGCACCGCGACGAGTTCGACCAGCCCGTCTTCGGCGAGCCGCTCCACCTGCCGGCGGAAGGAGTGGAACTCGGCATCGCTCGTCAGGATACGGGGCTTGCGTTCGCGCGGCAGGCAGGAAAGCAGCCGGTTGACGAATTCATGCGTGTTGCTCGCCGGCACGAGCCCGTCGGTTCCCGGCAGGTTCAGATGCTTCGCGATGCCTTGCGCGACACGCTGCCAGACCGGGCCGAGCACCTCCTCCCATTTGCCGTCGACCAGCCGGGCCGCGTCGTCCCAGCAGCGCAAATGGGCGGCGCGCGTGGCGTCCGGCCAGAAATGATGGCTGTGCGCCGCGAAATGCAGCCGCTCCGGCCAGTTCTGGCGAAAGCGCGAGAACTCCGTAGCAAGGTCGAAGGGCGGAGCACCTGTCTCCGGCGTCGCCACCGCAGCAATCTCACCGGAAACCGTCATCGCAACCTCGCCGCAGCTTGTCCGCCCGTCGAAATACTTTAAACTTAAAATATCCGGCCCCCACCTTGCGTCAAGGCGCCGGATCGCAGGCAAGGAGGCCGCGATGACGGGCAATACAGGCAGCACGGGCAGCCGGATCGAGCCCGGCATGACGACCGATTTCAAGGACCGGATGGACTACGGCTCCTATCTCGGTCTCGACCTCTTGCTCGCGGCGCAGAAGCCGCTCAGCGACGCCCCCGACGAACTGCTGTTCATCACCATCCACCAGGTCCAGGAGCTCTGGCTCAAGCTCGCGACCCATGAGCTCGACGGCGCCATCGCCGCGCTTCGCGACGACGAATTGCAGCCGGCGTTCAAGTCGCTGGCGCGGGTCTCACGCATCCAGGCCCAGCTGATCAGCGCCTGGGACGTGCTCTCGACGATGACACCGGCCGACTATCTCGCCTTCCGCGGCGCGCTCGGCCAATCCTCCGGCTTCCAGTCCTACCAGTACCGCGCCCTCGAATTCCGGCTGGGGGCCAAGGACCCGCGCATGCTGGCGATGCACAAGCACCATGAGGCGCATCACGCCCATCTCGAAGCGCTGCTGGCGGCGCCGAGCCTCTATGACGAGGCCTTGCGGCTGCTCGCCCGGCACGGCCTGCCGGTGCCGGCCGAATGCCTGGAGCGCGACTGGCGCCAGCCCCATGTCTCGAACCCGGCGGTGCGCGCGGCCTGGCTCACGGTCTATCGCGACACCCATCGCTATTTCGACCTCTACGAGCTCGCCGAGGAACTGGTCGACGTCGAGGACCAGTTCCAGCAATGGCGCTTCCGCCACATGAAGACGGTGGAGCGCATCATCGGCTTCAAGCCCGGCACCGGCGGCTCCAGCGGCGTCAAGTTCCTGAGAACGGCGCTGGAGCGCTCCTTCTTCCCGGAGCTCTGGGAGCTGCGCAGCGAGCTCTAGGTCGCAGCCGTCAGCCCGCTCCCGAATTCCCGCTCGTCATGCTCGCCCTTGTGGCGAGCATCCACGTCTTGAGCATCGCTCTCGCGCAGAGAAGACGTGGATGGTCGGGACAAGCCCGACCATGACGGAAAAAATCCGGTCCGACTTCAGGGCTCAACGGCTCGCGTCCCCCTAAAGAGCGATGGCGGAACTACGTCCTACTCCTGATTGCCGAAGGTCATGTCGCGCCGCGCCGTCAGGATGCTGATCGAATAGCCGGCGACGACGTCGACCAGCGACATCAGCGTGATGATCAGGAAAGTGCCGGTGCCGAAGCCCGGAACGAACAGGAAGATCAGCCCGCAGGCGATGAACAGCACCAGCGACAGGCCGTGATTGAAGATCGAGCTCGATTTGGCGCTGGTCGCGTTCATGATCTCGAAGAACAGCACGATGGTCGAGATCGAGAGCAGGAGCTCGCTCATCGTCAGCGTGAAGACCGAGCCGGACGGCAGCGCAAGATTCAGGAGTTCGCGCGAGAGCGGCACGCCCATGGCGGCGACCGCGACGCCGTAGGCGACGACCGCCAGCAGCATGAAGGGAAAGAAGCGCGCCATCTCGTCATCCTGCCATTATCGGGCCGCAGCCTGTCGTTGCGGAACACCCGGAGCCGTTAAAGCATGTCCGGCCGCATCGGGAAGCAAATTTGCGGCAGGAGCAGGTCCGCGCCCCGATTTCTGTCCGGTGCCCTTTCGGCGCGCCAATACGCGGCCGCCGCAAGGGCGCCCTGCCACCGCTTCGCGTTGCCGCCGCAGATTGGAACTGATAGAACCACGCCATGAACAAGAAGCCGCACATTCAGGACGGTTGCCGGCGCGTGCTGCGCCGCACGCTGAATCCGCGCCGCTTCCCGACGACGCAGGGCTTTGCCGCGTTGCATGACCACGCCCGCCTGCCCTGGCGCTTCTTCGGCCGCTTCACCGCCTCGCTCGCAGCCGGCCTTAGCCAGGCCTGAGACCGGCCGTCCGGCCGGCGACAGGCCCGCCTCACGCGCCCCGGCCCGCCCGGCCGCCCAGTTCGATTTCCGTACCGAAGGCACGAAGCCCATGACTGCGACCAAAGCCCCGACCACACTCTACGACAAGATTTTCGAGGACCATGTCGTCGACCGCCAGGACGACGGCACCTGCCTTCTCTATATCGACCGCCATCTGGTCCACGAGGTCACCAGCCCGCAGGCGTTCGAGGGGCTGCGCATGAGCGGCCGCAAGGTCCACGCGCCGGAGAAGACGCTCGCCGTCGTCGACCACAACATCCCGACCACCGACCGCAGCAAGGGTATCGCCGAGGAAGAGAGCCGCATCCAGGTCGAGGCTCTGGCCAAGAACGCCAAGGAATTCGGCGTCCTGTATTTCGATGAGCTCGACGTCCGCCAGGGCATCGTCCACATCGTCGGCCCCGAGCAGGGCTTCACCCTGCCCGGAACGACCATCGTCTGCGGCGACAGCCACACCTCGACGCATGGCGCTTTCGGCGCACTGGCGCACGGCATCGGCACCTCCGAGGTCGAGCATGTGCTCGCGACCCAGACGCTGATCCAGAAGAAGGCCAAGAACATGCTCGTCCAGGTGGACGGCACGCTGGCCAAGGGCGTCACCGCCAAGGACATCACCCTCGCCATCATCGGCGAGATCGGCACCGCCGGCGGCACCGGCTCGGTGATCGAATATGCCGGCGACGCCATCCGCGCCCTCACCATGGAAGGGCGGATGACCGTCTGCAACATGGCGATCGAGGGCGGCGCGCGCGCCGGCATGGTTGCCCCCGACGAGAAGGCCTTCGCCTATCTCAAGGGCCGGCCGCGGGCGCCGCAGGGCGCCGCCTGGGACGAGGCCGTGCGCTACTGGGAGACGCTGCGCTCCGACGAGGGCGCGCATTTCGACCGCATCGTCAGGCTCGACGCCAATAACCTGCCGCCGATCGTCTCCTGGGGCACCAGCCCCGAGGACGTCATCTCGGTCGCCGGCGCCGTGCCCGATCCCGAGCAGATCGCCGACGAGGTCAAGCGCGCCTCGAAGAAGCGGGCGCTCGAATATATGGGCCTGACCGCCGGCACCAAGATGACCGACATCCCGCTCGACGTGATCTGGATCGGCTCCTGCACCAATGGCCGCATCGAGGATCTGCGCGCCGTCGCCAAGATCGTCGAGGGCAAGAAGATCCATGCCAGCCTGGACTACGCCATGGTGGTGCCGGGCTCGGGCCTGGTGAAGCAGCAGGCCGAGGCCGAAGGCATCGACAAGATCCTGATCGCCGCCGGCTTCGAATGGCGCGAGCCGGGCTGCTCGATGTGCCTCGGCATGAACCCCGACCAGCTCAAGCCGGGCCAGCGCGCCGCCTCGACCTCGAACCGCAATTTCGAGGGCCGGCAGGGCTATCGTGGCCGTACCCACCTCGTCTCCCCCGCCATGGCGGCGGCTGCGGCGCTGGCCGGCCACTTCGTCGACGTGCGCACGCTGGGCTGAAGCGCGAGGCGGTCGCGGGAGGACGTCATGAGCACCGATCCCCGCGAGGCCGCCCGTGCTGGCGAAGCCAAGGAGACCCTGGACCGCGTCAAGCGCGATTCCGAGAGCTTCCTCGGTTCGTCCATGGGCCGCGCCGCCGACCATTTCTCCGGCAAGGACGCGCCGGAAGGCGACAAGATCGAGCTCTGGGGCCGTCGTATCGGCCGCGGGCTCTCCCTGATCGCCTTCATCGGCCTGTCCTGGTGGCTCGGATACCAATTGAAGATCTGGTGATGGCAAGCGTTCCCTCGATCAAGGCCTCCGCCCCGGCGGAAAGCTCGCAAGGGCTCGACTGGGACGGCGTGCGCGCACCGTCGGGCGCCGAGTTCGAGATCCTCGCGCAGGCAGCCTATGACCGCCTGCCTGAGGATTTCCGCAAGCTCTGCGCCGACCTGATCATCAACGTCACCGAGTTTCCCGAGGACGATGTCCTGAAGGAGCTCGAGGCGGAGAGCCCGTTCGACCTGCTCGGCCTGTTCTCCGGCGTCGGCCTGCCGCAGCAGGGCTATGCGCCGCAGACCGGGCAGATGCCCAACACCATCCATCTCTACCGCCGCCCGATCCTCGATTACTGGGCGGAACATGACGAGAGCCTGGGGGCGATCGTGACCCATGTCCTGGTGCACGAGATCGGCCACCATTTCGGCTTCGACGACGACGACATGGAAGCGATCGAGCAGGCAGCGGGCTGACGGATGGCTGAGCCACAAAAGCTCTGGTTCTGGCGGCGAAGCTTTGCGGTTGCGATCGATTTTGTCGCAGCTTCGCTGATTTTTGTGCTCGCCTTCACCCTCGTGACCAGCGGCACGAGCGATACGCTGCGCCTGAGCGGGTTCGGCGTGAGTACTCGTGCTTGTGAGCCGACCAAAGTCTCCCCGGAAGCACTGGCCGCGGGGAACAGGATGATGCCGAATGTGGCCTGGACCAATGCCGCGCAGTGCAACATCCGTAGCTTCGGCGTCACCGATAACCGCGTCATCATCCTGGCTCGCCACGACAAGCAACCGAACGGCATCGTGTTGACGCGTAGCGTCTCCGTCCCGGTGAGCACGAATGGCAACCCGGTGTCACCGTTCTATCTGGACTGGGTCGGCCTCGCGCTCTTCTTGATTGCGAGTTTCATCTTCCTCTCGTCGCGTCTGCAGGCCACGCCCGGCATGAAGCTGATGAAGCTTCAACTCGCAACAGCAAGTGGTGAGGAGGCTGGATTGAAAGCCGTGATTCTGCGTTTCCTATTCGCTTCCATACCCGTCGTTTTGATCATGGGGGCGAGCTTTGGAGCGTTCTGGCTTATCGGCGCATTCAACCTCAGCCCCTGGCTGCTGGTACCGACAATCTTCGCCGCCTTCATCATCGCGCTCGCCTGGTGGCGGCCGTTTGAGCTTCGCCGCAGCCTGCCGCGCGCACCTCTACATGACATATGGGCAGGCACGCGCATCACTCGCCCGAGCGTCAATCGGCCTGCCTGACACGGTTTCAACGAACACGAATACAGGAGTACCCACCATGCAGCCCTTCACCACCCTGACCTCGACGCCCGCCCCGCTGAAGGTGATCAATGTCGACACCGACATGATCATCCCCAAGCAGTATCTGAAGACGATCAAGCGCACCGGGCTCGGCACCGCGCTGTTCTCGGAGATGCGCTACAAGGAGGACGGCTCGGAGAACCCGGACTTCGTCCTCAACCAGCCGGCTTATCGCAAGTCGGAGATCCTCGTCGCCGGCGACAATTTCGGCTGCGGCTCGTCGCGCGAGCACGCCCCCTGGGCCCTGCTCGACTTCGGCATCCGCTGCGTGATCTCCACCAGCTTCGCCGACATCTTCTACAATAACTGCTTCAAGAACGGCATCCTGCCGATCAAGGTCTCGCAGGAGGACCTCGACAAGCTGTTCGACGATGCCGATCGCGGCTCGAACGCGACGCTGACCATCGATCTTGAGAGCCAGACCATCAAGGGACCCGACGGCGGCACGGTGACCTTCGAGATCGACCCGTTCCGCAAGCACTGCCTGCTCAACGGCCTCGACGATATCGGCCTGACCATGGAAAAGGCGACCAAGATCGAGGCCTATGAGGAGAAGCTCAAGACCCGCGCCTGGGCTTGACCCCTGCGTCCGGGCTGCGTGGCGGCACGGCCTTTGTCAAAAAATTCGGCCGCGGCTCCTACGAGCCGCGGCTTTTTCGTGGGCCGGCATGGCGGGCGTGACTTGAAAACGTCCTACCGCGGTGCAACATAAGCGGGCGAGGACGACCTCCCCCGTGACGGGCAGAACCGCTGGGACGACCCGGCCCGTCTCCAAGGGAGAAGATCATGGCCTGGCTCTATCTCATCGTCGCCGGCGTCCTCGAAGTCGTCTGGGCATTCTACATGAAGCAGTCGGACGGCTTCACCAAGATCACGCCGACCGTCATCACCCTCGTCACCATGATCGGCAGCTTCGCCTTGCTGGCGCTTGCGATGCGCAGCCTGCCGCTCGGCACGGCCTATACGATCTGGACCGGCATCGGTGCGGTCGGTGCTTTCATCGTCGGTATCCTGGTGCTGGGCGAGGCCGCGACGCCGATGCGCCTCGCCGCCGCCGGCCTCATCGTCTCCGGTCTGGTGATGATGAAGCTGTCGACCCACTGACACCGGCCGGCTCGGCCTCGCAACCCTACGCGCATAGCCGGCAGGCAGTCGTTATTGCGAAAGGCGGCGCATCGTCATGAGCGCCGCCTTCGCTTTGTCTAAGTGCCATCGCCCGGTGCGGCAGCGCATCCGGGCGATGGCGATCGCTGCTGATCAGCGGATCGGCGGAGCGAACTGGATGCCGCCCTTCGACCAGAGATTGTTCAGCCCGCGCGGCAGGTTGATGCGGCTGCCGGAGCCGAGATTGCGCTCATAGGACTCGCCGTAATTGCCGACATGCCGGACGATCCTCGCCGCCCAATCGGCGCTCAGGCCGAGCCCTTCGCCGAGCTTCGTGCCGACGCCGAGCAGGCGCTGCACTTCCGGATTGTCGGATTTCAGCATCTCGCCGACATTCGCAGAACTCACGCCGAGCTCCTCGGCATTGATCATCGCAAAGACGGTCCAGCGCACGATGTCGAACCACTGGTCGTCGCCCTGGCGGACATAGGGGCCGATCGGCTCCTTCGAGATCACCTCCGGCAACAGGATGTGCTCGGCGGGATCGGCCATCTTCAGCCGGTAGGAGACCAGCTGGGAGATGTCGGTCGAGATCGCGTCGCAGCGGCCGCTCTCATAGGCCTTCACCGTCTCGTCGATGCCCTGGAAGGCGACGACCTCGTACTTCATCTTGTTGACGCGGAAATAATCGGCGAGGTTCAGCTCGTTGGTGGTGCCCTGCACGGTGCAGATCGAGGCGCCGTCCAGCTCCTTCACCGACTTGATGCCGGCCTTCTTGCGCAGCTGGAAACCCTGGCCGTCATAGTAGTTCACCGCCGTGAAATCGAGGCCCTGGCCGGCGTCGCGGCTGAGCGTCCAGGTCGTGGTCCGCGGCAGCACGTCGATCTCGCCGCTTTGCAGCGCGACCAGCCGGTCCTTGCTGGCGAGCGGGATGAAGTTGACCTTGCCGGGATCATCGAAGATCGCCGCGGCCAAAGCCCGGCAGACATCGACGTCGAGCCCCGACCATTTGCCCTGTCCGTCGGCGAGGCTGAAACCGGCAATGCCGGTGCTGGTGCCGCAGAGCAACTGGCCGCGCTCCTTGACCTTCGCCAGCGTCGTCTGCGCCAGGGCACCGGTGCTGATCAGCAGTGAGTCGGCCAGCGCCAGCAGCGCGGTCTTTCCGATCCGGGACATGAACTTTCCTCCTCCTGCGGTTGATGGTGATCGAGCCGAATTCGGCTTTCAGAGGCCCAGGCGCTCATAGCGCCGGTGGGCGGTGGGCTTGGGTGCGGGGTCGTCGCTGATCGCGATGATCTCGGCCGGATGGCTGGCGGGCGCGGCCGCGCCTTCACGCCAGAGCCAGTAATGGTTCTCCGGCAGGCCGTTGACGGCGACGACCTTGTGACCACCGGCGGCGTCGATCGCATGGATGGTGACGCGGCCGATCAATCCGCCCTTCAGGGCGCGCATGTCGTCGACGGCCTCATGGACCGCCTCCTCCACGCTCATGCCCATCTTCATGTAGAGCACCACGGCGCGGGCGGTGCCGGCCCGGATGCTCATTTCGCCGACGCCGGTGCAGGCGCAGGCGCCGTAGCGGGTATCGGCATAGGAGCCGGCCCCGATGATCGGGCTGTCGCCGAGGCGGCCAGGGTATTTCCAGCCCCAGCCGGAGGTGCTCGTCCCCGCCCCGATATGGCCAGCCTTGTCCTGCGCCAGGAAGACGGTGGTGTCGCGGCCGATCTCCGGGTCGATCGCCTGTTTGCAGAGCTCGGCCATCGGCACGTCGGGCCAGGCGGCACGATCGGCCTCGCCGACCTCGTCCGCGAACCAGCGGGCCCAGGCGGTGCGGGCATGCGGCATCAGGAGTTCCCCGGCCTCGGCCCCGATCTCGACGGCGAAGCGCCGCGCGCCCTCCCCGACCAGGAGCACATGCGGCAGCCGCTCCATCACCTGACGGGCGATGCTGATCGGATGCAGATAGCCGCCGAGCGCCCCGATCGCCCCCGTGCGAAGCGTCGAACCATCCATGACCGATGCGTCGAGTTCGACCTCGCCGAGCAGGTTCGGCCAGCCACCGCGCCCGACCGTCCGAACGCTCTCATCGGCCTCGACCAGCCGGACGCCTGCCTCGATCGCGTCCAGCGCCCTGGCGCCGCCGAGAAGTTCCCGCGCCGTCGCACCGATGCCGCTGCCCCCCTCATTGTTGCTGATCGCGATCATTTCAGGCGCCTTTAGAAGAATTGAATATTGAATCCAATTTTTCTGTATCGGATGCAGCAGACATTCGCAAGCATGCCATTTCGAGGAAACAACGACCTATTACGGCATTTTTTCGTGAAAACGGACAGGATCCAGAATATCCGCTATGGAGCGTTCACGGGCCGCCTGATTGAAAGAAGCCTGGTTTTCCGGCAGGAACGGAGGCGAGCCGCCGAGGCCGGGAATCCAGAAATCAGGCGATGACAACCGCGACCAGCCCCGAGAAGACCATGACGCTGCACCGCGTCACGACGACCGGCCGGGTCGTCGACCTCCTGCGCGAGCAGATCCTGTCCGGCGCCCTGCCGGAAGCGACCTTGTTGCGGCAGGAGAAGCTGGCGGCGGAGTTCGGCGTCAGCCGCGTCCCGATCCGCGAGGCGTTGCACCAGCTCGAGGCCGAGGGGCTGGTGACCATGCAGTCGCACAAGGGCGCGGTGGTCTCCAGCCTGTCGATCGACGATCTCGAGGAGGTCTACGAGATCCGGGCCCGGCTCGAGACCTGGCTGCTCGAGCAATCCATGCCGCTGCTCGCGGAACAGCACTATCACAAGGCCGAGGCACTATTGGCCCAGATGGTCGAGGACCGGCGCGATGAGCTCTGGTCGAACCTGAACTGGGATTTTCACGCGACGCTCTACGAGCCGGCCAATCGCCCCCAGACCCTGGCGCTGGTGCGCAAGCTCTATCTCAACGCCTATCGTCACTTCCCGCTGCCGATCAGGCTGACCGGTTCGCGCGAGAAGATGAACCGCGAGCATCAGGTCCTGCTCGACCTCTGCCGGCAGGGCGACGTCGCCCGCGCCAGCGCGCATCTGGAGCAGCACATCCTGATGGGCGCCCGCCACCTGATCAGCCGGCTGAAGGCGCTGCGGCGGCAGGAGGGCGATGCCGGCCGCGCCTGAACGCGCCAGCCGTTACACCACCACGGTGATCGTCTCGGCGGCGCGCGTCAGGCCGGTATAGAGCCAGCGCGCCCGGTGCTCGCGAAAGGCGTAGGCCTCGTCGAACAGCACGACATCGTCCCATTGCGAGCCCTGCGCCTTGTGGACGGTGAGAGCGTAGCCGAAGGTGAATTCGTCGGTGTGGCGCCGCAGCTCCCAGGGCACCTCCTCCTCGGTGCCGTCGAAGAAGTTCGGCAGCACCGAGACTTTCACCGGCTTGCCGCCGGTATCGTCCTCCGGCGTCACCCGCATGGTGACCAGCCCCTTCTTCGAGGTCTTCAGCTCCTGCACGATCCAGGCGCCGCCATTGAGCAGGCCCTTGCTCTTGTCGTTGCGCAGGCAGACCAGTTTCTCGCCGACGACGGGCACGTTCGAGCTGTGCCCCATCAGCTGCCGCATCCGGGCATTGTAGCCCCGGCGCGTCTTGTTCAGGCCGACCAGCACCTGCCCGGCCGAGAGTACGATCTCGGGCGTGATCTGATCGCGCCTGATCACGCGGCTCTCGCCATATTCTCCGACCTCGAGCCGCCCGCCCTCGCGCACGATCATCGACATCCGCACGATCGGGTTGTCGGCCGCCTGACGGTGCACCTCGGTCAGCATGATGTCGGGCTCGGCCTCGGTGAAGAAGCCGCCGCCCTTGACCGGTGGCAGCTGCGCGGGGTCCCCCAGCACCAGCACCTTCGTGCCGAAGGAGAGCAGGTCGCGGCCGAGCTCCTCGTCGACCATCGAGCATTCGTCGATGATGATCAGCTTGGCCTTGGCCGCGACGCTCTCGCGGTTGAGCACGAAGGTCGGGCTCTCCTCGTCGACCCCGCGCGAGCGGTAGATCAGCGAATGGATGGTCTGCGCGCCCTCGCAGCCCTTATTGCGCAGGACGAGCGCCGCCTTGCCGGTGAAGGCGGCGAAGACGACCGTGCCGTCGACATCCTCGGCGATGTGCCGGGCGAGCGTGGTCTTGCCGGTACCGGCATAGCCGAACAGGCGGAAAAGCTGCGGCGAGCCACTCTTCAGCCAGTCCGAGACGGCACGGAGCGCGTCGTCCTGCTGTGGCGACCAGTTCATGATGAGATCGATTCTGCGGACATGGCGCCCAATGGCCGCGAGTCGCGCTCATACGGCAAGTGCCGATCACGCAGAGCGCAGGCGTCGTGCGAACTGGTTCGCCTCGACCTGCAATGCGGTGATGCGCTCGTCGAGCCGTCTGGCACCGCTCGCTCCTTGCTCGGCACGCGTCACGCTGAGGGAATTGGCCTCGACGATCACCGTCATCGCCTCGACGCCGCCACGTGTCACTTCCGATATGCGGGCGATGGTCTCGCCGAGATTCTGCAGCAGGCCGCTATGCGAGGCGACCATGCTGGAAATCTCGGTGCTGGTCTGCTCGACCGCACCGACACGCGTGACGATGCCGGAGATCGCGGTCGCCGCCTGCGACAGCGCCTCGTCGACCGCAACGATCCGCGTGGCCACCTTCGCCGTGGCATCCGCCGTCTGAGTCGCGAGCGCCTTGACCTCGCTCGCGACCACGGCGAAGCCGCGGCCATGCGCCCCCGCGCGGGCGGCCTCGATCGTGGCGTTCAATGCGAGCAGGTTCGTCTGGCGCGCGATCGCCTCGATCAGCGCGACGACATCGCGGATCTGGCCGGCATTATCGGTCAGCCGCCCGACCAGACTGGCCGTTCCGGCGGCGTCACGTGTCGCTTCGGTCGCCGTCTGCGAAACGCGACGGACCTCGTGATTGATCTGCTCCACCACGTCCTCGAGCCGCAGAGCCGCATCCGAGATCCGGTTCGCTTCCTCGGCGGCGTCGACCACCGCCCCCGCGGCAGCCCCGCCGCTCTGCGAGATCTGTTCGGCCTGGACGGCGGAATCGCCGAGCGCCGCCCGCAAGCCCTCGCTCGCCGCGGCGATGTCGCCGAGCAGGCGGCCGATCTTCGTCTCGAATTCCTCGGCGATGCGATGCAGCTCCTCGGTGCGGCGCGCCTGATGCGCCTGCGCCAGCCCGGCTTCGGCATCACGCGTCACCAGCGTGGCGCGCACCTCGCTCAAAGTCCGCACCGTGCGGGCGAGCTCGCCGATCTCGTCGCGCCGGCGCCGATGCGGGACCTCGATGACATGCTCGCTCGCCATGGTCGCATCGATCGCCGCCATCAGCTCGCGCAATGGCCGGGTCAGATGGGCGCGCAGCAGGGTGATGGCGAGCGCTCCACCGGCGAGCGGCAGGCCGACGGCGATCAGGATCACCCGCAGCCGCACCTGATGCGCCAGCATCTCGGCACTAGAGGCGGCCTGCCCCGCCTGCCGGTCGAGATCGTCACGGATCGTCGCGGTGACGCTGATGATCTGGCGGACATTCTCCCTCGCCGCTTCCGCCGAGGCCTCGATCAGCGCCGCCTTGGCCGAGACGCGGCGGCCGATGTCGACAATGTCGCGCTGAAAATCGATGAAGGTGCGGATGCTGGCATCGAGCGTCGGATGGGCCTGCGACAGCTCCGGCGGCAACGCCGAGACCAGGCTCGCGCGCGCGGCATCGACCAGTTCGATCGCGGCATCGAGAGCATCGAGAGCCTGCTCGACCTGTTGTGGACTGGCGCCGTCATCGAAGCGGCTGAGCAGCGAGGCCTGCGCCACGCGGCTCGACAGTAGCGAGGCGCGATTGGCGAGCTGAAGCCCGTTGAACGCTTCGCGGTCGATCTGGTGCACCGAGGCAAGGCCACCGAGCGCGCCCGCCAGCCCCAGCGCCGCGGCGATCCCGAACAGCGCGAAGAGCAGGGTGATCTTTGCCGTCAAACCAAAGCGCCGCATCTCGCCTCACTACCGTTTCGCGCGCGGCCATTCTCGCAACCGCGAGCGAACAGATCCTTAATGAAGCCAGCTAAGCATTTGAAATAATAAGAACTTTTCGACAGGACATCGGCAGAGACTCAAGCCATCAGGCTGTCGAGGCCACGGCGCAGACCGGGCTGCTCACCGACGCGCCGCGCCGCCAGCAAGGTTCCCCCCACATAGGGAGCAGCGGAGGTGCCGGCATCGTGGCGAATGACCAAGCGCTCATCCTCAAGGCCGAACACCGCCTCGCAGGAGAGTACGAAGCCGGGCATGCGCAGCGAATGCACCTGCACCGGATGCGGCACACCGATCGCGCCGCCACGCGTCTCGCGGACCCCGCCGAGCGCGGAGACGGGCAGCGAGGTCGCGGCCATGCGCTCGGCAGCGAGCGTTTCGGCCAGTTCGAAACCCGTGCCCGAGGGCGTGTCCGGCTTTCCGGGCGAGGCATAGTCGATGATCTCGACATCCGGCACATATTTCACCGCCTCGCGGGCGAAACGCCGCAGCAGCGTCGCGGTGATCGAGAAATTGCCGGCGGCGAGCACCCCGACGCCCGCTGCGAGCGCGGCCTGCTCGATCCCGGCATAGTCCGCGCCCGACATGCCGGAGGTGCCGACCACGACATGGCGCCCGGCAGCGATCGCCGAAAGCACGTTGCTCTTCACGCTGTCCGGCTTGGTGTAGTCGATCAGCACATCGCTCGGCACGCCAAGCGCCTCGGCAACCGTTGCGAAGACCGGCAGCCCGCTAGCCGGCAATTCCGCCGCCTCGCCGAGATCGCGCCCGGCGGCCTGGCGCGAAACGCCCGCGACCAGTTCGAGATCGGGCGCGGCCATGATCGCGGCGACGAGCGCCTTGCCGACCCAGCCGGTGCAGCCGGCAAGCGTGATGCGGATCATGGACGGTTCCTCACAAGCTTCGAACAAGCGAGGATTAGGCGAGCGTCTGGCTCAGGTCCATCGCGGCCGGCTTGTGGACAGCAGCGGCATTTACCAGGGGATCGTTTCGCCCTTCCAGGTCCGGAAGCTGTTGGTCTGCGCCATGCCGGAAGCGTCGACGGTTTCGATCAAGCCGGCGGCGCTCTCCGTCGCCGGGATATCGGCCCCGCCGCCACCCATATCGGTCTGCACCCAGCCGGGATGGAACAGCAGCACGGCGATCTCGCTGGCGCGCACCGCATTGCCGAGGGCGACCATCACCATGTTCACCGCGGCCTTGGAGGATCGGTAGGCGATGGCGCCGGACGGATTGCCGCCGAGCGAGCCCATCCGGCTCGAGATCGTCGCGATCTTCCGCCCGCTGCCCGCCTCTAGATTGGGCAGGAAGGCCTGCGCCACCCGCAAGGGCGCGTAGACATTGACCTCGAAGACCTCGCGCCAGGCGTCGAAATCCATATCGAAGGCCGATTGTCGGTCCCGCGGCCCGTAAATGCCTGCATTGTTGACGAGCACGTCGAGCGGCCGCCCGGCGAGCGCCCGCTTGGCAGCGGCGACGCTTTCGTCGGAGGTCACGTCGAGTTCGAGCGGCGTCAGTTGCCCGACATGCACGCCCGCCAGCTCGGCCAGCGCCCCGCCCCAGGGATCGCGCGCCGCGGCGATCACATGATCGCCCCGCCGCAGCAATTCCATCGTCAGAGCAAGGCCGATGCCGCGATTGGCGCCGGTGATCATCCAGGTCTGCGACATGCTCGGTCTCCTTCGCGCAAGCGTCGTTACAAGGAGACTTCAGCCGGCGGAGCAATCCAAGGCGACAATGCGCAATTCCGGATTGCTTCGCCGTGCTCCCGACGACGACAAGCGAGGAGCTATGCCTCAGCCCTTGCGCTTTCCATAGCCCCCGGCCGTCGGCGTCAGCACGGTCACCGCCTCGCCGGCCTCCAGGAAGGTCTGGTCGGAGGGCTTGAGCTCCTCGACCTCGCCCGAGAGCCGGCGCACCAGCGTCCGCCCGAGTTCGCCCGGCTCGCCGCCCTTCATGCCGAAGGGCCTGACCTTGCGATGCGAGGCGAGGATGGCGCAGTCCATGCTCTTGCGGAACCGGATGGTGCGACTGGTGCCGTCGCCGGCATTCCACTCGCCCTTGCCGCCGGAGCCGGCGCGGATGTGGAAGTCCTCGAGTACGACCGGGAAGCGCGTCTCCAGGATCTCCGGGTCGGTCAGGCGCGAATTGGTCATGTGGACATGCACGCCCGAGGTGCCGTTGAAGCCCGGCCCCGCCGGCGAGCCCGAGCAGATCGTCTCGTAATACTGGTACTCGTTATTGCCGAAGGTCAGGTTGTTCATCGTGCCCTGCGAGCAGGCCATCGCCTCCAGCGCGCCGAACAGCGTGTTGGTCACCGCCTGGCTGACCTCGACATTGCCCGCGACGACGGCGGCCGGATAGCGCGGCGCCAACATCGAGCCTTCCGGCACGATCACCTTGATCGGCCGCAGGCAGCCGGCATTCATCGGGATCGCATCGTCGACCATGACGCGGAAAACATAGAGCACGGCGGCGCGGGTGACGGGCGCCGGCGCGTTGAAATTGTCCTCGCGCTGCGGCGAAGTGCCGGTGAAGTCGACGGTCGCCTCGCGCCTCTCGCGATCGACGGTGATCTTCACCTTGATCGCGCAGCCCTGGTCCATCGGATAGGTGAACTCGCAGTCATGCAGACGGGCAAGCAGCCTGGCGACGCTCTCGGCGGCGTTGTCCTGGACATGGCCCATATAGGCCTGGACGACGTCGAGGCCGAAGGAGCCGATCATCTTCTTCAGCTCCGCCACGCCCTTTTCATTGGCCGCGATCTGGGCCTTTAGGTCGTTAACGTTCTGGACGACGTTGCGCACCGGATAGCGCGCGCCGGTCAGGAGCTTGACCAGCTCCTCCTCGCAGAAGCGGCCGCGATCGACGATCTTGAAATTGTCGATATAGACGCCTTCCTCCTCGATATTCGTCGCCAGTGGCGACATCGAGCCCGGCGCGGTTCCGCCGACATCGGCATGGTGGCCGCGGCTGGCGACCCAGAACAGGATCTCCTTGTCCTGCGTATCGAAGACCGGCGTGCAGATCGTGATGTCGGGCAGGTGCGTGCCGCCATTATAAGGCGCGTTCAGGCAGTAGACGTCGCCCGGCCGGATCACCGGATTGTTGGCGATCACGGTCTCGACCGACTTGTCCATCGAACCGAGATGCACCGGCATGTGCGGGGCATTGGCGACGAGGCCGCCGGTCTGGTCGAAGACCGCGCAGGAGAAGTCGAGCCGCTCCTTGATGTTCACGGAATAGGCGGTGTTCTGCAGCGTCACGCCCATCTGCTCGGCGATCGACATGAACAGGTTGTTGAAGATCTCGAGCATCACCGGATCGGCCTTGGTGCCGATCGCCGCCTGCTGGACCAGCGGCTTGCTGCGGGTCAGCACGAGATGATCCTTGGCCGTGAGCCTGGCGCTCCAGCCCTCCTCGACCACCACGGTCTGGTTGGGCTCGATCACGATGGCAGGGCCGGCAATGTTCTGGCCGGGCTTCATCGCCTCGCGGCGAATGATCGCCGCGTCATGCCAGCGCCCCTGCGAGAACAGGCGGGTGCGCTCGGCGGCGACCGGCTCGCCCGCGCCTTCGCTCGCCAGTGCCTCCTCGAACCGGGCGCCGCCGCCGATCGCCTCGACCTCGACCGCCTCGACGACCAGAGCCTTGGTCTCGTCGATGAAGCCGAAGCGCGCCTTGTGCGCGCTCTGGAAAGCGGCCTGCATCTCCTCCCGGCTGCCGAAAGGCGTCGCGATCGCCGTATCGGTCCCGGCATAGCGGATATGGGCGCGCACATGCAGGGCGATATCGCCCTCGGCGACGCCCTGGCCGGCGACCTCCGCCTTCGTCTCGGCACCGAGGCGCTCCGCGACCGCCGCGATCGCGGCCTTGGCCTCGGCATCGAGGGCGACGTCGAGCGCCGCGGTGCGCGTCGCGCGAATCTCGGCCAGGCCCATGCCATAGGCCGAGAGCAGGCCGGAGAACGGGTGCAGCAGCACGGTCTTGATGCCGAGCGCGTCGGCGACGAGGCAGGCATGCTGGCCGCCGGCGCCGCCGAAGGAGTTCAGCGCATAGCGGGTGATGTCATAGCCACGCTGCACCGAGATCTTCTTGATTGCCTCCGCCATGTTGGCGACGGCGATCTGGATGAAGCCATCGGCGACCTCCTCGGGCGAGCGGCCATCGCCGACCTCTGCCGCCAGCGCCGCAAACTTGGCGCGCACCGTCTCGACGTCGAGCGGCGCATCCTGCTTCGGGCCGAAGATCGCCGGGAAATAGGACGGGATCAGCTTGCCGACCATGACGTTCGCGTCGGTTACGGCGAGTGGGCCGCCACGGCGATAGGCGGCGGGGCCGGGATTGGCACCGGCTGAATCGGGGCCGACGCGGAAGCGGGCGCCGTCATAGTGGAGAATGGACCCTCCACCTGCAGCAACCGTATGGATCAGCATCATCGGCGCGCGCATGCGGACGCCGGCGACCTCGGTCTCGAAGGCGCGCTCGTATTCGCCGTCGAAATGGGCGACGTCGGTCGAGGTACCGCCCATGTCGAAGCCGATCACCTTGTCGAACCCGGCCGAGCGGCCGGTCTCGGCGAGGCCGACGACGCCGCCGGCCGGACCCGACAGGATCGCGTCCTTACCCTGGAAGAGTTCGGCCGCGGTGAGCCCGCCCGAGGACATCATGAACATCAGCCGCGCGCCGGTGCGGACGATGTCGAGCTCTTCGGAGACCTGCGCGACATAGCGGCCGAGGATCGGCGAGAGATAGGCGTCGACCACCGCCGTGTCGCCGCGGCCGACCAGCTTGATCAGCGGCGAAACCTCATGGCTGACCGAAACTTGCGGAAAACCGATCTCGCGGGCGATGCGCGCTGCAGCCTGCTCATGCGCCGAATAGCGATAGCCGTGCATGAAGACGATGGCGACGGCGCGGAAACCGTCATCATATCGCGCCTGCAGCGCGGTGCGGATCGCGGCCTCGTCGGGGGCACGCTCGACCGTGCCGTCGGCAAGGACCCGTTCCTCGACCTCGACCACAGCCTCATAGAGCTGCTCCGGCTTGATGATCTCCTTGGCGAAGATGTTCGGGCGGGCCTGATAGCCGATGCGCAGCGCATCGCGGAAACCTTTGGTCGTGACCAGCAGCGTCCGATCGCCCTTGCGCTCGAGCAGCGCATTGGTCGCGACCGTGGTGCCCATGCGCACTTCGCCGACCAGCCCGGCCGGAATCGGCTCGCCCGTCTTCAACCCGAGATGGTCGCGAATGCCCTGCACGGCCGCGTCGCGATACGCCCCCGGATTCTCAGAGAGCAGCTTCCTGGCGTGAAGCTTGCCTTCGAGATCGCGGCCGATCACGTCGGTGAAGGTGCCGCCACGATCGATCCAGAAGTCCCAACGGCTGGCAGTCATCGCACCCTCCCGGAGATCAAAAAACAACATCGACACTTCATCGATAAATCGTCGATGAAAAATTGACAAGCTCATTCCGCCGGCTACGATCTCGATTGTGACCGGAACAAGGCAGAGGGGCCAGACCGTGCAAGCAACCAGGAGAGGGCAATGACGGGATCGGCACTGGCCGCCGGCAGGCGCGTCGCAAAACGACGCGACCTAACGGCGCATGGCGAGGCGCGCGCATGATTCGTCGCGTACTCGACATGCTCTACCTGGTTTCCGGCTGGCTCGCCGGGATCAGTCTCGTGGCGATCTTCGCTTTGATGATGTTCCTGTCGATCGGGCGCGAGATCAACTTCAACATTCCCTCCGGTGACGACTTCGCCTCCTGGGCCTTGGTGGCGATGGCCTTTCTCGGCCTGGGCCACACCTTCAAGCGCGGCGAGATGATCCGCGTCGGCCTGCTGATCGAGCGCCTGGAAGGCGGCCGCAGGCGCGCCGCAGAGCTGAGCGCCCTGACGATCGCCGCAGCTTTCATCTGCTATTTCACCTATCAGGCCGGACGCTTGGCCCATGATTCCTGGCGCTTCGACGACATGTCGACCGGCGTCGTCTCGGTGCCCTTGTGGATCCCGCAGCTCGGCATGGTGATCGGGCTCGGCATTCTGCTGATCGCGCTGATCGACGAATGGGTCATCGTGGCGCGCGGGGGTCGGCCGACCTATCTGCCCAAGCCGCCACAATCGGTAGAGGAACTGGTCGAGCGCGTCGCCCAGGGCGGGGGCGTCTGATGGCGCTGCCCGAACTTTCGCTCGTCCTGCTCCTCTTCCTCGTCGGCATTCTCGCGAGCGGCGTCTGGATCGGTGTCGGCCTCGGCCTGGTCGGCCTGCTGGCGATGAATCTCGTCACCGATGTGCCGATCGGCCAGGTCCTGGCGACCACGGTCTGGAGCTCGACGGCCTCCTGGACGCTGGCCGCGTTGCCGCTCTTCATCTGGATGGGCGAGATCCTGTTCCGGACGCGGCTCTCCGAGCAGATGTTCCAGGGCCTCTCTCCCTGGCTGCAATGGCTGCCGGGCCGGCTGATCCACACCAATATCGTCGGCTGCGGCATCTTCGCGGCGGTTTCGGGCTCCTCCGCGGCGACGGTCGCGACGATCGGCAAGATCGCCCTGCCCGAGCTCAAGAAGCGCGGCTATGACGAGCGCCTGAGCCTCGGCACGCTCGCCGGCTCGGGCACGCTCGGCCTGCTGATCCCGCCATCGATCCCGATGGTGGTCTATGCCGTCACCGCCAATGTCTCGGTGCTGCAGGTCTTCCTCGGCGGCTTCCTGCCGGGCCTGCTCGTGATGGCGCTCTATATGGGCTATGTCATCGTCTGGTCCTGGCTCAACCCGGACAAGACACCGCCGCGCGACCCTGCGATGTCGCTGCGCGAGAAGCTGCGCCAATCGGCCAAGCTGGCACCCTGCCTGCTGCTGATCGCCGCCGTGTTCCTGGCGCTGGTGCTCGGCTTCGCGACGGCGACCGAATGTGCCGCTTTCGGCGTCACCGGCGCGCTCTTCCTGGCCTGGTGGAGCGGCACACTGACCTGGCCGACCTTCCTCGAAAGCATAATGAGCGCGACGCGGCTCACCTGCATGATCATGCTGATCCTGGCAGGCGCAGCCTTCTGCACGGCGGCGATGGGCTTCACCGGCATCCCGGCGGCGCTCGCCGCCTGGGTCAAGGGCCAGGAGCTCTCGCCGCACATGCTCGTGCTGGCGCTGACCGTGATGTACATCATCCTGGGTTGCCTGATCGACGGCATCTCGATGATCGTGCTGACCGCCGTCATCGTCCTGCCCATGGTCAAGGAGGCCGGCTTCGACCTCGTCTGGTTCGGCGTCTACCTCGTCATCCATGTCGAGATGGCGCAGATCACCCCGCCGGTCGGCTTCAACCTGTTCGTGCTGCAGAACATGAGCGGCAAGGACACCTGGACGGTTGCGAGGGCCGCCTTCCCGTTCTTCATTCTGCTCAACGTCGCTGTGCTGATCATCACGACCTTCCCGCAGATCGTGCTCTATTTGCCGAAGCTCGCCTTCCCGGATTGAGATCAAGACCAAGACCAAAGCCAACAGAGAGGGAAAACGACATGTTCGACCGCAGATCCGCCATCGCCGCCTTCGCGCTCGGCTGCAGCGCCTTCGCGCTTGCCGCCCCGGCCTCAGCCCAGACCAAATGGAATCTGCCGGCCGCCTATCCCGCCGACAACCCGCATTCGGAGAATCTCGCCCTCTTCGCCAAGGACGTCGAGAAGGCGACATCGGGCAAGCTGCAGATCACCGTCCACCCCGGCGCGGCACTGTTCAAGGCGCCGGAGATCAAGCGCGCTGTCGCCAGCGGCCAGGCCCAGATGGGCGAAGTGCTGATGTCGATCCACGAGAACGAGGACCCGGTCTTCGGCATCGACGTCGTGCCCTTCCTTGCGACCTCCTTCGCGGACTCGATGAAGCTCTACAAGGCCTCCAAGGCGGCGATCGAGAAGAAGCTCGACAGCCAGGGCATCAAGCTCCTCTTCATGGTCCCCTGGGCGCCGCAGGGCGTCTACGCCAAGAAGGAGCTCAACACGATCGAGGACATGAAAGGCCTGAAATGGCGGGCCTATAATGTCGGCACGGCGCGCCTCGGCGATCTGCTCAGCATGCAGTCGGTGACGATCCAGGCGGCCGAGCTGCCGCAGGCGCTGGCCACCGGCGTGGTCAACTCCTTCATGTCGTCGGGCGGCACCGGCTATGATTCCAAGGCCTGGGAGACCCTGACCCATTTCTACGACGTCCAGGCCTGGATCCCGAAGGACGCGACTTTCGTCAACAAGGCCGCCTTCGCCGCGCTCGACAAGCCGACGCAGGATGCCCTGCTCAAGGCCTCGGCCGATGCCGAGGCGCGCGGCTGGAAGATGTGGGAAGAGAAGACCAACTGGTATCTCGACCAGCTCAAGGCCAAGGGCATGAAGGTGCAGGCGCCCTCTCCGGCGCTCGCCGCCGGCTTCAAGAAGGCCGGCGAGACGCTGACGGCCGACTGGCTGAAGAAGGCCGGCGCCGACGGCCAGGCGATCATCGACGCCTACAAGAAGATGTGAGACCGCGCGGCGCCGCCCTTTCGCGGGGCGGCGCCACCGACGCGCTGGCGATGAACGGCCCGCCGGGTCAGCGATCAAGGCCCCGGCGAACCCCACCAGCGAGAACGCAGGCGCGATGCAGGACCCCGACTCCGCCATGTCCGATCAGAAGCCCGCGGTTGCCCCGCTCGGCCCCATCGTCTCCTCCGGCCATCTCGCCTCCGGCGCCATGCCGGCCCTGTCGGAGTTTGAATTCGCGCTCTCCATGACCGTGCATGCCTTCCATCGCTGGATGCTGCGCGGCATGACGGCCTCGGGACTTGCGGATCTCACGCCGATGGACGTGCTCGTCCTGCACAATGTCAACCATCGCGGCAAACCCAAGCGGCTCGCCGACATCTGCCTGATCCTCAACATCGAGGACACGCATGTCGTGAACTACGCCCTCAAGAAGCTCGAGCGCCTCGGCCTGATCAAGGGCGGGCGCAAGGGCAAGGAGAAGACCGCCGCAGTAACGCCGGCGGGCGAGGAGGCCTGCCGGCGCTATGCACAGGTACGCGAACAACTCCTGGTGAAGTCTGTCCTCGCCTCCGGCATCGACCCGCAGCGCCTCTCCGAGATCGCCGCCGCGATGCGCTCTCTTTCGGGGCAATACGACCAGGCGGCACGGGCAGCGGCGAGCCTGTAGCCACCGGCATCGCAACGCGAAGCCCTGCCGTCGGGATAGGCGACATAGCCGCGCCGCCTGTCCGCGAGCCGTCATCGAGCGCAGCCCCTGTGATGATTTCCGGCGTTTCGCCTCAGCCTTGATGACGGTGCCTGCTCGGCACCTTCAGGCAGGGCTCTGCGGCAGATCGGCGTTAGCGCGCAGCGTACTCCGCCTCGAGCCCGCCAAGCCTCGACCAGAAACCGCGCGGCGCCGCGCCGGCGAGCCGATCCTCAAGGATGCCGAGATGCAGGTGCCAGCCGCCGGAGACGCTGGTCATCTCGGTCCTATCGGCGAGCTTGCGATGCGTGACGACGAGCCGGACACGCTCGCCTTCCGGGGTGAGCTCGAACGTCACCTCGGATTTCGTCGGCGCCTCGCCCGGCCAGGTGAAGGCGATCGCCCGAAGCGGCTCGTAGCGCGTCACCGCACCATGGCCGAGCCAGCCCTTCTCATGCGCCTCGCGATAACGCTCGGGCGGCGCCTCGTCGGTGATCTCAGAATGCTTGAACAGCAGCTCGACCTTGCCGCCGACGCGCGGCTCGATCTCGCCCGAAGCGAGCCAGGTCCCGCGCTTGCCGGACTCGGTGATGTAGGCCCAGACCCGCTCCAGAGGTCCCGGCAGGATCCGCTCGAAGCGCACCGCCCCGCTTTCCAGAACAACGCCATGCTCGTTCATCATTCCATTCCCTCATCTGTCCCGGGCTTTGCCAATTCCTGCTCGAGCCGGCCGAGCGAGGCGGTCCAGAAGCCGCGCACCTGCCGGACCCAGGCCTCGAACGCCTCCAGGCCGCCGGGATCGAGCCGGTAGATGCGGCGCTGGCCGCTGATCTCGACGGTCACCAGCCCGGCCGCCTTCAGAACCTTGAGATGCTGCGAGATCGCCGGAGCACTGACTTCGAAGCGCGCCGTGATTTCGCCTGCTGCCAGGGCGCCTTCGCCCAGCATCTCGATGATGCGTCGACGGGTGGGGTCTGCGAGTGCCATGAACCGATCCATAGCCATGTATTTCTTAATTCACTTAATTAAGTCAATACGAAAATAAAGCATGCCAGCGGCCTTGTGCCGGACGCGGCCTGCCCTTGCGTCGGGCGACTTGCTTCGGCGTCGGCTACGGGCGATGGAACCGGCTCCTGCTCTGCCCAAAAGATCGCCATGCCCAGCCGCAACACCACGCTCGCCGGTATCGCCATGATGCTGCTGGGCATCCTGCTGTTCTCGCTCAACGACGTGATGGGGAAATGGCTGGTCGCGACCTATACGGTCGGCCAGGTCCTGCTCCTGCGCTCGGCGGCCGCGCTGCTGGTGATCATCCCCTTCGTGGTGAAGCAGGGCGTCGGCCGCACGCTGCGTCCCGAACGGCCGGGCCTGCAGCTGCTGCGGGTCACGCTCGGATCCTGCGAGGTCGCGCTGTTCTATTGGGCGGTCTCCTATCTGCCGCTCGCCGACACGATGACTCTCTGGCTGGCCGCACCGGTCTGGGCAGTGGTGCTCGCCGCATTGCTGCTCGGCGAGCGGGTCGATGCCGGCCGCTGGCTCGCCGTCGCCGCGGGCTTCGTCGGTGTCGCGATCGCACTCAACCCCTCCGGGCAGAGCCTGTCCCTGCCGGCATTGATCGCGCTGGTCGGCAGTTTCTCCTTCGCCGCGATGATGATCACCGGCCGGCAATTGCGCGGCACGCCCGACGTCACCCTGGTCTTCTGGCAGACGCTCGGCGCGCTGGTGATGGGCCTCCTGCTGCTGCCCACCGGCTGGGTGACGCCGACCCTGGCCGATCTCGGCCTGCTCGCCTTGCTCGGCATCATCGCCATGGTCGCGCATCTGTGCGTGACGCGCTCGCTGAAGCTCGCCGAAGCCTCGGTCGTCGTGCCCTATCAGTACACGCTGATCGTCTGGGCGCTGGTCTTCGGCTGGTTCGTTTTCGGCGACTGGCCGACGCCCGCCATGCTGCTGGGCGCCGCCCTGATCGTCGCCGCGGGCCTCGCTCTGCTCGTTCTCGAAAGGCGCGCCGGCAATGCGGCCGCCGAAGCCGCTAAGGAACGGGTGACGATCGAGCAGCACTGACGGCGGGGTGGGAGCGAAAAGGGCGGGACCGCCTGCTCGCGCGAGCGCGACCGACATCGCGACCGACATGGCGATCGGTCGTTGCCGCAACCTGTCGCGCCCACCGCATGACGGCGCCTCGCTTCACCCAACATCGCGTTCTCGCCGGGGCGTCCTGCACCGGTGTCAGAACGCCGGGGCTGGCATCGATGGCGCGAACGCGCGACAAGACAGCCGACCGGCCGCAGCGCCGAAAGCTCGCGAGGAAATGTGATGGCGACGATCTCCTATCTGACGACGGTGCAGTTCGGCTTCGGCGAGCTCAAGACGGTTGCTGACGGCCTCGCCCAGCTCGGCATCTCCCGTCCGCTGATCGTCACCGATCGCGGCCTCGCCGCCACCGACCTGATCGATCGCCTGCGTGCCGCCTCCCCTGTCCTCGGCAATGCCGCGCTCTTTTCGGAAACGCCGACCAATCCGACCGAGGAAGCCGTTCTCGCGGCGCTGGCGGTCTACCGCGAACATGGCTGCGACGGCCTGGTCGCGATCGGCGGCGGCTCGCCGATCGACCTCGCCAAGGGCGTCGCCCTGCTCGCCGGCCATGACGGTCCGCTCGAAAACTATGCCGCGATCCTCGGCGGCATCCCGAAGATCACCGCCAAGGTCGCGCCCGTCATCGCCATCCCGACCACCGCCGGCACCGGCAGCGAGGTCGGCCGCGCCGCGCTGATCACGCTGAACGACGGCCGCAAACTCGGCTTCATCTCGCCCCATCTGATCCCGAAGCTGGCGGTCTGCGACCCCGACCTGACGCTCGGCCTGCCTTCCTGGCTCACCGCCGCGACCGGCATGGACGCGATCACCCATTGCATCGAGACCTATCTCAGCCCGCGCGACAATCCGGTCGCCGAAGCCATCGCCCTCGACGGGCTGAAGCGCGCCGTCGGCCATATCGAACGCGCCGTCGCCGACGGCTCGGATCGCGAGGCCCGCAAGGAGATGCTGATGGCGGCCCTGCAGGGCGGCCTCACCTTCCAGAAGGGGCTCGGCGCCGTGCACGCCCTCTCCCATCCTCTCGGCGGACTGAAGCAGATCTCGCTGCATCACGGCACGCTCAACGCCGTGCTGCTGCCGGCCGTGCTGCGCTTCAACGAGCCTTCGGCCAAGGAGAAGTACGCCGAGATCCGCCGCACGCTCGAACTTGCCCCCGATGCCGATCTCGCGGCATGGATCGCTGGCCTGACCGCGCGCCTCGGCATGCCGGCGAGCCTTTCGGCCATGGGCGTGCCGCGCGAGGTGCTCCCGGCGATCGCGCAGGCCGCCGTCCAGGATCATTCCAGCGCCACCAACCCGCGCGCCGCCACCGCCTCCGACTACGAGGCCATGCTGGCGGCCTCCTTCGGCTAGGCGCAAAGCGCGATAGGAAAGCCACAATCCGCGACGGTTTGCGCCCGAAACGCAACCGTCGCCTTGACCGGGACGGGCCTCGCCTCCATCGTAGCGCGACGGATTCAGTCCCATTTTCCGAAGGCCGCCCATGCGCCGCGTTTCGCTTTTCTCGGCCCTTGCCGCCACGCTCTGCCTCGCAGCCCTGCCGGCTCAGGCAGGCGGCGAACCTTATGGCGACCCGGCCTATCGCTCGGGCGGCCGCTATGTCGACCCGGCCGACCGGGCCGAAGCGCGCATCATCCCGATGCATGGCAATCTGCCGGCCTGCGAGGATCCGGCCGTGCTCGGCGAGATCACCAGCTGGTTCAACTCGCGCGAGGCCAAGTTCTGGGGCCCGCTGCAGATCGTCAATTTCGATCGGGTCAGGCCGATCGCCTGGCGCCCCTGGGGCGCGGACTTCATCCCGCGCCGCTTCTGCACCGCCCGCGTCATGACCAATGACGGCGTGCTGCGCCGCGTCGACTATTCGGTGCGCGAGAATCTCGGCCTGTTCGGCTGGACCTGGAACGTCAACTGGTGCGTCGACGGCCTCGACCGCCATCGCTCCTACGCCCCCGGCTGTCAGATGGCGCGCCCCGGCCCCGAGCGGTAACATCCAACCATGAAGCTCCCGCGCGCCTGGCTGTCAGCGCTGGCGCTGCTCGGTCTTGCGGCGTTCGGTGCTCCGGCGCAGGCGCAGTATGGCCGCGGCGGCGCACCCGGTGATTTCGACTTCTATGTGCTCGCCCTCTCCTGGTCTCCGGGCTTCTGCGAGCTCGAAGATGGCGGCCGCGGGCGCTCGCGCGAGCAATGCGCGCCCGGGGCCAATCCCGGCTTCGTCGTACACGGGCTCTGGCCGCAGAATGAACGCGGCTATCCGACCGATTGCGGCCCGGCCGGGCGCAACCCGTCGCGCATGGCGTTGTCGGAGGCCGAGGGCTTGTTCCCGACGGAAGGCCTGGCCCGCCATCAATGGCGCAAGCATGGCACCTGCACCGGCTCCAGTCCCGCCGGCTATTTCGCCGATGTCCGCCGTGCCCGTGAGAAGGTCGTGATTCCGCCAGCGCTGCGCGGCAGCGACCGCGACCAGACCTGGACGCCGATCGAGCTCGAACGCGCCTTCGTCGCCGCCAATCCCGGCCTGCGTACCGACATGATGTCGGTCGCCTGCCGCCGCGGCCTGCTGCAAGAGGTGCGAATCTGCTTCACCCGCGATCTGCGTGGCTTCCGCAGCTGCCAGGAGGTCGACCGCTCCGGCTGTCGCGCACCCGATATCAGAATCACGGCCAGCCCCTGAGCGCATGCGGCGGCGGCCGATATCGGCCGGGCGCAAAGCAGGCTATAGCATCGGACCGAGAAGTGGATTCCACTTTTCGGAAAACTCCGATGCGATAACAATGAGATAGATCGCCGTGACCGCGTCCGAACGGACGCGCGGCGATCTAAGAGCGCCCCATGAATTACCGACACGGTTTCCACGCCGCGAACTTCGCCGACATCCTCAAGCACGTCGTGCTGATGCGCATCCTCACGCATCTCAACGCCAAGGATAAACCCTATCGCGTCATCGACACGCATGCCGGGGCCGGACGCTACGATCTCGGCTCTGACGAAGCCCTGCGCACGCATGAATGGCGCGACGGCGTGGCACGACTCGATCAGGCGCCGCTCGCACCGGCGGTCGAGACGCTGCTCGCCCCCTGGCGCAAGGCGGTTGCGGCCGCGCGCGCCCTCTACGGCGCAACCTCCTATCCCGGCTCACCGTGGTTCTGCCGCCAGGCGATGCGCGACGACGACCGGCTGATCGCCGCCGAACTGCATGAAGGTACCTATAGCAAGCTCGTCCAGGCGATCGGCCGCGACGCGCGCTGCAAGGCACTCGCCATCGACGGCTGGACCGCGCTCGGCGCCAATGTCCCGCCGAAGGAACGGCGTGGTCTCGTCCTGATCGACCCGCCCTTCGAGGAGAAGGACGAGTTCGAGACGCTGGCCCGCGCCCTCATCGCCGCCTGGCGAAAATGGCCGACCGGCATCTATGCGCTCTGGTATCCGATCAAGGACCGGCGCGCCGTCGACCACCTGATCGAGGCCATCGACGAAGCGGGCATCGGCCGCCTGCTCAGGCTCGAGATCGATGTCGATCGCCCCGAAGCGGCCGGCGGGCTGAGCGCCACCGGGCTGCTCGTCGTCAACCCACCCTGGTTGCTGATGCAGGAAGCCGAGATCCTGCTGCCGGCCTTGTGCGAGCGCCTCGCACAGGGGCCGCGTCCGCGCTATCGATGCGAGGCGATCCGCCCTGACGGCTGATCCCGCTTCCGATTCGCTTCGAGCCCGAAAGCCCTGCCATGCTGATCCTGCGCTCCTCGCCCGCCTCCCCCTTTGGCCGCAAGGTCAAGCTCGCCCTCGCCGAACTCGGCCTGAGTGACCGGGTCGAAGTCGCCGCCACCGATACGACCAATCCCGCGGATTCGCTGCGCACCCAGAACCCGCTCGGCAAGATCCCGACGCTGGTCCTCGAGGACGGCACCACGCTGTTCGATTCGCGCGTTATCGTCGAATATCTCGACCATATCGCCGGCGGCGGCAGGATCATCCCGGCAGGCGCAGAACGCTTCGCACAATTGCGGCTGCAGGCGCTCGCTGACGGGATCTGCGATGCGGCACTCCTGCAAGTCTACGAGGTTCGCTTCCGGCCCGCCGAAATCCGCCATGCCGGCTGGGTCGAGAACCAGCAGGGCAAGATCGACCGGGCACTGGCGGCGCTCGAAGCCGAGCCGCCGGCCTTCGCCGACCGACCGCGGATCGGCGAGATCGCGCTCGCCTGCGCGCTCGGCTATCTCGATCTTCGTCATGAGGGCAAATGGCGCGCCGCGCATCCTCGGCTCGTCGCCTGGCTCGACGCTTTCTCCGCAAAGATGCCGGCCTTCGAGGCGACGCGCGTCAAGAGCTGAGGGCCCGACGGCTCCGGCAGCGCGCGCCGCGCAAGTCGCCGGCGCGTTCATATTTCAGCGTCACAAGATCAAGGCCGCCTCCAAGGCGGCCTTTTGCATGTTCGGGCAGGACCACGTCCGCGGCTACGCCGTGCTCCAGACAAAGAAAAACCCGGTGGCCGAAGCCACCGGGTCCGTTCCGTCTCCGTAAGGAGAGATCAGAACTTGTAGCTGAGGCGGGCGCGCACGACCGAGAAGTCGGTGCCGACCTTGGTGCCAGCGCCGGCGATGTTCTTCTCGCCGAGGTCGACGTAGAGGTACTCGACGCCGCCGATCAGGTTGTTGGTGAAGGCGTACTCGACGCCGCCGCCGACAGTCCAGCCGCCGGTGTGCGAACGATCCGACGAGAAGGCCAGGGTCGGGATCGAGGTCTTCACGTTGCCATAGGCCCAACCACCGGTGATGTAGGGCATGAACCGGTCGAAGGCGACGCCGACGCGAGCGCGGACGGTGCCGAAGTACTCGGTCTTGACGCTGTCACCGAAGACGTTGCGGCCGGTGCCGAGGTCGGCGCCCTGGATGTCGGCTTCGGCGCCGATCACGAACTGGCCCATCTGGTAGTTGTAGCCGATCTGGCCACCACCGACGAAGCCGTCGAGATTGCCGATGTTGTTGGCCCAGCCGTTGAGGTTCACATTGCCCCAGCCGTAGCCGGCGTTGGCGCCGACGTAGAAGCCGGTCCAGGTGAACACGGGAACGTAAACCGGGGCAACGACCGGGCCCTTGCGGCTCGGCAGGTCGGCAGCGGAGGCAGCGCCAGCGGCGACGAGACCGAGGGCCGCAACGCCCGAAAGCAGGAACTTCTTCATGGTGTACTCCTTGATAGTCGTCGCTGAGGCCGGCACCGGTCCGGCAGTGATATCGATGACCCCTTTATAAGGTCGATAGCCAGCCGTGTCTGTTGCGGCAAGAACACATCTGCTTGCCAGACCGCGGCGAAATTGCGGCAGAATGCGGAAGCAAGAAGGCATATTGATCAACGCCAGTTAGTGATTGTTAAGACAGAGTGAATGGTGAATCAAATACTAACGCAACGGCAGGCGCCAAGACATCGAACGGCCGGGGTCACCACACAAACGCCGCAATCCGAATTGGGTTCCCGCGGGCACGGATAGGCGCCGGGGCCGGGCTTGCTTGCAGGGGGCGGCAGCCCATGCTTAAGCCGGAATGCCCTCCCACAGAGACGTTTGCGTGCCGCCTATCTCGATCTTCATCATCGCCCGCGACGAAGCCGACCGGATCGGCCGCACCATTGCGGCGGTGCGCTCGCTCAGCGACGACATCGTGGTGGTCGATTCCGGCTCCACCGACGGCACGCAGGCCGTTGCAGCCGAGCTGGGCGCTCGCGTCATAGAGAACCCCTGGCCAGGCTATGGCCAGCAGAAGCGCTTCGCCGAGGAACAATGCCGCCATTCCTGGCTGCTCAATCTCGATGCCGACGAGGTGGCACCTCCCGAACTCGTGAACGAGATCGCCGCTCTGTTCGCCGCCGGTGAGCCCTCCGCAGACGCCTACAGGCTGCGCATTGCCGAGGTCTTCCCCGGCGAGGGCGCACCGCACCGTTTCGCCTATGCCCTGACTCCGGTCCGCCTCTACCGCAGCGACAAGGGACGCTATTCGCCCTCGCCGGTTCACGACCGGGTCGAGTTGCAGCCCGGAACGCGGGTCGGCAGCCTGAAGGGCACGATCCATCACTATTCCGTGCGTTCGCTCGGCGAGCAGATCGCCAAGCTGAATTCCTATAGCGATGCCCAGGCCGAGGATCTCGACCAGCGCGGCGAAACGCTCTCGGCCTTGCGGCTGGCGCTGGAATTCCCCGGCAACTTCTTCAAGGCCTATGTCGGCCGCCGCCACGCTCTGCGCGGCGTCTACGGCTTCATGACGGCCATGAATTACGCGTTCTACCGCTATCTGCGCGTCGCCAAGCACTGGGAGCGCCGGCTCCAGCGTCGCGGCGAACGCCACGAAGGAGGCCCGAATGGCCGCTGAGGTCGCACTCGTCACCGGAGGAGCCCGTCGCATCGGCCGCGCCATCGTCGAACGTCTGGCGGAATCAGGCTATGCGGTGGTGATCCATTGCAACCAGTCGCGCAGCGAGGCCGAGGAACTCGCCGCGCAGATTCGTGCGAAAGGTGGCCAGGCCGCCGTCGTCACCGCCGATCTGGTCGATGCCGCAGCGGTCGACGGCGTTCTGCCGGCCGCGGAAGCAGCCTTCGGCCCCGTCACGCTGCTGGTCAACAACGCCTCGAGCTTCCTGATCGACGATGTCCGCTCGCTCGAGGTGCTGCGCTGGAACCGGCAATTCTCGATCAACCTGCGGGCCCCTTCGGTCCTCGCCGGGGCGATGGCCAACCGGCTTCCGGCGGACCGGCAAGGTGCGATCGTCAACATCATCGATCAGCGCGTCCGGAAGCTGACGCCGCAATACTATTCCTACACGCTGACCAAATCGGCCTTGCTTGCGGCGACGACGACCATGGCGCAGGCGCTCGCCCCGCGCATCCGCGTCAACGCCGTCGGCCCCGGCCCGACCTTCGCCAATGCGCATGGCGGCGAAAGCGCCCTTGCCGCCGAGGCGGCCGGGACGCTGCTGAACCGCAAGGTCGAGCCCCGGGAGATCGCCGATGCCGTACTTTATCTTGCCCGCGCCGAAGCGATCACCGGCCAGATGATCGCGGTCGACGCCGGCCAGCATCTCGCCTGGCGCACGCCCGATATCGTCGACTGACGGCGCCGGTCGCTCAGACTTTCGCCTCGGTGCTGTAGGGCGCCCGGCCGCTCGCCAGCGCGTCGTCGAGCAATTCGAGCCTGTCCTGGCCCCAAAACACCTCGCCGCCGAGGACATAGCTCGGCGCGCCGAAGACACCGGCCTTCACCGCCGCCTCGCTCGAGGCCGCATAGCGCGCCGCCACCGCCTCCGACTCGGCTTCGCCGACCAGCGCCTCGCCGTCGAGCCCGGACGCATCGGCCATCCCGATCACCAAATCGCGCTGCGACAGGTCGAGCTCCTGCGCCCAGACGCCGGCCAGCACGCGCTCCATGAAGCCGCCGGGGTCCTTGCCGGCGAGCGTCGCGGCGATCAGCGCCCGGTCGGCCAGTGCGATGTCGAGCGGGAAATGGCGCGGGAACAGGTTCAGCGCCTTGCCGCGCCGCTCGCGCCAGCGCTGCAATTCGAGGATGCGATACCGCTGGCGCACCGGATGGCGCTTGGGCAGCGGCAGGCCGCCGGTCTCGTCGAAGACCGAGCGCAACGGCACCGGAAGATAGTTGACGGCACAGCCATGACGCGCGGCGATCGACAGGAAGAGCTCGTGCCCGAGATAGGTCCAGGGCGAAAGGAGGGAAAAATAATAGTCGATCTGTCGCTGCATCGCCGGTCTCCACGCAAGGCGTGCGAGATTGCCCTCCCGCAACGCGCCGCGACAAGGGGCTCCGGCGCGACGGCTCATGCGCGAATCGCGTGTACAGATCGAAGCCCAGCGCCCTCGGTGAGGACGCAGCGAATTCAGACGGAATACGCCTCAGGCGGTCTTGTTCTTCACCGCCCCGATGATCGCCGTCAGGATCGCGCCGCCGGCACCGCCGCTGATCAGGTTGGCGAGAATGCCGCCGATGCTGAGATTCCCGCCCGCCGCCGCCGCGGTGATCGCCGGCAGCACGATCGGGACCAGTTGGCCGAGCACGCCGCCGCCCACAAGTCCGGCGATGGTGTTGCCGATGGTGCCCAGATCGAAACTCGGCGAGGCCTTGCCGGCCGCATTGCCGCCGATCGCGCCGGCGACCAGATTCATCAGAATCTGTTCCATATGTCCCCCGCAGCCATGTTGATGGTGGATGACCGCGGAAGGATGACTCCGTCCCGTCCCGCAAGCAACCAGAGATGACGCAAGGGCAGGCCGGCAGTGATCAGGTCAGCGTGATCGCCGAAATCAGCCGGCCGTAATCCCCCTCCTGGCGATGGGTGGTGCGGCGGTAGCTGTAGAAGCGCGCCTCGTCGGCATAGGTACACAGGCCAAGATCGATGAAACGACCGATCCCCGCCTCCTGGGCGCGATGGGCAATGAAGGCCGGCAGGTCGAACATTGCATGCGCCGGACGCTCCGAGGCATGAAAGAAGCGCGAGAAGGTCGGATTTTCCGCCTTGAAGCGCTCGATGAATTCCGGCCCGACTTCATAGGCCGCGGCGCTGATCGTCGGGCCGAGCACGGCGATGATGCGCTCGCGCCGCGCGCCGAGCTTCTCCATCGCCGTCACGGTCGCGCCGACGACACCGCTGAAAGCGCCCTTCCAGCCCGAATGCGCGGCACCGATGACCCCTGCCTCGCTGTCAGCGAACAGGATCGGCCCGCAATCGGCGCTGGAAACACCGAGCGCGACACCGTGAGCGATCGTTACCATCGCATCGGCCTGCGGACGCTCGGCCGGCCAGGGCCCGGTCACGACAGCCACATCGGGCGAATGCACCTGGTAGACGCTGACGAACTTGTCGCGCTCGACGCCGAGCTGCGCCGCCATGCGCGCCCGATTCTCGGCGACATGGCCCTGGTCGTCACGCGAACCGACGCCGCCGTTCAGCGAGGCATAGATCCCGGTCGAGACCCCGCCCTCGCGCGTGAAGAAGGCATGCCGGATGCCGGTTTCACCGGCAAGATCGGGAGAGGTGATGAACATCGCTTTCCAGCTCCGATTCAGGGGGCGGCCTGCTCTGGCAGGCGATGAAGGTCAAATCCGGGCAGCAAGGGCAGGCGCGGGTCGGCCAGTGCCAACACCTTGAAGAGCTGCCCCATATCAGTCCCACGGTCGGCTGCGACGAGCCGGCTCGCGCCGGCGGCGAGCCTGGCCGCCTGCTCCGGCACCGCCCGCCGCGACAGCGCCGCAACGCGCTGTTCGAGCCCCAGCGCCAGCAGGAAATCGCGCTGCGTAACCGCGCCATGCACTGCCGCGCCAGCCGCCCGACCAGCCTGCGCCATGCGCGCGAAATCGACGTGGACGGTCAGATCGGCATCGCCCGGCTCGGCCAACGGATCGACGAAGCCGTGCTGCCGCATCGCCTGGAGGGTATCGCCGAAGCCGGTCTGCACCGCGCCATAATCGATGAAGAGACCCGCACCGCCCTCTGCCGCGACATGGCGCGCAACGGTCGCAACCGTCTCCAGCGCCGCGAGCGGCTGCTCCAGCACGGCGCCTTGCGGAGCTGCGTGCGCCATCCGCCCTTCGGGTTCGGCAGACAAGCCGAAAGCGAAGCGCCCCTCGCCGTCGAGGCCGACCAGCCGCTCGCGCCAGCCTTCCGGCGTCAGGACGAACTGATCGAGTGGCAGGGCGTCGAGGAATTCATTGGCGACGATGAGCGCCGGCCCGTCCAGCGCGTCCTCGATCCGCTCATGCCAGACGGGAGCCATGCCGCTCGCGGCCAGCGTCGCCCTCTGCCGCTCGCGCAGCACCGGGCTGGTCTCGACCATGTGGACGGTCAGCGCCTCGCGAAAACCGGACACGACCTTGCCGGCTCGCAGCATGTCCTGCATCAGCGTGCCACGGCCGGGGCCGAGTTCGACGAGGCGGAACGGCGCCGGCTCGCCCATCATGCGCCAGGCGGTCGCCGCCCAGAGCCCGATCAGCTCGCCGAATATCTGGCTGATCTCCGGCGCCGTGGTGAAGTCTCCGGCAGCGCCGAACGGGTCCTGCTTCATGTAGTAGCCATGACGCGGATGGCCGAGGGCGAGTGCCATGTAGCGGGAGACGCTGAGCGGCCCCTCGTCGCGGATCAGCCGGGCGAGCTCCTGCCCCAGCGGCGTCACGATTGCGCCTGCCCTCGCCGCGCACGCAGGACCAAAGCGAGCCCCGCCAGGAACAGCGGGATCGACAGCAGCATGCCCATGGTCAGCCCGCCGCCGCTGCCCATGCCGGTGCCGAACAGGAAGCCGAGCTGCGGATCCGGCTCGCGGAAGAACTCGGCGGCGATGCGCGCCACCGCATAGCCCATGCCGAACACGCCGGCGACGAGGCCCGGCCGCCTGAAGCCGCCGGCCCGCACGACCAGAGCGAGCAGGAGGAAGAGCACCAGCCCCTCGCCGAAGGCCTCGTAGAGCTGGCTTGGATGGCGCGGCACCGGCCCGGCATGCGGGAAGACCATCGCCCATGGCACGTCCGGCGCCGGCCGGCCCCAGAGCTCGGCATTGATGAAATTGGCGATGCGGCCGAGGAACAGGCCGATCGGCACGACCGCAGCCGAGAGATCGAAGACGCTGAGCACCGGCACGCCGCGCCGGCGCGCGAACAGGACGAGCCCGGTCGCGGCTCCGACCAGCCCGCCATGAAAGGACATGCCGCCCTGCCAGACCGCGACGATGTCCTGCGGGCGCGCCAGATAGCGCTCGAGATCATAGAACAGCACGAAGCCGAGGCGCCCGCCGAGAACCACGCCGAGCGCGACGAAAAGCAGCATGTCGTCGAGTTGGTCGGCGCCAGGCCGGGCGCGGCCGCCCCACAGTCCGTCGGCCATTACCAGCTTGCGGGCATACCACCAGCCGCCGAGCAGCCCGGCGACATAGGCGAGACCATACCATTTGATCGCGACCGGCCCGAGCTGGAGCGCGACCGGATCGATCACCGGGAAGGGAATGGCGAAGACGGGCATCGGCAGGCAATCCGGGAGGCTGAACGCGTGATGTCGAACGCTGACGGGGCGCGGTCAAGCGGAAATGCGCACCGCTCGCCCGCTGGCGACCGCATTGACGGGCCCGGCCTGCGCTCCGGTCAGGGCAACCCGGAATCGCCGAACCGCGGTCAGTTGTCCTTGGTCCGGCGACGGCGGACCGGCTTCGCCTCGCTCGACTCCGGCAGCTTGGCCTTGGCTTCGGCCTCGACCGCTTCCTTGGCGAGACGCAGCGCCTTCAGGCGCTCCGTCTTCTGTCGCACCTGGAGGGCTTCGTCCTCGATCGTCTGCCAGACCAGCGAAGCATCGCGCTTGCGCTGTTCGGATTTCTCGAAAGCGACCTGCGCGCGCGCCTTGGCATCTTCCAGCTTCATGTTGCGGCTCGACATGGCAACCTCTCTCCAGCTGGTGCCCGATGCGTGTCAGCTCGCCGGGCGGGGCGCCATGCCGGGCCGGGCCGTCCTGCCAAGCGGTGGCTTGCGCTTCGGTGCGGGCAGCAGGCCATCGCGCTGCGCCTGCTTGCGCGCCGCTTTCCTTGCACGCCGGATGGCATCGGCGCGTTCGCGCACACGCCGCTCGGACGGCTTCTCATAGGACCGGCGCTGCTTCATTTCCCGAAACACGCCTTCGCGCTGCATCTTCTTCTTCAGGACACGCAGCGCCTGATCGACATTGTTGTCGCGCACAAGAACCTGCATCGGCATCCTTTCTTCAAAAAACAAAAAAGGGCCGGGCTTGATGTCCCGACCCCTCGATAGCCCTTGCCTCAGAGCGTCACGTGATGGCGCCAGTACATCCGTGGTCGCCGTTCAGATCGCTTCGCCCGTGGCGGCGGGCCTTCATTCGGCGCGCAGATTATCCGCCGACATCTTGCCGGAGCGCTTGTCCTGGACCAGCTCGTAGCTGATCTTCTGGCCATCGCGCAGATCGCGCATGCCTGCCCGCTCGACGGCGCTGATATGGACGAACACGTCCTGACCGCCATCATCCGGCTGAATGAAACCAAAACCCTTGGTGGCGTTGAACCACTTGACCGAACCCGAGCTCATCGGAGCCTCCTACAGTCGTACTTAATTAAGCCACACGAAACAGTGCAGCGGCGATTTCGAACAGAGGAGGAAGATCGTCAGCGCGGCGCATTCACGAGCACCGAGGCCAAGTCGTTCGGCCCAATATCGAAACACAGATATAGAGTCCGGGATCGATTTTGTCAATAAAAAATTCAAAAATCGGTCAAATCACCTCTCGGCCACCCTCGCAGATCGCCCGTAAAATCTCGATCACATCAACGGAAAATGAGCAAGCTGACCGCCCGAATACAGAGCTATTCAAGCGAGCGAGCGTCCCGTTCATCGGCGCGAAACCGTACGTGATGCGCCCGGCGGGATGGAGCCGCTCCTGACATGACGAAGCGCCTGCGGCATCCTACATGCAGACCATGAATCGCGAACGCCCCGACATCCCCGAAGACGAGATCGAGCTGGAGGACGAGACCAACCTCCCCGCGCCCGAGCCTGCGCTCGACCTCGGCGAGGCCTCTCCCGGCGCGCTCAAGGCCGGCATCGAGGTGATCGCCGAATTCGCCAGGCACCTGCCGAACAAGCCCGGCGTCTACCGGATGTTCGATCGCGCCGGCGAGGTGCTCTATGTCGGCAAGGCCAAGAGTCTGAAGAACCGGGTCTCGGCTTACGCCCGCGGCATGGCCCACACCAATGCGGTGGCGCGGATGATCGCCGAGACCGCGAATATGGAGTTCGTCACCACCGGCACCGAGACCGAGGCGCTGCTGCTCGAATCGAACCTGATTAAGCAGCTCAGGCCGCGCTACAACGTACTGCTGCGCGACGACAAATCCTTTCCCTACATCTTCCTCTCCGGCGATCATCCGGCGCCGCAGATCGCCAAGCACCGCGGCTCGCGCCAGCGCAAGGGCGATTATTTCGGCCCCTTCGCCTCGGTCTGGGCGGTGGAACGCACCATCGACGCCCTGCAGAAGGCCTTCCTGCTGCGCTCCTGCTCGGACAGCTATTACGAGAACCGCACGCGGCCCTGCCTGCTCTTCCAGATCAAGCGCTGCTCAGGTCCCTGCACCGGCGAGATCTCGCACACCGACTATCAGGCCCTCGCCGACCAGGCGCGCAACTTCCTCTCCGGCCGCTCCTCGGCGGTGAAGCAATTGCTCTCCGAACGCATGCAGGCGGCGGCCGAGGAGCTCGAATTCGAGAAGGCAGCGCGTTATCGCGACCGGCTGGCGGCGCTCTCGGCGGTGCAGGCCGGACAGGACATCAACACCCAAGGCGTCGAGGAAGCCGACGTCTTCGCCATCGACGAGCAGGCCGGTCAGTTCTGCGTCGAGATCTTCTTCTTCCGCAACAAGCAGAACTGGGGCAACCGCGCCCTCTTCCCGCGCGCCGACAAGAGCCTGAGCCCGGCCGAGGTGCTCGCCTCGGTCGTCACGCAGTTCTACGACGACAAGCCGCCGCCACGGCTGGTGCTGGTCTCGCATGATCTGCCCGAGGCCGAGCTGATCGCCGAAGCGCTGTGCACCCGCGCCGGCCGCAAGGTCGAGCTCGCCGCCCCCAAGCGCGGCGAGCGGCGCGATCTCGTCGCCCATGCCCAGAAAAACGCGCATGAGGCGCTCGCCCGCAAGCTCGCCGACAATGCCGGCCAGCAGAGCCTGCTCAGCGCGCTCGGCGTCGCCTTCGGCATGGCGAAGGCGCCGCGCCGCGTCGAGGTCTACGACAACTCCCACATCATGGGCACCAACGCGGTCGGCGGCATGGTGGTCGCGGGCAGGGACGGCTTCATGAAGAGCCATTACCGCACCTTCAACATCTCCAGCGACACAATCGCCGGCGACGATTTCGGTATGATGCGCGAGGTGCTGAAGCGGCGCTTCTCGCGGCTGGCGAAGGAGGGAGCAGCAGCAGAGCCCCCTTCCGGCCCTCATCCTGAAGCGGCCGTCTCGCAGGATGCTCCAGAAGGCGACCGCGCTTCGGCCACCATCCTTCGAGACGCGCCTGACGGCGCTCCTCAGGATGCGGTTTCCGCTGGGACGGATGAAACAGCGCCCGAGCCCGACGACGCCCCCTTCCCCTCGCGTCCCGACCTCGTCATCGTCGACGGCGGCAAGGGGCAGTTCGAAGCGGCGCGCAAGATCATGGCCGAATGCGGCGCGACCGACATCGCGCTCGTCGCCATCGCCAAGGGCGAGGACCGCAACGCCATGCGCGAGACCTTCTTCATGGTCGGGCGCGAGCCATTCAAGCTACCGCCGCGCGACCCTGCGCTCTATTTCATCCAGCGGCTGCGTGACGAGGCCCACCGCTTCGCCATCGGCACGCATCGCGCCAAGCGCAAGCGCGACATCACCAAGAACCCGCTCGACGAGATTCCCGGCATCGGCCCCGCCCGCAAGCGCGCGCTCCTGCTACATTTCGGCACGGTCAAGGCGATCCAGCGCGCCAAGCTCGACGACCTGATGAAGACGCCCGGCGTCAATGCCGCGACCGCCAAGGCCGTTCACGACCATTTTCACGAGCGCTGAGCCCCTCTCACGGCTGATCGGCCCGATCTGAGCCGGGCCGGCCTCGCCAACGGCGGCCGGCGTCGAAACGCAGCTTCGCCATGCAATCACCTTGTTCCGTGTTGACGCTGTCGCAAAGGCGCGGCTTGGTGTTCTTCGTGACGATTCTTCCTGATGCTATCCGGCGCCGCGGCCCCTGGTCGCTGCCAAATCTTTTGACCTATGGCCGGATCGCCGCGATTCCGGCGCTGGTGGCGCTGCTGTTCTGGCCGCGCGACGACTGGGCCCGCTGGGCAGCGCTGGCGATCTATGTCGCCGCCGCGATCACCGACTATCTCGACGGCTGGCTCGCGCGCGCCTGGAGCCAGCAATCTGCGATCGGCCGCATGCTCGATCCGATCGCCGACAAGCTCCTCGTCTGCGCGCTCCTGCTGATGCTGGTCCATACCGAGACGATCAAGGGCTGGTCGATCTGGGCGGCGATCGTCATCCTCTGCCGCGAAATCCTGGTTTCGGGCCTGCGCGAGTTCCTCGCCGACCTCAAGGTCAGCGTCCCCGTCAGCAAGGTCGCGAAATGGAAGACGACGGCACAGCTCTTCGCGCTCGGCTTCCTCGTCGTCGGCCCGGCCGGCGACCAGGTCCTGCCCCACAATACCCAGATCGGGATCGTCATGCTCTGGATCGCCGCCATGCTGACGATCTATACCGGCTGGGACTATTTGAACGCCGGCATCCGGCATCTCGTCGCCATGGATGAGCGCGCGCCATGAACCAGCATGTAGCCGCCCCGCCCCTGAAGCTCGTCTACTTCGCCTGGGTGCGCGAGCGCGTCGGCCTCGCCGACGAGATCGTCTCGCCGCCGCCCGGCACCGCGACCATCGCCGAGTTGGTGCGCTGGTTGAAAACCCGCGGCGAAGGCTATGAGCTCGCCTTCGAAAACGAGGCGATCGTACGTGCCGCCATCGACCATACCCATGCCAAGCCCGCCGCCTCGATCGCCGGGGCCCGCGAGATCGCCTTCTTCCCGCCGATGACCGGCGGCTGAGCGGGGACGGACGATGACCCCGGTGGTCCGCATCCAGCGCGAGGATTTCGACCTCGGCGCCGAGGTCGCGGCGCTCGCCCGCGGCGATGCCAATATCGGCGCCGTCGTCAGCTTCACCGGCCTGTGCCGCGACGAGAGCGGCCGGCTCGCCGCTCTGGAACTCGAGCACTATCCGGGCATGGCCGAGGCCGAGATCGCGCGGGTCGCCGCGGAGGCCGCGGCGCGTTGGCCGCTCTCCGGCCTCCTCGCCATTCATCGCTTCGGCCTGATCAGGCCGGGCGAGCAGATCGTCCTTGTGATCGCCGCATCGAGCCATCGCCGCGAGGCCTTCGCGGCCGCCGATTTCCTGATGGATTATCTCAAGACCCGTGCCCCGTTCTGGAAGCGCGAGCATCTCGCCGATGGCAGCATCGGTGGCTGGGTCGAGGCCAAGGCGGATGACGACAGGGCGGTGGAACGCTGGAGCTGACGGTGGGCACGCTATGGTTTCGGACGAGCCTGGCCCCGCTCTGCGGCGCGATGCTCCTGGCCGCGATGGTCCCGGCATCGGCACAGGGCCAGAGCAAGACCTTCCGCGACTGGACCGCCGGCTGCGACAACCTTCGCAGCTGCACGGCGCTCTCGCTGCCCGATGAAACCGCCCCGACAGTCGGCTATCTCAGGCTCGAACGGCCCGCCGGCCCTGGCGGCGCCGTCTCCCTCTCGCTCAAGCTGACGGGCGAGAAGCTCAAGGCGCCGCTCACGATCGGCCTCAAGCTCGACGACGCGCCATTCCCGGCCGGCGGCAAGACGCTCGCCGCCAGCGTCGAGGACGGCGAGACCGCCCGTATCGTCTTTTCGGAGGCCGACACCGCGGCGCTGATCGCTGCTGCGCGCAAGGCGACCAGGCTGTCGGCGTCGCTGGCCGGAAAGACCTATGCGATCTCGCTCGCCGGCTCGGTCGCGGCCATGCTCTGGATCGACGAGCAGCAGGGCCGGCTCAACACCATGACGGCGCTGATCCGCAAGGGCCCGGCCGCCGCGAGCACCGTGCCGTCTCCGCCGGCCCTGCCGGTGATCGCCGCCAGGGCGACCGGCCCGGCGCTGGCCGACGGTACGGCGAAGGCGTTGGGCGCCGCCCTGCGCAAGCATCTGAAGGCGAGCGACCCGGACGCCTGCGAGGACGATGACAGGGGCGCCCGCTACAACCCGGACCGGGCCTGGCCCCTCGATGGCGGGCGCAGATTGATCGGGCTGTATTGCGGCGCCGGCGCCTACAACATCCTCACCGGCTACTGGCTGGTCACGGGCGATGCGATGGCCGGCGCACGCAAGGTCGCCTTCGCCGGCAATGACGACAATGTCCTGATCAATTCGGATTACACGCCGGAGAACGGCCAGCTCGGCTATTTCGCCAAAGGCCGCGGCATCGGCGACTGCGGCGGCTCGGGCAACTACGCCTGGACCGGCTCCGACTTCGCGCTCACGGCGCTCAGCGCGATGGGCGAATGCCGGCAACTGCCGTCGGACGACTGGCCGGTGCTCTTCCGCAGCGAAGTGAAGGTCACGAAATGAAAAATCCCGGGCAGCGGAGCTGCCCGGGACGAATTCAATCGAAGATGTCGGGCAGCCTCAGGCCGCCTTGGACTTCGGACGAACCTCGTCCGAATAATCTTCCATGACCACCTTGCCCATATTGCCGGTGACGAAGTTGTAGGGGCCGATCTCGGAGACCAGCGTCACCTCTGCGGCCGAGCCGGTGATGAAGCACTCGGAAAAGCCTTCCAGCTCCTCCGGCCGGATCCGGCGCTCGACCACCTCGAAACCGCGCTTCCTGCACAGTTCGATCACCGACTGGCGGGTGATGCCGTTCAGGAAGCGGTCGGCGGTCGGGGTGTGGATCACGCCGTCCTTAATGAAGAAGATGTTGGCGCCGGTGCATTCGGCGACATTGCCCTCCCAGTCGAGCATCATCGCATCGGCATAGCCGGCGCGCTCCGCCTTATGCTTGGAGAGCGTCGCGATCATGTAGAGGCCGGCGGCCTTGGCATGCACCGGGGCGCAGGCCGGGTCGGGACGGCGATAGGTCGCGATATCGAGGCGCACGCCCTTCAGCTTCTGCGCCATGTCGAACATGCTCGGCCATTCCCAGACCGCGATCGCGGTATGGATCGCGTTGTTCAGACCGGAGACGGCCATCATCTCCGAGCCGCGCCAGGCGACCGGGCGGACATAGGCGTCGCGCAGGCCGTTTTCCTTGAGGCAGAGATACTTGGCTTCATCGAGCTCGGCGACCGAATAGGGGATCGTGAAATCCATGATCTCGGCCGATTTGTGCAGCCGCTGCGAGTGCTCGGTGCACTTGTAGATCACGCCGTCATAGGCGCGCTCGCCCTCGAAGATGCAGGATCCGTAATGCAGCCCATGGGTCAGTACGTGCACCTTGGCGTCCTTCCACGGCACGAGCTTGCCGTCGAACCAGATGACGCCGTCGCGCTGGTCGAAAGGAATGACTGACATGGTACAGATCCTCCTGATCCTCTTCTTGCAGCCGACATCGCCACAAGGCGAAACCGGGTGCAAGCGCGGTATCAAAACTACGCCGAAGCCGGCGCTTGCGACATAATCGGTCGCACCGCGTGCTTGACCGGTAATCTTACGTCTGAGATATGTCAACAAGGCTGACATAAAAAGAGATCACGAACGTGAGCACGCCCACCCCGACTCCGGTAGCTCCGGCCGCATCAGAAACGTCGAGCCAGCCGGTGCCCTACGACCTGATCGAGCTGTTCTTCTTCGCCTATCGCGACTTCGTCGGCGATCCCGACCGCATCCTCGCCGATTACGGCTTCGGTCGCGCCCATCACCGCGTGCTGCACTTCGTCCAGCGCCGGCCGGGCATGACCATCGCCGAGCTGCTCGATATCCTGCAGATCACCAAGCAGAGCCTCAACCGCGTGCTGAAGGAGCTGGTCGAGACCGGCTTCGTCGAGCAACGGCCCGGCACCCGCGACAAGCGCCAGCGCAAGCTGCACGCCACCGCCGCAGGGCGCGAGCTCGCCATTCGCCTCGCCGAGTTGCAGGCCAGGCGCATCGGCCGCGCCCTCGAAGCGGCAGGCCCCGAAACGGCCCCGATCATCGCGCGCTATCTCGCCGGGCTGATCGATCCGGCCGCACGACGCGGCGTTATGGCGCATCTGGCTGGGTCGACCTGACGCTTCGTGCTAGTCGGAAGGGCATGAGCCCGAAGACGACATTGGCGAGAGGGATGGGATGATGGCGCCGAGCGGCCAGCGCAAGCCGATTCCGGACGAGGCCCCGCATATCCTGGTGGTCGACGACGACCGCCGCCTGCGCGACCTGCTGGCGCGCTTCCTCGGCGATCACGGCTACCGCGTCACCACCGCCGCCAACGCGGCGGAGGCCGATAATCGTCTCGGACATCTCGTCTTCGACGCCATGGTGCTCGACATCATGATGCCCGGCGAGAACGGCTTCGACTTCGCCCGTCGCCTGCGCACCGGCTCGGAGATCCCGATCCTGATGCTGACGGCGCGCGCCGACAGCGGCGACCGCATCACCGGGCTGGAACTCGGCGTCGACGACTATCTTTCCAAGCCCTTCGAGCCGCGCGAGCTGATCCTGCGGCTCGGCAACATCCTCAAGCGAAACGCCCAGCCCGAGCCGCCACCGCCGCCGCCGCGCCCGGACTATGTCCGCTTCGGCCCCTTCATCTTCGGTCTCGCCCGCGGCGAGTTGCGCCAGGGCGAGGAGTCGATCCGCCTGACCGAACGCGAGCGCGAAATCCTGACCGTTCTCGCCGAGCGGGCCGGCGAGCATGTACCCCGCGAGCAGCTCGCCAATCAGGGCTCAGCCGCCAACGACCGCACCATCGACGTCCAGATCAACCGGCTGCGCCGCAAGATCGAGCGCGACCCGACCGATCCGCTCTATCTCCAGACCGTCCGCGGCGTCGGCTACCGCCTCGTCGTCGACCGGGGCTGAAGGTCATGGCCGACGCCTCGCTCCGGCGCCGCCTCCTCCCCCTCGCCACGGGGATCGGTACCTGGCTGCGCCGGGTGGGCACCGTTCTGACGCGCATCGGCGCCGCCCTGTTCGCACCGCTCAAGCGCCTGCAGAAGCGCCCGGCGCGGGCGATCAGCCGGATCATGCCCAAGGGCCTCTATCCGCGGGCGCTGGTCATCGTCATCGCGCCGGTCGTGCTGCTGCAATCAGTCATCGCCTATGTCTTCATGGAGCGTCACTGGCAGACGGTGACGCAGCGGCTCTCCGCGGCGGTTTCGCAGGACATCGCCGCACTGATCGACGTCTATGAGAGCTACCCGCAGGACAAGGACGCGACCCTGCTCTCGCGCATCGCCGAGGAGCGGCTCGGCCTCGATGTCGACATCCTGCCCGACACCGACCTGCCGGCGCCGGGTCCGCGCCCCTTCTTTTCGCTGCTCGACAGCGCGCTCTCGACCGAGCTCAGCCAGCAGGTGAAGCGGCCGTTCTGGCTCGACACCGTCGGCCGCTCCAGCCTGATCGAGATCCGCATCAAGCTCGGCAAGGACGTAATGCGTGTCCTGACCCGGCGCAGCCAGGCCTATGCCTCGAACAGTCACATCTTCCTGCTCTGGATGACCGGCACCTCGCTGATCCTCCTGACCATCGCCGTGCTCTTCCTGCGCAACCAGATCCGGCCGATCCTGCGCTTGGCCGACGCGGCCGAGGCCTTCGGCAAGGGGCGCGACGCCGATTTCCGCCCGCGCGGGGCCCGCGAGGTCCGCCGCGCCGGCAATGCCTTCATCGAGATGAAACGCCGCGTCGAGCGCTCGATCGGCGAGCGCACCATGATGCTGAACGGAGTCAGCCACGATCTGCGCACCATCCTGACCCGCTTCAAGCTCTCGCTCGCCTTGCTCGAGCGCTCTCCCGACCTCGAGGCGATCGAGAAGGATGTCGACGAGATGAGCCGCATGCTCGAGGACTATCTCGCCTTCGCGCGCGGCGATGCCGGTGAATCGCCGGTCGAGACCGATATCCGCTCGCTGCTGGAGCATCTCAAGGCCGATGCCGAGCGCCAGGGCCACCAGACCGAACTCACCGTCGCCGGCGACCCGCTCGTCGTCGTCCGCCCCGACGCCGTCCGCCGGCTGCTGACCAATCTGGTTTCCAACGCGGCCCGCTTCGGCGACCGCATCGCCATCCGCGCCACGCATGATGCGCGCTATCTCATCGTCATGGTCGATGATGACGGGCCGGGCATCGCGCCGGAGCTGCGCGAGGACGTGTTCAAGCCGTTCTTCCGCCTCGACGAGGCCCGCAATGTCGATGGCGGCGGTACCGGTCTCGGCCTCGCCATCGCCCGCGACATCGCCCGCTCGCATGGCGGCGACATCATGCTGGGCGACTCCCCGCTCGGCGGCCTGCGCGCGACGGTGCGCCTGCCGGTCTAAGCGGGCGGGCTCTCCAGCCTATGCGCAAGAAGCCCCGGGTCGAGCTACGCTCGCCCGGGGCCACGACCGATGGTTTATTCGGCTGGAAGCGCCCTACTGGCGCCAGGGCGCCTTGCGAGCCGAGCGGTTCACGCGCTCGACATCGCTCTGCGACAAGGCGAGATCGGAGAGCGCCTGGTCGTCCATGCGGTAGAGGGCCCGCGCGCTCGCCCGCCTGGCGAGCCAGTCCTCGAAACGCAGCAGCAGCCCGGAAAGGCCCATAGCCGCATGCTTCTCGGCGAACTGGGATAGATTTTCTGTGGCGGTCCTGGCCGGCATGGCGGCCTCCTGTCATGGCGATTGTGCTCATGAATCTGCGCCTTGCGGACCAGCCGAGCAAATGAGAACTTCTACGCTTCCGCCCAAGCTGAACTTGGCCAGTCAATGTCCCGTCGCCAGCTTCCGCCACTGACCGCGCTGCGCGCCTTCGAAGCGGCGGCGCGGCATCTCAACTTCGAGCGGGCCGGCGAGGAGCTCGCGGTCACCGCCAGCGCGATCGGCCAGCAAGTCCGGGCGCTCGAGAGCTGGCTGCGGCGCCCCCTTTTCACCCGGCTGCCGAGCAAGGGCGTGGCGCTGACCGCTCTCGGCGAGCGCTACGCCACCACGATATCGGGCCTGCTCGACCAGCTCGACGAAGCTACGGCGCAGGCGATGCGTCCCGATGCCTCGACCGCGCTGACCGTCAGCACCATGCCGAGTTTCGCCCTGAGCTGGCTGATCCCCAGGCTCGGCTCGCTGAAGGAGCGCCATCCCGAGCTCGAAGTGCGGATCTCGATCTCGGCGCATCTGACCGATTTCGGGCGCGAGGATGTCGACGTGGCGATCCGCTTCGGCCAGGGTGTCTATCCCGGCCTGCGCTCCGACCTGCTGATGGAAGAGCACTTCTTCCCCGTGTGCAGCGCCGCGCTGCTCGGCAACCCTCAGCGCCCCTTGCGCGAACCCTCCGACCTTCGTCATCACACTCTGCTGCACGAGGCGGCGGAGAGCATTCCCGGCTACATCACCTGGCCGCGCTGGCTCGCCATGGCCGGCGTCGACGGGGTCGATTCCGCTCAGGGACCTCGCTTCTCGCACACCTTCCTGGCCTTGCAGGCGGCCGCCTCGGGCCAGGGCGTCGCGCTCGCAACCAGCGTGCTGATCGGAGATTATCAGGATGCGGGCCGCCTCGTCCGGCCCTTTCCGCATCAGGTCAGGAGCCCCTACCAATATTATCTGGTCTGCCCGGAAGCCTCGGCCGAGCGGCCGGCGATCGCGGCGTTCCGCAATTGGATACGAAACGAGGCGAAGGCCCACAACGAACGGCACTGACCCGGATCGCCGGGATCAGGTGCCGGGCTCCGGTCGGATCACCGGCAATTGCTGCAGCCGCGCCACGGCATGGTCGAGGAACACCCTGACCTTCGACGCCAGCTGTTGGCCGCCCGGTACGACGAGCTGGACCGGCGCGGCCGCGGGCTCCCATTCGCGCAGCAGCCGGATCAGCGTGCCTTCCGCGAGATCCGGGGCGACCTGATAGGACAGCGCCCGTGCCAAGCCGCGCCCGGAACGGGCCGCGATCAGCACCGACTCGACTTCGTTGACGATCAGGCGTGGGGTGATCGTCACGCCGGCGTCGCGGCCGCTGCCGGCGAAGCGCCAGAACAGCGTCTGGCCGGCGGCGATGCTGGCGATGGTGTCGTGCCCGGCAAGATCGGAGGGCCGCTGCGGGATGCCACGCCGCGCGAGATAGTCGGGAGACGCCACCAGCACCCGCCTGACCTCGCCGACCTTGCGGGCGACCAGTCGCGAATTCGGCAGCGCCCCGATCCGAATGGCCAGGTCGAGCCCCTCCTCGATCAGGTCGAGATTGCGGTCGGACAAGGTCAGCTCGACCTGCACCTCGGGATGAAGGTCGAGGAACTCGGCCATGATCGGCGTGACATGGCGCCGGCCGAAGGCGAGCGGCGCCGTAATCCGCAGGACCCCGCGCACCGGCGCGCCGGCGACGTCCGACAGCGAGGCATCATATTCCGACAGGATCCGCCGCGCCGAGGCGGCCAGTTCCCGTCCGGCTTCGGTCGCCATCAATTGCCGTGTCGTGCGCGCGATCAGGCTGACGCCGGCTCGTCTTTCGAGGGCGGCGAGCGCCCGCGTCACCGCCGGGCGCGAGCGTCGCAATTGCCTTGCCGCCCCGGCGAGGCTGCCCGTGTCGATGATCGCGACGAAGATAGAAAGCTCGTCGAGACGGTCCAGTTTCGTTGCCCCGAATGGAATTCTGATTTGCGACGATACCGTCTTTCGACCGTCAGGCGAAACAATCAGATTTGCCGGGCAACAGCGAGGTCTCCATGTCCGGCTCCCGCATCGTCCTGCACGGCACCGTTCTCTCCGGTCACACCCACCGGGTCGAACTCCTCCTGCGTGCACTGGAGCTGGCGTTCGACTTCGTGCCGGCGCCGGCGGAAGTCCGCCGGGCCGAAGCCTTTCGCACCCTCAACCCGTTCGGCCAGATCCCGGTGCTGCAGGATGGCGACCTCACCCTCGCCGACAGCAACGCCATCATGGTCTATCTGGTCAGGCGCTATGCGCCGCAGAGCAACTGGCTGCCGGACGAACCGGTCGCGGCAGCCCAGACCCAGCGCTGGCTCTCGATCGCCGCCGGCGAGGTTATGCACGGGCCGGCCATCGCCAGGCTGATCGCCCAGTTCAACTTCCCCGACGAGCCGGGCCGGGCCGAACGCATCTCGACCCGTCTCCTCGCCTTTATGGATGGACATCTCCAGGATCGCAGCTTCCTCGCCGCCGAGCATCCGACGCTGGCCGATCTCGCCTGCTACTCCTATGTCGCGCATGCCCCGGAAGGCGGCATCGACCTCGCCCCCTATCCAGCCGTCGGCGCCTGGCTTGCCCGCGTCGAAGCCCTGCCCTTCTTCAAGCCGATGCCGCGCTCACCCGTTCCGGCGAGGGGGTGACCGCGATGGACGGGCAGCCTTTCCACCCGGGCGAGCTGAAGGCGCAGGCGCTTGCCGGGCAAAGCTCACGCGGGACCGGGATCCGCAGCTTCATGCCGGACCAGCACCGGGAGTTCTTCGCGCTGCTGCCCTACATCTTCGTCGCCGGACTCGACACGGCCAGCCGCCCGATCGCGACCGTGCTGACCGGCGAGGAAGGCTTCGTCGCGAGCCCATCGCCGACCGAGCTTGCGATTGCCGCCCGGCCCGCGGCGCATGACCCGGCCATGGCGGCCTTCGCGGCCGGAGCGCCGATCGGCCTGCTCGGACTGGATTTCCGCACCCGTCGGCGCAACCGTGCCAATGGCAGGATCACCGCGCTCACCGACGGCGGCATGACGGCCGCGATCAGCGAAAGCTTCGGCAACTGCGCCAAATACATCCAGGCCAGGCAGCACGAAGCCGTGCCGGCCTCGGCACCGACGGCCGAAGAACTCGCTGGTCTCGACCCGGCAGCCAGAACCCTGATCGCGCAGTCGGACACGCTCTTCATCGCCAGCGCCTCGAAAAGCGGAGTCGACATCTCGCATCGCGGCGGCCGACCGGGCTTCATCGCCGTCGAGGGCGACCGCCTGACGGTCCCCGATTTCGCCGGCAACAGCTATTTCAACACGCTCGGAAACCTGCTGCTGGAACCAGCCGCCAGCCTGATCTTCATCGATTTTTCGAGCGGCGATCTCCTCCAGCTCCAGGGCGAGACCGAGATCGTCTGGGACGGGCCGGAAAGCGACGGACACGCCGGTGCGCAGCGGTTCTGGCGCTTCCACAGCCAGCGCGGCTGGAGGCGCCGGGGAGCGCTGTCGTTGCGCTGGTCCGCCCCGGAACCTGCCCCCACCACGCTCGCGACGGGGCGCTGGCGGCCGACGTCAGCGGCCGCCGGCTGACCGCTCAGTACATCCGCCCACCATCCGGAACCGGCAGCCCGGGCCCGATCAGCACGACCTCGCCATCGGCATCGGGAATGCCGAGCGTCAGCACTTCCGACATGAACTTGCCGATCTGGCGCGGCGGGAAATTCACCACCGCCAGAACCTGCCGGCCCGGCAGGTCCTCGGGCCGATAGTGCCTGGTGATCTGTGCCGAGGACTTCTTGCGGCCGATCGTGCCGCCGAAGTCGATGACAAGCTTGATCGAAGGCTTGCGCGCCTCGGGATAGGGCTCGGCCTCGACGATGGTGCCGACGCGGATATCGACCTTGAGGAAATCCTCGAAGCCGATCGGCGTTGCGGGCTCGGACGATGTGCTCAAAACTCCTCCCAACCGCGATCATTGCTGGAGAAGGCCGGCTTGCGTGGCGCCGCTTGGCCGTGGCCCGCAGCCGGAGCGGCTGCGCGCGTCGGGCGCGGCGCCGGTGCCGGCGAGACGTTCGCGACCTCAGCCATCCTCGCGGCCATCGCCTTGAGCGCATTGACATCGCCGCCGAGCCTGAAGCGCGAGACCAGCGCCGCGAGGCGGTCGGACTCCTGCGCCAGGGCCTGCGAGGCGGCTGTCGACTGCTCGGCCATCGCCGCGTTCTGCTGGGTCGCCTGGTCCATCTCGTTGACGGCGGTGTTGACCTCTTGCAGCCCCATCGCCTGCTCCTGTGCCGCGGCAGCGATGTCCGCGACGAGCGAGGTGGCGCGGGTGATCTCGCCGGACATGCGCTCGAGCGCCTTGCCGGTCTGCCCGACCAGCGCCACGCCCTTCTCGACCTCGACCGAAGAGGCGGTGATCAGCCCCTTGATCTCCTTGGCGGCATCGGCCGAACGCTGGGCGAGCGCCCGTACCTCGGAAGCGACGACCGCGAAGCCCTTGCCGGCATCGCCGGCACGCGCTGCCTCGACGCTGGCGTTGAGCGCCAGCAGATTGGTCTGGAAGGCGATTTCGTCGATCACCCCGACGATCTGCGAGATCTCCTCGGAGGATTTCTCGATGCCGCCCATGGCGGCGACCGCCTCGCGGACGATCTGGCCGGACTGCTCGGCCTCGCCCTTGACCTGGGTCGTCGCCTGGCTGGCCTGGCGCGCGCCTTCGGCGGTCTGGCGCACCGTCGCGGTGAGCTGGTCGAGCGCGGTCGCGGTCTCCTCCACGGACGAGGCCTGCTGCTCGGTCCGGCTGGCGAGATCGTCGGCAGCCTGACTGATTTCGCCGGCGCCGGCCTTCATGCTCTCGGTATTGGTGGCGATCTGGCGCATCGTCTCTTCGAGCTGCGCGATCGCCGCGTTGAAATCCTGCTTCAGCTTGGCGTACTCGCTGCTGAAGACGGCATCGATGCGATAGGTCAGATCGCCAGCGGTCAGGTGCTCGAGACCGGCGCCCAGCTCCGCCACGACAACGGCCTGCTTCTGCGCCTCGTCGCTGCGCTGCGCCTCGTTGAGGCTGCGCTGCGTATCCGCGGCACGGCGCTGCTCGCTCGCATCGGCTTCGGCCTGGGCCTTCTCGGCCTCGACCTGTTGCTTGGCCAGGGCCGCATCGCGGAACACGACCAGCGCCCGCGCCATGTTGCCGACCTCGTCCTGGCGCTCCTGATGGGCGATCGCGACCTGAAGATCGCCGGCGGCGAGCGCGCTCATGTTCTCGGACAGCCCTGCGAGCATGCGTGAGGCACGACGGCTCAGATAGAAGACCAGGCCGAACATCAGCAAGGCAAGCGGCACGAGCACGATGGCGACGTCCCGGACCAGCTCGGCGAAGGCCTTGTCGACGCTATCGAGATGCGTCCCGGTCCCGATCACCCACTGCCATTTCGGCACGGTGGCGACATAGGACATCTTCAACGACGGATCCTTGTCCCCCGTCTTCAGCCAGTGATAATCGACGAAGCCTTCACCCCGAGCCTTGCCGAGCTCGACCATCTCCTTGACGAAGAAGCGGCCATTGGCGTCCTTGAAGCCCATCATGTCCGACCCGACCAGCTTGGGGTTGGCATGGGCAATGTTGACGCCGTCGAAGCGCACCACAAACAGGTAGTTGCCATTGTCGAAGCGGGCATTGGCGATGGCGTCGATCGCCAGCTTCTGGGCGTCCGCCTCCTTCAGCTCGCCCTTCTCGACCCGCGCAAGATAAGCGTTCACCGTGGAAGCCGCCGCCTCGACGATCTCCTTCACCTCGGACCGCTTCAGCTCCACCAGGTCGATACGCGCCTGATTGAGCGTCACCGCGACGCTGACCACCGCAATCACGGCGGCGAGAATCGCGACCAGGCCGAACGAGCGGCCGATCGACAGCAAGGCAAATTTCTTCAGAAGGGGCATGCGCGGGCCTCGGAGGAGAGATGCCGCACAGTTGCCAGAAATCGCTAAGGGCCACTTAATGGCGCCACGTTTCCGCCACGATAGGGCGCGGCAGCTCAGATCGCCGTCGCGTAGCCATCGCCTTCTTCGCTGCGCATCCGCTCCCTTCGGCTCTCGCGCCGGCCGCCGCATAGCGCCCGCGCGAGGCCGCGCAGCGGCGCGGTGAGCCGGTGCACATCCTCGACACGGGCCATGATCCGGCCGGCGGATTTCAGCTCGCGATCGAGCTTGGCCATCGTCCGCGACAGCTCCGGCTCGTCATCATCGAGCCAGGTCTCGGCGACGCGGCTCATCAGCAGCACCGCGCCGCGGACCCTGACAGCGCCGAGGCTGTCCTCGGTGGGGATTCCGGCGGAGGCGAGCATATAACGCCAGGAATTCACGGCATTGCGGCCGAGCGCCGCCAGCGCCAGCGGGTCACGCCGCAGCGCCGGCATCACGGCGCGCAGACCGGGCTTGTAGGGCGCCAAGGCGTCGAGCCGGCGCATCACCAGATCGAAGACGCGCTCCTTGTAGCTTTCCTCCATCAGATCGTCGGAGTTTCCCGCCAGCACCGCGTCGTCGGCGATCCGCCCGAGCCCGCCGAGAATGGCGAGCTTGGAAGGGAACAGGCCGCGCATCTCGGCCAGGCTCAGCCCGGCCTCGCGGGCGATGTCGGGCAGTTCGATCTCGTCCCAGGAGCGATTGGCCGCGAGCCGGAACAGCGCATTGATCACGGCGCGGCGCGGATCGGGCTTCGGGGCCGCCGGTTTCGCGGCGGCCGGCTCGGCTTTGGGGGAAGCGGGCTTGCGTGCCATCGGATTCTCCTGTCGCCTGCTGATGCCCTGAATCTAGGCTCCGCAGGCGCCGGATGAAAGGCCGCTCAGCCGGAAAGCTCTTCAGCGCGACGTTTGGCGGCAGCAACCGCACGCCGCATCAGCAGCGGCATGCCGTCCTCAGCCATCAGGACCTCGAGCGCGGCGGCGGTCGTGCCGCCCGGCGAGGTCACATTCTGGCGCAGCGTCCCCGGAGCAAGATCGGACTGGAACAGCATCTCGCCGGCGCCCTCGACCGTCGCCCGCGCCAGCCGCCCAGCCAGATCGGCCGGCAGGCCGGCAGCTGCGCCGGCAGCCGCGAGGCATTCGACGAGATGGAAGACATAGGCAGGCCCGGAACCCGAAACCGCCGTCACGGCATCGATCAGCCCCTCGTCACCCAGCCATTCGACCTTGCCGATGCTGCCGAGCAGCGCGTCCGCCATCTCCCGCTGGCCGGCGTTGACGCCGGGGCCGGCGGCGGCGGCGGTGACGCCGCGCTGCACCGAGGCCGGCAGATTCGGCATGGCACGCACGATCGCCCCGGCATTGGGCAGGCGCTGGGCGACATCGCCGAGCGTCTTGCCGGCGAGGATCGAGATCAGAAGGGTGCGCGGGCCGATCAGCGCCTGCACCGACGGCGCGGCAGTGTCGAGCATCTGCGGCTTGGTCGCCAGCACCACGACCTCGGCCGGGGCGACCGTCGGTGGGTTGACCGTCATGCCCTTTTCCGCAGCGAGCGTCGTCATGGCATCGCTGATATGCGGGTCGACCAGGGTGATCCCCGGCCCCTTCATGCCGATACGGAGCCAGCCCTCGAGCATGGCGCCACCCATTTTGCCTGCGCCGACGAGCACGAGGGATTGCGGAAGCTGGCTGGACATGGGCGTCTCTCTTGTCGATGCCGCGCGTCATTCTCGGGCGCAGCGAAAGCGAAGACCCGGGAATCTCCTTCCGGAGACGCACGGGTCAAGCCCGAGCATGACGCGCAATGGCGGTCCTCGACAAGCCTATGCTTCGCCGACCGTCTCCAGCATGGCGCCCTCGAGCCCCTCGCGGGCGCTCTTCCCGGCCCAGACGACGAACTGGAAGGCCTGGAAATAGCGCTCGCAGGCATCGATCGCCGCCTTGATCATCCCGGCGGCCTGCTCCTCGGTCGGCTCGGCGCCGCCCGAGAGCAGCAGCGCATGGCGATACATCACCACGTTCTCATTGCTCCACAGGTCGAAATGGCCGAGCCAGAGCTGCTCGTTGACCAGGCTCACCAGGTTCAGGACTTCGGTCCGGCGCCGGTCCGGCACCCTCAGGTCGAAGGCACAGGCGACATGGATCGACTCCACTTCCGAGAGCCAGGTGATGGCGACATGGTAGTCCGCCCAGCCGCCGGTGACGGCGACGGAGAGCTCGTCGTCGCTGTCGCGGTCGAAGCTCCAGTGGTTCAGGGCGGCAAGGCGTTCAATCAGATCGAGAGGATTGGAAGGCCGATCACTCTCGGCATCCAGATCAAGGTCCATCATGCCCAGGGTCCAACTGCCGGCGCCCTGCCCGCAAAGCAGGTCCGACGCGTTTGAGAACAGGAACACGGCGACTGGGAAAAGCGTAAGGCACACAACCCGACTGAACGGCCGCGAGCGGCCGCCGGATCATCGGAAAGCTTCGCGAGACGAAGCCTGCCGACGAATCACCTCTCTTCATCGACGATAGCGCAGGCGGTCAACGTGCCCAACACGCTATCCAAGCTCGGCGGATTCGACCGTCGGCTCAATCCCCTCGCGGCGCTGTCCACAGCGCGAGACATGCGAGGGGAGCAGTTCAGTCCTTCGCGGACTTGCCCTCGAGCGCGGCGAGGCGGGCGGCGAGCTTCTCGTTCTCATCGCGCGCCAGCAGCGCCATCTCGCGCACCGCCTCGAATTCCTCGCGGGTAACCACGTCCATATCGCGCAAGAGCCGCTCGATCTGGGTCTTCACCACGGTTTCGACCTCTCGGCGTACGCCTTGCGCCGCCCCGGCGGCGTCGGTGGCCAGACGGGCGATGTCGTCGAGGATGCGGTTGCTGGTGCTGACCATGGCGGCCTCCGGCGCTGCGGCGCCCTGCGCGCCTTGAACCGGAGATATGGCGAAGGAGCGCGCCAGGCGCAATCGCGCGCTGCGGGACGCTGCGATTCCGTCGCAGGTGACCGCTTCGTCCGACCGGCTCGCCAGCCCGTCGGGTCCGCGCTATCCATGTTCGATCAGCATCGCCGGACGGTTCCTGCCATGGCTCTGCACTTCTCGCCCGCCGAGTTCGCCCGGCGCCGCAATGCCCTGCTCGCCGCGATGGCGCGCGACCGGCTCGACGCCGCCTTCCTGTTCCAACAGGAATCGATGTTCTGGCTCAGCGGCTACGACACGTTCGGCTTCTGCTTCTTCCAGTGCCTTGTCGTGAAGGCGGACGGCACCATGGCGCTGCTGACCCGCTCAGCCGATCTGCGCCAGGCCCAGCACACCTCGAATCTCTCCGACATCCGGATCTGGAAGGATGGCCGCGACGCCAACCCCGCCCGCGATCTGCTGGAACTGGCGCGCGAGATGGGACTCGCCGGCAAGCGCATCGGCGTCGAGTTCGAATCCTACGGCCTCGTCGCCGCCAATGGCCGCAAGCTCGAAGCCGCCTTCGCCGGCATCGCCGAACTCGTCGATGCTTCTCTTCTGGTGACGCGACTGAGGGCGGTGAAATCGGCGGAGGAGATCGTCCATGTCCGCCGCGCCGCTTCCCTCTCCGACGCGGCCGACAAGGCAGCGCTCGACCTGATCCGCGCCGGCGCCGACGAAGGCGAGATCCTCGCCGCCCAGCACAACGCGATCTTCTCGGGCGGAGGCGACTATCCCGCCAACGAGTTCATCATCGGCTCGGGCCGCGACGCCCTGCTCTGCCGGTACAAGAGCGGCCGCCGCAAACTCGACACCGACGACCAGATCACCCTCGAATTCGCCGGTGCCGACCGGCACTACCATGCCGCGATCATGCGCACGGTCGTGGTCGGCAGGCCGCGCCCGCTGCACCTGCGCTATCACGAGGCGGCGAAAGCCGCGCTGCTCGCCTGCGAGGCGGCGCTGAAACCCGGCAACACCGCCGGCGACGTCTTCGCCGCCCATGCGAGCAGCTTCGACGCCCATGGCCTGTCGGGCCACCGGCTCAACGCCTGCGGCTACTCGCTCGGCGCCAAATTCACCCCGTCCTGGATGGATTGGCCGATGTTCTACGAAGGCAATGACTGGGTACTGGAGCCCGGTATGGTGATGTTCGCCCACATGATCCTGATGGATTCGGAAAGCGAGACCGCGATGTGTCTGGGCCGGACCTATCTCGTCGGCGAAACCGGCGCCGAGGCGCTGAACCTGCCCGATCTCGACCTGACTGTGCGCTAGACAAGGCGACAGATTCGGGCCGTGGCGCGGCAAGAGCGACGAGGTGACAAGGGGGACGTCCCGCCGCGACAGCCAGTCAGAGCGCGCCAGCCTCGCGTTTTTCAGCGTTCCATCGTTCGGCGGAGCGCGCTCCCATCAGGAAGATCGCGCCCATCGCCAAATCGACCAGCGACATCAGGAAACCTGGCAACGCGATCTCGCCCAAGCGCCAGGAAATCAGCATCAACAGGCAGAACACCGCCTTCGAGAGGCCGAAGATCGTCAGCACGGGAGCATCGAGCATCGGCCGACGCGCCTGCCAAAGCCCCACGAGCCCGAACAGCAGAATATTGCTGGCGACGAAGCCACTGTGCAGGAATGGCACCGAAGCCGGCAGACCTGCCATTCCGCCGAATGTTTGCGGCATCAGAAACGTGAAGAAGCCCATCAGATTATAGGCGACGGTAAAATAGAGCGTCCGCCGCAACAGCTTTTCCGAGATCGTCATTCTGGCTCCCTCCAGAAAACCGACGGCGGCCGAGCCGCCTGCACGCAACTTGTCGGAGCCGAGCAGTGTCCGGTCCGGGCGCTCCGTATTGAAGGCGCCTCTCCCGCTCTCCTGCCATCGAAGTAGTCGTAGCGCCCTTGCTGGCCATCGTTTCGCGTGGAGGATGCCCCAGCCTGATCTCGGCGCACGGATCCCACCGCGGGTCCCCGGCGATCTCCACAAAAGCCTTGCTTCCCGTCATCGTCGCGCAATGCGGTACCGTCCTCGCAAACCTCTCGTTCGCCAACCGGAAACTGCCCGTTTCAGCTGGTCTTGTGACCAACGCGGCGAACCGACAGATCAAATCGCCGTACTGCATCTAATCGGGTCGGATTTCGGGCACGAGCCGGATGTTTCACTTTACCGCGACATGATCTAGAACGAGCGAAGCAGGGAAGACCAAAGCAATCCGAGCCCGACAACAAACAGGGCGGGAGGCAATATGTCGAATTATCGTTCCGCCCCTCTCCTCGGGGCTATCGCCGCGCTTGCGCTCGCCGGCTGCCAGGAGACCACGACGGCAGCCCGCCCGCGGGTCGATGCGCCAGGCGTCCCCGTCTCCGTGCAGAGCATTTCCGGCGCGCCGGATCAGGTCACCACCGCCTTTGCCGGCCTGCTCGGCGAAGCCGCGGCCGAGCGCCGGATGGAGATCGTGCCTGGCGACAAGCCCGCCCGTTTCCGGGTCCGCGGCTATCTGACGGCGCAGCCCACTGCTGATGGCCAGACCGCGCTCGCCTTCGTCTGGGACGTCTATGACGAGACCAAGAAGCGGGCACAGCGCGTCCAGGGCGAGAGCATCGGCCGCGGCAGCGGTGGCAGCGACCCCTGGGCCGGCGTGAACCAGACCATTGTCGCCAAGGCCGCCTCCGATTCGATGGACGCGATCGCCGGCTTCTTGACCACGGCGCCCGCGGCGGAAGCCAAGCCGAACGCACGCGAGGCCACCCGCACCGCCCAGGCGGCGCCGGCGAAGCGCCGCTGACCTTAGGTCGCCGACCGAACACCCGAGGCCGATCGGCCACAGAGCGCGTGCAAACGTAAATTTGCACGCGGAACGCCCGCGTCTTTTGTCGACTCGGCGTCATCGCACTGTTATGAGCCGCTCCAATCTGAACCGCCCCGCGGGCGGCCATTCCCGTCTGCGTTTCTGGTGCGCTCGGTATGAATTCCTCGATCAAAGTCGTCGCCGGCAACTCCAACCGGCCGCTTGCGGAGGCGATCTGCGCCTCGCTCGGTATCCCGCTCGCCAAGGCTTCCGTACGGCGCTTCGCCGACATGGAGGTCTTCGTCGAGATCCAGGAGAACGTCCGTGGTCAGGATGTCTTCGTCATCCAGTCGACCTCGTTCCCGACCAATGACCACCTGATGGAGCTGCTGATCATCACCGACGCCCTGCGCCGCTCCTCGGCCCGGCGCATCACGGCGGTGATCCCCTATTTCGGCTATGCACGGCAGGATCGGCGCGCCTCGGGCCGCACCCCGATCTCGGCCAAGCTCGTCGCCAATCTGATCACCCATGCCGGCGTCGACCGGGTGCTGACGCTCGACCTGCATGCCGGCCAGATCCAGGGCTTCTTCGATATCCCGACCGACAACCTGTTCGGCGCCCCGCTGATGGCGCGCGACATCAAGGACCGGCTCGACTGGAAGAACGCCATGGTCGTCTCGCCGGATGTCGGCGGCGTCGTGCGCGCCCGCGCCCTCGCCAAGCGCATCGATGCGCCGCTCGCCATCGTCGACAAGCGGCGCGACCGGCCGGGCGAGTCGGAGGTGATGAACATCATCGGCACGGTCGCCGGCCGTTCCTGCATCCTGCTCGACGACATCGTCGATTCCGGCGGCACGCTCTGCAATGCCGCCGAGGCGCTGCTCGAACAGGGCGCGAAGGACGTCTACGCCTACATCACCCATGGCGTGCTCTCCGGCGGCGCCGTGGCGCGCATCGCCAATTCCAAGCTCAAGGAGCTGGTGATCACCGATTCGATCATGCCGACCGAAGCGGTGAAGGTCGCGCGCAACATCCGCGTCATCTCCATCGCCAATCTGATGGGCGAGGCGATCGAACGCACCGCGAGCGAGACCAGCGTCTCCAGCCTGTTCGACTGAACGGCAGAGCGCCCCTTTGAAGTCATCGCCCGGAAACGCAGCGTCATCCCAGGTGACCGAAGGTCGACCCGGGACAACGCTGCGGCCGTGACGACTGGAATGCCATGAGCAATTCCCGCGCCCTCGTCCTCTTCTCGGGCGGCCAGGATTCGACCGTCGCCCTCGCCTGGGCGCTGGAGCGTTTCGCCGCCGTCGAGACGGTCGGCTTCGACTACGGCCAGCGCCATCGCATCGAGCTGGAAGCCCGGCTGACGATCAGAGACAAGCTGCCCGCGCTCGACGACACCTATACCGAGCGCCTGGGCCCCGATCATCTGCTCGACCTGACGACGCTGGGCAGGATCTCTGACACCGCCCTGACCAGCGAGAGCGAGATCGCCTTCGCCGAGAACGGCTTGCCGACGACCTTCGTGCCCGGCCGCAACCTGATCTTCCTCTCCTTCGCCGCCGCCCTCGCCTATCGCCGCGATTGCCGGCACATCGTGCTCGGCGTCTGCGAAACCGACTATTCCGGCTATCCCGACTGCCGCGACGACACCATCAAGGCGATGCAGGTCGCGCTCGGCCTCGGGCTCGACCGCAGGCTGGTGCTGCATACGCCCCTGATGTGGCGCGACAAGGCCCAGACCTTCGCCCTCGCACGCTGGCTCGGCGGCCAGGCCCTGCTCGACCTGGTGGTCGAGGACAGCCATAGCTGCTATCTCGGCGACCGGAGCAGACGGCACGCCTGGGGCTATGGCTGCGGCCACTGCCCGGCCTGCGATTTGCGCTCCAGGGGGTTCGCGGCTTATCAGACGGCTCCAGACGACAGCGGACCGAGTTATGACGACTGACCGGCAACGGCGCATCGAAGGGCTGATCGCCCTCGTTTTCTTCGGGCTGAGCATTCCGGCGGCGAATTGGCTGATCGGCAATGCCGGCACCGTCTGCGTGCCGAACGGGCCCTGCCTGGTGCCGGTCGCCCCCGGCGTCATGGCGCCGAGCGGCGTCCTGATGGTCGGGCTCGCGCTCGTGCTGCGCGACATCGTCCAGCGTCGGCTGGGCGCCAAGGCGGCGCTGATCGCGATAGCCGTAGGCGCCCTGCTCTCCGGGCTGCTCGCGCCGCCGGCCATCGTCATTGCCTCGATGGCGGCCTTCCTGCTGTCGGAGCTGACCGACTTCGCCGTCTACACGCCGCTTCAGCGCCGCAACTTCGTAGCGGCGGTAGCCGCATCCGGCGTCATCGGCCTGGTCGTCGACAGCATCGTCTTCCTGCAGCTGGCCTTCGGCAGCCTCGATTTCATCGGCGGTCAGATCATCGGCAAGGCCTGGATGGTGCTGCTGGCTCTGCCGCTGATGCACTGGCTGCGCCGGCGCGACGAACGGCTTGGCCTGGCACCGGCCTGAGCGCATTTTTCCGACAATTCGAGGCAACGACGCAACCAGAGGTTCACGCCCTTGCGGCATGATCGCCAAATCGTGCTCGTCGCTGCCCCGAGGCTGGCTTGGATTCCGTCGAACGTCTCCAGTCCCTGCAGAATGCAACCCTGGAGGCGATCGCGCGCGGCGAGCAGCTGGCGGCTATCATGCTGTCGCTGTGCCTACGGGTCGAAGCCATCGCCCCCGACATCGTCTGCTCCGTCGTCGCCGCCGATGCCGAGCGGAGGCTGCAGCCGCTGGCCGCGCCGAGCCTGCCTGCGAGCTATTCCGACGCACTTCGGGGTGCTCCGTCCGGACCACGGGCCGGCTCCTGCGGAACCGCGATCCATCGCGGCTGCGCCGTCGAGGTCACGGACATCGCGACCGATCCACTCTGGCAGGGCTATGAGCATCTCGTGCTGCCGCTTGGCCTGCGCGCCTGCTGGTCGAGCCCGATCAAGGCCCGCGACGGCCGCGTGGTCGGCAGCTTCGCCTTCTACTACCGCAGCAGGCGCGGCCCGGACGCGCTGGAGCGCCGGATCGTCGCGACCTGCGTCCATCTCTGCGCCATCGCGATCGAGCATGACGAGGTCAGGGCGCGCAATCATCAGCTCGCCTATTTCGACAGCCTGACCGGCCTGCCGAACCGGGCGCAGTTCAACGACGCCATCGCCCGCATGACCGCCAGCGCCGAACCGCGCTTTGCCCTGCTGCTGATCGACATCGACCATCTCAAGGCGGTCAACGACACGATGGGGCACGCCACCGGCGACCGGCTGATCGAGACGGTCGCCGCCAGGTTGGCGAAGATCGCCGGCACCGCCTTCCGCATCGGCGGCGACGAATTCGCCGTGCTGCTGCCGGATTGCGGCCAGACTGCGCAGCTCCGCTCGGCCGCCAACGGCATTCTCGCCGCCATGCCGGCGCCTTTCGACTACGACGGCAACACCATCATCCCGAGCGTCACCATCGGCGCCGCCCTGGCGGGAGCCGACGGCACTGACAGCGTCACCCTGCGCCAGAACGCCGATTTCGCGCTCTATCACGCCAAGGAGACGCGGCGCGGCCGCTATGTCCGCTTCAAATACGGGCTGCGCACCACGATGATGCGGCGCGTCCAGATCGTCCAGGCGGTCGGCGACGCCCTTGCCGGCGGGCGCGTCCTGCCACATTACCAGCCGGTCGTCCGCCTCGACACCGGGCAGGTCTCAGGCGTCGAGGCGCTGGCCCGGATGCGGCTCGACGATGGCCGCATCGTCGCCGCCGGCGAGTTCCATGAGGCGATGCTCGATCCCAAGATCGCCTACCGGATCTCGGGCCAGATGCTCGCGGCGGTCACGGCCGACATGGCCAACTGGCGGCGCGCCGGGCTCGATCTGCGCCATGTCGGCATCAATTTCACGACGGCGGACTTCCAGAAGGGCGACCTCGTCCAGCGCATCACCCGCGCCTGCGAGCGCGCCCAGCTGCCACTCGACAACCTCGTCGTCGAGATCACCGAACAGGTCATCATGGGTGGCCGGCGCGACGGCGTGGCCCGCACCATGGAAGCGCTGCGCGAGCGCGGCATCCAGGTCGCGCTCGACGATTTCGGTACCGGCTTCGCCTCGCTGACGCATCTGCTCGACTTCCCGGTCGACATCATCAAGATCGACCGTTCCTTCATCGGCGGCATCGAGGCGGGGGCGCGCAGCAGCGTCATCGTCGAAGCACTGGTCGGCATCGCCAACCGGCTCGGCGTCAAGATCGTCGCGGAGGGTATCGAGACGTCCGAGCAGTTCGCACGCCTGCGCGCCATGGGCTGTGACCTCGGCCAGGGCTACCTCTTCTCCCGGGCCGTTGCCGCCGAGGACGTGCCCGACCTCATCCGCGAGCTGTGCCCGCGCAAGCCGGCGCCGCGGAGTCCGACGCACGCCGCGACGGCTGCCTGAGCCGGAAGGGGTTGAGATCATCCGGTATTTCGCCTATGAGCCTGCCTGCGCCCCACTGACACCCTTGGAGGCAGGAGCGCGAACCGAGACGGCCGCCATCAGGCGGCCTTGTCATTTACAAAGCAAGGACTAGATCCATGACCGCTGTGAAGCAGATTCAGGCTTCGGCGCGCGCTCAGGTCGGCAAGGGGGCCGCCCGGGCAGTTCGTCGCCAGGGCCTCACCCCCGCCGTCATTTACGGCGCCGGCGAAGCCCCCCAGGCCATCGCGCTCAATGCCAACCAGACCCGCCTGATGATCTATGCGGGCCACTTCCTGACCACGCTGCTCGAGATCGACGTCGACGGCAAGAAGACCCGCGTCATCCCGCGCGACTATCAGCTCGACCCGGTCCGCGACACCCCGCTGCATGTCGACTTCCTGCGCGTCGCCGCCGGCCAGACCATCAAGGTCCAGGTCCCCGTGCACGTCGTCGGCCAGGAGGACAGCCCCGGCCTGAAGAACGGCGGGACCATGCAGATCGTCGAGCACACCGTCGAGATCGACGTCGCTCCCGAGAGCATCCCGGACTTCCTCGAAGTCTCGGTCGCTGGCCTCGAGGTCGGCGACACCCTCCACAGCAACGACATCAAGCTGCCGGCCGGCGTCTCGCTGACCTCGCGTGATAACCTCACGCTGGTCACGATCGTGCCGCCGACGGTCGATGCCGAGGCGGAAGTGGCTGCCGAGACGGAAGCCGCCAAGGCCTGATCGGGCCCCTTTCGCCATACGGGGCGACTACCGTCAGACGGCCGGGCTCGCCCGGCCGTTTTCTTTTGGCAGATGCTGGAGAGCAGGAATGCTGATCTTCGCCGGCCTCGGCAATCCGGGCACGCGCTATGCGCGCAACCGCCACAACATCGGCTTCATGGCGGTCGACGAGATCGCCCGCGCCTGCCGCGCCGCGCCCTGGCGCGTGCGCTTCCAGGGCCAGGCCAGCGAAGCCACGATCGGCAGCGAAAAGGTCCTGCTGCTCAAGCCGCAGACCTATATGAACGAGTCCGGCCGGGCCATCGGCGAGGCGGCGCGCTTCTACAAGGTCGCGCCGGCCGACGTAATCGTCTTCCATGACGAGCTCGACCTTGCGCCGGCCAAGCTGCGGATCAAGCTCGGCGGCGGCAATGCCGGGCATAACGGGCTGCGCTCGACCACGGCCGCGATTGGAAACGAGTATCGCCGCGTGCGCATGGGCATCGGCCATCCCGGCGACAAGGCCCTCGTCCACGCCTATGTGCTAAACGATTTCGGCAAGGCGGAGGAGCCCTGGGTCGAGGATCTCTGCTCAGCCTGCGCCGATAATGCCGCCCTGCTCGCCGCCCATGACGATACCGGCTTCCAGAACAAGGTCCATCTCTTCATGGAGGCACGCGGCCATGGCGCGGTAAAGCGCCTCGGCGAGAAGGCCGACTGAGCGGGGGCGGGCGCTGCCGGGAGCTTTCGACACCCAGAGCGCCACGCCATGCAGTTTCACACCGGCCACCTTCCGGCCTGCCATCTTGTGTTTTTGCGGCCGGGCACCAATAACGCCCCTGAGAAACCAATAATTCGACAGCAGCCGCCGAAGCGCGGCCGCCACTGACGAGCGAGCGAAAATGGGCTTCAAATGCGGTATCGTCGGCCTGCCGAATGTCGGCAAGTCGACCCTGTTCAACGCGCTGACGCAGACCGCGGCGGCCCAGGCGGCGAACTATCCCTTCTGCACGATCGAGCCGAATGTCGGCGATGTCGCGGTTCCCGATGACCGGCTGGAGAAGCTCGCCGCCATCGCCGGCTCGAAGGAGATCATCCCGACCCGGCTGACCTTCGTCGACATCGCCGGGCTGGTCCGCGGCGCCTCGCGTGGCGAAGGCCTCGGCAACCAGTTCCTCGCCAATATCCGCGAATGCGACGCCATCGCCCATGTCGTGCGCTGTTTCGAGGATGGCGACATCACCCATGTCGAAGGCAAGATCTCGCCGATCGACGATATCGAGACCATCGAGACCGAGCTGATGCTGGCCGACCTCGAAAGCCTCGAGAAGCGCGTGCAGCCGCTGGAGAAGAAGGCCAAGTCCGGCGACAAGGAGGCCAAGGAAGCGGCGGAGCTGATGAACCGCTGCCTCGCTTTGCTGCGTGACGGCAAGCCGGCCCGCCTGGTTCAGGTCGCCGCCGAGGAGCGCAAGGCCTTCGCCATGCTCGGCCTGCTCTCCTCCAAGCCCGTGCTCTATGTCTGCAATGTCGAGGAGGCGAGCGCCGACAAGGGCAATGCCTTCTCCGAGCTGGTCAAGGCGCGCGCCGCCGAGGAAGGCGCGGTCGCCGTCGTCGTCTCCGCCAAGATCGAGAGCGAGATCGCGGTGCTGCCGCAGGCCGACCAGAAGGACTATCTCGACGCGGTCGGCCTCGAGGAGCCCGGCCTCAACCGGGTGATCCGGGCCGGCTACGCCCTGCTCAACCTCGTCACCTATTTCACCGTCGGCCCCAAGGAGGCACGCGCCTGGACGATCGAGGACGGCACCAAGGGCCCGGCCGCAGCCGGCGTCATCCATACCGATTTCGAGAAGGGCTATATCCGGGCCGAGACCATCGCCTTTGACGACTACATCGCCCACAAGGGCGAGGCAGGCGCGCGCGAGGCCGGCAAGTTCCGGCTCGAAGGCAAGGAATATGTCGTCGCCGACGGCGACGTGCTGCATTTCCGCTTCGCCAACTAACGCGCTTTGCGTTCGCCCGCCAACGGGCGAACGCTCGCAACTCGCGCCGGACAGGGGGCATAGGCAATGCGGTACTTCGAGGATTTTGTCGCGGGCGCGGTCGTCGAGGGGGGCTCGCTCGCCATCTCGGAGGGGGACATCCTCGCCTATGCCCGCCGCTTCGACGCGCAGGACTTCCACACCGATCCGGAGGCGGCCAAGGCGAGCTTCGTCGGCGGCCTAATCGCGTCCGGCTGGCATAGCTGCGCGCTTCTGATGCGGCTGATCGCCGAAAGCTTCATCCTCGATTCAACCTCGATGGGCGCACCCGGCATCGAAGAGGTGAAATGGCTGCGGCCCCTCAAGCCGGGCGACGTCGTCAGCCTGCGCTGGACCGTCATCGAAACCAAGGAATCGCGCTCGCGCCCGGAAATGGGCCTGGTCAAGTTCCGCTTCGAGCTTCTCAACCAGCGCAGCGAGCCCGTGCTGGAGCAGACCAACTGGATCATGTTCGGCCGCCGCGGCTCGGGCTTCGAGGCTCCCGCCGGCAACTGGCTGGCGCATTCACCGAGCTATGTCGCGCCGGCTCGTACCAGCGAGGTCGAGCCGGCCGCCGGCCCGGCGACGCCGGCCCGTTTCTTCGACGATCTCGTGGTCGGCGAGAGTCATGAGCTCGGCAGCCTCGTCTTCACCGCCGAGGAGATCGTCGCCTTCGCCCGCTCCTTCGACGCACAGCCCTTCCATATGGATGAGGACGCGGCTCGCCAGAGTTCATTCGGCGGGCTCTGCGCCTCGGGCTGGCACACAGCGGCCGGCTGGATGGCGGCGATGGTCGTCCATCGGCGCGGCCAGGAGGCTGCCTTCAAGGCCGCCTTTGGAGACGCGAGCGCGCCTCGCCTCGGCCCCTCCCCCGGCTTCAAGAACCTGCGTTGGCTGAAGCCGGTCTATGCCGGCGACCGCATCACCTATCATTCGGTGCTGGCCGACAAGCGCGCCAGCGCTTCGCGGCCGCAATGGGGCCTGTTCTTCCACCACAATACCGGCATCAACCAGAACGGCGAGACCGTGTTCAGCTTCGAAGGCTGCGCTTTCGTCGAGCGCCGCAGCTGATCAGCTGGCGGCGCGCCTCGGGCCGAGCGGCCCGCCCGCCGTCTCGATCCGGTCACGGCCATTGCGCTTGGCCGCATAGAGCGCCTCGTCCGCCTGGGCGTGCAGGCCGGTACCGTCGAGCGGCCCCTGCCCGGCTCCGAGCCCGATCGAGACCGTCACCGCCGTCAGCTCGGGATGCAGCTTCTGCCAGCACACCTGGTCGAGCGCGCGGCGAATGGCTCCGGCGATGTCATGCGCGGCCTCCAGGCGCTGTCCGGCGAGCAGAACACCGAATTCCTCACCGCCGATCCGCGCCACCAGCGCCGAGACCGGGGCGACCTGGTCGGCGACGACCTTCGCGATCATCCGCAGGCAGGCATCTCCGACCAGATGGCCGAAACGGTCATTGATCGACTTGAAGTGGTCGGCATCGATCATCATCAGCGAGACCGGCTGCGCCAGCGCGACCGCCTCCGCCAAGCGCACGACGAAGCGGCGCCGGTTGGCAAGCCCCGTCAACCCATCCGTCTCGGCCAGCTCCGCCAGCGCGGCATTGGCCCGGCGCAGTGCCTCCTGGGCCTCCAGCAGTTCCATCTGCTGGCGCTTGGCGACGGTGATGTCGGCATGGGTGAAGAAGCTGAGACCGCCGGCGCTGTGCCGTGCGATCAGCCTGAGCCAGCGCTGGCCCGGCAGCTCGATCTCGAAGGGCACCCCGTCATAACGCAGCCCGTTGCTGATGGCGGCGCGCCAGGCACCGACAGGCGGGAAGCCCGACCAGCAGCGGACAATGATCTCGTCTAGCTTGCGCCCCACCACCGCCGCGCCGCGCGGCAGACCGTAGAGGCGGCGGAAGGCATTGTTGGCGGCGATGATCCGCTCATTCGCATCGAGGATCGTCGCGCCATCGGGAATGAAGGGCAGCGCGTCGATCAGCGGCAGCGTCATCTCGGGCGCCGTCTCGGCCTGGCTGTCGACATCGAGTCGCTGCCACAGGCGCACGCGCCCGCCATCCGGCGCCTGCAGCGAGGCGGCGCGCAGGCGCCGCCCGTTATGGATGAACTCGAAAGGTTGCGTCTGATTCTCGTGGCGCGCGACCCCTTCCGCCACATGCCGGTCGATATCCGGCAGCTCCTCGGGCGGCAGACGGCGCCGGTAGAAGCGCAGCAGATTGTCGGCATAAGGCTCGCCAACATAGATCTCGCCCTCATCCTCTGGGAAGAACTGCAGGAAGGTGCCGTTCCAGCCTAGAGCCCGCATATCGGCATCGTATTCGCAGGCCCCGATACCGAGGGCGTCGAGCGAATCGAGCAGATAGCGCGAGAGCTTCATGCCCCTTGATTAGAGAAGAGGCCTTAACAAGCAGTAAGATGCGCTCTTAAGATCATCCGACCTTTCCGTAACCCGCGAACTTCGCCGAGACCCGCTCCATCTCGGCCGCATCGAGAATCACCGGTTCGAGCCCGGACGCGAGCAGGTCGAGATATTGCCCCGCGAGGTTCTCGACCTCGGCGACGATGGTGTGGGCGCCAGCAAGGCTGCCACCGAGCGCGATCACCCCGTGATTGGCGAGCAGCACCGCCTTGCGGCCCTCCAGCCCCTTCACCGCATTAGCCGCCAGTTCAGGCGTGCCGAAGGTGGCGTATTCGGCACAGCGCACATCGGCCCCGCCGCAGAGCGCAATCATGTAATGGAAGGCCGGAATGCCGCGACGAGCGCTGGCGAGCGCGGTCGCGCGCGGCGAATGCGTATGAACGATCGCCTGCGCATCCGGGCGCGCCTTGTAGATCTCGGTATGGAACGGCCATTCCGAGGAGGGCTTGCCCGCTCCGGAGAGCACGGTACCGTCCAGCGTCAAATGGAGCAGATCCTGCGGCTTGGTCTTCGCATAGGGCAGACCAGACGGCGTGATCAGCAGCCCGCCTTCGAAGCGGGCCGAGACATTGCCCGATTTCGACGGGCAGAATCCGGCACGGTCGATCGCCTGCGCCACCTCGACGATCCCTTGGCGAAGTTCGGTCTCGGTCATTTCACGCGCTCCTGCGCCAATTCGGGGAAAAGCCGGCGTAAGCCCTCGAAGCTCGCCGGCGCGACGCCGCGCTCGGTGACGAGGCCGGTGACGAGCCGGGCCGGCGTAACGTCGAAGGCCGGGTTGGCCGCCGGGCTACCCGGCGCCGTGACCTGGAAGAGCCCCGGACGGCCATCGGCGCCCAGTCCGCGCAGATGCGTGACCTCGCCGGCCGCGCGTTCCTCGATCGGGATCTCGGCGAGCCCGTCACTGAGCGACCAGTCGATCGTCGGCGAGGGCAGCGCGACATAGAACGGCACGCCGTTGTCATGCGCGGCCAGCGCCTTGAGATAGGTGCCGATCTTGTTGGCGACATCGCCGGTCGCCGTCGTCCGGTCAGTGCCGACGATCACCATATCGACCTCGCCATGCTGCATCAGATGGCCGCCGGCATTATCGGAGATCACCGTATGCGGCACGCCATGCGCTCCAAGCTCATAGGCGCTCAGCGCCGCGCCCTGATTGCGCGGCCGTGTCTCGTCGACCCAGACATGCACCGGGATGCCCGCATCATGCGCGAGATAGATCGGCGCCAGCGCCGTGCCCCAGTCGACGGTGGCGAGCCAGCCGGCATTGCAATGCGTCAGGATATTGATCCGCTCGCCGGCCGGCTTGCCGGCCGCGATGGCGCGGATCAGCCCGAGGCCATGCTCGCCGATGGCACGGCAGAGCGCGACATCCTCGTCGCAGATCGCTGCGGCCTCGGCATAGGCGGCCGCGACGCGCTCCGTCTCCGGCAGGTCGATCAGCCGCGTCCGCATCCGCGCCAGCGCCCAGTGCAGGTTGACCGCGGTCGGACGCGTCGCCCCCAGCAAAGCGAGCGCCTGTTCCAGCGCGGCATCTGAGCTATCGCCCCGCAGGGCGAGCGCCACACCATAGGCGGCGGTCGCACCGATCAGCGGGGCGCCCCGCACGATCATGTCGCGGATCGCTGCAGCCGCCTCCTCGACCTGCGTCAGCCGGACCGTCTCGAAGCTGAAAGGCAGCCTGGTCTGGTCGATGACCACGACGCTCCAGCCATCCTCGCCCAGCCAGATCGTGCGATAGGCTTTTCCAGCGATCTTCATGCCCGCCTCAATGCCCTTCGAAGGAGACCAGTGTGCGCACCGGCACGCCGAGACGGCGGACCTTGTCGGCACCGCCGAGATCCGGCAGGTCGACGATGAAGCAGGCGGCCACGACCTCCGCTCCCAGCGAGGAGAGCAGCTTGACCGCGCCCTCCGCCGTGCCGCCGGTCGCGACGAGATCGTCGACGAGCAGCACGCGCTCGCCCGGCCGGACCGCGTCCTTGTGGACCTCGATCTCGTCGCTGCCATACTCCAGCGAATAGGGCATGCTCACGGTCTGGTGCGGCAGCTTGCCCTTCTTGCGCACCGGCACGAAGCCGGCCGAGAGCTGGTGCGCCACCGCTCCGCCGAGAATGAAGCCGCGCGCCTCGATGCCGGCGATCTTGGCGATCTTCAGCCCGGCGAAGGGCTGCACCAACTCGTCGACCGCCCGCCGGAAGGCGCGCGCATCACCGAGCAGCGTTGTAATGTCTCGGAACAGGATTCCCGGCTTGGGATAGTCGGGTATGGTCCGGATCGCGTTCTTGAGATCGGCAAAAAGGGTCCGGTCCATCGGGTCTTCCATCGGCTGCGCTGCCTCCTCTTAGAGCAGGAGGCGAAGCGGTGGGAACCTGTTTCCGCATGAGCCCCGCCCAGCTCGTCCGTGTGAGACGAATCCGGCCGCGCGTGCACCTGAGGCAGGCGGAACTCAGCCGAGCGGCCGCAGCACCCGCCCCGCCACGGCATCGAGCTTGGCGAGCAAAGCGGGGTCGCGGAACGCCGGCGCCGTGATCAGAGCGAAGTCGAGCGCCTTGTCCGAGCCGACGGGACAGGGCTGACGTTCGGCCGGAAAATCCGCGGCGAGCCGCGCCACCAGCCGGCGCGCCTTGTCGGCGTTCTCGTGCAGCACCGCGATCACCGAGGCGACGTCGACCGCGCCGTGCTCCTCGTGCCAGCAATCGTAATCGGTCACCATCGCGACGGTCGCATAGGTGATCTCGGCCTCGCGGGCGAGCTTGGCCTCGGGCATCGCCGTCATGCCGATCAGATCGTAGCCGAGGCCTTTATAGGTCAGCGATTCCGCATAGGTCGAGAACTGCGGGCCTTCCATGGTGACGAGCGTGCCGCCATCGACGAAAGGCAGCGCCTCGGCTCGCGCCGCATCGGCTATCCGCTGGCGCAGCGCCGGGCCGACGGGATGCGCCAGCGAGACATGGGCGACGCAGCCCCGGCCGAAGAACGAGTTCTGACGTCCGGCCGTGCGGTCGACGAACTGGTCGACCAGCACGAACAGGCCGGGATAGAGCTCGGCCTTGTAGGAGCCGCAGGCCGAGAGCGAGACCAGATCGGTGACTCCGGCGCGCTTCAGCACGTCGATATTGGCGCGATAGTTGATCTCGGAGGGCGGGATCGCATGGCCGCGGCCATGGCGCGGCAGGAAGACGATCTTCGTCTGTCCCATCCGCCCGATGCGGAGCACGTCGGAAGGCTCGCCCCAGGGGCTGTCGATGCGCTCCTCGCGCAGATCGGTCAGCCCCGGCAGGTCGTAAATGCCCGACCCACCGATGATTCCCAGAACCGCTTCAGCCATGTCCGCTCTCCGATGCTTGCCGGATAAGGATCGAGATTCGTGACAGCCGCAACACGGCGGCGCGTTCGAGCAAACGCGTCGTCCCGGGCGGTGGAGCCGCGCCGTCATTCCGGGCTCGCCGCTTCGCGGCGCCCAGGAATGACCGAGGCCCCCAATAAAAAAGGGCCCCGTCGCCGGGGCCCTTTCCAACTCAGGTCTCGCTCAGTGCGACGAGGCGTGCTCGGGCAGGCGCGACCAGACCTTCTTCTTGGTGTAGTAGAGCAGGCCCGCGAAGATGATCAGGAACAGCATGACCTGCATGCCGATGCGCTTGCGCGCCTCGAGATGCGGCTCGGCCGTCCAGACCAGGAAGGCCGAGACGTCCTTGGCGTATTGCGCCACCGTCTCCGGCACCTGCGGCTTGCCGTCCGGACCCTTCGGATACTCGACCTGGCCGTCATTGAGCGGCTGCGGCATCGCGATCAGATGGCCGGGCATATAGGTGTTGAAGTACTGGCCCGGCAGCAGCGGCGCGTGGCCGGCCGGCGGCTCGGTATAGCCCCGCAGCAGCGCCGTGATGTAGTCCGGCCCCTGCTCCTGGTACTGCGTGAAGATGTCGAAGACGAACCAGGGGAAGCCGCGCTCATAGGTACGCGCCTTGGCCAGGACCGAGAGGTCCGGCGGAAAGGCGCCGCCGCTCGCGGCGCGGGCCGCCTGCTCGTTCGGGAAGGGCGCCGGGAAGGCGTCCGCCGCCCGGCCGGGCCGCTCGAACATCTCGCCCGCATCGTTCGGGCCGTCCTTGATCTGGTAGGTCTGGGCCAGCGCCGCGACCTGCGATGCGGTGAAGCCCGGGCCGCCCGGCTGCGACAGGTTGCGGAACCGGATCAGGTTCATCGAGTGGCAGCTGGCGCAGACTTCCTTGACGACCTTGAAGCCGCGCTGGAGCTGGGCCTGATCGAACCTGCCGAAGGGACCGGAGAAGGACCAGGTCTCGGCCGGCGGCTTGATGCGGTCGCCGGCGCCGAAGGCCGGGCCGGCCAGCGCCATGACGGCGAGGCCAGCTGCGATCGTGAGACGGAAAGGGATCATGCGCATGGTCTCATCAACCCTTGGCGTTCGGTTCGGAGGCGGTGGCGGCACCGAGGCGCGCGCCGGAGCCACTCTTGATGTTTTCCAGCACCGAGTCCGCGATGGAAGCCGGCAGGGGCCGCGGCCGCTCGAAAATGCCGATCAGAGCCAGCGCGACGAAGTAGCCGAAATAGAGAACGGTGAAGATCTGCGAGGCGATGACGTAGCCGCCTTCCGCCGGCATGGCGCCGAGATAGCCGAGCGCGATGCAGACCACGAGGAACGCCCAGAAGAACTGACGGGCGATCGGACGATAGGTCATCGACTTGATCTTCGAGGTGTCGATCCAGGGCAGGAAGGCGAGGACGACGATGGCCGCACCCATGGCGAGAACGCCGCCGAGCTTGTCCGGGATGGCGCGCAGGATCGCGTAGAAGGGCAGGAAATACCATTCCGGCACGATGTGGGCAGGCGTCGCCGCCGGGTTCGCCGGGATGTAGTTGTCGGCGTGACCCATGAAGTTCGGCTGGTAGAACACGAAATAGGCGAACACGAAGATGAAGCAGACCATGCCGAACAGGTCCTTGATCGTCGCGTAGGGCGTGAACGGCACCGTATCCTTGGCGACGTTCTTCACCTCGACACCGGTCGGGTTGTTCTGGCCGACATGGTGCAGCGCCCAGACGTGCAGGATCACCACGCCGAAGATCATGAACGGCAGGAGATAGTGCAGCGAGAAGAAGCGGTTCAGCGTCGGGTTGTCGACCGAGTAGCCGCCCCACAGGAAGGTGACGATCGTCTCGCCGATCACCGGCAGGGCCGAGAACAGGTTGGTGATGACGGTCGCGCCCCAGAAGGACATCTGGCCCCAGGGCAGGACGTAGCCCATGAAGGCGGTGGCCATCATCAGCAGGAAGATCACGACGCCGAGGATCCAGAGGACCTCGCGCGGCGCCTTGTACGAGCCGTAATAGAGGCCACGGAAGATATGGATGTAGACGGCGACGAAGAACATCGAGGCGCCGTTGGAGTGCAGGTAGCGCAGCAGCCAGCCATAGTTCACGTCGCGCATGATGTGCTCGACGGAGTTGAAGGCCATGCTGGCATGCGGGGTGTAGTGCATCACCAGAATGATGCCGGTGACGATCTGCGCCACCAGCATGAACATCAGGATGCCGCCGAAGGTCCAGAGATAGTTGAGGTTGCGCGGCACCGGATAGGACACCGCCGAATCGTGCATCAGCCGCACGATCGGCAGGCGCGCGTCGAGCCAACGCTCGATACCCGTCTTCGGTTGATAGGTGCTGTGACCGCTCATGCTGCTTGCCTCAAGCTCTCTCAAATCCGCTGAATGCCGTCCTCGCCCGATTACGCAGGCTCAGCCGATCCTGATCTTGGCGTCCGCCGTGAATGCGTAGGGCGGGACCGGAAGATTGAGCGGCGCAGGCCCCTTCCGGATGCGGCCCGACGAATCGTAATGCGAGCCGTGGCAGGGGCAGAACCAGCCATCGTAATCGCCCTTGTTGTCGCCGGGCGCATTGCCGAGCGGCACGCAGCCGAGATGGGTGCAGTTGCCGTAGACCACGAGGAACTGCTCATGGCCTTCCTTGACCCGGGCTTGGTCGGTCTGCGGATCGGGCAGGGTCGCGACGTTGACCGCGCGCGCCTCGTCGATCTCCTTCTTGGTGCGGTGACGCACGAAGATCAGCTTGCCGCGCCAGAACAGCTTGATCGCCTGGCCTTCCGCGATCGGCGAAAGGTCGAGGTCGATCGGTGCGCCGGCGGCGACAGTCTGCGCGTCGGGGGCGAGCTGGCTGATCAGCGGCACCAGCACGGCGCCGGCTCCAACAATGCCTGCAGCCCCGGTCGCCAGCATCAGGAAGTCGCGGCGGGTGGTCTCGGTGCCTGTCGTCTCGGTCGCGTGCGCCACGATCCAGTTCCCTACTCGGCCGCCGGCCCTGCCGGCTCAAACAAAATGTCAGGCGCCCGCAATGCGAACGCCAGCCTCGGCCGCCGTGAGGCAGCTTGTCGGCTCGGGGCTCTTTGGCATGCAGTTTTGATGAAGTCTACTGTCGCGCTCGCCGCAGCCCGTCGCATTGCAGCATCTCTGCTGTGCGGCTGGGTCAGGCCGGAATTTCGTCGCTGTCCGCCAGCGCCAGGAAGCCGCCCGACTGGCGCGCCCAGAGCCGGGCATAGAGGCCGCCGCGCGCGACGAGCTCGGCATGGCTGCCGCTGTCGACGATTCTGCCCTTGTCGAGCACGATCAGCCGGTCGAGCGCCGCGATCGTCGAAAGCCGGTGGGCGATCGCGATCACCGTCTTGCCTTCCATCAACGTGGCGAGCTGGGCCTGGATCTCGGCCTCGACCTCCGAATCGAGGGCCGAAGTCGCCTCGTCCAGGATCAGGATCGGTGCATCCTTGAGCAGCACGCGGGCGATCGCGATGCGCTGGCGCTGGCCGCCGGACAGCTTGACGCCGCGCTCTCCGACCCGCGATTCGAAGCCCTTGCGCCCGTCCTGATCTGTCAGGCCGAGCACGAAGTCATGGGCGGCGGCGCGCCGGGCCGCCTCGGCGATCTCGGCCTGCGTCGCGCCGATCTTGCCATAGGCGATGTTGTCGCCGATCGAGCGGTGCAGCAGCGAATTATCCTGCGTCACCATGCCGATCTGGGACCGCAGCGATTCCTGCGTGACCCCGGCGATGTCCTGCCCGTCGATCAGGATGCGGCCGCTTTCCAGCGGGTAGAGTCGCAGCAGGAGGTTGACCAGGGTCGACTTGCCGGCCCCGGACGGCCCGACCAGGCCGACCTTCTCGCCCGGGCCGATCGCGAGGTCGAGATCCTCGAACAGCCCCGTCTTGCGGCCATAGTTGAAGCGGACGTGCTCGAAGTGCACGGCGCCTTGAGTGACAGCCAGCGGCTTCGCGTCCGGCGCGTCGCTGAGATCGTGCGGCTTGGCGATCGTCTCCATGCTCTCCTGCACCGAGCCGATATTCTCGAAGATGCCGCGCACGAGGTGGATCAGCCAGGTCGACATCTGGACGAGGCGCAGGACGAGACCGATTGACGCAGCCACCGCTCCGGGCGTCATTTCGCCCTGGCTCCACAGCATCAGGCACAGCCAGGCCGTCACCACGACGAGCAGGCTGTTCATCGTCTGCAGGATGACGCTGACCCCGGTGATCAGCCGCGACAGGTTGAGGAAGGAATCGTTCCAGCGCGTCAGCGAATCGCGCACCGCCGAGCGCTCGGCATCGGCGCGGGCGAAGAGCTTGACCGTGAGGATATTCGAGTAGGCATCGACGATGCGCCCGGTCGTGGTCGAGCGGCCGAGCGAGTTCGCCTCCGAGCGCTTCTTGGCGCGCGGCACGAAATAGACCAGCAGCGCGACATAGGCTGCGAGCCAGACGATCACCGGCAAAGCGAGCCAGAGGCTGGTCGAGCCGAAGAAGCCGATCGCCACCGAGGCGAAGATCAACGCGTACCAGAGATCGTCGATCACCTCGATGGTGGCGCCGCGAATGGCCTGGCCGGCCTGGATCACCCGCGCGGAGAGCCGGCCGGCGAAATCGTTCTGGAAATAGGAGAGCGCGTGGCCGAGCGTGTAGACATGGTTGCGCCAGCGGATCTGGTTGGTGATCTGCGGCACCACGACTTGGTCGACGATGGCGTGGTTGGCGAAATAGACGAGCGGCCGCACCACGACGACGAGGAAGGCCGCGCCGGCGAGCAGCCAGCCATGCTCGCGGAACACCGTCTGCGGCGACTGCGTGGTCAGCAGGTCGACGAACCAGCCGACCATCAGATACATCGCCGCCTCGATGCCGGAAAAACCGAGGCCGGTCAGCATGATCAGCGCCATCCAGCCCTTCACGCCCTTGATGTGGTGCCACATGAAGGGGAAGACGCCGCGCGGCGGCGTGCGGGTCTCGTCGAAGGGCTCGAAGACGTCGACGCGGCTTTCGAGGAACCGGAACAGCGGGGCGAACATGGAACCGCCCTCCTCGGACCGGCATGCTGGTGATGATGACGCCCTGCTATATGGGCCGCATGACAGCCGAGGGCCAGAGCATGGCCACACCGCAACTTGACGCCCGCCGCGCGCCGGCCGCATGACGCAGGCCATGTTGCGCCTTGCCCTCTACCAGCCCGACATCCCGCAGAATGCCGGCACGATGATCCGCATGGCGGCCTGCCTCGGCATCGCCGTCGACATCGTCGAGCCGGCCTCCTTCGACGTCTCGGACCGCAATTTCCGCCGCTCGGGCATGGACTATCTCGAGCGCGCCGCGATCACGCGGCATATATCCTTCGGCGCCTTCGAGAATTGGCGCCGCCAGGCCGGCCACCGCCTCGTGCTGGCCGAGACGGACGGCGCGACCGCCCATACCGAATTCGCCTTCCTGCCGGGCGATATCGTCCTGGTCGGGCGCGAATCGGCCGGTGTCCTGCCCGAGGTCGCGGCGGCGGCCGAGGCCAGCGTGCATGTGCCGATGCGCCCGGGCTTGCGTTCGCTCAATGTCGCGATCGCTGCCGCGCTGGTAGTTGGCGAGGCCTTGCGGCAGCTTGGCGGCTATCCCGGCCCGGCGGCCTGACGCGTTCGAACGAGTAGAGACATGCACAAGCAAGAGACCGCGAGCCAAAGCTTCGACCCTGCGACCGTGGAGGCGCTGAAGCCGCGTGCCGCCGCCTGGTTCGAGAGCCTGCGCGACCGCATCTGCGCCGCCTTCGAGGCGCTTGAGGACGAGGCCGTCGGCCCCTATCCGCCGGAGACCGCGACGCCCGGCCGCTTCGTCCGCACCCCCTGGCAGCGTCGCAACCATGACGGCGCGCCCGGCGGTGGTGGCGTGATGTCATTGATGAGCGGGCGCGTCTTCGAGAAGGTCGGCGTCCACGTCTCGACCGTGCATGGCACCTTCGCGCCGGAATTCGCCGGCCAGATCCCGGGGTCGGCCGAGGATCCGCGCTTTCATGCGACCGGCATCTCGCTGATCGCCCATCCCTGGAATCCGCACGCGCCGACCGTGCACATGAACACCCGCTTCGTCGTGACGACCAAGCCCTGGTTCGGCGGCGGCGCCGACCTGACGCCGGTGCTGGTGCGCCGCCGCGAGCAGGACGACCCGGACGCGCAGGCTTTCCACGCCGCGATGCGGGCGCCTTGCGAGGCCCATGCCGGCGTCGCCGACTATGCCCGCTTCAAGGCCTGGTGCGACGAATACTTCTTCCTGAAGCATCGCAACGAGCCGCGCGGCATCGGCGGCATCTTCTACGACTATGTCTGGAGCGGCGAGCCGGAGGCCGACCTCGCCTTCACCCGCGCCGTCGGCGAGGCCTTCCTCGACATCTACCCGAAGATCATGCGCGCCAATCTCGGCACGCCCTGGACCGAGGCCGACCGGCATGAGCAGCAGGTCCGCCGCGGCCGCTATGTCGAGTTCAACCTGCTCCACGACCGCGGCACGATCTTCGGCCTGAAGACCGGCGGCAATGTCGATTCGATCCTATCCTCGCTGCCGCCGACGGTGCGCTGGCCGTGAAGCCATGGGTCTGCATGCGGCGCGATCTGGCGATGCCTATACCGGCTCCGATCTGGCCTGCGGGATATCGCCTCGCGCCGTTCGCGACCGCCGACCTGCCGGCGCTTCATGAACTGCTGACGCTCGGCTACGGCCTCGGTGGCAGCCATGTCCCTCCGTTCGAGGATTGGCGGGCCGCCCTTCTGGCCGACAGCGATTTCGATCCGGCCCTGGTCTTCGTCGTCCGCGGCACCGGCGATGCCGTCGCCGCGATCTGCCTGTGCTGGAGCTCGGCCTTCATCAAGGACCTGGTGGTCCATCCCTCGGCGCGACGACAGGGTCTCGGGGAGGCCCTCCTCCGACAGGCCTTCACCACCTTCGCCGCCCGCGGCGCCGATGCCGTCGACCTCAAGGTCGAGCTCGACAATCCGACGGGTGCGAGGCGACTTTACGAGCGCGCGGGGATGAAGGAGGTCGCCTGAGCACCGGACCGTTCCAAGGACCGTTCCAAGACCTGCCGGTCAGCGATTCGTCCCAGCGGCGGCCTCGCCCAGCATCCGCGATTGCGCCTCCCGCCCCGCCGGGCAGCCTGCCTCGATCCAGGCCTCGCGCGCTGCCTCGAGCACCTGTCCGACCTTCGGGCCGGCTCCGACACCGAGCGCCAGCACCTCCTTGCCGGTCGGCAGGAAAGGCGGCGTCCGAGCCAGTTCGGCGATCCGCGCTTGAATTTCAGTTGACGTGCCGTCGGGGCCCAGCAGCACCAGCCCGCCCGCGACGGCATCGGCTCCGATGCGGTGAGCCAGGCGGCGCAGGCCCGCAATCTCCGGCAGCGCGCCCTTGCCGGACAGCGCCTCCAACGCCGCGGCGATGCTTGAAATCCGCTCGAACTCGGCATTCGACAGCCGCAGCCGGTCGCGCAGCCGGAGCGTATCCTCGGTAACTGAGACCGCCAGCGCCGCCAGCCGGAAGGCCGGGTAGACGCCCTCCCCCGCCTCCCCGGCGATCGCTGCGAAGCGCGAGAGACGGGGCACGCCGCCGATCACCGGCATCAGCAGCCCGGCGCCTGCCATCACCTGCAGGGTTTCTGCAGCACGCGGCGCGGCCAGCAGCTTGCGCAGCTCCGCCCAGACCCGCTCGCGCGACAGCCCCTCCAGCCCCGCGCGCCCGGCGATGCAGGCATCGAGCGCCACCCGATCCGGCTCGCCGCCACCGTAGCGGGCATGGAAACGGAAGAAGCGCAGGATGCGCAGGTAATCCTCCGCGATGCGTTGCCCCGCCGCGCCGATGAAACGCACCTTTCGCAGCGAAAGATCGGCGAGCCCGTCGGCATAGTCGTGCAGCCCACCCCCCGCATCGAGGCCGAGCGCGTTGATGGTGAAATCGCGCCTGAGCGCGTCCTGCCGGAAATCGCGACCGAAGGCGACGACGGCACGGCGCCCATCGGTCTCGACATCGCGGCGCAGCGTCGTGACCTCGAAAGGCATGCCGGCGACGACGACGGTGATCGTGCCGTGCTCGATCCCGGTCGGCACCGGCTTGAAGCCGGCCGCCTTGGCGCGGCGCACGGTTTCCTCCGGCAGCGCCGTCGTCGCGACGTCGATATCGGCCACCTCTTCGCCGATCAGCGCATTGCGCACCGCGCCGCCGACGATGCGCGCCTCCTCGCCGTCCCGGTTCAGCGTCGCCATCAGCGCCGCGACCTCCTCCTGCGCCAGCAGCGGCGCGAGGCGGCCGTGCTCAGGGTTTGTCATTGAACTGGCCCGGCACCAATCGGCCGTCCTCGACATGCGGCGGCACGAAGGCACCGGTATGCCGTGGCGCGACGATACCGGCATAGATGAAGGAGCCGATGCCGAAGACGAGCCCGACCACCGAGAGCCAGAACAGATGGCCGCTCCAATGCTCGACATCGAACGGATTACGCCGCCGGATCACGAGATAGCCCGCGAACAGGCAGAAGGGCAGGACGAAGAGCAGGAACTCCTCGATCAGCGTGCGCAGCATCAGGCGTGACCTATCCCCAAGAGCACCATGCCGAAGGCGGGGTTGCGATACTCGAACGGCATCATGCTCCTCTCACGACTCTCCGGCGGCGAGGCGCTCGTAAAGATTGCGGATCATCCCCGCCGTCGCGCCCCAGATATAGTGACCCTCATGCGGCATCGCATAGTAGGTGCGACGTCGCCCATTCCATTCGCGACCATGACGCTGGTGATTGGCCGGGTCCATCAGGAAGGAGAGCGGGGTCTCGAAGGCCTCGTCGACCTCATGCGGATTGATCCTCAGCACAAGCGGCGGCTCGACCAGCCCGACCACCGGCACGACACGATAGCCGGTGCCGGTCAGATAGGCGTCGAGATAGCCGACGGTACGGACCTTGTCGCGTGCCAGCCCGATCTCCTCTTCCGCCTCGCGCAGCGCCGCGACTAGCGGCGAGCCGTCGACCGCATCCACCCGCCCGCCGGGGAAGGCGACCTGTCCCGAATGATTGCGCAGCGCGGTCGCCCTCTGCGTCAGCAGCATGGTCGGCCCGGCAGGATGCAGCACGATCGGGATCAGCACCGCCGCTTCGATCGCAGCCGCCTCGTCGGGGATTTCGACCGGCTCCTCCTGCAGATCATGGTCGCCGCGCGGCCGGGCGATCAGATCGCCATAGGCCGGCGGCTGGGCGCGCAGCCGCCCCGCCAGAATGTCGGCGATGTCGGAGAAATCCCAATCCTGCCCCTGCCGCAGCAGCCGCCCCGAAACCGGCATCACAGTCCCTCGATCTCGCTCGCCGGAGCGACCACGTAGAACGCCCCGGCGACCGCGATGCCGAACTGCGCGACGCCGTCGACCTCCCGGATCTCGCCGAGCGCCAGCAGGTCATAGGTCAGGGCCCGCGTCACACGCGCCCAGAGGTCGCGCCGGACATGGACATAGGGCTTCACCCCGTCGCCGGCCGAGCGTTCGAAACGAATCGGGTGCTCGCCATCGACACTCACGACCTCGTCGACCTGCGTCCTGAAAGCGATATTGCGCCCGTCCGCGTCGCCCGAGACCGCCATCTCGACCGCCTGGAATGGCGCATCCTCGACCTTGATTCCGACTTTCTCGACCGGGGTCACGAGAAAGTAATCGCCGCCCTCGCGCCAGAGCACCGAGGAGAAGAGCCTGACCAGAGCCGGCCGGCCGATCGGCGTGCCCAGGTAGAACCAGGTGCCGTCGCTGGCGATGCGCATGTCGAGATCGCCGCAGAAGGGCGGGTTCCAGCGCTCCACCGGCGGTAGTCCGCGCGCTTTTCCACCGCCCAGCGCGCCCAGCAACCGGTCCATGGCGCTTCCCGTCTCACTCATCTGTGACCCATGTCCTGCCTGCGGCCTGCCTGTTGCATCGCCTTCTCGCCTTGAACTCTACATAATCGTGAAGCGCACTATTGTGCACCGCCGCTCTCAGGCCCCTTGAGCCGGCACCGCGCCGGGGCCACAGTTCTGGATTACACCTCATGGCCGCGCCGCGGCGAGGCTGAAGGAGATCGCCATGGTGGCGCAAGCCCGCGCACAAGCCCAGGAAGCTGGAGCCCCGATCAATCTCGACGACGGAGTCGTCGAGGCGGCCGAGGCGGCCCTCGCCGCCATCGGCGCCGCCCGCGACGAGATCGGCCAGGTGATCTTCGGCCAGCAGAAGGTCGTCGACCTCTCGCTGGTCACGCTGCTCGCCGGCGGCCACGGCCTCTTGGTCGGCGTGCCCGGCCTCGCCAAGACCAAGCTCGTCGAGGCGATGGGCACGGTGCTCGGCCTCTCGGCGCGCCGGGTGCAGTTCACCCCGGACCTGATGCCATCCGACATTCTCGGCTCCGAAGTCCTCGACGAGAGCGCCGACGGCAAGCGCCATTTCCGCTTCATCCGCGGTCCGGTCTTCGCTCAGCTCCTGATGGCCGACGAAATCAACCGCGCTTCGCCGCGCACCCAGTCGGCGCTGCTCCAGGCGATGCAGGAGCATCATGTCACCGTCGCCGGTGAGCGCCATGATCTGCCGGCGCCCTTCCATGTCCTCGCGACCCAGAATCCGATCGAGCAGGAGGGCACCTATCCGCTGCCCGAGGCGCAGCTCGACCGCTTCCTGCTCCAGATCGACGTCGACTATCCCGATCGCGAGGCCGAACGCCGCATCCTGCTCGAAACCACCGGTGCGACCGAGCACAAGCCGGTGCAGGCGATGACCGCCGAGACACTGATGTCGACGCAGCGGCTGGTGCGGCGCCTGCCGGTCGGCGAGGCGGTGGTCGACGCCATTCTCGACCTCGTCCGCTCGGCCCGCCCGGGGGATGGCGACAAGGCGATCACCGACAAGCTCGCCTGGGGTCCGGGCCCGCGCGCCAGCCAGGCGCTGACGCTCGCCGCCCGCGCCCGCGCCCTGGTCGAAGGCCGCCTCGCGCCCTCGATCGACGATGTCGCGGCCCTTGCGGGACCGGTGCTGAAGCACCGCATCGCATTGACCTTCGCCGCCCGAGCCGATGGCGAGACCGTCGAAAGCGTCGTCGCCAGGCTGGTGGAGCGCCTGGGGTGAGGAAAAGCTGATGCTGCGCACGCGCGTCCTCGGACCGGCCGAACGCCAGCCGGCCCGGGCGGTCCTCAAGGCCTCGCTCGATCTCGCCGCCCGCCTGCCGCGGCTGGTGCTCGAGGCGCGCCGGGTCTCGGCCAGCGTGCATGGCATCCATGGCCGCCGGCGCTCCGGCCCCGGCGAGACCTTCTGGCAGTATCGGCCTTTGGTCACCGGCGAATCCGCCTCGCGCATCGACTGGCGCCGTTCGGCCAGAGATGGCCATCTCTTCGTGCGCGAGCGCGAATGGGAGGCCTCGCACGCGATCTGGCTGTGGATCGACCGCTCGGCATCGATGGGGTTTTCCTCCTCGCTCGCCCAGGCCAGCAAGGTCGACCGCGCCCTCGTCGCCGGCTTCGCGCTGGCCGAAGCGCTGGTCGAGGGTGGCGAGCGCGTCGGCCATATGGGCCTGACCCGGGCGCTGGCCTCGCGCCGCATCGTCGAAACCCTGGCGCAGGCGATCCTGGCAGACAGGGATGGCGGGCAAGCCGATCTGCCGCCGGACCAGCCGCTACCGCGCCTCGCGGAAGCCATCCTGATCACCGACGCGCTCACCCCGGCCGAAGGTCTCGCCAGGCGCATCGCCACCATGGCGAGCAGCGGCGCCAGGGGGCACCTCCTGCTGATCGTCGACCCGATCGAGGAGACCTTTCCCTTCTCCGGCCAGGCCGAACTCTTCGATCTCGAGGACGGGCTGTCACTGCGCGTCGGCGATGCCGGCGCCTGGGGCGAGGAATATCGCCAGCGCCTGCAGGCACATCGCGACGCAATCCGCGAGGCCTGCCGCCATGCCGGCTGGACCCTGACCCTGCACCGCACCGACCGGCCGGCCAGCGAGGGCGTGCTGCGCATCGCCAGCCTGATCGCCGCCTCGCGAGGGGTAGGGTCATGAGCATGAGCGCTCGTCATTACCTTCTTCGTCATCCTGGGCGGCCGAAGGCCCGCCCGGGATCCATCGAAGGGCACCAAGCTCTGCGATGGATCCCGGCGCTCCGCTTCGCTCCGGCCAGGATGGCGGCGTTCTGTTGGTCGAACCCTTGCGTGGGGCCCAGGTCATGCTGAGCTCCCTGCCGATCGCCTTCTCCGCCCCGCTGGCCCTGATCGCGCTGGCTCTGCTGCCCGCGCTCTGGCTGATCCTGCGGGTGACACCGCCCCGGCCGCGACGGATCGACTTCCCGCCGCTTAAGATCATGCGCGACCTCGTCGCCAAGCGCGAAATGCCGGCCCATACGCCCTGGTGGCTGCTGGCGCTGCGCATGGTGGTGGCGGCGCTCGCGATCCTCGCCGTCGCCGGTCCGGTCTGGAACCCGGTGCGTGACGCTGCCGCCCTGCGCGGGCCGCTGCTGCTGGTGATCGACAACGGCTTCGGTGCCGCGACCGACTGGACCGAGCGGCTCGCCATCGCCGAGAACCGCGTCGCCGCCGCAGCCCGCGACGGCCGCGCCGTCGCCCTGGTCGGCCTCGCGGAAGCCCCGGCCGAGATCGCGCTGTCCGAGCCGCGCGCCGCGGTCGAACGCCTGCGCGCCTTCTCGCTGCAGCCCCATGCTCCCGATCGCGGCGCGCATCTCCAGCGCCTCGAAGCCTTCTGGCGGGCCCAGCCGCAGGCCGAGACCGTCTGGATCGCCGACGGGCTCGGGCTCGGCGGCGACGATGATTTCCTCGCGAGGATGCGGCAGGAAGCCTCGGCGGGGCGCCTGTCTATCCATACCAGCCCGGCCGACCAGCTCGCTCTGGCGGCGCCGGAGAATCTCGCCGGCGCGCTCACCGTCAAGGTGCTGCGCCCGAGCCTGAATGCCGCCGCCAGTGGCCAGGTCAGGGCGCTCGACCTCAAGGGCTTGCCGCTCGGCGACGCGCCCTTCGTCTTCGGCGCCAGCGAATTGCAGACCAGCGCCCGACTCACCCTGCCGATCGAGGTCCGCAACGCCGTCTCCCGGCTCGAGATCACCGGCGAGCGCAGCTCCGGGGCCGTCGCCCTGCTCGATGACCGCGCCAAGCGCCGCCGCGTCGGCATCGTCTCCGGCACCACCGCCGACACCGCCCAGCCCCTGCTCTCGCCGACCTATTACGTCTCGCGGGCGCTCTCGCCCTTCGCCGAGATCCGCGAGCCGCGCGCCGGCTCGACCGATCCGATCGGCGAGCTGCTGGCCCAGAACCTCTCCGTCCTGGTGCTGGCCGATATCGGCGCGCTCGACCGCGACACTGCCGACAAGGTCAACGCCTTCATCGAGCGCGGCGGCGTGCTGCTGCGCTTCGCCGGCGCGCGCCTCGCCGCCGCTTCCGACGAGCTGACGCCGGTGCGCCTGCGCCGCGGCGGCCGCACGCTCGGCGGCGGCCTGTCCTGGGAGACACCGCGCAAGCTCGCCCCGTTCAACCGCGAGAGCCCCTTCTTCGGCACCCAGATCAGCGACGAGATCCGCGTCAGCCGCCAGATCCTGGCCGAGCCCGAGGCCGATCTCGCCCGCAAGACCTGGGCGGCTCTGGAGGACGGCACGCCGGTCGTCACCGGCGAACGCCGCGGCGACGGCATGCTCGCGATGATGCACGTCACCGCCGACACCACCTGGTCGAACCTGCCGCTCTCGGGCCTGTTCGTCGAGATGCTGCGCAAGATCGTCGCCCTCTCCGGCACCGACGCCGCAGAGGCGCAGGCCGGCGACGCCAGGATCGAGACCCTGTCCCCGACCCGCGTCCTCGACGGGCTCGGCGCCTTCCGCAGCCCGCCGGTGACGGCCCAGCCGGTGCCGCGCAGCTTCACCGGCCGCGCCATCCTGGCCCATCCGCCCGGTATTTACGGACCCAGCGACGGAACCATGGCCGTGAACACGCTCGCTCCGGCCGACAATCTCGCCGCGCTCGACCTCGCCTCCCTCGGCGCACCGTTGCTGCCGGTCGACCAGCCGGTCGCCAAGGACATCAGGCCGCTGCTCCTCGTGCTGGCGCTCGTCCTGCTCGTCGCCGACACGCTGGCGACGCTCTGGCTCGGCGGCCGGCTCAATATCGCGCGCCGCCGTGCCGCGCCGGTCGCGCTCCTGCTCGCCCTCGGCTTCGGCCTGCTCGCCCTGCCCCAGCCTCTGCAGGCGCAGCAGCCCGCCCCGGTCCCCGCGGCGCCGGCCGACCAGCGCCCGCCGATCCCGCGCGAACTCTTCGCCGCCGGCGCGGTGACGCGCCTCGCCTATGTCGTCACCGGCGACAAATCCGTCGATGACATGTCGAAGGCCGGGCTGGCCGGCCTCAACATCGTGCTCGGCGCCCGCACCGCGCTCGAACCGGGCGAGGCGGTCGGCATCGACATCGCCCGCGACGAGCTCGCCTTCTTCCCGATCCTGTACTGGCCAATCGTCGCCGGCCGGCCGATCCCCTCGGCCGAGACCCTGCGCAAGCTCGAAGCCTATATGAAGGGCGGCGGCCTCGTGATCTTCGACACGCGCGACGCGATGAGCGCCCGGCCCGGCGGCGGCGCGACGCCCGAGGGCGACCAGCTCCGCCGCATGCTCCAGACCCTCGACATCCCGGAGCTGGAGCCGATCCCGCGCGACCACGTCCTGACCAAGACCTTCTACATCCTCGACAATTTCGTCGGTCGCTACGATACCGGCACGACCTGGGTCGAGATCCTGCCGCCCGCGGGCGAGGACGGCCGGCGCCCGGCCCGCGCCGGCGACAGCGTCTCGCCGATCGTCATCACCTCGAACGATCTCGCCTCGGCCTGGGCCGTCGGCCGGCGCGGCGAGGCTCTCGTCCCGATGTCGGGTTCCGATCCGCGCCAGCGCGAAATGGCGCTGCGCGCCGGCGTCAACCTCGTGATGTACGCCCTCACCGGCAACTACAAGGCCGATCAGGTCCATGTCCCGGCCCTGCTGGAAAGGCTGGGCCAGTGATGCGGCGGACCGGCATGGGATTGGAATTCTAGCCGATGTGGAGCCTGACCTTCGCCCCGCTGGTGCCGCTGCCTCTGCTGATCGGGCTCGCCGTGCTGGCTGCGCTCGCCGCCGGCGCGGCGCTGGTGCTCGCCGGCCGCAGCGCCATCCTGCGCGCCCTGGCGCTGACCGTGCTGACGATCGCGCTGGCCGACCCCTCTCTGGTCTTCGAGGAGCGTGAGCCGGTCAAGGACGTCGTCGCCGTCGTCGTCGACCGCTCCGGCTCGAACCGCCTCGCCGATCGCAGCGCGCAGACGCAGGCCGCCCAGGCCGAGGTCGAGAGTCAGCTGCGCGGCCTCAGCGGCGTCGAGGCGCGCACCGTCGAGGTCAGCGACGCGCAGGGCGCCGGCGACGGCACGAGGCTGTTCGAGGCGCTGGCCTCCAGCCTCGCCGATGTGCCTTCCGAGCGCGTCGCGGGCGCGATCGTAATCACCGACGGCCTCGCCCATGACGCGCCGGCCAATGCCGAAGCGCTCGGCCTGCGCGCACCGCTGCACGTCCTGACCACCGGTCGTGAGCGCGAGATCGACCGGCGCATCGTGCTCGTCGACTCGCCGCGCTTCGGCATCGTCGGCAAGGACCAGAACATCCGCCTGCGGGTCGTCGAGAAGGGCGGCCCCGGCCGCGCCGCGCTGACCGTGCGCCGCGACGGCGAGGTCATCGCGCGCCGCGAGGTCATCGCCGGACAGATTGTCCAGGTGCCGGTCAGGATCGATCGCGGCGGGCCGAACGTCGTCGAGATCGAGGCCGCCCCGCTCGACAACGAGCTGACGCTCGCCAACAACCGCGCCGTCATCACCATCGAAGGCGTCCGCGACAAGCTGCGCGTGCTCCTGGTCTCCGGCGAGCCGCATCCCGGCGAGCGGACCTGGCGCAACCTGCTCAAGGCCGACGCCAATGTCGACCTCGTCCACTTCACCATCCTGCGCCCGCCGGAGAAGCAGGACGGCACGCCGATCAACGAGCTCTCGCTGATCGCTTTCCCGACGCGCGAGCTGTTCCAGGTCAAGATCAAGGATTTCGACCTGATCATCTTCGACCGCTACGCCAATCAGTCGATCCTGCCGCTGCTCTACTTCGACAACATCGTCCGCTATGTCCGCGAGGGCGGGGCCCTGCTGGTCGCCGCCGGCCCGGAATATTCCGGCTCGCAATCGCTGGCGCGCACGCCGCTCGGCCAGATCCTGCCGGCACAGCCCGATGGCAGCGTCATCGACGAGGCCTATCGCGCCCGCGTCAGCGAGCCTGGCCGCCGCCACCCGGTCACCCGCGACCTGCCCGGCGCCGAGGTCGAGCCGCCGCGCTGGGGCGAATGGCTGCGCATGGTCGGCGCCCGCGCCCGCACCGGCTCGGCCGTGATGACCGGCCCCGGCGAGCGCCCGCTGCTGATGCTGGCGCGCGAGCAGAAGGGCCGCGTCGCGCTCTTCCTCTCCGACCATGCCTGGCTCTGGGCCCGCGGCTTCCGCGATGGCGGCCCGCATCTCGACCTGCTGCGCCGGCTCGGCCACTGGCTGATGAAGGAGCCCGATCTCGAGGAGGAGGCGCTGCGCGCCGTGGCCCGCGGCCGCAATCTCGAGATCGAGCGCCAGACGCTGGGCGACGCGCCGGCCCCGGCGACGATCACCGCCCCGGATGGCTCGACCCGCATTGTGCCCTTCGAGCCCGGCCGCCCCGGCCTGTTCACCGCCCGCACCGCGACGAGCGAATTCGGCCTGCACAAGATCACCGCCGACAATCTCACCGCCTTCGCCAGCGTCGGCCCGGAGAATCCGCGCGAGCTGATGGAGGTGGTCAGCGACCCCAGCCAGCTGCAGGCGCTGGCGGAAGCGACTGGCGGTTCCTCGCGCCGCATCGGCCAGGAGAACGGCTCCGGCGTCGGCGTGCCGCGCATCGTGCCGGTGCGCTCGGGCCGGCAATTCGCCGGTGCCGACTGGATCGGCCTGCGCATCAGCGATTCCGGCATCGTCCGCGGCGTGCAGATCTCGCCGCTGTTCATCGGGCTGATCGGGCTCGCTTTGCTGTTCGGCGCGTTGGTCGCCGGCTGGATCGGCGAGAGCGGCCGCAGGTTCAAGCGCGAGGGGTGAACGCCGTTTTCTACCGTCTGATGATTTTGTTTGGGTGCGCGGCGTCATCCTGGACAAGCCGCGAAGCGGCGCAGCTCCGGGATCCATCATAGGGATCGACGGCGCTTCATGATGGATCCCGGCACGAAGCTGCGCTTCGTCCAGGATGACGGCGAGGCTTAATCTGAAGTCAGTATACTCTACCGCAGCGCCGTCACCGCGCCGCTGCGCCTGGCCAGCACGCCCTCGACGAGCTCCAGCGCCAGGAAGCGGCCGGGATCGGCCGGCCCGGGCAGGACGAGCTGGCCGGGCCTGACCGGCTTGAAGCCGAAGCGCGCGTAATAGGGCGCGTCGCCGACCAGCAGGATCAGTTCGTGGCCCTGGCCGCGCGCCGCCTCGATCGCCGCGTTCATCAGGGCCGCGCCGATGCCCCGGCCCTCGAAGGCCGGATCGACCGTCAGCGGCCCGAGCATCAGCCCGGGGCCACCGCCGGCCAGGATCGGCGTCACCCGGACCGAGCCGACCAGGAAGGTGCCGACATGGCTGGCGAAGGAGAGCGCCGGCTCGTGCGGCCGGCCCTCGCGCAGACGCGAGGCGGTGCGGGCGAAGCGCCCCGGCCCGAAAGCGCGCTCGTGCAGGCGCTCGATCGCCGCGGCGTCGCCCGGCACTTCTTGGCGGATGGTCAGAGGCAGGGAGGTCATGATCGGCAGCGGGATGGCGGAATTTGCATGAAATGGCAATCGTATGGTGGCCGCGAATCCCGGCCGCGTCAGACCGGCCTGGCCCAGAGGTCCTGATGGCCGATCCGGCCGGAGCTCGCCTTGGCGCGGACGGCGAGCCAGCTCGCGATCGTTTCCGCATCGACATGGCCGGTCTCGGCCACCGCCGCGGCAATGCCGGCCGTGAGCTCGCGTGTCAGCGCCGCGCTGCCGGCGTCGAGCATCCAGGGGCTCTCGCCCACGGTGACGGCGCAGCCGGACTTGCGGAAGGCCTGCGCCAGCGTCTCCGTCGCCTCCGGTCCGGCGGCCGGGCCGAAGCCCTTGTCGCTGTGCTGGTGATGGTTGAAGGCGGCGAGCATCCGGGCATCAGCCGGATGGGCCGGTTCCCAGCTCTCGCGCCCGTCATAGGTCAGCGCCGTGTAGAGCGGCAGGCGCTGGCTCACCAGCGAGGCGACGAAGCGCTCGAGCCAGCGCGCCGAGGTCAGGTCGAACAGCGCGGCGGCGGTGACGAGGTCGGGTTGCCAGCCCAGCACCCATTCGAGATCGGTGTTGAGATCGGCCTTGCGGAAATCGACGGTCAGCGATTTCTCGCCCTTGCGCAGCACCAGCTCCTCACCGAGCGCCTCCGCTTCATCGGCCCAGGCGGTCAGGCGTTCGCGCGCCACGGCCAGCAGGCGCGGATCGAAATCGACCAGCGTCCAGTATTGCCGCGCTGGCAGCACCGAATAGGTACCGCGCAGATTGGAGCCGGCGCCGCAGCCGAGGTCGATCACCGTCAGCGACTGTCGGCTGGCGAAGGCGGCACCGACCGCAGCCAGCACCTGCGGATTGCGGGCGGCATGGTCGGCCGGCTCGCGCAGAGCGAGCCAGTCCGGGGAGAATCCACTCATGGCGACACCATCGCACAGGTTTGCGCGACGATCGTCGCGGTGTCTCGCCAGCGCGGCAATGCATCCGCTGCATGCCAGGCCGCATCGGAGCGTCTTTTGCGCTCCCCGGCATCGTCGAGCAGGCGGAGGAGCCCGGCCCGCAGCGCTGCTGCATCCCCGGGCGGAACCTTGAGCGCCGCCGCGTCCGGCGCCGTCTCGGCCGCCGCGCCGCCGGTCGTGCACAGGATCGGCAGGCCGCGTGCAAGGGCTTCCGTCAGCACCATGCCATAGCCCTCGAACAGCGATGGCATGACGAAGAGATCGGTGCCGGCATAGGCCGCCTCCAGCGTCTTCTGGTCGACCGCCCCGGCAAGATGGACGCGATCGCCGAGGCCGGCACTGGCGATCTGCGCGGCCAGTGCCGCTGCAGTCTCTGGAGCCCGATCGGCCGCGCCGATGATGGTCAGGCGCCAGTTTCGATCCGCGAGCCCGGCAAGCGCCGCGACCAGCACGTCATAGCCCTTTCGCGGCACCAGCGAACCCACGGCCAGCAGTTGCAGCGGTGCCCCGGTCGGCGAGCCGGAGGCGCACGGTGCCGGATCGACGCCGGGTTCCGCCACGGTGATCCGCGCTTCCGGCACGAAGAAATCCGCGACCAGCAGGCGCTTGGTGTTCTGGCTGGTGGCGATCACGGCGCTGGCATGGCGGAGCGCCGCCGTCTCCCGGGCCAGCAGGGCCGCGGCTCGCTCCGGGGAAAGCCCGGCTTCGAGCCCGAGCGGGTGATGCACCAATGCGACGACGCGTCCGGCGAGCCCGGCGGCGATGCCTTCCGGGAAGGCGCCATAGGCAAGCCCGTCGATCAGCAGCACGCTGTCATAGGGCTGCGACAGGATCGCCCTGCCGGTCTCGGCGAGCTCCGCCTCGCTCGGCGCCGGAAAACCGCCGGGCAGCGCAAGATGGCGCGCCGCGACACCCATCTCGGCCCATTCCGCCAGCAGCCGCCGGTCATAGGCGTAGCCGCCGGTCGGCAGCGAAAGGTCGCCGGGAATGGCGAAGGCGATCTCGCTCACGCGAGGGCGCCCTCATAGCTGGCGCGAGCGAGGTCGGTCTCGTGCAGGGTGACGCGAATCTTCGCGAGATCCGCGGCATCCGCGCCGAGCTTGCCGGAGCGCGCCGCCGCCGCGATCGCGTCGAAAATGTACTTGCAGAGGAATTCGGTGGTGGTCAGCACGCCCTGGAACTGCGGCAGCGTGTCGAGGTTCTTGTAGTTCAGCGGCTTCAGCGTCTCGTTCAGCACCGTCAGCGCCGCGCCGATATCGACCACCACGTTCTGCCGGGTCAGGTTCTCGCGGAAGAAGGCGACATCGACGACGAAGGTCGCGCCATGCATGGCCTGCGCCGGGCCGAAGAAGGGATCGGGCAGCGAATGGCCGATCATGATGCGGTCGCGGACTTCGACGGAAAACATGGGCAGCCTCCTTCAGCCCAGTCTGCTTAAGCCCGTCGCGCGTTTCTGCCTACCCTTCAAGATCAATAGCGCAGCACCGCCGTGATGCCCTTGCCCGCGAACAGTGCCGGCAGCCGCGCCGGCGCCTCTCTGAATCCGATCTCCTCCGAGATCAGCGCATCGAGCCGCTCATCGGCCAGCAGCGCGAGCGCTGCCTGCGTCCGGCGCGCATAGTCGAAGCGCGGCCGGCGCGACGGCGAGACCTGCCCGACCTGGGACGAGACCAGCTGCAGCCGCTTCGCATGGAAGGCCCCGCCCAGCGGGGCCGCGACCGCCCCCTCGCCATACCAGCTCAATTCGACGACCCGCGCCTCGAAGCCGGCGGCGCCGATCGCAGTCGCGAGCCCGGCCGCGCTGGCGCTGGCATGGAAGACGAGATCGGCCTCTCCGGGGCAGTCCGGTGGCTGGGCGAAGCCGAAGCCGAGCGTCTCTGCCAATGCAGCGCGGGCAGGGTCGAGATCGATCAATGTCACCTCTGCGCCCGGCAGTTGCGCGGCAATGAAGGCGGTCAGCAGGCCGAGCACGCCGCCGCCGACCACGACGATCCGATCGGCCGGACCGGAACCGGCATCCCAATGCGCGTTGAGCGCGGTTTCCATATTGGCGGCGAGCACGGCCCGCCGCGCCGGCACGGCCTTCGGCACGAGCGCGAGCCGGCTGGCCGGCACCACGAAGCGATCCTGATGCGGGTAGAGGCAGAACACCGTTTCGCCGAGCAGGTGCGCCGGCCCCGCCTCCACGATCCCGACGGCGCAGTAGCCGTACTTCACCGGGAACGGGAATGCCCCCTCCTGGAACGGCGCCCGCATGCGCTCATGTTCGGAAACGGGCACGCGCCCTTCGAAGACCAGCCGCTCGGTGCCACGGCTGACACCGCTCCAGAATGTCCTGACAACGCAGTCCTGCGGCCCGGCCTTCGCCAGCTCGACCTCGTTCAGGACGCATTCACGCGGTCCGACATACCAGAGCGCCGTTGCCACCGTCTTGCCGCTTGCCTTGGCGGCCATTGCCGGTTCAATCACGCTGCCCCTCCGCGACGTTCCCTGCCAGCTTCCGCCCGGCCCATCGCATGACAGAGACCGCCATGAACCAGCGCCCCGGTCCGAACACGTTCCAGGCGACGGCGCAAGAGCGCAATGATGCCGGCCACGGCTCTGGCTTCACGCCAGCCGGCCTGCAGCGCATCGCGACCCTGCGCCTGCGCCGGCTGCTGGTCGCAGGCCTCAACCTCGCGACGCTCGCCGCCCTGCTCTACGGCCTTGTCCATGTGCTCTCGGCCGGCGGCTGGAGCCTCGCCGACATCGTGATCTTCATCGCCTTCCTGTTCGGTGCGCCCTGGACGGTGCTCGGCTTCTGGAACGCCGCGATCGGTCTCTGGCTGCTGCATGGCGTCGAGGACGGGCTCGAACGCGTCGCGCCCTTCGCGGCGGCCGGCGACGAGGCGACCCCGCTCGCCATCCGCACGGCGATCCTGATGACCCTGCGCAACGAGGACCCCGCCCGTGCCTTCCGCCGGCTCGCCATCGTCAAGCAGAGCCTCGACTCCACCGGCCAAGGCGCCTGGTTCGACTATTTCGTGCTCTCCGACACCGACGACCCGGCGGTCGCCGCAGCCGAGGAGAAGCTCGCCGCCGCCTTCGCCGCCAGGATCGGCGACACCTCGCGCCTGACCTATCGCCGCCGGACCGACAACACCGGCTACAAGGCCGGCAATGTCCGCGACTTCTGCGAGCGCTGGGGCGACCGCTACGAGCTGATGCTGCCGCTCGACGCCGATTCGGTGATGTCGGGTCCGGCCATCCTCGCCTTGACCCGGATGATGCAGGCCTGGCCGAAGCTCGGCATCCTGCAGAGCCTCGTCGTCGGCATGCCCAGCAAATCCGCCTTCGCGCGCATCTTCCAGTTCGGCATGCGCCACGGCATGCGCCCCTACACCATGGGATCGGCCTGGTGGATCGGCGATTGCGGCCCCTTCTGGGGCCATAACGCCATGGTTCGGATCGCGCCCTTCCGCGACGCATGCCATCTGCCGGTGCTCCCCGGCGGCCCGCCGCTCGGCGGCCATGTCATGAGCCATGACCAGGTCGAGGCGACCTTGATGCGCCGCGCCGGCTACGAGGTCCGCGTGCTGCCGGTCGAGATGGGCAGCTGGGAGGAGAATCCGCCGACCATGCTCGAATTCGCAAGGCGCGACCTGCGCTGGTGTCTCGGCAACCTGCAATATCTCAAGCTGATGGACATCCCCGGGCTCAAAATCATGAGCCGCTTCCAGCTCGCCTGGGCGATCCTGATGTTCATCGGCCTGCCGGCCTGGACGCTGATGATCGCGCTGCTGCCGCTCAAGGTCTGGCAGGATCGCGGCCTCGCTGCCTATCCGGCCAGCTTCGCCGCCTTCCTCTATGTCCTGTTCTTCGCGATGTATCTCTCGCCGAAGCTCGCCGGCTTTGCCGATATCCTGCTCAGCAAGGGCGGCACGAAGCGCTATGGCGGCACCGTCCGCTTCGTCGTCTCCTCGCTGATCGAGATCGTCTTCGCCTTCCTGCAAGGCGCGGTCTCGACCTTCCGCACCACGATCTTCATGGTCGGCCTCGCCTTCGGCAAGGCGAGGATCGGCTGGAACGGCCAGGCACGCGACGCCCATGCGCTCTCGCTCGCCACCGCCTTCGAAGGCCTGTGGCCGCATCTGCTCTTCGGCCTCTACATTTTCGGCACGCTCGCTCTGCTCTCGCCGACCGTGCTGATCTGGTCGCTGCCGCTGACGGCCGGCTATGTCCTCGCGATCCCCTTCGCCATGCTGACCGCCTCGCCGGCGCTCGGGCGCTGGTTCGCGCGCCGGGGCCTTTGCGGCATCCCCGAGGATTTCGATCCGCCGCCCGAGCTCGTCGCCATCCAGGCGGATGAGCCGAAATGAAGCCGGTCGCCTACCCTAAGGGCACGGCGAAGAGCCTGTCGCGCTCGCTGCGCGTCTACCATGGCGACAGCGCCCGCAACGCCGCCATGGACGCGCTCTATGCGCGCTTCCTGAAGGCTGGCGACCTTGCCTTCGACATCGGCTCGCATGTCGGCGACCGCATCTCCAGCTTCCGCCGGCTCGGCGCCCGCGTCGTCGCGCTCGAACCGCAGCCCGGACCGGCCCGCGCCATCCGCCTGATCCATGGCCGCGATCCCGACGTCACCCTGGTCGAAGCGGCCTGCGGCGACCGGCCGGGCATGGTGACGCTGAAGGTCAACAGCGCCAACCCGACGGTCTCGACCGTCTCGACCGATTTCGTCGGCGCCGCCGTCGACGCCGATGGCTGGCGCGAGCAAATCTGGGATCGCGAGCTCGAGGTGCCCTGCACCACGCTCGACACGCTGATCGGCCAGCACGGTATGCCGGCCTTCATCAAGATCGACGTCGAGGGCTTCGAGGCTCATGTCCTCGCCGGCTTGACGCGGCCGGTTCCGGCACTCTCCTTCGAGTTCACCACCATCCAGCGCGACGTCGCCGAGGCCTGCCTCGCTTTGGTCGCGGCGCTCGGCCCCTATCGCTTCAATGTCGCGCTCGGCGAAAGCCAGATTCTGGTCTTCCCGAAGGCGGTCGACGCCGAGACGATGGGCAGCTATCTGCGCGGGCTGCCGCATTCCGCGAATTCCGGCGACGTCTACGCGATGCTGCCGGGCTGACGGCGGCGATCCGAGCGGCCTGACCGGCAAGACGGTATCGCCACGCGCTTTCACCAGCGCACGGCGTTCTTTATGAAGCCTTGGGATGCGGGCCGGCGCCAGCCAGCCTGTGTTCATCTCGCCCTGCCCACCATGGCGGCTCGATACCGTTTCCGAAGGATGGACATGCTCAGCCTCGCCCGCCCGCTCGCCATTTCGCTCGCTTTGCTGATCTCGGCCGCCACCGGCCATGCCGCCAGCGACGTCGCCGTCGAGGTAAAGAACGAGTCGGAGCCGGTGCTCTGTGCCGAGAAGGACAACGTCACCATCAAGGCGATCTCGCCCGAGGTCCGGCGTTTCCGCATCGAGGCCGCCCATCCGGCCTATATCGTCGGCCTCCAGCGCGACAACTGGGACGCCGACTGGACCGATTGCGACATGAGCGGCGATCCCGTCCACAAGGCGCCGGTGCCGCCGCAGCGCATCACCTTCTACGAGAGCATCGAGTACTGGCTGGTCGGCTACACTTTCGAGAGCTTCTGGCGCCCGGCCGACACGACCTTCCGGGTCGGAGACCGTGTCGAGAAGGGCCTGCACCTCGTCCAGCTCTGGAAGCTCGGCAAGACCGGCTCCTATGAGGTGCTGGTGGTCTACCCGCAGGACGGCTACTGGCGCGTCCGGCCGCTGCCGCCGCCGCAGCTCTCCGCCGCCGCTTATGGCTCCTCCTTCCTGTTCGGGCCAATCGAGCAGGACGGCGCGCGTCCTGTCGTCAACATCAAGGAGATCGCCTTCGACCCGAAGACGCTCTCCTTCAACCTCGCCTTCAAGGACGGCTCCTCCGGCACGCTCAAGCTCGACAGCGTCGACCAGGACCGCATGGTGCTTGACGCCGTGCTCGACAGGCCGGTGACCGGCGGCAAGGCCTTCGCCGCGCTGCGCTCGATGTATGTCACCGAGTTCAACAACGACGTCGCCCGCATCGCCATCCGCGAGCCCGGCGCCAAGGGCTGGCGCGAGGAAGCGCTGATGCCCTTCGCCGGCGGCAAGGCGACCGATGTCTGGATGGGTCGCGCCACCCATTCGCGTCACAACACCTCCTCGCCCGACATGGTCTTCCGCGGCTTCTCGAAGAACCCGAACCCGCCGGCCAAACCGGAGGCGAAGAAATAGCGTCACTCGAGCGGCTCCCTCGACGGTCATCCCGGACAAGCCGCGTCAGCGGCGCCGATCCGGTCGCCCGGGACGACCAGTGCCCTGATACGAAGGTGAGTGATCGGACAGGCAGGCTCACGGACACCACCACCCTGAGCCTCGCCTTTGGCGCAGCGCTGGCCGGCTTCGCTCGCCGCGTGGGTCTCCCTGGCTGCCTTTGAGCCCCGGCAACCGCGAGTGCAGACCGTGCATTCCGGAACGGAGTGCCACCAGTCGCGTTATCGACATGACGCGGCCGACGGATCGGACTAGCTTGCCTCGGCTGAATCCACTGAAGAGACCTTCATGCCTCGCTTTGCCGCCAATCTCTCGATGATGTTCAACGAATGGGCCTTCCTCGACCGCTTCAAGGCGGCCTCGGATGCCGGTTTCGACGCCGTCGAGTTCCTCTTCCCTTATGAACACCCGGCGGAGAAGGTCGGTCTTGCGCTAGCCGGCGGCGAATTGGAGCAGGCCTTGTTCAACCTGCCGCCCGGCGACTGGAACAATGGCGAGCGCGGCATGGCGGCGATCCCCGGCCGCGAGGCGGAGTTCCGCGCCGGCATCGAGACCGCTCTCGCCTACGTCCATGAGACCGGCGTCAAGCGCCTGCACATGATGGCCGGCCATGCCGACCCCAAGGACCCGGCAGCTCAGAAGGCCTATCGCGCCTCGATCGCCTATGCCGCCGACAAGCTCGGCGAGCACGGCATCGACCTGCTGCTCGAGCCGATCAACGGCAAGGACATGCCGGGCTACTTCCTGAATGATTTCGACCAGGCGGCGGCCTATGTCCGCGAATCCGGCCGGCCCAACGTCAAATTGCAGTTCGACATGTACCATTGCGAGCTGATCCATGGCGATGTCGGCGCCCGCCTCGAAGCGCTCTACCCGCTCGTCGGCCATGTTCAGATCGCCAATGCCGAAGGCCGGCACGAGCCCGACGGCACCAAGCCCGACTATGCGAAGCTCTTCGCCCAGCTCGACTCGCTCGGCTATGCCGGCTGCGTCGGCTGCGAATACCGCCCCCGCGCCGGGACGCTGGAAGGGCTCGGCTGGTTCGCACCCTGGAAGAGGCGCGCTTGATCCCCGCCGTCGCCCTGCCCTGCCCCGTCCTGATCGCCGATATCGGCGGCACGAACTGCCGGCTGTCGCTGCTGGCGGAGCATGGTGCGGCGCCGGAAGCGCTCGCCCGCATCAGCACCGGCGCCTTTCCGACCCCGGAACAGGCGCTGGAATCGGCCCTTTCGACATTGCACACCAGGCCGCGCTCGGCGGTTCTGGCGGTCGCAGGCCCGCTCTATGGCCATTCCGCCCAGCTGACCAATGCCGGCTGGTATTTCGACGGGCCGAAACTGGCGCAGGCGCTGCGGCTCGAGCAGGGCCTGCTGGTCAATGATTTCGAGGCGCTGGCGGCGGCGCTCGCCGTGCTCGGCGCAGAGGATGTCGTCACGCTGGTCCCCGGCCAGCCGGAAGCGACGGGGCCGCGGCTGGTGCTCGGCCCCGGCACCGGCTTCGGCGCCGCTGCTTTGCTGCGGCGCGGCGAGGCGAGCGTGCTCGTCCCCACCGAATGCGGGCATATCGGCATCGGCCCGGAGGATCCGGCGGAGGTGAAGCTCTGGCCGGCCCTATCGGAAGGATTGCCACGCGTCACGATCGAGGCGCTGCTGCGTGGTGACGGGCTCGTCCGCTTCCACCGGGCAGTCGCGCAGCAATCGGGACTCGCGGAACCGGATATCAGCGCCGCCGACGTCACCACCCTCGCCCTTGACGGCAACCCCGCCGCGCTGATGGCGGTGATCTGCTTCTGGCGGCTGCTCGCCCGCGTCGCCGGCGATCTGGCGCTCGCCTTGAAGGCGACCGGCGGGGTCTATCTCGCCGGCGGCATCGCTCCGCGCATCCTGCCGCTCGCCGACAAGGCGACGCTCCAGGCTGTCTTCAGCAGCAAGCCGCCGGTCGAGGACCTCGCCGCGCGTTTTGCGCTGCATGTGATCACCGCCGAAGCCGCCGCCGAACGTGGCGCCGCCGCGATTGCCTGCGAACCGGCACGTTTCGGGCTCGACGACCCCGCCCGGTTGTGGTTTGCGTGAAAGTGCTGCGGCTCGCCTGACGCCGCAGCGCTCCTTTTCCCGCTTCCGAGCCGCCCCCACCTTGTCCCAGCTCTACGGCATCCAGGTCCTGCGCGCCTTCGCGGCACTGATGGTCGCCGTGCACCATGTCCAGTCCGACGCCGTCTTCCTGGCCGGCCGGGCCGGCACGGCCTTCTCGCCTTCGGACATCCTGCCCTGGAACGCCGGCGTCGACCTGTTCTTCGTCATCTCCGGCTTCATCATGGTGCACGCCTCCTCCGGCCTGTTCGGCCAGACGGGCAGCGCGCGCCTGTTCCTCGCGCGGCGCATCGCCCGGATCGTGCCGCTCTACTGGGCGGCGACGACGCTCTTCCTGCTGGTGATGCTCGCCTCGCCGGCCCTGCTGAATTCGGGCGCGCCGGGTGCCGGGCAGATCCTCGGCTCCTATCTGTTCTGGCCCCTGCCCAATGCGGTCGGCGAGATCCAGCCGGTCTATTCGCTGGGCTGGACGCTGAACTACGAGATGCTGTTCTACGCGCTGTTCGGCGCGGCCCTGCTGCTCCCAGCGCGCCTGGTCGTGCCGGCGACTGCGCTCGCGCTGTTCGGCCTCGTCGCCACGCAAGCGGCGGTCCCCCTGCCCCTGCCCTTCGGCTTCTGGGGCCAGCCGATCGTGCTCGAATTCGCCGGTGGCATGGCGATCGCGCTGCTGCGGAACCATGGTCTGCGTCTCGAAGGCCGCCTGCGCTGGCTGATGGTCGTCGCGGGCGTGGCGATCCTGGTCGCGGCGACCGCCAGCGAGTGGGCGCAGACGCCCTGGGGTTCGCTCGCTTTTCGCGGTCCGGCCGCGCTGCTCCTCGTCACTGCCGCGGCCTGCGGGCGCGGCCAGTCGGCCCCTTCGGCGCTGGTGCGCCAGCTCGCCCGGCTCGGCGACGCCTCCTACGCGCTTTACCTCGTCCACCCCTTCGCCATGCGGGCCATGCGCGAGCTCTTCCTGCGTATCGCCCCCGGAGCGACGGGATTCTTCGTCGTCGCGGCCTTGCTGGCCGCCGTCCTCGCAGCCCTTGCGGTCTATCGCTGGTTCGAGAAGCCGATGACGAAGCTGTTGCGGCGCCTGCTGCGCGCCTGACGTTGCGCCACGGTCGGGCTTGCCCGATCATCTCGGAAGCCAGCCCGCCAGTCCTGAGTTTCTCGGATCTGCGCTGCGCTCCGTCGAGTATGACACCCGCTACGTCTTCAGCCGCATGCCCTTGAGCGACTGCCCGACCACGCCGCCGTCGCGCCGGCGCTGTGGCCGCTTGGCGACGATCGTCTCGACATGCTCCGGCTGCGGGAAATAGCCGCGCTCCAGCACTTCGAGGGTATATTCCTCATAGGTGAGCCCCAGCGTCTCGGCCCGCTCCTGACGCCTGAGCGCGATCTCTCGCGGCTTCTTCCAGGCCTGGCGATGGGCGAAACGCCAGTCGAAATAGCGGCCGATCTCGCCCTTGCCGCTCTCCGGCTCGCGCCTTTTCTCCTCCAGCGGCGGACCGCCATTGTCACCGATGCGGGCGCTGCGGGGCTTGCGAGGGGTCGGCTGTCTCACGAGAAGCATCCATCCACCAAGAGATACGATTTGTATCCTATAATGGATTCAGGGACAGGCAACCCCTTGCCGGAGGTGACAGCACCCGCCGGGCGGTCTATCCGGGCGGCCTGACATCAAAGGAACGCCATGGCCCCCCTGCTGCATCTCCGCGACGTTGCTCTGACCTTCGGCGGCCACCCGCTGCTCGAAGGGGCCGAGATCGCGGTTTCCGCCGGCGAGCGGGTCTGCCTGGTCGGCCGCAACGGCTCCGGCAAGTCGACGCTGCTGAAGATCGCCGCCGGCATCGTCGAGCCCGACAGCGCCGATCGCTTCCTGCAGCCCGGTGCGACCGTGCGCTATCTGCCGCAGGAGCCCGATTTCTCCGGCTACAAGACCTCGCTCGCCTATGTCGAGGCCGGCCTCGGGCCGGGCGACGATCCCTATCGCGCCCGTTATCTCGTCGAGGAACTCGGCCTGACCGGCGAGGAAGACCCGGCCAGCATGTCGGGCGGCGAATCCCGCCGTGCCGCGCTCGCCCGCGTGCTCGCACCCGAGCCCGACATCCTCCTGCTCGACGAGCCGACCAACCATCTCGACCTGCCGGTGATCGAATGGCTCGAGCAGGAGCTGAAATCGCTGCGCTCGGCCATGGTGCTGATCAGCCATGACCGCCGCTTCCTGAGCTCGCTCTCGCGCGCCACGATCTGGCTCGACCGCGGCGTGACCCGGCGCGTCGAGCGCGGCTTCGGTGAGTTCGAGGCCTGGCGCGACGAGGTGCTGGCGCAGGAGGAGCTCGACCGCCATAAGCTCGACCGCAAGATCGCCCGCGAGGAGGACTGGCTGCGCTACGGCGTCAGCGCGCGTCGCACCCGCAACCAGCGTCGTCTCGGTGAGCTCCACGCCCTGCGCGACCAGCGCCGGACCGCCCGCCATGCCGTCGGCTCGGTCCGGCTGGAGGCCAGCGAGGCGCAGGCCTCGGGCAAGCTGGTGATCGAGGCAGTCGACGTCTCCAAGAGCTATGGCGACAAGCCGATCGTCCGGAACTTCTCGATGCGCGTCGCCCGCGGCGATTGCATCGGCATCGTCGGCCCCAACGGCGCCGGCAAGACCACGCTGATCAACCTGCTGACCGGCGCGCTTGCTCCGGATTCAGGCAAGATCAAGCTCGGCGCTTCGCTTGAAATGGTGACGCTCGACCAGCGCCGCGAAAGCCTCGACCCGGCAACGCCGCTCGGTGACGCGCTGACCGGCGGCGGCTCGGACCAGGTCATGGTCGGCGGCCAGCCGCGCCATGTCATCAGCTATATGAAGGACTTCCTGTTCCAGCCGATCCAGCGCGGCACCGCCGTCGGCGCACTCTCGGGCGGCGAGCGCGGCCGGCTGATGCTGGCCCGTGCCCTGGCGAAACCCTCCAACCTCCTGGTGCTGGACGAGCCGACCAACGATCTCGACATCGAGACGCTCGACCTCCTGCAGGAACTGCTCGCCGACTATGCCGGCACCGTGCTGCTGGTCAGCCACGACCGCGATTTCCTCGACCGCGTCGTCTCCTCGACCCTGATCTCGGATGGCGACGGCATCTGGACCGAATTCGCCGGCGGCTATTCCGACATGCTGGCCCAGCGCGGCCGCGGCGTCGGCGCCAAGGCGCGGGCCGTACCGGTAAAGGCAGCTGCGTCGGAAACCGCCAAGTCTGCCACAACAACTGCGGCAACGTCGAAACGCAAGCTGTCGTTCAACGAGCAGCACGCGCTGAAGACCCTGCCCCAGCAGATCGAGAAGCTGCAGGCCGAGGCCGGCAAGCTCAATACCGCGCTGGCCGGCGATCTCTACACCCGCGACCCAAAGCTCTTCGCCAAGGCGACGACACGGCTCGACGAGGTGACGCGCGAGATCGCCGAGGCCGAGGAACGCTGGCTCGAGCTGGAAATGCTACGCGAGGAGATCGGCGCCTGAGCGCGCTTCGTTCGAGCGCAGACGCCGGCCGAGAGCACCCTGACCGGCGTCGAAAGCGCACGAGTTACGGGTTCTTGCCAAGGAACGGAAACGGCTTGGCCGGAACGAAACGGGCAGTGGCGTTGCCGGAATAGATCTGGGTCTGGTCCTTGCCGAGATCGAGCTTGCGGACACCGCCGGCAGGCGAAAAGTCGGCCTGTTTCAAATCGACCCAGAAGGTGTTCGGCGTCAGCGCGGATTCGAAGAAATACAGCTTTCGCGCATGGTCGACGACGGTTCGCCAGCGCGTCGAGGAGATGTTCGGCTGGTCCGGCGTCGTCAGCCCGAACGGCACCGAGACATTGCGGATGACGCTGAAGACGCCGGCGACGGCGCGGTCGGGGTCCTCGAATTTCGGGATCGCGTTGACGTAGAACGAGGCGCGGGCGAAGCGGTCGGAGGCGCGATTGGTGCCGGGCAGCATCGCTGTGCCGCCGATCTGCTTCCAGTATGTGTTGAGCGCGAGCTGCTGGTCGAAGATCGGCGAATTGGTCATGACCTGATAGGCCCGGTCATGGTGGATCACCTGGCGGCCGCCGATATATTCGACGATCGCGCTGTCGCCCGTCGCGTCCGATATCGAAAGGTGCAGCGTCGCAAGCCGCGTCTCGCCCGGCACAGCATCGGTGACGATCGTGAAAGGCTCCTTGCGCAAGGCCTCCACGGCCTCCGCCACGGTGCCGAAGCTGTCGAGAACGTACTGGGCCCAGGCGGCAATGGTCAGGCCCGGCTTCGACCCTGCGTCGAACTTCGGATACTCCGATTCCACCAGCCAGAGCAGATTGGCCGAAAGCCCGGCCTCGTTGACGCCGTCTGTCGTCGAGATGTCGTAGCCGGAGGCGATGACGCTGCCATATTTCGCCGTCCATTTGAACGAATTCGGCCCGGCTTCGCCATTGCGCTCGATCCCGCGGGGCAGGATCCAGAGATTGGTCGCGACGTCGCTCTTCCAGTCCATCGAGCGCGCCGTCAGGTTTCGCCCCTCGGCACCGAAATAGACCAGACGCGTGCAGGCCTGCGCGGCCGAATCCGCGAAAAGGGTGGCGGCAAGCGCCAAGGCCGTGATGCGGCGCCGCGCAAGCTGCGGCCGCTGATCCGGGCGATGGGATAGTCTGGTCATAGGCATTCTCATGATGGTCGTCTCGGAAACGCATCCTAGCGCCGACAACCTGACAATGCCGAGACATCCCTGCATGCCGGAGCTGCAAGGCGTGCCCGACGATCCGGCCGCGGTTACGGGCCCGCCCTGCCCGGCAGCCCATACCTTTTTTCTATCCGCCCGATCGCGAAAGCCTATTTATCCCGGCCGGCAAAACGCCCCAAACTCCACGGACACGAAGAATTCCGAGGAAACACCATGAGACTGAAGGGCAAGACCGCGCTGATCACCGGCGCGGCGCAAGGGTTCGGCTTCGGCATCGCCGAGACCTTCGTGCGCGAAGGCGCGCGCGTCGCCGTGCTCGACATCAACGGCGACAAGGCGAAAGAGGCCGCCAAGGCGATCGGCCGCAAGGCCTTTGCGGTCGCCTGCGATGTCGGCAAGGCCCGCAGCGTCGACAGCGCCGTCGCCCGCGTGATCAAGCGTTTCGGACGGCTCGACATCGTCGTCAACAATGCCGGCATCAGCCACCGCAACCAGCCCATGCTTGATGTCAGCGAGGCCGAGTTCGATCGCGTCTTCGACGTCAACGTCAAATCGATCTTCCTGATGGCCAAGGCGACGGTGCCGCATTTCCGCGAGCATGGCGGCGGCGTCATCCTCAACATCGGCTCGACGGCCGGGGTCCGGCCCCGCCCCGGCCTGACCTGGTACAACGGCTCGAAGGGCGCCGCGAACCTGCTCTCGAAGTCGATGGCGGTCGAGCTCGCCCCCGACCGGATCCGCGTCAACGCCATCGCGCCCGTCGCCGGCGAGACGCCGCTGCTCGCGACCTTCATGGGCGAGGACACGCCGGAAAAGCGCAAGGCCTTCACCGCGACGATTCCCTGGGGCCGCTTCTCGACACCGCAGGACATCGCCAATGCCGCGCTGTTCCTGTGCTCGGACGAATCCGAAATGGTCACCGGCTCGGTGCTGGCGGTCGACGGCGGCCGCTGCGTCTGACGAACATACAGCTCACCTCATCCTGAGGAGCAGCCCTTAGGCTGCGTCTCGAAGGATGCTTCAGCGACTTCCACCCCGCCTAGAGCATCCATCGAGACGGCCGCTGAGCGGCCTCCTCGGGATGAGGGCTAAGAGACTGCTGGAACGTCAGACGATCCCGCCGCCGGTCAGCGGCATTGTCTGCTGCAGCTTCACCGTGCCGTCGAGGTCGAAGCCGCGGCGCTCCAGCGTGATCGCCGGCGCCTCCGCCGTTCCCTCGATCCGCAAGAGATGCCAGGAGGCGAGCTCGCCATGGCCGCGCGGCCCGATCGAGGCCGAGGGCACGCCGACGATCGGCACATCGCGACCGGCCCCTGGCCGCCAGGCCAGCGAGAAACGATGATTATGGCCGTGCAGGACGAGGTCGGCGCCGACACGGGCCAGCATCGCCTCGAAAGCCGGTGCGTCGAGCAGTTCGCGGGTGCGCCGGGCACCGCCGACATAGGGCGGGTGATGGATCAGGATGACGCGGATCAGTCCCTCGGCCTTGGCCTGCGCCAGGCGCTTCTCGGCCATGACGATCTGGGCCGGGCCGACGCGGCCGGTCGCCATCAGCGGCATCGTCGGGATGCCGGTGTTCATGCCGATCAGCGCGACCGGGCCGCGCCGGCGATACCAAGGATAGCCGGGCTCGCCATCGTCGCTGGCGCACCAGGGGCCGAGTTCGCCGGCCAGGGCCTGCAGCGAGGAGCGGGCATAGGCGTCGTGATTGCCGGGGACGAAGGAGACCTTGTCGCGCGGGCCGAGCGTGTCGAGGAAGGCCAGCGCCGTCTTGAACTCGTTCGGCAGGCCGATATGCGAGACGTCGCCGGTGCAGGCGATATGGTCGGGCTTCTGCGCCAGGATGTCGGCGACGATCAGCCCGAGGATTTCCATGTCATGGGCGTGGCGACGCTTGCGCCGCCAGTTGACATAGCCGGTCGCGCGCTTGCCGATCAGCTCCCGCAGGGAGAACCGGGCGAGCGGCCCGAGATGCGGGTCCGACAGATGCGCAAGCGTGAACACACCTTGCGCTTGCCCTCAGCAGGCGGGCGCAGTCAAGCGTGGACGCAAGATTGGATGAATGTGACGCAGGATCGCGGACCGGCTCAGTTGAGCGAGTCGGTCAGTTCCGAGACGATGCGCGGATCGGTCAGGGTCAGCGCCGGCTTCCAGACGAAGGCGGGCTTGGCCTGAAACCAGGAGGTGATGAAGGCGAGCAGCATGGCGAATTCCCCAGCGGTGACCATCGCCTTATCTTCCTGATTTGCGGCGCGTTTGTGTTGGAACTCGAGAGCAAACAGAGGTCTGATATGCGCCTGTCGCATAGATCAATCATCAAGCTTGAGAAAATGCCGCCCCGATGAGCAATTCCTCATCCCCACAGAGGAGCCGACCCGCGCCGATCGACAGGCTACCGCGGCCGATGCGGCGCCTGTTCGGCTGGGCCCTGCACCTGTATTTTCGCTTGAGCCGCGGCCTGACCCTCGGCGTGCGCGCCGCTGTCCTGAACGAAGCCGGCGAGATTTTCCTCGTTCGCCACACCTACACCCCCGGCTGGCATCTGCCCGGCGGCGGCGTCGAGCCAGGGGAGACCGTCGCCACGGCAATCGGCAAGGAACTGCGTGAGGAAGCCAATATCGAGATCATCGGGCCCGCCGTGCTGCACGGCCTGTTCCTGAGCGGCGAGAGCTCGCGGCGCGACCATGTCGCGGTCTTCATCATCCGTGATTTCACACGGACCGCGCCGAAGCAGCCCGATTTCGAGATCGCCGAAGCCGGCTTCTTCGCGCTGTCCGCACTGCCGGAGGGCACGACGCCCGGCACCCGCCGGCGGCTCGCCGAGATCACGGCGGGCGCCCCGGTCGACGAACGCTGGTGAGGCCTATCTCAGCCCTGGCAGCATGCGCCGCAACACCCCGTCCCGGCGGATGAAATAGTGGTAGAGCGCCGCACCGATATGGCCGGCGATCGTCAGTGCCAGCAGAATTGCCAGCCAGCCATGCAGCGCGAGCACGCGCTTGGCCGCCGCCTCGTCGGGCCCGGCCAGGGCCGGCAGGTTGAACAGGTCGAAGATCGTCAGCGCCGGAAACAGCGAAACGCCGATCCAGCCCAGCAAGGGCACGACGAGAAGCAGCCCGTAAAGTGCCCAGTGAACGAGGTGCGAGCCGGCCTTCTGCCACCATGCCAGCGTCGGCTCGTCAGATGGTGCGCCGTGCAGAAGCCGATAGGCCAAACGTCCGGCCGTGAGCCAAAGCACGAGGAAACCCAACAATTTATGCGCGGAATAGAGCCCGTTGGTCAGCCCGTCCCAGATATCGAGCGTATTGCCGCGATAGGTCATGCCGAAGCCGAGCGGGATCATCACGAAGACCGCCGCGACGGTCAGCCAATGGAACCGTCGCGCCGTTGTGCTGTAGACCTCGGGCCGAGCTTTCGCCGCGATGGCGGGATCCCGTGGCTGCCACATCTTGCTCCCACCCCCCTATTGCCCCGTCAGGGTCGGCACCAGCATTCATCTCGCGTTCAATGTCGCGCTTTTAATAGGCCATCTTGCACTCGCTCGGCCGGCGGTCGACATTCGCCGGAAATCCGCCCGACCTCACGCTTTTGGGAACCACGCAAGCCCGGACAAGTTGTAGCTACGCCGTATTGCGCCGGACGGCACCCGTCCCGCCGAAACGAACGTATAAGACCATCTCCTCCGCCGCCAGCCGGCGCAATCTGACGGACGCAGCCATGCCTAAGTCGCGTACGCTTTTCGGCCGTCCCGGCGAAACCGAGATCATAACCGTCGACCGGGCGCTCGCCGAGTTTCGGGCCGGCCGTCCCGTCCTGCTGCGCGATGGCGAGAACCTGGCGCTGGCGCTCTCGGCCGAACTGGCCGATGCCGAGATCGCCGGCCGGCTCGACACGCTTGCCGAAGGTAACGCCAGGCTGGTGCTGAGCGCCGCGCGCCTGCGCCGCCTCGGCGCCAAGGGCCGCAGCGAGACCGGTGTCCTCGCCATGCCCGCGATCGACGTCGCCCGCGTCGAGACCCTCGCCCTCAGGATCGATGCGCGCGTCGATGCGCCGGTCGGTCCCGCCAATGCGCTCGACGCCGCGGCGCTCGAACTCGCCGGGCTTTCGCTCGTGCTGCCCGCCATCATCCTGGTGCCGGTCACCGCAGCGCAGATCGCCGGCGAACCGCTGGTCGAGGTCAGCATCGCCGCGATCAACGGCTACCGCGCGGCGCAAGTCGCGACGCTCGCCATCGTCGGCCGCGCGCCGGTGCCGCTGGAAGGCGCTCCCGATACCGAATTCGTGGTCTTCCGCGGCGGCGAGGGCCTGCGCGATCAGGTCGCGATCATCGTCGGCAAGCCGGACCTCTCGGCCGCCGTGCCGGTGCGCCTGCATTCCGCCTGCCTGACCGGCGACCTGTTCGGCTCGCTGAAATGCGATTGCGGCGACCAGTTGCGCGAGACGGTCGAGTGGATGGCCCAGAACGAGGGCGGCATCCTGCTCTATCTCGACCAGGAAGGCCGCGGCAACGGCATCTCCAACAAGATGCGTGCCTACAAGCTGCAGAGCCAGGGCTGGGACACCTACGACGCCGACGAAGTGCTCGGCTTCGATCTCGACCAGCGCCATTTCGACTTCGCCGCGGAGATGCTGAAGCAGCTCGGCGTCAGCAGCGTCACGGCGCTGACCAACAATCCGCTCAAGGTCGGTGCGATCAAGGCCGCCGGGCTCGAAGTCGCCGCGACCCAGCGCGTCCTCGGCCGCCCGAATATCCACAATGTCCGCTATCTCGCCTCGAAGCGCGACCGGGCCGGCCATTTCATCGATATGGACGCGCTGATGGCGCGTGCCGCCCCGAAGGATTGACCTCGCGCCAGGCAGCGAGCCCGTGCCGGGCATTGATCCGGCACGGGGCCTGGGGCAGGAAGCCGCCATGTCCGAACAGAAGCGGTCCAAGCAGAAGCTGCCCGAGCAAGAACGGTCCGATCTCGCGGCGGTGAGCGCGCCCTGGCCTGTCGCCAAGGTCCTCCTGATCGTCGGCGCCGCCTGGCTCGCTCTGTCCTGGCCCTGGCTGTCCGGGGTCATGACCGTGCCCTGGGATGCCAAGGCGCATTTCCACCCGCAGCTCCAGTTCCTCGCCAGCGCCCTGCACAAGGGGCTGTCGCCGTTCTGGACGCCCTTCGTCTTCGCCGGCTCGCCGCAGGTCGCAGATCCGCAATCCCTGATCTTCTCGCCGCCCTTCGCGCTGATCGCCCTGCTCAATCCGACGCCGGATTTCCGCTGGAGCGACGGGGCGCTGCTCGGCTCGCTCCTGGTCGGCGCGCTCTGCCTCGTCCTGCTCTTCCGCGACCGCGACTGGCACCCCGGCGGCGCCGTGGTCTGCGCCCTCGCCTTCGCCTTCGGGGCTTCGGCCGCCTGGCGCATCCAGCATGTCGGGCAGGTGCTGAGCCTTGCCTATTTCGCCATCACATTGCTGCTGCTCTCGCGCGCTCTGGAGCGCGGCTCCTGGGGCTATGGCTTCTTCGCCGGCATCGTGGCCGGCTTCATGGTGCTCGGGCGCGACCAGGTCGCGCTGATCGGCGTCTATGTCCTCGCCGGGCTCGTCATCGCCGCGATCGCCATGGCGAAGCAGCCGCTGCGCGCCCTCAAAGGCAGCCTGATGCCGCTGTGCCTCGGCGTGCTCGGCGCCGTGCTGGTCGCCGCCATACCGATCCTGCTCACCGCCTTCCTGGCGCAGGAATCGAACCGGCCGGCGATCGACTTCGCCGGCGCCGGCAAGGGCTCGCTGCATCCGGCCTCGCTGCTCACCGGGCTGGTCGCCAATCTCTATGGCGCCGCCGGCCCGCTGGAGAATTTCTGGGGGCCGCCGAGCCCGGCCTGGGAAGCCCGCTTCGGTGCGGTCGATCTCTATCTCGCCCGCAATATGAGCGAGCTCTATCTCGGCCTGCTGCCGCTGCTGATGATCGTCGGCGTCGGCGTCGTCCGCGGCGGCCTCTGGCGACGGGAGATCGTGGCGCTGAGCGTCGCGGCCATCGTCGTGCTCATCTACGCGCTCGGGCGCTATACGCCCGGCTTCCAGATCCTCTTTTCGGCACTGCCCGGCCTCGACCTCTATCGCCGGCCGGCCGACGCGCTCTTCATCCTCGGCGCACTCTTCGCCATTCTCGGCGGCTACTTCACCCATCTCGTCCTGACCGACACCGCGCCGCGTCCCCGGCGCTGGCAGATCGCTCTGGAAGCCGCCTTGCTCGGCGCCGCCTTCGGCCTCGCCATCTGGCTGGCCTGGACGACCGGCCGGCTCGGCGTCGCCGCCTTGCCGCTGATCACCGCCCTGCTCTGCCTGCTGCTGGTCGCCGGAGCGCTCGTCGCAGCGCGCGGCCTCGCTCTGCAGGGCGCCGGCATGGCCGCCACGCTGATCCTCGCGATGACCATGACCATCGATCTCTCGGTCAATAACGGGCCGAGCGAGTCGACCGCCCTGCCGTCCTCGCGCTACGAAGTGCTGCGCGCCGACAGCGCCAACGAGACCATCGCCCTGCTCAAGCGCGAGACCACGCGCACCGCCGGCCCGGATCGCCGCGACCGCATCGAGCTCGCCGGCATCGACTTCCACTGGCCCAATGCGAGCCTGGTCCACGGCCTCGACAATACACTCGGCTACAATCCGCTGCGGCTCGGACTCTACAGCGCCGCCACCGGCGCCGGCGACCATGTCGCTTTGCCCGACCAGCGCACTTTCTCGGCGCTGATGCCGTCCTATCGCTCGCTGCTCGCCGACATGCTCGGCCTGCGCTTCATCGCCACCGGCGTGCCGGTGGAGCAGATCGACAAGGCGCTCAAGCCCGGCGACCTCGTCCAGATCGCCCGCACCGCCGACGCCTTCGTCTACGAGAATCCGCGGGCCCTGCCGCGCGTCCTGCTCGTCACGAACGCGCAGCAGGCCGATTTCGACGCCATATTGAAGAGTGGGCAATGGCCGGCGGGGTTCGATCCGCGGCGCACCGTGCTGCTCGACAGAACGCCGCCGAGGCTGCCGGGCGGCCCGGCCGGGCCGGGCACGGTGAGCATTCGCGACTACGGCACCACCGACGTCACGCTCGAGGCCGACGCGCCCGCCGGCGGCTTCGTCGTCCTCAACGATGTCTGGCAGCCCTGGTGGCAGGTCGAGGTCGACGGCAAGCCGGCTGAACTGCTGCGGGCCAATGTGATCTTCCGCGCCGTGCAGGTGCCGCCCGGCCGCTCGACCATCCGCTTCACCTTCCGCCCCTTCGACGGGCTCTTCCGGGCGATCGGCCAGCGGGTCCGCGAGGCGAACCCCCCGCCAGTGTGAAGGTTCAGGTCAGCGCCGCCATCGCCGCGACCGGAGCCGGAACATGCCCCGCCAGAACCTTGGCGAGGCCGGCCGGATCGACCACGCCGTCGCGGATCGTCTCGTCGCGATGGATGCCGCCGGCGATGAACAGGCCGTCGAAGCCCATCAGCCGCGCCCCGGCGAGATCGGTGCGCACGGCATCGCCGATCACCAGCACCTTGCCGGCGTCGACATCCCGGCCGCCACGCGCATCGCGCGCCGCCGCCAAAGCGAGATCATAGGCCGGACGATGCGGCTTGCCGGCCCAGGCGACCCGGCCGCCGAGTTGCTCATAGATCGTCGCCAGCGCACCGGCGCAGGGCAGGAGATCATGGCCGACATGGACGACGAGGTCGGGATTGCCGCAGATGAAGGGCAGTCCCCGCGCCGCGAAGCGCGCGAGCTGCGGCCGGTACTGCTCCGGCTGCTCGGTACGATAATCGTTGAGCTCGGTCGCGACGACGAATTCGGCGTCGTCCTCGTCGACGAGTTCGACATCGAAGCCCTCGAACACGGCGCGGTCCTCATGCCAGCCGATATGATAGGCCTTGCGCAGATGGCTCGCTCCGATCAGCGCCCGCGTCACGTCGCCGGAAGTGACCAGCCGGTCCCAGGCGGTGCGCGGCACGCGCTTGTCGTCGAGCACGCCGGCGATCTGGTCGGACGGGCCCGGCGCATTCGAGAGCAGGACGACGGTGCCGCCCGCCTCGCGATAGCGCTCAAGCGTCTCGCAGGCCGGCGGCAGCGCCAGCAGACCGTCATGGACGACGCCCCAGACGTCGCTGATCAACACTTCGTAGCGGGCGAGGAGATCGCCCGCTTGCGTCAGGATCGGAATAGTCATGCCTTGAGAGCTGCCTCTGCTGCGATCCGCGCCTCGACCTCGGCCCGGCGCGGCAGGGGGGCTACCGCACCATAGCCCTGGGTGGAGAGCGCCGCCGCGACATTCGCGTAGGCGCCGGCGACGAAGGCGTCACCGGTGCGGATATATTCGGCGAGGAAGGCGCCGTCATAGCAGTCGCCGGCGCCGGTCGCATCGATCGCCTCGACCTTGATCGGAACGAAGCGCTGGCGCCGCTCGGGCGTCGCCACCAGCGAGCCCTCATGGCCGAGAGTCAGCGCCACCACCTTGGCGCCGAGCCCGAGATAGAAATCGACGATCGCGTCGGGCTCTTCCAGCCCGGTCAGCAGCTTGGCGTCGCCGTCGCCCGGCAGGACGATGTCAGCCATCCGGCAGGCGGTGTGGACGATCGACCGGGCGCGGGTCAGCGGCCAGAGCTTGAGGCGCAGATTGGTATCGTAGGCGGTCAGCACGCCGTTCTGGCGCGCCAGCTCGAAAGCCTCGAACACCGCATCGCAGGCGCTGGCCGAGATCGCCTGGCTGATGCCGGAGGCCTGGACCACCTTGGCCGAGGCGATCAGCTCCCGCGGCAGATCGGCCGGGCCGTAGAGGCTCGCGGCCGAGCCGGCGCGCAGATAGGAGAACACATGCCCCTGCTCGCCATGCGCCACGAAATAGAGCCCGGTCGGCGCCGTCGCATGGGTCGAGACATATCTGTCGTCGATGCCTTCCTGTGCCCAGGCCGTCCGGAGCGCACGGCCGGGCTCGTCATTGCCGAGCGCGCCGGCATAGGCGACTTTCGCCCCTTGCCGGGCAGCTGCGATGGCGCAATTGGACGTGTCCCCGCCCAGTCCGAAGCGATAGGCCCCCGCCTCGCCGCGCGTCGCGTTGAACTCGCCGAGCGGCTCACCGATACAAACGATATCCGTCATCATCCAAACCGAAAAAGCCGTGTCCCGCGCGAAGGCGCAAGGCACATCTCCCTATAGCATCGGGCCGCAAAGTGGAATCCACTTCGCGGACGAATCCGACGCTACCACAAAGAGATAGGTGCTTGCCTCACGCCGGGGCACGGCCCTTGTGACCGCAAGCGAATCGTCGCACCGCAGCAAAGGGGGGCTATTCCGCCGCCTCCCGGCTTTCGGCCGATGCCAGCAGCGCGTCGGCCAGTCGCACGATCTCCTGTCGCAAGGCGGCCTCGCCCACCTTGTCCGCGCTGGCGCCCTCGCGCCGCAAGCTCGCAAGCTCGCGCTTTAGACCGGCCCGGTCCGCCCGCGCCTGGTCGCGCGCGCCCCGGAGAGTGAGCACCTCTCCATGCAGCGCCTCGATCGTCTCGTCGCGCTCGCGCATCCTCTCGTGCTGCCGGGCGGTTTCCTGCGCCAGCCCGTTCTTCAGCTCGACATTGGCTGCGGCGACCGCCGCGAGCTCGCCTTCGAGCCTGGCGATCCGTTCGAGCGCCTCGGCGAGTTCAGCCGTTCCTTGCTTCACCGCGACCTCCTGTCTGGCGATCTCGGCACCCAGCTTGACCGCGTTCGTATCGGCCACCACCTGCGCGGCTTCGGCCTCGACGGCACGGCCGGTGACGGCATCGGCGCGCAACCGCTCGCTATCGCGGTCGAGCTTCATCGCAGCCAGGGCCGCCCGTGTTTCCGCCAGCGTCTTCTCGCTCGCCATGAGCTTCACGGCAAGCTCGTCGCGCCGGGTTTCCAGGGTCAGCCGCTGCGTGCCGGCTTCGACCAGCGCGACATGCAGCGAATCGCGCTCGTCCCGCAGCGCCGCCAGCGCCGCGTCGCGCTCCGCGAGCACGGTTTCGAGCCGCCCATGCGTCGTCCTGATCTCGTCGAGTTCATGGCTTCGCGCCGCCAGATCGGCGCTGGTGCCGCCGAGCGCGGTCCGGGTCTCGGCGAGCTGCTGTTCCAGCGACGCCAAGTCGCTGACGCGCATGGCGAGCGTCGCCTGCGTGGTCTGATGGCCGGCGCTCTCACGGGCGAGGTCCTCGCGTGTCACAGCGAGGTCCCGGAGGGTCTGCGCCAGTTCCGCCTCGAGCGCGGCGACCCGGTCGCGCCGTTCGGCGAGCTCCGCCTCGAGCCGGGCGATCGCCATATCGCGCCGACCGATCTCGCTCATCGCCCCCGCTCTGGCGGAAAAGCCGCTCTCGGCTCGCTGCTCGAGCGCCCGCTCGCGCATGGCGAGCTCGGCCCGCAGATGATCGCGATCCGCGGCGATCTCCGCCAGCGACAGTGGAAAGGCCGCTTCGGCCCGCCGGCGCGCCAGCCGATCCGCCCTTCGGGCCAGAGCCGGCAGTGCCGCCAGCGCAAGCAGGCTGGCAACCAGGAAGCCGAGCGCGACGAGCATGACGGCTTCGATCAAGGCTGGCAGCTCCATGATAGACTATGCGCGCAACGTCAGCTTGCCATGGCCGAAAGCACAATTCCAGTAACGGCAGCTCGATCGCTCAGAACGGATTCCAGGTCGCTTCCGGCGTGAACTTCAGATAGCCGAGATTGACGCCGAGCCTCCAGCCGACACCGGTCCGGATCGGGACGAGCGTCACGCCTTCGGCCGCCATAGCGGTGAAGCCGAAGCCGCCGACGAAATAGACCGAACCGTCGACCCCGACGAAGCGCTGGTAGAGCGCGTCGACCCGCGGCAGGTTATAGACGAGCATCATCGTGCGAGCGCCCTCGCCGCCGAAATCGAAGCCGACCGAGGGGCCCTGCCAGAAGACCTTGCGGTCGCCGGCATTGCGGGTGAACAGCGTGCCTTCGCCATAGCGCAGCCCCCCGACGAAGGCGCCTGAAGCCTCCTGGCCGAGAACATAGCCGTTCGGCTCTCCCCAGCGTCGCACCGCTTCCTCGATGGTCAGCGCAAGCCCCCGCGAGACATTGCCGAAGAACTGATGTCCGGAGGTGACGAGTTCGTTCTGGGAGAAGGACCGATCGCTCTGCTGCGCGGCGGCGGGGGCGCTGACGGAGGCGGCCGCGAGCAGGAGCGCGGCTGCCAACAAGGTGCGGCGGGTCTGGGTCATCACATCGTCTCCAGGCCGGCATCGGCGCGAGGCTGGCGGCCTTCGCTCCGGGCGGCGGCGGCGCAAGAACGCGCCAATGCGCGTCGTTTGACGCGATTACGGTAACCGCTTGGATACCCTGCATGTGTATCCAAGCGGTGAAGAACCGCCCGCTTATCGGCGCGACGACGCTTTTCCGAGGATTTTCCGGCAATGAAGGCCGCAGCAAGGCAGTCGCGTCGGCTGTTCGCCCTGATCGGCGCCGTGACCATCGTCGCCATCGCTCCCTCCGGAGCGCAGGAAACGCGCGCCGCTCTGCCGGCGGGATTGCCCGACCTGCCGGGCCTCGGCGAAACCATGATGCGCGACACCCGATCGCCGATCGCGCTCGCCGGCTTCGACCCCGTCACCTATCATCTCGAAGGCGGCCCCCTGCCGGGCCTCCCGGAGCATGAACTGACATATGGCGGCGCGGTCTGGCGCTTCGCCAGCGCCGCCAACCGCGACGCCTTCCTCGATTCGCCGGCGCTCTACGAGCCGCGCTTCGCCGGCTTCGACGCCAGCGCTGTTGCCGAAGGCTTCGTCGCCGATGCCGACCCGCGCCGCTACGCGCTGATCGGCTCCGAACTCTTCTTCTTCACGACGGAGGAAAACCGCCGCCGTTTCCTCGCCGAGGCCGGATTGCGGGATAAGGCGAGGCGCAACTGGCCGATGGTGTCGCGTCAGATCGCCCGCTGAGCCTCAACCCGTCGCGCAGGCCCGCGCAATGGCGCGCGCCGCGAGATCGGCGCTGCCGGCAGCCACGAAGGGCAAATTGCGGAAGGCCCGCCCGCTGCAGCCATATTCGGTCGCCGCGCCCGTCAGGGTCAGCACCACGCCGCCGGCTGCATCGAGGATCGCCTCCCCTGCCGCCACGTCCCATTCCATCGTCGCGCCGCAGCGGACATGCAGATCGGCCTCGCCGGAGGCGATCAGGCCGAACTTCACGGCTGACGACACCGGCGCATCCTCGCCATCGCCGATCGCGGCGGCGATGGCCGTGCTCACGGCATCGCCATGAAAGCGGCTGACCAGCATGCGCGGCCCCGCCGCCGGTTCGGGCCTGACCCGGATCGCCGACGGCGCGCCGGATGGCTCGGCATCCGGCCCCAGCGCCTGATCGAAGGCGCGCTCTCCACCATACCAGAGCCGGCCGATACCCGGAGCAGCGATCGCGCCCGCGATCGGCCGACCGTCGCGGATAATCGCGATGCAGACGCAATAACTGTCGCCGCCGGCCAGGAATTCGCGCGTCCCGTCCAGCGGATCGAGCAGGATGAAGACCGGCGCGACCACGGCCTCGTCGACACTTTCCTCGCTGATCACCGGGAAGCCGGGCAGAAGCTGCGCCAGGGCCGTTTTCGCCGCCTCGTCCGCCGCGATGTCGGCGGAGCAGACCGGCGAGCCGTCGGGCTTGAGCTGGACGTCGCGGGCCGAGCGCTTGGCGAGCAGCACGGCGGCGCTTCGGCGCGCCGCTTCGCCGAGGAGGCCGGCAAGCCGGTCCCGGTCATCGAGCAGCGGATCGTCGGGAGCAATCGTCATGATTTCCAGCCATAGCCGCGGCAATATCGGCCACGCCGCGCATCAATGACCACCTAGTCCATTGCAGGAAAAAGGGAAAGCCGACTTGCCTTCTGGCCGCCATCCCAGGCGGACATGCTGGTCGAAGTTATTCGCACCCGGCCCTTATGCTTAACTTCCCGCAAACCAGACTCGCGCATTCTGCGACACCTATGCCGGCGCCGGTGGCGCTGCCCCCTTATGACCCAGGACCAGATCATGACCGCCATCACGCTCGAGCCGCTCGATCTGGCCGCGCTTCTGTGCAGCCGCGTCTGCCATGACGTGATCAGCCCGGTGGGCGCCATCGTCAACGCGCTCGAGGTTCTCGAGGAAGACGATCCCTCGATGAAGGAGTTCGCGCTCGACCTGATCAAGAAGAGCGCCCGCAACGCCTCGGCCCGTCTGCAGTTCGCCCGTCTCGCCTTCGGCGCCGCCGGCTCGGCCGGTGCCATGATCGACCTCGGCGATGCCGGCAACGTCGCCAATGGCTTCCTGAATGACGAGAAGCTCTCACTGGATTGGGAGGCGCCGCGCGCCCTGCTTCCGAAGAACCAGGTCAAGCTCGTTCTCAATCTGCTGGTGCTCGCGACGCAGGCGATCCCGCGTGGCGGCAAGATCACCTGCCGCACCACGGCTACCGGCGAGCAGGGCAGTTTCAGGATCACGGCGACCGGATCGCATGCCCGTATCCCCGCCCATGTCGAGGAACTCATCGCCGGCCGCGCCGAAGGCGGCGCCATCGATGCCCACGCCGTCCAGCCGGTCTATACCGGGATGGTCGCGCGCGCGGCCGGAATGGCGATCGCCTTCAGCATCGAGGGCGACACGGTCAGCATCTCTGCCGACCCTGCCTGAGCCCGAAAACCGGAAAACAGGGCAGGATCGGTCCCAGGCCAGCTTTCCCGGCGATCTCAACCGATCTTAAACCCTTCGGCAGCACTATCCGGGACCGTATCGGTGGCGTGAGTGAACGGTCCTCGCATGGACGAGTTGCTGCAAGAGTTCCTGAGCGAGACCGGCGAGCATCTCGACACGGTGGATCGAGAGCTCGTGCGCTTCGAGCAGGAGCCGAACAACACCGACATCCTGCGCAACATCTTCCGGCTGGTTCATACCGTCAAAGGCACCTGCGGCTTCATCGGCCTGCCGCGCCTGGAGGCGCTGACCCATGCCGCGGAATCGGTGATGGGCCAGTTCCGCGACGGCGCCTCGGTCTCGTCGAGCGCCGTGACCGCCATCCTCGAGACGATCGACCAGATCAAGGAGATCATGGCCGAACTGACCGAGAAAGGGCAGGAGCCACCCGGCAATGACGACCAGCTGATCGGCGAGCTGCGCGCCCTCGCGGCCAGGGCCAAGCAGGAACTGGCGTCCCGGGAGGAGCCCGCCGCGCTCGATCCGGTCGCGGCCTATCTCGCCAGATCAGCCGGGGAGAACCGCTCGCCCGGCGAAGCCAAGGCCGACGATCTCGATCTCGTCTTCCGCGCGGCACCGAGCCCGCTCGACCAACCCCGTCCGCAGAGCGCGGAGGAGACCGCTGCCCGCCCTGTCGGTCCGGCCACGCTGCGCGTCAATGTCGACACGCTCGAACATCTGATGACCATGGTCTCGGAGCTGGTGCTGACACGCAATCAGCTCCTCGAGATCTCGCGCCAGCAGGAGGATTCCGGGATCAAGGCGCCGCTACAGCGGCTCTCGCTGATCACCGCCGAGCTCCAGGACGGCGTGATGAAGACGCGGATGCAGCCGATCGGCAACGCCTGGTCGAAGCTGCCGCGCATCGTGCGCGACCTTTCCACCGATCTCGACAAGAAGATCGAGCTGGTGATGGAGGGCGAGGATACCGAACTCGATCGCCAGATCCTCGAGCTGATCAAGGATCCGCTCACCCATATGGTGCGCAACTGCGCCGACCATGCGATCGAACCGCCGGCGGAACGCCTGGCCTCGGGCAAACCCGAAACCGGCACGATCCGGGTCTCTGCCTATCACGAGGGCGGCTCGGTCACGATCGCGATCAGCGATGACGGGCGCGGCATGGATGTCGCCCGCATCCGAGCCAAGGCGATCGAGCAGCGTCTCGCCAGCGAAGCCGAAATCGAGAAGATGAGCGAGGCGCAGATCCTGCGCTTCGTCTTCCATCCGGGCTTCTCGACCAGCGAAGAGGTGAGCGCCATCTCCGGTCGCGGCGTCGGCATGGACGTCGTCAAGGTCAATGTCGATGCGATCGGCGGCGTCGTCGACATCGTCAGCGTCGCCGGATCCGGGACGGCGATCACGATCAAGATCCCGCTGACGCTGGCGATCGTCTCGGCGCTGATCGTCGCCTGCGGCAACCAGCGTTTCGCTATTCCCCAGGTCGTCGTACGCGAGCTGGTCCGGGTCAAGGCCGGCAGCGAGCACCGGATCGAACGGATCAACGACTCGCCGGTCCTGCGCCTGCGCGACCGGCTGCTGCCGATCATCGCCCTCTCCGGGATGATGGGGCGCGACACCAAGCTGCTCGAGGACGGCTTCATCGTGGTGACGCAGGTCGGCGAGCGCCAGTTCGGCATTCTCGTCGATTCGGTGTTTCATACTGAGGAAATCGTCGTCAAACCGATGTCGACGAAGCTGCGGCACATTCCGCTCTTCTCCGGGAACACCATTCTCGGCGACGGGGCGGTGGTGCTGATCATCGACCCCAACGGCGTCGCACGCCTCGTCGGGGCCTTCGCCGCCGGCCATGAAGATCCCGTACCGGCCATGACAGGCGAAGTCGTTTCAGCAAGCGAGCGCACCACCATGCTCGTCTTCAGAGCCGGGACGGGCCAACTCAAGGCGGTGCCGCTCGCTCTGGTGACGCGGCTCGAGGAGGTCGACGCCGCGCTTTTCGAGAGCGGCGGCGGACGCTTCCTGCTGAATTATCGCGGCCGGCTGATGCCGATCGTGCCGGTCGAGGGGGTCACGCTGCGCCAGTCCGGGCTGCAGCCTCTGGTCATTTTCTCGGATGGCGACTTCGCCATGGCGCTCGCCGTCGAAGCCATCGTCGACATCGTCGAGGAAGCACTCGACATCGAAATGGTCGCCATGGCGGAGCGAGGCGTCGTCGGCTCGGCGATCATCCGCGGACGGGCCACCGAAATCGTCGACCTCGCCCATTATCTGCCGCTGGCCAATGCGAGCTGGATGCACAGCCGCCGGGACGAAGGGGCTGCCGGGCCTCATGTGCTCCTGGTGGAACCCTCCGATTTCCTGCGCGAAATGCTCGTGCCCGTACTCAAGGCTTCCGGAATGCGCGTCAGCCAGAGCGCCGATATCGCGCTGGCGGCGGGCCTTGCCGCCGGCAAGGCCGATCTCGCCGCGATCGTCCTCGATCTCGACCGCGATCCCGAAGCCGCCCTGGCGCTGGCAAGCCAGCTGCGGGCCGAGCCGAGACATGCCGGCCTGCGGATCATCGGGCTGTCGACGCTGCCCACACCGGAGCTGCATCTGGCAGCAGCGCAGGTCCGCATCAACGAAGTCGTCACCAAATTCGACCGCCGCGCCCTGATCGCGGAACTGGCGGAGTGCCGGGCGGGACAGAGGCGAGCGGCATGACCACAGAGCGCTTTACGGGCGATCACGGCGGTCCCGGCTTCGAGGACTCGCTCGACTACGTCACCGTCTTCATCGGCGAGCAATTGCTGGGCCTGCCGATCGGCCGCGTCCAGGACGTCTTCATTGCCACGCGCATCACCCCGGTGCCGCTGGCGCCGCGTGAGATCGTCGGTCTGTTGAACCTGCGCGGCCGTATCGTCACGGCGATCAGCATGCGCGAGCGCATGGGCCAGCCTGCCGCACCGGCACCGCAGGAGGCCGGCGCTTGCGAGCTCGTGGCCGTCGGCATCGACCAGGGCGGCGAGGCCTTCGCGCTGATCGTCGACAAGGTCGGCGAAGTCATGCGCCTCGAACGCGCGACCTACGAACCCGTGCCCGTGCATCTCGACCGCGGCTGGGCCGGCCTCGCCAAAGGCGTGCACCGGCTCGATGATCGCCTGCTGGTCGTTCTCGACGTCGACGCTATCCTCAACATCGAACTGCCGATCGCCGCCTGAAGGCCGGTCCCGTCTGGAGAGACATGATGAAATACTGCCTCGTGGTCGATGACTCAGCCGTCATCCGGAAGGTCGCCCGCCGGATCCTCGAAGGCCTGCAATTCCGCATCGCCGAGGCGGAAGACGGAGCGCGCGCGATCGATTCCTGCCGCGGCGAGATGCCCGACGCGGTTTTGCTCGACTGGAACATGCCGATCATGGACGGCTATGACTTTCTGAGGAATCTGCGGCAGATGCCGGGTGGCAAGCGCCCCAAGGTCGTGTTCTGCACCACCGAGAACGACATCGCCCACATTGCCCGCGCCATGCATGCCGGCGCCGACGAGTACATCATGAAGCCCTTCGACAAGGACATAGTCGCCTCGAAATTCCACCAGGTCGGCCTGCTCTGAGCTGACTCAGCCGCACCTTATCCTGGCTGCCTTTTCAACCCTTCCGGGACCCCGTCGCCGCCGATGCCGCCCCCGAATGCGACGCTGATGACCGTCCCGCGGCCCAGCACCGTGGTGATCGCAGACGACTCGGTCGTCGTGCGCGGGCTGTTCGCGCGCTGGCTCGGTGAGAGCGGCAGGTTTCATGTCGTCGCCGTCGCCGGCGATGGCGAGACGGCGATCGAGCATACCGCTCGCCATCATCCGGACATTGTGGTGCTCGACATCGACATGCCGGGCCTGGATGGCATCGCCGCTCTGACCCGTCTTGTCCGCCAGAGCCCCGGAACCGCCGTACTGGTGACGACGGCGCTGACCGAACGCAATGCGCAGCTCGCGCTGCAATGCATGACGCTGGGCGCCGTGGACGTCCTGCCCAAGCCCGATAGCCGTAGCGGCCTCACTCTCTCCCTCGATTTCCGGGCCGAGTTCCTCAGCAAGCTCGCCAGCATCGACCCGGCGCGAAGCAAGAGCGCTCCCGCCGATGTCGAGCCCGCCCTGGCGCCCGCGCTCGTTCCGGGCAGCGTGGTCGATCTCAGGCCGCTCATCACGATACCGCCGCGCTATCTCGTGATCGGCGCCTCTACCGGTGGCCCGCGCGCCGTCGCCCGCGTGCTGTCCGATCTCGGCGATGCCGTCCACAATCTGACAACGCTGATCGTGCAGCACATGCCGCCGCTGTTCACCGCCTCCTTCGCCGACCAGATCGCCGCGCAGATCGGCGTGCCGGCGCGCGAACCCTATGACGGCGAGCGCCTCGCGCGCGGCACCGTCTATATCGCGCCGGGCGGACGCCATCTCGGCATCGATCGCAGGCTCGGTCATATCGTCGCCAGCATCAGCGACGGCCCGCCCGTACGCTTCTGCCGCCCGGCCGTCGACGTGCTCTTCAATGAGGCGGCCCGCCATCTCGGTTCGGCAGCGCTCGGCCTGGTGATGACCGGCATGGGCAGCGACGGCACCGAGGGAGCCGCTTCGCTGCGGCGCGCCGGGGCAGCCGTCATCGCCCAGGACGAGGCTTCGAGCACCATCTGGGGCATGCCGGGCTCCGTGGTCCGCGCTCGCCACGCCAGTGCCGTCATTCCGCTTGCCGGAATCGGCCCGGCCATTCGCGCCCTGGTCGGCGGAGGCCACGGCGCATGACGGAACAGGATTTCGATTTCCTGCGCATCCTGTTGCAGATCCGCTCCGGCCTGCATCTCAGCCATGAGAAGCGCTATCTGGTCGAAAGCCGCCTCGGCATGCTCTGCCGGCGGCGCGGCATCGAGGGCATCGGCGCGCTGGTCGCGATGCTGCGGCGCGAGCCCGGCCGGGAGCTGGAAAGCGCCGTCGTCGAGGCGATGACCACCAACGAGACCCTGTTCTTCCGCGACCGCACGCCATTCGACCTGTTCCGCGACGTGATCCTGCCCGAGAAGCTCGCCAGCAATGCCCGAACCCGGCATCTGCGCATCTGGTGCGCTGCGGTCTCGAGCGGCCAGGAGGCCTATTCGCTGGCGATGCTGCTCGACGACGCGGCGCCCCGGCTCGCGGGCTGGAAGATCGACATCCTCGGCACCGACATCTCGACGGAAGTGCTCGAGAAGGCGAGGCAGGGTCTCTACAGCCAGTTCGAAGTGCAGCGCGGCCTGCCGATCCAGCTCCTGATCAAGCATTTCCGCCAGGAAGGCGACAAATGGCGCGTCAATGAGCGCATCCGCGCCATGGTCGAGCTGAAACCGCACAACCTGTTGGAATCGAGCAGCCATCTCGGCCAGTTCGACGTGATCTTCTGCCGCAACGTCCTGATCTATTTCGACGTTCCGACCAAGGCGCGGGTGATGGCGGCGCTGTCGCAGCGCCTCGCCCCGCACGGCGCCTTCGTTCTCGGCGCAGCCGAGACCGTGATCGGGATCACCACCACGCTTGTGCCCGATCCCGTCCATCGCGGTCTCTATCGCGACGCGGCGAGCCGCCAGGCGGCGACACCGACGCCGCCGGCGCAGCCTGCCTCGGAGACCGGACCGCGCCAGCTGCCGCCGGCCCTCGCCCCGCTCGGCTGAGCCCCCTCCCCCGATCGCCTGCTCGACCTGAGGCCCAAACAAAAACCCCGCCTCGCGGCGGGGTCCCCGTTCACCTGTCGTGTACATCCGACGATCAGGTGACTTTCCTGTAGCGCGCCGGTGATGACGCGCTGATGACGAAATCTCAGGCCGGGATGCGTTCCTCGGCGTCGGACGGTTCGCGCAGCACATAGCCGCGGCCCCAGACCGTCTCGATGTAGTTCTTGCCGTCGGAGGCGTTCGCCAGCTTCTTGCGCAGCTTGCAGATGAACACGTCGATGATCTTGAGCTCGGGCTCGTCCATGCCGCCATAGAGATGGTTGAGGAACATCTCCTTGGTCAGCGTGGTGCCCTTGCGGAGCGAGAGCAGCTCCAGCATCTGGTATTCCTTGCCGGTCAGGTGGACGCGCTGGGCATCGACCTCCACGGTCTTGGTGTCGAGATTGACGACGAGATCGCCGGTCGTGATCACCGACTGGGCATGGCCCTTCGAGCGACGCACGATGGCGTGGATGCGCGCGACCAGCTCGTCCTTGTGGAACGGCTTGGTCAGATAGTCGTCGGCGCCGAAGCCCAGGCCCTTCACCTTGTCCTCGATGCCGGCGAGGCCGGAGAGGATCAGGATCGGGGTCTTGACCTTGGCGACGCGCAAGGACCGCAGGACCTCGTAGCCAGACATGTCGGGCAGGTTGAGGTCGAGCAGAATAATATCGTAATCGTAGAGCTTGCCGAGATCGACGCCCTCTTCGCCCAGGTCCGTCGTATAGACGTTGAAGCTCTCTGACTTCAGCATCAGCTCGATGCTTTGGGCGGTTGCGCTATCGTCTTCGATCAGCAGAACCCGCATGTCACGTCCCCAATTTCGCCCCGAGGCCAGCGATCCGAATTGACTCCGTCCCGAACCCCCACGGCCCTGGACGGCGAAAGCTTGCCTGATGAAACGCCACGCGACACGCTACCGGGGAAATGGTTAACAAACCCTGATTCCCGGGCGCAAGCGCTTCTTCGGAGAAAGCTAACGATCCTTGCCCAGGTGAGTCGAATTTGACACGGATCGATCTTGCTTCAGCCGCGAAAGCGCCCTTCGCGGAAGCTCGCCCCGAGGAATTGCCCCAAATCGGCATTTCCCAGCGGCATAGCTTCGAAACGCAGTGTTAATCACAGAGGTAAATGAAAGGTTGACGGAAGCCATCATGAGCAGTGGACAGCGTGACCCGGAACGGCTTTCCCATCTTGCCGCGCTCGTCGGCGGCATCGAGGGAATGACCGTCTATGGCCGGGTCAGCGCCGTTCGAGGGCTGATGGTCGAGGTTTCCGGGCCGATCTCGGCGATGAGCCTGGGCGGACGCGTCGGCATCGAGATCGCGGCCGGAACCCGGATTCCCTGCGAGGTCATCGGCTTCTCCGGCGACAAGGCCCTGGTCATGCCCTATGGCGGGCTCGACGGCGTCCGGCGCGGCTGCCCGGCCTATGTCGAGCGCACGGTTCCCGGCCTGCGGCCGACCACGGCCTGGCTCGGCCGCGTCGTCGACGCTCTCGGCCGCCCCGTCGATGGCGGGCCGCCCCTGCCGCTCGGCGAAACCACCATCCCCTTCCGCAACGATCCGCCGCCGGCCCATGCCAGGCGCCGTGTCGGCCCGCCGCTCGATCTCGGCGTGCGGGCGCTCAACACCTTCCTGACCTGCTGCCTCGGCCAGCGCATGGGCATCTTCGCCGGCTCCGGCGTCGGCAAATCCGTGCTGCTTTCGATGCTCGCCCGCTATGCCAGGGCCGATGTCAACATCATCGGCCTGGTCGGCGAGCGCGGCCGCGAGGTCCAGGAGTTCCTGCAGGACGATCTCGGACCGGACGGGCTCGCACGCTCGGTCGTCGTCGTCGCGACCTCGGACGAGCCGGCATTGATGCGCAAGCAGGCGGCGCTGACGACGCTGGCGCTGGCCGAGTTCTTCCGCGACCAGGGCCTGCAGGTGATGTGCCTGATGGATTCGGTGACGCGCTTCGCCATGGCGATGCGCGAGATCGGCCTCGCCGCCGGCGAGCCGCCGACCACCAAGGGCTATACGCCAACCGTCTTCGCCGAATTGCCGCGGCTGCTGGAGCGCGCCGGGCCGGGGACGGGCGACGGCGCCATCACCGGCCTGTTCACCGTGCTGGTCGACGGCGGCGACCATGACGAGCCGGTCGCCGATGCCGTGCGTGGTATTCTCGACGGCCATATCGTGATGGAACGCGGCATCGCCGAACGCGGCCGCTACCCGGCGGTGAACGTGCTGAAATCGGTCTCGCGCACCATGCCCCGCTCCTGCGATCCGGCCTATTATCCGGTGGTGCAGAAGGCGCGCGCCACGCTCGCGACCTATGCCGACATGGAGGAGCTGATCCGCCTCGGCGCCTATCGCCAGGGCGCCTCCGCCGAGGTCGACGAGGCGATCCGCCTCAATCCAGAGCTCGAGGCCTTCCTGAAACAGGCCAAGGACGAGGCGACCGGACTGGGCGACGGCTATGCGAGGCTCGCCCGCATCATGGGGATGTGAGCCCCGGCTCAGTTGTCGGCAAAATGCGCGAGAAGCGCCCGCGCTGCCGGCTCGGTCCAGTCCGCCTCCCCGAGAAGATAGCCGCGCACCCCGCCGCGCGGATCGAGGACATAGGTGATCGGCAACCCCTCGGAGAGAGAGAACGGCGCCTCGCTGCCATCCTCGCGCGGCGCTGAAAGCCGCGTGCCGCCATGATCGAGGAAGACCGGGAGCTGCTTCACGCCGAGGCGGGCGAGATAGGCCCTGACATGCGCCGGCTCGCGTTCATCGGTGGCGATCGTCAGCAGCTCGACGCCGTCCCGCCGGAGCTGCGCCAGCTGACGCTCGAAGCGCGGCAGCTCGATCCGGCAGACCGGACACCAGGTCGCCCAGAGATAGACCAAAGTGACCTTCCCGCTCGTCGGCTTCGCCAGGGCCGGCTTGCCGTCGAGCCGCGCCAGCTTCAGCGGCGTCATGGCGACGACAGGGTCGAGCTCCCGGAACTGATAGCGCGAAGTGCGGAAGACCGGCGGGCGGCCGCCGGCCTGGGCCGACACAGCGAGCCCCCCCAGCAAGGTCTGCAGGGCCAGGCGGCGGGATAGTGACGGAAACGGCATAGGACAGGAGATTCTCGCATTGGGCGCGCATCGCCATGCGCAGTACGGCGCTCCGGGACGAACGGAAGCGGTGACGACCCGGCACTGTTCCTGCCCTAACATGGCGCCCCCAAGGCAGGGACCGCGACATTTGCGCCGGCTCTGCTCAGCCTCTGAGCCGACGGACCAGCAGCGCCATAGCCAGCAGCGCCGTGAACTGGATCGCCGCCGAGATGTAGAGCGCTCCGGCCGGGCCGATCCGCTCGATCATCAACGCGAACAGCAGCGGGGCCGCCGCAAACGTCAGGTTCTGCGGCACGGTCAGGCGCCCGAGCATGCTGCCGAAGCCGAGCCGGCCGAACAGCGCCAGCGGCAAGGTCGCGCGCGCGACCGCGATTACCCCCATCGCCGCGTTGAACAGCAGGATGAAGGCGATCGCGACCGGGGGCGAACCCGGTGCGAGCGCCATGAGCAGGCATGACAGCGGCCCGAGCGCGAGGCCGGCGAGCGCGGCACGCTCGACCGGCAGCCTGTGCCCCGCCACCGCATCGATCGCCCGGGCGGCCAAGGTCGCGGGGCCGCTGAGCGTGGCGATCGCCACCGCCGTCGCATTGCTGAGGCCGGCACTCTGCATCAGGCCGATGACGTGCAGCGGCAGCCCCCAGGAGACCAGGCCGCTGGCGGAGAAGCTCAGCGCCATCAACCAGAAGATCGCCCGCCGTTCCGACAGCGGCACCCGGCCTTCATCGCCCTTCGCCTGCGCGGCCTCGGGCGCCTCGCCCGCCGGTTTCATCCGGTAACGCGGAATGGCGAGATGGATCGGCAGGACGACGAGCAACTGGGTGGCGGCGAAGATCAGGAGACAGCTCCGCCAGCCATAGGCCGCCGAAAGCGCCGCCGTCAGTGGCCAGAACACGCTGGAGGCGAGCCCGGACACCAGCATCATCAGCCCGATCACCCGGCGCGTGCGCTCGCCCATCAATTGCGCGACCGTGACATTGCCGGTGTTGGCCAGCTGCATCGCATGGCCGATGCCGATCACGAACCAGGTCGCCAGATAGCTCACCGGCCCCTGCGCCTGCGAGAGCAGTGCGAGCCCGATCGCGGCTATCACCGCGCCGACGCACATCGCCTGTCGCGTGCCGCGCTGGTCGAGATGGCGCCCCAGCGCCGGCGAAAACGCGGCACCGGTAACCAGCAGGATGGTCACGCCGCTGAAGACCACGGCCGGGCCGAGGTCGAGATCCCGGTCGAGATAGGCGGCCAGGACCGAGGGCGAATAATAGATCGACCCCCAGCCGATGATCCGGGTGAGGGCGAGGCCGGCGAGAAGCGGCCCGTGCTGGGGGAGACGGAAAGAGCCAGGCAAGGCGAAAAGTCCGACAGCACGCTCGGTGCTTGTTCTTGATTCCGGCGACGGTAATCGAGTCGTCAGGGAAGCGGCAGGCTTTGCGGTGCAGATGCAACATGCGTCAAATGCGGTCTCTGCCGGTAAGGAACGGTCAACCTCCTTGCGCCATTGTCCTTTTCGTCTCGCGGAAGTCTTTCGGGCGCCGCGCCGAGGGGTCGGTGCGCCGCCATGCGTAATCAGGAGTTAGAGCCGACATGAAGTCGCGAGAGACCCTTTTGCGTCTCAAACGGTTCCAGGTGGACGAGAAGCGCCGCCGTGTGAGCCAGATCGAGATGATGATCGCCGAGTTTCACCGCATGGCGGGCGATCTGGACCGCGAGATCCAGAACGAGGAAACCCGCGCCGGCATCTCCGATCCCGCCCATTTCGCCTACCCGACCTATGCCAAGGCGGCGCTCGGCCGCCGGGATAATCTGCGCCAGTCCGCCGACAACCTGCAGGGGCAGCTCGAGGAAGCCAAGGGCGAGCTGCAGGAGGCCTTCGAGGAAATGAAGAAGGTCGAGATCCTCGAGGATCGCGAACGCGCCTCCGAGCGCGCCGCCGACGCCGCCCGCGATCAGGCGATGATGGATTCGATCGGCCTGCGCACGCCGCGCGCCGGCATCTGAGCGCTTCCGCCCTATCCGTCGATCACCGGATGATGCGGTGCCGCGGCTCGCGGTAGATGCCCTGCGAGCCTTGGATCGTCGACCACCTCGATGCTGCGCTTGAACGCCTCGAAGCCAGAGCGCTGGTAGAACTCCGGCGCGCTCTGGTGGTCGAGCGTGCAGGTATGCACCCAGAAACGCGAGATCGGCCGGGCCCAGGCCAGTTCCAGGGCCCGGTTCATCAGCCAGCGCCCCGCGCCCTTGCCGAGCACGCTCTCCTCGAGGCCGAAAAAGGCGAGCTCGCCCTCCCCCGCTACCCGGAAGTCCAGTTCGAGCAGCCCGACGTCGCGCCCATCGAAACGGACGACGAAGCACAGCACCGCCGCGTCGGCGAGGATCGCCTCGCTATGGGCTGCCGGTTTGACCAGGCGGCTGAACCACATCCAGCGCTCGCCGAGCACCCGGTAGATCGAAAGATAGCGCGCCGTGTCGGCGGCGCCGATCTGTTCGAGAGAAAACCCTCCCGTGCCCGGCGGATCGGGCCTCAACGGCGGCGCCGCATGCATTTCCAGCGAGGTCACGATTGCGGCGAGCTTGCCCGGCGGCAGATCGGTGACGCCGTTCAGGCTGATGGAGAAGGTCTCGGACATGGGGCTCCGCCGGGCCGGCCGCCCGGACTCGATTCGTTTCGCCGCGATCATGACATGATCCCGGCCCAACTGGACCAGGCCGGCTGTTCGTCCGGCAGCCCGCCCACAGGCGATACCCGGCTTTGCCCGGTGCGGCCTGATGGCGGCTCAGTGCTTCGAAAGGATACCCGATGACGATCGACCGCAGGCTTTTCGCCGGTCTTGCCCTGTCCGGCGCCCTCGCCTCCTCCGGCTCCGGCTTCGCCCAGAGCCATCAGGGACATGCCGGCCACGGCGCCAGCGTCTCGGACAGCCCGGCGACCGCAGCCTACAAGGCCGTGAACGACAAGATGCACAAGAACATGATGATCGCCTTCACCGGCGATGCCGACGCCGATTTCGTGCGCGGCATGATCCCGCATCATCAGGGCGCGATCGACATGGCCAAGGTCGTGCTCGCCCATGGCAAGGATCCGGAACTGCGCAAGCTCGCCAACGCCATCATCACCGAACAGGAGAAGGAGATCGCCTTCATGCAGGCCTGGCTGAAGAAGAACGGCCACTGAGCATTTTCAAGCGAAACCGGTACCGGCTCGCATGAGGAAAATGCGATGAAGCGATGAATGAGTGCCTTGCCGCGTTTCAGGGAAAACGCGGAAAGGCCCTGGCCGCCGCTGCGGGCAACCCGGCGCCAGAATGGCAGCCGGGCCGCTTGCCCTCGCCGCGGCGCACTGGCAGAGAGACGAAACGCGACCCGCGCGGTTCTCGCATGCGCAGGCTGCTGACTGCGCATAGCCTTGTTTCTCCGCCATCCTTCACGCCGTCCGGCCGCCTGCGGGTTTCATGAAGAAATATCTCGACTATCTCTGGCCGCTGATCGGCCTCGTCGCCGTTATCTGGTCGGTCGAACTGCTCTGGGACAAGCTCAAGGCCGAGGCGCTGACCAACGAGGCGATGAGCGCGCGCCTCGAGCATGCCGGACTTTGGGAGAGCATCGGCATCGTCGCCGGTGGCATCGGCGAGAAGATCGCGCTGATCTCGCCCGCCGCCTTCTTCCATGCGGGCCTCGCGACGCTCGTCGCCTATGCCGCGCTGGCCTGGTATGACCGCATCGCCCTGCTCCATCTGCGCAAGGAGAAGGGCATTTCCTGGCCCTATATCTCGCTCTGCTCCTTCGTCACCTATGCGCTGTCGCATAATATCGGCGCCTCGGTGTTTTCGGGCGGCATGGTGCGCTACCGCGCCTATCACGCGAAAGGGCTTTCCGCGGCCGAGATCGCTGTCCTGGTCGCTCTCTGCTCCTTCACCTTCGCCTTCGGCACCATCCTGCTGCTCGGCCTCGTCCTCGTCGGCGAGCCGCAGATCCTGCGCCCGCTCCACCGCCTTTCGCAATGGTTCGGCATTGGCGACACCCAGGCGAGGCTTATCGGCTTCGGCCTGCTCGGCTTCTGCCTGCTCTACACCATCGGCTCGTGGCTACGCTTCAAGCCGCTCAGGATCGGCAAGTTCGAACTGGTCTATCCCCGCCTGCCGATCGTCTTCCGGCAATATCTCGCCGCGCCGCTAGAACTGATGGGGGCGGCCGGCATCATCTATTTCGCGCTGCCCGACCAGGGCAATCCCGGCTTCTTCATCGTGCTAGGCGCCTTCCTGATCTCGTTCTCGGCCGGGCTGCTCAGCCAGGTTCCCGGCGGCGTCGGGGTGATGGAGGCGGTCTTCCTCGCCGTCATGCCCGGCGTGCCCGCGCCCGCCGTCTTCGCGGCGCTGCTGATCTGGCGCCTGTTCTATCTGATCCTGCCGCTGGTGCTGTCGCTACCGATCGTGCTCGCCTTCGAGCGTGCCCAACTGCGCAAGACGATGGCGCATGAGACGCAAGTGAAGGCGCAGGAGCAGGCGGCCGCCAAGGCCGCGGCCCTGCACATCGACAAGCCGGATTGAGGGCTTCAGCGCGCTCGCGAACGGAACCATGCCGTCTTTGCCGGGCAGGCTGAAGGCCTGAACCCGGCCGCCGAATTCTGATGGCATCGCAAAAGAAGCCGACGCGCTCAGCGCTTGAGCGCGATCGCGGCAGCGCCGAACATCAGGAGGCTGCCGAGGGCTTCGCTCCAGCCGAACGGCTCGGACAGCACGAGCACGCCCGCGGCGACCGCGACCGCCGGGCTGATGAAGGCATAGAGGCCGGCCCGGAAGGCGCCCCAGTCGCGCACCAGTCGGATATAGACGGTGAAGCCGATCAGCGAGCCGCCGACGACGAGGAAGGCGAGCGAAGGCAGGGTCGGCCACGCGACGAGCGCCTGGAAATGCGCGGCCGTCACGGTCTCGAAGCTGACCGAGACGAGGCAAAGACCGACCCCGCCGATCAGCGTCTGCCAGCCGGCGAGCGCCAGCGTCGGCATGCGGCTGGCGATCGGGCGTGCCAGGACGGCGCCGAAGCAATAGAGCAGCGTTCCCAGGGCGATCGCGGCGAGGCCCCAGATTTCCAGCGGGTTGCCGCTTGCCGCCTCGAGCCCGCCGAGCGCCCGCGTCGCGAACAGGAAGCCGAGTCCGAGCGTGCCGAGGCCGATGGCCGCGAGCTTGCGGGCACCGATCTCATGGCCTTCGATCATCCGGCTGGCGATGATGGTGAAGATCGGGATCGTCGCGAAATTGACGATTGCGGCGAGTCCGCTCGGCGCCTGCGCCGCCCCCCAGAACAGCAGCGAGTAATTGCCGGTGTTGAGCAGCACCGCCGTCGCGATCAGCCGCGGCCAGGCATCCGCCGGAACCAGCTTGAGGTCGCGCCCCGCCCAGGCGAGCATCAGCGTGCCCGCTATGGTGAAGCGTGCTGCGGCGAGGAAGACCGGCGGCACATGCTGCGCTCCGACCTTGATCGGCAGCCAGGTCAGCCCCCAGACCAGGCACATCAGCGCGAAGAGAGCGGCGTTGCGGGACATGGGCTGCGCTTAGCGGGGGTAACGGGGAAGAGCCAATGCGAGCCGGACATGCAGCCATGGCGGCAATGCAGAGCGCTTGCCTCGCCATCTGGCCAATACCCCTGACGCAGTCTACTATATAAGAAAGAAGGGTATGATGATGGACGATCTCGGGTCAAGACTGGCAGAGCGGCTACGCGGTGAGCGCGAGGCCCGCGGCTGGAGTCTGAACGATCTCGCCGAGCGCTCCGGCGTCTCGCGCGCCATGATCAGCCGGATCGAACGCGGCGAGGCCAGCCCGACGGCGGTGCTGCTCGGACGCCTCTCCGGGGCTTTCGGCCTGACCCTGTCGAATCTCCTGGCTCGCATCGAGAGCGCCGGCGAACGCCTGCGGCGCGCGGGCGACCAGCCCTCCTGGCGCGACCCCGAGACCGGCTTCGTCCGGCGCGCCATCTCGCCGGCCGGCAATGGCGACCTCGAACTGGTCGCCGGCGAGCTGCCGCCCGGCGCCGCCATCGGCTACCCCGCCAGCTCCTACGCCTTCATCCGACAGCAGATCTGGATGCAGTCCGGAATGCTGGATTTCGACGAGGGCGGCGTCGTCACGCGGCTCGAACCCGGCGACTGCATGGAACTCGGCCCGCCCTCCGATTGCCGCTTCAGCAATCCCGGCCCCGAGCCGGCGCGCTATCTCGTGGTGGTGTCGCGGCGATAGCTGTCGGCGCAGTCGAACGAGACGCCGTCATTCCGGGGCAGGCCGCAGGTCTGAGCCCGGAATGACGATGCGATTCGCGGTGAAGCCGGCGGCCGCTACACGCTCCCGACCGTCCTGAGCTTGGCGCGCGGATGGATTTCGCCCTGCGAGAGCACCGGCGTCTCGCGCCGGAAGCGCTCGACGATCTGGCGCACGAAGGGCCGGGCCATGCCGGAGGTGACCAGCGCCGGCATCTCGCCCATCCGCGCCGCATCCTCGAACTTGTCGCGCACCGCATGGACGAAGTCCTGCAGGCGCGAGGGCTGCATGGCGAGATGGCGGTCCTCGCCCTGGCCGACGATCGACTCGGCGAAGACGCTTTCCCAGGCCGGCGACAGGGTGATGATCGGCAATTGCCCGTTCTGGTTGGAGAACTGGGCGCAGATCTGGCGGGCGAGCCTGACGCGGACATGCTCGGCGATGTCGCGCGGGTTCTTGATGCTGCCGGCGACCTCGGCGATGCCCTCGACGATGGTCGCGAGGTCGCGGATCGAGATCCGCTCGGCGAGCAGCAGCTGCAGCACGCGCTGGATGCCGGTGGTCGAGATCTGGTGCGGCACGATCTCCTTGACGAGATCGGCATGGTCCTTGGGCAGTTCGCGCAACAGCTTCTGCACTTCGCCATGCGAGAGCAGCTCCGGCATGTGCGATTTCAGCACCTCGGTGAGATGGGTCGAGATCACGGTGGCGGCGTCGACGACGGTGTAGCCGCGCAGCTGCGCCTCGTCCTGCAGCGCCGCGTCGATCCAGGTCGCAGGCAGGCCGAAGGTCGGCTCCAGCACGCTGTGGCCAGGCAGGTTGACGCTGCCGCCCATCGGATCCATCGCCATGTACTGGCCGGCATAGACGACGCCGTGGCCGGCATCGATCTCCTTGATCTTGATGTAGTAGTGGTTCGCTTCGAGCTGGACGTTGTCGACGATCCGCACCGCCGGCATGACGAAGCCGAGCTCGGCGGCGAGCTGCCGGCGCAGCGCCCGCACCTGGTCGGTCAGGCGGTCGGCCCCTCCGGGCGCATTGACCAGCGGCAGCAGCCCGTAGCCGATCTCGATCTTGAGTTCGTCGAGCTTGAGCAGATCGTTCAGCGTCTCTTCCTTCGGCATGCCGTCGGCGGCCAGCGGCGAAGCGTCCTGGGCCGCCTGCGCGGTCTCCACCGCACGCTCCTTGGCGAGCTGGCCGAAATGCCGGGCGAGCCAGGCCGAGCCGGCGGCCAGCAGCAGGAAGGGGACCATCGGGATGCCGGGCAGGATCGCGATCAGCGCCATCACCGCCGCCGACATGCCGAGCGCCTTGGGATAGCCCGAGAGCTGCTTGCCGAGCGCCTTGTCGGCGGCGCCGCGCACACCCGATTTCGACACGAGCAGGCCAGCGGCGGTCGAGACGATCAGCGCCGGGATCTGGCTGACGAGACCGTCGCCGACCGTCAGCTGGGTGTAGTTCGTGGCGGCGGCGCTGAAGCTCATGCCCTGCTGCGCGACGCCGATGATGATGCCGCCGATCACGTTGATGAAGGTGATCAGAAGGCCCGCGATCGCGTCGCCGCGCACGAATTTCGAGGCGCCGTCCATCGAGCCGAAGAAGGAGGCCTCGTCCTCGAGCGCCTTGCGGCGGGTCTTGGCGACGTCCTGGTCGATGAGCCCGGCCGAGAGATCGGCATCGATCGCCATCTGCTTGCCCGGCAATGCATCGAGCGCAAAGCGCGCGGCGACCTCGGCGATGCGGCCCGAACCCTTGGTGATGACCACGAAATTGACGATGATCAGGATGGTGAAGACGATCACCCCGATCACGAAATTGCCGCTCATCACGAAATTGGCGAAGGCCTCGATGACATGGCCCGCCGCCGCCCCCCCCTCATGGCCATGCGCGAGGATGAGGCGCGTCGAAGCGAGGTTCAGCGCCAGCCGGAACATGGTGACGATCAGCAGGACCGTCGGAAAGGCCGAGAATTCCAGCGGCTCCTCGATGAACAGCGCCGTCATCAGGACCAACACCGACAGGATGATCGAGAGCGCCAGCATCAGGTCGAGCAGCACCGCCGGCAGCGGGAAGATCAGCACCACGAGGATGCCCATCACGCCGATCGCGAGGAAGAGGTCCGGGCGGTTGAGCAGGCTGCCCACCTGGCCGCGGGTCGGCATGGTCATGCCGCCGCCGGTGCCTGCCGTCACATCGCTCATCGCGTAACCCACTCCCGGCACGGGCATCGCAAGGCGCGCCCCGTACCCGGCAATTCTTGCCGGGCTCATGGTAAACGAGTGGTTAATCCGGGTCGAAAATTCCCGCCTGGAACCTTTCCCTGAACAGACCGTTATCGAATGGCCGTGTTCTGGCCGCATTCGGCCAGCCAACTCGCGTCCGGGTCGACAACATTGCTCCGCGAGCCGGAATTACTGGAGGATGCTTTGGATAGACGTTCCTTTGTTTTGAGCCTTTTCGGTGGCCTCGCAGCGGTCGGCGCCCTGACGAGCGCCCAGGCCGCACCCGCCGCTCCTGCCCCGGCCGCGCCCCAGCCGGATGCGGCCGCGCTCGACGCGACGACCAAGGCAGCCCTCGACGCGGCGCCGGCCGAGTTCACACAGCATCGCCGGCACCACCATCGGCACCGCCATCACCATCGTCACCGCCATGTCTATCGCCGCCACCGCCATCATCATCGCCATCGCCGGCCCGTTGCCGTGCGGCGTCCGAGCCATACGGTGATCATTCGCTAGCAGTTTCCGGGGAAGGCGGCGCATTGCGTCGCCTTCTTCGCTTGTGCCGCCATCGGCGCGGAGAACCGGGTTGAAGCCGTTGAGCCAGAAAAGCCCTGTCGCCGACGAGATCGTCACCGATGTTCCCGCCAGGCTCGACCGCTTGCCCTGGTCGCGCTTCCACACCCTCGTCGTCGTCGCGCTCGGCGTCACCTGGATCCTGGACGGGCTCGAGGTCACCCTGGCGGGCGCCGTCTCCGGCGCGCTGAAGGAAAGCCCGGTCCTGCGCTTCAGTAACACCGAGATCGGCCTCGCCGGAGCGGCCTATCTCGCCGGCGCGGTGATCGGCGCCGTGTTCTTCGGCTGGCTGACCGACCGGCTCGGCCGCAAGCGCCTCTTCACCATCACCCTCTTCGTCTATCTCGCCGCGACGGCCGCAACGGCCTTTTCCTGGAATCTCTGGAGCTTCCTGCTCTTCCGCTTCCTGACCGGCATGGGCATCGGCGGCGAGTACACGGCGATCAACTCGACGATCCAGGAACTCATCCCCGCCCGGGTCCGCGGCTGGACCGACCTCGTCATCAACGGCTCCTTCTGGGTGGGCGCCGCCATGGGCGGGATCGGCGCGATCGTGCTGCTCGATCCCCGGGTGATCGATCCCGAGATCGGCTGGCGGCTCGCCTTCTTCATCGGCGCCACGCTCGGCCTGATCATCCTCTTCCTGCGCCGCTGGATTCCCGAAAGTCCGCGCTGGCTGATGAGCCATGGCCGCCTTGCCGAGGCCGAGGCCATCGTGGCGCGGATCGAGGCTTTCGCCCCCGCCCCTCCGCCGCAGGCCCCGCTCCCGACCCTGACGCTGCGGCCGCGGCGCTTCACCCCGATGCAGGAGGTCATGCGCACGCTCTTCGTCAGCCACCGGCCGCGCACGCTGGTGGCGCTGGCGCTGATGTCGTCGCAAGCCTTCTTCTACAACGCCATCTTCTTCAGCTACGCGCTCATCCTCACCGATTTCTACGATGTGCCCTCCAATGCGATCGGCTGGTTCATCCTGCCCTTCGCCGCCGGCAATTTCCTCGGGCCCCTGCTTCTCGGACGGCTCTTCGACAGCCTCGGCCGCCGTCCGATGATCGCCTCGACCTATGTTCTCTCCGGCGTGCTGCTGGCCGCCACCGGTTTCCTGTTCGCGCGCGACCTGCTCACCGCCAGCCAGCTCACCGCCTGCTGGAGCGTCGTCTTCTTCTTCGCATCGGCAGCCGCGAGCTCGGCCTATCTGACCGTAAGCGAGACCTATCCGCTCGAGATCAGGGCGCTGGCCATCGCCGTCTTCTATGCGCTCGGCACGGCGCTCGGCGGCGTCGCCGGCCCTTGGGTGTTCGGCGCCCTGATCGACACCGGCTCGCGCATCAGCGTCTTCGGCGGCTACCTGTTCGGCGCCCTGCTGATGATCGGCGCCGGGCTGATCGCCGGCAAGTTCGCCGTTCGAGCCGAAAGGCGTTCGCTGGAGGAGGTCAGCCGCCCGCTCGGCGCACGATGAAGCAGCTTCAGGGAAGGACCCTTCACAATGCTGGCGAGGCGCGGCGATTCCGGCTCAGACCTCCCCAAACCGCTAACGGCCGGCCCCCCGCGCCGTCAGCCCCCGCACCCATCGGCGCGTCGCGGACGTGACGGGTCGGTAGCAGGGGAATAGAGTAGCTTCGCGGCAACGCGGCGCTCGGATCGAACCTGATGGAGGAATGCATGGATAGACGTTCATTCGTGATGGCGCTGTTCGGCGGTCTCGCCGCCGCCAGCGTCGGCGGCATTGCCGCGGCCGAAGCGGCCCAGGCCAAGCCCGTTCCGACGCCGACCCCGGAGCCCAAGGCCGCCGAAGGCGGCGAGGCGCTCGATGCCGAGACCAGCGCCGCGCTCGACAAGGCCGACGCCGACTTCAGCCAGTACTATTACTATCGCCGCCCGCGCTACTACCGGCGGCCGTACTACCGTCCGCGCTATTATCGGCGCCCCTATTATCGCCCGCGCTACTATTACCGCCCGCGGCCCTATTATCGCCGCCGCTACTACTACTGAGCTGCCTTCCACGGGCCGGAGCCTGCGCTCCGGCCCGCTTCATTTCTGAGGCCCTCAGAGCGACTGTGTCCGCGCCTGCCCGGGCTCGGCCACCGGAATGCCCGCGGAAACATATTCGCCGAGCTTGTTGCGCAGGGTCCGGATCGAGATGCCGAGGATCTTGGCCGCATGGGTACGGTTGCCGAGGCAATGGTCGAGCGTGTCGAGGATCAGGTCGCGCTCGACATCGGCGACGGTGCGCCCGACGAGACCGCGCGTCACCGCTTCCGCCGTCTGGGCGGCGCGCGAGGCCACGTCGCGTCCCGTGGCCGGGCCGAGCGTCTCGCCCTCAGGGGTCAACATCGCATCGGCGCCGATTTCGACGCCCTGCGCCAGCAGCACGGCGCGGTGGACGGTGTTCTCGAGCTCGCGGACATTGCCGCGCCAGCCATTGCCGAGCAGCAGCTTGCGCGCCTCGGCCGCGATCGGGCGCTGCGGCAGGCCGTTCAGCTCGGCATATTTGCGGGCGAAGTGATCGGCCAGGGCGAGGATGTCGCCCGGACGTTCGCGCAGCGCCGGCAGGCGCAGATGCACGACGTTGAGCCGGTAGAACAGGTCCTCGCGAAAGGAGCCGTCGCGCACGGCGTCGCCGAGATTGCGGTTCGAGGTCGCGATGATGCGCAGATCGACCTTGACCGGCTGCGTGCCGCCGACCCGGTCGATCATCCGCTCCTGGAGCGCGCGCAGCAGCTTGGCCTGCAGGCGCACATCCATCTCGGAAATCTCGTCGAGCAGCAGCGTGCCGCCATTGGCTTCCTCGAACTTGCCGATGCGGCGGGCGATCGCCCCGGTGAAGGCGCCCTTCTCATGGCCGAACAATTCGGATTCGAGCAGGTTGTCGGGGATCGCCGCGCAGTTCACCGCGACGAAGGGCCTGTCCTTGCGCAGCGACTGCCGGTGCAGGTGCTGGGCGATCATCTCCTTGCCGGTGCCGCTCTCGCCGGTGACCAGCACCGGCGCGTCGGAGCGGGCGATCTGGTTGGCGAGCTGGACGACGCGCTCCATCGCCGGGTCGCGCCAGATCAGGCTCGCCTTGTCGGAGGCGACGGCGGCGAGCACCGCCGCGATCAGCTCGGGATCCGGCGGCAGCGGCACATATTCGCGCGCGCCCGCCTGGATCGCCGCGACCGCGGCCCGCGCATCGGTCGAGGTGCCGCAGGCGACCAGCGGGGTACGGATGCGCTCGACCTCGAGCGCCGCGATCAATCTCGCGATCGGCTGCTCGACATCGACCATCAGGAGGTCGCCGCCCTTGGCGCGCAGCACGGCCAGCGCCTGCTCGGCGCTCTCGGCATGGGTGACCGCGGCGCCCTGCGAGACGGCGATCTTCGCCGCGGTGATGAGCTGGCCCTTGAGGCTGCCGACGATGATGAGGCGCATGGGTCAGAGCTTCCTTGCGTGATCTGCTTGCGCCGTCCGGTTCGTCACCGGTCGGCCTTGATGATTTCCGTCATGGTGACGCCGAGCCGCTCCTCGACCACCACCACCTCGCCGCGCGCCACCAGGCGCTCATTCACGAAGATGTCGATGGCCTCGCCGACGCGCCGGTCGAGCTCGAGCACGGCGCCGGGCGTGATCCGCAGGAGGTCGCCGACGGCGATGCGCGAGGAACCGAGCACGGCCGAGACCGTGACCGGTACGTCGAAGACCTGCTCCAGGTCCTCCGCCGTCTTGACCGGTACCGGCCCGGAACGGGCGACGGAGCCGTCACTGTTATGGTCGAAGGAGAGATCGGCCGGGTTCAGCGGTGGCAGGTTGAGGTCGTTCTCGGCCATGTCTGTTACCTCACGGTCCCGCCGGACGAAGCCGCCGGGCCAAATACGCTTCTGATCGCCGCCTCGATGGCGTCGTCCTGTTGGGAGCGGTCGATGGCGAGCCCGCCATCGGCCCATTCGATCCGCCCGTCCCCCGGCGCGATATCCGGCTCGCCGAGCACGACGATCCGGCCGGCGAAACCCGTCTCGCGCGCCAGCCCGCCGAGCCTAGCCTCGACGGTTTCGACCAGGCTCTCATGCACATGGATCACCAGATGCGGCGCCAGCCTTGCATGGCCGAGGCATTCACGAACGGCCGCCAGCAGCTGAACCAGCGGCTTGTCGGCCAGAGCAGCGCCAGCAAGGCCGCGCGCCACGGCCACGGCGAGATGCGCCGCCTGTTCCTCGATCGCGGCGAGGCGCGCATCCTGCTGCGCCAGCAACTGCTCGCAGGAGCGGACCAGCAGCGACAGCAGCGTCCCCGTCTGGTGGTCGGCCTCGCGGCGCGCCTGGTCGAGACCGCTGTGAAAGCCCTCGGCCCGGGCCGCATCGAGCGCCCCCTCGTCGACCGCCTTGCGGCTGTTGCCGCGGAAGTCGGTGTCGAACAGGAATTTCTTGGCGGAGGCCATCGTCAATAAACCAGCTCGTCTTCGGAATTGCCCTTGGCGATGACGATCTCTCCCTTCTCGGAGAGATCCTTGGTCAGCGTCACCATCTTCATCTGCGCTTCATCGACTTCCTTCAGGCGGAGCGGGCCGAGCCCCTGCATGTCGTCGAGCAGGTTCTTGGCGGCACGCTGCGACATCGCGCCGAGGAAGAATTTGCGCATCTCCTCGCCAGCGCCCTTGAGCGCGCGCGCCAGCGTGTCCTTGTCGACCTGGCGCATCAGCGTCTGCAGCCCGGCGGAATCGAGCTTGGCGAGATCCTCGAAGGTGAACATCAAAGCCCGGATGCGCTCGGCCGATTCCTGATTGGTGGCATCGAGCGCCGCCAGGAAACGCGTCTCGGTCTGCCGGTCGAAACCGTTGAAGATCTCCGCCATCATCTCGTGCGGGTCGCGCCGGCGCGTCTGCGTCAGGGTCGAGACGAATTCGGTGCGCAGCGTATTCTCGATATGGTCGAGCGCTTCCTTCTGCACCGATTCCATCCGCAGCATGCGGCTGACGACCTCGATCGAGAGCTCGCCCGGCAGATTGCGCAGCACATTGGCGGAGTGTTCCGGACGGATGCGCGACAGGATCACCGCGATGGTCTGCGGATATTCGTTCTTCAGGAAATTGGCGAGCACGACCGCGTCGATATTGCCGAGCTTCTGCCACATATTGCGGCCGGCCGGCCCCCGGATCTCCTCCATGATCAGGGCGACCTGATCGGTCGGCAGGATCTTCTCGAGCAGCGAGATCGTCCGGTCGAAGGAGCCGGTGATGGCGCCTGCACTGGAGAGCTTGCCGACGAAATCCAGCATCAGCCGCTCGACCTGGTCCGAATCCACCGTGCCGAGCTCGGCCATCGCCCGAGTGATAATCCGGATCTCCTCGTCGTCGAACTCCTGCCAGATCACCCGGCCATGCTGCTCGCCGAGCACCAGCAGGATCACGGCCGCGCGCTGCGGACCGGTCATCGCCTCCACCGAAACCGTCGGCAACTGCTCGGCCAGGCTTGCGGCGAGGTCGCTTTCTCCGGCGCTTCTCGTGGCGATCGAGCGTGTGGCCATGGCTCAGCCCCTCACGCCGGCGCTTTTTCGTGGATCCAGCCACGCAGCACCGCGACCGAGTCGGCGGGGTTCTTGGCAACCATCGCACCGATCTTCTCGACGGACTGCGCCTTCAGCTGGCCCTTCACCTGCGCGATCGCGAGCATGCGCTCGGAGGGGGCGGCGACATCCACATCCCCGAACTCTCCGGATTCGGAGTCGCCATTGGCGGGCAGGCTTGCCGGATCGCCGGTGCCCTGGGCCGCGCTGGTGACGACGACGCCATTGCGCATGAAGCTCGGGATCGCGCGGAACTCATGCTCGGGCGCCAGCACCTGCTTGAGCAGCGGACGCACCACCACCATCAGCACGATCAGGATCAGCAGCGAGATCACGCCGATCTCGGCGAAGCGGACCATGTCCTCCTTCGAGAAAGAGAGAAGCTGCTGCACCAGGCTCTGCTCGACGAGATCGACCTGCGCCTGCGGCCCTTCGGCGAAGCGCAGATTGACGACCTCGACCTGGTCGCCACGCTGCCGGTCGAAGCCGATCGCGGTCCGCACAAGCTGGCTGATCCGCTCCAGCTCCTCCTGCGTGCGCGGCTGGTAGCTCGCCTCGGCACCCTGGCCACGGGCATAGGTGCCGTCGACCAGTACCGCGACCGAAAGCTTGCGCACCCGCCCGCCCTCGAGCACTTCGGTGCGCGTGGTCCGCGAGATCTCGTAGTTGACCACCTCCTCGTTCTTGTTGGTGGCATCCCTCTGCACGCCCTGCTGGGCCTGGTTGGGCTGCTGGGCACCCGGCAGCTCGTTACCGACGGTGACACCCTCGCGCGCCTCGTTGGTGGTCGAGGTCTCGTTGCGGTTCTGGCTCGAGCGGATGACCTTGCTCTCGGGGTCGAAGGTCTCGGAGCGGCTCTCGATGCGGTTGCTGTCGAGCGAGGCCGAGACCTGGACGCGTGCCCGGCCGGGGCCGACGATGCTGGCGACGATATCCTCGACCTGCGACTTGATCCGCCGCTCGATCGCGCCCTGGCGCTCGTCGAGGCCGACGCCGGCCAGGCCCTGCTCCCCCTGGGCGCCGTCCGCCAGCAGCCGGCCACGCTCGTCGACGATCGAGACGCGCTCGGGCTTCAGCCCGTCCACCGCCGAGGCGACGAGATGGCGCACCGCCCGGACCTGGGCGGCGTCGAGATCACCGGCGAGCTTGAGCGCGATCGAGGCGCGCGGTGGCTCCCGGTCACGCTCGAACAGCCGGCGCTCGGGGATGACGAGGTGGACGCGAGCCGCCTGGACGCGGCTGATCGAGCGGATGGTGCGCGAGAGCTCGCCCTCGAGCGCCCGCAGATGGTTGATGTTCTGGACGAAGCTGGTCGAGGAAAAGGCGTCACCCTTGTCGAAGATCTCATAGCCGACACCGCCGCCGGACGGGATGCCCTTGCCAGCAAGATCGAGGCGCAGGCGCGGCACATCGGCGCGCGGCGCGAGAATGGTCTGCCCGTCGCCGCGCAGTTCGTATTTGACGCCGCGCGCGTCGAGATCCTTCAGGATCGCGCTGACATCCTGGCTCGACAGGTCGGCGAAGAGCACGCCCATCGCCGGCTGCGACATGCGCAGCATGACGAAGGCGAAGAAGCCGACCAGCGCCAGCGTCACCGCCAACATCGCCGCCAGCCGCGCCGCACCGAATCTCCGGAACTGATCGACCAAGCCGTTCACGCCGTTCCTTCCGTCGCCCTCGCCCCGCAGAACCGGCCGCGGGATCATCCACTAGGCAAGTTTTTCCCGGTGCATGGTTAGCACCGGGTTAACGACGGTTAATTTTTCGAAAGGAAGGCGCCGGTTTCGTCCCGGCGCGAACGCAGAAAGGCGCCGGTCCTGCCTGGACCGGCGCCTTTCTGGAAACCTTGGAATAACGGCGCGGCTACTGGCGGTAGTGCTGGATCCGCGTCGTGCGCAGACCGGCCAGCCCGTGCTGGTCGATCGACATCTGCCAGCTCAGGAACTCGTCCACCGTCAGCGTATAGCGCTGGCAGGCCTCCTCCAGGCTGAGCAGGCCGCCGCGCACGGCGGCGACGACTTCGGCCTTGCGCCGGATAACCCAGCGGCGGGTGTTCATCGGCGGCAGGTCGGCGATGGTCAACGGGCTCCCATCGGGCCCGATGACATACTTCACGCGCGGTCGCAGCGGCTCGGTCATGGTACTCTCACACAACTCAACAAGACCTACTTGTCGCTGACCGTACCCCCCCGGACTTAAATTTTGCCTAAGGCAACCACACAGGCTTTCACTATGCCGCGCCGACGACGGAGCCCACACGTCAAGAGCTGCTCTTCACCGACTTGACCCGATCGAGCGGCACCTTGATCGCGCCGATCAGCAGGGTCGGAACCGCTGTCGAGAAGTCGACGCCGTCGACGACGCCGCTGATCTCGGTCTTCACCGTGATCGCCGTACCAGCGAGGTCCTTGGCGTCGACGGTGATCGTATATTCGCCCTCCGGAGCGGTGCTTCCGGTCGACGTCTTGCCGTCCCAGCTATAGGTCTGGTCGCCGGCCGTCAGCGTCGTCGTCCCGGTCTGCACGACCTTGCCGCTCGCATCCTTGATCGTGATCGTCGCAGTACCGCCTTTGGAAGCGTTGAGCTTCCATTCGGCCTTGCCTTCCTTGAGCTGCGTCGCCGCCCCGTCCGCCGTCACCGTCTGGCCGACGAAACCGATGGCGCTCGCCCCCGTCGTCGCCTTGCTGACCCCGAGCAGCGCCGTCAGCGTCTCGTTCTGCTTCAGTTGCTGCTCGACGCCGGCGAACTGCACCAGCTGCTGGGTGAACTGGTTGGTGTCGAGCGGATCGAGCGGGTTCTGGTTCCGGAGCTGCGTCGTCAGCAGCGTCAGGAACTGGTCGAAATTATTGGCGATCGAGGTGCCGTTGCCGGAGGCGTTAGTGTTGTTCTGCGCGGCGTTGACGGCCGCATTGCTCAACTTGCTGGTATTGGAGACGCTCACTTTGTCGCCTTTCTTCAGATGCTGAGGTCGACGCCGCCGAGCCTTGCGGCCCGGCTCAGCGGCGCCGTTTCGGTGACGAGCGCGCTCTCTTCGGCAGTTTCGACCCAGCTTCGACGCAGGCGTGCGCCTTCCTCGTCCTGGCGGTGCTGGCGCGAACTCTGGTCGGGAGAATCGCGCAGGCTCATCTCGACCCCGCCCTCGGAGGCTTTCAGACCCGCCTGCTCGAAAGCCCGTTCCAGCGTCCGCGCATCGCGCTGCAGCAATTGCAGCGTCTCGACCCGGTCGACCGTCAGCTTGGCGCTGACGCTGCCGTCATCGGAGATTTCAAGACGGACATCGACGCGACCGAGTTCGGCCGGATCGAGCCTGATGTCGAAGCGCTTGCTGCCGGCGAGCGCCCGCGCGCCGATCTCGACCGGCACGACATGCAGCGGGGTCGGGCGCGTAGTCTCGACCTGTGCCCGCGTGCTCGCCTCGGCCTGCGTCCGGGCATTGGCCTGGGCGGCGGTCTCGAGAATCTCGGCCTGCGGCTCCGGCCGCCCCGGCACCTGCGGGCCGGATGCGGGAACGGCCTGCACGGCCGGCGTCGTCGCCTGTTGCGGCGCCTCGACCTGCGCATCGGCTGCAGCTGCGCTCTGCGCCTGCCCCATCGTCGCCGGCCGCTCGGCAGCCTTGGTTTCGGCCCCGGCGCTCGTCGCGGCCTTGGGCTGGCCGGCTTCGCTCGCTTCACCGGTCTCGGAATCTGTTTTAGCCGTCTCCGCCGGCATTATGGCGGCGGGGGTGGCGGTCTTGCGCCCGGTTTCAGCCGGCGCCGTGCCCGTCTCGACCGCGGCATTCGCCTCGCCATCGCTCTGGACCGCCTGCTCCGGCGCGATTGGCGAGATCAGAGCGTTCTGCCCGGGGATCGCCATTGTCGCCTGCTCGCCGCTCTGGCGCGCCGGGCTCGTCTCGGCCGCAGCCTTGGCCTGCGCCTCATCGGTTGCCACGGGCTGGGCACCGGGCTGGACCGGATTCGCGGCCAGCGCCCGGAACTGCGCCTCGGTCGCGCTCGCCCCTGTCACCGGCTCGGCGCCTTCCGACTGCGCCTTCTCCTCGTTGACAGGGGTAGGGTTGGCGGTGGATGGCGCCGTAGACGCCGCGGTCCCGGCATCGAGCGCCTTCTGTTCGTCGCTCTTGACCACGGCCGGTGCCAGCTGCGGCAGAACCGGGCTGGTTTCCGTGCCGGCCTCGGGCTTCTCGCCGGTCGCATTCTCCGAACCGCTCTGCTTGCCTGTCTCGGCCTTCGCCTCACCGGACACCGGTTCGCCGGAGAACGCGACGACCTCGCCATCGGCCTTCACCGCTCCTTCCGCCGGGGCGACAGCCTCTGCCTTTTCCGCACCGACGGCGCGCTCGCCTGCCGGAGGCGCGGTCTCATTGGCGGCGCGCGTCTCGTCGGGCCGCACGCGGCTCACCGGGGCTTGCGCGACCGGCTTTTCGACGGGCGGCAGCGTGAAGGCCTCGCTCGTCGCGCGCGCCTTGCCCGGGTCGCGGCGGACGGGCTGTGCAGTCTCGAACGGAGAACGCGAGATCGACGCGGTGGACATGGAATGCTCCGGAACTGGGCGGATGGCGAAAACGCACCGCCCCCGCCCGAGCAAGAGCCGAGCCAGAGCGATAGTTGTTTGAAATCAATATCTTGCGAAACAAAGACGCCATCCGGACCGGCAGGAAGCGCCGGCTGTACGCCGGCACCCGGCAGTATTTGCCGGGCCGATGCTGGTCCAGACCCGGCAAAGCCGGTATAGAACGCGCCAGGAGGGCACCCCGCCCTCGCTTCACCCTGCGCCAGACATCGCCATGACCGTCCCGCTCAACTCGCTCGACATCGCCAAGCCGCCCGCGGCGACGCGCGTCGTCGCCGCGATGTCAGGTGGCGTCGATTCCTCGGTGGTGGCGGCGCTGCTGAAGCGCCAAGGCTATGACGTCGTCGGGGTCACGCTCCAGCTCTATGATCATGGCGCCGCCGTCCACCGCGCCGGAGCCTGCTGCGCCGGCCAGGACATTCACGACGCTCGCCGCGTCGCCGAAGCGATCGGCATTCCCCATTACGTGCTCGACTATGAAAGCCGCTTCCGCGACGCCGTGATCGAGCGCTTCGCCGAAAGCTATCTCGCCGGCGAGACGCCGATCCCCTGCGTCGAGTGCAATCGCACCGTGAAGTTCCGCGACCTGCTCGGCCTCGCCCGCGAGCTCGGGGCGGATGCGCTCGCCACCGGCCACTACGTCGCCAGCCGCGATCTCGGCAACGGCCATCGCGGCCTGTTCCGCGCCGCCGACGAGAACCGCGACCAGAGCTATTTTCTCTACGCCACCACGCAGGAGCAGCTTGACCTGCTGCGCTTCCCGCTCGGTGAGATGGAAAAGGCCGAGACCCGGGCGCTCGCCGCCGAATTCGGCCTCGCCATCGCCGACAAGCCCGACAGCCAGGACATCTGCTTCGTGCCGAACGGCCGCTATGCCGACGTCATCGAGCGCCTCAAGCCCGGGGCCGCCCGCCCCGGCCAGATCGTCCATCTCGACGGGCGCGTGCTCGGCCAGCACGAAGGCGTGCTGCGCTATACCGTCGGCCAGCGCAAGGGCCTCGGCCTCAGCGCCGCCGAGCCGCTCTATGTCGTCGCGCTCGACGCGCAGAACGCCCGCGTCATCGTCGGCCCGCGGGAGGCGCTGAGCGTCAGCCGCGTCGATCTGCGCGATCTCAACTGGATCGGCGACACACCGCTTTCCGCGCTGCCGCCCGAAGGCCTCGAAGTCGCGGTGCGCGTGCGCTCGACCCGGGCGCCGCGCGAGGCGCGCCTCCACGCCGACGACAAGGGGGTGCATGTCCTGCTCGCCCAGGGCGAGGAAGGCGTCTCGCCCGGCCAGGCCTGCGTGATCTACGATCATGCCGGCGCAGGCGCGCGCGTCCTCGGCGGCGGCGTCATCCTGGCGGAGAAAGCCCGCCAGCTTCCCGACACACCGGAACTTTCGCTCGCGACATCATGACGGCTGGCAAGGGTCTCGACGCGCAGAAGCGCGTCTATGCGGTCTGGGCGAAATTCTACGACCGGATCTATCAGGGGCTGCTGTCGCGCGCCCAGCGCGAAGCGGTGGCGGCAGCCTGCGCCTGCGGCCGCGACATCCTCGAGATCGGTGTCGGCACCGGGCTCACCCTGCCCTATTTCGATCGCGACCGGCAGGTCGTCGGCGCCGACCTCTCGCTCGACATGCTGCGCGTTGCCCACGCCAAGGTCCAGAGCCAGGGGCTCGATCACGTCATCGGCCTGCTCGTGATGGACGCCTGCCGCCTCGGCTTCGCCGACCGCTCCTTCGACGCGGTCACCGCGCAGTTCGTGATCACGCTGGTGCCGGATCCCGAGCAGGCGCTCGCCGAGATGGACCGCGTGCTGCGGCCGGGCGGTGAGATCGTCATCTCCAGCCGCCTCGTCGGCGAAGGCGGGCTTGCCGCGCCGCTCTGGTCGCTGGTCGCACCGCTGGCCAAGGCTGTCGGCTGGAGCAGCGATTTCAAGGTCAGCCGTTTGACCGACTGGGCCGCCGCGACGGGCCGCTATGAGACCGTCCATGTCGGCCAGGGCTACTTCAAGGTCGTGCGCTTGAAAAAATTGCGGTGAAAGCCTGCGCCGGGAAGGCTTGACGCGCCCCCCCGCAAAACCCTATATCCGCGCCGTCGCGATTGAGCGTCTTTCGAGACGCGGCGCATCGGGGCGGGGTAGCTCAGCTGGTTAGAGCAGCGGAATCATAATCCGCGTGTCGGGGGTTCAAGTCCCTCTCCCGCTACCACTACTTTCCGTAGTGAAATCAAGAACATAGACCAGATCACGCTTGAGAACAGAGCGTGATTTCGTGTTGCAGCGACACGCAACACGATTCGTTTGATTTCAACGGCTTACAAGGGGGTGACGGCGCCTCCACGCAACATCGCCGCAACACAAACTCCCATCCCTTCCCCTGAAATGTTCGCCTCGCGATCGGATGCGCTCGCGCGTCATCGCTTGCCATATTCTGCGGTGCAACCGGGTATTATTGCACGTTAATTGCTCAATTTTCACGATTGAAGCATATCTTTCCGCATGTGGCCATTTGCGCGCAAGGATTCGTCAGCAGAAGACGCGAAGAGCCTTGAGGCTCTGGCGGAGTTCTTTGCCGCGGCGAACGGCACGGCCAGCAAGATCGCTGTCTCGCCGTCGAAGGCTCTGGAATGCGCGCCCGTTGCTCGCGCGGTGGCGGTGCGCTCCGAGACGTTGGGCGTGCTGCCGCTGCACCTGTACCGCCGGCTCGAGGATGGCGGGAAGGAACGCGCCGATCATCCGCTCGCGGATCTGCTGAGCAATAGGCCGAACGGCTGGACCTCCGCGCCGCAGTTCCTGATGGAGCTGGAGCGGGACACGCTCATGAACGACGCCGGCGCCTTCGCGGCGGCGAATCGGGTCGACGGTGGCCGCATCCATGAGCTGATCCGACTGAAGCCCGACACGGTGACGGTGGAGACCGACTTCAGCGGCGAGCCTCGATATCTCGTCAGCCAAAAGGGCGGCGGCCAGCGGACTTATCCCTGGCGGGATATCCTCCACATTCCGAACATCGGGGGCGTCTCACCGATCAAGCAGGCTCGCGAGGCGATCGGCCTCTGCATGGCGATGCAGGGGCACGCGGCGCGGATCTTCGCCAACGGCGGCCGTCCGTCCGGCATCCTGAAATCACCGAAGAAGATCAGCGAGCCGGTGCTCGTCCGACTGAAGGAGAGTTGGAACAAGACGCACTCCGGCGAGGCCAGCGGCGGCACTGCGATCCTTGAAGAGGGGATGGATTGGCAGGCGCTGGCCTTCAGCAGCGTCGACAACCAGTTCCTGGAGCTGCGCGGCTTTCAGGTTGTCGAGATCGCCCGCGCGCTTGGCGTGCCTCCCACGCTGATTTTCGACCTTGGCCGCGCGACCTGGGCGAACGCTGCCGAGATGGCGCAAGCCTTCCTCACCTTCACCCTGCTGGCCCGGCTCAAGCTGTGGTGCGGCGCGGTCTCCCGGCTGCTCACGCCGGAGGAGCAGAAGACGCTGGTCCCGGAATTCGTCGTCGACGGCATCGTCATGGCGGATATCGAAAAGCGCTTCGCCGCCTACGCCTCCGCCATCTCCAGCCGGGTCTTCTGTCCGAACGAAGTCAGGCAGATGGAGAACCGCCCGCCCTACGCCGGCGGCGACAAGTTCGAAAACCCGAACACGACCAGCGGCTCGGCAGAAAATTCTGCGCAGCAGCAGGAGGACGCCGCGTGATCGCGCTCGAGCTCAAAGCCGCCGTCTCGGTCGACGAAGCCGGCACCATTACCGGCATGGCCTGGCCATTCGGCACACCTGACCGCATGGGCGACGAGATCATGCCGGGCGCCTTCAAGGGCGCGAAGGCTCCGTTGCCGCTGCTCGCGTTCCATCGGCCAGACGATCCCATCGGCGTCTGGGAGTCGATCACCGAGACCGCAAAGGGCCTCGCTGTATCCGGCCGGCTGCTGGTCGACGATCTCGCCCGGGCTCGTGAGGTCCGCGCCCTGGTGAAGTCCGGCGCGGTCACCGGGCTCAACCCCGGCTTCGGCGGCCAGGGTTTCATCCCCGCCATGGTCGAGAAGGTTCGCCAGGTGAAGGCGCTCATCGGCAGCCGCCCTATCGACATCGAGATCGACGGCGGCATCACCGCGCAGACCGCCCCTCTAGTCGCTGCCGCCGGGGCGAATGTCCTGGTCGCCGGCTCGGCCGTGTTCGGCGGCGGCACGGCCGAGGCCTATGCCGGGAACATCGACAGCATTCGGACCGCCGCCGACAGGGCGGTAGGGGGAGGCGAGGCATGACCAGCTGGACCCGGAAAGCCGCGCAATCCGCGCCGGCAGCCATTCTCTTCGACCTCGACGGCACGCTGATCGATTCAGCGCCGGACATCGCCTTTGCCGTCAATGCAGTGCTGGAAGCCGACGGGCTGGCGCCGCTCGGGCTCGACGCCGTGCGTGGCATGATCGGCCATGGGCTGGAGAAGCTGGTCGAACGGGCCTTCGCGGCACGGGGAGCAGATCTCGACCCGCAAGCGCTGCGCCAGCGGCATGCCGTCGTGCACGCCGTTTATGCTGGGCATCTCGTCGAGCTGACGGCATTGCGTCCCGGGGCGCGTGCAGCCGTGCAGGCGGTGCAGGAACTGGGCCTGCGCAGCGCCGTCGTCACCAACAAGCCCGAAGGGCTCTCACGCCGGATACTCGACCAGTTCGGCCTTCTCGCCGACCTGGATCTCGTCATCGGCGGCGATAGCGGCTACCCACGGAAACCGGCCCCCGACATGCTGCTCGCCGCCTGCACCCAGCTCGGCGCCTCGCCATCGGAAACCGTCCTGATCGGCGACAGCCGCGCCGACCTCGCCTCAGCCCGCGCCGCCGGCACCGGCTGCATCCTCGTGCGCGGCGGCTATTGCGACCGCCCGGCCGACGAACTCGGCGCCGATCTGGTCATCGACGAACTCGACGCCGTGCCGGCGCTGCTGCGCGCCTGTGAGGCCGTGCCATGACGTTGCGGGCGCTCATCTTCGACGTCGACGGCACGCTGGCCGAGACCGAGGAACTCCACCGCGCGGCCTTCAATGCCGCCTTCGCCGTCGACGGTCTGGATTGGTCCTGGGACCGCACCCTCTACCGCGATCTGCTGCGCACGACCGGCGGGCACGAGCGCATCCTCGTCCATGCCCGGAGCCTCGGAGTCGAAGTCGACGCCGCCGCGCTCCACCAGCGCAAGAACCGCATCTATGGCGCGCGGGTCGCGGCTGGACGATTGGCGCTCCGGCCCGGCGTAGCCGCGCTGATCGGGCAAGCCCGGCGCGAGGGCATGGCGCTCGCCATCGCGACGACGACGAGCCGCACCAATGTCACCTCCCTGATCGGCGCTACCCTGGGGGCAGAGGCGATCGGCTGGTTCGCGAGTATTCGGACCGGCGAGGACGTCGCAGCCAAGAAGCCGGATCCGGAGGTCTACCACCTCGTTTTGTCTGATCTCGGCTTGCCGGCGCGCGACTGTCTCTGTTTCGAGGATTCGCAGAACGGCCTGCGCGCCGCCCTCGGCGCGGGGCTGCCGACCATCGTCACGCCGAGCCTCTACAGTGCCGGCGAGGATTTCAGCGGCGCGGCCCTGGTCATCGAGACGCTCGAGGCATTCTGGCGCCGGCCGGAATTCCACACCGATCAGGAGCAGCGAGAGCGTCGAGCGGCCGGAGGATAGTCCGGCAGGCCGGACCGGGTTCGCGCGCCGGCGAAATTCGCCTTGTCGCAAGCGAGCCTGACATTCGGCCTCGCGCCGGAGATCACCAACGCGGCAACGCCCTGCCGACGATGGCCGGCGGCTCGGATCACGGACGCCGGCCATCCCATTCACGCGGCCGGTCCAGGCAAGTTCCGGCCCCGAAAGCCAGCATCGCGGGGGCGTGCAGGAGGCGGACGGGCGCCACCCGCGCAAAAAAAACGCATGCCTCGGGCTCGCGCCGGAGGCATGCAACACTCGAGCTTCGCGGTGCGAAGCCGATTTCGCCTCAGCGGAACAGCGCGAGCGATTTCGACAGGGTGATCCAGACACCCCAGATGATCGGGATGCCGACCACGGCCCAGGCCAACATGGCGGCCGTGTCGAAACCGCCCTTGCCGATGCCGAAGGAGCCGTATTGCGCCGTGGCACCGGCTTTGGCGGTCTTGGCCTGGAGCGCCGCGACCTCGGCATCCTTCATGAACCATTTGGTCGCGACGGGGCGGACGAGCAGGTTGCAGATGAAGCCGAGCACCAGGAAGCCGGCGAGGATGTACATCGTCCGATCATAGACCTGGGCGCGCGGCACGCCGGCGGCGATCTGTGCCTCGCGGATATAGTTCACCACCACCGGGCCGACGATGCCTGCCGTCGACCAGGCGGTCAGCAGGCGGCCATGGATCGCGCCGACGAACTGGGTGCCGAACATGTCGGCGAGATAGGCCGGCACGGTCGCGAAGCCGCCGCCATACATCGACAGGATGATGCAGAAGAAGGCCACGAACAGCGCCAGCGACCCGGCATGCGCCGCCCAGGGCGAGAGCGCATACAGCACAATGCCGAGGACGAAGAAGGTGGCGTAGGTCAGCTTGCGCCCGAGCTTGTCCGACAGCGAGGCCCAAAAGAAGCGGCCGCCGATATTGAACAGCGAGAGCAGGCCGACGAAGGCCGCCGCGATGGTAGCGACCTGCACCTTCTGCTGGGCATCGAGTGCCGCGAAGCCGATCTCCGGCTTGCCGATCAGCGAGCCCGCGAAGATCTCCTGCAGCATCGGCGATGCCATGCCGAGCACGCCGATGCCGGCCGAGACATTGAGCGTCAACACCGACCAGATCAGCCAGAATTGCGGGGTCTTGTGCGCATCCTTGAGATGGACGTGGCCGGAGGTGATCATCGCATTCTGCGTCGTCGGCGGGGTCCAGCCGTCGGGGCGCCAATTAGCCGGCGGGATGCGGTAGCCGAAGGTGCCCGCCATCATGAAGACGAAATAGATCCCCGCCATCACCACGAAGGTCTGCCAGACGCCGACCGATTCCGGTGTCCTGAAATAGTTCATCAACATGTCGGCGAGCGGCGAGCCGATCATCGCACCGCCACCGAAGCCCATGATCGCCATGCCGGTCGCCATGCCGCGCCGGTCCGGGAACCACTTCACCAGGGTCGAGACCGGCGAGATGTAGCCGAGACCGAGGCCGATGCCGCCGATCACGCCAGAGCCGAGCCACATCAGCCAGAGCTGGTGGGTGTAAATGCCGAAGGCCGAGATCAGCAAGCCGCCGCACCAGCACATCGTCGAGACGAAGGCTGCCCGGCGCGGACCGACCCGCTCGAGCCAGCCGCCCCAGATCGCGGCGGAGGAGCCGAGCAGCACGAAGAACAGCGTGTAGATCCAGCCGAGATCGGCGATCTTCCAGTCGCAGCTCGTGGTGAACAGCGAGCCGATCAGGCCGACATCGGCCCCGCAGGCGACAGGCTTGCTGACGCCGATGGCCTGGCTCAGCGGCAGCCAGAACACGCTGAAGCCATAGGCCATGCCGATACACAAATGGATGCAGAGCGCAGCCGGCGGCACCAGCCAGCGGTTGAAGCCTGCTTTCGCGATGGTGCGCTCGCGATCGAGAATCCCGGCGCCCGCCCGGCCCTCGTCAAAGGTTCCTGTCGCAGTGGACATGAATCGTTCCTCCTCGCCGCCGATACCGGCGGTCCCTCAGTTTCTGGTTATGGTTGCTTCGATTGGCCGTCGCGCTCAGGCGCCGGCCTTGTCATCGCCGGCCCGATGGCCGTCTCGGCGAAACGCCCGTGCGGTCCCCCCCTATCGCTCGATCGATCTTGTCGATCACAGCGCAAAGCTCATGCCGAGAGCGGGAACCGAATATTTTCAAATAGTTAGAATTCTAAAGCAGGCAGACTTCGGACAAATTGTCCAAGCTGCCGGACAAAATGTTCGGGCTAAAGAGCCTGCGGCAGCCAGATCAGGAAACGCGTGCCCCTGCCCTGCTCGCTTTCGGCGCTGATCGCCCCGCCCTGGCGTAGGATCAGCTTCTGGCTGATCGAGAGGCCGAGCCCCGTGCCTTCCCGGCTCTTGGTGGTGAAGAACGGATCGAAGATGCGCGCCAGCGTCTCGGCATCCATGCCGGTGCCGGTATCGGCGATCTCGATCACGATGCCCGGCGTGCCCTGCCGTTCTTCGTCGAAGTCGCGGAGTGTCACAGTGCCGCCGGACGGCATCGCATGGATCGCGTTGACGATGAGGTTGACCAACACCTGCAGGAGCTCGGTGCGGTTCATCAGGACGAGGCCCGTGGCGCGATGATCCTCGACGATGTCGATCTCGGCCCGGTTGAGCAGATGCTGCACCAGCGGCAGGCAATGCTCGATCACGTCGCGCGGCGCATGGCGCTCGAGATAGCCGGCAAATTCCTCCGGCCGGGCGAATTGCAGCAGCCGGGTGACGATGTCCTCGATGCGGCGGATCTGCTCGTCGATCAGGCGGAACTCGGTGCTGGCAAGCTGGACCTGGTTGCCGAGCACCTGGCGGACCACGTCGAGATTGCCCTGGATCACCGCCACCGGATTATTGATCTCATGGGCGACGCCGGCGGTGATCTCGCCGATCGCGGCGAGCTTTTCCGACATGACGAGCTGCTTGGTGGTGAGCTCCAGCTCCTTATTGGCGGCTTCCAGCTCGCGCGTCCGCTCGGCGACGCGCTTGTTCAGCTCCTCGTTCCAGCTGCGCAATTGCCGGTCGCGCGCCTGCAGACGGTCGAGCAACTCGTCGAGATGCGTCGCGACGCGGCCGATCTCGTCGCGCGCGGCGGGCAGGCTGGTACGGGCGTCGAGATCGCCGCCCTCGACCTTCGAGATCGTGTCGGTCATCTGCTCGAGCGGCTTGAAGATCGCCCGCGCCCAGCGCAGGAAGATCGGCACGCTGAGCGCCGTGACGAGCAGAAAGGCACCGATGATCGTCGCCAGCGTGATCAGCTTCTCGTGGCGGAACGGTGTCTCGAGAAAGCCGACATAGAGCATGCCGACGCGCTTGCCATGGCTGTCGCTGATCGGCTCATAGGCCGAAATGTACCAGTCGTTGACGACGAAGGCGGAGTCGAGCCAGGTCCGGCCCTCGCCGAGAACGGCCTGGCGCACGGCCGCCGAGACGCGCGTTCCCAGCGCCCGCCGACCCTCGAACAGGCGGACATTGGTGCTGATGCGGACATCGTCGAGGAAGAGCGTCGCCGTGCCCTGGCTGCCCTCCGGCAAGCTGGCCTGGCGATAGACCAGATCGTTGATCGTATCGATGAAGACGAGATTCTGGTTGAGCAGGAGGCCGCCGACCAGCACGGCCCTGCGCCCATCGGCGAGATGAACCGGGCTCGCCGAGTGCACGACCATGCCGCGCGTCTCCGCCGCCCTGTCAGTCGGCGCAGCATTCTCGGTGGGAACCAGCTCGACCCTGGCACGCTCCGCTATCGCCGGCGAGATCGCGGCCAGCTCTTCCGCGCTGAAGATGTCGACCGCAGTCGATGGCGTCCCAGCCATAGCTGAAACGATCACCGGCCAATCCCTGCGGGTACGCGTTTCGCCCGTCTTCGGCGCCGTGGCGAGCAGGCTGCCATCGCCTTCGAGGAGGTTCAGGAAGTCGAGGCCGAGTTCCTTGCGGCTCGCCTCCAGCCAGTCTGCCAGCTTCGGCCCGCTATCCGCGTCGGCAATGGTCCGGAACGCTGCAGAGTCGCCGAGCGCGCGGATATGGTCGCTGGTATTGTCGAGGATACGGGCGAAATACTGATGCGCGATGGTGAGATCGCCATTGACCTTGGTGATCAGCAGCGCGTCGAATTTGGTGTTGAGGCGGCCGATGACGAGCGCCAGCAGCAGCGGGACCACGACCAGGAACGGCAGCAGCGCGATCGCCAGCAATCTGTAGCGGACCGAGCGTCCGCGCCGCGCCGGCGCCTGGACCGTGGCGTCAGACATTCCAGGCCGCGCACTTCCTGTCGATGGTCTTGCGCGAAACGCCGAGCCGTCGCGCCGCTTCGTTGCGGTCGCCTGCCGTCTCCTGCAGCATGGCCAGGATGTGCCGGCGCTCGATCTCTTCCAGGCTTTCGTCTGCGGCGCCGGATTGCGGCGCCAGGCGGTCGCCGAAATCCTCGGGGAACTTCCCGAGGATCAATGTGCGCTCGATCAGATTGCGCAGTTCGCGCACATTGCCCGGCCAGCGATAGCGCGCCAGCGCGGCGCGTATGCCCGCTTCGATCGGCACCTGCGGCATCGCCAGCTGCTGGGACAGCCTGCGCATGAACAGCGTCGCAAGCTCCTGCACGTCGTCGCCACGATCGCGCAGAGGTGGGAGCTGAAGCTGCATCACGTTGATGCGGTAGAACAGGTCCGCCCGGAAACGCCCGCGCCTGACATCGGCTTCGAGGTCGGCATTGGTCGCGAAGACGAAGCGCAGGTCGATCGGCACCTCGCGCTCGGAGCCGAGCGGCCGGACACGCCTGTCTTCGAGCACGCGCAGCAGCTTGCTCTGCGTCGCAGCCGGCATTTCGCCGATCTCGTCGAGGAAGAGCGTGCCGCCGCGCGCATGCAGGAAAAGCCCTTCGCGCGAGGCGTTGGCGCCGGTGAAGGAGCCTTTCAGATGGCCGAACAGCTCGCTCTCGAGCATGTCGGCCGGGATCGCGGCACAGTTCACCGGCACGAAGGGCTTGTCGGCGCGGTCGGACAAGGCGTGCAGCGAGCGCGCCGCGACCTCCTTTCCGGTGCCGGACTCGCCGGTGATCAGCACCGAGGATGGCAGCGGCGCAACGCGCGCGATCGTCTCCCGGACGCGCGCGATGACCTCCGAATTTCCGATCAGCCTGTCGCGCAGCAGGATATGATCGGAACTTGAGCGCAGCTCGTGCCTGAGCACGATGTTCTCGCGCTGGAGCCGGACCCGGTCGAGGCAGCGCGCGACGGCGTTGAGGATTTGGTTCGAGCGGAACGGCTTCAGGACGAAATCGACGACGCCGGCCCGCAGCGCCTGGATCGCCGTATCGAGATCGGCATAGGCGGTGATCAAGATGACATCGGAGAAGAAGCCGGTAGCACGCTGCTCGGCCAGCCAGTCGACGCCGTTCTTGCGCGGCATGATGTTGTCGAGGATGACGACGTCGAAATGCTGGGCATCGAGCTTGCGCGCGGCCTCCTCGACATCGGCCGCCTCCTCGATGCGCTTGCAGCGCGGCCCGAGGATACGCAGCAGGAAGTTGCGCATCCCCGGCTCGTCGTCGACGACGAGAATCGTGGCCTGCGCCAGCCATGGGCCGAATTCCGGATCCTGCAAGGCCGGAGCAGGCGCCCTCTCAACGTCGATCGTCACGTTTCCTGACCTGAAGTCCGTTTTTATCTTGCGTTGCGGCACCGCCGGAGCATGCCGAAGCGGCGATCATCAAACCGGATGCGTGCCGATGCAACCAGCTGCCCATTCAACCTGGGGAAGGCACGCCCAGATCGTGCGAATTGACGTGCCCCCGCACAGCTCCGAGCGACCTTCGCGACCCATGGGCTTGCTCTCAACTCAAAGGACGGATCGCGACGCAAGCGACTCAGGGGAGTGGCGAGTTCCAAGAGCCGCTTGTCTTGATTGAATGACGAGCGGCGGCAGAATATCTAGCCGCCGCTGCCGCGCCATCGCAGCCCGCTGCGGGGCGACGATCGGCGCATTCTCGGTGGGATCGTTCCTGTGCTGAGGTGCGGCCGGCGCTGCTGCGACCGCCTGGCCGAATATCCGCCCTATCCGACGGTCAAGGATCGCTTCGATCACTGAGCGTGAGCGGCATCCTCGCCCTGCCGGCGCCGGGCAGGACGACGGACCGCATCGCAGCCGCCGGCATGGCCCGTTCTCGCCTCGATCTCCTCGAACAGGCGCATCGGGGTAAGCCATACGCGGCGCGGTTCTCCGCGTTCGCGGCAAGCAGTTCCCCCAGCCCCCTACGCGTCGTTCCGAGGCGCTGTTCCCCTGCGATCCGAATTTCTCGCGCACAGCCGATTGACATCGGACACGATCCCAGCCTTTTTAGTAAAACCTTTTACCAAGGCGCTTTGACATGTCTCACAAAGAACTTCTCGACGCGATCGACCGCGACCAGGATCAGCTCGTCGATTTTCTCCGCCGCCTCGTCCGAGCGCCCTCGCCCAATCCGCCGGGCGACACCCGCGAAGCTGCGGGCCTCGTTTCGGCCTTTCTGGAGCAAAGAGGCATCGGGTCAGCGATCATCGCGCCTCAGGCGACGATGCCGAACGTCGTCAGCGAGTTCGACGGAGGCAGCACCGGCGAGCGGCTCGTGATGAACGGCCATCTCGACGTCTTCCCCGTCGGAGACGGTGCAGGCTGGGACCGCGATCCCTGGTCGGGCGATCTCGAGGACGGCTGCATCCATGGCCGCGGCACGACGGACATGAAGACGGGGACCGCCGCCTCCATCATCGCCTTCAGCTACCTGCATCGCTATCGCAGCAAGCTGCGCGGAAGCCTCGGCCTGACCGCCGTGTCGGATGAGGAAACGGGTGGCAAATACGGCAGCCGCTGGCTCCTGGAAAACGATACCCGCTGGCAGGGCGACTGCATGATCAACGCGGAGCCGGGCAGCCTCCACGCGATCCGCTTCGCGGAAAAGGGAACCTTGCGGATCACCTTCATCGTGCGGACGGCCGGCGCGCATGGCGCCTATGTGCACAGGACCGAGAGTGCGAGCCGCATCGCGGCAGCCCTGATCGCCCGCCTCGCGATCGTCGAGACGATGACACCGGATCTGCCGCCGGATCTGGCGGCCCATATGGCGAGAGCCGACGTGCGCGACGCCATGGATGCCGCGATGGGCCCCGGCGCCGCAGACGTCGCGACCCAGACGACACTGAACATCGGCGTGGTACAGGCCGGCCTCAAGGTCAACATGATCCCCGACCACTGCCGCGTCGAGGCGGATATCCGGCTGCCCATGGGCCTGAAGGCCGAGCAGGTCCTGGCGGTCATTGCCGGGATTCTCGAGGACTTTCCCCAGACCGAGATATCGGTGCAGGAAGCCGCCAGCAATCCGGCCGCCTATTGTGCCCACGATCACCGCATGGTCGGCCTTCTGGCCAGAAACGCCGAAACCGTCACGGGGATCAGGCCGGTCGCTGTGCCTTCGCTCGGCGCGACCGACTGCAAGTTCTGGCGCTACCGCAACGTGCCCGCCTATGTCTACGGCCCGGCGCCGGGCCGTATGGCGATGACCAATGAGAGCGTGCCGGTCTCCGAGTTCCTCGCAGTCGTCAAGACACACACCCTCGCCGCCTGGGACTTTCTCGGCGGCGAAGGCTGAAGTTCACATCAAAATCGAAAACATTGGGGGAAACATAGATGCCCGGCTTCTTCACCGTCTCGCGTGCCTGTCTCATCGTCGCCGCGCTCGGAGGCCTCATCGGCTCCGCGGCGGCGGCCGATCTGAAGGTCGCATTGAGCACCAACCTCAACACCCTCGATCCCGCCACCGCGACCTTCGGGGAGGAATATGTCTATAGCGGCCTGGTCTTCAGCGCGCTGATGGGGACGGACGCGGACGGCAAGGTCTATCCGGACCTTGCCGTCAGCTCGCAGGCCTCCGCGGACCTGAAGTCCTGGGATTTCAAGCTGCGTCCCGGCGTGCGTTTCCAGCATGGCAAGCCCCTGACGTCCGAAGACGTCGTCTTCACCTTCCGCCGCATCCTGGAACCGGGGACCGGTTCCGGCGCTAGGTCCGATCTCGGCCTTGTCGAAAGCGTCGAGGCGGTCGACGACATGACGGTTCGCTTCAAGCTCAGCGTGCCCTATGCGAGCTTTCCGGAACTGCTGACCGGCCGCCATATGCGCATCCTCGCATCCGACCGCGCCGACAGCATCAAGACTAGCCCGAGCGGCACCGGTCCGTTCCGTTTCGTCAAGTACACGCCCGGCGATTCCGTCGAGCTGGAGCGCAACCCCGACTATTACGGCGCCGACAGGATCAAGCTCGACAAGGTCGTGCTGCGCATCATCCCGGAAGCGGCCTCACGCGTCGCCGCCTTGCGGGCCGGCGACATCGACATGATCTGGAACGCGCCGCTGGAGACGATTCCCGATCTCAAGCGCAATCCCGACGTCGCGGTCGATGCCAGGCCGAGCGGCACCTGGGACGGTTTCGTCCTGAACAACACCAAGCCGCCCTTCAACGACGTCCGCGTGCGCAGAGCCGTCTATCTGACGCTCGACAAGCGCGCGCTCGTACAGTTCGCGCTCGACGGCCAGGGCGAGCCGACCCATTCCCCGATCGCGCCGACCGACCCGGCTTTCAACAAGGCGATCGGCTTCCAACCCAACATCGCCGAAGCCAAGCGCCTGATGGCCGAAGCCGGGCACCCGAACGGCTTCAAGCTGGACATCACCGTCCCCGTCGGCCGCCCGGCTCGCGAGCGCCTGGGCGTGGTGGCCCAGCAGCTTCTGCGGCAGATCGGCATTCAGGTGGCCGTCCAGCGGGTGCCCTACAACCGGTACAGCACCGAGATCGCAGGCATCGCCCCGATGTATGTCGACGGCTTCTTCGCGAGAACCGTCATCGATGCCGCGGTCTATCCCTGGTTCCACAGCAAGGGCGCCTGGAACGGCCGGATGTGGCGCTACAGCAGCCCGCGCATGGACGCGGTCCTGGACGAGGCGCGTCGCACGCCGGCCGTGGACAAGCAGCGCGATCTCTACCGGCAGTATCAGCAGATCATGGTCGACGAGGTTCCCGGCATCATCGCCTACGTCTCGAACGTCGCCACCGCCTATCGGACCTCGGTCAAGAACTATCGGACGAACCCCTTCCTGTGGCTCGACCTCGCTGATGTCGAGAACGTCAAGGCACCGTGATGGCAGGATACCTCACCCGCCGGCTCGGCCAGATCGTCTTCACGATCCTGGCCATGTCGGTCGTCATCTTCGGGATCACGCAGGTCCTGCCCGGCAACGTCGCCTATGTCATCGCCGGGCAGTTCGCCACGCCCGATCAGATCGCGGCCATCGAGACTAGGCTCGGCCTGAACGACCCGATGTGGCAGCAATTCCTCCGCTGGGCCGGCGCCGCGCTGCAAGGCGATCTGGGGACCTCCATGGTGATGAGCCGGCCCGTCGGCCCGCTCGTCGCCGAGGCCCTGGGCCGGTCGGCTCAACTGGCCGGCGTCTCCTTCCTGCTGGTCGCGATGATCGGCGTGGTCGTGGGCGTGGTGTCCGGCGTAAGGGCCGGCGGCTGGTTCGATCGCGTCGCGCTCGTCGTGACCTGGCTATCGGTGGCCATGCCGCAGTTCTTCATCGCGATCGTCCTCGTGCTCCTGTTCTCCGGGCATCTCGGCTGGCTCCCGGCGACCGGCTACACGCCGATCAGCGGGGGCGTGCTGAACTGGCTCTCCCACCTGATCCTGCCGGTCGCGACGCTGGTCGTCGGCCTGTTCGCACATGTCGCGAGCCTCCAGCGCGCGAGCATGATCGAAACCCTGGGCGCCTCCTATGTCAGGGCTGCCAGAGCAAAGGGTCTGAGCGAGCGCAAGGTCATCACGCGCCACGCCCTGCGCAACGCCCTGATCCCGACGGTTACCGTGCTGACCCTCGATCTCGGCATCCTCATGGGCGGCATCGTCGTGGTCGAGACCGTGTTCTCCTATCCGGGCCTGGGGCGGCTGATGATCACGGCCGTCGAACAGAAGGACCTGCCCGTGCTGCAGGCAAGCGTCCTCACGGTGACCGTGATCTACGCCTTCGCGAACCTAATCGCCGACCTCTGCTATCTCGCTCTCGATCCACGTCTGAGGACCGGTCATGCTGGCGTCCGCTGAACTCCGCGCGCGGCCGCGGCTGCCCCTTCCACTCGTGATCGGCAGCAGCCTGCTGCTCGCGATCCTGATGGCGTCCCTCGCAGCGCCTTTCATCACGGCCTTCGATTTCGACGCGATGGATGTGACCGCGCGCATGAAGGCGCCCGACGCAGTCCATTTGCTCGGCACCGACGAATTCGGCCGCGACGTCCTCAGCAGGACCTTGCACGGCGCTTCGACCTCAATCGGCCTCGGTGTCGCCGCGACGGCGTTCGCTTTCGCGATCGGGGTGCCGCTGGGCCTGCTCGGAGGCTATATGCGGGGCCGCCTGGACGATGCCATCATGCGCACCGTCGACATCCTCGTCTCGATACCTCCGGTCATGCTGGGACTGCTGATCCTGGCTTCGACCAGCCCAGGCGTCTGGAAGGCCGCGCTCGCCGTGGGGATCATCTACATCCCGATCCTCATCCGGCTTTCACGCAGCGTCGCGCTGTCCCTTGCCCAGGAGGAGTTCATCCTGGCGGCGCGCACGCGCGGCGAGGGGCTGGGCTGGATCCTGTTCCGCGAGATCCTGCCGAATGCCCTGCCGCCGCTGGTGGTGGAGACATCGCTGCGGATCAGCTTCGCGATCCTGCTGGGGGCGGTGTTCAGCTTCCTCGGCCTGGGCACGCAGCCGCCTTCCTCCGACTGGGGACTGATGATCGCGGAAGCACGCCCCTATCTCGAACAGGCCCCCTGGATCGCATTGGCGCCTGGCGTCGCGCTCTGCGTGACCGTGATCTCGATCAACCTCGTCGGGGAAGGCCTGCGCCAGTTCCTCGACGTCCGCAGCCAGCCAGGGGCGTAACCATGTCGGCGATCCTAGAAATCAAAGACCTGCAACTCGTCTACGGCGCCGGGTCGCAGCCCACGCTTCACGGCGTCGACCTCGAGATCGCGACCGGCCAGGCCGTCGGCGTGGTCGGAGAGAGCGGCTCGGGCAAGAGCACCGTCGCATGGACCGTGATGGGGCTGTTGCCACCCGGCGCCCGCGTCACCCGAGGCTCGGTATCCTTCGAAGGAAACGAGCTTCTCGCCATGTCTGTCGAAGAGCGCAGGCGACTGCGCGGCAAGTCCATCGCCATGGTGTTCCAGGACCCCTTCACGACCTTGAACCCCTGTCTGACGGTCGGGCAGCAGCTCACCGAGGTCCTCGTGGAGCGCGGTCTCGTCGACGCCGGCGCGGCACGGCGCGAAGGCTTGCGGCTGATGGACGAGGTCAAGCTGCCCCGCGCCTCGGAGCTTTACGATGCCTATCCGCACCAGCTCTCAGGCGGCATGAAACAGCGGATCGTGATCGCCTCGGCCCTCGCCTGCTCGCCGAAATTGCTGGTGCTTGATGAACCGACGACGGCGCTCGACGTGACGGTCGAGGCGCATATCCTGCGGCTCCTGGCCGAGTTGCAGAAGACACGCGGCCTGAGCATGCTGTTCATCAGCCACAATCTCGGCATCGTCGAGCAGCTCTGCTCTTCCGTCACCGTGATGCAGTCCGGCCGCGTCGTCGAAGCCGGCGCTGCGGAACAGGTGCTCCGGCGCCCGAACCATGCCTATACGCAAAAGCTCCTCGGCTCCCTCCCGCGCCTCCTGAAGCCCGCGACCCCGGCCCCAGGCCCGGCGAACGAGGAAGCGCCGCAAGCCGAGGTGATCGAGGCTCGCGACGTCTCGCTGAGCTTCGGCGGGCGCCCGGGCCTGATCTCCCGACTCCTCGGCGCCGAGGGCAACGCCGTCCAGGCGTTGGCGAACGTCTCCTTGTCCCTGCGAAAGGCCGAGATCGTCGGCCTCGTGGGGGAGAGCGGCTCGGGGAAATCGACTCTCGGGCGCTGCCTGGTCGGGATCTATGCGCCGCAATCCGGCGAGATCCGCCTCGACGGCCGAGCGACCAACCCGCGGGCCGACCGGTCTGACCGACGCATCCAGATGGTCTTCCAGAACCCCGACTCCTCGCTCAATCCCCGCCACCGGATCGGCGAGATCCTCGGCCGGCCGCTCCGGCTGGTCGGAAAATCGAAGCGCGAGGCCGACCAGCGGGTCAAGGAGCTTCTGGCCCTGGTGCGTCTGCCCGAGACCTATGTCAGCCGCTATCCCCACCAGCTCAGCGGCGGCGAGAAGCAGCGGATCGGCATCGCCCGGGCGCTGGCGCTCGAACCCGAGATCCTGATCTGCGACGAAGTCACCTCGGCGCTCGACGTGTCGGTGCAGGCCTCGATCCTGGATCTGATCAAGGACCTGCGCGATCGCCTCAATGTCGCGATCCTGTTCGTCTCTCACGACCTCGCCGTGATCTCGCAGATCTCCGACCGCGTCGTCGTCATGCGGGGTGGGCGCATCGTCGAGGAAGGCAGTGTCGGGCAGGTGATCGCCGCTCCCCGGGAGGCCTATACGCGAGAACTTCTGGCATCCGTACCGCCCTTCATTTCCGAGGGCCTTTCGACTGCACGCGCCATCGCCGGGGCCTGACGCGACGTTCCCGGCGATAATTCCTGGAGAACGCGATGCCGCACGCACAGCCCGCGCCGGAGGACGGGCTGCCCGCCCGGGAGCGTGTTCGGTGCGGGGCGGGTATCGATCCGCGGGAGGAAGATGCGATAGAATAAGGGCCTGGCGCATTTGCACGCTTCGAAGGAACGCGGAGATGCGCCAGGATCTGCACGACCATTCCGCTTCGCCCGAGCGCGAAGCCGGTTGTATTGTGGCTGCGACCGTCGAGACCATCTGCCGGTCGCTTTGCGGCGGCCGACCGCCTGAACTGGACGAAGGCCCGGCATTTCGTCAAAGAAGGCGTCGGCGAACAGGCAAATTCGTAGGATCATGTCATCCAGGCGCGCAACCATCTCCGACGTCGCCAATGCGGTTGGCATATCGATCGGCGCCGTTTCCCGGATCCTCAACAAGGATCCCTCGCTCAACGTCCGCGAGGAGACCCGGGAGGCGGTGCTGCGCAAGATCGCCGAGCTCGGATATTCTCCCAATCCGCATGCGCGCAGCCTGAGAACCGCGCGCACCGGCAGTCTGGCGATGATCCTTCCCGAGATCCACAGTCCGGCTTTCGCCGCCATGATCCAGGGCGCGCAAAAGGCCGCGCATGAGCGTGGCTATTCCATGCTGCTCGGCGGCGTCGGCCCGGACGGCGACGACCCCGAGCTCCCTGCACGATTGCTCGAGAAGAACCGGGTCGACGGCTTCCTCATAACCGCCGGGCGCCGGGAAACCGAGGCTTTTGCCGCCCTGCGCGACCTCGACGCTCCTTACGTCCTGCTGAACCGCTACCGCGACGAGGAGCAGCCTCATGTCGTTCTCGACGATACGGGCGGCGTCCTGGCGGTCGTCCGGCACCTGACAGATCTCGGGCACCGGCGCATCGGCTTCCTGGGTCCTTCCGAGCGTTTTCTCGGCATTCGGCGTCTGGCCGGTTACAAGGCGGCGCTAGAGGAAGTCGGCGTGGCCCTCGACCCCGCCCTGATCGTCGATACAGGCTATTTTCGCGAAGGCGGAGAGACCGGCCTGGAACAGTTGCTTCGCCTGCCCTCCCCGCCAACGGCCGTCTTCGCGACCAACCACCTGGTCGCGGCCGGCGCCATCGTCGCGGCAGGCCGTCATGGCCTGTCCGTGCCGGCAGATCTTTCGATCGCCAGCTTCTATGACGGGCCGGTCGCAGAATTGCTGCAGCCGCCGCTCACCGCGGTCCGCTATCCCCTCGAAGACCTCGGGTACCGCGCCACGAGCATCCTGATCGATCTGGTCGAGGGGCGCAGCGTCACGGAAACCAATGTCGTCCTGCCCTATGAAGCAGTCGTGATCCGCGGCTCTACGGGTCCCGTACGAGCTTCCCGCTAGCCGGCAAGGCTGGCGTCGGCCATTGCCTCGCCCTGGCCATCCCGGCTCGCCCGTGCGTCATCTGTACAAACGCGAAGCCCGGTGGTCTGCTGCTTGGGCTGCAGCGACGCGGACGCCTTTGCCTGCGGTCGCGAAACGGAAGGAGTGGTGGGCCGTGTCTGACGCCATGACAACTCTAGACGAACGGATCGCGCTTCTCCGGCGAACCATTTCAGACCTGATGGAGCAGGCAACGGCTGCTTCGGGCTCCGCCACCGAAGAGAGCATCGCGGCAAGGCTGGACGATCTTCAGCAGCGTCTCAACACGCTGCTGAAGGAACGCGAAGCGCTGGGCGGCAAGACGGATTGAGGCGTGGCGCCGGCTCGGCGGGGCGCCGCTATTTCGCCGGCGCCCCGCCGAGCCAGACCTTGATCGTCCCGGCGTCGGCGTCGGCAAGCGCGTGGCCGGCATCGATCCGGGCCAGTTCGACATGCCCGCCGGCCTTGCGAAGCCGCTCCGCCAGTGCCGCCGCGCCGGGCGCATAGGGATCGGATGCACCGGCGACGATCAGCGTCGCGCTGTCCGAGAGATCGGCCTGAGGCTGCTCCTCCAGCACGTCGATCGCCCGCAGCAGCACGGCTTTGCGGATGAGGCCGGGATGGAGCCGCATCGCCGCGGCGAGGAAATTCGCGCCGTTGGAATAGCCGAGCCAGGTCGTCCGATCCGGATCGAGCCCGTACGCCTTGACGGCCTCCTCGACGAAGGCGGCGAACGCCTCCGCTTCGGTGCGGATATCGGCCTGGTCGAACCTGCCTTCACCGAGGCGGCGAAACCAGCGTGCCGTCCCCTCCTCGGTGCTGCGCCCGCGCAGGCCGAGCAGGCCGGCGCGCGGCGCGGCGCGGCGGGCAAGCGGCATCAGGTCCGCCTCGCTGCCGCCGGTGCCGTGCAGGAGCACGATCGTGCTGCCGTCATCCTGCTCCGGCACATGGAAACGGTGGACGAAGGGCAGGTCGCGATAAGTCGGGCGCGGCTCCCCCGGCAGCGCGAATTGCGGCAGCATCACCCGGATCGCCTCGGCGCGCTCGGCATCGGAAGGCGGAACCATCAGCGTCTTGCCGAGCTCCGGCTCCGCCTCGTCGACGGTGAAGCCCGGCCCGTCCGTCGCCAGTTCGATCAGCGTGCCGCCGGGCTCGCGCGCATAGAGCGAGGTGAAATATTTCCGGTCGTGCCGGTTGGTGATCGAGGAGTTGAGACGCGCCAGCGAGGCCTCCGCCGCGGTGACAGCCGCCACGTCCTCCGCCCGGAAGGCGACATGGTCGGCGACGCCGGTGCCCGGCGCGCCCGGCCAGAACCCCGCGGCCTCCTGAACATCGATGACATCGCCGCTTCCGGAGACCAGACGTTGGACGCCATCGGCCTTCGCCGCCGCCTCATAGCCGAAGCGCCCGACGAAATGCGCGGTTTCCTCCGGCGTCTCCGAAAGGATCGTCGCGCCGCGCAGCCGCAGGATCGCATCGCCCGGCTCGATACCGGGCGACAGCCAGGGCGAAGCCGCCGGCATCTCGACGCCGACCAGCTTCACCACCACCCCGTCGGGATCGCGCAGCCGCAGTACCGGCTCGCCGAATTCCTGCCGGGGTCCTGCGGCCGGCACCTGCCGCGTCAGCGCCCGCGTCAGCCAGAAGCCGATGCTGGCCGGCGGAACGGCCAGCGCGATCTCGCTCACCTGGCCATGGCCGACGCGCCCGGCCGAGCCATCCTGCCAGACCAGGAAGGTGATCAGCGAACCCGGCGTCCCCAGCCGGTCGCCATAGAACAGATGAAGCTGCTCGGCGTCCTCATAGCCGCCCGTCTGCTTCACCAGCCGCATGCCGAGGAAACCGGCATAGAAGTCGATATTGGCCTGCACGTCGCGCGTGATCAGCGTGAGATGGTGGATCCCGGAGGTCATGACCGCGCTTTCCGCTCTGCCGTGGCAACAAGAGTTCGATCTCTTGCCCGCATCGGCGCCGCGCGTCGAGCCTGCCGATGGCGTCGGGCGCGAGCGCACCGCCTATCCTCCATCGCTGCGCTGCGCGTATTGACGGCGGCGCGCGCGGCACACAACTCAGCGGGACGTCCGGACGCGCCTCGAAGGGAAACGAGATGACGACGCAGCTTCAGCTTGGCCTCGACACCTTCGGCGACGTCACCGCCGGCCCGGACGGCGCGCTCAAGCCGCATGCGCAGGTGATCCGCGACCTCGTCGACCAAGGCGTTCTCGCCGACGAACTCGGCATCGATTTCTTCGGCATCGGCGAACATCACCGCGCCGATTTCGCGGTATCCTCGCCCGAGACCGTACTCGCCGGCATCGCGACGCGCACCAGCCGCATCCGCCTCGGCTCCGCCGTGACGGTCCTCAGTTCGGACGACCCGATCCGCGTCTTCCAGCGCTTCTCGACCGTCGATGCGCTCTCCAATGGCCGCGCCGAGGTCATTCTCGGCCGCGGCTCCTTCACCGAATCCTTCCCGCTATTCGGCTTCGACCTGCGCCAGTACGAGGCGCTGTTCGAGGAGAAGCTCGACCTCTTCGCCGAGCTGATCCGCAAGACGAGCGTGACCTGGCGGGGAAACTTGCGCCCGCCGCTGCGCGACCAGCAGGTCTTCCCGCCGATCGAGAAGGGTGGGCTCACGACCTGGATCGGCGTCGGCGGTAGCCCGGAATCGGTCATTCGGGCCGCCCGCTACGATTTGCCGATGATGCTCGCCATCATCGGCGGGCCGCCGCAGCGCTTCCGGCCCTTCGTCGATCTCTATCACGATGCCTTCGAGCGCCTCGGCCGACCCGTGCGCCCGGTCGGCGTGCACTCGCCCGGCTATATCGCCGACAGCGATGCTGAGGCCGTCGAAGAGTTCTTCCCCGCCTACAAGCAGATGCGCGACCGGATCGGCGGCGAGCGCGGCTGGGCGCCGATGACGCGCGAGGAGTTCGAGCGCGAGGTCGCCAGCGGCTCGCTCTATCTCGGCTCGCCCGAGACGGTCGCCCGCAAGATCGCGGCGACCATCAAGGGCCTCGGCCTGTCGCGCTTCCAGCTCAAGATCAGCGCCGGCCCGCTGGCGCATGAGAAGATGATGCGCTGCATCGCGCTCTATGGCCGCGAGGTCATGCCGCTGGTGCGTGAAATGCTCGGCTGAACCATCGACCGCGCCGGAAATCGGTACGGCGCGGCTTCTGCCACTTCTCCGGAGCAGTGGCCCGCGTTCATCGGTGGCGCGCAGCCCTCACTTCCAGCCGGGCCGCCATTTCGCGAATTCGGCCTTGGTCTCGTCATCGGCCGGGTAGAGTCCGAAAATGCCGCGCCCCTCGCGCACCTTCTCCTCGACGAAATCCTCATAGGCGGTCTGCTCATAGGCTTCGGCCGTGACCTCGTTGGCGAGATGGGCGGGGATGACGCAGACGCCCTCGCCGTCGCCGACGATGATGTCGCCGGGATAGACCGGGACATCGCCGCAGCCGATCGGCGCATTGAGGTCGAGCGCATGGTGCTGGATCAGGTTGGTCGGGGCGCTCGGCCGGTTGTGATAGGCCGGGAAGCCGAGCGCCGCGATGTCCGGGCTATCGCGGAAGCCGCCATCGCTGACGATGCCGGCGACGCCGCGCTGCATCAACCGCGTCACCAGGATGCAGCCGGCCGAGGCAGCGCGCGGATCCTTGCGGCTGTCGATCACCATGACATGGCCGGGCGGACAGGCCTCGACCGCGACGCGCTGCGGGTGCTCGGTACCGGCGAAGACGCCGAGATGGTCGAGATCCTCGCGTGCCGGAATATAGCGCAGCGTATAGGCCTCGCCGACCATCCGCGCCTTCGGATCGAGCGGGCGCACGTCCTGGATGAAGACATTGCGGAAGCCGCGCTTGAACAGGGCGGTGGTCAAAGTCGCGGTCGAGACGCGCTTGAGCTTCTCGCGGTTCTCGGGCGTCAGGGCAGTCGATGTCATGGGTAGGCGTCCTCGTTCGGGCCACGACTCAATCAGCGTCAGGATCGTCATTCCGGACAAGTGGCGAAAGCCACACAGCTCCGGAATCCATCTAGAGGCGAGCCCTGTGATGGATTCCGGCACTCCGCTTCGCTGCGGCCGGGATGACGGGCGCGGCTAGCAGCGAACCTGCCGCTCACTCGATCCTGACATTCGCCTTCTGCGCCACCTCGGCCCAGCGCTTGGTCTCGTTGGCGATGTGGGCGGTGAACTCGGCCTGGGTCGAGCCGACGGCATCGACGCCGAGCTTCTTCAGCTGCTCGATCACGGCCGGCTCGCGCATGATCGCCTGGGTCTCGGTGGAGAGCTTGGCGACGATCTCCGGCGGCACCTTCGAAGGCGCGAAGAAGCCGTGCCAGGAGCTGGCGTCATAGCCCGGGATGAATTCGGAGAGCGCCGGCAGGTCGGGCGCGACCGCGAGGCGCTTCGGCGTCGCCGTGGCGAGCGCCCGGATCTTGCCGGCTTCGACATGCGGCCAGGCGATGGTGATGTTGTCGAAGGTCAGCTGGATCTGGCCGGAGAGCAGGTCCTGCGTCACCTGCCCACTCGAGCGATAGGGCACATGGGCCATATCGGTGCCGGTCGCGACCTTGAACAGCTCGGCCGCCATATGAGTCGAGGTACCGGCCCCCGACGAGCCGAACGAGTATTTGCCGGGGTTCTTCTTCAGGAGCTCGATCAGCTCCGGCACGGTCTTGGCCGGCAAATCGAGATTGACCATCAAGATGTTCGGCACGCTCGCCACCTGCGAGATCGGCGCGAAATCCTTGATGTGATCATAGGGCATCCTGGCATAGACGCCGGGGTTGATCGCATGGCTCGACACCGTACCCATGGTCAGCGTGTAGCCGTCGGGCTCGGACCGGGCGACCGCCGCGGCCCCGGTATTGCCGCCGGCTCCCGGCCGGTTCTCGACAATGAACTTGCCGCCGAGGCGGGCGCTGAGCCGCTCGGCCAGGATGCGCCCGAGCAGGTCGGTGGTGCCGCCCGCGGCGAAGGGCACCACGATGGTGACGACCTTGCTGCCGGGATAGCCGGGCTGCGCCAGGGCCGGCGCCGCGATCAGGCTGGCCGCACCGGCCAGCACGGCCCGGCGTGTGAACCTCGTCATCTGTTTCCTCCCCTTCTGCATTTGCCGCCCTGTCGCGCGCCTTCGGGCCGCGCCTCTTTCGGGCGTCTTGCTCTTCCCATAGCATGGTATTTGAGATTTGAAATCTGAAATTTCAGACTTGATACAGCTTGCGCTTTATGGTGACTGATGCGGAATGGCGCTGTCCGCCCGGCCCTGCATGAGGAACCCGATCAGCGGATGGCTGGAGTTCAGATGTCGGAACCGCTCACGATCGAACCCGTCTCGCCACATCTGCTGCGCTCGCTGCGCGAGCATGTGCATGAGCGCCTGCGCCGGGCGATCGTCGCGGGCAATTTCCGCAATGGTGAGCGCCTGAACGAGCGCCACCTTGCCGACCTGCTCGGCGTCTCGACCACCCCGGTCAAGGACGCGATCCGCAGGCTCGAAAGCGAGGGCCTCGTCCGCACCGAGGCGCGCCGCGGCGTCTTCGTCGAATTCTCGGCCAGGCAGGCGCTGGAAATGGCACTCGGCCGCGCCGCGCTCGAAAGCGTCATGGCCCATATCGCCGCAAACCGGATCGGCGACGCCGAGATCGCCGAGATGGCGGGCCTGATCGACGAGATGGCGCATGCGACCGAGCACAGCGCGCTCGAGGACCTCGTCACCCTGAACGAGGCCTATCACGGCATGATCCACCGGATTTCTGGCTGCGCCTATCTCGAGCGCCGGCTCGATGGCCAGCGCATGTACGACCACGCCCAGCGCATCGCTCTGCTCGGCGAGCCGGCCGAACGGCGCCAGGGCTATGTCGAGCACAAGGGCATTTTCGAAGCGCTCGCCGCCCATGATCCGGCACTCGCCGAGCAGAGGATGCGGAGCCACATCGTGCGCTCCGCCAAGAGCCATGTGCGCCAGGTCTTCGGCGCCGACGCGGAAGGATTGGCCTATGACGAATGAGAGCGGACGGCAGCAGAAGGTGCGCACGGCCCTGCGCGGCATTTCCGGCGTGCACGTCACCGCCTGGAAGAGCGATGGCGAAGCCGACTGGGCGCTGACCGGCGAGATCGTCGCCCGTATCGCCGAGGCCGGCATCCACAACATCGTCTCGGCCGGCAATACCGGCGAGTTCTACCCGATGACCACCGAGGAGGTGGTGCGCAGCCATGCCGTCGCGGCCGAGGCGGCCGCCGGCAAGGCGCTGGTTACCGCCGGCATCGGCCGCTCGCTGCGCGAAGCGGTCTCGACCGGCAGGCTCGCCGCCAGGGCCGGCTGCGATGCGGTGATGGTGCATCATCCGCTCGATCCCTTCGCCGCGCCGCAATCCCAGGCAGACTATTTCCTGGCGATCGCCGAGGCGCTGGAGATCCCGCTCGTCGCCTATGTCCGCTCCGATGCGATCGGCGTGAAGGATCTCGCCCGCGTCGCCAACCACCCGAACGTCGCCGGCGTGAAGTTCGCGTCGTCCAACATGATGCTGCTGGCCGATTGCGTCCGCGAGACGCAAGGCTCCAGCGCCAACTGGATCTGCGGCCTCGCCGAGGGCTGGGCCGCGCCTTTCTATGCGCTCGGCGCGCGCGGCTTCACCTCCGGCCTGATCAATGTCGCTCCCGAGCGGTCGCTGGCGGTCTGGCGGGCGCTGGAGGCCGGCGATTACGACGCCGCGCGCCGCGAGGTCGACGCCATCGCCGGCTTCGAGAAGCTGCGGACCAAATACGGCAATGGCGCCAATGTCACCGTGGTCAAGGAGGCGCTCGGCCTGCTCGGCACCAATGTCGGCCCGGTCCGCCTGCCCGGTCTCCCGGAGCTCAACGCGAGCGAGCGCGCCGAGTTGCGGGCGATCGTTTCGAGCTGGGGCAGCCGCCGGGCGGCGGCGGAATAACCCCTGTCATTCCGGGGCCTCGCGCAGCGATGAACCCGGAACCCACGACCAGGTGAGCCCCTCGTCTAGTGAAAGTCGTTTCACCCAGTCGTGGGTTCCGGGTTCGACCCTGCGGGCCGCCCCGGAATGACAAGTCGTTGAATTGCCAAAGAACACACCGAGGAAACGCCGATGTCCCATCCCCGCAAGACGCCCGACACGCTGCGCTCGAAGCGCTGGTTCGGGGCGAGCGACCTGCGCTCCTTCGGGCATCGCTCGCGGGCGCTGCAGATGGGGCTCAACCATGACGAGTTCATGGGCAAGCCGGTGATCGGCATCCTCAACACCTGGTCCGAGATCAACCCCTGCCACACTCATCTGCGCGACCGCGCCGAGGCGGTGAAGCGCGCGGTCTGGGCCGCCGGCGGCTTCCCGGTCGAGATCCCGGTGATGTCGGCCTCCGAGCAGTACCAGAAGCCGACGACCATGCTCTATCGCAACTTCCTGGCGATGGAGGCGGAGGAATCGATCCGCTCCCATCCGCTCGACGGCGCCGTGCTGCTCGGCGGCTGCGACAAGTCGACCCCGGCCCTGATCATGGGCGCCTGCAGCGCAGGGCTCCCCTTCATCTTCGTGCCGGCCGGGCCGATGCTGCGCGGCAACTGGGCCGGCAAGACGCTCGGCTCCGGCGCCGATGTCTGGAAATACTGGGCCGAGAAGGAGGCCGGCAACATCTCCGACGAGCAATGGCGCGAGATGGAGAGCGGCATCGCGCGCTCGCACGGCACCTGCATGGTGATGGGCACCGCCGCGACCATGATGAGCCATGCCGAGGTGCTCGGCCTCACCTTGCCCGGCGCCTCGGCCATCCCCGCCGCCGACGCCGCCCATCCGCGCATGGCGGCGGCTTCCGGCAAGCGCATCGTCGAGATGGTCTGGGAAGACCTGACGCCGGACCGCATCCTCACCCGCAAGAGCTTCGAGAACGCGCTCATCGTCCATATGGCGGTCGCCGGCTCGACCAATGCGATCATCCATCTCGTCGCCATGGCCGGGCGCGCCGGCGTGCCGCTCACCCCGGATGATTTCGACGAATTCTCGCGCAAGGTGCCGGTGATCGCCAATCTGCGGCCTTCCGGCGAATTCCTCATGGAGGACTTCTTCTATGCCGGCGGGCTCCCTGCCCTGCTGAAGCAGCTGGAGAGCAAGCTCCACACCGACGCGATGACCGTGACCGGCAAGCCGATCTCGGAGACGATCGCCCTCGCCCAGGTCTATGACGACAACGTCATCCGTCCGCTCGACAAGGCGGTCTCGACCGCCAACGGGCTCGCCGTGCTCAAGGGCAACCTCGCCCCCGATGGCTGCGTCATCAAGCCCTCCGCCGCCGAGCCGCGCCTCTTGAAGCATTCCGGCCCGGCGCTGGTCTTCGAGGACTATGACGCGATGATGCGGGCGGTGAACGACGAGAATCTCGACGTCACCGCCGAGCACATCATGGTGCTGAAGAATTGCGGCCCGGTCGGCGGCCCCGGCATGCCGGAATGGGGCATGCTGCCGATCCCGAAGAAGCTGCTTAAGCAGGGCGTGCGCGACATGCTGCGCCTCTCCGACGCCCGCATGTCCGGCACCAGCTACGGCGCCTGCGTCCTGCACATCGCTCCGGAAGCCTATATCAAGGGCCCGCTCGCCGCCGTGCAGACCGGCGACATCATCAGCGTCGATGTCGAGGCCCGCAGCATCTCGGTCGATCTGACAGACGCCGAGATCGCCGCGCGGCTGAAGAGCTGGACGCCGCCCGACCGCGACTATGCCCGCGGCTATGGCAAGATGTCGGCGGCCCATATCCAGCAGGCCGACAAGGGCTGCGACTTCGACTACCTCACCGGCACGGCGAAGGTGGCGGAACCGGAGATCCACTGATTACGACGGCGCGGCTGACTTTTGCTCTGCCGCGCCCTCCTCTTCTCGCACCTCCTGTCTTGGGATGGTCACTTGGCATGTTGTTGCTGCTCTGCTAACAGCCTGCGCCTTGCGAGGTCGCTCAGGCTGGGCCGTTGAGGCCTACGGCGCGGGCGGGCTGTGATCGTCCGGGTCGAGAGCGGCCCCACCATGTTCCGAAGGCGCAGTGCATGCTTGAGAACAAGCGGGTTTTCATCACCGGCGGAGCCGGCTTCATCGGCTCGAACCTTGCCGGTCTGCTCATGGACCGCAACGAGATCGCGACCTATGACAATTATGCGCGCGATGCGGCGAGCACGGTGCTCGGCGACAATGTCAAGCGCATCAAGACCTATCGCGGCGACGTGACCGACGAGGCGACGCTGGCGGCGGCGATCAAGGAATTCCGTCCGACCCATCTGGTGCATTGCGCCGCGGTGGCGGGCATCGACACGGTGCGCCAGAAGCCGGTCTCGACGCTGGAGATCAACACGCTGGGCACGGTCTATGCGCTGCGCGGGGCGCTGGCGGTCGGCGACGACATCGAGCGGGTGGTGACCTTCTCGACCAGCGAGATTTTCGGCTCGCATGCCTATGGCTCGAACGAGACCTCCTCGGCGGTGATCGGGGCGGTCGGCGAGGCGCGCTGGGGCTATGCGGTCTCGAAGCTGGCGACCGAGCATCTCACCCTGGCCTATTGGGCCCAGCACAAGCTGCCGACGGTGGCGCTGCGCCCGTTCAACGTCTACGGCCCCGGCCAGGTCGGCGAGGGTGCGCTCTCGACCTTCATCAAGCGGGCGATCCGCAACGAGCCGATCCAGATCCACGGCTCGGGCACGCAGATCCGCGCCTGGTGCTATGTCAACGACATGGTCGCCGGCGTGATGGCGGCGATCGAGCACCCCAATGCGCCGGGCAAGGCCTTCAACATCGGCAATCCGCGCGCCGTGACCACGATCTACGGCCTGGCCAGCACGGTCATCCGCCTGCTCGGCTCCTCCTCCAAGATCGAGTTCACCTGGAAGGACTATGCCGATATCGAGCTGCGCGTCCCCGACACCAACTGGGCCCGCACTCAGATCGACTTCGAGGCCAAGGTCGACCTCGAGGAAGGCATCCCCCTGACAGCCGAATACTACCGCTCCCAGATGAAAAAGTGACAGCATGTCGTGGCCGCAGCGGTTCAGGGCCCGGCATGGCCGCCCGCCGCGCGTCCTGCATGTCGGAAATGTCGCGAACTATGCCTTCGTCAATGCATCGCTGATGCGCAGGCACGGGGTCGAGGCCGATGTCATCGACCCCGATTCCTATCACATCATGGCCCATCCGGCCTGGTCGGAGGCGCTGATCAGCGGCGACTGGGGCGATGATTTCAACCCGAGCTGGGCACGGGTCGATCTCGGCGGCTACCGCGCGCCCGACTGGTTCGCCCAGGGGCCGCGCGATCTCGTTCTCGGCTTCGCCGCCGCCCGCGCCGCAGGCGATGCCGCGGGCGCGGCGCAGGCACGCATCCAGATCGACACCGCCGTCCGGCGCCGGGCCCGCCTGCTCGCCCTGACCCGCCGGCTCCGGCCAGCCCTTGCCGCCGCCCCGGCCCTGACGCGGATCGCGCGCGGACTGGGACGTGGCCTGGTCTACGGACGAAAGGCTCCGGCTGCCTCCACCCCTGTCTCGACCCAGGTTCCGGCCGATCCCGGGCTCCCCCCCGAAATCACCGCCTTGCGGGCGCTGGGGCCGGCGCTCGAGCGGGCGCTGGCCGGCTATGACGTCGTCGTCGGCTATGCGCTGGGCGCGATCTACGGGCTCGCGGCGCGTCACCCTGCCGTCGTCGCCTGCGAGCTCGGCACGCTGCGCGGCCTGCCTTTCGAGGACACGCCGGCCGGGCGGCTCTGCGCCTGGACCTATCGCAATGCCGCCATGGTGATGATCACCAATGCCGATTGCGTCGCCAGCGCCGAACGGCTCGGAATCGCCGACGCCGATCGCCTGCCGATCCTGCATCCTTTCGATCTCGACACGGCGGATGCCCCGGCGGCGCTGCCGAACGGGATCGCTGACGGCGCCCCCTATTTCCTGGCTCCGGCGCGCCAGCACTGGACCGGCGGCAGCGCGAGCTTCCTCAAGGGCAACGATGTCATCATCGAGGCCGCGGCCCGGCTCGCCGCGCAGGGGCGGGCCTTCCGTCTCGTCTTCATCGAATGGGGCGAAGATGTCGCGGCGACGCGGGCGCTGATCGAGCGCCACCGGCTCGCCGACCGGACGATCTGGCTGCGCCCGGTCTGCCGGCGCCGGCTCTGGCCGCTCTATGACGGCGCGGTCGCTGTGCTCGACCAGTTCCGTGCCCAGGCCTTGGGCGGGATCGGGCTGGAGAGCCTGGCGCGCGGGCGCCGTCTCGTCTCGCGCTATGACGAAGCGGCGGGCGAACTCTATTTCGCGGAGCCGCCGCCGTTGCTCGCCGCCAGCGACGTCGCCTCGCTCGCCGCGGCGATGGCCGCCTGCCTCGACGATCCCGATGATCGCGCCGGCCGTGGCGCCGACGGCCGGGGCTGGATGGCGCAGCAGCATGGCATCGAGCGCCAGCTCGCCGGCCAGTTCGCGGCCTTCGAGCGACTGACGGAACGGACGGACAGGCGATGCGCATGAGCTGCGCCGGAGCGGGCTGCGCTTCGCTCGAACATGCTCCAGGCAACGCAGGGTGCGGGGCGCGCCCATGACGCCGGCAGGCTGGACGACCGGTCCGGACGCGCTCGATCTGCCACACCGCTTCGAGCAGCGTTTCGGCCGGCGCATGCGAGTGCTCCATATCGGCAACATCGCCAATTACGCCTTCGTCAATGCCCGCATGCAGCGCCGGGCCGGGATCGACGCCGATTGCATCGAGCCGGGCTTCTTCCACATCATGGCCTGCCCGGAATGGCTGGAGGCACCGATCGAGGGCGACCATGGCGATGACCGCACGCCAAAATGGTCCAGGGTCGATCTCGGCGGCTACAAGCGTCCGGACTGGTTCGTTCTCGGCGAGGAGGGCCTGGCCTTCCGCTATCTCGCGGCGCGCCAGCACGGGCAGGCGGAGGAAGCGCGCAAGCTCCAGCGCCAGATCGCCTTCCACGCCCGCAGCTACGCGCAGGATATGCCGCTGCCGGCCGGCGTCATGAAGGCGCTGCTGACGAGCCGCAATCCCCTGGCGATGCGCCTGCGGCACTATGTGAAGCGATTGCTGCGCGGCCCGGGCAAGACGCTGCCCGCAGCGGCGGGGGCGGAAGCCATGCTGGCGGCGGGCAGCTTCGCGATCGAGCCCCCGCCCGCGGTCCTGCCCTTCATCCAGCGCAGCGCGCTCTGGCGGGACACGCTCGCCTGGTACGACGTGATCCAGGGCTACACCATCCAGTCCGTCTATCCGGCCGCGGCCGGGCTGCCCAATTTCCTGTCCTATGAGCTCGGAACCATCCGGGGCCTGCCCTTCGAGGAAACGCCCGAAGGCAGGCTGACGCGCTGGGTCTATCGCATGTCGCCCGAGGTCTTCGTCACCAACAGCGACTGCATGCCGGCGGCCGAGGCGCTCGGCCTCGACATGGGCCATGTCCACAAGGTGCTGCACGCCTTCGACATCGACGATGCCATCGCTTTCGCCGCCACCTGGAACGAGCCCGAGCCGAGCGGCCCGCCGGTGTTCTATGCGCCCGCCCGCCAGCACTGGAAGCACGGCAATGATTCAATCCTGAAGGGAAATGACGTCGCGATCCGGGGGGCGGCGCTGCTGAAGGCGCGCGGCCACGATTTTCGCCTGGTGCTCGGCGAATGGGGCGAGGAAATCGGGCTGAGCCGTAAATTGATCGTCGAGCTCGACATCGCCGACCGGATCGACTGGGCCAAGCCGCTGCCGCGCCACAAGCTCTGGCCCGCCTATATGCGGGCCCGCGCCATCATCGATCAGTTCCGCAGCCCGGCCTTCGGCGGCGTCTCGCTCGAGGCGCTGGCGCTCGGCAAGCGGCTGATCACCGGCTACGATCATGGGCTGGGCGGAGCGTTCTTCTCGGCACCGCCGCCGATCCACAATTGCCGGACCGCCGAGCAGGTGGCCGATGCGATGGAGGCCTGCCTGCGCGACCCCACGGACGAGGCGGGGCTGGGCCGTGCGGCGCAGGACTGGATGCGGCGCGAGCACAGCGTCGAGCGCCAGCTGCGCGAACAGTTCAGCGCCTATGAGGCGCTGCTGGCGCGTCTTTGCTATCAGGACGGACGCTGGCAGGCTGGCTGAGCCGACCAAGCCGCGTCGGCGCGGCCGGGCTCCTGGTCAGGCGCCGGCCTTGAAGTCGAGCTTCTCCTCGAGGAAGCGCATGGAATCGCTGTCCTTCTGCAGCAGCACATGGCCGTGGCGCACCATCGAGCTGAAGTCCTGGCGGGCATACTCGTCCATGTTCTTGATGTAGCCGAACTCGATCCGGACCTTGGAAACGCCCTCCATGCCGGGCTTGGCCAGCAGCAGCCGCCCCTGCTGTTCCGCGGTCGCCTTGAGCGCCGCCTTCTGCTCGGCAGGAGACAGCGCCTCGATCTGTGCGCGCTGGGAATAGAGATCGATCAGGGCAAAGACCGTATCGCGGCGCGCGACGAAGAAGACCTGCTTCTCCTCCACCGTGACGGCGCTCTTGGCATCCTGTGCCCAGGACGGTTGCTGGACGAACACGCCAGCCGTCAATACGAGTGTTGCGGCAAGTGCCGCGAGCCTGCCACGCATCGTCATCTCTCCAGTTCAGCCGGCATGACAGCGAACTGGCTGCCGCCGGGTCGCCGGAAACCGGGCGAATACACCTGCCCTTCCGGCTCGACGCTCTCTGGCCCGCATCGCGAACCCGAGCCGATCTTCACGGGCCTGCTCTATAGCATCGGACCGAAAAGTGGAATCCACTTTTCGGAAAACTCCGATGCGATAACAAAAAGCTGGATCACCGTAACCGCGTCCGAACGGACGCGCGGCGATCCAGCGAGCCCGGCGGACCTGCGTCAACCGCGCTGCCCGGGCTAGGTGGCCAGATGCACCAACATCGCACCCAGGAAGCGCGCGACATCGCCCGGCGAATTCTCGAGGAGCAGGAAGCTGGCGCAGATGAAGTGGAAGCAAAGCAGCCAGGACAGGCCGATCAGGATCGGGTTGCTCTCGACCCTCGCCTGGGTTTCGGGCGTCAGGAAACGCTCCCGCAGCGCGCGTGCGCTGACCGCCGCGACGACGCCCGCAGCCTGAGCGATGCCAAAGGCCACGAAATTCAGGCCCGGCCCGTGCCAGGCCCCGACGAGCAGAAAGGTGACCGCCAGGGCCGCGATATTGGTCAGGAACAGGCTGCGCCAGCCGCTCCAGTCGCCGAGCAGGCGGAACAGCGGCGTGAAGACATAGTCGCGGAACCAGGTGCCGAGGGAGATGTGCCAGCGCGCCCAGAACTCCTGGACATTGCGCGACAGGTAGGGGCGATTGAAGTTCTCGGGAAGCGTGCTGAACCCGCACAGGCCAGCGCATCCAATGACGATGTCGGTGTAGCCGGAAAAGTCCAGATAGAGGAAGATGAAGTAGCTGTAGAAGGTGACGAGCCAGGCGAGGGCGTTGAATTCACCGCCGGCGGCGCTGCCGAGCTTGCTGGTTTCCAGCAACATCGGCGCCAGCACGAACGCCTTGAGGATGCCTGTCGTGATCCGGTGCGCGCTGGCGAGCAAAGCATCTTCGCCGGGGCGACCGATCTTGCCGAGGCCGGCGACGAAGTCGGGATAGCGCTGGATCGGCCCGGCCAACAGGCTCCAGACCGCGGTCGTATAGGCGAAGTAGCGCGCGAGCGAGAAGGGCTCGGTGCTGTAGGGGGCATCCACGATCAGGTGGATCTGCCGGAACATGATGTAGGAGACGCCGATCACCGCCACGGGGTGGCCGAGCAGCCCGGTGACGTCGAAACCGGGATAGCGCCGCAGGACCAGGAAGAGCGCGATCTGGAGGAGCACGGTGCCGAGCACGGCCCGCGTCGGCGCCGGCTTGCCCGATCCCCAGTGATGCCGCGCCATCAGGAAGGGCGGGACGAGAAAGATCAGCAGGCAGGCGGCATCGATCCAGCGCAGCCAGGAGAACAGCATGGCGAGGTTGACGGCGATCAGGACGGTCAGGAAATGCCGCCGCATCGGGGTCCAGGCCGCGACCACCAGCGCGAGGACGAGAACAAGAAAGCCGACCGTGCCGACCGTGATCGGGGATGCCCAGAAAGACACTCGTCACCGCTCCTTCGAACGACGCTCAGCGGGGATTGGCCGACGCGGCCAGAAGACGGGCAAGCGGCTGGCTGAGATGCTGGGCCAGGATGCGATAGCCATCGGCGTCGAGATGCATGAAGTCGAGAAAGAAACGGGCCGAGAGTTCGGGCAGCGGCGGCACCATGACCAGTTTTTCCGAGGCGTAGCCCTGGAGGAATGACAGGATCTTCTGTCGGTTCTCCTCGGCCTTGGCCGGTGCCATGAGCTGACCGATCTGGGTCGGATTCTCGGTCGAGTAGAAGACGATCGCATGCGCGCCGGCGCCGCGGACGAAGTCGAGGGTCCGCTTCAGCGCCTGCGCCTGGAGGTGCTGGTCGGAAAACGCCACGCTCTCGAAGCGCGCCCTCGCACGGAACAGGAGCACGAGCTCGTCGCCGGGCGGCGAGGCAGCGTCAGGGTCGGCCAGATAGAGGGGCAGGAACCGGGTGAGCGTGTGCAGGGCTTCCCGATAGGAGCCGCCCAGATAGCGCTCCTGCAGAAAGTCCAGGTTCCGGTACAGGACCCAATGCGATGCCAGCAGGTCACGCGTCCGCTTCGACCAGGAAGCCTCGTCGCAGCTGCGCGGCAAAGCGTCCTGCGCGTCGCGGCAGAGCCTGGCGAGCCAGGGCCTGGCCATCGCAGCTTCGGCCTTGTCGAAATCCGCCGAGAAGCTGCGAATGCTGACATTGGTGATGATCGCGTCGGCCCCCGCCTTCAGCGCGTCGCGCGCGACGAATTCCATATCGGCCGGCAGCATACCATTGGCGCCGAGATTGACGACGAGCGCGCTCTTCAGCGCCGGATCGGCCGAAAGCCGCTGCTGCAACTGGCGATCGATGGTATGGTTGCGCCAGCTCCGATCGCCGTGCTCGGCCATCGTCTCGCCGACGACCTGGGAATCGCCGATGACCGCGACCACCGGTCCGGGATGGCGCCGGATCAGCTCCAGCTTGGCGAGATAGGTATCGGTGCTTTCGATATCGACGGCTTCCGCAAGGGCGTGCGCCTCATAGAGGTTCGACGCGACGAGGCGGTCGACCGTCACGAAGCAGCCGATAGCCGCCGCGGCAGCCAGGAGCCAGAGCCAGATTCGCATCATGTTTCCAAACCGAAGGGCCGCCTGGATCGCATCAGAGGAGGTGGCACGATCAGAAGTTCTGATAGATGAACCGGGCCGTCTCGCTTCTCACCAGCAACAGGATGAGGCCGATCTTGAGCATCAGCCAGAAGATGCTGAGCCCGCGCTGGAAAGTCCCGTTGCTCATGTCGCGCGGCTCATCACCTGATAGTTCATGCCTTCCGTCCCGGCCAGCGCGAAACCGTTCTTGCGATAGAAGGCGATGGCGCGCCGGTTGTCGGCGCGCACATGCAGGCTCAGCCCGGCATGGCCTGCCCCCGCCCGGTGGAAAGCGTCGAGAACCTTCCCGGCCAGCCCCGTGCCACGCTGCGCGGAGGCGACCGCGATGCGGGCGAGATAGAAGCTGCCGGCGGGCACCGTGGGAACGCTGCGGCGATGCTCGTCCAGCACGGCGAGCGCCTGCTCGAGCTTGTCCGGATCCAACCTCGAGAGGCAGTGGAAGACGCTCTGCTGCTGGCGCTCGGCCTGCGCGTCGGCGGGGTAGCCGGCGAACAGCCCGACGACCACGCCTTCCTGCAACGCTGCGACCGCGTCACCCAGCTCCGAGCCTTCCGTGACGAATTCATCCGCCACGCAGGCGAGCAGATCCTCGTGCGAAAAGGGCAGTCGCTCATAGAATTCCTGCAGGGCCTCGACAGCCAAGGCCGCCGCCGCAAGGCGGCTGGGCGCGTCGAGATCGCGGCAGGGCGCGAAGGAGGGCGTGGTCACGGTCCCGTCCTTCACGGCGTTTCAGCTCGGACGGGAATGGCGGCAAGCGCCGGCGCCAGCTTCTCCGCCATTTGCTGGGCGAACCACTGATGGCCGCGAGGGCTCAGATGGAAATCATTATCCCAGGTGAGATAGGCGCCACTGCGATCATTGAATCCGCGCGGCAGATTCGGATGCACGCAGGCGATCCCGGCCTCCTTGCAGACGCGGCTCTGATTGGCGAGGAACGGAACCGCGCCATACTCCACCGCTGTGCCGTCCGCGAGCTTGGCCACGGGCTGGCAGAGATTGCGGCAGGCTGCCTGGTCGAAGCCGGTAAACAGGGCCAGCGGCGTGCCTTGGAACTCCTCCTTGTACAGGCGCAGCATGTCGGCCAGCAGCTTGTAGGCGTCCTTCATCTCCGGGGTCATCTGGCCGAAGGGAACGGTGGACTCGGCTGCCAGCGGGATTCCGGCCCGCAGCGGCTCGTTCGTCGCCTTGGTCGTGAACACGCCGTAGTTCGGTTCCCAGCGCTTGAAGACGAGCTTGCCTGCCGAGTCGTACTCGAAATGGTCGAGCGGGCTGCTTTCGTAGTCGAAGCCATAAGTCCGCCTCAGGATCTCCGGGCTGAGCTGGTTCATCGCGATCGAGGAGATCTCGATCAACAGCATGTCCGGCTTCAGATCCTTCACGACATGCTTGAGTCGAGGGTACAGCGCGCCCGGGTCGCCATTGTCGCGGCCGACCACGATCGCCTCGACGCAGCGGCCGAGGCGCAGCCCGAGCTCCTCCTCCAGCAGGATGTTGTACTTGTCGGAACGGTTGACCTGCAGAGCGACCGAAAAGCTGCTGCCGGCAAAGGCGACGCGCACGCAGCTGTCGGGCCTGCCGCTGAAACGGTCGATGTCGATATGGCCGAGATTGTTCGCGAAAGTCACACTATCGTATTCTTGGGCAGCGTGATCATAGCCGACCCAGCGTTGGCGGCTATGCAGAACGTACCGTGAGGCAAGCTCGGCATCTGTCCCGAATTTCAGCGAGGACAGGCGAACATCGGGCTTGGCGCCGGTCGGGTTGGAAAAGGCCGGGGCTACGGCGATATCGAGATCGTTGCGATCGAGAACCGGTTCGAACCAGCGGCCGAGACGGCTGAAATACAGCTGGTTCTGGTGCTTGTAGCGCACCGAGATCGGGCGACGGGCGTCGACGCCAGCCAGCATGAACTCTCCGGATGCCGACAGGCCCACGGTCCGCCGGCGGTTGCTCTCGTCGATGATCTCGACCGAAGCCCCCCGTTCGATCGCCACATTCGTCACGCGGCCGCGCAAGGTGACCGTCTCGGCTGGCGGCAGGGGCGCCAGAAGCGCGGCCTGGGTCAGCGAGAGCGTCGTGCCGGACATGCCACTCAGGATCAGAAACCAGGCCTTCACCTGTGGCTTGCCGTCCGGCCTGCCGAGCGCTTCGGCGAGTTTGGGCGGCAGTGCCGCCACAAGGCGATCATTGTTGCGCTGGAGGGCGATGCTCGCATCGCCTGCGGCAAAATAGCTGGCGATGTCGGCCGGCAGATTGGCCGGCGCGGCACCGGGGGCGTTGTCGCTGCTGAATCCATGCGCGAACCGGACGACCTCGCCGGAGGCCAGTTCCAGCCCGATCGTCAGTGTGCCCTTCGCAGGCATCGCATCGTGGAATGCGATCTCGATCGCGTTCGGCGGTCGGGCCGGGTTGGCGGTCGGACGCCAGATCAGGATCGACTGCTCTTCGCGCACGACGAGTTCGGTCGCCGACAGGCTGATCGGGCCGGCCCGGCGAGGCCGGACGTCTAGCCCGTAATTCTCGTAGAGCCCGCCCTTGCGTTCGAGACCGACCCGATCGATCAGCGCCAGGACAGGACCGGGCTGCACTGTGGCATCATCCGATTTGAGCCCGTGCGTGGTGCGCAGGGCCTCGTTTCGGGCCAGCCGCTCGGCGCGCTGCTGCTCGGTCAGATCGGCTCCGCCGGAACGCAGCGCCATGCGCAGCTCCCGCTGCATGGAGGCAGCGAGCCTTGCTTGGGCCGTTTCGATCATCGCGAGGCTAGACGAGGTCTGGGAGTGAGCCTCCAGCATTTCTGTGAGGCTAGACGCCGTCCGGGAGTGAGCCTCCAGCATCTCTGCCAGGCTGGTCGCGGCCTTCGTCTGGGCGGCCTCGAGACCGGTGAGCTTCTCCATGGCGGCCGCATTGACGCCCTGAAGCGCGCCGAGCGTCGCGCGCGCTTCCTGTACCGATAGGGTGACGGCCTCGATGCGCTGGCCCTGGCGCTTGAGCGCCTTCGCCATCTGGAAATACTGCCCCGTGGCGACGGCGCCGACGGTAACGACAACGGCGGTGGCGAGCCCGATCGCCAGAAGCTGCGGCTTGTTCATTTACTAAAAATTTCCGTTGGCGTGAGCAGAGGCCGATGGGTTTGAAGCCCCTGGGAGCGCGAATAGTCGCAACGGCCGGTATCGAAGTCGACTTCAACTTCGTCCTTCAGCACCTCGATTGCCGAGCCGCGATCAGGGTAACAGTTAGTATATGGCAGGCGCAAGCGAAGAACCGAACCTATCGATATCGCCGGGAAGAAGTAAAGGCCGTCCCTGTCAGTGGCGGTGCGGCGCGCGGTACCGTCGCCGTCGGAGGCCTCGACCGTGACGTTGGAAAGCGGTTCACCATCGGCGTTTGCAACCCGGCCCGCGACGACTTTCCGGCCATCGGGAGCGACTCCGTTGCCGTTGGGACGCAAGGCGTGGAGATATTCGATCGAAAGGCGCGAATTTTCCGCAGCATCGCGCAATTCGACCTCGATCTGCCTGATCTGCCCGAGCGGCAACGGCAGTCGCTGCCCGCTGTCCAAGGTATCCTTGGCGTCGGGCGTATCAAGCCAATCTGCGTCAGCAAGCGAAAGTACGGACGAAACCCATTCCTCGCTGGCAGCTTCTGGCATGGACAAGTACCCACTCGCTTCCAGGCTGGGACTGTCGCCCTCGCCCAACGACAATAACTGTCCATCTTGAAGTGTCAGCGTTATGTAAGCTCGACCCGGGCCTGATTTGCGGTAGCGAATCTTGATATGGGAAGTATTCCAGAGCTTGAGCTCATTGGGAACGAAAGTGAAGGCTGCTCGTTTATCCGCCCCTGTCTCCAGAGACAATTCGTGAGCTCCGCGTATGAGGTGCCCCTGGGTCGCGATGGCAATGCCACGACTCTCAAGCGGGGCCTTGCCGATCAGCACAGTCGGCGCACTGTCGTCCACCACGGTAATTGATTCCCGGCCGGAAGCGTCGGCGGAATTCCGAGTAAAACTGTCGATCTCCTGATCGTCCACTGTGACCCGGCTGCGGCTGGCGTCTTCGACATACACCGTCAGGCCATGGAGGTCGCGCGTTCCTGCCCCGCGATCCGGCACACGCGTCGCGAGCACCGGGTCGAGCCAGGAGCGAATCTCAACCGTCTGCGTTTCGCGCCTGTACCGCAGAAGACCACCAATCTGATGGTGCATCCGCCGATATCTCTCGACAGTGCCTGCAGGCGCGACCCAGACCCTCTCTGATTTCGGTACCAGCCCAGAGAAATTGTAGAAGCGATTGGTCAATGTTGCGAAGGGAGGTAAATTAGCGGCAGGAAAAGGCTGATCCGGGGTGGAATTAAAAAATGATTGACCGAAAGACGGGGCGGTTCCGAAATGCGTATACCAAAGATGTTCTACTCCTGCGCGTCGAGTAATTTCAGAAAGGCTAATCGCAGGCAGCAAGCCTATCACTGTCCCTTGCTCCATCGAACAAGGCCCTGTTGTTTTGCAGACAATAATTTTCTCTATCAAATCCCTTGATAGGTTTGGAAATTTCTTAAAAATATTATTCTTATATTCATCGATAGAAGTCGCAGGATTCCAGAAAGGCCATGTACGCCTCGTAACATGGAAACCGTCAAAGCTGTTTGCCGGCGGCGTGTCGATGCTGGCGCTATAAAGATAGCCAGAAACCTCAAATGGCCATACGGACCCCACGCCAAGCCGCTTCAATATATCGACGAGATAGGCATGGCGTGTTGGATTCGCGGCCAGTGGAGTGACTTCGGTATCGATGGCGGAGGTCGACGCTTCCGCTGCCACCGCATTGACGCCCAGCAGGGCGGTCCCGAATGACGCATTCTTTGTCTGGGACCCGTGCGAGGTGTAAATGAAAGGGCGGACATTCCAGGCCTCCAGAACAGGGGCCTGAATTAAAGCTGTCCGCCGGCTGAAGCCGTCACGTGAGAGCTCTAGGATACGGACTTCACAAGTCTCTTGACATGAGGGCGATATGAACTCGACACGCCGCAGGTCCGTGAAGTTGACGACTTTCTCCTGAATATCCGGCGCGAGGATATCGACGATGACACCGAAAAGCTCGCTTGTTGCCACCTGCGCATAACGAGCTTGCTCGATAGCCCCGGAGCTTACGGCATGCTCACTCCCGTCCGCGAATTTTAGGACTAAACTCAGATCCGCCGGGGGCTGGCGGTCAAAGCGCAGACGCAGAACATCATATCTCGCGCCCATCTGAAATGGATGCGCAGCGCCAGCGGTCTCGACCTGCAACCCATTGCGCAAGAAACGGCCTGCAGCGGATCTGCTAATAATTCTCGGAAATGCGCCTTCCTCCCAGCTATGGAAATGATCGATATTGCCGCGATGCCACTCGCGCAGAAGAACGGCGAAGGTCGGCAGCTTCCCAATCTTCTTTCGGTTAAGCTCTACTTGGCTGGAAAAAAAAGACGCAGCGTATGTAGCAAGGGGGAAGGTAGAGTCGGATATCGGCAGTCCGAGCCGTTCATTGAAAAAGCGGTGGATATTAACGCCATGCTCACCGCTTTGGGAATCAGCATCGCTAGAAAAGGCGACAAGATTACCAAATGGATAGGGGAAGCGCCTGATCTCGCCAGGCTCAACTGCACTGACAGTCAGAGCCTGGCATAGAAGAGCTAACGCCGCAATACTGGGGCCCGCGAGCTTTGACAGCAAAGTACTCAATTCCGAGAAACCCCGGCAAGCATGATGGCAGCATAAAGCCGCGAAGGCTGCGTTAAGACTGTTTTTTGCGTTCGATCATATCCGCGAGTTCGCCGACATTCTTGAAGCGTGAGATTTCGGTGGTGGCGAACTTGATGCCGAAGGCCTTCTCGACCTGGAGCACGAAGCGGATATGGGCGAGACTGTCCCAGCCCTTGACGTCGCGGGCGGTCAGTTCCGGGGTCGCGTTCAGGGCGGGATCGCGAAACAGCTCGCGCATCACTGAGGTCAAGCCTTCGTAGGTCTGTTCCGACGCCATGCTGGTTTCCTTGAGTGGCTGTAAGGGAGACCCGGTCAGCAGACCGGGCAATGCGAGGAGGCGAGCGGCTTGAAGCGAAATGGCCGCGCTTTTGCTTTGGCGACCGCATCCCGAATGGGCTTCGGCCAGTTGTCCGGGTCGAGCCCGTGCTGCGCGACGAAGGCGAGCGCGAGCCGTTCGAAGCCGATGCCGATGCAGCCCGTGCAAGCCGGCGAGCCATCGGGCGTCCGGATGTTCAGGCTACGGCCGAAGAAGTCGCCATGGCGGTTGTAGGAGCCGATCGCAACGGTGCCCTTCTTATAGGGCAGCTCGGCGCGGATCTCGTATTTCAGCTCGAAAGCGGCCTGATAGGCGGCCTGATCGCGGAAGGTGCCGATGAAGAACGGATCATTGGCCGTCATCACCTTATAGGCGAGACCGAGCTCCTCCAGCAGCGGCCGGACGGCGGCGCGAACATTGTCGAGACGCTCGCGGACCTGCTCGTCCTCGCCGACGAAGATGATCTCGCGCATGGTGAAATTCCAGACGCGCTCAAGCGAGACCATGTTGATCGACTCGAAGCGGAAACAGTTTCCGCTGGCCGTGGCGATGATCCCGTCCTGATCGAGCTCCGTGTCGCTGAGCGCCAGGTAGAGATGGTGGCAGACCGTGGGGGCCAGCATCGCCGCAGGACGCGCGAACAGCTCCGGATCGGCCTCGACTCTGCTGCCGATCGTCGTCGCCTCGGCGGAGAAGCGCTGGATGTCCGGCAGGTTCTCGCGCAAATGCGTCGCGAAGCTCAGAGAGTGCGGGAAATTCTTGAAATACTGCACCCGCTCCAAATAACCGGGAGCAATCAGGGCGGGAAAGCGGAAGGGCGTGGCGCCGAGCTCTCCGGCGATCTCGAGCAGGCGATCCTCGACATAGGACACGACATGCGTGAGCAGCGGCCCGATGATGAAGAAACCGGCACCCTCCTGTACGACCTCGCGGCGGGCGAGCAGTTCGGCCATCGGATCGATGTCGGTCTTGATCTGGCCCTCATGGGCTTCCAGCACGCGCAGCTCCGGCTCGAAGGCGCCGTCGGACATCGCGGTGACGAGCGTCGCGACGCGCGCCTTCAAGGCCTCGATTTCGCCTGCGCCCAGCGCGGCTCGGAGCATGAGCTGAATCGTATCGCCGGAGCCCGAAATCTGCGCGCCTTGCACACGCTCATCGACATAAGCGAGTTTCGCAAGCACGTCATGGATCAGGAAGGCAGGAACCGGCGGGTCCTGACGGAACTCCAAGGATGAAATGCTCATGGGACTCCCATTGCGGCATTGCTGGTATCATAGCGCGACCGTGCATAGCGGGTTCTCCACAGCGTGACAATCCGGCGCTCGACCAGCTATCGTAATAGCCTTCGATAGGGGCGTCGATCCAAATGTATCGATATAGTAAAATATAGATACAACAATGTTGATGGTTTAATATTTTTCTATAGTCCGTCTTTTGGGTCTTTTGTCAGGTCGATTTTTGAATCAAAAATCACATCAGGCATTTTCGTTTATTTATTATAATCTTTTTGAATTTTTTTTATAGAGGCAATGCCTTGATCTACAAAGACATCCTCTCTTGTTGGTCTGGTCAGATCTTCGGCGATCGGCGCTGCCTCGCTTTGCCGCTTGCGGCACAAGGGGCGCCCCTGGCCTGCTCTCGCCGGCCTTGGCGCAATCCGTCGCCGATGAATGTATCCGATATGGACGGGGTCGCTGTGTTCGCGGTATTTTCGAGCGATGCTGCGTGTCGTTGCATTTGGGCGTGCACAATTGCGCGAGCCGCTTGCGGTTGACGTCATTTCACAAGTCTGGAAGAAGCACGCGCACGAACCGGCCCGATGCCGGCCTTGCCGCAATACCCGGGGTGCAATGTGACTTCGCAAACTGCGCAGCGATTTATCGAGCGCGTCAATGATCGTTCGATTGTCATCGGCATTGTCGGCCTCGGCTATGTCGGCATCCCTCTGGCGCTCGCCGCGCTGCGCCAGGGCATCAAGGTGATCGGCTTCGACATTGATCAGAAGCGCGTCGATGATCTCAATGCCGGCAAGAGCGCGATCAAGCATATCCCGATGGATCTTATCATCGAGGGTGCGAAGACCGGACGCTTCGCCGCAACCACCGATTTCGACCGGATGGCCGAGCCCGACGCGCTCCTGATCGCGGTGCCGACTCCGCTGACCAAATATCGCGAGCCCGACCTGTCCTATGTCGTCAAGACGACCGAGGCGATCGCCAAGCGCTTGCGCAAGGATCAGCTCATCGTCCTCGAATCCACGACCTATCCCGGCACCACCGACGAGGTGATGCGCCCGATCCTCGAAAAGGCGAGCGGGCTGAAGAGCGGCGAGGAGTTCTTCCTGGCCTTCTCGCCGGAGCGCGAGGATCCCGGCAACCCCGATTTCGGCACCTCGACGATTCCGAAGGTGGTGGGTGGCGACGGCGCCGATGCTCTGGCCATGTCGCTCGCGCTCTACGGCGCGCTCGTCGTCAAGGCCGTGGCGGTTTCCTCGACCGCCACCGCCGAGGCGGTGAAGCTGACCGAGAACATCTTCCGGGCCGTCAACATCGCGCTCGTCAACGAGCTGAAGACGGTCTACGCCGCGATGGGCATCGACGTCTGGGAGGTGATCGACGCCGCCAAGACCAAGCCCTTCGGTTTCATGCCGTTCTATCCGGGTCCGGGCCTCGGCGGTCACTGTATTCCGATCGACCCGTTCTACCTGACCTGGAAGGCGCGCGAATACGATGTTGCCACCCGCTTCATCGAGCTCGCCGGCGAGATCAACACGCGCATGCCTTACCGGGTGGTCAATCAGCTCGCCGAGGTGCTCGACGCCAAGGGCCACAAGAATCTGAGCGACGCGAAGATCCTGATCCTCGGCATCGCCTACAAGAAGAACATCGACGACATGCGCGAGAGCCCCGCGCTCAAGCTGATCGAGCTGATCGAGAAGCGCGGCGCCCATGTCGAGTTCCACGATCCCTTCATCCCGGTGATTCCGCCGACCCGCGAGCATGCCGAGCTCACCGGCCGCAAGAGCGCCTCGGTCAGCAAGGACGCGCTCGCAGGCTATGATGCCGTGCTGATCGCCACCGATCATGACGACGTCGATTACGCTTTCGTGGTCGCCAATTCCAGGATCGTGGTCGATACCCGCAACGCATGCGCCCGCAAGGGCGTGGTCGCCGCGAACGTCTTCAAGGCCTGATTGAACGGCGCCGACGGCATCGCCCGTCGGCGCGATGGACCAGATCGAGAACGTAATCATGACAAGCTTCGCCCTGATCGGCGCCGCCGGCTACATCGCTCCCCGCCATATGCAGGCCATCAAGGCGATCGGCGGCGACCTCAAGGTCGCCTATGATCCCAACGACTCGGTCGGGATCATCGACAGCCATTTCCCGCAGGCGCATTTCTTCACCGAGTTCGAGCGTTTCGATCGCCATATCGACAAGCTGCGCCGCCGCGGCGAGCATATCGACTATGTCAGCGTCTGCTCGCCGAACTATCTGCACGACGCCCATATCCGCTTCGGCTTGCGTTCGGGCTCGGACGTGATCTGCGAGAAGCCGCTCGTCCTCAATCCCTGGAACATCGACGGCCTCGCCGAGATCGAGGAGCAGACCGGCAAGAAGATCAACACCATCCTGCAGCTGCGCCTGCACCCGGCGATCCAGGCCCTGAAGGAGCGCATCGCCCAGTCGAACGAGCGCCATGCCGTCGACCTGACCTACATCACCTCGCGCGGTCGCTGGTACCACGCCTCCTGGAAGGGCGACGAAGCCAAGTCGGGCGGTGTCGCCACCAATATCGGCGTGCATTTCTTCGACATGCTGGCCTATGTCTTCGGTCCGCTGAAATCGCAGACCGCGAGCCTGCGCCAGGGCGAGCGCGCCGGCGGCCTGCTCTCCTATGAGAAGGCCGATGTGCGCTGGTTCCTCTCGGTCGATTCCAACGACCTGCCAGACACCGTCAAAGGCAAGAAGACGACCTATCGCTCGATCACCCTCGATGGCGAGGAGGTCGAGTTCTCGGAAGGCTTCACCGATCTGCATACCCGCAGCTATCAGGAAGTCCTGGCCGGAAATGGCTACGGCCTCGAGGACGTCCGCTTTTGCGTCGAAGTGGTCTCGCAGTTCCGCAGCCTGCCGGTCATTGCCAATGGCGAGCGGCATCCCTTCGTCGACAAATATCTGAAAGGCTGACCCTGGATGGCCGCGCCGGAGATGCGTGACGATCCGCGCTTTCCCGGCGCGAAGATCCATGAGAGCGCCTATGTCGATGATGGCGTGACGATCGGCGCCGGCTCCAAGGTCTGGCACTTCGTCCATGTCCTCGGCGAGACCGCGATCGGCGAGAACTGCGTGCTCGGCCAGAACGTCATGGTCGGGCCGCGCGTCACCATGGGCAATGGCTGCAAGGTCCAGAACAACGTCGCCCTCTATGACGGCGTCGTGCTCGAGGACGACGTCTTCTGCGGCCCGTCCTGCGTCTTCACCAACGTCAACAACCCGCGCGCCTTCCTGAACCGCAAATCCGAATTCCGTCGGACGCTGGTCAAGAAGGGGGCGAGCATCGGCGCCAACGCCACCATCGTCTGCGGCCATACGCTCGGTGCCTATTGCTTCATCGCCGCGGGTGCGGTCGTGGCCAAGGACGTGCCCGATTTTGCCCTGATGGCTGGCGTCCCGGCCCGCCGCATCGGCTGGATGAGCCATGACGGCGCCAAGCTCGGCCCTGATCTGACCTGCCCCGAAACCGGCCGGCGCTATCGCGAGACCGGTCCCGATACCCTGGAGGAGATCGTCTGATGAGCGAGCGTCCCGCGATCGAATTCATCGACCTCAAAGCCCAGCGCCAGCATATCGGCAAGGCCATGGACGAGGCGATCCTGAAGGTCGTCCACGATGGCAACTACATCCTCGGCGAGCAGGTCGGCCAGTTCGAGGCCGGGCTTGCCGCGTTCTGCGGGGCGAAGCATGCGATCGGCGTCGCCAATGGCACCGACGCGCTCATCCTGGTGCTCGAGGCGCTCGGCATCGGCCCCGGCGACGCGGTGATCTGCCCGAGCTTCACCTTTGCCGCGACCGCCGAGGTGGTGGCCTGGATGGGTGCGACGCCGGTCTTCGCCGAGATCGACGAAGCGACCTATAATCTCGACCCGAAGGGCCTCGCCGCCGCGCTCGATACGGCGCGGAAGCACGATCTCAAGCCCCGCGCCCTGATCACGGTCGATCTCTTCGGCCAAGCCTGCGACTACGACCCGATCGAGGCCTTCTGCAAGCAGAACGACCTCGTCCTGATCTGCGATTCGGCGCAGGGCTACGGCGCGAGCTACAAGGGCCGGGTCGCCGGCGCGATCGGCGACTTCGCCACCACCAGCTTCTTCCCGGCCAAGCCGCTCGGCTGCTATGGCGATGGCGGCGCGATCCTCACCGCCAGCGACGAGCACGACGCATTGCTGCGCTCGCTGCGTTTCCACGGCAAGGGTTCCTACAAATACGACAATGTCCGCGTCGGCGTGAATTCACGGCTCGACACGATCCAGGCCGCAGTCCTGATCGAGAAGCTCAAGATCTATGGCGAAGAGATCGAGAAGCGCCAGAAGGTGGCGCACCGCTATACCGAAGCGCTGAAGGATCTCGTGGCCACGCCTCATGTCATGGCGGACTGCGTCTCGACCTGGGCCCAGTACACGATCCGTGTCGACGCCGGCCGCCGCGACGCCTTCCAGGCCGCGCTCAAGGCCAAGGGCGTGCCGACCACCGTCTACTATCCCAAGCCCCTGCACCAGCAGACCGCCTACAAGCACTTCCCGGTCGCCGGGAACGGCCTGCCGATCTCGGAGCGGGTGGCGCAGGAGGTCGTAGCCCTGCCGATGCATCCCTATCTCGACGAGACGACGCAGGACTACATCATCGAAGCGGTCCGCGAGGCGTTGCAGGTGCGGGCGACCGCGCTGGCATGAACAGGCCGCGGCGCCTGGCCTATCTATCCCTGGAGACGCCAAGGCCGGGCCAGGCATCGCAGACCCATATCGACGAGATCATCGCCAGCCTCGAGGGCTGCGGCTGGCAGGTCGAACTCTTCGCCACCACGCGCGGCGGAGCCAGTGCCCGGACCTCTTTCCTGCAGCGCCTGCTCGACTATGGCCGGGTGCAGTTCGCCTTGGCGCGCCGGTTGGGTGAGTTCGACGCAGTCTTCGTCCGTTCGCATTTCATGGCATTGCCGCTCGCGCTGTGCGCGCGCCGGCGCAAAGTGCCGGTCGTGCAGGAGATCAACGGCAAGCCGGCCGATATCGGGGTGACCTATCCGGCCCTGAAGCCGTTCGCACCGCTCTTCGCCTGGCTCTACCGGACGCAATTCCGCTTGGCCGCCCATCTGGTCGCCGTCACCGAAGGCCTCGCCCACTGGGCCCGCGGCTTTGCCGGCCATGATCGGGTCAGCACCGTCTCCAACGGCGCCAACACCGAGCTGTTCAGGCCCGACGGACCGCGCGCCGACATTCCCGGCCGCTATGTCATCTTCGTCGGCGGTCTCGTCGCCTGGCACGGTGTCGGGAGCATGCTCGCGGCGCTGCAGGAACCGGCCTGGCCCGTGGATGTGAAGCTCGTCATCGTCGGCGACGGCGTCGAGCGCGGCAAGGTCGAGGCCGCGAAGGCCGATCCCCGCCTCCTCTGGCTCGGACGGCAAGCTTACGACGCGGTCCCCGCCTTGCTGCGCGGTGCGCTGGCGGCACTTTGCGTGATCGAGGACCAGGATGGCCGTTCCGCCTCGGGCGTCGCGCCGCTAAAGCTGTTCGAAGCCATGGCCTGCGGCATCCCCGTGATTGCGAGCGATCTGCCGTTCCAGGCCGACATCGTCCGGCAGGCTGGCGCCGGAATGATCATTCCGGCTGCCGACGCCGATGCGCTGGCCAAGGCGGTACGGGCGCTGGCGGAGATGCCCGACCTCGCCGAGATGCGAGCGGGAGGCGCGAGCTACGTCGCGCGCGAGGCGAGTTGGCGGCGCCGTGGCGAAGAGCTTGACCGCATCCTGCATGCGACGATCGGCCGGCCCCTCAATGCCGATCCGGCCGGCTGACCACCCGACAATTTCCAATGTCTGCCCCTGTCCGGCACCTTGGTCCCAGTTCGAGATGTCATGCAGCGCTTATCCCGAGGAGGTCCCCCGTCAGGGATAGCGTCTCGAAAGATGTTTCAGGATGCTCCGGAACCATCCGGAGCATCTTGCGAGACGTTGCACCGCAGCTCCTCAGAATGAGGCTTGCTATTCTTGAGCACTCTCCGATCCTTTCCCAAAGAGAGAGATCGCATTCCGCGTCCGGCAGGAGGCTCGGCAAACTGGCTTACAAGACCCGGCATCCCGCCGACCGAACGAAGCGAGGCTCCCCAGAACCGGTAAGCGAAGATCTTGGCGAGTGCTCGGGTCTCAGTGCCGACCAGCGACGAGGCAACCGGAAGTATCGGCGACGATCTTAATGCAAGCGCCCTAACAGGTGACGTTGCGGAATATACGTTCACATGCCCCGAGCGAACCATCGGGAATCTTCTGCGACACGGTCTGGTGAGCGCAGGGCAGCGCCTCGGCCGCAGGGGGCAGGGAGTACTCTTCAAAGAATTCCAGCATGGCCAGCATGCATCGAGGCGGATATACTTAGATGAAAATCAAAGAAATTTAATTACCTTGTTTTTGTATAGTTCGATTTTTTGAACATTTAATATCCCGCCGTCAAATAACAATCATCAATAACTACGTCATATCCATCGAATTAAAAACTCCAATCCTATATCCGGGCGAATTTCTGCAAGTTAAATAATTTGATCTCGCTTTTTTCATCTAGGGTGCGCCGCAGCGTTATGGCGTGAAATCGGTTGCAATTTATCAGAAGGCGCGCCTATAAAAGCGTTGTGGGCAAGTTTCCCCACGCTTAGCAGCGAGTGGAGGTTTAAATGTTGAAGAAGATCGCTATTCCCGCCGCGATCGCGATGGCCCTCGCGACGCCGGCTGCCGCAAACGAGCTGAGCCCGGTTTTCGGTAAGGCAAAGGCCGTTTCGCTGAGCCAGAACGATGCCAAGGCTGTGGTTGGAAAGGGATCGACCTCGATCTACTACGCCTACTACGCCAACCTCTATAACTCCTACGCCCATTACTACGGCGCCATCTCGCTCGTGAACGACGTCAACGGCTATTCGTCGAGCTACACCTACTATTATACCGCCTACAGCTATGCCGCCACGGCGGCCTCGTACTATTACAGTGCTTATTACGCCAAGGTTAACTACGGCTGATAGCCTTCTTACTTGCGGGAGGGACGTTTTACGGTCCTTCCCGCCATTCCTTGCCAGGGTAACGCGTCTCCATGGAGACGAGAGTATCGTCGGGTGTTTGCATATGACGGTGTCTATAAGGATCGGTCGCCCGTTCAACCTGGCAGTACTGGTCGCTATAGCCCTACCGGCCTCCGCTCATGGGCAGACGGCTGAAGAGCGGATCAAACAGCTGGAACAGCGCCTCCTTCAGATGGAACGCCGTCTTGCGGCGGCCGAAGCCAAGGCCAGCAGTGCCCAGCGTGCCGCAACATCGAACAAAAGAACTGCTCCGGAAGCACGCCAGGCGGCGGCCACAGCGCCGGGCGGTGGCGCGGCGGCAGCTCAAACCGGCGATGTCCTGGTCGCTAAGCCCGAGGTGGTCAACGACAATCCCGAATTCAGCGTCGTTCGCGAGAACGTCGCGACATTGTCGTCGCGCTCCTTCGAGATCGCAGCCGGCATCGGCTATACCAAGAACGCGTCGCTGCTGCAGAGCGACCGAGCGTTCACGTCCTTCATTTCCGGGCGCTACGGCATTTTTGACGGCGTCGAGCTCGGCGTCAATCTGCCATATTACTACAGCTATCGCTATACGCAGGTCTCGCCGACCGAGCTGGAGGCGAACCGCGCGGCCAGCATGGGCGACACGCTCGTCCAGGTGACCGCGCTGGTCAGCAAGGAGACGCCGAATCTGCCGGCCGTCAACGCGACCATCGGCGCGGTCATCCCGACCGGCGCGAGGCCCTATTATTTCGGCGAGGCCTATCGTCCCGGAAACAACCCGATCGATCCGCTGTTCGGCCGCCAATCACGCGGCGAATGGGGCGCTTTCGGCAATGTGCAGTTCGTCAAGACCTATGATCCCGTCGTCCTGTTCGCCGGTTTCGGCGCGGAGTATTCGTTCGCGACGGCACATCAGGGCTATGAAGTCGAGTGGCCGATACGGTTCAACTACAATGCCGGCTTCTCCTTCATCATGTCCAATACCTCGACCCTGGGCTTCGCCTTGATCGGCTCCTATCAGGGCGACGTCCGCGTCAACGGGGCCCGCGCCAAGAACACCCAGTCCGAACCGATCGTCGGTCGCCTGACCCTGACCCAGAGACTGGCGCCCAATTTCTACATCGAACCGTCGGTCGGCATCGGCCTGAGCAAGGACACGCCGCAGGTCAGCGCTTCGCTCACGGTCCGCAAGAGGTTCTAGGTCCTTGCGCCCGGCCAAGCCCCGTCAGGCGAGATCACCGAAATTGGCGGTGCTCGCGGCCGTCGTGCTTGCCGGCTTCGCCGGCGGCTGCCTGAGCACCGAAGGCAAGCGTCCCTATCGCGAAGTCCAGTCCTATGCTTCGCTGAAATATGCCGTAACCGTCCGGCAGGCCTTCGATTTCTCCTGTGGTGGCGCGGCGATCGCGACATTGCTGACCCATCACCTCGGCCGCCCGACGACAGAGGTCGAGGTTCTCGACAAGTTGCGCTCCCGCTACCCCGGCAAGAGCTGGGACGCGCTGCAGAAGAGCGGTTTCTCGCTCGAGGATCTGATCTGGGTTTCCAATCAGCTCGGCTTCGAGGCGCAGGCCGCGCGGGTTTCGGCCAATGACCTGTCCGATCTGAACGGACCAGTCATCGTGCACGTCAACAAGGGAACCTTCGAGCATTTCACGGTGCTGCGCGCGCGCAAGTTCGGGCGGACCTTTCTGTCCGATCCGATCGAGGGGGCGATCACGTTGTCGAATGAGGAATTCGACGGGATCTATACCGGCGCGGCGCTGGCGATCTGGGTCAAGTCCAAGCCGCCACCGCGCAATACCGCGCTCGACCGCCCGGGGCCCTGGATCGACGGCGAGGACATGTTCCGCGGGGTCGGCGAAATGCGCCTTCCCAATACGGTCAAGCATTTGATCTAGCCCGGATAAATTGTAGCCTCCGGGCTAGGAAGAAGGAAACAGCCAATGTCCGACACTCTCAGGAGCCGCCCCGCGCTTGTTGCCGTCGCCGCAATGATGGCCACGGGATTGTATGTCGGCGAAGCCCGGGCGAGCGGCGAATGCGCCAAATACGGCAAGCCGACCTATCAGGCCGACAGGCTGGTCAAGATCGGCGGCGATACCTTCCGGTCCCGCGTCTATGTGATGGGCGACATGGAGCGGGAGGAGATCGATCATGGCGGTGGCCGCACCGAGGTGATCATCGTCGCGCGCGGCGAGGTGCTGAGCTTCTTCCCGGAGGCGAAGGTCGGCATGCGCCGTTCGGTGGCGGCCGGCGGCAGGCCGAAGACGCCGGAAGGCTCGATCCGCGCTCGCGAGGAGCGCAGCGGCTCGAACAGCCGGATCATCCTCGAGACGCGCACCGACGACGGCAGCTGGACGGTGGTCAATGAGGTGACCTGCCGCAGCGATGGCGCTCTCCTCGGCCGGCGCTCGACGGTGCCTCTCAATGGCAAGATGGTGCCGTCGGAGATGATCCAGCAGATCCGCGGCGGCAGCGTCGATCGCTCGATGTTCACCGCGCCGTCCGGAATCAGTTTCAAGCGCTGAGAATCCGATCCCGGACGGTTGGCGCCTGACTGTCGGCGGCGGAGCCCTGCCGCCTGCGCGCGCGACAAAAGCGTTCCTTGCCTAGGGCGCTTTAGCTATACTCCACCGTCGACTCTCCTGGATCCTTCCGACCCGTGCGTACTCGCCCCCAACCGGCGCTGCGAATAGCAGTGCTGTCCTACACTGCGATCGCGCGGGACCATCGCGTCCTGCGAACGCTGGAAACGCTGGCAGCGCGCGGGCACGAGGTTACGGCGATCGGCTTCGGCGAGCCGCCGGCGCTGCCGATCCGGATGATCCGGCTTCCCGACCCGCCCGGGCCGGCCGGCCAGCGCCTCGCGATCGCGGCGACACAGTTTCCTGCGAACCTCGTTCCTGCCTCGGCGGCATTTCTGCACTTGCTGTTGCCGTATCATGCGGCGGCCCGGCGGGCGTTGCTCGCTCTGCGGCCCGACATCGTCCATGCCAATGACTGGCAGGCCTTGGTCGCGGCCGAAGCCGCGAAGCGCGAGGCCGGCTCGCGGATCGTCTATGACAGCCACGAACTGGCGAGCGAGGAGCACGCGGACAACTGGCTCTGGCGCCTCGTGGCCCAGCGGCATACGCGCGCCATCGAAGCGCGCTATATCGGCGATGCCGACAGGGTCATCACCGTCAGCGAAGGCATCGCGACGACCCTGCAACAGCTCTACGGGCTGCCGACGCGCCCTTCGGTGATCCGCAACGCACCGGCGTTTCAGGCAGTCGTTCCCGCGCCGCCCGGCGAGCCGGTTCGACTGCTCTTCCACGGCATTTTGAAGGCTGGCCGGGGCATCGAGGCCCTGATTTGCGCCATGCCGCTGCTGCCGCGCCACCGCCTGACCCTGCGCGGCAATGGTTCCACCCATTATCTTGCAAAGCTGCAGGCGTTGGTGGCGCGGCTCGGCCTCGGCGAGCGCATCCGGTTCGAACCCGCCGTACCGCATGTGCAGGTCGTTGCCGCCGCGGCTGCATCACATATCGGAATCTTCTGCGCCTCGCCGGCCACGGGCCAGAACCGCTTCGCAATGCCGAACAAGGTCTATGAATACCTGATGGCGGGCCTGGCGCCGCTGGTCGCGGCTGGGACGGACCTCGCCGATCTGGTGACGGAACATGGCTGTGGCCTGGTGGCCGAGGCTGCCACGCCGGAGGCGATAGCGGGTGCTCTCGGCGCGCTGGCCCCCGAAACGCTGGCGGCGATGCGCGCCAGGGCTCTGGCCCTGGGCCGGGAGTTCTGCTGGGAGCAGGAACAGAACAGGCTGGTTGCCGTCTATGCCGGGCTGGAGGAGGAGATGGGCGGGCAGACCGGCGACCTGCCCGGGTCTCGGTGAGCCCCTCGTGAAGGCTGCGCCGACCGGAGCCCGCCACGGGAGCAGCCAAGCGATCGGCAGGCTCAGCCGAGCCGGGCTAGATCGCCGCGCGTCCGGTCGGACGCGATCACGGTGATCTATCTCAGTGTTATCGCATCGGAATTTTCCGAAAAGTGAAGTCCACTTTTCGGCCCGATGCTATAGCCTCACGGTTTCCCGGGTGGTCGCGCAAGCCCGGCATAATCGTTGAGCACCGATGCAGCGATCTGCGCCGGGTCGTGCCAGGTTTCGACGAAGCGACGCGCCTGTTCCCCCATCTCCCGCAAGCGGCCCTCGGACAGGCCCAGGAGACCGCGCAGAACGCCCTCGATCGTATCCGGATTGGCACGCATGACCGGCAACTCGGCCGCGAACGCCGACGGGGTGCGTGCCAGATCGGCCTCGTGGATGTAGCAGACGACCGGACGCCCCGCCATCATCGCTTCGACCGCGACGCCGCCATACCAGCCGACACGCAACTGGTCGATCAGCACGTGATGGCTGTCGAGTTCCGCCAGCGCCTGGGCATTCTGGCGATCCTCGACCAGGGTGAGATGCAGCGCGTGCCCCTCGGCGCGCAAGCGCTCGACCGCGGCGATCAGGGCGGCCGTTCCCTTCACCGCCCGATTGGTCGGCATGTGCAGCAGGCGCAATGGCCGCGCCTCGCCGGGCCAGGGGCGGGGCAGCTGGCGGGATGGATTGCAGTGGCTATAGGCCAGCCAGCGCGCACGGGGGGGCAGGCCGGGCAGGAGGTCGGGATTGACGGCATAGATCAGCTGAACATTGCGATCGACGACGTCGAGATAGCGGCTGCGGAACTCGTTGCGCCGGCGCAGCGGCCCGGCGATCTCGGGCAATGCCAGATGCGAATAGGGATTGCTACGGACGCTGGCCTCGATCGAGCGGATATCGTCCCCATAGAAGGTCATCGCCAGGGTCTTGCCCGTGGCGCGCCACAGCGAAAGGTCCTTGAGCCAGAGCAGGCGCGCATAGGCGAGGCGCAAGCTCTCTCCCAGCTCCGACGACGGATTTGCCTCACGCAGCGGAAAGGCCCGGACTGAAAGCGCCGTCTGGCCGAAATGACAGTGAACGACGTCCGCGGCGCGCAGGGTTCGCCAAAGCAGCGAGAAGCGCCCGAGCTCGCGGCGCAGCAGGCGATGCCGGCTGCCCGGGGGCGGCTCGAGGCATGTGTCGCCGTTGAAGCCGAGCGGCGACCAGTGCAGCGAGATCGCCTCCGCCTCGTGGCCGAGCTGACGCTGAGCCTCGGCGAGACCGGATGCATGGCCTCCCAGATCGATCGGCAAATGCACGATCCGGAGCGGGCGACCGGTCAAGGCAGCTGAGGGGGACAACGGCGAGATACGCCCAACCAGAGCAGAGATGAGATTTCCAGAGCGTTCGAGCTATACATTCCAACCCGGCGGAATTCCATCGCCAGCGATGCGGCGGCAGAGACGGCTTTTGTCCTGACGAGGTGATCTGCGGCAACGCCGGGTGAAACCCGGCGACCCCATGATCGGCCTGCCGGCGGGCGGCCTCCGGTTTCGGAAGGTCGCCCGCGCGGCTTGGCGACCTCGTCAGGCGTGCTGCTGGGCGGCGATCATCGCGGCCAGACCGGTGCGCAGGTCGGTAAACCGATGCTGCGGCATCAATTCGCCGAGCCGCGCCGTGTCCGGAACGATCTTGGGCGCCAGGCCGGCCTTGCCGCGCTCGAAACAGGGGGCCTTACCCACGAGATCGCCGATCAGATGTCCGGCGCTCTCGATCGTCTCATAGCCGGGGGCCGCGACATTGACCGTTTCGTTCCAGCCCTCGGCGATCGCCGCCTTGATGACCGCGAGCGCATCGTCGACATAGGTCGCGGAGAAGGCGAGGCCCGAACCGGAAGCCGGCAATGACAGCGGCCGGCCCGATCGCACGCGCGCGACGAGATCGCTCAGCATCCGGTCCTCGAGATGCGGCCCATAGGGCGCATAGAAGCGCAAGGTCGCGATCGGCAGGAAGCCGCGATAGAGATCGCAGAAGCTGTCGGCGAACAGTTTCGAGGCCGCGAAATACGAGCTGGGCCGACGGAACTCGCTCTCATGGCTGCCTGGCTGCTCGGTATCCTCGGCGCTGACCGTGGAGCTGTAGACGGTCCCGGTCGAGCCGAAAACGGCTCGGCCGACCCCCGTCTCGCGGGCGAAGTCGAGCAGCTCTGCAGCGGCGGCGGTGTTGACATAGAACATGTCGAGGGCGCGCTGCGGGAATTCGCGATGGTGCCGCGACACGGCGAGGTGGATGATCGCGTCGAAGCGCGGCTGCTTGCGCAATTCGGCGAGAGCCGAACGCAGCGAGGCAGGGTCGGAAAGATCGGCGTTGGCATGGCGCGAGCCGGCGATCGACGCCTGGCGGCCGAGCTGGGTCACCTCATGGCCGGCGGCGAGAAGGTCGCCGGTCAGGGCCTGGCCGATGAAGCCGCTGCCGCCGGTCACGAGAATGCGCTGGGATGTCATGCTGCAGGGGTCCTGATGGGTTGAGACGTCGCGGCCGCCGGGGCCACGAGGCCGACGAGATTCTGCTCCAGCACGGCGAGGACGCGTGCGTTGGAATTCGAGCGACGGTACCAGTCGGCGCCACGCGCCCCGACTTCCGCGCGGAAGTCGGCGTCGCCATGGAGCCGGCGCAGCGCCTCGGCCACAGCCTCCGCGGAGCGCGCCGGCAACAGCGGGGGCATTTCATCGAAGCACCAGGCGTGCAAAGCTGGATCGAAGGCGGTCACCACGGGCTTGCCGGAGTGGAAGGCCTTTGGCGGGATGCCGCCGAAGGTCGGAATGGTGAACTGGTCGCAGACGACGTCGCAGGCGCAGATATAGCGCATCATGGCGATGTGCGGCTGGGGTTCGATCCAGATGACATTGTCGGCGATGCCGAGCTCCTGCACGAGCTGGCGGCTCTTTTCCAGGGTCTGTCCCCAGGCGACCGCGATGCAGCGCGCGCCGTCGGCCCCGGAACGCACGAGATCGGCGAAGCCCCGGAACAGGTGGTCATTGCCCTTGTCCCAATTGGTGTCGCGGCTCTCGTCCCAATGCTGCCGTGGCGGGTGGAAGATGAAGAAATCGCCGCCATGCCGGGCCTGAAGCTCGGCGCGGAAAGCGGCGGCGGCGCCTTCGTCGAGCAGCCCGCTTTCGTTCACGATATGCGGCAGGAAGAAATAGGGCTGTCCGAGGCGCTCGGCCGGGGCCTGGTTGTCGCTGTTGGTGACGATGGTCTGCTCGCAATGATGGTAGACGAGCGAGGCGAGCCTGCCGGTGGCGCTGTCTTCGAAAGGCAGGTTGCGGATCGTGCCGAACTCATAGGCGACATAGGGCCGATTGGCGACGAGCGGCCAGATGCCTTCCAGCGCATAGCCGATGACCACATCATAGGGAGCGAACAGCCGCTGCATCAGCGGCAGTGCGCTCTTGAACTGGCGCAGCAGCAGCGGATCGAAGCTGCGATCGGGATAGAGCCCATGATAGCGGGCGATGAGAGCATCGACGCGCGCGTCGAAATCGCTGGGCAAAGCCGCCTGCGATGCCGGCATCTCCATTGCGGGCGAGGCATCCGCCATGGCCGGCTGCGCTGTGGCGCAGGCCAGGGGGGCAATCGCGGGGGCTTTGACGGCCGCTGCAGCCGGGGCCGCGGTCTCGGCGACAAGCGAGGGCGCCGGCAGCAGGCCGAGGCGCCGCAGGATGCGGCGGCCATAGCGCTGCACGCGCTCCACCATGTTCAGCATCGGCCATTTCAGCCGGTCCCAGAGGCGGCGACAGGCCCCTAGCACGAGCCAACCCAGGCGATGCGCGGCGCTGCGCAGGCGCCATACGACGCGCGAAACCAGTCCGCTGGAGGCGGTCGACGGTACGGCAGGTGGGCTGGCCAGAAAGCGCGACGCCGCTCGACCGATCATGCCCAGCGCATTGCTGCGGCCGAAGCCGCCGACGAGATCCAGGCAGACGGCTTCGGTCAGCCGTGTCAGGCCGAACTTCGCGTCACGCTCGCGATAGGCCGAGGCGCCGATCTTCCGCAGATGGCGCTGGTTGAGCCAGCGGAACAGCCTGGCGCGCCGGGACATGCCTTCATTGGTGGCAATCAGCGCGAGGCAGGCGAGTGTTCGAGGACCGCTGATATACCAGCCGGGAGCGGAGAAACCCGCTTTCTCCGAGTCGGGCAGGACCGGGAAGAAGTGGTCGCCGACAGAGCTCGCGTCGAAGTCGCCCTCTTCCCAGACGGGCTGGGCGTTGATGTGATAGTAGTCCCAGTTGACCGCATGACTTTCGACCGCCGCGGTCTGCAGAACCTTGCCCACATTGTATGCGTAGTTCGCCACGTTGCCGATATGGAGAACCTTGAGTTTCGGCACGGGTCGTTCCGCATGTTGCTGGGGTTCGTCGCGACTTCTAGAGGACTCCACTCTCAAGCGCCAGCGCGATCGCGTCCCTGCCTTGACGTCGCCTCGTTGAGCACTTACCCGGCGCAACAGCCCGGCTCCGCCCGGTGCCTCAGCGGCGCGAGGGCGCGCCGCATGCCGTTGAAGGAATGTCGGGATGTGCGGCATTGCAGGCTATCTGACGTTGGACCGCGAGCCTGCGGCCGTCGCCTTGGTGCGTCGCATGACCGATGCGATCGCCCATCGCGGCCCGGATGGCGACGGCTTCTGGGTCGAGGGACCGGTCGCCTTCGGCCATCGGCGCCTGGCGATCATCGACCTCTCCGATGGTGGTCGCCAACCGATGCAGACCCCGGACGGACGCTTCACCATCACCTATAATGGCGAGATCTATAATTACGCCGAGCTGAAGGCGCAGCTGCGCGCGCTCGGCCACAACTTCCGTTCGACGAGCGACACCGAAGTGTTGCTGCATGCGATCGCGCAATGGGGCCTCGCCGGAGCCCTGCCGCGCCTCAACGGCATGTTCGCCTTCGCGCTCTGGGATTCGCAGACCCGCGAGCTGACGCTTGCACGTGACCGTTTCGGCGTGAAATCGCTCTATTGGAAGACGACCGGCAAGACCTTGCTCTTCGGGTCCGAAGTCAAGGCGATCCTCGCTCATCCGACGGCGCGAACGGCGCTCGATGTGGATGCGCTGAGCGAGTATCTGGTCTTCCAGAACTTTCACACCGATCGGACGCTCTTCGCCGGCGTGCGCATGCTGCCGCCGGGCTCGTTCATGACGATTCGTGCCGGGGACGGACGCGTCGGGCAGCCGCAACGTTATTATCGGATGCGCTTCCAGGAGCCGGCCGTGGCTCCTTCGGAGGCCGAGGCGGTCGCGCAGATCGAGTATCTCTTCAAGCAGGCCGTCAGCCGTCAGCTGGTCGCGGATGTCGAGCTCGGCGCCTATCTCTCGGGAGGCATCGACTCAGGTGCGATCACGGCGATCGCCGCCGGCGAACTCGGCCATCTGCGCACCTTCACCTGCGGCTTCGACCTGTCGTCGGCCTCCGGCCTTGAAGTCTATTTCGACGAACGGCGCGATGCCGAGATGATGTCGGCGCGCTTGCACACCGAGCATTACGAGATGGTGCTCAAGGCCGGCGACATGGAACGCATTATCCCGAAGCTGGTCTGGCATCTCGAGGAGCCCCGGGTCGGCCAATGCTACCCGAACTTCTACATTGCCGGGCTCGCTTCGAAGTTCAACAAGGTCGTGCTCGGCGGCACCGGAGGCGATGAACTCTTCGGCGGCTACCCCTGGCGCTATCTCGCGGCCTTCGGCGCCGACAGCGACGCCGTGATGGAGAATACCTTCGCCAACTGGCAGCGTCTCTTCCCGCATGCCGGGCGCGCGACCTATTTTGCGCCGATGCTGTCGGAACTGACCGGCCCGGACGCCCGTGAGATCTTCGAGAGCGTGATGGAGCGGCCAGCCGCCGATGCCAGCGCCGAAGACCGGATGAACGCCGTGCTGACCTATGAGGCCAACACTTTCCTGCTCGGCCTGCTGACCATGGAAGACAAGGTCTCGATGGCGCACGGGCTGGAAAGCCGCGTGCCCTTCCTCGACAACGACCTCGCCGATTTCGCGACGAGCCTGCCGCTGCGCTACAAATTCGGCCTACCGACCACGAATGGATCGGGCAATGGCGGCGATATCCGGCGCAGCAGCGACGGCAAGCGCCTGCTGCGCCAGGCCGTCGCCGATCTGGTACCTCCGGAGGTGATGGCCCGCGAGAAGCAGGGCTTCTCGGCTCCGGACGCCGGCTGGTTCAAGGGCCAGAGCATCGACTATGTGAAGTCGCGCATCGGCACGAAACGCGCCCGCATCTACAACTTCGTCGATTACGACACGACCAACCTGCTGCTGCAGGAGCATTTCTGTGGCAGCCGCAACAACCGCCTGCTGATCTGGTCGCTGATCTATCTCGAGCAGGCGCTGGAGACCTGGAACCTGGCCTGAGGCCTCGGCGCCGGTCTATCGCGGCGTGCCTCGCTCCCGAGTTCAGCCGACTTCGTAGGCAAGGAAGCTGTTGGAGTAGCCGACCGAGGCGATATCGAAGCGCTCGATCAGGCGGAAATGCTGTTGGAGGAGCTGGGGGAACCAGTTCTCGCCGGGATGGAACAGGTGGTAGGCGTCGAGCGGGTCCATCGCCGCGCTATAGGGCTCGTAGGGACGGGTGTTCTCGAATACCCCGGTCCAGACCAGGAAGCGCCCGCCCGGCGTCAGCACGCGCTTGATCTCGTCGAAGGTGACGTCGAGCAGATAGACATGGTCGATCGAGGTCGCCGAGATCACCGTGTCGAAGCTCCGATCGGGCCAGGGCAGGAATTCGGCGGCGCTGAGCGAGAAGGCGAAAGGATGGGGCTCATAGGGCTGTAGCGGATCGATCGCGCCCAGCTTGTCGTCGGTGACGCCGTCCAGATAGGTCGGCTTCGCCAGCGGGCCGACACCGAGATCGAGCATCCTGCCCCGACCGTGAATCTGGATGAACGTGCCGAAATCCGCGGCGTAGGCATGGGCTGCGGTCGAGAGACTGTCGGGAAGACGCTTCTCATATTCGCGCCGGCCGGCCTCGAAGCAGCGTAGCCAGGCGTCGAAATTGCGCGGCGCGCGGCGACGCAGCTCGGCCATCTGCGCATCCCAGTCCGCCGCTGCCGGCGCGACGACGGAAGGACCTTCATCGCGCGCGCCGGTCAGCAGGCGGGCCCGCATCGCAGCCGCACCGCGTCGTTCCAGCCAGGCCAGGCGTGAGCTGGCTTCCGCCATCTCACGCAGATAGGCCAGCGTATGCGTGACGCCGTGCAGGGCGACTTCGAGCCCGTTCAGAGCATTCGCCGCGCCGATCTGGCCGCTGTTGAGCGCATTGGCCTGCACGGTCAGCATGTTGAGCGTATTGGCGGTGTCCGTGCCGCCTTGCAGCAGCCGCTCGACCTGGCTCGACAGGCGGGCGATCTCCTCGCGGATGGCGCTGAGCTCGTATCTGACGTCGGTCATGGATGTGTCCGCCTGGTCACGAGCTCAGGCCGGCAGGGTCGCGCCGCTCGGCGCGTTCCGACCGGATATGCTCGGCAATGCGATCGAAATAGGGGCCTTCGAGCACCGTGATGATGCGGCTCTCGAGTTCGCCAAGACGAATGTTCAGCAGGTTGGTGCGGGCCGCGTCGGGGGCCGACATGGCTTCGGCGCTGGCGCTGTCCGGCTCGAGCAGGCGCACACGCTCCTCGAGTAGGCGCAGGCGCTGTTCGAGCAGGCGCGGCGTCTTGGCCTGGCTCATCTGCGCACCGGTTTGCTCGGATTGCCGCATGTCCTCGCCGAGGATCTCGTTCAGACGCCGTTCCGTCGTCGCCAGGCGCTGATCGAGCGTCGAAAGCCGCTCCGTCGTGGCGGCGGTGAAATCCTGAAGCACCATGTTGGCGATGTAGCGGCGCAGCGAGGTCAAGATCGACGGCTTCAACGCAAATGCCTTCCGATTTCTGCTCCGGGCGCCGGGCGCGGCCACGAGGCGTGCCTTGTGCTGTGCGGCCGGCGGGATGTCAATTCGCGGCGCTCCGTGCCGGGGCCGGGCTGGCGAGTTCGTCCATGATTGTAGTGAAAACCCGCTCCTGGATCTCGACGATGCGGCGCCCCGAATGGCAGCGGTCGACCCAGTCCCATGAGCGCTTGCCGATCCCGGCCTCGTCGTCGGGATCCTCGATGATGCGCAGCATCGCCTCGGTCACGCTGGTGACGTCGTGACCATCCAGGAAGGGCGGCTGCTCGCCGAAGGCGAGGCGGTTTGCGACGCCGTCATCGCGCGTCAGCACGCGGCAGCCGAGCGCCAGAGCCTCGAAACTCACCCCTGAAAGCGAAGGCAGGAGGAACTGGTCGATGACGGCGTGACAGTCGAGATAATGCTCCCAGAGCTGGTGCTTCGGCAGCGGCTGCACCCAGACGAAATGCTCGCCGACATCGAGCTCGTCGATCAGGGCCTTGGTCGCGGCGACATCGACGCCCCATTCGACGAAGATGGTCCGGAAATTGGTGATGCCGCGCTGCTTCAGCTCGTGCGCGGCATGCACGACGAAGTGGTTGTTCTTCATCATGATCGGCACCTTCGGGAGCCAGTCCTGTCGGGCGGGCGCGAAGAAGGTGACGATCTGCGAGCGCTGACGCCCGTGCCGTTCGGCGAAGGCGCGCAGCGGCCGCTCGTCGAAGGCGTGGGGCAGCGGGTGCAGGCGCTGCGGCTCGATCGGCAGCTGCCGCTTCTGCGTGAGATAGTCGTTGTTGGTGATGAAGACGGCTCGTGCGCCCGGATAGGCTCCGGCGATCAGGCGGCCGAGGCTGCTGTCCTCATAGGGGATGTCGCGCAGGGTGCCATGCTCATAGGCGACATAGGGCGCCTCATTGGCGAGGAAAGGCAGGACGGCGTCAGGGCCATAGGCCATGACGAGATCATATTGCCGCATCAGCCAGCGCCAGCCCTTGAGATGGGCGGAGAATTTTTCGGCGTCCCCCGGAGCGGCATTCGCTGGCCATGAGCCATCGGCGCTGCGTCCCTCGTCGAGTTCGATTCCGGCGGCGCAGAGCACCTGGCCGGCCGGCAGGCCGGCGAGCATGCCGGCCACGGCTGCGTCCAGCTGACCGATCGCCTCGAGCCAGGCCCGGTCGAGCGGCAGCGACAGGCTGGCAATGGCCTGATCGTCGGCGACCCTGCGCAGTCCCTGGCGCACCAGGCTGTCGAACTGCTCGAACATGCGCCCCTGCATCAGCTCACGGCGATCGGTCGGCGTCAGCGGCGTCCGCGCGACAGCCTCCTGGAAACGGGCCTCGCTCCAGGGCTGCTGGGCGCCCAGCGTGTCGCCGCCGACCACGACCTTGAAACGGGCATAGCGCAGGCAGGCCCAGGCGATCTCCGCGAGTCGGCGCTCGCCGGCCACGACATGGCGCAGATAGGTGATGACGCGGCTTTGCGGGCCATGTGCGAACCAGCGGGGCACGGTCGGGCACTGCTCGCCGAGCCGCCAGAAATTGGGAAACAGCGGATCGCCGATCAGGGAGCGGTCGACGCCGGCGTCGAGCTCCTGCCATTCGCAGCAACAGGCGAAATGGTAATAATCATAGAATGCGACATGGCATTCATGCCCCTGCTCGCGCAGCAGCTTGGCATTTGAATAGGCGTTGTTGGCGATGTTGCCGATATGAAGGATACGCAACGGTCGCATCAAGATACTAGAGCCTTTGGGGTGGCGACGAACATCGCTTTACCTCGTCGCCGATGTAAGACAGATCATTGCACTCTGTTCGGCGGTCGAAGCCAGCCGCCTACGACCGATGGTGCCACTGCACAGCAGGGTAGAAGACGGCGCCGCTCGGGTAGCCGGAGCGCAGCACCGTCAACGAATAGCGGCGGTGGTGATACTCGTAGAACTCCGAAAGCCCGGGGGCGTTCGGCAAAAGGCCGAGCGACAGCGAATAATCGCCTGCCATGAGCTCGAAAGCGGGAAACACCGCTTCAATCACGCCGGTTCGCCCAGCCTTGCTGCGGAATGGCGCTTTCGTATAGTCGCGCAGCTCCTCGTCGCGGGCGGGGTTGACGGTAGAGAGCTGGGCGGCCAGCAGCATATCCGGCCGCCGCTCGATGCCGATCGCCAACCCGAGTGTTTCGTCAAGCTTCTCGGGGTGTTCGCAACTGTAATGGACGCGGATCGTCAGCGGATCGCGGCAGTGCAGGGCGCCTGCAGCACGGCCTCCCTTGGTCAGGAACTCGACCTTGTCGATAACGACCGGGCCGCGCCTGAAAATGTCATCATGCAATACCGATAACCCAACGACATCGGAGCGCTCCAGACCAGGGCTATAAGCGCTTTTAGCGGGCACCACAGGCACCCGCAGGCTCCCGGTCACGGTGAGGTCGGAGGTCTCGGCTGAACTGCTTTCCGTCAGCGATTCGAGGCTTTCGACACCATCCGGAATCTCAGCCGCAATCTCTTGCGCGGTTGGAAACGGCAGGGTGATAGCGCGCCCGGCCCCGCCGGAAATGCGCTCATGCACGGCGTAGTCGTAATGCCGGCACACTTCGATCGCATCACCGATCTCGCGCACGCTGCCGCTCTCGATCCATATGGCTCGGCTGCACAGGGTCGCGACTTGGCTGGTGGAATGGCTAACGAAGAGGACCGTTGCTCCGCCTTCACAGATCTCGCGAATCCGGCGTCCACATTTCACGACGAAATAGGAGTCACCGGCTGCCAGTGCCTCGTCGATGATCAGGATTTCGGGCTCGACACTGATCGCCGTAGCGAAGGTCAGACGAGCCTGCATGCCGCTCGAATAGGTCTTGAACGGCTTATCGATAACGTCCCCAAGCTCTGAGAACTCTACGATCCAATCGAATTTCCGCTCCATCTCATCGCGGCTCATGCCAAGGCACATGCCTCCGAGAAAGACGTTGTCGCGGCCGGAATATTCGGGATGGAAGCCTGTACCCAGTTCAAGGATCGCCGAGACACGCCCATTGACGGAAAGCGAGCCGGACGTCGGAGTCAAAGTACCCGCGATCATCTTGAGCAAGGTACTCTTGCCCGCGCCGTTAGGGCCGATCACGCCGACGCATTCCCCCTTCAGCATGTCGAAGCTGACATCGGCAAGCGCATGGTGAAGCGCGTGTTTTGTCCGGCCAGTGAAGATCTCGGCCAGGAGATCTGCAGGTTTTGGATAAATCTTGTAGGTCTTGGAGAGGCCCTTCGCGCTTATCGCGATATCGCTGGAGCGGCTCACAGCACGTCTCCGAAATTCGCGCGCGTTCGCTCGAAAAAGCGCCAGCCGAACCACAGTGCCAGCGGCGCAAGCACCCCGAGGATCAGCCATGAAGACGGGTGGCGGAACGACTGAAAGAAGAAGATGTCCTGAAGGCACCAGATTGCATGCGACAACGGATTGACCCAGAGCACGATCTCGAAGGCAGCCGGCAGACTTCCCGGAAGATAGATCACCGGCAGCAGGAAGATGCCAAAGGCTGTAAAGAACTGCACGAGGTCACGCGTGTCGCGCACAAACACGGTCATCGCCGAGAGAAAGAGAGTCAGGCCGGTGAGAAGAACTCCCTGTGCGACCACGACGTAAATCACCAGAGGCAGGAGAGGGGAAATCATCCCGAACCGAAGGAGGGAATAAATAGTTACGCCTGCCAAGCCGATCAAAAGCGGGAGTTGCGCCGCGACTACAGATCGAATCGGGAGGAGCTCCAGCGGAAATACGACTTGTTTCACCAGATTGCTCGCGGCGACAAGCGAGCTTGTCGCTTTGCCGAGAGCCGACTGGATAGTGAGCCAGCACGCCAGGCCCGATAGCATGAACACGGCAAAATCGGGCTCGCTCGGCAGATCTCCGCCGACACGGGCAGTAAATACATAGCCGAAGACGAACAAGTAGAGGCAGATGAGCAGGAGCGGATGCAACACCGCCCAAGCTCGTGCCAGCATGGAGCCGGCGTAAGCTTCACTGAGGTCACGAGACACCAGCTCGCGCAACAGCTCGCGGTGTCGCCAGAGCCGCGCGAAGAGTGTCGGAAGCCCGGCGTTCTCGCCGCCAAGGTCGCGCCGGCTTGCCTGGTCGCTCATGACGCCGGGCTCACGCCGCCGCGGCGCGGCGGGCTTCGACCTCGCTCTTATGGGCGGCGCGCCACTCGATCAGCCGGCGCAGTCCGTCGTCGAGGTCGATCTCGGCGGTGAAGCCGATCTCGGCGGCCGCCTTCTTGGGCGAGCCGATGCGGTTGCGTACCAGCGTGGCCTGGCTGCGCGGGGCATAGTTGATCGGCTGGTTGCAGCCGGTGAGGTTCACCAGCTTCTCGGCGATCTCGCGCAGCGAGGTACGGGTGCCGGTGCCGACATTGTAGAAGCTGGCGCTGGTATCGGCGCGCATCGCGCAGAGATTGGCCTTGGCGCAATCCTCGACCGCGACGAAGTCGAAGGCCTCCGAGCCGTCGCCCATGATCGTCGGCCCCTCGCCGCGGTCGATCGCGTCGAGCATCTTCATGATCACCGCGATATAGGCGCCCTTATAGTCCTGGCGCGGGCCATAGACGTTCATATAGCGCAGGCCGACCGCCTCGAGGCCGTAGCGGTGGCAATAGGCGGTCAGCATCGCCTCGCCGGCGATCTTGGTGGCGCCGTAGAAATTGCGGTTGTTGAACGGATGTTCCTCGGTCATCGGCTCTTCGATGGCGTCGCCATAGACCGAGGCCGAGGAGGAATAGACCAGCCGCCGGACATTCTGCTTCACGCAGGCTTCGAGCACGTTGAAGGTGCCCTCGACATTGGTCTTGAAGGCCGAGCGCGGGTAGTCATGGCATTGCAGCAACCAGAGGGCGGCGAAATGGAAGACGCCGTCGGCGCCTTTCAGTGCCGATTCCAGGATGTCGACCTGGGTGATGTCGCCGCCGACATCGTAGATCGTGACGCGCGGATCGCGCAGGGCCGTGGCTAGGTTCTCCTCCCGGCCGCGTACGAAATTGTCATAGATGACGATCTCGCCGACATCCTCGCGAATGAGGCGGTCGACCGTGTGAGAGCCGATCAAGCCGGCTCCGCCGATGACCACGACGCGTTTATCCTGAAATTCCATGACCGCTGCCCGTTTCCTTGCCGAACCGTCACGCAGCGGGCGGAAGCCCGCTGCGGCCACGACATGCTGTCACTTTTTCATCTGGGAGCGGTAGTATTCGGCTGTCAGGGGGATGCCTTCCTCGAGGTCGACCTTGGCCTCGAAGTCGATCTGAGTGCGGGCCCAGTTGGTGTCGGGGACGCGCAGCTCGATATCGGCATAGTCCTTCCAGGTGAACTCGATCTTGGAGGAGGAGCCGAGCAGGCGGATGACCGTGCTGGCCAGGCCGTAGATCGTGGTCACGGCGCGCGGATTGCCGATGTTGAAGGCCTTGCCCGGCGCATTGGGGTGCTCGATCGCCGCCATCACGCCGGCGACCATGTCGTTGACATAGCACCAGGCGCGGATCTGCGTGCCCGAGCCGTGGATCTGGATCGGCTCGTTGCGGATCGCCCGCTTGATGAAGGTCGAGAGCGCACCCTCGCCGACCTGGCCGGGGCCGTAGACGTTGAACGGGCGCAGCGCCACCGTCGGCAGCTTGTGCTGGGCCCAATAGGCCAGGGTGAGATGCTCGGTCGCCAGCTTCGAGACCGCATAGCCCCAGCGCGCCTCGCCGACCGCCCCGATCACCGCCGAGGAGGTCTCGTTCGAGCCATAGGCATGCGAGCCGAAAATCTCGCTGGTCGAGAAGGTCACCACCCGCTCGATGTCGTCGCCGACCGCCAGCGCCCCGCGCAGCGCATAGACCGTGCCCAGCGTGTTGATCTCCAGCGTCGAGACCGGCTTCTGGCGCACCGTGTCGATGCCCGCCACCGCGGCGCAATGCACCAGATGGGTCGGACGGAATTCCTTGATCGCCGCCGCCAGCGTCGCCTCGTCGGTCACGTCGCCGCGATAGGTCTTGATGCGCTTGACATTGTCGCCGAGCACCGTGCTCGCCGCATCGCGCGCATAATTGTCATAGGTCGCGATCTCGTTGCGGTCCATGAGCAGACCGGCAAGGTTCGAGCCGATGAAGCCGGCTCCGCCGGTGATGAAAACCCGCTTGTTCTCAAGCATGCACTGCGCCTTCGGAACATGGTGGGGCCGCTCTCGACCCGGACGATCACAGCCCGCCCGCGCCGTAGGCCTCAACGGCCCAGCCTGAGCGACCTCGCAAGGCGCAGGCTGTTAGCAGAGCAGCAACAACATGCCAAGTGACCATCCCAAGACAGGACGCACCGGCCGCTCGCGCCCGTCATGACCCGCGCCCGCTGGATCGCCGGCCCGGGCGCCCTACAGGCCGACGCCGACACGCTCGCCCCAGAGCCCGAGATTCACGATCCGCCAGAGCGTGAAGTCCAGCCCCCGCTCGCCATCGAGCATCGAGCGCGCAAGCCGGCGCACCCCCGCGGCGTTCAGCAAGCCGGGATAGCGCGCCAGCGTCTTCTCGATGCCGTCCTCGACCTGTCCGCGCAGCGGTCCACGGAACCAGATCTCCTCCGGAGTCGCGAAGCCGAGCTTGTCGCGGCGCTCCCTGACGCTTTCGGGCAGGACCCCGGCCATGCCGCGGCGCAGTACGCGCTTGGTGTCGCCGCCGACGATCTTGTGATCATTGCCGAGCGCCAGCGAGAACTCGACCAGGGGATGATCGAGGAACGGTACCCGCGCCTCGATCGAATGGGCCATGGAATTGCGGTCCTCCCAATGCAGCAGCATCGGCAGATTCGAGGCATAGGTCATCGTCAGGCACAGGCTGCGCAGATCGGCGACCGGCGGCAGGCCGAGCTCGTCGCCGGCGAGCTCGAGCGCCGTGCGCGGATTGCCATGCTCGCGCAGGATATCGGTGCCGAGCCAGTCATGCTGGGTCAGCGCGCGATGCTGACGCCGCAACGCTCCCGCGAGCCCCTGCGGCAGCAGCGGCACGAGATGGTTGCGGATCTGCTGGTAGATCGAGGTGCCGTGATAGCGGTTGCGCTCGACGATGGTGCGCAGGAGCTGGCCGAATCGGCGCTGGCGCGTCAGCGCAGCCATGTAATAGGAGAAGCCGCCGTGATAGCCGGCGAGCTGCTCGTCGGCCCCCTGCCCGTCCAGCATCACCTTGACGCCGACGCGGCGGGCCTCCTCGAACACGCACCATTGCGCGAAGATCGAGGTCGAGCCGAAAGGCTCGTCCTGATGCCAGGTGATGTCCGAGGCACGCTGGAAGACGTCCTCGGCCTTCGGAAAGACGAAATGCGGCTGCGTATGCGCATGCGCGACGACCGCATCCATGAACGGCTTCTCGTCGACGCTCTTCTCGGCATAGCAGGCCGAGACGGTGTTGACCTGCGAGCCGCCGGCATTCGAGCCCATCTGGCCCGACATCAGGCAGACGATCGCCGAGGAATCGAGCCCTCCGGACAGGCAGGAGCCGACCGGGACATCGGAGCGCAGATGCAGCCGCACCGAATCGCTCAGGAGCTCGCGGAAACGCTCGGCCGCCTCGGCTTCGGAGATCGAGATCTCGCCGGCCTCGGCGGGGTACCAGCGCCGCGTCGACAGCTCGAGCGGCCCCGGGCGAGCGGCATCGAGGCTGGCGCATTCGCCGCCACGGAGCTGGATCACCCCCTCGAACATCGTCTCGGCGGTGTGGTCGGCCATGCCGGAGGCGAGGAAATCGTGGACGCGCGCGACATTCATCCGCCCGCTGAGCCCGGGCAGGCCGAGCAGCTGCTTGATTTCCGAGGCGAAGGCGGCGCCGCGCGGCGTGGTGACGAGATAGAGCGGCTTGATGCCATAGCGGTCGCGCGCGGCGAAAAGCCTCTTGTCGCGCCGGTCCCAGATCACGAAGGCGAACATGCCGCGCAGGCGGGTCAGGGCCGCCTCGCCCCACAGCATATAGGCGCGCAGCAGCACTTCGGAATCGGAATCGCTGACGAAGACCTCGCCCTTGGCCCGCATCTCCTCGCGCAATTCGAGATAGTTGTAGATCTCGCCGTTGAAAACCAGGTGATACCGCCCGGAGGCGTCGCTCATCGGCTGCAGGCCGGCGTCCGAGACGTCGATGATCGCCAGCCGCCTGTGGCCCAGTGCCACCGGCCCGCCCGGGCTCTCATAGGTCTGCCAGCCGCGGCCGTCCGGGCCGCGATGCGCGACGATATCGATGCGCGCCGGATCGGGCTCGAAGCCGATTGAAGCAAACAAACCGCACACAGGCGAGGCCTCTCGCTGCGAAAAGGAGGCCCCTCTTATCCGAGCGCAGACCGGGGTGGAAGACTATTGGCCTTGCCGGCCCCTGCCTTGCGACCGCAGCACCGGCAGGAGCTGCGACCGGAATGACGAAGGCGGCCCGACCGCTCCCTCCCTCAATCCAGTTCGAAGGCTTCCTTGTAGTCGAGCTTCAGCGCCGGGTCCTGATCCTCCTTGCGCAGGATGCAGTTGCCGACGACCAGGAGCTCGATCTCCGAGCCCATGAAGCAGCGGAAGGCGTCGGTCGCATTGCAGACGATCGGCTCGCCGCGGACATTGAAGGAGGTGTTGACCACCACCGGGCAGCCGGTCAGCGCCTTGAAGCGCGAGATCAGCCGGTGATAGCGTGGATTGGTCGCTTCATGAACGGTCTGGATCCGGGCCGAATAGTCGACATGGGTGACGGCCGGAATGCTCGAGCGCGGCACGTTCAGCTTGTCGATGCCGAACAGCACCTTCTCCTCTGCCGTCATCTCGCGACGCAGTTCCTCGCGCACATCGGCAACCAGCAGCATATAGGGCGAATCGCCGTCGAGATCGAACCAGTCGGCGACATCCTCGCGCAGCACCGAAGGCGCGAAAGGCCGGAAGCTCTCGCGGTATTTCACCTTGAGATTCAGCGTCTTCTGCATCGCCGGTGAGCGCGGATCGCCGAGGATCGAGCGGCCGCCGAGCGCGCGCGGGCCGAACTCCATACGCCCCTGCATCCAGCCGACCGCCTTGCCATCGGCGAGACCCTGCGCCGTCGCCTCGATCAGCGCGGCATCATCCAGGACCGCGAATTTCGCTCCGGCGGCCGTCAGCTCGGCCTCGATCTCGGCCTGGCTGAAGCTCGGGCCGAGATAGCTGCCGCGCATGGCATCGCCGGTTTCCGGCACCTCGCGCGGCTTGCCGTGGAAGAGATGGTAGCCTGCCAGCGCCGCCCCGAGCGCGCCGCCGGCATCGCCCGCCGCCGGCTGGATCCACAAGCCCTCGAAAATGCCCTCGCGCAGCAGCTTGCCATTGGCGACGCAGTTCAACGCGACACCACCGGCGAGGCAGAGATTCTTCATGCCGGTCTCGGCCCGCACCGAACGGGCGAGCCTGAGCACGATCTCCTCGGTCACCGCCTGGATCGAGGCCGCCATGTCCATGTGAAACTGGGTCAGCAACTGCTCCGGCCCACGCACCGGCTCGCCGAACAGCGCGGCGAACTTGTCGTTGGTCATGGTCAGGCCGACGCCGTAGTTGAAGTAGCTCTGGTCGAGATGGAAGCTGCCGTCTTCCTTGAGGTCGACCAGCTTCTCCAGCATCAGCTGGGCGAAGCGCGGCTCGCCATAGGGGGCGAGCCCCATCACCTTGTACTCGCCGGAATTGACCTTGAAGCCGATATAATAGGTCACGGCGGAGTAGAGCAGCCCGAGCGAATGCGGGAAATGCAGCTCCTTATGGACCTTGAGGTCCTTCCCCTTGCCGATGGCGAGCGTCATCGTCGCCCATTCGCCGACCCCGTCCATGGTCAGGATCGCCGCTTCCTCGAAGGGCGAGGGATAGAAGGCCGAGGCGGCGTGCGAGAGGTGATGCTCGGTGAAGAGCAGCTTCCCGACATCGAAGCCGGGACTGAGCTTCTTCAGCTCCTTGGCGATGATCTGCTTCTGGAACAGCTTTTCGCGCAGCCAGAGCGGCATCGCCATCTTGAACGACTGGAAGCCGCGCGGCGCGAAGGAGAGATAGGTCTCGAGCAGGCGCTCGAACTTGATGAAGGGCTTGTCGTAGAAGACGACGGCGTCGAGCTGATCGAGCCCGCAACCGGCGACCGAGAGGCAGTACTCGACCGCATGTTTCGGGAACTCGGCGTCGTGCTTCTTGCGCGTGAAGCGCTCCTCCTGCGCCGCCGCCTCGATCCGCCCGTCGACGACCAGCGCCGCCGCGCTGTCGTGATAGAGCCCCGATATCCCCAGAACGCGCATGCGCTTGCGGCTCAGAACAGCGTGTAGATGAAGGGCGCGATCGCGCTGCCCTTGGTCAGGAACAGCAGGCCGCCGAGCAGCACGCACATCAAGAGGATCGGCGCCAGCCAGAACTTCTTTCGCGCCGCCATGAAGCGGAAGAACTCGCGCAGGAACGACATCGGTTATTCCCTGTCAGAACTGGTCTTTCATCGAGACCGGCTCCGGTCCCGGCGGATCGCGGACGACCCAGTAGCTCTTCGCCTGCGGCTGAGACTTGAGCTTGAGAAAATCCTTGCCGACCAGCCGGGCGACCAGCGCCGTCGGCGTGAAGACGAGGAAGAACAGGATGCCGAGCACGATCGGGTTGATGATCGCAGCCAGCAGCAGGCCGAACTTCATCCAGAGCCTGTTCAGCGGCGCAAGCACCGCCGGCCGGATCAGCGCGACGGCGAGGAAGCCGGCGGCGACGAGCGCGAGCCAGGGCCAGGCCCGGCCATGGTGCCAGGCGTTGTAGAGGCCGATCAGCGCGAAGACGGCCGCGAAGACGAGGCCGAAGGAGCGATCGCTCGATCCCTCACCATCGTCATGGCCGGCCCCGGCCCCGAATTCGTGATGCACGCCCTTCGCCAAGCCGCCGCTCCTGTCCAGGCGGCATCCTCTAGGCGATTAAGGGGCGAAGGTCGAGGGCAAGCGGGCGCGAGCTCTGCCGTCATGGTCGGGCTTGTCCCGACCATCCACGTCTTCCTTCCTAAGATGTCGAGTTCAAGCCGTGGATGCTCGCCACGAGGGCGAGCATGACGCCAGCGCCTCAGCTCAGCATCCGCGTATCGCCGCAGACCGAGATCTCCTGTCCGGAAATCGTCTTGGCGAAGGGCGAGGCGAGGAAGACGATCTGCTTGGCGATGTCGTTGGGATCGACGAACTGCTTGATCGAGACACCGGCGAAGAGCCGCCCGGTCATCTCCTCATGCGAGACGTTGAGCGAGCGCGCCTTGTTGGCGATCACGCTCTGGATGCGTGGCCCGTCGACGAGGCCGGGGCAGATCGCGTTGGCGCGGATGCCGAACTCGCCGAGCTCGGCCGAGAGCGCCTTGGTGAAGCCGATCACGCCCCATTTCGCCGCCGCATAGGGCGAGCGCAGCGGGAAGCCGTGCTTGCCAGCCTGGCTCGAGAGGTTGACGATCGAGGCGTTCTTCGACTGCTTGAGGTGCTCCACGGCGAGCCGCGTGCAGTTGAACTGGCCGGTCAGGTCGATGGCGACGCAGGAATCCCAGTCCTCGGGCGCGATCTCGTCGACACGACCGGTCGGCCCGGCGATGCCGGCATTGTTGACGAGGCAATCGAGCCCGCCGAGCGCGATCAGGGCCTCGTCGAACAGCCGCGCCACTGCCTTGCGGTCGGAAACATCGCAGACCGAGCGCGTGATCGCAGGATCGCTTTGCGCCATCGCGGCCAGCGCCTTCTCGTCGACATCGCAGATATGGACCCTCGCCCCTTCCGCCGCGAAAGCCCGCGCCGTCGCGCGGCCGATACCATTGGCGCCGGCCGTCACCAGCACGCGCAGGCCCTTGATCGTCAGATCCATCGTTTCCGTCCCTTTGCCTTTTGTCGTTTGCCGGCCATTGCCGGTCGTGATTGCGATCCTTGCCGGCCCTATCCCTCGGCCAGCCTTCCCGTGCCCTCGATATGGTCCGCGGCCTGCTGGATATCCTCGGCCAGCGCCTCGCGCGCCGCCGCCGTGTCGCGTTCGCGCAGCGCGACGACGAGCGCCGCGTGCATCAGGACGGCGCTGCCGCGGTCGAGCCGGCGCGCCTCGGCGCGCATGTCGAGATTGAGGATCGGGCCCGCCTTGAGCCAGAGCCGCTCGATCGTCTCTACCAGGAGAGGCATCCCGGCCGCCTCGTAGAGCGCAAAATGCAGGTTTCGATTCGCTGCGACCGCTCCCGCCAGATCTGGTGGGTCGGCGCTCGCCGCCTGCCGGAACGCGTCTTCATGGCTGGCGATCACGGCGATCTGGTCGGGCGTCGCGATCTTCGTCGCCTCCTCGGCGGCGAAGCCCTCGACGACGAGACGCACCCGGGTCAGCTCGCGGAACTGCGCCAGTGTCAGCACCGGCACCCGCACGGCCCGGCCCGGCAGGACCTCGAGAGCCTTGTCGGCGACGAGCCGGTTCACCGCCTCGCGCACCGGCATCATCGAGACCCCGAGCGCTTCGGCGACGCGGCGAAGCGAGAGCTTTTCGCCGGGCGCCAACCGTCCGGAAATGAGCAGCGCGCGCAGTTCCTCCGTGACCCGCTCTCCCAATGTCTCGCGGGCGAGCGAACCGATTTCATCCAGGGCAGCGCCCTCCGGCGCTGCGGGGGCAGCGGCAGCGGCATCCAGCTCGGACGACCGGCGGGAGGACTGGACAGGGACCGTCATGTCTGCCAACCTAACTGTGATCACAGATCACGACAAGCGGCACAAAGACCGCAAACGAGACGAACGACATCGAAGCCCCGACGCCAAGAGGCGCGGAATGCGTTCTGGGAGGAACCAAATGTCAGATCAAAAGAAAACCGGCCTTTCGCGCCGCCAGGCGCTGGCCGGGCTCGGCGTGACCGCGACGGGGCTGATCGCCAGCCCCTCGATCATCCTGGCGCAGACGCCGGACGCGATCCGCTTCGGACACCTGACGCCGCGCACCGGCTTCCTTGGCCCGCTCGGCGAATACGGCGTCATGGCGGCCGACCTCGCCGCCGAGGAAATCAATGCCGCCGGCGGCATCATGGGCCGCAAACTCGAACTGCTGAAGGAAGACTCGGTCAATCCCCAGACCGCCTCGACCAAGGCCGAGCGCATGGTCGAGCGCGACAAGGTCGCCTGTATCATCGGCGAGATTTCCTCCGCCTCGGCGCTGACCATCGCGCAGGTCGCCGGCCGGACCAAGACGCTCTTCGTCAACACCGGCGCCAATTCGGACGCGCTGCGCGGCGAGAACTGCAACCGCTACATGTTCCATGTCGAGCATCAGAACTCGATGTATGTGAAGAGCTGCGGCCGGGCGCTGATGGAGCAGGGTCTGGTCAAGGGCAAGAAATGGTTCTCGCTCACCGCCGACTACGCCTTCGGTCATGACCTGCTCAAGGTCGCCAAACGCTTCATGGAGGCCAATGGCGGCCAGTTCGCCGCCGACAAGCTGGTGCCGACCGACGCGACCGACTTCTCCGCCCTGCTGCTCGAGATCCGGGCCGCCAAGCCCGACATGGTGATCTCGAACCTCGCCGGCAACCAGATCACCAACTTCCTCAAGCAGTATTCCGAATTCGGCCTGACCTTCCCGGTCGCCGGCTTCGGTTTCGACACCGCCCTCGCCTGGGCTGCCGGCAAGGACAATTTCGGCGGCATCTGGCCCTGCGTCTGGCACCATCTCATCGAGACCCCCGGCACCAAGACCTTCGTCGCCGCCTTCACCAAGAAGTACGGCAAGCCCCCGGAGAACCAAGCCTGGGGCGACTACATGGCCGTGAAGATGATGGCCCAGTCGATGAACGAGCTGAAGAGCGCCGAGACCGCCAAGATTCTCGAACATCTCGAGAAGGGCGCCAAGTTCGACGTTCTGAAGACGCGCGAGGGCTATTTCCGCGCCTCCGACCATCAGCTGATCAGCGAGATGTACGCGATCACCGCGCTGCCCGCCGCCAAGGTCAAGAACCAGTGGGACCTCTTCACCTCCTCGCCGCCGATCCCCGGCCCGAACGAGAGCATGGAGGTCATCGCAACCCAGGGCGACGAAGCCGTCTGCAAGATGAGCTGAGGGTTCTCCTGAACGCTCCTCGTCATCCTGGACAAGCGGCGAAGCCGCGCAGCTCCGGGATCCATCGCAGGGCTCGTCACGCTTTACGATGGATCCCGGGACGCCCTCCGGGCGCCCAGGATGACGACGCGTTTCCTCACCTTACATTTTGAACGCCCCTATCCCGCAAAGGCATTCCCTTGCTCACCCTTTTCATCCAGCAGGTGCTGAACGGGCTGCTCGACGGGGTCTACTACCTCCTGATCGCGCTCGGCCTGTCGCTGATCTTCTCGCTCGGCGGCATCGTCAACCTGGCGCATGGCGCCTTCTATGCGATCGGCGCCTATCTCACGATCGTGCTCGCGCCCCATCTCGGCTTCGGCGGCGCGATCATCGCCTCGCCGGTGCTCGTCGCTTTGCTCGGCATCGTCATCGAGCGCGGGCTGTTCCAGCGCTTCTACAGAGCCGATCCCATTCTCTCGCTGCTGCTCACCTTCGGCCTCGCCATGGTCGCCGAGCAGTCGCTGCGCATGATCTTCGGCGCGCCACCGCTTTCCTTCTCGATCCCGCCGGAGCTGCGCGGCCAGATCTTCATCGGCGACTTCATCTATTCGCGCTACCGCGCCTTGCTGCTGCTGATCGCGGCGGCCTGCGTGCTCGGCCTCTGGTTCCTGCTGCAGCGCACCGCCTTCGGGCGCGTCGTGCGCGCCGGCGTCCAGAACCCCGACATGGTCGGTGCGCTCGGCATCTCCCTGCAGCCCTACATGATGACGATCGCCGGCATCGGCATCGGCCTTGCCGGCCTCGCCGGCGTGCTCCTGGCGCCGATCTACTCGATCCATCCCGCCATGGGCCAGGAGATCATCACCCCGGCCTTCGTCGTCGTCGTCATCGGCGGGCTCGGCTCCTTCTGGGGCGTCGTCGTCGCGGCCATCATGGTCGGCCTCGTCAAGGGCATCACCATCGGCCTCGGCTTCACGCAATGGTCGACCGCGGTGATCTATCTGATGATGCTGCTCGTCCTCCTCTTCCGTCCGCGCGGCCTGTTCGGCGAGCGCATCCAGCGCTTCGAGTGAGGCCGCGATGAACCCGACCGCACGCGACTACCTCCCGCTCGCCATCGCCGCCATCGGCCTGGCCGCCCTGCCCTCGCTGATGCATGCGATCGGGCTCGGCACCACTTCGGCGACCGAGATCGTCGTCTTCGCCATCGCCTGCATGGCGCTGAACATCCTGGTCGGCACCACCGGCCTGGTCTCCTTCGGCCATGGCGCCTGGTTCGGGCTCGCTGCCTATGCGGCGGGACTGATCCAGCGCAACTGGCTGCCCGGCCAGTTCGTGCTGCCGATCCTGCTGGCGCTCGTCTTCGTCGGGCTCGTCGCCGTCGGCTTCGGCGCGCTGATCCTGCGTCGCAGGGGTGTCTATTTCTCGCTGCTGACGCTGGCACTGACCGCGATGGTCTATTCGGTCGCCTTCCGCTGGACCAGCGTGACCGGCGGCGAGGACGGATTAGGCGGCATCAAGCGCCCGCTCTTCGCCGGCATCGATTTCGAGACCGCCCTGCCCTTCTACATGCTGGTCGCGACGATCGGTTTTGGTGTGGTCTACTGCCTCTGGCGCTTCCATCGCTCGCCCGTTGGTACCGTCCTGGTCGCGATCCGCGAGAACGAGCAGCGCGCCCGCTTCCTCGGCTACGCCACCACCCGCTACAAGCTCGTCGCCTTCACGCTTTCGGCGATGCTGACCGGGCTCGCCGGCACGCTCCTCCTCTTCAACAACCGCATGACCTCGGCCGAGCCGATCTCGGTCGCCTTCTCCGGCGAATTGCTGGCGATGGTCGTGATCGGCGGCATGCGCTCCTTTCTCGGGCCGGCGCTCGGCGCGCTCTTCTTCGTCGTCTTCCGCGACTATCTCTCCAGCGTCACCGAGAACTGGCTGTTCTGGTTCGGCCTGCTCTTCGTCGCCTTCATCGTCTTCTCGCCGGACGGGCTCATCGGCGTCGGCCAGCGCCTGCTCAAGCCCTTCCGCAAGGTCCCGGCCGAGGATGCCGCAATGTCGGCGCGCAAGGCCGGCGCGGTCGAGCTGCCGGTCTTCATGAAGCCGGCCGATGCCGGCGACGGCACGATCCTCGCCGCGAAAGGCCTCGCCAAGAGCTTCGGCGGCATCAAGGCGGTCGAGAATGTCGACATCACCATGCGCGACCGCAAGCTGCATGCGCTGATCGGCCCGAACGGCGCCGGCAAAACCACCGCCTTCAACCTGATCTCCGGCCTGTTCCCGCCGGATCGCGGCGAGGTCCGCCTGCGCCAGCGCGACATTGCCGGGCTCTCGCCGGAGGCGATCACGCAAGCCGGCATCGGCCGCGCCTTCCAGATCACCAACCTGTTCCCGACGCTCTCCGTCGCCGAGAACGTTCGCCTCGCCGTGCAGGCGCGGGCTCCGGAACGCTTCGGCTTCTGGCGCGCGGCCGGTGCGCTGGAAAAGATCAACGACGAGTCCCGCCAGGTCATCTCGACCATGGGGCTTTCCGGCATCGAGACGGCGGAAGCGGGCTCGCTGAGCTATGGCGGCCAGCGCCTGCTCGACATGTCGCTGGCATTGGCGACGAGCCCGCGCGTGCTTCTGCTCGACGAGCCGCTCGCCGGCCTCGCCGCGGCCGAGCGCGAGCGCGTCGGCAACCTCATCAAGTCGATCTCGCGCGACCTGCCGGTGCTGCTGGTCGAGCACGACATCGACCGCGTTTTCGCGATCGCCGACCATGTCACGGTGATGAACGAGGGGTCCGTCCTGGTCGACGGCACGGTCGAGGATGCTCGCTCCTCCCCCAAGGTGCAGGAGGTCTATATCGGCTCCGGTGCCCATGCGCTCGCCGAGAAGCCACGCGAGAGCGCCGCCGGCTCCAAGGTCCTGCTGGGGCTCAATGAGGTCGACACCTTCTACGGCAAGAGCCACATCCTGCGGCAGGTCTCGCTCGACGTGCACGAGAACGAGATCGTCGCTTTGCTCGGGCGCAACGGCGCCGGCAAGTCGACCCTGCTCAAGACGATCACCGGCATCGCTCCGCCGGCCCAGGGCGCGATCATGCTGGCCGGCAGCGACATCGCCAGGCTGCCGCCTGCCCGGATCGCGCGCGCCGGCATCGCCTATGTCCCGCAGGGGCGCGGCCTCTTCGCCGGCATGAGCGTCAAGGACAATATGGAGCTCGGCCGCCTCAAGCGCCTGACCGGCAATGGCGTACGCTGGGAGGACGAGAAGATCTTCTCCTTCTTCCCGCGCATTCGGGAACGCTGGCATTCGCCGGCGGACTACCTCTCCGGCGGCGAACAGCAGATGGTGGCGGTGGCCCGGGCCCTGTCCGGCGACACCAGGGTGCTGCTGCTCGACGAGCCTTTCGAGGGCCTGGCGCCCGCCGTCGTCGAGGAGCTGTTCGAGGCCTTCGACAAGCTGCGCCGGGAGATCGCCATCGTGATCGTCGACCACCATCTCGATCTCGCGCTCGCGCTCTCCGACCGCACCGTCGTGCTCGAACGCGGCCAGGTCACCCATACCGGTCCCTCGCGGGCGCTGAGCCAGGACCTCGCGCTACGCCGGCAGGTGCTGTGGCTGTGATGAACCGCCCGAGAGACGACAGAGGCGCGGGGAACCCTCTCCTGGAAGGAGAGGGCAGGGTGAGGCGCAGGCGGTTCGACCCATTGCGCGAGCGCTCGCCGCACGGCCATGTTCAAGCCAACGACTTCTCTCCCGCACACCTCACCCCTGCCCCTCTCCTTCCAGGAGAGGGGTTCCCCGCGTCCGACCACACCAATCGAGACACTGCCTTATGACCAAGATCGCCATCGTCGGCTCGGGCCTGATCGGCCGTGCCTGGGCCACCGTCTTCGCCAGCCATGGCTTCGAGGTCGCGCTCTATGATCTGAAGCAGGAGGCCGCTCAGGCGGCGCGCGCCCATATCGGCACCAATCTCGAGGAACTCGCCGGCCACGGGCTGGTCGACGATCCCAAGGCGGCGCTGGCCCGCATCCGTGTCGCCGCCGATCTCGCCGATGCGCTGAAGGACATCGTTCTCGCCCAGGAGAACGGTCCCGAAACGATCGAGGCGAAGCGCGAGCTGTTCGCGGAGATGGACCGGCTCGCGCCGGCGGGCGCCATCCTCGCTTCCTCGACCTCGTTCATCATGGCCTCAGCCTTTTCCGACGCGCTGCCGGGACGCTCCCGCTGCCTCGTCGCCCATCCGGTCAACCCGCCGCATCTGGTGCCGATCGTCGAGCTCGCCCCGGCGCCCTGGACCGATCCGGCTGTCGTCGCCGAGGCCAAGCGGATCTACGAGCAGGCTGGCCAGGTGCCGATCACCCTGCGCAAGGAGAAGGCCGGCTTCGTGCTCAACCGTCTCCAGGCCGTGCTGCTCGCCGAAGCCTTCCGCCTTGTCGGCGAAGGCGTCGCCAGTGCCGAGGATGTCGACAAGACGATCCGTGACGGGCTCGGTCTGCGCTGGTCCTTCATGGGCCCGTTCGAAACGATCGAACTCAACGCGCCAGGCGGCATTCCCGATTACTGCGCCCGCTATTCCGAGTCGCTCGACCGCATGGTCAAATCCTCGGAAGGGCTCGGCAACCCATTCAAGCCGGAGACGGTCGCCGAAGTCATGCGCGAATGGCGCGGCGCGCAGGAGGCAGAGCGCGTCAAGCGCCTGAGCGACTGGCGCGACAGCCGCCTCGCCGCGCTGCAGGCGCACAAGCGCGCCTCGCAGCACAAGCCGGACTGAATTCAAGACCAATCAGCCTCGAAGGACGTATCGCATGGCGAAGAACCGCAAAGTCATCATCACCTGCGCCGTCACCGGCGCGATCCATACGCCATCCATGTCGCCCTATCTGCCGGTGACGCCCGATGAGATCATCGACGCCGCCGTCGGCGCGGCCGAGGCCGGCGCGGCGCTCGTCCATGTCCATGCCCGCAATCCGAAGACCGGCCAGCCCGACCAGTCGCCCGAGGCCTTCGAGCCCTTCCTCAAGGTGATCAAGCAGCGCTCGAACTGCGTCATCAACATCACCACCGGCGGCGCGCCGACCATGCTGGTCGAGGAACGCCTGAAGCCCTGCGCCCATTTCAAGCCCGAGGTCGCCTCGCTCAACATGGGCTCGATGAATTTCGGTCTCTACCCGATGCTGAACCGTTTCAAGGAGTTCAAGCACGACTGGGAGCGCCCCTATCTCGAAGGCTCGGACGACCGCGTCTTCAAGAACACCTTCAAGGACATCGCCAACATCCTGACGACCTGCGCCGAGAACGGCACGCGCTTCGAGATCGAGTGCTACGATATCGGCCATCTCTACACGCTGGCGCATTTCGTCGACCGCGGGCTGGTCAAGCCGCCCTTCTTCGTCCAGTCGGTCTTCGGCCTCCTCGGCGGCATCGGCCCGCATCCGGAAGACGTCATGCACATGAAGCGCACGGCCGACCGGCTCTTCGGCGACGACTATCACTGGTCGGTGCTCGGCGCCGGCCGTCACCAGCTGCCGATCGCGGCGATGGCGGTGGCGATGGGCGGAAACCTGCGCGTCGGCCTGGAAGACTCGCTCTGGCTCGGTCCCGGCCAGCTCGCCAAGTCGAACGCCGATCAGGTCCGCGCCGCCCGCCAGATCGTCGAGGGACTCGGCCTCGAGATCGCCACTCCGGACGATGCCCGCGAGCAGCTCCAGCTCAAGGGCGCCGACAAGGTCAATTTCTAGCGCCTGCCGGCTTTCCGCACACCCGTTCCGTCATCCCGGACAAGCCGCGCCAGCGGCGCAGCTCCGGGATGACGGCCTGATTCCGAACGAGAGCGGCGCGCTTCAGCGCCCCGCCACCAGCGTGAAGAAGTCGGGCGGCCCCATCTGGCCGCCCTTCAGCACCATCTCGATCCCGTCGAGCCGTGGATCGTCGCTATGGGCGAGGCAGAGCGGCGCGCCCGGCACCAGGGCTGCGCGATGCGACAGCCCCCAGATGTCGAGCATGCGCACGGCCAGCGTCGAGGTATCGCCGCCGGCCACCACCAACCGCCCGATCGCAGCCTCGGCCACGATGGCGCGCAAGAGTTCGCCCGTCGCTTTCGCGACGCTGGCGGTATCGCCCGGCGCGCCGGCAGGCCGGTCGGTGACCAGCATGACATTACCTTCCCCGAGCAACCGCCGCGCCTCGTTGCGCAGCGCCGCCGCATAGCCCCGCTCCCCGAGCAGGCGGGCGGGATCGACGGCGATCCGGGCATAGCCCGAAGCGGCCTCGACCTGAGCTCGGGTCACCGGCGAGAGGCTGCCGACCAAAGCCAGCACCGGCCCCGCTGGCTTCGGCGTCGCCGCGGCCCTCGCCTCCCCTGAACGGCCGAGCAACGGCGTCCCCGCCAGCGCCTGCGCGACCGAGCTCGGGCCGACGACGAGCATGGGAGCAAGCGCCGCACGGGCGGCGATCGCCCGGCCAGCCACGGCGAGGTCCTCGATGCGCGCAATGTCGAAGAGCAGCGAGCCGGTGCTCTCGGCGAGACGCGCAGCGAGGCCATCGGGATCGCCATAGCTGCGATAATCGACCAGCCCGACTGCGCCGAGCCCCTGCGCGGCGAGATGCAGGCGCAAATCCGCCTCGCCCATCGGCGTCGCCGGATGGACGCTCATCGTCGGATGGCGGTCGATCCGGTGCACGGTGCCGCCGGTGCCGGCCGCGGCGAACAGGTTCCCGAACAGGCAGTAGCGGCCGAGATTGGGCTGACCGCCGATGATCGGCAGGAGGGTATTGGTGAAATGCGGCTGCAGCGCCCGCACCGCCGCGCCGATGCTGCCGAGATGCGGCGCGCTGTCGAAGGTCGAGCAGCATTTGTAATGCAGCAGACCGATGCCGAGCCCGGCAAAGAAGCCGCCGGCCGGGTCGAGTTCGGCCGCCATCGCCTCGGGAGCCATCGCCCGCGTCGCGCCGGCAATGCCGAGCGCGTCGAGATCACCCGTACGGGCCAGTTGCTCTGAGGTCGGAATCCGGAGGAAGAGCAGCGCCTTCCGCCCGCCCTCGGCGAGCACCGAGAGCGTATCGGTCGAGCCGGTGAAATCGTCGCCATACCAGGCGTAGCGGGGCGCGGCGTCGGCCATGACGGCTCAGCCCGCCGCCGCGCCGAAGAAGTCGAGCGCCTGCTTCAGTTCCGGGTGCCGCTGCGCCGCCTCCGCGACCGGCACCCCGCCGGCGACCGCCTCCCAGGCCTGGCGGATGCTGGCGACGCCAGCCGCCGGCCCGCCGGGATGGGCGAGGATGCCGCCGCCCGTCATGAACAGCAGGTCGGCATGGCCGATCGCGTCGAAGGTCGGCTGGGCCGTCCCGGCCCATTGCCCGGACGAAAAGGCCGGCATGACCCGGTCGTCGGCGCCGTCGGTCAGCGGCGTCACGCAATCCCGCGCCGAGGAGACGACCTCCTCGTCCTCCTGCGCGAACTTCCCCTGCACGCCGTGGACATGCATGTGGTCGACACCGGCGAGGCGCCAGAGCGTCTGATAGGCCTGGAAGGAGATGCCGAGCAGCGGATGGCGCGAAATCGCGCCATAGCCGTTGCGGTGCCCATGCAAGGCGAGATCGGTCGAGCGCCGCAGCGTCTCGATGGCCGAGAAGCCGCACCAGTTCAGGCTCGCCATCACGCAGGAGCCGCCCTCGCGCGCCACGAGATCGGCATGGCGACGCATCGCATCGGTCTCGTCGGTGATGTTGAAGGCGATCATCACCGCCTTGCCGGTTTTGTCCTGATGGCGCCTGACCGCCGCCATCACCGCCGGCACGCGCTCGGCCAGCGGCGCATGCACCGGATCGGCGCAGATCTCGTCGTCCTTGATGAAGTCGAGTCCGGCCGCGCAGAGCCCCGCGACCAGCTCGGCCGTCTCATATGCGCTCAAGCCGACATTGGGCTTGATGATCGAGCCGACCAGCGGCCCGCTGGCGACCCCGGCGAGCCGGCGCGTTCCGGCGATGCCCTGCGTCGGCATGGCAAAGCGTCGGCGGAAGGACCAGGGCAGCGTGATCGTGTCGAGCCTGAGACCCGTGACCTCGCCAAGATCATAGAGATTGCCGGCGACGATCGAGGCCAGCGTCGCAAGATTGGCGCCGACATTGTCGACCGGGAAGGAGATCGTCACCCGCGCCCGCCGCCACGGCCCGTCGACGCCCTTGCGCGCCAGCCAGGCATTGGGAAGGCTCGGCTCGTCCACCGTTTCGAGAATCGCGACATTGGTGACAACGGCCCGCGCCCGCTCGCGCAGTTCATCGGTCTCCCCGGCGACGCGGGTGAAGGTGCCACAGGACTGCTCGCCCGCCATCACCTCCGCGACCTTGCGCGGGTCGAGCGGCGTCTCGATCAGATAGGAGGCTTCGAAGCGTTCAGCAGCGGACATGTGGCAATACTCACCAAGGCGGTCGTCCCGGACAAGCCGCCTTCGGCGGCGCCGATCCGGGACCCATTCCTGAGCCCAATTCAGCGAGGCTCAGGCATAGGTCCCAGGTCTCCCTACGGTCGCCCGGGACGACCGCAGAGCTAAGACGAAAGCCTCAAAGCCTGCTCAGATCCGGAAACGGCCGCACCGGGTCCTTGCCGTCCCAGTTGTCCGCGGCGTCGCGGATCAGGCGGAACATCTCGCCCTTGGGTCCTGCGACCTCGGAGAGCTCGATCACCGTGCCGGGATGGTAATGGGTATCGAAATAGACGAAGCGGCCGCGTTCGCCGACCTCACCCGACATCACCGGCTTGAAGCCCTCGGCGAGCAGCCGCTCCATGTCGGCATCATAGTCCGAGGTCCAATAGGCGACATGCTGCAGGCCGGTATGCCCGGCATCGGTGAAGTCCTTGTACATCGACGGCACCGCGTTGCGGCACTGGATCAGCTCGATCTGCAGCGGCCCGGAATTGGCGAGCGCCACCGAATTATGCGGCTCGTATTCCTCGCCCTTGTACCGGTAGTTTTTGATCGGAACCTTCGGATTGTAGAAGAACGGGCCGACGCCGAGCACCCGGCTCCAGTAATCCATCGCCGCCTCGATATCGGGGACGACATAGCCCGCCTGGCGGATCTGGCCGAAGAAGCGGCTCATGGCTTTGGTCTTTCGCTTTTGAGAAGGGAATCAGAGGAAGCCGATGGAGATCCACGGCACGGCCGCGACGATGACGAGGCCGACAAGCAGGGCGAGCACATAGCCCCAGATGTATTTCAGCCCCTCGTCGGGATTGATCTTCGAGATCGCGCAGGCGCCGTAATAGCCGACGCCGAAGGGCGGCGCGAAAAGCCCGATGCCCATCGCGAAGATCACGACCATGGCATAGTGCACCTCGTGCACGCCGATCTGCTTGGCGATCGGGAAAAGGAGCGGTCCGAACAGCACGATCGCCGGGATGCCCTCGAGCACGCTGCCGAGGATGACGAAGGCGACGATCGAGATGGCGAGGAACCCCCAGCTGCCGCCGGGCACCGCCGCCATGACCTTGGCGAGGTCCTGCGAGAAGCCCGATTGCGTCAGCCCCCAGGCCATCGCTGTCGCGCAGCCGATGATGAAGATGATCGCGCCGGTGAGCGAGGCGGTGTCGACCAGCATGCCCTTCAGCCGGCGCCAGTCGAACTGCCGATAGATCAGGATGCCGGCCAGCACGGCATAGGCGATGCCGATGGTCGAGACCTCGGTCGCGGTGGCAACGCCCTCGACGACGGCAGCGCGGATCACGAAGGGCAGCGCGATGGCGGGCGCCGCGATCAGGCAGAGCCGGCCGATCTCGCGCTTCGAATATTTGGTGACGTGGCTGAGATCCTCGCCGCGGTTGCGCCGCCAGACGACGAAGCAGAGCGCGATGCCGAGCACGACCGCCGGCAGCATGCCGCCGGTGAACAGGGCCGCGATCGAGACGCCGGTGACCGAGCCGATGGTGATCAGGACGATCGAGGGCGGGATCGTCTCGGTCTGCGCGCCGGTCGCCGAGAGCAGCGCGACGAGATCGCCCGGCTTGGCGCCGCGCTTCTGCATTTCCGGGAAGAGCACCGGCGCGATCGCCGCCATGTCGGCGATCTTCGAGCCGGAGATGCCGGAGACCAGATACATCGCACCGACCAGCACATAGGAGAGCCCGCCCCGGACATGGCCGAGCAGCGAGGCGAGGAACTGGATCATGGCGCGGGCCATGCCGGTCATCTCGATCAGCGCACCGAGGAAGATGAAGAGCGGCACAGCGAGCAGGATCAGATGGCTCATACCCTCGTCGAGCCGGCCGACCATGACGATCATCGGCGTCGAGGTCGTCAGCGAGAGATAGCCGAAGGTGGCGAGCGCAAAGGAGAACGCGATCGGCACGCCGGCGAAGACGTTCGCCGCGACGATGCCGACGAAGAAGATCAGGAGGTTGAGCTTGCCGAGCGGCTTCAGCGCCGGACCTGCGACATAGAACAGCGCGACCAACGCCACGGTTATCCCGGCTGCCAGCACGACGGTTTTCCAGGAGCCGAAGCGCAGCAGCCGGCAGAAGGCGGCGAACAGCATCAAGACGATGCCGATCGGCAGCGCCGCGGCGCGCCAGCTATTGGCGATCTCCAGCGCCGGCGTGACGATGAAGCGCTCCTCCTCGGCATAGTCCAGCGCATCCGGCAGGATCATCACCAGGAAGGCGATGGCGGCGGTGATCGCGAGCGCCTCGAGCAGGAGCCGTGTCTGCGGCCCGACACGGGAAACGAGGCCGGTCATCCGCATATGCTCGCCGCGCCGAAGCGCGACGACCGCGCCGAGCATGGAGAGCCACAGGAACAGGATCGAGGCGAGCTCGTCCGACCAGACCAGCGGGGCGTGGAAGGCATAGCGGGCGGTGACCCCCGCACCGAGGATGACGATCTCGGTGAGGACGAGCACCGCCGCGATCGCCTCGACCATCGCTCCGACGGCCCGGTCGAGCCGGTCGGCGAGGCGTCCGAGCCCGGTCGCAGGCACGGCCTGCGTCGGCATCAAGGCGATGTGCCCGGCCATGGCGAATTCCTTCCTTATCAGTCTCGCGTCATCCCGGGCGACCGCAGGGAGACCTGGGATCCATGCCAGAGCGCCTTCCGAAACCGCTTCAGGCATGGATCCCGGCTCTGCGCGGCTGCGCCGCTCCGGCCGGGATGACGCATCAAAGCATAGTGGCGTCGGCCCTCAAGCGAGCTTGCCGACCGCGCCTTCGAGCAGGCCCCAGGCCTCGGCGCCGAAGCGCTCCTGCCATTCCTTGTAGAAGCCGCCTTCGCGCAGCTTGGCCCGGAAGCTGTCCGGGTTGGTCTTGTTGAAGGAAAGCCCCTTCGACTGCAGATCGGCCTGCACGGTCTCGTTCAGGCTCTTGATGTCGCCGCGCTGGGCGACGCCGGCATCGTTGATCGCGGAGGCGACGATCTTCTGGATGTCCGGCGGCAGGCCGCGCCAGGCGCGGCCATTGGCGATAAACCAGAAGCCGTCCCAGATATGGTTCGAGATCGCGCAATGCTTCTGCACCTCGAACAACTTGGCGACCTGGATGATCGGCAGCGGATTCTCCTGCGCGTCGACGACCCTGGTCTGCAGCGCCGAATAGACCTCCGAGAACTGCAGGCTGGCCGGCGCGGCGCCGAGCGCCTTGAACATCGAGATCGAGAGCGGCGAGACCGGAACGCGGATCTTCAGCGAAGCCATGTCGGCGGCCTGCTCGATCGGCTTGCCCGAGGTCGTCATCTGGCGGAAGCCATTGTCCCACATCTTCTCGAAGGCGTAGAGGTTGACCTTCTCGATCGCGGCGCGGACATGCGCGCCGACCGGCCCGTCCATCGCCTTCCAGACCTGGTCGTAATCGGCGAAGGCGAAGCCGACCGCATTGATCGCCGCGACCGGCACCAAGGTCGCGATCACCAGCGCCGACGGGGTGAAGAAGGTGATGCCGCCATTGCGGACCTGGCTCAGCATGTCGGTGTCGCCGCCGAGCTGGTTGTTCGGGAAGATCTTGATCTCGACCCGGCCGTTGGTCTCCTTGGCGACGCGCTCCGCCGCCTGCTGCGCGCGGATGTTGAGCGGATGGCTGAGCGGCAGGTTGTTGCCGTATTTCAGCTCGATCTCGGCGGCCCGCGCGATCATCGGCATGCCGATCAGCGAAGCAGCGGGAACGGCGGCGAGGCTCTGCAACGCAGCGCGGCGGGTCAGTCCGGTCATGATGTCCTCCCAGATTCGCTTGATGCGATTTGATTGCTCTTGATCGTCTTGCACTCAGGATAGAAATCACGTCTGATGGTCATCAAGCTCATTTTATGATGGTTTTTGATGGAATGAATATCCCGATTTCGACACCGACGCCGCCTTTGGACGTCAGCACGGAGGTCGCCCCGCGCCGCCGCCAGATGGCCCGGGTCGAAGATGTCGCGAAGCTCGCCGGCGTCTCGACCGCGACCGTCGACCGGGTGCTGAACCAGCGGCCGGGCGTGCGGGCGGCGACTGTGCAGCGCGTGCTCAAGGCGGCAGGAGAGCTCGGCTACGTCATGGAAGGCGCGCTACCGGCGAGCGCCTTGCGGCCGCTGCGGCTCGCCTTCCTGCTGCCGGCCGGCACCAACCGCTTCCTCACCCTGCTCGGCCGCCAGATCGCCGGCGCGCAGGATCAGCTCACCTCCTTCAACATGCGGGCCCGGGTCGAGTACATCGAGAGTTTCAAGCCCGAGCTCCTCGCCCAGCATCTGCGCCAGGCGGCGCGCGACGTCGACGGCATCGCCTTCATGGCGCTGGAGCACCCTTCCGTGCGCGAGGCGGTCGACGGCCTGGCCGAGCGCGGCGTGCCGACGGTGACGCTGATCTCCGACATCGCCAACAGCCGCCGCGTCGCTTATGTCGGGCTCGACAACCGCTCGGCCGGGCGCACGGCGGGCTACCTCGTCGCCCGCTTCATCGGCCGCCGCCCGGCCAAGGTCGCGATGATCGCCGGCAGTCTGAGCTACCGCGCCCATGAGGAGCGCGAGATGGGCTTCCTCCATCTCTTCCAGGAGCTCTACCCGGCGATCGAGGTCGTCGGCTTGCGCGAAGGCCACGACGACGAGGGTCAGAACTACCGGCAGACCAGAACTCTGCTGGCACAGCACCCCGATCTTGCCGGCATCTACAATATCGGCGGCGGCGCCGAGGGCATCGGCCGGGCCCTGAAGGAGACCGGACGCCAGCACGAGGTCGTCTTCGTCGGCCATGGCCTGACGCCGGATACCCGCGCCCTGTTGATCGACGGCACCATGGACGCGGTGATCACGCAGCACCCGCAGGCGACGCTGATGACCTGCGTCTCGATCTTCGCCAATCTGCGTGCCGGGCGCCCGGCGACCGAGGGTACCAGCCGGCCGAGCACCGAGATCGTGCTCCGCGAGAACCTGCCCTGAGTCTCGATGTGCCGGGCGCCCTTCAGCGCCCGGTCAGGAAATAGCCGGAGAGGAGATAGGCGACGGCCGAGATCGCGCCCGCGGCCGGCATCGTCACGATCCAGGCGAAGACGATGCCGCGCGCCACGCCCCAGCGCACCGCCGCCATCCGACGCGCCGCCCCGACGCCGATGATCGCGCCGGTGATGGTGTGCGTGGTCGAGACGGGGATGCCGAGATAGGTCGCCATGAACAGGGTGATCGCCCCGCCGGTCTCGGCGCAGAAACCCTGCTGCGGCGTCAGCCGGGTGATCTTCGAGCCCATGGTGTGGACGATCCGCCAGCCGCCGCAGAGCGTGCCGAGCGCCATCGCCGCCTGGCAGGAGATCACCACCCAGAACGGCACCGAGAAGCTGTCGCCCATCAAACCATGCGAGAACAAGAGCACGGCGATGATACCCATGGTCTTCTGCGCGTCATTGGCACCGTGGCCGAGGGAATAGAGCGAGGCGGAGACGAACTGCAGCGAGCGGAAGGTGCTGTCCGCCTTGATCGGCGCCACTTTGAGGAAGCTCCAGGAGACGAACAGCACGAGCAGCAGCGCCAGCGCGAAGCCGATCGCCGGCGACATGAAGATCGCGACGAAGGTCTTGCCCAGCCCCCACCAGACGATCGAGGAGAAGCCCGCCTTGGCGAGCCCGGCGCCGACCAGCCCGCCGATCAGCGCATGCGAGGAGCTCGACGGGATACCGGCGATCCAGGTCAGCACATTCCAGGCGATCGCTCCGGTCAGCGCCCCGAAGATCACGCGGTCGTCGACGATCGCCGCCTGGATGATGCCCGAGCCGACCGTCTGGGCGACGTGCAGGCCGAAGAACAGGAAGGCGATGAAATTGAAGAAGGCGGCCCAGAAAACCGCCCAGCGCGGCGGCAGGACCCGCGTCGAGACGATGGTCGCGATCGAGTTCGCGGCGTCATGCAGGCCGTTCAGGAAGTCGAACAGCAGGGCGACGGCGATCAGGAAGATCAGGGAGGTGGCGACGGCGGAAAGGTCCACGGCGCGCGCCGTCTAGAGATGTTCGAGCACGATGCGGCTGACCCGCTTGGCGACGTCCTCCAGCCGGTCGACCACCTTTTCGAGATGGTCGTAGACCTCGGCGCCGACGATGAATCCCATCGCCTCGCCGCCGCGATGCGCCCTGAACAGCGCCTTCAGTCCCTGGCCGTGCAGCACATCGGAACGTTCCTCGATCGCGCCGATCTCCTTGGCCAGCGCCCCGATCGCGACGGCGTTCTTCTTGATGTCCCGCAACATCGGCAGGAGCCGCGCGACGCGCTCCGACGCCTGCACCACCACCACGCCGAGCTCGGCCATATCAGGCTCGAAGCGTTCGACCTCGTAGAGCGCGATCGCCTTGGCGGTCTTGCGCATCTGGTCGATCGCGTCGTCCATCGAGCCGATCAGCTCCTCGATGTCGCCGCGGTCGAACGGGGTGATGAAACTCCGGCCGGTCTCATGCATGACCTCTCCGGCGATCTCGTCGGCCAGGTGCTCCTGCTTGAAGATCTCGGCGCAGCCGCTCTCGATCGAGACGCGGCCGGCGAGCAGGGAATCCAGCGCCCTGGCGCCCGCGACCAGCGTGACCGCATGCGCCTCGAACAGATCGAAGAACTTGGGTTCTTTCGGGAGCAGCTTCTGAAACCAGCCGAGCACCGCGCACCTCGTCGTGATCGCACGGCCAGCCGCGCCGCCTTCGTCGCGGCAGGATACGAGCCGAATTGCCGCCAGCTTGTGTGACAGTTTCATGACCTCTGCAACCATATCCTGCGCCGCTGCACAGATGCTTTCACCCTGCCGTCTCGCGGGAGCGAAGGGAGTACCTCGCCGGAGCAATGCGCGCCGGGGCCAAAGCGCCCTCCCTTGCGTCATCTTGAATTGGCAAGCGCTGCGCGCAGGCGCATAGCTATCGCGGCTGGCGGGGCCTTGAACGGAGGACTGGCCATGCACGCGATCGTCAGAACCTATTCCGGCAAGGGCGCCAAGGAGCTTTTCGACCTGCTCGAGAAGCGCAAGGCAGATGTCGAGAAGCTGATGCGGACGGTAACGGGCTTCTCGAACTACGCGCTGATCCGCACCGCCGATGGCGGGGTTTCCGTCACGGTCTGCAAGGACAAGGCCGGCACCGATGAAAGCCTGAAAATGGCGAAGGAGTGGATCAAGGAGCACGCCGGCAATACCGGCGTCGGCGCTCCCACCGTCCTGGAAGGCGCCGTTCTCCTGCACGTGAAGTGAGAGGCGCGACATGAGCGAAGGGCCGCCGACCGCGGCCCTTCCCCCGGCCCGGCGACTGCACGGCCGATCTATGCCTGCCGATTGCCCGGCTATATGACGGTGCGATGAGCCGCCGCGCCCTCTGTCTCTGGCTTGCCCTTTCCGCATTTGGCTGGCTCACCGCCGGCCCGGCGCAGGCGCGTCGCGTCCAGGTCGTCACCTCGTTCCCGCCTTCCTTCTTCGAGCCTTTCCGCGTCGCCTTCCGCGCCCGTCACCCGGACATCGCCGTCGAGATCGTGCAGCGCAAGACGACCGCCGCGCTCGCCGACATCCACGCTCAGAAACGGCCGGAGGCCGATCTGTTCTGGGCTTCGGCACCCGATGCCTTCGAGCTGCTGAAGCAGGCCGGACTGTTGGCGCCTCTGCAGACGCGCCCCACCGGCGCCCCGGAGAGCATCGCCGGCTATCCGGTCAACGACCCTGCCGGCCGCTATCTCGGCTTCGCCATTTCCGGCTACGGGCTGGTCTACAACCCCGGCTATCTCTCGGCGCGCAATCTGCCCGTGCCGCGCAACTGGTCCGACCTCGCCGCTCCCGCCTATGCCGGCCATATCGGCCTGACCTCGCCGGCCCGCTCCGGGACCACCCATCTGATGGTCGAGGCGCTGCTGCAATCGCTCGGCTGGGAGCGCGGCTGGGCGCTCTGGTCGGCGATCGGCGGCAATCTCGCGACACTGACCGCACGCAGCTTCGGCGTCACCACCGGCGTCGCGCGCGGCCGCTTCGGCATCGGCATCTCCATCGATTTCCTGACGGATTCCGGTACCGGCGAAGCCGAGACCAACCGTTTCGTGCTGCCGGAGGAGACGCTGTTCGCGCCGGCCAGCATCGCGCGGCTCGCGACATCGCCCAATCCCAAGGAGGCCGAGCTCTTCGTCGACTTCGTGCTGTCTCCCGAAGGCCAAAGGCTGCTGCGCGAGCCGCGGATCGGCCGCCTCGCGGTCTCGCCGGCCGCCTATGGCCCTGACGAGACGCCGCCGCATCTCTCGGAAACAGCCGGCCTGTTCAGCAAGACCCGTTTCGACGCCGGCCTCTCGGCCAGCCGCTACGAACTCGTCAACATCATCTTCGACGAATGGATCACCTTCCGGCGCGCCGAGCATGCCCGACTCTGGCGCAGCCTCCAGGCCATGGAAGCGGCGCTCCTTCGCCATCCCGACGAGCAGGCGGCGCAGTTTCTGACGCAGGCCCGCGCCGCCCTCACCCGTCCGCCGATCGCCGCCGCGCAGCTGGAGCAGCCCGAGCGCTTCCGCAACCTCGTCCGCGTCCCGCGCGGCGTTGCCCCGCCCGAAGCGCAGGCGAAGCTCGAGGCCGAGATCCGGGCCGCGATCGCCGGCCATGCCGCGGAGGCCGCCGACGCCCTGCGACGGGCGACCGAACGGCTCGTCAGCCTGGGCTGGGCCGGGGCCGAGGATGGCCTTGCGGGAGCGAGGCCGTGAGACGCCTCTGGCCTGGCCGGCGCTTCGGCATCGGCGGCCGCCTGATCGCCGCCTTCCTCGGCGTCGGCCTCTTCGCCGTCGGCGCCGGCATCGTCGGCGTCATCTCCTATGAGCGGCTGAGCAAGGAGCTCGCCGCCATCGCCAGCGACCACCTTCCCGGCCTCGCCTCGGCAGCAAGGCTGGCCGAGGCCAGCGCGCGCGTGATCTCGGCGATGCCGGAGCTCGCCAATGCCGAGCGGCGCGACGTCTACGAGCGCAGCCGGCGCGCCGTCGGCGAGCGCCTGGACGAGCTCGACCGCGTCCTCTCCGAACGCAAGCAGGGCGGTTTCGACGTGCCGGCGTTGACTTCGGTCGCGACCGCGATCCGCGGCAATCTCGCGGCGATCGATGCCGTCTCGGAACGCCGTTTCCCGCTGGGCGAGCGCAACCGCGCCCTCGGCGAGGAATTGCGCTGGCTCCAGGCCGATCTGCTCGACGAGATCGAGCCGCTGACCGACGATGCCCGGTTCAACATCGAGACCGCGCTCGGGCAGGCGAATACGGTCGCGACGCAAACCAGCCGCCCGAACGCCATCCGCGAGGAGACCCGCAAGAGCGAGGCGCTGATGACGCTGAACGCCCAGGCGAACCTGATCGTCGGGCTGTTCGGCCGCTTGGGCGCGGTGCGGACCCGCGAGGACATGGAGCAGACCGGCCATGTCATCGGCGAAGCGGTCGACCAGCTCGAGGTCGAGGCCAAGGCCCTCACCGGCTGGCCCGACACCATCACCGTCCGCCAGATCACCCAGCGCCTGATCGGCCTCGCCGACACGACGACCGGGCTGCCTGCGATCAAGCGCGCCGAGCTTTCGGCGCTGGCCGACGCGCAGCGCCTGATCTTCGAGAGCCGGCGCCTCGTCACCGAGCTCGGCACGCTGGTCTCGCAGGAAGTCCAGCGCACCGAGGCCGTGGCCAAGGCCGCCGCCGAGCGTTCGGCCGAGGCAATCCTGCTGGGGCGCAACCTCTTGCTGGCGATCGCCGCCGCCTCGCTGCTCGGGGCGCTGCTGATCGGCTGGTTCTATGTCCGGCGCCATCTCGTGGCGCGGCTGCGGGTCCTCACCGAGGCCGCGACCAGCATCGCCAGCGGCCAATCCTCCGCCGTTCTGCCGAAGGCCGGCAATGACGAGCTCGGCGATCTCGCCCGCGCGCTCGCCGTCTTCCGCCAGACGCGCGACGACCTGATCCAGGCCGCCAAGCTCGCGGCCCTCGGCCAGATGGCCGCGGGGCTCAGCCACGAGCTCAACCAGCCGCTCGCCGCGATCCGCTCCCATGCCCATAACGGCGCGCTGCTGCTCGAGCGCGACCGTCCGGAAGATGCCCGCCAGGCCCTCGCCCGGATCCAGGCCCTGACGACCCGCGCCGCCGAGTTGATCGCCCATCTCAGGCGCTTCGCCCGCAAGCCCGGCGTCGTGCTCGCCCCGGTCGAGGTCGGCGAGGTCTTCGAAACCGCCCTGTCCCTGTTCGAGCCGCGCCTCGCGGCAGAAGGCGTGACGCTGAAGCGCGAGCTGCCGAGCGACCGGCTCTATGTCCACGCCGAGGAGATCCGGCTCGAGCAGGTGCTGGTCAACCTCATCGCCAACGCGCTCGACGCCGTCGCCAGCCGGGCGGGCGCGACGCTGACGGTCGGCGCGCGACGACGTGGCCGCAGCGTCGGGCTCTGGGTCGAGGACAACGGTCCCGGCATCGACCGCCCGCATGTCGAGCGGATCTTCGATCCCTTCTTCACGACCAAGCCAGTCGGCTCGGGGCTCGGCCTCGGTCTTTCCCTGTCCTACAACATCATCAAGGACCTGGGCGGCACCCTCGCCGTGGCGGAAACCGGCCCCGCGGGCACGCGTTTCCTGATCACGCTCGAGGGCACGACCACCCATGTCATGGCCCCATTGGATACGAACGCATGAGCGCCCCGAAGGTGATCCTCGTCGATGACGACGCCGAGGTCCTCGAAGCCTGGCGGCTGACGCTGGAGCTCGACGGTTTCGAGGTCGCAGCCAGGCGCTCCGGCGATGCCGCGCTCGCCCTGCTCAACCGCGACAGCGCTGCCGTGATCGTCAGCGATGTCCGCATGCCCGGCCGCGACGGCTTCGGCCTGCTGTCGGCGGTGACCGCGATCGACTCGGAAATCCCGGTCGTGCTGATCACCGGCCATGCCGATGTCCCGATGGCGGTGAAGGCGATCCGCGACGGCGCCTGGGATTTCGTCGAGAAGCCGGCCGATCCCGTGCTGCTGATCGAGACGGTGAGGCGCGCCAGCGAGTATCGCCGGCTGATCATCGAGAACCGTGCGCTGCGCGCCGGCGTCGCGCCGGAAGACCCCTGGGCCGCGCGCCTGGTCGGCAATTCGCCGGCCATCGCCAAGCTGCGCGGGCGGCTCGCGCTCCTCGCCGACGCCGACACCGACGTCCTGCTCTTCGGCGAGACCGGCACCGGCAAGGAGGTCGCGGCGCGTGCTTTGCACGATCTCGGCCAGCGCCGTGCCGGCCGCTTCGTCGCCGTGAACTGCGGCGCCATCCCCGAGACCATGATCGAGAGCGAGCTTTTCGGCCACGAGGCTGGCGCCTTCACCGGCGCGCGCGAGCGCCGGATCGGCAAGATCGAGCATGCCAGCGGCGGCACGCTCTTCCTCGACGAGATCGAATCCATGCCGATGGCGGCGCAGGTCCGCCTGCTGCGCGCACTACAGGAGCGCCGCATCGAGCGGCTCGGCTCCAATCGCGAGATCGCCGTCGACATCCGCATCGTCGCCGCCACCAAGGCAGACCTCGCCGCCCTCGCCAAGACCGGCGGCTTCCGCGAGGACCTGGTCTACCGGCTCAATGTCGTGACCTTGCGCCTGCCGCCGCTGCGCGACCGGCGTGAGGACATCCCGATGCTGTTCCGGCACTTCCTGGCGCTGGCCGCCGCCCGCGTCGGCCGTTCCGCGCCAGCGCTCGGGCGCGATCTCCTGCAGCGCCTGTCACGGCAGGACTGGCCCGGCAATGTCCGCGAACTGCGCAATGCCGCCGAACGCAGCCTGCTCGGCATGGACGAGGATTTCGAGGACCTCGATACCGCCGCCACCGCAAGCGGCGTCGAGCGGACACTCGAGGAAGAGGTCGCTCTCGCCGAGGCGGAAGCGATCGGGGCCGCGCTGAAGCGCCATGGCGGGCGCATCGGCGTCACCGCCGGAGCGCTCGGCATCACCCGCAAGACGCTCTACCTCAAGATGCGGCGCTATGGCCTCGGCGGCTCCGCCGCGCTCGCCGACTGAGCGGCCAGGCCGCAGCGCTCATGTTACCGCGCTGACCCATCGCCCAGGCCCGCAGGTTACCGGAGCGACCCCGTTCTCAGGCCCGCCCGGTAACCTTCCGCCGGATTCCTGAATGGATTCAAAGGCAGCGGCGGTTGGCATCGCAGTTGCTGTCCAGGATGCATCGGCCTCGAGGTCGAGCTGAAGAAATTGTCCTGGAGGAAACCATGCTCAATCGCAGAGCCGCACTGGCGGCCACCCTCGGTCTTTCGCTGAGCGCCTCGTTCGCGACCATCGCCATCGCCCAGGCGCCCGCCGGCAAGGTCACGGTCGTCACCTCCTTCTCCAAGGACGTCACCGACCCCATCAAGAAGGCCTTCGAGAAGGCGGTTCCCGGCGTCACCCTCGAAGTCCAGAACCGCAACACCAATGCCGGTGTGAAATATGTCGAGGAGACCAAGGCCAACAACCAGGTCGACCTGTTCTGGGCCTCGGCGCCGGACGCCTTCGAGGTGCTGAAGGGCAAGAAGCTGCTCACCGCCTACAAGCCCAAGGCCACCGGCATCCCCGAGAAGATCGGCTCCTATCCGATCAACGACCCGCAGGGCTTCTATTTCGGCTTCGCGGCCTCGGGCTACGGCATCATGTGGAATGACCGCTACGCCAAGGCCAACAAGCTGCCCGAGCCGAAGGACTGGCAAGACCTCGCCAAGCCGGTCTTCTACGACCATGTCTCGATCGCCTCGCCCGCCCGCTCGGGCACCACGCATCTGACGATCGAAACCATCCTCCAGGGCGAAGGCTGGGAGAATGGCTGGCGCACCATCAAGAACATGGCCGGCAATTTCCGCTCGATCACCGAGCGTTCCTTCGGCGTGCCGGAGGCGGTCAATTCCGGGCAGGTCGGCGTCGGCATCGTCATCGACTTCTTCGCCCTCTCGGCGCAGGCCTCGGGCTTCCCGGTCAAGTTCGTCTATCCGAGCGTGACCACCGTCGTCCCGGCCAATGTCGGCATCGTCGCCAATCCGCCGAACAAGGCGGCCGCCGAGGCCTTCATCGAGTTCCTGCTCTCGCCGACCGGCCAGGAAGTGCTGCTCGAGCCCGGCATCCGTCGCCTGCCGGTCAATCCGGCTGTCTACGCCAAGGCCGGCGCCGACTACCCCAACCCCTTCACCGATCCGCGCTTCCAGAAGATGATCGGCTTCGACGTCGACAAGTCGGAGGCCCGCACCGCCGTGGTCGACACGCTGTTCGACCAGCTGATCTCCTTCCAGCTCGATGCGCTGAAGGGCGTCACCAAGACGCTGCACGAGGTCGATGCCGCGCTCGCCAAGAAGCCCAACCCGCAGGCCAAGGCGCTTGCCGACGAGGCCCGCGCCCTGATCGCCGCGCTCCCCGTGACGCAGATCCAGGCCTCGAGCCCCGAGCTGCGCGCCGCCTTCACCGGCGGCAAGGAGAAGGGCGCGCGCCAGGCCGAGGTCGAGGCGCAATGGGCGAGCTTCGCCCGCGAGAACTACGCCAAGGCCAAGGTCAAGGCGGAAGAAGCGCTCAAGGCCGCCAAGTAAGGCCCTCGAACCGCAACGTCACCCCGGACCCGCGGCAGAGCCGCACGGGTCCGGGGTCCAACCCGGCGCCGCAAGCAGCGCTGGCTCCCGGCTGGCCCGCGCGGCTGCGGCCCGGGTGACGCTGCGCCCTTTCGTCGACGATCAGGATCACCATGACCGCAATCCCGACCTCGGCTCCCCGCGCCCGACGCCTGGCGGCAACACCCGGCCAGATCGCGCTCGCGCTCGCCATCGCCGCTTTCCTGCTGATGTTCCTGGTACTGCCGGTGGCGACGGTGATCTACGTCGCCTTCACCGAGAAGGGCACCTCGAACTTCACGCTGGTGAACTTCTACGACTTCTTCCGCACCGAGCTGTTCATGCGCTCGCTGTGGAACTCCTTCTACGTCTCGGCGATGTCGGTGGTCTGGGCCTCGGTCTTCGCCCTGCCGCTGGCTTACCTGACCACGCGCTTCGTCTTCCGCGGCGCCGCCATCGTCCAGACCCTCGGCTTCCTGCCGCTGATCATGCCGCCCTTCGTCGGCGCGGTCGCGATGCAGCTCTTTTTCGGCCGCAACGGCTCGATCAACCTGCTGCTCGACGATTGGTTCGGCTTCAAGATCGACTTCATGGAAGGGCTAAACGGCGTCATCTTCGTCCAGTCGGTCCATTATTTCCCGTTCATCCTGATCAATCTCTCGGCGGCGCTGCGCAATATCGACCGCGCCATGGAAGAAGCCGCGCAGAATCTCGGTTCCTCGGGTTTCCGGCTGTTCCGGCGGATCGTCTTCCCGCTCGCCATGCCCGGCTATCTCGCCGGTGCCTCGCTGGTCTTCGTCAAGGTCTTCGACGACCTCGCGACCCCGCTCCTGCTCAACGTCAAGGACATGCTGGCGCCGCAGGCCTACCTGCGCGTCACCTCGATCGGCATCGCCGACCCGATGGGCTATGTCATCTCGGTCGTGCTGATCGTCGCCTCGGTCACCGCCATGTGGCTTTCGGCGCGGGCGCTGAAGGGGCGCGACTACGCCACCACCCAGCGCGGCGGCGGCGGTCTCGCCAAGCGCGAGATGACGCGCTGGGAGGCCGTGCTCGGCTATGGCACCGTCTTCCTGATCCTGGCGCTGGTGCTGGCTCCGCATATGGGCCTGCTGCTGCTCTCCTTCGCCACGATCTGGTCGTACTCGCCCCTGCCCGACGCCTTCACCATCGCCCATTACGGCCGCGTCTTCGGCGAGAGCTCGATCTACATCAAGAACACGCTGATCTATGCCACCCTCGCCGGCGGCATCGACATCGTGCTCGGCGTCGCCATCGCCTATCTCGTCCTGCGCACCAAGCTCGTCGGGCGCGAATGGCTGGACTGGATGGCCACCGCCGCGCTCGCCATCCCCGGCGTCGTGCTCGGCATCGGCTATCTCAGGACCTTCTACGGCGTGACCCTGCCTGACGGCACGCCGCTGGCGTCGCTCTGGATCACCATCGTGCTGGCGCTCGCCATAAGGCGCCTGCCCTATGCGCTGCGCGCCTGCTATGCGGCGCTCCAGCAGATCTCGGTCTCGCTCGAGGAAGCTGCGGAGAATCTCGGGGCGACCAAGTCGCGCACCGTGCGCCGCATCGTCGTGCCGCTGATGGCCGGCGGCATCCTCGCCGGCTTCGTCACCTCGTTCTCGACCGCCGCGGTCGAGCTCTCGGCGACGCTGATGCTGGTGCAGTCGAACTCGGACGCGCCACTCGCCTACGGACTCTACGTCTTCATGCAATCGGCCGCCGGCCGGGGGCCCGGCGCCGCGCTCGGCGTCGTCGCGGTCCTCCTCGTCGCCGCCTGCACCTTCATCTCGCATCTCATCATCGAACGCAGCCAGAAGGCCAAGGGAATGGGCCACTGACCATGAACGCAAACGTCTCACTGACCACGCCGGCCGTCTCCGTCGACATCGAAGGCGTCAATCTGTCCTACGGCACCAATCATGTGCTGAAGGACGTCAGCCTCGCGATCCAGCCGGGCGAGTTCTTCGCCTTCCTGGGCCCTTCAGGCTGCGGCAAGACCACGCTGCTGCGCCTGATCGCCGGGTTCAACCAGGCCGATACCGGCCATGTCCGGATCGGCGGCAAGGAGATCACCGACCTGCCGCCCTGGAAGCGCGATGTCGGCATGGTCTTCCAGTCCTATGCGCTCTGGCCGCATATGACGGTTCGCCGCAACGTCGCCTTCGGGCTCGAGGAGCGCGGCGTGAAGCGCGCCGAGGTCGAGCGCCGCGTCGAGGCCGCACTCGGCCTGGTCGGGCTCGCCCATCTCGCCGACCGGCGACCTTCCCAGCTCTCCGGCGGCCAGCAGCAGCGCGTCGCCGTCGCCCGCACCGTCGCGGTCGAGCCCAAGGTGCTGCTGCTTGACGAGCCGCTCTCCAATCTCGACGCCAAGATGCGCGTGCAGGTCCGCCGCGAGCTGCGCGACCTGCAGCAGCGCCTCGGCCTGACGACGATCTTCGTCACCCACGATCAGGAAGAGGCCAACACGATATGCGACCGCATCGCCGTGATGAGCGACGGCATGGTCCAGCAGGTCGGCACGCCGATGGAGCTCTATGAGCGCCCCGCGAACCTCTTCGTCGCCAACTTCCTGGGAACGGCGAACATCCTGGAAGGCAAGGTCACCGGCGCCGGCGCGGCCCGTGCCTTCGCGATCGAGGGCGGCTTTTCGCTGCCGATCCCGGCCGATCGCAAGGTGCCGGAAGGCGCAAGGCTGGTCTTCCGTCCGCAGCATGCCAACCTGCTGGCCGCTGGTGCTGCCGCCCCCGGGCTGATCGCCCTGCCCTGCCGGATCGTCCATCGCGAATTCCTCGGGGCGAGCGTCCGCTACGGCGCCCGGATCGGCAATGCGGAGGTCTCCGTCGACCTGCCTTTCCAGTCCGGCGCGGACCTCCACGAGATCGGCAGCGACGCGACTTTGACCCTGCCGCAGCACGCTTTGATGTGGCTTGCCGGCTGACGGTCTTTGCCGCATGACTGGATTGTGACGGTTTTGTGTCACATAGTACCGACAAGGCTCCCTCGCGTGGAGCCTTGTCGAAAGGGAGTGAAGACGCCTTGTTCAACCTGAAATCCGCTTGCTTCGCCACGGTCGCGCCGCTGGCCCTCGCCCTCGCGACCGTCGTCGCCGCCCCTGCCCAGGCGCAGGATGCCTGCCCGAACCGCGGCCAGCTCGACACCAATTACTGCGATGCGAACAATGATCTCGTCGCCGACGTCCCGACCGATGCCTCCAAGCTGAAGGACCCCTCGGCGCTGGTCTGGGCCTATACGCCGGTCGAGGATCCCGCGGTCTATGCCAACATCTTCAAGCCGCTGACCGACCATCTCGCGACCTGCACCGGCAAGCGCATCGTCTATTATCCCGTCCAGTCCAACTCGGCCGAGATCGAGGCCATGCGGTCCGGGCGCCTGCACTTCGCCGGCTTCTCGACCGGTCCGACGGGCTTTGCCGTCAATCTCGCCGGCGCGATCCCCTTCGCCGCCAAGGGCTCCGAGGCCGGCGTGCGCGGCTACAACCTCGTCGCCGTCGTCAAGAAGGACAGCCCCTACCAGAAACTCTCCGACCTCAAGGGCAAGAAGGTCGCCCACACCTCGCCCTCGTCCAACTCGGGCAACCTCGCCCCGCGCGTGCTCTTCCCGGAGCACGGGCTCGAAGCCGAGAAGGACTACAAGCCGCTGATGTCCGGCGGGCACGACAAGTCGATCCTCGGCGTCGTCTCGGGCGACTACGACATGGGCGCCGTCGCCGGCGACGTCTATGAGCGGATGATCGTGCGCGGCACGATCAAGAAGGACGACACGCGCGAGATCTATCGCAGCGCCGTGTTCCCGACCTCCTCCTTCGCTTATGCGCACGATCTGAAGCCCGAGCTCGCCAAGAAGCTGACCGATTGCTTCTTCTCCTTCCGCTTCACCCCGGAGATGACCAAGGAGTTCAACGGCGACGACCGCTTCCTGCCGATCACCTACCAGAAGGACTGGGCGATCGTGCGTGATGTCGCCGAGAAGTCGGGCACGCCCTACAACAAGTCCGCCTACGACGCCGAGGCGAAGCGCGAGGCGGATGCCGCCGCCAAGAAGAAGGCGCAGCCCGCGCCGGCCAAGGCTCCCTGATCGGAAAGCAGCCGCATTTCATGAGCGCCCTGCCAAACGAAGCGTCCGGCACTTGCCGGACGCTGATCATCCGCAATCTCGTCAAGGAATACCGGGCCGGCCAGCCCGTCCTGCGTGATATCTCCCTCACCATCGACGAACCCGGCACGGTCGCCATCATCGGCCCGTCCGGCACCGGCAAGTCGACGCTGATCCGCTGCATCAACCGGCTGGTCGACCCGACCTCTGGCTCGATCATGCTCGACGGCGTCGATCTGGCGAAGCTCCAGGGCGACGCGCTGCGCCAGGCGCGGCGCCGCCTCGGCATGGTCTTCCAGGAGTACAATCTCGTCGAGCGGCTGACCGTGATCGAGAACGTGCTCTGCGGCCGGCTCGGCTATGTCCCGGTCTGGCGCAGCTGGACCCGGCGTTTCCCGGAGGCCGACATCGCCCGCGCCTTCGCTTTGCTCGAATCCGTCGGGCTCGGCGATTTCGCGACGCGCCGGGCCGACCAGCTCTCCGGCGGCCAGCGCCAGCGCGTCGGCATCGCCCGCGCCGTGATGCAGGAACCGGATCTCGTCCTCGCCGACGAGCCGACCTCCTCGCTCGATCCGAAAACCTCGGTCGAGATCATGGAGCTGCTCGCCGAGGTCGGCCGCGAGCGCTCGATCCCGGTCCTGGTCAACATCCACAATGTCGCGCTGGCGAAGCGTTTCGCCCGGCGCATCATCGGCATGTCGAAGGGCCTGATCGTCTATGACGGCCCGCCGGAGGGCCTGCAGGATTCCCATCTCGCCGAGATCTATGGCGGCGAAGGCTGGATGGAATGAGCGCGCTTCCCGCCACCGGCAGCCTGCGCAGCCGCGCCTTCCCGCCGAACTGGCCATTGCGCATCGGCGCCCTGCTGTTCCTTGCCTATGTCGCCTATGCCGCGCAGATCCTCGACATTCGCTGGGAGCGCTTCGTCCAGGGGCTCGACAACGGTGCCCGCTTCCTTGGCCGGATGTTCCCGCCCAACACCGCAGCCGACAAGATGCAGCTGCTCTTGGACGGCATGCTGGAATCGCTGCAGATCGCGATCATCGCGACCGGCGCCGGCGTTCTCCTCGCTTTGCCGCTCGGCCTGTTCGCCGCCCGCAACCTGATGCCGCTGCCGGTGACGGTGGCGGCGCGGGGGTTGATCGCGCTCTGCCGCACCTTCCATCCGGTCATCGTCGCGATCCTCTTCGTCAAGGCGGTCGGCTTCGGTGCGCTCGCCGGCATCCTCGCCCTGATCGTCGCGACGCTCGGCTTCATCGCCAAGCTGATCGCGGAGGCGATCGAGGAAATGTCGATGAAGCCGATCGAGGCGCTGCGTGCCGCCGGCGCGCCGTTCCTCTCCGTCGTGGTGATGGGCGTGGTGCCGCAGGTCCTGCCGCGCTTCATCGGCTTTGCCGCCTATCAGCTCGATTCCAATCTCAGGAACTCGGCGCTGGTCGGCCTGGTCGGCGGCGGCGGCATCGGTGCGACCCTGTTCACCGCCTTCCAGCGCTTCGACTACGACTTCGTGCTGACCATCATCATCGCGATCATCGCCGCCGTGATGGCGGGCGAGGTGCTCTCGGCCTTCATGCGCCGGATCTACCAGGACGAGGCGCCGACGGGCGAGGTCAAGCGCGGCCCCTCCGGCATGGTCTGGCACCGCTTCACCACGACGGAGCGGACGCTGCGGCTCGCCTTCTGGGGCATCGCCGCTTTGGCGCTCGGCTGGTCGTTCCAGACCATCGAGATCATCCCGGAGTTCCTCTACGACGCGCCGCAGCAGACGGTCGACCTGTTCGCCCGGATGTGGCCGATCGACTGGAGCTACTATGCCAGCACGGTGCAGACGGCCTTGGTCGAGACGCTGCACACCGCCACGCTTGGAACCATCCTGGCGATCCTGCTGGCGACGCCGGTCGCGCTGATGTGCGCCCGGAACGTCTCTTCCTCCGTTTGGGTCAACACGCTCGGCCGCTTCATCCTGGTCGCGACCCGTTCGGTCCACACCCTGGTCTGGGCCCTGCTCTTCGTCGCGGTCTTCGGTCCCGGCGCGCTCGCCGGCGTGATGGCGGTCGCCGTCCACTCGATCGGCTTCACCGGGAAATTCCTGGCCGAGGCGATCGAGGAGGCCAAGCCCGGCCCGATCGAGGCGCTGCGCGCCGCCGGGGCACCCCGCCGCGCCGTGCTGCTCAAGGGCTTCTGGCCGCAGGTGAAGCCGGCCTTCCTGGCCGTCAGCCTGTTCCGCTGGGACATCAATGTCCGCGAGAGCGCCGTGCTCGGCCTGGTCGGCGCCGGCGGCCTCGGTGTCGCGCTGCAAGCGGCGATGGACAATCTCTACTGGGACCAGGTCGGCCTCGTCCTCGTGGTGATCTTCGCCGTCGTCGTCGTGACCGAGCTCGTCACCTCGGTGATCCGCGCCCGCGTCATCTGACCCCGGGCTCGTCATCGGCCACGATATCGCCGCGCCCGGGCTTCGCGTCCGGGCCGGCATCGCGCCAGGGCGCGAACCCCGGCTATTGCTGGGCGCGGGCGGACGCAGGCGAAGGCCGCCGCGCCGGAGGACAGGCCGATGCCCGCCATGCGCTCTTTTCTGTCTCTGGCTGCGCTGCTCGCTCTTTGCGCCAGCGCCAGCGCCATGGCTGCGCTGCCGAGATTTCCAAAGGGACAGAACTATGGCCGGACTCGCAAGGCGCTGCTGGCCCAGGGCTGGGCACCACTGCACCTTCCGGGCGCCGATCAGTGCCGACCGGGCGACAGACGCTGCGCCGGCCGGCCGGAAATGTTCGCCTGCGCCGGCACGGGCGTGGCGCCCTGCCTCTTTCTCTGGCGCCGCGGCGCCGTGACGATCGAAGTCGCGACCTATGGCGAGGAGCGTGCGAGAGTCAGCCGCATCACCTGTCGTACGGGCTGCGGCTGAGACGGGACACAGAGGTGCCAGAAACGAAACGTCCTCCAGGGCCCGGCCCGGGAGGACGGAAGATGTCGGTGCGAACCGAAGACCGGCTCTTCTAATCGCCGTAATGCGTCGGCAGCCACATCGCGATCTCGGGGAAGGCCAGCAGCAGCCCGATCAGCGCGAACATGCTGACGACGAAGATCAACGAACCGGCGATGACGTCCTGGATGCTGCCGCGGCCGCGGATCGCCTGGACGACGTAGAGATTGATGCCGACCGGCGGGGTGATCAGCGCCAGCTCGAGCAGGATCGTCAGGATCACGCCGAACCAGATCGGGTCGTAGCCGAGGCCGATCACGATCGGCGCGACCAGAGGCGTGATCGTCACCAGCATCGACAGCGATTCCAGGAAGCAGCCGAGCACCACGAAGAAGGCGATGATCACCAGCATGGTCTGCAGCGGCGACAAGCCGAGCCCGGAAATGAAGCTGGTCAGCTGTTGCGACAGCCCGATCACCGAGAGCACGAAATTGAGGAAATAGGAGGCGAGCACGATCAGCATGATCATCGCCGTCGCCTTCATCGCTCCGATGAAGCTTTCATGCAGCAGCGCCAGCGAGAGCTTGCCATACCACCAGGCGAGCACCACCGCGAAGACGAGGCCGAGCGAGGCCGCCTCGGTCGGGGTCGCGAAACCGGCATAGATCGAGCCGATGACGACGAGGAAGAGCAGCAGGATCGGGACGAGATCGACCAAGCTGGTAAAGCGCTGGCGCCAGGTCGCCCTGATCGGCTCGCCGCCGAAACCGGGCTTGGCCATGCAGATCACGACGATGATCAATGAGAACAACGCCGCCAGCAACAGCCCTGGAATGGCCGCGGCGAGATAGAGCTTCGGCACCGAGGTGTTGGTGATCATCCCGTAGATGATCAGGTGGATCGAGGGCGGGATCAGGATGCCGAGCGTGCCACCGGCGGCGAGGCTGCCGAGGAAGAGGCGTTCATTGTAGCCGCGCCGGCGCACCTCGGGCAGCGCCACAGTGCCGATCGTCGCCGCGGTCGCGACGCTGGAGCCGGAGGTAGCGGCGAACAGGGTCGAGGCGCCGATATTGGCATGCAGCAGCCCGCCCGGCAGGCGGTTGAGCCAGAGCGCGACGGCACCGTACATGCGCTCCGCGATGCCCGCCCGCAGCAGGATCTCGCCGAGCAGGATGAAGAGCGGCACGCTGGTGAGGGTGAACTCGGTCGAGACCTTCCAGAAGATCTCGGAGGCCGCCAGGAACAGCGGCAGTGGCGAATAGATCGCACTGAGCAGCAGCGCGCAGATGATCAGCGTCGCGGCGATCGGCAGGCTCGCGCCGATCAGAATGGCCAGCAGCAGCGAGGCATTGGCGAGCATCAGGCTTTCTCCTCGCGGGCGCCGAGCGCTTCCTGGGCCTCTTCCGAGGCCGACATGATGCCGAAGCGTGCCGCCAGCTCCGGATGCCGCCCGGCCGCGAGGGCAAGGCAGGCCTGAAGCGAGGACACCAGCAGCGCAGCCAGGAAGACGAGCATCCCGGCGAACCAGAGCAGTTGCGGAATGACCAGCGGCACCTGCAGCACGCTGGCCGAACGCGAGCTCATGCCCCAGGAACCGGACACCACCAGCCAGCCGCTGAAGGCGAGAAAGGCGGCGGCGAAGCCCAGCGCCAGAATCGATGAAACGTCCAGCAGAGCGCGCAGGCCGGGCGGCGCCTTCTGGTAGAGGAAATCGATCCGGACATGGCTGCGAGCGTAGAAGGCCTCGGTCAGCGACCAGGAGATCCCGATGGCGAAGATATAGCCGGCGATCTCGTCGACCCCGCCGATATTGCGGCCGATCGTGTTGCGCGCCGCGACATCGACCGCGACCAGCATGCCGAGCAGCAGCAGGCCCCAGCCCGCGACCAGCAGCATCGCCCGCGCGAGGCGGCGCAAGGTATCGTCCAGCCGGCCCAGCGTACCGCCCTCTCGCCCCTGCGGGCGCGTCACCGGATCCATCACTCTCTTCCCTCGCGCTGATTGGGCTCGCATCGGGGCAAAGGCACTGCGATGCGATTTGCGGAGCCGTGCGAACCGCACGGCTGGCGCCAAGACGAAAGACCGTATCGCGGCCCCTCTGGCAATGCCCGCTTGCCGGCTCCGGCAAACGATCTCGCCCGGCGCCTGACGCGCCGGGCGAGATCGCGATCAGGGAGCCGCGGTGACGCCGGCGACCTTGCCGACCGTGGCGTTCCACTGCTCGACACAGGCCTTGTCGCAGCGGCCCGCCCACTTCTTCAGCACGACATCCTGGAGGATGCGCTTGCGCTCGGCCTCGTCGGCCACCGAGGGCTCGACCAGCGCCATGGCGGCAGGGGCGCCATAGGGGCAGGCGGCGCGGCCCGTATTGCAGTCGACGCCGGCCTTGTCGTCGGAGGCGGCCAGCGCCCAGAGTTCCTGCTCCAGGGTGCCGACGGCCTTGCGCGTCGCCTCCTGGCGATCCTTCGGCAGCGCATCCCACTTCGCCTTGCTGGCGGCGATCAGGGTCAGGCCCCAGCCGAAGCGCATGGTGTAGAGGTTCTTGGTCACCTCCGGCCATTTGAACGAATAGCCGGTCAGCGTGCCGGTGATGCCGCAATCGACCACGCCGCGCTGCAGCGAAGGCACGACCTCGGCCAGCGGCACGCTGACGCCGACCGCCCCGGCCGCCGAGATGAAGTCGTTCATGCTGGCGCCGTAGAAGCGGACCTTGCGGCCCTTCAGATCGGCGAGGCTCTTCACCGGCTCGCGGCAATAGAGCACCTGGCTCGGATTGGGATAGGCGCCGAGCAGAACGAGATTGTGCTTCTTCAGCAGCGTCTCGGCGACGGCCGGGCGGTAGGCGTCGAGCGCCTTCTGGCCGGTCGGGATGTCCTGGATCAGGGTCGAGAGCTCGAGTCCCTCGATCACCGGATCGTCCGCCACCGAATAGCCGACGACGATATGGGCGATGTCGAAGACGCCGAGCTTGGCGAGACGCAGCAGCTCGACGCCGGACAGTCCGAGCTCCGAATAGGAGGTGACCTGGGCCGTGACCTGCCCGCCGGTGAGCTCGCCGAACGTCTTCGACCAGAAAGGCTGCTCGACCTTGCCATAGGCATTGAGGTTCGACCAGGGCGCCACGACCTTGAGACTGGTCTGCGCGGCGGCCTGGCCGCTTACGGCCATGGCCGCAGTGATGAAGGCTCCTCCGAGCCAGTTCAGGACGGACATGACACGACCCCTCTTCTTGGTTGTAGCTTTCGGTTTCCCTGCTGAAATACCTTGAGTTTTCAGCAGCTTGATCGTCAAATACCCAGTTCGTATACGATTATTAGCCTGCGCATATGATGCCTCCGAAAACGGCGAAAGCGCCGGGTTTCAGGCACCGGGCCGCGGCTTCAGCGCAATGTCGAGCCAGCCGAGCCCGTTGACACTCAATCTGTCCCCATCATTCAGCACCACGGTGGTGGTCTCCGCCTCGACGATGGCGGGCCCCTCGACCGCGTTGCCGGGGCCGAGCGTCTCGAAGCGGAAGACCGGCACCTCGCGCCATTCGCCGAAAAAGGCACGGCGCATCCCGGCCGGCTGCGGCGCCTCGCCGGCAACCGCGAGGCCCGGCTCGTCGCGCGGCGGCTCGACCAGGCCGACGGCCGCGACGCGGGCATTGACCAGCACCACCTCCTGGCCGGGCGAGCAATAGGTGTAGAGCTCCTCATGGCGGCGATGGAAGCGCTCGACCAGTTCGGTCATCGCGCCCGCATCGTCGAGGTCGAGCCCGTCGAGCGGCACGTCGACCTCGAAGATCTGCTCGCCATAACGCATCTCGGCCGAGCGCTCGATCCGGATCGGTCCGTTGAACCAGGACTTCAGATGCGCCGTCGCCTCGCCCGCCAGGCTGTCGAAGGCGGCACGCAGCGCCTTGCCGTCGAGTTGCGCCATGTCGCCCAGATGGCTGCGGGTGACCTCGTAGCGCAGGTCGCTGGCGAGCATGCCCCAGGCCGAGAGCACCGAGGCGACGGTCGGCACCACGACCCGGCGCATCTCCATCTCGCGCGCCACCTCGACAGCGTGCAGACCGGCCGCCCCGCCGAAGCTGAGCAGGGTATAGCCGCGCGGGTCGACACCGCGGCGCAAGGTCATCAGGCGGATACCGTCGGCCATTTTCAGATTGATCAGCCGGTAGATGCCGGCGGCGCAGTGCATCCGGTCGATGCCGAGCCGGGCCGCGAGCCGGTCGACGGCGGCTTCAGCCGCTGCTGTATCGAGCTTGCGGCGCCCGCCCATGAAGGTCTCGGCGCCGAGATAGCCGAGCAGCACGTTCGCGTCGGTGACGGTCGGCTCCTCCCCGCCATTGCCGTAGCAGGCCGGCCCCGGGACCGAGCCGGCGCTGCGCGGGCCGACATGGAAGGTGCCACCGGCATCGGCATAGGCGATCGAGCCGCCGCCGGCGCCGATACTGGCGATGTCGAGGCTGCGCAGCGCGATCCGCTGGCCGGCGAGGCCGCGCTCGGCCGACAGCGCGATCTCGCCATCCTCGATCAGCGAGATGTCGGTGCTGGTCCCGCCCATGTCGAAGGGCACGAGATTGCGGGTCTCGATCAGTTCGGCGACGCGGCGCGAGCCGGCAATACCGCCGGCCGGGCCGGAGAGCACCGTCGCGGCGGCGAGCCGCGCGGCCTCCTGCAACGGCGCCATGCCGCCATGCGAGAGGATGATGAAGAGCGAGCCGGCAAAGCCCGCCTGTTCCAGCCGCGTCTCGAGGCTCTGCAAGTATTTGCGCACCGCCGGACCGACATATGCGTTCACCACGGTCGTCGAGACGCGCTCGTATTCCTTGATCTGCGGCAGCACCTCGCTCGACAGCGAGACGAAGGCCTCCGGCAGGGCTTGCGCCAAGGCCAGCGCCGTCTCGCGCTCATGCGCGGCGTTGCGGTAGGAATGCAGGTAGCAGATCGCGACCGAGGTCACGCCCTCCTGCTTCAACCGCGCGATCTCCGCGTCGAGCGATGCCTTGTCGAGCGGCACGGAGACGCTGCCGTCGAAGGCGATGCGCTCCTTGACGCCGCGCCGCAGCTGGCGCGGCACCAGCGGATCCGGCGGCGGCAGCAGGAGATTGTAGCGCTCGGGCTTCAGCCCCTCGCGCATTTCCAGCACGTCGCGATGGCCCTGCGTCGTCAGCAGGCCGACCTTGGCGCCCTTGCCTTCGAGCAGCGCGTTTGTCGCGACCGTAGTGCCGTGGACGATACGCTCGATCGCCGCCAGGAAGCCCGGCAGGTCGAGCCCGACCCGCCCGGCCAGATCGGCGAGACCGTTGAGTACGCCGATCGACTGGTCCTGCGGCGTCGAGGGCGATTTGGTGAAGGTGGTGACGCCGGCCTCGTCGATCGCGACGAGATCGGTGAAGGTTCCGCCGACATCGATGCCGACGCGGAAAAGCTTGGTCATGACGCGTGGGCTCCGCTCAGGCGCTCGTGAATTCGGTGTCGATGTCGCGCTGTCGCGCTTCGGCGGAGCGCCGTTCCGGCGGCCCCCAGCCGCCGCCGCCGGAGGAGCGGATCTCCAGCCGGTCGCCGGCCGCAATGCCGATGCCGAACTCCTTGGTCTTCAAGGCACGGCTGCTGTCCCCGGAGACGATCCGATAGTCATGCGGCGCGCCATCCTGCCCTCCGAGCATGCCGGCCGAACCGTGTTTGGCACCCTCGCCCGCAGTATGGGCATAGGCCGGAACCTCGACCACAAGGTCCATGCTCGTGCCCAGCCCGCCGCGATGCTCGCCATCACCGCCGGAGCCTGGGCGGAACTCATGGCTCTCGAAGCGCAAGGGGAAGCGCGCCTCGGCGACCTCGATGCTGCCGAACTTGATGCCGCCGACCGAATGCCATTCGCCGGCCGCCGACCAGCCATCGCCGCGCGGCGAGCCGCCGCCGCCCGGCCTTGCATGGAACATGTGCCAGATGAAGCGCTTGCCGGTACGCGGATTATCGCCCGTGATCGAGATCCGAAAGCGCCGTCCCCAGCCGCCCATCGCCCGGTCGGGGCAGGCCTGGCTCAGCGCCCGGATCACCGCCTCGACGATCTCGTTGGCGGGATGGGTGGTGCACAAAGTCACCGGAACATTGTCGTCGGCGCAGACGATCGTGCCGGGCTTGAGCTTCACCGAAAGCGGCCGGAAGCAGCCGTCATTCTTCGGGATCTCGGCATCGACGAGATAGGCGAAGGCCATCGCCACCGCCGCCTGGGTGTTGGCATGGGGCGAGTTGGCGAAGCTCTTCGACTGCGGATCGCTGCCGGTCAGATCGATTTCGAGATCGCTGCCCCGCTTGGTGACCTTGGCGACCACCTTGATGTCGGTGCGGCCACGCCCGTCATCGTCGAGCAGCGCCTCGCCATGATAGACCCCGTCCTTCCAGCTCTCGACGATGGCGCGCGACTGGCGCTCGGCGCCGTCGAGGATCGCCTCGATCGCATCGGAGACCGTGTCGGTGCCGACATCTGCGAAGAGCCGGCCGATCCGCTTCTCGCCGAGATGGGCCGCGCCGATCATCGCCGCGAGATCGCCGCGGAAATCGCGGGGAAAACGCACGTTCAGCGCCAGCATGTCGAGGATGTCCTCGCGCATCCGCCCGGCCTCGGCGAGGCGGATCGGCGGAATGCGCAGGCCTTCCTGCCAGATCTCGGTCGCCTGCGGGTTGTAGGCGCCGTGCGTCGCGCCGCCGATATCGCCCATATGGGCCCGCACCACGCTCCAGAGCAGGCGTCTGCCATCGCCATAGACCGGCACGAAGGCGGTCACGTCAGGCAGATGGCTGCCGCCGCAATAAGGGTCGTTGAGCAGGTAGACGTCGCCCGGCTGCACCGCGTCGCCGAACTTCTCCTCGACGGCGCGCACCGCCCAGGTCAGGGCGCCGACATGGATCGGGATATGGTCGGCCTGCGCGATCAGCCGGCTCTGCGGATCGCAGATGCCGATCGAGAAATCGCGGCTGGCGTTGAGGATCTGCGAATAGGAGGTGCGAAGCATCGCCTCGCCCATTTCCTCGACGATCGAAATCAGCCGGTGCTGGACGACGGATCGGGTGATCGGATCTACGGAATTGCTCACGCCTCGGCCTCTCATCGACGAAGGCGCTGGGATCGATATGATTATCGAGGCAACACCGACGCGATGAGGCTAGTTGCCGGCTCCGACCAGGGTCCAATATCGAGTTTCTATCCTATTATAGCGCTACGCATATCGCGCCGGCCGGCGTCTATACCGGCGTCGGGTCGAGATCGACGGCCTGCGTGATACGCGCCTCGTCGATCACGGCCAGCAATTCCTCAATCAGCACCGAGTGCCGGTCGCGCGGCCAGGCGGCATAGAGCTCGATCAGCGGCGTGTCGTCGAGGATCGGCCTGAGCACGACGCGCTCAGGGGTGAGATGCCTCGCCGAGCGCGGCACCAGCGCGACCCCGACCCGCGCAGCGACGAGCGCCAGCATCGTCACCATCTGGTGCGCCTCCTGGACCCGCGCCGGAAAAAAACCGGCGCTCTGGCACAGATGCATGATCAGATCGCGGAAACCCGGCGCCTCGTCGCGATCGAAGATCACCAGTGCCGCGCCGGCGAGATCGGCGAGACGGACCGCAGGCGAGGCTGCCAATGGGTGGCTCTCCGGCAGCGCCAGCAGGAAAGGCTCCTGATGGACGAGGCGGATGCCGAGCGTGTCGTCGAGGATCGGCGGGCGCACGAAGCCGAGATGGATCTCGCCCTTCTCCAGCGCCAGGAGCTGGGCGGGCGAGGACATCTCGCGCAGCGACAGCGTCACATCCGGCCAGCGCTCGTAGAAGGCTTCGAGGATCGGCGGCAGGAACTCGGCCGCCGCCGAGCCGGTGACGCCGATGACGAGGCTACCCTCCTGGCCCCGGCCGACGCGCTTGGTCATCGCCTGGGCGCGCGCCATCTGCTGCAGGATCTGGCGGGCCTCGCGCAGCAGCGTCTTGCCGGCGGGGGTGAGCTCGATCGGGCGCACGCTGCGGTCGAAGAGCGTGACCTGAAGCTCTTCCTCCATCGCCTTGATCTGCTGCGACAATGGCGGTTGCGCCATGTGCAGGATCTCGGCGGCGCGGCCGAAATGGCGCTGCTCGGCCAGCACGACGAAATAGCGCAGATGCCTCAGTTCCATGGCAAGGCTGATACAGGCCTGGGCCGGAGCCGCCAAGTCCGCTCAGTCAGGCAGAAGCCTGCTGCCGATCCGCCTGGCCGCATCGAACAGGGCCTCGAGATGCACGGGGTGACCGTCCGGCGCCACGATCGAGGTCAACGACGAAATGCTGAGCGCACCGGCGAGCGCGCCCGAACGGTCGAAGATCGGCACGCCCACTCCGGTCAGGCCGATGAAGAAATCGTCCGCGGCCAGCTCCCAGCCCTGGGCCCGGATCCGCTCGGCCTCACGCCAGAGCAGTTCGGGGTCGGTCTGGCTCGCCGGTGCGCGCCTGGGCATGTCGATCGACAGCGCGAGCCGACGCTGCTCGTCATCGAGATAGGCGAGCAGCACGCGCGGGCCGCCCCCGCAATTCAAGGGCGCCTGCGCCCCGACCGCGAACCAGGTCGCGTCGACATGTGGCAGCGAGGCCCGTACGCGATCGACGCAGAGACCGCGCCCGGCGACATGGACCCAGAGGAAGGAGGTCGCGCCGGTCTTCTCGGCGATCTCGGTCAGACAGGGGCCGGCGATATCGCGCAGTTCACGCCCGGTCGGGACGGCGCTGCCGAGCTCGGCGAGCCCGACCGCCAGAGCATAGGTCTGGGTGCGCTCGTCATGCTCGACCAGCTCGTTGAGCTGCAGCGTCGATAGCAGCCGCCTCGCCGTGCCCTTGTCGAGCCCCACCTGCCGCGAAAGCTCGCTGAGACCCAGGCGCGGCTGCTCCGGACGAAAAGCGCGTAGCAGCGCTATCGCCCGGTCGACCGCCCTGACGATCGGGACACCCGGCGGCAGGCGCGCTGCCCGATCTCCCCCCGCCCCATCGGTTGCGCTCACGATCCGCCCGTCACCTGAACACTCGCTGTGTCGCCTATTAACACAGCATGTCAGAGATTGACACGAATTTTGAGTCTCGCTTTCAATGGCACGGAGCTTGCCAATCGGCGTGTGATCGGGTGCGATCCCGTCAGGCCGCGGAGCAGGTCAAAACAGAGGTCGCCCCGGCAGCGCTGCCTGTTGCTGCCGGGAGCAGGCCAAGGGAACGGAGAACGACGATGACGGTATCGAGATTGGGACTCGCACTCGCCGTGTCGGTGCTGGCGCTCGGCGCCGCGACCGCGCAGGAGCCGAAGAAGGGCGGCACCGTCCATGTCGTGGTCCAGCCCGAGCCGCCGATGCTTATGCAGGGGCTGAACCAGAACGGCCCGACCAACATGGTCGCCGGTAACATCTATGAATCGCTGCTGCGCTATAATGAGAAGCTCGAGCCGCAGCCCTCGCTCGCCAAGAGCTGGGAGATTTCGCCCGACGCCAAGGTCTACACCTTCAAGCTCCAGGAGGGCGTGACCTGGCATGACGGCAAGCCCTTCACCGCCGACGACGTCGTCTTCACGCTCGACAAGTTCCTGCGCGAGGTCCATCCGCGCTGGCGCCCGATCGTCAACGCCCAGGTCGAGAAGATCGAGAAGGTCGACGACCTCACCGTCAAGATCACGCTGAAGCAGCCCTTCGGGCCGCTGATCATGACGCAGGAAGTCGCTTCGGCGCCGATGATCCCGAAGCACATCTATGACGGCACCGATTACCGCGCCAACCCGGCCAACAACACGCCGATCGGCACCGGCCCGTTCAAGTTCAAGGAGTGGAAGAAGGGCTCTTATATCCACCTCGTCAAGAACGAGAACTACTGGCTGAAGGGCAAGCCGAACATCGACGAGATCTACTGGCAGATCATCCCCGATGCGGCGGCCCGCGCCGTCGCCTACGAGACTGGCAAGGTCGACGTGCTGACCGGCGGCTCGGTCGATGTCTACGACGTCGCCCGCCTCTCCAAGCTGCCCAATACCTGCATGACGACCAAGGGCTGGGAGATGTTCGCTCCCCATGCCTGGCTGACCCCCAACGTCCGCAACGGCATTTTGGGCAACAAGCAGTTCCGCCAGGGCCTGATGCACGCGATCGACCGCGAATTCGGCCGCGAAGTGGTCTGGGGCGGCCTCGGCAAGCTGCCGACCGGGCCGATTTCGTCGAAGACGCGCTTCTATTCCGCCGACGTGCCGAAATATGATTTCGACCCGAAGAAGGCGAAGGAGCTGATCAAGGCCTCCGGCTACAAGGGCGAGACGATCAAGCTGCTCAACCTGCCCTATGGCGAGACCTGGAGTCGCTGGTCCGAGGCGATCAAGCAGAACCTCGAGGATGTCGGCGTCAAGGTTCAGATCGAGAACACCGACGTGCCCGGCTGGACCCAGAAGGCCAGCAACTGGGACTTCGATCTCAACTTCAACTTCCTCTACCAGCTCGGCGACCCCGCAATGGGCGTGGCGCGCAGCTACATCTCGTCCAACATCGCCAAGGGCAATCCCTTCGCCAATGTCGGCGGCTACTCCAATCCGGAGGTCGACAAGCTCTTCGCCGAGGCCGCGATCGCGCCCACGGATAAGGAGCGGCAGGAACTCTATACGAAGGTGCAGAAGCTGCTCGCCGACGAGTTGCCGGTGCTCTGGCTGCTCGAGATGGATTTCCCGACCATCTATCGCTGCAACGTCAAGAACCTCGTCACCACCGGCGTCGGCGTGAACGACGGCTTCCGGGATGCCTGGAAGGAGTGATGCCTTCGACCGCCGCATCGTACCGTCATGCTCGGCCTTGTGCCGAGCATCCACGTCTTGAACTCCGCCCTCGACCAATGAAGACGTGGATGGTCGGGACAAGCCCGACCATGACGGGTGAGGCCCTCGCGGCCTGCGATCGATCGGCAGATCGCCAGTCTCTTCGGATCGTCTGAATGAACCTGCCCCAGTTCCTTGCCGGCCGCTTCGCGAAGGGGGTCGTCGTCCTCTTCGCCATCGCGGTGCTCAATTTCTTCCTGATCCGGGCCGCGCCCGGCGACCCCGCACAGGTGCTGGCGGGCGAGGCCGGCGCCGCGGACGAGGTGCTGCTGCAGCAGCTGCGCGAGCGCTTCGGCCTCGACCAGCCGCTGCTCCAGCAGCTCTGGATCTATCTCAAGGGCTACGCCTCGCTCGATCTCGGCTTCAGCTATCGCCAGCAGCGCCCGGTGCTGGACCTGATCCTCGAGCGCCTGCCGGCGACCCTGCTGCTCACCGGCGCCGCCTTCATCGTCTCGCTCGGGCTCGGCACGCTGATGGGCGCGCTCGCCGCCCGCCGGGCCGGGCGCTGGCAGGACAGCCTGATCACCACGCTGGCGCTCGTCTTCTACGCGACCCCGCTGTTCTGGGTCGCGCTGCTGAGTCAGATCGCCTTCGCGCTGAAGCTCGGCCTCGTTCCCAATGTCGGCTACGAGACCATCGGCGCGAATTATACCGGCTTTGCCCGCGCGCTCGACATCGGTCGCCACCTCATCCTGCCGGCACTGACGCTCGGCCTGTTCTTCACCGCGCTCTATGCCAGGATGATGCGGGCCTCGATGCTGGAAGTGGCCGGCGCCGATTTCGTCAAGACCGCGCGTGCCAAGGGACTTTCACCGGCGGTCGTCTCGCGCCGGCATGTGGCGCGCAATGCGATCCTGCCGGTGGTGACGCTGGCCGGCCTGCAGGCGGGCCAGCTCGTCGGCGGCGCCGTCCTGACCGAAACCGTCTTCGCCTGGCCGGGCATCGGCCGGCTGATGTTCGACGCGCTGGTCCAGCGCGACTATTCGGTGCTGCTCGGCGTCTTCTTCATCTCCTCGGCCATGGTCGTCGGCTTCAACATCCTGACCGACCTCGTCTATCGCCTGGTCGATCCGCGCATCGAGGCAGCGTCATGATCCGATCCGCCTTCCCGTCATGGTCGGGCTTGTGCCGACCATCCACGTCTTCGCCTCAGCCAACCACAGCGTCACAAAGCGTGGATGCTCGGCACAAGGCCGCGCATGACGGAGTGTGTCTGGTCGCAGCGGAGGCGACGTCATGAGCTTCCTGAAGCGCTTCGCCCGCAATCGCGGCGCCGTGATCGGCGTGCTGATCCTGCTCGTCGTGATCGCCTTCGCGCTGCTCGCGACCTGGCTCTACCCGCAATCGCCCTGGCGCACGGTCGGCCGCCCCTTCCTCGCCCCCTTCGTGATGGAGCGCTTCCCGCTCGGCACCGACACGCTCGGACGCAATCTCGCCTCGGGCCTCGTCCATGGCGCCCGCGTCTCGCTGATGATCGGCGTGGTCTCGACGCTCGTCGCGCTGCTGATCGGCGTGCCGCTCGGCGCCGTCGCCGGCTATGCCGGAGGCTTCGTCGACGATGCGCTGATGCGCTTCACCGAGTTCTTCCAGACCATCCCCTCCTTCGCCCTCGCCATCGTCATGGTCGCGATCCTGCAGCCGCAGCTCGGCTCGATCGTACTCGCCATCGGCGTCGTTTCCTGGCCACCGGTGGCGAGGCTGGTGCGCGGCGAGGTGCTCTCGCTGCGGACGCGCGAATATGTCCAGGCCGCCGTCACCATCGGCCAGTCGACGCCGCGCATCATCTTCAGCCAGGTCCTGCCCAACACGCTGGCGCCGATCATCGTCATGGGCTCGCTGATGATCGGCTCGGCGATCCTGCTGGAATCCTCGCTCTCCTTCCTCGGCCTCGGCGACCCCAATCTGATGAGCTGGGGCTATATGGTCGGCGCCGGACGGACCCGGCTGCTCGACGCCTGGTGGATCAGCTTCTTCCCGGGGCTCGCGATCTTCCTCACCGTGCTCGCCCTCAACCTCGCCGGCGAAGGGCTGAACGATGCCCTCAATCCGCGTCTAGCCCGGGAGCGGGAATGATGGTGGCTCCGGCTCTCGCCGTCGAAGGGCTGCGGCTCGCCCTCCCCGCCCTCGCCGACCGCCCCTATGCTGTCGAGGACGTGACTCTCTCGATCGCACCCGGCGAGACGCTCTGCGTCGTCGGCGAATCCGGCTCGGGCAAGTCGATGCTGGCCCATGCCGTGATGGGCCTCCTGCCCAAGGCGGTGAAGCCGGCCGGCGGCGCGATCCGGCTCGCCGGCCGCGACCTGCTCTCGCTCGACGAGGCGGCGATGGAAGGCGTGCGCGGCCGCGAGGTCGGCATGATCTTCCAGGAGCCGATGACCTCGCTCAACCCGGTGATGCGGGTCGCCGACCAGATCGTCGAGACCTTCGAGGCGCATGGGTTGCTGAGCAAGCCCGAGCGCTATGCGAGAGCCGTCGCGCTCTTGACCGAGGTCGGCCTACCCGAGCCCGAGCGGCTGGCGCGCGCCTATCCGCACGAGCTCTCAGGCGGCCAGCGCCAACGCGTGATGATCGCGATGGCGCTCGCACTCGAACCGAAGCTGCTGATCGCCGACGAGCCGACCACGGCGCTCGACGTGACGACGCAGGCCCAGATTCTCAAGCTGATCGACAATCTCCGCCACAAGCACGGCACCGCCGTGCTGTTCATCACCCACGATATGGGCGTCGTCGCCGAGATCGCCGACCGCATCGCCGTGCTCGAAAAGGGCGTGCTGGTCGAGGAAGGCACGGTCGACGAGGTACTCGGCGCGGCCCGCCATCCCTATACCCGGAAGCTGCTCGCGGCCGTGCCCTCGCTGACGCCGCCGGAACGGCCGGCGCTTCCCGACACCAAGCCGGTGCTGACCGTCGAGAAGCTCGGCAAGGTCTACCGCAAGCGCTCCCTCTTCCGTCCCGGGCGGGAAGTGAAAGCGGCCGACGATGTCAGCTTCACCCTCGCCCGCGGCGAGACGCTCGGGCTCGTCGGCGAATCCGGCTCCGGCAAGTCGACCGTCGGGCGCTGCTGCCTGCGCCTGATCGAGCCCGATGGCGGCAGGATCACGCTCGGCGACCTCGTGCTCAGCGATCTCGGCGCCGCCGCCTTGCGCCAGCACCGCAAGCGTATCCAGATGGTCTTCCAGGACCCGTTCGCCTCGCTCAACCCGCGCCAGACCGTCGGGCGCATCATCTCGGACGGGCCGGTCGCGCATGGCACGCCGCGTTCCCAGGCGCTGGCGCGGGCGAAGGAGCTGCTCGAGCTGGTCGGGCTTTCGGCCAATGCCATCGACCGCTACCCGCACGAATTCTCCGGCGGCCAGCGCCAGCGCATCGGCATCGCACGGGCCCTCGCCCTGGAGCCCGATGTGCTCGTCGCCGACGAAGCCGTCTCGGCGCTCGACGTTTCCGTCCAGGCGCAGATCCTGACCCTGATCAAGGACATCCAGCAGCGGCTCGGCCTCGCCATCCTGTTCGTGACGCATGATCTGCGCGTCGCCGCCCAGATCTGCGACAAGATCGCGGTGATGCAGCGCGGCAGGATCGTCGAGAGCGGCCCGACGGCCGCCCTCTTCGCCGCACCTCAGCATGACTATACCCGCCAGCTCCTCGCCGCCGTCCCCGGCGGCAAATGGTTCGGGCGGTAATCACGCTCGTTATGGCCGGGACAAACCCGACCATGACGAAGGAAGACCTGAGCGCCCCTGATCCGGCCCTTCGAGCCACCTTCTCCCGCAAGGGGAGAAGGGAAAAGCGGCGCCCGTCTGCCGCGCATCGAGCCTCCATCGAAATGACATGACGCCCGCGTCCCGCCATCCCGCATAGTCTCGCCATGCCGCCCGCCCCTTCCCGCTCGCTTCTGCTCGTCCCGCTGCTCGGCCTGCTCTGGGGCTTCAACTGGCCGGCGGTGCGGATATCGCTCACCGAGATCGCGCCCTGGACGCTGCGCGCCGCCGGCATGACCTTCGCCGGGCTGGTGCTGGTCGCCGTCGCGCTCGCCCGCGGCATCCCGCTCGCCGTGCCAAGGGAGCAATGGTCGCGGCTGATCATCGCCGGCTTCCTCTCGATCGCGGCCTTCAACATCCTGCTCGCCTTCGCCCAGCTGATGGCGCCGACCTCGCGCGCCGCGATCCTGACCTTCACCATGCCGATCTGGGCGACGCTGCTCGCTCTGCCGATCCTCGGCGAACGCTTCGACCGGCGCCGGCTCCTCGGCCTCGGGCTCGGCATCTCCGGCCTCGTCTGCCTCGGCCTGCCCTTGATCCGCAGCGGCCAGTTCTCGCCCGGACTGGCACTCGCCTTGCTCGCCGCATTGAGCTGGGCGCTCGGCACCATCGTCACCAAGCGCTGGCCGGTGGCGGCGCCGGCGCTCACCATCGCCGCCTGGCAATTGCTGGTCGGCGGCGTCGCGGCCGGCCTCGGCATGCTCGTCTTCGAGGGCTTTCCCGTGCCAAAGCTGCTTTCGCCGAAGGTCGCGGCGGCACTGAGCTTCCACATCCTCGGCGCGCAGGCGCTCGCCTATTTCCTCTGGTTCGTCGTGGTCGCGCGGCTGCCGGCCGGCATCGCCAGCCTCGGGACCTTGATGGTGCCGGCGGTCGGCGCGCTCGGCTCCGTGCTGCTGCTCGGCGAGCGCCCGACGGCGACCGACTGGCTCGGCCTCGCCCTCGTCGTCGCGGCCTCCGGTGCGATCATGATCCCGGCTTCGCGCAAGGCATAGCCGGCCAGCCTCGGAGACGGCCGCGAAGGCTTGTCGAAGCCGGCGCTTCGCGGCAGGGTCTGGGCGCTCGCCCGTTTGCCGGCCGCGCTCGGATTTCACCAGTCACCCGGTCGGCCCCGCCGCTTCTCGCCCTGCCGCGCGTCCGTGCGCAAAAACTCCGCTGAAGGCCTCGCCATGAAATTCCCGATCGACGCGCCCTACCCGTCCCGGCGCTCTCCCGTCCTCGCCCGCAACCTCGTCGCGACCTCGCATCCCCTGGCGACCGAGGCCGGCCTCTCGATGCTGCGCAAGGGCGGCAATGCGCTCGATGCGGCGCTCGCCGCCGCGATCACCCTGCCGGTGGTCGAGCCGACCGGCAACGGCCTCGGCTCCGATGCCTTCTGCATCCTCTGGGACGGCAAGGAGCTGCACGGGCTCAACGCCTCGGGCCGCTCGCCTTCCGCCTGGACGCCCGAGCGCTTCGCCGGAAAGGGCGGCATGCCGCAGCGCGGCTGGGAGAGCGTCACCGTGCCGGGCGCCGTCTCGGCCTGGGCCGAGCTGTCGCAGCGCTTCGGCAAGCTGCCCTTCGAGACCCTGTTCGAACCGGCGATCGACTACGCCTCGCGCGGCTTCCACGTCACCCCGATCATCGGCGAGCTCTGGCGGCGTGGCGCCAGCACGCTGAAGGAGCAGCCCGGCTTCGCCGCGCATTTCATGCCGGGCGGCAGGGCGCCGCTCGCCGGCGAGATCTTCCGCACGCCCGATATGGCAGAGAGCCTGCGCCTGATCGCCGAGACGCGCGGCGAAGCCTTCTATCGCGGCGCGCTCGCCGGCAAGATCGCCGCCTTCGCGCGGCAGCATGGCGCGGCCCTGACCGAGGACGACCTCGCCGCTCATCGCAACGACTGGTGCGGCACGATCAGCCAGCGCTTCGGCGAGGCGGCGCTGCACGAGATCCCGCCCAACGGCCAGGGCATCGCCACGCTGATGGCGCTCGGCATGCTCAGCCAGACCGATATCGCAGATTTTGCGCCCGACAGCGCCGAGGCGCTGCATCTCCAGATCGAGGCGATGAAGCTCGCCTTCCTCGACGTCGAGACCTATGTCGCCGACGAAGGCAGCATGCACGAGGTCAAGACGGCGCATCTGCTCGACCCGGCCTATCTCGCCTCGCGGGCAAGGCTCATCGACCGCAGCCGCGCGACCGAATTCCCGGTCGGCGCGCCGAAGCAGGGCGGCACGGTCTGCCTCGCCACCGGCGACGCCGACGGCATGATGGTCTCCTACATCCAATCCAACTATGCCGGCTTCGGCTCCGGCGTCGTCGTTCCCGGCACCGGCATCAGCCTGCAGAACCGCGGCTTCGGCTTCACCACGCAGGCGGGCCACCCCAACGAGGTCGGGCCGCGCAAGCGCCCCTTCCACACCATCATCCCCGGCTTCGTCATGGGCGCTTCCGAGCCGATCATGGCCTTCGGCCTGATGGGCGGGCCGATGCAGGCACAGGGTCACCTGCAGATGATGCTGCGCACCCAGCTCTGGGGTCAGGACCCGCAGACCGCCGCCGACGCGCCGCGCTGGCGCGTCATCGTGGGGCTCGACGTCGCGATCGAAAGCACGATGAAGCCGGACGTGGTGCAGAAACTCGGCGCGCTCGGCCACCGTATCGCGCTGGAGTCCCCCGATTCGAGCTTCGGCTTCGGCGGCGCGCAGCTCGTCCACCGGATCGCGGGCGGCTATGTCGGCGGCTCCGATTTCCGGAAAGACGGGCACGCCGCCGGCTTCTGAGCCATTTCCGGGCCGCTAACTACGACCAAATACCGGCGGCCGGCACTCTGGACGCAGCTTCGGAACTCCGCGCAGGATATGCGCGGGGAACGCGTAACCGGCCAGCTCCGAGCCGGAACGGCCGAGGACGTAACCAGAATGCGCACGCAAGTCGCGATCATCGGCGCGGGCCCGGCCGGCCTGCTGCTCGGCCAGCTGCTGCATGCGGCCGGGATCGAGAATGTCATCCTCGAGCAGCGCAGCGGCGACTATGTGCTCTCGCGCATCCGGGCCGGCGTCCTCGAAAGCGGCACGGTCCGGCTCCTCGATGCGGTCGGGGCCGGCACCCGCCTGCACGCCGAGGGCCTGCCGCATGACGGCTTCGACCTGCTCTTCGACGGCAAGCGCCACCGGATCGACCTCGCCGGGCTGACCGGCAAGCATGTCACCGTCTACGGCCAGACCGAGGTCACCCGCGACCTCATGGACCTGCGCGCCAGCCAGGGCGCGCTCACCGTCTACGAGGCGGAGAAGGTCGCCCTGCATGATTTCGACGGCGACGCCCCTTACGTCACCTATCTCGACCACGGCGAGCAGAAGCGTCTCGATTGCGACTTCATCGCCGGCTGCGACGGCTATCACGGCGTCTCGCGCGCCAGCGTGCCAAGCCGCGCCCTCAAGACCTTCGAACGGGTCTACCCCTTCGGCTGGCTCGGTCTGCTTGCCGATGTCCCGCCAGTCTCGCATGAGCTGATCTATGCCGGCGAGGAGCGCGGCTTCGCGCTCTGCTCGATGCGCTCGAACAGCCGCAGCCGCTATTACCTGCAATGCGCCCTGAACGAGCGCGTCGACGACTGGACGGACGAACGCTTCTGGGCCGAGCTGCGCCGCCGGCTCGACCCTGCGACCGCCGACGCCCTGGTCACCGGCCCTTCGCTCGAAAAGTCGCTGGCACCCCTGCGCTCCTTCGTCGCCGAGCCGATGCGCTTCGGCCGCTTGTTCCTCGCCGGAGATGCCGCCCATATCGTGCCGCCGACCGGCGCCAAGGGCCTGAACCTCGCCGCCAGCGACGTCCATTATCTCTCGCAAGCTCTGGGCGAGCATTATGCCGAGCGCTCATCCGCCGGCATCGACGCCTACTCGGCCCGCGCCCTCGCCCGCGTCTGGAAGGCCGAGCGCTTTTCCTGGTGGCTGACCGGGCTGATGCATCATTTTCCCGACCATGACGGCTTCGGCGGCCGGATCCAGCAGGCCGAGCGCGCCTATCTGATCTCGTCGCCAGCTGCGATGGCGGCGCTGGCGGAGAATTATGTCGGCCTGCCGTTCTGAGGAAAGAACACGAAATCTCGATGGAAGGGCCGGCTGAGATCAGGGCCGAGCTGGCAGCTCGCGACATGCGCATCGGCGCATGCCAGCGAGCAGAGCCCCTCTGACATCCTGAAGCGCCGGCAGGGCTGGTCAGAAAGCCGGCCCGATCTCGATCCGCAGCGCCTCGTCCTCATCGACCAGCCCCGGGCCTCGACCAACATGGCCCGCCGACACGGCCGCTGTCAGCGGTGAACGCCAGCGAATAGCCGTGCCGCATGGCCGTTGCACCCGGAGGGTCGCGCGTAGCAGCGATCACGACGACCTTCGTCGGCGCGTTAAGGCTGCGCGGCTTCATCGCACCCTGGCTGCTGGACGGGCCGTCAACCGCGACGCCTTCGAGACCTATCTCGCCAAGCTGCTCATGACCCGATTTGGCGCCCGCGATGTGGGGGCTAGAGCGCCGCGGATTTTGGCTTTCCGCTGACGCCGCCGGTCAGACCATCGAGCCAAGTGTCGGTTGTTGCGAACTGGCCACCGGCTTCGACCGTCTTCCAGAAGGTTACGTCGGCCCAATGGACGATCGTGTTTTCGAGACTGCGCTCCAGCAGTTCACCCTCGGCTGAGTGAGCGGCTGCGATATGGGCCACCGCCTCCGGCAGATCCATGGCAAAGCAGATGAAAACGCCGTAGCCGGGGTGACGGACCGAGGGGAAGCCGACAGCGTGGCGATCGGCCTTCCAACGCTGGACATTGTCGGGCTTGAACTCCCAGACCTTGCCGATGTCGTGGCAGAGCGCGCCGGCGATCAGGATGTCGCGGTCATAGCGGAAATTGGGGAACAGGCCCGCCATCTCCTCCGCCGTCTTCACCGCCAGGCGGCAGACCGAGCGCATATGGTCGCATTGCGTGCCGGTCAGCAAGGGCATCGAGTCGTAGTTGCCCGAGGGTTTCATCTCGCCGATCTGCGTGAAGCCATGGGCTTCGAGCGCAGCGACCCAGGCGTCGATGACCTTGTCACGCAGATCGCGATCCCCGATCCAATCGATCTCCGGCATCTCGGCGACGCGGGCGGCCCGCTTGGCTTCGGTGATCTCGATCGACTTGCCACGCAGCGATACGGTTCGCGGATAGGTCACATTCTTCTCCGAATTACAGATCGTTGGACGATGGTCACTGCGCGCCGATCAGGCGCGGCAGCCACATGACGATGCCGGGCGCGGCGATGATCAGGACGATCATGACGAGCAGGCTGCCGATGAAGGGGAGGACTCCGAGAATGACGTCGCTGATGACGCCGCGCCCCCGGACGCCCTGCACGACATAGAGATTGACCCCGACAGGCGGCGTGATCATCGCCGTCTCGCAGAGCAGGACCACCATGATGCCGAACCAGACCGGATCGAATCCGGCCTGGATCACGACCGGGACGATGATCGGAACCGTCACGATCATCATCGGCAATGGCTCCATGAAGCAGCCGAGGATCAGATAGAAGATGATGATCGCGACCAGCGTTCCCATCGGGTCGAGCCCGAGGCCGGTAATGAAGCTGTTCAGCGCGCCGACCAGGCCGATCGCGGACAGCACGAAGTTCAGGAAGAAGGCCGCTGCGACGATCAGCATGATCATCGCCGATGTCCGCATCGTGCCGTCGAGCGCCTCGAGGATCATCGAGACGGAGAGCCTGCGGTTGATCGCAGCCAGCCCGATTGCGACGACCACGCCGAGCGAAGCCGATTCCGTCGGCGTCGCGAAACCGGCATAGATGCTGCCGATCACGATCAGGAAGATGATCGCTGGCGGCACCAGCCCGCCGAGGCTGGCGATACGCTCGTTCCACGAGGTCTCGATCGCGCGCCCGCGCCATTGCGGCCGGATGAGGCAGCAGATCAGGATCGTCGCCATGAAGATCAGCCCGAGCGCGATACCGGGCACGAAACCGGCGAGATAGAGCTGCGGCACCGAGGTCTGCGTCAGCCAGCCATAGATGATCAGGTTGATCGAGGGCGGAATCAGGATGCCCAGTGTCCCACCCGCGGCGACCGTGCCGAGGAAGAGGCGCTCGCCATAGCCATAGGTCTTGATGACCGGGGTCGCGACCGTCCCGATCGTGGCGGCGGTCGCGACGCTCGATCCCGAGGTCGCCGCAAAGACCATCGACGCGCCGATATTGGCATGCATCAGCCCACCGGGAAGCCAGGCGAGCCAGTGGCTCATCGAGCGATAGAGGCGGTCCGCCATGCCCGAACGCAACAGGATCTCGCCGAGCAGCACGAACAGCGGCACGCTGACGAGGATGGCGTTGGTCGAGGCCGACCAGACAACCTCGCCCATGGCGAGATAGATCGGCATCGGCGAGAACGCCGCCCCGAGCGAGAGCGCAAGCAGCAGGAGCGCCGCGCCAACGGGGATGCTGAGCCCGAGCAGGACGATCAGCAGGCCAAGCGAGGTGGGGACCATGGTCGCTTATCTCGGGATCACGGGTTGCGCGTCGACGGCTTCGAGTGCCTCTTCGATCTCGTCAGCGACATCAGGCGTCGTGACGATCGCGCTGGCCGCGGCTCCGTCGCCGCGCATCAGCGCCAGGGCGACGCAACCCAGCTGTTCCACACAGACAAGCGCGAACCAGACCAGCCCGACGAACCAGAGGCCTTGCGGGATCACCAGCAACGTGCCGAGCGAGGTGTTTTCCCGCGCCCCGAGCTCCCAGGAGGCATAGACCGTATCCCAGGCGAACCAGGCGAGGATCAGCGCCACCGCACCGAGCGCGCCCAGCGCGAGAACGTCGAGGCCGAAGCGGATGCCGGGTGGCATCCAGTTCCGGACCACGTCGATGCGCACATGTGCGCGGTTCAGCAGGGCGTAGCTGAAGGACCAGCTGGCGGAGATCGCGAGCGCATAACTCGACAATTCCGTGCCGACGCTGAAGGGGATATGGATCACCTTGCGTGCCAGGATCTCGACGGTGATCACCACCGCCGATCCGACGAGCATCAGACCGCCGATGCGGGCCATCCAGAGCGAGACGACCGCGACGAGTGTGTGAAATCCCACCATGTGATGCGCCTCGCTGGGCGGCGGCGCTACTGCGCCGTCGCCTCGATGCCCGCGACCTTGCCGACGGTGGCGTTCCACTCGGCCACACATTCGGCGCCACAGCGCTTGGCCCAATCTGGCAGAATACGCTCGCGCAGGATCTTCTGCGCCGCAGCCTTGTCCGTATCGGACACGGTGACGAACTTCATCTTGGGATTGGCTTCGATGCCATCCTTGCACGGGCCGAGGCCGGTATTGCAGTTCACGCCGTCCTGGATGTCGCTGCCGGCCTGCGCCCACATGCGATCCTCGAGCTCGGCGAATTGTTGCTCGAGGAAGGTCCGCGTCTTCTCATCCAGCCGCGACCAACTGCGCAGATTGGCGCCGAAGAACGTCATCGACCAGCCCATCGGCAGCGCGTAGAGATGATCGCTCACCTCCCACCAGCGTGCCGTATTGCCGGCCGAGGTGCCGGTCACGGCGCATTGGGCGACGCCGCGCTGCATCGCCGGGATCACCTCTGCGAAGGGCACGTTCACCGAGGAGCCGCCGGCGCCCTCGACCATTTGCGACATGGCGCGGTTGAAGGTCCGCACCGCCTTGCCGCGTAGCGAGTCGAGCCCGGCGACATCGCCCTTGCAGTAGAACATCTGCGCTGCGACCGGGCTCATGCTCAGGAGCTTGGTGTTGTATTTGGTCTCCAGGGCCTTCGCGAGGGCGGGCCGGAAGGCGTCGGCGGCCTTGCGCTGGGTGGCGATGTCGACCGTGACGCCGGGCAGGTCGAGGCCGTCGAACCGGGAATCCTCGCCGGCCATGTAGCTCATCGTCGCTTCGGAGATGTCGAACACACCCTGGCGAAGCAGGCGCAGCACCTCGGGTCCACGCAGGCCGAGTTCCTCCAGCGATCCGAAGGTCGTCGTGATCGCGCCGTTCGTCTTCGCGGAAAGCGTCTCCGTGAAGAACGGCTTGTAGACCTTCTGGAACAGGTTCTGCGTCTGGTTCCCGCCAGACACTTTCAGATTGATCTTGGGAAAGTCCTGGGCCTGCGCAGCCATGGCCGACAGGCCGAAGCTCGCGAGGAACGTCAAAGTGCGGATCGGTCGCTGCATCATCTTCTCCCCTGGCGGGTCGGCTATCCGACTTCTGGTGAGAAGCCTAAGCCGCATTGCAATCGTAAATCCAATTGGATTATCTCGTTAGATCACATTGGATTTTTCAATGCGCCCGACGATTGCGGAACTGGAGGCCTTTGTCTGGACAGCCCGGCTGGGCTCCGTGCAGTCCGCAGCCAGACATCTCTTCCTGGCTCAGCCCACTGTGTCGCTGCGGCTGAAATCCCTTCAGGACGAGCTCGGCGTCAGGGTCTTCGAGCGATCCGGCGCGACATTGAGACTGAGCCCCGACGGAGAGCAGCTCTTCGGGCACGCCATATCGATCATCGAGGAACTCGCGCGCATGCGCGAACGGGCGGGGTCGACCGGCGCCCTGCACGGCACGGTGAAGGTCGGCATGCCGGAAACATTCGCGGTCGCTTGCCTGCCCAGAATCCTCAAAGACCTTGCCGCGCTCCATCCGATGCTGCGCCTCGAATTGTCTATCGCGACGAGCACGCAGCTTGAGGACGAGTTGCGCGAACACCGACTCGATCTCGCCATTCTGGTTCATCCCAGCGACGGCGCGGCCATCAGATTGGTCGAGCTTGGACGCCAGGAGGCTGCATGGGTTGCGGCCGAGAGCCTGCGACTGGGCCCGATCGTGCGACCAGCCGATCTGCAGGACTGTCAGATCCTGACCAACCCTCCCCCCTCTGCCATGCATCGGCAGATCACCGACTGGTTCAGCGCAGCGGATGTGAAACCCCGACGGCTCGACTTCTGCACGGGCCAGATGGTCATTGCCCATCTGGTCCAGGAGGGCGTTGCTGCCGCCTTCCTGCCCGTGAAGCTGATGGAGCCGGTCCTCGTGAGCGGGAGCGTCATCAAGCTACGCTCCGTGCCTGAGTTTCCTCATGCAGCCGTCTGCGCCGGTCATCGCATCGGCGGGGCCACGGCCGAGATCGAGGCGGTCATCGCCGCGGCGCAACGTGTCCTGGGCCAGGTTCCGTTCCTGTTGTCGCCGCTGGGCTCGGAAGCCTGACACCCCGCTGCTTGTATTCGGGCTTGGCCACTCAGCTCGCCCCATCGACCTTGAGGTAGTCGATGGCCTCCAGAGCCTTCTGGATCGATTTCACCATCGCGCTCACCGGTGCGGTCAGGCCGCCCTCGGGATAGCTCGCATAGACCCGGCCATGGATCAGGTCCGGCACCGATCGCAGGACGGTGACCAGTCCAGCCCCGACTTCCGCTTCCATCATGCGGGCCGGCAGCACCCCGAGCGCCACACCCGACGAGACGAGATGGCCGATGACGGCGACGCTGTTGCACAGATCGTGGCTCAGCGGTTCGAGGCCGGCAGTGGCGAACCAGTCCTTGATCTGGCGGAACATCGCCGATCGCGGCTGATTGCTGACGATCGGCAGGCCGACCAGATCGCGCGGGCGCACTTCCGGTCCCAGCCCCCATTTCACCGAGGCGACCCAGGCCGTGTCCTGCACGCCGAGCGGGACGAGCTTCATGCCGGGCCTGCCGATAGGGTTGACCAGCACGGCGAGATCGAGATGCCGGTCGTTCAGCTCTCGCTCCAATTCATAGCTGATCGAGACCACATATTCTGCCTTCAACAACGGATAGTCGCTCCGCACAGTCTCGAGCAGCGTCGGCAGGCAGGTCATCGCGAAGCCCTCCGCAAAGCCGACGCGGATGCTTCCCGTCACCACCTCCGGGTCCGTCTGGAGCATGATCCGGTCCGCCTCCTCCAGCAGCGCCGCGGCGCGCGGCAGGAGCGCGAGGCCGTCGGCGGTCGCCACGAGCCCACGGCCGTTGCGCTGGAAGAGCTTGACGTCGAGCGCCTGTTCGAGATCCCGCAGGCGCAGCGAAATGGTCGGCTGCGACATGTGAAGGTGGCTGGCCGCCTTGCTGAGGGAACCCAGCCGGGCGGTCCAGAAGAAAGCCTCGAGCTGCGCGATGGTGAACCTCAGGCCCATGGCATTCCATATTTGGATTTCTGATGAATCGTGCCGTAGATAATCAAATTAGATTAGCGTTGGCAAAGATGCTTTACGATGGCTTCCCTGCCTCGGTTCATCACTTGTCATGCTTTCAACGCCTCCCAGGATCATCCGCATCGACGGGTTCGAGCTCTGCGCCAAGCTGAGCCAGACCATCGGCAATTCCCGGCAGATGTTCGACCGCCGCGGCGCGCTGCTGCTGCGGGTGGTGAGCGATAGCGGTGCGGTCGGCTGGGGCGAAAGCTGGGCCTATCCCGGCGCGGCCGCGGCGCTTGTGCGGGAGCACTTCGCGCCGGCGCTGATCGGCCATGATGCGACGCTGCCGCAGGCCGGCTGGCAGGCCATGGCCGCGCGACTGGGCTATGACCGGCGCGGCATCTCAACGATGGCGCTCGGTGGGCTCGACGTCGCGCTTTGGGATCTCGCCGGCCAGATCGCCGGCAAGCCGGTTCACGCCCTGCTCGGCGGCAAGCTGCGCAGCCGGATCCCGGCCTATGTCAGTGGCCCGTTCATGAAGCCCGGCAGCGCGCCCTATCGTGATTTCGTGGCCGATATCGCCGGCTATCTCGATGCCGGCTTCCGGGCGATCAAGCTCAGGATGGGCACCGATCCGGCCTGCGACGGCGCAACGGCTCGCAAGGTCCGCGCGCAGATCGGCGAGACGATGCCGTTGATGATCGACCTGAACGAGGGCTTTTCCGTCGAAGGTGGGCTCGCGATCGCGCAGCGCCTCGCCGAGGTCGACCCGGTCTGGCTCGAGGAGCCGATCGCTCACGACAACCTGCCAGGCTATCGCCGCTTTGCCGCGGCCTCGCCGATTCCGCTGGCGGGAGGCGAGGCCCTTTTCGGACTGCGGGCCTTCCGCGACTACCTGGCGGCCGGCGTCTTCGACTTCGTCCAGCCCGATCTCGGGCTGTGCGGCGGGCTTTCCGAAGGCATGCGGATTTCGGCTCTGTGCGAGGCGTTCGAGGTCGCGCTGGTTCCCCATGTCTGGGGCTCGGTCGTCAACTTCCAGGCGTCGCTGCATTTCGCCGCCTGCCTGCCGGAGCGGCGCGGCCGCCAGCGCTGGCCACTGTTCGAGTATGATCCGTCGGAAAATCCGCTGCGCACCGCCTTTGCCAGCCATCCCCTAGACGCCGACGGCGCGGTTGCCGTCCCGGACGCACCGGGACTGGGCCTCGACCTGACGCCTGAGCGGCTCGAACCCTTCATCACCAGCCACTGGACCATCGAATAACCGGCTCGTCGGATCCAACCGCGACCGTCATCACAGAGGAGACGACCATGCGACTGACCGCCATTCTCCGTTCCGCGCTTCTGGGCGCGGCCTGCCTCGCCGGCTTCTCATCCGCCTCGGCGCAGCAGCCCAAGGTGCTCAACCTGGCTTTCGTCGGTCGCGCCACGGCGCCCGAAGGCGTCGCGATGACCGCCTTCGCCGAGGAGATCAAGGCCAAGACCAATGGCCGCATCGAGATTCGTCTGCATCCCGGCGGAGCGCTGGGTGGCGATCGCGAGGTGCTGGAAGGCCTGCAGATCGGCACCGTCGACCTGACCGTCCCCTCGACCTCGGTCATCGCCAATTTCGTGCCCGAGGTTCAGGTCTTCGACATTCCGTTCCTGTTCCGCGACTTCGACCACGCGCAGGCTGTGCTCGACGGTCCGATCGGCCAGGAGATCCTGGCCAAGTTCAAGGCCAAGGGCCTGCAGGGCCTGGCCTTCGGGGGCATCGGCTTTCGTCAGCTCACCAATAGCCGCCGGCCGGTCAACGCCCCCGAAGACGTCAAGGGCCTGAAGATCCGCACCCAGGAGAACCAGATCCATCTCCAGGTCTGGCGCGCGCTCGGTGCTCTGCCGACGCCGATGGCGCTGCCCGAGGTGTTCACGGCGCTGCAGCAGGGCGTCGTGGACGGACAGGAAAATCCGATCGGCGCTATCCTCAACAACAAGTTCGGCCAGGTGCAGAAGTATCTCACCATCACCAACCACGCCTTCACGCCGGTCGGCTTCGTCATGGCACCGCGCGCCTTCGAAGCGCTGTCGCCGGAGGACCGGAAGCTGTTCGTCGAGGCCGGGCGCCGCGCCATGGCGATCTGCAAGGACGAGGTTGCGAAGGTGGAGAAGACCGGCATCGACGAATTGCGCAAGCTCGGCCTGCAGGTCGTCGAGAAGGTCGACACCGCCAAGTTCCAGGACCTGCTGAAGCCGGCTTTCGCCGAACTCGGCAAGCGCTTCGGCGAAGCGACGATCGCGCGCATCAAGGACCAGAAGTGAGCGCGCAGCCGAACCGGCCGGTCGCGCTGCTGCTCGCGACCGAGCGCCTCGTCACCGGCGCAGCGCTCGGCCTGGGCTGCGTCGCGATGGCGGTTGCCGCCTGCGCCGGCCTCTTCCAGGTGCTCACCCGGTTCATCCTGCAGGAGCCGGCGACCTGGTCGGAGCCGCTGATCCGGATGATGCTGATCTGGATGGCCTATCTCGGGCTTGCGGCGGCGGTGCGGGCCGGCTCGCTGGTTTCAGTCGATCTGCTCTATCGGCTGGTGCGTGGCCGGAGGCGCCGCGTGCTCGAGGGGCTGATCGCGCTGGTGACTCTTGCCTTGCTCGGCGTCCTCGTCTGGTTCGGCATCGATCTGACCGACCGCGTGCGCTTCCAGAACCTCGCCGGTCTCGAGATCCCGGTGAGCTATGCCTATGCCGCGATCCCGGCGGGCGCCCTGGTCTCGATGCTGGCCGTCGTTGCGCACTTCTTCGACCCGCGCCGCGAAGAACTCGAAACCGCGGTCTGAGGAGCCGATCATGACCGCGACCATGCTCGTCACGATGTGCGTCCTGTTCCTGTGCTCCGTGCCTGTCGCTATCGCAGTGGGGCTGGCGGCGGTCGCGGGGCTTGGACTTCACACGCAGTTGCCTCTGGTCCTCGTGGCGCAGCAGGCCTTCGCCGCGCTCGACAAGTTCCCGCTCGCTGCGGTGCCCTTCTTCATCCTCGCCGGCAATCTGATGGGCGAAGGCGGCATCTCGCGAAGGCTCGTCGATTTCGCCAAGAGCCTCGTCGGCGGCGTGCAGGGCGGGCTGGCTTGCTCCTGCATCCTGACCTGCATGATCTTCGCTGCGGTTTCGGGCTCCAGCGTCGCCACGACCTTCGCGATCGGCGCGATCCTGATCCCGGCCATGGTCCGGCACGGCTATCCATTGCCCTTCGCGGCGTCCTTGCAGGCGAGCGCGGCGGAACTCGGCGTCATCATCCCCCCATCCATCCCGATGATCCTTTATGGCGTGGCGGCCGAAGTCTCGATCGGCGAGCTCTTCGTCGCCGGCTTCGGGCCGGGCTTCCTGATCGCTGGCGCGCTGATGCTGGCGGTCTGGCTCTGGTGCCGCATCAAGGGCTACGGCAAGACCGACCGGGAGGGCCGCCTCGGAGTCCTGCCGGCGACGCGCGCGGCGGGGCTGGCGCTGATGATGCCGGTGATCATCCTCGGTGGCATCTACGGAGGGGTGTTCACCCCCACGGAGGCATCGATCGTCGCCGTTTTCTACGCGCTGATCGTCAGCTGCCTCATCTACCGCGAGCTCGATCTGCCCGGTGTGATCGCGATCCTGCGCAAGTCGGTGATATCGTCCTCGGTGATCATGATGATCATCGCGATGGCGGGGCTGTTCAGCTTCCTGCTGACGCGCGCCGGCGTTCCCGCGCAGATCGGCGCCTACATCATCGCGACCTTCGACAGCGGCTGGTCGTTCCTGCTCGCGGTGAACCTGTTCCTCTTCATCATCGGCATGTTCATCGAGACCTCGGCCGCGATCATCGTGCTGGCGCCGATCCTTGCGCCCGTCGCAGCCAGCTTCGGCATCGACCCCGTCCATTTCGGCATGGTCATGGTCGTCAATCTGGCGCTCGGGATGATCACGCCTCCCTTCGGCGTCAATCTCTTCGCAGCCTGCGCCGTGGCGAGGATCTCGCTCGATCGCATGACGAAATCGCTGATGCCGTTCATCGGCGTTGTGCTGGCCTGCCTGATGCTGATCACATACGCACCCTGGATTTCGCTGGCTCTGCGCGATCTCGTCTATCGCTGATCTCGCCCGCCGGAATCCGGTTTGCGGGATCCGTTCTATCGATTTGAATGGTCCCGGGTTTCGTAGACGCGGTCGGGCTGGATATCGTGCTGTCGTCCGGACACGGCGGGTGACAGCATCCCGCTCCTGACATGCGTGCGTCTGGGCTTGCGGAACATTTCCATCTCATCGAACAGGTCCTGCCGAGCCTCATCGCGCGTCCGGTAGGTTTTGCGGCGGATTCGGAATCGCCAGGGATGCAGGGCCAGCCGCGCCACAACATGCCGACACCCGCGAACATGGACGAAGTACTGTTTTAGCGGTCTAGCGATGGAAACCGCCCACAACGCATCCATGCGGACCAGCGCATCTGGCATTGCGATACGAGCCCTGCAGGGTCATGAAGCAAATCCCCTGGCGCCTGATGCCGGGCATCCTGGGGAACCACAAGCTGGCGGACATTGCCGCGCATCTAGTTTGCGAGAACTGCGGCACCCGAGCGGCCCCCGAGAGCGTCAGCCCGCGCGCGCAATCAGATGCCGCTGGCTTCGCTACGCGGTTTTAGACCTTCTGGGAAAGATCGCAGCGCGCTACGGCCTTGTCTCAAAGATCGCGGCGAACCGTCTCAAAGATCGCGGCGCGCTACAGTCAATTCATGGACAAAGTGGCCGAGTCCGAGGGTCGCTCAGAGTCGCTGAGTGTCACTCACTGAACGCCAACTTATTGAAAAATCGAGAAAAATGGCTGGGGCGGGAGGATTCGAACCTCCGAATGGCGGTACCAAAAACCGCTGCCTTACCACTTGGCGACGCCCCAATGCGGCTTGCCTTCTAGAGCGCAGCAGCGAAGCGCGCAATATCGGATCGGCGTCGATCACAAGATGTCTTGGCCCTGACAGGCGCCATCGCAGCTTTCTGCAGAAGTTTGCGTTTTCCTGTCGGTTGCCTGTTGCGCAGCATCAAGCGGCTGGCTATAAGCCGGCCACCAGTTGATCGGAGTGTGGCTCAGCCTGGTAGAGCACCTCGTTCGGGACGAGGGGGTCGCAGGTTCAAATCCTGCCACTCCGACCAAAATTTCCAGTTAAGTCAACTGGTTAAGAGGGCGCCTCAGGGCGCCCTTTCTTTTTTTGCCGATCAGGCCAGCGAGCGAATGGCCGCCCGACAGATCGGCGGCCATTCGCTCGGGGCGCTCGCCGTCACCTCCCGTTCCGTGCCGGCCGCGTCGCCCCGGCGCCGTGCCCGAAAGCGACGCGATCAGCGATCACGAGACGGATAGGATCGCGAGGGGCGAGTAGCCTGTGGGCACAGAAAGCGGCCCGGCATTTCTCGACGGCAGATGGCGCCGGCTCCAGCACTTTCGCCCCTTGGCGCCCCCGACCGGCTTTCGCTAGGCTATGTCCCGGCAAGCGGAGCAGGGCCGGCAATGACGCGCATCGTTCGAATCGCTGCAATCCTCGGCCTGGCGCTTACGCTCGCCGGCTGCGACCGTTGCGGTAAGCTGCTGGAGCTCGACATGTTCCTCCAGCCGGTGAAGAAGGTCTGCACCGACAGCAAGCCCGGCGGCTGAGCTCGCCGACATCCCCTCGGCGAGGGTGCCGCCCATGCATGGCGCCCTGCGCCCCGGCGGCCGGACCTCCGAGCCTGCCGGTGGATGCCGATTGACGATCTATCTCTTTGTGAAAGCGTCCGATTCGCCCGAAAAGCGGTTTCCACTTCTCGGCATGATGCTCTAGAACGGCCGCGCGCGGCACAGGGCCGGCCGGCCCCGGATGCAGTCATGAACCAGAGCCGCGAACAGAGGACGGGCAACGAGATGGCCGAGCCGCTCACCTTCGACCGCGAGGCGCTGAGCTCTGGTACTGTGGTGCAGCTTTCGCCGCTGGTCCGTCGCATCGTCGCCGGCAATGGCGGGCCGATGACCTTCACCGGCACCTGCAGCTACATAATCGGCCACGGCAAGGTCGCGATCATCGACCCCGGCCCCGACGACCCCGCCCATGTCGCCAGCCTGCTCGCGGCAGTCGCGGGCGAGAGCGTCGAGCAGATCGTCATCACCCACACCCATCGCGACCATTCTCCGGCGAGCCGCGCCATCAAGGCCGCGACCGGCGCCGCGATCGTCGGTTGCAGCCCGCACCGCCCCGCCCGCGAGCTCGCGCTCGGCGAGATCAACCCGCTCGACGCCGCAGCCGACAGGGACTACGCGCCGGATCTGGTGATGGGTGATGGCGACGCCGTTTCCGGCCAGGGCTGGAGCCTGCGCGCGGTCGAGACGCCCGGCCACACCGCCAACCATCTCGCCTTCGCCCTCGACGAGGAGGAGACGCTGTTCTCCGGCGACCATGTCATGGCCTGGTCGACCTCGATCGTCGCGCCGCCCGACGGCTCGATGGTCGCCTATATGGCCTCGATCGAGAAGCTGCGCGGCGCGGACCATCGCCTCTACTGGCCGGGCCATGGCGGGCCGGTGCGTGAGCCGCAGCGTTTCCTGCGCGGGCTGGTGCAGCACCGGCGCCAGCGCGAAGCGGCGATTCTCAACCGGCTGCGGGCCGGCGACGAGACGATCTCCGCCATGGTGCCGATGATCTATCTGGATCTGGCACCGGCGCTGCATGGCGCCGCCTCGCTCTCGGTCCTCGCACAGCTCGAGGATCTGGTCGCGCGCGGCATCGTGCTCTGCGACGACGCCCTGCCCGCGCTGGCGAGCCGCTACCAATTGGCTTGAGAGCGGAGCCTCAGCGCAACTCCACCAGCAGCTTCACCTCCTCCTCGAAGGCGGCGATGCGCCTGGCATTGCCGCCGAAATCGAAACCGCCGAGCCGCGAGGCTGAACGGATGTCGATCCGGCTGCCATCGGCGCGCGGCCGGATCCGGATGGTGATATCGTCGACCAGGCGCAGCACGCGCGAATGCGCCACCGCATCGAGCCGCCCCGCGCCGCTGCGCCCACCCGGCGCCGCGCCCTCCAGCACCCGCCAGCCGAGATTGACGGAGGCTTTGCGGGCAATGTCATAGGCGACCTCGGCCGGCAGCTCGAGCACGATCGGCAAAGCGCGCGGATAGCCTTGGCGCTGCGCCTTGCGCCGCTCGGCCGGCACATCCGGCGGCACCAGCCCCTGACGCGCCGCGAGCGCGACGCGCGAGCGGCTGAAGGCCGGCGGCTCCTCGATATCGGTCGAGACGTCGCTGAGCAGCGGCAGCGTCGCGAGCTGGAAACCGGCATAAGCCACCGGCAGCAGCAGGAGCAGGCTGAGCACGAAGGCGAAGGCGGCGATGCCGATGCCGCGATGCCCGTCCTGCCAGATCCGCACGAAGGCGGCGAGCGACAGCAGCAGGGCCAGCAGAACGAAGACATAGGCTCCGGCGATCGGCGCCAGCCTTTCCACCGAAGGCTGCCCGAAGCGGAAGATCACCACCGCGAGCACGACGACCGTCAGACCGAACAGCGCCAGCCGGCGGCTCCAGATCGCCGCACGCGAAACCGGTTCCTCGAAGACGAGACGGCGGTGCATGCCTCTTAGGTGGCCGAGCGCCGCGCGGAAGGCAAGCGGGCGATTTCGGCACCGCTTCCTGGTGGGTCATCCCGGCCGGCGCCGCGAGGCGGCACAGAGCCGGGATCCCAGCCTGAACTTCGCCGGAACAGGCTCCGGCATGGATCCCGGGTCGGGCTGCGCTCGCCCGGGACGACCGGGAAAGGCCCGGGCGACGCGCTCAGTCGATTGCCCGGACCGCCCCCTTCGCCGCGCTGGTCGCCAGCGCCGCATAGGCCTTCAGCGCGGTCGAGACCTTGCGCTTGCGCGGCGCCGCCGGCTTCCAGGCATCCTTGCCCTTGGCCTCCATCGCGGCGCGGCGGCGCGCCAGCTCCTCGTCGGAGATCTTCAGGTTGATGCTGCGGTTCGGGATGTCGATCTCGATGACGTCGCCGCCCTCGACCAGGCCGATCGCGCCCCCTTCCGCCGCTTCCGGCGAGACATGGCCGATGGAGAGGCCGGAGGAGCCGCCCGAGAAGCGCCCGTCGGTGACCAGCGCACAGGCCTTTCCGAGCCCTTTCGACTTCAGATAGCTGGTCGGATAGAGCATTTCCTGCATGCCCGGCCCGCCGCGCGGCCCCTCATAGCGGATCAGCACGATCTCGCCGGGCTTGACCTTGTTGTTGAGGATGCCCTCGACCGCCGCGTCCTGGCTCTCGAAGATCACCGCGGCGCCCGAGAAGGTCAGGATCGAGGCGTCAACGCCGGCCGTCTTCACGATGCAGCCATCGAGCGCGATGTTGCCGTAGAGCACGGCAAGGCCGCCATCCTGCGAATGGGCATGCGCCTTGTCGCGGATCACGCCGGTCTCGCGGTCGAGATCGAGCTCGGCATAGCGCCGGTCCTGACTGAAGGCGGTCTGCGTCGGCACGCCGCCCGGCGCGGCGCTGTAGAAGCTCTTCACCGCCTCGCTGGTGGTCTGCCTGATGTCCCAGCGCTCGAGCGCCTCAGCCATCGTCGCGGCATGCACGGTCGGCAGCGAGGTGTCGATCAGCCCGGCGCGATCGAGCTCACCGAGGATCGCCATGATGCCGCCGGCGCGGTGCACGTCCTCCATATGGACGTTGGCGACCGAGGGCGCGACCTTGCACAGCACCGGGACATTGCGCGACAGCCGGTCGATATCGGCCATGGTGAAGTCGATCTCGGCCTCATGCGCCGCTGCCAGCAGGTGCAGCACGGTGTTGGTCGAGCCGCCCATCGAGATGTCGAGCGTCATCGCGTTCTCGAAGGCCTTGAAGCTCGCGACATTGCGCGGCAGCACCGAGACGTCGTCCTGCTCGTACCAGCGCTTGGCGATGTCGACGATCAGATGGCCGGCCTCGACGAAGAGGCGCTTGCGGTCGGCATGGGTCGCCAGCGTCGAGCCATTGCCCGGGAGCGCGAGGCCGAGCGCCTCGGTCAGGCAGTTCATCGAATTGGCGGTGAACATGCCCGAGCAGGAGCCGCAGGTCGGGCAGGCCGAGCGCTCGATCACCTCGACTTCGCTGTCGCTGAGGTTGCTGTCGGCGGCAGCGACCATGGCATCGACCAGATCGACCTTCTTCAGCACGCCCTCGGCGATGAACTTGCCGGCCTCCATCGGGCCGCCCGAGACGAAGACGGTCGGGATGTTGAGGCGCATCGCCGCCATCAGCATGCCTGGCGTGATCTTGTCGCAATTCGAGATGCAGACCATGGCGTCGGCACAATGGGCGTTGACCATGTACTCGACGCTGTCGGCAATCAGCTCACGCGAGGGCAGCGAATAGAGCATGCCGTCATGGCCCATGGCGATGCCGTCATCGACCGCAATGGTGTTGAATTCCTTGGCGACGCCGCCGGCCTTCTCGATCTCGCGCGCGACGAGCTGGCCGAGATCTTTCAGATGGACATGACCCGGCACGAACTGGGTGAACGAGTTCACCACCGCGATGATCGGCTTGCCGAAATCCGAATCCTTCATGCCGGTGGCGCGCCAGAGCCCACGGGCGCCGGCCATGTTGCGGCCATGGGTGGTGGTGGCGGATCTCAACCTCGGCATGCTTGACCTCTTCGCCCATACGCTCAAACAGAGAGTTTGGGACTAAGGCTAGCGACCGCGGCTGACCAGCCAAAATTGAATTATTCGATTTTGACCATCGGCGCGGTCCATGCTGCGGGCGCGAAATGGGCTGTGTAGGAAAACTCAGCCCTCATCCTGAGGAGCGATCGTAGATCGCGTCTCGAAGGATGGTTCAGATATCTCCGGGGCCTGCTGGAGCATCCTTCGAGACGCAGCCTTTGGCTGCTCCTCAGGATGAGGGCTGGAAAAGGGAATGGCGTGACGGCGCTCCGCAACATCGACATCGACCTGCTGCGCTCCTTCGTCACCATCGCCGAATTGCGCTCCTTCACCCGTGCCGCCGCCGCCCTGTCGCGGACGCAGTCGACCATCTCGACGCAAGTGCGCCGGCTCGAGGAGATCGCCGGCCAGACCCTGCTGCGGCGCTCGCCGCAGGAGGTGCTGCTGACCCGCGCCGGCGAGGATTTCCTCGGCTATGCCCGCCGCATCGTCGCACTGCATGACGAGGCGCTCGACGTGGTCAGGGCACAGGGCGTGTCAGGACGCGTCCGCCTTGCCGTGATGGACGACTACGCCACCATCGTCCTGCCCGAAACCCTCGCCCGCTTCGCCCGCTCGCATACGGAGGTCGAGCTCGAGGTCACCACCGGCTTCACCCGCGATCTGATGAATGCGCTTGGCGAGGAATTCGACCTCGTGCTCGCCACCCAGCGCGCCGGCGACGGGCGCGGCGAGGTGCTGCGCACCGAGCGCACCGCCTGGGCGGCCTCCGACCGGCATGATCTCTCGCTCGCCGGCCCGCTGCCGCTCGCCTTGTTGAAGGCGCCGAACATGTATCGCGAATGGGCGCTGGAGGCGCTGAACGAGGCCGGGCTCGGCTGGCGCATCCTGTTCTCCAGCTCCAGCATCGGCGCCGTCGAGGCGATGGCGGCGGCTGGCGCCGCGCTGACCGTGGTCAAGGCCGGCACCGCACGGCCCGGCCTGCGCCTGCTCGGCACCGAGCACGGGCTTCCCGCCCTGCCCGCTTCCGAGATCGCGCTGCATCTCGCCCCGGGACGCCCCGGCGCCGCGGCCCGCGCGCTCAGCGCCTTCCTTTCCGGGGAACTACGAGTCGAGAAGCCCCTGCCCGGCTGAGGGGCAGTCTCTGCTTCAATGGCGGGGCGCAAGGTCGCGCAGGCTGTGCCGCGGCGCGTGCCTGTGCGTCTCGAAATGCGCCAGGACGCCCGGTCGGTCGAGGCCGCCCTTCTCGATCCAGGCGTCCGTGCTCCTGGCAGCACGATCGATCAGCGCGCCGGTCTGCGAGAAGTCGTAGGGCGAGCCAGTGAGTGGGCAGAGCGGCGGCAGGACAAAAAACGAGATATCGTCATCGAGCCCGGCGAGCTCGATGTATAATTGCCGGGCGATCAGCAGGGTCAGCGCATGCAGGGCGCTGGCCATCGCCCCGACTGGCGGCTTGTCGAGGGCGCAGGCGTAGCCGGTGGGCAGGACGATCAGGCGCCGCGCGCCGCGTGCGATCGCGACCTTGACCGGCGTATTGCTCGAGATCGCACCGTCGGCGAGATAGAGACCGTTGAGCCGCACGGGCGCAAAGGCCGCCGGAATGGCCACGCTCGCGATGACGGCCTCCACCGCCGGCCCGCTCGAGAGCACGACCGTGTCGCCGGACAGGATATCGGTGGCGACGATGTGCAGCGGAACTGCCGCGTCTTCGAGATTGCGATAGCTGAGATGGCGCTCGACGAGGGCGCGCAGCGCGTCCGAAGTGGTGAGGAAATCCCGCCGGTAGAGAAACCCGGCCAGCGACTTCCAACTCAGCGGAAACACGTCGCTGCGCCGCAGGCCACGCCAGATCGCCTCCAGCTGTCCGACCCCTTCAGGGGTCGGATTGCTGGCATAGTAGGCTCCGTTCAGCGCCCCAACGCTCGATCCGACGACGAGATCGGCAACGATGCCGCGCCGCGCCAGCGAGCGCAGCATGCCGACCTGAATGGCGCCGAAACTGCCGCCCCCAGCCATGACGAACGCGGTCTTCGCAGGCACGCCAGCGCTGGACATGGGCCAGAGCTCCCCCTGACACCGCGGCGGCGGGGACGGGTATCGTCCTCACCCTCGGCTTCCCGGCCGGATCAGGCGCCCAGTTGTTGACCGCTTCATGGTCGAGGGCGCCGGAGCCGGCTCAGCCTTCGCGCTCGGGCAGGCTTTCCACCAGGATCTCGCGTTTACCTGCGTGGTTTGCGGGGCCGACGATGCCCTCGTTCTCCATGCGCTCCATGATCGAGGCGGCGCGGTTGTAGCCGATCTGCAGGCGGCGCTGGATGTAGGAGGTCGAGGCCTTCTTGTCGCGCAGCACGACGGCGACCGCCTGGTCGTATGGATCCTCGCTCTCGGCCTGGCCCATGCCGGTCTTGTCGAAGACGGCGCCGTCCTCCTCCGCACCGGCACCCTCCTCCTCCTCGGCGAGGACGGCGTCGAGATAGTCCGGCCGGCCTTGCGTCTTCAGATGCGCCACCACCTTCTCGACCTCGGCATCCGAGACGAAGGGGCCGTGCACGCGGGTGATCCGCCCGCCGCCGGCCATGTAGAGCATGTCGCCCTGGCCGAGCAGCTGCTCGGCGCCCATCTCGCCCAAAATGGTGCGGCTATCGATCTTCGAGGTGACCTGGAAGGAGATCCTCGTCGGGAAGTTCGCCTTGATCGTGCCGGTGATGACGTCGACCGAGGGGCGCTGCGTCGCCAGCACGACATGGATGCCGGCCGCGCGCGCCATCTGGGCGAGGCGCTGGATCGTGCCCTCGATCTCCTTGCCGGCGACCATCATCAGATCGGCCATCTCGTCGACGATCACCACGATATAGGGCAAGGGCTCGAGCGCCATCGCCTCTTCCTCGTAGATCGCCTCGCCGGTATGGCGGTCGAAGCCGGTCTGCACCGTGCGGGTGATCACCTCTCCGGCCGCGGCTGCCTCCGCCACGCGGACATTGAAGCCGTCGATGTTGCGCACACCGAGCTTCGACATCTTCTTGTAGCGCTCCTCCATCTCGCGCACCGCCCATTTCAGGGCGACCACCGCCTTCTTCGGGTCGGTGACGACCGGGGTCAGCAGATGCGGGATGCCGTCATAGACCGAGAGCTCGAGCATCTTCGGATCGACCATGATCAGCCGGCACTCCTCCGGCTTCAGCCGGTAGAGGATCGAGAGGATCATGGTGTTGATCGCCACCGACTTGCCCGAGCCGGTGGTGCCGGCGACGAGCAGATGCGGCATGCGGGCAAGGTCGGCGATCACCGGCTCGCCGCCGATGGTCTTGCCGAGGCAGAGCGCCAGCTTGTGCTTGGTCGCCTCGAAGTCCTGGCTCGCCAGCAATTCGCGCAGGAAGACGGTCTCGCGCTTGGTGTTGGGCAGCTCGATGCCGATCGCGTTCTTGCCCTGCACCACCGCGACGCGCGCCGAGATCGCGCTCATCGAACGTGCGATGTCGTCCGCCAGCGAAATCACCCGCGACGACTTGGTCCCCGGTGCAGGCTCCAATTCGTAAAGCGTCACAACAGGGCCGGGGCAGGCCTGGACGACCTCGCCGCGGACATTGAAGTCCTCCAGCACGCCTTCGAGGAAGCCCGCATTCTGCTGCAGGACCTCGACCGGGATCGCGCTCTCGATCTGCGGCGGCTCGGCCAGGAATTCGATCGGCGGCAGCTCGAAGCCGGGGATCACCACCGAAACAGCCGGCGCGATCTCGACGCCGCGGCGCTTCGCGCGCTGCGCCGAGGCGTCGGGCTCGGGCGCGCGTTGCGGGCGCTCGGCCTTGAGAATCGGGACGGCATTCTTCGTCGCCTGTGCCGGCGGCGGGCTTTCCTGCACCGGCGGCTCGACCGGTGCGGTTGCCGGCGGAGCGGAGGGCATGGCGGGCGCGGTGAAGCTCACATCGAGCCGATAGCTCTGCGTCCAGCCCATGCCGCTCCAGGGCGTCGCGGTCGCCGCGGCACCCGTGAAGCCGTCGGCCTGCGGAACGACCCGCCGCTCTTCGGCCAGAGCCGGCGGCAGCGGCGGGGCGGGCAGCAGGGCCGGCTCGGGGAGCGTCTCGGCCAGGGTCTCGATCGCGGTCTCGTCGGCCCGCTCGGCATCCGGGATGAACTCCCAGAAGGCGTCGTCGGACAGGAAGGCGAAAGGCGTCGACGGCATCATCCCAAGGTCCGGTTCCACCTCCTCGCACGCCATGGCAGGCGCGTGCGCGGCGCCTTCGCTGTCGAGGGCGGCGACCATCGCTTCCGACGTGCCTTCGGCGGCGGCGATCTCGGCGAGCTGCGCCTCGCCCCAGACCTGCTGCATCAGATGCCGCGGCGTCCGCCAAAAGCGGACGCGGTCGAGTTCGGCCGGGGCAAGCGGCACTGGCTCCGGCTCGGGCTCGGGTTCGGGAAGGCTGATCTCGACGACCTCCGCCTCGACGACTTCCGGCTCGACACGCGGCTTCGCGGTCTTCCTCGGCGTCCGCCAGTAACGGACCGCGGCCGGCTCGGAAGCCGACTGGCCGGTTTGGGGCTGAAGGGGGGAATCGGCGCCTTCCGCCTGGAGATTCCAATTCACTCGACGCATGGACATCAGCAAGCACGGCACATTGGTTAACGACTGCTTCGAGGCGTACCCCGGCAGAGTTAAGAGGGGATGAAGCTTTGCCCGCCGCGCACCGCGACAGCGGGTTGTCCCCAGGCCGATCGGCTGGCCGCGGCGTCGCCTAAACGGCGGGCAGCCGGTACTCCCGAAACATCTCGCGCAGCGCCGTCTTCTGGATCTTGCCGGTCGCGGTGTGCGGGATCGCCTCGACCAGCACGACATCGTCGGGTAGCCACCATTTCGCGACCTTGCCGGTCATGAAGGCGATCATCTCCTCCTTGCCGGGCGTCCGGCCGGGCTTGGGCACGATCACCAGGAGCGGCCGCTCATCCCATTTCGGATGGGCGACGCCGATCACCGCCGCTTCCGCCACATCGGGATGGCCGATGGCGAGGTTTTCGAGCTCGATCGAGGAGATCCATTCGCCGCCGGACTTGATCACGTCCTTGGAGCGATCGGTCACTTGCATGTAGCCATGCGGATCGATGGTCGCGACGTCGCCGGTGTCGAAGAAGCCATGCTCGTCGAGGATCGGCTGGTCGTGCCGGTAATAGGCGCCGGCGACGGCCGGGCCGCGCACTTTCAGCCGCCCGAAGGTCTTGCCGTCCCAGGGCAGCTCCCTGCCCTCATCATCGGTCAGCCGGAATTCGACCGTGAACTGCGGATGGCCCTGCTTGACCTTGAGGTCATAGAGCGCCTCGCCCTCGAGATCGGCATAATCGGGCTTGATCGTGCAGAAGGAGCCGATCGGGCTGGTCTCGGTCATGCCCCAGGCATGGTCGACGGTGACGCCGTATTTTGTCTCGAAGGCTTCGGTCATCGCCCGCGGGCAGGCCGAGCCGCCGATCACGACCCGCTTCAGGCTGGTGAGCTTTTCGCCGGTCGCCTCGAGATGCTGCAGCAGGCCGAGCCAGACCGTCGGCACGGCGGCGGTCAGCGTCACGCCCTCGCCGTTCAGGAGTTCGAGCAGCGAGGCGCCGTCGAGCTTCATGCCCGGCAGGACGAGCTTCGCCCCGGTCATCGGCGCCGAATAGGCCAGCGACCAGCTATTGGCGTGGAACAGCGGCACCACCGGCATCACGACGCTGCGCGAGGACAGGCCCATATAGTCGGGCATGGCGCAGGCCATGGCGTGCAGCACGTTCGAGCGGTGCGAATAGAGCACGCCCTTGGGCCCGCCCGTGGTGCCCGAGGTGTAGCAGAGCCCGGCGGCGGTGTTCTCGTCGAGCCTCGCCCAGGCGAAATCCGCATCGCCCTCGGCGAGCCAGTCCTCATAGGCGACGGCGCCCTTCAGCGCGGTCTCCGGCATGTGCTCGCGATCGGTCAGGATGATGTAGCGCTCGATCGTCGGCAGCTTGTCCTGGATGCCCTCGACCAGCTTGACGAAGGTCAGGTCGAGGAAGAGCAGCCGGTCTTCGGCATGATCGATGATCCAGGCGATCTGCTCGGGGAACAGCCGGGGATTGACCGTATGCGTGATCGCCCCGATGCCGGTGATGCCGTACCAGAGCTCGAGATGCCGATCGGTGTTCCAGGCCAGCGTCGCGACGCGATCGCCGACCTTGACCCCGCTGCCCGAGAGCTTCTTCGCCAGCTTCAGCGCCTGCTCGCGCACCTTTGCGTAGGTGGTACGCCGGATCGGCCCCTCGACGCTGCGGCTGACCACCTCGCGATTGCCATGCTGGATCGCGGCATGGTCGATGATCCGATGGATCAGCAGGGGCCAGTCCTGCATCAAGCCCAGCATGCGCCTTCTCCCCATTGGTACTACCTGTTTTGCGCAGCATAGCCAGGGGACGTGCGGACGCGAAAGCCCTCGCGCGACGGCCGAAGATAAGCTAGTTCAGGGATGAACCATCGGGGGAAAGAGCCGTTGCCAGCATCACGCCCGGCCCCTGTGCCTGAGCCCGTCGAGCCAGACCGCGTCTGGTTCCGCTTCATGCGGCTGCACCAGCGCATGCTCGGCCAGATGACCGCGCGCATCCGCGAGCTCGGCCTCTCCATCCCGCAATTCGATCTGCTCTCGACCCTGACCGAGCGCGAAGGCATCAGCCAGAGCGAACTCGCCGAGCGGCTTTACGTCACCAAAGGCAATGTCTCCGGCCTGGTCGACCGGCTGGTCCAGGCCGGGCTCGTCGAGCGCCGCGCCATCGCCGGCGACCGGCGTTCCTACGCCATGCACCTGACGCCCGAAGGTCGGCGGCTGGCGGAGGCCGGCATGCAGACGCAGCGCGACTTCGTCGCCTCCACCCTCGGCAAGCTGCCGACCGGCGACCTTGCCGAGCTCGACCGTCTGGTGCTGGCCTGGCGCGACCTCGCCCGCGCCGTCGACGAGACATAGGTCAAGCGCATGTTCGCGGGGCTGGCCTATGCCGGCGGCGGCAATCGTTGCTACTGGCAGGGCGGCTTCTACGAAACGGTGGCGCCGGGGATCGGCCTGAATCCGCGCCTTGTAGTCGGTGCCAGCGCCGGCGCCTTCGCCATGCTCTATACCGCGCTCGGCCTCGGCCCGACCGTGCGCGAGCTGGTGCGCGAGGCCTGCATCGGCCGGACCTCCGAGGTCGACTGGCCAGCCTTTCGCCGGGGTGGCCGCCTCTTCCCGGTCGGCGAGCTCTACCAGTCCATGCTCGCCGCGCTGTTCACCGAAGAGCGCCTGACCGAGCTAAAGTCCAGGGCCGATTTCCGGATCGCGATCTCGCGGCCGCCGCGCTTCTGGCCGCTGCCCGTCGCCGCAGCGCTCGGCATCGGCGCCTATCAGCTCGAAAAGCGTCTGCGTCGCCCCGTGCATCCGACAGCCGGGCGCAGGCTCGGCTTCGTGCCCGACCTGATCCGCATCGCCGATTGTGCCACGCCGGCCGAACTGGTCGCCGCGCTGATGGCGAGCGCCTCGGTACCGCCCTTCATGCCCGGCGGTCTGGTCGCGGGCCGCGCCGCGCTCGATGGCGGCCTCGTCGACAGCGCCCCGGCCTGGGCGCTGGCCGAGCTGGAGCAGCAAGGCGAGCCGACGCTCGTGCTGCTCACCCGCCCCTTCGCGCAAGTGCCCGAGGTCGCGAACCGGACCTATACCGGCCCGTCCGAGACGATCCCGGTCAGCCAGTTCACCATCCGCGACTGGGACGGCATCCGTTTCGCCTATGAGCTCGGGATCCGCGATGGCGAGGCGTTTCTCCGAACCCTGGAAGGCAAGCGCGCCCGCAAGGCCTCGATCGCGCCCTAGACACCATCGCCGCGCAATGCCGATCCGCATCGTGCGGCAAGACCCGTTTTCATCGCCCTTCCGGACAGGCTACGATTCGGTATTCGGCCGCCGGAATCAGCCATGCCTTCGATCGATCTCACCGCCTCCGCCACCAGCCTGCGCGCCGGCCTCATCGCCCGCCGCTTCAGCGCCAGCGAGCTGCTCGAGGCGACCCTTGCCCGCATCGATGCGCTGAATTCCGCGCTCAACGCCATCGTCGCGCAGGATCGCGAGGCGGCGCGCGCCATGGCCGCGGAATCCGACCGACGCATCGCGGCGGGGCAGGCGCGCCCGCTGGAAGGCCTGCCGATCACCATCAAGGACGCCTTCGACGTCGCCGGCCTGCCCTCCTCCGGCGGCCTGCCGGCCTATAAGGACCGCATTCCGGCAGAGGATGCGGCGGCCGTCGCCCGCCTGCGCGCCGCCGGCGTGGTGATCATCGGCAAAACCATCGTTCCGGTCTTCTCCGGCGATTTCCAGAGCTACAACCCTGCCCATGGCATCGCCAACAATCCCTGGAACCCCGAATACTCGCCCGGCGGCTCCTCCGGCGGCGCCGCCATCGCCGTCGCGACCGGCATGGCGGCCTTCGAGCTCGGCTCCGATCTCGGCTCCTCGATCCGCTGGCCGGCCCAGGCCTGCGGCGTGCTCGGCCTGAAGACCAGCTGGGGCCTGGTCTCGACCTGGGGCGCCGTGCCGCCGCCGCCCGAGCGGCGCACGGCGCGCAATGTCGACCTGATGGTCGCCGGCCCGATCGCCCGCCACGCCGAGGATCTCGACCTCGTCCTCGCAGTGCTCGCCGGCCCGCGTGACGCCCATGTCTCCGGCCCGCCCCTGCCCGCTCCCCGCCACGCCGACGCCAAAGGGCTGCGCGTCGCGGTCTGGGCGAGCGAGCCCTTCGCGCCGGTGACCCGCGAGGTTTCCGAGGCGGTGCGCGAGGCCGGCCGGCGCCTCGCCGCGGCCGGCGCGCTGGTCGACGAGGCGGCCCGCCCGGGCTTCCGCTTCAGCGAAGCCTATGAGGTCTATGCGCTCTTGAACCACGCCGTCGTCGCCTATGGCCTGCCGCCGAAAGTGCGCGCCCGCATCCAGGCGCAGGCCGGCAGGTTCAGCCCGAGCGATCTCTCGCATCAGTCGCTGCAGGCCCGCGGCGCCCGCATGACGCCCGGCCTCTACCAGCAGGTCCAGCAGCGCCGCCTCGCGCTGAAGCGGCAATGGACCCGCTTCTTCCAGAATTACGACGTGCTGCTCTGCCCGCCCGCCCCGGTCGGCGCGCTGAAGCACGACCATCTGCCCGACTTCCATGCCCGCAGGCTCGATATCGACGGTGTCGAGCGGCCCTATCTCGACTTCCTGTGCTGGGCGAGCCTTGCGACCGGCGCCGACCTGCCGGCGCTCTCCGTACCGGTCGGCCCGTCGCAGGCCGGGATGCCGCTCGGCGTGCAGGTCGTCGCGCCGATGGGTGAGGACCGCAGCGCCATCGCGGTCGGGGCCATGCTCGAGAAACTGGGCGGCGGCTATCGCGTTCCGCCGGTTGCCGCGGCGTAAAAGCCTACAAGTAATCCGCCAGCGAAGCCCTGCGGTTTCCGTCGCGACCGACCGTCTCCGGCGCCGCCAGCATGGCGTTCAGCACCGCCTCCTGCGTCGCCTCGGCGGCGGCCCGGAAGGGCAGGTCGATGCGGTTCTCGTTGAGCGCGGCGAGCGGCACGATATCGGCCTTCTCGTGATGCGCGACCCTGTTCGCTGTCGAGAAGGCGATGGCGATGTCGCCGCTGCCATTGCCCCAGAAGGCGCCGAGCCGGGCGAGGCCCGCGCCGCAGCGCTGGGCGACGCGCGTCAATTGCCGGCTCTCCAGCGGCAGGTCGGTGGCCACGATGATGATCACCGAGCCGCGCTCGGGCGGCTGGGCCGTCCGCTTCGCCGATGGCACCGGGCGACGGCCATCGGGCAATACGAGATCGCCGGCATTGCCGAAATTCGCCTGCACCAGCACGCCGAGCGTGAAGCTGCGGCCATCCAGTTCCACCAGCCGCGACGCCGTTCCGATGCCACCCTTGAAGCCGAAAGCGCTCATGCCGGTACCGGCGCCGACCGCACCCTCCTCGACCGGTCCGCCAGTGGCGGCATCGAGCGCGGCTTCCGCATCCGCGAGCGTCAGGCGCCGTGCCCGGATGTCCGAGAGGAAACCGTCATTGCATTCCAGCACCAGCGAGTTGACCGTGCCGGTGCTGCGCCCGATCTGCGGATTGGCGGCGAGCGCCCGCCCGACCAAAGCCTCGATCCCGGTCGCGACCGAAAACGTGTTGCCGAGCAGGATCGGCGTCTCGATCTGGCCGAGCTCGGCGAGCTGCATCAGCCCGGCGCTCTTGCCGAAGCCGTTGATGATCTCGACACCGGCGCGGACCTTCTCGCGGAAGAGATCCCCGTCATGCGGCAGCACCACCGTGAAACCCGTGTTGACACCGCCTTCCCGGATGGTCCGGTGGCCCACGGTGACGCCGGCCACATCCGTGATCGCGTTGAGCGGGCCGGTCGTCAGCGAGCCGCAGATCAGACCATGGTCGCGTGCCCTCTTGTGCAAGGTGCCCTCCTCCTCCGGCGACGATCAGACAGCGGCGTTGAACACGGCTTCGAGATGATGCCCGTCGGGGTCGACGACGAAGGCCGCATAGTAGTTCGGGCCGTAATGCACCCGCAGGCCGGGCGCGCCATTGTCGCGGCCGCCATGCTCCAGAGCCGCACAGTGAAAATCCGCGACCGCCTGACGACCCGGCGCCGCCAAGGCGAGATGGAAACCAGGCCCCGGCGGCCTTTGCCCGTCAGGGCGATGCTTCAGAGCCAATTGGTCGCCGCTGCCCGGCACCCCATAGCCGATGGCCTGTCCGGCTTCGCCCGGCCGCAGATCCTGCCAGACGCGGACATAGCCGAGCGGCGCCAGCGCCGCATCGTAGAAGGCTGCGGCGCGCATAATATCGGCGACGCCGAAGGAGAGATGATGCAGCATGGGCCGGCCCGATGCGCTCACGCCGCAACCGTCACCTTGGCGACCGTCGGCCGCGAGCGCCCGCCGACCAGCTCCTCGCGCAGCACCAGGCGCTCATGCGGCCCGATCGCGCCGATCGCGACCTCGCGGTCCGGCAGGATCGCGGTGGCGAGCTTGCCGACGAAGACGATCACCGGCCGCTGGCCGGCGCTCGCCCAGCGGCGGAACTGGCCGAGATAGGGTTCCTTGCGCCAGGCCTGCGCCGCGCCGGGATCGACCTGGGCGAACAGCCATTTGGTCGCCGGGTCCATTGTCAGCACGAAACGCGCCTGATCCGGCTTCCATTCCGGGCCGAGGAAGCCCTGCGTCATCCACAGGCAGAAGAAGTCGCGGCATTGCTGCGGCCTCTGCGCGTAGATCTTGCAGGATCGCCCGGGCAGGCAATGCTGGCACCACGCGCCGGCGACGCTGTCGACCTCCGGATTGTCATAGACCTTGCAGCACAATGTGCAGCTGCCGCAATCGCGGCCCGGCGCCGGCCGGTTCGCCAGGGTGGCGGGATCGATCATGCGGACCTCTCGTGAACCGGCCGCACCATGAGCATCGCCGCTGCCGCTGGCAAGCCATGATTGGAACCGTTCCAGACGCGATTTCCTGGCATCGGCCCTCGTGCCACGGGAGCCACACAGCGGCGTCTCGAAGGATGGCGGCTCCATCGGAAAAAAGCCGCCTCAAGTTTCCGACGCCGCGGCCCTGCCCTGCGCCAGACTCTGCTTCGATCTGCAAGAAAATCGCTCAGCGCTTGCGCGGCTGCGGAGCTATGCTCGCATAAACGTCCCATAAGGAAGCGGAGCCGGGCATGCTGACCAACCTCGCCGTGCGCGATATCGAAACGCTGATTCACCCCTATACCAATCTCGCCACCCATCGCGAGGTCGGCCCGCTGGTGCTGGAGCGCGGCAAGGGCGTCTTCGTCTACGACACCACCGGCAAGGACTATATCGAGGGCATGGCCGGGCTCTGGTGCACCTCGCTCGGCTATTCCAACGACGAGCTGGCCGAAACCGCCTATGAGCAGCTCAAGAAACTGCCCTTCACCCATATCTTCTCGGGCCGCAGCCACGACCCGGCGATCGAGCTCGCCGAGAAGCTGAAGGAGATCGCGCCCGTACCGATCTCCAAGGTCTTCTACGGATCGGCCGGCTCCGATGCCAACGACACCCAGGTCAAGCTGGTCTGGTACATGAACAATGCGCTCGGTCGCCCCAAGAAGAAGAAGATCATCTCGCGGCTGAAGGGCTATCACGGCGTCACCGTCGCTTCGGCGTCGCTGACCGGTCTGCCCGCCAACCATACCGATTTCGACCTGCCGCTCCCCGGCATTCTCCACACCTCCTGCCCGCATCACTACCGCTTCGCCCATCCCGGCGAGAGCGAGCTCGATTTCTCGGCGAGGCTGGCAGCCGAGCTCGACGAGATGATCCAGCGCGAGGGCCCGGACACGGTCGCCGCCTTCATCGCCGAGCCGGTGATGGGCGCCGGCGGCGCGGTGACCCCGCCCGAGGGCTATTTCGAGGCGATCAACGCCGTCCTCGCCAAATACGACATCCTGTTCATCGCCGACGAGGTCATCACCGGCTTCGGCCGCACCGGCGAGATGTTCGGCACCACCACCTACAAGATGAATGCCGACACGCTGTCCTGCGCCAAGGCGCTGACCTCGGCTTATTTCCCGCTCAGCGCCGTGATGGTCAACGAAGCCGTCTATGAGGTTCTCGTCGACCAGAGCCGCAAGATCGGCACCTTCGGCCACGGCAACACCTATGCCGGCCACCCGGTCGGCTGCGCGGTCGCGGTCAAGACGCTGGAGATCTACCAGCGCGACAAGATCATCGAGCGCGTCCGGCAGGTCTCGCCGAAATTCCTCGCCCGCCTCGGCAAGCTGGCCGAGCATCCGCTGGTCGGCGAGGCACGCGGCGTCGGCCTGATCGGCGGCATCGAACTCGTCAAGGACAAGGCGAGCAAGGCGCAGTTCGAGGCCAAGAAGGCCGTCGCCGCCAAATCGGTTTCCTTCGCCCAGGAGGAGGGCGTGATCCTGCGCGCCATGGGCGGCGACCGCGTCGCCTTCTGTCCGCCGCTGGTGATCAGCGAGGCCGAGATCGACGAGATGTTCGACCGCTATGAGCGGGCACTCGGCAAGACGCTCGACTGGGTCAAGGCCGAAGGCCTGCTCGCCGCCTGACAGCGGCCTGCGCGTTCATGATCGCGATGCCCGCCCTCGTGGCGGGCATTTTCATTTGAGGTCCAATCTAGATCTGACGAACGCCCAGATGGCGGGGACGGGGCACGGCGATAGCGGGGACGTGACAGCAGCGGATTATCGGTAGCCGCCAGCGAAACCACACCAAAGCCGGCCAAGGCCTCGTTGTGACGCAGAAAACGTCATGATGTTTTCACGATGCCGCCGCCGGCCCGACCCGATCGGCTGCGACATTGCCTCTGTCGACGGCCAGGAACCGTCGGCAAGCCTAGATGGAACCCGAGAGTCATGTCTTCGCAAAAGCCCCAACAGACGGCACCGCGCAGCGCCAGCTTTCACGACGCCACGGCGCGCGAGGCCTACGCATCCCGCTTTCGCCCAATCGCAATTCCTGCCATTCTCGCTGGAACTCGCTGGGCACCCGCCGCGTTGACACCGCAGCGCAGGGACGTCCCGGCGATCCTGCGCAGCGGTTCTGAAGATTGACCACGGCACGACCTTCTACCGAGACCCTCCATGCTTGACCGGCGCAGAGTTCTTCAGACTCTCGCCGGTCTTTTTCTGTCCGCCATCGGCCTGGGCAGCTACGCCTATGCCTGGGAACCGACCCGTCAGGGCGTGACGCGCTACCGTTTGAAGCCGGCGCGCTGGCCGCAAGGCGAGACTCTCCGCCTCGCCGTGATCTCCGATCTGCATGTCGGCGGCCCGCATATGCCGGTGTCGCGGGTGCGCGCGATCGTCGACCAGACCAATCTCCTTCAGCCCGATCTCACCCTGCTACTCGGCGACTTCATCGCCAGCAGGCCGAAGCGCCCGGACGACCCGCCCGAGGCGGCGTGGGCAGCCGAACTCGCCCGCTTGCGGGCGGCCCATGGCCGCTTCGCCATACTCGGCAATCACGACTGGTGGCATGACGCCCGGGCGCAGCGCGACTATCGCGGCCCTACCGAGGTCAGGCTCGCCCTCGAAGCGGTCGGCATTCCGGTCCTAGAGAACGATGCGCGGCGACTGGACACCAAAGCCGGGCCGCTCTGGCTCGCCGGTCTCGGCGACCAGCTCGCCTTTCTACGGCCGCGCCGCGGCCAGCGCCGTGGCGTCCACGATCTCGCGGCAACCCTCGCCGGGATCGACGACGACGCACCCGTGATCCTGATGGCGCATGAGCCGGACATCTTCGCGCGCATGCCGGCCCGCGTCTCGCTGACACTCTCAGGGCACACCCATGGCGGGCAGGTCCGGATTCTCGGCTGGTCGCCGATCGTGCCGTCGCACTATGGCAACCGCTATGCCTATGGCCATGTCGTCGAGAATGGCCGTGACCTCGTGGTCTCGGCCGGGCTGGGGACGAGCAAATTACCGGTGAGGTTCGGCGCCCCGCCGGAGATCGTGCTGATCGAACTGGGTTGAATCAGTTTCGCGCGAAGCCGGACCCGGCTCGCGCGAGGACGCGGCGAAAGGTCGACCGAGATGCGGCACCGACTGGCGCCGCTCCAGCCTCAGCGGACGATGACCTTGCCGCCGACCTCGGAGCGATTATAGAGGTCGATCGCATCGATGTTGCGCATCCGGATGCAGCCCGACGAGGCCGAACGGCCGATCGTCTCGGGCTCGTTGGTGCCGTGGATGCGGTACAGCGTGTCCTTGCCGTTCTGGTAGAGATAGAGAGCCCGGGCCCCGAGCGGATTGTCCGGTCCGCCTTCCATGCCGCCGGCGCGCGGCGCCAGATGCGGCCAGCGCTTGATCATCTCGGCCGGCGGCGTCCAGCGCGGCCATTCCGCCTTGCGCTGCATCACCGCCGTGCCGGTCCAGCCGAAGGCCTCGTCGCCGGTCGCGACGCCGTAGCGAATCGCCTTCTTGTTGGGCAGCACGAAGTAGAGGAACTTCTCTGTCGTATCGACCACGATCGTGCCCGGCGCTTCACCGGTGGGATCATTGATCTCATAGGGAAGATGCGTGATCTGCGTCTCGAATTTCGGAACCAGCGCCATGTATTCGGCATCGCGTACCGAGAGCGCGGGCGCATTCACGGTCTTGTATTGGCACGCCCCGAGAAGGACGGACACGCCGAGCGCAGCAACCAGAGACCGCTTCATGACTTCCACCGACGACGCCAGGACGGCGTCTGTTATGATGAATGGATCGTTAAGATTCTGTGACCCGACAGACGCAAGCCAGGGCCGGAACGGAGCCCAGATTTACGGCTCCAACGTCAGCCGTGCAACGAGGTTCCGGGATTTCGATGCGATTTGGCTTCTTGCTGCGTTGCAGTGACAATATGGTCACGCTTGCCGACGCCGATTGACCCAAAGATACCCCTGGAGAGCCTTCCGCGTGACCACGCTCCTGATCAGCCACCCCTCCAGCCTCCAGCATGCCACGCCGACCGGCCACCCCGAACGCTCCGACCGGATTCGCGCCGTCGAGCGCGTGCTCGAGGACGAGCGCTTCGCGACCCTGCAGCGTGTCACCGCCCCAGAGGGCGAGCTGGCGCAGGTCGAACTCTGCCATCCCGCCCCGTTCGTGCAGGGCGTGGTCGCCGCTGCGCCGCGGGACGGCCTCGTCGAGCTCGATGCCGACACGACGATGTCGCCGGGCACACTCTCGGCTGCACTGCACGGGGTCGGCGCCGCCGTGCTCGCCGTCGACGAGATCATGACCCGGCGCGCCGCCAATGCCTTCTGCGCCATGCGTCCGCCCGGTCACCATGCCGAGAGCAAGCGCGCCATGGGCTTCTGCTTCTTCAACAATGCCGCGATCGCCGCCCGGCATGCGCAGAAGGCTCACGGCGCCGAACGGGTCGCAATCCTCGACTGGGATGTCCACCACGGCAACGGCACGCAAGAGATCTTCTGGAACGATGCCAGCGTGCTCTACGCCTCGATCCACGAAATGCCGCTGTTTCCCGGCACCGGCGCCGCCTCCGAGCGCGGTGAGCACGGCACCATCGTCAACGCCCCCTTGCGCGCCGGGGACGGCAGCGATGCTTTCCGCGATGCCTATGAGAGCGCGATCCTGCCGTCGATCGCAGCCTTCCGGCCGGATCTCGTGATCGTTTCGGCCGGGTTCGACGCGCATTGGCGCGACCCGCTCGCCAATATCAACCTGAAGGAACAGGACTTCGCCTGGGCGACGCAGAAGCTGATGGAACTCGCCGACCGCCATGCCGGCGGCCGGCTCGTCTCGATCCTGGAAGGCGGCTACGATCTCGAGGGCCTGTCGAGATCGGTGGCCGCGCATGTCATGGCGCTGATGCGGGGGTGAACGTCATCCGGGGATCGCACCGCACAGCCTCATCCTAAGGAGCCGCGAAGCGGCGTCTCGAAGGATGTTCCAAAAGGCTTTGGAACCAGCTGGATCATCTTTCGAGACGCGGCCTGCGGCCGCTCCTCAGGATGAGGGCCCGACCCCTTGGATTTCCGACAGCGCGAAACCCTACTCCAGCGGCTCGGTCTCGGCGATCTCGATGCCGAAGCCGGAAAGACCGACGAAGGAGCGCGAGGTCGAGGCGAGGTTGACGATCGAGGCGACGCCGAGATCGCGCAGGATCTGCGCGCCGAGGCCGATCTCGCGCCATTGCTGGAAGCGCACTGCGTCCGAGCCTTCCTCGACGCTCTTGATCGGCACGCCGGCCGAGCCGTCGCGCAGATAGACCAGCACGCCGCGCCCCTCCTTCTGGAACCGGCGCAGCGCGCACTGGATCGAGGAGGCGCCACCGAGCACATCGGCGACGACATTGGCGCGATGCAGCCGGGCCGGCACCTTCTCGCCATCGCCGAGCTTGCCCATCACGAAGGCGAAATGCTGGGTGTCGTCGAAGCGCGTGACATAGACATGGCCGGTCATCTCGCCGAACTCGGTCTTGACCGGGAAGGAGTGCACGCGCTCGACGAGCTTCTCGCGCGCCTGGCGATAGGCGATCAGGTCGGCGACGGTGATCTGCTTCAGCTTGTGCTTCTCGGCGAAGGCGGCGATCTGCGGCCCCTTCATCACTGTGCCGTCATCGTTGGCGAGTTCGCAGATCACGCCGACAGGCGGCAGATTGGCGAGCTTGCAGAGATCGACGGCCGCCTCCGTATGGCCGGAGCGCATCAGCACGCCGCCTTCCTTGGCGATCAGCGGGAAGACATGGCCCGGGCGGACGAAATCGGCGGCGCCCATATTGCCGTTGGCCAGCGCGCGCACCGTATTGTTGCGCTGCTCGGCCGAGATGCCGGTGGTCAGCCCGTGCTTGACGTCGACCGTGATGGTGAAGGCCGTGCCGAGCGGGGCGTCGTTGGAGGAGACCATCGGGTCGAGCCGCAAACGGCGGGCTTCGTCGCCGGTCAGGGGCGCGCAGACGATGCCGCAGGTGTTGCGGATGATGAAGGCCATCTTCTCCTGCGTGCAGAGCGAGGCTGCGACGATGAGATCGCCCTCGTTCTCGCGGTCGTCGTCATCGGTGACGATCACGATCTCGCCGCGCGCGAAGGCTTCGATGGTCTCGGCGACATTGCTCTGGGTCATGGCGGCCTCGCGGGGGCCCTGCAGGCCCAGGAAATCATTGGGGGTGACGGCACCGCCGGTGGCGGCGGCGATGCGCTCGGCGCTCTCGCGCGAGATCCAGGCATCGGGGTCGTTGCAGAGCGCGGTCACGCTCGCGGGCGACAGGCCTGCCTGGCGCGCAAAGGCACTGCGGCCGATCTTCTGCTGTTGGAGCCAAGCGTCGAGTTTCATGGCGTCAATCTAATACGCCAGCGCTTCGCTCGCAATGAACCGTTACACAAATTTCAGTGATACTGAAAACCAGGCATTGCTATCGTTATTCCGGACAAGCCGTAGAGCGGCGCAGATCCGGAATCCATCGGAGAGCGTCGCACTCTACGATGGTTTCCGGCGCTCCGCTTCGCTGCGGCCGGAATGACGGCCGAGAAGCGGGCGGCTCTAGCGCCCGAACGGCCAGCGCGGCTCCACCACCCCGACCTGGCCGCGATGGCGCAGATAATGGTCGGCCAGCACACAGGCGACCATTGCCTCGCCGACCGGCACGGCGCGGATACCGACGCAGGGATCGTGGCGCCCCTTGGTGAACATCTCGGCCTCGCCACCGCTGCGCGTCACGGTGGCGCGCGGCGACAGGATCGAGGAGGTCGGCTTCACCGCGAAGCGCGCGACGATCGGCTGGCCGGTCGAGATGCCGCCCAGGATGCCGCCGGCATGATTGGTCAGGAACAAGGGCTTGCCGTCATTGCCGGCGCGCATCTCGTCGGCATTGTCCTCGCCGGAGAGTTCGGCGGCGCCGAAACCTTCGCCGATCTCGACGCCCTTGACCGCGTTGATGCTCATCAGCGCCGCGGCGATATCGGCATCGAGCTTGCCGTAGATCGGCGCGCCCAGCCCCTCCGGCACGCCCTCGGCGACGATCTCCAGCACCGCGCCGATCGAGGAACCGGATTTGCGGATGCCGTCGAGATAATCGGCGTAGAAGGCGGCGGCCTTGGCGTCGGGGCAGAAGAACGGGTTGCGCGAAACCTCCTCCCAGTCCCAATTGCCGCGGTCGATCTTGTGCGGGCCCATCTGCACCAGCGCACCACGGACCTTGAGGCCGGGCACGACCTTGCGGGCGATTGCCCCGGCCGCGACCCGCATCGCCGTCTCGCGCGCCGAGGAGCGCCCGCCGCCGCGATAGTCGCGGATGCCGTATTTCACGTCATAGGTGAAATCTGCATGGCCCGGCCGGTACTTGTCCTTGATCTCGGAATAATCCTTCGAGCGCTGGTCGACATTGTCGATCATCAGCCCGATCGCGGTACCGGTGGTGACCTGCTCGCCGCTCGCTTCGTCGGTGAAGACGCCGGAGACGATGCGGACCTCGTCCGGCTCCTGGCGCTGCGTCGTATAGCGCGACTGGCCAGGACGGCGCCGGTCGAGCTCGAGCTGGATCTCCGCCTCGGTGATCGGGATCAGCGGCGGGCAGCCATCGACGACGCAGCCGATGGCTGGCCCATGGCTTTCGCCGAAGGTGGTGACGCGGAAGAGATGGCCGAAACTGTTGTGCGACATGGGAACCCGACGTGTTTTCGCCTTCGGCTCATAGGCCGGATTGCGGCGGCGCGAAACCCTCGCTCCCGTTGCGACACGCCGAAACGGGCGCATCGTCAAGTCGGCCCCGCGTCAGCAGGGTAGTGCGGCGCGGCAACAGGGAGCATTGACAGCCTCGGCGTCAGCCGTTTTCTAGGCGTGATGAAGCGCAATATCTGCACTCTGTCGCGCTCCTGGCGCCCCGGGAGCGTGATCATCGCGGGCACCTAGCCCCGGACCCTGCGCAGCCGCAGGTTCGGGGAATGTGGCCTTGCGGTCGGCCACGGCGCCTGAGCGGCGCCTTTCAGAACAGCACCGCTCCCCGCGACGATAAGGCCGGCAACGCGCTCCCGCGCGGCACGGCCGCTCATGAGGGCCCTGGTGCTTCGCAAGGGAACGCCATGGCGCAAAGCCGGCCCTCCCTTTGGAATCTCCGACCATGACCAGACGATCTGACCCCGGCCCGGCCGGTCTCGTCAGCCTCGCGCGCGCCCTTTCCAAGCTCGGCTATTGCTCGCGCACCGAGGCGGAGCGCCTCGTTCTCGACGGCCGCGTCCGGGTCGATGGCCGGCCCGCCCGAAACCCTTCGCTGCGCCTCGACATGGGCCTCGCCAGGATCGCCGTCGATGGCGAGGCGGTCTCAGCCGAGCAGCGCGTCTATCTGATGGTGAACAAGCCGCGCGGCATGGTGACGACGCGCCATGATCCGGAAGGACGGGAAACCGTCTATGCCTGCCTCGACGGACTCGACCTGCCCTTCCTCGCCCCGGTCGGCCGGCTCGACAAGGCGAGCGAGGGCCTGCTGCTGATGAGCAACGACACGCGCTGGGCGCAGACCATTCTCGACCCCGCCTCCGGCGTCGAGAAGACCTATCACGTCCAGATCGACACCGTGCCCGACGAGGCGATGCTGGCCAGGCTCCGTGCCGGCGCCGTCGACGGCGAGGAACGCCTCACGACCCGGGCCGCGACGCTGCTGCGCCATGGCCGGCGCAATGCCTGGATCGAGATGGTGATCGACGAAGGCCGCAACCGGCAGATCCGGCGCATCGTCGAGGCGGCCGGAGCCAAGGTGCAGCGCCTCGTCAGGGTCGGCATCGGCGCCCTGCCGCTCAGCGACCTCGCCAAGGGCGCGGTGCGGCCCTTGCGGCCCGAGGAGATCACATTGCCGCTCGGCAATCCCTGAACTGCCCTTCCCTGGCTTCAGCTCCGTTGCGGCGGCTTCACCGCGTTGCACTGGTTGCACCCGAAAACTGGATCTCGCTTTTCGGTCCGGTGTCCTGGAGGGCTACGCCGCCCGCAATGGCGTCTTGTGCAGCACGAAGCGATCGCGACCATTGCGCTTGGCCTCGTAGAGCGCCGCGTCCGCTCGCGCGGCGGCATCGGACAGGCTTTCATCCTGGCCGACCAGCACCGCGCCGATGCTGGCCGTCACCGCGACCATCCGGCCATCCGCGAGCGGGACCGGCGCATCGCGCAGATTGGCCCCGAGCTTGGCCGCGATCGCCGACAGCGCCGGCACATCGCAGCCACTGATCAAAAGGATGAACTCGTCGCCGCCCCAGCGGGCGCAAGCATCGTAATTGCGCAGCACCGACGACATGCGCTGCACGCAGGCGACCAGCACCGCATCGCCGCCCTGGTGGCCGTGCTCGTCATTGACGCGCTTGAAGCGATCGAGATCGACGATCAGCAGGCCACAGGGCTTGCCCTCACGCCGGGCTCGGTTCTGCTCGCGCGCGAAGGCGTGGTCGAAGCCACGCCGGTTCAGGATCGATGTCAGCGGGTCGTACTGCGCCAGGCGTTCCAGCTGCTCGGTGCGCTCGCGCACCATCGCTTCGAGCCGCCCGGTATTGTCGCCGACCGCCTGCGCCATCTCGTTGAAGGCGTGCGCCAGGCGGGCGATCTCGTCATGACCGTCCTCGCGCGCAGTCGCCTTGAAATCACCGCCGCGCAGCCGCGCCAGTCCCTGCTCGACCCAGGCGAGCCGGTCGAGCACCTTGCGCTTGAACAGGAGGGTCATCAGCGTCGCGGCCGCAAGCAGGATCGCGGCGATCAGGGCCGCCAGCGGCATGAACAGCTTGCGGTCGATGATCGCGTCGACATCCATCACAGTGACGTTGAACCAGCCCAGCCGGTCGAGAAAACCGACGCCGACCAGCACTTCGCGCCCCTCCATCTGCATGAAGCGCGAGAGCACGAGCACGTCGCCACGCGAGACCTGTTTCATCATCTCTGCCAGCGCCACGCGATCCGTCTCGCGGTCGAGCAGGTTGAAGATCGTCTTCTTCGCCGAGATGTCCTTGGTCAGGCTGTGGAAGTCGACGACGCGCGGATCGCGATGCGCCTGGATCGCCCCTTGCAGGTCGACAAACATGCTCTGCACGCCGGTCTGCGGGAATTCGACGACCTCCCTGATGAACTGGGTGAGGTCGACGCCGGTGCCGATAAGCCCGAGCACCTGCCCGTCCTTCTGGATGATGCAGTTGATCCAGACCTTGGTGACACCGAGCGTCTCGTCGCGATTGACGTTGAGATGGCAGCCTTTGCCGAGTGCGCGCGTCTTGAAATACCAGGCGTCCTGCGGCGCGTCCGGCGAGACGGCATAGCGCAGCCGGTTGTGCTCGTAGCTGTTGTCCTTGTCGTTGAAATAGTAGTTGCCGCTCTTGTCGACGACCGCGAAATAGCTGCGATCATTGAAGGACAGCCGGTAGTGCTCGAGCTCGGCGAGGCCGCGCCTGGCCTTTTCCGGGTCACGCTCGTCCTGCGCCCATTCGACGATCACTGGCGCGCGCGCCACGGTCTCGGCCAGCGAAACCTCGCGCATCAGGGCCTCAAGCCCACGGAAACGGTCGAACAGGATCTGCTTCTCGGCGAAAAGCGTGCCGAGCTTCACCACCGTGCCGTTGACGATCCAGAGGAAGATGCCCGAGGCCGGCAGGGCGATCGCGACCATCGTCGCCAGCACGAGGGCCAGAACGCGCCCCTTCAGACCGGAGCTGCGCCAGGCATCGAGCAAGCGCATAGGGCAAAGACCTCCGACCACACGCCTTTCCGGGGATTCGGAAGGAGCGGAATAGGATCATTGCGACGATATGGTTTATGTTTTGTTGACGCAGGGTCGCAGGAGGCAACCGGCGACCAGGCAGGAAGATCGGACCGGAATGCGGAGCCCCTCTTGCGAAGGGGACCGCTGCCGGAACGAAGAGAAGCTGACTTGCGGTCTCTTCGTTCCCGCGAGCGCAGTCGTCAGGGCTTGGCGGGTTGGGGAAGTCCGACCGGCTTGAAGCCATAGCTCGCCAGAACCGCCTGGCCCTGTGGCGACAGGATGGCCAGAGCCAGCTGCATGGCCTGCGGCGTGTTGCTCACGACGGCGAGGCCGTATTCGGGCCCGACCTCAAGCTCAGCCGGAAACGCGACCATGCGGACCGCCGTGCTGAGCTTGGCATAGCGACGCTGCCCCGAGCAGTAGACCACGGCGAGGTCGACACGCCCCGCATTGAGGGCGTCGAGCACATAATCGCCCGACTTCGCCGCCGGCGCGCCGGGCGGGTTGTCGAGGATGGTCGTGCGCTTCTCGATCGAGGCCCGCGCGCCCGGGCGCCGTTGCTCGGCGACATCGATCAGACGAACCGTGTAGTCACCCAGCGGGTCGATCTTCGGCGGCGAAACGCCGACCTTCACATCCTCCTTCAGGAGTGTGCCGAGCGCGTCTGCACTCTGCAGGTTCCCCATCCGCTCGGGGACCAGCAGGCACAGGGTGTTGCGCGCGAACATGGCCATGGTCGTGGCCCGGCCGTCCGCGACGAGTTTGCGAGGATGGCCGATATCCGCCGAGGTGAAGACATCGACGGCTTCGCCGGTCTCGATCCGCTCGCGCATGCGGCCGGAGGCACCGAATTGGGTTTTGACCGGGATCTTATGCCCCGCACTGAACAGATCCGCGATCTCCGCCATCGACTCGCGCAGACTGCCGGCGCCGTAAAGCACGAGATCGCGGTCCTGCGCGGATGCTCCGGACGCCATCCCACCCGAGAGAGACAGGACTAGGCTCGGGACTCAATCACACCAGAAGGTGATTGCAGCTGCGATGAAGACGCCTGCCATGAAGTTGGTGGCGAGCTTGTCGTAGCGGGTCGCGATGCGGCGCCAGTCTTTCAGCCTGCACCAGAGGCGTTCGACGAGGTTGCGGTTGCGATAGGCGTTACGGTCGTAAGGGATCGGGGCCTTGCGGCTGCGCGTAGCGGGGATGACAACCTCGGCACCCTGCTGCTGGATCGCGGCACGGATGGCATTGGTGTCATAGCCGCGGTCGGCGATCAGCTTGTCGAAGCGACCGCGCGCCGCTTCGATCAGAGCTGGTGCCATCGTCATGTCGGACGTGTTGCCCGGCGAAATCAACAGGATGCGCGGCCGTCCGGCGAGATCGGTCAGTCCGTGGATCTTGCTGGTACGTCCGCCGCGCGAGGTGCCGATGCCTTGTACGAAGGCCCCCCTTTTGCGCCGGCCGCCGAGCGGTGGACCTTGATGCTGGTGGAATCGATCGCGACCGCACCCCACGCGCCGCTGTGGCCGGTCAACGCCTCGAACACCGCAAACCAGACGCCCTGTCGGCTCCAGCGGTGAAAGCGATTGTAGATGGTCGTGTAGGGGCCATACTCCGGCGGGCAATCGCGCCAGCGCGCCCCGATCCGCAGCATATGCACGATCCCCGAGATTACCCGGCGATCATCCACACGCCGGGCTCCACAGCGACCGCGCGGCAGAAACGGCTCGATCCGCTCCCACTCCGCATCGCTTAACCAAGTCAGCGACTTGCCCATCCATGCCTCCACAACAGCAGAGACTTTGAATCAGCCGAGCAAACCAACCGCAACCCGATTGAGTTCAGAGCCTAACCCGAGCGTGGCGAGCGGCTTGGAAAAGGCAGAGGCAGGTATCATCAATTCATCCTCATACGCCGGTACCCGGCAGTCGCGGAATCCCGACCCCGAAACCTCAATCGTTATATACGGATGAATATAACGATGGCGAGTTCAAAACGCTGCGGCGGGCTGCCGCTCTGTGATCGCCACTCAACTTGATCCGACGGGGCTGCCCGGCCAGCTGCATCGCTGCCGCGCCATTGCGTCCTCTACGAACGCAGACCCCGCATAGCCGACGCCCCCGGCGGGCTCAGGGAGAGCGCGATCGCATCGCCATGTCCGGACGCCGAACGAAGTCTAGAACAGCCCCTCGATCTGCCCGTTCGCATCGATATGGATGCGCTCGGCCGCCGGCTGCCGCGGCAGGCCCGGCATGGTCATGATGTCCCCGCAGATCGCCACCACGAAGCCGGCACCCGCCGCCAGCCTGAGTTCGCGCACCGGCACGGTATGGCCGGAGGGCGCTCCGCGCAGCGTCGGATCGGCAGAGAAGGAGTACTGGGTCTTGGCGACGCAGACCGGCAGGTCGCCATGCCCGGCCGCTTCGAGCTCGGCGAAGCGCGCGCTCACCCGGGCATCGGCCGAGATGCCGGCGGCACCGTAGATTTCGCGCGCCACCTTCTCGAGCTTCTCGCGCAGCGGCAGCGCGTCCGGATAGAGCGGCGCGAAATCGGCCTCGCCACTCTCGACCAGCGCCGCGACCTTGGCGGCGAGCTCTTCCGTGCCGGCGCCACCTTGCGCCCAGTGCCGGCAGATCACCGCCTCGACGCCGAGATGGTTGCGGCAGAAATTCTGGATCAGCGCGTGCTCGGCCGGCGTATCGCTGACGAAATGGTTGATCGCGACGATCGGCGGCACGCCGAACTTGCGGAGGTTGTCGACATGCCGCGCCAGATTGGAGAGACCTGCCTCGAGCGCCGGCAGGTTCTCGGCCGAGAGCGCGTCGCGGGCGACGCCGCCATGCATCTTCAGCGCCCTGACGGTCGCGACCACCACGGCGACATCGGGCTTCAGCCCGGCCTTGCGGCATTTGATGTCGAAGAACTTCTCGGCCCCGAGATCGGCCCCGAAGCCGGCTTCGGTCACGACATAGTCGGCGAGCTTGAGCGCGGCGCGCGTCGCGATCACGGAATTGCAGCCATGGGCGATATTGGCGAAGGGCCCGCCATGGACGAAGGCCGGCGTGCCCTCCAGTGTCTGCACCAGGTTCGGCATCAGCGCGTCCTTGAGCAGCACGGTCATCGCGCCCGCCGCCTTGAGATCAGCTGCGGTGATCGGGCTCTTGTCGCGCCGGCGGCCGACGACGATGCGCCCGAGCCGCGCCTCGAGATCGGCCAGATCTGTCGCGAGGCAGAAGATCGCCATCACCTCGGAGGCGACGGTGATGTCGAAGCCGTCCTCGCGCGGGAAGCCGTTGCTCGCCCCGCCGAGCGAGGAGACCACGCTGCGCAGCGCCCGGTCGTTCATGTCCATGACGCGGCGCCAGGCGACATGACGGGCATCGAAGCCGAGCTCGTTGCTCCAGTAGACATGATTGTCGAGCATCGCCGCGAGCAGATTATGCGCGCTGGTGATGGCGTGGAAATCGCCGGTGAAATGCAGGTTGATCTGCTCCATCGGCACGACCTGGGCATGGCCGCCGCCGGCGGCGCCACCCTTCTGGCCGAAGCAGGGACCGAGCGAGGGCTCGCGCAGGGCGATCATGGTGCGCTTGCCAAGCCGAGACAGCCCGTCGCCGAGACCGACCGTGGTCGTCGTCTTGCCCTCGCCGGCCGGCGTCGGACTGATCGCCGTGACGAGGATCAGCTTACCGTCCGGCCGCGAAGTGAACTCGGCGATTGCGCCGGTATCGACCTTGGCGATGTATTTTCCATAGGGCTGCAATGCCGCGTCCGGGATGCCTGCCTTGGCGGCGATCGCCCCGATCGGCTGCAGCTTCGCCTTGCGGGCGATCTCGATATCGGTCGGCATGTCGTCCCCTTGATACTGTCTCGAACGGGACGCCTTGCCGGCCGATTCCCCTTGGCGCGACTGTGCCGAAAAAGCGCGCCCGCCGCCAGCGCTCGCGTCCGGGACCCGACCCGCGTGGTGGGCAGATGCCGAGCGGCGCCGCGCATCACAGTTCGGCGAGCCAGATGCGCTCTGCCTGAAATCTGCCCGAAGCTGTCCGGCAAGAACGGTGTGGATCCAAGAACGGCGTGGACCAATGAATGGGAGAGAGCAGACCATGACCGCAGCACCGAGCCGCCGCGACCTCATCATCGCGAGCCTGTCGGCCGCGGGCTTCGCCAGCCTCGCCCTGCCGCCCGAAGCGCTGGCGCAAGGCGCCGAGCTGCCGGCGACTCCCGCCTGCGACGGCCAGGCCGCCGCGACCCCGCGCCAGACCGAGGGCCCCTATTTCACCCCGTCGTCGCCAGAGCGTTCCGATCTGCGCGAGGATGGGACAGGTCAGCTGCTCGTCCTGAGCGGCTTCGTGCTGACGCGGCAATGCCGGCCGGTCCCCGGCGCACTGCTCGATTTCTGGCAGGCCGATCCGACCGGCCAATACGATAATCGCGGCTTCCGCTTTCGCGGCCATCTCTTCGCCGATCAGCAGGGCCGCTATCAGTTCATCACCCGGGCGCCCGGGCTCTATCCCGGCCGCACCCGCCATCTCCACGTCAAGCTGCGCGGCGGCGCGCAGAGCCCGGTGCTGACGACGCAGCTCTATTTCCCGGACGAGCCCGGCAATCGCCGCGACGGCCTGTTCGATTCAAGGCTGCTGATGAAGCTGCGCCCAGCCGAGGGCGGCCAGCTCGGCCGCTTCGATTTCGTGCTGGCGGGCTAAGGTTTTCGGCCTCCTTGCCGAGGGGGTTCGTCATCCCGGACAAGCCGCGCGAACAGTGAGCCCTGCCGTTCCCGGTCCGCACCGCTGACGTGCGAGGCCGCAGCGGGGAAGGCGTTCCTCAGCCGGCCGTCAGCCGCTCGGCATGCCAGGCGATGTGCTGGGCCATGAAGGTCGAGACGAAATTATAGGAGTGGTCGTAGCCCTCCCGCATCGTCAGCGTCAGCGGAATGCCGGCCGTGGTGCAGGCGAGTTCGAGCAGCTGCGGCCGCAACCCTTCCTGCAGGAAGCCGTCGGCGGTGCCCTGGTCGACGAGCAGCTCCTTGACGCGATGCCCGTCGGCGATCAGCAGCGTCGCGTCATAGCCGCGCCACGCCGCCTCGTCCGGGCCGAGATATTTCTCGAAGGCCGGCCGCGACCAGCCGGCGGTGGAAGGCTGGCTGATCGGCGCGAAGGCCGAGACCGAGGCGTAGCGCCCGGGATTCTTCAGCGCCAGCGTGATCGCCCCGTGCCCGCCCATGGAATGGCCGAAAATGCCCTGGCGGGACATGTCGAGCGGCAATTCGCGGGCGACGAGCTCCGGCAATTCGTCCCGGATATAGCTCTCCATCCGGTAGTTCGTCGCATAGGGCGCCTGCGTCGCGTCGAGATAGAAACCGGCGCCCGAGCCGAACTGCCAGTTCTCCGGCTCGTCCGGCACGCCCTCGCCGCGCGGCGAGGTATCGGGGCAGATGATGGCGATGCCGTTGGCGGCCGCCGCCGCCCGGTACTCGCCCTTGTCCATCACGTTCTGATGGCTGCAGGTCAGTCCGGAGAGATACCAGAGCACCGGAACCGGGCCCGCCTCCGCTTGCGGCGGCAGGAAGACCGCGAAGGTCATCGGGCAGGCGCAGGCCGCGCTGTCATGGCGATAGACGCGCTGCTGGCCGCCAAAAGCCTTCGAGGAGGAGACGAGTTCCATCGCAATTCCTTTCGGTCGTTCATCGCCCGCCGGACCACCGGCGGCACATTCGCGTCATGCTCGGGCTTGTCCCGAGCATCCACGTCCTGACCACCGCCTGTGGCGACCGAAGACGTGGATGGTCGCCACGAGCGCGACCATGACGGCAGCACCGTTCTGTACGATGGTCGGCTCAAGACCGACCCTACCGCCTTGCTGCCCGCTCGATGCGGCGGAAGAACGACCGCCTCAGTAGACCACCACCGAGCGGATCGACTTGCCCTCATGCATCAGGTCGAAGCCATGGTTGATCTCGTCCAGGCTCAGCTTGTGGGTGATCAGATCGTCGATGTTGATCTTGCCCTCCATGTACCAGTCGACGATCTTCGGCACGTCGGTACGCCCGCGCGCGCCGCCGAAGGCCGTGCCCTTCCAGACCCTGCCGGTGACCAGCTGGAACGGACGCGTCGCGATCTCCTTGCCAGCCTCGGCGACGCCGATGACGATCGACTCGCCCCAGCCGCGATGGCAGCACTCCAGCGCCTGGCGCATCACATCGGTATTGCCGGTCGCGTCGAAGGAGAAGTCGGCGCCGCCGCCGGTCAGGTCGACGATCGCCTGCACCACCTTGTCGTTGCCGATCTCGCGCGGGTTGACGAAGTCGGTCATGCCGAACTTCTCGGCCATGGCGCGCTTGGCCGGGTTGATGTCGACGCCGATGATCTTGTCGGCGCCGACCATGCGGGCGCCCTGGATCACGTTGAGGCCGATGCCGCCGAGGCCGAAGACCACGACATTGGCGCCGGGCCAGACCTTGGCGGTATAGATCACCGCGCCGATCCCTGTCGTCACCCCGCAGCCGATATAGCAGATCTTGTCGAAGGGCGCGTCCTCGCGGACCTTGGCGAGCGCGATCTCCGGCAGCACGGTGAAGTTCGCGAAGGTCGAGCAGCCCATATAGTGGAACACGGTGCCGCTATCGCAGGAGAAGCGTGAGGTGCCGTCCGGCATCAGGCCCTGGCCCTGCGTCGCTCGGATCGAGGTGCAAAGATTGGTCCGGCGCGACAGGCAGGACTTACAGCTGCGGCATTCCGGCGTGTAGAGCGGGATGACATGGTCGCCCGGCTTCAGCGTGGTGACGCCCGCGCCGACCTCGCGCACGATGCCGGCGCCCTCATGGCCGAGGATCGCCGGGAACTTGCCCTCGGAATCCAGCCCCGACAGCGTATAAGCGTCGGTGTGGCAGATGCCGGTCGCCATCACTTCGACCAGCACCTCGCCGGCCTTCGGGCCGCCGATCTCGATGGTCTCGATGGTCAGCGGCTTTCCGGCCTCCCAGGCGACGGCGGCGCGTGTCTTCATCTTGATGTCCTCCTTGAACTGGTCCCGGCGCGCCTATTTCAGATAGGTGCGCAATGTCCTGATGATGCCGTCGATCTCGGCATCGGCGTCGAAGTCCGCCGCCCCCTGCCCGCCCGGCGAGCCGCCGCGCGCTTGGCCGAAGGTCTCGCGCAGATGGCCTTCGAGCACTTCCGCCATCAGCCCGTTGGCCGCGCCGCGCAACGCGGCGATCTGCTGCAAGAGCGTGCTGCAATCCGTGCCGGCCTCGACGGCGCGCTCCAGCGCCTCGGCCTGCCCCCGGATGCGGCGCAGGCGCGCGACAGCACGCTTCTTCTCTTCCGGGCTATGCGGCATGGCATTTCATTCTCTAGGCCTAGAATACTCTAGGGGAGTATGTCAATCATAGGACTCTCCCCGGCCAGCGGACCTGCGCGCCGGATGCTGGGCTGGAGGCCGGGATGACCAATGATTGCCTGTTCTGCCGGATCGCGCACGGCGAGATCCCCTGCCACGCCGTTCATGAGGACGAGGATGTCCTCGCCTTTCTCGACATCCATCCGGTCCGGCCAGGCCATACGCTGGTGATACCGCGCGCCCATTATCCCTGGTTCGAGGACATCCCGCCCGAGCTCGCCGGCAAGATCATGACGCTATCGCAACGCCTCGCCCGCGAGATGAAGGCGCTCTACCCGGTCGAGCGGGTCGCCATGCTCTACACCGGCATCCATGTGAACCACGCCCATGCCCATATCGTGCCGATGCATCACCGGCACGACATCACCTCGGCCGTCTATCTCGAGCAGGGCATCGAGGCTTTCACGCTGCCGGCGCAGCCCCCCGTGCAGGAGCTGGAGGAGGTCGCTGCGGCCTTGCGAAGGCGGCTCGCCCCTTAGCCCGCAGGAACGCGGCCTTCCGACCCGAGCCGCCCCCGAAACACCGACCCGGTAGCTGGTCGCAACGAAAAAGGCCGCGCGAACCGGGTTCGCGCGGCCTCGTGATGCAAGGCGGAGACGGATCAGTACTTGCGAACGACGTGGGTGGCCGGCGCGTAGATCGGCTGCTCCTTCGGGCCGCAGCAATCCGGGTCGCCGAAATTCCAGCGCATGCCGATCTTGATGTCGTGGCTGTCGATGTCCTTGACCTTCAGCGGGCCCTGGATCTGCCCGGTGAAGGCATTGACCAGACGGCCCGAATGGGCGTCGCCGAGATTGAGATAGCGGTAGCCGAGCTCGAGGGTCAGATTCTTGTTCACCTCGTAGCCGACACCGGCCATCAGCGCCCAGGCCATGTTGGTGTTCGAGCCACTGCTGGCCGTGCCGAGCGTCGGCTGGATGATCGCGGCGTACTGGCCGGTGGGATCGATCCAGTTGGCGCCCTGATCTGTGAGGCCGGTCACGCGGTTCTGCGCCACGCCGATACCGGCGCCGAGATAGGGCGTCAGGCAGTTCCAGGTGCCGAGATCGACATAGGCGTTGAACAACGCCACCATCGAGCTGACATTGCCCTTATAGGTGTTGGTCAGGATGCCGGGCCGGCCGTACTGGTTGGTGTAATCCCACCTGTCCGTGGCGCTGGCCTCGCCGCCCCCGCGAAATTCGAGCGTGCCGTCGACGCGGAACCAGTTGTTGAAGCGATAGCCGAGGCCGAGCCCGGCGAAGAAGGTCGTCGTGCGATCGCCCTCGCTGATGAAGACTCCGCCTCCATTGCGCAGATCGTCCTGCTCGTATTTACCGATGCTGGTGATACCGACACCGACATCGCCGCGCAGATAGATGCCCGAGGAAAGCGTGCCGCGCAGCGCGACGGGCTCCGGCGGGGGCGGCGGAGGTGCGACCGGGAAATCAGCAGCCTTGGCGACGGCGGAAGCGCCCAGAGCCATGGCGCCGGCGAGCGCTAGGGTTTTAAGGCTGCCCATGGCAGGGTTCCTTCGTGTTTGCGCAGGCGGAACGCAGCTCGCGCGAGTTACCGATGGGAAGACCTTGCCATTGATTTCTTAAACGACACTTAACCTTAAAACCTAACCCTACTTTTGCGTGAACGAGAGTGCTGCAGCGCCCCGGAGCTCAGACTCTCGGCCACATCACCTTTGGCCATGCTTGACCGCGCCGAATACCGGGCCGGCCCGGGGGCCACGAGACAAAGAAGCGCCGGAGCCTTGCGCATGGCTCCGGCGCTGCCGAGATTTGCAGTCCTGTCTGGTTCGCGGCGACGGAAGACGCGGCGAAACGAAAGCCGGGTTCAGGCCGCGGCTTTCGCCACCGCCTCCACGACCTCGTCGACCGCCCGCATGACCAGGTCGCGATCATCGCCCTCGGCCATGACCCGGATCACCGGCTCCGTGCCGGAGGGCCGGATCACCAGGCGCCCGCTCTCGCCCAGCATCTGCTCTGCGGCCTTGATCGCGCTGACCACCGGCTTCTCCTCCAGCGGCCGTCCCTGCTTGTAGCGGACGTTCTTGAGGATCTGCGGCAGCGGCTCGAAGCAATGGCAGACCTCGGAAACCGGCTTCTCCTTGCGCTTCACCACCGCCAGCAGCTGCAGCGCCGCGACCAGCCCGTCGCCGGTCGTCGCATAATCGGAGAGGATGATATGGCCCGACTGCTCGCCGCCGAGATTGAAGCCATTGGCCCGCATATGCTCCAGCACATAGCGATCGCCGACGGCGGTGCGGGCCAGCGACAGGCCCAGCCCCGCCAGATAGCGCTCGAGCCCGAGATTGGACATCACGGTCGCGACGATGCCCGGCGCCGAAAGCAGCCCGTCCTCCTGCCAGCTGCGCGCGATCACGCCCATCAGCTGATCGCCATCGACGACCTGCCCGTTCTCGTCGACGATCAGCACGCGGTCGGCATCGCCATCGAGCGCGATGCCGACATCGGCGCGCAGCTCGCGAACCTTCTGGCTCAGCGCCTCCGGCTTGGTCGAGCCGACATCGCGGTTGATGTTGAAGCCGTCCGGCTCGACGCCGATGGCGATGACTTCGGCCCCGAGTTCCCAGAGCGCCTCGGGCGCGACCTTGTAGCCGGCACCGTTGGCGCAGTCGACGACGATGCGCAGCCCTTCCAGGCTGAGATTGCGCGGCAAGGTGCGCTTGGCGAATTCGATATAGCGGGCGTCGGCGCTCTCGATGCGCTTCGCTCGCCCGAGCGCCGGCGAAGCCGAAAGCTGCTTGCCGAGATCGGAGTCGATCAGCCGGGTGATCTCGGACTCGACCTCGTCGGAGAGCTTGTAGCCGTCCGGCCCGAACAGCTTGATGCCATTGTCCTCATAGGCGTTGTGCGAGGCGGAGATCATCACGCCGAGATCGGAACGCATCGAGCGCGTCAGCATCGCGACGGCGGGCGTCGGCATCGGCCCCAGGAGCAGAACGTCCATGCCGACCGAGGTGAAGCCGGCGACGAGCGCGTTCTCGATCATGTAGCCCGACAGTCTCGTGTCCTTGCCGATCACCACGCGATGGCGGTGTTCGCCGCGGCGAAAGGCAAGACCGGTCGCCTGGCCCACCCGCAGCGCCAGATCCGGCGTGATCACGCCATTGGCGCGGCCGCGAATGCCATCGGTGCCGAAGTATTTGCGTGTCATGGTCGAAGTTCTTCCCTGGAGCCTTGCCGGCTCGACATTACCTTGTGCGGTCATACAGGCTGAAAGCCCGCTCATCTCCTCACAAATTGTGACGAAACGTATCCGCCCCGCGCCGCCAAGGACGCCTTCGAGGAAAACCGCCGGTCAGAGCCTTCCGAAGCCTGCCCCTCTCGAAGAAAAGGGCGGCCCGGTGGGCCGCCCGATCTCGTTCTCCTGAAAACCGCCTCAGGCCTGCGGCTGCGGCTCCAGACCGGCATCGGGCTCGTCGCGCTTGCGGCCCTTGCCGGCGCTCGGCACGGCCGAGCCGCGCGGAGCGTGCGGCGTGTCGTCGGTATCGCGCATCGGGCGCTTGCCGGCGATCAGGTCGCGGATCTCGTCGCCGGTCAGCGTCTCGAACTCGAGCAGCGCCTCGGCCACCGCGACGAACTCGTCATGGTGCTTGCTGAGGATCTCCTTGGCGTCGAGATAGCCCTGGTTGACCAGGCGGCGGACTTCGCTGTCGATCTTCTGCGCCGTCGATTCCGAGATGCTCTGGCTGCGGCCCATCGACATGCCCAGGAAGACCTCCTCCTGATTGTCGCCATAGGCGACCAGGCCGAGCTCCTCCGAATAGCCCATCTGCGTGACCATGGCCTTCGCCATCTTGGTCGCCTGCTGGATGTCGCCGGTCGCGCCGGAGGTGATGTTCTCCTTGCCGAAGGTGATCTCCTCGGCGACGCGCCCGCCCATGGCGACCGCGAGCTGCGAGGTGAACTCCTTGAACTTCATCGAGTAGCGATCCCCCTCCGGCAGGAACTTGACCATGCCGAGGGCGCGTCCGCGCGGGATGATCGTCGCCTTGTGGACGGGAATGCCGGCCGGGACATAGAGACCGACGATGGCGTGACCGGCCTCGTGATAGGCGGTCAGCTTCTTCTCCTCCTCGGACATCGCCATCGATTTGCGCTCGGCGCCCATCATGACCTTGTCCTTGGCATCCTCGAATTCGAGATGCGTGACCATGCGCTTGCCACGGCGGGCGGCGAGGAGAGCGGCCTCGTTGACGAGATTCATCAGGTCGGCGCCGGAGAAGCCGGGCGTACCGCGGGCCAGCACCTTGAGGTCGACATCCGGAGCGAGCGGGACCTTGCGGACATGCACGCGCAGGATCTTCTCGCGGCCGGCGACGTCCGGGTTCGGCACGACGATCTGGCGGTCGAAACGGCCCGGGCGCAGCAGGGCGGGATCGAGCACGTCGGGCCGGTTGGTCGCGGCGATGATGATCACGCCCTCGTTCGGCTCGAAGCCGTCCATCTCGACCAGGAGCTGGTTGAGGGTCTGCTCGCGCTCGTCATTGCCGCCGCCGAGGCCGGCGCCGCGATGACGGCCGACGGCGTCGATCTCGTCGATGAAGATGATGCAGGGCGCGTTCTTCTTGGCCTGCTCGAACATGTCGCGGACACGGGATGCGCCGACGCCGACGAACATCTCGACGAAGTCCGAACCCGAGATCGTGAAGAACGGCACGTTCGCCTCGCCGGCGACGGCGCGCGCGGTCAGCGTCTTACCGGTGCCCGGAGGGCCGACCAGCAGCACGCCGCGCGGGATGCGGCCGCCGAGGCGCTGGAACTTCTGGGGGTCGCGCAGGAACTCGACGATCTCCTGCAGATCCTCCTTGGCCTCGTCGATGCCGGCGACGTCCTCGAAGGTGACGCGGCCATGCGCCTCGGTGAGGAGTTTCGCCTTCGACTTGCCGAAGCCCATGGCGCGGCCGGCGCCGTTCTGCATCTGGCGGGACATGAAGATCCACAGGCCGATGAAGATCACGAAGGGCAGCGAATTGACCAGCAGCGCCATGAACCAGGGCGTGCCCTCGGACGGAGCGCGGGCCGAGACCTGAACGCCCTTCTGCGCCAGCGTCTTCAGCAGGGCCGGGTCGCCATAGGGCGCATAGGTCACGAAACTGCGGCCATCCGAGAAGGTGCCGGTGATCTCCTGACCGGCCACCACGACATTGGTGATACGCCCGGCCTCGGACTCGTTGATCAGCTGGCTGTAGGGGATCTCATTGGTGCTGACCCGTTGGCTCGGGCTCTGGAACAGGGTGACCAGCGCCAGAACCAGCAGGAAGATCACCACCCAGAGGGCAAAATTTCGGAAGTTCGGATTCATCAGGGTTCCGATCCGCTCTCCAGCGGAAGTGCCGGACGAGCCTGAGATATTCACGGTCTAATCTAGGAGCCTCTGCCCTTTTTGCCAAGGGAAGGCTGCGTTTTGCCCGCCTCATTCCGCCGCAGGGTGAACGCCGCGTCGCCGCGGCGGCTCGCGCGTTACGGTCAGGACCCCGTCGCCGGCAAGCCGCAGCACGCAGCCGGCTAGCGTGCGTCGGAGCGGTTGGCCATCTCGCACCGCCTCGGCCAGGGCGAGAGCACAGCTTTCCAGTCTTTCGAGACGCATGTCGGGCCTCGCTGCGACATCCGGCTGGAACGCCGCCAGCGCTCGCCCCAGAACGCGGATGATCATCTCCTCCGGCTCGCGGCACAGGGCCTCGAAATCGAGCCGCAAACCGTCTTCACCCCACGTCGACAAGGCGGGCAGCAAGGCCGCCATACGCTGATCCAGCGCCTGTTCCGCTCGTGCAATTCGTGTCGCGAGCTGGCCAAGCCGGGCCGATGTCAGCCCCTCCTCCGCCAATAGCGGCATCAGCCTGCGCCAGCGCACGCGGGTGAAATTCGAATCCTCGTTCGACGGATCGCTGGCATGATCGAGACCGCGTGCCAGACAGGTGGCGACGAGGCGCGCCTTCGCGACCCCGAGCAGCGGACGGACCAGCGGCACGCCTTCCTTGACGGTACGCGCGCGCATGCCGGAAAGGCCGCCAGGGCCCGAACCCTTCGCCATCCGCATCAGCAGGGTCTCGGCCTGGTCGTCGAGCGTATGAGCGGTGACGATGACGCCCCCGCCAAGCGCCTTCATCTGCTCGGCGAGCAGCGCATAGCGCGCCAGCCGTGCCTGCTCTTGCAGGCCCGAGCGGGGCTTCTCGCCCTCCCAACGGATGATGGCATGGGGAACATCGAGGCTGCGGCAGAGGCGCCCGACCGCAGCCGCCTCCATGGCGGCCTCAGGTCGCAGGCCATGATCGACGGTCGCGGCATGGAGTGCCGGCCGCCCCGCACGGGCTTTCACCCAGTCAGAGAGCAGGGCGAGCAGCGCGATGGAATCGGGGCCGCCCGATACGGCGACCAGCAGGCCCTCCTCGGCGGCCAGCGGCGCGAACAGCGCCTCCGCTTCGGCCTCCGAGAGAGCCGCCGGCGCGGCGGCGGCAGGCGGCGCCGCGCTCAAGCGCAGCGGGCGCGCTTCTGCTCGCGCTCGACACCCTTGCGCACCGCGTTCGAGGCGCCGGGATAGTCGATCCCGACCTTGGCATAGGTGGCGCAGGCCTGGTCGCGGGCACCGAGCCCGTTCAGCGCCATGCCGAGCTTGAGCAGGCTGTCGGGGCCCTTGCCGGCCTTGGGATAATCACGCGAGATCTTCAGGAACTGCTCGGCGGCCTCGCGATAGCGCTGGCGCTGGAAATAGCTCTCGCCAAGCCAGAAGGTCGCGTCGGGCGCGAGCCGGTCACGCGGATAGCTCTGCAGGAATTCGCGGAAGCTCATCTCCGCCCGCTCATATTCCTTGCGCAGCACATGGGTATAGGCGACGTCGTAGATTTCCCGCGGGCTGGCGGCCTGACCGGCGGCGGCGACGCTCGGACCACGCGGCGCGGCCGGCGGCAGCGCGCCTTGTGGCTGACGGCCGACGCCGGAAATATCGAGCGGCCCCTGCCCTGCCGTGGAGCTGCCGGCGAAATCATCGTCGATCACTTCGCCGATCCGGCGCGGCGCACCGGCCGCGCTCGGATTGGCCGCGGGATCGAAGGCGTCGCCGCGGCGCTGGCGCGATGGCTGGGGCGGCGGCGAGGCCGGCGCGGCGCCGGAACGCGCGCCACCACGCTCGGAAAACCGGAAGTCGACATCTTCCTGGAATTTCCGGAGTTGCTCGGTCAGGCGCCGGTTCTCGAACTGCAGCTGCTCGATCTGGCCCGAGAGCTGGCGCAGCTGGTTCTCGAGCCGCGTCGTGCGCACCAGCAGGTCGGCGGCATCCTGCGCAGAGGCCGGCAGCGCCCCGACGCCGACGACAAAGGCCAGCGCCGCGGCGGCGACGCCATGAAGAACACCCCGTCGCTTCGCAGAGGAAACGCAGATTCTCGACCCGATCATCATCCAGCAAACCGCCCTACGTCGAAACCAGAGCCTATCACACCGCGATACCACGGCCAAAATGTGAAAGGGCCGGCGCTTTCCTCTCGGGAAGCGCCGGCCCTCTCGCGTCCCGGAGGGAACCTCAGACGCCGGCGCCGGCGTCGAGCACGGTCACGGAGCGGCGGTTCTGCGACCAGCAGGAGATGTCGTTGCAGACCGCAACGGGGCGCTCCTTGCCATAGGAGATCGTGCGCATCCGGTTGGCCGGGATGCCGCGCGAAGCCAGATAGTCGCGGACCGTCTGGGCGCGGCGGGCACCGAGCGAATAGTTGTACTCGCGAGTGCCGCGCTCGTCGGCATGGCCCTCGATGGTGAAGGTATAGCGCGGATAGCGCCCGAGCCAGGCCGACTGCTTGTCGAGCGTGGCCACGGCGGTCGGGGTCAGATCGGTCGAATCGGTCTCGAAGAACACGCGATCGCCGACATTGACGACGAAGTCCTGAGCGCTGCCCGGGGTCGCCGCTCCGCCGGCGCCGAAGCCATCGGCATTCTGGTCTTTGGCGCAGGCGCCGAGGGCGAGCGCGCCCAGCATGGCGACGGCGAAGCGCGCGGTGCGCGCGCTGGCGGCGAAGGACGCGAGCATAATGTTTCTCCGGGCTTTCCAAGGCGAGGACGCGCCTTTTCGGCGTCGCACGTCCTGCAATCAATGATGTATCAACCTAAACGAGACCTTGCCAAACCAAGGCGAAGTGGCGGCATTGCGGCGCATGGTTAATGAAATGCCACGATCTACTGCATTCGCACGCCCGTGGCAAAAATGTACCATAGGCTCGCTGCAGGTTTGCCCTTCCGCGTCCTGCAAACGTACGAGCGCCGCTGAAAACAGCCTGCCTGCCGGCGCGGTCCGGGCAGAGGTCCTCAGGGCTCGGCGCCGCGCCGGCGCGGAGCCCCCGGATGCTCTCCGCCTGCCTCAGCGCGCGGCGGTGAGCAGCGGCGACCAGGTCGGGTCCGAGGCGAAGGCGGGGGTCGGCACCGGCACTTCGACGCGCCCGGTGATGTCGACCATGTAGAGCTTGCCCCCGGACTGCCCGCCGGGATCGCGGAAGAACATGATGTACTGGCCGTTCGGCGCCCAGTTCGGCGCCTCGTTGTGGAACCCCTCGGTCAGGATGCGCTCACCCGAGCCGTCGGGCCGCATCACGCCGATCGAAAAGGCGCCGCCGCCCTGGCGGGTGAAGGCGATGAGATCGCCGCGCGGCGACCAGGAAGGCTGCGAATAGGAGCCCTGGCCGAAGGAGATGCGCTTGCCCTCGCCGCCACCGGCGCCCATCAGATAGAGCTGCTGCGAGCCGCCGCGATCGCTCTCGAAGACGATCTGCGCGCCATCGGGCGAATAGGAGGGCGAGGTGTCGATCGCCGGGGTCGAGGTCAGCCGCGTCGTGGTGCGCGAGCCGATGTCGATCGCGTAGAGATTGGCGTTGCCGCCCTGCTGCAGGCTGAGTGCGATGCGCGCGCCATTGGGCGAGAAGCGCGGGCTCGTGGTCATGTCGGGGAAGTTGCCGACGACCTGGCGCTGCCCGGTCTCGATGTTGAGCACATGGACGCGCGGCGGTTCACCGGTGCGCTGGGCCATATAGGTGACTTCCTGCGCCACGGGCGAGTAGCGCGGGGTGACCACGGCGGTCTCGCCGCCGGTCAGATAGCGCACATTGGCACCGTCCTGGTCCATGATGGCGAGGCGCTTGCGACGGTTCTCCTTCGTCCCGGACTCGTCGACGAAGACGACGCGGGTGTCGAAGAAGCCGCCGACGCCGGTGACCTTGGTGAACACCGCATCCGAGATGATGTGCCCGACGCGGCGGGAATTATTGGGATCGGTGAAGTATTGCTGGCCGTCGATCTGCTGGCCCGTCAGCACGTCCCAGAGCCGGAACTCGGCCTTGAGGCGGCCGGCACCGTCGCGCGAGACGCGGCCCGTCACCAGCGCCTGGATGCCGGCGCTCTTCCAGGCCTCGAATTGCGGCACGCTGTCGAAGGGCGGGTTCTTCTCGGGATGGCGCGCCTTTTCGATCGGCAGGAAATAGCCGCAGCGCTTCAGATTATTGGTGATGATGCCCGAAACCTGGACGCCGCCCTCGCCCGCGAAATCGGCGATCGCGATCGGCATCGGCTGGAAGGTGCCCTTGCGCAGGTCGATGACCAGCTCGGCGCGCGCCGCAGCCGGCAACAAGGCCGTGCCGGCGAGTGCGGCGCCGCCGAGAGCCAAGGCATGGCGGCGCGTCAGCCCGGGCGCGCACGGCGCCGTCCGGATGATGGGGAGAGGATAGCGGTCGATCGCGGTCACAGCACGTCCCTTGCGTCGAAATTGACGACGACATCACGCCAATCGTCATAATACGCGGCAAACTGAGCGGGAATACGCAGCGGCGAACAGCGCCGCGTCGCCGTCAGAGCCGAATCCGCCGCGACCCGGAAGAGCGGGTCGGACGAGGAATTGGTTACGCTCGCCTGGCCGAGCAGCGAGCCGTCGGTGTTGAGCTTCATCCGGACCTGGGGCACCACCGGCTTCTGCGAGCTCTGCAGCGCGATCGGCACGTTCCAGCACTTCTGCAACTGGTCCTGGATGATGCCCATCAGCTGCGCCCTCAGCGAGGGCGAGAGCTTCTGCGAGGTTCCGGTCTGGGTGCCGAGCGAAGCGGTGCGGTTGATCTGCGGCGCACTCGAGCCCGAGGACTGCGCCTGCTCCTTCGACTGCAGCAGCTTGGCGATGTCGTTCGGATTGAAATTCTTGGCAAGCTCGGCCTCGCGCTTGGCCTTGGCCTCCGCCTCGCGCTTCGCCTTGGCTTCCGCCGCGAGCTTGGCCTTCTGCTCGGCTTCCGCCTTGGCCTTGGCTTCGGCTTCGGCCTTCGCCTTGGCGAGCTTGGCGGCCTCCGCCTTGGCCTGCGCCTCCGCTTCGGCCTTCGCCTTGGCGGCCGCCTTGGCCTCTTCCTCGGCCTGCTTGGCCTTGCTCTCGCGCTCGGCCTCTTCGGCCAGCTTCGCCAGCTCCTCGCGGCGCTGCTCGGCCTCGCGGGCCGCGGCCTGCTCGGTCTTCTGCGGCGGCTGCTTCACCGGCTCGGCCGGTGGGGTCGGCTTCGGCGTCGGCCGCGATGGCGGCAGAGGCGCCGCGACATTCTCCTCGGCGACCTTGAGCTCGGGCGGACGCGAGGGCGGCGCCGGCGTGTCGTGCTTGGCCTCTCCGGCCTCCTTGCGCTCGACCACCTCGGACTGGCGCTCGGCGCGCTGCTGCGGTTGCTCCTGGACCTTCTCGGCCTGGCGCTCGCCGCGCGTCACCTGGTTCAGCGCGGACGGGTCGATCACCTCGACGGCGATCGCCTCCATATGCTCCGGCAGCGGGTTCGGCGAGGAAAACGCCAGCAGCCCCGCGACCAGGAAGGACGCGTGGCCCAGGGCGGAAACCGCCAAGCCCGGTTCGGAACGCGAAACCATCAACGCGGCAGCATCCTCTCGCTCAGTGCGTGCTCGGCTCGGTGACCAGCGCCACGCGCTTGAAACCGGCGCTGGTGATGGTCGACATCACCGAGGCGACGCGGCCATAGTCGACCTGCTTGTGGCCACGAACATAGATCCGATCGTCGAAGCCCTGCTTGGCGATCGCCTGCAGCTTCTGCACGAGGTCGGGCTCCAGCGTCGGCTGGTCCTGCAGGAAGATCTGGCCCTTGTCGTCGATGGCGATGGTGATCGGCTTCTGGTCGACATTGATCGGCTTGGCGCCGGTCTGCGGCAGGTCGATCGGCACGCCCGTCGCGATCAGCGGCGCGGCGACCATGAAGATGATCAGGAGCACCAGCATGACGTCGATGAACGGCGTCATGTTGATCTCGGCGATGGCGCCGTGCCGCCGGCGGCGGCTGCGGCGTCCCCCGGCCCTGGCGCCGGCAGCAGCTGACATGCCCATGCCCAGCGCCCCTTACGCCGCCAGCCGTTCGTCGATCTGCCGCGACAGGATCGCGGAGAATTCGTCGGCGAAGGCTTCCAGCCGGTTCTGCGCCTTGGCGACCTCGGCCTGGAGCTTGTTGTAGGCCATCAGCGCGGGGATCGCGGCGAACAGGCCGATCGCCGTGGCGAACAGCGCCTCGGCAATGCCCGGCGCCACGACGGCGAGAGAGGAATTCTTCGAGACCGCGATCGCGGTGAAGGAGTTCATGATGCCCCAGACCGTGCCGAATAGGCCGATGAACGGAGCCGCCGAAGCGATGGTGGAAAGCACCAGCAGCTTCGATTCCAGCCGCTCGGCCTCGCGCTGGATGGTGACGTCGAGCACCTTGTCGATGCGCTGCGACAGGCTTGCGACCGAGCGCCCGCCATTCTCGAAGGAGCGCTTCCATTCGCGCATCGCCGCGACGAAGACCGCGGCCATGTCGCTGACCGGCCGGTTGGCGAGCTCGCGATAGAGCTCCTCGAGCGAGCGACCCGACCAGAACACCTCCTCGAAGGCGTCCATGTCGCGGCGGGTGCGGCGGTAGAGCAGGGTCTTGTCGACGATGATCGACCAGCACCAGACGGACGCAGCCAAGAGTCCGATCATCACGATCTTGACGACGAAATGCGCGTGCCAGAACAGCGACCAGAACGACATGTCGATCTGCGGCGCGACCTGCGCGACCTCCGCGGCGGGGTTCATCCTGTCATCCTTCTGCCTGGCCGATGCGAAATCCGACCGACTCCGCACAGCCCGCTAGACGCGCCGCGAAGTTCGCGCCGCCGCCCGATCTGCGCTCCGGGGATATGCCGTCAGAACCAATCGCCGCTGAATCCGGCGAAAGATGGGCCGAACGGCGATATTCGGCGCGCCAAAGGCCTTGTTTCGGATTAAGGCCCGGTCAACCTTAACAACCCGCGTGGTTAACATCGGGTTATGGCGCCGGTGCTCCGGCCCGAATCGGGGTGCGCGCGGGAGCGGGAAAATGCAGCTGGGCGAGCAGGTGGCCGGTACGTTCCGGCGCTATTTCTGGAACCGCACGACGCTGAGCGCGATGCTGATCGCTTCCCCCGCCATCCTGTCCTCGCTCGGCACTTTTGCGATGTCGAACTCGCTCGATCGCCGCGTCGCCCGCTTCTCGGGCGAACGCGACGCGATCACCCGCGATATCGGCGCGCTCGACGGACAGGTGAAGGCCTTCGAGACCCTGCAGCTCGGTCGCGGCGCATTTCTGCTCGTGATGAACGGCGCCACGGCCGAGATGCAGTACAAGTACCTGCTCGACCGGCTCTTCCGGCAGAACGCCAAGCAGGCGGTGCGACGCATCACGGCAATCGTCCACCCAGGCGACTGGCAGGCGCGCATGGCCGCCTATGACGCGCTGGTCGACCAGGACTACAGCGATGCCGGCACGGTCCGGAACATCCAGGCGCTCGAAAGCGCCATGGTGCAGGAGGCGGGCGCGCATCTGACCGCCCTGCAGCTGCGTCACAACATCGTCTCTGGCCGCATCGACAAGATCGAGAGCCTGAAGGGCCAGCTCACCGCGGTCATCGCCTCGCTGACCTCGGCGCTGACCATCGTGATCTTCTTCATCACCACCAGCCGCAAGAAGCCGGAAGCGGCGAAGGAGCCCGCAAAAGCAAACGACCCGCCTCGTTGACAAGGCGGGTCGCGTAGTCTGTCGGGCCGTAGGGTCAGGCGTTACCGCCGGTCTCGGCATCGGTTGCGCCGCGGCGCCGCTCGCTCATGAACTCGTCGAACTCGGCCTTGTCCTTGGCCATGCGCAGCCGGCCGAGGAAGTCCTGGAATTCGCGCTGCTCATCCTCGAGGCGACGCAGCGTCTCCTCGCGATACTCGTCGAAGGCGCGGTTGCCGCTGGACGGGCCGCGCCCCCAACCGCCGCCGAAGCCGGAGCTGCCCCAGCCCTGCCCGCCCCCCATGCGGTCGCGCAGGCGCTCCATCTTGTCCTGCAGGCGGCTCATCCGGTGCTCGTAACGCGCCTGTCCGCAACCATGTCCCATGCGTCCACTCCAGAACAGAAAGGCCAGGGTCGCCAGACCCAGCGGCCACCAGACGATGAAGCCGAGCACCGCCAAGGCGATCCAGGCCCCTTTCCCGTATTCGTCCAACTTGGCGACGATCGGCATCGTTCCCTCTCGAAACTGAATGGCAGCGACGGATGAAGCTGCCGGCCAACCCTTCGATCGACGAGCGTCGATCGTGTGAATGTAAATCACATTCACATATCTGGCCGCAGCTGCCAAGCCTTTCAAGACGAGGGCCACAAATTTTTGCGCAGGCACCTTCCCTGCCCGCCATCAACTCGGTTTGCCGGACAAGCCGCGCCGGCGGCGCCGATCCGGGAGCCATGCCCGAGCCTTTCCGAAGAAGATCCCGGAATGGCTCCCGGATCTCCGCTTCGCTACGCTCGGGACGTCGATGATCTGAAGATGTGCGGGCGAGCTTCAGCCGGCCTTGTCAGGCGGCAGGCCGAGCCCTTTGAGATAGATCAGCATGCCCGCCTCGAGCAGGTCGGAAGCCGACATCGGCAGCGGGCGCCGGCCGCCATCGGCGCGTCCGAACAGGGCTGCGACACCATGCGACATCGCCCAGATATGCAGCGCCATCATCAGCGCCGGCGGCCGCTTGCCCGGCGGCAAGGCCGAGATCAGCGTCTCGGCCGCCTGCCGCAATTGCTGGAAGGCGCGCTCCGCCGCATTGCGCAGTTCCGGGCTGGCGTCGAGCGGCACGCCGGCCTCGAACATCGCCGAATAGAAAGCCGGCTGATCGTGGGCGAAGGCGAGATAGGCCCGGCCGAGCCGGTGGAAGGCCGTCTCGACATCGGGCCTGCCCTCGTCCCAGGCTTTCGCCAAGGCGTCCTCGAAGGCGGCGAAGCCGCGCGCCGCGACATCCGCCAGCAACTCGTCGCGGTCGCGATAATGCCGATAGGGCGCAGCCGGGCTGACACCGGCCATCCGGGCGGCTTCGGCGAAGGTGAAGCCGTTCGGCCCCTTCTCGCCGATCAGGCCGAGCGCGGCGCGCACCAGCGCCTCCTTGAGATTGCCGTGATGGTAGCCGCGCGGCTGCTCGGGCTCGTTGCGTTTCCAGCTCATGTTAGCGGCCCTAACATGGTGACCGACGAGCGTCGATGCCAACCCGTGCAAGCCCGATCAGACGATCTCCAGCCCGAGCCTCTGCCGCAGCACGTCGGGGATGCGTCGCGCCTTGCCGCCACCGACGCAAGCGACCTTGACCTGCGCGGTGATCAGCACCTCCTCGCCGCGCAGGACGCGCTGGTCGAGCTCCATGGTGGCGCCGCGCGCCAGGGTCGGCACCGTCTCGACCGTCAAGAGGTCGTCCATCACCGCCGGTCGGACGAAATCGATCGTCATGCGCCGCACCGCGAAGCCGAGAGCCGCATCCCCGTCGAACAATTCGCGCTGCTCGATCCCGAGCGCACGGATCAGCTCGGTGCGGCCGCGCTCCATGAAGCGCAGATAGGAGGCGTGATAGACGACGCCGGAGAAGTCCGTGTCCTCATAGTAGACGCGGACGGAAATCCGGTGGCCGGCGGGCTTGTGGTCGGCGGACTTATGGTCGGCGGGCCTGGGCTGCAAATCGGTCATCGCGAGCTGGCTTGCTCCTTTGCTAGGTGGCGCGCCCACCGTGCGAGCAGTTTCCGGATCATCCTGTCAAGTGCATGCCGGCACGGAACCCGACCGGGACCCCGGGGTTATCCTCGCAGGACACGAGGAGACTTGCCGATGTCGAAGCTGCGAGATGCAGCCCAGCAGGCCAGGGCCCGCAAGGCGCTCGATCAGAAGCGCAAGGCCGAAACCGGGCCGACACCTCCCGACAGCCGCAACGCCGGCGAAGGCATGCAGCCGATCGAGAATGCTCGGGAGGCGCCTTCCGGCGCGCTCGAGCATGCCGGCCAGCTGCCGGCCATGCAGCGCGCGAAATTCGCGCGCCGTTAGGCCCCCGGTCAGGCGTCCTCGTCGTCGCCGAACAGGCCGAACTGTGCCGTCTCGCGGTTGGGTTCGGCCATGCCGAGATGCCGGAAGGCATGCGCGGTCAAAAGGCGCCCGCGCGGCGTACGCTGCAGGAAGCCCTGCTGCAGCAGGAAGGGCTCGATGATCTCCTCGATCGCGTCGCGCGGTTCGGAGAGCGCCGCAGCGATGGTCTCGATGCCGACCGGCCCGCCGCCGAAATTCACCGCGACCATGGTCAGATAGCGCCGATCCATCAGGTCGAGACCGATGCCGTCGACCTCGAGCAGGCCCAGCGCCTTGTCGGCGACCTTGCGGGTGACGATGGCGTCGCCATCGACGATGGCGAAGTCGCGCACGCGTCTCAGCAGGCGCCCTGCAATGCGCGGCGTCCCGCGGGACCGGCGCGCGATTTCGTTGGCGCCGTCATCCGACATCGGCACGCCGAGCACCCGCGCGCCGCGCGCGACGATGCCCTGCAATTCCTCGACCGTGTAGAATTGCAGACGCACCGGAATGCCGAAGCGGTCGCGCAGCGGCGTCGTCAGCAACCCCGCCCGCGTCGTCGCGCCGACCAAAGTGAACTTCGGCAGGTCGATCTTGACCGAGCGCGCGGCCGGCCCCTCGCCGATGATCAGGTCGAGCTGGTAGTCTTCCATCGCCGGATAGAGGATTTCCTCGACGGCCGGGTTGAGCCGGTGGATCTCGTCGATGAAGAGCACGTCGCGCTCTTCGAGATTGGTCAATTGCGCCGCGAGGTCGCCGGCCTTGGCGATCACCGGCCCCGAGGTCGAGCGGAAATTCACCCCGAGCTCGCGCGCCACGATCTGCGCCAATGTCGTCTTGCCGAGGCCAGGCGGCCCGACGAACAGGACATGGTCGAGTGCGTCGCCGCGCGCCCGCGCCGCATTGATGAAGACCTGGAGGTTCGCCCGCGCCGCCGCCTGGCCGGTGAAATCGGCGAGCGAAAGCGGCCGCAGCGAGTTCTCGCTGTCGTCCTCGCGGCGCTCGGGCGTCACCAATCGGCGCGGCTCGCTCACAGCGCGATCTCCAGTTCGAGCGCGTCGCGCACGGGAATGTCCTGATAGCCGGTCTTGATGATCGTCGGGATCACCGAGCGATAGGCGTCGATCGCCTCGACATAGAGCCCCGAGAAACGAAAGCCGAGCTTCTGGTAGAAGGCGAGGCCCGGCATGTTGTCATTGGTCAGCATCGCCCGCAGCCTGACGGCGCCGCGCGCCTTCGCCGCGGTCTTGACCGCCTCGAGCAGTCGCTCCGCCGCGCCCTCGCCAGGCTTCAGCGCATGCAGCGCGCAGAGCACGGCCGTGTCGCCATCGGGTGACCAACTCGCCAGCGCCAAAGGTTCGCCGGCGGCAGAGAACAGGCCGAGCAGCGGGATCTCGGCGCAATCATAAGTCTTCAGGCCGATCATCATGCGATGCGAGCCCCAATGCCGCATCATCAGCGCCAGGAAGGCGCTCTTGTCCTCGACGTCGCGGACCAGTTCGGGCGCGTGGCTCATTTCGCCAGCTCCTTCAGGCCGAGGCGGATCAGCTGGGCCGTCCCGGCTCCCTCTCCTGCGGCGCGGGACGCAGCCGCGACCGCCGCCACCGCCTGCGCCTGAGGATAGCCGAGATTGACCAGGGCCGAGACGGCATCGGCGACCGGCTGCGGCAGGCGCTTGTCGTCGAGCGCACCGGCGAGCTCGGCGACGCCGGCATCGATATGGCCGAAGGACGGCGCCTTGTCCTTGAGCTCGGCACAGATGCGCTGGGCCAGTTTTGGCCCGACACCGGGCGCGCGCGCAACCCCTGCCTTGTCGCCGGTCGCGATCGCGGTTGCCAGCGCCCCGGGCTCCAGCGTCGAGAGGATCGCGAGCGCGACCTTGGCGCCGACGCCCTGGACCGTCTGCATCAGCCGGAACCAGTCGCGCTCGGTATCCGACAGGAAGCCGTAGAGCCGGATCGCATCCTCGCGGACATGGGTCTCGATCGACAGGGCCGCAGCCTCGCCCGTCTTGGGCAGGCGCTGCAGGGTCCGCGACGAGCACTGCACGACATAGCCGACGCCCTGAACGTCGACGATGACGAAGTCCTCCCCATACGAATCGATGAGGCCCTTTAGCTTTCCGATCATGCCAACCTGTTAGCATGATCGCCCCTTTCGGCCAGCGCGGATCATTCGCGGCGATCATGCGTTCTTCGCTGGAAATGGGGGCGCCGCGTGCTGACGAGAAAGAGAGACCTGCGGACCGGCCGCTCGGTCTGGCAGGAGAAGCGGGCGCCGTCCGTGCCGGGCTGGAAACTTGCGGCTGATGCGCGTGCCGATGTCGTCGTCATCGGCGCCGGCATTTCGGGCGCCATGGTCGCCGACGCGCTCAGCGAGGTCGGGCTGGACGTGCTGATCGTCGACCGGCGCGGCCCCGTGCACGGCTCGACCGTCGCCAGCACCGCCCTCCTCCAATACGAGATCGACCAGCCCCTGACCAAGCTCTCGCGCCAGATCGGCGAGGAAGCGGCGATCCGGGCCTGGCGGCGCTCTCGGTTGGCCCTGGACGGGCTTTACGCCCGCATCCGAGCTTTGTCGCTGGCACCGATGCGGCGGCGCGACTCCCTCTATCTCGCCGGCGATCTGCTCGATGCCGAGGCCCTGTCGCACGAGGGCGAGGCCCGCCGCCGCGCCGGATTCGAGACCGCTTTCCTCGGCACAACCGCGGTCGAGGAGCGTTTCGGCATCGCACACCGGGCCGCCCTGCTCGGCTATGACAATGTCGAGGTCGATCCGCGCGCACTCGCCGCTGGTTTCCTGCGCACCGCGATCGGCCGCGGTGCGCGGCTCGCCAGCCCGGTCGAGATCGTCGACATCGACGCGAGACCGCGCTCGGTCGTTCTGCGGACCAAGGCCAGCACGCATATAAGCTGCCGCCATGTCGTGTTCTGCACCGGCTACGAGATCCCGCTCGGGCTGAAGCCGAAGGGACATCAGGCGATCTCGACCTGGGCGATCGCCACCCCCGCGCAGCCGCGCCGCCTCTGGCCGGAGCGCTGTTTCGTCTGGGAGGCTTCCGAGCCTTATCTCTATCTACGCACCACGCCCGATGGCCGGGTGATTTGCGGCGGCGAGGACGAGGATTTCGTCGACGAAGAGGCGCGCGACCGGCTGATCGCAGCCAAGACCAAAACCTTGCAGAGGAAGCTCGCCGGGCTCTTCCCGGAACTCGACATACGGGCCGATTTTGCCTGGGCCGGCACCTTCGGCGCCTCGGCCACGGGGCTACCGACGATCGGCGAGCTGCCCGGGCTGAAGAATTGCTGGGCGGTCATGGGCTTCGGCGGCAACGGCATCACCTATAGCCGCATCGGCGCCGAGATCGTCCGGGCCGGGCTCACCGGCAAGGGCGATCCGGACGCCGAACTCTACGCCTACCGGACCTGATACTTCGCCAGCATCGCCCGGGCCCCACGATGCTGGGCATGGCAGATCGCCACCGCCAGAGCGTCGGCAGCGTCGGCGCTCTTCGTCTCGGCCTTGGGCAGCAGCACGCGGATCATCGCCTGGACCTGCTTCTTGTCGGCATGGCCGACGCCCACCACCGTCTTCTTGACCAGATTCGCCGCATATTCGGCGACCTCGAGCCCCGCCAGCGCCGGCACCACCAAAGCGACTCCGCGCGCCTGGCCGAGCTTCAGCGCCGATTGCGGATCGCGGTTGACGAAAGTCTCCTCGACCGCGACCTCCCCCGGCGCATGCGCAGCGATCACGCCGGCGATGCCGTCATGCAACTGCCGCAGCCGCTCGGCCAGCGGGGCCTTCTGCTCGCTTTCGACCACGCCGCAGGCGATGAAGGCGAGCTTGGTCCCCTCGCTGAGGATGACGCCCCAGCCGGTCTTGCGCAGACCGGGGTCGATGCCGAGGATGCGAATCGCGTTCATCACGGCAGCTTAGAGCACGTTCCGGGCAGCTTGCCTTCTCCGTCGGGGCGAAGCCTCACGCCATCATGCGGCTGGTCTTCACGAACGCCCATCGTCCGATCGATGCTTGACGGTCATCGCCGTCATCACGGCAACAGGGGTTGATCGCATGGCCGCTTGGGGCGAGTTGAGAGTTCAGTCACCCCGCCCGAGGCCATGCTCGAACTCATCGCCCCCTTCTTCCCCGGCCTCACCGCCTCGGGCATCGCCACACTGCTCTTCGCCACCTTTCTCGGCGGGCTGGTGCGCGGCTTTACCGGCTTCGGCTTCGCCATGGTCTTCATGCCGCTCGCCTCAGTCGTGCTCGGCCCGGTCGCGGCGCTCGGCCTGATCTGGGTGATCGACGTGCCCTTCGCCCTGCCGCTGGCGGCGCGCTCAGCCAAAAGAGCCGAATGGCGCGAGGTCGTTCCGCTGCTGATCGCCGCGACGCTGACCCTGCCGATCGGCCTCACCCTGCTGGTCTGGCTCGACCAGACGACGATGCGCTGGCTGCTGTCCTCGCTCGTGCTCGCCACGGTGGCGCTGCTCGCCTCCGGCTGGCGCTATCACGGCCGGCCTGGCATCCCGCTTTCGCTCGGTGTCGGCGCCCTGTCCGGGCTCTGCAACGGGCTCGCCAGCATCGGCGGCATGCCGCTCGCCGTCTTCTGGCTCGGTGCCCAGCGCAACGACCGCCACAAGACGCGTGCCAACATGCAGACCTATTTCGGCCTGGGCACCATCGTCAGCGGCACCATCCTCTGGATCAAGGGCATTCTCGGCGTCGCGGCCCTGATGATGGCGCTGCCGCTCTTCCTGATCTACGGCGCCGGCCTCTGGATCGGCACGCACGCCTTCAGGCTCGCCTCCGAGCAGACCTTCCGGCGCATCGCCTATCTGACGATCTTCCTCAGCGCGATCGCCGGCCTGCCGCTCTGGGATGCGCTGCTCGGGCGCTAACGCACCACAGCCGTCAGGCTCGCCCTTGTGGCGAGCACCCAGGCCTTGGCCACCGCCCTTCACAGCGGAAGACGCGGATGGTCGGGACGGGCCCGACCATCGCGCTCCGCCTGTCCAGCCTCAGCCGCTGAGCTTGGCCATCACCTCGTCGGCGATCTCGAAATTGGCGAAGACGTTCTGGACGTCGTCGTCATTGTCGAGCGCTTCCATCAGGCGGATCATCGACGCCGCCTTGTCCTCGTCGAGCGGTGCGGTCGTGGTCGGCCGCCAGACCGGCTTGGCCGAGGCCGGCGCGCCGAGAGACGTCTCCAGCGCCTTGCTGACATCGTTCAGCGCATCGAAGGCGCAAAGGATGGTGTGGCCGTTCTCGTCACTGATCACATCGTCGGCGCCGGCCTCGATCGCCGCCTCCATCACCTTGTCGGCATCCCCGGCTTCGGCGGGATAGCTGATCTCGCCGACCCGGTTGAACATGAACGAGACCGAATTGCTCTCGCCCATCGCCCCGCCGGATTTGGTGAAGTAGGAGCGCACCGCCGAGGCCGTGCGGTTGCGGTTATCGGTCAGCGCCTCGACGATGACGGCCGCGCCGCCCGGGCCGTAGCCCTCGTAGCGGACCTCGTCATAGTTCTCGCCCTCGCCGCCGATCGCCTTCTTGATCGCGCGCTCGATATTGTCCTTCGGCATGTTCTCCGCCCGCGCGGCCAGCACGGCCATGCGCAGGCGCGGATTCATGTTCGGGTCGGGCATGCCCATCTTGGCGGCGACGGTGATTTCACGGGCCAGCTTCGAGAACAGCTTGGAACGCACCGCGTCCTGCTTGCCCTTTCGGTGCATGATGTTCTTGAACTGGGAATGCCCGGCCATGGCTTGGTCGCCTCCGCTCTGATCGCTGTGCCTGCCCGCGGGCGCGCGCAGGCGCGCGTTATAGTCAGTGGCGTCGGCCGGAAGCAAGCGCACAGGGCGCCGGGTTCGGGATAACGCAACGGCGGCTCGTGCTTAAGGCTTTGTTTTCGAACTCTTCGCAAAGTCGCCAGGAGCACCTTTCTCCATGTCCCAGGCGATCAGAAGTTGCGCATGAGCGACGCCATCATCGAACACGACGCTCGCTTGCGCACCTTTCGCATCGAAGCCTATGACCTCGCCTTGCTGAAGCGGCAGCGCGACTTCGCCCAGAGCCGCCTTCCCAGCCTGCTGGAGGAACTTCACGCCAGCTTCGAGGCCTGGCCCGAGATCCTGCGGGCCATGCAGGAACCGGAGGTCCACGCGCTGCGCCTCGCGCACTGGATCAGGCTGGTCTCGGGCGAGATCGACGACGGGTTCCTGAAATCGGCGCATGCGCTGGCCAGCGCCTTCCATGCTCATGGTGTGCCCGTCCACGGCGTCGCCATCTGCCATGCCATCGTCGGCAATGCGATCGGGGCCGAGCTCGGCCTGTTGCGCGTCGGCCTGGGACAGCTGCGCTTCTGGCAGCGTCGCGAGCTCAACCGGCGCATAGCTCTGCGCGCCGCCTTGCAGAAGGCCGTGCAGCTCGACCTCGAACTGCTGCTCGAGACCTATACCCTCGTCCAGAAGCAGAGCCGCGAGCGCAGCCAGGCCGAAATCGCGGCCTTCGAGGTCACGGTTCGCGACGTCGTCGCCTCGGTCGGCGGCAGCGCCCGGGTGATCGAGACATTGGCGCGCACCATGAGCGACACCGTCCAGGAAACCAGCTTCCAGGCGCTGGCGGCAGCCAGCGCCTCCGACGCGGCGTCCGAGAATGTCCGCAATGTCGCCAATGCGACGGAGGAGCTGTCGATCTCGCTGAGCCACATCTCCGCCGAGATCACCGGCGCCACGACCAAGACCCACGACGCCAGCGCCGCGGCGCGGACCACCGAGGTCATCGTCAAGAGTCTGGCGCAATCCGCCGAAACCATCGGCTCGGTCGTCGACCTGATCAGGACCATCGCCAGCCAGACCTCGATGCTGGCGCTCAATGCGACGATCGAGGCAGCCCGTGCCGGCGAGGCCGGACGCGGCTTCGCCGTCGTCGCCCAGGAGGTCAAGCAGCTCTCCGAGCGCACCGGCAAGGCGACCGACGAGATCGCCGCACAGGTCCCCACCATGCAGGCTCGCAGCCGCGAGGCGATTCTCGCCATCGAGAGCATCACCGGCTTCGTCTCGGGCATGGACCAAACGACGCTGAACATCGCGGGCACGATCGAGCAGCAGCGCGCCGCGACCGAGGAGATCGCCCGCAGCGTCAACTTCGCCGCACAGGGCACCCAGGAGGTCGCCCAGACCATCGGCTCGGTCAATGAGGCGGCCCAGATCGCCGGCGCCAGCGTCGGCGACGTGCTCGGCGTGGCGCAATCGCTTTCCCACCACGCCGGGCTGCTTGCCGAAGCCTTCGAGAACCTGTCCCATCGCAATCGCGCGGCCTGAACGGCGTCGGCCGTCGCGGCGCTGTCACGGCCCCGTCAAGCCGAACGGCTAGGTACGACCGGGTCGAGGCAGGCCATGGAGAGACGGTGATGAGCGACGATCCCCATTATGAATCGACCTTCGGCGCGAGCCTGCTCGAGCATGAGGATGCCGCCCCGCAGAACCCCACCGACAACCCGACCCTGGGTGAGCTAATCGGCCAGCGCTTCTCGCGGCGCGGCCTGCTCAAGGGCGCGCTCGCCGTCTCGGCGATCTCCGCAACGGTCGGCACCGCCGCACTGGCGACCGCCGAACGCGCCGAAGCGCGCGGCGCCGAGGGCTCGGCTTTCGCCTTCAAGGAGGTCGAAGCCGGTGTCGATGCCGACCATCATGTCGCCGAAGGCTATGACGCCGATGTCCTGCTGCGCTGGGGCGACCCGCTCTTCCCCGACGCGCCGGCCTTCGATCCGGCCGGGCAGACGCCGGAGGCCCAGGCCAGACAGTTCGGCTACAACAACGACTTCGTCGGCTATCTGCCCCTGCCGGGCGCCGCCGATCCGTCCGGCCATGGCGTGCTCTTCATCAATCACGAATACACCAACCCGCATCTGATGTTCCCGGGCGTCGTCGAGATCAAGGACGGCAAGCCGGTGATGAAGAACGCGACCCGGGAGCGCTACGCCATCGAGGCGATGGCCCATGGCGCGACCCTCGCCGAGATCCGCCGGACCGACGGCAAATGGGCGCTGGTCAGGGATTCAAAGCTGAACCGCCGCCTCACCGCCGCCACCGAGATGCAGCTGTCCGGCCCCGTCGCCGGGACCGAGCGCGTCAGGACCAAGGCCGATGCCAGCGGCCGCAAGGTCTTCGGCACGCTGAACAACTGCTCGGGCGCGATGACGCCCTGGGGCACCTTCGTTTCCGGCGAGGAGAATTTCCACGGCTATTTCTCCGGCAAGCTGCCGGAAGGCCATCGCGAGGAGGCCAATTACAAGCGTCTCGCCATCCCCTCCTCGCCCTATGCCTGGGGCCGTTTCGAGGAGCGCTTCGACCTCGCCAGCGAGCCCAACGAGGCCAACCGCTTCGGCTGGGTGATCGAGGTCGACCCCTTCGATCCGAATTCGGTACCGAAGAAGCGCACCGCGCTCGGCCGCTTCAAGCATGAGGGCGCCGACAACATCGTCGCGAAGGATGGCCGCGTCGTCGTCTATCTCGGCGACGATGAGCGCTTCGACTATGTCTACAAATTCGTCACGACCGGCCGCTTCGATCCGAATAATCGCGCCGCCAACATGGATCTGCTCGATTCCGGCACGCTCCATGTCGCGAAATTCGCGGCGGACGGCACGGTCCAATGGTTGCCGCTCGCCTTCGGAGAGGGGCCGCTCACCGCCGCCAACGGCTTCTCTGGCCAGGCCGATGTGCTGATCGAGGCCCGCCGCGCCGGCGATCTGCTCGGCGCCACCAAGATGGACCGTCCGGAAGACATCACCCCCAACGGCGTCAATGGCCGTGTCTATGTGATGCTGACCAACAATACGCGCCGCAAGGACGACCAGGTCGATGCCGCCAATCCGCGCGCCAGGAACGCTTTCGGCCACATCATCGAGATCATCGAGGATGACGGCGATTTCACCGCGACCAGGGGTAAATGGGAGATCCTGTTGACCTGTGGCGATCCGTCGGTCGCCGCGGTCGGGGCGAGCTTCTCGACCGAGACCAGCAAGAATGGCTGGTTCGGCATGCCCGACAATGCCGTGGTCGATTCCGCCGGGCGCCTCTGGGTCGCGACCGACGGCAACGGACCCAAGGAGACCGGCCGCACCGACGGGCTCTGGGCAGTCGACACCGAAGGCGCGGCGCGCCGGACCTCGAAGCTGTTCTACCGCGTGCCGCACGGCGCCGAGCTCTGCGGCCCCTGCTTCACGCCCGACGACACCACCGCCTTCGTCGCGGTCCAGCACCCCGGCGACGACGGCCCGGACTGGCCGGAATTCGGCCGCCGCTCCTATTACGAGGACCTCTCGACCCGCTGGCCCGACTTCAGGCCCGACATGCCGGTGCGCCCTTCAGTGGTGGCGATCACCCGCAAGGGCGGCGGCAAGATCGGCGTGTGAGATCTTTCCTTCTCCCCATGCGGGAGAAGGTGGCTCCGCGAAGCGGAGACGGATGAGGGGTCGCCCGACGCCTCCGGAAAAGCCTTGGAGCTCTCCTCGGAAACGTCGCGCGACCCCTCACCCCAACCCTCTCCCGCAAGGGGAGAGGGAGTAGGTCGCGTTACCTCAAGCCGCCTTCTTGGCGCCGAAGGTCGGGTCGAGCTCGCCCTTGGCGTAGCGCTTGGCCATGTCGGCCAGGGTGATGACGCGCTTGATCTTCGAAGCCTGGCCGGCGGTGTTGAACTCTTCCAGGCGCTGCTTGCAGAGCTTGGTCATCGCCTCCATGGCCGGCTTGAGATATTTGCGCGGATCGAACTCGCCGGGGTTCTCGGACAGGATCTTGCGGATCTGGCCGGTCATCGCCATCCGGTTGTCGGTGTCGATGTTGATCTTGCGCACGCCGTGCTTGATGCCGCGCTGGATCTCCTCGACCGGCACGCCCCAGGTCTGGGGCATCTTGCCGCCATACTGGTTGATGATGTCCTGCAGGTCCTGCGGCACCGAGGACGAGCCGTGCATGACGAGGTGCATGTTCGGCAGCTTCTTGTGGATCTCCTCGATGACGTGCATCGCGAGGATCGCGCCGTCGGGCTTGCGCGTGAACTTGTAGGCGCCATGCGAGGTGCCCATGGCGATGGCGAGCGCATCGACCTTGGTCTCGGCGACGAACTTCACCGCCTCGTCCGGGTTGGTCAGGAGCTGGTCGTGGCTGAGCTTGCCCTCGAAGCCGTGGCCGTCCTCCTTCTCGCCCTCGCCGGACTCGAGCGAGCCGAGCACGCCGAGCTCGCCCTCGACGGAGATGCCGCCGAGATGGGACATCTCGGTCACGGTCTTGGTCACGCCGACATTGTAGTCCCAGTCGCCCGGGGTCTTGCCGTCGGCCTTGAGCGAGCCGTCCATCATCACCGAGGTGAAGCCGGCCTGGATCGCGGTCATGCAGGTCGCCGGCTCGTTGCCGTGGTCGAGATGCACGCAGACCGGGATATGCGGATAGATCTCGGTGACGGCGTCCATCATGTGCTTGAGCATGATGTCGTTGGCGTAGGAACGCGCGCCGCGCGAGGCCTGGATGATCACCGGCGCGTCGGTGGCGTCGGCAGCCGCCATGATCGCCAGCGCCTGCTCCATGTTGTTGATGTTGAAGGCGGGCACGCCGTAGTCGTTCTCGGCGGCATGGTCGAGCAATTGGCGAAGCGTAATACGGGCCACAGCGGTCCTCCGGGTGGATTCTGACTTATCTGAAGGGGTTTAGAATCGAACTGTGGCGGACGCAAAGCGAAAGGCGCCGACAGCGTGAACGCGGTCAGCGACCGCGTGTTTCGAGCGCCGCGACGCGCTCCTCGATAGCCGCGACCTGCTCGGCGAAGTCGCCGGTCACGGCTTTGGCCATGACGAGGAGGCCAGCCGTGTCGCGCCGCTGCTTGCGGACGAGTTCATCGAGCCCTTCGAAGCGCGCTTCAACACGCGTGAAGCGCTCGTTCACGTCGGTTCGGAACGAGGCAATGTCCGCCTGAATCTTCTTCAATATCTCGAACATTGCAGTCTGAACATTTTCGCTCATCGCAACGCGGCTCCAGCGAAATCGTCGTGACATCGCATCCAAGAGGAAAAAAGCCTCACGACTCGCGTCCAGCGGATCAGCCCATCCCTGAGCTTCGCGCACTCCAGAAAGAGAACATAGCATAAACACGACGTCGTGCAACCGCAGGCTGCGGCCGCCGGTCAGCCCTGCCGCAGCGCCTCGACACCGGGGAGTGCCTTGCCTTCCATCCATTCGAGGAAGGCGCCGCCCGCGGTCGAGACATAGGTCAGCTCGTCGGCAACACCGGCATGGTTCATCGCCGCGACGGTATCGCCGCCGCCTGCGACCGCGACCAGCCGGTTCGTCCGGGCGCGTTCCGCCACCGCCTTGGCGACCGTCACCGTCGCGGTGTCGAAGGGCGGCAACTCGAAGGCGCCGAACGGGCCGTTCCAGACCACGGTCTTGACCTTGTCGAGCTTGAGCACGACCTCGGCGACGCTGAGCGGCCCGGCATCGAGGATCATCTCGTCATCGGCGACCTCGCCGATCGAGACGACACGGTGGCCGGGATTGGCCTTGAACTCGCGCGCCACCAGCGCATCGACCGGCAACAGAATCTCGCAGCCGGCCGCCTTGGCCTTCGCCTCGATCTCCCGGGCAGTGCCGACGAGATCATGCTCGCAGAGCGACTTGCCGACATTGACGCCGCGCGCCGCCAGGAAGGTGTTGGCCATGCCGCCACCGATGACGAGCACATCGACCTTCCTGACGAGATTGCCGAGCAGTTCGAGCTTGGTCGAGACCTTGGCGCCGCCGACGATCGCCATCACCGGCCGCGCCGGGCTGTCGAGGCCGGCCGAGAGCGCCTCGAGCTCGGCCTGCATGGTGCGGCCGGCATAGGCCGGCAGCACATGCGCCAGCCCCTCGGTCGAGGCGTGCGCCCGGTGCGCCGCGGAGAAGGCGTCGTTGACATAGATGTCGCCATTGGCGGCGAGCGCCTTGACGAAATCCGGGTCATTCTTCTCGTCGCCGGCATGGAAGCGGGTGTTCTCGAGCAGCAGCACCTCGCCGTTCTTCGCCGCTGCGACCGCCTTGGCGACATCCTCGCCGATGCAATCTGCGACGAAGATCACCGGCTGGCCGAGCGCATGGGCGAGTGCCGGAACGACCTGCCGCAGGCTGTTCTTGTCGTCGCGGCCCTTGGGCCGGCCGAAATGCGCCAGCAGGACGACCTTGCCGCCCTTTTCCGAGATCTCGCGAATGGTCGGCAGCACCCGCTCGATCCTTGTCGCGTCGGTGACCTTGCCGTCTTCCATCGGCACGTTGAGGTCGACGCGGACGAGAACGCGCTTTCCGGCGAGGTCGGCGTCGTCGAGGGTACGGAAAGCGGGCATCGCGATCTCTTCTGATGGTCGGGGCGTGGGCAGCGTCAGCGCGGCAGGCTCGGCGGCAGGATACCGGGCAAGCCGTTCTTCAGCACGATCACGGTGAGGATCACCGTCAGGATCGCGGTCACGATGCCGGTCAGGAGCAGCGCGCCGAAACGCGGCGTCGCGTTGACGCGCTGGCGGAGCGCAGAAAGCTCCTCGCGCAGCCCGGCGAAGTCCATGGTCCCGGCGGCGAGATCGACCTTCTGGGCGCTGCGCTCGAGCGAGGCTTCGGCGCGCGTCAGCACGGCCTCGTAGCGGGCGAACTTCTCTTCGATCCGGGCCGCCTTCTCCTCGATGCGCGAGAGCTGGTCGAGCTTGCGCGGATCGCCGGCGGCGACCGGCTCGGCGACCTTGATCTCGGCGGCGCGGGCCGCAGCGGCCTCGGCCATGGTCGGGGCGGGCGGAATGATCGCCTCGGGAGCGGGCGACGGGTTCGCGACGGTAGGCTCGATCTTGTTCATGCGCTCTGGCTTTCCCGTTCGTGAAAGAGGAATGGCCGCGCAGGGCGCGGCCATTCATGGACCCGGTCGGGTCAGATCAGCTTCGCCATGGCGACGGCGGTGTCGCTCATCCGGTTCGAGAAACCCCACTCATTGTCGTACCAGGTCAGGATGCGGACGAGCTTCTCGTCCATCACCTTGGTCTGGTCGAGCGCGAAGGTCGACGAGGCCGGATCATGGTTGAAGTCGATCGAGACGTTGGGCTGGTCGGTGACGGCGAGGATACCCTTCAGCGGCCCGCGCTTGCTGGCCTTGATGATGGCGTCGTTGATCTTCTCGACCGTGGTCTTGCGCTTCGACATGAACTTGAAGTCGACGACCGAGACGTTCGGCGTCGGCACGCGGATCGAGGTTCCGTCGAGGCGGCCCTTCAGCTCGGGGATGACGAGACCGATCGCCTTGGCGGCACCGGTCGAGGTCGGGATCATCGACATCGCCGCGGCGCGGCCGCGATAGAGATCCTTGTGCATGGTGTCGAGCGTCGGCTGGTCGCCGGTATAGGCATGGATCGTGGTCATGAAGCCCTTGTCGATGCCGACGGCGTCATGCAGCACCTTGACCACCGGCGCGAGGCAGTTGGTCGTGCAGGAGGCGTTCGAGACGACGATATGGTCCTTGGTCAGCTCGCCATGGTTGACGCCGTAGACCACGGTGAGGTCGGCGCCGTCGCAGGGGGCCGAGACCAGCACCCGCTTGGCGCCGGCGGCGAGATGGGCGCTCGCCTTCTCGCGCGTCGTGAAGATGCCGGTGCATTCCAGCGCGATATCGACGCCGAGCGCCTTGTGCGGGAGATCCTTGGGATCGCGCACGGCGGTGACCTTGATCGGCCCGCGGCCGACATCGATCGTGTCGCCGGAGACGGTCACGGTGCCGGGGAAGCGGCCATGCACCGAATCGAAACGGAAGAGATGCGCATTGGTCTCGACCGGGCCGAGGTCGTTGATCGCCACGACCTCGATATCCTTGCGCTTCGACTCGATGATCGCGCGCAGAACATTGCGCCCGATGCGGCCGAAGCCGTTGATCGCCACCTTGACCGTCATCTCAATCCTCTCCTTCGCCTTCAGGCGGCGCAGTCAGCGCCATTAGTGCGGGCAAATCGGCCAAACCATGGCGGATGCATGGTTCGGCCGCAGAAACTCAGGCGTTATGGCGCTTGAGCGCGGCTTCCGCCACTGCTTCCGGCGTAATGCCGAAATGCGCATAGACCTGCTTGTAGGGGCCGCTGGCGCCGAAGGAGGACATGCCGACGAAGCCGCCATCGGCGCCGACCACGGCGTCCCAGCCGAAGCGGACCGCCGCCTCGACCGCGATCTTGACCGGCGCCTCGCCGATGATCGCCGCCTTCACCGCCTCGTCCTGCTCCAGCAGCAGCTCGAGCGAGGGCACCGAGACGACACGGGCGCGCACGCCCTTTTCTGCCAGGAGCTTGCGCGCCGCGACCGCGATCTCGACCTCGGAGCCCGAGGCGAAGAGCGAGACCTGCGCCTTGCCGCCCTCGGCGGTGAGCAGCTCGTAGCCACCCTTCGCCGAGCGGTTGGTCGCCGTGCCGTCCTGGCGCAGCGGCGCGAGATTCTGGCGCGACAGGGCGAGCACGGTCGGCCCGTCGGTGCGCTCGAGCGCGATCTGCCAGGACTCGGCGGTCTCGATCGCGTCGGCCGGGCGCAGCACGCGCATGTTCGGCATGGCGCGCAGCGAGGCGAGGTGCTCGACCGGCTGATGGGTCGGCCCGTCTTCGCCGAGGCCGATCGAATCATGGGTCATCACATAGACGACCGGCAGCCCCATCAGCGCGGCGAGGCGCATCGCCGGGCGGGCATAGTCGGCGAAGACCAGGAAGGTGCCGCCGGCGGTGCGGAAGCCGCCATGCAGGGTGATGCCGTTCATCGCCGCCGCCATGGCGTGCTCGCGGATGCCGTAGCGGATATAACGCCCCTTCGGGGTCTTCGGGGTGAAGTCCTCGAGGCCCTTGGCCTTGGTGTTGTTCGACGGCGTCAGGTCGGCCGAGCCGGAAACCAGCTCCGGCATCACCGGCACGATCGCGTCGAGCGCCAGCTCCGAGGCCTTGCGGGTCGCGACCGCCTGCGGATTGGCAGCGAGCGCCTTCTTGTGGGCGATGACCGCCTTGCCGAGCTTGGCCGGCGGGGTCAGGCCGAGACGGCGCTCGAATTCGCCGCGCTTGCGCTCGGAGAGGCCGGCGAGCAGCCCCTGCCATTCCTTATGCGCCGCGGCGCCGGCGGCGCCGAGATCGCGCCAGGCCTTGAGCACGTCGGCGGCGACCTCGAACGGTCCGCCGGTGATGCCGAGCGCCTTCTTGGCGGCGGCGAGTTCCTCGGCGCCGAGCGGCTCGCCATGGGCCTTGGAGGTGCCGGCCTTCTTCGGCGCGCCGAAGCCGATCACCGTCTTGCAGGCGATCATGGTCGGCTTGTTCGACTTCTGGGCGCGGCGGATCGCCGCCTCGATCGCATCGGGATCATGGCCGTCGACGCGCTCGGACTTCCAGCCGCAGGCCTTGAAGCGGGCGACCTGATCGACCGAATCGGAAATCGACAGCGGCCCGTCGATCGAGATGCCGTTATCGTCCCAGAGCACGATCAGCTTGTTGAGCTTGTGGTGGCCGGCGAGCGCGATCGCCTCCTGGCTGATGCCCTCCATCAGGTCGCCGTCGGAAGCCAGCACATAGGTCTTGTGGTCGACCAGCTTCTTGCCGAACTCGGCGGCGAGCATGCGCTCGGCCATCGCCATGCCGACCGCGGTAGCGAGCCCCTGGCCGAGCGGGCCGGTGGTGGTCTCGACGCCCTTGGTCATGAAGTTTTCGGGATGCCCCGGGGTCTTCGATTCGAGCTGGCGGAACTTCTTGAGGTCGTCGAGCCCGAGGCCGCCCGTGCCGGTCAGATAGAGCAGCGCGTAGATCAGCATCGAACCATGGCCGGCCGAGAGCACGAAGCGGTCGCGGTCGGGCCAGGACGGCGCGGCCGCGTCGTACTTCATGATGCGCGAGAACAGCACCGCGGCGATGTCGGCGGCGCCCATCGGCAGGCCGGGATGGCCGGACTTGGCCTGCTCGACACCATCCATGGAGAGCGAGCGAATGGCGTTGGCGAGCCGCTCGTGTTGGGCGCGGTCGATCGCGGGCATCGTCATTGGCTCACTCCGGGGGGCAGGACGTCCGCTCGCGCGTGAAAACGGGCCGGCGAGCGGGAAACGGTTGCGGAAAAAGGCGCGCGTTCGATATGCCTTCGCCGCGAGCGGAGTCAATTCGAACCGCCCAGGCGATTTTGGCGCAATCCACCGCTTCCCGGACTGGTAGCGGCTAGCGCACGGCATGGAATTCCTGTGAATCGCCCGGCGCTTCAGAGCCTTAGAGGCGTTTCCGGGCCAAGGTCGGCCTTTCGGGGTGCGGCGACATGCACTAGGCTCCCGAATCGGTTGAGCCGGCTTGCGCCGGCCTGAAAAGGAAGAAACGTGGCGTCTCCGGCACTGGATCACGCCTTGTCGCGCCTCGAAGGCGCGCTCGGCCAGCTCGAAGCGGCCGCCCGCCGGCGGCTCGAGGCCGAGCGCGGCCGTGCCAATCTCGAAACCGAGCTGACGCTGATGCAGGACGACCGTGCCCGCCTCGCCGTCGAGCTCGACGGCACCATGGCGAAGCTCGGCCATGTCCAGGGCGCTGCCGAAGAGGTCGACCGTCGGCTCGACAAGGCGATGACGGCCCTGCACGAGATGATCGCGCGCGCCGAAGCGCCGGACGACGCTGAAAGCTGAAGAAAGAGCAGAGATGCCGCAGGTGAACGTCACCATTGCCGGCAAGGCCTACCGGATGGCCTGCGGCGAGGGCGAGGAGCCCCATCTGGAGAATCTCGCCCGCCTCTATGACGGCAAGATCGAGGAGATGCGTCAGGCTTTCGGCGAGATCGGCGATATGCGCCTGCATGTCATGGCCGCGCTGATGGTCGCCGACGAGGTCAGCGAGTTGCAGAAAAAGGTCGCAAGGCTGGAGGACCATTTGGCTTCGCTGCAGGGCCACGCCGGCTCGGCCGACCAGCGCGCCGGCGAGATCGAGCAGCGCGCGGCCGATGCGCTCGAAGCGGCGGCCGAGCGCATCGAGGGCGTGGCGCGCAGCCTGCTTCCGACCGCGGCGGGCTGATCAAGCCATCATCGCGGCGGCACCGCCGCCTTTGCAATTCCTCAATCATCCCGGACTGAGGCTCGGGAGCTGAACGAGTCGATGAAGGCGATGATGATGAGCGACAGGGTCCGGGTGGCAATTCTCCTCGGCGGCAAATCCGCCGAGCACGAGGTTTCGCTGATGTCCGCCGCCAATGTGGTGAAGGCGATCGACAAAGCGAAATACGACGTCGTGCCGATCCTGATCACCAAGGCCGGCCAGTGGCGCGAGCTCGCGCTGGAGAACGGGGTCCTGCCCGATCCGATCCCGCAGGGCGGCCCCGAGCTCTGCCTGCTGCCCGGCGGTGGCGGGCGCCTGCTGCGCCTGCAGGATGGCGCCGCGCCGCAGGCCCTGCCCAAGATCGACGTGCTCTTCCCGGTGCTGCACGGTCTCGACGGCGAGGACGGCTCGGTCCAGGGACTGGCTGCGGTCGCCGGCGTCCCGCTCGCCGGCTGCGGCATCGTCGGCTCGGCCAATGCGCTCGACAAGGACATCGCCAAGCGGCTGCTGCGCGAGGCCGGACTCGGCGTCGCCCGCTCGCTCACCGCCCGGCCGGGCGAGATGCCGAGCTTCGAACAGGCCACCGAAGCGCTCGGCCTGCCGCTCTTCGTCAAGCCGGCTCGGCAGGGCTCCTCGGTCGGCGTCAGCAAGGCGACGAGCGCGGAGAGCTTCGCGGCCGCGCTCGCCGAGGCCTTCCGCCACGACCGCGTCGTCCTCGTCGAGGAGTTCATCGCAGGCCGCGAGATCGAGCTCAGCGTCCTCGAACAGGCCGATGGCGAGACCATCGTCTCGCTGCCGGGCGAGATCGCCGCCGCCGCGAGCCATGGCTTCTACACCTATGAGGCCAAATATATCGACGAGGACGGGGCCCGGGTCGAGGTGCCGGCCAATCTGCCGCAGGAGACGATCGCGAAGCTCCAGGCCCTGGCGAAGCGCGCCTTCCATGCGCTCGGCTGCGACGGCATGGCCCGCGTCGACTTCTTCCTGCGCCCGGACGGCAGCGCGCTGGTCAACGAGATCAACACCATCCCCGGCTTCACCGATATCAGCATGTTCCCGAAAGCGCTCGCCGCCAGCGGCATCGCCTATCCCGATCTGATCGATCGGGTGATCCGCCACGGGCTGGCGCGGGGGGCCTGAGGCACACACCCGGCAGCGCCCTCATCCTGAGGGGCGAGCACGAGGCGGCGTCTCGCAGGATGAGGGTTCGCGGTGGAGTGCCGCATAATTTCTCGGGCGATCACATGAACCCTCTGGCGCTTTGCCGACATGCGCCTTACCTTGGCGGGGCGGGGCTGCCTGGTGCGTGAGAGTCATGTATTCCCGGGCCCATACGACTCCCTAGGGAGCTGTCCCTGACCGGGTCCCTGGACCCGGACACACGGCGCCCACCTACTTTGTAGGTGTCCCGGGATCGAAATCTCCACGGCCGAGGTGGCTCCGCACTGTCCATGACCGAAGCCACCTCTCCCGCCCCCTCCCCCCGCAAGGCCAAGCTGCGTGCCGAGGCCCTGGCCCGGCGCGACGCGCTCGAGCTCGACGACCGGCTGATCTGGGACGAGGCCATCACCGAGCGGGTGCTGGCGCTGCCGGCTTTCCCGGAAGGCCCGGTCTCGGCCTATTGGCCGATGCGCTCGGAAGCCGATCCGCGCCCGATTCTCGAAGCGCTGCATGAGCGCGGCCTGCCGCTCTGCCTGCCGGCGATCGTCGCCGGGCGCATGCATTTCCGGCGCTGGGCCCCCTGGGAGCCGATCGTCCCCGGCGGTTTCGGCACGCTGGTGCCGCAGCCTTCGGAGGCCGAGCTCCGGCCGGCCGTGCTGATCGTGCCGCTCGCCGCCTTCGACCGGCGCGGGTTCCGCATCGGCTACGGCAAGGGTTATTACGACCGTGCCATCACCGAGCTGCGCCCCCTCGCCACGGTCGGCATCGGCTATGCCGCGCAGGAAATCCCGGCCGTCCCCGACGAACCGCATGACCGCAGCCTCGACTGGATCGTCACCGAGAACGAAACCATACGCTGCGCCTGAGCGGCGCAGCGGTTGATTTGCCGACGCAATCGCGGCAGTGAAAGCGACCGCTGCTGCCACAGAGACCCCGACAATGCGTCTACTCTTCCTCGGCGACATCGTCGGGCGCGCCGGCCGCCAGGCCGTGCTGGACCGCCTCCCCGGCCTGCGCCAGCGCTGGAATCTCGACTGCGTCGTCATCAATGGCGAGAACGCCGCCGGCGGCTTCGGCATCACCGAGGCGATCTGCGACGAGATCCTCGCCGCCGGTGCCGACGTCATCACCCTCGGCAACCATTCCTGGGACCAGCGCGAGGCGCTGGTCTTCATCGAGCGCCAGCCCCGGCTGATCCGCCCGGCCAACTACCCGCCGGGCACGCCCGGGCGCGGCGCCGCCGTGGTCGAGGCGCGCAACGGGGCCCGCGTCCTCGTCGTCAATGTCATGGGCCGCCTGTTCATGGACCCGCTCGACGATCCCTTCGCCGCGGTCGAGCGCGAGCTGTCCGCCTGCCCGCTGCGTGACGTCGCGGATGCGATCGTCGTCGACTTCCACGCCGAGGCGACCAGCGAGAAGCTGGCCATGGGCTATTTCCTCGATGGCCGTGCCAGCCTCGTCGTCGGCACCCACACCCATGTCCCGACCTCCGACACCCGCATCCTGCCCGCCGGCACGGCCTATCAGTCCGATGCCGGCATGTGCGGCGACTATGATTCGATCCTCGGCATGCAGAAGGACGAGTCGATCCGCCGCTTCCTGCAGAAGACGCCGGGCTCCAGGCTCGAGGCCGCGCTCGGCCAGGGCACGCTCTCCGGCATCGCCGTCGAGACCGACGATGTCAGCGGCCTCGCCAAATTCGTCTCGGCGGTCAGGATCGGTCCCGAGCTCGCCGAGACCTGGCCGACCGCCTGGGATTCGTAAGGGCGCGCCGATGTCGCAGCTCTTCTCGGCCCTCGTCGCGGTCTTCGTCGGCTATGCGGCCTCGGTCGCGGTCGTGCTGGCGGCGGCGCAGGCGCTCGGCGCGACGCCCGGCCAGACCGTCTCCTGGCTCGCCGGTCTCGCCATCGCCAAGGGGCTCGCCAGCCTCATCCTGTCCTGGCGGCACCGCATGCCGATCATCTGCGCCTGGTCGACGCCGGGCGCCGCGCTGATCGCGGCTGCGAGCGGCGTCGACATGGCCTCGGCCGTCGGCGCCTTCCTTGCCGCCGCTGCGCTGATGATGGCGACCGCCGCCTTCCGCCCGCTCGGCGCGCTGGTCGAGCGCATTCCGATGAGCATCGCCGCCGCGATGCTGGCCGGCGTGATCTTCCGCTTCGTCGTCGCCGTCTTCGACGAGATGCGCCTGCAGCCGGCGCTGGTGCTGCCCCTGCTCGTCGTCTTCCTGCTGGCGCGGCTATGGAACCCGTTCCTCGGCGTCATCGCGGCCTTGGGCACCGGCCTCGCGCTCGCCTTCGCCACCGGCACCGCGACCTTGCCGGCCGGGTCGGTCGCGCTGACCCATATCGAGCTGATCGCCCCGCATCTCGACCTGACGGCGATCCTCGGCATCGGCATACCGCTCTATCTCGTCACCATGGCCGCGCAGAACCTGCCGGGCTTCGCCGTGCTGCGTGCCTCCGGCTATCATCCGCCGACCGCCTCCTGCCTGTTCGTCACCGGGCTGATGTCGTTCCTGACCGCGCCGACCAGCGCCCATATGGTCAACATGGCGGCGATCAGCGCCTCGATCTGTACCGGCGCCGATACCCATCCCGACCCGAAGGAGCGCTGGAAGGCCGGAATCTGGTACGCTTTCTTCTGGCTCGCCATCGCCGCCACCGCCGGCCTCTTGCTGGCGCTGATCCTCGCCATGCCGAAGGCGCTGATCATCGCCGTCGCCGGACTCGGCCTCGTCGGCTCGCTCACCGGCGCGCTCGGCCAGGCGATGGGCAGCGACAAGGAGCGCTTCGCCGCGGTCGTCACCTTCGCCGTCGCCGCCTCGAGCCTGTCGCTTTTCGGCGTCGGCTCGGCCTTCTGGAGTCTCGTCGCCGGCCTCGCGGTCTTGACATTGGACCACGTCGCGGGCCGTTTGCGCAGCCGATCATGAGCACACAACCGCCCCGCACCCGTCTGATGCTGGTCACGCCCCCGGTCCTCGACCCCGGCGCGATCTCCTTTCGCCTGATGCAGGCCTTCGCCGGCGGCGATGTCGCGGCCGTGCTGCTGCGGCTCGCGCCCGGCGACGAGCGCAGCCTGACCGAGCGCGTCAAGGCACTGGCCCCGCCGGTGCAGGCGCAGAACGTCGCGCTCGTGGTCGAAGCCTCGGCCCAGGTCGCCAGCCGCGGCGGCGCCGACGGTGTCCATGTCACCGAGGGCATCGAGGCGATCGCCGAAGCCCGCTCCAGCCTGCGCCAGGAGCGGATCATCGGCGTCGGCGGCCTGCGCTCGCGCCATGACGCGATGGATGCCGGCGAGGCCGGGGTCGACTATGTGATGTTCGGCGAGCCGCGGCCGGACGGCTCGCTGCCGCCGCTCCCCGCAGTGCTCGAGCGCGCCTCCTGGTGGGCCGAGATCTTCGAGACACCCTGCATCGCCTATGCGCCCGACGCCGAGTCGGTGCCCGCGCTGGTCGAGACCGGCGCCGAATTCCTGGCTCTGGGCGCGTGGCTCTTCGCCGAGGGGGTCGATATCCGCGCCGAGGTCGCCGCCGCCGATGCGGCGATCGCCGCACATGCCGCGCGCAAGGAGGCTCGATGAGGCTGCGCCTCGCTTTGCTGGCGCTGGCGATCGCCCTGCCGGCCCGGGCGGCGGAGCCCGACCTCGCCTATGGCGCCTATCAGGCCGGTCACTATCGCCGCGCCCAGACCGAAGCGCTGAAGCGGCTCGAAACCAATCCGAACGACGCTGCTGCGATGACGCTGCTCGGCGAGATCTACCGCCAGGGCCTCGGCATCCGGCTTGACCCGGCCACCTCCGCCGACTGGTACCGGCTCGCCGCCGAAAGGGGCGACATCAACGCCATCTTCGCCCTCGGCATGGCGACGCTTGAGGGCCAGGGCGTGCCGCGCGACTCCGCCAAGGCGGGCACCCTGCTCGAGAAGGCCGCCGCCGCCGGCCACCCGGCCGCGAACTACAATCTCGCTCTGGCCTTGCTCGCCACCGGCCAGCCGGCCGATGACAAGCGTGCGCTCGCCTCGCTCGGCATCGCCGCCAATGCCGGGATCGGCGACGCCATGCATGCGCTCGCCGTGCTCCACAAGATCGGCCGCGGCGTTCCCGCCGATGCGGAGAAGGCGGCGCAATGGATGGCCAAGGCGGCCGCCAGCGGCAATGTCGCCGGCGAGGTCGAATACGCGATCATGCTGTTCAATGGCGACGGCGTCGCCAAGGATGAGCGCGCCGCCTCGCGGCTGTTCATCCGCGCCGCCAACAAGGGCAACGCCATCGCCCAGAACCGGCTGGCCAAGCTCTACCAGTTCGGCCGCACCGTGCCGCCCGACCTCGCCGAGGCCGCGGCCTGGCATCTGGCGGCCCGCGGCCAGGGCCTCGCCGATGCGACGCTGGACGAGGTGCTGGAGCGGCTCTCCCCGGAGCAACTCGCCCGCGTCGCCCGCCTCGCCGCCGACCGGATCGAGGCCACGGCCTTGACGACGCCGAGCCAACCGAGCAAGTGACGGCGGAATTCGCGCCACCCGACCGGCGCCAACTGCCCGCTCTTTGATAGCCACTCCCGTTCTGCCGCCCCCGGCGCGCCCTGAGGTTCGTAAGATGATCCGTTCCCCGCTGATGACCGTGATGACCGATGCCGTGATGAAGGCGTCGCGTTCGCTGAAGCGCGATTTCGGCGAGGTCGAGAACCTGCAGGTCCTGGCCAAGGGCCCGGGCGACTTCGTCTCCAAGGCCGACCACAAGGCCGAGGAGATCCTGCGCGCCGCCCTGGAGAAGGCCCGGCCGGGCTATGGCTTCGTCATGGAGGAGAGTGGCGTCGTCGTCGGCACCGACGAGAGCAATCGCTGGCATATCGACCCGCTCGACGGCACCCACAACTTCCTGCGCGGCATTCCGCACTGGAACATCTCCGTCGCCCTGGAGCGCGACAACCAGTTCATCGCCGGCGTGGTCTACGATGCCGCCAAGGACGAGCTCTTCATCGCCGAGAAGGGCAAGGGCGCCTATGTCAACAACCGCCGCATGCGTGTCTCCGGCCGCCGCGAGTCGTCCGAGATGCTGATCGGCATGGGCGTGCCGCATATCGGCAAGGGCGGCCACCCGCTCTTCCTGCGCGAACTGGCGGCGGTGATGCCGCGCTTCGCCAATGTCCGGCGCATGGGCTCGGCCGCGCTCGACATCGCCTATGTCGCTGCCGGACGCATGGACGCCTATTGGGAGCGCGGCCTCAACACCTGGGATTTCGGCGCGGCGGCGGTGATGGTCCGTGAAGCCGGCGGCACCTTCGGAACGCTCGACGGCAAGCAGCCGACTTCGGCCCATGACGTGATCTGCGGCAATGAAGCCGGCGAGCCCGCGCTGCGCGCCGCCCTCAAAACGGTGGTCTGAGGCGGGGTAGACCGCATTCGCGCTTGATCCCGGCGTGGCGGGAGGCGACATTGCCAAGGGCGGAGAAACGGAACGGAATACCACGCATGGCCAATGACGAAGCGGCCCCAGAGGCCGTGGCGCGGGAGGATGCGGCTGCGGCGCCGATGCCCGCATTGCATTCCGAAACGCTCCGCTTCTCGCGGCCCTTGCGCTACTTCGTCCGGGCGCTGGTATTCCTGGCGCTGATCGGCTTCCTGGTCTTCATCCTCCAGGGCGGTCTGCGTTCCGCTTTCATGACCAATCCGGGCCTGAACGGCCTGATCGTCGGCGCATTGCTGGTCGGCGTGCTGATCGCGCTGCGGGAGCTCTGGCGCATCGACAGCGAGGCGCGCGCCGCGACGCGGCTCGCCGCCAGCCCGGCGGACGCCGCACTTCGCCGCTCGCAGGTGATCAGCCCGCTCGCCGCGGTGCTGCCCGCACTGCAACGGCGCAGCCTCGCCTCCGACCAGGCAGCGAGCCTGCTCGAATCGATCGCCGTCAGGCTCGACGACGGCCGCGAGGTCCTGCGCTATCTCGCCGGCCTGCTCGTCTTCCTCGGCCTGCTCGGCACCTTCTGGGGCCTGCTCGACACGGTGTCCTCCGTCGGCAACGTCATCAAGTCGTTGCGCACCGGTGCCGAGGCCGGCGTCCTGTTCGACGAGCTCAAGGCCGGCCTCGCCGCGCCGCTGGCGGGCATGGGCCTGTCCTTCTCGTCCTCGCTGTTCGGCATCGCCGGCTCGCTGGTGCTGGGCTTCCTCGAACTCCAGGTCGCGCAGGCCCAGCGCCGCTTCCGCAACGAGATCGAGGGCTATCTCGGCGCCAGCACCGCCACGAGCACCAGTGCCGGCCTCGACGGCCTCGGCGAGCGCTTCGACAAGCTCCATGCCGCGATCCAGGACGGCGCCAACAGCCGCGCCGCGGCGCAGGCCATGACCAATCTGGCCGAAGGCATCCAGGGCCTCGTCCAACACATGCGTTCCGAGCAGCAGCTGATTCGCGACTGGGTCGAAGCGCAGGCCGCCCGCGAAAAGGATCTGAAGCGCCTGATCGAACGCCTGACCGCCGACACGGTGACCGAGCCATGAGCCCGGCCCGGTTCTCCGGTCCTGGCCGGCTCTGACCGCAAGGAGCTAGCGCATGGCCCTGTCCCGCTCCCATCGCCGCGAGGACGTCAATTTCTGGCCGGGCTTCGTCGATGCGCTCTCGACGATGCTGATCGGCATCGTCTTCCTGCTCTCGGTCTTCGTCCTCGGCCAGTTCTTCCTGTCGCAGGAAATCTCCGGCAAGGACACGGTGCTCGACCGGCTGAACCGCCAGCTCTCCGAGCTCACCGACCTGCTGGCGCTGGAGCGCGCCGCCGGCAAGGAGGCCAAGGATTCGCTCGCTTTGCTGCAGTCGACCCTGACCACCGAGCAGGCCGAGCGCAGCCGCATCCAGGGCATGCTCGACAGCGTCAACGGCAAGGCTCCGGCGCAGCTCGCCGAGAGCCAGAAGGCGCTCGAAGCCGAGAAGCAGCTTTCGGCGCGGGCTCAGGCCACCGTCGAGCTGGTCAACCAGCAGATCCTCGCCATGCGCCGCCAGCTCGCCGCCCTGGAGGAGGCTATCGGTGCCGCCGAGGCCAAGGACAAGGAATCGCAGACCCGCATCGCCGAGCTCGGCTCGCGGCTCAATGTCGCCCTCGCCCAGCGCGTCCAGGAGCTGGCGCGCTACCGCTCCGACTTCTTCGGCCGGCTGCGCCAGGTGCTCGGCACCAGGCCCGACATCCGCGTCGTCGGCGACCGTTTCGTCTTCCAGTCCGAGGTCTTCTTCGATGCCGGTCAGGCGGTGCTGAAGCCGGAAGGCCGTGCCGAGCTCGACAAGCTCGGCACGATCATCGCCGATCTCGGCAGCGAGATGCCGCCGGACATTCCCTGGATCCTGCGCGTCGACGGCCATACCGACAACCGCCCGATCCGCTCGGCCCAGTTCCCCTCGAACTGGCATCTCTCGACCGCGCGTGCCGTCGCCGTGGTCGAGTATCTGATCACCAAGGGCATCCCGGCCGACCGCATCGCCGCAACCGGCTTCGGCGAGTTCCAGCCGCTCGACGTCGCCAACAATGACGAGGCCTGGCGCCGCAACCGCCGCATCGAGTTCAAGATCACCGAGCGCTGAGGCGCACCGGAAACGAATGCGGCCGGGGCCGCATTCGCGAGGAAAGGCAGAGCGACGCCCGGCCGGGCCTTCAGGCCTTCAGGCCTTCAGGCCTTCAGGCCTTCAGGCGCAGCTGCGCGTTCTCGAACGGCAGGCCCTCATCGTCCTGCGCCCTTCTCGACTGCTCCTCGAAGCCGAGGGCCTCGTAGAAGCGAAGGGCCTGGACGTTGCCGGTATAGACCTCCAGCACGAGCTCGCCCTTCAGCTTCAGCGCATGGGCGACCAGGGTCCTGCCGATGCCATGCCCCTGCTGGCCGGGCGCGACGAACAGCCCGCCGATGAAGTTGTCGAGGAGGCTGACGAAACCGACCGGCTCTCCGGCGCGGCAGGCCACGAAGGTCTCCGCCTCGGGGAGATATTTCGTCTCGATCAGGACGCGCTGCTCACGCAGGCGCTCCTCGCCGATGAAGGGGTGGGCCAGAAGCGAAGCTGCGAACCAGATGGCCGACAGCGTTTCGAGATCCGTCGACGCCTCATAGGCGCGGATCGTGGTTTCCAGGTTTTTCATGATGTTTCCGCAGATCGGAATGCAAGCAGAGAAGCCCCTTGGGGGGCTGATGACACCGCTGGATGCGGTTCAGACGAGGCCTCTGCGCATAAACTTCCTTCTGCCGATGGCAGGCCTGTAGCCCCGGAGCCGGCAGATCTCAAGGGCCTTTCCGGAACCTGATCCTCCCACCCGAAAAAAGCGCCCGCAGGCTGGGCCTGCGGGCGCTACAAATCCGGTGCCGTCCTCTTGCGCTGCGCGACGCCGGGCAGCGCGAGCAGGAGCGACCTGTCCCTACAGGTCCTGCGCCGTGACCTCGCGGCGCCGCCCGCCCCGCACCGAGGCGAGGATCGTCCAGGCGACGATGCCGATCGTGACCGTCGCCAGCACCGCGGCGATCGGCCGGTCGACGAGGCCGAGCAGGCTGCCATCGGACTTGATCATCGAGTTGATGAAATACTCCTCCAGCAGCGGCCCGAGCACCACGCCGAGGATCACCGGCGCGACCGGAAAGCCGTTCTCCTCCATCACGAAGGCGAGCACGCCGAAGGCCAGCATCAGCCCGACATCGAACAGCGAGTTGTTGATCGCGTAGGAGCCGAGGATGGCGAAGACCAGGATGATCGGCATCAGGACTTTGCGCGGCACCGTCAGCACCTTCGAAGCGACCTTGATGATCGCCCAGCCGAGCGGCAGCATCATCAGATTGGCGATGACGAAGACGAGGAAGAGCGCATAGACGTTCTGCGGGTTGCTGACGAAGATCGTCGGCCCCGGCGCCATGTTCTTCATCATCAGCACGCCGATGGCGATGGCGGTGATCGAATCGCCGGGAATCCCGAAGACCAGCGCCGGGATCCAGGCGCCGGCGAGCGAGGAATTATTCGAGGCGCCGGCTTCGATCAGCCCCTCCGGATGGCCGGTGCCGAACTTCTCCGGCTCCTGCGAGAAGCGCTTGCTCATCGCATAGGACATCCAGGCCGCCATGTCGGCGCCGCTTCCCGGCTGGATGCCGACCACCGTGCCGAGCGCGCTGCCGCGCAGGAGCTGCACCGGGTACTGCTTGGTCAGCCGCCACATATTGGCGAAGATCGGCCCGATCTTCTTGATCTTGATCTGCGGCGCGCTGCCATCGGCGATCATGTGGCGCATCACCTCCGAGCAGGCGAACATGCCGACCATCATCGGGATCAGCGAGACGCCGCCGAGCATCTCGGTGGAGTCGAAGGTGAAGCGCGGCTGGCCGGCCGGATTGTTCATGCCGACCATGGCGATCATCAGCCCGAGCAGCAGCGCGATGCAGGCCTTGAGCGGCGTCGAGGAACCGATGAACACGGCGCCGCCGAGCCCGAGCATGACGATCCAGAAAAACTCGACCGAGCCGAAGCCCAGCGCGAAATCGGCGATCGCGGGCGCCGCCGCCATCATCACCGCCGTGCCGAAGAGCCCACCCAGAACCGAGAACCAGAGCCCGATGCCGAGCGCGAGCTCCGGCTCGCCGCGCTGGGTCATCTTGTAGGAATCCTCGACATAGGCCGCCGAGGCCGGCGTGCCGGGAATGCGCAGCAGGCAGCCTGGAATGTCGCCGGAGAAGATCGCCATGGTCGAGGTGGTGACGATCGCGGCGATCGCCGGCACCGGCGGCATGAAGAAGGTCAGCGGTACCAGCAGCGCCGTCGCCATCGTCGCCGACAGGCCGGGAATGCAGCCGACGACCAGGCCGTAGATCGCGGAGGCGGTGATGACGAAGAGCACATAGGGATCGAGCACCATCCCCAGCGCGGTCACATAAGCGTCGAGCATGGTCTCACCAGCGCACGGGTTCGAGCAGCCCCCAGGGCAATTGCACCCCGAGGCCGAGATAGAAGATCGAATGCATCACCAGCGCGGCGGCGAGCGCGAGCGGCACGGCGAGCTTTGGCCGGACGCCGCCGGCGAGGAAGAGTACGGCCAGGATCACCGACCCGGCGATCAGGAAGCCGAGCGCTTCCGAGGCAAACACGTAGAACAGCACCGCGCCGGGCACGAGCAGGAGCCTGACGAGCGCAACGGGGCTCCGCGCCCAGTCGGCCAGCGCCAGCGCCGGCCCACGCTCGGGCGCGCGGGCGCCCTGCCAGGCGAGCAGCGTGGCGCAGAGCACCAGGAAGCCGGCGAGGATCAGCGGAAAGGCGGAAGGGCCGAGCGGCTGCTGCGACGGATTGGGCAGGTTCCAGGAGCCGGCAGCGAAGAGGCCGGCGACCACCAGGAAGATCAGCCCGGCGACGAGATCATTGAACTTCATGCGCATTTGCCCGGATGAGCGAGCGGAGCGCCGGGACGGCGCTCCGCAAGGAATAAGGCGAGCGAGTCTCGCTGCTACTGGCGCAGGCGCAGGCCGAGCGCGCCCATGATCTCGCCATTGTTCTTGTGCTGCGTGGCGAGGAACTCGCCGAAGGCCGGGCCCTTGGCATAGGCATGGCCGAAGCCGCGCTCGGCGAGGAACTTCTTGTATTCCTCGGAATTCGCGACCTTGTCGGCCGCCTCGACCAGCTTGGCGGTGATCTCGGCCGGAACTCCGGCCGGCGCCGCGAGGCCACGCCAGGTGCCGCCCTCGTAGTCCTTGCCGATCGCGTCCTTGACGGTCGGAACGGCCGGGAAGGCGCCGATCTTCTCCTTCGACATCACGGCGAGCGACTTGACCCGGCCGGCATCGAACATCGGCTTGCCTTCCGGCAGCGAGGACGGGACGATCTGCACGCCGCCCGAGGCCAGTTCCTGGAAGCCCGGGGCCGCGCCCTGGCTCGGCACCACCACGACGGCCTTGGGGTCGATGCCCTCGAGCTGGAGCAGGCCCGCGAAGGCGAGGTGATAGGCGGCGCCGGCAGCCATGCCGGAGAGCTTGTACTTGCCGACCGGCTGCTTCTTGATGTCGTCGAGCGCGGCGCGCAGATCGCCCCAGGGCGAGTTCGCCGCGACGTTGAAGGCGGCGGAATCGAAGTTCACCAGCGCGATCGGCGTCAGCTTCTCATAGGTGAAGGGGGCGGTGTTCGACCAGTAGAAGGTCGTGACCTCCGCCGTGGCGAGGCCGATCGTGTAGCCGTCCGGCTTGGCGTTGACCATTTCTGTATGGCCGACGACACCGCCGCCGCCGGTGCGGTTGACGACGTTGACCGGCTTGCCGAGTTCCTTCTCGAGTCCGGCAGCGACCATGCGCGCCACCGCGTCGGTACCGCCGCCGGCGGCCCAGGGCACGACCAGCGTGATCGGGCGCTCGGGCCAGGCCGCGCTCGCCGAGAAGCTCGTGGCCGCGAGGGCGGCCGCCATCATCAGGCTCTTCAGTTTCATCTCGTTCTCCCTAGGGTTTGTCGTTCTCGGTTCGCGCCGGCTTCAGGCTGCCGGAGAGGAGGTGTTGCTGGGTGTAGCCGAGCAATTCTTCCATCGCCCGGCGCGCCTTTGCGGGGTCGCGGGCGGAAATCGCCTGCGCCACGGCCGCATGATTTGCGAGATTGCCGGCGAAGACGCCGACCGTGATGTCGAAGAGCGCGCTCAGAATGGTGTCGATCACGCCGCGGAAGCTGCGCAGGATCGGATTGTGCGTGGCGTCGATGATGGCGAGGTGGAACGCCTTGTCGGCAGCGATCGCGGCGGCCGGATCGTCCTGCCCGCGCTCCATCGCGGCGAGAGCAGCCTCGATCCGGGCGCAGTCCTCCGCCGTCGCCCGCTCGGCCGCCAGCGCCGCGGCGGCCGGCTCGATGATGGCGCGGGTCTCGTCGAGGGCCAGCAGGATCTCGTTGCCGAGGCCGTCGCCGCCGCGCAGCCAGCCGAGCACGTCGCGGTCGAGCATCGACCAGTCATGTGCGGGGCGGACATGGGTGCCATGGCGCGGGCGTACGCTGACCAACCCCTTGGCGGCCAGGATCTTCACGGCTTCGCGCACCACCCCGCGCCCGGCCTGGTAACGCGCCTCGAGCTCGTGCTCGGGCGGCAGCGCCGCGCCGGGAGCGACCTCGCCACGCACGATCGCTGCGCCGAGATGGGCGACGATCGCACCGATCTTGCCGGGCTTCACGCCACGCCGCATTCCGCCTCCCTGACTTCGCCTTGTTGGCTTCGTGTCAGCTCTTTCGCACAGCGCGGGACCACCTGCAATCATTCATCCGATGTTTAACATCCGATCTTTGACGGAGCCTGCGCGGAACATCACGGAGCGGACCACGCTCTGGCGGGCTGGCGGGCTTGGAAGGCCCCCGTCATGCCGGCGGGAACGAACCACCCACGCCGGCCGCCGATGCCTTCCGGCACGGCTGTGCTAGAGCTTGCCATCCATCGCCAGCGGCAGGCGCCGCGTCGAGTTCAAGATCACCGAGCGCTGAGCCAGGTTAGCCGATGTCGACGATCAGCCTCTCCGAGGGCACGCTGCCGTATCAGCCCTGGATCGATGGCAAGGGCGATACATTCCATCTCGTGCACGACAATAAGTGGTATCGCCTGACGTTGGATGAGGTCCTTGCACGCCTTGAAGGAGGTTCAGCGGCAGTCTGACCGCTATTATGCGCGAGTGCACGCTCCGCCCATCCATGCCGCGGGCCGATCTGGATCGGGTCGCCGCAGATGTGGTCAAAGACCGCGTTGGCTGGCTGCGAACCTGTGCGCGCAAGCCCCGCGAAAAGCTGCGGCGCCATGCCTTCGCGACAGGTGCATAGCCCCGCGCCCATGCTAGGCTGACAGCTGGGATGGTAGTATCCCAGATGGCGACCGCCATAGTCGTGCCGGGCAGGAGCAGCATGATCGATATCCGCATCACCCCCGACAAGCAGGAGCTCGGCCGGCAGGCTGCGGCACTCGGTGCCGAGACGATCCGCGCCGCCATCGCCCGTCATGGCGAAGCGAATATCATCGTCGCCACCGGCGCCAGCCAGTTCGAGATGCTGCAGAACCTCGTCGCCGCCGAAGGCATCGACTGGTCAAAGGTCACCGCCTTCCATCTCGACGAATATGTCGGCCTGCCCGTATCGCATCCGGCGAGCTTCCGGCGCTATCTGCAGGAGCGCTTCGTCGCCCCGCTCGGCGGCAAGGTGACCTTCGTGCCGGTCAATGGCGAGGGCGACGCGCAGGCCGAAACGGGCCGCCTCAACGCCCTGATCGCCGGTCGGCGCATCGATCTCTGCTTCGCCGGCATCGGCGAGAACTGCCATCTCGCCTTCAACGATCCGCCGGCCGATTTCGAGACGAAAGACTCCTATATCGTCGTCACGCTCGACGAAGCCTGTCGCAACCAGCAATTCGGAGAAGGCTGGTTCGAGAGCCTCAAAGCCGTGCCGGAGCGTGCGATCTCGATGAGCGTGCACCAGATCCTGAAGAGCGAATTGATCATCCTGTCGGTCTCGGACACCCGCAAGGCCAAGGCGGTCCAGCACGCGCTCGAAAGCGAAATCTCGCCACAGTACCCGGCCTCGATCCTGCGCCGGCACGCCAATACCGTGATGTTCATCGATCCGGCGGCCGCCTCGCTGCTGAAGCAGGGCTGAGACGGCGATGCCCGTCTCGCCCGGTCTCATCGACCTCCAGGTCAACGGCTTCGGCGGGGTCGATTTCAACGATCCCGCGATCACCGCGGCCGATCTCGACCGGGCGCTGGAGGCGATGCTCAAGACCGGCGTCGCCTTCTGCCTGCCGACGCTGATCACCGCCCATCCGCACGAATTGCAGGAGCGCTTCCGGGCGCTCGACGCCGCGGTGTCGCAGAGCCGGCTCGGGCCGCTGATGTGCCCGGGCTATCATCTCGAAGGCCCGTTCCTGAACCCCGCGCCGGGCTATCATGGCTGCCATCCGCCTGCGGCGATGACCGCGGCCAAGCTCGACCTCGTCAGCGGGCTGGAGCGCGACCTGACCCGCCCGATCCTGATGGTGACTCTGGCCCCCGAGCGCGAAGGCGCCCTCGCTTTGACGAAGGCGCTGGCCGAGGCCGGCAAGATCGTCGCCATCGGCCATTCCGCGGCGGATTTCGACGTGGTCGCTGCGGCCGCCGATGCCGGGCTCAGCCTCTCCACCCATCTCGGCAACGGCCTGCCGCAGAGCCTGCACAAGCTCGCCAACCCGGTTTTCGCCCAGCTCGCCGAGGACCGGCTGATGGCCGGCTTCATCGCCGACGGCATCCATCTCCATCCCAAGGCCTTAAAGGCGCTGATCCGGGCCAAGGGCTTCGAACGTTCGATCCTGGTCACCGATGCTGTGGTCGCCGCCGCGGCCCCCATCGGCCGCTATCACTTCGCCGGCATGGCGGTCGATCTCACCGCCGATGGCTCGGTCCGCCAAGGCGAAGGCCTGCTCGCCGGCTCGGCGCTCTGCCTCGACCAGGCGGTGCGCAATCTCGTCGCCTGGGGTATCGCCACCGCCGATGACGCACTCGCCATGGCCTCGCGCCATCCGCTCGCCGCAATCCGGCCAGCGCTCGACGCGCATGGCATCACCCTTGCCGAAGGCGCGGTTGAATGGTCGGATGGCCTCTTCGTCGAGCGGATCCGCATCGGCGATGCCGAGCGCCGTTACGAACGCCGGCCTTGAGCCGCCGCGACGCCTTAGCAAGACGCCATAGCAATAACAGGGGAACGCGATGACCGAGGATTTCAATGCCATCAGCCGCCGCACCGTGCTCGGCGGTCTCGCGGCGGTCGCCGCCGGCGGCCCGGCCTTCGCGGCCTCGCCGCCGCTGCCGACGAGCCCGGTCGTGATCAGCATCATGGATGTCGGCGGCGCGCTCGCTTTGATGCAGAAGGCGTTCGAGGATTACCGCGCCGCCAATCCCAAGCTGGTCTCGCGCATCGCCTTCGTGAAGGCACCCGCCCCGGAGCTCGCCAGCAAGCTCAAGGCGCAGCAGGATGCCGGGCGGGTCGATCTCGACCTGATCCTGACCGGCAGCGACGGCCTCGCCGCCGGCCTCGAGCAGAAGCTCTGGCAGAAGATCCTGCCCGATTTCTCCGACAAGTTCCCGAATATCGAGGCCAATTACGAGCCGGCGGCGCTCAACCTGCACAAGGCGCAGGGCGACGGCTTCGGCGTCGTCGTCAACTACTACCCCTCCGGCCCGCTGCTCGAATACATGCCGGACAGGGTCAAGAACGTGCCGACCACCGCCGAGGAGCTGCTCGCCTGGGCCAAGGCCAACCCGAACAAGTTCATGTATGCCCGCCCGACCAATTCCGGCCCGGGCCGCACCTTCATGATGGGCCTGCCCTATATCCTCGGCGACAAGGACCCGCAGGACCCGGTCAATGGCTGGGACAAGACCTGGGCCTATCTCCAGGAGCTCGGCCAGTACATCGAGTACTATCCGGCCGGCACCGGCGCGACGATGAAGGAGTTCGGCGACGGCTCGCGCGACATCATCATCTCGACCACCGGTTGGGACATCAATCCCCGCGCGCTCGGCATCGTGCCGAAGGAAGCCAGGATCCAGACGCTGAAGGGCTTCCACTGGGTCTCGGACGCCTTCTTCATGTGCGTGCCCAAGGGCGTCCCGAACGATCGCCTCGCCGTCGTGCTCGACATCATGGCCCATGTGCTGACGCCGAAGATGCAGGCTTATTCCTATGACGAGGGCTATCTCTATCCGGGTCCTGCGGTGAGGAACGTACCGCTCTCGCTGGCGCCGGAGGCGAGCCAGAAGGTCATCGCCGAGTTCGGCCGGCCGGAATATGCCGACCTGATCGCCAACAACCCGATCGAGCTGCCGCTGAAGCCCGACAAGATGGTCGTCGCCTTCCGCAAATGGGACGAGCTCGTCGGGGCGAAGCGGGCAAAGTGAGCCCCTGTCGTCATGGTCGGCCTTGTGCCGACCATCCACGCCTTCCTTGATCGAGGCAGTGTTCAAGACGTGGATGCTCGCCACAAGGGCGAGCATGACGGTGGAGCAAGCCATCGCATTGACTTACCCGCTGCCATGCGTTTCTCATCGCCGCAGAGCGCATGGGGCGCCACCTGTCCGCGGCAAGGGAGCCTGCTCCCACCCAAATCGGCTAGAGCGCATCTCACCATCGCTTTCTTCCGGCCTGTGAAGCGGACATCAGGCTCTTTCCGGAAGGAAGAACCATGTCCTTGTCCGTCCGCGAGCTCACACCCCGTTCGAACCTCGAAACCATCCGCCGCCAGGCCAAACGCTGGCTGAAGGAGATCGAGGCCGGCGACGGCGCAGCCCTCGCCCGCTGGCACGCCCAGAACCAGACCCGCCTGCCGAAGCTGCGCGAGGTCCAGCATGCCCTCGCCCGCGAATACGGCTTCGCCAGCTGGGCGGCGCTGAAGCAGGAACTCGCGGCCCGTGAGCTCGCGGCGCGCGGCAAGGCGGCGGTCGTCGCGCTATTCCTGGAAAAATCGGCGTTGCGCTATGGCGTCCGGCCCGGCACGCAGCAATGGGGAGGTTATGAGGCCGACCGCCCTGCCCGCGGCGCGCTTGCCCTGCACCTACTCGAACGCCACCCCGAAATCGCCCGCGACAGCATCCACACTGCCGTCGCCGCCCATGACCTCGCCGCCATCGGCGCATTCCTGGCAGAGAATCCCGCTCTCGCGACCGACCGGAGCGCGTTCGACGGCTGGACGCCGCTGCTCCGCCTCGCCTTCACCCGGCTTCCGGACCACGCGGCGGCAGCGAATGCGCTGGGGATCGCCGAGCTCCTGCTCGCGCATGGCGCAGACGCCAACGGCTTCTGGAGTGATGGCAGCAACCATTTCACCGCCCTGACCGGCGCCGTCGGCGGCGGTGAGAACGGCCAGCCGGCCCATCCGCAAGCAGAGGGGCTAGTGCCGCTGCTGATCGCCCACGGAGCCGATCCGCTCGACGGGCAGGCGCTCTACAACAATTCGCTCGGCGCCGACGCGACGCTCTGGCTCGAACTCTTCTGGGACGAAACGGCAAAGCGCGGTCAGCAGGGCCGCTGGCACGAGCCGATCCGCGAACTGCCGGCGCCGCCACTCGACTACCTGCTCGGCAATGCCGTGCCGCGCCAGCCCCGGCGCGCCGCCTGGCTCCTCGCCCATGGCGCGCATGCCGACGCGGTCGATGCCCACACGAAGCACAGCCTGGTCAGGCAGGCACTGCTCGACGGCCGCGACGACCTCGTCACGCTTCTGCTCGATCACGGCGCCGCCCCGGTCGAACTCGGCGAGCGCGAGGCCTTCATCGCCGCCATCGCCCGTGCCGACGACGTCGAGGCGAGCCGGCTGCTGCAAGCGCATCCCGAGTTTCGTCTCGATCCCGGCCCGATGCAGGTCGCCATCCGCCAGGGCCGTCCCGAAATCACCGCCCTGGCGCTCGGCCTCGGCCTGTCCCCCGATGCCGAAAGCCGCGACGGCGTGCGCGCCTTGCACGAGGCGGCCGGCGCCGACGCAGTCGAGATCATCGCCTTGCTGCTCGCGGCCGGCGCCGAGATCGATCCGGTGGAGCACCGTTTCGGCGCGACGCCGCTCGGCTGGGCCCATCATCAGGGCGCGAGCGCCGCACAGGCGCTGCTCGCCGCCCGCAGCCGCGACATCGGTGCGCTCTGCCGCGCCGGCGAGGGCGAGCGGCTGGAGGCGCTGCTCGCCGAAGCCCCGGGGCTCGCCAACGCTCCGACGCGCTCCGGCGATCCGCCACTGTTCTGCCTGCCCGATGACGACGCCGGCGCCGCCGACCTCGCCGAACTCCTGCTGGCGGCAGGTGCGGACCGGCAGGCGCGCAATGCCGCCGCGCTGACGCCGTCCGAGGCGGCGCGCCGCCGCGGCCTGCTCGACACCGCCACGCTGCTGACGGCTCCGGCGAGCAACTGAGCCTGTGAGGGCCGGGCCGGCGCGCCGCTCAGCCCGCCGGCTCGATCAGCACCAGTCGCTTGCCGGCAGAAACCGTCTCGCCGGTCCGGCAAGCGACATCCGAGACGACCCCGGCGATCTCGGCGGCCAGCGAGGTGAACAGCTTCATCGATTCGAGCACGACGACGACCTGCCCGGCCTCGACCCGCTCGCCCGCGACGATCCTGACCTCTGCGACCACGCCCGGCATCGAGGCATTGACGGCACCCGATCCCGACGAGGCGCCATTGGCGCCGGCTGCGATCCGCGTCGCGCTCGCGAGGCTGAAATCGAAGCTCTCGCCGTCGAGCATCAGCCTGACGCCTCCATCCGCGACGGCATGGCTGCCGCGCAACAACCTTCCCTCGCAGGTGACCTCGAAACTCTCGCCGCCGCTGTGCAGGATGAGCACGATCTCACCGTCCTCGTCGCGAACCGCACGCCCGCCGTCCGGCAGGGCCCGAACCTCCAGCCGCGTCGCCTTGCCTTCCTCGCTCGCGACGAGATGGCTGGTGGCGAGGCCGCCCGCCGGCGCCAGCACGCGGAAACCGGACAGCCCGGCCCAGGCATCGCCGCCGGGTCGCGCCGCCTCCTGCCGCGCGAGCCAGAGCAAGGCGGCGGCGGCGCGCGCCAGACGGTGGTGCGGCCGCCGGGCCACCCAGCCCTCCGGGAAGGCCTCCTCGATGAAGCGTGTCGTCGCCCGGCCCTCGGCGAAGAGCTTGTGCTCGACGGCATCGGCCAGGAAGGGCAGCGTCGTCGCCGGGCCGAGAATGGCGAAATCGCGCAGGCCTGCCGCCAGCCGGGCGCAGGCCTCGGCCCGGTCGCTCCCGGCGGCGATCGCCTTGGCGAGCAGCGAATCGTAGAACAGCGTCACCTCCGAGCCGATGCGTACGCCGCTGTCGATGCGGATCGCGCCGGGCTCACGATACCCCTCGATCCGGCCGGCATCGGGACGAAAGCCCTGATCGGCCCGCTCGGCGGTGATCCGGGCCTCGATCGCATGACCGCTCTCACGAATTTCGTGCTGCAGCGCCGGCAGGCGCTCGCCGGCCGCGATCCGGATCTGCCATTCGACGAGATCATAGCCGGTGATCGCCTCGGTCACCGGGTGCTCGACCTGGAGACGGGTGTTCATCTCCAGGAACCAGGGCTCGTCGAAGCCGTCCTCGAGGATGAATTCGACGGTGCCGAGATTGTCGTAGCCGATGGTCCGGGCGAGCGCGACGCCGCGCTCCAGCAGCTTGGCCCGGATCACCGGGGCGAGGTTCGGCGCCGGCGCCTCCTCCAGCACCTTCTGGTTGTTGCGCTGGACCGAGCAGTCGCGCTCGAACAGGTGCACGACATTGCCATGCTTGTCGCCCGCGACCTGCACTTCGAGATGGCGCGGGCGCAGCACCAGCTTCTCGATCAGCAGCGTTGGATCGCCGAAGGCGGCCTGCGCCTCGGCGCGGGCCATGTCGAGCGCCGGCACGAGCTCCGCCGCCTGGAACACCCGGCGCATGCCCTTGCCGCCGCCGCCGGCCGAGGCCTTGATCATCACGGGATAGCCGATCCGCGCCGCGGCCTCGGCGAGCGCGGCGTTCGACTGGTCCTCGCCGGCATAGCCCGGCACGCTCGGCACGCCGGCCCGCTCGGCGATCAGCTTCGAGCCGATCTTCGGGCCCATGGCGGTGATGCACTCGGCGGATGGCCCGACGAAGATGCGTCCTTCCTCCCGGCAGAGCAGCGGCAGATCCGGCTTCTCGGAGAGGAAGCCGTAACCGGGATGGATCGCCTCGGCGCCGCTGCGCGCTGCCGCTTCCATGATCGCTTCGGCGCGCAGATAGCTGTCGCGCGCCGCAGCCGGGCCGATGCGCACCGCCTCGTCGGCGCATGCGACATGGAGCGCATCGCGATCCGCATCGGAGAAGACGGCGACGGTGCGGATGCCGAGGCGCCGGCAGGTGCGCATGATCCGCACGGCGATTTCACCGCGATTGGCGACGAGAAGAGAGCCGATCATCTGGGTCACATCCGGTAGACGGGGCGATGCCCGGGCAGCTCGACCTCGCGCGCGGCGAGCGCGAGGCAGAGCCCGATCACGTCGCGGGTCTGGGCCGGCTCGATGATGCCGTCGTCCCAGAGCCGGGCGGTGGCGTAATAGGGCGTGCTCTGCTCCTCGAACTGCGCCCGCGTCGCCCGGTCGACCCTGTCGATCTCGCTTTCGTCGGCGGCGCCGCGCGTCAGGCTGGAGCGCCGTAGCTCGGTCACCACCGTCGCCGCGACCTCCGGCGACATCGTCGCGATCCGGGCATTGGGCCAGGCGAAGAGGAAGCGCGGCTGGAAGCCCCGGCCGCACATGCCGTAATTGCCGGCGCCATATGAGCCGCCGATGATCACCGTGTAGCGCGGCACACGGGCGTTCGAGACGGCATAGACGAGCTTGGCCGAATGCTTGGCGATGCCGCCGCGCTCGGCCTCGGTGCCGACCATGAAGCCGGTGATGTTCTGCAGGAAGAGCAGCGGAATCCGACGCTGGTCGCAGATCTCGATGAAATGCGCGCCCTTCAGCGCGCTTTCGGAGAACAGCACGCCGTTATTGGCGAGGATGCCGACCGGCTGGCCGTGGATATGGGCGAAGCCGGTGACCAGGGTCGCGCCATAATCCGGCTTGAAGGCCTCGAAGACGCTGCCATCGACCATGCGGGCGATCACCTCGCGCACGTCGAAGGGCTGCTTCAGATCGGTACCGACGATGCCCTCGATCTCGGCGGGATCGTAGAGCGGCGGGCCCGCCGGGCGCGGCTGCGGACGCGGCGCCGGCGGCCAGTTCAGCGCGCCGACGATGTCGCGCAGCTTGGCGATCGCCTCGAACTCGCTTTCGGCGAGATAGTCGCTGACGCCGGAGACGAGGGTGTGCATCTCGGCCCCGCCCAGCGTCTCGCCATCGACGATCTCGTTGATCGCCGCCTTGACGATCGGCGGACCGCCGAGATGGATGCGACCGGTGCCGCGCACCATCACCACCTCGTCGGAGAGCGCCGGGATATAGGCGCCGCCCGCCGTGCAACCACCGAACACCGCCGAGATCTGCGGCAGGCCGGAAGCCGACATCCGGCATTGCTGCAGGAAGCTGCCGCCGAAATGGTCGCGGTCGGGAAAGACCCGGTCCTGCTCGGGCAGGAAGGCGCCGCCACAATCGACGAGATAGAGGCAGGGCAGACGGTTCTCGAAGGCGATCTCCTGCGCCCGCAAATGCTTCTTCACCGTCTCGTGGAAGAAGGAGCCGCCCTTCACCGTCGCGTCATTGGCGATGATCATGCAGGGCGTGCCGCAGACCATGCCGATACCGGTGACGATGCCGGCGGCCGGCACCTCGTTGCCATAGAGCTCCCAGGCCGCGAGTGGCGACAATTCCAGGAAGGGCGAGAACGGATCGACGAGCAGGTCGATGCGCTCGCGCACCGGGATCTTGCCGCGCTCGCGATGGCGCGCCTGCAGCTTCTCGCCGCCGCCGGCCAGCACCCGTCCATGCCGCTCGCGCAAGGTCTCGACCAGCCCTGCATAAGCGGCCCGCCGCTCGTCCTGCTCGGCCCCGCCGCGCAGCCTGCTCTCGATCACCGGCATTCGCCCAAGCCTCCCGCAACCTGCCGGCCAGCGCCTTGCCCGCGCGCCGCGGCATTGCTACCTAACTACCGGTAGGGAGCCGCTATAGGCAAGGCCCTTCCGCGCGGTTACGCAGCGGGCGCCCTGCCGCAGACCGGGAGGATTTCGATGGGGCGCGTCTATGACGAATTCTCGCTCGGCCAGCGTTTCGTCACGCCGGGCCGGACGATCACCGAGGCTGATATCGGCGCCTTCGCCGGCCTCACCGGCGACTACAACCCCGTCCACACCGATGCGGATTTCGCCGCGAAGACCGAGTTCAAGACCCCGGTTTCCCATGGCCCGATGGGCATCGGCATTGCCTTCGGACTGGCCTCACGGCTAGACCTGATCGACGGAACGGTGATCGCGCTGCTCGGCGTGAACTGGGATTTTCGCGCTCCCGTCCGCGCCGGCGACACCATCCGCGCCATCATCGAGGTGACCGAGATGCGAGCAGTCAAGCACCCTGATCACGGCCTGATCGGGCTTGCCATCGCGCTGGAGAACCAGGCTGGAACGGTTGTCCAGCAGGGCTCCGCGCGGCTGCTGATGCGACGCCGGCGGATCGCCGGCACTGCCTGGGGCGAAATTCCGTGAAGCAGGACCCGGCCGGCAATCCGGCGAGCGGCCAGCGCCCGGAAGGCGGCGCGCGCCGCCAGATCCTCGACGCCGCCGCGGCTTTGCTCCGCCAGGGCTATGACGCCACGACGACGCGGGAGATCGCCGCCCGCGTCGGGATCAAGGCCGGCAGCATCTATCATCACTACCCGTCGAAGGAAGCGATCGTCAGTGCCGTCGTCAACGAGGGCGTGCGCGTCGTCCATGAGGCGGTGACGGGCGCGCTCGCGGCACTCGGGTCATCGGCATCGCCGCGCGAAAGGATGCAGGCGGCGATCAAGGCGCACCTGCTCTCCTCGCTCGAGCACAGCGCCTACACCTCGGCCAGCATCCGTGCCTTCGCCTTCCTGCCGGCCGCGGTCCAGGAGGACTGCCGCGTCGAGCGCCGACGCTATGAGGAGATCTGGCGCGGACTGGTGACGGAAGCCGCGGCAGCCGGGCTCCTCGCCCCGGGCGTCTCGCAGGATGCGGTGCGTCTCCTCTTGCTCGGCGCGGTCAACTGGGCCGGTGAATGGTACCGGCCCGAACGCATGAGCATCGACGAGATCGCCCGCGACTTCGCCGCCAGCATCCTGCGCTGACCCGCCACCGTCCTACGCCGCCGCTGGCTGCGCCGGCGCTCCCGCCCATTGCGTATGCGCCGGGATCGCCTCGCCCTTCATCACGATGGTGAGGTTGCCCAGCCTCGCATAGTCGCCGATGCGGGTGTCGTAGAGCACCGTGGTCAGTGCCGAGATCGCCGTGCCCTGGCCGATCTCGATCCGGCCGACCTTCATCACCCGGTCCTCGAAGAGATGGGTCTGGAGATTGGAGGTCGCGTTGATCGCCGCATGGTCGCCGATCTCGACGCAGTCGAACTCGGTGATGTCGGTGCTGTCGAGGAAGACGCCCTTGCCGACCTTGGCGCCGAACATCCGCATTACCCAGGGCAGCATCGGCGTGCCGCGCAGCGCGTTGAGCAACAGCGCCCCCGCAGTGCCCCAATAGAAGGTCGTCATCGCCTCGGTGCGCAGCGCCCACCACGACCAGAGCCCGTGATTGCCGGGGCGGTAGACGCCCATCAGCAGCCATTTCACCGCCAGCACCACGCTCGCCAGGATGATCGAGCAGGCGACGCAGGTCGCGATGAAGACCGGCGCGAACTCGGCCCAGCTCTGCGACTTCTCCAGTGCCGGGAACAGCACGTATTCGGCGGCGAAGGTGCCGAGCGTGATGAACATCATCGTCGGCATCGAGACGCTGAACAGTTCGAACACCGCCCGCAGCACGCGCCGCCAGACCGGCGGCCGGAAGGTCTTGGCGACATCGGCATCGTCGAAGCGCTGGCGGGCCGGCAGCAGGATCGGCGGGCTGCCGAAACGCGTCTCGTTCGGCTGCATCGGCTTGTCGGCAGGCGGCTTCGACTTGATGCCGATCAGCGCGCCGTCTGGGATCGAGGCGCCGGGCGGCAGCACGGAATCATTGCCGATGAAGACGCGCGAACCGGTGCTGACCTGACCGGAGGTCATCCAGCCGCGGCGCACATCCTCGTCGCCGAGCACCACCTCGTCGGCGACGAAGCACTGGTCGCCGATCGAAATCGTGTCGTAGCGCCCGGCGAAATTGGTGGCGATCTCGGTGTCCTTGCCGATCTTCGCACCCATCAGCCGGTACCAGACCCGCATATAGATGGTCGAGAACAGCGAGCTCAGGCTGTCGAGCATCACGTCCGAGGCGAGCCCGACCGTCCATTTGCGCACCGCAAAGCCGGAATGGATCGACTTCGTTCCAGCCGGCGCGCTCGGCAGCACGACCCAGCGGATCGCCGTCACCAGCAGCACTGTGCCGAGCATCATCAGCATCGCCGTCGGCCAGGTCAGCACCGGCAGGTACCAGTGATAGTCGACGCCGACCATCTGCTGGAGGACCGTGTCGTAGCGGTCGAAAAGGTAGAAGGCCGGGAAGATCGGCAGCAGGCTGAGCGCCGGCATCGCCAGGACCAGCAGCGCGTAATAGAGCGTCTGCAGGGCCTGGACCGGAGCGGAGGGCGCCGGGGCGTGCTGTGGCCAGTTCGCCGGGTCGACGGTCCCTATCTTGTGGCCGGGCGAGCCGTCCCAGTGCTCGAAGGCGCCGACCCGCATACCGGGCGACAGCGCCGTCAGGTCGGAAAGCTCGGCCCCCTCGCCGACGACCGTGTCGTGGCCGAGTGCGCAGGAGGTGCCGATATAGGCGTCCTGGCCGATCGTCACCCTGCCGATCACCAACTCGTTGCCGATCACCTCGGCATTGGCGATGCTGAGCTTGCCGCCGAGGGTGACGTCGTCGCCGATCTCGACGAGATCGACCGCGCCGGCCTCGAAGCCGCTGAAGAAGACGCGCTTGCCGACCTTCGCGCCGAGCAGGCGCAGCACGAACGGCCCAAGCGGCGTGCCCTGCATCCGGTTGAGATGGATGAAGGAGGTGAGCTGCCGGGCGAGCCACCAGCGGAAGAAATAGACGCCCCAGAGCGGATAGCGCCCCGGCGTCGTCCGCCACAGCACCAGCCGCTTGCCGATTATGCCGGCGATCAGGATCGCCAGCGTCACCAGCATGTAGACGCCCATCAGCATCAGGACTTCGCGAAATTCGACCTTCTCGTCGACGGTGATCAGCTCATAGGTCACGAAGATGGTGAGCCAGGGCCCGGTCAGCGCCAGCAGCAGCAAGGGCATGCAGGCGAGCTGCGCCAGCCCGCAGAGCACCCGGCGCAGCAGCGGCGGCGGCGTGAAGCTGAGATCGCGCCGCTTGCGCCCGCCCGCAGCCTGCTCGCGCTCGTCGATCCGGGCTGCGATCGCCCTTAAGGTACGCAGGCTGTAAATGTCCTCCAGCGTGATCGCCGGCAGATCCGGATTGCCGCGCACCGCCGCCAGGAAGGTCGCGGCGAGCAGCGAATGGCCGCCGAGATCAGCGAAGAAATCCGCATCGAAGCCGACATTCTGGCCGGGAAAGAGCGGCTTGGCTGCGGCCAGGAGCGCCGCCTCGGTCTCGGTCTGCGGCTCCTCCTGCTCCTCGGTCTCGGCCGGGGCGCTGAGCGGCGCCGCCTTCAGCGCCTTGCGGTCGGCCTTGCCCGAGGTCAGGCGCGGCAGCTCGGCCATCTCCTCGAAATGCGAGGGCACCATATAGGGCGGCAATGTCTGCTTCAGTGCGCTGCGGATCTGAGCGCGGTCGAGCGCGGCACCGGCCGCCGGCACCACGAAGGCGACGAGCCGGTCGATGCCGTCATCGCGGCGCAGCACCACCGTCGCCTGCGCGATACCCGGCAGGTCGGAGAGCCGCGCCTCGATCTCACCGAGCTCGAGCCGGAAGCCGCGCAGCTTGACCTGATCGTCGATGCGGCCATGGAACAGGATCTTGCCGTTCTCGGCGACGCTGACCGCATCGCCCGAGCGGTAGAGCACCGGATCGCCGGCCATCGGGTGGAAGGGATTCGCAATGAACTTCTCGGCGGTCAGGTCCGGGCGGCCGAGATAGCCGCGCGCGACGCCCGGCCCGCCGATCAGCAGTTCGCCCTCGACGCCGGGGCCGACCAGTCGCATCTGCTCGTCGACGACATAGCAAGTGTAGTTCGGGATCGGCACGCCGATGGTCACCACCTCCTCGGGCGTGACCTCGTCCACCGTCGCGACGACCGTCGCCTCGGTCGGGCCGTAGGAATTGAAGATCTTCCGGCCGGGACGGCACCAGCGCTGCTTCACCGAGGGCGGGCAGGCCTCGCCCCCGAGGATGATGATGCGCAGGCTCGGGACGTCCTGCGGCAGCATGGCGAGCAGGGTCGGCACGGTGTCGAGCACGCTGATCCCGGCCGCATTCATCAGCTCCGGCAGGCGTTCGACTTCGCCGAGCACCTTCTGGGAGGCGACCCAGAGCGTCGCGCTGACGAGGTAGGGGACGAATATCTCCTCCAGCGACAGATCGAAGGCGACCGAGGCGCCCTGGAAGGAGACATCGTCCTGCGTCATCCCGTAGATCGCGTTGGACGAGCGCAGATAGTGGCAGATGTTGCGGTGCTCGATGACGATGCCCTTGGGCTTGCCGGTCGAGCCCGAGGTGTAGATCGCATAGGCCGGGGTTTCGGGCGTGACGCCATCCGCCCGCAGGTCGAGCGGTGCGCCCTCCCCGCCTTCGGCGACGAGTTCCAGGCAGTCGCGCGCCGTCGCCGGCAGCTCGCGGTCGAGTTTCCCGGCCGTCACGGCATCGATGACGATGACCTTCGCCGCGCAATCGCTCAGGCATTCGCCGATGCGCTCTGCCGGCGCGTCGACGTCGAAGGGGATATAGGCGGCGCCGCTCTTCAGGATACCGAGCAGGCCGACATGCAGGTCGAGCGAGCGCGACATCCACAGCCCGACGAACTCGCCCGGCTTGACCCCCTGCCGGCGCAGCGCCCGGGCGACCCGGTCGGCCTGCGCATTCAGCTCGGCATAGCTGATGCGCCGGTCCTCGAAGACGATCGCGGTGCGTTCGGGCGTGCGTACGACCGAAGCCTCGAAGATCTCGGAGAGCAGCTCATCCCGCAGCAGCGAGGGATCGACGACACCATGCAGAACACCGGCACGGTCACCGCTTACGGACATCTCCATCGAACCCTACCCCCTCTTTGCGGACGCGTCTGACCGCTCCGGCGGGGGCAAGACGGCGCTGCGATGCCCCCCGCATCACCGCCGTTGATAGGGGTGACCTTGTGTAAATTGCGTTATCGCCGCACGGAAAAGCGAAGCGGACGGCACCATTGTCCGAAAGCAACGCCGGCGCTGCGCGAGAGTAATTTCTGGTCCGGCCTAAGCCTCATTCCGGACAAGTCGCAAAGCAGTGCAGCTACCGAAAGCTATCGCAGAGCGTTTTGCGCGCGTCCTGATCGGACGATGCGTCGATCCAGCCTCCGTCGAATTCCAAACCATTTATGATGCCGCTGATGACCCGGCGGTCATCGACATGCGGCTTGCCCCCTATACCCGTCGCCAGATGCAGCGCGATCCGCGCGAATTGCGCATCTGTCAGCCGGAATCGATCCCGGTCGCTGCCCCCTTTTTTTCGGAAGCCGCGAGTCATACCGGGCCGGCGACGCCAACCATTTTGGGAAGCCCGCCCCCGAGCGCAGCGGGGGCATCATCGCAGTCGCGACAATGTTGTTTCTGACACCTTCCCCCAAAAGCGTCGGCAGGAACCAGCAAGTAAAAACTGTGCATGCCCACGCAGAAACGGAGGTTTTTCAACACATCGACCGGCAAGGCGTCGAGTGGCAGACCACGATCACGAACGTTGATCAGCGTGAAAACCAGCAAGCTTGAGCTTATGACCAACCTCGACGATGGCGTTCAACGCCGGAAGCAGTTCGCTTCCGAGAGGCGTCAGGCGATACTCGACAGTCGGCGGCGTCGTCGCCAAAACATGTCGGGAGATGACGCCGCGTTGCTCCAATTCCCGGAGCCTCTGGGAGAGGACCTTTGCGGAAATCGGCGGAATATCCATACGTAACTCGCTGAAGCGGCGAGGTCCGCCACGCAACTGCCAGATGACATTTGGGGCCCAGGCGCCCTCTATGATCGCCATGCATTCGGTGAGCGCGCACGGCGGCGGCGGCGCCTCGCTTCGATTTTTTCTGACCTTAATCGGCATCTCGAAACCAGGTTACTCCGCGGAAACGTGAAACGATGGTTTCCAATGGAAACTTCGTTGCCACTAGTAACCGAAATTCATAGCTTGAGATCGTCGACGGTCAACCAGCAGACGACATGGAGTAGCTGATGCACCTGTATTTCAAGCCCGGCGCGTGCTCACTTGCCGCGCGTATCGTTCTCACCGAACTCAATATCCCTTTCGAAGCCACGCAGGTCGACACCAAGACCGGTCTGACGGCAGCCGGTGCTGACTATCGATCGATCAACCCGCGAGGCTATGTGCCGGCGCTCGTCCTTCAGGACGGCACGGTCATCACCGAAAATCCAGCGATCCTGCAATATATTGCCGACCGTTATGGCGATGAAGCGCAGCAACCCGCGGCCGGCACGCTCGATCGTGCACGCTTGCAGGAAGCCCTCAACTTCATCTCCTCGGAACTTCACAAAGCGTTTTCGCCCTATTTCGGCGAGCGCCTGCTCTCGCAAACGGAAAAGGAGGCTGCCGAAGCAGTGCTTGCCCGGCGGATCGGCGATGTCGCAAACACGCTTGCCGACGGACGAAGCTTTGTCCTCGGAGCAACCTACAGTGTTGCCGATGCATATCTGTTCGTTGTTCTGAACTGGGCGAGATTTGTCGGACTGGACCTCAGCCGCTGGCCTCAGGTCGAACGATACGTCTCCAGCGTGGCGTCACGGCCGGCGGTCCGCAAGGCGATGGTCGACGAAGGGCTGATCGAGAAGGCCGCCGCATGAGCGCGCCATTTCAAGCCGTCACCGCGGTCCTCGAGGCGTATTTCGACGGGCTATATTATTGCGACGCCGCGAAGCTCGAGCAGGTCTTTCATCCGAAAGCAATATACGCGACGGCTGACGAAACGCCGCTGCTGTATCGCACGATGCCGGAATACATGCTGGCCATCGCGGCCAGAAAATCCCCGGCCAGTCGCGGCGATGAACGCCGCGACGTCATCGACGCCATCGATTTCGCCGGCGACAACACGGCCTTCGCCCGCGTGCGCTGTACCATAGGCGCGCGTGATTTCGTCGATTTCCTGACGCTGGTGCAGGTCGATGGGCAGTGGCGCATCATGGCCAAGATATTCCAGATCATCGAGCGCAAGCCGGAGTAACGCGATGCCCTACGTCAACATCAAGATCACACGCGAGGGTGCGACAGCGGAACAGAAGGCGATGCTCATCAAAGGCGTCACGGATCTTCTCGTTACAATCCTCGACAAGAAGCCGGCGACCACCTTCGTCGTGATCGACGAGGTCGCTTTTGAAGATTGGGGAGTCGGCGGCCTGCCTGTCGATGAATATCGCCGTCAACTCGCGAGCGGCGCCAGCTAGGTTCCGGTCTCATCCGGTATTCCCTTCGCTCCAGCCGGAGCGAAGGTACAAGGCGAGGGAAGCCGCGCGCTAAACCGTGGTGTCGAGCCAGTTGTCCTCGCGGAAGATCAGCCGGGCGAGAAGCCCGTCCAGCAATTCGCGCTCGGCCGTGGAGACCAGAGGCTCGAGCATCGGGCGCTCGCGCGCGACGAAATAGGCGACCACCTTCTCGCTCATTGCGCGCCCCTCCTCCGTCAGCGAGAGCAGCTCGATCTTGCGGTTCTGCTCGGCCGGTTCCTTCGCGATCAGGCCGAGCCTTACCAGCTTGCCGACCGCCGGGCTGATGCTGTTGCGCGGCCTCCCGGTCATCTCGGCGATCTCGATCCCGCTCAGCGGCGTCATATGCGCCAGGCAGAACAGGATCGCCGCCTCGGCCCGGTTGAAGCCGAGATCGGCCTGCACCCGGGCATAGATCACGCCCATCAGATAATTGGCCAGGAAGCTGATCCGGTAGCCGGTAGTGATCGCGTTGCCGGTGAGCATGGCCTTCGCTGAATCTCGCATGCGCGCTGAATCCGATTGACAGGGATCGGCGCCCGCCCTCTTATGTTCCGAACGGAACATAAGAGGGCGGGACGGTTGTGAGACAGCAGGTAGCCAGCGACGGCCCTTATGAAAAGCGGATTGGCTATTGTCGCGCCGTCCGCGTCGGCAACCATGCCGTCGTCGCCGGTACCACCGCCCTCGGCCCGGACGGCGTGGCCGGGACGGGCGATGTCGAGGTCCAGACCCGGGAGAGCCTGCGCAAGATCGCCGAAGCCCTGACGTCCTGCGGCATGAACGGGCTCGAGAACACGGTCCGCACCCGCATCTTCCTGCGCCATGCCGAAGACTGGGAGAAGGTCGGAAAGATCCACGGCGAGTTCTTCGGGCAGATCCAGCCCGTCACGTCCTTTCTGGCCGGGATCACCTTCATCCACCCGGACATCCTGATCGAGATCGAAGCCGACGCAATTCTCGGAGGAGGAGAAAATGGCGTTCACGCGTAGGCGGATACTGGCCGGAGCAGCCGCGGCCACGACGATCGCAGCACCGGCGATAGCGCAGCAATCCGGCGAGCTGCGCTGGCGCCTGGCCTCGAGCTTCCCGAAATCCCTGCCGATCCTGTTCAATGCCGCCGAGAACCTGGCGCGCCGGGTCGATCAGCTGACCAAGGGACGGTTCAAGATCCAGGTCTTCGCTGCCGGCGAGATCGTCGGCGGGCTCCAGGTGCTCGATGCGGTCGGCGCCGGGACCATCGAATGCGGCCACAGCGCGACCTTCTACTATACCGGCAAGGACAAGGCGCTCGCCTTCGATACCGGCCTGCCCTTCGGCCTCAACTCGCGCCAGCACATCGCCTGGATGATGCAGGGCGGCGGCCTCGAATTGCTGCGGCCCCTCTTCGCCCGCTTCGGCGTGGTTCAGTTCCCGCTCGGCAACACCGGTTGCCAGATGGGCGGCTGGTTCCGCAAGGAGATCAACAGCGTCGCCGATCTCTCCGGCCTGAAGATGCGCATTCCCGGCATCGGCGGCGAGATCCTGTCGCGCATGGGCGTCGTGCCGCAGACCATCGCGGCGGGGGACATCTATTCGGCCCTGGAACGCGGCACCATCGACGCGGTCGAATGGGTCGGCCCGGCCGATGATGAACGCCTCGGCTTCCAGAAGGTCGCACGTTACTATTACTCGCCGGGCTGGTGGGACTGCGGTCCCCAGATCAGCCTCTACATCAACGACAAGGCCTGGGCCGCCCTGCCCGACGAGTTCAAGGCGGCGATCGAGACGGCTAGCGCCGAGTCGACCATGCTGATGCTGGCGCAGTACGACACCCAGAACATGGCCGCCCTGCGCCGCCTGGTCGGTGCTGGCGTACAGCTCCGCTCCTTCCCCCGCGACGTGATGGAAGCCGCATTCAAGGCGGCAGACGCTTATTATCGCGAGGAAGCGGCGCGCAATGCCGAGTTCCGGCGGATCTACGAGCCGTGGACGCGCTTCCGCGACGAGATCCAGCAATGGTTCCGCATCGCCGAGCTGAACTACGACGTCTTCGCGCATACGCAGAAGCGATGAGCGGGCCGCATTTCCGCGACGGCGACGCCCCGCAGGACGCCGTCGGATCGTGAAACCGCTCGGCCTGCTCGGCGGCATGAGCTGGGAGAGCACGGCGGTATATTACCGCCTGCTCAACGAGGGCGCGCGGGCCAGGCTCGGCGGGCTCCACTCCGCCCCGCTCCTGCTGCATTCCTTCGACTTCGCCGCGATCGCCCGCCTTCAGGCGGCCGGCGCCACGGCCGAGCTGGCGGAGCTGATGACCGCAGCCGCCCGCGGCCTCGAGCGGGCGGGCGCGGCCGGCGTCATGATCTGTGCCAACACCATGCACAGCCTCGCTCCGCAGATCGAGGCGGCGATCGGGATCCCGCTCATCCATGTCGTCGACGTCACCGCACGCGCCATCGAGGCCGCGGGCTGCCGGCGGCCGGCCCTGCTCGCCACCCGCTACACCATGGAACAGGGCTTTTATCGTCAGCGCCTGGCGCAAGGCGGCCTGCTGTCTCCGGCGATCCCCGACGCGCTGGGGCGCCTCGCGATCAGCGACATCATCTTCGAGGAGCTTTGCTGCGGCATCATACGCCCACAATCGCGCGCGACCTGCCTGCACGAAATCGAGCGCATGCGGCCTCAGGCGATCGACAGCGTCATCCTCGGCTGCACTGAGCTGACGCTGCTGCTCTCGCAGGGTGACTTCGCTCTGCCGGTCTTCGACACGACGCAGCTCCACGTCGCCGCAGGCCTGGATTTCGCCTTCTCCGGCTGAGCCGCGGACGAGCCGCGCTCGCCCGACGCCGCGCCCGGCAAGTCCCCGCCACCCCGGCGGAACGGACGGCGCCGGCCGCATTTTCAGTTTTCCGGGAACTTGTCCGTCCGCCGCCAGTTTTATTGGCAGCGGACGAAATACCGTTTTTCCACAAGGAGATAATGATGCGGAACGTGGTTCTCACGTCGATCTTCTGCGCCTTGATTGCGACCGGCGCGCAGGCACAGACCTCGACCACATCGCCGATGCCGACCCCGAAGGCGCCGGCCGACGCCAATGCGCCCCTGCCGGGGGCCAACAGCTTCACCGAGGGCCAGGCCAAGAGCCGCCTCGAGGCCAATGGCTACTCCAATGTCAGCGCTCTCAAGAAGGACGACAACGGCGTCTGGAAGGGAACGGCGACGCATTCGGGCACGCAGGTCAGCGTCTCGGTCGACTACCGCGGCAACATCACCCGCAACTGAGCGACCTCATCGATTTCGGGAGACAAGCAGAGATGACCCAAACCATTACGCGATCCTACGACACCTATGAATCCGCTCGCATCGTCGTCGAGCAGCTCGAAGCCGCGGGCTTCTCCAATTCGGAGATCAGCCTCGTCGGGCGGCACGAGAAGGCCGATGACAGCAATGCCGGCGAAGGTGCCGGCATCGGCGCCGCGCTCGGGGGAGCCGCCGGCCTGCTGGCGGGCCTCGGCCTGATCGCCATTCCCGGCATCGGGCCGGTGGTAGCGGCCGGCTGGCTCGCCTCGACCGCGGCTGGCGCTGTCGCCGGCGGCGCCACGGGCGGCATCGTCGGCGCGCTGACCAGCGCGGGCGCCAGCGAGGATGACGCCAACTACTATGCCGAAACGGTGCGCCGCGGTGGATCGGTCGTCTCGGTCCGCACCAGCGACGACCGGGCGCCCGCCGCCGAGGCGATCATGGACGGCGCCACGCCGATCGACCGCGACGAACGCCTCGCCGAATATCGCAGAACCGGCTGGAGTCGTTTCGACGACCGGGCCGAGCCCTATCGTGGCCCGTTGATCTGACCGCGCGGCCGCCTGGGCGGCCTCCTACCCCTCCCCCTTGAAAGGAGTGATCCGATGGACTGGAACCGCGTCGAAGGAAACTGGAAGCAGCTCAAGGGCAAGGTCAAGGAGCAATGGGGCAAGCTGACCGACGACGATCTCGACGTCATCGCCGGCAAGCGCGACCAGCTCGAAGGCAAGATTCAGGAGCGCTACGGCATCGAGAAGGACCGCGTGAAGGCGGACATCGATAGCTGGTACGATCGTCAGAGTTGGTGACAGCCGGCGGGTGCAGGTTCGGCGCCCTCCACGCCGAACCTGCACCCGTCGCCGATCGGGCAGTGGGCAGTCAAAAAGGAGAGAGGCTATTTCTCGCCGGCCTGGGCCGGCTTCTTGCCGCCCTCCTTCGTCTCCGACATCTCGGCGTCATGCAGCTCGGGGTTCCGAACGGCATTTGCAGCCGCCGCCTTTCGGGCAGCCCGCTTGCGCCGGTCAAGGCGCTCGAAGACGCGAGCCAGACGCAGAGACAGGGGGCGCGACGACATGGGACGTCTCCGATTGCGCTGTTATGGAGCAAGGCGTTTCGAAATAGGACGGCATCGGCACGGTCTGATCTCTTACGCGCAAATCGCGCGCCAGCATCGACGTTTGTGCAACTTCAAACTCCTGCCAAATCTCTGTGATCGACTGGTCGGCTTTCGAAACGGGAGACCAAAATGCGACTGACCCTGGCCATACTCGCCCTGGCTCTCAGCGGATGCGGCGGAGCGCAGCAGCCGCAGGGATCGGCCCCCAATCTGACCGTCGGAACGGCGCAATGCTCGAAGCATTCCTGGGGCACGTCGGCCATGGCCGCATGCCTGGATCGCGCTGCGGAAAGCCAGTCGGCGACCGTTGCGGAAGGGTCCTCGGGGGGCAATGGCTGAGCCGGTCTTGCCCTTCGGGAAGATCCCTGCCCCGCCCAAAACCTTGTGCAGCGCAGCAAAAAGGCCTATCTTTGGTGTGCCAGAAGCAAAACTCCCCCTAGATCATGAAAGGAGAGAACCATGCTCGAACGGCACGACTCGGAAGGCGCGCTTGACGCCGAACACGAGGACGACATCGAGACGACCCAGCAGGACGACTCGGAAACGTTCTCGCCACGCGCCCATCAGGATGGGTTCTGGAGCTAGTACCGGACGCTTTCAAATGGCAGTGTCCAACGTTGCCATCTGAAAGCTGGATCTGTCGATAAGCGACGCCGGAGGCAGGGCTTGAGCACATAGGGCGACACTGTCGCCCGCCCCCGCCCCGGCGATTTCAATGAAGAAGAAGCGGACGGCGTGACAGTGCTCCTTCACCGGGGAGCGACGCCGTCCGGGAAGCCGATAGCCGAAGGCGCCGCTGTCAGCCGATGCGCCTGGTGACGATGGTCAGTTCCCCCTCGTCGCTCATCTCGGCCATCACCACGTCGCGGACCGAAAACCCCTGCGCCTCTACCGCCGATCTGACCGTCGGCACAGCCTCGATCGCCTGCTGCAGCTGCTGCACCTCGTTGGCCGTGCGGGTCGCCACATGCTGGTTCACTCTCGCCCTCGCCTCATCGGGCAGATCGTCGAGCTCGACCACGTGAATGGCCGTGATCTCGGAAGCAGCCGGCACAATGTCGGGAGAAGCCACCGGCGACTGCACCGGCGGCGTTCCACTCGGCTCCGTCTGAGCCTGCGCCACACCCGCCAGGGCGAGCGCTGCGACGGCCGCTATCGTGATCGTGCGCATGAGACCTCCTCCCCTGATTGTCGATCGTCTGCATAAGACCGTACGAATGGGAGCAGAGGCCGAGCTCCCGCGGGGTGATTTCGTGACCATCTCGCGGCAGGCCTGTGGCGACACGCCTTGCCCTGCCCGTCCATGTCGCGATAATCGGCGTTTCGCCGGAGCCGCATGCCGGGCTGTGGAACACCGCCCGCGACCGCACGGATACCCTTGGTCCCGATCACGGGATATGCGACGCCGCAACTGCGAATGCCGGAAAGGGGACGATGCGCCACGTGAGCAGCCTGATCGATCGCATGCGGCTCGAAGCCCCCGAGATGAACCGGGCCGAGCGCAATGTCGCCGAGATCATTCTGGCGGACATCGACGGCGCAGCCCGGATCAGCACCCGCGACCTGGCGACCCAGGCCCATGTCAGCGAACCGACGGTGGTGCGCTTCGCCCGCCGCATGGGCTGCGACGGCTTCACCGATTTCAAGATCCGCCTGGCCCAGGAATACGCGATCGGCCGGATGTATCTCGCCGCCGAGCGCCAGCAGCCCGCCGACACCGGCAACGAGGTCGCCGAGCACGTCTACAATGCGACCGTGCAGGCGCTGTCGATGGCCTTCGCCCAGCATGATCCGCAGGCGATCGAGGCCGCCGTCGACCTGCTCGACAAGGGCCGCCGCATCTTCTGCTTCGGCGTCGGCGGCAGCTCGGCCAATGTCGCGACCGAAGCGGAGAACCGGCTGTTCCGGCTAGATGTCGCCGCATCCTCGACGGCCGACCCCTATCAGCAACGCGTGATGGCCGCGACCTGCGGGCCCGACGACGTGTTGCTGATCTTCTCGGTCACCGGCAAGCCGCGCTCGCTGCTCGACAGCGCCGAGATCGCCCGCAGCCAGGGCGCCGGCGTCATCGCCGTCACCCACCCGCCGAGCCCGCTCGCCGAACTCGCCAGCGTGCTCGTGCCGCTCCAGGCCTTCGACGAGGAAAAGTTCTTCTACATGCCCAATCGCGGCCGCTACGGGCAGCTCTTCCTGCTCGACTGCATCGCGACCCTGCTCGGCGCCCGCCGCATGAAGAGCGTCTCGAAGAAGCTCTGGCGCGCCCGCGCGACGCTCATCGCCCTGCATGGCAGCACAGAGGGGCAGCCGATCGGCGACTGATTCCGCGATCAGGTAATTTTGCTACATCCACAAACCCTGAGAGCCGGCCGAGACCCTCGGCATGGCGCAGCGGCGTATTGCCTCAAAGAAAAAACCGAAGAATCAATCAGATAACGTTCGATCAGGACACCTTGGCAGCTGCGCAGCGCCCGGCCCACAGGCATCTCGCCCCTTGTAAAACGGCGCCACAGCGTCATCGCATGTGCAAATATCTTCGGCTCGATTGACAGTAAATGTAATCTAGCTACATTCCCGGCCCGTCGCGCGCCACGCGCCAATGACCAGAAGACGAGCCGAGCCATGCAGCCAGCCGACGGAACGATCCTGTCCTTCCAGTTCGACGAGGTCATCGTCCCCGCCAATCCCGGCGTGATCAATTCCGAGAGCCTCGCCAAGCCGCTGCATATGCTGCCGGTCGGCGGCAAGGCGAGCTGGAGCGTACAGTTCGACGAGCTCCCCAAGCTGATCGTCAGGATGACGCTGAAGAACGGCGTCGTCGGCATCGGCGAGTTCTACCGCGACCATGAATGGCCCCGCCTCGAGGCGATCTGCGCCAACCTGATCGGCCAGTCGATCTTCGACCTGCCGCTGCAGGATCTGCCGCTGCCGCTCTGCCGCGAATATGACGGCTTCGAATGCGCGATCTGGGACGCCTATGCCAAGACGCTGGGCGTGCCGATGCACCGGCTGCTCGGCGGCGCCATCCGCGACCGGGTCAATGTCAGCGCCTGGTCGAGTCACCGCACCCAGGACGAGGTCGGCCCCTGGGTGAAGCGCTATTTCGAGCAGGGCTACAAGGTCATCAAGTTCAAATGCGACCTTGAGGACGACGTCGCCGGCTGGTGCGCGCAGATCAAGCAGCACGCGCCCGGCATGAAGGTGATCTTCGATCCCAACCAGCGCTGGGAGAACTCGGGCAATGCGCGCCCGATCATCCGGGAGCTGGAAAAAATCGGCAACGTCCTGCTGCTCGAGGATCCGCTGCCGCGCTGGATGCTGCAGGATTTCGCGGAGCTGCGCCGCTTCTCCTCGATCCCGATCGTGCTGCATGTCTCGCTGCCCTATATCTATCAGGGCCAGCGCGCCCATGACGCGATCAACGCCATCGCCCATGGCGCCGTCGACGGCTTCAACTTCAATTGCGGCCTCGCCAAGTTCCAGACGCTCGACCACATCGCCTCGACCGCCGGCGTCTATTGCTGGCACGGCTCGGAGGTCGATCTCGGCATTCTCGAAGCGATGTATGTCCACCAGGCTGCCGCGGCGAAGAGCTGCGTCTGGCCGAGCGACATTTTCGGCCGGATGATCCGCAGCCACGATCTGCTCGCCAAGCCGCTCGCCTTCGAGCCGCCGCATGTGCGCATTCCCGATGACGGGCCGGGGCTCGGCATCGTCCTCGACGAGGCCGCGATCGCCCGCTTCCGCGTCTCCGAACGCACCATCTCCTGAGAGCCGGACCAGAACCATGCGTTGGGAACCCCTCACGACGAACGAAGTCGCCGCGCTCGATCGCCACATCCCGGTCGTCCTGAACGTCGCCGCCATCGAGCAGCACGGCCCGCATCTGCCGCTCGAAACCGACGCCGTTATCGGCGATCATTTCCTGCAGGCGCTGGAAGCCAAGCTGGGGGATCGGGTCCTGATCCTGCCACAGGTGAAGGTCTGCTGCTCCGAGCACCACATGGATTTCGCCGGCACGCTCAGCGTCCGCCACGAGACCTTCCTGGCCTATGTCGGGGATATCCTCGAAAGCGTCGTGCGCCACGGCTTCCGCAACATCGTGCTGTTCAACAGCCATGGCGGCAACCAGGCGATCGGCCAGGTGCTGCTGGAGACCTTCGGCACGAAGCATCGCGACTGCCGCGTCGCCTTCCTGACCTGGTGGCGCCTGGCCGCCAAGGAACTCGGCACGATCCGCGAGAGCAGCTTTGCCGGCATCAACCATGCCTGCGAATTCGAGACCTCGCTGATGCTGCTCGGCGCGCCCAAAAGCGTGCGCACCGCGCTGGTCTCGGGGATGAGCTATGTCGGCACCCATGACTGGGCCAATGCCGACATGATCCTGCCGGCCCGCGGCGCGCTGTTCCGCTCGATGCACGAGATGTCCGGCGGCACGGGGGTCGTCGGCGACCCCTCGCTGGCGACGCGCGAGAAGGGCGAGCAGATCACCGCCGCCGTGGTCGAGCAGCTGGCCCATGTCGTGGAGACCATCCGCCAGCGCTGACGGGACGCACAGCTGATTTCAACACCGACTGACAAGAAACCACAGGGAGGAAGCTGAGATGTTGACGAAATTGGCCCGGATCGGCGTGACCGCGCTCGCCGTCACGGGATGGGGCGCCGCAGCGCCGGCCCTCGCCCAGCAGAAGGGCGGCGCGCTCAACGTCGCCACGATCGGCGAGCCCAACACGCTCGACCCGATGGTCGCCGCCGGCGACCTTCTGGGCATGATCACCCAGCACTTCTACGAGACGCTCTACACCTTCGACAAGAACTGGGCGCTGACCCCGCTTCTGGCCGAGGCGCTTCCGCAGATCAGCGACGGCGGCAAGGTCTACACCATCCCGTTGCGCCAGGGCGTCACCTTCCACAACGGCAAGGCGATGACCGCGCAGGACGTCGTCGCCTCGCTGAAGCGCTGGACCGAGCTCGCCTCGCGCGGCAAGCTCGTCGCCGGGAACATCGCCTCGATCGAGGCGGAGGGCGACAAGGCGGTCAAGATCACGCTGAAGGCCCCGTTCGCGCCGCTGACCGCGCTGCTCGCCTTCAACAACTCGGCGGCGGTGATCATGCCAGCCGACAAGATGGAAAATCCGATCAAGGACGTGATCGGCACCGGGCCCTACCAGCTCAAGGAGCGCAAGCCCGACCAGTACATCCAGCTTACCCGCTTCGACGGCTACAAGCAGCGCCAGGGCGAGCCCGACGGCTTCGGCGGCGCCCGCAAGCAGTATCTCGACGAGATCCGCTTCGTACCGGTGCCCGACGCCAACACCCGCGTCGAGGGCGCGCTCGCCGGCCAGTTCGACTTCGCCGACCTGATCCCGGTCGAGGCTTTCGACCGGCTGAAGGGCCAGGCCAAGACCGAGCCGTTGCTGATGCAGGGCTTCGGCTGGCCGATGTTCATCATGAACAACAAGCAGGGCATGATGACCAACCAGGACATGCGCAAGGCTGTCCAGGCTGCCCTGAACGCCGAGGACATGCTGGCTGCCGCCTTCGGCAAGCCGGAGTTCTACAAGGTCGACGGCGCCATGTACCCCGAAGGCTATGCCTGGCGCAGCGATGCCGGCATCAAGGCCTACAACCAGGGCGATGCCGACAAGGCCAAGGCCCTGGCGAAGACCGCGAAATATGACGGCGCGCCGATCCGCATCCTGACCAGCCGGCAATACGAGTTCCATTACAAGATGGCGCAGGTCGCGGCCGAATACCTCAAGGCCGCCGGCCTCAAGGTCGACCTCCAGGTCGTCGACTGGGCGACCTTGGTGCAGCGCCGCGCCGAGCCGGCCCTCTGGGACATCTTCATCACCCACAGCCCGTTCCTGGCCGAGCCGGCCCTGATCGCGCCGCTGCCCGACAGCTATCCCGGCTGGTGGGCGAGCGAGAGCAAGAACAAGCTCCTCAACGCGCTCAACGCCGAAGCGGACGTGACGAAGCGCAAGGCGATCTTCGCCGACCTGCAGAAGCTGATCTTCGAAGAGGTGCCCTTCTACAAGGTCGGCGATTTCGCCGCCCTCAGCGCCAAGTCGCCGCGCCTGAACGGCTACACCGCCTCGCCCTGGCCGTACTTCTGGAACGCCTCGCTCAAGCCGTAAGCGATCGTCAGGAAGCCAACTCCACACGCTTCGGGAGCGGCCTCGGGCTGCTCCCGATCAAGCGCGTGTCATCCCGGGCGACCGTAGGGAGACCCGGGATCCATGCCGGAAACTCTTGCGGAAAGGCTCCGGCATGGATCCCGGATCTCCGCTTCGCTCCGTCCGGGATGACCAGAGTTTTTCGAACGCCGATGGGCAGAACACGCCTGCAACGGCGGCTGACCGGCGATGAACGCCGGGAAGCACAGAAGGGAAGATCGGCACGCGATGACGCGATATGTGATGCAGCGCATCCTCGGCATGCTGGCGGTGATGTTCACGGTCGTGACGATCGTCTTCATCATCGTCCGCGTCGCCCCCGGCGACCCCGCTGCGGTCATGCTCGGCCCCGATGCGACGGCCGCCGACATCAGCGCCCTGCGCAGCCGGCTCGGGCTCGATCAGTCGCTGCCGACGCAATACGTGCTGTTTCTCGGCCAGCTCCTGCGCGGCGATCTCGGCCAGTCGATCTTCCTCAACATGCCCGTGCTGAGCGCGCTCGCCGAGCGGGCCGAGCCGACCTTCTTCCTCACCCTGTTCTCGATCCTGATCGCAAGCGCCATCGCCCTGCCGGTCGGCATCCTCTCGGCCTACAAGCGCGGCTCGCTCTTCGACCAGCTCGCCACCACCTTCGCCATGTTCGCCGCGAGCATTCCGAGCTTCTGGCTCGGCCTGATCCTGATCCAGATCTTCGCCGTGCGTTATGGCTGGATGCCGGCCTCCGGCTATGGCGGCCCCGACGCCTCCTTCCTCGAGCGGCTGCGCCATCTCGTCCTGCCGGCGCTGGCGCTCGGCATCGTCTCCTCGGCGCTGATCACCCGCTTCACCCGCGCCTCGATGCTCGACGTGCTCAACGACGACTATGTCCGTACCGCCCGCTCCAAGGGCATGGGCGAATGGGGCGTGGTGATGAAGCACGCCCTCAAGAACGCGCTGATCCCGGTCTTGACCGTGATCGGCCTCACCGCGGCACTGCTGATCTCCGGCGCGGTGGTGACCGAGACCGTGTTCAGCCTGCCGGGCATCGGCAATCTCGTCGTCTCGGCCGTGCTGCGCCGCGACTATCCGGTCATCCAGGGCGCGCTCCTCGTCATCGCCGCCCTCTATGTGCTGATCAATTTCCTGATCGACATGCTCTATCTCGCGATCGACCCCAGGGTGCGCTACTGATGGCCGCCCCCTCCTCGCCCGCCGCCCGTCCGCGGCTCGCCAGCCTGATCCTGCAGCGCAAGACGCTGGTGATCGGCCTCGTCATCATCGCCGTCATCGCCCTGCTGGCGATCCTCGCGCCCTTGATCGCGCCCTATTCGCCGAGCCGGCTTTCGGTGGTCAACCGGCTGAAGCCGCCGAGCGAACGCTGGTTCTTCGGCACCGACGAGTTCGGCCGCGATATCTTCAGCCGCACCATCTATGCCGGCCAGCTCTCGCTGCTGGTCGGCGCGGCGGCGACCACGCTCGCCGCGATCCTCGGCATCACCCTCGGCCTCGTCGCCGGCTTCTTCCGCCGGGCCGACGGCGTCATCGCCCGCATCATCGACGCAATGATGGCCTTCCCCGACATCCTGCTGGCGATCTCGCTGGTCGCGGCGCTCGGCCCCTCGCTCGCCACGGTCATCGTCGCGCTCGGCATCGTCTACGCGCCGCGCCTCGCCCGCATCGTGCGCGCCTCGACGCTGATCATCCGCGAACTGCCCTATGTCGAGGCGGCGCGGGCGCTCGGCGTGCCGACCTGGCGGATCATGACCCGCCATGTCCTGCGCAACCTCGTCTCGCCGATCCTGGTCCAGGCCACCTTCATCTTCGCCTATGCGATGCTGGCGGAGGCAAGCCTGTCCTTCCTCGGCGTCGGCGTCAGCCCGGAGATCCCGACCTGGGGCACGATGATCGCCGGCGGCCGGCAATACATCGGCCAGGCCGACTGGATGATGCTCTTCCCCGGCGCCGCGATCGTGCTGAGCGTGCTGTCGCTGCAGCTGGTCGGCGACGGTCTGCGCGATCTGCTCGATCCGCGCCTGCGCAAGGACCTCTGACCATGGCGACCACGGAAACGACAGCCGTCGCCGCGGGCGCGGCCGAGGACGACATCCTGCTCAGGGTCGAGGATCTCCAGACCCATTTCCTCTTGGGCTCGCAGGCGGTGAAGTCGGTCGACGGCGTCAGCTTCTCGCTGCGCCGCGGCGAGACGCTCGCCGTGGTCGGCGAGTCCGGCTCCGGCAAGTCGGTGACCAGCCTCTCGATCATGCGGCTACTTGCCCATCCCGGCAGCATCGTCGGCGGGCGCATCCTCTACCGCTTGCGCAGCGGCGAGGTCGTCGATCTCGCGCAGCTGCCGCTGAAGCGGATGCGCGCCATCCGCGGCAGCGAGATCGCGATGATCTTCCAGGAGCCGATGACGAGCCTCAACCCGCTCTTCACCGTCGGCGACCAGATCATGGAAATGATCCTGCTGCACGAGCCCTTGTCGCGGCGCGAGGCGCGGGCACGGGCCAAGCGCATGCTCGAACTGGTCGAGATCCCCGCGGCCGAGCGGCGCCTCGCACAGTATCCGCACGAAATGTCGGGCGGCATGCGCCAGCGCGTGATGATCGCGCTCGCGCTCTCCTGCAATCCTGCCCTGTTGATCGCGGACGAGCCGACGACTGCGCTCGACGTCACCATCCAGGCGCAGATCCTCGACCTCCTGCGCCGGCTCCAGGCCGAGATCGGCATGAGCATCCTGTTCATCACCCATAATCTCGGCGTCGTCGCCGAGATCGCCCATGAGGTCGCGGTGATGTATGCCGGCAGAGTCGTCGAGCAGGGGCCGGTCGCCGACGTCTTCGCACGACAGCGCCACCCCTATACGCGCGGCCTGCTCTCCTGCATTCCCGATGCAAGGCGCGACCGCGTTCCCGGCCAGGGCCGCCGCCTGCTCAACGCCATCCCTGGCAGCGTGCCGAGCCCCCTCGCCTTGCCGCCCGGCTGCACCTATGCGCCGCGCTGCCCACTGGCCGAAGAACGCTGCACGCAGGCCGTGCCGCCGCTGCTCGACGTCGCGGCCGCCCATCTCACCCGCTGCTGGAGGCACGACGCGCTGTGACGGCTGCAAGCACGCCCGCAAACCCGGTCGCTTCGGAGACGCCGCTGCTCTCCGTCCGCAATCTTCAGAAGGTCTTCTCGACCCGTGGCGGCGAGGTCCGGGCGGTCTCCGACGTCTCCTTCGAGGTTCGCCGCGGCAGCATCGTCGGCATCGTCGGCGAATCCGGCTCGGGCAAGACCACGGTCGGGCGCTGCATATTGCGTCTGGTCGAGCCCTCCGGCGGCGAAGCCGTGTTCGACGGCGTCGACCTGTTCGGCCTGCCGGAGAAGGCGCTGCGCGGCTATCGCCGGCGGCTGCAGATCATCTTCCAGGACCCGTATTCCAGCCTCAACCCGCGCATGCGGGTCGGCGAGATCATCGGCGAGGCGATCGACACGCACGGCCTCGCCAAGGGCAAGGCCCGTGAGGCGCGGATCGCCGAGCTGCTCGACCGGGTCGGTCTCAACGCCGAGCACGCACGGCGCTACCCGCATGAATTCTCCGGCGGCCAGCGCCAGCGCATCGGCATCGCAAGGGCGCTCGCGGTGGAGCCCGAGCTGATCATCGCTGACGAGCCGGTCTCGGCGCTCGACGTCTCGGTCCAGGCCCAGGTGCTCAACCTGATCCAGGAGCTGCAGCGCGAACTCGGCCTGACCATGGTCTTCATCAGCCATGACCTCTCCGTCGTCGAGTATCTCTGCGACGACATCGTCGTGCTCTATCTCGGCCGAATCATGGAGAAGGGCCCGGCGCAGGAGGTCTACGCCAATCCGCGCCACCCCTACACCAAGGTGCTGCTCTCGGCCGCACCGGTGCCCGATCCGAGCATCAAGCGCGAGCGCGTCATCCTCAAGGGCGACATCCCGAGCCCGCTCAACCCGCCTTCGGGCTGCGTCTTCCGCACGCGCTGCCCGCATGTGATCGACGCCTGCGCCAGCGCGATCCCCGAGATCGAGGAGGTCGGCCTCGGCCACAGCGTCGCCTGCATCAGGCAGAAGGAACTCGCCGACACGGCGGGCTGAGCCCGCCGCGGCGCTTCGCACTCGGCACGTGCAGAAGGGCTTGACCTTACCACTGTGGGAAGGTGCAGGCTGCTGTCATCGTCAACCGAGGACAGCGAACCATGTGCTCCTGCCAGCAACATTCCCAAGCCGCCGCGACCGCCGCGGCGCCGGCCGAAGGCGCCGTCAGCTTCCGGGTCGAGGACATGACCTGCGGCCATTGCGCCGGCACCATCAAGACCGCCATCGAGAGCAAGCTGCCGGGAACCAGCGTCGACGCCGACCCCGCCTCCAAGCTGGTCAGCGTCCGCGGCGGCGCCGATTTCGCAGCGCTGAGCGCGATCGTGACCGCTGCCGGCTACACCCCCAGCGCACAGCTGACGCGCTGACCCGAGAGAGAGACCGGCGGGCAGATCCCGCCGGCTTCGCATCACGGCGCGGGGAAAGAGAGAAGGCACGATGGCTGATCACCAGCACCACGAACATCACGAGCATGGTCACCATCACGGCCATGGCGCGCCCGCGCCGGACAGCGTCAAGGACCCGGTCTGCGGCATGACCGTCGATCCCGCCACGGCGAAGCACAGCGCCTCCCATGCCGGCAAGCGCTATTTCTTCTGCTCCGATGGCTGCCGCGGCAAGTTCGAGGCCAAGCCGGCCGCCTATGCCGAGGGCACGACGCCGAAGCCCGCCGCAGCGCCCGCGCCCGAGGGCACGATCTATACCTGCCCGATGCATCCGCAGATCCGCCAGCCCGCCCCGGGCAGCTGCCCGATCTGCGGCATGGCGCTCGAGCCGGAGATGCCGACTGCCGATCAGGGGCCGAGCCACGAGCTCGTCGACATGACCCGGCGCTTCTGGGTCGGCCTCGTCCTGACCCTGCCGGTCTTCGTCCTCGAAATGGGCGGCCATCTCCTCGGCCTGCACCAGCTGATCGCGCCGCAGAACTCCAACTGGCTGCAACTCGTCCTGGCGACGCCGGTCGTACTCTGGGCGGGCTGGCCCTTCTTCGAGCGCGCCTTCGCATCCCTCGTCAATCGCAGCCTGAACATGTTCACGCTGATCGCCATGGGCACGGGTGTCGCCTGGATCTACAGCGTGATCGCGACCATCGCCCCCGGCATCTTCCCGTCGACATTGCGCGCCGCCGACGGCTCGGTCGCCGTCTATTTCGAGGCCGCCGCCGTCATCACCGTGCTGGTGCTGCTCGGTCAGGTCCTCGAACTCAGGGCCCGTGAGCAGACCGGCGGCGCGATCCGCGCCTTGCTCGACCTCGTGCCGAAGACGGCGCGCCGCGTGCGCGAGGATGGTGAGGATGAGGATATCCCGCTCGAATCCGTCCATGTCGGCGACCGCTTGCGTGTGCGCCCCGGCGAGACCGTGCCGGTCGATGGCGAGCTCGTCGAGGGCCGCAGCTCGCTCGACGAATCCATGGTCACAGGCGAATCCATGCCGGTCACCAAGGAGGTTGGCGCCGCGCTGATCGGCGGCACGCTCAACCGCACCGGCGGCTTCATCATGCGCGCCGGCAAGGTCGGCAGCGACACCATGCTCGCCCGGATCGTCAAAATGGTCGCCGACGCGCAGCGCTCGCGCGCGCCGATCCAGCGGCTGGCCGATCAGGTCTCCGGTTGGTTCGTCCCCCTCGTCATCGTCATTGCCATCGCGGCCTTCGCCGCCTGGATGATGTTCGGCCCGGAACCGCGCCTCGCCCACGCCCTCATCGCCGCGGTCGCGGTGCTGATCATCGCCTGCCCCTGCGCGCTCGGCCTGGCGACGCCGATGTCGATCATGGTCGGGGTCGGGCGCGGCGCCGGCCTCGGCGTGCTGATCAAGAATGCCGAGGCGCTCGAACGCTTCGAGAAAGTCGACACGCTGGTCGTCGACAAGACCGGGACGCTGACCGAGGGCCAGCCCCGGCTGATCGCCATGCGGACGGCCGGCGGCATCGACCAGAACGAGCTGCTGCGCCTTTCCGCCTCGCTCGAGCGCGCCAGCGAGCATCCGCTCGCGACCGCGATCGTCGAAGCCGCCAAGGAGCGCGGCCTCGCCCTCGCCGAAGCCCGGGATTTCGACAGCCCGGTCGGCAAGGGCGTGACCGGCAGCGTCGAAGGCCGCGCGCTGGTCATCGGCAGCCACCGGATCATGGGCGAGCTCGGCATCGACTTTTCCGCGTTGTCCGCCGAGGCCGAGACCCTGCGCGGCGAAGGCGGCACGGTGATCTTCGTCGCCATCGACGGCAAGCTCGCCGGCCTCTTGGCGATCGCCGATCCGATCAAGAAGACGACGCCGGCGGCGATCCGGTCGCTCCGCGACGCCGGCATTCGCGTCGTCATGCTGACCGGCGACAACCGCACGACGGCGCAGGCCGTGGCGCGCCAGCTCGGCATCGACGAGGTCGAGGCCGAGGTGCTGCCCGAGGAAAAGAGCGCCGTGGTCGACAAGCTGCGCGCCCAGGGACGGGTCGTCGCGATGGCCGGCGACGGCGTCAACGACGCTCCTGCCCTCGCTGCCGCCGATGTCGGCATCGCCATGGGCACCGGAACCGATGTCGCGATCGAGAGCGCCGGTGTCACCCTGGTCAAGGGCGACCTGCAGGGCATCGTGCGCGGGCTCCAGCTCAGCCGCGCGACGATGAGCAATATCCGACAGAACCTGTTCTTCGCCTTCGTCTACAACGCCGCCGGCGTCCCCGTCGCCGCGGGCCTGCTCTACCCGTTCTTCGGCATCCTGCTCTCGCCGATCATCGCGGCAGCGGCGATGGCATTGTCCTCGGTCAGCGTGATCGGCAACGCGCTGCGCCTACGCGTCACGGCGCTCGACTAAGGCCTGCGCGCCCGGAGCGGCAAGCTCCTGGGGGCGTTTCCGGGATCGGCGGGCGCGTCGCATCGGCAGAATCAATCATCCCGGACGGATGCCCTGATGGAGCGAATGCGCGGCTCCATCATCCCGCCGGCCTTCGCGCGCCACCCGGACATCGTCTGCAACAAAAATTCGGTGCGCGCCGGCAGGCCGGCAAAAGCCCAACGCCCTGTGGTTTATTCCAGAAAACCGGCCTCCCGGGACCAAAAGCTTCGCCTTTCGCCTGCTTCGCCTAATTACGGGGTTGACCGTCCGGCTTGCCACCGGTGGAGGGCGCTGACATGGTCGCGCCCAAGCCGATACCGGTGGCCTACAAAACTGCTGTTCCAGAGGAAACGTTACTGATGAAACGCCGCTCATTCCTGAAGGGTGCCGGCCTCGGCGTGGCCGCCGGTATTGCCAGCCCGGCGATCGCACAGAGCCAGCCGACGATCACCTGGCGCCTGGCTTCGAGCTATCCGAAGTCGCTGGAGACCCTGTTCGGAGCCTGTACCCATTTCTCCGAAGCGGTCGCTGCGGTCACCGACGGAAAGTTCAAGATCCAGGTCTTCGCCACCGGCGAGATCGTGCCGGCGCTGCAGGTCGCCGATGCCGTGACGACCGGTACCGTCGAGATGGGCCATTCCGGCTCCTATTTCTATATCGGCAAGGACACCGCCTTCGCCTTCGGAACCGTGATCCCCTGGGGCCCGAACAGCCGCCAGATGCAGGCCTGGCTCTACCATGCCGGCGGCCTGGAGCTGCTCAACGAGTTCTATGCCAAGTTCAACATCTACAACCTGCCGGCCGGCAACACCGGCGCGCAGATGGGCGGCTGGTTCCGCAAGGAGATCAAGTCGGCCGCCGACCTCCAGGGCCTGAAGATGCGCATCGGCGGGCTCGGCGGCAATGTGCTGCAGAAGATGGGCGTGGTGCCGCAGCAGCTCGGCGCCGGCGACATCTATCCCGCGCTCGAGCGCGGCGTGCTCGATGCGGTGGAGTTCGTCGGCCCCTATGACGACGAGAAGCTCGGCTTCGCCAAGGTCGCGCCCTATTACTATTATCCTGGCTTCTGGGACGGCTCGGCCGAGCTCAGCTTCTTCATCAACCTGGAGAAGTGGAACAGCCTGCCGCCGGCCTATCAGAAGGCGCTGAAGGTCTGCGCCGAGGCGACCGGCCATGACATGCAGGCGAAATACGACGTGCTGAACCCGGCTGCGCTCAAGCGGCTGGTCGCCGGCGGCGCCCAGCTGCGGCAGCTGCCCAACGACATCCTCAAGGCGAGCTACAAGATCACCAAGGATCTCTACGCCGAGATGTCGGCCGCCAACCCGAACTTCAAGAAGATCTACGACCATCTCTGGGCGTATCAGCAGGATAGCCTGCGCTATTGGGCGATCTCCGACTTCGCCTATGACTACATGTCCGTCACTGCCCTGCAGCAGCGCTGGGCCGAAGGCTGAGACCAATCCGGCCGGGCCCTTCGGGGCCCGGCCGACAAGCATTTCGTCAGGTGCGGGTGCGCCGCTGGGCCGGACGCAGATGATCCGGCGTCACGGCTGAGAGCCGCGCCACGCCGAGCAGGATCATCGCCACGTCGAGCTCGTGGCGCAGCAGCGCGATCGCCTTCTCCGCGCCTTCCTGGCCGCCGGCCGTCAGCCCCCAGAGGAAGGGGCGGCCGATGCTGCAGGCGGTGGCACCGAGGCCGACCGCCTTCAGTATGTCCGTCCCGCGCCGCACGCCGCCATCGACGATGAGCTGCGCCCGGCGTCCGACCGCCCGCGCGATCTCGGGCAGCATCGTGACCGGAGCGGGCGAATGGTCGAGCTGGCGTCCGCCATGGTTCGAGACCATCAGCGCTTCGCAGCCGATCTCCACCGCCTTCGCTGCATCCTCCGGATGCATCACGCCCTTGATCACCATCGGGCCGCGCCAGAGATCGCGCAGCTTCTGCACATCGCCCCAGTGCAGGGACGCGTCGAAGGAGCCGGCAATGCGCTGGGCGATATTGGTGAAGCCGGTCGTCCCGGCATCCTCGAAATTGCCGAAGCGCGGCGGCGAGCGCAGCACGCCGAGCGACCAGGAGGGATGCAGGGCCAGATCGAGCACATTGGCGAGGCTCGGCCGCAGCGGCATGGTGAAGCGGTTGTGGACGTCGCGCTCGCGCCGCCCGGAGACCGGCAGGTCGAGCGTGACGCAGAGCACGCGATAGCCCGCCTCCTGCGCCCTGTGCACCAGACCGTGCATCCAGTCGCGGTCGCGCAGGCCATAGAGCTGGAACCAGAGATCGGTCTCGGGCGCGCCCTTCGCGACCTCCTCGATCGAGGCCACCGACATGGTCGACAACGTGTAGGGGATACCCATGCGGCCGGCGGCCCGCGCGGCGAGGATCTCGCCATTGGGGTGGTAGAATCCGGTCAGGCCGGTGGGCGAGAAGACCAGCGGCAGCGCCTGCTCGCGCCCCAGCAGCTCGACCTTCGCCGAGCGTTCCGCGACATTGACGGCGATGCGATGCACGAGATGCCAGCCGAGGAAGCCGTCCTCATTGTCGCGCAGCGCCGTCTCGTCCTCGGCCCCGCCGTCGATATAGTCGAAGACCGCCTTCGGAAGGCGGCGCTGCGACAGGGTGCGCAGATCGCGGATCGAAGCCGCGTCGGCCAGCCCCGCGCCATAGGACAGCGCGGTTGCGCCGGTTTCTCTCACGATAGCCCTCCCTGATCTCTCGGCGCGCCGCCAGCTCGGGGGACGCGATCGCCCCTCCTTGTCACGGAGCGGAGCTGTGAGGAACGCCGGAGCGGGAAAGCGGACCTGACATGACCGCATAGCGACCGAACGGTTTTTGTGGCCTCGCCGCAACCGCGCTTCGCGATGCCCGCCCGTTTTGGCAGGCGGCAGACGCGGATACGGCGGGCAGGCTGTGCCATGTTTCCGGCGCCGATCCCCACCCGCTCCCGTCCGTCGAAATGGCGTCGCGGCGGCCGAACGATCGGCGCCCGATGCCGGCTCAATCGCTCATCAGGCTCCTGAAGACCAGGACCGAATGGGGGCTCTTCGAGGAGAGCCCGACGACCCTGCAGCCCTCCCGGACCGGCCCCGCCCCACGCAGCGTCACCGTCGCGCGATCCTTCGAATATCCGCCCGTCACCTGGTAGGGTGCGGGCGGGCAACCCTGCTTGAACGCATAGGCGGTGCCCGAAAGCTTGCCACCTTCCTTGAAGGGCTGTCCGCGGAACAGGACCGTCCCCTTCCGGGCGAGGCCGTTCAGGGAGGCCTTCGGCTCCTCGTAGACGATGAGGCCGTGCTCGAACGCCATCTTCATCAGGCTCCCATTATGGTCGTAGGGACCGTGGGAGGCGGCCAGATGGCCCAATGTCTCGAAGTCGAAGAGCTCGTCATCCGCGACAGATCGGGTGGCTGAAAGCACGAGGCCGGCTTTGGCAGGATCGTCGCGCCCCGGCGTGGCCGTGAGAATGGCAGTTTCGGCCTCATTTGAAGCAGAGCGCGCATCGCCCGCCTCGACACCGCAGAACGCCGCCAAGGCGAGCATCATGACCGAACAGCTTTTCATGGTTTCCCCAACAGATGAACGTGCACGCAAAATGCCCGAAGCGCGTCAAATCCGGTTCAATCGGATCGCTAGAATTGCGGCGATGTTCACGCCTGTTCACACACCAGATCCTGCCGCGGATCAGGCACCGCCGCACAGACCGGGGCGTCCCTGAAGCACCGCCCGCGCCCGCTGCGACCAAAGCACGGCTTGACCTTGGCCCCCGTCTCGGCGTGGAAGAACCAGGAAGCGGCTGCGGGGACACTGCCCTGGCCGCGACCGGTTCAGCCCCGTGGAGCTCTCTCAACCACGAATTTGACCGGAGCAGCCTCCGGCTCGCCTGAACCGGATCGATCAGAAACGGATTTCGAGATGTCGAGAATTGCGAATGCGGCACTGCGCGCGAAGGTAATGGGCGCACAGGATGCAGCAGCGCTCGTCAAGAGCGGCATGACCGTGGGATTGAGCGGCTTCACCGGTTCGGGCTATCCGAAGGCGGTGCCGCTGGCCCTGGCGGCGCGCATCGAGGCGGCCCATGCGGCGGGCGATCCGTTCCGCGTCAGGATATGGACCGGTGCCTCGACCGGCCCGGAGCTCGACGGCGCCCTCGCCAAGGTCGACGGCATCGAATTCCGCCTGCCCTATAATTCCGACCCCATCGCCCGCGAGAAGATCAACAGCGGGCAGATGGACTATTTCGACATGCACCTCTCGCAGGTCGCGCCAATGGCCTGGCAGGGTTTTCTCGGCCCGCTCGACGTGGCGGTCGTAGAGGTCACCGGCATCCGCGAGGACGGCTCGCTCATTCCGTCCTCCTCCGTCGGCAACAACAAGACCTGGCTCGACCGCGCCGACAAGGTGATCCTCGAGGTCAATCGCTGGCAGAGCACCGCGCTCGAAGGCATGCACGACATCTATTACGGCACGGCCCTGCCGCCGCACCGCGTGCCGATCCCGCTCGTGAAGCCGCAGGACCGTATCGGCGAACCCTATCTGCGCTGCGACCCCGCCAAGATCGCGGCGATCGTCGAGACCGAGGCGCCGGACCGCAACCTGCCCTTCTCGCCGCCGGATGCGGCGGCCAAGGCCATCGCCGGCCATCTCATCGCTTTCCTCAGCCATGAGGTGGCGAAAGGCCGCCTGCCCGCCTCGCTGCTGCCGCTGCAATCGGGCGTCGGCAACATCGCCAACGCCGTGCTCTCGGGCCTGCTGGACGCGCCGTTCGAGAACCTGACCTCCTATACGGAGGTCATTCAGGACGGGATGATCGACCTGATCGATGCGGGCAAGCTGACGCTCGCCTCGGCCACCGCCTTCTCGGTCAGCCCGCAGGCGGCCGAGAAGATCAATGCCGGGATGGCGCGCTACCGCAACCACATGATCCTGCGACCACAGGAGATCAGCAATCATCCCGAGCTGATACGCAGGCTCGGCTGCATCGCCATGAACGGGCTGATCGAGGCCGACATCTACGGCAACGTCAACTCGACCCATGTCATGGGCTCGCGCATCCAGAACGGCATAGGCGGCTCGGGCGACTTCGCGCGCAACGCCTATATCTCGATCTTCATGACGCCCTCGACCGCCAAGGGCGGCACGATCTCGGCGATCGTGCCGCAGGCCAGCCATGTCGACCACATCACGCAGGACGTGCAGGTCATCGTCACCGAGCAGGGCCTCGCCGATCTGCGCGGCCTCAGCCCGAAGCAGCGCGCCCGCACGATCATCGCCAACTGCGCGCATCCGGACTACCGGCCGGCACTGGAGGATTATTACCGCCGGGCCCAGGCCGGATCCTACGGTCTGCAATCGCCTTGCCTGCCGGCCGAAGCCCTGTCCTGGCACCAGCGCTTCATCGAGACGGGCAGCATGCGGGGCTGAGCAGCCCGCCTCGAATTCCGAAGCCCGTCGCGCCGGCCGGGTTTTCCCGGCTCAGGCGAACTGGCTGATCTCTCGCTTGAGGTAGGTTCCGTGGCCCTTTCGGGCCTCGATCCTGCCGTTGCGGGCGACGATCTCGCCGCGGACCAGGGTGATGACCGGCCAGCCGGTGATCTTCATGCCTTCATAGGGCGTGTAGTCGGAGCCGTCGTCCAGCATGGCATGTGTCAGCACCTGCTCGATCTGCGGATCCCAGATCGCGATGTCGGCGTCGGCACCGACTGCGATCGTACCCTTGCGCGGATAGAGCCCATAGGTCCTGGCATGGTTGGTCGCGGTCAGGGCGACGAAGCGGTTGATATCGATCCGCCCTGCGATCACCCCTTCGGAAAACAGGATCGGCAGGCGCGCGCCGACGCCGGGAATGCCGTTGGGAACCCAACGGAAACTGGTGCGCCCTTTCGGTGCGAGCTTGCCCTGCGGATCGTCATAGCGGAACGGGCAGTGATCGGAGGAGAACACCGAGAACACGCCCTGCTGCAACCCTTCCCAGCAGGCTTCCTGGCTAGCCGCATCGCGGGGCGGCGGCGAGCAGACATATTTCGCCCCTTCCATGTTGAGACCGTCTAGATCTTGCTCGGTCAGGGTCAGATATTGCGGGCAGGTCTCGCCGAAGATCTTCAGGCCCTTCTGCTGGGCCCGGCGGATCTCCTCCATCGCCTCGCGGTTGGAGACATGCACCACCATCAGGGGGACGTCGGACAGCTCCGCCAGCGAGATCGCGCGATAGGTCGCCTCGCGCTCGGCGATGACCGGGCGGGAGGTGGCGTGGAAGCGTGGCGCCGTCCTGCCCGCCTGCTCGAGCTGCTCGGTCAGAAAGCGGATGACGTCGTAATTCTCGGCATGGACCATGACGAGTGCGCGCGTCTCGCGCGCCACCGCCATCACCTTCAGCAGCTCCAGATCGCTCAGGGCGAGGCCCTCATAGGTCATGAAGACCTTGAACGAGGTGTAGCCGTCGCCGACCAGCGCCGGCAGCTCCTGGCCGAGAACCTGCTCGGTCGGGTCCGAGATGATCAGATGGAAGGAGATGTCGGTATAGCAGGCGCCTTCGGCCATGGCGTGATAGGCCTGCACGCTCTGGCGCAGCGGAACCCCGCTTTCCTGCAGGCAGAAGGGCAGGACGGTGGTGTTGCCGCCAAGTGCCGCCGAGCGCGTCGCGCTCTCGAAATCATCGGCCATCCGGATGCCCTCGCCTGAGGGCTGCGAGATATGGACATGGCTGTCTATGCCGCCGGGCAGAACCCATTTCCCCTGCACGTCGATGACGCGCTCGGCCGCGCCGAGATCCTCGCCCAGCGCGGCGATCCTGCCATGCCTGATGCCGATATCGCAGTGAAACGTGTCGGAGGCGGTCGAAATGCGCCCGCCGCGGATGATTGTGTCGAACGTCCTCATGCCGACTTCCTCCGTCTGCGGGCGCTCGGCGCCTTGCCCGGCCTGGCGACCGCTGCGAGCGCCCGGGACATGGCCTCGCCGGTCAGGCGGTTATGCTCCTCGAGCCGCTCGGCGAGGTCGAGCCGGGCGCGGGCGCGCAGGGCGATCATGATCCGCTCATGTTCCTGGTAGGATTGCGCCAGCCGCTCGGAGAGCTCGTTGATGGTGAAGCGATAGCGCCAGATCTTCTGCTGCAGCGCCTCGTAGCTCTGCACCAGAACCGGGTTCTGCGTCGTCTGCGCCAGCTTCTGGTGGAAGGCGAAATTGAGATGCGTGTAGCTCGCATGCTCGTCCCGCATCAGGGCGTCCTTCAGGGCAAGATGCAGGCGCTCGAGTTCGGCGATGTCGGCATCGCTCGCGCGCTCCGGGGCGAGCAGGCCGATCAGCCGCTCCAGCGCGCCCTTGAACTCGACGAGCGGGCCGACCTCGCCGGGGTCGATCGGCGCGACCACGGCCCCGCGGTTCGGCCGCAAGGTGACGAAGCCTTCCGCAGCCATGACCTTGAGCGCCTCGCGCAAGGGCGTGCGCGATACCCCGAAGCGCTCGCACAGCTTGGCCTCGGGAATCCGGCTGCCGTCGGCCAGCTCGCCATTGAGCAGCAGCGTGCGCAATTGCGCGATCAGGGCCTCGTGCAGGGTCGGGGGCATCGCCATCGGCGCAGCTTCCGGCTCAGGAAAGGTGGGTGGCACCGGCAAGGCCTGCCTCACGCGACAACCGGCGCGGCCAGTGTTCGATGCCCGAACATCCGACCGAGCTTGCGCAGCGGCTGCATATCGGCGCCCGTGGCATCGAGACAGCCCCACAAGGTGAAGGCGACGGAATCCAGGACCGGGATACCGAGTTCCCGCTCGAGCTGCGGGGCGATCAGCGGGCCGCGCATATTGGTGCAGACGATGGCGATCGCATCCGGCGCACTGGCGGCGACCTCGCGGCACATGCTGGCGATCTCGGCCTCGACGACTTCCGCGAAGGAAAAATTGTCGGACCTGCCGCTGTGCCGCTCGGCGACCGTCTCGATGCCGAGCGCGGCATAATTGGCGATGATCTTCTGCTGCACATCGCCCGTATAGGGCGTGACCAGCCCGAGCCGCCTGACACCCATCGCCTTGAGCAGATGGTTGAGGCTGAGGATCGCGCTGGTGGCGCGCACGCCGGTCCGTTCTGCGATGGCGGCGCAGAGCCTCTCATCGCTGTCGAAGCCGAGCCAGCTCGCCGAGGTGCCGTTCCAGGCGATGACATCGGGGCGGGCATCGGCGAGCAGATCTGCCGCCTGAAGGATCGGCTCGAGCGAGAACTGGCTGTTGGACGCCGCGTCGAGCGCGATCTTCGTCACCCGGAAGCGGCTGAAATGCACGCTCACCGCCGGAAAAAGCGGCCAGGCCATGGCTGCCGTATAAGGCTCGAGCACCGTGTTGGAGGACGGGGTGAGCATGCCGATCACGGTCGGCTTAACGTCATATTGCATTCAGAAATCACTCACAGAGCCGGAGGGCGATAGGCTGGTCGCCAGATTTCAAACCTCTGTATGTCGCGAATCCGACATCGCTGGCAAGTGCGCGCTGAGCCGATTTTTTTATTGTACGAGCCATTTTTCGCGATAGGCTGCTCAAAACCGCAAGAGCGCTCCACATCTTCACCAGATGCGAGTGCGCCTGGGGAACCGGCCTGGCCTGAAATGTGCATTGTCTCGGCGAGAGCGCCTTTTTGACGATCAATGCTCATTCTGAATGCAAAATGCAAAAGGGGACGGCAGATATGAGGAATCTATTTCCGCGCTTGGCTTTCGCGGCGGCCATGGTGGCCGGCGTCGTTTCCGCATCGGCTCAGACACCGCTTCGGGTCGCCGGCAATTTCTCGCAGAACGTCAAGCAGGTCGAAATCGAGCGGGCGTTCTTCGATGCGCTCGGCGCCAAGGCGGGCGTGCCGATCGCCATGAACTACAATCCGATGGATGTCGTCGGGGTGAAGGCGCCGGACGCCCTGCGCATGCTGCGCGGCGGCTCCTTCGACGTCATGTCGGTGCAGATCGGCATGGCCTCGCGTGACGATCCCTTCTTCGAAGGCGTCGATCTGATCGGCGTCGCCACCGACATGGCGAGCCTGCGAAAGGTCGTCGACGCCTATCGTGCCGCCTTCGATGCGCGCCTGCAGGCGCGCTTCAACGCCAAGGTGCTGACGCTGTGGCCGTTCGGGCCGCAGGTCTTCTACTGCAACCACGACATCAAGTCCCTGCAGGATCTGAAGGGCCTGAAGGTGCGCTCGTTCACGCCGTCGATGTCGGCCATGCTCGAGCATTTCGGTGCCACGCCGGTCACCCTGCAGTTCTCCGAGGTCTATCCGGCGCTCCAGCGCGGGGTCGCTTCCTGCGGCGTCACCTCGCCGACCTCGGGCAATACCGGCAACTGGCCGGAGGTGACGACCCATCTCCTGCCGCTTTCGGTATCCGGCTCGGTCCAGGGACATTTCATCAATCTCGACACCTGGAAGAAGTTCACCCCCGAGCAGCAGGCGAAGCTCTCCGCGCAGTTCAAGGCACTCGAGGACCAGCTCTGGAACCTCGCCATCACCGCCAATGACGACGCCACGGCCTGCAGCACCGGGCAGGCCGGCTGCAAGTCGCACAAGAAGTTCTCGATGAAGCTCGTCGAGATCAGCGCGGCCGACCGCGCCGCGATCAAGGATGTCGCGGAGAAGGTCGTGCTGCCGATCTGGAAGAAGACCTGCAATGCGGTCGACGCCACCTGCTCGGCCAAATGGAGCGAGACCGCGGGCGCCGCAGTCGGCCTGACCATCCAGTAACCAACAGGGCCACCCTCCGGGGTGGCCCTTCTTTTCAGGGAACATGGTCATGACCCAGGCAAACCCGGTCGCGCGCGCTCTGCTGCCCGCCGCCAGGGCGCTGTCGCTGATCGCCGGCTATCTGCTGCTCGGCCTCGCGCTGCTCGTCACCACCGAAATCCTGCTGCGGCGCTTCATGAACTTCTCGCTGCAGGGCGGGGACGAGTTCGGCGGCTATGTGCTGGCGATTCTCGCGGCCTTCGGCTTCTCCTACGCCTTGCTGGAGCGCTCGCATACGCGCGTCGAGATTCTCCTCGAGCGCGTCGGCACCGGTGCGCGTTCCATCCTCAACCTGATCTCGGCCTGGTGCGTCACCGTGATGGCCTGCTTCATGGCCTGGCGCGCCTATGCCGCGCTGAGCGAGAGCATCGAGTACCGCGCTCTGTCCGGAACCCCGCTGATGACGCCGTTATGGCAGCCGCAGACCCTCTGGTTCGCGGGCCTGCTGTTCTTCGCCGTCACCTCCGCCGCCGTCGCCCTGCATGCGAGCTGGCTGATGGCACGCGACCGATCGGGGCTGAACCGCTTCTACGGCGTCAAGACACTCGACGAGATCATCGAGGAGGAAACCGTGCCGACCCTCGAAATGAAGGTGCAGGGCCGATGATCGGGGTAACCGGCGCCGCGATCGGCTTCGTGATGATGCTCGGCCTGATGATGATCGGGCTGCCCGTGGCGATCGCGCTGTTCCTGACCGCCTTCATCGGGGCCTGGGGCTTCCTCGGCTGGCCGACCCTGATGGGCTTCGGCAACCAGATGTGGAGCGGGCAGAACGACTTCATCCTGACCGCCATTCCGCTCTTCGTGTTCCTGGGCGAGATCCTCGTCCGCTCCGGCGTCGCGGACGGGCTCTATCGCTGCCTGTCCGATTGGCTGCGGCGCCTACCGGGCGGGCTGCTCCATACCAATATCGGCGCGAGCGCGGTGTTCGCCGCGGTCTCCGGCTCGTCGGTCGCGACCGCCGCGACGATCGGGACCGTCGCCGTGCCGCTCCTGCACGAGCGCCAATATGACGACCGCCTCACCACCGGCTCCATCGCGGCCGGTGCGACGCTCGGCATCCTGATCCCGCCATCGATCAACATGATCATCTATGGCTCGATGACGAACACCTCGATCGGCCAGCTCTTCGCGGCGGGCATCGTTCCCGGCCTCATCCTGACCGCGCTGTTCATGGCCCTGATCGTGGTCATGGCCCTGCTGAAGCCGAGCCTCGCCGGGCCGGTCCTGCCCGCCCGGCCGCGCGCCGAGAAGATCAAGAGCCTGCTCGACATCTTCCCGCCCTTCGTGATCTTCGTCATCGTCATGGGGTCGATCTATCTCGGCTGGGCGACCCCGACGGAATCGGCCGCGATCGGCGTCGTCGGCGCGCTCGGCGTCGCCATCGCGAAGCGGCAATTCTCGCTCGCGCTGCTGCATGAGAGCATGATCGCGACGGTGCGCATCTCCGCGATGATCCTGCTGATCATGGTCGGGGCGCATTTCCTGAACTTCGTGATCGGCGTGCTCGGCATCCCGCAGGCCCTGACCTCGTTCGTCTCGCAGTTCGGTGCCACCCAGCTCGAGATCATCCTGATCCTGGTGATCTTCTACCTGATCCTCGGCTGCTTCATGGAGACGCTCTCCATGATGATCGCGACCATTCCGGTGGTCTTCCCGCTGGTCGTGCATCTCGGCATCGACCCGGTGTGGTTCGGCATTTTCCTGGTGCTGATGATGGAGATCGGGCTGATCACGCCGCCGATCGGCATGAACCTCTATGTCGTGCAGGGCGTAAGGAACCAGGGCTCGATCATGGATGTGATCTATGGCGCGCTCCCCTTCGTGCTGCTGATGCTCGGCTTCACGGCGCTGCTGGTCCTCTGGCCGCAAATGGCGCTCTGGCTGCCGCAGAAGCTGTTCTGACGTGCTGCTTCTCGAGGCGGATTATCTCCTGCGGGATGCCGCCTCGCCCGTGATCGCGGGCGGGGCGGTCCTGGTTCGTGACGGGCTCATCGCCGCCTGCGGCGCCGCCGGCGAATTGCGGGCCGCCCATCAGGGCGCCGAGATCGTCTCGCTCGGCCATGCCTGCCTGATGCCGGGGCTGATCAACGCGCATCAGCATGGCCGCGGCCTGAGCCAGATCCAGCTCGGCTTCCCCGACGATGCGCTGGAGCCATGGATCGCCCGGCGGCGAGGACGGGCCGCGCCCGATGTCTACGCGCTGACCCGGCTCGCCGCCCTGCAGATGATCGAGAACGGCGTGACCGCAACGCTGCACGCCAATTACTCCTATGGTTCGGGGGACTATGAGGCGGAGCTGCGCGCCGCGATCCGAGCCTATGACGACAGTGGCATGCGCGCCACGATCTGCGTCGGCTATGCCGACCGCGGCGGCCTCGTCTACCCTCCGGCCGACGAAAGCGCCTTCCTGGCGACGCTGCCCGCCGATGTACAGGCGCTGCTCGGTGCCGGCAGGCCAGGCTACCTGCCGCTCGACGAGACGATCGGCCTGATGGCGCGTCTTTGCGCCGAATACGCCGGCCATCCGCGGCTGGGCTTCGCCTATGGGCCGGCCGGGCCGCAATGGGTCAGCGACGCAGCCTGGCGGGCTCTCACCGCCGACGCCGGCGCGCGCGGCGTCGGCATGCATTTCCACCTCCTTGAATCGCCGGCGCAGGCCACCTGCTGCCGCACGCTCTATCCGGAACGGGTGCTGGTGCGGCTCGCAGCACTCGGCCTCTTCGAGACTCGCGCCAGCGCAGCGCATTTCGTCCAGGCGACGGCGGAGGACATCGCCGATGCGGCACGCCTTGGCCTGGGGATCGTCGTCAATCCCGGCTCGAATCTGCGCCTCGGCAACGGCGCCCCGCCGGTCGCGGCCCTGATGGAGGCCGGTATCGGCTTCGCGCTGGGCACCGATAACTGCGCGCTCGACGACAATGAGGATTATCTCTCGGAGCTGCGGCTCGGGCGGCTGCTCGGGCGATCGGCCGCGGCGGCGCCGGCCGAACAGCTGCGCGCTTTCCTCGCCACCGCCACGGAGCGAGGCGCCGACGCCGCCTTTCTCGACGGGACGGGACGCATCGGCGCAGGGCTCAAGGCCGATCTGGTCGCGATCGATCTGGCGGCGTCCGAGGGGGCCTATCTGGACCCCGATGGGCAAGTCCTCGAGGCCATGCTGGCGCGGGCGACGGGCCGGGACGTCGTCATGACCATGGTCGAGGGAAAGATCCTCTGCCGAAACGGCAGAGCGGCCGGAACCGATGCCGGCAGCCTGCGCGCCAAAGCGAGCCAGACCGCGCGCGAAACGCGGCTCGATCCTGAAACGAGACGCCTGGCCGAGACCCTCTCGGACGCATTGCGCCGCCACTAAGACCCCGCCTGAGGGCGCCCGGCCGCTGCCGCATGGCATCCGGGCCTCCTCCCGGGTTGACCGGGCTCAACTATGCGCCAGTCTGTGCCGCAGAATGCGCCGTGCCTTCTGGAAGGATGCCATGAAGAAGCTGATCAACGATCCCCGCCAGGTCGTCCGCGAAATGCTGGAAGGGATCGTTGCCCTTCATCCCGGTCTCGCCCTGCTGGCGGAGCATGACGTCGTGCTGCGCAGCGACACGCCGGAGGCGGCGCAGCGCAAGGTCGCGGTGATCTCTGGCGGCGGTGCCGGCCATGAGCCCGCCCATGCCGGCTATGTCGGCACGGGCATGCTGCATGCGGCCGTCTCCGGCGATGTCTTCACCTCGCCCTCCGTCGACGCGGTCCTCGCCGCAATCCGGGCCGTCGCGGGGCCGGCCGGCGCGCTTCTGGTGGTCAAGAACTATACCGGAGACCGGCTGAATTTCGGGCTCGCGGCGGAACTCGCGCGCGCCAGCGGCATCCCGACCGAGATCGTCGTCGTCGCCGACGATGTCGCCCTGCGTGACACGGTTCCGGAAGAGCGCCGGCGCGGCATTGCCGGCACGGTGCTGATCCACAAGATCGTCGGCGCGCTGGCCGAAGCCGGCGCGGACCTGCAGAGGATCGCGGCGGCGGGCCGGGCAGCGGCGGCGGCGACCGGCACCATGGGCGTCGCGCTCGGCGCCTGCACGATCCCGGCCGCCGGCACGCCGGGCTTCAGCCTCGGCGAGGACGAGATCGAACTCGGCCTCGGCATCCATGGCGAGCCCGGCATCGCCCGCCAGAAGATCGCATCGGCCGACACAATCACCGACCGGATGCTGGACATGATCCTCGCCGATCGCGGTTATCCCGCCGGCACGCCCGTCGCCCTGCTGGTCAACAATCTCGGCGGCACCACGACGATGGAGCTCGCGGTCGTCGCCCGGCGCGCGCTCGCCCGACTGCGCGAACATGGTCTGGTCGTGCGACGGGCCTGGGCCGGCACCCTGCTGAGCGCGCTCGAAATGCCGGGCTTCTCGCTCTCGGTGATGGCGCTGGACGATGCCCGCCTCGCTTTGCTCGACCAGGCGACCCAGGCTCCGGCCTGGGCCGGCCCCGGCCTCGTGCCGCAGCGCGCGAGCATCGTCTCGGTCGGAGAGCCTGCCGCGGATAATGAGACCGTCGTCTCGGCGGACGCGCTCGGCGAAACGCTCAGGCGCGCCGCCCTTGCCGCCGCAACCGCTCTCGAAGCTGCCGAGACGCAGCTCACCGAACTCGACAGCCGCGCCGGCGCCGGCGACGGCGACCTCGGCATCAGCATGAAGCGGGCGGCGGATGCGATCCGCGCGAGCTGCGCAGCAAGCCGCTCGGCCGACGCCGCCTCGGTCCTGGCCTTGCTGGCAGGCGCCCTGCGGCGGGCGATCGGCGGCAGCTCCGGACCGTTCTACGCCGTCGGATTGCTGCGTGCGGCGCGCCAGCTCGCCGGGGAACCGCAGAGCGATCTGAAGAGCTGGAGCGCCGCCTTCGCGGCCGGCGTCGCCGCCATTTCCGAGCTCGGCGGCGCCAGGGGCGGCGACCGGACCATGCTCGACGCCCTGCTGCCTGCCGCCGATGCTCTGGCCGACGCCGTCCGGCGCGATCTCACCGCAACCGAAGCCTGGGCGCAGGCGGCCGAGGCGGCACGGAGCGGCGCCGAGGCGACAGCCGGGATGAAGCCCCGCCTCGGCCGCGCGAGCTATCTCGGCGATCGCGCCCTCGGCGTGCCCGATGGCGGCGCGGTGGCGGTCTCGCTCTGGCTCGGCGCCATCGCCGGCCGAGCCGCAGCTGAAAGCCCCTAGATCGCCGCGCGTCCGTTCGGACGCGATCACGGCGATCTGCTCATTGTTATCGCGTCGGACGGTGACGGGAGCTGCCGGGCTGAAACCGAGCCCGGACGGGGAGGATATCCCCTCCCCGTCCGGGCCAGCTCTCAAGGCACTGCGAGCAGATGGATCAGCCCGAGCGAGATCGCTCCGAGCGCGAGAAGCGACAAGATGACTGCGGCGCTGACGCGAGGGCCGGCCTTGGCGACGGAGCGAAGATCGACGCCGAGCCCGAGCGCAGCCATTGAGATGATGGTCAGCAGGTTCGCCAGACCGGCCAACGGGCTCAGCAATACCGTCGGGATCAGTCCGGCCGAGCGGAGCGCCGCCATCACCACGAAGCCGACGATGAACCAGGGCACGATGTGATGAGGGGCGAACCGGTGCCCGGCGGCAGGCGCGTCTGTCCGTCCACGCAGCCGGATCGACAGCATCGACAGCACGAGCACAACGGGCCCGAGCATCAGCACGCGCACCAGCTTGACCAGGGTTCCGAGCTGGATCGCCGCCTGGCCGGCCGGCGCCGTGGCCGCGAGGACCTGAGGGACGGCATAGACCGTCAGGCCCGCCAGGATGCCGAACTGGTGGACGCTGAGGCCGAGCAGCGCGATCAGCAGCGGCAGGCCGAGGACGACCGCGACCCCGAGCACCGCCGTGAAGGCGATCGACGCCGCGACATCGTCGCCATCGGCCCCGATGACCGGCGCGACAGCCGCGATCGCTGAATTTCCGCAGATCGAGTTGCCGCAGGCGACGAGGATCGCCATGCGCTGCGGCAGGCCGAGCAGGCGGCCGATGCCATAGCTCAGGCCGATCGCCACGAAGACGACCGCGGCGATCCCGAGCAGCAGCGGCGCGCCGGCTGCGGCGATCGTCGCGGCGCTCAGCGAAGCACCGAGCAAGACGACCGCGATCTCCAGCAGCGTCTTCGCCGAGAGCGCGATGCCCGGGAGCCAGCGGCGACCGGGACGCCAGAGGGACCTGACCATGGTGCCGATCAGGATCGCCAGAACCAGCGCTTCGAGCCAGGCCCGCCCGAAGAAACCGGCCTCGACATGCTCGGCGGCCAGCGCCACGCCCGACACGACCAGACACAGCAGCAGGCCCGGTCCGAAATGCCTTGCCTTGGCGGCGATCTGGTCGGCCAGCCCGGCCTGGCCCTGGGTCTGCAAAGTCATTGGAGCACCTGAGAATCTGACGGGGCGAGTTTTGCCTCGCCTCCTTCAATCAATCAAACGGGTTGATTGAGTTATTATGATCGATAATATCGATCATAATAACTCGTTCGGCGAGAAGGGTGCTCCAATGGCGCCGTCCAGCATCGATCGGCAGCAACAATCGCGCGTGCTCGCCGCTCAGCTCTGTGAACCAGCTGGCAGTCGATGACCCTCGAGCAGCTTCGCATCTTCGTAGCGGTCGCCGAGCGCGAGCACGTCACCCGCGCAGCCGCAGCGCTCAACCTCACCCAATCGGCAACGAGCGCCGCCATCGCCGCGCTTGAACAGCGCCATGCGGTGAAGCTGTTCGACCGCGTCGGGCGCCGGATCATGCTGACCGATGCCGGCGCCCTGTTCCTCGTCGAAGCGCGCGCGATCCTCGCCCGCGCCACGGCCGGCGAGCAGGTCCTGTCGGATCTCGCCGGGCTGAAGCGCGGCCGGCTGGCCCTCGCCGCGAGCCAGACGATCGGCAATTACTGGCTGCCGCGCCGGCTCGCAGCGTTTCGCGCCCGGCATCCGGGCATCGAGACGTCCTTGGTGATCGGCAACACCGAGACGGTCGCCGCCGCGATCCATGACGGGCTCGCCGATATCGGCTTCGTCGAAGGCGAGGTCGACGATCCCCATCTGGCGAGTCAGGTCGTGGCGATGGACGAGATGACGATCGTCGTGGCGCCGGAGCATCCCTGGGCCAGGCGGGACCACATCGATGCATCGGCCTTCGACCAGACATCCTGGATCCTGCGGGAGCCCGGCTCGGGCACGAGGCAACTTCTGGACACCGTGCTCGCCGACGCCGGAGGCTCGCTCGCCGCGCTCGATATCGCACTGGAACTGCCCGCCAACGAGGCTGTGCGCGCCGCGGTCGAGGCGGGCGCCGGCGCCAGCCTGATGTCGCGGCTCGTCGTCGCCAACGCCCTGCATTCGGGTGCGCTCGTCGAAGTCGCAGTGGATATTCCGGCCCGGCGTTTCATCATGCTGCGGCACAAGGAACGCTATCTCAGCCGGGCCGCGCAGGCCTTCAGCGCCCTTCTCGCGGAGGACGCTTCCGGGAGCGGCCCCCCAGGACCGCCAAAGCAGCGCCTCCCATGACCGCTCCTCGCCGCGCGGACCGTGCGCCCGGCTGCTCTGGGCTTGTGATGACGGGGCACCATGATAGATCGGCGCATGATCACGCGCCTGACCCTCGTCGAGCTCACCACCGCACGACAGGAGATCAAGAAGAGCCGCTTCCTGGCCCTCGCCGGCCCCGTTGCCGACGAGGCGGCGGCCAAGGACTTCATCGCCGCGCAGGCCGATCCGGCCGCCAATCACAATTGCTGGGCCTGGCGCCTCGGCCAGCGCTATCGGTTCAATGACGATGGCGAGCCCGGCGGAACCGCGGGCAAGCCGATCCTCGCCGCGATCGATGGCCAAGCCCTCGATGGTGTCGCCGTCGTCGTGACGCGCTGGTTCGGCGGCGTCCTGCTGGGCGGCGGCGGATTGATCCGCGCCTATGGCGGAACCGCGGCCCTGTGCCTGCGGGAGGCGAAGAAGACGATGCTCGTCCAGAGCATCTCGGGCACGATAGCCTGCGGCTTCGGCGATCTGGCGCTCGTCCAGGCCCGTCTTGCGGTGATCCCGGGCGTTCAGCTCTGCGATCAGGCCTTCACGGATACCGGTGCAGTTCTGACGATCTCCGTTCCGAAGGCCGAGGCCGACACCGTGACCGGTCTTGTGACGGATATCACCAGCGCTCGCGCGGTGATCCGATGGCAGAGATAGGCAGGCAGCAGGCAGAGAAAACGACCAGCCGCACGGTCCGGACCCGATCCATCAAACGCAGGGACTAAACAGCTGGGCTGAGAAAGCGGCAGGGCGGAGCGCATCGGGGCGAGATCCGGCCCGATTTCAGCTTTCAGCGCCGCATCTCAGATATTCGCCGGATCGCGGCCAGGCGCCTGCTTGTCGATCGAGCAGGGCGTCTTGCTGAAGCGCACCGGCGGCCTGGTGCCGACCAGCCGTCCCTCGCTGGGATGCTCGACGGTCTCGAAGAAGCCGGTCGCCTTCAGATGCGGGTGGTCGAGCAGGTTCTCGAAGCTGTTGATCGTCGAGCACGGCACATCGGCCTCCTCCAGCATCGCGACCCATTCCGCCGTGCGGCGTGCGGTGAGGCAATCCGCGAGACGTTCATAGAGGGTATCGATCATCGCGGCGCGGGCTGCCGCCTCACCGAGCGCCGGCTCGTCCACCCAGTCGTCACGCCCGGCGGCGCGAAAAAAGGCGCGCCAATGCGCGCCGGTATAGGGCATGACGGCAATGAAGCCGTCCGCGGTCCGGTAGGGGCGCCGATGCGGCGACAGGGCACGCGAATAGCCGCTGGGGCCGAGCGGCGGCGCGAAGCTGCGGCCTCCGAGATGTTCGATCGCGAGGAACGACACCATCGCCTCGAACATCGGAACCTCGATCGCCTGTCCTTCCCCCGAAACCTCCCGGTGATAGAGAGCCGCATTGATCGCGCCGACGGCGAAAAGAGCGGTGGTCTTGTCGGCGACGACGGTGGGCGCATAACGCGGCACCTCGCCCGCACGTTCCGCGAGCGCGGCCCAGCCCGCGGCAGCCTGGATGACATCGTCATAGGCCGGCCGGTCACGATAAGGGCCGTCCTGCCCGAAGCCGACAATGGCGCAATAGATCAGGCGCGGGTGGCGGGCGAGCAGCGTCTCCGGATCGAGGCCGCTTCTGCGTGCCGCGCCCATCCGCATATTGTGGACGAAGATGTCGGCCTCCGCGATGAGCTCGCGCAGCTTGGCGAGGTCCTGTTCGCACTTCACGTCGAGCGTGATGCTGCGCTTGTTGCGGTTGCAGTTGAGGAAGGCCGCTCCCATCCCCGGTGATCTGGCCGGGCCGGGCGCGCGCATGATGTCGCCGCCCGGCGGCTCGACCTTCAGAATCTCGGCTCCCATGTCGCCGAGGGTCTGCGTCGCATAAGGGCCAGCGATGACCGTGGTCAGGTCGACGACCTTGATACCGTGAAGCGGGCCCGGCATGGCGCGGCTGTTCTCCGTTCAGCGCGCAGTGAAGCCGCCATCGACGGGCAAGGCAACGCCGGTGACGAAGGACGCATCGTCCGAGGCCAGCCAGAGCGCGGCATGGGCCGCTTCTTCGGCCTTGCAGAGCCGCCCCATCGGCACCGCCGCCATCATCCGCGCCTGGTTTTCCTCCGCCTGCTTCGGATCGCCCGAGCGCCCGGTGAAGCCGAGCTTCATCGGCGTATCGGCCAGCCCCGGGCAAACGACGTTGACGCGGACATTGTCCGGCGCGAAGCGCTGGGCGAGGGATTTGGTCAGTCCGACGACGGCGAACTTCGCCGCCGAATAGATCGGACTGAACATCGACCCGACCAGGCCCGAGACCGAGGCCGTGAAGAAGATCGAGCCGCCGCCGCGCTTGCGCATGTGACCGACGACCTCTCCCGATGCGAGTGCGGCGGAGGTGACGTTGAGCGCGATGGCCTGATCATAGGCGACAAGATCGAGGTCCTCGATGCCGCCGGGGCCGGGAATGCCAGCATGAGCCCAGAGGATGTCGACGCCGCCGAGCGCTGCCGCCGCGTCGTTGATCGAACTCCTCATCTGGTCGGCCTGCGAGAGATCAGCCTGAATCGTCACGATCTCATGGCCCTTCGCCGCCTTGACCTGCCGGAAGGCCGCATGCGCTGGCTCGCCGATACCGCTATGGCGCCCGCTCGTCACCTGGGTCACGACCAGGGCAAGGCATGGGCACCGCTGTTCCGCGCCACCGGCCTCGCGCCCGATCGGGCCGGCCGAGCCTAAACGTGTATCCGGGTCGACCCGCCGGAGTCAGACACCCCGCCCGCCGTGTTGATCTGAATCAAATCAACGCGCCTATCAATGAAGTAAGTCATGAGCAATCCCCACACATTCTTTCAATCTAATTTGTATATATTGCAGTAAATTTTTTTAGATCAGGCAATTCATTTCGCAGAATCGATACCTGAATAGCGGGGTAAATTCACAATCTACACCAAAGAAATGAGGTAATTTATCTTGATGAGCGTAGACTTGCTTCACTGGACATTAGCATCAGTGCCGATCGTGATTCTCATCGTCCTCATGGTCGGCCTCGGCTGGACCGCGCAGCAGGCGGGCAGCACGGGCATCTTCATCGCCGCCGGTGTCGCCGCCTTCGCGTTCGAGACCCCGGCACGGACCCTGGCGGTGGCTTCGGCAAAGGGCATCTGGGACGCGATCCCGATCCTCTACGTCATCTGGCCGGCCCTGCTGCTCTACCAGATCATGAACCAGTCCGGCGGCTATGACGCGCTGCGCCGCGGCATTGCCCGGATGTCGCGCAACGAGCTCTTCATCATCGTTGCGCTCGGCTGGGTCTTCACCTCGTTCCTGCAGGGGATCGACGGTTTCGGCACACCCATCGCGGTGGTCGCCCCGCTGCTCGTCGCCTTCGGCATGAAGCCGATCTATGCGGTCGCGATCCCGATCATCGCGCATATCTGGGCGAAGTTCTACGGCACGCTGGGCGTCGGCTGGCTGGCGACCCTGCAGGTCGTCGATATCGACGCCGCGACCGCCTTCTCGACCGGCGTGCAGGCCGCGCTGCTGATCGTCATCCAGGCTGTGCTCGGCGGCTTCACCATCGTCTGGCTCTATGGTCGCTGGCCGGCGATCCGCGCTGGCTGGCCGCTGGTGCTGATCATCTCCGCCATCCAGGGCATCGGCCAGATCATCACCGTATGGATCGACCCGGTGCTCGCCGCCTTCCTGCCCGCGACGGTCGCGCTGCTCGCGCTCTATCCGCTGTCGCGCTGGTCGCGCTACAGCCAGCCCGCCGCGGACATCGTCGATCGGCCGGCGATGCGCGAGGACGCGCATCTGGACGAGAGCGGCGCCGAGCCCCCCATGGGCACCTTCGCCGCACTGGCGCCCTACGGCCTGCTGACCGTTCTTGCGACCGGAACCTCGCTGATCGAGCCGCTGCGCCAGATGCTGGACGGCCCGGCCGTCGGCTGGGCCTTCCCGGCGGTGACCACCGGGCTGGGCATCACCACGGCTGCAACGGAGCAGTACTCCGCGCTGCGCTTCCTCAGCCATCCCGGCGCCACCATCCTGCTGACCGCGCTGATCATCTGGCTGGTTTTCGCGAGCAAGGGCTACTTCGCGCAATGGGCCCGGCGCAGCGGCAAGGCGCAGCCCGGCATCGTCTGGGGCCTGGTCGCCAGCGCCGTGCCGGCCTCGGTGCCGATCCTCGCCTTCCTGACCATGGCTTCGATCATGAAGCATTCGGGGCAGAACACGATGCTGGCGCTCGGCATCGCCGAAGTCGCTCCGGCCTATGTCTTCGCCTTCCTGGCGAACGGCATCGGCATTCTCGGCGCTTTCATCACCTCCAGCAGCACCTCGTCCCAGGTGCTGTTCTCGGAGCTCCAGGTCACGCTGGCGCGCGCCAAGGGCCTGCCGGAAGCGACGATCCTGGCTGCGCAGAGCGCCGGCGGCGCCATCGGCAACGCCATTGCCCCGGCCAATGTGGTGATGGGCGCCAGCACCACCGGCATCAACGGGCAGGAAGGGGCCATCCTGCGCAAGACCATCCCCTGGACCGTCATGGCTTTTGTCGCCACCGGCATCGCCACGGTCGCCCTGGTCCTCGTGACCCAGTGAGTGGAGGAACAAGATGATCAAGCGGATCCTGCAGAATAGACTGTCCTATCTCAGCGTTTCGTTCCTGCTGTTCCTCGCGGCGCTGCCCCTGATCAGCATTGGGACGAGCCATGACTGGCGCCTCGTCTCGACGACCGGGATGGTCGCCCTGAGCATGGCCGCGATCATTCCGCCGCTGCAGCGAATGCTGTTCCCGCCGAAGAAGTGATCCCGGCCCCCTTCCCATCCATTTCAAGGAAGAAAGACCATCATGATCAACGCTAACGGACCGAGAACCGGCAGGCCCGCCATCCAGGCTGCGAGGGGCATGGTGAGCTCGCCGCACTACCTGGCCTCCGCCTCCGGGCAGGACGCCCTGCGCCGCGGCGGCAGCGCGGTCGACGCCGCGATCGCCATCAATGCGACGCTCTGCGTGGTCTATCCGCACATGGCTGGGCTCGGCGGCGACGCCTTCTGGCTGATCGCGGGGGGCGCCGCCAGGGGCGTCGAGGCGATCGAGGCGAGCGGCCCTGCCGCGCGCCTCGCGACGCGCGAGTTCTACAAGGCCAACGGCCATGACGAGCAGATTCCGATGCGCGGGCCGCTGGCCGCCCTGACCGCGCCGGGCGCGGTCGATGGCTGGCGCCTCGCTCACGAGCGCCATGGCAAGCTGCCCTGGAAGAGCCTTTTCGCCGATGCGATCGAATATGCCCGCAACGGCATGGCGATCACCCGCTCGCTTGCCGACTGGCTGGTGACCGACGCGCCGATCCTCAACGGCGACAAGGATATGGCGCGCATCTTCCTGCCGAAGGGCAGGCCGCAGCGCGACGGCGAGAGGCTGATCCAGGCGGACCTCGCCAAGACCCTCGCCTTCCTCGCCGAGCACGGACCGCGCGAGGGCTTCTATGAGGGTCCGATCGCAAAGGAGATGGCAAGATCGCTGGAGGCGGCCGGCTCGCCGCTGCGCCTCGAGGACCTGACGAACTATCGGGCACGCTGGAGCGAGCCCATTTCGAGCCGCTATCGGGGCTACGAGGTCTTCCAGCTGCCGCCCTCGACGCAAGGCTTTGCGGCCCTGCAGATCCTCAACCTGCTCGAAGGCTATGATGTGAGGAGCTGGGGCAGCGACACGGTGGCCTATTACCACCACCTCGTCGAGGCGATCAAAATCGCCTTCGCTGATCGCGACGAGTGGCTGAGCGACCCGGCCCATGTCGACATCCCGCTCGCACGCTTCCTGTCGATGGACTATGCGAATGAGCGCCGCAAGCTGATCGACCCGGTCGCCGCGCGGCCCTTCGAGGCGATCGAGCCCGGCATCCGCCATGGCAGCAAGGCCGAGCGGCAGGCGCCGACGGGCGACACCGTCTATTTCTGCGCGGCCGATTCCGACGGGCTCGTGGTTTCGAACATCCAGTCGATCTACCACGACTTCGGAGCGGCGGTGATCGCCGGCGATACCGGCATCGTCATGCAGAACCGCGGCTCCTTCTTCTCGCTCGACCCCTCCCATCCGAACAGCCTCGAGCCGGGCAAGCGGACCTTCCACACCATCATCCCGGCGATGCTGATGAAGGACGGCAAACCGGTGCTCGCCTATGGCACGATGGGTGGCGAAGGGCAGCCGCAGACCCAGGCCGCCATGCTGACCCGGATCATCGACTTCGGCTTCAACGTGCAGCAGGCGATCGAGGCCCCGCGCTGGCTCATGGGCCGGACCTGGGGCACGGCGTCCCGCGATCTCGCCCTGGAAGCCCGCATCCCTGACGAGGTGCGGCGCGAGCTGCGCCTGCGCGGCCACCCGGTGAAGACCGTCGACGCCTGGGATGGCACCCTCGGCCATGCCCAGGCCATCCGCATCGACCAGGAAAGCGGAATCTATGAAGGCGGGGCGGATCCGCGCGGCGACGGTATCGCCCTCGGCTTCTAGGACACCGGGACCGCCGGAGAGATGTCGGGCGGCGATTGCCGCCCGACGAAGCCCTTTCCGGCACGCATCGCGGCCTGGACCGGCAAGCACGGTGCGAACACTCGGCATCTTGCGACAGCTGTGCTTGAATTAGGCTCTGAACTCAATCGGGTTGCGGTTGGTTTGCTCGGCTGATTCAAAGTCTCTGCTGTTGTGGAGGCATGGATGGGCAAGTCGCTGACTTGGTTAAGCGATGCGGAGTGGGAGCGGATCGAGCCGTTTCTGCCGCGCGGTCGCTGTGGAGCCCGGCGTGTGGATGATCGCCGGGTAATCTCGGGGATCGTGCATATGCTGCGGATCGGGGCGCGCTGGCGCGATTGCCCGCCGGAGTATGGCCCCTACACGACCATCTACAATCGCTTTCACCGCTGGAGCCGACAGGGCGTCTGGTTTGCGGTGTTCGAGGCGTTGACCGGCCACAGCGGCGCGTGGGGTGCGGTCGCGATCGATTCCACCAGCATCAAGGTCCACCGCTCGGCGGCCGGCGCAAAAGGGGGGCCTTCGTACAAGGCATCGGCACCTCGCGCGGCGGACGTACCAGCAAGATCCACGGACTGACCGATCTCGCCGGACGGCCGCGCATCCTGTTGATTTCGCCGGGCAACACGTCCGACATGACGATGGCACCAGCTCTGATCGAAGCGGCGCGCGGTCGCTTCGACAAGCTGATCGCCGACCGCGGCTATGACACCAATGCCATCCGTGCCGCGATCCAGCAGCAGGGTGCCGAGGTTGTCATCCCCGCTACGCGCAGCCGCAAGGCCCCGATCCCTTACGACCGTAACGCCTATCGCAACCGCAACCTCGTCGAACGCCTCTGGTGCAGGCTGAAAGACTGGCGCCGCATCGCGACCCGCTACGACAAGCTCGCCACCAACTTCATGGCAGGCGTCTTCATCGCAGCTGCAATCACCTTCTGGTGTGATTGAGTCCCGAGCCTAGGGCAGCCCAGGCCATGGACGACATGTCCGGCGTCGGACCAGCCTAGGCCGGCGCCGTTGCGACGTTCTCGAACGGAGTCCGGGAGACGCTTCACGCTGGTCGGGTATACGTCAGACAGCAGCGCGGCTCATCGACATCGCGATGTGGGAATTCAATACTCGACCGCCCGGACCAACCTCACTGAGACCGGGTTTTCCCGGCAAAGGTAGGGAGCTTATGACCAGGTTCAGCGTAGGCGACCACGTCCGGTGGAACTCCGAAGCCGGGATGGTGAGCGGCCGGATCATCAAGGTCCATCACGCCGACTTCGACTACAAGGGCCATCGGCATCGCGCCACAAGGGACGAGCCGCAATACGAGATCAAGAGCGACAGAACCGACCATGTTGCCGCCCATAAGGAAGCTGCCCTGACGAAGATCGATGGATGATGGCGCAGTTCACCACCATCGGCCATTCCAACCGCTCCCTTGCCGAGTTCGTATCGATGCTGCAGGAGGCCCGTGTCGATCTGCTGATCGATGTCCGGGCATTTCCTCGATCGAGGGCCAATGCGGCCTTCAATATCGACCGGCTTCCGAGCGATCTGGCGCGCTTCCAGATCGGCTATCGCCATTTTGAGGCCCTCGGCGGGCGGCGGCCAAAGCAAAAGGAGGTGGATGGCCACCTCAATGCGCTCTGGCAGGTGCAGAGCTTCCACAACTACGCCGACTTCGCACTGAGCGACGAATTTGGCACGGCCTTCCGGGAATTGCTTCGCCTCGGCGAGGATCGCCGCCTGTCGTTGATGTGCTCGGAGGCGGTCTGGTGGCGGTGCCATCGCCGGATCATCACGGATTATCTGCTCCTGAATGGCCATGCGGTCGACCATCTGATGGGGCCGGGGCACATCGAACATGCTGCGCCGACGCAGGGGGCTCAGCGAACCGCCGACGGGAAGGTGGTCTACCCGGCGCCGGAGCCCGCCGACGAAAGTGGACGGAGCGAGGATCACTGAGCCGAGCATGCGGCCTGCTTGGGCCTCGCCGTCGAAGCCGCTGCCACCGCGGCTCGTGCATCGGACCGAAAAGCGGAATCCTCGCCTCGGGTGAAGCCGGCGCTTGCACAAAAAGATGGATCGAGTTCGCAGCCTCGATGGGCACGGCCGAGATCGAAGGCGACGGCCCCGGACTTCTGGATCCGGATGTGGGTCAGCTTGGGTTGCAGGTCGCGGATCCGCGGCTATTCCGCCTCGTTGGTCGACGTCCCATGCGCACCCAGGACGGCGCCATCGTCTGGTTCGAGACGACCGTCACGCAGGACGTATTTGCGGTCGAACCAGTCGAATATCTTCTCGTCATGGGTGACGACGATGATCGCGGCCTCCTGCTCGACGGCGACCTTGCGCAGCAGGTCCATGACGATCCCAGCGCGTTTCGAGTCGAGTGCTGCGGTCGGCTCGTCAGCGAGAATGACGCGCGGCCGATTGGCCAGGGCGCGCGCGATGGCAACACGCTGCGCCTCGCCGCCCGACAGCTTGGCGGGCATCGCATTCCGCCTGTGCCCGACCTCGAGATAGTCGAGCAACTCGATCGCTCGCGCCCGGGCCACGCCCGCTTCTTCCCCGGCCAGTTGCAGCACGAGAGCCACATTGTCGGTCGCGTCGAGAAACGGGATCAGGTTGTGGAACTGGAAGATGAAGCCGATCTTGTGAAGCCTGAGCTGCCTGAGATTGGTTTTCAGCCATCGTCCCTCGCTCAGCACCGTCTCGCCGTCGAGCGCCATCGCGCCCGAGGATGCATCGAGAATGCAGCCGATGATGTTGAGGAGCGTCGTCTTCCCGGAGCCGGAAGGGCCGAGCAAGGCGACGACCTCGCGCGGGTAGACGTCCAGGCTCACATCGCGAAGCGCATCCACGCGCGTCTCGCCTTCGCCGAAATGCTTGGAGATGCGCTCACAGCGGACGAGCGGATGATCTGCCAACTCTCAACTCCCCAATGCGGTCGCGGGGTCCACCCGGAGCGCTGCGCGAACCCCGAGGCCACTCGCGATCAGGCACACGACCACCACGACGAGGCCGAGCGCGAACATGTTGTCGGCTTCGAGGATCACGCGGCGCGGAAAATGGTCGCTGATGCCGACGATCAGCGTGGCACCGATGGAAAATCCGATGAGACCGAGCGCCAGCGCCTGCTGAACGATCATCCCGATGATGGTTCTGTCCGGGGCGCCGATCAGTTTCAGCGTGGCGATCTGCTTCGTCTTCTCCATGGTCATGGTGTAGATGATCAGGGCGATGATCACGGCGGATACGACGAGCAGGAGCGAGGTGAAGAGGCCGATCTGACGCCTGGCGCGGTCGACCAGGGAGCGGATCAGGATCTGCTCCTGGGCCTCCTGCGTGATCGCAGTCTGGTGTTTCCAGCGGCGGACGGCTTCTGCCACCGCTTCGGGAGAAGCATTGGGCTGCAGCCGTGCGACGACGGCGTTCACGGTGTCGCGGCTCGCTGCGATGGCACCGCGCGCCTGCTGGATACGTATAGCGGGCGGTGCGAGGTCGAACTGCAGCTTCTGGGCATCCGCCAGGGTGATATACACGGCCGGATCGCCGCCGGAGCTGACCTGGTGGCGCGTCAACCCCACGACCGAATACGTGTTCCGGCCGACATGGAGGCGATCGCCGAGCGTCAGGCCGGTGCTTTGATCAGCCACCATCTCGTAATGGCTGCGCGTGATCCCGCGCCCGGCGACGACCTCCGGCGGCCCCCCAGGGCGCGCCGGCTCATAGCCGATGACATAGAGCCGGAGCTTGGCGCCCATATGCTCGGTTTCGACCGTCTGGTAGGTGATGCCGCCTGCCGATTTCACACCGGCTATGCGCGCGACGGCGTCACGGACGTCGCCGGGTATCCGCGAGGCCTCGGCGAAGGGACCGCGCGTATTGGCCTCGACGACCCACAGATCGACGGCGGGAGCCCGGGCGATGGTCAGTGCATCGACGACAAGCCCGCGATAGATGCCGATCATGGCGAGCACGACGCCGAGCAGGAGCCCAAGCCCGATACAGGTCAGGATGAAGCGCCCGAAGCCATGTCTGATGTCGCGATAGGCGAGGTTCACGGCCCCTTGACCTCGCTGATCCGTGCCTGGCGCCCGACCCGCAGGCCCGGCGCGAGTCGCGCGACCACCTGCGCGCGCTCAGGCACCCCATCGACGATCTCGAGGCGCGAATCTTCGGCGCGGTGACGGAACCTGACGAGCCGCCGGTTCAGCCGACCATCCTCGACCGTCCAGACCGTTCCTTCATGTCCGGTGTAGCCATGGACGGCGGCCTCCGGAACCAGGAGCGCCTCGGCGAGCGTGGCCGCCGTGATCAGGAACTCCACCTGCTCTCCCAGGAAGACGCGGGCCGGCGGATTATCGCCTTTGATGAACGCGCGCCGTTCCTCGGTGCTTCGGTCGCTTTCAAGTCCGATGCGGACCACCTTGCCGGTGAAGACGTCCTGCGGGCGTGAACGCAAGCGGGCCTGCACCCGCTGGCCTTCGGCGATGAAGCCGGCACGCGCCTCGTCGACATGGGCAAGACCCCAGTAGCTGTCGTTTGCGATCAGGGTGAAGATCGGATCGCCGGCCTTGACGACGGTGCCCAGCTCCTTGTGCCGTTCGATGACGATCGCATCATAGGGCGCCGTCAATGTCCGGTGTCCCAGCAAGGTCTCTTCGAACTGGACTTGCGCCCGGGCGTCCACCAGCTGTGCCCTGCTGCTCGCGACCTCGCTTTCGGCAACAGTGACGTCCGCCTTGGCGACGGCCTCGTCGCGGGCCGACTCTTCGGCCGACTGCTCCGACACGATGCTGCGCCCGGCGAGCTCCTGCCGGCGCCGATTGGCAACCTGCCTTTGCGCCAGAACGGCACGCGTCTTCTCCAGATTCGCGTCCGCCCGCTCGATGCTGACTTCGGCGATCCGAAGTGCGGCACGTGCCTTTGCCATCTTGGCCTCCTGCTCGCCGAGACTGAGCCGGGCCAGAACTTGCCCCTTACGAACCTGGTCGCCGTGATCCGCGTGGAGTTCCACCAGCGCGGCTCCGACCTCGAAGCCGACCTTCGACGTCACCCGCGCCTCGACCGTGCCCAGCCCGAACACGCGGATCGGGACCTCGCGTTCGGGCCGGACCGTTTCGACTTCGACCGGACGGTTGCTGTAGACGACGCCGGCACCGAAAAGCGTGACGATGATCCCGATGCCCGCAAGGGCACGCCGGACGACTCGCCGGCCGAAGACGCTTGTTTTCTTCGGCTTGCTACCGGCCAGGCTCGGCTGTTTTGATCGCGCATCCATGCTGGTTCAGACTCCATAGCGGCTATGCACGCGGCGTCGCCGCCGTTCAGGCAAGGCGCGACACTCCGGTCGCGCTGATCTCGCCGGGTTCCCGGGCGGTTCGCCGGCCGGCGGCGGTCAGGTGCAGTCAACGCCTGCCTCCGCGGCTACCCGAAGCCGATCGTCGCCGGCAGGGTCTTGAAGATCACATAGGTCGCGACGGTCAGGATGAGCGCTGCGAAGATGCGGTTCAGCGTGGCCTTGCCCGCCGAGAGACGCGTCGCCAGCAGCATGCCGAGAATCCCGCCCAGGACGCCACCGGAGATGAACTGCGCTGCGATGCCCCAGTCGACGAGGCCGCTGCGGGCATAGTTCAGCGCCGTCGCCAGCCCGAAGGTTCCCACCGCGAGCAAGGAGGAGCCGATGGCGTTGATCATCGGCATGCCGGTGGCGAGGACCAGCGCCGGCACGATGAGGAAGCCGCCGCCGATGCCGAAGAAGCCGGAAGCCATGCCTGTCGCGAGCGCCGCGGCGGCGGTGAGTGCGCATGTGCGCCGGTCGACCGGCCGCTCCTCGCCACCTCCGATGCCGCGTGGGCGCAGCATCAGCAGCCCGACGACGACCATCAGCACGCCGAAGAGCAGGAGAAGGCGCGTTCCGTCGAAGACGAGGCCGAGGCTGGAACCGAGCAGGGCGCCAAGCGTGCCCACCGCCGCGAAGACGGCCGCGCAGAGCCAGCGCACATGGCCCTTCCGGGCATGCGCAATGAGGTTCGCATAGGCATTGATCGAGACCGCCAGCGCGCTGGTGCCGATCGCGACATGCGGGCTGGCGACACCGACGACATAAAGCAGCAGCGGCGTGGCAAGGATCGAGCCGCCGCCGCCGACCAGGCCGAGGCTGAAGCCGACGAGGCCGCCGGACGCGAGCGCGGGAATGAGGGTCCAGGTCATTGCGGCAGCGTCCCTGTCGTCATCGCCGCGACGAACGGGAGAGCCGGGCCGAGCCTCATCGAGACAGGCCAATAGACACTCATGGGCGGGTTTCCGGTTCGCTGTGGATGGCGTGAGCGCTGCGAACGGCGGCGCGGCCCTTCCCTTCGCTCAGCCGGCAGAAGCCCTGCCCTGCCGCGCGATGCATCGTGACGGTCTCGGCTTCGACGATCTTCTCGGTGATCATCCTGCGTCCTCATCAGAAATCAATATACAATTACATATAATATATATTGATAACAAGGCAAGTGCGGCAGCATGCTGCGGTCGTGGCGATAGGGCTGCCTCGCGAACTTCAGAACGCGGCCTGGCTGCACGGGCCATCTGCGAACAAGGCCCCGACCGCCCGGGACCGGACGGTTTCGCCCTCGCGCATCAGGAACAGCACGTCGAGCCGGAGCCGCCGCGCCAGCCTTTCCCCCTCTCCAGGGCCCAGAACCATCAGCGCAGTCGCCCAGGCGTCGGCTTCGGCGCAGGTTCGCGCCACTACGGTGACCGAGGCGGGCGGCGTCGCCAGCGGTGCGCCGCGGCGCGGGTCCATCGTGTGCGACAGGCGACGGCCAGCGACGTCCACCCAGTGCCGATAGTCGCCCGAAGTCGCCACCGCGGCATCCTGCAGAGCAAGCATCGAATGCGGCGCACGGGAGGCGAAATCGGGCTTCTCGACGGCGATCGTCCACGGCTCGCCATCCGGGCGCAGGCCAAGGGCTCGCATCTCGCCATCGATGCCTACCAGCCCGGAAACGATGCCGAAGCCACGCAGCGTCTCGGCCAGCCGGTCGGTGCCATGGCCCTTGGCGATGCCGTTGAGATCGAGGACGATGGGAGCGCGTTTGCGCATTTCGCCGCCCTCGACATTCAGCTCCAGCACCTCATGGGCGGCCAGCCGCGGAGCTTCGAGCTCTTCCCGGATCAGGGCCCGGTCGGCGCCGGACGGACCGAACCCCCAGGCGCCCACGGCGTCGCCCATGCCGATGTCGAACGCTCCGGCCGAGGCGCGACCGATTTCGAGCGAGAGCCCGAGCACCTTCATCAGCTGTTCCGGCACCGCCATCCATCGCCCCACCGGCCCGGCATTGAGGCGCATCAGATCGCTATCCGGCTTCCAGCCGGACATCTGTTCGTCCACCTCGTCCACCGCAGCCTGAAGCGCGCTCCGAACCGGCGCGGGGTCGAAGGCCGAGATCGTGTGGAACAGCGCCGACCAGCGCGTACCCATGGTCGGCCCGCTCAGTGCCCGGCGACCTCGGTCAGAAGACGTCTTCGACATAGCGTCCCTCCGCCCGGAGCCGCGCCGGGGTCAGCCCCGTGGGCGCGAGAATGTCGGCGAGCGCCGCGGAGACGCCGGCTGCCATGTCGCGCCCGCCGCAGACCATGACCCGCGCCCCCTCGCGAACCATGCGTGCGATCTCGGCTCCCTCTTCGCGCAGAACATCCTGCACATAGCTGGGCTGCTGCGTGCGCGAGCACGCCGTGGCGAGCCGTTGCAGCTGCCCGCTCCGCCGCCAGCCCTTCAGCTCATCGCCATAGAGAAAATCGCTGTCGGGATGCCGCATCCCGAAGAACAAACGGATGGGGCGGCGCCGGGCATTGGCCCTGATGAAGCCTGCCAGCGGCCCGATGCCCGTCCCCGCTCCGATGAGAATGAGGGGCGCGGTGTCACGGCCGGCATGGAAGCCGGGATTCTGCCGCATGAAGGCGTTGACCGTATCGCCGGGTTGCAGCTCGAAGAGCTGGCCGGAGCACAGGCCGGCAGGGTGCTTTCTGACGACGATCTCGATGAAACCGTCGCGACACCCGGAGGCCAGCGAGTAGAACCGGGGAACGGCAGAGCCTTCCGGCAGGACACCGAGGAGATCTCCGGCCACGAAGCGCCCGAAACCGCGGCCGGTGAGCCGCAGCCAGAATGGCGGCGTCGGCAGCGCAAAGCGCAGGATCGCGGTCGGAGCCTGCACCTCGGCCCCATGATCGCGGCGCGAAACCAGCCTCAGCGGGAAAACCGCCGGCAGGACCGGATGATGGACGAGGTCCAGAGTCATCCCCATCGCAGCCCCCAGCGACCGGCCCCAGCGGGCGAAATCCTGCGGTGACTGGCGGTTCACCGCCATGAACGGAACCAGCATGCACCAGCCCCGCGCCTCGGCCGTCTCGGCGACGGCGCGCCCGAAAGCGCAATAACCGGGAAAGCTGCGATCGCCGAAGCCGAGAACCGCGAGTGCGACCGGCGCAGCCGCCGGCACGGACTTCAGCCGGTCGAGAAATCCGCGCGCGGAGGCCGGTGCATCGCCATCGCCATAGGTCGCGGTCAGGATCAGGATGCGCCGCGCCTGCCGGTAGCGGGCCGGCTCGAAGGACGACATCGGTGCGGCATGAACGGCCTGCCCGGATGCAGAGAGCGCCGCATGCAGCGTCGCGGCGAAGCCCCATGTGCTGCCGCCCTCGGAACCGACGAGCAGGATCGTCTCGGCGCGCCCGGCTGCGACATTGCCGCGAATGCGCGGACGGGCAGGCCGGCCCGCGAACCACAGGACGAAGCCCGTCCCGGCCATCGCGGGCACGCCGAGCGCCATGAAGCCAAGGATCAGCCCCAGGGCGGCTGCGCCCCTTCCGGTGTGCAGCATGTAGAGGGTTGCCGAGACGCGCTGCCATGCGCTCGGTTCGCTCCAGGTAAGAAGCGCGCCGGTTCCCTGATCGAGATGGCCAATGCCGCGATCCGTCTTGAGCGTGAAGACATCGGCCGCATCCGCCGGATCGGGAAAGGACAGGCTGCGCAGCTCGGAAACCGGTGTCCGTTTCAGCATGTCCATATCTGCGACAGGCATTCCCGTCCGGCCGCTTCCCTCGGCCTCGGTCACGGCCGAAGGCGCCCCGTCGGGCAGGAGGTCGAAGCTCGAGGCCGACATCCACAGGGCCGTGGCAGATGACAGCAGCAGGCCGGCGACGGCGATCCGCGCGATCTCGACATGCAGGCGTGCCGCGAACGGCCCCCGCAACGGCGAGAGCCAGCGCCGCCAGCAGCCAGCCCGCCGCGCGACGAGCACGGCCCCGGAAACGGCCAGCACCAGCATGGCGGCCGCGCCGACCGCCGTCAGTATGCGGCCGGCATCATCGAAGAGGAGGGAACGATGCAGCCTGGTCAACCAGCGCTCGAACGGATTCGGATCGGCGGAGGCGATCTCCCGGCCGCTCGCGGGATCCATGACCGCCGCCCGCGCCACGCCGTTCTCGGACCAGTAGGCGGTAATCCGGCCCGAGGGCCTGCGCCTTATCTGCTCGACCTCGGGATGAACCGCCTGGATGCGCTCCGCGAGCTCCGCCGTCGAAAGTGCCGCCGGCTGCACCGAGGAGAGGCGCTCAATGGCCGGGAATAGCGAGAGAAGCGCGCCGCTCAGGCTGAGCACCAGCAGAAGAAGGCCGGCGAGAAGACCCGGCCAGCGATGGACAACACGGATCATGCCGGCCACCGCTCAGAAAGAATAAGCCAGGCTCGAGATATAACGCCGGCCACGGAGCGGCGTTTTCGCGCCCGCGCTCGTCAGCGGGATTGCGATCTCGTTCGGACTGTCGCGCATGTCTTCCACGGCAGCATCGACATGCAGAACGTAGCCTGCGTCGAAGAGCGCATCGGCCAGATCGAGCGAAATCTCGAGCGTGCGGCCCGCGCCGACACTGGCGCCCGTGATACCGTTGATCTCGGCGGGGTTGCCGCCGGTTGCGCGGTGCCAACCCGACAGGTGCGAATAGTATTTCGACTTGCGGCCAGCCAGCCACAGGCTGCCGGCATAGGCCCCCTGCGCATTCGTGACATAGAATGCGAGATAGGCACCGTCGCCGCCATAATTGGCCAGCGTGGTTGTGAGCTTGAGCGGTCGCGCCTCGGCAAGAGCGGGCAGCGTGAGCGCGGTGGCCAACGCGATGGCCGGCAGGATCGTCTTCATGGTAGCTGGACCTCCTTTGCCCGGCCCCGAGAACGGCATGTCCCGGCCGGCGAGCATCGAGCCGCACCGGCGAGGCCAGCGCCCCGCCATCCGGCACGATCAACCTGGGACCCTGCGCTGACGGCCTCCTGACGCCGTGACGGTTCCGGCTTCAGCCAGGCGTCAGGAAGAGCCGGGATCGTGGGAAATGCCGCGCGTCTCCGGCCCTCCCCGCCGCGACCGATGCAGGCAGGGCGGGAGAGGCGGAGGGCGCGGGCCGCCGGCCTTCTCAGCGCAGGCTCATCCGCCGCAGCCTCCCATCGTGCAGAACGAACTGGTGCCAGATCGCCATCAGGGCGTGCAGGCCGGCGAGGATGAGGATGAAGGTGCCGCCATTCTCGTGGAGTTCGGCGATCAGACCGGGGCGGCCCTGCACCGGGGCAGCGATGGCCGGCAGATGCAGGCCGAAAATGGGGACGGACACGCCCATGCGCGAGGCGGCGTACCAGCCGGTGAGCGGCAAGGCGATCAGGAGCAGATAGAGCAGCCCATGGCCGAGCGTGGCACCGATGGCGAGCCAGCCATGCCGCGGGCCGGCCTCGGGACCGGGCTCGGCCAGCCTCAGGATCAGGCGAGGAACGACCAGAACCAGGACCGCAAGGCCCAGCCAGAAATGCAGCAAAGGCGGATTCCGGACCACTTCACGGCCGCCTTCCGCCGTCAGCCATGCGCCGAGCACGGCGAGAGCCGTCACCCAGTGAATGACGACCAGGCTTCTCGAATAGCGCGCGGTTGCGACGGACATGGCCATTTCTCCAGCGTTGGACGAAGGGATGCGGCGTCCCGGGACACGGTGTCCGGCCCGCTCAGTTCACCCTGGCCTTCGGCGGTTCGCCGCGGTCGAACAGGGATTTCGGGGACACGGGGCCGGATGGCTCGGCCGTCTCTGTCGGGGCCGACGGAGCCCGCTCATGCCGGTGCCTGCCGCTCCGGGACCGGTGCTTCATCTTGACGATCGCCAGAGTGGCGGGATCGATCTTGGCCTTGAAAGGCCGTCCCGTCTCGTCGGTGCCCCTGATCTGGTAGCAGCCGTCATCGATCCTGAGCCGGTCTACCTGCCAGCCACGGGCCTGCGCCATCGCCTGCACGGCCTCTCGGGGCTGCCACTGCCCCAGGGGCACGTCGCAATCGTCATCGGCCCTCGCAGCGCCCGATCCAGCGACGGCAAGGAGCAGCAAGCCCGCCACGAACTGCTTCATCATGGCATTTGTCCCTGATCAGTCTCCACAAGCCGGAATGATGGCAAGCTTTCCTGACGCGCAGCTGAAGCGGGCAGAGCCCGCCCTTTCAGCAAGCTGACAGGTTCCGCAGGCAACTGGTCTGCGACAGATGGGATTGCGCCTTCATGAGAGTTCTTCTGATCGAGGACGACACGATCCTCGGCGCCGCGGTGCGCGACCAGATCGTCGGCGACAGCCATTCGGTGGACTGGGTCGGCCGCCTCGATCGCGCCGCCGAGCATCTCGACAGCGCCGCCTATGATCTGGTCCTGCTGGACCTGATGCTTCCCGACGGGCGTGGGCTCGCCTTCCTGCGTGAGCTGCGCAGGAAGGGCTGCGCCACGCCGGTCATCATCCTGACCGCGCTGGACCAGATCTCCGACCGCATCGCCGGGCTGAATGCGGGAGCGGATGACTACATGACCAAGCCGTTCGACCTCTCGGAACTCTCCGCCAGGCTGAACGCGGTGGCCCGCCGCTACAGCGGCAATCCCAACCCGCTCGTCGAGATCGGCCACCTGCAGATCGATCTCGCGGCGCGAACGGTCGTGAAAAGCGGGCGGCTCGTCGATCTCACCGCACGCGAATGGGCGCTTTTCGAGGCCTTCGTCCAGCGCCCGGGCCTGGTGATCTCCAAGGCACAGCTGGAAGATCGGCTCTATGCCTTCGGTACCGAGGTCGAGAGCAACACGATCGAGGTCTATATAAGCCGCCTGCGCAAGAAGCTCGGACCCGAGATCGTCCACACCCTGCGCGGTATAGGCTACCGGCTCGGAAGCGCGCGATGATCGCGCCGACAAGCCTGCAATGGCGGCTGTCGCTTTGGCTGGGATTGGCCATCGCGCTCGTCTGGGCGCTGGCCGCTGCGGTGACCGCCCAGAATCTGCGTCACGAAATGGAGGAGGTCTTCGACAGCGCTCTTGCCGAAACCGGGCAGCGTCTGCTGCCTCTGGCCGTGCGCGACATCATCGGGCGCGACAGCGACGACGCCGCCAGCCAGAGCGTCGCGACGATGCGCGAGCATGACGAGCACTTCACCTATGTGGTGCGAAACGCCGAAGGGCAGGTGCTGCTGCGCTCGCATAGAGCCGACCCGGCGATCTTTCCGCCATTCAGCGGCATGGGCTTCTCCGATACGCCAACCCACCGCCTCTACTCGGACGCTGCGCTGCAGGGCACGATCACGATCACGGTCGCCGAGCCGCAGATCCGCCGTCGCGCCGTGGCGTGGGAAGTGCTTGTCGGACTGGCCCGCCCGCTCGCCCTGATCGTTCCGATCAGCCTGATCGGCGTGTGGGCCGTCATACGCCTGTCGACGATGAGCCTGCGGCGCTTCCGCTCCGAGATCGAACTTCGCGGCGCCGGCGATCTGACCGCCGTCGCCGCCGACGACCTGCCCTCGGAAATCCGACCCGTCGCCCGGGCGGTGAACCAGCTGCTGGAACGGCTCAGGCGCACTCTGGAAGCCGAGCGCAGCTTTGCCGCCAACTCCGCGCATGAGTTACGCACGCCGGTGGCCGCCGCGCTCGCGCAGGCACAGAGACTGATCGTTGAAACGACCGACGCAGCCGCACGCAACCGCGCTCGCGACATTGAAACCGCATTGCGGCGGCTCTCGGCTCTCTCGGAAAAACTGATGCAGCTGGCCAGGGCGGAAGGCGGCAGCCTGCATGGCGCCAAGCCGGTCGACATCGGCGCCCTACTCCGGTTGATCGTGGATGAACTGACCGCCAACGCCGGCGCAGCCGGGCCGATCGAGCTGGCCCTGCCCGATGCCCCGGTACTCTCCCGCATCGACCCCGATGCCTTCGCGATCCTGATGCGGAACCCGATCGAGAATGCACTGAAGCACGGCTCGCAAACCGAACCGGTCCGCGTGACGCTGTCGATGGACGGCCTGCTGCGCATCACCAATGCCGGGCCGGCCGTGCCGCAGGATCTGCTCGCCCGCCTGCTCGACCCGTTCGAGCGCGGCCGCACGCAGGCGAAAGGCGCCGGGCTCGGGCTGGCCATCGCGAAGGCGATCGCCGCCGGTACCGGCAGCAGCCTCGAGCTGATCTCTCCGAGAGAGGGACACGAAGACGGCTTCGAGGTCCGGCTCCGGATCGGCCGGCTGGGATGATCCGGTCCGGATGGCCCGGCAGTTGCGCGAAGAGTGCATCAGGCATAGATTAGAACAATTCTAATCTATGCCACGTCCCAAGACCGCCTGGCACCGATCACGTATTGGAGGGGGTGTTGCCGCGTTTCCGATTGAATCTCCCGGTCGTTCTCACCATGGCCACGGTGATTGGCCTCGTGCTGGCCGTATCGGGCCACTGGATCCTCGGGGGCGAGACTGGGGCACGAGCCGCCCTGGCCGGCACGGCCCTCGTCTACCTGGCCGGCGGCGTGCCGGCCGGCTGGCGGGCCCTGACGGCGCTCTCACGCGACCATGTCCTCGATATCGATCTCCTGATGATCGTCGCGGCGATCGCCGCGGCAGTCGTCGGCGCCTCGCTCGAAGGCGCGATCCTGCTGACGCTGTTCAGCCTGTCGACGACGCTCGAGGAACGGGCCATGGGGCGCGCCAAGCGTGCCATCGAGGCCTTGATGGCGCTGCGGCCGGAAACGGCCTTCCGCAAGATGCCGCATGGCGGGGTCGAGGAAGTGCCTGCGGCCGATCTGCGGATCGGCGATTTGCTGATCCTTCGCCCGGGCTCACGGGTTCCGGCGGACGGCGTGGTCGTCTCCGGCCGGAGTGCGCTGGACGAATCCACGATCACCGGCGAGTCGATGCCCGTCAGCAAGGAGCCGGGCCAGCTGCTTTTCGAGGCGACCGTCAATCTCGATGGCGTGCTCGAGCTGAGGGTCACCAAGACGCTGGCGCAGAGCACGGTCGCCCGGATGATCGCGCTGGTCACGCAGGCTCAGGCGGCGAAGGCGCCCTCCGAACGGTTCAGCGCGTGGTTCGGACAGCGCTACACGATCGCGGTGCTCGCCGGCTCCGCCGCCGCGCTCGCTGTCTTCCTCTGGCTCGGAAACAGCTGGGAGATCGCCCTTTATCGCGCCGCGACCATGCTGGTCGCGGCAAGTCCTTGCGCAGTCGTCATCTCCGTGCCGGCCGCAATCCTTTCGGCGCTTGCGGCGGCAGCTCGCGGAGGCGTTCTCTTCAAGGGCGGCGCGGCACTGGAGACCCTGGCCGATGTCAAGGTCTTTGCGTTCGATAAGACCGGAACTTTGACGGCAGGACGGGCCAGCGTGACGAACGTCGTCGCTCTCGACGGGAACGAGCGCGACCTCCTGTCGACTCTCGCCAGCCTTGAGGCCCATTCCGAGCATCATATTGCCGATGCCCTGCGCCGCGAAGTCGCGCGGCGCGGGCTGCCGATCCGTGAAGTGCGGAACGTGAAAGCGCTGCCCAGCAGGGGGATCACGGGAGAAGACGATGCCGGCCCGCTCTGGGCAGGGAACCGCCGGATGGCGGAGGCCATGGGCGCAGCACTGGATCACGAGGCGCTAAGCGCACTGCACAACGCAGCCGAGACCGTGGTCTATCTGGGGCGTGGCAACCGCCTCCTCGGCGCCGCAAGCGTCGCCGACAAGCCGCGCGAAACCTCCGCGGCCGCGCTCGCCGCGCTGCGGCGAAGCGGCGTCGAAACAATTCTCATGATGACGGGCGACAGACGTCCCGTCGCGCTGCGGATCGGTGCGGAGCTGGGCCTGAGCGGCGACGAGATCCATGCGGAGATGCTGCCCGAGGACAAGGTCAGGCTGGTAGCCGCGGCAGCGAAACGACGGAAAATCGCGTTCGTCGGCGACGGCGTGAACGATGCGGCCGCGCTGGCGCGTGCCGATGTCGGCATCGCCATGGGCGCGGCCGGCTCCGAGGTGGCCCTTCAGGCTGCCGACGTCGCCCTCCTCTCGGAAGACATGGAGCGGCTCGCGGCGGCGCACAGACTGTCGCAGCGAGCCGCACGGATCATTCGCCAGAACCTAATGTTCGCGATCGGCGCGATGCTGCTTCTCGTCACCGGCGCCGCCTTTTTCGACCTGCCTCTGCCATTCGCAGTGCTCGGGCACGAGGGCGGGACGGTTCTCGTCGTTCTCAACGGCCTGCGGCTGCTGAACGATCCGATCCGGGTTGTTTCGCGGGCCGGAGCGCAGACGACCGGAAACAGGCCGGCCTCAGCACCGCACCGCGCCCTGCTCGGTGGGCAAGTCGCCGTGGACACGAATAGCGATCAGGCGACACCGGCCTGACATGCCCTTGCGCCGCCGATCGCGAAACCCACAAGGCTGCGCCGGTCATCCTACTAGACGAGGCCAGCGCCGCGCTCGATGCCGAGAACGAGGCCGCAGTACTGGAGGCATTGATCAGCGCGACCCATCTGGCGGAGACATCGATCGGGCATGATCTACCGGGAAAGCTGATGAAATCCGGGCGACTTACCCTTTCGCGGCCAGACCAATCCCCAGCGCCGGCGGCAGGCCGGGCCACCTCGCCCGGCCGATGCCGCCCCCGTAGGCGGAAGGAAGCACAGGCCGGCCTCCAAGCCTTGCTTGCCGGAAGCCGATCAAGCGCGATCCGCCTCGCGGAGCGAGGGGCTGAACAAGATGAGGCTCAGAATCTCGAACAGCATCTGGGCCGCGTTATGGGCCGTGTTGCTCGTCGCGTCATAGGCAGGCGCGACCTCGACGACATCGCCGCCGACCAGATTGACGCCCTTCATCCCGCGCAGGATCTCGAGGGCTTCGCGGTTTGTGAGCCCGCCCACCTCCGGCGTGCCGGTGCCCGGGGCGAAGGCCGGATCGAGGCTGTCAATGTCGAAGGAGAGGTATGTCGGCCCATCCCCCACGACAGCTCTCGCCTTCTCGATGATCGCCGGCAGGCCGAGCCCGGAAATCTCCCGGGCAGGGATCACCGTCATCCCCGATATCCGGGAGAACTCCCAGATGTACTCGGCCGAGCCCCGGATCCCGATCTGAATCGTCCGGGTGGGGTCGAGCACGCCGTCGAGCACGGCGTTCCGGAACGGGCCGCCATGGTGAAAGCGCTCGCCCTCATAGACGCCACCGGTGTCGCAATGGGCGTCGATATGGATCATGCCGACAGGGCCGTGGCGGCCGAGAACCTTCAGGATGGGATGGCTGATCGAGTGGTCTCCACCGACCGAGAGCGGGATGACGCCGGCATCGACGATCCTGCCGATATGGCGCTCGATGTCCTCATGGCTCGTCGCCAGGTCGAACCTGCTGCGAAACGGCACGTCCCCGATATCGGCCACGCGCATTTCGTGGACCGGGGCGCAGGCGAGCGCGTCGTTGTAAGGCCCGATCCGCTCGACCGTCCGCAAGGCGCGCGGGCCAAACCGCGAGCCGGCCCGGTTGGTCACGGCGAGGTCCATCGGGATACCCAGAAGCGCGACCTGCAACGCGCCGAGGCGCTCCGGGCTTTCGACGAGGTTCAATGCGGGCGCATCCAGCAGGGTCGGAAAACCCGCATAGGGGAATTCGCGCCGGTCTCCGTCCTTGAAGATCAGGTCGGCGATCCGCTGATAGGCCGGCGTCTCCATTGCCCCGCCTGAGGCCGTTCCGAACCGGCTCCGGAGCGCCGCAAGATCATCGGAGTTCCACATTGTCGCTGGCTCCCTGCATCCATGACGATGGCGAGTGGTCCAGACAGATTGCCTGCGAGAAAATCTATTGCAATTGAGAATATCAGCAGGTCTATGATGAGAAAAATTGGCAGATCCGATGCGCCGTCGACCTCTCCTTCTCAACGCGCTCAGAACCTTCGAGGCCGTTGCCAGGCATGGAAGCCTCACCGGCGCAGCCGGGGAGCTGCATGTCACGCCGAGCGCGGTGAGCCATCAGTTGCGGGCGCTCGAGGCCGGCCTGCGGATAAGCCTGCTCGAAAAGGGAAAGCGGAAAGTCAGCCTCACGCGAGCGGGCGAACAGCTCTATGCCGACAGCGCCGCAGCCTTCGATATCCTGTCCGGCTCGATAACGAAGATCGAAAAGCCGATATCGCACGGAAAGCTCTGCGTGGGCTGCGTTCCGGCCTTCCTGTCCTACTGGCTGATGCCGAAGCTCGAGGCGATCCGAGCGCATCTGCCTGATGTCGAGGTCCGGTTCGTTTCCACGAGCTCCTCGGGCCCGGATGTCGGAAAAGGCGACGTCAACATCCTGTACGGGGACGGCGACTGGCCGGACATGTGGGTTCATCTGCTCGCGGGCCTGAACCTCTTCCCGGTGATCAGCCCGCATCTCGCCGGCCGGCTTCCGCTCCGATCGATCCGCGATCTCGACCGGCACGTGCTCCTGCACGCCGATGACGGGGCGGAATGGCAGAGATGGCTGCAATCCTCGGGCGTGCGGGGAAGACCTTACGCCCGGCAATATCTTCCGGATGCCCAGCTCTCTCTCGAAGCGGCCATCTACGGTCAGGGCGTCGCCCTGGGAGACGATCTCACAGCGCGGCACGCCCTCGATACCGGGCGGCTCGTCGCCCCGTTCGCCGCCAGCGTTCCTGCGAACCGATCACTGTATCTCGCCTGCCCGAGCGGCACCCAGGAAGCGCCCATCGTTGCGGCATTTATCAGTTGGCTGCTCGCGGAGCTCCAGGCGAACCCAGATGGTGAAAGACAGCAGGGTTCCAGGTCGAGCTAGGCTGAGGCGCTCCCCCCCTGGCTCGCCACGGCGTGCTGTTCAGGACAACGGCCGAGACGTTCGCCACAATCGCGATCGGAACCACATCATCTCGGCGCCGCATCCGCTTCACCTGAGTGTCGCACACTGGGGATCGGCGGCGTCCCATCATCCCATGTCCAAGCCCGGGAGGCGTGACCTCCGCGCCTGAAGACTTGCTGACGCCGGCGCTCACACCAGCCTGACGGCAGCGCCTCACTCAGGAACTTGACAGCGGCGCGATCTGGCGCTCTCTTGGTATCCCAAGAGAATAATCCATGAATGCCATAGAGGATCGAGTGCCTCCCATCCCAAAGCCTCCAGCCCCGCCCGCCGCCTCGAGCGTGACCGAACGCACCTATGAAACGATCCTTCGCTGGATCGAGAACCGGGAGATCGGCGCGGGATCCGTGCTCGACGAGAGGCGCATCTCGGAGGCGCTAGAGGTGTCAAGAACGCCGCTGCGCAACGTTCTGAGCCGGCTGCAAGGCGAGGGATATCTCGTGCGCCTGGCGAACGGCACGATGGTCGTCAGGGATATAGGCGCCGGCGAGGTGCTTGAGCTGCTCCTGGTGCGCCGCCTGCTGGAACCAGAGGCCGCGGCCATGGCCGCGGGTCGGATTCCTGCCGCTGCCTTGCAGGCCGCACGCGACCATGTCGACGATCCCGCGGCCGATCACAACGACACCAATACCTGGCTGAAGGGCGACGAGGTCCATGACCTCATCGCGAAGCACTGCGGCAACCGCTCGCTCGCCCTGATGATCGGCGAGGCCCGCAGGCGCATCCGCCTGTCGCATATCGAACGGGTTCCGGGCCGCACAAGCCATGCGCGCGAAGAGCATCTCGCCATCATCGACGCGCTCGGCGCCGGCGACGGCAAGGCCGCGCAGGAGGCGATGTTCCGCCATCTCGAGAATATCCGTGAAGGGTTTCTGGCTGCCTTCGGACGGGGAGCCCTGTGATGGCGGCCGGTCCGATACAGATCGAGGTCGCGCCTCTCACGGCCGAAGGCTTCGCCCCCTTCGGAACCGTTGTCCTGCATTCCGGGACGGCCCGCCGCCACTACGTCCCGCGCGCTTTCGAACGCACCGACGAGGCCGGACAGCCGACCCTATGGGTCAGCCAGGTGGCGGCCGCAGTGACCCTACCCCTGATCGTCCGCCACCTGGAGCGCCATCCCTTCTCCGCACAGACCTTCCTGCCGCTGCGCGGCGTGGAGCATCTCGCGGTGGTTTGCCATTCCGATGCCGAGGGTCGGCCCGATCTCGGGACGCTGCGCGCGTTCCTGGTGCCCCAGGACCATGGCGTGACCTATGGCCGCGACGTCTGGCACCACGGCTTCACCGCGCTCGACCAGCCCGCCGAATACGCCGTGGTCATGTCGCTGACCGGCCGGAACGATGACGACGTCTTCCTCGATCTCGATCGCCCGGTCGAGATCCGTAGCCCGGCGCCTGCCGTCGTGGGAGCAAGCCATGTCCAGCCTTGATCATCTGCGTCGCGACTTTCGCGGCTATGGCGCCGAGCCGCCCCATCCGCAATGGCCCGGCAATGCCCGCCTCGCGCTGAACATCTGCGTCAACTACGAAGAAGGCGGCGAGCCCTCCGTTCCGGACGGCGACGCCACCAGCGAGAGCGGACTGACCGAGGGCGGAACCTCCGGCTACAAGGGGCGCGACCTCGCGGCCGAGTCCATGTTCGAATACGGCAGCCGGGTGGGTTTCTGGCGCGTCGACCGGCTGCTCGCGGAACGCGGCATGACCGCGACGATCCTCGGATGCGCCCTGGCGCTGGAACGCAACCCGGAAGTCTGCGCTCGCATCCGCGCTCGCGGATACGATGTCTGCTCCCATGGGCTGCGCTGGGAACATCATCAGGGGATGAGCGAGGCGGAAGAACGCGAGCGCATCCGCAACGCCACCGCGAAGCTGACGCACCTCTTTGGCGAGGCGCCGCTCGGCTGGTACTGCCGATACGGATCGAGCACCAATACACGTCGCCTCCTCGTCGAACATGGCGGGTTTCTGTACGACTCGGACGCCTACAACGACGAATTGCCGTACTGGACCGAAGTAGACGGCAAATCTCACCTCGTCGTGCCCTATGGCCTGGTCAACAATGACGCGAAATTCATTCGCGGCGGCATGTCGACCGGAAGCCAGCTCTTCGAATATCTGCGCGACACCTTCGACGTGCTCTACCGGGAGGGCGCGCAGGCGCCCAAGATGATGTCCGTCGGACTGCATCTTCGCCTCGTCGGCCACCCCGGCCGAGCGGCCGGGCTCGAGCGCTTTCTCGACCACGTCGCCAGCCATCCGGATGTCTGGGTCTGCCGCCGCGCCGATATCGCGCGCCACTGGCTGGCCACCCATCCGGCAAGGCCCTGATCCCGACCCAGAACAACAATTGAGGAGGAACCCCATGAAACACTTCAAGAACCTGACAGTCGCGGCAGCGGCTCTGCTTGGCGCGACGCTCTTCGCCGGCAGCGCCTCCCTGGCGCAGGAAGCCGATCACCCGGCAAACGCGCCGCTGGTCGTCGGCACCGATTTTGGCGTGGCCCCCTGGATGGTCCGCGGCGCGAGCGGCCCGGAGGGATTTGGCGCCGACCTGATCAACGAAGTCGGCAAGCGCCTCGGTCGCCCCAAGGTCGAGATCGTCGACATTCCCTTCTCCGGCCTGTTCGCCGCCCTGTTCGCAAAGCGGATCGAGTTCACGGTCAACCCATTGAACATCACAGCGGAACGATCCGAGCGGATGCTCTTCACCGAGCCTCTGTTTGCGACCGGCAACGGCTTTCTCGTTCGCACCAGCGATGAAATGAAAGGCTTCGAAGACCTGAAGGGCAAGGCGATCGCCGTCAATCGCGGCACGATTTCCGACACCTGGGCCACGGCAAATGCCGAGAAATACGGCTTCGAGGTCCAGCGCTACGATGCTTTCCCCGACACCGTCCAGGCGCTCATTACGCGGCGCGCCTTCGCGGCGCTCAACGAGATCCCGACGGCCGTCTACGCTGCCAAGCAGAACAAGGCGATCAAGGTCGCCTTCAAAGACTATAACGGCCGCAATTTCGGATATGCGTTCCGGAATGAAAGCAACGTATATCGCAACAAGGTCGAAGACATCCTGCAATGCATGAAGCTCGACGGCACGATGCGGAAAATGCACGAGAAATGGTACGGTAAGCCGGACGACGGCTCCGCGATCGATACCGTCTATTTCGGCTACGGCGCCCCCGGCTTCAAGGGCTTCGAAGCCACGCCCAGCGCGCTCAACTGCAAGTAATCCTGGCGTGAAGCACGCAAAATCCACCGCGGCCGGGCTCCGTTCCGGCTGCGACGGACCTTGGGCGGACATCTGTCATGGATAAGATCGTCGAGAACTACTTCAATCTTCAGGTCATGGCCGAGGCCTTCCCGACGGTCCTCGGCGGATTTGGCTTGACGGTGCTGGTCTCCGTTCTAGTGATCATACTCGGCATCGGCGTCGGGCTGGGCTTCGCCGTTCTGCACTGCATGAATAGCAGGGCCCTGAGCGCGGCGATCGTCGTCTATGTCGATCTTTTCCGGACGCTGCCCCAGCTCGTCGTCATCATCTTCGTCTATTTCGGCCTACCCTATGCCGGCCTGGCCTTGTCGCCGTTCGCCACCACGGTCGTCGCCCTCGCGTTGGTGCTCTCCGCCTTCGCCACCGAGATTTTCCATTCGGCCATCAGGGCGGTGCCGCGCGGGCAATGGGAAGCTTCCGAAGCGCTCGGATTCACCTATTTTCGGGCACTGTTCCTCATCGTGCTGCCACAGGCCATCCGCCTGGCGATTCCGCTCCTGACCAACCGTGCGATCGCGATCAGCAAGGGAACTGCGCTGGGCACAGCCGTCGCCCTGCCGGAAACCCTTGGGCAGGCGCAAAGCGTGATGGCGATCGTCGCCAACCCCTCCCCCCTGACGCTGGCGGCCGCCTTCTACCTCACCTTCTTCATCCCGCTGGTCATCGCCAGTCGCTGGGTCGAACGCAAGTTCAGCCCGCGCAGCCGCTGAGGTACAGGCACGATGGACATCTTTCTCGAGAACTTCTTCAACGTCGATTCTCTGATCCAGATATACCCGCTTCTGGTTCAGGGCCTGGAGCTGACGCTCCTGCTGGCCATCGTCACTCTGCCGCTCGCCGTGCTCTGCGGCCTGCTGATCGCGATCCTGTACAGCTTCCACATTCGCTGGCTCAATATCCTGCTGCTGATCTACGTCGATGTGCTGCGCTCGTTTCCAGTCATCGTCCTGCTGGTGCTGATCTTCTACGGACTGCCGTTCCTGGGCCTCAAGCTCGGCAGCTTTGCCGCCGTGGTAATGGCCATAACCGTCAACAACTCCGGCTATTATGGCGAGATTCTGCGCGCAGGCGTCGAATCCGTACCCAAGGGCCAAAGGGAAGCCGCCCACGCCCTCGGTTTCGGCCCGATCCGCACAGTGGTCTACATCATCCTGCCGCAAGCGATCCGAAACGTCCTGGCGCCCCTGGCGAGCAACTCGCTCGAGCTCGTGAAAACCACCTCGATCGCCGCCCTCGTCGCCCTGCCCGAATTGCTGCGCTCCGCCCGTGTGGCACAGGAACAAACCTACAATCCGACTCCGCTCACGGCCGCGGCGCTGATCTTCTTCGTCCTGCTTTGGCCGTTTGCCCGCTGGGTCGCGAAGCTCGAGCGGCGCACCATGATCGTCCGCTGAGGGATCTGCCATGACCGTTCTTATCACCGGAGGCGCAGGCTTCGTCGGCCTTGCGATCGCCGAGCAGCTGCTCGCCTGCGGCGAGGACATCGTCCTCTTCGATACCCGCCAGCCCCCGCCCCACGCCCTGAAGCAGTTCGGGCAGGCGGCAAGGCCCGTACTCGGAGACGTGACCTGCGCCGACGATATCCGTCGGGCGCTTGCCGGCTGCCCGATAGACCGCATCGTGCATACGGCGGCGATCACCGCCGGGCCGCAAAGGGAAAGGACCGACGCGCGCAGCATCGTCGACGTCAACCTGAACGGGACTCTGAACGTTCTGGAGCAGGCGCACGAGCATGGCGGGATACGGCGCCTGACGATGCTCAGCTCCGTCGCCGTCTACGGCTTCTCGCCTCCTGGCCTGTCGGGCACCTATGAGGAGCAAAGCTCCTGCCCTTCGCCCGCTTCGCTGTACGGCATCACCAAGCTCGCCTCCGAACAGGCTGCCCTGCATCTCGGCGGCCTGTATGACATCGATGTCCGGGTGGTGCGCCTGGGGCCCGTCTTTGGCCCTTGGGAACATCGCTCCGGCGCGCGCGACGCGATGAGCCCGCATCTGCAGATCCTCGATCAGGCTCTTGCCGGGCAAGAGGTCGTGCTGCCGCGCCCGATGGCCGCGGATTGGATCTACTCGCGCGATGCGGCCTCCGGCATCGTCGCGGTTCTCTTCGGCCAGACCTTGCAACGGCGGATCTACAATATCGGCGCTGGCAGCACGACCGACCTACTCGAATGGTGCAGCCATATCGCCCGGCACACGGGCCTTCGCTACCGCCTCGCGGAGGCCGGCGAGCCGGCGAGCATCGCCTACAATCTCAAGCAGGATCGCCCGGCCCTGAGCACCGCCGCCCTCGCGGCCGACACCGGGTTCTCCGCCCGGCGCGAGCTCGCTGCGGCGGCGAGCGAATATCTCGACTGGACGCGCCAGCTTGCGGCGCTCGGGGAGGCACGGCCATGACCAGGCTTTCGGGCAAGGTGACGATCATCACCGGGGCTTCATCCGGCATCGGGCGGGCCATCGCCCTGCGCTTCGCATCGGAAGGCGCACGTCTCGTGCTCGTCGATCGGACGGAAGAGGTCCGCGAGGGTGGCGAGCCGATCGAAACGGTGCTTCGCCGCGAAGGACACGACATCGCCTTTCTGAAGGCCGACGTCGCCACCGAAGAGGATGTCGAAAGGGTGGTCGACGAAGCGACCCGCCGTTTCGGCCGGCTCGACGTCCTCGTGAACAACGCCGCGATCGGCGTCGGCAAGCCGCTCGTCGAGACCAGCCTCGCCGAATGGAACAGGGTTCTGGCGGTCAATCTGACGGGGCCGTTCCTGATGGCGCGCGCCGCCGTCAGGCAGATGATGACCCAGGAGATCCGCAACGAGGCTCGCGGCCGGATCGTCAATATTTCCTCGCAGCACGGCATGATCGCCGCTCCGGAGGATATCGCCTACGGAACCTCGAAATCCGGGGTCGTCTACATGACCCGGCAGATCGCCGCCGACTATGCCAGACACGGCATCATCTGCAACGCCGTGGCTCCCGGCAAGATCCTGACGGGCAAGACCGGCCGTGCAGTCGAAGAGCGCTGGCTCGAATACTCCCGCAACCGGACGCCCTGGCCGCGCTTCGGCAGGCCGGACGATGTTGCGAGCGCCGCGCTGTTCCTGGCCTCGGACGAGGCGAACTTCATCACCGGGGAGAATCTCCTCGTCGACGGCGGCTGGATGGCGAGCTAGGCTTCTAAGGAACGAAACGATGACGACATCGACGCTGGCGGCAGCCGACACCGCTCCGATGATCCGCCTCCGCGGCGTGAGCAAATGGTATGGCGACTTTCAGGTTCTGAAGAAAATCGACTTCGAGGTCGCGCGCGGCGAGCGCGTGGTGATCTGCGGGCCGTCCGGATCAGGAAAATCGACCCTGATCCGTTGCATCAACCGGCTCGAGGACCATCGCGACGGTGAGATCCTCGTCAACGGCGTCACCCTGGACCACAGCATGCGCAGTGTTGCCGCCGTCCGGCAGGAGGTCGGCATGGTGTTCCAGCAATTCAATCTCTTCCCGCACCTCACCGTCCTGCAAAACCTCATGATCGCCCCCGTGAAGATCAAGGGCGTCAGCAAGGACGAAGCGGAGGCGACGGCGCGCGAATACCTGCTGCGTGTTCGCATTGGAGAGCAGGCGGACAAATACCCTGGCGAGCTCTCCGGCGGGCAGCAGCAGCGCGTGGCGATCGCACGGGCGCTGTGCATGAAGCCGACGGCCATGTTGTTCGACGAGCCGACCTCGGCCCTCGACCCGGAAATGATCAAGGAGGTCCTCGACGTGATCGTCGAGCTCGCCGGTCAGGGCATGACCATGGTCTGCGTCACCCACGAGATGGCTTTCGCGCGCACCGTCGCCGACCGCATCCTGTTCATGGACAAGGGGGAGATCGTCGAAGAGGCGCCTCCGGAAGCGTTCTTCACCAATCCGCGAAACGAGAGGACGAAGGCCTTCCTCGGGCAAATCCTCCATCGCTAGCCAGCCTGGGGAGGCTCGCTTGATCCGCTGCCAGGACGGCAGCTTCGAGGCCACGGGCGAGACGCTGCGCTACACCTGGGTAGCGCCCAGCGGCAGCGCGACGGGGCACATGCTGTATCTGCACGGCGGCGGCTCGGGGAACCGCAAGCGTATCGGCTATCTTGCCCGGGCCTTGGCGGAGCGGGGCGTCTCGACCTTCGCCTTCGACTTCTCCGGCCATGGCGAGAGTTCCGGACAGATCTCCGGATCCAGCCTCAGGCTACGGCTCGACCAGGCGCGTGCCGCGGCCGCATTCATGGGCGAAAGCGAGCCCAGCATCGTCATGGGCAACAGCATGGGCGGCTATGTGGCAGCCGAGTTGCTCGCATTCCTGCAGCCGCGTTCGCTGGTGCTCTCCTGCCCCGCCCTTTACGTGGCGGAGGCATTCGATGTGCACTTCGATCATCATTTCACTGAGGTTCTGCGGCAGAGCCGGGATTTCGCGAATGCCCGCCCTCTCCCACTCCTCCGCACATTCCGTGGAAAAGTGCTCCTCGTCACCGCCGGGCAGGATCACGTAATTCCCGCTAGCGTGATCGAAGCCTATCGCCGAGCCATCCCCTCGGCCATGCTCGATCACCTCGATCTTCCCGACGCTCCCCATCAGATCCATCCATGGGCGGCTCGAGATCCCATCCGCGTTCGCCTGCTGGCCGACAAGATCGTGGCAAGCTCGTAGGGCTCATGGCGGCGAGAAGACGACCCGGGACTCTCGGGAGATTGTCGCTGAGCCGAGACCCTGATTTGCCTCCGGATTTGAGCCGAGGCCGTCAATCAAGGAGGCGGACTAGACGAAGGCGGAAGGCGGTGGCTCCTGCCTGCACGGTGCATGCGGCAAGCCGCGTCGGGCGTGCCTGGCCTTGAAGATCGACCGCTCGACGGCGCGCTGCAGGAGCGCCCGTCCGGTTGATGCCCATTGCGCGCTTGGAACGACACGCAGACGGCGGTAAGTCATTCTCTTTATAGAACAACAAATTCCCACAAACCGGACTTATAGCCACTCGATATCGGCGCAAAGTGCATATTTTCTACCGTATCTCCGATCGAGAGAATACATTGTTTCGACATTTCATTCTTTAAAAAGAACATTCTTGTTGACGTCAGAACTTGTCTGAGCGAGTTTTTTACCGACTTTGACGAGACGCCAGCCAGAAACGGCGTGGCCTTCCGCCGGTCGATTACTCGATCAAGCGCGCCGTCGGCATTCGGCATGGCGCGCTGAAACGGAGCTAGCCTTTTGACCATCATCCCGCTCCACACCAGGGCAGCTCTCCGGCAGCAACCTGCCTCGCCCGATACCGCCACGTTTCGCGCAGCGCTGCGTCGGCTCGTCGGTGGCGTCAGCGTCGTCACCGTCGGGCGTGGCGAGGACCGCACCGGCCTGACCGCAACCTCGGTGTCGTCCCTTTCGGCCGAACCGCCGACGGTGATGTTCGGGCTCAACCTCGCATCGTCGAGCTTTCCCTTGCTCGGCCGACACCGCGCCTTCGGCGTCAACTTCCTGACCGCAGCCCAGGCCAAGGTCGCGGATCGCTTCGCTGGCCGTGGCGGCGAAAAGGGCGCGGCCCGCTATGCCGGGGTGGAGTGGAGCGAAGGCCCGACCGGAGCTCCGCTCCTCGTCGGCGCGCTGGCCGCTCTCGACTGCGAGGTGGAGGATCTGATCGAGCGGCACTCCCATGCGATCGTCATTGGCCGCGTCCGCGAGATCCGGCTCGGCAGCGAAAACGCCGCTCTGGCCTATTGGCGCGGCAATTACGAGCGGCTGGGCTGGTTGCCGGAGGAGGCCTCGGCCGCGCTCGGCCTGCGTTCCGACTGATATTCGCCAGCCAAGCGCCGGCTTAAGGCCGCCGCGGAGGCGCAAGATCGGAGGCGGCCGGAATACCGCCGCCCCGCCGTGAGGGAACTCAGTTCCCGGCATTCCGCGATAGGGCAGCAGCCATGCGCTCGACCGCCTGCGTCAGCGTCGCTCGCGTGCAGCCGAAATTCAGGCGGACGAACTGCTCGTATCCCGCCCCGAAAACCTCCCCGGCATAGAGTCCGAGCTTCGCTTCCTCGAGAAAGAAGACATGCGGCCTCTGCTTCAGGCCCAGCGCGCTGCAGTCGAGCCAGGCCAGGAAAGAGGCCTCGGGAGGATGGTAGCGGATGTCCGGGATCAGCCGCCAAAGCGCGCGGCCCAGGTGATCGCGGTTCTCCTGCAGATAGTCGAGAAGCGCCGCGCGCCACGGGCCGGCGTCGCGATAAGCCGCCAATGTGGCTTCGAGCCCCATCAGATTGACACTGTCGACCATGCCGCTGCGGGCCGCGTTGAAGGCATCGCGGAGCTCGCGGTCGGTGATGATGGCAAAGCCGGTCTTGAGTCCCGGGATGTTGTAGGTCTTGCTGGCGGACATGAGCGTGATGGTCCGCTTCGCGATCTCCGGAGCGAGGCTCGCGATCGGAACATGCGACCGGCCGTCGAAGACGAGATCGCAATGGATTTCGTCGGAGATGATCAATGTGTCCCCGGCCTCGCAGGCCGCGGCGATGAAGGCGAGATCGTCCCGCGCGTAGACATGGCCCGTCGGGTTGTGCGGGTTGCACAGGAGGAACGCGCCAGCCCCGGCCAGCTTTTCCGCCAGCGCGCCGCGATCCAGCCCGTAGCCCTTCTCGCCACGGACGAGCGGCACATGAAGCGCCTCGAGGCCCCAATGGCTCGGCGCATCCAGGATGGGCTTGTACATCGGCGTCTGGATCAGGATCTTTTCGCCGGGCGAGAGGCTCGCCTTCAGGGCCATGTTGAAGCCGGGCTCGATACCCGGCAGGAACACGATGTCATCGGGCGCGATCCGCCATCCGAACCGCCTGTCGAGATCGGCCACGATCTGCTCGCGAAGCTGGGATTTGGCGACGGCATAGCCGAATACCGGATGGTCGAGCCGCCGCTTCAGCGCCGAGACGATGTCAGGAGCGACGGCGAAATCCATGTCGGCGATCCACATGGGCAGGACGTCGGCCGGATAGCGGCTCCATTTCGTACTGCCGGTCTCGAGGCGGTCTGGCGCGAGGTCGAAGTCGTACACGGGATCGATGCTCTCTGTGAAAGGTTGGCGGCGGCCGGCCATGCTCTATCTCCGGCACCCTGGACCGGGCGAAGGCCGCGAGGCTCTGCCTATCGTGATCGAGCACCAGGCCGGATGCTCTTCCGGCCTCGGCTCGGCGATATGTCGGCTAGGCAGCAACGTCAGGAAGCGGCGCATGGCCGAACCGCGCCAGTCCGAAAGCCGCGAGATCGATGCGGCTTGCGCCATCCAGAAGCCGCTGGCTGACGGCCTCACCGATCGCAGCCGAGTGCTTGAAGCCATGCCCCGAGCAGGGCGAGACGACGAGCACACGCTCACATTGCGGCCATTGGTCGATGATGAAGCCGTTATCCGGAGAAACCGTGTAGAGGCAGGTCTTGCGGCGCGATTGGTCGACGCGCAGGCCTTTCAGCCGCCCGGCGATGGAACGCGCATAGAATTCACGCGACTCCTCCTCCTCGCTCGATCGATCAAAACCATCCGGGTCGACGCTGCGGGTCTTCTCGCCATGGGCCAGCTTCACCGAGCCGTCGAAGGCGGGAAAGCCGTAAAAGCCCTCTTCCACGCCGTGCCCGTAGGACCAGATATAGACCGGCGCCTCGCCCCATCCGGCCGGAGCAGACGGCTCGAGCGCATACCAGTGCAGGATTTCGCGCGTGGGGCGCAGCAGCCCGGAGACCTGCGGCCCCAGCAGCCGGCCAGCCCAGGCGCCGGCGCTGACCACGACGCGGCCCGCGAGGATCCTGCCCTTGCCGGTCCTGATCTCGACATGACCGGCGTGCGGGACGATCGCCTCGACCCGCGTGTCGAGCACCAGCCGCGCTCCGGCTGCGGCGGCGAGCCGAAGCTGCGCCGCGACGCAGCGCTCGGGACGCAGGTACCCACCTTCCGGCTCGAAATAGACCCGGTCCCCGTCCGCGACGTTCAGCCAGGGATAGCGGCGGCGCGCCTCTTCGGGGGCGATCAGCTCGTGTCGCGTGCCGCTGCGCCGAGCCACGGCGAGCGTGCGCTCGACATAGTCGGCTGCACCGGGCTGCGAAGGCTCGCTCGATATGGCCAGGAAGCCGACCTGCCCGAACAGGCTTTCGCCAGTCCGGCCCTCCAGCTCCTTCCAGATCTCATGCGAGCGCTTCACCAGTGGCGCCAGTGTCGTGCCTTCGGCCACGCCGAGGCGCGTGACGCGCGTCTCGCCATGGCTCGAGCCGAACTCGTGCGGCGGATGGAACTGATCGATCCCGAGGACGTCTGCCCCGCGCGATGCAAGCTGAAACAGGGCCGCCGATCCCATGGCGCCGAGGCCGAGGACGACGATGTCCGCCGTTTGAGGGCTCATGATCGCGCCCTCAATATTTCGGCAGGCCGCGGGGATTTGTCTCGGGCTTTTCGAGGCGTTCCTCCTCGACACCCCAGCGCCTGAGCGCCGCATCGAAGGTGCCGTCCCGATAGGCGCCTTCCAGGGCGAGCGTGATCGCCTGGGCCAGCCCAGCGCCCTTGCGCGTCGCCACGGCGACGTCCGACCTTTCCGGCCAGCCCGCGCTCAGCACGCCTACGCGCCTGATGTTCCTGTCGCGCTGCTGGATGAAAAGCAGCTGCGCGTGCGGCTGCACGATCACGTCGGCGCGGCCCGAAGACAACGCCAGCAGGCGATTGGCCTCGTCGTCGAAGGTGATGAGCTCGATCGGCTTCAGCCCCGCCGCAAGGTTCTGCTTGCTCCATTCGAGCAGGATGCGCTCCTGATTGGTGCCGCCCCCCAGCACGATGCGCAGCCCCGCGGCATCCTTTGGCTCGGCGATCTTCCCGACCTTGCTGTCGGCCTTGACGAAGAAACCGTGCAGGCCCGCGCGATAGCTCGAGAAATCGAACTTCTCCTTGCGCTGCTCCGTGACGCCGATGTTGGAGATGGCCGCATCGTATTTTCTGGATGCGACACCAAGCGGCCAGTCGGCCCAGGGCGTGGGAATGAGCTTGAGCCTGAGGCCGAGGCTGTCGGCGATGAGCTGCGCGACATCGGGATCGGCGCCGACGAGGGTCGCGGAATCCGTCGCATAGGTCGCCAGCGGCGGCGTGCTCGCATTGGTCGCCACGGTCAGGATACCGGGCTCGACGAGCCTGGCGTCCCCGGCGATGGCGGCGATCGCCGCGGGATTGGGCTGCGTACGAGGCCGGCCAGGCTGTTGCGGGCTCAGATCATAGACGCTCTGCGCCGAGGCGAGCGTGGCGAACGCAGCGATGGCGGCGGCGGTCAGCGCCGCCTTGCGGATGAACATTGGTTTGCTCCTTGAAAGGAGCGGGCCGCCGGCTTTGAGCGTCCCGCATCGCGGTTTCGCGGTTCGCGTTAGCTCCTGGGGAGCCCAGGCGGGTTGGTGCGCGAGACCTCGATTGCCTCCGGCGCGAGCCCCCAGCGCGCCAGCGACTTCTGGTAGTTGCCGTTCTTGATCTGCGCGTTGAGCACGGCGGTGATCGCTTCGGCGAGACCGGCGCCCTTCTTCGTCGTCACCGCGATCTCGGCGATCTCTGGCCAGCCCCCCGAGAAGGAGCCGACGAGGCGGGTGGTCCCGATCTGCGCGGATTTGAAGCCGAGCGTGCCGTTGGGACCGAAATACGCGTCCGCACGGCCGGATTCCAAGGCCAGATAGAGCACGACGTCATCGTCGAAATACTGCACTTCGGTGGTCTTGAGGCCCTTGGCCTCGTTGGCCTTGATCCAGCGCAGCAGGATCTGTTCCTGGTTGGTGCCCGAGCCGACGATGACCTTGAGGCCGGCGACGTCCTCCGGCTTGGCGATCTCCTTGATCGCGCTCTTGCTGCCGACATAGAAGCCGAGTTGGTCCTTGCGATAGGTCGAGAAGTCGAACCGCTCCTTGCGCTGTTCGGTGACGGTAACGTTGGAGATCGCCGCGTCATACTTGCCCGAGGTGACACCCAACGGCCAGTCGGCCCAGGCCACCTGCACCACCTCCAGTTCGAGACCCAGCCCGTCGGCGATCAGCCGCCCGATATCGGGCTCGGACCCGACGATGATCCTCTGATTGTCGGTCGCATTGATGCCGAAGGGCAGGCGCTGGCCGGTCGTTGCGATGGTGAAGGTGCCGGGCTTGGCGAGCTTCACGTCCTTGCCGAGCAACTTCACCGCTTCCGGCACGAGCTCGGCGCGCGGCTGCGCCTTCTGCACGGAGGTCAGATCGAACTGCTGCTGGGCGAAAGCCAGCGAGGGGGCGAGCGCGACAAGGGCGACGAAGCCGAGCGCAACGCGGCGCGGCATGGCGAGGGAATGCGTCATGAGCATCAGCCTTTCAATCTTCGGAGAGAACGCGTGTTGGAGGGGGATCAAAGGACCTTCGCGAGGAATTCCGCCGTACGCGGATGCTCGGGTGCGCCGAGCACCTTTTCGGGCGCGCCGACCTCGACGATCCGGCCGGCATCCATGAAGACGACCGTGTCGGCGACTTCGCGGGCGAAACCGATCTCATGGGTGACGATGACCAGCGTCGCGCCGGAGCGGGCGAGTTCCTTGATGACGGCGAGCACTTCGCCGACCAGCTCCGGATCGAGCGCGGATGTCGGCTCGTCGAAAAGCAGCGCCTTGGGCTTCAGCGCCAGGGCGCGGGCAATCGCGACGCGCTGCTGCTGGCCGCCCGAGAGCTGGCGCGGATAGGCGTTCACCTTGTCGAAGAGGCCGACGCGGGCAAGCAGTTCGCGGGCGGCGGCTTCCGCTTCGGCGCGGGCGACGCCGCGCGCATTGACCGGCGCCTCGACGATGTTCTCGAGCGCCGTCAGATGCGGGAACAGGTTGAAGTTCTGGAACACCATGCCGACATCGACGCGCCGGCGGAGCACCTCTCGCTCCTTCAGCTCGTAGAGCAGCTCGCCCTCCTGCCGATAGCCGATGAGCTGGCCGTCCAGCGTGATCACGCCGCGGTCGAGGCGTTCGAGATGGTTGATCGAACGCAGCAGCGTCGACTTGCCGGACCCGGAGGGGCCGATGATCGCGGTGACCGATCCGGACGGCAAGGTGAGCGAGACGTCGTCCAGGACCTTCAGCTCGCCGAAGCTTTTCGAGACGTTCCGGATGGTGATCTCACCCCCGCGACGCCAGGCCAGCGGGGCGGGATCCACCGGCGCGGCGGAAGCGGCGGCCGGCGGCACGGCGGGAACGGCCCGGCGCGCGAGACGGCGCAGCAACGGATCGAAGATCGAAGGCGGGAGATGGCGGAGCGCGCCGCGGGCATAGTAGCGCTCGATCTGCGTCTGGACCAGGGAGAGGACGGTCAGGATGACGAGATACCAGACCGTCGCCACCATCAGCAGCGGGATCACCTCCAGGTTGCGGCGGTAGATCACCTGTACGGTGTAGAACAGTTCCGGCAACGCCAGGATGTAGACGTTGGAGGTGCCCTTCGCGAGGCCGATAATGTCGTTGAAGGCCGTCGGGATGATCGAGCGCATCGCCTGCGGCAGCACGATGCGGAAGAACTGCCGCTGCCGCGGCAGGCCGAGGGCCGCGGCGGCCTCATGCTGGCCCTGGTCGACGGAGAGCAGCCCGCCGCGGATGAACTCGGCCGAGAAGGCGGCCTGGTTCAACGTGAGGCCCAGCACTGCCGCCATGAAGGGGCTGATGAGCTGCGTGGTGGGATAGGAAAAGAAGTTCCAACCCGTGAAGGGCACGCCGAGCGAAACCGTCTCGTAGAGATAGCCGAGATTATTGAGGATCAGCAGGAGCACGATCAGCGGGATTGAACGGAACAGCCATACGAAGGTCCAGGACACCGCGGCCAGAGGCACCGAGCCGGATAGCCGTGCCAGCGCCAGGAGAGCCCCGATGGAGAAGCCGAAGAGCGCACCAAGCAGCGTCAGCAGCAAGGTGCGGCCGAGCCCCGCGATCACCGGCTCGGAGAAGAACCATTCGGCGAAGACGTCCCAGCCCCAGCGCGGATTGCCGAGCACCGAGTTGACGACCGCGAAGACGAGGACGAGTGCGAAGGCTCCGCCGACGAAGCGCCAGGGATGACGGGCCGGCACGATGCGCAGGCCGGCCGCGTCGAGACGCGGCTGGGACAGGGGCACGGCGGCCGCAGAGCCGTCGACGGCGAGAGACATGTCAGGTTCCTCTTCGGGATTTGGGCTCAGGCCGGGAGGGCGGCCGCATCGGCCAGCGCGCTCAAGGGCGTGGCGAGCCGCTTGCGGAACGACAGAAGGCTGAACTTCGTGGCATCGACGTTCAGGTCGAATTGCGGCTCGTAGGCGAGCGACCGGTAGAGCCGCACGGCTTCCGGCTGGCGGCTGCCGGTCGTCAGGTAGAGGTCCGTGTAGCCCTGCAGCCGCGCGAGCCGTTCGAGTTCGATGACGACTCGCGCCGCAAGCCCCTGCCGCCTCAGATCGGGCCGCGCCCAGACCCGCTTGACCTCGGCCGTCGCCTCCTCGGCATGCGGCATGAAGGCGCCACCGGCGATCGCCTCGCCGGCACGCAGCACGAGCAGGAAGCGGCCGCGGGGCGGCAGGAAGAGCTCGGGCGGATAGCGGTGCAGCTCGACGACCGCCGGGTCGCGGCCGGGAATGTCGCCATAGCGGCCGTCATATTCACGGATGAGGCCCTGGATCAACGGTTGCGCCAGCGGATCGGCCGGGCTGGTCGAAAAGAACTGATCGGCCATCGGATCTCCCTCGCTCAGGCCAGAAATCGCTCGGCGAGACGCGTCCAATAGGTCGCGGCCGGCGCGATCAGCGCGTCGTTGAAATCGTATCGGGGAGAATGGAGCGGCGGGCCCTCCCCAGCCCCGATGAAGAGGAAGGCGCCGGGGCGTTGCTCCAGGAAATAAGCGAAATCCTCGCTCGCGGAGCGTGGCCGCAGATGCTCGATCACCCCGGCTGCGCCGAAGGTGGACAGGGCGGCCTCCCGCGCGAAGCGGGTTTCGGCGGCGTGATTGACCACGGCCGGCATGCCGAGCCGGTAATCGACGTCGGCCTTCGCGCCGAAGGCGGCGGCCTGGGCTTGCGCCAGCGCCGGCAGCCGCTCGGCCAGCAACGCGCGAACCTCGGGCGTGAAGCTGCGGATCGTCGCCTGAAGCTCGACCGAATCCGGGATGACATTCGACGCCGTGCCGCCATGGATCGAGCCCACCGTGACGACGGCCGCGTCCAGCGGATCGATATTGCGCGAAACGAGGCTCTGCAGCGCCGTGACCAGATGGGCGGCTGCCAGCACCGGATCGACGGTCTCGTGCGGCGCGGCGCCATGCCCGCCCTTACCGGCCACCGTGATGACCGCCTTGTCGACCGCTGCCATGGCCGGCCCGTCGGCGAAGCCGAAGACGCCCTCGGGCACGCCCGGCCAGTTATGCAGGCCGAAGATCCCATCCACCGGGAAGCGCTCGAACAACCCGTCACGGATCATCGCCCGAGCGCCGACGCTGATTTCCTCGGCCGGCTGGAAGATCAGCCGCAGCGTGCCGTCGAAGGACTTTCTCAGGGCGAGCGCACGGGCGGCCGCCAGCAGGATCGTCGTATGCCCGTCATGACCGCAGGCATGCATCACGCCTGGGCTCCGGCTCGCATAGGGCAGGCCTGTCGCCTCGGCGATGGGCAACGCGTCGAAATCGGCACGGATGCCGATGGCGCGCTGGCCGGCCCCATTGCGCAGGGAGGCGACGACTCCCTCTCCGCCGATGCCCGTCTCGACCTCGTAGCCCCATTCGACGAGCAGCTCCGCGATCCGCCCCGCCGTCTGCCGCTCCTTGGTCGAAAGCTCCGGATTCTGGTGGAAATGGCGCCGCAGCGCGACGAAGCGGTCGAGCTCCGCCGCGACCTCCGGCGTGGTGAGCGGCGGGGCTCGAAACGGAGCGTTCATCGCGCCGTCGCCCGCAGCGCAGGCGCCTCGTTCTCGGCGTAGCGGCTCGGCTTGAAGGGCAGGCCGAGATGGTCCCGCAGGGTTTCGCCGGAAAGATCGCGACTGTAGCGGCCGCGCGACTCGAGTTCGGGGATCACCAGCTCGACGAAGTCGCTCAGCCCCTCAGCCGTCACCGAGAAGCCGAGAATGAAGCCGTCGGCTGCGCCCGCATCGATCCAGCGGATGATCTCATCCGCCACATGCGCGCCGGTGCCGATGAAGTTGGGCTTGGGCGTCGCGGCCTCGAGCGCGACCTCGCGCAGCGTCTGGCCTTTTTCCCGTGCGTTCTTCTTGATGCGGTCCGTGGTCGAGCGGAAGCTGTTCCTGCCGATCTCGCCCAGTTCCGGGAATGGCGCGTCGAGCGGGTACTGCGTGAAGTCGTGATGGTCGAAATAGCGGCCGAGATAGGCCAGCGCGTCGTCGATCGACAGGAGGTTCCGGATGACCTCGTACTTCGCCTGCGCCTCTTGCGCCGTGCGGCCGACGATCGGGCCGATGCCAGGGAAGACCTTCACATCGTCGGCGCGTCGTCCATGCGCGACGGCCGCTGCGCGCACCTGATCACGGAAGGTCTTCGTCTCGGCGACGGAGGGCGAATGGGTGAAGACGGCGTCTGCGTATTTGCCAGCCAGCTTGATGCCGGCCTCCGATGAGCCGGCCTGGAAGATCACCGGCTGGCCCTGCTTCGAACGACCGATGTTGAGCGGACCTTCGACCTGGAAGAAGCGCCCCTTGTGATCAAGCCGATGCAACTTGGCGGGATCGAAGAAGCGGCCGGTCTCGCGGTCCCGCAAGACTGCGTCGTCATCCCATGAATCCCAAAGACCCTGCGTGACCTCGAGATATTCGTCGGCGATCTCGTAGCGCAGCGCATGCTCGGGATGCTGGCGGCTGTAGTTGTTGGCCGAGCCCTCGAGCGGCGTGGTGACGACGTTCCAGCCGGCCCGCCCCTTGGAGATGAGGTCGAGCGAGGCGAACTGCCGGGCGATCGTGAAGGGATCGGAATAGGAGGTCGAGACCGTGCCTGCGAGACCGATCTTCGTCGTCGCCACCGCCAGCGCCGACAGGATCGTCAGCGGCTCGAAACGGTTGAGGAAATGCGGGATCGACTTCTCGTTGATGTAGAGGCCGTCCGCCACGAAGGCGAAGGTAACGCCTGCCGCCTCGGCCTTCCGTGCCGTGTCGATGTAGAAGTCGAGATTGACGCTGGCATCGGCCCGGCCGGAGGGATGGCGCCAGGAATTCATGTGCCCGCCCGCGCCATGCAGCATGATGCCGAACTTTACGGGCTTCTTGTCGGTCGCGGTCATGGGGCGCCTCATTCCTTTCAGGTCAGCGGTCAGGCCGCGGCGCGGCGGGCGCCGGTGGCGATCAACTCGATGGAGAGCCGGCGCGCGGCGCCATCGGGAACCGGGTTGTCGAGCACGAACTCGTTCACGTCGAAGCGCGCTGCGAGCGCATCGAGTGCGGCGCGCACATCCTCGCCCGAGCCGGCGATGACGTGGGGCTGCGTCTCGCGGATGGTGAAACCGCTGTCGCCCGCCTGCCGCGCGAAGCTCTCGGCCTGCTCGCGGCTGCGCAGATTGACCGCGCGACCGTCCGACAGCGTGACGCGAAAGATGCGCGTTTCGCGCACCGCGTCCCGCGCCGAAGCTGCCGAAGCTGCCGCGAAGGCATGTACGGCCAGCGCCGGTGCGCGGCCCCCGCCGGCGCGATAAGCGCCGAGGCTGGCCTCGATCAAAGCCGCGTCGCCATTGAAATGGCCGGCGAAGACGAAATCCCAGCCGAGTCGGGCGGCAAGCGCACCGCTGTCCGGGGAACCGCCGAGCAGAACCCGCCGCGGCGCGACGCGCGGCAGCGGGCGTGCGAGTTCGCCGTTCAGATGTCCGTCCAGCTCCTCGGCCAGAGCGGCGAAATCGGGCGGAGCCGACTTGTCGAGGCGAGCTTGAAGCGCCTGGGTGGTCTGCGGCAATCCGCCGGGCGCCCTGCCGATCCCGAGGTCGACCCGGTCGGGCGCGAGCGCAGCCAGCAGCCTGAAGGTCTCGGCGACCTTGAAGGGGCTGTAATGCTGCAGCATGACGCCGCCGGATCCGACGCGAATACGTTCCGTCGATGCCAGAACCCACGCGGCCAGGATTTCCGGCGCCACGCCGGCGACCTCCGCGCTGCCATGATGCTCGGCCAGCCAGAAGCGATGATAGCCGAGCTTCTCCGCATGGCGTGCATAGGCGACGGTATCGGCCAGGGCACGTTCAGGGTTGGAGCCCCCGGGAATCGGGCTCTTGTCGAGAAGGCTCAGAAAATAGGTCATGTTCGGCTCCGCCGGCGCCGTGGAAAGCGACATGCGATAAATTACGCGTCGACCGGCAGGCGGAGTGAAACAAGTATTTCATCTTTACTTATCGAAATAGATCATAAGGCGAAGAAACAATACGTATATTCCCTTCACGCGCTTTCCAGCGGCAAGGCTATTCTCCGTTTCTCGCAAACTTTGCGATGAATAAGCCGCCGCCCCGGGCCTGAACGGTGCCGGAACCGATGGGGCCAAACGCCGGGGCGATGCTGCTCTTTGCAGAGCCGGTTCCGGCCGGATTGCCGCTTCGATGCCGCGCCTGGAAAAACCCATGCGTGTCAGGCCGTGACAGCGTCGTTTCGTTCTCCGGAAGCGGCCGATTTCGCAAAGACCCACTCGCGGGCGGGCCCTATCATGGCCGAAGAGCCACCAGGCCCGGACAAACGCCGCCAACCAGATGAATCTGCAGCAGTTTCGCATTCTCCAGGAAGCCGTCCGCAGCGGCTACAACTTCACCGAGGCTGCGGCGGCGCTGAACACCTCGCAATCCGGCGTGTCGAAGCACATCCGGGACCTTGAGCTGGAACTCGGCGTCGAGCTGTTCGAGCGACGCGGCAAACGCATGATCGGCCTCACCGAAGCGGGCCGCTCCGTCATCAGCTATGTCGAGCGCATCCTTGCCGACGCGATGAGCATCAAGCGCGTCACTGACCAGTTGCGCGATCCCGCTTCCGGTGAATTCGTGATCGCCACGACGCACACCCAAGCGCGCTATGCGCTGCCTCGCATCATCAAGCAATTCCGGGACGAGTTTCCCCGCGTGCGTCTCTCGATCCGGCAGAGCGAGCCCACCGAGATCGTTGCCCGCTTGCGCGAAGGAAGCGCCCATATCGGCATCGCCACCGAAAGCCTTGCCCAGGCGGCGGATCTGGTCGCCTTCCCCTACTACAGCTGGCGCCACATCGTCATCGCCGGCCGGAACGACTCGCTCGCCAGCCGCAGCGATGTCGGCCTGTCCGAGATCGCGGAGCGGCCGATCGTCACTTACGGCCAGGGCTTCACCGGGCGCCCGCTGATCGATGCGGCGTTCCATGATCGCGGGTTGAGGCCCGATATCGTCGTCTCTGCCATCGATTCCGACGTGATCAAGTCCTATGTCGCATTGGGGTTGGGCTTGGGCATCGTCGCCGAAGTCGCCTTTGATCCGGAATGCGATCCTGGTCTGGTCAAGATCGCCGACGGCCTTTTTCCAACAGCGACATCCTACATCGCAGCGCCGCGCGGGCGCTTCCTGCCCGGCTACGCCCATCGCTTCATCGAGCTGTGCAGGCCGGAGCTCGATGCGGGCATCGTGAGCAGAGCCATCGGCGCAGTGCCGACCTGAAGCCCGGAACACGCCATTCTCGAGTATAGAAAATCCAATCAACCGATAAAAAAAGGAACAAAACTCAATTACAATCTGCATATGAAAAATATACTTCGCACACAAATCCAATATTCGGTAGGCGAAAAAGCTTATTCGATCATTTAATTTGACCTAGAGACGGAAGAATTATCTTATTAAAAATAGCCAAACGGCTTAACGAAACCGATTTTCTGCATCTTGAAGACTTGACCGGACTGCTCCAGCCGATACGTCAGGTCGGAAGCCGAGTGCCATGTCGACATTGCCTCCTGCATCTGCCGTTGCCCCGGACGGGCGGGTCCCATCGAACGGCCGGGTCGGGAGGCTGCTTCCATGAGCGACGTCATCCTCAGATCGTCGCATCATTGCGAGGCGGCGCGGCCGCTCGTCGAAGGGCTCATCCTCGAATATGACGGCCGCTATGGCGCGAACAGCCGGCCCGGCGGGGCGCGCTCGGAGCTGTTCCGCTATCCGGCCGAAGCCTTTTCGCCACCGCTAGGCGACTTCATCCTGCTGCAGCGGTCCGGCCGAACCATCGCCGGCGGCGCCTTCATGAGCCATGACGACGAGACGGCCGAATTCAAGCGCATCTGGACGGATGACGGATTTCGCCGTCAGGGGCTGGCAGAGCGCATCGTCGCCGAATTGGAAGCGCGGGCCGCCGCACAGGGCTACAGGCGGGCCTATCTCACGACGGGCTTCCGCCAGCCCGAGGCGACGGCGCTCTATATCAAGCTGGGCTATCGGCCGCTATTCGACGTGACCGCCGATCCGGCGCTCTACCGCTCGCTGCCATTCGAAAAGCGCATCGGCGCCGAGACCGGGCAATCCGGGACCTCGCCGATCTACGAACCGGCCGCATCCCTCGAAGCTGCGACGGCGCGCGTCACCGCGCTGAAGCATCAGCAGGAAGCCCTGATCCTGGCGCGGCTGGCCGCCCATGGCGTCCTTGCCGCCTGAGCACCGATCGAAAGGGCGACATGCGCCGGAGCGAGCCAGTTGTTCCTAGCTTGGCTTCGACCGGCCGAGAGCATTTCCGTTCGGGCCGCTCAGCGCGGACCGGCGGCTTCGTGGCGACTGCAGACCCAGGCGGGCCGGCCGCTAGCGCGGGATGCCCGTTGCAGGCGGCCAAGCCTTGCCGGATCGCTTCAAGCCTTGCAGGTCAGCCCTCATCGCCAGCACCTCCCCCCGATCACCGGCGGCGAAGCCCGAGAGGCGATCAGTGATGTCGCGCCGCGCCGTCAAGGGGGCGCTCGCGGATGAGCGCGAGCTCCGATGCGACGCTGTCTTGCGAAGCATCGCCGTCCGTACCGAAGGCGCGCCGCAGCCAGCCATTGGCGTCGACGAGGATTTGCGCCGGCGGCACGGAACCGCCCGCCAGCTCGGCCAAAGCCGCCGCCAACGGCTCGGCATCCTCGATAGCGCAACGCTCGCCAAGGCCATCGACCTGGACCCGTGCGCTCGCGCCATGTTCATCGCGCCCTGTCCAGATCCGCAGCGGCCTGCCATTTCCGGGCGCGACGATAGCACCGTCGGCACAGCGCGCGACGAAGCCCGGCATGCGCACGGCACCGGACCAGCGCATCTCGTCAGGGGAGAAGATGCGCGCACCCGCACGCAGCCGGATGAAATCGACCAGGGACCAGATCGCCGCGTCGTCGAGCCCTGCCGCCGGCGGCATCGCGCCGATGCCGTGCCTGATCGACCAGAACAATTCGCCGCCCGGCCGCCCTGCGATCAGGGGCGCGGAGAGATCCGGCGGCCAGACGGACTGGGCGATCGCAAGGGCTCCGCGGCCACGCGCATCCCCACCATGGCAGCTCGCGCAGCCGCTCTGGAACAAGTCCCGACCGTTCGCGATCGAGCGCGCGCCATAGCCGGTCGGGGATGGCTGGAAGCTCGTCGGCACCGCAGCCACGACATAGGGGCGCCAGGGCGGAAGCTGGACGAAAGCCAGGCTGACGGCTCCGGCGAGGAAGGCCGGCCAACGCAGCCTGCGAACTGCCATGGCCAGGGCGAAGAGAGCAATGGCAATGGCAACCGGGCTCAGCAGGCGGCGGAGCCCGTCACGCAGATAGGCATCCTCCCAGAACGCCGGAACCGGCCTCAGGGCGAAAGGCCAGGCCGGCGGCACGTGGATCGCGGGCGGTTCGCTGGCGAGCGCGGCCGCGACTGCCACGATCGCCAGACCCAGCCCGGTCTCCGTGGCGATCGACAGGGCAAGGCTCCGCACCGAGCCGCCGGTCTCGGCCGAGGGCACGAAGCGGAAGCGGTTTGCGAGCGCCAGCAAGAGGAGCCCGCCGAAGATGGCGAGCTTCGCGAGCGCAAGCTTGCCATAATCGGTTCCGAGCAGCGCCGGCAGCCCACCGACCAGCGTCTGCACCTGAAGGACGGAGGTCGCGGCGAGCACGACGACGCAGCCGAAGCCGAGCGGCGTGAACCGCCGGGCGATCGCGGGGGCTTGCGCCGGCAGACGAAGACAGACGGCCAGGAGCGGCGGCAAGGCTCCCAACCAAAGGCCGGCCGCCAGGACATGCAGGCCGAGAGCGACCGCCGTCCAGAGATCGACCGCGGCGCCATGTCCCAGCTGACCTTGCAGCAAGGCCGCAGCCGCCAACAGGATCAGCCCCGCCGCCCGCATAGACTCCTTGCCGCGCAGAAGCAGGACCGCCAGCAAGAGAAGGCCGGCACGCAGCAGCAGAGCCTCGCCGAAACGGGTCCCCGCCACCACTGCGCCCGCCTCGATGCTGCCCAGCGGCCGGCCCAGCATGGCGCTGCCCTGCAACCAGAACCAGACCGCGCCGCTGGCGAGCGCCAGGATGACAAGCAGGCGGCTGCAGGCGGCGAACCCGCACAGAAGCTCCCGGCCTTCCGGCGTGCCGGCGAGCAGGCGATGCGACAGGAGACGAAAGGCCTCGATGCCGAGCCCTGACAACAGGGCGAGCAGGTGGAGCAAGCGGACAGCCGGCAGAGCCGGCCCGATCAACGCATCCACATCAGGGCCTGACGTTGAAGCGATACTGCCCGGTGACGCGGTGGGTGTCGACCGAAGTCGCAGCCCATTCAACGCTGTAAGCGCCAGCCGAAACCGGCTTCAGCCGAACCTTCAGAGCCTTGCGGTCTCCGGGCACGGCCTCGACCGGCGCCAGGCTGACGGTCGCGCCGCGCGCATCCTTGACGGTGATGCTGCTCAGCTTGACCTCCAGTTCCTCCGTGAAGCCGAGAATGATCTCGCCCGGAGGAGCCACCGTCGCACCGTCGGCGGGAGATGCGGTCTTGAGATGAGCATGCGCGAAAGCCTGCGAAGCAACGAGGGCGAAGGCAAGCGCCAGCCCGAAACGGCGAGACATGGAGATCATCCTGTGAGGAGAGAAGGAAGGGTTTTGCTCACCAGCTCGCATCGAGACCGAGATGGGCGAGCGCCTGTCCGCGCAGTTCCGCCAGGCGCGGGTCGCCGCGATGGCGCGGATAGGGCAGGTCGTTGACGATCTCGGCCTTGATCCGGGCCGGGCGCTCGCTCAGCACGATGACACGCTGGGCGAGGAACAGCGCCTCCTCGACATCGTGGGTAACGAGAAGGGTGGTGAAGCCGCGCTGGCGCCAGAGCTCGGCGAGCTCGGCCTGCATGGCGATCCGGGTCAGCGAATCCAGCTTGCCGAGCGGCTCGTCGAGGATGAGCACGCTGGGATCGTTGACGAGGGCGCGGGCCAGCGCCGCGCGCTGGGCCATGCCGCCGGACAGCTGGCGCGGGAAGGCTCGCTCGAAACCGGCGAGGCCGACGGTCTTGAGCGCCTCGTCGACACGGCCGTTCTGGCTGCCCAGCAGGCCCCGCGCCTCGAGCCCAAGCGCGACATTCTTCCAGACCGTGCGCCAAGGATAGAGCGTGGGATCCTGGAAGACGACGACGCGGGACGGATCGGGCGCGGTGATCTCTTCGCCCGCCGCCGCGATCCGGCCCTGCGAGGGCTGTTCGAGACCGGCGACCAGCCTGAGCAGGGTCGACTTGCCGCAACCGCTCGGCCCGAGCAGAGCGACGAACTCGCCGGCCTTGATGTCGAGATCGATGTCGTCGAGGACCGGTAGCGGGCGGCCGTCGAGATCGAAAGCATACGAGACCCCGGCGATCGTGAGCTCGGCGCCGCTGGACGCGGGCGCGCCGGGCTGCGGCGAGAGGGCGAACTGGGCCGCTACCATTTCACCACATCCTTCTGCCAGCCGAGGAGGCGGTCGCGCAGCGTGAAGAGCAGCGTGATCAGGCTCGAGAAGATCAGCGCCATCACGATCAGCGCGCCGTACATGTTGGAATAGGCGGCCCAGCCCTGTGCCCATTGCAGATAATAGCCCAGGCCTGACTTGACCCCCATCATCTCGGCCGCGACGAGCACCGAGAACGAGGCGCCGAGCCCCATGAACAACCCGACGAAGACATGCGGCAGCGCAGCAGGGATCGCGACCTTGAAGATCAGGAAGGCGCGACCTGCACCCAGCGTCCGGGCGACGTCGTAATAGGCCTTGTCGACGCTGGCGACGCCGGACCAGGTCAGCACCGTGACCGGGAACCATGTGGCGAGCGCGATCAGGAAGATCGCCGCCGAGAAACTCGACGGGAAGAAGAAGAACGCCATCGGCAGCAGTGCGGTCGAGGGGATCGGGCCGAGGAAGCGCAGCACCGGATGGACCCAGTAGCCGAGCCCCCGCGACCAGCCGATCGCGACGCCGGTGACGAAGCCGGAGACCGTCCCGAACAGAAAGCCGAGCGCCAGGAGGCGCAGCGAATGCAGCACGCTTTCGCCCAGCCGTGGCCAATCCTCGGCATAGACCTCGACCAGCGAGGATGGCGGGGCGAAGAAGGGCACGGGCAGCAGGCCGAGCTTGGCCGTCAGCAGATCCCAGACCCCGACGAGGAGCGCGAGGACGACGAGCCAGGGCGCCGCCCGGCCAAGGCGCTGGCCCAGCGGAGGCCAGAGCGCGCCCACGACCGTCGCCAAAGCCAGGGCGACGGCCCAGCCGACGAAGCCGGCGTTGGTTTCGGCGACATAGAGAGGGTCGGCAAAGCCGACCTTCCTGTTCGCGAGCAGGGTGACGGAGGCCGCGACCGCGGTCCACGCCGCCGTGGCCAGCGCGCCCCGCGCCAGGACCGAGCCATCGACCTGCAGGCGCGGCTGGGCGAAGGCCGATACGGCGCCGGTCTGTTCAAACGGGGACATGGGGCACGATCTTCTGCGCGAAGGCCTTGGCGTCGGTGTTCTTGCGGATCACGTTGACGAGCTTGAGCTGCTCGGTGAACAGCGCGACGTCGTCGCGCAGGGCCGCGCCGGTGGAATGGTGGTCATGGGTATGGCTGCGCAGGATCGCGGCCACCGTCTCGGGCGTGACCTTGGCCGGGACGAAGGGCGCGAAGATCTCGGCCGTCTTGTCGGGGTTGGCGGCAGTCCAGGCCTGCGCCTCGACGATCGCACGGGAGATAGCGCCGGCGACCTCAGGCTGGTCGCGGATCAGGGCGCCGCGCAGACCCAGCACGCAGCACGTGGATTTCGCGTACTCGCCTTCGAGATTGGTGGCGAGCTCGACGAGCTTGTCGCGCTCGCGGATCAGGTAGAGATGCGGATCGTCGCCGGCCAGTGCCTGGACCTCGCCCTTCTTCAGCGCCTCGCCGAACAGGTCCTGCGGATACTGTACCCAGCTGACGTCCTTTTCGGGGTCGAGTCCGATCTGGGCCAGCCGGATGGCGAAGAAGTTGCGCACCGGGCTCGCCGGGTCGGTGACGGCGACCGCCTTGCCCTTGAGGTCCTTGAGGCTGCGGATATTGGCGGCCTCCGGCACCAGCAGGCGCATGCAGCCGCCATGCGTGCCGACCGTGAGGCCGACATCGAAACCCTGCTCCAGCGGTTTCAGCCAGCGTAGCGCCATACCGATGCCGCCATCGGCATGGCCGGTCGCGATCGCCTGCAGCAGGGCGTCGGTCGGGCCGCTGAAATTCACCGGTTCCACCGCGAGATTGTACTTCTCGAACAACCCCTGCTTCAGCGCGACCGAGATCGGCGACTGGCAGACGGCGGTCTGGCCCCAGGCGAGCTTGATCGTCTGGCGCTGCTTCAGCGGCGTGACCTGGGCGAAGGCGTGGTGCCCGGCCAGTCCGGCGAGCGGCGCGGCAGCCAGCGCGGCGGCGCCGCGCAGCAGGGTACGGCGGGAGGGGAAGCTGGTCTGGGTCATGGTCGCTCCTTGCCGCTCCGGTCGCGGCGGCATGCTGGGTCGGGAAAGGTCAGGCCGCGGCGCGGCTGGCGGGAATGCGCTCGACGGTGCCGCGTACAGCGACGCCCTGCCGAAGCAGGTTGAGGATCGGGCAGAAGCGCTCGACGGCGGCGTGGAGGGCAGCGAGCTCGGTCACATCCGTCGTCAGCCTCACCGTGTAGGACAGATCGTGCGGATAGATCGGCGTGGTCTCGTGGCCGGGCGCTCCGGCACGCGGATCGAGCTGACCGAGAACCTCGACCGAAACATCCTCCAGCGCGATCTGCAGGTCGGCGGCCTGGATGAGATAGGTGTGGGTCAAGCAGCTCGACAGCGCGCCGAGCAGCAGCTCCGGCGAGCTCGGCCCGAGATCGTAGCCGGCGAAATCGGGCAGGCTGTCGCTGATCACCTGGAAGTCACGGATGCGGATACGCCGGACGCCGCTGCGCCCTTCTGCCTGGGCTCGCGCCTGCAGGCGCAGCGGGTGCGCGCCTTCCGAGCGGGCATGAGCCCTGCGCCGCAGCACGGCGTCGCGCTTCTGGGCGAGATATTCCTTGAGATCGGACATGGAAGCGGCCTGTCTGGACTGGATGGACGCGCGGGTTCGATTGCGCAGCCGCGCTTGCGGCCCGCATGGGACTGCGCCGATCCAGGGCTGTGACTGAATCGAAGGGAGTGCAGGATCGCGGCCCGAGCCGCTCCTGGCGACGGCTCAGAAGGTCAGGGCCTTCGATGGAAGACCGAGCCCATGGCCGATTTTGCTGTACTGAACGTCATGGACATTCGCGCCTCCAAAATAAAAGGAGCCCACGAGACATCGTGGTGCTTTTAGCGTTGTTGACGCGGCGCAAGCTGCTCCAGCAAATCCCGCGGCGAAGACGTTCGAGGCATCAACGCATTCAGGATTGTTGCTTGGATTATTATTTATTGCAACGAAACAAAACATGCGTTTTTCGTCAGATGAGGCGAGGATTTGTTTCTAAGCGACCGGAACGCGAGACGATTGGTCGCTGCACGGCGATGGCCCTGCTTCTCGGCTACGCAGGAGCGTCCGAAAAGGGCGCTCGCGCTGACTTCTCGGCAAGAGCGGGGCCGAGCTTTGGCGGGCTGAGATAGCGCTCGCCACTGTCTGCGACGATGGCGACGATGGTCTTGCCGGCGTTCTCGGGCCGCCGCGCGAGCGCAGAGGCGGCGAACAGCACCGCGCCGGACGAGGTTCCGGCCAGGATACCTTCCCGCTGCGCCAGAATCCGGACGAACTCCCGCGCCTGCGCCGTCTCCGTCACGATCACCTCGTCGACGACGGATGCGTCGAAATTCTCCGGCAAGTAGCCGGGTTCGACATCCGTGACCTTGTGAACGCCCTCGATGGCGTCCGGATAAGGTGTTTCGAGCGAGGGCACGGAGGCCGGTCCGGGCTCGACGACGACGACCTTCACCTCGGGATTGTGCGCCTTCAGGAAGCGCCCCGTGCCGGAGATCGTGCCTCCGGTTCCGACCGCTGCCACGAAAATGTCGATCTCGCCTTCCGTCCCGCGCCAGATCTCGGGGCCGGTCGTTTCGAAATGGATACGCGGATTGGCAGGGTTCGCCCGTTGATTGGTGTAGTAGGCATTCGGGTTCTCGCGACGGACCCGGTCGATGATCGCGTGAATGGCGCCCGGTTCGAGGAAGACGCTGTTGTCGATCAGAACGATCTCGGCGCCATAATGCTGGAGCAGCTTGAGCTTGTCGTCGCTGATCGTGTTGCGCAGATAGAACTTCGAGGGATAGCCGCGCGCGGCTGCCAGCGCAGCGAGCCCGATCCCCGTATTCCCGCTGGTGAGGTCGACGATACGCTGGCCCGCCTTCAGCTGGCCGCTTTCCTCGGCGTCGCGAATGAGGCCCCAGGCCGTCCGGTCCTTGATGCTGCCGGCAGGATTCAGATACTCGATCTTGGCAAGGATCCGCGCGCCGAGCTTAAGTCCCTCGGCGAAGCGGTTGAGTTCGAGCAGCGGCGTATCGCCGACCAGCGCCGCGAAATGATCGTGTCCAGATGCCATGATACGCTCTCGATAAGATTTGAGGCAGCTATGACTGCACTCTGACTTCGGCAGGCCGTCGTCATCGATATTCGTACCTGGATCGAATGCTTGATCAATAGCATCGGGAGAATAAGTATATTTATTCAAAATCCCGCACTGTCAGCACTTACTATGCTCGACGCAGGTCTGCTCGGAGATGAAATTATTCCAACTGGGAAACGGCGGCGGGTATCGGCTGACGAGTCCGGAGGGCGTCCGGGCGAGATGCTTTACCGCGCCCCTGAGGCCCGAGACGGAGGACGAGTCGCCTCCCAGCCCACCGGCGGAGCCCGGAGAGCAACCGTATGCACACCTTAGGTGTTTGGAGAATATTGGCGTAGCCGAGGTCCAGGCCGTCCGCGTCGGGAGCGGAGCGCGCTCATGAACCTGCGCGCAAAGAAAAGAGCGACGGTTGCCCGTCGCTCTCCAACATCACCACCGCGGAGGCGGACGATACCCCGAACGGGGACCATAATAGCCCGGACCGCGACCATAACCCGGACGCGGGCCATAACCGTACCCGGGGCCGTATCCGTAGCGCGGCGGCGGCCCGTAACCACGATTATACCCTGGGCCACCGCGACCATAGCGCTGCTGCCGATTGGCCTGATCCATCATGTAGAGCCGGCGCCGCTTGGCCTCGGTCATGCTGTACGCGGCCGCGGTGCCGTCCAGCCGTTGCGCCAGACTCTGAGGAATGGCCTCGGAAGCCTGAATGGGGGTGATAAAGGCAGCGCCGACCGTAAAGGCCGCCAGCGCGAAAAGTTTATGCATGATTTCTCCTTCTCTCCCGGCATTGGACGCCGGCACAGGTCAACGGGAGGTGAACAAGACCGTCGGTCAATGTTCATCGGGATGGAGGGAGGCATCGGGAAGCCCCGGCCCCACCGGCGCGGACCGGTCGCGTAGGCTCGCGATAGTCCGGACACAGTTTCTTGAGCGCGCGAGACGATCGCTATAGCCCTACGCGCAGTCCTGCCACCAAACAGCTCACGAGCAGAAACCCGTAAAACATGGTCAGGACCATGTAAATCCATCCGATGAGAATGGCGATACCTTCTGTCATTGTCATCTCTCGGTTTGGAAAGATGATTTGACGCAAAATTTTGAATTACAGACATGGCTTCTGCTGGCCACGAATTCAGCCCATCGGCAATGAGATAGACCTCACAATCACCGTCGGCCCAAAGCAAGTAGCAGGCATACGCGATGGAGCGCACGACACAAACGGCGACCATGCAAGAAGAAATGAGAGAAATACTGGCCCACCGGGCACTTATAACGCAGGCACCTATCGCGGAAACGAGGATAAGGACCACACCGTCGACAGCTTCAGCGACTATACGCCCGAAGGGGGGCGTAGGTATCTGGTCTGACACGGGCAACACGCTTCGGCCGGGTTGCCGGATATGCCAGGAAAGCCGCTGAGCAACTCTGCCTGCTCGTGCAGGCCGAGACCGGCGAAGCTCTGGAGCGGCGCGAGGAGATCGCCTCGTTCGAGAGTGTTGACGGCGGTTTCATCGGGCCAGCGCATCTCGCCGCCAGTCTCGGACATGTCGGCGACCCCCGACATCCGACCGTCGTTGCCGCGGTAGCGGACGTGATCCGCCGCACCCGAGCCACCGGGAAGCCGGCGGGCAACCTGACAACGCTCCTCGTGTGGTGCTGACGGGCATGTGGAGCGGTCTCCCCCGCACTGACCGCATTAGGAGTTTGTTTACCCAGAATCTTTACCTGTTCTTAGCCATGACGGGTGGTCGGCCAGTGGCTGGCGTCGATTGCAGATATCGGGCACCGGCCGGCGAGTAGCGACACGATGGGACAAGCCAAGAAAATCGTGGCCTTTGTTGCGCTCGCAGTCGCAGCGTCCGCTTTGGCGGGCTGCGCGAGCAACGGTCTCCAAGGCGCTTCCACATCGCCCGAGTGCCTACCGCGCGAGAACGACGAGACCACCGCCTCCGACTGCACGCTTGCTGTACCGAACACCACTTCAACCGTCGCGGCCTTGTCGCTGCCGCCATCGCTACGCGCCGGCTCCGCGCTCGACGTCGTCGCCAAGAGCCCGGAAGTCCTGGCAGCTGAAGCCCGGCACAGCGCTGCCGCCGAGGAGATCGACATCGCGCGCGCCGCCAAGCTGCCGACCGCCGGCATTCAGGCGAGCTATGGTGCCGGGAGCGAGTATAGTTCCAGCTATGCGGGGTATTCCGGCCAGCGCTCGGGGAACGTCTATTCCTACGCGCTGGGCGTCGAGATCCCGCTCTATCAGGGCGGTCGGACCGATGCGGCCATCGCCGCCGCGCGCGCCGATTACAGGGCCTCGGGCGAAGCGGCCACGGACAGGCGCGTCGCGACCGGCTACGAGCTGGCGATCGCCCTGCTGCGCATCCAGCAGCAGCGCGAGTTGATTGCCGCACTCGACCGGCAGCGCAGCGCGCTTGGCAAGCTCCATGACAATGTGCAGGTCGAACTCACCGCCGGCAGCGCCAGCCGCGTCGATCTCGACGATATCGGCCGCCAGGTCGCCCGCATCGCCGTGTACCGCGAAAGCGCGCAGCTCGCCATTGCCGACGCCGAACGGACCACGAAGCGCCTCGGTGCCCCTGCCAATGCGAAGCCGCCCCGTATCGCGCAGCTGAAGCTCGGCGAGAGCAAGCAGGCCCTGATCGACCTGGCACTGCAGAACAACCCCCGCATCCGCGAGCGCGGCGCCAGGGTCGACGCCGCTAAGGCCCGGATCGACCAGGCGAAGGGTGAATTGCTGCCCACGGTCTCGGTCGGCATGCGGGCCGTCGGCGAAAAGACCGAGCTGGCGGTTGCCGACAAGATCCATGGCGGCAGGGCGGAACTGCGTCTCTCCATGCCCTTCGACCTGAGCGGCGTGCACTCGGCGACGATCCGGCGCCGGTCGGACGAGAAGCTCGCCGCTCAGTTCGACCGCGAAGCGGCCCTGGACGGGGTCTCCGCGGCGGTGAACTCGGCCTTCGAGCGCCGGGCGCGCGCGCGCCGAATGCACACGCTCGCCCAGGCCGAACGGCGCAGCGCGGTGGCGATGCTCGAGGGTGTGCGCGCCGAAAGGAAGGTCGGCGAGCGCTCGACCTTCGACGAAATCCGCGCGATCGAGAACCTCACCAGTGCCGAGACGAGCATGAACCTCGCCAAATACGAGCTGCAGGCGGCCGAATACACCCTGGCGGCGGAGACCGGCCTGATCGAGCGGCTGATGGCGCCGCCGGCGTCGCTGGCGATCGCCCAGGCGGAAAAGTAGCGCCTTTCCTCCTATTCCGCCGCATCGCGCAGCAGAACCCGGCCCATATCCGCCTCCGCCAACGCCGAACGCATCCGGCTCGAAAGCACGCGGACGAAAGGCTCGAGCACCATGCTGTCATGGTCGCCCGCAACTTCCTGAACCTGCAGTTCGGCGACATAGGGCGTCCAGCCATTGTCCTCAATGGCCTCGTTGCGTCCTTCCTGAAGGCGGCGCCCGCCGCTGAGGCGATAGACGATATTCAGCTTCGGCCGCAGCAGGAGCACAAATCCGTCATAGGCAAGCAGGCGGTAGCGGGTGAGAGCCGCGCGAAAGGCCGCTTCGATCCGGATATTGTGGAACTGGGCTCCCATCGCCTCATTGCCGGCCGCCTCGCGCTTACGGCTTTGTTCCTCCCGCCATCTGACGCGCTCGCGGATCCAGTTGCCCAGGAATGAAAAACCATGGCGGCGCAGATCCTGCAGCTTCATCAGGATCCTGTCCTGGATAGCGAGCGGTGCCTGGAACGGCAGCGGGGTATCGAGCATGACGAGCAGTGAGACCTCCTCGCCCGCCGCCCGCAACTGGCGCGCCATCTCGTAAGCGGCAAGGCCGCCACCGGAAAAGCCCCCCAGCAGATAGGGACCATGCGGCTGCACCGTGCGGACCTCAGCAAGATAGTCCCGCGCCGCGTCCTCGAAGGTTTCGTGCGGCTCCTGGTCGCCATAGAGTCCGCGTGCCTGCAGACCATAGACCGGGCGGTCCGCTCCCAGATGCATGGCGAGCTGGCGCAGGTTCAGCACATTACCGAACATGCCCGCGCACAGGAAGAGCGGCGTCCCCGCCCCATTGCCGCCCGCGCTCATCGTCACAAGATGAAGGCGTGTCCCAGCTGGCTCCGGGACCTTCGCCGCGACCGGTCCGTCGCCGGCGTCAGGACAATGTTCCGCGATCAGCGCAGCGCAGGCGGCGATGGTCGGCGCCTCGAACAGCACGGAAATCGGCAGGTCGAGTGCGAACTCCTGCTTGATCATCCTGAACAGCCGGACCGCGATCAGCGAATGGCCACCGATATCAAAGAAGCTGTCTTCGACGCCAATCTTCTCGACGCCGAGCAGTTCGGCCCAGAACCGGGCCAGCGTCCGCTCGATTTCGTTGCGCGGCTCGACATAGTCGCTGTCGAGCTCAGGGCGCTCGAAATGCTCGCCCGAGGCAGCAGAGGCACGCGGCGGCTGAGAAGCACGGCGGCGCAGCGCCTCCAGCTCCATCGAGGAAATCACGGGCTGCGGCTCGCCGGTAGCCAGCGCGCGGCGCATGGCCTCGAAGCCCTCCTGCGGCAGGATGCCCTGGCTGACCTGCGCGGCAAGCTGCAGGGCCGCCGGCCGGGCCGCTGCACGCTGCTGCGCCCGCACCCCCGCTTCCGGACGCGCCCGCGCCGCGAGCAGGCCGAGATCGTCATCCAGGCGCTTCATCACGAAGCGCTCGATCTCGATCAGCACCCGTCCTTCCGGATCGGTGATCGTCACGTCGAAACAGGCATAGCCCTGGCCGAGCCCGGCATCGTCGCGGCGGCGGGCCCGGCTCCTGATCCCGGCCGGCAGGGAGGCAGTCAGCAGCGCGATCCGGCCATAGGACATCGGCGCCCAGAGCACGCCGGAAGCGGCATAGTCCGGGGCAATCTGCATCGCAAAACCGGTCGCGATGTCGAGCAGCGCCGGATGGATCAGCACCGTTTCCAGGTCGGCGCGATAGGCCTCCGGCAGGCTCAGCGTCGCGAAGGCCTCGCTTTCGGCAAAGGCGGTCGCGCGCAGCACCTGCCAGCGCGGCCCGAAACGCAAATGGCCGGCCTGGACCGAGCGCAGGGCCTGCATATCGTTGGCCTGCTCGACGCGTGTGCACCTGGCGGCCGTCCCCTCCAGATCGGCGATCACGACCGCCGCTGCGGGAAGCGTGCGAAGGCTGGCCTCGGCATAGGTCGCAAAGCCGGCTTCGTCCTCCCCGGCCCGGCCGGCCCTGACCTCCAGCCGATAGCCTTCCGCCTCGGGCGCGAGCCTGACGCACAACGAGAACCGCTCGCCATCCGGCACCGTCAGCGGGCGCATGAACACGAGATCCTGGATGGCGACAGCCCCCTCGATCCCGTATTCCCGCAGCGCCTGGGCGATGATCTCGACATAGCCGGTACCCGGCAGAACCGCCTCGCCCGAGAGCATGCGATGCTCGTCCAGCAGCCAATGCGTGGCGGCGGCGAGTTCGGTCTCGAGCCAGGAGACGCCGTCGATATCCTCTACCCAATGCGTGAAGAAAGGCCCCTTCGCCGGAACCGACGCCACGATCTCGGCCGGTCCGGCGGCCTGGGCCGCGGTCGCGCGCGCCGCCAGGCCGACCTCGTTCCAGACGCCCCAATGAATCGCGACGGTCCTGCGCCCCGCCATGCCGGCCCGGCTTTCGGCATAGGCGTTGAGATAGGCATTGGCCGCGACATAATCGGCCTGACCGGCCGGGGCTGTGTCGGTGCTGGTCGAGGAGAACAGCACGAACAGCTCGAGCGGCACGTCGCGCAACAATTGGTCGAGTACGATGGTGCCGTGCAGCTTCGGCGCCAGGACGGCCTCGGCCCGCTCCAGGGTCTTCACCTGCATCAACTCGTCATCGACGAGCCCGGCCGTGTGGAGCACCCCGTTGAGCGCGCCGAACCTCTCGACCGTCTCCGCCAGGGCGCCCGCCATCTCCTCGGGATTGCCGACATCGGCGCTCCGGTAGGCGATCCGGCCGCCCTCGGCCTCGACCGCGGCGATCAGCTCGATCACCCGCCGCATCCGGTCGTGCCGGGGTCGGCAGCGGATATGGAGCGGCCATTCCGCCCGTGGCGGCAGGGCCGAACGGCCGACCAGCATCAGCCTCGCACCGAAGCGCGCGTGCAGTTCGCGCGCCATCACCAATGCGAGATCGCCCGAGCCGCCGGTGATCAGATAGACACCGCCCTGCCGGAACCCCTCCCGCCCGTCCGCCACCGGCGGCAGCGCCAGCCCGTCATAGGCGCGCGTCCAGCGCCGCCCAGCGCGATAGGCCACGATCTCGGAACCGGCACCGGCGAAGAGATCCTCGCGAAGCTGCATCCGCAGCCCCTCCCAGGCATCCGCCGCGCCGCTCGTGCCGCGCAGCCTTTGGCCGCGGCCCGTCGGCGCGCGCTCCGGCAATTGCAGGTCGATCTGGCGCACCGTGACGCCCGGCATTTCCTTCGGGATCATCAGGCAGGGGCCAAGCACCGTCGCCTTTTCCGGATAGGGCAACGGCTCGTCGCCGACACGCTGCATGCCGTTGGTGACGACAGTGATCTGGAGCCCTTCGGCGAAGCCGGCATCGCCGAGCGCCTGGGCCAGATGGAACAGGCTCTGGAAGCCGCGTTCCTGGTTGCGGTTGAGGAAGCTCGAGCCGGGACGATGGGCCTCGTCGGCGGTCACCAGCCAGAGATGCAGAATCCTGCCGGGCAGCGGCCCATCGGCCGCAAGCCCGGAGAGCAGCGCATCATAGCCCGCCCGGCCATCTTCCGGGCACAGGCTGTACTCGTCGGCCGCGTGCCGGGCGAAAGCGTCACCGCCCCGAACGGTGCACACGCCATGCCCGGCCGCACGCAATTGCGCCACGAGCGGACCGCCGAGCCCGGCATCGTCCAGAAAGACCAGAAACGAGGCCGGCGCCTTGTCGACACCGAGCAGGAAATCGGCGCTGGATTGCCGCCAAGTCGGCCGATAGCCCCAATCGGCGAGGTCCGGCAGCTTGCGCAAAACCTCTTCCTCGGGCTCGCCCACCGAAGCCGTGATGCTCCGCTCGATGAAGTGACGCTGGCGCTGGAACGGATAGGTCGGCAGCGAGACCCGCCGCGCGCCTCCGCCCTCCCAGAGCCGGCCGAGCGGCAGGTCGAACCCGGTCGCCCAGGCCCGGCCCAGCGCCGCAAGCAGGTGGCCGCGGTCATCCGCCTCCTCCTCGGCATGCGGCAGGCTGTTGATCACCTGGTTAGCGTCGATCCCGGGCTGCATCTTGACCAGCGAGGACAGGACCCGCCCCGGCCCGACCTCGATGAAGACATGGCCGGGCTCCGCCGCCAAGAGCGCCACGCCCTTGCCGAACTCGACGGTCGAGCGCAGATGGCGCACCCAGTAAAGCGGATCGCGCGCTTGCGCCTCCGTCAGCCAGAGGCCGGTCAGGTTCGAGACGATCGGGATTGCCGGCGCATTCAGCGCGATGCCGCGCAGGAAGCTCTCGAAGCGCCCGAGGATCGGCTCCAGCATGCGCGAATGCGCCGCGATATCGATCGGAATGCGCGAGGCTTCGATGCCCTTCTCGCGCAGCACCGCCTGGAACGCCTCCAGATCGTGATTGCGGCCGGAGACGACGCAGAGTTCGGGCGCATTGACCGAGGCGAGATCGAGATCGGCGGGGAGCTGCGCCGCCAGCGCCGCGGCCGAAAGCGGCACGCTCAGCATGCCGCCGGCCTCGACCGTATCGAACAGCTCGCCGCGCAGGCGCACCAGATTGATCGCATCGCGCAGGCTCATCACGCCGGCGATGCAGGCGGCCGCGTTCTCGCCCATGGAATGGCCGATCAGCGCGACCGGCGAGACGCCCTGCCGGAGCCAATGGCGCGCGACGGCGACCTCGACGGCAAGGATCGCCGGAAGCTGCAGTGAAGGCCGCAGGAAGGCAGCGGCGGCCTGAGCCGCATCCGTCCCGAAATCCAGCCAGACGCGCCGGATCTCGGCCGCCGCCTCCGGCTTCAGCGCCGAGAGCGCCTCATCGATATCGGTGCGGAACCGTGCATCTTCGCGATAGAGCTGCCGAGCCATGCCGGGATGCTGCGCCCCGCCCCCCGGAAACAGGAAGACCGCGCCTCGAACCGCCTCGATGGCGGTGTGGCTGAAGGCCCGCCTGCTCTGGGGATCGCGCAGCAGCGCCACCGCCTCGGCGCGCCCCCGGGCGGCCAGCACGCGACGATGCTCGAAATGCTTGCGTCCGGCATGCAGGGTCAGCGCCGCGTCCGCCAACAAGATCTCGGGGCTGCGCTCAAGTTCGTCGCCAAGCTGCAGCATCGCCTGATCGAGCAGCTTGCGATTCCTGGCCGAGAGCAGGAAGAGCTGCGGCTCGGCGCCTTCCGTGGCCTCCTGGCCCTGCCGCTGGGCCTGCCGCTGAGCGAACGGCGCCTGTTCGATGATGACATGTGCATTGGTCCCGCCGACGCCGAGCGAATTAACCGCAGCTCGGCGCGGCCCTTCGCTACGCGGCCAGGCCGTCAGCCGGTCGTTGACGATGAACGGGCTGCGCGCGAAATCGATCGCCGGGTTCGGCTTCTCGAAGCCGAGGCTCGCGGGAATCTCGCCATGCTTCACCGCGAGCGCCGCCTTGATCAGGCTGACCACGCCGGCGGCGGTGTCGAGATGGCCGATATTCGATTTGACCGAACCGATCCGGCAGAAGCCCGTCCGCTCCGAGCTTTGTCTGAAGGCCTGGGTCAGGGCTTCGATCTCGATCGGGTCGCCGAGAAAGGTGCCGGTTCCGTGGCATTCGACATAGGCGATGGAATCGGCGGAAACGCCGGCCAGGCCCTGTGCCTCAATGATCGCCTCGGCCTGGCCGGTAACGCTCGGCGCCAGATAGGTCGCCTTGCTGGCGCCGTCATTGTTGACCGCCGAGCCCTTGATCACGGCATGGATGACGTCGCCATCCGCAATCGCGTCGGAGAGTCGGCGCAAGGCGACGACACCAACCCCGCTGCCGAACACCGTGCCGCCGGCCCGGTGGTCGAAGGCGCGGCAATGCCCGTCCGGCGCCAGGATCTCGCCCTCCTGATGGAGATAGCCGCGCCGATGCGGCAGCTCGATCGTCACGCCGCCGGCGAGCGCCATCTCACATTCGCCGGAGAGCAGGCTCTGGCAGGCGAGATGCACGGCGACGAGCGAGGTCGAGCAGGCCGTCTGCACATTGATGCTGGGGCCGTGCAGGTCGAAGGCGAAGGAGGCGCGGGTGGCGAGGAAATCCTTGTCGTTGCCGGTATGCCTGAGCAGGAACATGCCGACCTGATCGACGAGCTGCCGGTTGCTGCACAGGTTGAAATAGAAATAGGAGCCCATGCCACAGCCGGCGAAGACACCGACCGGCCCGGAGTCGGAATCCGGCACGCGCCCGGCGTCCTCCATCGCCTCCCAGGCGCATTCGAGGAACTGCCGATGCTGCGGATCCATGATCGCCGCCTCCCTCGGCCCGAGGCCGAAGAAATCCGCGTCGAACATCTCCATGTCCGGCAGTTCGGCAGTGCGCCGCACATAGTTGGGAGCATGTATCCGCGACGGCGCCTCGCCGCCCGCCAAGAGTTCCTCTTCCGAGACATCGCGGATCGACTCGACGCCCTCGCGCAGGTTCGACCAGAACTCGCGGGTATTGCGCGCCCCTGGAACGCGCAGCGCCATGCCGACAATGGCGATGTCGTTCGGGGAGCTCTGGTCGCTGGAATCGAGCATTGATCTCGCCTTGGCGTAGAGACAGAACATCCGCGCGGCGGAGCCGCTCGCGTCGATAGCCGCCCGACCGGGCGCGTCTTCTCTGCTCGGCCCGCCCGATGGCGTCGAACCCGCCACGTAACATCGAAAATTGAAAAGGTCGTTAAATCGAACGACCATAACATTTGGGTAACCACCCTGATCCTGCCTGAAAGGCACAACGTCATCGACGAGTTTAACCAGAGATTTGGGACTCTATGGCAATCCGGCGCCATGACATTATCGTCGACTCATATCATCTGACACTCAAGATCAGAGACGGCGGAACTCCGGAGGCTGGGACAGGCATATGGTTAAACACCGTTTCAACAACGTCCTGATCGGCAATGAGCTGCTTCTTGTACAGTGCGCCGAGATTCTGCGCCGAAACGATCAGCATATCGCGCAGATCGTCTCGGAGAACCCCGCCATCCGCTCCTATGCGGACCAGCACGGCATAAGGACAGCGCCCTGGGGCGAGAAACTCGAGGAGACGCTGGCGGGCGTCGAATACGACTGGCTGTTCAGCATCGCCAATCTGCGGATCATCCCGGACGCCGTCTGGCGCAAGGCCAAGGCCGGAGCGGCGAATTTCCATGACGGCCCGCTACCGCGCTATGCGGGCCTGAACGCTCCCGCCTGGGCGATCCTCGAAGGACAGACCCGCCACGGTGTCACCTGGCACGCCATCGCCTCCCGTGTCGACGAGGGCCTGATCTACGAACAGCAGCTCTTCGAGATCGAACCGGGCGAGACCGCGCTGACGCTGAACAGCCGCTGTTTCGAGGCGGGCATCGCGACCTTTACGACCCTCTGGGACAGGATCGAAAGCGACACCCTGACCGGCTGGCCGCAGCAGCTTGGCGAGCGCAGCTATTATGGCCGGTACCAGCGCCCGGATCTCGCCGGCACCCTGCGCTTCGAACGAGCGGCCGTGGAGCTCGACCGCCTGGTCAGGGCCCTCGATTTCGGCGACGGCTATGCCAATCCGCTGCTCACGCCGAAACTCCTCGGCCCCGATGGCGCCTACACCGTCACTTCGCTGGCGATCGCTCCTGATGCTGGCCGGGGCGATCCTGGAACCGTGCTCTCTGTCTCCGGTGACGACGTCACCGTGGCGACAAGGACCGATCCCGTGGTGATCCGGGCCCGGCGCAGCAGCGACGGTGCCGCGCTTGCGGCCCAGCTCGCAGCCGGCATGGTTTTGCCGGCGCCAGACAGCCTCGACGCCGGCCGGTTGAACGCCGAAGCCGCCCGGGCCGCCCGGAACGAGGCCTCGATCCGGGCCGGCCTCGCCGCTGCGCGTGATGCCGATCTCATCGACGTCAAGCCCTGGACGCCGGCGCTTCGGCCCGACATCGCGTCGTTGCCGCTTGCCTTGCCGGAAGAGCTTTCGCCCGATGACAAATTCGCCGCCTTCGCCGCCACCATCCTGCGGCTGACCGGCCAGGACGAGGTTTCCATTGCTTGGGCGAATGGGCAAAGCCTTGCGCTCTCCCGACAGTTCCCCGGCTATTTCGCCGACAGCCTTCCGCTCGACTGCCAGGCGCCGGCCGGCATCTCCGTCGCGGATTTCAGAGAGCGCAGTGCCAGCACCCTTGCCGCCAGCCGCGAACGGGGCAGCTATCTCCTCGATCTGCCGCAGCGCTTCCCCGGCCTGGCGATCCCGCACCTGACGGCGGGCTTCGTCGAGGGCGAAGGCGGCACCGACGCCGATCTGCCGACCAGTTGCGCGCTGGCGCTGGTCGCGGCCGCCGCAGGCGACAGGCTCGTCTACGATCGGACGCGGATCGCGGACAGCGCTGCCGAACAGCTCGCCCGTCGCCTGAGCGTCCTGGCGCCCGCTCTCCTTCGCGGCTCCGGCACGTTCGCCGGGCTGCCGCTGATGAGCGAGGAGGAGACCCTGCTCGTCCTGCGCGACTGGAACGCCACCGCCCTTCCTTATGACGATGCCTGCATGCATGTGCTGTTCGAGCGCCAGGCCGATCTGACGCCCGACGCTCCGGCGGTCGTCGATGGCAGCCGCAGCCTGAGCTATCGCGAACTCGACGAACGCGCCAATCGCGCCGCCCACGCGCTACGGGCGCAAGGTATCGGCCCCGATGTCATGGTCGGCCTGCATCTGACGCGCTCGGTCGACCTTGCCGTCGGCGCGCTCGCCATCCTCAAGGCGGGCGGCGCCTATGTGCCGCTAGACCCGCTGTTTCCGTCCGACCGTCTTGCCCTGATGGTCGAGGATTCCGCTGCCCCCGTGGTGCTGACCGAGCGTGCCCTGAGCGGCTCGCTCGCGGTGCCGGGCGCCAGGCTTCTCTGCCTCGAGGATCTGGTCGAGGCCAGCGGCAGGGCCGACCGCCCGGCGAACACGGCCTCGCCGGAGAATCTCGCCTATGTGATCTACACCTCCGGCTCCACCGGTCGGCCGAAGGGAGTGATGCTCGAGCATCGCAATGTCGCGAACTTCTTCGCCGGCATGGACGAGCGCATTCCCCTGCCTGCGCAGGGCCAGCCGGTCTGGCTCGCCGTCACCAGCATCTCCTTCGATATCTCGGTGCTGGAACTGTTCTGGACGCTGGCGCGCGGCTTCAAGGTCGTGATCCACGTCGGCGAGACTCAGGAGGCCAGCGTCCGGCGCGGCATGTCGGCATCCGGCAAGGCACTGGATTTCGGCCTGTTCTACTGGGGCAATGACGACGGCGCCGGCCCGGCGAAATACCGGCTGCTGCTGGAGGGCGCCAAATTCGCCGATGCGCATGGCTTCCAGGCGATCTGGACCCCGGAGCGGCATTTCCACGCCTTTGGCGGCCCCTATCCGAACCCCTCCGTCACCGGGGCGGCCGTCGCCGCCGTGACGCGCAACCTGTCGATCCGGGCCGGAAGCTGCGTGCTGCCGCTACATCATCCGGCCCGCGTCGCCGAGGAATGGGCGGTCATCGACAACATCAGCAATGGCCGGGTCGGTCTCGCCTTCGCCTCGGGCTGGATGCCGGAGGATTTCATCCTGCGGCCGGAGAATGCGCCGCCGCACAACAAGGCGAGCATGCTCCGCGACATCGAGGTGGTGCGCCGGCTCTGGCGCGGCGAAAAGGTCGAGTTCGACTTCGGCAGCGGCAAGATCGGCGTCCTGACCCAGCCGCGCCCCGTCCAGGCGGAACTGCCGATCTGGGTGACGACCGCCGGCAATCCCGAGACCTATCGCGATGCCGCCCGGCTCGGCGCCAATGTGCTGACCCATCTGCTCGGCCAATCGATCGAGGAACTCGCCGGCAAGATCGCCCTCTACCGCCGCACCCTGGCCGAGGAGGGGCGCGACCCCGCCGCCTACAAGGTCACGCTGATGTTGCACACGCTGGTCGGCGCGGACCGCGACGAGGTCCGCGAACTGGCGCGCGAGCCGATGAAGGACTACCTGCGCAGCGCCACCGCGCTGATCAAGCAATATGCCTGGGCCTTCCCCGCCTTCAAGAAGCCCCAGGGCATCCCCAATCCCGAGGCGATCGATCTGCAGGGGCTTGATGCCTCCGAGCTCGATACGATCCTCGATTTCGCCTTCCAGCGCTATTTCGACGATAGCGGCCTGTTCGGAACGGTCGAAGACGCGCTGCACCGGATCGACCAGATCGCCGCGATCGGCGTCGACGAAGTCGCCTGCCTGATCGATTTCGGCGTGTCGGGCGAGACCGTGCTTTCCCATCTCGAGCCGCTGGCGCAGGTCGTGGCCCGCTCGCGCGAGGTGCTGCCGGCCGCTGCCGCGGCGCCATCCGGCTTCGCGGCGGAGGTCGCCTCGCACGCCGTCACGCATCTGCAATGCACGCCCTCCATGGCGCGGATGTTCCTGTTCGACGATGCCAGCCGTCATGCGCTCGGCAAGTTGCGCCATCTCTTCATCGGCGGCGAGGCGCTGCCCACCTCGCTGGTCGCCGAACTGCAACGGGTGACATCGGCCAGCATCGAGAACATGTACGGCCCGACCGAGACGACCATCTGGTCGTCGACCGCGACCATCGCGGCCGGTGACGGCGTAGCGCCGCTCGGCCGGCCGATCGCCAACACGCAGCTCTATGTGCTCGATCAAGCCGGACACCCGGTGCCTCCAGGCGTGCCGGGGGAACTCTATATCGGCGGCGACGGCGTGGCGCGCGGCTATCACAACCGCCCCGACCTGACCGCCGAGCGCTTCCTGCCCAATCCGTTCGCCCCGGGCCGCTTCTACCGCACCGGCGACCTCGCCCGCCATACGGCGGATGGCACGTTGCATTTCCTCGGCCGCAGCGACCATCAGGTCAAGGTCCGCGGCTATCGCATCGAGCTCGGCGAGATCGAGGCCCGGATCGCGAGCTTCCCGGGCGTCGCCGAGGTCGTCGTCATGGCCCGCGAGGACCGGGCCGACGATGTCCGCCTCGTCGCCTATCTGCGCCTCTCCGGCGCAGCGCTGGACGAGGCCGGCTTGCGGACGGATCTCGCCAGGCACCTGCCGGACTACATGGTGCCGGCGCATTTCGTGACGCTCGGCAGCTTTCCGCTGACCCCGAACGCCAAGATCGACCGCAAGGCCCTGCCTGCCCCCGACAAGCAGCCGCAACGCAGCGCCGCCGCCTATGTCGCCCCGGCTGAGGGCATCCAGCGCGAGATCGCCGAGACCTTCCGGCGTATTCTCGGCGTCGAACGGGTCGGGCTTTCCGACAGCTTCTTCGCGCTCGGCGGCCACTCCCTGCTGGCGGTGCAGGCACATCAGGAGCTGAAATCACGGGTCGCCCCCGAACTGACCGTCACCGACCTGTTCCGCTTCCCGACTGTCGCGGCACTCGCTGCGCATCTCCAGGATCGTGGCAAGGCGGATGAGCGGCTGAGCAAGGTCGCGGACCGCGCCGCGATGCGCCGTGCCGCCCTCGGCGACCGCCGGGCGGCGCTGATGCGGGAGCGCTGAGCCGGATGAGGGGGCTCGAAGAGCTCTTCGACCCGGCAATCCGCATCGCGACGGGCGATCCCCGAGGCGATTGGGCCGGGCCGCTGCCGGCAGAGGAGCCTGCGTTGCGGGGAGCCTCCCCGACCCGGCGGCGGGAATTCCTCGGCGGGCGGGCGCTGGCCCGGCAGGCGATGCAGGCGCTCGGCCTGCCGGCCGCCGCAATCCCCGCCGGTCCCGACCGGGCGCCGCTCTGGCCGGAAGGCATGACCGGCAGCATCAGCCATTGCGCCGATCTCTGCGTGGTCGCGGTGGCGCGCCTGGCGGACGGCTTCGTCTCGCTCGGCCTCGACATCGAGCCGGACGAAGCGCTCGACCCGGATCTGGTGCCGGAGATTTGCGGGCCGGCGGAACGCGCCTGGCTGGCGAGCCTCCCGGCAGAACGGCAGGGCGTCCTGGCCCGCGCCGTCTTCAGCGCCAAGGAAAGCGCCTATAAATGCCAGTATCCGCTGTCGCGGCAGCTGCTTGACTTTCAGGCCCTGGATATCGAGATCGACCCCGCCGAAAGTCGTTTCACCGCCCGTTTTACCGTCGATGCCGCGCCGTTCCGAGCCGGGGACAGCTTGCACGGACGCCTTGCGATCGCCGACGGCCATATCGCGACCGCGACCATGCTCGGACATCGCGACATCGCAGCCAGGCCGGAATGGCTGGCCGGGAGCCTTTCATGACTGCCGCACCGAGCCTCGCGGAAACGACCACCCCGCCTTCGCTGGCGGCACCGGACCGGCTTCGCCCGCAACCGCATGGCAGGCTGCTTCTGGTGACGGCCGTCCGCCTGCGCCGCGGTCCGAACGGGCTGCAGCTCGATTCCCAGACCTGCGCCGGCATCTGTCGCTGGGCCGAGCATTTCAACCACGTCGCCTTTGCCGGCATTCTCCTGGAGACCGAGCAGGAAGACGGAACCACGGCCGACTGGGTCGATGTCGCCCGCCTTCCTTGCGCCGCGCAACTGACTTTCCACGCCCTGCCCATGGCCTACAGGGTCGGCGCATTCGCCCGCACCTATCGCGCCACCCGCAAGCTCCTGGCCGATGCGATCCGGCAGGCCGACAGCCTGTGCTTCACCCTGGGCTATGTGATCGGCGACTGGGCTGCCATCGCTGCGCTCGAAGCCCACGCCCAGGGGCGCCGCTATGCGGTCTGGTTCGACCGTGTCGAGCATGAAGTGATCCGCAACCTCCTGCCCAGCCTGCCGCTGAAGCGCCGATTCAAGGAACAGGCTATGCTGCTGGCGATGGGTCCCTATCACCGCCTGCTGACGCGCCGCAGCAGCCTGGCCCTCCTGCAAGGCATGGACACGTTCAACGCCTATTCCGCCTTCTCCACCAATCCGGCCTGCGTCTACGACGTCCATACCCTCGCGGAGGATTTCGCCAGCGCCCCGGCGATCGCCGAGAAGATCGCCCGGATCGAGAGCGGGGCGCCGCTGCGCCTCGTCTATATCGGCCGCGCCGCCGAGATGAAGGGGCCGATCGACTGGCTCGAAGCGATCGCCGGAGCCCGCAGCCGCGGCGTCGAATTCCAGGCCGAATGGCTCGGCGATGGCCCGCTGCTCGCCGCGATGCGGCAGCGCGCCACCGCGCTCGGCATCGCCGATTGCATCTCTTTCGCCGGGCATGTCGGCAACCGGGAGGTCGTGCTTTCCCGGATGCGGCAGGCCGATATCTTCCTGTTCTGCCACAAGACCCCGGAATCGCCACGCTGCCTGATCGAGGCGCTGGTCTGCGCCTGCCCGATCGTCGGCTATGCCGGCGCCTATCCGGCCGGCCTGCTCGCACGCGGCGGTGGCGGGTTGCTCTCGCCGCTGAACGATCCAGCGGCCCTCGCCGACGCGCTCGCGCGCCTGCATGGCGACCGCGAAGGGCTGGCACGTCTGGTACGCGAAGCCGCCGCCACCGGCCGCTGCTTCGACGAGGAGAAGCTCTATGGCGAACGCGCCGGACTGATCGCCGCCCATGGCTAGCCTCTCCGCATACGGGCTCGCCGCAGCCACGCTTCTCGCCGCCGGCCTGGCCGGCGCCCTGCTGCCGGCGCCGGCCTTCGCCGAGGCGCAAGCGCGGCGGCTGTTCATTTCCGGCCACAGCCTGACCGACCGGCCTATGCCCGACATGATGGCTTCGATCGCGGCACAGGCCGGCCGCCCGCTCGCATGGCAGCGCCAGCACATCGGCGGCTCGACGATCAAGCGCCGATCACAAGGCGACGAAGGCACGCCTCCCGGCTCCGGCTACGCCGCCGGTCTCGACCGCGACGGCAAGCCGATCGACATGGCGGCGGCATTCGGAACTGGCCCCGGCTACGAGGTGCTCCTGATCACCGAATGGCACCGCGTGCTTGACGCCATCGACCGCGAGGACACGGTGCGCCATCTGCGTGCCGTCCATGATCGCTTCATCGCATCGAACCCAGCGGGAACGACCTATTTCTACGCGCCCTGGGCCGATCTTTCGGATCGCGCCGCCCCCCAGGCCTGGATCGACTATGAGCGCGGCGCCTCGCGCGTCTGGCAATGCGTGGTCAGGCGCGCCAATGACGGGCTGGTGCGGGAAAGCCGAAAGGACGCCATCCGCTTCGTTCCGGCCTCCCTGGCCCTGGCCGAACTGGTCGCCGACCTGACCTCCGATGGCGGCAAGCCGGGCTTCGAGGGCCTGAAGCCCGGCGAGATCGTCGCGCTGCTGTTCAGCGACAAGGTGCATCTCACCGAGACCGGCAATTATTTCATGGCCCTGGTGACCTATGCCTCGCTCTTCGGCGGCGAGATCGCGGAGGCCTGGGCGCCGGCCTGGCTCGACCCCGCCCGCGCCGCGACGCTGCGCACAGCCGCGGCGCGCTTTCTGAGCGGGAGAGCCGTCGCGGATACGCTGCCGCCTGGGGCAGATTGCGCGACGATCACGCGCGACTTCATCCCCGCCTATACCGCCTATATGCGCGACGCCTACGTACTGGCAGAAGCCGGCTATTTCCGCGCCACCATAAGGCGCCTGCGCGAGATGCTGCGTTTAATGTGGCGCCTGCCATAGCGCCTGGGCGGCGCCTCTACTCCTTCGGCCCCTGCCGGTCGGTCCTCACCCAGCCCCGGCTGCGCGAGCCGAGCGCCATGCCGCCATAGAGGCGCAGCTTCTGCAGGACATAGGGCACGACCAGCACCAGCGAACGTGCCGGCAGCACGGCCCGCCCGAAGACATGCCAGGCCAGCGCCAGCGCCAGCAGCAGGAGCATGAGGTTCGCGCTGGCGATTCCCCACACCAGGGCCGGCAGGCCCAGCATAAGGGTCGCGGCGCCGGTCACCAGCCAGGCCGCGCCGACGAACAGCAGCAGCAGCGTCAGCGGAGGAACCAGGATATCGAGGGTCAGCGCGACGCTGCCGGGTTGCCGAGCGGCCAGCGCAACGGGCAGGCGGGAGAAAGCAAGCGCGAGCAAGCCGAGATGGCCTTCCTCCCAGCGCCGCCTCTGCGTCGCGGCGCCCGTCTGCGAATAGGGGAAATAGCTGTGAATCCGGGCGCTCTCGCAATAGCGCGGCGCGGTGCCTTTCATGGCCAGATCGAGCCCGAGCTTCATGTCCTCGACCAGGCTGCCATGGGCGAGATCGGCGTCGCGAAGTACCGCCCAGGGAAATGCCATGCCCGTGCCGGTGAGATGGCAGGGCAGGCCCAGCCGATGCAGCCCGGCCGGGCGGACCCGGTTCTTGACGAGAAAGGCGAATTCCGCGACTTGCATCCCGATCCCGCCCCCGGGCGGCACCGCCATCAGATAGCACCCCTGAACCGGACGCCGGGAAGCCACCGCCTCAACCGCGAGCCGATCTATGGCGCCGGCCGCGAGTGTGCAGTCGGCATCGACGATCAGCACGATTTCGGGCGGCGAGGCTTCGAGATGCCTGACGCCGAAATCCAGCGCATAGCCCTTGCCGCGCCGGTCCGGATCGCGGCGCTCGACGACCTCGGCCCCCGCGCTCCTGGCCAGCGCTGCGGTCTCGTCCGAGCAATTGTCGGCCACCACCAGCAGCCGGTCCGCCGGGCCGAGTTGAGCACGCAACGCGGTCACTGTCTCGCCAATACCCGCCTCTTCCTGATGCGCCGGGACGAGGACCGCCACGCCAGGCCGCCTCCCCGGAAGGGCTGCCGGAGCATGACCGCGCCGCGTTGCGCCGGCCAGGACCTCGACGGCAAATACCGAGGCCGGAACCAGCAAGGTGAGGTTGGCGAGCAAGAACAGGATGAAGACGGCGATCATGAGCGTTTTCTGCTCTCGGCTACCGGAGAGGCACGAAGATAAATCCGGCAGCACAGTAGTTCGATTTTCACTCTGCCGGAAGAGATTGGTCGCGGCCGAATTTAACGATGTTCCTCCATTTCCGTCTTCCGAAAACTAGCCAACTTGACGATAGGGTATCGCCGATGTTCTTAGGTCGCGAAGGCTGCCAGTGCGCCAAGACATCCGTCCAGTCCAGCAAAGTGAGGAGCGCAAACGATGTCGGGCACTATCGGCCCCGCCCAGCTTAGTCGGGGGTCACCAGCGAGCTTCGATATCCCGCGCCTGCGCTTCCTCGGCACCCCCTTCGACAGGATCACCTTCACTGAGGTCCTGAAGCTGATTGGGGAGACGCAGCACGATCCGGGCTTTCGCTATGTCGTAACCCCGAATGTCGACCACGTCGTAAGGCTGGCACATCATCCGGAACTGGGCGTCTATTACGACAATGCCTGGCTGACGCTTTGCGACAGCAAGCCGATCATGCTGCTCGCGCGCGCCATGCCGATGATCCTGCCGCGCGTGACCGGCTCGGATCTGACCGTGTGCCTTTTCAACGAGGTGATCCGGCCCGGACACAAGCTGGCCCTGATCGCGTCGAGCCAGCAACTGGCCGAGACGATGCGGAGGAAACACCCGCATCTGCAATTGCGGGTGCATGTCCCGCCGTTGGGCGTCGCCGAGAACCCCCAAGAACTGGCGAAATGCGTCGAGTTCGTGCTCCGCGAGAGGGCCGATTTCATCTTCATCGCCATCGGCAGCCCGCAATCGGAAATCATCGCCCATGCCCTGTCCAGAGATGCGCGTGCCTCGGGCACCTGCCTGTGCATCGGTGCCTCCCTGGAATTCATGACGGGCATGAAGAAGCGCGCGCCGCGCTGGATGACCAAGGTCGGCGTCGAGTGGGTGCACCGTCTCGCCTCCGATCCGAAGCGGCTCTGGCGTCGCTACGTCTTCGCCGTGCCGTCCCTCATGCGCCTGGCGGCGAAGGAGGTCGGCCAGAGCTGGGCCACCCGGATCCTCGGGCGGAGCTGAGGCCGGCGCTCACTGCGCATCGAGATACAGCGCCAGCGTGGCCATCGTGCCGATCGTCTGCTGCACCGTGTATTCCTGCTGCATGATCACCGCAGGGTGCTCCACCAGATAGTCGAAATAAGGCAGCGAGAACCGTGGCGGCTCGATGCGGCGCTGCCTCGCCTGCTCCGCCGTACCAACCTCCGGCAAGGGGGACCAGGGCGGGCCGAATATCCAGCCATGCGCCGTCTGCGCCTGCGAAGCCCAGCCATAGATCGTGATGCCCACCGGGGCATCGACGCCCATGGCGAGACTGTCCTCGTGCAGGGGATTCGACGCGAAACGGGCGCCAGTCCCTGTCATCAGGCTGAGCCCGAGCTGGTTGGCTCCCAGCATGACGTGATGGGCGAGCTCCATCGTCCGCAGAATCTCCGGGTCCCGGCCGAGGCGGTGCGCGCGCAGCAGGAGCTGCATCTCGTGATAGGCGGGCGCGCCGCCCTGCCCCCAACCGGCAGGCGCCGCCGGATGCTTCATGCTGGGATAGGCGAAGCGCTTTTGCGCCTCTACGACGAAGGCCGCCTCTGACAGGAAAGCCTGCGTGATGCTGGCCGCGATCCCAGGATCGGCGCCCTGACTGCCAAGATAGTCCCAGGCCGCATCGCCATTATGCGCGTAGAGGCTCGCCTGCGCCCGCCATTCGGCCTCGAAGATCGCGCGATAGCCCGGTTCTCCGCCAAGACGCAGCAGAGAGGCGGCTGCGGCGCGCCGGTACTCCGCTGCCAGGGCCTGGATCTGCCGGCGCCTCTGCTCCCATGGCGCACCGCCAAAGGCACCGGCGCCGGTCCCGGCGGCGATCGCCTCGGCATAGTAGGCATCCGGGTCAGCAAAGCCGCGCTCCGCCGCCTTCCAGGCCAGGGAAGCGCTCGCCGCGAAAACCTCAGCGAGCCGGTCGCTGTGCAGCTCCTTCAGAATGCGGGCGAGCTTCGCGGCGACGGCAGCGTAGCGATAGGTCGAAACGTGGTCGGGCGCATAGACGAAGACGCCCTGGTGCTCGAGGAAGCTGGGCTCGCCCTTGGCGGGATGGCTGGCGCTTTCGATACCGCCACGCACGCTGCCATCGGGCCGCTGCAGCCGGCGGAAGAAGTCCAGCACCCAGATCGCCTCATGCACGAGCTCGGGCAGGTCGTTGGTGTCGCCATAGAGCCCCGGATCGAGATAGTCGCTGGAGCGCGGCAGGCCGAAGGAACGGGCGCGCTTTCCGGCCGGCGTACTCTCGAAGGCTTCGAGCAGCAGCGAGGACACGTCGAGATGCTGGATGCGCCGGTCCCAGTCGCCGGCGTCCATATATCCGCCCCAATAGTCCGCCGGAGCCGCCTTCTCGGTAATCCAGTTCTTGCCGGCGCCATCCGCGAAGGGCACGAAACCGCCCATGAATTCGGAAGACCAGAGCAGCGGCAGGCGGCTTTCGCGAATGGTCAGATCGCGCCCGGGACGGAAGGCAACGGGGCGGGCATAGCCGAAGCGCCCATCAAGCGCGATGCCGCTGCGATGATGATACAGGCCGGCGAGTGAGATCCGGGCCGATCTGAGCCAGACATCGTCGGCAATAAACACCGGATCGGATACGCCGAGCCCCGGGATCTGCAGCCGGTAGCTCCCGTCGCGGGCAGGGCGCCAATCCGAATAGTCGAGCTCGAACACATAGGTTCCGGCGCGATTGGCCCGGTGGGCCGCCGTGATCGTGGCGCCTGACCACAGCCGCGCCGGCACCTCGCCGCCGATGCTCGCGAGTTCGAATTCGGAGGTCGTCACGGACGCTACGGAGGCGAAGGTCGCGCCGGCATCCTGGTCGCCGTGCAATCTTTCGAGGGCGACCCGCTGACCGACGGAAAAGCCATGAGGCACGCGCGTCGCGAACTTGCCGTTGCCGAGCCGCAGCAGCGCCAGGCGCGGAGCGGCGGCATCCGCATAGTCGAGCAATTCGCCGGGCAGACCATTGCCGGGCTCGGGATCCGAGGGGCTTGCGCGCAGCCTGATCGGCGCTGCGAAGACTTCCGCGCCGGCCTCGTCGAGAACCCTGAAGCGGTCGATGCCGTAGCGTCGGAAATCGACCGCACCTTGCTCCGGCCCGCCCGGCAGCCAGAGCGCCAGAAAGCCGGTCTTCGCTAGGTCGGCGCGCCGGTGACCGTTCTGGCTGACACGGATCGCCGGGGAGCGGGTCGCCTGATCGTCGAACCGGAAGGGCGTGTCCGCGAGCGTCCCGGCCGGCCAGCCGATCACATGCGCCCCTGCCGGAAGCGGTCCGTCGAGCTGCAGATGCACTTCGTGCCGAAAGCTCGCCCCCGACCGCGTATCGCCGCCCGCCGTCCGGAACAATCCGGAATTATAGGGCATCGATTTGCGGTAGACCGCGATGACCCGGCGGCCGCCGACCGGAGCATAGGCCGAGGCCCGGTCGACGGCATCCCGGTCGAGGAAATGCGCGGGCGGCGCGTCGGAGAGGCGCAGATGATCGCGCCCGGGCCCTATCACCAGTCCCCATTCGCCCTTGCTGGAGACCCAGCTGCCATTCGCTTCGGAGCGCGGCTGCTCGAGGCGTTCGATGCGGCCCCGCCGGAACGGCGGATCGAGCAGCGTAACCTGTATGACATCCGGGGCGGACAGGCCGATCGACTGGACTTCGACCGCCCTCGCGCCACTCACCCCTGCGATCAGCAGGACGAAGGCAAACAGGGCCAGGATTGTTCCGGGGGCGTCCTTGAGCTGCACGTTCAGATTAACCCTATCGATGAATGCCGCGCGCCGTTAACCCGACCGTCATGTCGCGGCGTTACATCCCAACCGTTAATAGAGAGAGAAATTCAACTTGAAATTCGCGGCTCTTTTCATAGCCATCTCCTGTATAGTTCCGCTTAGCCTCATACTGCGGGGCAACCCGAAGTTCGCGCCGGTCTTCTGGACGGTCTTCGGAATGCTGCCGTTTTTCTCCGCCGCGATGCCGATGTTCGACATGGGCATCGTTTCCTTGGCGGGCTCGTGGATCGGATTCGTCTACAGCCTCGAAGTCACCATCATCGACATTCTGGCCGTCGCGGCTTTCCTCGCTTTGCCTGCTGGGCGGCTTCCGCTCTGGTGCAAGCTGCCGTTCCTAGCCTATGTCGTCGCCGTCACCCTGTCGATTTTCCAGGCGGACGAACCGCTTGCCGCCTCCTTCGGCGCCGGGCAGATCGCGCGCATGTTCCTGATCATGGTGGTGGTGGCGCGTGCCTGCCTCGAGCCGAAAACGGCGATCTACATTCTGCGCGGGATGGCCCTGGGGATGGCGGCGCATTTCGTCGCCGTGCTCCACCAGCGTCTGGCGCTCAACCTGCCTCAGGCACACGGGCTGTTCATCCACCAGAACACGCTGGGCATGACCGCCCATATGGTGCTTTTCCCCCATCTGGCCCTGCTGCTGCACGGCTATCCGGGCACCCGCAACCTCATCCTCGCGACGCTCGCCACCATCGTCGTGGTCGTCTTCACCGCCTCGCGCGCCACGGTCGGCTTCACCGTCCTGGGCATCGGCCTGACCTATCTGGTGCTGGCTCTGGCGGGCCTGACCCAGAGGAAAGTCGCGTTCGCTCTGGGAGGGGTGCTGGCGCTGGCGGTGGTCGCGCCGCTCGCCATGTCGTCCTTCGAGAAGCGCTTCAGCAACACCCCGCTGAACGAGGACCAGTATGACGAACGCGCCGCCTTCAACCGGGCGGCCTCCTTCATCCTGGCGGACCACCCGCTGGGCGTCGGCTCGAACCACTATGTCCATGTCGCCAGGGACAAGGGCTATTCCGAGCGGGCCGGCGTGGCCCGGGCCGAAGGCAACCGCAACAACATCGTGCACAGCGCCTATCGGCTCGCCGCCGCGGAAACAGGCTATTTCGGACTGGTGACTTTCTGCCTGGCGCTTCTGGTGCCGCTGGCCTGCGCCTTCCGCACCGGCTGGCGAGAACGAAGCAACGCCGGCGGAGCGCTCCTGCTCGGCCTGGGCATCGCATTACTGATCGTCTGCCTGCATTCCTTCTACGAATGGATCTTCTTCATCAAGGAAGTGCAGTATCTCGTCGTCTACACCATGGGCATGATCTTCGGGATATCGCTGCGGATGAATGCGAGGCGCCGCCGCAACGCGCTGCCGCTGCTGCGCAGGCCACTGCCGGCCGGGGCCGGAATGCCGGCGGCAACGGGCGGAATCCGGGCAGGATGGTAACCATGAATGGACAAAGCCGGCCGAGTTCGCCCCTGGCGGGCGCCGCACCGGGCCGATCCTTAGCCGCTGTTAGGCTCTTGGCGCTACGTCATGCCGAAGTCATGGGAGACCCGGAAAGATGAGCCGCCTTGCGATGATCATCCGGCAGGTCGCGTTTGCGGTGATGACGCTCGTCGCGGCGATCCTGTCGTCGCCGGCCGCCGATGCAGCCGGCTATCAGCTCGGCGTGCAGGACCGCCTGCGCATCCATGTCTCGGAATGGCCAGCGCTGAACGGCGAGGTCGTCGTCGGCGCCCGCGGCGACATCACCCTGCCGCTGATCGGCCAGGTTCCCGCCGCCCGGCTCGATACGGTGGAGCTCGCCAAGGCCGTCGCCGAACGGCTCAAAGACAAGGCCGGCCTGCCGAACCTGCCGGACGTGACCGTCGACATCGTCGCCTATCGCCCCTTCTACATTCTCGGCAGCGTCACCACCCCCGGCGAGTACATGTACCGGCCCGGGATGGTCGTCCTCAATGCCGTCAGCATCGCCGGCGGCGCCTACCGCGCCGAAAGACGGTCGGAATGGGATGTCGAGCGCGTGACGATCAGCAGCCGAGGCGAACTCGCGGTCCTCGCCCTGCGCCGGCAGGATCTCTTGGCCGAGAAAGTCCGGCTCGGCGCCGAGCGCGACGATCTCGCGAAGTTCCCGCCCTTTCCCGATGATGCCGACGCACAATTCCTCGGCGCGCTCGAGGAGCAGCGGCGCATCTTCGACGCCTCGCTGGAAAGGCGCCGCTCCGAAAAGCTCGCCCTCGAGATCGGGCTCACTGCCCGCGAGAAGGAAATCGAATCGCTCGGGACGCAGAAGGCCGATCTCGAACGCAAGCGCAAGGTCACCGAGGAGGAGCTGGCGCAGGTTCGGGGCCTCGTCAAACGCGATCTCGCCGTGCATCGCCTCTTCCCGCTCGAGCGCACCTTGGCCGATGTGTTGCGCGAGCAGCAGGAGCTGGAAATTCGCAAGCTCAGAGCCGAGCAAGGCCTGTCCGAGGCTCGTTCGATCGCCGCCAATCTCGACAACCAGCGGCGCGCCGACGCTCTCGCCGGCATCCAGCGGGTCAACGCCCAGCTTCGCGCCGTCGACAAGCAGCAAAGGGCGCTCTCGCGGATGCTCGACAGCGCCGCCTCGTACTCCTCCGACATCGTCCAGAGCGAAGTCTCGCGGGAGACGCCGCGGCTGCGCTACACGATCCTGCGCGTCGGCGAACCGAGCCAGGAATTCGAGGCGACGGAAACCACGCCGGTGCGGCCGGGCGATATCGTGAAGGTCTTCAAGATCCTGGAGAGCGCGGAATCCGCGGGACCGTCAGCGGGCATCGAAAGCGGTGGCGACCGGGCGGCGACTCCTGTGCCTGCCTCCGAATGAGCCAAACCATGCCTGAAACGATCTACGCCATGCCGGCAGCCCCCGAACAGTCCGCGGGCGAACCGATCTATGACTGGAAATGGATGCTGCGGGCGCTGCTGCGCAGCTGGCGGCTGATGCTGCTCCTGCCGGCGATCGGCGCGCTGCTGGCGATCGGCTTCGTAATCCTCCGGCCCTCCGAATACACGGCCTCGACGGTGCTCAACGTCACCAATCTGCGCCTGTCCGCGAGTGGGCAGGACACGCTCTTTTCCGAATCCTATTTCGATCCGTCATTCCTGGACACCCAGGTTCAGCTGGTTTCCTCCGACCCGGTGATCCTGGCGGTGATCGACAAGCTCGACTTGGCCGGCGCGATGCGCGGCAATGCCCAAAGAGCCCTCAAGCAGTTCCGCAGCAGCCTCGGCGTGCAGCAATTGCGGCAGAGCAATCTGGTCCAGGTTTCATTCACGGCCGACAATCCGGCCCAGGCGGCGCTCGTCGCCAATGCGGTCGCCGCAACCTATATCGCGAAGCTGAACACCGACCGCGAGCAGGCCGTGCAGTCGGCCAGCAGCTGGCTGCGCGAGCGCATGCGCGGCGCCGGCCCTCAGGCCCATATCGTCTCCGCCGCCTTGCCGCCGCTCGACAAGAGCAATCTGCGCGGCATTCTGATCATCGGCGGGGCGGCGGCCGTCGGCGCAGCCCTCGCGATGATGCTGGCGCTGATCTTCGCCTTCCTCGATCGCAGCATCCGGGAGCCGGACCAGGCCCAGGCCGTGACCGGCGTCGAATGCCTCGGCATCGTCCCCCTGCTCCGTCCGGCCGGTTCCGCCAGGAAAGCCGACGAGGCGCAGGCCTCGACCGAACCACCGGCCAGCGCTCCGGCCATCCTCTCCGAGGCGCAGACGAAGCCCTTCTCCCCGCTCTGGCAGGCCCTGCGCCATGTCAGCGTCGCCAGCGACCTGTCCGCCCCGCTGGCCGGCCCCCGCTCGCTGGCGGTGACCTCCGCCCTCGGCGGCGAAGGCAAGACCACGATCGCGGCGAACCTCGCTTTGATGGCCGCGAGCAGCGGCAGGCGCATCCTGCTGGTCGATGCCCAGCTCTACGACCCTGCGCTTTCCGCCATGCTGGCCCCGGCGGCGACGGCTGGTCTGGCGCCCTTTCTCGACGATCCCGCTTCGGGCCTGGCGCAGCATGTCCGCCCCGACCCAGCGTCCGGCCTGCATTTCCTGCCATTCGGCAAGGCGGAAGACCGCGCCGCAACCGCGCAGATCCTGTGGTCCGCCCGCATGAAGCCGCTCTTCGAGCAGGCGCGCGATTACGACCTGATCATCTTCGACATGCCGCCGCTGGTCGCGGCCGGCGACCTGCGGGCCGCTGCCGCCCATATCCATGCCATCCTGCTTGTCGTCGAATGGGGCAAGGCTTCGGCGGAGACGCTGCGTGCCGCGCTTGCCGTCGGCGGATCCTTCCGCGACCGGCTGATCGGCTCGGTGATCAACAAGGCCAATCCCGGTATCGCCGAGCGCCTGCTTTCGACCGAGATCGCGATCGTCGCGCAGCAGGCGCGCCTCGGGGCGCTGGCGGGACGACGCGATGCCGCCTGAGCCGGCCGAGCGTGAGGCGATGCGGGTAGCCTATCTGCTTAATACCTACCCCGCTCCGAGCGGCACCTTCATCCGCCGCGAGATCGAGGCTCTGGAGGAGATCGACGTCGCGGTGACGCGTTTCGCCGTCCGCCGCTTCGCCGGGCTACTCGTCGAGCCGGCGGATATCCGCGACGCCGGGCGGACGCATTATCTGCTTGAAGGCAATCTCGCCGGCCTGTTCGTGGCCGCGCTGCGCGAACTCTTCACCAATCCAGCCGGCATCGGCCGCGCCCTGCCCGCATGGCGGACACTGCTGCGCAATGCGCGCGGCGGCTTCGTCAGGCATGTCGCCTATCTCATGCAGGCGGCAGCGCTGCGTCAGGCGGCGACGCGGCTGGATGTGCGACATGTCCACGCCCATTTCAGCAACAATGCCGCGGCGGTCGCGATGCTGTCGGCGCTGCTGGGCGGCCCGCGTTTCAGCTTCACCGCGCATGGCCCGGATGAATTCGTCGAGGCACCGCGCTTGAGCTTCCCGTTGAAGATCGAGCAGGCCGCCTTCGTCGTGGCGATCTCCGACTATTGCCGGAACCTCCTCGCCGGGCTGGCCGGGAACGACGAGGCCGCCGCCAAAATTCATATCGCGCGCTGCGGCATCGATCTCAGCCAGTTCGGGGTCGCGCCGCCGATCGAGGCGGAGAACCAGACCCTGGTCTGCGTAGGCCGCCTCTGCCCGCAAAAGGGCCAGGTCCACATCCCGGCGGCGGTCGCGGCGCTGAAGCAGCGTCTCCCGACGATCAAGGTCGTGCTGGTCGGCGATGGCGAGAGCCGTGCCGAGATCGAAAGCGAGATCGCGCGGCACGATGTCGGCCGCGAGGTGGTGCTGCGCGGCTGGGCGTCCAATGACGAGGTCCGGCAGGCGATCGCCGAAAGCCGCGCCTTGCTGCTGCCGAGCTATGCGGAGGGCCTGCCGATCGTCATCATGGAGACCTTCGCGCTGGGCCGCCCGGTGATCACCACAACGATCGCTGGCATCCCCGAATTGGTCGATTCCGAATGCGGCTGGCTGGTGACGCCCGGCGACCAAGATCAGCTTGTCGCCGCAATCGGCGCCGCGCTTGCCGCCGAACCGGCGCAGATCGCCCGGATGGGACAGGAGGGGCGCCGGCGCGTCGAGCGCCTGCATGACCTGCGCCAGCTTGCCCGCGAACTGAAGCCGCTGATGGCGGCAAGCGGGTCCGCGGAGCGCCTTGCCCGCTGACCGCGGGCCGCCGGCTACTTGTATTCGATCAATTTCCGGCGGCGGCCCGAAAGCCGGCTGAGATAGAAACGGGCAACGCCCTGCATTTCAGGGAACTTCCCCAGCGTCGCGAACCCGGCATTGAGCCAGCTTTCCGGTTTGCTTCCCCCGGACCGCAGCGCGATCCTGGCGACCTGCAGCGGATAGGCGAGCAGCAGCAGGAGCAGGGCGGGATGAAGCCATGCCGCCCCCAAAATGGCGGCAACGGGCAAGGCGAGCCCCCAGATCAGCGCGCGAGAGGTGCTGCGCTTCCAGATTCCGAACGGCGAGTCGGCATGCCGCCGCGACACTTCCGCAAAGGCGTGGCCGCTGCGTACCGAGCGCAGCCACCATTGTCCGAAGCGCGTCATGGCCGCGTCGTGCAGCGTCATCTCGGCATCGATGCGCCAGATGCGCCAGCCGGCGCTCCGCAGCCGCACGCACATATCCGGTTCCTCGCCGGCGATCAGCTCGTCGGCATAGCCGCCGACCTGCCGGAATGCCTCGGCCCGGATCAGAGTATCGCCGCCGCATTCCAGCGCTTCGCCTATCGGGACATCCCATTCGCGGTCGCACATCCGATTGTAGACCGAACGCTCCGGATGAAGCTCCCGCCGCCGTCCGAAGACCACCGCGACATCGTCGCGCCCGCGCAGGAACGCCGCCGCCCTATCGAGCCAGCCCGCGGCGAGGCGGCAATCGCCATCGACGAACTGGACGAAGGCGAGATCGGGGAGCCTTTCCTGCAGTGCGGCGAAGCCGGCATTGCGGGCCCGCGAGGCGGTGAAGGGCTTGGCGAGATCGAGATCGACCACCGCGGCACCCTTCGCCCTGGCCATTTCGACGCTGCCGTCGCTCGAACCGGAATCGACATAGACCGCGTTCGCTGCGAGCGCCCCCAGCGAATCCAGGCAGGCGACAAGACGCTCTCCCTCATTGCGCCCGATCACGACGATGCCGAGCCGCTCGCCCGGAAGCTGCGCTGTCGCCTCGCCGGTCATCGCGGCCTCAGGACAGGAAGCCATCGAAGGCGGTGCCGTATCCGGCCCATGCGCGCAGCAGCGTGAACAGGCCGAGCAGTGTAAACATGAAGAGGCTCACCGCGAGATCCTGTCGGAGAAACGAGACCTGCTCCCGGCGCTGGCCGATCAGGACCGGCAGATAGCGCAGGGAATCGCTGAGAGCCACCACCAGGATGGCGCCGCTCAGTCCCGCCATCTGGAGCCCGACCGGAATTCCGATCGCGAGGCTCAGGAGTTTGACCAGATTGCCGGCCGCGCCATAGAGCGGCTTGCCCAGCCCCATCAGCGCATATTCGTTCATGCTGCACAGGATCGCCCCCCAGACACCGGCAAGCATGACCGGCAGCATCCAGCCCGCCGCATGATAGCGCGAGTCGTAGATGATGCGGATCGCGAAATCCCCGAAGGCGATGCCGAAGGCCAGGCAGGCGGCGCAGACCAGCAGCAGCTTCAGCCGCAGCGGTGACAGGCGGGCCCGCATCTCGTGGCGCGGCTGCGACTGCTGGGCCGCAATGACGGGGAAGACCAGCGAATGCCCGAGCCGCGAGAACAGGGCGGCGGGCAGTTCGGCGACGTTGCGGGCCAGCCCGTAAATGCCGAGCAGGGCCAGCGGGATGCTCTGGCCGAGATAGAGCTTGTCGAAGCTGGCGCACAGAAAGGCGAGCAGCGAGGACAAATAGATCCACTTGCCGAAGGAGAGGATCTGGCGCGCATGGACGCGGTCCCAGGCTAGCCAGTTTCTGGCCTCGGGCAGAAGATAGGTCATGCCCGTGCGGAAGACGGCGGTCAGGATATTGGCCGCGATCAGCGACCAGATCGTCGGGCTGTAGAAGGCGAGGCCGATGACCAGCAGGGCCCCGACGAAGTCGACTCCGAGGTCGAACAGGTTGAGCCTGACGAACTGGAGCCGGCGCTGCAGAAGATAGACCGAGACCGAGGCACCGCCCATGATCGCAAGCGCCAGCGCCGACAATTCGATTGCCGATGCTGGAAGCTGATAGAGCTGACCCAACGGCGCGGCCGCAAGGAAGAGCGCCGAGAACAGCAGCGCACCACGCAGTATCTGGATCGTCCAGGCCGTGTCGCGGAAGGACTTGGCCTCGCCTTGCGGATTATGGACGATGTTCTGGCCGATCCCGACATCGGAGATCAGTTCGATGCCGTTACGCAGCGTGTTGATGATCAGCATGATGCCGAAAATCTCCGGCACAACCAGCCGCGACAGCAGGACATTCGAACCGAAACGCAGACCGACCGAGGCACCATAGGCGCCGATCGTCCAGAACGCGCCACGCATGATGAGTTTTTGAGTAAAGGCCATCGAACCGGTTCACTGATCGTCCGGCGAGCAGCCAGGAAAGCGTCAATCTGTCAGCAAGCCCCTGCCGGAGACAAGCGCGAAAGGCAAGTCGCGCGACTACGAGGCAAGAGGGTCCGCTCGGCCGCAATTTGGATTTGCTCCGGGAGCTTGGAGTCCGTTTTCGAGTTTGCGCGCCCTGCCGCTCCAATTGGCTCGGATTGTGCTTCGTGAAGAAGATCTCGACCACGGCGTTGCCGGAACAGTTGGAGGGCTCGAAGAACCCGAATTTTAGGCCGGTCGGGGTGTTTTCAATGTGCCTGGGTCGGTCGAGACGAGTTGAACCTGGATTTCGTCCCCCAAGGCAGCTGCATGGGCCTGGACCATTGTGCTGCTGAGGCGCGCTATGCTGCGGCTATCCGGGTGAGCCAGACAAGCCGGCGCATGTTGTAGACGAGATTGGCCATGCCGATCTTAGTCCTCGCCCTGGCAATGCCAATGTTGCGCACGAAGAGGCCCATCCTCGCCTTCTGCTCGGCCAAGACATGCTCAACCCGGGACCGGATCTTCGACTTCGCGTTGTTGGCCCTGCGCGTCACTTTTGGATTGGCAGGATTTCCGTGTGCGGGCGGCCATAATGGACCTGAAGGAGGTTCTCGATGGCACGACGCAAAGCTGCCCGCATTCCTGACGCGCCGCTGGACCAATTGCTGGCCGGCGCCGTCTCGAAAACGGCCTTCGACGCCAACGGCTGCTCGACGATCTGAAGAAGGCGCTGGCCGAGCCGGCCCTGAACGCCGAGATGGATCATCACCTGGCGGGCGATGAAGCCCGTAACAGCCGCAACGGCTACGGGCGCAAGACGGTGAGGACCGAGACTGGCCGGATCGAGCTGGAGATTCCGCGCAATCGTCAGGCGAGCTTCGATCCGCAGTTGATCGCCAAGTACCAGCGCCGCTTTCCCGGCTTCGACGACAAGATCATCTCGATGTACGCCCGCAGCATGAGCACCCGCGAGATCGTCGGACATCTGCGCGAGCTCTACGTGATCGAGGTCTCGCCCGATCTGATCAGCGCCGTCACCGACGCGGTGCTGGAGGGGATCACCGCCTGGCAGGCGCGGCCGCTGGGGCCGATCGATCCGCTCGTCTTCTTCGACGCCCTGCGTGTCAAGGTCCGCGACGAGGGCATCGTGCGCAACAAGGCCGTCCACATTGCTCTTGGCGTGCGCGCCGATGGCGCCAGGGATATTTTCGGCCTCTGGCTGGAACAGAATGAGGGCGCGAAGTTCTGGCTGCGCGTCATGAACGAGCTGCGCAACCGCGGCGTCGAGGACATTCTGCTCACCGTCATCGATGGCCTGAAGGGCTTCCCGACGCGATCCGGGCCGTGGTCCCGGAGGCCGTGGTCCAGACTTGCGTGGTCCACCTGCTGCGGCACAGCCTGGATTTCGTCTCCTACAAGGGTCGAAAGCCCGTCGCCGCCGCGTTGAAGATAATCTACCGCGCCGTCGACGCCGAGGCCGACGAAGCGGAACTACGGGCCTTCGAGGAGGGGCTTTGGGCCCTCCGCTATCCGGCTATCGCCCGGAGCTGGCGCCGAGCCTGGACCGAGGTCGTACCGTTCTATGCGTTGCATTTTGACGTGCGCCGGATCTTGTACACGACGAACGCCATAGAGGCTCTGAACGCCAAGCTGCGCCGCGCCGTCCGGGCTAGAGGTCCCGAGATGTCTGGGCTGAGATCGAAGACCGCTACGCCGCCGGCGAGCCGCTGCATGTGGCTCGTGAACTGGTGCTGGCGCAGGCCGAGCCGCGGACAACAAAAAGCTATGGCCGAGATGTCAGCGACCGCGTGATCGAGGTGGCGCTGCGCATGACCGAGAACGAAATCGCGGCGCCGATCCATGCCGTGCGCCGTCGTGAGCAGGTCGAGACGATGAAGGCGCTCACCGCGAAGCGGAAGGGCCGGCTGTCGCAGGCAGACCGATTCTCCTACTGGGCGTTCGGCGTCGCCTGGAGCTGAGCCATGTTCCCGCTAATCCCCTTGCTGAAAGAACAATTCGTCCATGCAACCAAACTTCAGGAACTTCGCCTGAGGGCGCGTGCTGCTGGCCTTGGCGAAAATCAATTCGATCAGATCCTTATGAGGGTGAAGCTGCGCGCCCCAAGCGTCATTGACTTGGGGGAGCGCTGAACAGCAGCTCGCGGCCATCAATGCCCTCATCGTCGAAGAGGCGTCGGGCTATTTCGACTTTCTCAGTTCTTCGGGGCCGAGATCGAGACCCATGAAGACCGGCTCACCATAGCCCAGGTCGTTCTTGGCTCGCGGCATCTGCCACCCCTTCAGCATGTCCGCGACATAGCCGACCGGCGCCAGTGGGCCGTCCAGTACCAGTTCCGCTGGAGCACGCTTGGGAAAGCCTGCAGGGCGGACCGTGCGGGTGTGAGGATGAGCGCTCGGAACGGCGGCCAGGAAAATGAGAAGCGCCTGCTCCATCCTCGCTCTTGACGGGCTGACAACATCTCGCAATCCATAGCCTTCGTGGCCGTCCTGCTTACTCTGCCAAGCGCCCTCGATCTGGCCTGGACCTATACCTAAGCAATCTTCCGCGGCACGCGACCGCCGAGCGCGTCACCTACTCCGTGTCAACGATGCGCGGATGCGCCGCAGGTCTATGAGTCGATCTTGTTGCAGAAGAGCCCATTTGGCCCTCTGCTGACGTCTGGAACCTCTGCCTTCAGGCCGTTCAATTGAGCGAGGAGGAGCATGGCCGCGTCCTTGTCGAACTTGGCCCTACTCCCCTCTCAGAGCCCGCGCGATCTGCATCCAAGCAAGAGCTCGACGACCTTTGCGATCGATCCGGCCCGGCTCGTCGAGCGATAATGGACATAGTAAGCCAGCCCGGGAAAGCCGATCTCCGGAAGAACCGGATAGAAGATCGGCCCGCCTACATCGTTCTGGAACAGGTTGTGCGGGGCTACGATGGTTCCGATCCCGTCGCGGGCGCAGTGCAGCGCGACGAAGAGATGATCGAACAGATGGCGGAAGCGGACATGCTCCCCGCGCAATCCGGCACTGTTCAGCCAGTTGGGCCAGTCGCTCGGGCGCGTCACCGTGCCGATCATTTGGTGACGCAACACGTCGCGCGCGCTTCTGATATCGGCGGTCTCTCGGAATGACGGTGTCGCTAGCAGGCGCATATCCTCGTTCATCAGCACGAACTTTTCGAAGCTCTGCAGGCGTCGGTCGAGGCCACGATCACGCGTGATGACGATGTCCCCCAGCGGGCCGTCATAGCTCTGATTGGTCATCCGGGTCGCCAGCGAGATCTCGGTGTCGGGGGCGCGCGCCTCGAACTCCTTCAGCCGCGGCAGCAGCCAGTACATCGCGAAGGTGGTCGGCGCCTCGATCGTCACGACATGGCGCTTGCCGGTGCCCGCGATGTCGCTGCAGGCCGATATCATCTCGGTGAGCGAATGGCCGATCCGCGAAGCGAGCAGTTCGCCCGTCGGGGTCAGCACGAGCTGGCGGCCCTGACGACTGAACAGGTCCTGTCCCAGCCACTGCTCGAGCTTGCCGATCTGCCGGCTGATGGCGCCATGGGTCACGCCGAGCTCATCGGCGGCGCGACCGAGGCTGGTCCATTGGGCCGCGGCTGCAAAGGCCCGCAGGGCCGAGAGCGGCAATTCTCGAGGCTTCATCACATGTGACTCCAGCGCACAGATGAGTGAGATATTATCGATTTTTTCGCGCAATTTAAGCCCCTATCGTCAGCCCATCGCCTGGAACGAAGGAATGGCTGGCATGACGATGGAGACCAACGCAGAGATCAGGGTCAACGGACGCAGCTACCGCAAGCCGATCGTTCCGACCGTCGTGATCTGCTTCGACGGCTGCGATCCGCGCTACATTGCGCATGGCCTGGAAGCGAACCTGCTCCCCAATATTTCGCGGGTCATCTCGCAGGGCTTCTATGCCATCGCCGATGCCGCGATGCCGACCTTCACCAACCCGAACAACATGTCGATCGTCGCCGGCGCGCCGCCGAAAGTGCATGGAATCGCCGGCAACTATTACCTCGACCGGGCGACCGGCAAGGAGGTGATGATCACCGACGCCTCGCTGGTCGCCTCGGGCACGATCCTGGCTGCGCTTGCCGATGCGGGCGCACGCGTCGCGGCGATTACCGCCAAGGACAAGCTGCGCAAGATGCTCGGCAGTGGCCTGAAGGGAATCTGCTTCTCCTCGGAACGCGCCGACGAGGCCACTCTCGCGGAGAACGGCATCGAGAATGTCGAGGCGTTGGTCGGGCGCAAAGTCCCCGATATGTACAGCCCCGATCTCTCGCTCTTCGTGCTCGATGCCGGCATCAAGCTGCTCGAAGCCGGGCGCGCCGACCTGCTCTATCTTTCGCTTTCCGACATGGTGCAGCACGCAGCGGCGCCAGGTGATGCACTGGCCGACCAGTTCAACCGCGATGTCGACCAGCGCGTCGGCCGCCTGCTCGAACTGGGCGCAGTCGTCGGCATCGTCGCCGATCACGGCATGACCGACAAGAGCGGGCCCGACGGCCGCCCCCAGGTGGTCTATCTCGAAACCCTGCTGAACCAGCAGTTCGGCGCGGGTTCGGCCCGGGTGATCTGCCCGATCACCGATCCTTTCGTGAAGCATCACGGCGCGCTCGGCTCGTTCGTGCGGGTCTATGCCACTGGCGACACGCCGGCGGATGTGCTGATGGACGCGGCCGCTCGTATCCCGGGTGTCGGACTGGTGCTCGACGGCGTCAGCGCCGCCGGGCGCTTCGAGATGCCGCTCGAGCGCGAGGGCGATTTCGTCGCGATCGGCGACACCCATACCGTGATCGGCTCGCGTCCCGACGAGCACGATCTTTCCGGTCTCAACGGCCACAAGCTGCGCTCGCATGGCGGGCTCTCGGAGCAGCCAGTGCCCTTCATGCTCTCGCGCCCGCTCAACGCCGAATACCGGGCGCGCGTCGGAGCGCAACGCCTGCGGAACTTCGACATCTTCGATTTCGCGCTCAACGGCACGGCCTGACCGTTCCGGCTGGCCTGATCCTCAACCCAGGGTCCGCACCGGCCGATCGGATCGGCCGGTGCGGGAGGAAGGAATACGCGTTTCAGCTTCTGAACGTCTGTTTGGATTCAACGACAACAAGAACAAGGCAGGAAAAAAGAAAATCAAAACCAACATGGTAGGAGGAAACACATGAAGCGTAGAGATTTTCTGATCGGCTCGTGCCTTGCGCCGGTCGTTCTGTCGGCATCTGTCAACGCGCAGCAGAAGCGGACGCTTTCGATCGTGACCTCTCTGCCGAAGGAACTCTCCTCGGCCTACAAGGCGGCGTTCGAGAAGCTCAATCCGGACATCAACGTCGAAGTCCAGCAGCGCGGAACCCAAGCCACCGTCACCTATCTGCGCGAGACGCGGGCGAAGAGCGCGACCGACATCTTCTGGGCCTCGGCGCCAGATGCCTTCGAGGTGCTCAAGGGCGAGGGCCTTCTGGCCAAGTTCGTGCCGACCGACACCGGCGTGCCGGCCAAGATCGGCGATTATCCGATCAATGATCCGGAGGGCTATTATGCCGGCTTCGCGCTGTCCGGCGCAGCGATCATGTGGAACTCGCGCTATGTCCGGGCCAACAACCTGCCGGCCGTGAAGGGCTGGAACGATCTGGCTCTTCCGGTGATGTTCGACCATGTCGCGATGGCGATGCCCTCGCGTTCCGGCTCCACCCATCTGACGGTCGAGACCATCCTGCAGGCGCGAGGCTGGAAGAATGGCTGGGCGCTGCTGAAGTCGGTCTGCGGCAACATGCGGCTGATTACCGAGCGCTCCTTCGGCGTGCCCGACGGCGTGACCTCCGGGCAGTTCGGCTTTGGCGTCGTGCTCGACTACCAGGCGCTGGCTGCGCGCGGTGCCGGCTTCCCGGTCGAGTTCGTGCACCCGAGCGACACGACGATAGTGCCCTCCAATATCGGCGTCGTGAAGGATGCCCCCAATAGCGCCATCGCGCAGAAGTTCATCGAGTTCATGCTCTCGGCGGATGGGCAGGCGATCCTGTTCGAGCCGAAGGTCGGCCGGCTACCGGTGCGCCCCGATTCCTACAAAAAGGCGCCCGCTGGCACGCCCAACCCCTTCGCGATCGAATGGGGCGGCGGCGGCGGCTTCAAGTTCGACGTCGACCGTTCCGAGAAGCGCTACGCCATCGTCGACGTAGCTTTCGACCAGCTCATCAGCTTCCAGCTTCAGCCGCTGAAGAACGTCACCAAGACCCTGCACGCCGTCAATGCCAAGATCGCCAAGCGTCCGAATGCCGAGGCGGCGGCGCTGGCCGCGCAGGCACGCGAAGCCATCGCCCTGATGCCGTTCGACGAGAAGGAGGCGCAATCGGCCGAGTTCGCCGAGGCCTTCCACGGCTCCAACGAGAAAAAGAAGGGCCCGCGCCAGGCAGAACTGGAGCAGAAATGGGCGAGCTTCGCCCGCGACAACTATGCGAGGGCGCAGCAACTGGCCGACAAGGCCGCCCAGCTGGCCGGCTGACCCAGGCGAAAGGCGGCTCCGGCAGGCGTCGGAGCCGCCCTTCCAGATCGAGTGGCGCAGGGGACAAGGCTCATAATGTCGTCGATTACCAAGACCGACCTGGCCGACCGGCCGGGATTCGCCACCTGGCTGGGCGGCGTCGCATTCGGGCAATACGCTGCAGCCGGGCTGATCGCGCTGTTCCTGCTCGCCTTCCTCGTCGTCCCGGTGCTGACAGTGATCATGGCTGCGTTCCAGGACAAGCACAGCGGGGCCTTCACGCTGATCAATGTCTACGACTTCCTGCGCAACGAGCTGTTTCTCCGCTCGTTCTGGAATTCGCTCTACGTCTCCTTGATGTCCGTGCTCTGGGCGACGGTGCTCGCCCTGCCGCTGGCCTACATCACGACGCGCTTCGCCTTCCGGGGCGCTGTGATGATCCAGACCCTCGGCATCATTCCGCTGATCATGCCGCCCTTCGCCGGCGCCATCGCGATGCAGCTCCTGTTCGGGCGCAACGGCACGGTCAACCTGCTGCTGGGAGACTGGTTTGGCATCAACATCCCGCTGATGGAGGGCCTCAACGGTGTCATCTTCGTCCAGGCGGTGCACTATTTCCCGTTCATCCTGATCAACCTCTCGACGTCCCTGCGCAATATCGACCGGGCGATGGAGGAGGCGGCGCAGAATCTCGGCGCGCATGGTTTCCGGCTGTTCCGGAAGGTGGTGTTCCCGCTGGCCATGCCGGGCTACATCGCCGGCGCCTCCCTGGTCTTCGTCAAGGTCTTCGACGATCTGGCGACGCCGCTACTGCTCAACGTCCAGGACATGCTAGCGCCGCAGGCCTTCCTGCGGATCACCTCGATCGGCATTGCCGACCCGATCGGCTATGTCATCGCCGTCGTCCTGATCCTCTTCTCGGTGTTCGCTCTCTGGCTGGCCTCCTTCGCGACGCGGGGCAAGGACTACGCCACCATCCAGCGCGGCGGCGGCGGCCTCTCCAAGCGGCAGATGACGCGGCTGGACGCAGTCTTCGCCTATGGCGTGATCGGCTTCATCCTGGCGATCGTGCTCGCCCCACATCTTGGCCTGCTGCTGCTGTCCTTCGCGACGATCTGGTCTTATGCGCCGCTGCCCGACGGCTTCACCTTGGCGCACTACCGCACGATCTTCGGCGAATCCTCGCAGCTCATCACCAACACGCTGATCTACGCCACACTGGCCGGGATCATCGGCGTCTGCCTCGGCACCGCCATCTCCTACATCGTCGCGCGGACCAAGGTGATCGGCGCCCGCTGGCTCGACTTCATCGCCATGTCAGCGCTGGCCGTACCCGGGGTTGTCCTCGGCATGGGTTATCTGCGCACCTACTACGCGATCGAATTGCCCTGGGGCGGATCGCTGGCCGCGTTCTGGGGCATGATCGCAATCGCGCTCAGCGTGCGCCGCCTGCCCTACGCCCTCAGGGCCTGCAGCGCCGCCCTGCAGCAGGTCTCGGTCTCGCTCGAGGAGGCGGCGGAGAATGTCGGCGCGACCAAGGCGCGGACGATCCGGCGAGTGGTGGTGCCGCTGATGACCGGCGGCATCGTCGCCGGCTTCGTGACCAGCTTCGCCACCGCGGCGGTCGAACTGTCCGCGACCATGATGCTGGTGCAGTCGACCGCCGATGCGCCGCTCGCCTACGGGCTCTACGTCTTCATGCAGTCACCGGCCGGGCGCGGCGCCGGCGCGGCGCTCGGCGTGCTCGCCGTCGTCATCGTCGGCATCTGCACCTATCTCAGCCATGTCTATCTCGAGCGGCGCTCGGCCCCGGGCCGGCGCGAGGAGGCGGCGTGATGGCCGCGCGAATCGCCCGTTTCCTTGTTCCCGACGTCCCATCGCCGGAGGTTTAGGCGCCATGACACATATCGACGCGAGCGGGCTCAAGACCGCCGGCATTTCGATCCGCAAGGTCAACCTGTCCTATGGCTCGCTGCAGGTCCTGAAGAACGTCGACCTCGAGATCCAGCCCGGCGAATTCTTCGCCTTCCTGGGACCATCGGGCTGCGGCAAGACCACGCTGCTGCGGGTGATCGCGGGCTTCAACACGCCGCAGAGCGGCAGCGTCACGGTCGGCGGGCGCGAGGTGCTGTCCCTGCCGCCCTGGAAGCGCGATGTCGGCATGGTCTTCCAGTCCTATGCGCTCTGGCCGCATATGAGCGTGCGCAAGAACGTCGCCTTCGGGCTAGAAGAGCGCAAGCTGCCCAAGGACGAGATCGGCCGCCGCGTCGACAAGGCTTTGGAACTGGTCGGCCTCGGGCATCTCGGCTCGCGCCGGCCCTCGAAGCTCTCCGGCGGCCAGCAGCAGCGTGTCGCGCTGGCCCGGACCATCGCGATCGAGCCGACGGTGCTGCTGCTCGACGAGCCCCTGTCCAATCTCGATGCGAGCCTGCGCGTGCAGGTGCGGCGCGACCTGCTGGCGATGCAGCGCCGGCTCGGCCTCACCACGATCTTCGTCACCCATGACCAGGAGGAGGCGAACACGATCTGCGACCGCATCGCCGTGATGAAGGATGGCGTGATCCAGCAGGTCGGGACGCCGATGGCGCTCTATGACAACCCGGTCAATCTCTTCGTCGCCAGCTTCCTCGGAACGGCGAACATCCTCGACGGGGCGATGCGGACGAACGGACGCGAGCAGGTCTTCGAACTGCCTTGCGGCAGCCGGTTCCCGGTGCCCGACGAGCACCGCAACGGCGCCAAACTGTTCTTCAGGCCGCAAAACGCGCGGCTGGCGCTCGCCGGAGGCCAAGCCGAGACGGCCAGCGTGCGGGTCAAAGGCAAGGTGTCCCACAAGGAGTTCCTGGGAGCCTCGGTGCGCTATGGCATCCGGACGGAGGGAGGCGAGGTTTTCGCCGACATCCCCCATGCCCGCGGGGAGTCGCATCTGCCGGACGAGCACATCGTCGGCGTCGACGTGCCCCTGAGCCGGGTCAACTATCTGCCCGCCTAGGGTCGGACCCGTTGATCTTGGCTGACGATGGTGATTCAGGCCTCCTACAAGGAGACTGAAGTATGAGTAATTTGTTTTGGTTGACGGACGAGCAAATGGCTCGCCTTCGGCCCTCTTTTCCAAAGAGCCATGGTCGCGAGCGCGTTGACGATCGGCGCGTTCTGAGCGGCATCATCTTTGTCAATCGCAATGGGCTCAGATGGCGGGATGCGCCGAAGGAATACGGCTCCTCCAAGACGCTCTATGACCGCTGGAGGCGGTGGGGCGACAAGGGCATCTTTACCAGATGATGGAAGCCTTGTGACTTGCCTCATCAAGGTCCGTTTGAGAATTATGCCAAGGCTCTGCCGGGCCCGCCCCTGGCTTACAGGCCGCGCCTACCGACCGAGATAGAGCGCGAGTCGCTTGGCTGCGTTCTTGAGATGAATCTCGGCTGCGGCGCGGGCGGACCGCGGATCCCGCGCGGCGATCGCGTCGAAGATCGCCCGGTGCTCGCCCTGCACCGTCTGGGCCATGCCGGTCAGGCGGGCGGTGTTAGCCCGGGCGGTGCGGATGAAGTTGCGCACGCGACGGTCGAGGAATTCCGAGAGATCGCGGAAGAACGGGTTGCCGGTTGCGTCGATGATGGCACGGTGGAAGGCGACATCCTCATCGACGCCGGATTCGCCGCGATCGATGGCGGCTTGCATGGCGTCGAGCCTTGCCCGGATCGCCCTTAGATCGGCCTCGCTCCGTCGCTCGGCCGTGTGCTCGGTGGCGGACGCCTCAACCGCCATCAGCAACTCGACGATGTTGCGCAACTCTTCCTTGTTCGAGAAGTCCGCGACGTCGAGCCGGAAGACGGAACTCGACCCGGGATCGGCGACGAAGGCACCGGCGCCCTGGCGCGATACCACCAGCCCATCATGCTTGAGCCGACCTACGGCTTCGCGCACTATCGGCCGGCTGACACCATAGGTGAGGGCAAGCTGCTGTTCTGTGGGCAGGCGCTCGCCAGCCTGGATGCGCCCGGATGCGATCTCGTCGCGCAGGCGCAGCGCCAGCGTGTCGGCGAGCGAGGGCGCGCGGCCCAAGATATCGCGCACCGGCTCGGACCTGCTCTTGTCGGCGACCATGGCTCGAATCCCGTTAGATCAAGAGTTGGAGCATGACTTCTGCGAAAAGCCGGTATCCACTTCCTCGCGCCATGCTCTAGCTGGCAATATGCAGCCCGCCATTGACATGAATGGTCTCGCCAGTCACGAACTGAGCCAGGTGCGAGCAGAGGAATGCGACGACGCCCGCGACCTCCTCGGCCGTCCCCAGACGTTTCATCGGCGTGTTCTGGATTAGCTCCGGTCTGGCAGCGATGAGCGGCTGCACCATCGGACCTTCGATCAGGCCGGGCGACACGGCGTTAGCGCGGATACGCGGCGCGAGCTCCAGCGCCAGCGAACGTGTCAGGCTCAGTACCCCACCCTTGGCGGCGGCATAATGGGCGTGCGCATAGCTGCCTCGATGGCCGGCCATCGAGGCGATGTTCACGATTGCGCTGCCCTCGCTCAGATGCGGAATAGCGGCGCGGCAGCTGTGGAACACACCGTCGAGATTAATCGCGATGGACTGGCGCCATTCGGCCTCGGTCATCTCGCTGACCAGCCGATCGCGATAGAGCCCAGCCGCCGTCACCAGCGCGTCGATGCGGCCGAATCTAGCGACAGTAGCCGCGACAGCGCGCTCGGCATCCTCAGCCAGGGCCGCATCCTGCCGGAGCGAAAGCGTGCGGGTGCCATCGGGGTCGAGCTCGTGCGCAAAGCGGGCGACGCCGTCGCCATCCAGGTCGGTCAGGACGCAGAGCGCGCCCTGCCCGTAGAAGAGCCGCGCCACCGCGCGGCTGATCATGCCGTTCGCACCAGTAAGCAGCAGCACCTTGCCGGAGAAATCGATCATGGCGCGCGTCAGGTCATAAGCCAGCCGCCCGCGACGTCGCAGACCTGTCCGGTGACGAAGGTGGCGTTGTCGGAAGTCAGGAACAGGCAGGTCTGCGCCACGTCCTCGGGGCTGCCGAGCCGGCGCAATGGAGTCGCCATCCGCGCTGCCTCATTGGCATCGGGCGCCGTGCCGCGCATCAAAGGCGTGTCGATGCGACCGGGTGCGACAGCATTGACGGTAATGCCCTCGGGGCCGAGTTCGCCGGCAAGATGCTTGGTGAAGCCGATGAGCGCGGCCTTGGTTGCGGCATAATGGACGCCGACGATGTCACAATAGGTCTTGCCGGCGACCGAGGATACGCTGACGATCGCGCCGCGCCCCGCCGCTCGCATGAACGGTACGACCGCGCTGGTGCAGAGAAAGGCCCCGGTCAGGTTGACGTCAAGGACCCTGCGCCATTCATCGGCGCTCATCTCGCCGAGGCGGGCGCGCTTGCCGTCCGCCCCCGATTTCGGCGAGATACCGGCATTGTTGACAAGAACGCCAATCGGCCCGAGCACCTCGGCGACATGCGCAACGGCTGCCTTGACGGAGGCCTCGTCGGCGACGTCCGCAGCGACGGCGCAGGTCCTGGCACCACGTGCCCGCGCAGCCGCGGCTGCGGTCTCGGCAAGGCCCGCATCATGGTCGAGATAGACGACACTGGCGCCCGCTGCCGCATGGGCGTCGGCTATGGCCTGGCCGATGCCGCGCCCGGCTCCGGTGACGAGGACAACCTTACCGCGATGGCTGGTCATCGTGCGACCTCGAGCATGATCTTGCCGAGATGGGCGCTCGATTCCATCAGCTCATGGGCTGCGCGGGCCTGCTCCAGCGGGAAGACCGCATGGATGATCGGCTTGACCGTACCGGCCTCGAGCAGCGGCCAGACATCCTGCCGCAAATGCCCGGCGATCTCGGCTTTGAGGGCAACCGAACGGGCGCGCAGCGTCGATCCCGTGATGGTCAGGCGCCGCAACATGACGTTCATCAGGTCGAGATCGACCTTGCTGGTCTGCAGGAAGGCGATCTGAACGAGCCGGCCCTCCAGCGCCAGAACGTTGAGATTGCGCTGGACATAGGGACCGCCGACCATGTCGAGCACGACATCGACGCCCCGGGCGTGGGTTAGCCGCTTGACCTCCTCGACGAAGTCCTGCGCGCGGTAATTTATCGCCTCGTCGGCACCGAGCGAGCGGCAGAAGGCGCATTTTTCAGGTGATCCCGCCGTCGCGTAGACCGTCGCGCCGGCCTGTTTCGCCAGCTGGATCGCAGTCGAGCCGATGCCGCTGGAGCCGCCATGGATCAGGATCGTCTCGCCCTTCTTCAAGCCGCCGCGCGTGAAGACGTTGTCGTAGACGGTGTAGTAGGTCTCGGGCAGCCCGCCCGCTTCGAGCAGCGAAAGCGGCTTCGGCACCGGCAGGCAGAGTGGCTCGTCCGCCACCGCGTACTCAGCGTAGCCGCCGCTGATCACCAGCGCGCAGGTCTTCTCGCCGATGCGGCTCGCAGCCACGCCGGGACCGACGGCGACGATCACGCCGGAGACTTCGAGTCCGGGAACCTGGGTCGCCCCCGGAGGCGGCGGATAGCCCCCGGCGCGCTGCAGGCAGTCGGGCCGGTTGACGCCGGCTGCCGCGACCGCGATCAGCACCTGGCCTGGGCCGGGCTGAGGTACCGGCGCAGTCTCGACCTCGATCACCTCCGGGCCGCCCGGCCCGGAAAAGAGCACCTGCTTCATCGTCTGCGGCAATACCATGATGTTTGTCCCTCCTCCACGATGCGCGCATTTCGACGGCGCGCTTTTCGCGCAGGCTTGAACCGCTCGTTTCCGGTCCGCCCAGCCTTGGCTCAAGGGTTAGCAAACCCCTACTTGTCAGGCAACATGGTTATCTGCATTATTCGTCCCGCCGGGAAACGGCCGGCCTCATCATGCGATGGGGACCGCAAGAAATGAATGTGACAGCGGTCTCAGGGAGGACATGATGAGGTTCGTAAAACACGCGGCGCTCGCCGCGGTTTTGACTCTTTCGGCAACGCAAGCCTTCGCCCAGGTCAAGATTGGTGCGCTCTATCCATTCTCGGGCGGCCTTGCCCTTCTCGGCGACGAGAGCTTCCGGGGGCTCGAGATCGCCATCGAGGAACGCAATGCGGCCGGCGGCCTGAAAGGCCAGAAGCTCGAGATCGTCAAGGGCGATGCCGTCGAGCCCAACCAGGCGGTCGGCGAGGCGCGGCGCCTGACCTCGGTCGACAAGGTTCCGGTGATCTTCGGGACCTATTCCTCGTCGCTCTCGATCGCGGCGACACAGGTCGCAGAACTCGCCGGCGTCCCCTATTTCGAGCTCGGAGCCATTTCCGATCCGATCACCGAGCGCGGTTTCAAGAACGTCTACCGCACCAATCCGACCGCCCGGGACTTTGCCAGCCGCATGGTCGATGCGGTCAGTGAGGCGATCGCGCCGGCGCTCGGCGTCGATGCCAAATCGCTCAAGGTCGCGATCATCCACGAGGACTCGCTCTATGGCCAGACGGTCGCCGGCTACCAGACGGCGCGCGCCAAGGAAAAGGGCGTCAATGTCGTCGAGACGCTGCCCTATTCGGCCAAGTCGGTCGATCTGACGCCCGTGATCCTGCGCCTCAAGACGGCAGGCGCCGAGGTTGTGCTTCAGACCTCCTACCAGAACGACACAGTGCTGTTCTTCCGCCAGATGAAGGAACAGGGGTTCAAGCCCAAGGCGATGATCGGTGCCGGCGGCGGCTACTCGCTGCGCGACACCATGCTGGCGATCGGTGCGGAGAACATGGAGGGCGCGCTCAACGTCGACTTCACCCAGTTCCGCACCAATCCGAAGGCGGCGCCCGGCATCGATACCTTCGTCAAGAAATACCAGGCCAAGTACGGCACTGCACCGCGCTCCGGCCACTCGCTCGCCAACTATATGGGGGCGCTGGTCTTCCTCGATGCCATGGAGAAGGCGGCCGACCTGAAGGCGGCCTCGATTCGCGCCTCGGTGATGAAGGTCGATGTTCCGGTGGGCGCGACCGCCACGGGCTGGGGTGCGAAATTCGCAGAGAGCGGGCAGAACGGCCGCGCCGTGCCTTTCCTGATGCAGTGGCAGGGTGGTGAGCTCGTCACCGTGTTTCCGGCCGATGCCGCGGTCGCCAAGATGAAAGTCGGCATCGGCGCCAACTGAACGCCGACGGCCCGTCCCGTCCGCTCGGGACCTGACGAAGGCTGAGGGGCCGCAGGCAGCGACCCCTTCATGCCCGGTGCTCGACAAACCTTTTCTTCGACCGATCCGACTTCGGAGACGCCCTTCATGGACGTGCTTGTCCAGTTGCTGCTCAACGGCATCATGCTCGGCAGCATGTACGCCATCATCAGCGTCGGCCTGACGCTGATCTTCGGCATCGTCCGCGTCGTGAACTTCGCCCATGGCGAGTTCCTGATGATCGGCATGTACGCGACCTATCTGCTCGCCGCCAAGCTCGGCTGGCATCCTTACGTTTCAGCAGTGCCGATCATCGTGCTGTTGTTCTGCGTCGGCGCGCTGGTGCAGCGTTTCATCATCCAGCCGCTGCTGAATGCCGACGAGCACATCCAGATCTTCGCCACAGTCGGCCTCTCGACGGCGCTGGTGAATCTGGCGCTGATGATCTTCGGGGCCGATCTCTACTCCGTCTCCACGCCCAGCGCCCGCCAGTCGGTCTCGCTCGGCGGCTATACGGTGCTGTCCGGCCAGCTCGTCATTCTGGCCTGCGCCTTCCTGCTTGTCGCCGGCCTGCACCTGTTCATGCAGAAGACACCGCTGGGCCGAGCCATTCGAGCCACCGCGCAGAACCGCAACGCGGCGATGCTGATGGGGGTGCGTGTCGATCGCATTTACATCATCTCGTTTGGCCTGGGGGCGGCCTGTGTTGGACTGGCGAGCGCGCTGATCGTGCCTCTCTTCCCCGTCACCCCGACGATCGGCTCCTATTTCGTGCTGACGGCTTTCGTCGTCGTCGTGCTCGGCGGCATGCGCAGCATGTACGGCGCTTTCGCCGGGGCAATGATCATCGGAATCGTCGATTCCCTGTCGGGCTACTACATCGCGCCCGACCTCAAGGAGGTCGTCTATTTCGCGATCTTCATCCTGATCCTGATCTTCAAGCCGACGGGCCTGTTCGGCTTCGGTCGGGGGACGGAGTGAGCGCATGACCTCGCAGACCGCAATTGTGGCGTCCGTTGTCGCCCCCAAGCCCAGCCCGTTCGCCGTCCTGACGCATCCGCGCGTCTATTGCGCGCTGCTCCTGCTTTCGCTGCTCCTGATCGTTCCGGCGCTCAGCGGCTCGGCTTTCATCATCCACGTCTTCGTGACGATCTGCGTCTTCGCGGGGCTCTCCACAGCCTGGAACATCGTCGGCGGCTATGCCGGGCAGCTCTCGCTCGGTCACATGATGTTCTACGGCATCGGGGGCTACACCACCGCGCTGCTGATCCAGCACTTCGGTCTCTCGCCCTGGATCGGCATGTGGGCGGGTGCCGCGCTATCCGCACTCGTGGCCGTGTGCATCGGCTATCCTTGCTTTCGTCTGCGCGGGCCGTTCTTCGCGCTGGCGACGATTGCATTCCTCGAGGTCGTCCGGCTTCTGGCGATCCACTTCCACGGTGTCACGGGGGGCTCGGCCGGCCTGATCGTGCCGCTGAAGCTGGGCTGGGCCTGGATGATCTTCCAGGACAAGTTCAACTACCTGATCATCGCCTTCGGCTTGCTGCTGCTGACGCTGATCGTGTCCTACATCATCCGCAATGCGCGTCTCGGCTACTATCTGACCGCCGTACGCGAGCGCGAGGACGCCGCTTCGGCCGCAGGCATTAACCCGACGACGGTCAAGCTCAAGGCTGTGATCGTCTCGGCGGTGCTGACCAGCCTGATCGGCTCGTTTCACGCGATGTATACAACCTTCCTCGAGCCGGCGACGATGTTCTCGCTGTCGACTTCGATCGAGATTGCGATGTTCTCTCTGATCGGCGGGCTCGGCACTGTCGTGGGGCCGCTGCTTGGGACGGTGCTCGTGGTCCCGCTCGCGGAGCTGGCACGCGGCTGGCTCGGCGCACAGGCCAACGGCCTGCACGGGTTCGTCTATGGCACGGTGCTGGTGCTGATCACCCTGACGCTGCCCGGCGGTCTCGTCGGCACTTTCGGGGTGCGCGTCGGGCGCTGGGTCGACCGCCTGCCCGGCGGCCAACCACGGCCGGAGCAGGAGGCTCCGGCGCTGCGCCAGATCACCGGCGCGCCGGGCGAGACGATGCTGGCGACGAAGAACCTCGTCATGCGCTTCGGCGGCCTGACCGCGACGGACAACGTCTCGATGGTGCTGAAGCGCGGCGAGATCCTCGGCATCATCGGTCCCAACGGCGCCGGCAAGACGACGCTGTTCAACCAGATCTCGGGCTTCCTCCAGCCCTCCTCGGGCAGCGTCGCCATCGTCTCTGACGGGCAGGAGACGACGCCCGCGACGGCGGATGCCTTCGCCCGGGCCGGCGTCGGGCGCACCTTCCAGATCGTGCAGCCCTTCGGCAAGCTCACCGTGATCGAGAACATCATGATCGGCGCCTTCATGCGCCATCCCGATGTCGCCTCGGCGCGGGCGGTGGCCCTGCGCGTGTCGTCCCTCGTCGGCCTGCAGCACGTCCGCGAGGTCGAAGCGCGCAACCTGCCGATCGGCGATCTCAAGCGGCTCGAAGTCGCCCGCACACTCGCGACCGAACCCGACATCCTGCTGCTCGACGAGGTCATGGCCGGCCAGAGTCAGGCCGACACCCAGAAGATGGTCGAACTGATCCGTGCCGTGCGCGACGCCGGCGTCACGGTGATCGCCATCGAGCATAACATGCAGGCGATCATGAGCCTGTCCGACCGCATCATCGTCATCGACTCCGGCAAGGTGATCGCGCAGGGCGACCCGCAGGCCGTCGTGCGCGACCGCCGCGTGATCGAGGCCTATCTCGGAGAGGATTTCGCCAATGCTCAAGGTCTCTGAGCTGACGGCCGGCTACGGCCGCACCACCATCCTCCAGGACGTCTCAATCCGGATCGGCAAGGGCGAGGTCGTGACCATCATCGGCGCCAACGGCGCCGGCAAGACGACGCTGCTGCGTGCGATCTCCGGGCTGGTCAAGCCGAGCGCTGGAAGCATCGCGTTCGACGGACAGGAGATTGCGGGGGCGACACCTGCCGATATCGTCGGACGCGGCCTCGTCATGGTCCCCGAAGCCCGCCAGCTCTTCCCGGTCATGACCGTCCGGGACAACGTGATGATGGGCTGCTACCACGCCAATGCCCGCGAGGGCTCAGCCGCCCGTTTCGAGGAGGTGCTGGAAATCTTCCCGCGCGTCCGCGAACGGCTCGACCAGCTCGCAGGCTCGCTCTCGGGCGGCGAACAGCAGATGGTCGCGATCGCACGCGGCCTGATGGCGAAGCCCCGGCTGCTGATGCTGGACGAGCCCTCGCTCGGCCTCGCTCCGATCATTGTCCAGCAGATGTTCAGCATCGTCGAGCGTATCTGCGCGATGGGTACGACGGTGCTGCTGGTCGAGCAGAAGGCCTTCCATGCGCTGAAGATCGCGCAGCGCGCCTATGTGATCGAGAACGGTCGCATCGCCATGGAGAACACCGGCGCCGGCCTGCTCGCCGACCCGCATATCAAGACAGCCTATCTCGGGATCTAGGGGCAGATGACGGATATCTCAGGCCATACCCGGGTCTATGCGATCCTCGCCGACCCCGTCCGCCATGTGCTGACACCGCAGAACCTGAACGCATTGATGCAATCGCGCGGTCATGACGGGGTGATGGTGCCGGTGCATGTCGGCGCGGACGACCTCGCGACCGTGGTCGCGGGCCTCAAGCGCATGAGGACGTTCGGCGGATTCGTGGTGACCGTGCCGCACAAGACCGGAATCGTCGCTCTCTGCGACGAGGTCTCGCGCCAGGCCCGACTGGTCGGTGCGGTCAACTGCGTCCGCCGCGAGGCCGATGGCCGGCTCGTCGGCGAGATACTGGACGGGCTCGGCTTCGTTGCCGGGATGCGCCGCGAGGGCTGCGAGCCGAAGGGCCGCCGCGTGCTGCTGCTCGGCGCCGGCGGCGCGGCCAATGCCATCGCCTTCGCCTTCGCCGGGGCCGGCGTTGCCAGCCTCGCGATCGCGAACCGCACCCGGGCGAAATCGGAGGATCTGGCGCGGCGTTTGGCGCTGGCCTTCCCGGAACTGCGTGTCGACCTCGATGGTGCCGACCCGGCCGACTACGACATCGTCGTCAACGGCACCTCGCTCGGCCTCGCCGAGAGCGATCCGCTGCCACTGGACGCATCGCGCCTGACGGACCGACAGATCGTCGCCGAGGTCATCATGCAGCCCCGCGTCACTGCGCTCTTGGCGGCTGCGCAGGCCAAGGGCTGCCGCATCCATTACGGCCTGCCGATGCTCGAATGCCAGCTCGAGATGATGGCGGACTTCATGGGGATGACTGCATGAGCGCTGCTCCCCCCCGCGACCGCAACTACGATCTCGCAGGCAAAGTCGCGCTGATCACCGGCGGCGGCGCCGGCCTTGGGCTCACCATGACCGAGCGCTTCGCGGCGCGCGGAGCCCGTGTCGTCGTGCTCGACCGCGATCCCGGCGCCGCCAAGACATTGGCCGGCTTGCCTGATATCACGCTGATCCCCTGCGATGTTGCCGATCCGGAAGCCGTCCCCGCGGCCTTCCGGCGGGCCGAAGCGGATTGCGGTGCGCTCGACATCGTCGTCGCCAATGCCGGCATCTCGCAGAACAGCCCGACGCTGGAGCTGAGCTTCGCCGACTGGCGCAAGGTGATGGGCGTCAATCTCGACGGCGTCTTCCTGACCGCGCAGGAAGCCGGACGACGCATGGTTCCGCGCCGGCGAGGCGTCATCCTGCTGATGTCGTCGATGTATGGCGTCGTCGCAGCGCCCGAGCGGCTCGGCTACTGCGCCTCCAAGAGTGGCGTCGCGATGATGGCCAAGGCGCTGGCCCTCGAATGGGCGCGCCACGGAGTGCGGGTCAATGCGCTTGCGCCGGGCTATGTCCACACCCCCTTCCTCGCCGACCTGATCGCGCGCGGCCGGCTCGATGCCGGCAGGCTGACGGAGCGCATGCCGATCGGCCGTTTCATCGAAGCCGGCGAAGTGGCCGATCTCGCCGCCTTCCTGGCCAGCGACGAGGCGAGCGCGATCACCGGACAGGTCGCCGGCGTCGATGGAGGCTGGAGCGCCAATGGCTATCTCTGAGACCGCAGCCGGAGGAACCCGCTGATGCCCAAGCGCGAGGAGCTTCACGCGGAAGCGCCCTGGACGATACTGCGCTCGACGCCGGCTGACTGGAAGGCCGCCGATCCCGCCCTGCTCGGCAGCATGCTTACGCAGCTCCATCTGATCCGTGCCTTCGAGGAGAGCGTACTCGAACTCGCCGGCGACGGGCTGGTCCACGGGCCGGCGCATTCCTCGATCGGGCAGGAGGGTGGAGCAGTCGGCTCGGTCATCGGCTTGCGCGCCAGCGATCAGGTCAACGGTTCGCATCGCGGCCACCACCAGTTCCTGGCTAAGGCTCTGTCCTATGTGGCGCCGCATTTCGATCCGAGTGCGGGCTTCGAGAGGCCGGTCGAGACGGTGCTGCACCGCAGCCTGGCGGAGATCCTCGGGCTCGAACCCGGCTTCGGCCATGGTCGCGGCGGCTCGATGCATCTGCGCTGGATCGAGGCCGGCGCGCTCGGCACCAACGCGATCGTCGGCGGCGGCGTGCCATTGGCGGCCGGTGCGGCGATGGCGCACAAGCTCGCCGGGACCGGCGACATCGCGGTGACCTATTTCGGCGACGGTGCGATCAATATCGGCTCGACGCTGGAGACGATGAACCTCGCCGCCGCCTGGTCGCTGCCGCTGATCTTCTTCGTCGAGAACAATCTTTATGCCGTCGCGACCCATGTCGACGAGGCGACACGCGAGACGCGCCTGTCCGGGCGCGGCCCAGGCTTCGGCGTTGCTTCATGGCGCGTCGATGGCATGGACCCGCTCGCCGTACATCTGGCGACGCAGGAGGCGGCCGCGCTGCTGCGCGCCGGCAAGGGCCCTGCCCTGATCGAGGTCGAAGTCTACCGCTATTTCCACCAGAACGGCCCGTTGCCCGGCTCGGCCTTCGGCTATCGCCCGAAGGATGAGGAGGCGGCGTGGCGCACGCGCGATCCGCTGGCGCGCGTCGCGCGCGAAATGACGATGCTCGGACTCATCGATGACGGCATCGTCGGCGATCTGCGCGAGCGCTGCGTCGCCCTGATGAAGGGCATCGCCGACCGGCTGCTGGAGCCCGAGGGCAATCGCCGTCGCATCCGTCCCGAGCTCTGGCCCGACCCTGCCTTCGTCGATGTCGGCTTGCGCGGCGAACTCCCGAGCCTGCCACAGGAACCGGCGCCGGCAGGGCCTGAGATCGAGCGCAGATTCGTCGATGCCATCGCCGACGTGCTGCATCGCCGGATGGAGACTGACGCCTCCATCGTGATCATGGGCGAGGATATCCACCGGCTGAAGGGCGGCACCAACGGGGCGACGCGCGGGCTCGCCGCCGCCTTTCCGCAGCGCGTGCTGGGCACTCCGATCAGCGAGAATGCCTTCACCGGACTAGCCGGCGGACTCGCCATGGACGGGCGCTACCGGCCGATCGTGGAGTTCATGTATCCAGACTTCATGTGGGTCGCCGCCGATCAGGTCTTCAACCAGATCGGCAAGGCAAGGCACATGTTCGGCGGTACCACCGATGTGCCGCTGATCCTGCGCAGCAAGATCGCCATGGGGACCGGCTACGGCTCGCAACATTCGCTCGACCCGGCAGGGGTCTTCGCGACCTCACCGGGCTGGCGCATCGTCGCGCCCTCGACGCCGCAGGACTATATCGGCCTGATGAACGCAGCGCTGAAGGGGCACGATCCCGTGCTGGTGATCGAGCATGTCGATCTCTACCAGATGAACGGCATGATTCCGGCTGGCGACCTCGACTACACTATCCCGTTGGGTCGGGCCCGGATCGCGCGCGTCGGCCGCGACCTCACGATCCTGACCTATTCGGCCATGCTCCATCGCAGCCTGGAGGCTGTCGAGGCGCTTGGCGTCGATGCCGAGATCGTCGATTTGCGCACGCTCGATCGTGCCTCGCTCGATTGGGAGACGATCGGCGCCAGCGTGCGCAAGACCCATAATGTCCTGATCGTCGAGCAGGGTGCGCGCGGCACCTCCTATGGTGCGATGCTGGCCGACGAGTTGCACCGGCGCCTGTTCGACTGGCTCGACCAGCCGGTCCAGCGCGTGCATGGCCGCGAGGCCTCGCCGACGATCTCCAAGGTGCTGGAGCGGGCGGCTTTTGCAGGGCGCGAGGAGGTGATGGCCGGCATCGCCAGGGCCATGGCCGAGCGCGGCACGCCGCTGGCCGGAGCGGCCGTATGAACACGCCTGCAACCGAGAGCTATGACTACGTCATCGTCGGCGGCGGCACCGCCGGCTGCGTGCTGGCCAACCGGCTGAGCGAGGACGGCCGCCGCACGGTGCTGCTGCTGGAGGCGGGCGGCGAGGGCAAGGGCTTCTGGATCCCGATCCCGGCCGGCTTCAGCAAGCTCCTGGTCAACCCGGCCTTCAACTGGCGCTTCCAGACCGAGCCGGAGGAGAATACGCACAACCGCACCATCGCCGTGCCGCGCGGCAAGGGCTTGGGCGGCTCGACGCTGATCAACGGCATGATCTATGTGCGCGGCCAGCGTCAGGATTTCGACGGCTGGGCCCAGCAGGGCTGCGGCGGCTGGGGTTATGACGATGTCATGCCCTATTTCCGCAAGCTCGAAGCCTATGACGGCGAGGGTGACGAGACGCGGGGCCGCGAAGGCCCCTTCCCGGTGACCGAAGTCAGGGAGCGGCCGGAAGTCGCCGAGGCCTTCATCGCGGCGGCGAGACAGGCGGGCTATCCGCGCAACCGGGACTACAACGGCGAATCGCAGGACGGTTTCGGCTATTATCAGGTCAATCAGCGCAGCGGCCGCCGGGTCAGCGCGGCCGACGCTTATCTGGCGCCGGCCCGCGGCCGGCCCAATCTGCGCGTCCTGACCGGCGCCCATGCCCGGCGCATCGATCTGGACGGCGCACGCGCCACCGGCGTCACCTATCGCCGTGCAGGCGAAGAGCGACAGGCCACCGCCCGGCGCAGCGTCATCCTGACCGCCGGAGCGATCCAGACGCCGCATCTGCTTGAATTGTCGGGCATCGGTGACCCGGCGGTCCTCGCGGCGGCGGGCCTGCCTCTACGCCACGCGCTGCCCGGCGTCGGCGCCAACTATATCGACCATTTCTGCACGCGCATGAACTGGCGCGTGAAGCTGCCGGTGACGCTGAACGAGACGACGCGCGGCTGGCGGCTTGGGGCCGCCGTGGCGCAGTACTTCCTGACGCGCAAGGGCATCCTGACACTCGGCACCGGGCTGGCCTACGGCTTTGTGCGGACGCGGCCGGAGATCGAGGGGCCCGACGTCCAATACTTCTTCATGCATGCAAGCTACGCCAACGCCGCCGAGCGCAAGCTCGACCATGAGCCGGGCATGACGATCGGGGTGACCCAGCTTCGACCGGAATCGCGCGGCACGATCCATGTGCGCTCGCCGGACCCGGCCGCGCCGCCGGCCATCCGCCCGAACTTCCTGGCAACCGTGACCGACCAGCAATGCATGGTCGATGGCATGAAGACCGCCCGCATGATCATCGGGCAGGCCGCGATGGACCCCTATCGGGCTTATGAGATGGCGCCTGGAGAGACCTGCGAGAGTGACGCCGACTGGCTAGCCTTCGCCCGCGATAATGGGCAGACGATCTATCACGCCTGCGGCACCGCCCGAATGGGACAAGGGCCGGGTTCGGTGGTCGATTCCGAACTGCGCGTCCGGGGCATTGAGGGCCTGCGTATCGCCGACGCTTCGGTTATGCCGACGATCATTTCGGGGAACACCCAAGCGGCTGTGCTGATGATCGCGGAGAAGGCTGCTGACCTCGTTCGCCGTGATGCGATCTAAAAGAGCATCCAGAAATCCAAAACAATAAAAATTGCCAATAGACTGGATTTATTCATGCGGTGTTATTTTAAAATCAATTGCCTTAATCCGAATTTTCTGATTTTCGGCTTCAAAAAATTATTTTATTTACCATTAATATTCTTACTAATTATTTCTGCAACTGACCTTCTTCCCGAGAGACTTACCGTTTTGCCCTATTGAGGTTTTCCCGCCGGCGATCAGCGTTCGAGATTTGGAGGCAAGCGCGACAGCGCCGACTCCCGGTTTATCTTTATCCTTTGACATTGCTGTTGGTCCTTCATTTTGCCGCCTGCCTGAGCCTAGCTTTTATATCATGCTGGAGTTGACCCGCTTCCGTGGACTGTTCACGACTATGGCGGGCTAGGTCAGTTCATAATGCAGCCTTTCGTATTGATGGGCGAGAGGTAGCCGAGCGGCAGCGTTTCCGGTCGAGCAGCTCGCATTCCAGCGTCGCGAAGAAGCTCTCGCACGTGGCGTTGTCGTGGACGTCGCCAACGGAGCCGGCCGAGGGCCTGACGCCGGCGTCCTTGCAGCGGTTGCCGAAAGCCAGCGAGGAATATTGGGAGGATTCAACCGGTCGTCGCAACACGGACATCATACTGCTGAGCGAGGAACTGATCGAGCGCCTCGATCGGTGTATTCCATTGTAGCGTTTTGTGAGGCCGCGTGTTGACCGCGTGAGCGACAGCCGCCAGCTCCTCGGCTGAGTTCTGGCTGGGATCGGTGCCTTTCGGGAAGTACTGGCGCAGAAGGCCGTTGGTGTTTTCGTTTGAGCCGCGCTGCCATGGGCTCTGCGGATCGCAGAAGTAGACTTCCAGCCCGCTCTCGATGCGGAGCCGTGCGTGCTGAGCCATCTCGGCTCCCTGATCCCAGGTCAGCAATTGACGAAGCGTCGCGGGCAGTTCGCTCATGGATTGGACGATCGCCGTAGGGACGGCTTCAGCACCGTGGCCGGCAAGTGGCGAGCCGTTTTTGACCCGCTGTCCCCGCTGATATCCCTCTTGGCGCGGTAGGTGCAGCAACATCGTAAAGCGCGAGCTGCGTTCGACGAGAGTGCCGATCGCCGAGCTGTGCAGGCCCAGGATGAGATCACCTTCCCGATGCCCCGAAATTGCCCGGTCTTCGACCGCCGGTGGCCGTTCGCTGATCATGATGGCATCACCCACCAAGGTCTTTCCACGGCCGCAGGTCCGCTCACGCGGAACACGCAGAGCTAGACCCCAGCGCAAGCCAGCCGTCAGCTCACAGCGGAACGCACCACGACCCTGCATGTACAGAGACTGGTAGATCGCCTCGTAGCTGATGCGCATGCTGGGATCATCCGGGTAATCGATCCGAAATCGATGGGCGATTTGCTCGGGGCTCCACGCGGTTGATCGAGCTCGAACTGATCGACCGGGAGCGGCGCACGGTCGAGCGGCGGCTACGGGCAGCGCAGTTCCCGGCGGTGAAGAGCTTTGACACCTTCGACTTCATGACGATCCCGAGCTTGAACAAGATACTCGTGCTGGAGTTAGCGCGCTGCGGCTACATCCTGCGCCGGGAAAACGTCATCGCGCTCGGCAACAGCGGCACGGGCAAGAGCCATCTCGCTCTCGCGCTTGGGCTGGCCGCTTGCCTGAAGGGCTTCTCCGTCGCCTTCATCACGGCGGCTTCCCTGGTCAACCAACTCCTCGAGGCCCGCGACGAGAAGCGCCTGCTCAGGCTCCAGCGCGAGTTGCAGGCGGTCAAGCTGCTGATCGTCGACGAGCTCGGCTATGTGCCGCTGCCTCCGACCGGAGCCGAACTCCTGTTCGAGGTCTTCTCGCAGCGCTACGAGCATGGCTCGACCATCGTCACCTCGAACCTGCCCTTCGAGGACTGGACCTCGGTCCTGGGATCGCAGCTGCTGACCGGCGCGCTCCTCGACCGGCTGACCCACCACGTCAGCAACCTCGCCATGAACGGCGACAGCTACCGCCTCAGGCAATCCGCCAGCCGCCGGCGCACCACCGTCGCGGCGGAGCAAAACTAGGCCACCACCGACGAAGCCGATCCCGAAACCGGCGAGATCATCGCCTGATCAACATCGGTAGCGCGATATGGCAGGGGCCCCGATCGGGGCCCCTGCCATAGACACCTCACCTCGACGCCAGCGGCCTGCTTTTGCTCCGCCACACTGGCCTGGAATCCGACCGCCGTTGACATGCGGGGGATTTGCGCGCGTTGAATCGTCCGTGATTCTGTCTGTGACGCCGAATCGCGGAGGCGTCACAGATGAGCGGGAATACGGAAGCCGGCGGCGCAGGCTGGTTTGACGATGAAGTCGTTCCGGCGGGGCTGCTGGACAAGTGCTTGGCGGGCTGGTTGCGCCACCTGCTTGATCAGATGTCGGCAGCGCCTGGTCAGCCGGTCTCGGCGCCTTGCGGGGATTGGGCGGCGACGAAGGCGGCCTATCGTTTCTTCGACAACCCGCGCGTCACCGAGCGCGGGGCGCTGGCCAGCCATTCTACTGCGACCGCTATGCACTGCGTGGCGAGCGAGGGACCGATCCTTATTCTGCAGGACACCACCGAGTTCACCGACAGTCGGGGCGCGGCCTTCCATCCTTTCCTCGCGCTCATCATCGCGGGGAACAAGCAAACGCTCTCCGGCGCTTGTCACCCTGGAGAAGGTGTAGGAATCGGCAGAGCTGTCGGCGCCGCTTCCACGATCATGATCTCGAAAGCCGAGACGGCGCCAAGGTCGCGAACATGGACAGCATAATGAGAATTGTGCGCGGGTCGGGGTAGACGGTGGTGGCCGACCTGTTTCGGAGGGCGTCATCACGATCATCGTCGTTGCGCGCTGATCCGAACCTTTCGCGATCAGATCACCGCCATGATGATCGGTCGTATACGCTTGAGATTGTACCGGCAGCCTTCGCGCCTGCCAGTTGCTACTGGGGGCACTCCAAGCTGGAAAGTACCGTCCGTTACCTCGGCATCGAAGTTGATGATGCCCTGCTCCTGTCCGAGCAGACTGATCTGTGACCAAGCCGGCGCGGCGAGCAGCCGTCGCGCCGGAAGCTTTCACCCACAGCACCGACAGCTACGTGCTCGCGTCCCGCAGAGCCAAACTCAGGGAACTGGTGTCTGCTCCTCGGCCGCAACCGTGCTCCAGCTTCCGGCGCTTTCGACAATCCACCATAGTCGATTATCGATCAGCACATTTCAGGAAGTCCCGGATCATGTCCGGAAGCCCGGCTTCTGTCTGATGGGGCGAATGCCCGACGCCGGGCAGAAGGTTGATCTCCGCCCCTGGATTTCTCTCCGCTGCGATCCGGACATGCGCTGGCGTACCGAACGGATCGCGGTCGCCCTGAAGCAGCAGCAATGGCATGCGCAGCGACGCGGCGGCCACCGCGATCGTCCATTCCGCCATCGGTGGATGCAGCCAGAAATCGCGCCAGAGTTGGAACGGTCTGGCGCCGTGCTCATGCCCCTGCAGCGCCTTTCGCCGGAAGCGGGCGTCGGTTTCGAAGCGATGGGCCATCGTCCGCACCCCCTTGATCGTGAGCGGCTCCGCGAAGACGTGGGGCGCTTCCGCGATCACGGCCTCGAATAGCTCGGGGTGGCGGGAGGCAGCGATCAGGGCGATGCTGCCACCATCGCTATGGCCATACAGGCAGGCGCGCCTGAGGCCGAACGACGACAGCACCGCAGGCAACACCTCGTTGGCCTCGTACTCCAGGAAATCCCTGGGGCGGTCTCCATCGCTCGCCTCGGAACGCCCGCAGTCGCGCCGCGAATAGGCGAGCACGGCTCGACCAGTCGCCGTATGGAGCCTCGCAGGAAAACCGCCCCAGCCATCGGCATGACCGAAGCCGTGATGGAGCATCACGATCGGCGCCAGCTGACCCGAGAAAGCCCCCCAGAGCCTGTAGTGCAGCCAATGGCCTGCGACATGACGTTTCGGCATCAGACGGCCAGGGCAGTCAGCAACCTCGCGCGGTCCTCCGGGTCTTCGGCGTCCCCGCTGAGCACGATCCGTCCACGTTCGATGACGACGAAGCGATCGGTCACAGAAAGCGCCTCATGCACGTTCTGCTCGACGAGGAGCACGATGCAGCCGCGCTCGCGCAATTCGCGCACGATGGCGAAGACCTCGGCGACGATCATCGGCGCCAGCCCTTCGCTGGGTTCGTCGACCAGCACGAGCCGGGGCTCGCCGACCAGCACGCGCGCCATGGCGAGCATCTGCTGCTCGCCGCCGGACAGCGTCGTGCCGAGCTGGCGACGACGCTCGCCGAGACGTGGAAAGCGGTCGTAGATCTGGTCGATGGCAGCGCGCTCCGCTTTCGCTGCCCGGCCTCGCACCTGTAGCAGGCCCAGCTGCAGGTTCTCCTCGACGGTGAGGCCGGGGAAGATGCGCCGGTCTTCCGGCACCAGCCCGACGCCGGAGAGGCAAATCCGATCAGGCGCGAGCCCGTTCAGGGATTGCCCGCCCAGCGTGATCGCGCCTTCGCTCGGCCTGACCCAGCCGGCGATCGTCTTCAGCAGCGTCGTCTTGCCGACGCCGTTGCGGCCGAAGATGCCGATCACCTCGCCGGGTGCGGCCGAGAGATCGATGCCTTGGATGACATGGCTCAGGCCGTAATGGCTGTGCAGTCCGTTGATCGCGAGCATGTCAGTGATGTCCGAAATAGGCGGCCTGCACGGCAGGATCGGCCCGCACCGTGGCGGGCGGTCCCTCGGCAAGCTTGCGGCCCTGATGCATGACGACGACATGGTCCGAGAGGTCCATGACGAGCCCGATATCGTGCTCGATCAGCAGCACGCTGACGTCACGACTGAGTTCACGCACGAGTGCGGCGGTGTCGGCGGTGTCCGCATGGCTCATGCCCTGCGTCGGCTCGTCGAGCAGCAGGATCTTCGGCTCCGACGCCAGGCAGACCGCGATCTCGAGCCGGCGCTGGTCGCCATGCGAGAGATTGCCCGCGAACTCGTCGCGTTTGTGGCCGAGATGGAAGCGCTCGAGCATCTCGGCGGTCTTGGCGAGCGCCCGGATCGAGCGGCGGAGCGGCAGGAAGGCACGGGCCTTCGGCTCCAGCACCTGTGCCGCCATGCGCAGATTCTCCGCCACCGTCAGCTCGAAGAACAGATTGGTGATCTGGAAGGAGCGCGACAGCCCGGCCGCCTTGGTTCGGGCCGGCGAGGCGCCGGTCATGTCGACGCCGTCGATCAGGAGCTGGCCGGACTTAGGCTTGAGCGCCCCGCTGATCAGGTTGAACAGCGTCGACTTTCCGGCACCGTTCGGCCCGATCACGGTGGTGATCCGGTTGCGCTGCGCACTGAAACTGACCTGATCGACTGCCTTCAGGCCGCCGAAGGCGATGCCGAGATCGCAGACTTCGAGGACAGGACCCGTCATGACTTGGCACTCCCCGTTTCGAGCTTGGCCGGAGCGAAGGATGGCGCAGCCTGCTCGCGCGCACCGGCGAGCAGGCGCTCCTCGATGCGCGGCCGGATGAAGCCGACGAGCCCCTTGGGCAGGAACATCACGCAGACCATGAAGATCAGGCCGATCACGATAAGATGGTGCTCGGTCCAGCTGCCGATAATCGACTTCAGCACGACAAGCAGCACCGAGCCGTAGATCGCGCCGATCAGGGTGCCGACGCCGCCGAGGATGACGGAGATCACCGCATTACCGGAGGTGGCGAAGAACATCAGCTCCGGCGAGACGAAGCCGCGCAGCATCGGATAGAGCGCCCCCGAGAGCCCGGCGATAAGCCCGGCCAGCACATAGGAGAACATCCGCGCCCGCCAGACCGAATAGCCGAGGAAGGGCACGCGCTTCTCATTCGCCTTGAGCGCGGTCAGCACCCGCCCGAACGGCGTGTCGAGCAGATAGGCGGTGAGCCCGTACAGCCCCATGATGATCGCGAGCACGATCAGGAAGAAGCCGACCGGATTACCGGCCGAGACCGAAACTGGGCCGAAGCCGATCTCGATGACGGGAATGCCGATCATGCCGTCGGAAGCGCCGAGCTCGCGGGTATTGTAGACGACCTTGGCGACGACCTGCGCCAGGCCGAAGGTGATCAGCGCGAAATAGACGCCGCGCACCCGGTTGGCGATCAGGCCGCCGAGGATGGAGGCGACGAGCGTCGCCCCGCCCGCCGCCGCCATGGCGAGCCAGAAGGACGGCACCTTCAGCAAGGTCAGCGCCGAGACATAGGCGCCGACGCCGAAATAGAGCGCCTGCCCCAGCGAGAGCGCGCCGGAGTAGCCGAGCAGCAGGTCGACCGAGAGCGCGAGCCCTGCGAAGATCAGCGCCTCCGTGCCGAGGCGGAGATAGAAGGTGTCGCCGCTGGTGGCGCCGATCGCGGCCAGCGCGAGCGCAGCCGCGACGAAGATCAGGGCGAGCAAATGGCTCGCGCGCATTGATAGCGTCAGCCGGTCACGCATGGCCGAGCCTCCCGAACAGGCCCTGCGGGCGGAAAACGAGGAAAGCGACCATGGTCCCGAACACGATCGGATCGGTCCAGACCGGCGAGATCACCAGGCTGGCGAGCGCCTGGACCTGCGTCAGCAGCAGGCCGGCGACGACCGCGCCCCAGATCGAGCCCATGCCGCCGACGATGACGACGGTGAAGGCGAGCAGGATGAAGTCTCGCCCCATGGTCGGGAAGACCGAATAGATCGGTGCGAGCAGGACGCCGGCAAGGCCGGCCAGCGCCACGCCGAAGGCGAAGGTGCCGGCATAGACCAACGCCACCGGCACGCCGAGCGAGGCCGCCATGTTGCGGTCGAAGGCGGCGGCGCGCACCATCGCGCCGAGCCGTGTGCGGTAGACGACATAGGCGACGCCGGTGACGATCGCCGCGCCGACCACGATCAGGAAGAGCCGGTAATTCGGCACGATGATGCCGGCGAACTCGATCGCCCCCGGGATCGGCGTCGGCGGACGCTGGGTGTTGGGCCCGAAGGCGACCTTGAGCAGGTCCTCGACCACCAGCGCGAGGCCGAAGGTGACGAGCAGCGTGGTGACGTGTCGATCCCGGCTGTCGAAGACCGGCCGGATCAGCAGGCGTTCGGCCGCCATGCCGAGCGGCACCATCAGGACCGGCACCAGCACGAGCAGGAACCAGAAGCTGATCCCGGCCGCGCCCAGGGCGAGGGCCGCATAGGCGCCGATAGCGTAGAACTCTCCATGGCTCATATTGATGACGTCGAGCATGCCGAAGATGATCGTCAGCCCGAGGGCGACCAGCACCACGGCGACCCCGAGCGCGAGCCCGTTGACGACCTGTGGCGCCAGCACGAATTGGAGGTAGTCGAGGGCATTCATGTCATGTGCTTTCGCGAGGGCGGTGTGACCCCTCCCCTGTGACGGGAGGGGTCGGCGCCTGTCCTCAGAACCGGGTGCAGGCGTCGGGGCCGATCGCCTTGTCGGCATCGACCTTGTCGATGATGTCGAACTTGCCCTTGGCGACGCGCACCACATACATCGGTTGCATCGCCTGGTGGTCGCCGGCGCGGAGGGTCTTGGTCCCTTGCGGGGTCTGCCAGCTCAGCCCGCGCAAGGCTTCGCGCACCTTGTCGGTCTCGGTCGAGCCCGCTTTCTCGACGGCCGCCTTGTAGGCGAAGAGCAGGCCGTAGCTGTCCGCGCCGTAGAGGTCCGGATCGGCCTTGTTGGCGGCGCGGAACGCCGCGACGAACGCCTTGTTCTCGGGCGTGTCGATCTGCGGGGAGTAGCCGACGCCGGTCGCGAAGCCTTCGGCCGCCTGGCCGATCGCGCCGATGTTCTGCGAGGTCACGGTGCCCGACGCCCCGACGACCTGCAGGTTAGTGAGCAGGCCGAAATCCTGCAGCTGGGTCAGCAGCCTGACCGTGTCGTTACCGGCGACTGAGGTATAGAGCACCTGCGGCCGCGAGGCGCGAATCTGGCCGAAATACTGGGTGTAGTCCTTGGAATCGAGCGGCGCGAACACCTCGCCGCCGGTCGGCGCACCGGATTTCTCGGCGCTGCTCTTGAATGCTGCGACGGTCGAGCGGCCCATCTCGTAATCGGGGCCGAGATAATAAACCTTGGCCTTCGGCTTCTCCTTGGCGAGCCAGGCGGCGAGCGCGACCGATTGTTGCTCGGCGCGCGCATTCACGCGGAACATGTTCGGCGAGCATTTGTCGGTGGTGATCGAGTCGGCGAAGGAGACGGTCGTCGCCGCGAGCTTGGCGTTGCGCTCGGCCAGCTGGGCGACGGCAAGGGTCGAGCCGGAATTGACCGTGCCGGCAAGGAAGTCGACCTTCTCGACTTGGAACAGCTTCTCGGCCTTCTGCACGGCGACGGCAGGGTTGGCCTCTTCGTCCTCAAAGATCAGGTTGACTTGCCGGCCGGCGATGCCGCCGGCGGCATTGATCTCCTTGGCGGCGAGCTCCAGACCCCAGCGGACCTGCTGGCCGATCGGGGTATAGGTGCCCGACAACGGCGTGACGACGCCGATCTTGATCGGTCCGCTTTGAGCGAGCGCGCCGCCGGTGAGCGCCGTCGCGGCGAGCAGCCCGGCGACGGCAGCGAAATATCCGGTCGTCTTCATGGTGTCGTTCCCTCGGTTCTGGTTGTTGTTCTGCGATATCGGCCTGGTGGCCCCGCGCGAAACCTCGTCCGCGCGGGTCGTTCGCGGGCTCAGCGCCCGGTGAATTTCGGCGCGCGCTTGGCGTGGAAGGCCTCGACGCCCTCACGGAAATCGTCGGATTGGCGCAGGCGGCTGTAGCAATGCCCTTCCAGCTCGATCGCGATCGCCAGCGTCGAATCCTCGGTGTCGTTGAGCAGCTTCTTGGCGGTGCGCTGGGCGATCGGCGAGAACGAGCGGAGCTCGTCGACCAGCCGGTCGGTCGCGGCCTCGAGCTCGCCATCCGGCACGCACTCGGTGGCGATGCCCCAGTCGAGCGCCTGCTTGCCGGAAATGCGCTTGGAGCGCATCACGATGTCCTTGGTCCGGGTGATGCCGACGATCTTCTGCAAGCGGGCCGAGCCGCCCGAGCCGGGGATCTGCCCGAGCTTCTGCTCCGGCAGGGCGTACTGGCAGGTCTCCGAGACGATGCGAAAATCGCAGGCGAGCGAGATCTCGAAGCCGACGCCGAAGCTGTAGCCGCGATTGGCGACGATCACCGGCTTGGAGCAGCGCGCCGGGGCGGCAATGTTCCAGGCGAGCTTGGAGACATGCTCCGGCGAGGCCTCCAGGAAGCCCTTGATGTAGCCGCCGGAGGAGAAGTGCTCGCCCACGGCGCGCAGCACGATGATGCGCACGCGATCGTCTTCGTCGAGCGCCTCGAACACCTTCCGCAGCTGGTCGCGCTGGGCCATCGCGACCGTGTTCATCGGCGGCCGGTCGAGGATGATGTCGGCCCGCTCGCGAGCGGGATCGATCTCGACGCGGAAGCCGTCGAGGCCGGTAAGGCTGGGGTGGATCGGGGTGACTGCGTTCATGTTGTTGGCTCTCGATTGCAGGGGGCGGATTATTCGGCGGCGAGATCTGGCCGTTCGAGCTCGTATTCGCCGGCGACGAGCTGGCGGCGCAGCAGCTTGCCGACAGGCGATTTCGGGATCGCCTTGACGAATTCGTAGCGACGCGGACGCTTGAAATTGGCGAGGCCGGAGACCTTGCAGTGCAGGTCGAGCTCCTCGGCAGTCACGGCTGAGGTGCGGTGCACGAAAGCGACGACGATCTTGCCCCAGCGCTCGTCCGGCAGGCCGACCACGGCCACTTCCGAGACGGCCGGGTGCAGCGACAGGCAGCTTTCGATGTCGACCGGCGAGACGTTCTCGCCGCCAGTAATGATCATGTCGTCGACGCGTCCGGTGACGAAGAGGTCGCCGTCCTCATCGAAATAGCCGGTGTCGCCGGTGAAGTACCAACCGTCGCGCAGCGACTTGGCGTCGGCTTCGGGCCGGCGCCAATAGCCCTCGAAGGCCTCGTCACTGGCGGCGAGCGCGACGACTTCGCCTTCCTCGCCGGCCCGGGCCAGCTCAGCGGCCGAAGTCGCTCCGAGCCGGACCACGCGGATGAGCTGGTTGAGCCCCGCTTTGCCGGCACAGCCCGGCTTCGCCGCCGCGTTCTGGTTGATGGTGAAAGTGTAGATCTCCGACGAGCCGTAATGGTTGACGAAGAGCTCGGGCCTGAAGGCCTCGGTCAGCTTGCCGAGCAGCCCGTCCGTCATAGGCGCGCCGGCGAAGCCGAGCTTGCGCACACAGGACACGTCAGCTGCAGCAAAGCGCGGGTGATGGACGACGTCGTGATAGAGCGTCGGCACGAGGTAGAGGTTGCTGACGCGCTCGGCCTCGATCAGCTCCAGCGCCCGCGCCGCATCGAAGCGCGGCAGGCAGACGAAGGTGCCGCCGATCAGCGACATCGCCAGCAGCGAGCGCACGCCCATCGTGTGATAGAGCGGCATGACGCCGAGCGTGCATTCGCCGCTGCCATAGAGGTTCTGCGCGACATGGGCGAGCGCCGCCATGCGTTCGGCCCGGTGCCGCCGCGGCACGCCCTTCGGCTTGGCCGTGGTGCCGGAAGTGTAGAGCATCAACGACCAGTCTTCGGCGCCAGCGCGGGGCATCGCGGTCGGCGCCTCGCTTGCGATCATCTGCGCGAAGCCGAGGTCGGCGGACCCGGCATCGCTGCCGACCGCGATTCTCAGCAGGCCCTTGGCGAGCGCACTCTCGGCCATGGCAGCAGCGGAGACGGCTTCGAAGGCGATCGCTCTGGCGCCGGCGTTCTCCAGCACGAAGTCGATCTCGTCCGGCTTCGCCCGCCAGTTGATCGGGGTCATGATCAGCCCGGCGAATTGGCAGGCCCAGTGCAGGCTCGCCGCTTCCCAGCGGTTCTGCAGAACCGTGACGAGATGATCGCCCGCCCGGAGCCCGAGGCCGTCGAAGGCGGCGACGAGCGAGGAGATGCGCGCCAGCCATTGCGCATAGCTGAGGCGAACCTCGCCATCGACGATGGCGAGCGCGTCCGGAGTTCGCGCCACGCTGGCGGTGAAGCTGGTCCCGAGGTCAAACATCGAGGGGTTCCGCGGTAATGGTCTGAGACGGACGACGCAGCAGGGCGGCGGCTTCGCGCGCGGCAGCGATGATCGGGGTGTAGCCGGTGCAACGGCAGAGATGCCCACCGACGACCTCGCGCAGTTCCTGCTCGCTCGGCTCCGGCTGCTCGCGCAGGAAGGTTTCGAGCGAGACCAGGATGCCGGCGGTGCAGAATCCGCATTGCAGCGCATGATGACGCCGGAAGGCGGCCTGCAGCACCGAGAGACGATCCTGCGCCGGCGCCAGCCCCTCGACCGTGGTGACCTGCCGACCTTCGAGCTGGACGGCGAGCGTGAGGCAGGCACGCGCCGGTACCCCGTCGATCAGGATGGTGCAGGCGCCGCAGACGCCGTGCTCGCAGCCGACATGGGTGCCAGTCGCGCCGAGGCCGTGGCGCAGCGCGTCGGTCGCGAGCAGGCGTGGCTCGGCTTCGATCGAGACGGGCTTGCCGTTCAGCGTGAAGCCGATGCGGTGGCGGGTAGCGGCGCTCAGGCGAGGCATCGGCTGGCCTCCTCGATCGTGCTGCGGCCGAGCGTACGGACGAGGTCGCGGCGCAGCCGGGCGCTCGCATGCAGGTCCTCGCGCGCGTCGAGCTCCCAGGCGAAGACGTTGAGCGCATCGTCGAGCGCCGCCCCGTCGAGGCGCGGCCAGCTCCGGCGCTCCGGCTTGTCGGCGACGCCGGCGACGGCGAGATGGATCTGCCCGGCCTCGACTATCGCGGCGCAGCCGACGATTGCGAAGTCGCCATGCCGGCGCGCCACCTCGTTGAAGGCATAGCCGGTGCCGGGCCTGGCCGCCGGGAAGGCGACGGCCTCGATCAGCTCGTCATCGGCCTTCTCGGTGACCATCATGCCGGAGAAGAAATCGGCCGCCTTGAGCACCCGGCGCTTGCGGCGCGAGCGCAGGCGGACCTCGCCAGCGAGCGCGACCAGGCAGAGCGGGATCTCGGCGCTGGGATCGGCATGGGCGACCGAACCGCAGACCGTGCCGCGGGCGCGGGTCTGGTAGTGGCCGAGCCAGGGCAAGGCGAAAGCCAGAAGCGGCTGCTCGCTCGCAAGGCCCGGCCGCTTCAGCAGCGCCGCTTGCCGCACGCCTGCCGGCACGACGATCATCTCGCCTTCGCGCCGGACCTGGTCGAGACCGGCGACTCCCATGACGTCGATGAGCAGGGTCGGCTTGGCGAGGCGCATGTTCAGCATCGGCAGCAGCGACTGGCCGCCGGCGATGATGCGTGCGTCGGAGCCATGCTCGGCGAGCGCCGCCAGGGCCTCGTCGAGGCTGCCGGCGCGGAGATAGTCGAAGGGCGCGGGCTTCATGCGCGCCTTCCGAGCAGGCGGGTGAGCAGGCCGGGCCTGCCCGGCGACGCCTTGCGCGCCAGCGCCGCGAAGAACTGGCCGATGATCGCCTTGGCCGCCCCGTCGAGCAGGCGCCCGCCGATCGCCGCGACCTTGCCGCCGACGGCGGCCTCATAGGAGTAACCGATCACCGTGCCGCCCGCGCCATCCGGCGTCAGCGTCACGCGGCCGTGGCCGCCGCCGGTGCCGAGCGCGCCGGAGACCGAGCCGGTCAATGTCGCGGCCCTGGGCTCGTCGAGGTCGGAGAGCTCGATCTCGGCCTTGTAGCGCCCCTTCACCGGGCCGACGCCGAGCGTGACATCGGCCTTGAAATGCGTCTCGGAGAGCTTCTGCACGCCATGGCAACCCGGGATGATCGAGGCGAGCGTGTCGACGTCGAGCAGCATCGCCCAGATCGCCTCGGGCGCGGCAGCGACCCTGGCCTCGCCTTCCCCGCGCAGGCTGCGATCGCCCGGCCTGGCGGCAGGCGCCGCCGCGCGGCTCGTCGCCGGCCGGACCGGTTCCGGCCCGGCGGCTAGCGCCGCGAGCCTGGCCGGGGTCAGTGGCAGGTTGATTTCGGAGACGCCGAGTGCGTCGGCGATCGCATTCGCCAGGCAGACCGGCGTCGACATGCAATTGCCCTCGCCGACCCCCTTGGTGCCGAGCGGCGTGAACGGCGACGGCGTCTCGATGTGCAGGATGTCGATGTCCGGCGTCTCGGTCGCGGTCGGCAGCAGATAGTCGGCGAAGGTGCCGGTCAGGAAGGCGCCGTCCTCGGCATAGGCGAGCTCCTCGTAGAAGGTCGCACCGAGCGCCTGGGCGAAACCGCCGCGGATCTGGCCCTCGACCATGCCGGGATGCAGCACGCGCCCGCAGTCATGCATCGTGACGTAGCGGTCGATCCGCGCCCTCCCACTCGCCGGGTCGACCTCGACGCCGGCCATGTCGAAGATGAAGCCATGGCAGAGCGAGGAATTGATCTCGTCGCCCTCGCTCGGCGCCGCGAGTTGCGGCGGCGTCCAGAAGGCGGTCTCGCGGATGGTCTGGTCGACGCCCTCCGGCAGCAGTGCCGGCGACCAGTGGCAGAGCGCCGCTATCCGCCCGAACGGAACGGTCTTGTCCGGGTTCCCCTTGGCGAAGACCACGCCGCCGGCGAAGCCGATCTGCCTGGCTTCAGCCTTGAGCTGATCCGCGGCGATCAAGGCGAGCTTGTCGCGCAGCCGGGTCGCGGCGAGATGGGCGGCCCCCGCCACCGCAGCGGCGAAGCGGCTGGAATAGTTGCCGGAGGCGATCGACCAGGCGTCCTTGCCGGTGTCGAGGTCGGCGACGACCCTGATCTCGCGGTGCGGCAGGCCGAAGATGTCGGCGACGACCTGAGCCAGCACGGTGCGGTGGCCCTGGCCCTGCGGCGTCGAGGCGACATGGACGCTGACCGAGCCGACCGGGTCGATCGAGATCGTCGCCGTCGCCTGCGCGCCGTTCTTCGGCCCGGCCTTGCGCCGCTCCTCGGCGGTCAGCACGGTGGTGATGTAGCCCATATTGGAGACGCTGGGCTCGACCGCCGCGGCAAAGCCGATGCCGTAGCGCCGGCCGGAGGCGCGCGCCTCGTCGCGGCGGCTTTTCAGATCGGCGAGGCGGCTGGCGACCGCCTGCTCGACCGCGGCCTGGTAGTCGCCGGAATCGTAGAGCGCGCCGGTCGCGGTGCGATAGGGAAAGGCGTCGGCCGGGATCAGGTTCCGGCGGATGACGTCGAGCGGATCGAGCTGCAACTCGACGGCGATGCGCTGCATCAGCCGCTCCAGCGCGAAATAGACCTGGGGGCCGCCAAAGCCGCGCACCAGTCCGGTCGGCGCCTTGTTGGTCAGGACAACGCGGTTGCGCATCGCGACGTGGCGGATGTCGTAGGCGCCGGTCATGTTGCCGTGCATCCGGTAGAGCGTCGCCGGCTCCGGGGCGCGCGGATAGGCGCCGCAATCCTCGAGCTGATCCCAGTCGAGCGCGCTGATGCGTCCCTCGGCGGAGACGGCAGCCTTGAGCGTGGTGACGCGGTTGGTCGCCGCGACCGCCGCGCCGAGATGCTCGAGCCGGTCTTCGATCCATTTCACCGGCCGTCCGGCGATCCGGGCGGCGGCGCCGATGAGGACGGCATAGGGCGCGACGCCCTGCTTGACGCCGAAGCTGCCGCCGGAGTCCGGCGGCATGCGCAGCCGCAGGCGATTGCCGGGGACCTTCAGGGCGCGCGCCAGCACGGTGTGGATGCTGAACGGGCCCTGGAAATTGGCGAGGATGTCGTAGACGTCCTCATGCGGATCGTATTCGGCGATGACCCCGAAGGTCTCCATCGGCGAGCCGGTATTGCGCGGATAGGCGATGCTGACCGAGACGGTATGGGCGGCGGCGGCGAAGGCAGCATCAGGCTCGCCATAACGGAAGCGCCGGTCGCTGACGAGGTTAGCCCCGGCCTTCTCGTGCAGGACGGGCGCACCCTCCTCTATGCTGGCGACGGGATCGACGACGGCCTTCAGCGGCCGGTATGCGACCTCGATAGCATCCAGCGCATCCTCGGCGAGATAGCGGCTCTGCGCGACCGCGATCGCGACGGGTTCGCCGACATAGCGCACGCGCTCGACGGCCATCGGCCAGTTCTCGGCGGCGATCTTCAGCCCGGCGACCATCGGTGTGGTGAGCTTTGCGAGGTCACGTCCCGTGACAATCGCCACCACGCCCGGGAGCGCAGCGGCGACCCCGGTCTCGATCGAGAGGATGTCGGCATGTGCGTGCGGTGAGCGCAGGATAGCGGCGTGCAGCGTGCCCGGCCTGGTGCCGAGGTCGTCGATGAAACGTCCGCGGCCAGTCAGCAGGGCAGCGTCCTCGACGCGCTCCACGGACTGACCGGTCCAAGAAATGGTTTCAGCCTTCACCAGCGTTCAGCTCCCGTGAGGCGCTCTTACGGAGGCGCCTCACGGGAAGAATCGGTCATCGGCCGGCCAGGTTCGATCCCGCCCAGTCTCGCGACTTACCGAAAAGTCTCAAATTCGAAGGAACGGCCTCAGCGGCCGAGACGCGCCACGCTGCGGAACTCGCTCGGCGCCACCGAGCAATGGTCGCGGAAGAAACGGGTGAAATGGGCTGGCGCGCTAAAGCCGAGCCGGTCCCCGATCGCGCTGAAGTTCTCATCGCCGTCGACGACAGCGCCGACCGCAAGCTCGACCTTCAACACATTGAGGAACACATGCGGGGTCACGCCGGTCGAGGCCTCGAACATCCGGAAAAAATGCGCCCGCGACAGACCGGCTTCGCTCGCCAGCCGCTCGATCGAGAGCGATGCCGCCGGATTCGAGCGCATCAGCGAGATCGCCCGGCGCACCCGGAAATCGACCGCGTTCGAGCGCGCGATCTCGCGCAACGAGGCCCCGATCGAGCGCCAGGGCGTGAACCGCTCGATCACGGCAATCATCAGTTCCGAGAGCAGCTCCTCCTGCCGGCGGCTCGCGCCGGGCTCGTGCACCATCTCCGCAGCGAGATCGAGCGCGGTCTGGCGGATATGGGCGCTGACCTCACCGGCCGAATGCTCGAAGAAGCCGGGCGAACCGCTCGCCGCCCAGTTCGGCCGGAAGCTGCGCAGCCAGTCCGGCTCGATGTAAAGCGCCAGGATCAACGCATTTTTTCTGGAGGGATCATGGACATAGGCATGCGTCTCCCAGGCATTGACCAGCACGGCGAGATCATCGGTCAATGGCGCGACATGGTCCCCGACCAGGAATCGCGTGTCGTCGCCGTCGACCTTGAGCAGCACATGGCAATGCGGGTGTGCGTGCCGGACTAGGCTGCGATCCATGTCGAGCAGCGCCACCCGGCCGAAAGCTCCGTGCGCGATGCGCAGGGCATCCGACATACTGTTCCCTCACTGAATACTGTTGGTGGGCCTAGTGGCCATCGAGGATATTGGGCAGCTATCCATCGTCTTTCAAGACGGTTCAAGCCTGCGGCCTTGTCGCGCGGTTTCTCCACTTTGCTCGAAGCCAACCAGGGAGGCCCGCTTTCGCGGCATGCGGTCAATGTCCGCAGTTGTGAAGGGTTTCGGGTGCCGGCCGGTGCGGGCTGGTTTGTACCGGGCTGAAGGCCGGCGTTCGAAAGCCTCCAATGGAGGAAGCCGCTGCCGGGGCCGTGCGCTATGGGGATTTCACTGCGCGGCCTGGTCGGCGGGATCGTGCGAGGCGCGGGACGGCGGCGCGATGCTCCGACCTCGATGCCCGGGAGCCGGCGCTTGGCTGCGTAGGGGACGGATCGCCGCTGCTGCGCTCGCCGTATGCGCTGCTGCAGTCCCTGACGGCGTTCGGTTGCAGGTCAAACAGCATGACCCGGACTGGGCGGAATCTCCGCGCCTCTGGGTTGCTCTCGTCGGCGGCCCGTCGACCAAGAAAAGCCCCCTCATGGCTACGGCGTCCAAGCCGTTGCGAGAGATCGATCACGGCCTAGCGCGGGACTACATGGCCGCAGAGCAGCGCGCCTACCGCGATGAAACGGGAACGGCGGTGTCGGCGGGTTCCTGCTCATGACCACCGTGACGCCGATCGCGACCCATCAGGCCGTTGTCCATAGGTGGCCCGACAGAGTCGGGGATTGCCTTAGAGACGCTGCGTAAGCGGTAAACCGGCTGGAGAGCACGGATGTACTGGCCCCAGCCGGTGTAGGAAATCAAACCCCGCAGTCATTCCTGAAATCCGCCCTGATCGCAGGGCAGGCGTTGATCAGTTGCCGGATGGCCTTCGCCGCCCCAGTCAATGGTATCCGCTTGGTATCGACCAGCTTGTGCAGGTCGCGGTCGCCGCTGATTTTCTTCTCTATGCCGCGCTGCTTCAGCGTAAGAGTATACTTGTTGGTCGCAAACTCAGTGCCAGTCATGATGCCCTCGGGAAAGTGGATCGCCTTCCCGCGCTGCAGCGCCTGAATCACGCCACAGGCATTTTCCTTCTCCTCAAGGAAGCTTCGCGCGTGAACCGTAAACAGCGAAGTGCCTGCGTATGGCGTGCCTTCGACGATGATTATCCCGTGACTGGGCTTTGTGGCGTCCGGCGATAAGCCGCGCGTAATCCGAAACAGGACGGAATCGGCCCGCATCAGGTCGGTGCCCCGAAACCCGCAGGCTAGACCGACGCTCTCGCCGTTTACGTCGACATGTGCGGATAACCCGAACAACGGGTGATTGCCATAGCGCCATACCGCCGGATCGGCAGACGGCTGCTCTCGCGGGGGCCGATCCTGTGCGGCTGCCGGTACGCTCTGCGAGGCGGCGCGCGCCGGAGCGCTCTGCTGCGGTTCGGGCAGTGTATTGAGCAGCACTTCGCTATCGTCTTGCTCCGCGGCGACAACGCCCGTGCTCCTGCTACGCACGTTGGCGAGGCTGCCGTGAAACACGGCCTCCAGGATCGCCTTCTCTTCGGGGCCGGGGTTGCCGAAATATTTGCGGGAGGTCGGGTTGGCCCTGAGGAGCAAGCCCCAGAGGTTCCGATTCTGGCGATCGATAATTACCGCAAGGTTGTTGTCGGCGCAGTCATGTGGCTGGCAGAGCTGCGCGACCGTCCAGCTCTTGCCCGATGCGTCCCGCTTGTCGTCAGGCCCCGAGCCCACACCGTTCAGGTCGCGGATCCAGGAATCCCATTGCTTGAGGTTCGCGCCCTTGATCGCTTGAGACCACTTCGCCCTGATCCACGGCTCTTTCATCAAGTCCGATGGGTGACTTTGAGAAAAGGCGGGCGCGGAAAAAAAAGCCAAAATCAAAGCCGCAGTCAGTCTCAACATAACGCCTCGCAAGCGATGTCAGGTAGACACGCGATGCATCATGCATGCGGCTTCACGAACAGCAAGAACTGCAGGATTCTTTATTTCCAATTGCTCTTGGTCATCTGCCAGTCAAATAATGACGCAGGCTGGCTAGCAGTGGAGATCCATGACTGCCTGACTGCGAGACACCGCGCAAGCGGAGAACCGGCGTCGGCTGCGGATGTAATCGACGCTCGTCAGAGCTGACGTCCAATTGATTATTCGGGATAGGTATCAACGCCGTCCTGCGTCGGGCTATTGAAAAGGATCATAACCAAAGGGTTACCGGGCTCGGCCATCGCATCGGTGCGCAGGCCCATGACTTCGCCAGCTATGGCGCTGGTATACTCCTTGATCACTTCGCCGAAGCTGTTGCGTTGGATGGCAACTTTCTGTCCTGGCTCAATCTTTTCGTTGAGTGTGACCAGATATTCGACGATTCCGCCCTCGCTGGCGACGATTGGGAAGCCACTGTTTCCCACGAAAACAGCCACGTCTTTTCCGGTCCGGCCCATCGGCCCGGCAATAATGCCGTGATGCTTCAGAACGTTCATCGTTCCTTCCACGAACAACGGTATCATCTTGGCGTCGAGCACGCGCGCAGCGCCGATCTCCGGTGTAAAGGCGGGGATACCTACATCGATGAACGCATTATGCAGGACGGTTGGGTAGGCAAGTTTCGGCATATTAAAGATCTGTCCGACGGGATAGAGATCCAACATAGCCTTAACCTCGGGCCTATCGATCTCGCCAATATTGAATGCAGTAACCTCGATCCCAGTGGTTCCGGTATGGAAATCGATCGCGGCGTCGGCGTTCGGACTCAGCAGCCGGTTAAACAGCAATCCGGCATGGCGGCTCGTCGCGGTGAGGCCATGTTCATTGCCGGGCCATTCACGATTCATGTCGATCAGATCAATGCCTCTGCCCTGATTGGGCCACCGGCGTTGCATACCTTCCAATGCAGGGCGGGAAATATCCGTGACCGCCATCACCGTACCCGACATTTGCGCCGGATCGAGTTGGCTCATCACGGTGTGGACCGTATGAATGGAGCTCATTTCATCGCCATGTACGCCACTTGTCATCACAACTCGCTTTCCGGGCTTTGCGCCCTTGGCGACAGTGACTGACACGTACCAATGCTGGCCGGTGGGCGCCTTCACGCCCTGAAAATACAAACAGTGCTTCTTGCCCGGCTCCAGATCGGCAACATCGAGCTTGCTGACGACCTTTTTGCCATCGATCACATCACCAGTATAAACTGTCCCAAATGGCGATCTGGCAGGCGATGAAGCTGTGCTCTGCGCATTGGCCGGCTCAGGTGTGACGCTGGATGCAGCGATGGTACCGGCCGCGGCGATGGAGGCTAATATCAGGTCTCGCCGATCGATGCCATTTGAAGATGTGTCTGGCATAGTCAGATCCCATTGCGAATGCGAAGGGCAACGTTGGTGCAACGATACGCTGTGCTTGCCGATCCTAATCCCCATGCGCCTCCAAAAATACGAATATCTCGCTGGCCGCTGAATCTCGGCCTATGGCGCGGCGCAGGGCGCGTCGCCTGAGGATGTGACCGCCTTCGCCGCAGCCAACGGCTACGACTTCAACGCAACCGAATGGTCCGGGGCGGCAGGGGTCGAAGGGGAGGACTTGGGCTTCTTGGGGCGGGTTCGATCGGACACATACCTGCCCGTTACAATGCTCGGATCGTGGGCCTGCTGCGAGGCTCGCGTCGATAGCTGTGCCTCGACGGTCGGCCAGTGCCAGCGGATGATCTGCCCCCTATTGATCTGGGCGGGAGGAACGAAACCGATGCGCACCCACGTGTCGAAGGTATCTGCGCTGATTTCCATCGGTGCAGCAGCGGTGGTGCGGCTAACGAATACGGGGCGGGTAGAATCGTCGCTCATGACTTTGGCTGCTTTGGCCGCCTGCCGCTGGTTAGGAGGCGCGCGGCCTTCTCAGAAAGCGTCTCGTCACGCAGACGCTGGTTCGCCTCTTTTCGGCGTTGGCCCTCAGCCAGGACCGCATTGCGCTTCCCCTCTGCCATTTTCCGAAGGCTTGCGTACGCCTTTTCTGCTGCGAACGGAGCGGATCGAGATGCCGGCCAAGATTGCCCGTAGGCTGGCAACGCATGGCTTCCCAAAGCGCCCGAACGTCATCGTCGCTGAAGCGAATATCGCGACCAAAGCGGGCACCCGCACCGCTCCTATTTGCTGCGCGTGCCACGGCTTGCTTGGACACACGCAGATACCGGAGCCTACGTCTGACGCTAACCCATGGGATTATGTCGCCTAATGCCTCGTCCGACCCCTCCGCGGCTCAGCAAAGACGTGGGCCGGCACAGCAATGTGCGGTGGTACGTCCGCGTGCCTGGGAAACTGAAGGTTCGGCTCTCCGCGCGATTGACTGAAAGCCAAGCGACCCCACATGAATTGATGTCGGTGACGAGCCACAAGACACTGGAGGAGGTGGAACGCTACGCACGCGCAGCTCGCAAGCCACTGATGGCAGATTCAGCGATGAGGAAGCTTCAGGCTGGATCGATAATTGTCCCACCGGATTCCGAGGTGGGGCAAGAAGAGCAAAAAAAGGCCTTATAAAACAGGCGCATCTGGCCGAAAATGGCGCTCCCTAGGGGATACGCACCTATAACGACAATAAGTAAATAAAATCAAATATTTACAATGCCATCTGATTTCAATTCATACCATCATTCCTACCATAATTCATACCATAAGGTAGCTACTTGTTTTTGGGGCGTTGAACGTTCTCCGATCAAAGGCCACTGTGTCAACGACGGTCGGATTCCAGGCCAGCGTGCGGCGGCTATGGCGAGGGCCCCGATCGGGGCCCTCGCCATATCGCGCTGCCGGGATTGCTCAGGCGATGATCTCGCCGGTTTCGGGATCGGCTTCGTCGGCGGTGGCCTGGTTTTGCTCCGCCGCGGCGGTGGCGCGGCGACGGCCGGCGGATTGCCTGAGGCGGTAGCTGTTGCCGTTCACGGCCAGGATGCTGACGTGGTGGGTCAGCCGGTCGAGAAGCGCACCGGTCAGCCGCTCGGACCCGAGGACCGAGGTCCAGTCCTCGAAGGGCAGGTTCGAGGTGACGATGGTCGAGCCGCGCTCGTAGCGCTGCGAGAAGACCTCGAACAGAAGCTCGGCGCCGGTCGGCGACAGCGGCACATAGCCGAGCTCGTCAACGATCAGCAGCTTGACCGCCTGCAACTCGCGCTGGAGGCTGAGCAGGCGCTTCTCGTCGCGGGCCTCGAGGAGCTGGCTGACCAGCGAAGCCGCCGTGGTGAAGGCGACGGAGAAGCCCTTCTGGCAGGCGGCCAGCCCGAGCGCGATCGCGACATGGGTCTTGCCCGTGCCGCTGTTGCCGAGCGCGATGATGTTCTCCTGGCGCAGGATGTAGCCGCAGCGCGCCAGTTCCAGCACGAGCATCTTGTTGATGCTCGGGATCGCCGTGAAGTCGAAGGTGTCGAAGCTCTTCACCGCCGGGACCCGCGCCGCCCGGATCCGCCGCTCGACCATGCGCCGTTCCCGGTCGATCAGTTCGAGCTCGACCAGCCGCAGCAGGTAGCGGGGATGATCGACGCCGTCCCGGGCGCATTCCCGCGCGACCTTGTCGTATTCGCGCAGGACCGTCGGCAGCTTCAGATGCTTGAGGTGATGGGCCAGCAGCACCTGCGGCGTTCCCGCGGTGGTGCCCGCCGGCATCACCTCCTTCGCCGGGCCCGTCATGCCGCCGCTCCAGGCAGGAGAACGGCATAATCGGCGGCCGAGGTCGTCTTCACTGCCGTCTTCGGCAGGTGCGGATAGGCCGCTAGATCGAGGCGGGCTGGGCGCCGCAAGGGCCGCAAGGACCGCTATGTCATGCTCGCCTCCTGCGGCAGTGGTGGCGGGTGAAGCGGCCCCTCGGCTGGCTCTTCCCCGGCCAGCAGCCGGGCCAGCCGATCGCAACGCGCCAGCTCAGCCGCCTCGGGACGGCCAGAAGCTCGTGACTCCGGCAATGCGGGCACCCAATCTACGTCGCTAGCTGCCGCCCTGGAGCAGTTTATCGATCGGCCGGCGCGGGAACGCAGACGCGCGCCTCGCGTTGCTACCTCTAAGATCGAGCACCCAGGAGGGCGACGTGACCGAAAAGAAGAGTCCCGCGGTGAAAAGCCTCGAGCAGGAACAGAAGGCTCAGCGCAAGGAAGAACGCGAAATGACGGTCGACCAAAAGCTGGAGAAGGCTTTGAAGGACACCTTTCCAGCGAGCGACCCGGTTGCCGAACAGGTTCCCGTCATACCAGGCGGCACAGAGGATAAGCAATGATCAAAGCTTCGTTCTCTAGCCTAGCGGGTGCGTGGATAGCGCACGATGTTGCTCACGGCGAAATCCCTGAGAACATGGCAGTGCCATTGACGTTGCTCGCATCTCGTCTGCCGACACCCGTTCTCGTTGCCGGTACTATAGCTTATGGGGTCTATCGCTTGAATATCGAGGCCCGAGCCCGACGAGCGAAGGACGTCACGCCCAAACGGCGATCGAAGTCGGCCGCGACGCCAACCTCATCGCACGCCCGTAGGAAGAAGCGCTCTACATGACGGGAGCGACCTCCTTTTCGAGAGAGGCAGCGGTCGGAGCCAGTGATTTGCAGCGACGCTGAAATCCGCACGCGCGACAAAATCCTCATCGAGCCAATACCGATTGAACGCTGGTCGGCGGTCACGATTGATCGCGCGACACTATTCGAGGCGACAGAATGCAAGTCCGAACGACTACAACCCTGGTCTACGGCTTTGCCTTTCCAACCCAGGTGATTGGCAAGATCGAGGCAGCCCGGTCCTCGGATCAAACGGTGCTGTCCGAAGCACTCTCGGCGATGCCCTCGACAGAACTGGCATGCGATACCGGTCCCGACGGCGAGCGGGGCTTCCGGGCCTGTCTGTCCGGGGAAGTGACAATCTCCTACGACGCCGTGGTCGACAACGGCACGCGCGCGCTCCTGCCCTCGGCCGCCCGGCAGCACCTCTGGAGCGAACTTCCAGCCGACGTTCTGCCCTATCTGCTTCCAAGCCGCTTTTGCCCCAGCGACCAGTTCCAGCGCTTCGCATTGCGCGAGTTTGGTCAGGCGGAGGACGGGGTCGCTCGGGTCATGTCGATCATGGAATGGATAAATCGAAACGTAGATTATGTGTCCGGCGTCAGCACCGCCGAGACCGACGCCGCGCACACATTCACGGTTCGCGCCGGCGTTTGCAGAGATTTCACCCACCTAGGCATTACGCTTTGCCGGGCGCTGTCCATTCCATCACGAGCGGTCAGTGCCTACGCAGTCGACCTGCAACCGCCTGACTTTCACGCGGTCATGGAGGTCTTTCTGGATAATCGATGGTGGCTCGTCGATCCGACCAGGCTCGCTCCGATCGAGGGGCTGGTCCGTATCGTGCACGGGCGAGATGCCGCAGACCTTGCATTCCTGACGACCGACAAGCCCTGCCAACTGATACGCCAGGTCATCTTGGCTAAAGCGATCTGAAGACACAGTTCTGCGGTGGTCTCCGACAATCCGGGCAAGCGGAAACGCGGAGCTAGCGGGTCGTAGTCCTGGCCGGCTCATCGATCTTCGGGAAATGGCGGCCGATCGCGGAGAAGAAAGCAAGCTCCCGGCTGCCTTGCTCGCTCAGCCAATTCCGTTCCTTGCTTCAAAGCCGGCCTGACCCCTCAAGCAATTGATGCCCAACCGATGGCCCACCTTATTCACCTGGCCCGGCGGCCGGCTTGTCTTCCGATTTCACATCGGGCTTGTCCGCTTCGCCAGTATCCTTGTCGGCGTGCGGATCGATCGAAACCTTGTTCAAGGAGTCCTTGTCAGGGGCACCCTGGATCGACTTTGCCCGCTCTTGCTCTTCGGGCGAGAGCTTGTTGCCGTGACCGTCACGCATGGGTTCCTCCATCGCCCCCCACGGAGCAACCGCCCAACCCGCAGCAGGTTCCTTTCAGGTCACTGCGCGCGCGATCCCAGATGGTGCTCCGCTTGCGGCTGAGCTTGCAGCGGGCCAGTGCCGTCCTCGGCACGGTTAGACTACTGCCTTGGCACTTTTTTGGCCTGCTCCTGCGCTGCGCGCGCGAGCATGACTTCCAATTGGACAAGCACCGTCGGCGAGAGGACAAGCCAAAGATCTGCGTCGGCTTCCGTTGTGTTTCGGCGTGCAAGTTTGACCCCGTGAGGCGGGGGATCGGCGTCCAACTTTGACCCCCTTGAGCCGGTTTCGGTGAGACTGCCCGTCCTGGTTTCGGATGGGCGGGCGGGGGATGAAGGGCGTGGATACGATTGCGCGGATCCGGCGCGAGTTTTCGATCCGCGGGAAGACGATCAAGGAGATCGCCCGCGAGCTGCACGTCTCTCGGAACACGGTGCGGAAGGTGCTGCGCTCGGGCGCGACGTCGTTCGAGTATGAGCGGAAGGTTCAGCCGCAACCAAAGATCGGGCCCTGGCGCCAGGAGCTGGATCGGCTGCTGATGGCGAACGACGGCAAGCCGGCCCGCGAGCGCCTGACGCTGATCCGTCTTTTCGAAGAGCTGCGGGATCTCGGCTTCGAGGGCGGCTACGATGCCGTTCGTCGCTATGCGAGAGGCTGGCGCCGCGAGCAATCCGCCGTCACGGCCGACGCCTATGTGCCTTTGAGCTTTGCGCCCGGCGAGGCCTACCAGTTCGACTGGAGCCACGAGATCGTCGTCATCAACGGCGTGACGACCCAGGTAAAGGTCGCGCACGTCCGGCTTTGTCACTCGCGCATGCTGTTCGTGCGGGCCTATCCGCGCGAGAGCCAGGAGATGGTCTTCGACGCCCATGACCGGGCCTTCGCCTTCTTCAAAGGCGCCTGCACGCGCGGCATCTACGACAATATGAAGACCGCGGTGGAGACGATCTTCGTCGGCAAGGAGCGGGCCTATAACCGTCGCTTCCAGCAGATGTGCAGCCATTATCTGGTCGATCCCGTCGCCTGTACGCCGGCCTCGGGCTGGGAGAAGGGACAGGTCGAGAACCAGGTCGGGCTCGTGCGGGAGCGTTTCTTCGCCCCGCGCCTGCGGGTCAAGAACTACGACGAGTTGAACGCCTGGCTGATGGATCAGGTGCTCCGCTACGCCAAGGCTCACCGCCATCCGGAGCAACGTGACCGCACGATCTGGGAGATGTTCGAAGCCGAGCGGTCGAGCCTCGTGCCTTACGCCGGGCGGTTCGATGGCTTCCATGCGCTGCCGGCCTCGGTGTCGAAGACCTGCCTCGTGCGCTTCGACAACAACAAGTACTCGGTCATCGCGAGTGCGGTCGGGCGCCCCGTCGAGATCCGCGCCTATGCCGATCGGATCGAACTGCGCCAGGACGGGCGCCTCGTCGGCGAGCATCCCCGCTGCTACGGCCGCGACCAGACCATCTACGATCCCTGGCACTATGTCCCGGTGCTGGCTCGCAAACCGGGCGCTCTGCGCAATGGCGCGCCCTTCAAGGATTGGGTTCTGCCCGGCGCGATCGACCGGGTCCGGCGCAAGCTCGCTGCCGTTCAAGACGGCGATCGGCAGATGGTCGAGATCCTCACGGCGGTGCTCAGCGACGGGCTGCCTGCCGTCGAAGCCGCCTGCGCGGACGCTCTGCGGCAAGGCGTCCATTCCGCCGACGTGATCATCAACATCCTGGCCCGGCGCCGCGAGCCCGCGGCAGCGATCACGATCATGACGCCCGATGCCTTGCGGCTGCGCCATGAGCCCGCCGCCGATTGTGCCCGCTACGACAGCCTCAGGAGAGCCGTGTGATGGAACGCTCGGAGATTCTCGCCACCATGGGCGAGCTCAAGCTCTATGGCATGAAGGCCGCCTTCGACGAGATCATCGCCTCGGCGGTAAAGCGCCAGCACGAGCCCCAGCGCGTCGTCGCCGATCTGCTCGCCGCCGAGATCGCCGAGAAGCAGGCTCGTTCGATCAAGTATCAGATCACTATCGCCAAGCTGCCGCTCGCCAAGGACATCGCCGACTTCGCCTTTGACGACACGCCGATCAACGAAGCACTCGTCCACGATCTCGCTGGCGGCAACTTCCTGGCCCATCAGCGCAATGTCGTCCTCGTCGGCGGCACCGGGACCGGCAAGACCCATCTCGCCATCGCGATCGCCCGGGCCTGCATCCGCGCCGGCGCTCGCGGCCGCTTCTTCAACGTCGTCGATCTCGTCAACAAGCTCGAGGCCGAAGCCCGCGCCGGCCGCCAGGGCCGCATGGCCGATTATCTCGCCCGCATGGACTTCATCGTCCTCGACGAACTCGGCTATCTGCCCTTCGCACAGTCCGGAGGACAACTGCTCTTCCACCTGGTCAGCAGGCTCTACGAGCAGAGCTCCGTCATCGTCACCACGAACCTCGCCTTCGGCGAATGGCCGTCCGTCTTCGGCGACGCCAAGATGACCACCGCGCTCCTCGACCGGCTCACTCATCACTGCGACATCGTCGAGACGGGCAACGAGAGCTGGCGCTTCAAGAACAGGCTCTGAGTTCCCCGCACACCACCGATCCGGAGCCGGCGCGGCTGCGCAATCCAGACCAGCTCCGCCGCGCCGCCTCCTCGCCGCGAAGCATACTCAAGGGGTCAACATTGGACGCCGATCGGGGGGCAACTTTGCGGGCCGTTTGACACTTCCGTCTCTAGCTTGATCATCGCGCCTTCCCCCATATCCGTAGTGACGACGACCTCCGAGACATTCACGACCGGGATCTCAATAATGGGCTTTCCAGTTATAGACGGCATCCAAAGCTACTCCCCGACGGCCAGCCGGTAATTGTCGATTAAAGACCCTACGCGGGAGAGCGGAGCAGCCTGGCAGCTGAGATCAGCTTTTCCAGCTCTGGGCCGTTTAAGGCGATGTCGCCAGTTTCAGAGTGGACGCGCACATCCGGAAGGGGCTCGCCTTCAGTCGCATCGGCGAGAAACAGCAGGCATTCATTCAGGGTGCTGAAATTTCTCGCCGGGGTCGATGACATCCAGAACTGTGCGGTGGATGGCGCTTGGCCGAACCGTCGAAGCGTTTCGAAAGCCGCATCTGTGGTCATGGTGCAAACTCCGACTTCACGGCGACATAACCGGCTGCCAGAGCGCTGGTTCCTGTTCGGCTGCGGCGGCGAAGCGCAGCAGGGACAAAAACCAAGCGCCTCGAGGAGGAAGCTTAGAGGCGATGGCCGAGAGCAAGCTCATCGCAGTCGCCGGCTCACTGCTTCAGGCGAGTGAGCGAACTTGGGCTTCTCGGTCCCATTGCCGCGTGCGAGCAGCTTCCACAAAGGCAGCTGGGTCATCACTCAACGCAACGATACCTGCATCGACGAATACACCAGCCTTTTGCAGCAGCGGCCTTGCTTGGGGGCTAAAGCCCATCGCTTTGAGATGACCGAAGGCGTCCTTGGTGAAGTCGACCGCGGCGGCATCATCAAGCAGGCCGATACAGCCTTCTTCGGACAGGACGAGCGCGACTGCGTCGAAAATCACCGAAGGGCTCCCGGCCAGTTGACCATCTGCCTTCAGCTTCCCGCCCTTCTTCAACGAAACGCCGCCTATCCTGGGCGCGACGATCTTAGTCTTGCCACCCTCCGTTTCGACTGCTGTCTTGAGAGCATTGATCATCTCGCCATCGGCGCCATCGGTAACCAGGATGCCGATGGTTCGGCCCTCCAGGGTCTGCGGATACTTTCCGATGATACGAAGGGCCGGCGACGCCTCCATGTCCTGCGGGGCGAGAGCGGGTTGAGAAGCCGTCGGCAGCGGCATGCCCAAAGCGTCGGCAACTCGCTTGGCCAGGGTTTCGTCGACATTCCGCAAATTGGAAAGCATGCACACTCGGACGTGCTCCAGAGCGACCTTCGACAACTCGAAAGCCAGAGCGCTGGCGATGTGGGCCTGTTCAATCTCCGTCTGTGAGCGGAAAAATAGCCGAGCTTGTGAATAGTGGTCGGCGAAGCTCTCGGCGCGGAGCCGAACCTTCGCTCCATCGAGATCCTTGGCAAACGTTCGAAAGCCACCGCGTGGGTCTTCACGAGGCCCGCCCTCCTCGCCCGCTTCATTCAGGCTGTTAGGCTCGTAGTTGGCGCGGCCGGCGAAGACCTGCGTCTGCATCTGGCCATCGCGCTGGAGGTTCTGGAAAGGGCACCCCTTCGCCCGATTGATCGGGATCTGGTGGAAATTCACCGTACCCAAACGCGATAGCTGCGTGTCCTGATAGGAAAACAACCTCCCCTGCAGCAAGGGGTCCTCCGAAACGTCGATGCCGGGCGGCATATTGGTCGGAAGAAATGCGGCTTGCTCGGTTTCGGCGAAGAAGTTTTCGGGGTTCCGATTGAGAACCATTCGGCCCACCATCCGGACTGGCACGAGCTCTTCCGGGATCAGCTTCGTTGCGTCCAGGATGTCGAAGGGCAATGCATCAGCATCCTTCTGACTTAGGAGCTGGACCCCGAATTCCCATTCAGGGAAGTCGCCCGCAGCGATCGCTTCATATAGATCGCGACGATGATAGTCGGGGTCGGCACCTGCAATCTTGACTGCCTCATCCCAGCAGGTCGATTGCGTCCCAAGCTTGGGACGCCAATGGAACTTGACGAACGTAGCTTCGTCACGGTCGTTCAGCAGGCGGAAGGTGTTGACCCCGAAACCCTCCATCATGCGGTAGGATCGGGGGATCGCGCGGTCCGACATCGCCCACATGATCATGTGCGTTGCTTCAGGCATGAGGCTGACGAAATCCCAGAAAGTGTCATGGGCGCTCGCGGCCTGCGGATAGCCCCGATCGGCTTCCATTTTGACCGCGTGAATTAGGTCAGGGAATTTGATCGCGTCCTGGATGAAGAACACCGGGATGTTGTTGCCAACGAGGTCCCAGTTGCCTTCCTTCGTATAGAATTTGACCGCGAAACCCCGAACGTCTCGTGGGGTGTCGACCGATCCGGCGCCACCCGCCACGGTCGAAAAGCGGGTGAAAACCTCGGTCTTCGCTCCGACTTCGGTCAGGATCCTGGCGCGAGTGAATTCCTCAAGCGAATCCGTGAGCTCGAAAAACCCATGGGCCGCCGAACCCCGTGCGTGCACGATCCTCTCGGGGATGCGCTCGTGATCGAAGTGCTGGATTTTTTCGCGCAGCACAAAGTCTTCAAGGAGGCTAGGACCTCGTGAGCCGGCCCGGAGCGAGTTCTGGTTGTCGCTGACCGGTACGCCATGGTTCGTCGTGATCCGCTGTTCTCGCCCCGTTGCGGTCTGATGTGTTTCACCGGCATTTCCCGGTTTGGATTGCTTGGTCCCCTTCATCAGCCAATCTCCCTGAATTGCCCGGCTCGGCGGCGCCAGAAGCGGCACCGCGCTCATTGGCCAATTCAACGCTGCGCGACGCCTGCCGTTCCCGGGGCGTCTAATCGACGCTCCGCCTTCGTTCAGCGCTCCCAGTGAAACAGGCCAGTTCCTCCCCGACGCCCGTCCCTTGGCCCGAATACCGCCGACCTAGGGCTTTTGCTGCGACGGTCTCACGACGCCCTCTGGGCGATCGCTGCCGAACGGGCTCTCTTCTGTCTAATGTGATCCGTGACGGCCACCCTGGGTGGCACACCTTCCCGGTATTAATCCGACGCGATCGACTGCGGGCTTTGGCCCGTGGCGAGCCGAAGAGAGAGCCCCGCCAACCGGAGTCAGCGGGGCCATGATGAGCAACTAGCAGAGCGCTATCTGGCGAAGCGGCCTTCGTATTTGAACTGGGGCGCAGCCTTCAGCTGATCCTTCGTTGCGTTGATCCGGGCATTCCACTTTTTGTCGGCTTCATTCCACGTAATGGCGATGGAGTTCGGGCTGACCGCGACATAGTGGGTTCCCATTCCGAGGAAACCGCCGACGGAAAGAATGTACGACGCGAGCGTGTTGCCGACGACAACGAGATCCTCGATCTCGCCTACGGTTTCGTCGCCGGCATTCTTCACGTTCAGGCCCTTGAGACTGCTCCCAAGCGCTGAAGCCTGATTAACCTCCGTGAACATGGGCGGCTGAGCCAATGTCGGCGCCGACTGCGCAAAAGCGGCGCTCGTCAGCAGCGACAGGCCAAGGGTTGCAACGGTCATGCGCATGGGAAACCTCGAGAGTTCGATTTGCACCCAGGAGCCCTGGGCGGCCACCGTGATCTGGCAGTGATCCAATCCTGCCTGGTCGCAATTGTTCCGTGGCATTCCAGACATCGGGATTTGGCAAGGCCCTTGAAGACGCGATCGCGTCAAAGCCTCCGGAAAGCGTTTCCTCCGCGTCGTCCGACGGCGTCTAAACCACCTCCGAACTGGAACTAATTTTGGCTGCCCCCGTTCTCTGCGGCATCGGCCTTCAGGCCTGCGTTCTCGGGAGGAACACATGAAAAAGCTCGTCATCACCGCGATAGTCGCGTCGTTCACGTCGCTAGGGGCGTTTGCACAGACGTCGACGACGTCGCCTGCTCCGGCGGATGCGAATGCTCCGCTTCCGGGAGCGAACAGCTTCACCGAAGGCCAGGCCAAGAGCCGCCTTGAGGCCAACGGCTATACCGCCATCGGCGAGCTCAAGAAGGATGACAATGGCGTCTGGAAGGGCACTGCCACGCATGGCGGTCAGCCGGTCACCGTAAGCGTGGACTATCGCGGCAACATTACCCGTCACTGACCAAGGTCGCTGAAAGGAGATTTGAAATGCCCCTCACAATTACCCGATCGTATGAGGACTACGCCACTGCGGCCGCGGTCGTGGAGGAGCTGGGAAATGCTGGCTTCTCGGACAGCGACATTAGCGTCATCGGGCACCGCGAGGATCACGAGGACAGCAATGCCGGGGAAGGTGCAGGCATCGGAGCAGGCGTCGGCGGAGCGGCCGGGCTTCTCGCAGGCCTGGGCATGATTGCCATCCCCGGGATCGGACCAGTCGTGGCGGCAGGATGGCTCGCGGCAACAGCCGCCGGGGCGGCGGCCGGGGCGGCTGCAGGAGGCATCATCGGTGCCATGACAAGCGCCGGCGTCGACGAGCGGGACGCGCACGTCTACGCCGAGAGCGTCCGGCGCGGCGGATCCGTAGTTTCGCTTCGCACTGCTGAGGAGCGAGCGCCAGAAGCGGAGGCGATCATGGATCGCGCGACACCGATCGACATGGCGGTGCGCCGAGCCGACTATGAGCGCGAAGGCTGGACTCAGTTCGATGCCAATGCGACGCCCTATGTCAGGCCAGGTATCTGACCGCGAAAAATGGATTGAAAGCCCTACCCGGCTCCAGCCTGGCAGGGCGCGAATGAAAGGCGAAGCGATGTCGACGCCAACCATTCTGGCGCTGCCTTTCGAAGAGCGGGGCAGCATCCCCAACAACCAGCGCTTCCCAGCACTCGTCTATCGGGCGGCATTCGGGCGCCATATCTCTGATCTCGCGAGCTTGATGGAAGAGCGCTTCGATCATAACGGCTGGCCGCCAGCTTGGCGTAACGGCATCTACGACTTCCACCATTATCACTCCAAAGGCCACGAGGTCCTCGGCATTGCGCACGGCTCGGCCGAGTTGATGATTGGCGGCGCAGGAGGACGAGAACTCCAAGTGTCGGTCGGTGACGTGATCCTGCTCCCCGCCGGCACAGGTCACCGACGGCTGACGGCCACCGCGGACTTGCTGGTTGTCGGCGCCTACCCGCCAGGCCAAAGCGGCGACATTCTGCGCGACGCGCCCACTGCAGAAATCCGAGCCGCTATCAGCAAGCTCGCCAGACCTTTGATGGACCCGGTCTTTGGGCGGGATGGTCCGATGCTCCAGCTGTGGGACGGATTTTGATTGGCGAGCTTTGTGGGAACGCTTCATCGCTTCCTTGGTTGGTCTTCGAACCCAATCAGTGAGGAGCACGCCATGAGCGCCCTGAACGGCAAGGCCATTCTGATTCTCGCAACGAACGGCTTCGAGCAGTCGGAGCTCGAGCTGCCGCAGACGAGATTGAAGGAAGCGGGAGCGGACGTGCACGTCGCCTCGCTGGAGCCCGGAGGGATCAAGGGCTGGGACAACAAGAACTGGGGGCGCGCCGTGAATGTCGACAAGACCCTGGACGAGGTCGACGTCGCCTCCTACGACGCTCTCGTTCTTCCTGGCGGCCAGATGAATCCGGATACGTTGCGCGGCGACGAAAACGCTCTCGCGTTGATCAAGGCCTTTTTTGATCAGGGCAAGGTCGTTGCGGCCGTTTGCCATGCGCCGTGGCTATTGATCGATACGGGAATCGCAAAGGCTCGAAAGGTGACGTCCTATAAGACGATCAAGCAGGATCTCATCAACGCCGGCGCCCAATGGGAAGATGCCGCGGTGGTAACCGACAACGGCGTGATAACCTCGCGCATGCCTGATGATCTGCCAGCCTTCATCGCCAAGATCATCGAGGAGCTTCAGGAAGGGAAGCACAGTCGTCGGGCAGCCTGACGACTTCTGGGGATGACCGCTTTGAACCGCCATCGCGGTCATTACCCCTGCCTCTCCCCCGGATGCGCGAGCTCGGCTCGGCAGCAGCTGCCGATCGGATTCTGAAATCTCGCTAGCTCCAGCAATGAGTAGGAGGGAACTGTCAGCTGCGGCGCAGCGTTAGCGACAGATATTTTCGCAGCAACGGTCCCTTCTTATGCGCATCCTCAATACTCTAAAACGCCAAGCGGCCTGGATGTACTGCCTGGCGCTTGCGATCGGAAGTGCCGAAGCCCTTACCTTGGATGAGATCAACAAGGCCGGGCCTCCCGTTCCAGGACGGAGCAAGGTGACCCGACCCACATCATCGATTGTGAAAGCGCAGGTGCTGTTGGCGCGCCAAGGCATCTCACCTGGCGAGATCGACGGCATCGATGGCGAGAATTATCGGAAAGCGGTCGCGAACTTCCGAAGCCGTGCGAATCTCGGCAGTGGCGACGTTATCGACGCTGCAACATGGCAGGCTCTGCTTGAAGCAAGCAGCAGCGACATCATCACCGAATACAGCATCACCAAGGAGGATGCACGGTACAGCTACGTCAGACGAATACCGCACGATTACGCCCGTCAGGCCCGTATGAAGCGACTTGCCTACAAAAAGCCGGTCGAAATGTTCGCCGAACGATTTCACATGAGCGAGAAGCTATTTATCGCGCTTAGCCCGGACGCACGCCTTCGGCGCCGCGGCGAAACCCTTTATGTTGTTGCGTCCGACCGCACACGACCGACCGATGAAGTCACGCTGATCCAGGCTGATAAGACCCGCGGCACGCTGAGTGCTCTGGATGCTACTGGAAAGGTCATAGCTAGCTACCCGGCGACCATAGGCAGCGAAGATACGCCATCGCCGGAAGGCGAGCATCAGGTGGTTCGCGTGGTGAAGAACCCCACATACCATTACGATCCGGGCAAAAATTTCCAGCAGGGGAAGAACAAGCGCCGGCTGGTTTTGCCAAAGGGACCCAACAACCCCGTTGGAACGATCTGGATCGAACTCTCGAAGCCCACTTTCGGCATTCATGGCACCCCCGAGCCGTCGCGGATCAGCAAGGCATCTTCCCATGGCTGCATCCGGCTGACGAATTGGGATGCCGAGGAATTGGCGCAGATGGTCAAGCCCAGGACGCTCGTTCGGTTCGTGGAGTGATCGGCTGCGCGCTACGAACTCGTCCTGCATGTGGCGTCAATGATGAGCGCCTCATGCCTTACGAAACTCGTTGGTGCGATGAACTACCCAACGACGGAACCGTAGATTAGGTCGGTCGTTCTCCGCGTGAGGCCAGCACGGCCGCCGATTTACTGGGGGAGCTTGTCCGTGAACTGGATCACTGTCGCTGGCGCGCTAGCCGCCATGTGCTCAATGATCAGTTTCGTTCCACAAGCCTGGCGCATCGTCAGGAGCAGAGATACCAGCTCGATTTCTCCAACGACGTATGGCTTCACCGTTTCAGGCTTCTTGCTCTGGACCATGTATGGAGTTGGGCTCGGAGAGTGGCCCCTGATCCTCACAAACAGTGTCTGCTTCCTGCTCGCCTTGTTCATCCTGGCCATGACGCTTCTACCACAGGAGAAAAAGGACGCGGTTGCCGACAAGATTGATCCAACTTGACTCGATGCCTCGGCCTCCCCAGCCTAGGGAGGGCGGAGATATGTGGCATGTTGCGGCGCGTTATTTCATCCGACGTTCGTGGCGCCTGGATTAGGGCGGCTATCGTGGTGGGGTTGGGGACCCTGATTGCTCTCCCACTCGTCTGAGCCCGTTCAGGCGGGAGGCATTGTTCCGCTTAGAGCGCGGCTATGCCTCTCTCGCCCGCCAGCTCTCGCCGTTCAGGAGCTCGATCAGCCATTGCCGCGTTCCGACTTCGGAGCCTCTGACGGTCCGATAGGTCGGCACTTTCAGAAGGAGCGCGCCACCGCATCTTCGAAACGAGGCAAGGACCATACCTCCATCCCCAAACTCGACCAGGCATTCTCCTTCGGCCAGACCGTCGTCGGCAACGATGACACGGGCGCCAGGGAAGGCGTGACTGTGAGGAAATGAGAACCGCACCCTCGGCCTCTTAGCGCGCCACAGCTTGTAACCGGATCGTACCTCAGCGGCTATCCCGCCATCGTGCACCTGGAAGCGGATCGTGCCGGCAAAACCTCGGTTTGGACAGTGGCCGTTTCGCAGTATTTTTGAGCTGCTGCGCGGAAGCGTTCCCAAGCGGGTGTGGACGCAATTGGCGAAACGCACGGCTCGGGCAACGAACACGCCGCATCGGTTGAAAGTAGGGAGTCTGGATCGACGCGTGCGGATCGGCAAAGAGCCCTAGCGATCGCTCGGACGCGGGATTCGTCCATGGCAGTGTCTCCCACGCGAGACTCAAACCCGCAACCCAGTTGCCATGAACCTCCGCGGCTCACTCGGCCAGCGGACAAGGCTCCTGTCGTCGGCACGCGGAGAACGCGTCGCGGTGTCTGATGTTCCCTGCCCCTTGATGCGTCAGAACAGGCAGCACTTCGTCAGAACCGCCGTCAGAAGCAACGCCGATAGTCGACGAGCCAGTGTGCGTGCTGCCTAGAGCATCGTGTGGAACAATCGTGCAGCCCAACGGTCTCCCTATCGGTTGCGACGGCTAAACGCGCGGCCTGATCGAGGTGTGGTGCAATGAGCAATGCAAACGACAGCGACATCAAGCAGGCGACCGCCCGCGCCGAGAGGCAGAGCGAGTTTCCCGGCGGTTCAGTGGTGGCACCCATGCGCGCCGACGACCATTCCAGCGAAGACCCTGCTGTGGCGACGCCCGTTGAAAGCCGGCAAGGCTTCCTCGGCAGACCCGTTTTGGCTGTTCTGATCGGGGGACTTCTGTTGGCCGGGCTGGCCTGGGTGATCCTTCACTACGCGGTCCGGTAGGAATGATAATCGCCGCGCCAAGGCTGTGCGCCACCGCGTAGTAGGGAGTCGGCCGGCGCCCTCTTTGAGCGATTGGCGGGGAACCCAGACCGCATCCACCGGTTGTCATACCGGGGGGAGAGCGCTTGCATCACGTCCATCGGCCAAGCTCGAGCACCGTTCCGGTCCTGGCCGGGGCGTCTGCATTGCTCGTCGCCGGAGGGGTGACGCTGCCACTGGTCGAACCCGGTCCGCTATCCGTGCAGATGATGCTGCATCTCGGGTTGATGAACATCGTCGCCCCCGTCATCGCAGTCCTGCTCCGCCATCGCTTCGACGCCAGCACCTCGATCCTTCCCGCAGGCCTTGCGCAAATAGTTGCCCTTTGGGCGTGGCACGCCCCGATGATTCAGCAGCTGGCGGCGAGTTCGGGGCTCGCGCAATTCGCTCTCATCGCAGCGCTGGGCGCCACAGCCATCTGGTTCTGGTCGGCCGTGATCGCGGCTGCCGATTGGCGAGCCCTCGCCGCCTTGCTGCTGACAGGCAAGCTTGCCTGCCTGCTGGGGGCACTGATGGTTTTTGCCCCGCGCGATCTCTACGAACTGCCGGGGCTTGCCCTCTCGCTTTGCGCGACCGGGCCCTCGACGATCGCCGACCAGCACCTCGCCGGCCTGCTGATGATCACCGCCTGTCCGCTGAGTTATCTCGTCACGGGCGTGGCGCTCGCTGCCAGGCTGCTTGGTCGCCTCGACGACAATCCCAGATCCGACGATGCAACCGCTCGCGCACGCTAGGCGGACAGCGGCGTGGCTTCTTGCGGCGCCGTCCCGCGTTTTGGTCGCGGCCATTTCGGCCCTGGTGTTGGTATTGGCCGGTGCCGTGCTGTTCGCCTGGAGCGGCGTCTACAATGTCGCGGCGAGCACCGGCCATTTCCGCGTCGTCGACCACTTCCTGCGCTTCGGCATGGAGAATTCGGTTCGGGCGCGCGCTCCTTCGACAAGCCTTCCGCCCGGTATCGACGAGAGCCTTGTGCGCCTGGGCGCCGGTCATTTCCATGCCGGCTGCGCCTACTGCCATGGCTCACCGGGGACGCCGATCAGTCCGGTCGCCGCGAGCATGCTGCCGCCGCCACCGATTCTCACCGAAAGGGTCGGCCGTTGGAGCGACGGAGAGCTTTTCTGGATCGTCAAGCACGGGCTGAAATATGCCGGCATGCCGGGCTTTCCCTCGCTGCACCGCGACGACGAGATCTGGGCCGTCATCGCCTTCCTGCGCCGCTTGCCGAGCCTGGACCGCCCTGGCTATCGCGCCCTCGCGCTCGGCGAGGTGGAACCCGAGCCGCAGCGCGGCATGGACGTCGCCACGGGGCAGAGCGAGCCGGATGCGATCGGCGCCTGTGCCCGTTGCCACGGCGCGCGGCAGGGACCGCCGAGCCGGCTTGTGCCGATCCTGCACGGTCAACCCGCCGCCATGCTCGAAAACGCTCTGCGCGCCTATGCCAAGGGCGAGCGCGACAGCGGCGTGATGCAGACAGCAGCCATCGGCCTGCCGGACAGCACGGTCAGGCACCTCGCGGCCTACTACGCCTCATTGCCCCGCCCGCCAGCCAGCATCGAGACAAGCGATCAAGCCGCGGCGGCACGCGGTGAGGCGATTGCGCGCGACGGCGTCCCCTCGCATGGCGTGCCGTCCTGCCTCGGCTGCCACGGGCAAAGCGCTGCTCCCGGCTACCCCCACCTCGCCGGCCAACCGGCGCGTTACCTCGAAGGGCAGCTTGCGGTCTGGCGAAAGGGTCTCAACGATCGCAGTGCAACGGGCCGGATCATGGCGCCGATCGCGCGCCGGCTCAGCGAGGCGCAGTCGCGTGATCTGGCAGCCTATTTCGCAAGCCTCGCTGCGCCCCGCGAGGCCCCCCGATGACAGTGCGCGGACGCAGACTGGCGGCGATCCTCATCCTGGCCGCCCTCCCCGGCTGGGCGCCGCAGTCAGCCCTCTCTCCTGCCGGCGATGAGGCCGAGCGCATCGCTTTGCTGAGCTGGATCCTGTTCGTGGGGGCAACGGCGATCCTGCTGATCGTGATCGCCGCCCTGGCGCTAGCGATCCGTGGTGCGGAGCCCGTGCGGCGTGTCATCGGCAGCGAAGGCGCGATCAGATGGGGCGGCATCGTCTTTCCATCGGTCGTGCTGACCCTGTTGCTCGGCTACGGCCTCTGGCTGATGCGCGAGACCATAGCGGCGCAGACGACGCCGGCGCTTCGTATCGCGGTGACCGGCGAACAATGGTGGTGGCGCGTCCACTATCAGCGCGACGGCGCCGCGCCCGTTCGCGAGGCGAACGAGATCAGGATTCCGGTCGGCCGCGAGATCGATTTCGCGCTGCGCTCCAACGATGTGATCCATTCCTTCTGGGTGCCGAGCCTCGGCGGCAAGCTCGACATGATCCCCGGCCGGACCAACACGCTTCGCCTGAAAGCCGAGCGGCCCGGCATCTATCGCGGCCAATGCGCCGAATACTGCGGCGGACCGCATGCACTGATGGCCCTGGAGATCGTCGCCGTGCCAGAGGCCGAATTTCAGGCATGGCTGGCTGCTGCTGATGCTCGAAACGAACCGGCCGAACCCAAGGTCGCTGCGGGAGAAAAGCTCTTCCTCTCGACCGGCTGCGGAGCCTGCCATGCGGTTCGCGGCACCCAGGCCGCAGGCATGGTCGGCCCCGATCTCAGCCGGGTCGGCGGCCGGCGCTTCCTCGCCGCCGCGACCCTGCGCAACACCGCCGAGAACCTTGCAGGCTTCATGACCGATCCGCAGGTCGCGAAGCCGGGTGCGCTGATGCCGCCGTTCGCGATCTTCACGAGCGAGGAGATGGACGCCTTGACCGCCTACCTCGGAAGCCTGCGATGAGTGCCGGCCCGCAAATGGGCCCGGCAACCGCGGCCGAGCTGCCCTCGACCTTGCCGCGGCCGGAGGGCGAGCTCGAAAGATTGGAAGCGGTCTGGAAGGGGCCGCGCGGCTGGCGCATCGTCAGCGAAGTCAACAACACCATAATCGGCTACTTCTACATCGCCGCCGCGTTCCTGTTCTTTCTGCTCGCCGGCGTGCTCGGTCTGCTCATCCGCCTCCAGCTCGCGGCGCCCGGGAACGACTTCCTCTCTCAGGAGACCTACAACCAGATTTTCACCATGCACGGCACGGTGATGATGTTCCTGTTCGCCGTACCTGCCGTCGAGGCAGTCGGCATCCTGCTGCTGCCGCAAATGCTCGGCGCCCGCGATCTGCCGTTTCCGCGGCTCGGCGCCTTCGCCTTCTGGGCCTATTTCGTCGGCGGGTCGGTGTTCTTCTGCACGCTGTTCTTCGGGGTCGCTCCCTCGGGCGGCTGGTTCATGTACCCGCCGCTGACCGGAGCCCGCTTCTCACCCGGCGTCGGCGCCGATTGGTGGCTGTTGGGAATCGGCTTTATCGAAATCTCGGCCATAGCGGGCGCGATCGAGATCATCGTCGGCGTGCTGCGTACTCGTGCTCCCGGCATGACGCTCGCACGCATGCCGATCTTTGCCTGGACCATGCTGATTTTCGCCGGGATGATCGTCTTCGCCTTCCCGGCGGTGATCCTGGCGACGATTCTGCTCGAACTCGAGCGCGCCTTCGACTGGCCCTTCTTCATCGCCGAGCGCGGCGGCGATCCCCTGCTCTGGCAACACTTGTTCTGGTTCTTCGGCCATCCGGAGGTCTACATCATCTTCCTGCCGGCGGCCGGCATGGTCTCGATGATCGTCCCGACCATGGCCGGCACGCCACTGGTCGGTTACCGGCTGATCGTGGTGGCGCTGATCGCCGTCGGCTTCTTCTCCTTCGGCCTTTGGGTCCACCACATGTTCACCACGGGCATCCCGGCCCGCTCGCTCGGTTTCTTCTCGGCGGCGAGCATGGCAGTCGCGATCCCGAGCGGCATCCAGGTCTTCGCCTGGATCGCGACGATCGCCGCCGGACGTCTCAGGCTGACCGTGGCGTCGCTCTTCGTGATCGGCTTCCTTCTGATCTTCACGCTGGGAGGACTGACCGGGGTCATGGTCGCGATGGTCCCGTTCGATCGCCAGGCGCACGACACCTATTTCGTCGTCGCCCATCTCCACTATGTGCTGTTCGGCGGCATGGTCTTCCCGCTCTTTGCCGCGATCTACTACTGGACGCCGGCCTTCAGTACCCGGCCGCTGTCCGAACGGCTCGGCCGCTGGGCTTTCGGCCTGATATTCGCGGGATTCAATATCGCCTTCCTGCCGATGCACCTGACCGGGCTGATCGGCATGCCGCGGCGCGTCTACACCTATCCGGCCGGGATGGGCTGGGACGGGCTGAACCTGGTCTCGACGATAGGCGCCTTCATCCTCGCCACCGGCATCCTCGTCTTCCTGATCGACGTCATCAGCAACATGCGCCTGACGGGCGAGCGCGGGGCTGGCGACATCTGGCGTGCGGGCACGCTCGAATGGCTACCGAACCACGCCTATGCCACGCGCAGCATACCGCGCGTCCGCGGTCGAGAGCCGCTCTGGCAGCAGCCCGACCTCGCAGGACATGTGGAGGCCGGCGCATACTACCTGCCGGGAACGGCGACCGGCGCGCGCGAGACGATCGTGACCTCGCCGATCGAGGCTGAGCCGCAATACGTCATGCGCCTCAGCCGCCCCGGCTACGCGCATCTATGCGCCGCATTGTTCACCGCCGCCTTCTTCCTGCTGCTGACCGTCAAGGCCGTGATGCTCGCAGCGACCTGCGGCGTTCTCGCCGTGGCGTCGATCCTGGTCTGGATGTGGAACAGTGATCCGCCGTCGGCGGGGAATGTCGATATCGGCGGCGGCATCATGCTCCCGACCTATGCGTCGGGGCCGATCTCACACAGCTGGTGGGCGACGATCATCCTGCTGCTGGTCGCCGCGGCGCTCTATCTCTCCTACCTGTTCGGCTACCTCTACCTCTGGACGGTCGGTCCCGAGGGATGGCCCCGGCAAACCGACCTGCCATCGGCAGTCAGCGCATGGGTGTCCCTGGCGACCCTGGGCGCCAGCGGAGCGCTTCTTGCCGGCACCCGTTTCGTCCTTGGTCGTGATGTACCCCGCCCCGGTCTCGTAGCCAGTCTTCTCATCGCCGGGGGAGCGGCGCTTGCCGGCGCGCTCTTCATCGATGTCGCCAGCCATTGGCGTAGCGGCCTTCGCCCGCAATCCAGCGGCTATACCGCGATGGTCTACGCGAATGCCGCCCTGCAGGCGCAGATGGCAGCAGCCGTCCTCGTCACGGCCCTGTTCACCGTCGCACGCCTTCTCGCCCACCGGCTCGACCGCAACCGGCGGGCGGTCTTCGATGTCCTGATGCTCCTCTGGCTCTACACGCTCGGCCAGGCAGCTTTCGGGCTCCTGCTGACCCATGGCTTCCCGCGGCTGGTTGCGCAGACATGAGCAACACCGCCCCCTTGCGCCGGGCCGGCTTTGCCTTGACCGGGCCGGTCATCTGGGCCGCCCATTTTCTCGCGGTCTATGCCTCGGAATCGCTGGCCTGCCGCTGGAGTGAGCCGGCGGCCCATGATGCGATCGTTGCCGGTTCGACCTTCTTCGCGATTGCCGCGATCCTGTTGCACGCCCACAGAACCGTCCGAAATACCGACACGAGCGGAAGCTGCGAGGCCGAACGGTTCATACGGTTGACGGCGCTTGCACTCGACGGTCTGAGCCTTATCGGCGTCTGCTGGGCCGGCCTCGCAGCGCTGCTGCTCGACGCCTGCCGATGACCGCCGGCCCGGCGGCGCGCTGAAGGTCACTTTGGTCAACTGTGCGCGCTTGCTCGGCCAGCAGTTTCACCGTCCTTGCATTCCATCCAGCAGCCGCAAATAGCGGGCGCACACAGGTCGTCGTACTTTCCGAGCTGCGTGGCAGGAAGCTCAGCTCGCGACAGTGAGAAGCACCAATCCGGTCGGAGACATGTGTTCAGCGGCAAACGACGTTCTGCCCTCTCATCGTGCAGGTACTGACAGGACGATGTTCATCGGGCGGCGGATCATAGGTTCCTGCTCCGACCGGCACATAGCTGTGCCCATCGCTTTGCATAGGATCCACGCCCGGAGCCCCTGCTAATGCCCGCACATCCCGCCAACAGCAGGCAGCACATCACGGTGGACAGCTTCTTCATGCTTCGCCCCCAATTCCGCGTGATCTTGCCGTGCGCACGGGATGTCACCGCCCGTTGAACGAGCCGCATTTCGGACACCAGCGTGAGCCTTTGCCGCGTCGTCCGTTGCCGACCTAGGAACCGTCAGAGCGATAGCGGGTTAGGAGGGCAGCCAAGGAAGGAGCCGAGCAAATGGCGGACGGACCCGAAAGTGTCGACGGAACCGACATGGAGCAGATCAAGATCGTTTTGAACACGCTCTATCTATGCATCGCCTTCGCAATGACACATATCGCAAAACATGAAGGGGCCCAGGCAGCCGTCGATTTTAAGGCCAAGCTGCTTTCGGCCCTCAAAAGCGGCGACCTCAACATGGCGTTGATGGAAGAAACGAAGTCTTTTGACTTCGTCATCGAGAAGATCGAGGCGCTCGGCGAGCCAGAAGCGTAGCGTCTTCCGGATCCAAGCACTGCCACAGTTGTCGTACCGGCGTAGTCCGATCTTGGCCACGACTGCCGAACAATCGCATTTTTCCAGCCTGCTATCTCTCTCCTCGCCCGATCCGATCGCGTCCCATTGCAGTAGAGCGGCAGCATCCTTGGCGGCGGCTCAGTCCAACTTCAGCGACGACCACCGCCAGTCCGCGTCCTGGACGACTTCGCGCACGGGGTGAGAGACCGCAGGCCCGCCTTTGCCAGCGGTTGGAACGAGTGTCGCCACGCGCGATCTGCTCGGTGGGAACCCATCGGTTCTCCCGCTGTTGGGAATGAAGCAGCGCAGGAGCAAGCATGGCCGCTCAGATTGATCTCACCTCACTCTGGCAAGGTGCTTTCAAGCGGCATCGGCGTAACGCCCACTCCATTGCGTCGATCAGGCGGAAGCGCTCGACCAATCCAGTGCCGGCGGATCGCGATAGAGGTTCAACCAGCGTGATGGCTGCCCTGGCTGGCTCGCTCGGCCTGCTGCTCGCATTTCTCCTGGCGACGGGTGTTGGAGCCCGAAGCGCACGCGATCGGCATTATGACGGTAAGGCGGTCTCGCGAAGCGACCAGGGAAACCAAGCGTCCGCTCCCACCGAAATACCTTTCCCAGGCTGGAAGGAGATTTTTCGGCGCACTTACTTCGAAGTCGGGCGCGACCGCGTCCTGGCTGTCGCTGCTGGCGTGACCTTCTATGGCCTCTTGGCACTTTTCCCGGCACTGACGGCTTTCGTGTCGCTCTATGGCCTCGCGGCCGATCCCGGAACCATCGCCGGCCACTTCGCCCTGTTGGATGGCTTCCTGCCGGCGGGCGCTCTCGACTTCCTCCGCGATGAGGTTGCTCGAATTCGCGGCAGCGGCGGCGCAACGCTTGGCGTGGCATTCTTCATCAGTCTCGCCGTTGCGATCTGGAGCGCCAATGCCGGCGTGAAGGCCTTGTTCGACGCACTGAACGTGGCCTATGGCGAAGATGAGAAGCGAGGCTTCTTCAAGCTCAATGCAATCTCGCTCGCCTTCACCGTCGGAATCCTGCTGTTCCTCCTGACGGCCCTGGGAGCGATCGCGGTGATTCCCGTGGTTCTCGACTATCTCTATCTCGGCACCTTCAGCGAATGGCTGATCTCGGTCGGGCGCTGGCCGGTGCTATTCATTGTCCTCATGGCCGCTCTCGCCATCCTCTATCGGCTTGGCCCGAGCCGCGACGATGCTCAATGGCGCTGGGTCAGCCCAGGCGCCCTCTTCGCCGCAATTTCCTGGATCGCGGGCTCGATCGCATTTTCCTGGTACGTCGCCAATTTCGCCGACTACAACAAGACTTACGGCACGATCGGCGCGGTGATCGGCTTGCTGACGTGGATCTGGCTCTCCGCGACAATCCTGCTGATTGGAGCGGAATTGAACTCCGAGGCCGAGCGGCAGACAGATCGAGACACGACGAAGGGGCCGGCAATGCCTATCGGCCTGCGCGGGGCCGACGCCGCAGACCGAAAGGACTGAGCGACACGGTTGTCGAGTGGGCGGCGCCCTAATGCCCATCCAGGTTCAGGGTCACCGAATACACTTCCGCGCCGGCTGAGTTTTTCACGGTGACCGCTAGTTCCATATGATCTCCGTTCGGGAGCTTTTCGAGGTTCAACCCGGATAGGAGTTCCTTGGCGGCGTTCTTCGCGGCCTGATCGTCGGGCAGGTCAGTGCCCTCGTCGTCCAGCTCGACATGTCCGCCGTCTCGGGTGTGGAAGAAGTACTTGGGCATGTTTGTGAAATGCGATTCACAGCCCGGTGTTCCGACGCCATCTCAAATTTTGGAGCTGCGTCGAAGGTGCAGATAGTCGGGATCGAATTCAGCCAGTTCGCACAGGCCATTCCAGTCGAGAATGGTCAGTCGGCTTGAACGGACCCGAACCAGCCCAGCCTGCCGGATTTCGCGCAGTTTCTTGTTCATGTGGACGGTGGACAGTCCGAGCGCGTCGGCAATTTCTGACTGTGTGAGAGGCAGCTCGCATGTGACGCCGTCAGATAGTCCAATCGCGGTCATCTTGGTGATGAACTCGCAAAATAGATGAGCGATACGGCTCGGGGCAGAACGTCGGCCAATCCCGACCATCCACTCGCGATAGATGGAGGCCTCAACAAGGGTCTCGCGCCAGAATGCTTCGGCGATCCGGTAATAGGAACGCGTCAAGGCCTTGACCGCCTCATGCGGGATGAAGCCGACGGTCGCCGGAGTTAACGTTCCCAGATTGTGATCCATCTGCTCGACGAGCAGAGAATGAATATCCGGAATGTCGCCTGGAAGGTGCAGAGACAGGATCTGGCGCTGTCCGTCGCCGACAATCTTGTAGCGGCAGACTAGGCCTTCCGAGACGAGGCAGCACTGCTTGGTGCGCTCACCTTCGCTGACGATGTCCTGGCCGCCCTCGAAACGCTTCAGGGTCAACGGCAGGCGATGCAGCTGTTCGCGCTCTTCTAACGGAAGGGGGGAGCTGGTCTCGAGCTTCCGAACCAGTCCTTGCAGATATTGTTCTTTATCCATCGGCCCTCTTCGGAATGAGGTTCTGGGTCGTGCGGATCCAATCCATCGCTTTCCTCTTTGCCCGCCAGGACGCCTAGGTTCCCGTTCCTGCACGCCCTATCAGACGCGGATCCCAAGCGCTTGTTGCGCAGTGAGGCCGGGCGCAACCGACAGTTAACCATCGTCGGCAGCATTTGAACTAAATCGGAACGATCGCCCTCACTGCGAATTGCTAAGCGACCAGCGAGGGACTGTTCGATGCGGTACGGCGTTTCAGTTGAATTCTGGCTCTTCCTTGCCCTGGTCCTCAATCTCGCGCTCTCTCTGGCGATAAATCTCTGAATGGGGCACGCGAGCTCCGTTAGCGGAGGTCGGCACCGTCGCTAGCTTGCCATCTCGTCGAACGTGATCGAAGCCAGCGTACCGATCGGCCGATCGTGATACTCGAGCTGCGCACCCAGGCTCTTCGACATTGCAGCGATGATCTTGCTGCCGAGACCACTCCCTTTCGCCGTCCCGTTGCCGTTCCAGCCGATGCCATCGTCACTAACGCTCAGGGTAACCTGATTGGGCGGAGTTCGGGACAGACTAACGCGAACTTCGCCCTCGCCAACGGGATAGGCATACTTCAAAGCGTTTGTGACGAGCTCGGTCGCGATCATGCCCACGGACACGGCGCGATCGGTCTTGATCGAGACCGGCTCGGCGTGAAGTTTGATCGTAGGCGTCCGGCCTGAAGCCGTGATGGAATTGCCCAACTCGCCGACCAGCGTTTCCAGATAGGCGGCGAGATCGACCTGCTGAACATCCGTCGATGTGTAGAGGCTGCGATGCAGGTTCGCGATCGCGGTTATCCGCGCCTGCGTTTCCGCCAGAGCGGCCTTGGCACCGGGATCGACCACGGCCGACGCTTGCATCCGAACGAGCGAGCCGACGAGCGCCAGACTGTTGGCCACGCGATGATTGACCTCCGCAAGAAGCATCTCTGCCCGATCCTTTGCCTGCCGGACCTGGCGCTCCGCTTCTTCCTTTGCCCGCATCAGCCGGGCGCGCTCGACCGACTGCTCCAGTGCAGCAACGAGCAGAACTTCGAAATCATCTCCGACCGTTTTCACGACATAGTCGACGGCCCCCGCCTTCAGCGCCTGGACGGCGATGGAGAGTTCCGTCGAGGCAGTGACGTAAACGACCGGTGGGCTTTGCTCTCGTACCCGGAGCGCTTCGAGAACGGCGACACCGGAACTCGTTCCGAGGTCATGATCGAGGATCACGACATCGACATCGCCATCAGCAATACGGGCGAGCCCGGATTCTGCGGTCGTGACGTGCTCGACCTCGTAACCGCGGCGGCCGAGGATGCGCTGGACGAGCCGCCCGAGTGCGGCATCGTCGTCGATATAGACAGCCTGGATTATGCGGTTGGGCATTACCGCGTCTTCGCCGACTGCATCATTCGGTTTCCGGGACCTGCATCACCGAGAAGAACAGTCCCAGCTGCCGGATGGCGTTCGCGAACCCGTCATAGTCGACCGGCTTGGTGATGTAGACATTGGCGCCAAGATCGTAGCAGCGCTGGATCTCGCGGCTGTCGTCAGTCGTCGTCAGGACGATAACCGGCGAGCGCTTGGTATGCGGATTCGCCTTGACCCTCTCCAGGATGTCGACGCCGGCCATGTCCGGCAGGTTGAGGTCGAGCAGGATCAGCAACTGCCTCCCCGAGCTGGCCTCGCCCGTACCGTCCTCGCCGAGCAGGAAACTCAGCGCGTCGGTGCCGTTCCTGAACGGGATGATATCGTTGTTGACCCCCGCGCGGCGGATATTCTTCTCGATGAGACGAGCATGACCTTCGTCATCCTCGATCATCACGATCGAAACCGGCTTCCCGTTGCTCACGTCGTGGAACTCCGCTGAACCGCGCCGAGGTCGGGCGGCAATAGAATGGTGAAGGTGGTGCCGACGTCCAGCTCGGAGCTGACGGTGATATCGCCACCGAGGTTGCGAACGATCGTCCGGACATGTGCGAGACCGATGCCCTCGCCCGGCATATCCTGCGTCCCTGATCGTCGAAAAAGCTCAAAAATCCGTTCGTGATCGGCAGGCGAAATACCTCTGCCGTTGTCTTCGATCTCGACAACCACCCAGCCCGACTTCTCACGTTTGCCGCGCATGACCACCTTGAGCGGTCGCCTCGATGACCGATACTTGATGGCATTGTCGAGCAGGTTTCCGAGCACCTGCTCCATGGAAAGACGATCGGTGCGGATCTTGAGCGGCTGGCACTCGACAATTACGCCACCACCGCTCTCGGAACTCTCGGTCGCCTGGTGATGTACGGCCGCTGCCGCGGCTTCCAGCGTCGCTGGTAGATCGATCGCCTCGGCACGCAGGACGCGCTTGCCTTCCCTCGATATCTTCAGGATCGCGTTGATCAGCCCATCCATCTTGCGCGTCGAGGAGCGAATGAAGCTGATCGCTTCCGGAAGATCGACGTTGACCGCAGTGCTGGCCTCCTCCAGCGCCGCCGGGGCCGCCGACGAACCGGCCTCGAAATACGCCTTGATCGGAGCTGCTGTCGCTTCGAGTTCGCTCGTAAAGCCCATGATGTTCACGAGTGGCGCTCGCAGATCGTGGGTCACGATATAGGCGAAGCGCTGGATCTCTTCATTGGCCCTGGTGAGAGCCTCGGTCCGCTGCTGGACCCGCTGTTCGAGCCCGAGATTGAGGGCGGCGACCTCGTTTCGGGCGGCACTGATCTCGCGCGTGTAGTGTGCAATCGTCCAGAACGCCGCTGCAGCCAAAAGGATGAGGGCAACCGCGCCGGCCGCGATGGTCCAGCGCAATCGAGCCGACGCCGCCTCCTGCCCTGCAATGGCGTGCTGCAATCGTTGCTCCGATTGCGAGACAATTGCACTGAGTCCGGCGCGTGCCTCGTCCATCAGATTACGGCCAGGTCCTTGCCGAACCGCAGCGATTGCCTCCTCCCAGCCGCCCCGTTCAGCCAGGGTGACGACCTGGGCAAGTTCCGCCAGCTTGCTGCGCAACGCACCCTCGAGACGGTTGAACTCTGCCCGCGTAACGTCAGTGGCGCCGGCCGTTTCCTTCAAACGCTGGAGGGTCGTGTCGAACCTGGAGACTGCGTTCGTATAGGGACCAAGATAGGCAACGTCGCGCGAAAGCAGATAGCCGCGCTGGCCGGTCTCGGCATCCTGGGCAAGCGAAAGCAGGTCGGCGGCTGCACTTCGGATCTCGCGCGCCGCGACCACCTCGTCGAACTGGCGCTCCGAAATCCGGGTGAGCCAGAAGGACGCGAAGACAATCGCGAGCAGCACCAGCGCCCCTCCTGCAAGCAGGATGAGGTTGGATCTTAGAAACTGCGATTGAGAGATAGGCATCGACAAAACCCAGCGGCCAAGGGTGCATGGCGATGCCCTGAGAAACGCGCAATAGCAAATGACAGGGTTTCGCGATTTATCGCGCGGCCCCTTTCATCGAGGTCGTGTTTGCCCGCCTTCGGAGTGATCGAGGTCTCGCCGGACGGCGTGATAGTCAAGTCGGGGGCACGGTTAGACGCCAAATGACATTTCCAACATCATCGGCGACGAGCAGGCCATTGCGGCGATCCACGATTACGCCGACGGGACGCCCCCGAGCCTGCCCCTTGTCGTTCAGAAAGCCGGTCAGGACAGGGATTGGCATGCCCGAAGGCTTGCCATTGGCGAACGGGACGAAGATCACGCGATAGCCAACTGGATTCTTGCGGTTCCAGGAACCGTGCTGGCCAATAAAGGCACCCCCCAGATACCTCGGCCCGAGCCCCTCGCTCTTGACCAATGTCATTCCGAGCGATGCCGTATGCGACCCGAGGGCGTAATCAGGCTTGATCGCCTTGGCGACGAGATCCGGCTTTTGCGGCTCGACGCGCTTATCGACGATCTGGCCAAAATAGCTATAGGGCCAGCCATAGAAGCCGCCGGGTTTGACCGACGTCATGTAGTCGGGAACAAGGTCGTCGCCGATCTCATCGCGCTCGTTGACCGCGACCCAAAGCTCCTTGGTGACTGGGTTCCAGTCGATGCCGACCGGGTTACGTAAGCCGCTAGCGAAGACTTGCGTCGCGCCCGTCGTCGTATCGATCTCCAGGACGGCCGCCCTGCGTTCCTCCTCCGTCATGCCGTTCTCCCCGACATTGGAATTCGAACCGACCTGGAGTTGACCCGGTTTTGTGGACACCCTTGAAGTCATTTTCTGGAGTGTCCCATGCCGCGTTTTCGAAGCGCCTACCCGCCGGAGTTCCGGCGGCAACTGGTCGAGTTGGTCCGATCAGGACGAACGCCTGAAGAGCTGTCGCGCGAGTTCGAGCCGACAGCACAATCCATCATGAACTGGTTCCGTCAGGCCGAGCGCGATGCCGGCAAGCGAACCGACGGCCCCACATCGGCCGAGCGAGAGGAGTTGATCCGGCTCCGCCGCGAGAACCAGCGCCTGCGTCAGGAGCGCGATATCCTGTCAAAGGCGGCGGCCTGGTTCGCGCGGGAGAGCAAGGCGAACCCGAACGGGTTTTCCGGTTCATGAGCGCGCATCAGGCCATCTTCCCGATCAAGACCATGGCCCGCGTCTTCAAGGTCTCCGCGTCAGGCTATTACGCCTGGCGTGGCAGGCCCGCATCGGCGCGGGCGACGCCATCATGATCAGTGAACGACCACCGGCGGTCGAAGACCGGGCGATACCGGGGCATTGGGAAGGTGATCTCATCCTGGGCCTGCACAGCTCGGCGATCGGCACGCTCGTCGAACGCAGCTCGCGCTTCACGATGCTGCTGCACCTGCCGCGCCAAGAGGGATATCAGCGGGGACAGAGGGTCAAGAACGGCCCGCCACTGGCCGGACACGGTGCTGAAGCTGTTCGCACGGCGATCGTCCAGTCCATGAGCGAACTGCCGGCGACGCTTCGTCAATCGCTGACCTGGGACCAGGGAGCCGAGATGGCTCAGCATGCACGGCTCCGCATCGAGAGCGGGCTGGAAGTCTACTTCTGCGATCCGCAAAGCCCGTGGCAGCGCGGCTCAAACGAAAACACCAACGGCCTTTTGCGCCAATACTTCCCGAAAGGCACCGATCTCAGCCGGCACTCAACCGGGGAGCTGGCTGCCGTCGCTTACGCGATGAACACGCGGCCTCGCAAAACGCTCGGATGGAAAACACCGATCGAAATGCTCAATCAGTTCCTCGCTCAGCAGTATGATGCCGGTGTTGCGACGACCGGTTGAATCCGCCCAATATACCTCGCTGGCGTTCGGCAATCGCTGCAAGGACGCCGGCGTCAGGCCCTCGACCGGCTCGGTCGGCGATGCCTACGACAATGCCATGTGCGAGAGCTTCTTCGCGACGCTCGAATGCGAACTGCTCGACCGAAACCGCTTTCGCTCGCACAGCGAGGCGCGGATGGCCGTCTTCCACTTCATCGAAGGCTTCTACAACCCGTCACGCCGCCATTCGGCGCTGGGATACCTCTCGCCCATCGAATACGAAAGGAAGCACCACGAACTGACCTGACCCGCTATAGCCGTGAACAGTCCACGGAAACGGGTCAACTCCAGCTCGACTGAGGCTCCGGCAGCGTGGGATTTGGCCCGTACCCTGCCTCCTCAGGCAGCTCCCGATTGCCGCAACCTGCGAACAACAGAGCCGTAACGGCCACGCCGGCCAAACGAGACTGCCGCACCATGGGAAGACCTCTTCGAGGACGTTAGGGAAGCCCGCCCTGAAGCCTGAACGTCAGTTTCGGTGATTTGTTCGATTGGCTGCGCTCACCCCACTGGCCGGTCGCCACGCTCGGTGATCGGAGCGCGATGCAAGGACGCTAGCTCGCCTTCTTCAGTCTGGTTGCGCTCTTCACAGGACGGCTTCTCCTTGGCGCCTCGGTGGTAGCACCGACGCTCGCACGCAGCGCGTCCATAAGGTCGACCACCTTAGGCGCCTTAGCCTTCTGGAGGACCTTCACAGGCTTACCGGCGAGCTTCGCCTTCACCATCTCCGCCACCGCCGCTTCGTACCGATCATCGAACTTCGACGGATCGAACTCGCCCTTCTTGGTCTCGATGATGTGCTTGGCGAGCTCGAGCATTTCCTTCTGAATCTTGAGCTTGGGAATTTCGTCGAAGGCCTCGGCCGCGGACCGAACCTCGTAGTCGAAGTTCAGGGTGTGGGCGACGAGACCAAGCCCCTGGGCCCGGATCATCAGAGCGCGATAGCGCCGGAATAGCACGGCATGCGCGAGCGCGCCGACCTTACTCGCCCGCAGCGCTTCACGGATCACGGCGAAGGCATCCTCTCCGATCTTGCCGGAGGGGGCGAGATAGTAGGGCTTGTCGAAGAAGACTGTGTCAATCTCGCTGCAGGGGATGAAGGAGGAGACAGCCAGGAGCTTCTTGCTATCGGGAACCGCATTCGCGATCTCGTCTGGCTCGACTTCGACATAGCGGTCGGTGTCGATCTCGAAGCCCTTGATTTGATCTTCCCGCTCGACTGGCTTCTCGGTGACCGGATCGATGAACTCTCGGCGAACGCGGTGGCCGGTATCGCGATTAACCGTATGGAACGAGATGCGTTCGGAGGTGCTCGCACCGGTGTAGAGCGCGACAGGGCAACTGATTTCCCCAAACTTCAGATAGCCCTTCCAGTTCGCTCGCGCCGCGACCATGACACGCAACTCCACATCGCAACCCAAGCGATTCAATCCGCAGCAACTCGCATGGTTCCCGACCACGGGAACTCTATTGGTCCAACTGCATTGACTCGGCAGTTTCGTGTCCGGAGTTGCGTCGCCATGCCCGCCCGCACCTATTGGAAGGGCTATCTCAAGCTCTCGCTCGTGACCTGCCCTGTCGCCATGAGCCCGGCCACATCCGAGAGCGAGAAGGTGCGCTTTCACACCTTGAACAGGCAGACCGGCAATCGCGTTGTCAGCCGCTATGTCGATGCGGACAGCGGCAAGCCGGTCGAGCCCGATGACCAGGCCAAGGGCTATGAGGCCGAGGCCGGTCGGCTCGTTATCGTTGAGGACGAGGAGCTCGAAGCGGTTAGGCTCGATACCGTCCGCACGATCGATATCGACGCCTTCGTCCCACGCGACTCCATTCCCTGGATCTATTTCGACAGCCCGCACTACCTCGTCCCCGATGACGAGGTGGGAGAAGAGGCCTTCTCCGTCATCCGCGACGCCATGGCAGCGACGAAGATGGTCGGAATCTCGCGGGTCGTGCTCTACCGGCGCGAGCGGGCGGTGATGCTGGAGCCCCGGGATCAGGGCATCGTGCTCTGGACGCTGCGATATGGCGACGAAGTCCGCGACGAGAAGAATTACTTCAGCGGGATCGCCAAGGAGAAGGCGGCACCGGAGCTGTTGTCGCTCGCGCAAAAATTTATCGCGACCAAGACGCAGGACTGGTCACCGGACTTGGTCAAGGATCCGGTTCAAGAGCACCTGCTGAAGCTGATCGCGTCGAAGAAGCGCAAGGGCTCGCGCAAATCCGCCGGCTCCGGCGAGAAAGACCGGCCCGCCAACGTCGTTAATCTCTTCGACGCTTTGAAAAAGAGCCTGCAAGCCGACAACTCGCTGAAGGGCTAAGGTTGCTCCCGATGCGTGCCCAACCGAAACAGGCCCAAGCGGGCGACAAGGTCGCTAGCGTCCCCGTTCCGATCCCGCTCGAACTCTATCGCGAGGCCTGCCAGGACGAAGACGGCAACACCGCAGCACGCCCATGAGCATCTGGAACGGGAAATGGGGGAGCAGTTTGCGCCGGGGCTCTAAGAGCTCGATGAGCGCATCCAAAAATCGCATGCGGTTGGCGGCCCCTTTCTGTTCGTCGAGGGCATCTACACGGATGGCGATGTCGTTACATTGAATTTCCGAGCCACGGGCCGAAAGGGCTCGGCATGGCAATCCTGGATCTATGACTACCAATGCGTTCTGGCACCCCAGTGGCCGCGCCAGCCGCAATTCAAGCCCCAGGCGATCCAAAAGCCAACGCTGGTGGGCACCGTCATCCGAACAGTCGAGCATGATGGTGCGCCGGCGGGCGCCAGCTATTCCTTCTACGCCGTGAAGCACGACTTTGCCGATGCGCGGAAGACGGCCCCCTTGCCCGAGGCCGTCATTGCCATGCTCGCCGGCGAGGAGATGCGTCTCCATCACCAGCTCTGGCACGCGGCACGGGATGAGTGGGATAATCTCGGCGACGATCAGAAGGCGTGGCTACGCGAGCATGGTCCGCCCCCGCCGAGAGGTCCGGGTTTAATGTTAGTGTGCGGTTGGCCTCGGGGCCAGCGCGGGCGGCGTAGCTGGTCTGGATAGCGCAGCCGCCCGCGCGGTCATGGCGGGCACGAAGACTTCCGGAGCCGGTGGCTTGTAGCCGAGCGAGCCGTGCGGGCGCACCGTGTTGAAGTGGCGCCGCCAGCTTTCGATGACGATCTTCGCTTCAGCGAGGGTATAGAAGATCTCGCCGTCGAGAAGCTCGTCGCGGAGCCTGGCATTGAACGACTCGATGAAGCCGTTCTCCCAGGGACTGCCGGGCGCTATGTAGGCAGTCTTGGCGCCAACCGCGCCGATCCAGGCCTGCACGGCCTTGGCGACGAATTCGGGGCCGTTGTCTGAACGAATATGCTCTGGCACGCCGCGCAGGATGAACAGGTCCGAGAGCACGTCGATGACGTCGATCGCCTTCAGCTTTCGGTCGATGCGGATCGCGAGGCATTCATGCGTGAACTCGTCGATGATGTTGAGCATGCGATACTTTCTCCCGTCATGGGTGCGGTCCTCGACAAAGTCGTAGGACCAGACATGGTTCGGGCGCTCGGCGCGCAGGCGGATGCAGGATCCGTCCGCGAGCCAGAGACGGCCGCGTTTGGGTTGTCGGGCTGGAACCTTCAGCCCCTCGCGTCGCCAGATCCGCTCGACCCGTTTGTCGTTGACGACCCAGCCCGCCGTCGAACGCAGCAGCGCGGCGATCTTGCGATAGCCGTAGCGGCCGTAGCAGCGGGCCAGTTCGACGAGGTCGGCGATGAGTTGCTCCTCATCGTCGCGTCCGCGCGGGGATCCGGCGCTGGGTCGAGCGATGCTGCCCGAGCACGCGGCAGACCCGCCGCTCCGACACTTTGAGAGCGAGCCGAACGTGGTCGATGCAGACACGGCGACGCGCGGGGCTTACCAGTTTCCCGACGCGGCTTCCTTCAGGATCAGCTTGTCGAGCGTCAGGTCAGCGACGGCGCGGCGGAGCCGGGCGTTCTCGGCCTCCAGCTCCTTCATCCGCCTGACCTGATCCGTCTTCAGCCCACCGAACTCCCGGCGCCAGCGGTAATAGCTAACCTCCGTCACGCCAATCGAGCGGATCGCGTCGGCAACGGATTGCCCCTGCGAGACCAGCACATCGACCTGCCGCAGCTTCGCGACGATCTCTTCGGGCTTGTGGCGCTTCTTCGGCATGGCGGTCCTCCTGTCTGCCAAAAGACATACTTCAGGGTGGACCAATTCAACGGGGGTGGATCACTTTCAAAGGTCGAAGGTGCTCGAGAGGAACTCATGGATCTTGAAGAACTCGATGAGGAGAAGCTCGCGCAAATCCGCGAAGATTATGAAATGCGAGCTAAGCACGCTCGAGCTAAACCCAGTTGCAGCGTGCCAGGTTTGACCTGAAGGCGTGGCTGATATGGACAGCTCCATTCACTGGTACTCACGGTTCATCGACGATCCGCCGGGTTCGTCGATGCCGGATCTTACCAAGCTCGCCGAGCAGCTTGTTTCGCGTCTTTCTGACAGTAGCCGTACCATAGCCGTCGCTGAATCCTGCAGCGCGGGTGCTCTGGCTAACAGCCTGGCGCAGCCCGAGAGAGCTGGCGACGTCCTCTTTGGCGGATTCGTAACCTATATGGTAGCCGCCAAAATCAGTGCGCTCGGAATTCCGCCGACGCTCATCGAAGAATATTCCGCAGTTTCGCGCCCCGTCGCTCGAGCAATGGCGGAAGGAACATTAGAGCACGCTCCAGTAGATTTCGCTCTTGCTTTGACCGGTGTGACCGGCTTCGTTGAAGACAACCGCGGAAACCCGCGTGGCCGCATCTTTGTAGCTGCTGCAACTAAATGCGGCCGAAGGCTGGACTGTCATTGCGAATTCGGGCCACTCCCCCCGGCCGTTTTGCTCGACGCGGCCCTCCGAACTGCGATCAGCCTCGGTCTGGAGCTTTTTAAACCGGCGTGACGGTCGGCGATGTTGCTAGCGGTGCTTGGAGGGCAAACATGGATTTCAACGTCACCAACCCCGCGCCGGACCGCTGGATTCTCACCGATCTCCTTGGGCGGTGTGCGGGTCGCATCGAGCGATTAGGGTTCGGACCCATAAAATGATTGGCGTCGTGGGCTCGGTGTGATTCACGGCTTCCGGGAGGAAGCACGGATGAACCGGGATCGTTTCTGGCTCACGGACGCGCAATTCGCACGGATCGAGCGGCATCTACCGACGGATACGCGTGGCAAGCCGCGTGTTGACGACCGCCGCGTGATCAGCGGCATCGTCCATGTTCTGAAGTCCGGTGGTCGGTGGATCGATGCGCCGCCTGACTACGGGCCGCGCAAGACGCTCTACAACCGCTACGTCCGCTGGGCCGCCAAAGGCGTCTGGTTCGATCTCTTCCATGCTCTGGCGAGCGCCGGTGGTCCGCCGGCCCAGGTGCTCATTGACTCCTCCGCCGTGAAGGCACACCGCTCAGCCTCAGGTGGAACAGGGGGGAACGCAACCAGGCCATCGGCCGCTCGCGCGGCGGGCGAACGACCAAAATCCACGCGCTGACCGATCGAGACTGCCGACCCATCGCCTTCCTGCTCACCGGCGGCCAGGTCGCTGATTGCACGGCCGGATCAGCCTTGCTGAAGCAGATGCCGCCAGCGCGCATCCTTCATGGCGACAAGGGCTACGACAGCAACGCCATCCGCCGACAGGTCGAGGAGAACGGCACGATGCCCAACATCCCGCCCAAAGTGAACCGGCGCTGGAAGAACTGCTTCTCGCCGGAGCTCTATCGCGACCGCAACGCTATCGAGCGTATGTTCTGCCGCCTCAAGGACTTCCGCCGTGTCGCAACCCGATACGACCGAAACGCCGTCAACTTCCTCGCCGCCGTCTGCATCGCAGCGATCGTCAGCTACTGGTTATGAGTCTGGGCCCTAGGTCCCGGCCAAGTTCGAATAGTGCCGACCGAACGCGTTTCCTATCTTCTAGGGGACATGGTCGCGCAAACATTCGAGAATCTCGATCATGCGCTGCGCGCGATCGAGATCGTCAGCCGCGGTTCATGCCGGTTGAAGCCATAGTGTGCCGGGGCATCGCGGCTCAAAGAACCAAGCGCCCACCAGATTGCCGGGAACATCTTCCCACAAGCTCCGTTCCCCTAGCATCGGCCATCTGGCCTGAATTCTGTGGGAGGACGCTATGAAAAGGCAACTCAGTGCCTCGATCGTCGCATCGCTTTTCGCTCTCGGAGCTTACGCCCAGACACCAACGACATCGCCTGCTCCGGCGCCAGCCCCGGCGGATGCGAATGCTCCGCTTCCGGGAGCGAACAGCTTCACCGAAGGCCAGGCCAAGAGCCGCCTTGAGGCCAACGGATACAGCGCCATCAGCGAGCTCAAGAAGGACGACAACGGCGTCTGGAAGGGCACGGCCACGCATGGCGGCCAGCCGGTCACCGTGAGCGTGGATTATCGCGGCAACATCACCCGCCATTGACCGTTTATTCTGTAAGGAGATCTGCAATGACTCGCACAATCACTCGGTCTTACGATGATTACGCAGTGGCGACCGCAGTCGTGGAGGACCTGGGAAGGGCCGGCTTCTCGGATTCTGAAATCAGCGTGATCGGGCCTCGCAACGATGACGGCGATGACAGCAACGCAGGGGAAGGTGCTGGAATTGGCGCTGGTGTCGGCGGAGCCGCCGGTTTGCTCGCGGGCCTCGGGATGATCGCCATTCCCGGTATCGGACCCGTTGTAGCGGCCGGATGGCTAGCGGCGACCGCCGCCGGTGCCGCAGCGGGCGCGGCTGCGGGGGGCATTATCGGTGCGATGACCAGTGCCGGCGTCGACGAGCGCGAAGCCCACGTCTACGCAGAAAGCGTTCGGCGTGGTGGATCGGTTGTGTCGGTTCGTGCCGCTGACGGTCGCGTCGCCGAAGCGGAGGCGATCATGGACCGTGCAACCCCGATCGATATGGTCCAGCGCCGGGCCGACTATGAGCGGGAGGGCTGGACGCAGTTCGATGCCAACGCAACTCCGTACGTTCGACCGACCGTCGGATCCTCGGCGCCATAAAACGCCCTGCTTGGTTGTATCGGGCGCATCGGAGCAGAAAAACCGCCCGCTAAACTTGCAAATAGGCCCTGCGGGCGCGCGAGCCAGTGGGGCCAATTTTTGTGCGGAGAGAATCGGCTGAAGCGGGGGCGGCCGTTGAGCACAGATCGCAATATCGAATGTGTTTCGCATTCTCGACCGGAGACGCTAGAGATGTCTTCTCCAACGGCCCTATGGCTGCTTGCCGTCGGTCTGGTGATCCTCACGATCGGCTTCATCCTCTGCGGTATCCCTAACCCCTGGCAGGCGGGCACTGCAGACGGCGCCACCGACCGCCAGCTTTACCGCTCTAGCCTTGCCATCAACCGGACCGATCTCTTCCAAGCCATGCCCGCGGCGGCTGTAAGGTGCGTGTAAGCGCAAGACGGTCAAATGCCTCTCATCAGGCCGGACGAAGCAGTTGCCGGCCGGAAGTGAGAGGAAACCGACCATGACCGCCACCAACGCCTTCGACACCGCCCGCGACACCTCCATCGCCCTGACCGATGACGAGCTCGACACCGTGGCCGGCGCCGGCATCGGCCAGAAGATCCTGGGCATCGCCCTCACCACGGGCGGCGTCCTGACCACCGCGACCGGCGTCGTCACCCGTCAGTGGGGTCTCGCCAGCCGCGGCTGCAACATGCTGGTGGACGGCATCGGCCATCTCGAGGCCGCCTGAGCACGAAAAGCAAAAGCCCCGCTGGCGTGCGCTGGCGGGGCTCTTCTTCGTCACACTCGGGCAAGGGATTTCAAGAACGGAACTTCTCGGCCGCCCGCTTCGCAAGGTCTTCCTCATCCATTGCAAGCGGCGCGAGGCTGGCGACGATGAATGCCAGCCGCTCCCGCTCCTTTTCGTCAATCTCAGGTTGCTGCACCTTGATCGCGGTCCAGGCCGCTTCCAGAGCTGCGCCCGCTCGCGCCAGATCGACCGGATCCGTCAACGAACTGAATGGCATCTGCGTCTCCCATAGGCATATCCCAGGGCAGATGTAGAGCAACGTACCAAGCCTGCAAGCGCCGCCCAGGCGCTCGACATATGCGCGAGAAAGGAGCGCGGCCTCGCCGTCTTGAACTGGTCCCCTCGGGCAATAAATCTATCTGCGCCGCCAGCGCGCAGCTCTCGCTCCGCTGCGACTCTAAAACCATGTTGCTCTAGGAGGATATGGCTTTGGCACTCCTGTCAGACCAATTCGCACGCCCGGTCGTCATCTTGACCCGGTTCGGCGTCCCTACGGCGGTTTCCTCTGCTATGGAGGCCTATATGTTTCTCACCGACTGGCCGGTCGCGCAGCGTGATGCAACCCATCCCTTGGCGTTGAAAGGCTGCCTTGCAGCGGTCCGTGGAGAAATCGAAATCGAGACCGCACGAGGGCTCTTCGCTTCATGGGCGGAACGCCGCGACATCCTCGCACCCGACGTTACCGCTTTCGTGAGCAGCCGGCGCGGAAGCTCGTACGGCGCCCGTTAACGCAAAAAGGCGCCCGGCCCCGATGTGAACGGGACCGGGCGCCAGAATGAGATTGCATGCGCGGTTAAAGAGACCAGTGCCGAGTGGCCCACCAGGTAACGGCAGCAACGCTTAGCATTCCGCCCGTAACCACTAGACCTGTCCAGATTTTTGCCCTCTGTCTAGAGTTCGATCAGGCGTTAACAGGGGGCCTTGCGTCAGATCAACAGTCGAAGCAGAACGGTGGCAATGCGTCACAGCCTGTCCTCGAGGGATTTGCGATCCTATACGTCCCAGAAGCCCTAAATCGAAGGCATCCTGGCGGGACGTTTTTGCGGCTCGCCCGCATGTTCATAACCGCCGGCCTGACAATAGACTTCCGCAGCGCGTCGAAAGCGCTGCCACGCGGGTAGCCGCTCTCGGGCCGGAGACATCAATGCATAGTTCATTTCAGGAGGAAGAAGGGCGTCTGGATCAAAGCCTGCCGATCGGCAAAGCGCCCTAGCGATGTTTTCGACGCGATCTGTTTCCATGACACGCTTCCCAACGCAACACGGAGCGCCTCCGCTCAAAAGAAAGAGGGCCGCAGGCCTGGCGCACGAAAGAGACTTCAGAGCGCCATCGTCGTAACGCACTACCGCGCGCGCGGTTCCTCGTTCTCAGGCCCGGACAGAACGCTGCTTGTTCGGACTGTGCGGGTAAATTGCTCAACGGCTCGCGCCACCAACTCCTGCTCGTCAAGCACCATAGGAACGAGGCTTGCGACAATGAACTTGAGGCGCTCGCGCTCCTGCTCCTCGGTGCCCATTCGATCATGTGAAGACGATCGGATTTCTGCCCAGGCTTCCTCGACGGCTGCAAATGCGCGGGCCAGATCGACCGGGTCGGTCAATGATCGAAATGGCATTTTACCCTCCCCTGCCGACGAATATAATCGCCCTTAGTCCAAGCGAGACGAGATCTATGCTTCGTCAGCCGTTCGATCTTGAATGGCGCGAATCTCAATCATGAGTTCCCAGACCTTTTTCTGGGCCACCGCAAACGCCATCCAGTCGCATTTCCGCTCGGCGTCCCCGCCTCGGCCAAGCGAAGCCTGAGCTTCAAAAGCCTCTTTTGCCAAAGCGGCATATCGATCCGCTAGGACCGGGACCAGGTCGGAAGCAATTTCTCGCATTCCTCGCGCTTAATCGCACTTCGAGCTGCACACTATGTCAAATGACATGCAGACCATGGACAGGGGCTGCACGGAGGGCGGCATCTCCAAACAAAAAAGCCCCGCTGGCGCGAGCGAGACCGGGCCAGTCAGGGAGAAACGCCCAAGGAGGGCAGCCCTTGCGAGGACCAGGCGACTGCGGGCTGCTGGTGGCGGGTTAGCACAGCGATTTGCGCGCTGCCGGTCCGCAGTCGGCCCATCGTTCCTCTAGCATCGCGGTACGAGACGAGCCGACTTGACGCAGGAGCTTAGCTCCAGCCAAGTACGAAGTGCGGCCAAAATGTGGAGATCACGCGTGACAATTGTGGCTTTGGCAGTCGGGGGGATTGCTTTGTTAGCGCTGAGCACGTCAGCAAACGCCATGCCGCGCGGCATGGGGTACAAATGTCAGGACCATTACGCTCGGTATGATATTCAGGCAGGCCCGAAAGCCTTCGCTTTGGGCAGGAACGGCGCATGTGCTTGGAAAGCGCGAGTGCGCTCTATTCGGGAAGCCGAGATGGAATCGATTGCAGGATGCCGGCGCCAGCGCGGAACTGACTGCCGCATCGTTGACTCATCGCTACTGAAATCCCTCCGACAGACTTCCCGTCGCTCCATGCCGAGCGACGGCGCAATGACGGAATCCTGATGACCGGCATTTCCTGCCAGATGGTCCCGAGCCCATGCGGCATGTAGTTAATGTGGCCGCCGATCAGAGTTTCCATTTTTCGGCGATTAACCAAGTTGCACCGGCAACACCCAGCATCCCTGCAGAAATCAGAAGCAGTTTGATCGCGGTTTCCACGATCAGCGTTCCATCGACAACGATCGTCCAAGCGATCGCGCTAAGATTGGCAAAGAAAAACCCGCCATCCATGCGGATAGCGGGCATGCATATTGGCGTTCAACACCAAGAACATTGGGGGGAGGCAGCCAAGAAGCACGCCACCGATCCAGATGAGAGACGACGCCCTCACAGTTCGATCTGGCGCTAGTTCGCGGTGAGGCTCGCCGCATCCCTTTTACTCCTTGATCTCTGTCAACGCATCTGACGCCAATTGGTTCCTGACGAAACAGCAATGTTGGCGGCAACCAGGGGCGGCTGCAACTTCCCTTTGCGGGCGCGAATGAAAGTGCGCTAAGGGGTCTACCAGTCGCCTTGCGCCTAATCACGTTCAGCGCCAGCATCCCAGCAGGCGCGCCAAAATCAATCGCAGGAAGCGTTCTGGTTGACCGGCAAGAGCAAGCTCGAGTTCACCTTACATTCCCATCGGAAAGCCCAACGGCTGGCTCGAATGGGGAGCCGTGCCAGAGGACGAGCCCTACGGCGATTTCATTCACCGAGCCGCGGCGAACGTACTCGCTCGCCCTGTTACGGTCGAGGATCTCAAAGACAATCTAAGCCGTACCCGGCTGGCCCAGCTGCCCTCAGATACGCGTGAAAGGTTGATCGCGAAATATGAAGGCGCTCTATCGACCCTGGGGGGATGAAGCCACTTAATCGTCCTGCGTCGGCCGGCCTGGATCGATCGGGCTCCACGACTCCGATGGCTTCCGTTCGCCCTTGGAGGCCTCCTCCCTCGAGGTTCGCACGCTCCCGCCTTTCGGTTTGGCTTCGGGAATGTCAGTTCCTGGCCGTGGGCGACTATCTGCGCTCCTGCGAGCTTGCCCGCCGGTCTTTTCAGATTCGATCGTTGTCTTGCCCATCGATGCCTCCCTCGTGCTCCAGACTGGGACCGGACGGTTACTCTCGAAGCTTGCCGAGGTTGCCCGGCAGTCCTGAAAACGGGAGGTCATCGGGACTGCGGTTCGTGCCCGGCTCGGGATTCTCTTCGGCGCCGTGACCTTCGGTCTTTCGACGCGCCTCCCAGTTTCGGATCGCTGAAACCAGCGCCGCGAGCTCATCAGCCGCCGGCGTGCCCTCAGCTGCGTCACTCAGCGCGTTGGCGCGGGCAGCTGCGGCAGCAAACTCTTCCTTGCTCTCGATTCGCATGTCAGAACCTCCGCGTCCTCCTCGCAACATCGGAGAACGGTGCAGGTTCCTTGCTCTCGAGCACTTGCCTTGAAAATCGGTCTGGAGCTCAATAGCCACATGCCAGAAAAGCCCGTTGTCGAAATCCCCGTCGTCAGCGTCTCAAAGATCACCGTCAGCGGTGACCCAGGCGAAGGGGCCTTGGTCAAATTTGAAACAGAAGCTGACGCGGACGTCGAACTAATCCTGTCGCCGGCGGCGCTCGCTCAGCTGGAAGCTCTGCTCGCTCGCGCCGCTCAGGAGCAATCCAAACATCACCCTCAACAGTGATCCGCCCGAACACCTGCAGCCGACGCCTTCAGCGACGCCATGGAGGACGCTACTCGGCATCGCGACGCCCGGTAAGTGTTCTCGCTAATTCGAAGAAGCCGCGCCAAGCTTCGTCTTCACTTTCGCCTGCACCTATAGTGCCGGCTTTGAACGCGTCCGGCGCGAGCTGGCCCAATCTAGCCCACGCAACCGGCATTGCTACTGGTGCACCCGGCCGCGCCCGCGTCGAATAGGGGGCGATCGCAGTCGCACCGCGGCCATTGCGGAGATAGTCGACGAAGATCCGACCCTTGCGCGCCTGTTTCGACAGGGTCGCCGTGTAGAGCTTCGGCTGCGCCTGCTCCATCGCCTTGGCGAAACCGCGGGCGAATGCCTTGATCTCGTCCCAGCCGGCCTTGGGCTTCAGCGGCATCACAACATGGAAACCCTTGCCGCCGGAGGTCTTGAGGAAGCTCGCAAAACCGAGCTCATCAAGGCGAGCGCGGACCGTCAGCGCCGCCGCGCGCACCCGCTCCATGGGCACGCCCTTGTCCGGGTCGAGGTCGAAGATCACCTGATCCGGGGTTTCGACGGCATCCACCTTCGCGCCCCAGAGATGGATCTCGACCGTGCCGAGCTGAACGAGCGCCGCAAGACCATCGAAATCGCGGATGAAGAGCAGCTCCTCGCCATCCTTGTCCTTCATCCGGGAGACGGATTTGTGCAGCCCGGCGCCGGCGTGCTTCTGGAAGAAGACCTGGCCGCCGATCCCGTCCGGCGCGCGCAGCAGACTCAGGGGTCGTTCGACGACGAAGGGCGCCATGCGCTCCCAGACACTGGCGTAGTAGTCGAGCAGGTTCTGCTTGGTGAAGCCGATATCGGGCCAGAGCGGCTTGTCGGGATTGCTCAACGTCACTGTGGTCTCCCGCCGGGATGCCCTCGGCGGCATCAGCTTTGCCGCTGATCGCGTCCTGCTCGCCGCAGCCTTGACCGGCTTCTCCTCGATCACTTCATCAGCCGGCTTGTCCTCGCGCAGGCCGAGGAAGGCCGAATGCCGCAGCGTCTTCGAGGCCGTCCAGGAGCCGAAGGCGATCTCGGCGACGAGTTCAGGCTTGACCCAGACGATACCACGCTCGCGCCCCGCCGCCCCCTCGAAAGGCGCGGTTTCAGCGGCGATCGCGTCGAGCCGCCGCTTCAGGTTTGCGGCCGATTTGCGGGTGAAGCCGGTGCCGACGCGGCCTGCCGGCTTCAGTTCCCCGCCTTCATGATAACCGAGGACGAGCGAGCCGAGCTGGTTGCGCGAGGCCTTGCACGGGACATAGCCGGCGATCACGAATTCCTGGCGCTGCGTGCATTTCGACTTGATCCAGTCGCGACCCCGGCCACTGCGATACGGCGCGTCGACCCGCTTCGAGATCACGCCTTCGAGCCCCATGCGGCAGGCATGGCGGAGCATGGTCTGGCCAGGCTCGACGAAGTGCTCGCTATAGCGCAGGGCGGCGTCGGGTTTCGTAGCCTGCAGCAGCTCCTCCAGCCTTTCCTTGCGCGCGAGCAGCGGTTCCGCCCGCAGATCCTCACCGTCGAGATGGAGCAGGTCGAAGGCATAGAAGACGAGGTCAGTGGCCTCGCCGTCCGATAGGGCCGCCTGCAACGCTGAAAATGAGGAGATGCCGTCCTTGCCCAGCGCCACGACTTCACCGTCGATCAGCGCAGTGTCGCAGGGAAGTGCCGCGAAGGCAGCGGCAATCTGGTCTCGGAAGCGATCGGTCCAGTCGAGGCCGGTACGAGTGTGCAGCCTGACCTTTCCCCCGGATATCCGCGCCTGCAGCCTGTAACCGTCGAACTTGACCTCGTGCAGCCAATGCTCGCCGGCTGGGGGCTTGTCCTCCAGGGTCGCGAGGCATGGCTCGACGAAGCGCGGCAGCGGCTCGGCTTCAATCTTGGCCGGGCGGCCGGATACCTTGGATCTTGCTGTGCTGGACTTGGTGCCTCGGGGCTTACGCCCTTTAGCGGGCTTCTCGTCGGTGGACCAGACGTCGCCTGCGGGATCGTCGCCAACCTCTTCGACGCTCTTGCCCGAAACCACCGAGTCCGGCGCGGTTTTGAGAATATCCTCATCATCACGGGCAAAATCGTCGTCGACCTTGATCAGCAGCCAGTTGTCGCGCTTCTCGCCACGGCGGGACTTCAGCCGCACCAGTTTCCAGCGGCCGCCGAGCTTGTGGCCTTCGAGCGTGAAGGCGAGATGGCCTTTCTCCATGCCGCCGGCGGGGTTGCCCTCGGGGATCCACTTGCCCTCGTCCCAGATGATGACCGAGCCGGCGCCGTATTCGCCCTCGGGAATCGTGCCCTCGAAGCCGCCATATTCGAGGGGGTGATCCTCGACATGGACCGCGAGACGCTTCTCGGCGGGGTCGAGGCTCGGGCCGCGCGTCACCGCCCAGGACCAGAGCACGCCGCCATGCTCGAGCCGGAGATCGTAATGCAGGCGGCGGGCAGCATGCTTGTGGACGACGAAGGCGCCGCCGGCCTGTTCCGCCCTGCTCCGGCGTTTCGCCGCGCCTTTCGGCTCCCGCGTCCGTGAAAAGTCGCGTTTCGAACGGTAGAGATCGAGATTGGCCATGGCGCCCTCCGTGGCGGGTCAGGCACTCTTCCTGGTCTTGGCAGCGGCAGGTTTCTTCGTCGGCTTGCCGGCCCCGGGCGAAGCCTTGCGCTGCGAAGAGCTCTTGCGCGGCGGCTCGCGCGGCGAGTCCTCCTCACCGAGGCTCTTCTTCAGCGCCTCGAACAGGTTGACGACATTGGTGGGACGCTCGGCCGGCTTCGCGACCGGCGGCTTCTTGCCCTTGCGCTTGGCCTCGATCAGCGCGAGCAGCGCCTCCTCGTAGTGATCCTCGAAGCCGCTCGGATCGAACTTCGCCTGCTTCTTGTCGATGATGTGGGTGGCGAGATCGACCAGTTCCGGATCGAGCTTGCTCTCGTGCAGGCCGTCGAAGACCTCGTCCGGCTGGCGCACGGTCTTGTCGTAGCGCAGCGTCGTCAGCAGCAGCCCCTTGTCGAAGGGCTCGATCATCGCCGGCCGCTCGCGGCGATAGAGCACGATGCGGGCGATGCCGGCCTTCTTCTGCTTCGCCATCGCCTCGCGGATCACAGCGAAGGCCTCTTCTGAGACCTCGTCGGAGGGGCTGAGATAATAGGGCTGGTCGAAATAGATCTGCGGGATCGCAGTGCGGTCGACGAACTGCACGATCGAGAGCGTGTGCGAGCTTTCGATCTGGACCGCGTCGATCTCGTCCTCCTCTATCAGTAGGTATTCGTCGCTGCCGATCTCGTAGCCCTTGACCTCGTCATCGGGATCGACCGGCTTGCCGCTGACACTGTCGACATATTGGCGGCGGACGGTGTTGCCGGTCTTGCGGTTGATCACACGGAAAGAGACCTTCTCGCTACGGTCGGTCGCCGAGGTCAGCTCGACGGCGCAGGATACCAGCGAGAGCTTGAGATAGCCCTTCCAGGCGGGGCGCGGGGCCATCACGCCGCCTCACGCCGGCGCGCGGGGCCTGCAGGCTGGGCGACGAGGAGTTCGGCCCGCGCAGCATCCTCATGGGTGACAAGTGGGACCGGGTCAGTGAGAATGGCGGTCAACACGGCGGGGTCCAGTTGGCCGTTCCCAACGACCCATGCAAGAGCGTCTCGTGTCTCACGCTCCGCTCGCAATTGCGCCGCCAAAGCCAGAATAAGACGGTCCTTCGCATCGATCCGCATTGCGACACTCCGTGATTTGTCATCGCAACCGCTGAGACGAGGTTTATGTTCCTCCCGAGGCAAATGAGATGGCTGCCGGGCGACAAGGCGGCAGTGATTAACCCAACTCCGTTGACCTGCTGGCTTGGATAAGTGCCAATATTGCGAACTATGCGAGGCTGGTGGATAGGGGCTTGGCGGTGAAACGGTCGATCTTACGGCCGGCGAAAGTCATCATCCGAGATCGTCGGAACCTATCTCTCTCTTACGGGTAGTGCCGGCAGGAGGGTTGCCGATGGCCTTCACGATCCGATCCCAGGACGACTACGAAACGGCAATCGCCCGAGTGCAGGAGCTTCGCAACCGAAGCCCCGCAACCGTCGCGGAAGAAAGCGAACTCCGTCATCTCCTATTAGCTGCCGACGATTGGGACCGCACCATGGGCGGTGAGGCCGCCGGCAAAAGAAGCATTGCAGACGCCCTAGCCCGCGAAACCGGGGCTGGTTTCGCTCTTTTGATGGCACAGCTGTTCCCGCAGCGGGATTGGGTCGCGGATCTCGCCAATTCGCTGGGGCAGAAGCGAAGCTACGTCGAACGACACTTGCAACATGACGTGATGCCGCCGCCTGATCTCGTCGGCGCCGCACAACGGCTCATGAATGCCAATCCACCGTCAGTCGGCGCCGCAACCAAGCAGGGCTTGAGCAGCCCCGATTGAGAATCCTGGGCGGCTGCCGAAGCGCAAGAACGATCTATCCGCCGCCGAAAAGAGTGCCGCCGCCTTCGGGCAGGAAGTCGGGGAGCCCATCCGTCTTTACACCGCGCGCCACAATATCGAACGAACCGTTCGGCAAAGGTGGCTGCAGCGACCTCGCCTGGTCCCATGGCGCCGTCATCCAAGCCTGACATTCTTCTGGCCTCGTCAGGATCACCGGCATCGCCTTCGGGTGGATCGCGCCAACCTCAGCATTCGGCTCGGTCGTCAGAAAGGCATAGAGATCGATCGTTTCCGACCTCCTTTCCCTTGGCCCGAAGCTTGTCGGCGCGCTTCGACGCGGCGTCGAGCAAGGCCTTCTTCGAGGACGGCATTCCCCAGCGCGTCACGGCGAAATCCCGGATGAATTCGAAGAGCAGATCCGAGCGGCATGACGCTGGCGCTCTCTCGCTCTTACCCGGGCGACACGCCGAATCGACGGGCGAGGGCTTTTGGCGTGTCAGCTGCGGCATGAGGCCAGAACCCGTTTGGGGCGGGTCGATCACGGTTCAGGACCCGTCGCCAGATATCCGAACGGCGAGCCGTAGACGCCCACAATGAGCCAAGGTTGGAGCACTCAGCGCGCCAAATCGACGAGGCTTACTTCGACTGTTACCGAGAGGCCTTCAGGGCGCCAGTCATAGGTCATGCTCGCACCTAGCTGGGACCGCGCAGCCCTTTCGACAAGTACGCTCCCGAATCCGTTTGGACCGGAGGGCGCGTTGACGATCGCAGGACCTCCCTCTTCACGCCATAGAAGGCGCAGCTGCCCCGCCGCTGCCGCCACCACGACATAAACAGATCCTTCATCGATGGACAGGGCGCCATACTTCACGGCGTTGGTAGAAAGCTCATGAAAGACCAGAGCCAAGGCCGTCGCTGCGTTCGGGCCCACAATGGCATCGTCCCCCTCGATCGAAACCCGTCGGCCCGAAGTGCCATGGTATGGTTCCAACACGCGCGCGAGGAGCAACTTTAACCCCCCATCTCCAACCTCTTTTCTTGAGACGAAAGCATGAGCGCGATGCAGGGATTGAAGCCGACTTTCGAGCTTCTCCGCGAATTCCTTGTTTGTGGGCTCGAACCTCGCTGCCATGCGAACGAGGCTGTTGACGACGGTAAAGATGTTGGCGATGCGGTGCGACAGTTCGCGGGAGACCAGCTCACGCTGCTCTTCAGCCCGCCTGCGAGCGGTAATGTCGATGTGAGCGCCAATCAGGCGTAGGGGAGCTCCCGCATCGTCCCGGACTATTTCTGCTTTCGCGAGAATCCAGCGTGTCTGTCCGTCGCTGGGCCGTATGATCCGATATTCGACCTCATACTCCGTTTCCGGCCCGTTTACTGTCGCAAGAAAGTGGCTCAGCACACGGTCACGGTCTTCCGGGTGAATTCGGGCTACCCAGGCCTCATGGGACTCGTGGGTTGCGTCGGGCGGCAGGCCATGCACGACCAGATACTCTGGTGAGCGCACGTTCTTGAAATTGTTGCCCCGCAGATCGACCTCCATGCCGCCGATCTGGCCTATCCGCTGAATACGGGCGAATTCCGCTTCTCGCGCGCGCAGCCTGCACTCTGCCGATTCGCTCGTGTCTTCTGCCATGTCACTCTGGTCCGCCGATAACCAAGCTTACGCAGCCAAAGCCGTTCTCCGCAAAGTCATAAGACAGCGCCCCGCCAGGCGGCCCTACTCGCGGAATAATTCTAAGGCCAGCCCGGCGACCGAAGCTGACCGTCTTTTCTGTCGTCCGCCTCGGAACAGAGGGGGGGCGTAATAGTTAGGCCAGCACGATGGAGCGCCTCGTTACGGGCGCGAAAGGAATAGCATCATGGATACCGAAAACGGCTTCAAGACCATGTCCCAGCATGCGGACGCTGACGCTCCAGGCAAGACCCCTGCCCCCGGTTCATCAAGGCTGAAGCAGTTCGACGATGATGACGAGCTCTCCGATGCCGGGAGAGCACGCGCCACGGAACTGCAACGCTTGATTATCGAAGAGATTCGAGATCGGCCGGTACGGGCGTTGGGGTGGGCCGCGACTGCCGGCTTTATTCTTGGCATCTGGGTGTCGAGATAGGTTATGGCGGGCTTGGCGGTCCTGGCTTCGGCAGGCATCAAGGCAGCGCTGGTTCGGACGCTCGGCACTGAACTCCCGGCCGAGCGTATTCGGGGCGATGGCCGATCGCTGGCCACCGTCTTTGGGCAGGCTGCGCCGACGCGGCCTGGCACGCAAAGCCTGGGCACGCATCAGCCGCTCGATGCGATGCAGGCCGCAATCGATGCCTTCCGCCAGCACGGTTCGCCAGACACGCCTGGCACCATAGGTCCGATCCGAACCAAGGAAGCTTGCCCGGACCCTGGTGCCGATCTCCTCGTCGTCGCGTGCTCGACGGCTCGGTGACCGGTTGAGCCAGGCATGGAAGCCCGAGCGCGACACATCCAGCGTTTCGCAAAGCCATGCGACGCCTCCGAGACGAAGTAGCTCTTCTCGTCGGTGAAGCGCACTGCCAGGGCGAGGAGATCCGACGCGCCTTGGAGGCCGTTCTCGGGAGTGACGCTAGGGTGCGGCCGGCCGAAAGTCCGAGCGCGTCCCTTGGGCTCGGGAGCGCCAGGAGATGTTACGGCGCAGGGCCGGCGGCGTCGTAACGTACCGGTAGACGATCGTCTCCGCGAGGCGGAGCAGCCGGTCGGCGTCGAACGACTTCGGGCGGAAGAAGTAGATCTCCTCGCCGGCCGAGCGCCGCAAGGCCTCGTTGAACCCGTACGCCGTACCGCGCGCGAGCTGGGCCGGGTCAATCCCGAGGTACTGGCAGTGGCGCTCACCATCCGGTGTCCTGAGCCAGCTGTTCAGGCGAGCGCTCTTCATCCTGAAGGCGAGCTGCTTGTCGAATTCGCGAGGGGTCATACCGGCCGGCAGACGGACGACGAGGCAGCGGTCCCCGACCGAGACGGGTGAGCCGGCGAGAGGCAGTCCGCGCGGGAGGATGTGCTGCATCATCCAGGTGTCGAACCCGAGATCGCTGCAGGGGTAGCCATCGGCGCTCGTAGTCAGGGCGGCGTAGTGGTCTTTGTTGAGCTCTTCCGATCGCATCCGAAGATCGGTCTGCGTCGTCGTCGACAGCTTATGGACCGCCGCCTTCAGGCGTCGCGCGAGCCCGACGAGGCCTGTGGCGGCGGCGTTGACATGGTCGAAGCCGCAGCCGGCGGCGTAGATCGCAATCCTGCCGCCGGCGACGTAGTGATGCTTGTAGGCCGGCTGCTCGAACGCATCGGCGGGAAGCATTGCCAGCTTCTTGCCGCCAGGCGCAAGGCTCCCGATCGGCGTATTGGTCCTGCAGCGCCAGCGCGAGCTGGCGGGTGAAGGTTGGGTGCGCCCATAGTGCCCGGGCCCGTTCACGATACACTGCTTCGGGCTCGGGCTCGGCGAGCGCATGTACCGCTTGGTCCCAGGCAAACAACACAGGCTGCGCGTTGGTCTTGACCTGCCTGACGGGCGAGCGGCTGGACCGGATGCGCGCCAGGAGCTCGGGTGCGGAGAGGCCGATGAATCCGGCCGGGTCTTGGCCGAGGTCGATACAGACCCGCGCGGACGGGTTCGTTGGCGAGCCGATCATCGGGAGCACCGGCGTCAGGCGCGAGGTGCCGCCCAGGATCAACGGCTCGCCCGGCTCCAGCAGCGCGAGCGGCCCGGATTTCTTGGCATGGCCGAGCATCGTCGCCATCGTCGACGGCGCCCGGTCGAGCAGAAGCGCGAACAGGTCGCGCGTCGCCCGCACGTCCGCCAACGCGTCATGGGCTTCATCTTCGGACAGGGCGATGCCATTGGCGCGGCAGACGTCGCCGAGTTTGAGGACGGGCTTACCGGTTGCATCGCGGGGGATCGCGACCGCGTCCGGCTCAAGCATCACGACAGCGCGAAGCATGGTCAGGACGTCGGCCCGACCATGGCCGGTCATGGCTCCTAGATACGGCGGCAGCAGGGTCTGGTAGAAGCTCTGCCGCAGGACCTCATCGTCGAAGCGGATTGTGTTGTAGCCGATCAGCATCGCGGGCTTGCAGTCCGCGATGATCCTGGCGATCTGTGCCATCATCTCGATATGGCTCAGCGGCTGGTCATCGAGCATCTCCGGCGTGACGCCGGTGATGAGGAGCGCGTCGGGCGACGGCACGACATGGATGGGCAGGCGGCAGCGCAGCGTCAGTTCGCGCTGCACCGCAAGCTTGGCATCGGCCTGCAAGAATGCCGCCTGCAGCGGGACGTCCCAGCAGGGTTCGAGGCCCGAGGTCTCGAGGTCGTAGAACAGGTACATGACGGCCTCACTGTGCCCGGCCAGGCGGGTGCGGCAAGGGCGTCAGCACGATGCCGAGCCGCTCGGCATCGTTCTTCATCGCGGCCTCGACCATGAAGATCGCGTTCGAGCGCGCACCTTCCCCATCCAGCTGCGCCATCGACTCAAAGACGTGGATCTTCAGCGCAAGGACCGCGCGAAGCTCGGTCGGGGCCTCGGCCAGCAGCAGCGCCATTCGGCGAGCGGCGATCCTCGCGCCCTCGGCGAGCTGGCGGCCGTTGAGGCCGTAGTCAGCATGGAAGTGCTCCGGCGCCTCCTCCAGCAAAAAGGCGTCTGAGTGGCAGGCCTCCCAGCGCAGGAAGAGTTCGTCAGCGGTCTTTTGCGTTGCGTAAGCACGCGCATAGAGCCGCATCTGGTCGTCGTCGGGCAGGTTGCCGTGGCCGGCGGCAAAGGTCTCGTTCGTCATATTCAAATCCAAGGAGCGCGGGCCCGAGGACCCGCTCCAGGGATCTTCACTCTCGGGGGTGATCTCAAAGGAGATTCCGCCCTGCGCCCTTCTCAGCCCCTTTGGCCAATTCTTCCGAAGTTGGCCCATTCCTGACGTCGGGAGCGTCCGCTTTCCGGTAACCTGGTTGGCAGCCACGCCGCGGCCGGAGCTGGCCATTAGGCGAACTTGCGAAGTTCCGCTTGTAGTTGCCGCATAGGCGCGCCCGATGGGACGGGAGAATAGCCCAGAACGACGCACGCCTTGTCCTAGGTGACGCTCGCGTCGTAGCCGAATGGAATGACGAGGTCTGAGATCTCTTTGCCCGCCTTGAAGGCCGGACCGGGGGATCGCCTAGGGCTCAAGAAGGGTCAGTGGCAAGCTGGAGCAGGAAGAAGATCCATTTGCGGGCATCGCCGGCATCTCGGGGCGGTTGGTGGACGGAAGCTGTTATCCAAGCGTGAACTGAGGCCTCGACCTAGATTGGGTAATGAGCCCATTATAGTAGGACGGTTTTGAAGAGGAAGGAATGTCAAACGATACCCAGCAAAAGGCGGAGCCTGCGCAAGAACAAGCGCCCCACGCCGGCGACGCAGCGCCCGTGGCTACCGTGGCGAGCGGCGTGCTGGGCGCGTTCTTCGACGAACTCGAAAAGACCGAAGACCTCAAAGACAAAGCCGGCAAGCTGCGCGCGCTCATTCTCGGCGAGGGGGTCATGGCAGAGCCCGCCATCCGCGCGATCCTTTTCCCGGATGCGACATGATCCGCATCGACAAGATCACCATCCGCAAGTTCCGCGGGATCATCGAGCTGGAGTTGGAGCCCAAGGGAGAGAACTTCGCGGCGTGCGGGCCGAACGGCACTGGCAAGAGCGGCATCGTCGACGCGATCGAATTCGCCCTAACCGGCAATCTCTCTCGCCTGTCCGGTCGCGGCACCAAGGAGCTGTCGGTCAAGCAGCATGGGCCGCACGTCGATTACGTTAAGAAGCCCGAGGAGGCGTGGGTCCGGCTCGACGTGAGCCTGCCGTCGCTAGGCAAGAAAGCGTCAATCACTCGCACGGTTAAGGCGTCCACGGTGCCGACCATTGAGCCGGGCGACGCTGACGTCCTGGCCGCCTTCGCCGATGTCAAGCTCCATCCCGAATTCGTTTTGTCGCGGCGCGAGCTGATCCGCTACATCATCGCGGAGCCCGGGGACCGGTCAGACGAGGTTCAAGCGTTGCTGCGCCTCAGCGATGTCGAGAAGCTGCGCGGCGTACTCAATAAGATAAACAACGCCTGCGGCAAGGACGTGGCGCCGGCTGAGCGCGCCGTGCGGACGGCGACGCAGCCGCTGCTCGATGCCCTTGGGATCGAGAGTCTCAGCAGGACGGCCATGCTGGGCGCGGCCAACGCCAAACGCGCCCTGCTCGGCCTGATCCCGCTTGATGACGTTACGGCGACCACGGACCTGGCGGACGGTCTCAAGGCCGAAGGCGACGGGGTGGTGCAGAAGGTTCCCAAGGCGCAGGCCGCCGCGGACTTGGCGACGCTACGCAGCGCTCTGACAACCTTGGGCAGCGACGAGGTTAACGCCCGGCGAGCCAAGGTCGCCGATGCAACATTGGCGCTATCTGGCGACGCCGACGCCGCCAACGAGGTCAAGCGCGAGACGCTGCTGAAGACGGCGCTCGATCTTTACGATGACGAGCAATGCCCGGTTTGCGACACGCCACAGACGCCCGACCACTTCACGGCCCACCTGAAAGGCAAGCTCGATCATCTATCCGAGGTTGCCCAGCAGCGGAAGGCGATCGAGGCGGAGATCGCGCCTCTGCTCGACGTGATCACCGCTGCGGGATCGGCAATCCGAACGATCCTCCCATATGGGGCGATGTTCGAGCCGAAGCTCGAACTCAAGGACTTGGCCGAGTTCAGAGTTCTCCTGGGCGGCCGATATCAGCAGCTCAGCAAGCTGCTGCCCCTTGAGGACACGCTTGCGATCGTCGAGACCGGGTTCGACACGGCGCCGCTCGCCGCGGACCTCGGTGCGGTCGAGGCCGCCATCAAGGCAGTGCCCGAACCAAACGCTGAGGTCGGGGCGCGGACGTTCCTGCTGAACTCCCAGGCGCGGTTGACGGCCTATCGGGAAGCGAAAGCGGCGCACGAGATCGCTAAAGCCAATGCCACGCTGGCGGCCCGGGTCTATGAGACCTACGGTGCCTCTACGACGGCGGCCCTGGAGGCGATCTACGCCGATGTCGAGAGCACGTTCTCTGACCTCTACCGCGAGATCAACAAGCCTGATGAGGGCAAATTCACGGCCCAGTTGCTGCCCTCGCTCGGCAAGCTCGGCTTCAATGTGGACTTCTATGGGCGCGGCCAGTTCCCGCCCGGCGCCTTCCACAGCGAAGGCCACCAAGACGGTATGGGACTCTGCCTGTACCTGGCGCTGATGAGTCATCTGCTCGGCCCCAACTTCACGTTCGCGGTCCTCGACGATGTTTTGATGTCGGTCGACCGGGGGCATCGCCGGGAGGTGTGCGCGCTTCTCAAGAAGCGCTTTCCAAATACCCAGTTTATTCTGACCACCCACGACGAGGTGTGGCTGCGGCATATGAAGGCCGAGGGCCTGATCAAGGGAAAGAGCTTCGCTCACTTCAAGCACTGGAGCGTCGCGACGGGCCCGGCCGAGTGGACGGACGCCGGAATTTGGGAGGAGATCGACGCCCATCTAGCGCAGGGGGACGTCCAGCCGGCGGCGGCGGCGCTACGCCACCATCTCGAACACTTCGCCGGGGAGATGTGCCACCGGCTGCGCGGCGTCGTCGAATACCGGGGCGACGGCAACTTCGGCTTCGGTGACCTGATCACCGGCGCCGCCAACGCCCTGACCGACGCCTACAAGAAGGCCAAGGCTTCAGCCAACTCGTGGAACAAGCAGGAGGTGGTGACCGCCATCGGAGAGCGGGCCTCCGCCTTCACCGCCGCAAGGGAGGCAGCCAAAGTGGACCAGTGGCAGCTAAACGCCGGCGTCCACTACAATCCCTGGGCCGACCTGACGCGCGAGGACTTTCAACACGTGGTCGACGCCTACAAGGCGTTCGCGGCGCATTTCGAATGCGCGAACTGCTTGGAGCTGCTTTGGGTCACACCGGAGTACAAGCCGAAGGAGCAGCTCTGCTGTGCTTGCGGCGACGCCAGCCTGAACCTGATCGTCAAGCCGGTCGGGGCGAAGCCCGCCACCGCACCCGCCTCCACAAAAGAAGAGGCGGTTGAGCCCGTCATCAAATGATCTTGGAGCCGAGTTCAGGTCTGCTCCGCGCGCGGAAGAGCTTTAGATGCGATCATGTCGGCCTATGGCCACTTCGGGTCGCGGCTGGACGATCATCGACTGCTGCGCACCCCTTCAATTAGAAGCACCGCCCGGGTGAGTCTCTGGAGCGGCGATTGCAGCCCCCTCTTCCAACTACACGCTGTTGAGACAACCGCGCATGCTCAAACAGAACGCATCGGCAAGGGATCTATGGAGACAGTTGCTGGAGCAGCTTTCCAGCGACCCCTACGCCACGCCCAAGCCCCTGGGACGCCGCAAGATGAGCACACGCAGGCCTTCACACCATAGAGTCTGACTGCCGGTTCTCCGCGACAACCCCGTCGCTGGTAGCTTTTTGCCGAAAGTGATCAATGGCACGCTCCACGAGATCCTGCTCGTCTAGCGCCACCGGCGCAAGGGAAGCGACGATGAACTTGAGCCTGGTTCGCTCGGCCTCCTCCGACCCCAGCATCACAATCTGCTCGTTCTGAACCCTTGCCCAGGCGGCTTCCCAAGCGGCCAACGCCCGAGCAATATCGACCGGGTCTCGCAACGAACTGAAAGGCATCCCACCCTCCTCCTTCACAGGGCACTGTTTGAGATTGCGGCCATAATAAGATGCCGGCTCCCCTCGTTTTCAAGAGGCCGTGCGGCTTACAGAGGCCAGCGTCTGGAGGCCCACCAAGACGTGGCGGCCACAGCCAACATCCCGCAAATGACCGCCAAGACAGTCCACACTTCGCACCCATGTTTCTGGAAAGATCACGGTGTCTACGCGACAGCCGCAGCGTAACTTCAACTGCGAAGGCAGAATGGCGGCGAAGGGTCGCAGACCGCGGAGCGCAGGGCGATTACTTGGCTGATCCGCCGTTCAAACCACGTGCCTTGATATCGGCGGCCGCCTCGCCTCGAAAGGTGACAGAGGCCTGATAGATGACCGTCCCCGAGGGATCTTGGACCGCAATCCGGAATTCGGCCTGAGCCGCCTCAGGCAGATCTGCAACCAGCTCGGCCAGCGCGCGGTGAGCGTCTCTCACTGCAACCGCGTCGCTCGGGTGTTCAATAGGGTCAGTCAGATCGACATGGTGCTCGTCGTTCACAGCAAACCGGTACAGCGGCATCGGCACCTCCCATCAACTCCGGGGAAAATGCCGATGGCCGTATCCGGTTCCTGCAGCTGGAAACAAAAAAGGCCCGGCCCCGCGTGAGCGAGACCGGGCCTTTTGGCTTGCCCTGCTTACTCGATGACCTGGACGATCTTGCGAGTCTTCGGCTCGACCAGGACCGTGCGGTTGTTGACGACGGTATAGCGGTAATCCTTCACGCCATACTCAGCCGGCACTTCACGGTAAGTGACGCCACGCTCGGGCAGCACGGCGCCGACCCGAACTTCTTCGCTGTATGTGTAGGATGGGACGCGCTGCTCGGTCACATAGGTTTTGAAGCGCGGAGTGTTGTCGCCGATGATGCCTCCGACAACGGCGCCCCCGACGCCGCCCACAACAGCGCCTACCGGGCCGCCGACAACCGCACCGCCAACTGCGCCAGCAGCTGCGCCGCCGGCCGCGCCACCCTGGGCTCCCGAGGGGTTCTGAGCGTAAGCCGCCATCGGAGCCAAGGCGATTGCGGCAGCAAGAATGATCTTCTTCATGACTTGAACTCCCGTTGCTCCCCAGTTGGCGCCACAACTTAGAATCAATGTAAAAGGTTCCACTTGGGATCGGTTGGCTTTGGGCTTTCCTTGCCAACAGCAACTTGCGAGCGCATGCTGGGAGCATGGCATTCACCGGAGCTGCTGCGTTCGCGGCGTGAGGCGCGGTCGCGTCTCTTCGACCTTGTGGCGGAATGGAAACGCGGGGGATTGCATATCCTCAGGTCCCTGGCTCGAGTCCAGGGCAAGGTCGCCAGGGACGCACAATCGGCGCAGCGGAACTCTCTTGAGATACCCGCGTTGTCAGCCGCCCATTCCTTTGTCGAGTCCCGCCCATGTCGCTTCCCGCATCGCTATGGCTGGGCACTCTTGCCCTCATCCTCGGGACTCTAGCGGTGCTGTCCTTCGGGGGCCCTTGACGAAGCGGCGCCGAGCCACTCGGAGCCGCTTAGGCCGGCCTGCATTCGCGAGGGGCTCTCTAGGACGTCAGCAAGACGCTCGGCAGCCGCCGGCTGCCCCTTGAACCGACTGCCATTGCCCATAAATCTTCCGGCGCTGCAGCCCGGAGCTCCTGCCCTGCTGCGGCAATCGCATCCATGTTACTACAGGAGGATACGACCTTGGCACTTCCGTCAGATCAATTCGAGCGTCCTGTCGTGGTGCTGACCCAGTTCGGCGTTCCCACCGCAGTTTCATCGGCGATGGAGGCCTACATGTTCCTGACCGACTGGCCTGCTTCGCAGCGCGACGTTGTTTATTCGCTGGCACTGAAAGGCTGTCTGGCAGCCGTTCGTGGCGACATCGAAACTGAGACAGCGCGAGGGCTCTTCGCTTCATGGGCGGAACGACGCGACATCCTCGCGCCCGACGTCGCAGCTTTCATCAGCAGCCGGCGCGGAAGCTCGCACGGCGCCCGCTAACGCAAAGGCCCGGCCCCGTCGTCAGGGACCGGGCGCACGGACTGGAACAATGCGGCTAAGCCCACGCCTTGAGGCCCACGATGTCGTGGCCGGGCTGGATCCTGGCCACGCGCCGGTAACCAGGGTGAGCTTTCCAATTGCCTGTCTTTCGCTCACGGGGTGAGAACGACTTTGATGCAGCCGTCCTCCTTGTCGCGAAATGTCTTGTAGAGGCCCGGGCCGTCCTCCAGCCCGGCACGGTGCGTGATGACAAAGGAAGGGTCGATTTCGCCGGAGGTGATCTTCTCGAGCAGCGGCGCGAGGTAGCGGTGCGTATGCGTCTGACCAGTTTTGAGCGTCAGGCCCTTGTTCATGAAAGCGCCCATCGGCATCTTGTCGAGATAACCGAAATAGACGCCGGGCATGGAGATCGTTCCGCCCTTTCGGCAGCACATCATTGCCTCCCGGAGCGCATGCGGACGATCGGTCGCGAGATAGGTTGCAGCCTTGATCTTGTCGACGATGGCATCGAATGATCCGCTGCCGTGCGCCTCGGCACCAACTGCTTCGATGCAGCGATCCGGACCACGCCCCGCCGTCATTTCCATAAGCCTGTCGTAGACCGGGCCGTCATCGGAGTTGACGATCTCAGCTCGCCCCTTAGAGGCAGCCAGGGCCAAGCGCTCAGGCACGTTGTCGATGGCGATGACTCGGCCTGCACCGAACATCCAGGCTGACTGGATCGCGAACTGGCCGACGGGCCCGCAGCCCCAGACGGCGACTGTGTCTCCCTCCTCGATTTCGGCATTCTCCGCCGCCATGTAGCCGGTCGGGAAGATATCCGAGAGAAAAAGCACCTGCTCATCAGGGATGCCTGTCGGGACCTTGATAGGACCGACATCGGCGTACGGCACTCGCAGGAACTCCGCCTGCCCACCTGGGAAGCCACCCAGCATGTGCGAGTAGCCGAACAGGCCGGCAGGTGACTGCCCCATCGCCTTCCTGGCTTCGTCGGCATTCGGGTTGGAGCGGTCACAGAGCGAGAACAGCTGCTTGCGACAAAAGAAGCAGTCACCGCAGGCGATATTGAAAGGCACGACCACCCGATCGCCGACCTTGAGGTTGCGAACACCGCTTCCAATCTCGACGACCTCGCCCATGGTCTCATGACCCAGAACGTCCCCGGCTTCCATGCTCGGCGTATAGCCATCGTAGACGTGAAGGTCGGACCCGCAGATCGCGCACGCGGTGACCTTGATCACCACGTCGCCGGCATCCTGGATCTGCGGATCAGGCACCGTTTCGCAGCGGATATCGCTCTTGCCGTGCCAGCAGAGGGCTTTCATGACGTTCTCCTGCGGATGGCCCCCGCCATGGTTCCGAACGTCACAAGCCGACAAGCGTTCCCAGGCTTTTAGGAGCTTCGGCGAGTTGCGATACAACGACCTCGAGCCAGCGACGAACTTGGGCTGGAACATGCCGCTGACACACCGGTTTCATCGGCACGGTCCACCATAGGAGACTGACGATGGCGAACGACCCCAAGACCCTGAATGACCTCTTCCTCGATACGCTCAAGGACATCTATTACGCGGAGAAGCAGATCCTGAAGGCCTTGCCGAAAATGGCTAAGGCAGCGACGGCGCCGGAACTGAAGCAGGCGTTCGAAAAGCACCGGGATGAGACAGAAATGCATGTCGAGCGCCTGGCCGATGTGTTCGAGATCGTCGGCAAGGCACCGCGCGGCAAAACCTGCGACGCCATCCTCGGTATCATCGAAGAGGGCAAGTCGATCATCGAGGAGTTCGAAGGCAGCCCCGCCCTCGACGCTGGCCTTCTCGCTTCGGCGCAGGCTGTGGAGCACTACGAGATTTCTCGTTACGGCACACTGAAGGCCTGGGCCCAGCAACTGGGAATGGCGAACGCCGCCAAACTTCTGGACCAGACGCTCACCGAGGAGATGAAGACGGACCAGACGCTGTCCCAGCTCGGCGAGAGCAAGATCAACAAGCAGGCTCAGGCCAAGGCGGCCTGATTTACGGGTGGTTTCGGCGGCGCGTCGGAGCCACCCTTTCCCACTCCGAGGCAACCATGCCCGACCAATCAGACCCGATTTCCGATCTTGGAAATTCTTCCTTCTTCACCCGGCTTTCTCAAAACGTTGCGCGCTACTCGGGCAAGCCTGGCACCTTCTTTGCGGCGCTCGGAATCGTCGTCGCTTGGGCTCTTTCCGGCCCGTTCTTTGGCTTCAACGACACCTGGCAGCTTGTCATCAATACCTCGACCACAATCGTGACGTTCCTGATGGTGTTCGTGATCCAAAACAGCCAGAACCGCGACACTGCGGCGATGCAGATCAAACTCGACGAATTGCTTTCAAAGGTCGAAGGAGCTCGTGAGGAGCTCATGGATCTCGAAGAACTCGACGAAGAGAAGCTCGCGACAATCCGCGACGACTACGAGCGTCGAGCAAAGCGAGCGCGCAGCCAACCGGACTGCAACGTCCCGGGCGTTACCTGATCGAGTGACGGGGCCGCCGTACTGGCTCAATGTGACTTCAGTTGTCTTCTTCCCTGATCCGCTTTCGCGAGGCCAGGTTGCCGTTTTGGAAAAGAGCTTGTGGGCGACTGTCTTCCTGAACTGACAACACGTACTGTTCATTTGTGCGTCGACATGCAGAGGCTGTTCGGTCCGGAAGGACCGTGGCCCACGCCATGGATGGCTCGTGTGCTGCCGCAGTGTGTCGCCTTGGTGGAGCGCCATCCGCAAGCCACCATTTTCACACGGTTCATCACGCCTTCGACCATGGACCACGCGGTCGGAGCCTGGCGCGATTTCTATGACCGCTGGCCACACACGACGCGTGATCGGCTCCAAGCGGACCTGCTAGAGCTCGTCCCAGAACTGGCTCGGTACGCGCCGCCCGCCCATGTGTTCGACAAGCCCGTCTACTCGGCATTTGCAAGCCGTAGATTACTCGCTCATCTCCGTGACCGGTCGGCCGACACAGTCATTCTGTCAGGCGCCGAGACCGACGTTTGCGTGCTCTCGACAGCGTTAAGCGCGGTCGACCATGGTTTCAAAGTCGTGATCGCGACGGACGCTGTATGCAGCTACTCGGATGTGGGACACGACGCCCTGCTGGGACTCTTTCGCGCGCGCTTCAGCCAACAGATTGCGGTTGCCCCAACCAGCGAGATTTTGGATCGCTGGCGCGCTGTTTGATCGCAGGCTCGACGACATGCATCGGCGGATGCTCCCAGCGACGGGTTCCTCCACTTGCGCGCCCTATGAGCTGGCGGGAACGCTCACTGGTCCCAATTGCGAGCCGCGGTGCCTCGTTGCCACGCGCCATCTACAAACGAGACAAAGCCCCGTCCCGCGTTAGCGAGACCGCCTAATTGGCGTGCTCATGCGACGGTTTTTAGTACGGCCAGCGCTTTGTAATAACGGCCAGACCGAAGAGAGCGATGCCGATGAGTAGCGCCCCAGTCTCCACACCATCCTCCCAAGATCCGGGAGAAAATTTACTGGCGGGCGCAAAGTTCCGCGCGACAGCGCCAACATCGAAACTCAGACAGCCCGCGAGGCGATGGCGGATGCGATCTCTTTATCCGGGCGGGTCCCAGAGCAGCCAGAGCACGACGGCGCCCAATGGCCCTGCATTGAGCAGAACCACCGGCAGGCCGGAAATATCCACGGGCGCGCTCCTCAGCCGCGAGTGGCGCCGGCGGCAACGACACCGATCTTCGCAGCGAGCTTCTCGGCGATGGCGTCCGGATCGAGCCCGAAGCGCGCGACGGCATCGGGAACGGCCTGCTGCACGTAGGTGAAGCCTTCGGCGATCCGGGGCCGTCGACGGGCCGCCGGGCCGCCAGCGCGCCGGAGCCAAGGCGCCCGATCAGGAGGCCCGCCCCCCGCGTCAGCGCGGTCAGCAATGCCTCGCGATGCCGCGCCTCGATGTCGAGCCCGAGCTTTTCGCGGATCAGCTTGAACAGCCAGGCGGCGAACGCCGCGATAAAGATGCCGGCGATCCTACCGCTGTCAAAGGCTTTGGATCATTGGTCGAAGCGGCCGATCGGGTGCGTATTTCGCCAAGGAGGCTGGTCGCGACCGCCTGATCATGTCCGGACAGGTGAAGATGACCTCACACCAAGCGAGCTTGACGACAGCCTTGCGTCACCTTCGCCGTTCGAAATGCGGCGGTCTGAGATCCGCCGCATGGAGTGCCTCCTAGCCGCTTTCACCGCGATCTTCTTCACCTGCGACAACGCCTCCTGTGTTTTTGGCAGTGTCACGATCAGGACGCCGTTCTTGAATTCGGCGCTGGCCTTGTCCGTGTCGAGACCCCCGGCAGGGGGATCGAGCGATAGAACGAGCCGTAGGAGCGTTCCGATAGGTAATAACCTCTGTTGCTCTCCTCGCGATTACTCCTCTTCTCGCCTTTGATGGTGAGGGTATTGTTGGTGAGCGAAACGTCGATCTCCTTCTGGTCAATGCCCGGAAGTTCAATCGAGATCTCCAGTGCGCTTTGCGTTTCGGCAACATCGGTTCTCGGACCATCAGGAGCCCAGTGCCGGAACGCCGCGAACGGCTGATCGAACCGTTTCCAGAAGTCCTCAAAGATCCAGTTCACATCACGCTGGAGAGAAAACACGGGGTTGACCGCCTCGACGCCCAGCGCCAGGCTGAGATGGGTTTTACCGGTGCCGGGCGGGCCGATCAGATGGACGGCTTCGGCGCGATCGATGAACTGCAGCTCGGCGAGCGCCATGATGCGGTTCCTGTCGAGCGAGGGCTGGAAGGAGAAGTCGAAGCCAGCCAGCGTCTTGACCGCCGACAGGCGGGCCATCTGCATGGCTATTTTGATGCGCCGGTTCTCGCGCAGGGTCAGTTCCTCGGCGAGCAGGATGTCGATCGCTTCCAGCGCGGTCGTCTCACCGCGCTCGATGCCGCGTAGCGTGACGTCGAGGATTTCCAGGGCGCGCGGCATTTTGAGGCCGACGAGATTGCGCTTGACGCGATCGATGAGCGCCGGCGCGGCGCCGGCCGGCTTGAGAGGGCGCTCATAGCGCGCCTCCCTGGGCGAGCCGCCGCCCGACCGCTTCGTAGAAGTCGAGCGAGCGACGCGCGGCACGATCGCCAGCGCGCAGGATCAGGGGCGGGCTGGCCTCGCTTGGCCGTCGGCGCGGCAGAGCCGGATTTTTGCGGTGCGTGGGATCGAACCGCTTTTCGCCGCGCCCTTCGAGCGGGGCGTGACAGGCGATGAGCGCGCCGTCCTCGAAGATGCGGATGGAATCGGCGAGCACGTGAACGTCGAGAACGCGGCGCCCCGTCGTATCCGGCACACTGTAGAAATTGCCGCCGACGCAGACCATGCCTTCGTGCGACACGCGCCGTTCGAGCCGAAGCACCGCCTGGTAGGGCGCAAGCGGCATCCGGCACGCAGGGCCCGAGGGGCTGCCCGGCGTGTTGGGGCGTGGGAGCCCGCAGAGCGCGCGCTGGAGCGTGGCGGGGCGCAGGGAGAGCCGTGACGGTCCGTTCGCGTGCTCGGAGCAGGAGGACGGAGCAACAGCTGCGACCGAGATTCCACCCGAACCAGGGCAGCCGAATAGGCCAATAATCGACCTGTCTCATATCTGGCCGACAGGAACGCGCTCCCTCGCTGTTCTGTCGCGAGAACAAGCTCAGAGGACCGTGGTAGGTCCGGGGTGATCGCGCGGGCTCGTCGCACCCCGGGAGTCCCACGGGTCGCCCCCATATCGCAGTCAGGAGCTTCTCGCGGGATGGGCGCAGGAAAATTTGAATGAGACCTTTTTCTTGATTTCGCCGTCCGCAGCGTCCGCAGCGTCCGGCAAGGACCCGCTGGGCAATATCGCCTGATTTGAACGGCTCGGATCACGAAGTCAGCTCTCCTCGAGCGAGTGCCGGCATCGGCGGCCCATTCCAGCAACGGCTGACCTTTCGCAGCCTTTTCGAAGCTTGAGCGACCTCCGCCTCCGAAGCTCGTTCGATAGATTCAAGCAGGGGTGATTGCGGACGCTACCTGGGCCAGCAGTGAAATCACCGTCCGGGATCGTCCGAACGAGGCTGAGAATGGCTGACCCACGATTTTTGCCAGAAGCTAAAACAAATGGAGCGTGCGCCGCCGGTCTTTGGTTTTGGCTCGGTGAAACGCGACGTTGATCTTCTTGGCGATGAGGATCGGCTTGATCCGCTTCACATGGCTTGAGATCTGGGCGAGACCGGTGGGAACGGGAAGGCGCGAACCCGAGGCTTTCAGGCGTCGGGCGATTTCGGCTTGGAGCTCCTGCATCGTTCCGCTCCAGCAGTTTTTATTCTCGTCCCACAGTTCGAGGATGGTCAGCAGGATCGGATCCAGCTCGGCAAGTTCGTCCGCCGCAGTCTGCCTATTTTTGTCATAGGCGTTCATGAAGCTTCCAGGCCCGCCGAAAAGATCCTCGATCGCGATACCGAGCATCGCGAATTCAGCCATGCGCGGCAGGGGGCCCGGGCTCCATTCACCGAACTCCTCGCTCAAGAACTTGCGACGCGCAAAAGCGAGAAGATCCAGCAGGGCCTCCGTCAATCTTGGTGCAAGAGCAGAAAAGGCCTTGTTGACGGATGCGGTATCGCGGCGGCCACCCTCAGGAAACGCAGTCGTGTTGATGACCAGGGCACGATCGGCGAGATCAGGTCTTAGGATAAGATCCCCGATTCCATTTAGGATGACCGGAGCTTTGAACTCGAGATAAACCTCGTCGGCGTCGGTCCTCGCCCGCCGCATCGCGAAAACTCCGCCCGTCGAAATCTTGCACAGATTGTCGCTCATCGGCGCCGAGATGCGCGAGACATTGTCGAAAGCAAGGAGACGGGCGTTGCTGGCCGAGACAAATAAGTCCTTCTCCGAAGAGGGCAGCGATCTCAAAGGCGCGCTGCTTGGATCGACCAACTCATGGGTCAGTCGGACAAGCGTCGATTTTGCAGAGCCTTGATCACCACATACGGTCAGGACTGGATAGGGACCATCCGGAGTGAGCGCGCATACGCACCACGTCATGAGAAGCTGAAAATCATCAGCGGTATCAAGGTTCAGAAGCGCCTTGAAAGCCTTGAACGCTTCTCGATGCTTAGCCTGACAAGCGACATCTAGCTCGTTCGTATTGCCATTGACCGCACCCTGGCTGCGAATCTTGGGAAAGGGGCGCATCGCGCGGCTTCTGGCAAAATGCACCGGTGCTCGCGTGGCATGGTTCCATAAACCCTGACTGATGACGATGACGTCGCGCGCTTCGTTGCCGAGGTCGATAAACCAGTCTTTTCCGTCTGAACCGACACGGCGAAAAATGCGCTTCTCCGGTTCATCGGCTGCATGATCACCGATTTCATTGATCGCCGTCCGCAATGCATGAGGCGATGGATGGCGCTTGTGCTCGCGCAGGAATTCTCGGCGTACCCATGCCCTGAACCCACGCGACGCGACCGCGAAGGCTTGGCGACCTGCGCCGATGGGAACGGAGGCAAAGCCCTCTCCCTGCCAGGAAAACAACTCAATGAAGGCACCCGTCGGTGACAAGATCTTGCGAAGGAGATCGAGGTCGGATGGCGGTGGATCGTCCTTTTTTCTCACCGCTGCTGCCCCCGGCTGGTCGCCACGTCGCCCGCCGCACACGCGGCGGCCTGCTGTATCGTGAGAGCACCCAAGAATCCGTTTATCGTGTCCGCACTCGCTCATGACGCACGCGCGACCCGCTCGGCCTTGCCTGCCATCCTGCATCGCCGGTGCGATGGCAGCCCAGCATGCTCAAGGCAGCTCTGCGCTGATCGAAGTCGCCACGGAGAAGAAGGAAACGGGAATGCCCCGGGGGAACCCTGCACGAAAAGGACCAAATCATGACGACTATCGACAAGCGGCCCTCCAAAAGGCCGATCGGCAGCGCGCTCCTGCCGGAAGGGTCGGCTGGCGCCGTCGGGCGCTGGTTTCCAACGCAGTGGCCGCGCATTTGCGGCGAAAACCTTCTCCCATTGCAGGATGATGCGTTCCTGACGGCGCCGTTCCGCTCGCGCTACCAGCCGGGCCTGCGGACGCCTGATCAGGATCATCGAGGTCATCATCCACCGACATGTCACGCTCGGTCCGCCGGCCCGAAATGTGAGTTGGGTGTCGCGCGGGCAGGGAATCAAGAAGGAAGGGTCCTTCTAGCCGACGCATACGTGCGGAATGTCGGCGCGGCGCTAGCGCTATCGTCGAGCCGACGAAACGCCGACGGTTGCCATGGCCCTGAGGGCCTTCTCGACCTTCGGGCCATAATCGAGGGCCTGAACCGCGGAATTGAGCGTTGGCAAATCGAAGCCGGCTCCATACCCGCTCGTCGTGTCGGAGACATCGTGGCCAAGCACCTCCTGCATGACCGCGTAGAGCGGTTTGGCCTGGTTGCGGAACTGATCGGTGACGCGGTGGCGAAAGCTATGAAAGGTCTTGTTTTCCTCAGCCGGCACGAACTTTCGCGCGTAGCGTCCCCACCATTTGCTGAACCCGTGCGTGATCTTCCCACGATACGGCGTCAGCAAGGGAAAGAGCCGAACCGCTCCTGCCTTCCGTTGCGCAGCGACGTATGTCGGCAACCCGAGGTCAATCAGACGCTGGTGGATCGGGACCTTGCGCCGCGACGACTTGGTCTTCCGGCGCGTCTCCTGGCCGGGCGTATCGTCGATCGTCTCCATGTCGCAGTAATGAATTCCGTCTTCGCAGCGGATATCCGCCGTCCGCAGCTGACCGATCTCTTCCAGACGCGCGCCACTGTACATCGAAATCAGCGGCAGCCACTTCTGCGCCTCGCCTCCGCCTGCGGAATAGCGCGTCCCCTTGGAAAAGACGGGCGAGGCCAGAAGCTTTTCAAGATCCTGGTCGGTATACGGTTGGCGTTTGACAACCTCGCCTTCCTTGAGCTTGAACTTCGTCCCAGCACAGGGATTGCTCGGGATTTCGTCGTGATTCAGCGCGATGGCAAGGATCGCTGAAATCGCTCCGATCGCCTTGTCGTTGATCGTGCTCCGCGACAGAAGCTTCGCCCGGTTCTTCGCCGCCCATTCCTGGATGACTGCGACACTGGCCTCCCGGAGGTCGGCCGGTACATTCCGCGGGAAGAGGCTCAACCCGTCGCGATAGGCAAGGACTTGCTTCTTCGTGATCGAGCGGATCGGCAGGTTGCCGTTGATGGCGATGAAACGCTCGACATAGACACCGTATTCCTCTGCTGTCTTGTCGGCCGGCTTCTGCTGGAGCTTCCAGGCCTCGTAGGCATCCCGCAACTTCGAACCTTCGTCGGGGTCGGATAGCTTCAGCGGCTCGACCGGAACCGGCGTCTGGACGGGCTTTCCATTCAGTCGCGCAAGCACGTCCCGATGGGCTTCCATCCCTGCTCTCAAGAGGGCAAGAACAAGCCGTCGGCGATCGGGATGCACGCGGGGAATGATCACGCCGTTTTCGGCGAGAACGGCATCGACCTCGTTCTCTCCGACAGCATCGTCGAGCATCTGCCTGATCGCGCGAGCGCTGGCCTCCGAATGCCCATCGGCGGTCAGCGAGGCGAGCCTCGGAACAAGAGAAGAGCTGTCGTAGTCGAAGGCCTTCATGTCCTCCAAGCCGCGCGTTAGCGCTCCGAGTTCGCGCTCATGCGCTTCTCGCCGCGCCGCCCGGATGGCGCCCGGATCGGACTTCGACCAGCCAGCCTCCTCCAGGACGATCTCCGTCTCGTCGGCGAGCGTGTCGTCACTCAACGCCTCGTCATCATCGCGGCTCAGAATCTGCTGGTAGTAGCGCTTCGCCATCGTTTCGATATCCGACGGGGACAAGCCAGTGACCGCGCGCGGCGTTTCGGGACGCTTCGATCGGACCAGCCGAAGGCGCGCGACTTCGATGATGTCCTCGACTTGCGGGTGAACATCGAACCAACGCTTGCGCGCGAGGGCGATGTCACGCGTGCCTAGTGCGATCTTGATGGTGGCACGTCCACCAACCGCGCGTCGCTCGCCCGTCCATGGCAATGCGACCTCTCCCGCTGCAGCAGCCCGAAGCGCAGGCGGGATGTTGCGGAAATAGGTGAAACCGCCTTCAGCGCGTTCGACGAGAAACGGATTTCCGTTGGCGTTGATGCGGCCCATCCGGCACCTCCAGAGCGCCGGATTCTAACCAGGATTCTTACCAGAATTCCTACCAGCCGTCGCAGCGAGGCTAAACCTCGCATAAAAACGCTGAAAAATCAAGGATTTCCGGCGAAAATGGCGCTCCCTAGGGGACTCGAACCCCTGTTTTCGCCGTGAGAGGGCGACGTCCTAGACCGCTAGACGAAGGGAGCAGCGCGGCAGGCCGTCCGTATAGTCGGGCCTTGCCCGCACTGCAAGCCTTTCCTGCACCGCGATGACAAAAGCTTCACACAGGCCCGGGCGGAGGCCCCGGCCGCCTCGTGCATCTCCGCGCCAGGGCCCCCTGCCCTGCCCGGGCGCGCAGCCGGAACGCCGGCATTTGCCCGCCTTCATACGCTCATTCGGCCCAAAGCAGCCGTACTCGCAGGCCGGGGCGCGGGCACTTTTATCCACAGCCCCGCATCATTCAGGACCTTGACCACGAGTCATCCGGGGCGCGCAGGCCGAGCTTGGGCACCTGTGCCGCCCTATGGAGGCTCGCCCCTGAGCCGGTCGACAGCCCGCCTCGCCAGCGATTCGCCGGGAATGACGACTTGCCTCCGCAGGCAGGTGACAGGCTCCAGGGCCGCCGTCGAAAGAAGGCGACGAGGTGAACCTCAGGTCGCCGGCGCGCCGGCCGGCCCCGCCAGCGCCGGATAGTCGGTGTAGCCCCTGGCATCGCCGCCATAGAAGGTCGCCGTATCCGGCGTGTTCAGCGGCGCGTCGCGGCGCAGGCGCTCCGGCAGGTCGGGATTGGCGATGAAGAGCCGGCCGAAGGCGACGAGATCGGCCTCGCCCTTCTCGACCGCCTCGATGGCGAGCGCGCGGGTGAAGCCGTTATTGGCGATGTAGGCGCCGCGGAAAGCCTTGCGCAGCGCCTGATAGTCGAAGGGCAGATAGTCGCGTGCCTCGCGCGTCGCACCCTCGACGACATGGATGAAGCCGATGCCGCGCTTGTCGAGCTCGCCGACGAGATAGCCGAACAGCTCCTGCGGATGCTGGTCGCGGGCATCGTTGGCCGGACTCACCGGCGAGATCCTGATGCCGACGCGCCCCTTCGGGAAGACCTGGGCGACGGCGTCGATCACCTCCAGCGTCAGCCGGGCGCGGTTCTCGATCGAGCCGCCATAGGCGTCGTCGCGCTTGTTGGAGCCGTCACGCAGGAACTGGTCGAGCAGATAGCCATGGGCGCCGTGCAGCTCGATGCCGTCGAAGCCGGCGGCCTTGGCGTTCTCAGCCGCCCGGACGAAGTCGGCGACGATGCCGGGGATCTCGTCGAGCGCGAGCGCCCGCGGTTCCGAAACATCGGTGAAGCCGCTCTCGATATAGGTCTTGGTGTTGGCCCGCAGGGCAGACGGCGCGACCGGCGCCTGGTTGCCGGGTTGCAGCACGCTGTGGCTGACCCGGCCGACATGCCAGAGCTGGGCGAAGATCACGCCGCCCTGCGCATGGACAGCGTCGGTCACCGCCTTCCAGCCAGCGATATGCGCGTCGCGATAGATGCCCGGGGTCCAGATATAGCCTTGGCCCTGCTGCGAGATTTGCGTCGCCTCGGTGATGATCAGCCCGGCACCGGCGCGCTGGCGGTAATACTCGACATTCAGCGCATTCGGCGCATCATCATGCTTGCTGGCGCGATTGCGGGTGAGCGGCGCCATCACGACGCGGTTCTTCAGCGTGAGATCGCCAAGCTGGAAGGGCGTGAACAGCTTCGCAGAGGAAGCGCTGACGGAAGCACCGGAATGACTCATCTTGGCGGTCCTTGTCGGGAGGCGGCCGGTCGGCCGGCGGGAGGGGAGACGGCGTGCCGGCCTTGCCGGCCGGGCCGCGCCTTCGTTTCTGAGATAGGGTCCGCCCGGCGAATTGACATGCCCGGAGAGGCTCGCACGGCAAAAAGCCAAAATCCATTCGCCGCGGAGGCATCGCGGGGATGAGCCTTCCGCAGAAGCTGCAAAAGACGATGGCAATCGCCTCCGCCGGGGCGCTCCGCAGCGGCAGGCGCTGGCTCGGCACCGGACTGGAGGGACTGGTCGAGCTCATCTATCCACCATCCTGCATCGCCTGCCGGGCAGCAACGGACCAGGCCCAGGGGCTCTGCGCCGCCTGCTGGTCGGGAATCGGCTTCATCGAGCGGCCCTTTTGCGAGCGCCTCGGCACGCCCTTCGAGGTCGATCTCGGCGCCGGGCTGGTCTCGCCCGCCGCGATCGCCGATCCGCCGGTCTTCGCCAGGGCCCGCGCCGCCTGCCGCTTCGACGGCACGGCGCGCGAACTGGTACACCGGCTGAAATATGGCGACCGGCTTGAACTCGCTCTGATGCTCGGCCGGATGATGGCGCAGGCCGGCCATGAGCTGACCGCGGAATGCGATCTCGTCGTGCCGGTGCCGCTGCATCGCTTCCGCCTCTGGACGCGCCGCTTCAACCAGGCGGCTGCGCTGGCGCAGGTGGTGGCGCGGCAGTCCGGCCTGCCCTGCGAGCACCAGGCGCTCACCCGCGTCAAGCGGACGAAGCAGCAGGTCGGGCTGACGCGGGCGCAGCGCGGCGAGAACCTGCAGGGCGCCTTCAAGGTGCCGCCGGCGATGCGCCCGCGTCTCGAAGGCAGGCGCGTCCTGCTGGTGGACGACGTGCTGACCACCGGTGCGACCGCCAATGCCGCCGCCCGCGCTTTGCTGCGCGGCGGGGCGACGGCCGTCGACATGCTGAGCTTCGCCCGGGTCGTGACGGAAAGCTGAGCCGGCCCTATATACGAAGGCTGGAGACAGCGACCGGACCCGAGCGATGCCGCAAGTCACGATCTACACCACGAGCTGGTGCCCCTATTGCCATGCCGCCAAGGCCCTGCTGACCAAGAAGGGCGTCGCCTTCGAGGAGATCGGCGTCGACGGCAAGCCGGAGCTGCGCCAGGCGATGACAGCCAAGGCCGGCGGGCGGACCTCGGTGCCGCAGATCTTCATCGGCGAAAGCCATGTCGGCGGTTCCGACGATCTTCACGCCCTCGAGGCGCAGGGCAAGCTCGACGCCCTGCTCGCCGCCTGAACGGAGAGAGCCATGTCCGGCACGCGCTTCATCGCCGCCTGCGTCCAGATGCGTTCGAGTCGCGATCCGCTGCGCAACCGCGACGATGCGGTGCGGATGATCGGCGAGGCCGTCGCCCAGGGCGCGCAGTTCGTCCAGACCCCCGAGGTCACCAATCTCTGCGAGCGCGACACCAAGCGCCTGCGCGAGACCTGTCAGGCCGAGGACACCCATGACGTCCTCGCCGGGCTGCGCGAGACCGCGCGCGACCGCAAGATCTGGCTGCAGATCGGCTCGCTCTCGGTCAAGGCTGGCGAGAAGATCGCCAACCGCGCCTATATGATCGACCCCGAGGGCAACATCGCCGCGCGCTACGACAAGATCCATCTCTTCGATGTCGACCTGCCCAATGGCGAGACCTGGCGCGAATCGAACACCTTCAGCGGCGGCGCCGAGGCGGCCCTGGTCGAGACGCCCTGGGGGCTGGTCGGCATGTCGATCTGCTACGATGTCCGCTTCCCATATCTCTACCGGGCGCAAGCGGAAGCCGGCGCCTTCATGCTGACCGCGCCGGCCTGCTTCACCCGCCAGACCGGCGAGGCGCATTGGCAGGTGCTGCAGCGGGCGCGGGCGATCGAGAACGGCGCCTTCATGGTCTCGGCCGCGCAGGGCGGCGTGCATGAGGATGGCCGCGAGAGCTATGGCCATTCGATCATCGTCGATCCCTGGGGCCGGGTCCTGGCTGAGGCCGGCAACGAGCCGGGCGTGATCCTCGCCGAGATCGACCTCGCCGAGGTCGCCAATGCCCGCACCCGGATTCCGAGCCTGCGGCATACGCGGCCCTTCACGGTCGAGACCTGGCAGGCCGAGCGCCCGCAGCGCGACGCGGCCGAATGATGCGGCCCCGCGGGCTTGGCGCCGGAGGCGGCAGGCCCCATTTTAACTGATTGAGCCCTTGAGACGCTTCGGCACGCCGCGCAGTGTGGCGCCCCGACCAGAGAAGACATGATCCGCTACGCTCTCATCTGCGATAATGGCCACGGCTTCGAGAGCTGGTTCGCCAGCTCCTCCGGTTTCGACGAACAGGCCAGGCGCGGCCTCGTCGCCTGCCCGTTCTGCGACAGTATCAAGATCGAGCGCGGCGTCATGGCCCCGGCGGTCGCGCGCACGGATCGCGGCCCGCGCCCGCCCGAGCAGGCCGAACCGGCGGAAACGCCCGCCGCCGAGGCTCCAGCGCCAGCGACACCCGCGCCCGTCGCGCTGATGGGCGAGAAGGAAGTCGCCTTCCGCGCCATGCTGACCGCCCTGCACGAACATGTCGCCAAGAACGCCGAGCATGTCGGGCCGCGCTTCGCCGAGGAGGCGCTGAAGATCCATCACGGCGAGAGCGAAGGCCGCGCCATCTATGGCGAGGCGACGGCCGAGGATGCGAAGATGCTGAACGAGGAAGGCGTCGACTTCCTGCCGCTGCCCAAGCTGCCGGGCGCGAGGAACTAACGACAGCCTTCCCCGCGTCATGGTCGGGCTTGTCCCGACCATCCGCGCCTTTGCCCACTGGGTGCGCGAAGCGTTCGAGACGTGGATGCTCGCCACAAGGGCGAGCATGACGGGCCTCGCCAACAGGGATCAGCCCGGCACGCATTGTGACTTGCAATCGCCTCATCGCGGGCATATACCCGCACTCATGTCCTCGCCCTGCATCTGCACGACCCTGCGCTCGGCCTCGCGGCGGATGATCGCCTTCTATGACGAGGCGATCGCGCCGGTCGGGGTCAACATCGCGCAGTTCAGCCTGATGCGCTCGATCGCCCGCATCGAGCCGGCGACGCTGACCGAGCTCGGCCACCGCGTCGACCTCGACCGTTCGACCGTCGGCCGCAATGTCCGCGTGCTCGAGAAGATGGGCCTCGTCGCGCTCGGGCGCGGCGAGGACCAGCGCGAGGCGACGGTTCAGCTCTCCGATGCCGGGCGCCAGGTTCTGGCCGATGGCGCCCCGCTCTGGGATGGCGCCCAGAAGGCCCTCGACGATCGACACGGGGCCGATTTCATGAAGCAGCTGCGCTCCGCCCTCGATTCACTCTGATTTCTTCACACAAATACGGGCATCTACCCGCAATAGGAAGCCGCCATGCAACCGGACCTCGCCGCCCCGCCCGCCCCTTCAGGCCTCGCCGGCGCCCTCGCCCGCCGCAGCATCCATTACGGCTGGGTCGTCGCCGCCGTGACCTTCCTGACCATGCTGGTGACCGCGGGCGCGGTCGGCGCGCCCGGCGTGCTGATCGGGCCGCTGCAGAAGGAGTTCGGCTGGGCGACCTCCGAAATCTCCTCGGCTCTGGCGGTCCGGCTCGCGCTGTTCGGCCTGATGGGCCCGTTCGCCGCCGCCTTCATGAACCGCTTCGGCCTGCGCCCGGTCGTCGCCGTCGCGCTCACCTTGATCGCCGCGAGCATCCTCGGCTCCTTTGCCATGACCGAGCTCTGGCAGCTGATGCTGCTCTGGGGCGTCGTGCTCGGCTTCGGCACCGGCATGACAGCCATGGTGCTCGGCGCGACCGTCGCGACGCGCTGGTTCTCGCACCGGCGCGGCCTCGTCGTCGGCCTGCTGACGGCGAGCACCGCGACCGGCCAGCTCGTCTTCCTGCCTCTGCTCGCCTGGCTGACCGGTCAGGTCGGCTGGCGCTCGGCCATGCTGCTGGTCCTTGGTCTGATCGTCGTCGCGGCGCTCGCCGTTCTCGCCCTGATGCGCGACCGGCCGGTCGATGTCGGGCTCGCGCCCTATGGCGAGACGGCGCTGGTGCCCGCGCCTGCCGCGCCGACAAGCCTTGTAGCGATGCTCGTCTCGCCGCTCGTCGCACTGCGCCAGGCGGCACGGACCCGCACCTTCTGGGTGCTGTTCGGCACCTTCTTCGTCTGCGGCGCCAGCACCAACGGGCTGGTGCAGACCCATTTCATCGCGCTCTGCGGCGATTACGGCATGGCCGCGGTGACGGCGGCGGGCGTGCTCGCCGTGATCGGCATCTTCGATTTCCTCGGCACGGTCGGCTCGGGCTGGCTCTCCGACCGCTATGACAGCCGCTGGCTGCTGTTCTGGTATTACGGGCTGCGCGGGCTCTCGCTGCTCTACCTGCCCTTCACCGGCTTCTCGTTCTACGGCCTCGCTCTGTTCGCGGTCTTTTACGGGCTCGACTGGGTCGCGACCGTGCCGCCGACGGTGAAGCTCGCCGCCGATCGCTTCGGCGAGAAGGCGAACCTCGTCTTCGGCTGGATCTTCGCCGGCCACCAGCTCGGCGCCGCCTTCGCCGCCTATGGCGCCGGCTTCAGCCGCACCGTCTATGACAGCTATCTGCCGGCCTTCTTCATCGCCGGCGCACTCTGCCTCTTCGCCGCCGCCTTCTGCATCACCATGCGCGGCGGCAAGGCCGGCGCGCTGGTCGCGAAGCCGGCCTGAGCCAAAGCGAGGTCGTTCAGGCCGCCCGGTCTGGCCGCGCTTCGAGCTGGCGCCTTGTCGCCCGCGCCAGCCGGCGCACGCCCTCGCCCAGCACATCCGGCGCCGAGCGGGTGAAGTTCACCCGCATCGCGCTCTTCAGGGCGCCATTGGGATCGAAGACGCTCGATGGCACGAAGGCGACCTTCTCCTGGAACGCATGGGCATAGAGCACGTCGGTGTCGATCTCCGGCGTCTTCGCCCGCATCCAGACGAACATGCCACCGGGCGGCACCTCCCATTCGAACCAGTCGGAGAGATGGTCGCTCGCGGCGGCGCAGAGCGCGTCGCGCCGCTCGCGATAGGTCGCGACGATCTTCGGCACATGCTGCGCCTCGAAATCGCTCTCGATCATTTCGAGCGCCAGCGCCTGCGTCAGCAGACTGGAGGCGATGTCGGTCGACTGCTTGACCAGCGCCAGCGCCGCGATCAGCGAGGCCTCGGCGACGATCCAGCCGACACGCATTCCCGGTGCCAGGCTCTTCGAGAGCGTACCGAGATAGATCACCGGCCCGTCATAGGCGCCGTTCGGCTGGCGCTGCGCATGATGGGCGAGGATGCCGGGCCCGGCCGGCCCGTCGAACTGCAGCGGCAGATAGGGGTCGTCCTCGACCAGCCAGGTCCCGGCCTCGATCACCTTGTCGAGCAGCCCGGCCCGCTGTTCCTGCGAGACGAGCACGCCGGTCGGGTTCGAATAATTCGGCACGGCATAGACGAATTTGGCCTGCCGCAGCGCCACGTCATGGCCCGGCGCCTGCAGGCTCCAGTCGAGCTTCTCATAGCGCGGCGCACGCGGCCGCCAGGCGTCGAGCGCCCCGAGATAGGTCGGGAATTGCGAGACGATCAGCTCGCCGGGGTCGACCAGGAGCTTGCCGACGAGATCGAGCCCCTGCATCGCGCCGGTGGTGAGGAGCACGTTTTCCGGACCGAAGCGGCGCCCGCTCGCCGCGGAGACCCGTTCCGCCACCGCCGCCCGCAGCGCCGGAAGCCCTTCGATCGGCCCGTATTCCAGGATCGCCGAACCCCAGCGCGTCAGCGTCCGCTCCTGCGCGGCCGCCATCGCCTCGACCGGATAGAGCTCCGCCGCCGGTAGCCCGCCGGCGAGGCTGACGAAATCGGCCTGCCCGCCGATCGCCATGAACTGCTGGGTGATGCTGTTGCCGGTCGAGAGCCAGCTGGCGAGGGCAGGACGCGATTTCGGCATGGGCCCGTCAAGTTTCGGCATGGAGCTCGATCACCTTCTCGTCGACAGCGGGCATCTTCTACCCCAGGGTTTGACGCCACCATAGCACTCAGAGCTTGAGCGAATCCGTGCGATCTTTCGTGGAAATTCGCTCAGAGATCCATTTTTCAGCTATCAGATTCGACTACTGCTAGTGGAACTCACCCATGATCGAACTGGACCGCATCGACCGGCGCATTCTCGCTGCTCTGCAGCACAACGGGCGCATCTCGATACTGGAACTGGCGGAGCTGGTGGGCCTGTCCGCAACGCCCTGCACCCGGCGCATCAAACGGCTCGAAGATGCAGGCGTGATCGAAGGCTATTCGGCGCGGATCAGCCCGATGGCGCTCGGCTTCGGCATCTGCGTCATGGTCAGCGTCAAGCTCGCCAAGCAGAGCCCGGATGCCGCCAGCCAGTTCATGAGCGCCATCCAGGGGCGTCCCGAAATCACGGAATGCCTGCTGGTGACCGGTAATGTCGATTATCTGCTGCGCGTCTGGGTCAAGGACATCGACGCACTCCGGAACTTCATCAGCGCCGGGCTGCAATCGATCCCATGCGTCGCGGAAACCTCGACCATGGTGATCCTCGAAACCCATGTTTCGAATGAGCTGCTCCATGTAGCCGGCACCGAACAGCCCCGCCGATAGCGGCCGTTGTCAGACCGACCACCCAGCGGCATAAGCGCCCCAAAGGGGAGCAGAAGACCATGCGCATCGTCGACGTCCGCGAGATCACGCAACCGATCGCCTCGCCGATCCGCAATGCCTATATCGACTTCTCGAAGATGACGACGAGCCTCGTCGCCGTCGTCACCGACGTCGTCCGCGACGGACGTCGCGTCGTCGGCTACGGCTTCAACTCGAATGGCCGCTACGGCCAGGGCGGGCTGATCCGCGAACGCTTCGCGCCGCGCCTGCTGGAAGCCGAGGCGAAGAGCCTCGTCGACGAAACCGGCGACAATCTCGATCCCGATCGCTGCTGGGCGGCGATGATGAAGAACGAGAAGCCGGGCGGCCATGGCGAGCGCTCGGTCGCCGTCGGCACGCTCGACATGGCGATCTGGGACGCCACCGCCAAGATCGCCGGCAAGCCGCTCTTCCGCCTGCTCGCCGAGCGCCATGGCCGGCTGGCCGACCCGAAGGTCTTCGTCTACGCCGCCGGCGGCTACTACTATCCCGGCAAGGACGACGATGCTCTGCGCGCCGAGATGCGCTCCTATCTCGACCGCGGCTATCGCGTCGTGAAGATGAAGATCGGCGGCGCCTCGCTCGCCGAAGATCGGCGCCGGATCGAGGCTGTGCTGGCCGAGATCGGTGGGGATGCGCAGCTCGCCGTCGACGCCAATGGCCGCTTCGACCTCGAGACCGCGATCGCCTATGCCAAGGCGCTGCGCGACTATCCGCTGTTCTGGTACGAGGAGGCGGGCGACCCGCTCGACTACGCCCTCCAGGCTGCCCTCGCCGAATTCTATCCCGGCCCGATGGCGACCGGCGAGAACCTGTTCAGCCATCAGGACGCGCGCAACCTCCTGCGCCATGGCGGCATGCGGCCGGATCGCGACTGGCTGCAATTCGACTGCGCCCTCTCCTACGGGCTCTGCGAATACCAGCGCACCCTCGCCGCGCTGAAGGTCGCCGGCTGGGCTTACGACCGCTGCATCCCGCATGGCGGCCACCAGATGTCGCTCAACATCGCCGCTGGCCTCGGCCTCGGCGGCAATGAGAGCTATCCCGACCTGTTCCAGCCTTATGGCGGCTTCCCTGACACGGTTCGGGTCGAAAACAGCTTCATCACCATGCCGGACCTGCCGGGCATCGGCTTTGAGGGCAAGTCCGACCTGATCAAGGTGATGCGCGAACTGGCGGAGTAGCATTCCGCGCCGCTTTCCATCGTCATGGTCGGGCTTGTCCCGACCATCCACGTCTTCGGCAATCGAAGACGACGCTCAAGACGTGGATGCTCGCCACAAGGGCGAGCATGACGGAGAGGCAACGACCCAGCTCATCCCGAGCGATAGCCCTGCTCCGCCCTCATCCCAAGGTCTGAGGCGACCTTTCGCCCCCACTGGCGTTATCTTCGCTGCAGTGCAACAATCAGTTTGCACGAGCTCAAGAAGACGGCACGGCAGGGAGCGGCCATGAACGCGATCGATCCTCTCGGCAAGCAGGCCCAGCGCGACAAGCCTTTGTCGCGTGATAAACCCTGGATCTTCCGGACCTATGCCGGCCACTCCGACGCCGCCGAATCCAACAGGCTCTACCGGACCAATCTCGCCAAGGGCCAGACCGGGCTTTCCGTCGCCTTCGACCTGCCGACCCAGACCGGCTACGACCCCGACCATGTCCTCTCGCGCGGCGAGGTCGGCAAGGTCGGCGTGCCCGTGACGCATCTCGGCGACATGCGGACCCTGTTCCAGGACATTCCGCTGGCGCAGATGAACACCTCGATGACGATCAACGCGACGGCGGCCTGGCTGCTCTCGCTCTATATCGCCGTCGCCGACGAGCAGGGCGCCCCGCGCCCGGCTTTGCAGGGCACGACCCAGAACGACCTCGTCAAGGAATACCTCTCGCGCGGGACCTATGTCTTCCCGCCGCGCCCCTCCATGGCGCTGACCACCGACATCGTCGTGTTCACGGCCCGCGAACTGCCGAAATGGAACCCGACCAATGTCTGTTCCTACCATCTCCAGGAAGCCGGTGCCTCGCCGGTGCAGGAACTCTCCTTCGCGCTCGCGACCGCGATCGCCCTGCTCGACTCGATCAGGGCCCGGCCGGAGGTCTCGGCGGAGGAATTCGGCAGCGTCGTCGGGCGCATCTCCTTCTTCGTCAATGCCGGCATGCGCTTCGTCACCGAGCTCTGCAAGATGCGCAGCTTCGTCGAACTCTGGGACGAGATCACCCTCGGCCGCTATGGCGTCACCGAGGAGCAGCATCGCCGCTTCCGCTATGGCGTGCAGGTCAATTCGCTCGGGCTGACCGAGCCGCAAGCCGAGAACAATGTCTACCGCATCCTGATCGAAATGCTGGCGGTGACGCTCTCCAAGAAGGCCCGCGCCCGCGCCGTGCAGCTGCCGGCCTGGAACGAGGCGCTCGGCCTGCCGCGCCCCTTCGACCAGCAATGGTCGCTGCGCATGCAGCAGGTGCTGGCCTATGAGACCGACCTGCTCGAATTCGGCGACATCTTCGACGGCTCGACCGTGATCGACAGCAAGGTCGCCGAGCTCAAGGCGGCGGCGCTCGAGGAACTGGCGAAGATCGACGCCATGGGCGGGGCCCTGGCCGCGATCGAGACCGGCTATATGAAGCAGGCGCTGGTCGAGAACGGCGCGCGCCGGATCGAGGCGATCGAGCGCGGCGAGCAGATCGTCGTCGGCGTCAACAAGTTCACCAATAGCGAGCCCTCGCCGCTCTCGGCCGGCGAAGGCAATGTCGTGACCGTCCCGGATTCGGTCGAGATCGAGGCCGTCGGTCGGCTGAAGGCCTGGCGCTCGGCCCGCGACGCCAGAGCGGCCGAGGCCGCGCTGGCGGAATTGGCGAGCGCCGCCAAGGAAGCCCGCAACGTCATGCCGGCCTCGATCGCCTGCGCCAAGGCCGGCGTCACCACCGGCGAATGGGCCCAGACCCTGCGCGAGATATTCGGCGAGTACCGCGCCCCGACCGGCGTCGACACGACCAAGCTCGGCGACGATGCCGGGCTCGCCACGGTCAAGGCCGCCGTCGCCCGCGCGACCGAAAAGCTCGGCCGCACGCCGCGCTTCCTGGTCGGCAAGCCCGGGCTCGACGGCCATTCGAACGGGGCCGAGCAGATCGCGGTCAGGGCGCGCGATGCCGGCATGCAGGTCAGTTATGGCGGAATTCGCCAGACTCCCGAGGAGATCGTGACCCAGGCGAAGGAAACCGAGGCAGATATCATCGGCCTTTCCATTCTTTCGGGTTCGCATCTGCCGCTGGTGCGCGACGTCACCGCGCGCCTGCGCGTCGCCGGCATGGAGGTGCCGGTCGTGGTCGGTGGCATCATCCCGCCCGATGACGAGAACGCCCTGCGCAATATGGGGGTCGCGGCGGTCTACACGCCCAAGGACTTCGCCCTCGATGGCATCATCGCCGATGTCGCCGGGCTCGCGGCGAAGGAGCGCTGACGCCGGCCGCGTCCCCCGGCCGGCTACCTCGCCCCTTTCAGCAGCCCCTGCTCGGCCGCCGGATCGAGCGGGCCTTCCGCGCCGCGATCGAGCAGGAAAGCCTCGGCCAGCGCGCCGCCGCTCGCCGGCTTGTATCCCGCCGTCTCGGGCGGGGTCGCCGCGACGAACTCGGTCCGCCAGCCCTGCCCGTCCCGGCAGTCGATCCCGTTCCAGCCGGGCGCGCCCTCACCGGCGCCGGAGACCGTGTACTCCCGGCAGAGCCGGCCATCGGCGAGCTTGTGCGAGGCGATGATGCGCAGCTTTCCCGCCGGCAGCGCAACCGTGCCGCCACTCGCCACGGTGTCGAGCGCCGCGCTGAGCCCAGCGCGCGCGAGGCCTGCGACCGCGATGCCGGGTTCGGCGCCCGGCCCGCCGCGCCCGGCGAGATAGCCAGCCACTCCGCCCGCCACGAGCAGGAAGCTCGCCGCCAGCGGCAGGCGCCAGGCCGCGCGAGGGACGGCGGGACGCGGCGCTGCTGGCTGCTTTTCCGGGGCGCCGCCGGCGATCACCGTCAGTTGCGGCTGAACGGGCGTCGGGCGGATATCGGTGGCGGCGATCGCGGCCAGCAGCCGCTCCGGCACCGGCTCCTGCTCCTGCTTCGCCTCGCCCTCGGCTTCGAGCAGGAAGCGCGTCTCGGCCAGGACGGCGAAGCGCTCGGCCAGTTCGGGATCGGCCGTGACCAAAGCATGCAGACGGTCCGCCTCGCCGGCGGCGAGTTCGCCATCGGCGAGGGCGATCAGCATCTCGTCGGAAACCACGGGCTTCGTCATTTCGCTTCCATTCCCAGTCTTGCCGCCAGACCCTGCCGCGCCCGCGACAGGCGGCTCATCACCGTGCCGATCGGGATCGCCAATTGCTGCGAGGCGTCGCGATAGCTGCAGCCCTCGACGCAGATCAGCATCAGCAGCCGGCGATGCTCCTCGGGCATCTGCGCCAGCGCCTGCTGGACGGAATCGACGGTCAGCGCGACCTCGTTCACCTGCCGGCCATCCTCGCCCGGCAGATCGAGATGGGCGTCGATCTCCTCGGTGCGCCCCTCGCGCTGGCGCTTGCGCAGCGCATCGATCCAGAGATTGCGCGTGATGCTGAACAGCCAGGCATCGAGCCTAGTCCCCTCCTGAAACTGCGCCTGCGCCTTCAGCGCCCGCTCGCAGCTCGCCTGCGCGAGATCGTCGGCCTCGCTGGCCGAGCGCGTCAGCGTCATCGCATAGCGCCGCAGCCGCGGCAGCAGCGCGACCAGCTCTGTCGCGAAGGGCGAGAGCCCGCCGACTCCTCCCGGCGGCGGCTGTCCGCTCGCATTCTGGCCTGATAGCCTGTCAGACATCTGTGTCTCTCGGTATTGCTCGAAGCTATTGCGGGCAGGACAAGCTGCCCCAGCCGAAGACGGGGTCGCGGCCGGGCGCGCCTAGATCCCTGGCCTCGGCCGAGAGCGCGGCGAGCAGCGCCTGCGGCGCCGCCTTCTCGTCCTGCATCCGGCGATGGGCGAAGGCGAGCGTCACCAGCGGCGCGGCATAGGAGGTACCCGAGCGCGGCGGGCCGGGCCGCATCGCCTTGTCGGGGAACTGGATGCGCACCCCCGGCGCCGCGAAGGCGAGATGTTCGCCACGATTGGCCCGCGCATAGACCTTGCCGTCGCGATCGATCGCGGTCACCGCCACCGCCCAGGGATAGGCCGCCGGATAGCGCGGCTCGGTGCCCGGCCCGTCATTGCCGGCGGCCGCGACCAGCACCGCGCCGCGCTCGTGCATCAAGGCACCGAGACGCTCGAGCAGCAGGTTCGCCGGCCCGGCCAGGCTCAGATTGACGGTCTGCACCTGGCGCCGAGCCAGAAGATCGAGCGCCGCGACGAGATCGAAACTGTCGGCATTGGCGCTGCCGCCACGCCGGTGGAAAGCGTCGACGGCGATGATGCGTGCCCCCTCGCCGCCGGTGCCTCGCGTCAGCAGGATCGCGACATCGGTTCCGTGCGCGTCGCCCGCCGGTCGGTAGCCCGCCTCGCGTACGCTCTCGGCCTCGATCGCCCGGCCGGCGAGCGCCGGATGCGCGAGATCGACAGAGGTGTCGACCATGCCGATGGTACCGCGCGCGACGCAGCTGCCGGTAATGCGGGCCTCGGGCGCCAGCAGCGAGAAGCAGCGATGTTCCGGGCATGGCGCCGCGACGCCGCGATAGAGATGGTTGAGATCGACCAGGGCCGCCGGAAACAGCGTGCGCACCCGCTCCAGTGCCCGCGCCGTCGAGAGACGCCGCGGCACGCGCATGCGCACCGTCTGGTTGCCGACGAGGCCGAGGCTGCGCTGCGCGACAACGCGAAACCCTTCCTCGCGCAACCGGGCGATATCCGCCTCGTTCAATCCCGCCGCGACGATCTCGCGCGGCACGGCCTGCCGCGCCGGACGCTGCGTATTCCGCTGCGTCCGGCGCGGCGCGCCTTGCCCGATCTCGAACAGGCCGAACAGGTTGAAGGAACGGATATGGCGCCCGCTGCTGCTGCGCTCCGAGCTGCCGCCTCCACTGCCGCCTCCGGGACCGCCGGCTCCGCTGCCGCCCGTTCCTCCTCCACCTCCGCCGCCGTCATCGCCACCGCCATCATCGTCGGCGAGAGCGGCAGCGAAACGGCCGGAGGCGTCGGGCAGGCTGCCAAAGGGCATCAGTGCCAACCCGAAGCCGAGCGTCAGGGCCCGCGCGAGCCGCGTCAGGCCGGCGGAGGAAGGACGGCAATGCGTCATGCCGCCGTCCTCTCGCCGCGCAGGCGGATGCCGACGCCGATCATGCGCACCGCATCCTCGGCGGCGCGGCGCAGCAGCTTTTCGGTTTCGGCAATCGCCTCCTCCAGCGTGCAGGGTCGCTTCAGGATGCTGGCGAAGGCGTCGATGCCATGCTCGAAATTGATCCGCACCTTGCCCCGACCGATCGTGCCGGCGAGCGCCACCACCGGAATGCCCAGGGCCTTGGCGCGCCGCGCCACCTCGGCCGGGATTTTGCCGAAGGGCGTCTGTTCGTCGAGGCAGCCCTCGGCAGTGATCACGAGGTCGGCCTGGCCAAGCAGATCGTCGAAAGCCAGATATTGCATCACGATATTGTAACGCGGGTGCAGCCTTGCGCCCAGCAGCCCCTGCAGGCCGGCGCCGAGCCCTCCCGAGGCGCCGCCGCCGGGCGCGCAGGACAGATCCTGCCCGGTCGCCTCGCGCAGACAGGCGGCATAGGTCTCGAGCGCGGCCTCCAGGACGACGACCTGCTCCGGCGTCGCCCCCTTCTGCGGCGCGAAGACGCGCGCCACGCCTTTCGGGCCGAGCAGGATGTTGTGCCAGTTCACCGCGGCATCGATCCTGACGTGGTCGAGACGCGGATCGCGACCGGAAAGATCGATGCGGGCGAGGTCGGCAAGCGCGCCGCCGCCGCGGGCGATCTGCTGCCCCTTCGCATCGAGCAGGCGGATGCCGAGGGCCTCGGCCATGCCGGCCCCGCCATCATTGATGCCGCTGTCGCCGCAGCCGATCAGGATGCGTTCCGCACCGGCATCGAGCGCCGCCAGGATCAGCTCGCCGACGCCATAGCTCGTCGTCAGCATCGGGTTGCGCTGGTCGCGCGGGACCAAAGCGAGACCGGCGGCAGCAGCCATCTCGATCACCGCGGTCTTCGGGCCGGGGCGGCCGAGGAAGCCGAAGCAGGCGACGACCGGCTGGCCGACCGGCCCGGTCACGGTCAGCTCATGGAGCTGACCGCCGGTGGCGGCGACCAGCGCCCGGGTGAAGCCCTCGCCGCCATCGACCAGCGGCGCCAGCAAGGTCCTTGCGTCCGGCATGGCGGCATGGACGCCCGAGGCGATGGCGGCGGCGACGTCGCTGGCGTCCAGGCTCTCCTTGAACCCCGAAGGGGCGATCAGGATGTTGAGCGTCATCGGATGATCCTCACAGTGCCACGAGGCCTTGCGCCTCTGCTCCGTAAACGACGCCGCTCCGGGCTTATTCCGATGCCGGCTCATTATTTTCGCGCCTCGGCTCAACGCAAAGCCAGGCCGAAAAGCGGCCAGATCCAGAGAGAGAAGCCCATCAACAGCGCGAACATCACCGGCAGCAACGCCAGCGAAAGGAGCATCAGGTCGCGCGCCGCATAGGTCGGCTTTTCGAGATCGGCATAGAGCGCGACCGGCTTGGCGCTGACCGCCAGCGTCTGGCAGAAGCCGGTGCCCATCACGATCAGCACGATCAGCGCGCTGGCATCATAGCCATGCGCGACCAGCGGCAGGGCGAGCAGCGGGATCAGGATGGTCGCTCGCGCGCTACGCGAGGTGATCAGCAGATGCGAGAGCAGCGCGACCGCGGCGACCAGCGCCGCGACCACCGGCACCGAGCCCAGTGCGCCGGGTGGCAACGCTGCAAGCAGAAGCTCCATCAGCGATTTCGCCGCGCCGGTCGCGATCAGCGCACTGCCCATCAGCGTGGTCGCGGCGAGGAACAGGATCAGCTGCCATTCCACCGCTTTCGCCGCCTGCTTCATCGAGACCGGAGCGAACGGCTTCAGCGTCACCGCGACGGCGCCGAGCAGGGTGACGACCGCGGCATCGAGGCCATGCAGTCCCTGCGTGCTCCAACCGAGAACGACGAAGCCGATGACGGCGCCGACATAGAACTGCTGGCGGCAGAGCGGTCCGGTCTCGGGCGCTGGCAGGGACAGAGCCCGCCGCCGCTCGACCGGTTCGAGGAACAGCCACAGGATGATCGCCATGGCTGCGAGGCTGGCGAGCACCGCCAGCGGCAGCGCCATCGCCATCCAGCCGAGATAGCCATAGCCGGCGCCGCCGCTGCGCAGGATCATCTCGACGGCAATCAGATGCGCCCCCGCGCCGATCAGCGAGCCGCCGGCCGAAAGCAGGATCACCGTCGGGAACAGCAGAGCGAACGCCCGGTTGATCCTGGCATCGTCGATCGCCGCGGCAAGGGCGAGATAGACCGGCAGCAGCAGCGCCGCCCGGCCCGAGGTCGAGGGCACCACGAAGGCGGTGGCAACGATTACCCCGGTCACGGCGAGGAAGAGCGCCCTGACGGTGCGGACACGGGCCAGGGCCGAGAGCGCCAGCCGCTCGGCCAGCCCGCAAGCGCGCAGCGCCGCGGCGATGATGAAGGCGCCGATCAGGAGCCAGATCAGCTCGCTGCCGAGCGCGCCATGCAGTTGCTGAGCCGGGAGGGTGCGCGTGGCGACCAGCGCCGCCGCCGCGGCGAGCGCGATCAGCGTGTCGTCGAGCCCCGTCAGGCACCAGGCGACCGTCGCGAGGCCGAAGACGATGAGCGCGATCCTTGCCTCGGCCGCGAAGGGCAGGCAGAGCCAGATTGCCGCGCCGAGCGATACGGCGAGCCCGAGCGGCAGGATTCCGGTGCGGACCGCCGGCCGCATCGTCAGGGCAGGAAGGGCGAAGGACCGTGGCGCGCCGATGCGCTCCCCGGTCAGGGTCGGGGTCGGGACAATGCTCATGCCCCGCAAACGACGGCGCCGCCCTGCTTATTCCCCGATGCTGCGAAGAATCTATGCCGGGCTCAGACCAGCCCCTGCGCCTTCAGCGTCTGATAGGCCTTGAGGATTTCCTGCAGCGTGCCCTCGCGCGAGCGGTCGCCGGCATTCGCATCGGGGTGGAAGCGCTTCACCAGTTCCTTGTAGCGCGCCTTGATCGCCGCCTTGTCGGCACTGTCGTCGAGGCCGAGCGTATCGAGCGCCTTGCGCGCCAGGATGCCGACGCGCGATTCCGGCTTGCTTGCCTCCTGGCCGGCGCGCGCCCCGAAGATGTTGAAGCCGTCCTGCACCTCGGGCCCGGCAGCGCCGCCGGCGACCCGGCCGCGCTGCGCCATCCGCGCCGCCTTCGAATTGACACCGAGCTTCCAGGTCGGCCGGTGGCCGATCTCTTCCTGCTTGGCATAGGCGGCGAGCGCCTCGTCGTTCATCCCGGCGAAGTAGTTATAGGTCGCGTTATAGGCCTTCACATGGTCGAGGCAGAACTGGAAGAACTTGCCTTCCTTGCCGCGCCCCATCGGCGCCCGGAACTCGCCGCTCTTGGCACAGCCCGGATGATCGCAGCGGCGCGCAGGGATTTCCTCGACCGCTTCCGCCTCGGAAGCGCCGATCCTGATGCGGTCGAAAAGGCGTGAGTTGAAGTTCATGCTGGACGGGTTATGGGACCGGAAGGCGAAAGCGACAAGGGCATCGCAGCAGCGATATCTGCCGCGCGACAAGGGCATGATCATGACCGCAATGGCTGAACGGATTAAGACCAAACTGGAGCGGGCGCTAGCGCCCCTGCGGCTCGCAGTGCTCGACGAATCGCACCAGCATCACGGCCATGCCGGCTGGCGCGAAGGCGGCGAAACCCATTTCAGGGTGGATATCGTCTCGCCGGCCTTCGCCGGCAAGAGCCGGCTCGAGCGCCATCGTCTGATCAACGCCGCCCTCGCCGAGGAACTGGCCGGCGGCGTGCACGCGCTCGCCATCGTCGCGCGCGCCCCCGAGGAGGGCTGAGGCGCGGCTCTATGCCGCCTTCCGCTCCGGCGTCAGCAGATAGATCGCCGTCGAGGCGAGCAGCAGCGCCGCGAACACCCAGTGCAGATTGGCGAAGGCGGTCGCCGCGTCGTGGCCGGAGCCACGCTGCATCGCGATGAACCAGCCCGAGCCGAACTGGACCATCGCCGCCCCGGCGATGAACAGGAAATTGACGAAGGTCATGCCGCGCCCGACCAGATGCTCGGGGAAGAAGATCCGCGCATGCGCCATCAGGATCGCATAGGTGAAGCCGGTCCCCCCGACGATCGCGAACAGCAGCACGGAGCCCGGCATCGAGCGCTCGCCGAGCAAGGCGAGCAAGGCGAAACCCACCCCGGTCGCGGCCGTGCCCCAGGCGACCAGCGGCTTGCTGCGGCCGGTGCGCTTCTGAAGGGCGCCATAGACGAAAGCGCCGACGACCATCGTCGTTGCCATGCCGAGCGTCGCATGGCCGGCCATGACCGCGTCGAGCCCGTGAACCTGCGTCATATAGGGCGCGATCCACAGGCCGCGCGCCGTCGCGATGATGGCGTAGCCGACCAGGGTGATCGGGGCCAGCAGCCAGAGCGGGCCGATGCTGACGATGCTCTTCAGCCCCTGCAGCAGCCCTTCCTGCCTGCCCGAGGCGTCGGTCGCCACCGGCGGATCGCGGACCAGCACCGCCGCCAGCACTGTCGCCAGCAGGAACATCGCGGCGAAACCCAGCATGGTCGCGCGCCAGCCGAAGCTCTGCGCCGCCAGGGCCAATGGCGCCGCGCCGACGAGATTGCCGAGCGACCCCAGTCCGATGAACACCGAGGACAGCACGCCGAAGCGCGCGACATCCTGCGTGCGAGCGAAAAGATAGAGCGCCGACATGAAGATCGGCGAGCAGCCTATGCCGACCAGCCCCATGGCGAAGACCGCGACCCAGGCGTTCTCGGATGTGGCGAACAGAAAGGCGCCGGCCGTGCCGATCGCCATCGCCGTGCCGACCGTGCGGCGCGGGCCGAGCCGGTCCAGCGCCCAGCCGACGGGGAACTGGGCGGCGGCGAAGGTGATGAACCAGGCCGCGCCCAGCGTGCCGAACTCGGCCGGGCCGATCTTGAGATCGGCCATGACCGGCCCGGCGATGACGCTCAGGAAAGAGCGGTAGAAGATCGACAGGATATAGGCCGGCAGCAGCGCGAAGAAGATCGTCACCGGGAACCCTCACACCGGGCCGAGGCGGCCTCGGCCGGCCGCGAAGTTCCCGGGGCTCTCACTTGAGCCGCTCGAGCACGGAGACGTAGTTCGCCACCGCGGCCCCGCCCATGTTGAAGATGCCGCCGAGGCGGGCATCCTTGACCTGCATGCCCTCCGGCGCCTCGCCGACGAGTTGCATCGCCGAGAGCACATGCATCGAGACACCGGTCGCTCCGATCGGATGCCCCTTGGCCTTGAGACCGCCCGAGACGTTGACCGGCAGCTTGCCGTCCTTCTGGGTCCAGCCCTCCTTGATCGCCCGGGCGCCGTCGCCCTCCCTGGTCAGGCCCATCGCCTCATATTCGAGCAGCTCGGCGATGGTGAAGCAGTCATGGGTCTCGACGAAGGAGAGATCGTCGAGCGCGACTCCGGCATTGGCGAGCGCCTGCTGCCAGGCGCGCGCGCCGGCCTCGAACTTCAGGATGTCGCGGCGCGACAGCGGCAGGAAGTCCTGGACATGGGCCATGCCACGGAAGCCGACGGCGCGACGCATGGTCTTCGCGGTCTCCTCGTCCGCCAGCACCAGCGCAGCGGCGCCGTCCGAGACCAGCGAGCAGTCGGTGCGCTTCAGCGGCCCGGCGACGAAGGGGTTCTTCTCGCTTTCCTCGCGGCAGAAGGCATAGCCGAGATCCTTGCGCATCTGGGCGTAAGGGTTGTCGACGCCGTTCTTATGGTTCTTCGCCGCGATCATGGCGAGCGCGTCGGACTGGTCGCCATGGCGCTGGAAATAGGCCCCCGCGATCTTGCCGAAGACGCCGGCGAAGCCGCCTTGGGTGTCGCCTTCCTGTGGCAGATAGGAGGCCTTGAGCAGGTTCTTGCCGATTTCCGGCCCCGGCGTCGTAGTCATCTGCTCGACGCCGACGACGAGCACGATCTTGGCGGCGCCCGCCTTGATGGCACGCACGCCCTGATGCACCGCGGCCGAGCCGGTGGCGCAGGCGTTCTCGACCCGCGTCGCCGGCTTGAAGCGCAGCGCCGGATCGGCCTGCAGCACGAGGGAGGCGGTGAAGTCCTGGGCCGAGAAGCCGGCGTTGAAATGGCCGAGCACGATCTCGTCGACCTGATCGGCGGTGATGCCGGCATCGACCAGCGCATCGGTCGCGACCCTGACGATCAGGCTCTCGATGGTCTCGGCGTCCTGCTTGCCGAAGGGCGTGTGGGCCCAGCCAACGATTGCAGCGCTCATGGCGTCATCTCCCGAATGATGTGCAGTTACACCTTATCTGCCTTCGGGCGCGCGCCGCCACAAGCGGCATGGGTGCATTTCTGCCGTGCGTGGAAAGGTCACCGAAAGCGAACGCCAGTCAAGCGCACCCGCAGCGCGCTATAGCATCGGACCGAAAAGTGGCCTCCACTTTTCGGAAAACTCCGATGCGATAACACTGAGATAGATCACGGTGACCGCGTCCGAACGGACGCGCGGCGATCTAGCCGACCGAGAGTGCCAGCAGCACGCCGACACCGGCCACGATCATCGCCATTCCCAGGATCTCGCGCCGCGACGTGCCCTCTGCAAAAATCCGGCGCGAGGCGATCTGCGCCAGCGGCACTTCGACCAGGCCGAGCGTGCGGACATTGGCGGCGCTGGTCAGCGAGAAGCCGATGAACCAGAACTGCGAGGCGGCGGCGCCGAGGAAGCCGGCGGCGAGCGAAGGCTTCCAGTTCTCGAGCGAGCGTCGCAGCGCGGCCCTGTTGGCCACCGCCATGTAGCTGACGAGGATCACCGAGGAGAACGCCAGCCCCCAGGCCAGGGTGGTGGTGGCGCGCAGCACGAAATTACCGTCCGGCAGGGCGAGGATACCGCCACGGAAACCGATCGCCGACAGCGCGAAGGAGGCGCCTGCGGCGATGCCGAGCACGGCCGGGCGCAGGCCCGCGGCGCTGAGCTTCTCGCCCGGCTTCCACGACATCACGACGACGCCGGCGGTGGCGACGACGATGGCGGCGAATTTCGGCCAGCTCAACGCATCGCCGAGCAGGAGCGCCCCGAACAGCGCGACCTGCACCGGCTCGGTCTTGGTATAGGCCGTCGTCACCGAGAAGGAGCGTTCGCGCATCGCCGCCAGCATCAGCCCGGTCGCCAGGATCTGGGCCACCGAGCCCCAAAGGGTAAAGCCGAGCGAGCGCAGATCCGGCGGCGGCGGCAGGCGGCCGCTCGCCAGGCAGACCAGGACGAGGAAGATCAGCGCGAAAGGCAGGCCGAACACGAAGCGCACCTGCGTGGCGCCGACCACGCCGATCGCGTCGGTCAAGGAGCGCTGGGTCAGGTTGCGGGCAGTCTGGAGCAGCGAGGCGGCGAGCGTCGCCGGTATCCACAAAAGGGCGAAGCTCACGCGGAAGTCCCGAAACAAAAGCGATTTGCCCGCTTGTGGACCGGTTGACGGCGCTAGGCAAATCGCTCTGCGAAGGGTAGGTATGCAGGATCGGCGAGGCCGGAAATCGCCCGCCGTCTCGAAAATGCCTCAAGCGTCGCGTTGAAGCCCCTCGACTACACGTCAAGACAGGTTCAAGACCTCAGCCGATGAACGCATTTCGCTTCGCCGCCGGCGCGACCCTCGCCAGCTTCCTCGCCGCAGCCATGCCCGCCCACGCCGGCACGAGCCTGGTGATCGACGCCTCGAGCGGCGCCGTGCTCTCGAGCGAGAATGCGAGCCAGGCCTGGCACCCGGCCTCGACTACGAAGATGATGACGCTCTATGTCGCGCTCAAGGCGGTCCGCGACGGAAAGATCGGGCTCGAGACCGCGATCCCGGCCTCGAAGCGGGCCGCCAGCCAGCCGCGCGTCAAGGTCTATATCCGCGCCGGCCAGGAGGTGACGCTCGACAACGCCATCCGCATCATGATGGTGAAGTCGGCCAACGACATCGCCTATGTCATCGCCGAAGGCGTCGGCGGCGATGTCGAGAGTTTCGTCGCAATGATGAATGCCGAGGCCCGGCGCCTTGGCATGCGCGACACCAATTTCGTCAATCCCAATGGCTGGCACCACCCCGACCAGCAGAGCAGCGCCCGCGACCTCGCCGTGCTGGCCATGGCGCTGATGAGCGAATTCGGCGACTATTCCGACTACTGGAACACCGGCGCCGTCCAGCTCGGCAAGCAGGTGCTGAAGAACACGAACGGACTCGTCGGCCGCTATCATGGCATCAACGGCTTCAAGACCGGCTTCGTCTGCGCCTCCGGCTTCAATGTGGTCGCGACCGCGACCCGCGGCGGACGCACCCTGATCGCCGTGGTGATGGGCGCCCATTCCGGCGCCGAGCGCACCATCAAGGCGGCGCAGCTACTCGATGACGGCTTCGGCAAATGGGGCGGGCTCGGCACCACGGTCGCCAGCCTTCCCTCCGGCACTGGCGGACGCGCCTACAGCGTCTGCGACGCCGTGCGCCGCGGCGGCGGCGCGCTCGGCGACGACGTCGATTCCAGCGGTCCGATCACCGTCTCCGCCGCCCCTGGTGTCGGCGGCAACAGCGACGGCACCTCCGACCGCTTCGCCGTCGGCGTGCCGCAATCCGGCGTCGGCGGCGCGGTCCTGACGCGCTCGCCCTCCGGCCGCATCACGCTCGGCCAGCGCGCCCCGCTCGCCACCGTCCCCGTCGCCTTCGGCCGCACGCCCGCCTCGGCCTCCGCTCCGCTCGCTGCCAATGTCGTCGCCAAGCCCGACACCCAGCTCGCGCGCGAAACCATCCAGCCGGGCGCACCGGTCGCGGCCGGGCTCGTCGGCTCCGGCCGCACCGCCTCCGCCAATGGCGCCATTCCGGCGCGCTCCTCCGCCTTCGCCGCCACGGCGCCGGGCGACGAGGTCCAGCCTCCCTCCAACGCTTTCGGCTCCGGCCCGCTGCGCCTGCAGGGCGCCGTCCAGCCGGGCGCCGCGACCCCGGCGAGCCTACGTCCCGGTGCTGCCGCCGGCATCAAGCCGGCAGCACGCAACGCCGCCAAGGCTGCGCCGGCCAAGCCCTTGCTGACCAAGCCGGCCAGCAAGTCGAAGGCTGCGCCAGCCAAGCCCAAGCCGAGCACGGCGCTGGTCAAGCCTCCCCCGCGCCCGGCCAAGCCGGCAGCCTCCGCCGCCAAGCCCGACGCCTGAAACCTGCCGGAGACGCCGTGCGCACCGACGGCGACGGCTCCAATAGCCAACGCGGCATCGCGCTGGCGCTCGCCTCCGCCGCCGCCTTCGGTACCAACATCGTCAGCGCCCAGATCGCCGGCATGGCCGGGCTGAGCGGCCCGCTCCTGGTCTTCTACCGCGTCTTCGTGATGCTGGCCCTGGTCGGCGGCGTCATCCTGCTCTGGCGCTCCGGGCTTTCCGTGCCGCGCCGCCGCTGGCCGGCCCTCATCCTGTTCGGCCTCTCGACCGGGCTCGTCGGCAGCGCCTATCTCTCCTCGGTCGCCTTCCTGCCGGTCACCGTCGCCGCCGTGGTGTTCTACACCTTCCCGGTGCTGGTCGTGCTGGCCGAGCCGCTGCTGACCCGGACGCGGCCGCGCCTGGAACGCATCGTCGTCGTCCTCGTCGCCTTTCTCGGCGTCGCCATGGTCGTCGGGCCCGACTGGCATGGGCTCGATCCGCGCGGCCTCGCACTCGCGCTGCTCGCCAGCGTCGCCGCGGCGGTGCAGTTCTTCGCCGCCGGCGCGCTCGGCGAGACCGGGACGCTGCCAAAGCTGTTCTGGTCGCATCTGATGATCCTGCCGGTGACCTTCCTGATCCTGCTGCTCACCGGCGGCATGCAGCCGCCTGGCGCCCTCGCCCTGGCGCCGATTGCGGTGCTCGTCACGATCGGCGGCTATCTCGTCGGCTTCCTCTGGCAGGTCCTGGCGCTGGCGCGAGTCGCGCCCGGCCCGGCGGCGCTGGCCTTCTGCGCCGAGCCGGTCTTCGCCGTGGTCATTGCCGCCGCGGTGCTCGGCGAGCGCGTCGGCATGCTGCAATATGCCGGCGGAGGCCTTGTCGTCGCCGCGATCATGGTCAATGTAATATTAGAACAAAAGCGGATGCGAGCCTCGAAGCTGGCGCTCGCGCCTCCGACCTGAATCATTCGCCAGAGCGATCGTCCATCATGTCTGCAATGCCGCCTCCGCCCATCCCGCTGACCCTGCTCACCGGCTTTCTCGGCGCCGGCAAGACGACGCTGCTCAACCGCCTGCTCAAGGACGAGGCGCTGGCCGACACGCTGGTTCTGGTCAATGAGTTCGGCGAGATCGGCCTCGACCACCTCCTGATCGAAGGCGCCGAGGACAACATGGTCCTGCTCGCCTCCGGCTGCCTGTGCTGCACCATCCGCGACGATCTGATCGTGACGCTGGAGGATCTGCTGCGCCGGCGCGACAATCACCGGATCGCCCCTTTCCGGCGCATCGTGATCGAGACGACCGGACTCGCCGACCCCGCGCCCATCCTCAACGTCCTGATCAACCACCGCTATCTCGCCATGCGCTTCCGGCTCGACGGTGTCGTCACCGTGGTCGATGCGGTCAATGGCCCGGCCACGCTCGATGCCCATGCCGAGGCGCTGCGCCAGGTGATCGCCGCCGACCGGATCGTCCTGACCAAGACCGAAATCGCCCCTGATCCCGAAGCCGTCGCCGCTCTGCGCCGCCGTCTCGGCGAACTCAATCCCGGTGCCGCGATCCTGCCCGCCGACGCTCCGGCGCAGGCGCTGGTCGGTGCCGGGCTCTACGATCTCGCCGACCGGCCCGGCGAGTTGCGCCGCTGGCTCGCCGCCGAGACGCTCGAAGCTAGCCACGATCACCACCATGACCAAGACGGTCACGGGCATCATCACCACCACGACGTCAACCGCCACGACGCTAGCATCCGCGCCTTCGTCCTGACCGCAGAGGAGCCGATCCGACGCGCGACCTTCGAACTGTTCTGGACCCTGCTGCGCTCGACCCATGGCCCCAGGCTGCTGCGCCTCAAGGGCCTGGTCGCGCTGGCCGAGGAACCGGAGGCTCCGCTTCTGGTCCACGCCGTCCAGCAGATCCTGCACCCACCGATCCAGCTTTCGGCCTGGCCCGATTCCGACCGGCGCTCGCGCCTCGTCCTGATCACCCGCGACCTCGACGAGGCGGTGGTCGCCCGGCTCTGGAGCGCCTTTCTCGGCCGTGCCGCGCCGGCGGAAGTGGGCAGCCACGCCCGTCATCATCACGGCTGAACCGGGCGCATCTGGCCCGCTTCTTGATCCCTGCCAACCAGCCTGCCGCTCTCGCTGTCGCGACGTGCCATTCCGGTACGGAACAGTATCGATCCGGCCTGGCTCCGGAGGCAGGACCATGCCGAACCTCTTCGCCCTGAACACACCGGCCGATGGCCGTCGGCCAGCTGCGCGGGCCGGCACCAGCCATGCCGCCAAGGCAGGCGGCACGCTTCATATCGAGCGCCGCCAGCTTTCTGCTTGCGCCGCGATCGAAGCCGAATGGGCTGCCCTGGCCGCCCGCGCCATCGAACCCAACCCCTTCTACGAGCCCGGCTTCGCGCTGCCGGCGGCACAGCATCTCGTCAGCTTCCGCAATGTCGGCGTCCTGCTGGTCCGTCAGGGCAGACCGAGCGGCACCGGTCGCCTGCTCGGCTTCATCCCGCTTCAGCCCAGCCGCCGCCTGTTCGGCAGCGATGTCCTGACCGGCTGGAACGACGCCCGGCTCGGCAGCGCCGCCCCCCTGATCGACCGCGACGAGCTCGTCCCGGTGGTCGAGGCCGTGCTCGGTATGCGCGGCAGCTGGGGCAGCACCACCTCGAGCGGCCTCCTGCTGCAAGGCATCGATCGCGATGGCGATCTCGCCCAGGCCATCCTGAGGCAGGCGCCCGCAATGGGTTGGGGAGCGAGCCTGGGCGCCGGCACCACGCCGCCAGCGCCTCCGGCCGAAGGCGGTCCCGATCTTTCGGCGCTGCGGCATGGGCTCTCCCGCCACGGCGAGCTCGCTCTGGTCGACTCGGCCTCGCGGCAGGAACTGCGCGACGTCGTCGAGATGCTGCTGGCGCTGGAGGCTTCCGGCCCGCGCGCCCGGGCCGGCGCCGCGACCCTGCAGGACATTCGCGAGACCGCCTTCCTGCGCGCCATGACCCGCAATCTCGCCCGCAGCCGGCAATGCCGCGCCAGCCTGCTGACGCTGGACGGCCAGCCGATCGCCGGGGCGATCCTGCTCGGCAGGGGCAAGCGCCGCTGGCTCTACGCCAGCGCCCAGGACGAACGCTTCGCCAGCTTCGCGCCCTTGGCGCAGCTTCTCGCGCAATTGCGGCGGCGCAGCCATCTCCATGAGCTGTTCGGCGAGATCGCCGGCCAGCACGCGGTCACCGACCGGCTGGCGCTCGCCGAAATGCGGCTGCGGCCGGGAGCGCGCGGCAGCCTCGCGCCGGAACGCCCCGGCGCGCTCAGCTGGGCTCGTCGCGCAGCAGCCGCCGGATGATCTTGCCGGTGGTGGTCATCGGCAGTTCGGTCCGGAACTCGATCTCGCGCGGATATTCATGCGCCGCCAGGCGCTGGCGCACGAAACCCTGAATCTCCGAAACCAGTGTTTCCGAAGGCTTCTGGCCGGCGGCCAGCACGACGAAGGCCTTGACGATCTCGGTGCGCAGCGCGTCCGGCTTGCCGACCACCGCCGCCAGCGACACCGCCGGATGGCGCAGCAGGCAATCCTCGATCTCGCCGGGCCCAATCCGGTACCCTGAGGAGGTGATCACGTCGTCGTCGCGGCCGACGAAGCGGAAATAGCCTTCCGCATCGCAGAGCCCCTGGTCGCCAGTGGTCATCCAGTCGCCGATGAACTTGGCCGCCGTCGCCTCCGGCTTGTTCCAGTAGCGCAGGAACATCACGGGATCCGGCCGCCGCACCGCGATCCGCCCCTCCTCTTCAGGCTCGCAGAGGCTGCCATCGGCGCGGATCACCGCGACCTCGTGGCCCGGCACGGCCTTGCCGATGCAGCCGGGCTTGATCACGCCGAGCGCCGCGCTGGAGGCGAGCACGAGATTGCACTCGGTCTGGCCGTAGAACTCGTTGATGGTCAGGCCGAGCTTCTCGCGGCCCCAGGCCAGCGTCTCGGCACCGAGCGATTCGCCACCCGAGGCGACGGTGCGCAGCCTGAGATCGTAGCGCCCGCGCGGATTCTCGACCGAGCGCAGCATGCGCAGCGCCGTCGGCGGGATGAAGCTGTTGCGCACCCCGAAATCCGCCATCAGCCGGAAGGCCTCGTCCGGATCGAACTTCGCCGCCGGCCGCGCCAGGATCGGCACACCATGGTGCAGGGCCGGCATCAGGCAGTTGAGCAGGCCGCCCGCCCAGGCCCAGTCGGCCGGCGTCCAGATCAGATCGTCCGGCTGCGGCAGGAATTCATGCGGCATCTCCACCCCCGGCAGATGCGCCGGCATCACCCGGTGGCCATGCAGCGCGCCCTTGGCGTTGCCGGTGGTGCCGGAGGTGTAGATCATCAGCGCCGGATCGTCGCGCGAGGTGTCGACCGGGGTGAAGTCCGGGCTCTCGCGCTCCAGCGCCTTCTCAAGTCCTTCGGCCCGGCCATCGGCGCCGTCGCTGGAGAGGATCAGCTCGAGCTCCGGCAGCGGCTCCTCGATCTGCGCGAGCTTGGCAAGGCCCGCCGCATTGGTCACCAGCACCTTGGCGCCGCAATCGGTCAGCCGGTAGGACAGCGCATCGGCGCCGAACAAGGCCGCTAGCGGCACGGCGATGGCGCCGAGCTTGTAGGCGGCGAGATGGACGATCGGCACATGCCTTCCCTGCGGCAGCAGGATCGCGACACGGTCACCGCTGCCGATGCCGCGCCGGCGCAGCACATTGGCGAGGCGGTTAGACTGGGCCCGCAATTCGCCATAGCTCACCGGCGTGACCGACCAGTCCGGATTGAGCTCGATGATCGCCGTCTTGTCGGGCTGGGCCACGGCCCAGCGGTCGCAGCAATCGACGCCGATATTGTAGCGCTCCGGAATCTGCCAGCGGAAGGCGGCGCGCAGGCGCTTGTAATCGCGGATATCGGGAAGCATCGGCAGACCCTCGGCTAGAGGGCGCGCACGATAGGCAGGCGACGGAGCGCTGTCACCATGGCCCAGTGTCGACCATTGTCTTCACGCTCTGCTCAGCCCCGTGCCATCTGCGAGCGCTTGGCCCAACCGGTCATCCGGTTCTCGACGAAATCGACGACCGCGACCAGGAAGATGCCGAGTACTGCCAGCACGATCAGCGCCGCGAACACCAGCGGCACGTTGAAATCGGCGGAGGCACGGGTGATCAAATTGCCGATGCCGAGATTGGAGGCGTTCTGCTCGCCGATCACCGAGCCGACATAGGCGAGCGTGATCGAGACCTTCAGCGCCCCGAAGAAATACGGCAGCGAGCGGGGAATGCCGACCTTGGTCATGATGTCGAACCGGCTCGCGCCGAGCGCCTTCAGCACGTCCTCGGTCTCCGGCTCGATCGTCGCGAGGCCGGTCGCGACATTGACCACGATCGGGAAGAACGAGATCACGAAGGCGGTCAGCACCGGCGGCAGCCAGCCGACGCCGAACCAGAGCACCAGGATCGGCACCACCGCGACCTTGGGGATGGCGTTGAAGCCGACCAGCAGCGGGTTGAGCCCGGCCTGGAGCAGGCGCGAGGAGCCGACCAGCAGGCCGACCGCGAGCCCGAACAGGATCGAGAGCCCGAAGCCGGCCGTGGTCATCCAGAGCGTGTGGAAGGCGTTGGTGTAGAGCGGCTTCTGGTACTGCACCAGCGCCGCCCAGATCGCCGAGGGCGGCGGCAGCACGAAGGCCGAGATCGAAAGCGCCCGGCAGGCCGCTTCCCACAGCGCGAAGAAGCCGAGCGTGAACAGATAGGGCGCGAGCCTGAGCCAGATCGAGCGCTTCATGCCGCCGCCCTCGCCTCGCGGATATGGCCGCGCAGTTCGTGGACGATCTCGGCGAACTCCGGCGTGTAGGTGATTTCGAGGTCGCGCGGACGGGCGAAGTCGATCTCGCGCTCGGCGATGATCCTGCCCGGCCGCGCCGACATGCAGAATACCCGATCGGCCAGGAACACCGCCTCGCGCAGATCATGCGTGACCAGGATCACCGTGACGGCGCGCTCGGCCTGCAGATCGCGGATCACGCACCAGAGCTCCTCGCGCGTGAAAGCGTCGAGCGCGCCGAAGGGCTCGTCGAGCATCAGCAGCTTCGGCTCGTGGATCAGCGAGCGGCAGAGCGAGGCGCGCTGCTGCATGCCGCCGGAGAGCTCCCAGGGGTATTTAGCGCCCATGCCCTTGAGGCCGACCTTCTCCAGCAGCCCTTCGGCCCGCGCGACATACTCGTCCTTGTTGGCACGCAGGCGCTGGCGATGCGGCTGCACCACTTCGAGTGGCAGCAGGAGGTTGTCGAGCGTCGTACGCCAGGGCAGCAGCACAGGGTTCTGGAAGGCCATGCCGGTGATCTTGATCGGCTCGGCGACACGCTGGCCAGCCACCGTGACCATGCCGGCCTTCGGCTTCTGCAGGCCCGTCGCGAGCTTCATCAGGGTAGACTTGCCGCAGCCGGACGGGCCGACGATCGCGGCGAACTCGCCCTCGCGCACCTTCAGCGACAGGCCGTCGACCGCGGGCGGCCCGTCCCCGCCGCCATAGACATGCGTGACCTCGTTCAGTTCGACGAAGGCGGTCAAGGGCGCTCCATGGTCAGCAGAAAAGGAGCCGGCCTTCCCTTCACCGGGAAGGCCGGATGCAGGGCGGGAAGCTCAGAGCTTCCGCTCGGGCTCGGCCGGCAGGAAGCTGTCGACGAAGGCCTCGCCCGCCTTGGCCTTGTCCTTGAAGGTGAAGGTCAGACCGATCTGGTCGAGCGCCGTCGCCCAACGCGCCTTGTCGATGCCGCCGACGCCATTGGCCTTGACCCAGGGCGTCACCACGTTCTGCTCCAGCGTCATCTTCAGGCGCTCGAGCTCGACCTCCTGCTTGGCGACATCGTTACGCTTGATCACCAGCTGCGCGCCGAGCTCGGGATTGGCGACGGTGTCGCGGATACCCTTGGTGATCGCCCGCAGCAGGCCGCGCAGCGCCTCCGGCTTTTCCGCCATGAACTTCGGCGAGGCCATCACGACATTGCCGTAGAGCTCGACACCGTAATCCGACATCAGCATGGTGACGATGTCGTCGACCGGCACGCCGCGCGACTTCAGGTTGATGTAGGAGGAGTTGGCGAAACCGAAGACGGCGTCGACCTCGCCCGAGGCGAGCATCGGCTCGCGCACCGGGAAGCCGACATTCTCCATCCGCATCTTGCTGTCGTCGAGCTTGTTGACCGTCTTGAAGATCGGCCATTGCGCGAAGGCGGCGTCGGCTGCCGGGGCGCCGAACTTCTTGCCTTCGAGGCTCTTCACATCGCTGGTGATGCCACGGCTCTTGCGGCCGACGATGGCGAAGGGCGGACGGTCATAGACCATCATCACCGCCTTGAGATCGACGGTCGGATTCTCGTCGCGGAAGCGGATCAGCGAGTTCACGTCGCCGAAGCCGACATCATAGGTGCCCGAGGCGACACGCGGGATCGCCTCGCGCGAGCCATTGCCGGTGTCGATGGTGACGTCGAGCCCCTCGGCTTTGAAATAGCCCTTCTCCTGCGCCATCAGGAACAGCGCCGCCGGCCCCTCGAAGCGCCAGTCGAGCGTGAAGCGCACCGCGGTCTGCGCCGCGGCCGGGCCGCTTCCGAGCCCCGCGACGACCAGGCCGAGCACGCCCGCCAGCCCGGCCAGGCGCCGGCGTGAAAGGGAGCTGTAGACTTTAGTCGTAGACATCTGGGACTCCGGAATGGGGCGCAGGAGGAGCGAGGGCGGGAAATTGGTTCCGGCGACGACGAGCAAGGCCCGTGCCGCAGAGCAGGCAGCTTCAAACTGGCGCAATGTCCATCTGCGTCAAGCCGATCCGATGAAAATTCATGCAGCGCGGCAAACAAGTCGCGCAAATTTCCGGCAGCCCGGCTCGGGCGCGCCTAATCGCGGTCAGGACACGGCCGGTCAGAGCGGCAGAGCGCCGTCGGTCTTGACCTCTTCCATCACCGCATAGGTCCGCGTCTCGCGCACTGCCGGCAGCGCCAGCAGCACCTCGCCGAGGAAGCGCCGATAGGCGTTCATGTCCGCGACCCTGGTCTTGACGAGATAGTCGAAGCCGCCGGCGACCATATGGCATTCCAGCACCTCGGGCGCCCGTTTCACCGCATTGGCGAAGCGCTCGAAGGCGTCGGGCGTGGTCTTGTCGAGATAGACCTCGACGAAGACCAGAAGATGCAGCCCGAGCTTCACCGGATCGAGCGTCGCACGATAACCGGTGATGTAGCCCTCGCGCGTCAATCGCTTCAGGCGCTCGCCCGTCGCCGTCGGCGACAGACCGACCGCTTCGGCCAGCTCGACGCCGGCGGCACGGCCGTCATTCTGCAGCATCGCCAGCAGGCGGCGGTCGGTTCGATCCAACACGGGATATTTCTCTGTCAAATGACGGTCTGACAGATGTTTTTATATCTGAGAGCCAAACATGTCCATTGATATCCGGCATGATTGCCACGATCCTTCAGATCATCCCGTTCAGCCTCTCCGGAGCCCCCGCCATGGCCGCCCCTGCCCCGCGACCGATCGACAGCGCCGCCCCCGTTTTCCGCGCGCCCTATGCCGAGGATGACGGCGCGATCGCCGGGCGCCTGCTCGCCGGCTCCAGGCGGGAGCCCGCAGCCAAGGCCAGGATCGATGCCCGCGCCACCTCGCTGATCGAAGCGATCCGCACCCGCAAGGTCGGCCTCGGCGGCATCGAGGAATTGCTGCGCGAGTATTCGCTCTCGACCAAGGAGGGCCTCGCGCTGATGGTGCTGGCGGAAGCCCTGCTGCGCGTGCCGGACGCCGCCACCGCCGACCGGCTGATCGAGGACAAGCTCGGCCAGGGCGACTTCGCCCATCATGAATCGAAATCCGACGCCTTCCTGATCTCGGCCTCGTCCTGGGCGCTCGGTCTCACCGCCCGCATCATCCAGCCCGGCGAGACCCCGACCAGCATCATCGGCAATCTCTCCAAGCGCCTTGGCCTGCCGGCCGTGCGCACCGCGACGCGCCAGGCGATGCGGGTGATGGGCAATCACTTCGTGCTCGGCCAGACCATCGAGGAGGCGCTGAAGCGCGCCCGCTCCGGCTCGGGCAAGCTCTATCGCTACTCCTTCGACATGCTCGGCGAGGGCGCCCGCACGCAAGGAGATGCCGACCGCTACTACGCCTCCTATGCCGCTGCGATCGACGCCATCGGCCGCTCCGCCGGCAATGACAAGCTGCCGAACCGGCCGGGCATCTCGGTCAAGCTCTCGGCCCTGCATCCGCGCTATGACGCGACCAATCGCGAGCGCGTGCTCGTCGAGCTCACCCCGAAGGTGATCGAGCTCGCCCGCCAGGCCAAGAAATACGATCTCAACTTCACCGTCGACGCCGAGGAGGCCGACCGGCTCGAACTCTCGCTCGACGTCATCGACGCCGTGCTGGCCGATGCCTCGCTCGCCGGCTGGGACGGCTTCGGCCTCGCCATCCAGGCCTATCAGAAGCGCGCCAGCGCGGTGATCGCCCATATCGCGGCGCTGGCCGAGTTCCATGACCGGCGCATGATGGTGCGCCTGGTCAAGGGCGCCTATTGGGACACCGAGCTGAAGCGCGCCCAGGAGCGCGGCCTGCCCGACTATCCGGTCTTCACCCGCAAGGCGATGACCGACCTGAACTACGAGGCCTGCGCCAAGCAGCTGCTGGCCCTGCGCCCGCGCATCATCCCGCAGTTCGCCACCCATAACGCGCTCACCGTCGCGACCGTCGCCGAGCTCGCCGGCGACCAAAAGGGCGCCCAGCCGGGCGGCCGTCTTGCTGAAAACCTGGACTTCGAGTTCCAGCGCCTGCACGGCATGGGCGAAGCGCTCTATGAGCGCCTGCTGCAGGAGAATTCCGGCTTCGCCTGCCGGACCTATGCGCCGGTCGGCGGCCATCAGGACCTGCTCGCCTATCTCGTGCGCCGCCTGCTCGAGAACGGCGCCAACTCCTCCTTCGTTTCGGTCTCCGGCGATCCCGACGTGCCGGTCTCGGAGCTGCTCGTGCCGCCAGCCGACATCATCGGCACGCCCGGCGCCGCCCGCCATCGCCGCATCCCGCTGCCGGCCGATCTCTTCGGCCCGTCCCGCAAGAACTCGGCCGGCGTCGAGCTCGGCGATGCCGCGAGCCTGGAGGCGCTGCTCGCCGAGATCGGCCGCGCGACCGCAAAGCCCTTCCCGGAGGCCGGCGCCGTGATCGACGGCAAGCCCGTCGCCGGCAACCGCCGTGAGCTGCGCTCGCCGATCGATGCGAGGCCGATCGGCCATGTCGTCGAGGCCGACGAGGCCGCCGCTGCACGGGCGGTGCTCGCGGCGAAGGCCGGCTTCCCCGCCTGGAACGCGACCCCGGCCCGGATCCGCGCCGCGGCGCTGCGCCAGGCGGCCGAGCTGATGGAGGCCCGCCGCGGCCCGATCCTCGCTTTGCTCCAGGCCGAGGCCGGCAAGACGCTGGACGACGCCATCGCGGAACTCCGCGAGGCCGTCGACTTCCTGCGCTACTACGCCGCCGAGGCCGAGACGAAGTTCGCGGTGCCGACCGCCCTGCCCGGCCCCACCGGCGAGGAGAACCGTCTCGTCCTGCGCGGCCGCGGGCCCTTCATCTGCATCGCGCCCTGGAACTTCCCGCTCGCCATCTTCACCGGCCAGGTCGCGGCCGCGCTGGTCACCGGCAACAGCGTCGTCGCGAAGCCCGCGCCGCAGACCCCGCTGATCGCCAGCCTCGCCATCGCCATCCTGCACGAGGCCGGCGTGCCGAAATCGGCGCTGCACCTCACCCCCGGCGACGGCAAGCTCGGCGCCGCCCTCGTCTCCCATCCCGACGTCGCCGGCGTCGCCTTCACCGGCTCGACCGCGACCGCCCGCGCCATCAACCGGGCGCTCGCCGCCAAGGACGGCCCGATCGTCCCGCTGATCGCCGAGACCGGCGGGCTCAACGCCATGATCGTCGACGCGACCGCCCTCGCCGAGCAGGTCGCCGACGATGTGGTGATGTCGGCCTTCCGCTCGGCCGGCCAGCGCTGCTCGGCGCTGCGCCTGCTGGTGGTGCAGGACGACGTCGCCGACAAGATGGTCGAGATGATCGAGGGCGCCGCCAGCGTGCTCAGGCTCGGCGATCCCCGCGAGATCGAGACCCATGTCGGCCCGGTGATCGACGCCCCCGCCAAGCAGCGGCTCGACGCCCATATCGCGGCGATGCAGGCCGAGGGCCGTGTCGCCTATGCCGGCACCGTGCCTTCGCTCGGCGGCACCTTCGTCGCCCCCCACATCATCCGGCTCGACAAGGTCTCCGACCTCACCGCCGAGCATTTCGGCCCGGTGCTGCATGTCGTGCGCTGGAAGGCAGGCGAGCTCGACAAGGTGATCGAGGCGATCGAGGCCACCGGCTACGGCCTGACGCTCGGCGTGCATTCGCGCATCGAGACCACGGTCGAGCGCGTCACGCAGAAGCTCTCGACCGGCAATATCTACGTCAACCGCAATATCATCGGCGCGGTCGTCGGCGTGCAGCCCTTCGGCGGCCACGGCCTGTCGGGCACCGGCCCCAAGGCCGGCGGGCCGAACTATCTCGCCCGCTTCGCCACCGAGCAGACGGTGACGATCAACACCGCGGCAGCCGGCGGCAACGCCTCGCTGATCGCGATGGGGGAATAGCCCTTCCCTTCTCCCCTTGCGGGAGAAGGTGGCTCGGCGAAGCCGAGACGGATGAGGGGTCGCTCGCCCCTTGTCCGGCATCGCCAGCGGCGGGGCGCCGATCTCGCCGCGTTGCGCGACCCCTCACCCCATCCCTCTCCCGCAAGGGGAGAGGGAGCTATCACCCCGCCTCCCGCGCCCTACTCCGCTCCCCTTGCCGCCGCCTGCTTCAGCCGCGCCAGCGCCTCCTCGGCGCCGGCCTTGACCTGGATGTCCTTCGAGGCCGCTTCCAGCTCGATCCGGGCGAGCAGCGCCGCAACGTCGGGCACCTGGCCTTCCGCCGCGAGCTTCAGTACGGCGTTGGCGAGCACGTTCGGCCAATAGGCCGCGCCGCCCTTGGCCAGCCCCTTGGCCTTGCGGCCCTCGAATTCCTTGGTGAGCTGCTCGGGGGTCTTCCTGGCCATGGCGGCGCCTTCCGTGAATCGTCTGTCGCGGCGAGTTTAGCGCAACCGCCCCCGGAATGGGCGCGGCAAGCGCAGTCCGGCCATCTACCACGCGCCGCGCAGCGCGATCGCCTCGATCTGCGCCTTGTGCCGGGCGATGCGCCGCTCGGCCTCGTACCAGGCCTCGTCCGGGGGAGCTCCTGCGAGGCGCAGAACCAGCGCTTCCTTCAAGGTCGCGCGCTCTTCGTCGCTGAAGCCGATACGCAGGAAGGTGAAGGCGCATTGCTCGCCATGCGGCCCGACACAGGCCTGCGCCCGCCGGCATTCCGGCATCTGGCAGAAATAGCGCCAGGCCTCCAGCTTCGTCGCGATGCTCCGCAGCATGATCGGCCGCTCGCGCTCATGGCGCTGGAACTCCTCGCGCGTCGCGCCGCGATGATCGGGATTGCGGGGCATGGGGTGTCCTCCGATTGGCTCCCAGCAAGGAGTGGGAAGCGCGCCGCTTCCCTTCTCCCCTTGCGGGAGAAGGTGGCGCGCAACGCCGGATGAGGGGTCGCGCTACGCTTTCCGATATCGGCCGCAGGTAGAAAGCTAGTCCCGTCAGGTCGCGAGACCCCTCACCCCAGCCCTCTCCCGCAAGGGGAGAGGGAGCAGGTCGTGCCTCCCGCGCCCAAGCGTCGTCCCCGCCCGCAGGCTCGCCTGCGGGCGTTGTCGCAAATGAGGGGCAGCGGAGCGCCGCGAGGCGCGGTTTGGTATCCGCTTCCATTGAGCCGGAAGCGGCGCGGATGGATCCCCATCCGCACGCCCCGTGGCGCTCCGCTCAGCGGCGATTTGAAAACTCCGGGCCGCGCTTCCATCGCGCCGGCCTGTGAGGCCGGCGCAGTCTAGCGAGCTCCTCGCGCAGGGGTCGTATTGCCCCCAGGTCGGTTCCCGAAGCCTCCCGGGGGCAAGGCGCAACCCTCGCCCGCAGGCGCCGCACCCACCCCGCCAAACGACATGCCTCCGGTCGGCCGCCCCTCGGGGATGGGATGCGGGGGATCATACGGAAGGTTCGGAGGGCGGGGATAAGTTTGCGAAACCGCGCCGCAAAACCCCTCTCCTGCAAGGAGAGGGTCAGGGGTGGGGTGTACGCCGTTCGACCAGCGCCGCTTTCCCTCGCCGCACGGTCAGGTTCAGGCTGGCGTTTCCGGTCCGAACACCTCACCCTGCCCTCTCCTTCCAGGAGAGGGCTCCCCGCGCCTGCATTGTGAAGGGGGCTTCATGGCCGACGAACGCCGGCAATTCGCCAGAAGGCTGCGCCGGCAGGCGACCGGGCCGGAGGAGGTTCTCTGGGAGCTGCTGCGCGGCCGCCGCCTCGACGGGCTGAAGTTCCGGCGGCAGGACCCCCTCCTCGGCTACACCGTCGATTTCCTCTGCCCGGAACGCAAGCTCGTCATCGAGCTCGACGGCCGCCAGCATGGCTGGGATCAGGGCTATGACGCCGCGCGCACGAACGAGATCGAGCGCCACGGCTTCATGCTGATCCGCTTCCGCAACGATGAGGTGCTGGACGACCGCGATGCCGTCATCGCGCGGATCAGAGCAGCATGCACACCATAGAACCCTCTCCTGTAAGGAGAGGGTTTGCCGCGCGCTTCGCCGCAGCGGCTCGTTTGGTACAAATGGCATGGCGAGATCGTGGGCCGAGGAACCTCGCCATAGAACTCTCTCCTGTAAGGAGAGGGCAGGGTGAGGTGTACGCCGCCCGACCAGTTCCGCTCCGCCCTCTCCGCGCGGTCGGGTTCAGGCCAGCGTTTCCACTCCGAACACCTCACCCCTGCCCCTCTCCTTCCAGGAGAGGGGTTCAGGTTGCGGTTCGCGGTGGCAGCGCGTCTGAGACGAATGGCGCGACGAAATCGAGGCCGCGACGGGGCGCCGGAACCTCGACCCAAAACCCTCTCCTGTAAGGAGAGGGCAGGGTGAGGTGTACGCCGCTTGGCCAGTTCCGCGCCGCCCTCACCGCGCGCCCGGGTTCAGGCCAGCGTTTCCGCTCCGAACACCTCACCCCTGCCCCTCTCCTTCCAGGAGAGGGGTTCAGGTTGCGGATCCCGAAGCCTCCCGGGAGCGAGGCGCAACCCTCGCCCGCAGGCGCCACCCGCCAAACGACATGCCTCCGGTCGGCCGCCCCTCGGGGATGGGATGCGGGCATCATACGGGAGGTTGGGAGGGCGGGGATTGTTCTTCCAAAGATCCCCGCCTCTCAAGCACCTTCAATAATTCTAGCTAAGATGTCCCTTTTCTACCCGGGTTCGAAATCCAATTACAAATTGACATCATAAATCCCCAAACATCGCCGCAAGACGGCTTAACATAATTACTCGACGAGGGATCATTGCCGAGCTTCTCAAGCGCTGAGATTGTCCAATCTGTTTTCTTTCCATCAATTTCTAGCGCTTTAAGCCAGTTCTCGAGCTCTCCAATTTTGACAGAGAAAATTCCGTAATCAGCTATTGTATCGAATAAGTGCTCAGCCGCCTTCTTGTCAGAATCGGATAAGCAGTTAATACCGCCATCTTTCTTCATGTCCTTAGCACTATTAATAAACAATTTATGTATAGAATCTCTTTGTACAGATAAAGAACTGTTAAGAGCCTCCGGAATTTGCGCAGCCTTCAGCCACGACGACCAAACAGCGCCACCATCTTTTATGATATCGATATCTGTTACAGCAACCGCGGGCATACCGAACTCTCGAAGTGGCCCCATTATATTTTTTATTGTCTGCTTATTCTGCGCGTTTATAAATAAAAGCGACGGCAGGTTCTTATCAAACTCTAGCATTCGGTGATATATTTCTTGATAAAACGCCCTATCGTTATCTGACTCAGCAATTACCACACCATCATAGAATAAAGAAGAAAATACATTGGCGCTTCGCATAAGGGGGGATTTGTACATCCTGGATAAAACATCAGAATTTACTACTCTTCCCTTCGATTTACCATTAGAATATTCTAACCGAACAACTCTTACAGAATCAGACGCCTGCAAGCATCCAATAAGAAAATCAGGGCTGTGGGTTGACGCTAAGAGGCATTTTCCTGCCGTCGCCGCAGCAGATGCTAACGTAAAACCTAGTTTTCTCGCCAAGGGCGGGGGCAAAAATGCTTCCGGCTCGTCAATCAGAATTGATTTAAATTCACCTGCATATACTGCGGTCACGATGCCAACATACGCCTGAACTCCATCACTTGAATCTTTAATATATATAGCACTCTTATGAAAATTCCTTGCCGACGCATTGAGTGACTGCTCATCTTCCGCTGGCGGTAACGCTGACAAACGAATCCTCAGCATACCACCATTGGTTGGGTCGAGAACGAAGTATGCTCCAATAGCATCATAAATAATCTTTCTAATTGAACCCCTCAACGAATCGTCTGAAAAAATATTTGCTAAAGAATTTGCAGGTGTGGCAGCGGAAAGATCGCCTTGATTCTTGTCGTTGGTGAGCTCAAAACGTGTTCGGCCATCAAGTTTAATCATATAATACTTCATAAACTGAGACAGCATCCAAAGCTTATCAGATTTAACTTGGCAGCGGCTAGTTAAAGTCCTACGATCCAAGGAATTTCCTTCAAACCCTCCAAATGGGCTAAAACGTCCTACAAAAACATGGCTCTCCGGAATACCGGGGGGCCTGTTCAGCTTCGAAGACTGTTCAATGTTAGAAATATCATCTGGAGACGGCCACTCTATCTCAAGATCGTCGAGTATTTTTAGATCACCAACTTTCAAATGATTTTGAGATTGAATTTCTAATTCGCGAAGAACAAGACTCTTACCAGAGCTGTTCGGACCAACAAATATGGTAATACCTTTAGTATCTATTTTTATCTTTTCCGGAGTTTCCGTAAATTTCAAAGTAACGGAAGAAAACATAATAGCCTCAACCGAATCCGAACAATTCCATCATATTACCCAATCAGCATTCACAGGCCAATCGATCAGCCTCCCGCTTGACTCCCCCCGCCCCTCCATCCTACCCCCGTCGACGGGACACGCCTCCCCACCGAGGCGCGCCCATCTGCAAGGATGGAGACATCGATGGCGAATACGATTCCGGCAGCGCGTCCGCGCGTGCCCAATTTCTCGTCCGGCCCCTGCGCCAAGCGCCCCGGCTGGACCCTCAAAGCCCTCAGTGACGCGCCGCTCGGCCGCTCGCACCGCGCCAAGATCGGCAAGGACAAACTGAAGCTCGCGATCGACCTGACCCGCGAGGTGCTGCAGGTCCCGGCCGATTACCGCATCGGCATCGTGCCCGCTTCCGACACCGGCGCCATGGAAATGGCGATGTGGTCGATGCTCGGCGCGCGCGGCGTCGACATGCTGGCCTGGGAGAGTTTTGGCTCCGGCTGGATCACCGATGTCGTCAAGCAGCTCAAGCTGCAGGATGTCCGCCTGTTCGAGGCGCCGTATGGCGAATTGCCGAACCTGAAGAAGGTCGACACCAAGAACCGCGACGTCGTCTTCACCTGGAACGGCACCACCTCCGGCGTGCGCGTCACCGACGCCAGCTGGATCGCCGATGACCGCGAAGGCCTGACGATCTGCGACGCGACCTCGGCCGCCTTCGCCCAGCGCCTCGACTGGCAAAAACTCGATGTCGTCACCTTCTCCTGGCAGAAGGTGCTCGGCGGCGAAGGCGCGCACGGCATGATCATCCTCTCGCCGCGCGCCGTCGAACGGCTCGTGACCTACAAGCCGGCCTGGCCGCTGCCGAAGGTCTTCCGCATGACGAGCGGCGGCAAGCTCTCCGAGGGCATCTTCGTCGGCGAGACCATCAACACCCCGTCCATGCTCTGCGTCGAGGACTATGTCGACGCGCTGCTCTGGGCGAAGAAGGTCGGCGGGCTCGATGGCCTGGTGAAGCGCGCCGAGGGCAATGCCCGCGTCATCGCCAAGTTCGTGCGCGAGAACGACTGGATCGACTTCCTCGCAGTCAAGCCGAAGACGCGCTCGAACACCTCGGTGTGCCTGAAGTTCACCGACCCGGCCGTGACCGCGCTGCCGGCCGAGCAGCAGGCCGCCTTCGCCAAGCAGGTGGTGTCGATCATCGAGAAGGCCGGCGCCGGCTACGATCTCGGCCATTACCGCGACGCCCCTCCCGGCCTGCGCATCTGGTGCGGCGCCACCGTCCAGAGCCGCGACCTCAAGGCGCTGCTGCCCTGGATCACCTATGCCTTCAACGAGGCCAAGGCTTCGCTGGGCAAGAAGGCGGCCTGAGGCGCTTCGCCCTGTCATTCCGGGGCGCGGGCTTTGGCCCGCGAACCCGGAACCCACGACCGGGCGAGCTCTCTCCACCGCTTCATCCAGAGTATTTTCGAGCGAAGTGGACACCGGTTCGCGTGAAGAAAATACGATAAAACAAAAACTTGGAGCAGTTTCACGAGAATCGCGAAACCGCTCTAGAACCGCAGCGTTATACCCGTCATGGGTTCCGGGTTCGGCTTCGCCGCCCCGGAATGACCGGCGGGGTCCCCTCCCCCTTCTCAGCGCCGAAACGCTCCTCGTGCAGCGCGGCGCCGCCGGAGCCATCATCATGACCGCCCCCAAAGTCCTGATTTCGGACGCCCTCTCCCCCGCCGCCGTGCAGATCTTTCGGGATCGCGGCATCGACGTGACCTTCGATCCGGCCCTCGGCAAGGACAAGGACAGGCTCGCCGCCGTGATCGGCGACTATGACGGCCTCGCCATCCGCTCGGCGACCAAGGCCACCGCAAAGCTGCTCGCCGAGGCGAAGAACCTCAAGGTGATCGGCCGCGCCGGCATCGGCGTCGACAATGTCGAGATCCCGGCCGCCACGGCGCGCGGCATCATCGTGATGAACACGCCCTTCGGCAATTCGATCACCACCGCCGAGCACGCCATCGCCATGATGTTCGCGCTCGCCCGCCAGATCCCGGCCGCCGACCTCTCGACCCAGGCCGGGAAGTGGGAGAAGAACCGCTTCATGGGCGTCGAGATCACCGCCAAGACGCTCGGCCTGATCGGCTGCGGCAATATCGGCTCGATCGTCGCCGAGCGCGCCATCGGCCTGCGCATGCGCGTCATCGCCTTCGACCCCTATCTCTCGCCGGAACGCGCCGTGCAACTCGGCGTCGAGAAGGTCGAGCTCGACGAGCTCCTGAAGCGCGCCGACTTCATCACCCTCCACGTCCCGATGACCGAGAAGACCAGGAACATCCTCTCGGCGGAAAACCTCGCCAAGACCAGGAAGGGCGTGCGCATCATCAACTGCGCCCGTGGCGGTCTCGTCGACGAGGCGGCCCTCGCCGATCTCATCAAGTCCGGCCATGTCGCCGGCGCCGCCTTCGACGTGTTTTCGCAGGAGCCGGCCGAGACGAACCCGCTCTTCGGTCTGGAGAACGTCGTCTGCACGCCGCATCTCGGCGCGAGCACCAACGAGGCGCAGGAGAACGTCGCCCTCCAGGTCGCCGAGCAGATGAGCGACTATCTGCTCAAGGGCGCGATCACCAATGCGGTGAACTTCCCCTCGATCTCGGCCGAGGAAGCGCCGCGGATCAAGCCCTTCGTCGATCTCGCCGAAAAGCTCGGCTCCTTCCTCGGCCAGCTCACCGAGGCGCAGGTCAAGGGCATCCGCATCGAGTACGAAGGCGCGGTCGCCAAGCTCAACCTGAAGGCGATCTCGGCCGCCGCCATCACCGGCGTGCTGCGCCCCTTCCTGCCGGAGATCAACATGGTCAACGCGACCATGATCGCCAAGGAGAAGGGCATCGTCGTCGAGGAGCTGACCCGCGAGGTCGCCGGCAATCTCGAAAGCGTCATCCGCATCGTCGTCGAGGCGCAGGACATGCCGCGCCACGCCTCCGGCACCGTCTTCCATGACGGCAAGCCGCGCATCATCGAGATCCGCGACATCCAGGTCGACGCCGAATTCGCGCCGCACATGCTCTATGTCCGCAATGCCGACAAGCCGGGCTTCATCGGCCAGTTCGGCTCCGTGCTCGGCGAGGCCGGCGTCAATGTCGCGACCTTCAATCTCGGCCGCGACAAGCCGGGCGGCGACGCGATCTGCTATGTCGCCGTCGACGAGGCGATCTCGGACGAGCTGCTCGCCAAGATCCACGAGATCCCGATGGTCAAGCGGGCTCGCCGCCTGAAGTTCTGAAGGCTGCGCAATGGTGGTGCGCATGCTATATCTCTCCGGAACGGAGAATTGCGCATGCGCATCGTCACCTTCGACGTCCGCCGTGACGACGATGCCGGCGTCTGGTACGCCAGTTCGACCAGCGATGCCGGCATCGTCACGGAGGCCGCGACGATCGAGGACCTGCGCGAGCGGCTGAAACTGCTCGTGCCGGATTTCCTGGAGACCGAGGAAGAACTCCGGCTCGACCTCGACATCAAGGTCTCGGACATCGTTCAGGCGGCTTGATGGTCGAGATCGGCCCGCGGCTGAAACGTATCCTGCGCAAGGCTGGCTACGAGTATTACCGATCAGCCAAGGGCGACCATGAGATCTGGCGCCATCCGGAAACCCAGAAGCAGGTCTCGCTCGACGCCGGCACGAAATCCCGCCACACGGCGAATGAGATTCTCAAGCAGGCCGGCCTGCCGAAAGCGTTCTGAGCGCCCAAACGGCGCCGCAATCACCCTCCCCTGTGGCAGCCCGCCACAGGGGATTTTTCATGCCGACCCGCCGAGCCTTCGCCCAAGCCTTCGCCTGCTCCGCCGCCCTCATCCTTCTCGCCGCCTCGCCCGCCTTCGCCGACTGGGACAAGGCAAGGCTCGATGCCGGGATCAAATCGATCGAGCAAATGGCGAAAGGGCGCCTCGGCGTCGCGCTCCTCGACCTCAGGGATCGCAAGAGCTGGTCGCATCGCGGCACCGAGCCCTTCCCGATGCAGAGCGTGTTCAAGCTGCCGCTCGCGGTCGCGGTGCTGCAGGCGGTCGAGGCCGGAAAGCTGAAGCTCGACCAGAAGATCAGCGTCACCCGCAACGATCTCTCGCTCTATCACAGCCCGCTGGCGAAGGGCTTCAAGGGCGAGCGCAACGACTACACGCTGCGCGATCTCCTCACCCGCTCGACGGCCGAGAGCGACAACACCGCCGCCGATCTCTTGCTGCGCCTGATCGGCGGGCCGCAGGTGCTGACCGCGATGCTGCGGGATGGCGGCGTTCCCGGCATCTCGGTCGACCGCTATGAGCGCGTCTTCCAGCCGGAGATTCTCGGCCTGCCCGGCTATCGCTGGGACGCGGCGATCGACACCGCCGCCTTCTACAAGGCGATCCAGGCGATCCCGGCTGCCCAGCGACGCAAGACGCTGGAAGCCTCGCTCAAGGACAGGCGCGACGCCGCCAGCCCCGATGCCTCGGCCGCCTTTCTCGAGGCGTTCGCCAAGGGCAACTGGCTGCGCGAGCCCGCGCACACCGCCCTCCTCGACAAGATCATGCTGGAAACCAAGACGGGACCGCAGCGGATCCGGGCCGGTCTGCCCGACGGCGCGCGCTTTGCCCACAAGACCGGGCTCGGCCCGAGCGCCGACGGGCTCAACCACGCCACCAACGATATCGGCATCGTCACATTGCCGGATGGCCGCCGCTTCGCCATCGCGGTCTATCTCGCCGGGTCACAGGCCGATGCCAAGGCTCGCGAAGCCGCCCATGCGGCGGTCGCGCGGCTGGCGGTGGAGAGTCTGCGCTGAGGCTCAGCGCCTGCGCTCGGCGATCCAGATCCCGCCGAGCACCAGCGCCAGTGCCAGCCCGTGATAGAGCGCGAGGTGCTCGCCGAGAATGAGCACCGCGAGCACCGGCGCGAACACCGGCACGAGGTTGACGAAGACACCGGCGCGGCCGGGGCCGATCAATTCGATCGCCCGCATGAAGAAGAGCTGCGACGCCAGCGAGGGGCCCACCACGACATAGATCAGGATCAGCCAGCCTGTCAGTGTCGGCCAAAAGGCCTCGCCGGTGGCGATCTCGGCCGCGAGAAGCGGCAGCGAAACCAGGCAGGCGACCATCGCCATCGCGGTGAAAAAGATCAGCCCGGGCATGGGCGGGCGCGTGCGGATGCCGACGGTATAGCCGGCATAGAGCAGGCAGGCGATGATCATCCAGAGATCGCCGGGCACGAAGCTGAGCTGAAGCAGGGTATGCCAGTCGCCGCGGCTCGCCGTGACGAGCACGCCCAGAATGGTGACGGAGACGCCGAGCGCCTGCAGCCCGCCGATCGGGGTCCGAAAGGCGAGAAAGGCGCCGAGCAACACGAAGACCGGGATCGAGCCCTGCAGAATGCCGATATTGATCGCGGTGGTCGAGTAGGCCGCGATGTACATCAGCGTATTGAAGGCGGTGAAGCCGAAGGTACCGAGCAGCGTCACCTTGAGCCAGTTCGCCTTCAGCACCGGCCAGTGCTCGCGCAGCCCCTGCCGGAACAGATAGGGCATGACGGCGCAGACCAGGACCCAGCGCAGCGAGGTCAGCGTCATCGGCGCGATATGGCCGACAGCGAGCCGGCTGGCTACGGCGTTGCCGGCCCAGAGCAGGGTGGTCAGCGTCAGCAGAAGATAGGCATTGGCCCAGATTCGCTGAGGAAGGGAGGCGGCCGGCTGCAAGATGCACGATCCTCATATCTGCGGAGCGCTTGCATAGCCTTGCAGGCAGCGCTTCTCCTATGAGAGGAGGCGCAACACAGCCCGTCGCCACACGCAATCGTGCCGAGGAAGCCATGAATCTGTTCGCCCCCAAGCCGCTCCGCGTCCTCGTCGTCGACGGCTACAAGCGCGCACAGCGCGAGGAGTACGCGCGCGACAGCGGCGCGACACCGGGCGAGGCCTATGCCGCCGAGCTCCGGCGGATCGAGCCCTCTCTGGTCACGGACATCTGCCTGCCCGCCGACGAGGGCGCCAATCTGCCCGATGGCAGCGGGCTCGCCTCCTATGACGGCATCGCCCTGACCGGCTCGTCCCTGCACATCCACAGCCCGGAACCGGCAGTGACCCGGCAGATCGAATTGATGCGGGCGATCTACCCGAGCGCTACGCCCTGCTTCGGCTCCTGCTGGGGCATCCAGATCGCGGCCGTCGCCGCCGGCGGCAGCGTCGCGCTCAATCCGAACGGGCTGGAGATCGGCTTCGCCCGCCGCATCGCCAAGACTGAGGCCGGCACCGCGCATCCGCTGCTCGCCGGCCGTCCGGCCGCCTTCGACGCACCGGCGATCCATTTCGACAGCATCGTCGCCCCGCCGGACGACGCCACCATCCTCGCCGCGAACACGATGAGCCCGATCCAGGCGGCCGAGTTCCGCCAGGACGGCGGCACCTTCTGGGGCGTGCAGTACCATCCGGAATTCTCGCTGCGCCTGATCGCCACGATCCTGCGTCGGCATAGCAAGGCGCTGATCGAGCGCGGCTTCCGCCGCGACGAGGCCGAAACGATCTCCTGGATCGCCGATCTCGATGCGCTCGACGCCGATCCCGCCCGCCGCGACCTCGCCTGGGCGCATGGGCTGGACGAAGAGGTGCTCGACCCGGTCAGGCGCGTGACCGAGCTCAGGAACTTCCTGGAGATGCGGGTGAAGCCAGAGGCGAGCCTGCGCGGGCGGGCTTGAATTTCTCCGTCATGCTCGCCCTTGTGGCGAGCATCCACGTTTTGAACACCTCATTCGCACGAAGAAGACGTGGATGGTCGGGACAGGCCCGACCATGACGGACATCGCGACGCCTGGAACGATAGATTACGCAGCGTCGGCCACCTTGCTCACGGCCGTCCCGAACACCCTGCCGCCGAGCACGCGCGCCGTATCGAGATGCTCCGACATCTCCGGCACCGGCACCAAGAGTTCCGAGGTCACCACCGGCGCGCCGCAATAGCCGAAGATGCCGTGGTCGATCTGGGTCCGCATCGCGCCGAAATAGCCGTGGCGGGCATAGGTGCGCATGTCGGCCCCGGCGACCGCGACGAGATGGACCGGCAGGTGCTGCAGCTTCCTCACCGTCTTCCCACCTTCCAGCTCATCATAGGCCCAGCCATTGGCGAAGACGCGCTCGATCCAGCCCTTCATCAGCGCCGGCATCGACCACCAATAGACCGGGTAGACCAGCACCAGCGCATCGGCCCGGTCGACCCGCATCTGCTCGAAGGCGATGTCGGCGGGCTGGGCGATCTCGCGGCGATGGGCCGCGAGGTCGTTCAGCGTGAAGCTCGGATCGAAGCCCTCCCTGGCGAGATCGGCGATCTCGGCGCTGTGACCGGCGCCGGAGACGCCCTCGGCCAGCTTCTGCGCCACGGCTTGGCTGAGCGAGGCGGGATCGGGATGGGCGACGACGACGAGGGCGTGCATGCGAAATCTCCGCTGTGATTGCGATCGGCGGTCGATCGCTATATACTTTCAGTAAGTTACTTTTGGTATATAAAACATGTCAAGCACGGAACCCAGCCTGCCACGCCGTCAGCGCCTGACGCGCGAGGAGCGCCAGCGCCAGCTGATCGAGACCGCCTGGCGGATCGTCGGCGAGGAAGGGACGGACGCCCTGACGCTCGGGCGCCTGGCCGAATGGGCCGGGGTGACCAAGCCGGTGGTCTACAGCCACTTCCCGACCCGCAGCGCCCTGTTGATCGCGCTCTATCGCGACTTCGACATGCGCGAATACGCGGTCATGGAGGCGGCGCTCGAAAGCAGCGAGGCCAGCCTCGCGGGCAAGGCGGGCGCGATCGCCTCCTCCTATGTCGACTGCGTGCTGGCTCAGGGGCGCGAGATCCCCGGCGTCATGGCAGCGCTTGCCGGCTCGCCCGAGCTCGCCGCCGTCAAGCGCGATTGCGACCTGATTTTCCTGGAGAAATGCCGGGGCCTGCTGGCGCCTTTCGCCGCCGGCAGGACGATCAAGACCGCCGGCTTGCGCGCCATGCTCGGCGCCGCCGAAGCCCTGGCGCACGCCGCAGCGACGCAAGAGATCGGCGCCGACGAGGCGAAGCGCGAGCTGTTCGAGACGATCGCCGCCATGGTCGCGCGCAGCGCAAGGGGCTGATCCGGCACGCTGCGGGGTTCCGTGCGCGTCCCGCAGCCTGTAAACGCGCGGCAATTCCAGATCTCGAAAACCTCCCGGACCCCATGATTCGCCTCGAAAGCATCGGCAAGCAGAACGGCCGCCAGATCATCTTCATCGAGGCCTCGGCCGCCTTGCAGAGGGGCGAGAAGATCGGCCTGGTCGGCCCAAACGGTGCCGGCAAGACCACCCTGTTCCGGATGATCACCGGTGAGGAACTCCCGGATGAGGGCCAGGTCTCGGTCGATCGCGGCACCACCATCGGCTATTTCAGCCAGGATGTCGGCGATATGGCCGGCCGTAGCGCCGTCTCCGAGGTGATGGACGGCGCCGGCCCGGTCAGCTCTGTCGCGGCCGAGCTGAAGGAGCTCGAGGCGGCGCTCGGCGATCCCGACCGGGCCGACGAGATGGAGGATCTCATCGCCCGCTATGGCGAGGTGCAGGGCCGTTTCGAGGAGCTTGACGGCTACGCGCTCGACGGCCGCGCCCGCGAGGTGCTCGCCGGCCTCGGCTTCAGCCAGGAGATGATGGAGGGCGATGTCGGCGCGCTCTCCGGCGGCTGGAAGATGCGCGTCGCGCTCGCCCGCATCCTGCTGATGCGCCCGGACGCCATGCTGCTCGACGAGCCGAGCAACCATCTCGACCTCGAAAGCCTGATCTGGCTGGAGAGCTTCCTCAAAGGCTATGACGGCGCCCTCTTGATGACCTCGCACGACCGCGAGTTCATGAACCGCATCGTCGGCAAGATCGTCGAGATCGACGGTGGCACCCTCACCAGCTATTCCGGCGATTACGAATTCTACCAGCAGCAGCGGGCTCTGGCCGAGAAGCAGCAGCAGGCGCAGTTCGAGCGCCAGCAGGCGATGCTCGCCAAGGAGATCGCCTTCATCGAGCGTTTCAAGGCCCGCGCCTCGCATGCCGCGCAGGTGCAGAGCCGCGTCAAGAAGCTCGACAAGATCGACCGGGTCGAGCCGCCGCGCCGCCGCCAGACCGTGCAGTTCGAGTTCCAGCCGGCGCCGCGCTCCGGCGAGGACGTCGCCACGCTGAAGAACGTCCATGTCCGCTATGGCAGCCGCAGCATCTATGAGGGGCTCGACTTCCAGGTCCGTCGCAAGGAGCGCTGGTGCGTGATGGGCGTCAACGGCGCCGGCAAATCGACGCTGCTGAAGCTCGTCGCCGGCTCATCGAAGCCCGATGACGGATCCGTCGCCATCGGCGCGAGCGTCAAGATGGGCTATTTTGCCCAGCACGCCATGGAGCTGCTCGACGGCGACGCCACCGTCTTCGAGTCGCTGGAAGGCTCCTTCCCGCAGGCCGGCCAGGGCTCGCTGCGGGCGCTCGCCGGCTGCTTCGGCTTCTCGGGCGACGATGTCGAGAAGCGCTGTCGTTTCCTCTCCGGCGGCGAGAAGGCAAGGCTCGTCATGGCGAAAATGCTCTACGACCCGCCGAACTTCCTCGTGCTGGACGAGCCGACCAACCATCTCGACATCGCCACCAAGGAGATGCTGATCACGGCGCTCGCGCAGTACGAGGGCACCATGCTCTTCGTCAGCCACGACCGGCATTTCCTGGCGGCGCTCTCGAACCGGGTGCTCGAGCTGACCCCGGACGGCGTCCATCTCTATGGCGGCGGCTACACCGAATATGTCGCCAGCACCGGCCAGGAGGCGCCGGGGCTGCGCAGCTGATTTCCTTCCCCCTTGCGGGCGAAGGTGGCCCGCAGGGCCGGATGAGGCGTCGCACAGGCCTTTCACGTCGTGGTCGGGCTCGTCCCGACCATCCACGTCTTCGCTGGTCGAGTGTCGTACTCCAGGACATGGATGCTCGCCGCAAGGGCGAGCACGACGGAAAGATCACGCGCCCCCCGCCCCTGCCCGTCCCCGCAAGGGCGGGGGGTTTTCCGCGCCTCCTCGCGTTTCGAACTCATGCATCCCTCGCTCCCCTGACGCAGCGAAAACCATCCTGGCGACGGCAAGGGGCTGCCATCGTCGCCGGGCGGTGGTCATGCCCTCGCGGCGCCTTTCCACCTTCCGGCCCAATTCCGCCCTCGCCGCGCCGAAATCCCTCGGGCAAATCGCGGCCGCGTGATTTGTCGGGGGACAGCATGATGATGAAGACCGGATTGGCCGCAGCCTTGTTTCTCGCCCCGGGCCTGGCCGGCGCCGCCGAGATCGAGCTCGCCTCGCAGATCGACCGCGTCACCGTCTATCCGGACGGCGCCGTGGTAACCCGCCTCGGCAAGGCCACCCTCCTGCAGGGCGTCTCGCAGATCGTGCTGCGTGGCCTGCCGGCGACCGTCGATCCCGCCTCGATCCGGGTCGAGGCGGAAGGCGACGGCCCCTTCACGATCGGCGCGGTCGATGTCCGCCAGATTCCCGGCGAGGCCCGCCCTGCCGTCGACGCCGCCCTGGAAGGCAAGATCAGGGCCCTGCAAGGCGAGAAGGCGAAGCTCTCGGGCGAGGTCAGCGCCGTCGAGGCCAAACGCGCGACGATCGAGAATTTCGGCAGGACCGGCCCCGACAAGCTCGGCCCCGACGGCAAGGCGCTGCCGGTCACCGACTGGCCGGCGATCTTCGATGCGATCGGCACCGCTCTGGTCAAGGTGCAGGGCGAATTGCTGACCCTGCGCAACCGCATTTCCGATCTCGACGCCGAGATCGCGGCGCTGGAGAAGGCCCGCCCGCATGGCGCCCGCGCCGGCCAGCCCAGGCGCGAGGTCGCCATCGCCGTCGAGGCGAAGGCGCCGGTCGCGGCCGAGATCGCGGTCAGCTACCGCGTCTCGGGCGCGAGCTGGCTGCCGGTCTACGAGGCGAGGCTGACCACCGGCAACGCCAATGGCGGCGCCGAGATCGTCTTCACCCGCCGCGCCGAACTGCGCCAGCGCACCGGCGAGGACTGGAGCGAGGTCGCTGTCGAACTCTCGACGACACGCTCGGCGCAAGGAACGCGGGCGCCGGAGTTGAGCCCCTTGCGCATCGCTTTCTACGAGCCGCCGGTGGTCTATGAGGAGCGGGCGCGTGCCCTGCGGCAGGAAGCCGAACGCGCGGGCCGGCCGCCCGCTCTGGCGATAGCCCCCGTCCCCGCCTCGCCGGAGCCCGCCGCCGACGCCCTCCAGAAGCAGCAGGCCGAGGTGCAGACCGCCGGCATCAGCGCCGGCGCCTATCAGGCGAGCTTCATGGTCCCGGGCCGGGTCTCCATCCCGCCGGACGGCTCCAGCAAGGCGGTGGTGCTGACGCAAGGCAAGCTCAAGCCCGAGCTCGCCGCCCGCGCCACGCCGGAACTGGAGGAGAAGGCCTATCTCGAGGCGAGCTTCAGCCATGAGGACGAGGCGCCGCTGCTCGCCGGCGAGGTCTATCTGCACCGTGACGGCGCCTATATCGGCAAGGGGCGCCTCCGGCAGGTCGCGCCCGGCGACAAGGTCGAGCTCGGCTTCGGCGCCGATGACCGCATCAAGGTGACGCGCGCGCCGGTGCGCCGGCGCGAAAACGATTCCGGCTGGCTCGGTTCGACCCGCACCGACCAGCGTGAGTTCAAGACGGTGGTGAAGAGCCTGCACGCCCAGCCGGTGAAGCTCACCGTGATCGAGCGCGTGCCCTTCTCGGAGAACAGCGCGATCACCGTCGAGCTGTTGTCGCAGAGCACGCCGCCGACCGAGAAGCAGGTCGGCGACAAGCGCGGCGTCTCGGCCTGGAGCTTCGAGCTCGCTCCCGGCGCGCAGAAGGAGATCCGCCTCGCCTACCGGATCAAGTATCCCGGCGACCGCGAGGTCGTCTTCGACCAGACGCGGCGGTAGCTCGCTCCCTTCTCCCCTTGCGGGAGAAGGTGCCCCGAAGGGGCGGATGAGGGGTCGCGCAGCTCGGCGAAATTGGCAGGCCGCCAGCCGAGCCAACGATCCGCGTCGCGAGACCCCTCACCCTAGCCCTCTCCCGCAGGGGGAGAGGGGACAGGTCCCGCCCTATTCCGCAGCGGCGACCTGCCAGCCCTGGCCGAGTTCCTGTTCGACGAGGCCGACCCAGTAGCGCACGCCGGCCGGGATGATCGCGTCGTTGAAGTCGTAGAGCGGGGTGTGCAGGCCCTTGAAGGAGCCGTCCGCCTCGACGCCGTTGCCGATGCGCATGAAGGCGCCGGGGCAGACCAGCATCATCTCGGCGAAGTCCTCGCCGCCCGTGCCGCGCAGCATCTGGCCGTTGACATGCGCGGGATCGACGGCGGACGAGGCCGCTGCGACAGCGACCTTGACCTGCTCGGCCGCGTTGACCAGCGGGCTGGTGCCGCGATGGTAATGGGCGTCCGCCTCGCAGCCCCAGGCCTGCGCCGTCGCAGCCGCGAGCTCGGCGATGCGCCGCTCCACCAGAGCCCGCACATCCTGCGAATAGGTCCGCGCCGTGCCGCCGATGACCAGTTCCGAGGGGATGACGTTCGAGGCGTTCTCGTCGCCGCCATGGATGAAGCCGACGCTGATCACGGCGGTGTCGAGCGGCGCGACATTGCGGCCGATGATGCCCTGCAGGCCGAGCACGAAATGCGCCTGCGCATAAGTGATGTCGGTCGAGCGGTGCGGCTGCGAGCCGCCATGACCGCCGACGCCGCGGAAGCTCACCTTCCAGGAATCGGCCGCCGCCAGGAACGGGCCGACGGCCGTGCCGAAATGCGAGGCCGGCACGCCCGGCGTGTTGTGCAGACCGTAGATGGCGTCGCAGGGGAAGCGCTCGAACAGCCCGTCCGCGAGCATGGCATTGGCGCCGCCACGGCCCTCCTCGGCCGGCTGGAAGATCAGGTTGACCGTGCCGCCGAAATCCCGGTTCTCGGCGAGATAGCGCCCGGCCGCGAGCAGCATGGTAGTATGCCCGTCATGGCCGCAGGCATGCATCCGGCCGGGAAATTTCGAGGCATGCGGCAGCCCGGTCAGCTCCTCGAGGGCGAGGCAGTCCATGTCGGCCCGCAGGCCGATGGCGCGCTGGCCAGGCCCCTTGCCGCGGATGACGCCGACGACACCGGTCTGGCCGATATTCTCGGTGACCTCGACGCCCCATTCGCGCAGCTTGTCGGCGACGAGCTTGGCCGTGCGATGCTCTTCCAGGCCGAGCTCGGGATGGGCATGGATGTCGCGGCGGATCGTCGTGAACACGGCATGGTTCTGGCCGAGCCAGTCGTCGAGCTTCGTCATGGTCACGTTCCCCTGCTTGCGGCTGTTTTTGAAGCATGGCCCGTGCCATCGCCATCCGCCGTCCCTTGAAGTCATAGGGCCGTTCGCCGCCAGATCACTCTGCAAACGCGGCAAAACAGCCATGCTTCGGAAGACTGACGCCCCTTTCGACACCGTTCGCCCAACGCGATCCGACTACCCCGCGACGAAGCGGGACACAGGCTTGTCTCGCGATCGGGAGGCCCAGCCCGGTCATGGCGCAACCTTGAATTGACTCCGCAAATGCCGCTGCCAAGCTGCTCGCCGAAGCGGCCGTGCGGGCGCCGGCCGGTCTCCCCTGAGCGATGCAGGAGGCGGCGATGATCCAGAAGAAGGGCTCGACCGGGCCCCTTGTCTTCACGATCCAGGAACAGCTCAATCTGCGCATGCCGGCGAACGCCAACCGCGCCGCGCTGAAGACCAATGGTCAGTTCGACGCCGCAACCGAAAAGCGCGTCAGGGAATTCCAGGCGATGATGAACCTGACGGTCACGGGCATCGTCGACGACGTCACCTCTGCGGTGATCACCCAGTCTTCATTCGAGTACGAAGCTATCCCGCGTCCGATCGTCATCCTGCAGAACACGAGCCGCTATCATTGCTGGGCAGCCGCCCTCTCCTCCTGGACCCAGGCCATCCCCCGGGTGAAGACGATCAGCCTCTGGCAGGCGCTGGAGGACTACAGGAAGGTCGCCGGAGCGCTCGACGAGGACAATGAAGGGATGACGACGCGTGGCTGGACCCAGGTCGTCAAGCGCTGGGGGCTGCAATTCAAGGCCTATGGCGGCAGCAAGGGCGCCGATATCGACGATCTGACGATCGACAAGATCTGGCGCCAGGCGAAGGCGCGGGGCCCGATGCTGATCGCCTATAACCTCCCCGACACGGATGGCGAGGTCGCCCACACCATCGTCGCCTATGGCGTCTTCATCGGCTTCAGCGAAGACAATCCCAATTTCCGCGGCTATCGCGTCTGGTGCATGAACCCATGGCGGATCGGCCGGCAGATGATGCCGTTGGCCGATATCCGCACGGGCGGGGCAGCGCTGGTGATGTGGAAATAGCCGGCCGCTCAGCCCGCCATCTCGACCTCGGCGCTGCGGCCGAGATCGGCCATCCACTGGCGGTAGCGCGGCTGCGCCTCGAGCTGGAGCGCATAATGCCGGCGCAGCGCGTCCGTGAGCCGGCCGCGACGCTTCAGCGCCTGATCCGCGAAGCCGATCATCACCGAATTCGGCCAGGCCTGCGGCCGGATCGCGCGGAGGCGCGCGAACAGCGCATCCTCGCTCTCGTCGGCGTGGACCTGCGCGATCAGCGAGAGCATCGCCGCGGTCGAGCGCGAAATGCCCATATGGCAGTGGACCAGCAGATGTCCCTCGTGGCGCTGCTCCGCCGATTCGCGCAGCTTCGCGCCGAAACCGAGGATCTCGTCGACATGCGCCTGCGTCGGGTGCACGCGGCCTTCCTGCGGCGTGATGATGTCGTGGAAGCGCAGGGTCGTGCGTTCATGCGCCTCATAGGCCAGGAAGGATTCGAGCTCCGGCAGGTCCGGATCGAGCAGCGAGAGCACATGGCTGACCTTGCGCTGGCTCTGCGCCGGCAGCTCTTCGATGCCGCAAATGGTCAGCGTCGAAATGGCGATCGGTTGCATCGTAGCGGGCCCCTGCATGACGGATGAGCCCGGGTTAATCCTCCTCGCCCGCCCGGGCAACAGCGATAGCCGCAGGGCTGCCCCTCACCCGCCGGCACGAGCGCCCGCACCGGGCGGAACCACAGCACGGGATATTGCCGCGAAGGGGCGACCAAACGCCGCCCTTATCGACCGGTCAGCGCCTGGCGACGGGCGGAATCGACCGGTGCGCGGCCAATTCTTCCCCGGTTTTCCCGGTCTCAGCCTTGACCTCGCCATGCTCTTGGAGGAAGAGGGGTTGCAAGGACCTCCCCGAAACCCCGGCCTTGCGCCGGGGTTTTCGTTTGTGCGGGCGCCTTGCGTCGGTGTGCTTTCGCTTCGGCCCGAATCGGCTGTCCGAAGCGAGTTTCGCGCCGGCCCGTTCTGGAGCATGGCCCGGTCGCGGAAGTGATGCCACTTCCGCCGTCGGGCTTCGGCAGCGAGAGAAAGGTCACCGCCATGGCGAACGTGGTCGTGGTCGGCGCCCAGTGGGGCGACGAAGGCAAGGGCAAGATCGTCGACTGGCTGTCGAGCCAGGCCGATGTGGTCGTCAGGTTCCAGGGTGGCCATAATGCCGGCCACACGCTCGTCATCGACGGCGTGGTCTACAAGCTCTCCTTGCTGCCCTCGGGCATCGTGCGCCCCGGCAAGCTCTCGGTCATCGGCAACGGCGTCGTCGTCGATCCCTGGCATCTCGTCGAGGAGATCGCCCGGCTGCGCGCCCAGGGCGTCGAGATCAGCCCTGCGAATCTGCGGATCGCCGACAATGCGACGCTGATCCTGCCGCTGCATCGTGAACTCGACCATTTCCGCGAGACCTCGAACACCACGCTGAAGATCGGCACGACCAAGCGTGGCATCGGCCCCGCCTATGAAGACAAGGTCGGCCGCCGCGCCATCCGTGTCGTCGACCTCAAGGACCGCACGATCCTCGAAGCCAAGATCGAGCGGCTGCTGGCCCATCACAACGCGCTGCGCCGCGGCCTCGGCATCGCCGAGATCGACGGCAAGGAATTGCTCGCGCAACTGCTCGGCATCGCCGACGAGATCCTGCCCTTCGCCGACACGGTCTGGGCCCTGCTCGACACCGAGCGCCGCGCCGGCAAGCGCATCCTGTTCGAGGGCGCCCAGGGTGCCCTGCTCGATGTCGACCACGGCACCTATCCCTTCGTCACCTCCTCCAACATCGTCGCCGGCCAGGCCGCGACCGGCTCGGGCCTCGGCCCCTCCGCCGTCGGCTATGTGCTGGGCATCGCCAAGGCCTATACGACCCGCGTCGGCGAAGGACCGTTCCCGACCGAGCTCCACGACGAGATCGGCGAGCTGATCGGCCAGAAGGGCAAGGAATTCGGCGTCGTCACCGGCCGCAAGCGCCGCTGCGGCTGGTTCGACGCCTGCCTCGTCCGCCAGACCGTCAAGACCTCGGGCATCGACGGCATCGCGCTGACCAAGCTCGACATTCTCGACGGCTTCGCCGAGATCAAGGTCTGCATCGGCTATCGTCTCGACGGGCAGGTCCTCGAGCATCTGCCCGCCGGGCAGCGCGATCAGGCCCGCGTCGAGCCGATCTACGAGACCATTCCCGGCTGGGAAGGCTCGACCGCCGGCGCTCGCTCCTGGGCCGACCTTCCCGCCCAGGCGATCAAATATGTGCGCCGCATCGAGGAACTGATCGGAGCATCCGTCTCGGTGCTTTCGACCAGCCCGGAGCGCGACGACACGATCCTGGTCCAGAATCCGTTCGAGGGTTGACGGACCGGAACAACACGGACATTTGAGGCCAATGGCCGATTTCCACCCCATTCTGGCGCGGGCGATTGCCGGGCTGACCGACAAGTCGCCCGAGGCGCGTCGGGCGGTCTATGACCGGGCCCGCGCCGCTCTGCTCTCACAGCTGCGCAGCCTCGATCCTCCGCTTTCGGAGGCCGACATCACCCGTGAGCGGCTTTCGCTCGACGAGGCGGTCTCGCGCATCGAGGCCGAGATCGCGCTCGCCGAGGCGATCGAACCGAGCTTTCCGCCGCTGCCCGCGGACGAGCGGCGCGACCCCGCTCCCGCACCGCTCCCGGTGCCGGAGCGAGACCCGCCAGAGCCACGCCCCTCCCCTGCTCCCGCTCCGGCGGCCGAACAGATCTTCGACGAGCGTCCGGCGATACGCGAAGAGGCGGTCCCGACCCGGCCGCGCGTCGCCCCGCCCCGTGCGCGCGGCGTCAACCCCGGCCATGTCCGCACCGCCGTCGTCGGTGCCGGTGTCGCACTCGCCGTCGCGGTGATCGCCGGCGCCGCCTATTACGTCAACAAGATCAATCCGCCACCGGAGCCGACCGTCAGGCCCCGCGCCGAAGCGTCGGCCCAGCCGCCGGCCGAGCAGTCCGGCAAGATCAGCGAACGGGCCGGAGCCGAGGCGCCCGCCTCGCCGCAGGGCGGCACGCAGCGCGGACCGGCCGTTCCCGGCGCCGCCAGCGACGTCGCCGTCGCCCAGCGCGCCGTGCTCTATATCGAGGTGCCGGACGCGCCGCAGCAGCCGCGCACCGTCCCCGGCCGCGTCTTCTGGCGGCTCGATAGCGACACCGTCGGCCAGGGCCAGCCGGTCGAGACGATCGTGCGCGCCACCGTCGAGATTCCCGACGCCGGCCTCGCGCTCGACTTCACCATCCGCCGCAACACCGACCAGGCCTTCCCGGCCTCGCATATCATCGGCATGCGCTTCACCACCACCGGCGAAGCGGCGAGCGACACGGTCCGGGAAGTCGGCGTGCCGCAGTTCAAGACCGATGAGGGCGAGCGTGGCGCGCCGCTCTCGGCGATTTCTTCGGCACTGGGCGAGAATCTCTTCGTCGCGGCCTTGTCGAATGTCCAGGTCGAGGCCGACCGCAATCTCGACCTGCTCCAGACGAGGTCCTGGATCGACCTGCCGATTCGCTTCGCCTCCGGCCGCCGCGGCATCATCACCTTCGAGAAGGGCGTCTCCGGCAGCCAGACCATCGCCGACGCGCTCGCGCGCTGGCGCGGCTGAGCCCCGCTACGAGCGCCTACCCAGCCGCCGGGCCGAGCTTCTCGGCGGCAGAGTGCAGCCCTCTGGTCACGCGCCCGGATCTATTGACCAGAGGAGCGCTGGCTGCCCAGACGCTTAGTCTCTGTCCAAAGTCCATGTTTATTGGACAATATGTTCATTCCGTCATTCATCGTGTAGTCAGTATCAATCATCGATTTTTCGTCGACGGTATCCTTGGGGCAGGCAAGCATGAAAAAGCTTCTCAATGTCATGACTCCAGCACTCTGGCTAATTGGAGTATCGACTACCCCGCTCAATCGCAGACGTTGATTGAAGCTGTTAAATTTTTGTTCGAGGGCGAAAATTACAGCAACTTTGAAACTGTAAAAAAACTTGAAGATATAAAAGAAAATACATTTATCACCTTAGACGACGGGGAGACTAAAGATAAATACAGTAGATCTCATTATAAATTGGAGAATTGTATTCTCTATATCAATCATATTCATACAAATAAAAAAGATACGAACATGAACATGACAGACATTGTTAAAATTGATCTTAACAAGATCATGAAAATAACCGTTTCTGATAAATTAAATTATAAAATTGAAAACTCTAATATAATTAGAACAAAGTATACTATAGATATAAGCGGATCGGATAAAATGCAATGCTTTGGACACGTAGGCGGCGTAGCAAAAATACTAAATAACAGCGAAGCAAATATATGCGAAACACATGAAACAATATATCACGAATTTAATTCAAATTCGCCAATGGACATGAACGATCATACGAAACGTATCTTGGCCGCACACCAATACATCAAATCCAATTTCTGCAAGGGCAGCGCCTTTTAACCGACCGGCCATCAGCAGCCCTGCATTTTCATCCTCCCCATGCGCGATCGACCGACTTCAGCGTGATCGCGCCGGATATCCCCGGATTTCAGGACGGGGCCTCGAATAATCTGCGCGGCTTGCAGAAGCGCTGGATCGCCGCGCCTCCGTTCGGACGCGGTCACGCGTGATCTATCTCACTGTCATCGCATCGGAATTTTCCGATAAGTGGATTCCACTTTTCGGCCCGATGCCACAGGCCGCGCCTGCGCCTTTTCGACGAGTTCATCGTCGAGAATTACGGTCATGCGTATCATCTCCGCCACGGGCATCATTCACGGCATCAGGTGATGTCGTGATTCATGCCTGCGGCGACGATACGATCCTCGGCCGCCAGCCTCAGCCGCCGGCGACCTTCTGGTAGTCCTTCACATCCGAGAAGCTGATATCCGGTGAGCGCTCGGCATCGTATTTCAGCGTGAACTGCGACGAGGCCATGAACACCGGGTCGCCGTCGAGATCATCGGCCATCGAGGACGGCTTCAGAGCGATGAACTTCTGCAGCGCGAGCTTGTCATCGCTCGAGACCCAGCGCGCGATCGCGAACTGACAGGGCTCGAAGTCGACGGGCAGCGAATACTCCACCTCCATCCGCTCCTTCAGCACGTCGAGCTGCAGCGCGCCGACGACACCGACAATGGCGGGCGCCCCGTCATGCGGCAGGAAGAGCTGGACGACGCCCTCCTCGGCCATCTGCTGCAGCGCCTCGCGCAGCTTCTTGGCCTTCATCGCGTCCTTCAGCTTGACGCGGCGCAGGATTTCCGGAGCGAAGGACGGCACGCCCTTGAAGATGATCTCCTCCCCCTCGGTCAGCGTGTCGCCAATGCGCAGCGTGCCGTGGTTCGGCAGGCCGACAATGTCGCCGGCATAGGCCTCCTCGGCGATCGAGCGGTCGCGGGCGAAGAAGAACTGCGGCGCGTTCAGCGGCATCGGCTTGCCGGTGCGCACCAGCTTCGCCTTCATGCCGCGCGAGAGCTTGCCCGAGCAGACGCGCATGAAGGCGATCCGGTCGCGATGGTTCGGATCCATGTTCGCCTGGATCTTGAAGACGAAGCCGGTCATCTTCGGCTCGTCCGCCTCGACCGCACGCTTGTCGGCGATCTGGGCGCGCGGGCTCGGCGCATGGCGGCCGAGCGCGTCGATCAGGTCACGCACGCCGTAATCGCGCAGCGCCGCGCCGAAATAGAGCGGCGTCAGATGCCCCTCGCGGAAGGCCGTGAGATCGAACGGCTTCAGCCCCTCGCGCGCCAGGAAGACCTCTTCGCGCCAGCTGTCGACCGCACCGTTCGGCAGCAATTCGTCGAAGAGCGGATCGTCCTCGCCGGCGACGGCCGTGCCGGCATCGGTCTCGTCGCCCTTCTGGTTGCGGCGGAAGGTGTTCGAGGCGAAATCCAGCGTGCCGACGAATTCGCGCCCGCGCCCGACCGGCCAGGTCATCGGCGCGACGTCGAGCGCCAGCGTCGTCTCGATCTCGTTGATCAGGTCGAACGGGTCGCGCGTCTCGCGATCGACCTTGTTGATGAAGGTGACGATCGGGATGTCTCTGAGACGGCAGACCTCGAAGAGCTTCTTGGTGCGTGCCTCGATGCCCTTGGCGGCGTCGATCACCATCACCGCGCTGTCGACCGCCGTCAGCGTCCGGTAGGTATCCTCCGAGAAGTCCTCGTGGCCCGGCGTGTCCAGCAGGTTGAAGACATGCCCGCCATATTCGAAGGTCATCACCGAAGTGACAACCGAGATGCCGCGCTGGCGCTCGATCTTCATCCAGTCGGAGGAGGTCTGGCGCCGGCCGGCCTTGGCCCTGACCTCGCCGGCGAGCTGGATCGCGCCGCCGAAATACAGCAGTTTCTCGGTCAGCGTGGTCTTGCCGGCGTCCGGATGCGAGATGATCGCGAAGGTCCGGCGGCGCGCATGCGGCGCGGCGGCGGCCACGGCGCCGTCGAGTGTCTGAAGATCGGTCATGGCGTGGTTGAGACAGGATGCCGGCTCCTGAGTCAATCGCCCTGCCCCGGCCTGAGCCGGCGTTTTTTGACGGGCCCAACGCAAAATTAACCGACCCGCGCCTAGCCTGACGGCGGTTTCACGCCGCGCGCCAGGGGGAAAGTCGCGGCTCGCGCGCTCAAGATCGCCCTGCCAATGCTGCGCACCATATCGCGTCAGATCCTCGCAGCCGTGCTGCTGCTCGCCATAGCAGCAGCGCTGGCGATCGCGTTCGGCGTCAAGACACTCGAACGCTATGCGACGACGACGAAGGAGATGCAGTCCGCTTCGCACCGCGCCGCCATCGCCGAGCGTATCAACGGGCTGGTCAACGGCGTCGTGATGGAATCGCGCGGCATCTATATGAGCGAGGACCTCGCCGGTGCCGAGCGCTTCATCCCGCTGCTGCTGCAGGGTCTGCGCGAGATCGAAGTGCTGATGCAGGACTGGCGGCCGCTGATCGGCCCGGGCGACCAGGACAGCTTCGCCAACGTCGCCCGACGCGTCGAGGAGTTCGTCGCCTTCCGTCGCGAAATGGTCCGCCTGGCGCGCGAGCGCTCGATCGCCGCCGCCCGGACGATGGGCGATGAAGAAGGCAACCGCAGCAACCGCAAGGCTCTGAACGAAGCCCTGAAGCGGATCGCCGGCACCAACGATGCCCGCAGTGCCTCGCTCGATACCGAGCTTGTCCATATGCAGCAGAGCAGCGCCGATCTGCTCATCGGAACCGGCGCCCTCGCCCTGGCCGGCGGCCTCGCCTTGGCCTTGCTGCTCGTCCAGCGCCGGATCGCCGGTCCCCTGCTGCGGCTCTCGGCGACGATGCGCCGCCTCGCAGCCGCCGAGCCGGTCGAGGAGATTCCGCTGGTCGAGCGTGGCGACGAGATCGGTGACATGGCACGCTCCGTCGCGGTCTTCCGCGACAATGCCAGAGCGCGCGCCGCGCTCGAGAGCGCCGCCGCCGGCGACGAGGCGGCACGCCTTGCCCGGCAGCGGCGGATCGACGAGATCGTGACCGCCTTCGATGCAAGGCTCGCCGACGCGCTGCAGACGGTCGGCGGCGGCGTCCAGACGCTGGAGACCGCCGCGCGCATGCTGAACGGGCTTGCAGTCGCCGCCACCTCCGAGATCGGCCGCGCCGAGACGGCCTCGCAGGAGGCGTCGGGCAATGTCCAGCAGGTCGCGAACGCCGCCGACAACCTGACCGATTCGATCACCGAGATTTCCGCTCGCCTGGCCCGCGCCAATGCGATGGTCGGCGGCGCCAGCCACGAGGCGCTCGGCGCCAGCCGCCATGTCGGCAATCTCGCCCGTGCCTCCGAACAGATCGTCACCGTCATCGACCTGATCCGCGACATCGCCGAGCAGACCAATCTGCTCGCCCTCAACGCCACCATCGAGGCCGCCCGCGCCGGCGAGGCCGGGCGCGGCTTCGCGGTCGTCGCCGCCGAGGTCAAGACATTGGCGAACCGCACCGCCGAGGCGACCAACGGTATCGCCAGCCAGATCGAGGCCTTCCACGGCGAGGCGGAGGGCGCAGTCAGCGCCATCGGCATCATCACGCGCACGATGAGCGACGTCTCGCACCAGACCGCCGCCATCGCTGACGCGACCGAGGAGCAGCGCGCGACCACCTCCGAGATCGCCCGCAACGCCCAGGCGACGGCGCATGGCGCGGCAACCGTGGCGCAGCGTCTCGCCGGCGTCACGGCGGCCTCCGACGAGGCGATGCGCTCGGCCGCCGAGGTCCTGCGCACCGCCGAGCATCTCGCCCGCGAGGCGGCGACGCTACGCGGCGAGCTCGACACCTTCTTCAAGCAGATCAAGGCGGCCTGAGCGGGCTGCCCCGGTCCTGCCGCCGCCGGCAGACGGCCCTATTGCGCGCCGGCAGCACCAAGAGTTGCGCTGCGCGAAGCATCGGAGACCGCGCGGGAGCACCGGAACGACCGCCGGGGCTATACGCTGTGCAGCTCGCGGATGTTGCGGGCCAGTTCCAACGCAGCGTCGCTTGCGCCCGCACGCGGGAGGTAGAGCTTGATCAGGAACTCGGTCAATGGCGGAAGGCCGGCCGAACCCTTCAGCACGACCAGCGCTTCCGGAACAGTCGAAGGCAGCATCGGCGAGACGGCAATATCGGCCTCGACCGGAGCGCAGATCGCTTCGAAACTCGCAACCTCGCAGACAAAGCGCCAGTCCCGCCCCGCCGCCGCCAACGCCTTCAACGCGACCGGGCGATGCGGGCAGGTGTCATCACCGGTCGAAAGCGGCAATGGTTCGCGCCGATGCGCCGTTCCATTGCGCGCGCCGACCCAGGCGAGACGCTCGGCCCGCAACGTCTCGCCACCCGTCGCCTCGCAGCTTTGGACAACGACCGCAAGATCGATCTCCCCGCGGTCGAGTTGCGCGAGCAGACGGCCGCTGCTGTCGCAAACGATGACAACCCGAACCTGCGGCCAGGCCCGGTCGAAACGCTGCAGGATCGGCGTTCCCAGCGGCCGGACGAGATCGGACGGCATACCGAGCCTAACCTCGCCGGCAAAGGCAGGCCTGCCGATCGCAGCCCAGACCTCGTCGTTCTGGCGCAGCAACCGGCGCGCCTGACCGATCAGGCGTTCTCCCTGCGGGGTCAGGCGGATACCGGCACGATCGCGCTCGACGAGGCGACAGCCGAAACTCTCCTCGAGCCGCTTCAGCTGAAGGCTGACCGCGGCCTGCGTCAGGTTGAGAAGCCGCGCGGCAGCGGTGATGCCGCCGGCTGCGACGACCGCATCGAAAGCACGAAGCAAGGCGATGTCGAGGTTTCGCGGCATGTCCGCCTCGATAACGGTCGCTTATGCCGGGAATAATGCAGTTTTGATTTCGTTATGTCAGCAGGCAACTAACATCGCGTTGGAGGCGTGCAGGCAGCGAAACGGGAGACGAACATGCCGGTCGAAGGGTGTTTCACGCTCGCGGCGATCCAGGCGCGCCAGATCCTGTTCGACCGCGACGCCGCTACGGAAAAGGCCTGCCGGCTGATCGCCGAGGCCGCAGCGGCAGGAGCCACGATCGCGGCCTTCGGCGAGGCTTGGCTCCACGGCTATCCGTTCTTCGCCGACGCGGAATTCCGCCCGCTGAGCTGGCAGGCGATGGCTGAGTATCAGGCCAACGCCGTCGAAATCCCCGGGCCGACGACGGATCGGCTTTGTGCCGCCGCCAGGGAGGGCGGCATCGACGTGGTCATCGGCATGGTCGAACGCGATACGGCGACGCTCGGGACCGTCTATTGCACGCTGCTCTTCATCGGGCGGGAGGGACTTATCCTCGGGCGGCACCGCAAGCTGAAGGGCACGCATGTCGAGCGCGCCGTCTGGGGCGATGGCGATGCCGAAGGGCTGAGGGCGTACCAGCGCTCCTATGGCCGGATCAGCGGGCTGAACTGCTGGGAGCACAATGTCTTCCTGCCGGGCCATGCCCTCGCAGCCCAGGGCACCCAGATTCATGTCGCGGCCTGGCCGGGCCGGGAGCCCGCCCAGGCGCCGCGCTATCCCGACATCATCTGGCCCCGCCAGCATCTGCTCTCACGTGCCTTCGCCTCGAAGGCAGCCTGCTATGTCATCTGCGCCGCCGGCATCCGGACGACCGAGGATGTGCCCGAGCGCTACCGTGAGCTCGCCACCTACGAGCATACCGGCCAGAGCTGCATCATCGACCCGCGCGGCGAGATCATCGCGGGCCCGGCCGAAGGCGAAACCATCCTGCTTGCGGAAGGCTCGATGGAAGCCGTTCTCGCCGCGAAGTCCGCCGTCGATGCCGGCGGGCACTATTCCCGCCCCGACCTGCTTCGGCTGGTCGTCAGCCGGGATCCGCTCGAAGGACCGGTGCAGAACCATGGCTAGGTCAGCGCCGCGCCTTGCCTGCCATCAGCGCGAGAACCGATGTGGCAAGCTTCGCATGGAGCCTAGTTCTTCAGCCGGTAGCCGGTCTTGAATATCCAGGCGACCGCCGCGATGCAGGCAACGAGGAAGACCAGCGTCATGCCGAGGCTCACCACGATCCCGACATCGGCGAAGCCGAAGAAGCTCCAGCGGAAGCCGCTGATCAGGTAGACGACCGGATTGAACAGCGTCACCGCCCGCCAGAAGGGCGGCAGCATGTCGATCGAGTAGAACGAGCCCCCGAGAAAGGCGAGCGGCGTCACGATCAGGAGCGGCACCACCTGCAGCTTCTCGAAACCATCGGCCCAGACGCCGATGATGAAGCCGAACAGGCTGAAGGTCGTCGCCGTCAGCACCAGGAAGAGCAGCATCCAGAGCGGGTGCTCGATCTTGAGTGGCACGAACAGGAAGGCAGTGACGAGGATGATCAGCCCGAGCATCACCGATTTCGTCGCCGCGGCCGCGACATAGGCGAAGACAGCCTCCCACCAGGCGACCGGTGCCGAAAGCAGCTCGAAGATCGTCCCGGTGAATTTCGGGAAATAGATCGCGAAGGAAGCGTTGGCGATGCTCTGCGTCAGCAGAGAGAGCATGATCAGGCCGGGCACGATGAAGGCGCCATAGGGCACCCCGTCGATCGCCTGCATGCGCGAGCCGATCGCCGCGCCGAAGACGACGAAATAGAGCGAGGTCGAGATTACCGGCGAGAGGATGCTCTGCAGCGGCGTACGCCAGGTCCGCGCCATCTCGAACAGGTAGATCGCCTTGATCGCGTGCAGGTTCATGGTCGCAGCGCTCATGCGTTCGCCCTCAGCAGGCCGACGAAGATGTCCTCGAGCGAGGACTGGCTGGTCTGCAGGTCGTTGAAACGGATGCCGGCCGCGGCGAGATCGCTGAGCAACGCCGTGATGCCGGTGCGCTCGGCCTTGGTGTCGTAGCTGTAGACCAGCTCCTCCCCTTCGGCGCGCAGGGTCAGCCCATAGCCCGCCAGCGCCTCCGGCACCGCCGCAAGCGGCGATTGCAGATGCAGGGTCAGCTGCTTCTGGCCGAGCTTGCGCATCAGCTCGGCCTTGTCCTCGACCAGGATGATCTCGCCCTTGCTGATCACGCCGACCCGATCGGCCATCTCCTCGGCCTCCTCGATATAGTGCGTCGTCAGGATGATGGTGACGCCGCTGTCGCGCAGGCGCCGCACCAGCTTCCACATGTCCTGGCGCAGTTCGACGTCGACGCCCGCCGTCGGCTCGTCGAGGAACAGGATCTGAGGCTCGTGCGCCAGCGCCTTGGCGATCAGCACGCGCCGCTTCATCCCGCCCGACAGCGTCATGATCTTGTTGTCGCGCTTGTCCCAGAGTGAGAGATCGCGCAGCACCTGCTCGACGATCTCAGGGTTCTTCGGCTTGCCGAACAGGCCGCGGCTGAAGGAGACCGTCGCCCATACGGTCTCGAAGGCGTCGGTGGTCAGCTCCTGCGGCACGAGGCCGATGCGGCTGCGCGCGGCGCGGTAATCGGCGATGATGTCGTGACCGTCGGCGAGCACCGTCCCGGTGCTCGGATTGACGATGCCGCAGACGATGCTGATCAGCGTCGTCTTGCCGGCGCCGTTGGGCCCGAGCAGGGCGAAGATCTCGCCGCGCCTGATGTCGAGCGTGACGCTTTTCAGCGCCTGGAAGCCCGAGGCATAGGTCTTCGAGAGACCGGAAATCTGGATGATCGGCTGCATGGCGGAACGCTGCTGGAGGGACGAGGCGATCTGATCAAGGCGGCGCCGCGCAGCTCCGCCCAGCCTGCGCGATTCCCCACAGCAAAAGAATATGGCCGGGACGCGCCCGGCCATAGCAATTTATTCTGTCAGTTCCTGTCAGCGGACCAAGATCAGCGGACGAAGAGCCAGATCAGGATGATGATCGGGATCGGAATTCCAAGCAGCCACAATGCGATCGAGCGCATGACATTGCCCCCTTGATTGCCACGATTGTTGATGGCGGGACAACGTCGCAGGCGCCGAGAAGGTTCCCCGTCCGGTTCAGACCAGCGCCGTCACGCTCGCATGCCAGCGCGGCTGAAAGCCATGGGCCAGCGCGGCCAGGCTCGCGGGCGGCGTGCAGACAGGCACCGGCCCGGTCGGCCGCGACCGCCGCGCGACATAGCCGGCCGGCGACCAGAGCAGCGCCGCATCGCCACGCAGGGCCAGGAATGTCGTATCGTCGCCGATGATCATCGCACCGTCAGGCAGTCCCGTGGCGTCGAGCCGGTGCAGGCGCTTCTCGCGCCCGCGGCGGCGCTCCCCGTCGAGCCTTTCGTCGATCTCCGGGAAGCTCGGCACGCGCCCGAGGCCGAGCCCGGCGACCAGCGCGGCACGGTAGGCCAGCGCATCGCCGCGCCGGCATTCCATGCAGGGGCGATGGCCAGCCGCCAGGGCCGTGACCTCGTCGCAGAAGAACAGCTCGGTATAGTAGCGCCCCCAGACATCGCGCTGCCGACCCTTGAAGGACAGGACACAGCAGATCCATTGCTGCGTCGCATAGAGCCGTCGCGGCAGGGCCCTGGTCTCCGGATCGTGGAACCTGCCGCCGCGATTGCCGAACAGCGTGCCGCGCGCCGGGTCGGCGAACAGCGTGCCATCGGGACGGATGCGGTTTGGCAGGGGCATGGCTGGCAGCGAAGCTTTCCGGCGATCAGCACAATCTAGGCCGGCCGCCGCCGGATCGCGTCAGCAGCGCTGAACCTGTCGGCTCCAGAGCATCCGCGCCCCTTTGCAGCGCGGATGCTCCGTTTCCTTGTTTCATCGCTTGTTCTCACGCGAGCCGGTGTCCGCGTCGCTCGAAGAATGCTCTGGCGCGCGGCCGCGTGACGCCCGAACTCGCGATCGTCAGGTGTTCCTCCGGCGTCGGGCAGCTGTGCGCGTCATCGGGGCCGATCTTCGAAGCCATGACGAACCCCTCCCAGACGATGCGACGCCATGCCGATCTTTCCGTCTCCGGGGCTTTGCTGCAAGTTCGGTGATGGGCGCGGAACCGAGCCGCAGAGCCGGTCATGGCAGGGCAGGACAGCATGGATCGCAGCGAGGCAAGGCCGGCCCCGACGCTCAGCCCGCATCCCGCGCGCGGCGCGATCCTCGCCGAGATCCATGCCCGGCCCTTCGCCCCGCTGGAGACGCCACAGCGCCTGCTGCATTTCGCCTTCATGACCGACCAGGCGCAGGCCAGTGCCGACCGCGAGGCGCTCGCCGGCTTCTGCGCCGGGCGAGGCGTCGCAGGCCCCGCCGAGGGCGCCAAACATCATCGCGCCCGGCTCGGCGAGATCGGACTGCGCTGGGAGCAGCACAGCGAGTTCACCACCTATAGCTGGGAGCTGCCGGGCAATGGCAATGCGCCGTTCACTCCCGCCGGCAGGGAGTTGCCGCATTTCATGCTGGAGCTACCGCAGCCGGGACCGCATCTGGTCGCGGTCGACCTGCATCTGCTACCCGAGCGAGCAGCGCCGCCGCTCGAGGAGATCTTCGATCCGGCGAGCCTCGCAGCCTCGCTGGTCGACAGCGAGGGCGCGATCGCAGCGGCGGATTTCCAGCCCGATCCCGACGGCTTCGTGCGCATCCTCCTCCTCGACCGGTCGCTGACGCCCTCGCGGGCCGGGGCGCTGGCGCAGCGCCTGCTCGAGATCGAGACCTATCGGGTCCTCGCTTTGCTCGGCCTGCCGGAGGCGCAACGCCTCGCCCCTTCCGTGCGGGCGACCGAGGAGGCGCTGGTCCGTATCGCCGGCACGATGACGCAGACCGACGGGCTCGCCGCCGACAATGCCCTGCTCGACGAGATGACGGCGCTCGCCGCGCCGATGGAATCGGAAGCCGCTTCGTCGAACTACCGGTTCGGCGCCAGCCGCGCCTATGACAACATCGTCGGTCAGCGCCTCACCGCGATCGGTGAAGCGCCGTACCGGGGCTGGCCGACCATCGCCGCCTTCCTCTCCCGGCGGATGGCGCCGGCGATGCGCACCTGTCAGATGCTGCAGGAGCGCCAGGCCGATCTCTCGCGCAAACTCGCCCGTGCCGCCAACCTGCTGCGCACCCGCGTCGACGTCGCGCTCGAGCAGCAGAACCGCGACCTGCTGGCGGCAATGAACGAGCGCACCCGGCTGCAGCTGCGCCTGCAGCAGACGGTCGAGGGGCTCTCGGTCGCCGCCATCGGCTATTATGTCGTCAGCCTGTTCGGCTATCTCGCCAAGGGCGCCAAGGATGCCGGCTACCTGCCTGTCGATGTCGGCATCGCGACCGCACTCTTCGTTCCCATCGCCCTGCTGCTGGTCTGGAGCATGGTCCGCCGGATCAGGCGCGGCCACAGCGACGGCTAGCGCTGCACGATGACCTTGGTCCCGGGCCTGACGCGATCATAGAGGTCCATCACGTCGCGATTGGTCATCCGGATGCAGCCCGAGGAAACCGCCGCTCCGATCGTGTCGGGCTCGTTCGAACCATGGATTCGATAGAGGCTCGATCCCAGATAGATCGCCCGCGCACCGAGCGGGTTCTCCATTCCGCCCGCCATGTAGCGCGGCAGGTCGGGTCGGCGCTTCAGCATCGCCGCGGGCGGACGCCAGTCCGGCCATTCGCGCTTGCGCGAGACGATCTTCGTGCCCGACCAGCTGAAACCCTGCCGGCCGACACCGACGCCGTAGCGGATCGCCCGCCCCTGGCCGAGCACGTAATAGAGCCGCCTCTGGCTGGTCGAGACCACGACCGTACCGGGCGCCTGCTTGCCATTCCAGGCAACGAGCTGGCGCGGCACCGGCTGTTCGCTGAAGATGTTGAGGAAGTCCGCGAGCCCGCGGCTGATCGGGTTGGAATAGGCCGACGCAGGCGTAGCGAAAGCCAGAGCGGCGGCAGTCAAGACAATGGCGCGCAGCATGATCATCCCTGCAACGCCCCCCGCCGGGATTTAACCGGAATTGGGAAAGCCGGGTCAACCCTGGCTCCCCGGCGGCGGCGGAGCAGCGACAGCAGGGCCCGGTCGGAATCCATGAGCCTGCGGCAGCACCAGCGCATCGATCCTGACAACGACCGACCCTGGGCGCCCCTATCAGCCCGCCCATCGCTTGAGGAAACGCCGAAAGGGACATCGCCATGCTGACCTTCTATCACGCTCCGCAATCGCGCTCCTTCTCCGTGCTCTGGCTGCTGGAGGAACTCGGCCAGCCCTACACCATGGAGCTCGTCGACATCCGCGCGAAGGATGGTCCGCCCGAGAGCTACCGAGCCATCCAGCCGCACAAGAAGGTACCGGCGATCGTCCAGGACGGCACCGTCGTCACCGAGCGCGCCGCGATCTGCCTCTATCTCACCGAGCGGTTTCCGGAGGCCGGGCTCGCCCCCGCCATCGGCGATACCGACCGGGCCGCCTTCCTGACCGCGCTGGTCTATGCCGACGCAGTGCTCGACCCGATCATCGCCACCAAGGTCCACGACTTCGCCTATGAACCGCGCGGCTTCTCCTTCGGCTCGCATGCCGATACCGTCGCCAATCTCGAGAAACGGCTTTCCGCCCATCCCTATGCCGCCGGCGAGCGCTTTACCGCCGCCGATACCCAGCTCGGCAGCGGCATCCATTTCGGCATGAACATCATCGGCGCCCTGCCGCGCCTGCCGGCCTTCGAAGCCTATATGGAGCGGATGCTGGCGAGGCCGGCCCTGCAGCAGACCATCGCCAAGGACGACGCGCTCCCGATCTGACCGGGATAAGGCGCGTCCTCGCGCGGCTCAGCCCGAGAAGGCGGCGCGCAACCGTTCGAGGACGGCGGCCTGCGTCGCCACCGGGGTCTGCGGCACCGAGACCGCGATGCCGTCGAAATGCCGGCGGCCGAGAAAACGGGTGCGGTCGAACACCGCCTCGCCACGGAACTGGGCCCCGCTGAACCAGGCCGCCTGGCAGAAGCGCGCCTGCGCGAAGGTCGCGCTCTGCTCGAAGATCGCATTCTCGAAGCCGGCATTATCGGCGAAATCGACCTCGACGAAATCCGCCGGTCCGCGGTAGCGGCAATCGCCCAGTCCCGCCTCCCATCCGAACCTGGCGCCGCGGAAGCGCACCGGCCCCTCGAAGAACGAACTGCGAAACCAGACGCTGCCGGAGAACTCGGCCTCGACGAAGCCGAGCGTGCCGGCACAGGAAATTTCGCGAAACTCCGCGCCGCGCTGGAAATGCGCCGCCCCGAAATCGGCCCCGGCCGCGAAACGCGTGCGTTCGAAGAAGGCATCGCCCGCGAACGTCGCGTCGCGGAAATCGGCCGGCCCGGAGAACCTGGCATCGGTGAACCACACATCGCTGCCGAAGGCCGACCCGGCGAAGCGCGCGGCACCCGGAAAGTGGAAGCCGGCGACATCGAATTCCCCGTCGAAGCTCTCGTCGACCAGCTCGACACCGGCGAGCAATTGCCAGAGCGAGGTCAGGGCCGGATCGGCGCCCACCTTGCGACGCAGGCTCGTCATGGTCGCCGCCCAGGAATTCCAGGCCGCCACTCCCGATCCAAGGCGACGCAAGGTCGCCTCGCGCCGTGCCGCATGGATCGCACGAAGCTCCTCCGAATCGTGCTGCGGCAGCACCTCGGCCGCGTTGAGCACGGGCTCGTACGGCCACGCCCAGGGGCTGGCCTGCAGGAGCTCGGAGCGAGTACGGGACGCGAGCCGGAGCAGGTCGGCCATGGCGGGTTGGAAATCCAGGTTAAGGAATGATTAACCTTAGAGCAGCGCAGCCTCAGGATCAATCCGGCGCACATTCCCGCCATGATTTCGCGCCTGCGCCCCGCATCTCAGCATGCCGGCGGCCGAGGCTGCGAAGGCATGGCCGAAGGGAAGCCGGCGTCTTTCCGTGGTCGATGCAGTACACTTTTAAGGTTACGGGCCGATAAGGTCCCGTAGCGTAAGGCATTCGAAGTATTTTCCGCGCCATTCAGGGCGGCATCAGCCACGCGGAAAATCCCGTTTCGATGAATGCCTACCTGCCTTTGATCCTGTTCACGGTGCTGACCAATGCCGCGGCGCAACTGATGCTGAAACGCGGCATGACCGGGGTCGGCCATCTCGATATCGGCGGCGATGGACTGATCGCGACGGTCTTCCGCGTCGTCTTCAACCCCTTCGTCTTCGCCGGCCTGTGCACCTTCGTGGTCAGCATGGCCTCGCATCTGATCGTGCTGTCGAAGGTGCAGATCAGCTACGCCTACCCGTTCCTGAGCCTCGCCTACGTCGTGGTCGCGGTCTACGCCTATTTCGTCTTCCAGGAGGATCTGAGCCCGGCCCGCATCGCCGGCATCGGCCTCATCGTCCTGGGCACGGTCTTCATCGCACAAAGCTGAGGGAAACCATGGACCTGATCGCCCGTTTCATTCTGCGCCTCGGCACCTTCCTCGTCCCGCCGGCCGAGCCGTCGCTGAAGCCGATCCCGGTGCCGACGCGCACCCGCCCTCGCCTGCCCGACGCGCCGCGTTGATGCAGCCCTTGATCTTCGAACCAGCGGCTCCCCGGACATGAAACACATCATCATCGGCGGCGACGGCTTCGTCGGCTCGCATCTGGCCGCCGACCTCGCCGCCATGGGCGAGGAGGTCCTCGTCTGCGACATCCACAAGAGCGGCCACGCCCATTACGACAAGGTGCCGTTCCAGAAGATCGACGTCACCGACGCCGGCAGCGTCGAGAGCATCGCGCTGACTGCGGACGACCTCGTCTACAACCTCTCGGCCAAGATGCTGTCGCCGATCGTGACCCGCAAGGAACGCCACGATTTCTTCTGGCCGGTGAACTATCATGGCACCGAGAACATCCTGAAATGGATGGAGAAGAACGGCGCCCGCAAGCTCGTCCACTTCACCACCGACATGATCTACGGCCATGCCGTGACCGTGCCGCAAGACGAGACCCATCCGGCGAACCCGCTCGGCGAATATGGCGAGAGCAAGCTCGCCACCGAGAAGCTCGCCCAGGGCTATCGCGACCGGGGCTTCCAGATCCCGATCTTCCGGCCGCGCCTGATCATCGGGCCGGGCCGGCTCGGCATCCTGGTCAAGCTCTTCCGGCTGATCGACCTCAACCTGCCGGTGCCGATGATCGGCGCAGGCACCAACCCCTATCAGTTCATCTCGGTCTTCGACTGCGCCAGCGCCTGCATCGCGGCCTGGAAGGCGGACTTCCCCAACAGCGCCTATAATCTCGGCTCGGATGATCCGCCGCCGGTGAAGAAGCTGCTCGGCGACCTGATCAGGCATGCCGGCTCGAAATCGATCCTGCTGCCGACCCCGGCGCCTCTGGTCAAGTTCGCGCTCGACACGCTGGACGCGGTCAACCTGCCGATCATGGACCCGGAGCAGTACAAGATCGCCAACGAGGTCTGCATCCTCGACACCAGCAAGGCCAAGCGCGAGCTCGGCTGGACGCCCAGATACCGCGACGAGGACATGCTGCTCGCCGCCTACACCGAATACCGCAAAGCAAAGACCGCAGGGACCAAGGCCGAAAGGAGCCTCGCAGCATGAGCATGCCCGCTTACCGGAACGAGGACGACATGGCCCCCGCCACTCCCGCCCGCCCGAAGCTGATCAGCGTCGAGGCCGCCAAGCAGCTCGGCGCCACCCAGGTGAAGGACCTCTTCACCAGCCATATCAATCCCGGCCAGGTGCATTTCCTGAAGCTGCTCGGCTTCGACAAGATCATCGTCGATCGCGCCGAGGGCATGCACTACATCACCAGGGACGGCCGCAAGATCCTCGATTTCTTCGGCGGCTTCTGCTCGGTCGCCTTCGGCCACAACCATCCGCGCATCATCGCGGCCCGGCAGAAGTTCCAGGCCGAGAATCGCCATGAGATCTGCATGGCGTTCATGTCGCAATATGCTTCGGCGCTCGCCCACAACCTCGCCCAGATCGCGCCCGGCGATCTCGACATGGTCTTCCTCGGCTCGACCGGCTCCGAGGCGATGGAAGCGGCGCTGAAGGTCGCCGAACAGGCTCAGGGGCCCGGCAGATCGAAGATCCTGCACGCCGCAAACTCCTTCCACGGCAAGACCAAGGGCGTGCTCTCGGTCACCGACTCCAACCTCTACCAGTCGCAGTTCAAGCTCGTCGACAACCGGGTCAAGGTGCCCTTCGGCGATATCGAGGCGGTGCGGCTGGCACTGGAGAGCGATCCGGCGATCGGCATCGTCGTGATGGAGACGATCCAGGGCGGCGGCGGCATCGTCGAGGCGCCTCTCGGCTTCTGGCGCGAGCTGCGTGCGCTCTGCGACAAGCATGGCGTGCTCTGGGTCGCCGACGAGGTCCAGTGCGGGCTCGGCCGCACCGGCCAGTTCTTCGCCTTCGAGCGTGACGGCGTCGTGCCGGACGTGACCGCCCTCGCCAAGGCGCTCGGCGGCTCCAAGGCCGCGGTCGGCGCGATGATCGCCCGCCGCGAGATCTACATGAAGGCCTATGGCAAGCCGAAGGCTGCGCTGATCCACGCCCAGGCCACGTTCGGCGGCATGGGCGAGGCCTGCATCAGCGCGATCGAGGGGCTCAACGTGCTCTATGAGGAAGACCTCATGGGCAATGCGCAGCGCCAGGGCGATTATCTGCTCGCAAGGTTGAACGAGCTGCGCGCCAAGCACCCCAGCCTGCTCAAGGAGATTCGCGGCCGCGGGCTGATGATCGGCGTCGAGTTCCAGGACATCAGCGAGACCATGCCCTTCGGGCTGAAGCACATGGTCGCGCTGCTCGACGACAAGCTGAAGGGCTCGCTCTGCGGCTTCATCGGGGCGCTGCTGCTGAAGGATTACGACGTGCTCGTCGCCTTCACCGAGTACAACCGCAACGTCATCCGGCTCGAACCGCCGTTGATCGTCACCCGCGAGCAGTGCGACCAGTTCATCACGGCACTCGACGACCTGCTCTCGCGTGGCATCACCCGGATCGTCACCGACTATCTGCGCAAGGTCGCCGTCAGCAAGGGCTGAGACGCTGCGACGACATCTCCCGGATGCCTGAGGGCCGGCGAAAGCCGGCCCTTTTTGCCGTGCGCCGTCTCATCCCCAAGCGAGGCTTGACAGAACCTCGGAACAAACCAACTTTATAGGCATGACCACGCTGCGCAGCACCGTTCTCCGGATCCTCCCGATCGCGGACGTTTAGCCCCGGACTCGGCCTTACGCGCCCCGAGTTCAGGGGTGCTGTCTACGCTGTCCGCAGCACGATCTTACAGGCGCAACCTCCACATTCACGTTTTTCGAAGCAGCGCCGCGCGTCGGCATGCGCCACCACAGGACATTCGCGTCATCATGACCCAGAAGCCGCCCCGCAAGCCCAAGATCGTCGTCACGGAAAGCGATCTCGAGCGCCTGACCGGTCTCGCTACCGCCGCCCTCGAGCGCATTCCCGAGGTCGCCGAGGAACTGCTGAACGAAATGGACCGCGCCAAGGTCGTCAGCCCCAAGCAGATGCCGGCCGATGTCGTGCGCATGGGCTCGATCGTCGAGTTCAGCTCCGACACGGCCCAGCAGCGCCGCGTCCAGCTCGTCTTCCCCGGAGAGGCCGATATCGAGCAGGGCCGGATCTCGATCCTGACCCCGATCGGCACCGCCCTGATCGGGCTCGCGGCCGGCCAGTCCATCGCCTGGACGGCGCGCGACGGGCGCCAGCACACCCTGACCGTGCTGACGGTCGAGCAGCCGGCCGCCACGCCGGAGAAGACCCCGGCCTGACTCAGACGCCCTCGGTCACCCGCCGCCAGAACCCGGAGGAAAAGCCGGGATCGATATGGCGGGCGAAATCCCGCCAGTGCGGGAAGGACGCTGCAAAAGTGGCCGGCGACATGCGCGCATCCTTGTAAGGGTTGACACGCCCGCCGGCCGAGATCGCGATGCGGTCGAGCTCGTCGAGCAATCGCAAGGTACGCTCGCCGCGATGCGGAAAGTCGAGCGTCAGCGTCGCCCCGGCGACCGGAAACGACATCATCCCCGGCGACGGCACGTCGCCGAACAGCTTCAGCACCGTCAGGAATGAGCTCTCGCCGGCGTCGAGCGTCCGGCGCAGCATCGCCTCGACGGCGGCGCGGGCATCGGCCATCGGCACGGCGCACTGGAACTGGCGCAGCCCCTTCGGCCCATAGGCCCGGTTCCAGTTGCTCACCCGGTCGAGCGGGTAGAAGAACGGCCGGTAGGGAATGCGCCGGGACTCTGCCGTCTTCGGCTGGGCGGCGAGGTACAGCGCATTGAAGGCGCTGAGCGTCAGCCGGTTGATCAGCGAGACCGGCGGCGTGATCGGGAAAGGCAGTGTCCGCGCAGCCTTGGGCGGCGGCGCCGAAGAGGCCGGAGCATGATTGGCCCGGAAGAACACCCCGCGCCCGAAGCTCCGGCCGCCGGCAGCTGAATCGATCCAGGCGACGGTGTAGTCATGCGTCGCATCCGATTCCGCCGCGATCTCGAAGAAGCGCTCCAGCCCCTCGAAACGGATCGCCTCCTGCAGCATCTCGCCGGATTCGACCCTCATCAATTGCAGCGTCACCTGCGTGACGAGGCCGGTCAGCCCCATGCCGCCGATGGTCGCGGCGAAAAGGTCGGCGTGCTCGGCCGGCGAGCAGGTCAGGCGCGCCCCGTCCGAGCGGGCAAGTTCGAAGGACAGCACATGCCGGCCGAAGGTTCCGGCGCGGTGGTGGTTCTTGCCGTGGACGTCGTTGGCGAGCGCCCCGCCGATGGTGACGAAGCAGGTGCCCGGCGTCACCGGCGGGAACCAGCCGAGGGGCACTGCGCGCTCCAACACCTCGTCGAGCAGGACGCCGGCCTCGCAGACCATGACGCCGCTCGTCGTGTCGAAGGAGAGGATCTGCCCGAGCCGGCGCGCCGCGATCAGCCCGCCACCATCGTTCAGGCAGGAATCGCCATAGGAGCGGCCATTGCCATAAGCCAGTACCTGGCCTTCCTGTGCGGCCGGAGCGGCGAGCCAGTCCCCCGGCTCGACAAGCACCGAGCCCCGGGCGCGCAAGCCGCCCCAGGAACGCAGCTCCACAGCTTTTCGGCTCACGGCAGGACCGAGGCGGCGACCATGATGACGACGACGACCGCCCCCATCAGCTGGCTGCGCCAGTCACGGATCATGAACACCAGCGGATCGTCCGGCATCTGGCCGCGCCGGGCCATGAACCAGATCCGCGCCATCTGGTAGAGCACGATCGGGCAGATCAGCCAGATCAGCTGCGGATAGCGGTAGAGCTCCTTGACCGCGGCACTGTCGACATAGAGCGCCATGATCAGCGCACAGGTGCAGCCCGAGGCCATGCCGAGCTGGGAGAGCGCCTCGACATCCTCGGCATGATAGCCACGCCCGGCCTTCTTCAACCCGGACTGGTCCTGGGTGATGCGCAATTCGGCATAGCGCTTCACCAGCGCCAGGCTGAGGAAAAGGAACATCGAGAAGGCGAGCAGCCAGGACGAGAGCGGGATAGCAGCCGCCGCATTGCCGGCAAGGATGCGCAGCGTGTGCAACGCCGCGAGGCCGAGCACATCGACGAGCAGCTTGCGCTTGAGGAAGAACAGATAGGTCAGCGCCAGCACGAGATAGGCGCCGAGCGCTAAAAGATAGAGATCCGGGCGCGGCAGGAACCAGGCGAGCCCGAAGGCCACGATCATCAGGCCTGGCACCATCGCATAGGCCTGCGCCTTGGTGATCTCGCCGGCTGCGAGCGGGCGCTTGCACTTGGTCGGGTGGCGCCGGTCGGCCTCGACGTCGACGATGTCGTTCAGGAGGTAGATCGAGGAGGCCAGCAGCGAGAACGAGATGAAGGCGATTGCGCCATAGGCGACGGCGTGGACGTCGAAGACGTCGTGATTGAGCAGGATCGGGACGAAGACGAGGCCGTTCTTGAGCCAGTGATGCGGTCGCATCGCCCGGATGATCGCCGGAATCGCCATGGCTCTGTTTTTTCCCGTCGTTTTCGCGGCATTCCGCGCCTCCGACGGTCCAACAGCGTCAGTACCCACCGAAATCACGCCTCCATTGGCGTGCATCAATGGCGAGAAAATCCTAATTCCACGTAGTGACCAACCGTCAGCGGTCAAGCTTCGGCCATCATACTTAATGTTTTTGCCCGAACGGCCGCAGCCGGAGATGGCTCAGCGACCGGGCTCGACCCGCATGATGCCGTCCTTCGGCGCCGCCCAGCGCAGCTCGCCCAGCCGCAGCATCGCATTCACATGGGCGAAGACCTCGCTGAAGGCGAAGCTGAGCTGGTGCGGATCGAGCGGGCGCGTGAACATCACCGGCACGAGCGCGGCGACCGAATGCGGCCCGTGCGCCACGGCTTCCTCGATCAGCCGGCAGCGTTCGCCATGATGCTCTGCGAGCTCGGCGCAGCGTGCCTGCAGGCCACGGAACGGCAATTGATGCCCGGGCAGGACCAGCGTCTCCGGCGGGATCGCCGCCGCGATGGCGCGTAGCGAGCGCAGATAGAGCCCGAGCGGATCGCCCTCGGGGTCGACCGCCCAGACGCTGATGTTCGGCGTGATCTTGGCCAGGACCTGGTCGGCGGCGAGGAAGATGCCGGCCTCGGCGCAATGGAACATCAACTGCTCCGGCGCATGCCCGTCGCCCGCCAGCACCGAGAAATCGCGCCCGCCGATCCTCAGCACATCGCCGGCGACGACGCGGGTGAAGGTCGGCGGCAGCGGCGTCACCATGCGCAGATAGCCGTGGCCCAGCGTCGAGACGACTTCGGTGACCTGCGCGTCGAGACCATGGCGCAGGTAGAAATCCTTGTAGACCGGTGCCTCGGAGGCGCCCGGGCTCAGCGAGATGTTGAGGCAGCCGAGATAGCTGGTCTGGCTGGTCAGGAGCGGGGTATCGAACTGCTCGTGAAGCCAGCCGGCGAGGCCGATATGGTCCGGATGGTAATGCGTCACGAAGAGCCGCGTCAGGCGCCTTCCGGCGAGCGGGCCGGAGGTCAAGGCGAGCCAGGCGGCCTTGGTCGCGGCATCGCCGATGCCGGTATCGATCACCGCCCAGCCGTCACCGTCCTCGATCAGGTAGATGTTGACGTGGTCGAGCCGGAAAGGCAGCGCGATGCGGGCCCAGAGCACGCCGGGCGCGACCTCGATCACCTGCCCCGGAGCCGGCGGTTCGGGAAAGGGAAAGCTCAGGCCCTGGCTGTCGATCGCGTTCAAAATGGTCACCCCTGAACAATCTCCGCTCTGGCTCATAGCAGCGGTCGCAGGCCGCGGGAATGCCGGCAAACACGATGGCGGCCATCGCTCCTGGTTATGAAGAGGCTGCGGGAAGCCGATCTGGAATGCCTCCCCTCATCCTGAGGAGCTGCGCAGCAGCGTCTCGAAGGATGTTCCAGATGTCTCCCGCGCCTCCCGAACATCCGTCGAGACGCCATTCCCTGCGGAATGGCTCCTCAGGATGAGGGCTGAGGAAACTCGCGATACTCCGGCCCGGCGAAGCCCACGCATAGCGCTTGTTAAGGCTCAGCCGCGCATCATCGAAGCGGAGTGACAGGCCCGGATCTGTCATCCCGGACAAGCCGCCCTCTGGCCCGGCCTTTGGCCGGCCCAAGGACAGGCTCCGCAGCGCCGATCCGGGATCCATGCCTGAACCGTTCCGGCATGGATCCCGGGTCTCCCTGCGGTCGCCCGGGATGACAGCGAGATGTGAACCGAAGGCATGAGCGATTTCGACACCTTGCAGCGCGACTGGCTCGCCCATCTCGGGCATGAGCGCCGGCTTTCGCCGAAGACGCTCGAAGCCTATGGCCGCGATCTCAACCAGTTCCGCGCCTTCCTCGATGAACATCTCGGTGCTTCGCCCGACCTCAAGGCCGCCGCGGCGCTGAAGCCCGCCGATCTGCGCGCCTTTCTCGGCCAGCGCCGCCGCGACGGTGCCGGCAACCGCACCTTGATGCGCCAGCTCGCGGCCCTGCGTTCGCTCGCCCGCTTCGGCGAACGCGACGGCCGGCTCAGCGCCGCCGCTTTCGCCGCGACGCGCGGCCCGCGCCTCGGCAAGGGCCTGCCGCGCCCGCTCGATGCGAGGGCAGCCGCCGCCGTCACCAAGGCGGATTCCCGCATCGGCGAGGACCGGCCCGACTGGGTGCTGGCGCGCGACGCCGCCGTGCTCTCGCTGCTCTATGGCAGCGGCCTGCGCATTTCCGAGGCCCTCGGCCTGAAGCGCGCCCAAGCCCCGGCGAGCACCGGCGACGCCCTGACCGTACTCGGCAAGGGCGGCAAGACCAGAATGGTGCCGGTGCTGCCGGTCGTCGTCGACGCCGTTGCGCAGTATCTCGCGCAATGCCCCTGGCGGCTCGAGCCGGACGGGCCACTCTTCGTCGGGGTCAAGGGCGGGCCGCTCTCGCCGCGCATCATCCAGCTCGCGGTCGAAGGCCTGCGCGGCTCGCTCGGCCTGCCCGGCAGCGCAACCCCGCATGCGCTGCGCCACTCTTTCGCCACGCATCTGCTCGGCCGCGGCGGCGATCTGCGCGCAATCCAGGAACTGCTCGGCCACGCCTCGCTCTCGACGACGCAGGTCTACACCCGCATCGATTCCAGCCGGCTGCTCGCCGCCTATGACGCCGCCCACCCCCGCGCCCGTTGATAACGCCTGACCCTACGGAAATCCCGCTTGATTCCGCGCCGCAACCAGCTGATCTGCGCTGCGCGGTCCCCGGGGAATCAGGTCCATGGCTTCAGCTACCCAAGACGTCACCGAGGAGAGCACGACCGGGAGCAGGGTCAACAAGCGCATCGCCCTGCTGATCGCGATCCTCGCGCTGATGCTGGCCTTCGCCGAGATCGGCGGCAAGAACGCCGAGCAGGATGCGCTCGCCAGGAACATCGAGGCCTCCAATCTCTGGGCCTTCTTCCAGGCCAAGACCATTCGCGGCACCACCTTGCGCACCGCCGCCGAGGCGATGGAGGTCGAGCTCGCCGGCACGACCGAGCCGGCCACCCGCGAGCGGTTGCAGAAACGCATCGATGGCTGGAAGGCGACCATCGCCCGCTACGACACCGAACCCGAAACCCAGGAAGGCCGCAAGGAGCTGATCGCCCGCGCCAAGGCGGCGGAAGCCCGGCGCGACATCTCCAGCGCCCGCGACGACAAATACGACATCGTCTCCGGCCTGCTCCAGATCGCCATCGTGATCTCCTCGGCGGCGATCATCACCGGCGTCGCCATGCTGGCCTGGACCGGCGGCGCCCTCGGCCTGCTCGGCCTTGGCCTGATGGTGCTGGCCGAGCTCGCGCCGACCGCGCTGTTCTGAAGGCCGTTCGCCTCCCCTCACCGCTCATCCTGAGGAGCTGACGGGCCGGGATGCGGCCGCTCAGTAGTGGATCGCCCCCCGCGTGCCGCCGCCGGCGGCGATGGCGTCGCCATTCACCGCGACGCTGCGCGGCGAGGCCAGGAAGGCGACGAGGTCGGCGATCTCCGCCGCGTCGACCAGGCGGCCGATCGAGACATTGGCGGCCGCGCGGCGCTCCATCTCGGCCGCATCGACGCCGGCATCGGCGGCCCGCGCCGCGAACATGCCCGCCGTCTTCTCGGTGCGCGTCACGCCGGGATGCACCACGGTGACATTGATCCCCTTCGGGCCGAGCTCGTCGGCGAGGTTCTTGGTCAGCGCCGCCACGGCGACATTGCGGATCGAGCCGATGGCCGAGCCGGTCATCCGCGCATTGAGGCCGCTGATATTGATGATCCTGCCCCAGCCATTGGCGGCCATGATCGGCGCCGCCTCGCGGGCCGTGCGCAGATAGCCCATCACCTTGACGTTGACGTCGTCCCAGAACAGCGCGTCGGTGATCTCGGCGAGCTTGGGCGGCGCCGCCTGGCTCGCCGGCCGCGCCGCGGCATTGACCAGGATGTCGAGCCCGCCGAGCGCCGCGACCGTGCCGGCGACGAGCGCCTTCACCGAGGCATCGAGCTGCGTGTCGACGGCGAGCCCGACGATCTTGCGCCCGCTCTCCCGCGCCAGTTCGGCCGCGGCAGCGTCGAGCTCCGCCCGATTGCGGGCGGCGATGACGACATCGACGCCTTCCAGCGCCAATTGCCGCGCAATCGCACGACCGATCCCTTTGCTGCCCCCGGTAACGAGGGCACGCTTGCCGCTGAGCTTCAGATCCATGGTGAGGTTCCCCAGAAGGCGGACCGCAGCGCGGCGCCGGCAGCGCCGTCGCCCCCGCGTTTTCCAGCGCATCGTGCTGGACCGCCACGATGCGGTCCAGCACCCGCGACGCGCCTCCGCCCTGCACCGTCGACGCATGCGCTTGACCAATTCATATCTCTATGGTTATGAATTAAATCATAGCCAATGAGTTATATATCATGACACCGGTTGCTCACGACATCCTGTTCAGGACGCTCGCCGACCCGACCCGGCGGGCGATCTTCGAACGCCTCTGCCGCGACGGCGAACAGACCGTCGGCGCCCTGACGGCCCAGGCCGGGGTCTCGCAGCCGGCCGTGTCAAAGCACCTTGGCGTGCTGAAACAGGCCGGCCTGGTGCGCGACCGCCAGGAAGGTCGCCAGACCCATTACAGCCCCCAGATCGGGGCGCTCAGCCCCATGATCGACTGGACCAGCCAGATGATCGGCTTCTGGGAAGCACGCTTCGACGACCTCGAAAATTTGCTCGACAGGATGGACCAGTGAGCACCACCACCCCGCAGACGCGCTCAGTCATCGTCGAGCGCGAGATCGCCCATCCACCGGAGAAACTCTGGCGCGCCCTGACCCAGCCGCATCTGATCGCGGAATGGCTGATGCGGAACGATTTCGTGCCGAGCCTCGGCCACCGCTTCAAGCTGCATGGCGACTGGGGTGGCGTGCTCGATTGCGAAGTCCTCGCCATCGAGCCGAACCGCACGCTGTCCTACAGCTGGGACCTCGCCCATGAGGAGGCGGCCTTCAGCCTGAAGAGCGTGGTCACCTTCACGCTCTCTCCGACCCCTAAGGGCACGCTGCTGCGCATGGAACAGGTCGGCTTCCGGCCGGACCAGAAGCTGGCCTATGGCGGCGCAAGGAGCGGCTGGCCGCGCTTCTTCGACAAGCTCGAAGAGCTGCTCGCAAAAGCCGAATAGCCATGTCGCCCCACTCCGGTTTCAGGAAGGAGGCTTCGTTGACCTTGAACGGCTCCATTCGGCTGGCCCATCGCTGGCTGTCGATCATCTTCACCGCGACCGTCATCGCCAACTTCGTCGCCATGGCGCTGGGCGAGCCGCCGGCCTGGATCGTCTATTCCCCGCTGCTGCCGCTTTTCCTGATGATGGTCTCCGGGCTCTACATGTTCGTGCTGCCCTATGCTGCCGGTCGGCGGCAAGGACGGCGGGCGGAAGGCTAGGAGCGAAGCTATGGCCGGCAAGAGTTCGAAGGCGGCTACGAAGCCGAAAGCCGAAGACGCGCAGCCCGTGCTCCTTTCGGGCGGCAATCCGCAGATCGCCAAAGGCTATGGCGAGGCGCCGATCCAGGCCTATATCGCCGCCATGCCGGGCTGGAAGAGCGGTCTCGGCACCCGGCTCGATGCGCTGATCAGTGCCGCTGTCCCCGGCGTCAGGAAGGCGGTGAAATGGAACTCGCCGCTCTACGGCGCCGACGAACAGAGCTTTTTCCTCGGCCTGCACTGTTTCGCGAAATACGTGAAAATCTCCTTCTTCCGCGGCGCTTCGCTCGACCCGCTGCCGCCCGGCCCCTCCAAGCAGAAGGAGGTGCGCTATCTCGATATCTACGAGCAAGACGAACTCGACGAGGCCCAGTTCACCGCCTGGGTAAAGCAGGCAGCCGCCTTGCCGGGCGAGAAGATGTGAAGCGCGACAAGGAGATCGGTCGATGCAGCAGGAGAACGACAAGCCCGGCGATGTCGCCTCCGCCTCCGCGTTGATCGATGCCCGGATCGCGGAACTGACCGACTGGCGCGGTGCGGCGCTGGCAAAAGTCCGCGCCATCATCCGGCAGGCCGATCCGCAGGTGATCGAGAGCTGGAAATGGCGCGGCGTCCCGGTCTGGGAGCATGCCGGCATCCTCTGCACCGGCGAGACCTACAAAATCGCGGTGAAGCTGACCTTCGCCAAGGGCGCCTCCCTCCCCGATCCCGCCGGCCTGTTCAATGCGAGCCTCGACGGCAACACAAGGCGCGCCATCGACATTCATGAAGGCGAGACGATCGACGAAGTGGCACTTACTGCGCTGATCCGCGCCGCAGTGGCGCTGAACACGGCTGGGAAGAAGTCGCAAAAGGCCTGATCAAACCGCATGCTGGGGAGCGCGCGGCCATTCCGGCCCCTGCCCGCGCAGCTGTTCCCAGGCCCGCGCCAGCTGCAGCACGCCGAGATCGTCGAAGCGTTTCCCGGTGATCTGGAGGCCGATCGGCAGGCCCGATGCCGTCATGCCGGCATGGACCGAGACCGAAGGCTGGTCCGACATGTTGGCGGCGACGGTGAAGACGATGTGCTCGAAGGGCCGCTCGGGATCGTGGAGCGGCGAAGCGAGTTCGGCGGCAAAGCTCGGCACCGGCGAGACCGGCGAGAGCACGTAATCGAAGGGCTGGGCCGCCTTCAGCGCCGCATGGCGGATCGCCAGCATCTGGCTCATGCCGCGATGCACCTGCGCGCCGCTGAGGACACTGCCGCGCTCTGCCCAGGCGTAGATGTAGGGCAGCACCTTGTCTCGTCTCTCCTTTGGCAAGCCGCCGATCTCGGCCCAGGCGCGCTGGCGCCAGAAATCGTCGAGCCCGTCGAGCATATCCTGCGTCAGGAAAGGCGGCATTGTCTCCACGATCGCGCCAGCCTGGCGAAAGGCCTCGGCCGCCCGAACGATCGCAGCCCTTACCTCCGGCTCGACCGGCAGGCCGATACCGGCTTCCAGCTGCAGCCCGACCTTTAGCCCGCGCGGCTCGCGCTCGAGATCGAGCCAGGCGATCTCCTGCGGCGGCAGGCTCATCGGGTCGCGCTCGTCCGGTTTCGAAAGCTCGCGCATCATCAGGGCCGCATCGGTGACGGTGCGCGTCATCGGCCCGGCGACACGGCCGTAATAGGTCGGGTCGATCGGCACCCGGCCGAAGCTCGGCTTCAGCCCCACGAGCCCGCACCAGCCGGCCGGCAGGCGGATCGAGCCGCCGATATCGGTGCCGACATGCAAGGGGCCGTAACCGGCCGCCCCCGCCGCGCCCGCTCCGGCCGAGGAGCCGCCGGGGTTTCTCGAGAGGTCGAACGGGTTGCGCGCCAGTTTGTGGAAGCTCGACAGGCCCGAGGAGAGCATGCCGTAATCGGGCATGGTGGTCTTGCCCAGGATGACGCAGCCGGCCTCGCGCAGGCGCTGCGCCGGCGGCGCGTCGGCTGCAGCAGGGGCGAGTTCCATCGCCGCCGTGCCGAGCGGCACGGGTACACCCTGCGTCGCGATGTTCTCCTTGATCGTGCAGGGCACGCCGTCGAGCGCCAGCGCCTCGCCCCGGCGCCAGCGCGCCTCGCTCGCCTTGGCGGCGGCGCGTGCCCCCTCTGGATCATAGGCATAGAGCGCGTTGAGCGACGGCTCCCATTGCGCGATCCGCGCGATCACCGCCTCGGTGACCTCGACCGGCGAGAGCTCGCGCGAGCGAAAGGCGTTCAGCATGTCGACGGCGCTGAGATCGGCGAACTCGATCATCGGGAGATTCCCACAGTCAGTGTTGAAGCAAACGAACCGCGACAGTCATTGCGGGGCTTCGCGCCAGCGAAGAGCCCGAAACCCAGGAACACGACAGGTTTCCATTTCGTCATGCTCGCCCTTGTGGCGAGCATCCACGTCTTGAACACGGCACTCGGCCAGCGAAGGCGTTGATGGCCGGGACAAGCCCGACCATGACGGAGGGAAATCGTGTTCGGGTGTTTCATGCTCAGGCCTCTTGGCCTGCCCCGGAAAGACAAGGAGGTTCCACGCCGGATCATCGTCCTCAATCCCGCGAACGCCGCGTGCGTGGATCGACCGCGTCGCGCAGGCCGTCGCCCAGCAGGTTGAAGGCCAGCACCGAAAGCGCAATCGCCATGCCCGGAAAGATGGCGAGCCAGGGCTGGGCCGCCATGAAGGTCTGCGCCTCGTTGAGCATCCGCCCCCAGGACGGGTTCGGCGGCTGCGTGCCGAGGCCGAGATAGGACAGACCGGCCTCGGCGAGGATGGCGAGCGCGAACTGGATCGTCGCCTGCACCACCAGCACGCCGGCAATGTTGGGCAGGATGTGCAGCCGGGTGATGGTGATCTCCCTCAGCCCGGCGGCGCGCGCCGCCAGCACATAGTCGAGCGCCCAGCATTGCAGCGCCGCCCCGCGTGCCAGCCGCGCGAAATAGGGCAGGCTGTAGATCGCGATGGCGATCACCGCATTCATCATGCCCGGTCCCCAGACTGCGCTGATCATGATCGCCGAGAGCACCGCCGGGAAGGCGTGGCTGAAATCGGCCATGCGCATGATCAGATTGTCGAGCAGCCCGTCGCGCCGCATCGCCGCGAGCAGGCCGAGCGCGCTGCCGACGGTCAGGCCGAGCCCCACTGCACCAAGCCCCACCGCCAGCGAATTGCGGGCGCCGACCATGATCATCGAGAAGATGTCGCGGCCGAACTGGTCGGTGCCGAACCAGTGCTCGGCAGAGGGCTGCCGCAGACGCTTGAGGATCGCCATCTGCTTGGGATCATAGGGCGTCCAGACATAGGAGATCAGCGCCGCGGCGACGACCAGCCCGGCGAGGATAAGACCGACAAGGAAGGATGGGCTCGCCCACCAGCGCCGCGGACGCCCCGGCACTACGAGCGGCGGCGGCCTCATGTCGCACGGCTCCCGCCGCATGAGTGCCACCCCGGCGCGGTGAACTCGGCTATGCTCGGGCAAGCCAATGGGCTGGGCATTCGTCCGTTCGCGAGGAGGTTCAGGCTATGCCGCGCGTGATCGCGCTCATTCACCAGTCGGCCGGCGTCTTCGGCATCAGCTTCCCGGATTTCCCGGGCTGCCTCTGCTCCGCCGACAGCCTCGACGAAGCCCTGCGCCGCGGCACGCGCGCGCTGACCCGGCATGTGGCGGCGATGGTCGCGGACGGGCTTGCCATCCCCGCGCCGCGCCCGCTGGCGGCGCTGCGCACCGATCCTGATTTCGCCGACGACATCGCCGAGGCTGTCCGCATCGTGGCGGTCGAGCTGCCGGTGCCCGAGCCGCGCCCCTTCGTCCCGGCCGGCGCCGCCCGCATCGGTCTCGGCTGGCATTGAAAGTCGCGCCATCGCGTCAATCCGCCTACCGCAGGCGCGGGTCGATGACGCCATAAAGCAGCTCGACCAGGAAATTGACCAGCACGACCAGCGTGCAGAACAGCATGACGAGGTCCTTGACCACGATCAGGTCGTGCTGGGCGATCGACTGGAAGACCAGCCGCCCGAGCCCCGGCAGGGAAAAGACATTCTCGATGATGATCGCCCCGGCGATCAGCACCGAGAACTGCAGCCCGAGAATGGTCACGACCGGGATCAGCGCATTGCGCAGCACATGGCGCAGCATGGTCCGGCGCCGGCTCACCCCCTTGGCACGGGCGGTCCGGACATAATCCTCCTGCATGGTCTCCAGCATCGCCGCCCGGGTGACGCGCGCCAGGATCGCCGCCTGCGGCAGGGCGAGCGCGATCGCCGGCAGCAGCAGCGCCTTGAAGGCGGGCACCAGCCCGGCACTCCAGCCCGGGAAGCCGCCGGCCGGCAGCCAGCCGGCGCCGACCGCAAAGACCAGCACCAGCAGGAGACCGAACCAGAAGTTCGGGATGGCGAGACCCACCTGCGCGAAGACCATCACAGCGGCATCGCCCGGCCGGTTGTGATGCGCCGCCGCGACGGCGCCAAGCGGAATGCCGATCGCCATTGCCAGCAGGATCGCCATCGAGGCCAGCGGCAGCGTCACCACCATGCGTTCGCCGATCAGTTGCGTCACCGGCACGCGATAGGTGTAGCTGAGGCCGAGATCGCCGGTGAGGAGCCCGCCAACCCAGGTGAGGAAACGCACCGGCGCCGGCCGGTCGAGCCCCATCTCGGTGCGCAGCGCCGCCAGCGCCTCGGGCGCGGCGTTGAGGCCGAGCGTCACCGCCGCCGGATCACCCGGCAGGATTTCGAGCACGAGGAAGATCACCAGCGCAGCGCCGATCAGGGTCGCGGCCAGGGCCAGGAGCCGGCGCAGGAGATAGGCGGTCACGGGGCGCTCCGCTGGCTCTGCCCGGACGAGGCGACGCGAAACGGGCCTGAGAGCCGCGGGGAACCCTTCTCCCGTGTGGGAGAAGGGCAGGGATGAGGGCCTGCCCTAACCACAGAGGGCGCAACGGCGACGCTCCACTTATCGATCAGCGGCGGTCCCTCACCCCTGCCCCTCTCCCATCCGGGAGAGGGGTTCCCCGCGGATATCCCGATCGCCATCGAAAAACACCTACCGCCAGCGCACCTCCGCCAGCGGCGTCAGCGGCAGCGGCCAGTCCGTCCACATGCCTTCGAGGTCAGCCTTGGTCACCGTCAGCTTCGGCAGGATGAACAAGAAGCCGTTGACCGCGTCGCGCGCCAGCATGCGCTGCGCCTCGCCATAGAGCCTGTTGCGCTCGGCCTCATCGAGCGTCGTGTCGATCCTGGCCATCAGCGCCTTGAACTCGGGGTTCTTGTACTGGAAGTAGTAGTCGTCGCGGGCATAGTTGCCGATGTCGAGCGGCTCGGTATGGGCGATCACCGTGAGGTCGAAATCCCGCCCCCGGAACACCCGCTCCAGCCATTGCGGGAATTCCAGCGGCTCGATCGCGGCGTTGATGCCGATCTGCGCCAGCAAGGCCGCGATGATCTCGCCGCCGCGGCGCGCATAGGCCGGCGGCGGCAGGCGCAGCGTGCAGGAGAAACCGTTCGGGAAGCCCGCCGCCGCGAGCAGGCTCTTGGCCTTGGCGATGTCGACCGGATAGGTGCCGGTCAGATCGACATAGGCCGGGTGCAGCGGCGAGAAATGGCTGCCGATATAGTCGAGATCGAAGCCGTAGACGCCGAGCGCGATGGTCTTGCGGTCGAGCACATGCGAGATCGCCTGGCGCACCCGGATATCGCTGAACGGCGCCTTGGCGTTGTTGATGGCGAGGATGGTCTCGCCCTCGGTCTTGCCGAGCGTAACCTTGAGCTTGGGGTCGGCCTTGAGCTGCGGGATCGCCTCCGGCGCCGAGAGATTGGTGAAGGCGTCGATGTCGCCGGCCCGAAGCGCCGCGACCTGCGCCTGCGGATCGCCGATGAAGCGGAACACCGCTTTGGCGAGCGCCGGCTTCGGCCCCCAATACTCGACATTGCGTTCGAATTCGAGCCGGTCGCCGCGGTTCCAGCGCGCGAATTTGAACGGCCCGGTGCCGACCGGCCTGGTCTTGTTGTCCGCCGCCGTCGCCGGCGAGACGATGATCGCGTCGCCCCAGGCGAGGCCGTAAACGAAATTCGCAGTCGGCTGCTTCAGCGTGATCGTAACCGTCACCGGGTCCGGCGCTTCAATCGCGGCGATCGGCGTGAAGATCCAGCGCTGCGCATTGGTCGAATCGGGCGCCACCGCACGCTCGAACGAGAACTTCACGTCGCGTGCGGAGAACGGCGTGCCGTCATGGAAACGGGCATTGGGCCGCAGCTTGAAGGTATAGGTCAGCCCGTCCGCCGAGACCGTCCAGCTTTCGGCCAGCGCCGGCACGATCTTGCCGGTGCGGTCCATGGCGACGAGGCCCTCGAAGATGTTCTGCAGCCCGACCTCGCGGATCGCCTGCGCCGCGCCCGATGTCGGATCGAGCGTCGGCGGCTCGAGCGTCATGCCGATCACGACGCTGTCCTTCACCTGCGCGAAGGCCTGCAGCGGAAACTGGGTGGCGAGCGCGGCGGCACCCGCCCCCGCCAGAAGATCGCGCCGCGTCGTCATCGTCCGCCTCCCTGATTTGGCGGCGCAAGATGGCGCGGGAACGAAGCGGGAGGCAAGAGCGGGGTTACCTATCAGCCCTCATCCTGAGGAGCGGCCGCAAGGCCGCATCTCGAAGGATGGCCCATAAGGCGCCGGAGTCATCTGGAGCATCCTTCGAGACGCCGCTTTCGCGGCTCCTCAGGATGAGGGCTCGCGGAGGTTTCTAGACGAAATAATCCGGATTGCTCGCCTGCAGATGGACGAGATCAGGCAGCAGCGTGCCGAGATGCTGGCGCATCGCCGCGATCGCGGCCGGCGCGTCATGGCGCCGGACCTCGTCGACGATGGCGAGGTGCTCGCGGATCACCATCTCCATGCGCCCGGGCACCGGCAGGGTCATGCGCCGGCAGCGGTCGATCTGGCTCTTGGCCGCCTGGGCGAGCTTCCAGACGCCGGGATAGCCGGCGCCCTGCGCCAGCGCCTCGTGAAAGGCCTCGTCGGCGCGGTGGAAGCTCTCCTGGTCACCGCTGTCGAAGGCCTCGTGCTGGCGGGCAATCGTCGCATCCAGCCGGGCGATGTCCTCGGCGCTCGCATGCTCCGCCAGCAGTTCGACCGTGGCGCATTCCAGCGCCTGGCGAATGAACACCGCCTCCGGGATCGCACCGACCGGGATGCGCGCGACGAAAGTGCCGGCCTGCGGGAAGATCTCGACGAGGCCTTCCTCCTTCAGCCGGATCAGCGCCTCGCGCACCGGCGTGCGGCTCATCCCGAAACGGGCGGTCAGATCCTTCTCCGAGAGCGGCGCACCCGGCCGCAGCTCCATGTCGAGGATCTCGCGCCGGAGCTCGTCCTGCACCATCGCGGCGGCGGTCGCTCGCCCCGCGGGAACGGCGGCCATGCGCTGCGGCCGCCGCTCGCGCCGGCCCGCACCGGCCTCGCGACCACTCACGGCTTCCGACATCGCCTCGCCCCGGCCATGATTGTCGCCTCCCGAATAGGACATGACGCGAGTCGGCGCCTGTCGTTGACATCGACTAACACGACTCCGTTTGACGTACTAGTATATTAGTATATTGACCATGATACAGCGCCGTGCCTATGGTCACGGCCATAAGAGGAAACGCCAGCGATGCTGCTGCACGACGATCGTCTTCTGCCTGCCGAACCGGTGACGCGCGGCATTGCGCGCCGCCTCTATGCCGGCATTCGCGACCTGCCGATCATCTCGCCGCATGGCCACACCGACCCGCGCTGGTTCGCCGAGGACAAGCCGTTTCCCGATCCGGCGACGCTGTTCGTCAAGCCCGACCACTACATCTTCCGCATGCTCTATTCCCAGGGCATCAAGCTCGAACAGCTCGGCATCGCCCGCAAGGATGGCGGCGAGGTCGAGAGCGATCCGCGCAAGATCTGGAAGCTCTTCGCCAGCAACTGGCACCTGTTCAGGGGCACGCCGACCCGGCTCTGGTTCGAGCATGCCGCCAATACGATCTTCGGCATCCGCGAGCGGCTCAGCGCCGACAATGCCGACAAGATCTATGACCGCATCGCCGAGCAGCTGGAGCAGGACGAGCTCCGCCCGCGCGCTTTGTTCGAGCGCTTCAACATCGAGGCGATCGCGACCACCGAAGGCGCGCTCGACCCGCTGAAATGGCACGACATGATCAAGGCGTCCGGCTGGGGCGGCAAGGTCGTCACCGCCTATCGCCCCGACAGCGTCGTCGATCCCGAATTCGAGGGATTCAAGGGCAATCTCGAGCAGTTCGGCGAGCTGACCGGCGAGGATGTCACGAGCTGGAACGGCTATCTCGAGGCCCACCGCAAGCGCCGCGCCTATTTCATCGCGCGCGGGGCGACCTCCTCAGACCATGGCCACGCCACGGCCCGCACCGCCAACCTCACCCAGGCCGAATGCGAGAAGCTCTTCGCCAAGATCCTGAAGGGCAAGTTCTCGGCCGAGGATGCCGACCTGTTCCGCGGCCAGATGCTGACCGAGATGGCCAAGATGAGCCTCGATGACGGGCTCGTCCTGCAGATCCATCCCGGCTCCTACCGCAACCACAACCCGCATCTGTTCGAGCAGTTCGGCCGCGACATGGGCTGCGACATCCCGCGCGGGCTGGACTATGTCTCGGCGCTGAAGCCGCTGCTCGACGCGGTCGGCAACGAACCCGGCTTCACCGTCATCGCCTTCACCCTCGACGAGACCGTGTATTCGCGCGAACTCGCCCCGCTCGCCGGCCATTACCCGGCGCTGAAGCTCGGGCCGGGCTGGTGGTTCCTCGATGCGCCCGAGGCGATGCTGCGCTTCCGCGAGCTCACCACCGAGACGGCCGGCTTCTACAACACCGTCGGCTTCAACGACGACACCCGCGCCTATCTCTCGATCCCGGCGCGCCACGACGTCGCCCGCCGGATGGACTGCCACTACCTCGCCAAGCTCGTCGCCGAGCACCGGCTCGACGAGGACGAGGCGGCGGAACTCGCCCATGACCTCGCCTATCGCCTGGCCAAGGAGGCCTACAAGCTGTGACCGCCGCGACCAGCAGGATCGACGAACGCCAGGCCGCCCATCCGCGCGATGTGCGCGGCTACGACACCGAAACGCTGCGCCAGGATTTCCTGATCGAGCGCATCTTCGTGCAAGGCGAGGTCGCGCTGACCTATAGCCACTACGACCGCATGATCGTCGGCGGCGCGATGCCGCTCGGCCAGCCCCTGACGCTCGACCCGTTCGCGCCGACCGGGACGCCCTTCTTCCTGGCGCGGCGCGAGCTCGGCGTGATCAATCTCGGCGGCGCCGGCGCGGTCAACATCGACGGCGAGCGCTTCGACCTGCCGGGCCTCGACGCGCTCTATGTCGGCCTCGGCGCTAGGGCAGTCTCCTTCGCCAGCGCCGATCCGGCTGATCCGGCCAAGTTCTACCTGACCAGCGCCCCGGCGCATCGCGAGGCGAAGCACCAGCTCATCCGCAAGGACGAGGCCAACACCCTGCATCTCGGCTCGGCGGAGACCTCGAACAAGCGCACCATCCGGCAATACATCATGCCGAACTCGACCGGCACCAACCAGCTGGTGATGGGCATGACGGCGCTGGAGCCGGGCTCGGTCTGGAACTCCATGCCCTGCCACACCCATACGCGGCGGATGGAGGCTTATCTCTACTTCAACCTCGATCCCGCCCATCGCGTCTTCCACTTCATGGGCGAGCCGCAGCAGACCCGCCACATCCTCGTCGCCAACGAGCAGGCGGTGATCTCGCCGAACTGGTCGATCCATTGCGGCTGCGGCACCTCGAACTACGCCTTCGTCTGGGCGATGGCCGGCGACAATGTCGAGTTCACCGACATGGACGCTGCCCCGGTGGAGACCCTGCGCTGATGCCGACGCGCTCGCCCTTCTCGCTGGAAGGCCGCCGGGCGCTGGTCACAGGCGCCAATACCGGCATCGGCCAGGGCATCGCCCTGGCGCTGGCGCAGGCCGGCGCGACCGTGATCGCAGCGGGCCGATCGAGCATGGCCGAAACGCAGACACTGATCGCCGATGCCGGCGGAACCTGCCTGCCGCTCCAGGCCGATCTCCAGCAGAACGGCACCGCAAGCCGCGTCATCGACGAGGCCGGGGCGCTCGCCGGCCCGCTCGACATCCTCGTCAACAATGCCGGCATCATCCGCCGGGCGGACGCGCTCGACTTCAGCGAGAGCGACTGGGACGAGGTGATGAACCTCAATCTCAAGGCCAATTTCTTCCTGGCCCAGGCCTTCGCCAAGGCGGCGCTCGCGGCCGGTCGCAGCGGGCGCATCGTCAACATCGCCTCGCTGCTCTCCTTCCAGGGCGGCATCCGCGTCGCCTCCTATACGGCGAGCAAGAGCGGCCTCGCGGGGCTGACGCGGCTCCTCGCCTGCGAATGGGCACAGCACGGCATCAACGTCAACGCGATCGCGCCCGGCTATGTCGAGAGCAACAACACGCAAGCGCTGCGTGCCGATCCCGAGCGCAACGCCGCGATCCTCGGCCGCATCCCGGCCGGGCGCTGGGGCAAGCCCTCGGATATCGGCGGCGCGGCGGTGTTCCTGGCGAGCGACGCCGCTTCCTACATCCACGGCGCGATCCTTCCTGTCGACGGAGGCTGGCTGGCACGATGACCGACCGTCTCGACGCCTTTTTCCAGCATGATGCGGATATCGCCTGGGAGGCGACCGATCCCGGCATCAAGCGCAAGATCATGGGCTATGGGCCGGATCTGATGGTGGTGCGCGTCGCCTTCGAGAAGGGCGCGGTCGGCAAGCCGCATCAGCACCCGCACCGCCAGGCCTGCTTCGTCGAGAGCGGCGTCTTCGACGTCACCATCGATGGTGAGACCAGCCGACTTTCCGCCGGCGACAGCTTCTTCGTGCCGGCGAACCTCGTCCATGGCGTCGTCGCCATCGAGGCCGGGCAGCTCGTCGATTCCTTCACGCCGATGCGGGAGGAATTTCTCTAGACATCGCCGCGCCGGCCCTCTGCGGCCATGGCGCTCGCCACGGGCAAAAACGACCGGAAAATCCGGCAGGTTTCAACGGGAGGGACTTCAACATGATCACGAGACGGTATTTCGCCGCGCTTGCGGGCGCGGCCTTCATCACCAGCTTCAGCCTGTCGGCTCAGGCACAGAACGTCACCCTGCGCTCCACCGACATCCATCCGACAGATTACCCGACGGTCGAGGCCGTCCGCCACATGGGCAAGCTGCTCGACGAGCGCACCCAGGGCCGTATCAAGATCAACGTCTTCCACTCGGCCCAGCTCGGCCAGGAGAAGGACACGATCGACCAGACGCGTTTCGGCGTCATCGACATGAACCGCATCAACATGGCGCCGTTCAACAATCTGATCCCGGCGACCAATGTGCCTTCGCTGCCCTTCATCTTCCGTTCGGTCGACCATATGCGGAAGGTGATGGACGGGCCGATCGGCGACAATCTCCTGAAGGATTTCGAGAAGCACGACCTGATCGGCCTCGCCTTCTACGATTCCGGCTCGCGCTCCTTCTATAATTCCAAGAAGGCGATCAACACGCCCGCCGACATGAAGGGCATGAAGATCCGCGTCCAGCAGTCGGACATGTTCGTCGCCCTCGTCTCGGCGCTCGGCGCCAATGCGACGCCGATGCCCTTCGGCGAGGTCTATTCGGCGCTCCAGACCGGCGTTATCGACGGCGCCGAGAACAACTGGCCGTCCTATGAATCGACCCGGCATTTCGAGGTCTCGAAATTCTATTCGCAGACCGAGCACTCGCTCTCGCCGGAGGTGCTCGTGATGTCGAAGCGCTCCTTCGACAAGTTCAACGCCGCCGACCAGGCGCTGATCAAGACGGCCGCCAAGGAATCCGTCGCCAAGATGCGCGAGCTCTGGGACGCTCGCGAAAAGGCTTCCGAAGCCAAGGTCAAGGCCGGCGGCGCCCAGGTGAACAGCGTCGAGAAGCAGCCCTTCATCGACGCGATGAAGCCGGTCTACGACAAGTTCGTCACCGATCCCAAGCTCAAGGACATGGTCGCCGCGATCCAGGCGGTGAAGTGAGCTGAATGGCGGGGCGGCCTCCGGGCTGCCCCGTTTTTTATCGAGGAGGCCCCCATCCTGAGACGTCGCTTCGCGGCTCCTGAGGATGCGGGCTGAGCATAAGCAATCGGCAGACATCATCTGGACATCCCATGCACGCCTTCACCGCGCTTCTGACGCGCCTCGGCGCCAAGCTCAGCCTGTACTCGCTCGTCGCCGCCGGCACCGGCCTCGTCCTGATGACGGCCATGGTGGCCTGGGGGGTGTTCGGCCGCTACGTCCTCAACGACACGCCGATCTGGGTCGAGGCCGGCTCGCTCTTCCTGATGTCCTGGTTCATCCTGCTCGGCGCCGCCGTCGGCGTGCGCGAGAGCGACCATCTCGGCTTCGAAGTCGGGCTGATCATGTCGCCGCCGCCCATGCGGGCAGCGCTGGTCCTGATCGGCGAGGGGCTGGTCTGCGCCTTCGGCCTCGCCATGCTGGTCTACGGCACCCAGCTCGCCATGGGCACCTGGAGCGACCGCATGCCGATCATCGGCATCTCGCGCGGCTGGGACTATGTCCCGATCGCCGCGGGTGGCGCCCTGATCGCCCTGTTCGCACTCGAGAAGATGCTGCTCTTCGTCACAGGCCTGAAGCAGGCCCCGCTCGGCTTCGGCCATTTCGGCTCCGAGCAGGAGGTCTGAGCCATGGAACTCTGGGTTCTGTTCGGCTCCTTCTCGCTGCTGCTGCTGATCGGCGTGCCCGTCGCCTTCTGCCTCGGCATCGCCTCGGTCGCGACCGTCGTCTATATGGGCCTGCCGCCGGTCGTCGTCTTCCAGCAGATGAATTCCGGCATGAACGCCTTCGCCATGATGGCGATCCCGTTCTTCATCTATGCCGGCGATCTGATGATCCGCGGCGGCATCGCCGAGCGCCTGATCCAGATGGCGGCGAGCCTGGTCGGCCACCTGCGCGGCGGCCTCGGCCAGGTCAATGTCGTGACCTGCACGCTCTTCGGCGGCATTTCCGGCTCGGCCGTCGCCGACGCCTCGGCGGTCGGCGGGCTGATGATCCCGCAGATGAAGAAGCGCGGCTACGATGCCGACTACGCCGTCAACGTCACCGCCAACGCGGCGATCATCGCGCTCCTGATCCCGCCTTCGCACAACATGATCATCTATTCGCTGGCGGCGGGTGGCAATCTCTCGATCGCCGACCTCTTCACCGCCGGCATCGTGCCCGGCCTGATGCTCTGCAGCGCGCTGATGGTCGCGGCCTGGGCTGTGGCGGTGAGGCGCGGCTATCCGCGCGAGGCCTTTCCGGGCTTCGCCGCTGTCGGCCGCTATGTCGTCGTCGCCACGCCCGGCATCCTCCTGATCGGCATCATCTTCGGCGGCGTCCGCTCCGGCGTCTTCACCGCGACGGAATCCTCCTGCGTCGCGGTGGTCTACGCCATCCTCGTCACCATCCTGGTTTATCGGCAACTGACCTGGACCGCCTTCGTCGAAGCAACGCTCGGCGCCGTCCGCACCACGGCAATGGTGCTCCTGGTCATCGGCGCCGCCGGCTCCTTCGGCTGGCTGATGGCCTTCCTGCAGGTGCCACAGGCGACGATCGCGGCGATGAAGGCGGTCTCGGACAACCCGCTCACCATCCTGCTGATGATCAACATCATCCTGCTGGTGCTCGGCACCTTCATGGACATGGCGCCGATGATCATCATCTGCACGCCGATCTTCCTGCCGGTGGTCAAGGCCTTCGGCGTCGACCCGATCCATTTCGGCGTGATCCTGATTCTCAACGCCGGCATCGGCTTGAACACTCCGCCAGTCGGCTCGGTGCAATTCGTCGCCTGCGCCATCGGGCGCATCTCGATCGGCGAATCCATGCGCACGATCTGGCCCTTCTACGGCGCCTCGGTTGCCGTACTCCTGCTCGTGACCTATGTGCCGGGCTTCTCCCTCTGGCTGCCGAGGCTGTTCCATTGACCCGCCTGTCTTCCGCCACGCTCGCCGCCCTGCCTGCCACCGTCCGGCGGCCCGGCTATGATCGCGCTGCGCTCACGCCCGGCATCGTCCATCTCGGGCTCGGCGCCTTCGCCCGTGCCCATCTCTGCGAATTCACCGACGATGCGCTGGAGACCGAATTCGGCGCCTGGGGCATCACCGGCGCCAGCCTGCAAAGGCCCGACCAGCGCGACCGGCTGAAACCCCAGGACGGGCTCTACACCTTCCTGAAGCGGGCCCCTGCCGGGCCTGAGCTGCGCGTCATCGGCTCGGTCCTCGACGTCCTGGTCGCGCCCGAGAGCCCGCAGACGCTGGTGGCGAAGCTCGCCGCGCCGGAGACCAGAATCGTCTCGCTCACCGTTACCGAGAAGGGCTATTGCCACGATCCGGCAACCGGCAGGCTCAGGGCCGACCATCCTGACATCGTCCACGACCTCGCCGATCCCGGCGCGCCGCGCTCGGCCATCGGCCTGATCGTCGCCGGCCTCGCCGCCCGCAAGGCCGCCGGCCTTGGCCCGTTCACCGCGCTCTGCTGCGACAATCTCCCCTCCAACGGCCATGTCCTGGCCGGCCTCGTCCGCGATTTCGCCGCGCTGCGCGACGACAAGCTCGCGGCCTGGATCGAGGCCAATGGCGCCTTTCCCTCGACCATGGTCGACCGGATCGTGCCGGCGACCACCGAGGCCGATATCGCCGAGGTGGCGCGCCTCCTCGGTCAGGATGATGCCGCCCCGGTGATCGGCGAGCCCTTCCGGCAATGGGCGATCGAGGACCGCTTCGTCGCCGGAAGGCCGCGCTGGGACGCGGTCGGTGCCCAGATGGTTTCCGAGGTCGCGCCCTTCGAGTTCATGAAGCTGCGCATGCTCAATGGCGCCCATTCGAGCCTCGCCTATCTCGGCTATCTCGCCGGCCATGAGACGGTCGCCGATGCCAGCGGCGATCCGGTCTTCGCGCGCTTCCTGCAAGGCCTCTGGGACGAGATCATCCCGACCGTGCCGGCCCCGCAGGGCGTCGACCTCAAGACATATGCCGGCGACCTGCTCGCCCGCTTCCAGAATCCGGCGATCCGTCACCGCACCTGGCAGATCGCCATGGACGGCTCGCAGAAGCTGCCGCAGCGCCTGCTCGGCACCATCCGCGAGCGCTTGAAGGCCGGTGCGCCGATCGATCACCTCGCGCTCGGCGTCGCCGCCTGGATGGCCTATGTCGCCGGCACCGACGAGAAGGGCGCCGCGATCGACGTGCGCGACCCGCTCGCCGCCGAGTTCGCGACGCGCGCCAAGGCGGCCGGCCGCAATACCGCGGCACTGAGCGAAGCCCTGTTCGGCCTCGGCGCGATCTTCGGCGACGACCTGCCGCGCGAGGATCGCTTCACGCAGGCCGTGGCGGGGCATCTCGGCAACCTGTTCCAGAAGGGCGCGAAGGCGACGGCGGCGACGTTGGGGTGAGGGTAGGACACTGCCGAACCAAGCGCTGGGAACCCTCTCCTGTAAGGAGAGGGCAGGGTGAGATGTTGGCGGCAAGACCAGTTGCATGAGCGCAGCCCGCGGCCGCGTAGCTGCGAGTGTTTCCTCTCCCGAACACCTCACCCCTACCCCTCTCCTTCCAGGAGAGGGGATCCCGCGCCATTATGACGAGCCTCTGCCCCCTTGATCCCCGCCCCGGCCTGGCGCCAGATGCGGGCGATGATCGCCCGCATCACCAAAACCTTCGCCGGCAGCGCCCTTGCCGCCCTGCTGCTCCTGCCCGCGGGCGGGGCGATAGCCCAGGCGCAGCCGGCACCAAATTATGTCGTGCCGAATTTCTGGGATCCGAATGTCCGGCTCGAGCGGCCCGATCCCGGCCCGCCGCGGGTCATCCGCTTCCTGACGGACGACGACTTCCCACCGATGCATTTCGCGACGCCGGAGGGCGGCGTCACCGGCTTCTCGGTCGAGCTCGCCCGCGCCGTCTGCGAGAAGCTGGCCATGAGCTGCACGATCCAGGCGCGGCGCTTCGACACCCTGCTCGACTCGCTCGCCGAGGGCCGCGGCGACGTGCTCGCCGCGGCGATCCCGATCACCCGCGAGCTGCGCGAGCGCTTTGCGGCGAGCCATCTCTATCATCGCTCGCCGGCCCGTTTCGTCACGACGCGCGGCAATGCGCGCGCGGATCTCGATCTCGCCGCTCTGCAGGGCAAGCGCGTCGCCGTGATCGCAGGCACGGCCCACCAGGCCTTCCTCGAGCGCGTCGCTCCCTTCGTCCAGCGCCGCGAGGTTTCCGACATGCTGGCGGCATTGACCCTGCTGCGCAGCGGCGACGCGGAATATGTCTTCGGCGACGGCTTCGCCCTGGCGCTGGCCCTCGCCGGCCGCGGCGGCAACGAACTCGCCTTCGCCGGCGGCCCCTATCTGGAGTCGCGCTATTTCGGCGAAGGCGTCAGCTTCCTCCTGCGCAAGGACGAGCTGCCGTTGAAGCGCGCCATCGACTATGCGCTGCAATCGCTCTGGGACGACGGCACCTATGCCCGCCTGTTCATCCGCTTCTTCCCGGTGAGCCCCTACTGATCAGCCCGGCGAGGTGTTGCTCAGCGCGCCCTCAAGTGCCTGGCGGGCCACCGCCGCCATCCAGCCCGCCGTCGCCGGCAGGATCGCGTCGTTGAAATCATAGCGCTCATTGTGCAGTTCGCCGCCATCCCGCGCCGGACCGTTGCCGATCCAGACATAGGCGCCCGGCCGATCCCGCGTCAGCATCGGAAAATCCTCCGAGGCCGTGCTCGGCGGCAGGTCGCGCCTGACCGCGAGGCCGAGGCTCCTGGCGGCCGAAACCGCGAGCTCCTCCTCGATCTCGCTGTTGACGGTCGGCGCCCCCATCGCGGTGAGCAGCACCTGCGCCCGCATCTCGAAGGTCTCGGCGATGCCCTCGCTGATCTGCCTGATCCGGTCCATCACGCGCTCGCGCACCGACAGCCGATAGGTGCGGAACGTCCCCGAGAGCGTGACGCTGTCCGGAATCTGGTTAGGCGCCGTGCCGCCATGGATCGCCCCGACCGAGACGACGGCACTGTCGATCGGCTCGACATTGCGGGAGACGATGGTCTGCAAGGCGACGATCAGATGGCCGGCGGCGACGATCGGGTCGCGGGTCAGGTCGGGCTTGGCGCCATGCCCGGCCGTGCCGTGCAAGGTGATCTCGAACCGTCCGGGATCGGCCATCACCGGCCCGCGATGAACCTGCACCGTGCCGGCTTCCAGCCCCGGCCAGTTATGGAACCCGAAGACACGCTCCATCGGGAAGCGCTCCAACAGCCCGTCGGCGATCATCGCCCTCGCGCCGGCGCCGTTCTCCTCGGAGGGTTGGAAGATCAGCTGGACCGTGCCGCTCCAGCTCTCGTCGCGCAGCAGCAATGCTGCCGCACCGAGCAGCGACACGGTGTGGCCGTCATGGCCGCAGGCATGCATCACCCCGCTACGCTGCGACGCATAGGGGACTGCGTTCGCCTCCTTGATCGGCAAGGCGTCGATATCGGCGCGCAGGCCGACGCTGCGATCCGAGTTGCCGCGCTTCAGCGTCGCGACCACGCCATGACCGCCGATATTGGCGGTGAAGGGCACGCCGAGTTCCCGAAGCTTCTCCTGGATGAAGGCGCTGGTCTTCTCCTCCTGCATCGACAATTCCGGATTGGCGTGCAGATGCTGGCGCCAGGCGGTGAGTTCGTCGTGCAGATCGCGGTCCAACGCAGCATCCTTTCAGGCATGGGCGGCCACAGCCTATACCCCTGCCCAGCTCCGGCAAGGCGTCCTTGCGGGGGCTGGCGAGGCGCGACAGCGCATTGACGCCGCCCACGCATATCTGCGAAACCGCCCGCTCCCCTGCCGCATTTGCGAGGATCCCAGGCCAAATGTCCGTTTTCGAACCCGCGCTGATCGAAGCCGCCCGCGTCTCGGCCGCCTGGCCGTTCGAGGAAGCGAAGAAGCTCGTCGCGCGGCTGCAGAAATCGGGCAAGAAGGAGGTTCTGTTCGAGACCGGCTACGGCCCGTCGGGCCTGCCGCATATCGGCACCTTCGGCGAGGTCGCGCGCACCTCCATGGTCCGCCACGCCTTTCGCGTGCTGACCGACGACGCCATCCCGACAAGGCTGATCGCCTTCTCGGACGATATGGACGGCCTGCGCAAGGTTCCCGACAACGTCCCGAACAAGGAGCTGCTGGCGCAGCATCTCGGCAAGCCGCTGACCGAGGTGCCCGATCCCTTCGGCACGCATGACTCCTTCGGCCGGCACAATAATGCCCGGCTCTGCGCCTTCCTCGACCAGTTCGGCTTCGACTACGAGTTCAAGTCCTCGACCGACGCCTATCGCGCCGGCGAGTTCGACGCGACCCTGTTGAAGATGCTCGCCCGCTTCGACAAGATCATGGCGATCATGCTGGCGACGCTGCGCGAGGAGCGCGCCGCGACCTATTCGCCCTTCCTGCCGATCCACCCGAAGACCCGGATCGTCATGCAGGTGCCCATCGAGGCGCGCGACGTCGAAGCCGGCACCATCACCTGGAGCGACCCCGCGACCGGCGAGCGCTTCACTACCCCGGTCACCGGCGGCCATGCCAAGCTGCAATGGAAGCCGGACTGGGCGATGCGCTGGGTCGCGCTCGGCGTCGACTACGAGATGGCCGGCAAGGACCTGATCGACTCCGTCAAGGTCTCCTCGCAGATCGCCCGCGCCCTCGACGGCACGCCGCCGGAAGGCTTCAACTACGAGCTCTTTCTGGACGAGCAGGGCCAGAAGATCTCGAAGTCGAAGGGCAACGGCCTGACCATCGAGGAATGGCTCGCTTACGGCTCGCCGGAAAGCCTGGCGCTGTTCATGTATGCGCGGCCGCGCGAGGCCAAGAAGCTGCATTTCGACGTGATCCCACGGGCGGTCGACGAATATCTGCAGTTCCTCGGCGGTTATGAGCGCCAGGACTGGAAGAACCGGCTCGGCAACCCGGCCTGGCACATCCATGCCGGCAATCCGCCCGCGCCCGAGCTGGTGGCGCAGGCCGGAACCGGCGAGAACGCGACCCGCACGCAGATCACCTTCGGCCTGTTGCTCAACCTCGTCGCCGTCGCCAACTCCGAGGACAAGGCGGTGCTCTGGGCCTTCCTGCAGCGCTATGCGCCGGATGTCTCGGCGCAGACCCATCCGCGCCTCGATGCGCTCGTCGGCTACGCCATCGCCTATTTCCGCGACTTCGTTAAGCCGGCGAAGCACTACCGTCTGCCTGACGATGTCGAGCGCCAGGCCTTTTCGGCACTGGCCGACGCGCTCGCAGCCCTGCCGGACGGGGCTTCCGCCGAGACCGTGCAGGACACCGCCCTGGACATCGCCCGCGCCATCCCGCGCTACCAGAACTTCCAGGCCAAGAGCGCGACGCCCGAGCGCCCCGCCGTCACCGGCGAATGGTGGAAGGCGATCTATCAGGTGCTGTTCGGCGAGGAGCAGGGCCCGCGCTTCGGCTCCTTCGCGGCGATCTACGGGCTCGAGAACACCCGCAAGCTGATCGCCAAGGCGCTGGCCGGCGATCTCCTGCACGAGCACGAAGACTTCGTCGCAGCCCGCAAAGCGGGCTGAGGTTACCGGAAGGTTGCTCCTCGCAACGCCTCATCCTGAGCAGCCGCGTCAGCGGCGTCTCGAAGGATGCTCCTGTGTGATGAGGAGCCAACTGGAGCATCCTTCGAGACGGCCTTGCAGGCCTCCTCAGGATCAGGACCGCGCCTCAAAGATGCGCTGTGGATGGAGCCACTGATGACCGACGCTGCGACCGTCGAGCACGCCATCGAGAGCCGCCGCGCCATCCGCGCCTTCCTGCCCGATCCGGTCGATCCGACGCTGGTCCGTCGCCTGCTCGAGCTTGCGGCCTGCTCGCCGAGCGGCACCAATATGCAGCCCTGGCGTGTGCGCGTACTCGGCTCGCAATCGCGCGCCCGGCTGGAACAGGGGCTGATCGCGGCGCTGGATTCCCCCGATCTGCCGATCGAGGAAGAATACCGCTATTACCCGCAGACTTTCCGCGAGCCCTATCTCACGCGCCGCCGCAAGGTCGGCTGGGACCTCTACTCGCTGCTCGGCGTGGTCCGCGGCGACCATGAAGGCATGAAGCGCCAGACAAAGGCCAATCTGCGCTTCTTCGGCGCGCCTGTGGCGCTGATGGTGACGATCGACCGTGACCTGGAGATCGGCTCCTGGCTCGATCTCGGCATGTTCGTGCAGACCTTCCTGATCGCGGCCCAGGCCCACGGCCTCGATTCCTGCCCGCAGGCGATCTTCGCGCGCTTCCACCCGGTGGTGCGGCGCGAGCTCGCGATCCCCGAGAGCGAGGTCGTGGTCTGCGGCATCGCGCTGGGCAAGGCCGACCCCGAGGCCCCGGCCAACCGGCTGGTGCCGGAGCGCGAACCGGTCGAAGGCTTTACGAGCTGGCTGGACTGAACCGCCGCGCCGGCGCCTCTTCAGCCCGCGACGGCGGTGTACTCGGTTTCGATCGAAGAGGCATGGGCCTCGTGATCGAAGCCATAGATGTGGATCGAGATCGCCTCGCCCGGCCCGCGATTCTGCATGCGGTGGATGTTCGGGCCGGTCGGCAGCATGCAGGCGACATAGCCGGCCTGCCGGTCATGTTCCTCGGTCGGCACCGCACGGGCCGCGTCGACGGCGCGATACCAGGTTTCCGACACCGTGCCGGAGACGACGCCGAAGCAGCAGGAACAGTGATGATCATGGATCGAGGTCGTCGCGCCCTCGGCCCAGACCATCGCCCAGACGCTAACGGCATCGTTGCCGGCGAGGAGATTGCGGGCATAGCCGCCTTGCTTGCGCAGCAGCGGCAGGCGCTGGACCAGATCGGGAATGGCGACGAGCTCGCGCAGGACATTGCGCGCCGCCGCCAGATAGTCGCGCGAACAGGTGCCCTCTTGGGTCCGCAGATCGCGTAGCACCGCCCCGCGCCGCTCCTCGCTGAGGTACCCCTGCATGCCCTGATCTCCCCGTCTCGAACACCGGGTGATGATAGGTCGGGCTTGCGGGGAAGGATTTGCTACCTGACGCCAAAATCCATGAAAATTAAAAACTGATGCCAATAATCAAATTGCAACGAGCATCAGATTCTCACACAGGTAATTTCAGACACTTTTCATTCCAGCCTCGGAGAATCCCCTTGGCCAAGCTCGACAGCTTCGATCTGCGCATCCTTGCGCTGCTGCAGGCGGATGCGAGCCTGCCGCTGGCCGACATCGCCGAAGCCGTGGGGCTTTCCTCGACGCCCTGCTGGCGGCGCATCCAGAAGCTCGAAGCCGCCGGCTATATCAGGCGCCGGGTCGCGCTGCTCGACCGCGACAAGCTCAGCGCCGGCGTCACCGTCTTCATCGCGGTCAAGACCTCCCGCCATTCGATGGAATGGCTGGAGCGCTTCCACACGGCGGTGCATGACCTGCCGGAAATCGTCGATTTCTACCGGATGAGCGGCGAGATCGACTATCTGCTCAAGGCCTATGTCTCCGACATCGCCGCCTATGACGCGCTCTACAAGAAGCTGATCTCGCGCATCGACCTCAGCGACGTCACCTCGATGTTCGCGATGGAGGAGCTGAAATCGACCAGCGCGATCCCGCTCGGCTTTGCTGCCGAGGGGCGCTGAGACCGGCTCAGGCCACCAGCCCGTCAGCCGCCGCGACCCGGCGCAGATGGTGCGGCGTGTCGCCGAACAGGCTCTCGATCATGGTCAGGCGCTTGAAGTAGTGGGCGCCGATATACTCCATGGTCATGCCGATACCGCCATGAAGCTGCACCGCCTCCTGCCCGACGAGGCGGCAGGAGCGGTTGATCTGGACCTTGGCCGCCGACAGCGCCGCGGCGCGCTCTTGCGCCTCGGGATGCTCGACCATCATCGCGGCATAGAAGGCCATGGACCGCGCCTGTTCGAGCGCGATCAGCATGTCGACGGCCCGGTGCTGCAGAACCTGGAAATTGCCGATCGGCATGCCGAACTGCGTGCGGGTCTTGAGATAGTCGACGGTCAGGGCGTGCAGCGCCGCCATCGCGCCGACCGCCTCCGCGGCAAGCGCCGCGATCGCATGTTCGGAGAGGCGCTGCAGCACGGGCAGCCCCTTGCCCTCCTCCCCCAGCAGATCCGCATCGGCGACCCGCACCCCGGCAAAGCCGATCTCGGCCGCCCGCCCGCCATCCTGCGTCGGATAGCCCGTGATCCGCAGGCCCGGCGCATCGGCCGGCACCAGGAAGAGACTGATCCCTTCGGCATCACGGCGCACACCGGAGGTGCGAGCGCTGACCACCAGGAGCCCGGCACTGTCGCCACTGAGCACGACGCTCTTGGCGCCATCCAGCACATAGCCGCCCTCGACCTTGCGTGCCGTCATGGCGATGTCGTTGAGATCGTAGCGCGCCTGTTTCTCGGTCTGGGCGAGCGCGAGCCGCAGCGAACCGTCGACCACGGCAGGGATCAGCCGCTGCTGCTGCTCGGCCGAACCGGCGAGCCGCAGGGCGCCACCGCCGAGCACCACGCTCGCAAGGTAAGGCTCCAGCGCCAGCCCCTTGCCGAGCGCCTCCATCACCACCAGCGTCTCGACCGGCCCGCCGCCGAAACCGCCCTCGGCCTCGCTGAACGGAATCCCCAGAAGGCCCATCTCGGCGAATTGCGCCCAGCCCCGCTCGGAGAAGCCGAGCGGCTCGCGGGCGAGCTTCTGGCGCGTCTCCAGCGAAGGGTAACTCGCCGCGATCAGCCGCTCGACGCCGTCCTTGAGCTGCGCCTGTTCGGGAGAGAGGTCGAAATCCATGGCGGTTTCCTGTCAACGGCCGGAATCACCAGCCCTCATTCTGAGGAGCCGCGTGGCGGCGTCTCGAAGGATGCCTCCAGAGAACACTGGAACATCCTTCGAGACGCGGGCTAAGCCCGCTCCTCAGGATGAGGGCTGAGGCATGGTGGCTTCACAAGCCCAGCACCGCCTTGGCGATGATGTTCTTCTGGATCTCGTTCGAGCCGCCATAGATCGAGACCTTGCGGTTGTTGAAATAGCTCGCGGCGGCCGCATCGGCCCAGTCATGGTCGAAGGGCCAGTCATTGGTCGGCTCGGCGCCGCGTTCCGGCGCCGCCAGCGCGAAGGGGCCGGCGACTTCGAGCAGGAGTTCCGTCGTCGCCTGCTGCAGTTGCGAGCCCTTGATCTTGAGGATCGAGGAGGCCGGGTCCGGCCTGCCGGGATCGCGCGCCTGGGCCGCGACGACCCGCATCTGGGTGATCTCCAGCGCCTTCAGTTCGATCTCGACGTCGGCGAAGCGCTCGCGGAAGTCGCGATCATCCCACATCATGCCCTCACCCGCCGGCATCTCCTGCGCGAGACGCTTGATCCTTGCCATGCGCTCCTTGGAGAGGCCGATACGGGCAATGCCCGTGCGCTCATTGGCGAGCAGGAACTTGGCATAGTCCCAGCCCTTGTTCTCCTCGCCGACGAGGTTCTCGGCGGGCACCCTGACCTTGTCGAAGAAGACCTCGTTGACCTCGTGCCGGCCTTCCAGCGTGATGATCGGCCGCAAGCTGATGCCCGGCGTCTTCATGTCGATCAGCAGGAAGGAGATGCCGGCCTGCTTCTTCGCCGCCGGGTCGGTTCTGACCAGGCAGAAGATCCAGTCGGCATGCTGGCCGAGCGTCGTCCAGGTCTTCTGCCCGTCGACGATGTAATGGTCGCCTTCGCGCACCGCTCTGGTCTTGAGCGAGGCGAGATCGGAGCCGGCGCCGGGCTCGGAAAAGCCCTGGCACCACCAGTCGTCGAGATTGGCGATGCGGGCGAGGTGGCGCTCCTTCTGCGCCTGCGAGCCGAAGGCGGCGATCACCGGCCCGACCATGTAGCAGTTGAACTGCTGCGGCAGCGGCACGGCGGCGAGCAGCATCTCCTCGGTGAAGATGTAGCGCTGGATCGCCGTCCAGCCCTGCCCGCCCCATTCCCTCGGCCAGTGCGGCACCGCCCAGCCCTTGGTGTTCATGATCCGCTGCGAGGTGACATAGTCCTCCCGCGCCAGCCCCCGCCCTTCCGAAACCTTGCGCCGGATCTCGGCCGGGATCTCATGTCGGAAGAACTGGCGCACCTCGTCGCGGAAGGCCAGTTCCTCGGGGGTGAAGCGCAGGTCCATGGGTACCTCCCGTCATTCTCGGGCGAAGCAAAGCGCGGATCCGAGAATCTCCTGACGCAAATGCTGATTTCCGAGGTGGCCGGGTCAGGTCCGACCATGACGCTCGCTTACGAATTGATCTCGAACAGCCCGGCGCAGCCCATGCCGCCGGCGACGCACATGGTGACGACCGCATAGCGCGCCTTGCGCCGGCGGCCTTCCAGCAGCGCATGGCCGACAAGGCGCGCCCCACTCATACCGAAGGGGTGGCCGATCGCGATCGCCCCGCCATTGACGTTGACCTTCTCAGGATCGATGCCGAGCTGGTCGCGGCAATAGAGCGACTGCGAGGCGAAGGCCTCGTTCAGCTCCCAGAGATCGATGTCGGAGACCTTGAGACCGTTGCGTTCGAGCAGACGCGGCACCGCGAAGACCGGGCCGATGCCCATCTCGTCAGGCTCGCAGCCGGCAGCGGCGAAGCCCCGGAAGATGCCGAGCGGTTCCAGCCCGCGACGCTTCGCTTCCTGCGCCGACATCACCACACTGGCCGAGGCGCCATCCGAGAGCTGGCTGGCATTGCCGGCGGTGATGAACTGGTCCTCGCCGCGCACCGGCTTCAGCTTGGCGAGCGCTTCCAGCGTCGTGTCCGGCCGGTTGCCCTCGTCCTTGGCCAGCGTCACCTCCTCCTGGCGGACCTCGCCGGTCGCCTTGTCGGTCACCGCCATCACCGCGCTCATCGGCACGATCTCGTCGTCGAAGAGCCTGCGCTGCTGCGCCGCGGCGGTGCGGCGCTGGCTTTCCAGCGAAAAGGCGTCCTGCGCCTCGCGCGAAATGCCGTAACGCTGCGCGACATTATCGGCCGTCTCGATCATCGTCGTGTAGATCGAGGGCTTGTTGGCGATGAGCCAGTCGTTCATGGCGAGATCGCGCCGCGTCACCGGCTGCACCAGCGAGATCGACTCGACGCCGCCGCCGACCGCGACCGGCACGCCGTCCATCACGACGCGCCGCGCCGCATGGGCAATCGCCTCCAGCCCGGAGGCGCAGAAGCGGCTGACCGTGACGCCGGCCGACTGCACCGGGATCCCGGCGACCAGCGCGGCATGGCGCGCGACGTTCAGGCCCGTTGCGGCCTCCGGATAGCCGCAGCCCATCACGACCTCCTCGACCGCCTCCGGCTCGAGTTTTGCCCGCGCCATGGCGTGACGGATCGCATGGGCAGCCATGTCGGCGCCCCGCACCTGGTTGAAGGCGCCGCGATGGGCCTTGCCGATCGGCGTGCGGGCGGTCGAGACGATGACGGCTTCGGTCATGGAGCTGGGGTGTCCTCTATCGGTGATCTGATCTGACTCTGCCGAACGGCCGGCTGCTCTGCCTCCTAGGCCGCCTTCAGCGCCGCAAAGCCCTTGCCCTCGGCGGCGAGCCGGCGCAGCAGCGGCGCCGGCTGGAGCGAAGCATCGCCGCTTTCGGCTGCCTGCTCCTCCAGCCGCCGGACGATCACGTCGAGGCCGACGGCCTCGGCCCAGTGCATCGGCCCGCCACGCCATCCCGGCCAGTTGTAGCCGGTGAGCCAGACGATATCGATGTCGCCGGAGCGCGTCGCGATGCCTTCTTCCAGAATGCGTGCGCCCTCGTTGACCATCGGGTCGAGCAGGCGCGCCAGGATGTCCTCCCTGGTGAAGCTGCGGCGGGCGACGCCCTCCTTCGCCGAGACATCGGCGATCAGCGCCTCGACCTCCGGGTCGCGCTGCCCGGCGCGGGCGCCTTCCGGATAGAGGTAATAGCCGCGACCGGTCTTCTGGCCGAACCAGCCGCGCTCGCAGATCGCATCCGCCACGGCCGCCGTCTTGCCGCGCGATTTCCGGCTGCGCCAGCCGATATCGTTGCCGGCGAGGTCGGACATCGCGAACGGCCCCATCTTGAAGCCGAACCCGGTCAGCGCCGCATCGACCTCGTGCGGCAGGGCGCCGGCGACGAGCAGCCGCTCGGCGGCGCGGGTGCGCTGCTCCAGCATGCGGTTGCCGACGAAGCCGAAGCAGTTGCCGACCACGACCGGCACCTTGCCGAGCCGGCGCCCGAGCGCGATCGCGGTCGCCACGACATCGGCGGCGACGCCTTCCGGCCGCACGATCTCGAGCAGCTTCATCACATTGGCCGGGCTGAAGAAGTGCATGCCGAGCACATCGGCCGGGCGCGTCGTCGCCGCGGCGATCTCGGTCAGGTCGAGATAGGAGGTGTTGCTGGCGAGGACCGCACCCGGCTTCGCGACCTTGTCGAGCGCACCGAAGATCTCGCGCTTGACGCTCATCTCCTCGAAGGCCGCCTCGATCACGATGTCCGCTTCCGCGGCGGCGGCGATCCCGACCGCCGGCGTGATCAATGCCATGCGCTGCTCGCGCGTGGCCTCGGTCATCGAGCCGCGCTTCACCGAGAAGCCATAGGTGTCGCGGATGCGGGCATGGCCCTTCTCCACCTGCTCCTGCGAGGTCTCGATCAGCGTCACCGGGATACCGGCATTGGCGAAGCACATGGCGATGCCGCCGCCCATGGTGCCGGCGCCGATCACCGCGGCGCGCGCGATCGGGCGCGGCTTGACGCTGTCGTCGATGCCCGGGACCTTCGCCGCCTCGCGCTCGGCGAAGAAGGCATGGCGCAGCGCCTTGGAGCGCTCGTCGACGACGAGTCTGGCGAACAGAGCCCGTTCATTGGCGAGGCCCTCGGCCAGCGGCAAGGTGACGGCGCCGCGCACCGCCTCGATCAGCGCCATCGTGTTCGGCATGTCGCCCGATTTCACGGTCGCGTCCTTGGCCAGCGCCTCGAAAGCCTCGCGATCGGCCTGCGTCAGCTTTTCGGCGATCTCACCGGTCTTGCGCGGCCTGCCCTTCGCGGCGAGCTCCTGCGCCAAGCCTACGGCCGCCGCGACGAGATCTCCCTCGACCACCCGGTCGACGAGGCCGAGATCGAGCGCCTTCTGCGCCGCGATCGGCTCGCCCGACAGCATCATCGGAAAGGCCTTGGCGGCACCGATCAGGCGCGGCAGGCGCTGCGTGCCGCCGGCGCCGGGAATGATGCCGAGCTTGATCTCGGGCAGGCCGAGCTTCGCGACCGTCAGCGCGACCCGGCCATGGCAGGCGAGCACGACCTCGAGCCCGCCGCCAAGAGCGACGCCCTGGATCGCCGCAACCACCGGCTTTCGCGCATCCTCGATCAGGGCGATCACCTCGGGCAGGATCGGCTGGGCCAAGGGCTTGCCGAATTCGCTGATATCGGCGCCGGCGATGAAGGCCTTGCCCGCAGCGGCGATGACCAGCGCCTCGACCTCTGGGTCGGCCATGACCTCGGTCACCGCCGCGGCGAGATCGCGGCGCAGGGCCGCGCCGAGCGCATTGACCGGCGGATTGTCGATGGTCGCCACCGCGACGGAACCTTGGCGGGCGATCCGGACGGTCTGCATCGGCTGGCTCCTCGGTCTCGGCCTCAATTCCGCAAAGCGGAATATTCTTGCACAAACGGCCCAGCTAGGGAGCGGCAGCGCACGGCATTGTCAAGCGCCGATCATCGAGCCAGGTCGCAGGGCCATGGCACATTCTGCATCGCAGAATTATTGCCGGCAACGCTTGACCGCCCGCGACCGCTCGAACATCGTCGGCCCCAGTCGACCCACTGCAACGCCTGCCCAAGAGCCGCCCGCATGTCCCTCCCGCCTGGCCTCGCGCAATCGCTCTCGCTTCCGGTGATCGGCTCGCCGATGTTCATCGTCTCCGGCCCGGAGCTGGTGATCGCGCAATGCCTCAATGGCGTGGTCGGCTCGTTCCCGGCACTGAACGCCCGCCCGGCCGACCAGCTCGACATCTGGCTGACGCGCATCAAGGCCGAGCTCGCCGCCGCCAAGGCGGCCGACCCCGCCCGCAAGATCGCGCCCTTCGCCGTCAACCAAATCGTCCACGCCTCGAACGACCGGCTCCAGCACGACATGGAAGCCTGCGTCCGCCATCAGGTGCCGATCGTCATCACCTCGCTGCGAGCGCCCGATGCCGTGGTCAAGGCGGTACATTCCTATGGTGGCCTCGTCTTCCATGACGTGACCACGATCCGCCATGCGGAAAAAGCGCTGGAGGCCGGCGTCGACGGGCTGATCCTGGTCTGCGCCGGCGCCGGCGGTCATGCCGGTACGCTTTCGCCCTTCGCGCTCGTCGGCGAGGTCCGGCGCTTCTATGACGGGCCGATCATCCTGTCGGGCGCGATCGCCAGCGGCGACGCCATCCTGGCGGCGCAGGCGACGGGGGCGGACCTCGCCTATATCGGCACCCGCTTCATCGCGACCCGGGAGGCGAACGCCGCCGAGGGCTACAAGGAGATGATCGTCGGCGCCTCGGCCGCCGACATCGTCTACACCCCCTATTTCACCGGCGTGCCCGGAAACTACCTCAAGCCGAGCATCGCGGCTCAGGGGCTGGACCCCGACGACCTGCCCCATGCCGACAAGAGCAAGATGAGCTTCGGCTCCGGCTCGGCCAAAGCCTGGCGCGATATCTGGGGCTCCGGCCAGGGCGTCGGCCTGATCGACGACGCCCCGCCCGTGGCCGAGGTGATCGCCCGCCTGAAGAACGAATACGAGCAGGCGAGAGCCCGCCTGCTCTGAGCGAAACCGCGATGCGCTGCAGGCTCTCCGCCGCCCCTGCCCCTTTCTGACGAAGAGAACCAGACGATGACCGAGACGGTGCTGAACGAAGATGTTGCCGAGGGCGTCCGGCAGATCACCATGAACCGGCCGGACCGGCGCAATGCGCTCGACCGGGCGACCTATCAGGGCCTGATCGACGCACTCGCCGCCGCCGATGCCGATGCGGGCGTGCGCGCCATCGTCCTGACCGGCGCCGGCGGCTGCTTCACCAGCGGCAACGACATCAAGGATTTCGCCGCCGCGGCCGCCACCGGCGTCGGGGCGCGCATCGCCATCGACTTCCTCGGCGCGATCTCGACCACGAAGAAGCCGATCGTCGCCGCTGTCGAGGGCTTCGCCGTCGGCATCGGCACGACCATGCTGCTGCATTGCGACCTCGCCTTCGCCGGCAAGGGCGCCAGCTTCCGCCTGCCCTTCGTCGCGCTCGGCCTCTGCCCGGAGGGCGGCTCGAGCTATTTGCTGCCGCTGATCGCCGGCTCCAAGCGCGCCGCCGAACTCCTGATGCTCGGCGAGGTCTTCAGCCCGGAGGTGGCGCAGGAGGCCGGTCTCCTCAACGCCATCACCGAAGCCGGCGAGGCGCTCCCCTTGGCGGTCGAGAAGGCGAAGGCGCTCGCCGCCCTGCCGCCGCAATCCGTCGCGCTGACCAAGATGCTGCTGAAGCGCGGCAGCGCCGCCGCGACCGCCGAGACCATCGCCACCGAAGCCCGCCATTTCGGCGAGCGCCTGATGTCGGCGGAAGCGCAGGCCGCCTTCGCCGCCTTCCTGATGAAGCGCTGAGGCGATGCCCGCCGCCGCTCCTCAGCTGCGTGCGAGGCCCGGGCGGCCGGCCCGCGCGACCGCGAGCGAGGCGGGCGAGGACCGGCATTTCATCACGGCGCTGGCGCGTGGGCTCGAACTGCTTTCCTGCTTCCGGCGCGGCGAGGAGGCGCTCGCCAATTCCGAGATCGCCCGGCGCTGCGGCCTCGCGCGCTCGACGGTCTCGCGCCTGACCCATACGCTGACGCGGCTCGGCTATCTCCAGGCCATGCCGGAAAGCGGCAGCTACCGGCTCGGCACCGCGACGATCGCGCTCGGCGCCACGGCGCTCGCCGGGCTCGACGTGCGTCGCATCGCCCGGCCCGGCATGCGCGAGCTCGCCGCCTTCTCCAACGCCTCGGTCGGCCTCGGCGTCCGCGACCGGCTCGGCATGCGCTATGTCGAATGCTGCCGCGGCGAGGCGGCGATCGCGCTCAACATCGATGTCGGCTCGCGGCTCTCGCTCTGCCGCAGCGCCATGGGCCGGGCCTATCTCGCCATCTGCGACGAGGCCGAGCGCGAGGCCATCCTCGAAGATGTGCGCTCGGTCGACGAGACCGCCTGGCCGCGCCTGCGCGAAGGCGTCGAGCGGGCGTTGGCCGAATACCGCGAGACCGGCTGCGTGCGCTCCTTCGGCGAGTGGCAGCCGACGGTGAGTTCGATCGCGGTCGGCTTCCGCCCCGGCGGCGGCCTGCCGCCGATGTCGATCAACTGCGGCGCGCCGACCGTCATCCTCGACGAAGGCTTCCTGCTCGATGAGGTGCGCCCGCGCCTGATCGCCTTCGCCGCCAGCCTGGAAGGCGTGATGGGCTCATGAGCGAACTCGACCTGCCGCTCGCCGGCATCCGCGTGCTCGATCTCTCGCGCATCCTGGCCGGCCCCTGGTGCGGCCAGGTGCTCGGCGATCTCGGCGCCGAGGTGATCAAGATCGAGCATCCGCTGCGCGGCGACGACACCCGCGACTGGGGCATCCGCGTCGGCGGCCGCAACACCTGCTATTTCAACAGCGTCAACCGCAACAAGCGCTCGGTCGGCGTCGATCTCGCCCAGCCCGAGGGCCTCGCCATCGTCCGGGCGCTGGCGGCGAAGGCGGACGTCGTGATCCAGAACTTCAAGACCGGCGGCGCCGACAGGCTCGGCCTCGGCTATGCCGCGCTCAGCGCCGAGAATCCCGGGCTGATCTACTGCTCGATCGCCGGCTACGGCTCGGATGGGCCGGAGGCGACCCGGCCGGGCTATGACCTCGTGATCCAGGGCGAGGCCGGGCTGATGGCGCTGAATGGCGAGCCGACCCAGCCGCCGCTGAAATTCGGCGTCGCCGCCGTCGATCTCTTCACCGGGCAATATGCGGCGCAGGCCGTGCTCGCCGCGCTCGTCCAGCGCGGCCGCACCGGCAAGGGCCACCATGTCGAGCTCGCTTTGTTCGATTCCGGCATGACGATCGGCGCCTATTACGCGCTGGAGGCGCTGGCGCTCGGCCAGGATCCGCCGCGCTATGGCAATGCCCATCCCTCGATCGTGCCCTATGGCGTGTTCGAGGCGGCCGATGGCGCCCTCGTCGTCACCGTCGGCAACAATGCCCAGTTCGAACGCTTCTGCCGTCAGGTGATCGAGCGGCCCGATCTGCTCGAGGATGAGCGCTTCCGCACCAATCTGCAGCGCACCGTGCATCGCGCCGCGCTGATCACGGTGATCGAGGCCGAATTGCGCGCCCGCCCCCGCGCCGAACTGCTTGCGCGGATGAGTGCGCACGCCATTCCCTGCGGCGAGGTGCTCGGCCTGCACGAGGCCTTGCGTTCGGCCCGCGCGCAGCAGGCCGGGATGGTGGTCGAGAGCCAGCGGCCGGACGGCAGCACCGGCACCGTGCTCGCGCCGCCCTACCGTCTCGACGGCGCGCGCGCCCCGGTGGGACGTCTGCCGCCCGATCTCGGCCAGGACACGCGGGAGGTGCTCACCGCCGAGCTCGGGCTCGACGCGGAACGCCTCGCGCTCTTGCAGGGAGCGGGCGTGATCGCCTGATCGCACGGCCGGCCAGCGGGGCCGGGCGCGCGACGGTGCTCAATCGTCGTAGTCGTCGTAATCGCGGCGACGGCGATAATAGCGCTCGCGTTCACGCTGCCGCCAATACTGGCGCTCACGTTCACGCTCCCGCCAGTAGCGGCGCCGACGGCGACGGCGGTCATCATCATCGTCGTCGTCATCATCGTCCGCCCGCGCCGGGGCGCTGCCGATCACCGTCGCAAAGACGGCGAGCAAGGGTAGCCCGAACAGGCTGCCGCGCAGCAGGCGGCGGCGATCGAGATCGGTTTCGGCCATGATCCACGCGCTCCTCGAAGGCCGACAGGGAGATGCCGACCGATGCCAAACGCCCCAGCCGAGCCATTATTCCTGGCGATCACGCTTTCGTGAAGTCTCCGGCGACGGCGCTCGAGGCCCGGCGCCGGCTCGCCCGCCAGAGATTGGCGGCGAGCGCCAGGGCGAAGAACCCGCCCTGGACCACCACGATGCAGGGGCCGGTCGCGGCGTCGAGATGGAAGGAGAGGATCGTGCCGGCGACGCTCGACAAGGTCGCCGAGGCGATCGCGACCAGCAGCATCAGGTCGAAACGGCGGCTCGTCAGGTAACCGATCGCGCCCGGCGCCACCAGCATGGCGACGACCAGGATGATGCCGACCGCCTTGAGCGCCGCGACGATGGTCAAAGCCAGCAAGGCGAGCAGGCCGAAATGCAGCGCCCTGACCGGCAGACCGATGGCGCGCGCATGGCCGGGATCGAAGGCGTGCAGCAGGAAGTCGCGTCGCTTCAGCAGCATGATCGCAGTGACCGGCAGCGCGATCAGCGCGGTCTCGGCGATGTCGGCCCAGGTCACGCCGAGCATGTTGCCGAAGAGGATGTGCATCAGGTGCTGGTCGCTATCGACCTTGACGAAGAGCACAAGGCCGAGCGCGAACATGCCGGAGAAGACGATGCCCATCACCGTATCCTCCTTCACCCGGCTGTTCTCCTTGAGATAGCCGATGCCGAAGGCGCAGCCGAGCCCGGCGGCGAAGGCGCCGAGCGCCAGCGGCAGGCTGGCGATATGGGCGAGCACGATGCCCGGCAGCACCGCATGCGAGACCGCATCGCCCATCAGCGACCAGCCCTTGAGCACGAGGAAGCAGGAGAGCACGGCGCAGACCAGGCCGACCATCACCGCGACGATCAGGCCGCGCTGCATGAACTCGTGCGCGAAGGGGGCGAGCAGCCAGGTCTGGACGAGGCTCATGCGGAAGCCCTCGCACTCGCCGCCCGCCGCGCCGCCAGCCTTCCATGCTTCGGCGCGAAGACGAAGGCAGCGAGGAAGAGCAGGGTCTGGAAGACGACGATAAGCCCGCCGGTCGAGCCGTCGAGGAAGTAGCTGACATAGGCGCCGACCGCCGAGGTGACGACGCCCATCGTCACCGCGATCGCGATCAGCCGGCCGAAACGATCGGTCATGAGATAGGCGGTGGCCCCCGGCGTCACCACCATGGCGATGACGAGGCAGGCACCGACCGTCTGCAGCGCAGCGACCGTGCAGGCGCTGAGCAGGACGAAGAACAGGATCTTCAGCCTGAGCGGGTTCAGCCCGACGCTGCGGGCATGGTTCTCGTCGAAGAAGACCAGCATCAGGTCCTTCCAGCGCGCCAGCAGGATCGCGAGCGAGACCAGCGTGATGATCGCGACCTGGATCACGTCCTCGTCGGAAATGCCGAGGATGTTGCCGAGCACGATCGACTGGACATTGACCGAGGTCGGATTGATCGAGACGATCAGCAGGCCGATGGCGAAGAAGCTGGTGAAGACGATGCCGATCACCGCGTCCTCGCGCAGTTGCGTGCGCACCCTGACCAGCGCCATGGCGAGCGCCGCGAGCAGCCCGGAAAAGAAGGCGCCGGCGGCATAGGGCACCTTCAGCAGATAGGCGAGCGCAACGCCGGGGACGATCGCATGCGCCAGCGCGTCGCCCATCAGCGACCAGCCCTTCAGCATCAGATAGCAGGAGAGGAAGGCGCAGACCCCGCCGACCAGGGCCGAGACCCAGATCGCCTTGACCATGTACTGGTAGCCGAAGGGCTCGAGCAGGAATTCGATCATGGCTTGTCGTCCGTGCTGCCGCTCGCCAGCTTCTCATGGTCGCGCTCGCCATAGAGCACGAGCGGCCTCTCATCGTCGGTGAGCACGGTGATCCGCCGGGCATCGGCATCGTCGTGCAGGGCCGTGCCCTCGAGCCGGAAATGCCGGAGCGCGCCGCCGAAGGCCCGCTGCAGGTTCTCCTGGGTGAAGGTGGTCTCGGTCGGCCCCGCCGCCAGCACGGTCTTGTTGATGATCACGACCTGGTCGCAGAATTCCGGGATCGAGCCGAGATTATGGGTCGAGACCAGCATCAGCCGCCCTTCGGCCCTGAGCTCGCGCATCAGCGAGACGATCTGGTCCTCGGTCTTGACGTCGACGCCGGTGAAGGGCTCGTCGAGCAGGATCACCTGCCCGCCCTGCGCCAGCGCACGCGCCAGGAAGACGCGCTTGCGCTGCCCGCCCGAGAGCTCGCCGATCTGGCGGCGGCGGAAATCGAGCATGTTGACCCGGGCCAGCGCCTGCTCCACCGCCTCGCGATCAGCCTTCCGCGGCAGGCGCAGGAAGCCCATATGGCCATAGCGCCCCATCATCACGACGTCCTCGACCAGAACCGGAAAGGTCCAGTCGACCTCCTCAGCCTGGGGGACATAGGCGACAAGGCCACGCTTCAGCGCCCGCTGCACCTCGAGTCCGGCGATCCGCACAAGGCCGGCAGCCGGCTTCAGGAAGCCCATCAGCGTCTTGAAGATCGTCGACTTGCCGGAGCCGTTGATGCCGACCAGCGCGCAGATCGTGCCCGGCCCGAGCCCGAAGGAGGCGTCGTTCACGGCGGTGACGCCGTTGGCATAGCTCACGGTGACGCCCTCGACCGTGATCGAGGGCGCGCCTTCCGCCGCGAGCAGCGGCGCTACCGGGCGGTGCAGGTTCACTGGCCAAATCCCTTGGCGATGGTGTCGACGGTGACTTCCAGCAGCTTCAGATAGGTCGGCACGGCGCCGCGCGCATCGGAGAGCGAGTCGACATAGAGCACGCCGCCATATTTCGCCCCGGTCTCGCGCGCCACCTGCTTGGCGGCGCGGTCCGAGATCGTGCTCTCGCTGAACACAGCCGGGAGCTTGTTCTTGCGGACGAGGTCGATCAGCCGGCGCACCTGCTGCGGCGTGCCCTGCTCATCGGCATTGATCGGCCAGAGATAGGCTTCGCGCCAGCCATAGTCGCGCGTGAGATAGCTGAAGGCGCCCTCGCTGGAGACGAGCCAGCGCTTGTCCTCCGGCACCTTGTCGAGCCTTGCGCGCAGCGGCGCGTCCATCGCCTGGATCTGCGCGGCATAGGCGGCGGCGTTCCTGGCATAGGTCTCGGCATTGGCCGGATCGGCCTCGCTCAGCGCCTTGCGGATATTCTCGACATAGATCAGCGCGCTTGCCGTCGACATCCAGGCATGCGGGTTGGGCTTGCCCTCATAGGGCCCCTCCTTGATGCCCATCGGCACGATGCCCTCGGTCACCACCGCGCTCTTCACGTTCTTCACATTGTCGAAGAAGCGCTCGAACCAGCGCTCGAGATTCATCCCGTTCCAGAGCACGAGATCGGCCGACTGCGCCTTGACCACGTCGAGCGGCGTCGGCTGGTAGTCGTGGATCTCGGCGCCGGGCTTGGTGATCGACTCGACGATCGCCGCCGTGCCGGCGACGTTCTGGGCGATGTCCTGGATCACCGTGAAAGTGGTGACGACACGCAACGGCTTGCCGGACACGGCCTGCGCCAGCGCGGTCAGAGGATCGAAGGCGAGGCCCAGCGCCAGCGGGGCAGCAGCGAGCAGGCTCAGGAAACGGCGGCGCAGGGACATGCTTTCTCCAGCGTTCGATGGCGCATGACCGAACGCTATTGCAAACCACTTGCATCTGTCAACGCAGTTGCGAACGATTTGCGATAACTGCTTTTGCAAATGCCTCTCAGCGTTGCTACCTCTCTGCCATGAAGGGAATCGACCAGCGCGTGGAGGCTTTCGAGGGCCAGCTCCGCCAGGCGGGGCTGCGCATGACGCAGCAGCGTCGGCTGATCCTGCGCGTGCTCGCCGAAGCCGACGACCATCCGGACGCCAAGGGCATCTTCACCCGCGCCTTCGCGCATGATCCGACACTCTCGCTGTCGACGGTCTACCGGACGATGAAGCTCTTGGAGACGCAAGGCGCGATCGAGCGCCACGCCTTCGAGGACGGCGTCTCGCGCTATGAGCACGCCGACCAGGAGCATCACGACCACCTGATCGATGTCGAGACCGGAACGGTGGTGGAGTTCTCCTCGCCCGAGATCGAGGCGCTGCAGGCCAAGATCGCCGCCGAGCTCGGCTATGAGATCGTGCGCCACCGGCTGGAGCTCTATGGGCGCAAGATCAAGGCGCCGCGCCGCAAGCCCGGCAAGCAGGGCGCGTAGCGCCACTTTCCGTCATGGTCGCCCTTGTGGCGACCATCCACGTCTTCCTCGATGAGAAGCGGCGGTCAAGACGTCATGCTCGGGACAGGTCCGAGCATGACGTCGCTACCGTCCTTCCCGGACTCAGCCCGCCTTGCGCTTGTTCTGGCGGTTGGCGATCAGGTCTTCGACCACGGCCGGATCGGCCAGCGTCGAGGTATCGCCCAGCGCCCCGAACTCGTCCTCGGCGATCTTGCGCAGGATGCGGCGCATGATCTTGCCGGAGCGGGTCTTGGGCAGGCCCGGCGAGAACTGGATCAGGTCCGGCGACGCGATCGGGCCGATCTCGTTGCGGACATAGGTGACCAGCTCCTTCTTCAGGTCCGCCGTAGGCTCTTCGCCCGCCATCAGCGTGACATAGGCGTAGATGCCCTGCCCCTTGATGTCGTGCGGATAGCCGACCACCGCGGCCTCCGAGACCTTGGGATGCGCGACCAGCGCCGACTCGACTTCGGCCGTGCCCATGCGGTGGCCGGAGACGTTGATCACGTCGTCGACGCGCCCCGTGATCCAGTAATAGCCGTCAGCATCGCGCCGGCAGCCATCGCCGGTGAAGTACCGGTTCGGATAGGTCGCGAAATAGGTCTCCTCGAAGCGCTTATGGTCGCCATAGACCGTACGCATCTGGCCCGGCCAGCTCTCGGAGATGACGAGGTTGCCCTCGGCCGCCCCCTCGAGGACCTTGCCCTCGGCGTCGACGATCTCGGGCTTGACGCCGAAGAAGGGCCGGGTCGCCGAGCCCGGCTTCAGCCGGGTCGCGCCGGGCAGCGGCGAGATCAGGATGCCGCCGGTCTCGGTCTGCCACCAGGTGTCGACGATCGGGCAACGGCGCTCGCCGACGACGCGGTGATACCATTCCCAGGCTTCCGGATTGATCGGCTCGCCGACCGAGCCGAGCAGGCGCAGCGACTTGCGCTTGGTCTTGGTCACGGCCTCCTCGCCGGCGCCCATCAGCGAACGGATCGCGGTCGGCGCGGTGTAGAAGGTGTTGACCTTGTGCTTGTCGATCACCTCCCAGAAGCGGGAGATGGTCGGATAGGTCGGGATGCCCTCGAACATCAGCGTCGTCGCGCCATTGGCGAGCGGCCCGTAGAGAATGTAGCTGTGGCCGGTGACCCAGCCGACATCGGCGGTGCACCAGTAGATGTCGCCGTCGTGGTAGTCGAAGACGTATTGATGCGTCATCGCGGTATAGACGAGGTAGCCGCCGGTGGTGTGCAGCACTCCCTTCGGCTTGCCGGTCGAGCCGGACGTGTAGAGCAGGAAGAGCGGATCCTCCGCCTTGACCTCGACCGGCGGGCAATGGCCGGAGACCTTCGCCGCCTCGTCATGGTACCAGACGTCGCGGCCATCCTGCATGGTGACGTTGCCACCGGTACGCTTGACGACGATGACCGTCGCGATGCCGCCCTTCACCTTGGGGTCGGCGGCATCGACATTCTTCTTCAGCGGAACGGAGCGGCCGCCACGCAGCCCCTCATCGGCGGTGATCACGATCTTCGAATCGGAGTCCTCGATCCGGCTGGCGAGCGAGTCCGGCGAGAAGCCGCCGAACACCACCGAATGCATCGCCCCGATGCGCGCGCAGGCCAGCATCGCATAGGCCGCCTCCGGGATCATCGGCAGATAGATGGTGACGCGGTCGCCCTTCTTGACGCCTTGGGCCTTCAGCACGTTCGCGAACTTGCAGACCTCGGTGTAGAGCTGCCCGTAGCTGATCTTCTTCGACTCCGAGGGGTCGTCGCCCTCCCAGATGATCGCGGTCTGCTTCGCCCGCGTCGGCAGATGCCGGTCGATACAGTTATAGGCGACGTTGGTGGTGCCGTCCTCATACCATTTGATCGAGACCTTGCCCGGCTTGTAGCTGACGTTGCGGACCTTGGTATAGGGCTTGAACCAGTCGATGCGCTTGCCCTGCTCGCCCCAGAACTTGTCGGGATCCTTGATCGAGGCCGCGTACATCTTCTTGTACTTGGCGTCGTTCAGATAGGCCTTCTTGGCCCAGGTCGCCGGCACATCGTAGATCATCTCGGTCATATCAGACGTCTCCCCAGACTTCGGCCGTCGGCGTGAGCCGGAGGCGGCTCTGGGCGGCATGGCGCCGTCGTCGCGATCCGACGCGGCTTCTTTCAAGTTCATCACATCATAAGACGCAAGCCATCGGCGACAAGCGCCGGCGGCTCGCACTTTCGTTGCTGCGACTTTCGGCGGGGGAGCGAGCTCCGCCGCGGCGCCCGGGTCGCTCCGGATACGCCGTCGCGTGCCCTGCCGGCCTCCCGGTGGACGCACGCGGAAACGGTCTCAGAGCCCGCCCATCCTGCAGACGATCGCCCATTCCTCGTCGGTCACGGGCTGCACCGACAGGCGGAAGGAGGTAACCAGCGACATCTTGGCGAGGCTCGGCTCGGCCTTCACCGCGGCGAGCGTCACCGGCTTGGGCAAGGGCTTCACCGCCTTGAAATCGACCAGCACCCAGGGCGGGCCCGCTTCGCTCCAGGGATAGTGCTCCTTGATGACCTCGACGATGCCGACCACCGCGAGCCCTTCATTGGAATGGTAGAAGAAGACCTGCTCGCCCTTCTTCATCGCCATCAGGTTGAGCTTGGCGGTGTGGTTCTTCACCCCGTCCCAGCGCGTGCCCTCGGCCCCGGCCTTGACCTGGTCCTCCCAGGACCAGACCGAGGGTTCCGATTTGATCAGCCAGTGAGCCATCAGGCGTCGTCCTCTTCTTCGTCTTTCAAAGGCGCCGGCGGCCGCGAGGCGGCTTCGCCCTGCTCGTTCCAGAACCGCACCATCTCGCGGGTCAGCGCGGCGTAGTCCTGCGGGCTGAGCTCGATCCTGGTCTCGCCCTCGCCGAAGGGCAGGATCAGCACGAAGCGATGCGTGTCCTCGCGGCGGCGGCGGCGCAGTTCGATCACCCGCCCGGCGATCCGCCCGGCCAGAGGCACGGGCTGGCTCTCGGCCACCAGCTCCGCGCCGGTGGTCTTGCGTACCTCGGCGATGCCGCGGGCCACGCGTTTCGTCAGGTCGGACCAGTCATTGGCCATTATTCGCTCCCCGCCCGGTTCCAGCCGTTTCAGTTCTCGGAACGGATCGGCCGCGCCAGCAGCCCGGCGACCGCCTCGCGGACCCCGATCTTTCCGGCGATGATCGCCGCGACCGCTTCCGCGATAGGCGTCTCGATTCCTCGCGCCCGCGCCATCTCCGCCAGGATCGCCGCCGTGAAGGCGCCTTCGGCGAGCTTGCCGCCGGCTGCCTCGGCCGGCGTGCTGCCCTGCCCCAGCGCCAGCCCATAGGCGAAATTGCGCGATTGTGCCGAGGCGCAGGAGAGCACGACGTCACCCAGGCCCGAAAGCCCCATCAGCGTCTCCGACTGCGCCCCGAAGGCCTCGCCGAAACGGCGCAGCTCGGAAAAGCCGCGCGCCACCAGCGCCGCCCGGGCGCTCTCGCCATAACCGAGCCCGATCGCGATGCCCGCAGCGATGGCGAGCACGTTCTTGGCGGAGCCGCCGATCTCGACGCCGCGCGGGTCGTTGCTGTGATAGATGCGCAGCGAAGACGAACTCAGCACCTCGGCGAGCTTCTGCGCCAGCACGGGCTCGCTCGCCGCCAGGGTCAGCGCCGTCGGCAGGCCGCGGGCGATGTCGACGGCGAAGCTCGGGCCCGACAGGATCGCCGGCACCGCGCCCGGCCAGAGCTCGGCGATGATCTGCGTGGTGAACAGGCCGCTCTTCTGCTCGATGCCCTTGGCGGCCGAGATCGCCGGCAATCCGGAAGGCAAGGCTTGCGCGAGGCTCGTGCAGACCGGCCGCAGCGACTGGGTCGGCACCGCCAGGATCAGCGCCTGCGCCGCGGCCAGCGCCGTCAGCTCGGCGACCGGCTCGACGGCCTCCGGCAGGATCGCGCCCGGCAGGCGCGGCACTTCGCGGCGTGCGCGCATCGCCGCCACCGCCTCGCCGTCGCGGGCCCAGAGGATCACGCGCCGTCCGGCCCGTGCCGCCGCCAAGGCAAGCGCCGCGCCGAAGGCGCCGCCACCGACGACGCCGATCGTGGCGAACCGATCCGCTGCCATCACCCGGCGGCCTTGAGCTCGTCGAGCGGCCAGCGCGGCCGGGCGACCGCGCTCATATCGTCGATCATGCCAAGCCGCAGCCGCTCCAGCCCGGCCCAGGCGATCATCGCGCCATTGTCGCCGCAGAGCGCCAGCGGCGGCGCGACCATCGGCAGCCCGGCCTCGGTGGCAAGCCGCATCAGCCCGGAACGGATCGTCTGGTTGGCGGCGACGCCGCCGGCGACGACGAGCGTCGACGGGCTGATCCCGGCCTCGCGGCAGGCGCGCAGCCCGGCCCGGGTCCGGTCGACCAGAACATCGACGACCGCGGCCTGGAAGGAGGCGCAGAGATCGGCGACATCGCGATCGGAAAGCGGCGCGATCCGCTCCGCCAGCAGCCGCACCGCCGTCTTCAGGCCCGACAGCGAGAAATCCGGCTTGGGTCGCCCGGTCATCGGCCGCGGGAACTCGAAACGCTCGGAATCGCCCTTGAGTGCCTCGCGCTCGACCGAGGGGCCGCCGGGATAGGGCAGGCCCAGCATCTTGGCGATCTTGTCGAAGGCTTCGCCGACCGCGTCGTCGATGGTCGTGCCCAGCCGAAGGTAGTCGCCGACGCCGCGCACGGCGAGCAATTGCGTGTGCCCGCCGGAAACCAGCAGCAGCAGATAGGGGAAGGCGACATCGTCGGTCAGCCGCGCGGTCAGGGCATGGCCCTCGAGATGGTTGACCGCGATGAAGGGCTTTCCGGTCACCAGAGCGATCGCCTTGGCGCTGGTCAGGCCGACCATCACGCCGCCGACCAATCCCGGCCCGGCCGCCGCCGCGACCGCGTCGATCTCCGAGGCCTTGAGCCCGGCACTCTCGAAGGCGCGCGCGACGATCCGGTCGATCGCCTCGACATGGGCGCGTGCCGCGATCTCCGGAACGACCCCGCCATAGGCGGCATGCGCCGCGATCTGGCTCAGGATCTCGTTGGACAAAATCTTGGCCGCGCCGCCGCGCTCGACGCCGACGATCGCGGCGGCGGTCTCGTCGCAGGTGGTCTCTATGCCCAGAACTCGCATGGCCGGTCGGTCGGAAAGCTCGCTGGTTTAAGGTCCCGGCAGCGGGGTGGCTGACAGGTGCGCGGTTTCGCGCGGGGATTTCCTTCGTATAGTGCTGCAGAAAGAGAAGGCCAATGGCGCGCGGGACGCTGCGCCGGGAAACGGAGAATTTGCGCCGAATGAGCGAACAGCCCACCCCCCCGCGGCAGCAGCGCCTGCCCGGCCGCTTCGTCATCGGTACGCGCGCCAGCCCACTCGCCATGGCGCAAGCCCGGGAATTCGCCGGCCGGTTGATGGACGCCCATGGCTGGGCCGCCGAGGAACTGCCCTTCGACCCGATCGTCACCACCGGCGATTCGATCCAGAATCGCTCGCTCGCCGCGGCCGGCGGCAAGGGATTGTTCACCAAGGAACTCGATGTCGCCCAGCTCGCCGGGATGATCGATTTCGCCGTGCACTCCTCCAAGGACCTGCAGACGGAGCTGCCGCCCGGCCTCGTGGTCGGCGGCTATCTGCCGCGCGAGGATGCGCGCGACGTGCTGATCTCACGCGGCATCTCCCGCCTCGCCGACCTGCCGCAAGGCGCCGTGATCGGCTCGGCCTCGCTGCGCCGGCAGGCGATGCTGCGCCGGATCCGGCCCGATCTGAAGGTCGTTCTGCTGCGCGGCAATGTCGCGCGGCGCATGGAGAAGGTCGCCAGCGGCGAGATCGACGCGACGCTGCTGGCGCTTGCCGGGCTGCGCCGGCTCGGCCTCGAGGACAAGGCGAGCGGCATCCTGTCCATAGCGGAATCGCTACCGGCGGTCGGCCAGGGCGCGATCGGCATCGTGATCCGCGAGGACGACGCCGCCGCGATCGCGGCACTCGCCCCGGTGATCTGCCGTGAAACCGGGATCGCGGTCACGGCCGAGCGCGCCTTCCTGGCCGAGGTCGACGGCTCCTGCCGCATGCCGATCGCCGGCCATGCCGTCGTCGACGGCGACCGCGTGCATCTGCGCGCCCAGCTGCTCTCGCCCGACGGCTCGCAATGCGCCGAGGGTGAGCGCCATGGTTCCGTCACGGAAGCCGCGCAACTGGGAGCCGATCTCGGGCGCGAATTGCGCGCCCGCGCCCCGGCCGGCATTTACGATCCGGCCTGAGCCTCTACGACCGGCCGAAACGAGGAGACGACATGCGCGTTCTGGTGTTGAGACCGCAGCCCGATGCCGAGCGCACCGCCAAGGTGCTGCGCGAGCGCGGCCAGGAGCCGGTCCCGGCGCCGCTCTTCAGCATCGTCCCAGGCGCGGAGCCGGCACCGAAAGGCCCGTTCGACGCGATCGTGCTGACCAGCGCCAACGCCGTTCCGGCGCTGGAGCAGTTGCCGAAGGCCTGGCGCAAGGCGCTGCCCGCATTCTGTGTCGGCAGCCGCACCGCCGATGCGGCCGGGGAACTCGGCTTCGCGACCCGCAACGCCAAGGGCAACCGCGCCGATCTCCTCGCTTTGATCTCCAGCCAATTGCCGGCGCCGAAGAAGCTGCTCTTCGTCGCCGGGCAGGACCGCCATGACGATCTGCCGGAGCAATTGCGCGCCGCCGGCCATGAGGTCGCGATCTGGACGGCCTATGAGGCCAGGGCGGTCGAGAGCCTGCCCGAGGCCGCCGTCGAGGCCCTGCGCCGCGGCGAGGTCGATGCCGCCCTGCATTATTCTCCGCGCAGCGCCCAGACCTTCCTTTCGCTGGCCGGCGCTGCCGGCCTGACCGAGCAGGCGCTCGCCTTGCCGCAGGTCGCGCTTTCGGCCGAGATCGCCGCACCGCTGATCGGCGCCGGCGCCGGCACCGTGCTGGTCGCCGAGCATGCCGAGGAGGCCGCTCTGCTCGCCGCACTCGACCAACTGCCGGCTCGCATTCTGCTCGATGGCGGTGCTAGAGAGGAAACGGCGGCGGCCGAACCGGCTGCCGAGACGGAAAAGGATGCCATGAGCGAGCCGAGCAGCGAACAGAGCCCGGCCGCAAAGCGTCGCAGCCGCTCGGGCCGCACCCCGCCGACCATCGAATTGCAGCCGCAGGGCGAACCGACCGCCGAGGTCTCCCCCGAAGCCGCGACGCCTGAGCCGGAGTCCGCCGCGACCCCCGCCGCCGAAACCGAGCGCGCCGCCGAGGCCGTATTGCCCAGCGAGGCCCTCCCCCGCGAGTTCGAGCCGCCCCCGCCTCCCCTGCCTGAGCGCCGCCCCGGCCTGCCGGCGCTTGCTCTCGCCGGACTGATCGGCGGCGCGGTCGGCGCCGGGCTGGTGCTGCTCGGCCTCAAGCTCGCCGGCCCCGACGACGCCGCCCGCCTCGCCGAGTTGAACCGTCGGATCGAGGCGCTGCAGGCCCAGAGCGCCGCCTTGCCCAGCCGCGCCGCACTCGAGGCGATCGAGCGCAAGGCCAGCGCCGCCGCCGACAGCGCGGCCAAGGCCGACGCCGTGGCGCAGAGCAATGCGAGCCGCCTCGCCGAGCTCGCCAAGGCCGCCCCCGCGGTCGCGGCGGGCGACGCCGCCGCCCTGGCCCAGGTCACCGAAAAGCTCAGCCAGGCCGACAGCAACGCCGCCGCCGCCCGCACTGCCGCAACCGAACTCGAGCGCCGCCTCGGCGAGACCGGGCAACGCCTCGCCGCTGTCGAGACCACCGCCAAGAACGCTCTGGTGCCGAGCCGGCAGGCACTCGCCGCCACCCGCATCGTCCTCGCCGAGCGCGTGCGCGACGCGATCGCCGCCGGCCGGCCCTTCCAGCAGGACGTCGCCGCGCTCGCAGCAGGCGGCATCCCGGCCGCCGAGCTGACCGCACTCGATACGGTCGCCGCCAAGGGCGCCTCGACCCGCGACGTCCTGCTCGCCCAGTTCCGCAGCCACCGCGCTTTGTTTGCCCGCGAGAGCGCCCCCCCGGCCAGCAGCTGGGAGGACAAGCTGCTCGGGCTGGCCAGCCGGATCGTCACCATCCGCCCGGTCGGCGACACCGGCGCGAACGATCCGGCGACGCTGCCGATCCGGCTGGAGAACGCTCTGGTGCAGAACGACATCGCCACTGCGGCGGCGCTCTGGGCGCAGCTGCCGGAGCCGGCCCGACGCCCCAGCGAGGCGTTCGGGACGGCGCTCAAGCAACGTGCGGCAGCCGAGGCCGCCATCGCCGCGATCGCGCGCAATGCGGTCGCCGCCCTGGGTTCGGCAGGCTGAGGAAGGCTCCATGGTTCGCGTACTGACCTATCTCCTCGTCATCGCCGCGCTGGCAGCCGGCGCCGTCTGGCTCGCCGACCGCCCGGGCGAGGTCTCGGTGCTCTGGCAGGGCTACCGGATCGAGACCAGCGTCGCGATCGCCGCGATCGGCGTCATCCTGCTCGCCTTCCTGGCCTTGGTCGTCTGGGCGGTGCTGCGCTTCGTGCTCGGCCTGCCCTCCGCCTTCAGCTTCGCCTCACGGTCGCGCCGCCGGGCGCGCGGCTTCGAGGCGGTATCCCGCGGCATGGTCGCGATCGGCGCCGGCGATCCCATCGCCGCCGGCCGTCACGCCCATGACGCCCGCAAATTCGCGGCCGAGGAGCCGCTGACCCTGCTGCTCGAGGCCCAGACCGCCCAGCTCACCGGCGATCGCGGCCGCGCCGAGGCCGCCTTCAAGGCGATGCTCGACAAACCCGAGACCCGGGTGCTCGGCCTGCGCGGCCTGTTCGTCGAGGCGCGCCGCCGCGGCGACATGGCTGCGGCCCGCGCGTTCGCCGACGAGGCGGTGCGCCGCTCGCCCTCGCTCGCCTGGGCCAATGATGCCCTGCTCGATTTCCACACCAGCGCCGGCGACTGGCAGGCGGCGCGCACCGCCGTCGAGCGCCGTGCCGCCTTGCGCCTCGCCGACAAGGCCGAGGCCAAGCGCCAGCGCGCCGTTCTGCTCGCCGCCGAGGCGCTCGAAGCCAAGGGCCGCGAACCCGAGAAGGCGCTCGCCGCCGCACTCGAAGCCGCCAAGCTCGCCCCGGGGCTGACCCCGGCGGCGGCACTGGCCGGGCGCATGCTCTCCGAGCGCGGCGACGTCAAGAAGGCGGCGAGGCTGCTCGAAGCCGCCTGGAAGGAAGCTTCCCACCCCGATATCGCCGCCGCCTATCTCGATGTCCGCCCCGGCGACAGCGCCCGCGATCGCCTCGCCCGCGCCGAGACGCTGACCCGGCTGCGTCCCTCCGACCCGGAGGGCGTGCTGGCGCTCGCCGGCGCGGCGATCCACGCCCAGGACTTCGAGAAGGCGCGCGCGACGCTGAAGCCGCTGCTCGCCGGTGGCGCCTCGGTCCGGGTCTGCCTGCTGATGGCCGAGCTCGAAGAGGCCGAGCACGGCGCCGCCGGGCGCGTCCGTGAATGGCTCGCTCGTGCCACCCGTGCCCCGCGCGATGCGGCCTGGGTCGCGGACGGACTCGTCTCCGACCATTGGCTGCCGGTTTCGCCGATCTCCGGCCGCCTCGATGCCTTCGTCTGGACGATGCCGCCGGCGACGCTCGGCCGCCCCGCCGCCGATCTCGACGACGTGCTCGCCGATCTCGACGAGTCCGCCCCGCTCCTCGAAGGACGTGTCGAAACCGCGACGCCGGAGCCCGCCACCGCGATCGTCGAGGCCGTTCCGGCCGCCACCGTGGCCGAGGCGGTCACACCCACCCCGACGCCTGCCGCTGCGGAGACGCGAGCCGAATCTACGCCGGAAGCCAAGCCCGAGCCCGTTGCCGAGCCGAAGCCCGAGCCGGCGGCTGCCGCGCCCGCCGAGGCCGCTCCGAGCCCCGCCAAGCCAGCCGGACAGGCCCGGCCATCGCCGGTGGTCTTCCCGGTCGCCCACGCTCCCGACGATCCGGGACCGGAACAGGCAAAGCCGGAAGAACCGAAGGGCCGCTTCCGCCTCTTCGGCTGACGCAATTCGGCGTCCTTCCTCGGCCAGAGCGCCATGACGAGCCGGCCACCTCCTGACGGGAGAGCGCCGACTCGCGCCTCGCGCGGCCCGAACTGCCGATCAAGGCCCGCACATGATCTGTGATCTTTGGGTGCGATTTTCTTCCCTTGCGCCTATAGACGGGACATGAACGCGCCCAACCCCACTGATGTCCCGACTGAACTCGTCATTGCCGCCGAGCATGCCGGCCTGCGCCTCGACAAGGCGCTGGCGCTGCTCGCCGGCGAGATTTCCCGTGCCCGACTGCAGCAGGTGATCAAGGAGGGCGGCGTCAGCATCGACGGCGCCGTGGTCACCGACCCCAGCCGCAAGGTCGCCGAGGGACAGAAGCTCGCTCTGGTGATGCCCGAGGCCAAGCCCGCCGCGCCGGTCGGCCAGGCGATCCCCCTCGACGTCGTCTTCGAGGACGAGCACCTGATCGTCATCGACAAGCCCGCCGGCCTCGTCGTCCACCCCGCCGGGGGCCATGAGGACGGCACGCTGGTCAATGCGCTGATCGCCCATTGCGGCGCGAGCCTCTCCGGCATTGGCGGCGTGCGCCGGCCCGGCATCGTCCACCGCCTCGACAAGGACACCAGCGGCCTGCTCGTCGTCGCCAAGCACGACAAGGCGCATCAGGGACTGGCCAAGCAATTCGCCGATCACGGCCGCACGGGGCCGCTCGAACGCGCCTACCTGGCCCTGGTCTGGGGAGCGCCGCGCCGCCATAGCGGCACGATCGATGCACCGATCGAACGCTCCAACCGCAATCGCGAGAAGATGATGGTGGTCGGCGAAGGCCGGGGCCGCGAGGCCATCACCCATATCGAATTGATCGAGCGCTATCCGCCCTTGCTGCGCGGCCACGAGGAGGTCGAGGCGCTGGCGAGCTTGGTCGAATGCCAGCTCGAGACCGGCCGCACCCACCAGATCCGGGTGCATATGAGCCATATCGGCCATCCGCTGCTCGGCGACCAGCTCTACGGCTCGGGCTTCATGACCAAGGCCAGCCGCCTGCCGGAAGGCGCACGTGCCGCGCTCACCGCTCTCGGCCGCCAGGCTCTGCATGCGCGCCTCCTCGGCTTCGCGCATCCGGTCACCCGCGAGGAGCTGCATTTCGAGTCGGAACCACCGGACGACTTTGCACGTTTGCAAAGAGAACTCGCGATCCTGTGACGGTTTTTTGCTGCGCCGCCCACTTTCGGTCACTCTCGCATTGAATATACTGCACTGCGAAGCGGATGGCTGAAGGGGCGCCGCTGGGAGCGCTACTCGCGAATTGACGACGGTCTTCGTCGAGCCGGCGCGCCACACAATCCTGCCCGATGGATCATCGGGTGGTCGGCTCGCCGCTGTGCGGGAGCCTGGAGAGGAGTACGAGCATGGCGATTGCGTCGCTGCCCGTCATGTCCGCCGAGGGCGGACTTTCACGCTATCTGGAAGAGATCCGTCGGTTCCCGATGCTGGAACCGAACGAAGAATTCATGCTGGCCAAGCGCTGGCGCGAGCATGGCGACCGCGACGCGGCGCACAAGCTCGTCACCTCGCATCTGCGCCTCGTCGCCAAGATCGCCATGGGCTATCGCGGCTACGGGCTGCCGATCGGCGAGGTCGTGTCCGAAGGCAATGTCGGCCTGATGCAGGCGGTCAAGCGCTTCGAGCCCGACAAGGGCTTCCGGCTCGCGACCTATGCGATGTGGTGGATCAAGGCCTCGATCCAGGAATATATCCTGCGTTCCTGGTCGCTGGTGAAGATGGGTACCACCGCCAACCAGAAGAAGCTGTTCTTCAACCTGCGCAAGGCCAAGAGCAAGATCTCGGCGCTCGGCGACGGCGATCTGCGGCCCGACCAGGTCAAGAGCATCGCCACCAAGCTCGGCGTCGGCGAACAGGACGTCGTCGACATGAATCGTCGCCTCGGCGGCGACGCCTCGCTCAACACGCCGCTGCGCGAGGATGGCGAGGGTGAATGGCAGGACTGGCTGGTCGACGACAGCGAGAGCCAGGAGAACCGGCTCGCCGAATCCGAGGAAAGCGACAATCGCCATTCGGCGCTGCGCGAGGCCTTGAACGTCCTCAACCCGCGCGAGCGCCGCATCTTCGAGGCGCGCCGCCTCGCCGAGGACCCGATCACCCTCGAGCAGCTCTCGGAGGAGTTCGGCGTCTCGCGCGAGCGCGTCCGTCAGATCGAGGTCCGTGCCTTCGAGAAGGTGCAGGAGGCGGTCAAGAAGGCGCTGGTGCGGATCGAGGCGCCGCGCGCCGCGATCGGCGCTCAGTAGAGCGGCCGCAGCGGTTGCAGGGGCAGCCGCACCGGCCCGAGAAAGACCCTGCCCTCGCGCAGGACGACCGGCGGCAGCGGCGTGAGCCCTGCCGCCGCATTGCTTTGCGCCGCATTGGCCCGCCCGCCCAGCAGCGCGCCGAGCCCCGCGGTCAGCCCCCCGACCCTGATGCCGGCGACGCGCTCGATCCCGGCGACCGCGGCATCGACCTGCCCGGCCGGCCGATGCGCCTCGTCGAGCCCGAGCCGGCCGGAAGCCTCGAACCGGGCCGTGCCTTTGAGCAGGCTAAGCCGCGTAATCTCGATCCCGCCATTGGCCGTGCGCCAGCTTTCCAGCGCGTCGGGATTGAAGCCGCGTCGAAAAGCGTAGGATTGCAAGACGGTCGCCTGCACGTCGAGATCGCTCGGCGCGGCATCGCCGAGCAGGGCATCGAGCACCGGCAAGACCGCTCCCTTCGTGGCCAGCGCGACATCGACCGCCTGCTGACTGGCATAATTCTGCTGGTTCGGCCGCAGATGCGCCTCGAACAGCGCCGAGCGCAGCGTTTCGCTACGCAGGCCGCCGGTCTCGTCCGGAGTGCGCAGCGTCGCGACCGGGTCGTGCACGACGAGCGAAATGCGCTCGAAACCGGTCGTGGTCAGGCGCAGGCTGGCCTCGAGCGCGCTCCAGTTGAGATCGGCGTTCTGCCTGGCCGGCAGGGTCGCGGTCAGCGGCCCGGTGGCTTGCAGGATCAGATGCCCCGGCGCGGTCGCCTGGGCTACGGCGACGGCGGGGCCGGTCTCGACCTTGACCTCGTCGCCCCAGCGCGAGGAGACCAGCGTCACGCCGGCGCAGCGCAGCTCGATCCGGAACGGGTAGCCGCCGATGCTGCGATCGCGGCAGGTCCAGTTGCGGCCGGCGGCCGCCTCGCGCGCGATTCCCGCGTCGAGATGCTGCTCGACCTTGCCGCGCGCCATCACCCAGAGCCCCGACCAGCCCGCGGCGAGGATGGCGAGCAGGACGAAGGGAGCATAGAGCCAGAAACGGCTGTTCCGTCGCGCGGTGGTGTCGGCAGGCATGCGCGGTCGCTCCCTTGCAAGGATTCCGGCGGATTGATAGCGACCGGGGCGGCAGGAGGCCAGCGCCGATCCGCTTGCGGATCGTGGCGTCCTGTCTGCCGAGGCAAGCGGGCCAAATTGTGAGGGTACGGATGACCGAAGCGGAAACGCCGGAGGATCTCTGGGTCTTCGGCTATGGCTCGCTGATCTGGCGGCCTGGCTTCGATTTCGCCGAGCGCGCCGGGGCGCGGCTGCACGGTTTCCACCGCTCGCTCTGCATCTACTCGCATGTCCATCGCGGCACACCCGAGACGCCGGGGCTGGTGCTGGGGCTGGATCGCGGCGGCATCTGCCGCGGCGTCGCCTTTCGCGTGCCGGTCGACCAGGCCGAGGAAACCATCGATTATCTGCGGGCCCGCGAGCAGGCGACCGCGGTCTATCTCGAAAGGCGGCTCGCCATCCGCCTCGACGACGGGCGGCGCCTGAATGCGCTCACCTATATCGCCGACCGGGCCCACGGCCAGTATGCCGGCCGCTTGCCGGAAGCGGCTGTGCTCGGCTTCGTGCGGCAGGGCAAGGGCGTCTCAGGCGAGAATCCGGACTATGTCCGGCGCACCCAGGAGCATCTGCATGAGATGGGCATCCACGACCCGCTGCTGACCCACCTCGTCGCCGAACTCGACAAGAGCCCGAGCCCTAGCCCGACCTGAGCCTTCAGGCCTCGGGCATCAGATCGGCGAGCGCGGCGCGCCGGCTCGCGCCGTCCTCGGCCAGCAAATGCACATGGATCTCGCAGGCACCGGCCATGGCGGCCGCGTCGCGCCAACGGGTCAGCGCCGCGTCGATGCCGAAGGCGCCGCTGTCGCGCGCCGCGACGATCGTCCGCTCCGGCGAGACGGCGAGCAGCACGGCATCGGTGAAGTTCAGCGCATGCCCGTCCTGCACCGCGAAGACCGAAGCGACATAGCGCCGCCCCGAGCGGCCGCGCCAGGCCGTGAAGCGCCGCTCAGCCAGTTGCGCCGCACCACGCAGCGGCGCCTCACGCGCGGTCCGCACCGGGCGATCCTCGCAAGGGTCGGCCAGAAGAGCCAGAGCAGCCATCGGTTCCTCCTTTGTTCAAGAACAAAATCAGAACATAGTGACGCTGCTGTCAAGTTCAATCAGCCATTGCGCGTCGCTTCCTGCCGCGGACTGACAGGAGCCGGCACGCCGAGGCGGGCGAGTTCGGCCCGGCCCTCGCTGACCAGACGGTCGGTGGCGCTCTCGATCTGCTCCTGCAGCAGCATGTGGAAGGCCTTCTTGTCCATGCCGGGCTGGATCGCCGGCAGGATCTCGACGCGGATCGTCCCCGGGCGGCGCAGAAAGGAGCGCCGCGGCCAGAACAGGCCGGCATTGAGCGCGACCGGCACGCAGGGCACGCCGAGCTCGCCATAGAGATGGGAAACCCCGAACTTATAGGCCGGCGGGGCTCCGACGGGGCGACGCGTCCCCTCCGGGAAGATCAGCAATTGCCGCCCGTTCTGCCCGAGCTCGACCTTGGCCCGGCGCGTCGCCATCTGCAGCGCGCGGCTGCCGGCGCTGCGATCGACCGGGATCATCTTCATCTTCAGCAGCGCCCAGCCGAAGAAGGGGAGCCAGGTCAGCTCGCGCTTCAGGATGTAGACGGGGTTCCGGAACACCGTGATCAGCGCGAAGGTCTCCCAGGCCGACTGGTGCTTCGCCGCCATGATGATGCCGCCGGGCGGAATGTTCTCGATGCCGCTGATCTCGCAGCGCGTGCCGACGATCACCCGCATCAGCCAGAGCGAGCTGCTCGCCCAATTCAGGGCGACGCCGAGCAGGAAGCGCTTCGGCAACACCATGGTCACCATGGCGCAGACCAGCCAGAAGGCGAGGTTGAGGTAGAAGGCGATATTGAAGAGGAGCGAGCGGAGCACGAGCATGCGGGGCAAGAACCTCGCCGGCGCGCGCCCGTCAAGAGCACCGCGGCCTCAGGCGCCCGGCACCTGCCCTGCGGAGCGCGAACGCTTGTCCTGCTCCGGTCCCATCTGGTCGCCCGGCTTGGGCGAAACCGGCTTTCGTCCGCCGATGATCACCGAAAGCCGCGAGGTTTCGGGATCGTCCTCGACCAGGCTGCGCAGGAAGGCCACGAGGTATTTGGCATATTCAGGCACCAGCAGCCTGATCGTGTGCCAGTCCTTCCACCAGGCCGTGACGTCGACCTGGTCGGTGACCACCGGATAGGGCACGATCCGCACGCCGGGCATGGCGTGATTGAATTCCAGCATGGTGCGCGGCATGTGGTAATTGGAGGTCACCAGCAGCAGCGAGCGAAAGCCGTGCTGGCGAATCCAGCGCCGGGTCTCGATGGCGTTGCCGATGGTGTTGCGGGCGCGATAGTCGAGATCGACGCAGCAGGTCAGCACCTCGCGCGCCCTTGGGTTGAGCTTCGCCAGCTCCTCTCGCCCGGTCCGCTCATTGACGCCGCTGATCAGCAATCGCGTACCGCGATCGGCATGCAGCAGGCCGATCGCGTCGCCGACGCGCTGGGCACCGCCGGTCACCACGACGATCGCGTCGGTTCGCGGCGCCCTGGCCTCGCTCTGGGCCAGGCGCATCGCGAAATGCACATAGCCGGCGACAAGCGCCAGAGTTCCCAGCAAGGCGAGCCAAAGCAGCGCACGTCCCAACCTGCGGCGGAACGACGCCTTCGTCACGATGGCGCGCGCATCGGCCACATCGCCCTCAGCACGCGTAGGATGAGCTGGCCTCGCTGCGATCATCGCCATGACCACTGCAAGATACTCGCCCATTCGGGCGCAATAGCGGCATGATCGCAGGCCCCCCCTTGCAATACATCACGACATCGCCCGCAGATAATGCCGAACCGTCACGCGAGAGACGAGACCGGCAATGGCGGCAACGATTGCCGCAACCAGAATGACGACGCCATAGCCCGACCAGCCGATCTCGAAGGCGCCGAACATAGCCTGCAACTGATCTGCCTCGGGGGTCGCGCTCCAGGCCGAAGCCAGCCAGCCGAGCAGCGCGATGACGATGACGGCCGCGAATCCACCGGCGCCGCCGCCCCGCAACCCTAGCGTGATGAACCGGTTCTGGAACTCTCGGGCGATGAACTCGTCATCGGCGCCGACCAGATGCAGCACCTCGACGCTGTCGCGACTGCCAGCCATCGCACCGCGCGTGGCGAAGGCGACGGCGAGCGCCGCCGCCACCAGCACCAGCATCACCACACCGACCCCCGCGACGATGATCGTGTTCGCCATGGTCGAAAGCCGGCGCACCCAGAGCCGATGATCGTCCAGCGTCGCGCTCGGCACCTCGCGCCGCAATGTCTGGCTGAAGGCGACGAGGTCGTTTGCCACGCTGGCATTGAGGCGCAGCACAATCAGGCGCGGCACCGGTAGCTCGATCAGATCGAGCCCCGCGCCGAGCCATGGCTCGAGCAGCCTGTCCGATTCGGCCCGCGGCATCGCCCGTACCTCGGCGACGCTCGGAACCGCACGGGCGAGCTCGACGGCCCGGGCGAGATCGGCCTCGATATTGCGGCGCGGATCGGGCCTGACCTGGATCGTCATCTCGTTGGCGACCGCGCCGCGCCATTGCTCCGAAGCCCGCGCCGCCATCAAGGCACCGCCGGCACTGAGCGCGGCCAGGAAGGTGAGGATCGCGATCACCACCACCAGGGCACGCCCGGCGACCGTGTCGACCGGGACCAGCGGCTGATCGCGCCGCAGATTATCCGGCAACCGCGATCGCGGCCGGGCGAACTCCTCGCCCTCCTCGTGCTCGGCCGGCTCGGCGCCCCGGTCAGGCGTCGACATGAAGATGCCCGTCGGCGAGCACCAGGCGCGGTGCGTCATAGAGCTCCATCAGCGCCAGGTCATGGGTCGCGATCACCACCGCAGTGCCGAGCGTCTGCAACTCCATGAACAGGCGCAGCAGGCGCCGGCCCAGACCCGGATCGACATTGCCGGTCGGCTCGTCGGCGAGCAGCAGCTGCGGCCGCGAGATCAGCGCCCTGGCGATCGCCGCGCGCTGCTTCTCGCCACCGGACAGAACCGAGGGCACCGCATGCATGCGCTCCCCGAGCCCGACCCAGCGCAGCAATTCGACGACCTCGGCGCGATAGCCGGCCTCTTCCTTGCCGAGCACGCGCAGCGGCAGGGCGACGTTCTCGTAGACGGTGAGATGGTCGAGCAGGCGGAAATCCTGGAAGACGACGCCCATCTTGCGCCGAAAATCGGTCAGCGTCGTCGCCTCGAGCCGCGAGACGTCCTGGCCGAAGAGGTGCACGAGGCCGCGCGTCGGCTTCAGCGCCATCAGGATCAGCCGGATCAGCGTGGTCTTGCCGGCTCCCGAAGGCCCGGTCAGATACTGAAACGAACGCGGCGCGATGCTGAAATTGATGTCTTTCAGCACCTCCGGCCCCATACCGTATCGCAGCCCGACATTTTCGAACCGAACCAACTCTGCTCCTATCCCGTAACCCGCCGAATCGCGCTTCGCCGGTCTCGCCGCAGCGCGATCCTACACCCGGAGCGGCCGCCCGCGGGAAGGGTCATGCCGTCGCTCCCCGCAATTCTTCCCCTGAAAGCACCCGCTTTACGCGACGTTAACCATAAATTGCGCCAATGACTGGACGAACCGCCTCCCGGCATGGCGGCGCTTGCGCGCCGCACGGAACCGAGGAGGTTCGGACATCATCGCCGCGCCTTCCAGCCGGCTGCAGACCAACGCCGCGCGGAGCGACCGCCCCAAGACCATGCTGATCGTCTGTCCCTCCTGCGCCAGCCGCTATGAGCTCGACGAGGCCAAGATCGGCCCTTCCGGGCGCAAGGTCCGTTGCGCGTCCTGCCAGACGACCTGGCAGGTCGAGGCCCCGGCACTGGCCGCGCCCCAGCCCGAGCCGCAGCAGGCGGAGGCGCCAGCGGCCGAGCCGGAGGCCGATCTCGGCGAGATCGCGGCCCAGGATTTTCCCAGCGCCCCCAGCGAGGACGAGACCAACGCCCTGCTGGCCGAGGAATTGCGCCAGGCCGCCGAGATCGAACAAAGCGTCTCGGCGCTCGCCGCCGAACGCAGCGACGCCGCGGCGACGCCGACCACCGCGCCGACCAGACGGCGCCGCAAGCCTGCGGCGAAAGGCTGGCTCGAAAGGCTCCGGCCGGCCGGGCGCCTGCCGCTCAGCACGCCCGCCGCAATCGCCCTCGCGGGGGTCTGCGTCCTCGGCCTGGCTCTCTGGCAGCGCGGCGCAGTGGTGCGCACCCTGCCGCAATTTGCCGCGCTCTATGAAAAGCTCGGCCTGCCCGTCAATCTGCGCGGGCTCGCCTTCAGCGCCGTCGAGAGCGAACTCGTGCAGGATGCGCAGGGACGGTTCCTGGTCGTCGAGGGCGACGTCACCAACATCACCCGCGAGAAGGCGAAGCTGCCACCGATCACGGTCGCCGTGAAGGACGAGGCCGGCCAGGTGCTCTACACTTGGACCGCGGATCCTCCGCGGCCCGTACTCGAGCCGGCGGAGCTGGTCCGCTTCCGGGCGCGGCTGGCCGCACCGCCGGAGAACGGCCGCTCGGTACAGGTCCGTTTCGGGCCGCTCGCCCAGGCGACGCTCGCCAGCGCTCGGTGATTCCTCCACCGCATTGCCGTGGCAGACTTCAATTATCTGCGCTCCGGCGTTATCGATAGGTCCAGTTTCAGCCGCGATCATGGGGCGGCGCTAGCGGGCGCCGGAGCCCGGAAGGAATGCCAGACCATGCCGCCATCCCAGCGTATCCGGGTGCTCTACGACGAGGCGACCATTGCCGCCCGCAACGCCGAGATGGCTGCGGCGATCGCGGCTGATTCGCCCGCCGACCTGCTGGTCGTCGCGGTGCTGAAGGGCAGCTTCATGTTCGTGGCCGATCTGATCCGCGCGATGCACCGCGCCGGCATGGCGCCCCAGGTCGAGTTCGTCCATCTCTCCAGCTACCGCGCCGCCACCATCTCCTCCGGTCAGGTCGAGATCCTGCGCGACGTGCAGAGCGATGTCCGCGGCCGCCAGGTCCTGCTCGTCGACGACATCCTCGAATCCGGCCGCACCCTCGCCTTCGCCAAGGATCTGCTGGCGGCGCGCGGTGCGGCCAAGGTTTCGAGCGCCGTCCTGCTGGAAAAGCCGGGCAAGCGTGCCGTCAACATCAAGGCCGATTATGTTGGCTTCGAATGCCCGGATTATTTCGTCGTCGGCTACGGCATGGACGTCGCCCATTCCTATCGCCAACTCCCCTATGTCGGCGTGATCGAGACCGCCGACCAGGCCGGCTTGCCGGGGATCTGAACCCATGTCGCGCATTCTCGTGGTCGATGACGAGGAGACCCTGCGCATGCTCGTCGCGCGCGGCCTCGCCATGGACGGGCACGATTGCATGATGGCGGGCGATGGCGCCGAGGCGCTGGAGATCCTGACCGCCGAACAGGGCCGGTTCGACCTTGTACTGACCGATATCCGCATGCCGCTGATGGACGGCATCGCGCTCGCCCTCGCCGCGAAGCGCGAATTCCCCGACCTCACCATCATGCTGATGACCGGCTATGCCGAGCAGCGCGAGCGCGCCAAGAGCCTCGAGACGATCGTCGCGGAGGTGATGGCCAAGCCCTTCACCATCGCCGAGCTGCGCGAGACCGTGATGCGGGTGATCGAACGCTCGATCGGTTGAAGCCCTTTGTCCATTGACGCCAGACGAGCGATATCTATCTTTGGTAGATATCGACCCTGGAGGCGTCGTGATGAGCACAGTGTCATCGGCAAGGGCCAAGCTCTTCATGCACGGCCGCAGCCAGGCTGTCCGGCTGCCCAAGGAGTTCCGTTTCGAGGGCAGCGAAGTACGAGTCAGCAAGGTCGGCGACAAGGTCATCCTGGAACCTGTCACGCGCCCGCCTTTCGACGCCGTAGCCTGGCGCGCCCGCCTCGATGCGCTTGGTGCACGCGATTTCCTGGTCGATGAGCTGCCGGATGATCCGCCACCGGGGAACGAGGACGAGATCGTATTCGGCTGAGCTGGTCCGATGTTCTGTCTCGATACCAATGTGATCGTGTTCGCAATCAATGGCCGCGTTCCGGCCGTCGAACAGCGACTTCAGCAGGAGCTGGCGGCAGGAACGACGCTGCTCATCCCAACCATCGTCCTCTTCGAATTGCACTATGGCATCGCCAAGAGCGTTCGGCGCGAAGCGTCCACCCGGGTACTCGACGCCTTCCTTGCGGAAGGCTTCGAGGCACTTCTCTTCGACGCTGAGGACGCCGCCGAGGCCGGCGACATCCGCGCCGCGCTCGAATCCTCCCGCATGCCGATCGGCGCCTACGACGTCCTGATCGCTGCCCAGGCCCGTCGCCGCGGCGCGGTTCTCGTCACGGGTAATCGTCGCGAATTCGAGCGCATACCCGGCTTGATGGTCACCGACTGGGCAGCGTGATCGTTCAGCGGTTCAACCACCAGATCGCGAGGTTGAGCACCGCGGCGAACGCGACCCAGGCGAGATAGGGCGCGAGCAGCCAGGCCGCGAACCGGTCCGGCAGGGCCGCGAAGCGCCTGATCGTCCAGATGATCGCGGCGATCAGCAGGGCGATGACGATGAGCCCGCTCGCCGGGCTGTTCAGCCCGAAGAAGACACAGGACCAGGCGAGATTGAGCGCGAGTTGGACATGATAGGCCAGCAGCGCCCGGCCACGACCGATCGTGCCTGACGGGCGGCGCAGCACGCGGAAGGCGGCGAGGCCCATCAGCGCGAACAGGACGGTCCAGACCGGTGCGAACAGCCAGTTCGGCGGGTTGAAGGGCGGCTTGGCGAGCCCGGCATACCAGCCCGGGATCTGCGGCACCGTCGCCGCGCTGCCGATCAGCGACGCCGCCGCCACGGGTACGATGGCGAGGATAATGGCCAGCCATGCGGGCAGCTGGCGATCGGCCCTATCGGTCTGTGTGCTCATGCGGCAAGGATGGGGTATCCCTGCGCTCCTCGCAAGACGAGCCTATTGCACCGCAACAAAGACAGTGAGATGAATCGTCTCTCATAGTGGAAACTGGATCACCGATGACCAAGCGCCCGCTGCATCCCCGCTCGCTCGCCGCCCAGGCCATGGGCAAGATCGACCCGCTGACCAAGGCGGTCGTGCCGCCGATCCATGTCGCCACCACCTATATCCGCGACGCGGACAACGCCTATTCCTCGGGCTTCGTCTATGGCCGTCCCGACAATGAGACGGTGCACGAGGCGCAGGCCGTGCTCGCCATGCTCGAGGAGGCCAAGGCCGGCGCCCTGCTGTTCGGCTCCGGCATGGCCGCGGCGACCGCGGTGTTCCAGGCGCTCTCCCCGGGTGACCATGTCGTCGCCTCCAAGGTGATGTACTGGGCGCTGCGGGCTTGGCTCCTGACCGAGGCGACGCGCTGGGGGCTGAAGATCGAGTTCGTCGAGACCGACGATCTCGCCGCGCTGAAGGCCGCGGTGAAGCCCGGCATCACCAAGCTCGTCTGGGCGGAGACGCCGTCGAACCCGCTCTGGACCATCACCGACATCGCCGCCGCCGCCGAGATCGCCCATGCCGCCGGCGCCAAGCTCGCGGTCGATTCAACCTGCGCCTCGCCGGTCCATACCCGGCCGCTGACCCTCGGCGCCGACATCGTCATGCATGCCGCGACCAAGGTGCTGAACGGCCATTCCGACGTCGTCGCCGGTGCGCTCTGCGCCAGCGAGGACGACGAGTTCTGGGGCAGGGTCAAGACCGTCCGCAAGATGCAGGGCGGCATCCTCGGCCCGTTCGAGGCCTATCTCCTGATGCGCGGCATGCGCACGCTCCATGTCCGGCAGGAGCGCCAGTCGGCCTCGGCCATGGCGCTGGCCCAGAAGCTCTCGGCCCATCCGCTGGTCTCGCGCGTGCTCTATCCCGGCCTGCCGCAGCATCCCGGCCACGACATCGCGGCGCGCCAGATGCAGGGCGGCTTCGGTTACATGCTCTCGATCCAGGTCAGCGGCGGTGAGCAGGCGGCCGTTGCCGCAGCGGCTCGCGTCGAACTTTACAAGAGAGCGACCTCGCTCGGCGGCGTCGAGAGCCTGATCGAGCATCGCGCCTCGATCGAGGGCGCCGGCTCACCCTGCCCGCCCGATCTGCTGCGGCTTTCGACCGGCATCGAGGATGTCGAGGACCTCTATGCCGATCTCGACCAGGCGTTGAAGGCGGGACACGGCTGAGCAGTGCGGCTGTTTCGCATCAGTTTCCGCAGGCCGATGCGATAACAAAAAGATCGATCACCGTAACCGCGTCCGGACGGACGCACGGCGATCTAGCCGACCTTGAGCCGGACGCGCTCGACGACATCGCGCCGCCCCTCCGGCAATGGCCGGCCGCTGGCCGGAGGTTCCGTGTCGCCCGCACGGGCGACCCGATCGCGGCCATTCCGCTTGGCGGCATAGAGCGCCTTGTCGGCATCGTGCAGGAGCGCCTCGAAATCAATGAGGGCATCCTCGGACCAGGCGACGCCGGCGCTGACCGTGCTCGAAAACGAACCACCATTCCCGCTGAAATTGCGTTTGGCGAGGCGCCTGCGCACGCCATCGGCGAGATTTGCCGCCATGATCAGCGAGGCTCCCGGCAACAGCAGCGCGAATTCCTCGCCGCCGAGCCGCGCCGCGAGCCCCTGCGATCGGCTGGTCAGCGCCAGGATCTTCCCGAAGCTTCGCAGCACCTCGTCGCCCGCCAGATGACCATGGACATCATTGGTCGTCTTGAAGTGGTCCATGTCGAAAACGATCAATGCCGCGGGACCTCTGACGTCGCCTGAGAGGCGACTGAGCAGCGCCCGCCGGTTGAGCAAGCCGGTCAAAGGATCGGTCTCGGCATCGCGCTTGTGGCCGCGCGCCAGCCGCGCCTGGTTCAGCGCCAGGGAAAGCGCGCCGATACCGGACAGGGTGAGCAGGCAGATGACGATGTTGAGGTCTTCGGCCCAGTTTGATGGAGCCTGCGACAGGCGCCATTCGCCATCCAGTAGCAGCAGGATGGCGCAGGGGACGAAGGAGAGCCCCGTCAGCACGTAAAGGACCGTCAGCAGCGGAATGGCCAACCGGGCTTCGGCGCGGCCGAGCCAGTAATCCCAGGCCGTGATCAGAAGAATGACCGTCGCTGCGACATTGAGCATGACGATGGCGGCGCCGTTGTAGCCGGCCAGCATCGGGACGGCCATGGCGGCGGAGGACACCACCGCCATGACGACCATGCTGCGCCAGGGCAGGACGCCGGTGCGGAACTCACGGCCGGCGCCGAACACGAAGGCGAGGCCGGTCAGCAGGATCGTGTATCCGGCGGCGCCGATGGCCGGCACCATGGTCTGCGCGTACCAGCTGTAGATCAGCACGCCGAGCGCCATGAACGCCACGCCGAAAGTCCAGGCGATCAGGAAGCGTTCCGTTCTGGAGGCCAGCCAGCTGACGAAAAAGGTGATCGCCAATCCGCAACCGGAAAGGGCGAAGGCCGTCAGCAGCGAATGGTAGTCCAGCGGCAAGGCACACTCTGCGGCAGGTGGCGACAGCTGCGCAGCTTATCGCCGCCTGCCCTTGCGAAAGCTTTAAGCCGACCGCGTGGATTCCAAGCTATAGCGGCCGAGGCCGATCCTGATCGGTTTCGGCCCCTGGACTGGCTGCCCGGCCTAAACCCAGATGCCCTTCGCCGTGGCCAGCAATTGCCGGCGGTCGGCGAGACCGTTGGCGCCGCCATTGATCAGCTGCGTGACGCGGGCGGCATCGTCGCGGTCTGCGGCGGCGTTGAGGTTGCGGTCGCGCCAATAGGCGAAGGCGATCTGGATCGAGATGCGCGGATCGAGCGCGAGCTCCGGCCGGCCCTCGAGATCGACGTTCAGCATCCGGCCATAACGCCGGTAGTTGGCCCGGCCGGTCAGCTGGAAGACGCCGCGGCCATGATAGCGCGCGCCATCCCCGGCTTCGCTGTTGCCGAGATCCGCGCGCCCTTCATAGCGCGCGAACTGCGCCGGCCCACCCTGCTCCTCGAGTGTCCGGAAACGGTTGGTCTCATGCGCGGCCTGGGCGAGGAAATGGCAGAGGCGCAGCCGCGTCGTGACCTCGGCCTGAACGGCGAGCCGCTCGAAATGCAGCGCGACGTTCGCCATGATCTCGGCCTTGCCGACCGGGGCAAGCCGGGCAAGGCGCGCCACAGTCACGGCGAGGTCCGGCGCGGCGACGGCCTCCGGCATCTCGACCGGAAGGTCCTCGGCCGGCACCGGCGCGGCGGACTTCCTGCGGCTTCGCGATCCCTTCATCGACATGACGGCGCTCCCCGTGGCTGCGGGTATCATGCACCGGTTTTCCGGGACGGGGATAACGCGGCCGGATATCCCGCCAGCCGATCAGTCGCGCCGTTGGAGCGGGTTACTCGTCGTCATTCTCGGGTCAAGCCCGAGCATGACGCGAGGCGACGCGCTCAGTTCCGCCGCAGCAGCCGCTCGAGATAGTCGAGCTCTTCCAGCGGCCGCGAGGGATCGCCGAGGCGGCGGCGCAGCTCCTCGAGGATGCGCCGTGCGCGCTGCGTCGCACTCTCGTCGGCGCCGGGCACGCGGACCCGGCCATCGGCCCAATCGCGCTGGCGCTGCGGCCGGCCGAGCGGGTCGTCGCGGGTGCGCTGCTGGGCTGAAGGCCGCCCCGCCGGGCGCCCATCGGGTTCGCCAAAAGCGTTATCATTGCCCTCACCCTCGCCGGGCTGGCCCTGCATCTGCTGGGCGAGGTTCTGGCCGCCCTTGCGCAGCGCGTCGAGCGCCCGTCCCTGCGCATCGACGGCCTCGCCTTCCTGGCCCTGGCCGAGCTGTCCCTCCGCCTCGCGCATCGCCTCCTCGGCCTCGCCGAGCTCCCCGGGATCGGCGCCCATGCCGCGCATGCGCCGCTGGAGGTCCTGCAGGCGCTCGCGCAGGGCCTGCTGACGCTGCGACAGGCCCTGCCCCTGGCCCTGGCCGCCCTCGGCGTTCTGGCCGTCCTCGCCCTCGCCTTCGTCGCCCTGCTCGCCGGGCTGCTGGCCGCGTTGCCCACGCTGGCCCTGTTGCCCTTGCTGGCGCTGGCCCTGCTGGCCGGGGCGGGCCTGCTGCTGGCCCGGCCGCTGGCCACGCTGGGCCCGGTTCTGGCGCTGCTGCTCCTGCTGATAGGTCTCGTCGCGCAATTGCTGCTGCTCGCGCGTCATCCGGTCGAGATCGCCGAGCGCCTGGTTCATCTCGCGCTGGCGCGGATCCTGCTGGCCGGGCCTTGCCGTCTTGAGATTGTTGAGGAGGTTGTTGAGCTCCTCCATCAGCCGCTGCGCCTCGGCGAGATCGCCGCGCTTCGACAATTCCTCGATCCGGTCGAGCATGTTCTGCAGGTCGCGCGGCGTCACCGAGCGGAAATTCTCCGGCAGCTGCGCCTGGTTCTGCTCGCCATTCTGCTGCTGGCGCTGCATCTGCTGGGCGAGCTCGCGCATATAGCGATCCATCGCCCGCCGCATTTCCTCGGTGAGCTTGCGGATCTCCTCCTCGGAAGCGCCGCGTTCCAGCGCCTGCTGCAGGTTCTCCTGAGCGGCGCGCAGTGCCTTCTCGGCATCGGAGAGATCGCCATCCTCGAGCTGCAAGGCGAGCCCCCACATCAGGTCGGCGGTCTCGCGCAGCTGATCGTCGCTCGTCGCACGGCGCAGGCGCTCGCCGATCATCCGCATGGCGAGATAGACCCCGGTCTCCTTCATGAAGCGCTCGGGCTCGATCATCAGCGCGTCGATGGCGAGCTGAACGCGCTTGCGGGTCTCGACATTCATCACCAGACGGCGGCGCTCCTCGACCAGCGCCTTGGCCAGCGGCTTGGTGAAGACGCGCTGCGGCAGAACCACTTCGAGCGTCTCGCTACGGCCCTCCTGGCCGGCCTCGTCGCGCGCCAGCAGGCTCATATTGACCTTGGCGCCGGCCCAGGGATGGGCCGAAAAATCGACCGTGCTCTTCATCTCCTCCTCGCCGGAGGCGGAGGATGGCGGCGGCAGGCTCTGCTTCGGCGCTTCGACCAGAGAACGCCCGCCCGTGACCGGGCCGGCGCGCGAAACGATCACCTCGATCGCCGCGATTCCGTAATCATCCTTGGCGCGGTAGCCGATCCCGAGCCCGCCCTGCACGCCGCTCACGGGCTTGGGGGCATCGACGAAAGCGATCTCGGGCTTGGCGTCGATGACGGCGTGCAGGCTCAGCGTCGGCTCCGGGGCGCCGCTGCCTGTGATGCGCAGCGTGCCGTCACCGGCGAGGAGATAGCGCTTCTCGACGACCGCGACGGCAGGCTCGGCTGATCTGGCAGCCCCGCCTGGGCCGGCGCCGGCCGGCGCCGCCTTGTCATCGGCCGGCAGCGCGTCGAGCCGGCCTGTCGTGGCGACGTCCATGGCGCTGCGGCCGGCGATACGCACGACCACCGTCGACTTCTCGGGAACGTTGAAGCGCGGGCTGGCGAGCCTGGAGAAATCGATCAGGATCGGCGGCAGGCGCGTATAGGCCGGCGGATCGATCCAGGCATCGATCCGCGCCGGCGCCGTCGCCGCGGCCGGGCCGCGCCAGTCGAAAGCCGCCGAGAGCCGGGGCCAGACCTCGTGGCCGGCGACGAAGAAGCCGGTGACCGCCGCGAGCAGCGGCACGGCGCGCAGCGCGCGTCGGTCGCGTGCGGCCATCAGCGGCCGAGGCACGCTCACCTTCAGCGCCGTGACATGTTCGCTCTGGCGCTGCAGATGCAGCTTCCACAGCGCCTGTGAGACCGGATCGCGCCCACCGACGGCGAGGCTGTCCTCGAGCGCCGTCGCGGGACGATGGCCGCCCGCCACCGAGCGGTCGAGCCGCGCCAGCGCCTCGCGCCGGCTCGGCCAACGGTCGCGGACGATCGGCCAGAAACTCGCAAGAAAGGCGCCGGCGAACAGAAGCGCGCCTCCGGCCCGGCCCCACCAGGGCAGATGCAGCCAGAGCCCGAGCCAGGAAACGGCGAGGAAGGCGAAAGCGATGGAAAGCGGCGCCCAGAGCCGCGGCCAGAGCCGCTCCCAGGCCAGCGATAGTCGTGACACCACCGCGAGGCGATCGAGCCTGCGGCGGATCAATGCGAGCGGATCGAGCGCCGTGTGGCGCGGCCTGTCATTCATCCCGCTGCTCCGGGCCGCGCCATACGGCCCTCTGCCTCCGATATGGGACAAAGGCTAGCACGGGAATATGGCATGACCAGCGCGGAAGCGCGGCAGCCCACAGGCGCTCCGGGAATTGTGAAGCCGCCAGAGCGATCATCATGCTCGGTCTAGGACAGCCAGGGCGGGGACCGATCGGTGCCGATCAGCTCCTCATAGCTCTGCCTGGGCCGCGTCACCGCGAACTGATCACCCTTCACCAGGACCTCGGCGACCAGCAGGCGCTGGTTATAGGTCGAAGACATGCTGGCGCCATAGGCGCCGGCGGTCATGAATGCGATCAGATCGCCCTGCCGGAGCTGCGGCAGCTCGCGCCCGGTGGTGAAGGTGTCGCCTGATTCGCAGATCGGCCCGACCACGTCATAGGCGACCGTCTTTGCGCCCTCCTCGGGCTCCGCGACCGGCCAAATCTCGTGATAGGCCTCGTACATCGCCGGCCGCATCAGATCGTTCATCGCGGCGTCGACGACGAGGAATTGCTTGGTCGGCCGCGGATTGAGGTGCAGCACCCGCGTCAGCAGGATGCCGGCATTGCCGACGATCAGCCGGCCCGGCTCGAAGCCGAGCTCGACATCGAGTCCCGCCGTCAGCTTCCCGACCATCCCGGCATAGGCTTCGATCAGCCCCGGGCCATGGTCGAAATCCCGCGGCACTTCATAGGGAATGCCGAGGCCGCCGCCGAGATCGAGCCGGTCGACCCGGTGCCCCTCCTCGCGCAGCGCCAGGACGAGGTCGCGCATCTTGGCATAGGCCGCCTCGAAGGCTCCGGTCTCGCGGATCTGGCTGCCGATATGCACGGCGAGCCCCATGATCCGGACGCCGGCCAGGTTGGCAGCGCGGGCGTAGAGCCGGTGCACGTCCTCAAAGGAGACGCCGAACTTGTTGGCCGAGGAGCCGGTGGTGATCTTGGCGTGGCCGCCGGCCCCGATATCGGGGTTGACCCGGAACACCGCCTCCTGGCGCCGGCCGAGCCGCTCGCCGATGCGCGACAGCAAGTCGAGCTCGCTCTCGCTCTCGATATTGACCTGGTAGATTCCGGCCTCGACGGCGAAGGCGAGCTCGCCCTCGCTCTTGCCGACCCCGGAGAAGACGATGCGTTCCGGTGGGAAGCCGGCCGCCAGCGCCTTGCGGATCTCGCCTTCGGAAACCGTGTCCGCCCCCGCTCCCAGCCCCGCCAGCGTCTTCAGCACGCCGAGATTGCTGTTCGCCTTCATGGCATAGAAGACATGTGGCTTCCGCCCTGGCGTGATCGACGCCATCGCCTGCTCGTAGAGCCGGTAATGCCGCTCGATCGTGGCCGAGGAATAGACGTAGACGGGGGTTCCGACCTTCTCCGCGATCTCGCGCAGGTCGACATTCTCGGCGAAGAGCGCGCCGTCGCGATAGGCGAAGTGGTGCATTGTCAGCTCAGAGCAGCGGGTCGAGCACGAAGGGCGTCTCGGGAATCTGCAGCGCCTTGCTCGCCTTCGCCGGCTTACCGAGCGGCGAGGCGTCCATGGCGGTCGGCGGCGTATTCTCGACGGCGCCGATCTGCTTGTCCGGCAGCGCGATGGCGTTCTTGGCGTTGGGAGGGGCCTCGAGCGGGCCCTTGCGGCCACAGGCCGCGAGCGCGAGTCCGAGCAGGCCGGCCAACAGAACGGCGCGGCCGAATTTCAGGCGGGAATGCGGCACGAAAGAAAATCCTCGGACTAGGTTCGAGCGGCAGTGTAGCGAATGGCGCCGAGGCTTGCGAGCCTCGCCGGCGTCATTCTCGGGCCGGCGCAGCGCAGGCCCGAGAAACTGGGACACGAGAGGCTCAGGTCAAGCCCGGGACTGGCGGCCGGCATCCTTGGCGAGCAGCTTCAGCCAGCGCTTGGCCTGCCGCTTCACATTGGCGGGCGCGGTGCCGCCATAGCTGACCCGGCTCTTCACCGACTGCTCGACACCGAGCACCGCGAAGACCGCCTCGGTGATCGTCGGCTCGACCTGCTGCATCTCGGCCAGCGAGAGCTTCTCCAACCCGACGCCACGCTCCGAAGCCAGGCCGACGAGGCGCCCGGTGACATGGTGCGCGTCGCGGAACGGCATCTTGAGGACGCGCACCAGCCAGTCGGCGAGATCGGTCGCGGTGGCGTAGCCGAGGCCGGCCGCCTTCTTCATCACCTTGAGGTCCGGCTGCATGTCGCGAACCATTCCGGTGGTCGCGGCCAGACAGAGCGACAGGGTCTGCACCGCGTCGAAGGTGCCTTCCTTGTCCTCCTGCATGTCCTTCGAATAGGTCAGCGGCAAGCCCTTCATCATCGTCAGCAGAGCCTGCAGCGCGCCGAAGATGCGCCCGGCCTTGCCGCGCACCAGCTCGGCCGCGTCCGGATTGCGCTTCTGCGGCATGATCGAGGAGCCGGTCGAGAACTTGTCGGAGAGCTTGACGAAGCCGAATTGCGGCGTCGCCCAGAGCACGATCTCCTCGGCGAAGCGCGACAGATGCATCGCGCAGATCGAGGCGGCCGACAGGGTCTCCAGCACGAAATCGCGGTCCGAGACCGAATCGAGCGAATTCGCCGTCGGGCGGGCGAAGCCGAGCGCCTCCGCCGTCATGTGCCGGTCGATCGGGAAGGAGGTGCCGGCGAGCGCGGCGGCGCCGAGCGGGCATTCGTTCATGCGCTCGCGGGCATCCCTGAGCCGGCTGCGGTCGCGCGCCAGCATCTCGACATAGGCGAGCAGATGATGGCCGAAGGTGACGGGCTGCGCCGATTGCAGATGGGTGAAGCCCGGCATCACCGCCCCCGCATAGGCCTCGGCCTTCTCGGCGAGGGCGAGCTGGAGATCGGCGACCTGCTCGTCGAGCTGGTCGAGCGCGTCGCGCACCCAGAGCCGCATATCGGTCGCGACCTGGTCGTTGCGCGAGCGGGCCGTGTGCAGGCGCCCGGCGGCAAGGCCGATCTGCTCGCGCAGATTGCCCTCGATGTTCATGTGGATGTCCTCGAGCGCACGCGAGAACGTGAAGCGCCCGCCCTCGATCTCGGCCTCGATGCCCTTGAGTCCCTTGGTGATGACGTCCACGTCGTCCTGCGTCAGGATCCCGGTCGCGGCCAGCATGGCCGCATGCGCGAGCGAGCCCCTGATGTCCTGCCGCCACAGGCGCTGGTCGAAATCGATGGAGGCGTTGATCTCCTCCATGATGGCGTCTGGACCTGTGGCGAAACGCCCACCCCACATGCGGTTGCTCACGGCGATCTTTCCTGCTCTTGAGGACGCACGATGACGTCTCGTTCGAAAATGGCGGTGGCCTTCGGCGCGCTGGTTCTGGTCGCGCTCGGCGGCGTGGCCGCCTTCTACTCCGGGCAGGGCGGAGCCGGCAATTCCACTTGCAGCGCCGCGACGACGAAGCTCGTCCAGCTGCGACCGCTGGTGAAGGGCGAAATCGCCGCCATCCAGGTGCCGCAAAAGTCGACGCCCGTGCCCGATCTCGCCTTCAACGGCCCGGACGGCAAGCCGACCAGCCTCTCGGCGATGCGCGGGCGAACGGTGCTGGTCAATCTCTGGGCGACCTGGTGCCCGCCATGCCTGCTCGAAATGCCGGCGCTGGCCAAGCTCCAGAAGACGCTCGGCGGTCCGGATTTCGAGGTCGTCACCGTCAATATCGACACGCGCAACCTCGACAAGCCGAAGGAGTGGCTGGCGAAGAAGGACATCGCCGGCCTCGCCTATTACGCCGACCCCGAAGCCAAGGTCTTCCAGGATCTGCGCGCCGCCAAGAAGGCGGAGGGCATGCCGGTGAGCCTCCTGGTCGATCCGCAGGGCTGCGAGCTCGCGACATTGCAGGGGCCCGCCGAATGGGCCGGCACCGAAGCCCTCGCCCTGATCCGGACGGCGCTCGGCCGCTGAGCCGAGCTTTCGCCGCCCCGGCCGGAACCTCTGCCCGCGACGCCTATGGCTTGCCCGCCGACGCTCCGGCGAGCGCAAGTTGCCCCGAAAGGTTGAGCGGCGGCGCCGCGCCCGCCTTGTCGGCGCCCATATAGAGCGTCAGATGCGGGAACGGGATTTCGATGCCGCGGCGGTCGAAGACCTCCTTGAGCAGCTCGTTATAGGCGCGCCCGGCCGCCCATTGCGCGCCCGGCAAGGTCTTGATCCGCGCCCGCACGGTGATGGCGGAATCGCCGAAAGCGGTAATGCCCTGCATCTCGAGCGGCCCGATGATCCGCTCGCCATGCTCGCTCGCCTGCAGGCTGGCGAAGGCCTCCGCCATCGCCTCCTTCACCTCGGGGATGCTCTCGCGATAGGCGACCCCCATTTCGGCGACGTGGAAGGAGAAGCCCTTCATCATGTTCGAGACCTGATCGACCGAAGAGAACGGGATCAGGTGCAGCGTGCCGTCGAGCGAGCGGACCGAGACCGAGCGAATGGTCAGGCGCTCGACCACGCCGGACTTACCGCCGACCTCGACGACATCGCCCTCGTTCATGACGTTCTCGAACTGGATGAAGACGCCGGTGATGATGTCCTGCACGAATTTCTGCGCACCGAAGCCGATCGCCAGGCCCAGCACCCCGGCGCCGGCCAGCAATGGCGCGATGTTCAGGCCGAGCTGCCCCAGCGCGAGCATGATGACGAGGACCGCGAGCGCCGTGGTGAAGGCATTGCGGAACAGGGCAAGCAGGGTCTTTTCGCGGGCGGTCGGGACCGTCCCGAAATCGGGATTGAGCCGATATTCGACCCAGGACAGCATCGCGACATAGATGCCCATGCCGACGAGGACGATCAGCGCCGCCGCGATCACCGAACCGGTCAGCCTCTGGCCGGACGCGCTCGCCAGCCATCCCGCAAAATCGAGCAGCTGCCAGGCCTGCGCGACGGCGAGAAGAACACCGAGGACGACCAGGGTCCTGACGATCTGCAGCACCCGCGGCGTGAAGGCCTGAAGCCGCGGCTCGAGCAGCGGCAGGCGCAGGCGGATATCCTCGGGCAGGCGGACGCCGACATTGGCCAATCGCGAGACGAAGGCGACCACCAGCCCGCCGATCAGCGCGACGACCACGGACTGGACCGTCGCAGCCATGACGAACGGCAAGGCACGCGCCGGGTTGACCAGCCAGACCAGGAAGATGCCGACGAGATAGGTGATGACGAGGATGTGCCAGTAGCGCCCGAAGACGTGGCCGGCGCGGGCCAGCAGGTCGCGCCGGCCGGCCTGCATCCGCGCGAACAGCCGGCGGCGCACGCTGTGCCGGTTCTGCAGGATGATGATGATCGTGATCACCAGGGCCGTCAGCGTCACCAGGACCTTGAGTGCCTGCGCCGCGGCGGCCGGGAGGTAGAGCGCCATGACCGGTGCCGCGAACAGGAATGTGTAGCCCATCAGCGAAACCAGCCGCGCCAGCCAGAAATACCAGTACGCCGCCATCGTATCGTCGAGCCGCAGGACGCGCAGTCCCGGATGGCGTGGCTCGAGCACGGCCCGCATCGCCACCTTGACGAATTCGATCACCAGAAAGGCGTTGAGCAGCAGGGTCTGGTCCAGCGTCATGCGGCGGGTTGCGCCGCCGACAAGCTGGAGGGCGATCAGATAGCCCGCCCCCCAGGCGAGGGCGACGCCCGCCAGATCCAGGATCCCCGCGCCGATGAGCGCGGCCAGCCGGGGCGCCCAGGATGCCCGCTCGACCCGCCTCGCCAGGCTGCCCTGCACCGCCTCGACGGCGAACCTGACGACCAGAAAGCTGGCGAACAGCCCCGCCGCGACCAGCGCCAGTGCCAGCCCGGCATCGCGCAGGCGCACCATGTCGAGCCCTGAATCGCCCGAAAACACCGACCCGATCTGCCGCGCCGCCTGCAGCGCTGCCGAGACCGCCTCGGCGCTCTGCTCGGCCACCGCTCTGGTGTACTCCGCGACACGTTGCGCCAGCCCTGCCTCGCTCGGCTGCGCCGGTGCCGCCTGCCCCGGCGGACGTTGCCGCAGGCGCTGGAGCAGATCCGCGCGCAGCTTGTCGTCCTCGAGCACGCGCACGAGATCGTCGAGCGACGCAGCCCCGCGCTCGACCGCCGAATCAGAAGTAGAACTAGAATTGCCAGGGACAATACCTTGAGCAAGGCAGATATTAGAAAATACAGAAAAAATAAAAGATAGAACAAATAGAAATTTCGACATCAAACAGGACCTGCGGGCGAATTTTGGGAGACGCGCAGCCTAGGCGCATCATATGTCCAGTCAACGAAAATAAAATTATACAAACAAATACAATACGATAACGGCAAATTCGCGAAAATCAACTCGCAAGGAGCGCTGGCGCGTCGCAATCTCGACATCCCTCATGTTAGAGTATCGGCCACCCCATCACTTGCCCGAGTACATGACCTACACGATCGGCCTCGCCACCACCTTCCACGACCCCGCCATCGCCATCGTCGGCCCGGATGGCGAGGTTCTCTTCGCGGAAGCGGCCGAGCGTTATCTCCAGTACAAGCGCGCCCCCAATTGCGAGCCGGACACCACGGCGCGGATGGACTCTCTGCTCAGGCGCTACATTCCGCGCGGTGCCGAGATCCGCCTCGCGACCAGCTGGGGCGCCGAGTTCACCGATTTCCTGGCGCAGATGGACCGCAGCGGCGCCTTCACGCTCGATGCCCTGCTCAAGCTCTCGCCGGAATTCAACCGCTCGATGGTGCCGGAGCGCTCCGAGCGGGCCTTCATCGCCTCGCTCCACCTCGCCCAGCAGCGCGCCGGGATCGGCACGCTGATCGGGCTCGACCGCGCCTTCGGCGATGCGAGGATCACCGGCCTTACGCGCTATGGCCACCATCTCAGCCATGCCGCCTATGCCTGCTGGTCCTCGCCTTTCCGCGACGCCGCCTGCCTGGTGGTCGACGGCATGGGCGAAACCGGCGCTTCGGCGATCTTTGCGTTGAGGGACGGCGAGATCACCGAGCTCAGGCGCCATAGCGGCCGCGCCTCGATCGGCTTCTATTTCGGCTTCGTCACCGATCTCGCCGGCTTCGACCAGGCCAAGGGCGAGGAATGGAAGATCATGGGGCTCGCCCCCTATGGCCGGCAGGACCCGGAACTACTGACGCTGCTCCGCCGGCTCTACCGGATCGAGGGCAGCAAGCTCTCCTTCGCCGATGCCGCGACGGTCAGGGAGGTCGGCGCCGAGATCCTTGCCCACCGCCCGGCCGATGCGCTCGATCAGGGCTGGGCCGACCTCGCCCGCTGCGGACAGGACGTCTTCGCCGAGATGATGGCGGCGCTGCTGGCCGAGACGGCGGCGCTCTGCCCCTCCGAGAACCTCGTCCTTGCCGGCGGCTGCGCCCTGAACTCCTCTTTCAACGGCAAGATCTGCAACGACAAGGTCGCGGGCCGCCACGGTTTCGCCCATGTCCATGTGCCCTCGGCGCCAGCCGATGACGGCAATGCGCTCGGTGCCGCCTGGCTCGCCTATGCCGAAGCCAATCCCGGCTGGCGCCCGCCGGCGGGACCGCTGAGCCCCTATCTCGGCTCGACCGTCTCGACCGAGCCGTTCGAGCGGATGGCTGCCTGGGAGCCGCGACTGCGCAAGCTCGCGGCCGATGAGATCGCGCCCGCGACCGCAAGCCTGCTCGCCGAAGGCAAGCTCGTCGGCTGGGTCCAGGGCCGCGCCGAATTCGGCCCGCGCGCCCTCGGCAACCGCTCGATCCTCGCCGATCCGCGCCCGGCGAACGCCAAGGACCTGCTCAACGCCAAGGTGAAGTATCGCGAGGCTTTCCGGCCCTTCGCCCCGTCGATCCTGGCCGAACATGGCCCCGACTGGTTCGAGGACTACCAGGACTCGCCCTATATGGAACGCACTCTGAGCTGGAAGGAAGCGGTCCGCGCCCGCGTCCCGGCCGTCGTCCATGAGGACGGCACCGGCCGGCTGCAGAGCGTCACGGCGCAGCGCAATCCGCGCTATCACGCGCTGATCTCGGCCTTCCACGATCTGACCAGGGTGCCGGTGATCCTCAACACCTCCTTCAACATCATGGGCAAGCCGATCCTGCATACGAGCGAGGATGCGATCCTGATGTTCTACACCTCGGGCCTCGACGCGCTGGTCGTCGAGGACTGGCTGCTGGTGAAGTGAGCCTCCGACGTGGCATCGGTAGACCGCCACCCGGCGCCAAATGCAAAAGGGCGGCGCCGGATGCGCCGCCCTCTCGAAGGCTTCGACAAATTGAGAGCGTCAGCTCGCCTGCTTGACGGTGATGCCCTTCTCCGCCAGCAGCGTCTGCAGCTCGCCGGCCTGGAACATCTCGCGGGCGATGTCGCAGCCGCCGACGAACTCGCCCTTGACGTAGAGCTGCGGGATCGTCGGCCAGTTCGAATAGGCCTTGATGCCCTCGCGGATCTCCTGATCCTCGAGCACGTTGACGCCCTTGAACGGCACGCCGACGTAATTGAGGATCTGCACCACCTGGCCGGAGAAGCCGCACATCGGGAATTGCGGCGTGCCCTTCATGAAGAGCACGACGTCCTCGGACTTCACCTCGGCGTCGATGCGGGCATTGATGTCGGTCATGTCCTGATCTCCTGGGGCGGGTTCAAGGCCCGCTGGATGCATTCGTTCTAATTCTGGGGAACCGCCGTCGTCAGCGCAAGGGCGTGCAACACGCCGCCCATGCGGCCTTGCAGCGCGGCATAGACCATCTGGTGCTGCTGCACCCGGGACTTGCCCTTGAAGGCCGCCGAGGTCACCGTCGCGGCGTAGTGATCGCCGTCGCCGGCGAGGTCCTTGATCTCGACCACCGCATCGGGCAGCGCCGCCTTGATCATGTTCTCGATTTCGTAGGCGTCCATCGCCATGTCTTTAGGTCTCCTCAGGCAGCCTTGCCGGCCATGTAGTCCGGCAGCCAGCTCTCATGCGCCTTGCGCAGAGCCACGATCGAAACGGCGGCCTCGCCCGGCAGGGCAAGATCGGCGCCGCCGGTCTGCCCGATCAGCTGCGCCGGAACGCCCGCCGCTTTTGCCTCGGCGATGAGCGCCTCTGCGGCACCGGCCGGCACCGTGACGAGATAGCGGCCCTGATCCTCGCCGAACAGCACCGCATGGGCGGGACCGGCCGGCAGGGCCGCGACCTTGGCGCCGACGCCCTTCGCCATCGCCATCTCGGCAAGCGCGACCGCAAGTCCGCCATCCGAGAGGTCATGGCAGGCGCTGACGCGGCCGGCCGTGACCAGCGGGCGGACGAAATCGCCATTGCGCCGCTCGATGGCAAGATCGACCGGCGGCGGCGCGCCCTCTTCGCGGCCGCAGATCGTCGCGAGATAGGCGCTCTGGCCGAGCCAGCCATTGGTCTCGCCGATCAGGATGATCGCCTCGCCCTCGGCCTTGAAGCCGACGGTCGCATGCTTGGTCACATCGGCGAGGACGCCGACGCCGCCGATCGTCGGGGTCGGCAGGATCGAGACGCCATTGGTCTCGTTGTAGAGTGAGACATTGCCGGAGACGACCGGGAAATCGAGCGCCCGGCAGGCCTCGCCGATGCCCTTGATGCAGCCGACGAGCTGGCCCATCACCTCGGGCCGCTCGGGATTGCCGAAGTTGAGATTGTCGGTGACGGCGAGCGGCAGGGCGCCGACCGCGGTCAGATTGCGCCAGGCCTCGGCGACGGCCTGCTTGCCGCCCTCAAACGGGTCGGCCTCGCAATAGCGCGGCGTCACATCGGCGGTCATGGCGAGGCCCTTCGGCCCGTCCTCGACCCGCACGATGCCGGCGTCGCCACCCGGCGTCACCGCCGAATTGCCGAGGATCAGCGTGTCGTATTGCTCCCAGATCCAGCGCTTCGAGCAGAGATCGGGCGAGCCGACCAGCTTGAGCAGGGCTTCGGCATTCGCCATCGGCTGGGCAACGCTCGCCGCATCGACCACCGGCCGCTTCGGCGTCTCGATCCACGGCCGATCATATTCCGGCGCCTCGTCGCCGAGCTCCTTGATCGGCAGATCGGCCATCGTCTCACCCTGGTGCTTGACGACGAAGCGCAGCGTGTCGGTGGTCTTGCCGACGACGGCGAAGTCGAGGCCCCATTTGCGGAAGATCGCCTCGGCCGGCTCCTCATGCCCGGGCTTGATCACCATGAGCATGCGCTCCTGGCTCTCCGAGAGCATCATCTCATAGGCGCTCATCCGCTCCTCGCGGCAGGGCACGGAATCAAGGTCGAGTTCGACGCCGAGATCGCCCTTGGCGCCCATCTCGACGGCCGAGCAGGTCAGGCCGGCTGCGCCCATGTCCTGGATCGCGTCGACATGGCCGGCGGCCATGATCTCGAGGCAGGCTTCCAGCAGCAGCTTCTCGGCGAAGGGGTCTCCGACCTGCACGGTCGGGCGCTTCTCCTCGGCGCCCTCGTCGAAGGCGGCAGAAGCCATGGTCGCGCCATGGATGCCGTCGCGCCCGGTCTTCGAGCCGAGATAGACGATCGCCTTACCGACGCCGGACGCCTTGGCGTAGAAGATCTCGTCGGCACGGGCGAGGCCGACCGCCATGGCGTTGACCAGGATGTTGCCGTCATAGCGGCGATGGAAACCGGTGGCGCCGCCGACATTCGGCACGCCGAAGGAGTTGCCGTAGCCGCCGATGCCGGCGACGACGCCGGAGACGAGATGACGGGTCTTCGGATGCGACGGGTCACCGAAGCGCAGCGCGTCGAGCACCGCGATCGGACGCGCGCCCATGGTGAAGACGTCGCGCAGGATGCCGCCGACGCCGGTGGTCGCGCCCTGATAGGGCTCGATGAAGGACGGGTGGTTGTGGCTCTCCATCTTGAAGACCACGGCGAGCCCGTCGCCGATATCGATCACGCCGGCGTTCTCGCCCGGGCCCTGGATCACCCAGGGCGCCTTGGTCGGCAGCGTCTTCAGATGGATCTTCGAGGATTTGTACGAGCAGTGCTCGTTCCACATCGCCGAGACGATGCCGAGCTCGGTGATCGTCGGCTCGCGCCCGATCAGATGCAGGAAGCGCTGGTACTCGTCGGGCTTGAGCCCATGCTCGGCGACCAGCTGGGGGGTGATCTTGATGTCGTTGGGAATCACGCGACCTGTTCCTGACGGACGGGGCGAGCGGAGCGCTCATTCAGGGCGGGGCATAGCCCGAAGCCGGCGGAGAAACAACTTTTCCGGGCCAGATTTCAGATGCTCAGTCCCGCCAGCGCCGCACGCAGCCCTTCCGGGATCGGCACCGGCTTCTGCGCGGTGCGCTCGACATAGACATGTGTGAACAGGCCCTGTGCCGCCGTCAGTTCCGCGCCCTCGCGAAAAATGCCGATGCGGTAGGTCACCGAGGAGCGACCGAGCCTTTCGACCGCGAGCGCACCCTCGACCGTCTCGGGGAAGGCGACGCTCTCGAAATAGTCGCAGCGCGTGCCGGCCACGAGGCCAACGACCGGGCTCTCCTTCACGTCGAGGAAGCCCTGCTCGATCAGCCAGGCGTTCACCACCGTGTCGAACCAGTTATAGTAGACGACATTGTTGACGTGGCCGAAGACGTCATTATCGGCCCAGCGCGTCGGGATCGTGCGGAACAGCCGGAAACCGGCCCGCTTCAGTCGTACCGGCTTGTCGCTCATCCCTGCCCCTCTCCGCCCGGCTTCTCGCCGGTGCCGACCTCCGTCACGCCGAGCGCATCCGCCAGCCGCGCCTTGGCCGAACCCGGCCGGAGCGGCTTCTGCTGGCTCTCATGCGGCGCCCAGCCCGAGAGCCAGACAATCTCGAAACTCGCCCGGAGCCTGCCATCCGGATCGGCAAAGCGCCCGGCATAGAGCTCGGCGGCACGCAGCAGCACGGCCCGCCGCAGCGGCTTGCGGCTGCGCTCCAGCAGCGTATTGGCCCAGCCCATGGCGCGCAGGTCGCGCAGCAGGCCGAACAGGTCGCCATAGCGCACGGTGACGAGCTCGCTGTCGACGACCGGCAGGGCGAAGCCGGCCCGCTGCAACAGGCTACCGAGATCGCGCAGATCGGCGAAGGGCGCGACCCGCGGGCTCGCCCCGCCGCTCACCTCGACCTCGGCGGCGAGCAGTGACTGGCGCAGTTCGGTCAGGCTCTCCCCGGCGAGCAGGCAGCCGATGAACAGCCCGTCCGGCCGAAGGCTGCGCCTGATCTGCAGCAGCGTGCCGGGTAGATCGTTGACCGCATGCAGGGCGAGCAGCGAGGCGGAAAGGTCAAGCGAGGCGGCGGCGAAGGGCAGCGCCTCGAGATCGCCGACGATGTCGGCGCCAGCGCCGGCCGCTTCCGCCAACCGCAGCACCCCGTCCGCCTTCTGCCGCAGCACCGGTGTCGCCAGCGGCAGGGCCGAGCCGAGATCGGCGGCGACCCCGAAGCGCCGCAGCACCGCAGAAAGCCGCTCCGCGAGATCATCGGCGCAGCGCGCCAGCAGGAAATCGGGATAGCCGTCCGCGAGCGCCGCCGCGAGGCGACGCCGATAGAGCGCGCGGTCGAAGACCTGGGAGCTCACCTGCGCACCCCCTCGCTTATTCCATACCCTCGAGCTCGATGATCAGCCCCTCGATCATGTTGAGGCCGATCTGCCAGAACGCCGGATCGCGGGCGTCGAGGCCGAACGGCTTGAGCAGTTCGGAATGATGCTTGGTGCCGCCGGCCGAGAGCAGCGCGAAATAGCGCTGCTGAAAGCCCTCCGCCGAGTTCTGGTAGACGCCGTAGAGCGAGTTCACCAGGCAATCGCCGAAGGCATAGGCGTAGACGTAGAAGGGCGAGTGGATGAAGTGCGGGATATAGGCCCAGAAGGTCTCGTAGCCCGGGCCGAGCCTGATCGCGGGACCGAGGCTCTCCGACTGCACGCTCATCCACAGTTCGCAGAGATTTTCCGCCGTCAGCTCGCCCGAGCGGCGGGCTTCGTGGACCTTCCGCTCGAAGGAGTAGAAGGCGATCTGGCGCACGACCGTGTTGATCATGTCCTCGACCTTGGCGGCGAGCATCGCCTTGCGCTGCTTGGCGTCGACCGTCTCGTTGAGCAGCTTGCGGAAGGTCAGCATCTCCCCGAAGACGCTCGCCGTCTCGGCCAGCGTCAGCGGCGTCGGCGCCATCAGCGCGCCGTTCGGCCCGGCCAGCACCTGGTGCACGCCATGGCCGAGCTCATGGGCGAGGGTCATCACGTCGCGCGGCTTGCCCTGATAGTTGACCAGCACATAGGGGTGCGCAGAGGGCACGGTGGGATGGGCAAAGGCGCCCGGCGCCTTGCCGGGCCGCGCCGGCGCGTCGATCCAGCGCTCGTCGAAGAAGCGCCGGGCGATGTCCGCCATTTCCGGCGAGAAATCACCATAGGCCGACAGCACGGTGTCGCGCGCCTCGTCCCACGGGATTGTGCGCTGCTCGATGCGTGGCAGTGGCGCGTTGCGGTCCCAGTAGTCGAGCGCCTCGCGCCCGAACCAGCGCGCCTTCAGCTTGTAGTAGCGGTGCGACAGGCGCGGATAGGCTTCGCGCACCGCCGCGACCAGCGCATCGACCACCTCGCGCTCGACCCGGTTCGCCAGATGCCGGGAATCGGCGACATCCTCGAATTTGCGCCAGCGATCGGAGATCTCCTTGTCCTTGGCGAGGGTGTTGGTGATCAGACCGAAGGTCCGCAGATGTTGGCGGAACACCGTTCCGAGCGCCTCCGCCGCCTCCTTGCGCACAGCCCCATCGGCGTCCTGCAGGCGGTTCAGCGTCAGTTCGAGCGTAAGATCTTCGCCGCCGGCCTTGAAGCGCAGCGAGGCGATGGTCTCGTCGAAAAGCCGGTTCCAGGCGCCGTGGCCGGTCACCGACTTCTCGTGGAACAGCTCCTCGATCCGGTCCTCGAGCTGATGCGGCTTGTCCTTGGCGAGGTCCTCGATCCACGGCTTCCAATGGCTGAGCGGCGCCTGTGCCGCCGCCTTGGCCAGCGCGGCCTCGTCGATCCGGTTGAGCTCCAGCCCGAAGAACAAGAGTTCGGTCGAGATCGCCGTGACCTTGTCCTGCGTGTCGCCATAGAACTTGGCGCGCTGCGGGTCGGTGGTATCGCCGGAATAGACCAGCCCGGCATAGGACATGATCTTGCCGACGAGGTCTTCGAGCTTCTCATAGGCGGAGACCGCTTCCGCCAGCACGGTGCTGGCGTCGGCGCGCGCCGCCAGCACCGCGAGCTTGCCGCGGTAGAGGGCCGCGAAGCTGCGCGCCTCGGCCAGGGCTTTTTCGAGATCGGCGGCGAATTCCGGCGCGTCCATCGCCGGATAGAGATGCGTCAGATCCCATTCCGGCAGGACGCCCAGCGCCTTGGCCGCCTTGTCGGCGCGGCCGACAGGGCTCCTTGCGACATTGGCGGCGGTCGTCCCGGCGAAGGCTGTCGTCATGTCAAAGGCACCTTTCTGGCGAAACCGTTCCCTCCCATATGCGCGGACAAGACCGCGCGATCAACGTTGCGCTGCGCCGCAATCGCGCCGCGGCTCGCTCGCACCGCCTGTGCATGCGGGGCATCCGCACGAACTGAAGACGTTGACTTTCCGTAAGGGCTGCCACTACCCAAGGTCGAGACCGGCCTCTGCGAGCGCGCGCCGACCGCGGAATGGTGGAATGGACCACGCCTATCTTCTGACCGCGATTCTGCCCGTCATTGCCGCGGTGCTCTGCGCGACCCTTTATTCCCTCTGGCTGAAGCAAAGGGAGCACCGGCATGTGCTCAACTGGTCTTTGGCCTATGCCTGCGCCGTCCTCGGCTCCGCGATCAGCCTAGCGCGCCTCGTCACCGAGAACGCCGCGCCCTTCTCCCTGATCGCCAACGCCTTTCTGGTCGGTGTCGCCTTCTTCGCGGCCCGCGGCGCCCTGCTTCTGCATGACGGCCGGGCGGCCGACCGCGTCACCCTGCCGATCCTGCTCGCCACCATCCTCGCCGGAATCTGGTTCGGCCTCGTGAGCCCGAGCGTCTTCTGGCGCGGCACCATCGCCAGCATCGGAGCCGCCCTGATCTTCCTGATCGCGGCGCGCGCGATCGCGCGTGCCCCGGATCGCAGCAGGATCGACCGTTTGACCGGCCTGGTCTTCGTGCTGACGGCCGCCCTGCTCCTCGCCCGTCCCGCCCTCGCCTTCGCGCTGGAGGGACCGATCGAGAGCGAGGCGGAAGTGACGAGCGCCTTCTGGGGTGTGAGCTTCCGGATTTTCGCCATGCTGAGCTGGTGCGCCATGGCCGCCCTCTTCCTGCTTAGGGCGACTAGCGACCTGATGGCCGAGGCGACCGCGCAGTCGCTGACCGACCCGCTCACCGGCATCGGCAATCGCCGCGGCTTCTTCACCGCCGCCGAGACCGCGCTGGCCGCAACCTGCCGCGAAGCGCCGGCGACGCTCCTGCTCTGCGACATCGACGCCTTCAAGCAGGTCAATGACGTCTATGGCCACGCCACCGGTGATCTCGTCATCAAGGAGCTGGCCAACGTCCTGGCCGAAGCGGCGGATGGGAACGGCGCGATTCTCGGCCGCCTCGGCGGCGAGGAGTTCGTCGCTCTCCTGCCCGGCACGCCACTCGAGCCGGCGCTCGCCATGGCCGAGGCGATCCGGGCCGACTATGCGCGTCGCTCGCGCGCCATCCGCCCCCTGCAAGGCCCGGTGACGGTCAGCATCGGCGTCGCCGAGACGGCCGGCGAGGAGGAGCTGGAAGCCGTGATCGAGCGTGCCGATGCGGCGCTCTACCGGGCCAAGCGCAAGGGCCGCGACCGGGTCGAGGTCGCCGGCCTGGCGGAAGGCACGCCGGAAGTCTCGCAGCGTGGCACCTCGCATAGCCGCCGCTACAGGCGCGCCTTCACCGCACCTGAAGCACGGACCCGCACGCGCCCCTGAGCGCGAACGGTGTCGCTGCCTTAATCACGGCTTAACCCTTCTGGCCGAGATTGCCCCGAAACGGAACAGCGCTTCCGCCTGCAAGCCCCTGTCCGATCGAGGGTCCATGTCCGCCACCGTCCTCGTCGTCGACGACGATCCCGTCCAGCGCCGGCTGCTCGACGCGATGCTCAAGCGTTTCGGCTATGACGTCCTGACGGCAGAGGGCGGCGAGCAGGCGCTCGCTCTGCTCGGCGACGAATCGCAGCATATCGACTGCCTGGTGCTCGACCTCGTCATGCCCGGCCGCGATGGCATGGCGGTGCTCGCTGCGCTGCGCGAGCGCGGCATCGCGACGCCGGTGATCGTCCAGACCGCGAACGGATCGATCGAGACCGTAGTTTCCGCGATGCGGGCGGGCGCGGTCGACTTCGTGGTCAAGCCGGTCGGAGCCGAGCGCCTGCAGGTCTCGCTCAAGAACGCGCTCAAGCTCGGCGCGCTCGAGCATGAGATCCGCTACATGAAGCGGCGCTCCGCCGGCCAGCTCGGCTTCCGCGACCTCGCCAGCAAGAGCCCGGATATGAGCCGGGTCGTGCAGCTCGCCGAGCGCGCCGCCAAGTCGAACATTCCGGTCCTCGTCGAAGGCGAATCCGGCGTCGGCAAGGAGGTCCTCGCCCGCGCCATCCAGGGCTCCAGCGACCGCCGCGGCAAGCCCTTCGTCACCGTCAATTGCGGAGCGATCCCGCACAACCTCGTCGAATCCATCCTCTTCGGCCACGAGAAGGGCGCCTTCACCGGTGCCACCGAGCGCCATGTCGGCAAATTCGTCGAGGCCAATGGCGGCACGCTCTTCCTCGACGAGGTCGGCGAATTGCCGCTCGACGCCCAGGTCAAGCTGCTGCGCGCCATCCAGGAGGGCGAGGTCGACCCGGTCGGCGGCAAGAAATCGGTGCGCGTCGACATCCGCATCATCTCGGCGACCAACAAGAGCCTGCTCGATCAGGTCAAGCGCGGCGAGTTCCGCGAGGACTTGTATTACCGCCTCAACGTCTTCCCCATCACCCTGCCGCCGCTGCGCCAGCGCCGCGAGGATGTCGCCGACCTCGCCCGCGGCTTCCTCGCCCGCTTCTCCGCCGAAGAGGGCAAGAAGCTGCGCGGCATCAGCAGCGAGGCGCTCGGACTGCTTAGCCGCTACGACTGGCCGGGCAATGTCCGCCAGCTCGAGAACGCCATGTTCCGCGCCGTGGTCCTGGCCGATGGCGACGAACTGACCATCGCCGAATTCCCGCAGATCGCCGCGCAGATGGAGGGCTTCGACGTCCGCATCCCGCCGGCTCCGCCTCCCCTTTCCGGCGCGCGCCAGGAGGATGCGCCGCCGCGCATCGTCCAGGTGCCGGTGCGCGATCCCAACGCGCTCGACCTCGTCGCCGGCTCCGACATGCGCAGCCTCGACGAGCTCGAACGCGAGATCATCAAATTCGCGCTCGCCCATTATCGCGGCCACATGTCCGAGATCTCGCGCAAGCTCGGCATCGGCCGCTCGACGCTCTATCGCAAGCTCAAGGATTACGGGCTGATCGAAGGCGAGACCGGTCCGACCGGAGTGGACGCCGCCGAGCCGGAACCGGACCGAGCGCCGCGGCCGGCAGAACCGGCTTCGGACAGAATGGCCGCCGCTGTTGCAGGGCGGCACTAGTCGAAACAGGCTGCCTCACGCAGGTATCGGCGTGGATCGGCAGCGATTCGGGGACACAGCATGCGCCGTCGCCTTCTGGCGGAATCCGCCTCCGCCGCTATCCTGGCTCTCGCGCTCGGCATCGCCGGCGCGCTCGCGCAGGAAGCGCCGTACGAGGCCGCCGCGCCGCGCCTGCCGCTGCCGGAACTGCCGGCTCCGCTGGTGATGCCGCCGGAAGCGGCCCCGCTCAGGCTCGACATTCCCGCCCCGCCCGAGCTGGTGCTCGACCTGCGAACCGGCCCCGCCGAAGAGCAGCCTGAGCTCGCCGCCCCGCTCGATGCGACCGAGCTCGTCACCGGAGCGATCTCGGTGACGCCGCAGCCTGAGGACCGCATATTCCTGCTCGACATCCCGGCTCCCGAGCTGCCGCCGGTCGATCCCGCATTGACCGCCAGGCCGGCGCCGGACGCGCCCTCCCCGGCCGCGCTCCCGGCGCAGATCGAGATCGCGCCGCCGGCCTTGCCCGAAGTCGTGTTGTCGCTGCCGAGCGCGCTCGAGCTCGCCGCCCGCATCGCCCAGCGTGCCGAGGAAGGTCTCGCCGTGCCGCGCCTCGCCCAGCGCGAGCGCGCCGACATCCTCGCCGCCTACGCTGCCAACGAGAATCGGCCGTTCTGGATCGAGGGCAAGGGCTGGAGCCCCGCCGGCAAGCAGCTCGTCGCCCAGCTCGCCCGCGCTGGCCAGGACGGCTTGCGCCCCGCCGACTATGCCGTGCCGGCTTTCGAGGCCAGCGACAAGGACGGCCTCGCCGAGGCCGATGTCAGGCTCTCGGCCCTCGCCGTGCTCTATGCCCGCGACGCGCGCGGCGGCCGCATCGATCCGCGCCGCCTCTCGAAGATGCTGACCCCGGAGCTCGACCTGCCCTCGGCCACCGAGGTGCTGTCGGAGCTCGCCGGCGCCGCCGACCCGGGCGCGGTGCTCGCCGCCTACAACCCGCAGCACGAGGGCTATCGCCGGCTCAAGGCCAAGCTCGCCACGCTGCGCTCCAACGACGAGGATGTGCCTTCGGTGCGCATCCCTGCCGGGCCACCGCTGCGGCTCGGCATGCGCGACCAGCGCGTGCCGCTGGTCCGCGCCCGCCTCGGCCTCGGCGCCAGCGAGGAACCGGTCTTCGACCGCTCGACCGCGACCGCACTCGCCGAATTCCAGAAGCAGGCCGGGCTGCGCGCCGACGGCGTGCTCAGCAACCAGACGCTCGCCGCGCTCGGCTCGCCGCCCGCCGCCCGCCTGGAAAACGACATCATCGCCCAGATGGAGCGCTGGCGCTGGCTGCCCGCCGATCTCGGTGCCAGCCATGTCATGGTCAACGTCCCCGAGTTCCGGATGCGCATGGTCCATGACGGCAAGCCCGTGCACGATACCCGCGTCATCGTCGGCAAGCCGCAGAGCGCGACGCCGATCTTCTCGCACAAGATGGAATATGTCGTCGTCAATCCGTCCTGGTACGTGCCGCCCTCGATCCTGAAGAAGGAATTCCTGCCCGGGCTCAAGGCCGATCCCGACTATGCCGCCAAGCGCGGCTATGTCGTCACCCGCCGCGGCAATTCGATCTCGGTGCGCCAGCCCCCCGGCGAGCGCAACGCGCTCGGCTGGATCAAGTTCATGTTCCCGAACGACCATGCCGTCTATCTGCACGACACGCCGAACCGCCGCCTCTTCGCCGGCAACAAGCGCGCGCTCAGCCATGGTTGCGTGCGCGTCGAGAACCCGTTCGCGCTCGCCGATCTCGTGCTCGGCCCGGAATGGACGAACGAACGGCTGAAGCGCCTGATCGGCTCCGGCGAGCGCACGATCAGATTGCCGCAGCCGCTGCCGATCCATCTGGTCTACAACACGCTGGTGGTGAACGAGGCCGGCGCGATCACGACCTTTGAGGATCTCTACGGCTTCCACCGGCTCGTCCGCACCGCGCTCGAGCGGCTCTCCTGAGGCCAGATTGCGGCGGCGGCACGGTTTCGCCATGATCTGTGGGTAGCCAGCTGCGGACTTGCCGAAAATCCGGCGGGATGGTTGTGCCGCCGGTAACCTCCCGTTAAGCCTTCTCGGCAACTGTTCCTTCACGTTTACCGCACCGGCTCGCCGGCGCTTCGAGACGGGTCAGGTGAGAGTGAGCTGGTCGAAAGCCGAGACGACGAGACGGCTGACGCGCCCCATGCGGCGCTTCGCGCATACCGGCGCGCTCGTCGCGACCAGCGTGGTCGTCTTGTGCATTGGGGTCCGCGGCACGCAGGATGCCGTCGCCAACGGCGATACCCGCACCATCACCATCAAGCACATGCATACCAAGGAGGAGACGACCGTCACCTTCAGGCGTGACGGCCGCTACGATTCCGCAGCGCTCGAGAAGCTGAACTGGGCGATGCGCGACTGGCGCACCGACGAGCCGATCCGGATGGACCCGCGCCTGTTCGATCTCGCCTGGGAAGTTCATCGCAAGGTCGGCTCCGAAGAGCCCTTCCACGTCGTGTCCGCCTATCGCTCGCCCGGCACCAATTCGATGCTGCGCCGGCGCTCGCGCGGGGTCGCCAAGTCCAGCCAGCACATGGTCGGCAAGGCGATGGACTTCTACCTGCCGGACACGCCGACCGCGAAGATCCGGGAGGTCGGCATGCGGCTGCAACGCGGCGGCGTCGGCTTCTATCCCGGCGCCCATACCCCGTTCATCCATCTCGACGCCGGCTCGGTGCGCTCCTGGCCACGCATGACCCGCGACCAGCTGGTGCGTCTGTTCCCGGACGAGAAGACCGTGCATCTGCCGGCCGACGGCAAGCCCCTCGGCGGCTACGAGGTCGCCAAGGCCGAGATTCTCTCCAGTGGCGGCTCGGTGATGGGCTATGCCGCCACAGATTTCGACGAGGGCGCGATCATCGCTTCCGGCCGCGGCGGCAAGGGCTTCTGGGCAGCGCTCTTCGGCGGCGACGACGAGGAGGCGGATGCCCGCCCGAGCCGCGGCCGCGCCGCGGCCCGCCGCGCACCGACGCCGCAACCCACCGTCATGGCCTATGCCGGCGACAGCAACAGTGGCGATGGCGGCCGTTTCGCGGTCTTCAATGCCCAGCCCGCCCAGACCGAGCCGACCGGCCGCGCCCTGATGCGCGAGCGCTCGAACCGCGCCACGGCACCGGCTCCCGCAGCGCCCGCTGCCGCACCGGCCGAGACCCAGCTCGCCGCCCTTGCGCCACCGCCGGCCGAGCCGCCCAAGCCCAGCGCGATCGCGACAGCATTGCCGGTCGCACGACCGGCCAGCCTGACGCTGCCGCCGCCGCCCGCCGGCTCGCCGCAACTCGCCGCATTGGCCGCCGAGGCCTCGGCATTGCCCTTGCCGCAGACCGAGCAGAAGCTGATTCTCGCCTCGCTGCCGCCGCGCCGCCCCGGCGACCTGCCGCCCCCCGTGATCGAGGCTGTCGTGGCCGGCCGGCCTGTCGCGGCGCCCTTGCCGCCGATCCGCCCGGTCGTTCTCGCGAACCTCGCCCCGGAGCCCGCTCGCGCCGAGGCCGAGGACGCGGCTCCTGCCGGCGCCCGCCTGGTCAATGTCTCGCATCCACCGCCGCCGATCCGTCCGCGTGCGCCGGGCGAAGCGCCGCGACGCGTCGCCGAAGGCGCGGCGGCCGAAACGCGGACGCCGATGGCCGCCGAATACGATGCCGATCGCTCCGGTCTAGATTCGCTGTTCGCCGCCGTCGCCCAGCCGGCGGCCGCGCCGCGCCGCGCCGGCGTCGCCACCGCCAAGGCGAAGGTGACCGATCCTGCCGCCAGGGGGTGGGTCGCGGGGCCAAGCCCGGCGGCCGCGCTCGGCTTCAGCAACGCCGCCCCCAGCGACCTCAAGACCAGCGGCTTCAGCGGCCCCGCCGTCCGCGCCCTGCCGACGACCTTCGTCCAGAACTGACCTGCCGACGGGCCGACGCTGCGACAGCGCCCGTCATGATCTTGTAGGCGTAGCGCTGCATCAATAAAACGCGCACAGTGCCGTCGCGTCATGATACGCGTCATGGCAGGATACGGACGATGCCTACGGGAGTCATGGAAATGCGCGCTCAACTTGCGGAAAGTCCGGCTCGCCGGTCGCGGAATGGAGCGACCTTCCTGCTCGTCGCCGGCCTCGCCCTGCTCGGCCCCTCCTGGTCCGCACTCGCCCAGCCGGCTCAACCCGCCCAGCCGGCGGCCATCCCGGTCGGCACCACCCCGGCGCAGAAGCGCCCGATCGAGCGCACCGCCGATTTCGTCGGCCGCATCGAGGCGATCAACCGGGTCGAGATCAGGGCCCGCGTCACCGGTTTCCTGGAAGCCGTCCTGTTCCGCGACGGTGACAGCGTCAAGGAAGGCGCCCCGCTGTTCCGCATCGAGAGAGCGCCGTTCGAGGCGGCCGTGCAGCAGGCGCAGGGCACGCTCGAGAGCGCCGAGGGGACGCTGCAGAACGCCACCACCCAGCGCCAGCGTGCCGAGGACCTGCTGCGGACCAATGCCGGCTCGGTCGCGGTACGCGACCAGCGCGTCGCCGAGGAGACCGCTGCGAAGGGCTCGACCACCACCGCCGCCGCCAATCTGAAGACCGCGGAGATCAATCTCGGCTACACCGAGATCACCTCGCCCATCGCCGGCCGGATCGGCCGTACCAAGCTGACCAAGGGCAATGTCGTCTCGCCGGACAGCGGCGCGCTGGCCCTGATCGTCAGCGAAGACCCGATGTATGTGAACTTCCCGGTCAGTCAGCGCGAATTCGTCACCTTCGGCCATAATCGCGTCGATGCCGGCGCGACCGGACCAAAGGTCACCCTGCGCTTTTCAGACGGCTCGACCTATGACCAGCAGGGCACGATCGACTTCGTCGACGTCTCGGTCGACCGCTCCACCGACACCGTCCTAGTCCGTGCCGTCGTGCCCAATCCGAAAGGCCGGCTGATCGACGGAACCCTGGTCAATGTCGCCGTCCATGCCGACAAGCCCGTGGACAAGGTCCTGGTGCCCCAGGCGGCGCTGATCGCCGACCAGCAAGGCGCTTACGTCTTTGTGGTCGAGGGCGGCAAGGCCGTGGTCAAACGCCTGAAGATCGGGGCCGAAGCCGGCGCCTATGTCGTGGTCGACCAGGGGTTGAATGGCGGCGAGCAGATCGTGGTCGAGGGGCTCCAGGGCCTGCGGCCCGGCACGCCGGTTCTCGCCTCCCCCGTCGCGGCGCCGCCGGCCGGCCGGAGCTGAGGCATGTTCACCTCCGTCTTCGTCGACCGGCCGCGCCTCGCCATCGTCATCGCGGTCGTCACGGTCATCGCCGGCCTGATCTCGCTCTTTGCGATTCCGGTCGCGCAATATCCCGACATCGTGCCGCCCCAGGTCTCGGTGACGACCTCCTATCCCGGCGCATCGGCGGCCGTGGTCGAATCGACCGTGGCGCAACCGCTCGAGGCCCAGATCGTCGGCACCGACAAGATGCTCTACATGAAGAGCGTCAGCGGCAATGACGGCAGCTATTCGCTGAAGATCTCGTTCGAGCTCGGCACCGATCCCGACATCAACACCGTCAACGTCAATAATCGCGTCCAGATCGCGCTGTCGAAGCTGCCCGAGGAGGTCAAGCGCAACGGCGTGACGGTTAAGAAGCAGTCCTCGGCGCTGCTCGGCGTCATCGCGGTCTATTCTCCGAAGAAGACCTACGACAACCTCTTCGTCTCGAACTACACCACCATCAACCTGCTCGATGCTATCCGCTCGACCCCGGGGGTCGGCGACGCCTCGCTGTTCGGCGCGCAGGACTATTCGATGCGCGCCTGGGTCCGCACCGACGCCCTGACCGGGCTCGGCCTGACCACCGGCGACATCATCAACGCCATCCAGTCGCAGAACACCCAGGCCGCCGTCGGCCGCATCGGCGCACGTCCGATCTCCGACGACCAGCAGCTTCAGCTCAACATCCAGACCAAGGGCAGGCTGAGCTCGCCGCAGGAATTCGAGAAGATCGTGGTGCGCACCAACCCGGACGGGTCGGTGCTGCGGCTCTCCGACGTCGCGCGCATCGAGCTCGGTGCCGCCAATCTCGACCGCGAGACCCGCCTCAACAGCGGCCCGGCCGTCCTAATCGGCATCTACCAGTCGCCGGGCGCCAATGCCATCGCGGCGCTCGATGCGGTCAAGAAGACCGTCGGCGACATCGCCCGCAATTTCCCGGAAGACCTCGCCTGGAAGGTGACCTACGACCCGACCGCCTTCGTCACCGCGACCATCGACGAGGTCAAGAAGACGCTGATCGAGGCGTTCATCCTCGTCATCATCGTCGTCTTCCTCTTCCTCGGCAGCTTCCGCGCCACCCTGATCCCGACCTTCGCCGTCCCGGTCAGCCTCATCGGCACCTTCATCGTGCTGAACGCCATCGGCTACTCCGCCAACACGGTCTCGCTGCTCGCCGTCGTGCTCGCCATCGGCATCGTCGTCGACGACGCGATCGTCGTCGTCGAGAATGTCGAACGCGTGATGGAGGAGCATCCCGAGCTTTCGCCGGCCGATGCGACCAAGCGCGCCATGGGCGAGATCGTGGCGCCGATCATCGCGATCACGCTGGTGCTGCTCTCGGTCTTCGTGCCCGTCGCCTTCATCCCCGGCATTTCCGGCGAACTCTTCCGCCAGTTCGCCGTCACCGTCGCGGTCGCGATGCTGATCTCGGCGATCAATGCGCTGACCCTGTCGCCGGCGCTCTGCGGCGTTCTGCTCAAGCCGCATCACGGCCCGCGCCGCGGGCCGATCGGCCATGTCATGCGCGGCATCGACTGGACGCGCGATCGCTATGGCGACCTCGTCGCCCGGCTGGTGCGCATCTCGCTGATCAGCCTGGCGCTGACCGCGGCCTTCGGCGCCGCGATCTACGGCATGGGGCGCATCACACCGACCGGCTTCCTGCCGGAGGACGATCAGGGCGCCTTCTTCGTCGTCGCGCAATTGCCCGACGGCGCCTCGGTCGGCCGCACTGCCGCCGTCGCCGCCGAGGTCGAGAAGATCCTCAAGGCCGAGCCAACGGTCGAGGATTACTCGACCATCATCGGGCTGAACTTCATCGACGGGAACTCGCAGTCCAATGCCGGCTTCTTCCTCGTCACGCTGAAACCCTTCGCGGATCGCAAGGGTGCCGACCAGAGCGCCAACGCGGTCCTCGCCCGCGTCGCGCAGAAGCTGCGGGCGGTACGCGGCGGCGCCGTGGTGCCGATCGCGCCGCCACCGATCGTCGGCCTCGGCACCGGCGGCGGCTTCACCTATGTGCTGCAGGACATGGGCGGCTCCGATCCCAAGGCGCTCGCCCGCACGCTGCGCGGCCTGACCATCGCCGCCAATCAGGACCCGCAGCTGAGCCGCGTCTTCTCGACCTTCTCGGACACGACGCCCTCGGTCTTCCTCGACATCGACCGCGACAAGGTCCAGATCCTCGGCGTCGAGCTGAGCACCCTGTTCCAGTCGCTCCAGGCCTCGCTCGGCGGCTACTATGTAAACGACATCAATCTTTTCGGCCGCACCTGGCAGGTCCAGATCCAGGCCGACGGCGCCGACCGCAAGTCGATCGACGACATCTACCGCATCAATGTCCGCAGCCGCGACGGCAGCATGATCCCGCTGCGCAGCCTGCTCGAGGCACGCATCATCGTCGGGCCGCAGGCGCTGATCCGCTACAACAACCGCCTCGCCGTCACGATACAGGGCTCGCCGGCGCCGGGGGTCTCCTCCGGCCAGGCGCTGGCGGCGATGGAGCAGGTCGCGGCGAAGACGTTGCCGGCGGGCTATCGCGGCGACTGGACCGACGTCTCCTTCCAGGAGAAGCGGGCCGAGGGCCAAACGGGGATGATCCTCGCTTTCGCCCTGCTCTTTGCCTATCTCTTCCTGGTCGCGCTCTATGAGAGCTGGACGATCCCGGTGCCAGTCCTGCTCTCGGTCGCGGTCGGCGTGCTCGGCGCCTTCGTCGGCATTGTCATCGGCGGGCTGACGCTCGACCTCTATGCCCAGATCGGCATCGTCGTGCTGATCGGCCTCGCGGCCAAGAACGGCATCCTGATCGTCGAATTCGCCAAGGAGCAGCGCGAAAAAGGGCTTCCCCTCCTCGACGCGGCGACGCTGGGCGCGCGCCTGCGCTTCCGGCCGGTGATGATGACCTCGCTCGCCTTCATCCTCGGCCTCTTGCCGCTGGTGATCGCGGAGGGGCCCTCGATGCTCGCCAGACGCAATGTCGGCACGCCGGTCTTCGGCGGCATGATCGCGGCGGCCGTGATCGGCATCTTCCTGATCCCGGCGCTCTACGTCATCTTCCAGTCGCTGCGCGAGCGCTTCCGCCCGGCCTCCAGGCCGAAGGTCGAGCGCGAACCCGACCCGGCGCAGTAGCGCCGGGTCTTACTCCCGGTCGATCGGCCAGGCCTCGAACACGTCGAGCGCCTCGCAGGCCTTGGCCTGTGCGGCGAGCGCCGGCCAGCGCGCTTCGTCGACGAACTCCGGGATGACGAAACGGCAGAAGCCCCAGGCGATCGCCGCCGCGATGTCGCCCGGCCGCAATTCCGGACCGGCGGCGAGCTCGCCGCGCCGCGTCGCTTGGTCGAGCAGATCGAGCGCCGTATGCAGCTGCGTCAGAATGCGCTCCTGCCAGTTGGCGTAGCGGCGCTCTTCCGGACGCTTGCGCTCGTATTCGACCGAAACCGCCTTGTCGGCGGCCACGATGCCGATGCCGGTCAGGCTGAGGTCTCGCACCCGTGCGGCCGGGTCGACGGGCCGCAATGAGCGTCCGGCGACATCCTCGAAATGCTGGATGATCAGCAGCGATTCACTGATCACCGTGCCGTCATCGGCGACCAGCGTCGGCGCCTTGATCAGCGGATTGATCTTGCTGAACTCCGGCATGTGCCGGAACACCGAGACCGAGCGGTGCTCGAATTCGAGCCCGAGCAAGGTTCCGGTGATCGCGGCGCGCCGCACATAGGGGCTGTCGAGCATTCCAACCAGCAGCATCACGATCTCCCGCTTCGATGGGCCGCAACACTGCCTTTGCGAAAGACGGCTGGCACGTGAAATCGGGTGAAGTGCAACTTCACGCAGCTTGATGTTCGTCCTCACCAGATCCGACCATCTGCGCATGCTGATCCAGCACCTTCCGGCAGGGATCCCAGGTCGCGGCGGAGCCGAAGCGTTCGACCAGGAGATCGGTGAGCACACGGACCTTGCCGGAGACATAGGCGCCCGGCGGACGCACGACATAAAGCCCGCTTTCCGGCAGCGGAAACTCGACCAGAACGGGCTCGACCCGGCCGGCGCGAATCGCCTCGCCGGCAATGAAGCTCGGCAGCAGGGCGAGACCCAGCCCGGCCTCCGCCCATTGCAGCAAGGTGTCGCCATTATCGGAACGAAGCCGCCCGCTCGGCCGGACCGAGACAAGCCGCCGATTGACCTTGAAATTCCAGTCGGGCACCGCCCCGCCGGTATAGATCAGGCATTCATGGCCGGTGAGATCGGCCGGCGTCGCCGGGCGGCCATGCCCGGCAAGGTAGGCGGGACTGCCGACGACGATGCCGCGCACGGAGGTGATCCGACGCGCCACCAGGCTGGAATCCTTCAGCACGCCGATCCGGATCGCCATGTCGAAGCGCTCGGAGATCAGGTCGACCTGCCGGTCGCTGGCCTCGGCATCGATCTCGAGCCGGGGATGCCGGCGCGCCAACTCGGCCAGCACCGGCGCGGCATGGTGGATGCCGAAGGAGAGCGGCATGCTCAGCCGCAGGCGGCCCGCGACCCCGCCGGCCTGCAGCGCCACCGCTTCGCGGGCTTCTGTCAGCTCGGCCAGGATACGCTCGCCGCGCGCCTTGAACTCGAGCCCGGCTTCGGTCGGGCTGACGCCGCGGGTGGTACGGCTCAGAAGTCTGGTGCCGAGATCGGCCTCCAGCCGCGCCACGCGGCGACTGACGATCGATTTCGACAGGCCGAGGCTACGCCCGGCCCGGCCGAAGCCTCCGGAATCGACCACGGCGACGAAGCTACGGATATCGTCGAGCTCGGACATGCAGGCGTTCCCCCGCTAGCAACAGATTGGTGCCCAATATGGGCATTCCGATGCAGCAAGTGAACCGCTACCTCTCCCTCATCAAGTCCCGCCTTCGCCGGGACGGCGCCTGTGCAGGCGCTCAGGGAAACCCGTCCTGTCTCATCGGTCCACCGACGTGACATGCGTTCGCATATGAGGAAGCCATGCTCGACAAGCTCAAGAAGCGCCGTACGCAATACGCTCTCGGCAAGAATCTGCCGATCCCCGAAGCGCAGGTTGATACCCTGATCAGGGAAGCGATCCGCCTGTCTCCCTCCAGCTTCAACTCGCAGAGCTCGCGCGCCGTCATTCTCTTCGGCAAGGAGAGCGACAAGTTCTGGAACATCACGCGGGAAGCGCTTCGCGCCGTCGTGCCGGCCGCCGATTTCGAGGGGACGAGCAAGAAGATCGACAGCTTCGCGAACGGCGCGGGAACCGTGTTGTTCTTCGAGGATCAGGAGCCGGTCAAGGCGCTCCAGGCCAGCTTCCCGCTCTACGCGCACAACTTCCCGATCTGGTCGGAACATTCGACCGGCATCGCGCAGCTGGCCGTGTGGACGACGCTCGCCGACGCCGATATCGGTGCGAGCCTCCAGCATTACCATCCGCTCGTCGACGCAGACGTCGCCAAGGCCTGGAACATCCCTGCGTCCTGGAAGCTGACGGCGCAGATGCCCTTCGGCTCCAATGAAGCGGCTTTCCAGGAAAAGACCTTCATCGATGACGAGGTCCGGTTCCGGACCCATAGCTGACAGCCGCCCGCAAGGCCGCCCAGGAAACGCCGGTCTCGGATGATCCGAGGCCGGCGTTTTCCGTCATGAATTGACGGCGCGGGAGCGATGGCCGACAGGGCTGCCAACTGAGAACGCACCCGCAGGAGCTTCGCGATGGCCGAGAACAGGACGCCTGACGCCGTCGTCGCCAGCTGCAGGCCCGATCGCTCCGAGCTGGCCGCTCTGGCCGCCAGGGAGCAACCAGCCCGCCTTTCCGGCTGCGACCTGCAGGGGCTCGACCTGTCGCGGCTGGACTTTTCCGACTGGACCTTCGAGCGCTGCAATCTCCAGCACGCGCAACTGAAGGGCGCCATTCTGGAGCGCACGAGCTGGACATCGTGCAGCGCCGCCTTCGCCGACATGACCGCAGCGGACCTGACCGAGGCCAAATTCACGTCCTGCGACCTCAACAATGCCGGGTTGCGCGGGGCGAAGCTCACCGCCGCATCCTTCATCGGCTGCAAGCTCACGGGGGCCACCCTGACGGAAACCCGGTCGCTGGACACCTGCTTCCGCGACACGCTTTTGGTCTACGCCAAGCTCCGCGGCATGTCGTTTCGCGGGATGCACCTCGAGGGCGTCGACTTCTCGCAGGCCGATCTCGGCGACTGCGATTTCCGCGACGCGATCCTCGCAGGCGTCAGCCTGCGCGAGACCTCGCTGAAAGGCGCGCGCTTTCAGGGCGCAGATCTGCGCGGCGCCGATCTCGGTGGACTGCGGCTCGGCGATGCAGCCGCCTTCAAGGGCGCGACGATCTCGCGCGAACAGGCCGGGCAGTTGCTGCGGGAATTCGGGCTGAACGTCCGGTAGCGGACAGCGCCAGGGCCGGACGGCCTCGATCGCCTGACGACAGGGGCAGTCCGGCTGGCAATAGGCGGGTTGGCGCTCGGCGCGCCGCCCGGATCAGGGCGTCTCGCCGACGGCCTGCAGATAGAGGTCGAGGATCGCCTCCTCTTCCTTGCGCTCGTCGAGGTCGCGCTTGCGCAGCGCGATCACCTTGCGCAGCACCTTGACGTCGTAGCCATTGGCCTTGGCCTCGGAATAGACCTCCTTGATGTCGTCGGAGATCGTCTTCTTCTCTTCCTCGAGCCGCTCGATGCGCTGCACGATGCTAAGCAGCTGATCGCCTGCAACCGGATCGTCCATTCTCAAACCCTTCTTCGAAAATTGGTCGCAGGGGTTCGCCCGGATGGGCCGCGAGGTCAAGCGGGAAGCGGCCGGATTTCACATTTCTCGCGCGATTGCGAGGCTCGCGGGCAACAAGCGCGCCAGCCGCCTGCCCCAGGCGCGCGCCGCATGCGGCTCGCCGATCAGGTCCTGGCGGATCTCGATCAGCGCGTCGAGCAAGCCGCGCCGCGTCGCATGCCGGTCGATCGTGTCGCCCGGCAGCCCGCCCCTATAGGGCTCGTTGTCACCGACGGTCAGATCGCCTTCGTTCTGCAGCGCCGCGATCAGCGCCTGTGCCAGCCGGCCCTCGCGGTCCCAGAGCACGCCGGCATGCCAGGGGCGGGGCACGCCCTTCCAGAACGGCGTGAAGGAATGCAGCGAGACGATCGCCGGCAGGTGCCCGGCCGCGATCGCGGCCTCGACCGCCACGTCGATGGCGGCGTCATAGGGCGCGTAATAGCGGAGGATCCGCTCGGCGATGCCGGCCTCGTCGATCCGGGCATTGCCGGGAACGAGCGCACCGTCCGAGATGCGCATCACCAGGGTCGGGTCGTCGCGCCCGCGATTGGGATCGATCAGGAGCCGCGAGAAATTGCTCAGCACCGCCGGCGCGCCCAGCGCCGCCGCCATAGCGCGGGTCATCTCGGCCGCGCCGATATCGTAGGCGATATGGCGCTCGAGCTGCTGGGCCGGCAGGCCGAGCCCGTCGAGCTCGGCAGGAATGGCGTTGGTGGCGTGGTCACAGAGCAGCAGCACGCCGGTCGCCGGATCGCCCAGGATGATCTCGACCTCGCCGGGTCGCAACACGGGAGCTCCGTTCGGCAAGGCCATCTGCGCTTCCATTCCGCCCTCGGAACTGCCTATGGCATCGGACTGAAAAGTGGAATCCACTTTTCGGAAAACTCCGATGCGATAACAAAAAGATAGATCACCGTAGCCGCGTCCGGACGGACGCGCGGCGATCTAGCAAATCGCGGATGACGCCCGCGCGCCAGCGACATAGAAGGGGCTGAGACGAAAGTCGATTGGCATGATCGGATTCGCGGGAAGGCCGACGGTTTGCAACAGCTTCGCAAGGCAATCGAACAGCAGCGCAAAGTGGCGCGGACGATCTTCGACGCCGCCGTGGCGCGCGCCCATCCGAGCAGCTGGCTCGCCGGGCACCTGCCCAAGCCTCCCCCGTCCGGCCGCCTGATCCTGCTCGCCGCCGGCAAGGCCGCCGGCAGCATGACCGCGCTCGCCGAAGCGCATTATCTCGACACGCTCGGCCTCGCGCCCGAACGCCTGCTCGGCCACGCCGTCGCCCGGCACGGCTACGAGACCAAGACCCGCCACATCCCGATGGTGGCCGCCGGCCATCCGGTACCGGACGAAGGCAGCATCGCCAGCGCCGAGCGCGCGCTCGCTCTCGCCCAGGGCGCAACGGCCGACGATCTCGTCCTCGTCCTGCTCTCCGGCGGCGGATCGGCCAACTGGGTCGCACCGGCCGGCACGCTCACGCTGGCCGAGAAGCAGGCTGTCAACAAGGCGCTGCTGCGCTCGGGCGCGCCGATCGGCGAGATGAACATCGTGCGCAAGCGGCTCTCGCGCATCAAGGGCGGCAGGCTCGCCCTCGCCGCCGCCCCGGCACGGCTATTGACCATCGCGGTCTCCGACGTGCCGCATGATGACCCCGCCGCCATCGCCTCGGGCCCGACCGTGCCCGACCCCAGCACCATGGCCGATGCCCGCGCCATCGTCGCCCGCTACGGGCTGAAGCTACCGCCGGCGGCCGAGGCACTCCTCGCCGACGAGGCCAACGAGACGCCGAAGCCCGGCCATCCCGCCTTTGCCGGCAGCGACTATCGCATCGTCGCCCGCCCGGCCGACGCGATCGCCGCCGCGGTGGCAGCCGCCCGCGCCGCCGGTTACGAACCGATCGATCTCGGCCCCGATCTCGAAGGCGAGGCCCGCGAGGTCGCGCAGGGGCAGGCCCGGCAGGCCCTTGCGCTGAAGGCGGAAGGCCGGCGCGCCGCGCTGATCTCGGGCGGCGAACTCACCGTCACCATCGCCGGCAAGGGCCGTGGCGGCCCGAACCAGGAGTTCGCATTGGCGCTGGCCATCGCGCTCGCCAGCGAGCCGGGCATCGTCGCGCTCATCGGCGACACCGACGGCACCGATGGCGGCGGCGGCGAAGCCAGCGATCCGGCGGGCGCGATCATCGACGAGACGACGCTGGCACGCGCCCGCGCGCTCGGCCTCGATCCCGCCCAATCGCTGCGCGACAATGATTCGACCGGCTTCTTCGAAGGCCTTGGCGACCTGCTGCGGACCGGCCCGACCCTGACCAATGTCAACGATTGCCGCGTAATCCTGATCGATCCATGATTTTGAGCGCACGCCTCGCCCGATCCGTGCTTCGCCTCGCCTTGCCGGCGGCGTTCCTGCTCGCAGGCGCCGTCCCGGCGCTGGCTGATCTGCGCATGTGCAACACCACGGGCAGCCGCGTCGGCGTCGCCATCGGCTATCGCGACGCCCAGGGTTGGGTCACCGAGGGCTGGTGGAACATCGCGCCGCGGGCCTGCGAGACCCTGCTGCGCGGCACGCTGGCGGCACGCTTCTACTATGTCCACGCCGTCGACTACGACAAGGGCGGCGAATGGACCGGCAAGTCGATCATGTGCACGCGCAACAAGGAGTTCACCATCCGCGGCATCGAGGATTGCCTGTCGCGCGGCTATGACCGCTCGGGCTTCTTCGAGGTCGACACCGGCGAACAGAAGGGCTGGACGATCCAGCTCACCGACACCCCCGGCGCAGCGCCGCCGCGGCCTTGACCGCGGTAGCCTTTTCAGTTTCGGGCGAGCGCAGAATCTTGCGTCGGCGCTTGCCCTGGAGCCACGAATAAGCGACGGAACGACCGGACGCAGAACGAACTGCGCAAACAAGGAGAAACGACCCAATGTGGCGGGAACGACGGATCAAGATCATCGCGACATTGGGGCCCGCCTCCTCCACGCCGGAGATGTGTGCGAAACTTTTCCAGGCCGGCGTCGACGTTTTCCGGATCAACATGAGCCATACCCAGCGCGAGACGCTGCCCGAGAGGGTCGCGATGCTGCGGGCGCTGGAGACGCAGTTCCGGCGTCCGGTCGGCATCCTCGCCGATCTGCAGGGGCCGAAGCTGCGCGTCGGCCAGTTCGGTGGCGATGGCGGCGTGCTGCTGGAGAACGGCGCGCGTTTCACCCTCGATTCAGATCCTGCCCCCGGCACGGTCAAGCGCGTCCACCTGCCCCATCCGGAAATCCTCTCGGCGCTGGAGCCCGGTCACAACCTGATCCTCGATGACGGCAAGATCCGGCTCGTGGTCGAGAAGGCCTCGGAGAAGCAGGCCGTCACCAAGGTCACGGTCGGCGGGCGGCTGTCCTCGCGCAAGGGCATCAGCCTGCCCGACACCACGATTGCGGTCTCGGCGATGACCGACAAGGACCGCTCCGACGCCGAGGCGGCGGCCGAGGCCGGCGTCGACTGGATCGCGCTCTCCTTCGTGCAGCGGCCCGAGGACATGGCCGATCTCCGCAAGATCGTGCGCGGCCGCGCGCTCGCCCTGGCCAAGATCGAGAAGCCGCAGGCGCTGCTGCGGCTCGAGGAAATCATCGATGCCTCCGACGCGATCATGGTCGCGCGCGGCGATCTCGGCGTCGAGATGCCGCTCGAGAAGGTCCCCGGCACGCAGAAGCGCATCACCCGCCTGTCGCGGCGCATGGGCAAGCCGGTGGTGGTCGCGACCCAGATGCTGGAGAGCATGATCACCGCCCCGGTGCCGACCCGCGCCGAGGTCTCCGATGTCGCGACCGCCGTCTTCGAGGGCGCCGACGCCGTGATGCTTTCGGCCGAGAGCGCCGCAGGCCAATACCCGGTCGAGGCGGTCACGATGATGAACCGCATCGCCGAGGAGGTCGAGAACGACACGACCTATCGCTCGATCCTCGACGCGCAGCGCGCCGAGCCGGAGGCGACCGGCGCCGACGCCATCGCCAAGGCCGCCCATGAGATCGCCTCGGCCCTGCATCTGAAGGCGATCGCGGCCTGGACCTCCTCGGGCTCGACCGCCTTCCGCCTCGCCCGCGAGCGGCCGAATTCGACGGTCGTCGCGCTGACGCCCAACCGCGCCACGGCGCGCCGCCTGACCCTGGTCTGGGGCGTGCACGCGGTCGTCACCAAGGACGCCAGCGACAATGACGACATGGCCTTCCGCGCCTGCAAATTCGCGGTGCGCGAGGGCTATGCGGCGCTCGGCGACCGCATCATCGTCGTCGCCGGCGTCCCCTTCGGCACGCCGGGTGCGACCAACATGGTCCGGATCGCCTTCGTGGCGAAGGAGCATGTCGAACAGGCGTGAGGACGTCTCTTCGCGCTTGCTGAGGAAGCACGCCGTCTTTCCGGGGCTTCGCGCAGCGAAGCGCCCGGCCCCATGAATACCACGGCCGGCAGCAAGACTTTCGGTCGTGCTGCTTTCTCGAAAACGCATCGAGGTCATGAGTTCCGGGCTCGGGCCTTGCGGCCTGCCCCGGAATGGCCCTGTGCCGCCGCCCACCATTCCCCTGCGGCCGCCCCTGCTCTACTGCTTGAGCGATCCTTCCAGCAGCCCGCGACGCCCATGGCCATCACCGACATCGCCTCACGGACCTACAACCACAGCTGGCGGCTCGACCCGATCGTGCGCAGCCTGCTCGACACCGATTTCTACAAGCTCCTGATGCTGCAGATGATCAGGAGCTTCCACCCGAAGGTCGAGGTCACCTTCGGGCTGATCAACCGCAGCAAGGCGATCCGCCTCGCCGAGGTGATCGACGAGGGTGAGCTGCGCGCCCAGCTCGACCATGCCCGGGAACTGCGCTTCACCAAGAAGGAGCTGATCTGGCTCGCCGGCAACAGCTTCTACGGCAAGACCCAGATGTTCACGCCGGATTTCATCGCCTGGCTCGCCGAGTTCCGCCTGCCCGATTACGAGCTGCGCAAGGTCGACGGGCAATACGAGCTGACCTTCGCCGGCCCCTGGACCCATTCGATGATGTGGGAGATCCCGGCCCTCGCCATCGTCAACGAACTGCGCTCGCGCCAGGCCCTGAAGGGCTGGGGGCGCTTCGCGCTCGACGTGCTCTATGCCCGTGCCAAGTCGAAGCTCTGGGACAAGGTCGAGCGGCTGAAGAAGCTGCCCGATCTGCGCATCTCCGATTTCGGCACCCGCCGCCGCCATGGCCATCTCTGGCAGCGCTGGTGCGTCGAGGCGCTGAAGGAGGGCCTGGGGCCGACCTTCACCGGCACCTCGAACGTACTGCTCGCCATGGAGAACGATCTCGAGGCGATCGGCACCAACGCCCATGAACTGCCGATGGTGCTGGCGGCGCTGGCCGACAGCGACGAGGAACTGCGCGCCGCCCCCTATCGCGTGCTCGACGAATGGCGTCAGGTCTATGCCGGCAACCTCCTGATCGTGCTGCCCGACGCCTTCGGCACCACCGCCTTCCTCGACGACGCCCCCTCCTGGCTCGCCGACTGGACGGGCTTTCGCCCCGACAGCGCCCCACCGATCGAGGCCGGCGAGCAGATCATCGCCTGGTGGAAATCCCAGGGCCGCGATCCCCAGAGCAAGCTGCTGATCTTCTCCGACGGCATGGACATCGACTCGATCGAGGAGGCCTATCACCATTTCCACGGCAGGGTCCGCACCAGCTTCGGCTGGGGCACCAACCTCACCAACGACTTCGTCGGCTGCTCGCCGGTCGGCACGCCCGATCTCGACCCGATCTCGCTGGTCTGCAAGGTCGTCAGCGCCAATGGCCGCCCGGCGGTGAAACTCTCCGACAACCCGAACAAGGCCACGGGCGATCCGGCCGAGATCGCGAGGTATCTGCGTGTCTTCGGCGGCGCGGATCGCAAGGCGAAGGCGGTCAGGGTCTGAGCACGCCGCGATCCGCACGGTATCAGCGCTGCACCGACACCAGCAGCATCATCGGCCGCTCCAGCTCCTCCGCCAGCCCGGGATTCTCCGCGATCTGCGCGGCCGTCGGCGCGAATTCCGCGACATGGCGGAGCGTCCAGCCGGCGGCGATCAGGCCGTTCAGCGTCGTACCCAGCGTCCGGTGATATTTGAGGACGCCGTCGGTGAACCAGTTGGTGCGGCGCTCGCCCTCCACGGCATAGCGGTTCACCGGCCAGGTCTTGCGCCCGTCCTCATCGCTCGACCAGCGCGGATGGGCCGCCGCCATGTAGATCGGGTGCTCGATCGTGAAGACGAAATGCGCGCCCGGCGTCAGAGCCTGGTGGATCATGCGGACCAGCCGGCCGAAATCCGCGATATAGTGGAAGGTCAGGGCGCTGTAGGCGAAGTCGAACGCCGCCGGAGGCAGCTCAAGCATCTCGAGATCGGCGATCTCATAGGCGATCGCGGCATCCGAGGTCTGCGCCCGGGCACGCGCGATCATCTTTTCGGAGACATCCAGACCCGTGACCGATGCGGCCCCCTGCTCGCGCGCCCAGCGCGCGAACCAGCCGAAGCCGCAGCCGAGATCGACGACCCGCCTCCCCTTCAGATCGGGGATGAGCGCGCGGATGGCCGGCCATTCCGGCGCCCCGGCGAGGCCGTGGACCTGCCGCGGAAGCTGGCTATAGCCGGCGAAGAATTTGGGATCGTCATAGATGTTCTGTGCCATGCAAGGCTCCATCGGTCATGCGGATGGGCGAGGCACAGGCGAAAAGACGGCCTCGTCCGTATCCGGCGAGGCTGCGGGTGCGCGATACGCTTGGACTAACGCGATCGATGCCCCGGCATCCCGCCTGTCGGGATGCCGGCGAGCCGGGCGACAATATGCGTGTCCTTCTCGATCATGCCGGCATTATCTGGAGGAGAGCGAGGGCCTGTCAACGGGCTACCCGATCCGGAACACCCTCCCCGTCCCCGCCTCGCGGTAGAGATCCACCCGCCTGCCGTTCCAGTGATAGTCGAGATGCCGGCCCTGAACCGGATCGTGCGCGAGGTCCGGCCAGAACAGGCCGACGCATTCGCCGTCCGGCCGGCGCACGCTCGGATAGACGACGCCGTCCGAGCCCGACGCCCTGAGCCGCGCGCCCAGCGCCTGCCCGGCCTCGTACCCCTCCGCCAGCAGCAGCGGGCTCGTCCCGACCGCTTCGCCACGCAGATCGTGCAGTGAGCCTTCGACCGAGAGAACGATCTCGCGGAACTGCGAGGTCCAGCCCGGCGGCTCCTGTGTCTTCGCCATGAAGCTTGCATGGTGATGGATCGTCTCGAACAGCGCCGTCTCGAAGACGTCGCCGGCATAGAGCACGCCGAACGAGCCGTCGCTGAACCGGCTCGGCCGGTCGCGGCTGACATGGGTGAAGGGCGCCATCAGGAGGCTCGCCCCGGGACCGGAGACGCGACGACCTGGCGGCACCAGGTCGAGATTGCCGATCGTCTCCATCAGCCGCGGATTGGTCTTCATCTCGGCCGAGATCAGCAGTGGCCAGTCGGCGGGGTCGGCGATGTCCTCGAACAGATCGATCGGCGGGAAGGCGCTGCGGATGATGCGGACCGCCGCCGAGCACGCGACCGGAACGACCGGAAACTCGCCGGAACTCACCAGAGCCCACGCTCGGCGTCGAGATAGCGCCGCACCCGCATCAGATCGGTGAGTTCGCCATCGAGCATGACCGCGAGCGCCGACTTGCCACCGAAGGCCTCGTTCGCAGCCCTGATCCAGGCATAGCCGCGCTGCGGCTCGCGGAAGATCAGGCGCAGCGCCTTGTGAATGCCCATCAGATTGGAGAGCCGCGCCGCGCCGTCGCGGTCGATCCGGCCGATCTCGCCGGACTTCCAGCGCCGGTAGCTGCGCACCGGCTGGTCGAGCAGCATGGCGGCCTCCTCGTCGGTGACGCCCCAGAGCCGAAACAGATTGACCGCCGCCCGGAACATCGCCGCCGCCTCCTCCTGCGTGATCGCGGCGGGAGAAAACGGCGCAGCAGCGGTATCGACCGGAGAAAGCGCAGTCATGACTAGTCCTCCATATGGCATCATATAGATAAATTGATGCCATATGGCAAGTTTAGATCAGCGATTGGCTGGCTCAGCGCCGATCACGAGCCACTGCGAGCATCGCGTCGATAGCCGCGGCGATCAGCCCCGGCGCGACATGCTGCGGCATATGACCGACGCCCGGCAGCAGCAGCAGGCGCCCCTGCGGAGCCTCGCGCGCGATCGCAGCCGAATGGATCGTTGGCGAAACGATGGTGTCGGCATCCCCAGCGACCGCCAGCACCGGCACTTCGAGCTCGCGATAGCGCGGCGCCTGATCGGCAAGGAAATCGAAAGCGACAGCCATGTCCTCCGCATTGGATTGCTGAACGTCGGGACGCAGCAGCAGGCGAGCCTCGCCCGCCGCCTCATGGCAAGGCCGTTGCGGGACAAGGCCCGAGACCGCGTCCGTCCCGCCGCCCAGCCGGTAGCGCGCCAGCGGCACGCCGACGACATGGCTGAACAGCGACCCGATCCAGGGCGTAGCGGCGATGCGCTGCGACCAGGTGATGCCGCCCGGCCAGGGATGGCTCATGGCGCCGAGCAGCACGAGGCCCTGCAGCCTTTCCGGTCGCTCCAGTGCGATTCGGGACGATATCGCACCGCCGAGCGAATGCCCGACGAGCACGAAGCGCTCCGGCGCGATCCGGTCGAGCCCCTGCATCAGGGCCTGCGCCTGCCGGCCGGGATCGGCCATGTCCCGCCCACCCAAGCGCTCGCTCCAGCCATGGCCGGGGCGATCCGGTGCGATGACGCGATAACTGGAGAGCGTCGGACCGAGCGCCGCGAGCAGATCGGCATGATTGTCATAGGCGCCATGGAGCAGCACCACCGTACCGCGCGGCTCCCCCGCCGGCCTGCACTCACGATAATGCAGCCGCCCGCCTTCAACCGCGACGAAGGCGCCTCGGGGCGGGTGGCGCGCCTCCACCTCGGCGCGGGTGACCTCGCTGAAGACGGCCAGGCCGAGCGTGAGGAGCAGGATGGCGATCAGGGCGCAACGCAACATTGCCGCTCCATCGCGGGCAATCGCATTGAGTCGCTACGCGAGCGCGACTCAGGCGTCGCGACCGTCAACCTCGATCTTGAGCGCTTCGACGGCCTCCTTGACCGCTTCGAGCTCGGGATAGATCGCCAGCACCTGCCGATAGGCGATCATGGCGCGCTTGTCGTCGCCCTGCTGGCGCAGGATCGTGCCCAGCCCCATGATCGCACCATAATGGCGCGGCTCGCGCTTCAGCGTCTCTCCGATGTCGTAAAGCGAGCGAATCGGGTCCCCCAGCAGGAAGAGCGCATTGGCGCGCTGGTTCCAGCCCTCGGCCCAGTCGGGCTCGAGCGTGATCACCCGGTCGAGCAGCTCGATCGCCAGCGGCAGCTCCTGCGCCTTCACGGCCTGCTGCGCCCGGCTCATCAGGAGGTCGGCGGTGTCCGAACCGGAGCGCGCCCAGCGGCGCTGGATCAGATTGGCGATGCCCTTGGCCTCTTCCGGCGTCTTGGCGGCAGCCAGACGCTCGAACAGCTTGTCGAGTGTCGCCGCCGGGCTGCGCGGCGCCGGCGTCTCTGGCTGATTGGGCTTGTCGTCGATGTCGGCCGGCGGCACCGCGCCGTCGCGCGACGGCGGCGCCGGCTGCGCCCAGACGGATAGCGGCGCCGTCACGGCAAGCGACAGCGGCACCAACGCCAGGCGGAGGAAACGGGCGAGCCTCATGCCGGTGAATGTAGGCGGCATCGGCCCGGCGTCAATTCACGGGACGGCGAACTCGCCGGAAAGCCAGGACGGCCAAGCCAAAAAAGCGGGCCGCACCGAAGTGCAGCCCGCTCTTGTTCCGGTCTGGCACAGCGCCGGTCGACGCGGCACAAAGCCGCGTCAAAACTCAGCCCTGGCGCGCCTTGAAGCGCTTCTGGACCTTGTTGATGATGTAGACGCGGCCCTTGCGGCGCACGAGCTGGTTGTCGCGATGACGGAGACGCAGCGACTTGAGCGAATTGCGGATCTTCATGGCTCGAACTCCCATCGGCTCGCCCTGCGGCGAAACCGGTCAAAAATTTTGGCGCGACGCGAACCGTTTGACCGGCCCTCATCGAACAAACGACAGCGCGCCTGATGCGATGGCGGCTGTATAAGGACTTTGACGCCGAAAGCAAGGGCGAAGGCGCCGAATTCATCGCCTTTCTCGCGACCGCCCGCCGCCATCCTCCCGCCGTTTTCGCATGACCCGTCTAGCGGCCACAGAATGCGGTGCCTAGAGTGCGCCGCCGCCCCGGCATGCCTTCCGAAGGAGTCCTTCGATGTTCAACGCCAAATCCCTTCTCGATGCGCTCGTCAGCGCCGGCAGCCAGATCGGTGCCCAGGCAGGGCAGCAGGGCGCACAGGGCGGCAGCGGCGGGCTGAGCGGCATGCTCGGCAACATCGCCCAGCAGGTCCAGCAGGCGGGCGGCGCCGGCGGCCTCGCCGGCATGGCCGGCCAGATCTTCGGCCAGGCCACGCAGGGCGTGCAGGACGCCGCCCAGAAGACCGGGCTGCAGCAGGGCGCCACCGACATCGTCGGCCAGATTTCCGGCGGCAAGACGCCGGAGGAGCTACTCGCCCAGGCGAAGGGCATGTTCGGCAACAATCAGCTGGCCGCCGGTGCGGTCCTCGGTGGGCTCGGCGCGCTGATCTTCGGCACCTCGGCCGGGCGCTCCATTGCCGGCTCCGCCGTCAAGGTCGGCGGCCTCGCTCTGGTCGGCGGCCTCGCCTACAAGGCCTACCAGAACTATCAGGCCGGCAAGCCGCTGCTCGGCGCCGAGCAGCGGGTGCTGCTGCCAGCCCCCGCCGGCTCGGGCTTCGAGCCGGAAGCCGCGAGTGACGCCAATGCGCTGATCTTCATCCGCGCCATGATCGCCGCCTCAGCCTCGGACGGCCATATCGACGACAGCGAGCGTGGCGCCATTCTCGGCGGCCTGCGCGAGGCCGGCTTCGACCCGGAGGCAAATGCCTGGCTCGCCAACGAGATGGCGAATCCCGCCTCGGTCGACGAGCTGGTCGAGGGCGCAGAGTCGCCGGAACTCGCGGCGCAAATCTACACGGCGGCCCGAATCGCCATCAATCCGGACAAGCCGGCGGAGAAGGACTTCCTCGCCGGCCTCGCCGGCTCCCTCGGCCTCGATGCCGAGCTGGTGGCCAATATCGACGCCGCCGCGAGCGCCGCGAAGGTCTGACCACCTACTGGAAAAACAATCAGCCCTCATCCTGAGGAGGCCCGAGAGGGCCGTCTCGAAGGATGCTCCAGAAGGCGCTGAGGCTCATAGAGCATCCTTCGAGACGCCATTCCCTTCGGAATGGCTCCTCAGGATGAGGACTATACTGTGTTAGCGCCCTGCCCGCGCGCCGCTCAGTGGGCGACCGATTTCGAGAAGGCGTTGATCACCACGACGCCGGCGACGATCAGGCCCATGCCAATCACCGCCGGCAGGTCGAGCTTCTGCCCGAACAGGACGAGCGCGATCAGGCTGATCAAGACGATGCCGACGCCCGACCAGATCGCATAGGCGACGCCGACGGGCATGGTCCGCAGGGTCAGCGACAGGAAGTAGAACGCGCTCGCGAAGGCGACCAGGGTGATCAGCGAGGGCACCGGCCGGCTGAACTGCTCCGACGCCTTCAGGGCCGAGGTGCCGATCACCTCGCTGACGATCGCGAATGCGAGATAAAGATAGCTCATGCGGTCAGGCTCTTCCTTCGCCCCGGCGCTCGGGAGAGCCGGCAGACGCGCTCGCCATATCTGCCGGTTTCAGGGCGCGCGGCGCGCCCCCTGATCGTCCTCGAAGACCGGTCGGAAGAACGAGCGCTCATAGCTGATGATGAAGCGGTGCTTTTCGTTCAGTGCGACGGCCGCCAGACACTCCTCGTCCTTGAACGAGGCCTCACGGTATTCCTCATAAGCGGCCAGCGACGGAAAGCTGAACATCGCCAGGGCGACGTTCGAGGTCCCTTCCGATGGCATGAAGTAGCCGTGATGCTTCCCGCCGAACTTCTCGACCAGCCTGATCCAGAGCTTGCCGTAATGCTCGAACGCCGGCAGCTGATAGGGATCGACGACATAGCGCAAATGGCAGGTGATCATACTCAAGCGGCCTTGGCGCTCTTGAGGAACTCGCCCATCCGGCCGAGCGCCCGCTCGATATTCTCCAGCGAGTTGGCATAGGACAGGCGGATATAGCCCTCGCCATGCACGCCGAAATCCGGCCCGCCGATGGTCGCGACGCCGGTCTCCTCGAGCAGCGCCGAAGCGAGCTTCTTCGCCTTCCAGCCGGTCTGCGAGACATTCGGGAAAGCGTAGAACGCCCCCTTCGGCTCGATACAGGAGACGCCAGGCAGTTCGTTCAGCCCGGCGACGACCGCCTTCCGGCGCCGGTAGAACTCCGCCAGCATCATCGCGACCGCGTCCTGCGGGCCGGTCAGCGCCGCGAGCCCCGCCCATTGCGCCGGCGCGTTGACGCAGGAATGCGAGTTCACCGCGAGCTTGCGGGCATTGTCGTAGAGCGGCTTTGGCCAGATCGAGAAGCCCATGCGCCAGCCGGTCATGGCATAGGTCTTCGACCAGCCATTGAGCAGGATCAGCCGGTCGCGGATTTCCGGATAGCTCAACAGGCAGACATGCTTCTCGCCGTCATAGAGCATCTGGTCGTAGATTTCGTCCGACATCACGGCGACGTAGGGGAAGTTCGCAAGGCCGGCGACGAGCTTGTCGACCTCGGCCTTGGGCGTCACGCCGCCGGTCGGGTTCGCCGGCGAGTTGACGATCAAAAGCCGCGTCTTCGGCGTGATCAGCGACAGCGTCTCCTCGGCCGAGAAGGCGAAGCCGTTCGCCTCACGGATCGGCACCGGAACCGGCGTCGCGCCGGTGTACTCGATCATCGAGCGATAGATCGGGAAGCCGGGATCGGGATAGAGGATCTCGGCGCCGGGCTCGCCGAACATCAGGATCGCCATGAACATGGTGACTTTGCCGCCCGGCACGATCATCACCTCCTCCGGCGAGACATTCACGGCATAGCGCTTGTGCAGGTCGGCAGCGACCGCCTCGCGCAGGGGCAGGATGCCATTCGCCGGCGTATAGCCGTGATGGCCGTCGCGCAGCGCCTTCACCGCCGCCTCGACGATATGCTCCGGCGTCGGGAAATCCGGCTGGCCGATGCCGAGATTGATGATGTCCTTGCCCTGGCGCTGCAATTCGGTCGCCCGCGCCAGCACGGCGAAAGCGTTTTCCTCGCCGATCCGGGCGAAGGATGGGACGACCTGGAGCGTCATGGCGGTTTCCTCTTGCGCTTGTTGTCGCACCCGTCCCGCAGGCCGGGCCGGCCTTGTCCATCTGTCTTGGCCGCAAAGCCGCGCCCGGGCAAGCCTGCTCTCGGCCCCCGCATCTGCGCCCCTCGCCGGGCTGGGCCGCATTTGGAACACTTGCAAACTGCGCCGCCGCGACCTTTGCTGGTGCCGGGCGTGCATTGGCGATTGGCAGGCCGCTCAAAGCTGCTGTATGCAGAATACAGCAGCAACGGCAAGTGCGCTTGCCGTGCTGCCCTGGCCGGCATGACCTGTCGGTCAAATCGATTTAAAGACGATGCCGAAGCGGCTCGAAGGCCGCCTGGCCGCGAGAGGAAACGACGGGATGGCCAAGAGCCCCACAGGCAAGACGCCGAGCAAGTCTTCGAACGGCAAGAAGCCGGTCCGCAGGATCAAGCCGGAGCAGCTGCGCTCCAAGGCCTGGTTCGACAACCCCGCCAATGCCGACATGACCGCGCTCTATATCGAGCGCACCATGAATTTCGGCCTGTCGCGCGAGGAATTGCAGTCGGGCCGCCCGATCATCGGCATCGCCCAGACCGGCTCCGACATCGCCCCCTGCAATCGCCATCATCTCGAGCTCGCCAGCCGCGTCCGCGACGGCATCCGCGAAATGGGCGGCGTGCCCTTCGAGTTCCCGATCCATCCGATCCAGGAAACCTGCAAGCGGCCGACCGCCTCGCTCGACCGCAACCTGCAATATCTCAGCCTGGTCGAGATCCTCTACGGCTACCCGATCGACGGTGTCGTGCTGACCACCGGCTGCGACAAGACCACCCCGGCCCAGATCATGGCGGCTGCGACGGTCGACATCCCGGCGATCGCCCTGCCGGGCGGCCCGATGCTGAACGGCGACTTCCGCGGCGAGCGCACCGGCTCGGGCACGATCGTCTGGAAGGCGCGCCAGATGATGGCGGCCGGCGAGATCGACTATCGCGGCTTCGTCGACCTCGTCGCCTCCTCGGCGCCGTCGGCCGGCCACTGCAATACCATGGGCACGGCCTCGACCATGAACGCGCTCGCCGAGGCGATGGGCATGACCCTGCCCGGCGCGGCCGCCATTCCGGCCCCCTATCGTGACCGCTATGAGATGGCCTATCTCACCGGCCGCCGCATCGTCGAGATGGTCTGGGAGAACCTGATCCCCTCGAAGATCCTGACGCGTGAAGCCTTCGAGAACACCATCGTCATCAATTCGGCGATCGGCGGCTCGACCAATGCGCCGGTCCATGTCAACGCCATCGCCAAGCATATCGGCGTAGCCCTCGACAACGAGGACTGGACCAAGATCGGCTACGACACACCGCTGCTGGTCAACATGCAGCCCGCCGGCGAATATCTCGGCGAGGACTATTATCGCGCCGGCGGCCTGCCCGCCGTGATCGCCGAGCTGCTCGAGAAGGGCAAGCTCAAGCCGGCGATCACCGCCAATGGCCGCACCCACGAAGAGAACTGCAAGGGCTTCTTCGCGATCAACCGCGACGTCATCAAGAGCTATGACGAGCCGATGAAGAAGGAGGCCGGGTTCCTCAACCTCTCCGGCAACCTGTTCGACTCGGCAATCATGAAGACCTCGGTGATCACGCCGGAGTTCCGCAAGCGCTATCTCGAGAACCCGAAGGACCCGATGGCCTTCGAGGGCCGGGCGATCGTCTTCGACGGACCGGAAGACTATCACCACCGCATCGACGATCAGGCGCTCGCCATCGACGAGCACTGCATCCTGTTCATCCGCGGCGTCGGGCCGATCGGCTATCCGGGCGCGGCAGAGGTGGTGAACATGCGGCCGCCGGATTACCTGATCAAGAAGGGCGTTTCCGCGCTGGCCTGCGTCGGCGATGGCCGCCAGTCCGGCACCTCGGGCTCGCCCTCGATCCTCAACGCCTCGCCGGAAGCGGCGACCGGCGGCGGGCTGGCTCTGCTCATCACCGGCGACAAGGTCCGCATCGACCTGAAGAAGCGCACCGCCAACATCCTGATCTCGGATGAGGAGCTGGCGCAGCGCCGGGCCGAGTTCAAGGCCAATGGCGGCTACAAGTATCCGAAGAGCCAGACCCCCTGGCAGGAGATCCAGCGCAAGATCGTCGGCGAGCTCTCCGAGGGCATGGTTCTCAAGCCGGCGGTCAAGTACCAGAAGATCCACAAGAAGTTCGGCGTGCCGCGCGACAACCACTGATCGCGCCCGCAACGATCGCGACGCCATCCAGCGTCTACGACATCGCCCCGCCCGCGCGACCGCGCCGCGGGGCGATGCTCTTTCAGCCGCGAAGGATGCGTCGTCGGGATACGGGCCCGGGCCGCTCGCGGCGCCATCCGGCCCGCCTCAGGACACGGCATTCGCATGGCGCATCCCGGCTTGCCCCCCGATGCGGGGCTGCGGGGCTGACAAATCGGCGCAAGAACGACAGTATGGCGCCCCTAGACCGTTTTGAAACGATTTAAAATGGCGTACAGCCCGCAGGTCGAGATCTTCCGTAGGCTTCATGAAGCCGGCTGCTTCGTCATGCCCAATCCCTGGGACGAAGGCTCGGCGCGTTGGCTGCGCGGACAGGGCTTTCCGGCTCTGGCTTCGACCAGCGCCGGCTTCGCCTTCACCAGGGCCCGCGCCGACCAGGACGTGCCGCGCGACATGATGCTGGCGCATCTCGCCGAGCTGGTGAAGGCCGTGCCGGACCTGCCGATCAATGCCGATTTCGAGAACGGCTATGCCGACACGCCCGACGGCGTCGCCGCCAACGTCAAGCTCTGTATCGCGACCGGCGTAGCCGGCCTCTCGATCGAGGATGCGACCGGCCGCACCGAGGACCCGCTCTATCCGTTCGAGCTCGCGGTCGAGCGCGTCCGTGCCGCCCGCCGCGCCATCGACGAGACCGGCTCCGGCGCGCTGCTGACCGCCCGGGCCGAGTGCTTCCTGACCGGCCACCCCGATCCGCTCAACGAGTCGGCGCGCCGCATCAGCGCCTATGCGGAGGCGGGCGCCGACGTGCTCTATGCCCCCGGCCCGAAGACTGCGGCCGATATCGGCACCATCGTCGCCGCGGCCGGCGGCAAGCCGGTCAATACACTGGTCTATGGCGATTTCGGCCTCAGCGTTTCCGACATCGCCGCGGCCGGCACCCGCCGGATCTCGATCGGCGGAGCGCTCGCCCGCGCCGCCTGGGCAGCCTTCATCGAGGCCACCCGCCTGATCAAGGACGAGGGCAGTTTTCGGGGCTTTGCCGGCAATGGCGCCTCCGCCCCGCTCATCCCGTTCTTCCGCGATGATCTGAAGGCACGCTCGTGAGCGGACAACTCCTCATCGCGCCGGAATGGCTCGGCCGCAGCGGCCTCTGGCTGGTCGACGCCAAGGGCAAGCGCAAGCCGGTCGACGCCGAGGATGTCGGCCTCTCCGACGATCTTGCCGACCGGCTCGAAAGCTGGATGGATTCCTTCGACGCGATCTATGACGAAGCCGATGAAGCCGCCTCCGATTTCGGCAACCCGGTCGAGCGGCTCGCCTGGGAAGCCGAAGGCGCCGCTTTGGCAGAGGCCATCATCGACGAGCTCGGACCGGACTGGGACGTCACCCAGGACCTGAACGGCTGGCGCGAAAAGGCGACGAAATGAACCCGGTTCTGGACTGGACTCCCCCGCCCTTCCCGCCCGCCAAGGTCCTCGACGGCCGCTATTGCCGGCTCGAACCGATCGACCCGGCCCGTCATCTCGACGATATCTGGACGGCAATGGCCGGCCATGACGCGCTCTGGGAATGGATGCCGGCCCATCCGCCCGAGGACAAGGCGGCCTATGGCGAGTTGCTGGCGACCATGGTCGCCAAGCCCGGCATCGTGCCCTTCGCCGTGATCGACAAGGCCGACGGCAAGGCCAAGGGCCATCTCTGGCTGATGGAGATCCGCCCCGAGCAGGGCGTCTTCGAGGTCGGCTACATCACCTACTCGCCGTCCTTGCAGCGCACCCGGGTGGCGAGCGAGGCGATCTATCTCTGCGGCGCCTATGGCTTCTCGCTCGGCTATCGCCGCTATGAGTGGAAGTGCAACAATCTCAACGAGCCCTCCAAGCGCGCCGCTCTGCGCTTCGGCTTCCAGTATGAGGGGCTTTTCCGCCAGCACATGGTGGTCAAGGGCCGCAACCGCGACACCGCCTGGTTCTCGATCACCGATGGCGAATGGCCGAAACGGGCCGAAGCCTTCGAGCGCTGGCTGGCGCCGGAGAATTTCGATGCGGAAGGCCGGCAGAAGACCTCGCTGACGGATTTCATGAAGCAGGCGAAAGCAGCCTGACATGTCGCTGCGCCGCGCCTCGACGGACGATATCCCGGCGATCGCCGCGCTGACCGAGGCTGCCTATCTGCCGAATGAGAGCGTCATCGGCGTGCCCTCGCTACCGCGCATCGCCGACTATCATCAGGTGCTGGCGGAGCATGAAGTCTGGCTCGCAGAAAGCGACGGCACGCTCGACGGCGTCCTGGTGCTCGAGGAGGAGCCGGCGAAGTTCACGCTCTGGAGCATCGCCGTCGCCCCCGCCGCCAGCGGCCGCAAGGTGGGCTCGGCCCTGATGGATTTCGCCGAGGAGCAGGCCCGGGCGCTCGGCCACGACGCCATCCACCTCTATACCCATGCCAGGCTTGCCGAGCGCATCGGCTGGTATGAGCGGCTGGGCTACCAGACCACCCATTTCGAGGATCTGCCGGATCGTCGGCTGATCCATATGCGCAAGAACCTCCGATAGTCGGAAAAATACGAGGAAGAAGCACAATGGCTGGACGTTTGAAGGGCAAGGTTGCGGTCGTCACCGCGGCGGGACAGGGCATCGGCCGCGCGATCGCCGAGGCCTTCGTCGCCGAGGGCGCGACCGTCTGGGCGACCGACAAGGACGTCGCCTTGCTCGAGGGCATCCCGAAGGCCAAGAAGCGCAAGCTCGACGTGCTCTCGACCAAGGCCGTCGAGGCCTTCGCCGAGAAGGTCGGCACCATCGACATCCTCGTCAACGCCGCCGGCTTCGTGCATCACGGCACCGTGCTGGAATGCGACGACAAGGCCTGGGAGTTCTCCTTCGACCTCAACGTCAAGTCGATGCACCGCACGATCAAGGCCTTCGTCCCCGGCATGCTCGCCGCCGGCAAGGGCTCGATCGTCAACATCGCCTCGGGCGCCGGCTCGGTGCGCGGCATCCCGAACCGCTATGTCTACGGCGCGACCAAGGCGGCGGTGATCGGCCTGACCAAGGCGGTCGCGGCGGACTACATCAAGAAGGGCATCCGCTCGAACGCGATCTGCCCCGGCACCATCCAGTCGCCCTCGCTCGACCAGCGCATCATCGAGCTCGCCAAGGTCACGAACACGACCGAGGCCCAGGCGCGCCAGGCCTTCATCGATCGCCAGCCCATGGCCCGTCTCGGCACCGCCGAGGAGATCGCCTGGCTCGCCGTCTACCTCGCTTCCGACGAGGCGAGCTACACCACCGGCCAGATCCACCTCGCCGACGGCGGCTTCGCGCTCTGAGGCGCCTTCCGCTCGGCTGGAAACAGCCGAGCGGAAATCACTCCTGCCAGGTCAATAAGTCGAGCCTGTTCGGATCGCTGAGAGTAGCTTTCCTCTTTGCCGAACAGGCTCCGGCAATCGGAGCGACGCCATGCATGTCCTGATCACCGGCGCCGGCGGCATGATCGGCCAGCGCCTTGCCGCACGCCTGGCGCGCGAGGGCACCTGCAACGACCGGCCGATCTCACGCCTGACCCTGACCGATGTCGTCGCTCCACCAAGGCCTACCGGCTTTTCCGGAGAGATCGAGACCCGCACCGAGGATGCCGCCGAGCCCGCGGTCGCCGCAGCCCTCGCCGTGCTGCGGCCCGACCTCGTCTTCCACCTCGCCGCGATCATCTCCGGCGAGGCGGAACGCGATTTCGACAAGGGCTATCGCATCAACCTCGACGGCATGCGCAACCTCTTGGAGGCGATCCGGCAGGAGGGCATCCGCAACGGGCCTTACGTCCCCAAGCTGGTCTTCTCCTCGTCGAGCGGGATTTTCGGCGCCCCCTTCCCGGCTTCGATCTCGGACGAATTCCACGTCACGCCGCTGACCAGCTACGGCACCCAGAAGGCGATCGGCGAACTCCTGCTCGCCGACTATTCGCGCCGCGGGCTCATTGAGGGCGTCGGCGTCCGCTTCCCCTCGATCGTGATCCGTCCAGGCAAGCCCAACGCCTCGGCCGGCGGCTTCTTCTCCGGCATCATCCGCGAGCCGCTGCAGGGGCTGGAGGCGCTGCTGCCGGTCGAGGACAGCGTGCTCTTCAGCCATGCCAGCCCGCGCTCGGCCGTCGGCTTCCTGATCCATGCCGCCGGCCTCGGCCGCGAACAGCTCGGCCCACGCGTCAATCTGAGCATGCCGGGCGTCTGCGTCACGGTCGGCGAGCAGATCGAGGCGCTGCGCCGGATCGCCGGCGACAAGGCGGTGAAGCTGATCCGGCGCGCGCCCGACAAGGCGGCCTCCGACATCGTCAAGGGCTGGCCCACCCGCTTCGACGCCGCCCGCGCCACCGCCCTCGGCTTCAAGGCCGAGAAGTATTTCGACGAGATCATCCGCATCCACATCGAGGATGACCTCGGCGGCCGTCTTCCGAACTGACAATCAGGACATCGAGGAAACACCCATGCATATTCTCGTTCTCGGCGGCGCCGGCATGGTCGGCCGCAAGTTCATCGAGCGCCTGGCGCGCGACAAGGAGCTCGGCGGCAAGACGGTCGACAAGGTCACGGCCCAGGACATCTTCCCGGCCAGCCCGCCGGCCAACGCCCCCTTCGCCTTCGAGACGCTGACCTCCGACCTGTCGCAACCCGGCGAGGCCGAGAAGCTGATCGCCTCGCGCCCCGAGCTGATCGTCCATCTCGCCGCCGTCGTCTCCGGCGAGGCCGAGGCCGATTTCGACAAGGGCTACCGCATCAATCTCGACGGCACGCGCTATCTCTTCGAGGCGATCCGCCACGCCGGCGACGGCTACAAGCCGCGCGTGGTCTTCACCTCCTCGGTCGCCGTCTTCGGCGCGCCCTTCCATGACAAGATCGAGGACGAGTTCTTCACCACGCCGCTGACCAGCTACGGCACCCAGAAGGCGATCGGCGAACTCCTGCTCTGCGACTACAGCCGCCGCGGCTTCTTCGACGGCGTCGGCATCCGCCTGCCGACCATCTGCGTGCGCCCGGGTACGCCGAACAAGGCCGCCTCCGGCTTCTTCTCCAACATCATCCGCGAGCCGCTGAACGGCCAGGAAGCGGTGCTGCCCGTCTCCGACCAGGTCCGCCACTGGCATGCCTCGCCGCGCTCGGCCGTCGGCTTCCTCGTCCATGCCGCGACCATGGACACCGCCGCGATCGGCCCGCGCCGCGCCCTGACCATGCCGGGCTATTCCTGCACGGTTGCCGAGCAGATCGAGACCCTGCGCAAGGTCGCCGGCGAGAACGTCGTCAAGCGCATCCGCCGCGAGATCGATCCGGTGATCGACAAGATCGTCGCCGGCTGGCCGCGCAACTTCAACGCCCAGCGCGCGACCGCGCTCGGCTTCAAGGCCGAGGCGAATTTCGAGGAGATCATCCGCGTCCATATCGAGGATGAGCTCGGCGGCAAGTTCGTCGCGTAAGGACCGAAGGTCGAATGCCTCCACCGTCATGCTCGGCCTTGTGCCGAGCATCCACGTCTTGATCACCGCACTCGATCAGCAAAGACGTGGAAGGTCGGGCCAAGCCCGACCATGACGAGAAAGGCCTTCAGGCAGAAAGCTAACCTGTCCTAAGGCAGCTTCTTCAGCATCAGCGGTGCGCCGACCGCCGGGTCCTTGCGCCATTGCCCGTCCTCGAAGACGAGCTCGACCTTGTGGCCCTTGCGGGCGATCAGCTCGAGCCGGCCGGCGACATAGCGCCAGGCCACGGGCGAGAAGATCGTCAGGCCAGTGTCGGTGCAAGCGCCTTCGAAGCTCGCGACTGTCGCGCCTGCGGTCTCGGAGGCCGCCGCTGTCAGGGAAAGCTTGCAGACCTCCCGCCCCGGCTGGCGCATCGCCGCATAGCGGCCCGGCACGCTTTCCATCGCCGGCGCCTGCGCCGGATCGACCGGGGTACGTCGGCTCGCGGCGGTCGCCGCCAGTTCGGCGGCGCTCGGCGCCGGGCCCGCCACGACGCGGGCATGGCCCTTGGGGTCGAGCCCGTATTGCGCGCCGTCGCTCCCCTTGCCGCGCCGCCCGGCCGCGCCTGACCTCTCGTCGAAGGCGATCAGCACCTTGCCCGCCCCGTCGACCAGGCGCGGAGCGCCGGCCGAGCCCAGATCCCAGCCGGCGGCCTCGTTCAGGATCGGTAGCGCCCGCCGGCAGGTCGCCGGAAAGCGCAATTGCCAGCCTTTCGCCGCAGGCTCCGTGCCGAAAGTGACGGTGCAGCTGCGCGGCGCGCCGATCTTCTCGATCTCCCAGGCTCCGGCCAGCGCGCGCGGCGCGGCCGCCGGCCTGCCCGCGGGTTGCCCCTGCGCGAAAACCGGGTCGGCGAGCAGAAGGAGCCCGGCGGCGAGCGCCGCGAACCCCTTCGCTTTGCGGATGGAGATCAGGCCTTCTTCCATGGCGTCTCGACGACCGGGGTCAGCGGCCCCTTGCCGTCGAACCACGAACTCAGATTGTCGACCAGGAGCTGGCCCATCTGCTCGCGGGTGTGCACCGAGGCCGAGCCGACATGCGGCAGCAGCACGACATGGTCGAGCGCGATCAGTTCGGCCGGCACGCGCGGCTCGTCCTCGAACACGTCGAGGCCGGCGGAGAGGATGGTCTTGTCCTGCAGCGCCTTGATCAACGCCTGCTCGTCGATCACCGTGCCGCGGCCGACATTGACGACGATGCCGTTCGGCCCCAGCGCCTTCAGCACCTCGGCATTGATGATGTGATAGGTCGAGTCACCCCCCGGGGCCACCGAGACGAGCGTGTCGACATCCTGGGCCATCTCGACCAGCGAAGGATAATAGCGATAGGCGACATCGGCCTGGCGCGAGCGGCCATGATAGGCGATCTCGACCCCGAAGGCCTCGAGGCGATGCGCCACCGCCTTGCCGATCCGCCCGAGCCCGACGATGCCGATCTTGCGCTTGCGCAGCGAGGTGGTCAGCGGATAGGGGCCGGCGAGCCACTTGCCCTCGCGCAGATAGCGGTCGACCTGTGGCAATTGCCGGACGGTCGAAAGCAGGAGCCCGAGCGCGAGGTCGGCGACCTCGTCGGTCAGCACATCCGGCGTGTTGGTGACGACGAGGCCGCGCCTTCCGGCCTCGGCAGCGTCGACATTGTCGTAGCCGACGCCGAAATTCGAGACGATCTCGAGCTTGGGCAGCGCATCGAACAGGGCGCCGTCGATCTTGATATGCGCGCCACCGCCGGCGACGCCGCGCACCCGGTCCCTGAGCTCGGCGAGCGCGGCGGCCTTATCCTCTGCCTTCCAGAGTTCGTGCACGATGAAGCGTGCCTTGAGCTGGTCGGCGGCATAGGCCATCAGCGGCCCGGTCATGATGATCTCGATCTTGTTCTGCGCGGTCATGGGGCCTGTGCTCTCGTGGACGTGAACGGATACGCGTATCCGGGTTGATTTCAAAATATTAAAACGATTAAATGAAGCGTAGAGGCTCCAGCTCGATCCGCCCACCGGGGCGGATGCATCGCCGGGTCGCCCGCAGAGCAGAGACGGCCCGAGGCGCCGCTTCCCTGCCGAGCCACCAATCCCGGCATTTATAGTATGACTTATTCACGGCCTGGCTCGCCTTTTTCCGACGAGCGGCCGGCCAGCAATCGCAGGGTGCTGTTCAGGCTGTCGATCACCAGCCCACTCATCCGGGCCGCGGCGAGATCGCCATCGCGCTGGCTGATCGCATCCAGCACCCGCTCGTGATCCACCAGTGACGCCGTGAAGAAGAAGCGGTCGTCCGGCGCCTTCAGGAACAGCGACCACTGGATCGTGGCGCAGACGGCCGGCGCGAGGCATTGCAGCGGCGGGTTGCGCGTCGCCTCGAAGATCGCCTCGTGGAAAGCGAGATCGGCCTGCACGGTCGGCTCGGCATAGGGCGGATTCACCGTCATGCCGCGATAGGCAGCCTCGATCCGGGCGAGGTCGTCCTCGCTGCGCCGTTGTGCCGCCAGCCGCGCTGCGCTCGGCTCGACGAAAAGTCGCAACTCGAAGAGATCGCGAATGAATTTCTCGTTCGGATCGGCTTCGAAATGCCAGGCCAGGACATCGGGATCGAGCAGGTTCCAGGACTCGCGAGGCGCGACGCGGGTGCCGCTTTTCGGCCTCGCCTCAACCATCCCCTTGCCGGTCAGGAACTTCACGGCCTCGCGGTAGGCCGTACGCGACACGGAGATCTCGCCGCGGATGCCGTCCTCGTTCGGCAACAGATCACCAGCCCGCGAGGCGCCGCTGATGATCGAAACCGCCAGCTTGTGGGCGACCTGTCCGAACAGCCGGTCGGGGCTCAGCATCCTCGCCCGCGAAATGTCGCGCATCCGCATCCGCTTCGGCTTTCCTCCGCGCCACGCCGCCTTCCGGCGACGTCGGCGCTCTTCTGGCCGAGCGCTTGACACGCCCGTTCGTATCGTATGACTTTATCCGGGAACGGGGGCTACGCAACAGGCGAGGATTTGCCTGCATTGCGGCGCGCCATGGTCATCGGCCCAGAGAAGCCGAGACCAATGGGATTGCGGCCATGCCGCCGGGGTGCGATCACTCGTCCCCGAAGGAAACGAAGACCGGGAGACGCCAAGATGGCCTCAGTCCAGATCGCCGATGTGCGCAAGGCCTATGGCTCGACGCAGGTCATCCATGGTGTCGACATCGACATCGACGACGGCGAGTTCGTCATTCTGGTCGGTCCCTCCGGCTGCGGCAAGTCGACCCTTTTGCGCATGATCGCCGGGCTGGAGAACATCACCGGCGGCGAGATCCGCATCGGCCCGCGCGTCGTCAACGACGTGCCGCCGAAAGAGCGCGACATCGCCATGGTCTTCCAGAACTATGCGCTCTATCCGCATATGACGGTGGCCGACAACATGGCCTTCTCGATGAAGCTGCGGAAGGCGCCGCAGGCCGAGATCGACGAGCGCGTCAACAAGGCCGCCGGCATTCTCGGCCTCGACAAGCTGCTCGACCGCTATCCGCGCCAGCTCTCGGGCGGCCAGCGCCAGCGCGTCGCCATGGGCCGCGCCATCGTGCGCGACCCGCAGGTCTTCCTGTTCGACGAGCCGCTCTCCAATCTCGACGCCAAGCTGCGCGTCCAGATGCGCACCGAGATCAAGGAGCTGCACCAGCGCCTCAAGACCACGACGGTCTACGTCACCCACGACCAGATCGAGGCCATGACCATGGCCGACAAGATCGTCGTGATGCATGACGGCATCGTCGAGCAGATGGGCGCACCGCTCGACCTCTACGACAACCCGGCCAACCTCTTCGTCGCCGCCTTCATCGGCTCGCCCTCGATGAATCTGCTGAAGGGCACGATCCGCGCCAACGGCTTCGAGACCGAGGGCGGCGTGATCTGGCCGGTCGGGCAGCATCCGGCCGATTCGAACGGGCGCGCCGCCGTGATGGGCATCCGCCCCGAGCACATCCTGCTCGACCCGGCCGGCCTGCCGGCCGAAGTCGTGGTGATCGAACCGATGGGCTCCGAGACGCAGGTGGTCGTCCGCTGCGGTGGCCAGGATCTGACCTGCATCTTCCGCGAGCGCATCACCGCCAAGCCGGGCGAGAACATCCATATCCGGCCCGACACCTCGGTCACGCATCTCTTCGACGCCGCGACCGGCACGCGCATCTGACCATCCGCTGCTCCGCCCAATGGGGGCGCCGCCCCCGGGGCGGCGTCGCGCATCCGCCGACTACAAACCCTGACGAGGCTCCCATGTAGGGCCTCGCGGTCCAACGGAGGAGCTGACCCATGACGATTTCCAGACGTGACGTATTGATCGGCGGCGCCGGACTCGCCGCCGGCGCAACGCTTGCCGCACCCTCGATCGCCCAGACCGCAAATATCGAGAAGGGCGCGACCCTGCGCGTCCTGCGTCCGACCAAGTTCGTCGATCCCGATCAGGCGATCTTCGACGAGAACACCGCCGCCTTCACCAAGGCGACCGGTGTCCAGGTCCGCGTCGACTATGCGAGCTGGGAAGACCTGCGCCCGCAGACGGCAGTGACCGCGAATACCGGCGCCGGACCGGACGTCGTCGTCGGCTGGGCCGACGACCCCCATATCTTCGCCGACAAGCTCGTCGACCTGACTGGTATCGCCGAGGACCTCGGCAAGAAATACGGCGGCTGGTACCCGATCGCCGAGAAATACGGCAAGAAGGACAAGACCAACACCTGGATCTCGATCCCGATGGGCGGCTCGGGCGGCCCGGCGGTCTATCGCGAATCCTGGGTCAAGGAAGCGGGCTTCGACAAGTTCCCGACCGACCATGCCGGTTTCCTCGACCTCTGCCGCAAGCTCAAGGCCAATGGCCACCCGGCGGGCTTTGCCCTCGGCAATGCCGTCGGCGACGGCAATGCCTTCTGCAACTGGCTGATCTGGTCGCATGGCGGCTACATGGTCGACGAGAACAACAAGGTCGCGATCAACAGCAAGGAGACGATCGAGGGGCTGAAATACGCCAAGGCGCTCTACGAGACCTTCATCCCGGGTACGCTTTCCTGGCTCGACATCAGCAACAACAAGGCGCTGACGGCCGGTGAAGTCGGCCTGACTCAGAACGGCGTCTCGCTCTACTTCTCGATCAAGAACTCCAAGGACGAGAAGATCGCCGCCGTCGGCAAGGACCTCAACCATGCACCGATGCCGATCGGCGCCGGCGTCGGCCGTCCGACCGAGACGGCGCTGGTCATCAACGCCATGGTGTTCAAGCACACCAAATTCCCGAACGCCGCGAAAGAGTACCTCCGCTTCATGATGGAGAAGGAGCAGTACGATAAGTGGCTGACCGGCTGCTATGGCTACTGGACCCAGCCGCTCAAGGCCTATGCCTCGAGCAAGGTCTGGGAGAGCGATCCGAAGATCCTGGTCTATCGCGACACCTGGGAGCGCGCTCTGTGGAGCGGCTACAAGGGCGCGATCACCGAGGCTGCCGGCACCGTCAACGCCGAATACGTCATGGTGCAGATGGTCGCCTCGGTCTGCGCCGGCCAGGCGACGCCCGAACAGGCCGCTGCGGAAGCCGAGCGCCGCGCCAAGCGCTACTACCGCACCTGATCCGTCACGACCGCGCCGCCGCCACCGCGGCGGCGCGGCTTCATCACGGGAAATCGCGCCATGACGATCGCGGCCGAGGCACGGGCCGGCCACCAGTTCTCCCAGGGCTGGTTGACGCGCCTGTTCGACTACAAGCCATTTCTGGTTTTCATCTGCCTGCTGCCGGCACTGGGCCTGCTGCTGGTATTCCTGAGCTATCCGCTCGGCCTCGGCGTCTGGCTCGCCTTCACCGACACCCGCATCGGCCGCGCCGGCTATTTCATCGGCTTCGAGAACTTCCAGTCGCTCTGGCACGATCCGGTCTTCATCACGTCGGTCTGGAACACGCTGCTCTATACGAGCGTCGCGACCATCGGGAAGTTTGCGCTCGGGCTCTGGCTGGCGCTGCTGCTCAACAACCACCTGCCGTTCAAATCGCTGCTGCGCGCGCTGATCCTGGTGCCTTGGATCGTCCCGACCGTGCTCTCGGCGATCGCCTTCTGGTGGATCTACGATCCGCAGTTCTCGATCATCTCCTACATCCTGGTCGACGTGCTCGGCTGGCGCGAAACCTATATCGACTTCCTCGGCGCTCCCTGGCCGGCACGCTTTTCCCTGATCGCCGCCAATGTCTGGCGCGGCATTCCCTTCGTCGCGATCTCGCTGCTCGCCGGCCTGCAGACCATCTCACCGGCCCTCTACGAAGCGGCGATGCTCGACGGCGCCAATGCCTGGCAGCGCTTCCGACATGTGACGCTGCCGATGCTGATGCCGATCCTGGCTGTGGTGCTGACCTTCTCGGTGCTGTTCACCTTCACCGATTTCCAGCTCGTCTACGCCATCACGCGCGGCGGGCCGATCAACTCCACCCATCTGATGGCGACGCTCGCCTTCCAGCGCGGCATCCCCGGCGGCCAGCTCGGCGAGGGCGCGGCGATCGCGGTCGCGATGATCCCCTTCCTCGTGATGGCGACGCTGTTCAGCTACTTCGCGCTCGCCCGCCGCAAATGGCAGCAGGGAGAAGACAATGACTGATCACGCTGCCGCGGAGCGCCCGCATCTGGTCGAGAAGGAGCAGGCCGGCGTCATCGACTGGTCGTCGGGGCCGCGCCGCTTCATCACCCTCTATCTGCCGCTTTCGCTTTTCGTGATCATACTGCTGTTCCCGTTCTACTGGATGGCGATCACTGCGATCAAACCGAACTCGGAACTCTACGACTACAAGAACAACAACCCGTTCTGGGTGAAGTCGCCGACGCTGGAGAACATCAACAAGCTGCTCTTCCAGACCGACTATCCGCAATGGCTGCTGACGACGATGACCGTCGCCACGGTCGCGACGGCTCTCTCCCTGTTCTCCAGCGTGCTCGCCGCCTATGCGATCCAGCGCCTGAAGTTCAAGGGCTCGCAATATGTCGGGCTCGGGATCTATCTCGCCTATCTGGTGCCGCCCTCGATCCTGTTCATCCCCATGGCGACGCTGATCTTCCAGCTCGGTCTGTTCGACTCGCAATGGGCGCTGATCCTGACCTATCCGACCTTCCTGATCCCGTTCTGCACCTGGCTGCTGATCGGCTATTTCAAGTCGATCCCGTTCGAGCTCGAGGAATGCGCCATGATCGACGGCGCGACCCGTTTGCAGACGCTCTGGAAGATCACCCTGCCGCTGGCGCTGCCCGGGCTGATCTCGGCCGGTATCTTCGCCTTCACCCTGTCCTGGAACGAGTTCATCTACGCGCTGGCCTTCATCCAGTCGGCCGAGAAGAAGACCGTGCCCGTCGCCGTGCTGACCCAGCTCGTCGAGGGCGACGTCTACCATTGGGGCTCGCTGATGGCCGGCGCCCTGCTCGGCTCGATCCCGGTCGCCCTGCTCTATTCCTTCTTCGTCGACTATTACGTCGCCTCGCTCACCGGCGCGGTGAAGGAATGAGCCCCTGCCGGGCCCGTCCAGGGACGGGCCCATTGTCAGCAAAAAGGTTGGTTTTGTGAGTTCGATCGCCTTCGTCGGTCTCGGCGCCATGGGTGCGCCGATGGCCGAGAACCTCGTCAAGCGCCAGTTCCGCGTCACCGGTTTCGATATGCGCCAGCAGGCGCGCGACGCCCTAGCCGCAGCCGGCGGTCATGCCGCGGCGAGCGCCGGCGAAGCGGCGCAAGGTGCGGATGCCCTGATCCTGATGGTCGTCAATGCCGCTCAGGCCCGCTCCGTGCTGTTCGAGGCCGGGGCGCTCGCCGCCCTCGCGCCCGCGGCGACCGTCATCCTGATGGCGACCTGCCCGCCCGGCGAGGTCGAGGCGATCGCCGCCGAAGTCGAGAAGAGCGGCCGCCGCTTCGTCGACGCGCCGGTCTCCGGCGGCGTCAACGGCGCCCGCAACGGCACGCTGACGATCATGGCCGGCGCCTCGCAGGAGAGTTTCGACGCCGGCAAGCCGATGCTCGACGCGATGGGCGACAAGGTCTTCCATGTCGGCCTGAAGCCCGGCCAGGGCGCGACCGTGAAGACCGTCAACCAGCTGCTCTGCGGCGTCCATATCGCCGTTGCCGCCGAGGCCCTCTCGCTGGCCCAGAAAGCCGGGATCGACGGCAAGCTGCTGTTCGAGATCATGGGCGGCTCGGCCGCCTCCTCCTGGATGCTCAGGGATCGCGGCCCGCGCATGCTCGACGACGAGCCGCCGGTCGCCAGCGCGGTCGACATCTTCGTCAAGGATCTCGGCATCGTGCTCGATGCCGGCCGGGCCGCGAAGGCCGCGCTGCCGCTGGCGGCCACGGCACACCAGATGTTCCTTGCAGCTTCGGGCCTCGGCCATGGCGGGCGCGACGACTCGCAGGTCGTCCGCGCCTATCGCGCGCTGAACCCCAAAGCTGCCAACGATGCCTGAAACCGGACTGGATGACGCCGCCTTCGGACGGGCTCGTCCGCAGGCGGGGCAGCCGCTCGCCGGCCCGAAGCCGGGGTGCCCTGCCCTATTTCTTGCGGGGCGGCGCCGTGGTGCCGCGCACCACGAGATCCGGTTTCAGCACGACCCTGCGCGCCGGCGCGGCCGGCTCGGCGATGCGGCGCAGCAGCATCTCGGCCGATTGGCGCCCCATATCGTCCTGAAAATTCTTGATCGTCGTCAGCGCCGGATACCATTGCGCCGCTTCCTGGACGTCGTCGCAGCCGACCAGCGAGAAGTCTTCGCCGGCCTCGAGCCCGCAATGGCGCAGGCCGAGCATCGCCCCGAAGGCGGTGAGGTCGTTGAAGCAGACCGCAGCCGTCGGCGGGTCCTCCACCGAAAGCACCTTCTGGACGCCTTTCAGCCCGTTCTCGCGCGTTCCCCAGGCGGAATAGACCAGTGCCGGGTCGAGCGGCAGACCGTGTTTGGCGAGCATGTCGCGATAGCCACGATAGCGATTGCAGCCGGTCGAAATCAGCTTGCTCTCGCCGAGGAAGGCAATGCGGCGATGGCCGAGCTCCAGCAGATGCTCCATCGCCAGCATGGTGCCGTGCCGGTCGTCGGAACCGACGAAGTCGAGATCGACGCCCTCGATCTCGCGCGAAAGCTGGACGAGCGGCACCTGCGCCGCCATCAGATGGGCAAGCGTCTCCGCCGTGCTGCCGCCGGCCGGGCAGATGATCATCCCGTCGGGCCGGTATTCCTTCAGCGTGTTGAGCACGCGGTCCTGACGTTCCAGGTTCTCCGCATAGGTTCCGAGAAGGATCGAGCGGCCATGGGCGGCAGCCGTTTCCTCGATCGCCGCCAGGAGCTCGGCGAAATAGGGGTTGGTGATGTCGTGGAAGCCGACGCCGAGAATATTGGTCCGGTCGGTCCGCAGCGAGGCGGCGCTGCGGTTGTAGCTGTATCCCATCTCGCGGGCGATCTTCTGCACGCGATGCTTGGTCGCGTCGGCGACGAGCGGACTGCCGCGCAGCGCGAGCGAGACTGTCGCCGTCGAGACGTCGAGGTGATCGGCGATGATCTGCAAGGTAACACGCCCTCGCCCGCCCAAGCGTTCCCGAGGGATTGCGGCGCCCTTTCCGACGGAGGAGGGGTCCCGCAGGTTTCCGTCGCCAGCCATAAAGCGCTTCTCCTGAAGCGGGTTACCCACGGCCTTCAACCAGTTCTTGGTCAAATCGTTCCGCATGCTCACCGTCCATCTCATATAATCCAGAGGAACTAAAGATGACCGCTCATAAAGAAGCGATCGGCTTCATCGGCGTCGGCTTCATGGGCCAGGGCATGGCCTCCTGCATCCTCGCCAAAGGTTTTCCCTTGACCGTCATGGGGCACAGGAACCGCAAGCCCGTCGAAGAGCTCAAGGCAGCCGGCGCCCAGGAGGCCCGGACGCCGCGGGAGCTCGCCGAGAAAGCCTCGATCATCTTCCTTTGCGTCACCGGCACGCCGCAGGTCGAGGCCGTGATCAATGGACCGGACGGCATCGCAGCCGGCGCGAAGCCCGGCACGATCATCGTCGATTGCTCGACCTCCGATCCCGGCTCGACGGTCAGATTGGCGGCCCAGCTCGCGGCCATCGGTCTCCACCTTTGCGATGCACCGCTCGGCGGGACCCCCGCGCAAGCGGCTCTTGGCCAACTCTCGACCATGATTGGCGCCGACAGAGAGGTTTTCGCCCGGATCAAGCCGGTCTGTGACGCATGGGCACAGAAGGTGGTTCATCTCGGCCCGGTCGGGGACGGCCACAAGATGAAGCTTCTCAATAACTTCCTGTCGATGGGCTATGGCGCGATCTATTCGGAGGCGCTGACGCTGGCGCAGAAGATCGGCATCACGCCGCAGACCTTCGACAGCGTGATCTCGGGCGGCCGGATGGATTGCGGCTTCTACCAGACCTTCATGCAGTACGTGCTGCAGCGCGATCGCGACGCCCACAAGTTCACCTTGTCGAACGCGCTGAAGGATGTCCGCTATCTCGAAGCGGTCGCCAACGATGCCGGCATTCCCAACCCGGTCGGCAATGCCGTCAAGAACGTCTATGCCCAGGCCGTCGCGGCCGGGAAGGGCGACGATTTCGTACCTATGCTGTCGGATTTCGTGGCGTCGCAGAGCCGCCTCTCGCTCACCGATAAGGGCTGAGCGGCGCGCAGCCTCAATCCAGCCGGGCCGAGCCTTCGGGCACGGCCCGGACCCGCTCGCGATAGAGCAGGTAGAGCCCGGAGCCGATGACGATGCTCGCACCGATGAAGGTGTAGCCGTCAGGAATCTGGCCGAAGACGAACCAGCCGAGCGCCACCATCCAGACGATCTGCGAGTAATTGAACGGCGAGAGCATGCTCGCCGGCGCGCGCTGATGCGCCAGGATCAGCAGCCAGTGGCCGAGGGCCCCGAAAAGCCCGACGCTCAGCATCAAGAGCCAGCTCGCCCCGTTGGCCGGCCAGGACCAGAACAGCGGCAGCAGCGGCAGCATCACCACCGCCCCGACGATGCCGGAATAGAACATCGTCGTCTCCGGGGCGTCGCTGGCGGCGAGCATCCGCGTCGAGATGCTGTAGAAGGCGTAGCAGAAGCAGCCGCAGACGGTGAGCAGCGCCGCCGGGTGCAGCCCGCCGAAGCCGGGGCGCAAGATGATCAGCACGCCGATGAAGCCGACGCCGATCGCCGCCAGCCGGCGAGGCCCGGCCCATTCGCCGAGGATCGGCCCGGCCAGAAGCGCGACGAGAAAGGGCGTCGCGAACATGATCGAGACGTTCTCGGCCAGTTGCAGATATTTCAGCGCGATGAAGTTCAGCCCCGTCGAGATCAGGAGCAGGAGCGAACGGAAGCCCTGCAACCAGGGGCGGCGCGTCCGCAGAATGCCTGGCCGCGACCATGGATTGAGCAGGGTCGAGACCAGAGCCACGCTGATCAGATAGCGGGCCGCGACGACCTGCATCGCATGCATCGAGCCGCCCAGCCATTTCGCCGAGGCATCGAGCAGCGCAAAGCACAGCACCGCCGCGCACATCAGCAAGATGGCGGTCAGGCGCGTCCGGCGCGTATCCGGGGGCGGAGCGGGGGCGGCCGACAAGCGACGGGTCTCGGCATGCTTCTGCGGAATGACCTGAGATCAATGAACCGATTTAAAGGCCGAGACCAGTCCGGTGACGCATGCGTGCCATGCCGCGAAGGCGCCGGCCTGGCTCAGGCTGCGTCCTCAACCTCGTCTTCGGGATCGTCGAGCTCGGCGCCGGCCTGCGAAAGTCCCTTGGCGACCTTGCGCAGCAGCTTGCGCAATTGCTTGCGCTCCTTGGAGTCGAGCTTCTCGAGCAGCTCCTCCTCGACCTGGGTCCAGACCGCGTCGAGGGCCGTGGCAGTCTTCTGGCCATGTTCGGTCAGCGCGACCTGAACCAGCCTGCCATCCTTGCCGCCGCCCTCGCGGCTGACCAGGCCCTGCAGCGAAAGCCGACCGATCGTCTTGGAAACCGTCGGCGGCTTGACCCGCAGCAAGGTAGCGAGCTCGCCCATGGTCATCGGCGCGGCCTGCAGCGCCTTCAGGGCCTGCTCCTGCCCCGGGAAGAGCCCGAGCGCATTCAGCCGCTCGCCCATCCGGCCGCGATGCAATCTCGCGGCGAGCAGCAAGGCGCGGCCGACGCTTTTTTCGATCGTCTTGGTCATGAGCCGGCCCCTCGAAAAGATTGCCCATACTTTTCGCCGGCTCTGGAATCGCCTGCCAACATGACAGGCAAATGACAATGGTGCGACAATCACCTAGAATTGTGCGGTCATCGCCTCGATCCTGCGCAGAAATGCCGTCCGGCTCTCCGGCGTCGAGCGGTTCATGTCGTAATGGGCCTGATAGCTGAGGCGAGCGGTTGGGTGGCAGACTGCCCGCAAGGACCGGCCGACCAGCTTGCGCGGCGGGTCGCCCATCAGCATGGCCCGCCAGCGCGTGGCGCCATAAGTCGTTACCGCAGCAAGCCGGCGAATATTCCAGAGGCTCGGCTGTGCCTGCCCCTCGACCAGCTTGAACGACACGCCGGGCAGGAAGACCCGGTCGAAATAGCCTTTCAGCATGGCGGGATAACCGAAATTCCAGACCGGGAAGCACAGGACCAGCGCTTCCGCCGCGCGCAGCCGCTCGACATAGCCGGCTACCGAACAGCCATTCTTCGCAAGGTCGAGATAGTCGAGCCGCTCCTGTCGGCTCAGCACCGGCTCGAAGCCCTCGGCATAGAGGTCGCAATCATCGACCTCATGGCCGTGCCGGCGCAGCCCGGCCACGGTCGCAGCGTACAGCGCCGCGCCGAAGCTCTCGGGGTTGGGATGCGCGTAGACGACGAGGACGCGCATGCTCAGCCGCCGGCCGCTTCACCCAGGCTGCGGAACAGGAAGGTCTTTCCGGCGCGATAGTCGTATTCCGGGTCCTCCCAGGCGACCATCTTGCCGGGATTGAGCAGGCCTTGCGGGTCGGCCTCGCGCTTGAAGGCGAGCTGGACCTCGTCGGTCTGCTTCATGCCGCCCTCTTCCAGCGTGTAGCGATGCGGGTTGAAGATCGGCGCGCCCATCTCCTCATGGATCGCCATGATCTCTTCAAGCCGCTCCTCCGTGGTGAAGCGCACCAGCGGCAGGCCGAAGCAGGTGATCTTGCCGTCGAAGCGGACGAATTCGAGATGGCAGGTCAGCTCGTCGCCGAAACGCTGATGGATCTTCTCGACCAGCTCGACCTGGTTGGGGAACGGGTAGAGCACCTGCAGATAGGTGATCGACGGATCGACCCTGAGCGCCCGCAAGGTGGTGTGGTTCCAGGCGAGCTCGAAGGAAGCCGGCAGGCCTTTCGCCTCTTCCGGCGTCAGCTTGTCCGAGCGCATCAGCAATTCCGCGCCCCGGAAGCGGCGGGCATAGGCCAGCGTCGATTCCACCGCGAAATCCGCGATCATGGCGATGACGCAATGGCTGTCGCGCGGCAGGAATTTGCGATGGCGCAGGAAATAGTCGTGCGGCGCCGGCGCCGCGACGACGGCGAGTTCCTTCAACGCCAGCCCGTCCTGCTCGCCGAGCGAATTGGCGAATTCGGTCGCGCCGCGCAGGCTGTCGAAGCCGATGATCACGTCGACCCAGTTATAGGCCGGGCCGAGCGGCATCTCGACCTCGGTGATGATGCCGTTGGTGCCATAGGCGTGCGAGACCTTGTGCAGGTCCTCGCCCTGAAGCTCGAGGATGCGCGGAGTCGCCTCCATGGTCGCGACCTTGAGGCGGATGATGTTGCCCCAATCGCGCAGGCCGCCCCATTTGATCGAGCCGACGCCGCCGGAGCCGCCGGCGATGAAGCCGCCGACCGAAGCGGTGTGGTAGGTCGAGGGGTGCAGGCGGATCTCCTGGCGCGAATGCGCCCGAGTCTCCTCGTCGATCTTCGAGAGGATCGCGCCGGGCTCAGCGACATAGCGCCCCGCCTCGATCGCCTTGACCTTGTTGAAGCCGGAGAGATCGAGCACCACCCCGCCCGAGAGCGGCATGGCCTGGCCGTAATTGCCGGTGCCGGTGCCGCGCGGCGTCACGGGGATGCCGAGCGCATGGGCAGCGGCGAGCACCTCCAGCACCTCCGCCTCGCTGGTCGGCGAAACGATGATATCGGCCGTGACCTGGTCGAGCTGGCGCTTCAGCGTCGGCGAGTACCAGAAGAAGTCCCGGCTCTTCTGCTTCACCAGCGCGGGATTGTCCTCGCTCCTGATATTGCCGAGGCGGGCCTTGAGGGCGGCGATGTCGTATTTCGTGCTCATGCGTCGGTGCTCATCAGATGGTCGAGTTCGCGATAATCGGGCAGCGTGCGGTCGATCGCCTTGCCGCAGATCAAGACGGTGCGCTCGGCCTGCGGCCGGGCGAAGAATTCGGTCCAGTCCCGTGCCCGGGTCAGGATCAGGTCGGCGGGGCCGCCAACACTGAGCCGGCCCTGCCCAGGCAGGCCCATCAGCGCGGCCGGCGTCGTCGCGATGCTCTGTACCCAGTCATTGCCCGAATGGTCCAGCTGCAGGATGCGCGTTCCCTCGCGCAGCACCTCGACGAGGTCGAGATCGCCATAGGCGTAGAAGGGATCGCGGGTGTTGTCGGAGGCGATCATTACCGGCACGCCGGCTGCCTTCAGCTCATGCAGCGCGGTGACGCCGCGCCAGCGCGGCGTGCGGCCGGCCTGCCGGTCCTGCAGATACATGTTGCACATCGGCAGCGAGACCACGGCGATGCCGGCCTCGGCGACCTTGGCGACGATGCGCGCCTCGTCCCGCGGCTGCTGCAGGGCCAGCGAGCAGCAATGCCCGACGAGGATCCTGCCGGTGAAGCGATGACGCAGCGCCGCGTCGGCAATGGCTTCCAGCGAGCGCGCCGCCGGATCATTGCTCTCGTCGACATGGAAATCGAGGTCGAAACCGTTCTCGATCGCGGTCTGGAAGATCGTATCCAGCGCCGCCTCGAGCTCTGGGATCATGTAGGTGACGCAGCCGAGCAGCCCGTCACCATGCGCCCTCACCGCTCGGGTGATCGCCTGCATATGGGCGCCGTCGGCGACGGCCTCGACGCCGAACAGCGGCGAGCCCTGCAGGGCGATGCGCCCGGCCCATTCCGCCCGAAGCTCGGCCAGCACCGGCCAGGAGATGCCGATCTGCGGACCGAGCGAGTCGATATGGGTGCGGATCGCCGCCGTACCATGAGCGAGGGCGCAGCGCAGGCCGAACTCCATCCGTGCCCTGACGTCCCGCGCCGTCCAGTTCGCCTCGCGATCGGCGCCGACGCTGGTCAGCGCCCCCATGAAGCTGCCGTCCGGATTCGGGCGGCGCGGCCAGATATGGCCCTTGTCGAGATGGGTGTGCACATCGACGAGGCGCGGCAAGACGATGCCGCCGTCGAGATCGACGGCATGCCCGGCATCGAGACTCGGCATGCCGGCCGGCAGGAGCGAGGCGACGACCCCGTCCTCGATCGCGATGTCGAGCAGTGCAAAGCCGGCCCGGTCGCTCGCAACGGCCTCGGCCGAGACCAGGCAGGCCGGCACCCGGGCCTTGTTCAAGCGATAGCTGCCCGAGGCCGGGATTGCTGCAAAGCCGGTGGTCACGTGGTTCTCTCCGGCTCGCCAGACGCCGCCTGAATCGGGAGGCGCGAAGATGAGGGCTCGGCGCGCCGCGATCAAGCGGCTCGTCGAGCCCCGGGGCGATCAGAGCCTGAAGACCTGCTGCGCCGTCTTGTGGGCCCGGATGTAGTCCCAATCATAGCTGACGCCGAGTCCCGGCCCGGTCGGTACCGGCACCGTGCCGTCCTTGTCGACGGCGTCGATCTGGTCGGAATAGCCGCAGGTATAGACCGGCGGCACCGCATTCGGACAATCCGGGCCGAGCAGCGCGATCTCGTAGAAATTGGTGTTGCGCGTCGCCGCCATGCAGTGACGATGCGCCGGGCCGCAGGCGTGGATCTCGACATCGACGCCGAAAGCCTCGGCGAGATGGGCGATCTTCATCGCTCCGGTGATGCCGAGATCATATTCCGGGTCGGAGCGCAGCATGTCGGTGCCGCCGGCGATCAGGAAGTCGGCCTTGGTCTCGAAGCCACGCAGATACTCGGTCTGAAGGATCGGTGTCTTCAGCATCTCGCGCAGCTTCTTGTGGGCGAAGGCCGAGACGCCGCAATCGCGCATCGGGTCCTCGTACCAGAAATAGTTCGCCTCGTCGCAGGCCCGCCCGACATAGAGCGCGTCGGCGAAGGTTCTGAGCTCGTTGGCGGGGTCGAGCATCAACGTCATCCGGTCGCCGACGGCCTTGGCGACATGGAGCACGTTGCGCGCCTCTTCCTTGGCGTCGCCCTCGTGCCAGCCATGCACCTTGTAGGCACGGTAGCCGAGCTCGTAGCAGCGCTCGGCGAAGTCGGCGAAGGCCTGCGGCGAGTCGAGTCCGCCATTGCGGTCGCCGTGATAGGTCGAGGCATAGGATTTGAGCCGTGTGCGGTAGCCGCCGAGCAGGGCCGAGACCGAAGCGCCGTAGCGCTTGCCGGCGAGATCCCAGAGCGCGATGTCGATCGGACCGATGCCCATGCCGTCATGCTGGCGCAGTTCTCGCTTCATCTCGTTCCAGATCAGCTCGCGATGATCGGGATCGCGGCCGAGCAGGCTCGGCGCCAGCGAAAGCGTCTGCGCCATGGTCGAGCGGCTGCCGCCCCAGTGCATGACATATTCGCCCTGCGCCCCGTCATCGCTGCGGATGACGATGGCGAACTTGGTCAGCTCCAGCGAGGAATTGGGCTTGTAGCCCATATTGTAGATCGCCCGCAGCTTGTCGGAGGAGACCCCGAGATTCCGCGCGGTGAACGAGAACTCGGTGATCTCGACTTCGGTGATGGTGGCCATGGAGGGTCCTCTTCAGAAGCCGGCGACCTTTGGGAGCCAGAGGCTCAGGGCCGGGACATAGGTGATGATCGCCAGCGCAACGATGAGCGCGATCAGGAAAGGCCAGAGCTCGCGGATCAGCGGCCCGAGCTTCTCCCTGGTGATCGCCATTGCGACGAAGCAGAGCACGCCGACCGGCGGTGTGACCTGGCCGATCACCAGATTGACCAGGAGGATGATCCCGAAATGCACGAGGTCGATCTGCAGCGAGGTCAGCAGCGGCAGCAGGATCGGCACCAGGATGATCATGATCGCGATCGTCTCCATGAACATGCCTGCGATCAGCAGGGCGACGTTCAGGATCAGCAGCACGACCAGCGGATCGGTGGAGATCGAGGTCATGAAGTCGGTGACGAGCTGCGGTGCCTGCTCGATCGCCAGGATCCAGCTGAACGGCGAGGCGGCCGCGACGATGGCGATGATCACTGCCGTCTCGCGCGCCGTGCCGACCAGGATCGCCGGGAGATCGGCGAGCCTGATCGAACGATAGATGAACATGCCGACGACCAGCGAATAGGCGGCGGCGACGCCGGCGATCTCGGTCGCGGTGAAAAGCCCGGCGCGGAAGCCGACGATGATCAGGACCGGCATCAGGAGCGCCAGCGAGGCATGCCGGAACTCGCTCCACAGGGTGGCGAGCGAGAAGGCGCCGGCCGGCCGGAAGTCGCGCCGCAGCGCCTGGATCGCGATCGTCCCCATGATACAGCCGGCCATGACGAGGCCGGGAATGATGCCGGCAACGAAGAGCTGGCCGAGCGAGACGTTCGCCTGCCAGGCATAGACCACCATCAGGATCGAGGGCGGAATGATCGGCCCGAGCGTGCCGGCGACGGCCGAGAGCGCCGCGCCGAAGGCACGCGGATAGCCCATCTTCTCGAGCTGCGGCACGAAGACCCGCGCCGCAGCGGCGGTGTCAGCCACCGACGAGCCGGAAATACCGGAGAGGAAGACCTCGCCGACGACGAGCGTATGAGCCGGGCCGCCGCGGATATGGCCGACCAGCGCCTTGGTGAAGCTGAACAGCCGCTCGGAAATCCCCGACGCGTTCATAAGCGAACCCGCGAGCGTGAACAGCGGTATCGCCAGCAGCGGGAAGGACTGGACCCCGGCAACCATGCGCTGGGCGGCGACCGTCAGCGGCACGCCTTCCATGAAGATGGCGAGCAGGGCCGAGCCCGCCATCGCGACCCAGATCGGCGTGCCGACGACGAGCAGCGCTGCGAAGGTGAGGAGGAGGACAAGCACCATGGCGGGTCACTCGCGCGTGGTGATGTCGGACCAGAGCGCGCCGGTGACGCCCTCGTCGATCAGGTTGCGTAGGAGATGCAGCAGCGACAACAGGCTGCCGACGAAGAGCGGCGCGATCGCCCAGCCGGCGGAGATGCCGAGCATCGGGGTGATGTTGGGCATCTCGCGCTGCAGATAGAGCCAGGAATACCAGGTCAGCACGCCGAGCACCGCCGCCGTGACAGCCAAGGCGAGCACGCCGAAGGCGAAGCAGAGCCAGCGCGGCGCGAACAGCACGACGACGTCGATGATGATGTGCGTGCGGGCATGGAAGGCGTTGGCGAGGCCGAGGAAGATCATCCAGCCGAAAAGCAGCAGGATCAGCTCCTCCGACCAGGTCAGCGGGTCGTTAAGGACGTAGCGGAACACCACGGCCGCGCAGACCAGCGCGGCGATGATGCCGTGCAGGGCCGCGAGTGCGAGGTTCTCCAGGCGGCTCGACCAGTCGTCGAGCCGCCGGATCAGATCGAAGCCGGTCATCATTGTGGACTCGGCGCCGTCGACTGGTGCTGCTGCAAGGCCTTCATGGAACCTCCTGCGCCATTCCGGAGCAGGCCGAAGCCCCGTACCCGGAACCGATGCGTCTGGTCGAAAAGTCGGGATGGCCGATGCGCCCCATTCAGAGGCGGCATCGGTCCTGGTTTCCGGGCACGGCGCCGATGCCCCGCCCGGACTGACCGTCAGGTTTCCCAGCCCGCCACACCGATGGCGGGCACCGGACTAGCGCTTGCGCTGGGCCTCGATCGCCGCCAGCACCCGCTCGACCTGGGGCTTGCCCCAGCGGCCTTCCATCGCCGTCGTCACCACCTTGGCCTTGGCCGCGAAGGCGTCACGGTCGACATCCTCGATGATCTTGGAACGACCGGACTTGCGGATGTCCTCCAGCATCGAGGCTTCGCGCTTCTGCTGCAGATAGGTGTTCATCGCCGAGGCGCGGGCGGCTTCCGCGAACAGCACCTCGCGATGCTCGGGCTTGAGTTTGGCGAGGCTGTCCTTGTTGATGACGATCATGTTGTTCTGGAGCATGTGCTTGGTCATCGCGACATAGCCCTGCACCTCGTAGAACTTGCGCGAGAAGATCGTCGGGATCGGGTTCTCCTGCCCGTCGACCGTCTTCTGCTGCAGGGCGGTGTAGACCTCGCCGAACGGGACGGGCGTCGGTGCGCCGCCGAAGGCCTTGATCATCTCGACCCAGACCGGGCTTTCCGGCACACGGATCTTCAGCCCCTGCACGTCCTCGGGCTTCTTCACGGCCCGGTCGAGCGTCGTCATGTTGCGCCAGCCCCAGTACCAGATGCGGCTGACCGGCACGATATTGTGCTTGTCGCGCAGCTCGTCGAAGATCGGGTCGAAGGCGTCGGAACGGATGATCGCCTCGGCCTCGGTCCAGTCCTTCCACAGGAAGGGCGCGCTCGGGATCTCGAGCGCCGGAACGAGCGAGGACGCCGCCGCCATGGACGGTGCCGAGATGTCGAGCGCACCTTCCTTGACCTGCTTGAACAGGTCGATCTCCTTGCCGAGTTGCTCGGCCGGGAAGACGCGGACGGTGACCGCGCCCTTGGTGCCCTTGTTCACGCGGTCGGCGAATTCGGCGAAGAGTTCGCCGGCGATCTCGCTCGTGGTGTTGGCGTGGCCGAAGCGCAGCGTCTGGGCCTGGGCCGCACTCGCCACGAAGCCTCCGGCGATCAGCGCGGCGGCGGCGATCCGTTTCAGCATGTCTTTTCCTCCCTCTGTCGAAGGCCGGGCCGTTTTCGGCCTCGGCCGGTTGGCTATTTGATCAATCGTTCATAGGAGCCCTGGAGATGCCGGCGCATCGCATCGGCGGCGGCTTCGGGATCGCCGGCCTCGAGCGCATCGACGATGGCGTGATGCTCGCGATGGGTCGGACCGACATCCTGCTCGCGCGTCAGGTAGAGGCGCGAGATGTGGAGATGGAAACGTAAGTCGTCATAGCTCTTCAGCGCGACCTGGTTGCCGGCCAGCTGCAGGACGATGCGATGGAAGCGGTCATCCGCTTCCGTGAAAGCGCGATGGCTGCGGTATTCGCGCGAAGGCTCCCCGGCCATCATCGCTGCGACCGCGTCGCGCAGCCCGGCGATCGCCTCGGGAGCCGGCCGGCGCCGCGCCGCCTCGGCCGCAGCCCAGGGCTCGATCACGCCGCGAAAGCTGTAGACGTCCTCGTAATAGCGCTGGTCCGGCACCGGCGCTGTCGCGAAACCGACGAAGGGCTCGGCGCGGACCAGCCCCTCGGCGGCGAGTCGCATCAGCGCCTCGCGGATCGGTGTGGAGCTGACGGCGAACTCGCGCACCAGCGCGTCGATATTGAGCCGTTCCCCCGGCACATAGGCCTGATCGAGAATGCGTTCCTTGATCAGCTCATAGACCTGCCCGGCCAGAACGACCCGAGACGGCTTACGGAATGTGGGCTCGGCATGCATCATGGATCGTGCATGATTTTGACATAGACCAAACTAAGTCAAGGCCTTCCGGTCGTGCGGCCTTGTTTGCGCTGCAGCGATCGCGCATGAGAACGGCTCGCGAGAACGCAAGGACGAGCACATGCCGGGACAAGCGCGCATCATCGACGGCAAGGCGGCGGCAGCCGAGCTGCGGGCCGAGATCGGTCGCGAGGTCACTGCCATCAAGGCGGCCAAGGGCCTGGTGCCCGGCCTCCACGTCGTCCTCGTCGGCGACGATCCGGCGAGTCGCGTCTACGTCGCCTCCAAGGAGAAGCTCGCCGCCGAGATCGGCATGAACTCCGTCGCACACCGCCTGCCCGCCGAGACGACCGAAGCCGAACTCCTCGCCAAGATCGCGGCGCTGAACGCTGACGCTGCGGTCGACGGCATCCTGGTCCAGTTGCCTCTGCCCAAGCATATCGACACCGGCCGGATCATCGACGCGATCGACCCGGCCAAGGATGTCGACGGGCTGCACCCGATCAATGCCGGCCTGCTCGCCGGCGGCAAGAACGGCCTCGTGCCCTGCACCCCGCTCGGCAGCATGCTGCTGCTGAAGCAGACCCTGCCGTCGCTGTCCGGGCTGGAGGCCGTCGTCATTGGCCGTTCGGAGCTGGTCGGCCGGCCGGTCGCGCAGCTCCTGCTTCAGGCCGACTGCACCGTGACCATCGCGCATTCGCGCACACGCGACCTGCCCGCCGTGGTGAAGCGTGCCGACATCGTCGTCGCCGCCGTCGGCCGTCCGCTGATGATCAAGGGCGACTGGATCAAACCCGGCGCCACCGTGATCGATGTCGGCATCAACCGGATGCCCGACGGCAAGCTCACCGGCGATGTCGACTTCGCCGAGGCGGTGAAAATCGCAGGCGCGATCACGCCGGTCCCGGGCGGTGTCGGCCCGATGACCATCGCCTGCCTGCTCAGGAACACGCTGACGGCGTTTCACGCACGGCGGGGCGCATAAGCGCCCCTGCTCCGACCGTCCCAGAAAGCAAGACGCCCGGCTCTTCGCCGGGCGTTTTTCGTTCTGCGCAAGCCTACAGGCCCGGGCTCCTTTGGCGAGCGAGGCCGATCACATATGGATCGGGCGCTTGTCGACGGCGAGCGCCGCTTCCTTGACCGCCTCGGCCAGCGTCGGATGCGCATGGCAGGTGCGGGCGAGGTCCTCGGCCGAGCCGCCGAACTCCATCAGCACCGTCACCTCGGCGATCAGATCGCCGGCATGGGGGCCGATGATGTGGCAGCCGAGTACCTTGTCGGTCGTCGCATCGGCGAGCACCTTCACGAAACCATCGGTATGGCGCATGGCCCGGGCCCGGCCATTGGCGGTGAAGGGGAACTTGCCGACCTTGTAGGCGATGCCTGCAGCCTTCAGCTCCTCCTCGGTTTTGCCGAGCGCGGCGACTTCGGGGGCGGTGTAGACGATGCCCGGAATCGCATCGTAGTTCACATGGCCGTGCTTGCCGGCGATGATCTCGGCGACCGCGACGCCCTCATCCTCGGCCTTGTGCGCCAGCATCGGCCCGCGGACGACGTCGCCGATCGCATAGATGCCGGCGACATTGGTCATGAAGTGATCGTCGATGACGACGCGGCCGCGCTCGGTCGCGACACCGGCCTTGTCGAGGCCGAGCCCGTCCGTGTTCGGCCGGCGGCCGATCGCAACCAGCACGATGTCGGCATTCAGCGTCTTGGCCTCGCCGCCGGCGGCCGGCTCAACCGTGACGGTGGCGCCGCCCTTCTTGCCGGTCTCGACCTTGGTGACCTTCGAGCCGAGATGGAAGGTGAAGCCCTGCTTCTGCAGAATGCGCTGGAACTGCTTGGCGATCTCGTCATCCATGCCGGGCAGGATGCGGTCGAGATACTCGACCACCGTGACCTTGGCGCCGAGACGGGCCCAGACCGAGCCGATCTCGAGCCCGATCACGCCGGCGCCGACGACCAGGAGTTCCTTCGGCACAGCGGTCAGCTCGAGCGCGCCGGTCGAGGTGACGATGGTCTTCTCATCGGTGGTGACGCCGGGCAGCGGCGCCGATTCCGAGCCGGTGGCGATGACGATGTTCTTGGTCGTCAGCTCCTGGGTCTTGCCGTCCTCGGCGGTGACCACGACCTTGCCGGCGGCCGGGATCGAGGCCGTGCCGTGGAAGGGCTCGATCTTGTTCTTCTTCAGGAGGAAGGCGACGCCGTTGACATTGGCGTCGACCGTCTCCTGCTTGTGGACCAGCATCTGCTTCAGGTCGAGCTTGGGCGTGCCGACATCGATGCCGAGGCTGGCGAAGGTGTGGCCGGCTTCGGAGAACATCTCGGAGGCGTGCAGCAGCGCCTTGGAGGGGATGCAGCCGACATTCAGGCAGGTGCCGCCATGGCTCTTGCGCTTCTCGACCACCGCGACCTTGAGGCCGAGCTGGGCGGCGCGGATGGCGCAGACATAGCCGCCGGGGCCGGTTCCGATGACGACGAGATCGTAGGACATTGCTCAGGCCTCTCAACGCCCGTCTTGGTCGGGCTTGTCCCGACCATCCACGTCTCTGGGGTCGGAGGGTAAGTCGTGGATGCCCGGGACAAGCCCGGGCATGACGGTGTGGCAGGTCTCAGAGGTCGAGGACGAGGCGCGCCGGGTCTTCCAGCGCCTCCTTGATGCGCACCAGGAAGGTCACAGCCTCCTTGCCGTCGATGATGCGGTGGTCATAGGAGACCGCCAGATACATCATCGGACGCACGACGATCTGGCCGCCAACCACCATCGGCCGCTCCTGGATCTTGTGCATGCCGAGGATCGCCGATTGCGGCGCGTTCAGGATCGGCGTCGACATCAGCGAGCCGTAGACGCCACCATTCGAGATCGTGAAGGTGCCGCCCTGCATGTCCTCGATCTTGAGCGAGCCGTCGCGCGCCTTCTTGCCGAGGACGCCGATCTCCTTCTCGACACCGGCGATCGAGAGCTGGTCGGCATCGCGCACCACCGGCACCACCAGGCCCTTATCGGTGCCGACGGCGACCGCGACATGGTAGTAGTTCTTGTAGACGATATCGGTGCCGTCGATCTCGGCGTTGACCGAGGGGATTTCCTTCAGCGCCTGCACGCAGGCCTTCACGAAGAAGCCCATGAAGCCGAGCTTGACGCCGTGCTTCTTCTCGAAGACGTCCTTGTACTGGTTGCGCAGCGCCATCACCGCCGACATGTCCACCTCGTTGAAGGTGGTCAGCATCGCCGCGGTGTTCTGGGCTTCCTTCAGGCGGCGCGCGATGGTCTGGCGCAGCTTGGTCATCTTGACGCGCTCTTCGCGCGAGGCATCGTCCGGCGCCGAGGGAGCGCGGACCTGCGCAACAGGCGCCGGGGCCGCGGCGGCGGCCGGAGCGGTCGCGATCGCCGCGAGCATGTCGCCCTTGGTGACGCGGCCATCCTTGCCCGAGGCCGCGACGCTCGACGGATCGACGCCGCTCTCCGCGGCGAGGCGGGCGACGGCCGGGCCGGAATCGGCGGCCTTGGTCGCGGCGCCCGAAGCGGCCGGCGCGGGCGCGGCAGCAGCCGGCTTGGCAGCTTCGGCAGCCGGCTTCGGCGCCGCAGCGGCGGCAGCGCCGCCGGCGGTGATCGACCCCAGCAGGGCGTTGACGCCGACCGTCTCGCCTTCCTTGGCGACGATCTCGCCAAGCACGCCGGCGGTCGGCGCGTTGACCTCGAGCGTCACCTTGTCGGTTTCGAGCTCGACCAGGGGCTCGTCGGCCTTCACCGCATCGCCGGGCTTCTTGAACCACTTGCCGATGGTCGCCTCGGAAACGGACTCGCCGAGGGTGGGTACGCGGATTTCGGTCGCCATGTCAGGCCTCTTCTCAATGTCTTTGTCTCGAACCCGATGCCGAGAACCGGGCAGGCTCTCGGGCGTCTCGGGCTCCGGCGATAGCGGAGCGGATCAGGCCGCGAAGGCCTCATCCAGGAATGCGTTGAGCTGGGCGAGATGCTTGGACATCAGGCCGGTCGCCGTCGCGGCCGAGGCCGGGCGCCCGACATAGCGCGGCCGCTTCGACTTCGAGCCGGCATGGCCCAGTACCCATTCCAGATAGGGCTCGACGAAGGTCCAGGAACCCTGATTCTTCGGTTCCTCCTGGCACCAGACCACGTCGGCGCTCTTGAAGCGCGCCAGCTCCTGCGCCAGCGACTTCAGCGGGAACGGATAGAGCTGCTCGACGCGCATCAGATAGACGTCGTCGATGCCGCGCTTCTCGCGCTCCTCGAGCAGGTCGAAATAGACCTTGCCGGAGCAGAGCACGACCCGGCGGATCTTCGAGTCCTTGACCAGTTTGGTCGTCGAGTTGCCACGCTCGGCATCGTCGTGCAGCACGCGGTGGAAGGTCGAGCCCTCGGCCAGTTCGTCGAGCGTCGAGACGCAGCGCTTGTGGCGCAGCAGCGACTTCGGCGTCATCAGGATCAGCGGCTTGCGGAAGTCGCGCTTCAGCTGCCGGCGCAGGATGTGGAAATAGCTCGCCGGCGTCGAGCAGTTCGCCACCTGCATATTGTCCTCGGCGCACATCTGCAGGAAGCGCTCGAGACGGGCGGAGGAATGCTCCGGACCCTGGCCCTCATAGCCGTGCGGCAGGAGGCAGACCAGGCCCGACATGCGCAGCCATTTGCGCTCGCCCGAGGAGATGAACTGGTCGAACACCACCTGGGCGCCATTGGCGAAATCGCCGAACTGCGCCTCCCACATCGTCAGCGCGTTCGGCTCCGACAGGGTGTAGCCGTATTCGAAGCCGAGCACCGCCTCTTCCGAGAGCATCGAGTTGATGACCTCGTAGCGCGACTGGCCCTCGCGGATATGGTTCAGCGAGGTGTGGCGCGCCTCGGTCTCCTGGTCGATCAGCACCGAATGGCGCTGCGAGAAGGTGCCGCGCTCGCAATCCTGGCCGGAGAGACGCACCGGGTTGCCGTCGAGCAGCAGCGAGCCGAAGGCCAGCGCTTCCGCCGTCGCCCAGTCGATACCCTGCCCGCTCTCGACCGCCTTGCGGCGGTTGTCGAGGAAGCGCTGGATCGTCTTGTGGACGTTGAAGCCCGCGGGAACCTCGGTGATCTTCTGCGTGATCTCCTTCAGCACCGCCTCGGGAACGCCGGTCGCGCCGCGGCGCGGATCGTCCTCGTCGGCGCGCATCGCCTTCATGCCGGCCCAGCGGCCGTCGAGCCAGTCTGCCTTGTTCGGCTTGAAGGACTGGCCGGCGTCGAACTCGACCTCAAGCTTGTCCTTCCAGGCGGCGCGCATCTGGTCGAGCTCGCCCGGCTGGATCACGCCCTCGGCCTCGAGCTTGGTGCTGTAGAGCTCGAGCGTCGACTTGTGGCCGCGGATCTTGCGGTACATCAGCGGCTGGGTGAAGCCCGGCTCGTCGCCCTCGTTATGGCCGAAGCGGCGATAGCAGAACATGTCGATCACGACCGGCTTGTGGAATTTCTGCCGGAACTCGATCGCGACCTTCGCGGCGAAGACCACCGCCTCCGGATCGTCGCCGTTCACATGGAAGACCGGGGCCTCGACCATCTTCGCCACATCGGACGGATAGGGCGAGGAGCGCGAATAGCGCGGATAGGTGGTGAAGCCGATCTGGTTGTTGATGATGAAGTGCAGCGAGCCGCCGGTGCGGTGGCCCTTGAGGCCCGACAGGCCGAGGCACTCGGCCACGACGCCCTGGCCGGCGAAGGCCGCGTCGCCATGGATCAGCAGCGGCAGCACCTTGGAACGCTCGACGATGTCGCCGAACTGGTCCTGCTTGGCCCGTACCTTGCCGAGCACCACGGGGTCGACGATCTCGAGATGCGAGGGATTGGCGGTCAGCGAGATGTGGACGTTGTTGCCGTCGAATTCGCGGTCCGAGGATGCACCGAGATGGTACTTCACGTCGCCCGAACCCTCGACGTCGTCGGGCGCGAAGGAGCCGCCCTTGAACTCGTGGAACAGCGCGCGATGCGGCTTGCCCAGCACCTGGGTCAGCACGTTGAGGCGGCCGCGATGAGCCATGCCGAAGACGATGTCGCGCACGCCAAGCGCGCCGCCGCGCTTGATGATCTGCTCCAGTGCCGGAACCAGCGACTCGCCGCCATCGAGGCCGAAGCGCTTGGTGCCGGTGAACTTCAGATCGAGGAACTTCTCGAAGCCCTCGGCCTCGACGAGCTTGTTCAGGATCGCGCGCTTGCCCTCGCGGGTGAAGGCGATCTCCTTGTCCGGCCCCTCGATGCGCTCCTGCAGCCAGGCCTTCTGCTCGGGGTCGGAGATGTGCATGAACTCGACGCCGACCGTGCCGCAATAGGTCCGCTGCAGGATCGCCGTCATCTCGCGGATGGTGGCGAATTCCAGGCCGAGCACGTTATCGATGAAGATCTTGCGGTCGAGATCGGCCTCGGTGAAGCCGAAGGCGGCCGGCGAGAGCTCCTCGATATCCTTGATGCCCTCGATCCCCAGCGGGTCGAGCTGGGCATGCAAATGGCCGCGCATGCGATAGGCGCGGATCAGCATGATGGCGCGCACGGAATCGCGCGTCGCCTGCTGGACGTCGGAAGCCGAAAGCGTCGTGCCGGCCGCCTTGGCCTTGGCGCCGAGCTTGTCGCCGATCACCTTCTCGACCACGGCCCAGTTGCCGTCGAGCGCCGAGACGATCTCGCCGCCGGCCGGGATCGGCCAGTTCGGGCGCTTCCAGGAGGCGCCCTTGGCGTTGTCGATGATCGCCTGGCGCTCGTCGTTCAGCCCGGCGAAGAAGCCCCGCCACTGCTCGTCGACCGATTTGGGATCAGCCTGGTAGCGGGCATAGAGGTCCTCGATATAGGCCGCGTTGCCGCCATAGAGGAACCCCGTCTGCGCGAGAGCCTCGTTGATGTCCTGGCGAGCCATGTCGTCCTGCCTTCTTCTGCCTAGCACATCGGGATCGGCCGCAGCCGATCATCTCTGATCGTTCCAGCGCCGCAACGCGCCGGCCGGGCCCCTGCCCGGCCGGCTCATCGCGACACTCAGCCCTTCAACACGTCCACCAAGGTCTTTCCAAGGCGCGCCGGCGACGGCGAGACCCGGATGCCGGCGGCTTCCATGGCGGCGATCTTGTCTTCCGCGCCGCCCTTGCCGCCGGAGATGATCGCACCGGCATGGCCCATGCGGCGGCCCGGAGGCGCCGTGCGGCCGGCGATGAAGCCGACCATCGGCTTCTTGCGGCCGCGGCGGGCCTCGTCCTTGATGAACTGCGCCGCGTCTTCCTCGGCCGAGCCGCCGATCTCGCCGATCATCACGATCGACTCGGTCTTGGGGTCGGCGAGGAACATTTCGAGCATGTCGATGAACTCGGTGCCCTTGACCGGGTCGCCGCCGATGCCGACCGCGGTCGACTGGCCGAGGCCCTCATTCGTGGTCTGGAACACCGCCTCATAGGTCAGCGTGCCCGAACGCGAGACGATGCCGACCGAGCCCGGCTTGAAGATGTTGGCCGGCATGATGCCGATCTTGCTCTCGCCGGCGGTGACGACACCCGGGCAGTTCGGCCCGATCAGCCGCGACTTCGAACCCGAGAGCGAGCGCTTGACGCGGACCATGTCGAGCACCGGGATGCCCTCGGTGATGCAGATGATCAGCGGGATCTCGGCGTCGATCGCCTCGCAGATCGCGTCCGCGGCGCCCGGGGGCGGCACGTAGACGACCGAGGCGTCGGCGCCGGTCTTGTCGCGCGCCTCGGCGACGGTGTCGAAGACCGGCAGGCCGAGATGCAGGCTGCCACCCTTACCGGGCGAGGTGCCGCCGACCATCTTGGTGCCGTAGGCGATCGCCTGCTCGGAATGGAAGGTGCCGTTCTTGCCGGTGAAGCCCTGGCAGATGACCTTGGTGTTCTTGTCGATCAGGATTGACATCGGTTTTCCTCAAGCCTTCTTGATCGCAGCCACGATCTTCTGCGCCGCATCGTCGAGATCATCAGCCGGGATGACGTTGAGCCCGGAATCGCGAATGATCTGCTTGCCTTCCTCGACATTGGTGCCCTCGAGACGCACCACCAGCGGAACCTCGAGGCCGACCGCCTTGACCGCGGCGATGACGCCGCGCGCGATGACGTCGCACTTCATGATGCCGCCGAAGATGTTGACCAGGATGCCCTTCACCTTCGGGTCGGCGGTGATGATCTTGAAGGCCGCGGTGACCTTCTCTTCGGAAGCGCCGCCGCCGACATCGAGGAAGTTCGCAGGGCTCTCCCCATAGAGCTGGATGATGTCGAGCGTCGCCATGGCGAGGCCGGCGCCGTTGACCATGCAGCCGATCGTGCCGTCGAGCGCGATATAGGCGAGGTCATACTTGGAAGCCTCGATCTCCTTCGGGTCCTCCTCGGTCTCGTCGCGCAGCTCCATCAGCTCGGGATGACGGTAGAGCGAGTTCGAGTCGAACGAGACCTTGGCGTCGAGGCACTTGATCTGCCCCTGCGTCGTGACGATCAGCGGGTTGATCTCGAGCATCGCCATGTCCTTGGCGACGAAGGCGGCATAGATCTGGTTGAGCACGGTGCCCGCCTGCTTGGCGAGGTCGCCGGACAGGCCCAGCGCCTTGGCGACGGTGCGGCCATGATGCGGCATGATGCCGGTCGCCGGGTCGACCGAGAAGGTCAGGATCTTCTCGGGCGTGTCATGGGCGACCGCCTCGATGTCCATACCGCCCTCGGTCGAAACCACGAAGGCGACGCGCGAGGTCTCGCGGTCGACCAGCGCCGAGAGATAGAACTCCTTGGCGATGTCCGAGCCGTCCTCGATATAGAGGCGGTTGACCTGCTTGCCTGCTTCGCCGGTCTGCGCGGTCACCAGCGTGTTGCCGAGCATTTCCTTGGCATGGGCCTCGACCTCTTCGACCGACTTGGCGAGGCGCACGCCGCCCTTGGCGTCAGCCGGCAGTTCCTTGAACTTGCCCTTGCCGCGGCCACCGGCATGGATCTGGCTCTTCACGACATAGAGCGGGCCGGGCAGCTTCTTGGCCGCCGCGACGGCTTCCGCCACGGTGAGCGCCGGGAAGCCGGCGGAGACGGGCGCGCCGAACTCCTTGAGGACCGCCTTGCCCTGATATTCGTGGATGTTCATGCCTGATGTCCTGTCTGGAAGGGGTCGATGGCAAAGATGGCGGGCGAGGAAGGCCGAGAGGCGGGCGGCAGGGCGAGCCTGTCATCCGCCATTCGCGGCCTCGCCGCCGGCTCTATCTCACGCCAGTGACGAATCGATGGTCTTGCAGGCGTCGATGAGGCCCTGCACGGACGCGATCGACTTCGCCAGCATCTCCTTCTCGGCGCCGTTGAGACGGATCTTGACGACGCGCTCGACGCCCTTGGCGCCGATCACCACCGGCACGCCGACGAACATGTCCTTGACGCCATACTGGCCCTTGAGCGCGGCGGCGGCCGGCAGGACACGCTTCTGATCCTTGAGATAGCTCTCGGCCATTGCGATCGCCGAGGCGGCCGGGGCGTAGAAGGCCGAGCCGGTCTTCAGCAGGTTGACGATCTCGCCGCCGCCCTTGCGGGTGCGCTCGACGATGGCGTCGAGACGCTCCTGCGTCGTCCACTTCATCTTGACGAGGTCGGGCAGCGGGATGCCGGCGACGCCGGAATAGCGGACCAGCGGCACCATGTCGTCGCCATGACCGCCAAGCACGAAGGCCGAGACGTCCTTGACCGAGACCTTGAACTCATCGGCGAGGAAGTGGCGGAAGCGGGCGGAATCGAGCACGCCGGCCATGCCGCAGATCATGTTGGGCTTGACGCCCGAGAACTTCTGCAGGGCCCAGACCATCGCGTCGAGCGGGTTGGTGATGCAGATCACGAAGGCCTTGGGGGCGTAGGTCTTGATGCCCTCGCCGACCGACTTCATCACCTTGAGGTTGATGCCGATCAGGTCGTCGCGGCTCATGCCGGGCTTGCGCGGCACGCCGGCGGTGACGATCACCACATCGGCGCCCTTGATGTCCTCATAGCTGTTGGTGCCCTTGTAGCCGGCATCGAAGCCGTCGACCGGGGCGGATTCGGCAATGTCGAGACCCTTGCCCTGCGGCGTGCCTTCGGCGATGTCGAACAGGACGACGTCACCGAGCTCCTTCAGGCCGGCGAGGTGAGCCAAGGTGCCGCCGATCTGTCCGGCGCCGATGAGGGCGATCTTCTTGCGGGCCATTGCCTAGTCCTTGTCCTTGGATACGTGAACCGGAAATCGAGGGTTCTTTGGCCCAACCGGGCTTTACGCTCAACCCTCGTCGAATTATGGCAAATCCGTGAATTTCGGCGCCAAAATCAACCATTTCGGGCCGAATAGCAAAGGAAATCAACAAATTACCGTGCCAGGGCGTGAACGCCCCCTCGACACGACCGGAGAACAATACAATGACATTTTACAAAAAATGTCATTTTTCTCTGATTTTAGATCACGCCGGTCGCCAGAGTCCGCAGCACGACCCTGATCAGCGTCGCCAGCCGCGCATCGACCGAAGCCTGCGGCACATCGCCTTCCAGTTCAAGCGCCGCCGGATGGATGAAACGATGGGTCGCGTCGATCACGAAGGCGATCGCCCGGTCGCGGTCGCGCGGCTCGAAGGCGCCGGCGGCGATGCCTTCGTCGATCACCCGGTCGAACAGGGCGCGGACCCGGGACCGGTTGCGCCGGCTGATGGCATGGCGCTTCGCCACCGCCTGCGACAAGGCGGCGAAGAGATGAGGATCCTCGTGCAGCAGGTCGCGATTGGCCTTGGCCAGCGCCAGGATCAGCCGTTCGAGCTTGTCATCGGCCGGATCGGGACCATCGGCGATGTCGGCGAGGCGCCGCTCCGTCGCCTTGAGCCAGGCATCGACGACCGCATCGATCAGCGCCGTCTTCGACGGGAAGTAGCGATAGACGTTGGCATGGGTCATGCCCGCCTCCTCCGCCACCGCCACGACGGTGAAGCGGCGCAGGCCGTGCAGGCGCAGATGCTCGCTGGCGACCGAGAGGATACGGGTCTCGCTCGGCTCGCGCGTGCCCATGCCTAGGTTTCCACCAACCCGGTCGTCTCGCCGCTGGCGGCGGAATCGGCGCGGCCATGCGGCAAGGCGAGATATTCCTCCGAGCGCATCTCGATCAGCCGCGAGACGGTGCGGTCGAACTCGAAGGCCTCGCGTCCCGAACGCGCGACATAAAGCCCGGTCGGCTCGGCAGCCGCCGAGGCGACGAGCTTCACATGGCTCTCATAGAGCGTGTCGATCAGAATGATGAAACGCTTCGCCTCATTGCGCCGGTCCATGTCCATCACCGGGATGTCGTCGAGCACCAGCGTATGGAAATCCTGGGCCAGAGCGAGATAGTCGGAAGCGCCATAGGCCTGCGCGCAGAGATCGGAAAAGCTCGCCCGCGCCACCCCGGCCGCCGCCTGCGGCAGCCTGAGCTCGTGCCCCTTGATCGCGATCGTCGCGGGCACGCCCCGGGCGACGCCGGACAGGCGCGCGAAGGCCGTGTCGAGCGCGGCTCGCGCCGCCGCATCGGCCGGGACGTGATAGGTCGGTGCGCCGCCGAGCTTCTCGAGCCGGAAGTCGGTGCGTGCGTCGAGCCGGATGACCTCGACCTTGCCTTGCAGCAGGGCGATGAAGGGCAGGAACAGCGCCCGGTTGAGCCCGTTCTCATAAAGCCGGGACGGCTCGACATTCGAGGTCGCGACCACGACGACGCCCGCGGCGAAGAGCGCCGTGAACAGCCGGCCGAGGATCATCGCATCGGCGATGTCGGTGACGGTGAACTCGTCGAAGCAGAGCAGCGTCGCCTCGGCGGCGAGCGCGGCGGCGACCGGGCCGATCGGGTCGGCCTCCTTGACCTTGCCGGCTTTCAGATCCTGGCGATAGGCATGGATACGCTCATGCACATCGGCCATGAAAGCATGGAAATGCACGCGCCGGCGCGAGGCCAGCGGCATCGCCTCGTAGAACATGTCCATCAGCATGGTCTTGCCGCGCCCGACGGAGCCCCAGATGTAGAGGCCCTTGACGCTCTCCGGCGGCGGCTGCTTGCGGCCGAACAGCCAGCCGAGCGCGCTGCTCTTCCTGGCAAGCTGACGGCTGGCGAGCGTCTCGGTCAGCGCCTGCAGGCGCTTGACCACGGCGACCTGCGCCGGATCGCGTTCGATCGCGCCGGTTGCGACAAGGGCGGCATAGCGTTCGGGAAGGGTAGCGGACATGACCTGGAGGCAAGGGACGAGGCGCCTGAGGGTTATTGCAGGCCAGCCCCGCCCGCAAGCGCCGGCCGGCAATGGCCCGGAGACGGCGACGGCGCGGCCTGATCGGCGATTGCACCGGACAGATTTGCCGCGCGCTGGCGTATGATTGGAGAAAACCTGTCCAAATATCGCAGCGTTAGCGGTAATTTGCCGCAATCAGCCCTCTTGCAATTGGCGCTCGCGAGCGCATTTTGAAGACCGAGTTAGGGAAGAATACGCCTCCTGGTCGGCAGCGTGTCACAGCGCTTTATCAGGAGCTGCAATTGAATCGTTCGATGAAACCTGGCGCGAAAGCCAGGCACGGCGAGGTCAGGCGTCTCTGGCCCACCGAGCGCGACCTCTTCACCGCCCATCTCCTGCGCCTCGATGCCGCCTCGCGGCGCGAGCGCTTCGGCACGGCGGTCAACGACGAATTCCTCACCGACTACGCCGAGAGCACCTTCGGCATCGGCGGGCTGGTCTATGCCTATGTCGAGGCCGGTGAAGTCCGTGGCGCCGCCGAACTGCGCGGGCTTGAGGAACTCGTCGTCCAGACTGGTGAAGCCGCCTTCAGCGTCGAAAGGGACTGGCGCCGGCGCGGCATCGGCGCGGCGCTGTTCGGGCACCTGATCACCGCGGCCCGCAATCGCGGCATCCGGACGCTCTACATGACCTATCTCCCCGAGAACATCGCGATGCGCAATCTCGCCCGCAAGTTCGAGGCCGAGCTGATCTCGGGTTACAATGACGTCGAATGCCGGATCGCCACCGGCGCCCCGACGCCGTTCACCTTGCTCGACGAGGCGCTCAACCATGCGCAGGGCTTCGCGGCGATGTCGCTCGCCTTGCAGCGCAAGCTATGGCAGCCGGCGCTTTTCAGCACAGCCGGCGGGCCTCACTGAAGGCCGGACGCGATCGCCGGACTTCCGCCGGCGATCCGCCTCTCGGTGAAAGCAGCGGCTTCGTCCGGGAAGCGAAGCCGCTTCCCGGTTCGACACTCAGCGATTGAGCGAGAGCGCCGCCCCCGATTTGGTGACGGCGCCGTTCATTGCGCCGCCGCCGGAAACGCGCAGCCGCGCCACCACCGAGCCGCCGCGCTGGTAGAGATAGACCTCCCCGTCCCGGTAATCCCAGGCATTGACCTGCTGCAATTCGCGGTTGGAGCAGCCATTGGCGCTGGCGCGGTAGAGGTCGAGCGAGGGCGCGCTCGAGAGCTGCACCCGGCAGGAGCCTCCTGTCGCCTCCTGCGCCGTCCAGCTGCCGACGACGGCATCCCGCGAGGCGCCGGGGCTGCGAGCCGGTGCCGGCGCTGGGTTGGGATTGGCGTTGGCGACCTGGCCGCGCAGCTGCGGCGCCTCGGTCACGCGCTCGACCGGCTGCTGGCCTTGCGGCGCGGCCTGGGGGTCGAAGAACGGATCACTCGGCGGCGGCAGGCCGGTACCCCCGGCCGGGGGCGCGGAGGCGACGGGGTAGCCGCCCGGCGGCGGCAGCGGCTCGGACATCACCGGCGCCGAGGAGATCGGCGGCGCGGATTGGAGCGGCTCGCTATAGACCGGCGCGCGCGCCGGACCCGAGCCCGGGCCGGAAAAGCGCTGCGAACCGGCACAGGCCGCCAGCCCGAGCAGCGGAACGAGGCCAGCCAGCCGCAGCAGACGCGTCGCAGGAAGATAGTTCAGCTTCATCTTCATCATCTCAATCGCGCGGCCGGCGGCGCCATCGCCGGGCCGACCTCCCCTGCATTGTGAATGCGGCGCCTGAACACGCCATGACCAAGTTCAAGGCGGTAAATGCAGCTCAGGTCAAGCGATCCCGCCATTTCGCCGACCGGTGCGGCATGGCAGAACCGGCTGTAGTCGACAAACGGGACCACAAGATGAAGCCGCTCACCCCCGCCGCGATTCGCCCACCCTTCGCCCGCTACAGCCATGGCGTCGAGCTGCCGGCCGGGCAGCGGCTGGTGTTCTGCTCCGGCCAGCTCGGCATCGCCGCCGACGGCACGATCCCCGAGAGCCCGCGCGACCAGGCCGATCTCTGCTTTGCCAACATCACCGCGATCCTCGGCGAGGCCGGCATGACCCTGGCGAACATCGTCCGGGTCAACGCCTACGTCACCGATCGCGCCCATATGAAAGGCTATATGGAATCGCGCGACGCCCATGTCGGCACGCCGCCGCCGGCCTCGACGCTGATGATCGTCTCCGGCTTCACCTTGCCGGAGTTCAAGGTCGAGATCGAAGTCGTCGCCGCCGCACCGGAAAAGCGGCGCAAGACGGCGCGCAGCACCAGCGCGCCGAAGTTCTGACGGCCGCGGGCCGGGCTCAGGCCGGCTCAGGCGCCCGCCAGGGATAGGTCCAGGTCTCGGTCAGCGCCTTGTCGCCGGAACGCAGGAAGGCGCGCAGATCGGCGAGCTGGCCGGGCTCGACCACAATGTCGAAGAAGGCGCGGAACCCCTCGGTCTTGCGGTTCGGCACGATGAAGGCGCGCACGATCCGCCCGTTCGAGATCGAGGGCACGATCTCGACCTTTTCCGGCTGGTTGAGATGGAAGGCGAGATCGCCGCCGGAAAAGTCGATGATGAAGCGCCGCGCCCCGTCCGGCACCGGCTCACCCGAGCCCAGCGCCTTGGGCCGCGCCTGGTAGGTGTTGATCGCCCGCCCGCCCGGATGCAGCTCGTCGGCATCGAGCATGGCTGAGAGCTTGTAGCGGAAGCTGAATTCGCGACCGGGCTCGATCGGGTTCTTCGGCGCCCAGAGCGCGACCACATTGTCGTTGGTCTCGTCGGTGGTCGGCAGCTCGATCAGCTCGACATGTCCCTCGCCCCACTCGCCTTCCGGCTCGATCCAGTAGGAGGGCCGCAGCTCATAGGCGAGGTCGAGATCCTGGTAGTGCTCGAAGACGCGGTCGCGCTGGATCAGGCCGAAGCCGCGGACATTGCGCTCGACGAAATAGGACGAGGCCTGCTCGCGCGGATTGCGCAGCGGCCGCCAGATCCACTCGCCGCTGCCGGAATGGATCATCAGCCCGTCGGAATCGTGCAGTTCGCTACGAAAATCGTCGTGGAAACGCCGGTCATTCTCGCCGGTGAAGAACATCGAGGTCAGCGGCGCCAGGCCGAGCCGCTCGATCTTGCGGCGTGCGAACAGGGTCGCCGAGACATCGATCACACTGTCCTGGCCGGGATAGATGTTGAAGCGATAGGCGCCGGTCGCCGAAGGCGAATCGAGCAGGGCGTAGACCGTGATGCGCTCGGCATTCGCCGCCGGCGACTCGACCCAGAACTCGCGGAAGACCGGGAACTCCTCGCCATCGCGCACGCCGGCGCCGATCGAGAGCCCGCGCGCCGAGAGCCCATAGCGCTGACCACGGCCGAGCAGGCGGAAATAGCTCGCGCCGATGAAGGAGATCAGCTCGTCGAAAACGCGTGGATCGTTCAGCGGATAATGCAGCCGGAAACCGGCGAAGCCGAGATTGACCGGCAGCGGCTTCTCGAACTTGGTGCGGCCATAATCGAAGAGATTGGTGGCATAGGGCACCGGCGTCGGTACGCCCTCGCGGATGACGTTCACCGTCACCGGGCGCGTGAACAGGAAGCCGGGATGGAACATCTGCAGGCGGAAGCCTGAATTGGTCTGCGCCAGCAGTGAACGCTCGGGCCGGAAGCGGATCTCGCGCCAGGCGTCGAAATCGAGCCGCGTCAGCGCCTCCGGCAGGCTCGGCCCCGCCTCATAGGGCGCGATCGAAATCTCGCGGGCGCGGCGCACCACCTCCTCGAAGCCGAATCGCGGCTGCGGCGGCGACGCCTCGGGCTGCTGGGCCAGCAATGCCTGCGGCGCGGCCGCGGCGCACAGGGCGGCGCTCAGCCCGGCCAGAACCCGGCGGCGGTCGGTCACGATCATGGCGAAAGCTCGTCCCAGTCTCATCGCGCGGCGAAGGCGCATTCCGGCAATGACTTAGGGGATGAAATGGGGCCGGTCTAGGGCGTCGGCGAGGCCGGAAGGCACCCGCATCACGGCCGCGGCCATAGCGGCGGCACATCCCTCGCCGCGTTCGCCAAAAAAACCGCGTCCGGGCGTAAGAAAAAACTTGAAGCCGGAGCCACCCATCCGTATATCGGCCTTACCCAATTCGCACGTGCCTGTGGCCGCGTGCCGGTCGGTGGGCATCCGGACAAGAGGCCGGACAGCCGCCAGGGATGGGAAACGGATGGAGGGGGATGGATATCCCCTCAAATCACGCTCCCGGTCTTCGCAAGAGGGCCGCTCCCGAACAGCGACTGGCAGCCGGAGGCGAAACCGGCGAACCCCGAATCTCCACGGGGGACGCAGCTTAAAGCAACGACGGAGCGGGCTTTTTTGGTCTCGTTGACCCTCCAAAGGTCAACACCGAAGAGGCTTGTCCTTCATTGCCGGCCGTGCGGGGATAAATCTCCCAATCGACGGTGTTTTCGGGTCCGGACGTGACGTCCGCTGTCCTTGGCGTCTCCATCGCGCCTCGGATCGCGAACGTTTCAACCGGCTACACGTCGTATCGGCGCCGCTTGCGCCGAAGAGGAGTCGCGCCGATGACCGAGCGCATCCGTGGTTTTCTCCGTGACCGCCGTGAGGATGGTCCCTGCGTCGTGATCGACCTCGAGGTCGTGCGCGAGAACTATGTCGCCTTCTCCCGGGCGCTGCCGGACACCCGCGTCTTCTACGCGGTCAAGGCGAACCCGGCGCCGGAAGTGCTGCGCCTGCTGGCCAAGCTCGGCTCCTGCTTCGATTGCGCCTCGGTCGTCGAGATCGAGCTCGCGCTCTCGGCCGGCGCCACGGCGGACCGCATCTCCTTCGGCAACACCATCAAGAAGGAGCGCGACATCGCCCGTGCGATGGAGCTCGGCGTGCGCCTCTTCGCCGTCGACTGCATCGCCGAGACCGACAAGATCGCCCGCGCCGCCAAGGCGACCGGCACGCAGGATGCGAACATCTTCTGCCGCATCCTCTGCGACGGTGCCGGCGCCGACTGGCCGCTCTCGCGCAAGTTCGGCTGCGTGCCCGAAATGGCCGCGGACGTGCTCGAGCACGGCCATCGCAACGGGCTCGTCGCCTATGGCATCTCGTTCCATGTCGGCTCGCAGCAGGCGAATGTGCACGCTTGGGATTCCGCCCTGGCCTCGGCCTCGGCGGTGTTCAAGGAGTGCGCCACCCGCGGCATTTCGCTGTCGATGGTCAATCTCGGCGGCGGCTTCCCGGCGCGCTATCTGCGTCCGATCCCGGGCGTTCCGGCCTATGGCGATGCGATCTTCCAGGCGCTGTCGAAGCATTTCGGCAACCGTCTGCCGGAGACCATCATCGAGCCGGGCCGCGGCATGGTCGGCGAAGCCGGCATGATCGAGGCCGAGGTCGTCCTGATCTCGAAGAAGAGCGAGGACGACCAGGTCCGCTGGGTCTATCTCGACATCGGCAAGTTCAACGGGCTGGCCGAGACGATGGACGAGGCGATCCGCTATCCGATCCGTACGGAGCGTGACGGCGACGCCACGGTGCCTTGCGTGCTGGCCGGCCCGACCTGCGACTCGGTCGACGTGCTCTACGAGAAGACGCCCTATATGCTGCCCTTCTCGCTCGAGATCGGCGACAAGGTGCTGATCGAGGGCACGGGCGCCTATACGACGACCTATTCGGCCGTCGCCTTCAACGGCTTCCCGCCGCTGAAGCAGTACGTCATCTGACGCGGAGCATGTTCCGCAAAAGTGGCTGCCACTTTTGCGATCAGAACATGCTCAACTCTAGCAAGCGCGCATTCTTCTCGTCCGGCTGAAATCAGCCGGACGGAAAGCGCGCCGGGGTCGGCCTCGCCGCCCCTTGTGGATCGGGTCCGGCGAAGCGCCCTGCCAGGATCGGCAGGCCGCCCGGGAAACCGGGCGGAGCGCTTGCGCCTCCAGAATGGAGGGCGCAAGCGTGGCTCCCGCCGGACCCAATTTCCCCATTTCCTGACGTAGAGGCCGCGTTCGCGCGGCGCCGGGAAGGTCCGCGGAGGCGCGGGCGCTCCGGCCGGAGGTGCGCCATGATCACGATTCGCGAGGAAATCGCCGCCGATGTCGCGGCCCGCGAGCTCCTGCTCGATCGCTGCTTCGGCGAGCGCCGCACCGCCAAGTCGAGCGAGCGCTTGCGCGAAGGCCGGCTGCCGGCCGCGGGCCTGGCGCTCACTGCCGAGCGCGACGGCGCCCTCGTCGCGACCGTGCGTCTCTGGCATGTCGAGGCCGATGGCCGGCAGGCCCTGCTGCTCGGCCCGCTCGCGGTCGCCCCTGAACTGCATGGCGAAGGCCTCGGCGGCATGATGATGCGCGAGGCGATCTCCCGCGCCGCGCGTCACGGCCACGACGCCATCCTGCTCGTCGGCGACGCGCCCTATTACCAGCGCTTCGGCTTCTCGGCCGCGCCGATGGCCGAACTCGCCATGCCCGGCCCGGTCGAGCGCGAGCGCTTCCTCGGCCTCGAACTGCGCGACGGCGCCCTCGCCGGCGCCAGCGGCGTGCTCAAGCCCACCGGCAGGCTCGTCGCGACCGAGGGAACGGACGGTCTCCGACGTCGCGCCGCCTGAAACCGGGGAGCCGCAATCCTCGTCGACGGGCAGGCCATAGGCCTGCCCGTTTTCGTTTGGGATCGGCCCTCCCGGACGTTTCCGGTCAGGCTTCATCCGGCCGTCACCTCGATGCGCGAGCAGTGACGCGCCGGCCCCCGGAAACCAAAGCCAACCGCCTGCAAAAGCGGGGTTTTTGCCACTCAGCATTGACGTGAACGCCCCAACCCCATACGAGCCACGCTTGGCTCGAAACCTGACCCAGGAGTTGAAAAGAATGACGAATTGGCCCGTACACGGCGAGATCAGCGGCCCGATCGTGATGATCGGTTTCGGTTCGATCGGCCGCGGGACGCTGCCGCTGATCGAGCGGCATTTCAAATTCGACAAGAGCCGCTTCGTGGTGATCGCACCCGACGACGACAACCGGGCCCTGCTGGACGAACGCGGCATCCGCTTCATCCAGGAAGCCGTGACGATCGACAATTACAAGACCATGCTCGAGCCCCTGCTGACCACGGGTGGCGGCCAGGGCTTTTGCGTCAACCTGTCCTGCGACACCGGCTCGCGCGACCTGATGGAATTCTGCTCCAGCCTCGGTGCCCTCTATATCGACACGGTCAACGAGCCCTGGCTCGGCTTCTATTTCGATGAGAGCAAGGGCCCGGCCGAGCGCTCGAACTACGCGCTGCGCGAGATGACGCTCGCCGCCAAGCGCGCCCGCGCGCCCGGCGCGACGACCTCCGTCTCCTGCTGCGGCGCCAATCCCGGCATGGCCTCCTGGCTGGCCAAGAAGGCCCTGCTCAACCTCGCCTCCGATCTGCGCCTGAACCTGCCCGAGCCGACCACGCGCGAGGAATGGGCCGCGCTGATGCAACATGCCGGCGTCAAGGGCATTCATATCGCCGAACGCGACACGCAGCGCTCGCGCAATCCCAAGCCGCCGGGCGTCTTCGTCAACACCTGGTCGGTCGAAGGTTTCATCGCCGAAGCCGTGCAGCCCTCCGAGCTGGGCTGGGGCACCCATGAGCGCTGGATGCCTGACAACGCCCATACGCACGAAACCGGGTCGCAGGCCGCGATCTATCTGATGCAGGCCGGCGCCGAGACCAAGGTCCGGAGCTGGTGCCCGACGCCCGGCCCGCAATACGGCTTCCTCGTCACGCATAACGAGGCGATCTCGATCTCCGACTACTTCACCGTGCGCGACGACAGCGGCAAGGCGATCTATCGGCCGACCTGCCACTACGCCTATCACCCGGCCAATGACGCGGTGCTCTCGCTGCACGAAATGTTCGGCAATGCCGGCCGTGCCCAGACCGAGCACCACATCCTCGAGGAGAACGAGGTCGTCGACGGCATCGACGAGCTCGGCGTGCTGCTCTACGGCCACGCCAAGGGCGCCTACTGGTTCGGCTCGCAGCTCTCGACCGAGGAGGCGCGCAAGCTCGCCCCGTATCAGACCGCGACCGGCCTGCAGGTGACCTCCTCGGTGCTCGCCGGCATGGTCTGGGCGCTGGAAAACCCGAATGCGGGCATCGTCGAGGTCGAGGAGATGGACGTCAATCGCTGCCTCGAGATCCAGCGACCCTATCTCGGACCTCTCGCCGGCTACTACACCGACTGGACCCCGCTCGACGGCCGCCCGGGCCTGTTCCCGGAAGACATCGACACGTCCGATCCCTGGCAGTTCCGCAACATCCTGGTGCGCTGACGAGGCAGGCACGTCATGCTCGGGCGACCCCAGGGAGACCCGAGACGACCGGGTCAAACCCGGCCATGACGTGGAAAAGCAAAAAGGCCCGCCTTCCGGCGGGCCTTTCTCGTTCGGGAGCCTTGCGCCGCTTCAGAAGCCCGGCGTCGAGAAGCTGTTGGCGAAGGGGTTGCGGCCAGCGCCGATGCGCGGCGGCAAGGTGCCTTCGCCATAGAGGTCGCCAGCAGCCGAATAGACCGGGCTGGCGATGATGTTCTGGGTCGCGTAGCGGTTCATGCTACCAACCGCGACGACGTTGCCGGCGTCGAAATAGCTGCGCTTCTGCACGGTGATGCGCAGCGGCCGCCGCTCCTGCGCTTCGGCAAGCGAGACGGCGACGGTCGTGGCCGCGAGCGAGATGGCGAGGCCGGCGGCAAAACGCGAAAGCGAACGCATGGAAGTCTCCTGGAGCGACAACTTCCGTCAACGGCGGAAGCCTGATCGATGGGAACAGGATACAAGCACTGAGTTAATGCTTTTGCCGCGCCTTACCAGAGGTAAGGCGACATAACGAGGCCGTTACCTTGCGGCGCCTTGCCTTCCGGCGCCGGTTTTCAGGGCCGGCGCCTTTGCCTCGGCATCGGCGCCCTTGCGTCCGCCCGCAGCAGTACGCGGCACCGAGCAGCCCGGCCTGCGCTGCGGCTCGGCCTTCGCGAAGACGGCCCGCAACCCGGGATCGTCGCCGGCGCTGAGCAGCTCGACCCGGTCCAGCAGACAGGCGAGCTGCGTCCGGTCGACCGGCCTGGTCTCGCCCCCGCACAACCAGCCGGAGAAGGAAAGATGCGCCGCCCCATCGAGATGACGGAAGCCGATGCAGGCGCGGCCGGCGCTGCCATCGCTCAGGCCGATATCGGCGGTCTCGACCGTGCCGAATTTGGTTTCGATCAGCGTCGTGGTGCCGCTGCGGCCGACGGAGAGCCCGCGCGCCGCGCTCTCGCGCACCAGCGTGATCACGAAAGGCTGCGACAGCCCCACCGCAGCGCCCTGCTCCGCGGCCTCGCGATTGGCCTGGAACTTGAGTGCCAGGAAGGGTTGCCCGTCGCCGAACTCGCCAAAGCTAAGCATGTCCTCGCGCCGCCCCCCATCCTGGCTGCGCCGCGCCTCGTAGCCGGCACGTTTGCCGATCTCCGGCGCGTCCAGCCCGAACATCGCGATCGGCCGTGCGACATGGATCCAGCCCTCCTCGCCGAAGGCAGCGGGAACCGCCTGGATCCGGACATCGCGGATCGCCGGCGCAGCCACCGGCTCGGCCGGCACCACGCTCGACAGGCTCGGCAGCGCCTCCTCCGGCGTGCCGGAGGAAAGCCCGGCGACCAGGGTCGCGGTCAAGCCGATGCCGGTGGCCGCCGCGACGCCGCGCCAGAGCAGGCCGCCGGTCGGGCCCGCACCGCCGGCACGCAACAGCCGCCCACCTGTCCGGACCACGGCAGCGAAGCCGGCTTCGAGCGCGTCCGCAAGATCGATCAGCCGCGCGACCGGATCGACCCGTCTTGCCGGCACGCGACCGGTATCACCGGCCGGCGCCGGTCTCTGCAGGCGCGGCAGCGCGTTCCGCAGCCACGCGCGAACAACTGTCTTGATATCCCCGGACACGGCACGAACCCGACAATCTGCGGTCACCGGCAGCCACGACGCCGCCCGTTTCCGCTCCTCACCCGCTGGGTAGATTCGGCAGGCTCCGTCAGCGGCCCGTTACCGATGGCAGGAGATCGCGAAACAGGGTCAACGCCGGGTAAGCAGGCAGGGTTAACGCGGATCGGGCGGTTGCCCGGCAGCGCGCCAATTGACTTTTCGCTGGCGGCGGTGTTTGGGAAGCCGGCTGGAAGCTGCTATCCTTCCGGCCTCGCGATGATGCTCAGCTCTGGATTGGCTCTGTGACCTTCCGTCCGACGACGAAATGCACGACCAAAACGGCGACCGGGAAAACCCGGACGCTGCGCTGACGCTTCGCCTCGATTCCGGGTTCTCCCCCCCGGCCGGGGTCAAAGGCCGGAACCGCGCTCGAACTGCGCGGCGAGGGCCTCCCGGGGAGGATGAACCGGTTTCGCCAGAAGGAATTCCAGCATGAGCTTCAAGGTCGCGGTAGTCGGCGCCACGGGCAATGTGGGCCATGAGATGCTCGACATCCTCGCCGAGCGGGCTTTCCCCGTCAGCGAGGTCGTGGCGCTCGCCTCGCAGCGTTCGGTCGGCACCGAGGTCTCCTTCGGCGACAAGAAGCTGAAGGTGAAGGCGCTCGAGCATTACGACTTCTCAGACACCGACATCTGCCTGATGTCGGCCGGCGGCGCCGTGTCCAAGGAATGGTCGCCGAAGATCGGCGCGCAGGGCTGCGTCGTCATCGACAACTCCTCGACCTGGCGCATGCACCCCGACGTGCCGCTGGTCGTGCCGGAGGTCAACGCCGCTGCGGCCGCCGGCTTCAGCAAGATGAACATCATCGCCAATCCGAACTGCTCGACCGCGCAGCTCGTCGTGGCGCTGAAGCCGCTGCATGAGCGCTTCGGCATCAAGCGCGTCGTCGTCTCGACCTATCAGTCGGTCTCCGGCGCCGGCAAGGAGGCGATGGACGAGCTCTTCAACCAGACCCGTGCCGTGTTCTCGGCCGGCGAGGTCGCCGCCAAGAAGTTCCCCAAGCGCATCGCCTTCAACCTCATCCCGCAGATCGACGTCTTCATGGAAGACGGCTTCACCAAGGAAGAGTGGAAGATGATGGCGGAAACCAAGAAGATCCTCGATCCGAAGATCAAGCTGACCGCGACCTGCGTGCGCGTGCCGGTCTTCATCGCTCATTCCGAGAGCGTCAACATCGAGTGCGAGAAGCCGGTCACCGCCGAGGAGGCGCGCGAGATCCTGCGCACCGCCCCGGGCATCCTCGTCATCGACAAGCACGAGCCCGGTGGCTACATCACCCCGCATGAGGCGGCCGGCGAGGACGCGACCTATATTTCGCGCATCCGCGAGGACAACACCGTCGAGAACGGTCTCGCCTTCTGGTGCGTGTCCGACAATCTGCGCAAGGGCGCGGCCCTGAACACGGTCCAGATCGCCGAGGTTCTGGTCAACCGCAAGCTGATCCAGCCGCGCAAGCGCGCGGCCTGAGCCAGCTCTTCCCAAGCAGGCGCGTCGCGGCAAAACTCGCCGCGACGCGTTGAATCTGCAGCAGCTTCTCTCCCTGTTTCCCATCCTGCCCGGAACCGGGTTCCTGCCGAACCCAGCGCGCAAGGCCAGGAAGCCGGCCACCGCCGCGGGCGCGCCGGACATGGCCGCCTTTCCCTCTTAGCGCGACCATCCCACGGCGAACCTGCTAGGGTCCCTGACCTTCCCTGGTGCAGCAGCGGCCGGCTTGCGACAATCTCCTTCCCCTGACACGCAACCCCTCCAAGGCGGGCAGCCTCCGCCTCCGCGTCGCGAGAATTCGCTGCGCGGCATCGGTCTCGTGCTGCTCGGCGGCGCCTTCCTGTCCAGCGCCGACGCCGTCTCGAAGCTGATGGCCGAGACCGTGCCGCCGCTGCAGATCACCTGGCTGCGCTATGCCGCCTTCGCCGTGATCATGCTCGCCATCGCCCTGCCCGGCGGTCGGCCGATGCTGGTCCCGAATCGCCTTCGCCTGCAATTGCTGCGCGGCGTCGCCGTCACCGTCTCCTCGATCCTGTTCGTCTCGAGCCTGAAATACCTGCCCATCGCCGACGCCACGGCGACGAGCTTCATCTCGCCGCTCTTCGTCACCGCGCTTTCGATCCCGCTGCTCGGCGAGAAGATCGGCTGGCGGCGCTGGACGGCGACGATCATCGGGCTGATCGGCGTTCTGATCGTCGTGCGCCCCGGCGACGCCGGCTTCCAGCTCGCCGCTCTGCTGCCGATGCTGTCCGCCTCGGCCTGGGCCTTCGCGCTGATTTTCACCAGGATGATGAGCGCGACCGAGAACCCGGTGACCACCCTGACCTGGTCGGCGATCATCGGCTTCCTGCTGCTCAGCCTGCTGCAGCCCTTCGGCTGGCAGCCGCTGACGGCGCAGGCGATCTGGCTCGGCGTCTTCGTCGGCGTCGCCTCGACCATCGGCCACTGGTTCGTGATCCTGGCGTTCCGGCATGCCGATGCCTCGCTGCTCGCGCCCTTCGCCTATTTGCAGCTGCTCTGGGCCTCGATCTTCGGTTTCCTGATGTTCGCCGTTCTGCCGGACCGCTTCACCTGGCTCGGTGCGGTCATCATCACCGGCTCCGGCCTGTATATCGCCCATCGCGAGCGCCTGCGCGCCCGTGGCCCGCTAAGCCGGGGCTGAGCGCGGGACGGCGAGCCGGGCCTAGCCCGGCTTCCTGACCCCATACTGCGCCAGGAACATCGTCACGGCCGAACCGACCACCCGGGCGATCTCCTCGTCATCCGGCGGCACGGGCACGGCGTTGAAGAGTCGTGGACGCGTCAGCGTCGACTGGCAGAGATCGATGAACTGTGCGGCTGCGAGCCCGGCATCCGCAATGGCGAGTTCGCCGACCTCGACGCGCCGCTGCAGGAAAGCGGCGAGACGCCGCGTCCCCTGCATCGGGCCGCGCTCGAAGAACTCCCGGCCGAGTTCCGGCATGCGCTCGGCGACGCCGAGCACGATGCGCTGGGCGCTCAGCGCAAAACCGCCGGTGATCAGTCTGACCAGTCTTTCACCGAAGCTTGCCAGTGCATGGGCGAGATCGGGGTCATCCGCCAGCGCCTCGTAGATGCCCTGCTTCTGCTTTTCGCGCTCACGCTCGATCAGCGCGATGAACAGATGCTCCTTGTCCTGGAAATAGACATAGAGCGTGCCCTTCGAGACATTCGCCGCCGCGGCGATGTCGCTCATGCTGGCGGCGTCGAAGCCGCGCGCCGTGAAGACCGCATGCGCACCTTCCAGAATCTGATGACGTTTGTCGGGGTCAGCGCCGGCGACCCGCCTGTTGCGCGAGCGTGGTTTGACTTGGGTTTCCGGGCCGGCAGTCATCGTGTTCCATCCATGGTGCATTTCGCACCTGCAAAATAATCGAACCACGCAGTTCGATTTGCCCTTGATATGCCTCTTTTCCGGCGCTATCTCAAGCCCTCATCGAACCGATTGGTTCGAATTGAAATCGTCAGGGCAACACATGTCGGCCGACACCCTCATCGAGAAGCACGCCGAACCCCGCCGCGACCGACTGAAGCTGGTCGATGCCCGGCTGGAGACGGCGCAGCCGCCTTCGGAGGCCCGCAAGCCGGAGGAAACGGCGCCGGGTAGCGAGCAGAGCACAGCCAGGCCACCAGCCGGCCGCAAGCCGGTCAAGCGCATGGCGCTGATCCTCGTCGCCGGGACCGTGCTCGCCGCCGGCGGCTGGTTCGGGCTCGACTGGTGGCGCAATGGCCGCTTCATCGTCTCGACCGACGACGCCTATGTCGGCGCCGAGATGGCGACGATCTCGGCCAAGCTCGCCGCCAATGTCGCTACCGTCTCCGTGACCCGGAACCAGGAGGTCAAGGCCGGCGATCCGCTGGTCGGCCTCGACGATGGCGATCAGCGCATCGCGCTCGAAAGCGCGCAGGCCAAGAGCGCGACCGCCGCCGCCACCCTCTCCCGCATCGACGCCCAGACCGAGGCGGCCCGGGCCAGCCTGCTGCAGGCGCAGGCACAGGCGACCTCGGCCGAGGCGGCGGTGACCCGCAGCCTCGCGGATTTCGAGCGCGCCAACAGCCTCGCCGCCAAGTCCTATGGCTCGCAGGCGACCCTCGACGCCGCCACCGCCGCACGCGACCAGGCCGCCGCCGCGCTCGCCAGCGCCCAGGCCGGCGTCGCCCAGGCCAAGGCCAATATCGAAGTGCTGCAGGCGCAGCGCATCGAGGCCGCCCGCCAGGCCGACGAGCTCAAGGTCGCCGAGGAAAAGGCGGCGCGCGACCTCTCCTTCACCAGGATCACCGCCCCGATCGACGGCCTCGTCGCCAACACCAATGTCCAGCTCGGCGACCTCGTCAGCGCCGGCAAGCGGCTGATGTCGATCGTTCCGCTCGACCAGGTCTATGTCGACGCCAACTTCAAGGAGACCCAGGTCGGCCCGCTGAAGATCGGCGACAAGGCGACGATCACCGTCGACGCCCTGCCCGGCCAGGTTTTCCAGGGCACGGTCAGCGGCATCGCCGGGGGCACCGGCTCGGTGTTCTCGCTGCTGCCGGCCGACAATGCGACCGGCAATTTCACCAAGATCGTCCAGCGCGTGCCGGTGCGGATCGCGCTGGCGCCCGAGGCGATCGCCCGCCACACGCTGCGGCCGGGCATGTCGGTGGTGGTCTCGATCGATCCGCGGCCGCAGGCGCACTGAGCCGGCCAGCCCGCGAGCCCTCATCCTGAGGAGCCGTCCCGTAAAGGACGGCGTCGCGAAGGCTGTTCCAGCGCCCCCTGGGACCATCCTTCGCGCCGCGGCTGACGCCGCTCCTCAGGAAGAGGCCTGCGCAAACAAGAAGCCAGGGAGGCCGTGATGGCCACCGCGACCCTTGCCAGCCCCGCCGGTACCCCGCCGGCCTCCGACGCCATTCCGGCGAGGCGAATCTTCGCCTTCCTCGCCATGGTCTTCGGCATGTTCATGGCGATCCTGGACATCCAGATCGTCTCGGCCTCGCTCGCCGAGATCCAGGCCGGGCTCTCCGCCTCGGCCGACGAGATCGCCTGGGTCCAGACCGCCTATCTGATCGCCGAAGTGATCATGATCCCCTTGTCCGGCTATCTCAGCCGGGCGCTGTCCACCCGCGTCTTCTTCACCATCGCCGCCGCCGGCTTCACCGTCGCAAGCGTGCTCTGCGCGATGTCGACCTCGATCAACGAGATGATCCTGTGGCGCGCCGTGCAGGGCTTCATCGGCGGCGGCATGATCCCCGGCGTCTTCGCCGCCGCCTTCACCATCTTCCCGGCCTCCAAGCGGCCGATCGTCTCGCCGCTGATCGGCCTGATCGCGACGCTCGCCCCGACCATCGGCCCGACCATCGGCGGCTATCTCAGCCATGCCTTCTCCTGGCACTGGCTCTTTCTGATCAATGTCGTGCCCGGCATCGGCGTCTCGATCGCCGCCTGGACGCTGATCGACTTCGACAAGCCCGACCATTCCCTGCTCAAGCGCTTCGACTGGCTTGGCCTCGCCAGCATGGCCGCCTTCCTCGGCAGCCTCGAATATGTGCTGGAGGAAGGCACCAGGCTCGACTGGTTCCAGAGCCATGAGATCGTCTTCTTCACCGGGCTGATGCTCGTCGGCTGCGTGCTGTTCTTCTGGCGGGCGCTGACGCGCGACGATCCGCTGGTCGACCTCTACGCCTTCCAGAACCGCAACTTCGCCTTCGGTTCGCTGTTCTCCTTCACCATGGGCATAGGCCTCTACGGGCTGACCTATCTCTACCCCGTCTATCTCGGGCGCATCCGCGGCTATGACGCGCTGATGATCGGCGAGACCATGTTCGTCACCGGCCTCGCCATGTTCCTGACAGCGCCGATCGCCGGGCGCCTCTCGGCCAAGCTCGACCCGCGCATCATGATGATGATCGGCTTCGGCGGCTTCGCGCTCGGCACCTGGCTCGCCTCCTTCGTCACCGCCGACTGGGATTTCAACGAGCTGCTCGTGCCGCAGATCCTGCGCGGCTGCTCGCTGATGCTGTGCATGGTGCCGATCAACAACCTCGCGCTCGGCACCTTGCCGCCGCAGCAGCTCAAGAACGCCTCCGGGCTCTACAATCTGACCCGCAATCTCGGCGGCGCCGTCGGCCTGGCCCTGATCAACACCTTCCTCAACAGCCGCACCGACCTGCACATCGCCCGGCTGCACGAGGCGGTCGCCGCCGGCCGGCAGGTGGCGGAGGAGAACCTCGCCATGCTGACCCAGCGCTTCGCCGATTATGGCGACGCCGCCGAGTCGATGGCGCTCGCATTGATGAACCAGCGCGCCCACAAGCAGGCGCTGGTCATGGCCTTCGGCGACATCTTCCTGGCCCTGACCTTCGTCTTCGCCACCCTTGTCGTGCTCGCTCTCTTCATGCGCAAGCCGGGTCAGGCCGCGCCGGGCGGAGCTGGCCACTGAGGCCCGCCACGGCTCCGGCCTGCACTGCGGACAATCCCCTGATGCGACTTGCCGCAGGGCACAAGGAATTGACATGGGGCGAGAGAGAAGGCAAAAATATCAACAATATCAGTAGTTTAGACTTTTTCTAAACTACAGGACGCGAGAACTGCGAGTCTGGAAGGCGTTTCATGAGCATTGTGTCCCTGAAGAATGGCGCGGCGACGCGCAGTCAGGCCGACCAGATCCCGTGGCCGCAGAAGGTCCCGGCGGCCTGCCCGATCAGCGCCGTGAAATCGCGCCTGCGCAGCGTCGGGCTGCGGCCGACGCGCCAGCGCATGGCGCTGGGCTGGCTGCTCTTCGCCAAGGGCGACCGCCATGTCAGCGCCGAGATGCTCTATGAGGAGGCGCTGCGCGCCCGCGAGCCCTTGTCGCTGGCGACCGTCTACAACACGCTGCGGCAATTCTCCGAGGTTGGGCTGCTGCGCCAGGTTTCGGTCTCCGGGCCGAAGACCTTCTTCGACACCAATGTCTCCGAGCACCACCACTTCTACAATGAGGACGACGAGACGGTCGTCGACATTCCCGGCTCGGAGATCCAGGTCAGCGGCCTGCCGGTGGCGCCGGAGGGCATGGTGGTGTCCTCGGTGGAGGTCATCGTCCGCCTGCGTCGCGCCGATGGCAAGGAGAACGTCGCCAAGCTCGCAGGGGGCGGCCGGGCGTGATCGTCTGCTCCTGTAACGTCCTGTCCTGCCGGCAGATCAAGAGTACCATCGCCTCGGACGGCTCGGGGCCGAAGACGGCAGGCGAGGCCTATGACTGCCTCGGCTGCAGCCCGGATTGCGGCCGCTGCGCTCGCGCGGTGCGCAGCCTGCTGGCCGAGGCGCGTGCCGCCTGCGCCAGCCAGTGCAGCAGCTGCGCCAGCCGCGAGATCGACTGCGCGGTGCACGTCTCGGTCGGCCTGATGCTGGCCGAAATCGAGACCGCCGACGAGCGCGCAGCTGCCTGAGCCTCGGCCCGGCAGCTGCCGACTATCGAGCCGGATTCTGCGCTTCCCTTTTGAGAATGCCCAGCCTACATTAGGATCATTCTAATGTGGGCATTGCGAGGGAAGCTGCCATGAAGGGCGACAAGAAGGTCATCGAGTACCTCAACAAGGGCCTGCGTTCCGAGCTCACGGCCATCAACCAGTACTGGCTGCACTACCGGATCCTCGACAATTGGGGTCTGAAGGACATGGCCAAGACCTGGAAGAAGGAATCGATCGAGGAGATGGTCCATGCCGACCGCTTCGTCGACCGCATCCTTTTCCTCGAAGGCTTCCCCAACATGCAGACGCTCGACCCGCTGCGGATCGGCGAGAACGTCAAGGAAGTCATCGAATGCGATCTCAAGGCCGAGATCGAGGCGCGCGCGCTCTATCAGGAAGCGGCGACCTATTGCCGTGAGGTCCAGGATTATCCGTCCGAAGAGCTGTTCAAGGCGCTGATGAAGGACGAGGAAGGCCATATCGACTTCCTCGAGACCCAGCTCGAACTGATCGGCCGCATCGGCCTCGAACTCTACACCCAGAAGCATGTCGGCGGCCTCGAGGGCGACGACCACTGAACGCGCGTCACGCCAGCATTGCAAGGACTGGCGATATCAGGAGCCGGCCCCGTTCCGCGGGCCGGCTCTTTCGTTTGACGGACGGGCCTCATAGCAGCCGAAGGAAGGCGCCATGACGGGTATGATCGTCGCTGTCGGCCGGGACGAACGGCACCGTTTCAGCAAGCCGGCGCGCCCCGCCATCCGCCTGCTTGCCGGGCTCGGTGTCGAAGGCGACGCCCATTGCGGCGTTACGGTGAAGCACCGCTCCCGCGTCGCCGCAGACCCGACCCAACCCAATCTCAGGCAGGTCCACCTGCTTCACGCCGAGCTCTTCGACGAGCTCGCGGTCGCCGGCTTCGCCCTGAAGCCAGGCGACATGGGCGAGAACCTGACGACACGCGGCATCGACCTGCTCGGCCTGCCGACCGGGACCCGGCTGCAGCTCGGCGACGATGCGCTGGTCGAGATCACCGGACTGCGCAACCCTTGCGCCCAGATCGAGGCCTTCCGGCCCGGCCTGCTCAAGGCCGTGCTCGGCCGCGACGCGAAGGGAGCCCTGATTCGCAAGGCGGGCATCATGGGGATCGTGCTGAAAGGCGGCGAGGTCAGGCCGGGCGATCCTGTTGCGCTGACGCTCCCCGCCCTGCCCCACCGGGCACTCGAACGTGTTTGAGGCGGCGCGCCTCTCGGCACGCCGCCCCGAAAACCTCGCCGGAAACGCGGCAGCGCTCAGACGTAGCTGACGTTCGCCGCTTCCGGACCCTTCTTGCCGGCGCGGATCGAGAAGCGCACGCGCTGCCCGTCCATCGGCGGCTGCAAGCCGCTGCGGCTCAGCGAGCTGACATGCAGGAAGACGTCAGCGCCGCCCTGGTCGGGGGCGATGAAGCCGAAGCCGCGATCGGCATTGAAGAACTTCACGGAACCGTCGAAGGGCCCCTCCATCGGCGCGCTCGCGCCACGGTCATAGCCACCGGCGCCGCCACGGTCGTAACCGCCGCCACCGCCATAGCCGCCGCGATCATAGCCGCCACCGCCGCCACGATCGTAGCCGCCGCCACCACCGCCATAGCCACCGCCGAAATCATCGCGCGGGGGGCGCGGCGAGAACGGGCGGGCACCGCCGCGCGGAGCGGCCGGGGTCGCAGTCGAGGCGTCGATCTCGTGGACCGCGACGACCTGCAGGCCGCGCCGCCCCTCGCCGAGATCGGCGATGATGGTGGCGCCGGGCTGGAGATCCTGCGCGTCGAGCGGACCGATGGCCGAGACGTGGACGAAGACATCGCCCGAGCCGTCCGACGGAGAAGCGAAGCCGAAGCCCTTCTCCGGGTCGAACCACTTGATCTTGGCCTCGATGTTTTCGTGCGTGACGAAGGGAGCGGGGGCAGCGGGCTTGCGTCGATCGAACATGAAACTTCAGGTGAATTGTGACCGGGAGGCGGCAATCTAGCGCATGCCGGCCGTTTCGTCATCGGGTCCGCGCAGCAAAATTATCGAGCCCGCCGACCATTGTCGCCGGCACCTCGTTGCCTGCCCGCCTTCTCTTTCCCCAAGGGCAGAAAGCCGGCTTCTATCGCGAATCTCTAGCCCGCTCCCAAGGGAGAAGGCGCTGCTTCGGCAGGAAACGCTCTTTCGACCGGGCTCGCAAGCCAAGCCGGCACAAGGCCGTGCACGAAATCGTAAGCCGGAGCCGCTTTTCCGCGCCGCCCTTCAGTCGCAGCGTATGCCCTGGACCTTCTTCGGCATCTCGCCGAGTGCCGGGATGAACTGCCCGGTCTGGGGGTCAAGCAGCATCAGCGTGCCGGTCGCGACCGCGAAATAGGCGCCATGCAGATGCAGGCGCCCCTTCTCCTCGAGAATCTTGATGCAGGGGAAGGTCCGCAGATTGTCGAGCGATTGCTGGACCGAGGCCAGCGCCAGCCGCTCGACATAGCCCGCGAAATCCTCGTTGCGGCCGCGGCCGCCGGAACGCCGGGCGGCCGGCTCGATCAAGGTGATCCACTTGCCGATGAAGTCGCCCGGCGAAAGCGGTCCCTGCGCATCGTCGGCAAAGGCGCGGATGCCGCCGCAGCGACCATGACCGAGCACGACGATATGCTCGACCTTGAGCGCCTGCACCCCATATTCGAGCGCCGCCGAGGTTCCGTGCAGCTGATCGTCGGGAGAGAAGGGCGGCACCAGATTGGCGACGTTGCGGACGACGAACATCTCGCCGGGGCTGGCGTCGAAGATCACCTCCGGCGAGACGCGCGAATCGCAGCAGCCGATCAGCATGATCTTCGGCGTCTGGCCGGTTTCGGCGAGCTGCTCGTATCGGCTCTGCTCGCGCACGAAACGGTCGTCGAGGAAGGCGCGATAGCCTTCGGTCAGGCGCTCGGGGAAGTGCGGCGATGAAGCTGGGTCCATGCCCTAGTTGGGACAGGAGCCGAGCGCCTTCGTCAAGAGCCGATTCGCAGGTTTCTACTGCAACGCAGCATCAAATCTCGCAAAACCGCTTCTGCAATCGTGCCGCCAGCGCCGCCCCGTCGCCTTGAACGAGGATACGCTTCAGGCGCGCGCTCGCGCCTGCGGTCAGCGACAGCTGCGAACGGGAGATGGCGAATTCCTTGGCCAGGAGCGCGACCAGCGCCGCATTGGCCTCGCCTTCGCTCGGCGCCGCCCTGACCCGCGCCTTCAATACCTGCCGGCCATCGGCCAGCGTCTCGACCCCATCGAGACTGTCGCGTCCGCCGCGCGGCGTCAGACGGATCGCGATCGCAAGCCCATCCGGCACGATGGACCAGGCAGCCATCCGGCTAGAAGACGTTGGGATAGATGTAGCGGGTGATCACGCTCTGGATGAAGAAGATGCCGAGCAAGAGGATGATCGGCGAGATGTCGATGCCGCCGAGATTGGGCAGCATGTTGCGGATCGGCCGAAGCGCCGGCTCGGTGATGCGGTAGAGAAAATCCCAGACCGAGGAAACGAACTGGTTGCGCGTGTTGACGACGTTGAAGGCGATGAGCCAGCTGAGCACGGCGGAAGCGATCAGGATCCAGACATAGAGGTTCAGCGCCAGCATCACGACATCGAGAACGGAACGCATCAAAGGACCTCTCTGAAAACCGTCCGGCGCGCGGATCGCCCGCCCGAAGAATGTTCCTGTCGGAAGCGATTGACAGGAGCGCAACGCAGGGCCTAGAAGGCCAGCGCTTCGGGGCTGTAGCTCAGTTGGGAGAGCGCTGCAATCGCACTGCAGAGGTCAGGGGTTCGAATCCCCTCAGCTCCACCAATCTTTTCGCCTAATGCGTTGAGATTGCTGGAAGTAATCCGAAGCCTGCATCACCTGCCCCAACATTTTGCCCCAGCACCCGCCCGTCATGGTCTGGCATCTTGGGGGCGCGCTGTCGGTCCCTGGCACTCGACGATTGCCTTGCCGATTCGGGGCCAGTCCCATTCGTTTGCGTCGCACCCTGTCGACAACGGACCCCGACCTCCAGCCTGAGCGCCTGACATAAGGCCGGCGGCATGACGGCGCTGCCATCGACGAACGGGCGATCCGCGCGAGCGCTACGGTTCCGTCTCCCGGATCACCTCAAGACCCGTAACCGAATCCTCGGGGAAGCCGAAATCGCGTGTCCGGTACCGGCCAGGGCCAAGCTCCGGCGTCGCCTTGCCACCCCTGCTGTGATGTTCGTAGATTTTCCAGATGCCGCTTTTGATCTCGAACGAGTTGATCTCGTCGTTCCAGTTCTCAGTCCCAAGTTCACCGTGGCCCTTTCGATCGGAAAGATCCAAAATCGTACTGTAAATATTAGCCTTGTAGCCGTCCCAATCAGGTTTCCCGAAAACGACGATATGAGGACGAGCCATCAAATCCTCCCGATTGCTACCCCAGCGGCAGAACCTGACGTATAGTTAAGCCCATGCGGAGAATAGGCGCAACACCCTGCGCAATACGGCGCTGCCTGCGTTGGAGGGGCCATGTGTCGCCGGGCCGGCGCCATTGCCTGACCGATCCGCCCACGCGCCCCCTTCCCTTACGAAGGTGTAGATTGACGCATGGCCGCAACCACGTGAAATGATGCAATTGAGGGCCTATGCCGACATAATGGGAGCGTCACCACAGGTATTACCTTGGAACCGATCGAAATCTCGACACACGGACTTCCGATATCGCAGCAACTTGATGCATGGCAAGGATGGTTCGATACGGTCTTTGACCTTCATGTCTTGGAACCGGAACTAGGTTTCGCCGCCAAGAGCGTACATCGGTCGTTCGGCAGCATGTCACTGAGCCGGGTTGCTGCTCCAGCACTTCGGGCCGTCAGGTCGAAAGCTCTGCTGCGTCGAAATCCGGTCGACCATTGGGTTATCACGGTGGGGGGACGAAAGACGTTCGGCATCAGTGCAGGTGGCATCGCATTCGAGGTTCCGGCAGGCATTCCATTCGTCGCATCGCTGGGACAGGAATTGGTGAGCCAGCGGGCACAGGATGAACGGCTCCAGCTCTATCTGCCAAGGGACAGCTTCAGCGATCTGGCCTGCGTGCTCGACGCGGTTCAGGGAACGCCTCTGAACACGCCACTCGGGCGATTGCTCGGCGACTATATCCGCCTGCTTGAGCGGAGCTTGCACGACCTGACGAGGGCCGATGCCCCGAAGCTGATGGAAGCCGTTAAGACGATGATACTCGCCTGCCTGTCGCCTTCGGCCGATCCTCAGGCTGCCCGGCAGATCCTGCTAAGCCGGCGCGAGAAAGCGAAGCAGGCCATCGTAAAGCATCTTCGACACCCTTCTCTCGGGCCGGAGAGCCTTTGCCGCGAGTTGGGCATGTCTCGCAGTCAGCTGTATCGCCTGCTCAAGAATGACGGCGGCATAGCGCAGTACATCCAGAGGCTGCGGCTGCTCCAGGCACATGCCGAACTGTCGGACGCGTCGAATGAAGGCTCCATCAGATCCATCGCTGAATCGTTCTGCTTCCAGGATGGTTCCAGTTTCGCGCGCGCCTTCAAGCTGGAATTCGGCGTCAGCCCGAGTGATGTGAGAGCAGCCGCGCTAGCCGGCCATGGCTCGATCGCGCGGCCCAGGAGCGTTCAGAGCTCGCAGTTCGGGACATTGGGCGATTGCCTTCGCCAATTCTGAGTTGGAGCGCCGAGCTCGCACTCGCCGGCTCGCTCCCCTACCCGCAAATCCGCGGCCATTGCGCATTTTGATCGGCGCAGCATTGCGCTGATTGGCCATGGCGCCGAAAAACGGAACGAAACGGGGAAGGGACGCCCACCTGAAGAGGCCGTGACATCCCTTCCACATCACGGCAGGATCAAACCGTCGAGGGCCAGGGCATGAAGAAGTTTGCCATCGTGATGTGCTGCCTGCTGCTGGCGGGATGCGCAAGCGTCAGCAATTGGTCGAGCGCTCCTGGCGTCGATCCGATGCAAAGCGATGGGCACAGCTATGTGCCTGTCGGAGCGGGGACATACGACCCGCCACCGGATGAGCAGCGGCCTGTCAGCACCTGCACGATGAGGGGGCAGAACGTCATCTGCCGCTAGCTACCGCAGGCCGAACGACGCTTCAGATCATTCAGGCGCCGCCCTGACGGTGGCGCCTGGTCATTAGACGCTCTGACGAGCGCATCTCCCAACCAGATTTGTCAGGGGCAGCGCGCGGTAAACCTGCGGCCGTTCCGATCTTGATAGATGCAGTTGTTCGGGGTCGTCGCGCGGCCGATCAATGCACCGGTCACCCCGCCTGCGACGGCGCCTATCGCGGCGCCACGCCCCCCGCCCGCCGCTGCACCAATGAGAGCGCCGCCGCCCGCGCCGATCGCGGCACCGCCAAGGGTCCGCTGCGATTGAGAATCGGTATTGCAGCCCGCGAGGGCGATAGCGAGGCCAAGGAAAACGACAGTTCGGATCATGACGGCCTCTCGAGATGCCAGGGTGCGAGCACGGCTACGGACAGATCAATATTTAGACCGGACGCTCAGAACCTCCATCGCGCAGCGTCCCAATGAATGTGCAATACGTTCCTAACCGCCGGATATCGCTCCACGGGGAGCTCTTGAATGTCAGCGCAGCGAGAAACGCATCGGACGCTTGCCCGATCGTGGACCTGCTGGCAGTGGCGTGCTGCCGATCTTCGCGGTGGATGGCCTGCGGCTGATCGAACGACTGACCCTGATGCTGCGCGCCAAACCGGCCTGACGCCGCTCCCTCGCCGGGCGACCGGCATAGAAGCCAAACCGGAACTGGCTCTTATCGGCCGCTGGACACGGTCCTAGGCAGCGATGTCGCGGCGCTCCGATGCGCCGCGTCGCTCACGCCAGGGTCGGAGTTCAAAGCCATGGCCATCAAGACCGAGGAGCTGAACCGGGATCACGCGGTTCCCAGCTTCGCAAGACGCTGGTTCGCCTCGACCAACCACAAGGATATCGGCACGCTCTACCTGCTGTTCTCGCTGGGCGCAGGGCTATTGGGCGGCTTCCTCTCCGTGGCGATGCGTCTCGAACTGCAGGAGCCCGGCCTGCAATGGTTCAGCAACCCCCAGACCTTCAACGTCTTCGTCACCGGTCACGGCCTGATCATGATCTTCTTCGTGCTCATGCCGGCCCTGATCGGCGGTTTCGGCAACTGGTTTGTGCCGCTGATGATCGGCGCACCGGACATGGCCTTCCCGCGGATGAACAACATCTCGTTCTGGCTGCTCGTCGGCGGCTTCGTCCTGTTCGTCATCTCGATGTTTGCGGAAGGCGCGCCCGGATCCCGCGGCGTCGGCGGCGGCTGGACCATGGTGCCGCCGCTCTCGGTCGCCGGCCATCCCGGCCCGGCCTTCGATTTCGGCATCCTGGCGCTGCATATTGCCGGCGTGAGCTCGATTCTCGGGGCGATCAACTTCATCACGACGATCCTGAACATGCGCGCGCCCGGCATGAGCATGCACAAGATGCCGCTCTTCGCCTGGTCGATGCTGGTCACCGCCTTCATGCTCCTGGTCTCGCTGCCGGTCCTCGCCGGCGCGATCACCATGCTGCTCACCGACCGCAATTTCGGCACGACCTTCTATGATCCGGCCGGCGGCGGCGACCCGCTCCTCTACCAGCATCTGTTCTGGTTCTTCGGCCACCCCGAAGTCTACATTATGGTGCTGCCGGCCTTCGGGATCGTCAGCCACATCATCTCGACCTTCTCCAGGAAGCCGATCTTCGGTTATCTCGGCATGGCCTATGCGATGGTGGCGATCGGCGTGGTCGGCTTCGTGGTCTGGGCGCACCACATGTTCACCGTCGGCTTGTCCCTCAACACCCAGGCCTATTTCACCTTCGCCAGCATGGTCATCGCCGTGCCGACGGGCATCAAGATCTTCTCCTGGGTGGCGACGATGTGGGGCGGATCGATCCGTTTCACCGCGCCGATGTACTGGGCGCTGGGCTTCATCTTCGTCTTCACCATCGGCGGCGTCACCGGCATCGTTCTGGCTAATGCCGGCATCGACCGCACGCTGAACAACACCTATTACGTCATCGCCCATTTCCACTACATTCTCTCGCTGGGCGCCGTGTTCATGATCTTTGGCGGCTGGTATTACTGGTTCCCCAAGATGTCCGGCTACATGATCCCCGACTGGATCGGCCGGCTGCACTTCTGGATCGCCTTCATCGGCTCGAACATGCTGTTCTTCCCGATGCATTTCTCCGGCATCGCCGGCATGCCGCGCCACTATGTCGATTACCCCGACGCCTATGCCGGATGGAGCCGCATCTCCTCCTTCGGCTCCTATATCTTCGCCGCCGGCGTGATCTTCTTCCTGTTCGCCATGCTCTATGTCGTCCTGATCCGCCGGGAGCCGGCGCCGGCCAATCCCTATGGCGAAGGCGCGACCACGCTGGAATGGACCCTGCCCTCGCCGCCGCCCTTCCATCAGTACGCGACGCTGCCGAAGGCGCCTTCCGAGCCTTGACGGCCGGCCGCGCCGCGCCGGCACGACCGACCCCAGCCCTCCTTCGCATCGGCTCCGCTGCGTCCCGGCGCAGCGGCGCACATGCTCCCGGAAAAGACCATGATCACGAAGAATCTTCGCCAATTGCCCGCCCCGGCGCGGCCGATCCCGGTGCCCTCCATGGCGCTTCCCGGCGATTATTTCGACCTGATGAAGCCACGACTGATGTCGCTCGTGATCTTCACCGCGCTGGTGGGCATGATATTGGCGCGCCAGGGCCAGCCCGTGCTGGTCGCATTGTGTTCCCTCCTGGCGATCGCGGTCGGCGCCGGAGCCTCGGGCGCGCTCAACATGGTCGGCGATGCCGATCTCGACCCTCTGATGAGCCGGACCCGCCAGCGCCCGATCCCGGCCGGGCGGGTGACGCGCGACGAGGCGCTGGGCTTCGCGATCACCCTCGCCACCGGCTCCGTCATGGTTCTCGGCCTGGTCGCGAACTGGCTCGCGGCGCTGCTCCTGGCCTTCACCATTCTCTTCTACGGCGTGATCTACACGCTCTGGCTGAAGCGCTCGACACCGCAGAACATCGTCATCGGCGGCGCGGCAGGCGCCCTGCCCCCGATGATCGGCCAGGTCGCCATGACCGGCCAGATCGACCTGATCGGGATCAGTCTGTTCGCCATCATCTTCTTCTGGACGCCGCCGCATTTCTGGGCCCTGGCGCTGATCAAGGCCGATGATTACGCGCGTGCCGGCATTCCGATGATGCCGAACGTCGCGGGCACGAAGTCGACGCATCGGCAGATCCTCGCCTACACCCTGATCCTCGTCGGCGTTTCCTCGAGCCCATATCTCCTCGGCTTCGGCGGCATCGCCTACCTTGCCGTCGCCGGCATCGGCGGCGCGGCGATGCTGCTCTGCGCGCTGGCCTTGCGCGACGACGTCGAGCGCCGGCGCGCCGATCGCGCCGCCGGCCGGCTCTTCGCGGTGTCGATCCTCTATCTCTTCGCGCTCTTCGCGACATTGCTTGTCGAAAGCACCGTCGCTGGCCTGCGCTAGCGAAAGGCAGGTGCCGTCCGACAGCAAATTTTCACGCCGATCACTGCGGCATGGCGCGAGAAAGGAAGCAATCTTGCAGGTGATCTCAATCCAGAGTCAGGTCGTGCACGGCCATGTCGGCAACAGCGCGGCCGTCTTTCCGATGCAGGCGAAAGGCCTCTCGGTCGCCGCCGTTCCCACCGCCCTGTTCTCGAACCATCCGCATTACCCGACCATGCACGGCCAGATCCTCGGCCCGGAGCTCGTCGCCGGTCTCCTGCGCGGCGTCGAGGAACGAGGCCTGCTCGACAGCGCGGCGGCGATCATCACCGGCTATCTCGGCTCCGTCGCGAATGCCGAAATCATCGCCGATTTCATCGCCCGTGCCCGGCAGCGCGCCCCCGGGCTGCTGCATATCTGCGATCCCGTGATGGGCGACGACGATCTCGGCGTGTTCGTTGCGGAGGGCCTGGTCGAGATCTTCCGCGAGCGCCTCGTCCCGCTGGCCTCGCTGATCACGCCCAACCGATACGAGCTCGAATTGCTCGCCGGCACCGAGGCCCGCTCGATGGACGGCATCGCCGACGCCATGGCGACGCTTTGCCGGAATGGCACCCAGGCGGCCGTCGTCACCGGCTGCGTGCTCAACGATACTGCTTCCGGCTCGGTCGAAACCGTGGCCTGGTCGCCGACGGGCATGTCGCGCACCGCGGTGCGACGCCTGCCGATCCGCCCCTGCGGCACGGGCGATCTGTTCACCGCACTGCTGACCGCCCGCCTCTGCGCCGGTGAGGCCTTGTTGCGCGCTGCCGAGGGCGCCACGATGGAGGTCTTCTCGGTGCTTGAGCGCACCCAGGCCTGCGCCACGGCCGAAATGGCGATCACCGGCTTCCGCTTTGCCGATCGGCCGCTTCCGGAGCCCGCCGAAGCGGCCGCTTCATAGCGGGTATGCAGGATCGGGCATTTCCGGACGCCGGCGGCGGCTCGACCTTGCCAGGTGCGATCGGGGCGAAGACATCGGCGAGCTCCGCCGCTGGCGAGAACGGCCCGCTGGAGGCGGACGCGAATTGACCTATCTGATCTGGACCTTGCCGGCCCTGGCGGTGATCGGCGCAATCGCCAGCGGCCGGGTCGGCACGCTCGCGGCCTCGGTGATCGGCATCGCGCTTGCCCTGATCGTCGCGCTCACCACCGCGCCGGTCGACTTCAAAGCAGCGCAGGCCGGCATCGCCATGCTCCGCGGCGCCTGGATAGGCTGGGTCGTGGTTCCCTATATTCTGGGAGGCCTGCTGTTCTGGCAGATGGCGATGCGTCCGGGCGACAGCGTCGTCACGGAGGAAGCGCGGATCGGCAGCGACACTGGCCAACGCCGATTGCTGTTCAGGGCCTGCTTCCTGATCGGCCCCTTCGCCGAATCCGCGACCGGCTTCGGGATCGGCATCATCGGAACTCTGCTGCTGATCCGTCGTCTCGGGCTTTCGCCGATCCATCTGGTCTGCTTCTCGCTGATCAGCCAGACCATGATCCTCTGGGGCGGCATGGGCAGCGGCGCCATCATCGCCGCAGCCTATGCGCGGACCGACCCAACCACGCTCGCGGTCCATTGCAGCCTGTTCCTCGTCGCCTTCAACCTTTTCTGGCTGCCGCTCTATTGGCGCCTCGCCGCCCAGGCCGGCATCGCAGCGGAGGCCAGCGAGAAGCGGAGCGAGGCGCTCTGGCTTGCAGGCAGCGTCGCGCTCCTGATCGGCGCGACGGCGCTGATCGGCCCCGAGACCGCGATGCTCGGCGCCTATGGGCCGATCATCGCGCTGCGCTACCTGATCGATGAGCGGCCGGACCGGCGTCGCTTGGCCGAAGTCTTCCGCAAGGTCCTGCCCTTCGTGTTGCTGATCGGCTGGCTGGTGATCACCAGGCTGGCGCCGCCGCTGCACCGGCTGCTCGAAGACAGCCTGCGGCTCTCGCCTTTCGTCGGCACGCCGTCCTGGTCGCCGCTCTTCCATGCCGGGACGTGGCTTGTGGTTGCTGCCGTCCTGACCGGACTGCTGCGCGGGCAGGCCGGCGCCTTGGCCAAGGAGGCGCAGGCCGCCTGGACCACCGGACGGCTCGCGGTCCTCTCCGTCATCGCCTTCTCGATGATGGCCGAGATCCTGTCGGAGTCCCGGATCGCCAGCGGTCTGGCGGAAGGCCTCTATCACCTGTTCGGACGCTGGGCGCTGATCCTGACGCCACAGATCTCGGCCGTTTTCGGGGCGCTCGCCAACAGCGGCAATGCCGCAAACGGCCTCTTCATGGTGTCGCAGGTGAGCCTGGCGCAGGAAGCGGCGCTCAATACGGCCGCGGTCGCTGCGCTCCAGCATAGCGCCGCCCTGTCGCTCAACATGGTCTCGCCAGTGCGCATGTCGATCGTCTGCGGCCTGGCCGGCACCCCCGGCCATGAAAGGGAGGCCTATCGCGCCATGACCCCCTTTGCGCTGGTCGTCATCGGCGTCCTCCTGCCGGCCTCCGTACTGATCGCGCTGCGACTGGTCTGAGCGCCGCGGCGCAGCCGGGCGCCCAGCTGGGGTATTTCATCGCATTTTCTTCATGCGAACCGGTGTCCGCTTCGCTCGAAAATGCTCAGGGCATGGACCGGGCGAGGATATCGATCGCGCGCATCTGTTCGCGCTCGTCCAGGCTCGCGAAACCGAGCCGGAAAGCCTCCGGGGGCCTGGCCGTCTCGAGCTCGAAGTTCAGCCCGGGGAGAACGGAAAGGCCGAGCCGCGCGGCGTTCGTCGCCCAGGTCTCGGCGCTGATCCCTCCCAGCAAGCGCAGCCAGATCGCCAAACCGCCAGCCGGCAGCGAGAACTCGGCGACCTGCGAGAATCGCTCCGCCAGCAATCCCGCCAGATGGTCGCGACGACCGTGATAGATGCGGCGGGCCTTGCGCGCATGCCGCTTGATGGTGCCATCCGCCAGCAGGTCGGCGAGCGCGTTTTCGAGTGCGAGATCGCCCTGACGGTCGAGCGAAACCCGGCGATCCGCCATCGGCCGGAGCAGTTTCGGCGGTGCGACCGCATAGCCGACGCGGATACCCGGCGCCAGCAGCTTGGAGAGCGAACCCAGATAGATGATCGGCAGCTCATCGCTGGCGCGCGCCGCGAGGGGGAGGATCGGCCGGCCGTCGAAGCGATACTCGTTGTCGTAGTCGTCCTCGATCACGACCAGGGAATATTGCCGTGCGATCTCCAGCAGGCGCAGGCGCCGGGCGGCGCCCAGCGTCACCGTGGTCGGGTACTGATGATGCGGTGTGACATAGACCGCGCGCAGATTGCGATTGCCGTTCGCCAGCCTCTCGAGTGCCTCGACATCGATGCCGCCGCCATCGACGGGGACGCCGATCACCGAAATGCCGGCGGCGCGGAAGGCCGACCAGGCCAGCGGATAGCCCGGCCGCTCGACGGCGATCGCGGTGCCGGGTTCGGCGACCGCGGATGCCGCGAGGAACAACGCCATCTGGCTGCCCCTGGCAACGAGGATGTCGTCGGCCGAGCTCGCCAGCCCGCGCTCGTCGCGAAGATAGGCCGACAGCGCCTCGCGCAGCATCCCGCTGCCGCGCGGATCGCCGTAAGACCCGCCTGAGGCGAAGGCGTGGCTCATCAAGGCCCGCCGGAACGCCTGCGCGAAGGCCGTCGTCGGAAGCAGGCGGACATCGGGATAGCCGTCCGAGAGCTTGAGCATCGGACGTCCGGCCGGGCGGGGCGCCGCCGGCTCCGGTACCGGAACGCGGCGAGCGGGCGGCGGCGCGCGAATACCGTCAGGAAGATCGGTCGCGACGAAGGTCCCGCGCGACGGCTCGGTCGCGAGCCAGCCCTGCATGGTCAGCTCATGATAGGCGGCATCGACGGTGTTGCGGTTGAGCTGGAGCGCCCGTGCCAGCGCCCGCGTTCCCGGGAGCGGACTCCCCGGCTTGAGCCGGCCGCGATCGATTTCCTCGATAATGGCGCGGGCGAGCGCCAGGAAGATCGGCTCGCGTCCCTCGGGCCTCACCTCGACCGCGAGTGTCGTTCCTTTTCCCATAGATCACACCACAATGCCCACATCACCCGATGCGCCTGGCTTCGTTTCGCTGCCACATCGCAGCCGGATGATGCAATGAGCCATGATGATCTAATTTGGCTGGGCCGGATCGCGATCGAATTGCACGCTTCCGGCCCACCACCAGCGGCAGCGAAACGCCGCCGGACGGGGCCATCTGCTCTGCCATCGAGGATTTCACGACGCGCCTCACAGCCCGGCGGCGGCGATCCGCCGGGCCGTCGCCCTCATGAGCGCAGGGCGAGGGATGCCGGCCGACCGCGCCGGCGGCTAGAAGCCGCCATGCGCCTTGATGGTCCGGCGCGCGTAATAGGCGAACGCCACGCTGTTGCGCTTGGGCGTATTGATCCAGTCGCGTGCCTCGGTCGCCAGCGCCGGGTTGATCGGCTGGATCGCACCGGCCGCCATCGCAGCCAGCTGCATTTTGGCCGCCCGCTCGAAGGCAAGCGCGATCACGCAGGCTTCCTCGACCGTCCGTCCAGCCACCAGCAGGCCGTGATGGGCGAGGAGGAGCGAGCGCTTGTCGCCGAGCGCTCCGGAAATCAGTTCGCCCTCATCATTGCCGACCGGCACGCCCGGCCATTTCGGCACGAAGGCGACATCGTCGTAGAGGATGCAGTTGTCCATGTGAGAGACCTCGAGCGGCGTCTCCAGCATGCTCAGCGAGGCCGTATGGAAAGCGTGGCTGTGCACGATGCAGTTCACATCCGGCCGGGCCCGGTAGACCCAGGAATGGAAGCGGTTGGCGGGGTTGGGCATCCCCTCGCCTTCGACCACCTTCAAATGCTCGTCGACAACGAGAAGGTTGGCCGGCGTGATTTCATCGAAGCCGAGGCCGAGCCGCTGCGTGAGATAAGTACCCGGTGCCTGCCTGGCGGTGATCTGGCCGGCGAGTCCGGAATCGTGACCGTTATGGAAGAGGATACGGCAGGTCAGCGCGATCTTCTCGCGCAGGGAATAGTTCCCCTCGTCGAGATGGGACCGCATCGCCTCCTGCGAGCGCTCCATCAGGCTGGCCTTGTCGAGCGTGAAACTGTCTTCGGTCTGCATGGTCAAATTTCCTCCGCATGCTCGTTGAGTTCCGGGCGTCCCGGAAAGAGGGGCTGATAGCCGGGCAGGGCCTCGAAGCGCCCGATCCAGTCGGACACCGCCTCGAAACGCGCGAGATCCAGGCCCGCCATGCGCGCCAGCCGGCTATAGGGATAGAGCGCGACATCGGCGATGCTGGGCTGGCCGGCGCCGGCGACCCAGCCCTCGCCTCCGCCTTCCAGAAGTCGTGCATTCAGGATCGAGAGCGCCTCTTCGGCCTGTCTCTGCCAACTGGCGCGCTGCTCGGCGGCCAGCGGCCAGCCCGGGTGGATCGCCAGATGCAGCCGCAGCTGGGCCAATGGCGGCATGTGCCGGCTTTGCTCGAAGGACAGCCAGCTCATCACCTCGGCCTGCGCCAGCCGGTCGGCAGGCCACCAGGGCGTGCCGGCGGACAGGAAGAACAGGATCGCCATCGATTCCGGGATGGTGCTCCCGTCCGGGAGCTCGAGGAGCGGGACCTGGCGAAACCGGTTCAGCTTCGCGAAAGCCGGCGTCCTGAGATCGCCGCGGTCGATCGAGAGCGTACGCCGCTCCAGCGGCTGCCCCAGCAGGCCGGCCATGATCCTGATCTTCCAGGCATTGCCCGAGCGCTGTGTATCGTAGAGGCGTATGATGGGCGCATTCATTTGAGGCTGATCCTGGCTGCGGCAGTGACCTTCGACCAACGCTCGGTCTCGGCCGCGACATGCTCCCGATAGGCCTCGACGCCGAGCGGCATCGGCTCGATGCCGAGGGCGCGCAGCCTTTCGGCGATGGCCGGATCGGCGAGCACATGCCCGAGTGCGTCGGCCACCTTCACGACACGCGCCGGAGGGGTGCCTGCCGGTGCGAGCAGCGCATTCCAGGAGCCGATCTGCAGGCCCTCGAGCCCCTGCTCGGCGGTGGTCGGCACGGAGGCTGCGGATGGATTTCTCTTGGGCTGGGCGATCGCGATCGCCCTCAGGGCGCCATTCGCGACCTGCGGCATGACCACCGGAATGGCGTCGAACACGATGTCGATCTGCCCGCTCAGGGCGCTGTTGACCGCATCGCCACCGCTCTTGAACGGCACATGGACGATATCCAGCCCGGCCAGGAGCTTCAGCAGCTCGAGCCCGAGATGCGGCGAAGTGCCATGTCCTGCCGAACCGAAATTCAGCTTGCCGGGCTTGCTTTTCGCCTCCGCGATCAGCGCGGGCAGGCTGTCGAGCTTGAGCGACTGCGCGACCGCGAGCACATAGGGAGAATTGCTGACCAGTGACACCGGAACGAAAGCGGCGGGATCATAGGACAGCTTCGGATAGACCATCCTGTTGACGACCTGGGTTCCGACCGTACCGAGCAGCAGCGTGTAGCCGTCAGCTTCGGCGCTCGCGACGACCTGAGCGCCGATGCTTCCGCCGGCGCCCGGACGGTTTTCGACGACGACGGATTGTCCGAGCCGCTCGGTGAGGCCTTGGGCGACCAGCCTCGCAACGACGTCGGTGATGCCGCCGCCGCCGAACGGGACGATGAGCTTGATTGGACGCGTCGGATAATCGGACTGCGCAAGAACCTGGCGCGGCCAGCCGGCCGCGAGCATCGCGGCCGAAAATGTCAAGATTCGGCGATTGAGCATGATGGACCCCCCGGTCTTTTGGTTTTAGCGAGGAGGACCAGATGCCGTTACGGCGTCTTAGTCAACAAGTTTCTTGTAGGCAACAATGTCACTAAGCTTCAAGTTGCTCCGGCTGCGGGCAAATCTCACCCTCGAAGAGGTGGCCCAGGCCGCGGGCGTCACGCGCGGCTATCTCTCGAAACTCGAACGCGGTCTGGTGAAGCCCTCGGTCGGCTCGGCGCTCAAGCTCGCAAAAATCCTCAACGTCCCGGTCGAGGATCTCTTCGGCGACGCCAAGACCGAGGAAGCCATCGTGATCACGCGGAGCGAGGCCGCGAGCCCGCTGGCGGACATGATGGGCGCGCCGCGTTTGATCGCCAGCACCCGCGGCGGCCATAAGATGATCGCCTTCGTCGTCCGGCCGGGCTTGTCCGAGGAGCCCAATCACCCGATGAGCCAGCACGAGGGCGACGAGTTGCTCTACGTGCTGAAGGGCCGCGTCGGCTTGCAGCTACCGAGCCGCAGCGAGGAACTGGAGCCCGGCGATTGCGTACAGTTCAACGGCGCCATGCCACACAAGCTGACATCGCTCAGCGGCGAGGAGGCCGAGGTTCTGATCGTCATCCGGATCGAGTAACCGGAAGACTCTTGGCGCTTGGTCTCGACGCCCGGCGCCGAGCGACGATGGCCCGTTCTGCCTTGCGCCGGCTGCCGCTAAGCGGCCTTGCCCGCGAAGCGCTGCCAAAGCGAGGCCTGCGCATCGGCCGGCGCCTCCTCGTGCTCGGCGCAGGCGAGCCGCAGATGGCGATCGCCGAAGGGCGCATCGACATAGGCACAGTGATGGGGAGCGGCCCCGTCGGCATGGGCGAAGGGATGGAAATAGCGGCAGGTGACGCACATCCGCTGCTGCGGCACGTCGCCATGAAGCTGCAATGCCCGGATGACCTTGACCAGGCAGCGCAGCAGGTCCGCCTGCTCCCGCGGTTCGAGCGTGTCGACCGCCTGCGCCAGGAAATCCGGCCAGTCGCGTGTGCGATCGGCAAGGTCCTCCCCGGCCGCGGTCAGAAGCAGCGCGATCGAGCGCCTGTCCGGCCCCGGAGCCTTCACCGCGAGCCCCTTCTGGACCAGGGAGGTGACGGCTTCGCTGGCGGTCGGCGCGGAGATGCCGAGCATGCCGGCGAGCTCCGCCAGCCGCATGCCATCGGGCGCTTCCCGCAGCAGGCCGAGCGCCTGGCCCTGGGTTGGCGTCACCCCTGCCGCCCCCGCGCCTTTCCAGGCGTGGCTGCGCAAGACCCCGCCGATCTTCGCCAGCCCAGCCGTCACCCGCCGCGCGATCGGCTCGCTTATCGCATCGAAAATCGCGGCCAAGATTCGGACTCCTAACTTATCATTGACGGGCGCAATCGATAGAATTAGCACTCCTAATATTTCATGTCGATCTATCACCGGGCATGAGCGGGAGAGCCCCATGAACGGCATCGGCTTCCATTCGCCGCGACCTTGCGCCTCCCACGCCTGCAACGTCGACAGCGGCTGATCTCAGCCTGCACGCCCCGGGCGCAGTGACGGCCCGACCTCCCACCCAGGCGAGACCGATATAGGAGACCCCATGAGCCCCCAATCGCAGGTTGCGCCGGACTGGGAGATCGAGCGCTGGTTCAACACGCCGCGCTCGGTCGATCTTGCATCCCTTCGCGGCAGGGTCGTCGTCGCCGGCGCCTTTCAGATGCTCTGCCCCGGCTGCGTCTCGCATCTTCTGCCGCAATTGGCGCAGGTCCACCGGATCTTCCCTAACAAGCATGTGCAGGTGATCGGTCTCCACACGGTCTTCGAGCATCACGCGGCGATGCGGCCGGTTTCGCTCGAAGCCTTTCTCCATGAATACCGGGTCGCCTACCCTGTCGGCGTCGACCGCGCGACGGGACCGGACGATCCCCTGCCCATCACCATGCAGCGCTACCGGATGCAGGGCACCCCGACGCTGCTTCTCATCGACAGGGCCGGCCGCTTGCGCCGCCAGGTCTTCGGCCATTTGCCCGATCTGCAGCTCGGCGCCGAAATCGCAGCCCTGATCGGCGAGACCCCGGAGACCTCGCTCGTCGCGGATCCGAACGGCGCCGAGAAGGACGGCTGCTCCGAGACCGCCTGCAGCCCCCGCTGACCGGGGCGCAAGCCAGCCGCGCGACAGCCTGCCCAGGCGGCAGAGAATCTGCGTCCATTCTGTCGCAGCGATCCTGCCGGCCTATCGCAGTTCCACGACCCGGACCTGCCGGCTGGGCCTCGGGGCCGATATCAGCGGCCTTCCAGACGCTGCTTTGCCGGAGGGCTCGCTCTTGCGCCATCTGAAACCTGCTAGCGGGCCATGCCCCGGATTCGACCAATCCTCCCATGCGAGGCGCCTTGGATGACCCGTCCTCTGCTGCCCGTCGCCTCGCCCTTTGAACTCGCCTTCGAATTCGGCCGGGGAAGCTGGCTCTATTCGCAGAGCGGCGAGCGCTATCTCGACTTCGCCTCCGGCATCGCCGTCAATGCGCTCGGTCACGGCCATCCGCGCCTGATCAGGGCGCTCAAGACCCAGGCCGGCAAGCTCTGGCATACCTCGAACCTGGTCCGGGTGCCCGAGGCCGAAAGGCTGGCGCAGCGGCTGACCGAGGCGAGCTTCGCGGATGTCGTCTTCTTCGCCAACTCCGGCGGCGAGGCCAATGAGGCCGCGGTCAAGATGGCCCGGAAACATCATTCGGCGACAGGCCGGCCCGAGCGCTACCGCGTCGTGACCTTCGACGGCGCCTTTCATGGCCGCTCGCTGGCGATGATCGCCGCCACCGGCTATGCGAAATATCTTGAGGGTTTCGGCCCCAAGGTCGACGGCTTCGATCAGGCCGTGCTGGGCGACTGGCAGGGGCTCGACGCGCTGCTGTCGGCGCAGACCGCGGCGATCATGCTCGAGCCCGTGCAGGGCGAAGGCGGCTTGCGCACGGTCGAACCGGAGATCTTGATCCGGCTGCGCCAGATCTGCGACGAACGCGGCCTGTTGCTCATCCTGGACGAGGTCCAATCCGGCGTCGGCCGAACCGGCAAGCTCTTCGCTCATGAATGGAGCGGCATAAAGCCCGACATCGTCACACTGGCCAAGGGGATCGGTGGCGGCTTCCCGATGGGCGCTTGCCTGGCCACGCGCGAGGCGGCCAAAGGCATGCTGCCGGGATCGCATGGCACGACCTTCGGCGGCAACCCGCTAGCCATGGCCGTCGGCAACGCCGTGCTGGACATCGTTCTCGACGATGGGTTCTTCGAGCATGTCCTGGAGATGGCCGAGCTGTTCCGCGAACTCCTGGTTGGGATCCAGCGGCAGCACGGCGAGTTGATCTGCGATGTGCGCGGCGCCGGACTCCTGCAGGGATTGCGCTTGCATGGCGATCCGCTCGAACTCGTGCACGCCTTGCATGCCGAGCGGATGCTGTCGGTTCCCGCACGCGACGGTGTGGTCCGGTTTGCGCCGCCACTGACAGTCCGCCCGCGTGAGATCAAGGAAGCGGCCCGCCGCATCCAGGCCGCCTGCACGGCACTGCGCGCCAAATCCGGTTCCCGCCAGTCCAGGCCCGGCAAGCCGGCGGCTGCGCCGTCTTCGGCCACGCTCGGTCTGCGCCCTTGAAGTTCTGAAGCCCGGCCGGCCATTCGGCCGGCCGGCAGCTGGCGTGCTGACAACTCAGCCAATGATCAGTCCCGGACCACTTTCCGAAACGCGTCTTCAGGACGCGCCCGTCAAACGGCGCGACCAATCCTCGACCTGCCGGGTTGCCAGTCGCCTTTTGGCGTAGCCGCGCCAGCCTTCGGGGAGATGCGCGAGCTCGGACATTGCCGCGAGCTCGTCGATATTCATGGTGTCGACATAGAGGGTTCGCCAGATCCTGCGCAGCGTCCAGTCCGGCGAGAGCCTGTCGATGAGGCGAAGCTCGTCGCCCTTCTCGATATGACCGGTTTCGATCACCCGATAGTACCAGCCGGTCAATCCGGTACGCTGGACGCGCACCGCCATGTCCGGAACCTCGAACCTGGCGTTCAGCTTCCAGCAGGGCTGGCGGCCCTGGCTGACCTGGATGACGATCTTCCCCAGCCGGAAGGTATCGCCGACCGCGACCATGTCCTCGGTCAGCCCTCTGGTCGTGAGATTCTCGCCGAAAGCACCGGGAGCGGCCAGGACGCGTTTCGGACCGATCTCCCTCCGCCAGGTGGCGTAGTGCTCGAAAGCATAGTGATGCAGTGCCTTTTCAGGCCCGCCATGATGTTTGCGGTCGCCCTGCTCGTCATTGACGAGCCCCTCTATGCCGACATGGATCTTGCCGCTGACCGGCGTCTTGTCGATACCGCTTGGTTTCCCTTGCGGCCCCAGCGGCGCAACCGGACCTGCCAGGACATCGTCGATCAGGAGCATCGCAATCCCATTGAATGAAGAGGGGCGGAACGCAGGCGTTCCACCCAGCGCTTCCGGGGTTGATTGATGGAGGCCGGGCCTGGATTTGAACCAGGGTTTGCGGATATGCAGTCCGCCGCGTCGCCACTCCGCCACCCGGCCGGGAGGCATTGCCAGATCCTGAATAGCAGCCGAGCCGGCTCCTGTTACCAGCCGGATCGAGGTTTTCAGGCAGGCCGGAACACTTGCGCCACCATGGCCGGTCCGGCCCTTCTCGCAGCCCGCCCGACTCCCGTAACGAGACCGGCAGCCGACCGCTGCATGCAGCCTAGCACGGTCGTTATGCCTTGCAGCAGGCCTGTTGCGGCTATGATCGAATTTCCTGGCCGGCGGGTGCGTTCAGAGGTCCCGCTCTACGATTTCCGGCGGGACAGGACCGTCGGCAGATCCTTGTCGCCCCGGCCGGACAGACCCAGGACGACGATCTGGTCTTTCGGCCGCGATCCCGCGATCTCCGGCAGGCGCGCCAGCGCGTGCGCGGCCTCCAGCGCCGGGATGATGCCCTCGAGTCGCGAACACAGCTCGAAGGCTTCGACCGCTTCCTCATCGCTGGCCGCGAGATAGGTGATCCGGCCGATATCGTGCAGCCAGGCATGCTCGGGGCCGATGCCCGGATAATCCAGCCCCGCCGAAAGCGAATGGGCGTCCTGGATCTGGCCATCCTCATCCATCAGCAGATAGGTGCGATTGCCATGCAGCACGCCGGGGCGCCCGCCGGCGATGGCGGCGGCATGGGCCCGGTCGAGTCCGAGCCCGGCCGCCTCGACCCCGAAGATCTCGACTGCGACATCGTCCAGGAAGGGATGGAACAGCCCCATCGCGTTCGAACCGCCGCCGATGCAGGCGAGCAGCGCGTCCGGCAGGCGGCCTTCGCGCTCGATCACCTGCCGGCGCGTCTCCTCGCCGATGACCGACTGGAAGTCACGGACCATCATCGGATAGGGGTGCGGTCCGGCCACCGTGCCGATGCAGTAGAAGGTGTCGCCGACATTCGTCACCCAGTCGCGCAGGGCTTCGTTCATCGCATCCTTGAGCGTCGCCGAACCCGATTGAACCGGGCGAATCTCCGCGCCGAGCATGCGCATCCGGGCGACATTCGCTTCCTGGCGCCCGACATCGACCGCGCCCATATAGACCACGCAGTCGAGCCCGAACCGGGCACAGAGCGTCGCCGCAGCGACGCCATGCATCCCCGCCCCGGTCTCGGCAATGATGCGTCTTTTGCCCATGCGCCGGGCCAGCATGATCTGCCCGAGCACATTGTTGACCTTGTGCGCCCCGGTATGATTCAGGTCCTCGCGCTTGAAATAGATCCGGGCGCCGCCGAGATGCGCGCTCAGATTCTCGGCATGGTAGAGCGGCGAGGGCCGGCCGACGAAGCTCTTGAGGTGCCCCTGCATCTCGGCCAGGAAGTCCGCATCGCCGCGCGCCTGCTCATAGGCGTCCTGGAGGGTGTGGATCAGCGGCATCAGCGTCTCGGAGACGAAGCGCCCGCCATAGATCCCGAAGCGCCCGTTCTCGTCGGGCCCGTTGCGCAGCGAGTTCAGCCCTGCCGCGTTCATTGCAGCAGAAGCCGCCGGGCCGTCGCCAGCGCCTCGATCAGGGCGTCGACCTCGTCTTTGGTGCTGTAGAGCCCGAATGAGGCACGGCAGGACGAGGTCGCCCCGAACCTGGCGAGGAGCGGCGAGGCGCAATGGGTTCCGGCGCGCACCGCGACGCCCGCCCGGTCGAGGATCGTCGCGACGTCATGCGCATGCGCGCCCTCGAGATTGAAGGCGACGATCGAGCCCTTCCCGGCGGCACGACCGTAGAAGGCAACACCGCCGAACGCCTCCAGCCGGGCCTGGGCATAGTCCGTCAATGTCGCCTCATGGGCGTGAATGGCCTCGCGCCCAAGCCGCTCGACATAGTCGAGCGCCGCCGCGAGCCCGGCCGCCTCGATGATCGGCGGCGTGCCCGCCTCGAAGCGATGCGGCGGATGATTGTAGGTCACCATCTCCTTGGTGACGGTCTCGACCATCTCGCCGCCGCCCTCGAAGGGCGGCAGCCGCTCGAGCCATTCCATCCGTCCATAGAGCACGCCGATGCCGGTCGGCCCGTAGATCTTGTGGCCGGTGAAGCAGTAGAAGTCGGCGCCGAGCGCCTGCACGTCGAGCGGCAGGTGAACCGCTCCCTGGGCGCCGTCGACGACGAGCGGAATACTACGGGCGCGGCAGAGCTCCGCGATGCGCCGGATCGGCGCGACCGTACCGAGCACATTCGACATATGGGTGAGCGAGACCAGCTTCGTACGCGACGACAGCAGCTCTTCCAGCGCTTCGACGTCGAGTGCGCCGGCCTCGTCGACCGGGGCCCAGCGGATCACGGCGCCATGACGCTCGCGCCAGAAATGCCAGGGCACGATATTGGAATGATGCTCCATCTCGGAGAGCACGATCTCGTCGCCCGCGCCGATCTCGAGATGGCGCCCCAGCGAGGAGGCGACGAGATTGAGCGCTCCGGTGACGGAGCGGGTGAAGATCACCTCCTGCGCGGACGACGCGTTGATGAAGCGCCGCGCGGTTTCGCGGGCGCCCTCGTAGACCTCGGTCGCGCGATTGGCCAGGAAATGCAGGCCGCGATGGACATTGGCGTAGTCGTTCTCGATCAGGGCGAGCATCGCCTGCGTCACCTCGCGCGGCTTTTGCGCCGAGGCGGCCGTGTCCAGATAGACGAGCGGGCGCCCATAGACCTGCCGGGCAAGGATCGGGAAATCGGCCCGCACGGCCGCGACGTCATAGGATGGGGTCGGCTGGTTCATCGCTTCGCGGGACCTGTCTTCGCGCCAAGGGATCGACGAGGAAGCGCTCGCCCCGGCGGACGGCGGCGCGAGGTTGCGAGGAGGTTAGGAGCCCCGTGGCCCCGGACGGAGAACCGGTTTTGCGAAAACCGCTAGGCCGCTCCCCGTACCCCTGATCGGCGCCGGGATGGCTGGCGCGGCATCATGCGGCGGCGCCGACGATCGCGGCCACCCGCTCCGCATCGCCCTCGCTCATATAGGGGTTCATCGGCAAGGACAGGACCTGGCTGCACAGGGCCTCGCTGTTGGGCAGGGCCGGCGGGCCGCCGCTGATCGCGTCCTGATGGATCCGGGCATAGGCCAGTTGGTGGTGCATCGGCTTCGGATAATAGACGCCGAACCCGATGCCCTGCGCCGACAGCGCCGCCTGGACAGTGGCACGGACCGCGATATCGGGCAGGCGGATGGTTTAGAGCCCATAGGCGTTCACCGCCCCGGGCTGAGCCCGCTGCAGGCCGACCCTGCCTTCCAGGATCGCATCGTAGACGGCGGCGATCCGCCGGCGCTCGGCGAGCTCCGCTTCGAGCAGCGCCATCTTGGCCGAGAGGATGGTCGCCTGGATCGTGTCGATCCGCCCGTTGACCCCGATGCGCTCGACCTCGTAACGGGCCCGCTCGCCATGACTGCGGATCTTCCGGTAGGTTTCGGCCCGCGCCCCGTCATCGGTGAGGAGCGCGCCGGCATCGCCGAACGCCCCGAGCGTCTTGGTCGGAAAGAATGACAGGGTGGTCGCATGGCCATGGCGGCCGATCCTGCGTCCGTCGAGCTCGGCCCCGAAGGACTGCGCGGCATCGTCGAGCGCGAGCATCCCCTCGCGGGCGCAGATCGCCTCGATCGCCGGCCAGTCGGCCGGGAGCCCGAACAGGTCGGCTCCGATCACGGCGCGCGGGCGAAGACGCCCATCCTGCTTGACCAGCGCGATCCGTCGTTCGAGATCGGCGACACTGAGGTTGAATGTGTCCGTATCCACATCGGCGAAGACCGGGGTCGCTCCCAGCAGGAGCGGCACTTCCGCCGTCGCGGTATAGGTGAAGGCCGGAAGGAACACCGCATCGCCCGGCCCGATCGCTTCCGCCATCAGGGCGATCTGCAGGGCATGGGTCCCCGAGGAAACCCCGACCGCATGGGCACAGCCGGCGAATTCCGTGAGCTTGGCCTCGAATTCGCGTACCTGCGGGCCGTTGATGAACACCCCGGAATCGATCACATCGGCGATGCGTCGGTCGATCTCAGGCCGCAGCAGAGAGAGCTGCTTTTTCACATCGAACAGGGGAATGCCGTGCATGGCGTTCAGATCCGTGGCTGAGGGGGTGGCGGTCGGCGAGGCCGTCGCGGCGCGCGGCTCCGATCCGGCTGGGATGTGTGCCGAGGCGTCGCCCTCGGCCTTCGCGCCGCTAATCGACATGGACCCGCCGATAGCGTGATCCGAGGCTGGTCAGGATCTCGTAATTGATCGTGCCGGCATCGCCGGCCATTCCCTCGACCGTTTGGTGGGGGCCGATGATCTCGACATAGTCGCCGGGTCCGATCCGGCCCGCCGGTACGTCGGTGGCGTCGACGGTCAGGCAGTCCATCGAGACGCGCCCGATGACGGGCAGACGGTGGACGCCGAGCCAGACCGCGCCGCGGTCGCTGGCGAAGCGCAGAAACCCGTCGGCATAGCCCACCGAAACCGTCGCGACGCGGGTCTCGCGGCGCGCCCGGAAGGCCCAGCCATAGCCGACCATCGTGCCGGGCGCGATCGAGCGGAGCTGCACGATCCGCCCGTATACGGCGATCGCGGGATCGAGCCGCGGCATCCTGGGAGACGCGACCAGGCCGTAGAGGGCGGCGCCCGGCCGGCAAAGCTCGAAATGATAGGCCGGGCTGAGGAAGATCCCCGCCGAGTTCGCCAGCGAGCGCGGCATGGCCGGGAATTGCGCGGCCGCCGCCTTGAAGGCCGCCAGCTGCAGGGCATTGCCGGGATGCTCCGGCTCGTCCGCCACCGCAAGATGGCTCATGACCAGCGCCAGGCCGAGCCGCTCGACCAGTTGGCGATCTGCCGCAAGGGCCTGCCATTCCTCCGGGGGCAGGCCCATGCGCGACATGCCGCTGTCGAGCTGCAGGACGGCACCGCTGCCATTCCCGGATACGGCGCCATGGCCTGCCCAGGCCCTCGCCTGGGCGAGGCTGTTGAGGACCGGGCGGATGCCGGCCGCTGCACAGGCGGCCTCCTGGCCCGGCATGAGGCCGTTCAGCACATGGATCACGGCGTCGCCGGGAAGCAGGAGCTTCAGCGCCAGCGCCTCGGCCAGCACCGCGACGAAGAACTCGCGGCACCCCGCCTCGTACAATGCCGGCGCGATCCGCCCGATGCCGAGCCCATAGGCATCGGCCTTGAGCACCGCCCCGCAGCGCGCGGGCGCGATGCGATCGGTGATCGCGCGATAATTGGCCCGGATCGCCGCAAGCGAGATCCGGACCATGCCGCGGCCGTCATCAGCCTGATGACCGGGCTCGCCGGCAGCGCTTCCGACCTCGGTGGCGGACAGGGCGATCATCGGCTCAGGCGAGCGCCGCTGCCGGGACCGGTCGGCCGGGCACCCCGTCGAGGCGGACCGTCTCATAAGCCCAATCGAGCCAGGGCAGCACCGCCTTCATATCGGCGTTCTCGACCGTCGCCCCGCCCCAGAGCCTCAGCCCGGGTGGCGCCGCGCGGTAGGCGCCGATATCGTAAGCCACCCCCTCCCGATCGAGCAGCCCGACCATCCTCGACACGAAGCGTCCCTGCTCGGCCGCGTCGAGCGCCCGCACTTCCGGCGCAACGATCTGGAGACAGAGCGCGGTGCAGGACCGCGTCTCGGCGCTCTGCGCCAGGAACCCGGCCCATGCGCTACGCTGCACCCAATCCGAGACGATGGCGAGATTGCCCTCGCAGCGCCTGATCAGCGCGGGCAGCCCACCGAGCGCCTCGGCCCAGGCCAGCCCGTCGATCGCATCCTCCACCGCCAGCAGGGAGGGCGTATTGATGGTCTCGCCTTCAAAGATCGTCTCGATCAGCCTGCCGCCCTTGGTCATGCGGAAAAGCTTGGGCATCGGCCAGGGCGGCACATGGCTCTCGAGCCGCTCGACCGCACGCGGGCCGAGCACCAGCATGCCATGGGCGCCTTCGCCGCCGAGCACCTTCTGCCAGGACCAGGTGACGACATCGAGCTTGCGCCAGGGTAGGTCCATGGCGAAAGCGGCCGAGGTCGCATCGCAGATCGTCAGCCCGGCGCGATCATCGGCGATCCAGTCGCCATTCGGCACGCGCACGCCCGAGGTCGTGCCGTTCCAGGTGAGGACGACGTCGCGCGCGGCATCGACCTGCGCGAGATCGGGCAACGCGCCATAGGCGGCGGTCATCACGCGGGTGTCCGCGATCCGAAGCTGCGTGGTGATGTCGCTCACCCATTCCTGCCCGAAGCTCTCCCAGGCGAGGACATCGACGCCGCGCGGCCCGAGCAGCGACCACAGCGCCATCTCGACCGCACCGGTATCCGAGGCGGGAACGATGGCGATGCGATAATCCTCCGGCACGCCCAGAATGGCGCGCGTCCGGCCGATCACCTCGGCGAGCTTGGCCTTACCGGGCACCGATCGATGCGAGCGGCCGATGAGGGCCTCGCTCAACACCGCCGGCCCCCAGCCATGGCGCTTGGCGGAGGGGCCCGACGAGAAATGCGGATTGCGCGGACGTTCGGTCGGCTTGATCGGCTGATTGGACACGTGTCTGCCTTTTGAGCGGCTCGGGCGGCGCGGAGCGCCGCTGCCGCCCGGCGATCTGCCGACCGGGCCGCGGGCTCATGGGAGAAGCCGAGATTCGACTGGGCGCCGGGCGGATTGAAGCGCCGGATCACAACGCGGCGCTGGGCCGGTTCGGTGCCGGAGCCGAGGCGGCCCGCAAAACCGGCTCCTCGCATTTCTGCAAACCGGACCTGTCTGCCGGGCCACTGCGCTCCTAGCCATCGAGCGTGTTCCTCCGGAGATGGAGCCTGTTCAGCTTGACTGCGACCCGTCCGCCGCCTCTGCCGGTCCTCACGCGCCCGGCCCGGTCACCCCGCTCCCGATCGCGAGGCGCGCCCGGGCCGGACGGCTCCGCCGCATCGCAAACCGCGGGCAGGCGCGCTCCGGAAATGCCCGGCCAGCTCGCGCAGGAACTGGACAAGCTCGGTTTCGTGCGCATGTCCAGCGCCCGCATGCGCGCCTCGCTCGGCTTGGGACCGCTGTCCGAATGGTCGCGCCTGAGAGCGAGCTGGGAGCTTCTACCCACCGAGGAAGGCATCGCCGCCAATGGCGGCTCTGCGCGGCGACGTGGCGCGGTCTTCCTCATCGGCCAGAATTTCATCTGGCGCCGGACGCCGAGATCGCAATCTCAGGATGGCGAGCGCTTGCGGTTCCCGAGTGAGATCGGAACCGGGGTGGCGCCGATGGCGGCCGATGCCACCAGCGGTGCGCTGATCAACGCACTCCTGCAGCTCGCGCGAACGACTTTCAGCGTCGCCGACGCCGCCAGCCTCTGGCATGTCGCAATGCATCAGCTCCGCGTCGAAACCGGGCCGGACAGGACCAGCACTTCGCTCCGGGCCCTGCATTGCCAGGCCCACGAGCGGATCGTCGTGCTCGCCGTCAAACGCTCCGGCATAGCCGGCGGCATGGCGCAGCTTGTCGCGCCAGGCGGCACCAGGATCGCCGCCCTGTCCCTCGGGCGGCCCCTCGAAGCCCTCATTCTCGACCCCCGCCGCGTCAGGCTCGGCATCACGCCGATCCTCCCGCGCAAGGGGGCGCTGGCCGGCCACTGGGACATCCTCCTCATGACGTTCAGAAAGACCACCGAATGGAATTCCTGATCCTGCGCACCCCGCAGCCAAGGCCGCTCGCCCGACTGTTCGATTGCCTCGAGGAACGCCTTTCGTGAGTATCGTCGCCTCCATCCGCAGCAGCCTCGTTCCGGTCCATCGCGCCGGCTACCCCTTCATCGCCATCGGCCTGATCCTCACCATCGCCGCCGGTTTCGTCTCGAGCGCCCTCGCCTGGATCGCCGCCATCATCACCGGCTGGGTCATCCACTTCTTCCGCGATCCCCCGCGCACGACGCCGCAATCGGCCGAGCTGATCGTCTCTCCCGCAGATGGCCGCGTCAGCATGATCGTCGAGGTCCTGCCACCGCCCGAACTCCAGCTTCCGGCGCAACCGATGCTGCGGGTCTCCGTGTTCATGAGCATTTTCGACTGCCATGTGAATCGCATGCCGATCGCCGGACGGGTCAGCCGCATCGCCTATACGCCGGGCCGTTTCGTCAACGCCGATCTCGACAAGGCGAGCGAGCATAATGAACGCAATGCCCTGGCGATCTCCTCGGCCCACGGCCCGATCGCCGTCGTCCAGATCGCCGGCCTGATCGCGCGCCGCATCGTCCACTGGGTCGCGCCGGACGACGAACTCGCCGTCGGCGAGCGCTTCGGCCTGATCCGCTTCGGCTCGAGGCTCGACGTCTATATGCCCGTCGGCAGCGATGTGCTCGTCGCGGTCGGCCAGCGCGCCGTCGCCGGCGAGACCCCGCTCGCGGATCTGAGCGCCGCCAAAACGCAGCGCGTGTTCCGGACCACCTGACCCCGCCCGCCTTCGAGGCCGCCAGCCGGCGGCAACGCCGAGAGCCGGCCCAGCCGCCTTCGCGAACCCGGCACGCCCTGCAGCACCTGGCGTGCTCTATAGCATCGGACCGAAAAGTGGAATCCACTTTTCGGGAAACTCCGATGCAATAACAACGAGATAGATCACCGTGACCGCGTCCGAACGGACGCGCGGCGATCTAGCGCTGGGCCCGAACCCGCAAGCGCGCATCCCGATCGTGAAGGACCTGTCGATGGCCGCAGCGCCCAGGAGAGTTCCAGCCACGCTGAAGACCGCGATCGTCATCCGGCATCTCGATTTCGAGGATCTCGGCACCTTCGAGGCGGTGCTGACGGCACGCGGCTATCGCATCCATTACTACGACCTCGACGTGAACGAGCTTTGGACGCTCGACCCGCTCCTGCCCGAGCTGCTCGTGGTCCTCGGCGGCCCGGTCGGCGTCTACGAGGACGAGACCTACCCTTTCCTCAGGCAGGAGCGGCGGATTCTCGCCGCACGCCTGGCGTCGAACCTGCCGACCCTGGGCATCTGCCTCGGCGCCCAGCAGATCGCCGCGACGCTCGGCGCAAAGGTGGCGCCGAGCGGCGTCAAGGAGATCGGCTTCTCGGAGCTGATCCTGACGGCGGCCGGCCGCGCCGGCCCGCTGCGCCATCTCGACGGTGTCCCGGTGCTGCACTGGCACGGCGACGCATTCGAAATCCCCGAGGGCGCGGACAATCTCGCCGCGACGCCGCTCTGCGCGACGCAGGGCTTCGCGCTTGGCCGCAATGTCCTCGGCCTGCAATTCCATCCCGAGGTCAATGCCTGCGCCGGAATCGAGCGCTGGCTGGTCGGCCATGCCGTCGAGCTGGCGGCGGCCGGGATCGCTCCCCGAAATCTGCGTGCGGATGCCGAGCGTTTCGGCCCGGCTCTGCGCGAGGCCGCCCGGCAGATGCTGGCGGATTGGCTCGAAGGACTGTCTGAATGAACGATCTACCCGATCCCGCGCTTTCGGCTGCGCTGGCCGAAGAAGCTGAGCGTCAACACCGCCATATCGAATTGATCGCCTCGGAGAACATCGTCAGCCGGGCGGTCCGCGCCGCCCAGGGCTCGCTCCTGACCAACAAATATGCCGAGGGCTATCCGGGCCGCCGCTATTACGGCGGCTGCGAAGCGGTCGACAAGGTCGAGCAGCTGGCGATCGAGCGGATCTGCGAGCTGTTCGGCGCGGCCTTCGCCAATGTCCAGCCGCATTCCGGCGCCAACGCCAACATCGCCGTTCTCTTCGCGCTGCTGAAGCCGGGCGACAGGATCATGGGCCTGGACCTGTCCTGCGGCGGCCATCTCACCCATGGCTCGCCGGTCAGCCTGTCCGGCCGCTGGTTCGAGGTCGTGCCCTATGCAGTGCGCAGGGACGATGAGCTCATCGACTATGAGGAGATGGCGCGCATCGCCAGGGAGAGCCGGCCGCGCCTGATCTTCGCCGGCGGCTCCGCCTATCCGCGCGCCATCGATTTTGCCCGGATGCGCGCCATCGCCGACGAGGTCGGCGCCTATCTCGTCGCCGATGTCGCGCATTATGCCGGGCTGATCGCGACCGGGCTCTATCCCGATCCGGTTCCGCACGCGCATGTCGTGACCTCGACCACGCACAAGACGCTGCGCGGGCCGCGCGGCGGGCTCGTCCTGACCAATGATGCCGAGATCGCCAGGAAGATCGACAAGGCCGTCTTCCCGGGCACGCAGGGCGGTCCCCTCATGCATGTCATCGCCGGCAAGGCCGCGGCATTTCACGAAGCTCTGCAGCCCTCCTTCGCGGATTACTCCGGGGCTGTCGTCGAGAATGCCCGGGCCCTCGCCGAGACGCTCAGCGCCGGCGGGCTGCGGCTCGTCACCGGCGGCACCGACTGCCATCTGCTCCTGGTCGACCTCCAGCCCTTCGGCATTTCCGGCAAGGTCGCCGTCGAGGCTCTGGAGCGGTTCGGCCTGACCGCCAACAAGAACACCGTGCCCTACGACCCCCAGCCGCCGACCATCACCTCCGGCATCCGCTTCGGCACGCCCGCCGGAACCTCGCGCGGCTTCGACGCCGAGACCTTCCGCGCAGTCGGCGAGCTCATCCTCGCCGTCCTGCGCGGCGCGCGCGGCGAAACCCTCGACGAGCCCGCGATCAGGGCGGAGATCCGGCGTCTGACCGACGCCCATCCCGTCACGGCCTGACCTGAAGCCGATGGCGGCCGGAACGCCGCCGCGCCTGCCGGAGACGCAATGCCTTCACACCGGTCGCTGCGGTCGCAGGCACCGGAGCACCGGCACAACCAAGCGGAGCCCGCCGCGTCATGACGGGCGCCGCCAAGCATATGGCGAGACGATGGATTTCGATTACTCCCGCTTCTTCAGCGGCGCGCTGGACAGCCTGAAACGCGAAAGGCGCTATCGCGTCTTCGCCAATCTCGAGCGCCTGCCCGGCAACCCGATCCGCGCCTATGACCACCGCGTCCAGCGGCCGGTGACGATCTGGTGCTCGAACGACTATCTCGGGATGAGCGTTCATCCGGCCGTGCTCGACGCGGCCCGCAATGCCCTGTCGAGCTTCGGGGCCGGTGCGGGCGGCACGCGCAACATCTCCGGCACCAGCCATGAGCATGTCCGGCTGGAGGAAGACCTGGCCGATCTCCACGCCAAGGAAGCCGCCCTCGTCTTCACCTCGGGCTATGCCGCCAATGACGCCGCCCTCTCGACGCTCGGCAAGCTGCTGCCGGATTGCGTGGTCCTCTCGGACACGCTGAACCATGCCTCGATGATCGAGGGCATCCGCCGTTCCGGCGTCGCCAAGAAGCTGTTCCGCCACAATGACGTCGAGGATCTCGAGCGCAAGCTGAAGGCGATCGAGCCCGGCCGGCCGAAGCTGATCTGCTTCGAGAGCTGCTATTCCATGGATGGCGACTTCGCGCCCATGGCGGCGATCTGCGATCTCGCCGAGCGCTACAACGCCCTGACCTATCTCGACGAGGTTCACAGCGTCGGCCTCTACGGCCCCCGTGGCGGGGGTATCGCCGAGGCGGAAAGCCTGATGAGTCGGATCGACATCGTCCAGGGCACGCTCAGCAAGGGTTTTGGCGCGATCGGCGGCTATATCGCCGGCAGGATGGAGGTCGTCGATTTCGTCCGCAGCCATGCGCCCGGCTTCATCTTCTCGACGGCGCTGCCGCCGGCGACAGTCGCCGGTGTCCGCGCCGCGATCGGGCATCTGAAGTCCAGCTCCGTCGAGCGCGAGACGCTTCACCGCCGGGTGCGTTCGGTCAAGGCCGGGCTGGAGGCATTGGAGCTCCCCGTCCTGCCGAGCCCGAGCCATATCCTGCCGGTCATGATCGGCGATGCCGGCCTCGCCAAGCACCTGACCGACGAATTGATGGAGCAGCACGGGATCTATGTGCAGCCGATCAACTACCCCACCGTTCCACGCGGAACGGAGCGGCTGCGCGTCACACCCAACCCGTTCCACACCGATGAGGACGAGGCCGCCTTCCTGGATGCGCTCTCGCAGGTCTGGCAGCGCAACGATGTCCCGCGCTGGACCCGCAGCCAGATGAGCCGGCTGACGGAGATCGGGGCGGCCTGACCGCCCCGGCCGGATGGCCGGCACGGCTTGGTCGAAGATGCGTCCGGGACGGCGGTGCCCGCGCCCGGGACGGTCGCTCCAAGCGATCGGCGCGCATCAGTTGCGATCGCGACAAGGCTGCGGAGGTTGAGAGAGATCCGTTAACCTCGACGACCAAAATGAGGCGAAATGCGACCCGATCCGGTATCCGACGCAGTGATCTTCACGCCGGTTTAGGAGCGTATCGGCCATGGCAGGCTTTCTGGCTGACATGGCGAGTGCACGATCTTGTCGAACTTCCTTTCCTCCCTAGGCGCATTGGCTACCGGCCTCGCGATCACCCTCTCCATGCTCGCTCCGGCGCAGGCGATCGAAGGCAGGCCCGATCCGAAGGCGGCGAGCTCGGTCTGCGATAGCGACGATGACGCTCCGACCGACGCCTTCGGCTTCACCGACGGCTCCGGCATCGCCGATCTCGGCCGCGGCAGCCTCGGCCTGACGCTCAATGCCGATGGCGGCGTCCGCCGCGGCCGCTCTCTGGGCCGCGGCGCGATGCTGCAGGGCTCCTATGGCTTGCTGCCCTGCCTGGAAGTCAGCCCCTATCTGCTCGGTGGCACGACACGCTCGCAGATCGAGCGCCAGGGGCTCAAGGACAAAGCCTATGGCGGCGGCTTCGAGGCGCGCTATCGCCTGCTCAACCATGGCCGGCACGGCTTCGGCCTGACCATGGGCATCGATGCCGGGCTCGAGCGCAACGAGAGCCATGGCGAGGGCCGCTTCTCGACCTACAACACCACCATGCGCGTGCTGGCCGACAAGGTCCTCATCCCCGGCACGCTCCATGCCGCCTTCAACCTCTCGCACAACCTGATCTGGTCTGGCCCCTCGCCGCATGAACGGGCCTCCACTTTCACCATCGGCGGCGCGCTCGCCTGGCAGGTCGTCGAGGATGTCTATCTCAGCGGCGAAGTGCGCCATATGCGCCAGCACGACACGCTCGGCTTCGGCAAGCTCGCCGGGCACGCCACTTTCGTCGGCCCGGGCATCTACTGGCAGGCGACCGACCAGCTCGCCATCTCGCTAGCCTACAACGTCCAGGTCTATGGCGAGGAGAGAGGCCAGCCCGGCCGGCTCGACCTGACCAATTTCAGCCGCCACCTCGTGCAGATGGATATCGGCTGGACTTTCTGACAGGCCGGCCCGATTTCACGGGCCACACGCGCTGGCGGGAGACGAGCCCCGCGCCGGGTCGCGGAGCGCATGGTCGTGCCGTGGACGAAAGAACGGCACGCCACCGCCCGGCGTGGCGGTCCCGGACTGGACAAGCGGCGTCGTACGGGTCTCGATGACGCCGTTCCCCTCGCGGCGGCCCGCCGCGGCCGGGTCTGCGACGCCCAAGCCAAGGGGATTGCCGGCTCCCATGACCAGCCCAGACATTCGCGAGACCAGCGCGCTGACGCCGCGCCAGCAGCAGATCCTGGCGATCGTCCAACAGGTCGGCTTCAGCACCATCGAGACGCTCGCCGAGCGCTTCGGCGTTTCCGCCCAGACGGTGCGCCGGGACATCATCCAATTGCAGGCCGGCAATTACCTGCAACGCTTCCATGGCGGCGCCGGTCTCGCCACGGGCGGCTTTCGCTCGGCCTATGCCCAGAAGCTGACGGTCTCGCCGCAAGGCAAGCAGCGCATCGCTACAGCCGTCGCCGGGATCGTACCGGCCGGCGCCTCGATCTTTCTCGATGTCGGCACGACGGTCGAGGCCGTAGCGCGAGCCCTTGTCGGCAAGCCCGACCTGCGGATCGTCACCGCCAGCGTCTCGGTTGCGCAGATCCTATGCCAGCACGGCGTTTTCGACGTGGCTGTCACCGGCGGCAGCACCCGCGGCGCCAATGGCTCTCTGGTCGGCGAGGCAGCGGTCGCCTGCATCATGGGCTTACGCTTCGACTATGCCGTGCTGGGATTTGGCGGCTTCGACGATGATGGCGCGCCGATGGATTTCGACCTCGAGAAGATCGCTGTCCGCCAGGCCGCGATCAGCCGTGCCGGCATGGTCCTCGGCGTGGCGGACAGCTCCAAATTCGACCAGACGGGCACGGCGCGGATCGCCGATCCCAGGGCGTTCGGCATGATCGTCACCGACGCCGAGCCGCCGGCGCGCCTGTGCGCCGCCTGGCAACGCACGGGTATCCACTGGCTGGTCACGTGAAGCCTTGCTTAGCCGGCCAATTTTGATCAGGATGTAAGAAATCTTACATGCGCCCGATCAACGGAGCGCTGCACTCCAGGGAGGTTGCCATGCTGCGCGCCAAGATCGCGTCACTTTGCCTGATCGCGCTCGGCTTCGGCCTGGCCAGCCCGGCACAGGCTCAGAATTGCCCCAATCGCGGCACGCTCGATGCCCGCTATTGCGACGCCGATGGCGATCTGCTCGCCGACATCCCGGCCGACAAGGCGCGGCAGAAGGATCCCGACACGCTGATCTTCTCCTATACGCCGGTCGAGGACCCGTCGGTTTACGAGAACGTCTTCGCCGACTTCCTGGCCCATCTCACCAAGGTCACCGGCAAGAAGGTCAAATGGTTCGGCGCCGAATCCTATGCGGCGCAGGTCGAGGCGATGCGCTCCGGCCGCCTGCATATCGCCGGCGTCGCCAGCGGGCCGACGCCCTTCGCGGTCAATCTCGCCGGCTTCCGGCCGATCGTGGCGATGGAAAAGCATGACAACTCGATCGGCTACACCCTGCAGCTGATCGTGCCGAAGGGCAGCCCGATCCAGTCGATCGCCGACCTCAAGGGCAAGCGCGTCGCCCATGTCGCGCCCTCCTCGAATTCCGGCGACACCGCGCCGCGCATCCTGTTCAAGGAAAAGGGCATCGTGCCCGGCAAGGACTACGAGGTCCTCTATTCCGGCAAGCATGACAATTCGATCATGGGCGTGGTCAACAAGGACTATGACGCCGCCCCCATCGCCTCCAGCGTGCTCGAGCGCATGGCCGATCGCGGCATGTTCAAGCGCGACGACGTCCGCATCGTCTACGAATCCGCGCCCTTCCCGCGCACCGCCTTCGGCATCGCCCATGACCTCAACCCGGAGCTCCAGGCCAAGATCAAGGAAGCCTTCCTCTCCTTCGACTTCCTGAAGTCCGGGCTCGCCAAGGAGTTTAAGGACACCAAGGGCTTCAAGGAGCTGAGCTACAAGGCCGCCTGGTCGGACATCATCGTCATCCAGCGCGAGAGCGGCATCAGCTATACTCAGGACGGCCTGGCCAAGCTGAAGGGCGACTGATGTCTCAAGGCTTCCATGCGGCGGCTGGCGGCGTCTCGCCGCTCCTCGCCGTCGAAGGGCTGACCAAGGTCTACCCGACCGGCAAGAAGGCGCTCGGCGGCATCGACGTGGTGATCGACCGGCCGCAGCTCGTCGCGGTGATCGGCTCCTCCGGCGCCGGCAAGAGCACCTTCATCCGCTGCATCAACCGGCTGGTCGAACCGACGGCCGGGCGCATCCTCCTCAACGGCGAGGACATCGTCGCGCTCGACCGCAAGGGCCTGCGCGCCGCCCGGCGCCGCATCGGCATGATCTTTCAGGAATACAACCTGGTCGAGCGGCTGAGCGTGATGCAGAACGTGCTCTCCGGGCGGCTCGGCTATGTCGGGCTCCTCGCCTCGCTGCGCTGGCGCTTTCCGCCGGAGGACATCCAGGCCGCCTTCGCCCTGCTCGACCGCGTCGGGCTCGACGGCTATCACAACCAGCGCGCCGATGCGCTCTCCGGCGGCCAGCGCCAGCGTGTCGGCATCGCCCGCGCTCTGATGCAGCGGCCGGACCTGCTTCTGCTCGACGAGCCGACCGCGAGCCTCGACCCCAAGACCTCGCGCCAGATCATGCGGCTGGTGCGCGAGCTCGTCGCCGAGCGCCAGACGCCGGCGATCATCAACATCCACGACGTCGCCCTCGCCCGCGCCTATGCCGACCGGATCATTGGCCTGCGCGACGGCATCGTCGTCTTCGACGCCGAGGCTTCGGCGCTCACCGAAGCGGCGCTGACCGAGATCTACGGCGCCGAGGACTGGGCTCCCGCACCGAGCGAGGATGATGACGAACCCGCGCTGATCGGCATGCGGCCGTGAGCGCTCCGGCTTCCAGCTACCCGAGCCAGTGGCGCGCGCCGAGCATCTTCGGCAGCCCGGGGCGCCGCCTCGCCTTCTGGCTCGCGCTCGCGGCCTATCTCACCTGGTCTCTGTCGACGCTAAACGTCGATACGGCCCGCATCCTCGCCGGCCTGCCGCGGGCCTGGAACATCCTGGAGCGGATGGTCCCGCCGGATTTCAGCCGCTGGCAGCTCTTGCTCACCGGCATGGTCGAGAGCGTGCAGATCGCCATCGCCGCGACCATCGTCGGCGCGGTGCTCTCGATCCCGATCGGCATCGCCGCCGCGGCCAATCTCTCGCCGCGCCCGCTCTATCTCGCGGCGCGCGGGCTGATCGTGGTCGGCCGGACCTTCCACGAGGTCATCATCGCAATCTTCTTCGTCAAGCTCTTCGGCTTCGGCCCGGTCGCCGGGCTGCTGACGCTCGCCTTCTCCTCGGCGATCTTCCTCGGCAAGATGCTGGCCGAGGACATCGAGAACATGAAGCCCGGCCCGGTCGAGGCGATCCGGGCGACCGGCGCCAGCTTCGGCCAGATCTTCGGCTACGCCGTGGTGCCGCAGGTCCTGGTCAAGACGCTGGGCGTGCTGATCTACCGGCTCGATTCCAATCTGCGCCATTCGACCGTGATCGGCATCGTCGGCGCCGGCGGCATCGGCCAGACCCTCTCGGCCTCGTTCTCGCGCTATGATTTCGACTTCGCCAGCGCCATCCTTTTGACCATCGCCGCCATGGTCGCCTTCGGCGAATGGTTCAGCGACTGGGCACGGCGGAGACTGAGATGACCGTGCATCAGCCCGAGCCGCGCGGCACGCCGGTGCCGGCCCGCCTCTACCCCGACAGCTGGGAGCGCTATTCGTTCAAGGAGCGCCTCGTCCACTGGCTCTGGCTCGGCGGCATCGCGTTCGCCGCCGCCTGGTCGGTCTCGGCGCTCGACATCGAATGGGCCTTCTTCGCCGATGCACATGAGCAGGCGGCCGACCTGATCGCACGCATGTGGCCGCCACGCTGGTCCTATTTCCCGCGCATCATCCAGCCGCTGATCGAGACGCTGCATATCGCGACGCTCGGCACGATGATCGCGGTGGTCTTCGCGCTGCCCGTCGCCTTCCTGGCGGCGCGCAACACCACGCTGAACCATGGCACCTGGCTGATCGGCCGCGCCATGCTGGTGCTCTCGCGCTCGATCAACACGGTGATCTGGGGCCTGCTCTTCGTCGCCATCTTCGGTCCGGGTCCGGTCGCCGGCATCTGTGCGGTGGCGGCGCGCTCGGTCGGCTTCATCGCCAAGCTCGTCGCCGAGGCGATCGAGGAGGTCGACGCCGGTCAGATCGAGGCGGTCGAGGCCTCCGGCGCCCGCACCTTCCAGGTCTATGCGGTGGCGATCCTGCCGCAGATCCTGCCCGTTCTGATCGGCACGACGATCTATCGCTGGGACATCAATGTCCGGGAATCCAGCGTGCTCGGCTTCGTCGGCGCCGGCGGCATCGGCCTCCTGCTCTATGCCTCGATCAACCAGTTCGCCTGGTCGCAGGCCATCGTCATCCTGATCGCCATCCTCGGCATCGTCATCATCAGCGAAGCGCTCTCCGCCTATGTCCGTTCACGCATCGTCTGAGCGGCGCAGCCTCACCGATTTCCCGGCCGGCATCGGCGCTCTGGCCTCGCGCTATGACGGCTTCCTGCTCGACCAATGGGGCGTTCTGCATGATGGTAGCGCACCCTATCCGAAAGCGCTCTCCTGTCTCGAGCGCATCCGGCAGGCCGGCAAGACGGTGATCATCCTCTCGAATTCAGGCAAGCCCGGCAGCGAGAACGAGGCGACGCTGGCGCGGCTGGGCTTCCCCCGCGCACTCTACGATCACGTCGTCTCGGCCGGGGACGATGCGCGCGACGCTCTGATGGCGGGCGGCGAGCCGGCCTATCGCGAGCCTGGCCGCAACTGCCTGCTGCTGGTGCGGCCGGGCGAGGAGCGCCTCGCCGACGGCCTCGGGCTGACGCCGACCGACGATCCGGACGCCGCCGATTTCATCCTGCTGATGAGCATGGAACCGCCGGCCCAGTCCGTCGCCGGCTGGCAGCCCCTGCTCGCACGCGCCGCCACCCGCGGCATCCCGATGATCTGCGCCAATCCCGACCGCCACCGCGTCCACGCCGATGGCCGTCTCCACGAGGCTCCGGGCCTCGTCGCCCAAGCCTATGAGGCGATGGGCGGGACGGTGCATTATCACGGCAAGCCGCATGCGCGGATCTACCGGACCTGCCTGCGCCTGTCGGGCATCCCTGCCGCGCGCCTGCTGGCGATCGGCGACTCGCTCGAGCACGACGTCGCCGGCGCGGCGGCAGCCGGTATCGACGCCGCCTTCATCGCCGGTGGCATCCACCGCGGCGCGCTGCGTTGGACGGCGGCCGGCGAGGTCGAGCCCGAGAGCTGCCGGCGCCTGTTCGCGCGCGAAGGACTGGCGCCGCAATTCGCGCTGCCCTGGTTCCAGTGGGATTGAAGCCGGAACGCCGGAGCGTCGCAGGGATCTCGCCCGGCCAGAAACGCCTCACCCCCGACGCAAGGCGCCGGGGGTGCGATCACCGCCTATACGATGGCCGGGAATGCGCTGACGCTCAGCTCTTCAGCTTGGCGTTGCACTGGCTCCAGTAGCCGCCGCCCTTCTCGATCCATTTCAGCTCGCCATTGGCGTTCGCCGCCTTGTTGGCGTTGTACTGGTCGGCGCAGGTCTTGAGGCGTGCCTTGCCGGCCGTCTCGTTGCTGTATTTCGGCGCGACCGCCTTCGGGAACACCGCAGCCTTGGCCTTGCCTGCAGGCTTGGCCGGAGCGCTCGCCGGCGCGGCGGCGGGCGTCTCGGTCACGGCGGCGGCGGCATCGGCCTCGCCGGCGTCGTCATCGCCACATTGCGCCTTGCGGAAATCGTTCCATTTCTGGCCCTTCAGCGTATTCGCCTTCTTCGCCTCCTGATATTTCGCGCTGCATTCCTTCATCGTCAGCGCCGAGGCGGGCGCAGTCATTAGGCCTGCGGCCAGGCAGGCGAGCGCAGTCGAAAGAACGAGGTTTCTCATGGGAAGTCTCCTGCGGGCGATGAGTCGCACTCACCAGCGCGAGATTAAGCCGCGATGCCTCATCCTGTCATCGCCATGCAGGAACTTCCACGCCCCCGATGCGTTCCCAACGCCACACTATTTCGGGAGCGTCAGATGAACCGGCCTGCTGTCTTCGTCACCGCCTTGAGCCTCGCATTAGGCCTGGCGGCCTGCAACACTGTCGAGCAGCGCGTCGGTGGCGCCGCGGTCGGCGCCGGCACCGGCGCGGTCGTCGCGGGACCGGTCGGTGCGGTCGTCGGCGGAGCGGCCGGCGCGATCAGCGCTCCCACCGTCGTCCGCACCACCAGGCGCGCCACGCGCTGATCCCTGATCGCGCTGACGCCGCCCTTTTCTGCCCTTTCGAACGGAACCCTGCCGTCGCTGCCTCGTTTCGAGAGGGAGCCCTGCAAATGGAGTTTCAAGTGATGGACAGCGACAAGCGTATGCCACCTGACGTGCCGCGCAGCGCCGGCGAGGCGAGGGACGAGATCGAGCGCGCCGCCAACGGCGTCGCCGAGCGGGCGAGCGAGCTGGCCAGCCGTGCAGCCGACACCGTCAAGGGCGGCTATGAGCGGGCTCGCGACAAGGTCGCCGAGATCGATCCGCGCGAGAGCCTGCGCGATGCCGGGCGCTATGTTCAGGAAACCGGCGAGGCCGCGGTCGAGACGGTCGAGCGTCATCCCCTGGCGGCCTTCGCGCTCGGCGCAGTCAGCGTCGGCCTGATCGCCTGGGCGATGACCGCGCGTCGCTCGACGCGCTGGCAGCCGGATACGAGCGGCTGGAGCCGGACGCTGCGCGATTATGGCGACGACGCCTTGCGGGCCGGCCGCGAGCTGCTCGGCACTGGCCGCCAGCAGCTCGACCAGAGCCGCGACTACCTGGCCCGGGGCCGCGACTATGTCGACAGCGGACGCGACTATGCCCGCGAAGGCGGCCGGATGCTGGTGCAGCGCAGCGAGCGCGAGCCGCTCGCGGCGGTGCTCGGCGTTGGCATCGCGCTCTATGTGCTGGGCTCGCTCTTCACCAGCAGCAGCAACACGCCCCAGCCCGCGAAGCGGCGAACGGCCAAGCGCTGACGACAGAGGCGAGGCCAGGAACGGGCGCGGGGGTCAGCCCTTGCGCCCGGACTTGTCCTTGCCGGCTTTCTCGACCGCCGGCTTGCCGGACCGCACGATCGACGTGATTGCCAGGCTCGGCTTGCCGGATTTTTCGGCGATCACGCGATCCTGCTCGATGATCGCGTCACGCGCCGGCTCGTCGCCGTCGAGCCCGCCCAGGAGGATGCTCGGCACCCGCCGGTTCGAGGTGCGCGAGCCATCTTCGTAGAGCACGTCGAACATGACGAATTCTGCATCGAGCGGCTTCGATTTCTTGCGGGACATACCAGATCCTGTTCGTCGGTTGGACGCTCGGCAGTCTCGACGCCTCGGGACTTCCTTGACGCGCCGGAACTTCCTTGACGCGCATGGGCGCGGATCCGCGACTGCGGGCGGTCAGCAGGGCAAGCGAGCGATCACCCAGCGAGGTAGAGGCCATTGACCCACAAGGCAAGTCCTGAAGGCATGACGCAGCGCCCGCTTGCCCATGCGGCAGCGCTGGGAGCATAACTGCCCGGCTCGCAGTCGCAGGCAGTCGCAGGAAGAATGCCATGGAATTTCGGCCCGATATCGGCACGCTTTCGCCGACGCTGCGCGAGCATCTGGCACCCGGCAACCTGCTGCGCGCCGGCATCAACCTTTCGAACTTCCTGCTCGTATCGAGCCGCGGGCCGGGCGGCGAGCCGCAGGGTGTTTCGCCCGATCTGGCGCGCGCATTGGCCGATCATCTCGGGACCGGCCTGCGCCATGTCCCCTATGCCAATCCCGGCCTGCTCGCGGATGCGGCGCTCCGCGACGAATGGGATGTCGGGCTGATCGGCGCCGAACCGCAGCGGGCCGAGACGATCGGCTTCACACCGGCTTATGCCGAGATCGAGGCGACCTATCTCGTCCGGGACGCCTCGCCGCTGCGTCAAATCTCCGATGTCGACGCCGATGGCGTGCGTATCGCCGTGACCGGCCGCGCCGCCTACGGGCTCTGGCTCGACCGGCATATCCGCAAGGCGACGCTGATCCGCTCCGGCACGCTCGACGAGGCGGCCGTCGACTTCGTCGCGCAGAAGCTCGAAGCCCTGGCCGGCCTGCGGCCGCGCCTGATCTCCGACCGTGCCGCAATCCCCGGCACACGCCTGCTCGACGGCCATTTCATGACCGTGCAGCAGGCGATCGGCGTGCCCCGGCCGAAGGCCGAGGCGGTGGACTATCTCACCCGCTTCGTCGAAGCGGCGAAAGCCTCGGGCTTCATCGCCGCGCTGATCCGCAAGCACGGCGTCGATGGGCTCAGCGTCGCGCCCTGAGGCTCAGGCGCCGGTGCCGTCCGTTCCGGCGCCGCAGACCAGCGCGCAGACCTTGCTGCCGGGCTCCGGAACGAAGCGCTTCGATTGCAGCGCCGCGGCCGCAGCCGCCCCGGACAGGTCGGCTGCGATGCCGAACTCGAACCAGAGCGAGCGGGCCGCCTGCTCCATCTCCTCGTCGCTGACCAGCACGACTTCGTCGACATTGCGGGCGGCCGCCTCGTAGATCGCCTGGTCGGTCTGGCGGCAGGACATGGTGGCGACGCGGGTTTCGAGCTTGTCGAGCGTCACCAGCTTGCCTGCGGCGAGGCAGGCATGCAGGGTCGGCGAGCCATAAGGCTCGATGCCGATGATGCGGGTCTTCGGCCGGAGCGCCTTCACCGCGGTCGAGAGGCCAGTGATCAGGCCGCCGCCACCGATGGCCACGAGAATGACGTCGACCTCCGGCATCTCGTCGAGGATATCGAGGCCGAGCGTGCCCTGACCTGCGACCACCACCGGGTCGCTGAAGGGGTGGGCATAGGTCGCGCCGGTCTTCTGGGCATGGGCGAGCGCCGCGGCATTGGCGTCGTCCCAGACCGCGCCGACGATCTCGACATCGGCGCCCCATTTCCTGAGCTTGGCGACCTTGTCGGCAACGACATTGGACGGCAGGAAGATCTTGGCCTTGGCGCCGAGCACATGGGCCGAGCGGGCGATGGCGAGGCCGTGATTACCGCCAGAGGCGGTGACGACGCCGGCCTTGAGCTGCTCGGGCGAGAGCGTCAGCAGGCGGTTCATCGCGCCGCGCCCCTTGAACGAGCCCGCCGCCTGCAGCAATTCGAGCTTCAGCGTGACCCCGCCGCCGAAATCCTCGCCCGTGCTGGTCTGCGCATAGGGCAGCAGCGGCGTCTTGCGGATATGCGGCGCGATGCGCCAGCGCGCATCCTGGATGTCTTCGAGGCTGATCACGACAGCGTCCCCCGGTAAGGCGCCGCGACGATCAGGCAGCAATTGCCCGGTTTGACCCGGCCCGGCTGACGCCGGCCATAGAGGATGCCATCGGCGGCATAGTGCAAGGTTTCGGGCGGGCGCGTCGGATCCCAGGTGCAGTGGATCCGCCCGGCCGGCTGGCCGGCGCTGACCTTCTCGCCATTGGCGTGGAAGGGCTCGAAGACGCCGTCCGCGGTGGCGTAGACATAGGCGGCCGTGCCCGGCAGTTCGAGCACCTGGCCGTCGCCGCGCCGCGGCTCGCGCTTTTCGAGCGCGACGATGCCGAGATGGTCGAGGACATTGGCGACGCCGCGCCGGCAGACCTTCAGCGCCTCGAGCGAGACCGTGCCGGCCCCGGCCATTTCGGTGCCGACCGTGACGAGCCCGTTACGGCAGGCGGCGGCGGTGGCGGTACGCGGCTCGCCGAGATTGGAGATCACCACCGTCATCGGCGCATCGAAGGCCTGCACCGCCGCGACATTGCGCTTGTGCAGGGCCGGATCGTCGGTCGGCTCGACGATCGCGCTCGGGATGATGTCGAGCGAGGAGCCGCCGGAATGCAGGTCGAGGAAGGCGTCGCCGAGCGGCATGATCTGGTCGTTGACGAAGGCCGAGATCTGCTGGGTGATGGTGCCGCGCGGATCGCCCGGGAAAGTGCGGTTGAAGTTCAGCCCGTCGACCGGCGAGGTGCGCTGTCCGGCGATCACCGCATGGACGTTGTTGGCCGGCATCAGAATGAGCCGACCCTGCACTCTCCCGGGATCGAGATCGCGGATCAGCTCGCAGATCGCGATCGGCCCCTCATATTCGTCGCCATGATTGCCGCCTTCGAGGATCGCGGTCGGTCCCTCGCCGTTCTTGATCACCGCGACCGGGATGCGCGTCGCGCCCCAGGCGTCGTCATGCGGCGAATGCGGGATCATCAGGAAGCCGACCTGCTTGCCGTTCTTCTCGGGATCGACGGTGAGGAAGGCTGAGGACGGGCGCGGGGCGGTCTTCTGGCGGGAACTGGTCATGGCGGGGCTCGCAGACGCGAAGGGGCGATCAGGGCCGGCCGGGCCCCGTGCTATCGCCGGAAAAGAAAGGAGGCCAGGCACGACGTGCCTGGCCGGAAGAAAGGTGGCTGCTCAGAGGGTCGGCAGCGGATCCATCGGCATGTCCAGATACTTCTTGTGCAGCCGGTCGAGCTCGCCGTTCAGGCTGTTGAAGAAGATGAAGCCGTCGAGCCAGCGCACCAGATTGTGCTGGTCCATCTGCACGCCCATATGGGCCGGGCTGCGGCGGATGGTGAACTTGCGCTCGAATTCCTTGTTCGGGTTCTGCTTGGCGAGCGCCTGGGCGACGATCGAGTTGGTCGCGAGCAGATCGGCCTGGCCGGTGATGTAGGCGGCCGCCGCAGTGGCGTCATCCTCGGTGCGCATCACGTTCGCCTTCGGGGCGGCTTCGGTGATGGCGAGTTCCTGCGTCGTGCCCTTGGCGGCGGCGATGCGGGCCGAGCCGAGCGTCGCTGCGCTGTTCACCGTCGAGGACTTCGGCCCGTAGACCGCAAGGAAGGTGTTGGCGTAGGGCGCGGTGAACTGGATCTGGCGGGCGCGCTCGGGCGACAGGCCCATCACCGAGATGACGATGTCGACCTTGTCGGTGAGCAGGAACGGAATGCGGTTGGCGCCGGTGATCTGCTGCATTTCGAGCTTCACGCCGAGGCCCTTGGCGACCATCTCGGCGAGCTCGATGTCGAAGCCGATCGGCTTGCGGTTGGCGTCCTGCGAGCCGAAGGGCGGCGCATCGAGCGGCACGCCGATGCGAACCACGCCCTTGGACAGGATGTCCTGGAGCTTGTCGGCGCGGGCTTCCGCGGCACCGAAGGCGGCGATGGCCATGGCCGCCAGACCTGCAAACAGCTTACGCATGTGTTTTCTCCCCTCGTGGACCGGAACTGGTTTCTTGGCCTCAGTGCAGCACGGCGCTGAGGAAGGTCTTGAGCTCGGGCGTCTGCGGCTCGGCGAGCACCGCCGCGGCCTGGCCTTCTTCGTGGATCCGGCCCTCGTGCATGAACACGACACGCGAGCCGAACCGGCGGGCGAACCCCATCTCGTGGGTGACGAGGATCATGGTCATCCCCTCCTGCGCCACGGATTCCAGCACCTTCAGCACCTCGCCGGTCAGTTCCGGGTCGAGCGCCGAGGTGACCTCGTCGAACAGCATCAGCTTGGGCTGCATGGCGAGCGAGCGGGCGATGGCGACGCGTTGCTGCTGGCCGCCGGATAGCTGGGAGGGAAAGGCGTCGAGCTTGCCTTCGAGGCCGACGCGGCGCAGCACATCGGCGGCGACCTCGCGGGCCGCTTCCGGGGCCTGCTTCTTCACGACCCGCGGCGCGAGCGTGATGTTGTCGCAGACCGAGAGATGCGGGAACAGGTTGAAGCTCTGGAAGACGATGCCGACCTGCTGGCGCAGCTTGCGCAGATCGGTGGCGGGATCGTTGACCTGAACGCCGTCGACGCGGATCGTGCCGGCCTGGATTTCCTCCAGCCCGTTGACACAGCGCAGCAAGGTGCTCTTGCCCGAGCCGGAGCGGCCGATCACGGCGACGACCTCGCCCTTGGCGACGTCGAGCGAAACGTTCTTCAGCACCTGATTGGAGCCGTAGCTCTTGCTGATTTCCCGGATTTCAACGAGCGACATCGAGCTTCCGCTCGAGCGAGCGGCTCCATTGGGTCAGAGGGAAACACATCAGGAAGTAGATGCAGGCGACGGTGATGTAGACCGCGAAGGGCTTGTAGGTGCCCGCCGCCGTCAGCTGGCCCTCACGGGTCAGCTCGACCAGCCCGATCACCGCCGCGAGCGAGGTGTTCTTGATCAGTTGGACCAGGAAGCCCACGGTCGGCGGGATCGCGACCCGTACCGACTGCGGGATGATGACGTAGCGCAGCTGCTCGGCGAGCGAGAGCCCGAGCGAGGCGCCGGCCTCCCATTGCGTCCTGGCGATCGAGACCAGGGCGCCGCGCCAGATCTCGCCGAGGAAGGCGCTGCCATAGACCGAGAAGGCGACGGCCGCCGCGAGCCAGGGATTGACCGAGATGCCGATCAGCGGCAGCCCGAAGAAGATCAGGAACAGCCAGACCAGCAGCGGCGTGCCCTGGACGATGTGGATGTAGCCGGCAGCCAGCCAGCGCACCGGCGCGAAGGGCAGGATGCGCGCGATCGCGATCGCCAGACCGATGACGGATGCGCCGGCGAAGGCCGTGACGGTCAGCAGCAGCGTCCAGCGCGCCGCGCCGACGAGGTACATCACGTCGATGAAGCCGAATTCTCTGATCATCGCTGCACGAAAGCCAGGCGGTAGATCACCGCGAAGAGGCCCCGGAAGGCGAAGGCGAGCGAAAGATAGAGCACGCCGATGACGGTATAGACCTCGAAGTCGCGGAAGGTGCGCGACTGAACGATCGAGGCGGCATGGAACAGATCCTCGACCGAGATCTGCGAGACCACGCTGGTCGCCAGCATCATCAGCACGAACTGGCTGGCGAGCGCCGGGAACATCGCCTTCAGCGCCGGGAAGACCACGATATAGCGGAAGACCTGCAGACCCGAGAGCCCGAGCGAATGCCCGGCCTCGATCTGCGCCTTCGGCACCGCTTCGAGGCCGGCGCGCACGATCTCGGTGGTGTAGGCGCCAAGATTGATCACCAGCGCGATCATCGCCGCGGTCAGCCCGTCGAGCCGCAGGCCGAGGCTAGGCAGACCGAAGAAGATCAGGAAGAGCTGGACCAGGAGCGGGGTGTTGCGGATCACCTCGACATAGGCGCCGACGAGGCGGCGCAGCCAGCCCGGGCCGTAGACGCGCGCCGCGGCGCAGAGGACGCCGATCGCCAGACCGCCGACCATCGCGACGCCGGACAAAAGCAGGGTGATCCAGACGCCATCGAGGATCGACTCCCAGGCGGCGAAGACGTCGCGGAACTGGAGACCGTACTTCATCGCGTCAGGCCCACCAGGCCCGCGGACCGGCGGTCCGGTGCCCGACGACTGCCCACGCTTGCTGCGGCAATGGCGTCATGTCTCCCCCTCTTTACGGGGAGGCTGATTGACTTCTTATTTGATGTCAAGCTTCATATATGAAACCAGATTGGTGTGGGCATCATGAGCGACCCCGTCGAAGCCGAGACCGACGACAAGGCCAGCTACGCGGCGCCGGCCCTGGAGAAAGGGCTCGATATCCTCGAACTCCTGGCCGAGGTCGGCGAACCGCTCTCGACCCGCACGATCGCGGAGCAGTTGCGGCGCTCGAAGAGCGAGATCTTCCGCATGGTCTTCGTGCTGCAGCAGCGCGGCTATCTCGAACGTGAGGCCGGGACCGATCGGCTCGGTCTGTCGCGTCGCCTGTTCGATCTCGGCATCCGGACGCCGGGCGGCAAGCAGCTGACCGCGGCCGTGCTGCCGCTGATGGAGCGCTTCAGCGAGGAAAGTGGCCAGGCGGCCCATCTCGTCGTCCTCAGCCGGGCGCAGACCGTGGTGCTGGCGACCACGGCGGGCCATCTCGACGCCAGCGTGATCGTCCGGCCCGGCTATGGACGCCCGGCGCTGGAGGCCAATTCCGGCCTGCTCATCCTCGCCTTCCAGTCGGAAGCACGGCGGCGCGCGCTGATGCGCGAGGCCGAGCCGGAGTTCCGCAAGCGGCTCGACCAGCCCGAAACCGAGGCGATCTTCGCGGAGATCCGCGAGCAAGGTCATCGCATCGCGCCGAGCCGCGACATCCTCGCCGTCACGGACATCGCCTGCCCGGTGGTCGGCCTCTCCGGCTATGCCGAGGCCGCGATCCTCGTGCCCTGCCTGAAGCGCCACGGCGTCGCCACCGATGAAGAGGCGATCCTGCTCACGCTGAAAGCCTGCGCCGCCGAAGCCGGCTTGCGCCTGCCTCTCGGCTGAGCGCCGAAACCGAGAAAATCCTCGGCTTTTGCCGCAGGGATACCCTGCCCTTGCCACATGCTTTTCAAGATTGGTCGCGATTTTCCCTCTGACCGCAACAAACGGCACGGAGGAGGACCGCAATGGCCGAAACCGCGACGAACACGCAAGCGCCCGTGATGACCGATCCCGAATGGATCGCGCTGGAAAGCATCAGCGAGGAAACCCGGCGCTTCATCTTCGGCGAAGCGATGCTGCGCCTGCTTCAGGGACGGGGCCTCGCCGAGCCCGGCGACGAGCGCTGGAACGTGACCCAGGAAGGCCAGCAGGCCCTCCAGGCCCGCAGCAACTGATCAGGCGCCCCCCTCGTCGTCGTCCTCGACTGGCCGGAATCACCCGGCCGGTTGCAACGGCCTGAGACGATGCGCATCTCTGCGGCTGCGACAGCCAAACGCATGAGCCGGAGCCGCCGATGAAACGCCCCGTCACCATCACCGTTTCCCATACGCTCGGGCGAGAAGCCGCCCGGGCGCGCCTGCAGGGCGGCGTCGACAAGGTCCGCGACAAGCTCGGCACGCTGCACATGCAGCTCACGCAGGAGGACTGGCAGGGCGACACGCTGCATTTCGGCGTCGCCGCCCTCGGCCAGACCGTGAACGGCAAACTCGACATCGAGGACAGCCTCGTCCGGGTCGAGGTGATGCTGCCCTGGATGCTCGCCGTCTTCGCCGAGAAGCTGCGCCTCGGCGTCGAGAAACAGGGCCAAATCCTGCTGGAGCACCAGCCGACCAAGGCCTGAGCGCCTGCTCTACCCCTCGCCATCCATCAGCGGGTGCAGGTCGCGCACCAGGCTCTTCAGCCGCTCGTCGAGGATGTGCGTGTAGATTTGCGTCGTCGCGATGTCGGCATGCCCCAGCAATTCCTGGACGACGCGCAGATCCGCGCCGTTCTGCAGGAGATGGCTGGCGAAGGCGTGTCGCAGTACATGCGGACTGACCTTGGCCGGCGACAGCCCCGCCTCCGCGGCGAGTGTCTTGAGATCGCGCCCGAAGGCCTGCCGGGTCAGATGCCCGCTCTCGCCATCCGACGGAAAGAGCCAGCGCCCGCCGGCATCACCCTGCTGGCGCAGGAAGGCGAGATGCGCGGCGGCCGCCAGCCGTGCCGCCTCGTTGAGCGGCACCAGCCGGTCCTTGTCGCCCTTGCCGCGCACCACCAGGAAGCGCTCGCGCGTCGTCGCGGCCGAGAGCGGCAGGGCGATCAACTCGGAAACACGCATGCCGGTGGCGTAGAGCATCTCGATCAGGCAGCGCATCCGCAGGCTGCGCGCCTGCGCCGCCGGCGACTGGCCTTCGCGCTCCGCCGCCTGCTGCGCGGTCGCGATCAGCCGGTCGACCTCGGCGACCGAAAGCACCTTGGGCAAGGGGCGCCCGAGCCGCGGCCCCTCGATCGCCGCGGTCGGGTCGCTGCCGACCAGCCCCTCGGTGTAGAGGAAACGATGGAACTGCCGCACCGCCGACAGCCGCCGCGCCGCGGAAGAAGCCTTGAGCCCGCGCTCCGAAAGCTCGGCCAGGAAGGCCCGGATATCGGCTGCAGCGACGTCGGCCGGGCCGCCATGTCCGGCGGAAAATTCGAGATAGTCGTCGAGGTCGCGCTGATAGGCCTCGATCGTGTTCTTCGCCGCGCCGCGCTCGGCTGCGAGCATGTCGAGGAAGGCGTTCACCCAGGCGCGTGCTTGCCGGGTCATCTTCGGCGACTCATTTCTGCAGCTTCGAGGGCGGCACGACCTCGACCATCTCGCGCGGCTCCGGCTTGACGAAGGTGACGAGCGCGACCATGCCGCCGAACACCAGGCCACCGATCACGGCGAGGAAAGTCAGGAACTTGAACAGCGTCGGCACGGCCGGCGATTTCCTTGTTAACCTTATCGGTTATTCCCGATCCGCGCCCGCCGATGCAAGCCTTGGATCGTCGAGGAGCAGGCGCGCTCGTCGCAGGCCGCGCAGGCTGCTGCCGACGAACCAGCGCGCCTCGCCCCGCAAATCCTCGACCCTCAGGGCGGCCTCCCGTGCCTGGCCCGCCTCCAGCAGCTCGCGGCGTAGCACACCTTGTAGCAGGCCATGCGCGAGGGGCGGCGTCAGCAGCACGCCGTCGCGCTCGAGAAAGACGTTCGCCCGGCTGGTCTCGGTGACGAAGCCCTCGCGGTTGAGCAGGAGCGCATCGTCGCGGCCTTGCGCCTCGGCAGCGGCAAAGCAGCGCTCATAGCGCCCCCGGTGCGTCGTCTTGTGCCGCACGAACGGATCGGCGGCATCGCTCCGCTCGGCCGCGATGCCGATCGTCAGCGTCCGCTCCGCCTCCCTTGGCAGCGGCGCATGCCGGATCGAAACGGAGCCGTCGCGCCGCAGCTCGAAGCGGACACGCTGTTCGCTCTCCTCCCCGAATCCGCCGGCGCATTCGGCCAGCTGCGCCCTCAAGGCCTCGCCGTCGAAGCGGAAACCCAGCTCCGCCGCCGAGCTGGCGAGTCGTCCAAGATGCAGCTCCAGCCGGCGATAACCTGGCCCCCGCGACCAGAGCAGCGTCTCGAACAGCCCGTAATCCTCGGCGAGATCAGTCAGCACCCGGGCCTTCAGCCGGCATTCCGCGAACTCGCTCGCCGGATCGGAATCGACGACGATGCCGCCGCCGACCCCATAGACGCCTCGCCCGTCAGGCAGCAGCGTCGCCGTCCGGATCGCGACGTTGAAGCGCAGATCGCCATTCGGCGCGATCGCGCCGATCGAACCGGTATAGGCATCGCGCGGTGCCCCTTCGAGCTCGCGGATGATCTCCATGGCGCGCAGCTTGGGCGCGCCGGTCACCGAGCCGCAGGGGAACATCGCCCGGAGCAATTCGCCCGCCGACAGGCCCGGCCGCAGCCGTCCCGTCACCTCCGAGGTCAGGGTGTGCAGCGTCGGATAGGTCTCGACGCTGAAGAGCTTCGGCACGGCGACGGAGCCGATCTCGCTGACCCGGCCGAGATCGTTGCGCAGGAGATCGACGATCATCAGGTTCTCGGCGCGTTGCTTCGGATCGGCTCGCAGCGCCGCCATCGCCGCGGCATCGCCCGCCGCATCCGCGCCGCGTGCGACCGTGCCCTTCATCGGCCGCGTCGTCGCGTCGCCGCCTTGCGTCTCGACGAAGAGCTCGGGCGAAACCGAGAGCAGCGTCGCCGCGCCCGTCGCGACGATGCCGCCATGAGCGACCGGCTGGCTGGCGCGCAGCGCCGCATAGAGGGCGAGCGGATCGCCGCCATAGCGGAAGCGGATCGGAAAGGTGAGATTGACCTGATAGGCATCGCCCGCTCGCAGATAGTCGAGCACATGCCCGACCGCGGCGGCATGCTGCGCCTCATTGAGACCGAGCGCGACGGCGTCCAGCGGCGGTGGCGCAGCGAGGCCGGCGAATTGCCGGTCGAGCGCGGCGGCATCCAGCGCCTGAGCCTCGCGGAACAACCCGATCCAGAGCAGCGGCAGGGTCCGCCCCTCCGGCAGCAATGGCGCCAGGCGCGGCTCGAAGGCGTAGCCGAGCTCATAGGAGAGAAAGCCCGCCGCATGCAGCCCCGCCGCAAGCCCCGCCTCGATCCGAGCCAGCGCCGCCGGGGCCTCGGACAGCCCCTCGGCTTCCACCACCTCGATTGGTTCGGCGTAGAGCAAAGCCGAGCCAGTGCTGCGATCGTCGAGCAGCACGAAGGGCGCGCGTAGAGCTGCGATCTCGACCTCTCCTCCCGACCTCGGCATGCCGCTTTCCTCCCGTCCCTGCATCGGCCGGTAGCAGTCTGACTCGTCGCGGCCGGTCAAGGCGCGGCAGGACCTGCGCGGCGCATCAGGAGGACGTGGCGGCAAAGCATCGCACATGCTAGAGCGGCAAGGAGGAAACGTTGCGATGCTGATGGCCGATACTGTCGAAACGCTTGATGTCGCCGCCCTGCGCACCGCGCTCGGCCGGCGCTCCGTCGTGCTCGTCGGCATGATGGGGTCGGGCAAGAGCTCGGTCGGCAAGCGGCTCGCCACACGTCTCGGCCTGCCCTTCGTCGATGCCGACACCGAGATCGAGACGGCCGCCGGCATGTCGATCCCCGACATCTTCGCCCAGCGCGGCGAGACCGAATTCCGCGACGGCGAGCGCCGCGTCATCGCGCGCATCCTGGCTACTCGTTCACCCCTGGTGCTGGCGACCGGCGGCGGCGCCTATATGAATCCCGACACCCGCGCCCGGATCGCCGAATTCGGCATCTCGATCTGGCTCAAGGCCGATGTCGACGTGCTGATGCGCCGCGTGCGCAAGCGTAGCAACCGCCCGCTACTGCGTACCGCCGACCCGGAGGGGACGATGCGCCGCCTCCTCGCCGAGCGCGAACCGGTCTATTCCCAGGCCGACATCACCGTGATTTCCAGCGACGATCCGCATGAGATCGTCGTCGAAGCCGCGCTCGCAGAGCTCGAGCGTGCAACGAGCAGCCGATGACCAAGCAAGCAGCAGATGCCGCGCGCGCCGAGCGCATTCTCGTTCCCGTTCCGCTCGGCGAGCGCGCCTATGACATCCTGATCGGGCGTCACCAGCTCTGCGAGGCCGCCGGGGTCATCGCCAAGCTCGCTCCGGGTGCCCGCGCCGCCATCGTCACCGACGACAATCTCGCCACGCTGCACGCCCCGGCGCTGGAAAGCTGCCTGCACCAGGCCGGCATCGCGACGACCCGCCTGACGATCCGGCCCGGCGAGGCCTCCAAATCCTATCCCTGCTTCGTCGAGCTCTGCGACGGGCTGCTGGCCGCCAAGATCGAGCGCAACGATCTCGTCATCGCGCTCGGCGGCGGTGTCGTCGGCGACCTCTCGGGCTTTGCCGCCTCGGTGCTGCGGCGCGGCGTGCGCTTCGTCCAGATTCCGACGAGCCTGCTCGCCCAGGTCGATTCCTCGGTCGGCGGCAAGACCGGCATCAATTCCGGCCATGGCAAGAACCTGATCGGCGCCTTCCACCAGCCGGCTCTGGTGATTTGCGACACCGCTCTGCTCGATACGCTCAGCGAACGCGAGTTCAAGGCCGGTTATGCCGAGGTGGTGAAGTACGGGTTGATCGACGACGCCGCCTTCTTCGACTGGTGCGAGGCGAACTGGCGGCGCGTCATCGCCGGCGGGCCGGAGCGCGACCATGCCGTCGCCACCGCCTGCCGCGCCAAGGCGGGAATCGTGGTGCGCGACGAGCGCGAGGATGGCGACCGCGCCTTGCTCAATCTCGGTCACACCTTCGCCCATGCGCTGGAGCGGCTGACCGCCTATGATTCCAGCCGCCTCGTCCATGGCGAAGCGGTCGCGATCGGCCTCGCGCTGGCCTTCCGCTTCTCGCAGCGGCTCGGCCTCTGCCCGGGCCAGGATGCCGGGCGCGTCGCGGCACATCTTGGCGCGGTCGGCCTGCCCTCGCGGCTGCAGGACGTGCCGGGCGGCGTCGGCAGCGCCGCCGAGATCGTCGAGGCCATGACCCAGGACAAGAAGGTCAAGCGCGGCGCACTGACCTTCATCCTCGCCCACGGCATCGGCAAGAGCTTCATCGCGCCGGGCGTTCCCGCCGACGAGGTGCGCGGCTTCATCGAAAGCGAACTCGCGGGGGCCTGATCGCACGCCAATGGCCGCGCTCGTCCCCATCGATCCCTGGCTGGCGGTCGCGATCGTCGTTCTCGGCCTGTTGCTGACCGGCTTCCTCTCGGCCAGCGAGGCGGCGCTCAACGCGACATCCCGCGCACGACTCACCGCACAGGAGAAGGCCGGCAGCCGGCGCGCCGCGATCGCGCTGCGCGCGCTGTCGAACCGCGAGCGCCTGAGCGGCGTCCTCCTGCTCGCACGCACCTTGGTCAAGACCGCGACGGCGGCCTTCGCCACCTATGCCGCCGCGGTCCTCTATGGCGCATCGGGCGCGCTCTGCGCCGCAGCGGCCGTCGCGCTGCTCGCCATTCTTTTCGGCGAGCTCGCGCCGCGCATGGTGGCGGTCGCCAAGCCGGACCGCACGGCGCTCTTCTTCGTCCGGCCGGTGGCGCGCCTGCTCACCGTGCTCGGCCCGCCGCTACGCCTGCTGCAATGGCTGGCGCGGCGCTGCATCGGCCTGTTCGGGCTGCGGATCGATTCGCAGCGCCCCGTGCTCGCCACCGACGAGGTGCTGCGCGACCAGGTCGAGCTGATGCGCCAGCAGGGCACGGTCGAGAAGGCCGATGGCGACATGGTCAGCGGCCTGCTCGACCTGAAGGACCTCGAAGTCGCCGACGTGATGATCCACCGCACCAAGATGCGCACGATCAATCTCGATCTCGGCCCCGAGGCGATCGTGCGCGAGGTCCTCGCCTCGCCCTATACGCGCCTGCCGCTCTGGCTCGAAAAGCCGGAGAACATCGTCGGCATCCTGCACGCCAAGGATTTGCTGCGCGCGCTCGACGCCGCGGGCGGCGATGCCGGCAGGCTCGATGTCGGCGAGATCGCGCTTTCGCCCTGGTTCGTGCCGGTGACGACCTCGCTGCCCGAGCAGCTCAAGGCCTTCCTCGCCCGCAAGACGCATTTCGCCCTCGCCGTCGACGAATATGGCGAGGTCATGGGTCTGGTCACCCTGGAGGACATCCTCGAAGAGATCGTCGGCGATATCCGCGACGAGCACGACATCGCCCTGCCCGGCCTGCGCCCGCAGGCGGATGGCTCGGTCATCGTCGATGGCGGGGCGCCGATCCGCGACCTCAACCGCGCCATGGACTGGAACCTGCCGGACGAGGAGGCGACCACTGTCGCCGGGCTCGTCATCCACGAGGCGCGCGCCATTCCCGAAGCCGGCCAGGCCTTCACCTTCCACGGCTTCCGCTTCGAGGTGATGCGCAAGAGCCGCAACCGCGTCACCGCGCTGCGGATCACGCCGACGGGCAACGGCCCGGCCGAGCCGCCCCCCGCCGCCTGATCGCGGTCAGCCGAGCTTCGCCAGGAAATCGGTCGCCCGGTACCCCTCCGGCGCTCCTTCGACGATGAAGGCGGCACTGCGCGAATTGTTCGTCCTGAGCGGCAGGATCGCCTGATAGCCCGGCGAGGCGTACCAGGCCTGCGCGGCTTCACGATCCGGAAAGGCGATGACGACGAGATCGCCCTCCCAGGGCCCTTCCAGAACCTCGGGCGTCACGCCATGGATCAGGAAGCGGCCACCGAAGGGCGCGAGGGTCTCGTCGATGCGCAGGATGTAGTCGACGATCTCGGCGTTGCGATCGACGTCGCGCAAATGGGCGATGGCATAGGCGGTCATGGCAAGGTCCCCTTGGAGCGGGTCTCGACCCGCGATACCGGCGACCATGCGGGCAATGGAGCGGCCGGTCGATTACCTCACAGGTAAGGGAAGCCGCCCTAGATCACCGCGCGTCCGTTCGGACGCGGTCACGGTGATCTATCTCATTGTTGTCGCATCGGAGTTGTCCGAAAAGTGGAGTCCACTTTTCGGTCCGATGCTATAGCTCACCCCTCGACGATACCCTTGGTCGCCAGCGACGACTCCCTCGCCTCGGCGGGCTTGTCGGTCACGAGATACTGCGCCCGCGCCAGCGCCTCGAAGCGCCCGCCCTTGGCGACGAGTTCCTCGAAGGAGCCCATCTCGATCACCCGGCCCTGCTCGAAGACCAGGATGCGGTCGGCATTGCGGATCGTGGCGAGACGGTGGGCGATGACGAAGGTGGTGCGCCCCTTCATCACCTCGTCGAGAGCTTTTTGAAGTTTGACTTCAGTTGCTGCATCGAGCGCCGAGGTCGCCTCGTCGAGGATCAGGATCGGCGGGTTCTTGAGCAGCGCCCGGGCGATCGAGAGGCGCTGGCGCTCACCGCCGGAGAGGGTGCGGCCGCGCTCGCCGACGATGGTGTCGAGCCCGTCGGGCTGGCGCGCCATCACCTCCGTCGCCTGGGCACGGTCGAGCGCTTCCATCATCTCGGCATCGGTCGCGTCCGGCTTGCCGACGGTCAGGTTCTCGCGGATCGAGCGGGCGAACAGCATCGGCTCCTGGAAGACGACGCCGATGTTCCGGCGCAGCGAGAGCAGCGAGATCTCGCGGATGTCCCTGCCATCGGCGAGGATCCGGCCCGATTGCGGATCGAAGGCCCGGTGCAGCAGGCCGAGCGTGGTCGACTTGCCCGAACCGGTCGAGCCGACGATGGCGATCGTCTCGCCGGGCATGACCTCGAAGGAGACGTCGGCCACGGCGGCACGCTTGCCGTCATAGGAGAAGGAGACGTCGTCGAAGGTGATGCGGCCTTCGAGCCGGCCGGCATCGGGCGCACCCGGCAGGTCGCGCACCGCCGGCAGCGTGTCGACCACCTCGAAGAACTCCCGCATCTTCGGCGCCTGCATGAAGATGAAGTTGACGAAGGCGACGATCTGCTCGAGCCGGCCGACCAGCATGGTGGCGAAGCCCATGAAGGTGACGATCTCGCCGACCGTGGTCTGCCCCTGCATCAGGAGCCAGGTGCCGACGACGAAGATCGAGAGCACGGTCAGCGTCGCCGAGGCGCGCGTTGCCACCGTCGCCACCGCCCACCAGGTCAGGACCGGGATCTGAGCTTCGAGCAGGCTGGTGATCGTCGAGCGCAGGCCGCGTACCTCGGCCTCGATCCGGGTGAAGCTCTGGATCACCGGGACGTTGCCGAGCGCGTCCGAAGCCCGCTCGGCGAGGCTCGAATGATAGCTCTCGACATTGCTCTGCAGCTTGTCGGTCTTGCGCAGCACATAGGCCGTCAGCGAGCCGAACAGCACGACCAGGAAGATCAGCAGGAGCCCGAGCTGCCAGTTCTTCCAGAGCGTGAAGGGCAGCAGGATGAAGAGCGCGACGAAGCTCGCGCAATGCTCACGAAAGAAGGAGAGCCACAGCGCCCACATGCCGCTGGTGCCTTCCAGCATCACCTTGAGGACGCGGCCGGAATGGGTCTGCGTGTGATAGGCGAGCGGCAGCGTCAGCGCGTGCTCGAAATAGTTCGCCATCACCGCGAGCCGCCGGCGATGCGCCAGACGATCGGCGAACAGCGCGACGAACACGCCCGCGGCGATGTTGAACAGGCCGAAGCCGACCCAGGCGGCGATCAGGAGGTTGATGTCGCTCCAGCTCGGCCGGTTGCCCGCGTTCTGGACGCTGGTCAGCTTGTCGATCAGCGCACCGAACAGCATCGGCTCGGCGAAAGCCGCCGCCGCCAGGGCGATATTGGCCAATGCCAGGATCAGCCCGAGGCGCCTCTCGGGGCCGAGTTCGCCGAGCACGCGGGCATAGAGCGCAAACAGGGACATCGCAGGACCTTAGAGTACGGGCGCGAGCAGACGACACCGGTTGTGGTGAAAATCCGGCGCGAAATCAAACGGGCTCCATCGCGATTCGGCGAAACCGCCTTCAGATCCCTGCAGCGCCTGCCGGCATGAGGAGTTTCTCAACCTTAACGCTTCCTTCAACCCGCGCGCCCTATCGTTTGGAGCATGCGAGAGGCCGGGCGAGCAGCGTCGGCGGCGACGCGCATCAGGATAGCCTTTTCATGGATCTCGCAACCGGCGTCGGCATTATCGGTGGCATCGCGACGATCGTCTCGCTGATCTTGATCGATGGTGGCAATTTCGCCGCCTATTGGGACAAGCACGCCGCGATCATCATCTTCGGCGGCGCCTCGGCTGCCACCCTGCTGCGCTTCCCTTTCTCGGTGATCGCCAATGGCCTGCCCATGGGCATCCGCTTCGCCTTCACCATGCGCGCCATCCATCCGCGCGAGCTGATCGACGAGATCACCCGCGTCGCCGAGATCAACCGCAAGAGCGGCCCGGTGGCGCTGGAAAACGTCGAGGTCTCCGACCCGTTCCTGGCCCAGGGACTGCGCTACATCGCCGACGGCTACGACAAGGATTTCATTCGCGACACGATGGAGCGCGACCGCGACAACTTCCTGCAGCGGCTCGACGAAGGCTCGAAGGTCTACCGCGCCATCGGCGACTGCGCCCCGGCCTGGGGCATGATCGGCACCATAATCGGCATGGTCACCATGTTCGCCAACATGTCCGACCCGTCCAAGCTCGGCCCGGCCATGGCGACCGCACTGCTGGCGACGCTCTACGGCGCCATGGTCGCCAACATGCTCACCCTGCCGATCGCCGACAAGCTGCACATCAAGCTCGAGGAGGAGGAGATCTCGCGCACGCTGATCATCGACGGCGTGCTGCAGATGCGCGACGCCAAGAGCCCGACCCTGGTGCGCGAAATGCTGCTGGCCTATCTGCCCGATCATCATCGGGCCGAGATGGCGCAAGCCAGCTGAAGGGCGGCTGAACGATGGCCAGGAAGAAGCGCGGCGGCCATGGCGGTCACGGCTGGTTCGTGACCTTCGCCGACCTGATGGCGCTGCTGATGGCCTTCTTCGTCATGGTCGCGGCCTATTCCAGCCAGGACAAGCAGAAGCTCCAGATCGTCGCCGGCTCGATGCGCGACGCCTTCGGCACGCAAAAGGACGTCCGCCTCGCCGGCATCGTCGAGGTCGACGGCATCCCGACCAAGACCCATATCAAGAATTCCTATGTCCGGCCGATCGAGGACGCTTCCGACAACACCGCGCCCAACCACAACCAGCAGAAGGAAGACGGCCTGATCTCGGCGACGCATGATCGCGGCTTTGCGCTCGCCGCCGCCTCGCTGCGTCAGGCCCTGCGCGAGATGCCGGAGATCGGCGAGCTCTCGCGCAACATCCTCGTCGAGGTCTCGGAGACCGGCATCGACATCCAGCTCGTCGACCAGGATGGGCGCGCCATGTTCGACGAGAGCTCGGTCCAGCCCAATGCCAGCATGCGCAAGTTGCTCGCCGCCATCGCTCCGACGCTGCGCCGCATGCCCAACAAGATCGCGATCACCGGCCATACCGCAACGCCGAGGCCGGGCACATTCCTACGTGGCAATCCCTGGGCACTCTCGGTCGGCCGTGCCTCCGCCGTGCGGGAGATCCTCGGCAATGCCGGCGTACCCGACGAGCGCTTCGCCTCGGTCGCCGGCAAGGCCGACACCGAGCCGCTGATCAAGGACAATCCCTATCTGCCCTTCAACCGCCGCGTCGCCATCGTGCTGAAGGCGGACGCGCCGCCCTTGCCCAACGGCGCAAAGCCCTGACGCCGGCCCCCGCCGGGATCAGGGCGCGACGATCAGTGCCCAGTAGACCTGGTATTTCGAACCTGGCGCATAGGCCGAAGCGATGCCCATCCGGGTCGCGCCCGGCGCCTTCATGACGCGATCGTGCTGGGGCGAATCGCGCCAGCCGGAAAAGGCCTCCGCCAGCCGCCGGTAGCCGGCCGAGAGATTGGCCTCGGCTCCGGGCTGGCCGGCGCGCGCCAGACGTGCCTTGACCGCTTCGGCCTGCGCCGGTTTGTCGGCCGCCGCCATCGCTTTCGCCTCCTGCTCGGCCGCCTGCATCAGCTCCGGATCGAGCTTCAGCGTGGCGAGGCCGGCATTCAGGCGATAGGCCGAGATCGTCGCCCGCGCCGCCTCCGCATCGACGCGCGCCGAGGGCGAGCCGAGATCGCGATAGAAGGCCGGCTGGGTCCGTACCGGCTCGGTGCAGCCGGCGATGTTGAACAGCGCCAGGGCGCCGGCCAGCGCGGCAGGGCAGCTCATTGCGCGCCCACGGGCGGGACGAGCGGAAAACGAAAGCATCGCATCATTCCTTGTTGTCGTCCTTGCCTGCGGCCTCGTCCTTGCCGGCCTCCGGCGCAGAGCCGTTCTTGGCGGGAGCATCTTCCTCGGTCTCGTCCGCTGCGACTTCGTTCGCCGCGCGGGACCGGCTCGCCTTGACCTTGCTCGCTCCCTTCCGCGCGGGAGCCTTGCGCTCGCCGGCGACGGCGGTCGCGATGCTGCCGAGCGACTGCTCGATGCCCTCCAGCCCCTTCACCGTCAACTCGGCGGCCGCTGCCGGCTTCTCGAGCTCGGCGAGGCGCTTGTGGATGACGTAGTTGAGATCGCTGGTGACGCGGCCGACCTGGTCGACGTCACCGACCACGCAGATCAGGTCGAAATCCAGGGTCGTCGTGGCGATCTTCTTGAACAGCACGTTTGGCGGCGGCTTCTTCAGCACGTCGCCATGCTCGGTGCCGGCATCCGCCAGCAGGGAACGCACCTCGGTCGGATCGAATGTGCGCGGCACGCTGATCGAGATCAGCACGCGCCCCGTACGGTCGGAGCGGACACGGTTGCGCACCACGCCGGAGACCAGGTTCGAGTTCGGCACGACGACCGTGGAGCGGTCGAAGGTCTCGATCTCGGTCGAGCGCACATTGATGCGCTTGACGATGCCCTCGGCGTCACCGACCAGCACCTGGTCGCCGACCCGGATCGGCCGCTCCCAGAGCAGTATCAGCCCCGAAACGAAGTTCGACACCACCGATTGCAGGCCGAAACCGATACCGACGGAGAGCGCCGAGGCGACCAGCGTCAGCCGCTCCAGGCTGAAGCCGAGCGTCGAGACCGCGAGCGCTACGGCAGCTGCATAGCCGAGATAGCCGGCGGCGGTGGTGATCGAATTGCGCAGGCCGGTGTCGAGCTTGGTCGTCGGCAGGAACTTGTCGTTGAGCCAGCCCTGCAGCGAGCGCGTCGCGGCGAGACCGAGCGCGAACATCGCGGCGGCGACGAAGATCGAAGACAGCGAGACGGTGACGCCGCCGACCTGGAAACCGAAGAAGGCCGCGCGCAGGGAGGTCAGGAAGTCAGCCGATTCCAGCCCCCAGGGCGCCAGGACCAGCATGATCGTCACGACGATCAGCACGATCTTGAGCACGCCGGTGAGCACCACCGCGAATTTCTGCAAAGTGGCGGCGCGCAGGCCGACGCCCGTCCGCAGGGTCAGCGCGAAGCGCCCCTCGCCGGTCAGGAGATTGCCGATGCCGAGCTCGATCAGTTGCATCAGCAGCACGAAGAGGCCGGCGAGGATCCCGAGCCAGAGCACCTGCTCGGTCAGGAAGGTGGCGAGCACGACATAGCCGAGCAGCACCGCCAGGATGATGGCGACGCCGACCACCCAGGACAGGATGCGCACCGGACCGAGGCTGGCCCCGTCGACCGGAACATAAGGGCCGAGGCAGGCTTCCTGCTCGATCTCGTCATTGTCGCGCAACCGGTAGAGGCCGACGACCAGCGTCAGCGCAAAAAGCGCGGCAAGGACGCTGCGCACGATGATCGACAGCGTCAGACCGGCGGCGATCGCCTGCAGCCAGGCTTCGAGAACCTTGCCGCTCGCCATCACGATGGCGAGCCAGCCGGCCATCCAGACCACGGTGCGCGCGGTCGATTCCATCACGCTGACCAACCGGCGCTGCGGCTCGCCCGGGGCGAACAGCGCGTCGGCCAGTGCCTGGACAAAGGCGAAGAGCGCGAGCCCGTAGACGATGGCGAGGATCACCGGCTGGATGCGGGGCGGCAACAGGCCGGCCGTGTTGAGCGCGGCATAGATCAGCCAGCTCGCCAGCGCCGGCGGCGCCGAACGGGCGAACAAGCGGATGATCGCGCCATAAAGGCAACGGACCTCGCTATCGGTCTCATGCGCCGCGAGACGGTTGCTCAATCGCGGCAGATAGCGCGCGCGGGCAACATAGAGGCCGATCGCGCCAATGAAGCCGAGCAGCACGATCACCCCGCGGGGGCTCAGCAGCGCGGCGCTGAAGACCGAGAGCCAATCACCGAAGACGAGATGCGAGGCGCGAATATCCGACGGCAGCGTCGTGACCGTCGCGGCCCAGGTTTCCGGGCTCAGCGGCGAGGGGCCGGGCGCGAACAGCATCTTGGCGAAGCGCTCGCGCCTGAGGTCGCTGATCGCCGTCTGCAGTTGCTCGGCCTGGAGCTGGGTCGCCCGGGCGAGCTTGAGCGACTCGTCGGCCTCGGAGAACCCCTTTTCGCGCGCATCGCGCTCCTTGGCGACTTCAGCGGCTTCCGGCGGCGCCTTGGCGTCCGGCTTCGGCCCGAGCTGCTCGAGCCGCGCCCTCGCCTGCTCGAAGCGCGGTGCCTGTTCCTCGGTCAGGGCGCGGATCTGGTCGAGCAGGGGCTGCAGGCGCAGCCTCTGCCGCTGCAGCTCGGCATCGGAGGCATTTGGATTGCCCAGCGCCGACTCGATCTGGGTCAGCTCGCCCCTGATCGAATCGACTCTGGCGCGCGCGGCCGCCGGGTCGGCCGGCTGGGCCAGCGCCGAGAGCGGCAGCAGCAGGAAGAGCCCGAACAGGGCGGCGCCGAGTCGGCCGCCCAGAACGGCGAAGGCGTTACGGGCTTTCGACGTCACTGGCATTCCGATCTCGCCGGGCTGATTCGCATCCTTGCGCAGCCTCGCCACCGCTGCGCGGCGAAATCAAGCATGCCGGAGAAAAGCGGTTGCGGGCGGGCTTCGCGGCGACGCCGCGCCGGCCGGCAAGGTTCGGAGAAGGACATCACATTCCCGTGAAAACGAGCCGGATACTGCGGTCACGCAGCGCCATTTCGGCAAGAAACCGGACAGCATGATGGCGGAACCTCGTCGCTGCGGCGGCTTCGCGCTCCGGCCACGGCGTTACCCCCGCCCCCGCGAGACCGTGATCGCCGCCATGCCGCAGAGGTACTGGCGCTCCCGCGCCAACTCGGTTTGTATTTCGTCCAATATAAATCTGGCCCGGAGCGGCCGGAACGACCGAACGGCGAGGCGCGCTGGCTCTCTCGCCAGCTCTGGAATCGAAACCGGGAGGTTTGCGATGGCTAAGCTCAACATCAACGGCAAGACGATCGATGTGGAGGTCGACGGCGACACGCCGCTACTCTGGGTCATACGCGAGCAAATCGGCCTGACCGGCACGAAATATGGCTGCGGCGTCGCTCAATGCGGCGCCTGCACCGTGCATGTCGACGGTGTCGCCACGCGCTCCTGCTCCATGCCGGTGAGCGCCGTCACGGCCGAGCAGAAGATCGTAACCATCGAGGGGCTGTCGCCCGATGGCAGCCATCCGCTGCAGAAGGCCTGGATCGAGCACGACGTGCCGCAATGCGGCTTCTGCCAGAGCGGCATGATCATGGCCGCCGCAGCCATGCTCCAGGCCAATCCCAAGCCGTCGGAAGCCGATATCGCGGCCGAGATGACCAATATCTGCCGCTGCGGCACCTATAACCGCGTCAAGGCCGCCATTCAGCAGGTCGCCGCCGGCGGCGAGCTCGGCCGTGGCTGAACCCTGTTTCCCTTCACAGCGCCGGGCTCGATCGCGATCCGCCGAATGGCCGCTCGCCTCGCCCATGCCGACCAGAATCTGGAGGACGCCATGACATCCGCCTCTGCCGTCGAGATGAAGCTCTCCCGCCGCAGCCTGCTCGCCGGCTCGGCCGCCGCCGCTGGTGCCTTCAGCTTCGGCTTTTCCGTGCCCTTCGCCGACGAGGCGCTGGCCCAGGGCGCGACGCCCGAAATCAACGCCTGGGTCGTCGTCCAGCCCGACGACAAGGTGGTGATCCGCATCGCCCGCTCCGAAATGGGCCAGGGCACGCTCACCGGCCTCGCCCAACTCGTCGCCGAGGAGCTGGAATGCGACTGGGCCAAGGTCACGACCGAATATCCGACGCCCGGCCAGAATCTAGCCCGCAACCGCGTCTGGGGAAATTTCTCGACCGGCGGCAGCCGCGGCATCCGCGAATCCCATGACTATGTCCGCAAGGGCGGCGCGGCTGCGCGGATCATGCTCGTCCAGGCCGCGGCCGGCGAATGGAAGGTCCCCGCCGCCGAATGCAGCGTCAGCAAGGGGGTGATCACCCACAAGGCGTCCGGCCGTTCGCTGCGCTATGGCGAGGTCGCGGCCGCCGCCGCCAGGCTCTCGCCCCCGACCGAGGTGCCGCTGAAGGATCCGAAGGACTGGACCATCGCCGGCAAACCGTTGAAGCGGCTCGACACCGCCGACAAGACCAACGGCAAGAAGATCTACGGGATGGACTTCAAGCTGCCGGGGATGCTCAACGCCGCGATCAAGGACTGCCCGGTCTTCGGCGGCAAGGTGAAGAGTTTCGACGCTGCAAAGATCAAGGACATGCCCGGCGTGAAGCATGTCGTGCCGGTCGGCGACAGCGCCGTCGCGGTCGTCGCCGACACCTGGTGGCGCGCCAAGACCGCGCTCGACGCGCTGTCCATCGTCTGGGACGAGGGCGAGCATGCCAAGGTCTCGAGCGAGAGCATCGCCGCCTGGCTGAAGGAGGGGCTCGACGCGCCGCAGGCAGCCGTCGGCAACCAGGTCGGCGACGTCAAGGCGGCGATCGCCGGCGCGGCGCGGACGATCAAGCAGGTCTATTCCTATCCGTTCCAGAACCATGCCTGCATGGAGGTGATGAACGCGACCGCACTCTACACGCCGGAGCGCTGCGAGGTCTGGACGCCCACGCAGAACGGCGAGGCGGCGCTGGCCGCGACCGCCGAGGCCTCCGGCCTGCCGCTGGCGAAATGCGAGGCCTACAAGATCGATCTCGGCGGCGGCTTCGGCCGGCGCGGCGCGGTGCATGACTGGGTCCGCCAGGTCGTCGCGATTGCCAAGCAGATCCCGGGCACGCCGGTAAAGCTGATCTGGTCGCGCGAGGAGGACATGCTGCATGGCCGCTTCCATCCGGTGACCCAGTGCAAGCTGACAGGTGCGCTCGACAAGGACGGCAACCTGACCGGCCTGCACATGCGCATCTCCGGCCAGTCGATCGTCGCCGGCATCTTCCCGCAGAACATCCAGAACGGCCGCGACCCCGCCGTCTTCCAGGGCCTCAACCCGCCGGGACCGGAAGCCTCGATCGGCTACACCATCCCGAACCTCCTGATCGACCACGCCATGCGCAATCCGCATGTGCCGCCGGGCTTCTGGCGTGGGGTCAACCTCAACCAGAACACGATCTATCTCGAATGCTTCATCGACGAGCTCGCCCATGCCACCGGCAAGGACCCGCTCGAATTCCGCCGCGCGCTGATGAAGAGCCATCCCAAGCACCTCGCCGTGCTCAACGCGGTGGCCGAAAAGGCCGGCTGGGGCACCAAGGCGCCCGAAGGCGTCTATCGCGGCATCTGCCAGACCATGGGCTTCGGCTCCTATGTCGCGGCGGTCGCCGAGGTCTCGGTCAGCCCCGAGGGCAAGCTCAAGGTCCACAAGATCACTGCCGCGACCGATCCGGGCCATGCCGTGAACCCGGCGCAGATCGAGCGCCAGGTCGAGGGCTCCTTCGTCTACGGCCTCTCCGCCGCGCTGTTCGGCGAATGCACCGTCAAGGACGGGCGCATCGTCGAGGAGAATTTCGACAGCTATCCGGTCATGCGGCTGGAGGACATGCCGGCGGTCGAGACGGTGATCGTGCCCTCGGGCGGCTTCTGGGGCGGCGTCGGCGAGCCGACCATCGCCGTCGCGGCGCCGGCCGTTCTCAACGCGATCTTCGCCGCCACCGGCAAGCGCGTGCGGTCCATGCCGCTCCGCCACGCCGATCTGCGCAAGGCGTGAGGTTGCGCGACACTGCGAGAGGCAAGTTGCCCTTCGCGAAAACACGAGGTCATCCCGGCCGGAGCGAAGCGAAGAGCCGGGATCCATGCCGGAACGCTGACCTGAAAAGCTCAGGCATGGATCCCGGGTCGACCTGCAGTCGCCCGGGACGACTAGCGCTTGTCCTGGCAACGCTTCTCGCTGCTCCCGCGGGCGCCCTCGAAGCCTACACCATCGCCGGCGACGCGATCCCGGCGCCGCTCGGAGGCGAGATCGGCGACGCCCCCCGCGGCCGGGCGCTGGTGCTCGACCGCACGCGCGGCAACTGCCTGATCTGCCACCGGGTGCCGGTGCCGGACGAGCCTTTCCAGGGAACGATCGGCCCGCCACTCGCCGGCGTCGGCGCAAGGCTCACTGCCGGCCAGTTGCGGCTGCGCCTGGTCGACACCAGCCTGCTCAACCCGGAAACCGTGATGCCGCCCTATTTCCGCACCGAAGGATTGCGAGACGTCGCCCCGCAATTTCGCGGTCTGCCGGCCCTCAACGCCCAGGAGATCGAGGATGTCGTCGCCTATCTCGCCAGCCTGCGCACGCCCTGAAGCCGGCCCCTCGCGCCGCGAGGTGATGGCGGCCGGCGCCGCCGGCTTCGCGCTGGCCATCTCGCCCGCAGCAGCTTATGCCGCCGCGCCTCCCGCCCTCGCCGAGCTGATCGGGCGTATCACCGAGGGAGCCGTCCCGGCTCGCGGCGGCATCGTCTTCGACATCCCGCAGCTGGTCGAGAACGGCAATTCGGTCGATGTCGCGATCCAGGTCGAATCTCCGATGACCGAGAGCGACCATGTCCGCTGGATCCATGTCATCGCCGAGAAGAACCCTTATCCCGACATGGCGCGCTTTCATCTCGGTCCTCGCAGCGGCAGGGCCGACATCCGCGCCACCCTGCGTCTCGCCACGTCGCAAAAGGTCGTGGCGATCGCCGCGCTGAGCAGCGGCGGCTATGTCATGGCCGACGCCGATATCGTCGTGACGCTCAGCGCCTGCATCGACGGAGGCTGACTTCAATGTCGACGTTCAACGCCCGCATCACCATGCCCGCCGAGGCCAAGGCCGGTGAGATCATCGAGATCCGGGTGCTCGTCCGCCATCCCATGGATCGCGGCGGGCAGGTCGACGCGAAGGGCCGCATCGTACCGCGCAAAATCCTCAACCGCCTGACCGTAACCTATGCCGGCGAACCGGTCTTCCGCTTCGACATGCATACCGGCATCTCGGCCAACCCCTTCGTCAGCTTCACCACCCGGGCCGTCGAAACCGGCGACCTGCTTTTCGAATGGCGCGAGGATGGCGGGGCGGTCTTCACCCGCACCGCGCGCCTCGTCGTGACGTAACGGCAGCGCTTCGATGAAAATCACAGCCCTCATCCTGAGGAGCCGCGCCAGCGGCGTCTCGAAGGATGTTCCAGAGCGCGCTGGAACATCCTTCGAGACGCGATCTGCGATCGCTCCTCAGGATGAGGGCTTTGGTTCCCGTCAGTCTGTTTGGCTGGCGATCCTGTCCATCGGCTTGCTGCTTGCTGCCGTCCCCGCAACAGCCCAGGAGATCAAACCGGGCAGCGCCTTCCTCTCGCCGGAGATGCTCCGGCAGCAATCTGACGAGGCCCGCAATCCCGGCTTCCTCTGGGTCGAGCAGGGCGGGGAACTCTTCAGCCGGCACAGCGGCGCGGCGCCGGCCTGCATCGCCTGCCATGCCGATCCGGAGCGAAGCCTGAAGGGCGCCGCGACCCGCTATCCGCAGGTCGATGCCGCCAGCGGCAAGCTGCTCAATCTCGAAGGGCGCATCGAGCAATGCCGCACGCAACGCCAGAACGAGCCGGCCTTCGGCTATGAAAGCCCTGAACTGCTGGGGCTCACCGCCTATGTCGCCTCGCTCTCGCGCGGCCTGCCCATGGCCGTCGCGACCGAAGGGGCGGCCAAGCCCTATCTCGAAGCCGGCAAGGCCTTCTATGAGCGCCGGCAGGGCCAGCTCAACCTCTCCTGCCGGCAATGCCATGACGGTCTCGTCGGCGAAAAGCTGCGCGGCGACACGATCAGCCATGGCATCGGCACCGGCTATCCCGCCTATCGCCTCGAATGGAACGGCGTCGGCTCGCTGCACCGGCGCCTGCGCGCCTGCTCGCTCGGCGTCCGCGCCACGCAGTTCGACTATGGCGCCCCGGACTATCTCGCGCTGGAACTCTATCTCGCCGCGCGCGCCAAGGGGCTGGCCTTGGAGAGCCCCGGCCTGCGACGCTGATCAGCCGGATTGGCTTGGCCCGGCGGGCCGAAGCCGCCACGATGGCGGCACATTCCTGTCGGAGATGCGGCGGATGCTGCGCCTGTCTGCCCTGTTCGCCCTGCTGATGTGCGCCACCCCCGCGCTCGCGCAGCCGGCCGCGGAACCGCAGGCTCCGGTCGTCGCGGCTGGCCCTGCCGCAAATCCCGCCGCCGCGACTGCCGCTGCGCCGCCGCCCGCTGCGAACCCCGCCCCCTTCGTCCTCAAGGACACCGAGGTCAGGACGATCCGCGCCAAGGCGCTGCAGCGCGATTACGAGATCTATGTCGCCCTGCCGCCATCCTACCATTCTTCGCCGCGGCGGCGCTTCCCGGTGCTGTTCGTCAGCGACGGCGACTATTCCTTCCCGCTGGTCCGCAGCATCGCCCAGCGCGTCGGCAACCGCGCCCAGGGGCTGGAGGAGTTCATCCTCGTCGGCCTCTCCTATGCGATCGGCGATAGCAGGCAATACAGCCGGCGGCGCGACTACACGCCGACGCCGAACGGCGAGAAGACGAGGGACGAATCCGGCCGCCCGCCGCTCTTCGGCGAAGCGGAAGGCTATCGCCGCTTCCTCGCCGAGGAGCTGATGCCCTTCGTCGCCGCGACCTATCGTACCGACACCACCCGCAGCATCTATGCCGGCCACTCCTATGGCGGCCTGTTCGGCGTCCACATCCTTCTGACCGAGCCGAAGATGTTCTCGCACTACATTCTCGGCAGCCCCTCGCTCTGGTTCGACCAGAAGGTGATGTTCGCCCGCGAGAAGGCCTATGCCGACGCCAACAAGGATCTGAAGGCGAATGTGCTGATGGCGATCGCCTCCTATGAGACGATCAACAAGGCCTCCAGCGACCCGCGCTTCAGCCGCAACCTAGACATGATCGCCGACATGCAGGACTTCGAGAAGGCGCTGCGCTCGCGCGAATATCCCGGCCTGTCGCTGACCAGCGAGATCATCCCCGGCGAGGACCACCTCACCGTCTTCCCGGCGGTGATCACGCGCGGGCTGCTGTGGGCGCTGCCGGCGAAGCGGGATTGAGGGTTACTACGCAGCGTATGCCGTCATCCCGGACAAGCCGCGAAGCGGCGCCGCTCCGGGATCCATCGTCGAGCGGCACGCCCCATGATGGATTCCGGCATTCCGCTTCGCTCCAGCCGGAATGACAGAGGTAGGGACGGATAGATCAGTCCTTCTTGCCCTTACCCGCTTTCTCCATCTCGTCCGTGTCCTTCTCCTTGCCCTTCGGCTTCTGCCGGTTGCGGTAGCTCGCATTGCCGAGCCCGGTGCCGATGGTCAGCACGGCCCAGTTCTCGACATCCTGCATGAACGGCATTTCGCTGAGCCCCTGCACCACGGCGTCGTTGTGCATCACCACCACGGTCTCGTGCTCGCCGATCTCCGGCGCCATCTCGCGGATGCTCTCGACCAGGTTGAAGCGGCTGCTCGACCAGTTGCCCGGCAGGTTCTGCGCCCCGCGATCGATCGCGCCATCGGCCTCGATCAGCCCGGGACAGCCGACACCGATAAAGGGCGCGACGCGCAAGCCCTCCTTCCCGGCTTGCCTGATCTGCTCGCGCAGCATCTTGCCGAGCCGTTTCACCGCCTCCTCGCGGCTCGGCTCATCGTCGGCATGACGCCAGAGCTCGGTTTCCCAGACCCGTGCCTTGCTGAGATCGGGCGCCTTGTCCTGGCGCAGCTCGACGATGCCGGCCCGGATGTTCGAGCCGCCGATATCGACGGCGACCAGGCTGTCATAGGCCTCGAAGATCCATTTCGGCGCGAGATGCGCGCTGCCGACCAGACCGGCCTCGTCCGGATGGTGCCGGACCGGCACGAGCTCGATCGCATGCCCCTCCGATTGCAGGATGATGCCGGCCCGGGCGATGGCGAGCTCGCCGACCCGGCTCTGGCGAAAGCCGCCGCCGACCACGATGCGCTCGACCGGAGCCCAGGCCTTCTGCCGCAGGAAGCGACGGATCACGAAGGACAGCGACTGGGCGAAGCGCTCGACCGCGGAGAGCACCAGCGCAGCTTCGCGCGCCTCGCCCTTGCTGATCAGCTCGTCGAGCTCGGACTTGCTCGGCATCGCATCGGTGTCGCCGAGCGGGTCCTCGCCATTCTCGGCAAGATGGCCGCGCAATTCGGCGAGATGGTCCATGAAGGCGCCGCGGCTCGCCTTGTCGCCGATGAAGCCGTCGCCATCGCGTATTTCGAGATTATAGCTGGTGACGGTGACCGAGGGCAGCTCCTGCGCACCATGCCCACCCTTCGTGCCCGCCTTCGCCGCCGTTGCAACCGCCATCGTTCGCTCCCCTGCCGTCGCCGAGGAAACGAACGGTGCCGCCCGAGGTTCCGGCTGCGGCCGATGGCCCATGCCCGGCGCATGCCGCCCCTGCGCCTGCAAGGGGGATAAGGTCGCCCTTTCCGTTGACCTCGTCCCCCGCTTTCCCCTCCATAAGACTCGCTTGGGGACGCGGCCTTCGGGACCGCTGGGAGGGGTGAAGCATGCTTGAATTTCTCGGCCGCGCGATCGTGATCGGCGTCGGCGCTACTGCCATTCTCGACCTCTGGGCCCTGCTGCTCAACCGCACACTCGGCATCCCGCTCGCCAATTGGGCGATGGTCGGGCGCTGGTTCGCGCATCTGCCGCGGGGGCGCTTCATGCACGACCCGATCTCGGCCTCGGAGCCGGTTTCCGGCGAACTCTCGATCGGCTGGATCATGCACTATCTCGTCGGCGTGCTCTTCTCCGCCGTGCTGCTGCTGATCTGGGGCATCGGCTGGGCCAAGGCGCCGACATTGATCCCGGCGCTGATCGTCGGCATCGTCACTGTCGGCTGCGGCTGGTTCATCCTGCAGCCCGGCATGGGATTCGGCGTCGCCGCCTCGAAGCGGCCGAACCCCGGCCAGATTCGGCTTATCGGCCTCGTCAACCACGTCGTCTTCGGCCTCGGCCTCTATCTCACCGCGCTGCTGACGCGCTGACCACCGCCTTCCCCGCCCCGCTCCGAGGACCGCCATCATGGCCGCGACCCTGTTCCAGAACGCCCGCATCGTCGACGGAACCGCCCCCGAGCGCGGCGAGCCGGTCAACGTTCTCGTCGAGGACAGGCTGATCCGCGAGGTCGGCAGGTCCCTGCACGCCGACAAGGCCAGGGCGATCGACCTCAAGGGCCGCACCCTGATGCCGGGGCTGATCGATGCCCATGTCCATGTCATCGCCGGCCTCGCCGATCTCGGCCGCAATGCGGCGCTGCCGGACTCGCTCGTCACGGTGCGCTCGCTGGTGATCATGCGCGAGATGCTGCTGCGCGGCTTCACCACGGTGCGCGATGTCGGCGGGGCCGATTTCGGCCTGAAGCAGGCGACCGAGGAGAACGATTTCCCGACGCCGCGCCTCGTCATCTCCGGCAAGGCTCTGAGCCAGACCGGCGGCCATGCCGATTTTCGCGGGCGCTATGACGACCGCACGGCGCCCGGAACCCGCCATCGCCTCGGCGCGCTCGGCCGCATCTGTGATGGCGAGGCGGAGGTGCGCCGCGCCGCCCGCGAGGAGCTGAAGGGCGGCGCCGACTTCATCAAGATCATGGCCAATGGCGGCTGCGCCTCGCCGACCGACCCGATCCATTTCCTCGGCTTCTCGGTCGGCGAATTGCAGGCCGTGGTCGAGGAGGCCCGCATGGCCGGCACCTATGTCTCCGCCCATGTCTATACCGACGAGGCAATACGCCGCTGCGTCGAGGCCGGCGTCCATTCGCTCGAGCATTGCAACCTGATCCAGACCGAGACCGCGAAACTCGCCGCCAGGAACGGCGCCGTCGCAGTGCCCACCCTCGTCACCTATGACAAGCTCGCCAGCGAGGGCGGCAAGCTCGGATTCCCGCCCGACTCGGTCGCCAAGGTCGAGAGCGTCCGCGCCGCCGGCATGGAGTCGCTTGCGATCATGAAATCGGCCGGCCTGCCCATGGCCTATGGCAGCGACCTGCTCGGCGAGATGCACCGGCACCAGTCGGAGGAGTTCGTCATTCGCGGCCGCGCCCTGCCGGCCCATGAGGTGATCGGCGCCGCCACCCATGTCGCCGCGAAACTGCTGAAGCGCGAGGGCAGGATCGGCACGATCGCGCCCGGCGCCCATGCCGACCTCGTCGTCGTCGATGGCGATCCGCTGAAGGATCTGGCGCTGCTGACCCGCCAGGGCCGACACATGCCTGTGATCATGAAGGCCGGGGCCTTCGTCAAACGGACGCGACTGGACTGAAGCGATGGCGCATTGGACACAGCTCGACGCCGCCCCGATCCCGGGCGGCGGCACGCTGAAACTGCTGCAGCGCGGCGAGAGCGAGTTCTCGATCACGCTCGGCCATAACGAATTGATGAATTCACGGCTGCGCGGCTCGGAGGAAGCGCTGGCGACGCTCGCCGCCGAGCGCCTCGGCCAGCGCGCCCGGCCGCGCTTCCTGATCGGCGGGCTCGGCATGGGCTTCACCTTGCGCGCCGCCCTCGCCGTGCTGCCGGCCGATGCCGAGATCATCGTCGCCGAGCTGATCCCGCAGGTCGTCGCCTGGGCCCGCGGCCCGCTCGCTGCGATCTTCGCTGGCTGCCTCGACGATCCCCGCGTCAGTATCCGCGAGGCCGATGTCGCCTCGCTGATCCGTGCCGGCAAGTCCGGCTATGACGCGATCCTGCTCGATGTCGACAACGGCCCCGATGGCTTGATGGTCGAGGCCAATGACCGGCTCTATGATTTCGCCGGGCTCGCCGCCGCCAAATCCGCCCTGCGCAAGGGCGGCGTGCTCGCCATCTGGTCGGCCGGACCGGACCGCGCCTTCACCGAGCGCCTGCGCATGAGCGGATTTGCGGTCGGGGAGAAGAAGGTCCGCGCCAATGCCTCCGGCGGCGGCGCCCGGCATGTGATCTGGCTGGCGACGGCGGCAGCCGCCGATCGCGACCGGGGGCCGCCCGAAAGTACCTCCTCCCGGCGCGGTCCGCGCAGGCGCTGAAACCTTCCGGAACCATCGCGCCGCCCTCCGGTTGATCGGGCATCCCCGCCCTTTCGGAGAAGGAGGCCAGCCATGCCCGCGAAATCCAAGGCGCAGCAGAAGGCGGCCGGAATGGCGCTAGCCGCCAAGCGAGGCGAGATCCCCAGGAGCGATCTCAAGGGCGCCTCGAAAGCGATGGAAGAGTCGATGACCGAGAAAGAGCTCGAGGAGTTCGCCTCGACCAAGCACGAGGGCAAGCCGGAGCATGTCGCCAAGCGCTGAGCCGACAGCACCGCTTCAGGGATGAACCTCGCCTTTCGGCAGCCGGATCGCAAGCAGCATCAGGAAGGCGACGAGCGCGAGCCCGCTCGTCATCCAGATCGCCTGCACGCCCCAGCGGTCGAGCGCCAGCCCGAAGAGCAGCGGTGCAGCGGCCTGCAAGGCTCGCCCGGGACCGCCGATCAGCCCCTGCGTCAGGCCGTAGCCGACCGGCCCGAACAGCGCGAGCGGCAAGGTTCCCTTGGCGATCGTCAGAACGCCGTTGCCGGCCCCGTGCAGGAAGGCGAAAGCATAGGCTCCAGGCGCGCCGAGCGCCAGCAGAACACCGGCACCGAGGGGATGCGTCAGCGTCGCCAGCCTTGCCGAGATCAAGGGATGCAGCTGCCGCATCAGCGTGAATTCGGCAAGCCTGGCGGCGACCTGGGCCGGCCCGATCAGCGCACCTGCGGCGACCGCCACCGCCGTCGTCGCCCCGGCCGCCTCGAGCAGCCGCGGCAGATGCGCCGCCATCGCCGTACTGTTGAACCAGGTGATGGCGAACACCAGCGCCAGCAGCACCATGACCCAGCGCGATTTGCGAGCCCCCGCCCGGTCGACGTCCTGCCCGGTCTTCACCGCAGCCGCAGGGGCGGAAACAGCTATATGGCCTGACGGCAGCAAGCAATTCAGCGGCAGCGCCAGGAAGAGATGCAACCCGGCCCAGCCGAGGCAGGCGCCGCGCCAGCCGATCTGCGCCTCCATCAGCGCCGATAGCGGCCAGCCGATCGTGCTGGCGAAGCCGGCGATCAGGGTGATGCCGGTGATCGGCGAGCGTGCCTCCCGGCCATAGATGCCGGCGAGCGCGGCGAAGGCCGCCTCATAGAGCCCGATCCCCATGCCGAGCCCCATGGCGAGCCAGCCGGTCCAGAGCAGGATCGTCTCCTGCGCCATGGCGAGGCAGACGAGCCCGGCGGCGAAGATGAGATTGGAGCCGATCAGGACACCGCGCCCGCCGCGCCGGTCGATCACCGCTCCGCCCCAGGGGCCAATGACCGCCGACACCACCAGCGCCGCCGAAAAAGCGGCGAAAATCTCGACCGGGCTGGTCGAAAGATCGCGCGCCATCGGCGTCGCCAGCACTGCCGGCAAATAATAGCTCGATGCCCAGGCCACGGTCTGGGCGGTTCCGAGCGCGAGAACGGTCGCAGTGGTCGAACGTGGCGCGGCCATCAGCTTCGGCGGCTCTTCGTCCATGCCGGTGCGGAAACGCCCCTGTTCACAGTCTCCGACAAGTCCCGCTCCCTGGCCCGCTCGCGGCCTCGCCTCTCACCGCACTGAAGCCGCCCCTCGGCGAAAACCGCAAGGGCGCGCCGGTGAAAGGCGCTCCGCCCGCGGCTGCGCACAGCGCATGACGACGATGCCGCCACTCGGCCGGTCGGCCTGCTCAGTTCCGCCAAAATTTGGGGGCTTATCCGGACGGACATGCTATTCCTGCCGACAGCTGCTGTGGCCGGCAATCGATTTCGCGAGAACGCCGTGTTGACCCAGAATTCGTTCTCGCCCCGCCGCCCCGCTTCGCGGCAGTTCGCCTGCACGGAATCGACCCGGCCGTGAGCGACGTCTCGAAACCGCAAACCGGCTCGGTCGCGGCGCTCGGCGCCATCGTCACCGGCGCGCTGATCCTGCAGGTCGCGAGCACGATCATGAACACGGTCGTGCCGCTGCGCATGGCCCTGGAGGAGCAGCCGCTGCTGCTGATCGGCCTGGTCGGCTCGGCCTATTCGGTCGGCTTCCTGCTCGGCTGCTTCTGGATTCCGGCGCTGATCCGGCGCGTCGGCCATATTCGCGGCTTTGCGGTGTTCGCCTCGCTGCAGGCGGCGCTGACGCTCAGCTTTCCGGTCCTGCCGGTCGAATGGTGGAGCCTGACGCGCTTCGTCATGGGCGTCGCGGCGGCCGGCCACAGCATCTGCATCGAGAGCTGGATCAGCGGCCAGGCCCGCTCGAGCCATCGCGGCCGGATCTTCGGCATCTACCAGATCCTGAACCGGCTGGCCCTGATCGGCTCGCAGGTCGGCATCGGCTATGTCGCGATCCAGACCCATGACGTCTTCCTGATCGCCAGCGTCGCCTTCTCGATCGCGCTGATTCCGGTGAGCCTTACCCGGGCGAAGGGCCCGGAATCGGCCGAACTGGTCTCGGTCCGCCTCAAGACGCTCTGGCAGCAGGCCCCGGCCGCCGTGATCGGCTGCCTCTATGTCGGCCTGGTCAGTGGGCCGCTGACCAATGTCGTGCCGGCCTATGGCATCCTGATCGGGCTCGGCCAGCAGCGCGCGCTCCTGCTGACCGCGGTGATCCAGCTCGGCGCGCTCCTGCTGCAATGGCCGATCGGCTGGCTCGCCGACCGGGTCGACAGCCGTCGCGTCCTGCTCGGTGCCACCGCGGCGACCGCCCTGTCCGCTGCAACGCTCGGCGCGCTTTTCCTGTCGGGCACGACGCAGCGCGACTGGTGGCTCTACGGCCTGTTCGCGCTCACCGGCGGCTGCAGCGTGCCGCTCTATACGGTGGCGGTGACCCACGCCTATTTCCGGCTCGGCCGCGACCAGGCCGTCGGCCTCTCGGCAGGGCTGCTCTTCCTGTGGAGCGTCGGGGCGACGATCGGCCCGCTGGTCGCGACAGCCGTGATGCAGATCGTCGGGCCGCAAGGTCTGCTGCTCTATATCGGTGTGCTCTCGCTGGCGGTCGCGAGCTATTTCGCGATGCGCATCCTGACCAATCCGATCGCGCCGGAGGCCGCCGCGGCCCGCACGCCCGCCGAGACCTCGCTCCCCGATCTCGGGCCGCGCCCCCGCCAAAGCGAACTCTGAGCCTTTTTGCGCGAAAATGCTTCAGGCCAAGCAGTCGCGGCCACCCCTGCGCGATGCGGCCGCCACGCCTTCAGGCAGGCTCTCGCGGATCCTGCGCTTCACCTCCTCGATGTCGTGACAGCGCCCGAATCCGGCCGCGGCGGCCCGGCGCTTTCCGGACATCGCCCAATGCCAGCGAGGCGAGCCGCGCGGCGCGTATTTGTCGTGCGTGATGACGGCGATCCGCTCGCCGCCTTCGGCCTCGACATGAAACAAATGGTCGATCTCCGGCCAGGTTCGCCGAATCCGCATCTCAACCGCCCTCATCCAGCTCTGATTCCAGAATGTTCTTATTTTGTTCTGGCCAAAAGTGCAAGCAAACGCCTCGCGCGGCCATGGTTCGAACGGGTCGTGCATCCCAGCTCTGCGCTGGCCGGTTCATGGCCCGGCCATGAAAATCACCACCACCGGATGGTAGAAACAAAAAAGGCGACGCCGGAGCGCCGCCCTTATCTGGTGCAGACATGACTGCTTGTTAACAGCCAGACCGCGATCTCTGAAGTCTTTAAGATACAGCGGAATGCCCAACAGTCAATTACGTCCCCGCAAGAAGAAAACTTGCGCCGCCTGAGAGTTTCTTGACGGCGCGCCGAACCGGTGACTACCCTCGGCTTAGGCGCAACTCCCAACGCAATCCCTGATTGCGACAGCCAAGCGGAAGCGCCACGCTGGGGGCAGGATATGCGTTGGCGTCTGGGGGCCGATCTCGGCACGAATTCGCTCGGCTGGGCGGTCATCCGCCTCGACGACCAGGGCGCTCCGAATGGTGTCGAAGCCGCCGGCTCCCGCATCTTCTCCGATGGGCGCGAGCCGAAATCGGGGGCATCTCTCGCTGGCGGACGCCGCGACGCCCGCGCCATGCGGCGCCGACGCGACCGCTTCAAGCAGCGCCAGGCGGCCCTGCTCAAATATCTGACGCTGGCCGGCTTTTTCCCCGCAGATGACGAGGCCCGCCGGGCCCTTGCCGCGCTCGATCCCTATGAGTTGCGGACGCGGGCGCTGGACGAAGCCTTGCCGCCAGCCCATCTCGGCCGAGCGCTGTTCCACCTGAACCAGCGGCGCGGCTTCAAGTCGAATCGCAAGACCGACCGCGGCCGCAACGACGATGCCGGGATGATCAGGATCGGCGTCGCCCGGCTGCACGAGCAGATGGCGCAAGCGGACGCGAGGACGTTTGGCGAGTTCCTGCACAAACGCCGGGCAGGCGCTGCCGATCCCAACGCGATCCCGCATGTGCGGACCCGGATCGTCGCCCCCGATGCCGAGCGGGCAAGGCCGGCGAGGTCTATGATTTCTATCCCGACCGGCAGACGCTGGAAGAGGAGTTCGCTGCGATCTGGCAGGCGCAGGCGCTGCATCACCCCGCCGTGCTGACACCCGAAAGGCGCGAGCAGTTCTACGAGATCATTTTCCACCAGCGCCCGCTGAGGGAACCGAAGATCGGCTTCTGCACCTTGCTGCCACCGGAACCGCGCCTGCCCAAGGCGCATCCGCTGTTCCAGCGTCGGCGCCTGCTGGAAGAGCTCAACGCGTTGAGGATCGTGCTGCCTGGAGCGGAAGCACGCCCGCTCGACAGGCCGCAGCGTGACGCTCTGCTCTCGAAGCTCGGGCAGAGGAAGACGGTCACCTATGAATCGCTGCGCAAGGGGTTGAAGCTCGATCCCGATGCCCGCTTCAACAAGGAGAGCGAGAACCGCAAGGAGATGAAGGGCGACGAGGTCGCCGCCGAGATGGCCCATAAGAGCCGCCTCGGCCCGGCCTGGCTCGGCATCAAGCCCGAGGCGCAATGGCCGGTGATCGAGCGCCTGCTGACGCTCGAAAGCGATGCCGAGATCGCCGAATTCGAGGATTGGCTGCAGCAGACCCATGGACTCTCCGGCGAGCAGGCCGCGAACGTCACCAGCGCACGCCTGCCCGTGGGCTATGGCCGCTTCGGCGAGACCGCGACGAAGGCACTGATCGCCGAGCTGGAGAAGGAGGTCGTCGTCTACAGCGAGGCGGTGCAGCGCGCCGGGCTCGGCCATCATTCCGATCTGCGCGATGGGCGGATCTGGCAGGACGACAAGGGCAATCCCGCCTTGCCCTATTACGGCGCGGTACTGGAGCGCCACATCCTGCCCGGCACCGCCGATCCCGATGAGCAGGACGAGGTGCTGCGCACGGGACGGCTGACCAACCCGACCGTGCATATCGGCCTCAACCAGCTGCGCCGCGTCGTCAACGCACTGATCCGCCGTTTTGGACCGCCGCAGGAGATCGCGATTGAGCTCGCCCGCGAGCTCAAGCTCGACGAGGAGCGCAAGCGCGAGATCAATGTCGAGAACAGGAAGAATCGCGAGGCGGCCGAGCAGCGCTCGCGGAAGCTCCAGGAGATCGGCCAGGCCGACAAGGGCGGCAACCGGGCGCTGCTCAAGCTCTGGGAGGAGCTCAACCGCGACAATGTGCTCGACCGGCGCTGCGTCTATAGCGGCCGGCAGATCTCGCTCGACATGCTGTTCTCGGGCGCGATCGAAATCGACCACATCCTGCCCTTCAGCGCCACGCTCGACGATTCCAACGGCAATCGCATCCTCTGCCTGCGCGAGGTCAACCGCATCAAGCGCAAGCGCACGCCCTTCGAGGCCCGGGCCGATCTGCGCGCCCATTTCGGCCCGGATGCCGAATGGGAAGCGATCGCCGCCCGCGCCGCACGCCTGCCCAGGGAGAAGCGCTGGCGCTTCGAACCGGAGGCGCTCGGCCGCTTCGATGCGCAGGGCGGCTTCCTCGCCCGCCACCTCATCGACACCCAGCATCTTTCGCGGCTGGCGCGGGAATATCTTTCGGCGCTCTACCCCGAGACCGGCGAGGGCTCGAGCCATGTCTGGGTCTCGCCCGGGCGATTGACCGAGATGTTGCGGCGCAATTGGGGGCTCAACCATCATCTGCCGGACCACAATCTCGCCGGCGGCGCCAGCCAGCCGAAGAACCGCCGGGACCACCGCCATCACGCGATCGACGCCATCGTCGTCGCGGTGACCGATCGCGCCATGCTCAATCGCATCGCCCGCGAGGCCGGCAGCCAGGGCCATGAGGCCGCCGACCGGCTCGTCGCCGGCATCCCCGACCCCTGGGCGGGGTTCTCGGAGGCGGTCGGCGAGGCCGTGCGCACCATCACCGTGAGCCATCGCCCGGACCATGGCAGCGCGAGCAAGGCCGGACGTCCGGCGAATCGCGATACGACGGCCGGGCGCCTGCACAACGAGACAGCCTATGGCCTCACCGGCGAGAAGGATGCGCGCGGGCTCGACATCGTCGTCACGCGCAAGCCGCTCTCGGCATTCAAGAAACCGGCCGATCTCGACGCGATCCGCGACGAGGATCTGAAACAGAAGCTGAAGGACTGGACCGCCGGCAGGGAGGGGGCGGCCTTCGAGCAGGCAATGCGCAGCTTCGGCCATCCCGAGCGCGGACCGCGCTCCTATCCAGGGCTACGCCGCATCCGCGTCGTCGAGCCGCTCTCCGTCATCCCGATCAGGGACCGGGATAGACGCGCCTACAAGGCCTATAAGGGCGACTCCAATTACCGCTTCGACGTCTGGGAATTGAAGACCGGCAAGTGGAAGGACGAGGTCGTCTCGATGTTCGAGGCACATCAGCCGGGCTGGAGCTCGCCGATCCGCGCCGACAATCCGACAGCCCGCAAAGTGCTCTCATTGCAGCAGAACGACGTCGTCGCGATCGAGCGCGACGGCGAGCGCGAGCTGATGCGCGTCGTCAAGTTCTCCGCCGGTTCGCTCGTGCTGGCACCGCCGCAGGAAGCCGGCAGCCTGAAAGCCCGCGACGCCGACAAGGACGACCCGTTCCGCTACGTCTACGGCTCGCCCAGCTCGCTGCAGCGCTGGAAGGCGCGACAGGTCCGCATCGACGAGCTCGGCCGCATCCACGACCCGGGTTTTCCGGCTCGCAAGCCCCGTCCGAAGGGCTAGGGCATGGAGCGGGTCGTCGACATCGCCAGCGACGGCCGCCACCTCTCCGCCCTGCGCGGCTTCCTCCTCGTCAGCGAGGACAGGCAGGAGATCGGCCGCGTCCCGCTCGACGACATCGCGGCGGTGATCGTGCATGCGCATGGCGTCACCTGGAGCACCAATCTCGCCGTCGCCCTGGCCGAGCGCGGCGTGCCGCTGGTGCTGTGCGGGCAGAACCATGCACCGGTCGGCGTCCTGCTTCCGCTCGACGGCCATCATGGGCAGAATGCGCGCATGCGGGCGCAATGGGCAGCCGGCCGCCCGCTCGCCAAGCAGCTCTGGAGCCGGATCATCGTGGCCAAGCTGCGCTGGCAGGCCGCCATTCTCGCGGCGCATGGCAAGGAGCGCGCCGCACTCGACATGCTCGTCCGCAAGGTGCGCTCGGGCGATCCCGACAATATCGAGGCGCAGGCGGCGCGGCGCTACTGGCCCTTGCTGATGGGGCCGGGCTTCCGCCGCGAGCGCGATGCGCAGGACATCAACGGGCCCCTGAACTATGGCTATACCATCCTGCGCTCACTGGTCGCCCGGTCGGTGGTCGCGGCGGGCCTGCATCCCTCGATCGGCATCCATCACGCCAATCGCGGCAATGCCTTCGCGCTCGCCGACGATCTCGTCGAGCCCTTCCGGCCCCTGGTCGACGCGCTGGCGCTGCGCCTTGCCGCAAAAGGCTTCGACAAGGTCGACCCGGCCACGAAGCGGGCGTTCGCAGGACTGATCGCAGTCGATCTCCCGAGCGCGGACGGTGTCACCACGGTGACCGTGGCGGCCCAGCGCCTGGCGCAGTCGCTGGCGCGCGCCTTCGAGACGAACGACGCCTCGGCACTGGTGACGCCCTTGCCACCAACGCCGATCGAGATCGCGGGCCTCGACCGGCTGATTCCCGAGTCGGAGCCCAAGCCCTCCTCGACCATGCCCGCGGCGGAACGCCCGCCATGACGCTCACCCAGCTCAGCGGTTACCGGCTCATGTGGATCTTCGTGATGTTCGACCTGCCCGTGACCAGCAAAGTCGAGAACCGCGCAGCGACCAAGTTTCGCGAATATCTGCTCGACGAGGGTTTCGAGAAGAGCCAGTTCTCGGTCTATGCCCGCTTCTGCAACGGCAAGGAGCAGTTCGAGGCCTATCTGCGGCGGATCGAGGCGCATCTGCCCGCACGCGGCGACGTGCATATCCTGACATTCACCGACCGGCAGTATGAGAATATCGTCAGGTTCTCGGGCCAGCGCCGGAAACACAGCCGGAAAAATCCGGATCAACTCGCGCTATTCTGAGCGGAAACATGCAGAAAAAACATCCCATCACCGCCCCTATCCTCTTTCTTTACAAGGAGATAGGGGCTGATGGAGATTAGCGTTTCAGAGATCGCGGTCCAGCGGCAACACGAACCTGGCAGGTTCAGCGACATGCTTGAGATTAGCGTTTCAGAGATCGCGGTCCAGCGGCAACTCGTGGTCAAATGCACCGCGCCGCTGGTCGAGATTAGCGTTTCAGAGATCGCGGTCCAGCGGCAACGGGGCCTGCATCCACGAGATGCCGACCTGCTAGATTAGCGTTTCAGAGATCGCGGTCCAGCGGCAACTCATCGCATCGGTGAGCGAGGTCACCGAGAAGATTAGCGTTTCAGAGATCGCGGTCCAGCGGCAACACGATGTCGAGCAGGGGCAGATCGCGGGCCAGATTAGCGTTTCAGAGATCGCGGTCCAGCGGCAACGAGGATGTCGATACCCTGCGCGTGCACCTGAGATTAGCGTTTCAGAGATCGCGGTCCAGCGGCAACAGGGCCGCCATCCGCTTGGCGAGAACGGCGAGATTAGCGTTTCAGAGATCGCGGTCCAGCACCGGATCCTTAGGGCTGCCCCGATTGCAACCAGGCGCGCAGGGCCGCATTCACCGCCGCCGGGTTCTCGATCGGCGTCATATGGCCGCTGCCGGGTACGGCGACGAGCCTGGCCTGCGGCACGAGACGCGCCATGGCTTGGTGCTCGGCGAGCGGCGTCAGCCTGTCCTCCTCGCCGCACAGGATCAGGACCGGGCAGCTCAAGCCGCTCAGGACGCCGGAGCCATCCTTCCGCAGGATATTGTTCTGGCGCAGGAAGACCTCGGCGCCGAGCCGTTGCGTCATGCCCCGGATGCGCCCGACGATCTGCTCGTCCTGAAGATGGGCCTCGCTGAGATAGGTCCTGAGCAACCGGTCGCCGAAGCCGTGGAAGGTGCCCGGCCCCCGGGCGGCCTTGTCACGAACCTGTCGCGCCGCCGCCCGCTCGGGATCGTCCGGCTGGATCGAGGTGTCGAGCAGAGCCAGCCGCTCGATGCGCTCCGCCGCGAGACGCGCCATCTCGACCGCGACATAGCCACCCAGCGAGAAGCCGGCCAGCGCAAAGCGCGGCGGTGCCTGCGCCAGCACGCTCTGCGCCAGCGCCTCCAGACTCTCGCCCTGCGTGATGTCGGCGACCAGGCACTCCGCGATATCCGCCAGCGCCGCGATCTGGTCGCGCCATAGCTCGGCATCGTTGAGGAGCCCGGGGATCAGGATGAGCGGGGGCAGAGCCATTCGAAACCTTCCTCAGACAAGGCATTTTCCAGGCGCAGGCTTCCACGGGTACTTGCGCCGACGCTCCTGCCGGCTCGTGATGCAGGCAGCCCGGCCTCAGGCGCCGGTCTCTGCGCTTCGCGCCAGGATGGAGCGGGCACGCAGGCGTACGGGCTCGTCGACCATCGCGCCGTCGACCGCCGCCGCGCCATCGCCGCTCGCCAGCACCTTGCGGGCCCAGGCGATCTCGGCGGGATCGGGGGCAAAGCCGGCACGGATAGGCTCGATCTGCCGCGGATGGATGCAGAGCTTGCCGCTGAAGCCGAGCTCGCTTGCATGACGCGCATCCCCGGCGATGAGCCCTGCATCGTCGATCGCGGTGGTCACGCCGTCGATCGGCGGCAGGAGGGACGCCAGTCGCGAGGCCAGCACCAATTCGCTGCGCGCCGCCAGCAAGGCCTCGCGGCTATGGGCACAGCCGAGATCGGCGCAGAAGTCGATGCTGCCGAAGGCGATACGCGCGACATTGCCGGTCGCCGCGATCCGGCGGGCATCGGCGAGGCCGCGGGCGCTCTCGATCAGCGCGATCACCGGCATCGGCAGGCGCGTGCACAGATCCGCGAAGGCGGCGCCGGCTTCGGCCTTGGGCACCATCACCGCCGCGAGCTTGAGGTCCATGAGCGCGGCGATATCGGCCTCGTGCCAGGGCGTGCCGAGCCCGTTGATCCGCAGGATGATCGGCAGATCGGTGAAATCGTCCCGCAGGGCGGCCCGCGCCGCCGCCTTGTCGTCGCGGGCGACCGCATCCTCGAGATCGAGGATGACGGCGTCGCAACCGGCCGCGGCGGCCTTGCCGAAGCGTTCCGGCCGGTTGCCCGGCACGAAGAGCGGAACCAGGCAATCCAGCGCCGCGCTCATGTCCGGTACGCCTTTGCCGACATGCAGGCCGTGCCGTCCTCACGCGCCGTCCAGAGCTCCAGCCCGTTATCCACCTCGCGGGCATGGAGCGCGAACGCGTCATGCTCGAAGAGCGGGGACAGCCCGCGGAAGCTGAAGCGCTTCGGCGCCGCGCCCAGGAGCTCGGCGGCATAATTGCAGAGCCAGGCCGCCTGCAGCGGGCCGTGGACGACGAGGCCGGGATAGGCCTCGATCTCCTGCGCATAGCGCCGGTCGTAATGGATGCGATGCGCGTTGAAGGTCAGCGCCGAATAGCGGAAGAGCAGCGCCGGACTGGCCTGCTGCGCCCGCCGATGCCTACCCGGTTCGCGCGGCGGTGGCGGCGCGGCTTCCGTGCCCGGCACCGCGGCCTCGCGGTAGACGATCTCCTGCCGCTCCTCCAGGACGAGGCTGCCATTCGCCTCCAATCGATGCTCGACCGTAACGAAGCAGAGCGCGCCGCTGCGGCCCTGCTTGAGCACGACATCGGCGATCCGGGAGGTGCGCCTGGCCCGGTCGCCGACCCTGAGCTCGCCATGGAAGGTCACGGCACCGCCCGCCCACATCCGCCGCGGCAGCGGCACCGGCGGCAGGAAGCCGCCGCGGCCCGGATGACCATCGGCTCCGAGCCTCGCCGTCGGCACGGCCGGCTGGGCCAGGCAGAAATGGATCAGCTGCGGCAGGATCTCGCCCTGCCGGGGCGGCTCGCCCGGGAAATCCAGCGTAGCATGGTATTTGCGCGCGAGATCCTCGGCGACGTGGTCGACGGCGACATCCTCACGGCCGATCCAGCTGCGCAGATGATCGATATCGGGGGCGGTGGTCTCGGCGATCATGCGTCAGGCTCTCGCTGCTGGTCCAGGCCGTAGCGGAATGGGATGGCAGGCGGGCAGGCTCGCGCCTGCGGGGGGCCGCGGCAGCGCCGGTGAGCGCCGCCGCCTTGCCTCGCCGATCAGGGCTTCGGCGGGGCGAGGCCGGGAGGCGCGCTCAGGTCGAAGCCGCCAGGCATGCCGCCACCGCCCAGTCCTGGTATCTGGATTGAGTCGAACTGTTTGTTGATCTGCTGCTGGTCGAGCTGCACTGCGGAAGATTTGTAGTGCATGACCATTTGCGGGAAGAAGACGACGAGGGCGACCATGATGCACTGGATGACGACGAAGGGTACGGCTCCCCAGTAGATCTGTCCGGTTGTGACCGGCTCCATCATCTTGCCGGTGACCTTGTCCTTGTAGCGTTCCTTGGGCGCGACCGAGCGCAGGAAGAACAGGGCGAAGCCGAAGGGCGGATGCATGAACGAGGTCTGCATGTTGACGCCGAGGATGACGCCGAACCAGATCAGGTCGATGCCGAGCTTGTCGGCGGCCGGTCCGAGCAGCGGCACGATGATGAAGGCGAGCTCGAAGAAGTCGAGGAAGAAGGCGAGCAGGAAGACCATCACGTTGACGACGATCAGGAATCCGGTGGCGCCGCCGGGCAGGCCGACGAGCAGGTGCTCGACCCAGAGATGGCCGTTGACGCCGTAGAAGGTCAGCGAGAACACCCGCGCGCCGACCAGGATGAAGAGCACGAAGGCCGAGAGCTTGGCGGTCGACTCCGTCGCCTGGCGCAGCAGGTCGAAGGTCATGCGCTTCTTGCCCCAGGCGAGCAGGATCGCGCCGGCCGCGCCCATGGCGCCGCCCTCGGTCGGGGTGGCGAGGCCGATGAAGATGGTGCCGAGCACGAGGAAGATCAGCGCCAGCGGCGGCACCATCACGAAGATCACCTGCTCGGTCATGCGTGAGAGCAGGTTGAGCTTCAGGATCTTGTTGGCGAGGGCGATCACGAAGGCGACCGCGACCATGATCGACATGGTCAGGATGACGAAGTCGGCACCGGCATTGAGCTTGGTGAAGAGCTTCATATAGGCATAGGCGACGGCGAAGCAGATCAGCGTCACCACCAGCAGCGAGAAGCGCCTGGTCTTGCCGTCGGCATCGCGCAGGGTCTGGGCCTCCGGCGGCAGGCCGGGCGCGCGCTTGGGATAGACGATGGTGATCAGGAAGACATAGCCGGCATACATCGCCGAGAGCACGAGGCCGGGCACGAAGGCGCCTTCGTACATGTCGCCGACCGAGCGGCCGAGCTGGTCGGCGAGCACGATCAGGACCAGCGAGGGCGGGATGATCTGGGCGAGCGTGCCCGACGCGGCGATGACGCCGGTGGCGAGGCGCCGGTCATAGCCGTAGCGCAGCATGATCGGCAGCGAGATCAGGCCCATCGAGATCACCGAGGCGGCGACGACGCCGGTGGTGGCGGCGAGCAGGGCGCCGACGAAGATCACCGCATAGGCGAGGCCGCCGCGGATCGGCCCGAAGAGCTGGCCGATGGTGTCGAGCAGGTCCTCGGCCATGCCCGAGCGCTCCAGCACCAGCCCCATGAAGGTGAAGAACGGGATGGCGAGCAGCACGTCGTTGTTCATCGTGCCGTAGATGCGCTCCGGCAGGGCCTGCAGGAAGTTCTCCTGGAACATGCCGAGCTCGATGCCGACCAGGGCGAAGAGCAGGCCGTTGGCGGCGAGCGCGAAGGCGACGGGGTAGCCGAGCAGCAGGAAGACGACGAGCGCGGCGAACATCACCGGCGCCATGTTCTCGCGGATGAAGTCGCCGAAGCCGGCGGCCTGGGCCTCGCCGGTATGCAGGCTGAAGAAGGCGGCGGCGCTGAGCGCGAGCAGCAGCGCGCAGGCGCGGGCGGAGCGGGCGAGGGTCATGGAAGCGTTCCGGGAATCTGCTGCTGGGCTCACGGGGCGAGGCCTTCGGCCTTCGCCTGGTCGAGCAGGCGCTGGGCCTCGGCCTCGGCGGCGGCCGCATGGCCGCGCGAGCTGTCGTCATCTTCGAGATCGCCACGCATCACGGCGACCTGCTTGATGATCTCCGAAATGCCCTGGAAGCTCAGCATCACGAAGCCGATCACGACCAGGCCCTTGGCCGGCCATTGCGGCAGGCCGCCGGCCGAAAGCGACTGCTCGTTGATCGCATAGGAGCGCAGGAAGAACGGCACCGAATGATAGACGATGAGCAAGGCGAACGGCATCAGGAAGAGCACATGGCCGAGCAGCTCGATCCATTGCTGGACGCGCTTGGGCAGCATGCTGTTCACGATGTCGATGCGGATATGCTCCTTCACCTGCAGCGTCCATGAGGCGCAGAGCAGGAAGACCGCGCCGAACAGCATCCATTGCAGTTCGAGCCAGGCGTTCGACGAGACGCTGAAGACCTTTCGGACGATGGCATTCATCGTCGCCACGAGAACCGCAACGAGGATCAGCCAGGCGATCTTCTTGCCGATCTGGCCGTTGACCGTTTCGATGAACCGGCTGATCGCGAGGAGCTGTTTCATACCGTCTCCGACAGGTTGTCGAGGAGATCGCTCCTCAGCACTTTCTGGGGGTTCATCAGGTTCAGCGGATCGAAGCAGCGCTTCAGCCGCACCATCATTTCGAGTTCGATCGGGCTCTTGTAGTGCTGCAGTTCGGTGATCCGCAGGCGTCCAACGCCATGCTCGGCAGTGATCGAGCCGCCGAGCCGCGAGACGATGTCATGGACGATCCGGTTCACTTCCGGCAGCCGGGCCTGCCAGAGATCGGCGGGCTCGCCCTCGGCCTGGATCGGGTTGAAATGGATGTTGCCGTCGCCGAGATGGCCGAAGGCGAAGGAACGGATGCCGGGAAAGCGCTGCGACAGCGCGGCATTCGCTTCCGCGATGAAGCGATCGACCTGGGAGATTGGCACCGAGACGTCGTGCTTGAACGACGATCCCTCCAGCCGCTGCCCCTCCGGAGCGCCTTCGCGGATGCGCCAGAGCGCGGCGGCCTGGGCGGCCGAGGAGGCGATGACGCCGTCGAGCAGCTCTTCGGCCTCGAGCCCCGCCTCGAAAACCGGGAGCAGCCGCGCTTCCAGCGCTTCGGCGGCGCCCTGGCCGGCGAGTTCGAGCAGCAGATACCAGGGATAGGCTTGCGCCAACGGATCCTGGATCTGGCTGTTGTGCTTGCGCGCGATCTCGACGCAGGCGCGCTCCATCAGTTCGCAGGAGGTGATGGACTCGCCGAGCGCGGCCTTGGCACGGCGCAGCCAGGCGACGGCCTGCGCCGGCGAGTTCGTCGCGAGAAAGGCGGTGGCCGTCGCTTCCGGCAAGGGCAGGAGTTTCAGCGTGGCTCCGGTGATGATGCCGAGCGTGCCTTCGGCGCCGATGAAGATCTGCTTCAGATCGTAGCCGGCATTATCCTTGCGCAAGCCGCGCAGCCCGTCCCAGATGCGTCCATCCGGCAGCACGACTTCGAGGCCCGCCACGAGATTGCGGGCCGTGCCATAACGGACCGCCTGGACGCCGCCGGCATTGGTCGAGAGATTGCCGCCGATCTGGCAGCTGCCTTCGGCTCCGAGGCTGAGCGGGAAGAGCCGGCCGGCATCGCGCGCCGCATCCTGGATGCTCGCCAGCACGCAGCCGGCATCGACGGTGATCGTATCGTTGTCGAGATCGAGGGCCCGGATGCGGTTCATCCGCGTCGTCGAGATCACGATCTCGGAATCGTCGCCATGCGGCTGGCTCGCGCCGGTCAGGCCGGTATTGCCGCCCTGCGGGACGATCGGCGTGCGGGTGCGGTGGCAGATCGCCACGACCGCGGCGAGCTCGGCGGTGTTCGCCGGCTGCACGACGAGCGGAACGCGGCCCTGCCAGCCGTCGCGCCAGGCCACCATCAGTGGCTGCATCTGGTCGCGATCGGTGATCACACCGCGCTCGCCGACAATCGCGCGGATCGGCTCGAGAAGTTCCCTGGCGAAGCAGGCAGGATCGCGCAGCAAGCCGCCGGCGCCGGCGTCGCTCGAGTTCTCAGCCATATTCGTCCTCCTTCGCAGGGAAACGCAGGCACTGGTCGGCATGGCCGGCCAGCCCGAAATTAAGGGCGGAAGCGTTGTAGTGCTTCAGGCCCGAAGCGGCTTCAGACGCTGCGGCCGCCATCGATGTCGAGGACCACCCCGGTCAGGAACGAGGCTTCGTCGGAGGCGAGATAGAGCGCGGCATTGGCGACGTCCTCGGGCTGGCCTAGACGGCCGAGCGGCACGATCCCGCGCATCTGGTCGCGCATTTCAGGGGAATCCGTGCCGAGGAAGGTCGCGAGCAGCGGCGTTTCCGTCGCGACCGGCGCCAGCGCGCAGACACGGATGCGATCGGGCGCCAGTTCGAGCGCCAGCGTCTTGGTGACGTTATGCACCGCGCCCTTGCTGGCATTGTACCAGGCGAGCCCGGGGCGCGGCCGGTTCCCCGCCGTCGAGCCGACATTGAGGATGACGCCGCCGCCCTGGCTGCGCATCACTGGGACGGTCGCGTTGCAGTAGTGGAAGATCGATTTCAGATTGACGGCGAAGACGCGATCGAACTCGGCTTCGGAAACGGCCTCGAACGGCCCCTTGGCGTGACTGGAACCGGCATTGTTGATCAGGATGTCCAGCCGGCCGAAGGCCTCGACGGTCCGGGCCACCGAAGCCTGCACCTCGTCCGCCTTGGTCACGTCAGCCCGGATCGCGATGGCGGCAGCGCCGAAGCGGGCGGCGGTCCCAGCCGCAGCATCCCCGTTCCAGTCGACGACGGCGACCCTGGCGCCTTCCGCCACGAAACGCTCGACCATGGCCAGGCCGAGCCCGGATGCCGCACCCGTCACGAGCGCGACGCGATCCTTCAGACGCATCGACGTTTCCTTCCTTCCGCCCACAGGCGGTTCCCGGCTTGTCCGGGCCGTTGGAGGGGCCTCGACGACCAGGCTCGCCTGATCGTCGCACCCGCGTTTGTTCCATCTGGCGGAGGTCACCACCCTCGGGCCAGCCGAGCCTGGCGCATAGCAGCTATAAGCAAAAAGGCAGGGGTGCTTTCAGCCGACCGCTTCGGGGCTCTCCCGATCGGGACGCGGCCGCGGGCGAGGGCCTTCGAGATTGCGGGTGACGCCACGCAGAATGTCGAGCGGCACCAGGCGCGCCACCTCATCCTGCACGATCCGCATCACCGCGCGCGTCAGCGGCGTGATCGGCTGGTTCGCCGGCGTCGCGAGCACGAGCAGCGCGCGCATCGCGGAGGAGCGGAACGGACGCACGCGGAGCCTTCCGTCCCGGACCTCCCGATGCACTGCGCCAAAAGGTAGCACCGTCGGGCCGACGCCGCGCTCGACCAATTGCTTCAGCGCCGCGACGCAATCGACCTCCGTCAAGACGCGCGGGCGCACGCCTTCGGCGGCGCAGGCGGCATCGACCACCCGGCGCAGTCCGTTCTCCGGTCCCGGCAGGACGCAGGCGCGGCTCGCCAGTTCGGGCAGCGACACCGGTTCGAGCGCGGTGTCGGCACGCGTCGATGGCGGCTCGACCATGAACAGGTCCTCGAGCATCAGAGGCGTCGCGATCAGGCTGCGGCTGCTGCGCGCATCATAGAGCACGGCGATGTCGACCCGCGCGGCCTCGGTCCATTCGAGCAGCACGGCGCTGAAGGCCTCGCGCAGTCGCAGCTGTGCGCGCGGGAACTCGGCGGCGAAGCGCAGCGCAAGATCCGCCCCCATGCTGGCCGAGAGCGAGGGCGGCATGCCGAGCGAGACGCTGCCGGTGTTGTCGATCGCTCCTGCGGCGAGTTCGGTGCGGACATCGGCCAGGCGCCGCATCACGTCCTGCGCCACCTCCTCGAAACGGCGCCCGGCATCGGTGAGCGAGACGCCGCGGCCATGGCGATAAAGCAGGTTCTGCTGCAGCGAGGCCTCGAGATTGCCGATCTGGCGGCTGAGCGCCGGCTGGCTGATGCCGAGCCGGACCGCGGCCCGCGACAGGCTGCCTGCCGCGACCGTTTCGAGAAAATAGCGGATCTGCTGGAGGTCCATTGCTGCGGTCTCTTCGTGCCGCCTCTCTGGTAGCGGTTATAGCTCTTATCTACCAGACTGCATGGCCGATCCGGCCGGGATCGCTAGGTTGCGGGCCGAAGTGACCGCACCTGCCCGTCGACCTGAGCGCAAGGGAGCGGCGAAAGAGGAGGAAGACCTGGGATGTCGCCCCACCTGCCGGCAGATTGCCTCTCCAAGGGCCAAGAGCCCCTGCTCTTCGCCGGGTCTCTGACGCGATGAGCACGATCCTGAACGGGCTTCGCGTCGTCGAGGTCTCCGCCTTCATCGCAGCCCCGCTGGGCGGCATGACACTGGCGCAGCTCGGCGCCGAGGTGATCCGCATCGACCCGATCGGCGGCAATATCGACTATCGCCGCTGGCCGCTCGCTCCCTCCGGCGCCAGCCTCTATTGGGCCAGTCTCAACAAGGGCAAGCGCTCGGTCGCGATCGCCCTCGACAAGCCGGAGGGCCAGGAACTGGCAAGCGCCCTGATCGCCCAGCCCGGAGAGGATGCCGGCATCCTCCTGACCAATCTGCCGGCCAGTGGCTGGATGGGTCACGATGTCCTGTCGCAGCGCCGCGACGACCTGATCAGCCTGCGGCTGACGGGCAATCACGACGGCAGCGGCGCCGTCGACTACACGGTGAACTGCGCCTCGGGCTTTCCGCTGGCGACCGGCGTCGGCGCCGAGCCAGTCAACCATGTCCTGCCGGCCTGGGACATCGCGGCCGGGCTCTATCTCGCGACCGGGCTGCTCGCGGCGGAGCGGGCGCGGCGCCTCGACGGCAAGGGCCGGCAGGTTTCGCTCGCGCTCTCGGACGTGATGCTCGCGAGCGTCGGCAATCTCGGCTACATCGCCGACTATCAAGTCAATGGCGCGGTGCGCCAGCCGCTCGGCAATGATCTCTATGGCGCGCTCGGCCGCGACTTCGCCACCGCCGATGGGCGGCATGTCATGATCGTCGCGATCTCCAACCGGCAATGGCATGCGATCGGCCGCGCCACCGGCCTGGCCGAGAAGCTCGCCATGATCGGCCCGATGATGGATGCCGATCTCAACACCGAAGGCGGCCGCTTCACCGCGCGCGCCGCGATCTTCGCTGTGCTCGAACGCTGGTGCGCCGCGCGCAGCCTCGCCGAGATCGAAGCCGCCTTCGACGGCACCGGCGTGCTCTGGGGCCCCTATCGGGACTTCGGACAGCTGGTCCGCGAGGATGCACGCTGCTCGGTGGCGAACCCGATGTTCGGCACGATCGAGCAGCCCGGCGCCGGCCCGATCCTGGCGCCCGGCTCGCCTCTAGCCTTTTCGGCCGCAGCGCGCCGCCCGCCCTTGCCCGCGCCGCAACTCGGCCAGGACACCGAGGCCGTGCTCGCCGACAGGCTGGGGCTCTCGACCGCCGCCATCGGCAAGCTTCTCCAGACCGGCATCGTCGCCGGTCCCCGTACCGCCTGATTTCGGGATCGATCATGCCCAAGACGACCGACCACGACGCGTTGCTCGCGAGCTGCGCCTCCCTGCTTTCCGCCGCCGAAACCCTGCACGCGGCGACGCGTGCCGCGGTCGCGCAGCTGCTTGCGCCGGGCGGGCGGGTCGATGCCGGCCTCGTCGAGGCGCATCAGTTCGCCGCCCATGGCTTCGCCTGGCAGGGCACCTATGTCGAGGCGCTGCGCCAGACCCTCGCCTGGGCCGAGCGCCTCGCCGCCGACGACCATCTCAGCCCGGCCGACGCGGCCATGCTGCATCTGGGCTTCGCCGAATACGGCGCCCAGCTCGCCGGCGGCATCGCCATGAGCCAGACCGAAACCGTGCGACCCTCGGATATGGGCGTGGCGTCGGATGTCGTCGCAGCTTTCGCCGCCGAGCCAGCGCTGGCCTGGCTCGCGCATGCCCCGGCGCTCGAAGGGGCGAGGCGGACGCTTTCCGGCGAGCTGGCCGAAGGCAGGTTCGGGACGCTCGGCCTCGATGACGAGATCCTCGAGGCGACCCGCGAGCAGTTCCTGCGCTTCGCTGCGAGCGAGGTCACACCCCATGCGCCGGGCTGGCACGCCCGTGACGAGCTGATCCCGCTGGAGCTCGTGCAGAAGCTGGCCGATATGGGCGTATTCGGTCTGACGATCCCGGAGGATTATGGCGGCACCGGCCTCGGCAAGGTGGCGATGTGCCTGGTCTCCGAGGCGCTGAGCGGCGGCTATATCGGCGTCGGCTCGCTCGGCACCCGCTCCGAGATCGCCGGCGAGCTGATCAGGCTCGGCGGCACCGAGGAGCAAAAGGCACGCTGGCTCCCCAGCCTCGCATCGGGCGAAATCCTGCCGACCGCGGTGTTCACCGAGCCGAACACCGGCTCCGATCTCGGCAGCCTGCGGACGCGGGCGGTGCGCGAGGGCGATGTCTATCGCGTCTACGGCGCCAAGACCTGGATCACCCATGGCGCCCGCTCCGACCTGATGACCCTGCTCGTGCGCACCGACCCGCAGAGCACGGATTATCGCGGCCTGTCGATGCTGCTGGCGGAGAAGCCGCGCGGCAGCGAGGCCGACCCGTTCCCGGCACCGGGCATGAGCGGCACCGAGATTCCCGTGCTCGGCTATCGCGGCATGAAGGAATACGAGATCTCCTTCGACGGTTTCGAGGTGCCGGCCTCGAGCCTGCTCGGCGGTGTCGAGGGCCAGGGCTTCAAGCAGTTGATGGAGACCTTCGAGAGCGCCCGGATTCAGACGGCGGCCCGCGCGCTCGGCGTCGCCCAGAATGCGCTCGAGCTCGGCCTCGCCTATGCGCAGAGCCGGGTCCAGTTCGGCAAGGCGCTGCTCGCCTTCCCACGCGTCCATGCCAAGCTCGCCTTCATGGCGACCGAGACGATGATGGCAAGGCAGCTGTCCTATTTCGCCGCGCGGCAGAAGGATGCCGACCGGCGCTGCGACATCGAGGCCGGCATGGCCAAGCTGCTCGCCGCCCGCGTCGCCTTCGCCAATGCCGATTGCGCCCTGCAGATCCATGGCGGCAACGGCTATGCGCTCGAGTACCCGATCAGCCGCGTGCTCTGCGACGCCCGCATCCTGTCGATCTTCGAGGGCGCGGCCGAGATCCAGGCCCAGGTCATCGCGCGCGGCCTGCTCAGCCGCGCCAACTGAAGCGCCGCGGGCAAAAGAAAAGCAGGCTGCACCGCAGCCTGCTCCATCTTCGTTCCGACATCCGCACCCGGCCCGGGCAGCCTGCGCTGCCCGGGCCGGGGCTTTTTCAGCGCCGGATCGCCCGCAGGGCGACCGTGTCGTAGGAGTATTCGGAGACTTGGTTCCAGGTCGCCGATTCCGTCTGGAAGCGGCGCATGCTGTCATAGAGCTTCTTGAAATCGGCGTTCTTGGCCGAGAGCTCGTCATAGAGCTCCATCGCCGCCTTGTGAGCGGCGTCGATGACCTCGGCCGGGAACGGACGCAGCTTGGCGCCGCTGGCGACGACGCGGCGCAGGGCCGGCGGGTTCAGCACGTCGTAGCGCGCCACGGTGTCGACGTTCGCAAGCGCAGCCGAAGCGGTCAGCGCTGCCTGGTAGTGCTTCGGCAGCTTCTCCCACTGCTCGACATTGATGAAGAAGTGCTCCAGCGAGGTGCCGTCCCAGAAGCCGGGGTAGTAGTAGTACGGCGCGACGCGATAGAGGCCGAGCTTCTCGTCGTCATAGGGGCCGTTGAACTCGGCCGCGTCGATCGTGCCGCGCTCGAGCGCCGGGTAGATGTCGCCGCCACCGACCTGCTGCGGCACCGCGCCGAGCTTGGCCAGAATGCTGCCGCCGAGGCCGGAAATCCGGAATTTCAGACCCTTGAGGTCGTCGACGCTCTTGATCTCCTTGCGGAACCAGCCACCCATCTGGCAGCCGGTGTTGCCGCCCGGCAGGCCGACGACATTGTGCTTGCGGAAGAACTCGTCGAGCAGCACCTTGCCTTCGCCGTGATAGGCCCAGGCGTTCTGCTGGCGCGTATTCAGGCCGAAGGGAATATGGGTGCCGATCGCGAAGGTCGGGTCCTTGCCGACATAGTAATAGGCCGCGGTGTGGCAGATCTCGACCGTGCCGTTGCTCACCGCATCGAGCGCCTGGAGCGCCGGGACCACCTCGCCGGCCGCGAAGACCTGGATCTGGAACTTGCCGTCGGTCGCTTCGGCGAGGTTCTTCGCCATCACCTCGGCCGAGCCATAGAGCACGTCGATATTCTTCGGGAAGCTGGAAACCAGCCGCCAGCGGATCGTGGGTGCGCTCTGCGCGATGGCCGGCGCCGCGATCGCTGCACTGCCGATCGCACCGGCCGCAGCCGTTTTCAGAAAGTCGCGTTTCCTCATTGCTTCCTCCGGATACCTCTCGATGGTCGAGCAGGTTTAATTCATTGTATGAATTTATAATTCAAATCTAGCATGACGCCTCGGATGGTGCTAGTCGAAATTCATTACCGGCCGCGCGAGGTGCGGGCGGACGATGAAACGATCGATGGAGTGCTGCTGCGATGCTCGAGAAGAATCTGATTGGCGGAAACTGGGTCGGCGGCGCGCAGGCTCTCGAAATCCGCAACCCGTCCGATCTCAGCGACGTGATCGCGACCTATGGCCTCGCCGGCAAGAGCGAGGTCGAGGCGGCCTTCGCCGCCGCCCGCAAGGCGCAGCCGGCCTGGGGCCGCGCGACGCTGGAACAGCGCTCGCTGGTGCTCGAGGCGATCGCCCGCGGCATCTTCGACAACAAGGACAAGCTCGCCCAGATCCTCGCCCGCGAGGGCGGCAAGACCGTTCCTGACGCGCTCGGCGAGGTGACGCGCGCGGCCCATATCGCGCGCTTCTTTGCCGGTGAAGCCTTGCGCATGCCGGGCGAGAAGCTCGGTTCGGTGCGGCCGAACGTCGATGTCGAGATCACCCGTGACCCGGTCGGCGTCGTCGGCCTGATCACGCCGTGGAACTTCCCCGTCGCGACGCCGATGTGGAAGATCGCGCCGGCGCTCGCCTTCGGCAACGGCGTGGTCTGGAAGCCGTCCGAGAAGACGCCGGGCATCTCCGTCGCGATCGCCGAGATCGTCGCCGCGTCCGGCATTCCGGCCGGCGTCTTCAACCTGCTGATCGGCGCCGGGCCGGATGTCGGTGCCGCCGTCATCGCCAATGCCGACGCGATTTCCTTCACCGGCTCCTCGACGACCGGCCGGCGCATCGCCGTCGCCTGCGCCGAGCGGCTGATCCGCTGCCAGATGGAGATGGGCGGCAAGAACCCGCTGGTCGTGCTCGACGACGCCGATCTCGAGCTCGCCGCGGACCTCGCGGTCAACGGCGCCTTCTTCCAGCAGGGCCAGCGCTGCACCGCCTCGAGCCGCCTGATCGTGACGAGCGGCATCCATGACGCCTTCGTCAAGGCCTGCGCCGAGCGCGTCGCCAAGCTCCGCGTCGGCCATGCGCTCAAGGCCGAGACCCAGATCGGCCCGGTGATCGACGACAGCCAGTTCCAGAAGAATCTCGGCTATATCGACATCGCCAAGGGCGAGAATGCGCGCCTGGCCGCCGGCGGCGAAGCGCTCGAGCTCGACACCAAGGGCTACTACATCGCCCCGACCCTCTTCGCCGACACGACGAACGCCATGCGCATCAACCGCGAGGAAGTGTTCGGCCCGGTCGCGACCGTCATCCGCGTCGCCGACTATGACGAGGCGCTCGCTGTCGCCAACGACACTGATTACGGGCTGTCGGCCGGCATCTGCACGACCTCGATGAAATATGCCCGGCATTTCCAGCGCAATGTCGAGGCCGGCATGACCATGCTCAACCTGCCGACGGCCGGCGTCGACTACCACACGCCGTTCGGCGGCCGGAAAGCCTCGAGCTACGGGCCGCGCGAGCAGGGCCGCTACGCCGTCGAGTTCTACACCCAGATCAAGACCAGCTACCTGCTGGCCTGAGCGACAAGACCAATCCGGAGGAAACGCTCATGAGCAACCCGAAAATCGGCTTCATCGGCCTTGGCAGGATGGGACGCCCGATGGCGTCCAACCTGCAGCGCAAGGGCTTCGCGACACTGTCCTATGACGTCAACCCGCAGGGCATCGCGGCCCTGGTCGAGCTCGGCGGCCGCGCCGCCGGCTCGATCGCCGAGGTCGCGCGCGAATCGGACATCGTCTTCACCATGCTGCCGGCTCATCCCGAAGTGCGCGCCGTCGTGCTCGACGGGATCGTGCCCAATGCCAAGCCCGGCACGCTCGTCGTCGACATGAGCACGATCGACCCGCTCGCGACCGACGAGGTCGCGGCGGCGGTCGAGGCCGCCGGCCTCGGCTTCGTCGACGCACCGGTCGGCCGGCTCGCGATCCATGCCGATCGCGGCGAATGCCTGTTCATGGTCGGCGCCTCCCAGGAGCATTTCGAGCGCGTTAAGCCGATGCTCGAGGCGATGGGCACGACGATCCATCATTGCGGCCCGGCCGGCGCCGGCATCCGCATGAAGGTGGTGAACAACTATCTGGCGATCGCGGCCTGCCAGCTCAACGCCGAGACCCTGACCCTCGCGGCGCGCTTCGGCCTCGATATCGAGCGCACCATCGACATCCTCAACGGCACCACCGCAACCAACGGCCATCTCAAGACCAATTTCCCGGTCAAGGTGCTGGCCGGCGATATCGAGCCCGGCTTCCAGATCGACCTCGCCCACAAGGATCTCGGCCTCGCCTTGACCTCGGCTTCGTCGATGAAGGTACCGCTCGCCATGGGCGCGGCAGCGCGCGAATGCCTGCAGCTCGCCCGCTCGCGCGGCTTCGGCGGCAAGGACTTCTCGGCGCTGCTCGACGCCTGGTGCGATCTTGCCGGCGTCGAGGCTCCGCGCCTGCCGTCCAAGACCTGATCAAGACCCGATCTTCCGTAGCCGAAGCGATAGCGCTTCCCGAAAGCTGCCACCATGACCGTGCCCGTCGCGACCGAAAGCGCGTATCTCCTCGACATCTATGCGCGCTACCGGCGCGACCCGCTTTCGGTCCCGGCGGACTGGCGCATCCATTTCGAGGAGATGGAGCCGGAACGGGCGGGCGGGCGCGGCAATGGCGAAGCGCTCGGCCTGCGGCTGGTCGAAGCCTATCGCCGCTTCGGGCACCGCGAAGCGGCGCTCGATCCACTCGATCTCGCGGCGCGCATGCCTGCCGTGCCGCTCGAGCGCCTGCGCGCCGAGGTGGCGGCGCAGCCGGGCCTGATGACCCGTGTCACCCTCTCCGGCGAGACCTGCGAGACTCCCCTCGCAAGCCTCGCCGCCGAATTGCAACGCCTCTATGCCGGCAAGGTCGGGCTCGAGGCGCAGCAGGTCGAGGATGACGAGGCCCGCGACTGGCTCTACGGCGCCTTCGAAGCGCTGTTCGCGGCGCAGGCTCCGGTCGATCTCGCGAACCGCGCGCTGGACGCGATCGTGCTCGCCGATACGTTCGAGACCTTCATCAAGGTCAAATTCCCGTCCAAGAAGCGCTTCGGCGTCGAGGGCGCCGAGGGCGCCATCGTCTTCCTGCGCGAATTGCTGCGCGAGGCCTGCCTTTCCGGCTTCGATGAAACCGTGATTGGCGGCATGCATCGCGGCCGCCTCGCGACGCTCGCCACCGTCCTCGGCAAGCCGGTCGGCACCTTGCTGGCCGAAATCAAGGGCCGGGACCTGACCGATGGCGGCCCCGACTTCACCGGCGACGTGCCCTATCATCTCGGCTATGCCGGCGAGGTCAGCCATGGCGGACGGCAGATGAAGCTGTCGATCTCGCCGCATCCCTCGCATCTGATGACCGTCGCGCCCGTCGTCACCGGGCTGGCGCGCGGCAAGCGCGGCACGGCCGGCGACGATGTGCTATGCCTGCTGCTCCATACCGACGCCGCCTTCTCCGGACAGGGGCTGGTCGGCGAAGTGCTGCAGCTCGGCGGCCTCGCCGGCTATGAAGTCGGCGGCACGGTCCATCTCGTCGTCAACAACCAGATCGGCTTCACCACCAACGCCTCGGAAGGCCGGACCTCGCGCTATTGCACCGATATCGGCAAGATGGTCGGCGCGCCGGTGCTGCATGTGAACGGCGACGATCCGGTCGCGGTCGCGAGGGTCGCCGCGCTCGCTCTGGCCTGGCGCCGGCGCTACCGCCGCGACGTGCTGATCGATCTCGTCTGCTATCGCCGCAACGGCCATAACGAGCTCGACGAGCCGCGCTTCACCCAGCCGAAGATCTGGGCCGCCATCGACGCTCGCCCCTCCCTGCGTGACAGCTTCACCGCGGTGGTCGCCGGCCTCGACGCTGCAGCGCCGGAGCGGGTGGCGCAGCTGGCGGAAGCCTTCAAGGCCGAGATGCAGGAGGGCTATGCCGCCATTGAGAGCCTGCGCCCGAACGCCGCCTCGGCGCGGCCAGAGGGCTGGGCCGGAATCGCGCGAGCGGGCGCGGCCGAGATGCTGGACCGCATCGAGACGGGCCTGCCGATCGAGCAATTGCGCGCGATCGGCCGCGAGGCCAGCCTGCTTCCGCCGGAGCTCAAGCCCCACGCCAAGGTCGCCCAGTTCTATCGGACGCGCCTCGAGACGATCGAGAGCGGGAACGACATCAACTTCGCGACCGCCGAAGCGCTCGCCTTCGCCTCGCTGCTGGCGGAAGGCGTGCCGGTGCGGCTCTCCGGTCAGGATTGCGCCCGCGGCACCTTCACCCAGCGCCATCTCGGCGTGCACGATGTCGAGACCGGCCAGCATCTCATGCCGGTGGCAGGCCTTGCCGCAGGCGCGGCCCGTTTCGAGGCGGTGAACAGTCCGCTCTCCGAATATGGCGTGCTCGGCTTCGAATATGGCTACAGCCTCGCCGCCCCGAACCGGCTGGTCCTCTGGGAGGCGCAGTTCGGCGACTTCCTGAACGGCGCCCAGATCATGGTCGACCAGTTCATCGTCTCGGCGGAAGCCAAATGGGAGCTGATGTCGGGCCTCGTCGTCCTGCTGCCGCATGGGCTGGAAGGCCAGGGCCCGGACCATTCCTCGGCCCGGATCGAGCGCCTGCTCCAGCTCTGCGCCGGCGGCAACATGATCGTTGCCAATCCCTCGACGCCGGCCAATCTGTTCCATCTGCTGCGGCGGCAGGTGAAGGCGCCCTGGCGCAAGCCGCTCTTCGTGATCGCGCCGAAGGCGCTGCTCCGGCAGAAGGCCTGTGTCTCGGCGCTGGAGGAGATGGCGGCCGGCACCGCCTTCCGCCCGGTCGTTTCCGAGAAGCCGGCCCGGCCGGCACGGCGCGTCGTGCTCTGTTCCGGCAAGATCGGCTATGAGCTCGCCGCCGCCCGCGACGGGCTCGGGCTGGAGGACGAGATCGCGATCGTCAGGCTCGACCAGCTCTACCCCTTCCCTGCCGAGGAGCTCGCCGAGGCCCTGTCCCAGCATGGTGGCGCCGACCTGCTCTGGTGCCAGGAGGAGCCGGAGAACCAGGGCGCGCTCGCCCATGTCGCACATCAGCTCCGCTGCGATCCGCGCTTCGGCGGCCGCGCACTGGCGCATGTCGCCCGCCCGCCTTTGCCGGTCGCGGCCGGTGGCTCGATCGAGCGGCATGAAGGCGAGCAGGCCGCCCTGATCGGGCAAGCGCTTGACCTCACGAGAGGCAATGCCTGAAGTGGGGCGCAGCGCGCAGGCGCCCCTTTCTCCCTTCCGCCGCCAGCCGGGGGCCACCCCGATGCATCACAGGGCCCGACAACGCTTCCATGGCCTCCTTTGAGCCCGTTCGCGCCATTACGCGCGGCCTGACGGTCCTTCGTCTCGTCAGCGAACAGAGCCCGATCACGGCGACCGATCTGGCGCGGGCCGCCAAGCTGCCGCAGCCGACGGTGGTGCGGATCCTGGAGACGCTGATCGAGGCAGGCTATGTCTATCGCCGCGCGGATGGCGTGACCTTCGGCGTGACCGCGCGGACCAAGCTGCTGAGCAATGGCTATGACGGCACCTCGCGCCTGCTCCAGCTCGCCGAGCCGCTGATCGAGAGCCTGCGGGCCGAGATCGGCTGGCCATCCAATCTGGCGACGCTGGAGGACGATGCGATGGTGATCGTCTACACCAACCGCAACGCCAAGGGCCTTTCCATTCCCGGCCGGCTCGGCGCCCGCATTCCGCTGCTCGCCACCGGCGTCGGCATCATGCAGCTGGCCGGGCTGGCCCCGGATGCGCTGCAAGCCCAGCTCGAGCGTCTCCGGCAGTCCAAGGAGATCTGGGACGCCTCACCCGAATTATGGGAGGGGCTCGAGGAACGGCTCGCCACGGCCCGGCAGAATGGCTTCGCCTTCGCGCATGAGCGCTATCTCGATGCGGTCTACCAGTCGCAGATCTGGGCCGTGGCCGTGCCGATCATTGTGGACGGCGAGACGGTGGCGGCCCTGAGCAGCCTCGTCCTGCGCGGGGCCGGGCCGCGTCAGCGCCTGCTGGACCGCATCCTGCCGGCCCTGCGTCGCACCTCCGCGACGATCTCCTCGCAGCTCGCCGCCGAATCCTGAGCTGCATCGCGGCGCCGTCGCTCTCTCATCGTCCCGACCATGCAGACCGGCGCCCTCGTAGGCGATCGCGCCGCCCCGGCGGGTCGCGATCAGCACGCATGGCCCCGATCATCGCTGATCTGCCGGCAAGGTCACCACGGCCGCCTGCAATCAGCGACGCTTGGTCAGAGCTTGACCGCGATGCCCACCGGCAAGGAACTGCATGAACCCGGGCGGGATCTCGATGACGGGTTCTGCGTCCTGGCGGATGTCGAAATCCGCGATCGCCTCGGTCAGCAGCGCGAATTCACGCGCGCCTTCGGAACCGTCCGGGGATGAGATCAACTGCGCGGCCCGCAACACGGCGGCCTTGCGCTCTTCATAGGACGCGATCGTCATAGCGGCGATCTCAGGCATGACACCACCTCATCGCTACGCAACTCTGGCTGATACGCTAGCGACCAATCGACCGGCTGACGAATCGTTTCGGCGAAGGTGCTTTGGCAGGGCGACTGACGGGCGCTGCCGGAAGCGGCGCGCCGCCGACGCCCTGAGCATCGCATGCACCGCGGCAATCGCCTCGGGAAGCAAGCGAATGCGTCGAGCATAGCCGCCACACGGCCTGCGCTGTTTTCGCCGAAGAGGCCGGGCCGGACATCTCGGGCCCGGAAAACCAGAATATCGCCCGGCTTCGGTATCTTGCTGGAAGATCTGGCGTCCCGGAAGGGATTCGAACCCCTGACCTACGGTTTAGGAAACCGTTGCTCTATCCTGCTGAGCTACCGGGACGCACAGGAATGCGTTTAGCATAAAGCGCATGCGGGTGAAGCCTTCCTTTATCGTGTTTGCGGGGCTCGCTGCGATTTCGGCGACGGCGCGGCCCGCTGCTGCCGAAGACTGTGCTGCGCCCGAGGAAACCCGCAAGGTCCGGCTCGCCAGCCTCGAGCGCCATGGCGACCTCGTTCTGGAAGACGGCAGCCTGCTCCGCCTCGCCGGGCTCGCGCCGCGACAGGACGAAGCCGAGCGGGAACGCTTTGCCGCCGCCCTCCGTCCCTGGCTCGGCCAGGGCTTTGAACTGGTCGCACTCGGTGGCACCGATCGCTGGGGCCGGGTCCCCGCGCGGCTCCTGCTCCCCGACGGTCCTGCAGGCGACATCGCCGGGCATGACCTTGCCGCACTGCTGCTCGCGGCCGGAGCGGCGCTTCACCTTCCGGAGCCAGGCCTCGCCGGCTGCAACGCTGTTTGGCGCGCCGCCGAAGCCGGCCGGTCTGCGAAGACGGTCGCCGAACGTGCCGTTTCGGCAACGCCCGCGACGAACCGCGCCCTTGCGGGCCTGCCGGTCATCGACGGTCACGATCCCGCCGCGATGCGGGCGCAGGCGGGCCGGATCGTGCTGGTTGAGGGGCGCATCGCGGCAGTTGGCGAACGGGCTCGGCGAACCTATCTCAACTTCACGCGCCGCCGCGGAGCGGGCGGCAGCATCGTGCTGTCGCGCGCACTTTGGCGGGAATTGCAAAGCGTCGGCTGGACCGCGTCCACGCTGACCGGTAAACGCGTGCGCGTACGCGGCGTGATCGAGGGGCGAGACGGCCTCCTCGTTACGATCGAGACGCCCGCCGCCCTGGAGATGGTCGATTAGGTTGTTTCAGGCAATGCAGCGATATCGACAGCCCGCCCGGGGGCGCCTCGTCGCCATGGCGCTGCCGGCCTTGCTGCTGGCCGCATGCTTCGGCGACCAGAGTTCCCTCCTGCCGCCGCTCGATCAGCCCGGCGGCGAGTCGGCGCCGCGCGTCGCCAGCCTGCAGCGCGGCACCGACCGCGAGCATCTGCGCCTGCTCCAGGCCTTTGGGGGCGAGTATCGCGCCTCCAATGTCCGCAGCGTGCTCGACGAGATCGTCACGCGCCTCGCCAAAGCCAGCGACGGCCAGATCGGCAATTACGAGATCACCATCCTGAACTCGCCGATCGTCAATGCCTTCGCCTTGCCGACCGGGCGCCTCTATGTCACCCGCGGCCTGCTCGCCCTCGCCAACGACACCTCCGAGATCGCCTCGGTGATGGCGCATGAGATCGCCCATGTCACCGCGCGCCACGCCACCGAAAGGGCCGAGTTGGAGCTCGAATCGGCGCTGGTCAGCCAGGTCGTGGCTCAAGTCCTGAACGACCCGACGACCGGGGCAGCAGTCCAGGCCAGCTCGAAGCTGACGCTCGCCAAGTTCTCGCGGCAGCAGGAACTGCTCGCCGACCAGATCAGCGTGCGCAACATCGCCCGCGCCGGCTACGACCCCTACGGCGCCGGCCGCTTCCTCGTCTCGCTCGGCCGCAACACGACTTTCCGCGCCGGCGGCGAGGGCGGTGGCGACAAGAAGCTCGACATTCTCTCCAGCCACCCCTCGACCCCGGAGCGCATCGCGGCCGTCACCTCCGCCGCGCGGCAGATCGGCGCGCCCGGCATCGGCGAGCGCGAGGCGGGACGCTGGTTGACTGCGATCGACGGCATCGCCTTCGGCGACGACCCGGCCGACGGCGTCGTCCGCGGCCGACGCTATCTCAACAGCGCCCTGCGCATCGCCTTCACCGCGCCCGATGGCTTCGAGCTCGAGGCGGCCCGCGAAATGGTGGTCGGGGTCAGCCGCGACGGCGCCCAGGCCCTGCGTTTCGATTCCGTCGCGCTGAAGCCGGGGCAGACGCTCGAATCCTATGTCGCCTCCGGCTGGATCGACGGCGTCACCACCGGCGAGGTCGAATCCGTGACGATCGGCGGCCTCCCGGCGGCGGTCACCACCGGCAAGGGCACGGACTGGCGCTTCCGGCTCGCCGCCATCCAGGCCGGCCAGCGCGTCTATCGCTTCATCCTGGCCGCCAAGGGCGGAACCGACCCCGAACGCGGCATGCGCGCCGTGCTCGACAGCTTCCGCAGCCTCTCCCCCTCCGAGGCCCAGTCGGTCAAGCCCATGCAGATCAGACTGGTCGCCGCGGCGGAAGGCGACACACCGGCAAGCCTTTCCGGCCGGATGGCGACGCATGACCGGCCGCTCGAACTCTTCCAGATCCTGAACGGGCTCGACCGCTCCGGCCGGCTGACTCCGGGCCAGCGTTACAAGATCGTGACCGAATAGCCCGGCGCCGCGCGGCCTTGCGCCGCTGACCGGCCATCCCGCCTCATGCTAGCGTCCCGCGCCATGGGCTGCCCATCACCCGAATGGAATGCCCGGGAGGTGGAACATGGCGGCCGAGCGCCGCCCGACCAGAGGGGCGACCATGGCACTCGACCGCCGCATCGTCGAACTCTACGACGAGTACACCCACAAGCCGCTCGACCGCCGCAGCTTCATGAACCGGCTCGTCGGGCTCGCCGGTTCGGCCGCGGCTGCGGAAGCCGCGCTCGCCCTGCTCGAGCCGAACTATGCGCAGGCCCGGCAGGTCGCTCCCGATGATGCCCGGCTCGAGGCCCGGCGCATCGTCGAGACCGTGGGCGGCGTCGCGCTGAAGGGCTATCTCGTCGCGCCCAAGACGCCGGTCAGGCGCGGCGGCGTGCTCGTCATCCATGAGAACCGCGGCCTCAACCCGCATATCGAGGACGTCACCCGCCGCATGGCGCTGGCCGGCTTCACCGCGCTCGGACTCGACTTCCTGACCCCGCTCGGCGGCACGCCGGCTGATCCGGACGCCGCCCGCGCCCTCTTCCCACAGCTCAAGCCGCAGGACGTCGTCGCCCAGGGCCGTGCCGCCCTCGCCCTGCTCGCCGCCCGCCCGGACGCCACCGGCAAGACTGGAGCAGTCGGCTTCTGCTGGGGCGGCGGCGCAGTCAACGACCTCGCCGTGGCGGCACCCGAGCTCAGCGCCGGCGTCGTCTTCTACGGCCGTTCGCCGGACCTCGCCAAGGTGCCGCAGATCAAGGCTCGGCTGCTGATCCAGCACGCGGCGCGCGACACCCGTCTGGTCGAGGCATTGCCGGCCTATGAGGCCGCGCTGAAGGCCGCCCATATCCGCTACCAGGCGATCGTCTATCCGGATGTCGACCACGCCTTCCACAACGACACCAGCGCTGAGCGCTACAACGCCGCCGCCGCCAGGCTCGCCTGGGAGCGTACCGTCGCCTTCCTCGCCGCCGAGACCGGGGCGGCCTGACGGCCCGATGCCGCGCTCCGTCGGGCTGTCCAAGAAAAAGGCCCGGCGGATCGCTCCGCCGGGCCTCGATATCCGGTCATGCAAACCGCCTCAGGCGGCCTCCTCCTGCAGGTCCTCGTCGCCGTCCTCGGCCTCAACGGCCTCGGCCTTGCTGGCGCGGCGCGGCGACTTGGCGAGCTGGGTCTCGATCTTCTTCAGCGCCTCGGTCTCGGTAATCTCGTCGACGGCGGCGATCTCGCGCGTCATCCGGTCGATCGCCGCCTCATAGAGCTGGCGCTCGGAATAGGACTGCTCGGGCTGCGCCTCGGAGCGATAGAGATCACGCACCACTTCGGCGATGGCGACGAGGTCGCCGGAATTGATCTTCGCTTCGTATTCCTGGGCGCGGCGCGACCACATGGTACGCTTGACGCGGGCGCGGCCGGTCAGCGTCGCGAGCGCCTTGGCGACGACCTCGCCATCGGCGAGCTTGCGCAGACCGACACTGGCGGCCTTGGCGGTGGGCACGCGCAGAGTCATCTTGTCCTTGGCGAAGCTGACGACGAACAGCTCGAGCTTGAAGCCGGCAACCTCCTGCTCCTCGATCGCCGTGATCTGACCGACACCATGGGACGGATAGACGACGAACTCGCCAGTCTTGAAACCCAGGCGCACAGCAGCTTTCTTCGCAGTGGTCATGCCGTTTCAACTCCTCATCGGTCCGCTATAAGCGGAGACGCGACTTTCAGTCGCTGGTCGGAATAACCAGCGACACTCTGCCGGACGCGACGGATGCGACTTTGACAGTCATCTCCCGGCGCGACACGCTCCCTCAGCCGATTGTTTCTTGATGGCCACCAGACACGAAGTTCGCACAGCCCCGGACTTGGCACCGGTAGCTTTGCTCGCTGCGTTTAAGGGGGCGCCCCGATCATGAATTCTCGCAGGGGCAAGCGGAACGAACTCGACTGTGGCAAATGGATACCACAAAAAACGCGCCGAATCAAAGGTAAACGGTTTATGGCCGCGTCAGCGGGCCTGATCGACCCGCCATCCGCAGCCCTGCCATCGACCTGCCCAAACGGCAGGTTCAGTCGCCTTCGCCGGGGTTGGGCGAGAAATGCGCGTCGAGCTTGCCGGGTACGCCGTCGAACTCCTTGGCGTCGGCAGGCGGCTCTTTCTTCTGCGTGATGTTCGGCCAGCTCGAAGCATATTTCGAGTTGAGCTGCAGCCAGCTGTCGAGGCCCGGCTCGGTATCGGGCTTGATCGCCTCGGCCGGGCATTCCGGCTCGCAGACGCCGCAATCGATGCACTCGTCGGGATGAATGACGAGCATGTTCTCGCCTTCGTAGAAACAGTCTACCGGACAGACCTCGACGCAATCCATATACTTGCACTTGATGCAGTTCTCGGTGACCACATAGGTCATGGCGCTGTCCTTCCGATCGACCGGCGCATCCTTAGAACCGGGCGAGAGAGTGTTTCAAGGCCGGAATTCGGCCGGAAACGGGATAGAAATTCTGCCGGAACGGGCGTTCCGGAAACATTCTGGCGGGCCGCGCCAACGCCGGCCGCACAATTCTCGCGATCTATCCCTTCGGTTCCCCCGGCGCAAGCGACGCATCGCCGCGCTGGTCGCCGCCGAGCACCTCGTAAAGCGCCTGCGCCTGCTCGTAGGAGCCGCGGCGCTCGCCGAGCGCACGCAACGCCACGACCAGCGTCGCATGCGGGAGAGCCAGCGTCAGGACATCCCCGAGCTTGAGCCCGAGCGCCGGGTTCTCGATCCGCTTGCCTGCAACCCGGACATGGCCGTCCTCCACCAGACGCACGGCGGCGGGGCGGTTGCGGGCGAAGCGCGCGAACCAGAGCCATTTGTCGAGACGTTGCCGGTCCTCGCGCAATCGCGGCCCTCGCCCTGATGCCTCAGCCCTTGCGCCCGTCGCCACCTTCGAGCTGCGCCTTCAGGGCGAGCAGCTTGGCGAAAGGCGAATCCGGATCCGGCTGGCGCTCGGCGGCACGCGGCTTGGCCGGCGCCTGGAAACGCTGCTCCTTGCCGCCGCGCTCGTCGCGACGCGGACCACCGCCCGGCCGCCCCTCATTGCGCCTGAACTCCGGCCGCGGACCGCGCTCGGGTCGGTTGCCACCTTCCGGCCGGCCGCCGCGTCCCTGCCGCTCCGGCGCACCGCCCGCCGCGTCCGCAGCGGGAGCCTGCCCGCCCGCCACCGGGCGCTGGCCGTTCCAGCCGCCTTCGCGCCAGCGATTGCGATTCGGCCGCTGGCCACCTTCGGGACGCGGTCCGCCTCCGGCTTCGCCAGCCGGCGCCGCTGCGCCCTGCTGGCCGGGGCGACGGTCCTGGCGACGCCCGCGGGCGCCCTGCTCCGGCCGCCTTCCGCCCTGGTGCCGATGCGGGCGCCAGACCTCGATCAGCTCCGGTTCGGCCGGCTTGGCAGGCTCCTCGGCGGGAGCTGCACTCGCCGGCGCTTCCGAAGCAGCCGCCTCGGCCGGGGCCGGTTCGGACATGTCGGACTGCTCGGCCTCGGCGGTGGCCGCGATGGCCTCACCAGGCGCGGCCGCAATCTCGGCCTCGGTGAGCACAGGCGCATCCGGCGTTTCGTTCAGCGTGGCTTCCGGCGCCTCGCCCTCGGAAGCCGAAGCTTCGGACGGGGCCTCTGCATCCAGGGCATCGGGGCTCTCGGCCACAACCGTCTCGGCTGCGACCTCGCCCTCACCCGCAGGCGCAGCCTCGACCTCAATGGCCGGGGCCGCCACGATAGGCTCCGGTGTCGCCGCGAGCGGCACGGTGATCGCCGGCCCTGCCCGCTTCACCGAGACATAGCCGAGCGAGCGCAGGATCGAGGCGAAGTCCTCGCCGGCGCAGCCGACGAGCGAGGTCATCGCGCCGGTGGCGACGAAGCCGTCCTGGTCGGCGGCACCCGCCGGCGGCTGGCCGAGCGTGACGCCGGGGCGATAGGCGATAGCCGGGCGAATCAGGTCGGCAAGGCGCTCGAGAATGTCGACGCGCACCGCCCGTTCGCCGCAGACGCGATAGCCGGCGGCGCGATACAGCCCCTTCGGCACGTCCTTGTTGGCCGGGAAGGAGGTCCGGCCGGACGAGGCGAGATGGGCGATGTCGTCCAGCCCGCCCTGCTCCGGTCCGTCATGCTTCAGCGCCCAGAGCTGGGCTGCGAGCGCCCGCGGTGCCGGCTTCAGCAGGGCCGGCACATAGAGATGGAAGGCGCCGAAGCGCATGCCGAGCTGGCGCAGGCCCGCCCGCCCCTCCTGGTCGAGGGTCTTCATCTCCTCGCCGACCTTGGCGCGCTCGAGCACGCCCAGCGCCTCGGCCGCCTGGAAGGCGATGCCGCGCGCGATGCCGGTCAGGCTCGTGGCCTCCTCGAGCACCTGCAGCGGCCCGAGCAGCTTGGTGATGTGATTTTTCAGCCAGAGCGTCAGCCGATTCTCGACCTGCTCGCGCGCCGGCCCGGTCAGATGCTCCTCGACCAGCAGGCGCAGGCGCGGCTCCAGCACCTTCTCGCCGGCGACGAGGCGCGCCACCGGCTCGCCGACCCAGCGGATGAAACCGTCATGCGACAGGACGAAGGCCTCGTCGCCGGCGAGCACGACGCGCGAGGCGCGCGCCTCCATCTCGCTGGCGAGCGCCTTCATCGCGGCGGCGTTCAGCGCCTTGGCTTCGGGGCCGCCGGCCTTGGGATCCGCCGTAAAGCGGAACCCCTGCAGCAACCCGACATGCTGGCCCTCGACGAGCACGTCGCCCGCCGCAGTGACCTCAGCTTCCAACATCGCATTCTCCCGCAGGCGACGCATCAACACGCTCGTGCGCCGATCGACGAAACGGCTGGCGAGCCTTTCGTGCAAAGCGTCCGACAGCTTGTCCTCTACAAGACGCGCCACCCCCTGCCAATGCTCTGGATCAGGCAACCAGTCGGGACGGTTCGCCACGAAGGTCCAGGTTCGGACCTGCGCGATGCGCGCCGACAGCGTGTCGATCTCGCCATCGGTGCGGTCGAGCGCATCGAGCTGGCGCCGATACCAGTCCGGATCGAGACGGCCATGCCGCATCAGCCGAAGATACAGCATCGTCGCGAGGTCGGCATGCTGCATGGGCGCGATCTTGCGATAATCCGGCAGGCCGCAGACCTCCCAGAGCCGCGTCACCGCCGGCCTGCCCTGCGCGAGCCTTGCGACATCATGGTCGCGCGCCAGGATTTCCAGCGTGGTCATGTCCTCGGCGATCAGGGCGCGGGTCATTCCCTGCTCCTGCGGCTGCTGGTTGAGGCTGTCGAGCAGCCCCTGGACCGAGCGCAGGTCGAGATCGGAGTTGCGCCATTGCAGCTGGCGAATCGGCTCGAACCGATGATTCTCAATGGCATCGACCAGTTCGGCATCGAAGGGCGGCGCCCGCCCGGTGGTGCCGAAAGTGCCGTCGCGCAGATGCCGGCCGGCCCGGCCGGCGATCTGGCCGAACTCGGCCGGATGCAGCTTGCGGAAATGATGGCCGTCGAACTTGCTGTCGCCGGCGAAGGCGATGTGGTCGACATCGAGGTTGAGGCCCATGCCGATCGCGTCGGTGGCGACGAGATAGTCGACATCGCCGGACTGGTAGATCTCGACCTGGGCATTGCGCGTGCGCGGCGATAGCGCGCCCAGCACCACCGCCGCCCCGCCCTTCTGCCGGCGGATCAGCTCGGCGATGGCGTAGACTTCCTCGGCCGAGAAGGCGACGATCGCCGAACGCCGCGGCAGGCGGGTGATCTTGCGGTCGCCGGCGAAGGTCAGGTTCGAGAGCCGCGGCCGCGTCACCACATTGGCGCCGGGGATCAGGTGCTCGACGAGCGGCCGCATCGTGCCGGCGCCGATCAGCATGGTCTCGGCCCGGCCGCGATGATTCAGCAGCCGGTCGGCGAAGACATGGCCGCGGTCGAGATCGGCGGCGAGCTGGATCTCGTCGACGGCGACGAAATCGACGGCAAGGTCGCGCGGCATCGCCTCGACCGTGCAGACCCAGAAGCGCGGCCGCTCCGGCTTGATCTTCTCCTCACCGGTGACGAGCGCCACCGCCTCCGGGCCGACCCTCTCGACGACGCGCTGGTAGACCTCGCGCGCCAGCAGACGCAGCGGCAGGCCGATCATCCCCGTGGGATGGGCGATCATCCGCTCGATGGCGAGATGGGTCTTGCCCGTATTGGTCGGGCCGAGCACCGCAGTGACACCGCGTGCGCGGAGCGAAGGCGGAAGAGAGCGGGGTTGGATCAAGACGCTGGAGCTTTCCTGCAGCCTGCGCGGCGAAATACCGAGCCAGCCCTACCGGGTCGGGCGCCCCAAGGGCAACCCGCGCCGTGAACAGAACGAGTCCGGAACGAAGCGAGGCCGAATCGCTGACTCCCGCAGAATCAGGTTTCGTTCACGGCGAGATATCGCGGCAAGCGATTCAATAACCACAAGATTTTGAATCGCCCTCGATTTCCGTCCTTCGCCGACTTGCGCGCGCAAGGGCCGCTTTCGCTCATGTAGGCCTCCTGCACGGGAAGGCGAGAGGCAAAGGCGAAAATAGTCGCGCACCCCGTCAGTTCAGTCGGCGAAGACTTCGGTGAACACCTCGGCCGCCTCGTCCGGCGCCTCGACATGGACGAAATGACCGGCATTCTCGCAATAGGTCACTTCGACATCGTCGAAATAATAGGGCAGGAAGGCGCTCCATTCGGCTTTCAGGATCGGGTCGTGGCGGCCCCAATGCACGCGCGTCGGCTGATGGATCGGCACCGATGGCGGCGGATGGCCGTCGATGGCGGCGATCCGGGCCGCGTTCTGGCTGCGGTACCAGTCGAAGCCGCCGCGCAGATTGCCGGGCTTCAGGAAGTTCTCGACCCAGCGGTCGAAGACCGGCGCGAAGGCATCCTTGCGATGGCACCAATGCGTCAGGAAATGCCCGAGATAGAGTGCGCAAGCCTCGCGGCTGGAGCCGATCAGCTGCTCGGCCAGCGGCAATTGCTGGAAGGACTGGTACCAGATCTCGTTGACATGGCCCTCGCGCACCCAGGCCGAACCGACGCTCGGCGTCGGGCAGTTAAAGAACAGGAGCTTCTCGACCCGCTGCGGGTGGCGCCGCGCCAGGCCCTGGGCGACATAGGCGCCGACATCATGGCCGACGACCCCGACCGGTCCGGTCCCCAGCGCTTCCAGCAAGGCGGCGATGTCGTCGGCATGGCTGTTGGCCCCGACATCGCTGCGTGGCGCGGGCGATTTTGCGCTGTCGCCGAAGCCGCGCAGATCGGGCGCGACCAGCCGGAACTCGCCATGCAGGCGGTTCATCAAGGGCAGCCAAGTCATCCAGAACTCCGGCCAGCCATGCAGCAGCAGCACTGTCGGCCCGTCGCCGACCTCGGCGACATGAAGCACGGTGTCGCGCACCATCACGTCGCGCCGCCGCAATCCGGGTGGCAAGGCAAAATCGCCGGGCATATCGGCTCCAAGGTCGAATCGCGGCGGGAAGGCTAGCCCCGCGGCAGCCTCAGCGGCAATGCCGCCACCAGGGCCGCGCATCGTGGCGAGGACGGGCCGGCGCCTGTCAGCGGCCGGCCGCGCCGGGCTCAGTTGCGCGAGGTCGCCGCCGTCACGCCGGGATCGACCTTGAAGCGCGAGGCCTCGATCACCGCGGTACCGATCATCGTCTTCACCGAGATCCGCACCGGCAGCATCATCGTCGTGCCGGCGATCGGCGCGAGCCAGGTCGAGATTTCCTTGTTCTCGGCCATGAACTTGGTGCTCGGCCGCAGCGCCCTGTGGCCGGAGATCGGCACATAGCGCGCCTGGCAGACCGAAACCGGGCCGCTATAGCCGTCGAGCGTGACCTCGCGCGTGCCGGCATAGCTCAGCTTGATGTCGTAGCGCGCGGCGCCGTCGAAGATCGGCAGAGTGCGATTGCAGGCGGCGGCGCCGGAGTTGCGCCCCCCTTCCACCGGCATCAGGAAAGCGCTGATCGGGTCCATGACATTGCGCCGATGCGCGTCGCTGATCGGCACCCGGTCGGGCTTGGCATCGATCGGCGGCTCGATCTCGACCGCCTGCACGGCATTGCGCTCGAGCGCCATGCGCACCGTGCGGCTCTCGCTCGTGCTCGCGGACGAGATCGCGAAGGTCGCCGGCGAGAGCTTGCCGGCATTGAGATTGCCGGTGGCGGCGCCGGAGCCGCGCCCGCCGGTGAAACCGCCGACGAGCCCGGTCAGCTTGGCCTGGACATCGAGCTTGTAGCGGCTGCCCTCGATGTCGCCGCTCAGACTGGCCTTGCCGAAGGTCATGCCGAGCAGGGAAACATCATAGGCGGCATCGAGCGAGGCGGCGCCGGCAGGAAACGCGCCCGCGAGCAGGGCTGCCGCGAGGGCGAGCCCGGACAGGGACGGCGTGAGGGCGGGCTTCATCTCGATGCTCCGGGCGGCGCGACCGTTCGACAGCTCGCTTGCACTGCGAATCGGTCCGAATCGTGACCTGATTAACGGAGTCTGACGAGAGGAGGTTACCGAGATGTTTCCGGCGCCCTATCGTGCAGTTCGCCTTGACGGGCGCTCGGGGCTTGGCTATAGACCCGCCACTTCAATTTGACTTCCGGTGCTCGCCTGCCGGCACGTCGTGTGTCGGCGTTTTGCGTTGGCGTCCTGGAAAGCTTGGGAATGAGATCATGGCTCGCCGTTGCGAACTGACCGGGAAAGCCACCCTGACGGGCCAGCTCGTCAGCCACTCGAACCGTAAGACCAAAACGGTCTTCCGGCCGAACCTCGTCAACGTCACCCTGCAGTCCGACACGCTCGGCCGCTCGGTGCGTCTGCGCGTCTCGGCCAACGCCCTGCGCACCGTCGATCACCGCGGCGGCCTCGACGCCTTCCTCGTCAAGGCTCCGGCCGGCGAGCTGTCGACCGGCGCGCTCGCGCTGAAGCGCGACATCGAGAAGAAGCTCGCCGCCAACTGAGCGGACTCTCCTTCCCGATCGAATGAAGCGGCCGCAAGGCCGCTTTTTTCGTTTGCGCCGTGCACGTCATTCTCGGGCGCAGCGCAGCCCCGAGAATCTCCTGACACAAGGGCGCAGGTCGGCGCTTCGTTCGGGTTGAGATGCCCGGGTCAGGGCCCGGGCATGACGAGCGCCGCTATTGCGCCAGTTCGAACTCCAGCAGCACCGTCCGCTGCAGGAAGGTCGAGAAATTATCGTCCGAGATCAGGGTGATGATGGTCCGCCCACCTTCCAGGTGGACGGCCATCCCCTCCATGTTATCGATCTCCTGGCCGAGATCGGCCTCGATCAGGATTTGCCCGTCGAGCCGGGCACCCGGCCGCAGCGAGGCTCCGGCGATTCGGCGGATGCGCATGCCGACGCCCCGTAGCGGCCGGTACCAGCGCTCCAGCAGCAGCATGTCGCCGCCCGGCAGGAAGGCGAGATCGGTGATGTCGTAGCCGTCGCGGCGAATGACCTGGAAGGTCCCCGATTGACGCCCGCCGATGATGAAGCCGCTGGTCGGCTCGTCTTCCTTGCCCGAGCGTTCGGAGATCGCCACCAGGGCGCCGGCGAGCGGATGCCCCGCGGGCACGACGCCGAGCGCCTCCATGCCGCGATTGCTCGGCAGGCGCTTCGCCGCCGGCGGTAGCTGCACGATCCGCGCTCGCGCCTCGACGCCATATTTCGCCCAGTCGAAGCGCAGGATGTCATGGGTGCGCTCGACGGCGAGATAGGCGATGCCGTCCTGGATCGCCAGCGCTTCGGTATCGTAATAGCGCGAGCGAGCGAGCGGCCGACCCGAGACACCGAGCACCGGGGCGATCTCCGCCTGCTCCAACCCGACGAGGCAGCCGTCACGCCGCACGAGCCGTCCCGTCAGCCAGGAGGCCTTGTCGCTCACCGCCACCAGTTGCGTGCCGTCAGGCGAGCGCCAGAGCCCGGAGAAGCCGCCGAAGCGCGGATGGCCAGCGCTGAGCACGAGCCCGCTGCGGAAGACGAGCTGGCCGAAGCGGGTCTTCGTCGGATTGCCCGGCTCGAAGACCGAGAGCGGGCGGCCCGAGACCTTGAGCGAGGAGCGGCCAGGCTCGATCGCCTGGGCGCGCGCGGCCGGCGCCAGCGCGGCCGCGCCGAGGCCGGCCAGCAGGCCGCGTCGGCTGAGGCTCATTGCAGACGGCGGGAGACGCGCCCGCCCGTGGCGGCGCCGGCATCCTCTTCGAACAGCTCCGCCAGCTTCTCGGTCATCACCCCGCCGAGTTCCTCGGCATCGACGATGGTGACGGCGCGGCGATAGTAGCGGGTGACGTCATGGCCGATGCCGATCGCGATCAGCTCGACCGGCGAGCGGGTCTCGATCTCGGCGATGACATGGCGCAGATGCCGCTCGAGATAGCTCCCGGCATTGACCGAGAGCGTGGAATCGTCGACCGGCGCGCCGTCCGAGATCACCATCAGGATCTTGCGCTGCTCCGGCCGCGCCAGCAGGCGCTTATGCGCCCAGTCCAGCGCCTCGCCGTCGATATTCTCCTTGAGCAGTCCCTCGCGCATCATCAGCCCGAGATTCTTGCGCGCCCGGCGCCAGGGGGCATCCGCCGCCTTGTAGATGATATGGCGGAGATCGTTGAGACGGCCGGGATTCGCCGGCTTGCCCGATTGCAGCCAGGATTCGCGCGAGAGCCCGCCCTTCCAGGCGCGCGTGGTGAAGCCGAGCAGCTCGACCTTGACGCCGCAGCGCTCCAGCGTGCGCGCCAGGATGTCGGCGCAGGTCGCCGCGACCGTGATCGGCCGGCCGCGCATCGAGCCGGAATTGTCGATCAGCAGCGTCACCACCGTATCGCGGAAATTCGTGTCCGATTCCTGCCGGAAGGAGAGCGGCTGGAACGGGTCGATGATGATGCGCGGCAGGCGCGAGGGATCGAGCGCGCCTTCCTCCAGATCGAACTGCCAGGAGCGGTTCTGCTGCGCCATCAGGCGCCGCTGCAACCGGTTGGCGAGGCGCGCCACGACGCCCTGAAGATGCGCCAACTGCTTGTCGAGATAGGCGCGCAGACGCGTCAGCTCCTCGGCATCGCAGAGTTCCTCGGCGGTGACGATCTCGTCGAACTTGGTCGAATAAGCCTTGTAGTCGGTCTGCGGCCGCTCATTGGCGCGGCTGTCGCGCGGGCGCGGCGCCTCGCCGGCTTCCTCGGCCTCGGAGCTGTCATCCTCCTCGTCCCAGTCGCCGGCCGGTGCGTCGGCGGCCTCGGAGGCCCCCTCCTGCATCTCCTCGGCGGCGTCCTCGCTGACCTCGGTCTCGGAACGCTCGCCCTGGCTCTCCTGCTCGGCCTCGCCTTCCTGCTGCTCCTGATCCTCCGAGGACTGGTCGTTCTCGTCCTCGTCCTCCTCGTCGTCCTGGCCCTGGCTGGTCTGCTCGGCCATGTCGAGCGAGGCCAGCATGTCGCGGACGGTACGGGCGAAGCCGCGCTGGTCCTCGACCGATCTGGCGAGCCGGTCGAGATCGGCCCCGGCCTTCCCCTCGACCTCCTCGCGCCAGAGCTCGACCAGCTTCTGCGCCGCCTTGGGCGGCTTCAACCCGGTCAGGCGCTCGCGCACCATCAGGGCGAGCGCGTCCTCGAGCGGCGCGTCGGCGCGGTCGGTGATCTCCTCATAGCGCCCGCCGCGGTGATAGCGGTCCTCGAGCATGGCGCCGATATTGCCGGCCATGCCGGCCATCCGGCGCGAGCCGAGCGATTCGACGCGCGCCTGCTCGACGGCGTCGAACACGGCGCGGGCGGCGTCGCCCTCGGGCGCGGCGCGGCGATGGATCGAGGCGTCATGGCAGGCGAGCCTGAGCGCCATCGAATCGGCATGGCCGCGCAGGATCGCGACGTCCTGGGCGGTGAGCTTGCGCGGCGGCTCGGGCAGGCGGGCGCGCTCGCCGACCAGGGAGGGTTTGTCGGCAGCGAAGACGATCTCCATCTCCGGCTTGCGCGCAATCGCCTTCATCGCGCCGGAGACGGCACGCTTCAGCGGTTCGGCTGGCGCTTCCTTGGGCGTGCCGGGCTTGCGGTTGGAGATGGACAAGGCCTTGCGGTCTCCCTGGCTGGGTTCAGCGCGAGCGCCCGTCATAGGCGGTGCTGTTGAGCTCGGTCGGCTCGACGTCGGCGAGGCAGCGGGCGTTGATCGCGACCATCTGCGTACCGTCCGGCATCTCGCCGCGCGCGAAGGATTCGATGCCGCAGCTCTCGCAGAACAGATGCTGGATCTTCTGCGTGTTGAAGCGGTACTCGGTCAGCGCGTCCTCACCCTTGGTCAGGGTGAAGTTCTGCGCTGGGGTGAAGGCCAGCACCGAGCCTCGGCGCTGGCAATAGGAGCAGTTGCAGGTGATCGTCTGCCCGAGATCGGCTTCGACCTCATAGGCGACCCGTCCACAATGGCAGCTGCCTTCGTAGCGCGCCATCACCTGCCTCCTCCGCTTGGGCCTGCCCCGCCGCGGACCTGCGGCGGCGGCCCCGATTTCCCTCGCCTAGCTCAGGACGACGTTGACGGCGCTCTCCGGCAAATCCTTGCCGAAGGAACGCTGGAAGAACTCGGCCACCAGCGCCCGCTCCATCTCGTCGCACTTGTTGAGGAAGGTGACGCGGAAGGCGAAGCCGATATCGCCGAAGATCGCCGCGTTCTCGGCCCAGGTGATCACCGTGCGCGGGCTCATCACCGTCGAGAGATCGCCGTTCATGAAGGCGTTGCGGGTGAGGTCGGCGACGCGCACCATCTTGTTGACGATGTCCTTGCCCTCGGGCGAGGTCTGGTAGTGCTTCGACTTGGCGAGGACGATCGCAACCTCGTTGTCGTGCGGCAGATAGTTCAGCGTGGTGACGATCGACCAGCGGTCCATCTGGCCCTGGTTGATCTGCTGGGTGCCGTGATAGAGGCCCGAAGTGTCGCCGAGGCCGACCGTGTTGGCGGTGGCGAACAGCCGGAAGGCGGGGTGCGGGCGGATGACGCGCTTCTGATCGAGCAGGGTGAGCTTGCCCGACTGCTCGAGTACGCGCTGGATCACGAACATCACGTCCGGGCGGCCGGCATCGTACTCGTCGAAGACCAGCGCGATGTTGTTCTGCAGCGCCCAGGGCAGGATGCCGTCCTGGAACTCGGTGATCTGCTTGCCTTCCTTCAGCACGATCGCGTCCTTGCCGACGAGATCGAGGCGGGAGACATGGCTGTCGAGATTGACGCGCACGCAGGGCCAGTTCAGCCGGGCCGCGACCTGCTCGATATGGGTCGACTTGCCGGTGCCGTGATAGCCGGAGATCATCACGCGGCGGTTATGGGCAAAGCCGGCGAGGATAGCGATCGTGGTGTCGCGGTCGAATCGGTAATCCGGATCGAGATCCGGCACATGCGCCTCGGTCTGCGAATAGGCCGGCACTTCCAGATCGCTGTCGATGCCGAAGACCTGACGAACCGACAGTTTCATGTCCGGCATGCCGGGGGCGGCGGTAGTCGCTGCTGTCATCATTCTTCTCCGGGCGCAGGACAGGCCCGGCGAACACCCGGTGTCCTGGAGCCGACCGAAAGGGAGGCGTGTGCAACCTCATTAGAGCGAAAGCACCGTAGCGGCAATTCGCATGAGGTATTCGCCGGAGGCATGCCGGCGCTTCGCCGGGGCGCATTCCTGCGCAGGGCGGATCGCCATGGCCCATTGCCGGCCGCGAAATCGCGATCCACTCGGCCCTCCGCGCGGCTCGCCTTGCCCGGCACCGGTTTCATCCGGCTCGCGGCAGGCCATCACCCCGTTGCCCTAGCGTCGTTTCGTCGCGAGCCTCCGCACCGCCGCGACCGCCCCTGCCGCGCCGTCGAGATCGACCGACACCCGCTGCGGGCGCCCGCCCGCGAGCGCCTCGTCGATCGCCGCGACGAGCACCCCGGGGCCGGCTTCGGGCCGCAGCAGGCGCGCCAGCCCGGCGCGTTCGAGCGCGGCCGCGCGTATCGCCTGCTCGGTCTCGTTGCCGGCATCGAAGGGCGCGACCAGCGCCCGCGGCCCTGCCTGCACCAGGTCGAGCACGGTGTTGTAGCCGGCCAGGCTGAGGCTGAGCGCGCAGTTGCGCAGCAGGGCCGGGAAATCCGGCCGGGCCCGTTCGACAATCGCGTTCGCCGGCGCCTGCCGCAGGAGAGCGGCGAAGTCCGGCTCCGCCACGCCATGGCCGACGAGGAGGCGCCAATCCTGTGCCGGCAGCAGCTCCGCCGCCGCCAGAGCGAGCCGGAAGAGCGGCAGCGCCGCCGCCGAGCCGCCACCGGAGACCAGGATCCCGCCGGACGCGGCGGGCGCCTCGGCCACCGGCGCCGGAGCGGCGAGATAGCCGGTATAGTGCAGCCTTTCGGCGAGCGCCGGAGGCACCGGCCAGGAAGCCTCGAGCGGGAGGAATGCACGGTCGCCATGGACCAGCACCCCGTCGAACAGGTCTTCGAGGCGCCTATGCGCCTCTGCCAGGCGCTCCGGCCGCAGCGGTGCGACCAGCACGTCGCGGATCGAGGAGAGGACGACCACCTGCGGCCGCGCCGCGCGCGCCGCTTCGATCAGCGCCAGAAACTCGCCGGCCAATTGACGCCGACCGAAGGGAAAATGCTCGGTGATGACGATGTCGGGCCGCAGCTCCCGCGCCAGCGTGGCCAGCCCCGCCTCCCGCGCCCCGAGACGCTCCGGCGTCGCCCGCTCTGCTTCCTCGTCGAGCAGATTGCGGAAATCGGTGCCGACGACCCGCACCGGCGGCAGTTGCACGAAACGATAGCCGTTCGCAGCCCTGCCATCCGGCATGCCGCCGCTGGCGAGCACGACCTCGTATCCGGCCTGCGCCAGCGCCCCGGCCAGATGCCGCGCCCGCACCAGATGGCCGATGCCGAGCAGATGCGTCACGGCGATCAGGACGCGGCCGCTCATGGCCCCTTCCCGCGCTCGACCTCCGCCAGCAATGCGGCATGGATCCGGGCCAGCCCCGCTTGCGCCGAGAAATCGGCTTGGAGGCGGGCATGGGCCGCGGCGCCCAGTGCCTCGCGCCGCGACGGGTCGCCGGCCAGGGCTCCGAGCGCGGCCGACAGGGCCGCGACATCGCCCGGCGCGACCAGCAGCCCTTCGCTGTCATGGCGGACGAATTCCGGGATGCCGGCGAAATCGGTCGCGACGATCGCCAACCCCTGGCTCGCAGCCTCCATCACCACATTGGGCAGCCCGTCGCGGTCGCCGTCGCCGGCCTGTTTGGAGGGCAGCACAAACAGATCGGCCTCGCGCAGCGCCGCCACCACGCCGTCCTGGGCGAGCGCGCCGCGCCATTCGATCCGCCCCGCGAGGCCGAGCGCCTCCGCCTGTGCCTTCAGCGCGCCGAGCCTTTCGCCGCCGCCGATATGGGTAAAGCGCCAGGCGAGTCCCGCCGGCAGGGCTGCTAGCGCGTTCAGGAGATCGTCGAAGCCCTTCTTCTCGACGGCGCGGCCGATACTGAGCAGACGCACCGGGTCCCCGGTCTCCCCGCCATCGCGCGGCGGCCTCGCCGGAGGCGGCGGAAAGCGGGCGAGGTCGAGCCCGTGATAGAGCAGCGCCACTTTGTCCGGTCCATCGGCCAGCCGGGCGAGCTCGGCATGACCATCCCGGGTGCAGGTCACGCCCCAGCTTGCATCGGCGATCTTCTCGCGCTTTTCCCAATCGGGCGTCGTCCAGATGTCCTTGGCATGGGCCGAGAACGACCAGGACAGCCCGCGGCTGAGCGCGGCATAGCGGATCACCGAAGCCGGCGTGTGCAGGAAATGCACATGCAGATGCCGCGTTCCGGGCGGCAGTTCGCGTGCCATCACCAGGGCCTGGCCGAAGCGGCGCAGCCGGTTGCGCGTCGGATCACGGGCAAGATCGCGCAGGAAGACGCCGAGCAGCCGCAGCAGGCTCGGCCGCGGCAGGGCCGAACCGAGGCCGCGCAGGACGCGCGGCCAGTCGTGATGCAGGTATTCCGGCAGATAATGCAGCGGCGCCGCGATCTCCTTGTGCATCAGATGTCTGGCAGCATCGGTCGGATGGCGCAGCGACCAGATCGCGAAAGGCAGGCCACAGCGCTGCAGGGCGAGCAGCTCCTGCGCGATGAAGGTTTCGGAAAGGCGCGGATAGCCTTTCATCGCGATGGCGAGCGGCGGCCCGGCCGACTTGTCCGCACTCATTTGCGGCCGATCAGCATGAAGCGGGTATAGTTCTTCGCCGGCAGGGCTCCGGCGAAACTCAGCTCCGACAACCCCGCCTGCTCCCGGAAGGCCTCCAGCGAGGCGACGCAGCTGCGATGGTCGGGCTCGCGAAAATAATCATTCGACTGCAGCACCAGCGGCAATCCGGCCGGCAGGCTCGCCAGCCAGCCCGGCACATCATCGAGATGCTCGCAACTGGTGTTGACGACGAGGCCTGGGCCGGCACCAGCAGGATCGGTGAAGTCGAGAGCCATCATATCCGCCGTGACCGCCCGGAAGCGCCCGGAAGCGACGTGCCGATGGTTGAGGACCTCGGCGATCCCGGCACAGCGCGGGTCGAGATCGACGCTCACCACCTGCCGGATCGAAAGCCGCTCGTCCGCCAGCAGCATGGCGCCAAGAACCCCATGCCAGGCGCCGAGCACCCAGACCGGGCCATCCGGCCGCGGCATCGCCGCGGCCAGGCTGTCGACCAGCCAACGCTTCGAGGCGATCTGCTTGTGATTGAACGCGATCGAGAGATCGGAAGGCGCGCCCTTGCCGACCAGTCGGGCGAGATCGGCGACGATCGGCTGGTCGGTCAGAGCGGCGACGCCGCGCAGAATGTCGTAAAGAGCGTCGGCGGGCAGCGCGCTGGTCATGCGGGCGATCGGCAGGGCAAGGGAGCGGAAGGTGACGGAACGCGCCGGACCATATTCACAGTCGCCGCCAAAGACCAGCGCAGCGGCGAGCGGCACGAGGCTGCCGCATCTCGCCGGTCCCGCGGCCGAGCTGCGCCAGGTGCTCGCCGCCCACGCCCTGCGCGGCTGCGAGCATGTGGTGGAGATCGGCGGCGCCGGCCTGCCGATCACCGGCTTCCTGACCCACCGCCCCGCCTCGGTCACGGTGATCGACCCGAAGATCCCGGCCTTTGCCGCCGAAACCCTGAACGGCGCGCCCTGCCGCGTCCGCCATCTCGCCGTCAAGCTGCAGCAGGTCGAGCTCGATCAGGGAGCCGGCCGCCTCGGCCTGGTCCTGCTCGGCCTCTCACTGAAGCCCTTTGGCGGCGCGCCGGCGCTGGACGACGCGCTGCTCGCCCTGGCGCGACGCGCCGAGGTGATGGTCATCGACCATGCCCTCGGGCTGGAACGCGCGCTTGGGCAGATCGGCCCCCTGCTGGCGGCACGCGATGCGCCGGCCATGATCGATGCCGAGATCAGGCTCAACGACGCCGGATTAGTGAAGGTGGGCTATGACCGCCGACGCTTCCTCGTCTTCGACAGGCACGGGAAAAGCGCTCGCTGAGCCGCCCCGCCGGCGGCGGTCAATCCGGATCACCTTCCGCCTCGGCCTTGGCCGGGCGCTTGCCGCGAGGCGACGCCGGCTCGCCCTTGGCGGGCGGCGCTTTCTCCGGCACGCCACCGAAACCAAAGACCTGCATCGGCTTGTCGCGGCCCTTGATCGCGATCTTGTAGGAGATCAGCCCCGGAAAGCTGCGGCCGGTGGCAGCGACCGTCTCGGCCGAGACGATGATGTCGGAAAGCAGCCGGCGCGTCGCCGCCTCGAGCTGGCTGGCGATCATCACGGTTTCACCGACCGTGATCTCGCGCCGCCCGATGCTCTCATTCTCGACCGCGCCCATGATCGCCGGCCCGCCATGGATCCCGATGCCGATGCGCAGCGGCAAGGGCAGGGCCGTCGCATATTCGCGGTTGAGCGCCTCGACGGCCCGCATCATGTCGCCGGCGGCGGCGATCGCGGCCATGCCGGCGCGGGCGGGCGTGGTCTCGAGGCCGAAGATGGCCATCAGCCCGTCGCCATAGATCGACTCGATCCGGCCGCCATGGGCGGCGATCGCCTGGGACATCTCGTCATAGAACCGGTTGAGCAGGGTCATCAGCTCCTGCGGGAGCTGCCTTTCGGCCAGGGCCGTGAAGGCGCGCAGATCGGCGACCATCACGGTCAGCCCCTTCCTGGCGATGCCGGCAGCGGGATCGAGCGCCCCTGTCGGACCGGCACCGCGCTGCCTGGCGGCGAGCAGGATCTGGACCTGGAGGTCGTGCTTCGGCCGGATCTGGCAGGCGAGGCGGACCCGCTCGCCAGCCGAGATGCGACGCAGCAGCCGTGCCTCGTTCGGCCCGGGCGGCGGCAAATCGTCGGCGCCGTCGAGCACCAGCACGCGGCAGGTCGCGCAGCGGGCCCGCCCGCCACACAGCGCCGCATGCGGAATGCCGAAGCGACGGAACATTTCCAGCAGGGTGAAGCCCGGCACGACCTTGCGCACGCCATGGCCGACGAAGCGGACGGTGATCGCGCCCAGCGCCCGGGCCCGCAGCTCGCGGATCGCGACGAACAGCACGAAGCCTCCGACCAGGCCGAAGAAGGCCCGCTTCGCCCAGGTGACGTGCAGGTTGAAGGAATCGGCCTGCTGCGTGGTGTAGAGTTCCGGCGGCAGCGCCATCAGCCGCGCCTCGCGCCCGGCGACGACGAAGCCGATCAGCGCCAGCAGCGGCACCAGGATCGCCGCCAGCAGAAAAGGGTCGCGCCAGCGCGCATAGCTCTCGCGGGTGCGGAAGGTGAAGTGCAGCCCGATCACGCCATGCGTCCAGACCAGCAGCAGCAGCAGGCTCTGCGTCAGCGCGAGATTCGGCCAGAGCCGGCGCAGCACGGCGTGATAGCTCTCGTCCTGCAGGAACAGCGCGCCCTGGACACGGGTCGCGACGATATGGTCGATCAGCAGCAGCGGGATCACCACGCCGAGCGCGATCTGCAGCACCTCGCGCATCGGCATGCGGAAGGTCCGGCGCTGCGCCACCCGCAGCAGCGCGAAGACGGGATGGATGATCAGCGAGCCATAGAGCAGGACGAGCCCGAGCTTGCTGCTCCAGAACCCATGCCGCCAGAGCTGCGCCGTCTCCATCGCCGCGAGGCCGAAGATCCCGACCGCGTGATTGAGGAAATGCGTGGTCGCGAACAGCATCAGGATGCAGCCCGAGACGAAGCGCACGTCGCGGCTCCAGGAATTCACCTGCTCGAAATTGGAGGCGCTGGCCCGGCCGCCCGGAGTGGACGGGCCCGAATTCGGAATCGAGCTCATAGTTGCCCTCGCGAGATCACTGCGTCTTCTCGCCGCGCAGGACGGCACCGGCGAGCCGGTACAGCCGCGTGGCGAGGTCGCGCGACAGCGCCACCGCAAATTCAGGAACGCCGTCGAGCAGCTCGAAGAACAATTCGCGCGGCAGCCGCAACATCGAAACATCGGTCTTGGCGGTGATCCGGCCGACCGTCGGCTCGTTGGAAAGCAGCGGCACGTCGCCGAGAAGGCTTCCCGTCGCCAGCCGGAAGGAATGCGCCTCACCGCTCGCCAGCGGGTGCGAGATCTCGATCTCGCCCTGGAGGATGCAGTAGACCTCCTGCGGCCTCTGCCCCTCCTCGCTGATCAGGGTTCCGGCCGGGAAATGCCGCCGCTCCCCCATCAGCGCGAGCAGCTTGAGGCGCGATGCCGGCAGGGTCCGGAAAAGCGGAACCTCCTTCAGGCAGTTGATATCGCGCTCGAGCGTCATGTTCTCGCCTCGATCCGCCCGGCGCCGTCCTGCGGCAGCGGTGCGATGAGCTCATCGGCCTCGCCTTCGGCCTCGTCTTCGCCCGGAATTTGGCCGGCCGGACCGCGGAAAACCAGCTTCTCCGAGATATCGGCAGCGAGGTGGGGGTCGGTCAAGAGCAGGAACAGCGTCTGTTCCCGGCAATGGGCAATGAGACGCGAAACCAGCCCGGCAGGATCGCTGCCCGCAGCGAGGAAGCCGTCGAGATCGAGCACCAATATATCGGGGCGCTTGATCAGCGCCTGGGCGAGCGGCACCATCAGCCGCAGCCGCAGCGGCAGATGGCGGCCGCGCGGCCCGACATCGGTGTCGAGCCCGAGGCGGTAGGCGGCCGCGTCCAGGCCCGCCCGCGACAAGGCGTTGCGGACGATCGCCGCCACCTTCTCCCCGGCATCGGCGCCGAAGCCGAGACGGCCGAAGAACAGGTTGTCGCGCACGCTGGCACCGTGGATGACGTCGTTGGGATCATAGAACTCGACCTCTTCGCTGCTCTCCGGCGGCTGGTAGGTCTTGAAGGTCTGGCGCGCGCGCAGGATGCGGCGCTGCAGGGCATCGTCGAGCAGGTTGAGCCGGTGTTTGGGCTCGATATAGCGCAGCGCCAGCCCCATGACCTCGCGTTGCGTCTCCGGGTCGAGCGGCCCACGCATATCGTGCCGGCGCAGCGCCTCGGCGAGCTCGTTCAGCTTCTCGATATCGAGGTCGCCGCCGAAACCATAGCGCGCGAACAGCGCCTGGCCCTGGACCATGTCGGCGAAGATTTCGACCAGGGTGTTGACGATGCGCGCCCCGATCTCGGTGAGCGGCTCCTCGAGCGCTTCCGCCTGGAGCACGGATCTGGCGTAGGAATCTTCGAGCAGCACCTCCGCCGGCCTGCGGCCGTTGCGGATCGCGCCGAAGATCAGGTTCTCCGCAATCGTCGCATTGGCGTTGTAGCGCTCGGGATCGAAGGTCTCGATCAGCCCGCCCAGATTCGACCGCGCCAGTTCGGCGGTGACCACCCGGCGCGCCTCGATGATGCGCTCGGCCGCCCCTTCCGGCAGCGGCGCGATCACCTTGGCATCGAGGCCGAGCTCATAGATTTCGTCGGAGCAGCCGAGCATGTCGAGCACGGCGAGCACATACGCCTCCAGGGCATCGGCGCCCTCCAGCCCGACGCCTTCATAGTCGTTCCAGTCGGCAGTGAAGGGCAGCGGCGTATTGCCGGCGCGCAACGCCTCGATGAAGCGGCGATGCTCGGTCTGATCGACCGAACGGCCCGGCCGGATCGTCGGTCGCCGCCGCTTCAGCGGCAGCAGCAGATTATCGCGCAGCCGGCCATTGATGATCTCGGCATCCGGGCCGGCATAGCCGATCATATGGCTGGCGCTCTCGACGCTGAACGAGCTCAGTGGCCGGCCATCGATGAGCACCCGTCCTTCATAGCCCATGCTCTGCCGGCCGAGAATGCGTCCGAGCGTGTCGCGTCCGCCACCGGCCGGCCCGATCAGGGCGATGCAGCCGGGGCGCTTCACCGAAAAGGAAAGCGGCAGCAGCAGCGGCTGGCCGCGATGATCCGACATCTCCACCTTGTCGAGCCGGATCTCGCCCTGCTTCGGCAGGCTCGCAACCCCGTCCTTCTCCTCGAGCTCAAGCGTCTCGCGCGGATTGAACTGCGCGATCACCTGCTCGTATTTGATCATGACGTCGTTGCGCTGCTGGTCCCAGTCGATCAGCTCCTTCACCGGCGGCGGCAAGTCGCGATAGGCGCCGATCACGGCGACGAGCTGGCCGATGTCGAGCCGGCCTTGCAACGCGAAGAAGCCGCCGATCGCGTAGAAGAAGAAGGGCGTGATCTGCGCCAAGAGGTTGTTCAGGAACTTGACCGCGAATTTGCGCTTGTAGAGCGCGAAGCGGATATCGAACAGCGTGCCGAGCCGGCCGGCAATGTCCGACTGGATATAGGAGGTCGCGCCATGGCCCTGGATTGTCGGGCCGGCATCGACGATCTCGCCGATCCGGCCGGCGAGCTGGCGCGAGGCGATCTGGCGCTCGCGACCGAGGCGCAATTGCTCGCGGCGCAGGATCGGGATGATCACCGCCTGCATCAGCACGATCAAAAGTGCGATCGAGCCGAGCCAGACGCTCTGCATCATGATGAAGACCAGCGCCGTCAGCGCCTGGCTGAGCAGGAAGGCCGGCTGGATGAAGGCGTCGCCGACGAAGCTGCCGATCGGCTCGACCTCGTCCTTGATCATGCTCGCCACCTCGGCCGGCTTGACCGCGCGGATATCCTCCGGACGGAACCGCATCAACTGGGCGAAAAGATCGTAGCGCATGCGCCGCAACATGCGCTCGCCGAGAATGCCCTTGCGCACGTTGATGGCGTATTTGAAGCCGCCATTGATCAGCACGAGGCCGAGGAAATAGAAGCTCAGCGACAGCAGCAGGCCGAGTTGCCCGACCTGGAAGCCCTCGAAGATCGGCAGGCTGCCGCCGCCGAGGAGATCGGGCAGGTGCAGGGTCCAGTCGAAGACCGTCACCGAGGTCCTGCCGTTCCTGAAGGCCCCCCCCTGGATCGCGTCGTTGACGATGCGCTTGGGCACGTCGAACGAGGCCCAGTTGAACGGGATCGAGACGAGGATGATCAGCAGAACGACGATCTGCTCGACGCGGCTCTTCTGCCAGACGTAACGGAAGAGGCTTCTCTCCAAGGGGTGATCCCGTGCTCAGGCCGCGAGCGCCGGTAAGCCGGCCCGGCGCAGGCTCATATGTGGTCAGTTCTCGTCGTCGTGCAATGCGCGGCAGGCAGGCCCAGGGACTCGACAAGAACCACTATTTCAAGTTCCGTCGCAGGGGGGAAGCCGAGCCCGCCGACCGGGACGGGAATCGCGCCCGTTCCGGCTGCAGATATGTTGCGCGGACGTCATCGAGGCAGGACAATCTGCGACGGATTGACGGATCGGGGATCGGCGCCGGAGATGGTACCAGAATGCCGGCGGGCCGGGCCTGCCGGCGGCAACCGAACAGGGGCTACGGCGTTCGCCGCTCATGGATATTCTTGAGATCAGGGACCTGCGTATTGGCTTCACCGTCCACGGCCTCGCTCGCGATGTCGTGAAGGGCGCCTCTTTCCGGATCCCCGCCGGCAAGACGGTGGCGCTCGTCGGAGAATCCGGCTCGGGCAAATCGGTGATCTCGCAGGCGATCATGGGCTTGCTGCCGCGGGCCGGTGGCGTCACCGGCGGGCAGATCCTGTTCCGCGATCCACAGGATCAGGCGATGGCGATCGACATCGCCGCGCTGCCGGCGGAAGGCAAGGAGATCAGAGCGCTGCGCGGCGGGCGCATCGGCATGATCTTCCAGGAGCCGATGTCCTCGCTCTCGCCGGTCCACACCATCGGCAACCAGATCGAAGAGGCGCTGCTCCTGCACCGGCCGATGCCCAAACCGCAGGCCAGGGAGCTGATCGCCGCGATGCTGAAGCGCGTCGGCTTCAAGGACCCGGTGCGGGCCTATGGCTTCTACCCGTTCGAGCTCTCCGGCGGCTTGCGCCAGCGCGCCATGCTCGCCATGGCGCTGATCTGCGAGCCGGCTCTGCTGATCGCCGACGAGCCGACCACCGCGCTCGACGTCACCATCCAGGCCCAGGTCCTCGACCTGATGCGCGAGCTCCAGGCCGAGATGGGCATGGCGATCCTGCTCATCACCCATGATCTCGGCGTCGTCGCCAACATGGCCGACGAGGTCGTGGTGATCTACCATGGCGAGATCATGGAAAGCGGCACGGCCGAGGATATCTTCCGCCGTCCGCAGCACCCCTATCTCAAGGCTCTGCTCAACGCCTCGCCGCATTTCGACATGCAGGAGGGCGAAAGGCTGGTGGCGCTGCGCGAGGCGCGCCCGCGCCCGCCGGCCACGGCCAAGGCGCAGCCGGCCCCGCGCCCCGCCGGCAGCCAGGACGCGCCATTGCTCGCAGTGCGCCATCTGCGCAAGACTTACACCACCGGTTCCAGCCGCTTTTTCGGCAAGTCCACGAAAGCGACCGTGCTGGCGGTCGACGATGTCAGCTTCGACATCAGGCGCGGCGAGTGCCTCGGCCTGGTCGGCGAGAGCGGCTGCGGCAAGACCACGGTCAGCAAGCTGATCATGCGGGCGGTCACCGCCGATTCCGGCGAGGTCTGGTTCGACGACGGCCAGCGGCGCACCGATGTGCTCGGGCTGAAGGGCGAGGAGCTGCGCCGCTTCCGCACCCGCGTCCAGATGATCTTCCAGGATCCGGTCTCGTCGCTCTCGCCGCGCATGACGGTGATGAACATCCTGCGCGAGCCGCTTTCCATCCATGAGCGCGGCGACGGCGCCGAGCAGAAGGCTCGCGTCAGGGCGCTGATGGAGGATGTCGGGCTCGATCCGCGCTTCCTCAACCGCTATCCGCATTCCTTCTCCGGCGGCCAGCGCCAGCGCATCGGCATCGCCCGCGCCCTCGCACTCGATCCCGACCTGATCATCTGCGACGAGCCGGTCTCGGCGCTCGACGTCTCGGTCCAGGCCCAGGTCCTCAACCTGCTCAAGGATCTCCAGGCCGAGCGCGGGCTGACCTTCCTGTTCATCTCGCACAATCTCGCCGTGGTGAACTACATGGCCGATCGGATCGCGGTAATGGCCAATGGCCGCATCGTCGAGCTCGCTCCGCGCCACACCTTGTTCAGCGCGCCGGTCCACCCCTACACCAAGGCGCTGCTGAAATCGGTCCCCTTCGCCGATCTCGACCGCAAGCTCGACTTCAAGCTGGCGGCGCCCGGCGGTGCCTCCGACATGCGGCACTGGCCGGCCTGCTTCAAGCCGGAGGGCGATGGCGAGCGGCTCGCCCATCTCGATCTCGGCGCCGGCCATCTCGTGCTCGCCCGCCAGGGCGCAGACGTCAGGGAGCTCGCCTGATGACGACGCGGCGCGAAACCTTGGCGATGCTCGCCGCGCTGGCCGCACAGACGGTTCCCTTCGCAGGTGCCGCCCGGGCCCAGGACTATATCGACAGCCCCGCCCTCGCCGCCCAGGTCGCGGCGGGGCAGCTGCCGCCGCTCGCGCAGCGGCTGCCCCAAAATCCACGCGTCATCGATGTCGGCGCGATGGGGCGCGAGCCCGGCCGACATGGCGGCACGGTGCGCATGCTGATGGGCGACCAGCGCGACATCCGCATGATGACGATCTACGGCTATGCCCGTCTCGTCGGCTATGACGAAAAGCTCGACCTCGTGCCGGACCTGCTGGAATCCGTCGAGGTCGAGCAGGGGCGCATCTTCACCCTGCGGCTGCGGGCCGGGCACCGCTGGTCCGACGGCCATCCCTTCACCGCCGAGGATTTTCGCTACTGGTGGGAGGATGTCGCCAACAACAAGCGGCTCTCGCCGGGCGGGCCGCCCCAGGCCCTAGTCATCGCCGACGAGAAGGCAACACTCGAAATCCTCGACCAGCATACGCTGCGCTATTCCTGGGCCAGGCCGAACCCGGTCTTCCTGCCGGCGCTGGCCGGTGCGCAGCCGCTCTACATCGCCATGCCCGCCCATTATCTGCGGCAATTCCATGAGCGCTATGCCGACAAGGAGGCGCTGGCGAAAAAGGTCCGGGAGATCCGCGTCAAGGACTGGGGGGCGCTGCACGAGCGCTTCTCGCGCCAGTACCGCCCGGAGAACCCCGACCTGCCGACGCTCGATGCCTGGCGCAACACCACGCCGATCCCGGCCGAGCAGTTCATCTTCGTCCGCAACCCCTATTTCCATCGCGTCGACGAGAATGGCCGGCAATTGCCCTATGTCGACGAGGTCAAGATCAATATCGGCACGGCATCGCTGATCCCGGCCAAGACCGCGGCCGGCGAGGCCGATTTGCAGGCTCGCTATCTGCGCTTCGACAACTACACCTTCCTCAAGGAAGCCTCGAAGCGGATGAATTTCGACGTCCGGCTCTGGAAGCGAGCGGAAGGCGCTTATTTCGCGCTGATGCCCAATCTCAACGCCGTCGATCCGGCCTGGCGCACGCTCAACCGCGACCAGCGCTGGCGCCGAGCGCTCTCGCTCTCGATCAACCGCAAGGACGTCAACCGGGTCATCTTCTTCGGCCTGGCCAAGGAAAGTGGCAACACCGCCCTGCCCGAAAGCCCGCTCCACGACCGCTCGCTCGCCCATATGTGGATGAAGCAGGACCGGGCGGAGGCCAACCGCCTGCTCGACGAGATCGGGCTCGACAAGCGCGATTCGGAGGGCATCAGGCTGTTTCCCGACGGCAGGCGCCTGGAATTCACCATCGAGACCGCCGGCGCCTCGACCGAGGAGACCGACATCCTCGATCTGCTGAAGGAGGATTTCCGCGCCATCGGCCTGAAGATGCACCCGCGCTCCTCGCAGCTCGACGTCTTCCGCCGTCGCATCCTCGCCGGCCAGACGGTGATGTCGGTCTGGACCGGCATGGACAATGCGCTGGTCGCCGCCGAGATGGAGCCCGACGCGCTGGCGCCGACCTCGTCCAGCCAGTTCAACTGGCCGCGCTGGGGCCAGTTCTTCGAATCCGGCGGGCGCGAGGGCGAGGCGCCCGATCTGCCGGAGGCCCGGGAGCTGAGCGAGCTCTACATCGCCTGGCGCCGCTCGACGACCCATGAGGAGCGCCGGCTGATCTGGCAGAAGATGCTGCGGATCAATGCCGAGCAGCTCTTCTCGATCGGCGTGATCAACGCCACGCTTCAGCCGGTCGTGGTTTCCAGGGACCTGCGCAACGTCCCCGAGAAAGGGCTCTACAGCTTCGAGCCCGGCGCCTTCTTCGGCCGCTATCTGCCGGACACCTTCTGGTTCGCCGACGCGCCGGCGGCAAAGCGGGAGCCGTGACGCCGTGCTGCTGAGCTACATCTTCAAGCGTATCCTGGTGATGATCCCGACGCTGCTGATCACCAGCGCCCTGATCTTCACGGTCATCAACCTGCCGGAAGGCGACTATTTCGAGACCATGGTCGCCGAGATGCAGGCCCAGGGCGAGAAGGCGGACATGAGCCGCGTCGAGTTCCTGAAGAAGGAATACGGTTTCGACAAGCCGCCACTGGAGCGCTATTTCTGGTGGGTCACCGGCCTCCTGCGCGGCGACATGGGCTATTCCTTCGAATACCAGCTGCCGGTCCGCGACATCGTCGGCGACCGGCTCTTCCTGACCATGGTGGTCTCCTTCTTCACCATCATCTTCACCTGGATCGTCGCCTTCCCGATCGGCATCTATTCGGCGACGCATCAGTACAGCTGGGGCGATTACGGGCTCTCCTTCATCGGCCTGATCGGCCTCGCCGTGCCGCATTTCCTGCTGGCGCTGATCTTTCTCTATTTCGCCAATGTCTGGTTCGGCACCTCGATCGGCGGGCTCGTCGACCCGCAATATCTCAACCAGCCGATGAGCTGGGCGAAGTTCAAATCGGTGCTCGAGCATCTCTGGATACCGGTGATCATCATCGGCGCCGGCGGCACCGCCGGGATGATCCGCTCAGTGCGCGCCAACCTGCTCGACGAGCTCCAGAAGCAGTATTACGTCACCGCCCGCGCCAAGGGCCTGCCGCCCGGCAAGGCACTGCGCAAATACCCCTTACGCATGTCGCTGAACTTCTTCATCTCGGATATCGGCGACATCCTGCCCTCGATCGTCTCCGGCGCCGAGATCGTTGCCATCGTGCTCTCGCTGCAGACCACCGGCCCGCTGCTGATCCGCGCCCTGCAGAGCCAGGACATGTATCTCGCCGGCTCCTTCCTGATGTTCCTGTCTTTCCTGACGGTGATCGGCGTGCTCATCTCGGATATTGCGCTCGCGATCCTCGACCCGCGCATCCGCCTGCAGGGAACGGCGACCAAGTGACGACCTCGCCGCCCCCCGCCAACGAGCCCGCCGCCGGCCCTGCCCCCTTGCCGCATCGCTGGTCGACGGTGCCGTTCGAGCCCTATGCCGTCGAGAAGATGTCGCCGGAGCAAGAGCGCGTCTATCTCGCCTCGCAGCTCCAGCTGATGTGGTGGAAATTCCGCCGGCACAAGCTCGCGGTGATCTCCGGCGTCGTCATCCTGGTGATGTATTTCTCGGTGGCGATCTGCGAGTTCCTCGCACCCTATCACTATACGACCCGCGACACCGACTTCATCCGCGCCCCGCCGCAGCGCGTGCACCTCTTCCACGAAGGCAGCTTCCTCGGCCCCTTCGTCTACCCCTATACCCAGCGCCTCAACATGGAGAATCTGAAGCGCGAATACGACGTCGACACCTCGCGCCCGCAGCAGATCCGCTTCTTCTGTCGCGGCGAGGACTATTATTTTTGGGGCCTTTTCCCCGGCAATCTGCGGCTGTTCTGTCCGCCGGAGGGCGGCACGCTCTTCCTGCTCGGCACCGACCGGCTCGGCCGCGACATGTTCTCGCGCATCCTCTATGGCGGGCGCATCTCGCTGACCATCGGCCTGCTCGGCGTCATGGTCTCCTTCGTGCTGGGCGTGATCATCGGCGGCATCGCCGGCTACTATGGCGGCAAGGTCGATCTCTTCGTCCAGCGGCTGATCGAGATCGTGCAGTCGCTGCCGCATATCCCGCTCTGGCTCGCCCTGAGCGCGATCATGCCGGCCTCCTGGAGCCCGCTCCTGGTCTATTTCGGCATCACCGTGATCCTCGGCCTGATGGACTGGACCGGGCTGGCGCGGGCCGTTCGCTCGAAGCTTCTCTCATTGCGCGAGGAGGATTATGTCGTCGCCGCCCAGCTGATGGGAGCAAAGCCCGCCCGCATCATCGGCCTGCATCTCGTGCCTGGCTTCATGAGCCATCTGATCGCCGCCGCGACGATCACCGTGCCAAAGACCATCCTCGGCGAGACCGCCCTCTCCTTCCTCGGCCTCGGCCTCAGGCCGCCGATCACCAGCTGGGGCGTGCTGCTCAACGAAGCGCAGAACATCAACGTGGTGGCGCTCTATCCCTGGCTGCTTTATCCGTGCGTCCCGGTCATCCTGATCATCCTCGCCTTCAATTTCCTCGGTGACGGCCTGCGCGACGCAGCCGATCCCTATCGCTGAGCGCGTGCCTCGGCCGGACTGCCCTTTATGCCTGCCTTGAAGATCGCCTTCCACACGCCGCTCAACCGCTATGGCGACGGCGCCGTCTCCGGCGACCGGCGCATGGCCCGGCAGCTCGTCACGCTGCTGGAGCGCCTCGGCCATCGCGTCGCGATCGTGCCGGCCGAGCGCAGCTTCATGCGTGAGCCGAGCGAGGCCGAGCTCGTCGCCAACCAGGCGGCGGCGCAGGAGGTGATCGAACAGCTTGCCCGCGCTTGGCAGGAGCCGGCCGTCCGGCCCGACCTGTTCTTCACCTATCATTGCCATTACCGCGCCCCGGACCTGATCGGCCCCGCCCTCGTCGAACGCTTCGCCCTGCCCTATCTCCTGGCCGAGGCCAGCGACGCTCCCAAGCGCTTTGCGGCCGGATGGGCGCCGGCAGCGGGCTTGGCGCGCGCCGCCATCCGGCAGGCCGACCTGCATTTCTGCATGACCCCGCGCGACCGCGAAGGCCTCGCCAAGCTGCTCCCGGGGGACGTCCCGCTGATCGACCTGCCGCCCTTCCTGCTCGCCGATGGCGAGAGGCCGGCTCGAACCGGCGCCGCGCGGCCTGCGGGCGAACCGGTTCGCCTCATCGTCGTCGCCATGATGCGCAAGGGCACCAAGGAGAACAGCTATTTCGCCCTGGCCCGGACCCTCGCCCAGATCGCCGATCGGCCCTGGACGCTCACCCTGGTCGGCGACGGGCCCCAGCGCGCCGCCATCGAGGCCGCCTTCGCCGACCTTCCGTCGGAGCGGCTACGCTGGCTCGGACGAATCGGCAATGCCGAGACCCGGGCCGAGCTCGCCGCCCATGATCTCTTCGTCTGGCCCGGCCTCAACGAGGCCTATGGCCTGGTCTATCTGGAGGCGCAGGCCGCCGGCCTGCCGGTCGCGGCGCTTCACAGCGGCGGCGTCCCGGCGGTTGTCGAGCCCGGCCGGACCGGCCTTCTCGTCGCGGATCATGACGAGGACGCCCTGGCGAGCACCATCGCGACCCTGATCGACCAGCCCGGTTTGCGCAAGCGCCTCGGCGCCGCCGCCCGGATCTTCGCCTGCGAGGAGCGCAATGGCGAGGCGGCCTGCGCCATACTCGGCACGGCCCTGGAAAACGCGCTGCAGCGCCACCGCACCCGCCGTGACGGAGCGCGCCGATGAACGCGCCGGCCGACTGGCATGACCTCATCGCCGAACTCGATCGCTGGGCTCTCGCCGGCCGACGCATCGCGCTGTGGCTGCGCGACGACGATGCCGTCGCCCCGAGCGACCAGCTCGAGCGCCTGATCGATTTGACCGAGCGCCATGCCGTGCCGGTGCTGCTCGCAACCATCCCGCTCCTCGCCGAGCAGGCGCTGGCGCGGCGCCTCGAAGGCGCACCGCTGCTTTTCCCCTGCCAGCACGGCACCCGCCACGAGAACCACGCACCGGCTCCGCAGAAGAAGTCCGAGGTCGGCGACCACCGACCGGCAGAGGTCGTGCTCGCCGGCATCGCGCAGGGTTGGCAGCGCCTGCATGACCTGTTCGGCCCCCGCGCGCTCCCGGTCTTCGTGCCGCCCTGGAACCGCATCGCCCCCGCCATTGCCCGGGCCCTGCCCGAAATCGGGCTGACCGGCCTGTCCTGCTTCCGCAAGTTCGGCCTCGGCACGCCGGGCGGTCCGGTTCTGGTCAACAGCGACCTCGACCTGATCGACTGGCATGGCGGCCGGATCGGCCGCAATCCCGAGAAGCTGCTGGCGGAAATGCTCGCTTTGCTCATTCAGCGCCGCAACCAGGCGAAAACCCGGACGACGTTCGGCCTGCTGCTCCACCACCGCGACCATGACGCGACCTGCTGGGCCTTTCTCGACACCCTGCTCGGGAGAATCGCTAGCCATCCCGCCGTCGAGTTTGTAAGCCCTGCGACGCTTTTTGCGCGGCCGGCGGACTTGGAGTGAGCGGCGGGCGGCGCTATGGTTTCAGCCAGTATCGGTGCGTTCTCCGTCCCCAGGAGGCCGTCTGACCTTCCAGCAGAGGACGCGACGCGGCATGTCCCTCAGCCTCATCGATGAAAGCGGGGCGCGCCGCGCGCCCGGCAGTCCGCACGCACCGCGGGTCCTGATCTACAGCCACGACACCTTCGGGCTGGGCCATATCCGCCGCTGCCGGGCGATCGCCAACTCGCTGGTCGCTAGCTATCCTCATATATCAGTGATCATCGTCTCAGGCTCGTCGGTGATCTCGAGCTTCCAGTTCGGCGACGGCGTCGACTATGTCCGCATCCCCGGCGTCGAGAAGCACGGCGATGGCCGCTATTCGCCGCATCACCTCAATCTCGATCTCGGCGACACGCTTCGGCTGCGCGCCGAGATCATCAAGCAGGTCGCACTCTCCTTCGATCCGGATGTGGTGATCGTCGACAAGGAGCCACTCGGGCTGCGCGGCGAACTGCTGCCTTCGTTGGAGATCTTGCGGCGGCGCGGCGCCCGCATCGTTCTCGGCCTGCGCGATGTGCTCGACGAACCGGCCATCGTGCATGACGAATGGCGCCAGAGCGGGGCGCTCGATGCGCTCGCCAATGTCTATGACGACATCTTCGTCTACGGGCTCGAAGGCATCTACAACCCGCTCATCGGCCTGCCCAACCAGCAACTCTTCGCCGACAAGATTCGTTATACCGGCTATCTCAAGCGCGCCGTACCCTCACCGATGCCGCCTTACCGGCATCCGCGCATCACCAAGGGCCCGTTCATCCTGGTGACGCCGGGCGGCGGCGGCGACGGCGCCGGCGTGATCGACTGGGTGATCTCCGCCTATGAGAGCGACCAGACGATCGAGCTGCCGGCCCTCATCGTCTTCGGCCCCTTCATGTCGCGCGAGAAGCGCAAGGAATTCACCGATCGTATCGCCCGTCTGCCGAAGCTGGAAAGCATCGGCTTCGAGCCCCGGCTCGAACTGCTGATGAACCGGGCCCACTGCGTCGTCGCCATGGGCGGCTACAACACCTTCTGTGAGATCCTCTCCTTCGACAAGCCGGCGCTGATCGTGCCGCGCGTCAAGCCGCGGCTGGAGCAGGCGATAAGGGCCGAGCGCGCCGACAGCCTGCGCCTGATCGACGTGCTGCACGACCCTGTCCAGAACGGCGAAGGCCAGCGCGACCCGCTGCAGATGGCGCGCGCCCTGTGCGCGCTGCCGACGCGCCAGCCACCGTCTCAAGCCTTCCTGCCGAACCTGCTCGACGGGCTGCCGGCCATCAGCCGGGCGCTGGCCGACAATCTTGCGAGCCCGGTCCGCGGGCGCACCCTCGCCCAGAACGCGATGGCGGCCGGCTGAGCCCGCCGGGAGACAGAGCTGGCGGTTCTCGCGCATGGCGTGATGGACAAGTGAATTTTCGCCCATAATATATCAGGACTGATCGCTCGGAGGCCGCCCGCCATGACGCAGATCCTGTTCCGCAACTTCGCGATGCTGGAGCCCGCGCTCGGGGAATTACAAGGCGGCCATGAGATCCTGGTCGAGGGCGAGCTGATCCGCGAGGTCTCCGACAAGCCGATCAAGGCCGCCAAGGCACAGGTGATCGACTGCGGCGGGCGCACGCTGATGCCCGGGCTGATCGACAGCCATGTCCATGTCATGCTCTCCGAGGTCTATATTCGCATCCTGGAGAGCGTGCCGCTGACGCTCGCCACCGCCCGCGCCGCCCGCCTGATGCGCGGCATGATCGACCGCGGCTTCACCTCGGTGCGCGACACCGGCGGCGCCGACTGGGGCATCAAGGAAGCCGTCGAGAAGGGCGACATCCCGGGTCCCCGCCTGTTCATCGCCGGCGCCGCGATCGGCCCGACCGGCGGTCACAGCGATCCGCGCCGGCGCACCGATTTCGGCGCCCGCTGCCATTGCTGCAACGCCATGGCCTATACGATGAACATTTCCGATGGCGTCTCCTCGGTGATCAAGTCGACGCGCGAGCAGATGCGGCTCGGCGCCGACCACATCAAGATCATGATGTCGGGCGGCGTCGCCAGCCCTTACGATCCGCTCGATTCCATGCAGTTCACCGTCGAGGAGGTCACGGCCGCGGTCACCGAGGCCAAGGCCTTCGGGCGCTATGTCTGCGCCCATGCCTATACGCCCGAAGCGATCACCCGCGCCGCGCAATGCGGCGTGCGTGCCATCGAGCACGGCAATCTGATCGACGAGGCTTCGGCCAGATTGATGGCTGAGAACAACATGTTCCTCACAGCCAATCTCGTCGCCTATTACGCGATGAAGGAGCGCGCCGCCGAATTCGGCATGACCGGCGACATGCTGGCCAAGAACGATCTCGTCATCGAGGGCGGCCTGAAATCGCTCGAGATCTGCAAGCGCGCCGGCGTCCCCGTCGCCTATGGCTCGGATCTGCTCGGCCAGCTCCAGGTCGACCAGTCGCGCGAGTTCCTGCTGCGCCGCGAGGTGCTGTCGCCGATCGAGATCATCCGCTCGGCGACGACGGTCGGCGCGCAATTGCTACGCATGGAAGGCAAGCTCGGCACGTTGCGTGCAGGCGCCTTCGCCGACATCATCCTGGTCGACGGCGACCCGCTGAAGGATTTTGGCCTGTTCCAGGATCAGGGTGCGAAGCTGCCGGTGATCATGAAGGGCGGCGCCTTCCACAAGAACACGCTGCAGTGAGGGAAACGGCCGGCCGATGATAGGGAAGCCCGCTTGACTGCCGCCCGCCTGAGCCTCGGCCGCATCGCGCTCAACGGCGCGGCCATGCTCTCGCTCGGTTTCATCCTCCTGCCGCTGATCTTCGTCACCTGGCTCGCCTTCTTCCGCCAGGAAATCCCCTCTTTCCCACCGGAAGGCTATTCGCTGCGCTGGTTCTCGGCGGCCGCCGGCAACAAGGCCTTCGTCGACGGCTTCCTGCTCAGCCTGCAGGTCGGCGTGCTCTCGACCCTGATCGGCCTCATGCTCGGCGTGCCCGCCAGCCTCGCTCTGGTCCGGCATCGCATCGTGCTCGGGCCGGCCCTCAACACCTTCCTACTGTTGCCGCTGGTGATGCCCGGCATCGTGCTCGGCACCGCGACCTATGTCTTCCAGATCGAGACCGAGATCGCCACCGGCCTGCCGGTGCTGGGCTCGGCTGGCGGCCTCGTCGCCGCCCACACCCTCATCGTCATCCCCTGGGTGGTGAAGCTCGTCACCGCGAGCCTGGTCGGCTTCGACCGCACCATCGAGGAGGCCGCGCAGAATCTCGGCGCCAATCCCTGGACGACCTTCTGGCGCATCACCTTGCCGAGCATCCGGCCCGGCCTCGTCGCCGCCGGCCTGTTCGGCTTCGTCACCTCCTTCGGCAATCTGGAGATGAGCCTCTTCCTGGTCGGACCGGGGCGGATCACCCTGCCGATCGCTATCTTGCAATATCTCGAATGGAAGATCGATCCGGCGGTCGCCGCCGCCTCCGTCATCCAGATCGTCCTGATCGGAGCGGCGATGATCGTCACCGATCGTTACGTCAAGCTGAGTCGGGTCGTCTGATGGCGCGTCTGTCGATCGAGCATCTGCGCAAGACCTATGGCGAGTTCCACGCCGTCGACGATTTCAGCATCGACATCGCTGATGGCGAGTTCCTGGTGCTGCTCGGCCCTTCCGGCTGCGGCAAGACCACGACCCTGCGCATGGTCGCCGGCTTCATCCAGCCGACCGCCGGGCGGATCACCATCGGCGAGCGTGACGTCACCAATCTCCCGCCCTGGAAGCGCAATTGCGGGCTGGTCTTCCAGAGCTACGCCCTGTTCCCGCATATGAGCGTCGCCGACAACGTCGCCTTCGGCCTCGAGATGCGCAGGATGGCGCCGGCTGAGCGCGCCCCGCGCGTCGCCGAGGCCCTGCGCCTCGTCCAGCTCAGCGGTTTCGACCAGCGCTATCCGCGCCAGCTCTCCGGCGGCCAGCAGCAGCGCGTCGCGCTCGCCCGGGCGCTGGCCATGCAGCCCGACGTGCTGCTGCTCGACGAGCCGCTCTCCAATCTCGACGCCAAGCTGCGCCAGGAGGTCCGCGTCGAGATCCGCGACCTCCAGCGCAAGCTCGGCCTGACCACGATCATGGTCACCCATGATCAGGAAGAGGCTCTCACCATGGCCGACCGGCTGGTGGTGATGGAGAAGGGCAAGGTGCGCCAGATCGGCACCCGGCGCGAGCTCTACGAGAAGCCGGCCGATCGCTTCGTCGCCGGCTTCATCGGACGCAGCGCCTTCCTCGACGGCGAGATCGCGGCGCCCGGCCGTTTCCGCAGCCAGGGCGGACTCGAGATCGACTGCAGCGCCCCGGCGCTCGGCCCGGCGACATTGGCGCTGCGGCCCGAGCGGCTCGCCATCGGTGCGCAGGCGGAAAGCTGCACCAACCGATTCCAGGCCCGGGTCGAGCATGTTTCCTATCTCGGTGCCCTGCTCGACATCGATGTCCGGCTGACCGAGCATGACCGCATGCTGCTGCAATTGCCGAACCGGCAGGGCACGGTCGAGCCGAAACCGGGAGACAGGATCACGATAGGCTGGGCCGAAGACGCCGGGCTCGTCTATCCGCGCGAGAGCTGAAACCTGGCTCCGGAAGGCGGCGACCGCTCTCCGGATCAGACCATGTCTCAGCGCTTCCGAGCAGGCGTCCAACAGGGGAGAACAGTCATGAAGTCGATCGACAGACGCGACGTCCTGAAGGGCCTGGCCGCCGGCACCGCCGCCTCCGCCCTCGGCAGCCCTGCCTTGGCGCAATCCGGCGGCAAGGTCGTGGTCGGCACCTGGGGCGGCGACTATGCCCGCCTGCTGACCAAGAACATCGAGGAGCCGCTGCTCAAGCCGAAGGGCATCGAGATCCTGCAGGACCAGGCCGCGGATTCGCCGCGGCGCGCCAAGATGGTGGCCGAACGGCGCCTGCCGCGCGGCACCACCGACATTCAGGGCCTCTCCTCCGCCAACATGTTCGAGATGAACGAGGCCGGCGTCGTCGAGCAGCTCGACTATGCCAAGATCCCCAATGCCAAGAACCTGATGCCGACGATGAAATACCCTTACGGCATCGGGCAGATCTATTCCGGCAAGGTTGTGGTCTACAATCCAAAGCTGATCAGCCCCGCCCCGACCAGCTTCAAGGACGCCTTCGACCCCAGGCACGGCAACAAGATCGGCTTCATCGACATCCAGTATCTCTATGTGATCATGGCGGCCTCCATGGCCGCGACCGGCGGCGCCAGCATGATCGACTTCGAGGGCGCCAAGAAGGTTCTGCTCGAGGCCAAGAAGGCCGGCGCCCGCATCTACCCGACCAACGAGGCCTTCGCCCAGGCGATGAAGACCGAGGAGATCGGCATCGGCGTGATGTGGAAGGCGCGCGCCGTGCAGTGGCAGAACGCCGGCATCCCCGTCGAATCCGCCGCGCCGAGCGAGGGCATCCCGCTCTACATCTCCGGCTTCTCGATCCCCAAGAACGCGCCCAACAAGGAGAACGCCTATCTCTACATGAACGCCATGCTGGAGAAGAGCGCCCAGGAGGCCTTCGCCGTCGACATGGGCTATAACGGCACCGTCACCGGCCTCTCCATCGCCCCCGACCTGCAGAAGCGCATCGGCTTCACGCCCGAGGAGGAGAAGCGCCTCAAGGATCTCGACTACGGCTACCTCGCCAAGAACGACGCGGCGATGAAGGAGTGGTGGGACAAGGTCTTCAAGGCGTGAGACCGCAATGAGCATGACCGCCCCCGAACCCGTCGCGGGCGCCCGCACCAGCCTCGCCGGCATGCTCGTCCTGCCGGCGACGATCCTGGTCGCGATCGGGCTGATCGGCCCGGTCGCGATCCTGTTCCGCTATTCGCTGAACCAGTTCGTCCCCGGCCAGTTCATGGTCGACGGGCTGACGCTCGAGAACTATGTCAAGTTCTTCACCGACGCCTATTACCTCAACGTGCTGCTGCGCACCGTCCGCGTCGCGGTGATCTGCACCCTCGCCTGCCTGATCATGGGCTTTCCGCTGGCCTATGTGCTGGCCCGCACCCAGAGCCGCTTCAAGAACCTCATGGTCATGCTGGTGGTGCTGCCGCTCTTCGTCGGCAATGCCGTGCGCGCCGCCGGCTGGATGACCGCCTTCGGCAACAAGGGCGCCTTCAACGCCTCGCTGCTCGGCCTCGGCCTGATCGACCAGCCGATTGAGATCATGTTCACCGAGAATGCCGTGCTGATCGGCATCGTCGCGGTCAACCTGCCCTTCATGGTGCTGACCTTGCAGAGCGTGATCGAGGGCATCGACCGCAATGTCGAGGAAGCCGCCTTCAGCCTCGGCGCCGGCCCGGTGGCGATGTTCCGGCGCGTGCTCTGGCCGCTCGCTCTGCCCGGCATTCTCGCCGGCACGATCCTGACCTTCATCCTGGCGATGAACGCCTATGCGACGCCGGTTCTGCTCGGCGGGCCGAAATTCCAGATGATGGGGCCGCTGGTCTATGGCCAGTTCGCCCAGCAGAACAACTGGCCCTTTGGCGGTGCCATCTCCTTCATCCTGATGACGGCCACCTTGCTGCTCACCCTCGCCGCCAATCTGATCGTGCAGCGCCGCTATCGCTGAACTGTGGCGCTTCGCCGCCGTGGCGACGCTGGCCAAGGCGAGCCTACAGGACTACACCCTGACGATGAGCTTCTCGTCCATCCTCACTCCGGTCGCGGTCGGCGCCGTTGCGGTCGTGCTGCTGCTTGGCCTGATCAACATGCTGCGCGGCGGCAGCGCCGGCACCTCGCAGAAACTGATGCGCCTGCGCGTCGTGCTGCAGTTCATCGCGATTCTGGTGATCCTGGGCGTGGCATGGTGGCGCAGCGGCTGACGCATCCGGTGGACAGCGCCGCGCCGTCACATTGCGGCCACCACTCTCTGTGCTTCACTAGCTTACCATCTGATTAAGAGAACATCTGCCCGCCATGGTTCGCGTCGCGTCGATAGCCGTTGCCTTCTCCCTCCTGGCCGCGCCAGCCCTGGCGCAGAGCGAAAGCAACGTCTCCCGCGCCGTGGGCTATGCGCCGGCCGGCCAATCGCCCGCCGCCTCCTGGGAAGCGCGCTTCGGCACCGGCGCCGCCAATCCCGGCGGGCGCGAAAGCGGCCTGCTGAATTTCGGCGGCGAGTTTCTGACCCCGCGCATCGCAACGCTGAGCGATCGCATCGCCAACGCCTTCGTCCCGCGCTTCCATCTCGGCTCGAGCCTCAATCTCAACGGCACGCAATACGCCTATGCCGGCGCCACCTGGACGATCGACATCTCGCAGGCCTTCTTCGTCGAAGCCAGCCTCGGCGCCGCGCTGAACAACGGTAAGACCGGCGCCGTCGTCCCCGAGAACCGGCTGAACCTCGGCTGCAATACCGGAGCACGCGGCGCCGCCTCGCTCGGCTACCGCCTCAACGACCGCTGGAGCCTGATTGCGACGATGGAGCATTTCAGCACATCGAACTGCTCCGACAATCTCGCCGCCGGCACCGGCAGCCCGCGCGGCCCGTCCAATTTCGGCGCCAGGCTCGGCTACACCTTCTGATCGCCTTCACGGGCCCGCGCCCGGTCGCCGGCTGAGAAATTTCGGCGAGCCCGCCTGTCAATCCGCCCCGGAATGCCCGACAACAGGACGCCGGGGCGACCGGCGGCGAGGGACGAGGCGAGCATGATACTGCACGGCTATTTTCGCAGCTCGGCGGCCTGGCGGGTGCGCATCGCCCTGAACCTCAAGGGCATCGCCGTCGAGCATCGTTCGCATCATCTGCGCCATGGCGAGCAGCGCGCGCCCGCCTATCTCGCGCTCAATCCCCAGGGGCTGGTGCCGGTGCTCGAGCTCGACGACGGCACGGTCCTGACCCAGTCGCTCGCCATCATCGAATGGCTCGACGAGACCTATCGGGAGCCGCAGCTGTTGCCGGCGGATCCGCTGGAGCGGGCGCGGGTGCGCGCCTTCGCCCAGGTCATCGCCTGCGATACCCACCCGGTGCAGAATCTCAAAGTGCTCAACCGGCTGCGCGAGCTAGGCCATGCCGGCGACGAGGTGCTGGCCTGGGCCGCGGCGGTGAATATCGACGGGCTTTCGGCCTGCGAGCGCCTGGCATCCAGGACGGCGGGCCCCTTCTGCTTTGGCGCCGCACCGGGCCTCGCCGATCTCTGCCTGGTGCCGCAGCTCGGCAATGCGCGCCGCTTCAAGGTCGACGTCGCGCAATTCCCGCGCCTGCTCGCAGCGGAAGCCGCGGCGCTCGCCTTGCCCGCCTTCCGCGACGCGGTTCCCGAAAGGCAGGCCGACGCCGAATGAGGCGCAACGACGGGCAGGGCGAATCAGCACGGTAGAAGCGACGGACTCACGGAGCCCGAGGATCGCGCGGCGCTGTCACCAGCGCCGATATGGATACCAGCCCGGCCCATAGAAGCCCGGCCCGTAGAAGCTGGTTTCAAGCCGGGCCCGCTGCGCCGCCGAACGATCGAGATCAAGCGCCATCAGGCAATTGGCGAACGGGTCCGAACCCTGCCGGAAGCCATAGGACCGGCAGCGCCCCTCATCGGCGGCGCGCTGCTCGGCCGGCGTGACGCAGCCGCCGAGCGCGGCGGCGAGAATCACGGCGACATACCATCTCGTTCGCATGGTCGTTTCTCCGCCTCGGCAGAAACCGACAAGAACATGGCCGAAATCCCGGCATTCTGCGGCCAGCGTCTTCACGCCAGCACAGTTTCCGCCCGTTATCGGACATTGGCAAGACAAGCCCCTTCGCGGCAGGGTGCGATGTCCAGGCGCTGTTCGGGCGCCGAAAGCAAAACGGCCACCCGCTGAGGGTGGCCGCAAGTCCTTGGGATCCAAGGAGTAAAATGGTGGGCGCGACAGGGATCGAACCTGTGACCCCTACGATGTCAACGACGGTCAAATCGTAGATTTCCCGAAAAATACGGGACTTTCTGATCTTCCTGAACAAGAACGCATGCGGTCCAGGAAGAGAACAAAATGACATTTGCTGTTGAAGTGCTGTTGACGACCGCGTGCGCGTAACGAGTGCATTCGCCGGCGATCAGCATCGCCGCCGGTCCTGATTTCATCACCGTGGAGAAGACCATGACGACGCATCAAGCGGCGGCTGGGAGCGCCTTGCCTGAATACACTCTGCCGCCCCTGCCGGAGACCACCAACGCGCATGATCTCTGGTCGCTGCACCAGGCCGTACAGACGATCATGGATGTTGTCGACGGGTTGATGAGCCAGCCGCGGTTCGCTGCGGCGCCCGGAGGCTACAGCTACAGCGCTGCCGGTGAAGCGCTCTCGGCGATGAGCGAAGGCCTGCTCGAGTATGCGGACCATCTCGTCAACATGGCCCGCGCCCTACCACCCGGTGATGAGTACCGCGCTCGGCTCCTCCTCGAGAATGAGCTCGCCTGTTTCGACGGCATGTCTCGCATCATAGCGCTGGCGGGCTCGCTCGCGGCTGAAGCCGGGGCGAGGTCATGACGGTGCGCCCGCCGCCCCGCTGGAAGCGCATCCTGGCATGGTTCGACGAGCGCGGCGCGACCTATGCCGGGCTCGCCGGCCGCCCCGGCTGGTACGTCGTTGAATGGTACGAGCCAGGATATCCGACGCCCGACGGCGGCCCCTGGCGTCAAGTTTATCACCCAGGCATGCCGCGCCGGAAACAGATGCTGCGAGCTGTGGCGAAGCGGGCTGGAGGCGGCCATGCTTGACCCCGTCCATCGCTGCCAACTTGAATTCGCGGCCGCGATGGTCGCGGCAGAGATCGGCGACGATGATCCGCAGGCGCAGGCGGCTTATGATGCTGCCTTCGCGGCGCTGTGCGGGACGAAGCCTCTCAGCCTCGATGAAGCCGCTGCGCGCCTACGCTTCCTCGCCTATGTCGGGCGGGAGTTTATCGACGACGCCGGCACGCAAGAGAGTATTCACGCCGCGATGCTGCAGGTCGCGGCCTGTCTCACGCCGGCCACGGTCCGGAGGATCACGGCATGACGTGGTCCGAACTCTTTGCCTTCCTGGTCCAGCGTGAGCGGCTACTCATCCAGGTTCGGTATCTGACGCTGAAGCTACGGGTGCGGCAGCGGCTCGCGGGAAGTGTGGTCCCATGAGACCACGAGATCTTCCCCCTCGCACCGTCTTCCGCCTACAGGAAATAACTGCAGCGATACAGGCTGACGACAAGCAGAGCGTGCGGCAGGCTTTTCGGGCGCTCGTCTCGTATCCCCACGACGGTCGGATCGAGGCGTCTTCCCCCGGCATGCTTGTCGTCACCTTGAACCGCGTCAGCGCTCATCTCGCCTCGGACGGTGCCTTGATGCCGCCCGGAACGTGCGAAGCGCTTGGGCTGTCACCCGGTAGCAGCTATGCTGCGGGCGTAACCGAAGCCTATCGCGAACGCACCCGCCTTTCCCGCCAAATAATCGATCGGTTCGCGACATGAGCGGCCCATCGCGCCGGCCGTGAAGTCTCGACCTGGTCAGAAGAGTGGAAGCACGAATGAGAGGTGCGGATGCTTCGAGCTGGCACTCGCCAAGCAGAACGAGGTCGACGAGCCGCGCCGCCGCGCTCCCTTGAGCCGGCATTGGAGACGGCGATGATCAACCAAAAAGCCCGGCCCCGCCGAAGCGAGACTGGGGCTTCGAAGGTGCTCAGGCCCTTGATGCCGGCGTTTCCTGCGCTGCGATTAGATCGCGGCCCCGCCGCAAGATTCTGGGGGGATGCAGCCACTTAATCGTCCTGCGTCGGCCGGCCTGGATCGATCGGGCTCCACGACTCCGATGGCTTCCGTTCGCCCTTGGAGGCCTCCTCCCTCGAGGCTCGCACGCTCCCGCCTTTCGGTTTGGCTTCGGGAATGTCAGTTCCTGGCCGTGGGCGACTATCTGCGCTCCTGCGAGCTTGCCCGCCGGTCTTTTCAGATTCGATCGTTGTCTTGCCCATCGATGCCTCCCTCGTGCTCCAGACTAGGACCGGACGGTTACTCTCGAAGCTTGCCGAGATTCCCCGGCAGCCCTGAAAACGAGAGGTCATCGGGGCTGCGGTTCGTGCCCGGCTCGGGATTCTCTTCGGCGCCGTGACCTTCAGGCTTTCGACGGACCTCCCAGTCTCGGATCGCTGAAACCAGCGCCGCGAGCTCATCAGCCGCCGGCGTACCCTCAGCTGCGTCACTCAGCGCGTTGGCGCGGGCAGCTGCAGCAGCAAACTCTTCCTTGCTCTCGATTCGCATGTCAGAAACTCCGCATTCTCTTCGCAACATCGGAGAACGGTGGAGGTTCCTCGCTCTCGAGCACTTGCCTTGAAAATCGGTCTGGAGCTCAATAGCCACATGCCAGATAAGCCCGTTGTCGAAATCCCCGTGGTCAGCGTTTCAAAGATCACCGTAAGCGGTGACCCAGGCGAAGGGGCCTTGGTCAAATTTGAAACAGAAGCTGACGCGGACGTCGAACTAATCCTGCCGCCGGCGGCGCTCGCTCAGCTGGAAGCTCTGCTCGCTCGCGCCGCTCAGGAGCAATCCAAACATCACCCTCAGCAGTAATCCGCTCGATCATCTGCACCCGGAACGCTTTCGGCGATGCCGGTGCCCAGAGGGCCGGGAATGAGCCCGGAGCATGAGCGCAGCCTTCGGGTTGCCCCGATCGCTTACCCTTGCCGCTGCTGTGCTACCCTGCTGGTAGAGCTCGGCTTCGTGGGGCTGGAAAGACAGTATGATGCAAGGAGCATCCTCTTCCGGTAAAGGGCAGGATCATGACCGAAGAGACCAAAGTGACGGGACGGCTGGTGGCAGCGGCGCGCGCATTGGCCGGCATCAGTTTGGAAGACTTCTCCCAGGCCGCCGGGTTGCCGGTCAGGACAGTGAGCCTAATAGAGGCAAACGGCAGCGCATGGCTTAGCTCCGATGACGACACAGCAGCGGTTCTCCGAGCCTGCGAGCAATTTGGGATTGTGCTGTTGGACGAGCGTGATGGGATGGGAGCTGGGGTCCGGCTGAAATTCACTCGCCAGGACGTGAAGCAGATTCTTCGCCTCGAAGGCGAAGGCGGCGTAACGAGTTCGGATGGCAATCCATAACGTCCGCCGGATTTCGAGGTAACCGCATCGTGGCCTGATGGGCCCCTACCTAGCCCATGTTTGTCGCTAGCAGCAGATCGTCTTTTGCCGCCACGCTGGACGACCTTGAGGCTGCCGTCCGCGCATCACCCACTCCAGGATGGAGAGCGACTAGGTGCGCCGCATGACGATTAGCTAAGTGGCGCGCCCGCCCAGATCGCAACCCTTGCCGGCCGTTTGGAAGCGGACGGTTGAGGAGGCCGCCTGGGCGAAGCGCTGCCTCGGTTTGAAGAATGGCCGACACCGCTGCGCCAGCGGCTCGCGTTTGACCTCGCCGAACGACTACGGGCTATCTGCCCCGTCGTCCAAGATGTGAATCGCCGAGAGCAGCCAACTCTTGACCCGCGGCAAGGCCGGACGAGCCAGCAGTCCACAGCCAGTGTGCTCCAGCGAGTGGAGCCGGAGCACACTTATGCCCCCCTCTCAGCGCGGGCCAAATAGCGAGGTCAGGTCGGTTTCATCGTCACGGTGTTTTCCGCCGAGCACAGCCGCGAACCACGCAGCAGCCGCACCTGCCAAAAGCGCAGCAGCGGTTAGAAAGGCCGTCACAATCGCCATCTTCCGAGTACGCTCGGCAGCCTGCTTGGCCGCCTCCTTGGCTTGATTGAGGCGAGCGAACGCATCATCAATCCGTTTCTCCGCCTCTTGCTGCGAGATATTGGAACGGGCTGCGATCCTCGAGGCTACGTAGCTACGGTCCGCTGCATCGACACTCCCGTTGGCTACGCTCCGGACTAAAACGCGCGAGGCTTCCTCCCGTTCGGACGCCGAAATCGGCTCCGTGCCGGTCGTGCGGAGCATCGTGTCCAACGACGACGCGACAGGGTCCGCTTGTTGGCTGATTAGCGCGCCGACCCCAGCGGCAGCGCTTGCAACGCCGGTCGCAGCAGTTTTTGCAGCGCCCGTGATGGTCGAACTGGTGATGAACGCGACAAGCAACGCGCCAACTGCCCATACGACTAGACCATGAGCGCCATCTCGGACATGGCGTTCATGGTCTGTGGAGTCCAGCGAGGGCCGGCGCATTCGCCCGGCCAGATATCCACCCGCGCCGCAAGCCGAGATCGTCACCCACAACGCCCATAGTCCTCCGGCGATGGCGAGCGCGGCCAGCCCGGATGAACGAGTTGTGTCGACCGAGACCATAGAGAGGCCTATTGCCGAACCAAAAGCTGCCAGGATCGTGGAAATTGCGGCAGCTAGCACTGCGCCACCCAAAATCGGGCTCCAGTCCAAATAGGAGGCGCTTGTATCGTTCGAGGCGGGTGCAACGATGACCGTATCAGTTGGATTTAGTGCCATGGGACGGCCCCTACCTTAGCCCGAGGAAGGACAAGATCGCCAAAACGACCACGACAAGGCCTATGATATAAATGATGCCGTTCATGGAGGGCCTCCGCTTTCCGCGCCGGGGAATGGCGACCAAATTGCAACCGTGGAGGCATCGCGAAGTTCCAAACAGAGACCCAGAGGGCCCGGAACTTGATCAAGCTGCGCGGGTTGATCCTCCGTGGAGAATGCGCCGAATGACATCCTCGAGCTCATTTCTCGTTGCCGAGTGGCCGCTGCCATCAATTGCGACTCTGGGATCGTCGGTCAGAGCATACGGCCTTGAACGAGAAGTCCGCCGCCGCCTTCCTTGGAAGGCCAGGAAGCATGTTCACATTCAAGGGCGCCACGTTGTGCTGCGGATGCCTGAGGAGGACCGCGATCAATTCGCACTTCACTCAGCGACGGTCACAAGGATCTTGGAGGGCATCGCAGCTTGCCCTGTGCTTCCCAGCGAGGTCGAAGATATCCTGGGCATCTCCCCCCGCGAACGACACAAATGGATGAAGGCCGGCAGACTACAGAGTGCTGGCACCCGCACCGTCAAAATGCGAGGCCGCGCCAGGGCCGTCACCTTTCACGTCTTTACCCCGCAGCACATAGAGGATGTGCTCGATCGCGACTTGCCGACAGTGTGGCGGGAGGAGGATGCTGCGGCCATCTCAGAAAACCGTCGACGCGCAGCGGCGAAGGCTCGGCTAACTCGGGGGCGCACGAAAGTGACCAAATCTGATGAGGCAACGTCGGAAGACGACGATCCGGGCGCAGGATTGGAGGGGTGGGAAGCCTTCGCGGTCAAAGGTTTGTTGCGCTAGCCCGGCACCTCCTCGCTAGCTAGCACTGGGGCCATGCTGCATTGTCGTGGTTCGCGTCTCAGCACTGTCAGCTTTGAAGATCCCTGGGCGGCTCCCGAATCGACATTGCCAGCTCCCATTGAATACTCAACTTGGAGTGCGCCCCCTGAGACGGACAGCGTGACGGCGAGCAATTGACCGGGGAGCCGGGCTTTCGAAGGATGGAAGCCCATGGCCCGACACCGCACCCACAGCATCGAGTTCAAACGCCAGGTGACACAGGATTACCTGGCAGGCGAGACGCTCCACAGCCTCGCCCGCCGGCACGACCTGTCACGCAACCTGGTCCGGATCTGGATCCAGAAGTTCGAGTCTGGCGCCTTCGACGACAAGGCAATCGCCGCCGATACGATCGAAGCCTACGAGGCGCGCATCGCCGCGCTTGAACGGCTCGTCGGCAGACAGGCTCTGGAGATCGAGTTCCTAAAGGGGGCTCTGAAGCACGGTCCGCGGCCGAAAAGCGCGACTACATCCGTCATCACCGGCCCCGCGGCATCTCCGTCGCAGAAGGATGCCGGCTGATGGGGATCGCGCGCTCGACCTACTATGACAAGCCGGCCATGAGCATCGACGACACCGCACTCGTCGAGACGATGGCCGCGATTTCCGAGAGCTTCGAAGCCTATGGTTGTCGACGGATGCGAACGGCGCTGCGCCATCGCGGTTTCGTCGCCAATCACAAGAAGATTAGGCGCCTGATGCGCGAACACGATCTTCAGCCGCGCCGGCGCCGGCGCTATATCGCCACCACCGATGGCGATCACGAACTGCCCATCTTCCCGAACCTGGCGAAGGATATCGTGCCGGATGGGCCGAACCAGCTCTGGGTGGCCGACATCACCTACGTCGCGATCATCGCGGGCTTCGTCTACGTTGCCGTGATCCTTGATGCCTGGTCGCGCAAGGTCGTCGGTTACGCCATCGGCCGCTCGATCGACGTCAGGCTGACGCTGGCCGCGCTGCGCTCAGCTATTGAAGAGCGAAAGCCGCCACCCGGCTGCGTGCATCAAACGGACCGCGGGTCGCAATACGCGGCTGGACGCTACCGGCAGGCCCTCGCCGAGCAAGGCCTCGTCGGATCGATGGGGCGTCGCGGCAATCCCTACGATAATGCCAAGGCCGAGCGGCAGACAGATCGAGACACGACGAAGGGGCCAACAATGCCTATCGGCCTGCGTGGGGCCGACGCCGCAGACCGAAAGGACTGAACGACACGGTTGTAGAGTGGGCGGCGCCCTAATGCCCATCCAGGTTCAGAGTCACCGAATAGACTTCCGCGCCGGCTGAGTTCTTCACGGTGACCGCTATTTCCATATGATCTCCGTTCGGGAGCTTTTCGCGGTTCAACCCGGACAGGAGTTCCTTGGCGGCATTCTTCGCGGCCTGATCGTCGGGCAGGTCAGTGCCCTCATCGTCCAGTTCGACATGTCCGCCGTCTCGGGTGTGAAAGAAGTACTTGGGCATGTCTGTGAAATGCGATTCACAGCCCGGTGTTCCGACGCAATCTCAAATTTTGGAGCTGCGTCGCAGGTGCAGATAGTTGGGATCGAATTCAGCCAGCTCGCACAGGCCGCTCCAGTCAAGAATGGTCAGCCGGCTTGAACGGACCCGAACCAGCCCCGCCTGCCGGATTTCGCGCAGTTTCTTGTTCATGTGGACGGTGGACAGTCCGAGCGCGTCGGCAATTTCTGACTGTGTGAGAGGCAGCTCGCATGTGACGCCGTCAGATACTCCAATCGCGGTCATCTTGGTGATGAACTCGCAAAATAGATGAGCGATACGGCTCGGGGCAGAACGTCGGCCAATCCCGACCATCCACTCGCGATAGATGGAGGCCTCAACAAGGGTCTCGCGCCAGAATGCTTCGGCGATCCGGTAATAGGAACGCGTCAAGGCCTTGACCGCATCATGCGGGATGAAGCCGACGGTCGCCGGAGTCAACGTTCCCAGATTGTGATCCATCTGCTCGACGAGCAGAGAATGAATATCCGGAATGTCGCCTGGAAGGTGCAGAGACAGGATCTGGCGCTGTCCGTCGCCGACAATCTTGTAGCGGCAGACTAGGCCTTCCGAGACGAGGCAGCACTGCTTGGTGCGCTCACCTTCGCTGACGATGTCCTGGCCGCCCTCGAAACGCTTCAGGGTCAACGGCAGGCGAAGCAGCTGTTCGCGCTCTTCGAACGGAAGGGGGGAGCTGGTCTCGAGCTTCCGAACCAGTCCTTGCAGATATTGTTCTTTATCCATCGGCCCTCTTCGGAATGAGGTTCTGGGTCTCGCGGATGCAATCCATCGCTTTTCTCTTTGCCCGCCAGGACGCCTACGTTCCCCTTCCTGCACACCCTATCAGATGCGGATCCCAAGCGTTTGTTGCGCAGTGAGGCCGGCGCAACCGACAGTTAACCATCATCGGCAGCATTTGAACTAAATCGGAACGATCGCTCTCACTGCGAATTGCTAAGCGACCAGTGAGGGACTGTTCGATGCGGCACGGCGTTTCAGTTGAATTCTGGCTCTTCCTTGCGCTGGTGCTCAATCTCGCGCTCTCTCTGGCGATAAATCTCTGAACGGGGCACGCGAGCTCCGTTAGCGGAGGTCCGCACCGTCACTAGCTTGCCATCTCGTCGAACGTGATCGAAGCCAGCGTACCGATCGGCCTATCGTGATACTCGAGCTGCGCACCCAGGCTCTTCGACATTGCAGCGATGATCTTGCCGCCGAGACCACTCCCCTTCGTCGTCCCGTGACCGGTCCAGCCGATGCCATCGTCAGCAACGCTCAGGCTAACCTGCGTGGACGGAGAGCGGGAAAGACTGACGCGAACTTCGCCCTCCCCGACCGGATAGGCATATTTCAGAGCGTTTGTGACCAGCTCTGTCGCGATCATGCCCACGGATACGGCGCGATCGGTCTTGATCGAGACCGGCTCGGCATGAAGCTTGATCGTAGGCGTCCGGCCTGAAGCCGTGATGGAATTACCCAAATCGCCGACCAGCGTTTCCAGATAGGCAGCGAGATCGACCTGCTGGACATCCGTTGATGTGTAGAGGCTGCGATGGAGGTTTGCGATCGCGGTTATCCGAGCTTGCGTTTCCGCCAGAGCGGCCTTGGCGCCGGGATCGACCACCGCCGAAGCTTGCATCCGAACCAACGAGCCAACGAGCGCCAGACTGTTGGCCACGCGATGATTGACCTCCGCGAGAAGCATCTCTGCCCGATCCTTTGCCTGCCGGACCTGGCGCTCCGCTTCTTCCTTCGCCCGCATCAGCCGGGCGCGCTCGACCGACTGTTCGAGTGCGGCAACGAGCAAAACCTCGAAATCATCTCCGACCGTTTTCACGACATAGTCGACGGCCCCCGCTTTCAGTGCCTGGACGGCGATGGAGAGTTCGGTCGAGGCAGTGACGTAAACGACCGGTGGGCTTTGCTCCCGTACCCGTAGCGCTTCGAGAACGGCGACACCGGAACTCGTTCCGAGGTCATGATCGAGGATCACGACATCGACATCGCCATCAGCAATACGGGCGAGCCCGGATTCTGCGGTCGTGACGTGCTCGACCTCGTAGCCGCGGCGGCCGAGGATGCGCTGGACGAGCCGCCCGAGTGCGCCATCGTCGTCGATATAAACAGCTTGGATTATGCGGTTAGGCATTACCGCGTCTTCGCCGACTGCATCATTCGGTTTCCGGGACCTGCATCACAGAGAAGAACAGTCCCAGCTGCCGGATGGCGTTCGCGAACCCGTCATAGTCGACCGGCTTGGTGATGTAGACATTGGCGCCAAGATCGTAGCAGCGCTTTTCGCTCTCGGAGCTTACGCCCAGACACCAACGACGTCGCCTGCGCCGAGCCCGGCTCCGGCGGATGCCAATGCGCCCCTCCCCGGGGCGAACAGCTTCACCGAGGGCCAGGCCAAGAGCCGCCTCGAGGCCAACGGGTACACTGCCATCGGCGAGCTCAAGAAGGACGACAACGGCGTCTGGAAGGGCACGGCCACGCATGGCGGCCAGCCGGTCACCGTGAGCGTGGACTATCGCGGCAATATCACCCGGCATTGACCATTTATTCTGAAAGGAGATCTGCAATGACTCGCACAATCACTCGATCCTACGATGATTATGCTGTAGCGACCGCAGTCGTGGAGGACCTCGCAAGGGCCGGCTTCTCGGATTCTGAAATCAGCGTGATCGGGCCTCGCAACGATGACGGCGAGGACAGCAACGCAGGGGAAGGTGCTGGAATTGGCGCTGGCGTCGGCGGAGCGGCCGGTCTGCTCGCGGGCCTCGGGATGATTGCCATTCCCGGTATCGGACCCGTCGTAGCGGCCGGATGGCTAGCGGCGACCGCCGCCGGTGCCGCAGCGGGCGCAGCTGCGGGCGGTATCATCGGTGCGATGACCAGTGCCGGCGTCGATGAGCGCGAAGCCCACGTCTACGCAGAAAGCGTTCGGCGTGGTGGATCGGTTGTGTCGGTTCGTGCGGCTGACGGTCGCGTCGCCGAAGCAGAGGCGATCATGGACCGTGCAACCCCGATCGATATGGCCCAGCGCCGGGCCGACTATGAGCGGGAGGGCTGGACGCAGTTCGATGCCAACGCAACTCCGTACGTTCGACCGACCGTCGAATCCTCGGCGCCATAAAGCGCCCGTCAGGTTGTATCGGGCGCATCGGACCAGGAAAAGCGCCCGCTAAACTTGCAAATAGGCCCTGCGGGCGCGCGCCAGTGGGGCCAATTTTTGTGCGGGGAGAAGCTGGTTGGAGAGGCGCGGCCGTAGGCCACAGATCGCAATATCGGATGTGTTTCGCATTCTCGACCGGAGGCGCTAGCGATGTCTTGTCCAACGGCCCTATGGCTGCTTGCAGTCGGTCTGGTGATCCTCACGATCGGCTTCATCCTCTGCGGTATCCCCGACCCCTGGCAAGCCGGCGGTGCAGACGGTGCCACCGCCGGCTCGACCAACTCGCAGGCCGACTGAATCCGTCAACGCATTGAAGGCATGCTGCCCTCCGCGCACGGGACATTGCGGCGATGATGAGATGATACCCCGTCAGCCATTCAAGAGCGCTTTGCGACTAAGGTCCATCGAACTCGCTGCGTCTCCCGCGTCACTGTGAGCGCGGCTTTAAACCGTGTTAGTCTGGCGCATCGTTTGATAAGCTTGGGGCCGGGACGATTTTCGATCCCGCGTCGCCCGAACCGCCTGGAGCGCTGTAATTGTCAATGGCTGAGGCAGGGCCAATTCCGAGGCTTCCCGAGCACGAGCCGGACCCGCAGGACTGGTTGATAGCGATCATTGAGGGGTCCGATGATGCCATTATCAGCAAGGATCTGAATGGCATTATCCGGACGTGGAACCCGGGCGCGACCCGCCTGTTCGGATATTCAGCGGATGAGGTGGTCGGGAATCCCATCACCATACTAATTCCGGAAGATCGGCTCGGCGAAGAGCCCGGTATTCTGGGGCAGATTCGATCCGGAAATCGTGTCGAGCACTTCGAAACTGTCCGGCGGCGCAAGAATGGTGATCTCATCGATTTGTCGCTGACAATCTCTCCTATCCGAAATGCGCGCGGGGAAATCGTTGGAGCATCTAAGATCGCGCGCGACATAACCGAGCGCCGCCTCGCCCAAGAGAAACAGAAACTCCTCTATGGTGAGATGCAGCACCGCGTGAAGAATCTTTTCGCGCTCGCCGCAGGGTTAGTCTCTCTGAGTGCGAAATCAGGCGACAGCGTCCAGACGGTAACGCGAAATATCCACGATCGACTTGCGGCTCTCTACAAGGCTCATGAGTTGACCATGCCGAATTGGGAGGAGGATGGCCTCTCGGACCAAGCAACCACACTTCAGACGCTGGCTAAAACCATCCTGCTTCCTTACGCCGACCAGCAGGAAATCTCCATTTCGGGCGACGACCCCGCTGTCGGGCCTCGCGCCGTCACTCACGTCGCTCTTCTCATCCACGAACTAACCACGAACGCCGCAAAACATGGCTGTCTGGCCGACACTGAAGGCCGACTGTCCATTGAGATCGGCCTTGCGGATGGTGTGATCGACTTACGCTGGGCGGAATATTGCAGGATGGCACCCGTGATTCCTACCGCCCAGGGCTTTGGCACCCGCCTCGAAAAGAGCGTGGAACGGTCTCTCGGCGCCACTGTCGTGAGGGACTGGCCAGACACTGGACTAGTCGTATCAGTTAGAATGCCTGCAGCACAGATTATCAGCTAAGCCAGTCGAAAAGGTCCCGGGGTGATCCGGCCGAAAAGATAAAAGGCGTGCCACGCGCTCAGCAGCGCCGGCTCCCCTTGAACCGATTGCCACGTCTCATAAATCTTCCGGCGCTGCAGCCCGGAGCTCCTGTCCTGCTGCGGCTCTGGGTCCCTGCGTCAAATCAACAGTCGAAGCAGAGCGGTGGGAATGCGCCACAGCCTATCCCCGAGGGACTTGCGATCCTATGCGTCCCGGAAGCCCTAAATCGAGGGCATCCTGGCGGGGCGTTTTTGCGGGTCGGCCGCATGTTCATAACCGCCGGCCTGGCAATAGACTTCCGCAGCACGTCGAAAGCGCTGCCACGCGGGTAGCCGCTCTCGGGCCGGAGACATCAATGCATAGTTCATTTCGGGCGGAAGAAGCGCGTCCGGGTCAAAGCCTGCCGATCGGCAAAGCGCCCTGGCGATGTTCTCCACGCGATCTGTTTCCATGACACGCTTCCCAACGCAACACGGACCGCCTGCCGCCCAATCGAGCCAATAGAAGGCGGGCAGCAGGGCTGGCGCTCGAAAGAGTCTTCAGAGCGCCATCATCGAAACGCATTACGTAGCGCGCGGTTCCTCGTTCTCACGCCCGGACGGAAGACTGCTTGTTCGGACTGTGCCGGTAAAGCGCTCAACAGCTCGCGCCACCAACTCCTTCTCGTCAAGCGCCATAGGAACGAGGCTTCCGACAATAAACTTGAGGCGCTCGCGCTCCTGCTCCTCGGTGCCGAGTCGATCATATGAAGACGATCGGATTTCTGCCCAGGCCTCCTCGACGGCTGCAAATGCGCGGGCCAGATCGACGGGGTCGGTCAATGATCGAAATGGTATTTCACCCTCCCCTGCGGACTACGCGTCGTCAGCCGTTCGATCTTGAATGGCGCGAATCTCCATTATGAGTTCCCAGGCCTTTTTCTGGGCCCCGGAAAACGCCATCCAGTCGCATCTCGGCTCGGTGTCCCCGCCTCGGCCAAGCGCAGCCTGAGCTTCAACAGCCGCTTGTGCCAAAGCGGCATATCGATCCGCTAGGACCGGGATCAGGTCGGAAGAAATTTCTCGCATTCCTCGCGCTTAGCCGCAGTCCGAGTTGCACACCATGTCAAATGACATGCAGACCAAGATCTTGGACAGAGGCTGCACCTGGGGCGGTATCTCCAAACTAAAAAAGCGCCCGGCCTCGCGCGAGCGAGACCGGGCCAGAAATCTTCACTTATCGGGAGGGGCAGTCGTCTAGCGTGTGCTCTATTCGATGCGGGGCTAAACCCAGCGGCAGACGCATTCGCGACGGCCGAACCGTTTGCGACGGGTCGTGCAAACCTGACGACGACGGTGGCGGCGGGTCCCGCGGTACTGCGAGAAGTCCGCCGGGGCGTCATCGAGATCCTTCATCAGTATAGCCGTAACTCGCCGGCACTCGCGGCCTCGCTCACCAGAGCGCCGCTAACGGCAGTCGCCGCCGCGCCATCAAACAACGCTGTCAGAAAGGTGCTTCTGGATACCAGCCCAGCAGGGTTAGCAAGCGGTTAACGGTTACGTCAGGCCCGCTTTCGGCTCGCTCGCTTGTCGGATACTGGAGCTGACAGGAGCGGCTCGCCAAGATCGAGCAATCGCTGAGCCTCTCCACGCCGCCCTCCCTCGATCGGCAACTTGAAGCGCGGGGATTTCCGAATTTCCTCGGGCGTCGGGGCGGCAGGTTCGCGGCGTTGCGCAATCCGCCGGGATGCAGCGGCGGCGGAAATGATGTCATGGACGGGCGGGAGCTTCGGCTTCAACCCAGCGAGCAGATCAGCGATCGTCATGATCTGAATGAGTGGATAATCGGTGCCGTTGAGCCGTCCTTGCGCGGCACGTTCTCAGCGCAGTGCGCGTGGAAATCGGCGAAGGCCGGCATGTCAATCTGCGCCAGAGAACGGCGATAGCCATTCGGATCGCGCAGATAGTCGAGAATGACGTCGCCGGAGTTGTCGCCCCACAGCCAGGTAGCGGGGTTCTCCGGGTCCATCCAGCCAAGGGAGGGGTCATAGATCTTCTTGCCGCGCACGACGAAGCGCAGGACGGTGTGGGCGCCTTGCGGGAAGACCTTGTTGCGGTGCTTCTCCGGCACGCCCTTGAAGACGACGCAGACATGGGGGATCCCGCGCAAGCGGTGGTTCGCGGTCCAGACCTCCGGGAAATTCGTGGTCAGGATCAGCGCGGCCGCCTGATCGGGCGTACCAAGATAGCGTTCGAAGAAGATCGCGCCGTTCATTGGAACGGTGGTGACATTGCCGCCGGCCTCGCTGCCGTCCGTGGCCACGCGTTGATCACCGATCCAGTATTCGGCGATCCCGTCGATCTCATGTCCAGCGAGCATGATACACTGGAACATCATGCCGCCGCGCGCATCCCAGAAGGCACGCGTGCCGCCGACCAGCGCCTTGCCGTAGATGAAACGGCGCGGCCCCATCGCCTCATTGAGTGTCGCCTGCTGGCGCTCGCGTTTCGGCTTCTGCTGAGTCAGCGTTTGCGTCGCATAGCTGACACCGACGAGCGCGCCGGTCAGCACGACGGAGCCGACGACCGTCGCTGCCGTCGTCGAGCCGAACAGCACGGTGCCACCGAGCGACGAGCCGAGGATCGCGAGACCGATTGTCTCTGCCATCAGATGCACCAACCCTCTATGTGATCGGCGTAGACGGTGACGCCGGGACCGCCTCGAGGCTGGCGCGCGTCATGCTCCGGGTCTTCGCAGCGATACCCGGCGCGCTCCTTCACCTGCTGCGCCCATGTGCGATGAGCGGCAGTGCCTAACTCTGGATCGGTGCGCTTGGGCTGGCTGGGCCAGCGGGACGGCGCCTTGCCGAGGCGCGGCGGAAGAGACCGGAGGCGGGGCATATGCTGGCGCGCTCTACGTCTCAACCATTCCAGCCGTATGGGTGCGCCTCATCAAGGGAGAGCACCATGCTGGATTTGGTTTCGATTGGTTTGGTTTGCCGCAGACCATGCGTTGCGGTTCGTGAGCGCGGGCGATGGCTGCCTTTGATCTGGGTTGCGAGCTGGGCCGAGGCGCCGCGCCTGGCCGGCGACGAATGCGTGAGGCTTGGCCTGCCGCGCTTTTATCGGGGCATCAGGAACAGTTCCTGAAGCGCGCCGGGTGGCGGCACCTCCCCTCTAGAAAGAAACTGGAGGTCCACATGGACACTGACACTGAAGAACAATGCCGAGAGATGGCGCACGATCTGCGCCTTAACCCTGAGATTTGGCGGATGCTTATCCCGTACGCCAAGCCTGTACCGAGGTCCGATGGGCCCGCAACGCAAAAGCCCGACCACAAGGGCCGGGCTTCGCTGGGGCGGCGTCTCAACTCCGTACATCCGGGAGGAGACGATTCGCCTTGTGGAGATGTTTCTGAATCATTTGGGCGAAGGCGTCAATTGAATTTTGCAGAAACGCATGATTTTTATAAATTTCTTGCGGTATCGCAAGCGACAACAGATGGCATGGAAAAGCCCGCAGGGCGAACCGTGCGGTCGTAAGGAAGAGCGCTCAGAACCGCGGGCCAGCGGGATGAGAAGCGCTTGCTCCACCCTCGTTCGTGACGGGCTGACAAGATTTCGCAATCCGTTGCCCTCGTAGCCGTCCTGCTTACTCGGCCAAGTGCCCTCGATCTGGCCCTGACCTTTACCCACTTCGTCTTCTCCGACACGCGATCACCGAGCGCGTCGCGTATTCCGTGATTAACGATGCGCGGATGCCACGCCGGTCTACGAGTCGATCTTGCGGCAGAAGAGCCCATCTTGGCCCCTTCCTGACATTGGGGATGTCCGCTTCGGGCGGTCAAGTTGGCAGTCTCCCAGCGGACAGGAGCGACCCTTCTCCGACGTTGTACGTGATCGCTGCCGGGCTATACGGCGGTGGAAAGAAAACAGCTCGATTGTCGTGCGAATGGCGCCATGGAATTGATCAACTGAGAGCAGCCCCTGATCGCGCTCAGTAGCGGGCGTCCGTCGGACGCCCGCTACTGCTAATATGCTCCGGGCCTAATCGAGCCGCTTAACCGGTGGCGGCACCCAGGTTCCATTGGTGGCCTCGGCCTTGGGCCAGTAGAGACGCAAGTTCATCGAGAACGTTCCACTCTTGGGCGCCGGCAACCAATTCGCTTCCTTATCCTTGCCGGGGGAATCGCTCTGAATGAGGAGATCGAGCGAACCGTCGGCGTTGAAGGTCAGCCTATCGCGATCTCCGATCGCGTAGCGTTCGATCGGATTGGCGGTGAAGAGCTGGCGTTCGTCGTACATGGTCAACGACCAGAAGGCACGGGCTGGCGGAGTCTGGCCTTTGGGGAAGTGCAAGACGTAGCGCTTATCGCCACTAAACGGCTTGCCTTCGGCGTCAGCGAAAGCTGTCGGATAGATCGCGTCCTCGATAACATTCGCGCCATAGCCGCCGTAGGCGACGCCAGCACGATGCAGATAGTCGGTTCCGTATGTGCCGATGGCCGTCATATTGGTCCGCCAGCCATTTGCGAGCGTGCCACCTTTGCTCCAGGCATCCTTGATCTGAGGAATCGCTTGCGCCGGAGCGGCATTTATCGCGTCCTGTACGTCCTTCGGAACTGCGGCGAGCGCGAAGCTCTTGCCAGCTTCAATGCCGATCCTCCTGAGCCGGTCGACGATCGGATAGTCGTTGGCATGAGGCGGGTTTATCTTCAGCGCCTCGGCGAACAGGCCAAAAAAGGTCGCGGCGTCCATCTTATCGATCTGGTCGGGCGGCGCACTCATGTCCTGGTTCGGATTCACGGTACCCTTGGGCAGCGTGTACGGCTTACCGTACGCGCTGAGCGGTACGGCTTTCATGCCGTCCTGGAACTTGCGAACGGCTTCATAGTCTGCCTTGCCGTTCGTCTGGGTGCGTCCGATCAACAACCCCCGGCCGGTCGGGCTCCTGTACTCCTTGACCCCAGCCGGCAGACCTCCTTTCCACGCTGGGCCAACAATCGCGAATGTCTGCTCTACGTTGCCGTTCGTGCGGGTACCGGGCACCGTGAAGATATCGCTCCACATGTCCAGGAAGGGCAGCAGATAATAGCGATCCCCGGAAGCGGGGACGGTGATAACCAATGGCTCGGCGGAGACGTCGTAGCCCAGCGACGAATACAAAGTGTCTGCGTTCGGCCGGACGACGATCGTGAAGGACGGATCAGGGAACTCCCGCATGTGGCCGAACTGATTGAGCGGCGCGCTGGTGCCTCTGGGTTCCGCTACGTTTTTCCCAACCAGTTGCGTGATTTCCGAAAGAACGAGCGGGTAGGCATAGATGAAGGCTTCGCGGGCGATCTCCCGAGCCTCGTCGATCGTCACCGCCGGTTGAGCCGATGCGCCAGCCCCCCACAACATCATTCCTATGCTCACTGCCGAAAAAAGACCGCTCTTCACGACTATCTCCATTGCGATGGGCCAAAGAGGCGAATTTAGGAGATTCGCCGCCTCGAGCGCCCGATCAATTCAGCTTCTTGAAGGGTGGTGGCGCCCAGGAGCTGTCGAGCACCTCCGCTCGCGGCGAATAGATGCGCATGCTGGGCTGGAACTGGCCTTTGGGCGCAGGCAGCCAATTCGCCTCCTTTTCCTTGCCGGGGGAACTTGACTGGATATGGATGTCGAGCGAGCCATCGGAGTTGAACGCGAACTTGTCGTAGCTGCCGACCGCGAAGCGGTTGATGGAGTTCGGCACCTGGAAGCCATCCATGTCGTACATAGTGATCGACCAGAACGCGTTGGCTGGGGGCAACTTGCCCTTCTCAAAATGGAGAACATACTTGTGCTCGCCGGATAGCAGCTTGCCGTCGCCGTCGAACACCGCAGTCGGGTACACTGCATCCTCAGGCAGATTGGCTCCGAGGCCGCCTTTGGCCACGAGGGTACGCTTCAAGTAGGACGTGCCATAGGTTCCGATGTTGTCGTTCTGTAGCGTCCAGCCATTGACCACCTTTCCACTTCTCTCCCAGGCGGCCTGAAGACCATTCAGCGTTTCCTTGGCCGCCTTGTTGATGATGGATGCTGTTTGGGGATCAATCTTGGAGGGATCGAGCGGCTTGCCAGGCTCGACGCCGAGTGCTCGCAGACGGAACAGGACCGGATAGTCGTTGGGATGTGGAGGATATTTGCTCAGCAGATCCGCCAGTCGCGTCAGCATGGTGACGCCGTCGAGATTGTCGACCTGAATGAGCGGGGGCGTCTTGTTGTCGATTGAAGCGTCAGTCGCCGCACCCTTTGGTGGGACATAGGCCTTGCCCCATTGGGACAGCGGCGTCAGCTTGTAGCCGTCCTGCACCTTATGGACATTGGCATAGTCGGCCGGTCCATCCGTTTTCGTGCGGCCGATGATCCAAATGTTTTGTGTCGGTGCGACGATCTTGACTACGCCGTCCGGGAGCGACCCGCTCCAGCTGGGCGCAACGATCGCGTAGTTGCCGGCCTTGACGCCGGTGGTGCGGCTACCAATGACGGAAAATACGTCGGTCCACATGTCCAGCATTGGCAAGAGATAATAGCGCCCTGCCGTGTCCGGTACTGAAAGGATGATCGGCTCCCCGGCGAGGTCGAGCCACGCGAAGGAGTAGAGCGTATCGAAGTTGAAGCGGACGACATCCTTATCTTCGGCCTTCGGGTAAGCCCGCGCGTGCGCGAACTGATTGACCGGCGCACGCATGTTGATCGTGGCCGTATCCGGCACGTTGGTCGCCTGCCGCATCGTCACGTCCATACTGACGATCGGATAGGCGTAGAGATAGGCTTCCCGTGCGATGGCGTAGGTTTCATCTGCCGTCAGGTTCGGCGGCGAGATCTGAGCACTAGCCCCCCCTGAAGACTAGCCAAGATCCCTAAAGCGATCAGCGCCTTCTGGGTAGTGTTTGTCATTATACACCGAAGCATCGTCTGACCTGCCATTGCAATTATGATTTTAAGACTCAACTAATATTATTAATTTCGCCCATTGCGACGAAATCAACACCCGTAACGCAAAGTGCGTCAAGATTGTATCTGCGTAGATCTTAGCATATCTGTCCGAAGCGTCGTATTTGTCCCAAAGGGGACAAAGTCGGATATTTTTATGACGCAGATCAGCAGGGCCGAAGCCGAGCGTGTCATGAGCGAGCGCGGCTGGCTTCCTCTATTGCCGGAGGCGGTCCGCACGGAGGTGCTGCGGCACTCGATCCTGCTTCGCTTTGCGCCTGGCGAAGCCGTATTTCACCTCGGAGACCCTGCAGGCGGAATCTACGGGCTCGTAACTGGCACTGTCAGCGTAAGCATTGCACCGGCCGGCTCGACGCCTCGCCTAATCCTTCTCGGCGTTCCCGGTCGATGGACGGGCGAAGCTTGCTTCCTCACACGAAAGCCGCGTCGCGGCGAACTCAGGGCCGTCGTGGAGACGACGATGCTGCATCTGCCCCTGGACGCTATGCTTCAGATGGCTTCCCGGGGGCCGGACATGGTTCACCACGTCGCGCTGATATTGATGATGAATGTCGAGTTCCTTTTTCGAGTGATCCACGATTTGCAGAAGCCCCAGGCGGACCGCCGGATTGCCTCCGTTCTTCAGCGCACGACCTGGATTGGGGATGTCCCGATCCCGTTGACGCGGAGTGAGGTGGGCGTCATGGCCAACGCCTCACGCAAGCAGGTTAACGCGGCACTCAAACGTTTCGTTGAAGCAGGATGGGTGGCGAAAACCTATCGCTCCATCACCATAACCGACCCTGGAGCGCTGAGTAGCTTCGCCGAAGGAGACGGCAGCGATTGACCGCACGCCTAGTCGCGACTGGGTCCGGAGCTTACCTTTCTGGAATGTCTGGTTCCGGGCGACGTGGTGTGAAGGGTTTCGGATGCCGGCCCGTGCGGGCGGGTTCGGCCGGGCTAAGGGCCGGCGTCCGAAAGCCTCCAGGGGAGGAAGCCGCGGCCCGGGGCCGTGGGCTATGGGGATTTCGCCGCGCGGCGTGGTCTGCGGGATTGTGCGAGGCGCGGGGCGGCGGCTCGATGTTCCGACCGACATACCAGCGAGCCCGCATTTGGCTGCGTGCGCGATCGATCCGTGACCGCCACGATCTCTGTTTCCGCCATCGGGCCGAACAGGATCGCCGGCTCTCTGGCCGAGACCGGCAGTGCGTCACCAGGGTGGTCATGTCCTCGATCATCCGCTGGCGCAGCGGACTAACGGCGACGGGATCGGTCATCGTAACCTCCAAGGATCAGGGAAACTCCGAAATCCTTGGACGCAGCGCATCACATGCGAAATCTCAGCGATGAACGCGCCGCAGCGCACTGCCGCGAGAGCGGCTTAGTCCGGTGGCGCATTTGGCCGGCGGCCGGCCGACAATTGCACGACGTGGCCCAACTGCGTCCGTTTCAAGCCGCAGCTGGATCCTTGAATCAGATCCGGTTGTCCCAGACCTGGAGCTGGTGATCCTTGAGCATGTCCTCGATCACCTTCGGCACGACATGGGCGCTTGCACGCCAAGCTCAATGATCAGCGTGCTTCTTGTCACCGAACAATTTCGCCAACGGTCGGATCTGAGCGCATTCGCGAAGCGCCGGCTGCCAGAGCGAGGGCGACTATGAGAAGTAGCGCCGCAGCGAGAAACGGGATTTGCGGCGATATCTGATGTAGGGCCGCCCCGGCAAGCGGACCTATCGCTAGGCCCATTCCCTGACCAACGACATTGAAGCCCGCAGCCTTTCCCTGGGCATCCACTCCCGCCCGCAGGCTGAGCGAAGCAAGGTTGCCGGGCAGCATCAACCCGAGCGCAGCGCCGAGCAGAACGAGCGCGCCGAACAGCTCGGTATAGCTTCGCGCGAATGCAGCCAGCAGCAGGGCCACGACCGCCAGCAGCGCACCTGCGCGAAGCAGCGTCTCCGGCTTCAAGGCAAGCATGCGCAAAACCACTCCCTGCACGATGATCATCGCCAGGGCGGTCCCCATTAGCGCCAGCCCCGCCTTGGCGATAGAGGCGTCCGAAGTGAAGCCGAACGCATCTTGCAGGCGTAGCGCCACGGTCTGCTGCACGATGCTGTGGGCGGATATGGAAACGAGCGTGATGGCGAAGAATGGCCAGATTTGAGATAGGTTGAGGCCAGTAGCCGGAACAACAGCCCTCGGATCGTGGTGCCGCGGCTCCGAAGCGAGTAGCGTCACGCTCGTTAGCGCCAAGCCAGCAAGACCCGAGACGAGCAGGAAGGCGAGCGCCGCGTCGCCGCCTCCAATACGCCACGCAAGAGCTGACCCGATGATCGCCCCCAGCCCGTAGGCTGCGCCGAGGATGCCCATGCCACCTGCGCGCGACTCCGGCGCGGTGATGTCGGCGACATAGGCCTGGGATGCAGGGAGGAGCCCCCCGGATAGCAGCGTCTGCGCCGATCGCGCCGCGATGAACAGGCCGAGCGCCAGAACGGCGCTTATCGTCCCGCCCAGCCGGAATCCGACGATGAAGCCGAACGCCAAGGGTGCGAGTGTCGCGCCGGCGAGCGCGACCATGATGACCGGACGGCGCCCGATGCGCTCGCTCAGATATCCCCAGACTGGCGCCGCGATCATCAGCAGGAGCGCGGAGGCGGAAAGGATCGCTCCCGTCTGTATGTCCGTGAAGCCGAGGCGGCGTCCGAGCGGTGGCAGCACGACGAGCAGAAAGGATTGGCCTGCGGCATTGGCCATGAGCGCGAGAAACAACGCGACCTGCGCCAGGCTATGTCGGGATGACGGCATGGTATCCTCGAAATCGACAACCTAGAGCGACCGCGGCGCCCCGTTGGCCGGCGCCGCAGGCGGGAGACGCGATCAATCGGAGCCGTCTCCTTCCGCGAAGCGGCGGAGCGCTCCGGGGTTGGTGATGGTGATCGAGCGGTAGGTGTTGCTGAGCCACCCAGCCTCGGAGAAGCGCTTGATGGCGGCGTTGACCTGTTTGCGCGAGGCGTTCGCCATGACACCGATCTCGCTCTGGGTCAGCGGGATCGGCGCCTCTCCGATCCAGGTCGTGCGCTGAAGCACTGAAGCGATCCTGCGATCCGCCTCGGGCTTCTGGAGATCGTGGATTACGCGAAACAGGAATTCGACGTTCATCATCAGCATGACCGCGACATGGTGCACCACCGCCGGATCGCGCGCGGCCAACTGATCCAGCGCATCGAGGGGAAGATGCAGCATGGTCGTTTCGACCAGCGCCCTCAGCTCGCCGCGGCGTGGCTGTCGCGTGAGAAAGCAGCCTTCGCCAGTCCAATAGCCGGGAGCTCCCAAGAGGATCAGGCGCGGCGTCGCACCCGCTGGGGCAAGGCTGATGCTGACGGTCCCCGCCACAAGCCCGTAGACCCCTCCCGCGGGATCATCGAGGCGAAACACGGTCTCGCCTGGGGCAAATTGCTGCAAGATCGAGCGCTGCAGTACCGCGGTTTGAAAGGTTTTTGGTAACAACGGCAGCCAGCCACGCTCGCCCATGATCGTATCAGCTTCAACCCGACTGATCTGCCGCATAAAAAAGCCCCGGTATTGTCCGATTTCGGACAAATACGGATTTTGGGGCGTCTACACTAGCGCGAAGATTGCGCAGCCCCCGTTTTTCTTGGTGCTACCATAGCTTACCGCGCTCATTGAGCAGAACGAACGGGGCGTATTGCAGCTGTGTGAGGGTAGACCGTGGCCGTTGGCCACGAAGTCTCGGAACAATCGAGGGAGAGGCCATGGCCATGCCGGAAAGTCCGACGCGTCGAGAGCCCGATCTGCTAATGGCTGGCGCCTTGACTGTCTTCGCCTTTCTGGCAGCGATGCCGGCTTCTGCCATGCCGATCGGAATGCCCATCCATGATCCGGGACTAGTGATGCCCGCCGCGGCGGCGGTTCGCTCGGGCGTGGTTCGGGGGCCGCGTGGTGGTGTCGCAGCCGGGCGTAGCGTCGTGACGACACGCCCGGTCCGCCCGCCGCGGCCGGCCGTGCGCCCGCTGCCTCCTCCCGTCCGATGGGTCAGGCCGGCATCCTATTGGTGGCGCCCGGGCATGGCGGTCGCAACCGGCGCAGCCATCGGTTTCGTCTCCGCTGCCGCCGCCGCGAGCTGGGCCGGCTCCCCGCCGGCATCCGGTTACTGCTGGTACTATACCGACGCCGATCGGACGAAGGGGTTCTGGGATGTCTGCCCGAAATAAGCTCGTCACCGGGCGCTGCTGCAAGGTCCTTCCAAGCCATATGAAGAGCAGGAATTCATGAAGCGGATTCTCGCCGTCTCAGCGATCTTGGCCTGCAGCCTGCCGGCAGCCGCCGCGGATCTCGCGCCTGCTGCAAAAGCCCCGTCCTCATTCGCCCCGGTCGTCGCTCCGAGCTTCTCTTTCACCGGCTATGGCTGGGCCTCGGCTTTGCAGGGGCGCGCCTCGACGCTGCCGCCGCTGCCCGCCGCCAAGGTCGACCTCAGCTTCGGTGACATCCTGAAGGACTTCAACGGCGGGCTGATGGGCGTCGCCGAAATGCGGGTCGGCAATTGGGGCTTCATCGCCGACGCCATGCTCAGCCAGGTGACGTCGGGGGCGACGCTGCCTGGGCCGTACTTTTCCAGCGTGAAGCTGCGCTCGCAGACGCTCACATTGCAGGCCACTGCCCTGTATCGGCTCTACAGCGACGCCAGCATCGACGTCGATCTCGGTGCAGGGCTGCGCTTCTGGAATCTCGACAACCGCCTGACGATCGGCCCCGGCGCGTTGAACCTGGCCATCGAGCATTCCGAGGCGGAGAACTGGCTCGATCCGGTGCTGGCCGCCCGATTGATCGCTCGCCTGGGCGGGCCATGGAGCGTGACCTTGATCGGGGATATCGGAGGCTTTGATGTGGGCTCCCGGCTGACCTGGCAGGCGCTCGGCACCGTGAACTACCAGTGGAATGAGAACTGGCTGTTCCACGCCGGTTATCGCGCCCTGCATGTCGACTACCGCAAGGGGCGCTTCCTCTACGACACGACCATGCACGGCCCGATTCTGGCCGCGACCTACCGGTTCTGACGGGGCTCCGGAGACGATCATGTCCATGCTCGATATCTTCGCCTGGCTCGTCCTGGTCGTGCTGCTGCTCAGCTCGATCACCGTCGTGGTCCTGCTTGCAATGCTTCCCGGCCTGATCGCGCGGCGGCGCGGGCACCCCTGGGCCACCGCCGTCTCCGTTGGCGGCTGGGTTACGCTTTTCCTCGGCTTCGTGCTGTGGCCCGTGGTGCTGATCTGGGCATATGTCGACGTGCCGTTGCGGCCGGCCGGTGATGCGGAGGCCGTGCGATGATCATCGTCCTCCTCAACGTCTATCTCGTCCTGCTCTTCCTGCTGGTGAAGCTTGGGATCGTGCGCTTCAACCTGTTCTGGAAGGTCTCGCCGGTCCTCGTTCTGCTGCTCCTGCTCATCGGCCTCTTCATCCCGATGAACTGGGGCGCTCCCCAGGGCGCGGCGCTCGTCGTGCGCAACTCTGTGGCCATCGTGCCGTCCGTCGCGGGCGAGGTGATCGACGTTCCCGTCGAGGCGAACCAGCCGCTCAAGGAGGGAGATGTCCTGTTCAGGATCGACCCGGTGCCGTTCGAGGCCAGCGTCAAGGCGCTCAAGGCCCAGCTGACCTTCGCCGAATTGCGACTCGAACAGATGAACCAGCTCCAGAGCCGCGGCACCGGCAGGAGCTTCGATGTCGAGCAGCGCGAGACGGAGGTCGGCCAGTTGCGCGCACAGATCGAGGCCGCGCAATGGAACCTCGACAAGACGACCGTCCGCGCACCGGCCGATGGCTATGTGACGAATGTCGCCCTGCGGAAGGGGGCACGGGTGGCCAGCCTGCCACTCGCCCCGGTGATGGCCTTCATCGACACATCGAGGACCATGATCGGCGTCTCGATCGATCAAAATGCCGTTCGCTATGTGAAACCGGGACAGCCCGTCGAGCTGACGTTCAAGCCACGGCCTGGCGTCGTTGTGACCGGGCGGGTCGAGAGCGTCCTGCAGGCGATCGCGACCGGTCAGGCCCAGGCTTCGGGGAGCGCGATCGCGCCCCGCGCCGTCGTCGCAGCGCCTTTCGTCGTCCGGGTCAAGCTCGATGACGCGGGCTTTGCCGACGCGCTTCCCGCAGGGGCCGTCGGCGATGCCGCGATCCTCACCGAGCGGGTCAAGCCCGCTCACCTGATCCGCCGTGTGATCCTCCGGCAGATCGCGATCGTCAACTACGTCAATCCGTTCTGAGCCGTCCGGACCTCGGCTGGGAGAATAACATCATGGCAAGCACCGTTTACATCAACAGACGGGCTCTGCTCGCGTCGGTCGCGGGCATCGGTGCGGGGAGCTTGCTCGGCCCGACCGCAAGCCCGTCGGGGGCCGCAGCGGCCGAAGCCGAGACGTTGCGCGCGATCGCGAAAGAGGCGGCGATCTGGGGCTTCCCGCTCGTCGACAACTACCGCATCCAGTACTCGTATTTCGCGGATCGCGGCGGCCCGGAGTTCAAGGCGCCTTGGAACGTGATCGCCAACACGGCGCGCGTCTACACGCCCGAAGACAAGGCGATCCAGACGCCGAACTCGGACACGCCCTATTCCTATATCGGCGCCGACCTGCGTGCGGAGCCGCTGGTGATCTCCGTTCCCGCGGTGGATACCGGGCGCTACTACTCGCTGCAATTCATCGACCAGTACACCTTCAACTTCGCCTATGTCGGCAGCCGCGCCACCGGTAACGAGGCCGGCAGCTTCCTGCTGGCCGGGCCGAGCTGGAAGGGGCGCAAGCCTGCGGGCGTGAAGAGCGTGATCCGCTGCGAAACAGATTTCGCCTTCGTGCTCTATCGAACCCAACTCTTCGAGGCGGCCGACATCGAGAAGGTCAAGGCGATCCAGGCGGGCTACAAGGTGCAACCGCTCTCGCAATTCCTCGGCAAGCCGGCGCCGAATGCAGCTCCCGCCATCGACTTTCCAAAGCCGCTGTCACCCGAGCAGCAGCGCAACTCGGCCGAGTTCTTCCAGATCCTGAACTTCATCCTGCGCTTCTGCCCGACGCACCCTTCCGAGCGCGACTTGCGCCGACGCTTCGCACGCATCGGCGTCGGAGCGGGCAAGGCGCTGGATATCGCCAAACTCACGCCTGAACGGCGCAAGGCTCTAGAGGACGGCATGGCCGATGCCTGGAAGGCGTTCGCCGCCTTCAAGGCCGCTGAACTCGACACCGGCAAGCGCGCGCCGGCAGAGGGCTTCGGCACCCGCGCTTTCATGAAGAACGACTATATGTCCCGGATGGCGGGGGCCGCGCTGGGCATCTACGGAAATTCGAAGGAAGAGGCGCTCTATCCCGTCTACTACACAGACTCCGCAGCCAAGCCGTTCGACGGCAAGAATGGCCGCTACACGATGCGGATCGACCCCACGAAGGACCTGCCTGTCAACGCCTTCTGGTCGCTCACCGTCTACGAACTGCCGCAGAGCCTGCTGTTTGCGAACCGGCTGAACCGATACCTGATCAACTCGCCCATGCTGCCTTCGCTGAAGAAGGACCCGGATGGGATGGTGACGCTCTATCTCCAGCACGAATCTCCCGGGCCTGATCTCGAGGCCAATTGGCTTCCTGTGCCGCCTGGGTCGTTCTGGGCGATCCTGCGGCTTTACTGGCCCAAGCCGGAAGCGCTCGCGCAAAGCTGGAAACAGCCGCCGCTGGTCCGCGCGAACTGACGATAAAGGAAACAATCATGCGAAAGACGCTTGCCCTTTCCGCTGCGATCGTCCTCTCGGCCGTCAGCATCGCTCGAGGCCAGGCGCCCGAGTCCAAGGCAAACCCCGTGACGGTCGAGAATTTTGCTCGTGCCGAATCTGATCTCTACTTCGGAGGCATCGTCAGGAACGGGGGCTTCGGCAAGTTCGATCACACCCGCGAACCCGCGCCGCTCGACAAGCAGACGATTATCCGCCTCAACCGAGACACGCTCTATTCGTCCGGGGTATTCGACCTCGATGCCGGGCCGGTCACGATCACGATCCCCGATGCCGGCGATCGCTTCGTCTCGATGCAGGTGTTCGACGAGGACCAGTACACGCACCAGGTCGCCTATAAACCAGGCGCCTACAAGTTGACGCGCGACGCCATCGGCACGCGCTATGTCGCCGTGGCATTCCGCACGCTGGCCAACCCGGCGGACAAGCAGGACATGACGCAGGCTCACGCTGCGCAGGACGCGATCAAGGTGGAGCAACCGGGCGGCCCGGGCAAGTTCGAGGTACCGACCTGGGATCAGGCCAGTCAGAAGAAGGTCCGCGATTTGCTGATCGCTCTCAGCGATACGCTGCCTGACAAGAACCGGATGTTCGGCACCCGAGCGGAAGTCGATCCGGTGCGCTTCCTGCTGGGGGCGGCCTCTGGCTGGGGCGGCAATCCCGAGAAGGAGGCCACCTATCTCAATGTTTTCCCGGAGAAGAACGACGGCAAGACCGCCTATGGTCTGAAGGTGCCGGCGACGGTGCCGGTCGACGGCTTCTGGTCCGTCACGGTCTACAACGCGGAAGGCTTCTTCACCCCGAATGAGCTCAACGCCTACTCGCTCAACAATATCACCGCGAGGAAGAGCGCCGACGGCAGCTTCGATATCCAGTTCGGTGGGTGCGACGGCAAGATAGCCAATTGCCTGCCGATCACCAACGGTTGGAACTACATGATCCGTCTGTACCGGCCCCGTGCAGAGATCTTGAGCGGCAGCTGGGCGTTTCCGGTTGCCGCGGCGAAGTAGGTCGCATTTCGATGCCTGATCCCCGTTCTTCCTCCCCGGCCTCGACGCGGTCATTCTTCCGTCTGCTCTGCGCTGTCGGCGTCCTGTGCGGCGGAGCTTCGCATGCTGCAGCCCAGATGCGAGATGGCGTGCCCGAGCTCGCTCCCGGGGTCCCGGCAGGCTATCTGAAGAAGGAGCAGCGGCTCGCGGGCGCCGCGCTCTTGCCCGCGCCGCCGACCTCCGGCTCGGCCGCCGCGGCCCTCGATGCGCAGATGCATGCCAGACCCTCGGCAACATCACCACCACCGAGTAGCGAAAGGACACTCTTTGGGATCAGAAGATTGTCCTCTGCCCCCTGGAGATATCTGGATTCCTCGGTAGCCCTATATGAGGGTGTTTCTGTTGAGGGTGTATATAGGGTGTACGGGGGGTCCTGCATGACGGTCTGCCCGACATCCCCATGACGGTCTGCACCGTCATACACATGACGGTCTGCACCGTCTGGTAGACCGACATCCCCATGACGGTCTGCACGCTTCCTGGCTCGCCAGTCGCTGTGCTTCTGCCGGCGCCGGCTGATGCGCTGCCGGCGCTGCTCCTCCAGTCCGGCCATCAGGGCCATGCCGGCCTTAAGATCGACCTTGTATTCGCTGGTCGACGCTCCGGAGCCCGGCTTTACGGTCCAATACCCAAGCTCCGCGAGCTTTTTCCGATTGGCTTTGCAGGTCGACTGACTGCCACAACTGGCCACCTCGGCTATGATCGCCTCATCGCTGATGATGGCGATGCCGGTTCCCTCGTTCATGTTGGCCAGAACCCTCGTGAACATGCGGTACTGCCCATCAGTCACGCGACGGTCGGCGCACATGCGCTTCTGGAGGTCGAGCTTCTGGCTGGTGAAGCTCTTGGAGGGTGGCTCGATCGGACCAGCCATGGTCAGGCCGCCGGCGCTTCGAAGAACCAAGCGTCGCTCCAGAATATCCGGCGCTTGCGAGCTTCGTCGCGGATCATCGCGAGCTTGTCGCGCGTCGGCTCCTGCTCCCCCTTCTCCCATCTGGAGACGGTGGCTTGGCTCACCCCCACGATGAGGGCGAAGCGCGACTGGTTCTCTTTGAACACGTCGCGGCGGATGTGGAAGATCGGCGTCATAATGTGCATAATATGCATATGCGTTGCATAACAGCAAGCCGCCTGCCTGCATGCGTGCATTGCCCAGAAGCCCCAATCGCGCTAAATCGGCGCCATGGGATCACCAGCACGCAATCTTAGAGAAGCAAGACGACGCCACGGCCTGAATCAGGAGGCCGCAGCCGAGATCATGGGCGTTACTCAGGGCACAATTTCGCGGTGGGAGAAGGGTAAGCAGCCGCCCGATATGCACGCCTTGATCAAGCTGGCTGTGCATCTTGGGATCGATGATGTCACCTCCTTCGCGCTAGGGCAGGATGAAGAAGTCCCCGACATCACAAATTACACAACACAAGTGGCAGTTGTTGGCGGCGTATCTTTAGACAAATATCGCGAATCAGTCGAATGGGAGACTGATTACCATCGACAGTTTGACTTTCCTATACCCTGGGAATGGAGAGCCTATAAACTCAAGGCATTCGTTATTGAAGACAACTCAATCGACAGGCATTTTAAAGCTGGCAGCATCGTCGTGGTTGCTTCGTTTGATTTGAATAAGCTTGTACCAAAGCCAGGCGATATGCTCGTTTTTGCGGAACGCGACGATCGAGACTTGTACTCCGTCTCTGTCCGGGAATATCTGATCTCAGCGGCTAATCCTGATCGCGCCATCCTGGCAACGGATTCGTCGACGGGCCACCATACTGTAGAGGTGCGGGGGGCGGACATCGAGAGGGCTGCAGCAGGCCGGGAACTGAGCAGCCTGGGATTTATCGGCGTGGTCGTAGCGGCAATGTCGATCGTGGCCCCCGATCGGCTGCCGCATCGGGAGCGAGGCGCGCCTCCTCCCCCGCCGCCTCCACCTGCCATCGAAGATTGATTATGCAGGCGTGCATTTTTTAGATTGCAGTTAACGCGCATATTATGCATAGTCCCCTTCGTCGCCCACGGAGGACCCTCATGTCGAATCGCATGTCCGCGCCGAGGAAGGCATTGCCCAACGGCGTCGCTCGCACCCGGGCCGCCTGACTATGGCCCAGCAGACGATTGTCATCGACCCGGGCGACTATCTCGCCGAAGTTGACGTCGAAGGTCGTTGGCCGGTGCTGAAGGCCGGCGAGATCCGCCGCGCACGGAAGGCCGGTGTGATCGAATTCTTCGCCTTCGCCACCGGCCCTCGATACACACCCGACGCCGTCCAGGACTACATTGACCGCAAATACCGCAGGAAGCCGACATGGCCCGCAAACCAGCCCCAGCAGCCGCAGAGCCCGCCGGAGACGCCAGCGCAGTCGGCTGGGAGTTCGGCGGCTATTACCTCGACATCCCCCATCCCGATCGCGGCGGAATCTACTACGCCTGCCGGTATGACGCCGGAGCTCGCTCAGTCCGCCGCCGAAGCCTGCGCACAGAGATTGGCGAAGAGGCGAAGCAAGCACTCATCGCCCTCATCGCGGCAGCCCCGGCACGGGCGGCTGACGAGTGCCCTCACCCTGGTCAAGTCCTGACGGTGCATGTGATGGAGGCCTATCTCAACGGCCACGCCACCGGCATCGCCAGTGAAGAGCAAGCGACTCGCGCGGTGACGATCGTCACCGAATACCTGCGCGACGAAGCGAAGAACCTCGCCGCGCCCGTCTCGTTCTGGACGCCGTCGCGGCAACTTGATCTCGCTCGGTTCTGCCACAAGACCTACGGCCACAGCGCTGCGACGATCGACCGTACCCTGAGCGTGCTCGGAGCGGCCATGAACGATGCGGCCGAGGTCAAGATGCGGCCCGATCCGCTAGGCGGGACCGTCGAAGGCGCTCTCGTCTCGCACTGCCCCAGGATCGTCTACCAGCGAACCCGAATCGCGAAGGATTTGAAGATTGCCCCTCCGAAGAAAGGGGGCTTCGTGCCGACGCTTCAGCAGATGGCAACGTTCATCGACGCCATCCAGACGAAGCATTTGCTGCGTTGGGCTATCATGGCGCTCAACACCTGGGCCCGCCCGGAGGCGATCACCGATTTTGATCCGGTCGTCCAATACGACCGAGGCACCGGCGCGGTAGACCTCAATCCGCCCGGCCGCATTCAGACCAACAAGCGGCGGGCGGTGATCATGGCTTCCCAAGGGCTGGCCGATTGGCTCGACGCCTGGCGCGAGGAAGATGCGCAGGCTTGGTTCAAGAAGCACGGCGAGCGCCCGAACCATCCTGTTTCGCTGCTGGTCTACAAGGGCGAGCGGGTCGGCACCGTGAAGAAGGCCGTCAAGCGAATCGCGGACGAGGCCGGCGTGCCCGATCTGACGCAGCGGACGATTCGCGCCTTCATGGCGACGCATGTCCGCAAGATGTGCCCCCGGGTGCCGCGGGAGCTGCGGTCGATCTGGCTCGGGCACACCGTCAGGGAAGGCTCGACGACGACGGAGCGCTATGAGGCGTTCGACGCCGAGGTGCTGGCGGATGTCGCGCTGGCAACGGATTTCGTCATCACCGAACTGCAGAAGCTGACCTCAACCAAGCTGTTTGCTGTTGAAGTGCAGTTGAATGCCGGTGATCTGCGGAGGGTGGGGGCAACGCCCCGTCCCGCTAAGTCATTGCGAGACGGGGCTAAAAATGGTGGGCGCGACAGGGATCGAACCTGTGACCCCTACGATGTCAACGTAGTGCTCTCCCGCTGAGCTACGCGCCCGTCCGGCCCGGAGGCCTTCTGGAACGAGGCCGGCCCGGAGGCGACTTCGTTGCGAGTGAGGCGGCTATAACGAGTCGCGCGCCGCCTTGCAAGGCGCTTCGTCGGCTTGTCGCCAAGAAGCGTTCGTCACGCCCGCTCAGGCAGCCAGCAGCTTCTCGACCTCGGTCACCAATTCGCGCAGATGGAAGGGCTTCGACAGCACCTTGGCATCCTTCGGCGTCTGCGAATCCGGGTTCAGCGCGACAGCGGCAAAACCGGTGATGAACATCACCTTGATATCGGGATCGAGTTCGGTGGCCCGTCTGGCGAGCTCGATGCCGTCCATTTCAGGCATCACGATATCGGTCAGCAACAGCTCGAACGGCTCTTCGCGCAAACGATTATAGGCGGAAAGCCCGTTATCGAAGGAGGCGACGTCGTATCCGGCATTCTGCAGCGCCTTGACCAGGAAGCGGCGCATATCATTGTCGTCTTCGGCGAGGAGAATCTTCGTCATGGCGCCTGCATCGTCCGTCTTGTTGCGCTGACGCGCGCCGGGCGCAGCCTCCGGGCCGCACCTGATTCGCTCGCCTCGTCATTCCCTGAAACCGGACCGGCCGTCCCGCCGCCCCGGACCCCGCCGATCCCGGCCGGCGCCAGCGGCTCTACCACCGGCGAGCGCCTTCCAGGTTCATGCGCCCTTATTAGCGCCCAGTACAGTAAACAAGCGATGAACGGCAGCGATTCTCGCCGTCGCCCGCAGCCGGCTTCAACCCCGGCCCGCTTTGTGCTTCAGTCGTTTGACATGACCGTGCCCACTGAACATTTTCCGCCGCATCCTGAAAGCGTGATCGCCGAGATCGAGCGCCCGTTCACGCTCCATCAGCCTGCCCTGCAGGTGGTGCCCGTGGTCGTCGACGTTCCCCATGCCGGACGGCATTATCCCGCCGCCTTCGTCGAGAGCTCGCGCCTGCCACTGCGTTCGCTGCGGCGCTCGGAGGACGCCTATGTCGACCTGCTCTTCCGGCACGCCGTCGCCCTCGGCGCGCCGCTGCTCGTCGCCGAGTTTCCCCGGGCCTTCCTCGACCTAAACCGCGAGCCCTTCGAGCTCGACCCGCGCATGTTCGAGGGCCGCCTGCCCGGCTTCGCCAACACCCGCTCGCTGCGCGTCGCCGGCGGCCTCGGCACGATCCCGCGCATTGTCGGCGATGCGCACGAGATCTATCCGGGCCGGATCCCGGTCGAGGTCGCGCTGACACGGATCGAGGAGCTCTACCGGCCCTATCACGCCGGCCTGCGTCATCTGGTGAACCGCACCCGGTCCGCCTTCGGCACCTGCGTGCTGGTCGATGCGCATTCCATGCCCTCGACCGGGCTCGACCGCGATGGCCTCGCCAAGGCGGACGTCATCCTCGGCGACCGCTTCGGCACCAGCGCCGCCGGCTTCGTCGTCGAAGCCGCGGAGGAAGCCTTCCGCCGTGCCGGCCTCAAGGTCACCCGCAACCGCCCCTATGCCGGCGGCTTCATCACCGAGCATTACGGCGCACCCGGCAGCGGCGTGCATGCGCTGCAGATCGAGATCAACCGCGCGCTCTACATGGACGAGACGACGCTCGAGCCGAATGCTGGCTTCACCGCCCTGCAACAGGTGATCAGTGCCGCTATGGCGGAATGCTTTGCGCGCTGGAGCGGCTGGCTCGGTGACTGGCGACAGGCGGCGGAATAGCCGCCTCTCCGGCGACTCGGCAAGAAAAAGGGCCGCTCACTGGCGTGGCGGCCCAAGTCTAGGGAGGAAACGCCCAAGGAGGGCAACGAAGGTTTGAGGTCATCTCCCCTTCGCAGTGCACAATAGACGCTGCATCGCAAAAACGCAAGCCCGCCGATGAAACGTGCCGCAGGCATGCAACAGACACAGATCGGCGCGGAGGACGCAGGCGGCTTGTCTTCCGGCCGGACGGAACGCATGAAGGACCCAGGCGGCGACCGGCCCCGCAGCAACGGCCGGACAGCGAGACGAGGAAGAGGCGATGAGCGCGGTCGATTTCACGGAGTTCGTCGCCGGGCTCGCCACCTCGTCCGGCCAGGCGATCCTGCCCTTCTTCCGTTCCATGCACACGACCGAGGACAAATCGGCCGGCGGCAATTTCGATCCCGTCACCGAGGCCGATCGCGCCGGCGAGGCGACGATGCGCAATCTGATCAAGCGCAGCTTCCCTGAGCATGGCGTGCTCGGGGAGGAGTTCGGCACCGAGAATGCCGATGCCGAATATGTCTGGGTGCTCGATCCGATCGACGGCACCCGCGCCTTCATCTCCGGAATTCCGGTCTGGGGCACGCTGATCGGCCTGACCCGCAAGGGCGTGCCGGTCTACGGCATGATGAACCAGCCCTTCACCGGCGAGCGCTTCTCCGGCGACGGCCGCAAGGCCCGCTATGAAGGCCAGGGCGGCCCGCGTGAACTGCATACCCGCGCGACCGCGACGCTCGCCGAGGCGACACTGATGACCACGAGCCCCCACCTTTTCGCCGGCACCGAGAAAGAGGCCTATGGCCGCGTCGAGAGCGCCGTGCGCCTCTCCCGCTATGGCTGCGACTGCTATGCCTACTGCATGCTCGCCGCCGGCCATGTCGATCTGGTGATCGAAAGCGGGCTGAAGCCCTATGACATCGTCGCGCTCATCCCGATCATCGAGGGCGCCGGCGGCATCGTCACCTCATGGACCGGCGGCAGCGCCGCCCAGGGCGGGACCATCCTCGCCGCCGGCAACAAGGCCCTGCACCAGGCCGCGCTCGAGCTGCTCGCCGGCTGACGCCGCCGCTTCCAGCCGCTCGCCGGGGACGAAGGCATCGAAGGCTGCCCAGAACTGGGCCCGGATCGCGTCGCTTTCCATCAGGATCTCGTGACGGGCCGTCGGCAGCACCAGCGCCGAGCCGGTCTTGAGCCTGGCGGCGAAACGCTCGATCGCCGGCGTCGAGACGACCGGATCACGCCCCGCGGCGATCACCAGCGTCGGCACCCGCACCTCGAGCGGCGCGCGCGGCGCGGCGAGCCGGTCCATCAGTTCGAAGGCGGTCCGGATCCAGCCGACGCTGGGATCGCCGATGGCGAGCTCACGCGCTGCGGCGGAGAGCGCCGCATTGCGGGCATAGCGTACCGGATCGCCCGTCAGCCGGTTGCCCTCGAACGGCTTGGTGCCGATCGCCGTTTCACCGCCGCCCGGCACGAAGGCCTTGCCGAAGCCGAGCCAGTAGAGCGCGGAAGCCAGAAGCCTTGCCGCACGAGGGCGCCCGATCATGGCGATGCCGAGCATCGGCGCCAGCGCGACCAGCCTTGCGACCGGCAGGGCCTGCCGTCTTGCCGCGTCGAGGCAGAGCGCTGCCCCCATCGAATGCGCCAGAGCGAAATAGGGGGCCGGCAGCCGCTCCCGCATCTCGGCGATGGCGAGAGCCAGGTCGCGCTCATACTCCCTCAGGCGCCCGACATGGCCGCGCCGCGGCCGGTCGGTGAAGCGCTGCGAACCGCCCTGGCCACGCCAGTCGAAGGCGATGACATGGAAACCGCGCCGGCGCAGCTCGGCGATGGTCTCGCTATAACGTTCGATGAACTCGGCCCGCCCCTGCGCGATCAGCACCGAGCCCCGAGCCGGCCTGACGGTCGGATGCCAGCTGGCGAGGCGCAGCCGCGCGCCATCCGCGGTCGTAGCGAACCAGACCTTGCCATGGCCGGGAACGGGGTAGCCGGCGTCGTGGAAGAATTCGGCTTCGGCCATCGGCACGTCCAGCTGGCGGATAAGCTGCTTATGCCCCTCTCGCAGGGGTCTTGAAAAGCCCGAAACCCTCCCCCAGATCAGTCATGCGCAGGCCGGAACCGGCTGCGCGAGACTGCAACCGAGGCCCGCGCTCATGGCGAGGCGGGCTGAACACTCTGTCGCTTCCTCTGGAGGACAATCATGCGTTCCTACGATCTTTCCCCGCTCTATCGCTCGACCGTCGGCTTCGACCGCCTGTTCTCGCTGCTCGACCAGGCCACCAGCGTCGACAATGCGCCGACCTATCCGCCCTATAATATCGAGCGCACCGCCGATAACGCCTATCGCATCTCGATCGCCGTCGCCGGCTTCGCTGAGGCCGACCTTTCCATCGAGAGCAAGGAGAACGCTCTCACAGTCCGCGGCGAGAAGAAAACCGCCGAGGGTGCCGAGAAGCGCGAGGTCCTGCATCAGGGCATCGCCGCCCGTGCCTTCGAGCGCCGCTTCCAGCTCGCCGACTATGTCCAGGTGACCGGCGCCAGCCTCGAGAACGGCCTGCTCCATATCGACCTCGTCCGCGAGATTCCCGAAGCCAAGAAACCGCGCCTGATTCCGATCGGTGCGCAGGGCGCCAAGGTGATCGAGGCCAAGGTCGCGACCAAGCAGGCGGCGTAACCGCCGCACGGCGCGAACTGCGCCCGCCAGAAACCAGAAGGTCTCCCCGGGAAACCGGGGAGGCCTTTTTCTATGCGGAGCTGGAGCATTTTCGAGCGAAGTGGGCACAGGTTCGCGTGAAGAAAATGCGATAAAACAAAGAACTAGAGCATTTCGCGTTTCAGAGAACCGCGGAGATGCTCTGGCCCTGCAGAGCGCCCCGCCGGCCCCTCAGTTCAGCGGCGCGACCGGCACCATGTCCGATTTCGGCGCCTCCGCCTTGGTCCCCTCGATCCGCACCGGAGGCACGGTGGTGTCGGGCACCGGGATTCCGCTCGGGTGGGCACGAGCCAGCGGCGGCGCCAGCTCCGGCCCGTCGGCATTGCGGACATCCTGGGGATTGACCAGCGTTGGCTTGCCGATCTCCTTGGGTGCCACGGCAGGCACGGCGAGCGGCTTTGCCGGCGCCGCCACCGGGGCGGCGGGCGCCGCCGGCGAAGGCGGCGCCACGGTCGCCGGAGCGCTCGCCTCGGCCGGCGGCTTCAACTCGGCCGGACGCGGCGGCGGACGCGGAATGAGCCGCTGCGCGGGCCGCTCGATCTGCGGATCGAGCCGGGCGCTGCGCATCGGCGCCCCGAGCACGATCCGGTCGATCAGTTCGCCGCTATAGCGGTCGAGGATCAGGCGAACCCTGGCGCCATCGCGGCCGGTGCCGTCGACGACATAGGAGGAACGCGTCGCGAGCGTGCGGTCGACCCTGGCGAGTCCGAATTCGCGGGCCGCGACCCGCCCAATCGTCCGCTGCGGGATCGGCGCAGGCGGCAGCGGCGCATAATCATAGCGCCGCTCATAGCCGTAATCGCGCTCATAGCCCCGGCCGTAATAGGCGTAGCCACCACCGTAATCATCGATCTGGGCCAGCGCCGGGCCGGCCGCAGCCAGGGTCGTGGCGGCGATGGCCAGCCCGGCGAGACGGCGGCGCAAATCCTGCGAGCCACGCTCCGGCGTAGTGAAGAATGCCATGGTCCTGTCCTTGTACGGCAGAATCTCAGGCTTCAGTTCTCGGTAAGGATTACGGCGTGCTTGCGGCACGAATTCGGTCGCAATCCAGAGATTCCCGGGTTTTTCAAGCCTCAGCGATGATCGCCAGCAGCTGCTCGACCTCGTCCGGCCTCGTCGCGAAGGAGCAGACGAAACGACCGATCGTTTCGCCGGGCGCCAGCCTCTCTCCTTCCGGCAGCGCCCCATCCGCCCAGTCCAGGAACTGCACGCCGCGCGTCCTGAGCTGGTCGCGGCGCGCCGCCGGCAGGATCGCGAAGACCTCGTTGGCCTCGCTGGGCCAGGCGAGCCGGATGCTTCCAAGCGCCGCGATGCCGGCAGCCAGCCTGTCGGCCATGGCGTTGGCATGGCCGGCAAGGTCGAGCCAGTGCCCGTCGGCCAGCAGGCCTTCGAACTGGGCGCCGATCAGCCGGCCCTTCGACAGGGTGTGGCCGGCGCGCTTGCGGCGCCAGGGCATCTCGGCCGCAGCTTTTGGCTCGAAGAAAACCACCGCCTCGGCCGCCAGGGCGCCGTTCTTGGTGCCGCCGAAGGAGAGCACGTCGACGCCCGCCTTCCAGGTGAGCTCGGCCGGCGAGCAGCCAAGGCGCGCAACCGCATTGGCGAAGCGCGCACCGTCCATGTGCAGCTTCAGCCCGCGCGGCGCGATCGCCGCCTTCAGCGCCGCGATCTCGTCCGGCCGATAGACCAGCCCGCATTCGGTCGCCTGGGTGATCGACAGGAGCTGCGGCTGCACCTGGTGCAACGAGTCCGGCCGCATGCGCGAAAGCTGGTCCGCGACGACGTCCGGCGCGAGCTTGCAGCCATCGCCCGGCAAGCCGACGATCTTGGCCCCGCCGCTGAAGAATTCCGGCGCCCCGCATTCATCGGCGGCGACATGCGCCTCGTGATGGCAGAGCACCGCCCCCCAGGGCTGGACCAGGCTCGCCAGCGCCAGCGCGTTCGCCGCCGTGCCCGACGTGACCAGGAAGACCGCGACCTCGCGCTCGAACAGATCGGCGAACAGCGCCTCGACCCGCTTCGTCCAGGCGTCGTTGCCATAAGCCGCGGCGAACCCGTCATTGGCAGCCAGCATCGCCTGCAGGACCGGAGCACTCGCCCCGGCGAGATTGTCGCTGATGAAGTTCATGGCACCGTTTCGCGAAAGCAGCTTCGCAGCTTTTGTCGGGGATCGTCCCGGACTGCGCTACCGCTTGCGCGCTGCACGGCCATGCCACCCTCGCAGTTCACGACGAAGCCACAGGAACAACTTCCGGGCTGGCCCAAGCCGGCCAATGATGTGAAAATGTCGCAGCACTCACGCAATTAGCAATAAAATTTCGATGCAGTGCAAAATCGCCGCTTGTGCCCAGATTGGAATTCTGGCAAGTTCGAGATGTTAGGACAGTGATGCTGTCCCATTTTTCAGCGAGCGGCGACCGGCGAGCTTGGCCGGCTGACCGCCAAATGATGGAGCGGAGCATGACGGAAGGCATGGCCAATATCGCCGAAGCCATCCGTGCGCGCGCCGCCCGTAAAACGTCGGCCTGACCAGGCGCGACTGGGCCTAGCAGCCTGCGCGCCTGCGAAGGGCGCGGGCGCGGGACTACAAGGCGCAAGCGACCTTCGAAAACGAGACGAAGCCGGCCCGTTCCTCGCCAAGGCGAGCAGGGCGGACCGGCCGAGGCACGGAACCGTGTGAAACCTTGACGGGCGCTGGCGCTAGCCGGCCCCCTTCGGCAGCGGAGTTGACGATGCGCGAACGCAACGGATCGAACTTGGTCACCAGGCCTGCGGTCGAGAAATCCCTCGAGCGCTTCCCGGTTGTCCGCGACCCCGCCATGCCGGAGCGCCAGGGGCTCTACGATCCGTCGAATGAGCATGATGCCTGCGGCGTCGGCTTCATCGCCGACATGAAGAACCGCAAGAGCCATGCGATCGTCGCGCAGGGCCTGCAGATTCTGCACAATATCGACCATCGCGGCGCCGTCGGCGCCGATCCCAAGCTCGGCGACGGCTGCGGCATCCTCACCCAGATCCCGCACCGCTTCTTCAAGGAAGAATGCGCGAAGATCGGCATCGAGCTGCCCGAGCCCGGCCATTACGCCATCGGCCAGTTCTTCATGCCGCAGGACGCCGAGAACCGCGCCGTCTGCGAGGAGATCGTCGCCCAGACCGTCGAGGAGGAAGGCCTGATCTTCCTCGGCTGGCGCGACGTGCCGGTCGACAACAGCGACCTCGGCGAAGCCGTCAAGGAAACCGAACCGACCCATCGCCAGATCTTCGTCGGCCGCCCGGCCGAGATCTCCGACGAGGACGATTTCGAGCGCAAGGTCTACGTCCTCAGGAAGTCGGTCTCCAACAAGGTCTACAAGCGCCAGGACCGGGCGACCGCGACCTATTACCCGGTCTCCTTTTCCTGCCGGACCATCGTCTACAAAGGCATGGTGCTGGTCACCCAGCTCGGCTCCTATTTCAAGGACCTGACCGATCCGCGCTTCGAGAGCGCCCTCGCCCTCGTCCACCAGCGCTTCGCCACCAACACCTTCCCGTCCTGGCGCCTCGCCCATCCCTACCGGATGGTCGCCCATAACGGCGAGATCAACACGCTGCGCGGCAACGTCAACTGGATGGCGGCCCGTCAGGCCTCGGTCGATTCCGAGCTCTTCGGCGCCGATATCTCCAAGCTCTGGCCGATCTCCTATGAGGGTCAGTCCGACACCGCCTGCTTCGACAACGCCCTCGAATTCCTGGTCCAGGGCGGCTACTCGCTCGCCCACGCCATGATGATGCTGGTACCCGAGGCCTGGGCCGGCAATCCGCTGATGGATGAGAGCCGGCGCGCCTTCTACGAATACCATGCCGCGCTGATGGAGCCCTGGGACGGGCCGGCGGCGATCGCCTTCACCGATGGCCGCCAGATCGGCGCGACGCTCGACCGCAACGGCCTGCGTCCCGCGCGCTACCTCGTCACCGATGACGGGCTCGTCGTGCTGGCCTCGGAGTTCGGCGTGCTGCCGATCCCGGAGGAGAAGATCGTCCAGAAGTGGCGGCTCCAGCCCGGCAAGATGCTGCTGATCGACCTCGAAGAGGGCCGCATCATCGGCGACGACGAGATCAAGCAGAGCCTCTGCCAGGCCAATCCCTACAAGGACTGGCTGAAGCGCACCCAGATCGTTCTGGAAGAGCTGCCGCCGGTCGAGGCCCGCGCCTCGCGCACCGACGTCGCCCTGCTCGATCGCCAGCAGGCCTTCGGCTACACTCAGGAAGACACCAAGATCCTGATGGCGCCGATGGCGGTGACCGGACAGGAAGCCGTCGGCTCGATGGGCACGGACACGCCGATCTCGGCGCTCTCTTCGAAGTCGAAGCTGCTCTACACCTATTTCAAGCAGAACTTCGCCCAGGTCACCAACCCGGCGATCGACCCGATCCGCGAGGAGCTCGTGATGAGCCTCCTCTCCTTCATCGGGCCGCGCCCGAACATCCTCGATCTCGAAGGCACCTCGCGGCGCAAGCGCCTGGAAGTGCGCCAGCCGATCCTGACCAATGACGATCTCGAGAAGATCCGCTGCATCGGTCATTACGAGGATCGCTTCGACACCAAGACGATCGACATCACCTATCCGGCGCGCGAAGGCGCGAACGGCATGGAGGGCGCGATCGCGCGGCTCTGCGAGCGCGCCGAGGCGGCGGTGCATGGCGGCTACAACATCATCATCCTCTCCGACCGGCAGGTCGGCGCGGACCGCATCCCGATCCCGGCGCTGCTCGCGACCGCGGCCGTCCATCATCACCTGATCCGCAAGGGTCTGCGCACCTCGGTCGGCCTCGTCGTCGAATCCGGCGAGCCGCGCGAGATCCACCACTTCGCCCTGCTCGCCGGCTTCGGCGCCGAGGCGATCAACCCCTATCTCGCCTTCGAGACCATGGAGGCGCTGCTCGAGGCCGGCGAATTCCCGCCGGAGGTCGACGCTTACGAGGTGGTCAAGCGCTTCATCAAGTCGATCGGCAAGGGCCTGCTCAAGGTCATGTCGAAGATGGGCATCTCGACCTACCAGTCCTATTGCGGCGCCCAGATCTTCGACGCGGTCGGCCTGCGCAGCGAGTTCATCGACGCATATTTCCGCGGCACCATCTCCTCGATCGAGGGCGTCGGCCTCGCCGAGATCGCCGAAGAGACCGTGCGCCGCCATCGCGACGCCTTCGGCGACTCGCCGGTCTATCGCGATGCGCTCGATGTCGGCGGCGAATACGCCTACCGCATCCGCGGCGAGGACCATGCCTGGACGCCGGAGAACATCTCGCTGCTCCAACATGCGGTGCGCGGCAATGCCCGCGACAAGTTCAAGGCCTATTCCGAGCTGCTCAACGACCAGAGCCAGCGCTTCTCGACCATTCGCGGCCTGTTCCACGTCAAGATGGCCGAGGAGCTCGGCCATCAGGCGGTGCCGCTCGAAGAGGTCGAGAGCGCGGCCTCGATCGTCAAGCGCTTCTCGACCGGCGCCATGTCCTTCGGCTCGATCAGCCACGAGGCGCATTCGACGCTGGCGCTGGCGATGAACACGATCGGCGGCAAGTCGAACACCGGCGAAGGCGGCGAGGAGCCGGAGCGCTTCGTGCCGCTGCCGGACGGACGCTCGATGCGCTCGGCGATCAAGCAGGTCGCCTCCGGCCGCTTCGGCGTCACCACCGAATATCTCGTCAATTCGGCGATGATGCAGATCAAGGTCTCGCAGGGCGCCAAGCCCGGCGAGGGCGGCCAGCTGCCCGGACACAAGGTCGATGCCCGCATCGCCAAGGTCCGGCATTCGACCCCGGGCGTCGGCCTGATCTCGCCGCCGCCGCACCATGACATCTACTCGATCGAGGATCTGGCGCAGCTGATCTTCGACCTGAAGAACGTCAACCCGGCGGCCGACGTCTCGGTCAAGCTGGTCTCCGAGCTCGGCGTCGGTACCGTCGCCGCCGGCGTCGCCAAGGCCCGCGCCGACCACATCACCATCGCCGGCTATGAGGGTGGCACCGGCGCCTCGCCGCTGACCTCGATCAAGCATGCCGGCTCGCCCTGGGAGATCGGTCTCGCCGAGACCCACCAGATCCTGGTGATGAACAAGCTGCGCGGCCGCATCGCGCTGCAGGTCGATGGTGGCCTGCGCACCGGGCGCGACGTCGTCATCGGCGCGCTGCTCGGCGCCGACGAGTTCGGCTTCGCCACCGCGCCGCTGATCGCCGCCGGCTGCATCATGATGCGCAAATGCCATCTCAACACCTGCCCGGTCGGCGTCGCCACCCAGGATCCGGTGCTGCGCAAGCGCTTCAAGGGCCAGCCCGAGCACGTCATCAACTTCTTCTTCTTCCTCGCCGAGGACGTGCGCGAGATCATGGCCGCGATGGGCGTGCGCAGCTTCGACGAGCTCGTCGGGCGCTCCGACTGGCTCGACAAGAAGCAGGCGATCGACCACTGGAAGGCCAAGGGGCTCGACTTCGCCCGCATCTTCCACAAGCCTGAAGCCGGCGAAGGTGTCGCCATCCGCAATGTCGAGCGCCAGGTCCACCCGATCGAGTCGGTGCTCGACCGCACCTTGATCGCCAAGGCCGGCGCCTCGCTCGACAGCGGCGCCCCGGTGGTGATCGAGAGCACTATCCGCAATGTCGACCGCTCGACCGGCGCGATGATCTCCGGCGAGATCGCCAAGCGCCACGGCGCGGCCGGCCTGCCCGAGGATGCGATCACGGTGAAGCTCACCGGCACCGCCGGCCAGAGCTTCGGCGCCTGGGTCGCCGGCGGCCTGACGCTCGACCTCACCGGCCAGGCCAACGACTATGTCGGCAAGGGCCTGTCCGGTGGCAAGCTGATCATCCGCCCCGACCCGAAGTCGCGCACCGTCGCCGAGGACGCGATCATCGTCGGTAACACCGTGCTCTACGGCGCGATCTCCGGGGAATGCTATTTCCGCGGCGTCGCCGGCGAGCGCTTCGCGGTGCGCAATTCTGGCGCGATCGCAGTGGTCGAGGGCACCGGCGACCATGGCTGCGAATACATGACCGGCGGCGTCGTCGTCGTGCTCGGCCAGACCGGGCGCAACTTCGCGGCCGGCATGTCCGGCGGCATCGCCTATGTGCTCGACGAGGACAAGAGTTTCGCCAAGCGCTGCAACCTCTCAATGGTCGATCTCGAGCCGGTGCCGGAGGAGGAAGAGCTGACCCAGCGCCTCTACCATCATGGCGGCGACCTCGAGTTCAAGGGCCGCATCGATGTCATGGCCAACATGTCGGGCTATGACGCCGAGCGCCTGCACCAGCTCATCGCCGACCACCTGAAATACACCGGATCGGCGCGGGCGCAGGCAATTCTGGAGAACTGGGCGGAGTACCTGCCCAAATTCGTCAAGGTCATGCCGGTCGAATATCGGCGGGCGCTAATGGAAATCGAGCGGGCCCAGGCCGGCGTCTCGGTCGCGGCGGAGTGAGACGATGGGCAAGGTAACCGGCTTTCTTGAAATCGACCGGCGCGACCGGAAGTATCTCCCGGCCTCCGACCGGATCAGGAACTACAAGGAGTTCGTGATCCCGCTCGGCGCCGAAGCGACCCGCGACCAGGCGGCGCGCTGCATGAACTGCGGCATCCCGTATTGTCACAATGGCTGTCCGGTGAACAACCAGATCCCGGACTGGAACGACCTCGTCTACAACGACAAGTGGCGCGAGGCGCTGCTGAACCTGCACTCGACCAATAACTTCCCGGAGTTCACCGGCCGCGTCTGCCCCGCTCCCTGCGAGGCGTCCTGCACGCTGAACCTCGAGGATACGCCGGTCACCATCAAGTCGATCGAATGCGCCATCGTCGACAAGGGCTGGCAGGAGGGCTGGATCAAGCCCGAGCCGGCCGCGGTCAAGACGGGCAAGAAGATCGCCCTGATCGGCTCCGGCCCGGCCGGCCTCGCCGCCGCGCAGCAGCTCGCCCGCGCCGGTCACGAGGTCCATGTCTATGAGCGCCAGGCCCGCGCCGGTGGCCTGCTCCGTTACGGCATCCCCGACTTCAAGATGGAGAAGTCGCATGTCGAGCGCCGGGTGAAGCAGATGGAGGCCGAAGGCGTCGTCTTCCATTACGGCGTCAATGTCGGCATCGACATCGACCCGCAGGAGCTGCTCGCTGAGTACGACGCCATCGGCCTGACCGGTGGCGCCGAGAAGCCGCGCGATCTGCCGATCGAGGGCCGCGACCTCGACGGCGTCCAGTTCGCCATGGACTTCCTGCCGCAGCAGAACCGCCGCAATGGCGGCGAGCCGGAAACCACGGGCAATGCCAAGCCGATCCTCGCCGGCGGCAAGCATGTCGTCGTCATCGGCGGCGGCGACACCGGCTCCGACTGCATCGGCACCTCGGTGCGCCAGGGCGCGCTCTCGGTCACCCAGATCGAGATCATGCCGCAGCCGCCGGAGAAGGAGAACAAGCAGCTGACCTGGCCGAACTGGCCGCTGAAGCTGCGCACCTCCTCCAGCCATGAGGAAGGCGCCGAGCGCGACTTCGCCATCGGCACGCTGAAGTTCTCGGGCGAGAACGGCAAGGTCAAGCGCCTGCATTGCGCCAAGGTCGATGCCGGCTTCAAGCCGGTCCCGGGCACCGAGTTCGACCTCAAGGCCGATCTCGTCCTGCTCGCCATGGGCTTCGTCTCGCCGGTGCATGACGGCCTGCTCGCCAGCCTCGGCGTCAAGCTCGACGGGCGCGGCAATGTCGAGGCCAACATGCTGGCCTACAAGACCTCGGTCGAGAAGGTCTTCGCCGCCGGCGACATGCGCCGCGGCCAGTCGCTGGTGGTCTGGGCGATCCGCGAGGGTCGCCAGATGGCGCATTCGATCGACAAGCACCTGATGGGCGAGACCATCCTGCCGCGCTGAGCGGCGGGCGCACTTACGAGAACCTCGACGTCATGCTCGCCCTTGTGGCGAGCATCCACGTCTTGAGCATCGAGCCTGACCAGTGAAGCCAAGACGTGGCTGGTCGGGACAAGCCCGACCATGATGCGAATGGCATCAGTCGCAGCGGCTCACGCCCCCAGCAGATCGATCAGATGCGGGATCAGCGGCTCGTCGGCCGGCGGCATGGCAAGCTCGCGCAGCTTGCTCGCACGCAGCCATTTCAGCGCCTGGCCCTCGCGCGAGGTCACCGTCCCTTCCCAGCGCCGGCAGATATAGAGCGGCATCAGGAGGTGGAATTCGGGATAGGCGTAGCTGGCGAAGGTCAGCGGCGCGAGGCAGGCTTCCTTGACCTCGATGCCGAGTTCCTCGGAGAGCTCGCGGATCAGTGCCGGCTCCGGCCGCTCGCCGGCTTCGAGCTTGCCGCCCGGGAACTCCCAGAGCCCCGCCAGGGCCTTGCCCTCGGGGCGCTGGGTGACGAGGACGCGGTTATCGGAATCGACCAACGCGCAGGCGACGACGAGCAGCAGTTTCACGAAGCCTCATTTTCCCGAAAGGATGACCCGCACCGGCTCGGTTTCCCTGCCGGTCAGCGTCACCTCGTCATAGACCGAACCGCCCTCGCGGAAGAGCGCGTCCTCCTCGCCCCAGATCACCTGGGTGGTGACGAAATAGCGACCCGGCGCCACCTTGTCGAAGGCAAAACGGCCATTCGCCTCTGCCTTGGTGGTGCGCGTGTATTCGGCGTAGCGCGGATCTGGTTCCTCTTGCGGATAGCTGGCGGCGGGGATGAACTTGGCGCGGCCATAGAGGCTGGCGAAGCGCTGGCTCGCATAGGCGGTCGCCGGCACCAACCGGACCACCTCGCCGGCCGCGTTGACGACCTGGCCCTTGGCGCGCGTGCGGAAGGCGTGCCCGGTGATCACGCCGGCTCCCGGCTTGCGGATATAGGCCGCCTCCTCCGGCGAGAAGGACGAGCTCGCCGCCGGCCGCCGCTCGACGCAGGCTCCCAGCAGGGCCGCCAGGCCCAGCACGCACGCCGCAGCTTTCATCCCGCTTTCGCCCCCGCCGGCGCCGTCGTCACGAAGAAGACGCCTGCGAGGATGATGACGCCTCCGATGATCTGCCGCAACTCCAGCGTCTCGCCGAGCACCAGCACACCCATGACGGTAGCGACGACCGGTACGAGATAGCCGGTCATCGCCGCCCGGGTCGGCCCGGCCGCACGGATCAATCGCATGAAGAACGCCACCGGCATCGCCGTCGCTAACACGCCGAGCGCCAGCGCCGCCTGCCAATGCGGCGTCAGGGCCAGAAGCGCGCCCCAGCCGGAGAAGGCCAGCGTCAGCAGCAGTGCCCCGCCGCCGGAGACCACCTGCTGGCCGAGCGCCAGCCGGATCGGATCGCCTGCACGCGGCGGCACCGCGCGCGTATAGAGATTGGCGCAGGCATAGGACAGCGTCGCGCCGACCATGGCGAGCAGGCTGAGCGCCGTGCCGCCGCCTTCGACCAGGCGCGGCCCGATCAGGATGGCGACGCCCGCCATGCCGACCAGTATGCCGCCGAGCCGGCGCCGGCTGAGATGTTCTTCCGAGAACAGGAAATGCGCGAACAGCGCCGTGACCAGCGGGCCTGCCGCCTGGATCATCGCCGCCGGGCCGCTAGCGAGCTGGATCAGCGCATAGGCGACGAGCACGTTCGGCAGCCAGCCATTGCAGGTGCCGAGCACGAGCCAATGACGGAGCTCGTGGCGGCGCGGCAGCGGGCTCTCGCCGCGCGCCGCAACGAACAGCGCCAGCGTTACAGCGCCGAGCAGGCCACGGCAGGCGGCGATCGCCCAGGGGACGACGTCGCCAGCCATCAGCTTGATGAACAGGTAGCTCGAACCCCAGAGGAAGGAGCAGACGGCGAGGTTGCTGACGATGAACGTCTTGCTCGGCCCCACCGGCCGCGCGGGCTCAGGAGCGATAGTCACCATTGATCTCGACATAGGCCTTGGTCAGATCGCAGGTCCACACGGTGGACTTGCCTCGGCCAAGTCCGAGGTCGGTGGTGATGACGATGTGCTCGCCCTTCATGTAGTTGGATACGGCGACCTCGTCATAGGACGGTGCGCGGGCGCCCTGCTGCGCCACCATGATCCCGCCGAAGGAGATGTCGAGCCGGTCGCGATCGGCCGGCTCGCCGGCCTTGCCGACCGCCATGACGATGCGGCCCCAATTGGCGTCCTCGCCGGCGATCGCGGTCTTCACCAGCGGCGAATTGGCGATCGAGAGCGCGACCCTCTTGGCCGAGCGCGACGAGGCGGCGCCCTGCACCCGGATCTCGACGAATTTGCGGGCGCCCTCGCCATCCTTGCAGACGAGATGCGAAAGCTCGAGCAGGAGCGCGTTCAGCGCCCGCTTGAAGCCTGAGAGACGGGGATCGGCGGGATCGCTGATCGCGGGCACGCCGCGCGCCGCGGCCTTGCCGGTCGAGAACAGCATCAGCGTGTCCGAGGTCGAGGTGTCGCTGTCGACCGTGATCGCGTTGAACGAGCCCTTGACGCCCTTGCCGAGCAGAGCCTGCAGCACCGGGGCGGCGATCGGCGCATCGGTGAAGACGAAGGAGAGCATCGTCGCCATGTCGGGCGCGATCATGCCCGCCCCCTTGGCGATGCCGGCGATGACGACCTCGTGCCCGTCGATCTTGGCCTTGCGCGACACCGCCTTGGGGAAGGTGTCGGTGGTCATGATCGCCTTGGCGGCATCGAGCCAGGATCCGTCGGCCACGCGAGAGGCACAGTCAGCCAGCACGCCCTCGAACTTGGTCGCGTCGAGCGGCTCGCCGATCACGCCGGTCGAGGCGATGAAGACCTGCTCGGGCTTGCAGCCGGCAGCCTTGGCCGCGATCTTCGCGGTCAGTGCGACGGAATCGCGGCCCTTCAGGCCGGTGAAGGCGTTGGCGTTGCCGGAATTGACGACCACGGCCCGGGCCGTGCCCTGGGCGAGATTCGCCCGGCACCAGTCGACCGGCGCGGACGGGCATTTCGAACGGGTGAAGACGCCCGCGGCCTGAGAGCCCTCGTCGAGCAGCACCAGCAGCACGTCGGTACGGCCCTTATAGCGGATGCCGGCTTCCGCCGTGGCGAAACGCACGCCCGGCACCGCCGGAACCTTGGGCTGGCGCTTTGGCGCGAGCGGGGAAACGGGAACATCCTTGCCGGCCATCGGGGCGTCTCCTTTTGAGGCGCTTCGATGTGCCGCAGCAGCGTGCGGAAAACAAGCAGGCAATGCCGGCGTGCAGATCATGCCCGGGCCGGCTCCGGGGCATTTCGGGCGCCCCTCTTCCGAGGCGCCCGCTAAGTCTGCCTCAGGGCTTCTTCGGCTCGGCCGGCACAGCCGGAGCCGGCGTCGCCGCCGGCTTGTCGAGACGCTCGACCTTGGCCTTGTCGCGCAGCCCGACGATGATGTCCTGCTGCGCCTTGCGGACCAGGTACTGCTCGATCTGCGGCTTGACCTCGTCGAAGGTCGGCAGCGGCTTGGTCCGCTTGTCCTCGAGCTTGATCACATGCCAGCCGAACTGGCTCTTTACCGGCTCGGAGAGCTGGCCCTTCTCGAGCTTGAAGGCGGCCTCGGCGAATTCCGGAACCATCCGCTCCTTGGCGAACCAGCCGAGATCGCCGCCTTCCTTACCCGAACCCGGGTCCTTGGAGAGTTCGGCCGCAACCTTGGCGAAGTCCTCGCCCTTCTTCAGGCGCTCCAGCGCTGCCTTGGCCTGCGCCTCTTCCGGCACGAGGATATGGCGGGCGTGGACCTCCTCCTCCGGCTTCAGCGTCTTGACCGTGTCTTCGAACAGCTTCTTCGCGGCCTCGGGCGTCGCCGCCTTCTTGGCCTCGGTCGTCAGATACTCGTCGAGCAGGAGCTTGTTGCGATTATAGGCCATGCGCTTGGCGAAATCCGGCCCATCGCCGATCTTGGCGGCGGCGGCGGCGCGGGCGCCGAGCTTAAGATCGACCAGGAAGTTGATCAGCTCCTCGCGCTTGCGCTCCTCCGGCATCTGGGCGGTGCGCTCGCCGAGATCGTCGGCCGCGAGCGCGAGCTCGCTCTCGGTAATCTCGATGCCGTCGACCTTCGCGACGACCTTGTCCTGCTGCGCGAAGGCAGGCGCAGCTGCAGCCAGCACGAGGCCGAGCGACAGCGTGGCGAGACGGGAAACTACCATCGGGTGTTGGCCTTTCGATGAATGGCGCTAAAAACGGATCGGCTGGCTGAGTGCCAGCAGATCACGGCCTTGGCAAGGCACAGCGCGCGCGTCGCTGCAACCGGCGCGTTTCTGCGTCACCCCGCCGCCTCTTGGCAGGGCCGCGGCCGGACCCCACATGCGCTGCGTCGCATCGGCTGTCGCGACGACCACCTTCACAGCAAGCGCACGCTGGACCGCGCGCCCGCACGCGTCTAAACACGCGCGTGATTTCAGGATTATCCGCTTTCGGCCGCGCCCGCCTCGTGCCGGGTCCTCCAGCCGGAAGCGCCCATGGAAAGACCGGACATGCTTGGCGCGCTCGCAAAGAAACTCTTCGGCTCGTCGAACGACCGGCGGGTCAAAGGCTACCAGCCCCGTGTCGCCGCCATCAACGCGCTCGAAGCCGAGGTCGCGAAGCTCTCCGATGATGAGCTGAAGGCCCGCACCGAGACCTTTCGCAGGCAGATCGCCGAAGGCAAATCGCTCGACGAGCTGCTGGTTCCCGCCTTTGCGACCGTGCGCGAGGCCGCCAAGCGCATCCTCGGCCAGCGCCCCTATGACGTTCAGCTGATCGGCGGCATGGTGCTGCACGAGGGCGCCATCGCCGAGATGAAGACCGGCGAAGGCAAGACCCTGGTCGCGACGCTGCCGGTCTATCTCAACGCACTCGCCGGCAATGGCGTGCACGTCGTCACCGTCAACGACTACCTCGCCCGCCGCGACGCGGAATGGATGAGCCGGATCTACAATTTCCTCGGCCTCAGCGTCGGCATCATCGTGCACGGCCTCGACGACGAGGAGCGCCAGCGCGCCTATGCCTGCGACATCACCTACGGTACCAACAACGAGTTCGGCTTCGATTATCTGCGCGACAACATGAAGTACGAGGTCGCGCAGATGACCCAGCGCGGCCACCATTTCGCGATCGTCGACGAGGTCGACTCGATCCTGATCGACGAGGCCCGCACCCCGCTGATCATCTCCGGCCCGCTCGACGACAAGTCCGACCTCTACGTCTCGATCGACAAGGTCCTGCCCGGCCTCATTCCGGGCGACTACGAGGTCGACGAGAAGCAGCGCACGGTGGCGCTGACCGAGGCCGGCAACGAGCATATCGAGGAGCTGCTGCGAGCCGCCGACCTGCTCAAGGAGGGCGACCTCTACGATTCCGCCAACGTCACGCTGGTCCACCACGTCAACCAGGCCCTGCGCGCCCACACCTTGTTCACCCGCGACAAGGACTACATCGTCCGCGGCGACGAGGTCGTCATCATCGACGAGTTCAGCGGCCGCATGATGCCGGGGCGGCGCTATTCGGAAGGCCTGCACCAGGCGCTGGAAGCCAAGGAAGGCGTCACCGTCCAGCCCGAGAACGCGACGCTGGCCTCGATCACCTTCCAGAACTATTTCCGCCTCTACAAGAAGCTCGCCGGCATGACCGGCACCGCCGCGACCGAGGCCGACGAGTTCGAGCAGATCTACAAGCTCGAAGTGGTCGAGATCCCGACCAATGTCCCGGTCGCCCGCATCGACGACGATGACGAGGTCTACCGCACCTTCCCGGAGAAGGTGCAGTCGATCATCAAGGAGCTGGAGCGCGCCAGCGAGCGCCTGCAGCCCGTCGTGGTCGGCACCGCCTCGATCGAGAAATCCGAGATGGTCGCCGAGATGCTGATCGCCGCCGGCTTCAAGCAGATCGACTTCACCCAGCCCGGCGCGCTCGACAAGCTCTATTCCGCCGCCCGCTCGGGCAAGAGCGCCAAGCAGTTCGCGGTGCTGAACGCCCGCTTCCACGAGCAGGAAGCCTTCATCGTCGCCGAGGCCGGCGTGCCCGGCGCGATCACCATCGCCACCAACATGGCGGGCCGCGGTACCGACATCAAGCTCGGCGGTAATGTCGAGATGCGCGTCGCCCACGAGACCGCCGGCATGGAGGACGGGCCGGAGAAGCAGGCCAAGATCAAGGAGATCGAGGCCGAGGTCGCGCGCTTCAAGGAGATCGTGCTCAACGCCTCCGAGACGATCGAGCTCGAGCCGGCCAAGGGCTCGCGCCCGGCCAAGACCATGACCCGCCCCGGCGGCCTCTACATCATCGGCACCGAGCGCCATGAGAGCCGCCGCATCGACAACCAGCTGCGCGGCCGCGGCGGCCGCCAGGGCGACCCCGGTCGCTCCAAGTTCTTCCTGTCGCTGCAGGACGATCTGATGCGGATCTTCGGTTCCGACCGGATGGACGGCATGCTGCAGAAGCTCGGCCTTCAGGAGGGCGAGGCCATCGTCCATCCCTGGATCAACAAGGCGGTCGAGAAGGCGCAGGGCAAGGTCGAGGCGCGCAATTTCGACATCCGCAAGAACATCCTGAAATACGACGACGTCATGAACGACCAGCGCAAGGTCGTGTTCGAGCAGCGCCGCGACTTCATGCGCGAGGCGAGCGTGCGCGAAACCATCGACGACATGCGCCATGGCGTGGTCGAGGACACCGTCTCGCGCCGCATACCCGAGGAGGCCTATCCCGAGCAGTGGGATGCCGCCGGGCTGCGCGAGGACGTCGCGACCTATCTCAATCTCGACCTGCCGATCGAGGACTGGGCCAAGGAAGAAGGCATCGCCGACGCCGAACTGCGCGAGCGCATCCGCAAGATCGCCGACGAGGATTATGCCGCGCGCATCGAGCGCAACACCGAAGAGGTGATGACCTATGTCGAGAAGCAGGTGCTGCTGCAGACGCTCGATCATCTCTGGCGCGAACACCTCGTCACCCTCGACCATCTGCGCCAAGTCATCGGCTGGCGTGGCTATGCCCAGCGCGACCCGCTGAACGAGTACAAGCAGGAGGCCTTCGAGCTCTTCGACGGCCTGATCGGCCGCCTGCGCGAGCAGGTCACCGGCAATCTGATGCGCATCGAGGTCCGTTTCGACGCGCCCGAGCAGGCCGGCGGCGGCTTCGATCAGCCCGGCGGCGAGCTCCCTGCGCCCCCGGCCGGCTTCTTCGGCGGCCAGTCGCAGTTCGCCGCGATCGAGGGTGACATCGCCGTCGCCGAGCGCGACCCGAACGACCCCGCGAGCTGGGGCAAGGTCGGCCGCAACGAGCTTTGCCCCTGCGGCTCCGGCAAGAAGTACAAGCACTGCCACGGCCAGTTTGTCTGAGCCGTTCCCGCAGGCGCTGATCTAAGCGAAAAGCTCCGGCCTATGGCCGGAGCTTTTTTCTTGCGAGCGGTATCGGCTCGGCTCTTGGCTGGGGCGAAGGCCGATCAGGCCGCCATTCAGGCTCTCTGGTGCTGCGGCAAGCGTGGCAGCAGGATGGTCAGCAAGCCCAGCAGCGGCAGATAAGAGCAGATGCGATAGACGAAGCCGATGCCATGGGCATCGGCCAGGCCGCCGAGCAGGGCGGCGCCGAAGCCCCCCGCTCCAAAGGCGAATCCGAAGAACATGCCGGCGATCAGGCCGACACGGCCCGGAACCAGCTCCTGCGCAAAGACCACGATGGCCGAGAAGGCTGAGGCGAAGATCAGCCCGATCGCGACGCTCAGCACGCCGGTCCAGAACAGATTGGCATAGGGCAGCAGCAGCGCGAACGGGATCACGCCCAGGATCGAGAACCAGATCACGAAGCGCGCCCCGAATCGATCGCCGATCGGCCCGCCGACGAAGGTCCCGACCGCCGCGGCACCGAGGAACAGGAACAGCATCAGCTGCGCATCGCGGAAGCCGAGCTGGAACTGCTCGATGACGTAGAAGGTGAAATAGCTCGATATGCTCGCCATATAGACGTTCTTCGTTGCGGTCAGCAGCACGAGCACGAACAGCGCGAAGGCAACGCGCCTCCCCGGCAGCGGCAAGGCACGGCTGACTGGCGGGCGTCCCGCCTGCGCCCGGCGATGGGCCGCATACCAGCGCCCGACCCGGGTGAGGATCAGCACGCCCGCCATCGCGATCACCGAGAGCCAGGCGACGCTGCCCTGGCCGAAGGGCAGCACGATGAAAGCCGCCAGCAGCGGGCCCAGCGCCGAGCCGAGATTGCCGCCGACCTGGAACAGGGACTGCGCCAGGCCGTGACGCCCGCCCGAGGCGAGCCGCGCCACCCGGGACGCCTCCGGGTGGAAGACGGCCGAGCCGAAGCCGATCAGGCAGGCTGCGATGATCAGCACCGCGAAATTATGCGCGTTTCCGAGCAGGATCAGCCCGCCGAAGGTCGAGGCCATGCCGGCGGGCGCCGAATAGGGCATCGGCCAGCGATCCGTCACCATGCCGACGACCGGCTGCAGCAGCGAGGCGGTGACCTGGAAGGCCATGGTCAGCAGGCCGATCTGGACGAAGTCTAGGCCGTAATTCGCCTTGAACAGCGGATAGAGCGAGGCCAGCAGCGACTGCATGACGTCGTTGAGCAGATGGCAGAAGCTGACGGCGAGCAGGATCGAGGTCGTCGCCTTCTCGAAACGCGGGCGGGCTTCCGGGGCAACTGCGACCATCGACTTGATCTCCTCGCGCGGATCGATCGCGCGAGGCTCTTCTACAGAGCTTGCCGATGACCTTCATTCGTGTTTCGGTCAAAAACTTTCGCGTTTGGGCCAAAGATGAAAGCGTTGTCACGCCAGAGATTGGAGGCACTCGACGAGCAGCACCGCCTCAATCTCGGCTGGATCGCCCGCTCGGATTCCGACATCCTCGTCCACAGCTCGGACAACCCTGCGGGCTACAGGATCCCGCTCCACTGCCATCGCCACGACCAGTTGCTCTGTGCCTTCGCGGGCGTGGTACTCGTCGAGACCGAGCGGGGCTGCTGGATGATCCCGCCCGGCCACGCGCTCCTCATTCCCGCGCAATTGCAGCACGCCGTCGAGATGCTGAGCGCTGTCGACATGAAATCGGTCTATCTCCTGCCCGGGCTCGGCGACCTCGCGGGCCGCATGCTGCAGGTGCTAGGGGTCACCGACCTTGCCCGCGCACTGATCGGCGAGGCAATCCGGCTACGCGATGCGGCGCCGGGCACACGCAAGGCCGTACTGGTGCTGGAATTGCTGGCGCAGGAGATCGCGACCCTCGAAGCACGGCCGCTCGGCCTGCCCTTCCCGGCGGACAGGCGTCTCGCCGCGCTCTGCCGGACCTATATGGCCGCGCCCGCGGCCGATGAGCGGCTGGGCGACTGGGCCGGGAAGCTCGCCATGAGCCGGCGCACCTTCACGCGCTTCTTCCAGAAGGAGACCGGCCTCAGCTTCGTCGCCTGGCGCCAGCAGGCGAGCCTGTTCGCCTGCCTGCCGAAACTGGCAAAAGGCGCGTCCGTCACCGATATCGCCATGCTGGCCGGCTACGACAATGTCGCGGCCTTCACGACGATGTTCCGACGCAGGCTCGGAACCGCGCCGCGCAACTATATGCGCGCTGCGACGGCGCGATAGTTGCTGCCACCTGCATTTGCCGCTCAACCCGCCGCAAAGCGGGCCTCGGCCGCACCCAGCGCCTCGATCTCGACCCTGGCGACGGCGCCCGGTGGCAGCCATTGCGTCTTCACCAGGCTGCCAAGCAGCACGGTCTCGCCGGCCCGCAACGGCGCGCCCCGCGCCTGCGCATGGTCCGCCAGCCAGGCCAGCGCCGCATAGGGATGGCCCAGCACGTCAGCACCCATACCGGCGCCGACCTCGACGCCGTCGATCAGCGTCCTGCCATGCAGCCCGGCGAGATCCGGCAGGGCATCCGGCGCAAGCCCGGCCCCGAACACGCAACCGGCCGCGAAAAAGTCGTCGGCGATCAGCATCGGCGTGCCGATGCTCTGCCACTCGACATAGCGGTCGTCGACGATCTCGATTGCCGCCATCACTTCACCGACAGCGCCGCGCACGCTGTCGGCGGTCGCGCCCTCCCCGGGAAGATCATGCGCCAGCCTGACCGCGATCTCGCATTCGACGCCGACACGGACGAAGTCGCCATGGCGCAGCACGACGCCGCTCGCATGGCTCGTACCGGCGAAGAGCCCGGCGGCACAGGGGTGGTCGATACCGAGATAGTCCTGCATCACCGGCGTGGTGCAGCCGATCTTCCAGCCGCTGCGCCGGCCAAAGCGCGAGGCGGCCAGTCGGCGGTGCACGGCGCCCTGTACGGCATAGGCCCGGGCGACGTCGGCCGGCGCCTCGCCCGCTTGCGCCGGCAAGGGCGTGCGCGCAAGCCGGGCGGCGGCGATCGTCTCGGCAAGGGCATCGATGGCTTTGGTCTCAGGCAAGGCGGGCTCCCGGCATTCTCCGGCCAAGCCTGCCATGGCAGCGCCTGATCTGGCCAGCGCGGAGCCACAAAAACAGAAAGCCCGCTGGCGCGGGCTTTCGAGATCGCTTCCGAAGTTCAGGCGGCGTCATTTCGGCGCAAAGATGCCGACGCTGCTCGCGGTGATGTCGAAGGAAAGCGTGCCGACCACGGTCGGGTTGCACCATTTCGAGCGGCCGGAACCGGAGAAGATGCCGCGCGGATCGGCCGTCAGCGCGAAGCATTCGGTCTTCGACAGGCTGGTGTCGTGATAGCGCACATCCGCCGTCAGGTTCTTCCAGGTGTAGGAGAGGCCGGCGTTCCAATAGGTGTAGTCGGGCAGATCGACCGGCGCCGCGAAATAGATGCTCGCATTGGGCGTGCCGAGCCAGTAGCGCCCGACCTCGCCCGAGACGGAGAGCCCTTCGAGGAAGGGCAGGTTGTACTTGGCCGTGAGCGCGCCATAGGTGCCGGTCGCGCCGGTGCCGAGCCAGTCCCAGGCGTAGAAGAGGTTGGCGCCGACGATCAGCTTGTCCTCAAAATTATAGGACAGCTTGCCATAGACCTCGGTAAAATCGGTGTTCTTCGGCGTCCAGTAACCGCCGGCCAGGTCGATATACTGCTTCTCGTTGGGGTAATAATACTGCCAGACGCCGACATCGACGGTAAAGGGGCCGAATTTCGGCCGGATGCCGGCATAGAAGTCGATCTCGGCCGGCGGGCTGGTGGCGAGATCGACATTCGAGGCGTAGACGCCAGCATAGACCAGGTTGTCGTAGAACTGCAGCTCGGCGCCACCCTGGATCGCCGGCTTGCGATCGGTCTGCGAGATGCCGCGGAAATTATAGTCGGTCATGCCCTTGATGCTGACCGCAATGTCGAACCAGGTGATGCTCGGCGCCACCGGGGCCGGCGGCGGCGCCTTTCGGCTCGGCAGGTCGGAAGCCTGCGCCATGCCGGCGGCCGTCAGCGAGAGCGACAGCGCCGTGGCGGCCGTCGCGAGCCTGGAGATACCAAAGACCATCGAAAGCTCCGTCGAAGAGTTTCTGCCCGAAACAGCTCGCGCATTGGCCCGATTAGGCTTTTCTCCCTCCGGAATCGGCAAGACGAGGATTTCGGCAGGCCGCTCAGCAAACGAGCAAAGACGCCCTTGCGGGCCCCAGGACTGCACAGCAAAACGCCCGCCGCGATCGAACGCAGCGGGCGTGATATTTTTGTATCAGCCGGGCCGGCGGGCGGCCTCGCGGGTCAGCGCGTCGCCGGCTTGCTCGCATAGGCGGCGTCGGCCTGATCCAGCTGCGAGGTGCGCAACGCCGTCGAGCGGCGCGGCGGCAGCGGCGCGACCATGCGCTGTGGCGTCTCCGGCACGACCGAAGCCACCGGCGCCGTTTCCGCCGGCTTCTCCGAAGAGCCACCGAGCAGCGGCACGAAGCTGAGCGCGCGCTGGTAGAAGGAAGGCTGCTCGGCGCTGGCGGTCTGGATCGGCTCGGCTGTCGCCGCGCCGGGCGAGACCTTGGCGAGCTGCGTAGCCGCGTCAGCCGGCTTGGCAGCGACGGCAGGCGTCGCCGGGGCGGCCGCGACAGCGACCGCGGCAGGCTTGGCTTCCGCCGCCGGCTGCTCGGCCGCACCACGCACCGCCGCGAGGACGGCATCGTTCTCGGCGGATTCGGCCCGCACCGTCGCCTTCGTCCGGCCCTTGTCGTCGAGCACGACGACACGCGGCCCGATCAGGGAGTCGACGCGGCTGATGCCGACATTGCGCGACCCCCAGGCGACCGACCGGTTCAGCGCATCGGCGCCGGACTGCGCCAGCTGGCGCTTGAAGGAGGAATGCTGGTCGCCATCGTCATAGATCAGCTTGATCGCCGGCGTGCCCTTGGAGACCAGTGCAGCGACCTGGATGTCATCCTGCTGGCGCTTTTGCGCGATCGCCTGCGCGACGGAGGAATCGCCGCCCTTGTTGAAGACGTAGCGGCCGCCGGAAACCCCGACTGCCGGCTCGTCCTTGGCGATCTCGAAATAGTCCGAGCCTTCCTTGAGGTTCTTCCAGAACCCCATATTCGGGTCGAGCCGGTGCTTGGCGAGGTTCTCCGGCGTCATCCGGAACGGGAAGGCCTGCATCTGGACGGCACGCTGGCCGCCATTATGGGCCTCGCGGACCAGGGCATAGAGCTCGCCGATCTGATCGTCGGTCATCGAATAGCAACCGGCCGAGGAGCAGGCGCCATGCACCATCAGATGCGCGCCGGTGCGGCCATGCGAGCGGTCATAGGCGTTGGGATAGCCCATGTTGAACGAGACATAGAACGACGAGTTCGGGTTCATCTGCGCCGGGGTGATGGCGTAGAAACCCTCCGGCGCCATCCGGTCGCCTTCGCGGACCTTGGGGCCGAGCTGGCCGGACCAGCGGCACATCGGGAAGGTCTTGAGCAGCGCATACTTGCCGTCGGCGCGCTTCTTCCAGATCTCGAGCTCCGACTCCTTCTTGTAGGAGCGAATCACGATCGGCTGGCTCTTGCTCATGCCCTTCTCGGACATCAGCGAATAGGTCGCGGACGGGATCGGGATGTTGTGGCGAGCCGAACCGCGATAGCGATCCTCTTCGCAGGCGGCCAGGGTGAGGGCGATCAGGGCCGTCAGCGCGAGATGTTTCACTGCCACGTCGTCATTCCCATCGCTCGGCCGTCTGACCCGACCATGCATCGGGCATCGCGGCCAAATTATGCCGCTAGCCCGGATTTAGAACCGTTAGGCTTGACCGTTCCTTACCACAGGCTTCCTCGGAATGGCCATATCTGGAACACCGAAGAATCAGGACGCTCGCCCGCCCCCTCAGAGGGACCGGCCGATCGCCAGATATTTGTCCGCCCGCCGCTCGACGAGCTCGTCGGCGCTCAGCCCGGCCAGATCCGCGAGCGCCGCGGCGATCGCGGCCCCGGCCCGCTCGATCGCCAGCTGCGGCTCGCGATGGGCGCCGCCGGTCGGCTCCGGGACGATCTTGTCGATCACGCCGAATTTCAGCAGGTCCTGTGCGGTGATCTTCATGCCGGTCGCGGCATCCTGCGCCCGGGCGGTGTCACGCCACAGGATCGAGGCGGCGCCTTCCGGCGAGATCACCGAATAGATCGCGTGCTCCATCATCAGCACGCGGCTCGCCGCCGCGATCGCGATGGCGCCGCCCGAGCCGCCCTCGCCGATCACCAGCGCGACGCTCGGCGTGCGCAGGGCAAGGCAGGTCTCGGTCGAGCGGGCGATCGCCTCGGCCTGGCCGCGCTCCTCGGCCTCGATGCCGGGATAGGCTCCGGCCGTGTCGATGAAGCTCAGAACCGGCAGGCCGAAACGGTCGGCGAGCTCCATCAGGCGCACCGCCTTGCGATAGCCCTCAGGCTTCGGCATGCCGAAATTATGCCGGATGCGGGTCTCCGTCGAGTTGCCTTTCTCCTGGCCGATGACGCAGACCGGCTCGCCACGGAAGCGGCCGAAGCCGCCGACGATGGCCTCGTCCTCGCCGAAGGCGCGGTCGCCGGCCAGCGGGGTGAACTCATCGATCAGCCCGGCGCAATAATCGAGGAAATGCGGCCGCTGCGGGTGCCGCGCCACCAGCGTCTTCTGCCAGGGCGTCAGCGCGCCATAGAGGTCCTTGAGCGACTGACCGGCCTTGGCCTCGAGCTTCCCGATCTCCTCGGTCAGCGAATAGCCGTCGCCCTTGGCGTCGAGCGCCCGCAGCTCATCGGCCTTGGCCTCCAGTTCGGCAACCGGCTTCTCGAAATCCAGATAGCTTCGCATCGACATCCAGTTCTGGTCCCACATCCTGAAGGGAGACACATCCGCGCGACGGCGACGGTCGGGGAACCCACGAAAAAGCGGCGGACCTTGGCCGCGCCCCGCCGCGATTGTCAACCCGGCGGCGGTGACGCACCATGATCCCGGTTCAGCCGGCGCGACGGCGTCGGCTGCGGCAACAACACCGGCCGGAAGGCGAAACTACGGCGTGTCGCCCGCAAGGGCGCTTGACGATAGAATTGCTTGGTGGCGTCGACGACATGCACCCCGGCAAAGGGCAGCGACAACCCGGCACCGAATTTTTCCCAGGCGCCGGCCGAGCGCAGGAACAGGCGCCGGCGCAGCGGAGGCACATAGAGCGCTTCACTCCAGCTCTCCGGCGAGAACATCGCCCGGCGCATCAGATTCTCGAGTTGGGTGCGGCTGAACGGCCGGCCATGCCCGAAGGGCGTCGTGTCCATCCGGGCCCAGAGCCCACGGCGATTCGGTGCGATCACGATCAGCCTGCCGCCGGGATTGAGCACGCGCGAGGCCTCCTCCAGCAGGTCCTCGGGGCTCTCCGTCTCTTCGAGCGCATGCACGATCAGCACGCGATCGACCGATGCGGTGGGCAGCGGCAGCAAGGTCGGCTCGACCAGCGCGGAGGACGACAGCCCCTGGGAGGGCCAGTTCAGTACGCCCTGCGCCGCCGGCATGAAGGCGATGACGCGCTCGGCCTCGCCGCCGATCAAAGGCAGATAGGGCGTCGCGAAGCCGAGGCCGAGCAATCGCTGGCGCTGGCAATGCGGCCAGAGCCGCAGCACCACCCGTCCGACCGCCTGGCGCGCCACATGCCCGAGCGGACTGGCATAGAAGGCACGCAGGTCGACGACATCGAGAGCCATCCGACGGAGATGGCGCAGGCGGCGCACGAGTGCAAGGGTGCTCCTTGAAGAGGAGATTGGGCTTGGCCTGCCAAAGCCGCTATGAAGCGGCTCGACACGGCCGGCGTTAGGCCGCTGCTTCCGGAGCCTGCCATGCCTCTCGACATCCATGTCTTCCGCACGCTCAGCGACAATGCCGGCGCCCTGCTCCACGATCCGGCGAGCGGAGCCTGCGCCGCCGTCGACGTGCCCGATGCCGGCGAGGTCCTCGCCGCGGCCAGAGCCAAGGGCTGGGCGATCTCGCAGATTCTGGTCACCCATGAGCACGCCGACCATATCCAGGGCATCGCCGCGCTGAAGCAGGCGACCGGCGCCCGCGTCTACGCTCCCGCGGCCGCCCGCGGCGGCGCCCCTGTCGATGTCGTCATCGGCGAAGGCGACCATGTCGCGCTCGGCGGCGATGATTTCGAGGTCTGGGCGACGCCCGGCCATGCCGAAGGCCATGTCAGCCTGATCAGCCGCGCCTCCGCCCTCGCCCTCGTCGGCGACGTCGTCTTCGTCATGGGCTGCGGCCGCGTCATGCCCGGCCGGATGGAGGCGATGTGGACCTCGCTGTCGCGCCTGATGGCGCTGCCGGACGCCACCAGGCTGATCACCGGCCATGACTACACCTTGTCGAACGCGCGCTTCGCCGCGGCGATGGACCCGGGCAATCCCGCAGTCGCAGCCCGCCTCGTCGAGGCCGAGACAGCCAAGGCTGCCGGCCGCTTCTGGGCGCTGACGACGATCGCCGAGGAAAAGGCGACGAATCCGTTCTTCCGCGCCGGTGAGACCGCGCTCGCCGCCACGCTCGGCCTCGTCGGCAAGCCGGCCGGCGAGATCTTTGCCGCGCTGCGCGAAGCCAAGAACAAGTTCTGAGCACCGGCCCTTTTTGGCCCTCATCCTTCGAGACGCGATCTGCGATCGCTCCTCAGGATGAGGGCTGAAGGACCCAGACATCACACAGGACCGCAACCATGAGTCCACGGCTGGACGGCCTCGATGCGGCCGGCATCATCGCGCTGCTCGAGCTGCAGCCGCATCCCGAGGGCGGGCATTACCGCGAGACCTTCCGCGACCCGCAGGGGCCGGAAGGCCGCGGCTTCTCGACCGCGATCTATTACCTGCTCGATGCCGGCGAGAGCTCGCACTGGCACCGTGTCGACGCGGCCGAGATCTGGCATCACTATGCCGGCGCGCCTCTGGCGCTCAGCCTGTCGCAGGACGGCGCCAGCGCCGCGACCCAGCATCTCGGCAAGGATCTCGTCGCCGGCCAGCGCCCGCAGATCGTCGTGCCCGCCGGCTGCTGGCAGAGTGCCGCCTCCCTCGGTGGCTGGACGCTGGTCGGCTGCACGGTCGCGCCGGGCTTCGCCTTCTCGACCTTCGAAATGGCGGAGCCGGGCTGGCAGCCCGGGGATCACTGAGCATGGACAAACCCGTCACCGACCTCGCGCTGGTCCGCGCCTGCGAAAGCCGCATCGTCAATGCCTGGCCCGCGCCCACGACCTTGGTCATCGATGACTGGGTGGTGCGCTTCGCCAATGGCTATTCCGGCCGCGCCAACTCCGCTTCGGCCCTGCAGGCTGACGCGGAAATGGACGATGAAACTCTGGCGTTCATCGAAAAGCTCTATGCCGAGGCCGGGCTGCCGCCGCGCATCCGCTTCACGCCGCTCGTCGCCGAGAGCGCCCGCCTGTGCTTCGCGGCGCGCGGCTACCGGATCGAGACCGCCTCCTTCGGCATGGTCGCCGAGCTCGAGCCGGCTCGGCATCCGCAATGTCCGGACATGCTCGTCGAGCCGCTCGCGACGGAAGCCTGGATCACCGGCGTCTGCAGCCACCAGACCGGCAACAAGCGCAATCGTGCGCATCTGTCAGCCATCGTCTCGGGCGTGCGCCTGCCCGCCGCCTTCGCGACCCTGCTGCATGAGGGCCGCCCCGCCGCCTATGCGATGAGTGTCGCCGAGCGCGGTATGGCCGAAATCGGCGCGGTGATCGTCGACGGGAGCCTGCGCGGAAAAGGTCTCGGCAGGAAGCTGATGCTCGGCCTGATGGGCTGGGCCGCGGCGCAGGGCTGCAGCCTCGCCTATCTCCAGGTCGACCAGAGCAACGGCCTCGCCTTCGAGATGTATCGCCGGCTCGGCTTTCGCACGGTCTACGCCTACGAGACGCGCGTGCGGGACCGCTGAAGCGGCCTTCCGGCACCCGGACCGAAGCTCGCGACCAGCGCCCCGACCACGATCAGCACGCAGGCCAAAGCGAGCAGCCAGCTCGCCGCGGCATAGCCGGCGAGCACCAGGACGATGGTCGAGAGCACCGGAGCTGCATAGGAGGCGACGCCGAGCAGGGAGACGTCGCCCTGCTTCATGCCGATGTCCCAGCAGACGAAGGCGAGTCCGGTCGCACCAAGGCCGAGCCCCAGCACGCCGCCCCACTCGACGAGGCTCGGCGTCCACAAGCTCTGCTCGAAGGCGAGATGGCAGGCCAGGGCCGCGACGGCGCAGCCGAGCATGGTGACGCCGAGGCTCTCCGAGGGAACGCCGGCGAAGCGGCGCGAGACCACCGAATAGCTCGCCCAGACGAAGGCCCCCAGCGCCGCCAGCACATGGCCGAGCTGGATACCGCCACCGCCGGCGCCGAGGCTGCCCGAGATCAGCATCGCCGTCGCCGAAAGGCCGATCAGGGCGCCGGCGAGATGGCGCAGCTTCAGCCCGCCGCCCGGCAAAAGCGCCGCGAACAGCACGATCAGCAGCGGCCAGAGATAATGGATCAGATTGGCCTCGGCCGGCGGCGCCGTCTTGACCGCGGCATAGTAGAGCGCGCTGTCGCCGAAGGGACCGTAGAGCCCAAGGAGGAAGGAGGCCGGCGTCGGCCGCGCCAGATGCAGCTGGCCCCGCGCCGCCGCGATCGCGAGGATGAACAGGCCGCCGATCACGAAGGTCATGGCGACGAGCTGGAACGCCGGAACCCGGCCGCTCATCGCTGTGAATAGCGCCAGAGTCGACCAGAGCAGAATGGCGACGAGGCCGGTCGCGGTGGCGGTGCGGGAGGTCATCGGTGGCGCTCGGCAGAGGCGCGGCAGGGGCGCAGCAGCGGTTAGCAGAGCGGCCCCGCCCTGGCTATGCCCGCCCCGTCACCGAAGCAGAGACGGCGCGCCGCCATGCAGGCGGCGCGCCTGAAGACATCAGGCCATGTACTGACCGCCATTGACGGCGAAGGTCGCTCCGGTGGTGAAGGCGCCGGTATCCGAGGCGAGGAAGACCACGGTCTGGGCGATCTCCTCGGGCTTGCCGAGCCGGCCGACCGGGATGCCGGCGACGACGCGCTTCAGCGCCTCCTCCGGCATCGCCGCGACCATGTCGGTGCCGATATAGCCCGGCGTGATCGCGTTGACGGTGATGCCCTTGTTGGCGTTCTCCTGCGCCAGCGCCTTGACGAAACCGATATCGCCGGCCTTCGCCGCCGAATAGTTGACCTGGCCCATCTGGCCCTTCTGGCCGTTGATCGATGAGATCACGATGATCCGGCCGAAGCCGCGTCCGCGCATGCCCTCGATCACCGGCCGGGTCATGTTGAACAGCGAGTCGAGATTGGTGCGGATGACGTCCGACCACTGCTCCTTGGTCATCTTGTGGAAGAAGCCGTCGCGGGTGATGCCGGCATTGTTGACGAGGATGTCGACCGGCCCGACCTCGGCCTCGACCTTGGCGATGCCGGCGGCGCAGGCGTCATAGTCGCCGACATCCCATTTATAGACGGGAACCCCGGTCTCGGCCTTGAACTTGGCGGCGGCCTCGTCATTGCCGGCATAGCTCGCGGCGACCTTGTAGCCGGCCTCCTGCAGCGCCTTGCAGATCGCCGCGCCGATGCCGCGCGTGCCCCCAGTCACCAAAGCAACCCTAGACATCCTCTGCTCCTCCCTTCGGGCCGGCCCCTCGGCCGCTTATTGTTGCGAGAGATCGAGACCGGGCTCGTAGGCCCGGTCCACATCCTTGATGATCGCCTGCCCGCAGATCACGCGCCCCGCCTTCTCGTCATCGGTCAGGGTCGGGGGGCCGGAGCATGACGCCGAAAAGTGCGAAGCGGTTTTCGGGGCGACGTCATATTCCAGACGACAAGTTTGAGAGACCGATTCAGATGTCAGGCCATGATGGCCTGACATCTTCGGGCTCTCGAGCACCCAGCCACGGCTCAGCGCCTCCGAGACCCGGTGACAGAACGATGCGTCATCGGGTCCGGTCAGGTAGCGGTAGAGCGTGGTCTGCTTGGGCATGCGGCCGGCTCAGCGCTCCACCGCCAGGGCGACGCCCATGCCGCCGCCGATGCACAGCGTGGCGAGGCCCTTCTTGGCGTCGCGCTTGGCCATTTCGTGCAGCAGCGTCACCAGGACGCGCGCGCCCGAGGCGCCGATCGGATGGCCGATCGCGATCGCGCCACCGTTGACGTTGACGATGTCCGGGTTCCAGCCGAGGTCCTTGTTGACCGCCAGCGCCTGGGCCGCGAAGGCCTCGTTGGCCTCGACGAGGTCGAGGTCGCCGATCTTCCAGCCGGCTTTCTCCAGCGCCTTGCGCGTCGCCGGGATCGGCCCGGTGCCCATGATCGCCGGGTCGACGCCGGCCGTCGCCCAGGAGGCGATGCGGGCGAGCGGGGTCAGGCCGCGCTTCGCCGCTTCCTTGGCGGTCATCACCACCAGCGCGGCTGCGCCGTCATTGATGCCCGAGGCGTTGCCGGCAGTGACGGTGCCATCCTTGGAGAAGGCGGGCTTGAGCTTCGCCATCGCCTCGATCGTCGCGCCATGGCGCGGATACTCGTCGGCATCGACGACGATGTCGCCCTTGCGGGTCGAGACGGTGAAGGGGACGATCTCGTCCTTGAAGCGGCCGGCCTTCTGGGCCGCCTCGGCCTTGTTCTGCGAACCGACGGCGAAGCGGTCCTGCTCCTCGCGGCTGAGCTGCCACTTGGTCGCGACGTTCTCCGCGGTGGTGCCCATATGGTAGCCGTGGAAGGCGTCCCAGAGCCCGTCCTTGATCATCGTGTCGATGAACTTGGTGTCGCCCATCTTGGTGCCGTTGCGCAGATGCTGGGCATGCTGCGACATCGACATCGATTCCTGGCCGCCGGCGACGATGATGTCGGCGTCGCCATTGGCGATCTGCTGGAGGCCGATGGCCACGGCGCGCAGGCCCGAGCCGCAGAGCTGGTTCAGCCCCCAGGCGGTCGCCTCCTGCGGGATGCCGGCGATCATCGCGGCCTGGCGGGCCGGGTTCTGGCCCTGACCGGCGGTCAGGATCTGGCCCATGATCACCTCGTCGACCTCGCCGGCCTCGACCTTGGCGCGCTTCAGCGCCTCCTTGATCGCCGCCGCGCCGAGATCGTGAGCCGGCGTATTGGCGAAGGCACCGTTGAAGGCGCCGACGGCGGTGCGCGCAGCGCCCACGATCACGATGTCATTGTCAGCCATGGGCTCGTCCTCCGGTTCTCTCATGCCTTCCGCGCCCGGCGGTCCGGCAAACTCTCCCCCGCACCTTCGAAGGGCGCGGCGACGCCGTCAAGACAGCCATCGGGCGAAGCCTATCATCGAGGCAGCGGCAGGCATCGCCGCCCTGGCGCTCAAAAAACTTGCAGCCGGTGGCCGACAGGCTATCGTCACGCTAGGGAACCGTTTCCGGCGCCGCTCCGATCCCGGGGCGGTCGGTCGGTGCAGGGCGCGTGGATATCTATGGCCAGCGACAAAGAAGCGACCGTCATCAAGAAATACGCCAATCGTCGGCTGTACCACACGGGCACAAGTTCCTATGTCACGCTGGAAGATCTCGCCGGCCTGGTGCGCAATGGCGAGGATTTCGTCGTCTACGATGCCAAGAGCGGCGAGGACATCACCCGCTCGGTGCTGGCCCAGATCATCTTCGAGGAAGAGAGCAAGGACGGGCAGAACCTTTTGCCGATCGCTTTCCTGCGCCAGCTGATCCGCTTCTATGGCGACAGCATGCAGGCACTGGTGCCGCGCTATCTCGAATTCTCGATGGAGAATCTGGCCAAGGAACAGAACCAGTTCCGCGAGCAGATGAGCAAGGCCTTCGGCGGCGGGACTTTCGGCACCGGCGCTCTCGACGCGATCCAGGCCCAGACCCGGGCGAACATGACCATGTTCACCGATGCCTTCCGGCTGTTCAATCCCTTCGCCGCGGCCGGCGCCAAGGCCCAGGCGGAAGCCCCTCCGGCCGCGCCCGAAAATGCGGAACTCGGCGATCTCAAGCGCGAGCTCAACGAGATGCGCGAGATGCTGGACAAGCTCGCCAAGAGCAAGTGAGGCCGGACGAGCGAGGGCGGCTCTATAGCATCGGACCGAAAAGTGGATTCCACTTTTCGGAAAATTCCGATGCGGTAACAATGAGATAGATCACCGTAACCGCGTCCGAACGGACGCGCGGCGACCTAAGGCATCGACCTGGGGGCCGGCTTCGCCCTGCGGTCCATGCCGAAGCCTCAGATCGCCTCGGAAAGCGGCGCGACCAGGGCCGGACTGGACTGCCAGAGTTCGGCCTTGCCGACCAGGTGACCTTGCAGATAGGTCACGCCCCAGTCGCGCAGCATCGCGGCCTGGAGATCGTCGTCGACCCATTCCGCCACCGTCTCGACCTCGAGATGGCGCGCGAGATCGAGCAGCGTGCGCACGAAGAAGCGATCATCGGTCGAGCGCCGCAGATTCTGGGTGAAAGCGCCGTCGAGCTTCAGGATGTCGATCGGAAAGGCGCGCAGATGCCGCAGCGAGGTATGGCCGGCACCGAAATCGTCGATCGCGACGCGCGCGCCCTGTTCCTTGATCCGCGTCAGCAGCTTCACCATCCGCGCGGAATCGGCGATCGTCGCCGTCTCCGTGACCTCGACGATCAGCCGTGACGCCTCGGAGCTGCGGCCTCGGGTGCAGGCGAGGAAGGCATCGAGCCATTCCGGGTCGGCGAGCGAGCGCGGTGATACATTGACCGAAAGCCTCAGCCGCGGCTGCTCGGCCAGCAGGGCCATCACGAGCTCGAGCACGCGATGATCGAACAATCGGATCAGCCTGCGCCGCTCGAGCAGCGGGATCAGCTCGGCTGTGGCGAGGAAGCCCTGTCCCTGCGCCCGCTCCACCCTGAGCAGCGCCTCGCTGAAGACATGGCTGCGCGTGACCGCGCTGACCACCGGCTGCAGGGCCAGCCGGACACGGCGTTCGTTGAGCGCCGTCACCGCCTCGAGATCATGGGCGGCCGAGGCGCCGACGCTCTTGCGCACGACATTGCGCCGCGCGATCACCGCTTCGTCGACAGCGCCGGCCTTGGCGCCGGCGAGCGCGCTCTCGGCCGCGGCGACGAGGGCGCCGCCCTCACGCGCGAAATCCGGCGCGATCGCCGCCCCGAGGCGCAGCCGCGCCAGAGCGATGCCATGCGAGGTCTCGATCGCCGAACTCGCGACCGCCTTGATGAAGCGCTGCGCCGCGACTTCGACCTGCGCCGCCGGACAACCTGCAAGCAGGATGGCGAAGCGATTGCCGGAATAGCGCATCAGCTGGTCGCGCCGGCGCATCACTGAACGCAGCCGCTCCTGCACCTCCTGGATGATCTCGTCGGTCGCCTCATGGCCGAAATCGTCATTGAGTCGGGCGAGCTCGTCGATCGCGCCGATAAGGACCACGAGGCCGCGCTCCGCCGGCAAATGCTCGGCCAGCGCCGCCTCGACATGCTCGACCAGAGCGGAGCGGTCGCAGAGATCGTGGTGATCGACATCGAGTTCCTGCGGCCGCACCGCCCGCTCGAGGCGCAGTACGCCGCGTGCGCGCGCCGGGCGGCCATCCATGCCGGCGAACCAGCGCCCGGCATCCTCGATCCACATCTTGCGGCCGGCGAGGTCGACCGCATAGCGCGTGCGATAGGTCACCCCCTCGCCCGAATCCTGTGCGCCCGCCGAATGGATCGCGTCATAGCGGCTGCGCCCGCTTCCCGGCTCGACCAGACCGGCAAAGGCGAGGCCACGCACCAGCACCGTCGGCGCGACCGGGCCGAGGACCTCTGCGACGTTCGGGCCCCAGTCCAGCGCATCGGTGGCGATGTCCCAGGTGTAGACCACCTCGCCGATCGAAGAGAGCAAGCTGCGCGGATCGACGATCTTCTCGTCGCGAGAGCCGAAGATGGAAGGCACGGGCATCGGACGACGGCCTCGGCGACGGGGGGGCCGTCGGACCCGGATTCGAGAGAGCGGAATCTGTCCCGAAACGATGCATCTCTCTGGCTTAACGGACGGTTAAGCCCGGCCTCGTGCTTGCAGCCTCCAGCCCCGGACAGTCCTGGCGTTTCGGAGCGGCACAATGAGCAAAGAGGTCTGGAACGGCTCTTCCGAGCGGCGCAGTTCCGAACGGCGGCGTCCGCATGCGCCGCTCGTGCCGGCCGCTTTCCTGGTGCAGCTCGCCGCCAGCCATGCCGGGATCGGCCCGTTCGCCAGGCGCAGCCTGGAGACACCCGCCGCCGCAGCCGGCCATTATCGCAAGGCGGCGGGCACAGCGTCCCGCACCACCCGCATCGCGCCGCGCCTGGCCTGAGCGGCCCGCAATCAGGCCCGCGCGCACCCGCAAAACGAAAAAGCCGGCCTGATGGCCGGCCTTCTCAAATCACTCGGGACAAGCGGGCCGCGCCCGCTCGTCCTCAGGCCTCGGTCTTGGCCTTCAGCACCTGGCGGCCGCGATACATGCCCGACTTCAGGTCGACATGGTGCGGACGGCGCAGTTCGCCGGAGTTCTTGTCTTCGATATAGGCAGGCTGCTTCAGCGCGTCGGCCGAGCGGCGCATGCCGCGCTTCGACGGCGAAGTCTTTCTCTTCGGAACGGCCATGGTACTCTCCATCATGCCGCCGCCGGAGGCGCTGGGCTTTCGCCCGCACGACCTGTGCGACGACGTCACATTCGTAAGGTGGCAGGCCTTTACACGCTTGCGCGCGCTCTGGCTAGAGCTCCCCGCCGAAAATCTGGCAAGGCCGCTGCGCTCCGGCGCGGCAGCGCACAGTCGCCGAGCGGCCCGAGCTGCTGCATGCGCCGCTGCACGCGCCCTGCCGCGGCCTGCAGGGCGCGGTTCGGCCGGCCGGGATTGCGCAGGATCGGATTGGGCAACGCCCCGGCCAGGCGCGCCGCCTCTGCCGGCGTCAGCTTCGCCGCCGGCTTGCCGAAATAGCGCTGCGCCGCTGCTTCCGCGCCGAAGACGCCCTCGCCCCATTCGGCGATGTTGAGATAGACCTCGATGATCCGCTGCTTCGGCCAGGCGAGGTCGATCGACAGGGCGACGGGCAGCTCCAGCGCCTTGCGCAGATAGGAGCGCCCAGGCCAGAGGAAGAGGTTCTTCGCGGTCTGCATGGTCAGCGTCGAAGCGCCGCGGCTCGGCCCGTCCTCGTCCTGGAGCACGGCATTGAGCTCGCCCCAGTCGACGCCGGCATGGCTGCAGAAGCGCTGATCCTCGGAGGCGATCACGGCACGGACCAGATGCGGCGAGATCTGCTCCAGCGGTACCCAGTCGCGATTCACCTCGCGAAAACTCAGCCAGCGCCCGAGCATCAGGGTCGATGGCGCCGGAACGAAGCGGTAGAGCACGAGCGCCACGCCGAAGCTGATCGCCAGAGCCAGCATGGTCATCGTCAGGATGCGGATGATTCGCGTCGCGAGGCCGTTGCGCTTCGGTCCCGGATTGCCTGCCATTCCTGTCATGCCCCACGCTTGACGATGAAGCCCGCCTCCTGCAAGCCCCAAAACGCTGGGCACCGGCCCGGCAAGCGAACGCGAGAGGGCCTGATGAGTTCCGCAAAGACCGCCTCCGAGGAGGCTCTTGCCGCCGGCCTGGCCGAGACCGCCGATGCCCTCGAGGCGCTGCTTACCAGCCTGCTGCGCGATGAGCCGGCGGCCGGCGAGATCCATCGGCCGGCGCGCCTGCTGGCAGCGATGCGTCATGGCGCGCTCGGCGGCGGCAAGCGCCTGCGCCCCTTCCTGGTCGCCGAGACCGCCCGCATCTTCGGTGTCGATCGCGCGCAGGCCCTGCGTGCCGGCGCGGCCGTCGAGCTCGCCCATTGCTATTCGCTGGTCCATGACGACCTGCCGGCCATGGACGATGACGACATCCGCCGCGGCCGGCCGACCGTGCACAAGGCCTATGACGAGGCGACGGCGATCCTCGCCGGCGACAGCCTGCTGACGCTCGCCTTCGACGTCCTCTCTGACCCCGCCACGCATCGCCACGGCGAGACGCGCGCTGCATTGGTGCTGATGCTATCGCGCGCGCTCGGTGCCGGCGGCATGGTCGGTGGCCAGATGCTCGATCTGGCGGCCGAAGGGCGCTTTCCCGCGGAAGGCGCGCCTGCGCGCCTCGGCGAGGCCGCGATCCTGCGCCTGCAGGCGATGAAGACCGGCGCGCTGCTGGCGGCGAGCGTCGCGCTCGGCGCCCGTCTCGGACAGGCCGATGCTGAAAGCCTGGCAGCGCTGACGGATTACGGCCGGGCGCTCGGAGCGGCCTTCCAGGTCGCCGACGACATTCTCGATATCGAGGCCAGCCCCGAGCAGATGGGCAAGGCGACCGCCAAGGACGATGCCAGGGGCAAGGCGACCCTGGTCGCCGCGCTCGGCCTCGAAGCGGCCAAGCGCGAACGCGATCGCTTCAGCGAGCAGGCGATCGCGACCCTCGGCAGGTTCGGGCCGGAGGCGGCGATGCTGCGGGCGGCGGCGCGCTTCGCCGCCAATCGCAAGAGCTGAGCCCGCCCTGCCCGGGCGGGCGCTACGCCGCGACGAGGCTCGCCCCGCTCAGACCGTGACCTGCGTGCCGACCTCGACCACGCGTCCCGTCGGGATCTGGAAGAAGTTGGTGGCGTCGGTCGCGCTCTTGGTCAGGCCGATGAAGAGATTGTCCTGCCAGACCGGCATGCCCGAATTCGGCGAGGCCTTGATCGAGCGGCGCGACAGGAAGAACGAGGTCGACATGATGTCGAACTTGAAGCCCTGCTTGCGCAGGATGGCGAGCCCCTTGGGAATGTTCGGGCTCTCCATATAGCCGTAGACCATCTCGACGCGCCAGAAATCCTCGGTGATCCGCGACAGCCTGACCCGCTCGCTCTCGGCGACGCGCGGCGTATCGGCCGAGCGCACGGTCAGGATCACGTTGCGCTCGTGCAGCACCTTGTTGTGCTTGAGATTGTGCAGCAGCGAGGCCGGCGCCGTCTCGGGATCGCTGGTCAGGAACACCGCCATGCCCTTGACCCGGTAAGGCGGGCTCTTGGTCAGCATGCCGACCAGTTCGAGCAGCGGCACATCGGTCTTGCGCGTCTTGTCGAACAGGATCCGTGTGCCGCGCACCCAGGTCCACATCAGCACGGTCAGCGCGATCGCGAACAGCACCGGGACATAGCCGCCGCTGAACAGCTTAAGCAGATTGGCGGAGAAGAAGGCGATGTCGATCAGCAGGAACGGCACCAGCACCAGCGAGGTTGCCAGCAGGCTCCAGCGCCAGCCCCGCCAGATCACGATGAAGGCGAGCAGCGAATCCACCGCCATCGCGCCGAACACCGAGATGCCATAGGCGTGCGACAGATTGGAGGAGGTCCTGAAGGTCCAGATCAGCAGCAGCACGGTCAACAGCAGCAGCGTGTTCATCCGCGGGATGAAGATCTGGCCGGAGGTATGTTCCGAGGTGTGCCGGATCTCGAGCCGCGGCAGCAGCCCGAGCTGGATCGCCTGCCGGGTCAGCGAGAAGGCGCCGGTGATCACCGCCTGGCTGGCGATGATGGTGGCGATCGTCGCCATGATCACCAGCGGCAGGGTGAAGCCCTGCGGCGCCAGACGGAAGAACGGATTCTCGATCGCCGAGGAATCGGAGAGGATCAGCGCGCCCTGGCCGAGATAGTTCAGCCACAGCGCCGGGAAGACCAGATAGAGCCAGGCGCCGCGGATCGGCCCGCGCCCGAAATGGCCCATATCGGCATAGAGCGCCTCCGCCCCGGTCACCGCCAGACAGACCGTGCCGAGCACAGCGAGCGACAGGCCGGGATGGTCGACGAAGAAGCGCAGGCCATAATAGGGATTGATCGAGGCCAAGACCCCGAGATCGTCGGAGATATGGTAGATTCCGAGCCCACCCAGGGTCAGGAACCAGAGCGTCATCACCGGACCGAAGAAATTCGCGACCTTGGCCGTGCCGCGGCTCTGCACCAGGAAGAGCGCGATCATGATCACTGAGGCGATGCTCACGACATAGTCGTCGAGCACCGGTGTCACCAGCTTGATGCCCTCGATCGCCGAGAGCACCGAGATCGCCGGGGTGATCACCGCATCGCCATAGAACAGCGCCGCCCCGGCCATGCCGAGGAACAGCACCACGCCGCCGCGGGACCGGCCGAGCGCACGCTGCGCCAGCGCGACCAGGGTCAGCGTGCCGCCCTCGCCGTTATTGTCGGCCCGTAGCAGCAGCACGACATATTTCAGCGTCACGACGCTGACCAGCGACCACAGGATCAGCGAGAGCACGCCGAGGATGACCTCGCGCGGCAGCGGGCCGGCGAGCGTGACGTCGACCGCACCGCCATGGCCGCCCGAGGCGGCGCCGGTCGCGGCCAGGATCGTCTCGCGCAACGCATAGAGCGGACTGGTGCCGATATCGCCAAAAACCACGCCGAGCGCGCCGAGCGCCAGCGCCGCATAGCTATGCGAGGAATGCCCGCCACTTACCGGCTCTTCGAGCCCGAAGCGGTCCCCGTCCGGCTTGGCAGGGGCCGGATTCTGCTGGTCATGACCCATCAGGGATGCTCCGCGGATGCTGCGATGCAGCGAAAGGCCGGGGCCTCTAGCACGGCCCGTATCGCACGCATAGGCGCAAGCCCACCAAAGCCACAGTCGGCTCGCGGCTATTCCGCCGCCTTGCGCAACTCATAGGCCTGCCCGTAGCGCCGGCCGATATACTCGTCGACCATGGTCTTGAACTCGGTCGCGATGTTGGCGCCGCGCAGGGTCGTGACCTTCTTGCCGTCGACGAAGACCGGTGCGGTCGGCGCCTCGCCGGTGCCGGGCAGCGAGATGCCGATATCGGCATGCTTGGATTCGCCGGGGCCGTTGACGATGCAGCCCATCACCGCGACGTTCAGCCCCTCGACGCCGGGATAGCGCAGCTTCCACTCGGGCATCGAAGCGGCGATCCAGTCCTGGATGTCCCGCGCCAGCTCCTGGAAAACCGTCGAGGTCGTACGCCCGCAGCCCGGACAGGCGGCGACCTGCGGCACGAAGGCCCTGAAGCCCATGGTCTGCAGCAGTTCCTGCGAGGCCTTGACCTCGAGCGTGCGGTCTCCGCCCGGCTCCGGCGTCAGCGAGAAGCGGATCGTGTCGCCGATCCCGTCCTGCAGCAGCACGCCGAGCGCCGCCGAGGAAGCGACCAGCCCCTTGGAGCCCATGCCCGCCTCGGTCAGGCCGAGATGGATGGCGTAGTCGCCGCGCGAGGCCAGCATCCGGTAGACCGCAATCAGGTCCTGCACGCCCGAGACCTTGGCCGAGAGGATGATCCGGTCGCGCCCGAGCCCGATCTCCTCGGCGCGCTCGGCCGAGAACAGCGCCGAGCGCACCATCGCCTCGCGCATCACGGCGCGCGCATCGATCGGCCGCGGCGACCGCGCATTGATGTCCATCAGCCCGGTCAGCAGCTCCTGGTCGAGCGAGCCCCAATTGGCGCCGATGCGCACGCTCTTGCCGTGTTTGATCGCGAGCTCGACGATCTGGCCGAACTGCCTGTCCTTCTTGTCCTTGAAGCCGACATTGCCGGGATTGATCCGGTATTTCGCCAGCGCCTGCGCGCAGGCCGGATGATCGGCCAGCAGCTTGTGCCCGATATAGTGGAAATCGCCGATCAGCGGCACGTCGATGCCGAGAATGTCGAGCCGCTCGCGGATATGCGGCACCGCCGCCGCCGCCTCGTCGCGGTCGACCGTGATGCGCACCAGCTCGGAGCCGGCCCGCGCCAGCGCCGCGACCTGGCCGACCGTCGCCGGGATGTCGGCGGTGTCGGTATTGGTCATCGACTGCACGACGATCGGCGCGCCACCGCCGACCTTGACGTGCCCGACCATGACCGGGACCGTACCTGCCCGCGGCGCGGGCGCGGCATGCGGACCTTCGGGCAGGCAGATCTGGAGCGGCTCGGTCATGAAGAAGGTCCGGATTTCAGGGCCGGGAACGGTTCACTGCGGCTGAACTGCGCCCTTGAAGGAAAATCGTCAAGCGGCGTCGGCATGACGACAATGCTCACAGCGTCCGACGATCTCCACGACCTGATAGGAAGGCTTGAACTGCCGGGCCTGCGCCATGCCGCGGATCGCTCCGCGCATGGCGGGCGAGGCATCCTCGTCGACCCCGCCGCAGACCTCGCAGATCAGGAAGGCGACCGCCTCGTCGGCGCCATGGCCGTGCGGGCAGGCGATGAAGGCGTTGCGCGAGCTCAGACGGTGCACGAAGCCCTGCTCGACCAGGAAGTCGAGGGCGCGATAGATCGAGATCGGCGCCAGCCGGCGCCCGCCCGGCGGCGAAATCCGGTCGGCGAGATCATAGGCGCCGACTGGGCGGTGGTCGGCATAGAGCGCCTCGAGCGTCTTGCGCCGGATCGGCGTCAACCGCAGGCCGCGCTCCCTGCACACCGCCTCGGCCCGGGCCAACCCCGCCTCGGCCTGGCCGGCATGGTCGTGCGCGTGCCGGCAGCCGCCCTCGGCATGGGCGTGCTCATGGCTGTGATCGTGCGCATCTGGCTGCATTTTTGTCATGTTGCGTTGCAATATCACATAAGGCACCGTCCGGCGACCAAGTCTCGCCGACTGGCGCGGCCGCCCTCGCCGCCTGTAAGCTAAGCAATTCCCCGCCCCTTGTCAGGAGCCGCCCGCAATGTTCCTCAAAGACCGCACCGCGCTCGTCACCGGCTCCACCTCCGGCATCGGCCTCGCCTATGCCCGCGCACTCGCCGCGGAGGGCGCCAATGTCGTGATCAATGGCTTCGGCGATGCCGCCGCGATCGAGAAGGAACGGGCCGGCATCGAGACCGAGTTCAAGGTCAAGGCGCGCTACTCCGCAGCCAATATGATGAAGCCCGACGAAATCGCGGCGATGGTCGCCGAGGCCGAGAAGGAGTTCGGCGCCATCGATATCCTCGTCAACAATGCCGGCATCCAGCATGTCGCCCCGGTCGACGAGTTCCCGCTCGAGAAATGGGACCAGATCATCGCGATCAACCTGTCCTCGGCCTTCCACGCCACCCGCGCCGCCTTGCCGAAGATGAAGGAGAAGGGCTGGGGCCGGATCATCAACACAGCCTCGGCCCACGCCTTCGTCGCCTCGCCCTTCAAATCGGCCTATGTCGCCGCCAAGCACGGCATCGCCGGCTTCACCAAGACGGTGGCGCTCGAGGTCGCGACCAGGGGCATCACCGTCAACGCCATCGCCCCCGGCTATGTCTGGACGCCGCTGGTCGAGAAGCAGATCCCCGACACGATGAAGGCGCGGGGCCTCACCAAGGAGCAGGTCATCAACGATGTGCTCCTGACCGCCCAGCCGACCAAGCAGTTCGTCACCGTCGAGCAGGTCGCGGCGCTCGCCGTCTTCCTCTGCACCGACGCGGCGAAGTCGATCACCGGCACGACCCTGCCGATGGACGGCGGCTGGACCGCCGCGTGACCGGCCGCCGCCAGCGCCGCGTCCCCCAGGTCAAGGGCCTCGCCGGGCCGAAGGCGGAGAAGTCGGTCAACCTCGCCCTGCAGGGTGGCGGCGCCCATGGCGCCTTCACCTGGGGCGTGCTCGACGCGATCCTCGCCGATGGAAGGATCGCCATCGAGGCGATGACCGGCGCCAGCGCCGGGGCGATGAACGCCGTCGTGCTCGCCGAGGGCTGGCTTGATGGCGGCGCCGACGGCGCCCGCACGGCGCTGGAGAATTTCTGGCGCCGGATCAGCGTCGACGGCAAATATGGCGGCTCCGAGCGCTCGCTGCTCGACACCATGCTCGGCGCCTGGAGCAATGGCCACCCGCCCGGCCTGATCTGGTTCGAGATGTTCTCGAAGATGGCGAGCCCCTATGACGTCAACCCGCTCAACATCAACCCGCTGCGCGGCGTCATTGCGGACCTGATCGACTTCGACAAGGTGCGCGGCTGCGCCGACGTCAACCTGTTCATCGCCGCGACCAATGTCCGCACCGGCAAGATCAGGGTCTTCACCCGCCAGGAACTCACCGCCGACCATCTGATGGCCTCGGCCTGCCTGCCGATGCTGTTCCAGGCCGTCGAGATCGACGGACAGGCCTATTGGGACGGCGGCTATATGGGCAATCCGGCGCTCTACCCCCTGTTCTACGAGGCGCAGGGTGACGACATCCTGCTGGTCCAGATCAACCCGCTCGAGCGCAAGGAGCTGCCGACCAATGCCCGCGCCATCCAGGACCGGCTGAACGAGATTACCTTCAACGCCTCGCTCCTGCGCGAACTGCGCGCCATCGCCTTCGTCAACCGCCTGATCGATGCCGGCAAGCTTTCAACGGCCGATTACAAGCGCGTTCTGATGCACCGGATCGATGGCGGCGCGCCTCTGGCCCAGCTCACCAGCTCCTCGCGCCTCAGGGCCGAATGGGATTTCCTGCTGCGCCTGCGCGATATGGGGCGCAATGCCGCCAAGCGCTGGCTCAAGCGCAATTACGACGCGATCGGCAAGCAGGGCACGGTCGATCTCAAGGACGCGATCGACTGAGAGCGAACGGCAGCGCCGTCACGGTGCGCCCGCCAGCCGCCACACCGAGCTCTTCTTGATCTCGGCATCCTCCAGCGCACGCGTCACCGGAACCTGATAGGTCGCGACCTCGACGAGCCGGTCCTTGGGCAGGTAGCTGCGGCCGGGATCACCGATCAGCACGGTCGCGCCGCGTTTCGACAGGGCTGAAAGCCAGTCGATCACCTGCCCCGCGAGCTCGCGCTCATAGCAGATGTCGCCGGCGAGCACGGTTTCCCAGCCCTCGTCCCGGCCGATCAGATCCTCGTGCCGGGGCGTGACCGAAACGCCGTTCGCCTCGGCATTGAGGCCGATCGCCGCGGCGGCGAAGGCGTCGATATCGGCTGCCGCCACATCGGCTGCGCCGGCCTTGGCCGCAGCAATGGCGACGAGCCCGGAGCCACTGGCGAAATCGAGCACGCGCCGCCCGCTCACCACCTCCGGATGGTCGAGGACATAGCGCGCCAGCGCCTGCCCGCCGGCCCAGGCGAAGGCCCAGAAGGGCGGCGGCAGGCCGATCGTCGCCAGCTCCTCCTCGGTTTTCTGCCAGAGCTCGGTCGCTTCCTCGGCGACATGCAGCGAGATCTCCGGCGCGTGCGGCACCGGCAGGAGACGTGTATGGGCGCGGATGAAGCCGAGCCGATCCTCCGTCGCGAGTTCCTCGCTCATGCGACGACATCCGCCTGCGGTTGCCCGAGCAGGCCGCGATAGAGCGCCTTCACCCCCTCCATCACGTCGCGCTCGGTATAGCCGGCGAGCAGCCGTTCACGCGCGCTCAGCCCCATGCGCTCGACCATGCCGGGCGAGCCGGCGAGCGCGAGCAGCGCCTTGGTCAGGGCCGCGACATCATTGGCCGGGACGACGAAACCGTCCTGGCCGTCGCGCACGAAGCTGCGGCAGCCTGGCACGTCGGTGGTCAAGAGCGCCCGGCCGCAGGCGGCGCCTTCGAGCAAGGTGCGCGGCAGGCCCTCGCCGCCGCGCGAAGGCAGGCAGCAGACATGGTGGGCGCGCCAGACACCCTCGATATCGCGCGTCGGCCCGGCCCATTTGATGCCGGGGCGCGACGACCATTCGCGCAAGGTCGCTTCCGGCACCGCCTTGGGGTTGGACGGGTCGGGCGCACCGTGCAGGGTGAGTTCGATCCGCGCACCCTGCTTGCGCGCCAGCGTCACCGCCTCGACGGCGAGGTCGGCGCCCTTCGACCAGAGCATGCGCGCGACGACGGCGACCTTGAGCGGCGGCTGCGGCAGCATCGGCTCCGGCATCAGGATCAGCGGGTCGACGCCGGCACCGCCGACGATCGCGACCTTCGTCGCATCGGCGGGATCGAGGCCCAGCATGACCGGATCATCCGGGTTCTCGAACAGGAAGCGCACCTGCGGCCCGTCGATCGCCTCGCGCAACCAGAAGCGTGCCGCCAGCCGGGCCGCCTGCGCCACCGCGCCCTCGCGGGCGCCGAGGAAGCCGAGCCCGGTCAGCGCATAGACCCGCCGCTCGACCCCGGCGATCTTCCCGGCAAACCCGGCGAGCGCAATCGGCTTCAGCGCGATGCAGTGCAGGATGTCCGGCTGCTCGGCGGCGATCAGGTGCTTCAGCGCCATGACCTGCCGATAGAGCGCCTTGGGCGACAGGCTGCGGCGTTCAGCCTCGAGCGCGATCAGCCTGGCGCCGGCCGCCTCGATCACGCGCCGGTGCTGGCGTTCGCGGGCGATCACCGCGACGTCGAAGCCCATCTCGCCCGCAGCCCGCGCCATAGGCAGGAAATGCGAGGCGAAGAACCAGTCCTCGGTGGCGACGAAAAGAAGCTTGCGGCGAGCCATGCGCGCATCAGGCCGATGCCGCCCCGAAAATCAAGCACCAAGGATAGTCCCGGACAGGACTGCCATGCCTTGCGGTTGCTGGACGCGAGGTTCCATGCTTGCGACAAAGGTCCGAAAGCTCACCGCAGAACGAGACCAGCAATGGACAACCGCAACGATCTCTGGCGCCATGTCGACGCCAGCAAGCAGCGCTTCATCGAACTCAGCGATCGCGTCTGGGCGATCCCCGAGGTCTGCTACACCGAAAAGCGCTCCGTCGCCGAGCATGTCGCCGAACTGAAGCATCAGGGTTTCCGCATCACCGAGAACGTCGCCGACATCCCGACCGCGGTGATCGGCGAAGCCGGCGAAGGCGGCCCGGTCATCGCCTTCCTCGGCGAGTACGATGCGCTGCCGGGCCTCAGCCAGGAGGCCGGCGTCGCCGAGCATCGCGAGATCGAGGCCGGCGGCCATGGCCATGGCTGCGGCCACAACCTGCTCGGCTCGGCCGCCCTTTTGGCCGCGACCGCGATGAAGAACTGGCTCGCCGAGAACAAGCTGCCCGGCCGCGTGCGCTATTATGGCTGCCCGGCCGAGGAAGGCGGCGCCGCCAAGGCCTTCATGGTCCGCGCCGGCGCCTTCGAGGACGCCGATATCGCGATCTCCTGGCATCCGAACAGCTTCTGGGAGGTGACGCCGCCGCTCTCGCTCGCCAATACCCGCGCCGACTTCACCTTCACCGGCCGCACCTCGCATGCCGCCGCCTCGCCCGAACTCGGCCGTAGCGCGCTCGACGCCGTCGAGCTGATGAATGTCGGCGTCAACTATATGCGCGAGCACATGCCGAGCGATGCGCGTGTCCACTATGCCCTGCTCGACACCGGCGGCATCGCGCCGAACGTCGTCCAGGCCCATGCCCGCGTGCGCTATTCGATCCGTGCCCGCGATCTGCCGGGCATGCTTGAGCTCGTCGGCCGCGTCAAGAAAATCGCCGAGGGCGCCGCGTTGATGACCGAGACCAAGGTCGAGGTGAAGATCGTCAGCGCCGTCTCCAACGTCGTCGGCAACGGCCCGCTGGAAAGCGCCCTTCAGGGCATCATGGAGGATCTCGGCCCGCCGCATTTCGACGAGGCCGACCAGGAGTTCGCGCGCAAGATCCGCGCGACGCTGACCCAGAAGGACATCGACGCGCTCTGGCGCTCGATCGGCCTGCCCAAGACCGACGCGGCGCTCGCCGACTTCACCGTGCCGCTCGACGCCCCGCGCAACCCGGCGATCGGCTCGACCGATGTCGGCGATGTCAGCTGGGTCGTGCCGACCGTTCAGGCGCATGCGCCGACGGTCGCGATCGGCACGCCCTTCCACACCTGGCAGGTGGTGGCGCAGGGCAAGACCCCGGCCGCTCACAAGGCGATGGTCCAGGTCGCCAAGGCGATGGCCGCGACCGGCGCCGCCGTGCTGACCGACCCCGCTTTGATGGCGGCGGCCAAGGCCGATTTCCAGAAGCGCGTCGCCGCCGATGGCGGCTATGTCTCGCCGATTCCAGCCGAGGTGAAGCCGCCGCTGACCATGTCGACCGGCGGCTGATTCCGCGCGGAACCTCCACCGTCATTCCGGGGCGGGCCGAAGGCCTGAGCCCGGAATGACGGCGCGGCTCGTTTCCAGCGCCACAAGCACGAAAAAGGCCCGCCATTCTGGCGGGCCTTGAAGTTTGGCCGGGGAGGACGGCCTCGGGAAAGCTCAGTAATAGGTGCGGCAGACGCGACGGGTACCGATGACGTCGCCGTAATAGTTGACCCGATCGACCAGATGGCAGCGGCGGACGGGGCCGTAGGCATAGGCCGGCTCATAACCGTAACCGTAGCCATAGGCGGGGCTGGCGGCCGCGGCGGCGAGGGCGCCGACGGCCAGCGCACCGACGATGCCGGCACCGATGGCGGCGCCGCGATAGCGCGGACGGGCTTCGGCATCGGAGGTGGCGAAAACGGAAGCGCCCAGCGCCAGGGCGGCGACGGCGGCGGCGAAGCTCTTCTTGGTGCGGGTCATGTTCGTTCTCCGATTGAGTAGCCGGGTGGCGAACCATTCGCCATGATCAGGCCTTGTTCGCCCCAGAACCTGAATCGCCGGACACTCAAAAAAGAATCGAAGACCGCCCTTTTCCGAGTTCGCGACGACAGTCGGCGGCCCGCTCTCACGAGACTTGCTTTCCGCCTTCTCCGGCGTTTGATGCAGGCAGCATCGCCGAAGAAGGGCCTGCCGATGAGGACGATCGCATTCGGGCTCTGCCTGGCCCTGTTCGGCACCGCCGCGGCCGCCGAGCGCTGGACCAGCAGCTACACCAGCCATGACTACGGCAAATGCCGGAAGGCCCGTCCCGACGATCAGGGTGTCTCGGTGCATCGCTGCGCCGGCAAGGCCGGCACTCCGGTGATCTGGACCGCCGGCGATGATTCCTCCTCGGTCGATTTCAGCACGCGGCCGATCGCCGAGACCGTCTCGGACAAGGCGGGCTTCTTCGAAGCCGGCCGGACCATCGAATGGCGCGGGCCCAGGGGCAGCCGGCCACAAGCCGCGATCCTGCGCTACGCCACCGGCCGAAATGTCGGCAGGCTCGATGGCAGCCGCCTCGTCGTCTACCGGCTCAGCCCGGACGGCGTCTCATGCGTCATCGGCAGTGTCGATGGCCGCAGCCACGACGCCAATGCGCAGGCACGCCGCCTCGCCGACGAGAAGGCGACAGGCTTCCGCTGCGGCCAGGATAGCCGCAGCGAGCGCTGACCCTCAGCCATAGAGGTATTTCGGCAGCCAGAGCGCAATACCCGGGAAGACATAGACCAGCAGCATCGCCACCAGCACCAGGGCCAGATAGGGCATCACACCCGAAAAGATCTGGTTGATCGTGACATGCGGTGGCGCGATGCCCTTGAGATAGAAGGGCGCCATCGCTACCGGCGGCGACAGGAACGAGGTCTGGATGTTCAAGGCGATCAGGATGCCGAAGAACAGCGGATCGATCTTGAAGAACTCCAGCAGCGGCAGGAAGATCGGCACGAAGATCACGATGATCTCGGTCCATTCCAGCGGCCAGCCGAGAATGAAGATGATGATCTGCGCGACGATCAGGAACATGGTCGGCGACAGGTTGAGCGCCGTGACCAGGTTCTTGATCGGCTCGTGACCGCCGAGAATGGCGAAGATCGACGAGAAGATGAAGGAGCCGACGAAGAGCCAGCAGACCATCGCCGAGGTCCGCGCCGTCAGGATCACCGAATCCTTGACCTTGCCGAAGCTCAGCGAGCGATAGGCGGCGGCGAGGATCAGGCTGCCGAGCGAGCCCACCGCCGCGGCCTCGGTCGGCGTCGCGATGCCGAAGAAGATCGCGCCGAGCACCGACATGATCAGCAATGTCAGCGGGAAGAAGCTCGTCGCCAGCGCCCAGACCACGGTGGTCCAGGGCACGTCGGTCTGCTCCTTCGGCAGCTTCGGCGCCAGTGCCGGGTTGAGCCAGCAGCGGATCAGCACATAGAGCATGTACATGCCGGCCAGCAGCAGGCCGGGGAACAGAGCGCCGGCATAGAGCTTGGGCACCGAGACGCCGGCCGTCGCGCCATAGAGGATCAGCATCACAGAGGGCGGGATCAGGATACCGAGGCAGCCGCCGGCACAGACCACGCCGGCCGAGAGCTTGACGTCGTAGCCGGCCCGCAACATCGCCGGGAAGGCCAGCAGGCCCATCAGCGTCACCACCGCGCCGACGATACCGGTGGCGGTGGCGAAGATCGCGCAGGTGGCGAGCGTCGCGATGGCGAGCGAGCCGGGGACGTTGCCGAGCGCGAGCTGGATCGAGTGGAACAGCTTGTCGAGGATGTTCGCCCGCTCGATGATGTAGCCCATGAAGATGAAGAGCGGGATCGAGACCAGGACGTCGTTGGCCATCACCGAATAGGTGCGCTGGACGACGAGGTTGAAGACCGTGTCGCCCATCGCCCAGTAGCCGAAGCCGACACCCAGCGCCATCAGCGTGAAGGCGATCGGGAAACCGAGCATGATGAAGACGATGAACAGGACGAGCATCAGCACGCCCAGTTCGGGATTACCCATGCCAAGCAGCATCAGATCGCTTTCCCGGCGTCGGGCGCGTCCTGCGCGGCCGCGGCCTGTTCCAGAATGAGCTTTTCGGTTTCCTCGACATCGTGCAGCCGCGGCGGCCATTCGCCGGTGCGCAGGCAGATGACGCAGCGCGCGACCTCGGCCAGGCCCTGCACCGTCATCAGCACGCCGGCGATCGGGATCAGCGATTTGAAATGGTAGAGCGGCGGGCCGTTCGGCGAATTCGAGGAATGCTCGCCGATCATCCAGGAGAAGGCCGCGAATTTGTATCCGGCCCAGGCCAGCGCGATGATGCCGGGGAAGAAGAAGAGGACATAGAGGGCCAGATCGAGCCGCGCTTGCGTGCGCGGGCTCCAGGCCCGGTAGAGGAAATCGCCGCGGACATGGGCGTTGCGGGCGAGCGCATAGGGCCCGGCCAGCATGAACAAGGTGCCGTAGAGGATGTAGCTGACATCGAAGGCCCATTCGGTCGGCGCGCGCAGAACGTAGCGGGCGAAGACCTCATAGCTGATCGCCAATGTCAGGATCAGGATGGTCCAGCCGGCGAGCTTGCCGATGGCTGTGTTCACTTTGTCGATCGCCAGGATCAGTCCCATGCGTATCCGCTGCCTGCTGCTTGCAAAACCGGCACAGGACACCCGCCACCGCGAAGGGCGGCGGGTGTCTTCTCATCGCGTCATCACGCGAACGGGGTCAGGTCTTGAAGAAGTGGTTGAAGGCGAGGTCGCGCGACGGCTCGTTGAGCCGCTGATAGGAGACCGTGCGCTTGACCCAGTCCTTCTGGGAATCCACCACCTTCTTGAAGAAGGCGTTCTCGCCCCCGAGCTTGTCGAGTACCTTGTCCCAGGCCGCGAGCTGCGCCTTCAGGATCGCCTCCGGCGTCGCAACGACATTGACGCCCTTGGCGCGCAAGGCCTCGATATCCTTGGAATAGCGGTCGAGCGCCTTCCAGTTCATATCGGAGGAGGCGGCCTCGGCCGCGAACTTGACCATCGCCTTCAGCTCGGGCGCGAGCGCATCGAACTTGGTCTTGTTGAAGAGCAGCTCGAAGCTCTCCGCCGCCTGATGGTAGCTCTGCAGCATGTAGACCTTGGCGACGTCCTGGAAGCCGAGGATCGAGTCGGAGGACGGGTTGTTGAACTCCGCCCCGTCGATCACGCCACGCTCCAGCGCCGGCACGATCTCGCCGCCGGCGAGGATGGTGACCGCGGCCCCCATTTCGCGCTTCAGATCGGCCGCGAGCCCGACGGTGCGGTACTTGAGCCCCTTGAAATCGTCGGCGGTCTTCAGCTCCTTCTTGAACCAGCCCAGCGGCTGACACGGCATCGGCCCCGAGAAGAAACCGACCAGATTGAGCTTGAGCTGGTTCTGCACGAGGTCGTTGTAGAGATCGTAGCCGCCGCCATAATTCATCCAGCCGAGGAAGTTGGTGGCGTCCCAGCCCAGCGCCGGCGGCGTGCCGAACAGCGAAAAGGCCTTGTTCTTGCCGTACCAATAGGCCGAGACGCCGTGGCCGCCATCGAGGATGCCAGCGGCGACCGCGTCCTGCATCTGGAAGGCCGGCACGACCGCACCGGCGGCGAGCACGTCGAGCTTCAGCCGGCCGCCGGACATGTCGTTGACGCGCTTGGCGAAGTCGCCGGCGAATTCGTGGAAGATGTCCTTGGTCGGCCAGGTCGACTGGAATTTCCAGGTGACCGTCTGCGCCCGGCTGACCTGGGGCATGGCGACCGCGCCTGCCCCGGCAAGCCCGGCGACCTTGAGGAAGTTGCGCCGGCTGGCGCGCGTCTTCGTCGGTTCGGAAGTCATGGTTCTCTCCCCAGAAGCTGCGCCGTTCGACCGGCGTGCATTTGATTGCGGCTCTGATGGCCTGAGACCAGAGTTTCGTGGTCTAGAGCGTAAGGCAAGGGGAAATTAGTCGAAGGACTAAAGCCGCCGGGGAATGAGTGCTGTTCCCAGGCGGAAACAAAACACCTCGGGCGCATATTTTACTGCAGGGCGCACTCAAGATGACGCAAAGAAAGCATTCAGGTCGTCGTCATGTAAAAAACCCGCCGGGCATGGCCGGGCGGGTTTTCGTCAAGAAACTCTGGAGTTCTCGCCGCCTCTGCGGCGACAGTGCGAGACTCAGCGACGGCCTTTGCCGGCGACGCGCATTTCCATGTACTGGACGGCCTCGAGCAGGACGCGGCGCGGACGCTCCGCATCGCGCTTGGCCTGCTCGGCCTTGCGGATCGCCTCGCGCTCGGCCTCGGCGATGCGCTCGGCCTCCTCGCGGGCAGCCCGCTCGATCGCCGCCAGGCGCTCCAGCTCCAGGCGCTCGGCCTCCTTCTTGGCCTCGCGCTCGGCCCGCGCCACCGCGATCGCCTCGCGCTCGGCCCGACGCTGCACCATCACGGGATCGTCCGGGCCGGGTCGCGCCTTGAAGCGCTCCAGCAGGGCCTTCTTCGCATTCGCGGAATTGGCCTGGCGATCAGTGAAATGGCGGTCGTTCGGATTCTTCAAGGTTTCGCTTCTCTTTGCTTACACGGGGCGAGGCTGCCGTAGGCGGGAGCCGCTTACGGCAAATCGCGGGAGATTTGTACTGAGATCAACGCGGGGCGGCTGCGACGCCAGGGCGGGGCCGCGGCACCTTCGGCTTCGGCGCGGCGATCAGGCCTTCGCGCTGAGCCTGCTTGCGGGCGAGCTTGCGAGCGCGACGAACGGCGTCGGCCTTCTCGCGGACGCGCTGCTCCGACGGCTTCTCATAGGCGGCCCGGCGCTTCATCTCGCGAAACACGCCCTCGCGCTGCATCTTCTTCTTCAGAACTCGGAGGGCCTGGTCGACATTGTTGTCGCGCACGAGAACCTGCATGCATTGCTCCTGACAAGAGACTGGATTGGAGGGGCCAAGCAGTCGGCAGGCCCGCGATCTGCGCGGTGCGGTAGCAGACTAAGACCGCAAACGCCAGTCCATCCTTCACTGGAAGTGGCAATTAGCCGCCTTTTTTGCAAGCTTCGCCCCGGAAGGAGCTCAGCGGAGGCGCCACGACCCGCCGGATCGGCGTCGCCGGCACCGGGTAACGCAGCGTCCGCGACACACGGACGCCTCGAGGGCGAAGCCCTTGTTCGCGCTGGATTACTCCGCCCGGACCCGGCTGCCCGGCCAGCCCGCCCCGCCCTCCGGCGGACCCGGTTGCGGCATGGTGACCGGGTCTGCTTGCGCGATGTCGGAGCAATACCCGCCATGCGCTCGGCGCGGCGCAGCCTCCCGCAAACACCGGTCGCTAGCGCCGCCGCAGACGTCGTAGCGCTTTACAACCGCCGCGATTTCGCCAAGACGGAACCCGTTGGTACTCGTCCCTTCCCGTCCCGCCCGCCCCGGTCCACCCGCGTGAGCACTCCCGCCCTCCACCAGTTCCGCCGCATCGTCGTCAAGGTCGGCTCCTCACTGCTCGTCGATCGCGCCGGTGGCCGCCTGCGCCATGCCTGGCTCGCGGCGCTCGCCGAGGACCTCGCCGAGTTGCATGCGAGCGGCACCGATGTCCTGGTCGTCTCCTCGGGCGCGATCGCACTCGGCCGGACCGTACTCAAGCTGCCGGCCGGCGCGCTCAAGCTCGAGGAGAGCCAGGCCGCAGCCGCGATCGGCCAGATCGCGCTGGCGCGCAACTGGGCCGAATCGCTTGGCCATCACGGCCTCGTCGCCGGCCAGGTCCTGCTCACCCTCGCCGATACCGAGGAGCGCCGCCGCTATCTCAACGCCCGCGCCACGCTCGGCCGCCTGCTCGACCTGCGTGCCGTGCCGGTGATCAACGAGAACGACACCGTCGCCACCTCCGAGATCCGCTATGGCGACAATGACCGGCTGGCAGCGCGGGTGGCGACCATGGCCGGCGCCGACCTACTCGTGTTGTTTTCCGATATCGACGGGCTCTACACAGCCCCACCACAGTCCAACCCCGACGCGCAGCTCATCCCGGTGGTGCCGACGATCACGCCCGCGATCGAGGCGATGGCCGGCGGCGCCGCCTCCGAACTCTCGCGCGGCGGCATGCGCACCAAGATCGAGGCCGGCAAGATCGCCACCGCCGGCGGCGCCCATATGCTGATCGCCGACGGGCGCGGCAAGAACCCGCTCCGCCAGGTCGCGCAGGGCGGCCGCTGCACCTGGTTTCTCAGCGGCTCGACACCGGCGACGGCGCGCAAGACCTGGATCGCCGGGACGCTCGAGCCGCGCGGCGCGCTGCATGTCGACGAAGGTGCTGCCCGGGCCTTGCGCGGCGGCGCCAGCCTGCTGCCGGTCGGCGTCACCCGCGTCGAAGGCAATTTCAGCCGTGGCGACGCTGTGCTGATCCGCGCCGGCGACGGCAGCGAGCTCGGCCGCGGCCTCGTCGCCTATGATGCGGACGAGGCCGGGCGCGTCCTCGGCAAGGCCTCCCGCGATATCGCCGCGGTGCTCGGCTATCCCGGACGGGCCGAGATGATTCACCGGGACGACATGGCGCTGCGCCTCGGCTACGATCGCGCCGACTGAGTGGGCACCGGATCATGACCAGCAACAGCGCCACGCGCCAGCCCGAGGCGAGCAATGAAGACGGCGAGGTCGTGGCTCTGATGCGTGAGCTCGGCAAGCGAGCGCGGGCTGCCGCGAGACAGCTCGCCTCGGCTCCGGGTTCCCGGCGCGACGATGCCCTGCGCGCCATCGCCACGGCGCTGCACGCGCGCTCGGCCGCAATCCTCGCCGCCAACCGGCAGGATCTCGACGAGGCCCGCGCCGCTGGCCAGAACGCGGCCTATCTCGACCGGCTCGCGCTCGACGAAGACCGCCTCGCCGCGGTCGCCGAGGCCGTAGCCGGCATCGCCGCCCTGCCCGACCCGGTCGGCCGCGTGCTGGCGAGCTGGACGCAGCCGAACGGCCTGTTCTTCGAGCGTGTCGCGACGCCGCTTGGCGTCGTCGCCGTGATTTTCGAAAGCCGCCCCAATGTCACCGCCGATGCCGGCGCGCTGTGCCTGAAGAGTGGCAATGTCGCGATCCTGCGAGCCGGCTCCGACAGCTTCCGGACCTCGAGTGAAATCGCCGCTGCGATGCAGGATGGCCTTGCCGCCGCCGGCCTGCCGCGCGATGCGATCCAGCTCGTGCCCAGCCGTGACCGCGCCGCCGTCGGCGAGATCCTCGCCGGGCTCGACGGCAATGTCGACGTCGTCGTGCCGCGCGGCGGCAAGAGCCTGGTCGCGCGCGTGCAGTCCGATGCGCGCGTGCCGGTCTTCGCCCATCTCGACGGTAACTGCCACCTCTATGTCCATGGCGCGGCCGATCTGCCGATGGCGGAGGAGATCCTGCTCAACGCCAAGCTGCGCCGCACTGGCGTTTGCGGCGCGGCGGAGACCCTGCTCGTCGACGAGGCCTGCGCCACCACGCATCTGAAGCCCTTGCTCTCCGACCTGCTCGACGCCGGCTGTGCGGTGCGCGGCGATGCGGCCTGCCAGGCCGCCGATCCGCGCGTTACCCCGGCGAGCGAGGAGGACTGGGGCACCGAATATCTCGACCGCATCATCGCGGCGAAGGTCGTCCCCGGCCTCGACGCCGCGATCGAGCATATCGAGCGCTACGGCTCCCACCACACCGATGCCATCGTCACCGGGGACGAGGGCGCGGCGCAGCGTTTCCTCGCCGAGGTCGATTCGGCGATCGTCCTTCACAATGCCTCGACCCAGTTCGCGGATGGCGGCGAATTCGGCTTCGGGGCCGAGATCGGCATCGCCACCGGGCGCATGCATGCGCGCGGTCCGGTCGGGGTCGAGCAGCTCTGCTCGTTCAAATACCGGGTGCACGGCCGGGGCCAGACCCGCCCGTGAGCACCGAGGACCTGCGCCTGCCGCCTTACGCGCCCGGCCTGCGCATCGGCCTGTTCGGCGGCTCCTTCAATCCGGCCCATGACGGGCACCGGATGGCGAGCCTGACGGCCCTGCGCCGGCTCCAGCTCGACCGCGTCTGGTGGCTGGTCAGCCCGGGAAACCCGCTGAAGGACAATCGCGCCCTGCCGCCTCTGGCGCAGCGCATCGCCTTCGCCCGCAACCTCGCCGACCATGGCCGCATCCACATCACCGGCATCGAGGCCGGCCTGCGCACCCGCTACACCGCCGATACGCTGCGCGCCCTGAAGCGGCGCTGCCCGGGCGTGCGCTTCGTCTGGATCATGGGTTCGGACAACCTCGCCAGCTTCCATCGCTGGAACGAATGGCGCGCCATCGCCCGGATGATGCCGATCGCTGTGATCGACCGGCCGGGAACGACCCATCGCTCGGTGTCCTCTCCGGCCGGAAACTGGCTGGCGCGCTGGCGCCTGCCCGAGAATCAGGGCGGCGCGCTCGCCGTCAGAACCCCGCCGGCCTGGATCTTCCTGCACGGCAGGCGCTCGGATCTGTCCTCGACGCAATTGCGCGAAAACGCCGAAAACAATTGAATTATGGGCGTTGCGCGCGTAGATTGGCCCAGTCGCGCCATGAGCGCGTCGTCATATGAGGACACGGCTCTGACCCGTCAAACCCTCGGCGAAACAGGCTCCGAGCCGCTTTCGCCGGCAATCGCAGTCGATCATCCGGCCGCTGCCGGCGTAACCCTCGCGCTCCAGGTCCTCGACGACATGAAGGCCGAGGACATCACGGTCATCGACCTCGTTGGAAAGACTTCCCTGGCCGACGCCATGATCATCGCATCGGGCACGGTCAACCGCCATGTCGCGGCAATTGCGGAAAGCCTCGTCGAGAAGCTCAAGCAGGCGGGCCATGCCACGCCGAAGGTCGAGGGCATGCCGGCCTGCGACTGGGTGCTGATCGACACCGGCGACATCATCATCCACATCTTCCGTCCGGAAGTGCGCCAGTTCTACAATCTCGAGAAGATGTGGGGCGCCGACCGGCCGCATGAGCGCTTGGTTGGCTAGAGCGGGATGCGAAAGAGTGGGAACCGGTCGTTCTGATGAAACCCGCTCCAGTTCCTCGGAAAGAGACGGCTGCAGCTTTCAGCTGGCGGGGCTTCGGGCTGCCGGCTGAACGCTCCCGGCTCTGAAGCCGGCCTTCCATGCGCCTTTCGATCATCGCCGTCGGCCGTCTCAAGGACGGGCCCGAACGAGATCTATGCACGCGCTATCACGAGCGCGCCACCGGGCTTTCGCGGAATCTGGGCTTCTCCGGCCCCGATCTCCTCGAGATCGCCGAAAGCCGTGGCCGTCGCAGCGAAGAGCGCCGCAGCGAGGAAGCCCGGCTGATCGGCGAGCGTCTGCCGGCCGGGCTGGTCATCGCGCTCGACGAACGCGGCAAGAGCTTCGGCAGCGAAGCCTTCGCCGGACGCCTTGCCGCCGCCCGCGATGCCGGAACGCCGGCCGCCACTTTGCTGATCGGCGGCGCTGACGGGCTCGCCGAGGAACTGCGAGCCCGTGCCGGACTGGTTCTGTCCTTCGGCGCGCTCACCATCCCGCACCAGATTGTCCGCGCTCTGGCGCTCGAACAGCTCTATCGGGCGATGACGATCCTGTCCGGACATCCTTATCATCGCGCATGACCCGTCCTCACCGGCCGATTCGTGACCGTTCCCGCCGGCAGACGCTCTGGCCGCTGCTGCTGAGTGTCTGCCTCGCAGCCGGGAGCGCCATCGGCCAGGAAGCCGAGCCACCCGAGCAGCAGCAGCTTTCCCGGGAAGCCGAACAGAAACAGCTGGAGAAGCGCACCCGCGAAAGCGAGCTCAAGGCGATCGAGGAGCGGCTCGCCGGCAATGCCGAGGCCCGCGCCAAGCTCGAGGCCGAGATCGCCGGCATCCGGGCCGACCGCGCCCGCCTCAATGCCGCGCTGCTCGAGACCACCGCCAAGACGCAAGGCGCCGAGGCCCGCATCGCCGCGCTCGAGCAGCGGCTCGCCCTGCTCCAGAACAGCGAGGCCGCGATCCGGCGCTCGCTCGAGAGCCGGCGCGGGCTGATCGGCGAGGTGCTCGCCGCCCTGCAGCGCATCGGCCACCGTCCACCACCGGCCGTGCTCGTCCGGCCCGAGGATATCCTCGAAGCCGTCCGCGCCTCGATGCTGCTCGGTGCGGTCGTGCCTGATCTGCGCCAGGAGATCACCATTCTCGCCACCGATCTCGGCGAGCTGGTCCGCCTGCGCGAGGGCATCGCCGGCGAGCGCAAGGCGATCGGTAGCGAGATGGAGCAACTGGCCGGCGAACGCCAGCGCCTCGCCTCCCTGGTCGAAGCCAGGCGCGAGCGCGAGACCAGCGCCGCCCGGGACATCGAGACCCAGCGCGGTGCCGCCGGCGCGCTGGCGGCGCAGGCCAAGACGCTGCGCGACTTCGTCGAGCGCATGGAGAAGGAGATCTCGGTCGCCAACCGCGCCGCGGAGGCGGCCCGTCAGGCGCTGGAGAACGAGACCCGCGAACAGCGTCAACGCATGGCCGCACTCGCCTTCCGCGACCCGGCGCGGCTCGCCCCGAAAATCGCCTTCGCGGAGGCTCGGGGCATGCTCCCGCTGCCCGTGGCAGGATCACAATTGCGTGGATTCGGCGTTAATGACGAGCTCGGAGTCGCGACGCGGGGAATATCGCTTTCCACCCGCCCGAATGCCGTTGTTTCGTCACCTTCCGATGCCTGGGTGGTCTATGCCGGATCGTTCCGGTCCTTTGGCCAACTCTTGATACTGAATGCCGGCAATGGTTACTATATCCTTCTGGCGGGCATGCAGCGTATCGATGTATCGCTCAATCAGTTCGTGCTCGCCGGCGAACCGGTAGCGGTGATGGGCGAGACTGCCGAAGCGGCGGCGGCGAATGTTGGAGCGGGAGCCGGCGAGCCGGTTCTCTATGTCGAATTCAGGAAAGACGGCGTCTCGATCGACCCGACGCCCTGGTGGAAAAAACCGCAAAGCGAAAAGGTTCGCGGATGATGCGCAAGGTCTCTCTCGTTCTCGCAGGCGCGATCGCCGGCGCCGGCCTCACCGGCCTCGCGACGCAAACGGGCCTGCTCTCCTCGACCAGCGCGGTCGCGGCCTCCGCGGAGGTCTATCGCAGCCTCAACCTGTTCGGCGACATCTTCGAGAAGATTCGCACCGACTATGTCGAGAAGCCGGATGAGCAGAAGCTGATCGAGGCCGCCATCAACGGCATGGTCTCCTCGCTCGACCCGCATTCGGCCTTCCTGGACGCCAAGAGCTTCCGCGACATGGACATCGACATGCGCGGCCAGTTCGGCGGCCTCGGCATCGAGGTCACCATGGAGGACGGCGTCCTCAAGGTCGCCAAGCCGATCCGCGACACGCCCGCCTCCAAGGCCGGCATCCTGGCCGGCGACATCATCCGCCAGATCGACGGCGAGGAGGTCAAGGGCCTCAGCCTGAACCAGGCCGTCGAGAAGATGCGCGGCATCATCAACACCCAGGTCAAGCTCAAGATCGAGCGCGCCAAGTCCGAGCCGCTGGAGTTCACCCTCACCCGGTCCAATATCGTGGTGCCGGCGGTCGAGGAGCGCGTCGAGGGCGATGTCGGCTATATCCGCATCGGCACCTTCAGCGAGCAGACCTATGAGGGCCTGCGCAAGAGCATCGAGAAGCTCAACGCCGAGATCGGCGCCGACAAGCTCAAAGGCTACATCATCGATCTCCGCAATAATCGCGGCGGCCGTCTCGACCAGTCGGTGCTGGTCTCGGACGCCTTCCTCGAGCGTGGCAAGATCGTCTCGACCCGCGGTCGGAACGCCGAAGAGACCCAGGTCTTCAACGCCAAGGCCGGCGACCTGACCAAGGGCAAGCCGGTCGTGGTGCTGATCAACGGTTCCTCTGCCTCGGCGGCGGAGATCGTCGCCGGCGCCTTGCAGGACCACAAGCGCGCCACCGTGATGGGCTCGCGCTCCTTCGGCAAGGGCTCGGTGCAGACCGTGATCCGGCTCGGCGACCAGGGTGGCCTGCGCCTGACCACGGCGCGCTATTACACCCCGTCCGGCAACTCGATCCAGGCCAAGGGCATCACGCCCGACATCGAGATCATCCAGGACGTCCCGGCCGAGTTGAAGGACAAGGTCGAGAACAAGGGCGAGGCCTCGCTGAAGGGCCATCTGAAGTCGGGTGACGGCAAGGAAGAGCAGTCCGGCTCGGCGTCCTACGTCCCAGCCGACGCGACCAAGGACACGCAGCTGATCGCGGCGCTGAACCTGCTGCGCGGGGTCAAGAAGGACGCCACCGCAGCTGCGCCCGCACCGGCCCCCAAGGCAGAGCCCGCGCCGGCGGACGCGCCGAAGCCCAACTGAGCCTGGCCGGACCGTCATTGAACGCCGCCGCGCCGCAACCGGCGCGGCGAGGCTTTATCGCCGATCCGGCTGATTGCCGGTTGATTTCGCTCCGAATCATCCGACTCTGGGCTGCGGACTGATTCGCGTCCGCGCCCAATCAGCGAGGACGGCTTCTTGGCCGGAATACCGCTCAGCGAACTCGACCAGCCTCTCGGCCGGAAACGGCGTGCGCGCCCGCGTCTGCCGGTCGGACGCTGGCTGTCGCTCGGGCTCGCGGGCACGCTGCTCCTGATCTTCGCGGCCCTGACGCTCTACGCTGGCCTGCGCCGCGATCCCGATGGCGGCGAGCCCGTGGCGACCGCCGCCATCCGCGAAAGGGCGCCGGCACCCGAAATCGCCGCAGCCATCCCCCAGAGCGGCCGCATGGAGGAGTCCCACGGTCCTGCCAGCGCCCGCCAGCTCGAGACCGAATCCGGCGTCACCGTGGTCAGGCCGGGCTCGGACGCACCGGGTGCCATCGTCATCACCGTGCCCGACGATGGTGCGGTCAGGCTCGCCGCCGCGCCCGACAAGCGGCTGATCGAGCGAACCCGCCATGGCTACCTGCCCAAGGTCGGCCCCGATGGCGCGACGCCGGCACAGGTCTATGCCCGCCCGCTCGGCCCCGCCCCCGCAACCAAGCCCGCCGGCCGCATCGCGATCATGGTCGGCGGCCTCGGCATCAGCCAGAGCTCGACCAGCGAGGCGATCGCGCGCCTGCCCGGCTCCGTCTCCCTCGCCTTCGCGCCCTATGGCGCCGATCTCGAGAAGACCGCTGCCCGCGCCCGCGCCGAAGGCCACGAGGTCTTCCTGCAGGTACCGATGGAGCCCTTCGACTATCCGGACAACGATCCGGGCCCGCACACCCTGCTCACCGGCCCGAAGGGCGCCGATAATCTCGACCGGCTGCAATGGGCGCTCGGGCGCTTCACCGGCTATGTCGGCATCGTCAATTTTCTCGGCGGCCGCCTGACGGCGGACGATGCCACCCTGACGCCGCTGCTGCGCGAGGTCGCCGGCCGCGGCCTGATGGTGGTCGATGACGGCTCCTCGGCGCGCAGCCAGCTCGCCCCGGCGGCAACGCGGGCACAGATCCCGGCGCTGAAGGCCGATCTTGCCCTCGACGGCGCACCGCGTGCCGATGCCATCGACAAGGAGCTGCAGCGGCTGGAGACGCTCGCCCGCGAGAACGGCGTCGCGGTCGCGACCGCGAGCGCATTGCCGGTCACCATCGAACGTATCACGCGCTGGGCGAGAACCCTCGAGGCCAAGGGCCTGACCATCGTGCCGGTCAGCGCCGCGCGCGGCTTCCGCAACCCTTCGAGCACCGGCTCCCTGAGATGACGACCAAACCGCCCGCCGGCTACCGGCCCTGTGTCGGCCTTGCCCTGTTCAACCGCGAAGGCCTGGTCTTCCTCGGCCGCCGCGCCAATCGCAGCCAGCGCGAGCATGTCGCCCCCGGCCATGAATGGCAGATGCCGCAGGGCGGCATCGACGCCGGCGAGCAGCCCTTGCAGGCGGCCTATCGCGAACTGCGCGAGGAAACCAATGTCGCCTCGGTCACGCTGCTGGCCGAGGCGCCGGGCTGGCTGAGCTATGACCTGCCGCACGAGATCGGCAAGGAGGCCTGGCGCGGGCGCTATCGCGGCCAGGCGCAGAAATGGTTCGCCTTCCGCTTCGAGGGCGAGGAAGACGAGATCGACATCGCCAATCCAGCCGGCGGCCACAAGGCGGAATTCGATTCCTGGCGCTGGGCGCCGCTGGCGGATACGCCCGAGCTCATCATCCCGTTCAAGCGCGAGGTCTATCGCGAAGTGACGCGGCTTTTCGCCGGTTTCACGCGCGCCTGAGGCCGCCTCCCCTGGAAACGGCGAAAGCCCGGCGAGGTCGATGCCTCGCCGGGCCATCGCTCCCAGCGCTCCGTCGGGCGAGAGAGCGGGTTTGTCCGCAGCGGCTTACTTGCGGGCCGAGTCGAGCTGCTCGTGGGTCTTCTCGACCTCCTGCGCCTTCAGATAGCTCTCGATCAGCAGCTGATAGGCCGGGAAGATCTTGGTGTAGACGCCGGCCCATTCCTGGGCGTCCTCGCGGTTCCAGGTCTTCTGGATCTCGGAGGCGACGGCAGCGGTGTCCATCGGGACGACACCGGCCTGGACGACGCGCGCCAGCGTGATCTCCTGCGCCATCTTGGAGTAGGTGCCGGAGGCATCGATCACGGCGAAGACCTTGTAGCCGTCCTGGACCGCCGAGATCGCCGGAAAAGCCATGCAGACCGAGGTGATCGTGCCGGCGATGATCAGCGTCTTGCGGCCCGTCGCCTTCACTGCGGCAACGAAATCTGGGTTGTCCCAGGCGTTGATCTCGCCCTTGCGCGCCACATATCTGGCATGCGGGGCATTGGCATGGATCTCGGGAATCAGCGGTCCGTTCGGGCCCTGCGGCACCGAGGCGGTGGTGATCACCGGGATGTTGGCGAGCGTCGCCATCTTGGCCAGCGCCGCGGCATGATTGCGCAGGACCGGCATCGGCATGTCGCCGACGGTCTGGAACAGGCCGCTCTGATGGTCGATCAGCAGCATCACCGCGTCATTGGGGTCGATGACCGGGCGCTGGCCGTTGAAATTGGCGACATTCGTATTGGTGGTCATGATGATCTCCTGTCTGCTCGCCCTCGCTCAAGGACCGAAATTCACTTCGACGCCTTGGTCGTAGTGTAGCTGTTGATCAGGTTGCGGTAGTCGGGGATGTGGTTGGCGAACAAAGCGCCCAGCCCCTCGACATCGTTGCGCCAGTCGCGGTGCAACTCGCAGGCGACGCCGAACCAGGTCATCAGCTGCGCCCCGGCCTTGGACATGCGGTCCCAGGCGGAATGGCGGGTGACCTCGTTGAAGGTGCCGGAAGCGTCGGTCACGACAAAGACCTCATAGCCTTCCTCGAGAGCCGAAAGAGCCGGAAAGGCGACGCAGACCTCGGTCACGATGCCGGCGATGATGAGCTGCTTGCGCCCCGTCGCCTTCACCGCCTTGACGAAGTCCTCATTGTCCCAGGCATTGATCTGGCCCGGGCGCGGAATGAACGGGGCGTTCGGCAGCTTCTCCCTCAGCTCGGGCATCAGCGGGCCGTTGGGGCCATCCTCGAAGCTCGTGGTCAGAACCGAGGGCAGCTTGAAGTATTGGGCGATATCGGCCAGCGCCAGCACATTGTTGCGGAAGGAATCCGGCTGGATATCGCGCACCAGGGATGAAAGACCGGCCTGATGATCGACCAGCAATACGGCAGCCTTGTCCTTGTCGAGACGGTTGTAGCTCATGGTCATGCTCCTTGCTTGACATCTGATCCGCCCGCTTGAGGACGCCATCACGCGATGGCGAGCGAAGGTCGCGCGCGGGCTCGGTCGCGCCCCTCGTCAGACAGAATGTTCCGGCCGAGCAGCCCTCAGGCGGGGATCGCCCCGAAGCGGCCGGCCCGGAAATCGGCGAAGGCGTGGTTCAGCTCCTCGGCCGTGTTCATGACGAAGGGCCCGCGCATCGCGACCGGTTCCGCGATCGGCTCGCCGCCGAGCAGCAGGACGCTCGCATCGCTTTCCGCGGCGAGGCTGATGGCGCCGCCGTCGCGGTCGAGCAGGACGAACTGCCCCGCATGCGCCGTCGCAGCACCGTTGACGCGCACGGTTCCGCGCAGCAGGGCGAGCCCCGCCATGTGGCCTTCCGGCAGATCCAGCGAGACCGACTTGCCCTGCTTCAGCTGAAGGTCCCAGAGCGTGATCGGCGTGAAGCTGCGGGCCGGCCCCCGATGGCCCTGATAGTCGCCGGCGATGACGCGCAGCCGGCCGGCCTCGCCCGGCAGGGTTACCGCGGGGATGTCACGGTCGAGCAGCGTCTGGTAGCCCGGTTCGGCATTCTTGTGCTTCGCCGGCAGGTTCACCCAGAGCTGCACCATGTCGAGCGTGCCGCCGCGGCGTGTGAAGGCCTGCGAATGGAATTCCTCGTGCAGGATGCCGGACGCCGCCGTCATCCACTGGACATCGCCCGGACCGATCACGCCGCCGGCACCGGTCGAGTCGCGATGCTCGACTTCGCCCTGATAGACGATCGTCACGGTCTCGAAGCCGCGATGCGGATGCACCCCGACGCCGCGCGGCCGCTCGGCTGGCGCGAACGCGGCCGGTCCGGCATGGTCGAGATGCAGGAAGGGGCTGACATGCTCGCCCTGCACCGCATGCGAGAGCATGGAGCGCACCGGAAACCCGTCGCCAACCCAATGCGGCGCCGGGCTGCTGTAGATGCCTCGAAGCTGTCTCACGGTCTTTCTCCCTTTCGGCCGCCTGGGGCGTTCCATCTGAAGGGAAACCTATATCTGCGACAAAACTCGCAGTAGACCGACGTTTAGGATACAATGTCCTGAATTCAGGACATTGATCACGAATCACGACATGCAGGACCTCAACGACTTCCGTCTTTTCGTCGATGTCGTCGAACAGAACGGCTTCGCCGCCGCGGCCCGCAAGCTGAACCTGCCGCGTTCGCGGCTCAGCCGTCGCATCGGCCTCCTCGAGGAGAGCCTCGGCGTGCGCCTGATCCAGCGTTCGACGCGGCAATTCATGGTCACCGAAATCGGCCGCGAATTCTACCGGCATTGCCTGGCCATGGTGGTCGAAGCCGAGGCTGCAAAGGAGGCGATCGAACGGATACGGGCCGAGCCCCAAGGCGTGGTGCGGGTCAGTTGCCCGGCTTCGCTGATCTATTTCCGGATCGCCGACATGATCGCCCGCTTCATGGGCAAGCATCCCAAGGTCACGGTCCATCTCGAAAGCACCAATCGGCGCGTCGACGTGATCCGGGAAGGTTTCGACATCGCGCTCCGGGTCCGCTTTCCACCGCTGGACGATAGCGACCTGGTGATCCGCAAGCTGGCCACCAGCAGGCAGCGCCTGGTAGCCAGCCCGGCCCTGATCGCCGACTGCTTCTCGCGGCCGCTGGTCCCGGCCGACCTCTCGGAACTTCCGAGCCTAGCCTGGGATTCGGCCCGGACCAGCCATGAATGGCACCTGGACGGGCCCGGCGGCGCGACGGCCATCATCCCGCACAGGCCGAGATTGGTGACCGAGGACATGGTCGCGCTCCGGCGGGCAGCGCTGGCCGGTATCGGCGTCGGCCAGCTGCCGCTGATGGTGATCCCGCAGGATCTGAAATCCGGCCGGCTGGTCGACATCCTGCCGCACTGGGCGCCGCAGGCCGGCATCATCCATGCCGCCTTCCCCTCCCGGCGCGGCCTGCTGCCTTCGGTGCGCAGCCTGCTCGACTTCCTGGCCGCCGAATATCTCGCTCTCGGCGGGGCCGACAGCGAATATGAGAGCGCCGAGGAGACAATCTGACGGACACCATGCTTGACGCCCGCATGCCCCCGCGGAGCCCCTTGACTTCGGGGGGGCCCTGCTTACTCCGCGGCTGATTTCTTGATGTATCCGAGTTTCTGGTTGAGTTCCTCGAGGAGCTTTTCGGCGGCGTCGGCGATCACGGTTCCCGGCGGGAAGATCGCGCTGGCGCCGGCCTTGAGCAGGGTCTCGAAGTCCTGTGGCGGGATCACGCCGCCGACGACGATCATGATGTCGGGGCGCCCGGCTTTGGCGAGCGCCGCCTTGAGCTCCGGCACCAGGGTCAGGTGGCCGGCGGCGAGCGAGGAGACGCCGATGATGTGGACGTCGTTCTCGACGCCCTGGCGCGCCGCCTCCTCGGGGGTGGCGAAGAGCGGGCCGATATCGACGTCGAAGCCGAGATCGGCGAAGGCCGAGGCGATCACCTTCTGGCCGCGATCATGCCCGTCCTGGCCCATCTTGGCGACGAGGATGCGCGGGCGGCGCCCATCCGCCTCCGCGAAGGCCTCGGTCATCGCCTGCACCCGTGCGACCGCAGGGTTCATCGTGCCGACCTCCCGCTTGTAGACCCCCGAGATCGCCTTGATCTCGGCCCGGTGGCGCCCGAAGACCTTTTCCAGTGCCATGGAGATCTCGCCGACCGTCGCCTTGGCCCGCGCCGCCTTGACGGCGAGGTCGAGCAGATTGGCCTCGCCGGCGGCACCCTGCGTCAGCGCCGCCAGCGCCGCCTGGACCTCGCCCTCGTTGCGCTCGGCCTTCAGCCGGGCGAGCTTGTCGAGCTGCCGGGCCCGGACCGCGGCATTGTCGACCTTGAGCACCTCGATCGCCGCCTCGTCCTGCGGCTTGAAGCAGTTGACCCCGATGATCGCCTGCTGGCCGCCATCGATGCGCGCCTGGGTCTTGGCGGCGGCCTCCTCGATCCGCAGCTTCGGGATGCCGGCCTCGATCGCCTTGGCCATGCCGCCGAGCGCCTCGACCTCCTGGATATGCGCCCAGGCTTTTGCCGCGAGCTCGGCGGTCAGACGCTCGACATAATAGGAGCCGCCCCAGGGGTCGATGATCCGGGTGGTGCCGCTCTCCTGCTGCAGCAGGATCTGGGTGTTGCGCGCGATGCGGGCCGAGAAATCGGTCGGCAGGGCGAGCGCCTCGTCGAGCGCATTGGTGTGCAGCGACTGGGTATGGCCCTGCGTCGCCGCCATCGCCTCGATCATCGTGCGCGGCACATTGTTGAACACGTCCTGCGCCGTCAGCGACCAGCCGGAGGTCTGGCAATGGGTGCGCAGCGGCAGCGACTTCTCGTTCTGCGCACCAAAGTCCTTGACGAGCTTGGCCCAGATCAGCCTTGCCGCCCTGAGCTTGGCGACCTCCATGAAGAAGTTCATGCCGATCGCCCAGAAGAACGACAGGCGCGGCGCGAAGACGTCGACGGAGAGCCCCGCGCGCTGACCGGCGCGGATATACTCGACGCCGTCGGCGAGGGTGTAGCCGAGCTCGAGGTCCTGCGTCGCCCCCGCCTCCTGCATATGGTAGCCGGAGATCGAGATCGAGTTGAACTTCGGCATATGGGCCGAGGTATAGGCGAAGATGTCGCCGATGATCCGCATCGAGGGGCCGGGCGGATAGATATAGGTGTTGCGGACCATGAACTCCTTGAGGATGTCGTTCTGGATGGTCCCCGAGAGTTTGGCCGCCGGCACGCCCTGTTCTTCGGCCGCGACGATGTAGAGCGCCAGCACGGGGAGCACCGCGCCGTTCATCGTCATCGAGACGCTCATCTGGTCGAGGGGAATCCCCGAGAACAGCGTGCGCATATCGTAGATCGAATCGATCGCGACCCCGGCCATGCCGACATCGCCGCCGACCCGCGGATGGTCGCTGTCATAGCCGCGATGGGTCGCGAGATCGAAGGCGACCGAGAGCCCCTTCTGCCCGGCGGCGAGGTTCCTCCGGTAGAAGGCGTTCGAATCCTCCGCCGTCGAGAAGCCGGCATATTGCCGGATCGTCCAGGGCTGGTTGACATACATGGTCGGGTAGGGCCCGCGCAGATAGGGCGCGATCCCCGGCAGGGTCTCGACGAAGGCGAGCCCGGCGCGATCTTCAGCCGTATAGACCGGCTTCACCGCGATCCCCTCAGGCGTCGCCCAAACCTCGCCGGAGACCGGCACAGCGCCCGCCGTAGAGGCGCTCGCGCCCGCCGCGCCGGCGATCTCCGAAAAGCCAAGCCTCGTAAAATCCGGGATCAAGCTCATCGGTCTCTCCCGTCAGGACGCCGCAATGGCGTGGGCGCTGCGCAGCGCTTCGATCACATCGCAGCCAGCGAAGATGAAGGCGCTCACCCCCGCCTGGTTCAAGGCGCTTTCGAGATCGCCCGGCCGGCCCGCGAGCCAGACGCTCGCGCCTTTAGCCTGCAACGCCTGCGCGACCGCGATCGCCTCGCCGGCATAACCGGCATCGGAACCGCAGAGGCAGGCGAGCCTCGCGCCCGAGGTCTCGAAGGCGGTGACGAGCGCTGCCAGATCCGTCGCGCCGCCGCTGGCGAAGCCGTCTCCGGAAGGCGCGGCGAGACCGCCCGCCTCAAACAGATTGCGGGCGAAGCCGGCCCGCGCCGTGAAATCGGCGATCGAACCGAGCGTCGCGAGGAAGACGGCCGGACGCTTGCCGCGCCGCGCCGTAGCTGCGTCGGCTTGATCGCGCAGCGCTTCGAACGCCTCCGCCAGCCGCACCGACGGCAGGGCCTCCGTCATAAGTCCTGTCTCGGCAGCGACCGCTTCAGAGCCGTCCGCCACCGGCGGGACGGCGAGCACGCTGACGCTCGTCTCGCCGAGATTGGGGAACTCGCTCGTCCCGGTGATCGGCTCGCGGCGGGTCGCGATCGCCTTGGTCCGCAGCGCGCGCTGGCGGGCCAATCCCTGCTGGACATGACCATTGGCGAGCGCTGCGACCATGCCGGGCAGACCGTCGGCGGCTTCGCGCTCGAGATCCTGCAGCTTACTCCAGCCCTGCTCGCAGAGCCCCTGCGTCAGCGCTTCGAAGCCGCCGGCGCCGGCCGCCGGATCGGCGACGCGCCAGAGATTGGCCTCTTCCAGCAGGATCAATTGCGTATTCCGCGCCACGCGCCGGGCGAAGGCGTCGGCTAAGCCGAGCGCCGCGGTGAAGGGCAGGACGGTGAGCGAATCCGCACCGCCGATACCGGCCGAGAAGCTGGCGATCGTGGCGCGCAGCTGATTCACCCAGGGATCGCGCCTCGTCAACGAGCGCCAGGCGGTTTCGGCATGCAGCGCCATCGGCTTCGCTGCGAGGCCGCAGGCCTGCTGCACCCGCTCCCAGAGCAGCCGCGCCGCCCGGAACTTGGCGATGGTCATGAACTCGTCGGTATCGGCGACGAGCGTGAAGGAGATCGCGTCGCGCGCCAAGTCGAGCGCCATGCCGCCAGCCTCCAGCGCCCTGAGATAAGCGAGCGCCGTCGCCATCGCCGCGCCGAGTTCCTGCGCCTCGCTCGCCCCCGCCTCGTGATAGGGCCTGGTATCGACCGTCAGGAATGGGCCGGAAAAACCCCGCCCCCTGAGTTCGCCGATCAGCGCGGCGAGGCGCCGGCCGAGTTCAGGCCATGCCGCCGAAAGCGCGCCATGGCTGGCGAATACGCCGATCGGATCGAGGCCGAAGTCCACCTCCGCCTTGGCGGGGTCGATATCGCGGCGCGCGATCAGCTCCGCGACCAAACGGGCGTTGCGCTCCCCGGCCGGCGCCGGATCGAGCCGCAGGCGGATCAGATCGAGCATCACCCCGTCGAGCGCCGTGTCGAGAGCCGCGACATCCTCGGCGACCAGACCGTAGCCGCGGGCAGCGCGCGCACCGGCGAAGCTGAGGACCAGTGTCTCTGCGCCGCCTTCGAGGTCGGCGAGCGCAAGATCGCGAGCGGCAGCCGGCGAAGGATGGTCGAGCTTGGCAGCGACCTGCCAGCGGCCGGCAACGGCGCGCATCGGCCGCAGCCCGGCGGGTGCGGCAGGGTAGAGCGGCGCGATCCGGATGCCGTCCGCGCTCTGGGAGACGAGGCGCTTTTCGAAATCGGCGCCCTTCAGCACCTTGTCGACGGCGCTGCGCCATTGCGCCTGATCGGGCAGCGGAAAGGCGGCGGCGACCGTTTCGGGAAGCATGGTGTCCTCCGTGGCGTCTCTCACGCGAACTCCATAATCACGGCGTCGACGGCGAGTGAGTCGCCTTCTTTGGCGAGGATCTTTGTGATGGTGACGTCCTTTTCGGCGCGCAGGACGTTTTCCATCTTCATCGCCTCGACCATGGCGAGCGGCTCGCCGGCCTTGACCTCCTGGCCGAGGCTGACGAAGAGCGCCTTGACCAGCCCGGGCATCGGGCAGAGCAGGAATTTTCCGGTATCGGCGTCAGCCTTTTCCGGCATCAGCGCCGCAAGCTGCGCCTCGCGGGCGGTGTAGACATGAGCATTGGCATAGGCGCCGGCATGGCCGAGGGCGAAGCCGTTGAGGATCGGCCGGACCTGCGCCGCGATGGCGATCCCGCCCTGCGTGCCCTGCCAGACCGGCTCGCCCGGGCGCCAGTCGCTGGCGAGGCTGACGCGACGTTCGCCGAAGGCGATCACGATCGCCCCGCCTTCTTCGGAGACCTCGCCCGCGAAACGCTCGCCCCCGAGCTCGACGATGCGGGCGCGCTCGAACTCGACCTTGCGCCAGCCCTGCATCTGCGCCGAGACGTTGCGCTTGCGCTGGTTCATCCGGTGGTCGCAGGCGATCGCGATCGCCGCCATGCGCAAGGCGACCTCGCCCTGCGGCTGCGGCAGCGCAAACCCCTCCGGGAACTCCTCGGCGATGAAGCCGGTCGAGAGCTCGCCGGCGATCCAGCGCGGATGCTGCATCAGCGCCGAGACGAAGGGGATGTTGTGGCGGATGCCGTCGATCGCGAAGGCGTCGAGCGCCCGCGCCTGCGCCCTGATCGCCGCCTCGCGCGTCGGCGCATGCGTCACCAGCTTGGCGATCATCGGGTCGTAATAGATCGAGATCTCGCCGCCCTCATAGACGCCGGTGTCGTTGCGCACCGTGGCCTCGCCGTCGCGCCCCTCGGCGGGCGGGCGATAGGTCACCAGCCGCCCGGTCGAGGGCAGGAAGTTGCGGGTCGGATCCTCGGCATAGACGCGGGATTCGACCGCCCAGCCGTTCAGCTTCACATCCTCCTGGCTGATCGCCAGCCTCTCGCCATAGGCGACGCGGATCATCTGCTCGACGAGGTCGATGCCGGTGACCATCTCGGTGACCGGATGCTCGACCTGCAGGCGCGTGTTCATCTCGAGGAAGTAGAAGGACTTGTCCTGGCCGGCGACGAACTCGACCGTACCGGCGCTGTCATAGTTCACCGCCCTTGCCAGCGCGACCGCCTGCTCGCCCATCCTGCGCCGGGTCGCCTCGTCGAGCAGAGGCGACGGCGCCTCCTCGACGACCTTCTGGTTGCGGCGCTGGATCGAGCATTCGCGCTCGCCGAGATGGATCACGGTGCCATGCTTGTCGCCGAGCACCTGGATCTCGATATGCCGGGGATCGACGATGAATTTTTCGATGAAGACCCGGTCGTCGCCGAAGGACGAGGCCGCTTCCGAGCGCGCCCGGGCGAAACCCTCGGCGACCTCGCCGGAGGAATGGGCGATGCGCATGCCCTTGCCACCGCCGCCGGCCGAGGCCTTGATCATCACGGGATAGCCGATCTCGTCGGCGATCCTGACGGCATGGTCGGGGTCCTCGATCACGCCGAGATGCCCGGGCACGGTCGAGACCTTGGCCGCCGCCGCCGCCTTCTTCGACTCGATCTTGTCGCCCATCGCCGCGATCGCGCCGGGGTTCGGCCCGATGAAGACGATGCCGTTCTCCTTCAACGCCCTGGCGAAGGCCTCGCGCTCGGAGAGGAAGCCATAGCCGGGATGCACCGCTTCGGCGCCGGTCGCCTTGCAGGCGGCGATGATCTTCTCGATCTGGAGATAGGATTCGGCGGCCGGCGCCGCCCCGATATGAACGGCCTCGTCGGCCATCTCGACATGCAGCGCCTCGCGGTCCGCATCCGAATACACCGCGACCGTCGCGATCCCCATCCGCCGCGCCGTCTTGATCACTCGGCAGGCGATCTCGCCGCGGTTCGCGATCAGGATCTTCGTGAACATCGCTGGTTTCCTATCGCTCGACGGCTTGGTTGGGCTCGCTGGCGTCCCAGAGGAGCTGCGAGATCTCGCTCAGAAGATGATCCTGGGCCTGGGCATCGGCGGGCGCTTCGCCGACCGCCCAGAGCAACGCAGCAAGCGCGTCGAGGTCACTTTCGACATGCTCGCCCGCCTTTGCCACCGCTTTGTTCACAGCGGGATATTGTCGTGTTTGCGCCAGGGGCGTTCGAGGCTCTTGGTGCGGAGCATGGCCAGCGCCCGGGCGATGCGGCGACGGGTCGAGTGCGGCATGATCACCTCGTCGACATAGCCGCGTTCGGCAGCGACGAACGGGGACATGAAGCGGTCCTCATATTCCTTGGTCTGGCGCGCGATGGTCTCGGCGTCGCCGCCGCGGAAGATGATCTCGACCGCGCCCTTGGCGCCCATCACCGCGATCTGGGCGCTCGGCCAGGCATAGTTGACGTCGGCGCCGATATGCTTCGAGGCCATCACGTCATAGGCGCCGCCAAAGGCCTTTCGGGTGATCACCGTGACCAGCGGCACCGTGCATTCCGAATAGGCGAAAAGCAGCTTGGCGCCGTGCTTGATCAGCCCGCCATATTCCTGCGCCGTGCCCGGCAGGAAGCCGGGCACGTCGACGAAGGTGACGATCGGGATCTCGAAGGCGTCGCAATAGCGCACGAAGCGCGCCGCCTTGCGCGAGGCATCGGAGTCGAGCACCCCGGCCAGCACCATCGGCTGGTTGGCGACGACGCCGACCGTGCGGCCCTCGATCCGCCCGAAGCCGGTGACGATGTTCTTCGCGTAAGCCTCCTGGATCTCGAAGAAATCGCCCTCGTCGAGCGTCTTCAGGATCAGTTCCTTGATGTCGTAGGGCTTGTTCGGATTGTCCGGCACCAGCGTGTCGAGGCTGGTGTCGACCCGGTCCGGCACGTCGAAGGACGGCCATTCCGGCACGCCCGCCGTATTGTTGGCCGGCAGGAAGTCGATCAGCCGGCGCACCTGCAGCAGCGCCTCGACATCGTTCTCGAAGGAGCCGTCGGCCACCGAGGATTTGGAGGTGTGGACCCTGGCGCCGCCGAGCTCTTCGGCGGTCACCGTCTCGTTGGTGACGGTCTTCACCACCTCCGGCCCGGTGACGAACATGTAGGAGGTGTCGCGGACCATGAAGATGAAATCGGTCATCGCCGGCGAATAGACGTCGCCGCCGGCGCAGGGCCCCATGATCACCGAGATCTGCGGGATCACGCCGGACGCCTGGACGTTGCGCTTGAAGACCTCGCCATAGCCGCCGAGCGCCGCGACGCCCTCCTGGATGCGGGCGCCGCCGGCGTCGAAGATGCCGACGATGGGCGCGCGCATCTTCAGCGCCATGTCCTGGATCTTGATGATCTTCTGGGCATGGGTCTCGGAGAGCGAGCCGCCGAAGACGGTGAAATCCTTGGAGAAGACGAAGACGGTGCGGCCATTGACCGTGCCCCAGCCGGTGACGACGCCGTCGCCCGGGATCTTCTCGGCCTTGTCCATGCCGAAATCGACCGCCCGGTGCTGCACGAACATGTCGAACTCCTCGAAGGAGTCCTTGTCGAGCAGCAGCTCGATCCGCTCGCGCGCCGTCAGCTTGCCGCGCCCATGCTGCGCCGCAATCCGCCGCTCGCCACCACCGAGCCGGGCTCCCGCGCGACGCGATTCGAGATCGTTCAGGATGTCTTGCATGGCCGTCTCCCTCGCCTGCCCTATCCGCCGCGCGCCTTGTGGCGGCAAGGGATTTTGTGCAAAATTGCAAAATGGCAAAATTAACAAATTCGCCAACAGAAAAGTTGAGACGCAAGCTCTTCGCCGGCGCGACCATTCGCAGATTGCGCGAGGAACGCGACTGGACCCAGCTCGAACTGGCGCGGCGCCTCAATATCTCGCCGAGCTACCTCAGCCAGATCGAGGCGAGTCAGCGCAGCCTTTCGGGCACGATGGTGGTCGATCTCGCCCGCGTCTTCCGGGTCAATCTCTCGATCTTCACCGACGATCTCGGCGACCGCCTCGCCGCCAATCTGCGCGAGACCCTGGCCGATCCGCTGTTCGGGACGATCGAGGTCAATCCGCGCGAATTGCGCACCGCCGCCGTCCAGATGCCGCAGATCGGCCGCGCCCTGCTTGATCTGCACGCGCAATACCAGAGCCTCGAGGCGCGCTATCGCGCCCTCGACGAGGCCGTCCATCCCGAGCCCTCGCAGCCGCGCCGGCCGATCTCGGCCTTCGACGAGGTCCGCGACTTCTTCCATTTCATCGGCAATTACGTCGATGAGCTCGACCTCGCCGCCGAAGCCCTGGCAACGCGCATCTCGGAGATCCCCGGCGACCCCCGCCAGCGCATGGAGATCTATCTCGCCAGTGAGCACGGGCTTAGCGTCGTCGAATGCCCGCCCGACAGCCATCCCGCCCAGAGCCGGCTGGAGCGCGAGGCCGGCAGGATCACGCTGAACGAGGCGCTGCCGGTCTCCAGCCAGGTCTTCGCCCTGGCCCGCCATGTCGCCCGGCTCACCCATGGCGAGACGGCCGACGCGATCGTGGCGCAAGCCGGCTTCCTCAACCGCGACAGCGCGCTCCTCTGCTCGGCCGCGCTCTCGAACTATTTCGCCGGCGCGCTGACCATGCCCTATGGCGCCTTTCGCGACGAAGCACGCCGGATGCGGCACGATGTCGAACGCCTCGCCATCCGCTTCGGGGCCAGCCTGGAGCAGGTCTGCCACCGGCTCTCGACCTTGCAGCGCGCCGGGCAGGAAGGCGTGCCGATGTATTTCCTGCGTGTCGACCGCGCCGGCAACATCACCAAGCGCCATAGCGCGACGCGCTTCCAGTTCGCCCGCTATGGCGGCGCCTGCCCGATCTGGAACATCCACGAAGCCTTCGAGATGCCGGATCGCTTCCTGGTGCAGCGGGCGGAAATGCCGGATGGCCGGCAATACCTCTCGATCGCCCGGGCGATCAGCAAGGGCGAGTCACGCTTCGACGCCGTGCGCTCGCGCTATGCCATCGGCATCGGTTGCGAGATGGCCTATGCCGACGAGCTGATCTACGCCGACGCCATCCGCAGCAGCGGCAAGATCGCCGAGATCGGGATCAATTGCCGGCTCTGCGAGCGGCCGGACTGCCCGCAGCGTGCCGTGCCGCCGCTCGACCGCGCCGTGATCGTCGACCCCTGGGAGCGCGGCATCCTGCCCTACCGGCTCGGCTGAACCTCCAGCCCGGCGTCCTACCCCATGATATGATAGCCGGCGTCGACATAGATCGTGTTGCCGGTCATGCCCGTGGCCGCGTCGCTGATCAGGAAGGCGGCAACCTGGCCGACCTCGTCGATGGTGACGACGCGTCCCTGCGGCGCCCGGGCGGCGGCCTGCGACAGCAATTCGTCGAAGCCGGCGATGCCGCCGGCGGCCCGCGTCTTCAGCGGGCCCGGCGAAAGCGCATGCAGGCGGATGCCCTTCTGGCCGAGTTCATGGGCGAGATAGCGCGTCGTGCTCTCGAGCGCCGCCTTCACCGGCCCCATGATGTTGTAGTTATCGAGCACCTTCTCGGCGCCGTAATAGCTCATCGTCAGGATCGTGCCGCCTTCCGCCATCAGCGGCTCGGCGGCGCGCGTCATCTCGATCAGCGAGTAGCAGGACACCCGCATCGCCTGCTCGAAGCCCTCGCGCGAGACGTCGACGACGCGGCCATGCAGATCGTCGCGCGGCGCGAAGGCGATCGAATGGATAACGAAGTCGAGCTTGCCCCAGTGCCGGGCGATCGCCGCGAACACCGCTTCGAGCTCGCCGGGGACCTCGACATCGAGCGGCATGATGATCGGACTGGCGAGCTCCTCGGCGAGCGGGCGCACCCATTTCTCGGCCTTGGCGTTGAGATAGGTCACGGCCAGTTCCGCGCCGAGCCGGTGCAGCACCCTTCCGCAGCCGAAGGCGATGCTGCCTTCATTGGCGATACCGACGATCAAACCCTTCTTGCCACGGACGAGTTCACCGATCGGCGTCATGGGGTCAATCTCCGAAGATCACGCGGCGGAAGCGGCTGAGGGCGTAGCTGAAATAGACGCCACCGATGACGATCAGCGCGACGAGTTGCAGCCAGACCACCGAAAATCCGGCGCCGCGATAGAGCACCGCCTGCGCGAAAGCCACGAAATGCGGCGTCGGGCTGATCACCTGCATGGTGTATTGCAGCCAGACCGGCATGCTCTCCATTGGCGTGCTCGAGCCCGAGAGCAGCTGCATCAGCACGAGGATGGGGATGGCGAGGAGCCCGAACTGCCCCATGGTGGTGGCGAGCGTGCCGAGCATGATGCCGAGCGCCGCGACGGCGAAGACATAGAGCCCTGCTCCGGCGAGGAAGAGCACCAGCGAGCCGGCGATCGGCACCTGCAGCCACCATTGCACGACGAGCGCCAGCGACAGCCCGGCCGCGACCAGGATGACGATGCCGTTGGCGATGATCTTGGCCAGCATGATCTCGGTCGGCACCACCGGCATCACCAGGAGATGCTCGACCGTACCCTGTTCGCGCTCGCGGATCAGGGCGGCACCGGTGAGGATCACGGTCAGCAGGGTGATGCTGTTGATCACCTGCATCACCGAGGTGAACCAGGCCGAATCCAGGTTCGGATTGAACTTGGCGCGGATCACCACATTGACCGGGGCGCTGGTCACCGTCTCGCGGCCGGCCAGGAAATTCGTCACCTCCTGCGCGATGATCGACTGGATATAGACCGCACCATTGCCGGCCTGCGTCATCGCGGTGGCGTCGACATTGAGCTGCACCGAAGCGCGCCGGCCGGAGAGCAGGTCGGCCTGGAAGGAAGGCGGGATCTCCAGCACGAAGACCAGCCTGCCATGGTCCATCTCCTCGTCGATCTCGCCGGCGTTGATCGGCACCGCGCTCTTGAACAGCGGCGGGTTCAGCGCGTTCCGGATCTGACGGGACAGGTCCGAGCGGTCCTCGTCGACGATACCGACCGAGAGGTTCTTGGCTTCGGTCGAGGCGCCTGTCGCCACCGTGTAGACGGCGATCGAGAAGGAGTAGACCAGCAGGATCAGCATCACCGGATCGGCGCGGATGCTGCGCAGCTCCTTGATCACGAGCTGGACGATGTTCTGCAGATGGATGCGCAGCCCGGACAGGCGTTGGCCTGAACGGCCCTGAGTGGTGGCGGAAGTCTCGGCGCTCATCTCAGAGTTCCTGCTTGCGCAGCAGAAGCTGCGCCAGGGCGAGGAAGAGCAGTGAAAAGCCGGCGAGCATCACGAGGTTGAAGGAAAGATCGTCGAAGCCGAGCCCCTTGGTGAAAGTGCCGACGCTGATCGGCTGGTACCAGGCCGTGGGAAAGCCGAGCCCGATCAAGCGCGCGCCGCCGGAGAGCGAGGCGACCGGAACGAGCAGTCCGGAGAAGTTCACCGCCGGGATGATCGAGAGGATCGCGGTGGCGAACACCGCCGAGACCTGCGTCTTGGTGAAGGTCGAGATCAGCTGGCCGAAGCCGGTCGTCGCCGTGACATAGAGCAGGGTTCCCAGGGCCAGCAGCGCCGCCGAGCCCTTGATCGGCACGCCGAACAGGAAAAGCGCCAGCAGCACCAGCAGCACGAAGCTGATCATCGCGATCGCGATATAGGGCAGTTGCTTGCCGAACAGGAACTCGAATTTGGTGATCGGCGTCGACTGGAAATTGGCGATAGAGCCGGTCTCCTTCTCGCGCACGACGGCAATCGCCGACATGATCGCCGGAATCAGGATCAGCATCAGCATGATCACGCTCGGCACCATGGCGTTGACGCTCTTGAAGGCCTGATTGTAGCGGAAGCGCGTCTCGATATTGATCAGGCTGGCGGCGCTCGTGCCGGTGCTGTTCTGGACCAGCCATTCCTTGGCGTGTTGCGCAGCGAGCCCGGTGACATAGCCCTTGGTCGTCTCGGCGCGGAACGGCATGGCACCGTCGAGCCAGACCGCGACCTCGGGCTTCCGGCCCGATTGCAGGTCGCGACCGAAGCCCGGCGGGATCTCGATGGCGAGCTGCAATTCGCCGGTGCGCAGGCGCTGGTCGAGTTCGCCGGAACTTCGCAACGGCGGGCGCTCCTCGAAATAGCGCGAGCCGGAAAAGGCTTCGACCAATTGCCGGCTTTCGGGCGTGTTGTCGTGGTCGAGCGCAGAGAAGCGCAGGTTCTCGACATCGAAGGAGATGCCGAAACCGAAGGCGATCATCAGGACGAGCGGGCCGAGGAAGGCGAAGGCGAGCCGGATCGGATCGCGCAGCAGCTCCATCGTCTCGCGCCGCGAATAGGCCCAGAGCCGCTTCGGGTCGAAGCGGCGCGGCGGGCGGATCGGCTCCGGGGCCGGCGTCGCCGCGTTCGGATCGGGCGCCTCGGTCCTGGCCTCGCGGTCGATCCCGGCGGCCTCGGCGAGATAGTCGACGAAGGTATCCTCCAGCGAGGCGCTGCCTCGCTCGCGCACCAGCTCCTCGGGCGTGCCGACGGCGAGCACCTTGCCTGCATGCATCAGCGAGATGCGGTCGCAGCGCTCCGCCTCGTTCATGAAATGCGTCGAGAGGAAGATCGTCACGCCGTCATCGCGCGAGAGGTCGATCAGCGTGCGCCAGAAGGCGTCGCGCGCGATCGGGTCGACGCCCGAGGTCGGCTCGTCGAGGATCAGCATGGCCGGCCGGTGCAGCACCGCGACGGCGAGCTGCAGGCGTTGCTTGATGCCGAGCGGCAGGCTATCGGGACGGGCATCGACCACGTCCTTCAGATCGTAGCGCTCGAGCAGCTCGGCGATGCGGCCTTCGATCTCCTCGCTCGGCAGATGATAGAGCTTGGCGTGCAGCTCGAGGTTCTGCCGGACGGTCAGCTCGGTATAGAGCGAGAAGGCCTGCGACATGTAGCCGACATTGCGGCGCGTCTCCATGTCGTTCGAGCCCATCGGCTTGCCGAACAATTTGGCCGTGCCCTCGCTCGCCGGCAGCAGGCCGGTGAGCATCTTCATCACCGTCGACTTGCCGCAGCCATTCGAGCCGAGGAAGCCGAAGATCTCGCCGCGCTCGATGCGGAAGCTGACATGGTCGACGGCGGTGAAATTGCCGAAGCGGCGGGTCAGCCCCTCGGCCTCGATCGCCGGCACGGCGCTGTCGCTGGCCGGGCGCGGCCGCACGACCACCTCCTGATGGTGCGCCCGCTTGGCTTCCGGCAGTAGCGCGATGAAGGCCGCCTCCAGCGATCTCTGCCCGGTCTTCGCCAGGATTTCGTCGACCGGCCCGGAGGCGATCACCTTGCCGTCATCCATGGCGGCGAGCCAGTCGAAGCGCTCGGCCTCGTCCATATAGGCGGTGGCGACGATGACGCTCATCTGCGGGCGCCGGCTACGGATCGTGTTGATCAAATCCCAGAACTGGCCGCGTGACAGCGGATCGACGCCCGTCGTCGGCTCGTCGAGGATCAGGAGATCGGGATCGTGGATCAACGCGCAGCACAGGCTGAGCTTCTGCTTCATGCCGCCCGAGAGCTTGCCGGCCGGACGGTCCTCGAACGGGTCGAGCCCGGTCGCCTGCAGCAATTCGTCGATGCGCCGTCGCCGCTCGGCCTCGCCCTGACCGAACAGCCGTCCATGGAAGTCGATATTCTCGAAGACGCTCAGCGTCGGGTAGAGATTGCGGCCGAGCCCTTGCGGCATATAGGCGATGCGCGCGCCATGCTTCTCGCGATGCGCCTTGTCGGCCATGTCGCCGTCGAAGACCGTGACCACGCCGGTCTGGATCTGGCGGACACCCGCCACCAGAGCGAGCAGGGCCGATTTGCCGACCCCGTCCGGACCGATCACCCCGACCATGCGGCGCGCCGGGAACGCGATCGAGACGTCGTCGAGCGCGACCGTCTTGCCGTAGCGGTGCGAGACGTTCTCGACCCTGGCAATGTAACCGTCGCTCATCAGGGGAGCTTCACGCTGAGGTCTTCGGGCCACTGGATCGAGGCGCTGGTGCGCACGAAGCCCATGCCGCGCACGCCGGTCTTGGCCTGGCGGTGGTATTTCTTCAGGACGCGCGGATCGATCTGCAGCTTGACGCGGAACATCAGCTTCTCGCGCTCATCGGCGGTTTCGACGCTCTTCGGCGTGAACTGGGCATCGGCCGCGACGAAGCTGACATTGGCGGGAATGACGTAGTTCGGCAGCGGGTCGACGGTGATCCGCGCCTCGTCGCCGAGCGCCAGCAGCCCGGCCTGGGCGGCCGGCAGATAGATCGTCATGTAGACATCGCTGAGATCGAGCAGCGTCAGGATGCGCGAGCCGGCACCGACGACCTCGCCTGCCCGGGCGAGCTGATACTGCACCCGTCCGCTGCGGGGCGCGACCAGGGTCATGTCGACCAGCACGGCCTCGATCCGATCGACCTCGGCCTCGGCGCTCTTGATGGCGAACGCAGCCTGCTCGCGCTGAGCCTCGGCGGCGACGAGCGCGGCCTTCGCCGTATCGGCCTTGGCGACGCGCTGGTCGAAAGTCTGACGGGTCAGATAGCCCTTGTCGACGAGCTGCTGGCCGCGCTCCAGCTCGGCCTGGGTCAGGGTGATCTCGCTCTTGCGCTGGACGATCAGGGCGTTCGCCTCGGCGAGCCCCTGCTTGGCCTTGAGGACCTGAGACTGGGCGCCGCGCAATTGCGCCTCGTATTCCGGCGAGGAGATCTTCGCGACGACCTGCCCGGCCGTGACGTCGTCGCCCTCATTGACCAGGACCTGCGACAGCCGCCCGGCATATTTCGCCGCGACATCGATCTGCGTCGCCTCGATCCGGCCGTTCGATTTGGCGATGCCGGCGGGCAGGTTGCCACTGCGCAGGCGCTGCAGGAATTCCTTGATCCGCGACTGGGCCTGCGCAGGAGTGCTGAGCGAGACGTCGCGAGAGACCGGGGTCATGACGCTGCCGAAGGTCAGGAGCGTCGCCGCCAGGGCCGTCGCGGTCGATAAGCGGGCGAAATTCATCATCTTTCTCCGAGCTCGGGCCGGTGCGGAGCCCCGGCCTGCTTCGCGATGCAATCCTGTGGCCGGCGCAGCAGGCGCAGCGTGTGCTGGCCGATCATGCGTTCCTCATCCGTGGGCACGACGAGGATCGGTACGCGGCTGCCGGGTGCCTCGATCCGGCGGTCATTGCGGCTGTTGGCCTCTTCGTCGAGCGCAAACCCGGCCCAGCGCAGGCGCTCGACCACATTGCGCCGGACCTGATGGGCATTCTCGCCGACGCCGGCGGTGAAGACGAGAGCATCCAGCCCGCCGAGCGAGACCGACAGGCTGGCGAAGGCCTGCGCCACGCGCAGGCTGAAGAAGTCGATCGCCATCGCAGCCTCCGGCCTGTCGCTCTCCAGCAGGGCCCGGACATCGTTGCTGATCCCGGACAGGCCGCGCAGCCCGCTCTCATGATAGAGCATATGCCCGACCTCGGCCGGGCTCATGCCCTTCTGCTCGATCAGGTGCAGCACGACGCCCGGGTCGAGCGAGCCGGAGCGTGTCCCCATCGGCAGCCCGTCCAGCGCGGTGAAGCCCATGGTCGTCTCGATGCTGCGGCCGCCTTCCAGCGCGCAGACCGAGGCGCCGGAGCCGAGATGGGCGATGATCACGCGCTTCTCGGCGATCTCCGGCGCGATGCCGCGCAGCGCCTGCGAGACATATTCATAGGACAGGCCGTGGAAGCCGTAGCGCCGGACGCCCTCGTCATAGAGTTCGCGCGGCAGGGCGAAGCGGTCCGACAATTCGGGATGCCCGCGATGGAAGGCGGTATCGAAACAGGCGACCTGGGGGAGATCGGGCCGGCGCTCGCGCAGCACGCGGATCGGGTCGAGATTGCTGAGCTGGTGCAGCGGCGCCAGCGGGATGAAGGTCTCGAGCGTCCGCATCACCGCGTCGTCGACCAGGACCGGGGCCGAATAGACCGGCCCGCCATGGACGACGCGATGGCCGATGCCGATCAGCTGCGCGTCCTTCATCTGCCCGCCGACCCAGTCGGCGATGATGCGCTGCGCCTGCGAGGAATTTGCGACCTCCTCCGCGCTGAAACTGCGCTCGATCAGCGTCTCGCCGGCATGGTCCTTCGCCTTGAGCCGCGGCCTTGTGCCGATGCCGTCGACGGCGCCACCGAAGACCAGCGCGATATCCTCGCCGACGACGCGATAGAGCTTGAACTTGATGCTCGAACTGCCGGCATTGACGACGAACAGGACCTCGCTCACCGCCTAGCCTCCGATCGGGCGCGACTGGGCCAGCGCATGGGCATAGAGCCCGGCAACGGCGCAGGAGGCAAGCCGCGTGCGGACATTGTCGGCGCGACTGGTCAGGATGATCGGCACGCGCGCGCCGAGCACGATGCCGGCGGCATCGGCGCCCGACAGGAAGGTCAGGTTCTTCGCCAGCATGTTGCCGGCTTCGAGGTCCGGCACCACCAAGATTTGGGCCCTGCCCGCGACCGGCGAGACGATGCCCTTGATGCTGGCCGCTTCCGGGCTGATCGCATTGTCGAGCGCCAGCGGCCCATCGAGCAGGCCGCCGCAGATCTGGCCACGATCGGCCATCTTGCAGAGCGCCGCCGCCTCCAATGTGCTCGGGATCTTTGTCGTCACCGTCTCGACCGCCGAGAGGATCGCGACCCTCGGCGTCCCCAATCCGAGCCCGACATGCAGGTCGATCGCGTTCTGGATGATGTCGCGCTTGGCTTCGAGGTCGGGGAAGATGTTGACCGCGGCGTCGGTGATGAACAACGGCTCAGGATAGGTCGGCACGTCCATGATGAAGACATGGCTGACACGCCGGCCGGTGCGCAGCCCGGTCTCCTTGTTGGTGACCTCGGCCAGCAATTCGTCGGTGTGCAGGCTGCCCTTCATCAGCAGCGCCGCCTTACCGGCATGCACCAGCTCGACCGCCTTGGCCGCCGAGGCATGGCTGTGCGGGGTATCGACGATCTCCAGCCCGGCGATGTCGAGCCCGGCCTGCTTCGCCGTCGCGACGATCCGACCGCTGGGGCCGACCAGGATCGGCGTGATCAAGCCTTGCGCCGCCGCGTCGAGCGCGCCCCTCAGCGAGGATTCGTCACAGGGATGCGCGACCGCCGTCGGCGCCGGCGGGATTTCGCGGGCCTTGGCGATCAGGCGCTCATATTTGTCGCCATTGGCAGCGGTACGCCGAGGATGGCCGATTTCGGCGGCGAGCGTGCTGGTCTGAGCCATTTTCGGTGTCACTTCTGCGGGGCGGTGCGGCGGCGCGATCCGGTGCCGGGCCTGCGCCGCTGCGCTGCCGGCTTGGGCGTGGCTGCGCGAACGGTCAAAGCGGACGTCTCGACGCCCGGCGCCGGCGGCTCGCGCTCCGGCGCATGATCCGGGAACATCCTGCTGACGCGTTCGTAGCGGGTGAGCGCCTCGCCTTCGAGCGGGCCGGCCGCGGTCAGGATGCCGTGGAACTCCTCCAGCGAGATCGGCGGCGCCTGCTTCTGCAGAACGCGCTCGATCGCGGCGACGGCCTCGTCCCGGTCGAAGCGCAGCATGAAGAACTGCTCCCGGACCTTGGCCTTGAATTGCCAGAGCGTCGTGCCTTCGAGGCTCTGATGCTTTTTCTGCAGCCGCCGGAGCGCAGCGAAGATGCGCTCGTCTAGGCTCTTGCCTGCCGCCAGGACGAACATGAAGGCGCGCAGCACGGCGATGTTCGCGTTGATCTCGCTGACCCGCTGGCGCAGACCGGCGAGCCCGGCCTCCAGCTCGGCGACGCCACGCTCACGATCGGCGGGTACGGGGCGCGCCGTCTCATCGGTGACGCCGAGCGCCTGCTGCAACGCAGGAGAGCCATAGACCTGCTTGAACAGGAGTTCGGTGGCGGAATCGCGAATGTCGCGGAACAGGTCGAGCGAGGCGGCGATGTTCTGCGAAGCCATCTGCTGCCAGGCCAGGAACGGATTGCCCGGGGCTGCCGGGCGGCGGTTACGGCGAACCTGCTCCGCCAAGACCGGCACGCCACGCAGGAACGGGTTGTTGTGCGAGAACGCCTCGAATTGCGAGCGCAGCGGATTGAGCCGGCGGGACAATTCCGCGGCGGGCGCATTGGCGACGGCCTTCACCCAGGGGCGCAGCCAGGTCTTGTAGAGATCGGCATTGATCTCGGAAAGCCTGGCGACGGTCGCGAAACGCCGATCGTCCTCGGCGCTGTTCAGCCCGAGCGCCCGGATATCTTCGAGCTTGCGCGGCTCGAAGCGCAGCACATGGTTGCCGGCGGCGAGGTCGGCATAATCCTGTCCAGGCTCGCGCGGCGTGATCACCGCTTCCCACAGGCCGGGAGGCAGGATGTCGATCAGGTCCATGTTCTCGGTGAGTTCAGTGTGCTCCTTCTTTGCCACCGAACTCGAGACGAACACGCCGAGATGGCCGGCCTGCGGATGGATGCAGTAGACGATGGTCTGCTCGGCCGCGATCAGAGCGAGATCGCTGGCATAGAGATCGGTGATCCAACCCAGCGCCTGCTGCGGCGGGGTGATGTTGTCGCCCCAGGAGCAGAACACCACGATCGGCGAGGTGACCTCGCGCAGATCGATCGTCTTGCCGGAGGACAGCCTGACCTCGCCCTTGGTCAGCTTGTTGCCGACGAAGAGCTCCTCGACGATGAATTCGATCTCCTCGCGGTTGAGCAGCACATGGCCGCCCCACCATTTCTCGAAGGAGAGGAAGCGCTCGGCTTCCGTGTCGACCTGAGACCAGACGTCGTAGAGCTTGCCCCACCAGGTATTGGCCGGGTTCAGCTTCTCGAAATTCTGGACGAGATAGGCCCCGTCGAAGATGCCGGCACCGAGATCGCCCGTCAGCGAGGCCAACCAGGAGCCGCCGAGCATGCCGCCCGAATAGCGCATCGGGTTGAGGCCGTCCTTGCCGTTCCAATAGGCCAGCGGCGCGCCCGCCGCCATGATCGGCCCCATCAGATCGGGACGGGCGGCGGCGAGCCCGAGCACGGCCCAGCCGGCCTGGCAATTGCCGATGACGCAGGGTTTTCCAGGATAGTCGGGATGGCGCTTGATCACGGCCTCGATGAAGGCGGCCTCGGCGCAGCCGACATCCTCGATCGTCTGCCCCGGCACAGGATCGGGCAGGAAACCGATGAAATAGCAGGGATGGCCGGCGGCGAGCGCCGCGCCGATCTCGCTGTCCGGCTTCATCCCGCCGATCCCTGGCCCATGGCCGGCGCGCGGATCGACGACGATGAAGGGGCGTGACGCCTCGTTGGTGACGACGCCCTCCGGCGGAATGATCCGGACCAGCCAGTAGTTGACCGGGCGCGGCAGGCTGAGGCCGCTCATCACGGGCTCGAAGCTGAAGCCCAGGACATGCGGCGCGATCATCGCCATATGCTGGAGATAATTGTCGCCGCGCCTGCGCAGCACGTCGAGCATCAGCAGATTGCGCTGCGCGACATCGACCAGATAATCGCCGAGATCACTGCGAAACAGAGCTTCCGCCTTTGCACCGGCGGATGGGTTCACCGAGAAGGGACCGATCATATCGCTTTTCCCTACACGCCACGGGGCTTGTACGTCGGAGCGTCGCAGCGGCTTGCCGCACTGCACTATCGCCAGCGTAAGACGCTTTAGCAACGACCCTGGCCGCTGCCCGCCTCAATGCGGTGTTCGGGAACACGCGTAATTGATGTCAATCAATCGCAAATTTTAGCGGCCGGGCGCGCGCGTCGCTGCCTCGGCCTGCAAGCGGTTCGGAAAATCCGCGTTTCCGACCGGCGGCAAGACCGGCTTACACCGCGCTCACATGCTCTCCGGCGTGGCGACCGTTCCCTGCTCCTGCGCCATTCGCGCCGATGCCGTGGACGAAGAAGCCGATCGTCTGCCGGGCGATCTCGTCGACCGGCAGCGAGCCCGCCGGGTCATGCCAGCGCGCGATCCAGCTCAGCGCGCCGGCGGCCGCGAAGGCGAGCAGCTTGGGGTCGCAGGGCTGGATCGAGCCGTCGGCGATGCCCTGCTCGATCAGGCCGCGGAAGCGCTTGTCGATCTTGCCTTTGAGGGCGCGCAGCTCCTTGCGCGTCTCCGCCGGCAAGGGGTCCTCGCCGACCAGGATGAGGCAGCGCCCGAAATCCTCGGTGACGATCCGCGCATATTCGGTCCAGAGCACGATCAGCCGCTCGAGGCCCCGACCGCGACCGCGCTGCGCCTCGGCCTGGGCCGACGCCGAATCGAGCCGCTCCAGCCCGATCCGCACGCATTCGAACAGGATCTCGTCCTTGCTGCGGACGTAATGGTAGATCGTCGGCTTGGTGACGTTGAGCCGTTCCGCGACATCGTCGAGCGAGGTCCGGTGAAAGCCCTGCTCGCTGAAGGCGCGCGCCGCAGCGCGCAGCACGGCCTCGCGCTTCAGCGCGCGCTCCTGCTCGCGCTGCGCCTGCGTCTTCCAGAGTGGCGCCGCCATCCGGCTCAGGCCCGCTCGATGGCCAGCGCGATGCCCTGGCCGCCGCCGATGCACATCGTCACCAGCCCGTAGCGGCCACCGCTGCGCTGAAGCTCATAGGCCGCCTTGAGGGTGATGATCGCGCCGGTCGCGCCGACGGGATGGCCGAGCGCGATTGCCCCGCCATTCGGGTTGACCCTGGCCGGATCGAAGCCGAGCTCCTTGGCGACCGCGCAGGCCTGGGCGGCAAAGGCCTCGTTCGACTCGATCACGTCGAAATCGCCGAGCGAGAGCCCGGTGCGCTTGAGCAGAGCCTGCACCGCCGGCACCGGGCCGATGCCCATCACGCCGGGCTCGACGCCGGCATGGGCATAACCGACGAGGCGCGCCAGCACCGGCTTGCCCTCGCGGCCGGCACGGCCTTCCTCCATCAGCACCATGGCGGCGGCGCCGTCATTGATGCCCGAAGCGTTGCCGGGCGTGACCGTGCCGTCCTTCTTGAAGGTCGGGCGCAGCCCCTTCAGCGTCTCCGCCGTCGTCGCCGGCTTGGGGTGCTCGTCGGTATCGAAGCTGATGGTGTCGCGGCCCTTGCGGACTTCGACCGGCAGAATCTGCTGCTTGAAGCGGCCGGCGGCGATCGCCTCGGCGGCGCGGCGCTGGCTTTCGGCGGCGAAGGTGTCCTGCGCCTCGCGATCGATGCCGTAGCGCTCGGCGACGTTCTCCGCGGTGATGCCCATGATGCCGTTGCCGAACGGGTCGGTCAGTACGCCGGTCAGATGGTCGGCGACGACGGCATCGCCCATGCGCTGGCCGAAGCGGGCCGTGGCGAGCAGATGCGGCGCCCGGCTCATCGTCTCGGCGCCGCCGGCGACCGCGGTGTCGCAATCGCCGAGCATGATCGCCTGCGCCGCCGAGATGATCGCCTGCACGCCGGAACCGCAGAGCCGGTTCAGCGTCATCGCGGGAACTTCGACCGGAATCCCGGCCTCGATCGCCGCGACGCGGGCGAGATAGGCATCCTTCGATTCGGTCAGGATGACATTGCCGAAGACGACATGGCCGACCTCGGCTGCGGGCAGGCCGGCGCGGTTCAGCGCCTCGCCGACGACGAGCGCCCCGAGCTCCGACGGCGCATGGCCGGACAGCGCTCCGCCAAAGGTGCCGATGGCGGTGCGGACGCCCGCGGTGATGACGACATGTCGGCTCATGAAACTGCTCCTTCAGGCGGATTCGGCCTGCCGCTCGGGCTTGTACAGCCCTTCGATCTCGGCGGCGTATTTCTTCGCGATGTTGGCGCGGCGCACCTTCATCGTCGCGGTGACCTCGTCATCGTCATGGTCGAGTTCCTTGACGAGGAGGTGGAAGCGCTTGAGCTGCGCGACCGGTGCGAGTTGGGCATTCGCCCGCTCGATCTCGGCGGCGACCAGCTCGCGCACGCGGCCATGCTCGGCGAGGCTGCGGAAATGGGTGAAGGCGATGCGGTTCTCCTCGGCCCATTTGCCGACGGTCTCGCCGTCGATCTGGATCAGCGCCGAGGGATAGCGCCGGCCATCGGCGACGACGATGCACTCCTTGATGAAGGCGCTGCCCTTCACCGTGTTCTCGATCTCGGAGGGGCTGAGATTCTTGCCGCCGGCGGTGATCATGATGTCCTTCAGCCGGTCGACGATCCTTGTCTGGCCATCCTCGATCGCGGCGACGTCGCCGGTGTGCAGCCAGCCATCGCGCAGCACGGCGGCCGTCGCCTCGGGATTGCGGAAATAGCCCTCGAAGACGATGTCGCCGCGCAGCAGGAGCTCGCCCTCGGCGCCCAGCTTGAGTTCGGCACCGGCGACAGCCTCGCCGACTGAAGCAGGCAGCAGGCGCTGGAGGCGCTGGCCGACGGACATGCCCGAGGTCTCGGTCAGGCCGTAGACCTCGACGAGAGGCACACCGAGCGTACGGAAGAACTGCACGATGCGCGGCGGGATCGGCGCCGCGCCGGTAAGCGCGACCTTGACCTTGCGCAGGCCGATGAAGTTCTGCAGCGCCCGGAAGATGACGAGATGGTAGAAGCCGGCTACCGCCTTCTCGCGCAGGCTGCGCGCCGCCGGTGGCTTGGTGGCGAAGGGCTCGCAGGCGGCGAGACCCGCCTCGAACAGACGCCGGCGCCAACCGCCGGCCTCCATCAGCTTGATGTGGATCGCGGCGTGCAGCTTCTCCCAGATCCGCGGCACGCCGAGGAAGAGCGTCGGCGCGATCTCGCGCAGGTCTTCCTGCACGGTGCGGATCGACTCGCCGAAGGAGACGCAGGAACCGACATAGATCGGCGCCATGGTGCTCAGCATCTGCTCGGCGACATGGCAGAGCGGCAGATAGGACAGGTTGGTGGTGTCGGCGTCGTAGCCGAGCCGTTCGATCACGCCGGCAGCCTGGGCCCGCATGTTGCGATAGCTCAGCATCGCGCCCTTGGGCTTGCCGGTCGAGCCAGAGGTGTAGACCATCAGGCCGATATCGGCCGGAGTCTGGGCGGCAAGGCAGGCCTCGACCAGGCCGGGATGCGCGATCTCGTATTCGGCGCCGCTCTTCAGCACATCGGCGAAGGAGATGATCAGCTCCGAGCCGTAGTGCCGCAGGCCCTTGGGATCGATCACCACGATCCGCTTCAGCTGCGGCAGCTCCGCGATGCGCTCCAGCACCTTGTCGGCCTGCTCCTGGTCCTCGCAGACCACGATCTCGACTTCCGCATGCCCGAGCACATAGGCGACCTCGTTGGCCGGGCTGGTCGCATAGACGCCGATCGCCACCGCCCCGACCATGCCGGCACCGAGCTGGGCGACCACCCATTCGGCCCGGTTCTCGGAGAGGATACCGACATGCCCGCCTTCGGCGAGCCCTAGCGCGCGCAGGCCAAGGCCGAAATGCCGGGCGCGGCGGTCGTACTCCGCCCAGCTGATCGGCAGCCAGATGCCGAAGTCCTTTTGCCTCAGGGCGATGCGCTCGGGCATCGTCCGCGCATTCTCGCGCAGCATCTGCGGCAGGGTGAGATTGGGAAGCTCGCGCATCGTTGCCGACCTCACGAAAGCCAGCGCTTGCGGCGCTTGTAGTGCTTGATGTCGCGATAGCTGCGCTCGCCCCCGGCGCCGCCGAGGCCGAGATAGAATTCGCGCACGTCCTGGTCGCGGACCAGCTTCTCGACCGGGCCGTCGATCACGACCTTGCCCATTTCGAGGATGTAGCCGTAATTCGCGACCGCGAAGGCGACCGCGGCGTTCTGCTCGACGAGCAGCATCGAGACGCCCTGCTCGGCATTGATCCTGGCGATGATCGTGAAGATCTCCTCGACCAGCTTCGGCGCGAGGCCAAGCGAGGGCTCGTCGAGCAGGATCAGCGAGGGGCGCGCGATCAGCGCCCGCCCGATGGCGAGCATCTGCTGCTCGCCGCCAGAGAGATAGCCCGCCAGCCCCTTGCGGCGCTCGTGCAGGCGCGGGAAATAGCTGTAGACCAGATCGAAATCCGCCGCCGGCAGCTTGCGCCCGGTCAGGGCGAAGGTCGCAGCGGTCAGGTTCTCCTCGACCGTCAGGTCCTCGAAGATGCGCCGTCCCTCCATGACATGGAACAGGCCGCGCCGGACGAGGCCGTGCGGGGCAAGGCTCGCGATATCGTCGCCCTGGAAATGGATGGCGCCGCCGGTGACGGCGCCATCCTCGAGCGCGAGCAGGTTCGAGACGGCCTTGAGCAGGGTCGACTTGCCGGCCCCGTTCGAGCCGAGCAGGGCGACGATCTGCCCCTGCGGCACGCGCAGCGACAGGCCGCGCAGCACCTGCACCGTCCTGTTGTAGACGACCTCGACATTGTTGACGTCGAGCACCGCGGTCCCGGCCATGCCTTCAGCCCCTCGCCCTGCGCCTGAGGGTCAAAGCTTGATCCAGTCGGAGGCCGGCAGCATCTGCTTGGCCTTGCTGTCGAAGCGATAGATCCGGCCGACCGGCACGGAATTGCCGGGGATCGAGATCGGCACGCCGAACAGGCCGCCGGTGTCGAAGTCCTTGATGCTGTTCAGCCCGGCCTTGAGATTGGCGCCGGTCAGCTCCTTGCCGGCATCGAGCGTCCGCTTCACCGCCTCGGCCATCAGCATGGCGGTGACGAAGCCTTGCAGGTAGCCGGTCGACTGGTACTCGGTGCGCATCTGCCGGATCTTCTCCAGCATCGGCGCGGTACCGTCCTTGTCGTAATAGTAGCGGTACGGCATCACGCCCATGAAGCCGTCGGCGGCGTCGCCCATGCGCTGCACCGTCGAATTGTCCATGGTCCAGAACGTGCCCATGAACTGGCTCTTCATGCCCATCTGCTTCGCCTGGGTGACGAATTCCGGGATCGGCGCCAGCACATAGCCGTGGAAGATCGTGAAGTCGGGATTGGCGCGGCGCAGCTTCAGCACCTCGGTCGAAACGTCGACGCTGCCGGGCGGGGTCACGATCTTCTCGACGACGTTGAGCTTCAGCTCCTTGGCGACCGCCTCGCCTGGCACGATCGGGTCGCGGCCGAATTCGGTGTCGGAATAGACGAAGGCGACGCGCGCGCCCGGCTTCTCCTTGGCGATGTAGCGCAGGAGGATGCCGAACATCTCGGTATAGTCCGGCCCCGCCATGAACTGCAGCGGGAACTTCTTGGGGTCGTTAAGCTCGGTCGCGAAGGAGGCGCCGGCCATGATCATGGTGCCGCGGCGCTCGAGCTCGGGATTGATCGTCTTCGAGAAGCCGGTCGAATCGCCATAGTAGAGCGAGACCTTCTCCTGGCTGGTGATCTTATTGAAGGCGGCGACCGAGGCGTCGACCTTGTAGGCGGTATCCTCGGCGACATATTTGATCTTGCGGCCCTTGATGCCGCCGCCATCGTTCAGGATCTTGAGATAGTCCTGGATGCCGGCATGGATGCCGACGCCCGCGAAGGCGAAGACGCCGGTCAGCGGGATCGAGCCGCCGAGCACGATGTCGCCGCCTTCCTGCGCCGCGAGCGGCCCCATCCCGAACGCCATCGCGGCGGTTGCCGCCGTCCCGGCCAGAAGCTCCCGCCGGTTCAACCTCATCTTGCTCATGCTCGTCCTCCCGCTGATATGGCCGCTCTTGGCGACGGCCGTTTCGTCAAAGGCACGTGTCCCGTGCGCCTTCAGGTCCTGAAGGGCCAGAGATGGAAGAAGCGCCGCACCCGCCGCCAGATCTCGGCGAGGCCGCGCGGTTCGAAGATCAGGAAGCCGACAATCAGCCCACCGAAGACGATGGTGCGTACCGGCGCCAGCGCCGCGAGTGCGTCCGGATAGATCGGCGTCGCCCAGTTCGCGACGAATTTCAGGAGTTCGGGGACGAGTGTCATGAAGACCGCGCCGAGGATGCCGCCGAGGATCGTCCCCATGCCGCCGACGATGATCGCGGCGAGGTAGAAGATCGAGTTGACCAGCGGAAAGCTCTCCGGCGTCACGACCCGGAAGAAATAGGCCCAGAGCCCACCGGCGAGGCCGGCATAGAAGGACGAGATCGCAAAGCTCGTCAGCTTGTAGCGGAGCAGCGGGATGCCGAGCACCTCGGCCGAGATGTCGCGGTCGCGGATCGCGATGAAGGCGCGCCCGATGCGGGTGCGCAGCAGGTTGGCGGCGCCGAGCACCATCAGGCAGGTCACCGGCATGATCAGCCAGTAGAGCGAGAAGGGCTGGTCGAGGCTGATCCCGAACAGCCGTGCCGGCGGCATCGACAGGCCGCGCGCCTCGCCGGTCAGCGACCAGTGCGAGAACAGGAAGTGCAGGATGACCGAGGCCGCGATCGTCGCGATGGCGAGATAGAGCCCCTTCACCTTCAGGCTGGGAATGCCGACGAGGATGCCGATCATCGCGGCGAGCCCGGCGCCGATCAGCAGGTTGAGCAGGAAGGGCGTGCCGAGCCGGATCTCCAGCACCGCGACCGTATAGGCGCCGACGCTCATGAACGCGGCCTGGCCGAGGCTGACCAGCCCGGTATAGCCGGTGAGCAGGTTCAGCCCCGTCGCGCTCGCGACATTGATGGCACAGAGGCAGGCGAGGAAGAGCCAGTACGGACTCGCGACGAAGGGGAAGGCGACCGCAGCGAGTGCGAGCAGCACCAGCAGCGTGCGCTGCACGGAGCTGTCGAACAGCGCCTCGTCGGCGGCGTAGCTGGTCTTGAGCGTGCCGATCCGCATGGCGCTAAAGCCTCTCGATCTCATGCGTGCCGAACAGGCCGTAGGGCCGGACCATCAGCAGCACGAGCAGCAAAGCGAAGGTGACGACGAGCTTGAACTCGCCGCCGAGAAAGGCCCCGGCCAGCGCCTCGACCAGCCCGATCAAGAGGCCGCCGACCAGCGCCCCGGCGATCGAATCGAGCCCGCCGATGATCACGACGACCAGCACCGAAAGCCCGAACACGCCCATGGTCGGAGAGATCCCGCCGATCGCCCCGACCAGAACGCCCGCGCCCGCAGCGGTGGCACAGGCGAGGATCCAGGCGACGGAGAAGACACGCGGCACGTCGATGCCGACCGAATAGGCGGCGCCCTGATCGGCCGCCGTCGCTTTCAGCGCGACGCCACCGCGCGAGAAGCGGAACAGGGCGAGGAAGAGCCCGATCACCACGGCCGCGGCGACGAAGCCGATCGCGACCTTCGGCGCGAGATAGGCCTCGCCGATGAAGACCGGCGTCGACGGCATGAATTCGGGCAGGCGTAGCGGATCGGCGCCCCAGCCGAGCTGCACGACGCCGGCGAGGATCGAGCCGAGCCCGATCGTCACCATGAACACCGAGATCGGGCTCTCGCCCAGCATCGGCCGGATCATGGTGCGCTCGACCAGCCAGCCGAGCACGCCGCCGGCCGCGACCGCGAGCGGCAAAGCAAGCCAGGGCGAGAGGCCGAGCCCGGCGGCGAAGCCGAGAAAGGCATAGCCGCCCAGCATCAGGATCTCGCCGATGGCGAGATTGACCACGCGGGTCGCCTTGTAGATCAGCACGAAGGCGACGCCGGTCAGCGAATAGAGCGCGCCGGCACCGAGCCCGGCCAGGGTGACTTCGAAGAGGAAGAGCGCGTCCATCACACCGCCTCCGCCTTGATCCGACGCGAGAGCTCGCCGACATCGCCGGCACCGAGATAGGCCGCGATCACCGCCTCGTTGCTCTGCACCTCGCGCGGCGTGCCGCTGGCGATGACCTGGCCGAAATTCAGCACGACGACATGGTCGGAGATGTCCATCACCATGCCCATGTCGTGCTCGACCATCAGGATGGTGACGCCCCATTCCTCCTTCACATCGAGGATGAAGCGGGCCATGTCCTCGGTCTCTTCGCGGTTCATGCCGGCGACCGGTTCGTCGAGCATCAGGATGCGCGGGCGCATGGCCAGCGCCCGGGCGAGCTCGACGCGCTTCTGCAGGCCATAGGACAGGGTCGCGACCGAGGCGTTGCGGATGTGCTGGATCTCGAGGAAGTCGATGATCCGCTCCTCGATCTCCGCCCGCAGCTCCAGCTCCTCCTTCTGCGCCCTGCCCCAGTAAAACAGAGCGTCGAGTACGCCGGTGCGCAGATGCGCGTGGCGGCCGAGCTTGATGTTGTCGAGCACGGTCATGCCGCGGAACAGGGCGATGTTCTGGAAAGTACGGGCGAGGCCCCGCGCCGCCCGTTCCGGGGCACGTACGCCAGTCAGGCTCTCGCCGGCAAAGCTGATCTGCCCGGCCTGCGGCCGGTAGAAGCCGGAGATCGTGTTGAACAGCGAGGTCTTGCCGGCGCCATTGGGCCCGATCACCGCGGTGATCGAGCCTTCCGGCACCTGGAAGGAGACGTCGGTCAAAGCGCGCACGCCGCCGAAGGCGAGCGAGACGCCCGCGACCTCCAGGATCGGCCGGGCGGGCACACCGGCGGGCATCGCTGCCGCCATCTCAGCGCCCCTCGAACCGCGCCGGCCGCTTCGCTAGGAAGGCGCTCGCGCCCTCCTTGAAGTCAGCGGTACGCACGCCGGTGAGGAAGGCTTCGCGCTCGCGGTCGAGCTGCGCCGGAAGCGCGTTGTCGAGCGAATGGCCGATCAGGTCCTTGATCCGGCCATAGGCGCCGGTCGGGCCGGCGGCGAGCCGCTGCGCCAGCGCCAGCGCCTCATCCTGCAGCGCCGTTGCAGGCACGACGCGGTTGACCAGACCGAGCGCCAGCGCCTCGGGCGCCTTGACCGGCTCGGCCAGCATGGCGAGCTCAAGCGCCTTGCGTGGCCCGACCAGCCGCGGTAGCCGGTAGGTCGCCGAGCCGTCCGGGCTCGCACCGATCCGGGCATAGGCGAGGGTGAACACGGCATCGTCGGCGGCAAGCGCGAGATCGCAGGCCAGAGCGAGGCTGAAGCCCGCGCCGGCGGCAGCGCCCTGCACCGCCGCGACCGTCGGCACGGAAAGGGAATCGAGTTGCTTCAGTGCGGCATGGAGCGGGTCGATGATCGCCTCGACCGCGCCGAGCGGGTCGCCGTCGACGAAACGGGACACGTCCCCGCCGGCGCAGAAGGCCCGGCCCTCGCCGCGCAACAGCACGCAGCGCACCGCGGGATTGCCGGCGATATCAGCCACGGCCTCTCCGAAGGCGCGCGCAGTCGCAGCGTCGATCGCGTTGAGCACTTGCGGGCGATTGAGGGTGATGACCGCAACGGCCCCCTCGATCGCCAGGAGCACAGGAGCCCCGGCTTCGTTCATCGCATCCTCCCGTCGAGCCCGCGATCATTGATCGTCGCGGTGTCTCCAGCGTTCGTACTCGCTGTTCATGACCTTACTCACGAGTAAGCAACAGCGATACGCGATGCGCTATGCGCATTTCCGCACGACGAAGATTGTCGAATGGGAACGAGCCGAAGGTCAACTTCATGCCCCGGCGTCAGACGGCAAAAAGCCGGCGCGGTGGTCCGCGCCGGCCGATGCTCAAAAACAGATTGCGAATGCCGCGGTGGCGGTGCGTCAGAAGCGCCAGATCAGCGGCACGATGAAGACCGCGACCACGAAGAACCAGATCAGCAGCGGCAGGCCGAGCTTCCAGTAGTCGCCGAAGGCGTAGCCGCCCGGTCCCATCACCATCAGATTGGTCGGGGTGGCGATCGGGGTCAGGAAGGCGCCGGCCGCGGCAACGGCGGTGCTCATCAGCACGGGGCGCGGCGAGATGCCCATGCTGGCGGCGGCCGCGACGCCGATCGGGATGACGATCAGCGCCGTCGCGGTGTTGCTGATCAGCTGGCCCATGATCGCGGTCAGCACGAACAGCCCGGCGAGCAGCGCCATCGGCCCGGCATCGCCGACCATGTAGACCAGCCGCTCGGCCAGCATCTTCGCGGCACCGGTCTCCACCATCGCGGTCGAGAGCGGCATCATCGCGCCGACCAGGATCACCGTCGTCCACGAAATCGCGCGATAGGATTGCTCGACATTCATGATGCCGCAGAGGATGACGGCGCCGGCCGCGAGCAGCCCGGCCACGGCCGGCGGCACGATGCCGGTCGCCAGCATCAGCACCATCGCGAACAGGATGACGATCGCCTGCTTGGCCCCCGGCCCCATCGGCACCGCCTGGCGCCGGACGAGTTCGGGCGAGCTGACGACCAGCACGTCGGGATCGTCGAGATGGGTGTCGAGCGCCTTCCAGGTGCCCTGGAGCAGCATGGTGTCGCCGGTCTGCAGCACGATGCCACCGCCATCGCTGGTCGCGCTCGCGGCGGCGACCTCGTTGCCGGCGCGCTGGACGGCGAGGATGATCAGGTCGCCGCTTTCGGTGACCATGCCCGGGAACACGCTCTGCCCGATCAGGCCGGAGCGCGGCGGGATCACCACCTCGGCGAGACCGGAGCGGCGGTTGAACAGCGTCTCCTCGCCTTCGCCGGCCGCGGCGCCCTCGTCGCGGAAGGCGAGATGCATCTTGACCGACAGGTTCGCGGCCGCCTCGGCCTCGCCGCGCAGGAGGATGTAGTCGCCCTCGGCGATCGTCCCGCGGCGCAGCGGGCCGCCGCTCTCGCCTTCCTGGATCGCGACGAACTGCAGGCCGGGAAAGCCGCTGACATCGACCGCGGTCGCAGGCTGGCCGATATAGGGGCAGGTCGGACGCACGCGCAGCTGAAAGACGCCGCTGGCGAGCCCATACTGCTCGACCAGCGTGCGCGCATGCCGGCTGAAATCGGCCGGCATGGTCGCGCCGTTGCGCTGGGGCAGCAGCTTCTCGCCGAACAGGATCATGATCGCCATCGAGCCGAGCAGCAGCGGAATGCCCGCGAGCGCGAACTCGAAGAAACCGAAACCGCCGACGCCGGCATCCGCCGCCGCCTCGGAGACGAGCACGTTGACGGGCGTGCCGGTCAGCGCCAGCAGTGAGCCGGCATGGGCCGCGAAGACCAGCGGCATCAAGAGCTGCGACGAGTTCCGCCGCAGCCGCACCGCGATGACCACGACGACAGGCATCAGCGCCGCGACGGCGCCGTTGACGCTGATCAGGGCGGTCAGCAAGGCGACGAGCGTCATGGTCAGCAGGAGCAGGCGCGTGCGGCTCTCCTCGCCCGCGCCCTTGATCAGCAGTTGCCCCGCCCAGGCCGTGACGCCGGTGACCTCGAGCGCCGAGCTGATGATGAACAGCGAGGCGATGAAGATCACGGCGGGATCGCCGAGCCCGCCGAGCGATTGCGGCAGAGTGAGCACGCCGGTCGCCCAAAGCGAGAGCGCCGTGCCCATCGCCACCAGCACAACGGGCACCTTGTTCGTGACGAACAGGACGACCGCGACTGCGATGATCAGGGCGGTATAGGCTATCGGGCTCACGCTCAGCTCCTTGTTGCGTCTGCTCGGGCCGTCACCGCCCGCTCGATTTTGTCTTTAGTCTTCGAGCGTCGCCATCAGGATGCCGAGCCGGCAGCCCTTCTCATATTCGTCGAGCTTCACGAACTCTTTGATCGTATGGATCTCGGCCTGGCCGGCGCCGATGGTGATGGTCGGGATGCCGGCCCTGTCGAGCCAGTTCGCATCGAGCCCGCCATTCGAGAACAGATAGGTCGGCTTGATGCCGAGCAGCTCGAGCGCCTTGGTCGCACGCTTTACGACCTTGGCGTCGTCGGCGAGCTTGAAGGGCGGATAGGCGGCGGCCCGGCGGAAGGTCACCTCCGCGGTCTCGCCCTCATGGTCCGTGACCTCGGCCTTGGCCTTGGCGAAGGCCGCCTCGTAGCCATCGACGATCTTGGTGGCGAAGCTCAGCTCGGGGCTGCGCGCCTCGCCCTTCAGGAAGGCGTAGTCGGTGACGACATTGGTGGCGTCGCCGGCCGGCTTGCCGTTCTTGCCGCCGAAGATGCCGATATTGCTGGTGCCGAACTCGTCGCCCTTGACGACCTTGCCGAACCAGCCGGTGCGCTTCGCCTCGGCGAGGCCGAGCGCGCCGACCAGGGTCGCCGAGATGCCTCTATCCGGCGCGACGCCGGCATGGGAGGCCTTGCCCTTGATCTCGACTTCCCAGTTCTCCTGGCCGACCGCGCCGATGATCAGCTCGGAGGCGAGCTGACCGTCGACATTGATGCACATAACCGGCCCGCCGAGTTCGGCCGGGTTGAGCTCGCGCGCGCCGTGCAGGCCGCTCTCCTCGCGAACCGTGAAGAGCAGCGTGATCGGCGGATGCGGCAGCTTGTGCTTGAGCAGCGTCTCGGCGAGCACGACGAGCAGCGCGACGCCGGTGCGGGCATCGCCGCCGAGGGCGGTCGTGCCGTCGGAGACGATCCGGTCACCCTCGCGCTTCGGCTTGGCGCCGGCGCAGAGCGGCACCGTGTCGAGATGGGTCGAGAACATCAGCCGCGGGCCGGGCTTCGTTCCGGGCAGGTCAACGATCAGGTTGCCGGTCTGGGTCGGCACCGGGATGCGCGTATTGGCATCGTCGAAGCGGATCGCGGAAGCGGGCACGCCGGCCTTCTTCAGGGCTTCGCTGACCGCGGCAGCGATCGCAGCCTCCTCGCCGGTGACGCCCTCGACCGAGAGGAAGTTCATCAGGTGGTCGATCGCGCCTTCGACATCGAGGGGGATATTGGCAGTGCTCATGACATCCATCCGAGGGTTGGGTCTGGATTGATTTTAAATGTGGATCCGGCGGTCGATCAGAGGCCCCAGGGCAGGCCCAGCATCTTCCAGACCGCGAAGAGCGCGGTCCACAGCACGAACATCCACACGACATAGGGCAGCATCAGCGAGACGATGGTGCCGACGCCGGCATTGCGGTCGTATTTCTGGGCGAAGCCGACGACGAGCGCGAAATAGGCGTTGAGCGGGGTGATCGCGTTCATCGGGGAATCGCCGACGCGATAGGCTGCCAGCACCGCCTCGGGCTCGACGCCGAGCTTCATCAGCAGCGGCACGAAGACCGGCGCGAAGATCGCCCATTTGGCGATGGCGCCGGTGAGCAGGAGGTCGATGATCGCGACCACGACGATGAAGCCGAGCAGCAGCGGCAGCGCGCCGATATTGGCCGCCTGCAGGACGCCCGACAGGCTGAGCGCCATCACCGTGCCGATATTGGTATAGGTGAAATAGGCGACGAACTGGCTGAGCACGAAAAACAGGAAGATCGTGCCGCCCATGCTCTTGATCGACTTCTCGATCGCCGCGATCACCTCGGTCAGGGTCCGCAGCGTCCCGGCACCGATGCCATAGCACCAGCCACTGACCAGGAACATCAGCATGATCAGGGCGATCAGCCCGTTCATGAAGGGCGAGTTGCCGATCAGCTCGCCGGTGGTCGGATTGCGCAACGGCGCCCAGGAGGGAATGGTCAGCACCAGGAAGACCGCGATCAAAGCTAGCATGCCGAAGCCGGCATAGCGCAGGCCGCGGCTCTCCGATTCGGACAGCACGGCGCCCTGCTCGGTGGTGGTACCCTCGGCCGCCTTGGACGGGTCGTAAGCGCCCAGGCGCGGCGCGATCATCTTGTCGGTGATGAAGGCGACGACGACGGTGAGGAAGATCACCGAGGCAATCGAGAACCAGAGATTGGAGGCGAGGCCGATCGAGCGGTTGGGGTCGACGAGGCGCGCAGCGTCATTGGTGAACTCGACCAGCACCGCGTCGAGCGGCTTGATCAGCATGTTGACGGTGAAGGCGCCGGCCACCGCCGCGAAGCCGAGTGCCAGGCCCGCCAGCGGATTCCGCCCGACAGCGAGATAGGCGATGCCAGCGAGCGGGATCAGCACGAGATAGCCAGCATCGGCGGCGATCGAGGCGAGGATGCCGACGAAAGCCAGGATATAGGTCAGCGCCCAGGCCGGCGAGACGATCACGAGCTTGCGGATCAGCGCGGTGACGAGCCCCGATTCCTCGGCGACGCCGGCGCCGATCATCGCGACGATCATCAGCCCCACCGCGGTGAAGCTCATGAAGTTCGGGATCAGCGAGGAATACATGAAGCGGATGCCTTCGACGTTCAGAAGGCTCCGGATCGCCGTGGAGGCCGTCTCGACCTTGTGCGTGTCGGGATTGATCCGCTCGAAGGTGACGGCCGCGCCGAACAGGCTCAGCACGGCGGAAAGGACGATGACGATACCGATCAGGATCAGGAAGATGATGACCGGATGGGGAACCATGTTCCCGACTTTCTCGACGGTATCGAGAAATCGCTGCATCGTCGTCTTCGGCGCCGTGCTCTCGACAGTCATAGTGCCTTCTCCCCCGAGCCTGGCATTGGCGCACCCTGGAAGGACTGCGTCGGTACAAATGTGATGACCGGGCACAGAGCCGGTGCGTATTCTCGGAAACTTAGATCGCCTTGCGGAATGGGCATCGGCACAGAATCCCAAAAAGTGGGCCGCCTGTCCCAAAGTTACGTCCGAAGCCTACCAAAGCCCGACGACCGCGAGCTTGCTGCTACCGGGGGGCTTCTTTATCCTGTCATGACCTTGAGTGAGCCTCCGATTCACAGCCGCAGCGCGGATGGCCAAAGTGACACCGATGCGCGGAAATCGAAGCGAATCTCTCTTGTGCTGTCCATCTCACGCTCCGGCGGCCCGGCGTTCACATTCTGGAGTCCGGCGGTGACTTCGAATCGAAACCGCCGCCCTTGGCGACATGCCGTCATGGCGCTGGCCTGCGCGCTCGGCCTCGGCGCCTGCGCCTCCGCACCGACCGGCCTGCTGCAGATCGTGCCCGCTGTTCCGGGCACCGACCGGGTCGACATGCTCACCGCGACCACGCGCGCGCCTTCGGCCGAGCCGGGCGTCCTGTTCAGCGGCGATCGCGGAGACACCGTCTCCTTCTCCAACATCGTCGTCTCGATCCCGCGTGACCGCGAGGTCGGCACCATCCAGTTGCCGCGTTCTGTCCCGGGCAATCCGGAGACGGATTTCACCGTCAGCTCGGTGACGCCGATCGCCAAGCCGCAGCTGGCGTCCTGGTTCAACAAGGCGAATGGCCGGAAGCGGCGCGTCTTCGTCTTCGTGCACGGCTTCAACACGCCGTTCGACCGGGCGGTCTTCCGCTTCGCGCAACTCGCGCACGATGCCGATGCGAATGCGCTGCCGGCCCTGTTCTCCTGGCCATCGCGCGGCCATTTGCTCGACTATGCCCGCGATTTCGACAACGCCTCCTATTCGCGCTCGGACCTCGCCTATCTCTTGAAGGCCGCGGCGAACAGCCCGTCCGTCAGCGACATCGTCATCCTCGCCCATTCCATGGGCAGCTGGCCGGCCGTCGAGGCTGTCCGCCAGCTCGCGCTCGAGCAGGGCGGCGTGCCCCGCAAGATCAGCAACCTGATCCTCGCCTCGCCCGATCTCGATGTCGGCGTGTTCCGGCGCCAGGTCGAGGATATGGGCAAACGCCGGCCGCAGATCACCCTGTTCGTCGCCCAGCATGACCGGGCGCTGCAGCTCTCGCGCTTCATCTCCAGGGGGGCGACGCGCCTCGGCGGCATCGACCTGACCCGCGACGAGTACCAGCAGCAGTTTGCCGGGCTGTCGGGCATCACCGTGCTAGATCTCAGCGCCATCAATGCCGGCGACCGCATCAACCACGATCTCTATGCCGCCAGCCCCGATGCCGTCCGTCTGATCGGAGACCGCCTGTTGCAGGGCCAGGTCATCACGGACACGGACATATCCCCGCCGCTGGCGGCTGCGGATGCGCTCGGTTCGGCGGCCAGCCTCCTCGTCACCGCCCCGATCCGCATCTTCGATGCCGCGTCCCTGCGCTAGAGGAAACGTCCGGTCCGGAAAGCGCAAAGCCGGATCAGACCTTCAGATCGAAACTTAGAATTGATCCAAAACAAAAGAAATCTCATCAGACCGAATACAGGTTGACGAAACCATTCAAGACGAACTGGAATCGGGCGCACGTTGACTGCAATCCTGGAAGTCCCAACTGGCACCATAAAAAAGGAAGGCGGCGTGACAACTTCCACTCACAGCACTCCGCATACGCCGACCGGGCCCGTCTTCGTTCAGAGCTTCTCGACGAGGGATCTGCCTGCGCGCGATCAGTTCGAAGTGTGGCGCTCGCTGCTTTCGGGCACGATCGACCTCCTGCCGACGCCGGCAACCTCGGAATCCTTCGCCGTCGAATTCTCCTCCTGGACCTTCGGCAACATCATCCTCACGCGAACCTTGTATTCCGACACGCCGGCCCGACACTGGCGGCACCGCCCCCGCTCCTTCCTGGACCATTGGTGCGTGGTGTCCGCACGTTCCTATCCGAGACGGGGCGGCGACTATCTCGCGTCCGCGCGGCCGAACATCAGCTTTCGGTCGCTCGCCCTGCCATTCGAAGGCCAGGCCGAGGATACCGAGGTCCTGACCCTGTTCCTGCCGAGGGATTTCTGCCGCAACGAGCGCGACGATTTCGAACAGGCGCATGCGCTCGACATCAATCCCCAGCTCGGCGCCTTGCTCGCCGGCTATATGGACAACCTGGCCCGGCAACTGCCCCACATCCCGCCGGCCCATGCTCAGGATCTCGCTGCGGCGACGCGCGCCCTCGTCGCCGCCTGCGTCGTCCCGCGCGCCGCCCGCGCGGAAGCGGCGGAAGCCTCTCTGGCCTCCCTGCTGATCGACCGGGCCCGCCTGGTGGTCCGGCAGAACATGGCTTCCCCCGAATTCGGCCCCGAGCAACTGGCCCGTCTGATGGCGATGTCACGCTCCAAGCTCTACCGCCTGTTCGAGAGCACTGGCGGCGTCGCCCATTTCATCAACCGCGAAAGATTGCGCGAGGCCTATCGTCGCCTGAGTTCGCATCGCGATTCCCCGTCGATCCACATCATCGGCAACGAGGTCGGCTTCGTCGACCATTCCACCTTCAGCCGGGCCTTCCGGCGGGAATTCGGCCACAGCCCGAGCGAAGCGCGCGAGCGCAGCCTGGCGCAGCTCTCAGCAGCCCCTTTCGACCTCCGCACGCCCGAAGCCGGCCCGGCCGACGCCGGGCATGAGGCATGAAGGCGCCGACCGGGCGGCTTTCCTTTCTCTACGCCGCCCTGTTCTTCGAGCTCGGCGTCAACCTGCCGTTTTTTCCGCTCTGGCTGCGCGCACAGTCGCTCAGCGACGAAGCCATCGGGATCATACTGGCCGCGCCGCTCCTGGCCCGCATCATCGCGAACCCGGTTGTCGGCGCGCTGGCCGACCGCAGCGGAGGCGCGAGGGCGGCGCTCGTCATCTGCTCGGCCGCGGTCACCATCGGCACGGGGCTGCTCGCCTTCGCCGGCGGCTTCCTGCCGATCCTCCTGCTGGTCGTCGCCATCGCGCTCGCCCAGGGGCCGCTGATCGCCCTCACCGACGCCGTCACCTTGCGAAGCCTGAACGAGCTGCGGACCCCGGAATTGCGCTATGGCCGTATCCGCCTCTGGGGCTCGGCCGGTTTCGCGATCGCGAACCTCTCCGCCGGCTGGATGCTGGACTGGCTCCCTGCCAGCTCGATCATCGGAATGCTGCTTCTGTCGGCCCTTGCGACCACGCTTGCAGCGTGGGCCGTGGCGGTCATTCGCGTCCCGGAACGCCCGGTCGCCGCCACGCAACCGGCCGGGAAGCTCGCTTCGCCGCATCTGCTCGTCCTCACCATCGCCGGCGCCGCGCTCGTCCAGGCCAGCCATGCCGCGGTCTACGGCTTCAGCACCTTGCACTGGCAGAGCCTCGGCATGTCCGGCGGAACCATGGGCGCGCTCTGGGCCGCGGGCATCGTCTCGGAAATGGCCTTCTTCAGCCTGCTCGGCTATGTCGTGCGGGGCTCTGCCGGCGCCGCCGCTCTGCTCGCCGCCAGCGCGGTGATCGCGACCCTGCGCTGGGTCGGGATGGCGCAGGATCCGCAGATCGGCTTCCTGGTCCTGCTTCAGTTCACCCACGGGCTGACCTTCGGAGCGACGCATCTGAGCAGCGTCTTCCTGCTCGCACGGATCGTGCCTGCCGGGCTGCTGGCCCAGGCGCAGGCCTGGCTGGCGGCGAGCTGGGCCGGGATCATGGCTGTCCTGACCACGCTGGCGGGCCATCTCTATGGTGAATGGGGCGAACATGTTTACTGCCTGATGGCCACCGTCTCGGCGGCCGGCTTCCTGCTGCTGATCCCGGTCGCGCTCGGCTTCAGGGGCAGGTCCTCGCTCGCACTGGCCCTCGCGAGCGAAGCCGAGCAGCCCCTCCAAAGATTGGGATGACCAGCGCAGAGTTGGGATTCTGAGCTCATCCGCCTCCGCCGGTCTGTTGGTAGCGTTCCTGCCGTCACCCGAAGCGTACGGTGCGGCGGATCTTGCTCGGCGCAAGGTTCCGCGCCGTCGCCTTGCGGTTGCCAGAGGAATGAGATCATGCCTTTGAACGGCTTGCAGGACATCCAGTCTGCTTGCGCGCTGACGCCGATGCGATTCTTGCGCAGCGTGCGGCCGTTTCGGCACACGGGTGGTTAGCATGGGCAAGCCCGACAGGTTCCGCACGGCCCGCTCGCTGCAAGGTGCGGCGCTCGCTGCCATCGCGCTCGCCGTCGCCGGCTGCCGGAGCGAGGAGGCCGCCCCGACACCGCCGGTCCGGACCGTGCGCACGATCACGGTCGAGGCGCCACGCGAGATCCGTGACATCAGTTTCACCGGGCATATCGAGGCGCAGGACCAAGCCGCCCTGTCCTTCCGGATCGGCGGGCGACTGGCCGAGCGGAGCGTCGGCGTCGGCGCGACCGTGCGCGAGGGCGAGATCGTCGCCCGGCTCGATCCGGAGAACGAGCTCAACGAACTGCGCTCGGCCCGCGCCGCCCTCACCGCGGCCCAGGGCCTGCTGCGCAAGGCCGAGAACCAGTTCGAACGCCAGAGCCATCTGCTCGAGCGCAACGTCACCACCCGCGCCGATTTCGAGGCGGCGGAGCAGGGCCGCACCGCCGCCCGGGCCCAGGTCGACGCGGCCCAGGCACGCGTCCGCTCGGCACAGGACATCGTCGGCTTCACCAGCCTGAAGGCCGATGCGCCGGGTGTGGTCACCCGCATCGGCGCGGAGCCCGGCGAGGTCGTCGCTCCCGCCCGCATGATCGTCCAGCTCGCCCGGCGCGAGGGACGCGATGCCGTCTTCGAGGTGCCGGCGGATGTCGTGCGCGCGCTGCCGCCCGATGCGCGCGTCCATATCGCGCTCGCCGGCGATCCGGCCGTGACCGCCACCGGCCGCGTCCGCGAGGTCGCGCCCCAGGCCGATCCGGTGACGCGGACCTTCAGGGTCAGGGTCGGCCTTGCCGAACCGCCGCAATCCTTCCGGCTGGGCACGGCGGTTTCGGGCGCGATCCGCAGCGCCGAGACCTCGGCCATCGCCATTCCGGCCACGGCGCTGGCGCGGCAAGGGCAGGATTCGGGCGTCTGGGTGGTCGACCCCACCAAGTTCACCGTGTCGCTGCGCAAGCTTGAAGTGATCAGCGCCGACCCTGCCACGGCACTGATCGGCAAGGGCCTCGCACTCGGGGACATCGTCGTCACCGCCGGGGTGAGCCAGTTGAAGGAAGGCCAGCAGGTGCGGCTGGCCGGGACGGAATCGCGATGAGCTTCAACCTCTCGGAATGGGCGCTCAAGAACCGCTCGGTCGTGATCTACCTCATGATCGTCTCGGTGCTGGCCGGCATCTTCGCCTTCATCCGCCTCGGCCGTAACGAGGACCCGTCCTTCGTCATCAAGTCCATGGTCGTCTCGGCAGCCTGGCCCGGCGCGACGATGGAAGACATGCTGAGCCAGGTGACCGAGCGCCTGGAACGGCAGATCGAGGAGACCCCCGGGCTCGACAACGTCCGCAGCTACACCACGCCGGGCGTCACCACGATTTTCGTCAACCTGAAGCAGTCCGTGCCCGGTCACGAGGTGCAGGACACCTGGTACCGTGTGCGCAATCTCGTCGCCGACATGCGCCATACCCTGCCGGCCGGCACGCTCGGCCCGGTCTTCAACGACCGTTTCGGCGACACTTTCGGCATCATCTACGGCTTCACGGCCGACGGCTTCACCGGTCGTGAATTGCGAGACCATGTCGAGGCGGCGCGCTCGCGGCTGCTCTTGGTGCCAGACGTCTCCAAGATCGAGATCATCGGCGCGCAGGACGAGCGCATCTTCGTCGAGTTCTCGGTGCGCGAGCTCGCCAATCTCGGCGTCGACCGCGGCGCGCTCCTGGCCGCGCTGCAGGCCCAGAACATCGTGCGTCCCTCGGGCATGATCCAGACGCCGGAGGAGCGCATTTCGCTGCGCGTCTCGGGGGCCTTCCAGTCCGAGGCCGACCTGCTCCAGGTCAATTTCCCGGTCGGCGACCGCATGGTCCGCCTCGCCGACATCGCGACCGTACGCCGCGGCCATGCCGACCCGCCGCAGCCGATGTTCCGCGTCAACGGCCAGGAGGCGATCGGCCTGGGCATCGCCATGCGCGAGGGCGGCGACATCCTGGCGCTGGGCGCCAACATCAAGACGGCGATGGCGAAGATCACCGCCGACCTGCCGCACGGCATCGAGCCGCATCTGGTCGCAGATCAGGCCGTCACGGTCGACGAGGCCATCCACGACTTCATGACGTCGCTCTGGCAGTCGATCGCGATCATCCTCGTCGTCAGCTTCATCAGCCTCGGCGTCAGGCCGGGCCTCGTCGTCGCGCTCTCGATTCCGCTGACGCTCGCCGTCGTCTTCGCCTGCATGCTGATCATCGGCATCGACATGCAGCGCATCTCGCTGGGCGCGCTGATCATCGCGCTGGCACTCCTCGTCGACGACGCCATGACGACGACCGACGCGATGGTGACACGGCTCGCGGCCGGCGAGGACAAAGCGAAGGCGGCGACCTTCGCCTTCGAGCGCTACGCCACCGCCATGGCGGCGGGCACGCTCGTCACGATCGCCGGCTTCGTGCCGATCGGCTTCGCCGCGAGCTCGGCCGGCGAGTACACCTTCTCGCTCTTCGCGGTGGTGACGATCGCACTCATCGTCTCATTCTTCATCGCGGTCGTCTTCGCCCCGGTGCTCGGCCTCGCCATGCTGAAGGCACCGAAGGCCGCGGCCTCGGGGCCCGGCCGCGTCGAACGCGGCTTCCGCAGCCTGCTCACAGGAGCGATCCGCCTGCGCTGGCTCACCATCGCCGTCACCATCGGGCTCTTCGTCGCCTCGATCCTGGCGCTGGCTCTGGTACCGCGCCAGTTTTTCCCCGCTTCGGACCGGCCCGAGCTTCTGGTCGATCTCACCGCGCCGCAGAACGCCTCGATCTATGCCAGCGAGACCATCGCGCACCGGCTCGACGCCGCGCTCAAGGGCGATCCCGATGTGGAGCGCTGGAGCACCTATGTCGGGCGTGGCGCGATCCGCTTCTACCTGCCGCTCAACGCCCAGCTGCCGAACGAATTCTTCAGCCAGGCCGTCGTCGTCGCCAAGGACATCGCCGCACGCGAACGCCTGCATAAGAAGCTGGAGGCGCTGCTCGCCAAGGACTTCCCGAACGTCGTCTCGCGCGTCTATCCGCTCGAGCTCGGCCCCCCCGTCGGCTGGCCGGTGCAGTACCGTGTCAGCGGCCCGGACCTCGCCGAAGTTCGCAATATCGCGATGAAGGTCGGGCAGGTCATCGCCGCCGATCCGAAGACCGAGATGGTCAACTTCAACTGGATCGAGCCCATGCGCGAGCTGCGCCTGCGGGTCGACCAGGACGAGGCCCGTCGGCTCGGCCTGAGCTCGCAGGCCCTGGCGAGCATCGTCAACGCGGTCGTCTCCGGCACGGTGGTGACCCAGATCCGCGACGGCATCTATCTCGTCGACGTGGTCGTGCGGGCCCAGGACGCCGACCGCCTCTCGCTCGACACGCTGCGTACCATGCAGGTCGCGCTGCCGAGCGGGCGGCAGGTACCGCTCTCGCAGTTCGCGACCTTCAGCTACGGGCTCGATTCGCCGCTGATCTGGCGGCGCGATCGCATCCCGACCCTGACGGTCGCCGCCGACGTCAAGCCGGGCGTCCTGCCCGAAACCGTCGTCAGCGGGCTCGCCTCCGGCATCGAGGAGCTGCGCAAGACCCTGCCCGCCGGCTACGGCATCGCGCTCGGCGGCACGGTCGAGGAAAGCGCGATCTCGCAGGCTTCGGTCATCGCGGTCGTGCCGGTGATGCTGCTGATCATGTTCACGGTGCTGATGCTGCAGCTCCGCAGCTTCCGCCTGCTGGCGATCGTGCTCAGCATCGCGCCTCTCGGCATGATCGGCGTGGTCAGCGCCCTGCTGCTCTCGCGCATGCCGCTCGGCTTCGTCGCCCTGCTCGGCATCCTCGCGCTGATCGGCATCATCACCAAGAACGCAGTCATCCTGATCGGCCAGATCGAGAGCGAGCGCGAGAGCGGCAAGAGCATCACTGATGCGGCGCTCGATGCAGCCTCGACCCGCTTCCGGCCGATCATGCTGACCGCCGTCTCCACGGTGCTGGGCATGATCCCGATCGCGCCGACGGTGTTCTGGGGACCGATGGCCTTCGCCATCATGGGCGGGCTGCTGGTCGCGACCGTGCTGACCCTGATCCTGCTGCCGGTCCTCTATGTCACCGTCTTCGCCCGTGGCTCCGCCGCGCCCAAGGCGGCCGAGCCCGGTGCCAAGGCTGTCGCGGGAGCTGCTGCGCCATGACTCATCCTTCGGCATTTCGCCTTCGTCCCGCGGCCGCAGCGCTCCTGCTGCTCGCACTGGCCGCCTGCCAGAACGAGCCGGCCGCGCCGGCGGAAGGGCGCTTCGTCCGCGTCGTCACCGTCGAGGCCGGCAAGCTCGCCAACGAAATCCAGCTCAGCGGCGAGATCCAGGCCGAGAAGAATGTCGGCCTCGCCTTCCGCATCGGCGGCCGCGTCACCGAACGGCCGGTCAATATCGGCGATCGCGTCGCCGCCGGGCAGCTCGTCGCCCGCCTCGACCCGACGCTGGAGCGCAACGCCTTGACTGCGGCCAAGGCGGCGCTGGAGGCGGCCAGGGGCGAGGTCAGCACCGCGCGCAGCACTTTCGAGCGCCAGGAACGGCTGATGGCCCAGGGCTTCACCACCCGGCCGCGCTTCGACCAGGCGCTCAAGGCGCAGGAGGCGGCCCAGGCCCAGCTCGAAAATGCCGAGGCCCAGCTCGAACTGGCGCAGGACCGGCTCGGTTTCACCGAGCTGCGGGCCTCCGTCGCCGGCACGGTGACCGCCCGCAATGTCGAGCCCGGCGAGGTCGTTCAGCCCGGCCAGGTCATCGCCCAGCTCGCCCGCGATGACGGCCGCGACGCCGTCTTCAACATTCCCGCCAGCCTGCTCGAGAAGAAGTCGGGCGAGACCATGGTCCGCGTCGCTCTCGCCGATGCTCCCGGTGTCACCGCGCTCGGCCGCGTCCGCGAGATCGCGCCGCAGGCCGACCCCGTCACGCGCACCTTCGCCATCCGGGTCGGGCTGAGCGATCCACCGGAGGCGATGCGGCTCGGATCGACCGTCGTCGGCACCGTCGAGACCGCGACTGCCGCGATCATCGCCGTTCCGGCGAGCGCCTTGACCCAGCAGGGCTCCTCGCCGGCGGTCTGGGTCGTCGATCCCGCAAAATCGACCGTCTCCCTGCGCAACATCGACGTGATGCGCTTCGATCCGAACCAGGTCATCGTCTCGCAGGGCCTCACCCCCGGCGAGATCGTGGTCAGCGGCGGGATCCAGGCGCTGCTGCCGGGACAGCGCATCCGCCAGTTGCCGACGGCTCCTGACCGTACCGCCGCGGTTGGAAGCCAGGAGGGCCGCCCGACCCTGCCCCCCTCATAAGCGGAGCGTCCTTCGCTCCGCGGCTCGTGGAGAGCTGTATTCCGCCCGCCATCCGGCAGAATTCTCCTCAACCAAGCGATGCGACGATGCCTTCCTGGAGACATTCTCTGGAGATCATGCCGGTGGTCGGCGATGCCGAAAGGCTCCGGACCGAGCTGCTCGTCATCGGCCTGTTCAGCACCGGACCGGTGAGCGGCTCCGCCGCTCGCCTCGATGCCAGCACCGCAGGCCGGCTCTCCCAGATCATGGCGCATGGCGAGCTCGCCGAGATGCCCGGCGCCACCGTGCTGCTGCATCATCTGCCAGGCTCGCCCGCGCCCCGGACGCTGCTGGTCAGCCTCGGCCAGCGTGAGGCCTTTTCCGACAGCGCCTATTGGCGGGCTCTGGCCGCGACGGCGAAAGTCATCGCCGAGGGCGCCATTTCGGAAGCCGTTGTGACGCTGGCCGAGAATGAAGTGCCCGGACGCTCGCTGAGCTGGCGCGTCCGGCAGGCCGGCCAGCACCTCGCCTCTGGCAGCTACAATTTCTTCCCTCCGGCCTCGGCTCAGGCTCGAAAGACGCGGAGCCGGCCGATGCGCAGCATCATGCTGCTCCTCCCGCAGACCCTGACCCTGGAACTCGTCCTGGCCCTGCGGCAAGGCATCGCCGTCGCCGAAGGCGTCACCCTGGCAAAGGAGCTCGGCAACCTGCCGAGCGATGTCTGCACCCCGGACTTCCTGGCCAGGACCGCCCGCGACATGGGCGAAGAATTCGGCTTCGCGGTCGAGGTGCTGGAGCGCCAGGCCCTCGAAGCCCTCGGAATGGGAGCCTTCCTCCAGGCCGGCACGGGCGCCGCCAATCCCTGCAAGCTCATCGTGATGCAGCCCCAGGGCCGCAAGGCCTCACGCAAGCCGATCGTGCTCGTCGGCAAGGGCATGAGCGCTGGTCCCACCCACCTCTCCCCGCCGCCGGGCGCCGAGGCCCCGGATAGGCGGTTCAGCATGAGCGGTGCCGGCAGCGTGCTCGGCGCGCTGCGCACGGTCGCCCGGCTTGGTCTGCCGCTCGACGTCGTCGGCCTGATCGCCGCGGCCGAGAACATGCCCGGCGGCCATGGCGGCAGACCCGGCGACGTGGTGACTTCGATGTCCGGCCAGACCATCGAGATGGGGTCCGATGACACCGAAGGCCGGCTGCTGCTCTGTGACGTGCTGACCTATGCCGAGCGCTTCAAGCCGGCCTGCGTGATCGACGTCGCCACCCTGACCGAGGCCTGCGTCGCGGCGCTGGGTTCGCATGCGAGCGGCCTGTTCGCCAATGACGAGACCCTGGCCGCCGAACTGCTGCACTGCGGAGGCATGTCCGGCGATCGCGCCTGGCAGCTTCCGCTCTGGGACGATTATTTCGGCCAGCCCGGCGGCAGTCTGCCCGACGCCGGCAGTCTCGGCGGACGCGCGGCGGGCGCGATCACCGCAGCCTGTTTCCTCTCCCGCTTCGCCAGGGCCTATCCCTGGGCGCATCTCGACATTGCGGGCACCGCCTCGACCGCGGGCGCCGCCAAGGCTTCCACCGGTCGCCCCGTCCCGCTGCTGGCCGAATTTCTCATTGGCCGCGCCGCCGGAGTGGCGGCGCAGGGTCGACCCCCCCGTGCAAACATGGAGCTGCACTGATGAGCGATCTCGTCTTCATCGCCTTCCCCTCCGAGCAGAAGGCCGAGGAGGTCCGCCAGAAGGTCCTTTCCCTCCAGCGCGAATATCTGATCGAGCTCGGCGACGCCGTCGTCGTCACCAAGGACGAAAAGGGCCAGGTCAAGCTCAACCAGATGCTCAACCTCACCACCGCGGGCGCCGCTTCGGGCGCGCTCTGGGGCACGCTGATCGGCTTCATTTTCCTGGCGCCCCTGCTCGGCACCGCGATCGGCGCCGCCTCGGGCGCGCTCGGCGGCAGGCTCAGCGATGTCGGCATCAACGACCAGTTCATGAAGGATGCCGCCGGCGCGCTGCAGCCGAACTCGGCCGGGCTCTTCCTCCTGATCCGCAAGATGACCACCGACAAGGTCCTCGCCGATCTCAAGGGCGTCGGCGGCACGCTGATGCGCACCTCCTTCGACGAGACCAAGGAAGCGGCGCTGCGCGAGGCGCTGTCCGCGCATGCCGCGACCGAGACGGCCGCGCCCGCCACCCCATGACGCTGGAATGGGGCGCCGGAGCGGGAGGCGAACTGGCCCAATGGGCCAATCCGACCGCGCGCCTCGACGACTTCCGGCCACTCCTCCCGGCGGAGGAGGAAGTCGTCGCCAAGCTGCTTTCCGGCAATTTCGACCGGCTGGGCGACGGCTCGCGCCCGCCCGAGCCCGATCCGGCGCGGGTCGTCCGCGCCGGTTTCCTGCGCTTCCTCATGCTGGGCGGCGAGGAAGGCTGCCGGCCGCATGAGAAGGGCGTCCGGATCAGCGGCGCCTGGATCAGCGGCATTCTCGATCTCGAGGCCTGCCGCGTCTTCCGCGACATCGGCCTGAACGACTGTCATTTCGAGGAAACGCCGGTCCTGAGGGCGGCGATCATCAACCGGCTGTTCCTCGACGGCTCGCAGCTGCCCGGCCTGCAGGCCGAGCGTCTGGAAGCGCGCGGCGGCATCTATCTGCGTGGCGCCGAGATCGGCGGCGAGGTCAATCTCGTCCAGGCGCGCCTCGGCGGCAATCTCGAATGCGATGGCGCGACCCTGCGCGTCTCCGACGGCTATGCCCTGCTCGCGCCGAGCCTCGAAGTCCGCAATGTCCTTGCCCGCGGCACGACGATGCGCGGCGGGATCAATCTCTCCGGCGCGGTCCTGACGGCCGATCTCGACTGCGCCGGCGCCGCGATCACCCGTGATGAAGGGACGGCGATCGAGGCCAGCGAGGCCGAAATTCGCGGCAGCGTCGTGCTCCGCAGCGCTCGGCTCGAAGGCGAAGCACGCCTCAGCGCCGCACAGATCGGCGGCGATGTCGACGCATCCGGTGCGGTCCTCGGCGTGCCCGGCGGCATTGCGCTCGAATTGGCACGCAGCGTGATCAAGGGCGCCTTCTTCCTGCGCCGGGGCGCCAAGGTGAACGGCACGCTGGCCCTGACCGGCGCCACCATCGGCACCATCCATGATGAAGCCGCATGCTGGCCGGGGCCCGGCGACCTGCTGCTGAACCGCTGCCGCTACGGCGCCTTCATCGATGGACCGGTCGATGCCGCAAGCCGGCTCGACTGGCTGGCGCGCCAGAAGCCCGAGCGCTGGGGCGAGGATTTCTGGCCGCAGCCCTATGAGCAACTGGCCTCGGTCTTCCGCGAAATGGGCCATGGCGAGGACGCTCGCGCCGTGCTCATCGTCAAGGAGCGCCTGCAGCGCCAGGCAAGACGCAAGCGCGCCAAAAACCGGGTCCTGCGCGCACTCCTGACCGCGACCGACGGCATTCTCGGCATGACCCTGGCCTATGGCCGCCAGCCGCTGCTCGCCTTCGTCTGGCTCCTGCTGTTCTGGGTCCTCGGCGTCGGCATCTTCGCCTATGCCGAACGACAGGGCGCCGTGATGCCGAACAGCGCCGTGGTGCTGCGCGCCCCCGAATGGACGCTCTGCGGCATCGAGACCAGCGAGCAGCGCACGCTCCTCGCCAGCAACCAGTCGCAGGGGCTGGCCGCCCCCGGCCAGACCCAGCTCGCCTGTTTCCGCGAACGCTGGGAGGCCTCGAGCTATCCGGCCTTCAGCCCGTGGATGTATTCGCTCGACACGCTGCTGCCCGTGCTCGACATGGGCCAGAGAACCTTCTGGCGGCCGAACCCCTCCAAGCCGGGCGGGCGCGTCGCGATCACCTATTTCTACTTCCAGTCGCTGGTCGGCTGGGCGTTGAGCCTGCTCGCCGTCGCCGGGTTCTCCGGCCTGGTGAAGTCGGCATGACGTCCCCGGCACGCCTCGCAATCAGGATGGCTACGACGTGACCAGCACCCCTTCACCGCTACGCGCCGGCAAGAACGGCAAGCCCGCGGAGCGCCCCTCGCTGCGCATCGACCTCGCTCTCCAGGGTGGCGGAGCACATGGCGCCTTCACCTGGGGCGTGCTCTGCCGCATTCTCGAGGAGGAATGGCTCGAGATCGAGGCGATCTCGGGCACCTCGGCCGGCGCCATGAATGCGGCGGTGCTGGCTTCCGGCTTCGCCAGAGGAGGCCGGGCCGGCGCGCGCGAGGCGCTCGACCTGTTCTGGCGCAAGGTCTCGGAGGCGGCGCGCTTCAGCCCCTTCCAGCGCAGCCCGCTCGACATCCTGCTCGGCCGCTGGACGCTCGACAATTCGCCGCTCTTCGTCGCCATGGACATGATGTCGAGGGTGGTTTCACCCTACAGCCTCAATCCGGCCGGCACCAATCCGCTGACCGACATCCTCGCCGAGGTCATCGATTTCGACGGCCTCGCGAAAAGCCCGATCAAGCTCTTCATCACCGCCACCAATGTCCGCACCGGCCGGGGGCGGGTCTTCCGCAATGCCGAGATCACGCCCGACGTATTGCTCGCCTCGGCCTGCCTGCCGACCCTGTTCCAGGCCGTCGAGATCGATGGCGAGAGCTATTGGGACGGCGGCTATTCCGGCAATCCGACCATGACTCCGCTGATCAGGGAGAGCGACGCGCTCGACACCATCCTGGTCCAGATCAACCCGGTCGAGCGTCCCGGCACGCCGCGCACGGCCCGCGACATCCTGAACCGGCTCAACGAGGTCTCGTTCAACGCCGTGCTGCTGAAAGAGCTGCGGATGATGGCGCTGCTGCGCCAGAGCGCCCAGACCGCGACCGGCGAGAGCGCACGCTGGGCCCGGATGCGCCTGCACCGCATCACCAGTTCTGCCATGGCGGAGCTCGGCTACTCCTCCAAGCTGAACGCCGAATGGGAGTTCCTGACCATGCTCCACAATGAAGGCCGGCGTTCCGCCGAAGCCTTCTATCGCGAGCATCGCGATGCTATCGGCAAGAGTTCGACGCTCGATCTCGACGAGCTGACCGACGGCGTCTGAGACGACACGCCTCGCCAACGGAACCGCCCTCCCGCCTCAACGCCCAGCCTGACCAGGACAAGAGATGACGACCGGCAAGATCTTTCACGGTTCGCAGATCCTGATCGCCACGATACTGGCGGTCGCCGCGCTCTCGATCGCGAGCTCGGTCTTCGCCCCGGTCGCCTTCGCGCTCTTCATCATCGCACTGGTCTGGCCGCTGCAGAAGCGCCTGCAATCCGTGCTGCCGCGAATGCTGGCGCTTGTGATCAGCATCGCCGTCATGGTCGTCGTCTTCTTCGCCTTCGGCTGGCTGATCGCCTGGGCCTTCGGCCGCGTCGGCCGCTGGATCGTCAACGACGCCGCGCGTTTCCAGATGTTCTACGACCAGGGCGTGGTCTGGCTCGAAGGCCATGGCATCGCGGTCGCCGGCGTGTGGTCGGAGAACTTCAACGTCTCCTGGATGCTGCGCACCGCCCAGACGATCACCGGGCGCCTCAACACCACAATGAGCTTCTGGATTGTCGTGATGGTCTATGTGATCCTCGGCCTGCTCGAGGTCGACGATTTCGGACGCAAGCTGAGCGGCATGCGCAACCGCGAAACCAGCCAGGTCCTGCTCGGCGGCGCCATGGCGACCGCCCGCAAGATCCGCCGCTACATGCTGGTTCGGACCTGGATGAGCCTGATCACCGGCGTCCTGGTCTGGGCCTTCGCCAAGCTCATCGGTCTGCAGCTCGCCGAGGAATGGGGCTTCATCGCCTTCCTGCTGAACTACATCCCCTTCCTCGGCCCGCTCGTCGCCACGGTCTTCCCGACCCTGTTCGCGATGACGCAGTTCGGCTCCTGGCAGGCGATGATCGGCGTCTTCGCCTGCCTCAACCTGATCCAGTTCACCGTCGGCAGCTATATCGAGCCGCGCGTCGCCGGCAGCGCGCTCTCGATCTCGCCGGCGATGGTGCTGTTCTCGGTGTTCTTCTGGAGCTATCTCTGGGGCGTCTTCGGCGCCTTCATCGGCGTGCCGATCACCATCGCCTTCCTGACCTTCTGCGCCCAGCATCCCTCGAGCCTCTGGCTCGCCGAGCTGTTCGGATCGCCGGAGAAGGACGCGGTGCCGGAAGAAGCTGCCGCCGCCCTCAGGAACTGAGAGCGGCCGGCGGCCGGGGCGCGATCTCGATCCGCTCCGGCGCGAGCAAGGCGAGCCCGCCATCGGCGGCGGCCGCCAGAGTGTGGATGTAGAAGCCCGTCGGCATGCCGTCCGTCGCCTCCATCACCGGGGACGGGGCCGAGACGATCTTCAGCGGCCCGCAGCGCCCGATCCAGTCGACATGGCGATGCCCGTGCATAGCCACCAGCCGATGCGCCATCGGCTTGAGTTGGCGCACGAAGCGGCTGCCATTGATCAGCGCAGTGCCGATCCGCTCCGAGAAGGCCTTGGCGGGCTGCGGGTATTCGACCGGGTGATGGTGCAGGCCGATGATCCAGCGCGCCTTCGGGAAGCGCCGCAGCACGGCGAGCATCGCCTGCAGATCCTCCTCCGCCACCAGGCCGAGCGCATTGGTGAAGGAGAAATGCGTCTCGGCATTGGAGTTGAGCAGGATGACGCCGAGCCCGTCCTCCTCGGCGGGCGGCAGCACCATCGGGAAGACATCGGCCCAGACCGTGGAAAGCCCGGCCGATAGCCGCAGCGTGCCGGCATCGGCGAAGACGCCGATCGCCTCGCGATGCGGCTCCAGGGCCGCCGCCAGGGTGCCCGCCAGCCCCGCCCGCTCGCGATCGAGCACCTGGACGCGCTCGCCCTGGATCGCCGCCATGGCCGAGAGCGTCCGCATCTGGCGCAGACGCTTGCCCGGGCTCGTCGGCAGTTCGAGCCGGGCCGGATTGGCCCGATCGACGATGTTGAGATCATGGTTGCCGGGCAGGATCAGGCAGCGCTCCGCCAGCGCCGGATGGCGCGCCATCAGATCGAGGAATTCCGCCCATTCGGCCGAGCGCCCGGCATCCGTCATGTCACCGGTGATCAGCAGGAGGTCGAGCGGCTCCGCGGCATGGATCTCGTCCAGCCTGTCGAGCACCTGACCCAGGCGCTCATTGCCGCGCGGCCCGGCGCGGCCGCTCTCGATCCGGAAGCCGTAGCGCTCGCCGACGATATGGATGTCGGACAGGTGCACCACCCGCCAGTGCCGCGCCTGCTCGGGAGCCTCGTCGAAGCCGCCGAGATCGCGCGGCTGGTCCATCAGCCCGTCGGCCAGGCCCCAGGCGAGCGAGGCGAGCGCGAGATAGGCCGCCATGACCGCGACCGTATTGGCGAGCGCCGGCACGAGCAGACGCAGGGGATGGACGAGATCGGCGAACTCGCCGGACCAGCGCGTCGCCGGCCAGACCAGGCCCACCACGGTGGCGGCGCCGGCACTGGCGAGCAGGCCAGCGCCGATAGCGGTCGCGGCGCGCAGGGCGGCCCGCTTGTCCTCGCTCGCGCCGACCGTCAGGAAACGTTCGGCGAGATGGCGCAGCCCTTCGCGGCACAATGCGTAGACCGGCTGCACGGCGAGCGAGTTCAGCGACCAGAAGCTGCGTTCGACCAGACGCAAGAGCGGCCTGAAGCCATACCAGCCGGCCACCGCGATCAGCGCCAGCAGCAGCAGCGAGCCGATGCCGGCGAGCGCGAAGAGCCGATCGGCGACCGAGGCAAACCACGCGGTCGCGACCAGCGGCGCCAGCCCCAGCAGCACCCCGGGTACCAGTGCCAGGATGACCCAGGCCAGCGCCAGCTTCGGCAGATTGATCTCGCCGAGCAGGCTGCCCGCGATCGCCAGCAGCGACCGCTTCTTGGTGCTGCTGAAATCATCCTCGGCGTCGCCGGCGCGCGGCTCGATCAGCGGTGCCATGCTCATACGCTCCGCCCACGATCGGTTGTTGCCGATGTGCCTCGCTGTCTGGTCCGCATCGTCCGCTCCCCCGGCCTACCCGTCGTTCCGATCGGCCCTTGCCAAGGGATAGCCGCCCGCGCACGGCCTTGCACCTCCCGGCAGCCAGTCCGGGCGGCAGAAGGCGAGAATGGGACGCCGGGCACAGGATTGAGACAGGGGGCTGATGCCGATGGCATGACCGAACGGTACTTTGACCGCGGATCATCAGGCCGATTCCGGCCCGTGAACCACGGATTGACGCAGCGTCGACATGCCTTCGGTCGGACGCCGTCGCCCCCGACATGGCAACGCGCCGGCATGAAGGCTCGCGAGAAACGGCATCGATGCCCGAGAACTCCACCCCGAGGCATGTGTTCTTGACCCGCGGGGCCGGCTTTCTCGCGCTGTGGCTGGTCCTGATGGGACCCGCCATGAAGGACCTGCCGGTCGGGGTCGTCGCAGCCGCGGCGGCGGTCTGGACGAGCACGGTTCTCTGGCCGGCGCGTGGCAGTCTATCCTTTCCCGGCGTGCTGCGCTTCCTCGTTCGCTTCCTGCCCCAATCGGTTGCGGCCGGCATCGATGTCGCGCGCCGCGCCTTCGCGCCCGTGCCCCCGCTGCAGCCGGGCTTCGTCACCTACCGGACCGCCCTGCCCGCCGGCATGGCGCGCCAGGCCTGCTGCGCGGTGATGAGCCTGCAACCCGGCAAGCTGCCGGTCGCGGCCGAGGCCGACGGCACGCTCCACATCCACTGCCTCGACCTGCGCGAGCCTGTGGCCGAACAGCTCGCCGCCGACGAAGCCGCCTTCTGCGAGACCTTGCAGGACGGAGGCCGCAATGGCTGAATTCCTCACCGGGGCGGCGCTTTTCATCCTGGCCGTCACGGCGCTCGGCCTGTTCAGGGTGCTGCGCTCGGAGCTCGCGGTCGAACGCATGATGGCGGTGCAATTGCTCGGAACCGGCGCCGCCGCTGCTTTGCTCCTGCTCGGCGCCGCCTCGAATACCTCGGCGATGACCGATGTCGCGCTGCTGCTGATGCTGCTTGCCGCCTTCTCCTGCGCCGCCTTCACCCTCGGCCAATCGGATGAGGCCGCCGACGCTGCCGCGCCGAAGGGCGACGAGCCATGAGCACGCTCGCCGATCTCCTTACCCTCGTCATGGTTGCCGGCGGCGCGCTGCTCTTCCTCGCCGGAACGCTCGGCCTGCTACGCTTTCCCGACACGCTGAGCCGGCTGCACGCGCTCAGCAAGGCCGATAATCTCGGCCTCGGCCTGATCGTGCTCGGGCTCTTGCCCCAGGTCGACAGCATCGCCGGCGGGCTGAAACTGGTCTGCGTCTGGCTGCTCGCCCAGCTTTCGGCCGCGACCGCGAGCCAGCTGATCGCCGGCGCCCTCCATCGCCGCAAGTCCGGCCGATGAACCTGCTCCTCGACCTCGCGCTCGTCGCCTGGCTCATCGTGCTGGCCATCCATGTCGCCCGCACCGGCGATGACCGCAATGCGATCATCGCCTTCATCGCCTTCGGGCTGCTGCTCGGCCTAGCCTGGACCCGTCTCGGGGCGATCGACGTCGCGCTGACCGAGGCGGCGATCGGCGGCGGCATCACCGGCCTGCTGCTGCTGCGCGCCGAAGCGCATCTGCGCCGCGGCCGGCAGGCGGGCAGTGCCCGCCGTCGGAGCAATGCTGCCACGACCATCGTCGCGGCTTTGGCCAGCGCCGCGGTCGCCCTCGGCCTTGGCGTCGCTGTGCTCGCCTTTCCCTCGCCGGCACCGACGCTGGCGCCGCCGGCGCTCGCGGCGATCGACGCGACCGGGCTCGGCAACCCGGTGACGGCGGTGCTGCTCGCCTACCGGGCACTGGACACGCTGCTCGAAAAGGTCGTCGTGCTGCTCGCCTTGCTCGGCGTCTGGGCGCTCACCCCCGATCATCTCTGGGGCGGCGCGCCAGCGCTGAAGGAAGCGAACCCGCCGCAGCCGCTGCTCTATCTCGCCCGCACCCTGCCGCCCTTCGGGGTGCTGATTGCGGTCTACATGGTCTGGGTCGGCGCCGACGCGCCGGGCGGCACCTTCCAGGCCGGCAGCATCCTCGCGGCGATGTGGCTGCTCGTCATGCTGGCCGGGCTCAGTCCGGCGCCCGAAACGCGCAGCAGATTGCTGCGGCTGCTCCTGGTCGGCGGGCCAGCGCTGTTCTTCGCCATCGGCTTCCTCGGCTTTGCCGTCGCCGGCGACTTCCTCGCCTATCCCGAGCCCCTGGCCAAGGCGCTGATCGTCGGCATCGAAGCCGCCCTGACGATCGCGATCGCCTTGGCGCTCGGCCTGCTCGTCGCCGGGCCGTCCAGCAGGGCGCCGGCACCGTGACCGCCGCCATCTTCGACAGCGCCACACTGTTCGGCCTGTGCGGCGCGGCGCTCGCCGGCATCGGCCTGTTCGTCGTGATCGCCCATCCCGGCCTGCTGCGTCGGCTGGTCGGCTTCAATATCCTCGGCGCCGGCATCTTCATGGTCTTCGGGGCTGTGGCGCGCCGCGGCGCCGCGGCCGGCCTGCCGGGCGACCCCGTCCCGCAGGCCATGGTGATCACCGGCATCGTCGTCGCCTTCTCGGCCAGCGCGCTCGCCGTGGCGCTGCTGCGGCGCCTGTTCGATCTCACCGGCCGGGAAAGCCTCGAGCAGCCGGCAGCCGGCGAAACGCCGCGAGCCGAGTCATGACGCCGCTCGCCCTCGCCCCTGTCCATGTCACGACCCCGGGCGGCTATTTGCTCGTGCTGGCGCTGACCTTGCCGGTCATCGGCGTGCTGGCGATCCTGGCGCTCGCGCCGCACCGCGCGAGGCAGGTTGCCCTCGCCAGCATGGCGGCAGGGCTTGCCGTCGCTATCGCGATCCTCGCCGAACTCCTGCGCACCGGCGATGCGCTGACCTATGTCGTCGGCGGCTGGCAGCCCCCGCTCGGCATCGCCCTGCGCGCCGACGGGCTTTCCGCCGCGCTGATCGCGATGACCGCGCTGGTGATCTCGGCAACCGGCCTGTTCGCGCGAGGCATGCAGGATCTTTCGCCCGAGACCCGCGATGGCCGGGCAGCGACGACCTTCTGGGCCCTGCTGCTCGCGACCTGGAGCGCGCTGAACGCCGTCTTCCTCGGCGAGGACCTGTTCAACCTCTATGTCGCGCTGGAGCTGCTGACCTTCGCCGCCGTGCCGCTGGTCTGCCTCGACGGCCGGGCCGAGACCATGGCGGCAGCGCTGCGCTATCTGATGTTCGCGCTGCTCGGATCGCTGCTCTATCTGCTCGGCGTCGGCCTGATCTATGGCGCCTTCGGCACGCTCGACATCAGGATCCTGTCCGGGCTGAGCGATGGCGGCCCGGCCCTGTCGGTCGCGCTGGCGCTGATGATCGCCGGGCTGCTCGCCAAGGCGGCCCTGTTCCCGCTGCATCTATGGCTGCCGCCCGCCCATGCGGGGGCCCCGGCGGCCGCGAGCGCCGTGCTCTCGGCGCTGGTGATCAAGGCGCCGGTCTTCCTGATCCTGCGGCTCGTGCTCGATATCGCGCCGCCGGAGGCGGCAGCCTTCGCCGGACAGTTCCTCGCCGTGCTCGGGGCTTCCTCCATCCTGTTCTGCAGCGTCATGGCGCTCAGGCAGGCGCGGCTGAAGCTGATGATCGCCTATTCGACGGTGGCGCAGATCGGCTATCTCTTCATCGTCTTCCCGCTCGCCTCGGGGCCGGACGGGACACCGCCCTGGGAGACCATCGCCTGGACCGGCGGCACGCTCCAGCTCGTCTCGCATGCGCTCGCCAAGGCCGCGATGTTCCTGGCGGCAGGCGTCGTCGCCGAGGCTTTCGGCCATGACCGCATCGCCGGTCTCGGCGGTTTCGGCCGCGCCCTGCCGCTCAGCGCCGCCGCCTTCGGCCTCGCCGGCCTCTCGCTGATGGGCATTCCGCCGAGCGGCGGCTTCATCGCCAAATGCCTGCTGCTGACCGCGGCCGTGATCAACGGCCATCCCTGGCTGGCCGCCACCATCCTGGCCGGCGGCCTGCTCGCCGGCGGCTATGTCTTCCGGGTGATCAACACCGCCCTCGCCAGCCCCGCCACGCCGCTCGCCGTGCAAAGGCCGATCCCGCGACGTCTCGAGATGACGGCGCTCGCCCTCGCCGTGGCGGCAGTCCTGCTCGGCTTCATCCCACTCGAGCCCTTCGGTCTCCTGCAGATCGGCCGTTCCGGCCTTGCGACGGCGGTGGCGCCATGACCGCCTCCGGCTCGCTCCTCGCCGCGACCATCCTGCTGCCGCTGGCCATGGCGGCCCTTTGCTTGTCCGGCGGTTTCCGGGCGCGGGCACCGTCCCTGCTCGTCTTCGCACCGCTCCCCGCGCTGCTCGCCGCGCTTCTGGTGCCGGATGGGACCTCGGCCCTGTTCCCGCCGCCCTTGCGCCTGTCGCTGATGCTCGACCGCCCTGGCGCCATCCTGCTCGGCGGCGCCGCCTTGCTGTGGAGCGCCGCCGGCGCCTTCGCCGCCTCCTATATGCGCAGCGATCCGGCCAGGGCCGGGTTCGCGGTCTGGTGGCTCTTGACCCTCGCCGGCAGCCTCGGCCTGTTCATCGTCCGCGACATCGCCAATTTCTACCTGCTCTTCACCCTGGCGAGCCTCGCTGCCTACGGGCTGATCGTCCATGAGCAGACCGCGCGGGCCCACCGGGCCGGAACCGTCTATGTCGTGCTGGCGCTGCTCGCCGAGGCCTTCCTGCTGCTCGCCTTCGTTATGCTCGCCGCCGGCCATCCCGACCCCAACCCGGCGATCCGGGACGTGGTCGCAACCTTGCCCGCCGCGCCGCTGCGCGATGCGATCGTCACCCTGCTGGTGCTCGGCTTCGCCCTGAAGCTCGGCCTCGTCCCGCTGCATGTCTGGCTGCCGCTCGCCCATCCGGCCGCGCCGATGCCGGCTTCGGCGGTGCTCAGCGGCGTCGTGGTCAAGGCCGGCGCGATCGGGCTGATCCGCTTCCTGCCTTTCGAGGCCGGCCTGCCTTTCTGGGGCACGCTGCTGATCGGCGCCGGCTTCGTCACCGCCTATTACGCCGCGATCGTCGGCGTCACCCAGACACGCGCCAAGACCATCCTGGCCTATTCCACGGTCAGCCAGATGGGCCTGCTCGCCGTACTGCTCGGCACCGGGCTGGAAAACGCCGACCCGGGCGCGACCAGCCTCGTCGCCTATTACGCCGTCCATCACACGCTGGTGAAAGGCGCGCTCTTCCTCGCCGTCGGCGTCCTCGCCGCGACGGGCGGGCAGCGGCTGAGGCCGATGCTCCTGCTGACCGCCGTCCTCGCGCTCAGCCTCGGCGGCATGCCGCTGACCAGCGGTGCACTGGCCAAGCTCGCGAGCAAGCCGATGCTCGGATACGGGCTCGTCAGCCACGCCATGGCGCTGGCCGGCGCCGGCAGCACGATGCTGATGCTGCATTTCACCCTGATTGTCGCCCGCGATGTCAGGGACAATCCCGCCTCCATCGCACCGGCTGGACAGCTCGTCCCCTGGCTCGCGGTCGCCGCCGCCTCGCTGATCCTGCCCTGGTCGCTCTACCCGGCGATTTCCGGAGAGCCGCTGGCGAGCCTGATCCAGCCCGACGCGCTCTGGAAGCTGATCTGGCCGATGCTGCTCGGCACCCTCGCCTTGCTGCTCGTCCGGCGTTTTGAACGCCTGCAGGGAGCCATCCCGGAAGGCGATATCGTCGTCCTCGCCGAAGCGGGGACGCCCGCCATTGCCCGTCTTGCCGCTTTCGTCGAGCGGGCCGATGCTCATCTGCGCCGCTGGCCGGTGGCCGGGCTGTTGCTGCTGGCGCTCGCCATCCTCATTGGCGGCGCCTTGATGCTCCAGGCCTGACGGACCGCGCAGAGCAAGTACAGGACCAGAGCCGATTTGACCCCGATCGAGAGCACAGCCGTCGTCACCGCGATCACGATCGCCCTGTTCGCCTGGAACAGGCTGCCGGTGATCATCGTCGCCATCGGTGCCGCGCTGGCGCTCTGGGCGACCGGTGCCGTCACGCTCGAACAGGCGATGGCCGGCTTCGGCGATCGCGCCGTGCTCTTCATCGCCAGCCTGTTCATCGTCAGCGCCGCGCTGGAGAAGACCGGCGTCACCGCCTGGGCCGGTCAGCTGCTCATCGCCAAGGCCGGCGAGAACAGGAGCACCCGCCTGCTGATCATCATCATGGCGGCGGTCGGCTGCCTCAGCGCCCTGATCAGCGGCGGCGGCGCGGTCGCGGCGCTGATGCCGGTCGTGGTGATGGCGGCGATCCGCCTGCGCCAGTCGCCCTCGCAGCTCCTGATGCCGCTCGCCTTCGCCGCCCATGCCGGTTCGAACCTGCTGCTCACCGGCGCGCCGAAGAACATCCTCGTCTCGGAAGCGCTCGAGGATGCCGGCATGAAGGGCTTCGCCTTCGCCGAGTTCGCTCTGGTCGGCCTGCCGCTGCTCGCCGGCACGATGCTGATCATCCTCCTGCTCGGAAAACACCTGCTGCCGGCGCAGAGCAGCGCCCGGCTGCCCGCGGATTTCAGCCGCCACGCCCAAACGCTGGTCGAGCATTACGGGCTCAGCGACGGCGTCTTCCGCCTGCGCGTGCGCGCGACCTCGCTCTATCTCGGCAAGGCGCCCACCGAGCTCGATCTCACCGGCGATCCGCGTCTCCAGCTGATCGCCGCCCAGGAAGGCGCCACCGGCAAGCCCTTGCGCGCACCCGCCATTTCCGTCGGCGACTATCTCCTGGTGAAGGGCGAGGCCGAAGCGATCGCCAATCTCGCCGCCGAGAAGCATCTCGCCCTGCGCGAGGAGGGGGCCGAGGACGAAACCGGGCCGAGCCTGTTCAACCGCCGCTCCGGCCTCGCCGAGGTCGTCATCCCGCCGCGCTCCGCCCTGATCGGCCGGCCGATGTTACCGGGCATGATCACCGATAGCGGCGACCTCGTGGTGCTGGCGGTGCAGCGCGGCGGTGTCGATCTCGAAACGGGAGACGTGCTGCAGGCCGGCGACACCATCCTGCTGGAAGGCAGCTGGAAGGCGCTCGACCTGCATCTCGAAGATCCCGACGTGCTCGTCGTCAACTCGCCCGACCTCGTCCGACGCCAGGCCGTACCGATGGGCGCCGGCGCCGGCGTCGCCGTCACGGTGCTGGCCGGCCTCGTCGTCATGCTCGCCACCGGCATCGTGCCGCCCGCCGTGGCGGGGCTGGTCAGCGCCGGCCTGCTGATCCTCGCTGGCACGATCACGGTCGAGCAGTCCTATCGTGCCATCAACTGGACGACCGTGATCCTGGTCGGGGCGATGATGCCGCTCTCGACCGCCATGGTGCAGTCTGGCGCGGCACAACTCGTCGCCGACCATCTCGTCGCGCTGACCGGCGGCGCCGGCCCGGCCGTTTTCCTCGCCGGGCTCTTCGTGCTGACCGCCAGCCTCGGCCAGATCATGAGCAATACCGCGACGACAATGCTGGTCATCCCGATCGCCATGGCGGCGGCATCCGGCATGGGCGTCTCGCCGCGCCCGATCCTGATGAGCCTGTGCGTCGCCGGCGCGGCCTCCTTCCTGACGCCGATCGCGACCTCGACCAACATGATGGTGATGGGCCCAGGCGGCTACAGCTTCAACAGCTACTGGAAGCTCGGCACGCCGCTGATGATCTGGTTCTTCGTCATCGCAGTCTTCTACGTCCCGCTGGTCTGGCGCTTCTGAAGGCTGCAGCAGGTTCCAATCAGCTGGCACCGTCCTCCCGGCTGGAGCGAAGCGGAACACCGGAATCCATCGTGGGGATCGATGATCTACGATGGTTTCCGGAGCCGGGCGCGCTTCGCGGCTTGTCCGGAACGACGAGCAAACCCGAGCGAAACTGGCTCTAGTTTTTCGCCGGCTCCGCCGTGGCCGCGGAAGAGCCCGCCCGCAGCTTTTCGTCGACCCTGTCGATCAGATAGGGGAAGAACGGATTGGACGACATCCGCAGCAGCGAATCCAGGTTGACGATCAGCGTGCCGCGCTCGCCGCGCGCCGCGACCGAGCCGAGCTTGATGCCGAAATCCTCCGTCGGATCGGGCTTCAGCCCATAGAGCGAGTCGGTGACCGGGAACGGCAGCGCGACATGGGACAGCGAGAACACGTCGAAGGGATAGGACAGGCCGAGATCGCGCACGGTCTCGGTCGAGGCGCCGGCTTCCGTCACGCGCTCGACGACATCACTGGAATCCTCGTTGGCATTGGTGATCACCGTGAGCCGGAAGTTCCGCGGCGAGGCCGGCAGGATTCGGGTCAGCAGCGTGTCCGAAGTGGTACTCAAGAGCGGCCCGAACTTGGCCGAGCGGTTGAGGTCGAACAGCACGAGCTCGCTGCCATTGGCCGGGAGATGCGCATAGAGCGAGGTGATGATCGCCCGCGTGCTCACGGTGAAGTCCATGACCGACTGGAAGGTCAGCGTCGGCGCGAGCTCCGTCAACCGCCCTTCGCGCGCCAGCCGGACGATCTTCTGCTGCAATGCCTGGGTCAGGAGATGCGACTGCCGTGCCCCGTTGACCGGGAACGAGTTGTATTTGAACGGGTTGAACTCCGGCAGCACGCCGAGCCAGGCCGCCTTGGCGAAGGCCGGCAGGATCGCCGGCAGGCCCGCCAGCCCGGCGAAGCGCGCAAAGGCGGTGATCCCGACCATCGGCGAGATCAGCACGAGCCGCTCCGGCCGCGCCAGCTCCTTGTTCTCGAGCGCTTCCAGCGCATACATCAGGGCGAGCGCCCCGCCATTGGAGAAGCCGACCAGATGCAGCGGCGCGGCCGCATCGACGCGCTTACGCGCCTCCCTGACGGCAAGGCGCGTCGCCGCCAGCCAGTCCTGCCATTCGACCTCGGTCAGCCCCGCCGGAACCGTGCCGTGCCCGGGCAACCGGATGGCAATGGCGACGAAGCCGCGCTCGCGATATTGCCGCGCGACATGGCGCAGGCTGTAGGGCGAATCCGTCAGCCCGTGCAGGAAGACGGCGACGCCGACCGGCTTGCCTTCCGGCTCCATCACATAGGAGCGGTTCCAGTCCTGCTTGAAATGGGCCGGGTGGATCGCGCTGCCGTCGAAATAGCGGTTGACCGGGACCCGCTCCTCCGGGTCGAGCTTCTGCGTGACCTCGGCCCGCACGCTGGCGAAGGCCTTGTCCTCGGCCTTGAGATAGTCGGCCCAGCCGGCGCGGTCGAGTTCCTTGATCGAGAGTTCCTCCGGCACGAAGGTGTGCCAGGGCTCCAGCGGCGCGCCCCTCTGGGTGTCGTAAATGCGCAGGCCCAACAGGGACAGCGCGACGATCACGAGAACGGCGCCCCCGCGCTTCAACGTCTTGCCGATGAAACTACGCATGCCCTGAACCTTCGAGACCTTGCCGCTGCCGACCGAGCGCTAGAGCATCGGGTCTGCCCGAAAAGTGGAATCCACTTTTCGGGCAGACCCGATGACTGAACAAAGGGATGGATCGCCAGCTCGCGTCCGGCAGAACGCTCGGCGATCTGAGCTCAGGCCGCCGCCCGCCTGGTGGCGAGCGCGATCGCGATATAGGCCCAGCCGGCAAAGAGAAGCGAGACGCCGACCAGCGTACCGGGCGTGTAGATGCCGCCGGCAGGGAGCCGCATCGCCAGGGCGACGCCGACGATGATGGTGACGATGCTCGACAGGAACATCCAGACGACGCCGCTCTGCGCCCGCATCCTGACCGCGAGGCCGAGCTGGGCGATGCCCTCCGCCATCAGCACCAGCGCAATCACCAGAGTGATGGCGATCGCCCCCTTCATCGGGTTGAAATAGACCAGAAGCCCACCGAGGAGTTCGACCAGCCCGATCAGCAGTTGCCAGAGGAAACCGCCCCATTCCTTGATGGAGAAGGCATGGAACAGCTTCAGCGCCCCGACGATGGCGAGCAGCAGGCCGAGGAACAGGGTCACCGCCATGGTCGACAGCGCCGGGCTCGCGATCGCGGCGATCCCGGCGACGATGAGGACGATGCCCAGCGCGATCAGCTTGCCCGAAACCAGTCGGGCGAGGCTGTGGCTGGAATTGTTGCTTGAATGCTGCGCCATGATTTGCACCATCTATCCTGCCGGGCCGGTACCACCGCGCCGCGGATCCAACGATACCGGTAGCAGCGACCGACCACGCATGCGACCCATCGCTGATTATGCCTGCCCTGTCCAAAAGGCGGATCAGCAGGGAATCCCAAAGCTAGTCACAAAGTCCCGATTTGCGGGTGGGCCATCACGGCCATGGGCTCTCGGTTGGCATATCCGCTGGCGCGACGAAGATCGGCCTGCCGCTGCGCTTCGAGACGTCGCGCCAGCTGCGCGACCCCGGCGCATCGGCCCGTTCGGCCGCCTTTGCACGCAAGCGCGAGCACGCGGCGCCTTGGTGCGTATCGCCGGCCTCGGCGCGGACACGCCACTTCGATCGCGTATCGGCCGTCAGCAGATGCGCTCCCGCGCAATGTTGGCAAAAGGATCACCATATGGTCATCATCCCGGATTGGCGGCCGAAGCGCCTCCATGGGAACGACCCGATCAAGAGGTTCGCCCAGCCAGTGCCATATCAGGGGAGTGAGGAATGACCACGGTTGCGCTCTTCGGCGCCGGCGGGAAGATGGGGATGCGCCTCGGCCGCAACCTCGCCGGCTCACGCTTCCAGACCCGCCATGTCGAGGTCAGCCCCGCCGGGCAGCAGCGCGTGAAGGACGCCCTTGGCGTCGACTGCGTGCCGGCCGAGGAGGCGATCACCGGCGCCGAGGTGGTGATCCTGGCGGTTCCGGACACCCATGTCGGCGCAGTCGCCAAGGATCTGCTGCCGAAGCTCGCCGCGGGCAGCATCGTCGTGATTCTCGACGCCGCCGCGCCGCATGCCGGACATCTGCCCGAACGGGCCGACATCACCTATTTCATCACCCATCCCTGCCATCCGCCGATCTTCAACGACGAGACCGACCCCGCGGCCAAGGCCGATCATTTCGGCGGCATCGCCGCCAAGCAGCACATCGTCAACGCGCTGATGCAGGGGCCGGAGGAGCATTATGCCCTCGGCGAGGAGGTGGCCCGTACGATCTGGGCGCCGGTGATGCGCTCGCACCGGGTCACGGTCGAGCAGATCGCGATCCTCGAGCCCGGCCTGTCGGAAACGGTCTGCGCCACGCTGCTCGACGCCATGCGCGAGGCGATGGAGGAGGCGATCGCGCGCGGCGTGCCGCGCGAGGCGGCCCGCGACTTCCTGCTCGGCCACATGAACATCCTCGCCGCCGTGACCTTCGGCGAGGTTCAGGGCGTGTTCTCCGACGCCTGCAACAAGGCGATCGTCTTCGGCAAGGACACCATCCTGAAGCCGGACTGGAAGCGCCTGTTCGAACCGGAGGAGATCCGCGCAAGCGTGCGCCGGATCACCTGAACGTCACGCACCGATCGCAGCTGCCATAGCTGGCTGCAGCGCGGCGGAACGGGCCGGGCTCGGTCGCGGGTCAGGCGACCGCCATCGCCTCCGGCTTCAATTCCTCGACCGAGGGAATCCGCCCCTCATACCAATAGGCGGCCGCGGCGCGCGACATCGCCGCCCCGTCATGGCCGATGCCCGGCACGGTAAGCAGCGACCAGTTGCAGGTCAGGCCGAGCCGGGCGGCTTCCTTGCTGGCGAAGTCGAGCATGAAATGGGCGCGGGCATAGCGCATCGGCCCCTGGGCCAGCGCCTCGGCCTGGGAAGGCAGGCTGGGATCGCCCGTCACGATGTCCTGATCGCCGGCGAAGATCACCATCGGCAGGGCAAGCCAGCGCGCCAGCTCCGCCTCGCCGAAGCCGAGCCCGCCTAATCCTTCCGGAAAGCGCCGCTCCAGCGTCGGCAGCGTGTACCAGCCGGAATTGGCGGCGAAGACGACCGAGAACGGCGTCTCGGCCTGCGTCGCCAGCAGGCGATGGGCGAACTGGCCGCCGGCGGAATGGCCGAACAGCCTCACCTTGTCGCGCCGGGTGACGCCGGCCTGGCGCAGAGCCGCCAGAACGCGCCCGGGCACTGCGTAGAGCCAGTCGTCCTGCGCGGCGATCGCGCCGTCCTCGCCGACGACGAGACCGTTATTATAGCTCTCGGGCTGCGGGAAATGCGCATTACCGAAGGTCGGCGCGACGATCAGCAGATTATGCTTCTCAGCTGCCTCGATCCAGAAATCGCGATACTCGTCGCCGTTGCGCAGCATGCCGTGCTGGACGAAGACGACCTCGTCATCCGGGCCATGCGCGGCCGGGCGATAGAAATTGACCTCCAGCGGCCGCTGCGGATGGCGCGCATCGGTGAATGGCAGGGTGCTGCGCCCCTGCGGCGGATCGAGCGTGAGCGTAGTCATGCGGCCTTCGGTGTCGTGTGCAGGTGGCAGGCGGCGCTGCGACCTGGGGCGATCTCGGCGAGTTCCGGACGGACCTCGCGGCAGACCGCCATGGCGTGCTCGCAGCGCGGGTGGAAGGGACAGCCCGAGGGCGGCGAAAGCGGCGAGGGCAATTCGCCCTTCAGCGGCTGGAAGCTGCTCTTGCGGCGTTCTGCGGAGGGAATCGCCTTGATCAGCGCCGCGCTGTAGGGGTGCGCCGGCTCGGCGAAAATCGCGGTCGCACTGCCGATCTCGACGATGCGGCCGAGATACATGATCGCGACCCGGTCGCTGATATGGCGGACCAGGCCGAGATCATGGCTGACGAAGAGATAGGTCAGCCCGTGACGCTCGCGCACATCCATGAACAGGTTGATCACCTGCGCCTGGATCGAGACGTCGAGCGCCGAGACCGGCTCGTCGCAGACCAGGAATTCGGGCTTCACCGCCAGCGCGCGGGCAATGCCGATACGCTGGCGCTGGCCGCCGGAGAACTGGTGCGGATAGCGTTCGCGATAGGCGAGATCGAGCCCGACCTCGGTCAGGGCCCGGTCTACCGCGCCGTCGAGCTCGGCCTTCGGCACGAGCTTGTGGACCGAAAGCGCCTCGCCGACGATGCGGTTCACCCGCATGCGCGGGTCGAGTGAGGCATAAGGGTCCTGGAAGACCATCTGCACCTTGAGCAGATAATCGAGCCGGTCCTTGCCCTTCAGCGCCGCGGCCGAGCGGCCCTTGTAGAAGACCTCGCCTTCGGTCGGCGGCAGGATGCCGGTCGCAATCCGCGCCAGCGTCGACTTCCCGCAGCCGGACTCGCCGACGAGGCCGAGCACCTCGCCCTTGCGGACGCTGAGATCGACGCCGTCGACCGCCTTCAGGGTCGAGGGCGGCGCATGCCGGCCGATCGCGGTCAGGACGCGCTCGGCGATGTTGGCCTTGCCGCGGAAGTATTTGCGGACGCCGCGCAGCTCGAACAGGGTCTCGCTCATGCCGCTACCCGGTCAGGTACGGGGTTGTGGCAGCGCAGCGTGCGGCCGTCATGGGCCTGTGGCTGCGGATCGCTTTCGGCGCAGACCGGCAGAGCCCGCTCGCAGCGCGGCCGGAACGGGCAGCCGGAGGGGCGCGAGTCGATGCGCGGCGCCATGCCGTCGATCTGGTGCAGGCGCTCGCCCGGCCGGGTCATCGCGGCCGAGGAGTTGAGCAGGCCGAGCGTATAAGGGTGGCGCGGCCGGTCGAGCACGGTCTCGACATCGCCGATCTCGACGATGCGGCCGGCATACATCACCGCCACGCGGTCGGCGAGCTCGGCGACGACGGCGAGGTCGTGGGTGATCCAGATCACGGCGGCGCCGCTTTCGCGCGAGAGCTTCTGCACCTCGTAGAGGATCTGCGCCTGGATGGTGACGTCGAGCGCGGTGGTCGGCTCGTCGGCGATGATCAGATCGGGGTCGTTCAGCAGCGCGGTCGCGATCGCGACGCGTTGGCGCATGCCGCCGGAGAATTCGTGCGGATACTGCTTGAGACGGGCCTCGGGCGACGAGATGCCGACCCGCGCCAGCGCCTTGGCCGCCTTGGCGAGCGCTTCCTCGCGGCTGCAGGCGCGGTGTTCGAGGATCGCCTCCGCCATCTGCTCGCCGATGCTGAGCACCGGGTTCAGGGTCATCAGCGGGTCCTGGAAGATCATCGCGATCCGGTCGCCGCGGAGCTGGCGCAGCTGCTCCTGGGAGGCGGCGCGCAGATCGGTGCCGTCGAACATGACCTCGCCGGCGACGACCTCGCCCGGCGGGTCGATCAGCTGCACCAGCGAGAAGCCGGTCACCGACTTGCCCGAGCCGGATTCGCCGACGAGGCCGAGCACCTCGCCCTTGGCGACGCTGAAATCGACGCCGTCGACCGCCGGCCAGGCGCCGTCCTGCGCATGGAACACGGTCTTGAGACCGCGCACGGAAAGGAGGGGAGCGTCGGTCATGCGCGCACGTTGAAGCTGCGGCGCAGACGATCGCCGACGAGATTGAGGGACATGATCAAAAGCACCAGCGCGATGCCGGGGAAAACGGCGATCCAGTACTCGCCGGAGAGCAGGAACTCGAAGCCGTTGGCGATCAGCAGGCCGAGCGAGGGCTGCGTCACCGGTACGCCGACGCCGAGGAATGAAAGCGTCGCCTCCAGCGTGATCGCCGAGGCGATGCTGATCGAGGCGACGACCAGCACCGAGCCGACCGAGTTCGGCAAGAGATGGGCCAGCATGATGTGGCGGGTCGGCAGGCCGAAATTCACCGCCGCCTCGATATATTCCTTGCGGCGCTCGACCATGGCCGCAGCCCGCATCAGCCGGGCATATTGCGCCCATTGCACCAGCACGATGGCGAGGATGACCTTGTCGACGCCGCGGCCGATCGAGGCCAGCAGCACGAGCGCGACCAGGATCGAGGGGAAGCCGAGCATGAAGTCGACGATGCGCATGATGAGGGCGTCGATGGTGCCGCCGAACTGCGCCGCGGCGAGCCCGGCCATGATGCCGATAGTGAGCGCGCCGATCGTCGAGGCGAGGCCGACGAGCAGGCTGGTGCGCAGCCCGTAGAGGATGGCGCTCAGCATGTCGCGTCCCTGCGCGTCGCTACCGAGCCAGAAGGTGAAGCCGCTCATGCCCTGCTCACCGGGCGCGAGCCTGTTGTCCATCACGCTGAGCGAGCCGAGATCATGCGGGTTCTGCGGCGCGATCACCGGTGCGAACAGGGCGAGCACCACCATGATGCCGAGCAGGATCATGGCGCCGCGGGTCGTTGGGCGGTTACGCAGCCGGCGCAGCACCTTCTCGCGCAGGGGCGTGTCGGCCTTGGCCGGCCCGGCGAGGCGGGAAGCGTCCATGCTCATGCCTGTTCTCCGGCGAGCTTCACCCGCGGGTCGAGCGCGGCATAGAGCACGTCGACGATGAAATTGACGGTGACGAAGAGCAGGGTCGCGAGCAGGACATAGGCGACGACCACCGGACGATCGAGCTGGTAGACCGAGTCGATCAGCAGTTTGCCCATGCCCGGCCAGGCGAAGACCGTCTCGGTGATGGTCGAAAAGGCCACGAGGCTGCCGAACTCGACGCCGACCACGGTGACCACTGGGATCAGGATGTTGCGCAGCACATGCCGGTTGACGATGCGGCGCGGCCGCACGCCCTTGGCGCGGGCATATTTCACATAGTCCTGGGTCATCGTCTCGGTGGTGCCGGCGGCGACGAGCCGCACGATCAGCGCGAGATTGGGGATGGCGAGATTGAGCGCCGGCAGGGCGATGTGCTGCAGCCCGTCCAGGGTCAGCAGGCTGGTCTGGACGCCGAGGACCGAGACCGTCTCGCCGCGGCCCGCCGTCGGCAGCCAGCCGAGCAGCACGGCGAAGAGCAGGATCAGCATCATGCCCTTCCAGAAGCTCGGCAGCGAGAAGCCGAGCACCGTGCCGGCCATGACGATGCGGGCGCGGCGGCTGTCGGGGTTGAGCCCCGCCATCAGTCCGAGCGGGATGCCGAAGACGAGTGCCAGCGTCATCGCCAGCAGCACGAGCTCGAAGGTCGCCGGCAGGCGGGCCAGGATGAGCTGCACCGCCGGCACGCCATGCACGAAGGAGCGGCCGAGATCGCCCTTCAACGCATTGCCCATGAAGGTCAGGTATTGCTGCCAGACCGGCAGGTCGAGCCCGAGGCGCCGGATCAGCGCCTGCCGCTCGGCATCGCTGACCTGCGGCGAGACCAGAAGCTCGATCGGGTCGCCGATGCCGTAGACGGCGAAGAAGACCACGACCGAGACCGCGAGCAGCACGAGCACGCTCTGGATCAGCCGTTGCAGGACATAGGCGGTCATCTGGAATACTCGACCGTTCGAAAGGTCATTCCGGGCTCGGCGCTGGGCGCCGGCCCGGAATGACGATGTTGCTTGCTGTCGCCAGCGGGCTAAGCACGGCTCACTTCGCCGGCTTCACCGACATGGCGAGGGTGAACTGGTCGGCGCGACCGGTGATCTTGAGATCGGCCTTGCCCGCCCAGATGCCGCTCTCGAAGTGCAGCGGGATGAAGGCGCCGTCGGCGAGGACGATGGTCATCGCCTGCTGCAGCAGTTCCTCGCGCTTCTTGTCGTCGAGCGTCGAGATCGCGGCGCGGATCACCTTGTCGTATTCGTCGTTCTTGTAGCCGCCATAGTTCGAGCCGCCGATCGTCTTGTCCTCGTTCGGGGTCGGCGGCCACTGCCGCAGGAAGGACGAGGCCTCGCCGGTGTTCGAGCCCCAGCCGCCGATCGCGACGCTGAATTCCTTCTTGGCGCGGCGCGGGAAATAGATCGCGCGGGTCATCGCGTCGACCTCGGCCTTGATGCCGATCTGGGTCAGGTACTGGGCGACCGCCTGGGTGATCTGGCTGTCGTTGATGTAGCGGTCATTGGTCGCCGACAATGTCAGCTGGAAGCCGTTGGGATAGCCGGCCTCGGCGAGCAGCTTCTTGGCCGCGGCGGGGTCGTAGGGGATCTTCGCCGGGTTCGACAGCGTGCCGAACATGCCGGTCGGCAGGAACTGGTAGGCCGGCTCGGCGGCACCGTCCATGATGCGCTTGGCGATCGCGTCACGGTCGATGGCGATCGACATCGCCTTGCGCACACGGGCATCCTTCAGCGGGTTCTTGCCGTCGGGCGCCTTGACGAAGGGGCTGTCGTCGCGGGCGACGTCGAGCTGGAAATAGATGATGCGGGTCGAGGGCGTGATGACATGGCTGAAGCGCTTGTCGCCCTTGATGCGGTTGAGGTCGCGCGCCGCCGGGCTTTCGATCACGTCATAATCGCCGGCGAGCAGGCCGGCGAGGCGCGGGCCGGCATTGGTCACCGGCAGGAAGCGCACGCTCTCCCAGGGCTCGGCCGCACCCCAGTAATTGGGGTTGCGCTCGAGCTCGATCGCCGAGCCTCGGACATAGGACTTCAGCTTGTAGGGCCCGGTGCCGATCGCCATCGAGCCGTCGTTGAAGTTGTTGACGGTCGGCCAGGGACCGGTGACGCCGCAATTCTTCTCGACGTCATAGGTGATGTCGCCGTGCTGGACGATCGAGGCGGAGAGGATCGGCAGGCCCGAGAGCAGGGTCGGCAGCAGCGGCTCCGGCGTCTTGGTCTCGATCACCAGCGTGCTGGCGTCGGGGGTCTCGACCTTGGCGAAATTGCCGGTGATGTCGGCGAAGGAACCGGAGACCTTGGTCTCGTTCTTCAGGGTGCGGCAGAAGGTGAAGACCACGTCCTGCGCGCCGAAGGGCTGGCCGTTCGAGAACTTGACGCCCTGGCGGAGCTTGAAGGTCCAGCGGTTCTTGCCGTCATTCTCCCAGGCGGTGGCGAGGCCGGGCTTCAGCGCCTGCTTCTCGTCCTGGAGCACGAGATGGTCGAAGATGTGCAGGGCGAGCGCATTATTGGGGGTGAGGTCGTGATAATGCGGATCGACCGCGGTCGGCTCCGAGGAAAGCGCGACACGCAGGGTCTGCGCCATGGCGGGCGCGCTCAGCATGCTTGCGCCGAGCAGGATGGTCATCAGTGCGCGCTGCCGCATCGGTCCTTCTCCGTTCCCATAGGTGAGCGTTTTTGACAGTTTTATTTTCACGCGGTAGCAAACATGAAAATGATCCGACGTCAATCAGCGGAAAAGCCATGTCACGCGCCCTGAAGCCGACGACGGACCTCGCCAACCGCATTGCCCGGATCTACCCCTCGCTCAGCGAGGGCCATCGCAAGGCGGCGGATTTCGTGCTGCAGAGCCCGCTCGATTCCGCGACGGTGACGATCGAGGGCCTGGCCGAAAAGAGCGGCACCTCGACCGCGACGGTCACCCGCTTCGTCCGGGCGCTGGGCTATCGCAATTACGGCGATTTCCGCGCCGCATTGTCGACGGCACTCAAGGTCGCGCTCGCGCCGGTCGAAGGCCTCGCCGATGCGCGCGCGGCAGCCGGCTCGGTCTTCGCCACCATGGCGACGACGCTGAAGGGCGAGGCCGCCAATCTCGACGAGGCGATCGCGACGCTGGAAGAGGAGACCGTCAACCGCGCCATCGCCCTTCTGCTGAAGGCGCGCCGCATCTTCATCGTCGGCTCCGGCGCAAGCCATCATGTCGGCGCCTTCCTCGAGGACGGGCTGGCGCTCTATCTCGACGCCGACGTGGTCTTCGCCTCCTCGCGCGGCGGGCCGGAGCGCGCCGTGCGCCACATGCTCTCGGCCGGGCCTGAGGATGCCGTCATCGCGATCTCGCTGCCGCGCTATTCGCGCGCAACGCTCGAGCTCGCCAGGTTCGCCAAGAAACGCAACGCCGTGCTGCTCGCCCTCACCGACGGACCGTCATCGCCCTTGGTGCCGCTGGCCGACATGACGCTCTTCGCCCCGGCCCGCAACAGCTTCCTGCCGAACTCGCCAACCGCGGCCTTCGCCGTGGCCGACGCGCTGATCGCGACCCTGGCGCGCGAGCGGCCCGACGCCGTCGAGGCGCTGAAGGGCCTGAGCGAAAGCCTGCTCTGGACCTTCCACTATTAGCGTATCCGTTTCGAGCGCCAGCGCCTTGGCTTCCTGGCACGCTCCGCCGAAATCAATCCGCCGGGCGCTTGTCGCCGAGATGGGAGAGTTCCGCCTGCGCCAGTGCGACCCGTCCTTCGATCGCGCCTTCCTCGGTGCGGATATGGAACTCGACCGGACGTTCCGGCTCGGAGACCAGAAAACTGAACTGCGCTGAAAAAATCCCTTCCTGGCGCGGCCTCAGGCGGGCCTCTCCCAGCAGCTCCGGCCCGAAGGCGGAGATCTTGAACGGCAATCCTGCCGCTTCCTTGGTGAAGCCCACCGTGAGCTTGGCGCGCCAGCGTCCTTCGGAAAGATGGAAATACGGGCCGTAATACAGGACCCGCGAACCCCCTGTGGCATCCACCACGAGCGGAGCCTCTTCGTTTGGCCGATCGCCCGAAAAGAACACCCGATGCGGCCAAATGGATTTCAGCGGAACGCCGGCATCACGCAGATGGGCCGTGGCATTGTCGAGAACGAGAGCGATGATCCCCTTATCCGCTTCCGTCAGCGAAGAGCCGGTCGCGTCCTCCGTCGGGATCGGCCCGAGGGAAGCCAATGTCTCGGCGAAATCCGCGGGAATGGGGCAATCGATGTGATCCGCGATGAGCTGCGTCGCCAACTCGGCCGAGGTCAGGCCGGCGGCGTCGAGGAAGAGCGCCCGCTTCTGCGGCCGGCAGTCACTGATCAGAGCGGCACTGGCACCGACGGTCCGCAAGGCCTCGACCAGTTTCGGCTGCCGGCGCCGCTGAAAGCTGACGGCAGCCAGGCTGTCGGCAGCGAAGACGACAAGGCGCGCCCGAGGTTTCTGCGCCGCCTCGCGCAGCGAGCGCGAAGGAAACTGCGAGCAGACGATCACCTCGGCATCCGGATCCTCGTCGAACTGATCGTAACGATCGACGAGACGCAGCTCAGTCGCAGGCCGCGACGCCTTGACCAAGCGGCGCACAACCTCGAAACCCCAGGCAGAGAAGGCGCTGGGGATGCCCAGAACGATGGTGGTCATGCCCGGAAGGTCACCGGGCGAGAGATAGGTCCGCGTGACGGTTCACAATGTCGCATAGATCGAACAGGCCAGATCGAGATCGTAGAAGACGCGGCCGCGCCCCTGCTTCAGAACCAGCGCCGAGCTGCAGAACTCTCGGGCGAATTCCATCGAATGGATCGCCATGAGCATGGCCCGGTCCTTGCGCTTGACGAGAAGCTCGTCATGGCAGCGTTGCTGGAAGCGCCGGTCGCCGACCAGGATGACCTCGTCGATGAGGTAGCATTCGAAGTCGATGGCCAGGGAGAGCCCGAAGGCCAGGCGTGCCCGCATGCCGTCTGAATAGAAACGCGCTTGCGTGAAGAGCTGGCTGCCCAGCTCGGTGAAATCGGCGACGAACTCGACGGTGTCCTTGAGCGGCGCGCCATACAGGGCGGAAACGAACCGGCAGGCATCGTAGCCGGTCATCTGCCCTTCAAAACCGCCGCCGATGGCCAAGGGCCACGACATGTTCAGGCCGCGATGGATCTTGCCATAGGTCGGCCGCTCGACGCCTGCGAGAATCTTGATCAGGGTCGACTTGCCGGCACCGTTGCGGCCCAGGATCGCCATCCGTTCGCCGGCCCCGACGCTGAACGAGATTCCGTCCAGCACACGTCGGGGACCGTGCTCGGTATGGAATTCCTTCACGATGTCGTCGGCACGCACCACCCGCTCCGCGCCGGCTTCAGGGGCGGTGTCGGGCCGAGACGAAAGGGCGGCAGGCGACGTCATCTCAATGCTCGCGCTGACGAAGATAGTCCCGCAGCGAACGGCATATCGAATAGACCGAGAGGCTGAGCAGGAAAACAATGCCGATCCAGAGCAAGCGCCTCGGCTGGCTCGGATAATCGGCGGCGTGCGGCGCCACGACGCGTTCGAGATAGAGCTGCTGGCGCTGGGATTCGGCCCGGGCGTTTTCCAGCGAGGCGAGCGCGGAGGCGAGCGCGCGGTCCGCGAATTCGCGCTCGAGCACCAGGCGCTCATATTCGGCGATGATCGGGGCCAGCGCCTGGGCCGACCCGCCGATCTGCCGCTTCTCCTCGACGATCTGCTGCTCGACCGCCTGGATGCGGTTGCGCAGATTCGTGATCTGCGGCCCCTGGGGCGAGTTCCGTTGCGCTTCGGCGAGCTGCGCATTGAGCTGCGCGACCTCGAAAGACAGCTTCCCGATCGTTTCCAGGAGGTTCTGGGAGGATTTCGCCGGATCGACTGTCCCCGCGCGCGTCCGGAAGGTCGTGAGTTCCTCGCGCCGCTCGAAGGCACGCGCCTTCGCCGTTTCGACTTCACGCGTGGCGGCCCGGATCGTGTCGGCGCGCGCGCGTTCGTTCAGCCGGTTGATCAGCGCCTCCGATCCCTGGAGCAGGACCTCGGCCATCTTCACCGAATCCTCCGGCCGGAAGCTCTGCACGACCAGCGTGCTGATGCCCGTGCTGCCGTCCGGCTTGATCGAGACGAAATCCAGATAACGCTCGAAGAGCTTTTCTCGCAGATCCCTGGAGAACCATCCGGGGAAGCGCCAGAAGACATCGCCCTCCGGTCGCGACAGGATCGCCCGCAGATCGGCCTTCTGCACGAGCAATTCGACGGCATCGCGCGAGCGTACGAACTCGTGAACGGAACTGGCCTCGTCGGAGGCTCGCTCCCCACCCGTGACCGGGATCATGCCCGTCAGCTGGTCGAGGCCTGCCCGGCTCGGGCTTCTGACCACGAACTGCGCCTCGGAAGTATAGCGGTCAGCGACGATCAGCCCGTAATAAAGCACGGCGAGGAAACAGGGCAGGACGAAGGTTACGAGGATCAGCGCGTGCCGGGACAGCGCAGCCAGCCAACCGGGCAGAGGCTTCTTGGCGGGCAAGCCGACACCGGCCTCGTTGACCCGCAAGGGAACGAGCTCAACATAGTCGGTGGCACTTTCCTGCATTATACCTTGAGACATCGTCGACTTCTGATCCCGACACTTGAGTGCTAGATAGCAGGCCGCCTCTTCGATAGGAATGCCGAACCAATGGTTCCGGACACTCGCGACATCGACCTGACATGAACGCTTCTCTGCGAATCGGCGAGGGGAGCGAGGTCCCGGCATGAGGCAGCGCTTCGAGAAACTCTCTCGGCGGCTGCGTCCGATCGCCCATGTGGCACGGCCGCTCGCCGCCAAGCATTTTCGCCTGCCGCTCCCCGGAACAGATCGCGCTCCCGACGTGGCGCCCGATGCCGAGCTGCGTCCGCGCCCGACCATCCGCCTGAGCTGGAGCAAGGCGGCGTTTCTTCTGTTCGTCGCGCTGCCCACGGCGCTCTCGGCGATTTATTTCGGCCTGATCGCCTCGGACCGGTTCGTGTCCGAATCCACTTTCGTGGTTCGCTCCGCCAAGGCGCCGCTTGCCGGCGGCCTTGGCGGGCTGCTGCAAATCGTCGGCGTCACCCGGTCACAGGACGACAGCTATTCGGTCCAGGAATATCTGCTGTCGCGTGATGCGGTGACTGCGCTCTCGGAGCGCCTGCCCCTGCGCGATATGTTCGATCGCCCCGGCGCAGATTTCGTGGCGCGCTATCCCAATCTGCTGCGCGGCTCGAGCGATGAGGAGCTGTTCCAGCACTACAAATCGTTCGTCAGCGTGCTCCACGGCGCGACGACCGGGCTGACGACCCTGACCGTCGAGGCTTTCCGACCCGAGGATTCGGTCGAGATCAACCGGACATTGCTCAATCTGGGCGAGGCACTGGTCAATCGCATGAACGAGAGAATCCGTGCCGACGCCATCCGCTTCGCCGAAGCCGAGGTCAAACGGGGTGAGGAACGCCTGGTCGAGACGCAGCTCGCGATCACCGAATTCCGGAATCGCGAGCTGATGCTCGACCCATCGCAGAGCTCGCTCGTCATCGCCGCGCTCATCGGCCGCCTGTCGGACGAACTGGCCGCAGTGACGGCTCAGCTGCGGGAGATCGAGGCTTCTTCGCCGAGCTCCCCGCAGATTCCAGGACTGCGGCGCCGGATCGCTGCTCTCGAGGCGCAGATCACACTGGAGCGCCAGCGCGTTTCGAATGCGTCGGACGGCCTGGCGGAAAAGATCGCTGGCTATGAGAGACTCAATCTTCAGCGGGAATTCGCGGTCAAGGCGCTCGCCTCCGCCATGACCAGCCTCGAAGTCGCACGGAACGAAGCGCGTCGCCAGCAGCTCTATCTCGAGCGGGTGGTGGAACCCCGGATCGCCGACTTCGCCGAACAGCCCCGCCGGCTGCGGGGGGTGGTCGTGACCTTCGCCGCAAGCCTCCTGCTGTTCCTGGTCGGCTGGCTGGTGCTCGCCGGCGTGCGCGAACACGCCATCAAGATGAAATAGGCGCCGCGAACCGCCGGCTGCCTCGCCCCTTCACGTTCTGGTAACCATGTTTCCGTTCACCGCGCAGCGCGTAACCGTTTCGCGATGCAAGAAGTCCACACTCCGAAAGGGAATGCGCTCCCTCGGTTTCGTTTTGTTTTCAAAACGGGACAATCAGTGGTAGTCGCCGAGTGGCGTAGGAGACGAGATCTGTGCGGGTAGGCCTATTCGTGTTTCTGTCCGCCATGACTTTGGCGGGTTGCTCCAATCTCCCTGCCAGTGGTCCGTCCACTTCAGATATCGTGTCCCCATCGGCCGAGAACGCGAACTTCAACTTCGAGCTGATCGATCTCACTCCGGCCTCGCTCGCCGCGCTGAACAGCCGGGCGGTCGACAGCTTCAGCGGCAGCTTCGGCGATCGCAGCGGGGCGGTCGAGACCCGGATCGGGATCGGCGACTTCGTCGCGGTGACGATCTGGGAGGCTGGAGCAGGCGGCCTCTTCTCGGCGCCTCTGACCACGGATCGCTTCTCGCCCGGTTCGCGGACCGCCACGATCCCGGAGCAGGCCGTCGCCCGTGACGGGACGATTTCGGTGCCCTACGCCGGACGCGTCAAAGTGGCCGGCAAAACGGCGGCAGAGGTCCAGAGCACGATCGAGGAACGCCTCGCCGGCAAGGCGATCCAGCCGCAGATCCTGGTCACGGTCAGCCGGCCGGTCAGCAGCACGGTGGCGGTCACCGGCGAAGTGGCGACGGGCGGGCGCATCCCTCTTTCCAACCGGGGCGATCGCATTCTCGACGTCATCGCCGCAGCCGGCGGCATCCGCGCGCCCGTCAACGAGACCGAGATCCGTCTCATGCGCGGCTCGCGTTCCGTCGCGGTTCCGATGATGACCGTCGTCAACAACCCGCGCGAGAACATCTATCTGCGTGGCGGCGATACCCTGACGCTGGTCCGGAACCCGAGAACCTTCATCGCCGCCGGCGCGACCGGACGCAACACCGATATTCCGTTCGACGCCGACGCCATGAACCTGGCACAGGCGATCGCCAAGTCCGGCGGCCTTCTCGACTTCCGCGCGGACCCGGAAGGCGTGTTCCTGTATCGCTTCGAATCCGCCGAACTGCTGCGCCGGATCAAGCCGGACAGCCCGCTCCTCGGTCGTGGCGGGCGGATTCCGGTGGTCTATCGCGTGAACCTGCGCGACCCCAACGGATTGTTCATCGCCCAGGGGCTGCGCGTGCAGAGGGGCGACATCCTCTATGTCTCGAATGCGCCGCTGACGGATCTGCAGAAGGCCTTCTCCGTCTTCCAGAGCCTGTCCTCGCCGGTGGTTCAAGGCGCCAGTGTCGCGGGCCGCTTCTACTAGGCGCGCATTCTCGCAATCGAGGCGCCGACAGGGTCCAAGCCCCGCAAATGGGGCCGCCCCTCCCGCCGAACCGGACGAATAATGGCGTGAACCACCTCAGGAGGCTGGAAGAAGAGGCGATCTTCCTGCTGCGGGAGACGGCCGCTCTCTTCCAGCGGCCGGTGATGCTGTATTCGATCGGCAAGGATTCGACGGTTCTCGCCCATCTGGCGGCCAAGGCCTTCTGGCCGGCCAGGCCGCCATTTCCGCTGCTGCACGTCGACACGACGTGGAAGTTCCGCGATATGATCGCTTTTCGCGACCGGCTCGCACGGGCGTTGGGCTACGAGCTCAGGGTGCATGTCAACCGCGAGGGGCTGGAGCGCGGCGTCTCGCCCTTCTCCGCCGATGCGAACGCCTATACCCGCGTCATGAAGACCGAGGCGCTCAAGCAGGCCCTCGTGCAGGCAGGCTTCGACGTGGCGATAGGAGGCGCGCGCCGGGACGAGGAGAAGAGCCGCGCCAAGGAGCGCGTCTTCTCGCTGCGCAGCCCCGGACATGGCTGGGAACCGCGCAGCCAGAGACCGGAATTCTGGCGCCTTGTGAACCCGCATCTGCGGCCGGGCGAGACGATGCGGGTCTTTCCGCTGTCGAACTGGAGCGAGCGGGACGTCTGGCGCTACACCCTGGCGGAAGGCATTCCGATCGTGCCGCTCTATCTGGCACGCCCGCGCCCGGTGGTCGACCGAGGCGGCTCGCTCATCGTCGTGGATGACGAGCGCTTTCCGTTGCAGCCCGGCGAGGTCGCGGAGCTGCGATCCGTCCGCTTTCGCTCGCTCGGCTGCTATCCGCTCAGCGCGGCAGTCGAATCCGAAGCCGCTACCGTGGCGGAGGTCGTGGCCGAGCTGGAAGCCACCACCACCTCGGAACGCCATGGCCGGCTGATCGACGGCACCGGCGCGGCGTCCATGGAAGCGAAGAAGCGGGAGGGCTATTTTTGAACCCCGTTTCAGCAACCTATCGCGCGGTCTTCGGCGAGACCGAACGGGAGGCACCACCCGAGCGTCCGCCAGCATTGCGCATCCTGGCGTGCGGCGCCGTGGATGACGGCAAGTCCACCCTCATCGGGCGCCTCCTCCATGAGGCCGGAGCCGTCCCCGACGACCAACTGGCAGCCCTCGAGGCCGATTCGCGCCGTTACGGCACCCGGCAAGGCGAGATCGACTATTCGCTGCTGACCGATGGCCTGGCGGCCGAGCGCGAGCGCAACATCACCATCGATGTCGCCTATCGCTACATGTCGACCCCCCGGCGCGATTTCATCATCGCCGACACACCCGGCCACGAACAATACACCGCCAACATGGCGACCGGCGCTTCGCAATGCGAGGTCGGTATCATTCTGGCCGACGCCGTCCGCGGATTGCGGACGCAGACCTTCCGGCACGCAGCGATCTGCGGCATGCTCGGCATCCGGCACATCGTCCTGGCCGTGAACAAGATGGATGCCGTCGGGTTCGAGGCGGATAGCCTGGACCGGATCGTCGAGAGCTTCGCCCCGGTCGCGAAGCATCTCGATCTCGAGGTCGTCGCCATTCCGGTCTCCGCGCGCCTGGGCGACAATGTCGTGACCGCCAGCCCCTCCATGCCCTGGTATCGAGGGCCGACACTCCTCGACCATCTCGAACGCCTCGTGATCGAAAGGCCGAAGCCGGTCGGCGACCTGCGCCTGCCGATCCAGGGCGTCTGGCGCACGGCCGGGGGCGAGCGCCTCTATGCGGGGACCATCGCCGCCGGGACGCTGTCCTCAGGCGCGCGGGTCAGGACCGCCATAGGCGGCACTGAAGCCACCATACGGGAACTGATCGGGGCGGACGGACCGGTCGAGCGGGCCGGGCCGGGAGAGGCCGTCGCCGTCACGCTGACACCGGAGATCGACCTCGGCCGCGGCGACCTGCTGCATGCCGGCGGCGATGCGCCGGCATGCGCGAACCACTTTGCGGCACATGTGGTCTGGTTCGGCGAGCGGGCGCTGTTCGCCGGCCGCGACTACGAACTGCGCCTCGGCACCCTGACCTCCCCGGTGACCGTGACGGCGATCCGGGGCAAGCTCGACATCGTCGGCGGCGCCTTGGTGGCGGGCACGCAGATCGAACGCGACGAGATCGCGATCTGCCACCTCGCGACGCCCGGAATGATCGCATTCGACAGCTATTCCCGCTGTCCGGCCACCGGCGGGTTCCTGCTGGTCGACCGCGTCAGCGGCGAGACCGTCGCAGCCGGAATGGTGCGGAACGCGCTTGAGCGCGGCAGCAATCTGTTCGCGCAGAAGTTGACGGTCGATCGGCAGGCGCGCGAGAGCCTGCTGGGCCAGAAGGGCGCGGTCCTCTGGTTCACCGGCCTGTCCGGCGCCGGCAAGTCGACGATAGCAGACGCCGTCGAGCGCCGGCTGCATGCGCGGCGCAAGCTGACGATCCTGCTCGACGGCGACAATATCCGCCTGGGGCTCAATCGCGACCTCGGCTTCGCCGAAGGCGACCGCGTCGAAAACCTGCGTCGCGTCGCGGAAGTCGCCAAGCTCATGGTCGATGCCGGCTTGATCGTGCTGTGCGGCTTCATATCCCCCTTCGCGGCCGACCGGGCCATGGTGCGCGAGCGCCTCGCCGGCTGTCCCTTCCTGGAGGTCTTCATCGATGCTCCCCTCGAAATCTGCGAGCACAGGGATCCAAAGGGCCTCTACGCAAAGGCGCGCCGCGGCGAGATCCGCAACTTCACCGGCATCGACTCCGTCTATGAGCGGCCCATCGCTCCGGATCTTCACCTTGACAGCAGCCGATACGAGGTCGACGAACTGGCCGATCGCGTCGTGAGATCGTTGATCGAACGGGGTATCGCCACCTAGAGCACGTTCCGATAAGAGTGCACATGCAGTCGGATCGGCAAAACGTTCTCTATCAATAGTTTAGAAGCGTATTCACGGTCGGGTCGTTGTGGCGTGACCGGATCCGGCTCAGGCGCGCCGCGGTGCGCATCGATGTCCGGTCGGAATGGACGGGTTGATGAACAAGACGCATATCGCGGAGCATCCGCACATGCAGGCGCAGATCCTGCCCGGAAGCATCCTGTCCCTGGATGAACTGCGGGGGCCCGACCGTTACCGAGTCGAATGCGTCTGCCGCGCGGCGACGCAAAGCGTCTATCTGGGCGAGCATACCGTGCTGTCGCGGGTCCTGGGACGCTACAAGGCGTTTCTCGACACGCGGGATCGCGGCTTTGCCGCGCATGTCATGCTCGACGGCTATTGGGAGATGTGGCTGACGCAGTTCATCGCCCGCCTGGTCGCGCCCGGGATGCATGTCGCCGATGTCGGCGCGAATTTCGGCTACTACTCGCTGCTGATGGCCGATCTGATCGGGCCGACGGGCCGTCTCCTGGCCGTCGAGCCCAACCCTCCCGTCGTCGAGATGCTGAAGCGAACGCTCGAGCTCAACGGCTTCGCCGGCCGCAGCACCATCGCGGCTGCGGCTGCCGGCGCGGGCGACGGACAGGGATGCCTGTTCGTCCCGGCCGGCGAACCGAAGAATGCCACCCTCGTCGGCGTGGCGGATCGGCACGACGACGCCTCGCTGGTCGCCGTGCCGATCCGCAGCCTCGACGCGCTTTTCGCCGGCTTCCCCCGCATCGATTTTCTGAAGATCGACGCGGAAGGGGCGGAGGAGGACATCGCGCTCGGGCTGGGTCGGACCATCGAACGCTGGCGGCCGCGAATCATCCTCGAATTCAACCCGGGGCGCTGCCGGGATCCCCGAGGCCTGCTCGCGCGGCTGCGCGGCCCTTATCCGGCGCTGCGATGCCTTGGCTACGATGCGCAAGTCACGCCCGTCACGGATGAGGAATTGCTCGACCCGGGCAACCAGGAAGATCGCCTGCTCTATTTGGACGGCGCCGCCTGAACCGGATCGATGATGGGATTGCGACCGTGGCGCTGCTGAACGACTTCCTCCGCCTCTTCGGTCTGGTGGTGGCTGCCGTCGTGCTGGTGATGCTGCTCACCGGCCTCTTCTTCGAGGTCATGAATCGTCGGCATCCCGAACGCCGCATCCAGAACGACCGTGTCAACCGGCGCAAATGGAAGGAACTGCGGCAGGCCCCGATCTCGATCCTGACGCTGTCGGCCTGCTTCGCCTTCGGCCTGTTCGCACAGGAACAGGGCTGGTCTCTCACCCCGCTCGAACTCGGCTGGTGGTCCGGGCCGCTGACGCTGCTGCTCTCGGTCGTTCTCTACGATGCGTGGTTCTACTGGGTCCACCGGCTGCTCCACGGCCGCGTCTTCTATCGTTTTCACGCGCTCCACCATAAGAGCGTGGCGCCGACCGTGTGGAGCAATCATCACGAAAGCTTCGTCGAGGCGCTGCTCAACCAGGCCTATTACGCGATCATCGTCTTCATCCTGCCGATCCCGTGGCAGATGCTCGTGCTGCAGAAGCTCTACGATCAGATCAGCGGCATGCTCGGGCATGCCGGCTTCGAGCATTTTGCCTCGCCCGCCGGGCGTTCGCCCTGGCCGCTCGCCAGCACCGTGTTTCATGACCAGCATCACGGCACGTTCCGCTTCAACTACGGCCACACCTTCTCGCTGTGGGACCGCTGGATGGGCACGCTGCATCCGCGCTACGACGACACGCTGAAGAGCTTCGAGCCGTCCGGCGGCGAGGCGGCGGAGCCAGCCCCACCTACGCCTTCGGAGCGTCGCTGATCGTCGGAGGAGGCAGTTCGCGGGAATCGTCTTCCTTCCGATAGCGCTGCGCGAGGTAGACGACTCCGCCCTCGCTCAGTTCCCGGTAGAGAATCGAGCCCTGCGAGCCCGCGAACTCGCTGATGAAGCCGCGCATGAAGCGGATCTTGCCGATGCGAGCCCGCTTGCGCTGCTCGGCTGCGTCGAGCGCGGTGATGACGCCCTGCGAGAGGTCGGTCTCGCCGCGCAGGACCAGCCCTGGCACCGCCAGCTGCTGCCGCAGCAGTGGGAGTGTCGCCCTGCCGCGCATGTCGGCGAAACTGAACCAGCCGCCGGGAGCCAGGACGCGGGCCGCCTCCCGCGCGAAGGCCGCCACATCCCCATAGCAATGCGAGGACTCGATGTTGATCACCACGTCGAAGGCGCCGTCTGCGAAAGGCAGCTTCTCGGCGTCGCCGATCTCGAAGGCCAGCCTCGGCGTGTCGCGATTTAGACGGCGGGCGAGAGCGACCGTCGCGGGAGAATAATCGAGCCCGATGACGGAATCCGGCTCGCAATAGCGGGCGATGTAGCGCGCCCCGCCCCCGCGTCCCGAGCCGATCTCGAGCACGCGCGCGCCCTTCATCGGCAATCCGGCGACCGCCTGCGCATAGAGCCCGATGAAGGGCCGGTCCGCCTCGTCCTCCTGCTCCAGCGGAATGCCGGGCGCGGGCGGCAGGAAGCCGTAGTTCATGAAACGCCAGTCGTCGTCGCGCCAGCGCCGGGACAGGATGTTGTAGAGGCCGCGCCACAGCCATTTGCGGGTCTTGGGGAAGGCACCCCGGTCGATGGCTTCCAGCAGGCCGGAGAAGGCTTGGCTCGCCATGTCCGATGCTCAGGAGGCCGAATGCGGCGAAGCGCCGGGCGCGGGCGGGAGATTGGCGGCCAGCCAGTCGCGCCCCTTGCGCATCAGCTCCTGGTCATCGCTGTTGCGCGGGTCGAAACCCGGCAGGTAGTAGCGCAGCACGTTCGGCAAGCAGCGCCGCCAATAGCCGGGATAGACCATCGTCACCCAGAAGAAGCGCAGCCAGAAGCGAAACCCGGTCTTCACCCCATCCGTCTTCGCATAGATCGGGACGTTGCGCAGGAAGAGCACGAGGAAGGGAAACAGCGTCCCGTTCATCCCGAGGACGCGGACAAAATAGCGCTGCCAGCTCGACATTTCCGGGGTCGCCGCCTTGAGCACGTCCAGCGCCACGGCCTTGTGCTCGAGTTCCTCCAGCGCATGCCACATCCACAGCCGCCGATAGGCCGGCGCGGCCTTGTCCATCAGCTCCGGATGGCGCAAGGTCAGCGTCGACAGCGTCGCCGTCATGTGCTCGATCGCGCAGGTGATCGACAGCCGGTGCAGCGGGTTCTTGACGATGTCGAACCCCCGACGGATCGGCGCCTCCATCTTCTCGACGTCGTAGCCGAGCCTGGCCATGGCGCGGTTGTATTCCTCGTGCTCGCGCGTGTGATAGGCCTCCTGCACGGAGTAGCCGTTGATCTCGGCCGCGAGCTCGCGGTCCTGCAGCTTCGGCCCGTAATGCTTCAGCGAGCGGATGAAGAAGCGCTCGCCCTCGGGCAGGAAGATCGAGAGCCCGTCGATCAGCACCGTCTTGATGATGTCGTCCTCGAGCCAATGGCGCTGGGCGTTGTCGAGGATACCGAACCGGATGTCGCGCGGGATGATGTCTTCGGCATTCGCCATGTGCTGGCCGCCGGCCGCGTTCGGAGCATGTGCCATCAGCTCTGGTCCATCCCGGTGGGTCCCCTGCCGCATCGGTTCGTCGGCAGGCGACTACCTATCGTCAACAGCGCAACCCGTCGAGGCTGCATCGCACGGCAATGGCGGAGCCAGACGCAAAACCCCGCCCGCACGCGCAAACGGACCGGCAGCAGCCTAGGGGGCTGTCGCGCCAGCGAGGTGCTCGGCGAACTGCGCAATCGTCGGATAATCCTGCGTGACGCCCGGATAGAGCTCGACGCCGTATTCCTGCTCGACCTCCAGGACGAAATGGACGGCGGCGGCCGAATCGAGCCCCAGGCTGGCGAAGCTCGTCATCGGCGCGATGCCGGCCTCGTCGATCTCCAACATGGCGGCGAGCCGGGCGGTACAGAAGCGTTCGATCTCGGAAGTGGGTGGCATGGCGATCCGTCGGGTGGGGAGCGAGAGCAATTTCAAGCGAAGCGGAACGCCCGTATCAGGCGGGGATGGTTTCCCCTGGCCGCTCGGGCAGATTCCATCGTTCGAGCGTTCCTTCCGACAAGCGGCGCCGGGTCAGATCGCGCTGGACCTTGCCGCTCGTGGTCTTCGGCAGCGAGCCGGTCCGGATCAGAACGATCCGGTCGGCGGCAACGTCGTGATTGTTCACCACCGCCGCCTGGATCGCCGCGACCACCTCCGCCTCGACGACGGCGTGGCGCCGGCTGCGCTCGATTTCCTGGACGACGACGATGCGCTCGATGCCATGCTCGTCCGTGATGGTGAAGGCCGCGCCATGATCCCGCCGCAGGGCAGGATGGCTCGCCGCGACCGTGGCCTCGATGTCCTGCGGGTAATGGTTGACGCCGCGGATGATCATGACGTCCTTGATCCGGCCGACGACATAGAGTTCGCCAGCTTCGTCGAGATGGCCGAGATCGCCGGTCCTGAGCCAGTCGCCATTGTCCTCGGCACCTGTCCCCGCCCGCCGTGGCCGGGCCTCGAAAATCCGCTCGCTCTCTTCCGGACGCAGCCAATAGCCGTCGGCGACGCTGTCGGCCCGGATCCAGATCTCGCCGATCCGGCCCGGCTGCACCGGATGCAGCGTGTCCGGGTCGACGATGGCGATGGACAGCCCGGTCATCGGCGAGCCGCAGCTGACGATTCTCTGGCAGTCGCCCTCCCCCTCCGGCGAGGCAATTTGCGCGGCCTTCAGCGCCCGGGCGCTGACCTCGCGCGTCCGGGGCAGGCTGCCCCGCTCCGCGGCGCTCACCAGCAATGTCGCCTCTGCCAGCCCGTAGGCCGGCCGCATCGCTTCGGGCGCGAAGCCATAGGCGGCGAAGGTGGCGCTGAACCGTTCCAGCGTCGCCGCACGCACCGGCTCGGCGCCGTTGAGCGCGATCTTCCATCCGCCGAGGTCGATGCCCTCCATCTGCTCGGGCCGGAAACGGTCGACGCAGAGATCGAAGGCGAAATTCGGCGCCGCAGCGACCTCGGCACGATACTCGTGAATGGCCCTCAGCCAGTTGAGCGGGCGATGCATGAACCCCGATGGCGTCATGAGAACGCAAGGCGCGCCGAGATAGATCGGCTGCAGCAGGTTCATGATCAGGCCGAGATCGTGATAGAGCGGAATCCAGCTCACATGCGCCGAGCCCGCATGGTTCCCCAGACGCTGCCGCATCATCTCCAGATTGGCGAGGAGATTGCGATGGCTGACCATGACCCCCTTCGGGGCGGAGGTGGAACCCGAAGTGTATTGCAGGAAGGCGAGGCCCGTCGGGTTGCTCCGGAGTTCTCCGGCCTGGTTCGGCCGGGATGCCAGGGCGACCGGGAGATGGCGGATGCCGCGCGCGGCCAGGCGCTCGCGCAGCAGGCCGCGCGGATCAGGATCCGATGCCGGGCTCAGCGCCAGGCGCGGCGCGCAGTCGGCGATGATGGCAGCGCTGGCATCATGGTTCGCATTGCGGCGCGGCGGCATCATCGGCACCGCCGCCACCCCGGCGATCAGGCAGGCGAAATAGGCGACGACGAATTCGAGGCAGGACGGAAAGACCAGCAGGGCGCGGTCGCCCGGCACCGTCTCGGCCGCGAGCTGCCGGGCCAGATGCGCCGCCTGCGCGTAGAGCTCAGCGAAGCTCAGTCTCGAAGGCTCACCCGGGCGGTCGGAATAGACCGTCACGGCGGCGATGTCCGGCCTCGTCATGGCCTGATGTTGCAAGACCTCTGCCAGGGACGAAAAATGACTCATAGCGATCCATCTGTGGAACGAGCGCCGTCAGCGATCTTCGAATAGTATACTGCCGTCTTCTCTGCCATGGAGAGGACCTGGAAGGAGCCCGTAGCCTTCTATGGAGCGCACCTCCGACCAGATCAACCTGGAAAGCCGACGCGCCATGGCTGCACGGCCGCGTCAGTGATGTTAGAGCTGGACCGGGTCGGCTTGCGAGGCGGGCCGTTCTGCAGGATCGTCGCGGATCACGCAGAGGAGCCGGGCCCGACCTGTTGGAACAGAGGATGGATGCTCTAGATCAAGTCAAGACGATGCCGGCGGCAGCTCGGCAGTCTCCCGATGACGAGGCCCGGCCGCTCCTGCCCGTGATGGAGGTTCGCGAGCCGGCAAGGCGCTGGGCCGACGGCACCGTGTCGGTCGTGTTCCTGATCCCGGCCCAGGCCTTTCTCTACGGCCCCTTCCTGCGTCTCGAGGCAGGGCGATACCGCCTGTCCTTCCGCTGTCAGGTGAAGATGCCGCTGCAGGGCGAGCACCCCGTCATGGGTCTCGAGGTTATCGCGCAGAATCGGATCCTGCGGGCCTGGCGCGACTACAGCGCAGCCGAGCTTCGCGACGGCGAGCAGAGCCTGTCATTCACAGTTCCAGCAGATCTGAGCATCGAAAGCGGCGCCGACGCCCCTTTCGAGTTCCGCTTCACGCATTTCGGCAATGCCTTCTTGACCATGCTCGCGGTGACGCTGCATCGCGAGGCGTCCGCAGACTGCGCTGCCGAAGCGCCGGCCGAACTCGCGCCATGGCGGCTGCTCGGCCGGCTGCGAACCCTTCCCGCCCCTGGCGGAGTGCGCCTTTCGCCCTTGTCCGTCACACGCCTCAAGCTCGGCCGCAGCTCGGCGATCCTGCGGCTACCGGCTGGCAGCTATCGCGCAGAAATCGGCTGCGTTCTCAGGCGCGCCCGCAACATCTCCGACGAGGCACTCGCAGTCACGGTCAGGACACGGGACGGCATTCCGCTCGGGGAGGGCCGGTTCGGGACGAGCGAGTTGGAATCTGGCCGCCTTTCCTTCGAATTCACCGTGCCGCGGGATCTGGGCCTGGATGCCGGCGTGCCGCGCTCGATCGATATCCGCCTGAGCCACTTCCGCAATGCGGACATCCTCCTCACCGCGCTCGATCTGCACCGGTTCTCCGCGGAACCCCTCGCTCCACCATCGCAGCAATCCTCCGGGAGGCCGGCCCCCCGCCGAAGCGCCAGGAAGCAGATCGTCATCTTCGGGAACTGCCAGGGCAATCTTCTCGCCGAGGCGCTTCGTCATCATTCCGGCTTTTCGCGCCATTTCTCGGTCAAGCACCACTATATGGAGCTGCCTGCCAATCTGCACGAGCAGGGCCGGCGCGATTTGGAGGAATGCGATCTCCTCCTCGTCCAGGACATTCGGGAATGGGACCAGTATCCGTTGCGCGCGCATGTGCCGAGCGATCTGCCGACGCTGCGTTACCCCTGCGTGCGCTTCGCCTCGCCCTGGCCCTTCGACGCCTTCAACGGGCCGGACGACAAGCTGGCCCGCAACCGCGACTTCCCGAATTTCGAGTTCACCTATTTCGACGGCCTCCTGGCGCGGCTGCGCAAGGAAATCCCCGATCACGAGCAACGCTTCCGGGCTTATGAGTCGCTCGATATCGAGCGGGTCATCGACTTCAACCGCCTGCATCGCTTCGAGCAGGCGCGCCTCGAGGACATGGACCGAAAATTCGCGGCCGGGATCGGGGCCTACATCCTCGAGAATTTCAGGAGCAAGCAGACCTTCTATACGACGGCCCATCCCAATGGCCGAATCATGAAAATGCTGGTCCGGCAGGTTTCGCGCGAGCTCGGACTGCCCCTGCATTTCCTGCTGCCCGGCTCGCTGAACTCGCTGCGTCGCCTGCAGGTGCCAATCCACCCGAAAGTCGCGGCGGCGCTGGGAATGAGCTGGGCGGACGCTCGTCGGAAGTACCTGGTTCGGGGCGAATGGCTGACCTGGGAGGCGTATTTCCGGAAATACATCGCCTATTACGGATAGCCATCCAACGCCGTTTCGGGTGGCGATGCGTCGCTATTTGCCGTTGTCGCCCTCCTCGCGAGCCAGCTGCCGGGCATAGCTCGCGAGCAAGTGCACGAAGGTCACGAAGAAACCGGCTGCCATCAGCAGGACGGAGACGTCGCACCAGGTCATCGCCAGGCCGCCCACCTCGAAGACCGGCGCGCCGAAGAAGAAGACCATCGTATTCATCAGTATGATGAGCAGGCGCATCTCCGTTGGGCCCCAGCCGGCCAGGGAGACGTGGAATTCGCCGGACACGCAGGCCCTGACCTGGGAATAGATCGACAAGGCGTGGTAGCCGGCGAGCGCGAACAGCGCCACATCCATGCGTACATAGGGCGACAGGCCCATGCCGACGCAGATCAGCAGGTTCCCGACGACATCGATCGACTGGTCGAGAAAATAGCCGTATCGCGGGCGCTCGATCTTCCTGAAGCGCGCCAGGCTGCCGTCGAGCGAATCGCCGAGCCAGTGAAGCACGAGGCCCAATGTGGCCAGCCACAGGAAGCCGGGAGACCAGCTGGTCAGTACATAGCCGACGAGCGTGATCCCGGCGCCGGCGATCCCGAAAGCCGTCAGGAAATCGGGCGTGACGCGCGCGGGCGCGCGCCTGACGAGCCAGTCCAGCGCCTTCCTCTCAAGGGAGCGGACCAGGCTGTTGTGGATGCGTATCAAAGGCGGTGACTGCTTGATGCCAATCGTGGAACCAGCTATCGCCGAACGGATCGCTGGTTGCAAGTATCGCCGGGCGTATAGATCGGATTGATTTTCGACATGAAGTCCGTTCTACTCGGCAGTCTTGGCAAGCAGGCGACGATGGCCGACCGTCACAACTAAACGAATTTTAGGATCTTTAGTGCCTATTGCCTATGACGCGACTCGCCTTCTGCTGGGACCGCTGTCCCTGACGCCGCGGGGCATCGACCGCGTCGATCTGGCCTATGCGCGCCATTTCTTTGAGCACTCGACGGAAGATTGCTGCGCGATCTTGCCCACGGCATGGGGCACCCGGACCTTCTCGCGCGAGCGCGTCCTGCGTGGCCTCACGCGTCTCGAGGAACTTTGGGCGGAGAACAGGCAGCCAGCGATCGACGGCGCCTGGACATCGCTCGCTCCGACGATCCAGGCGGGCAAATCCTCCTGGTACCTACCCTCGAACGGCGCTCTCACCCTGACGGCGCGCATGACCGCCCTGCTCAAGGCGACGGGCATCGGCCTTGGCGAGGATGCGGTTGCGCGCCTCGGGCGCGACACGGTCTACGTCAATGTCGGCCAGGTCGGTCTGACGGTGCCCTTCCTTCTGCGCTGGCTGAACCGGCGGCCCGATATCCGGCCGCTCTTCATGCTGCACGACGTCATTCCGCTGGAGACACCGGAATACGTCGCCCCGCACGCCGTCAAGGCGCACGCGACCATGGTCGATCAGACCGCGCGCTATGCCGCCGGCCTGATCGTCACCACACGAACGGCCCAGAAGGCGATCGAAACGGAGCTGGAGCGCCGCGGCGCCAAGGCACTGCCGACACTTGCGCTGCCCTTGCCCGTCCCCTCGATCTTTCGCGGGACACCCGACCCGGATCCGACCCTGACCGGCGTCCCGTATTTCGTGATCTGCGGCGCGGTAGAGCTGAGAAAGAATCATCTTCTGCTTCTCGAGGTCTGGAAGCGCCTGTATCGCAAGCATGGTCCAGCCACGCCGCATCTCGTGATCGCGGGCGCCAAGGGCTGGCAGGGCGATCTGATTCTCGATCGCCTGCGGCGCTCCGGCCAGGTCAGCGACTACATCCATGTGCTTCACGGCCTCTCGACCCCGGCGCTCAAGCGGCTGATCAGCGGCGCGCGCGCATTGCTGATGCCGTCCTTCATCGAGGGCTTCGGCCTGCCGGTCGTGGAAGCGGCGGTCCTCGGCACGCCGGTCATCGCCTCCGACATCCCTGCGCATCGCGAAGTGGGACATCCGGGGACGACATTCGTCGACCCGATCGACGGCCCGGGCTGGGAGGCCGCCATCGCCGCGCTGCTGTCCGGGGAGCCCCGCCGTCTGGCCCCGTCTCCCGGCTATGCCGAGCTCACCTGGTCGGATTACTTTTCGTCACTGTCACATTTCATTCACACGATCCTGACCGATCAGGCGGCCCGGACGTGACTCGGATTGTTTTTTGCCTGAAGCCCCCTTATCAGCAGGGAGCATATGGTGGGACAATAGTGCCGAGAAGCGCCGGGCGGGTCGTATCATTTCGCTAGGATTGTCTAAGTCCATGTCGCTCCGACAGCAGTCAATTCCCACCGAAGCCGCGATTATCGGCGCTTCGTGCATCCTTCCGGGTGCGAATAGTCTCGAATCCTTCTGGGAGCTGCTGACGGCCGGCCGTAACGTCGTTTCGGCCCGCCCTCATGGGCGCTGGAATGTGGAGCGTTTCCTTCGTCCGGGCGACCCTGCTCCCGGCTTCTCCTACACCTTCGCCGGGGGCTATCTCGACGACGCGTTCGGCTTCGATCCGACACCGTTCAACATCTCGCCGCGAGAAGCGCAGCAGATGGACCCGCAGCAGCGTCTGCTGCTGACGGCAGCCTGGCGCGCCTGCGAGGATGCCGGCCTGCCGCCCTCCTCGCTCGCTGGCCGCAATATCGGCGTCTATGTCGGCGCCTCCCTGGCCGACTACCAGAGCGTTGGGGCGCTCGATCCCGCCGTGATCGGCAGCCACTTCATGACCGGCAATGCGCTGTCGGTTCTCGCCAACCGGCTGTCCTATGTCTTCGACCTCAAGGGCCCGAGCTTCACGGTCGACGCGGCGTGCTCGTCCTCGTTCGTCGCGCTGACACAGGCGGTCTCGGCGCTGCGTGCCGGCGACATCGAGCTGGCGATCGTCGGCGGTGTGAACATGCTGCTCTCGCCCGTGCCCTTCATCGGCTTCTCTCAGGCACGCATGCTCTCGTCCACCGGGTTGTGCCGGCCTTTTTCCGAGGCTGCGGACGGCTATGTCCGTTCCGAAGGGGCCGTGGTGCTGCTGCTTCAAAGGGAGCCGGAAGCGGTCGCTGCCGGCCGCCGTATCCGCAGCGTGGTGGTTGCCGCCGGCACGAATGCGGACGGCCGGACGAACGGCATCTCGCTGCCTTCGCAGGAATCGCAGCAGAATCTGATCGAGACGGTCTACCGGTCAGCGGGGATAGCGCCCGAAGCGCTCGCATTCGTCGAAGCGCACGGGACGGGCACGAAGATCGGCGACCCCATCGAGGCCGCCGCCATCGGCGAGGGGCTGGGTCGGCGACGCAGTGCGCCGCTGCCGATCGGATCGGTCAAATCGAATATCGGCCATCTGGAAGCGGCGTCCGGGCTGGCCAGTCTGCTCAAGGCGAGCCTGGCGCTGGAGCATCGCCTCGCACCGCGCTCGCTGTTCACCGAAGAGCGAAACACGGCGATCGCCTTCGATGAGCTCAATCTGTCGCCACTGACGCAGCCGCTCACACTGACCTCCGGTGACGGGGATCTTTTCGCCGGCGTCTGCAATTACGGTTTCGGCGGCACGAACGGACACGCGATCCTGCGCGCGGCGCGCGATCACCAGCCTGCCGGGGCGAATGGATCAGGCGCGCGCCAGGCCGAGGTGCTGCTCGTCTCCGGCGGCACGGCCGACGCATTGAAGACCCGCGCGCTGCAGATCGCCGAGACGGTTGCGGATGGACGCGCTGTCGCGCGCGTCGCGAGCGCCCTCGCGCATCAGCGCGAATTGCTGCCGCATCGACTGGCGATTGCCGTCCCGGATGGCTCTACCGCAGCGGCGGATGTGGCCGCGAGCCTGCGCGCATTCGGCCAGGGTTCCGATTTGCAGGGGCGCGGCGCGGCCGCGGTCGTTCACGGGGCGGAACGCGGCGCAGTCTTCGTATTCAGCGGCAATGGTGCGCAATTCGCGCAGATGGGCGTCGCGGCCTATCGGACCAATCCGTCCTTCCGGCGCGAGATCGACGACATTGATCGCCTCTATGCCGAAATCGCCGGCTGGTCGATCGCCGACCATCTGCGCGACGGGGTCCCGGACGAGCAGCTCGAGCTCACCTCGGTGGCACAACCGCTGATCTTCGCGATCCAGTCGGCTCTCGCCGCTGTTCTCGCAGAGTATGGTGTCCGCCCCCTTGGCGCGCTCGGCCACAGCGTCGGCGAGGTCGCGGCGGCGGAATGCTGCGGGCTGCTGTCGCGTCGCGACGCTTTGCGGGTCATGCACAAGCGAAGCCGGCATCAGGAAACGGTGCGCGGCAAAGGCCGTATGCTGGTTCTGGCGAGCAACCCGGCCAATGTCGAGGATCTCATTCGGCAGGCAGGTACGTCGGAGATCGATATCGCGGCCTACAACAGCGCGACCTCGACAACGGTGTCGGGGCCCGCTGACCAGCTCGACGTCCTGGCCCGGCTGGCGCGCAGGAGCCGGATCGCCAGCGTGCCCCTGGCGGTCGATTATCCCTTCCACTCGCGGGCGCTGGAGGTCGTGCGCGAGGGCCTTCTGCGCGACCTCGGCGGGATTGCCGGCCAGGAGCCCCAGATCCCGTTCTATTCGACGGTGACCGGGCACTCGCTGGCTCCCGCCATGTTGGACGCGTCGTATTGGTGGCACAATATCCGCCGCCCCGTGCGCTTCGCGGAGGCGATCGAGGTGGCATTGGCGGCCCATCCCGAAGCTGCCTTCGTCGAAATCGCCCCGCGCCCGATCCTGGTCGGACCGATCGCCGATATCCTGCGGGCGAGCCAGGCCCAGAACCCGATCCTGTCGACGCTGTCGGCAAGCGACCCCGCGGATCGGGATCCGATCCGCGGCGTGGTCGCTCGCATGGTGGTCAATGGCGTCCGGCACGAGCAGCAGGCCGTTTTCGGCGAGCCGCCGGCTGCGGTCGAAGCCTTGCCGCCATATCCGTTCCAGCCGGAGCAGTATCACTTCGACGGCACGAGCGAAGCGCTCAACGCCCATGGTCGCCTGATAGCAAGCCTGCCGCTACACCCCTTGCTCGGAGCGCGCGTTTCAAACGGTTCGCCGGAATGGCGCAATCTGCTCGACCCTGTCTTGCTGCCCTATCTCGGCGATCACAGGGTCGATGGCGGCGTGGTGATGCCCGCGGCGGCGCTGATCGAGCTGGCCCTGGCGGCCGGCCGGGAGCTGTTCGGAGCGGTGCCCCTGGAGATCGCGGAATTCGACATCACCAAGGCGATGACCTTCGCCGATGACGAAACGCGCGAGATCTCGACCCGCCATTTCGAGCATACCGGCACGATCGAGATCTGGAGCCGGCGCCGTTTCGCCGGCAGCGACTGGATACTGCACGCCCGCGGCGTGCTCGGGCCGCTGCACACCGCCTCTGCGGCGCAGACGCCCGAGATCCCCGCGGTCGAGAACCCGATCCTGAACGAGGGCGCGGAAATCTACGCTGCGGCCGAGCGCGCAGGTCTCGACTATGGACCGCGCTTCCAGGTCGTACTCTCGACACGGCGCGACGACACCGTTGGCGAAAGCCGCCTCTCCGTGCCCGATGGCGGCGTCGGAGCCTATGACGACCTGCATGTGCTGCACCCCGTCTCGCTGGACGGAAGCTTCCATGGGCTTTTCCTGGCGCGGCCGCAGCGGGACGGGGAGCGCAAGGCGCATCTCCCGATCCGTTTCCGGCAGATCCGCGTCTGGAAGCCGGGGGCGAAGATCACGCATTCGGTGACCAAGCTGCTGCGGGAAACCGACCGCTTCAAGACGCTCTCCGTCTCCCTCATGTGCGATCGGGGCAAACTCGTCGCCTCGATCGAGGCTGCGGTCCTGCGCTCCGTCCATCTGGTCAAGCCCTTCATGGTCGAGCGGACTTTTCGGGAGGAGCGTCTGGCGGTCGCTCCCGTCGCCCTGCCGCCGCCTCCGCTCGCTGCGGCCGACCCCGGTCGGGGCCAACCCGGCGAGGCGAAGCAGCTTTCGCTGCTGCTGAAGGCCTTCGCCGTTTCCCTGGCGCGAAAGCTCTGTTGCGATCTCTTGCCGCCGGAGAGCGGCGACAGCTTCGAGAGCGCCGCGACCAGTGGTGTGATTGCTACAGCCGCCCAGCCGCTTTTCGGGATGGCGCGCGACATTCTCGCCATGGCGGGAGGGCTGGAGAGCACCGAGGCCGGCACACGGCTCTCCGCGACCTTCGCCATGCCTTCGCCGGAAGCCCTGCTCGGCACGCTGATGCAGCGTTTCCCGGCGGCGAACCGTGAATTGCGCCTGGCGGCGCAGGCATTGACCCAGGCCGGGCCCTTCCTCCGCACAGGCGAGATCGATGCGCGCCCCGCCGGCTTCGCCCATGACCAGTGGAGCCTGCTCGGGCTTTCCGGGGCGTTGCGCGATGCGGTCGGCCACACGCTGGACCTCTGGACCGCCGCCGCCACGCGGCCGCTGCGGGTGCTCGTCGCCGGCGACTGGAACAGCGGACTGGCGGAAGCGCTGGCGACCGCGACCCGCGATGGGCGCATCAAGGTCATGCTCGCTGTCGCCAACGCCGCGAGGGCCGACGAGCAGCGGCATTGGCCGGGCGTCGGTAGCCTGTTCGACATGCTGGTCCTCGACGGGAGCGAGAAATCGGCCCCGTGGCGCTTCGATGCGCTCATCGGCTTCGGCATGCCGCTCTCGCCGTTCCAGGAGACGAACGAGGCGGCGCAGCGCAGCGCCATCGACCTCCTGGAAGACGGTGCGCCGATCCTGCTCGCCGCGCCCGTCGACGATCTGCACCTCGCCTTCCTGCTCGGGAGCTCGACCCCGTCCATCTGGCAGGATCGTGGCAACCCGTCGCTGGGCGGGCCGGACGGCTTACGGCGGCGTCTGGAGTCGGCACGTGTCGCCGCCGTCGAAACCGGCCACGACGCTGATCGCGTTCTGGCTTTGGCCAGCGCTCGCGCCGTCCGCTCCGACATCGCGCCCGCTGCATCCGACCATGTCGCGATCGTCGGCGCTCACGAAGCGCGCTACGGCCTGGCGAATCCCGAGATCGTCGATCGCGACCACATCGAGGCGCTCGGCACCTGGCTGGCGGCGCTGCCGCCCGGCGAGCGCGCGACGGTCGTCGTCGCGCCCGAGGCCCCGGACGCGCCGCCCACCAGCCGACTGGCTGCGCGCATCGAGAGCCTGGCGGCGCTGCTGAAGCTGCTCGCCGAAGCAGGGCGGCCTTGCCGCATGCTGGTCCTGACCCAGAACGCCCATACCGGCGACGGCGCTCGCCTGGGCGAGGATGCCGGCGTCTCGGCCTTCACACGCGTCGCGATCAACGAATTTCCCGAGATCGACCTGCGCCTCGTCGATATCTCGGATGCGGCCGGCGTCGATCTCACCGGAATTCTCGCCCTCGACAATGCCGAGCGCGACATTCGGATCACCGATTCGGGCGTCGAGGTCAGCCGTGTTCGGCGCGGCATCGCGCTCGACACGCCGCTCGGTCCGCATGAACGTGCCGTCCTCCATTTCGCCGATGGCGTTGGTCTCGACGGCTTCGAATGGCAACGCCAGCCGCGTGAGGCCCCGCGGGACGGCGAGATCGAGGTCGAGATCGTCGCTTCCGGGCTGAACTATCGCGACGTGATGGTCGGCCTCGGTCTCCTCGACGACGATCTGCTCGGCGCCGGATTGACCCGCGCGGCACTCGGCTTCGAATGCGCGGGGCGCGTGAGCCGGGTCGGCCCGGGCGTGACGCGGCTGCGGCCGGGCGATCCGGTGATGGGCTTCGCCGCCGGCGCGTTCGCCTCCCACATCACCTGCCCCGACTGGCATTTCTTCCCGGCGCCTGACGGGCTCGACCTCGAAGCCGCGGCCACGATCCCCGTCGCCTTTTCGACGGCGTGGTATGCCCTGGTCGCGCGGGGCCATGTCCGCGCCGGCGAAGACGTCCTCGTCCACGGTGCGGCCGGCGGCGTCGGCCTCGCCGCGATCCAGATCGCCAAGCTGCACGGGGCGCGTGTCTTCGGGACGGCGAGCAACGAGGCGCGACGCGCCATCGCCACCGCGGCCGGCGCCGACGCGGTCTTCGATTCGCGTCAGGAACGTTTCGCCGGCGAGATTCGCAGGCAATTCGGCCCGGTCGACGTCGTGCTCAATTCACTGGCCGGCCCGGCCATGCTGGCTAGCTTCCGCCTGCTCAAGCCGTTCGGGCGTTTCCTGGAACTCGGAAAGCGCGACTTTCTCGACAATACGCAGCTGGCCTTACGGCCTTTCCTGCGCAACATCGCCTATAGCGGTGTCGACCTCGACGAACTGCTCGCCGTCGATCCCGACCTGGTGCGCGGGATGATGACCGAGCTGTCGGAGGCTTTCCGGACGCAGGGTCTGCGGCCGCTGACCTATCGCAGCTTCGAAGCCTACGAAGTCGGCGCGGCATTCCGGACCATGCAGGCGTCCGAGCATGTCGGCAAGATCGTCATCCGTCCGCCTCGGACGGCGCGGACCGATCTGGCGTCTTTGGACTACACGGTTCCGCCCGGGCTCCATATCGTCGTCGGCGGCACGGCAGGCCTCGGCTTCGCCACCGCCCAATGGCTCGCACGCAAGGGCGCCTCGCATGTCGCGCTGCTCTCCCGCCGCGGCGCGGTGGACGAGGAGCTCGCACCGCAGCTCGCCGAGATGCGGACCGCTGGCACGCAGGTCATCGTCGAAGCGCTCGACATCTGCGATGGAGCTGCCGTCAGGGAGACCGTCGCGCGTCTCGCCCGCGACCATGGCCCGCTTCGCGGCGTGATCCATGCGGCGGTGCATCTCGACGACGGCTTGATCGCCAATCTCGCGCCGGAACGGCTCGAGGCGGTGTTGCGCACCAAGGTTGACGGCATCATCAACCTGTCGGAGGCGACCGCGGACCATCAGCTCGATTTCTTCGTCGCCTATTCGTCAGCGACGACGCTGATCGGCAGTCCCGGGCAGAGCGCCTATGTCGCGGCGAACGGCTTCCTCGAAGGCTTCATGCGCGGCCGCCGGAGCCTGGGGAAGCCCGGCCTCGCCATCGGCTGGGGCGCCATCTCCGATGTCGGCCTCATCGCCCGCGACAAGCGCCTCGGGCAGCGGTTGCGCCGGGCGACCGGTGTGGTGCCGATGCGCTCTTTCGAGGCTCTGGCACATCTCGGCCGGCTCCTGAGACTCGGCAACGCCGTCGATCCCGTGCAGTTCTTCGCGGGCATCACACCGGGTGCAGGGGCCGAGAAACTCAACCTGCTCAAGAGCGCGGCCTTCATCGATCTCGGCAATCCCGGCGGCGAGGCGCGCGCGGCCCATGCCGAAGACCTCGGCTCCAGCCTGCGAGGGAAGAGCCGCGAGGAGGCCATCGGGATCGTGACGGGCGTCCTGCGCCGAGAGGTGGCCGAGATCCTGCGCATGGCGGAAAGCAATGTCGACCTCACACGGCCGCTCGCCGATCTCGGGCTCGACTCGCTGATGGCTCTGGAGCTGCATATGGCACTCGAGGCGGCGATCGACGTCCAGATCACGGTGGTGGGTGCCGGCGACCGCAGCCTCCTCGACATGGCGGGCTCCATCGTCGACCAGCTGGATCAGGCCGAGGAGGAGACCGATCCGGCCTCGGCGGAGAGCATGCAGGCGACCATCATCAGGCTGGCGAACGTGCATTCGAAGATGGATATCTCACCCGAACAGGCGAGCCAGATCGAGACGATGGTTCGTCAGCCTCGCCGCGGCGCCGCCGAATGAGCCACGACAACCGCCCCCTTTCAGACGGCGCCCTGGCGAAACTCCTGGTGCAGATGGAGGAGATTCCGCAAGCCGCACCGGCCCTGGCCGGTCGCGGCGTTCGGAATCTGCCGCGCGTCAGCATGGCTTTCGAGGATCATCCGCTTTATCAGCAGATGGCGTTCCAGAGGAGCTTTGCCGACTTCGCAAAGTTGGAGAGCCCGTATTATCGCCTCCACGAGGCCAGGGCGGGCGCGACCTCCGTCGTCGAAGGCAGGCAGGTCACCAACTTCGCCTCCTATGACTATCTCGGTCTGAACGGTCACCCGGAGATCGCCGATGCGATCGCAAAGGCGGTCGCGGAATACGGCAGCTCCGTTTCGGCCAGCCGGATCACCGCAGGCGAACGCCGGGTCCATCGGGACCTCGAGAGTGCGCTCGCCCGCAATTACGAGACCGATGATTGCGTCGCCTTCGTGTCCGGCCATGCCGGCGCGGTATCGGCAATCGCCACGCTGCTCGGGCCGCGCGATCTGATCCTTCACGACGCGCTGATCCACAATTGTGTCGTGGTCGGCGCTCAGCTCGCCGGCTCGACCCGACGAATCTTCCCCCACAATGATCTCGATGCCCTCCAGGCCATGCTCGAGGCGGACCGGCACCAGTTCGAGCGGGTGCTGATCGTCAGCGAGGGTCTGTTCTCGATGGATGGCGACGGCCCCGACCTCGCGCGGCTGATCGAGATCAAGACGGACTTCTCCGCCTGGCTGATGATCGACGATGCCCATGGTCTGGGTGTCCTCGGGCGGAGCGGACGCGGCATCTTCGAGCATCAGGACATTGCACCGCAGGGCGTCGACCTCTGGCTCGGAACATTGTCGAAATCGCTCGTCAGTTGCGGCGGATATGTCGCGGGCTGCGCCGCAGCGGTCGATCTGCTGAAGCATCAGGCTCCGGGCTTCGTCTACAGCGTCGGGATGCCGGCGACCAACGCGGTCGCCGCCACCGTGGCGCTCGATCTCATGCGGCGCGAGCCGGAGCGTGTCCTGCGCCTGCAGCGGCAATCGCAGCGCTTCCGCGAGCGGGCGCGGCAGGCCGGCCTCGACACCGGCGAGAGCTGGGGCTTCGGCGTCGTTCCGATCGTCATCGGCGAGACGGTTCCGACCGTCATGCTGGCCGAGCGCCTGCTCGATCAGGGCGTCAACGCCTTTCCGATCGTGCCGCCGGGGGTGCCGGAGAAGGCGGCGCGTCTGCGCTTCTTCATCAACGCCACCCATAGCGACGCCCAGATCGACGACGCCGTCGATTGTCTGGTCCGGGAAGTGCGGAACCTCGGCGACGCCTCGCTGAAGCAGATTCTGCGCGGCGGGGCCGAATGACCTCTCCTCGTCCCGTGGCACGCGAGGCTGCGCCCACTCCGTCATCGGCGACTTTCGACGACACATCGCCAACAGGGACCCAGCCGGTGCCGAAGAACATCCTTCTCGAAGCCCATGCGATGACGCTCAAGCAGGGCACGGGAATCGCGACCTATGCCCGCAATCTCGCGAGCACCGCGACCGGCCTCGGTCATGACGTCGAGCTGTTGATCGGCATCGAACGCGCCATCAACCGGCGCGAGGCTCTCCTGTCCGAAGTCGTTCTCAACGAGGCGGCCGCTCCGAAGACCATCGATCCGCTCAAGATGATCGGCCGTGCGGTCGACTGGACGATCGGCGTGCCTGCGGGCGCCCGGACCCAGCGCCTGCCGGCGCCGCGCATCGTTCTCGACCCCGGCTCCGGCACCACCGCGCAGAGGCGCCATCCGACGCATGGGGCCGTCCGGTTCTGGGAGCGCGCATTTCTCCACTTCAATCGCTTCGGGCGGCGAATGGCGGTGAAATCCGAGGGGCGTCACGATCTGTTCCACGTGACCCGCCCGACCCCGGCCTTCGTGAAGGGCGCGGCCAATATCTATACCATCCACGATATCGTCCCGCTGCGCCTGCCCTACGCGACTTTGGACAACAAGAAGTATTTCTACACGATGATCCGCCATCTCGTTAAAGAGGCCGATCATATCGTCACCGTATCCGAGCATACGCGTCGTGACGTGCAGGAATTCTTCGACATTCCGGACAATCGGATCACCAACACATGGCAGTCCGTCTCGCTGGACGAAGCCCTCGTCTCGACCTCGGATGATGTGGTGGCCCGCGATATCGAGAATCGCTATGGCCTCGCCTTCAAGGAGTACTTTCTGTTCCTCGGCGCCGTCGAGCCGAAGAAGAACATCTCGCGATTGGTCGAAGCCTATGCAGCTTCCGGATCGACGCGGCCGCTCATTCTCGTCGGTGGCCTCGGCTGGCAATACGACAAGGATCTCGAGACGCTCCAGGACGAGCGCCTGCTGAGCTGGCGCTTCGACGGCTCACATATCCGGCCGGAGCGCCGCGTCCAGCGCCTGCCCTATGTGCCGCGAGGATCGCTGATATCGTTGATCAGGGGCGCGCGGGCCGTGCTGTTTCCCTCGCTCTACGAGGGCTTCGGCCTGCCCATACTCGAGGCGATGCTGCTGGGAACGCCCGTCATCACCTCGACGACCAGTTCTCTGCCCGAGGTCGCGGGCGATGCCGCCATGCTGGTGAACCCCTACGAGATCGAGGCGATCCGCGATTCGATCCGGACCCTCGATGCCGATGCCGATCTACGCGCGGAACTGGCGAGCCGCGGGCGCAGCCGGGCCGCATTCTTCTCGCCAGAGCGGCACGCCGAGCGGGTCAAAGCCGTTTACGACAAGGTCCTGGGCTGACGCCGGCTCGGCCGGGCTCCGCTTCCCTCAGATGCGCAGGCGGCGCCTGAGATTGGTGATGTGCTGGGCGAGCTCGCCCGAGGCCCGCATTTCGAGCGAGGACTGTTCCGCGGCCACCCGGCGGGCCTTCTCGGTATCGAAGGCATGGGCGGCGTAGAGCTCGGCGTAACGTTCGAGGAACGTCGCCTGGTCGGCCTCGCTCATCTCGGAATAGCGCAGCGCCTTGCCCTTGCTGAACTGCCCGATGACGCCCTTGTCGCGAAATTTCCCCAGAACGCCGTCGACATCGACGCTCACGCCGATCTGGCTTGCGATGGCACGGACCACGGCGCCGCTATCGTAGCAGACCTCGTTGTAGTTGAAGATCGCGACCTTTTCGGCCGCGGCCCATTCGCGAAAGCAGCCGAGCTGGATGTCGAGCGAGTTCAACGTGTCCGCCACGGTCACGAATTCCGAGAACGGCTTGTTCCGCCAGCGCCGCGAACGGGTGCCGTGATCGAGCATCGAAAGCGCGATCTCGCGCGGATCCCTGATCGACGCACTCGCCAGGACCCGGCCCGCGGTCACCAGCGCCGCGACATCGCCGCGCGGCGGCCCATGCGTCTTGAGGACGACATCCGCGCCGTCGATATGGCGCTCGATCTCCCCGAGCAGCTCGTGGTCGATGAAGTTGAAGTAGTTTTCGACAGAATCAAGCTTCCTGAACGGCTTGCCCAGCCTGGCGACCGGCCGACCGGCCGCTCTGAAGACCTCCTCCGTCAACTGATAGAGGAAGGTGCTGGCCGATTTCGTGATGCCGTAGCAGATATAGATCATGCCTTGCCTTGCCGGGAACGCCTGCCGCCGCAGGACGATGGACCGCTATCCCCCTCTCACGACTCCGGGCGCCGACCGGAATCTCGTGCCAGGATACGCCGTTGCTGCCATGCCAGCACAGGTCTGTACAGGCTGTGGAACCGGGCCAGCAGCGCGATCGTCCTGGACGGAGCCAGCACGAAGGCCCCCCTCTCGGCCTGGGCGATCATGCTCTCCGCGACCCGCTGCGCCGTCATCACCCCGCCCTGCTCGGAGACGAGCCGCGTCACGAGCGGCCGCTTCGGCCTCTCGCCATCCAGTTGCGGCGTCTCGGTATCGGGCGGAAAGGCGACGCTGACCGAGATGCCTTCGCAGGCCAGCTCCACGCGCAGGATCTCCGCGAGCGCCCGCACCGCGAACTTGCCCGGCGCATAGCCGCTATAGCCGGCGATGCCGATGAAGGCCGCCCCCGAGGAGACGAGCGTGATCCGGCCGCCATGGCGGCGCATGACGGGAAGCGCTGCCCGGATCAGGTGAAGCGTCCCGAAATAATTGATCTCCATCTGCGCCCGGTGGTCCGCCAGATCGAGATCGCGAAACAGTCCCGGCTCGACGATCCCCGCGGCCGTGATGAGCCAGTCGATACGGCCATGGCGGGCCTCCACCTTGGCGATCGCCTCCTGCGCAGCTCCGGCCTCGGCGACGTCGAAGGCCAGAACATCGACACGGCCTTCCTGCGCCGGATCGAGCGCCGCGGCGGCTCTGGCGAGGCGATCCGCGTCTCGGGCCAGCAGGACGACGCGATGGCCGCGCTGCAGCAGGACGCGCGCGCATGCCAGCCCGATGCCGCTCGAGCCGCCCGAGACGACGGCAACCTTCAGCGGATCGCTGCTTGGCACGGGAGCATTCTCCGAACGGGCCGTCACGAGGTCGGTCCCTTATGCGATCGGCCCGATCGAATCGTCCAGATAGTACCACTGGTCGAGATGGCGCAGGATGGCGGGCTCGATCCGGCCGTTGAGATAGGCGACATCGGCGAGCGGGTCGGTCTGCGCCGGATCCATGTAGAACGGTCCCTCGAAATGCAGCCTGAAGCGCGTCTCCATGACCCGCTCGCAATAGACGACGACGAGCTGCGCCCCGCTGCGCCGGGCGAGTTTCGCCGCCATGGCCAGATTGCCCTTGAGGTGAGGCGCGCGTCCGAACAGGGGCGCCATCATCGTGTCGCCGCGTTTTTCATCCGGAAAGATGGCGAGGACGCCGTTTCCGGCGAGGATCGACAGCGCACGGCGCAGGCCGTTCCGATCGGGAGCGAGCACATTGACGTCGAAGCCGCCGCGCGTCGCATCGGCGATGTCGCGATGCGCCGCATTGTCGGGGATCTCCGAGATCGAAGCGATCGGAACGCCGATCATCTGCATTGCCGAAGCCAGCACCTCCCAATTGCCGAGATGCAGGCAGAGCGCGATGGTCGGGATTTTGCCGACATTGGCGCGCGGCGCCTCCACGCCAACGAATTCCATCCGGTCGGCCGAGGCGAAGCGATGCACGATCGAGAACTCGGCCATCAGCCGACCGACATTCTCGACGAAACGCCAGACGAGCTTCTCGACCTCCGCCTCCGGCATCTCCGGATGATGCCGCCGGACATTGGCCCGGGCCTTGCGGGCGACGTCGGGATCGATGAAGCGGATCTTGAGCCAAGCTAGCCGGGCGCCCAGATTCGACACCACCGGGATGGGCAGGCGCCGTAGAGCCCGATGCGCCATTCTCTCCAGGCTCTGCATGGCTGTGGCGGTCCGTCTCAGAGGGGTGGGCGGGAAGAGCGCGCGACGATGCGGGCGGGCAGGCCGCCTTTCGGGCGCAGCGTCAGGCGGCAGACCGGCTCGACCTTGTAGCCCTCCCGGGGACGCACCTCGAAGCGCTGCGCCAGGATCGCCAGGCACAGAGTCGCCTCGTCGAGTCCGAAATTCATGCCGGGGCAGATTCGCGGGCCGACCGCGAAGGGAATATAGGCGAAGGGGTCGATCCGCGTGCCGGACAGGAAGCGCTCCGGCAGAAAATGGTTCGGCTTCTCCCAGAGATCGACGGAGCGGTGCAGCAGCCAGGGCGCGATCATGACCAGGGCCGATTTCTCGACGTCGACAGGCCCGATGCGGTCGGCCTCCAGAGCCTGCCTCGGCAGCAGCGGGACCGGCGGATAGAGCCGGAGCGTCTCCTGGATGACGGCGCGGCACCAGCGCAATCGCGGCAGATCGGCCAGGCTCGGGGCACGCGTTCCGCAGGCCGTCTCGATCTCCTCGTGGACATGGCGCGCCACCCAGGGCGCGTTGGCCAGCAGATACCAGGCCCAGGCCAGCGTCGTCGCCGTCGTCTCGTGCCCAGCCATGAAGATCGTCGCCGCCTCGTTGCGCAGCGCCGCGAGATCCAGCGGCTCTCCCCCGCTCTTCTGGTTGCGGCGGATCAGCAGGTCGACCATCGAGCCCGCATCCCCCTCGCCCGCCAGATGAGCGTTGATCACGCTCTCGATGACGTCGTGAACCATCGCCATCGCACGGCGCCGCCGCTTGCCGCCAAAGGCCGGCCAGCCGTCATCAGCGCCGAGGAAATAGCCGAGATTGAACGCATCGGTCTGGCGCTGATAGGCACTGAAACCGTCGATGACCCGCTGGGCCGCGTCGCGCGGGATGTTCTTGCCGAAGACGGCCCGGGAGATGATCGTGGCGGTCAGGCGCCCCATCTCCTCGGTCAGCTCGACCTCGGAGCCCGCCGGCAACGCGCCCCATTCCTCTGCGACGGCGAGCGCCGCATCCTCCATCGTCTGGCCGAATTCGGGCAGCCTGCGCTTGTGGACGATGTCCGCCACCAGCGGGCGCCGCCTCTTCCAGGTCTCGCCATCACTGATGAAGAGCCCGTCTCCGAGGAGGGCCTCCAGCGCACGCCGCATCTGCGGGCTCTTGCGCTCGAAATTGCTGTGCCGCGTCACCACGACGTATCGGATGAGCTCCGGGCTGTTCACGAAGACGATCTGGCGACGCAGAATGCGGAAGCTGTCGATCCCTGACCGGTAATAGCTCTCGGTCCAGCCCTCGATCAGGCTGCGGCGGGCGCCGATGACGATCTGAAGCAGATTGGGATCACGCCGCAAGGGCATGGGGTGAGCGGGGATGAATTCGCTACCGCTGCGCTCTTCGATCGTCGGTGGGGCGGGATAGAGCAAGGACGCAGCCGACATCATGGCGCGATCGCCCGAAACTGACCGTGATAGGAAGGCATCAGGCTGCGCGATATCCCAGGTTGCGTAGGACCTCTCCGGGCGGCTGCATCGTTACAGCGATGGAGCCGCCTGTTCAACGGCGCCGGTCTTGGTCGGAGCTCCATCATCGCGGGCCTGCGAAACGCGCCACGATCGCCTCGAATTCCTCATCCCGCGTCGGCCAGTCCAGGGTCCGGACCGCTCGCGGCAGGTCCGGCACGGCCTGCCTCGTCGCCGCAGGGACGAAGACGGCGTTCTCGCGCCCGACGATACGCGCCGACAAGCTGTCGGCCTCGGACAGGATCCAGGCGACGGAACCCTGGCCGGCTCGCGTCGCGGGAGGCGGCGCGGCGCCGACATGCAGGCGCAGATCGGCGCTCGCCGCCAGGCGCCCGTCCCAGTGCGATTGCCCGATCCAGTCGGCGCGCCAGCCGGCGCGGGCCAGCGCCGTCATGAGCGGTGCGAGCCCGGCAGGCCGGGCATCCGCCGTCGCTCCCGCCTCCGGCCCGTCTCCGGTCACGGCGACGAACGGGATCTGCGCCGGCTCCGACAGGAAACGCGCGGCGTCCCGGGCACGATGCTCGAATCCATGCTTTTCCATGACCAGACGCCGAAGCGCCGCGACACGCTCGAGGCGGCCCGGCTCATCCGTCAGCCACCGGCGGATCTGCCCCGTCAGACCATGAGCATCCCGATAGGTCGGCAGCAGGTCGCCGAAGGTCTCCTGCGCCCCCGCGACGCCGTTGGTAATCGGCAGGGCGCCGGCGGCGATCGCGTCATAGACCCGGCTATTCACCGAACCGCTGTCGATCGTCACATGGTTGGCGTCGTCGATCACGAGCTTGGCGCTCGCATAGATCGCCGGCATCCAGGCATAGGGCGCCGGCCCCTGTGCCACCGCGGCGAGCTCCGGCACCGCATCCCAGCCGGCGCCGAAGATGCGCACCGTGGCATCCAGGATCTCGGGCGCGAGGCTGGTCGCGATCTCGCGATGGACGCCCCAATAGGAACCGGTGAAGCAGATATCGCAGGCGAGGTCGGGATCGGGCCTCGCAGCCCCGAACAGCTGCAGATTGGTCGCGATCCTGAGGAGACGAGCCGGAAGCCCGGTATGCCGGCTGAACCGCCTGCATTCATGCTCGGACGACATCCACACCTCGTCGGCACGCCGCCAGTTCTCGTTCTCCAGGAAGGCGTCGAAACAGTTGCGGATCCAGAACACGACACGGCAGGACGGCGAGAGATGGCGGAAACGCCGCGGATCGCAATCTTCGCGAAGGGAGATCACAGCATCGATGCCGGCCAGATCCGCCCCGCCATCGGGCTCGCGCGGAATCAGCCGAAACTCGGCTGAGGGCAGCACCGCCGAGAGCGCCGAAGCGAATTCGCGCGCGACGATCGCATCGCCCTCGAGCGCATCGGTCCGCGTCGACGTGACCAGCAGCGCGATGACGGACGGCCTCGCGAAAAGCGCTCCTGCCAGGAGCGGGCTCTGCCTCTGCGCCCGCGCCAGCCTGTCAGCGGAGGCCGCGGGCAGCGGGACAGGCGCCTCCGACGGCGTGCCGCGCAACGGGATCACCGCCTGCGTCGCCAAGATCGTTTCGGTCTCGGCGAGAGCCGCGATGGGTGCGGCAGGGCTGTGCGGCGAAGCCGTCGCCTCTGTCGACGATCGAAGAACGAGCCCGCCTCCTTCCAGCCAGCGTCGCCGGTCGATCAGGCTTGCAGTCGTCCAGTCCGCCCCGGCCACGGTCACGAAGGGAGATGCCGCCGCGGCCTGCGCGAGCCAGGGCGATGGCGGCGACGGCCGCAGGGCCGCCTCGCCGCATGACAGGTCGAGCGACCAGCCCCACTGATCCGGTGCGCCGGGACCATTCGAGGAACGGGACGGTTGCAGGATCGGCACGGCCACCACGGCACCGGTGGCAGCCAGCGCCTGGGCCATCGGGGCGAGCGCCGCCTCGTTCCAGAGCGCGGCCTCGCCGAGAACCAGCACGAGATCCTGCTCGATCCCGGTGAATGCAGCATCGAGGCTCTCGGGGACCCCCCCACTGCCGCGGATGATCCGGTGAACAGGCAGGCCCTGCTCGATCAGGACGCGGCTCGTCTCGTCACACCAGGCCGTATCGCCGTCACATAGCAGCAGCGCTGCGATCGATCGCGCGGCTTTTGCCGTCGCCGCCGCGGCATCGACGGCAGAGACCGCGTCCCGCGCCGGTGTGGCCAGGACGCCGGCGGCTCGCGCCTGGACGCGGCCCGTGGCGAAATCGGTCATGGAGCCGCGTGCGCGCGCCGTAAGCGGCGTGTTCTCCCGCAGGCCGCAGGGCAGGACGATCCGGAAGCCATGGGCACCGCCATCACCGATCGTCTCGGCCAGGTCCGATCGCGGTCGATCGGCCCGGCCGCAACCCACCAGCATTCCCACGGCGAAGATATCGACGATCACCGCGCGATCGCGCTGGCCAGGGCGCAGCGCCCAGCCCTCGACATGCCCGTCGGCGACGCCGAGGATGCGGCCGACGACCTCGGTTGCTTCGACCGTGGAAGCCGCTGCGAAGGTGCCCGTATCCGCCTCGCCGGCCTCGCATTCCAAGAGCGCTTGCGTGCTCCACATCGGATAGAGCTGCAAAGCCCCGGCGCGAACGGTCGAGAAGACGATCTCGAATCCCGTGCCTTCGCGCCGCCAGCTCGTGAGGACTATCGGGACGAACGCACCATCCGCATCCGTCGCCCGCAAGGCCGGCGCGATCGTCAGCCCCTCATGGTCGACAAAACGGGCAGTTCCGATGCGGTCGCCATCGGATCCGGGCGGCCCAAGCGTGAACTCGCCCTCGAACCGTGCGGCGTAGGGCAAGGCGAGCGAGGCCTGGGCCGGGGCGATGCCGCCCGAGAGCGCCTCGATCCGCACTTCGCGACGATCCGTCGGGCCATCGGGCTCGGGGAAGGAAAAAATGCTGTCGATCCGGCGGGACCGCGATCCCGGTCGCGTCTCGATGTCGCCGCTCCACCAGATCTCGCCATCGAGCATGACGCGCAGCTTCGGAGCAGGAGCCTCGACATCGACGTCTGCGACGAAGCGAACCGCCCGTCGTCGCGGATGCAGCCCGAGCGGCAGAGGCTCGACGATGCGGGTTGCGGGGCGTGGCGGCGGGATCTCGGCGGCGGGCGACACCGGCGCCTCGGGCTCGACGTCAGGGTCCGAATCGCCGAACAGCGCCTCGAGCCGCGACAGCTCTTCTGTCGAGACGGCGGTGGCATCGAGCACGGCAAGGCGGCGGAAGCTTTGAAGGGCCGCCGGATCACCGATTCGTTTCAGCAGATGGGCCTGATGAAGAATCGCCTCCGGATCGTCCGGAGCGAGCGCGATGGCGCGGGCATAGGCCGCGAGGGCCTCCCGGTGCCGGCCAGCTTCCTTGAGCGCATGCGCGTGCTGGACATGGATCGCCGGCTGTGAATCATTGATCTGCAGGAAACGCGCATAGGCAGCGGCAGCCTCCACCCAACGGCCGCCATCACGCAGCGCGTCGGCCTCGGCCAGGACCGCATCGTTGGCGAAATGGGGCTGAGCGCCGCCTTCCCGGGCAGAGGAGAACCGTCTGACGAAACGCAACCAGGAGATAGTCATAGGTAATCCTTACCGTTTTTTACTCTCGCATATAACGCTTTGATTAGGTAAGGCTCCCCGCGGCAATTTCGGCATTCTACAATACTCGTCTGCTTAGGCGAGGCGTGGCGCTTCGACGTGGGGAAGGTCGGCGATATGAACTTGATGCGCCTTACTCGGAAGCTAAGACCTTCGTCGAAGAAGCTTTTGCCGGCTGGCGAAGCACTCGCCGCGGGGGGCGCGGACGACAAGTTCATTCGTGATCTGATTACCAAGGCAGATGGCCTTCGTGATGCACGCGCATGGCGTGAAGCCGCCGAGACATACGCTCAAGTTGTGGCGGTAGCGGCCGATGAAGCGGGTCTGTGGGTGCAATACGCCCATACGCTGAAGGAGAGCGGACAGCTGGGAGAGGCCGCCACCGCCTATCGGCGCGCAGCAAAACTCGCGCCGGAAGATGCTGATCCCTGGGTTCATCTGGCGCATCTGCTCAAGCGGCTCGACGACCCCGGCACGCGCGAGGCGTTCGAGGCGGTGAAGGCCTTGTCGAAGGACCCCCGCATCCTTGCCGAGACGGATGAAGAGCTGCAAATCCTCGTTCTGAGGGCCGCCGCCAGGCGCGGCCAGAAGCCTGAAGAGCCACGTGCGGAGCCGGCACGCGAGGTGGAAGCACAGCCCAGCGCCAATGGGAGCTCGGACAGGCGCAAGGAGCGTCCTACGCCGCAGCGTTTCTCCGGGAGCCTCGACGGCCTCCGTAACGGCCGTGTCATCGTCGGGCGCGCGCGCGGCATGGCCGGGGAACGCCCGGCCAAAGTCGTCGTCAAAAGCGGGGGGCGACAGATCACGGGGCTCGCCTGCCATTTTTCGACAGTATCAGGCAGCTTCGATGGCTTTCAGATTGAGCTGCCCGAAGACTTCGAGATCGGCACGCCGGTCGAGGTGCTTCTTGAGGATGGCACATCGCTGACCATGCCGGGTGGCAATATGTCCACTGGAAGCGATGCGCCGGGCGCGGGCGAGGCCTTCGTCGACGCGAATCTCGCCGGCAGCGTCCGGGGCTGGTTCGCAGTGCCTTTCGAGCGCCTGTCCAGTATCTCGTTGAAGCTTGATGGCGCCCTGGCGGGCTCCGCCTACCTCCAGCCCAAGAGCCTTTCCGGCACCGATGCGGTTGCCTTCCATTTCACGCCGCCCCGGCTGTTCGTCGACGGCCAGACACGCATCGCCGTCGTGGAGGCACACACCGATACCGGGACGATCGAGCTGGCGCGCTTCCGCAAAGCCTTCGTGGCCGACGCAACCCCGGGCTTGCGGTGGGGGCGGCTTGCATTCGATGCGGGGCGTTTGGTTGGCTCTGTCTACGGAGCACCGCGCCCCGATCTGAGCATCGTGCTCGCAGCGCAGGATTTTCCGCTGACCTCGACATTGGCGGTTGTCGAAGAGGCCGATATCTCCGCCGGCTTCGGCCGCGCACGATTCAGCCTCGATCTGAGCAGCGTCGGCGCACTCGACCTCGACAGCGAGCTCACTCTCGAGGTGCCTGCCAGCCTCACGCTTCAGACACTCCCACTGGCATCGTTGCTCGCGGCCGCCGCGCAGGCGGAACAGGTTTCGCCGGGCGTCTTCGACATCGCGCTTCCGGTCGCAGTCAAAGGCGCCGCAATCGTCGAAGCCACGACGCGGCGAGGCGAGACCCTGCGACGGACGGTTCGAGCGGAGGGAACGACACAACTGCGAGCCGTTTTCGACAGGACCGAGCACGAGCGCTCCGGGGACGGCGCCGCAGAGTCCTCCGGCGCCCTGGCCAAGGACGATGCCATCGCCACGCTCGCCCTGTTCGGCGTGCCGGTGCGCCTGCACGGCGATGCCGAAGCTCGCGAACAGAAAGCACGCGCGATCGCGCCGAGATCCTTGCGCGATCCGGATGTCCAGATGGCGCTGCGCGCCGGCGGCGGTGCGCGGCGCCACGATGGCCGGGTCGATGCCTGCGGAGCCTGGATTATCTCCGGTGAGCTGATTTCCGGCTGGGCGGCGAATCTTTCGGTCATCGCCGAACCGCTCGATCTCGTCATCACAGCAGATAATGGGCGCTCCGTCCGAGTGACGGCCGATGCGCCGGCCCATGCTCGGGAGGCGGGCCTGACTGAGCCGCTGCCTTGTGGCTTTGCCGTGCCGCTCGCAAGGCTCCTGCAACCGGGCGAGCGTGCTGGGCTCACCCTGACATTCGAGGATGGGCAGCCCTTCGGGCCGCAGCGCGAAGGACAACTGCCGGTCGATGCTCCGGGCGTCGTCGAAGCGGCCAGGGCGATCGACGACGCGCTGGTCTCCGCAGGAATCGAACGCGCTTTCCTGCTGGCGATCGCGCAAGCCGACCGGCATCCGCAGCTGGTCGCAAGGCGCCTGGTGCTGGATTGCATCCTACGCGACGAGATGGATGATCCGGCCGTCATGTATGGATCCTTCGAGGACGTCCTCGGCGTGAACGAAATCCGGCAGGGCCTGGCCGCTGTCGCAGGCGCGGACAGAGCAACGCGCCTCGCCTTGCTCCCGGCCGAATGGATCGCCGCCTTCTCCGAGGACGCGCGCGCCGCACTGGCGGAGGAGGCTGCGGACGAGGGCAATGGCGCGCGGCGCGCACGCTGGCTTTGCCTGCGACAGCTCTTGCAGGTTCCGCAGGTCGATCTTCTGGAGGCGCTGGACGCAACAGCTTCGGTGACGGTAGTCACGGATGCGGCTGAGCGCACCGGCGATGATACAATACATCTGCGTGGCGATGTCGGCCAGGCGCAGCCGGCGGGAGCCGTAACCTGGCCCGTTCTGGCCTATCTGTCGGGCTCGCAGCAGATCGTGAGCCTGCAGGGACATCGATCCCGCTTCGGAGCGCGGCGCCTGCTGATCGGAGCGCGTCTGGAGGGCGGGCGACGAGCCGGCAAGCCGGCACTCGCGATAGCGGAATTTCCCGTCGTCGAAACCGGGAAGGTGGACGCGCTCAGGAGCGCGGCCGGAGCGATCAGCGTGGTTGATCTGCGCGACGAAGCACCGGAGACGTGGGTGGAACGCGCCCGCGCCCGGCTGATCGCGCTGATCGGCGAGGCCACACCGGACGAGCCGGTGCTGGTGATGAGTCCGGCCCTCCCCTACGATGCCTCATTCCGTGACGACGCGTTGCGGGCCTATGAACGGACGGGCCGTCGCAGCACCGCCTTCGCTGCGATGACATGGGACCTGCGTAAAAGTGCCCTGCAACTCGTTCCGGCCGGGGACCACGCCACGATCGCACGGATCGATTTTGCCGTCTGGCGGGCTGACGATCTAGCGAGACTCGTGTCGAGCGATCTCCCGCTCGTCATCCCGGAGCAGCCGCTGCCTGTCGAAGGGGCAGCCTTCCACCGTAGTCAGCCCGAACTGCTGACCTGGATGGAAGGCGGGATCAGCCATGCAGATTTCGATCGGATCGTTCAGGCTGAGCGGCATCAGCTGGCCAGGATCAACCGCATCGCCGCCTCGGAGGCTGCAGCTGCGCTTCCGGCCGCGACGTTTCCCCAGGCGCTCGAACTCACGGAACGCCTGATCGAGCTAGGCCTTCCGCAATTGGCCCACCAAGGGATGAAGTCCGCTTTGGCGGCGCCCAACCTGCTCGCGGGGGTGGTCGAGGACGGGCAGCTCACGGCTCTGGCGAGCCTGTCTCGCCGGCTCAGCCTCGAACCGGACTTCGCAGCCGCTTTTTGCCCACACGCACCTCATCTGGCGCGCAGCTGCCCGAGCGCTCTGACCGCCGTCGGCGAAGCGCTCGCAGCGACGTTGGAGCCAGATGCCCTGGCCAGCATGCTCACCCTCATATTGCAGGGGAGCTTGACGTCCAAGAGCGCGCGACCGGTCCTCCGCGCCTTCGATCTGCTCGCCCGCTATTGCTCGCCGAGCACGATCTGGACGGCCCTGGTCCAGATCGACGATAGTCGTCCGTCGCTGCTGTCCGAGCCGGATTTTGCGCGGATCGTCGCGACGGCTGTCGTCGCCAACGGTCTCCAGCCCGATCTGAGGCTGCGCGGCAGCGGGCTCGCCCTGGCCGACCTCCTGGTCTTCGCCGACCCGTCGGCAGCGCTCACCAGCAGCCTGCGCTCGGCCAAGCCGGAAGCGGTCCGGCAGGCCGTGATCCGCTTTTTCGCATCCGGCCGATCCGTCAAGGAATTCGCCGCGCTGACGCGCACCTATTCCGTCGAATTGCAGGCCATGGGCTTGCGCTGCGCGGATCTCATCGATCCCTCACGCTTCGATGAGCGCGACCAGCTGCTGGCCGCCGTGCTGCTGGGCGATCGCGAGACGATGCAGCAATTCGTGTCGCGCGTGCCGGCGGAGGCGGAGATCGAAGCCCCGCTCTATCTTGCGGCCCAGACCCGGCTCGATGATTTCTCCGGCTTGAACCGGACAATCGCACGGCTGTGCCACGAGCGCGGCGTCAAACCGGTCACCTTCGGCACGGGTGGGCTGGCGACCGTCTTCAGCGGTATCATGACGGCCGAAAGAGCGACACGATCCGCGGAGATCCATGCCGGCAAGGTCGCGGTGATCTGCTCCGTGTTCAATCCGGATCTCGACCTGATGCGGCAGGTGATGCTGTCTCTGGCGGCGCAGAGCTATTCCGACCTCGACGTGATCGTGATCGACGATGGCTCGGACCAGATCGAGCCCGAGCAGATCCAGGAAGCGGCCCTCGTCGACCAGCGCTTCCGCTTCCATCGTATGCCCCGCAATGTCGGCCCCTATGACTGCCGGAACTGGGCGATCCGCCATTCGGACGCGCCTTTCGTCGCCATCAACGACTGCGATGACTTCGCCCATCCGCAGAAGATCGAAACCCAGATCGCGACGATGACGCACAACCCCCATGTCCGGCTGAGTACCACCGCCCATGTCAGGTTGGACTATCAGGGACGCCCACAGCTCGAGCATACGCTCGAGATCTTCGGGGATGGTCCAATGACCTCGGTCTTCCACCGCTCGCTCTTCGAGCAGTTCGGCCTTTTCGCCTCGGTTCGTTCGCGCGGCGACGTCGAGTTCCGCGAGCGGATCCGCAATTGGGCCGGCGTCCATGCGATCCATCACGATCCCTGTCCGCTTATGTATTGTCTGGCGACGCCGCAATCCCTGTCGAACACGGCCGCCTCCACCCGCGGTCATTACCTTGCATTGCTGCGGGACACCTTCATGAAGCGGGCGGAGCTGCTGGCGCTAGGTGCCGAGACGGCCGGAGCGCTGCCATTGACGGTTCCATTCCCGCTCAGGCCGACCAGCGCGAGCCTGTGACCCCGCACACCTTCCCCAGACAACCGCCACGCCACTCCTGAGACTGTCATGCCCAGCCCATCGTCGACCGCCGAACCGATCACGATCAGCTTGACGACCATCCACGCCCGCCTGCTGACCCTGCATCTCACGCTCGAATCGCTGGCCCGGCAAAGCTATCCGAATCTGACGATCCGTCTGTACGTGTCGCGCGACGCCTTTCTTCTCGACGAGGGCATCGACACATTGCCGGAAGCGTGCATGCGGGTGATCGAGGCGCACGCGCCGCGGATCGAGGTCCATTTCGTCCGCAATATCGGCTCCTACCGCAAACTCGTGCCATTGCTCGAGGAACGGCTCGGCCAATCCTCGCTCGTAGTCACAGCCGACGACGATACCCTCTATCCTCCGAGCTGGGTGTCGGATCTGTACTTCCATTACCGTCTGCAGAACTGCATCGTCTGCTATCGCGGTCACCAGATGGCCTACGACGCCGATGGCTGGATGGGCTATCGTTCCTGGATGCGCCGCCAGCCGGGCGCCTCCAGAAGTGTGCTGAACCTGCCGACCGGCAAGGACGGCGTGCTCTACAACACCGTCTTCTTCCATCCGGACGTGCTCGACATGCAGCGCGGCGTCGCACTGGCGCGCACTGTCGACGACCTCTGGTTCAAATGGCACAGCGCGATCCTGGACGTGCCGGTTTTCATGATTCACCCCGACTACCGGGTCAATTCATTGCCGGAAACGACCAACGATCATTCTCTCTACAAGAACTTCAACGAGCAGGGCGGCAATGATCGTGCGATTGCCGCGATCGAAGTCGATTTCAGGAGCCGCTACGGGGACACCTTGCTCGGAGAGATCCGGCGCCGCGCGCAATAAGCATGATATCCTTGACATAGGATTTTTTTCATATATACAGGATCTCACTCTAAGAGGGGGTCCGCCATGTCCGCATCCTCGACACCGCGCCTCGGTCTGCCATTTCTCGCCGCCGGCCAGGCCCAGAAGCATGTCACGCATAACGATGCGCTGATGGCGCTCGACGACATCGTCCATCTGACGGCCAAGACCATGGTGAGCGCCCTGCCCGAAGGGGCCGGGACCGGTGACCGTGTACTGCTGCTCAACGCGATCGAGGGCGGCGCAGCCGGCGACATCGCGGAAAAAGAGGAAAGCGGCTGGCGCTTCATCTCGCCTGGCCCTGGGTGGATCGCGTTCCTGGAGCAGGACGGCGCGCTGAGGGTCTGGTCCGAGGGCGCCTGGCAACCAGTCAAGGCGCAGCTGGCCGACAGCCTCGGCATCAACATGCCAGCCTCGCTCGCCGCGCGCCTGGCCGTGCGTTCGTCGACCGCGCTGTTTCACGCTGCGGCAGAGGAAAGCGGCGACTGTCGCATCGCGGTGAGTCGGATCGCCACCCCGAACACCGCGAGCGTTGTCTTCCAGACCGGCTTTTCCGGCCGGGCCGAGTTCGGCCTCACCGGCTCGCAGGCGTTCGAGCTCAAGCTTTCGGAAAACGGAACCAACTGGACCTCGAGCCTGGCGGCGACCCCACTTCAGCTCGATCTGCGCACCGCCGATCGCACGCGGCTTCACTTCACCTCGGAAGGCCACCTGATCACCTCGCTGACCGGCGACACCAGCAATATCGCCGTGGCCTTCTCGGTCCGGCCGTCCTTCCAGATGAACAATACCTCCGCAGGATCGGGCCTGCTGCTGAGCCGTTGGGTCGGCAACTCCGGTGGACCTAACGGCCTCGTCTTCGCCAAGAGCAGAGGCGTCGCCATCGGGACGCACGCAGCCGCAGCCGGAAACGACGCAATCGGGGGCATGCATTTCGAAGCCAGCGACGGCGCAGCCTTCCAACGCTCCGCCTCGATCACCGCCGCTGTCGACACCACCGTGAGCAGCGGCGCAGTGCCGGGCCGTCTGAGCTTCTCGACCACTCCGGCGGGCGGGACACTGACCGAACGCTTGCGATTGACGGCGGCCGGCGATCTCGGTCTCGGCGTGACCACACCCCATGCAAAACTCACGGTTGCGGGAACGGTGGCCCCAGCCGCCGACAATGCCCATAGCCTCGGCAGCTCCAGCTATCGCTGGGCCAGTGTCTATGCAGCAGGCGGTGTCATCCAGTCCTCCGACCAGCGTCTCAAGACGGATGTGCGCGATTGCCCGCTTGGGCTCGATTTCGTCCTGGCATTGCGTCCGAAACTGTTCCGCTGGCGCGAGGGCGGACTGCTCGTCGAGGAGCGCTCCGAGCCGGCGCCGGTGCCGGAGGCGGGGGAAACCCCGGAGCCGGCGCAGATCCGCATCGTCGAGACACCCCGCGCTGGTAGCCGCTGCCATGTCGGGCTGATGGCTCAGGAAGTCCGTGCGGCGCTGGAAGCGGCCGGAGTCGATTGTGGCATCTGGCTGCTCGACGACCCCGACGACCCGGAAAGCCGCCAGTCGCTACGCTATGATCAGCTTATCGCCCCGATGGTTCAGGCGATCAGGGAGCTTTCAGCGCGTGTCGACCGCCTGGAACGGACGCCGCGCCAATAGCGTTGCGGGGGCGGGGCACGCCTTGGCGATCGGAACGTGCCGGGAATGCTGAGCATCGGTCGACTTGGCCGAGCAGTCGTTCTTCGTCGGATAGGCCCCAGCCAAGAGGGCCGGGTAGAAGGCCGGTAGCCGACCGCGCCATGCCTTGCTCGCAGCGTAGTCGGCTTGGCTTGCTCAGCCGCCCCCTGTGGTCATCGCAGGAATGAAGACCTCGGAAGACGGCGGTGTGTAGCCAAGTGAGCCGGGCGGCCGCAGCGTATTGATATGGTCTCGTCAGTTTTCGACGAGGAGCTTGTCTCTCCGTATGCCCCGGCCGTGACCGGAGCGCTCAAGATTTCGATAGCGCGATGTCGCCTGCTATTTCTGGCCGACATGGTCTTCGACCAGACGGAAGACGGCGAAGCCGAGGCCGGCCAGCGCCAGCGCCCATGCCCAACTATAGGCGGGTGTCGCATAGGTCGGGATCTCGGGGCCGAAAAATCCGCCTCGGATCAGCTCGTAAGAATGCACGAGCGGTATGTACCAGACCACCTCCTTCGCGGAATCCGGCAGCCATGTCACCATATAAAAGCAGCCGCAGAACGGCAGCAGGAAATACTGAACCGGTCCGACGAGCTTCTCCACGATCTCGGAGAGTTCGCTGAGCGCCGCGGTCAGGAGGCCGGCACCGAAGCCGAGCGCGCCCATCAGGAACCAGCCATGAAGGATGTCGGACCAGTCATGGGCCTCGGGCATGGAGCCCGCCGCCTGCAGGACCAGATAGACGATCAGGGCACTCGCCGAGATGGAAACGAAATCGAGCAGGAAACGCGTGAAGACCGCGTCCAGAAGATGAATGTCGCGGAAGATCGTCAGATGCTTGCTCGCTCTCAGAAGGTTCTGCATCGACGACAGATGGCGCCACAGGAGCAGGGGCAGATAGCCGGTATAGGCGAGAGCGACGACGTTGATCCCGTGCGTGGCGCTTCCCTTCGTGATCGTCCACACCAGCATGACGCCGCCGCAGAACAGCATCGGCTCGGCGACGACCCACAGGAAGCCGATATTGCCGCGGCCGTACCGTCCGACCAGATAGCGCACGATCAGCGCCTGGTAGACCCGTTGCTTGACCGAGAGCGCATCACGCAGGGTAGGCTGATGGGACAAATCGGAACCCGCAGTTGGAGCTTTCCGCCGCTGACCGCTCGGGTATCACAGCTCCTTCGCTACTCAAAGGTCGTCGGACCACCGGCGGAAAACGAAAACAACGATCGATCCGGTAGTCATCGCGTCGGATCGTGCCGAAAAGCCGCGGTCGCTTCCGCAAGCTGGTCGTCGAGATAGCGCAGGACGGCGGCGCCCGCGGGCGCCCGATAGGCGCGAAACGGTGCCAAGGACTCTGACCAATTGGGATTGACGGTGGGGTCGAGCATGAGCCGGGCTGGCCAGCGCGCCGCGAAACGTACATCTTCCGCCGCGGCCCGGGCCGCCTGCGCCGTGTCGGCGGCATGTTTGCCGCGTGTTTTCGATTCGTGATGAAACAACGCCACATGCGGCGTGTAGACGGTGCTGCGGCCCAGTTCGCGCAGTCGCAGGCAGAAATCGACGTCATTGAGCCCGAGCGGAAAATCGGGATCGAAGCCGCCGACCGCCTCGTAATCGGCGCGGACCGTCGCCAGGAAGGCACCAGTCACGGCCAGCGCCGTGCGCCGGCATTGCCAGCGCCCTGCAGGACCGGCCGCATCCTCCGCTTCGCCACGGCCCTCATGTTCCGGGCGCCCGGCCCAGGAGCAGAGAAGGCCGGCATGCTGTATGGTCCGGTCCGGATAGAGGAGCTTGACACCGACGGCGCCAACGCCGTCGCGCGCCAGGACCGCGCGCAGCTCATCATCCCAATGCTGCGTCAGCATCTCCATGTCGTCATTGGCGAAGAGCAGGATCTGCGCCTCGCCGAGTTCGGCCGCGGCTCGGTTGTTCAGCCGCGACCAGTTGAAGGGCTCGTGGTCCCGCAGAATCCTGACGCCCTCTTCCGACAGCCGCGCAAGCGCAGCCAGGCCCTCGCCGGAGACGCCGTTGTCGACGACGATGATCGACAGCGCTTCGGGGTAGCGAGCCGTCCTCCGCAGCGAGTGGACGAAGCGCTCCGCATCTTCGGCGTGGCTGCGGGTCGGGATCACGCAGCCGATGGCGACAGGCGCTCCGGCGAATGCCAGAGAGGCCTCAAGGGAAACCGCCGGCGCGGCGCCTATGTCGCAGGCCAGGAAAAGCGGAATGTGCAGTGGCGCGGCGCGATGAGCCGCTACCGCCCAGAAGGCGGCGATCGTCGCAGGCAGGTCCGGTTGCGCGGCCGCGATCTCCGCCAGCATCGCGCTTCTCAGCGCGAGGGCTCGGCCCGGAGCAACGATGCCGCGCTGCGGGTCATGGCGCGAGCGCAGGATGGGGGCGTGATGCTCGATCCCCCCATCGGGGCGCAGCGTGCCGCTCTCGCCATCGGCATAGGCGGACTCGGCGCGCTGAAGCGCAAGGGAGAGCCAGCCGGGCGCGACCGCATCGGGAAGGGTTTCGCCCTCCAGGACCAGCAGGCCCTGGCATCCGTACTCGCCGAGAAGCGCCACCAGTTCGGGAAGCGTCAAGCTGGCGCGACAGATCAGCAGCCTGTCCGCCTCGGGCGCCGCTCGGCGCAGGATGTCGTCGCGCCGGCCGGCATCAGTCACGGTCGCGATCAGGACGACGTCGCGGCTCGCCAGAGCGATCAGCGCGTCGAGCCGGGCATGGAAGCTGCGATCCGTTCCAGCATCGGCGTCGATCAGGATCGCCAGGCGGAACGCGGCGCGCCCGGCAGGCGCGGCCGGTGACGGGCAATGACGCCGGAAGAGAGCATGGAGTTCGGGCGGGAAGGTTGAACCGGCCGAGGCCGAAGGCAACAGTCGCTCGATCCGCGAAAAGTTTGCCTGCAGGTTGGAAAGCACGTCAGCGAGCGCGAAAAGCGCAGAAGGCTCTCCGCGCTCGAGCGCGGCGAGCGTTTGCTGGACCTGGTCCTGCGGCTCGCCGAGCCAAGCGAGTTCATCGCGAGCGGCGCGATTTGCGGGATCTCGCCGCAGAGCTTCGCGAAAGCTCTCGCGGGCTTCGTCGTTTTTGCCGGCCTGCTTCAGAGCGCGGCCGAGCTGAAGCGGGATGTCGGCATCCTCCGGCCGCTCCAATTGGGCGCGGCGGTATTCCGGCACGGCGGCGGCAAGGTCGCCCGAATCCTTGAGCATGTTCGCACGCTGGACACGCCAATGCGTGGCGTCGGGCAAGATCGAAAGCGCTTCCCCATAGAGAGTGGCCGCCTCTGCCGAATGGCCTGCATCGCGCGCGGCATCGGCACGCCGTGCCAGCTCCTCGGCCGCAGGCGAGAAAGCGGTAACGACAATCCCTTGAACGGCTTCCCTCAGGGCGAGAATCAGCTCCTTCTGGCCCGGTTCGGCTAAAAGCGCATTCTGAACCAGGGCAGCCGCGGCAACCGGCCGCCCCTGCTCGATCAGCAGGCGCGCGGCCGCCAGCGCCTGCCGAGGCCTTGCCCGGAAACCGCTCTCGCCAGCGAATGCCGAGAGCGCATCCGCATCGCGTTTCCGCAGAGCCTGATCGAAGCGGAGATTTTGAAGGGACGCGTAGAACCGCAGGAGAATGCCCATCTCTTCCTTATCGTCTCCTGCCGCCACCGAATCCAAATCCGATACGGTTGGAAATGGACGATCATAGCAAATTTGCCATGCGTCGATATTCGCATCCCTATCAACCCGGCCTGCAACTGCCCAGCCGGCTTGAGTTCGTTCTCCGGTAGGATCTGGCGCCATGACGCTTCATGCGCGCCGGCGGCATTGATCCTCATGCGTTTCCGATATTGAGGTATTCGAAGCCGCGCTGACGCATTTCGCTCGAGCGGTAGATGTTGCGCAGGTCGATGACGACGGGCCGCTTCAGCGCCGCCTTGACCCGGTCGAGGTCGAGTGCGCGGAAGGCGTTCCATTCGGTGACGATCACCAGGGCGTCGGCGCCTTCGAGACAGGCATAGGCGTCGGGGGCGTAAGTGATCTCGGGCAGCAGCGGGCGGGCGCTGTCCATGCTTTCCGGATCATAGGCGACGATCTGCGCCCCGGCATCGGTCAGCGCCGTGATGATGGCGAGCGAGGGCGCCTCGCGCATGTCGTCGGTGTTCGGCTTGAAGGCGAGGCCGAGCACGGCGATGCGCTTGCCCCTGACCGAACCGCCGCAGGCGGCGACGACCTTGCGGGCCATGGCGCGCTTGCGCTGGTCGTTGACCGCGACCACGGTCTCGACGATGCGCAGCGGGCTCGCCATGTCCTGCGCCGTCTTCATCAAGGCCAGCGTGTCCTTCGGGAAGCAGGAGCCGCCATAGCCCGGCCCGGCATGCAGGAACTTGCCGCCGATGCGGTTGTCGAGGCCGATGCCGCGCGCCACCTCCTGGACATTGGCGCCGACCTGCTCGCACAGATCGGCGATCTCGTTGATGAAGGTGATCTTGGTCGCCAGATAGGCGTTGGCGGCGTATTTGATCAGCTCGGAGGTGCGCCGCGCCGTGAACAGGAGCGGCGCCGCGTTGAGATAGAGCGGCCGGTAGAGCTCTTCCATCACCTTGCGGGCGCGCGGATCCTCGGTGCCGATGACGATCCGGTCCGGGCGCTTGAAATCGGCGATCGCCGCGCCTTCGCGCAGGAATTCCGGGTTCGAGACCACCGCGAAATCGCCATCCGGCCGGGCTTCGCGCATGATCCGCTCGACCTCGTCGCCGGTCCCGACCGGCACGGTCGATTTGGTGACCACGACCGTGAAGCCGCCGATCGCGGCCGCGACATCGCGCGCCGCCTGATGGACATAGGACAGATCGGCATGGCCGTCGCCGCGGCGCGAGGGCGTTCCGACCGCGATGAAGACCGCTTCGGCATGGCGCACCGACGCCGCCAGCTCGGTGGTGAAGGAGAGCCGCCCGGCCCGCACATTGCTCGCCACGAGCTCGTCCAGCCCGGGCTCGAAGATCGGGATCTCGCCGCGGTTCAGCGCCGCGATCTTGCCGGCGTCCAGGTCGACGCAGATCACCTCATGGCCGAAATCAGCGAAGCACGCCCCCGAAACCAGGCCGACATAGCCCGAGCCAATCATCGTAACGCGCATGCGGCACTCTTACCTTTCGACAGCGTCAATTTCAGCGCTTACATACAAAGAGCAATACTGTGCTGTCTACACCGCAGCAAATGGACCCGCCAGCCCTTTCAGACGCGACTTACGCCATTGCACCAACCGGCCCGGAATTAAATTTTAGCCGTCGTATAAATTCTTTAGATTGGCATCTTTCTTGAAAATATAACCCATAATGGCGCTTTATGAATTTTTAAACATGGCTATTGCTGGAACCCATACAGCAAACACTCATCAGCGCCCCCGAAAGACGCATATCTGCGACCGTCCTCTCGATTGACGTGACGACTTTTCGCATACCGCCACAAAGTGATCGCCAGTCCGGGCGAACTCACCGCGCTTCTCGGCGAGCAGCTTCAGGATGCATCCCGTTTTCGCGATGACAGCGCCGATCGGCACATAAGCGACCTGGCCCATCCGGCCGCTGGAGCGCTTTCCGATCAGTTTGCATCGTATCCTGCCGCGGTGAAGTCGTTTTCGCATCCGCTGGGCGAGAAGGGATCGATGATGCGGCCGATGGCGGGCCATAGGGCATCGACGGCTCGCTCGGCGGCCTTGCGCAGCAGGGCCTTGAGCTTAGCGAAGACGTTTTCTCGATGGGATTGAAGTCGGGGCTGTAGGGCGGCAGATGGCGGAGTTTCACGCCGGCTTCCCCGCTCATCTGGCGCAGGCGAGGCCTTTGCGGCTGGAGCGCCGAAAAGGCCTACACCGTTGGCGGCGGAGGCAATGGATATACCGCCGCGGCGGCAAGGACGTCCTGATCGGGGAGCGTCCAGGAAACGCAAGGACCAGTTCGAAACAGCCAAGCGGTGATTGACGCGGGCTGCACGCGCAGCCCGCGCATCGGAGCGCGAAATGGCTCAGGCAGCACAGGCCGCCGGACCACCGCCGGCCATCGCACGTTCGCGTGGCATGGCGAGGACGTGGCTGCGCACGGTCTGCGGGGCGAAGGACAGCGCAAGCTCGGCGGCCTCAAGCAGCTTGGCGAGGTCAATGCCCGTATCCACGCCCATGCGCTCGAACAGATAGACCAGATCCTCGCTGGCGATGTTACCGGTCGCGCCGGGCGCGAAGGGACAGCCGCCGAGACCGCCGGCCGCACCGTCGAACGAGCGGATTCCTGCCTGATAGGCAGCCAGCACATTGGCGATGCCGAAACCGGCCGTATCGTGGCCGTGGAACGACCAGCGCATGGACGGATAGGCGGCCAGGCAACGCTGCGCCATCCGGCCGACATGGTCGGGCAGCGCCATGCCGGTCGTGTCGGCCAGCGTCAGCTCGATGTCGGCGCGGATTTTTGCGATCTCACCGATGGTCGCGAACACCGCATCCTCGTCCATCGTGCCCTCGAAAGGGCAGTGGAAGCTTGTCGCCAGGCCGACGCGGACGGTCAGGCGGTTATCGGGGTCGACCTCCGCCAGGGTCGCCTTGAGATCCTCGATCGAGGCGGCGGTCGGGCGGCGCACATTGCTCATATTGTGCGCGTTCGACATCGAGATCACGAAGATCAGCTCATCGATGCCGGCCGCGATCGCGCGACGCGCGCCCTTGCCGTTTGGCACGAGGGCCACCTTGTGGAGGCCCGGCAACGGCCCGAGGCGGGCGACGACCTCGTCCATATCGGCCATTTGCGGAATCGCCTTCGGGCTGACGAAGGAGCCGATCTCCATCCGCTTCACGCCGGCCGCCACGAGGGCGTGGATCAGCTCCAGCTTCGAATCGGTCGGAACGAACGCCGCGATGTTCTGAAGCCCGTCGCGCGGTGCGACTTCGACGATTTCGACGCTGGCCATCACTAATCCTCCCATGGCGGCGTCGCATTCCCGCGCCGCCTTCATCCTGAGGACTTAGCGAGCTGCGTCGTGGGCGACCATTATCGATTGGGAAGCGAGCCCTTCGTGGCAGGCAAATGCAGGGGCACCGCATCGGGGCCGCGCAGATGGTTGAGAAGCAGCCTGGCGGCGGCAGTGAGCTTGGGCTCGTCGCGCGTGCAGATCATCAGCCGGCGCAGCGCCCAGGAATCGGAGAACGGCACGGCCACGATCCTGTCCTTGGCGCAGTAGATGCGCGCAATGCCGGCGGGCACGATCGTGATCCCGAAGCCGTATTCGACCATCTGCACGGCTGCGGTGAAAGTGACGACCTCGATCCGGAAGGAGATGTCGACGCCTGCTTGCGCAGCCGAGTTGGCGAGCAGCACCTGCAGCGAGGAGCCGGTTTCCAGGCTGATGAAATCATAGCCGGTGATCTCCGGCAGCGTCAGCGATGCGCGTGCCGCCAGCGGGTGAGAGTGGGGCATCAGCGCCACCAGCGGATCCCGCTTGTACTCGTAGATTTCCAGCCCTTCGGGCAATTGGCTATGTTCGGCGAAGATGCCGATGTCGCCCAGCCCGTCCTGCATGGACTGGACCACGTTCGGGCTGGTCTCCTCGCGCAGCAGGATCTTGATCTTCGGATAAGCTGTCCGGAAGGCCGCGAGCTCCTGCGGCAGATGCTGCACGACCGCGGACTGATGCGCATGGAGCCGGGCCTGCCCCTCTTCGCCCTTGCTGAAGACGCTGAGTTCCGCCGCCATCCGGTTCACGTCGTCGAACAAGCCAGCCGTGTGCCTGGCCAGCGCGTCCCCGGCGGGAGTCGCGGTCATGCCGCGCGCGTGGCGGTAGAACAGGGGGGTGCCGATCTCGAGCTCGAGATCCTGGATGCGCTTGCTGATGGCGGAGGGGGCGATGTGCTCGCGTTCCGCCGCCTTGGTCATGTTCCCTTGCCGGTAAACGGCCAGAAACATGCGCAACGTGGTCAGATCCGGCCGGAAATTCATACCTCGTCTCGTTCCTCGATATGTGTGTTCACGGATCGAGAACGCGGGCGTTCCGATTCACGACTATTCGCCGGCCCGGCTTCGAGTAGGCTCTCTGTCCAACACCGCAGCCAATGGCGGTGAGCGAACATAAATCGGCACCGGCAGCAAGCGGTAGCCGTATCGGGTTGGATGACGTCTACAAGGAATTCAAATGCTTTCCGTCGATACGAGCGCGCTCGCTTATGTGGGCGAGGATCTTTCACGCGCCGAATGCGTCATGGCGACCCGGTCCGGCGACCTTTTCATGCCCGACAAGCGCGGCGGCATCGCGGTCATACGCAGCGACGGCAGGACCGAGTTGATCCGTGCGAAGAACGGGCCGAACGGGTTTCTGCCCAACGGCTTCGCGCTGATGCCCGACCGCAGCTTCCTGATCGCCGATCTCGGGCCGGAAGGCGGCGTCTGGCACATGCGCCCCGATGGCGAGATGTCCCCCAAGCTGCTGGAGATCGACGGCCGCCATATCGAGCCGACGAATTTCGTGGGCACCGACGCCAAGGGCCGCGTCTGGGTCAGCGTTTCGACCAAGCTGATCCCGCGTGAGCATTCGATGAAGAAGGGCCATGCCGACGGCTACATCATCCTCATCGACGAGAAGGGGGCAAGGGTCGTTGCCGAGGGGCTCGGGTTCACCAACGAGGCGATCGTCGATCCAACCGGGCGCTGGCTCTATGTCAACGAGACGATCGCACGCCGGACCAGCCGCTTCGCCATTTCCGAAGACGGCTCGCTCGGCCCGCGCGAGACCTTCGCCCAGTATGGCGCGGCGAGCTTCCCCGACGGTTTCGCCTTTGATGCCGAAGGTGCGGTTTGGACCGTGACCGTGGTGTCCAACCGGGTCATCCGCACCACGCAGGACGGCGTGCAGCAGGTGATCTTCGAGGACAGCGACGCAAAGGCGATCGACGAGGCCGAGCAGGCCTTCCAGAACGGCACCTATACCCGCGCGCATCTCGATGCAGGCGGACGGCGCCCGGCCGGCAATCTTTCCGGCATCGCTTTCGGTGGCCCCGACCTGAAGACGGTCTATCTCGGCTCGCTCTTCGCGCCCCATCTGGCGAGCTTCCGCTCGCCCATCGCCGGGGCGCCGCCGGTCCACTGGGAATTCTGAGACAGCAGCGAACCCCGGCGAGCGCGCGCAGATCCGGCTCTCTGCCGGGCCGCGAAGCCCCATCTGCGCCGTACGCCGGAAGCGAAGCAACCGATACAAGCCGGGGCGGTCAACGCTACCGAAAAGAGGGAGAAACAGATGACGATCCGGATCGACCGACGTACCTTGATGGGCGGCGCCCTGCTCGGCGGTGCTGGCACCGCGCTCGGCATGCCCAGCATCGCGCGGGCCCAGACCAAGACCCTGAAGATCGCGACGATCGCATTGGTCAACAGCCCCTGGCACAAGGCGCTGAACCGTTTCAAGGAGGTCGTCGAGAGCGAGAGCGGTGGCCGCTACAATGTCAGCGTCTACACCGACGGCCAGCTCGGCGACATTGCACAGCTTCTGTCGGCGATGCAGCTCGGAACGGTCGATTTTTCCTATTTCGGGCTATCGTCGATCTCCTTCGTGCGCGGTGGGGAAGCCTTCAACGTGTTCTACGTCCCCTACCTGTTCAAGAACGGGGAGTGGGCGGAGAAGATCATCAACTCCGATGCCGAACTGCAGGGTATGTTCGACAAGATGGCGACGAGCGCCGGGGTGCGCGTCTTCGGCGCCTGGGGGCAGCGCTCATCGCGCGCCATCCAGAGCACGCGCGGGCCGATCATGATGCCGGAGGACGTCAAGGGCCTGCGCCTTCGGATCCCGGCCATCCCCATGCTGCGGGCGATGTTCGACCGCCTTGGCGCCCAGTCGACGCCGCTCGGCATGCTGGAAATCTACAGCGCTCTTTCGCGCGGCACGGTCGACGGCCAGGACAACGGCTTCGACCTCGCGATTCCGCCGCGCTTCCACGAGGCCGCGAAGTTCTGGTCGGCGACGGACCATGTCAACGAGCTCGTCGGCTTCTTCGGCTCCGAGCGGCTGTGGAAGGGCCTGAACGAGGCTGATCGCGAACTCTTCCGCAAGGCCTCGCGGGAGGCCGGCATGGTCACCACCCAGCTGACCAAGCAGCTCGACACGGATGCGATCGAAATCCTGAAGAAGGCCGGCTGCACCTATGTCGTTCCCGACATCGCCGCCTTCCGCAGGGCGGTCGCCGGCGTCGAGGACGATCTCGAGGGCAAGATGTGGCCGAAGGGCTTCGTCGCGCGGCTGCGCAAGCTGCAGGAGGCCTGATGGCCCTCTCGGACGCCGATGCACGGGCGCGGGCGGAGGTGCCCGCGCGCCCGGAGGGTGTGCGCATGCTGACCGTTCCGGTCCACATCCTCGAGACCCTGGTCAAGATCCTAGTCGTCCTGGCCCTGACGGTGGTGCTCGCCTTCACCGTCGGCCAGGTCGCCGACCGCTATGTGCTGAAGACTCAGTTCGACGCACATGACCAGATCGCGCGGATCGGCATGGTCTGGATGGCCTTTCTGGGCTTTGCGCTCGGCGTCCGCAGTCGCGCCAATATCCGGATCGAGGTGATCCAGCATTTCCTGCCGGAAAGTGTCCGGCGCGTCTCCGGCGTGTTCCTGGACGTGGTGATGATGGTGATCGCCATCGCGTTGCTCGTGAACGGCTGGCAATTGCTGGAAGTCGGCTCCTTCCAGGCGATCATGGGCACGCCCTTCTATTACGACGTGATGTACGGGGCGCTCCTCGCCGGGCTCATCCTGCTTGTCATCTTCCTGGCCCTGCGCATCGCGGACACGCTGATGGGCGGCCGTCTCGGCGTAGATGCGGTGACCGATCATGATGATCATCATTAGTACGCTGATCTTTTTCGGCCTGCTCGTCGCGGGGCTCGATGTCGGCTTTGCGATGATCCTCGCCGCCCTCATCGGCATGGTGATGCATGGTGGCATCGATCCGGTGATGGCGCCGTTGACCGTGGTGTCCGGCGTCGACAGCGCGGCGCTGATCACGGTGCCGCTTTTCGTGCTGGCCGGCGAGATCATGAACCGCGGCGGCGTCACCCGCCGCCTGATCGAATGGTCCACGGCCATGGTCGGCCATCTGCGCGGCAGCCTCTCCCAGGTCGCCCTGATGACGAACCTCATCATGGCCGGCATCTCGGGCTCGGCCGTCGCCGATGCGACCGCGACCGGCTCGATCCTGATCCCGTCGATGAAGAAGGAGGGTTACAAGCCCGGCTATGCCGCCGCCGTGATCGCCGCCGGCGCGATGCTGGGCCCGATCCTGCCGCCCTCGATCCCGCTGATCATCTACGCCATCATGGCCAACCTCTCGATCGGCAAGCTGTTCCTCGCCGGCGTCGTGCCGGGGCTGATGCTCTTTGCCGGCTATATGGCGATCTGCGCCTGGGTGGCGCGGCGCGAGGGCTATGCCGCCAAGCCGGCCGCGAGCTGGGCCGAGCGGGCGACGTCCACCCGCGCCTCGATCTGGGCGCTGCTGGTGCCGGTCCTGATCATCGTCGGGATCCGCTCGGGCGTGATCACCGAGACGGAAGCCGCCGGGGTGATCTGCGTCTATGCGCTGATCGTCGGCATGGCGATCTATCGCGATCTCAAGGTCCGCAGCCTCGGCGAGGTTTTCCTGGCGGCCGGCAAGACCTCCGCGGTCATCCTGTTTCTGCTCGCAGCGGCAGGACCATTCGCCTGGCTGCTCAACGAGTCGCACATCGCCACGCGCATTTCGCAGGGCATCCTGTCGATCTCGAATGACCCGCTGATCATCCTGCTCATCGTCAATGTGATGCTCTTCGTGGTCGGCATGATCCTGGAGCCGCTGCCGGCCCTGGTCATGTTCGTTCCGACGCTGCTGCCGATCCAGGCCCAGCTCGGCCTCGACCCGATCCAGTTCGCCATGATCGTCGTGCTGAACCTGATGATCGGGATGCTGCACCCGCCGATCGGGCTGCTGCTCTTCGTGACCGGCGCGGTCGGCCGCGTTCCGCTCTGGCCCATCGCCGTCCAGCTCTTGCCCTTCCTCGGCTGGTCGCTGGTCGTTCTGGTCCTGATCTCGATCTTCCCCGGCATCGTCACCTGGCTGCCAAACCTCTCCTTCTAATCCCAAAGAGGCTGTAAATGCCGTTGACCGGCCTACGAATCGTCGATCTCACGCGCGTCATCTCCGGTCCGTTCTGCACGATGCTGCTGGCCGATCTGGGCGCCGACGTCATCAAGGTAGAACCGCCCGAGGGCGATCCGCTACGCACGCAGGGCAGCGGCCGCAATGGCCTGAGCTGGTATTACGCATCCTTCAACCGCAACAAGCGCTCGGTCGTCCTCGATCTGAAGACGGAGGAGGGCAAGCGCGGCCTGGAGAAGCTGCTCGTCGATGCCGATGCGGTGATCGATAATTTTCGCCCCGGCGTGATGCAACGCCTGGGCTTCGGCGAGGAGCGTCTGCAGCAGATCAGGCCGGGCATCATCACCTGCTCGATCACCGGCTTCGGTGCGGATGGTCCATATCGCGATCGGCCGGCCTTCGATTTCATCGCGCAGGCCATGAGCGGGTTCATGAGCGTCAACGGCGGCAAGGATGATCCGCCGCAGCGCAGCGGCCTGCCGATCAGCGATCTGGTCTGCGGCATCTACGGCGCGCTCGGGCTCTGCGCCGCACTGCTCGGCCGCGAGCGCAACGGAGGCGCCGAGCGGGTCGATGTCAGCCTGACGAACTCGATGGTCAGCCTGCTCGCCTATACGGCCTCGCATTACTTCGCGACCGGCGAGGTCCTGCCCAGAACCGGCAACGACCATCCGATCGCCTCGCCCTATGGTCTCTTCAGGACACGCGATGGTCAGATCGCGATCGCGCCCAGCGACAACGTCTTCTTCGGTCGCCTGATGGATGCGCTGGACCTGCCGAAGGTCAAGAACGACCCGGACTTCGCCGATAATTTCCGCCGGGTGGAGCATCGCGGCAGGCTGCGGGAGCTGGTCGAGGAAAAACTGAGCGAGCGCGATTCCACCGACTGGATCGAACGGCTCAATGCCGCCGGTGTCCCCTGCGGGCCGATCTATGATCTCAAGGGGGTTTTCTCGGACCCGCAGATCGCATCGCAGAAGATGGCGATCGACGTGCCGACTGCCGCGCATGACACTGTCCGGATGCTGGGCTTCCCCATCAAGCTGAAGGAGCGCGCCTGTCAGGTTCGCCGGCCGCCCCCGCAACTGGGAGAGCACACGGTCGAACTGCTGAATCCGGGTGCGGAGCTGAGGAAACACGCGGCGCGTTCGTGACGACGCATGGCAAGGATGCGCCGGCGTTGACTGACGGCATCTGAGCTCAGGACCGATTAATTTGACTTGATGTGTTATTCACGGTGCCTGGGACGACGGCGTGATGGGTAATTTGTTTCTGCTAAGCGAACGCCAGATGCCGCGGATCGAGACAAATCTTCCACTCTCGCACGGGATGCCGCGGGTCGACGATCGTCGCGTGATGAGCGGCATCGTCTACGTCATCCGCAACGGTCTGCAGCGGAAGGACGCGCCCAAGGGCTATGGTCCGCACAAGACGCTCTACAACCGCTTCATCCGCTGGAGCCGACTTGGCGTCTTCGACCGCATCTTCGCCGGGCTCGCCGGCGAAGGACCCAAGCCGGAGCGGATCATGATCGACGCGACACATCTGAAGGCGCACCGCGCGGCGGCGAGCCTGCTCAAAAAGGGGCTGTTCCCCGCCGTATCGGGCGCACCAAGCGCGGGCTGAACTCCAAGCTCCACACCGTCTGCGATGGCGAGGGCCGCCCGATCGTCATGTTGCTCTCGAAAGGCCAGATGACCGATCACCAGGGCGCAACTCTCGTGCTCGACGCCCTGCCGCCGGCCAAAACCCTCATCGCTGACCGTGGCTACGACAGCGCGCGTTCCGCCAGGCACTCAGCGCCAAAGGCATCCAGCCCTGCATTCCATCGAGCCGGAGCCGGAAAATCCCTTACGCTTACGACAGAACGCTCTATCGCCAACGCCGCAGGATCGAGAACCTCTTCGCCCAGCTCAAAGACTGGCGACGCATCGCGACACGCTATGACCGATGCGTCCACACCTTCTTCTCAGCCATCTGCATCGCTGCAGCTGTCATCTTCTGGCTCTGATCAACAAGTCCTCAGCCTAGCCCCCAACCGCCTCAGATGGCCTGGGTCTGAGCAGTGCCGGCCCTGGGGAGGGGCAGCTCCTATCTTAAGCAGTCGAAGCGTGGTCTGCTTCCTGGCGACAGAGCCTGACCATTCCTGGAGGCAGTTATCGGGTGATGGGCTTCGAGCGCGCGAAACGCGCCTCTGCCGCTGCAATGTAAGCATCTCGTGAAGGTCCGAGGTGCTTGCGGCAAAGAGCAACCAGACGGAGCCTATCTCCAGCCTTGATCGCTTCGATCATTCCAAGGTGCTCGTCGCGCGCGAGCGCCAGGTGCTCCGCGCTGGCAGCTGTGATCGAACGCGCGCCGTGAACCTTCTGAGCCATGGTCTGGATCAGTTCGACGAGATGAGGATTGCCGCAAGCGGCGAACAAGGCCTCGTGGAAGATCATGTTGGCGCGGAAGGCAGCACGCGCATCGCCCGACGCAACGGCGGCACTGTGAACGCCCTGGATTTTCTCCAGCTGCGACAGCAGCCCATCCGGCGCCGACAAGGGAATCTGCTCGGCCGCGAGCGTCTCCAGCGCCTCGCGCACCAGATAGATCTGCCGCACCTCGACCGGATCGAGCAATTTTACGAAAGCGCCGCGGTTCGGGACGCGTTCGACCAGGCCTACGCGCTCCAGCTCTGCCAACGCCTCGCGGACCACATGCCGCTTTACGTCGAGCCGTTCGGCCAGTTCCTCCTCGATCAGGCGCTCGCGCGGCATGAGCCAGCCGAGAACGATCTCCTCCTCGAGCGTCGCGGCAACGCCGCGAACGCGCTCGGCGGTCTGAGCTTTCAGGGCGGTCACGGCCATGCCAGTTTATAGCGCCTCGACATAATTGTTGACAATCCTGTTGCCGAACATTCTGCTGGCGCCATGAGCGCGTCCGAGAACGATACCCGATCATCGAAGCCCGCGGCGCGTGGCATGCGCCGCAATCTTGCGACCTATGGCGATCCCGGCTTCTCCCTGTTCCTGCGCAAGGCCTTCATCAAGGCCGCGGGCTTCTCGGACGATGCGCTCGACCGGCCGATCATCGGCATCACCAACACCTTCAGCGACTTCAATCCCTGCCATGGCAACGTGCCGCGGCTGATCGAGGCGGTGAAGCGCGGCGTGATGCTGGCGGGCGGCTTGCCGATGGAGTTCCCGACGATCTCCATCCACGAATCCTTCGCCAACCCGACCTCGATGTTCCTGCGCAACCTCATGGCCATCGACACCGAGGAGATGATCCGGGCCCAGCCCTGCGATTCCGTCGTGCTGATCGGCGGCTGCGACAAGACGGTGCCGGCCCAGCTGATGGGCGCCGTCAGCGCCGACATCCCGGCGATCCAGCTGATCACCGGCCCGATGCTCGTCGGCCATCACAAGGGCGAGGTGCTCGGCGCCTGCACCGATTGCCGCCGCCTCTGGGGCCAGCACCGCGCCGGCCAGATCGACGAGGCCGAGATCGAAGTGCTGAGCGGACGGCTCGCGCCGACGCAGGGCACGTGCATGGTCATGGGCACGGCCAGCACCATGGGCTGCCTCGTCGAGGCGCTCGGCATCGCGCTGCCGGGCTCCGGCACCATCCCCGCCACCCATGCCGACCGTATCCGCGCCGCCGAAGCCAGCGGGCGCGAGGCGGTCAGGCTCGCCAAGGGCGGGCCGAAGCCGAGCGATATCCTGACCGGAACCGCCTTCCGAAATGCGCTGACCGTGCTTCAGGCGATCGGCGGCTCGACCAACGGCCTCGTGCACCTGGCCGCGATCGCGCGTCGCGCGGGCCTCTCGATCGACCTCGAGGAATTCGACGCGATCGGCCGCAAGGTCCCGGTGCTGATCGATCTCAAGCCCTCCGGCGACCACTATATGGAGCACTTCCATTGGGCCGGCGGCGTGCCGAAGCTGATGAAGGAGCTCGGCGACCATCTCGACCGCTCGGCTCCGACGATCGACGGACGCACCATCGGCGAGGTCGCCGACGCAGCCGAGGACGTGCCGAACCAGAGCATCATCCGCACCGCCGCGAGCCCGGTGAAGCCGACCGGCGGCATGGCCGTGCTCCGCGGCAATCTCGCGCCCGGCGGCGCGGTGATCAAGCACTCCGCGGCCTCTCCTGCGCTGCTGAAACACACCGGGCGTGCGGTCGTCTTCGCCTCGGTCGAAGACATGGTCCGGCGGATGGACGATCCCGACCTCGACGTGAAGGCAGACGACGTCCTGGTGTTGACCAATGCCGGTCCCAAGGGCGCGCCCGGCATGCCGGAAGCGGGCTATATCCCGATCCCCAGGAAGCTGGCCCAGGCCGGCGTCAAGGACATGGTCCGGATCTCCGATGCCCGGATGAGCGGCACCGCCTTCGGCACGATCGTGCTGCATATCACGCCGGAATCGGCCGTCGGCGGCCCGCTCGGGCTCGTCCGCGATGGCGACATGATCCGCCTCGACGTCGAGGCTCGCGAGATCGCGCTCCTGGTCGAGGATGCCGAACTCGAGCGGCGCAAGGCCGAGTGGCAGCCGCCGGCGCATCTCTCCGAGGCCACGCGCGGCTATCGTCACCTCTATCTGACGACCGTCCTGCAGGCCGACGAGGGCTGCGATTTCGATTTCTGCTGATCGGCCGCCCTGGCCCAAAAGTTCCCGACGAGGCTGGAGCCAACCGGCCCGCGCGATCACTTCCGGAGGATAACCCCATGCTCGACCGTCGCCACCTGATCGGCGCGCTCGCCGGCCTTTCGCTGGCTCTTCCCGTTACGGCCTTCGCGCAGGCCTACCCGCAGAAGCCGATCACCCTGATCGTGCCCTATGCGCCTGGCGGCGCCACCGACATCATCGGCCGCGTCGTCGCCGAGGAACTGTCGAACGGCCTCGGCCAGCGCGTCGTCGTGGAAAACCGGGCAGGCGCGGGCGGCAGCGTCGGTGCACAGGCCGCCGCGCGTGCGACGCCCGATGGCTACACCCTGATGCTCGGCGCGCTGACCAGCCACTCGATCAATATGAGTTTCCAGGCCAAGCCGGGCTTCGACCTGAAGAAGGATTTCGTGCCCGTCGGACTTGCCGGCAATGTCGGGCTCGCTTTGGTCGTCCATCCTTCAGTACAGGCCAAGACCGTGCCCGAACTGGTCGCGCTCATCAAAGCTAATCCGTCCGATTTCTCCTACGCCTCTTCGGGCCAGGGTTCGCCTCAGCATCTTTCGGGCGAACTCTTCAACCTGAAGGCGGGCACCAAGATGCCGGTCGTGCCCTATCGCGGCTCTGGGCCGGCGATGACCGATATGGTCGGCGGCCAGGTCAAGATCATGTTCGATACCATCCCTGCCGTCCTCCAGCATGTGAAAGCGGGCTCGCTGCGCGCCATCGCGACCACCGGCCGGGAGGCTTCGCCCTTCATGCCGGAGACGCCGACCGCGATCTCGCAGGGGCTGGACGGCTTCGAGGTCTCGTCCTGGTTCGGCCTGCTCGCCCCGACAGGCACGCCGCAACCGGTTCTGGACAAGTTGAACGCCGAGTTGAACAAGGCGCTGCAGAGCACGAAGGTGAGGGAAGCGCTCGCGCTGCAAGGCGTCGACCCGAAGCCGAGCACGCCGAGCGAGGCGTCGAAGCTGATCGAAAGCGAGATCACGAAATGGGCCGAGCTGATCAAGGCAAGCGGCATCAAGCCCGAGTGACGAGCGCGGGGCGCAACCGATGAGCGAAACCGTCAAGCGCCTCGCGATCGTCGGGGCCGGCATGATCGGCGCCAGCTGGGCAGCCCTCGCCAGCGCTCATGGGATCCGCGTCTGCGCCTACGACCCCAATCCCGAGGCCGAGGCGCGCTTCCTGAGCTATGTCGAGCGGGCGCGGGCGCAATTGGCGGAACTCGGATTGACGGGCTCCGGCGCCGTCGGCTTCTCGGACGATCTTGCGGCTTCGCTTGAAGGCGCCGGTTTCGTTCAGGAGAACGGCCCGGAGAACGAGGCCGTCAAGCGCAGGCTGCTCGCCGAAATCGACGGCCTGCTTCCGTCCGAGGTCGTCATCGCCAGTTCAACATCGGCACTGGTCCGCAGCGCCATCGTTGCCGATTGCGCGCAGCCCGAGCGGATCATCGTAGCGCATCCGTTCAACCCGCCGCATCTCGTGCCGCTGGTCGAGATCGTCGGAGCCGATCCCCTGATCGTCGCCCGTGCGGCAGCATTCTATCGCGCGCTCGGACGACGCCCGGTCATCCTCAACCGCGAAATGCCCGGCCATATCGCCAACCGCCTCGCCTCGGCGCTTTATCGCGAGGCGGTGCATCTGGTCGAACAGGGCGTCGCCAGCGTCGCCGATATCGATGCCGCACTCTGCAACGGCCCAGGCCTGCGCTGGGCCCTGATGGGACCGCACATGACCTATCACCTCGGCGGGGGCGAAGGCGGCATCGCCGGCTACCTCGCCCATCTCGGACCGAGCCAGGTGCGGCGCTGGCAGTCGCTCGGCAGTCCCTCGCTCGACACCGATGTCCAGGCAAAGATCATCGCCGGCGTGGCGGAGGAAGCGGGCGGCCGCTCGATCGCCGAGCTGGAGGCGCGGCGCGACGAGGGCCTGCTCGCCCTGTTGAAGGCGCGCACGCTGGTCAGCGAGTAACCGGACACGCCATGATAGAATAGCCCCTAGATTTCTGGACGCCTTCTTCCCTTGTTTTGAGGCAAGGAGGCCATTATGGGGCCCGGACATTTCACGGACGATTTCAAGCGTGACGCGGTCGCGCGGATCACGGAGCGGGGCTACCCGGTTGCAGAGGTGTCCAAGCGGCTCGGCGTGAGCCAGCACTCGCTTTACGCCTGGAAGCGGAAGTTCTCGAAGCCACCGGCCCCGGCTGGTGTTGACCAGGCTGCGGAGATCCGCCGTCTGAAGGCGGAGCTGGCGCGGGTCACCGGGGAGCGCGACATCCTAAAAAAAGCCACCGCGTATTTCGCCAAGGATGCAAAGTGAGATACGCGTTTGTGGCCGAGCATCGCCGCCAATTCCCGGTGCGGGCGATGTGTCGCTGTCTGCGCATCCAGCCCAGCGGTTTCTATGCCTGGCTGAAGAACCCGTTGAGCCGGAGAGCTCGGGAGGATGCGCGCCAGATCGAGCTTCTCGATAAGGCCTGGAAGGAGAGCGGCCGGGTCTATGGCTACCGCAAGCTGCATGACGACCTGCTCGATCAGGGCGAGACCAGTTGCGCCAACCGCGAGCGAATCCGCCGCAAAACCTACCGGACGCGCGAAGAGGCAAGGCAGGACGTGTTCGACTACACCGAGATGTTCTACAACCCAAAGCGCAAGCACGTCAGGAACGGGATGCTGTCACCCGTCGAGTACAAACGGCAGCACGATACGTAGCCCGATGGCGCCAACGAAACTCGGGGCTATTCAGGGTACGCAAGAGCGGGAAGCATCAGGCATTCAAGACTTACGTCCTCGCGAGGAGGGCAGCGCTTCGCTTGTTTAAAGAGGCCGGAGGAGCGGAACACGCTCACATCCTCGACCAGACCGGGGAGGCCTCGTGATGCCCAAGAAGGCCGCCACCCATAGCCGCGCTGACGTGAAAGCCATGTGGAAGCTCATGAAGGACATGGGCGAAGAGCCCGTATCGGTGAAGCATCACCCTGACGGCACGTTCCGCATCATGACGAAGAAGCACGCGGAGATCAGGGAAAAGGCCCTCGGCACGCTCGAAACCAATTCATGGGACGAGGTATTGACCCATGGCGAAGCATAAGCGCCCGCAGTACCTCCACGTCTACAAGGACCGTCACGGCACGGAGCGCATCTACTTCAATCGGCCGGGTTTCCCGAAGGTGGCCCTACCCTGCCCGCTATATTCGGAAGAGTTCCGGACCGCCTATCACAAGGCCAAGGCCGGAACCCTGCCGAAGCCCATGGAGATCGGTGCCGCCCGCACCATTCCCGGCAGCATGTCCGATCTCATCTGGAAGTATTTCAAGGCCCCGGAGTTCAAGAGCCTCGGCGAAACGACACAGAAGGTTGTCCGGCGGCAGCTCGACACCTTTCGGGAGAAGCACGGCCATCGTCCCGTGCGAGGTTTCGAGCGCAAGCACGCAAAGGCGATCATTGGCGACATGTCCGACCGCATGCACGAACAAGAAGATCGTCGCGATCACCGGCCATACGACCGACGCTCAGGTGAACCTCTACACGAAGGCGGCCAGTCAGTAGCTACTCTCCAACAAGGCCATGCGGGCACTTCAGGAGAGTGAACAGGGAACAAAATCTGCTACCCTGAAACCGGCGGTTAGCAAATCAGGGAGCTAAGGCTTTGAAATCATTCCCTCTGGAAGGGAAGGTGGCGCGCCATTCCGAACAAAACTGCGAACACCTATATAATTGAACTAACGATATAATTTCTATGTTCGCAGGCAAAAATCAACATAGCGAATGTGGTTTGAATCCGCGATGTCGCGGGTGCGGCTCGTTTCAGAACATCACAACATACGCTTTCGTGCCGTTCTCCTTGAGCAGCCAGCGGAAGGCATTGCTGTCGTAGTCCTTGTCGCCATCGAGGATACGCGCCGGCGGCACTGCTTGGGCAGTGCCGCTCCGGCCACGCAGTCAACGACTTGGCCGCCGCTAAGCGAGAAGGCGATCCAGCTAGGACGCGTCGCGGATTCGCCCGAGGATGTGGTCGGAGATGATGCGCATCTGTATCTCCGACGTCCCCTCGAATATCTTGGTCAGCCTTGCGTCTCGCCAGTGGCGCTCGACCTGATTGAGGGTCGTGTAGCCTCCACCACCGAGAATCTGCAGCGCTTCGCTGGTCACGCGCTCCGACATCTCCGAGGCGAAGAGCTTCACCATCGACGCTTCCTTGTCGCAGCGCTCGCCTTGATCGATCTTGTTGCAGACCGAGTACATTAGCGCGCGCGCCGCTTCGATCTTGGTAGCCATGTTTGCGATCTTGAAGCGTATCGCCTGGAATGAGGAGATTGCCTGCCCGAACTGGCGACGCTGCTGCGCATAGCCGACCGCATCATCCAGGCCAGCCTGCGCCAATCCGATCGAACGGGCTGCCGTATGAGCGCGCGCGGTTTCGAGCCCGGCCGTCGCAAGATAGAAGCCGCGTCCTTCCTCGCCAATCAGATTGGCCGCCGGCACCCGGCACTTGTCGAAGGCCAGTTCCCATGTCGACCAACCGAAATAGCCGATCTTGGGTATCGTGTTGCCCGACACCCCCTCCGGCAGTTGGCCACGCGGCTTCTCGACCATGAAGGCCGAAATGCCCCGATGGGGAGCCTTGGGATCGACGGTCTTTTCCGTACGGGCAAACACCATGATGAAGTCGGCGCCGTCCGCAAAGGTGCACCAGTATTTGTTGCCGGAGATTTCCCACTCGTCGCCGACGCGCGTCGCCCGGCACGAGATGTTTGCCACGTCCGAACCAGCATCGGGCTCCGACAGCGAGAATGCGCCGAGGAAATCACCCCGCGCCATGCGTGGCAGGTAGACCGTCTTCTGCTCTGGTGTCATCGCCTTGAGCGACCCGATCAGCGCGTTTCCGCGTGCGATCAGCGACGCAACGCTCATCCAGCCGCGCGCCAACTCCTCCGCAACGAGGCAGTACTCGAAGGCGCCGAGGCCGAGGCCGCCATATTCCTCAGGAATTAGAATCCCGAAATAGCCGAGTTCCGCCATCTGCTCGATAAGCTCTGCGGGAATCTCCCCCTTGACCGGATCGAGCCGGTCGGCGATCGGACGAACGACTTCGCGGGTAAATTCGCGCGCCGAACTCTGGATCAGCCGGCGTTCCTCGGACAATTCGGACATTTTGGCGCAATCCTTGCTACGATCCGGTTTCGATCAACTGTTGCTGGCCGGCGCAACGATCGCGCTGGCCCCGCTCAGAACGTGATGCCGTTTGCGATGAGATCGCGGGCGACGGTTCGCTTCTGGATCTCGCTCGTGCCGTCGGGAATCCTCATCGAGCGCGTGAAGCGGTAGCCCTGCTCGAGCCGCAGCTCGTTGGTCAGTCCCATTCCGCCATGCACCTGCATGCAGCGATCGAAGACGCGGTTGGAACTGTCCGTGCAATGCTGCTTGACGAGCGACGTCTCGGCTAGCGCGCGCTCGCCGCGCTCGAGCCTCAGCGCGCAGTCGACGAGCATCGTCTCGGCGGCATAGATGTCCGAGGCACTTTCGGCGAGCAGCATCTGCACGGCCTGGTGCTCGGCGATCGGCCTGCCGAACGTCTTGCGCACTTTCGCATATTCGATCGCCTGCACGAGCGCCCAGCGCGCAAGCCCCACGCAGGTGGCGGACATGCCAAGCCGGCCGGTATTCACACCCTTGAGGGCGACTTTCAGGCCCTGATCGACGGCACCAAGCCGGTAACGGTCGGGCACGCGCAGGCCGTCGAAGGCCAGGATGCCGATCTCGGCCCCCAAATGTCCCATGATCGGAATCGTGGAGACAGCGCTGAAACCTGCCCATGTCGTGTCGACGAAGAAGCCGGTTATGCCGCCCTTACGCTGCGCGAACAGCTCGGGATCCGTGATCGCGAAGATCATCGCATAGTCAGCATAGGGGCCGTTGGTGATCCATTGCTTCGAGCCGGAAATGACCCAGTCATCTCCGTCGCGCACGGCGCGGGTCTTGATACTGAACACATCCGAACCGGCATCCGGCTCCGAAAGGCCGAAGCACAGCGTCTTCTCGCCGGACGCTATCTGCTGCAGATGGCCGGCGCGCACATCGGCGTCGAGGAAGGTCAGCAGCGGTGACAGTCCATTGGTGAAGGGCGAAGGGACAACCACCGGATGGATCAGCGTGCGACCGGGGCCGCAATGAGCTGCCAACAGCCAGTTGAGATACGCCGATGCAAGCGGACCGAGCCCGCCCCCGCCGATCTCTTCCGGACCGAACATCGTGTAGAAGCCGGCCTCGGCCGATTTCATACGCACCTCGCGCTTGAGCGCCTCGACTGCCGGCGTGAAGCGGCCGGTTTCGTCGAACATCGTCCGCTCGGAGGCAAAGATCGATTTGTTCGCCGTCTCGATAGGAACGATCTCCTGTTCCACGAAACGGATCAGGCTTTCGCCGACCTGGACGACGTCTTCGGGCAAGGACGACAGATTCATGTCACTCTTTCTCGATAACGAATTTCGGAAGCGTCAGATCTGCCGCGACATCGTCGAACTTCACGCGAACACGATCTCCGATCCTCACGCTGTCGACATCGGCGGTAATGATATTGGTCAGCATGCGCGGGCCCTCATCGAGGGCGATCATGGCGACCACATAGGGCACGTCGGCCGCGAAGGCCGGGCCGGCGGGCTTGCGCGCGATGGTGTAGGAGTAGATCTCGCCGCGCCCCGAGACATCGGTCCATTCAAGCTCGTCCGAATGGCAGTGCGGGCACAGTTCGCGCGGATAGAAGTGGTGCTGATTGCACGCCTTGCAGCGCGGGATCGACAGTCGATGCTGCTTCGTCGCATTCCAGAAGGGCTCGCTGCCGGGGTCGATGACCGGCTTGGGCTTTTCGTAGGTGTCCGTCATGGCCGGGCGCTCAGTTGTTCGAGAGGATCACGGTCGCGCCGGATGACAGCGTACCGCCGGTTCCGTGGACGAGCGCGATGGACGGATCCGCCACCTGGCGTGCGCCGGACTGCCCGCGCAGCTGGCGGACGGCTTCCACGAGAAGGAAGATGCCGTACATGCCGGGATGGCAGAACGAGAGCCCGCCGCCATTGGTGTTGAGCGGGAAGGCGCCGCCAGGAGCCGTCCTCTGGCCCGAGACGAACGCTCCGCCCTCGCCGGGCTTGCAGAACCCCAGCGCCTCCAGGGTCATCAGCACCGTGATGGTGAAAGAGTCGTAGCATTCGACCACATCGATCGCGTCATGGCCGATACCGGCCATCTCGAAGGCGCGTTTCGAAGCCATCTCCGCGGCGGTGAGCCGGGCGAGATCCGGCATCGCACCGATCGACCAATGGGTATGCGCCTCGCCATAGCCGCGCACATGGATCGGCTTCACGCCATGCGCCCTGGCATTCTCCGCCGTCGTCATCACGATGGCGCCGGCACCGTCGGTGACGAGGCAGCAATCGAGCAGTTTCAGCGGATCCGAGATCGGCGTCGATGCCATCACATCGTCGACGGTGATCGGGTCGCGCATCATCGCTGCCGGATTCAGGCTGGCCCAATGGCGCGTCGCGACCGCGATCTCGGCGAGCTGCTCCTCCGTGGTGCCGAACTCGTGCATGTGCCGGCGCGCGGCGAGGGCATAGCCGCCGACCGGCGCCGGAATGCCCCAGATGTTCTCGAACTGCATCGTCAGAATGGACGGGCGCCCGCCCAGCGTGCGGCTGCGCTCGCTCTTCTGCATCGAGCCGTAGACGATGAGCGCGACGTCGCAATAGCCCTTCTCGATCGCCATGGCCGCGTGAGCGACATGCGCCTCGAAGGCCGATCCGCCGATATTGGTCGTGTCCGCAAAGCGCGGATGTATGCCGAGATACTCTCCCAGCGTCAGCGATGGCAGCTGGCCGGGGCCGGGTACGGCCCAGAGGCCGGCAACCAGAAGACCGTCGACATCGCGCATCGGGATGCGCGCATCATCGAGCGCGGCCTTTGCCGCACGGGCCTGGACCTGCAGCACGGACCCGCCGCCGACGACCCGGCCATTTTCCAGGGGGACGTCGCCGACCCCGACAATCACAGCTTCGCGCATGTTGAGCTTCCAGTTTTCGTATCGAGGTGGATGGCGTACCCGGTGAGGATCAGGCGTTCGCCGGCGGTCACGCGCAGCTTGATGCGAAGGCATTCCTGCCCGTCGCGCTCGACATGCTCCTCGGCGACACCGCTGATCTCGACGGTATCGCCGACGAAGACGGGCCCGACGAAGGTGACCTCGATCTCGCCGGCCTCGTCGAAACGCCCGCCGCTCCACCGGTTCAGCATGTCGGCGACATAGGCCAGCGTCATGAGCCCGTGGGCGATGGTTCGCCCGAACGGGCTCTTCGCCGCATAAACCGGATCGACGTGGATCGGATTGAAGTCACCCGATGCCTGGGCGTACCGGTCGATGGTCGCCTGATCGACCGTGCGAACAAGCGCAAGCGACGCCGCCGTCATTGGTCGGGCCCCCAGATCGAGGTTATGCGCCCGGTTGCGACCAGCGCACCATCGTCTCCATAGGCGCGGAAATCGGACACCACATAGGGTCGGTCCTTGCGCGTGTACTTCTCGACGACCTCGGCCTGGATCGACAGGATCTCGTCGATCCGGACCGCCCGATGGAAGCGGATCGACTGCTTCGCATGAATGCCGCCCGGCGGGCTGCGGCGCGCCGTCAGCAGGTCGATCAGATAGACGGAAGCGATCATCGACGGGACCCGTCGGGGGCCCTCGCTGAAACTGTCGGTCGCCGCCAGAAAGCGATCGACGACATGCGCTTCGATCCGGAAGGCCAGCGGCTGCGGCGGAAAGACGTCGCCGACGCAAACATCCGCATATCGACGATATTCCGCCATCTCTCAGACAGGCATCCAGGGGAACACGTCGCGCGACACCTCCAGCGGCAGGAAGGACGGCCGCAGGGCCGGCAGCATGTGGTCGCGCAGCGTCTCCGGGGTCCAGCCTTCGGAACGGTGCACCGAGCGCGACGGCCTCGGCTGACTCATCAGGAAGATCTCGTTGCCGCGAACCGCAAAGATCTGGCCGGTGACCTCGCTCGCGGCGTCGCTCGCAAGAAAGGCCGCCACCGGCGCGATCTTGTCGGGCGTGAGCATCTTCAGGCCCTTGAGACGCTCCTCCTGATCGGGCGTGTTCGGGATGGAGCCGACCATCCGGCTCCACGCGAACGGAGAGATGCAGTTCGAACGGACATTGAATCTGGCCATATCGAGCGCCAGGGACTTGGACAGACCGACGATGCCGAGCTTCGCCGCCGAATAATTGGCCTGGCCGACATTGCCCACCAGCCCCGACGTAGAGGTCATGTTGACGAAGACACCGCTCTCCTGCCTCCGGAAATGCTCGGCGGCGGCCCGGCTGACATAGAAGCTGCCATAGAGGTGCACTTTGATGACGGTGTCCCAGTCCTCATCCGTCATCTTGTGGAAGAAGGCATCGCGCAGGATTCCGGCATTGTTCACGACGATGTCGATGCGGCCGAATGTATCGACGGCGCGCTGCACCATCGCCCGCGCAGACGCCGATTCCGAGACGCTGCCGAAATCCGCCACCGCCTCGCCGCCGGCGGACACGATATCGTTGACAACTTCATTAGCCGGCGCATTTGTTTCATTCTTGCCGTCCAGCGAGACGCCGGGATCGTTCACCACGACCCGGGCGCCGCGCTGGGCCATCATCAACGCGATCTCGCGACCGATGCCGCGACCGGCGCCGGTGATGAGTGCGACCTTGTTTTCGAGCATCTTCGGCATATGCGTATTTCAGCCCTCAGGATTTGCCTGCACCCCGGTGCAGCGTCGCCCCTTCAGACGGGCGGCCCCTGCACTCCCTGCCGTCCTTGAGGAACCCGCTCTCGATCTCAGAGGGGCTCTCTGCGGCACATCAATATAACTAACATGCGTTTGAAAATGATGCAACAGCCTATCCCACCGGCCCGCAATTTCGTCATGCCGGCCCGAACACACCGAGGCGCCGTGCCTGCCATTTTGGGGCTTTACCCTTTTCTTTTCTAACTATAGTTAGTTTTATAACAAAATGGTTCCGGTACAGCGCGGCACAAGCGGACTCCGAATGTCGCGCCGTAATACCGGCCGCCAGAGCGCTGGCGTCACAGTGGGAGAAGCTGTCATGGTAAGCAAAATCAAGCGCTTGCGGCGCTGCCAACTGGCCGTCCCGGGATCCAGCGAGAAGATGCTGGCGAAGGCCGCGGCGATGGACGTCGATCACGTCTTCCTGGACCTTGAGGACGCCGTTGCGCCCAACGCCAAGGTGTCGGCCCGCGCGCTGATCGTCACCGCACTGAACTCGCTCGACTTTGGCCATTCGGTGCGCTGCGTGCGCATCAACGACCTCGACAGCCATTATGCCTATGAAGACATCATTGCGGTCGTCGAGGGCGCCGGCGCCAATCTCGACACGATCCTGGTGCCGAAGGTGCGCAGCGCCTGCGATGTGCGCTTCGTCGACCGGCTGCTGACGCAGATCGAGACGAAGCTCGGCCTGCCGCACAGGATCGGCATTGAGGTGCTGATCGAGGAGGCCGAGGCCATCATGCGCGTCGAGGAGATCGCCGGCGCATCGCCGCGTCTCGAGGCCCTGATTTTCGGCATGGGCGACTATTCCGCCTCGCAGGGCATCGATCCGCGCGCGATCTCCGCCGATAGCGGCTATCCCGGCGACATCTGGCACTATGCCCGCTACAAGATGATCATCGCCGCCCGCACCTTCGGTCTCGATCCGGTCGACGGCCCATTCGTCAGCTTCAAGGACAGCGACTGGTACGAGACGGAATGCGTCCGTGCCAAGCAGCTGGGCGCTGTCGGCAAATGGGCGATCCACCCTAGCCAGATCGCGATCGCGCAGAAGGTGTTCAGCCCCACGCAGGACGAGGTGGACCGCGCCTACCGCGCCGTCGCAGCCTATCGCGACGCGCAGGCACAGGGGCTGGGAGCCATCCAGGTGGACGGGCAGATGGTGGACGTGGCCACCGTGCGTCTCGTCCAGCGCACGATCGATCAGGCCGAGCTCGCCGGCATCAGGCCGTCGGAGGGAATCTGATGGCCATGACCAAGTCCAGCTCGGGGAATTTTTTCGAAGATTTCCGCCTGGGGCAGCAACTGCCCCATGCCGTCCCGCGCACCGTCACAACCGGGGATGTCGCGCTCTACTCGGCGCTATACGGCATGCGGTTCCCGATCCAGTCATCCGACGCCTTCGCGCGCGCAACCGGGCTCTCCCGGGCTCCGGTCGACAACCTGCTGCTCTTCCACGTGATCTTCGGCAAGACCGTCCCGGATATCTCGCTGAATGCGGTCGCCAATCTCGGCTATGCCGATTGCCGGCTTCTACGGCCGGCCTATCCCGGCGACAGCTTCACGGCGTGTTCCGAGGTCATCGGCCTGCGCGAGAATGGCAGCGGCAAGACCGGAATCGTCTATGTGCGCTCGACCGGGTTCAAGCAGACCGGCGAGGCGGTGCTCAGCTTCGTCCGCTGGGTGATGGTCGCCAAGCGCGATCACGGCAGAGCTACGCCGGCTCCTGTCGTGCCCGAACTGCCGACGGCGGTCGATGCCGCGGCCCTGGTCGTGCCCGATGGCTTCAATGCCTCCGGATATGACCGCGTCCTTGCCGGCAGCCTCGATCTCTTCGACGATTACGCGATCGGCGAACGCATCGACCATATCGACGGCATGACGATCGAGGAAGCCGAGCATCAGATCGCGACGCGCCTCTATCAGAACACCGCCAAAGGCCATTTCGACGCGGTTGTGCAGCGCGCCGGCCGCTTCGGGCGCCGCATCGTCTATGGCGGCCACATCATGTCGCTCGCGCGCTCGCTGTCCTTCAACGGTCTTGCCAACGCCGCCTTCATCGCAGCGATCAATGGCGGCCGGCACGTCAATCCCGCCGCCGCAGGCGACACGATCTATTGCTGGTCCGAGGTCCTCGACAAGCAGGCGCTCGCCGGACGTGACGATGTCGGGGCGCTGCGGCTGCGGACCGTGGCCGTCAAGGATCACGGCTGCGAAGCCTTCCCCGCGCCGGATGCCGACGAGGGCGCCTCGGTGCTGCTGGATATCGACTACTGGGCACTGATGCCGCGTACCGCTCTCGACACTGCGGCGAGCAACGGCGTCGCGCGTCCTCCGGCCATTCACGCCTAGCATAAAGGCCTTTTGCGCATGACACGCAGCTTCCGCCGCCGGCGCTCCGCGCTCTACCTCCCGGCCTCGAATGCGAAGGCGCTCGCCAAGGTCGCGTCACTTGCCTGTGACGCGACGATCTTCGATCTCGAGGATGCGGTGGCACCCGAAGCCAAGGCCGAGGCACGCGCCAATCTTCTGGCGCATTTTCACGTGGGAGCCTTCGGCACCGGCCAGGAGCGGGTCATTCGCGCGAACCTGTCCGACGGCTTCGTCGACAGCGAGGACCTGGCACTGGTCCTGCGGAGCGCACCGCACGCCCTGCTCATCCCGAAGGTCGAAACCGCCGAGCAACTGCGCCACACCCGCAAGGCGCTGGACGCAGGCGGCGGGCATGACATCAGGCTCTGGGCGATGATCGAGACGCCGCGCGCCATCGTAGGGCTTCGCGACATCGTCCAGGGCGCCACTCGCCACGATGTCGGTCTGGACTGCCTCGTCGCGGGAACCAACGATCTCTCGAAGGAAACCGGCGTGCCGCTTCCATTGGGACGCCGGACGATCGAGCATTGGCTGGCCCTCATCGTCATCCACGCCAAGGCCGGCGGAATCGACGTGCTGGACGGCGTCTACAACGACTTCAACGACGAGGCTGGCTTCATGCAGGCCTGCCGTGACGGCGCGCTCTCCGGCTTCGACGGCAAGACCCTCATCCACCCAAGGCAGATTGCGCCGGCCAACGCAGCCTTCGCGCCCTCCACGGAGGCGATCGCCGAAGCCCAGGCGATCGTGCGGGCCTTCGCCGATCCGGCCAATAGCGGAAAGGGCGTCATCTCGATCGACGGCAAGATGACGGAGTTGCTGCATCTGGAGATGGCACGCCGGACGCTGGCGAAACTGAACTGAGGCGAGCGCGGGGCGCGAACAGGCCGCCGGGTGGCGTCGTCAGCTGACGACGCCACCCTTCCTTAGCCGGGCAATGTCGGATGCCGAGAAGCCGCAGCCGGCCAGGATCGTATCGTTGTGCTCTCCCGCCAGCGGCGCTCGATGCACGACGCCGCCGGGTGTCGCCGTCATGCGGATCGGGGTCGAGGCAATGGTCACCGGGCGCGCGGAACCGGGATGCTCGACCTCGACCAGCATTTCGCGCGCCTTCAGGTGCGGATCCACGAAAATGTCGGCGGCCGTATTCACCTCGCCATAGGGCACGCGCACCCCGAGCGCCTGGCCGATCTGCGCCTTGGTAAGCTGCCGAGTCCAGCTTTCGACGATCTCCACCGTCTGGGCGCTGTTCTGCAGCCTGTCCGCATTCGTCCGGAAACGCGGATCACTTGCCAGCTCCGGGCGGCCCATGACCGTCACGAGTTCGGTCCAGAAGCTGTCACGCGGACAGGCGATCGTGACCCGGCCGTCGAGCGCCGGAAACATGCCGAACGGACACAGGATGGGGTGCTGATTGCCCTCGGGAACCGGTGATCGACCGGTATAGGAATACTGGTAGACCGCCCGCTCGCACAGCGACACGATGCCGTCATACATGGCCACGTCGAGGAACTGCCCCTGTCCGCTCAGCACGGCATGGCGGTGAGCGGCAAGGATGCCGAAGGCAGCGAGCGTGGCCGGAAAGATGTCCCCGATCCCCGGGCCGATCTTCATCGGCGTCGTCGCATCGGGGCCGGTGATGCCCATCGCGCCCCCCATCGCCTGCGCCACCACATCGAAGGCCGGCCGATCGACATAGGGGCTCGCGCCGGTGCGCGGGTCACCGAAGCCGCGGATCGCGGCGTAGACGAGACGCGGATTCTCCCTGGCCAGCGTCTCATAGCCGACGCCGAGCCGGTCCATCACACCGGCCCGGAAATTCTCAACCAGCACGTCTGCGTCGCGGGCGAGGCGGATCAGGATGTCGCGCCCCTCCGGCTTCTTGAGATCGACCGTGAGGCTAAGCTTGTTACGGTTAGTGCCCTGGAAATACCCGCCGAAATGACGCTCGGTATCGTCTTCCGGAAACGGACCGAAGCGCCGCGTCGGATCGCCTTCCACCGGCTCGATCTTGATGACCTCTGCGCCGTGATCCGCCAGCATCATCGTGCAGTACGGTCCGGCAAGCATCTGCGTCAGGTCTATGACGCGGATGCCGGTGAGGGCGCCGGGCATGTCAAAGCGCCGCTTCGAGTTCGGGCAGGATGGTGAAAAGGTCACCGACGATACCGTAGTCCGCGACCTGGAAGATCGGGGCTTCATCGTCCTTGTTGATGGCGACGATGATTTTCGAATCCTTCATGCCCGCCAAATGCTGGATGGCGCCGGAAATTCCAGCCGCAATGTAGAGCTCGGGCGCGACGACCTTGCCGGTCTGGCCGACCTGCCAATCGTTCGGCGCGTAGCCCGCATCCACGGCCGCACGCGAGGCACCGACGGCCGCACCGAGCGTGTCGGCAACCGGCTCGATCACCGTCTTGAAATTCTCCGTCGAGCCGAGGGCGCGGCCGCCCGCGATGATGATCCTGGCTGCAGCGAGGTTGGGGCGGTCGCTGACAGAGAGCTTGTTTTCGATGAAGCTTGACAGCTCGGGATCAGCCACCGCCTGGATGCTCTCCACCGAGGCCGAGCCACCCTCGCCCGCCGCCTGGAAGGATGCCGTGCGCACGGTAATCACCTTCTTCGCGTCGCGCGTCCGCACCGTCTGGATTGCGTTTCCGGCATAGATCGGCCGCTTGAAAGTGTCTGGCGAGACCACGTCGACGATCTCTGAAACCTGAGCCACGTCGAGCAGGGCTGCGATCCGCGGCGCCACGTTCTTACCCGAGGCCGTAGCCGGCGCGACGATCGTGTCGTAGCCGCTGGCCAGCGAAACCACCAGCGCGGCCAGCGGCTCGGCAAGCCGCTCAGTCAGCTCGTCCGCATCGGCGAGGAGCACCTTGCGGACGCCTTGCAGCTTGGCGGCGGCTGCCGCCGGGCCTGCCGCGCCCTTGCCCGCCACCAGCACGTCGACCTCGGAACCGATCCTGGCCGCGGCCGCGAGTGCCTTGCCGGTTTGTTCGGACAGCGTCGCGTTGTCATGTTCGGCGATCAGCAGAATTGCCATTGTCTTGTCCTTTGAGGTTCGCTGCGGCGCTGGCGGCCATCGCCCCGATCGGAGGGTGGCGACGCGTCGTGATACAGCGCATGCGAGCGGGGGAGTGTAGGAAATGGACCTGGGCCGCGGTGGCCATGCCGGGCGCCTTCGACAGGCGCCAGCGACGAAGGGGACCGGTGCTACAGCACTCCGGCTTCGTTCTTCAGCTTGTCCACCAGCTCGGCCACCGTCTTGACCTTGACGCCTGCCTTGCGGCCGCCCGGCTCCTCTGTCTTGAGCACCTCAAGCCGCGCCGTCACGTCGGCGCCGAAATCGGCCGGGACCTTCTCCTCGAGCGGCTTCTTCTTCGCCTTCATGATGTTCGGCAGCGAGGCATAGCGCGGCTCGTTGAGCCTGAGGTCCACCGTTACGATCGCCGGCATCTTCAGCTCGACCGTCTGCAGGCCGCCATCGACCTCGCGCGTCACCCGAGCTCGGTCGCCGGCCAGCTCCACCTTCGAGGCGAACGTGCCCTGCGCCCAGCCCAGAAGCGCCGCCAGCATCTGGCCGGTCTGGTTGCTGTCATCGTCGATCGCCTGCTTGCCGAGGATCACCAGACCGGGCTGCTCGGCCTCGACCACGCCCTTGAGCACCTTGGCAACGCCGAGCGGCTCGACGACGCCCTCCTCCTTGACCAGGATCGCCCGGTCCGCCCCCATAGCCAGCGCCGTCCGCAGCGTCTCGCTCGACTGTGCCGGGCCGATCGAGACGACGATGACCTCCTCGGCCTTGCCCGCTTCCTTCAGGCGGATTGCCTCTTCCAGCGCGATCTCGTCGAAAGGGTTCATCCCCATCTTGACGTTGGCAAGCTCGACGCCGGAACCGTCCGGCTTGACGCGAACCTTCACGTTCGCGTCGATAACCCGCTTGACCGGCACAACCACTTTCATTGCAGATCTCCAGCTACCGTCACCAGCGCCCCGCGCGGTGATCCGAAACAGTTCAGGGGCCATTCCTCGTCCGACGCTGCTCTAGGCCGGATGGAGCCGTCGCACCCCGCCATCGTCGCGCCATGCCATCCATCCCTGCCCGACCATGTGGTTGACATGCGCAAGGGCCTCGCTGAAGGCGAAGCACACCTCGTAGCGATCAAGCGGACGCGTGAACAACACCGGTACGAGCTCAGCCACCGTCTTCGGGCGACCGCGGCACGCATCGGCGACGAGGTCGCAGCGGATGCGATGATGGGCGGCGAGCTCGCGGCAGCGCTGATGGAGCCCGTGGAATGGCAGCTGATGCCCGGCCAGCACCAAGGCTCCGGACGAGACGCGCCGCTCGAGCGCAGCAAGCGTGCTCAGATAAAGTCCAAGCGGATCGCCATCCGGCTCCACGGCCCAGACGCTGATATTCGGCGAGATCTTCGCGATGACCTGATCGGAGGCGAGCAGCAGCTCCTCTGCCGCGCAGTAGAGCATGACCACCTCGGGGGCATGCCCCTCGCCGACCAGGACCTCGAACCTGCGGGCTCCGATCACCAGTTCGTCGCCCGCGTGCAGTCGCCGGTAGCTAGGCGGAAGCGGCCCCACTGCCCGGCAAAATTCGTGCCGATGCTCGGAAATCAGCGGGAGCGCATCCTCCGCCATGCCATGGCGCCGGTAGAAATCCTGATAGAACGCGGCCTCGAACGCGCCGGGGTCGAGCGTCATGTTGACCGCATTGAAATAACTGCCCTGGCTCGTGAGCAGGGGAATGCCCAGGCGTCCGCACAGCCAGCCGGCGAGCCCGATGTGATCGGGATCATGATGCGTGACGATCAGCCTGGTAAAGGTCCAGCCCGCCAAGGGGCCGGCAAGCAGCGCGTCCCAGGTGCCCCGGGCGGCATCATCGGCGATTCCCGTGTCGACGATCGCCCAGCCGGTATCGTCCGCGATCAGGTAGACGTTGACGTGGTCTAGTCGGAAGGGCAGCGGAATCCGCAGCCACAGGAGGCCCGGGGCGACTTCGCGCACCTCTCCGCCGGGAGGAGGCTCCGGCCACGGGAAGTGAAGCTCGGCGTCCGCAGACGCCATCGCGTTCATTGTCATGTCATCCGCCTGCAAGATCTTTTTTGCCTCCCGACACGTCGCCGACGACGGGGCAGAACCGCCCCGCCATCCTGTCGGCTGTGTCCTCAGCGGAACGATGGCTTCCGGCGCTCGCGAAACGCTGCGATGCCCTCGGCCGCATCATTGCCCTGCAGGTAACGAACCGCAGCGTCGCATTCGAGCTTCATGGCTTCGGCGATCGGCAGGTCGGCGCCTTCGCGCGCCAATCGCTTCATCTCCGAGAGGCCGACACGCGAGCGCTTCGTCAGCTCGCGGCAGTATTTCATGGCCTCGCCGTGAAGCTCCTCGTCCGGCACGACATAGTTCACGAGCCCGACACGCTGCGCCTCGTCAGCATCCATCCAGCGGGCGGAATACATCAGGTCCAGCGCGCGCCGCATGCCGATGGCACGCGGAAGTCGCTGGCTTGCGCCCCAGCCCGGCACCAGCCCGAACCGCGCATGCTGGTCGCCGAAGCGCGCACCCTGCCCGGCGAAACAGATGTCGGCGGCGAGCATCAGCTCGAGACCGCCCGCCAGGCACAGCCCATGAACCGCCACGACGACAGGCAGAGGACTTGCCTCGAGCCGCATCATCGCCGCGTGGCCGAAGCCGATGAACCGATCCAGCGCCGCCGGATCGCCCAGCGTTTCGGTGATCTCCTGCAGATCCGCGCCGGTGCAGAAATGCTCCCCCCTCGCGCGCACCAGGATCGCCCTCACCGAGCCATCGGCCTCGAACGCTTCGCACGCCGCGTGGATCACCTCATGCGCCGCCAGCGACAGGCAGTTGAACTTGTCCGGCCGGTTGAGCTCGATGATGCCGACGCCGTCTTCGACCATCGTGATGACGGGCGCGCTCATTTTGCCGGCGCCTTCTGCTGCGCGTATTGCAGGGCGACGCGGCCGACCTTCTCTCGAGCGATGATCAGCTTTTGGATCTGCGCCGTGCCGTCACCGATCTGCAAGCCGAGCAGGTCGTTGTAGCGCTGGTGGAACGGCAGGCCGGTCGTATAGGCGAAGTGCCCGTGCAGCAGCAGGCACTGGTGGATGATCTCGCAGGTGACTTTCGGAATATACCATTTGCACATCGCCGCTTCGGTGGTGTGCTGACGCTGCGCGTCACGCAGCGCCAGGGTGTGGTAGCAGAGCTGCCGCATCATGGTCAGCTGGGTCTCGGCCTCCGCCAGCGGAAAGCTGACGCCCTCGTACTGCACGATCGGCGCGCCGAACGCCTGGCGCTCCTGGACATAGGCCCAGGTTTCGTCGACGGAAGCCTGGGCCGGGCCCACGCATTCCAGGCCGATGAGCGCGCGACTATAGTCGAAGCCGGCCATGATCGTTCCGAACGCGCGGTCCTGCTCGGCCATCAGGCATTCAGCGGGAACATGAACGTCGTCGAAGAAGATCGAGCCACGCCCGACCGGGCGCGTGCCGATATCGTCGAGATGTGTCCGCGAAATCCCCTGAGACCTCAGGTCGACGAAGAAGGCGCTCACGCCGCGCGAACCGCCGGCGGGATCGCCGGTGCGCGCAAACACCACGGCAGCGTCAGCCTGCGTCGCAAAGCTGATCGAGGTCTTCTCGCCATTGAGCCGCCAGCCATTGCCTGACTTCTCGGCACGCAGCTGGAGGTTGGCCGCATCCGAGCCGCCGCGCGGCTCGGTCAAGCCAAGCGCCACGATCCGCTCGCCGGCCACGATTTGCGGGATCCACTCGCGCGCGATGTCGGGCGCCGCGTGCTTCGCGACCATGCCGCCCATCAGCGAGGCGAGCAACTGGACATAGCTCATGTTGAAATCGCCATAGGCGATCTCTTCCATGATCAGGCCGGCAGTCACCGAACCGACACCAAGACCACCATACTCCTCCGGCAAATCCACGCCGATCAGGCCGAGAGCGCCCATTTCCTTGATGAGCGGCCAGTCCATCGAGTGCTGCGCCGCGCGCGCGATATAGCCCGCCTGGAGCCGCTCGCGCGCAAACCGGCGCGCCGTCTGGCGGAACTCTTGCTGCTCTTCAGTGTGGAATCCGTCCATCCGTGCCAGCTCCGATGCTCAGTTGGTCAATATACAAGTATTCTAACATACGTTAGCTTGAATTACAAGAAATGGAGAGACCTGCGGTCGCGTCAGCTAGCCGTGCATCGTCAGTCCGCCCGACACCGATATGGTCTGGCCGAGAATGAAGGCGGCGTCGTCCGACGCGAGGAAACACACGATCCCAGGATAGTCGGAAGGCTGGCCGATTCGACGCATCGGGATCGCCCGCTTCATGCCCTCGAGGATCTTGTCGCCAGCGTCGCCAGTGCGGAACTCGGCCAGCAAATTCGTGTCAGTCGGGCCGGGGCACACCGTGTTGACGCGGATATTCTTCCGCGCCAGCTCGCGCGCGATGGTCTTCGAGAACGCGATGATGCCGCCCTTACAGGCCGAGTAGACCGCTTCGCCGGAAGACCCGACGCGCCCGGCATCGGAGCTGACATTGACGATGCAGCCGCCGCCGTTGGCGATCATGCCCGGCAGCACGGCGTGGTGCATGTTGAGCGGCCCGTAGAGATTGATGTCGATGACCTTCTTCCAGAAATCGGCATCGGTCTCGAGAAACGGGATGGGACGGTCCCAGCCGGCGTTGTTGACGAGGATGTCGACCGCGCCTTGCGCCTCGACGTCCTTCAGCGCCGCATCGACGGCGGCTCGGTCGGAAATGTCGACGCGGTGGGCGGAAGCCCTGCCGCCGGCTTCGACCACCATCCGCGCCGTTTCGTACCCGCCCGCCGGATCAAGGTCGAAAATCACCACCTCGGTTCCTTCTGCGCCGAAACGGCGGCAGATCTCGCGGCCAATGCCGCCGCTGCCGCCGGTCACGATCGCGCGCTTGCCTTCAAGGCCTCTCATGTCAGATCCTCCATGTTGATTGTCTGCGACGCATGAAACTATTTGTCTGCGACGCATGCCGGCGATCAGGACCGCCGGCTCCGGCCGCGACGTCAGCCGTCCTTCTCGTTGAGGAGCAGCGGCGCGTTCTCCGGCAGGCTTGCGATGATCGCGGCCGCATCGGCACGGACGCGGGCCAGAGTCTTGAACGTCTCGAGCGCGCTGGCTTTGACCGCGGCGGCATCGGCGCCCTGCTCGAGCACGAGGCCGAGATCGATGACCTCGCGCCCTTCGCGGCGCCGAGCCGTCGCCTGCGCGGCCGCAACACCCGGCGTGGCGATCACCAGCTCCTCGACGACACGCGGGTAGACGAAGATCTCGCGCACCTTCACCGCGGCGCCGACACGGCCCTGCAGCATGGAAAGGCGCGTCACGCTGCCGTCCGGGCCGGCCTCGAGCGCGAATGCGCTGTCCCCTGTTCCGAAGCGGATCATCGGCCAGTTGGCGCTTCGGGTTGTGACGACGACCTCGCCGGTCGTACCCGGCGCAGTCGGCAGCCCGGTGGCAGGATCGCAGATCTGCACGATGCAATCGGGGTGGGCGGCATAACCCTCGCCACGGCCGTCCTCATAGGCGACGAGGCCGAGATCCGCCGTCGCATAGGCCGCCCAGGTCGTCACCCCATAGGCCGCTTCGATATGCCTGCGTCTTGCCGCCCAGTCGCCCATCTCGCCGCCGAGAAAGGCGGTGCGCACGCGCCAAGCCTCGCGGCCATAGCGCTCGATCACCGCATCTGCGAGCGTAACGAAGAACGCGGTGCTGGCGACGATCGCCGTCGCCCCGAGCTCGGCGATCACCTGCGCCTGAAGCTCTGAATTGCCGACCCCGCCTGGCACCACCGTTGCACCGACCGCCCGCGCGGCCGCGTCGAAGAGCAGGCCAGCCGGGACAAGATGATAGGACCATGTGTTCAGGACGATGTCGCCGGGGCCGGTACCGGCGGCGCGAAACAGCATGTCCAGATTGTGAGCACCGCCATCCGCCAGAGACGGCTCGAAGATCGGCCCCGGCGACACGTAGATTCGCGCCAACGACCGCGGGTCGGCGGCCAGGAACCCGCCAAAAGGCGGGTTCTCACGCTGTAGCGCAACCAGTGTTTCCTTCTTCAGGACCGGCAGGCGCGTCAGATCCTCCAGTGAGGCCAGCGCAGCGGGATCGAAGCCCGCGGCATCGAAACGCGCCTTCAGTCCCGGCGCCCGCTCCGCAGCCCCCGCATATTCGGCGGCGAGCCGTTTCCAGCTTGAAACGTCGCTCATGATCAATCACCCACCGCGGTCTAGAGGAACGGGCCGAAGCGCGGGAACGCTCTGGAACGAACCCGCCGGTCATAAGGAGAGGCGAGCCCTCGCCCGCCTAAAGCGGGCAGTCCCTCCGGAAGGACGCTTCACGCTTCTCGCGCAGCGATGCGATGCCTTCCTTGACGTCGTCCCCCATGAACCCAAGCATCTCGAGCGCCGTCGAGGCGTCGAATGTCGGCCCGGCCTGACGCAGCCAGTTGTTGAGCGAGTATTTCGTCCAGCGGATCGCACTCTGCGCACCGGTGGCCAGCGACGTCGCGGTCTCCAGCGCGATCGCCTGCAATTCATCGTCATCGACGCACATCGAAACCAGCCCGATACGCTCGGCTTCTTCGCCGCTGACAGCCTTTCCGGTCAAAAGATAGTACTTCGCCTTGGCCATGCCACAGAGCAGCGGCCAGATAATCGCGGCCGCATCGCCGGCCGCCACACCCAACCGTGGGTGCCCATCGACGATCTTCGCGCGCCTGCCGGCAATCGAAATATCGGCAAGCAGCGCGACCACAAGGCCGGCCCCCGCGGCCGGTCCGTTGATCGCGGAAACGATCGGCTTGTTGCAGTTGATGATGTTGTAGACGAGGTCTTTTGCCTCGCGCCAGGTGCGCATGACGACATCGAAATTGCCGGCGATGCCCTCGAGCAGGCTGAAATCGCCGCCCGCCGAAAATGCCCGGCCCGCGCCGGTCACGATCACCGCGTTCACCTCGGGGTCCCGGCCGATGTCAATCCACAGATCGGTCATCTGGGCATGCGTTTCGGCGTCGACGGAATTGAACGTTTCCGGGCGGTTGAACGTGACACGAAGCACGCGATCGGCCGGCTTGTCGAACAGCAGCTTGTCGTATCTTGCGTATGGATCGGCCATGGATACCCTCCCTCGAACCCCTACAGTGTTCGTCGGCAGCTCAAAAAATTCCGGAACATCACGAGATCGCGCGCCCGCAGAAGGCAGCGGCACGTCGCCGTCCGGCAATCAATATCTAACATACGTTAGTCTGATTGCAACGGCGAATTTCGCTCAGGCCGACGTGATTTCAGCCTTCACGCCCTTGGCGATCACGCCGCCATTCAGGAACAGCTCGACCGCGAGCTCGCACACTTCGGAAACGCGCATATGGCGTGGATTGTACCATTCCACCACGCGGCTCATCCCTGCGAGGATGAAGGTAACCATGAGCTTCGGATCCTGGTCCTTGCGGATACTGCCTTCCTTCACACCCTGCTCGAACAGATCGAACCAGATCTGCGCATAAGCGCGGCGCTGCTCACGGGAGCGGCGTTTCATCGACGGCGGAAGGTGCTCGTAGACCCTCATCAGCGCAGCTGAACTCGCGTCATCGACGAGAAAGGTCGCCACATGAGCGCGCATGGCGACGGCGATTTTCCGGAGGGCCGGCGCCTCCGGTCCGAGCGCTGCCACTGCAGAGTTCACCGCCCCCGACATCAAGGTGATGCTGGCATCCAGAATCTCGTCCAGAATCTGGTCCTTGGACCGGAAATGGTAATAGAAGCTGCCAGCCTTGATGCCCACTTCCTCTGCAATCTCGCGGAGATTGCATTCGCCGTAGCCCTTCTCGGCGAACATTCGCGCGGTGGTAACGAGAATGGCGCGACGCGTGACATCTGCCTTGCGCGGCTTTTCGGATCTACGAGTCTTTTTGAGCGGCGCGTCTTGATCGTCGGATTTCATCAACTGCCTTTCAGAAATCGCAGGAATAGAGCGGATATCTGAATCTCCAAACTCTTTCTAATGCCATCCGGTGCACCACAATCCAAGATCGCCGCGCTGCCTTTCGCAGGCCGTCATCAGGCCGTGTTTCGGCGCATGCGCGGCGAGCCCTCCCGCCGCGCATGCGCCCTTCCTTCAGTTCTGCTCAGCCTTGAACTTGCTCGAATATTCGCGCACCACGCCCCAGATCACGTCGTCGTAGGCGCTCAGCCACTCGGTTTGCGGAACCCACTGCTTGCCGTCCCACATCTCGATGCGCGTCTTGCCGCCGCCGCCATGATCCTTGGCGGTGATGGTGATCGGTGCAAACAGCCCGTCGGCATCGAAGTCCTTGATGCTCTCGAGGCCGGCCTTCATCGTTTCGGGCGTGAATTTGCCGTCGTGATTCTTCAGAGCCTGCCGGGCGCCTTCGAACACCAGCGAATAGATCGCCAATCCGGTGTTGTAGTAGACATTGTCGAGCAGCTTGCGGTCGCCGGCGCCGAGGCCCTTGTCGTAGAGGGTCTTGATGATTTCCTGGATAAGCGGGCTCTTCTGGCCGCCGGCCACGTTGGTGCCGCGCCTGACACCCTTTGCCGCCTCGAGGCCGATGTTGCCGAGATCCGCCTCGTTCAGCCAGTTGCTGGAGAGGTATTTGGAGGTCGGAATGCCGTTGCGCTTCATCTCACGCGCGGCGACCACCTGCTGGTTCGCGAAGATCCAGCCGAGGACCCAGTCAGGGTTGGCGCGTCGAACCTGAGACCACACCGCGCTCTGGTCGGAACCGGGCGGCGGGACAGGGAAGAGCTGGAGCTCGAAACCTTCCAGCTTTGCAAGCGTCTGCAGCACCCGGATCGGCTCCTGGCCGAATGCCGTGTCGAGGTAGACGAATGCGATCTTCTTGCCGTTTAGCTTTCCGCCGCTCTGCGTCTTGATATAGTGGATGTCGTTGGCGGCCTGGCCCCAATAGGTCGGCCCAAGCGGATAGATGGTCTTGAAGACCTCGCCATCGATCGCGTCACCCCGCCCGGCCATCGCGGTGACATGAATGTTCCCGTCCTTCGCGGTCCGGGGCATCATCGCATTGGAGACTGGGCTCGACAGGAAGTCGAAAACGAAGACGCCCTCGCGCTTCAGGCGCTCATAGCACTCGATGCCGCGCTGCGGCTCGTTGCCATGATCCTGCAGCACGATCTTGACCGGGCGCCCCTCGATGCCACCCTTGAGGTTCTGGAGCGCGGCCAGATCCTGGGCGGCCTGCGCGATATGCGGGCTCAGGAAGGTGTAGGCCTTGGTGAGGTCGTAGCACAGCCCGAACTTGAGCGGCTCCTGCGCGGTCGCAGGGGCACTGGAAAGCAACCCGAACACCGCTGCGCCCAGCCCGGCTTTAAGATATGTCGCGAATTTCATGACAGTCCTCCCTAAAGATTTCATGAGATTTATTAAGAAAGCCACCGCTTCCTTCGGCGATAATGCTTGATTTCGTGGAAGTTTTTTGCCTGCCCTCCACCGAGATAGAACTCCTGGATGTCGGAGTTTTCTTTGAGCGCCTGCGCGGTGTCGTGCATGACGATGCGGCCTTGCTCGATGAGGTAGCCGTGACTGACCACCTCGAGCGCCGCCATCGCGTTCTGCTCGACCAGCAGCACGGAAAGACCGTCTTCGCGGTTGACCCGCTGGATGATCCCGAAGATCTCGGCGACGAGGAGCGGCGCGAGACCGAGGCTGGGCTCATCCAGCATCAGCAGGCTCGGCCGCGTCATCAGAGCCCGGCCGATGGCCAGCATCTGTTGCTCTCCGCCGGAAAGGTAACCTGCGTTCGATTTCCGGCGCTGCGCGATCCGCGGAAAGTAGTCGTAGATGCGGTCCCGCTCGCGGTTCATTTCGACGCGCGACATCTTCATCGGCGCGGCCGCTGCCAAGTTCTCGTCGGGCGTCAGGTGCTCGAAGACCCGGCGCCCTTCGATCACGTGGCAGATGCCGAGGCCGACCCGCGAATCCGGCGCCGCATCGCGGATCGGCCCACCGTTAAACTCGATATGGCCGCGCGTGATCTTGCCGCGCTCTGGCGCGAGCAACCCGCTCACGCTTTTGAGCGTTGTGCTCTTGCCGGCGCCGTTCGCACCGAGAAGGGCTACGATGCCGCCCCGCGGCACCTGAAGCGATATGCCCCTCACGGCGACGATGACTGAGTCGTAGGTAACTTCGATACTATTCAGAGAAAGTATATTATCCATATTGGATGCAATTTGCCCAGTCATCACATCACTACTTTCTTACCTGGTTGAATGGCCAAACCATGAAGTAGTCGCGGATATTATTGTATATCTTTCCAAGACCGAGCGGCTCGACAAGCAGGAAGATGACGATCAACGCGCCATAGGTGGCACTCGGAATATGGGCCATCGCCTCAGCGCTCGGCGCGATGTCGAACAGACTGAGCACGCTGGGGACAAGCCCATTGAGCAGCACCGGCGCCAGCAGGATGAGCGCGACCCCGAGATAGGTGCCGATGATGTGCGCGAGCCCGCCCACGATCACCATCGCCAGCACTTGGATCGAGATGTTGACGCCAAACTGCTCCGGCGTGGCCAGGTAGTAGAACGTAGCGACGAGGACCGCGCCGCTGACCCCGGCGATGAAGGACGAGGTCGCGAATGCCACCAGCTTGTAGGCGAAGCTGTTCACGCCAAGGATGGCGGCGGCATAGTCCTTCTCGCGGACGGCGATCAGCGCACGGCCGAGACCGGTGCGGCGCATGTTGATGACGAAGAGCGTGACGAGCAGGCACCAGCCGAGCGCCACGTAATAGAGCGCGGCATCCGAGGTGACCGCTTGCCCGAGCAAGCGCAGCTGCGGGGCCTGAAGCACCCCGTGGCTGCCTCCGGTCACCGCCGGCACATGCGACAGGATCCAGTCCATGACGAACTGCATCGCCAGCGTGGTCAGCGCAAGATAGAGCCCCTTGACCTTCAGCGCCGCGAAAGCGAACAGGCTGCCGATCAACGCCGCGCTGGCACCGGCGATGAGGAAGGCGATCTCCCACGGAATCCCGAAGCGGGCGGCGTGGACCGCTGAATAGGCGCCGACCGCCATCACCGCGGCATAGCCGAGATGCAGCTGCCCGGCCCAGCCGGTGACCAGATTCAGCCCGAGCGCCGCCGCGGTCCAGATCAGCCACGGCAGCACATAGCTCTTCAGGTAGATGTCGCCGAGGTAAAGCGGCGCGGCGAGCGCCAGCAACAGCAGTGCGATGGCCGCATATTTGTCGGCAGGGATCTTGAGCACACGGGTGTCGGCCACATAGCTCGTCTGCTGAAGGCCGGCTTGTCTGTAGAACATGGCTCAGAGCCTTTCGATGTCGTGTCGGCCGAAAATGCCATGCGGGCGGATCAGGATGGTGAGGATGAGAATCGCCGCCATGATCAGGTCCCGGCTGCCACCGCCGACCAGCGGGTCGAGCAGCGCCGATCCGACAGCCTCGAGCACACCGATCAGCAGGCCGGCGATGAGTGCGCCCGGCAGGCTGTCGAGCCCGCCGAGAACCGCGACGGTCAGGCCCTTCAGGAGCAGCAGCGACAGAGCCTGATCCACGCCCTGGATCTCGCCCCAGATGACGCCGGCGGCGACCGCCGTCACCGACGCCAGGCCCCAGGAGAGCGCAATGCCGCGTTCGACCGAGATGCCCACCGACCATGAGGCGGTGTAATCGTCGGAAATCGCACGCAGTCGCACGCCCAGACGAGTGCGAAAGAAGATCAGAAAGGCGACCAGGAGAACGACGGCGACGGCGGCTCCCCAAAGATGGATGCGGCTGAGGAGGAGCGGGCCGGCGAGCAATGGCTCGTAGCTGACGCCGAGCCCCATCGGACGCGCCGTAGCTCCCCAGATCGCCATGGTGGTGCTTCGGATGAAGATCTCGAGCCCGAGGGTCATCATCAGGATCATGATGACGGGCCGCCCGGCGAGCCTGCGCAGTGTCAGCCGCTCCAGCGCAAGGCCGAAGAAGAACATCACTACCATCGCCAGCGGGATTGCCGCCCACAAGGGCAGCCCCAGCTGGGAGGTGAACGCCAGCGTGATGTAGCCGCCGAGCATGATCAGCGCGCCATGCGCCAGGCTCGGCACGGATGAAGACTTGTAGACCAGAACCAGACCAACGGCGACGAGCGAATAGAGGAGCCCTGTAGCCGCGCCGTTGATAACCAGTTCTGTAAGCAGGAGCGCGTCCATTATACCCCCCAGATGCGCACGGTGCGCTCCACTGTGCCGGATTGACCATTCTCGTAGCTGACGGTGGCGCTGATCCGCACATCGGACTCGCCGCTGTAGAGCGCATCGATGACCGGCTCGTACCGGCTTTCGACCACGTTGCGGCGCAGCTTCCTCGTTCTGGTGATCTCGCCGTCGTCGGGGTCGAACTCCTTGTGGAGACTGACAAAACGCACGACCCGCAGCGCCGCGGGAAGCACGCTGTTCACGCGCCGGACGGCGCTTTGGAGCAGTTCGGCCACTTCGGGGCGCTGCGACAGGTCGGCATAGGAGGCGTAGGGAATGCTGTTGACCTCGGCCCAGTGGCCGACTGCCTCGAAATCGATCGTCAGGATCGCCACCAGATGATCGCGCGCCGCGCCGATGACGGCGACATCCTTGATATAGGAGCTGAACTTCAGCCGGTTCTCGATGTAGTTCGGCACGTAGCGGGTTCCGCCGGCCGTATGCACCACCTCGGCGATGCGCCCGAGCACGACGAGCTGCCCATCATCCTCGAGGTAGCCGGCATCGCCCGTGCGAAGCCATCCATCCACCACGGTGGTGGCCGTCGCGTCCGGATTGTTGAAGTAGCCGGAGAACACGCTCCCGGCCCTGACCATGATCTCGCCGTCCGCGGAGGTGGTGATCTCGACACCGGGCAGCGGCCGTCCGACCGTGTGCAGCATCACCTCATCCGGCGACTGCGTCGCGGTGATGAAGCTGTTCTCGGTCTGGCCATAGAGCTGGCGCAGCTTGATGCCGAGCGCGCGGTAGAAGACGAACGTATCCTCGCCGATCGCCTCGCCGCCGGTGAAGGCATTGCGCAGGCGGGTGAGGCCGAACTGGTCCTTGATCGGCCCATAGGTGACGAGCTCGCCGATCGGCCGCCACAACCACTCAAACCGCGAGGCAGTCCCCCCCTTCAGCTTGCGCTGCTCGCTGGCGATCGCGAGATTCATGAATTGCTGATAGATCCAGCGCTTGAAGCGGGTCGAGCTCTCCATGCCCACCTGGATCGTGGTCAGCATGTTGTCCCAGTTGCGCGGTGGCGCTAGGAAGAAGGTCGGGGCGACATCACGCACATCGTGCAGCACGGTTTCTTGCCGCTCGGGGATGTTGATCGTGAAGCGGCTGCAGATGGCGCCTGCCATTGACAGCGCGTAATCGCCAGCCCAGGCGATCGGCAGATATGCCATCGCCTCCTCACCCTCCTGAAAAACGCCCCCTGCGAGCGCGTTGCGACTGGCCGCGAGATAGTTGCGATGGCTGATAGTGATGCCTTTCGGCTTCCCCGTCGTGCCCGAGGAATGCAGGAAGATCGCCGCGTCGTCGGCAACGCTCCGCCCCAGGATCTGCTGACGAAGATCGGGTTCGGCACGAAGTCTTTCGGCGCCCTTGTCCAGAAGAGCCTGCCACGAGATCAGTCCAGGAGCCGTGTAGCCGCCAAAGCCGCGCTCGTCGCAATAGACAATGTTTTCGATGTGGGCACCGGCGGCGCGCAGCTCCAGCACCTTGTCGACATGCTCCTGGTCTTCGGCCAGGGCGACGGTCAGATTGACCTCGCTGACGAAGTGGCGAAGTTCGTCGATCGTTGCGCCCGAATAGGCAGGCATCGCGTAGCCGCCCAGAGCGGCGATCGCCAGCATGCCGCAATAGAGCGAGCTGCGGTTGTCGCCGAGGACGAGCATCGCGTCGCGCGACTTGATGCCGAGCACCTCGAGCCCCGCGGCGGCCGACAGCACCGTGTCGGCATACTGGTTCCAGGTGATCTCGTGCCAGATGCCGCGCTCTTTCTCGCGGATGGCGGGCTGGGCGCCATGCGTCTCAGCGTTGCGGACAAGCTGCTTGATCAGCGTGTCCACGCCGTCGGCCGCCTTCGAAACCATCTTTCGATCAGTCGGCATAGCGGTCACCCAGATAGGCCTTCACCACGCGAGGATCCTTGATGACGACACTCGGCACACCGCTTGCGATCATCTCGCCGTAGTTGAGCGCAAGCATCCGATCGCAAATTCCTAAGATCACATCCATATGATGCTCGATGATCAGCACGGTCACATTGCGCTCGGCGCGCGCATCGAGAATGAAACGCGCCATGTATTCTTTCTCTTCCTGGTTCATGCCGGCCATCGGCTCGTCCAGGATCAGCAGGTCCGGCTGGGCAACCAGCGCGCGCGCCAACTCGACACGCTTCTTCAGCCCGATCGGAATCCGGTCGACCGCCTCATGGCGGATGCTTTCGAGCTGGAGGAACTCGATCACCTCTTCGGCGAGCTCGCGATTGGCCACCTCGCCGGGCCGGGCCAGCCACCAGTAGAGCGCGGTGCGCAGCACGCCGGATTTGAGATGGATGTGCCGACCGAGCAGGATATTCTCGAGAACGCTCAAGCCATTGAACAGCGCGAGATTCTGGAACGTGCGGGCGACGCCCAGCTTGGCAACCTCGTGCGGGGCCATTCCTGCGATCGGCTTGCCGTTCAGCGAGATGGTGCCCTTGGTCGGCGGATAGAAGCCCGTGATCGCATTGGTCAGCGTGGTCTTGCCGCTTCCGTTCGGGCCGACCAAGCCAAAAATCTCGCCCCGGCCGATCTCGAGATCGACGCCGGACACGGCGATGACACCGCCGAACCGACGCTCGATCCCGACGCATTTAAGTATCGGGTCCGGCGTCGCCGAGGACGCGGCAATGCCGCGCACGTTGATATCTTGGTGCATATCGTTCCACTCAGCCTGCAGGCGGATCAGAAGAACCGAATGAATCGTTACGCGATCTTGAAGTACTCGGGACGACCGGTCGGCCAAGGATCTCCCCAAAGCTGCTGACCGCCATCGACCGTCAATACTTCTCCGGTTATGAATTTGCCCGAGCCGGCCGAGATATAGACAACGGACTCAGCGATATCCCATTCGTCTCCGGCTCGAAGCATCGGGTTCGACTCTTGGAAAGTCGCTGCGCCTTCAGGAGTGTAGCGGCTGAAACCATTGCTCTCGCAGCAGCCCGGCGCCACGCAATTGACCCGGATATTCGCCGGCGCCCATTCGACTGCCACCGTCTTCGATAGATAGACGACGCCCGCCCGCGCGGCGCAGGTGTGCGCCACGCCCGGCATGCCCCGCCAGATGTCGGCAACGATGTTGACGATCGAACCGGGCTGCCCGTCGGCCATCCAGGCCCGAGCCGCCGCCTGCATCATCCACCACGTCCCGTTGAGATTGGTGTCGATCACGGCATTCCAGCCATTGCGAGAAAAGTCTATCGCCGCCTGCGGAAACTGGCCGCCGGCGTTGTTGACCACCACATCGATCCGGCCGAACTCGGCGCGAACCGCAGCGATAAAGGCCTCAACCTCGTCCGGATCGCGGATATTGGTCGGACGCGCGAGAACCTTTCCGCCGAAGCCCCGCAGGAATTCCGCAGTCGCAGCCAGCCGCTCCTCGTTGCGACCGCAGATGGCAACCGATGCGCCCAAACGCGCAAACAGGGTCGCAATGGCACGCCCCAGTCCGGTACCCGCCCCGGATACGATCGCGACCTGCCCGTCAAACAACCCCGGCGCGAAAACCGTCGGAGCCTCACGCAGATCAGCTTCGGTAAATCCGAATCCACGTCCAACCTTCATCGCCCGACTCCTCCCTGGCATCGCAACATTCTTTTTCTAAATTCTGCCTAACATATGGTAGATTTATGAGCAAGCGGATTCCTGCTGCCCCACTGTGAAATGCGTCCCGGTTTTCGGCGTCCAGGCATTCGCATTCCAGCGTTGGCCGTGCCCGAGATCCGCCTATTGACACTCGCCGGCAGACTAAATATTCAAACAAATGTTAGCCATTTTAGTGTCGCCCGAAGTCTCCTCTGACTCGCGCCGAGCGCTGTCGTAGCCAAGGCGGCATACACTCGGAGCCCCCAGGAAACCGCGAAAAAGGCGGGGCGACTGTCGCAAATACGGTTGAAAGATCGGCCCATGCAACGCGATCCCTCCTGCCCCACTGATATCCGAGAAGCGTCGCCGCGCCTGCAAGCCGGCGGGCTGTCGGGCCTGCGCGTTCTCGACCTCGGGCGCTATATCGCCGCGCCGCTTTGCGCCGCAATGCTCGGCGACCAGGGCGCCGAAGTCATCAGGATCGAGTCGCCGGAGGGCGCTGCGGACCGGGAGGTCATGCCGGTGGGCATCGATAGCCGCGGCAGTCTCTATCTTCAGATGAACCGCAACAAGAAGTCGTTGACGCTCGAGTTCTCGCAGCCGGCCGGCAGACGGATCCTCGACCAATTGATCGCGACCAGCGACGTCGTGGTCGTCAACCTACCGCATCGGCCCCTTGTCAAGCTCGGCCTCGACTATGAGAGCCTGCGGCGGCTCAATCCCGAGATCATCCTCACCACCGTCTCGGCCTTCGCCTATTCCGGCAACCAGCGGGACCGCGTCGGCTTCGACGGTATGGGACAGGCGCTGAGCGGCGCGATGTATCTCTCCGGCACCGGCGAACGCCCCATGCGGGCCGCGGTATCCTATGTCGACTATGCTACGGGTGCGTCGGCCGCGTTCGCGACGACCGCTGCTCTTTTCGACCGTGCCGTCACCGGCAAGGGCCAGCATGTCGAATGCAGCCTGATGGGAACGGCCCTGACGATGATGAACCCGATCCTGATCGAGGAAGCGACCGGCGCGCGCCGCAGGACGGCGACGGCCAATCGCAGCCCGATTGCCGGCCCTTCGGACCTGTTCCAGGCCAAGGACGGCTGGATTATGGTGCAGGTGATCGGCAAATTGATGTTTGAGCGCTGGACCGAACTGGTCGGCCGTCCGGAACTCACTGCGGATCCCCGCTTTCTCACCGATATCGACCGAGGCGAGAACGGCGAGGTCCTCAGCACGATCATGGGGCAATGGTGCGCGGCGCGCACGCTCGCCCAATGTCTCGAGGCAACCGAAGCAGCCCGGATACCAGCCTGCCCGATTCTCACGCCGGCACAGGCTCTCGCCGCCGAAAGCGCATCGGATTATTTCGAGCTGATGCCTTTCGACGGAGCGCCGGTGTCGCTGCCGATCGCTACTGCGAACATCCGCACGCGCGCGTTTTCAGCTTTCGGGATCAAGCCGGCGCCGCGGCTCGGGGCAGATACCGACATGATTCTTCAAGGGCTGGACATCGGTCCGGACGACATCGAAGCCCTGAGGCGACAAGGGGTCGTCTGATCGCTGGACGCAGGCTACGGCGCTTGCCGGCATCGCGGGACCCCGTCGCCCTGAACCGCATCCTTGCGAAGCCCGGGCCTGCAAGATCCAATCGACGACAAGTCCCTGCATGCCGCGGAGGCCGAAGGGGTCGCACCGTGCCCGCTCGATCAGGCGAGCCGGATTTTCCGTCCGCCAGCACCGAACGCTTTGGCTCCAGGACTTCGCCCATATCCTCGCCCGGCCAAGCCTCGCCTACATCGCCTTCGTCAGCGACCCCTGCGCCCCGTTTGGAGATGTGACAGCCGGAAAGCCCAGAAGCGTTCGGGAACATGAGAAACAAAAAAAGCCCGCCTAAAGAGGCGGGCTGCGTCTTAGCCGATGAGCCTGAGAATATGGCTCAATGTCCGGTACCGAGCCGAAAAACCCAGTCAAACAATAATGGCGCGCCCGAAAGGATTCGAACCTCTGACCCTCAGATTCGTAGTCTGATGCTCTATCCAGCTGAGCTACGGGCGCGTGGCAACGGAACGGAACGGCGGGAGCCGCGTTCGGCTGACGGATGTCGAATTAGCGAGTCGGGCCGCGCTTGGCAACCCCATTCTCGCGACTTTCTTTGCCGATTGATTTTCGGCGGCGCCGGAAGCTCTCCGGCGAGTCCGCCCATCAACCGGCCAAAGCGGTGCCAGCGGGTGCGCAGCCGGCGGAAGCCAAATTGTGGGATGGCGCGGGCCCTGCTTCAACCCGCCCGGCGCAGCCAGACGCGGTCATGCAGCGTCATGCCGGCGAGCATGGCGACGACGAAGAGCACGACCGGGGCCAGCCCCAGCGAGAGCGAGGCCAGCGCCGGCCCCGGGCAGAAGCCGGCCATGCCCCAGCCCACGCCGAAGATCGCCGAGCCCAGCACCAGCCGCCGGTCAACCAGGGATGTCGCCGGGAGATGGAACGCCTCGTCGAAGGCGGGGCGCCGCAGGCGCTTCAGCACGGCCATGCCGACGAGGGCGACCGTGACGGCGCCGCCGAGCACGAAGGCGAGGCTCGGATCCCAGGCCCCGAAGATGTCGAGGAAGCCGCGCACCCGGGCGGGGTCGAGCATGCCCGACATGGCGAGGCCAAGCCCGAAGATGGTGCCCGCCGCCAGGGCGGCGAGGATCTGCGCGAATCGGTTCATGCGGCAACGAGCCTCATCAGAGTGACGGTGGCGATGCCCGCGAGCAGGAAGGTCGCGACCGCGACCGCCGAGCGCGGCGAGAACCGGGCGAGGCCGACAATGCCGTGGCCGCTGGTGCAGCCCGAGCCCATCCTGGTCCCGAAGCCGACCAGGAGCCCGGCCAGCGCGATCACCGGCAGCGAGGCGGTGATCGTCACCGGCGGCCATTGCCCGGTGGCGAGCCGGTAGAGCGGCGGCCCGACGAGGAGCCCGATGACGAAGGCGGCATTGGTCGCCGCCTGCGTGCCGAGCGCAAGCCGCCCGAGAATGCCGCTGATCCCGGCGACGCGGCCGTTCAGGAGCAGGAGCATGACGGCCGAGAGGCCGATCAGCATGCCTCCTGCGAGCGATGGCAGATAGGCCGTCATTCCGGCGCCTCCTCAGTGCAGAAGATCTGGTGCAGCGCCTCGACCAGCCGCGCGGCCTTCGCCGCCGTCAGCCGGTAGAAGATCTGCTTGGCGTCGCGGCGCGTCTCGACCAGCCCGGCCTCGCGCAGCACGGTGAGCTGCTGCGACAGGGTCGGCTGGCGGATGCCGAGCATCTCCTCGAGCTGGCCGACCGAATATTCACCCTCGACCAGGGTGCAGACCAGCATCAGCCGGTTGCGGTTGGCGAGGGTGCGCAGCAGTTCCGCCACCTCCCCTGCCCTGGTGGCGAGCTCTGCCCTGGTGTTCGCCTGTTCGGCTTGCATCGTCATCGCATCTCAGCCCCAGACCGCGCCCGGCAATGCGTCGAGCGGGATCTTCAGATAACGCCGGCCATTGCCTTCCGGCTCCGGCAGCCGGCCACCCCTGATGTTCACCTGCAGGGCATGGAGGATCAGCTTCGGCATCGGCAGCGTCTTGTCCCGGGCCTGGCGCAGCGCCACGAAGGAGGCTTCGTCCTGGCCGGCGATATGCGGGTTGGCCCGCTTCTGCTCACCAACCGTGCTTTCCCAGCGCGCCGCCCGGCCCCCCGGGCGGTAGTCGTGGCCGGTGAACAGCCGCGTCTCGTCGGGCAAGGCGAGAATGGCCTCGATCGAAGCCCATAGCGCCTTGGCGCTGCCACCGGGAAAATCCGCCCGCGCCGTGCCGGAATCCGGCATGAACAGCGTGTCGTGAACGAAGGCCGCATCACCGATCAGATAGCTCACCGAGGCCAGGGTATGGCCCGGCGAGAACAGCACCGACGCCTCGAGCGATCCGAGCCTGAAGCGTTCACCCGCCGCGAAGACCTTGTCCCATTGCGAGGCGTCGGCCGGAAAATCCGGCCAGTTGTAGAAATCCTTCCACAGACGCTGAACCGCGACGACCTCGGCGCCGATCGCCGTCGGCGCGCCGGTCTTCGCCTTGAGATAGGCGGCCGCCGAGAAATGATCGGCATGCGGATGGGTGTCGAGAATCCACTCGACGGTGAGGCCCTGCTGCGCGACATAGGCGAGGATGGCATCGGCACTGACGGTCGCGGTCGCGCCCGATTTCTCGTCGAAATCGAGCACGGGATCGATGATCGCACAGCGCGCCGTCGCCGGGTCTGCGACGACATATTGCACGCTGCCGCTGCGCAGCTCGTAAAAGCCCTTGACCTGCGGACTGCGGGCGCTCTCGCGGTCGAGCCAGGCTTTTGCGCCGGCAAGATCGAAGCCGAAGCGCGCTCCGAAACCCTGCACCTCCTCGGCCCTCATCCGTCCGCCCAGGACCTCGCCCAGCACATGCAGGGTCAAGGAGCGCGTGCCGCCCTTGCAATGCGCCAGCACCGGCCCCGGCGCCGCGGCGAGCGCCGCCTGGAAGGCCTCGACATCGGCCCGGGTGATGGTCGTCCCGGTCACCGGTACGAAGCTGTAGGCCAGGCACGCCTCGGTGGCCGCCTGCCTTTCGGCGGCCGAATCTGGCTGGCCCGGCTCCTCGCCATCGGGACGGTCGTTGACGATGGCCTTGAAACCCCGCGCGGCGAGGGACTTGAAGTCGACGAGGGAGGGCTGCCCAGCGACCGCAAGCCTCTCGGATATCTCGACGATTTTCATAGCGGCTCCTGTGGCTCGAAATTCAATATACATTTTCATATAATATATAATGATAACTTGCAACCCCTTCGTCGCGCCACGCGACCCCTCCCCACTCTCATCGCGCGTTGACGCCGCCTCATTCCCGCCCTACTCGTAAACGCGACGGTTCCCTCACGGGATCAAAAGGGAACGCAGTGCGGGTGGCTCGCCACCCCATGCTGCGGCTGCCCCCGCAACTGTAAGCGGCGAGCCTTTCGCCATACGCCACTGGGGCCTCGGCCCTGGGAAGGCGGTGAGAAGGCGCTGACCCGCGAGCCAGGAGACCTGCCGTCAGTCGTGGTCACACGCGAACACGTTCGGACGGGGTGTTTCGATCGCTGGTTCACTTGCGCGCTACCCTTTTCGGGTGCGGGCGGGAGATCGCGTTCGCGGTGACGTGCCACAACGTTGACCGCCCGAGGTTTCTTCCGTGCTCCCCTTCCCCCAGACCGCCCTGCGCGGCCCCCTGCCGTTCGCCTTCCTGCTGCTCGCCGGCACCTCGTTGAACCCCCTTGCCGCCAGGGCCCAGTCGGGACCTGAAACGATCCGGCTCGACGAGGTCGTGGTCAGCGCCACCGGCACGCCGACCCCGGCACGCGAGGTCGCAAGCTCCGTCACCGTCATCACCGCCGACCAGATCCAGCGCGAGCAGCGCCGGACGCTGCCGCAGGCGCTCGCCGCCGTGCCGGGCCTCAACATCGTCCAGATCGGCGGCCCTGGCGGTCAGACCTCGGTGTTCATGCGCGGCACCAATTCGAACCACGTCAAGGTGCTGATCGACGGCATCGAGGCCAACGACCCGTCGACGCCGAACCGGTCCTTCGATTTCGGCTCGATGCTGACCGACGACGTCGAGCGTATCGAGGTACTGCGCGGGCCGCAGAGCGGCCTCTACGGCGCCAACGCGATCGGCGGCGTGATCTCGATCGTCACCAGGCGCGGCGAAGGGCCGCCAAAGGCGACCGCGCGCGTCGAGGCCGGCTCGCACGGCACCTTCAACCAGGCCGCAGGCTTCAGCGGCGGCGACGACCGTTTCAACTACGCCTTCAACGTCTCCCATATGCGCTCGGACTCGACCGATTCCGTGCCGCCGAACCTGATCCCGCCGGGCGTGCGCGTGAAGCCCAATGCCTATGACGCCTATAGCTACTCCAGCCGCCTCGGCTTCGCCTTGACCGACACGCTCAGCGTCAACTGGGTCGGCCGCTATACCGACGGGCAGTTCCGCTCGACCTATGACAGCGGCTTCCCCAGTCGGCCGACATCCTACCGATCGCTTTCGAACTACGCCCAGGCCTTCACCCGCGGCGAGGTGGTCTGGGATCCGCTGGGAGGTCGCTTTGTGAACCGCTTCGGCGTGTCCTACTCGAACCAGGATCGCTCCTACCGCTCCCCCGACGCATTCGGGGCCCTCGGCCTGCCGACGGAGAATCTGGGTGAGCGGACCAAGCTCGATTGGCGGGGCGATCTCGAACTCGCCAAGGGGCACATGCTGATCGGCGGCCTCTCCTATGAGCGCGAGCGGCTGGACACCCCCAGCCTCACGGCCTCGAACGGCAGCAAGGCGGCCTATCTCGAATATCAGGGCAATGTCGCCGACCGCTTCTTCCTGGCCGCCAACATCCGTCACGACCACGATGACAGCTATGGTGGCCACACCACCTACCGGATCGCGCCAGCCTACATCGTTCCAGGGACCGAGACCAAGCTGAAGGCGAGCTATGGCACCGGTTTCAAGGCGCCGACGCTCGCCGAACTCTTCATCGACTACCGGCCGGGCTTCAACTTCTTCGGCAACCCGAATCTCAAGCCGGAGGAAAGCCGTGGCTGGGACGTCGGCTTCGAGCAGCCGCTTCTGGACCGGCGCGTTCAGTTCGGTGCGACCTGGTTCCAGAACGACATTCAGAACCTGATCGCGACCAACGCGGCGCGCAACTCCTACGCCAATATCGGAAAGGCCGAGACGAAGGGCGTCGAGTCCTTCGCCGCGCTGCAGATCTCCGAGCAGTTGCGTGTCAGGGCCGACTACACCTTCACGCTCGCCAAGGATGAGGTCGCGCGACAGGAACTGCTGCGTCGGCCGCGTCACAAGGCAAGCGGCACAGTCACCTGGACCCCGATGGATAAGCTCAGCCTCTCGGCGACGCTGATCTATGTCGGTCCCTGGGTCGACGGGAACCGGGACTTTTCGGTGCCTCGCCTGAAGGCCAAGGGCGCGACGCTGGTCAACCTCGCCGCCGAGTACAAGGCCACCGACAAGGTCACGGTCTTCGGACGCGTCGACAACCTGTTCGACAAGCGCTGGGAGAATCCCGTCGGCTTCCTCGTGCCCGGCTTCGGCGCCTTCGGTGGCGTCAAGGTCGCGTTCGGCGGATGATGGCGGAGCGCCGCTCAAAATGCGCCCTCGGCACAGCGCTCGTGGTCGCGAGCCTCGCGCTCGCGGCTACGCCGGCAGCGGGCGCCAGGCCGGAGCGCATCGTCTCGCTCAACATGTGCACGGACGAGCTCGTGCTGCGCCTTGCCGATCCCGCGGCGATCGCCTCGGTGACCTGGCTCTCGCAGGACCCGCGCAACGCCAATATGGCAGAGGCGGCCCGCCGGTACCCGGCCAATCACGGCCTCGTCGAGGAATTGCTGGCCTTCCGGCCCGATCTCGTCATCGCCGGGAGCTTCACCACCCGCAACACCGTCGCGCTGCTGAAGCGCGTCGGCGCGCCGGTCAGGGAATTCGGCGTGCCGCGCGACCTCGCCGGGGTCAAGGCCCAGATCGCCGAGATGGCGGCGCTGCTCGGCGAGCCCGCCCGCGGCGAAGCCCTGATCGGCGAGATCGACGCAAGGCTAGCCACGTTGGCACAGCGCATCGGCGAGGAGCGGCCCAAGGCGCTGGTCCTGCGGCCCAACGGCTTCACCGTCGGGCGCGGCTCGCTGGTCGACGAGATCCTGACCAGGGCGGGCTTCATCAATCTCGCCGCCGAGCTCGGCATCGACAATTACGGCCAGATCGCGCTGGAGACCGTGGCACTCGGCGAGGCCGACATCCTGATCCTCAACACCAGCGAGGGCGGCCCGCCCTCGCTCGCCCATGAGGTCCTGAACCACCCGCTGATCGGCAGGCTCGGCGACCGGCTGCGGCTCGTAGCCTTGCCCTCCAGGCTCTGGACCTGCGCCGGACCTGCGGTGATCGATGCCATCGAAATGCTGATCGACGCGGCCGCCGCGCCGCGCAACCGCAGGAGCGGCCCGTGAACCCCGCCGCCACCGCCATCGCCACGGAAAGTCGCAGCCGCTATCGCTTGCTGGTCGCGCTGCTGACCGCCCTGCTCCTAGCCATGACGGCGCTCTCGGTCGCTGTCGGCTACGCGGATCTCGACCTTGGCGCAGCTTTCAGCGACTGGCTGGCTGGCCGTGCCAGCTTGCCGGCGCTGGTCCTCGTCGAGCTGCGCCTGCCGCGCGCCTTGCTCGGGGCGCTCGTCGGCTTCAGCCTCGGCTTGGCGGGCGCCGCGATGCAGGGGCTGCTCCGCAACCCGCTCGCCGAACCCGGCCTGCTCGGCATTTCCAGCGCCGCCGCCTTCGGCGCGGTCGTGGTGTTCTATTCCGGCTTCGCCGGCGCTTTCCTGCTCGCCTTGCCGCTCGGCGGCATTGCCGGCGCGGTGCTGGCGACGCTCCTGCTCTACGCCCTGAACGGGCGCGGCGCCGGCACCATGGCGCTGATCCTCGCCGGCGTCGCGATCAACAGCTTCGCCGGTGCGATGACCTCGCTCGCGCTCAACCTCGCGCCGAATCCCTATGCGGCGCTCGAGATCGTCTTCTGGCTGATGGGCTCGCTCGCCGACCGCAGCATGGCCCATATCTGGCTGGTGCTGCCCCTGATGCTGCTCGGCTGGGCACTGCTGCTCTCCAGCGCCACCGCCCTCGACGGGCTCACCCTCGGCGAGGACACCGCCCGCAGCCTCGGCTTCGATCTCGGCTGGCTGCGCGCCCGGTTGATCGGCGGTGCCGCGCTGGCGGTCGGCGCCTCGGTCGCCGTCACCGGCGCGATCGGCTTCGTCGGGCTCGTCGTGCCGCATCTGCTGCGCCCGCTGGTCGGGCATCGCCCCGGCCGGCTGCTGCTGGTCTCCGGGCTCGGCGGCGCGATCCTGACGCTCGCCGCCGACATTGCCCTGCGGCTGATGCCGATCCGGCCCGAGCTCAAGCTCGGCGTGGTCACTGCCCTGATCGGCGCACCCTTCCTGTTCAGCCTGATCCAGCGGATGCGGAGGGCGGCGTGATGCAGATCGAAGCCAGGGACATCGCGGTCAGCCTCGGAGGCAAACTGGTGCTGCGCGGCATCGACCTTTCTTTGCGGGCTGGCGAGATGGTCGGCCTGATCGGCCCGAACGGCGCCGGCAAGACGACCTTGCTGCGTGTGCTCGCCGACCTGCTGTCGGCCGACACCGGAAGCTTGCGCTATGACGGCCTCACCGCGAGGGCGCTCGGGCGCAAGACGCTGGCCCGGCGCATCGCCTTCCTGGCGCAGGGTGGCACGGTGCACTGGCAGATGCGGGCCGGCGCCGTCGTTGCGCTCGGCCGGCTGCCGCATCGCCGCCCCTTCGCCGATCAGAACGCAGCCGATCACGCCGCGATCGCGCGCGCCATGGCGGCCGCCGATGTCACTGGCTTCACCGAGCGCACGCTCGACAGCCTCTCCGGCGGAGAGCGCATGCGCGTCCTGCTGGCGCGGGCGCTGGCGGTCGAGGCCAAGATGCTGCTGGCGGACGAGCCGCTCGCCGGGCTCGACCCGCTCCATCAGCTCGAGGCGATGGCGCTGCTGCGGCGCACCGCACATGCCGGCGCCGGCGTGGTCGTCGTCCTGCATGATCTCAGCCTCGCCGGCCGCTTCTGCGACCGCCTCGTCCTGCTCGACCAGGGCCGCGTCTTGGCCGACGGCGCCCCCGATTCCGTTCTCGACGACGCCAATCTCGCCCGGGCCTTCGGCATCGAGGTCGCGCGCGGCGCGCATGACGGCCAGCCCTATGCCCTGCCCTGGCGACCGATTCCCCGCAAAGACGAGACCGCCTCATGACCAAGCGCGACATCACCGGCTTCATCCGCGAGCAGTTGCGGACGCAGAGTTCGCAATGGAATCTCGGCACCTTCGGCGCCATCGCCGAGTTCCAGCGCGATCCCGGCGAAGCTTTCGTCCTGACCGACGAGCCCGGCCGGCTCGCCGCGACGACCGCACGTGGCGGCGTCGGCTTCGGCGATCTCTCTGCCGTCCGGCTTTTCGCCTCGGAGACCGCGATCGGCCAGAGCTGGAGCCACCGCATCTCGCTCTGCCTGCCGGCCGATGCCTGCGCCATGAACCGCCGTAGGGCCCTGACCGAGTTAGGTCCCGATAGCGAAGCGCTCCGGCCGCAGGACCGGGACGGCGTCCTCTTCGACATGGGGCTCGGCACCTTGCAGGCCGATATCTGCATCCGCACAACCGATCCCGGCCTGATCGCCATGCTGCGCTCGGTGGCCGGGCGCTCGCTGTTCGAGTCCGGCAATCCCGCCATGGGGGCGATCGTCGCCGCCGGGCCGCATCGCGTCTTCATGGCCCGCTTCGGCCGCTGCGAGGTCTACCAGCCGATCCCGCCGGCCGACGGCAAGAGCCCGGAAGGCCCGCACACCCATGTCCTGCCGAAGCTGCTGCGCTCCGGCCGCACCCATGCCGCGACCGAGCCGGTGCCAGACGGCTTGGTGCCTTGCGCCCATCTCGTGCCGGCCCATCCGCTCAAGGACGGCCTCGGCCATCGCCGGCCCTGGGACCAACAGGCCCATGACGCCTTCCAGGCCATGCTCGGCGAATACGGCGACGCCCGCCTGCTCGCCCTGAAGTCACGGCTCGCCGCGGCCATGGCGTCGGGCGCCTCCGCCGATGCCGCCGCGATCCCGGCTGACCGTTTCGCCCGGCACGTCGCGAGGGTGCTGCTGCGCCAGATGCTCCAAAGCGGACATGCACCGGCGGCAAGCTGGGCCGCCCTGCTCGAACGCGAGACCGGCGATGGCGACGAGACGGCGGCCGACGCCGACGATTACGGCCATGGCTGAGAGCCGGACGCCGACCTTTAGGGAAACCGACGTCATCCCGGGCTTGTCCCGGGATCCATCGTAGAGTTCCGGAGCCTTACGATAGACCCCGGGGCTGCGCGGCTTCGCCGCTTGTCCGGGATGACGTCGTGGTTCCGCGCACGGTTGACGGGAGCTAGCCCTGCCCGAGCTCCGCGTTGAGCTCCTGCGCCAGGCTTTCGTCGAGCGGCGCGCCATCCGTCCAGCAATGCCGGACGATCGCGATCTTGCCGGCGTCGATCAGTGAATTCTCGTCGCCGGGCTGGCTGCTCTGCGGCCGGCCGCGCCTGATCCGCCAGACCGTGCGCTCGGGATCGTCATCGACGATGTCGGCGGCACCGGCGATCTTGTCGCGGCCGATCCGGGCCAGCCCGATCTCGGCCGGCAAGGTCTTGGGGAGGTTGACGCTGAGCCAGGCGCCCTCGCGCGCCCATTGCCCACGCCGCGCCCAGAGGCTGGCGAGCAGGGCCGCGAGCGCCGCGACGTCCTCCTCGCCATAGCCGCCCTCCTTGACCCGCGACAGGCCGATCGCCGGCACGCCCCAGAAACAGGCCTCGCGCGCGATCGAGAGCGTGCCGGAATAGGCCGCGTCCTCGCCGGTATTGCGGCCGTGATTGACGCCCGAGAGCAGGAGGTCCGGCCGGCCGCCATCGCGGAACAGCACGGTCATGGCGCCGACGACGCAATCGGCCGGCGTGCCCGAGAGCGCGTAGACCTGGTTCTCGCGCCGCGTCAGCACGAGATCGCGGTCGAAGGAGAGATGGTGGCTCGCCGCCGTCCATTTGCGCTCCGGCGCCACGACCCAGATATCGGACCAGAGGCGCGCGGCGGCGCGGCGCAGCAGGGCGATGCCCGGCGCGTCGATGCCATCGTCATTGGCGATCAGGATACGCATGGTTCAGCCTCAGATCTCGATGATGTCGCCCGGCTTGGGCACAGGGTTGAGGCCGGGAATGCTGCGGGCCAGTGCACGCGCCGTGGCGGCGTCGCAGGAATGGGCCAGCACCACCGGAGCGCCATTGGCGGCGGCAAGCGCGGCATTCTCGGGCAGGGTCGGATGGGTCGGGAAGCGCAGCCATTGCGCCTTGCCTGCCGCCAGCAGGGCATCGCCAGGGCTGCCTTTCGGCACATGCCCGGTGAGCAGGACCGGGTGGCCCTCCGTCCGGGCCTGCGCGAGGGCGGCCGCCGAGGGGCCGGCCAGCCCCATTCCGTCATGGCAGAGCAGCGCCGCCTTCGGCAGCTTGTCGCCTTCGCGCCAGAGCAGCGCACCCGCGAGCTTGCGCGATAATTCGTCGGCAATGCCCGGAACCAGCCATTGCGTCGCGGCGACCTGCTGCGCCAGCGGCGCCTGCATCGAAGGATGGATCGCGATCGGCGTGTCGATCAGCGCGATCAGCTCGACGGAGCGCCCGGACAAAGGCGTCGGCAGCACGGCGCCGCCCGGCTGCGCCTCTAGCCAGCGCGTCACGGCGAGGCCGCGTTCCCAGGCCGGCACCCGGTCCTCGCCATAGGAGGCGTCGAGCAGGAGAAGGTCGCAAGGCGGCATCGCGTCCATCGCGAAGACCGGGCTCGCCGGCACCACATCGCCGCAATAGCCGAGCCGGCGGCCATCGGCGCTCAGATGGCACCAGACCCCGCCGACGACATGGCCGCTGCGCCCGGTCTCGATCGCGATAGACCCGAGCCGGAAGGGCTTGCCCGCCTCGATGATCTCGAATCTCACCGCCTGGGCGAGCACTCGTTCCTCGGCCGTGGCATAGGCCTGCAGCGTCGCATCGGTTTCGGCGGCAGCCTCGGCCGTCATCAGGATCCGGCCGGAAAACCCGTTGGCCAGACACCAGCCGAGCGCCCCGATATGGTCCTCATGCGCATGGGTGACGATGATCGCCTCGGTGGCGGCCAGCTCCTCCGGCGAGATCGCCGGATAGTAGCCCGGCCCGCGCGGCGCGCTGGTATCGACCCCGACATCGAGCAGAAGCCGGGTCGTGCCATGCGCGACGCCGATGCAGGTGCGGCCCTTCTCGCCGACACCGCCGTGAATTCTGAGCTTCATGCCGCGAGTTCCGGCTCCGGAATGACCCAGCCATCCCTGATATCGAGGCGGATCGTCTCGCCGGGGGCGGCCGGCGCCGGCTCGGGCGCGTCGAGATGCAGCACGGTCTCCTCGCTCGCCAGCGGGCGCACCTCCATGCGGAAATAGCCGCCCTGATAGGACAGGCGCTCGACGCGCGCGGCGAGGCCGCCCGCACCCGGAGCGATCGCAAAATCGCGGGCCCGCAGGCAGATCTTGGCCTGCGCGATCGCCGGCTGGTCGGACCGGCAGCGCATCACCGCTTCGACGCCGAGCACATCGACCTTGCAATGCCCGGCTTCCGGCTTCGAAAGCAGCCGCGCCGGCAGCACCATGCCCTCGCCGATGAAGCCTGCCACCGTGGTGTTCGCCGGCTCGCGATAGAGCAGCGAGGGGCTGGCGAGCTGGAGCAGCCGGCCCCGGTCCATCACCGCGATCCGGTCGGCCAGCGCCATCGCCTCGGCCTGGTCATGGGTGATGTAGACCATGGTCGTGCCGGTGCGCTCATGGAAGCGCGAGAACTCCTCCTCCATCGAGGCGCGCAGATGCACGTCGAGATTGGCGAGCGGCTCGTCGAGCAGCACCAGCGAGGGCTCGGTGACGAGACAGCGCGCCAGGGCAACGCGCTGGCGCTGCCCCCCCGAAAGCAGACCCGGGCGCCGCTCGGCGAAGCCGGTGAGGCCGACGAGATCGAGCGCCGCGGCGACGCGCCTTGCACGCTCGGGATCGCGTACGCCGGCGACGGTCAGGCCATAGGCGACGTTCTCGGCGACGCTCATATGCGGCCAGAGCGCATAGGACTGGAAGACGATGCCGAGCTTGCGATGCTCCGGCGGCACATGCCGCTCGGGCGAGGAGAGCAGCCGGTCGCCAATGGTGATTTCGCCGCCATCGAGCTTGTCGAAGCCGGCAATCTGGCGCAGCAGCGTGGTCTTGCCGCAACCTGACGGGCCGAGCACGGCGATGAACTCGCCATCCTCGACATCGATGGAGACGTCGTCGAGCGCCGTATAGGACCCGAAATATTTGCGGGCCCGGTCGATCTTCAGTCGCGCCACGGCAGCACTCCCTGTGGCAGTTTCTTGGCGAAGAGCAGGGTGGAGAGCATCAGCCCGATGGTGACGAGGACCGTCACCGCCGCCAGTGCCGAGGCATAGGTCGAGTCGCCGCCCTGCTCGAAGGAGAACACCACCACGCCGAGCGTCTCCGTGCCCGACGACCAGAGCAAGGCCGAGACGGTGAGCTCGTTGAAGGCGGTCAGGAAGATCAGCAGCGCGCCCGCCACCGCCGCCGGCGCGACCAGCGGGAAGATGATGGTGACGAGCCGGCGCACGAGCCCGGCACCGGCGATCTGGGCGGCTTCCTCCAGCGTCCGATCGAGCTGCAGATAGCCGCTGATGATCGGGCGCAGACCGAGCACCAGGAAGCGCGCGAGATAGGCGAAGACGATGATCCAGATCGTGTTGTAGAGCGAGAAGCCGAGCAGCGGCAGCGGCTTCAGGAAGAGCAGGATCGCGGCGATGGCGAGTACCACGCCCGGCATCGCATAGGGCAGCTCGGCAGCGACGTTGAGCAGGCGCAGCAGCCGCGACTTCTTCCAGACGATGAAATAGGCGAGCGGCACGCAGATCACCACGATCAGGATCGCGGCGGCGCCCGACATCAGGAAGCTGTTGACGAAGGCGCGCTTCGAGGCGGCATGCTCGAACAGCACATAGGCATAGTTGGCGAGCGTCGCGGTTTTTGCATTGAGCGGCACGCCGAAGGCCGGGATCAGCGAGGTCGTGATCAGGCCGAAAAAGGGCAGCGCCAGGATCAGGATCGCGATGGTCCAGAGCAGGATCTCGACCGGAGTGCGCCAGCGCCCGAGCTCGAAGGGCCGCGCCGCGCTCGACGTGGTGGTGATTCGGAAATCCCGCCGGCGCAGCATGAAATCCTGCAGCAGGATGCCGACCATGGCGATGAGGCCGATCAAGAGCGAGAGGATCGCGACCTCCGAGAGCACGCCCGGTCCGAGCCCAGCGAGACGCTGGTAGATCAGCGTCGGCAGCACCAGGAAATTGCCGGGAATGCCGAGAAAGGCCGGAATGCCGAAATTGCCGAGGCTCGAGACGAAGCAGAGCGCGATGCCGGCGATCAGCGGCGGCGTCATCAGGGGCAGGACGACGGTGCGCAGCACGGTGAGCGGGCTCGCCCCGGCGGCAAGGCCGGCCTCGATCAATTCCTTGGGCAAGGCGCGCAGGCCGGCGCGCAGGGTCAGGAAGACCAGCGGCGCGTATTGCAGCCCGAGCAGCAGGATGATGCCCTCGCGCGAATAGAGCGGGTTCCTGCTGCCGAGCGGCGGCGCCATGCCGATCAGCTTGAGCAGCGTGCTCGACGGGCCGAAGAGCTGCAGCCAGGCCAGTGCCGTGACCTGCGGCGCGATCATCAGCGGCAGCACGAAGCAGAAGGTGAAGGCATTGCGGGCGCGGATATCGGTCAGCGTCGTCAGCAGCGCCACCGTGCCGCCGAGCAGAACCGCGAGCACGGTGCCGGCGATGGCGGTGACCAGGCTGTTTGCCGTCGCCGTCCAGGTGGTCTGGCTGGCGAGGACCTTGCCGAGCGAGGAGGTCGAGAGCGCGCCGCCCGGCGCCAGCCCCTCAAAGACCAGCCGGCCGATCGGCAGCAGCGACAGCGCCGCGACGAGCAGGACGAGTCCCCAGAGGAGACCGGTCTCCACGACGCGCGTACGCGTCGTGGCAGCATCCACTAGGGACATGGGGCCGGTCTCAGTTGCCGAACATGGTGGCGAAGCGGGCCTTGTCGGCCTCGGTCGCCTTGACCACGGCCGCGATATCCGAGGCCATGACGTTGATCTTGGTGCCGGCCGGCAGCCAGGACGGCGAGCCGACGCTCGGCTTGGCCGGGATATAGCCCATGGTGAGCGCGAGCTTCTGGCCCTCATCCGAGAGGATGAAATCGACGAAGGCCTTCGAAGCCGCCTCGTTCTTGGTCGTCTTCAGGATCGCGACCGGCTCGGTGACCGCCGGGGCGCCTTCCTTCGGGAAGATGAACTCGACCGGCGAGCCCTGGGCCTTGGCGTTGAAGGCCATGAAGTCGACCAGCACGCCATAGGTCTTCTCGCCGCTGGCGACGGCGCGCAGCACGGCGCCATTGCCGCGCACCGCGACGGCCTCGTTGGCCTTGAGCTGCTCGAACAGCTTCCAGCCGAGATCGGGACGCGCCGTCATGGTCGAGAGCATGATCGCGGCGGCGCCCGAATAGAGCGGGCTCGGCATCGAGATCTGGCCCTTCAGCTCGGGATTGCCGAGATCGTTCCACGAGGTCGGGCGGGTCTTGGCGCCGGTGTTGACGGCGATGCCGGTGGTGATCAGCTTTGAGCCGAAATAGCTCTTGTCGGCGTCGAACGAGCCGGGCTGCAGCCCGTCGACCTTGGCGCCGGAATAGGCGAGCAGGCGGCCATCCTTCTTCAGGATCTCCATGCTCGCCGCATCGGCGATCAGCAGCACGTCGGCGCGCGGCTGGCCGGCCGAGATCTCGGCCGCAAGCTTGCCCATGACTTCCGTGGTGCCGGAGCGGAAGATTTCGACCTCGACCTTGGGATAGGCCTTCTTGAAGGCGGCCGTCGTCTGCGCCGCGTCCTTCTCCGGCTGCGAGGTGTAGAGCACGAGCTTGCCCGCCGGCTCCTGGGCGAAGGCGGGGCTTACGGCCAGGAAGCCGCCGAGCGCGGCGATGACGAGGCTGCGTCTGGTCTGGATCATTTTCTGTCTCCTCCGTTGTCTTCGTCGTCCTTGCCGCCTTAGAGCGCCGGACGATCTTCGTCACTGCTGGCTATCAGTTCGTCTTTCCTGCCACCATGCCGCATCGCCGGCATGGTGGCCTGCATCCCTCACAAGAGCACTTCCGGGTTCTCCAGCGCCTCGCGCAGATCGGCCATGAAGCGCGCCGCCGTCACTCCGTCGATGATGCGATGGTCCGATGACAGGGTGAAGTTCGCCATCGGCCGCAGCACGATCTGCCCGTCCCGTCCGACCGGCTTCTCGACCGTGCGGCCGACGGCCAGGATCGCGCCCTGCGGCGGGTTGATGATCGCCGTGAAGCTGTCGACGCCGTACATGCCGAGGTTGGAAATGGTGAAGGTTCCGCCGCCGAGCTCGGCCGGCGTCAGGCTGCGCTTGGCGACGCCCTCGCGCAGCCGCGCGAACTCCCGCGCCATGGCCGGCATGTCCATCGTGCCGGCATCGCGCAGCACCGGCACGACGAGATCGCCCTCGCGCTCCATGGCGATGCCGATATCGATGCGCTGATGGAAACGCGTCGCTTCGCCTTCCGCCGAGGCGTTGAGCAGCGGGTGATGACCGAGCACCCCGGCGGCGGTCCGGGCGATCAGCACGGTCAGGCTCGGCTTCGGCGCGCCGAGACGCTCGTGCCGGGCGGCGAGCCGGCGCAGCAGCGCCTGAGCGGCGCCCATCTCGATCTCGCTGGTGAGATAGAAATGCGGCGCCGTGCGCATGCTCTCCGAGAGTCGCGTCGCGACGATGCGGCGAATGGCGGAGAAGGGCTTCAGCGTGTCGGCCGGGACTTCGGCGCTGCGGCAGGTCGCGGCGGCGCTGTCGACCGCGATCGGTGCGGGAACTCCCGCTGCAGCAATATGGCTGCGGACATCGGCCTCGCCGATCCGCCCGCGCGGCCCGGTGCCGACGATGGTCTTGAGGTCGATGCCGTTCTGACGCGCGAGGCGGCGCGCGAGAGGCGTGGCGCGCAAGCCCGCCGGAACAGCGCCGGCGGCGACGCCATTGCTGGCGTGGTTTGCAACCACCGTAACCGGCGCGGCGGCCTGCTGAGGGAGCGCTGCGGCAGGCTTGGCCGCCGATGCCGCATCCTCCGCCTCGCCGTCGAGATAGATCCAGGCGACCGGCGTGCCGACCGCGATGGCGATGCCGGTCTCGGCCCGGATGCGGCGGATGGCGCCGCTCGCCGGCGCCTCGACTTCCATCACCGCCTTGTTGGTGCCGATCTCGAAGATCGTCTCGCCCTGGCGGACCTGGTCGCCCTCCTTGACGTGCCAGGCCTCGATCGTGCCGGTCTCCATATCCATGTCGACCTTGGGGAGGATGACCTCGACCGGCATCAGGCCTCTCCGCGGCGCAGGAGGTTGAGCGCGGCGGTGAAGATATCGTCCTCCTGCGGCACAGCCGCCTTCTCCAGCACCGGATTATAGGGGATCGGCGCATCGACCCCGCCGAGGCGGACGATCGGCGCATCGAGGAAGTCGAAGACCTCGCTCTCGGCGATCATGGCGGAAATCTCCGCGCCGATGCCCATGGTCTTGACGCCCTCATAGACCACCATCAGCCGGTGGGTCTTGCGCACGCTCTCGGCGATGGTGGTGAAGTCGATCGGGCGGATCGAGCGCAAATCGATCACCTCGGCCGAGATGCCTTCGTCCGCCAGCCGGGCCGCCGCCGCCTGCGCCTTCAGCGCCATGATCGAGGAGCCGACGATGGTGATGTCGGTGCCTTCGCGGCGGATCGCCGCCTGGCCGATCGGCACGCGATAGGGCTCGGCCGGGACATGGCCCTTGGTCTTGTAGAGCAGCTTGTGCTCGAAGATCATCACCGGGTTGGGATCGTCGATCGCCGCCAGCAGCATGCCCTTGGCATCGTGCGGCGTGCTCGGCTGCAGCACCTTCAGCCCCGGCACATGGGCGAACCAGGCCTCCAGGCTCTGACTGTGCTGGGCGGCGGCGCCGGTGCCCGAGCCGCCGGGCAGGCGCACCACCATCGGCACGCTAGCCTTGCCGCCGAACATGAAGCGGATCTTCGCCGCCTGGTTGACCAGCTGCTCCATGGCGAGCGTGACGAAATCCGAGAACTGGATCTCGACCACCGGCCGCATGCCGGTGATCGCAGCGCCGACCGCCGCCCCGGCGATGCCGAGCTCGCTGATCGGCGTGTCGATGACGCGCTCGGCGCCGAAGCGGTGGACGAGATCGCCGGAGACGCCGAAGGCACCGCCATAGACGCCGACATCCTCGCCGAACAGGAAGACTCGGCTGTCGGCCTCCATCGCCTGGGCCAGCGCCTCGCGCACGGCCTCGGCATAGGAAAGCTCGCGCAGCTCCGCGGGCGCTTCGATCAGCTCAGATGGCATAGACGTCACGGGTCAGGTCTTTCGGATCGGGGTCCGGGCAGGTGCGGGCGAACTCGACCGCAGCGTCGATCTCGCGCTGGGCATCCTCTTCGAGCTTCATCAGCGCGGCAGCGTCGAAACGGTCATGCGCCTTGAGCTCGTCCTCGAGCCGCCGGATCGGGTCCTGGGCGCGCCATTCCTCGATCTCTTCCTTGCTGCGGTAGAGATTGCGGTCGCTCTTGGAATGGCCGCGCCAGCGATAGGTCTTGCATTCGATCAGCGAGGGACCGCCGCCACTGCGCGCCTGCTCGACAGCTTCGCGCGCCACCGCGGCGACGCCGGCGAGGTCGTTGCCGTCGAGGCAATGGCCCGGCATCGCATAGGCGCTGGCGCGGTCGGCGACATTGGCCACCGCCATGGCGCGGGCGATGTCCATCGACATCCCGTATTTGTTGTTCTCGCAGACGAAGACGACCGGCAGCTTCCAGATCGAGGCCATGTTGAGCGCCTCGTGGAAGGCGCCCTCGTTCGAGGCGCCGTCGCCGAAGAAGACCATGCAGACCCGGCCGTTCTTCTGCGCCTTGATGCTCATGCCGACGCCGACCGCGATCGGCAGGCCGCCGCCGACGATGCCGTTGGCGCCGAGATTGCCGCCCTCGACATCGGCGATGTGCATCGAGCCGCCGCGGCCCTTGCAGTAGCCGGTCTCCTTGCCGAAGAACTCGGCGAACATCAGCCTGGGCTCGGCGCCGCGCGCGATGCAGTGGCCATGGCCGCGATGGGTCGAGAGGATATAGTCCTGAGCCTGCAGCGGCAGGGTCGTACCGACCGCGCTCGCCTCCTGGCCGATCGAGAGATGCATCGTGCCGTGAATCAGCCCGCGCATATAGCTCGCCTCGGCCGCCTCCTCGAATTTGCGGATCAGGTGCATCTTGGTCAGCGCGGTGCGCAACGTCGCATCGTCGAGCGCCGCGAGCTCCGGCCGCTGATTCGGCCGCGCCGTCTGCGCAGAACCTGTCTTCATGTCGTTCATGCCTGCATTCCCCCGCCGAGCGCGGCGACCATCGCGTCCTGCGCCCGTCGCACCTCGACGATCTTCAGGCGTTGATCGGGCGTGGCATCGGCCAGCGTGATCAGCTCGCCCTTGCGCACCGCCCGTGTCACCGCCGCACCCTGGGCGAGCCCGATCGGCAGCGCATTGCGCGCCTGCGCATCGGCCCGCGACAGGGCAAAGCCGCGATAGGCATATTCGCCGATCGCATCGAGCGTCTCGCCGACCGCAAGGTCGCGCTTGGCGACGCAGCCGACCTCGGCGCTCGGCACCGGCAGCGGACGCATATGGGACAGCCCGAACAGCGCGGCAGCTGCCGCCGAGAGCGGCACTTCCAGGCTGGTCAGGTGATAGGGCCGGAAGAAGGAATAATACGGTCCCTGCCCGAGATGCAGGTCGCTCATCCGCTCGCGCACCCTGGGATGGCGCATCTCGGCGACGCAGAAGACGCCGGGCGCGACGCCCTTGGCGACAGTGAAATCGACGACGCCCTTGCGCGAGAGCAGGCCGCCCTCCTCCTTCGGACAGAAATAGTTCTGCAGCTCGGCGCGCGGCGCCTCCGGGCCGTGCATGCCCGGAATGTCGGGCACGAAGCCGCAGGCATTGGCGATCGCGACCATCTCGACCATGGTCTTCGAGCCGTCGACGAACTCGACCAGCATGCGCGGATTCATGTTCCGCCGGGTCGCTTCCTCGACATAGTCGGCCGGGACGGCGTCGATCCGGAACGGGTTGTTCTTGCCCTTGCCGGCGGCGACGACCGGATAGCCCATGGCGCGAACGAAATTGATCAGCTCCATCGCCGCCGCAGGCTCGTCGCCAGCACCGAGCGTGTAGACCACCCCGGCCTTCGCTGCCTCGGCGGCGAGATAGGAGCCGATGGTGATGTCGGCCTCGACATTCATCATCACGATGTGCTTGCGCGCCGCGATCGCGGCCAGCGCCACCCGAGAGCCGGCTTCGGGGTTGCCGGTGGCGTCGATGATCACGTCGACGGCCGGCGAATTGCAGATGAGGTCGAGCGAGGTGGTCGCGGCGATCCGGCCCTTGCGCTGGGCCGCCTCGATCCCGGCCGCATCCGAGACGATGTCGGCAGCGGAGCCGGCGAGCGCCGCCGCCTGTGCCACGCGTTCCGGCGCGATGTCGGCGACCGCCGCGATCGCGATGCCGGGCATCTGCGCGATCTGCACGACGATATCGGTGCCCATCTGGCCGGCGCCGATCAGCCCGACGCGGACCGGCCTGCCGGCCCGCTCGCGCTGCTCCAGCGCCTCGGCCAAGGTCAGCCCGGCCGTCGGCGACGCGCCCATCGGAGGCGAAAATGCTGCCGCCATCGTCCGCTCATCTCCTCCCGGGAAGGATGGATCCCTGGAACATATGTTCATTCAACCAGACAAAAGGTCATTGCGTCGGTACTGTCAAGCGATCAGGATCGCGCCGGGATTGCCGAACCGCCGCCGGGAAGCGATGGTGCGGCGCGACGACAAGGAAACGACGGGAACTTCATGGCGCTGGAAGAGGAAGCCCGGGCGACAACGGAGCTGGTCGCGGACGCCAAGGTTCGCGCGGCCTGGCTCTATTATGTCGAGGGCCTGACCCAGGAGCAGATCGCCGAAGCGCTCGGGCTGAGCCGGGTCAAGGTCGTTCGCATCCTCGCGGCGGCACGCAATGAAGGCATCGTCCGCATCCGCATCGATGCGCGCTCGGCCAGGCAGGCCGCATTGGAGCGCGGCCTGGTCACGGTTTTCGGCCTGGACGAGGCGATCGTCGTGCCTGCGGCCCGCGATGCCGCCAACGTCCCCGCCCTGGTCGGCTATGCCGCCGGGCTCTGGCTGTCGGACATGCTGAAGGACAGCATGTCACTCGCCGTCGGTTGGGGCGAAACCCTGCACCAGGCGCTGCGCGGCATGCAGCCGCGCCAGATCGAGGCGATGTCGGTGGTCTCGCTGCTGGGGGGGCTGACCCATTCACGCAGCATCAACCCCTCCGCCGTGGCGCGCCGCGTCGCCGACATGTTCGGTGCCGACTGCTTCCAGCTGACCGCTCCGGTCTTCGTCTCGAGCGCCGAGATTCGCGATGCGCTCTGGCGCGAGCCGACCCTGCGCGCTTTGCGCGACCGGGCCCGCGCCGCCGATGTCGCCCTGCTCAGCATCGGCAGCCTCGGGCGGGATTCGACGCTGTTCCGCGAGGGGCTCGTACCGGAATCGGATCTCGAATCGCTGCGCGCCGCCGGAGCGGTCGGCGACCTGCTCTGCCATTTCATCGACGCCGAGGGCAGACCGGTGGACCACCCGGTGAACCGGCGTATCATGGCGGTAAGCCCGTCCGATCTGACCGGAATCGGACTGGTCGCGATCGCCGGCGGCGGCGCCAACAAGGCCCCGGCCATCCGGGCAGCGCTGCGAGCCAGCGCGGCACGCGTCCTGATCACCGACGAAAGCGCCGCCGACGCGCTGTTGGCGAGCATGGGGCAGAAGCATGACTGAGCGGCGCGAGGGCGGCGGACCGCGCCGGACGATCGGCACGGGAGCGTCGAGACCAGGCGGCAATCTGCAGCAGCTCGCGCGCCACTCGCTGCAATTCCGGCCCTCGGATGTGCGCCTCGTGCTCGAGCGGGTGCATTCGCATCTGGTCAAGCCGCGGATGAGTGCGGAAGAGCTGCTCGACGTGGTGCGCGGCCTCGGCTTCGACAGCATCGAGGCCTTCGGCACCCGCATCGGCCTCGAACAGCGCACGGCCGAGAGCTGGTCGCGCTACGGCCTGTCGCGCGATGCCGCCCAGATTCTCCTCGCTCTGCTGAGCTATCGCCAGCGCCTCCTCGAGGCGATGGACGATTTCGAGAAGGAGACACAGATCCCGCTCGACGGCTTCTTCGAGAACCACAAGCTGCCCTGAGCCCGGCGGAGCGCTACGTGGTTCCGGCCGCCGGCCTTGACAGGTGCCGACGCGGATTGCTGCCGAGGCTGGGACCATCGACCGACAACGGAGATCCGCGTTGACGACGACCGAGCCCAAACCGGGCTGCTGCGGCCTTTCGGGCGCACGACCGCCTGCCGCGAGAGCAGCCGGCATGGCGCCGCTGCCCTCCGGAGCGGGCCGCGACGAGACCGTCACGGTGGCGATCCCGGCCGGGCGCGCCGAAATCGGCACCGATCGGCCGCTTTTTTCCGTCGACGGCGAGGGACCGCGGCGCTTCACCGAGCTGCCGGCCTACCGGATGGACGAGGCGGCCGTGACCAATGCCCGCTTCGCCGCCTTCGTCGCCGCGACCGGCTATGTCAGCGAGGCCGAGGGATATGGCTGGTCCTTCGTCTTCGAACGCGATGTCGTCGGGCCTGCCGGCGATCTGCAGCGCCCGGAGGGCGCGCCCTGGTGGTGCCGTGTCGACGGCGCGAACTGGCGGCAACCGGCGGGGCCGGGATCGACGATCGAGCAGCGCATGGACCATCCGGTCGTGCATGTCTCGCATCGCGACGCGCTGGCCTTCGCCGGCTGGGCGGGCGGACGCCTGCCGAGCGAGGCGCAATGGGAACACGCCGCCCGCGGCGGCCTGCAGGGTGCACTCTATCCCTGGGGCGACGATGAGCCCGGCGATCAGGGACCCTTCCCCTGCAATATCTGGCAGGGCAGCTTTCCGCAGGCCGATAGCGGCGCCGACGGACATCGCGGCACGGCCCCGGCCCGCTCCTTCACGCCCAATGGCTACGGGCTCTACAATATGTGCGGCAATGTCTGGGAATGGTGTGCCGAGCCCTTCCGCGTCCGCTCGCTGAAGCGGGCCGCCCAGCAGCTCAACCGCGAGGCGGCAAGCGAGCGCCGGCAGGTGCTGAAAGGAGGCTCCTTCCTCTGTCACCGCTCCTATTGCCATCGCTACCGGATCGCCGCCCGCATCGGCTCGGCCCCGGATTCGAGCACCAGCCATATGGGCTTTCGACTGGTCCACCCGGCCTGAGGCGGCCGCGCCGACATCACCGCCACACTGGCGTGGCGCGCCGGGGCATTGTCCTGCCCGCCTTTTTGTCCGAGGCTCGGCCGCGCCCTGCAACGGGGACGCATTCTTCACGAGGTCCGGCCGCCTTGCCTATTTCGCTGTTCAATCGCTACGCCGCCCTCGCGGGCTGCATCGCCGTCGCGCTCGGCTCGCTCCTGCTGCTGCCGCTCTGGTCCTGGCTCTGGCCCTTGGCCCTCCTTGCCGGCATCCTCGCGCTGATCGGCCTCTATGATCTCGTGCAGACGCAGCATGCGGTGCTGCGCAATTATCCGATCCTCGGCCATATCCGCTATCTCGTCGAAGGCATCCGCCCGGAGATCCGACAATATCTGCTCGAAAGCGACGACGATCGGCTGCCCTTCTCGCGCAGCCAGCGCTCGCTGATCTATGCCCGTGCCAAGAACGAGGATGGCGACCGCCCCTTCGGCACCATGGTCGACGTCTATGCCGGTGGCTACGAGTTCATCGGCCATTCGATGCGACCGGCGGCAGTCGGCGATCCCGCGGGCTTCCGCATCGAGATCGGCGGGCCGCAATGCACCCAGCCCTATTCCGGCTCGGTGCTAAACATCTCGGCGATGAGCTTCGGCTCGCTCAGCGCCAATGCGATCCGGGCGCTGAACCGCGGCGCCAAACTCGGCGGTTTCGCCCATGACACCGGCGAAGGCAGCATCAGCCCCTATCACCGCGAGAATGGCGGCGACCTGATCTGGGAGCTCGGCAGCGGCTATTTCGGCTGCCGCACCGCGGACGGTCATTTCGACCCCGAGCGCTTCGCCGCACAGGCGCGCGATCCGCAGGTCAAGATGGTCGAGATCAAGCTCAGCCAGGGCGCCAAGCCCGGCCATGGCGGCATCCTGCCGGCCCACAAGGTCAGCCGCGAGATCGCTCTCACCCGCGGCGTTCCGGAGGGCGTGACCTGCGTCTCGCCGGCGCGCCACAGCGCCTTCTCGACGCCGATCGAGATGATGCAGTTCATCGCCAGGCTGCGCGAATTGTCCGGCGGCAAGCCGGTCGGCTTCAAGCTCTGCCTCGGCCATCCCTGGGAATTCATGGGCATCGTCAAGGCGATGCTCGCCACCGGCATCCTGCCCGACTTCATCGTCGTCGACGGCGCCGAGGGCGGCACCGGCGCAGCGCCCGTCGAGTTCACCGATCATCTCGGCGTGCCGCTGCGCGAGGGCCTGCTCTTCGTCCACAACACGCTGGTCGGCACCAATCTGCGCAGCCGCATCCGGCTCGGCGCCAGCGGCAAGGTGGTCAGCGCCTTCGATATGGCGAGCGTCCTCGCCATCGGCGCCGACTGGGTCAATTCGGCCCGCGGCTTCATGTTCGCCATCGGATGCATCCAGTCGCAGAGCTGCCACACCAATCGCTGCCCGACCGGCGTCGCGACGCAGGACGCGCTGCGCCAGCGCGCCCTCGTCGTGCCCGACAAAGCCCAGCGCGTGCACAACTTCCACCGCAACACCCTGAAAGCGCTGGCCGAGATGCTCGCTGCCGCCGGCGTCAGCCACCCTTCGGAACTGGGACCGCATCATCTGGTGCGGCGCACCAGCACGACCGAGATCAAGTTGTTCTCGCAGCTCCACCGCTTCCTCGAGCCGGGCTGCTTGCTCGAGAAGGGCGTCGACGGCGAGTTCTATGCCTCGGCCTGGAAGCTCGCGAGCGCCGAGAGTTTCGACGCGATCAGGGCCTGAGGCGCCTCCGGCCGATGACTGGCGGGGAGCAGATGGAGGCCCTGAAGTTCACGCCGCTGGCGAGCTTCAGCGGGCTGCGCGGGGTACCGCTGCTCGCCCTCAGCCATAATGCGCTGTTTCCGGCCCTGACCCTCGACGCCGAGGGCGTGACCGTCAGGGTCCTGCGCTGGCACCGCCTGCGCTATGACGAGCTCGCCGTGATCGCGCTCGACCGCCGCCTCGGTCGGAAGCTGACCTTCGTCCCAAAGCGGGGCTGGCGCGATTTCACCGTGAGCTTCGCCGGGCCCGACATGCTGCGGGCCGTGATCGAGGTGCTGCGGCGCTTCGAGGCGCCGCTGTCTCCGCAGGCGCTAGCCATTCTGTCCGGAAGCGCATCCGCCCGTCTCTAGCGCAGCGCGCGCAGGGCGTTGAGGATCACGACGATGTCGATCGCCTCCTGGAACAGCGCGCCCTGGACCGGCGGCAGATAGCCGAAAGCCGCGACCAGCATGCCGAGCACGGAGAGCCCGAGCCCGACGAAGACGCTCTGCAGGGCGATCATCCGTGTCCGCCGGGCCGAGGCGAGCGCCTTCGCCAGCGGCTCCAGCGCATCGACCAGCAGCACGACGCCCGCCGCCTCCGAGGAGGCCGCCGCGCCGCGCGCACCCATGGCGACGCCAATGCTCGCTGCCGCCAGAGCCGGGGCGTCGTTGACGCCGTCGCCGACCATCATCACCGGCCCGGCCCGCTCTTCATCCCGGATCACCGCGACCTTGCCCTCGGGCGTCAGATCGCCGAGCACGGCGTCGACCCCGAGGCTGGCCCCGACCGCGCGCGCGATCTCGCCGACATCACCGGAGGCGAGCACGATCCGCTCGACCCCGGCCCGGCGCAGGGTTTCGAGCGTCTCCCGCGCATCGTCGCGCAGCTGGTCCTGCAGCAGGATGACGCCGGCCAGCAAGCCATCGGCCGCAACCGCGACCATCAGCGTGCCCGGCGGCGCATCGGCGGCGAGCGCATCGGCATCGCCGCCCGTGCTGCGTCGCCCGACATAGCCGCCGCCGCCGATCGCGACGCGGCGCTCGCCGACCTTGCCTTCGATCCCCTTGCCGGGCGTCTCCGCGATCTCGGTCGGCGGCAGCAGCGCCAGCCCGGCTTCGCTCGCCGCCTTGATCAGCGAGGTCGCGACGACATGCGCCGAGGCCTGGTCGAGGCTCGCCGCCAGCCCCAGCACCTCGTCCGACGAAAAGCCGTTGACGGCGCGGATACCGATGATCGTCGGCCGGCCCTGCGTCACCGTCCCGGTCTTGTCGAGCACGGCGATCCGGATGCGGGCCAGCGCTTCCAGCACGCCGCCATCCTTGACCAGGGCGCCCTTGCGGGCGCTCTTCGAGATGCCGGAGATGATCGCGACGGGCACGGCGAGGATCAGCGGACAAGGCGTCGCCACCACCAGCACCGCGAGGGCCCGGATCGGATCGCCGCTGAGGAGCCAGGCGGCGCCGGCGATGGCCAGCGTCAGTACGAGGAAGCCGATGGCGTAGCGATCGGCGAGGCGCGCCATCGGCGCCTTGCTCGCCTGCGCCTGCTCGACCAGCCGGACGATGCCGGCATAGGTGCTTTCCGCCGCCGGCCGGCTGGCGATCAGGTCGAAGGGCGCGCCGACCAGGGTCGCGCCGCTCAGTGCCTCCATCCCGTGCTCGAGGGTCTGCGGCAGCGATTCGCCGGTCAGCGCCGAAAGATCGAGCACTGCGGCGCCCGCGGCGACATGCCCGTCAACCGGCAGCACGTCGCCGGTGCGGATCAGCAGGCGATCGCCCTGGCGCAGCTCGGCGGTCGCCACCTCCTCCAACCCGCCATCGCGATAGCGCATCGCGGTGAAGGCGACGCGGCCGAGCAGGGCCGACATCTCCCGCCGCGCCCGCCCCTGCGCATAGGCTTCGAGCAATTGCCCGCCAGCATACATCAGCGCGACGACATTGCCGGCGAGCGGCTCGCCGAAGAGCAATGCGGCGCTCATCGACAGGGCCGCGACGATGTCGAGCCCGACATCGCCCCGGCGCAGCGAGCCGACGATCTGTACGAGCAGGGCGGCGAGAACCGGGAGCGTGGCGAGCGTCCAGACCCCGCCCGCCTCGGCGCCATGCCACCAGAGCGCCCCGCCGCCGGCCAGCCCCGCCAGAGCCAGCGCGACCAGCGCGAGATCCAGCCGTTCGCGCCAGAAACCGGCGAGACCGAGGCGCTGGCTCTTCTCGCGCCCGGCCGCGACGTCCCGCCTGCCGATTTCCGTCTCCGACACTGCGGACGCTCCCATGGATCGTTCGGCGAGCATTGTCACAGGCGCCCGGATTTTCCTACGGCCCGCCCCGCGCAACGCGGATACGCGTCCGGCAGCGCTTGACCCGAACGGCGCCAAGGGCGAACTGGACACCATCCGGGACCGGGCTGCCGGCGGCCCCGACAGCATCCCGATCGATCGACACAAAGGCGTCCCGGAAGGCACGTTCCCGAAGCAGGAGCGGATTGCAGCCGGCGGAGCGCGCAAGGGAGCGGAAGACGACATGCAGCTCGTGCCAGTGAGCATCGTTTTCGATTTCGACGGGGTCATCGTCGACTCCGTCGCGATCAAATCGCAGGCTTTCCAGGACGTCTATGCCGACGCGACGCCGGAGCAGCTTGCCGCCATCGACCGCTATCACCACGCCCATGGCGGCGTCAGCCGACGCGAGAAGTTCCGCTATTTCGAGGCGGCGCTGTTCGGTCGCCAGACCGACCCGGCCGGGATCGAGGCACTGGCCGAACGCTACCGCACCATCGTCTATGAGAAAGTCGTCGCCTGCCGGCTGATCCCCGGAGCTCTCGACTTCCTGAACGACATCGCTCAGCGCCTGCCGCTGCATCTGGTCTCCGGCACGCCCCAGGAGGAGCTCGAGGCGATCGTCGAGCGCCGCGGCCTGCGCCATTTCTTCCAGCGCGTGATCGGCGCGCCGACCTTGAAGCCCGCCGCCTTCGCCACACTCGCCGCCGAATATGGCCATGATCCCCGCCGCATGGTCGCGATCGGCGATTCGACCACCGAATTCGACGCCGCCCGGGGCATGGGCATGCCCTTCGTCGGCATCGTCGCCGAAGGCATCGCCAACCCGTTCCCGCCGGCGATCCCGGTCCTGCCGGACATGACCGGCCTGGCACGGGCGCTCGGTCTCAGCGCGATGGCCGCCGCGACAGGCTGAGTGATACCGGCCGCAGCGGCAGCCGGAAGACCTCAGCCCTCCGGCTTGCCGGTGAAGACATAGCCGACGCCGCGCACCGACTTGATCAGGGCCGGCGCCTTCGGATCGGGCTCGACCTTCTTGCGCAGCCTGGCGATCTGCGCATCGATCGACCGGTCGAAGGCTTCAAGCATCCGCCCGCGGGTGCGCTCCATCAGCATGTCGCGCGAGAACACCCGTCCGGGATGGCCGGCGAGGACCGCGAGAATGTCGAACTCGCCGGTGGTCAGCATGATCTCGGCGCCGGCGGGGTCGAGCAGCTGCCGCCGGGCCAGATCGAGCTGCCAGCCGTCGAAGCGGATCAGCTCGCCATCGGTCTTCGGCGCAGGCGCCTCGGCGCGCGGCCGCCGGCGCAGCACCGTCCGCAGCCGGGCCAGCACCTCGCGCAGATGGAACGGTTTGGGAATGTAGTCGTCGGCGCCGATCTCGAGCCCGACGATCCGGTCAACGACATCGTCGCGGCCGGTCAGCATGATGATCGGCAGGTCGGAGCCGGCCCGGATCTCGCGCGCCAGCATCAGCCCGTCCTCGCCACCGGGCAGGACGAGATCGAGCAGGACGATGTCGACCCCGCCGCGCTGCAGGGTCTCGCGCATGCCACGGCCGTCGCCGACGGCGCTGACGCGATAACCCTCACCCTCGAAATAGCGGATCAGCATCTGCCGGATTCGGGCGTCGTCGTCGACGACGAGGATGTGCTCGGCGCGGCTCTGCGGCTCAGCCATGGCAAGATCGGGCGGCAGGCGGGCGGGCCAAGGCTGTTACAATCCGTTGCAATTCTCTACGCACGGTAACACGCGCATCGTTCCGGCGTCACGCGAGCAGGTTCAATTGCCACCATCGGATCGGAGGCGAAGACGGTGGCAATGATCATTGCAAGTGCGATTTCCCAGCTGCCGGGGCGCGCCCCGATCCTTGCCGGCGCGCCGGACGTGCCGAGCCTGCACGGCCTGTTCTCGGGCCAGCCGCTCGAGAGCGTCGAGCCCGGCGCGACGCTGTTCTGGCAGGGCGACCGGTCGCGGCATGTCTTCGAGGTGCTGAAGGGCGTGCTGCGGCTGTACCGCATCCTGCCGGACGGGCGCCGGATCATCGTCGGCTTCGCGCAGGAGGGCGACATCATCGGCCTCGCACCCGACGCGCATTGCCAGGCCACTGCGGAGGCGGTGAACGAGGTCAGGCTGCGCCGGATCGAACGCTGCCGCTTCCGCGCCCTCACCGAGGCGTCGCCCGCCCTGACGCGCGACTTCATCGCCGCGCTCTGCGAGGAGGTCGCCGCCGCGCAGGAGCAGACGATGCTGCTCGCCCGCCGGGGTGCCGAAGAACGGGTCTGCGGCTTCCTGCTGCGGCAGATGCAGCGCGCTGCCGAGGGCGGCAATCCGGCAACCACGATCCCTCTGCCGATGAGCCGTACCGACATTGCCGACCATCTCGGCCTCACCATAGAGACGGTCTCGCGGACCTTCACCAATCTGACCCAGCGCGGCGTGATCGCGCCGGAGGGGCGCCATGCCCTGGCCATCCGCCGCCCGGCGACGCTCGCCCGGCTTGCCGGCGCCGACAGCCAGGCCGATATTCGGCCGTGCGACACTGACGCGGCCCGGCAGGCCGCCTGGCCCCATTGATTCCTCGCGAGGCCGGATGACCAGAGCAATTCCCCCCACCGGAACGAGCTGGGAGAGCATCGACGAGCTCGTCCGGATCCTCGACGGCGCCAACCTGATCGTCCACGCGCTCGACGGCCGGATCCTGCGCTGGACCGCCGGTTGCGCGCAGCTCTATGGCTGGGACGCAGAGGAAGCCATCGGCCGCCATGTCGGCGAACTGCTCGGCACCGTCGCCGAGGGCGCGGCGGCGGCGATTTCCCATGAGCTGCGCGAACAGGGCAGCTGGCATGGCGAGCTGAGGCAGAACCATCGCAGCGGCCGGCCCGTCTTCGTCGCCAGCCGCTGTGTCGTGCTCTTGCCGGACGGGGAAGCCGAGCCGGTGGTCGTCGCCCAGAACATCGACATCAGCGACCTCAAATACGCACAGGACGATCTCGCCGCGCGCGAATCGCATCTACGTTCGATCCTCGAGACCGTGCCCGAGGCGATGGTCGTGATCGACGATGTCGGCGAGATGATCTCCTTCAGCAAGGCGGCGGAGAAGCTGTTCGGCTACGCCGCCGATGAGGTCTGCGGCCGCAATGTCCGGATGCTCATGCCCAATCCCGACCGCGACCAGCATGACGGTTACATCGCGCGCTATGTCGCGACCGGCGAGCGCCGCATTATCGGCTTCGGCCGCGTCGTCACCGGCCAGCGCAAGGACGGCACCACTTTTCCGATGGAGCTCGCCATCGGCGAGGCCGCTGCCAATGGCAAGCGCATCTTCACCGGCTTCATCCGCGATCTGACCAGCCGGCATCGGATGGAGGAGGAATTGCGCCAGGCCCAGAAGATGGAAGCGGTCGGCCAGCTCACCGGCGGCATCGCCCATGATTTCAACAATCTGCTGACAGTGATCAGCGGCAATCTCGAAATGATCGAGCGGCGCCTGCAGGACAAGGAGCTGGGCGTGCTGCTGCGCGAGGCCCAGGACGCCGCCGAGGACGGTGCCAAGCTGACCGGGCAGCTACTCGCCTTCGGACGGCGCCAGACCCTCACGCCCAAGCTCACCGATATCGGCAGGCTGGTCTCGAACTTCGCCGACCTGCTGCGACGCACGCTTGGCGAGGCGATCGAATTGCGCACGGTTGTGACCGGCGCCGGCCACACCGCTTTGGTCGACACCGCCCAGTTGCAGAACGCCCTCCTCAATCTCGCGCTCAACGCCCGCGATGCGATGCCGCGCGGCGGCCGTCTCACCGTCGAGATCACGCGCACGCGGCTCGATGCCGACTATGCCCAGAACCATCCGCAACTGCGGATCGGCGATTATGTCCTGCTCAGCGTCTCCGATACCGGCTTCGGCATGAGCGCCGAGGTGCAGCAGCGCGCCTTCGAGCCCTTCTTCACCACCAAGAGCGTCGGCGCCGGCAGCGGGCTCGGGCTCAGCATGGTCTATGGCTTCGCCCGCCAGTCCGGCGGCGATCTCCAGCTCCGGAGCGTGCTCGGCAAGGGCACGACGCTGCAGCTCTTCCTGCCGGCCGCCGTGCCGGCTCAACCCGATCCGGCGCCACCGCCGGAGGAAGCGCCGCCCCCGGCCAGCCAGCCGCAGAGCCGCGAGTTGATCCTGGTGGTCGAGGACGATGCCAGGGTGCGGCGCGTCGCCGTCGCGCGGCTCGAAACCGAGGGCTATCGCGTGATCGAGGCCGCGACCGGCGCGCAGGCGCTCACGCTGCTCGGGGAGCATCCGGGGATCGGCCTGCTCTTCACCGACATCGTCATGCCCGGCGGCATGCTCGGCGACGAGCTCGCCAAGGAAGCGCGCCTGCTGCGGCCCGAGATCAAGGTGCTGTTCACCTCCGGCTATGCCGAGCCCGGCCTCCCCGGGCGCGATCTCGCCGAGGCTGGCTGGCTGAAGAAGCCCTATACGGCGCGAGAGCTGGCCACGCGGCTTCGCGAATTGCTCGACTGAGGAGCGCTGGCGCCGCCTGAGAGCGCGCCGGTCAGCCGAGCTTTCATTGAAAAGATGGGGAAAGGCCGCCGAACGTCGGCGCAGCGGCCTCGTCATTCCAGACAAGCCGCGCGAGCGGCGCCGCTCCAGGCTTCATCATAGGGCTGCGGAGCTTTGCGATGGATCCCGGCGCTCCGCTTCGCTATGGCCGGGATGACGGAGAGGTTCCGAGAGAACCTACGAGCGTTGCCGCGGAGCCGCGCCCCGCTGATCGGCCGCCGCCTCGGCCGCGACCGGCTCCGTGGCGAGGTCGTCATCGTCGAGGATGCGCCAGCCCGGCCCTTCCATGTCGCTGTACTGGCCGGTGCGCATGCTCCAGAAGAAGGCCGCGAGCCCGGTCAGCCCCAAAGCGAGCGCGAGCGGCATCAGCACGATCAGGATGTTCATGCGTTGCTCCCGTGACTGGCGGCAGCCGGCTGGCGGCCGGCCCGCAAGGCGTTGAGCGTGACGACCAGGGACGAGCCCGACATCGCCACCGCCGCCACCAGCGGGGTCGCGAAGCCGGCGATCGCGATCGGCACGGCGATGGCATTGTATAGCACCGCGAACCAGAGATTCTGCACCATCAGCCGGCGCGCCTTGCGCGCGATGCGCAGGCTCGCTGCGACCGGTGCCAGCTCCTCGCCGAGGAAGACGATGTCGGCAGAGGCCTGCGCCAGCTGGGTCGCGCTGATCGGCGACATCGAGGCGTGGGCGCGTGCCAGGGCCGGCGCATCGTTCAGCCCGTCGCCGACCATCAGCGTCCGGCGGCCGGCGGCCGCCAGCCGCTCAAGCTCGGCGATCTTCTCGTCCGGCCGCTGCCCGGCCTTGAAGGCCGCGATGCCGAGCTGGCCGGCGAGTGGCGCGACCGCATCGACCCGATCGCCGGAGAGGATGACGACGTCGAGGCCGAGCGCCCGCAATTCGCGGATGCTCGCCGCCGCGTCGGGGCGCAAATGCTGGTCGACGGCGAAGACGGCGCAGCGCGAGCCATGGCGCCAGGCGATCAGCGAGGCCGCGGGATAGGCTGCGGACACGGCCGCTGCTTCGGCTTCGGCGCCACAGAAAGCTATGCTGCCGAGACGCATCTCGACATCGTCGACCACGGCGCTCAGCCCCAGCCCGTGATGTTCGCGCACCGTCCCGAGCGGGCGCGGTTCGCCGGCTGCGGCCGCGATCGGGCGTGCCAGCGGATGCCGGCTCGCAGCCGCCAGCGCGCCGGCCGCCGCGAGGATTTCAGGGTCGATCGTCTCGCGATTGCTGAGCCCGGGTTCCGGCAGGGTCAGGGTTCCCGTCTTGTCGAACACCACCGTGTCGACCTCGGCGAGGCGCTCCAGCGCATCGCCCTGCTTGAGCATGACCTTTCGCCGGAACAGCGCCGCCGCGGCGACGACCTGCACCGCCGGGATCGCGAGACCGAGCGCGCAGGGGCAGGTGATAATCAAGACGGTGATCGCGATGATCAGCGCCTGGTGCCAGGCGAGGCCGAACAGCATCCAGCCGAGGAAGGTCGCGAGCGCAGTCGCATGCACGACGGGGGCATAGAGCCTCGCCGCCCGGTCGGAGAGCCGGACATAGCGCGAGCGGCTCTCGACCGCCTGTGCCATCAGCCGGTCGATCTCCGAGAGCAGGGTCCCCGCACCGGCCGCCTCGACCCGGATCGTCAGCAGGCCCGAGAGATTGAGCGTGCCGGCATGCACACGCCCGCCGGCGGCGACCGAGACCGGTGCGGTCTCGCCGGTCACGAGGCTCTGGTCGAGATCGGAGGCTCCCGCCTCGACCAGCCCGTCAACGCTGACCCGCTCGCCCGGCCGCACCAGCACGAGATCGCCCGGCGCGATCGCGGCGATCGGCACGATGACGCTGCTGCCGTCGGCCGCCAGCCTCGTCGCCGTCTCGGCTTTGAGCGCCGCGAGATTGCCGGCGAGGTCGCGTGTGCGCCGCCGCATCAGCTGGTCGAGATAGCGCCCGATCAGGAGGAAGAAGATCAGCATCACCACGCCGTCGAAATAGGCGTGCTCGCCATGGTTCAGCGTGACGATGACCGACATGCCGAGCGCCAGAACGATGCCGAGCATGATCGGCACGTCCATGTTGACGGCGCCGGCCCGCAGCGCCCGCAGCGCGCTCTCGAAGAAGGGCCGGCCGGCATAGGCCGCCGTCGGCAGCGCGATCAGCGCCGAGAGCCAGTGGAAGAAATCCCGGGTGACCGGATTGATGTCGTTGCCGGTACCCGACCAGACCGAGACCGACAGCAGCATGATGTTCATCGAGGCGAAGCCGGCGACGCCGAGATAGCGCAGCAGCCGCTTGTCCTCCTGCTGCGAGGCCTCGCGCTCGGTGCTCGGCAGGAAGGGATAGGCCTTGAAACCGAGCGCGGCGAGGCCGGAGATCACCGCCTCCGGCCGCAATGCCCCCTCGCGCCATTCGACGGTGACGCGCTTGAGGGCGAGATTGACGCGCGCGCTCAGAATGCCCGACTGCCCGGCCAGGCCGCGCTCGATCGCATGCATGCAGCCGGCGCAGCGTATGCCGTCGACGGCGAGTTCCATGCCGGCGACGCCGCCAGTGCCGTGCCGGACGAAGATCGAGAGGTCCTGGCCCTCAGCCATGGCTCAGTCCTTCAGCATCACGCGGCTGCGGGTGTCGAAGACGGCGGCGCCGTCGCGCTGGGCGCTCAGCACCAGTGTCCAGGCTCCGGCGGGCAGGTCCGACAGCTGCGCCTGATAGCGCCCGGGCGCGATCTCGGCGAGCACGACCTGCCGGTCGCTGCCGCGCCGCGCCGGATGCTCCAGCCTGACATCGACGGACAGCCCGACGACCGGCTGCCCGGACTTGTCCGCGAAGCTCACGGCCACCACCTCGGCACCGCCTTCCCGCCGCAGGTCGGCATCGACATGCCAGCCACGCTCGCCCTGCGCCCGCATCCGGGCGATCTCCTGATTGAAGCGCTGGCTGGTCTCGTAGGCGCTTTTCACGTCGACGCCCGGCATGGTCCGGATCGCGATCGTCATCATCACCGCGTTCACCCCGGCGACCACTGCGAAGAAGCCGATCATCGCGAAGAGCACGAAGCGGCCGCTGAGCCTGAACGGCGCGCGAGGCGCCGGCGGCAGGGCTGGCAGGTCGATCGGCATGGCAAAGCCTCCGCAGCAGGACATGGAGCTCTCGCTAGGGCAGGAACGGGAAAGCCTCGGAGCGAAGATTTCGCATGGACCCTGCCTCAACGCTTTGATCCCGATCAGATCGGGCCTCGGGCCGGCGCCGACTGCGCGCCCGCCCGAGGAAGTTCGGCGCTAAGGCGCCATGAAGTGATCCTCGGCCCGCACGACTTCGCCGGCGAAGAGATCCGAGGCGGTGATGGTGATCGGTTGCGACTTGTCGAGATGGACATCGGCCGGCACGGTGACCAAAGCGCGGACCTCGCGCGAGCTGTCGGCCTCGACCGTCACGATCGGCCGCGGATCCGCCGTCGCCTGCGCCTCGACCACCTCGATGCGCGCCCCCGCCGGCCCCGACACCGTCAGCGCGAAGGGCCGCGCCTCCGGCCGCTTGTTGAGCAGGCGGACGGTGTAGCTGTTGCGGATCGAGCCGTCGCTGAGCTTGACGAACAGCGGCGAGCGTTCGTGCAGAACCGAGATATCGGCCATCTGGCGTGTCGCGAGCTGGTAGATCATCGCGCTGCCGACCACCAGGATGAGCGCGGCATAGGTCAGGGTGCGGGCGCGGATCGGCCGGTAAACCGGCTTCTGCCCGGCCTGCCGACGCTTGACGTTGTCGTCGGTGTCGTAGGCGATCAGCCCGGCGGGATAGCCGACCTTGGCCATCACCATGTTGCAGGCGTCGATGCACAGCCCGCACTGGATGCAGTCCATCTGCGCCCCGTCACGGATGTCGATCCCGGTCGGGCAGACCGCGACGCACTGGTTGCAGTCGATGCAATCGCCGGCCGGCGCGCCGGTACTGCGCAGGCGCTGGGCCTGCTTGATCGAGACGCGCGGCTCGCCGCGATCATAGCGATAGGTGACGTTGAGCGCGTCGTCATCGGTCAGCGCCGCCTGGATGCGCGGCCAGGGGCACATATAGGTGCAGACCTGCTCGCGCATGATCCCGGCCAGCGTATAGGTGGTGAAGGTCAGGATCGCGATCCAGACATAGGCCGAGAGCGGCGCGGTGAAGGTCGCAAGCTCCTTCACCAGGGTCGGCGCATCGGCAAAGTAGAGCACCCAGGCGCCGCCGGTCCACCAGGCGATCACCAGCCAGATCGTGTGCTTGGCGGTCTTGCGCCAGGCCTTGTCGAAGGACCAGGGCGCTTCGTCGCGCTTGATCCGCTCGCGGCGGTCGCCTTCGAAGAAGCGCTCGACCACGAGGAAGAGATCGGTCCAGACCGTCTGCGGGCAGAGATAGCCGCACCACATCCGGCCTGCGACCGCATTCATCAGGAACAGCATGAAGGCTGCCAGGATCAGCAGCCCCGTGAAGTAGTAGACCTCCTGCGGCCAGATCTCGATGAAGAAGAAATAGAAGCGGTTATTGGCGATATCGGCCAGAACCGCCTGGTTCGGCAGATTCGGACCGCGGTCCCAGCGCAGGAAGGGCAGCAGGTAGTAGATGCCGAGGCAGAGAACCAGGATGCCCCATTTCGCTCTCCGGTAAGGGCCGGAGACGCTCTGAGGATAGACCTTCTTCGACGGAGCGAAGAGTGGCAGGTCGTCTGCGTCGGCAGCTGACATCTTACTGACCCCCGCCGAGCGAATGCACGTAGACGGTCAGCGCCTTGATCGTCGTCGGGTCGAGGCGCTGGTTCCAGGCCGGCATCACACCGTTGCGGCTGTTGGCGATCGTCTCGGTCAGCGACGCCATGTCCATGCCGTAGAGCGAGATCGCGTCGGTCAGGTCGGGTGCCCCCATTTCGCGATTGCCCTTGCCCTGGTCGCCATGGCAGGCGGCGCAGTTGTCCGCAAAGAGCTTGGCGCCGCCGGCAAGGTCGGCCTTCGGCTCGGTCGACAGGCCGGCGATCGACCGGACATGGTTTGCGACGGCGCGGATCTGCGCGGCGTCCAGCATCTTCTCGCGGCCGAAGGCCGGCATCTGGCTGACGCGCGTATCGGAATCGCCGGCGAAGCGGATGCCGTGCTCCAGCGTCTTCTGGATCTCGGCGAAGGAGCCGCCCCAGAGCCAGTCGTCGTCATTGAGGTTCGGATAGCCCTTGGCTCCGCCGCCGCCGACGCCGTGGCAGGCGGCGCAATTGTCGCCGAAGGCGGCCTTGCCCTGTGCCATGGCGATGCGGAACAGCTCCGGATTGGCCTTGATCTGCTCGAAGGAGGCTTCCGTCAGCCCCTTGGACTGGACCGCGCGCTCCTGCTTCATCAGGGCCAGGTCCTGGGAGATCTCGATGCGCGAGGCATAGCCGATCACGCCCTTGGTCGCGTCGGTCACCAGCGGCCAAGCCGGGTAGACGATCCAGTAGCCGATCGACCAGATGATCGTGGCGTAGAAGATGCCGAGCCACCAGCGCGGCAAGGGCGTGTTCAGCTCCTGGATGCCGTCCCAGTCATGGCCGGTGGTCGACTGGCCGGTCGCGGCGTCGATCTGCGGCGTGCTCTTGTGGTCCGCCATGGTTCAGTCCTCCCGCAGGGGGGTGCGGGCCGCTTCCTCGAAGCGGGCGCGGTTGCTCGGCCAGAAGGCGTAGGCGCAGATCGCCAGGAACAGGCCCATGAAATAGAGGACCCCGGTCGACTGGGCGAAATGGGCGAGCCAGGCATAGGTCGATGTCGTCATGACGGTGCTCACCGGATGTTGGCTTTGTCGTCGTAGAGCTTGAAGTCGACCAGCGTGCCGAGCACCTGCAGATAGGCGATCAGGGCATCGGCCTCGCTGATCTTCTGGGCATCGCCGTCAAAATCGCGGATCTGCGCCTTCGGATAGCGCTTCTCCAGCTCCGCGGCGCGCGGATGGTCGGGCGTCGCCTGCGCCTCGAGATCGCGCTTCGCGTCCTCGATCATCTCGTCGGTATAGGGCACGCCGCCGGCACGGTTGGCGCGCAGATGGTTGGCGATGTCGCTGTAGTTCAGCTCGGTCTTCGCCAGGAAGGGATAGCCCGGCATGATCGACTGCGGCACGAGATCGCGCGGCCGGTTGAGATGGGCGAGCTGCCATTCGTCGGAGTACTTGCCGCCGACGCGGGCGAGGTCGGGCCCGGTCCGCTTCGAGCCCCACTGGAACGGCTTGTCGTACATGCTCTCCGCAGCCAGCGAATAATGCCCGTAGCGCTCGATCTCGTCGCGCAGCGGCCGGATCATCTGGCTGTGGCAGTTATAGCAGCCCTCGCGCACATAGATCGCGCGGCCGGCGAGCTCCAGCGGCGTATAGGGCCGCATGCCCTCGACCTTCTCGATCGTGTTGCGCAGATAGAAGAGCGGCGCGATCTCGACCAGTCCGCCGATCGAGATCACGATCAGCACCCCGATCACCAGGATGATCGAATTGGTCTCGAAGATCTTGTGCTTCGACCACAGCGACTGGCGCGGCGCCTGCTTGGGGGCGTCGAGGCTCGACATGGGACAGGCTCCTTACTGGGCGGGGACGAGCTGCGGATCGGGCGCGGGCTCGCGCTGCGACGCGCCGACCGCGTCGCTCCTCACCGTCATCCAGAGGTTGAAGGCCATGATCAGCGCGCCGGCGAGGAAGAGGCCGCCGCCCATCGCACGGATCACGTAATAGGGCTTCATCGCCGCGACCGTCTCGATGAACGAGTATTCGAGGAAGCCGAGCGGGGTATAGGCCCGCCACATCAGGCCCTGCATGATCCCCGAGACCCACATCGCCGAGATGTAGAGCACGATGCCGAGGGTCGAGATCCAGAAGTGCCAGTTCACCAGCTTGAGCGAATACAGACCCTTGCGGTTCCACAGCCAGGGCACGAGGCAGTAGATCGCGCCGAAGGAGATGTAGGCGACCCAGCCGAGCGCGCCGGAATGGACGTGGCCGATGGTCCAGTCGGTGTAGTGCGACAGCGAGTTGACCGCCTTGATCGACATCAGCGGGCCCTCGAAGGTCGACATGCCGTAGAAGGCGAGCGAGACGACCATCATCCGCAGGACCGGATCGGTGCGCAGCTTGTCCCAGGCCCCCGACAGCGTCATCAGCCCGTTGATCATGCCGCCCCAGGAGGGCATCCACAGCATGATCGAGAAGGTCATGCCGAGCGTCTGCGCCCAGTCCGGCAGAGCGGTGTAGTGCAGATGGTGCGGGCCGGCCCAGATATAGAGGAAGATCAGCGCCCAGAAGTGGATGATCGAGAGCCGGTAGCTGTAGACCGGCCGCTCCGCGCGCTTCGGCACGAAATAGTACATGATCGCCAGGAAGCCAGCGGTCAGGAAGAAGCCGACGGCGTTATGACCGTACCACCACTGGAACATCGCGTCCTGAACGCCCGACCAGAGCACATAGGACTTCGGCGACAGCACCGAGACCGGCCAGGCCAGGTTGTTGCCGACATGCAGGACGGCGATGGTCAGGATGAAGCCGAGATAGAACCAGTTCGCCACATAGATATGCGGCTCCTTGCGCTTGGCGAGCGTCCCCAGGAAGACCAGGAGATAGACGACCCAGACCGCGGTCAGCCAGAGATCGGCATACCATTCCGGCTCGGCGTATTCCTTGCTCTGCGTAATGCCGAGCAGATAGCCGGTGCCGGCGATGACGATGAAGAGGTTGTAGCCGAGCACCACGAACCAGGGCGAGAGATCGCCGGCGAGGCGGGCATGGCTGGTGCGCTGGACCACGTAAAACGAGGTGCCGATCAGCACGTTGCCGCCGAAGGCGAAGATCACCGCCGAGGTGTGCAGCGGCCGGAGCCGGCCGAAATTGATCCAGGGCAGGTCGAAATTGAGGTCGGGGAAGGCGAGCTGCAGGGCGATGATCAGCCCGACGGTGAAGCCGGCGATGCCCCAGACCATCGCCGCGACGGTCGCGAACTTGACCGGATCCATATTGTAGTTCGGCCGGCCGCCGATCTCCTGCGGCGCCGGCACCTGACCGGGCCGGAAGCAGCGGTTCGCGATCAGGAACACAGACACCAGCGCCGCCAGCGCCCCGAGGGCTGCATGGAAAGCGTACCCACGGTCCTCGGTCATGGCAGCGATCAGGATCAGCGGGAGCACGGCCGCGGCCGCGATCACCATCCCGCCTATCTCTCCTACCGTGGCCCGCCGGATCGGATAGCCTATCGCCGCCATGCGACACCCTTTCTTCTCGCTGCAGCGCAACACGGACGCCGCCCAGCGAGGGGGTTACTCCCGCGCGCGCCGCTCGGCCTTGATACAGATCAACTGACCGTGCAGCGCCTGAGGATACTGATGTTTTTCGAAGGAACGGCGCCAGTCGGCGCCAGGCTCGCGGCCATTTTGCACCGCAGCGAAACGCCGCGGCAGGCCAATGGCCGCCGCAACGCATTCATCCCGCCGGAGAGGCCCGACCGGCGCGATCTCCCTTGGGCGATGGAGTCTTCAGGCCGCGGCGAGATTCGTCATGCCCTCGATGTCGAGCAGACGCACGCCATCGGGCACGATCAGGATCTTGCGGCTCTTGGCGAGCTTGCTGAAGGTTCGGCTGACCGTCTCGATCGTCAGTCCAAGGAAATCGGCGATATCCTGCCGGCTCATCGGCAGCTCGACCGTCGCCGAGGAGCGCCCGAGCCTCGTCCAGCGCTCGCGCATCGTCAGCAGGAAGCAGACCAGCCGCTCTTCGGCATTGCGGCGGCCGAGCAGCAGCATCTGCTCATGCGCCAGCGTCAGCTCATGCGTGGCATAGTCGTGCAGGCGGCGCAGCAGATGCGGCTTGGCGTCGACCAGCGCCGAATAGGCCGAGCGGGGGAAGGCGCAGGCGGTGACGGTCTCGATCGCATCGGCCGAGAAGCCGAAGGCGTCGCGCATCGCCAGGCCGAGGAAGTCGCCGGGCAGGGCGAAGCCGACGATCTGCCGGCGCCCGTCGGGCAGGAGCTTGTAGAGCCGCACCGTGCCGCCGGTGATGTTGTAGACCGCCTCGGCCGGCTGGCCCTGAACGAACAGCGTTTCCTTGGCACCGAAGGTGACGGGGTGTGCCAGCGCATCGAGCAGAGCGAGCTCGTCGTAGGCCAGGCAGGCGCAGATGCTCATCGGGCGAATGCCGCAACTCTGGCAACCCGCCTTCTGGGGGCGTTGCTGGGCACAGGCCAAAACAGTGCAATCCACGGCGTCTCACCTCACTACGACCCCGCATGCGGCCACGCCGGACCGGGGAATAGTCATGCATCAAACCCTAGATTTGTAATTGATACGGATCAATGCGGGCGGGATGCCGCACCTGTCCTCTCCACCTGCCTGGGAGGGGCGTGACAAGGTGACCGAGGATATCCTGCAAGCACGGCGGATCGGAGCGGCGGAAGCGGGCCGGGCCTACCAGCTCGTCGCCATGTTCCATCCCGATATCAGCAAGGCGCAGTGGACGCGCTATCTGCGCTCCTTCAGCGCCAAGGACGGCCGGCGCGGCCTCGTCGTCCTCGAAGATGCCCGCGGCTGCATCCATGCGATCTTCGCCTTCGCCGTGCAGCGCTCGCTGCGCGACGAGGCGACGCTGCAGATCAGCGAACTCGCCACGGCCAGGCTCCCGGGCTCGGTACCGATGCGGGCCCTGATGCGCTTCGCCGGCAGACTGGCGGCCGAACTCGGACTGCCTGCCGTCCTGCTCGACCTCGAACCGGTCTCGGTCGCGACCTTCGACGATCGCAGCCTGGCGCGCGCCGGCTATGCGCTCGATCGGGTCACGCTGCGGGCGTGCCAGCGCAGCTGAGCGCTGCCGGCCGGCCATCATCCATATCCAGATAGTTCGTACACGAACAATATCAATTCCGCCGTGCCCCCCCATTCGGGCTTGCCAGACGCGGCGTCGCCCCCGATGCTGACGCCGTTGCCACACGGCGATTCCGGCGCCGCGCCCCGCGCCGATCCAAAGGAGCTTTCAGCATTGAATTGGCACCATATCGGCTGCGATATGGCGAAGATCCCGTGCGCGCCGCATCCGGCCACGCCCGCCAAATTCGGCTTCCAGACCGGCGGATTCTCGCTCCTTACCCGCTTGACAAGATTTCCTCATGCTGAGATCGTTATTTGTATACAAATGAAATTTTGGCAGCATGCTGGAACGATAACAATCGCAGGCATGGACCTTATCGGGAGAGAGGCATGACGGATTTCTTTGGTTTCCGGCAGTTCGCGGCTGCTGCGGTCACGATGCTTTGCCTGCAGGCGCCGGTGCGCGCCGAGGAAATTTCCGTGACGCAATGGGGCGCGAGCCTCTATGGCGCGCCCTATGCGGTCGCGATGGAGAAGGGGCTGTTCAAGCAGGCCGGCATCGATATCACCGGCATCATCGGCTCCGGCGGCGGCGGCACCACGGTCCGAAACATCCTCGCCAGCGCGACGCCCTATGGCGAGGTCGCGGTCTCCGCGGCGCTCGCCGCCAAGGCTCAGGGGCTCGACCTCGTCATCGTCAACACCGGGACGCGCAGCGTCGCCGAGGCCTCGATGGTCACCATGCCGAACTCCGAGGTGAAGAGCGTCGAGGACCTGGTCGGCAAGAAGGTCGCGATCACCTCGCCGAAATCCGTCTCGGAAATGCTCTTCCTGATGGTCCTGAAAGAGAAGGGCATCGACCAGGCCAAGGTCCAGCGTGTCGCGGCCGGCGGCTATGTCCCGGCTCTGACCATGCTCGAGCAGGGCGCGATCGCCGGCTCGGTGCTGATCGAGCCGCTCTCGATCATCCGCAAGGACAAGTACCGCACGGTCTACAAGGCCGGCGACATCCTGAAGCCGATGACCACCTCGGTCGGCATCACCACCCGCAAATTCGCGCAGGAGCATCCCGACAAGCTCAAGGCGATCATCGCGGGCCGCCGCGCCGGCGTGCAGGCGATCTACAAGGACCCGGCCGAGACCGCCAAGATCATCGAGAAGCTCTACAAGCTCGAGCCGGCGGTCGCCAAGGAAGCCGTCGACAACATGATCGGCCCGAAGATGTGGAGCGAGGGCGAGTTCAGCATCACCGAGCTCAACCGTATCGTCGAAGGCCTGAAGCTGATCGGCGAGGTCAAGAACGACATCGACTGGTCGACCGTGCTCGACAAATCCTTCCTGCCTGCCGATCTGCAGGCCAAGCAATGAACCCGGCCGCAGCGGGCGCCAAGGTCGTGACACTCAAGCAGCAGCCGGCGCCCGTTGAAGCCCATGCGACGCTGCGCGGCGTCACGCGGATCTTCCAGCTGCCGAAGTCGACCCTGCACGCGCTCGGGCCGATCGATCTGGACCTCGCCAAGGGCGAATTCTTCTCGGTCGTCGGCCCCTCGGGCTGCGGCAAGTCGACCTTGCTCGACATTCTTGCGGGGCTCAGCGCCCCGCAGGCCGGCACGGCGCATTTCGAGGGCAAGCCGGTCAACGGCGTGCCCGACGGGGTCGGCGTCGTCTTCCAGGAGGATGCCTCCTTTCCCTGGCTCAATGTCCGCGACAACGTCGCCTTCGGGCTCCGGCGCGCCGGCGTCGACCCGGCAGAGATCCAGCGCCGCGTCGACTATGCCATCGGCTTCATGGGACTGAAGGACTTCGCGGCCTCCTTTCCGGCCCAGCTCTCCGGCGGCATGCGCCAGCGGGTCTGCATCGCCCGCACGCTGGTGATGCAGCCCAGGCTGATCCTGCTCGACGAGCCCTTCGGCGCGCTCGACCAGCAGACCCGCCTCTTGATGGGCGACGAATTGCTGCGGCTCTGGCGCGAAACCTCGGCCACGGTGCTGCTGATCACCCACGCCCTCGACGAGGCGGCGATGCTGTCCGACCGGGTCGGCGTGATGTCGACCAGGCCGGGCACCTTCATCGACTTCGTCGAAACCGGCTGGGAGCGCGACCGCGACAGCCGCGTGGTCTCGACCCCGCATTTCGGCGACATCACCGCCCGGCTCTGGGAGAAGCTGCGCGTCGAGGCGCTGAAGATCATGTCGGCCGGGAAGAGCTGAGCCATGTCGGAAAAATGGCTGCGCCTGATCGTCGTCGCGACGATGATCCTCCTGGTCGAGCTGCTCTGCCGGGTCGGCGTCATCCCCCGCATGGTGATGCTGGCGCCCTCGCAGATGGTGGTCGAGCTCGCCGAGATTCTGCGCACCGGCCAGTTCTCGGCCGATATCCGGACGACCTTCACCAACATCGCCATCTCGACGGCGCTCTCGATCGTGCTCGGCTTCGTCGCCGGCCTGATCATCTACTCGCTGCCGGCGCTGCGCCATGCGCTCGAGCCGCTTCTGGCGAGCTATTATGCCGTCCCGACCTTCGTCTTCTATCCGATCTTCATCACGCTCTTCGGCGTCGGCTCGGCCTCGATCATCGCGATCGCCGTGCTGCTCGCCGTGGTCTCGATGATCACCGCGACGCTGAACGGGCTCGACCGGATTCCGCGCGTGCTGCGCAAGACGGCGCAGATCTACCGGATGTCGCGGGCCAAGACCGCGCTCCTCGTCGAGCTGCCGGCGACGCTGCCCTACCTCTTCACCGGCGTGAAGCTCTCGGTCGCCTATTCCTTCATCGGAGTGATCGCCTCGGAGTTCATCCTCTCGGGCGCCGGGATCGGCTACGCCATCGCCTATGCCTACAACCTGTTCGAGAACGGGCACATGTACGCGCTGATCCTGCTCGTGCTGGTGACCGTCACCATCGTCAACACGATCCTCAACATGATCGACCGGCGCCTCCAGGCGCGCCGCCAGCGGTGAGGTGACGCCATGCCCAGACTCGCCGGCACTCTCATCGTCCTTTTGACCTTCATCCTGCTCTGGCAGGGCTTCCATCTCCTCGTCGGCGCCTCGGCCATCGCCTCGCCATTGCAGACCGTCGTCAAGCTCGGCTCGCTGCTCGGCACCGGCGAGTTCTGGCTCAACATCAGCGAAACGATGCGGGCCTTCGTCGCCGCTTTCCTCCTCTCGCTGCTCGGCGGCATCAGCCTCGGCATCGTGCTCGGGGTCCGCAAGCTCGCCGGCAACGTCGCCGAGCCGATCCTGACCACGCTCTATTCGATCCCCAAGGTCGTGCTCTACCCGCTGGTTCTGCTCTGCTTCGGCCTCGGCATCTCCGCCAAGATCGCCTTCGGCGTGATGCACGGGCTGATCCCGATCACCCTGTTCTCGATGAACGCGATCCGCCAGATGAAGCCGGTCTACCGGCGCACCTCGCAGGTAATGCGCCTTTCGCCTTCGCAATCGGCCTTCACCGTGATCCTGCCGGCGATCCTGCCGGAGATCATCTCGGGCGTGCGCCTCGGCTTTTCACTGACCCTGCTCGGCGTGCTGATCGGCGAGATGTTCGCCTCGCAGCGCGGTCTCGGCTTCCTTCTGACCAGCGCCATCAATCTCGGCCAGATCGACACGATCATGGCGATCGCGCTCCTGCTGACCGTCTTCGCGGTGAGCTGCAACAGCCTGATGATGCTGTTCAACCGCCAGTTGACACATCGCTAGGTCGGGCGGCGGCCCTGCCCTCGGCCCTCTTCGTCAGACCGGATCGGCGGAAAACTGTGCCGCTCCGGCATCCAGCTCCGAGAACCCGTCTTGCGATTTCAGACGGGCCTGATCCTGCGGAGCCATTCCGCCAGGGATGGCATCGCGAAGGATGCTTCAGGGGACCTGAAGCCATCGGGAGCAGGCTTCGAGACGCTGCGCCGCAGCTCCTCAGGAAAACGGGCTGCCATTCTCGAACCGGCTCCTGAGCCTTCCCGGCAAAGGATAGCTCCCTGCTCTTCCCTTGGCCGCCCGGGATGAGTTGTCAGAGGAAAAGTGGTGCCGACAAAGCAAAGCGGCCGGCCCATGACGGGGCCGGCCGCTTGCTTTTTATCTGCCGCTCAATCGGGCGGTTCAGCGCTCGACGAAGGCGCGCTCGATCACATAGTCGCCGGCCTCGCCATGGTTGCCTTCTTCCATGCCATGGTCCTCGAAGATCTTCTTGAGGTCGACCAGCATTTGCGGGCTGCCGCAGAGCATGAAGCGGTCGCTGGCGGGATCGAACGGGCCCAGGCCGATATCCTCGAAGAGCTGGCCCGAGGTCAGCAGATCGGTGATGCGACCACGATTGCGGAAGGGCTCGCGCGTCACCGTCGGATAGTAGATCAGCTGCTCGCGGATCATCTCACCGAGGAACTCGTCATTGGGCAGGTGCTGGGTGATCTGTTCGCCATAGGCGAGCTCGGCCACCTGCCGGCAGCCATGCACCAGCACCACCTTCTCATAGCGCTCATAGGTCTCGGGATCGCGGATCAGCGACAGGAAGGGCGCAAGGCCGGTGCCGGTGCCGAGCAGGAACAGGCGCTTGCCGTCTTTGAGATTGTCGAGCACCAGCGTGCCCGTCGCCTTCTTGCCGACGATGATGGGATCGCCGACCTTGAGGTTCTGCAGGCGCGAGGTCAGCGGCCCGTCCGGCACCTTGATCGAGAAGAATTCGAGGTTCTCGTCGTAATTGGTGCTGACGACGCTATAGGCGCGCAGCAGCGGCTTCTCGTCGACCTTGATGCCGATCATCGTGAACTGGCCGTTCTTGAAGCGGAACGTCGTGTCACGGGTCGTCGTGAAGCTGAAGAGCGTATCGGTCCAGTGATGGACGCTGAGCACGCGCTCCTCGTAGAAATTGCTCATCTCGTCATTCCTCGGTTAGCCCAGGAAAAAGCCGATCATCGAACGCAGACAGGCAGCTATCACATCGCCGCGCGTTCGGAAAGAAGGTCGAGTTTGTCCGGTATTCCCTTCCAATCATCCGCATCGGCCGGCGGATCGCGCTTCTCGGTGATGTTCGGCCAGAGCGGCGCCAGCCTGGCGTTGAGCGCGAGCCACTCGGCCGCCCCCTCGGCATTGTCGGCGACGATCGCCTCGGCCGGGCATTCCGGCTCGCAGACGCCGCAATCGATGCACTCGTCGGGATGGATGACGAGCATGTTCTCGCCTTCATAGAAGCAGTCGACGGGACAGACCTCGACGCAATCCATGTATTTGCAACGGATGCAGGCGCTGGTGACTGCAAAGGCCATGCGTGATCCTTGCCGCTTGACAGGCTGGGAAGGCAGATGCAAAACTTGTTCGTACACAAACGATATGCCGCCTTCGATCGCACTTGTCAATCGGGATCGGGACGGTGAGGATATCGCAGGCCTCACAGGAGGCGGCGAAGGCTTACGGGGCGGAACGAGATGGCTGAACTGCAGACGGCGACGGTCGGCGCCAACCACAAGCTGGTGATCAAGAATATCGGCTTGATGCTCTCCGGCGATATTGAGCGCCCGATCCTGGAGGCCGACACGCTCGTCGCCATCGGCGGCAGGATCGCCGCGGTCGGCCGCTTCAAGGATCTCGACACCGACCAGGCCGACACCGTCATCGACGCCAACGGCACCGTGCTCTCGCCCGGCCTGATCGACAGCCATGTCCACCCCGTTGCCGGCGACTGGACGCCGCGCCAGAACCAGCTCGGCTGGATCGATTCGACCATGCATGGCGGCGTCACCACCATGATCTCGGCCGGCGAGGTGCACACCCCCGGCCGGCCCAAGGACATTGTCGGGCTCAAGGCCATGGCGATCTATGCCCAGCGCGCCTTCACCGCCTTTCGCCCCGGCGGCGTCAAGATCCATGCCGGCGCGCCGGTGATCGAGCCCGGCATGGTCGAGCAGGACTTCAAGGACCTGGCCGATGCCGGCGTGAAGCTGCTCGGCGAAGTCGGCCTCGGCGGCGTCAAGGACGGCGCGCGGGCGAAGGAAATGGTGGCCTGGGCCCGCAAATACGGCATCCAGTCGACCATCCACACCGGCGGCCCATCGATTCCCGGCTCCGGCCTGATCGGTGCCGACGTGGTGCTCGAGGCCGACACCGATGTCGTCGGCCATATCAATGGCGGCCATACCGCCTTGCCCGACAAGGAGATCCGCTGCATCTGCGAAGGCTGCAAGCGCGGCCTCGAACTCGTCCATAACGGCAATGAGCGCGCCGCGCTCTACACGCTGCGCGTCGCCCGCGAAATGGGCGAACTGCAGCGCGTCATCCTCGGCACCGACGGCCCCGCCGGCTCCGGCGTCCAGCCGCTCGGCATCGTCCGCATGGTCTCGATGCTGTCCTCGCTCGGCGATGTGCCGGCTGAAGTGGCCTTCTGCTTCGCCACCGGCAACACGGCGCGGATGCGCAGCCTCGATTGCGGGCTGATCGAGGTCGGGCGCAGCGCCGATTTCGTCTTCATGGACAAAGCCCAGCATTCCGCCGGCAGGAACTTCCTCGACTCGATCCAGCTCGGCGACCTGCCCGGCATCGGCATGATCGTGATCGACGGCATCGTCCGCAGCGGCATCAGCCGCAACACCCCGCCGGCCGAGAAGATCCCCTCCGTCCAGCACTGAGCGGGGGTCCACGCCCCATACCGCATGGTCGGCCTTGTGCCGACCATCGACGTCTTCGCTTCCATCGGCGAGGGCGTGTTCAGGACGTGGATGCTCGCCATGAGGGCGAGCATGACGGCGACGCACTTCCCCCGCGTCAAATCCCGCTTGCCGCGCGCCGCAACTTGTCCTTATTCTCATTCGTATGCGAACGATTTGGGTCACGTGACGACAATCGCGATCAAAGGCGCCTCGCCCCGCCCGGACGAGCCATGAGAACGACGCGGCGCTTCGCCCTGCGCGTCAATGGCGCCGATCACCTCGTCGAGGGCGAGCCGCAGACCCCCCTGCTCTTCTTCCTGCGCAACGACCTTTCGCTTAACGGCCCGAAATTCGGCTGCGGCCTCGGCGAATGCGGCGCCTGCACCGTGCTGATCGACGGCATCGCCGCCCGCGCCTGCGCACTGCCGGTCCGGCTGGCGGAAGAGCGCGAGATCGTCACGCTCGAAGGACTCGCTGGCAGCGCGGGCCCCGATCCGGTCCAGCAGGCCTTCATCGACGCCCAGGCCGCGCAATGCGGCTACTGCATCAACGGCATGATCATGACCGCCAAGGCCTTCCTGGCCGTCAACCCGGCGCCGAGCGAGGCGCAGGTGCGCGAAGCGCTGCGCTATAATCTTTGCCGCTGCGGCACCCATGTGGAGATCGTCAGGGCCGTGATGCTCGCCGCCGCGCGCGCCCGGACCGGCGAGACGGCCACGCCATGAACCACAGCGCGATGAACGACAGCGCACCGCCGCCTCCCCTCTCCCGTCGGGCACTGCTACGACGCGGCGGGATCATCGCCGTCGTCGCGCCGCGCAAGGGCGCGCCCGCCGAGGACAGCTCCGAAGACGCGCTCGACCTGCATGTCTGCCTCACGGCCGAGGGGCGCATCCTCGCCTTTTCCGGCCATGTCGATCTCGGCACCGGCATCCGCACCGCGCTCGCCCAGATGGTGGCGGAGGAACTCGATTTTCCCTTCGACGCCGTCGAGATGGTGCTCGGCGACACCGCCGATACCCCGGACCAGGGCGCGACCATCGCCAGCGAGACGATCCAGGTCACCTCGGTGGCGATGCGGATCGGCGCGACCCAGATCCGCACAAGGCTGATCGGGCTCGCCGCCGCGGCGCTTGCCTGCAGTGAGGGCGAGATCAGCCTGCGCGACGGCCGGCTCTATCGCGGCGCGGCCGACACCCCGGCGATCGGACTCGACACACTGCTCGCCAATGAGCGCCTGCTGCTGCCGCTGGCCGAGAGCGCGCAGTTCAAGCCGATCGACCATCACAGGCTGATCGGCCGATCGGTGGCGCGGGTCGACATCCCCGCCAAGGTCGATGGCAGCTGCGTCTATGTCCATGACGTCCGCGTGCCCGGCATGCTGCATGGCCGCGTCGTCCGTCCGCCCTATTCCGGCATGGATGCCGGCGATTTCGTCGGGCGCAGCCTGATCGCCGTCGATCGCGACTCGCTCGCCGGTATTCCCGGCATACGCGCCCTCGTCATCGAGGGCGATTTCATCGGCATCGTCGCCGAGCGCGAGGAACAGGCGGCGGAAGCGGCGCTCGCCCTGAAGGCCGAGTGGCGCTCGTTCACGCCGCCGGACCTCTCCGACGTCGCCCAGGCCCTGCGCGCCCATCCCTCGACGCCGCGCCTGCTGGTCGACGAGGGCGATGTCGAGGCTGCGCTCGGCACGCTCGAGAAGCGGCTCGACCGCACCTATGTCTGGCCCTACCACATGCATGGCTCGATCGGCCCGTCCTGCGCCGTGGCCGATGTACGCGCCGACGGCATCACGGTCTGGAGCGGCAGCCAGAACCCGTTTCCGCTGCAGAACGACCTCGCCGTGCTCACCGGCCTGCCGCGCGAGCAGATCGACATCATCCGCCACGAAGCCGCCGGCTGCTATGGCCGCAACTGCGCCGATGACGTCGCCGCCGATGCGGTGCTGCTCTCGCGCGCCGTCGGCGCGCCGGTGCGCGTCCAGCTCACCCGCGAGCAGGAGCATCTCTGGGAGCCGAAGGGCGCCGCCCAGCTGATCGACATCAAGGGCGGCCTCGGCCCCGGCGGCTCGCTGCCGGCCTATGACTTCCACACCTGGTACCCGTCGAACGCGGCGCCGACGCTCGCCCTGCTGCTGACCGGGCGCATTTCCAACCAGCCGGCGACGCTGCGCATGGGCGACCGCACCGCGGTGCCCTCCTATGACTACGAGAACATGCGGCTGACGGCCTATGACATGCCGCCGATCGTCCGCGCCTCCTGGCTGCGCGGCGTCTCGGCCATGCCGAACGTCTTCGCCCATGAGAGCTATATCGACGAGCTCGCCCATGAGGCCGGCGTCGACCCCGTCGAGTTCCGCCTGCGCCACATCAATGACGAGCGCGCCGCCGAGCTGACGCGCGCCACAGCCGAGCGGGCGGGCTGGCAGCCGCATGTCGGCCCGCGCATGGAGGAAGATGGCGAGATCCTGCGCGGCCGCGGCTTCGCCCAGGCGCGCTATGTCCATGGCAGCTGGCCGGGCGTCGGCGCCGCCTGGGCCGCCTGGGTCGCCGATGTCGCGGTCAACCGCACGACCGGCGAGGTCACGGTCAGCCGCGTCACCGTCGGCCAGGACACCGGCATGGTCGTCAATCCGGCCGGAGTGACCCATCAGGTCCACGGCAATGTCCTGCAGTCGACCAGCCGTGTGCTGCGCGAGGAGGTGAGCTTCTCGCAGACCACCGCCGTCGCCGCCCGCGACTGGGGCGCCTATCCCGTCCTGACCTTCCCGGAACTGCCGGCGATCGACGTGCTGCTCCTCGACAAGCAGCACGAGGCGCCGCTAGGCGCCGGCGAGTCGGCTTCCGTCCCCAGCGCCGCCGCCATCGTCAACGCCGTCTTTGACGCGACCGGCGTGCGCTTTCGCGAATTGCCGCTGACGCCCGAGCGCGTGCTCGCCGGCCTCGGGCGTTTGCCGGCGGCGGCGCCCGCCGCAGCGCAACTGCCGGAAAGGCCCCGGCGTTTCGGCCTGTGGAGCAAGCTTGGCGCCGCCTTTGCCGGTGCCGCGACCTTTGCCGCCGCTTCCTTCGCACTCGCGCCGTCGATCGCTCCGATCGCCCGGCCCGATCCGGCGACCTGGTCGGCGGCGACGATCGAGAGAGGCCGCCAGCTCGCGGCGCTCGGCGCCTGCGCCGTCTGCCATACGGTGAAGGACGGCGTGCCCTATGCCGGCGGTCTCGCGCTCGAGACGCCTTTCGGCATGGTGATGACCACCAACATCACACCCGATCCGGAAACCGGCATCGGCAACTGGTCCTATCCGGCCTTCGAGCGGGCGATGCGCGCCGGCATCCATCGCGACGGCCGCCATCTCTACCCGGCCTTCCCCTATGCGAGCTACGCGAAAACCAGCGAGGCCGACCTCCAGGCGCTCTACGCCTTCCTGATGTCGCAGCCGGCGGTCAGGCAGGAGAACCAGCCGAGCCGGATGGTCTTCCCCGTCAATCTGCGCCCGCTGTTAGCCGGTTGGAACCTGCTGTTCCGGCCGCAGGGCGAGCTCAAGCCGGAACCAGCCCGCTCGGCCGAGTGGAATCGCGGCCGCTATCTCGTCGACGGGCTCGGCCATTGCGGCGCCTGCCATACGCCGCGCAACGCGCTCGGCGCCGAGCGCGGCGGCAGCGCCTATCTTTCCGGCGGCGAGGCCGAGGGCTGGGAGGCGCCGGCCCTGACCAGGGTCTCGGCCGGGCCGCTGCCCTGGAGCGAGGCCGAGCTCTACGCTTATCTGCGCACCGGAACCTCGCAGCATCACGGCGCGGCAGCCGGGCCGATGGCGCCGGTGATCGCGGAGCTCAAGGAACTGCCGGATGCCGATATCAGGGCGATGGCGACCTATCTCGCCTCCCTGAACGCGCCGCTGCCCGAGGCGGAGGCGCAGGCCCGCGCCAGCCGGATCGAGCTCGCCACCAGCGCCGCGGCAAATCCCGCGACCTCGCCGGTCGCACGCCTCTATCAGGGCGCCTGTGCCGCCTGCCACGAGCCCGGTCGCACGGCGCCGCTGGTCAATGCCGGGCCTGCGCTCGGCCTGTCCTCGAAGCTCCATGCCGCGACGCCGACCAACCTCGTCAACATGCTGCTCGAGGGCGGCCAGCATGGCATCGGCTCGATGCCCTCCTTCGCGACGGCGCTCGACGACCGCCAGATCGCCGAGCTCGCCGGCTATCTGCGCGGTCGCTTCGCCCAGGGGAAGCCGGGCTGGGAGGGGATTGAAGAGGCGGTCACGAGGGCGCGCAAGGCTGCGCCCTGAACCTGCCCGCCATGGTCGGGATAAACCCGGCCACCCACGCCTTCCGTCCGACAACCCGGCGCTCGAAACGGAAATGCCCACCACGAGGGCGGGCATTCACAGACGTCTTGAACGCGGCGCGACGATCAGGCCGCTCTCAGCGCAGCCCGTCCTCGCCCTTGACCTCGTCATGGGTCAGGCCGCCGACCCGCGGCAGCGGGCGACCGCCGCTGGTCAGCGCCACCGCGACGACGATCTCGCCGGCGCGCGGCGCATCGGGAATGCGGACCTCCATGCCGTCGAAATGGCTGCGGACATAGGCGCCGGCCTTGTGGCCGAGCGGAATGTCGAGGACGACGCCGAGCGAACCGCGCTTCTTCGAGGACGGGATCAGCGCCGGCGCCTTGCCGAGCAGCTTGCGCAGCGGCGCGCCGAGCTTCGGGTGCAGGATCGCCGCCGCATGCTCGTATTCGCCGTCCTCGCCGACGGCGGCGGCCTTGCCATAGCCCTGCACGGCCTCGCCCTCGATGCCGAGCGCTTGAAGCGCGTGGCGGCCGAGCAGGTCTCCGAGCTCCTCGCCGATCTCGATCAGCTCGGAGAGATCGGGCTGGTATTTGCCGGCGAAGGGGTTGGCGATCACCGCCACCGCCGCGGCCCGGCAGATCGCCGGCGCGACGGGCTGGCCCATCTCGGAATGGGTCTCGTCGAGTATGGTGACGATCTTGCGGATGGAAGCCTTCATCTCAGCCCGTCCTCGCCCTTGATCTCGCTCGCCTTCAGGCCGCCGACGCGCGCATGGATGCGTGAACCCGTCGTCATCACCAGCGCGAGCAGCAGTTCGTCGGCCCTCGGCGCGTCGGTGATGCCGATCTCGAAGGCGTCGAAATGGCTGCGGACATAGGAGGCGTTGACATGGGTGACCGGAATGTCGAGCCGCGTGCCCGGCCCGCCGACCTTCTTGGTCGAAGGCACGATCGCCTTGGCGTCCCCCAGCAGTTCGCGCATCGCATAGCCGCCCGGCACGTGCCAGAGCGCGCCATGCTCGATCTCGCCGGCGGCGCCGACGATGGCACCCTTGCCATAGCCCTGGATCGCCTTGACGTCGCCGCCCATCGCCGCCAGCAGGCGACGCGCCATGGCGAGGCCGAAGGGCTTGAGATCATCCATGAAGCCCTGGATGTCCTCGACATAGCGGCCGGCATAAGGGTTGGCGATCACCGCCAGCGCCGCGCCGCGCTTCAGCGGCACGGACGCGGCCGGGCCGCCCTCGTGAAAGATCTCCTCCACGGTCACGGCATATTTCCGCACGACGATCTCAGGCACGGGCAAGTCTCCTCTCGGCTTGTTCTTGAAGGATCATAGGCGTGGCGAGAGCCCGGCTCACGCCCTGAAGATGCATGGCGGCGGCGACGATCAGGCCGGCTCCGTGCAGGCGCTGCGCCTCGGCGAGGCCGGCTGCGAGCGCCGTTTCGATTTCGGTCTCGGTCAGCAGCCCGACCTTGCGGGTGACGAGGAGCGCGCCGAGATCGCTGTCGCTCTGGATGGCATCGGCCGGCAGGCGCTCGATCGCAGCATGGCCCGGCAGGTCGATCGCATTGGCGATCACGGTCGCGGCGGCATCGGCCATGGCGGCGCTCGGGGCGAGCACGGTCACCGCCTCGGCGATGCCCAGTGAAAAGCTGCGGCCGGGATAGCCGGAGGTCGCGATGCCGCGCACCGGATCGCCGGCGGTGATGCTGGCGGTGGCGAAGAGATTTGGCCGGTCCGGACGCTCGACAAGGCCGATCCGGAAGGTCTCGCCATCGGCCAGATGCAGGGCGATGTCGCCGCCATTATTGACATAGGCACGCGCCAGCGGCGCAGCCTCGACCATGACGGCGAGGATTTCCTGCGCCACCGAGCCGGCAACAGCGGCCATCGGCGTGATGAAGATCCTGCCGGCGAAGGGGGCGACCGCCTGATGCATGCGCCGGGCGACCGGCCCTTCCGGAACCGGGCTATTCGCCCGCACCGGCGAGCGTAGCAGGGCAAGTTCGCCGCAGAGTTCCGCGAGCAGCCCATCGAAGCGCCGCATCGCCGCCCGATAGGCCGCCTCGACCGCCGCCGCCGGGCCGGTGGCCTCGACGACGAGATCGATCGGCCCCTGCTGCAGCAGCAGGCGCTTGCCGTCTGGCAGCAGGCGCGCGGAGGGGGGCTCGAACATCGCTCAGCCGTGCGAGCGGCGCATCCGCTCCGGCGCCAGCGGCCAGGGATTGTCGAGCCGCTGCGGCAGCTTCAGCCGGCCGTCGGCGTTGAGCTCGGAAAGCGGCCGGACATGGTCCATATGCCCGCCGAGCTCCTGATAGTCGGAGAGCTTCATGGTGAATTCGAGCGGCGCGACCAGGGCCGGCGTCGGCACATAGCCGAAGGCGTTCTCGGGCAGGCGGGTGACGTCGACCATGAAGGTGATGCCGCCGCCCGGCCAGATATAGACCGGTGCGCCGCCGCAGGTGACATAGGTCAGCGCGTCCTTGACCGAGCGCGTCAGCCTGACGGGATTCTCGGTGACGCCGGCACGCAGCGAACCGCCGGCGCCGCCGATGAACAGCACGGTCGAAAGCGCCGGCTCACAATTCTCGGCGATGCGCTCGACCGGCTCGACCAGCCGCTCCGGCATCTGCATCTCGACCGGTACGAGCTTCTCGTCGAGCTCGTAATAGGCGGCGTGCTCGCCGGTGGTCGAGACCATCAGCAGGCGCAGGCCGGGATAGGCGACCTTCGGATCGAACGGCCCGAGAATGGTCAGGGGATCGCTGATATTGGTACCGCCCCAGCCGGTGCCGGGTTGCGCGACCTGGAAATAGCGGCCGGGCGTCGAGCGCCGCCCCTTCATCTTCAGGCCCGTCGCCGGCATGCCGAGCAGCTTGCCGGCCTGGTGCTCCGAGAGCACGCCGGTGATGTGGTCGTCGACGACCACGACCTCGTCGACCTTGCCATGCCATTGCTTGGCGAAGATGCCGATCGTCGCCGAGCCGCAGCCGACGCGCATCCGGCTCTCCTCGACGCCGTTGACGATCGGCGGCTTGCCGGCCTGGACGATGACGGTCTCGCCGCCATCGATCGTAAGCTCGACCGCCTTGCCGTTGCTGAGCTGGAGCAGCGCGTCGCAGGTGACGCGGCCCTCCTTCTTCGAGCCGCCGGTCAGGTGGTGGACACCGCCGAGCGACAGCATCTGCGAGCCGTATTCGCCCGAAGTGACATGGCCGACCGCCTCGCCCTCGACGCGCACGATCGCGGTCTCCGGGCCGAGGAAGCGGTCGGTGTCGATCTTCACCTTGACGCCGCAATAGCTGAAGATGCCCTCGGTCACGACGGTGACCATGTCGACGCCGTCGACCTCGGAAGAGACGATGAAGGGCGCGGGCTTGTAGTCGGGATAGGTCGTGCCGGCGCCGATCGCCGTGACGAAGGTGCCGGGCTGGTGCAGGATGTCGCCATCCCATTCACGCGGGCCGGCGAAGGAAACCAACTCGCCGCCCTGATCGATGGTGCGGTCGAGCATCACATGCGGATCGACCCGGACGAGATTGCCGTCGACATTGCCATAGCGGTCGCAGGCACCGACCGCGCCCGGCTTGATGTAGCACATGACCGGACAGGCATCGCAGCGAATCTTGTCGTCGGCGGCCGTGGCCGTTTCCTCCAGGCTCATCGTCAACCCTCGCCGTCACTTCCGGCCATATCATTTGTATACAAATGATGGTGGCGCATGGTTGCCCGGCTGTCAAGTCGGCGCTCTGCCCGGACGGGGCCCTGCCACCGGGCCGGGCAGAAGCGCGCAGGCCTGCTAAAGCCGCCACAGCCTGGGTTTTCTTCGCTTGCTCGCGCGATGAGCCAAAAGCCCGGCACCCGGCGAGACAGGCGGCCCGCTTGCCGCTATCCAGCTCTGATTGACAGCCCGAAAAATCGACTGTTATTATTCGTATACAAATAAATTTACCTTCGGATCGGCCGACCGATTCCGCGGGAAAAGGTCAAGGCGATCACGCCCGAGGAGGGGTTTCGATGTACGACAGCTTTGCGACGGATCGCCTGATCGATCTCTGGCTGACCGAAGATATCGGCGCCTGCGACCTGACCGTGCAGGTCATGATCGAGCCGGACGAGACCGGCAAGTTCCACATGAACGCCCGCGAGCCGATGATCGTCGCCGGCATCGAGGTCGCCGCCCGTGTCTTCAAGCGCTACGATCCCGAGCTCAAGGTGAAGCTGCTGGTCAAGGATGGCGACAAGGTCGAGAAGGGCGCCATCCTGATGGAGATCGAAGGCGCCGCGCGCAGCGTGCTGACCGCCGAGCGCACCGCGCTCAACATCGCCCAGCGCCTTTCGGGCATCGCCAACGAGACCGCGCGCTATGTCGCCGCCATCGCCGGCACCAAGGCGCGGCTGATCGACACCCGCAAGACCACGCCCGGCCTGCGCATGATGGAGAAGCATGCCGTGACCTGCGGCGGCGGCCTCAATCATCGCCTCGGCCTCGATAACGGCGTGATGATCAAGGACAATCATATCGCCGTGTGCGGCAGCATCACCGCCGCCGTCGAGCGCGCCCGCAAGACGCTGCCGGTGCTGACCAAGCTCGAGGTCGAATGCGACCGGCTTGAGCAGGTCGAGGAGGCCGTCAAGGCCGGCGCCGATGTGATCATGCTCGACAACATGTCGGTCGCCGACATGACCAAGGCGGTCGGGCTGATCGCCGGCCGCGCCAAGGTCGAGGCCTCCGGTGGCATCCGCATCGACACGATCGGTCCGATCGCCCAGACCGGCGTCGACTATATCTCGACCAGCAAGATCACCCAGTCGGCGCCCGCCGTCGACATCGGCCTCGACGAAGCCTGATCAGACCATGCGCCCGGGAACGTTCTTCTTTGTCGTCGGCCCCAGCGGCGGCGGCAAGGACACCTTGATCGACGGCGCCAGGCAGGTCCTGGAGCCGACCGGGCGCTATGTCTTCGCCAGGCGCGTCATCACCCGCCCCGCCGGCTCGCCCGGCGAGGCGCATGAGGCGGCGACGGATGCCGAATTCGCGGCACGCGAAGCCGCAGGCGATTTCGTCATCGGCTGGAGCGCCCATGGCCTGCGCTATGGTCTGCCCCGTAGCCTTCTGGGCGCGATCGAGAGCGGCCGCCACGTCATCGCCAATGGCTCGCGCGCCGTCATCGCCGAACTGGCGGCGCTGCTGCCGCGTTTCGTCATCGTCGAGGTCACGGCACCGGCCGAGATCCTGGCGGCCCGCATCGCCGGACGCGGCCGCGAGCAGGGCAACGCCATAGACGACAGGCTCGCCCGCAAGGTCGAGCCCTGGCCGGACGGCATCCGCACGGTCGCCGTCTGCAATGATCAGAGCCCGGAAACCGGGATCGAGCGTTTCGTCGCCGCAGTCGAATCGGCCGCCAACACCTTGCGTCTGCGCCGCCTGCCGGTCTTCGCCGGGCGGGCCCATTGCGCCTGGCTCCCGGCCAAGGGCGAGCTCGTCAACGGTTTCGACTATCTCGGGCCGGGTCGGATCGAGATCACCGGCGCCGGCGCCAGCATCCGCTCCGACATCCAGGTCGCGGACCTGCCCGCCGCGCTCGCCCCCGACGAGATCGGCCTGTCCAGCGAGGCCTTTGCCGAGCTCGGCCTGGCCGAGGGCACCGAGGTCTCGATCCGGCGCACCCCCTCGCCGGAAAGCCGCGCCGCGCTGACTCGCAAGATCCAGGGCGGGGCGCTCTCGGAGGCGCAGTATCACACGCTGATCCGCGACATCGTCGAATCTCGCTATCCCGATGGCGAGGTCGCGGCCTTCCTCGTCGCGGCGACGCAGAAGCTCAGCGATGACGAGGTCGTCTCGCTCGCCCGCGTCCGCACCCGTTTCGCCCAGCGGATCAGCTGGTCCGACAAGATCGTCGTCGACAAGCATTCGATGGGCGGCATTCCCGGCAGCCGGATCACGCTGATCGTGGTGCCGATCATCGCCGCCCATGGCGCCTTCCTGATGCCGAAGACCTCGTCGCGCGCCATCACCTCGGCCGCCGGCACGGCCGATGCGATGGAGGCGCTCGCCGATGTCGAGCTCACCCCGGCGGAACTGCGCGCCTGCGTCGAGAAAGCCCGCGCCTGCATCGCCTGGAACGGCCGGCTGAACCATTCCGTCGTCGACGACGTGATGAACGCGATCACACGGCCGCTCGGCATCGATTCCAATCGCTGGTCCGTCGCCTCGATCCTGTCGAAGAAGAAGACGGCCGGCTCGACCCATGTGATCGTCGACCTGCCCTATGGCCCGCGCGCCAAGCTGAAATCGCAGGACGAGGCCGCCGATCTCGCCGCCCTGTTCGAGACGGTCGGGCGGGGGCTCGGCCTCGTCGTCGAGGCCTTCCCGACCGATGGCACTAGGCCGATCGGGCGCGGCATCGGGCCGGCGCTGGAATGCCGCGACGTCGCCTGGGCGCTCGACAACGACCCGCAGGCGCCGGCCGACCTCGTCGCCAAGGCGCTGTTCTTCGCCGGCCGCATCCTGGCCTGGGATCCGGCGCTGGGCTCGCTCGAGGCCGGGCGGGAACGCGCCGAAGAATTGCTGCGCTCAGGCGCGGCGCGGACGGCCTTCGAGCGCATCGTCACGGCGCAGGGACGCCGCGAGCCGCCGGTGATGCCGGGGCTGCTGGTCCATACCGTCCGCGCCGAGCAGGCCGGCACGGTCTCCGAGATCGATGGCTGGGCCGTCGCCGGCATTGCCCGGCGCGCCGGCGCGCCTTTCGACAAGGCCGCCGGCATCGATCTGCGCCGCAGCGTCGGCGACAGCGTCGCGATCGGCGATCCGCTCTTCGCGATCCATGCCAGCGCCTCGAGCGATCTCGAGGAGGCACGGGCGCTGGCGGCGCAGAGCGCCTGCTTCGTGATCAGATAGGCTGAGGAGCCCTCTCTTCTCAGCGCAACTGCTTAAGCAGCGAGAGCAGCGTCGTGCGCTGGCTCGTCGCCAGCGGCGCCAGCGTCACCTTGGTGACGGTCTCGGCCTTCGGCATCAATTCGCGGGTATAGGCCCGGCCGGCCTCGGTCAGCTGCACGATGACGCGCCGCCCGTCATCGGGGTCGGCAGTGGTGTGCACCAGCTTGCGCTTGATCAGCCGGTCGACCACGCCCTTGATCGTCGCCGCGTCCATCGCCGTCTGGCGCCCGAGCAGATTCTGCGAGCTGCCGCCTTCGAGATAGAGCCGCGACAGCACCGCCCACTGCGTCGGCGTCAGTTCCGGCCCCATGATCTCGTTGAACAGCGAGACATGGCGCTGGATCGCCTGGCGCAGGATGAAGCCGACCTGTTCGGAGAGGTCGTAGCTCTCCGCTTCGGGCTCGGCCGCGATGGCGTGGGAAGGGTCGGACCCCGACATTCAGCAATCCCCTTATCCTCACCGGATACGGTGTCGCGACCGCCGGGATAGCGATCGCAAAGGCGGGCAACGGCCCGTCCCTGCTATCTGGCCTCCCGGCGTGGGGTTTTCAATCGAATCTTGCCTTGCCCGCCCCCGACCAAGGGCGGAGGTCAGGGCTCCAGCCGTTTCACGGCGTCGCCTATGCGCTCGATCGCGGTCGTCAGCTGCTCGCGCGAGGTCGCGAAAGACACCCGGAAATAGGGCTCCAGCCCGTAGGCCGAGCCCTGGACCGCGGCGACATGGCCCTCGCTCAGCAGATAGGAGACGAGATCGGTGTCGTCGGCGATGACCTTGCCGGCCGGCGTGCGCCGGCCGAGCAGGGCCGAGCATTCCGGATAGGCATAGAAGGCGCCTTCCGGCGAACGCGTCTTCAGGCCGGCGATCGCGTTCAGCCCCTCGGTGACGAGATCCTTGCGCGCGCGGTATTCCCCGACCGCCTGCGCCACGAAGTCCTGCGGCCCGGTCAGCGCCGCCACGGCCGCCGCCTGGGCGATCGAGCAGGGGTTCGAGGTGCTCTGCGACTGGATCTTGGCCATGGTGGCGATCAGCGGCGCCGGACCCGCGGCATAGCCGATGCGCCAGCCGGTCATCGCATAGGTCTTGGAGACGCCGTTGACGATGAGCAGCCGCTCGCGCAGCTCGGGGCAGGCGGTCAGGAAGGAGCAGAACTGCGTCTGCGTGTAGTTGATGTGCTCGTAGATCTCGTCGGACATGACGAGCACCTGCGGATGCCGCGCCAGCACCGCGCCGAGCGCGGCGAGCTCCTCGCGGCTATAGGCGGCGCCGCAGGGATTGTTCGGGGCGTTGAACATCACCCAGCGGGTGTTCTTGGTCAGGGCCCGGTCGAGCGCCTCCGGCGTCAGCTTGAAATCGTCCTCGACCGGGCAAGGCAGCACCTTCGGCTCGCCGCCGAGCAGCAGCACCATGTCGGTATAGGAGACCCAGTAAGGCGCCGGCACCAGCACCTCGTCGCCCGGCTCCAGCGTCGCCATCAGCGCATTGAAGATGATCTGCTTGGCGCCGTTGGCGGCGGTCACCTCGCCACGCTGGAAGGCAAGCCCGTTCTCGCGGCCGAACTTCAGGACGATCGCGTCCTTCAGCTCGGGCGTGCCGTCGGCTGCGGTGTAGCGCGTCTCGCCACGCCGCATCGCCGCGGCCGCCGCCGCGAGAACATGCGGCGGCGTCGCGAAATCGGGCTCGCCCAGGCTGAGATCGACGACCGGTACGCCAGCCGCCGTCATCCGCCTTGCCTCGATCGAGATCGCCATGGAGGGCGAGGGCTTGATCAGCCCGGCGCGCGTGCTCTGATACTGCATCGAGACCGATCCCGCTCCGCTCAGACCTTGACGTAGCCGAAGGCGAGGTCGCGCTCGGCCGCCGCCTTCTCGCGCTCGGCCGGCGCGCCATAGCCACCGCCGCCGGGCAGTTGCAGCACGAGCCGGCGTCCGGCCGGGACATGCTGGCGCCCCTTGGCCTGCAGCCTGGTGCCGTCGTCGAGCGACACCGAGCCCGGCGCGCCGTCCTGCCCGCCCTCGCGGCCGCGCGCCGGATGGGCGACGCGGTCGAACATGGCGTTGAAATGGAATTCGTGGCCCTTGGTCGCGCTGATCTCGACCACCTGGCCGAGCCCGCCGCGCCGCTTGCCGGCACCGCCGGAGCCCTCGCGCAATTCCTTGCGCCAGAAGATCACCGGGCCGACATGCTCGGTCGCCTCGATCGACATGGTGTGGATGCCGCTCGGGAAAGCGGTGGCGCTGAGCCCGTCCACGCCCGGCCGGGCGCCGCCGCCGCCGCTGTTGAAGAGCAGCACCTCGGCGCGCTGGCCACCGCCCTCGGGGGCGTCATCGCCGCCGAGCGGCCTGGCAGAAAGATGCAGGTTCCAGAGCGCGCCGGAGCCTTCGGCCGGGATCTTGCCGGGCAGCATCTTGTGGACCGCGCCGAGCACCGCATCCGGCACGAAATGGCCGAGCACATGGCGCACCGCGACCGGGGCCGGATGCTTCACGTTGAGGATGCAGCCCTCCGGCGCGGTGATCCTGAACGGCGCCAGCGAGCCGGCATTGTTCGGGATCTCCGGTGCGATCGAGCATTTCAGCCCGTAGCAGGCATAGGCGACGGTATAGATCAGCGGGACGTTGATGCCCTTCGGGCTCGGCGGCGAGGTGCCGGCGAAATCCGTGCCGATGCCGTTGCCGTCGACGGTGATCGTCACCGCGATGTCGATCGGGCTGCCATAGCCGTCGACGCGCATGACATTGTCGTAGACGCCATGCGGCAGGGCCGCGATCTTCTCCATGGTGGCGGCATGGCTGCGCTCGATCACGAAATCGGCGAGCGCCTCCAGATCGTCGATCCGGAACTCCTCCATCATGTCCATCAGCCGCTTGTGGCCGGTGTCGTTGCAGGCGGCGAGCGAATAGACGTCGCCGACGACCTGATGCGCCTCGCGGACATTGTTGCGCAGGATGTTGACGAGGTCGCGATTGACCTTGCCGCGCTCGGCGAACTTCATGATCGGGATGAAGATGCCCTCTTCATAGACCTCGTTGGCATCCGGCCCGAAGCCGCGCCCGCCGACGTCGACGACATGCGCCGTGCAGGCGAAATAGCCGACCAGCACGCCCTTGCGGAAGGACGGCGTCACCACCGTGAAGTCGTGGAGGTGGCCGGTGCCCTTCCAGGGATCGTTGGTGATGTAGACATCGCCCTCGAAGATGTTCTCCTCGCCGATGTCGCGGATGAAGTGGCCGACCGCCTCCGCCATGGCGTTGACGTGGCCGGGCGTGCCGGTGACCGCCTGGGCGATCATCAGCCCGGCACGGTTGAAGACGCCGGCGGAGAGATCGCCGGATTCGCGCACCGAGGTGCTGAAGGCGGTGCGGATCAACGTCACCGCCTGCTCCTCGACGACGGAGATCAGGCGATTCCACATGATCTGCATGCGGACGTCGGACAGGGCGCTGGTGGCCATGGTTTCGCTCCTCTCGTCTCGGGCTCAGGCGGTCTTCAGGCTGAGCAGCAGGCAGCCATCGGCCTGCATCACCGCCTCGCGCCCGGACGTCACGACTGTGGTGGTCTCGCGCTCGGTGACGATCGCCGGTCCGGCGACCCGGTCGCCGGGACGAAGCGAGGCGCGGGAGACGATCGCCGCCGGGACGAAGCCGTCGGCGGCGGCGTCGAAGAGCTGGCGCGTGGCGTCGCTGGCAACGCTGCGGCCGGAGGGCACGCCGCCGACCGCCGGTGCCGGCGGGGTCGGCGAGCTCGCGCGCAGCGACCAGCTGACGATCTCGATGTCGAGCCCGTCGATCAGCCGGTCGAACAGGCCCTCATAAGCCTCGTCGAACTGCCTGCGGAAGTGATCGCCGTCACCCGGACCATAGTCGCGGATCGCGATCGCGACCGGAATCTCCCAGCCCTGGCCGACATAGCGCATATAGGCGACGCATTCGAGCGCCGGCGCGATGCCGGGCGCGCCGGCATGGACGAAGGCGGTCGCCTCCTCGGCCAGCTCCCTCAGCACCTGGTTGATCCGCTCCGCGTCGAAGCGGCTGAGCCGGAGATAGGCGCTGCGCACCGATTCGAAGCCGAAAGGCGCGCGCAGGAAGCCGATCGCCGAGCCGACGCCGGCGCCGGGCGGCACCAGGAGCTTGTCGATGCCGAGCTTGTCGCAGAGCCGCGCCGCGTGCAGCGGCGCGGCGCCGCCGAAGGCGATCATGGTAAAGCCCGAGAGCTCCTTGCCGCTCTCCACCGCATGCATGCGGGCGGCGTTGGTCATGTTCTCGTCGACGATCTCGCAGAGGCCGAAGGAGGCGGTCGCCTCGTCGATGCCGAGCTTCTCGCCGATATCGCGGCGCAACGCCTGGCGCGAGGCCTCGCTCGAGAGCCTGATGCTGCCGCCGGCGAAATCCTCGGCGTCGAGCTTGCCGAGCAGGAGGTCGGCATCGGTGACGGTCGGCCGGTCGCCGCCGCGCTGATAGCAGGCCGGGCCGGGCTCGGAACCGGCGCTGTGCGGCCCGACGCGGATCTGGCGCATCGAGTCGACGGTGGCGATCGAGCCGCCGCCGGCGCCGATCTCGACCATCTCGATCACCGGGATCGAGATCGGCATGCCGCTGCCCTTCTTGAAGCGGTAGGTACGGGCGACCTCGAAGGTCTTGGCGGTCTTCGGCACCTGCTGCTCGATCAGGCAGATCTTCGCGGTGGTGCCGCCCATGTCATAGGACAGGACCTGGTCGAGCCCGTGGCCCGCCGCGATATGGGCGGCGAAGATCGCTCCGCCGGCCGGGCCGGATTCGAGCAGCCGCACCGGGAACTCGGCGGCGCTCTCGACGCTGATGATGCCGCCGCCCGAATGCATCATGAAGACCGGGCAGGAGGCGCCGGCCTCGCGCAGCCTGTCGACAAGCCGGTTGAGATAGGACGCCATCAGCGGCTTCACATAGGCATTGGCGCAGACGGTGTTGAAGCGCTGGAACTCGCGCATCTGCGGCGAGACCTCGGCCGAGATCGAGACCGCCAGCCCCGGCGCGCGGGCGAGGAGCGCCGCGCGCATCGCCTGCTCATGCGCGTCGTTGAGATAGGAATGGATGAAGCCGATCGCGACGCTGTCATAGCCGCCGGCGACGATGCGCTCGGCCAGCGCCTCGATCTCGGCCGGGTCCGGCGCCTTGTGGACGCTGCCATCGGCCCCGATGCGCTCGTCGAGCACGAGGCGGTGGCTGCGCTCGACCAGGGGCGGCGGCAGGACGATGTCGAGATCATATTGCTCGAAGCGGCTTTCCGTCCGCATCTCGATGACGTCGCGGAAGCCCTTGGTGGTGATGAAGGCGGTGCGCGCGCCCTTGCGCTCGATCAGCGCATTGGTCGCCAGCGTCGTGCCGTGGATGATGATGTCGATCTCGCCGATGCCGATGCCGGCGATCTCAGCCACCTGCAGCACGCCATCGATGATCGCCTGCTCGGGATTGGCATAGTTCGTCAGCACCTTGGTCGAATGCAGGCTGGCGCCGACCTCCACCACGATGTCGGTGAAGGTCCCGCCAATGTCGACGCCGACCCGGACCTGCTGTCCGCCATGACTCATGATCTGCTTCTCCGGAAAATCGGGGGCGCGTCAGGCCGAAGCCGGACGTGCGATGTCGAGGGCGCGGAAGCGCGCCGCCAGCGCGTCACCATGCCTGGTCAGCAGGCCGAGATCGCTGCCGACCGCGACGAAGCGGGCACCCCAGTCGATATAGCGGCGGGCATCCTCCTCGAGCGGCGCGAGCACGCCGGTGACGGTCCGTCCGTCGCGGCCCAGCTCGAGCACCGAACGGATCGTCTGCTGGACACCGTCATCATGCGGATTTCCCAGCGCCCCGAGATCGGCGGAAAGATCGCTTGGTCCGATGAAGACCGCGTCGACGCCCTCGATGGTGGCGATATCCGCCGCAGCCTGCGCCGCCACGCCGGATTCGATCTGTACCGCGACGAAGCACTCCTCATGGGCGCGCGGGTGATAGCCCTTGACCCGGCCATAGCGGTTGGCGCGCTGCGAGACCGAATAGCCGCGAATGCCGTGCGGCGGATAGCGCGTCGCCCGCACCAGCGCCTGCGCCTGCTCGGCCGTCTGCACGAAGGGGAACAGGAAGGAGCGGATGCCTGAATCCATGAACTGCTTCACCGCATCCGGATCATGGCTGCGCATCCGCACCACGACCTCTGTCTCATAGGCGGAAGCCGCACGGTGCTGGTCGATGATCGAGAGCAGATCATTGGGGCTGTGCTCGCCGTCGACGAGGAGCCAGTCATAGCCCGCCCCCGCCAGCACCTCGGTCACCACCGCGCTGCCGAGCGAGCACCACAGCCCGACCTGCAGCCTGCCTTCTGCCAGGTTGGACTTCAGGGGATTGCGAAGAGCCGTCATCTCAGTTTCCACCGTTCTGCTCTGCGGGTGCGGCCATCGCCAGCACCTCTAGTTGTATGACAACATATGAGACGGCGCGCCGCCCCGTCAATCTCGTGTCGCGGCCCTCCGCTGCGTCCGCCATTGCCGAGAGGCCGGGCAGGCAAGAGGCCCCCGACAGCCGCGGCGCGACGGTCGGGAGCGGATCCAAGCCCCCGTTCCGGCCGCGCGCTTCCTCAGCCCTGCATCATCTTCGGCAGCCCGGTGACGATCTGCGGAAAGACCACGATCAGCACCAGAAGCAGCATCAGCACGAAGAAGTAGGGGATCGCCGCCTTCGTGACCTGCAGGATGTCCTTGCCGGTGATGCTCTGCAGGACGAACAGGTTGAATCCGACCGGCGGCGTGATCTGCGCCGCCTCGATCAGCACCACCACGAAGATGCCGAACCAGAGCAGGTCGATCCCGGCCGCCTGCACCATCGGCAGCATCACCGAGGAGGTCAGCACGATGATCGAGATGCCCTCGAGGAAGCAGCCGAGGATCAGCATGAAGACCGCGAGCACGGCGAGCAGCGCATAGGGCGAGAGATTCATCGCCGCGACCCAGCTCGCCAGGGCCCGCGGGATGTCAACGAAGGCGACGGCGATCGTCAGACAGGCGGCGCAGGCGATGATGAAGGAGATCATGCACGAGGTGCGCATCGCCGACATCAGGCCTTCCATGAAGTCCTTGCGGGTGAAGCCGCCACCGGCCACCGCCAGGATCAGCGCCCCGATCACGCCGATCGTCGCGGCTTCCGTCGGTGTGGCGATGCCGCCATAGATCGAGCCGACGACCGAGCCGATCAGCAGCGCCACCGGGATCAGCCGGCGCGAGAGATAGAGCTTCTCGAGGAAAGGCACTGCCGGCTCGGGCGGCGGCATCTTGTCGGCATTGAACAGGCTCCAGATCGCCGTGTAGCCCATGAACAGGACCATCAGCAGCAGCCCGGGCACGACGCCGGCGATGAACAGCCGCGCGATCGAGACCTCGGCGGTAACGCCATAGACGATCATGATGATCGAGGGCGGGATCAGCAGACCGAGCGTGCCGGAGCCGGCCAGGGTGCCGATGGTGACGTTCAGCGGATAGTTGCGCCGCTGCAGCTCCGGCACGCTCATCCGCCCGATCGTGGCGCAGGTCACGGCCGAGGAGCCGGCGACGGCTGCCATGATGCCGCAACCGAGCACGTTGACGTGCAGCAGCCGGCCCGGCAGGCGCGAGACCCAGGGCGCCAGCCCCTGGAACATGTCCGAGGACAGCTTCGAGCGGAACAGGATCTCGCCCATCCAGATGAACAGGGGCAGCGAGGTCAGGGCCCAGCCCCAGCTCGAATCCCACAGCGTCGAGGCAATGAGCGAACCCATCGGCGCCGAGGTGAACAGCCCCATCATGACCATGCCGACCGTCAGCAGCGACAGCGCCACCCAGACGCCACCGGCGAGCAGCACAAGGAGCAGGCCCGCGAGGACCAGCGAGGAAACGACGACAGGATCCACGAGAGTCTCCTTCAGGCGACGGGCTTGTCGAGGCCGATCTCGTCGGGCGCCTCATAGCGCGGGCGACCGCCCTTCAGCTGCCAGACCAGTTCGTCGACGAAGGCGATCCACAGCACCGCGATGCCGAAGGCGACGCCCATCTGCGGGATCCAGAACGGCATGGCCAGGAGGCCCGGGCTGATATCGTTGAACTCGTGCGATTGCAGCGCGAGTTGCCCGACATGCCAGGCGAGATAGCCGACCACCACGGTGCCGAGCAGGCTGTTGAAGAGCTCGACAGGGCGCCGCAGGCCCGGCGGCAGCCGATCGACGATCAGGTTGATGCGGACATGCGCGCCGGAGCGGAAGGTATGGGCCAACCCGAAGAAGGTGGAGGCTGCGAGGCACATGCCCGCGGCCTCCGTGGCGTCGAGGGTGACGCCACGCAGCCGCGCCACCATCTGGGCGATGATGGTGACGGCGATGCCGACCATGAAGGCTGCGGCGATGTAGCCGCAGCCGCGATAGAGCTTGTCGAGAAAGGCTCTGAGCACGGAAAGCCCCCGTTTCCTGCAGCTGGGCAGCGGTGCCTGGGGACTTACTTCATGCTCTTCTGATAGGCCTCGTAGACGGCCTTCTCGGCGTCATTGGCGGTGGCGAGCCACTCCTGGACCATCTCCTTGCCGATCGCCTCGATCCGGTCGAGCACTTCCTTCGGCGCCTGCGCGATGGTCACGCCATGGTCCTTCAGCACCTGCTCGCGCTCGGCGCTCGCCTTCTTGCTGAGCTCCCAGCCCCGCGCCGTGGCGCGCTCACCGGCTTCGATCAGCACCTTCTGCGTCGCCGGATCGAGCGCGCGCAGCGCCTTCTCGTTGACGATGATCGCGTTCTTGTTGTGCATCGTGCCGGTATAGGTGAAGTGCTTCACATAATCCCAGATCTGCACGTCCGTACCGGTCTGCGCGCTGGTCCAGAGCGCCTGGATCATGCCGGTCGAGAAGGCCTGCGGCACTTCGGCGAAGGGCATGATCAGCGCCTCCATGCCGAGCTTTTCGCCAAGAATCTGGGTCTGCTTCGAATAGATGCGCAGCTTCTGGCCCTTCAGATCGGCGAGCGAGGTCACCGGCGCCTTGGTGTAGAAGCCCTGGCCAGGCCAGGCGACATAGGTCAGGACGCGCATGCCGTTCTTCTTGAACATCGCCTCGAAGAAGGGCAGCTGCGCGTTTTTCAGCAGCGTCGCCTTGTCATAGTCGGTGGCGACGCCGGGAATGTTGTCGAGGTTGAACATCGCAGCTTCGTTGCCGTAGACGCCGAGCCGGATCTCGCCGATCTGGACCTGGCCCGACTGCACCGCGCGCTTGACCGCGTCGAGCTTGATCAGGCTGTCATTGGAGCGCAGGTCGATCTTCAGCTTGCCGCCGCTCTTCTCCTCGACCTCCTTGATGAACTGCCGGATGTTCTGGGTGAAGAAGCTGCTTTCCGGATAGCCCGAAGCCATCGTCCAGCTGGTCTGCGCCTGGGCCGAGAGGCTGGCAAAACCGGCGGCTGCGGTGAAGGCGACAGTGGCAAAAAGCTTGCTGATCGACGACATGGAATCCCCCTCATCTGATTGGTGACTGGCCAAGGCCCGCCAGGTGGCGCCTGACCCGGCCGCGATACGTTGCGATCGCTCGATTTGACGTAGTCTGTCGTCAGTTGTCATACATGTCAAACGGAAAGCCGGGGACGCGTGCCCCATCTTTCCGCAACCGCTTGCACCCTGCAGGCGGCGGATTATTGATCGGATGTCATACCAAATGCGTGCTCCCGTTGCCGGGCGCGGAGCGCCATTCTAACGACTGCGGCTGTGTGAAATTCGAGGCCTCGTACATGCTGGGCAAGAGAGAACGCCTGTCGACGCAGCTCGCCCGACGACTGGCACAGAAGATCGCGGCCCAGGACTATCCGCCGGGCGGCAAGATTCCGACCGAGGCGGAGCTCTGCACGGCATACGGCGTCAGCCGGACCGTGGTGCGCGAGGCGATCGCCTCGCTGCGGGCCGACGGGCTGCTGGAATCGCGCCAGGGCGTCGGCGTTTTCGTCGGCTCAGGCGCGCGTCGCCTGCCCTTCGAGCTGGTCTCGGACGCCGATGGCAAGCTGACCGACGTCCTGCAGATCCTCGAACTGCGGATGAGCGTCGAGGTCGAGGCGGCGGGGCTCGCGGCGGAACGTCATTCCGCCGCCGCCCTGCGGACGATCAAGGCACGGCTGCGCGACATCGACAAGGAACTGCGGACCGCGACCGGCGACCGCGGCCAGGCGGATTTCGAGTTCCACGTCGCCATCGCGCGCGCAACCGGCAACCCCTATTTCGAGAAGTTCCTCGCCTTCATCGGCCCGCTGATCATCCCGCGCGGGCGCTTCGGCGGCCTGCGCGACGACCGCCTGTCGGACCAGCAATATCACGCCGAATTGCAGGTCGAGCATGGCCGTGTGGTCGACGCTATCGCCAGCCGCGAAGCCAAGGCGGCCCGGGAAGCGATGCGCGCCCATCTCGGCGCCGCGCTGATCCGCTATCGCGCCCATCACTGACCCCCCGGGGCTCGGCGCACCAGCCCGGGCGATCATCTTTCCGAACTGCAATCATGCGGCCACAAGGTCGCCACCCGGTGCCCGGCCATGGCAGCGCTTGACCGTCCGCATCCTCATCTGCTCAACTGTATCAGTGGATACACTTAGACAGTGAAGCGTCTGCGACCAATTCGGATCGCGGGCGTGGGGCAAGCAACGGCATGGCTTTCACACGCGCTCCAGCTCCGGGCACGGCGCCCGACGAGGCTTATCTCGCCATCCTCGCCGGCATTCGCAGCGGCCGCTACGAGCCGGGCGAGCGCCTGATCCCCGAGGCGATCGCGCAGGAGCTGGCGATGAGCCGGATGCCGGTGCGCGAAGCCTTCCAGCGGCTCGCCAATGAGGGGCTCGTAATCATCCGGCCCAATCGCGGCTGCGTCGTCGCCGGCCTGACCGTCGACGAGATCTTCGAGGCCTTCGAGATCCGCTCGGTCCTGGAGGGGCTTGCCGTCCGCCTCGCCATGGCACGCGTCGATGCCGCCGTCCTCGCCGAGCTCGACGACCATCTGTCCCGCATGCAGCGCGCCGGGGAAGCCGGCGGCGATGCCTGGCTCGCCGCGCATCAGGCCTTCCACGCCTATATCTGCGGGCTGAGCCGGCGGCCCAAGCTCATCGCCCAGATCGCGGCGCTGCACATCGCCGTCGAGCCCTATATGCGGGTCTGGCTCCACCATGTCGCGCGGCCGAGCACGGCGACCCAGGCCCAGAACGAGATCGTCGCGGCGATCCGCAGCGGCGATGCCGCCCGGGCCGAAACGGTGATGCGCGAGCATGTCATGCGCACCGCGCCCAAGCTTGCCGCGTTCCTGCGCAGCAGCGGGTATCCGGCGGCGCGCCGGTCAGCCCAATCGGTACAGCCGGCAGCATCGGAATCCACCTGAACCAGAAGACCAGCAGCTGCCGCGCGAAGCCGGCAGCCATCGGAGGACGTCCGGGGACCACGACAAGAACAGGGGATCATCATGGATCGACGCCAGTTTCTGAAAGCTTCCGCCGTCACCGCCTTCCTGCCCGCGGCTCCGCTGATCGCCCGTGCGCAGGACGCCAAGACCCTGCGCTTCGTGCCCTATTCCGACGTCGCGATCATCGATCCGATCTGGACCAACGGCTATTCGACCCGCACTCACGCGCTTCTCGTCTGGGACACGCTTTACGGGCTCGACGACCAGTTCCAGCCGCAGCCGCAAATGGTCGAAGGCCATCTCGTCGAGGATGACGGCAAGCGCTGGACGCTGACGCTGCGCCCCGGCCTCGTCTTCCATGACGGCAGCAAGGTGCTGGCCCGCGACGCCGTCGCCTCGATCAGGCGCTGGGGCGCGCGCGATACTTTCGGCCAGGCGCTGATGGCGGCGACCGAGGAGCTGTCGGCCCCGGACGACCGCACCATCCTCTTCCGCCTGCGCCGACCCTTTCCGCAATTGCCGGCGGCGCTCGCCCGCCCGAGCGCGCTCGTCGCGGCGATCATGCCGGAGCGGCTGGCCCAGACCGACCCGTTCAAACAAATTCCGGAGGCGATCGGCAGCGGGCCCTATCGCTATCTCACGGCCGAGCGCATCGCCGGCGCCCGCCATGTCTACGCCCGGCATGAGGGCTATGTGCCGCGCGAGGGCACGCCGAGCTTCACCGCCGGCCCGCGTACGCCTCTCCTCGACCGGATCGAGTTCAATGTGATGCCCGACCCGGCGACCGCGGTCTCGGCGCTGCAGACCGGGGCGGTCGACTGGGTCGAGCAGCCGATCATCGACCTCCTGCCCTTGCTGCGGAAGGACCCGAACATCACCGTCGCGGTCAAGGATCGCAGCGGCATGGCCGGGCAGTTGCGGCTGAACCACCTCCAGCCGCCGTTCAGCAATCCCGCCATCCGCCGCGTCGTGCTCAAGGCGATCAACCAGGAAGACTGCATGAACGCGGTCTGCGGCGGCGACCCCGAGGTCGAGCGCGGCAGCCTCGGCTTCTTCCCGAGCAATTCGGCAATGGCGTCCGAGGTCGGTATCGAGGCGCTGAAGACGCCGAAGGATTTCGGCAAGCTCAAGCAGGAGCTGGAAGCCGCCGGCTACAAGGGCGAGCGCGTCGTCTTCCTCGCCGGCCAGGACGTGCCGCGTATCGCGCTTGCCGCCGAGGTCGCGGCCGACGCCCTGCGCAAGATCGGCATGAATGTCGATTTCGTCGCCGCCGACTGGGGCACCGTGCTGCAGCGCATCAGCAATCGCAGCCCGGTCGAGCAGGGCGGCTGGGGCTGCTACATCACCTATTGGTCGGGGCTCGACCTCGGCTCGCCGGCGACGAGCTCGCCCTTGCGCGGCAACGGCGCCAAGGGCAGCCCGGGTTGGCCGGACAGCCCGGCGATCGAGGCCTTGCGGGCGCGCTGGCTGGACGCGCCCGATCTCGCCGGCCAGAAGGCGATCGCGCAGGAGATCCAGCTGCAGGCGATGCAGGACGTGCCTTACGTGCCCGCCGGCCAGTATTTCCAGCCCGTCGCCTATCGCAAGAACCTGACCGGCATGCTGAACGGCGTCCCGGTCTTCACCAATCTGCGCAAGGGCTGAGGCCCGCCCGCAATCCCTAAAGCCGGCGCGACGTTCCTTGCCGCGCCGGCCCCACCCGAACCCCGGCCCCTGGCCGGCCTGCCCGACGAAAGACCTGCCCGATGCGCGATTTCGAACTCCCCGGCCGCTCACTCGCGATCAGCCGCAATGCCATGGCCGCGACTTCGCACCCGGCCGCGACGCTGGCCGCACTCGACATCCTGCGCGCCGGCGGCAATGCGATCGACGCGGCGGTCGGCGCCTGCGCCGTGCAATGCGTGGTCGAGGCCGGCTCGACCGGCATCGGCGGCGACTGCTTCGTGCTCTATTCACCCGGTGGCTCGACCGATATCCGCGCCTATAACGGCTCCGGCCGCACGCCCGCAGCCGCGACGCTCGACTGGTACGCCAGGGCCGGCATCACCACGCTGGAGCGGCATTCGCCGCATGCCGTCACGGTGCCGGGCGCGGTCGAGGCCTGGGCGCGGCTGGTCAAGGACCATGGCAGGCTGCCGCTCTCCGAGATCTTCCAGCCGGCGATCGCTCTCGCCCGCGAGGGCTACGCCATCACGCCGCGCGTCGCCTATGATCTCGCCGGCCAGCACGACACGCTGGTCCGCGACCCGAACGCCGCCGCGACCTTCCTCGTCGACGGCCAGCCGCCGCAGGCCGGCACCGTCCAGCATCAGCCGGGCCTTGCCGCGACCTTGGAGGCGATCGGCCGCGAGGGGCCGGACGCCTTCTATCGCGGCGAGATCGCCGCCGAGATGGTCGCGCATCTCAAGGCTGCCGGCGGCCTGCATACGCTGGAGGATTTCGCCGCGGCGCAGGGCGAATACGTCAAGCCGATCAGCACGAGCTTCCGCGGTCGCACCGTCTACGAATGCCCGCCGAACGGCCAGGGTATCATCGCGCTGATGATCATGAAGATCCTCGAACGCTTCCAGCCCAAGGGCGGCCCGCTCGAGGCCGGGAACCTGCATATCGAGCTGGAGGCGACGCGCCTCGCCTATGCGGCGCGCGACCGGCTCGTCGCCGACATGGCGCAGGAGAAGGTGCCGGTCGAATTGCTGCTCTCTGACGGGCTCGCCGACCAGCTCGCCGCCGCGATCGATCCCGCCCGCGCCACCGAGCCGCTGCCGGTCCTGCCTGCCGGCGCCGAGCACAGCGACACCGTCTATATCTGCGTCGTGGACAAGGACCGGAACGCGGTCAGCTTCATCAACTCGATCTTCTCGCCCTATGGCAGCGGGCTGATGACCAGGAAATCGGGCGTGCTCTTCCACAATCGCGGCCAGAGCTTCGTGCTGAAGCCAGGCCACCCGAACGCGGTCGCGCCGCGCAAGCGCCCGATGCACACCATCATCCCCGGCATGGTCGCCGAGGGCGAGCGCGTCGTGATGCCCTTCGGCGTGATGGGCGGTCACTACCAGGCGATGGGCCATGCCCATTTCCTCGCCAAGCTCTTCGACCATGGCCTCGATTTGCAGGAGGCGATCGACCTGCCGCGGCTGTTCCCGCTGCCGGGCACGGCGACGGTCGAGGTCGAGGGACGCCTGCGCGCCAGCGTCGGTCCCGCGCTGGCGGCCCGCGGCTTCAAGGTCCAGCCGCCGAAGACGCCGATGGGCGGCGCCCAGGCGATCTGGATCGACTGGCAGAAGGGCACGCTGACCGGCGGCTCCGATCCGCGCAAAGACGGCTGCGCGCTCGGCCTCTGAATGGCCGAAGGGCTCGGTGTCCGGCGCTGCACGAATGCTGCGCCGGCATCGGCGCAGTTGACCTGCGAAGGTTTTGCGCGAGCAATGCCCGCCTCATCGCGAATCTGACCCGGACTCTCTCATGAACCAGCACCTCCCCGTCGTCGACCCGGTCAAGCTCGACCGGCTGGCGCAGGTCGCCGTCAAGGTCGGCCTCAATCTCCAGGAGGGGCAGGACCTCTTCCTGACCGCCCCGCTGGCGGCGCTGCCGCTGGTGCGGCGCATCGCCGAGCACGCCTACAAGGCCGGCGCCGGCCTGGTCACGCCGATCTTCTCCGACGAGGAGCTGACCCTGGCGCGCTATCGCTACGGCAAGGATGGCAGCTTCGACCGCGCCGCCGGCTGGCTGCATGAGGGTGCCGCCAAGGCCTTCGCCGCCAACACCGCCCGCCTCGCCATCGTCGGCGACAATCCGATGCTGCTCTCGGGCGAGGACCCGTCCAAGGTCGCCCGCGCCAACAAGGCGAACTCGCTCGCCTATCAGCCGGCGCTGGAGAAGATCGCCAATTTCGACATCAACTGGAACATCATCGCCTATCCCGGCGCCGCCTGGGCCCGTCAGGTTTTCAAGGACGACGCCGAGGAGATCGCCGTCGCGCGCCTCGCCGAGGCGATCTTCGCGGCCTCGCGCGTCGACCGTGACGACCCCGTCTCCGCCTGGGCCGCCCACAACGCAGCTCTTGCCCAGCGAACGACATGGCTGAACGGCCAGCGCTTCGCGGCCCTGCATTTCACCGGGCCCGGCACCGATCTGACCATCGGCCTCGCCGATGGTCATGAATGGCAGGGCGGCGCCTCGACCGCCAAGAACGGCGTCACCTGCAACGCCAACATCCCGACCGAGGAGGTCTTCACCACGCCGCATGCGCGCCGGGTCGAAGGCTATGTCTCCTCGACCAAGCCGCTCTCCTATCAGGGCACGCTGATCGACGAGATTCAGGTCCGCTTCGCAGAAGGACGCATCGTCGAGGCGAAGGCCTCGCGCGGCGAGGAGGTGCTGAACCGGGTGCTCGACACCGACGAGGGCGCCCGCCGCCTCGGCGAGGTCGCGCTGGTGCCGCATTCCTCGCCGATCTCGCAGAGCGGCATCCTGTTCTACAACACGCTCTTCGACGAGAACGCCTCCTGCCATATCGCGCTCGGCCAGTGCTATTCGAAATGCTTCGTCGACGGCAGCACGCTGACGCCCGATGAGATCGCGGCGCAGGGCGGCAATAAGAGCCTGATCCATATCGACTGGATGATCGGCTCCGGCGAGGTCGACATCGACGGCATCAGGGCCGATGGCAGCCGCGTCGCCGTCTTCCGCAAGGGCGAATGGGCCTAAGCCCGAGCCCGGCCGATCGCGCCGCTCACCCCGGCGCGATCTGCAGCGGGTCGACCGAGATCGCCCGCTTCAGCGTGCGCAGCCCGAAGGTCGTGCGCGACTGGCGCAGGCCCGGCAGCCGGTAGATCTTCTCGCGCAGGAAGCGCTCATAGTGCTCGGTGCCGCTGACCACGGCCTTGACCAGATAATCATAGTCGCCGGTGACGAGATGGGCCTCGACCACCTCGGGAATGCGCGCCAACGCCTCGCCGAAGCGGTCGAGCAATTTGTCGTCATGCTTGTCGAGCGTGATCTCGATGAAGACGACATTGTCGAGCCCGAGCGCGCGATGGTTAAGCACCGCGACATATTTCTCGATCGCGCCGCTCTCCTCGAGCCGCTTCACCCGCGTCCAGCACGGCGAGGGCGACAGGCCGACCTTCTCGGCGAGCGCGTTGATCGTCAGCCGGCCGTCCTCGTTCAGGGCCGAGAGAATGCGCCGGTCGATCGCATCGAGCTCATCGCCGCGCCGCGCCTTTGCCGCCATAGAATGAATTTTCCGCGATACATCAAAACAGCAGAAATATCGTCCGAGAATAAGTCGATCACAAGGCCATTTCGGCAAGAAATAGGTATTTCACAGCCTTAACATGCCCGCATAAGGACGGCGCCCAGACGGGCGCACCTGCAAACGTGCCTTGCGGCCCGCATCGTGGCGCGGAATGCTGGGTCGGACAGAGCCTAGGGAGCGTGGACATGACAGACCCCTCACCGCTTCGGTTCCATGTTCCCGTCCCGGCCAGTCGCCCCGGCGAAAAACCGGACTTCTCCCATGTCGTGATCCCCAAGGCCGGCTCGGTGCAGCGCCCGCCGGTCGATGTCGACCCCAAGGAAATCCGCGACCTCGCCTATTCGATCATCCGCGTGCTCGACCGCGAGGGCGAGGCGGTCGGCCCCTGGGTGCCCGATCTCTCCAAGGACGAGTTGATCCGGGGCCTGCGCCACATGCTGACGCTGCGCGCCTTCGATGCCCGGATGCAGATGGCGCAGCGCCAGGGCAAGACCTCGTTCTACATGCAGCACACCGGCGAGGAGGCGGTTTCCTGCGCCTTCCGCATCGCGCTCGGCCCGGGCGACATGAACTTCCCGACCTATCGCCAGGCCGGGCTCCTGATCGCGCACGACTATCCGCTCGTCGAGATGATGTGCCAGATCTATTCGAACGAGCGCGACCCGATGAAGGGCCGGCAATTGCCGGTGATGTACTCCTCCAAGGCGCACGGCTTCTTCTCGATCTCGGGCAATCTCACCACCCAGTTCGTCCAGGGCGTCGGCTGGGCCATGGCCTCGGCGATCAAGGGCGACAGCCGCATCGCCGCCGCCTGGGTCGGCGACGGCTCGACTGCCGAGTCGGATTTCCACGCCGCGCTCGTCTTCGCTTCGACCTATAAGGCCCCGGTCGTCCTCAACGTCGTCAACAACCAGTGGGCGATCTCGACCTTCCAGGGCATTGCGCGGGGCGGCTCCGGCACCTTCGCCGCCCGCGGCCTCGGCTTCGGCATCCCGGCGCTCCGGGTCGACGGCAACGACTACCTCGCGACCTATGCCGTCGCGCAATGGGCGATCGAGCGGGCCCGCCGCAATCTTGGGCCCACGCTGGTCGAATACGTCACCTATCGCGCCGGCGCGCATTCGACCTCGGACGATCCCTCCGCTTACCGGCCCAAGCACGAATCCGACGACTGGCCGCTCGGCGACCCGATCGTCCGGCTGAAGCAGCACCTGATCGCGAGCGGCGCCTGGACCGAGGAGCGCCACAAGCAGACCGAGGCCGAGATCATGGCGACCGTGATCGCCGCCCAGAAGGAAGCCGAGAGCTTCGGCACGCTGCATGCCGGCGGCAAGCCCTCCGCCCGCGACATGTTCGAGGACGTCTATGCCGAGCTGCCGCCGCATCTGCGCCGCCAGCGCCAGCAGATCGGAGTCTGAGCCATGGCCCGCATGACCATGATCGAGGCGATCCGCTCGGCCCTCGACGTCTCGATGGGCCGCGACGACAATGTCGTCGTCTATGGCGAGGATGTCGGCTATTTCGGCGGCGTCTTCCGCTGCACCCACGGCCTGCAGCAGAAATATGGCGTCAACCGCTGCTTCGACGCGCCGATCAGCGAGCTCGGCATCGTCGGCACCGCGATCGGCATGGCGGCCTATGGCCTGCGCCCCTGCGTCGAGATCCAGTTCGCCGACTACATGTATCCGGCCTATGACCAGATCGTCTCGGAGGCGGCACGCCTGCGCTACCGCTCGGCCGGCGACTTCACCTGCCCTATGGTGATCCGCATGCCGACCGGCGGCGGCATTTTCGGCGGCCAGACCCACAGCCAGAGCCCGGAAGCCCTGTTCACCCACGTCTCCGGCCTGAAGACGGTGGTGCCGTCCAATCCGCGCGATGCCAAGGGCCTGCTGATCGCCGCGATCGAGGATCCCGATCCCGTGATCTTCCTCGAACCGAAGCGGCTCTATAACGGCCCCTTCGACGGCCATCACGACCGCCCGGTCACACCCTGGTCGAAGCACGAGCTCGGCGAGGTCGAGGAAGGTCATTACACCATCCCGCTCGGCAAGGCGGCGATCCGCCGCGAGGGCGCAGCCGTCACCATCGTCACCTACGGCACCATGGTCCATGTCGCGCAGGCGGCCGCCGAGGAGACCGGCATCGACGCCGAGATCATCGACCTGCGCACCCTGCTGCCGCTCGATCTCGACGCGATCATCGCCTCGGTCTCGAAGACCGGGCGCTGCATCGTCCTGCACGAGGCGACGCTGACGTCAGGGTTTGGTGCGGAGCTGGCCGCGCTGGTGCAGCAGCACTGCTTCTACCATCTGGAGGCGCCGGTCCTGCGCATCACCGGCTGGGACACGCCCTATCCGCATGCCCAGGAATGGGCCTATTTCCCCGGCCCCGCCCGCGTCGGCGCTGCGCTGCGCGAGATCATGGAGAGCCGCTGATGGCCGAGCGCATCATCAAGCTGCCGGATGTCGGCGAGGGCATCGCCGAGGCCGAGCTGGTCGAGTGGCACGTCAAGGTCGGCGACATCGTCCGCGAGGATGATCTGATCGCCGCGGTGATGACCGACAAGGCCACCGTCGAGATCCCCTCCCCGGTCGAGGGCGAGGTCACCTGGGTCGGTGCCGAGATCGGCGACACCGTCGCGATCGGCTCGGCGCTGGTCAAGCTCAAGGTCGCCGGCGACGGCACCGCGACCGAGGAGCCGGCCGAAGCCGAAGCGCCGGTCGAGCCGCCCAGGGCCAAGCCCGCCGCGACGGCCCCGACGGCCCCGGTCACGGCTTCCGAGCCTGCCCCCAAGCAGATATCGACGCCGAAACCCGCAGCTGCACCCGCCCGCCCGGCACCCGTCGCCGCCCCGCGCCGCGCCGCCGGCGAAAAGCCGCTGGCCTCCCCGGCCGTCCGGCTGAAGGCACGCGAGGCCGGCGTCGACCTGCGCCAGGTCCAGGGCTCCGGCCCGGCCGGCCGCATCACCCATGAGGACATCGACGCCTTCATCCAGCGCGGCCCCGAGGCCCCGGCCAAGGGTGGGCTCGTCGCCAGGACGGCGGTGACCGAGGTCAAGGTCGTGGGCTTGCGCCGTCGCATCGCCGAGAAGATGGCGCTGTCGAAATCGCGCATCCCGCACATCACGATCGTCGAAGAGGTCGATGTCTCCGCTCTCGAAGACCTGCGCGCCGCGCTCAACAAGAAGCCGACCGCCGAGCGGCCGAAGCTGACCCTGCTGCCCTTCCTGATGCGGGCCATGGTCAAGGCGCTCGGCGAGCAGCCCAATATCAACGCGCTCTATGATGACGAAGCCGGGATCGTGCGTCAGCATGCCGGCATCGACATCGGCATCGCGACGCAGACGCCGTCGGGCCTGATCGTGCCGGTAGTCAAGCATGCCGAGGCGCGCGACCTCTGGGGCTGCGCCCTCGAATTGTCGCGCCTTGCCGAGCGTGCCCGCGACGGCACCGCGACGCGCGACGAGCTCACCGGCTCCACCATCACCATCACCTCGCTCGGCGCGCTCGGCGGCATCGCCACCACCCCCGTGATCAACCATCCAGAGGTCGCGATCGTCGGCGTCAACAAGATGGTCGTCCGCCCGGTCTGGGACGGCGCCACCTTCGTGCCGCGCAAGATGATGAACCTCTCCTGCAGCTTCGACCACCGCGTCGTCGACGGCTGGGACGCCGCCGTCTTCGTGCAGCGCCTCAAGCAGTTGCTGGAAACCCCCGCGACACTGTTCGTGGACCTGTGAGCGGCGGGAGCGAGCCATGACCGACATCACCTGCAAGCTCCTCGTCATCGGCGCCGGCCCGGGCGGCTATGTCTGCGCCATCCGCGCCGGCCAGCTCGGCATCGACACCGTCATCGTCGAGAGCACCAAGCTCGGCGGCACCTGCCTCAATATCGGCTGCATCCCCTCAAAGGCGATGATCCATGTCGCCGAGGAGTTCGAGAAGGCCGCCCATGCCGCCGCCGGCAAGACGCCTTTCGGCCTGACCGCCGCCGAGCCGAAGCTCGATATGAAGCAGGCCGTCGCCTGGAAGGACGGCATCGTCCAGCGTCTCAACAACGGCGTCGCCGCGCTCCTGCGCAAGGCCAAGGTCAAGATCGTCCACGGCCAGGCCCGCTTCCGCGACGGCAAGACCGTGGCGGTCGAGACCGAGACCGGCCCGAAGCTGATCAAGGCCGAGACGATCGTGATCGCGACCGGCTCCGTCCCGGTCGAGCTGCCCTTCCTGCCCTTCGGCGGCAATGTCATCTCCTCGACCGGCGCGCTGGCGCTGACCGAACTGCCGAAGCGCCTCGTCGTGGTCGGCGGCGGCTATATCGGGCTCGAGCTCGGCACTGCCTTCGCCAAGCTCGGCGCCAAGGTCACCGTGGTCGAGGCGCAGGACAAGATCCTGCCGCTCTACGATGCCGAGCTGACCGCGCCCGTCGCCAAGAGTCTCTCGGCACTCGGCATCGAGGTCCTGACGGGCGCCAAGGCGCTCGGTCCGACCGCCAAGGGCGGCGGCCTGCGCATCGAGACCGCCGACGGCAAGGAGCGCGAGCTTCAGGCCGACAAGATCCTGGTCACGGTCGGGCGCGCCCCTGCGACCAGCAGGCTCGGCCTCGACGAACTGGTACTCGACATGGATGGCCGCTTCATCCGCATCGGCGAGCGCTGCGAGACCTCGATGCGCGGCATCTACGCCATCGGCGACGTCACCGGCGAGCCGATGCTGGCCCATCGCGCCATGGCGCAGGGCGAGATGGTCGCCGAGATCGTCGCCGGCGAGCCGCGGATTTGGGACAAGGCCTGCATACCCGCGATCTGCTTCACCGATCCCGAAATCGTCTCGGCCGGTCTTTCGCCCACGGAGGCCAAGGCCGCCGGCTTCGCGGTCAAGCTCGGTCAGTTTCCCTTCCAGGCCAATGGCCGCGCCATGACCCGCCATGGCGAGGCCGGCTTCGTCCGCGTCGTCGCCCGCGCCGACAACCATCTCGTCCTCGGCATCCAGGCCGTCGGACAGGGCGTCTCGGAGCTTTCTGCCGCTTTCGGCCTCGCCATCGAGATGGGAGCGAGGCTGGAGGACATCGCCGGCACGATCCACGCCCATCCGACCCTGGGCGAGGCCTTCCAGGAATCGGCGCTGAAGGCGCTCGGCCACGCCCTGCACATCTGAGGTGAACGCAGACAGGGGTACAACCCGGCGAGGGTTGACGTAGCGGCGCAGGCCGCTTCGACTGGCAGGAATGGGCCGCGACAGGCCCGCCCTGACTGCCGGAGCCTGCTGACGTGACCGAACCCTGCGATCTCGATGCCGTGACGGCCCGCCGCCTGATCGGCGAGAAGAAGCTCTCCGCCAGCGAACTGCTCGAAAGCTGCCTGGCACAGATCGATGCGGTCGATCCCGCGGTGAATGCCGTAGTCGCCCGCGACGATGCACGCGCCCGTGCCACGGCGAAGGCGGCGGATGCGGCGACCATGCGCGGCGAGGCCCTGCCCGCCCTGCACGGCCTGCCGATCGGCATCAAGGACCTGGAAGACGTCGCCGGGCTGCGCACCACCTATGGCAGCCCGCTCTTCGCCGATCACGTGCCGAAACAGGACCAGCTGATCGTCGCATCCGTCCGCAAGGCCGGCGCCGTCATCGTCGGCAAGACCAACACGCCCGAATGGGGCGCCGGCGCCAATACCCGCAACGCCGTCTACGGCGTCACCGGCAATCCCTTCGATCCCTCGCGCTCCGCCGCCGGCTCCTCCGGCGGCTCCGGCGTCGCGCTCGCGACCAATATGGTGCCGATCGCCACCGGCTCGGACACCGGCGGCTCGTTGCGTAATCCGGCCGCCTTCAACGGCATCGTCGGGTTCCGCCCCTCGCCCGGCCTGGTGCCAAGCGACAAGCGGGCGCTCGGCTGGAACCCGCTTTCGGTGCTCGGCCCGATGGCCCGCACCGTCCCCGATCTCTGTCTCTTGCTTTCGACCATGGTCGGCGACGACGCCTGCGATCCGCTGGCGACGACGATCCATGGCAGCTCGGTGCGCCGCCCCGAGGACTTCGCCCGTCCGCAGGCCTGCGACCTCGCCGCGCTGAAAGTCGCGATCACCCCCGATTTCGGCTTCGCTCCGACCGAGAAGCACATCCGCGAGGTCTTCGCCGACAAGGTCGGCCGCTTCAGCAAGGTCTTCGCCCGCGCCGACGAAGCGACGCCGAACTGCGCCGGCACCGATGAGAGCTTCGAGGTGCTGCGCGCCGTCAACTTCCTCGCCGGACAGTATGAGCGGGTGCGCGACACGCCGGAGAAGGTCGGCCCCAATGTCCGCGCCAATGTCGAGGAAGGCCTGCGCTATGGCGCGCTCGACATCACCCGGGCGCTGAAGCAGCAGACCGTGATCTACAATGAATGGCAGCGCTTCTTTACCGACTACGACGTCATCCTGTCGCCGGCGATGACGCTCTCGCCGCGGCCCTGGTCCGAGCTCTACCCGGCCGAGATCGACGGCAAGCCGACGCGGACCTATTTCCACTGGCTCGCCATGGCCTATGCGGTGACCATCGTCGGCCATCCCGCGATCTCGCTGCCGGTCGGCCTCGACCGCAACGGCATGCCCTTCGGCCTGCAGATCGTCGGCCCGCGCGGCGGCGACGCCAAAGTTCTCGCGGTTGCGGCGGCGCTCGAAGCGCTCTTGGCCGGCGATCCGCTCACCGCCCGCCCGGTACCGGATATCGCCAGGCTGAAGGCCGCCCCGAAACTCGCCGGCAGCCCGAATTTCCTCGGCTTCGACTAGGGTTGTCATTCCGGGGCGCCCCGAAGGGGCGAGCCCGGAACCCAGAACCGATGCCCGTTCAGGATGGACATACCGCTTCCGGAGGCTTCACGATCAACGTCTCGGCTCTGGATTCCGGGCTCAGGCCTACGGCCTGCCCCGGAATGACGGAGAGTTTCCGCACCAACCAATCACAAAAGGGGAGAGACCATATGAAACGCCGCCAGTTCTTGCAGGGCACGGCAGCCGCCGCCCTTTTCGCGCCAGCCATGGCGCAGCAGGCCTTCGCGCAGGGAGCGAGCGCGACCGTGCTGAAGATGGCGCCGCAGGCCAACCTGACCTCGCTCGACCCGATCTGGACGACGGCGACCGTCACCAACAATCACGGCTACTACATCTTCGACACGCTCTATGGCGGCGATCTCGACCTGAAGCCGCAGCCGCAAATGGCCGAGGGCCATGAGACCTCCGCCGACGGCAAGGTCTGGAAGATCAAGCTGCGCGAAGGCCTCGCCTTCCATGACGGCCAGCCGGTGCGGTCGGCCGACTGCATCCAGAGCCTGAAGCGCTGGTGCCAGCGCGATCCCTATGGCCAGTTGCTCGCCAAAGCCGTCGAGGCCTGGAACGCACCCGACGAGCGCACCATCGAGATCAAGCTGACCCGGCCCTTCCCGATGATGCTGGACTGCCTCGCCAAGGCCGACAACCCACCCTTCATCATGCCGGAACGGCTGGCCCAGACCGACGCCACCAAGCAGATCACCGAGATGATCGGCTCCGGACCCTACAAGTTCATTCCGGGCGAATACGTCACCGGCAGCCGCGTCGCCTATGAGAAGAACGAGGCCTACAAGTCGCGCAGCGAACCGCCGAGCCGCAATGCCGGCGGCAAGGTCGCCAATTTCAAACGCGTCGAATGGCACATCCTGCCCGACCCGGCGACCGCCGCCGCCGCCCTGACCAAGGGCGAGATCGACTGGTGGGAGCGTCCGCTCGCCGATCTCCAGCCCCTGCTCGCCCGGAGCCCGGACGTCACCCGCGAGGTCATCGACAAGAACGGCCGCGGCTCGATCATGCGGCTGAACCATCTGCAGCCGCCCTTCAACAATCCGAAGGTGCGCGCCGCCGTCCGCATGGGTGTCAACCAGGAAGACTATATGCGGGCTTCGCAGGGCGACGACACCACCGCCTGGCAGGTCTGCCGGAACCTCTGGTGGCGCGGCACGCCCTATTATACCGGCGAGCTCGAGGAGCTGATGCCGCAGAGCCTCGACAAGGCCAAGGCGGCGCTGAAGGAATCCGGCTACAACGGCGAGAAGGTCGTCATCATCAACCCGACCGACTTCCCCGATATCGGCCCGCTCGGCGACGTCACCTACGAGCTGCTGAAGTCGATGGGCATGAATGTCGAGATGGCGGCGAGCGACTGGGGCACGGTGATCCAGCGCCGCAACAGCCGCGAGCCGGTCGAGAAGGGTGGCTGGAGCATCTTCCACACCACCGGCGCGGCGGTCGGCTGGGGCAACCCTGCTCTGTCCAACCTCGTACGCGGCCCCGGCGAGAAGGGCTGGTTCGGCTGGTGGACCAATGCCAAGGCCGAGGAACTGGCCGAGGAATGGCTCTACGCGCCGGACGAGGCCGCGCAGAAGAAGGCGGCGGTCGCGCTCGGCCGGCTGGCGCTGGAGGAATGCGCCACCATCCCGCTCGGCCAGTTCGTCATCAAGACCGCCTATCGCAAGAACCTGACCGGCATGCTGCCGGGCTCGGCGCCCTATCCCTGGGGGCTGAAGCGGGTTTGAGGCCTCGCCGTCATTCTCGGGCGGCGCACAGCGCTGACCCGAGAATCTCGTGCCGGTAAGGTGCGGGGAACCCTCTCCTGTAAGGAGAGGGTAGGGTGAGGTGTAGGCCGTCGAACCAGCTCCGCGAGCGCTCACCACCCAGCCGCGTTCAGGCCAACGATTTCTCTCCCGAACACCTCACCCCTACCCCTCTCCTTCCAGGAGAGGGGTTCTACCGCGGTGGCTCGTGCGCCTACGCCGTTCCCGCCGCCACCGCCGCAGACCAGGGCGAGGCAGCGTCGCTGATCCCTTCCGCCGCGCCCTTTTCCGCCCGGATGATGTTCGGGCAGGCGAAATTCAGCGGCAGCACGCCATGCTCGACCACGGTCAGTGGCCCGGCGGCCGCGAGCGCCTCCAGCGTCGCTTCCGGCAAGCGGGCATCGGCGCTGGCCCCGTCCGGGCCGGAAACGTCGATACGCGGCTGGTGCGCGACCTCCTCGAGGCTCATCCCGCAATCCAGGGTGAAGGCGAGCGTCTGATAGACGCTCGGCAGGATGCGGCGTCCGCCCGAGGCACCAGCGGCATGGCGCGGCCAGCCGCCATCGGCCGGCGTCACCACCACCGGGCACATATTGCACAAGGGGCGAGCACCCGGCGCGATCGCGTTGGCGCTGCCGGGGCGCGGATCGAACCACATCATGCCGTTGTTCATCAGCACGCCGGTCTCGGGCAGGACATAGCGGCTGCCCATCGAGGAGAGCAGCGTCGTGGTCAGGGCGACGAGATTGCCCGCGCCATCGACCACGGTGAGATGGGTGGTGCAGGTCTCGCCCGGCTCCTTCGCCATCTGCGCGGCGCCGAGGCCGGCAAGCCGGCTGGAATAGGCCTGGCGCATCACCTGCGAGAGCCTGGCGAACCAGGCGGCATCGGGCACGCCGGCGGGGGGCCGGCTGTCCGCCATGCCCTCGATCACCGCCTGCAACGTCGGTGCCGCGGTCAGCCCGCCGGCGGTGTGGATGCGATGCGTGCCGCGCCAGTCGATCACCGGCGCCTCGCGCACGCTGGCGACGCAATCGGCGAGGTCCTGCGCATCGACGACGCCGCCGGCCGCGGCAATGTCGGCCGCAAGCCGCTTCGCCAGCTCGCCGCGATAGAAATCGTCGAGTCCGGCCTTGGCCAGATGCTCCAGCGTCGCTGCGAGATTGCCGAGCGGCCGGAAGCCCGGCACGCCCTGATAGGGCGGCACCGGCGGCAACCCGTCCGGCAGGTAGATCCGGGCGCTCTCCTCATAGAGCCGCAGGATCGCGGCCGAGGAGGCGATCTTCAGCGTCGTGTACCAATCGAGCGCCAGCCCGCGCCTGGCCAGCGCGATCGCCGGCTGGAGCAGTTCGGAGACCGGCATCGTCGTGCCGAAGCGCTCCTTCAGCGTCTTGTAGCCGGCGACGGAGGACGGGATGCAGAAGGAGAGCGGCCCGTGGATGTTGCGGTCGCCGACCACGCCCGGCCAGGCGAAGAAATCGAGCTTCATCTCGCCGGTCAGCGGATAATCGGCCGGGTCGGCCCGGCGCGGCGCCACCGGCCCGAAATCGACGACCTGCGCCCGGCTCTCGCCAGCCTTCAGTACGACGCCGAAGCCGATCCCGCCGAGGCCGCTGTTCCAGGGCTCGACCGCGGCCAGCGCGAAGGCAGTCGCGACCGCCGCGTCGGCGGCATTGCCGCCGGCTTCGAGGATCGCGGCGCCGGCCGCGGCCGCCTCGTGGTTCTGCGAGACGACGATGCCGCCGCGCCCGCGCGCCGCCGGTTTTTCCAGCTTCCAGTTCTGCGTGCGATAGGCTTCGGCGCGGCGCGGTTCGATGGTCATATTCGGTCTCTCCGGACGATCTCACCGCCAAGCTTGCATGGCCGCCGGCCGCGGTCACCGGCTGCCGGCGAAGGGCTGCCACGCATTCACAGCGTGCGCAGCTCCTCCTTCTTGACCTTGCCCGTCGCGGTCATCGGCAGGGCCGGAACGATGCGGATCTCCGGTACCTTGTAGGCGGCCATCCGCGCCTTGCACCAGGCAGTGAGCGCGGCCTCGTCCGGCTGCTCGGCGGCCGCCGGGTTGAGGCAGATATAGGCGACCGGCACCTGGCCGCGCTCGGCATCCTCGCGACCGATCACGCCGGAGCCGGCGATCGCCGGGTGCTGGCCGAGCAGCGCCTCGATCTCGGCCGGGAAGACGCTCATGCCCTTGACCTTGAGCATCTCCTTGCGCCGGCCGAGAAAGTGCAGATAGCCCTCGGTATCGATCACGCCGATATCGCCGGTGTGCAGGAAGCCGCCGCGGATCGCCTCGGCCGTGGCCTCCGGCCTGTTCCAGTAGCCCTTCATCAGCGAGGGCGAGCGCATGCAGATCTCGCCCTCCTCGCCGAGCGGCTTCAGCGCGCCGGTCTCGAAATCGCAGATCTTGAACTCGGTCCCGGCCTGCGGCAGGCCGACGAAGACCGGTTGCGACAGAAGATCGAAATCGTCCTGCTGCATCCCGACGCTGAAGGAATCCATGGTGTGCGTCTCGGTCATGCCCCAGGCGGCCTCGACCATGGTGCCGCCGGTGAGCTCACGCCAGCGCCGGCGGAAATCCGGATTGAGCTTCTTGACGAAGGAGGAGACCCGCACCCGCTTCAGCGATGTCAGGTCGAACTCCTGCACGCGCTCATGCTCGAGCACCTCGACCGTGTTGTCGACGAGCAGATAGGAGAAGCTCGCCTGGTGGCGCTCGACCGCCGCCATGAAGCCGACGGGATCCCAGCGCGCCATCAGCACGATGGTCGCCCCCGCGACGATCGGGAAGAGCAGGCCGGTATCCTCGCCGGCGATCCAGAAGATCGGCACGAAGTTGACGACGACATCCTCCGGCGTCAGCGCAAAGCTGGTCGAAAGCGAGGTCGCCGCCGTATAGAGCATGTCGCCCTGCGTATGGACGCAGCCCTTCGGCATGCCGGTGGTGCCGCCGGTATAGTTCAGCGCCGCGACCGCATCGAGATCGGGGACGATCTCCGGCACCGGACCGCGACAGGCCGCTAGCGCCGGCATCAGCTCGATCTCGTTGTCGCCTGCCGGCAGGCGCGGCTGCAGCACGGCGGCAGGCGCCGGGAAGCTCGGTTCGGCCGGCATGAAATCGGCGAAGCCGGTGACGAAGACCGTCTTCACCGAAGTCTCGCCGCGGACCTTGCGCAGCACCGACAGCAGCGCATCGAGGCAGATGACGACTTCGGCGCCGGTGTCGTTGAGCTCATAGGCGAGCTCGGCCTCGCGGAAGAGCGGGTTCACCGGCACATGCACGCAACCAAGCTTCAGGATGCCGAAGAAGGCGATCATGAATTGCGGGCAGTTGGGCAGGAAGACCGCGATCCGATCGCCATGGCGCACACCATGCCCGTTGAGCAGTGCGGCGAAGCGCTCGCTCAACCGGTCGAGCTCGGCATAGCTGATCTCGGTACCGTAAAAGATGCAGGCGGGCTTTTCCGGCTGGCGCCGCGCCCATTCCCGGAGATGCTCGCTGATCGCGATCTCGCCGAGCGGATAATGCGGCTTTCGCGGCAATTCGGGCGGCCAGGCCTTGTCCCAGAGCGCGTGCAACCCAGCCAGATAGGCGGCTTCCTGCATCTGCAAACCCGTCTCCTCCCGCTCTCTCGTCGCGCCCTCTGGGTGGCGCTGCGACTGCCTTGAGAAGAATCGATCTTTCGGGGCGCCGCAAGTGCACAGGCGCCCGGCATGCCGCCGGGCGTTACGGTGCGTTCACTTGCCGAGCACGAGATTGGGCAACCAGGTCGTCAGCGGCGGCCATAGCGTGATCGCGGCGAGCACGGCGAGCAGGGGAAGCAGCCAGGGCACGATCGCCCGCGACATCGCCTCGAACGAGATCTTGGCGATCTTCGAGGTGACGAAGAGCACCACCCCGACCGGCGGCGTGATCGTGCCGATCATCAGGTTGAGCACGAAGATCAGGCCGAACTGGATGGGATCGATACCGAACTGCGCGGCCGCCGGCGTCAGGATCGGGATCAGGATCAGCATCGCCGCCAGTGCTTCCATGAAGCAGCCGACGAAGAGCAGCAGCAGGTTGACGATCAGCAGGAAGACCAGCGGGTTGCCGGCGAGGTCGACCAGCATCGGCCCGACCGTCTGCGGAATGCGCGAGATCGACAGGCACCAGCCGAGCGCCGCCGCCGTCATCACCAGCGCGAGCACGACACCGGTGGTCTCGACGGTCTGCACGACGAGCTCCGGCAGATCGTTCAGCGAGAAGCTATTGTAGACGAAAAGGCCGAGCACGATCGCATAGGCGGTCGCGACCGCCGCCGCCTCCGTCGGCGTGAAGATGCCGAGCATCATGCCGCCGAACAGGATGACCGGCGTCATCAGCGCCCAATGCGCCTCCTTATAGGCAATCCAGAGCTGCGCCGTGCCGGGGAAGGGATGGCGCGGCAGGTCGCGCTTCTTGGCGACATAGACCACCATCGCCATCAGCGCGCCGGCCATCAGCAGGCCGGGGATGACGCCGGCAAGGAAGAGCCCGCCGATCGAGACATCGGCAGAGACCCCATAGATCACCATCGGCAGCGAGGGCGGGATGATCGGCCCGATCGTCGCCGAGGCCGCGGTGATTGCCGCTGCCGTCTCGGGATCGTAGCCCTCATCCTGCATCGCCTTGATCTCGAGCGTGCCGACGCCGCCGGCATCGGCCACCGCCGAGCCCGACATGCCGGCAAAGATCACGCTGGCGAGGATATTCGCATGACACAGGCCGCCGCGCAGCCAGCCGACACAGGCGGTGGCGAAAGCGAAGATCCGGTCGGTGATCCCCGCCGAATTCATGATGTTGCCCATCAGGATGAAGAGCGGCGCCGCCAGCAGCGGAAAGGAATTGGCGGATTGCGCGATCTTCTGCGGCACGATGCCGAGCGGGAAGCCGCCGAACAAGGCGAAGGCGATCGCTGCCAGCCCCATCGAGACGAAGAGCGGTACGCCCATCAGGAGCGCAATGAACCAGACCGGCAGGATCTGCAGCATCAGCGTGCTCATAGCGGCTGCGTCCCCGGCTCGGCGGTCTCGATCTTGCGGCCAGCGACGACGTCGCCGATCTCGGCCAGCGCCTGCAGGATCAAGGCGAGCCCGGCGAGCGGCATCACCACATAGAGCGCCGCGCTGCTCACCGGCAGCGCGATCGATTCGACATCCCAGTTCCGCTCGATCAGGCCGAAGGAATAGCGGATCAGGACCGCCGCAAAGACGATGATCGCCACCTGCGTCGCGACCTCGAGCACCCGCCCGGCCGGCCTCGGCAGGCGGTCGGCGAAAATGGTGATCCGGATATGCGAGCGCCGTCTCGCCGCGATGATCCAGCCGACGAAGCCGGTCCAGACCAGAAGATACTGGGCGAGCTCATCCGTCCAGGCCAGCGGCGCGTTGAGCTGGCGCGAGGCGACCCCGAGCAGCACCGCGACGAGCAGCGAAAGCAGCAGGGCGACGGCGGCGGCGCGCACCAGCCGGTCAGTGAGAGCGACGAGGGATTTCATTGGCGTCCGTCTCAAGCGCGCGGGGAACCCCTCTCCTGGAAGGAGAGGGGCAGGGTGAGCTGTTCGGAGCGGAAACGTTGGCATGAACCCAATCGCGCGGTGAGGGCTCGCGGCACTGGTCGAACCGCCTACACCTCACCCTGCCCTCTCCTTCCAGGAGAGGGTTCCCCGCGCCCATATCGGCCATCTTTGAGTCCTACAGCGCCGCGAGTGCGTCCCAGGTGCCCTTGCCCCATTTGCCCTCGAACTGCTTCGGCAGGCTCGCCAGCACCGGCTTGCTGAAGCTCTCCAGATCGGGCTCGGTGACGGTCATGCCCGCCGCCTTCAGCGTCGCGACGAGGCTGCCCTCCTGGCTGGCGAGCTCGGCATCCTGCCAGGCGACGCCATTGGCGATGGCTGCTTCGAGGATCGTCCGGTCGGCTTCCTTCAACCCCTTCCAGAAATCCTGGTTCACGATGATCAGGCGCGGGGTGATGATGTGGCCGGTCAGGATCAAGTGCTTCTGCACTTCCTGCAATTTGGCGCTGTGGATCGTCGGCAGCGGGTTCTCCTGGCCATCGACCGCGCCCTGGCTCAGCGCCAGGTAGAGTTCGTTGAAGTTGACCGGCGTCGCCTTGGCGCCCCAGGCCTCGACCATGGCCCGGAACGTGTCGACCGGCGGCACCCGCAGCTTCAGGCCGGCGACGTCGGCGGCGCTCTTCACCGCTTTTGAGCCGGTGGTCAGGTGGCGCTTGCCGTAATAGGTCACCGCCGCCATGCGCATGCCGCGCTTCTTGGCGAGCTCGTCGTTCATCTGGGCGAAGATCGGCGCCTTGGCGACCTTGGCCATATGGGCGGGGTCGCGCCAGAGATAGGGCGCCTCGATCACCGAGAGCTGCGGCAGGAAGGAGCCGAGCGCGGCGGCGCCGTCCGTCGTCATGGTCAGCGCGCCCGAAGCGACCGATTCCATCATGTCCTTGCCGGAGCCGAGCTGGCCGGCCGGGAAGGACTGAATGTCGACGCGACCCGCGGTCTTCTCCTTCACCTCCTTGGCGATGCGGTCGACCATCTGCACCTGCGGATGGGTCGTCGGCAGCATCTCGCCCCAGCGTAGCACGGTCGCCTGGGCCCGCAGCACGCTCGGCATCGCGATCGCGGCGCCGGCCGCGGCCGAGCCGGCGAGAAAGCCACGCTTGGTCAGCTTCGTCATGATTGTCCTCCTCCCTGTGTGACGCTTGCGCTCTCCTCCACTCCCTCATCCCGAGGAGCGATCTTGAGATCGCGTCTCGAAGGATGAGGTTTTGGAGATCGAGCGCCTTGGTCTTCTCCCTCAGAACGGCCGGTTTCCGGCTCGATTATGGGTCTCAGTAGCTCATCGCCCGGGTGCGGGCGTTGTTGATGTGCTCGCTCATCGCCGCGGCGGCCGCCTCCGGATCGCGCGTTTCAATCGCCGCGATGATCTTCAGATGGTCCTGCATCACCGGCACGATGATGCTGTTGTGGATGCGCGTCTCATATTGCCGGATCAGCCTGATCTTCAGCCAGGTGACGCGGAAGGCCTGACTGACGATGTCGTTGTCGAGATGATCGATGATCGCCTCGTGCATCAGCCGGTCGACATCCTCGGCCTCCTCGATCAGCGTCTGCCCTTCCTCGCCCGCCTCGGCGCGGCGCACGATCGCCTCGTGCCGCGCGCGTTGCTCGGCGATCTCGGCGTCGCTGGCATTGCGCGCATAGGCCGCCGTAGCCTCCTTCTCGAGGAAGAGCCGGAACTGGAAGGCGTTGCGGATCAGGTTGAGGTCGACATGGGCGACCTGCATGCCACGCTGCGGCACGGTCTTGATCAGCCCTTCGGCCTCCAATCGCGGGATCAGTTCGCGAATGGCGCCGAGCGGGAAGCCTGTCATCGCGACGAGCTCGCGCTGGGTGACGAACTGACCCGGCTTGATCTCGCGGGCGAGCAGCCGCTCGGTGAAGCTGGCATAGGCCCGCTCCCTGAGCTTCAGCGGCTCGCCTTCGCGTTCCGGCTCGGGCTGGCTCATCATCTCCCCCTCAGCGCGCTTTCCGTTCAGCCGGAATCGGCCGAACGGAAAGGGTTCGCGCCAAACCAAGTTGGAACATGTCCCTATCGCAAAAATGGCCCCCACTTTTGCGGAACATGCCCTAGGCCGCCTTGGCGCGTGTGATCTGGTCGAAGGCCGCAAACAGCCGCTTGCGCTGGCCCTCGTCAAGCGCCACCAGCGGCGCCCGCATCGCGCCATAGCCGGCATCGCCATGCAGATGGCCGACCAGCGCCTTCACCGCCGGCAGCACCGGATAGGAACAGATCTCGTCGACCAGCGCGTTCACCACCGGGTTCTCGATGCCGTCATAGACCAGGGGCCGGAGCAGCTGCGGCACGAGGTTGGCGACGCCGCAGATCGAGCCCTGCGCGCCGGCCCGCACCGCCCGCGCCAGCAGGCGCTCGTCGCCGACCAGGATGGCGAGCTCGCCATGCGCCTTCAGGAAGGCCTCGGTCGTCGGATAGTCGCAGGAGGAATCCTTGACGCCGGTGACGACGCCCGGAAACGCCTTCTTCAGCCGCTCGACCAGGCCGACCGAGATGTTGACCGCCGTCACTGAGGGGATGTGGTAGAGGATGGTGTTGCGCGCCGACGGGCCGAGCTTCTCGAAGAACTGCGAGAACCAGGCATAGAGCCCCTCGTCGCTGACACCCTTGAAGTAGAAGGGCGGCGCGACCAGCAATCCCTTCGCGCCGATGCTCAGCGCCGTCTGCGCCTGCTCGACCGCCTCGTGCAGCGAGGCGGCGGCGATGCCGGCATAGATCTGCCGGGCCGGGTCGATGCCGGCGCCGACCAGCGCGCCCAGCATCGCGGTGCGGGCCGGGGCGCCGAGCCCCGCGCCCTCGCCGGTGGTGCCGAACAGGGTGACGCTGTCGCAGCCATTGGCCAGGACGTAGCGGGCGTGATGGACGAGCCGCGGCAGGTCGACGGCGCCGCCCTCCCGCATCGGCGTGGTGATGGCGCAGGAGAGGCCGAAGCGGTTGGGGTCGAGGGCCATGGAGATCATCTTTCCCAGAGCGTGTTAAACTGACATGTTAGACAAAGGTTAGCGCGCAGACAGACCGGCGGCAAGCGGATCAGCCATCCTTGAGCCCTCCGGCGGAGAGGCCGGCGACGATCTCGCGCTGGGCGAGCACGGTCAGCAGCAGCACCGGCAGCGTCACCAGGAGCGCGGCGGCCGCGAGAGGTCCCCAGGAGATCTGCTCGAAGGTCAGCGAGTTGTAGACGGCCGATGGCAGCGTCCGGCTCGCCTTGCCGCCCAGCACCACCGAGAAGATGAAATTGTTCCAGGAGAAGATGAAGGCGAGGATGCCGCCGACGACGATGCCGGGCCGGGCCAGCGGCAGGGCGACATGGCGGAAGGCCTGCCAGGTCGTGGCACCGTCGATGCGCGCCGCATCCTCGAGCTCCATCGGAACGTTCTCGAAGTAACCGATCATGATCCAGACGATGATCGGGATGGTGATCACGAGATGGGTGATGACCAGCGCGGTGATCGTGCCGACGAGGCCGGTGATCTGGAACAGCAGGAAGAGCGGGATCAGATAGGACAGCGCCGGCGTCATCCTCGCGATCAGGATCAGGATCGCGAATTTGGTCGCCTTGCCACGCGCGATGCCGTAGCCGGCCGGCACGCCGACGGCGAGGCCGACCAGCACCGCCCCGCCCGTGACCAGGATCGAGTTCCAGAGATAGAGCGCGAAATTGTTCTTCTCGAACACGTCGAGATAGTTCGCCAGCGTCGGCGGGTTCGGGATGAAGACCGGCGGGAAGGCGGTGTTGTCGAGCTCGTTCTTGAGCGAGAGCGAGATCATCCAGAGGAAGACCAGCACCGCCGGCGAGACCAGCACGAAGACCGAGGCGTAGAAGCCGAGCTTCTTGGCGAGCCGCTGCATCACGCGTTCCACTTCGACTTCTGGCGCGCATAGAGCAGCAGCAGCGAGAGCATGATGATGATCACGAAGAAGATCACCACCACGGCCGAGGCGTAGCCGATCTTGTAGAACTGGAAGGCCTGTAGGTAGAGGAAGATGTTGAGCGTCTCGGAGGCAGTGCCCGGCCCGCCCTGGGTGATCACGAAGATCGTGTCGAAGGCCTTCAGCGCATCGATGGTGCGGATCACGATCGCCACCATGATGAAGGGCCAGACCAGCGGCAGCGTAATGTGGCGGAACATGTGCCAGTCATTGGCACCGTCGATCAGCGCCGACTCGTAGGGCTCCCGCGGCAGCCCGGCGAGCCCGCCGAGCACGATCAGCATCACCAGCGGCGTCCAGTGCCAGACCTCGACCAGGACCAGCGTCGGGATCACGGTGCTGGGCGAATAGACCCAGGGCTGCGGGCCGATGCCGCCCAGCGAGAGCAGATAGTTCAGCACGCCGAGCTGCGGGTGGAACATCATCGTCCAGACCAGCGCCACCGCGACCGGCGTCGCCATCATCGGCATGACGAAGATGGTGCGCAGCAGGCCGCGGAACGGGAATTCGCGATGGAAGACCAGCGCTGCGGCGGTGCCGAAGACGATTGGCAGCACCACGGCCAGCACCGTGAAATAGAAGGTGTGCCCCATCGATTCGATGAAGCGCGGATCGCGCAGCAGCTCTGCATAGTTCTGCAGGCCGACGAATTCCGGCCCGCCACCGATCTTCCAGTCCTGGCTCGACATGTAGAGCGTGAACAGCCAAGGAAAGACGATCACGCTGGCGACGATCAGCACCGCCGGCAACGAGAACAGCCAGTAGCGCGGCGTGAAATCCTTCGAATCCGCTGGAGGTGGCGGCGCCGAATTCGCGAGGCCGGAAGCTGGCAAGGTGGTGCTGGTCATGTGGTCTGCTTCATTCCGTCGAGCGATCGAAAACCACCGCTCCCTTCTCCCCTTGCGGGAGAAGGTGCCGGCAGGCGGATGAGGGGTCGCACAGGTCGTGGAAGCCCTTCGCTCCGCCAACGATCCACGTCGCGGGACCCCTCACCCTAACCCTCTCCCGCAAGGGGAGAGGGGACTCTGTCGTGCATTCCTCAGCCCTGCTCGCTCTTCGCCAGCACCGGCGCGAAGGCCTCGGTCGCCTTTTTCAGTTCGGTCGCGACATCCGCCCCGCCGATCATATTGGTCAGGCCAACGCCGAAGACGTCGCGGAACTCGGTGACCGGGACGATCTGCGGCAGGGCGGCGCGGGCGATCTTCGCCGATTGCAGCAGGCAGTCGAAATACTGCTTGCCGAATTTCGAGGACTCGATCGTCGCCTTGTCGAGATAGGCCGAGGAACGGGCCGGGGCGCCGGCACCCGCCTTCAGCATGGCGAGCTGCTGGGCCTTGTTGGTGATGAACTGGATGTAGAGCCAGGCGGCCTCCTTCTTGGCGGAGCCGCGCGAGATGCCGATGCCGTCGCCGAACATGCCGGCATGATGCGCCTTCGGCCCCGGCGGGGTGACGCCATAGCCGACCTTGCCGACGATGCGCGACTTCGAAGGATCCTCGAGCGGGGTCGCAAAGCCGATACCGTCGAGCCACATCGCGGCGCGGCCCTGCATGAAGGTGGTCTGGCATTCGTTCCAGTTGAAGCCGACCGAACCAACAGGGCCGGTGTCCTTGTTGAGCTTCTTGTAGAGTTCGCCGGCCCAGATCGCCTCCGGACCATCGGTCTGCAGCTTGCCGTCGGCCGAAGTGGTCTCGACGCCCTGACCGAGCAGCAGGCAGGCCCAGACCGGAACGTTCGCGTTCTTCAGCCCGCGCGAGACGAAGCCGGCGACGCCCTTGGCCGGGTCGTGCAGCTTGGCGGCCGCGACCGCCATCTCGTCCATGCTCTTCGGGAAGGCGACGCCCTTCGCGTCGAAGAGCTCCTTATTGTAGTAGACCATCCAGTAATCGACGAAATAGGGCAGCGTATCCAGCGCCCCGTCGGCCTGACGGGCATAGGCCACAGCGCCGGCGCCGAAATCCTCGAAATTGAAGTCGGGCGAGGTCAGCGAGGCGTCCTTGATGAAGGGCGAGAGATCGGCGAACCATTTGCCCTTGGCCGCCATGCGCTTCTGCACATGCAGCGAGATCGCGCTGACATCGAAGCTCGGCTTGCCCGAGGCGAACTCGATCACCGCCTTCTGGCGCTGCTGCTGCTCCGGCACCTGCTCGGAGGAGACCTTGATGCCGGTGAGCTCGGTGAACTCCTTCTCCGCGGCCTGGAACAGGTCCGAGCGCGGATTCTTGACCAGCAGAACGTCGATCGACTGGCCGGAAAAGCGCTTCCAGTTGAAGGCGGCCTGGGCGTGCGCCTCGCGCAGCACCAGCGGCGAGGCGACCGCGCTGGTCGCGCCGAGCGCGGCGGCGCCGCGCAGCAGGCCACGCCGCGTCGGCTTCAGAATGCTGTCGGTCATGATCGTCCTCCCTGTCGATATGAGAAGGCCGCTCCGGGCCCTTTGATCCGATGCCGGCAGGCCGCGCCCGCGAAGGGCCGGCCCGTGCCGAGGCGGCGACGCTAATCCTGTTCAAACGCGGTTGCAAGCTGACATGTTGGCGTGCACATAGTGTTGAACCTCCAGCGCGGCCTCACGCCAATGACAGCATCGATGCTCCCCTCGAGACCGCTCGGCCGCTCCGGACTGACACCGAGCGCGCTCGGCTTCGGCGGCGCCCCGCTCGGCGATCTCTATGCCCGTCTCGACGAGGCCACCGCCATCGCGACGGTCGAGGCCGCGCTCGCCGCCAGCGTCAGCCTGATCGACACCTCGCCCCTCTACGGACACGGCCTGTCGGAGCACCGCATCGGCGCGGCGCTGCGCCGCTCGGACAGGAAGGACGTCATCATCTCGACCAAGGTCGGCCGCGTCGCGGTGCCTTTCGCCGGGCGCGGCGACGGCTCGGGCTATCTCGGCGGCCTGCCGCATGGGCTGCGCTTCGACTACTCCCATGACGGAGCCATGCGCTCACTCGAACAGTCGGCGCTGCGCCTTGGCGTCGACCATCTCGACATCGTCCTGATCCACGATGTCGATGTCTGGACCCATGGTGCCGACCGGATCGAGGCGCGCTTCGCCGAAGCCATGGACGGCGCCTATCGCGCCCTCGACCGGCTCCGCGCCGCCGGCGCCGTCAAGGCGATCGGCGTCGGCGTCAACGAGGCCGAGATGTGCGAGCGCTTCGCCCGCGCCGGCGATTTCGACGCCATGCTGCTCGCCGGGCGCTATTCCCTCTTGGAACAGCCGGCGCTCGCCTCCTTCATGCCGCTCGCTTTGGAAAAAGGCATCGGCCTGATGCTCGGCGGCGTCTTCAATTCCGGCATCCTCGCCACAGGGCCTGTCGCCGGCGCCCGCTATAATTATCGTCCGGCCCCGCCCGAGATCCGCACGCGCGTCGCCGCGATCGAGGCCGTCTGCATCCGCCATGGCGTGCCCCTGCGTCGCGCCGCCCTGCAGTTCCCACTCGGCCATGCCGCGGTTTCGAGCCTGCTGATGGGCGCCGTCACGCCTAGCGAGGTCGCAGACCAGCTCGCCGAGCTTTCCGCTCCCATCCCCCCTTCCCTCTGGGCCGAGCTGAAGGCCGAAGGCCTGCTCGGCGCCGATGTCCCGGTTCCGGGGTGACGCCATGCGGATCGACGCGCATCAGCATTTCTGGAGCCTCGCCCGCGGCGATTATGGCTGGCTGACCCCGGCGCTCGGCGTAATCCATCGCGATTTCGGCCCGGACGACCTCGAGCCGCTGCTGGCCCGCCACGGCATCTGCCGCACCATCCTGGTCCAGGCAGCGCCAACCGAGGCCGAGACGGCCTATCTGCTCGATCTTGCCGCGAGCACCCCCTTCGTCGCCGGCGTGGTCGGCTGGACCGATTTCGACGTCGGCAATGCCGCCGAACGCATCGCAGAGCTTGCGACCAACCGTCTGCTCGTCGGTCTGCGGCCCATGGTGCACGACATCGCCGATGATCGCTGGCTGGCACGCCCCGCCCTGGCGCCGGCCTTTCATGCCATGGCGGAACAGGGTCTCGTCTTCGACGCCCTGCTGAAGCCCCGCCATATTACGCCGATGCTCGACATGCTCCAGCGACAGCCTGACCTCGCTTGCATCATCGACCACGGCGCCAAACCTGATCTGGCGCGCGGCGAGCTTTCCGCCTGGCGCGAGGGCATGACGGCGCTCGCCGCGCATAAAAATGTCTTCTGCAAGCTCTCGGGGCTCGTCACCGAAGCGCGCGCCGACTGGACGCTGGCGACGCTCCGGCCGGCCTTCGAGCATCTGCTTGGCGCCTTCGGACCCGAACGCCTGATCTGGGGCAGCGACTGGCCGGTGGTGACGCTGCGGGCGAGCTATGCGCAATGGTTCGGCGCCACGGATGCCCTGCTCGCCGCCCTGCCGAACGCAGAGCGCGAAGCCATCCTCGGCGGCAATGCCCGCCGGCTCTATCTCTCGCAGCGCGGACGCAGTTGAGATGCTCAGGAACCTCGACCCGGTCCTCTCCGCCGATCTGCTCTGGGTGCTCGCCGCCATGGGCCATGGCGACGATCTCGCTCTGGTCGACGCCAATCATCCGGCCGAGACGATAGCGCGCGCCACCACGAGCGGCCGGCTGGTCCGCCTGCCCGGTCTCACCATGGCACGAGCGGCGCGCGCCATTCTTTCGGTGCTGCCGATCGACGATTTCGAGCCCGAACCGGTACGCCGCATGCTGGTCGTCGGCGATCCCCAGGCGATTCCCGACGTGCAGGCCCAGGTCCAGGCGGAACTCGACCGCGCCAACGAAAAGCCTATGCCGCTCGTCGGAATCGACCGCTTCGCCTTCTACGAAGCGGCCAAGTCCGCCTTCGCCGTGGTCCAGGTCGGCGATCCCCGCCCCTATGGCTGCTTTCTTCTGCGCAAGGGCGTGATCGCTGGCCCACCCGGCTAACGCTGCGACGTTCTGATTCTTCCGGCGTCCCCGAGGCGCTTGTCTGGCTTTTTAATATGCATTTACAATACATCTTTTATCGCCTAGAAATCTGGCCTTCGGACCTCTTTCAGGGCTGCTGCAATGGTCGACCGAGTCGTATCCCGCGCCCCGACGGGCGCTCCCGCCACCGCCGGGGGCGACAGCTCCCATGGCCAGGGTGACAGCACCCTGGTCCCGATGCTGATCAGCGGCCTGGTTCTGGTCGTCATCGCCATGATCGGCGTGATGATCTTCGTCTGAGAGCAGGCGAAGGGTGGCTCCACACCGATACCCAGACAAGCGCACCGGGAGCGCCGGCGTGATCGCGTGAGGCTGTGACCATGTCGGCGCCCTCCGACCCCTGCCTTCGCGATAGCGAGGCGGATGGTACGACGAAGCGGAGCGAAGTCGAATCTGCGCGATGGGTTGGTGGGCGGCATCGCGCCAAGAAAGATGGTGCCCCTGGCCGGGATCGAACCAGCACTCCTTGCGGAACTCGATTTTGAGTCGAGCGCGTCTACCAATTCCGCCACAGGGGCCCCTTGCGGGCGGCGCGGACTATAACTGTCGATCCGGCCCGGTCAATCTCGCGTGAGCGGCTTTTTTCACTCCAGCCCGGCATGGACGGCGCCGGCGCAGCCGGATAGCTAGAAGCGCATCGCCTCCGGCAGGTTCACCGCCGGATGCGCCGTCATCGTCAGAGGGCCGCAGCATGGCTTCCGCGAACACGCCACCCGCTGCCGCCCTGCCGCCGGAACGGCGTGGCGCCTTCCAGCGCCTCTATCTCTGGACCTTGTCGCTCGCCGCACGCCCGGCCGCCCAGCTCTGGCTCGCCGTGGTCGCTTTCGTCGAGAGCTCCTTCTTCCTGATCCCGGCCGATGTCCTGTTCGTGCCGATGGCGCTGGCCGACCCACGCAAGGCCTATCGCTACGCCCTGGTCGCGACCGCATTCTCGACGCTCGGCGGCATCGCCGGCTACGGCCTCGGCTATTTCGCCTTCGATGCGCTCGCCCGGCCGGTCCTTGCCTTCTATGGCAAGCTCGCCGCCTTCGAGGCTTTGCGCGCCTGCGCCGGGCCGGACACCACTCTGCTGCTGCTGACCACTTCCGGCCTCGCCCATCTCCCGCCGATCAAGGTGGTGACGATCCTCGCCGGCGCCGTGCAGGTCGGGCTCGGCTTCTTCGTCATCTCCTGCGTGCTCGCCCGCGGCGCCCGCTTCTTCGCCCTCGCCTTCCTGCTGCGCCGCCATGGCCCGGCGATCCGCCATTTCATCGAGCGGCGCCTCAAGCTGATCGCCTTTGGCGGCGCTACCCTGCTGATCCTGCTCTATTTCGGCCTCAAGCTGCTGACAGGCTCCGGCCAACTCTTTTCCTGCTGAGCGACCCATGACCTCCACGCCTCTCGCCGACCTCTTCGCAAAGCCGCGCCGCGTCATCGCCTTGATCGGCCTCGCCAGCCTCGCGCTGATCGCCGGTGCCTGGTTCTTCGAGCTCGTCGTGCTGCTGCGGCCCTGCAAGCTCTGCCTCGAGCAGCGCGTCCCGCATTACGCCGCGATCGGGCTTGCCGCCGTCGCGCTGCTGCTCGCCCGCTCGCGCCGGAGCCAACTCGTTGCCCTTGCCGCCCTCGCTTTGCTGATGGCCTGGAGCACCGGACTCGGCATCTACCATTCCGGTGTCGAATGGGGCTGGTTCGCCGGCCCGAACGATTGCGGCGGCGCGGTCGCGCCCGCCGCATCCGGCATGCAGGACTTCATGAAGCAGCTGCAGACGGTCCGCGTCGTCTCCTGCACCGAGGCGGCCTGGCGCTTCCTCGGCCTCTCGCTCGCCGGCTGGAATGCTCTCGCCTCGCTCGGGCTGCTTATCGCAGCACTGCTGGGATTGAAGAGCGCAGCGAGAGTGGCTGGCGGTTCGCCAGCGTGAGTCGACTGGCGTGACTTTCGAGAACCGGCGCGCAGCGGACTGCTGTCCGTGAGCACCGGAAGCGCAGAAAGTCGCGTCAAGCGGCCGCGCCAGTAGAATTTGCAGCCCGGCTCAGGGCTCGAGTTCGGAATCCCAGTAGAGATAATCGAGCCAGCTCTCGTGCAGATAGTTCGGCGGGAAGAGCTTGCCGTTGCGGTGCAGATCGTTGATCGACGGCGCGAAGGGCTTCTGCATCGGAATCATGCCGACGGCGGTCGGCATCTTGTCGCCCTTGCGCAGATTGCAGGGCGAGCAGGCAGCGACGACGTTCTCCCAGGTCGTCAGCCCGCCCTTGGAGCGCGGAATGACATGGTCGAAGGTCAGTTCCTCGCGCCCCAGGCAGTACTGGCAGGCGAAACGGTCGCGCAGGAAGACGTTGAAGCGGGTGAAGGCGGGGGTACGCGAGGGCTTGATATAGGTCTTGAGCGAAACCACCGAGGGCAGCTTCATGTTGAAGCTCGGGCTGCGCACCACGGTATCGTATTCGGAGACGATGTTGACCCGGTCCATGAAGACCGCCTTGATCGCGTCCTGCCAGCTCCACAACGACAGGGGGTAGTAGCTCAGCGGCCTGAAATCCGCGTTGAGCACCAAAGCCGGACAGCCATCCGGCGAAGCCATCGGATGCATTACATGCGCCGTCACCCGTATCGCGCCTCCGCTTAATCGAGCCGGACGAATCCCGTAGCCCGATAATGTAAGCGCGAGACGACAGGATTGTGAAGCGGCGATGTTGCGGCGCGAATGGGAAACGGGATTTAGGACACCAGCCGGGGCGACGCGGACGCCACCGATCTCCGTGATGCCGGCCAGAGCGCAGCATAGCGCCGGAAGCCGTCATACGGGGGCGCTCTACGATGGCTTCCAGAGCGCGCGCCTTCGGCGCCTGACCGGAATGTCGGTGACCGTGAGGGGCGCCTGCGCCCCTTTATAGCATCGGACCGAAAAGTGGACTCCAGTTTTCGGAAAACTCCGATGCGATAACACTGAGATAGATCACCGTGACCGCGCCCGAACGGACGCGCGGTGATCTAACGGGTCGGGATCGGCTTCTCGCCGCGATAATCGTAGAAGCCGCGCTTGGTCTTGCGACCGAGCCAGCCGGCCTCGACATATTTCACCAGCAGCGGGCAGGGCCGATACTTGGAATCGGCCAGCCCGTCATGGAGCACCTGCATCACCGAGAGGCAGGTGTCGAGGCCGATGAAATCGGCGAGCTGGAGCGGCCCCATCGGGTGATTGGCGCCGAGCCGCATCGCGGTGTCGATGGCCTCGACCGAGCCGACGCCCTCATAGAGCGTGTAGACGGCCTCGTTGATCATCGGCAGCAGGATGCGGTTGACGATGAAGGCCGGGAAATCCTCGGAGACCGAGGCCGTCTTGTGCAGACGGGCGACGAAGTCCTTGGCGAGCTCGAAAGTGTGATCGTCGGTCGCGATGCCGCGGATCAGCTCGACGAGCTGCATCAGCGGCACCGGGTTCATGAAATGTATGCCGATGAAGCGCTCCGGCCGGTCGGTCGCCGCCGCAAGGCGGGTGATCGAGATCGAGGAGGTGTTCGAGGCGAGCAGCGCGTCGGACCGCAGATAGGGGCAGACCGCGGTGAAGATCTTGCGCTTGATCTCCTCGCTCTCGGTCGCAGCCTCGATCACCAGGTCGCAGGCGCTCAAGCCTTCGAGAGACGGCGCCGCGGAAATCCGCGACATGGCGTCGCGCCGGATTTCGTCGGCGATGGCGCCCTTCGAGACCTGGCGGGCCATGTTGCCGTCGATCGTCGCCAGCGCCGCCTTGATGCGGTCCTCGGCGATATCGTGCAGCTTGACCTCGAACCCGGCCACAGACGCCACATGGGCGATGCCGTTGCCCATCTGCCCGGCACCGATGATGCCGATCGTCCTGATCTCTTGGTCCATGTGACGCTTCTGTTTCCCGGTGGCTGGAGCCGGATGCCTTTCAGGGGAAGCGCACTGCGTTCCCACCTCGAGACATCCCGTCTCCCGACATGACGTTAGGGCGGAATGCGAAAAACCGGCCCCCGCTTTTTCGCATTCCGCTCTGGCGCGGGCCGCATCGCTGCGACCCGCGAGGTTTCGGCTTACTTGCCGATCTTGGCGAGCTCGGCCTCGAGCTCGGGCATGATCGTGAAGAGATCGCCGACCAGGCCGTAATCGGCGACCTGGAAGATCGGCGCTTCCTCGTCCTTGTTGATCGCGACGATCACCTTGGAGTCCTTCATGCCGGCGAGATGCTGGATCGCGCCGGAGATGCCGACCGCGACATAGAGGTCGGGCGCCACGACCTTGCCGGTCTGGCCGACCTGCCAGTCGTTCGGGGCATAGCCGGCATCGACCGCGGCGCGCGAGGCGCCCATGGCAGCACCGAGCTTGTCGGCGACCGGCTCGATCACCTTGCCGAAATTCTCCGCCGAGGCGAGCGCACGCCCGCCCGAGACGATGATCTTGGCCGAGGCGAGCTCCGGACGGTCGGACTTGGCGACCTCCTCGCCCTTGAAGCTCGAAATGCCGGTGTCGGCCACGACAGCGACGCTCTCGATCGGCGCGTTCGCCGAACCGTCGCCGGCCGCCTGGAAGGAGGCGCCGCGCACGGTGATGACCTTCTTGGCATCGCCCGACTGAACGGTTTGGATGGCGTTTCCGGCATAGATCGGCCGCTCGAAGGTATCGGCCGAGACGACCTTGGTCACCTCGGAGATCTGCATCACGTCGAGCAGGGCGGCGACGCGCGGCATCACGTTCTTGCCGGTCGTGGTGCCCGGCGCGACCAGCGCGTCATAGGCGCCGGCGAGCGAGACGATCAGCGCCGCCAGCGGCTCGGCGAGGCGGTGCTCATAGGACGCGTCCTCGGCATGCAGCACCTTCTCGACACCGTCGAGCTTGGCGGCAGCTTCAGCGACGGCCTTGGCGTTGTGGCCGGCGACCAGGACATGCACGGGCGCGCCGAGCGCCTTGGCGGCAGTCAGGGCCTTGCGGGTCGCCTCGTTGAGGGTCTTGTTGTCGTGCTTGGCGAGCAGCAGCGTCGTCATGGTTCAGAGCACTCCCGCTTCGTTCTTCAGCTTGGAGACAAGTTCGGCGGCGGAGGAGACCTTGACGCCGGCCGAGCGGCTCGGCGGCTCCGCGGTCTTCAGCACGGTCAGGCGCGGCGCGACATCGACGCCGAGCGTCTCCGCCGTGGTCTCGTCGAGCGGCTTCTTCTTCGCCTTCATGATGTTCGGCAGCGAGGCGTAGCGCGGCTCGTTCAGGCGCAGATCGGTGGTGACGATCGCCGGCAGCTTCAGCCCGACGGTCTGCAGGCCGCCATCGACCTCGCGGGTGACGTCGACCGAGCCGTCGCCGACCGCGACCTTGGAGGCGAAGGTGCCCTGTGGCCAGCCGAGCAGCGCCGCCAGCATCTGGCCGGTCTGGTTGGCGTCGTCGTCGATCGCCTGCTTGCCGAGGATCACCAGGCCGGGATTCTCCTGCTCGACCAGCTTCTTCAGGATCTTGGCGACGGCGAGCGGCTCGACCGTACCCTCGACCTTGACCAGGATGCCGCGATCGGCGCCCATGGCGAGGCCGGTGCGGATTGTCTCCGCCGCCTGCGCCGGGCCGATCGAGACCACGACGACCTCGGTCGCCTTGCCGGCTTCCTTCAGCCGCAGAGCCTCCTCGACGGCGATCTCGTCGAAGGGGTTCATCGACATCTTCACATTGGCCAGCTCGACGCCCGAGCCGTCCGCCTTCACGCGGATCTTCACGTTGTAGTCGACGACCCGCTTGACAGGCACGAGAATCTTCATGGGCGCTTCACCGTTCGGGAGAGATGGACCGTGACCCGGTGCCGAACGAAATCGCGGCAGTTCGGCATCGCGGCCCGCGGCTGGAATGCGCGGGGACCGTAGCGACGGGAATTTGCCGTTGTCAACGGCGTGAAGGTCGCGCCGGGCTCAGGCCGGGCGCCCGAACAGCGTTTGACCGCGCCGGATCAGGAACGGCGTCAGCGCCGCACCAGCCCCCAGCCCGCCGAGATGCGCCCACCAGCCGACAGCGCCCTGCTGGTCGAACAGCGCCGAAAGCAGCTGGAACAGGATCCAGGCGCCGAGCGCGTACATCGCCGGGATACGGATCGGAATCCACTTGAAAGCGAGCCCCCATACGCGCACGCGCGGGTAGAGCATCAGATAGGAGGCGATCACGCCCGAAATCGCCCCGGAGGCGCCGACCAGCGGCTGTTCCGAGTCGGGATTCATCAGCGCGTGCAGCAGCGCCCCGGCGATGCCGCAGAGCATGAAGAAGACGAGGAAGCGCAGATGGCCCATCGCATCCTCGACATTATCTCCGAAAACCCAGAGGAACAGCATATTGCCGACGAGATGGGCGAAGCTGGCATGCAGCAGGATGCCGGTCATCAGCGTCAGCCAGGGCGGCGCCTTGAACAATTCAGGCGGCAATTGCGCCTCGCCGAACAGCACCGCCGGAATCGTGCCGAACCCGGCGAGAACCGCGATCTCGCTCGCCTCGCTGGTCCAGTGCATCAGCACGAGCCGCAGCAGGATGCAGATCGCGATCAGCGCATAGGTGACATAGGCGACGCGGATGAAGCGCATCGGCACGCCGTCATGCAGCGGCACGAACATCGGTTCAGCGGTTCTGCCCGGGCGTCCAGAGCACGTCGCCCCCCGCCCTGGCGTTGAGATAGCGGGAGGCAACGAACAGGAAGTCCGAAAGCCGGTTGATGAATTTCAGCGCCGGCTTCGCGACGCTCTCGCCCGGAATACCGGCAAGCTCGACCATCAGCCGCTCCGCCCGCCGGCTGACGGTGCGGGCGAGATGGAGATGGGCGGCGGCCGGCGTGCCGCCGGGCAGGACGAAGGAGCGCAGCGTGCCGAGCCCCTTGTTCAGCGTATCGATCTCGGCCTCGAGCCGGTCGACCTGCGCCTGGACGATGCGCAGCGGCTCCCATTCCAGCTTCTCGCCGGTATCCGGCGAGGCGAGCTCGGCACCGAGGTCGAAGAGATCGTTCTGGATGCGGCCCAGCATCGCGTCGACGCTCGCATCCTCGGAGGCGCAGTGCAGCCGCGCCAGGCCGATGCAGGCATTGGTCTCGTCCGTGGTGCCATAGGCGGCGATGCGCAGGTCGAATTTCGGCCGGCGAGCCCCGGTGGCGAGCGCCGTGGTGCCGTCGTCGCCCGTGCGTGTGTAGATGCGATTGAGAATGACCATGACAGCTTTATAGCGCGCCGCCGCGCCGGCGGAAGGGGCGGTTTCGCCGCGCGCTCAGCCGAGCCGCAGCGGCAGCAGCCCCGGCTCCTTCAGCGTCTCCAGCGCGATCTCGGAGCGCACCCTTGCGACGCTCTCATGCGGCAGCAGCACCTCGTTCACCAGCCGCGCCAATTCCTTGAGATCGCCGACCGCGACCTTCAGCATGTAGTCCGCCTCGCCGGTCAGGGCATGGGCCTCGAGCACGGCCGGGGTGAGCTTCACCAGATCGCGGAAGCGCCGGGCATTGTCGCGCGAATGGGTGTTCAGCGCGACATGGATGAAGACGGTGACCGACAGCCCGATCGCTTCGGGATCGATCAGGGCGCGATAGCCGCGCACCACGCCCTCCTGCTCGAGCCGCTGGCGCCGGCGCGAGACCTGGCTTGCCGACAGGCCGATCTTCTCAGCCAGCGCGCCATTGGTCAGCGAGGCGTCCTGCTGCAGCGCTTCGAGCAGGCGCCAGTCGAAAGCGTCCAGGGCGGGCATTCCGTGAGCGTTTCCGTTTCATGATGCACGTTTCGTGCAAATGAAGCGCTCGCTCGGTCGATTTTGCAAGATCATCGCCGCGGCGATGCGCGACCATGGCCCTTACAAATCGACCCAGGAGGAGGACGCCATGGGCCCGTTCCCGCACGACACCGCCCCGCCCGCCATTTCCGACGCCAACCCGATGGGCACGGACGGCTTCGAGTTCGTCGAGTTCGCCCATCCCGAGCCGGAGAAGCTCGGGTCCTTGTTCGAGACCATGGGCTTCACCAAGGTCGCGAAGCATCGCTCCAAGCAGGTGACGCTCTATCGCCAGGGCGACGTCAATTTCGTCGTCAATGCCGAGCCTGATTCCTTCGCGCAGGGCTTTGCCGCGCAGCACGGCCCCTGCGCCTGCGCCATGGCCTTCCGCGTCGTCGACGCCAAACAGGCCTTCGAGCGCGCCGTCGCGCTCGGCGCAGAGCCCTATGAGACCAGGGTCGGCCCCGGCGAATTGCAGATCCCGGCGGTCAAGGGCATTGGCGGCTCCCTGCTCTATTTCGTCGAGCGCTATGGCGAGAAGGGCTCGATCTGGGATGTCGACTTCGATTGGCTCGGCGAGCGCGACCCGCACCCCGAGCAGGCCGGGATGTATTATCTCGACCATCTCACCCACAACGTCATGCGCGGCCGCATGGACCATTGGGCCGACTGGTACGGCAAGCTCTTCAACTTCCGCGAGATCCGCTTCTTCAACATCGAGGGCAAGCTGACCGGGCTGATCTCGCGCGCCCTGACCTCGCCCTGCGGCAAGATCCGCATTCCGATCAACGAATCCCTCGACGACAAGAGCCAGATCGAGGAATACCTGCGCCAGTACAAGGGCGAGGGCATCCAGCATGTCGCGCTCGGCGCCCGCGACATCTATGCCAGCGTCGAGCAATTGCGCGCCAACGGCCTGCCCTTCATGCCCTCGCCGCCCGCGACCTATTACGAGAAGGTCGATGGCCGCGTGCCGAACCATGGCGAGCCGGTCGAGCGGCTGAAGGCCAATGGCATCCTGATCGACGGCGAGGGCGCGGTCGCGCTCGGCTCCAAGGAAGGCCGGATGAGCAAGGTGCTGCTGCAGATCTTCTCGGCCACCGTGGTCGGACCGATCTTCTTCGAATTCATCCAGCGCAAGGGCGATGACGGCTTCGGCGAGGGCAATTTCCGCGCCCTGTTCGAGTCGATCGAGGAGGACCAGATCCGCCGCGGCGTGCTGAAGCCGCAGGCGGCGGAGTAGACCGCGTCCCCGTCATGGTCGGGCTTGTCCCGACCATCCACGTCTTGGCGCCGCCGCCCCAACGCGACGTTCAAGACATGGATGCTCGCCACAAGGGCGAGCATGAAGGTGGAGACAGCGAGTCAAACCGCCAGCGTCGGCGCCGTCATCGCCTCGCGCAGCGCCTGCGCGAAATGCCGGGCCGCGAGCCCCGCCCCCGGGGCGATCAGCAGCGCCACCGAAAGCTCGAACAGTGCCGGCAGCCCATCGCCCGGAGTGAGCCGCCGCAGCCCGGTCGGCACGGCGCTCTCGGTGATCGCCGTGACGCATAAACCGGCCTCGACCGCCGAGAGCAGCCCGGCCATGTGCGAGGAGGAAAAGACCAGCCGGTGCGGCCGCTCGGCCGCCTCGAGCGCCGCCAGGATGCGCGGCCTCGCCCGGCAGCCCTCATTGAACAGGCCAAGCGGCAGGGTTTCGTCCAGCTCCGGCCGGTGGCCGCGACCCGCGACCCAGACCAGTGGCTCGCGCCTGAGACGCTCGCCCTTGGGCCGGCCAGGATCCTGGGTGATCACCGCCAGATCGAGCTCGCCGGCTGCGACCGCCGGCTCGATCCGCTTCGAGAGCTCGCAATGCACTTCGAGCTCGACGCGCGGATGCTCGGCCGAGAAGCGCATGATCAGCGGCCGCAGATAGGCGTCGACATAGTCGTCTGGCACACCGATGCGCAGCCGCCCCGAGGCCTTGTCGCCGGCGAGCTCGGCCCGCGCCTCGCATTCGACCGCGAGCAGGCGGCGCGCATGGGCGAGCAGCCGCTCGCCCGCCTCGGTCGGCGTGACGCCGCGGCGCGACCGCTCCAGCAACTGCCTGCCGAGCGTCGCCTCGAGATCCTGGATGCGCCCGGAGATCGCCGATTGCGTCCTGCCGAGCCGCTGTCCGGCGGCAGTGAAACCACCGGTTTCAGCGACCGCGACCAGCATGGCGAGCGCGTCGAGATCGAGATGGGCGGACATGCGACCTTCCATCGGAAACGCTTATAGATGAATCAAAATAATCCATTTTTCCGATCGCTGGAAGCGGTGTACACGGGCCTCCGTAGATCAGCCGTCTTCTGGACAAGCGGCGAAGCCGCGCAGCGCCGAAATCCCTCGTAAGGGTCACTCTACGATGGCTTCCGGCACTCCGCTTCGCTGCGGCCGGAATGACGGCGTTTCGTCGTCTTGTCGCATCCGAAAACCAGCATGTCCGCCCCCGGCCTCTCCCTGTCCGATCGTCCGGCCTCGCCGGCCTTCGCCATGTTCCTCATTCTGATGCTGGGCGCGACCAGCATCGGCTTCTCCGGGATCTTCGTCCGCTTCGCCGATGTCGGGCCGGCCGCCGCCGGCTTCTGGCGCATGGTCTTCGCGCTGCCGGTTCTCGCGGCCTGGATGGCGCTGGAGGGCCGCCGCGCCGGCGCAACGCGTAGCGGCCCGGGCGCGCTCTGGCCAATCGCCATCGCCGGCGTCGCCTTCGGCGTCGACGTCACGCTCTATAACGGCGCGCTGCTGCACACGACGATCGCCAACGCTTCGCTGCTCGGCAATCTCTCGCCGGTCGGCGTCATCCTCGGCGGCTGGCTGATCTTCGGCGAGCGCCCGACGCGGCGCATCCTCGGCGCCCTGCTGCTGGCGCTGGGCGGCGCCGGCATGCTGGTGCTGCCCAAGTTCACCGGCGCACCCGCTGCCGGCTCCCTGCTCGGCGACACGCTCGCCGTCGGCGCAGCCTTCTCCTATGCCGCCTATATCCTTGCCGTCCGCCGCGCCCGCAACCGCGCCGATGCCGGCCGCATCGGCCTGATCTCGACGGCGATCTGCGCCGTCTTCTGCCTCGCCGCCGCTCTGGCTCTCGGCGAGACAATCCTGCCGCAGAGCCTGACCGGCTGGCTCGCCGTCGCGGCGCTCGGCCTGATCGCCCATGCCATGGGCCAAGGGCTGATCACGCTGGCGCTCGGCCATTACGGCGCCAACGCGACCTCGCTGGTGATGGTCTGGCCCTCGCTGGTCTCGGTGCTCGCCGCCTGGGCGATCTTCGCCGAGCAGCCCTCCCCTGCTCAGGCCTTCGGCGGCGTCGCGATTCTGGCCGCCGTGCTGATGGTCCGGAAAGGCTGAGATTCGGCTTCGCCTGAGACCGCGCGCTTCACGCTTTCATCGTCGACCGATCCAAACCGCTCCTCCGGCGTTTAGCCGGCAGGAGGAGCTGTCATGGCACGACATCCGATGGCGAAGGCCTGCGTCGCAGCCGCCCTGTTGCTGCTGGCGCGCCCCGGGGCGGCCCAGACCGAGGCCGGCGAGGGTGAAGCGAGCTTCCTCAACGCGCTCGAGGGCCGCTTCAGCGGCACTGGCACGCTTCAGAGCGCCGGCGGAAGCAGACGCTCGCTCAAATGCCGGTTCGATGGCGACCAGCAGGGCGCGCGGCTCAGCCTCGACGGCAGCTGCAGCACCGCCCTGATCTTCAGCACCGCGATCCGGATCGAGCTCCGGCACGATCCGGCGACCGGGCGCTATGCCGGCAGCTTTCGCGAGAGCACGGGGACCGTGGCCGATCTCGGTGGCCGGCGCCAGGGCGAGCGTCTGACCCTCGCCTTCACCGAAACCGCCGAGAGCGTGCGGCCGAACCCGCCGGCGACCCTGACCATCACCCGCCGGCAGGGCGGCATCGCCCTGACGCTGCGCGGCAGCAAGCCGGGACAGGGCCAGAATCTCGACCTCGCCTTGCGCGAGGAGTGACGCGCAAAAGAAAGAGCCCGCCCGGAGGCAGGCCCTTGTTCTTCTACTCCGCCGCCAGTCGCGGCGAGGGGAGCTTGCCGGCCATCGCCTTGGCGCTGGCTTCGCCCGGCATATGCTCGGGATCGTGGATCGGCTCCCAGGTCGATTCGTCCTCGGCCTTGCTGAAAAAGCGGCCGAAGGCCCAGGCCAGCAGGCGCCCAAGATCGTCCATCACCGTGTAGAAGGACGGCACGAAGACGAGGCTGAGCACGGTCGAGACGATCAGCCCGCCGATCACCGCGATCGCCATGGGCGAGCGGAACTCGCCGCCATCGCCGACACCATAGGCCGAGGGCAGCATGCCGGCCGCCATGGCGATCGTGGTCATCACGATCGGCCGGGCCCGCTTGCGGCCGGCCTCGATCAGCGCCGTCATCCGGTCTTTGCCGCGCCCGACCTCCTCGACCGCGAAATCGACCAGCATGATCGCGTTCTTGGTGACGATGCCCATCAGCATCAGGAGGCCGATATAGACCGGCATCGAGACCGGATTGTTGGTCGCGAGCAGCGCGATGACCACGCCGCCGAAGGAGAGCGGCAGCGAGAGCAGGATGGTGATCGGCTGGAAGACCGAGCCGAACAGCAGGATCAGCACGGCGAGCACCAGCATCAGGCCGGTCGTCATCGCGGTGATGAAGCCCTGCACGACCTCGCCCTGGATCTCGGCATCGCCGGTCGCGGCGATGCGCACGCCCTCGGGCAGCCCGACCTCCGCGACGATCTTGTTGAAGGTCTCCTGGGCGGTACCGAGCTCGAAGCCACGCTTCAGATCGGCGCCGATCGCGGCCCGGCGGACGCGGTCATAGCGGTCGATCGAGGACGGGCCCTCGCCGAAGCCGATCTCGGCGACCGCGGTGAGCGGGACCGAGACGCCGTTGACATTGGTGACGCGCAGCGCCGCGATGTTACGGATATCGGTGCGCGCCTGCTCGTCGAGCTGGACGCGGATCGGCACCAGCCGGTCGCCGGCGTTGAACTTGGCGAGATTGGCGCCGATATCGCCGATGGTCGCGACCCGGATCGCCTCCGAGATCGCCTCCGGCGTGACGCCGAGATTGGCGGCCTGTTCGAGCTTCGGCGTAACCCGCATCTCCGGCCGGCTCAGCGACCCGGCGGTGGCGACGTTGAGATAGCCGTCGACCTTGCGCATCCGCGCCTCGATCCGGGCCACTGCCTCATCGAGCGCCGCCCCGTCCTTGGACAGGATCGAGAAGGCCATTTCGCGCTCGCCGCGCTCGTTGACATACCAGGCGCGGACATCGGGCACCGCGGCGAGCTTTTCGGCGATCGTGACCTTGAGTTCCTTTTGCGGGATGGCACGCTCGGCCTTCGGCTGCAGCATGATGAAGACCGCGGCGCGGCGAACCTCGCGCTGTCCGGTCGGCGACGCCCCGCCCAGCACGAAGACACGGATGACCTCCGGGATTTCGCGCAGCTTGTCGACGATCTTGTCGGAGGTGATCCGGGTGTCCTCCAGCGTCGAGCCGGGCGGCAATTCGACCGATGCGACGACGCGCGCCGTGTCCTCGTCCGGGATAAAGCCGGTCGGCAGCAGCGACGTCGCCTGGATCGAGCCCCAGAGGAAGACGAAGCCGATGGCCAGCGTCAGATAGCGCACCTTCAGCGTCGCCTTGAGCAACCCGACATAGCCGCGCATCACGAGCCCGTCCTTGGGCTCCTGATGGTCCATCGGCCGCATCAGATAGGCCGCCATCATCGGCGTGATCAGGCGCGCGACCAGGAGCGAGAACAGCACAGCGACCGCGACGGTGAGTCCGAACTGTCGGAAATACTGGCCGGCGACGCCGCCCATGAACGAGACCGGCGCGAAGATCGCGACGATGGTGAGCGTGATCGCGATCACCGCGAGGCCGATCTCGTCGGCCGCCTCCATCGCGGCGCGATAGGGCGACTTGCCCATCTTCATGTGCCGGACGATGTTCTCGATCTCGACGATGGCGTCGTCGACCAGGATGCCGGTGACCAGGGTGATGCCGAGCAGGCTGACGAGATTGAGCGAGAAGCCCATCATCTCCATCGCCCAGAAGGTCGGGATCGCGGAAAGCGGCAGAGCGACCGCGGTGATCAGCGTCGCGCGCCAGTTGCGCAGGAACAGGAAGACGACGAGCACGGCCAGCGCCGCGCCCTCCAGCAGCGTCTCCATCGCCGCCTTGTAGTTGCCATGGGTGTAGGAGACCGCGTCGTCGATCGGCTTCAGCGCGATCTCGGGATAGCGCTTGTTGAGCTCGTCGATCCTGGCCGCGACCACATCCTTGACCGAGAGCTCGCTCGACCCCTTCGAACGGAAGACCGCGAAGGAGACCACCGGCTGCTTGTCGAGCCGGCCGAAGGCGCGCGGTTCCGAGTTCGAATCCTCGACGCGGCCGAGTTCCTTCAGGCGGACCTCGCGCCCGCCGGTGAGCTGGATCTTGCTCTCGGCCAGCTCGGCGACGCTGCGCGCGCCGGCGAGCGTGCGGATCGCCTGTTCCTGGCCGCCGACCTCGCCGCGCCCGCCGGCGAGATCGACATTGGTGGCGCGGATCTGGCGGTTGACCTCGCCGGCAGTGACGCCGAGCGCGAGCAGCCGGTCGGGATCGAGCGAGATCCTGATCTCGCGATCGACGCCGCCATAGCGCTCGACCCGGCCGACGCCCTTCAGCCCCTGCAATTCGCGCGCGACGACGTCGTCGACATGCCAGGAGAGCTGTTCGAGCGTCATGCCGGCGGATGCCGCGCCATAGGTCAGGATCGACTGGCCCTCGACATCGATGCGCTGGATCACCGGCTCGTCGATCTGGCGCGGCAGATCGGCCCGGATCTTGGCGATCGCGTCCTTGACGTCGTTGACCGCCCGGTCGGTATCGGTCTCCAGGCGGAACTCGATCAACGTGGTCGAGGCGCCGTCGGTCAGCGTCGACATCACATGCTTGACGCCGGTGATGTTGGCGACCGCGTCCTCGACGCGCTTGCTGACCTGGCTTTCGAGCTCGGCCGGCGCCGCGCCGGACTGCGTCACCGTCACCGAGACCAGCGGCACGTCGATGTTCGGGAAGCGCGTCACCGGCAGCTTCGAGAACGAGAGCAGGCCGAGCACGCAGAGCACGACGAAGAGCAGGATCGCCGGAACCGGCTTGCGGATCGACCAGGCTGAGAAGTTGATGTTCATGGCCGGGCTCGTCAATTCGTCATGACCGGCGTGATCACGTCGCCATTGCGCACGAAGGTGCCGGCGCGCGCCACGACGCTCTCGCCCTCGGCGAGGCCGGAAAGGACTTCGGCCCGGCCATTGCCGATCAGCCCGAGCTCGACCGACTTGGTCGTGACCTTGCCATCCTTGACGGCCTGCACCGTCACCCCGCCGCGGCTATAGGTCAGCGCCGACAGCGGCAGGACGAGACTGGTCTTGCGGCCGGTCTCGATCACGCCGCGGGCGAAGGAGCCGATCGCCACCGGCGGATTGCCCTTGAGCGCGATCCGCACTCGCCCGAGCCGCGAGGCCTTGTCGACCTCCGGCGCGATCAGCCGGATCTCGCCTTCCAGGACCTGGGCCGCACCCGCCGGCGTCACCGTCACGCGCTGGCCCGGCTTCAGCCCGGGGATCTCGACTTCCGCAACCTCCGCCTCGAGCTCGACCGCACCGTCGGCGATGACCTTGAACAGCGGCTCGGCCGACGCCATCGCGGCCATGGCGCCGAGCCGCGCATTGCGGCGGCTGACGATCCCGGCCTTGGGCGTCCTGATGTCGGTGCGTGCCAGCTTGACGTCGATATCCTTGCCCTGCGCCTTCGCCAGGGCGAGATCGGCGGACATGATCGCCAGGTTCTGCTTGGCCGAGTTCAGCCGCGCCTGCGCCGCCCGGGCGGCGGTGGCGCGCAGATCATAGGTCTCGACGCTGGCATTGCCGCTGTCGCGCAGGGACTTCGTCCGCTCGAAAGCGTTGTTCGCCTGCACGAGATTGGCCTCGGCCTCGACGATCTGCGCCTTGGCCTGGTCGACGCCCGCCTCGGCGCGCTGAATCTGTGCGTCGTTCTGGCTGCGCTGGACATCGAGGCTGACGCGCGAGAGCCGCGCCAGAACCTGGCCGGCAGCGACGCGATCGCCCTCCTCGGCCAAGAGCTCGGTGATCACGAAACCATCGATCTCGGGCGTCACCATCACCTCGTCGCGGGCGATCATCGAGCCGGAGACGACGACGCTCTGGACGATCTCGTCGCGCTTGGCCGATGTCACCGTGATCGCCGGCCCGGCCTGGGTCGGCTGCACGGCCGCGGCAGCCGGCGCCTGGGCCAGCCCGATCGCCGGCAAGCCGGCGGAGGCGAGGAAGGACAGCGCGGCGAGGGTCTTGCGGAAGCTGGGCATGGGTGCGGCTCTTTGCGCGTTCATGGTTGCTCGTCCTGGCCCGGCGGCAGCAGCAGGACCTGCGCCAGACCGCGCATCGCGGCGAAAAGCGTCTCGGCGCCGGCGGCGGCGTCGAATTCCGGGTCGACGGCGCGCCGGCAGAAGAAGCCATCGGCCATCATGAAGATCGCCTGCAGAAAGCGCGCTTGATCGAGATTGACCGGCAGCTCGCCATTCTCGCGGGCGACCGCGACCGCCGCAGTCACCCCCTGCTCGACCGTACCGTCAATGCTCGCGCACATCTGCGCCATCTGGGGATTGCGGGCCGCCTCCGCCCAGATCTGCAGGGCGATGATCGCCTTCTCGCGCGGCTTGTGCACGAGATGGAAACGGCCGAGCTCCTCGAGCTGGTCGAGCAGTCCGCCCTTGTCCGGGTCGAGCCCGGCGAAATCGGCGGCGATCTCGCTGCGGTCGCGCTCGGCGATACCGGCGACGATCGCGTCCTTCGACGGAAAATAGCGATAGAGATTGCCGGGGCTCATGCCGGCCTCGAGCGCGACATCGTTCATCGTCGCGGCATGGAAACCGGAGCGCGCGAAGACGCGCTCCGCTGCGTCAAGAATGCGGATATGGCGCTCGGACGGGCCGCGTTCGGCCGGTAGCTGGTCTGCGATCTGCGACAAGGCACGGCCAAATAAATGAGAATGAACGTTCATTCTCATGTCGCAACGCAACCCGGCTGTCAACTGCGAATACGGCCAATGGTTGTATGTCTGGTAAACGACGGCGTCAGATTGCATTGCGCATGCTCCCCGTGCGACGGCGCCATGGCCGCCATGTCGCTTGCCCCCTTGCCGCTGGCGGCCCGAAGCCGCATTCTCCCCCCGCATCTGGCCATGCCGAGAGTTCGGGGACGCGACCGACCGCCGCGATGAACGACCAGTCCTTTCGCCTCCCGCCCCGGCGCCGGCTGCGAACGCGCCTCGACGACCTGCCTGCCACCAGGAAACCCGTCCTGATCGTCCTGCATCAGGAGAACTCGACCGCAGGCCGGGTCGGTCGGTTGCTGGTCGAGCGTGGCCATGCCCTCGACATCCGCAAGCCGCGCTACGGCGACCCTCTTCCCGCGACGATGCGCGACCATGCCGGCGCGGTGATCTTCGGCGGCCCGATGAGCGCCAATGATCCCGACGATTTCGTCAAGGCGGAGATCGACTGGATCGGGACCTGCCTGAAGGAGAACGCCGCCTTTCTCGGCATCTGCCTGGGTGCCCAGATGCTGACCCGTCATCTCGGCGGCGCGGTTTATGCTCATCCGCAGGGCCGAGCCGAGGTCGGCTATTACCGACTCGACCAGACCGAAATTGGCAGGAGCCATGCGGACGCCGCCGGCTTCGCCTGGCCCGGAACGGTCTATCAATGGCATCGCGAAGGCTTCGATTGCCCGCCCGGAGCCGAATGCCTGGCGACCGGATCCGATTTCCCGGTGCAGGCGATCCGCGCCGGGGAGAGGGCCTATGGCATCCAGTTCCACCCCGAGGTGACGCCCGCCATGATGTGCCGCTGGTCCGTCCGCGGCCATGAGCGCACGCTGATGCCGGGCGCGCAACTGCGCCAGCAGCATCTCGACGGCTGGTACCAATACGACCCGGCCGTCCGCGGCTGGCTCGACGCCTTCCTCGACCATTGGCTGAAACAGCCGGAAACCGCCGAGCCATCGACATGAGCCGCAGCATCCTCGTCCTCGGCGCCGGCATTGTCGGCGTCTCCTGCGCGCTCGCCCTGCAGCAGCGCGGCTTCGCCGTGACGCTGCTCGACCGGCGCGAGCCCGGCCGCGAGACCTCCTATGGCAATGCCGGGGTGATCGGCCGCTCCTCGCTGGTGCCGCTCAACAATCCCGGGCTCTACGCCAAGCTGCCGGGCTATCTCGGCAACCGCCATCCCGCCCTGCATCTCGACTGGCGCCGCGTGCTGACCAGCCCGGGCTGGATGCTACGCTTTCTTTGGGAAGCCCGGCCTTCGCAGGCCGTGGCCCGGATCGCGGCGATGGACGGGCTGACCGCGACGGCGGTCACGCTGCACCGCGCCCTGATGCAGCAGGCCGGCATCAGCCATCGCCTGCGCGAGACCGGCACGCTCAAGCTCTGGCGTAGCGAGGCGGGGCTCGCGGCGGCCCGGGCCGAACAGGCCCTGCTGCAGGCCCATGGCATCGCATCCGAGATCCTCGACCGGCAGGGCATCTCCGCCCTTGAGCCATCCCTGAGGCCGATCTTCCCGACCGGCCTGTTCATCGAGGCCAATGGCTCGGTCGACTCGCCCGGCGCCGTCACCGCCGGCTACGCCGCCCTGTTCGTCGCCCGCGGCGGCACGCTCGTTCAGGACGAAGTCACCGCACTTCGCCGGGAGGGCACGCTCTGGCGGGTTCAGACTGCGCAGCGCCTCCACGAAGCCGGCGACGTCGTCGTCGCGCTCGGCCCCTGGAGCGCCGATCTGCTGCGCCCGCTCGGCCTCGACCCCAAGCTCGATGTCGAGCGCGGCTATCACCGCCATTTCGCGGCGAGCGACGGCGCCCGTCTGAGCCGGCCGGTCTATGACGTCGACGCGGCCTATTTCATGACGCCGATGGAAGAGGGCTACCGCGTCACCAGCGGCGTCGACCTCAGCCGGCGCGACGCGCCCGACCAGTTGCGCCAGATCGAAAGCGTCACGCAGAGCGCGCGCGAAGCCTTCCCGCTCGGCGCGATCCGCGGCAAGACCTGGCGCGGAGCCCGGCCGACCCTGCCGGATTCGCTGCCGATGATCGGCGCCGCGCCCGGGCATCAGGGCCTCTGGCTCGCCTTCGGCAACCAGCATCTCGGCTTCTCCACCGGCCCGATGACCGGCGAACTGCTCGCGGCGCTGCTCAATGGCGAAACGCCACCGATCGACCCGAAGCCCTATGCGCCGGGGCGGTATCTCTGAGGCGCCCCCACGCCTCATTGCTGCCGCGCGGATCACGCCAACAAAAAACGCCAGCCCGGGGGCTGGCGTTGATCGAGAACCGGAAGCGCTGGCCGCCTTCAGACCTGGCGCGCCACCATCATCTTCTTGACCTCGGCGATCGCCTTGGCGGGGTTCAGCCCCTTCGGGCAGGCATTGGCGCAGTTCATGATGGTGTGGCAGCGATAGAGCCGGAACGGATCCTCGAGATCGTCGAGGCGCTCGCCGGTGGCCTCGTCGCGCGAGTCGATCAGCCAGCGATAGGCCTGCAGCAGCGCCGCCGGGCCGAGATAGCGATCGCCATTCCACCAATAGCTCGGGCAGGAGGTCGAGCAGCAGGCGCAGAGAATGCACTCATAGAGCCCGTCGAGCTTCTCCCGATCATCCTTGGCCTGCGACCATTCCTTCTCCGGCGCCGGCGTCGTCGTCTTGAGCCAGGGCTCGATCGAGGCGTGCTGGGCGTAGAAGCGGGTGAGGTCGGGGACGAGATCCTTGACCACGGGCATGTGCGGCAGCGGATAGATCGCGACCTTGCCCTTGGACCCGCACTCGTCGATGCCGGTGGTGCAGGCGAGCCCGTTCTTGCCGTCCATGTTCATGGCGCAGGAACCGCAGATGCCCTCGCGGCAGGAGCGCCGGAAGGTCAGCGTCGGGTCGACCTTGTTCTTGATCCAGATCAGCGCGTCGAGAACCATCGGCCCGCAATCCTCGCGGTCGACATAATAGGTGTCGGTGCGCGGATTGGCGGTATCGTCGGGATTCCAGCGATAGACCTTGAACTCGGTGACCTTCTTGGCGCCGGCCGGCTTCGGCCAGGCCTTGCCCTCGGTCAGGCGGGAGTTCTGAGGAAGATTGAATTCAGCCATCTGTCAGATCGTCCTCAATACACCCGCGCCTTGGGCTTGATGTACTCGATGTCGTTGGACAGCGTGTAGGTGTGCACCGGACGGTCGTCGAGCGTGACGGTGCGCTTCTCGTCGTCGATCCAGGCGAGCGTGTGCTTCATCCAGTCCTTGTCGTCGCGGTTCGGATAGTCCTCGCGCGCATGGGCGCCGCGGCTTTCCGGACGGTTCAGCGCCGAATCCATGGTCACCACGGCCTGGGTGATCAGGTTCTCGAACTCCAGCGTCTCGATCAGGTCCGAGTTCCAGATCAGCGAGCGGTCGGTCACGGCGATGTCGGTGATGCCGCCCCAGACCTCATGGATCAGCTTGTGGCCCTCTTCCAGCGTCTCGCCGGTGCGGTAGACCGCGCAGTTGTTCTGCATGGTCCGCTGCATGCGGTCGCGCAGATCGGCCGTCGAGGTTCCGCCCTTGGCATTGCGGTACTTGTCGAGGCGCGACAGCGAGAGATCGGCTGCGTTCTTCTGCAGCTCCGGCTGCTTCTCGCCGGCCTTGACCGTCTCGGCGCAGCGCAGCCCGGCGGCACGGCCGAAGACGACGAGGTCGATCAGCGAGTTCGAGCCGAGGCGGTTGGCGCCGTGGACGGAGACGCAGGCCGCCTCGCCGATCGCCATCAGGCCCGGCACCACGGCATCGGGATCGCCCCCGACCTTGGTCAAGACCTCGCCGTGGAAGTTCGTGGGGATGCCGCCCATGTTGTAGTGCACCGTCGGCAGCACCGGGATCGGCTCGCGGGTCACGTCGACGCCGGCGAAGATCTTGGCGCTTTCCGAGATGCCCGGCAGGCGCTCGTGCAGGATCTTCGGGTCGAGATGGTCGAGATGCAGGTAGATGTGGTCCTTATTCTTGCCGACGCCGCGCCCGCCACGGATTTCCATGGTCATCGAGCGTGAGACGACGTCGCGCGAGGCAAGGTCCTTGGCCGAGGGGGCATAGCGCTCCATGAAGCGCTCGCCTTCGGAATTGGTGAGGTAGCCGCCCTCGCCGCGCGCGCCTTCGGTGATCAGGCAGCCCGAACCATAGATGCCGGTCGGGTGGAACTGCACGAACTCCATGTCCTGCAGCGGCAGGCCGGCGCGCAGCACCATGCCGCCGCCGTCGCCGGTGCAGGTATGGGCCGAGGTCGCCGAGAAATAGGCGCGGCCATAGCCACCGGTCGCCAGGATGGTCTGCTGCGAGCGGAAGCGGTGCAGCGTGCCGTCGTCGAGCTTGAGCGCGATCACGCCGCGGCAATGGCCGTCATCGTCCATGATCAGGTCGATGGCGAAATACTCGATGAAGAACTCGGTATTGTAGCGCAGCGCCTGGCCATAGAGCGTGTGCAGCATGGCGTGGCCGGTACGGTCGGCGGCGGCGCAGGTGCGCTGGGCCGGCGGGCCTTCGCCGAATTCGGTGGTCATGCCGCCGAAGGGACGCTGGTAGATCTTGCCGCTCTCGGTGCGCGAGAAAGGCACGCCCCAATGCTCGAGCTCATAGACCGCGGCCGGGGCGTTGCGGACGAGATATTCGATCGCATCCTGGTCGCCGAGCCAGTCCGACCCCTTGACGGTGTCGTACATGTGCCACTGCCAGGTGTCCTTGCCCATATTGCCGAGCGAGGCGGCGACGCCGCCCTGGGCCGCGACGGTGTGCGAGCGCGTCGGGAAGACCTTGCTGATGCAGGCGGTGCGCAGGCCGGCCTGCGAGCAGCCGACGGTGGCACGCAGGCCCGCGCCGCCGGCGCCGACGACGACGACGTCGAAGCTGTGATCGGTGATCGGATAGGCCTGACCGGTATAGGCCGGCCGCGCGGGGCCACGGGTGATCGCCATGGGTCAGCCTCCGAACGAGAGCTTGAGCAATGCGAAGGCGCAGGCGGCGCCGACCGCGATCGCGAAGAAGGTGTTGGCCATCACGGCCAGGATCTTCAGGCCCTCGCTGTGGATATAGTCTTCGATGATGACCTGCATGCCGAGGCGCATATGCACCGCTCCCGAGATCACGAAGAGCAGCATCAGGATCGCCACCAGCGGATTGGCCAGCGTCGCGACGGCGGCCGCATAAGGCTTGCCGATCAGCGAGATCACGACACAGAGGAAGGCCAGCGTCAGCAGGACGTTGGCGACGGCGGTGACGCGCTGCAGCCAGAAGTGTCCGGTGCCGGACTTGGCCGAGCCGAGGCCGCGGACGCGGGCGAGCGGGGTACGCATCGACGAGTTTGAGAGCATCGGCGTTTCCTCAGCGCAGGGCGTAGGCGGCGATCCAGACCAGCAAGGTCAGGACGCCGGAGACCAGGCCGCTGAACTTGGCGAGGTTCATCCGGGTCTGCGGATCATAGCCATGGCCCATGTCCCAGACGAAATGGCGCAGCCCGCCGACCATGTGGTGGAGCAGCACGAAGGTGTAGCCGAACAGCACGAGGCGGCCGAGCACCGAGCCGGCGATCGCCTGCGCGGTATCATAGGCGGCAGGGCCGGACGCCGCGGCGACGAGCCAGAAGGCGACCAGCAAGGTGCCGCCATAAAGCGCCGCCCCGGTGGCGCGATGGGCGACCGACATCGCCATCGTCCAGGACCAGCGGTAGATCTGCAGATGCGGCGAAAGCGGGCGCGCCGCCGGTTTGACCTCGGCCAAGTTGAACTCTCCCGAACCTTCAAGCTCGCCAATGAACGATCGCTTGGTATCGTTCTAGAGTGAATGGCTCTCTAACGAAACCCGACCTCTGCTGCAATGCGAGAGCGTCAAGGCTCGGTTACAGAAACGCGATCCTGTAACTTTAGCTCGCCGGATCCCGCTCTTGCAAGCCGCCATGCGAAAGCCGGCCCGCCTGCTGCCTTCAGGCTCCGAACCGGGAGGATATGCGGTTCGGACCGCGCCTGGCAGGCTTTCAGCGCGGCAGCAGCGCCCAATAGTCGAAATCGAGGATGACGCCCTCGGCATATTGGTCGCCCAGTTTCAACGGGTGCTCGTTGCAGGGCAGGTTCTTGGCCGCGACGAGCCGCAGGCGCAGCGCCCCGACATCCTCCCGTCCCGGCAGCTCGGCCGCCTCGAGCACCTCGCTCCAGGCATAGACCGTGTCGCCGGCGAAGAGCGGCGCGACATGCCGGCCGGCATTGATCGCGGCGACATGGAAGGCATTGCCGAGCCCGTTGAAGGACAGGGCTCGCGCCAGGCTGATGACATGGCCGCCATAGATCAGGCGCTTGCCGAAACGGGTTTCGCGCGCGCCATGGCCGTCGAAATGCACCTTGGCGGTGTTCTGGTAGAGCCGCGTCGCGATCTGATGCTCCGCTTCCTCGACGGTCATGCCGTCGACATGGTCGATGCGCTCGCCCGCCCGGTAGTCGCCCCAGCGGAAGGGCGAGCCGGCGAGCCCGTCATCATAGCCGGCGAGCGCGAGCGCCGGGCAGCTCTCACCCAGGGCGTCCGGAAGCACTGCCTTGGGCAGCTCGGGAACCAGTTCGAACGCCGCCGGCGTACCGGGGCTGCGCTTGCGCACCAGCACCCAGCGGGCATAGCTCAGCACGATCTCGCCATGCTGGTTGCGGCCGATCGAGCGGACATAGACGATGCCGGCCTCGCCACCCGAGGTCTGTTTCAGCCCGATGACCTCCGAGGTCGCCGAGAGCGTATCGCCCGGATAGACCGGCCTCAGGAAGCGGCCATCGGCATAGCCGAGATTGGCGACGGCGTTGATCGAGATATCCGGAACGGTCTTGCCGAAGACGATATGGAAGACCAGGAGATCGTCGACAGGCGCGGCAGGGTAGCCGATCGCCTTGGCCAGCGCGTCCGAGGACTGCACCGCGAAGCGTGCCCCGTAGAGCGCCGTGTAGAGCGCGACATCGCCGCTCGTCACCGTGCGCGGCGTCGCATGCACGATCGTCTCGCCCAGGCGAAAATCCTCGAAGAAGCGGCCGGGGCTGGTCTTGGGGGCGATCTCGGACATGACGGGCTCTCGTTGCGGAAACGCGATTGTGCGCTGCAACGGGGGCGCAGGTAAAGCCGGCAGCGGGTAGGATCGCGACAGCCCGGCCGAAGCGCGCCGAAGAGCCCTCCGGCCGCCGCTTCGGCGCATTGGCGATGCGAGAGCCGCCTACCCCGCCACCGTCTGCAGACGGGCGAGATCGACATTGGCACCGCAGACGAGGACGCCGACCCGCTCGCCCGGCCCCGGCTTATAGGCGCCGTGGAGCAGCGCCGCGAGCGCCGCAGCCCCACCAGGCTCGACCGCGAGGCGGAAATCGCGCCAGAGCGCGCCTTGCGCCTCGCCGATCGCGCTGTCGGGCACGAGCACGACATGATCGACCGTGTCCTTGCAGACATCGTAGACGAGCTGGCCGACATTGCGCGCGCCCAGCGAATCCGCCGCAACGGAGGTGACCTGCACGGTCATCGGCGCCTTGGCCTCCAGCGCCGCCTGCAACGCCCGCGAGCCTTCAGGTTCGACGCCGACGACCTTGACCCTGGTGCCTGCGAACCAGGAGGCGATGCCGGAGATCAGCCCGCCACCGCCGACGGCGACGAGCACCGTGTCGAGATCCGGCTCCTGGCTCTGCCATTCCTTCGCGAGCGTGCCCTGGCCGGCCATCGTCTCAGGGGCGGCGAAGGGATGGATCTTGAGCGCGCCCGTTTCGGCGACGAACTGGTCGCAGGCCGCCTGGGCGTCATCATATTGCGCGCCGCCGATGCGGACATCGGCGCCGAAGCGCCGGATCGCCTCGACCTTCGCGGCCGGCGAGATCTCCGGCACGAAGATCGTCGCCCTGACCCCGCGCTTGCCGGCGGCATAGGCGACGGCCGCGCCGTGATTCCCGCCCGACGCCGCCGCCACCCCGGCAGCCGGGACATCGAGCGAGAGCAGATTGTTGAAGGCACCGCGCGTCTTGAACGAGCCGGCATGCTGCAGGCATTCGAGCTTGAGCGAGACATCGGCGCGCGATCCGAAGGCGCCGGTTCCGAGCCGCATCACCGGCGTGGTGCGGGCATGGCCGGCGATGCGTTCGGCCGCGGCTTCGATCATCGGGCGCGGAACGGGCTGGTCAGACATGGCGATATCCTGCGAAGCGGGCCGATCCGGCGCGAAGCTCCAGATCGCGATGGGAAGACCGTGGCTATCGCGTCCCGGCCGATCCGGAAAGGGTCTCCCACGCCCGGCCGCAATGTGCCGGGCGACGATCAGGGCCGCGAGTGCGTCGAGCACGTCATCGGCTGCGGCACCGCGAGGTGGCGCGGCGGCCAGCACCTCTTCGGCGAGGCCGGCGGCCCGCAGCAGCGCCCGCCGCTCCGCCATGCCTTCGGGATTGACGACGCCCTTGATCTTTTTGGGGTGCTGCAGGGGCGCGCCCCGCAAGGTGCGGAAGGCGAGCTCCGGATGCACCTCGAAGATTGCCCCGCGCCAGGCGGGCTCCGCCCGCAGGAAACCGTCGATCTCGCGGATCTTCGGGAAGAGGTGGAAGCCCTGCCGCGACACTTTGCGCGGCGGCGACGAGGTCGCGAGCGCGGCGCTGCAAGCTTCCCGATAAGTGTCGGCATAGACCGCGGCCCGCGAGGGAATCGCGAAGACCGAGGATTGCCGCGCCCCGAGCAGGCTGCGTACCGCCTGCTCCGGCCCGCGGCCGGCCCGCTCGATATGGTCCGGCAGGCCGATCGGCATGTCGACCGCGACCAGGCTGCCCGGCGGCAAGCTGCGGATCAGGCCACTCCAGCTGCGCTCGACCCGCAGGGTCGGGGCCTTGGTTGTCGAAACGTCACAGGAAGCTGCGATCCAACCGACCTTGCAGCCATCCACGCCCACGATCCAGCCCATTCTCGAATTCTCCCGCCCGGGGGTGACGTCGCCATTGCGCAGCGTTTAGTGTGCGCTGCAATAAGAACCGTGAGGAGTGTCGCCATGACCGAAATCCGTCCGCGCCGCAGCGTGCTCTATATGCCCGGCTCCAATGCCCGCGCCCTCGAAAAGGCGCGCGAGATTGCGGCCGACGCCCTGATCCTCGATCTCGAGGACGCGGTCGCGCCGGAGGCCAAGGACCTCGCCCGTATCCAGGTCTGCGACGCCGTCAAGGCCGGCGGCTATGGCCGACGGGAACTGGTGATCCGCACCAACGGGCTCGACACTCCCTGGTTCGATGCCGATCTGGCCGCCGCCACGGAAGCCGCGCCCGACGCGATCCTGATCCCGAAAGTCGCTTCCCCGGAGACGCTGGTCGAGATCGGCCAGCGTCTGGTCGGGCTCTGGGCCAAGCCGGAGACGCAGATCTGGGCGATGATCGAGACCCCGCTCGCCATCCTCGACTGTGAGCGCATCGCCCGCGCCGCGCGCGATCCCTCGACCCGGCTCGCCTGTTTCGTCCTCGGCACCAACGACCTCGCCAAGGAGACGCGCGCGCGTTTCGTGCCCGGCCGGGCGCCGATGCTGCCCTGGCTCACCACGGCGATCCTGGCGGCGCGCGCCCATGGGCTCGACGTGATCGACGGAGTCTACAACGACCTCAAGGACGAGGTCGGCTTCCTGGCCGAGTGCGAGCAGGGCCGCGATCTCGGCTTCGACGGCAAGACGCTGATCCATCCCAATCAGGTCGGGGCCGCCAATACCGTTTTCGCCCCTGAAACTGCCGAGCTCGAGCGCGCCCGCGCGATCATCGCCGCCTTCGAGCAACCCGAGAACGCCGACAAGGGCGCGATCCAGCTCGATGGCCGCATGGTCGAGCGCCTGCATGCCGAGATGGCGCGCCGTGTCGTCGCGCTCGCCGAGGCGATCTGAGCCTCGCAGTTCGGACCGATTTCGCTCGGGATCACCTGCCAGGAGGGCCGCGGCGCCTTCACGCCTCAGGCGGGGGGCTGCGGCTCTGTTGGCAGGCCCATCACGAAGGCACGCTCGTGATGCGGTCCGGCGTCACAATAAAAAAGGCCGGGAGCAAGCTCCCAGCCTCTCAATTCCGTCGATCGGCTCCGCGTCAGGCGGCCTTGCGATCCTCAAAGACGCCGCGGAACTCGCGCAGCTGCACCAGCTGCTCCGCAAGGCGCTTCTGCTCGGCCTCGTCCTGCGAGCCGGCGAGACGGGTCTCGGCGGTCACGATTTCCTGGTCGAGCACAGAAAGGTTGACGTCCTCGATGAAGCGAGCCTGCTCCGCGAGAATGGTCAGGCTCTCGGCATTGACCTCGGCAATGCCGCCGGAAACGTAGAATTCCTTGCCGTTGTTGGCATCGGTCTGGAGCATCACGATGCCGGGCTTCAGCACCGCCACCAGCGGGGCGTGACCGGCCAGGATCGTCATCTCGCCCTCGACCGAGGGGACGATGACGCTGACGACCTCACCCGAGAACAGGATGCGCTCCGGCGAGACGAGTTCGAACTTGAAGGTGGCCATCGTACAATCTCTCCAGGCTCGTCATGGTCGGGCTTGACCCGACCATCTCTGAAACCAGTGTCTTCTCGTCCAGAGATTCTCGGGCCAGGCCCGAGAATGACGCGTGTCACGTCTCCCGGCCGGCAGGGCCGGCCGGATTGGCCCGTGAAACTTACGCCGCTTCGGCGGCCAGGCGCTGCGCCTTCTCGATCGCCTCGTCGATCGAGCCGACCATGTAGAAGGCCGCTTCCGGCAGGTGGTCGTACTTGCCCTCGACCAGACCCTTGAAGCTCTTGATCGTGTCCTCGAGCGCGACGAGCTTGCCCGGCGAGCCGGTGAAGACTTCGGCGACGTGGAAGGGCTGCGACAGGAAGCGCTCGATCTTGCGGGCGCGGGCGACCGCCGTCTTGTCCTCTTCCGAGAGCTCGTCCATGCCGAGGATCGCGATGATGTCCTGCAGCGCCTTGTAGCGCTGGAGGATCTGCTGGACCTGGCGGGCCACCGCATAGTGCTCCTCGCCGACGATGGCGGGCGAGAGCATGCGCGAGGTCGAGTCGAGCGGGTCGACCGCTGGGTAGATGCCCTTTTCCGCGATCGAGCGCGAAAGCACGGTCGTGGCGTCCAGGTGGGCGAAGGAGGTCGCCGGGGCCGGGTCGGTCAGGTCGTCCGCCGGCACGTAGATCGCCTGCACCGAGGTGATCGAGCCCTTGGTCGTGGTGGTGATGCGCTCCTGCAGCGCGCCCATGTCGGTGGCGAGCGTCGGCTGATAGCCCACCGCCGAGGGGATGCGGCCGAGCAGCGCCGACACTTCCGAACCCGCCTGGGTGAAGCGGAAGATGTTGTCGACGAAGAACAGCACGTCCTGGCCCTGGTCGCGGAAGTGCTCGGCGACGGTCAGGCCGGTCAGGGCGACGCGGGCGCGGGCGCCCGGCGGCTCGTTCATCTGGCCATAGACGAGGGCGCACTTGGAGCCGGCCGCCGAGCCGCCGTTCTCCTTCGGGTCCTTGTTGACGTTCGACTCGATCATCTCGTGATAGAGGTCGTTGCCCTCGCGGGTACGCTCGCCGACGCCGGCGAACACCGAGTAGCCACCGTGGGCCTTCGCGACGTTGTTGATCAGCTCCATGATCAGCACGGTCTTGCCGACGCCCGCGCCGCCGAACAGGCCGATCTTGCCGCCCTTGGCGTAGGGAGCCAGGAGGTCGACGACCTTGATGCCGGTGACGAGGATCTGCGCCTCGGTCGACTGCTCGGAATAGCTCGGGGCCGGCTGGTGGATGCCGCGCGAGGTCGCGGCGCCGATCGGGCCGGCCTCGTCGACCGGCTCGCCGATCACGTTCATGATGCGGCCCAGGCACTCGTCGCCGACCGGCACCGAGATCGGGGCGCCGGTGTCGGTGACGGACTGGCCGCGCACCAGACCTTCGGTCGAGTCCATGGCGATGGTGCGCACGGTGTTCTCGCCGAGATGCTGCGCCACCTCGAGGACCAGGCGGTTGCCGAGATTGTCGGTCTCGAGCGCGTTCAGGATCTCCGGCAGGGCGCCGTCGAACTGCACGTCGACGACAGCGCCGATGACCTGCGCGACGCGGCCGGTACCGGTGTTGGCGGGCTTCTCGGCGGACTTGGTCTTGGTTGCGGCTTTGGCCATGGTTTTAAAACCTCGGATTCGCGTTCAGCGTGTCGGTGGCCGGCGCGCCGGCCTAATGTTCAGGCGGCGATTAGAGCGCTTCCGCGCCGGAGATGATCTCGATGAGTTCCTTGGTGATCATCGCCTGACGCGAGCGGTTGTAGATCTGCGTCTGCTTCTTGATCATCTCGCCCGCATTGCGGGTGGCGGAGTCCATCGCGGACATGCGGGCGCCCTGTTCGGAGGCGGCGTTCTCGAGCAGCGCCCGCAGCACCTGGACCGTCAGGTTGCGCGGCAGCAGCGTCTCGAGGATCTCGCCTTCCTCGGGCTCGTAATCATAGACCGCTTCGGTGGTCGCGGTGCCGGCCGGGATCTCGGCCGGAATGATGCGCTGGGCCGTCGGGATCTGCGAGATCACCGATTTGAACTTCGAGAAGAAGATCGTCGCGACGTCGAACTCGCCGGCGGCGAAGCGCGTCAGGATGTTCTGGGTGATCGCCTCGGCATTGGCGAAGCCGACCTGCTTGAACTCGCGCAGGTCGACGACCTGGATGATGTCGTTCTCGAACAGCCGCTTCAGGGCGTCATAGCCCTTCTTGCCGACGCAGAGGATCTTGACCGTCTTGCCCTCTGCCTTGAGCGCCTGCGCCTTGTCGCGCGCCAGACGGGCGATCGACGAGTTGAAGGCGCCGCACAGGCCGCGCTCGGCGGTGAAGACCACGAGCAGGTGGACCTTGTCCGAGCCGGTGCCGGAGATCAGGCGCGGCGCGCTGTCGCCGGAGATGCCGCCGGCGAGATTGGCCAGCACCTTCTCCATGCGCTCGGCATAGGGACGAGCGGCTTCGGCCGCCATCTGGGCGCGGCGCAGCTTCGCCGCCGCGACCATCTGCATGGCCTTGGTGATCTTCTGCGTCGCCTTCACCGAGGCGATCCGGTTACGCAGGTCCTTCAATGAAGGCATGTCTAGCTCTCACCCCGTCATGACCGCGCGCGGCCAATCCCGTCTCGATCCGCAGCGGCCGCGATCTTCGCGACCAGCCGTGTCCTTGACCCTCATGGCCGGGCATTCGCCCGGCCATGCGCTTGCACGCCTCAGGCGAACGTCTTGGCGAAGCCCGAGACGATGTCCTTCAGCTTCGCGGCGTTCGCGTCCGAAAGATCCTTCGTCGAGCCGATCTCGTTCAGCAGGTCGGCGTGCTTGGCACGGACCAGCGAGAGCAGGCCGTCCTCGAAGGCGCGGACCTTGTTGACCGGCAGCGGGTCGAGATAGCCGTTGACGCCGGCATAGATCACGACCGTCTGCTCTTCCATCTTCAGCGGCGAGAACTGGCCCTGCTTCAGGAGCTCGGTCAGGCGGGCGCCGCGGTTGAGCAGGCGCTGCGTGACCGCGTCGAGGTCCGAGCCGAACTGGGCGAAGGCCGCCATCTCGCGATACTGGGCGAGCTCGCCCTTGATCTTGCCCGCGACCTTCTTGGTCGCCTTGGTCTGCGCGGCCGAGCCGACGCGCGACACCGAAAGGCCGACGTTCACCGCCGGGCGGATGCCCTGGTAGAACAGGTCGGTCTCGAGGAAGATCTGCCCGTCGGTGATCGAGATCACGTTGGTCGGGATATAGGCCGAGACGTCGTTGGCCTGGGTCTCGATGACCGGCAGCGCCGTCAGCGAGCCCTTGCCGGCGGCGTCGCCCATCTTGGCGGCGCGCTCGAGCAGGCGGGAGTGGAGATAGAACACGTCGCCCGGATAGGCCTCGCGGCCCGGCGGACGGCGCAGCAGCAGCGACATCTGGCGATAGGCGACGGCCTGCTTGGAGAGGTCGTCATAGATGATCACGGCGTGCATGCCGTTGTCGCGGAAATACTCGCCCATGGCGCAGCCGGCGAAGGGCGCCAGGAACTGCATCGGGGCGGCGTCCGAGGCGGTCGCGGCGACGACGATCGAGTACTCCAGCGCGCCGCGCTCCTCGAGCACCTTCACGAACTGGGCGACGGTGGAGCGCTTCTGGCCGACGGCGACGTAGACGCAGTACAGCTTCTGCTGCTCGTCAGCGCCTTCGACGTTGAGCGACTTCTGGTTCAGGATCGTGTCGAGCGCCACGGCGGTCTTGCCGGTCTGGCGGTCACCGATGATCAGCTCGCGCTGGCCGCGGCCGATCGGGATCAGGGCGTCGATCGCCTTGAGGCCGGTCGCCATCGGCTCGTGCACCGACTTGCGCGGAATGATGCCGGGCGCCTTGACGTCGACGCGGGCGCGGGTCTTGGCCTTGATCGGGCCCTTGCCGTCGATCGGGTTGCCGAGCGCGTCGACGACGCGGCCGAGCAGCTCCTTGCCGACCGGCACGTCGACGATGGCGCCGGTGCGCTTGACGGTCTGGCCTTCCTTGATCTCGCGGTCGGAACCGAAGATCACGACGCCGACATTGTCGCTCTCGAGGTTGAGGGCCATGCCGCGCACGCCGGACTCGAACTCGACCATCTCGCCGGCCTGGACCTTGTCGAGGCCGTAGACGCGGGCGATGCCGTCGCCGACGGAGAGAACCTGACCGACTTCGGTGACGGACGCCTCGGACCCGAAATTGCTGATCTGGGTCTTCAGGATCGCGGAGATTTCAGCGGCGCGGATGTCCATCAGCCGACCTCTTTCATGGCAAGACGAATTGAATTGAGTTTGGTTTTCAGGGACGCATCGACCATGCGCGAGCCCATCTTGACGACGAGTCCGCCGATGATGGCCGGGTCGATCTTCACGGAAAGCGCGACATCCTGGCCAGCGACGTCCTTGAGAGTCGCGGTGATGTCCTTGAGCTGGGCGGCGGAGGGCTCCTCGGCCAGCGTCACCTCGGCGCTGACGATGCCCTTGGCCTCGGCGACCTTGGCGCGGTAGGCGCGGATCATGCCCGGCAGCGCGAACAGACGGCGCTTGCTGGCGACGAGGCCGATGAAATTGGCGGCGAGCCCCGCGATCCCGGCCTTGGCGAGCAGCGCGTTGACGGCTGCGACCTGATCCTGGGCGGAGAAGGCCGGGCTGCCGATCAGCCGCTGCAGATCGGCGCTCTCGGCGATCATCGCGCTGAAAGAATCGAGATCGGTGGCGACGGCATCGACCGTCTTGGCCTCGGTGGCCAGCTCGAACAGAGCCGTGGCATAGCGCCCGGCAACACCCGAGACAGGGGACTGTTCCTGCGATCCGCCCTGGGCCACGCTTCGCTCTCTCTTCCAAGGGACCGCCCCGGCGACCTTCTGACGAAGGTGGAGTGCATGGTCCCGACGCTGCGATGATCAAGCGCACGCCCGCCCGTTGCCAGGGCGCGCCGCGCTTGGATTGCGGCGGTGCACTAGCATGGGGATCGGGGGGCCGCAACCCGACGGAACGGGGTAGCGCACGCTTTGGATGCGGTCAAAGGAAGCGCCCCATGCGCCAACCGCGCGACAAGGCCGGCGACTCGGCCCGTGGCCACGCTCGATGCAGGCTCCAACCGGCCGGTCCGGTGCTCGGACTCTGGAGGCGACATGGCGCCTTTCGGCAAGGCCGATCGCGGTCCGGCACATTTTCGCGCGAGGCGGCCGCCGGCTCGCGCGAAGACAATTCTACATGACAGGGGCGCAGGGCGGTTTCGCGTTTCGGCGAAACTCGGAGATTCGCTAGAGAAAGCTCTGCGGATCGACATCGACCGTCACCCTGACCGAGCCCTTCGGCCGCGGCGCCCGCTTCAGCCAGGCGCGCAGATAGCCCTGCAGATCGATCTCCCGTGAGGTGCGCACGATCAGCCGCATGCGGTGGCGCCCACGCAGGATGGCGAGCGGTGCCTCGGCCGGCCCCAGGACGGCGACGCCGGCCGGCGCCTCGGCGCAGCGGGCCAGCGCCCTTGCATGGGTCTCGGCCTCGGCCTGCGCATTGGCCGAGACGATCAGCGCCGCGAGGCGACCGAAGGGCGGCAGCCCGGCCGCCTCGCGCGCCGCCGTCTCTGCGGCGTAGAAGCGTTCGGGATCGCCGGAGACCAGCGCCTTCAGGACGGGGTGAGCGGGATCATGGGTCTGCAGCAATGCGCGCCCCGGCTTCTCGCCGCGCCCGGCCCGGCCGGTGACCTGGCGCAGCGCCTGGAAGGTGCGCTCGGCGGCGCGCGGATCGCCCGAGGTCAGGCCGAGATCGGCATCGACCACGCCGACCAGCGTCATGCCCGGGAAATTATGGCCCTTGGCGACGAGCTGGGTGCCGATGACGATGTCGAACTCGCCTGCGGCGACTGCCATCAGCTCCTGCTTCAGGCGCTCGGTCCCGCCCGGGAAATCGCTCGACAGCACGATCGCCCGCGCCTGCGGGAACAGGGTCGCGACCTCCTCGGCGAGGCGCTCGACACCGGGGCCGCAGGCGGCCAGCGTCTCCGGTTTGTGGCAGGAAGGGCATTCATGCGGCCGGCGCTCGACATGGCCGCAATGATGGCAGACCAGAGCGCGGCGGAAACGATGGTCGACCAGCCAGGCCGAGCAGTTCGGGCACTGGAAGCGATGGCCGCAATCGCGGCAGAGCGTCAGCGGCGCATAGCCGCGCCGGTTGAGGAAGAGCAGAGACTGCTCCTTCGCCTCGAGATTGGCCTCGACCGCCTTGATCAGCGCCCCAGAAATCCAGCGCCCGCGCTCGGGCTTGTCGCGGCGCAGGTCGACCAGGCCGAGCGACGGCAATTGCCTCCCGCCGAAGCGTTCCGGCAGCCTGAGATGGAGATAGCGCCCGCGCTCGGCATTGACCCGCGTCTCCAGCGAGGGCGTCGCCGAGGCCAGCACCACCGGCGCGCTCTCGATCTTGCCGCGCACCACCGCCATGTCACGGGCGTGATAGGCGACGCCGTCCTCCTGTTTGTAGGCGGCCTCGTGCTCCTCGTCGACGATGATCAGGCCAAGGTCGCGATAGGGCAGGAACAGCGCCGAGCGTGCGCCGGCGACGACCAGAGCCTCGCCCTCGGCGATCGCCGCCTGCAGCCGCTCGCGGCGGCGCCCGCTCACCGCCGAATGCCAGAGGCCGGGCCGGACACCGAAGCGGCTCTCGAAACGGTCGATGAACTGCGCCGTCAGCGCGATTTCCGGCATCAGGATCAGGCTCTGGCGCCCGAGCCGGATCGCCTCGGCGACCGCCTCGAAATAAACCTCGGTCTTGCCGGAGCCGGTGACGCCCTCGAGCAGCGCGACGCTGTAGGCCTGGCTGCGCACGGCGGCGACGAGGCTCCCCGCCACCTCCTGCTGGCCCGCGGAGAGCGCCGGCCTCGCATGGTCCGGATCAGGCCTCGCGGCGATCGCCTGCTGGGGCAGCGCCTCAACACAGAAGGTACCGGCATCGACCAGCGAATCGATCACCGCGGCACTGACCGAGGCCGCCTCGGCCAGCGCCGACTTGCCGACCAGCAATCCGCCTTCGGCCGCGGCGATGGCGCGGGCGCGGGCCGGCGTCATCCGGGCCGGCGGCGGGCCGACCAGCCGCACACCGAGCTTGGGGCGCTCGGGCCGGTCGTCCGGCGGCCGGCGCAGGGCGAGTGCCAGCACCGAACCTTTGGCGGCGAGCGTGTACCAGGCGACCCAGTCGACCAGTTTCATCAGCGCCGGATCGAGCGGCGGCAGGTCGAGCTTGGCCGCGACCTTCTTGAGGTTGCCGCCGCGGCCCGAGCCGCGTTCCCAGACCACGCCGATCGTCTCGCGCGGCCCGAGCGGCACCTGAACGACGTCGCCCGGCGCGAGCGCGAGCCCGGCCGGGACGGCGTAGCTGTAAGCCTGGTCGAGACCGAGCGGGATCAGCACCTCGACCGTGCCGCCGCCCTGCCCCTCGTCGAGCGCATCGTCCATGCGCCCGTCTCTAGCACTGATTCGCTGCGATGGCCGGCCAGAAGCGAAGCCACCGCCGGCGAGCGGCTCAGGCGGCGACGGGCTGGCGCCGCCCGAAGGGCAGCGCCTTCCAGGCCATCACGACCCAGAGCAGCATGGTCAGCGCCCCGAGCGTGCCGGCGATCGGCCGGTCGAGGAAGCCGATGAAGGAGCCGCTCGCCTTGATCATCGAGCTCATGAAGTTCTGCTCGAGCATCTCGCCGAGCACCAGGCCGAGGATCAGCGGCGCGACCGGGATGCCGTGCTCCTCGAGCAGCCAGCCGAAGACGCCCATGACGACCATCAGCACCACGCCGTAGAGCGAATTGGTCATGGCGAAGGAGCCGACCATGCAGAAGATCAGGATCACCGGCAGCAGGATGTTACGCGGCACGCGCAGGATCTGCTTGGCCGATTTGATCGCCGCCCAGCCGAGCGGGAACATCAGCAGATTGGCGAGGATGAAGATGATGAAGACGGCATAGATCAGCTCCGGCGTCTGCAGGAAGACTGTCGGGCCGGGGTTCATGCCCTTCATGTAGAGCACGCCGATGACGATCGCCGTGATCGAATCGCCGGGGATGCCGAAGACCAGGGCCGGGATCCAGGCGCCGCCCAGCGCCGAATTATTGGCCGAGGTCGAGTCGACGATGCCTTCGATATGGCCGGTCCCGAACTTCTCCGGCTCCTTCGACATCTTCTTCGAGACGGCATAGGAGACCCAGGCGGCGATGTCGGCCCCGGCGCCCGGCAGGGCCCCGATCACGGTTCCGATCACCGAGCCGCGGATGAAGTTCTTCCAGTAGCGGCGCGTCACGTCGCCGAGGCCGGCGAACATGTTGCCGACCGCCTGCTGAACCCGCGCGCCGGCCGCCTCCATCGTCACGGCACCGCGCAGCAGCTCCGAGACGGCGAACATGCCGATCAGCGTCGGGATGAAGTTGATGCCCGACAACAGGTCGACATTGCCGAAGGTGAAGCGCGGCTGGCCGGCCGCCGGATCGATGCCGACCGTGCCGATGGCGAGGCCGATGAACAGCGAAAGCAGCCCTTTCAGCGGATCGCCCGTTCCGATGAAGACGGCGCAGGTCAGTCCGAGGCAGGCGAGCCAGAAATACTCGAAGGAGGAGAAATTGATCGCGACCTCGGCGAGCACCGGCGCCAGCAGCACCAGGATGGCGACACCGAAAATACCGCCGAGCACCGAGAAGACCAGATTGACGCCCATGCACAGATCGAGCTGACCCTTCTTGGTCATCTCATAGCTTTCATCGGCATAGGCCGCCGAGGCGGGCGTGCCGGGCATGCGCAGCATCGCCGCCGGGATGTCGCCTGCGAAGATCGCCATGGCGGTCGCGGTGACGATCGCGCCGAGAGCCGGCACGGGCGCCATGAAGAAGGTGACCGGCACCAGGAGCGCCGTGGCCATGGTCGCGGTCAGCCCCGGCATCGCTCCGACGAACATGCCGAACACGGCCGAGCCCATGATGATGGCCAGGACATAAGGGTCGAAGACCAGCCCGAAGGCGGTTGCGATTGCGCCCATTACCGCCTCCTCAGAGCACGCTGTCGAGAATGCCGCGCGGCAGCGGCACGCGCATCATCGAGCTGAAGAACCAGTGGACCAGCAACGTCATGCCGACCGCCACGATGACCGCCGTCAGCGGCCTTACGCCGAACCAGAGAAAGAGCACGAGCTGGATCAGCATGGCGCTGGGAATGAAGCCGAGGGGCTCGGAGGCAAGGATGTAGAACGCCATGGCGCCGAGCATCAAAGCGAAGGAGGCGACGCGGCGCGGCTGCGAGGTCCAGCCGTCGAGCAGGAGCCAGCGTCCGCCAGCCGCATGCTCGCGCCAGCCGCGGAGTATCAGCAGCACCGAGCAGCCGATGATTCCGGCGCCGAGAATGCGCGGAAACAGGCTCGGCCCGTATTGCTGGCCAGGAAACGCCGGAAATGAAAAGGTCATCGCGATCATGGCGGCGGCGATCGCGAGGAACACCAGCCCGACCACGGCGTCGTTGAAACGCATTGGCAGTCTCTCCATCGACCCGCGCGGCAGTTCCGCGCGGGGCCAGGGTCGGCAAAGCCGGCCCGTTCGAAATCAGATTGAATCAGGCCTTCTTCGCCAGCCCGGCGGCGCTCATCGCCGCCGCCATCGCCTTGTCGCCGTCGGCCATGAACTTGGTGAAGCCGGCCTGGTCGGCGAAGGTCATGCCGAAGCCGCGGGCATTCATGAAGTCCTGGAACTCCTTCGACTCATAGGCCTTCTTCAGCTCGGCGACGAGCTTGGTCTGCACCGCCTCGGGCAGCCCCTTCGGCCCGGCGATGCCACGCCAGGCGCCGACCGAGTAGTTGATGCCGAGGGTCTCGTTCAGGGTCGGCACGTCCTTGAACTGCGGGTTGCGCGCCTTCGCCATGATGGCGAGCGACTTCGCCTTACCGGCATCGAGCATGGCACGCGCCTCGGGGACCGAGCAGGTGACGATGTCGATGCCGCCCGCCGCCAGGTCCTGCATCGCCGGCGCTGCGCCGTTCGACGGAGCCCAGGCGACATGGTCGGGCTTAAGGCCCATGGCGACCAGCCAGCCGATCAGCGCCAGATGCCAGATGCCGCCCTGGCCGGTGCCGGAGGCCTTGAACTTGCCGGGAGGCGCAGCCTTGATCGCATCGGCCAGCGCCTTGATGTCCTTGTAGGGGCTCGAGGCCGAGACCTGCACGCCCGGCGGGTCCTCGTTCATCAGGGCGAGCGGCGTGTAGCTGGTCGGATTGAGCTCGGTCAGGCCCTGATGATGCATCATCGTGATTTCGACGGTGATCATGCCGATCGTGTAGCCATCGGGCGCCGCCGTCGCGATCGCCGAATGGCCGACCACGCCCGAGCCGCCGGTCCGGTTGACCACGTTGACGGGCTGACCGAGGCTCTTTTCCAGCATGGCGGCGACGATGCGCGCCGTCGCGTCCGTGCCGCCGCCGGCTCCCCAGGGGCAGACCAGGGTCACCGGCCGGTTCGGCCATTGTGCCTGGGCGATCGCCGGGTGCGCGATCAGCCCGGTCGCACCGGCGGCCGCGGCACCTTTCAGAATCGTACGTCTGCTGAACTCACTCACGATAGCGCTCCTCCACTTCAATCGATTTAGAAGGTGACGGCTTCTCCACGCAGCGGGGCCATCTTGAACTTCGAGCGCCATCTGAACTGATTGCAGCCGCAGAGGCAACAGTTTTGCATGCAGTATGCACCGGCTTGCATGCAAGTTTTTCTCAGGGCGCGCAGCTCACGGGGACCACGGCCTTTCCGGTAGCCGCGACGATCGCGCCGGTACTTTGCTCCGGCGCATCGCCTTTCGCAGCCGGAATCCGGGTCTGCGTCCGGGCCAGGATTGCCTGCAACGCTCCCGTGTCCGCCATCGCATAACTCCGCTGCGGAGCGACGCCGGCGACAAGCGCCTTGTCCGAAGGACCGGCAGTGACGAGCCCGGCGAGCCGACCTTGCCGGTCGAAGACCGGGCTGCCCGCCCCACCCGGCTGCAGCGGCGCGAGCACGGCCTCGCCGCGCAATTCCGCAGCCAGCGCCACGGCGCCGCGCGCCGCGCCATTGCCGTCGAAACCGAGCACCACCGCGGCTTGCGCCGGCTGCGCCGCATTCTCGCGCAGGCCGAGACCCGGCTGCTCGCCGAGGCCGGGAACGTCGAGCAGGGCCAGCCCGCTCGCCTGATCCTGCAGCCGCAATTTCGCCGGATGTCCGCCGACCTTCAGCGCTTTGCAGGCCTCGACCGCGACCCCGGCCGTCAGCACCAGCTCCCGGGCCACGACGAGGCCGACACCGAGACGCTCCGTCGCTGCGGCGACCGGCGTCGCGTTTGCCATCGCCGTTCCTGCCGAGGGCGCCGCCGGAGCCGAACCGGTCGGAAACGGCTCGAAACTGTCGGCGATCGCGGTCACGACCTTGTCGAAGCTTGCCGCCACCGCCTTGTCGTAGCCGACCGAGAAGCCGCGCAGACCGGACGGTCCGCTCGCCTGCCTACGGAAGAACCTGCCACCCGGCGTCTCGCCGGCGACGACGAAGAAACTCGGCTGCAGCAGCTTGTAGGTGATGCGGCGCGGCACGTTCGGATTGACGGCGATCTGCCGCTCGAACAGCGCCGCCAGCGGCTCGCTCGCCGGCCCGGCGCTGACATCGAGCGTGATCCTGCCATCGGCGCTCTGCCAGCGGCTGCCGCCGTTCGGCAGGGCCTCGCGCTTCGGCAGCAGCCTTTGCGGGATGCCGATGCGCACGCCGGTGCGCTCGTCCGTGACGACCGCGAACCCCGCCGCCTCGCGCGCCGTCCGCGCCAGCCGGGCGAGTTCCTGCCGTTCCGCCGGGCTCAACTGGCCGTCCGGCTGACCACGCCCGGCCTTGAAGCCATTGACGGCCCGGAAGGTCAGCGGTCCGAAATTGCCGGTGGCGGCGCTGTTGAGATGCCCGGTCCAGATCAGATCGGCCTGGATCGCCTTGCGCTCGGCTTCTGACAGCCCCTCGAAGATGCGCGTTGCGGCTTCCAGGCGCGGATCCGCAGGGCGCGGCTGTGCCAGCGCCGGCCCATGGCAAAGCAGCAGAGCTGCGACGAGGCCGGGAATCGACCGGAAACTGAGCAAGACGACCTCCCGTTCAGGCGTGCAGGCAGTGCTGCGGACCGCTATTCAGCGCGAGCCGTGCCGCCGAGGCAAGGGGGACGAGGCGCAGGTCGAGGATGACGGACGATTTGACGAACCGCTCGGCGAAAACCGCTCAGACCTCGCCAAACGCGCCGGTTGGCCCGGTCTTGTAAGTTGCGCTAGTCGGGCCTGATGATAGCCTCGTTTCGGCCACGGCGCGACGTTACGTCATCGCGTCGACGCCTGCCGCGGCTATCCTCACGCCGCCTGCTGCCTTCCCGGAGACCGAGCCATGTCCCTCCTCGCCCGTCTCGCCCTCATCCTCGGTCTTACTCTCGCTGCCGCTCCGGCCTTGGCCCAGAAGGCCTATGTCCGGCCCGATCTCGCCGGTGACGGCCAGCGGCTGGAGGAAAGGCTGAAACGCGAGGTCGGGGCGAGCCAGCGTCCCTTCGCGACGCTGCTGCGCGACGGCAATGCCGCGCTTTCCCGCGGCGATGCGCGCGGTGCCCTGCCTCTCGCCAATGCCGCCGCCATGACCGATCCGGCCAATCCCGCCGGCTGGCGTCTGATGGCGCAGGCCGCGATCGGCATCGAGCCGCGCGATTATCGCGAACGCTACGAATTGCGCGAGCGCGCCATCAGCGCCGCCTATCTCGCCTATCAGCGCTCGAGCTCGCGCACCGAGGAGGCGACCTCGCTCGGCGTGCTCGCCCGCGTCTTCGAGAAGAACGAGCTCTGGCGCCCCGCCCTGACCACCTATCGGCTCAGCCTCGACATCGCCGACAATGCCTCGCTGCGCAGCGACTACGAGGCGCTGCGGGCCCAGCGCGGCTTCCGCCTGCTGTCCAACAAGCTCGATTCCGACGCGGCGAGCCCGCGTGCCTGCTTCGAGTTCTCCGAGCCGCTCGCCCGCGGCCGCGTCGACTTCGCGCCCTATGTCGCGATCACCGGCAAGGGCGACTTCGCCGTCAGCGCCGAAGAACGCCAGCTCTGCGTCGACGGCCTGCGCCATGGCGAGCGCTACGGCTTCGTCATCCGCCAGGGCGTGCCCTCGGCCCTGCCCGACGAGAAGCTGCTGAAATCCTCCGATTACGAGGTCTATGTCCGCGACCGCGCCCCGTCCGTGCGCTTCACCGGCAAGAACTACGTGCTGCCGCGCACCGGCCAGCAGGGCGTGCCGGTCGTCTCGGTCAATGCCGGCAAGCTCGACCTCGAGGTGATGCGCATCGGCGACCGCAACCTGATCAACTCGGTCCATTCCGAGGACTTCCTGAGCCAGCTCGGCAGCTACAATGCGGGCCAGATCGCCGCGGACAAGGGGGCGAGCGTCTGGAAGGGCACGATGGACGTGAAGTCCGAGCTCAACAAGGACGTCGTCACCGCCTTCCCGGTGCTGGAGGCCGTCGGGCAGCTCCAGCCCGGCGTCTATGTGATGTTCGCCAGGCCGAGCGGCACCCAGCCGGCCAGCAGCCCGGATGGCGACTACGACTATGACGGCTCGCCCCGGGCGACGCAGTGGTTCGTCGTCTCCGATCTCGGCCTGACCTCCTTCTCCGGCCCCGACGGCGTGCATGTGCTGGTGCGTTCGCTCGCCGACGCCACACCCGTCGCCAATGCCGAGCTGCGCCTGATCGCCCGCAACAACGAGGTGCTGGCGACGATCCGCTCCGACCGCAACGGCTATGCCCGTTTCGACGCCGCCCTCGGCAAGGGCCAGGGCGGCAATGCGCCCGGCCTCGTCACCGCGACGCTGGCCGAGGATTACGGCTTCCTCGATCTCAAGCAGACGGCGTTCGATCTCTCCGACCGCGGCGTGAAGGGCCGCGTCGCGCCGGTCGGCCTCGATGCCTTCCTCTACACCGAGCGCGGCGTCTATCGCTCCGGCGAGACGGTCTATCTGACCTCGCTGCTGCGCGACGCCAAGGGTGCCGCCGTCGCCGGCCTGCCGCTGACCCTGGTGGTCAGGCGGCCGGACGGCGTCGAATATCGCCGCCGCCAGGTCGAGGACCAGGGGGCAGGCGGCCGTGCCCATTCGATCCCGCTGATCTCCGGCGCCCAGACCGGTACCTGGCGGGTCCAGGCCTATTCCGACCCCAAGGGCGCCGCGATCGGCGAGGTCTCCTTCCTCGTCGAGGACTATGTCCCCGAGCGGCTGGAACTCACGCTCGCGCCGAAGAAGCCGGTCCTGCAGGCCGGCGAGCCGGCCGAGATCGACGTCACCGCCCGCTATCTCTACGGCGCCCCCGGCTCCGATCTCGACGTCACCGGCTCGATGACGGTGCGGGCCGCCGGGCAGAGCGCGATCCCGGGCTTCGCCGGCTATGAGGTCGGTCTCTCCGACGAGGCCTTCGAGCCGCAGCAATCGGAGTTCGAGGACACGGCCAAGACCGACGCCAGCGGCAAGGTCACGCTCGTCAATCCCGTCGCCGAGCCGGAGGCCAACCGCCCGCTCGAGGTCGAGCTGACAGTGCGCGTCGGCGAGCCCGGCGGCCGCGCCATCGCCCGTTCGGTGACGCTGCCGATCGTGCCCAAGGGCGCTGCCATCGGCGTGCGGAAAACCTTCAAGGACGGCGAGCTCGGCAATGGCCAGACCGCCAGTTTCGACGTGATCATGGCCAATGGCGACGGCCGCCGGATCGGCCGGCAAGGCGTCAAGTGGACGCTCTCCAAGGTCACACGCAACTATCAGTGGTTCTATCAGGACGGCCGCTGGAACTATGAGGGCGTGAAGTCGACGCGCCGCGTTTCCGATGGCGAGATCGCGGTCGCCGAGAACGCCCCCGCGCGCATCGCCGCCCCGGTCGAATGGGGCAATTACCGGCTCGACGTCAGCGCCGACGGCGCCGATGCCACCGAGACCAGCGTCTCCTTCAGCGTCGGCTACGAAACCGACAAGACCGCCGACACGCCCGACGTGCTCGACGTCGCGCTCGACAAGGCCGCCTATGCCGATGGCGAGGCGATGCAGGTCCGCCTGACCGCGCGCTTCACCGGCAAGGCGACGCTCGCCGTGCTCGGCGACGGCGTCAACGAGATTCGCACCGTCGACGTCTCGCCCTCCGGCACCACGGTCAATCTGCCGGCCAGGGCAGGCTGGGGTGCCAGCGCCTATCTCGTCGCCCTCGCCCATCGCCCGATGGATCAGCAGGCCCAGCGCATGCCCGGCCGTGCCATCGGCCTCGCCTGGTTCGCGATCGGCAAGGAAGAGCGCAACCTCGCCATTGACCTCGGCGCGCCCAATCTGGTGCGGCCGCTCTCGACCCTGTCGCTGCCGGTGAAGGTCACCGGCGCCAAGGCCGGCGAGGAAGCCTTCGTCACGGTCGCGGCCGTCGATGTCGGCATCCTCAACCTGACCCGCTTCGAGAGCCCGGACCCGAGCAGATTCTTCTTCGGCCAGCGCCAGCTCGGCCATGAATTGCGCGATCTCTACGGCTACCTGATCGACGGCATGCAAGGCGTGCGCGGCGCGATCCGCTCCGGCAGCGACGCCGCCCCGCAGCTCAATGGCGAGGCGCCGACCCAGGAGCCGCTGGCGCGCTATTCCGGCGTGGTCAAGCTCGGCCCCGACGGCACCGCCAAGATCGATTTCGAACTGCCGGCGTTCAATGGTTCGGTCAGGGTCATGGCCGTCGCCTGGTCGGCCGGCAGGACCGGGCAGGCGAGCGCCGACGTCTTCGTCCGCGACCAGCTCGTGGCGCAGGCGACGCTGCCGCGCTTCCTGGCGCTCGGCGACCAGTCGCGCTTTCACCTACAGATCGACAATGTCGAGGGCCCGGCCGGCTCCTATCTGGTCGATCTCGACGTCAAGGGCCCGGTCGTCGTCGGCGCCGACGCGACCCGCAGCAGCATGACTCTGGCTGCTGGGGCGAAGGGTTCGCTGACCATCCCGGTCACCGCCGCCGGCCTCGGCCGGGCGAGCTTCGACGTCAAGGTCTCCGGCCCGAACGGCATCGGCACGGTGCAGAATCTGGCGGTCAGGGTGCAGCCCTCGACGCAGACGATCGCGCGCCGGATCATCAGGCCGATCCCGGGAGGCGGCTCGCTGACCGTCTCCTCCGACCTTCTGGCCGATCTCGTGCCGGATTCCGGCGCCGTCTCGATCTCGGTCTCGCCGGTCGCCGCGCTCGACGTCTCGGCGATCCTCAAGGCGCTCGACCGCTACCCCTATGGCTGCACCGAGCAGACGATCAGCCGCGCTCTGCCGCTGCTCGTCGTCAACCGGCTCGCCTCGATGGAGCAGCTCGCCCTCGACGGCAATGCCGACGAGCGCGTCAATGCCGCGATCGAGCGCGTCCTCGCCCGCCAGGGCGGCAACGGCTCCTTCGGCCTCTGGAGCATCGGCGGCGAGGATCTCTGGCTCGACGCCTTCGTCACCGATTTCCTGACGCGCGCCCGCGAGCGCCAGTTCGCAGTGCCGCAGACGGCGTTCAACATGGCGCTCGACCGCCTGCGCAACCAGGTCGTCAACACCAGCGAGATCAACAAGGAGGAAGCGGCCGGCATCGCCTATGCCCTCTATGTGCTCGCCCGCAACGGCCGGCCGGTGATGGGCGATCTGCGCTATCTCGCCGACAACAAGCTCGCCGATTTCGCCTCGCCTCTGGCGCGCGGCCAGATCGGTGCGGCGCTTTCCCTGCTCGGCGACCGGACCCGTGGCGCCGCCGCCTTCAGCAACGCGCTCGGCCGCCTGCAGCAGACCAGCGATGACGGGCTCTCGCGCGCCGATTATGGCTCGCGCCTGCGTGACGGGGCGGCGCTGCTCGCCCTGATCGCCGAGAGCAATGGCGACCGGGCCGAGCTGAACCGTGCCGCCGATATCGTCCAGAATGCCCGCCAGAGCGCGCGCTACACCTCGACACAGGAGAACATGTGGATGGCGATGGCCGCAGCGGCCATGGCCAAGGAGGCGGAAGGCATGACGCTGACCGTCGACGGCACCGAACGCAAGGGCGCGCTCTACCGCACGGTTCCAGCCGCCGCGCTGGAGGGCAAGCCGCTCGTCATCGGCAACCCCGGCACCGCCTCGGCCAATGCGGTCCTGACCGTCTCCGGCATCCCGACCACGCCGGAGCCGGCGCTGAACCAGGGCTTCGCACTGGAACGCACGCTCTTCAGCATGAAGGGCGAGCGGGTCGACCCGTCGCGCCTGCGCCAGAACGAGCGCTATGTCGTGGCGCTCAAGGTCACCGAGCCGGCGGCGCGCTATGGCCGGCTGCTGCTGGTCGATCCCGTCCCGGCCGGGCTCGAGATCGAGAACGCCAACCTGACCGAGGGTGCTTCTGTCGAAGGGCTGAACTGGCTGAAACAGGAGGTCGCGCCGGTCCACACCGAGGCACGCGACGACCGCTATGTCGCCGCCTTCGAGCGCAGCGGCAGCAGCAACCAGCCGCTGAGCTACACCGTCGCCTACATCGCCCGGGCCGTCTCGCCCGGCCGCTATGTCCAGCCGGCGGCGGTGATCGAGGACATGTACCGCCCGGACCGCTTCGGCAGGACGGCCTTCGGCACGGTCGACATCACCTCGGCACGGTGACGTCATGAAGGCGCGACCGGATGAGCGGGACGCGACACCAACCCCTCTCCCCTTGCGGGATAGGGTTGGGGTGAAGGGTCGCTCCACATTCGATCGCTGGCGTCTTAACGCGAAGCGGGCGGCGGGAAAGCTCGTGCGCCCCCTCATCCGGCCCTTCGGGCCACCTTCTCCCGCAGGGGGAGAAAGAAGGAGCCACCGCCTCGCATATGCCAGCTTGAGCGCTCTCGCGTTGGTCGCCGCCACGACCGGCGCGCTGTTCTGGTACGCCTCCGCGCTACCGCGGCTCGACCTCGCCGCCGCCAGCGATCGCTCCACCGTGGTGCTCGACCGCGAGGGCAAGCTCCTGCGCCCCTTCGTCACCGCCGATGGCCGCTGGAAGCTGCCGGTCGGCGCAGCCGATGTCGATCCGCGCTATCTTTCCATGCTGAAAGCCTATGAGGACAAGCGCTTCGACGACCATTTCGGCGTCGACCCGCAGGGCATGATCCGCGCCGCCGGCCAGATGCTGGGCAATGGCCGCATCGTCTCCGGCGGCTCGACGCTGACCATGCAGGTGGCGCGCCTGCTCGAACCGCGCCAGGAGCGCTCGCTCTCGGCCAAGCTCAGGCAGGCGGTGCGCGCGCTCGAACTGGAGCTGCGCTTCAGCAAGACCGAGATCCTCGACCTCTACCTGACGCTTGCCCCCTTCGGCGGCAATCTCGAAGGCGTGCGCGCCGCGAGTTTCGCCTATTTCGGCAAGGAGCCGAAGCGACTCTCGACCGCCGAGGCTGCCCTGCTGGTCGCGCTGCCGCAATCGCCGGAAACCCGCCGGCCCGACCGTTTCCCGGAGGCCGCGCGCAAGGCCCGCGAACGCGTGCTCGCCAGGGCCGAGGCCGCCGGTCTCGTCACGCCGGGCGAAGTCGCCGCCGCCCGCGACGAGCCGATACCGACGGCGCGAAAGCCCTTCCCGGCGCTGGCCCCGCATACCGCCGAGCAGGTCGTCGCCGGCTCTCCCGAGCAGAAGCGGCATCGCCTCAGCCTCGATGCCCGCTGGCAGGCGAGCCTGGAACAGCTCGCCCGCGAGCGCGCCATCGGCCAGGGGCCGCAGCTCTCGATCGCCATCCTCGTCGCCGACAACGAGACCGGCGAGATCCGCGCCTCGGTCGGCGGCGTCGACTATTTCGATGCCGGGCGCGCCGGTTCGCTCGACCTGACGCAGGCCCTGCGTTCACCCGGCTCGGCACTGAAGCCCTTCATCTACGCGCTCGCCTTCGACAATGGCCTCGCCCATCCCGAGACCATGCTGGAGGACCGGCCGACCCGCTACGGCCTCTATGTCCCCGAGAATTTCGACCTCGGCTTCCAGGGCATGGTCAGCGCCCGCAAGGCGCTTCAGCTCTCGCTCAACCTGCCGGCGGTCGAATTGCTCTCGGCGCTCGGCCCGCAGCGTTTCCTGTCGCGCCTGAAGGATGCCGGCGCCGCCATCGCCATGCCCAGGGAGAGCGGCGCGCCCGGCCTCGCCATCGGCCTCGGCGGTCTCGGCATCACGCTCTCCGACCTGACCCGGCTCTATGTCGGCCTCGCCCGCGGCGGCGAGGTCGTGCCGCTGAAGGTCACGGCTGCGACCGATCCAGGCACCGTCCCGCTGCGCCTCGTCGAGCCGGTCGCCGCCTTCTATGTCGCCGATACGCTGCTCGGCGCGCCGCCGCCGCTCAACGCCGCGCCGGGGCGGATCGCCTACAAGACCGGCACCTCCTACGGCTATCGCGATGCCTGGGCCGTCGGCTTCGATCGCCGGCACACCATCGGCGTCTGGGTCGGCCGGGCCGATAACGGCGCGGTGCCCGGCCTCGTCGGGCGGGCGGTTGCGGCGCCGATCCTGTTCGACGCCTTCGCCCGAATCGGCCACGACCCACGCCCCTTCGTGCAGCCTCCCGGCGTGATCGCCGCGACCAGCGCGACCCTGCCGCCGCCCTTGCGCCATCTGCGCCAGGATGTGCCCAAGACGGTGGCTGCGCTGGCGACGCCGGGGCTGAAGCTCGCCTTCCCGCCCGAAGGCGCCCGCATCGATCTCGCCGCCTCGGCTCCCGAGGGCGGGCGCCCCCAGCTCGGCCTCAAGGTCGCCGGCGGCGTCGCTCCCTTCACCTGGCTGGTCGACGGCGCGCCGATCACCGGTCCGGTCCGGCGCCGCGAGACGGAATGGCAGCCGCCCGGCAAGGGTTTCGTGCGGATTTCGGTGGTCGATGCCGCCGGCGCCAGCGAGAGCGTCTCGGTCAGGCTGCAATAGGATCAGCGAAAGACGAGGTCGTCCCGGGCGACCGAAGCAAGACCCGGGACCACCGACAGGCACTTCATCGATGTCTGCTTAGAGCCTGCCGGGTTTTCTCCGAACCACACCGTCATCCCGGACGAGCGGCAGAGCCGCGCAAATCCGGGATCCATCGTAGGGATCCGGCGCTCTTCGATGGATCCCGGCGCTGCGGCCGGGATAACGAAGTGTTTCAGCGCGAAATCAGCGCGCTCCAAAGCAGCGTATCACCCGCTCGACACCGTCGTTCACTCCGCCGGCTGCGGATGAGCCTTTGCAGTCTCCGGCTCCTCGCCATGCATCGGCCGCCGTGCCCGCGACAGATAGCTGTAGGCGACCGGCACGACATAGAGCGTGAGCAAGGTGCCGAAGGTCATGCCGCCGACGATGACCCAGCCGATCTGCGAGCGGCTCTCGGCGCCGGCGCCGGAGGCGAGCGCCAGCGGCACCGCGCCCAGCACCATCGCGCCGGTGGTCATCAGGATCGGGCGCAGGCGCAGCTCCGCCGCCTCGACCAGCGCCTCCAGCATCTCCTTGCCTTCCTCGCGCAGCTGGTTGGTGAATTCGAGGATCAGGATGCCGTGCTTGGTGATCAGGCCGACCAGCGTGATCAGCCCGATCTGGCTGTAGACGTTCATCGTCCCGCCGGTGAAATACAGCGCCGCCAGCGCCCCTGTCATCGAGAGCGGCACCGAGACCATGATCACCACGGGGTCGATGAAGCTCTCGAACTGCGCCGCCAGCACCAGATAGATGAAGCCGAGCGCCAGCAGGAAGACGAGCAGGATCGACGAGCCCGACTGCTTGAACTCGCGGCTCTGGCCGGAATAGTCGTTCTGGTAGGAGGCGGGCAGGATCCGCGCCGCCGCCTGCTCCAGCACGGTCAGCGCGTCGCCGAGCGAATAGCCCGGCCCCGGCACGGCGGTAATGGTCGCCGAACGCAGCTGGTTGAAGCGGATCAGCTCCTTGGGCGCGACATTCTCCTCGACCCGGACGAGACTCGACAGCTGCACGACCTGGCCGCCGCGACCCATCAGATAGATCGACTGCAGCGTCTGCGGCGTGTTGCGGTCCTGGCCGGCGACCTGCAGCATCACGTCATATTGCTCGCCGTTCATGTTGAAGCGCGTCACCTGGCGACCACCGAGCAGGGTCTCCATGGTGCGGCCGATGACGTCGACACCGACGCCGAGATCTGCAGCGCGCTGCCGGTCGATCGAGACCTTGATCTGCGGCTTGTCGAGGATCAGGTTGGTCTCGAGATTGGTCAGCGCCGGATGGCCCTGAACCTCGGCGATCAGGCGGTCGACGTTCTGCTTGATCTCGGCATAGGAATCCGAGGAGCGCAGCACGAACTCGACCGGCTTGCTGTTGGCGCCGCCCTGGCCGAGCGAGGGCGGGTTGGTGGCGAAGAGCCGGATGCCAGGGATCTGCGACAATCCCTTGTTGATCTCGGCCACCAGGCTTTGCTGCTTGCGCTGGCGCTGCTCCCAGGGCTTCAACCGGGCGAAGGCGATGGCGCGCGTCACGTCCGGGAAGCCGACGATGACGAGATAGGTCTCGACCTCCTGGATCTTGCTGAAATAGTCCTCGACGCGCCGCGCATAGTCGGCGGTGAAGGACATGGTCGCCCCTTCCGGAGCCACACCGATCGCGGTGATCGTGCCGCGATCCTCGACCGGGGCCAGTTCCGAGCGCAGATTGGTGAAGAAATAATAGCTGCCGCCAGCGACACCGAGCGCCAGCAGCACGATCAGCGGCCGGACCGACAGGGCAAAGCGCAGCGAGCGACGATAACCGCTGGAGAGTGCCTCGAAGAAGCGTTCGAGCGCATTGTAGAGGAAATTGTGCTTGTTCTCGTGGCGCAGGAGCTTGGCGCACATCATCGGCGTCAGCGTCAGCGCGACGAAGCCGGAGACGAGCACGGCGCCGGCGAGCGTCAGCGCGAACTCGATGAAGAGCTTGCCGGTGCGCCCCGTCGAGAAGGCCATCGGCGCATAGACCGCGACCAGGGTCAGCGTCATCGCGACCACGGCGAAGGCGATCTCGTTGATGCCCTTGATCGCAGCCTTGGTCGGCTCCATGCCGTCCTCGATATGGCGGTGGATGTTCTCCAGCACCACGATCGCGTCGTCGACGACGAGGCCGATGGCGAGCACCATCGACAGCAGCGTCAGCGTGTTCACCGTGAAGCCGAGTGCATACATCAGCGCGAAGGCGCCGATCAGCGAGACCGGGATGGTGACGAGCGGGATCAGCGTCGCGCGCAGCGAGCGCAGGAACAGGAAGATGATCAGCACGACCAGCACGACCGCCTCGGCGATCGTGGTGTAGACCGCCTTGATCGAGCGATCGATGAAGATCGAGGTGTCGTAGGAGGTCGCGATCGACATCCCGTCCGGCAGGTCCTCGATGATGCCGGGCAGGGCCTGCTGGACACCGGCCGAGACGTCGAGCGGGTTGGCGACGGCCTGCTTGACGATACCGATCGTCACCGAGGGGCTGCCCTTGAACCAGGCCGCGTTGCGTTCTTCACGGGCGCCGAGCTCGACGCGCGCGACATCGCGCATGCGGACCGGGAAGCCGTTCGCATCCTTGACGGTGATCTGCTGGAACTGCTCGGGCGTGTTCAGGCTGGTCTGCGAGAGAACCGTGAATTCGCGGTCATTGCTCTCGATGCGCCCGGAGGGGATCTCGACATTCTGCGCCCGCAGCGCCGCCTCGACCTCCTGAACGGTGATGGCATAGGCCGCCATCCGGGCCCGGTCGAGCCAGATCCGCATGGCGTATTGGCGCTGGCCGAGAATGCGGACCTCGGCGACGCCGGTGATGTTCTGGACGCGGTCGGCGATGAAGCGGTCGGCGAAATCGGTCAGCTCCAGCGGCGAATGACGCGTGCTGGTCAGCGACAGATACATCACCGGCTGGGCGTCGGCCTCGACCTTGGCGATGATCGGCTCGTCGATCTCGTCGGGCAGGCGCCCGCGCACCCGGCTGACGCGGTCCCGGACGTCGGAGGCGGCGACGTCGGGGTCGACATCCGGGCGGAAACGCACGGAGATCTGGCTGCGCTCCTGGCGGCTGGTCGAGGTGATGGTCTCGATGCCCTCGATCCCGGCGATCGAGTTCTCCAGGATCTGCGTGACCTGCGTCTCGATGATCTCGGCGCTGGCGCCGCGATAGGTCGTCTGCACGGAGACGATCGGCTCGTCGATGTTCGGATATTCACGCACCGTCAGGCGCGTATAGGAGACGAAGCCGATCAGGACGACGAGCAGGCTGAGGACGGTGGAGAGGACCGGCCGACGGACGAAGAGCTCGAACAGGCTCATTGCACCGCGCCCGGAACGGCGGCCGGCAGCGCGCTCGTCTGAACGCTCGCCTTCTGCTTGATCGAGACGGTCGAGCCCTCGCGCAGGCGCATCTGCCCGGCGGTGACGATCTGCATGCCGGGCTTCAGCCCGCGCACGATCTCGACCTTGCCCGGCAGGCGCTTGCCGAGCTCGACCGGGATGCGCTTGGCCTTGCCGTTCTCGACGATGAAGACCATCTTGCCGATGCCGTCCGGCACCACCGCCGTCTCCGGCACGACCAGCGCGTTCTCACGCTGATTGACGACGATGGTGAGGCGGGCGAACAGGCCCGGCTTCAGCACGAGATCGCCATTGGGAACCTTGGCGCGCAGCTTGACCGCGCGGCCGTTGATGTCGACCACCGGATCGATCGCGAAGATCTGGCCGGAGAACGGCCGGTCGGGCACGGCATCGACCTTGAGCTGAACCGGCTGCCCGACCTTGAGCTGGGTCAGGAAGATCTCGGGCACGCGGAAATCGATCTTGATCGGGTCGATATTGGTCAGCGCGACCAGCGGCTTGCCGACCGAGATATAGTCGCCGACGCCGACCGAACGCAGTCCGACCACGCCGGTGAACGGCGCCTTGATCGTCGCCTGGGCGAGCTTCGACTGGACCAACTGGACGCGGGCCTCCTGCGAGGCGAGCTGCGCGGTCGCCTGTTCCAGCGCCACCTGTGTGCCGGCACCGCGCGAGACCAGCGAGCGATTGCGGTCATAGGTGTCGCGCGCGAGGGTCAGATCGGCCTGCGCCTGCTTCAGTTCGGCGTCGAGGATGGCGGTGTCGAGCTTGACCAGCTCCTGCCCCTCCTGGACGCGCTCGCCCTCGCGGAAGCCGAGCGAAATCACGCGGCCGGCGATCTCGGAGGCGATGATGATCGCTTCATCGGCGGCGAGGGTGCCGAGCGCCTCGACCTCCTCGTTCACGGTCATGCTCTCGACCGCGCCGACCTCGACGGGAACGCCCGGATTCGGCGCATTCGCGGCAGCCTGCGCCGGCTGGCCGACCGGCCGGAAATGCTTCTGGTAGGCATAATAGCCACCGCCTGCCAGCCCGGCGATGACGAGGAAGAGGATGAAACGCTTCATGAGGCTGGACGCTCCGGTGCCGCGCGCGAAATCTAGACTGGACGGTCCAGTTCGATAAAGTCCCAAAAGGGCGGAAGCATGATAGGCCCGTCGAGCCAGCGCCCTACACCGCGCGCCGCAAGGGAAGCAAGGGCGATGCCGACCGAGAAATCGCGGCCGGACAAGCATGGCGCGATTACCCGCGCCGCCACCGAGATGTTCCTGGCCGAGGGCTTCGACCGCGCGAGCCTCGGCCAGATCGCCCAGCGCGCCGGCGTCTCGAAGCAGACCATCTACAGCCATTTCGCCGACAAGGAGGCGCTGTTCAAGGCGATCTGCGCCGAGCTCACTGAAAAGCTGACGATTCCGCTGCGAGAAGCACTGAATCCTGGGGCGGATCTGCGCGCCGCGCTGATCCGTCTCGGCGAGGATGCGCTCGCGATGATGCTGCATCCGGCCTCGCTGGACCTGCACCGCCTGATCGTCAGCGCGGCGACGCGCTATCCCGAGCTCGGGCGCGCCGCCTATGAGGCCGGCGCGGCACGGATGATCGAGGATCTCGGCACCCTGATCGGCGAGCGTTCACGATCCGGTGATGGCTTCACGCGAGCGATCGACGAGCCCCGCGCGCAACTGCTGGCGGAGCAGTTCATCGGCATGCTGCGCGGCTTCCACCAGGCGCGCGGCCTGCTCGGCGTGCCGCCAGCTCCGGCCGAGGCGCGCCAGCACTATGTCCAGGCCTGTGTCGATCTGCTGCTGCGCGGTGCCTGAGCCGGGGCGCGGGCCGCGTCACGGCACTGTCATCTACCGCCGATAGGGCTCGCTCGCGATTGCGAGGAGAGCTGCTGATGCTGCGTATCGAGGGTCTGACCAAGCGTTTCGGCGGCAAGGCCGCCGTCGACAACGTCACCCTGTCGATCCCGCGGGGCGAGATGGTCGGCGTGATCGGCCGCTCCGGTGCCGGCAAGTCGACCTTGCTGCGCATGCTGAACCGGCTCTCCGACCCGAGCGAGGGGCGCATCCTCAGCGGCGAGCGCGACGTCACCGCCCTGCGCGGCGGCGCGCTGCGGGGTTGGCGGCGTGACACTGCCATGATCTTCCAGCAGTTCAACCTGGTCGGGCGCCTCGACGTGCTGACCAATGTGCTGCTCGGCCGCCTCAACCATCGCTCCGCGGCGCTGACGCTGGTGAAGAGCTTCTCGCAGGACGACAAGATCCGCGCCATCACCGCGCTCGAGCGGCTCGATATGGGCCATCTCCTGGCCCAGCGCGCCGAGACCCTGTCCGGCGGCCAGCAGCAGCGCGTCGCCATCGCCCGCGCTCTGGTCCAGGAGCCACAGATCATCCTCGCCGACGAGCCGATCGCCTCGCTCGACCCGCGCAACTGCCAGATCGTCATGGACGCGCTGTTCCGGATCAACCGCGAGGACGGCATCACCGTCATCTCCAACCTGCACCATCTCGACATCGCGGCGAAGTATTGCGACCGGCTGATCGGCATGGCCGCCGGCAAGGTCGTGTTCGACGGCCCGCCCCATGCTTTGACCAGCGAGATCGCGGCCGAGCTCTACGGCATCGAGGCCAAGGACGCCGGCGCCGAGGCGCTCGATGCGCTCGACGCCATCGCCACCTCCGAGGCGCGGCGCATCCGACAGAACGTCGCCTGAGCGGATCCTCCGCAGGCAACGCCTACCCCGACCACCAGACTACCCCCTAAGGAGCACTCTCATGCTGACCCGCCGTCATACCCTGACGCTTGCCGCCGGCCTCGCCGCGACGCTCGCAGCCCCCGCCTTCGCGCAGGACTGGAAAGCCAAGTATCCCGAACTCGTCTTCGCGATCATCCCGGCCGAGAACGCCTCGGGCGTGACCGAGCGCTACACCCCCTTCGTCAACTATCTTTCGAAGGAACTCGGCACCAAGGTGACGCTGCGCATCGCCAACGACTACGCCGCGATCATCGAAGGCCAGCGCGCCGGCAACATCCACATCGCCTCCTATGGCCCGTCCTCCTTCGCTCGCGCCCGCATGACCGGCGCCAAGGTCGATGCCTTCGCCATCGAGACCAATCTCGACGGCACCAAGGGCTATCATTCGGTCTTCTACGTGAAGAAGGACTCGCCCTATCAGAAGGTCGAGGACCTCAAGGGCAAGAATCTCGGCCTGGTCGACCCGAACTCGACCTCCGGCAACAATGTCCCGCGCTTCGCGCTGAACGGCATGAAGATCGAGCCCGAGACCTTCTTCGGCAAGGTCGTCTACACCGGCAGCCACGAGAACGCCGTCATCGCCCTGCAGCAGGGCACCGTCGACGTCGCCGCCAACTGGTGGAACGACGAGCAGGAATCGAACCTGCAGCGCATGGCCCGCAAGAACATGGTCAAGGCCGAGGATTTCCGGATCATCTTCAAGTCCGAGCAGATCGTGAACTCGCCGCTGGCCTATCTCAGCGACCTGCCGGAAGAGCTCAAGGCCAAGATCCGCGACGCCGTCCTCAACATTACCACCAAGGACAAGGCCGCCTTCGACAAGATCTATGAAGGCAAGCAGGGCCCGCTCGTCGCCGTCGACAACAAGGCCTACGACCCGATCATCGAGCTGAACAAGTTCGTCGACGCGCTTCGCAAGAAGAAGTCCTCGTAAGCATAGCCTCTCTCCCCTCTCCCGGATGGGAGAGGGGCCGGGGGTGAGGGACCGCCCTCACCACGGCATGCTCGACATTGGAGTGGCCGCACCGCGCTCTGGCGTTTGCCCGCAGGCCCTCACCCCTACCCCTCTCCCATCCGGGAGAGGGGTTCCCCGCGCCTCTCCGGCCAGGGCTTATCATCCCATGACGCTCCCTCTCGCCTCCGGCGCCCCCGCTATCGCCACCCATGCCGAGCTCTACCGGCGCGAAATGGCGGCCAAGCGCCTGCAGACCCTGCTGGGCCTCGCGATCTTCGCCATCTGCGTCGTGCTCGCCGGGATCGGCGCCGAGGTCGACCTGAAAAAATTCGCCGAGAACGCCTGGCGCTTCCCGAAATACATTCTCGAGACCATGCCGACGCTCCGGCTCGCCACCTTCGGTGCCGATCTCAAGGAATGGTACTGGGGCATCAATGGCTGGTTGAAGCTGCTCTGGCAGACCGTGGTCATCGCCTATGTCGGCACCGTGCTCGGCGCCGTCGGGGGCTTCCTCCTCTGCTTCATCGCCGCCGGCAATCTCGGCCGCTCGACCGGGCTGCGCTGGGTCACGCGCCGCTTCCTCGAATTCTGCCGCACCGTGCCGGAGATCGTCTTCGCGCTGATCTTCGTCATCGCCTTCGGCCTCGGCCCGCTGCCGGGCGTGCTCGCCATCGCCATCCACACCATGGGCGCGATGGGCAAGCTCTTCTCCGAAGTCGTCGAGAACATCGACATGAAGCCGGTCGACGGCCTCACCGCCACGGGAGCCGGCTGGTGGCAGACCGTGCGCTTCGCCGTCGTACCGCAGGTGCTGTCGAATTTCGCGAGTTACACGCTGCTGCGCTTCGAGATCAATGTCCGCGGCGCCTCGATCATGGGCTTCGTCGGCGCAGGCGGCATCGGCCAGGACCTGATCGAGGCGATCCGTAAATTCTACTTCACCGATGTCAGCGCCATCCTGCTGCTGATCATCGTCACCGTCATGCTGATCGACTACGGCACCGAGCGTCTGCGCCACGCCTTGCTGAGCCTGGAGCATCGCCCATGAGCCTCGCCCTCTCGGCCGCCGACCGCGCTGCGCTCGCCGCCCGCCACAAGACCGCGATCGACGGCTCGCTCAAGGCGAGGATCATCACCCTCGCCGTCATCGGCGGCCTCGTCGGACTCTTCGTCTACGGGCTGAGCACGCTCGAAACCTCCTTCGCACGGTTCTTTGCCGGCTTCGCCAATCTCGGCACCTTCGTCGTGCTGATGCTGCCGCCCGATCCCGGCTCGCTCGCCCGGGCCGTCATCTTCGTGAAGGCGTTGTTCGAGACCATCGCCATCGCCTTTCTCGGCACCATCCTGGCGGCGATCCTCGCCTTCCCGCTCGGCTTCCTCGCCGCCAAGAACGTCGTCGCCAACCGCGTCGTCCACTTTTTCGCCCGTCGCTCGATGGATACGGTACGCGGCGTCGACGCGCTGATCTGGGCGCTGATCTGGGTCAATGTCGTCGGCCTCGGTCCCTTCGCCGGCATGCTCGCCATCATGACCAGCGATCTCGGCGCCTTCGGCAAACTGTTCTCGGAGGCGATCGAGGCCGCCGACCGCAAGCCTGTCGACGGTGTCGCCTCGGTCGGCGGCGGCAAGCTGCACGAGATCCGCTTCGGCCTGATCCCGCAGGTGCTGCCGGTGATCGCCAGCCAGGTGCTCTATTACATCGAGTCGAACACCCGCTCCTCGACCATCATCGGCATCGTCGGCGCCGGCGGCATCGGCCTCTACCTCGCCGAGACAATCCGCACGCTCGAATGGCAGCAGGTCTCCTTCCTGATCCTCCTGATCCTGGCGGCGGTGACGACGATCGATTTTATCTCCGGCAAGCTGCGCCACGCCATCATCGGCAAGCGGGCGATCTGACGTTCTCCCCGTCATGGTCGGGCTTGTCCCGACCATCCACGACTTTGCTTCACTGATCGAACACGGTGTTCAGGATGTGGATGCTCGCCACAAGGGCGAGCATGACGACGACGGCCAACCCGGGCCTCACTCCCCGAAGGGCTCGACCACCATCTCCATGCGCTCGCCGGCGAAGGCGCTGTTGACGATGTGGATCGGTGTCAGGTCCGGCAGCGCGTCGAGCCCATGGGTCTGCAGCACCGCCGAGCCCGGCGCGATCGCGAGCAGCGCCGCCTCGCGCTCGGTGGCGAGCCGCGCCGCCAGCCTTGTCGAACTCCGGACATAATCGGGAATGCCGCAGGCCTTGAAGGCGGCGGTGATCGAGCCCCCGGCTTCGCGCAGGATCGCGTCGAAGCCCGGAAAACGTTCGGCGCAGAGATAGTGGATGCCGGTGCCGACCGGCGTCCCACCCGCCCGGCTCAAGGTCTCGATCGCCCAGAGCGGCGTACCCTCGGCTAGCCCCAGCATCGCGCAATGCTGCGCTTCGCCGGCGACGATCTCGGCCGCCAGCACCGAACTCGACACGGCGATGCCGGCGGCGCCGAAATTGGTGCGCATGCTGACCCGGCGGCCGAGCCGGTAGGGAAAGCGCGGCGCGGTCACCTGCGTACCGCGGCCGCGCGACACCGTGACGAGGCCGCATTCGGCGAGATGGCGAAAAGCCTGCCGCACGGTGTGGCGGTGCACGCCATAGTGCTCGGCGAGCGCCACCGAGGCCGGCAGCGTATCGCCCGGCCGATAATCGCCCTGCTCGATCGACGTCGCCAGCGCATCGGCGATCCGCCGCCAAGCCGTGCCGGCCTCGCCGGCCATAGTCTCGGAAACCGTATCCGTCATGAAAGTTTCATTTGAAATGTATAGACCTTTCTCGGGTTCAGATCCATGATAGTCTAGACATTAGAGATTGGCGAGAGGCCGCACCGGATGACTCAAACCGCAACACGGCAGCACTGGATGGCCGTGCTGGCCCGCGCCTCGCGCTGCGAGATCGAGGCGTTGCTGGCGCAGGCCGGGCCGCAGCCCGAACACGAAGTCCTCAAAGCGCCCGAAACCGGCACCGTCATGGTCGAAGGTCGCGCCGGTGGTGCCGGGCGGCGCTTCAATCTCGGCGAGGCGACGGTGACGCGCTGCGTCGTCCGCCTGGGCGGCGGCAGGATGGGCTTTTCCTATGCCCTCGGCCGCGATGCCGGCAAGGCGCGGCTGGCGGCGATCACCGACGCGCTGCTCCAGGACGAGACCGAGGCCGGCCCGCTGCGGCAGGGCGTCGGCGCGCTGGCCGAAAAGCAGCAGGCGGCGCGCGAACTCGCCTCGCGCAAGGCTGCCGCCACCAAGGTCGATTTCTTCACGCTGGTCCGGGGCGGCTGATGGCTACGAACGAAACCCTGCTCGGCGCCGGCTTCTCGGACCCGGTTTTCCAATCGCAGGCAGCTTTCCGGGCCCTGCTGGCGGCGCTTTCCGAGCCCGGCCAGGCCCGTGAGCTCGCCATCGCCGTCGAGCCGCCGGCCGGACTGCAACGCGCCACGGCCCTCGCGCTGCTGACGCTCGCCGATTACGAGACGCCGATCTGGCTGCCAGCTGCCCTGCGCGACGGGCCGGCGGGCGCCTGGCTGCGCTTCCATTGCGGCGCCGCTCTCGTCGAGGATCCGGCAAGCGCCGCCTTCGCCGTCATCGACGGCGCGATGCCCGAGCCCAAGCTTGCCGTCTTCAACCCCGGCGACGACCAGTTTCCCGACCGCTCGACCACGGTGATCGTGCAATGCGCTGCGCTCACCGGCGGAGAGACGGTGACGCTCGAAGGCCCGGGCATCGCCGGGACCCGCAAGATCGCGCCCTCCGGCCTGCGCCCCGGCTTCTGGGCCGAACTCGCCGCCAATGCCGCGCTCTACCCCTGCGGTGTCGACCTCATCCTGAGCCATGGCGCGTATCTCATCGGCCTGCCGCGCTCGACGCAAATCCTGGAGACCCGCTGATGCCCCGCCGGGAGCTTTACTGATGTATGTCGCGGTCAAGGGCGGCGAAGCCGCCATCCTCGCCACCCATGATCTCGTCGCCGAAGCCCGCCGCGGCGACGAGAGCGTGCCGGAAATCGCAGTCGCCCAGATCCGCGAGCAAATGGGTCTCGCCTGCGGTCGCGTGATGAACGAAGGCTCGCTCTACGATCCCGATCTCGCGGCGCTGGCGCTGAAGCAGGCGCAGGGCGACGCGATCGAGGCCGCCTTCCTGATGCGCGCCTACCGCACCACGCTGCCGCGCTTCGGCTCCTCCGAGCCGCTCGATACCGCCAAGATGGCGATCCGTCGCCGCGTCTCGGCGACCTACAAGGATCTGCCCGGCGGCCAGGTGCTCGGCCCGACCTATGACTACACCCACCGGCTCTTCGATTTTGCCCTGATGGACGAGGCGGCTCCGGGCGACGTGCAGGCCCGTCCGGCTGCGCAGCCGCTCGACGCCTCGATGCCCCGCGTGCCCGACATTCTCGGCGCCGAGGGGCTGATGGAGGAGGAAGCGCCGCCGGAAGGCGATCCGCGGCCCTTCGATCTCACCCGCGAGCCGGTCTCCTTCCCGGCCGAGCGCGATGTCCGACTACAGGCGATGGCACGCGGCGACGAGGGCTTCCTGCTCGGCCTCGGCTATTCCGTGCAACGCGGTTTTGGCAACAGCCACCCCTTCGTCGGTGAGGTCCGGGTCGGCGAGGTCTGCGTCGAATTCGTGCCGGAGGAGCTCGGCTTCGCCGTCGATCTCGGCGAGATCACCTTGACCGAATGCCAGATGGTCAACCAGTTCGCCGGCTCGAAGGACGTCCCGCCGCAGTTCACCCGCGGCTACGGGCTCGCCTTCGGCCATAGCGAGCGCAAGGCGATGTCGATGTCGCTGGTCGACCGGGCGCTGAAGGCGCGCGAATTCGGCGAGGCGGCGACCTATCCGGCGCAGCAGGACGAATTCGTGCTCTACCACTCCGACAATGTCGAGGCGGCCGGCTTCGTCGAGCATCTCAAGCTGCCGCACTATGTCGATTTCCAGGGCGAGCTCGAACTGATCCGCCGCATTCGCAGGGAGCGGCAGGAGCGCCAAGACAAGCACGCCGATCAGGCGAATGAAGCGCTGCCGGAGGCCGCGGAATGAACGCGCATCAGAGCGTCGGCGAAGACAACAAGCCGGCTTACAATTACGCCTATCTCGACGAGCAGACCAAGCGGATGATCCGGCGGGCCCTGCTCAAGGCGGTCGCGATCCCCGGCTACCAGGTGCCGTTCGGCTCGCGCGAAATGCCGCTCGCCCGCGGCTGGGGCACTGGCGGCATCCAGGTCACCGCCGCGATCATCGGCCCCGACGACCGGCTCAAGGTGATCGATCAGGGCGCCGACGACACCACCAACGCCGTCTCGATCCGCCGCTTCTTCGAGCGCACCGCCGATGCGCGCACCACCGAGGCGACCGACGAGGCGACGATCATCCAGACCCGCCACCGCATCCCGGAAGCGCCGCTGAAGAGCGGCCAGATCATGGTCTACCAGGTGCCGCAGCCCGAGCCGCTGAGGAAGCTCGAGCCGCACGAGGCCGAGACGCGCAAGATGCACGCCTGGGCCGAATACGGGCTGATGCAGGTCAAGCTCTACGAGAACATCGCCCGCTTCGGCGAGGTCACGACGACCTATGACTATCCGGTCATGGTCAATGGCCGCTATGTCATGGCGCCCTCGCCGATCCCGAAATTCGACAATCCGAAGATGCAGATGTCGCCGGCGCTGCAGCTCTTCGGTGCCGGGCGCGAGAAGCGCATCTATGCGGTACCGCCGCATACCAGCGTGCGCAGCCTCGATTTCGAGGACCACCCCTTCCGCATCCAGAGCTGGGAGCAGCCTTGCGGGCTCTGCGGCGCCGCCGATTCCTATCTCGACGAGGTGGTGATCGACGACCAGGGCGGGCGCATGTTCGTCTGCTCCGACAGCCATCATTGCGAGACGCGGCGGGCGGAAGGCCATCGCGGCGCCATGCTCGCCGACGCCTCGGCGCTGCATCTGGTCGAAGACGAGGCCAAGTCATGAACATTCAGGTCAATCCGCAGCAACTCGCACTCGATCCGGCCCCGCTGCTCTCGGTCGCCGGCGTCTCCCGCTTCTATGGCGAGCGCATCGGCTGCGCCGATGTCTCCTTCGATCTCTGGCCGGGCGAGGTGCTCGGCATCGTCGGCGAATCCGGTTCCGGCAAATCGACCCTGCTGCGCTGCCTCGCCGGCATCGACAAGCCCGACGCGGGCGAGGTGCTCTTTCGCGGCGGTACCGAACCGCTCGACATCTATTCGGTCGCCGAGCAGGAGCGGCGCCGGCTGATGCGCACCGCCTGGGGCATCGTCCATCAGAATCCGCGCGACGGCTTGCGCATGGACGTCTCGGCCGGCGGCAATGTCGGCGAGCGCCTGATGGACAATGGCGCGCGCCATTACGGCAAGATCCGCGAGACCGCGCTCGACTGGCTGCAGCGTGTCGAGATCGCCGCCGGCCGCATCGACGACCGGCCGCGCCAGTTCTCCGGCGGCATGCAGCAGCGCCTGCAGATCGCCCGCGTGCTGGTCTCCGAGCCGAAGCTCGTCTTCATGGACGAGCCGACCGGCGGCCTCGACGTCTCGGTCCAGGCGCGACTGCTCGACCTCCTGCGCGTGCTGGTGCGCGATCTCGGCCTCGCCGCGATCATCGTCACCCACGACCTCGCCGTGGCGCGCCTGCTCACCGACCGACTGATGGTGATGAAGGATGGCCGCGTCGTCGAGCAGGGCCTAACCGACCAGGTCCTCGACGATCCCCACCACGCCTACACCCAGCTCCTGACATCCGCGGTGCTAACGGTATGAGCCTCTCGTCGCACTCGCTCCCGTCATGGTCGGGCTTGCCCCGACCATCCACGTCTTCGTTCTTCAAGAGCGGCGTTCAAGACGTGGATGCTCGCCACAAGGGCGAGCATGACGGTGGGAGCTTCGTCACATCCGCGTCACCGCGCCGGCACAAGGCACTGATCCCATGACCACGATGATCCAGGTCGAGAACGTCGCCAAGGAATTCACCCTGCACAATCAGGGCGGAGTGCGCCTTCCCGTGTTCGACAATGTCAACTTCTCGGTCGCGGCCGGCGAGGCGCTGGTCCTGGCCGGTGCCTCCGGCGCCGGCAAATCGAGCCTGCTGCGCATCCTCTACGGCAATTATCGCCCGACCTCCGGCAGGATCGCCGTCACCCATGCCGGCCGGCCCATCGACATCGTCACCGCCGTGCCGCGCACCGTGCTCGACATCCGCCGCCGCACGCTCGGCTTCGTCTCGCAGTTCCTGCGGGTGATCCCGCGCGTCTCGGCGCTCGACATCGTTCGCGATCCCCTGCTCGCCCGCGGCGCCAGCGCCGACGAGGCGAGCGAGCGCGCCAAGGCCATGCTGGCGCGGCTCAACCTGCCGCCGCGGCTCTGGGACCTCGCGCCCGCGACCTTCTCCGGCGGCGAGCAGCAGCGCGTCAACATCGCCCGCTCCTTCGTCGACCCCTCGCCGATCATGCTGATCGACGAGCCGACCGCCTCGCTCGACGCCGGCAACCGCAATGTCGTGGTAGAACTGATCGCCGAGGCCCGTGCGCAGGGTTCGGCGATCGTCGGTATCTTCCATGACGAGGCCGTGCGAGAGGCTGTGGCGACCCGCTATCTCGACATCACCGATTTCAGGAAGGCCGCCTGATGACCACCATCCTCACCAATGCCAGGCTGATCCTCGAGAACGAGATCGTCGACGGCAGCATCGCCTTCGACGAGACCGGCATCCTCTCCGTCGATCAGGGCCGCTCCTCGCTGCCGGCCGCGATCGACGTGCAGGGCGACTATGTCGCGCCCGGCCTGGTCGAGATGCACACCGACAACATGGAAAAGCACTTCATGCCGCGCCCCAAGGTCTTCTGGCCGAACGGGCTCGCTGCGGCGCTGGTCCATGACGCGCAGATGGCGGCGTCCGGCGTCACCACGGTTTACGACGCGATCTGCGCCGGTACGCCCTTCTCGGCCAAGGATTATCGCAAGGACATCTTCGCCGATGTCATGGACGCGCTCCGGCTCGGCACCGCCGAAGGCGTCTTCCGCATCGATCACCGCATCCATATGCGTTGCGAGCTGACCAGCCCCGACCTCTTGCGCGATATCGAGCCCTATCAGGACGACGGCCTCGTCCAGCTGGTTTCGCTGATGGACCACACGCCCGGCCAGCGGCAATGGCGCAATATCGAGCATCTGCGCACCTATTCGCTCGGTACCGGCAAGACCGAGGCCGAATTCGAGGAGGATGTCGTCGTCCGCCAGCGCGAAGGCGCCGAGAATGTCAGCCGCAATTGGAGCGCCGTGGTCGAGATGTTCCGCTCCCGCGGCATCCCGATCGCGACCCATGACGATACCACGGTCGAGCATGTCGAGGCCGGCATCGCGTCGGGCGCGGTGATCTCGGAGTTCCCGACCACGGTCGAGGCCGCCGAGGCCGCCAAGCAGCGTGGCCTCGCCACCATCGCCGGGGCACCCAACGTCGTCCGCGGCGGCTCGCATTCCGGCGGCGTCTCGGTATCGGAGCTGGCGGAGAAGGGCCTGCTCGACGGGCTCTCCTCCGACTATGTCCCCGCCAGCCTGCTCCAGGCCGTGCTGAAGCTGCACGCCGCCCATGGCGTCGCCCTGCCCGAAGCGATGGGCATGGTCACCTGGAAGGTCGCCGACATTCTGGGTCTCCGGGATCGCGGCCATCTCAAGCCCGGTCTGCGCGCCGATCTGCTGCGCTTCCGGACGCTCGGCGCGACGCCGGTGCTCAACGCCGTCTGGTCGAAGGGCGAGCGCGCGTTTTGACCACGACCCCGCCGCGCTACGCCATCTATTTCGCGCCCGCCGCCGACAGCGCCCTCTGGCGCTTCGGCAGTGGGACGTTGGGCTATGACGCCATCACCGGCAGCGAAGTGCCTAGCGCGGTACCGGCAGGTTGCGAGGCGCTGGACTGGGGGGCGCTGACGGCGGAGCCGCGCCGCTACGGCTTCCATGCGACGCTGAAGGCGCCGTTCGAGCTCTCGGACGGCCGCAGTGAAGGGGCTCTGCGCGCCTTCGCCCGCAATTATGTCGCCGGCCGCGCGCCGGTCGGGCTCAAAGGGCTCGCCGTCGACGCGCTCGGCCACTTCGTCGCCCTGACCCCGGCCGAGCCGAGCCAGGCGCTGCAGACTCTCGCCTTCGATGTCGTCCAGGCCTTCGAGCCCTTCAGGGCGCCGCTCTCGCAGGCTGATCTGGCGCGGCGGCTGCAAAGCCCGCTGACCCCGGCGCACCGGGCCTATCTCGAGGCCTACGGCTACCCCTATGTCGGCGACGCCTTCCGCTTCCACATGACCCTGACCGGCGCCTTGCCGCAGGACCTCGTCTCTCCCGTCAAGACGGCGCTCGTCGCAGCGCATGCACAGGCGGTTCCGCCCGGCGAGGTGCTGCTCGACCGGATCGCGATCTTCAAGCAGGCCGATCGCACCAGCCGCTTCACCCTGCTCGACGCCCTGCCTTTCGGCTGAAGCACGAGCCGCGGCGTGTCAGACTGGCTCGGCCGAGGCGCGCAGCAAGCCCAGGAGATCGGCCGCGCCTTCGGCGATCGTCCGGTCGTTGACGATCCGCCGCAGCTCGGCGCGCTCGGTCGTCAGCGGCGCCTCGCGGGACAGCCGGGCCGCGATATCGGCCTCGCTCTCGCGCCCGCGCGCCGCGAGCCGCTTCGCCAGAATAGCCGCCGGCGCGGTGATCTCGACCACGACGACACGCTCCGCCAGGGCCTCCGCCGCACGGATCGCACCGCGCGAGATGTTTGCGATCACCACCTGCCCCATGGCGAGGCCGGCGAGCTCGCGCACCGGGATGCCGTAATCCAGGCCATGGGCGGCCCAGCTCAGGGCGAGCTCGCCGCGCGCCCGGGCGGTCACGAAACCGGCTTCGTCGCAGCTGTCATGGTCCTCCGCCCCGGCGAGCGCCGGGCGGGTGATCAGGCGGCGCGCGAAGCGGAAGCGCCGATCATCGGCGAGCGCGCGGCGGGCAGCGTCCATCAGCGCATCCTTGCCGGCCCCGGACGGGCCGACCACCAGCACCAGCACGCCGGCCAGGGCCGGCGCCGCGATCATCGTTTCAGCAGAGGAATGTGTCATGGTGGCCAAGAAGCTCGGACTTGAACCGGTGATCGACCCCACCGCCAGGGTGCGGCAGGCGGTGCTCGGCCGCTATACCGAGATCGGCGCCCGCACCGCCTTCGCCGAGTCCAGCCTCGGCGACTACTCCTATGTCGTGAACGACGCGGATGTCATTTACACGACAATCGGCAAGTTCTGCTCGATCGCCGCCCATACCCGCATCAACCCGGGCAACCACCCGATGCAGCGGGCGAGCCAGTCGCATTTCAGCTATCGCTCATCGGCCTATTTCGACGATGCGCAGGACGATGCCGACTTCTTCGCCTGGCGGCGCTCGACCCCGGTCACGATCGGCCACGATGTCTGGATCGGCCACGGCGCCATCGTCCTGCCGGGCCGCAGCATCGGCACGGGCGCGGTGGTCGCCGGTGGCGCGATCGTCACCAAGGACGTGCCGGACTACAGCATCGTCGCCGGCAACCCGGCCCGCATCATCCGCCGGCGCTTCCCGGAGGCGATCGCCGAGCGGCTCAAGGCGCTCGCCTGGTGGGATTGGGAGCATGCGCGCTTACGCGCCGCGCTCGCCGACTTCCGGGCGCTCGGCGTCGAAGCCTTCCTGGAGAAATACGAGGGCTGACGGCAAGCGCGCGTCATGCTCGGGCCTGACCCGAGCATCTCCCGCAAGAGATTCTCGGGCCCACGCTTCGCTTCGCCCGAGAATGACGAAGCAGTTCAGGCCTTCGCCTTGGCCTTCTTCGCGCGCTCGACCGCCTCGAGGATCAGTTCCTTGGCCTTGGCGGCGTCGCCCCAGCCGGTGAACTTCACCCATTTGCCGGGCTCGAGATCCTTGTAGTGCTCGAAGAAGTGCTGGATCTGGTCGAGCGTGATCTTCGGCAGGTCCGTGTAGTTGTGGACGTTCTCGTAGCGCCTGGTCAGCTTCGGCACCGGCACGGCGATGATCTTCTCGTCGCCGCCGCCCTCGTCCTCCATCATCATCACGCCGATCGGGCGGACCGCGATGTAGGATCCCGGCACCAGCGGGCGGGTATTGGCGACCAGCACGTCGCAGGGATCGCCATCCTCGGAGAGCGTGTGCGGGATGAAGCCGTAATTCCCAGGATAGCGCATCGGCGTATAGAGGAAGCGGTCGACGAAGAGCGTGCCGGCCTCCTTGTCCATCTCGTATTTGATCGGTTCGCCGCCGATCGCGACCTCGATCACGACATTGACTTCGTCGGGGGGATTCTTGCCGATGGAGATGGCGTCGAGGCGCATGAACGAGACCTGTCTATGGACGATACTGGCGCGCCTTATGCCGGCTCGCGCCGCAAAGGCCAAGTCCGACCTTCTGCCCAATCGTCATCCCCGCCCTGCGGTAGGCACGGCTCGCCCGGATTTGCGCGCGAGCGCCGGCGCTGGTATCGGGCCAGCATGGAAGAGAGCATGACGAGATGCTGAACCGCTTGCGGCGGGACGAGGACCGCTATGCCAGGCGCATGGCACGAATCGCGCGCTGGGACCGCCCGCTCGGCGGCCGGGTCGACCGGCTGCGCGCCTGGGCCAACATGCTGCTGGTCGACCATGGCATCTTCCGGCTCGCCTATCTCAACGCCCACCGTGTCACGCCGCGGCTCTGGCGTGCGGCACAGCCGGCACCAGGCGATATCGCCTGGTTCGCCCGACAGGGGGTGCGCACCATCGTCAATCTGCGCGGCGGGCGCGAGCACGGCTCCTGGCAGCTCCAGCGCGAGGCCTGCGAGCGCCACGGCGTCGCCCTGATCGACTTCGTGCTGCGCTCGCGCGGCGCCCCCGATCGCCAGACCATCCTGTCGGCACCGCAATTCTTCGATGAGCTTGCCCTGCCCGCACTGGTGCACTGCAAGTCCGGCGCCGACCGGGCCGGCTTCTTCGCGGCGCTCTATCTGCTGGTCCATGAGAAGCGCCCGCTGAAGGAGGCCATGGCCGCGCTCTCCTTCCGCTACGGCCATTTCCGCTTCGCCAAGACCGGCATCCTCGACACCTTCTTCGAGGCCTATGAGCGCGAAGGCGAAGCCAAGGGCATCGCCTTCCTCGACTGGGTCGCCAATCACTACGATCCCGAACGCCTGGAGCGCGAGTTCAGGCCGGGCTTCCTGTCCTCGCTGCTCGCCGACCGGCTGATCCGGCGCGAATAGCCGGGCCGGCTGCTCAGATCCGGGAGCCTTGCGGCAGCGCCTTGGCAGCCCCACCGCCGCCGAAGCCGGTCCAGGTCAGACAGGCATGGGCGCACATCCGCAGCAGCGACATCGCGCCGATCGCGCACAGCATCGCCAGCGACAATTTGCCGAACCAGGCGATCAGCGCCAGCGTCGCGACCAGGGCGACGGCATTGATCATCATCGGATGCTGCGGGTCGCGCGACAGCGTCCCGATCTCGTTCAGCGGCGCGACCAGCGCAATGCCGACATAGAACAGCGTCAGGATCGACAGCACCGTCCCGATGCCGTGCCATTGCGTCTCCTCGAGCCAGGGATCGAGAAGGAGCACGAAAGCGGCCGCGCTTGCGAACAGGGCGAAGGCGGCGACGATCAGCCCGCCGGTCAGGATCCGGGCCCAGCGCCGACGCGCCGGCCCCTGCCGGCTGCGCAGGCTGCTCATCGCCAGCGGCAGGGTGACCGCGCCGAACATCTGCGTCGGGACATCGAGCAGGCGCATCGCCAGCGCGACATGCGCGGCGAAGACCGGATCGGAGGAGAAGGGCAGCGCAAGCAGCGGCGCGACAGAGAAGCCGAAGGAGAGCAGGGCCGAAGGCAGCAGCAGGCGCGGCGCCGCGCTCCATTGCCGGACCGAGCGCCGCAGCTCGTGCACCGACCACTCGGCCTGCAGCGCCAGCCGCTGGAAAGCGAAGCGACGGCGCCAGCCGAGATAGCCGGCCGAAACGGCATGACCGATCGCATCGGCGGCGAAGAGGGCCAGCGAGGACGCGCCGAAGGGCAGGATCAGAGCCAGCATCGCGCCGGGCTGGATCACGGCCTGAAGCAGGCCGGCATTGCCGAGCGCCCGGAAATCGCCTTCCGCCGTGGCTTCCGCCGTCGCCAGCCGGATCGCCGCCCGGCCCGCGAGCGAGAACACGAAGAGCGCTGCATGGCCGGCCAGGACGAGGCCCAGCGCCGAGGACGCGATCGCCGCGAGCCCGACCAGCGCGAGGAAGCCGACGCCCGTCACGACCGAAAGCCGGAAGGCCCGTCCCAGCCGGTCGGGGTCGCTGTTCTGGAAGAACACGGTCTCGAAACGCAGCAGCGCCGCGATCGAGAGAAAATTGGCGAGGGCGGAGTAGATCGCGAACTCGGCGAAGGCCTGGGGCGGGCAGAGCAGCGCTGCGATCAGCAGCCCCCAGACGGAGAGGAAGCGCGCCTGGACATAGCGCAGCGCGAGCAGGATTCCGGCGGCGATGCCGCCGCCCGGACGCAGCGAGCGCAGCGCGCCCTGAGCCAGCTCGGGGCGCACTGCCGACAAGGGCGCCAGAGCTCGCTCCAAAGTCGCCTGCGCAGCCATTCCAAGCGCCTCTGTCGGGATTTCGGGGGTGGTCCCCGCCGCCTTCCCGGGTCTTTCGGCGGCCTTGCGAGAACGGGGCGAGAGCCGTTGTGCCGCTCTGCGCATACCGTGCCGCAACGTCGACAGTGCGCTCACGTGGTTAACAGATCCTTGACGAAACCCGCGCGGCAGACCGGCAGGGGCTCCATCTGGGCACCGGGCATGGCGAGAAGATGGCGAGCGCTGCCCCTTGGTTAGGCACCCACCCCAAGGGCAGGCGCCTCTTCGCGGCCCAGCGTCGTGACCTCCATCGCCTCAGACGAAGTCGCGCTGCAGCGCTTCGAAGCGGGCGACCTGGTCGGCGAGCAGCGCGCGTTGCTCGTCGCGGCGGACGAAGACCTTGAACATCGCCTCGCCGGCGCCGTTGAAGAACTGCACCGAGCAGGAGCGCCGGCCATGGAACTGCCGGTCGACCAGCGCGATCCTGGTGCAATTGCCGGCCTTGATGTGCCCGCCGATCGGGCTGTCGCCATGGATGTTGTAATAGCCGTGACCGAAGGAGCCGACCGGGAGCGAGCCCTCGCATTCGAGCACGATGTCCGGCGTGTGCACGATGAACAGCACGGAGCCCCAACTCGAGAGCTCCAGCCAGAGCGCCTCGAAACGCTCGGCCGGGATGAAGCGGCGCTGCTCTTCCGGCGCCGCCTCGAGCACGGCGAGCGTCGACACGCCGACCTCGCGGGCGATCGCCTCGATGACACCGTCCGGCTTGGCGGCGAGCGCCTGCCTGGCGCGTTCCATGGGGTCGGTGACCGGCGGTTCCTGGCCTGCCGGAGCAAGCGCCTGCGAGATCGGCATGTCCGCCCTCCCCCTTATTCCGCCGCCTGGCGCGGCAGATGCGGGTTGCGCTCGCTCAGCACGGTCTCGAAGCCCTCGAACTCGGGATGACCGAGATAGATCGGCGTCGGGCGCGGCTGGCCGGCACTGCGATGCGATTCGCGGAACTGCTCGGACTTGGTCCAGGCCATGAAATCCTCCTTCGAGGCCCAGGTGGTGTGCGAGGAATAGAGGGTGTGATCCTCCTTCTCCGGCCCCTTGAGCAGATGGAAGGCGATGAAGCCCTTCATCTCGTCGAGCCGCGTCTTGCGCGACGACCAGATCGACTCGAACGTCGCCTCCTCCCCCTTGACGACCTTGAAGCGGTTCATGGCGATGAACATGGGTTTTCCTCGATAGGCTGACGGACAAAGACGGACGATAGGACGGCGGGCGTCGAAGCACTGCAACCGCCACGCCACACTTGACCTCTCTTAGTAAAACTGAATATCACCGTCAACAATGGCTCAGTAATTACAGTTTTTAATGATTACAAACAGAGCCTATACTTTGGAATCACCATAAACAGACGATACCGCCGCCGGACCCTGACGGCATCGCACTGTTGGACCCGACGAGACCGAGCCATGCAATACATGCCATCGCCCGCGACCGCCCCCCTTGCCGGCATCAAGGCCAAGCGCCTCGGCCGGGAACTCACGGCCGCCATCGGGTTGACGCTTCTCGCCGCCTCCAGCCTCGCCGGCAGCCAAGCCTGGCCCACCCGGATGGCGCAGACGGGCTTCGGCTTCGTCGCCAGCGCTCAGGCGCAATCCGCCCAGCGCATCGTCGCGGTCGGCGGCGTCGTCACCGAAGTGCTCTACGCGCTCGGCCTGCAGGACAGCGTGGTCGGCGTCGACACCACCAGCCTGTGGCCGCCGGAGGCGCTGAAAGAGAAGAAGAATGTCGGCTATGTCCGGGCTCTCTCGGCCGAAGGCGTACTGTCGCTGAAGCCCTCGTTGGTGATCGCGGTCGAAGGCGCGGGCCCGCCCGACGCTCTGGCGCTGGTCCGCGAGGCCGGCCTGCCGATGGCGCCGGTGCCCGAGGCGCTGACGCCCGAGGCTGTGGTCTCGAAGATCGAGATCATCGGCAAGGCGGCCGGCGCCGCCGAGCCGGCAAAGCAGCTCGCCGCCGGCGTCAAGGCGCGCTTTGCCGAGCTCGACAAGTTGCGCGCCGGCCTGCCGAAGCAGAAGCGCGTGCTCTTTGTGCTCTCGCTGCAGAATGGCCGCACCATGGTCGGCGGCCGCAACAGCAGCGCCGACGCCATCATCGCGCTCGCCGGCGGCGTCAATGCCGCCGAGGCGGTCGAGGGCTTCAAGCCGATGACCGACGAGGCGATCATCACCGCCGCCCCGGACCATGTGCTGATGATGCGCCACAGCGCCGCTCCCTCCCAGACGCCCGAGGAACTCTTCGCCATGCCGGCCTTCTCCCAGACCCCGGCGGCCAAGGCGAAGAGCCTGATCCGCATGGACGGGCTCTATCTGCTCGGCTTCGGGCCGCGCACCCCTGACGCCGCCCGCGACCTGATGGCCGCCCTCTATCCGGAGGCCAAGATCGCCCAGCTCCCCGCGACGAAATGACCCTCGCCATGAAGCCAGTCACGGCGCCCGGCGCAGCTGCGCTGGCGCGGCTGACCGCCAGCCGCCGGCAGCGCAATCTCATCGCCTGCGGCGCCCTGCTCGGCCTGTGCCTGCTGCTCATGCTGCTTTCGCTTGGCGCCGGCGCCTTCGCCATAGCGCCCGGACGCGTCGCCGAGATCCTGCTGGCGCGCATCGGAAGCGGCCCGGCCGAACTTCTCGACAGCCGCGAAGCGCTGGTCGTGCTCAATATCCGCATGCCGCGCCTGCTGCTCGGCGCGCTGGTGGGGGCCGCGCTCGCCATCTCCGGCGCCCTGATGCAGGGCCTGTTCCGCAACCCGCTCGCCGATCCCGGCCTGGTCGGCGTCTCGGCCGGCGCTGGGCTCGCTGCCGCCGCAACGATCGTGCTCGGCGACCGGCTGCTGGCCGGTTTCGGGATGAAGCTGCCCTTCGCCGCATTGCCCTTCGGCGCCTTTTTCGGCGGCCTCGTCTCGACGCTGGCGCTCTATCTGATCGCGACGCGCGAGGGACGGACCTCCGTCGCGACCATGCTGCTGGCCGGCGTCGCGCTCGGCGCCCTCGCCGGCTCCCTGACCGGCTTGCTCGCCTATGTCTCGGACGACCGGCAATTGCGCGACCTGACATTCTGGTCGATGGGCAGCCTCGGCGGAGCGAGCTGGAGCAAGCTCTCCGTGGTCGCGCCGATCGTGCTGCCGCTGCTCATCGCCGTGCCCTTCCTGGCGCGCGGGCTCAATGCACTGATGCTCGGCGAGGCCGAGGCCTATCATCTCGGCATACCCGTGCAGCGCATCAAGGCGCTGGCCGTGCTTCTGGTCGCGCTCGCGGTCGGCGCCAGCGTCGCGGCCGCCGGGGTGATCGGCTTCGTCGGCATCGTCGTGCCGCACCTGATCCGTCTCCTGATCGGCCCCGATCACCGCCTGCTGCTGCCGCTTGCGGCGATCGGCGGCGCCGCGCTCCTCGTCGGCGCCGACATCGTCGCCCGCCTGATCGTCATACCCGCCGAGCTGCCGATCGGCATCGTCACCGCCTTCATCGGCGCACCCTTCTTCCTCTGGCTGCTGCTGCGCCGCGGCCGGATCGCCGAAAGCTGAACGGCGGGAGCTCGATCATGGCGGCTATTCTCGAAGCCTGGGACCTGCATTTCAGCGTTCGCGGCACCGCTTTGGTGCGCGATGCCTCGCTGCAGCTCGATGCCGGCACGACCTCGATCATCGTCGGCCCCAACGGGGCCGGAAAGTCGACCCTACTGAAGCTGCTGACCGGCGAGCTGACCCCGGCCCAGGGCGAAATCCGGCTCGACGGCACGCCGCTCGCCGGCGCGCCCGCCTGGAAGCTCGCCTGCCAGCGCGCCGTGATGGCGCAGAACCAGCGCCTCGCCTTCCCCTTCAGCGTCTACGAGGTCGCCAGACTCGGCCTCGAGGGCGTCGGCCGGGCACAACCCCGCGGCCGCAGCGAGCAGATCATCGCCGAGGCGCTCGAGACGGCCGGCGTGCTCGGCCTCGCCGGCCGCCAATACCAGACGCTCTCCGGCGGCGAGCAGCAGCGCGTGCAGTTCGCAAGGGCGCTCTGCCAGCTCGAGGCCGGGCGTTCGGTCGCCGGGCGACAGGTGCTCTTCCTCGACGAGCCGATCGCCAGCCTCGATCTCTGCCACCAGCTCGCTCTGCTCGATGCCGCCCGCGCCATAGCGACGCAAGGAGCGGCGGTGCTGATCGTGCTGCACGACCTCAATCTCGCCGTGACCTATGCCGACAAGCTGCTGGTGATGCATGAGGGCAGGATCGTCGCGCAGGGCGCTCCGGCCGTCATTCTCGACGATGCCCTGCTACGCGGCGTCTTCCGGGTCGACCTCGCCTTCAGCCGTCTGCCGCCGACCGGACTGCCCTTCCTGCTGCCGCAACAGCATCTGCGCGCCGGTGGCGGGTCCGCACTGCACGCGGCGGGCGCCTGACATCCGCAAGAAAGCGTTGGTCCGGCGTCGCCGCGGGTCTATAGCCAAGCGCCCCCCTCGCTTTGCGACCATGCCATGACCGAACAGATCGACCGCCTGTCCTTCCCGAAGGATCGCATCCGCGTCCTGCTGCTGGAAGGCATCAACGACTCCGCCGTCGCGATCCTGCAGAACGCCGGCTACACCAATCTGACCCGGCTGCCCAAGGCGCTCGACGAGGCCCAGCTCGTCGAGGCGATCGCCAAGACGCATATCCTCGGCATCCGCTCGCGCACCCAGCTCACCGGCACGGCGCTGGCGGCGGCGCAGCGGCTCTTCGCCGTCGGCTGCTTCTCGGTCGGCACCAACCAGGTCGATCTCGACGCCGCCCGGCTGCGCGGCATCCCGGTCTTCAACGCGCCCTTCTCGAACACCCGCAGCGTCGCCGAGCTGACCATCGGCGAGATCGTCATGCTGCTGCGCCGGATCCCCGACCGCTCGCGTTCCGCCCATCAGGGCGGCTGGGACAAGTCGGCCAACGGCGCCTTCGAGGTCCGCGGCAAGACGCTCGGCATCGTCGGCTACGGCAATATCGGCAGCCAGCTCTCGAACATCGCCGAGGCGATGGGCATGCGGGTAATCTATTACGATCACACCGACCGTTTGCGCCACGGCAACACCGAGCCGGTCGAGAGCCTCGCCGCCCTGCTGTCGGGCAGCGACATCGTCTCCCTGCACGTGCCGGAGACGCCGGCGACCCATGGCATGATCGGCGCCGCCGAGATCGCCTTGATGAGGAAGGGCGCCTATCTCATCAACAATTCGCGCGGCACGGTGGTCGATCTCGAGGCGCTCGCCGAGGCCCTGAGCAGCGGGCATCTCGCCGGCGCCGCGGTCGACGTCTTCCCGAAGGAGCCGGCCTCGAACAATGACCGCTTCGTCACGCCGCTCCAGGGCCTGCCCAACGTCATCCTGACCCCGCATATCGGCGGCTCGACCGAGGAGGCGCAGGAGCGCATCGGCGCCGAGGTGGCGCGCAAGCTCGTCGACTACTCCGATGTCGGCTCGACCGTCGGCGCGGTCAATTTCCCGCAGGTCCAGCTACCGGCACGACCGGCCGGCACCCGCTTCATCCAGGTCCAGCGCAATGCGCCGGGCATGCTGCGGCGCCTCAACGACGTCTTCGCCAGCCGCGACATCAACATCGCCGCCCAGAATTTCCAGACCGATGGCGAGATCGGCTATGTCGTGATGGAGGCCGATCCGGTCGGCGAGGTCGCGCGCGAGATCATCGAGGAAATCCGCAGCCTCGACGGCACGATCCGCGCCCGCCTGCTCTACGAGCGCGGCTGAGCGTGGGCCGCTCAGCCGGCCTGCAGTTTCAGCCCGACGATCCCGGCGAGGACGAGCGCGATCCAGAACAGCCGCCCCGCCGTCGCCGGCTCGCCGAAGATCAGGATGCCGACGGCGACCGAGCCGGCGGCGCCGATCCCCGTCCAGACCGCATAGGCGGTTCCGAGCGGCAGCACTTCGAGCGCCTTGATCAGCAGGGCGACGAAGACGATCAGCAGCGCGACCGAGACCAGCGCCCAGGGCAGATCGCGAAAGCCATCGGCCTTCTTCATCGAGAACGCCCAGGCGACGTCGACGACGCCGGAGGCGATCAGGGCGAGCCAGGCCCAGCCGGCGGTCATGACGCCCTCGCGGCTCTGGCCTGCGCCCGCGGCAGCGCCGCGGCGAAGCTCTCGGCAAGCTGGCTCAGCCTGGCACGGGCCTTGTCGCGGGCGGCCGTGATCGCCGGCTCCGGACCGACAGTCGGCCCCTGCCCGACCACCGCGATCTCGCCGAGCCCGATGAAGCGTAGCGCCGCCTGAAGATAGGGCGTCGCCAGATCCGGCCGCCCCCAGCTCGGGCCGGCGCTGTAGTCGCCGGCGCTGGCGACAATCGCCAATGTCGGGCGCGGCCGCAGCAGCGGCGTATAGCCCGTCGCGGGATCGAAGCGAAACGCCAGTTCCGGCTGCGTCACCAGGTCGATCCAGTGCTTGAGCTTGTAGGGAATGCCGAAATTCCACATCGGCGTCGCGATCAGCACGATATCGGCGGCGTCGAGCCGGGCGACCATCGCCTCGATGGTTTTCCAGGCTTCCGCCTCAGGAGGAGCCGGCGGTCGCCCGGCAAGCCGGGCATATTTCGCTGCGAGCGCCGCCCCGTCGAACTCCGGCAGCGACTCGCGCCAGAGATCGAGCGTATCGACCTCCAGTTCCGGCACCAGTTCGTGCAGGCGGGTCAGGAAAGCCGCCGCGGCCGCGCGCGAGGCGGAATCACCCTGGCGCGGCGAGGCTTGAACCAGAAGCAGTCTCGGCATGTGTTCAGCTCCGTTGCGGTGCGCCCAGGCGGCGCATCACGATCCAAATGCCTCGCAATAACGCGAACCGAAATGCTTGCATTGCGATCAGAATTCGCATGAATGCGAAGCATGTTGAGCCATGACGATCTCGCTCTGGTCCTCGCCATCGCCCGTGCCGGCCGCATGAAGCCGGCAGCCGAGGCGCTGCAATCCCATCCGGCCACGGTCTATCGCCGCCTGGAAGCGCTGGAGCATCGGCTCGGCGGCAAGCTCTTCGAGCGGATCGACGGCCGCCAGGCACCGACCTCCCTGGCCGAGGAGATCGTCGCCGAGGCAGAGGCGATCGCGGAACGGCTCGACGCGCTCAACCGCGCGGTCAGCGGCCGCGACGCGCGGCTCGGCGGCCCCCTCACCGTGACGACGACCGACACGCTGCAGACCCTTGTGATGCCGGTCGCCGCGGCCTTCGGCCGTCTGCACCCGAGACTGGAGCTGCGGCTCGATGTGTCCAGCGCCATGGCCGACATGCGGCGCAACGAGGCCGACATCGCGATCCGCCCGACACGCGCGCCGCCGGACACCCTGATCGGTACGAAGCTCGGCAGCTTCGACTATGCGGTCTACACGCGAGGATCGGAACCACACCCGGCGAGCCTCGCCGCGCTCATCGCCGCGGGCGGCTGGATCGGCCTGTCGGGCGAGATCGCCCAGACGCCGGCGGCGCGCTGGCTCGATACGCATGTCCCGCCGGCGGCGCGCAGCACCTCGGTCAATCTGATGCTCGGTGCCGCGCTCGCGGCGCATTCCGGGGCCTATGCGCTGCTGCCCGCCTATCTCGGCGATGATCCGCTCTTCGGACTGGCGCGGGTGAGCCCGCCGGTTCCGGAGCTGCGTTCGCAGGTCTGGCTGCTGACCCATCCGGATCTGCGCTACGCCGCCAAGGTCAGGGCCTTCATGGCCTTCGCCGGCAAGGCGCTGCGTCAGGCCCTGCGAGAAGACCGGCCCCGCGACGAACCTTAGGCGACGCCGAGATTGAGCAGATCGTGCACATGCACGAGGCCGACCGGGCGCTCGTCCGCATCCGCGACGATCAGCGCCGTCACCCGCATCCGGTTGACCATTTCCAGCGCCTCGACGGCCAGGGCATCCGGCGCGATCCGGCGCGGATTCGCCGTCATCACGTCGCGCGCCAACCGCCCGCCCCAGCCGCCGCCGAGCTTGCGGCGCAGGTCGCCATCGGTGACGACCCCGGCGAGCTTGCCGTCGGGGTCGATGACGATGGCGCAACCGAAACTCTTGGCCGAGATCATCTCGACCACATCGGCCATCGCCGCGCTCGCACCGACGATCGGCAGACGCTCGCCCTGATGCATGATGCTGGCGACGGTCTTGAGCTGCGCCCCGAGCTTGCCGCCGGGGTGATAGACGTAGAAATCCTGGCGCGAGAAGCCGCGCGCCTCGAGCAGGGCGACAGCGAGCGCGTCGCCGAGCGCCATCTGCATGGTCGTCGAGGTCGTCGGCGCGAGCCCGTTCGGGCAGGCTTCCTGCGCCTTGGGCAGGACGAGCGCGATATCGGCCTCGCGCCCGAGCGCGCTCTCGGCATTGGCGGTGATCGCGATCAGCCCGACGCGGAAACGGCGCGTATAGGCGACGATCGCCGAGAGCTCGGCCGCCTCGCCGGACCAGGACAGCGCGACGACCACGTCATCGGGCTGGACCATGCCGAGATCGCCATGGCTCGCCTCGGCCGGATGGACGAAATGCGCGGGCGTGCCGGTAGAGGCCATGGTCGCCGCGATCTTGCGGCCGACATGGCCGGACTTGCCCATGCCGGTGACGACGACGCGGCCGGAAGCGGTGCGGATCATCTCGACGGCGGCGGCGAAGGGCGCGGAAAGCCCGTTGCCGATGGCGGCGTGGAGCGCGTCGAGCCCGGCGCGTTCGGTGGCGATGGTGCGGAGCGCGGAAGCGCCGATGGTCGCGGTCATGCCGCGGCATCTAGCACGGCGACGTGCCGGGTGACCACTGCCCGCTCGCGTTGACGCGGCATTAACCCTCTTCGTTCTAACTCCGTTAACCATGCGCGCCATCCCGGTGCGCCTTGTCCCGTTTACGCCGGAGCCTCGGCCTGCCCGTGACCCGTTTCGCCAAGATCTGCTGGCTGGCCGGCGTCGCGAGCTGTTGCGGCGTGGCCGGACTGCTGGCCTGGCCCCGAACCGGCCTGGCGCAGACGCTGGACGAGCCGGCGCCTCGGGCGCGCGCCTCGGGTCTGCGCACCGGCACGCCACAATATGTCGCACAGCAGCGTGCCCCGGAGAATGCCGAAACCGGTACCGGCCCCACCTCCGCCACCCCCGAGGCGATCAGCGACCCCGCCGCGCTGGTCCAGCGCCAGCAAGGCGCGGTCTCGCAGCGCCAGCCGCCGCGCGCCGGGCGGCCGGTCCAGGCGCCATCGCTGCGCGGCGTCACCCAGCGCCAGATCCGTGCCCCGCAACCGGTCGTCACCGGGCTGCCGCCGGCGCCGGCCGCGCCACCCCCTCCGCCACGCCGCCGCGCCCCGGAGGAGGACCCCTACGCGCCACTCGGCCTGCGTTTCGGCGCCGTCACCTTGCGCCCGGCACTCACCGGGTCGATCGGCTATGACAGCAATCCCTCGCGCATCGCCGGCCCGAGCAAGGGCTCGGCGTTCAGCCGCACCGAAGGCGAGCTCGGCATCCAGTCCGATTGGAACGTGCATGAGCTGACCGGTTCGCTGCGCGGCGGCTACAGCCATTACTTCCGCGACGACAACGCCTCCCGTCCCGATGCCCAGGGCAACCTGTCGCTGCGCCTCGACGCGACGCGCGACACCCGCATCCTGCTCGAATCCCGCCTGGTGCTCGACACGCAGCGCCCGGGCTCGCCCGATCTCACCGCCTCCGTGCAGGGCCGGCCGATCACCTGGGCCTATGGCGCCTCGGCCGGCGTCACCCACGACATCAACCGCCTGCAGCTCACCCTGCGCGGCTCGATCGACCGCCAGGACTACGAGAACGCCGAATTGACCAACGGCCAGGTGCTGAGCCAGGCCGACCGCAACCAGACGCAATACGGCCTGCGGCTGCGCGCCGCCTATGAGGTGACGCCGGGCTTCAGGCCCTTCGTGCAGGGCGAGGTCGACACCAGGCAGTTCGACCAGAAGGTCGATTCGAGCGGCTATATGCGCTCCTCCGACGGCTACACCGCCCGTCTCGGCACGACCTTCGAGATCAGCCGCATGCTCACAGGCGAAGTCTCGGCTGGCTATCAGGACCGCCAATACCAGGATCCACGCCTGAAGCAGCTGCGCGGCATGGTCGGCGACGCCGCGATCCTGTGGACCCCGACGCCGCTGACCACCGTGACGCTGCGCGGCACGGCGGAACTCGGCGACACCACCATCGCCGGCTCGAGCGGCACCACGGCGCGGCGCGTCAGCCTGGAGGTGGCGCATGCGCTCAGGCGCAACCTGACCGTCACCGGCTTCACCACCTTCCAGCGCACCGATTATGAAGGCCAAGGCCTGCGCGAGGATCTCTCCACCATCGGCGCGCGGCTCGACTACAAGCTGACCCGGACCTTCTCGGTCCGCGCCAGCTTCACCCATGAGCGCCTGAACTCGACCCAGCAGGGCTCGGACTACACCGCCAATGTCTCGCTGGTCGGCCTCAGAATGCAGTTCTGATGAACGCACCCTAACCCTCTCCACCTGCGGGAGAGGGTTAAGATGAGGGGGCGCGCGCCGCGAACCGCCGGCTAGGAGCCCTCGCCCTTCTGGGACTTTATAGACCTGAGCGACCCCTCATCGGGCCCTTCGGGCCACCTTCTCCCGCGAGGGGAGAAGGAAAGGACAGCGCAGCACTCGGAAAGCTACCGCTTCAGCAGACGCCCGATCTCCTCGCGCAATTGCGGGCCGAGATCCTCGCGGTCCAGCGCATAGGCGAGATTGGCGGCGAGGAAGCCGATCTTCGAACCGGTATCGTAGATGTCGCCATCGAAGCGCACCGCGAAGAATTTCTCGCGCTTCGCCAGGGCAATCATCGAATCGGTGAGCTGGATCTCGCCGCCGGCACCCTTCTCCTGCTTGGCCAGCAGGTCGAAGATCGTCGGCTGCAGGATATAGCGCCCGGTGATGTGCAGATTCGACGGCGCCGTGCCCTTGGGCGGCTTCTCGACCATGCCGGTGATCTGCGAGACCTTGGCCTTGGCGTCGTGCACGCCGACGATCCCGTATTGATGGGTCTGGTCGTCGGGCACCGGGGCGACCGCGATATGGTTCCCGCCATGCTCGGCATGGGCCTCGATCATCTCGGCGAGGCAGCCCTTGCCACCGGTATGGTGCAGCATGTCGGGCAGGAGCAGCGCGAAGGGCTCGTCACCGATGATGTCGCGGGCGCACCAGACGGCATGGCCGAGGCCGAGCGGGCCCTGCTGACGGGTGAAGCTCGCCGCGCCGGCCGCCGGCAGGTCCTGCTTCAGCGCCTCGAGTTCCTTGACCTTGCCGCGCTTGGCGAGCGTGTCGTCGAGCTCATAGGCCATGTCGAAATGGTCCTCGATCACGCCCTTGTTGCGGCCGGTGACGAAGACGAAATGCTCGATGCCCGCCGCGCGCGCCTCGTCGACCACGTGCTGGACCACCGGCCGGTCGACGATGGTCAGCATCTCCTTCGGGATCGCCTTGGTGGCGGGAAGGAAACGCGTGCCCAGCCCTGCGACCGGAAACACCGCCTTGCGGATCTTCTTGCTCATGCGCATCCATCTCGCGCGCCAGGCAGCGCGCGCCTGCTAGATCGGAGGGCTTCTGGGAAACCGGCTTCGCCCCGTTCAATGCCGGCTTCTGGAGGCTGTCGTCCAATTCTGGCGAAAGACGGACCGCCTCCCGACACCGGCATAGCAGTCAGGCCTTGCCGGAACGTCAATGCCTTCATACGAAATTCGCCGGCAGGTCGCAGCCGGATCCTCGTTCTTGCAGGCTCTGCTTCCCGCGCTTCATCCGGGAGCGCCGGCTGGATGGGCTGGTCCAGCCGCGCACAATCGCGTTTGATACGGTTAAGGGCGACAGGGAGACGATGATGGCGATTCTGGTTTCGGGCGGTGCTGGCTATATCGGCAGCCACATGGTGCTGGAGCTGCTCGACCGCGGCGAGAAGGTCGTGGTGCTCGACGATCTCTCGACCGGCTTCTGGTGGGCCGTGCCGCCGGAGGCGACCTTCGTCCAGGGCGACATGGGCGACCAGGCGCTGGTCGAGCGGGTGGTCGCCGAGCACGGCATCACCGAGATCGCCCATTTCGCCGCCAGGATCGTCGTGCCGGATTCGGTCTCCGATCCGCTCGGCTACTATCTCAACAACACCGTCAAGACGCGCGCCCTGCTGGAAAGCGCGGTGCGCGCCGGCGTCAGGCACGTGATCTTCTCCTCGACCGCCGCCGTCTATGGCGAGCCGCCGGTCTCGCCGGTGCCCGAGGAGATTGCGCTCAACCCGATCAACCCCTATGGCCGCTCCAAGCTGATGAGCGAATGGATGCTCGCCGACACGGCGAAGGCCCATGGCCTGTCCTATATCGCCCTGCGCTATTTCAACGTCGCCGGCGCCGATCCCAGGGGCCGCTCCGGCCAGTCATCGGCCGGTGCCACCCATCTGATCAAGGTCGCGAGCCAGGCCGCGCTCGGCCAGCGTACCGGGCTCGAGGTCTTCGGCACCGATTATCCGACCCCCGACGGCACCTGCGTGCGCGACTACATCCACGTCACCGACCTCGCCCGCGCCCATCTTGCGGCCCTCGATCATCTGCGCGCCGGCGGTGACAGCCTGACGCTGAACTGCGGCTATGGCCGCGGCTATTCGGTGAAGGACGTGGTCGGAGTGGTGAAGAAGGTCTCGGGCGTCGACTTTCCGGTCAAGCTCTCGCCACGTCGCGCCGGCGATCCGGCCTCGCTGATCGCCAAGGCGGACCGGATCCGCAACGAGCTCGGCTGGCGGCCGCAGCATGACGATCTCACCGAGATCGTCACCCAGGCGCTCGCCTGGGAGGAGAGCCTGCGCAAGCGCAATGCGAGCTGAGGCCCGGTCCCCTCAACCCTCATCCCGAGGAGCCGCGAAGCGACGTCATCAGGATGAGGGCTCCGCTGCAGACGAGCCTTGCAGCAAGGCATTTGGCGCCGCATTAACCCATGGTTAACCTCGTTCAGGCGCTGTGTCGGGAAAGCCCGTCCAGCGACCGTGCCAGGGAACCGACATGCGCCGCCTTTCCGCCTTCGTCCTCGCCGCCATGCTCGGCTTCGGCCCCGCCCTCGCGCAGACCACGGGCTCGATCAACCAGGCCCGCGCCCAGGCTCCGAAGCCTGCGCCGCGGCCGACGACGAGCGCCGGCTTCGACGGCTTCCTGAAGACCCTCTGGCCGCTGGCCCAGGCTCGCGGCATCTCGCGCAAGACCTTCGACCTCGCCTTCCAGGGCGTCGTGCCCGATCCCTCGATCGTCGCGCTGACCCGCAAGCAGTCGGAATTCGTCGCGCCGATCTGGAGCTATCTCAACAGCGCCGTCGGCGGCGCCCGCATCTCGCGCGGCCGCGACATGCTCGCCGCCCATGCCGGGGTGCTGGCCCAGGCCGAATCCCGCTATGGCGTGCCCAAGGAGATCATCCTCGGCATCTGGGGCATGGAGACCAATTACGGCTCGTTCAAGGGCGACAAGGACGTCATCCGCTCGCTCGCGACTCTCGCCAATATCCGCTATCGCGGCGACTTCTTCCGCGACGAGCTGCTGACCGCGCTCGAGCTGATCGAGAAGGGCTATGCCGAGCGCGGCGAATTGCGCGGCTCCTGGGCCGGTGCCATGGGCCACACCCAGTTCATGCCGTCGAGCTACATGAAATACGCCGTCGACCAGACCGGCGACGGCCATGCCGACATCTGGACCTCGACCAGCGACGCCATCGCCTCGACCGCCAACTATCTGAAGAGCTTCGGTTGGGTGCCCGGCCTGCCCTGGGGCATCGAGGTCGTGGTGCCCGAGGGCTTCGACCACAATCTCTACCGCGCCAGCTTCGCGAGCTTCCGCTCGGCCGGCTTGCGCCGCGCCGATGGCGGCTCGCTGCCCTCCTCCGGCGAGGCGCGGCTGTTCTATCCGGCCGGGCATACCGGCCCGGCTTTGCTGCTGACCGCGAATTTCGACGTCATCAAGAAGTACAATTCCTCCGACGCCTATGCGCTCGCGGTCGGCCATCTCGGCGACCGGATCGTCGGCCGCCCGGCCCTGCAGGGCGAATGGCCGGTCAAGGCGCCGCGCCTCGACATGAAAGGCGTCACCGACCTCCAGCACCGGCTGAAGCGCCTCGGCCTCTATTCGCATGACGCCGATGGCCGCATCGGCACCGGCACCCGCGACGCCGTGCGCCAGTACCAGCAGCGCGCCGGCCTGCTCGCCGATGGTTGGCCGACGCCGGCACTGCTGGCGCGGATGAAGGCCGCGCGCTGACTTTCGGCCCGGTTTCAGCTATAGAGAAGAGGTGGTCGGACTGACCGACGCCGGGTAGCCGAGCGATGCGCTTACGCTCCTTCGCCATGGCCCTCGCGGCCTCCGCGCTCCTGCTGCTCACCGGCGGCCCCTCGACCTTCGCCCAGGGCGAGCCGCAGCGCCGCAGTCTTTTCAACCTGTTCTGGCAGGTCCCCGAGCGACCAGCGGTCCAGCCGCGGCAGCGTAGCCGGCCGGCGCCGCAGCAGACCCGGCGCCGGCCGCCCCAGATGGTCCGCGACGATCCGGTCATCCCCAAGGTCGACGTCAACCACCATGTCCTCGTCGTCGGCGACACGCTCGCCGACCAGATCGCCATCGGCCTCGCCGACAGCCTCAACGATCGCGCCGACGTCGCCGTGCAGCGCAAGGCCAAGGCCGATAGCGGCCTGGTCCGCACCGATTTCTACGACTGGCCGAAGGCGGTGGTGGAGCTGCTCGCCGCCGATCCCAAGATCATGGTCGGCGTGATCTCGCTGGGGCCGAACGACCGCCAGGCGATCCGCGAGGGCGAGGTCACGCATGAGCCGCTGAGCGAGCGCTGGCTGCAGATCTACCGCTCCCGTATCGAGGCGGTGACGGCGGCCTTCGCGGCGCGGCGCATACCGCTGATCTGGGCCGGCGCCCCGCCGATGCAGAACACCAGGCTTTCGACCGATCTCACCGTGCTGAACGACCTCTTCCGCAACGGCGTCGAGGCGTCCGGCGGGCAGTTCGTCGATCTCTGGACCCCCTATCTCGACGCCGAGAACCGCTACAGCGCGATGGGCCCGGATGTGGACGGCCAGACCACGAGATTGCGCCTCGGCGACGGCGTGCACTTCACCAAGGCGGGCGCCCGCAAAGCCGCCCATTTCGTCGATGTCCTGATCCGCCGCATCCTCGACCGTACGCCGAGCGAGAACGTCATCGCCCTGCCCACCGAAGCGGGCGCCGGCGCAGCAGCGGCCGCCGAGCAGCAGACCGACGCGATCGAACGGCTGATCGACCGGATGGTCAGCGGCCGGACGGAGGATGTTTCCCTCGTCCCCGTCCTTCCGGTCAGGCCGCTCGCCGGTCCGATCCTGCCCTTGACCGGCGCAGCGCCGGCAGCCGGAGAATCCGCGCTCCTGGCCTCGATCCAGGATGCGCGCGGCCGCGGCGATACCGCAACCCAGCTCGACCGCGTCTTCGGAGACGGCGTCGCGCCCGAGCCGAAGCCGGGCCGCGCCGACGATTTCCGCTGGCCGAGGCCGAACTGAGCCCGGCCACCGACGGGTCTAGCCGAGCTGGAAACGCTCGAAACGCTCCATCTCGGCGTCGACCCGCCGGCGCAGCTCCGCCGAGGGCGCCGGTTCCAGCCAGGTCCATTGCTGGATCAGCAGCTTGCGTCCGGCCCGGTCGGTCTTGAGGTCGGCGACGGCGACGATCCGGTCTCCCGCCAGAACCGGCAGGCCGAAATAGCCGAAGACGCGCTTCTCCTTCGGCAGATAGGCCTCGAACAGATGCTCATAGCCGAAGAACAGCTTCAGCCGCTTGCGCTGGATGATCAGCGGGTCGAAGGGCGACAGGATGTGGACGAGTTCTTCACCTCCAGGCGCGGCCGGCTCCAGCATCTCCGGCGCCGCCCAATGCGGCGAGGTCGAGGCGCCCTTGATCGTGACCTCGACCAATTGCCTGCGCTTCACCCTGGCGGCGATCAGCTCGGCCACGGCCTTCTTGCTCGGCGCATCGAGATGGCAGATTGAATCGAGGCTGACGACACCCTGCGCGCGCAAGGCGCGGTCGAGTTTGTAGGCGACGACCTGTCGCTCGGAGGCAGGCGCCGGCCGCTTCTCCCAGCCGAAATGCCGGTCCATCAGCTCATAGGTCTTGAGCATGCCGGAACGGGCCGAGATGACGAGCTCGCCATCGTAGAAGGCCCGTTCTAGCAGCCCTTTCGAGGGCTTCTTGCTCGCCCAGAGATGGGTCTTCTCGACGAGCACGTCGGTATCGATGTCGCGGATGGTGAGCGCGCCCTCCTTGCGGATGCGGGCGAGCAGCTTGCGGGCCTCCTCCCCGCCCCCGACCGAGGACCAGCGCTTCGGCTCGGCCCGATGTGCCTTCATCGCCGGCAGGAAATAGCGGATATCCGCCGACGGCACATAGGACAGCGCATGCGTCCAGTATTCGAACACCGCCTTGTCGGCCGACTGGGCCTGCACGAGATCGGCCCGCCCATAGGAGGGGATGCGGCTGTACAGGATGTGGTGATGGCAGCGCTCGATCACGTTGATCGTGTCGATCTGGACATAGCCGAGATGGGCGACCGCCGCCGAGGTGGCGGCGGGGCCGGCGCCGAAGGGCTCACGGATGTCGAGCTTCTGGGCTGCTAGCCAGATGCTGCGGGCCTGAGCCTTGCCGAGTTCGGGAATCTTGCGGGGTCGCGTCGCCATTTGCCGCAAACTAGCGGCAAGTCCATGCGCCAGTAAGCGGCAGGCGCCCATGTTCCTGACAAAAGCTGTCGGCGGTGAAGGGCGCGATACCCTGCTTACTCCCCGCCGCTCGTACGCGAGGGCGACGCCAGCCCTAGAAAAACGGCGATCGCCCGGTTGAGGCGTACCATATCCTCGTCGTCGAGCCGTCCGATGCGCTCCCCGAGCTTGCTCTTCGGGACGGTGGTCAGCTTGTCGACCACAAGGCGGCAGGGCAAATGCAGGCCGTTCGCGGCAGCCGGTGTAACCGGCAGCCGGAACAGCGGGGCCTCGGTCTCATCCGTGGTGAACGCGCATATGGTGACGGAGGCTGTCGCGTCGAAATTATCGTCCTGAACGATGGCCGCGGGGCGCGGCTTGCCGGCATAGTCCTGCCCTCCGGCAACCGTCCAGATCTCGCCGCGCTTCATTCGGCTTCGTCTAGCGAGATGGCGTCGATAAAGGCCTGATCGTCCGCGGCCTGGTCGCTGTGCGCCACCGCCTGCGCCTGCCGATGCGCTTCCGCCTGGAAGCCGACGGCTCGGACATCAGGAACCCAGATCTGGATCGGCCGGAGACCCTGCTCGCGCAGCCGCTCGCGATGGCGACGAACCTTCAGCTTGCCACTAGCAGACGCCATGTAACGACTCTCGCACCGGTTACATGTAACCTAGCACAACGGGTAATCTCAGGGAAGACGAAGACTTAATCCGCTACGGACAATGCCAGCGCCAAGGCCTCCGGCGTCAGCTCGGCCAGGGCGCTCTGCACCTTGTAGGCTCTGGTCTTCTCGCCGGGATTCATCACCAGGATCACCGTCTCCGTGCCCGGGCAGGCCGGATCGGCGCAGAGGATCTCGTTGACGGCGATCACCGCATTCTCCGGCAGTTCGAGCAGCGCCCGCACCTGCCGCTTCACCGAGGCCGCGGCATCGGCCTCGCCCGCCTCGCGCTTGCCCCTGCCGAACAGGCCGAAGCGCATCGCGCTCAGCCCGGCAGGGTCAGGACGCCGGCCGCCCCGTCCTCGGCGCCGAAGGCGAGCTTCTTGCCGAGCTTGTCCCAGGCGAAGGCGGTGATGCCGCTGCCGCGCTGCGCCGCGCGGACCAGCAGCTCCGAGCCGTCGACCAGGCGGATCATCAGGATGCAGCCATCATCATAGCCGACCGCGAGCACCAGCGCCTTGGGATGGAAAGCGACGCGGGTCACCTTGGCATGGCGGGCGCCGCATTCGCGCGGCGCCTTGCCGGTCGGCCCCTCGCCCTGGAAAGGCCAGACGATCGCCGCATCCGCCCCGCTCGAAGCGAGCCAGAGTCCGTCATGCGACCAGGACAGCGAGCGCGGCTTGGCCGGATAGCCGGTCATGCGCATATGCGTCGGCTTGTCGCCGAGCCGCCAGCCATGCAGGGCGTTCTCCTGCATAGAGGTGACGACGAAACGCCCGTCCGGCGACCAAGTGACGTCGAGATGCGAGCCCTTCCATTCCAGGAATTCCGGCTTCGCCTCGGTGTTCGGATACCAGAGCGAGACCCCGTTCATCTGGGCGATGGCGAGCCGGTAGCCCTTCGGCGCGAAAACCACGCCTTGCGGCGTCGAGGCGACGTCGAGCGACTTGACGTTGCCCTTGTCGTCGCGGGCATGGACCGAGCGGCCGACATTCCAGGCGATGCTGCCGGAATTCGACAGCGCCACCGCGTCGACCCAACGCCGCTTCGGATCGGCGGCGATCTCCGTCGGCTCGCCTTCGGCGGCCGTCGCAACGATGCGACCATCGTCACCGCCACTGATCAGGCGCTCGCCATCCGAGCAGGCGCTGAGGATGCCGCCGCGATGCGCAGCGAGGCTCTCGACCGCGCCGTCGCGCCAGCGCAGCACGCGCCCATCGGCGAGCGCCAGCACCAGGGTCTGCTTCAGCCAGGCGACGGCGACGACATGCTCGCCGGCTTCGACGGGAACGACATGCTCGCGCAGCGAGACGGGTTTGCTGATGGTGTCCATGGTCGCGGTCTAGCAAAATCTCGGGCGAGGGGAACCATTATCCGAAGTAGATCAGCCAACCTCCGCCGTCATCCCGGACGGCCGCAGCTCGCTCCGGGATGACGCAAGATGGATGGCGCGTCGTGGCAGCGCTCAGGCCGCGCAGGCCAGAAAACCCTCGCGCAGCGCCTTCTCGTCGAGATCGCGGCCGATGAAGACCAGCCGCGACTGCCGAGCCTCGCCTTGCTTCCAGTCGCGCTGCAGATCGCCGTCGAGGATCATGTGCACGCCCTGGAAGACGAAGCGCCGCGGCTCGCCCTTGAAGGCGAGAATGCCCTTGGAGCGCAGGATGTTCGGACCCTGCGCCTGGCTGAGATCGTTGATCCACGGCATGAACTTGTCGGGGTCGACATCGCCGGGGATGGTGAACGACATCGAGCGGACGTCGTCCGCATGGTGGTGGTGGTGTCCGGCCTCGAGGAAGTCGGGCTCGATGTCGAGGATGCGGTCGAGATCGAAGGCGTTGCGGTCGAGCAGATTCTCGATCGGCAGTTCGCAGCGCGTCGTCTTGTGCAGCTTGGCATAGGGGTTGATCGCGCGGATCGCGCTCTCGACCTCGGCCAGTTCCGCCTCGGTGACGAGATCGGTCTTGTTGAGGATGATGACGTCGGCGAAGGCGATCTGGTTCTTCGCCTCCGGCGCGTCCTTGAGGCGGTCCTTCAGCCATTTCGCGTCGGTTACGGTCACGACCGCATCGAGCTTGGTGGCGTCTCCGACATCCTGGTCGACGAAGAAGGTCTGGGCGACCGGCGCGGGATCGGCGAGGCCGGTGGTCTCGACGATGATCGCGTCGAACTTCCCCTTGCGCTTCATCAGCCCGTCGAGAATGCGGATCAGATCGCCGCGCACCGTGCAGCAGATACAACCATTGTTCATCTCGAACACTTCCTCGTCGGCCCCGACGACGAGGTCACCATCGATGCCGGCCTCGCCGAACTCGTTGACGATCACGGCGAACTTCTTGCCGTGGTCCTCGGTGAGGATGCGGTTGAGGAGCGTGGTCTTGCCGGCGCCGAGATAGCCGGTGAGCACCGTGACGGGAATTTTTTCGGACATGGGTCGATCCTGATTCACTTCGCGATTCGGTCGGGCAGCGGCCGGAGTCATGTCAACCACACGTCATCCCGGACGGAGCGAAGCGGAGATCCGGGATCCATCGTAGGGCGCGGAACTCTACGATGGATCCCGGAGCTGCGCTGCCTTGCAGCTTGTCCGGGATGACGCGTGGCTACTGTGAACTTGCCTCTCAGGCCGGGCCGGCGGCGAGCGCCTTTTCGATCTGGCTTATATTGTGTTTCATCATCGCGATGTAAGTCCCGGCCGGCCCGTCGCCGCCCGAGAGTGCGTCCGAATAGAGCCGCCCGCCAATCCTGGCGCCGCTTTCGCGGGCGATCTGCTCGGCGAGGCGCGGATTGCTGATGTTCTCCAGGAACACCGCCGGCACCTTCTGCGCCTTCACCTGGCGGATGATCCGCCCGACATCGCGGGCGGAGGCCTCCGCTTCGGTCGAGACGCCCTGCGGCGCGACGAAGGCGATGCCATAGGCTTTGGCGAAATAGGCGAAGGCGTCATGCGAGGTGATCGCCTTGCGCCGGTCGGCCGGGATGCGGGCCACCGCTGCCTTGATTTCGGTTTCGAGCGCGTCGAGCTTCGCCAGATAGGCGGCGGCATTGACCTCGTAGATCGCCTTGCCGGCCGGGTCGGCGGCGCTCAGCGCCTTCAGGATGTTGGCGACATAGACCTTGGCGTTCGAGACGCTCTGCCAGGCATGCGGATCCTCGCTGCCATGGCCATGGCCATGACCGTCATCCTGCATCTTCAGCGGCGTGACACCTTCCGTCGCCGTCGCCAGCTTCGCCTTGGTGCCGGAGGATTTGAGCAGCCGGGTCAGCCAGCCCTCGAATTTCAGCCCGTTGACGACAACGAGGCTGGCCGCAGCCATCGCCTTCGCATCGGCCGGGCTCGGCGAATAGACATGGGCGTCGCCATCCGGCCCGACCAGCGTGGTCAGCGCGACGCGCTCGCCGCCGACCTCGCGGACGAAATCGGCGAGGATCGAGAAGCTGGCGACGACCGGAAGCTTGCCTTCCGCGGGCTTGTCCTGAGCCGATTTTTCCTGAGCAAGGGCCGGCAGCGACAGTCCGGCCCCGGCGACGAGGCCCGAAAGGAGGAGAAGGCGGCGGTTCAGCATGACGGCTCTCGCACTATATGAAACACTATAACATTACTAGCGCTGGAGATGGGCCCGAGGCAAGAGCCGTCGCGCCAAGCCGCCCTGCGAGCCGAACAGCAGCGAGCCGAGATAGAGCGCTCCGGCCGCGAGGATCACCGCTGGCCCCGCCGGAAGATTACTGCCGGCGGCATAGGACGCCACCAGGCCGGCATAGCCGGAGAGCATGCCGAAGCCGCAGGCGGTGAGGATCAGCCGGGTGATGTCGGCGGTCCAGAAACGCGCCGCGGCGGCCGGCAGCATCATCAGGCCGACCGCGAGCAGGGTGCCCAGCGCGTGGAAGCCGGCGACGAGATTGAGCACGACGAGGCCAAGGAAGGTCAGGTGGACGAAACCGCCCGAGCGGCTGACCGAACGCAGGAAGCCGGGATCGACGCATTCCATCACCAGCGGCCGGTAGACCAGCGCCAAGGTCGCGAGCGTGATGCTGGCGACGGAGGCGAGCAGCAGCAGCACCTCGTCGTCGAGCGCCAGAACATTGCCGAACAGCACATGGAAGAGATCGACCGCCGAACCGCGCAGCGAGACCAGGGTGACGCCCAGCGCCAGCGAGATCAGGTAGAAGGCCGCGAGGGAAGCGTCCTCCTTCAGCACCGTCAGGCGCGCCACAGCCCCGGCGGCGAGCGCCACCGCGAATCCGGCCGCGAGCCCGCCCAGCGTCATCGCCGGCAGCGAGAAGCCGGCGACGAGATAGCCCAGCGCCGCGCCCGGCAGGATCGCATGGGCCATGGCATCGCCGGTCAGGCTCATCCGCCGCAGCATCAGGAAGACGCCGACCGGCGCCCCCGAGAGCGAGAGCGCGACGATGCCGACCAGGGCCCGGCGCATGAAGTCGAATTCGGCGAAGGGGCCGATCAGGAGGTCGTAGAGCACGAGCGTGGCTTCTCTCAGCCTATGGCAAATACAGCCCTCATCCCGAGGAGCGATCGCAGATCACGTCTCGAAGGACGGTCCAGTGCGCGCTGGAGCATCCTTCGAGACGCCGCTATCGCGGTTCTTCAGGATGAGGGATTGGGATCGTCTATTCCGGCATAAGCGGCGTCACGCCGCGCAGGCCGGCGCATGGCTGTCGAAGGCCTCGACCATGTGGCGCGCCTTGAGCAGATTGCCGGCGGTCAGCACCGCGCCGGTCTCGCCCCAGGCGACGGTCTCGCGCGCCAGCAGGAGCGTCTGCGGGAAGGCGCGCTTCACGGTCTCGATATCATGGAGGACGGCGATGACCGTGCGCTTCTCGCCATGCCAGCGCTGGACCAGCTCCAGCAGATCGGCGGTGGTGCGGGCATCGATCGCGGTGAAGGGCTCGTCGAGCAGGATCAGATCGGCATCCTGCAGCAGGAGGCGCGCGAACAGGGCGCGCTGCATCTGCCCGCCCGACAAGGTGCCGATGCTGCGGCGCTCGAAGCCGGTCAGGCCGACGGCCGCGATCGCCGCCTCGATCCGGCCGCGCTGGCCGAGGCCGATCCGGCCGAACATGCCGGCGCTGTTCCAGAGCCCCATGGCGACAAGATCATAGACATGGATCGGGAAGGAACGGTCGAGCTCGGCCGATTGCGGCAGATAGGCGAGGCGCTGGCCCTTCTGCAGCGCGATCGCGCCGCCGAGCGGTGAGAGCGCCCCGGCGATACCCTTGAGCAGGGTCGACTTGCCGGCGCCATTGGGGCCGACGATCGCGGTCAGGCTGCCCTGCGCGATCTCGCCCGAGACATGATGCACGGCCGGATGCCGGTCATAGCCGAGCGTCAGATCGGTGAGGCGGATGGCGGGCATGGCGGCGTTACTCTTCACGCGATGACGGCGAGCGTCGCCGCCCAGAGCACCATGATCGCAGCCAGCGCCAGGCCGAGCCGGCCCGCCGCCGACAGCCGCAGCAGCGACCAGCCGGGACTTTCCGAGACGGGGTGGCGGTGGGAATGCGCATGAGCCATGCGGAACGATATAATGTTACGCTAGATCGATGGCAAGCGCGCCGGAGCCCCGCTCGCAATGCGTCGACGGGATCTCAGGCGACGGGCTCGGCGGGCTCACGCACCGGCTCGGCGGGCTCACGCACCGGCTCGACGGCCAGCGCAGCCGATGCGGCAAGCCAGGCCGCGACCGCATTGCGCCCCGTCGGCGTCAGCGCATACAGCCCACGCTCGGCGCGCTCGAACCAGCCATAGACATTGCGATGCAGGATCTTCTGCGCATCGGGGCAGGACGGCCTGAGATCGCGCGGCCGCCGCGGCGCCTCCGTCATCGCCGCGGCGCAGGCCAGCGCCTGCTGGCGATAGGCAGTCATGATCGGCTTGCGCGTGCTGCCGCCGGCAGCCGGGTCGCCCTTGCGGCGCCTGTGCTCGTCAACCAGCCGCGAGCGCCGGCGCGGGTCCTTGCGGGGCGTCGGTGCCACCGGGGAGACCAGCACCTCGACCTCGCCCGTCTTTCCGACACCGAGCAGGCCGAAGCCGAGGCGTCGGCAGAGATTACGGTAGCGGGGGTCGCTCTCGCGCCCCTTGCCCCTGGCGGAGAGCTGCGCGGCGAGCCAGATCTCGTCACCGGCGCTCATCCGGTCGACGCCCTGCAGGACGAGTTCGAGATTGAAGCTGAGCTTGAGTTCGCCGATCACGACGACCGGCGGATCCTCGCCATGCAGCGCGACGAGGTCGCAATTGCCGACCTCGCCCTTCACGCAATAGCCCAGCTCTTCCAGGAAGCGTTTGACCGGGAGGTAGAGAGACGTTTCCATGCAGCCTCCTGACCAGCGGATGATCCGATATGCCGCGCGATTGGTTTCCGAGAGGAAAACGCCAACGCGGATCACCGGGCCGAGGTCCCTGCAACCGAACCGGAGTGGGTCAGTGAATACCGAACGGGTGAGCTTCAGGACGATACGCGACGGCGTCACGACCGACATCGCCGCGGACGCCATCGAGATCGCCCTGCCCAGCGGGTTGAGCTTCCGGATCCTGGCCTTTGCTGGCCGCAAGGGTTCCGCGACCCTGCACATGCCGGCCGACGATCCACAGGCACCAAGCTTCGACGTGTTCTGCGTCGAACCCGGCGCTGCCAACACCGTGTTCGTCTCCGTCGAGCGGATCCAGAAGCGCCAGCTCGGGGGTTAGGCGGCGACGGTTCAGCCCGGCAGGTACTGATACATCCAGGTCTCGGTCAGCACCTTGTCGCCGCCGCGCAGGAAGCAGCGCATCTCGACCGGATCGGTGCCCTCCACCGTCAGGTCGAACTGGGCCCGCCAATGGCCGGGGACATCGTTCGGCACGGCCTCGGCGAAGATGTAGGAGAAGCTGCCGCGCGAGCTGGAGAGCACGACCTCCGGCTTGACGCCGAACGGGATCGTCTCCAGCGCCGGGCCCTTGAACTCGACCATGAACTTGCGCACGCCCTTCGGCCTCACCGTGCCCGGCTGGCCGCCATTGCCCATCCGCGTCGCGACGACGCGGCCGAGGGGCGAGGGGAAGGGCTCGTCGGCGAGCCAGTGCAGGCGATACTGGAAGCTGTAGGCGGTGCCGGCCTTGGCCGGTGCCTGCGGCACCCACATCGCCACGATGTTGTCGTGGATCTCGTCATCGGTCGGGATCTCGATCAGCTGCACCGAGCCCTTGCCCCAATTGCCGATCGTCTCGATCCAGAGGCTCGGCCGGCGCTCATAGAAGACGCCGTCCATGTAGTGGCCGAACTCGCGGTCGCGCTGCATGAGCCCGAAGCCACGCGGATTCTCGTCGACGAAGGCCGAGGCGATGGTGCGCGTGGGATTGTTGAGCGGCCGCCAGGCGCGCTCGCCGCTGCCGGTCCACAGCGCCAGCCCGTCGGAATCATGCACTTCCGGCCGCCAGTCGACGGCCGTCGCCTTGGCCTTCTCCGAATACCAGTACATCGAGGTCAGCGGTGCGATGCCGAGGCGTTCGACATCCCTGCGCAGGTGCAGCTCCTTCTCGATCTCCATCACCACGCCCTTGCCGCGATGCATGCGGAAACGGAAAGCGCCGGCGACGCTGGGGCCGGAGAGCAGAGCGTAGACCACGACCTGTTCGGCGGCGGCCGCAGGCGTCTCCAGCCAGATATGGGTGAAGTCCGGGAACTCCTCCGCCTTGCCGCCTACAGCCGGGTCGATGGCGAGGCCGCGCGCCGAGAGCCCGTACTGGTAGAGCTCGCCGATGGCGCGGAAATAGGAGGCACCGAGGAAGGCGACCCAGTCGTTCTTCTGCCAGTCGAGCTTCTCGCCCTTGCGGCCGGGATGACCCGAGCGGCTTTCCTGGAAGCGGAAGCCGGCGAAACCGGCACCCGGCGGCAGCTGCTTCGCCGGGGAATCGGCCGGCATCTCGAAATAGCTCTCGTCATAGACGATCTCGCGCGCCTTGCCGTCTTCGAGGACATGCATGCGGACGGGTTTCTGGAAATAGCGCCCGAGATGGAAGAAGGTCACCGGCCAGGGCGAGGGGCCGTTGGCCCAGAGCGCCAGCTCCGGCTTGAACCTGATCTTGCCATGGGCATCGTAGTCGATCTTCTCGAGCACGTCGGGCTTGGGATTGGGCGGCGCCTGATAGGGCTTGCCGGCGAGGTCGCGAGCCCGCGCCTTCAGCCCCTCGAAGCTGAACGCCTCGGCCTGGCCGAGCTTCAGCCCCTGCTGCGCCAGCGCCCCGGGCGCGAAGCCGAGCGCGGCCAGCACGGCCGTTCCAGCCGCCCCCGACAGGAGCAGGCGACGGTCGATCGAAGGCTGGTTCGGCTTCTGCGAAGGCATCGGGTAAGCGCTCCGTGACGGCGGCGTGGGACGGATGTGCAGATGGTGTTCCCCGGCTAGCCTGTCCAGCCGGTGAGGGCAATCTCCGCCTCATTCTGTCGGGAGCAGGGCGAAAATCGCGCTGCAAGCGGGCATTCCGCCACTTAGCCCTTTGGCCCGGCTTCCCTTTCCGGCGCCAAGCATCCTACAAATGCCGGAGCCCGGCTCTTGGAAGCGCGGGAACCGTTTCGGGAGGAACCATGAAGACGCTGTTCAGCGGCCGCAGCCTGGCCGGTATCGCCACCGCTTTCGCCATCGCCGTCGCACCGGGCGCCGCCCGCGCGCAGGAATTCATCAACGTGCTGACCGGCGGCACCTCCGGCGTCTACTACCCCCTCGGCGTCGCCCTCTCGAAGATCTATGGCGAGAAGGTGCCGAATGTCCGCCCGACCGTGCAGGCGACCAAGGCCTCCGTCGAGAATCTGCAGCTGCTCCAGCAGGGCAAGGGCGAGATCGCCTTCACCCTCGGCGATTCCCTCGACGCCGCCTGGAAGGGCGACGAGGAGGCCGGCTTCAAGGCACCGCTGAAGAAGCTGCGCGGCATCACCGCAATCTATCCCAACTACATCCAGATCGTCGCTTCGAAGGATAGCGGCATCAAGACGCTCGCCGATCTCAAGGGCAAGCGCCTCTCGGTAGGCGCACCGAAATCCGGCACCGAGCTCAATGCCCGCGCCATCCTGGCCGCGGCCGGCCTGTCCTACAAGGATCTCGGCAAGGTCGAGTATCTGCCCTTCGCCGAATCCGTCGAGCTGATGAAGAACCGCCAGCTCGACGCCACGCTGCAATCGGCCGGCCTCGGCGTCGCCTCGCTGCGCGACCTCGCCACCTCAGTCGAGATCACCGTGGTCGAGGTGCCCGCCGCCGTGGTCGACAAGGCCGGCCCGCCCTTCGTCAAGGTCTCGATCCCGGCCAACACCTATACCGGCCAGACCGCCGCCGTCCCGGCCGCCGCCGTGGTCAACTACCTCGCCACCCATGAGGGCATGAAGGAGGAGACGGTCTACCAGATGACCAAGGCCATCTTCGAGAACCTGCCCGATCTTGCCGCCGCCCATGCGGCCGCGCGCTCGATCAAGCTCGAGAACGCGCTCGACGGCATGCCTCTGCCGCTGCATCCGGGCGCCGCGCGCTACTTCAAGGAAAAGGGCCTGAAGGTCGGCTCCTGAGCCATCCCAACGGCGATACGCCAGGCGAGGCCGGTCGATCCGGCCTCGCCTTTTTTAACCGACAGAAGCAGCAAGATCGCGCTGCGAGCGCGGCGATGACGGGGAACAGCCGATGAGCACGCAAGCCAGCAGGCCTTTGGCCGTCCCGGATATCGCCGGCTCTCCGCAGGCTGCGCCCTACGATCCCGAGCACGGCCTGCCGGCGACCTTCGGCCAGGGCTGGAAGGGAAGGCTGCTGTTCTGGATCGCGGTCGCCTTCTCGGCCTTCCAGATCGTCACCGCCTTCGGCATTCCGCTCGACTTCCGGATCCTGCCGGCGATCGCCTGGCTGACGCCGATCCTCCTGATCCGGATCGCCTTCGTGCTCTGGCTCGGCTGGATCCTGCTCGGCGCGGCCCGCGGCCGGCCCAATCTCGAGGCGGTCCTCGCCTTCCTCACCCTGTTCGGCGCCTTCGAGCTGGTGACGCTCTATACCGGCACCTTGCCGAACCAGGTGCTGCGCACGCTGCATGTCGGCTTCCTCAGCCTGACCGCCTGCGGCCTGCTCGCCAATGCCGACGAGACCTCGCCCCCGGCCCGGGCCTTCTGGTGGGCGGTCGGCGTGCTCGGCTTCGCCATCGGCCTCTATCATTGGTGGAACTACAACGAGCTGGTGAACCGCGCCGGCGAGCTGACCCATGCCGACATGGTGGTGGGCCTCGGCGCGCTCGTCGTGCTCTTCCTCCTGGTCTGGCGGGCGATGGGCATCGCGCTGCCGCTGGTCGCCGGCACCTTCCTGGCCTATTGCCTGTTCGGCAACTACCTGCCCGCACCTTACGACCATCGCGGCTACAGCCTGGAGCAGGTGGTCGAGCAGATGGCCTTCGGCACCGAGGGCCTCTACGCCACGCCGACCGCGGTCTCCGCCACCTTCATCTTCCTGTTCATCCTGTTCGGCGCCTTCATGGAGCGCGCCGGCGTCATCGACTTCTTCAACGACATCTCGATGGCGGTGTTCGGCGGCAAGCAGGGCGGGCCGGGCAAGGTCTGCGTCGCCTCCTCGGCGCTGATGGGCACGGTCTCGGGCTCCGGCGTCGCCAATGTCGTCGCCTCCGGCCAGTTCACCATTCCCCTGATGAAGCGTTCCGGCTTCAACGGCGCCTTCGCCGGCGGCGTCGAGGCGACTTCGTCCATGGGCGGCCAGATCATGCCGCCGGTGATGGGCGCCGTCGCCTTCATCATGGCCGAGACGATCGACGTGCCCTATTCGAAGATCGTCGAGGCAGCGATCATCCCGGCCCTGCTCTATTTCGCCGCCTGCTACTGGGCGGTGCATCTGGAAGCCGGCAAGCTCGGCCTCCACGGCTTGCCGAAAGCGCAGCTGCCGAGCGCGCGCGCCGAGATCCGCAAGAACTGGTACCTGATCGCCCCGCTCCTGGTGCTGGTCTATCTGCTCTTCGCCGGCTTCACCCCGCTCTTCGCCGGCGCGATCGGGCTCGCGCTGACCGTCGCGCTGATCCTCGCTCTGGCGATCTCGACCGGGCTCACCACACCCGCTTTGCGTATCGTCTTCTGGGTCGGCTTCGCGCTGATCTCGGCGGCTTCGATGGCGATCAGCATGGCGACCGTGCTGATGGTGGTGCTCGCGCTCGTGCTCTGGAACGTGCTGCGCGGCCGCTCCGGCCGCGAGGTCCTGGAATCCTGCGTCGCGGCGCTGGCCGACGGTGCCCGCCAGGCCCTGCCGGTCGGCCTCGCCTGCGCCCTGGTCGGCATCGTCATCGGCACCATGACCCTGACCGGCCTCGGCACCATCTTCGGCTCCTGGCTGATCGGCATCGGCAAGAACTCGATGTTCCTCGCCCTCGTCCTGACGATGATCTTCAGCCTGATCCTCGGCATGGGCATCCCGACCATCCCGAACTACATCATCACCTCCTCGCTGGCGGCGCCGATCCTGTTGCAGCTCGACGTGCCGCTGATCGTCAGCCACATGTTCGTCTTCTATTTCGGCATCATGGCCGACCTGACGCCGCCGGTGGCGCTCGCCGCCTTCGCCGCCGCGCCGATGGCCAAGGTCTCCGGCATGAAGATCGGCGTGCAGGCGGTGAAGATCGCCCTGCCCGGCTTCGTCGTGCCCTATATGGCGGTCTACGACCCGACCCTGATGCTTCAGCCGGTGGCTGGCCTCTCCGGCGCGAGCTACTGGCTCGCCGTCGCCTATATCGTGATCAAGGCGACACTCGCCATGGTGCTCTGGGGCGCCGCCTTCGTCGGCTATTTCGTGCGGCCCCTGGCACTCTGGGAGCGCGTGGCCGCGGCGCTCGCCGCGGCCCTCCTCGTCGCCGCCCTGCCGATCACCGACGAGATCGGCTTCGCGCTCGCAGCCCTGCTCATCGGCCTCCATCTCTGGCGCGCCAAGACAGCGGAAGAACCGGCGGCATGAGCATCTGCCTCGCCGCCGGAGCCCTGCTCGTGCCGCTCGGCGCCGGCGAGATCACCCTCGCCTGGCGCCATTCGGTCGAGAAGACGCTCTGGGAAGAACTCTGGCGCGAGAGCCCCGACGGGCTCGTCCTCGCCGAGGCGCGCGTGCAGGGCTCGGGCGCTGGCATGGATCCGCCAGAGGGGGCGAGGCTGGCCGACGGCTTCTGGCGCTGGCAGCCGAAATTGCCGGCGCTGCGCGAGGTCGTGATGCGCCGTTCCGGCGCCACGGCCGACTGGCGCGTCTGCGTCGGGAATTCCTGCCATGCGATGGCGGAGCTGATTCCGGCCGAAGCCGATCCGGTGGTGCTGAAGCCCTGTCCGTGACGGCTCAGTGGGGCGGGTGCAGGCGCTCGATCTTCACCACGCGGCGCATAAAGGCGACCATGCCATAGGCGGCGAAGCCGGAGAACAACGCCATCAGCACATAGGCGACGATATGGCCGAGCTCGAACATGCCGGCGAGTGCCCAGCCCGAAGCCAGGGCGACCCCGAACAGCTCGACCCCGATCAGGATCGCCATCGAGATCACCAGGATCATGTTGCGCCAGTTGGTACGCCCTGCGGCCATGCTTCCATTCCTCGGACCCATGCGTAGACCGCCTAGCCTAGGCGGCGGCGGCATGCAACAAAATCGCGCCCGATCGGCAAATGGTCACCGCTACCCCGAATGAAAAGAGCCTGATGTCCGAGTCTCCCGTCTTCGCCAGCGCCGCGGTCGCCGCTCCCCATCATCTCGCTTCGGAGGCCGGCCGGGCGATCCTTGCCGAAGGCGGCAACGCCATCGAGGCCATGGTCGCCATGGCTGCGACGATCGCCGTCGTCTACCCGCATATGAACGCGATCGGCGGCGACGGCTTCTGGCTGGTGCACGAGCCCGGCGGCAAGGTCCACGCCATCGAGGCCTGCGGAGCCGCCGGCTCGCTCGCCACGATCGAGCGCTATCGCGAAAAGGGCTACGATACCCTGCCGTCCCGTGGCGCCGATGCGGCGATCACGGTCGCCGGCGCGATCGGCGGCTGGCAGGCGGCCCTGGCGCTCGCGCAAAGCCTCGGCGGTCGGATGCCGCTGAAGGATCTCCTGGCCGACGCCATTCGCCATTGCAGCGAGGGCTATGCCATCTCGGCTTCCGAGCTGCGCACCTGGCCTCAGGAGATCGAGGCGGTGAAGGCGGCGCCCGGCTTCAGCGAATTCTTCTGGCCGGGCGGCGAGCGCCCCAAGGCCGGCGACCGGCGCAAGCCACAGGCGCTCGGCGCGACCTTCGAGCAGCTCGCCCATGCCGGGCTCGACGATTTCTACCGCGGCGATATCGGCCGCGAACTCGCCGACGACCTCGAACGCCTCGGCGCGCCGATCAGCCGTTCCGATATCGAGGCCTTCCGGGCGCGCGCGGTCCAGCCGCTGTCGCTGAAGCTGCCGGGGCTGACCGCCTACAATTTCCCGCCGCCGACACAGGGGCTGGCGGCATTGCTGATTCTCGGCATCTTCGAGAAGCTCGGCGTCGCCCGGGCCGAGAGTTTCGACCATCATCACGGGCTGGTCGAGGCGGTGAAGCGGGCGCTGGCACTGCGCGACCAAGTGATCACCGACCCCGCCTTCATGACCATCGACCCGGCGAGCCTGCTGAGCGAGGCCGTCCTCACCCGCGAGGCGCAGAAGATCGACCGCCGCCGCGCCGCGAGCTGGCCCTTCCGGCCCGGCGAGGGCGACACGGTCTGGATGGGCGCGATCGACGGCTCCGGTCTCGCCGTCTCCTATATCCAGTCGATCTACTGGGAGTACGGCTCGGGCTGCATCCTGCCAAAGACCGGCATCAACTGGCAGAATCGCGGCGTCTCCTTCTCGCTCGACGCCAAGGCGCTCAACCCGCTGGCGCCGGGCCGCAAGCCCTTCCACACGCTCAACCCGCCGCTGGCGCGCTTCGACGACGGCCGGATCGTCTCCTATGGCGCGATGGGCGGCGACGGCCAGCCGCAGTTCCAGGCCCAGATCCTGTCGCGCTACCGCTTCGGCCAGAGCGTCGCGGATGCCGTCGACGCGCCGCGCTGGCTCTTCGGCCGGACCTGGGGCGCCGGCTCGATCTCGCTCAAGCTCGAAAGCCGCTTCGACCCGATGCTGCTGGCCCGGCTGACCGCCGCCGGCCACCCGGTCGAGGAATACAGCGAAGCCTATTCCGACCAGTTCGGCCATGCCGGCCTGCTGGTCAAGCACCAGAAGGGTCATGTCGAGGCGACGCATGACCCGCGCTCCGACGGTGATGCCAGGGGGATCTGACACGCGATGATCGAGGACGATCCGTTCCGCTGTTTCGTGCCCTATCCGCCGGCGAAGGTGAGCCACGCCTCCTCCGGAGCACTCTCGGGCCTGACCCTGGCGGTCAAGGACCTGTTCGACATCAAGGGCTATCCAACTGGAGCGGGCTCGCCGACCGTGCTGGCGCAGTCCGGCATCAAGACCAGGACGGCGCCGGTGGTGAAGGCGCTGCTCGATACCGGCGCCCGCTTCGTCGGCAAGACCCATACCGACGAGCTCGCCTTCTCGCTCAACGGCAAGAACGCACATTTCGGCGCGCCGGTGAATCCGGCGGCGCCAGACAGGATCACCGGCGGCTCCTCCTCGGGCTCGATGGCGGCGGTCGCCGGGCGGCTCGCCGACATCGCGCTCGGCTCCGATACCGGCGGCTCGGTGCGCGCACCGGCGAGCTATGGCGGGCTGTTCGGCATCCGCCCGAGCCATGGCCGCCTCTCGCTGAAGCGGGCCTGGCCGCTGGCCGAGAGCTTCGACACCGCCGGCTTCTTCGCCCGTGACGGCGAGACCTTCGCCCGTGTCGCCGAGGTCCTGTTCGGCAAGGACCGCGTGACGCTTCCGGAACGGCCGCGGCTGCTGCTCGCCGACGACCTCTTCGCCCAGGCGGTGCCGGAAGCCGAGCGGATCCTGCGCAACGCCGTACAGCGCATCGTGCCGCTGCTCGGCCAGCCGCAGAGCGTCCGCGCCGTGCGCGACATGGACGCGCTCTACTGGGCCTTTCGCTGGCTCCAGGGCCGCGAGGCCTGGACGGCCGACGGGCCGATGATCGAGCGCTTCGCCCCGCCGCTCGGCCCCGGCGTCGCCGAGCGTTTCGCCTTCGGCCGCTCGGTCAGCGACGCCGAGGTCGCGCGCGGCGAGGCCGTCCGTCGCGACTTCCGCGCCAGGCTCGCCAAGCTGCTCGGCCAGGACGGCGTGCTGCTGCTGCCGACCGTGCCGGACATCGCGCCTCTGGTCAGCGCCGGCGAGAGCGAGCTCGATGATTTCCGCAACCGGGCCCTGCGCCTGCTCTGCCTTGCGGGGCTTTCGGGTTTCCCGCAGATTTCGATTCCGGTGGCCCATCGCGACGATGCCCCGCTCGGGCTTTCGGTGATCGGGCCGAAGGGCTCGGACAAGTCGCTCACCGCCTTCGCGGTCAGGGTCGAGCGGGCGGCGAGGATCAGGCTGGCCTAGCGATCAGCCGGGCATGAGGAGGAGGCGGCGATGAGCGGCCACGACCACCATCATCACCACGATCATGACCACGACCACGACAACCATTTCACGCCGATCGAGGCGCGGGTGAAGGCGCTGGAATCGCTGCTGGTCGAGAAGGGCTATGTCGACCCGGCCGCGCTCGACGCCATCGTCGAGACCTATGAGACAAGGGTCGGCCCACGCAACGGCGCCCGCGTCGTGGCGAAGGCCTGGAGCGACCCGGCCTATGCGGAGCGGCTGAAGCAGGACGGCACCGCCGCCGTGGCGGAGCTCGGCTATGGCGGGCGCGGCGGCGAACACATTGTCGCCTGCTTCAACACGCCGGAAGAGCACAACCTGATCGTCTGCACGCTCTGCTCCTGCTATCCTTGGCCGGTGCTCGGCCTGCCGCCGGTCTGGTACAAATCCCCGCCCTACCGCGCCAAGGCGGTGATCGACCCGCGCGGCACCCTCGCGGATTTCGGCGTCACCCTGCCCGAGGGCCAGCGCATTCGCGTCTGGGATTCGACCGCCGAGACCCGCTTCATCGTCATCCCGATGCGCCCGGAGGGCACCGAGGGCTGGTCCGAGGGCGAGCTGGCGGAGATCGTCACGCGCGATTCGATGATCGGCGTCGGCCTGCCCAGCGCGGTTTCGGCGAGAAAGTAAGCGGTCTTGCGTCCGAAGTGCGCCATGCCGAACTGGCTTGGGAGGATACGCCATGAACAGCGCCCATGATCTTGGCGGCCATATGGGCTTTGGCCCTGTGGTTCCGGAGGAGAACGAGCCGATCTTCCATGCCGATTGGGAGAAGAAGGTCCTCGCCATCAATGTCGCGGCCGGCGCGATGGGAGCCTGGACGATCGACGGCATCCGCCATGCCCGCGAGAGCCTGCCGCCGGCGCAGTATCTGTCGTCGAGCTACTACCAGATCTGGCTGGCGGCGCTCGACAAGGTCCTGGTCGGGCACGGTTTCCTGAGCGAGGAGGAGCTGAAATCAGGCATCCCCGGCAGCGCACGCCGGGAGCCCAAGCGCGTGCTCAAGGGCGAGGAGGTGCCCGCCGTGCTGCGCCGCGGCTTCCCCTATGAGCGCGAGGCCGCCGCGCCGGCGCGCTTCAAGCTCGGCGACGCGGTCCGTACCATCGTCATGCATCCGCAGCACCATACCCGCCTGCCGCGCTATGCCCGTGGCAAGCAGGGCGTGATCGAGCGCATCACCGGCTGCCATGTCTTCCCGGACACCGGCGCCCATGGCGCGCCGGAGACGGCGCAATGGCTCTATACCGTAGTCTTCACCGGCCCCGAGCTCTGGGGGCGCGACGCCGACCCGGCCTCCAGCGTCAGCATCGAAGCCTGGGAGAGTTATCTTGAGCCGGCCTGATTCCGCCCTCGCCGAGGCGCTTGCCGCCGATACCCCGATCCCGCGCGACGCCGAAGGCCCGGTCTTCGCCGAGCCCTGGCAGGCGCAGGCCTTCGCTCTGGTCGTCGCCCTGCAGAACCGCGGCGTCTTCAGCGCCGATGAATGGGCGCAGGCACTCGGCGCCGAAATCCGCGAGGCGCTCGCCGCCGGCGGCTGCCGCGATGGCTCGGATTATTACGAGCGCTGGTGCGAGGCGCTCGAGCATCTGCTGATCGCGAAGGGCCTGACGAGCCATGAGGGCGTCGACGCCCGCAGCGCCGCCTGGGAACGGGCCGCAGAGGCGACGCCGCATGGCAAGCCGATCCTGCTGGAGAACGACCCGCAACGCTGATGCCCCGGCCGGGCACAAGGCCGGAACTTCGCAGAACCGCTTCGCGCGACGAAGCGAAAACGGGAGGGACGCAGCATGAAGACGGTTCTCACCGGCCTGACCGCCCTGGCCGCGGCGGCTCTGTCCCTTCCGGCTGCGAGTCCGCCGGCCCATGCCGCCGACCCGGCGCTCAACACGATGATCCCGAAGCTGACACGCGGCACGCAGTGGACGCAGAAGTCGGCGGTCGCGCTGCAGTTCCCGACGCACCACCCCCAGGGCATGGTCAGGATCGGCGACGCTTTCTTCATCTCCTCGGTCGAGATCAAAAAGCCGACGACCCGCTATCCCACCCTGCAGGACGGCTATGACCGCGACACCGGCGAGGGCGTCGGCCATCTCTTCAAGGTCGATGCGCAGGGCAAGCTTCTCGGCAGCGTCACCCTCGGCGAAGGCTCGATCTACCACCCCGGCGGCATCGACTTCGATGGCAAGGACATCTGGGTCCCGGTCGCAGAATACCGGCCGAACAGCCAGTCGATCGTCTACAGGGTCGATCCCGAGACGCTGAAGGCGACCGAGGTCTTCCGCTTCAAGGACCATGTCGGCGGCATCGTCCACAACACAGACGACAAGTCGCTGCACGGCGTCAGCTGGGGCTCGCGCCGCTTCTACAAATGGCCGCTCGACGGCGAGGGCAGGGTAACCAATGCGGCGACGACGCCCGAGGCGCTGCGCGTCGCCAATCCCGCGCTCTATATCGACTATCAGGACTGCCGCTATATCGGCATGAGCCGGATGCTCTGCTCGGGCCTTAATGCCTACAGGACGACGAAGGACGGTCCGGTCTTTCGCCTTGGCGGGCTCGAGATCGTCGACCTCAAGGACAACAGGCCGGTCTATCAGGTACCGGTCGAGCTCTGGTCGCCGAGCTCGGGACTGCCGATGACGCAGAACCCGTTCTGGGTCGAGCCCACGGCCGAAGGCCTGCGCGCCTATTTCATGCCGGACGACGACAGGTCGACGCTGTTCACCTTCGAGGCGGCGGTGAAGTGAGATTGGTTCACTACCGCCTCCCCGTCACGGTCGGGCTTGTCCCGACCATCCACGTCTTCATTCCTGAAGCGTTGTGTTCGAGACGTGGATGCCCGCCGCACGGGCGAGCATGACGATGTGATCAGCTGCCCTGCCCGGCCGCCCAGAGGCCGAAGAGCAGGGCAGCGCCGAGCACGGCGACGAAGGCGGCCGCCAGCACTTCGAGTCCGGCGATGATGCGCACGCCCGTGAGCGAGCCGCCGCCGGCGAGGCGCAGCGCCGCGAATTTGAAGAACACCGCAAGCGCAGCCAGCGCTCCGGTGGTCAGCGCCGTGCCGAGCGCCATGGCGAAGGTCGCGGCGATGCCGGCCCAGAACAGGCCCTGCGCATTGGCGAAGACCAGGATGATCAGCGCCCCAGCGCAAGGCCGCAGCCCCGCCGCGAAGACGACGCCGGCCATCTCGCGCCAGGAGCGCAGGCGCGAGATCTCGTCGGGACCGGGCATGTGGACATGGTCGCAGGAGGCCGGGTCATGCGCCGCGCCGCCGCCGAGCGCGACAAAGCTGCCAGCCTTGCGCCAGAGCACGTAGAGCCCGACCAGCGCCACCAGCGCGAAGCTGCCGAGCTCGATCACCCGTGTCGTCGCGGCCATGGTCTTCGCCGTCGCATTCAGCGCGAGGGTGAGGGTCCCGACCAGCCCGATCGCGACCAGCGCCTGGACGAGCGCCGCCGCGAAGCTCAGGGCGAGGCCGCGCCGCAGGCTGCGGTTATCGGCGACGATATAGCCCGAAATCACCGCCTTGCCGTGGCCGGGGCCGGCGGCGTGGAAGACGCCATAGCCAAAGGCCAGGCCGAGCAGCGCCGGCAGCGCGGCCGGCGACCCTGCGATCGCCTTCAGCGTCGCCGTCAGCTCGCGATAGAAGCTCGACTGCCAGGCGAGGATGACCGCGCCGAGGCCAGAGGTCGCCGGCAGGGCCTCGCGCGGCAGCGCCGTACCGAACGGGTTGCGCGGCGGTGGAGGCGGCGGCGGGAAATAGAGGCTGAGCAGCCAGGCGATCAGCCCGAGCGCGCCAGCGACCAGGGCGAACGCCAGCACGGCGACGCATAGCCGGCGCGGCAGGGCGGAGAGGCCCGGCGCGGCATCGACGCTCAGGGACATGCCACCAAGGCGCGCGTCGTGACCACATAGGCGCTCATGTCCGGCGTCGCGGTGATGTCTTCCTGCGCCAGGCGCTGCTGCGTCGCCGTATCGAGCTTGGGCGGGCGCATCACCCGCACGACGCAGCCCTTCGGGGCATCGCGCGTCGTCACCGCATCGGCCTCCGCGCCGACCTCGAAGGCGACGAAATAGGTGGGGTCGCCGATCTCGATGCCGAAGGAGCGGTTGGCCGCGGCCGGTGTCTTCAACGGCAGGGTGAAACTCAGGGTCAGCACCTTGTTCTCGTAGACCAGGCCTTCGTCACGCGGTGTGCCGAAGGCCTGCGTCTTGCCGTTCGCCTTGGCGGCGGTGAAGAAATCGACATCCGGCAGCGATTCGATATTGACCTTGGCGAGCTCGGCCAGCTCGTCCGGCGTCAGCTTGCCGTCGCCATTCTTGTCGAGCCCCTGGACCATATAGGCCGAGTAAGCCTCGTCGAAGCTCCAGCGATGGCGCAGCGCCTGCACCATACCGTCGGGCGCATAGATGATCTCGGTGCGCGAGGTCACGAAGACATGCGGATGCGCCGCGGCCGGCGGAACGAGGCCGAGCCAGGCGATGACGGCGCAGAGCGCGAGCGATCCGGTCTGGCGACGCGGCACGGTGGTATGTCCTCGAATCTGCGACGGAATCGGCGATCCATGCTAGCAAACGCACGCACTTCGCGCCTAGCCCGCAATCGGCTGCGAGGCCTGCCCAGCCTTCCCCCGCAAAGGCGGCCAAATCGCGGCACTGACGGCGCAGTCTGGCATTGGACCAAACTGATTTGACGGCACCCGCGCAGTATGACAGCAATACTGACATAATAACGGGTTGGAGGCCGGCGATACCGTCCCCATAATCCCTGCGGGGTTCGATCTTCGGGAGGTCGCTCATGGCCGAGGCGCAGCAGGACTCCGGGACCGGTGCGCTCCGCGCCGTCTCCCTCGACGACAAATACGACCTCTCGAAGCAGCAGATCTTCCTGACCGGCTCGCAGGCCATCGCCCGCATGCTGCTGGTCCAGCGCGAGCGCGATCGGCAGGCTGGGCTCAGCACCGCCGGCTTCGTCTCCGGCTATCGCGGCTCGCCGCTCGGCGGGCTCGACCAGCAGCTCGCCCGCGCCGGCAAGCAGCTCAAGGCCGCCGACATCGTCTTCCAGCCCGGGCTCAACGAGGACCTCGCAGCGACCGCGATCTGGGGCACGCAGCAGGCCGAGCTTTCCGGCGAGGGCAAGCATGACGGCGTCTTCGCACTCTGGTACGGCAAGGGCCCGGGCGTCGACCGCAGCGGCGACGTCTTCCGCCATGCCAACATGGCCGGAACCTCGCGCCATGGCGGCGTGATCTGCCTGCTCGGCGACGACCACACCGCCGAATCCTCGACCAACGCCCATCAGACCGAATTCGTCCTGGTCGACCGGATGATGCCGATCCTCAACCCGGCCGGCGTCCAGGAGATCATGGACTACGCCCTGCACGGCTTCGCGCTCTCGCGCTTCGCCTCGGTCTGGGTCGGCATCAAATGCGTCAAGGACAACATCGAATCGACCGCCTCGGTCGACGGCTCGGTTGAGCGCGTCCAGATCGCGCTGCCCGATGATTACGTCATGCCGCCGGGCGGGCTCGGCATCAGGCGCGAACTCGACTTCCTCGACCAGGAGAAGCGGCTTCACGTCCACAAGCGCGAGGCGATCCTCGCCTATCTGCGCGCCAACAGGCTCAACCAGACCATCCTCTCCGGCGGGCAGGCGCCGCGCATCGGCATCATCACCGTCGGCAAATCCTATCTCGATGTCCGCCAGGCGCTGGAGGAACTCGGCCTCGACGAGGTCAGGGCCAATGATCTCGGCATCCGCCTGTTCAAGGTCGCCTGCCCCTGGCCGCTCGATCCGGCCGAGCTCAAGGCGTTCGCTGCCGGGCTCGACCTCGTCATGGTGGTCGAGGAGAAGCGCTCGCTGATCGAGGTCCAGCTGCGCGAGGAGCTTTACGGCTCGGCGCACCAGCCCATGGTGATCGGCAAGAAGGACGAGAAGGGCGACTGGCTCTTCCCCGTCCATGGCGCGCTCGACCCCAATGACGTCGCGATCGCGCTCGGCGCCCGCCTGCTGCAATACCGCGACGATCCGGCGTTGCGCGCCCGGCTGGAGGTGATCGCCACCGCCCAGGGCCGACTCGCCGAGGCGATCGAACTGGCGAAGCGCACGCCCTATTTCTGCTCCGGCTGCCCGCACAACACCTCGACCGTGGTGCCCGAGGGCGCGCGTGCCTCGGCCGGGATCGGCTGCCATTTTATGGCGCTCTGGATGGATCGCGATACTGCCGGCTTCACCCAGATGGGCGGCGAGGGCGCGAGCTGGGTCGGCGAGGCGCCGTTCTCGAAGCGCGGCCATATCTTCCAGAATCTCGGCGACGGCACCTACACCCATTCCGGCTCGCTTGCGATCCGCTGGGCCGTCGCCTCGGGCGTCAACATCACCTACAAGCTGCTCTACAACGACGCCGTCGCGATGACCGGCGGCCAGCAGGCCGAAGGCCATCTTTCACCCGACCAGATGGCCCGCCAGGTCGCGGCGGAAGGCGTCGCCCGCATCGCCGTCGTCTCGGACGAGCCGACGAAATACCCGCCGGGAACGCTCTGGCCGCCCGGCACGACGCTGCACCATCGCGAGGATCTCGACGCCGTCCAGCGCGAGCTCGCCGCGACGTCCGGCGTCACGCTGCTGCTCTACGACCAGACCTGCGCCACCGAGAAGCGCCGGCGGCGCAAGCGCGGCGCCTATCCCGACCCGGACAAGCGCGTCATCGTCAACGAGCTGGTCTGCGAGGGCTGCGGCGATTGCGGCGTGCAGTCGAACTGCGTCTCGGTGCAGCCGCTCGAGACCGAGTTCGGCCGCAAGCGCCAGATCGACCAGTCGAACTGCAACAAGGATTTCTCCTGCGTGAAGGGCTTCTGCCCCTCCTTCGTCACCGTGCATGGCGCCCGGCCGAAGAAGGCGGAGCCGCGCGCAGTGGGCGCCTCGGCGCTCGGCGCCAGCGATCTGCCCGAGCCCGAGGTGCCGGCGCTCGATCGCAATTTCGCGATCGTCGTCACCGGGGTCGGCGGCACCGGCGTCGTCACCATCGGCGCGATCCTCGGCATGGCGGCGCATCTCGAAGGCAAGGGCTGCGGCATGATCGACATGGCCGGCCTTGCCCAGAAGGGCGGCGCCGTCTTCAGCCATGTCCGGCTCGCCCCGACGCCGGACGAGATCCACGCAATCCGCGTCGCCGCCGGCCAGGCCGACCTCGTGCTCGGCTGCGACCTCACCGTCACCGGCTCGAAGAAGGTCTTGGGCGCGATCCGCCCGGGCTCGACGGTGGTGGTCAACACCGCCGAGAGCCTGCCGGGCGACTTCACCCGCAATGCCGATTTCTCGCTGCCGACCGAGCGTCTGAAGCGGGCGATCCTGTCAGCGTCGGGCCGCGAGCACACCCATCTCGTCGATGCGACCGCCGCGGCCGTCGCCTTCCTCGGCAATGCCATCGCCGCCAACATGTTCATGCTCGGCTATGCCTGGCAGCATGGCGGGGTGCCGCTCTCGCGCGCATCGCTCCTGCAGGCGATCGCGCTCAACGGCGAGGCCGTGGCGATGAACCAGCAGGCCTTCGAGCTCGGCCGCCGTGCCGCGCACGAGCCGGCCGCCCTCCTCGCCGCGCTCGCAGAGGCGAAGGCCCCGACGCAGGCGCGCCAGCTCTCGCAGACGCTGGACGAGGTCGTCGCCCGCCGCGTCGACTTCCTCACCGGCTACCAGGACGCCGCCTATGCGGCGCGCTATCGCGAGCTCGTCGAGAAGGTTCGTGTCAGGGAGGCGGGCATCCTGCCCGGCCAGAGCGCATTGGCCGAGAGCGTCGCGCGCAATCTCTTCAAGCTAATGGCCTACAAGGACGAATATGAGGTCGCGCGCCTCTATAGCGACGGCGCCTTCCGCAGGCAGCTCGCCGCGACCTTCGAGCCCGACAGCGCCTCCGGCCAGAAGCTGCGCCTCGAATTCCATCTCGCCCCACCGCTTCTCGCCAAGGCCGATCCGAACACCGGCCTGCCGCGCAAGCTGAGCTTCGGCCCCTGGATGATGGGCGCCTTCGGCCTGCTTTCGAAGCTGAAGGGCCTGCGCGGCACCGCCTTCGACGTCTTCGGCTACACGCAGGAGCGCAAGACCGAGCGAAAGCTGGTCGCGGATTACGAGGCGCTTCTGAGCGAGATCCTGACCAAGCTGGCGCCAGAGAACCATGCGCTCTGCGTCGCTCTCGCCGCGATCCCGGAGAAGATCCGCGGCTTCGGCCATGTCAAGGAACGCCATCTGAAGCAGGCCAAGGCCGAAGAAGCCGAGTTGCTGGTGCGCCTGCGCGACGGTTCGGAGGCGGCGCTCGCCATGCCGAAGGCCGCCGAATAGACTTGGTCACCCGCCCCTTGTTCCACGCCTCCGGCCGGCACATCCGCTTGAGTTTGCCTGCTGGCTCGCCGCATACTCAGCCTCAGGCGGGCCGCGAGGCCCGCACCCTGTCTCCGGCGAGCCCGCTTTGATCCCAGCCGAAGAACTGCGCCAGATCGCCTCCTGGTCGCTCGAGCTCACGCCCGAGGAGTTCGATGAGGCGCGGCGCGGGACGACGATCAAGACCTATGGCAAGGGCGCCTATCTCTGCCATGTCGGCGACCGGCTCGAATCCTGGACCGGCGTCGCCGACGGGCTGCTCAAGATGAGCACGACCTCGCGCACCGGCAAATCGGCGACGCTCGCCGGGCTGCGCAGCGGCGCCTGGTTCGGCGAAGGCACGATCATCAAGAACGAGCCGCGACGTTATGATCTCGTCGCCCTGCGCGAGAGCAAGGTGGCGCTGATGCGGCGCCAGACCTTCATCTGGCTGTTCGAGCACTCCGCCGCCTTCAACCGCTTCCTGGTCCACCAGTTCAACGAGCGCCTCGCCCAGTTCATCGGCCTCGCCGAATATGACCGCATGCTCGGCGCGACCGGACGCCTCGCCCGCAATCTCGCCTGGCTGTTCAATCCGATCCTCTATCCGAGCCAGGAGCGGACGCTGGCGATCTCACAGGAAGAGCTCGGCCTGCTCGCCGGGATCTCCCGGCAGATGGCCAATCAGAGCCTGGCGAAGCTCGCCGAGCTCGGGCTCGTCGAAGTCGGGCACAACGAGGTGACGATCCTCGATCTGGAACGCCTGGCTCGCTACGAGGGCTGAGGCGCGCCGGCGCGGCCGGGGCTCGCCGCCCGGTCGGCCGGTCCCCGCATGCACACCACGCAGGGCAGTCAATCCAAGACCGGTATCGACCGCGACGAGCCATTGCAGGAAGACCCGGATCAACGCTGCAGTCTCGCCGGACGATCGAACGGTCGGCCGGAGGGCATGAACAAGCCCGCAGCGAGGCTGGGAGGAACTGGCTTGAAGCTGCCACTATGGGGGAGCGCGCTGAGCGCGACGCTCCTCGTGCAGGTCGTGAGCTCCTTCGCCGCCGCGGCCATTCCTCTCCTGGGTCCGCTTCTCACGCAGCGCTGGAACCTGCCGCCCGAGAGCATCGGCTATATCTCGGCGACCGTTTCGATCGGCATCTGCTGGTGTCTGGCCTGCGGCGGCCCGATGCTCGATCATCACGGGCCGATCCGGACCCTCCAGCTCGGCCTGGCCTCGATCGGCCTGGGTCTGCTTCTGCTGTCTCAGCCGATCGCGCTGCTCGGATTTTGCGGCGCCCTGTTGATCGGCCTCGGCCTCGCCCCCAACAATCCGGCGGGCAGCACGATGCTGATGCGCACCGCCCCGGCCCGACATCGCAATCTGATCTTCTCGATCCGGCAGGCCGGCGTCCCCCTCGGCGGCGCCATCGCCGGCATTTCGGTCGCCCCCGCAGTGCTCCTGCTCGGCTTCGGCAAGGCGATCTGGCTGATCGCCGCGATCGTCTTCCTCAGCCTTCTGGCCGTACAGCCCTTTCGGCAACGTCTCGACACGGAGAAGGGGCCGGCGAACCGGGCATGGGCGCGGACCTTCCTGTCACCCTCCGCATTGCGCAGATCGGCCGCGGTCATCCGCTCCCATCCTTCGCTGCCGCTGCTCACCGCTATCGGCATCGCCTTCTCGATCACGCAGGCGAGCGTCCAGGCCTTCACGGCGACCTATCTGGTCACCAACGGCAAGGATCTCGCCGAAGCCGGCACCTTCGTCGCGGTCCTGCTCGCCGCCAGCACGGTTTCCCGCATCGTCCTCGGCTGGCTGGCGGACAAGCTCGGCCGCAACCTGCTGCTGCTTTGCCTGCTGGCCCTGGCGGCGAGCGCCGCACTGGTACTGCTGGTCTGGTCGGCTGGAGCGCCTGCCTGGACGGTCTATGTCTGTGTTTCCTTCGTCGGAGCGACGTCACTGGGCTGGAACGGCATCTACATGGCCGAGCTGGCACGGCTTGCCCCGCCCGCGCAGATCGGCGAGGTGACTTCGGCCGCCAATCTCTTCGGCTTTCTGGGCTCGGTCTGCGGGCCGCTCGCCTTCGCTGTGATCGCGAGCGCGACGGGCGGCTTCAACTGGCCCTATCTCATCGTGGCCGGCCAGCTGGCCGTCTGCGCCATCCTGGTATTGCGGCTGCGCAACTGGCGGTGAAGCCGCGGCCGGACGCGATAATCCGCCGAGGGCGCGCATGAGGCCAGCCTTGGAACCGGGGCCGTGCCCAGATCCGCGCGCCTCCTGGCGGACACGAATTGGTGATCCGCCGCTTTGTGAGAGCATTTCCCAGATCGCCGCGCGGCCGTTCGCTCGACAAGGCTCTATGAATCCCCGCCCGGCGCGAAGAAGCAGAGCAACTCGCCGGCATCGTTGATGCACAGATGCCAGAGTCCGTCCGGCGACAGGCGGGATTTCTCATAGGGGATTTCGAGGATCAGCAGTTCGCGGCGCTCGCGCGGCCACATCGGATGGCGGCCGGGGGCGATCGTCACGACGAAGCCGGGCGGGCCGGCCCGCACGGCGCTCGCATCGATCCGCGCGCAATCGGCTCCCGAGCAGCAGGCGAAGGGATATTCCCAGCCGCTGGGGGCCTCATGCGCACAGCTGCCCGTCGCCCCCGGGGCGAGCAGGATCGCGAAGGTGATCGAGGCAAGAAGGCGCATGGGCCGGTCCCCATGGCCAAACTCCCGCCTGAATGCGGTGGATCGAAGGCACTGCGCCGTTGCGGCGCCGGCCCGACTCCGCCCGAACCTCGCCTTGCTTGGTTCGAGCCCTTGGAAGCGCGCGAAAATCGCACCGTGAAGGCGGCTCGGGATGCTGCCGGAGCTGGATACCGTCCCTTGCGCAGGGCTGCCGTAGGAGGCTCGCACGGCCGGCAGAACGGCCTCGTGAAGCCGAAAATCTGCTGCCGCCAGGGAGCAGCGCAGCTTGCCGCATGCGGCGGCTTAGCGCGAATCAAACCTCAGCGCGACAATACAGCCCAAAAAGCATCCTGTCTGTCAAGCACCTCCTTGCACAGCGCCGAGCCAACTGCAAAGCTTGCATGATCGCACAAGGGGCCGACCGGCCCGGACAAACCCGCGACAGACGGGGCGACAGGGTGGAGACGACGATCGTGGCAAGCGGCCCCGCCGGCCAGGCGGACACCTTTCCCAAGTTGCTGGTGCGCAATGCGCGCGAACGGGGTTCGCGCGTCGCCTTCCGGCACAAGGATCTCGGCATCTGGCAATCCTGGAACTGGGCCGAGGTGGTCGAGCAGATCCGCGCCTTCGCCAAGGGACTCGAGCAGCTCGGCCTGAAGCGCGGCGAGAAGGTCGCCATCGTCGGCTACAACCGCCCGCGCCTCTATTGGTCGATGGCCGCGGCGCAATGGCTCGGCGCGATCCCGGTCCCGGTCTATGCCGACAGCGTCGCCGACGAGATGGCCTATGTGCTCGACCATGCCGGCGCCGTCTTCGCCTGCGTCCAGGATCAGGAGCAGGTCGACAAGATCCTTTCGGTGGCCGAGCGCCTGCCGAACCTGCGCCACATGCTCTATGACGAGCCGCGCGGCCTGCGCGACTACGACCATGGCAAGCTCCACGATATCGGGGACGTGATCGAGGCCGGGCGCGCCGCCCTCAAGGATCCGGCCGCGAGCGCCGCGCTCGAGACCGAGATGACGCAGGGTACGGGCTCCGACCTCGCCATCATCCTCTACACCTCGGGCACGACCGGCCGGCCCAAGGGCGTGATGCTCAGCCATTACAACGTCATCACCGCCGCGGAGATCGGCTGCAGCTTCGACGGGCTGAACGAGACCGACGAGATCATTGCCTATCTGCCGATCGCCTGGGTCGGCGACCATGTCTTCTCCTATGCCCAGGCGATCATCGCCGGCTTCTGCGTCAACTGCCCGGAAGGACCTGACACCGTCGTCGACGATCGACGCGAGATCGGCACCACCTACGCTTTCGCACCGCCGCGCGTCTTCGAGACCATGCTGACCATCACCATGGTGCGCATGGAGGATGCCGGCCCGCTGATGCGCAAGATGTTCCACTACTTCCTCGGCGTGGCCAAGAAATACGGGGAGAAGCTCCTCAATGGCGAGCCCGTGCCGCTCGGGGGACGCCTGCTCTACAGGCTCGGGGACATCCTGATCTACGCGCCTTTGCGCAACCGCTTCGGCCTGACCAACATCAAGGTCGGCTACACTGCGGGCGAGGCGATCGGCCCCGAACTCTTCCGCTTCTATCGCTCGATCGGCGTCAATCTGAAGCAGCTCTACGGACAGACCGAAGCCGGCGTCTACATCACCATGCAGCCGGACGGCGAGATCAAGGCCGACACGGTCGGCAAGCCGGCGCCGCAGGTCGAGATCCGGATCGCCGAGAATGGCGAGGTGCTCTACCGCTCGCCATCGATCTTCCGCGGCTATTACAAGGACGAGGAGAAGACCGCCGAGACGATGACGGCGGACGGCTATGTCCGCTCCGGCGATGCCGGCTTCTTCGACGAGAGCGGGCACCTCAAGATCATCGACCGCGCCAAGGATGTCGGTAAGCTCAATTCGGGTGAGCTGTTCCCGCCGAAATACATCGAGAACAAGCTCAAATTCTATCCGAACATCAAGGAGGTCGTCGCCTTCGGCCAGGGCCGCGACTATGCGACCGTCGCGCTGAACATCGACCTCACCGCCGTCGGCAACTGGGCCGAGCGCAACAATGTCGTCTACGCCTCCTATCAGGAGCTCGCCGGCCACCCCCAGGTCTACGAGATGATGGCCAGGCATGTCGACGAGGTGAACCGGCAGCTCGCCGCCGAGCCGATGATGGGCGGCGCCCAGATCAAGCGTTTCCTGATCCTGCACAAGGAGCTCGACGCCGACGACGGCGAGCTCACCCGCACCCAGAAGGTCCGCCGCGGCTTCATCGCCGAGCGCTACGCACCGCTGGTCGAGGCTCTGTATGATGGCTCCACCGAAGCCGACATCTCCACCGAGGTGACCTTCGAGGACGGCCGCAAGGGCACGATCTCGGCCCGCGTCAAGATTCGCGACGCACAGACCTATCCGGTCCAGGCGCCGGCGGCCGCCCTGGCGCCAAAGGAGGCGGCATGAACGCTCATACCATGGCAGCCGCCGGCGCACCGGTGACGCAGAAGGGCGAGGTCCTGCTCTCGGTCGAGAACGTCTCGCTGCGCTTCGGCGGCGTGAAGGCGATCACCGACGTCTCCTTCGACATCCGCAAGGGCGAGGTCCGCGCCATCATCGGCCCGAACGGTGCCGGCAAGACCTCGATGCTCAATTGCATCAACGGTTTCTACCACCCGCAGGAAGGCCGCATCACCTATAAGGGCGTGCGCCGCAGCAAGGTCCGCCCGCACCAGGCGGCGGCCGCCGGCATCGCCCGCACCTTCCAGAACGTCGCCTTGTTCAAGGGCATGTCGACGCTCGACAACATCATGACCGGGCGCACGCTGAAGATGCGCGGCAACCTGTTCTGGCAGCTTTTCCGCCAGGGGCCGGCGATGGACGAGGAGATCGCGCACCGCAAGGTGGTCGAGGACATCATCGATTTCCTGCAGATCGAGCACATCCGCAAATTGCCGGTCGGCAAGCTGCCCTATGGGCTGCAGAAGCGCGTCGAGCTCGGCCGGGCGCTCGCCATGGAGCCCGAGCTCCTGCTGCTCGACGAGCCGATGGCCGGCATGAACCTCGAGGAGAAGGAGGACATGTGCCGCTTCATCCTCGACGTGAACAACCAGTTCGGCACCACCATTGCCTTGATCGAGCACGATATGGGCGTGGTCATGGACCTCTCCGACCGCGTCGTCGTGCTCGAATACGGCCGCAAGATCGCCGACGGCACGCCCGACGAGGTCAAGGCCAACCAGAAGGTCATCGATGCCTATCTCGGAGTAGCGCACTGATGACCACCGCATCCAGGAACCCGAGCGCAAAGGGGAAGAGCGCATGAGCGACGTCGCCGCGCAGCCCGCGCCCAGTCTCCTCGCCAATGGCTGGATCAGGACCGGCCTGATCACCGCCGCCGTGATCGCGGCAATCGCGATCGGCGCCCGGATCGATCCGTCGGGCACCATTCACAAGGTCTTCGTCGACCCGTTCCAGCAGATGGTCGAGGCCCCCGATCTGCTCGCCCAGACCGTCTGGGAGGGGCTGGTCTCCGGCGTGCTCTATGCTTTGATCGCGCTCGGCTTCGTGCTGATCTTCAAGGCCTCGGGCGTATTCAACTTCGCCCAGGGCATCATGGTGGTGTTCGCGGCGCTGACCCTGGTCGGCCTGCACGAGAAGGGCGTTCCGGCCTTCCTCGCAGTCATCCTGACGCTCGGCGTGATGTTCGTGCTGGCGGCCACCATCGAGCGCGTGGTGCTGCGCCCGCTGGTCAACCAGCCCGACATCATCCTGTTCATGGCGACCTTCGGCATCACCTATTTCCTGATCGGCTTCGGCGAATCCGTCTTCGGCGGCAATCCCAAGCAGATGATCACCAGCGAACTCTACCTGCCCAAGGGCGCGATCGACGCCAAGATCCTCGGCGGCCTCGTCTCCTTCCAGAAGATCGACATCGCCGCCGCCATCATCGCCTCGCTGATGATCGCCGCGCTCGCCGTCTTCTTCCAGTATACCCGCATCGGCCGGGCTTTGCGGGCCGTCGCCGACAGCCACAAGGCGGCACTCTCGGTCGGCATCTCGCTCAACCAGATCTGGGTGATCGTCTGGTTCACCGCCGGCATCGTCGCGCTGATCACCGGCATCATGTGGGGCGCACGCTCCGACGTCTCCTTCGCCCTCGAAATCGTCGCGCTGAAGGCCCTGCCGGTGCTGATCCTCGGCGGCTTCACCTCGATCCCCGGCGCCATCGTCGGCGGGCTGATCATCGGCATCGGCGAGAAGCTCGGCGAGTTCTATTGGGGGCCGCTGATCGGCGGCGGCATCGAGAGCTGGCTCGCCTATTTCATCGCGCTCGGCTTCCTGCTGTTCCGGCCGCAGGGCCTGTTCGGCGACAAGATCATCGAGCGGATCTGATGACCGGCCGCGCGAGCCAGGCCGTCTTTCCGGGGCGATCCGCAGGATCGAGCCCGGAAGCCATAACCGCAGGTGGCGCCGGTAAGGGCGCGACCTCTTCGCAAGCGACAATGTTCATGGTTTCCGGGCTCGGCGCTCAGCGCCGCCCCGGAATGACGAGGTGAGCCCGTGTTCTACCGCGAAGCCGGCCAGTTCAAATCGACCTATTCCGCCGACATGGCGGTGTTCCCGATCCGGCAGGACCGGATCGGCATCGCCGTGATCCTGGGCATCGCCTTCGTCGCGATCCCAATGCTGGGCGACGACTTCTTCATCTCCTCGGTGATGATCCCGTTTCTGGTGTTCTCGCTGGCGGCGATCGGGCTCAACATCCTCACCGGCTATACCGGGCTGATCTCGCTCGGCACCGCCGCCTTCATGGGGGTCGGCGCCTATTCCTGCTACAAGCTGACCACGATCTTCCCGGGCGTGAACATCATCGTGCTCATCCTGGTCTCGGGACTGTTCTCGGCGGCGGTCGGCGTGTTCTTCGGCCTGCCCTCTTTGCGCATCAAGGGCTTCTACCTCGCCGTCGCGACGCTGGCCGCGCAGTTCTTCCTGCAATGGGCCTTCGTGCGCGTGCCCTGGCTGTTCAACTACAACGCCTCGGGCGCGATCGAGGTGCCGCAGCGTCTGCTCTTCGGCCTGCCGGTGACGGGAGCCACGGCCTCGCCGGAGACGCGCTATTTCGTCTGCCTCGGGCTCGTCGTCATCCTCACCTGGTTCGCCTCGAACCTCGTCCACGGCAAGATCGGCCGCTCCTGGATGGCGGTACGCGACATGGACATCGCCGCCGAGCTGATGGGCATCAAGCTGCTCAACGCCAAGCTGCTCGCCTTCGCCGTCTCCTCCTTCTATGCCGGCGTCGCCGGGGCGATGATGATCTTCTTCTGGTACGGCACGGCCGAGGCCGCCGACGTGTTCAACATCCGCCTCTCCTTCAACATCCTGTTCATGGTCATCATCGGGGGCCTGGGCTCGCTGATCGGCTCCTTTCTGGGCGCGGCCTTCCTCTCGATCCTGCCGACCGCGCTGAAGTTCGGGCTGCCGGCGCTGGGCGTGCCGCTGACCGGCGCCACGGCCGAGCACGTCACCTTCATGCTGGTCGGCGCGCTGATCATCGTCTTCCTGATCGTCGAGCCGCACGGCCTCGCCCGCCTCTGGCAGATCGGCAAGCAGAAATTGCGGACCTGGCCTTTCCCCTACTGAGCCGGGGCGGAGACCCAACAACACGACCCGCGGCAAAACCCAAGCCGCGGGCACCAGAAGGCGGAACGGCCCCGGCCGCACCCGACCGAAACCCACGGAGGAAGCAGATGAAGAAGAGCAGCATGATCAAGGGCGTCGCGCTCGGCGCGCTCCTGGCGGCGGGTGCAGTCGCCGCGCCTGCTTCGGCGCAGGATACGATCTACTTCTCCAACAACGCCTACCGCACCGGGCCGTTCTCGGGCTCCGGCATCCCGATCGGCGACGGCATGCGCGACTACATCTCCATGATCAACGAGCGCGACGGCGGCGTGAACGGCGTCAAGATCGTCTACGAGGAGTGCGAGACCGGCTACGACACCAAGAAGTCGATCGAGTGCTACGAGCAGGTGAAGTCGAAGACGATCGTCTACAGCCCGTGGTCGACCGGCGCGACGCTCGCCGCGATCCCGCGCGCCCATGTCGACAAGCTGCCGATCCTCTCGATGGCCTACGGCCTCTCGGCCTCGGCCGACGGCACGAGCTTCCCCTGGGTCTTCATCCCGCCGCTGACCTATTGGGACGGCGCCTCGGTGATGGTGAAGCACATGGCGGCCGAGCTCGGCGGCATGGACAAGCTCAAGGGCAAGAAGCTCGGCCTGATCCATCTCGACGCGCCCTTCGGCAAGGAGCCGATCCCGGTGCTCGAGAGCCTCGCCAAGAAATACGGCTTCGAGCTCAAGCTCTATCCGGTCGCCGCCGCCGACATGCAGAACCAGGGCTCGCTCTGGCTCTCGATCCGGCGTGACCGGCCCGATTTCCTCTACAACCAGGGCTGGGGCGCGATGAACCCGACCGCGGTCAAGGAGGCGATCAAGAACAACTTCCCGATCAACAAGCTGGTCGGCGTCTGGTGGGCCGGCGGCGATGACGACGCCCGGGCCGGCGGCGCCGAGGCCAAGGGCTACAGGTCGCTGAACTTCAACGCGGCCGGCCAGGATTTCCCGGTGATCCAGGACATCCTCAAGCACGTGGTCGAGAAGGGCAAGAGCACCACGCCGAAGGAGAAGGTCGGCGAGAACCTCTATAATCGCGGCGTCTACAACTCGATGCTGGTCGTCGAGGCGATCCGCACCGCCCAGAAGCTGACCGGCAAGAAGGTGATCACGCCGGAGGACATGCGCCGCGGCCTGGAAAACCTCAATATCGACGAGGCCCGGCTCAAGGAGATCGGCATGGCCGGCTTCGCCTCCCCGGTGAAGGTCAGCTGCACCGACCATTCCGGCCACCACAAGGCCTATGTCGCCGAATGGGACGGCGCCAAATGGACCCGCAAGGGCGACTGGATCGAGCCGATGAAGGAAGAGGTCCGGCCGCTGATCGAGGCCGCCGCCAAGGACTATGTCGAGAAGGCCGGCAATTGGCCCAAGCGCACCGAGTCCTGCGAGAAGTCGTCCTGATCTGACGAGCGCGAATCCTTCTCCCCTCCGGGGGAGAAGGTGTCTGCGAAGCAGACGGATGAGGGAGGTCTTGCACCCGCCCTCATCCGTCCTTCCCTCATCCGACCCGGCTCACGCCGGACTACCTTCTTCCCCGAGGGGAGAAGGGAAGGAGCGCACGATGTCCACCGCCACCCTCGAACAGCCCGCCCCGGTGACCGCGACGGACACGATCCTGTCGCTGAACAACATCGAGGTCATCTACGACCATGTCGTGCTGGTGCTGAAGGGCGTCTCGCTGACCGTGCCGCGCAAGGGCATCGTCGCGATCCTCGGCGCCAACGGCGCCGGCAAGACCACGACGCTCAAGGCGATCTCCAACCTGCTCAAGGCCGAGCGCGGCGAGGTCACCAAGGGCTCGATCGTCTTCGACGGCGAGCGCGTCGACAGGATGTCGCCGAACGAGCTGGTCAGGCGGGGCTGCATCCAGGTCATGGAAGGAAGGCACTGCTTCGGCCATCTCTCGATCGAGGAGAACCTCCTGACCGGCGCCTTCACCCGGCGCGACGGCAATGCCGCGATCAAGCGCGACCTCGAGAAGATCTACGAACTCTTCCCTCGTCTGAAGCAGCGCCGCAACTCGCAGGCCGGCTACACTTCCGGCGGCGAGCAGCAGATGTGCGCGGTCGGCCGCGCCATGATGTCGAAGCCGAAGATGATCCTGCTCGACGAGCCGTCCATGGGGCTGGCGCCGCAGATCGTCGAGGAGATCTTCGAGATCGTGCGTCGGCTCAATGCCGAGGACGGCGTCTCCTTCCTCGTCGCCGAGCAGAACACCAACATGGCGCTGCGCTACGCCACCTATGGCTACATCATGGAGACCGGCCGCGTCGTCATGGACGGCGAGGCGCAGATGCTGCGCGAGAACGAGGACGTCAAGGAATTCTATCTCGGCGTCGCCGAGGGCAACAAGAAGTCCTTCCGCGAGGTCAAGAGCTACAAGCGCCGCAAGCGCTGGCTGTCCTGAGAGCGCCGTCGCGAATCCGCCGCAGGAGGGGTCCAGGACCAGACCCATGCTCTATCTCGTCATCGTTCTCCTGCTCCTCGCGCTGATCTTCGGCCCGCAATTCTGGGTCCGGCACGAAATGGAGAAACATGCGGGAGCGCGGCCCGATCTGCCGGGAACCGGCGGCGAGCTCGCCCGCCATCTGCTCGACCGGTTCCAGCTCGGCACGGTCGCGGTCGAGACCACCGCCGCCGGCGACCATTACGACCCCGATGCACGCGCAGTGCGGCTCTCGCCGAACAATCATGATGGGCGCTCGATCACCGCTGTGGCGGTCGCAGCCCATGAGGTCGGCCATGCCATACAACACGCGCAGGGCAGCACGCTGTTCGGCGCCCGCACCGGGCTCGCGCGTCTGCTCGGCCTGGTCGACAAGGTCGCGATGGTCGTACTGGTCACCGCCCCGCTGGTCGCGATCCTGACCCGCGTGCCGTCAATCGCCCTGATGCAATTCGGCTTTGCCATCGCGCTGCTCGGCATCGGCCTCGTCGTGCATCTGGTGACGCTGCCGCTCGAATTCGACGCCAGCTTCGGCAAGGCGCTGCCGATCCTGACCAATGACGGCTATCTCCACCCCGGCGACGTGCCGGCGGCGCGCGGCGTGCTGCGGGCGGCGGCGCTGACCTATGTCGCGGGCGCGCTGGTCGGGCTGCTGAATTTCCTGCGCCTCCTGCGCTTCATCCGATGACCGACACCATTCCCCGAGGACCCGAGCGATGAGCGAGCATTACGACGATCTCGAAACGCGATCGCCGCCGGCGCGCGAGGCCGCCCTGTTCTCCCGGCTGCCCGCCGTGCTCGCGGCGGCGCTGGCGACACCGGGCTATCGCGCCCATCTCGGCGAGTTCGACCCCGCCAGCATTGGCGACCGCGCCGCCCTCGCGCGCCTGCCAGTGCTGCGCAAGGCCGACCTGCCGGAACTCCAGCGGGCGGCGCCGCCTTTCGGTGGCTTCACCAGCGCCCCGCTCGGCTCCTTCGGCCGGCTCTTCACCTCGCCCGGCCCGATCTTCGAGCCGGAGAGCACCGGCATCGACCCCTGGGGCACCGCGCGCGGCCTCTTCGCCGCCGGCTTCCGCAAGGGCGACATCGTCCTCAACACCTTCGGCTACCACCTGACCCCCGGCGGCTTCATCATGGACTCCGCCGCCCGCGCAATCGGCTGCGCCGTGATCCCGGCCGGCCCCGGCAATACCGAGCAGCAGCTCGAAGTGATCTCGGCCTACAAGCCGAGCGCCTATCTCGGCACGCCCGATTTCCTGAAGATCCTGATCGAGGCCGCCGATGCGCGCGGCGCCGACATCTCCTGCATCAGGCGCGCCGTGGTCTCGGGCGCCGCCTTCCCGCCCTCGCTGCAGGACTGGGTGCGGGGGCGCGGCATCGACGCCTACCAGCTCTACGCCACTGCCGATCTCGGCCTGATCGCCTATGAGACCGCGGCCCGCGACGGCATGGTCCTGAACGAGAACCTGATCGTCGAGATCGTCCGGCCGGGCACCGGCGACCCGGTGGCGGAAGGCGAGGTCGGCGAGATCGTCGTCACCAATCTCGACCCGCACCACCCGCAGATCCGGCTCGCCGTCGGCGATCTCACCGCAATCCTGCCGGGTGCGAGCGCCAGCGGCCGGAGCAATGCCCGCATCAAGGGCTGGATGGGCCGGGCCGACCAGACCGCCAAGGTCAAGGGCATGTTCGTCCGCCCCGAGCAGGTCGCCGAGATCGCGCGTCGTCATGCCGAGATCGCCAAGCTCCGCCTCGTCGTCGGCCGCGCCGGCGAGGTCGACACGATGACGCTCAAGGCCGAGATCTATGCCGAGCCTAAGGGTTTCATCGACGCGGTCTCCTCGACCCTGCAGCAGGTCACGAAGCTGAAAGGCACCGTCGAGGTCCTGCCGCTCGGCGCCCTGCCCAATGACGGCAAGGTCATCGCCGACGAGCGGCCGGTGGGATAAACTCGTCATCGTCGGAAAAAGCGTGGGGAACCCTCTCCTGGAAGGAGAGGGGATCCCGCGCCTACCATGCGACCGGCTGCTCCCCCTTCTCTCCCAGCCATTTATTCGCGCGCGAAAACGGCTTCGAGCCGAAGAAGCCGCGCCGCGCCGAAAGCGGCGAGGGATGGGGACTGGCGATGACGAGATGGCGGCTCTCGTCGATCAGGCGGCGCTTGGCCTGCGCCGGCGCGCCCCAGAGCAGGAAGACGACATGCGGCCGGGCGGCCGAGACCGAGGCGATGACCGCATCGGTCACCGCGCCCCAGCCGAGGGAGAGATGCGAGCCGGCCTTGCTGGCGCCCTCGCGCACCGTCAGCGCCGTATTGAGCAGGAGCACGCCCTGACGCGCCCAGGATGAGAGATCACCGCCGGACGGCGCGGCGAGATTCAGGTCCTCGGCCCGCTCCCGGTAGATGTTGACGAGCGAGCGCGGCAGCGGCGGCGGGCCGACATAGGAGAAGGCGAGCCCATTGGCATGGCCCGGCGTCGGATAGGGGTCCTGGCCGAGGATCACGGCGCGAATCCGGTCGAGCGGAGTCAGGGCGAGCGCGGCCAGAAAGCGTTCCGGTGCCGGCGCGACGATCTCGCCGGCGGCACGTTCGGCATCGACGGCAGCGCAGGCCTGCGCCACCGTCCCGTCGCGAAAGACGGAAAGATCGCGCCAGGGAGCCGAGGCGGGCGAAGCGAGAAAGGCGGCGAGCGCTGCATCGAAGGTCGGCATCGTCAATGTCATAGCGATCGGATCATTCACCGTCATTCCGGACAAGCTGCGGCGCGGAGCAGCTTCGGAAGCCATCATAGAGCGTCGTTCCCTATAATGGATTCCGGCTATCCGCTTCACTGCCGCCGGAATGACGATCCGGCTCTATGTCCGACGACTTGGTACCGCCGCCTATTTCAACACCGCCCGGCCTTCGATCTTGGCGTCGACCGTGCCGAGCCGGCGGACATAGACCATCACCTCATTGGCCATCAGCTTGCCGTCGGTCAGGCCGATCAGCGTCTTGCCACGGCCGAGCGCGACATAGCCGTCGCCGCCATCGAGCAGGAAGTTGTTCGAGGCCACCGTGTACCTGCCGGCAGGGTCGATCGGCTTGTCGTCCACCGTCACCACGATGACGCGCGAGCCCTGCGGCTGCTTCAGATCGGCTTCGAACTTCATTCCCGAGATCACCGGGAAGCGGCCGGCGCCCTGCGGCGCATCGCGCAACCCGTTCTCGATCGCATCTTGCACGTCCTTGCCGGTGATCTGGACCATCACGGTGGCATTGCCGAAGGGCAGTTCGCTCAGGACGTCGCGCCGGGTCAGCTTGTGGCCGGCCGGATACTGCTTGTTGGCACGGATGCCGCCGGCATTGCTGATGGCGAGCTGCGCGCCGGTCGCGCTGCGGATCGCATCGGCGATCAGATTGCCGATCGCGGTCTCCTGGGTACGGATCATGGCGGTGCGGGAATCGAGTGGCGCGGCCAGCGTCGCGATCTCGATGTCGAGCTCCTTGGAGAGCTCGGCCTCATAGCCCTTGACGATGGCGGCGACCTCGGGATCGGGCGTCGCGGCGCGGCTGTCGTTGACCCGGAAGGTCGGCGTCCACTCGACCCGGCGATTGGCGCCCTCGCCGCTCGCCTTGGCGGCGATGTCGATCGCGGTGACGTAATTGCCCTCCTCGTTCGACTCGACCATCACCACCTTGCCGTCATAGGCGATGGCGAGATCATGGTCGTGGCCGGTCAGCAGGATGTCGACGACGCGCGAGCGCACGATCTGCAGGTCCGTGGCGCGGTCGGCATGGACGACGCCGACCAGGATGTCGGCGCCTTGCGCCTTCAGCGCCCGCGCTTCGCGCCGCAGCGCCTCCATGGTCGAGGAGAATTTCAGGTCGCCGGGATTGGAGAGCTGCGGCGTCGGATCATAGGTCGTGCCGATGACGCCGACCTTGAAGCCACCGAGCTCGAAGATGGCTGAATCCTTGTGTCCGGGCAGGAGATTGCCCGCCGCGTCGCGCAGATTGGCGGCGAAGGTCGGATAGGTCTGGGCGGCGGTGAGCTTGAGATAATTCTCCTTGCCGAAGTCGAATTCGTGATTGCCGGGCACGAAGACGTCGAGCCCCATCTTGTTCTGCATGGCGACGATATGCGCGCCCTGGTCGAAACCCGACATCAGAGAGGGCGAGTAGCAATCGCCGGCATGGCAGAATAGCACCGGCACGCCGCGTGCCCGCTCCGCCTTGGCGATGCCGGAGGCGCGGGCGAAGCCGCCGCGGCCCTTGTCGTCGCTCATTTTGTAGATGTCGTTGACGAGCAGCAGGGTGAAGCTCGGAGCGGGCGCCTGTGCCTTCGCCACCGGAGCGGTCGCCGCCATGGCGGCGGGAGCGGCGAGCACGCTGAGCGCGCGGCGACGGGTCATCTTGGTCATCGGCCAACCCCTCTGGATTTTGATTTTTTCCAGACTAGCAAGAGCCGTGCTGGATTGGCGAGATGCCGCACACGGCAAAAGTGTGATTGCCGTCAAAACAGCTTCCGCAGTGTCGCACCCCGCCGGCGAAACCGGTCTGCCGACTGGACGAAAGCCGGAACTCGTCTAAATCACAGGCCATGGACAAGCGCATCGAAACCAACGCCGAAGCCGCCATCGCGCTGCCGGCGGACCATCCGCAAATCCGCTCCGGCCGGATCGGCGTGCTGTTGATGAATCTCGGCACGCCCGAAGGCACGGGCTATTGGCCGATGCGGGCCTATCTCAAGGAGTTCCTCTCGGACCGACGGGTGATCGAGGAGCCGCGCTGGAAATGGTGGCCGATCCTCAACCTGATCATTCTGTCGACGCGGCCGGGCCGGAAGGGCAAGGACTACGCCACGATCTGGAACAAGGAGCGCGACGAGGGCCCGCTCAAGACCATCACCCGCTCGCAGACCGAGCAGCTGGCGCAGCGCCTGAAGGGCTTCGCCGGCGACCGCATCGTCTTCGACTGGGCGATGCGCTACGGCTTTCCCGACGTGAAGAGCCGGATCCAGCATCTCCAGAACGAGGGCTGCGACCGCATCCTGTTCGTGCCGCTCTATCCGCAATACGCCGCCCCGACCACCGCGACCGCCTGCGACCATGCCTTCCGGGCGCTGATGGAGATGCGCTGGCAGCCAGCGGTGCGCACCGTGCCGGCCTATCACGACGACCCCGCCTATATCGGCGCGCTCGCCGCCTCGATGCGGGCTTCGCTCGCCAAGCTCGACTTCGAGCCCGAAATCATCCTCTGCTCGCTGCACGGCATGCCGAAGGAGAACCTGCTCAAGGGCGACCCCTATTACTGCCAGTGCGTCAAGACCTCGCGGCTGCTGGGCGAGGCGCTCGGCCTTTCGCCCGAGCGCTTCAGGCTGACCTTCCAGTCGCGCTTCGGGCCGGAGGAATGGCTGCAGCCCTATACGGACGAAACGGTGAAGGCTCTGGCGCAGGGCGGCACCAAGTCGCTGGCCATCGTCGCGCCCGGCTTCTCGGCCGACTGCCTGGAGACGCTGGAAGAACTCGACGGCGAGAACCGCGAGATCTTCCTGCACAATGGCGGCGAGAAATTCGCCTATCTGCCCTGCCTCAACGATTCCGCCGAAGGCATCGACGTGATCGAGGCGCTGGTCCGCCGGGAGCTGATGGGCTGGGTCTGAGGCATCCTGACGCCCTTCCCTCTTTGCCGGTCATTCCGGCCGGAGCGAAGCGCAGTGCCCTCCGATGGATCCCGGGCCGACCCTTGGTCGCCCGGGATGACGGGAAGCGCCGAGGCGCATCGTTCAGCCCACCACGAAGCGCGTTACGCTTTCGACCACCGGCTTCGCCTGCAGGATGCGGCGGTGGCCGAGCCCGCCCGTCTCCTGCAACGTCACGAACGGGCCAGCCGCCGCCAGCGCCTCGGCATGGTGGAAATCGAGCTCGCGATCCTGCCGGTCGTGGATCACCAGGGTCGGCAGGCCGATCCCGGCCAGTTGCGCGCGGCCCTCGAAAACCTCGACCGGGTTACCGGCGACGCTGTGGATGCGCTGCTCCAGCGCCGCCTGGCCGCGCCGGCCGAGCCCGATCGTCGCGCCGAAATTACGCGTGATCAGCGCGATCGAGGATGGCGCCGCGACCAGAGCGAGCCGGCGCGCCGCGACCGGCGGCTGGCCCGGCACGCTGCCCGCCAGGGCCGCGAGCGCGATCGCACCGCCGAAGGAATGCGTCACGATCGCATGGACCGGGGCGAATACCCGGGCGACCGCGGCGAGCGCGGCGACACCGAGCGGGATGTTGAGCTCGGCCCCGGTCGAGGCGCCATGGGCCGGCATGTCGAAGGCGACGACCCTGAAGCCTGCGGCGAGCAGCGGCTCGACGAAAGCGGTCATGAACGCCGCCTCGCTGTTCCAGCCATGCAGCAGGATCACCGTCGGCGCCGGAGCATCGCCGTCTTGCAAGCGAGGCTCCGGTTCGAACAGATAGGTGCTGACCGTCCCGCACGGGTAGGATACCGCCTGCCTGATCGCCGGCGCGAGTCGGGCGCGGGCGGCCGCGATCGCCTTGCCGGAGCGGCTCTCGGAAGCGGGGCGGCGCGGCGGGGTACAAAAGAGCTTGAAGGCGGCGCGCCCGGCCGTGCGGGGCGCGATGAAGCTGCCGATGCGGACGAGAGGACGAATGACGCGAAGGGCTGCGCTGGGCATGATCGGGAACCCTGTTTGTTCAGTCTTGAACTACTATGTTCAGCCATGAACAAAATGCAAGAGCCGATTTCCGCACCGGCAGGTGAGCCGGCAGGTGAGCCGGCAAGAGAACCTGGAGGCACCGGCGGGACCGGGCTGCCCTGGGATCTGCCGCGCTTCAAGAACTGGCTCGCCGTCGCGCGCATGCACCAGCTCTGGAAGAAGGTGTTTTCCGAGGCGCTGGTGCCGCTCGGCATCCAGCTCGCCCATTACGACGTGCTCGCCAATGTCTTCCGTACCCCGGGACTGACCCAGCAGGCATTGGCCGAGAAGCTGCTCGTCGGCCGCAGCGCCATGAGCATGCTGCTGCCGGAGCTCGAACGCCGGAACCTGATCGAGCGCCGCAATGACGAGGCCGACAAGCGCGTCCGCCGGCTCTGGCTGACGCCGGAGGGCGAGGCGCTCACCCGCAAGGCCCTGGCGATCCACACCGCCCGGATCGAGGCGATGATGGGCGTCCTCAGCGAGGAGGAATGCAACGCCATCGGTGAGACGATGTGGCGCGTCGTCAAGGCGCTGGAGGGCTGATCCCGACGCGAGCTTGCATCAAAGCTTCGCAATCATCAGCTTGATGGGCACTGGCTGGATTGGAGACTGGTTTCATGGGTCCGTACGGGTTCGACATCGTCGTCGTCGCGCTGGTGGCGCTGGTCATCCTGACCATCGCGCTCGGCGTGCGCACGGTACCGCAAGGCTACAACTACACCGTCGAGCGTTTCGGCCGCTATTCGCGCACGCTCGGCGCCGGCCTCGGCCTGATCGTGCCCTATATCGACCGGGTCGGCCACAAGGTGAACGTCATGGAGCAGGTGCTCGACATTCCCAGCCAGGAGGCGATCACCAAGGACAATGCCGGCGTGCGCATCGACGCCGCCGCCTTCTTCCAGGTGCTCGACGCGGCCAAGGCCCGCTATGAGGTCGCCAGCCTGGACGATGCGCTGATGGTGCTGACCATGACCAATATCCGCACCGTCGTCGGCTCGATGGACCTCGATCAGCTGCTCTCGCATCGCGACGAGATCAACGAGCGGCTGCTGCGCGTCATGGACGCCGCCGCCTCGCCCTGGGGCGTCAAGGTCACACGCATCGAGATCCGCGACATCCTGCCGCCGGCCGACATCGCCGGCGCGATGAACCGCCAGATGAAGGCCGAACGCGAGAAGCGCGCCGCCGTGCTCGAGGCCGAGGGCCTGCGCCAGGCCGAGATCCTCAAGGCCGAAGGCCAGAAGCAGTCGCAGATCCTCGCCGCCGAGGGCCGCAAGGAGGCCGCCCTGCGCGACGCCGAGGCGCGCGAGCGTCTCGCCCAGGCCGAGGCAAACGCCACCGCCATGGTCAGCGAGGCGATCAGCCGCGGCGACATCCAGGCGGCCAACTTCCTGATCGCCGAGCGCTATACCGACGCCCTCAAGGCGATGGCCAGCGCCAGCAACAGCAAGCTGGTGATCGTTCCCATCGAGGCCGCCGCGCTCGCCGGCACGGTCGGCGGCATCGCCCAGCTCACCAAGGCGGTGTTCGGCGAGGAGGCGATCGAGAGCCGCCGCACCGGCTCGGTGCCGGCCGCCGGCCGCAGCCCCGGAGCCTGATATGCTCGACTGGTTCGCCTCCTTCGGCGGCTGGGCCTGGATCGCGCTCGGTCTCGTCCTGATCGGCGGCGAGACGCTGGCGCCGGGTGTCTTCCTGCTCTGGCTCGGCCTCGCCGCCCTCGTCACCGGCGCCGTGGTCGGCCTGACCGGCATCGCCTGGCAGGGGGCCTGGCTCGTCTTCGCCGCCCTCGCCATCGTCAGTGTTCTCGTCGGTCGCATCGCGACAAGGCGCAAGGACGAGGAGCCCGATGCCGCCCATGGTCTCAACGATCGCGGTCGGCAACTGATCGGCCGGGTCTTCAAGCTCGAGGCGACCATGACCGGCGGCGAGGGGCGCGTCCGCGTCGGGGATTCCTCCTGGCGCGTCACCGGCCCGGAACTGCTCGCCGGCTCCGAGGTCCGCGTCGTCAGGGTCGAGGGCGCGACGCTGATCGTCGAGAAGGCCTGAGCCGCCGCTGCTGATCCCGTCTGCTTGCGCCGAATGCGACGGATGGGCTTAACCCGCCATTGAGCCTTGCGCGTCCCTGCCATGGACCGGCATGGCCGGTGCTGGCATGACGGCACCGTGTCGCGCGCCCTCGGGCCCGCGACAAGCCGGAGCGACACGTCATGAGCATCCCGCACGGGCCGATCGACTTCTTGCTCGCCGCCGCCCTGACACTGCTGATCGCAGCCTTGGCCGCCGGTAGCGTCCTTGCCTGAGTCCGAACGGATTCAGGCGTGATTCATTCTGAATCGACCGTTCACCATCTTGCTGAACCGGCGATTCACCCGAGCCTTCGTCAAATCGCCTGCGAGGCGGCAGCTGCCGCGCAGGAGGTGAAGGACATGACCCGCCGGCAAGGGCCGATCGATTTTATTCTCGCGGCGGGTTTCTCGCTGCTGCTGATGCTGCTGGCGCTGCGCCCGGTTCAGGCGCGCGAGGTCGTGGAATTTCCCGACCATCGCTACCAGCCGGGCACGATCGTCATCCGCACCGCGGAACGGAAGCTCTACTTCATCGCCGCGCCCGGCCAGGCGCTGCGCTACACCATCGCCGTCGGCAAGGCCGGCAAGCAATGGCGCGGCGTGAAATACATCGAGGAGCTCGCAATCGAGCCTTCCTGGAGCCCGCCGGCCTCGGTCAAGCGCGACAATCCGTCGATTCCCGACATCATCCCGAGCGGCGCCCCCAACAACCCGATGGGCGCCCGCGTCATCGGCCTCGGCCCGGGCGGCGAATATGCCATCCACGGCACCAATAATCCGCGCTCGGTCGGCACCGCCGCATCCTATGGCTGCTTTCGCATGCACAACCGGGATGTGATCGACCTCTACGCCCGGGTCCGCATGGGCGCCCCGGTCGTCGTCATGCCCTGAGACGGCCGGCTTTACGGCAGGAAGCCCCTCCTGCCGTAAAGTCGCATCGGATTCGCCCGCCCCCCTCGCCTGCGGGAAGAAAGCCGGATATCGTTCGCCGCGCGCGACGCCAGTCTTGCTCAACTTCGAACCGCAGTGTCTCAGAGGGGCTACCGATGGATCATCTCGCCGACGTCAAGAAATTCGCCAAAAAGGCTGTCAACGAAGCGGCCTTCGCCGGAATGTCGAAGTCCTATGCACTGGTCATGAGCAAGCCGGATACGCGCTATGTCGCCTGTTCCGACCCGGCCGAACTGGAGCGCGTCCGCGAGAACTTCCTGAAGAAGAAGCTCGGCCTGAATGGCGGCGATCTCGACGCCTCGATCAAGGCGGTCTGTGAGCACATGAAGGCCGACAAGACCAAATCGCGCCTGACCTTCTACTATCTTCTCGCCGAGCATTACGGAAAGCTCGATGCCTTCGTGAAGAAGTAGGAACCGGTTTCGCGGCCTGGCCGCAAGGCGCTTTCCGAAGGGGAGGCGCCTTTTTTATCGTCCGCCACCCGCCCTTTTCCATCCCCGCAGGCGAAACCGCGGCTGATCCCGCCAAGCCCCCGGCATGACGCATCGCCGCGTCGGGGGATTTCGCCATGTTCTCGCTTTCCCGCACCGCCGTCGCCAGCAACACCCCGGCCATTCTCGCCGGCCTCGAAGCCGCGCTCATCGCCGTCATCGTCTTCGGCGCCGGTCTCGCGCTCGCCGTCACCATCGGCTTCTTCTGAAGGTGCCGCCATGCCGGCCCCGCAAACCTCCGTCGCCTCCCGGCCCGGCTGCCCGCATTTCGAGGTCGGGCGCGATCGCGAGGGCTTCTGGATCGCCGTCGAGACACATGGGCGCGGCGGCGGCTATTTCGCCAGCCTCGACGCCGCCCTGCACTATGCCCGCTTCAGTGCCGGCCGCGAACCCGGCGGGGTGACGCTGGCGACCCGCCCGCTCGAGCTGCTGCCGCCGCGGCTGTCCTGAGCCCGCGCGCTCAGCGATAAAGATCCTCGCGCGACAGCGGCAGGCCGGACGGGCCCTTGCGGCGCTTGGAAACCAAGGTCTGGTTGACCAGCGCGCCGCCGCGCTCGAAGGCGAGCGAGCAACCGGCGAGATAGAGCAGCCACATCCGCGTCCGCTCGGCGCCGATCTCGGCCTCGGCCTCGGCCTTGCGGGCGTTCAGCCTCTCCCACCACAGCCGCGTCGTGCGCTGGTAGTGCTCGCGCCAGCCCTCGACATCATGGACCTCGAAGCCGTTGCGCTCAAGATTGGCGATCGACATGCCCAAATGGTCGAGCTCCCCGCCCGGGAAGATATAGCGCACCAGGGCGCGGTATTCGGCCGGCATCTTGTTGAAGGCCTTGTCGGTATTCTTCGCGCGGCGCGAAATAGTGTGGTGCAGATAGAGCCCCCGCGGCCGCAGCAGCCGGTTCACCGCCTGGAAATAGGTCGTGTGGTTGCGGATGCCGACCTGCTCGAACATGCCGATCGAGGAGATCTTGTCGAAGACGCCCTCCATCTGGGTGAAATCCTTGAGATGCAGCGTGACCCGGTCCTGCAGCCCGAGCCGCTCGACCTTCTCGCGCGCAAACTTCAGCTGCTCCTCGGCCAGCGTCACCCCATGCGCCTCGACCCCGTAATGCTGAGCGGCGTGGCAGATCAGGGCGCCCCAGCCGCAGCCGATATCGAGCAGCTTGTCGCCGGGCTTCAGCCGCAGCTTGCGGCAGATCATGTCGAGCTTGTCGCGCTGCGCGCGGGCGATATCGCCGTGATCCTCGGCGAAGTAGGCGCAGGTATAGACCATCTCCTCATCGAGGAAGAGCCGGTAGAATGCGTTCGAGACATCGTAGTGATAGGCGACATTGGCCTTGTTGGTGGCTGGGTCGCCATCACGGGCGATCTCGTCGCCCTTGCGATGCGTCACCGCCGCCGAAGCCTTGCCCGGCGCGAAGATGAAGCGCCGGACCAGGTCGAAGACCGCCGCCTTCGAAATGCCGCGCGCCAGGCGCCCGACCTTGCCCTCCGGCCGCGCCGCGGCGAGGTCGAAGATCGAGCCGTTCTCGATCGCGATCCGGTCGGCGATATGCAGATGCAGCAAGGTGTCGAGCTTCGGCTTGCGCAACAGCGCCGCGACGACGCCGGAATCGCGGATCGCGATCATCAGCCCGTCCTGCGGCCAGTCGGCCGGCACGCGCGAGCCATCCCATAGCGAGAAGCCGAGTTTCAGCCCGAGCTTCGCATGGGCCTCGGACAGAAGCCGCCGGAGTGCCTCGATACGTTCGACGTCGCCACCCATGCCGATACCTTGCTCGTTGACCTTGCGGCCTTTAGGCCGCAGGACGCCGGCCATTGCAACCGCGTTCACGCATGCGCCCGGCAATGCACTGGCATGCACGCGGCGCAACAGCGCCATGCACCGCAGCATCGGCGCCCGCGAACCTGCACAATCATTAACCTGCGCTGATCCAAAGACGACGTGGCGCCACCGCGCCGACCGATTCTGGAGCCCATGATGTCGTCAGCCGACCATCTCAGCCGTCGTCTTGATTTCCTGAAGTTCGACGCCGAGACGCGCGCGCATATGGCCGATGTCGAGGATGTGGTTCGTGCCGCTCTGCCCGCGGCGCTCGACGCCTTCTATGATCAGATCGCCCGCTTCCCCGAGGCGAGCGCCTTCTTCAAATCGGCTGGCCAGGCCGACAAGGCCAAGAGCCGGCAGCTCGATCACTGGCGGGCCATCGCCAGCGGCCGCCAGGATCAGGACTATGTCCGCTCCGTCACCACCATCGGCGAGGTCCATGCCCGCATCGGGCTGGAGCCGCGCTGGTACATCGGCGGCTATGCCCTGCTGCTCGAGCAGATCATCGGCAAGGTGCTGGAGGAGCGCTGGCCGAAAAGCCGCTTCGGCGGCAGGATTCCCGGCGCGGCCGAGCGCGGCGCCGAGATCGGTGCCATCCTCAAGGCCGCCATGCTCGACATGGACTATGCCATTTCCGTCTATGTGCAGGCCTCCGAGCAAGCCCGGATGAAAGCCGAGGCCGAGGCCCGTGCCCGGGACGAGGCCAAGACCCGCCTGCGCGACAAGGCGATCGGCTATGTCGGCGCCGCCATGGCCGCGCTCGCCGAGGGTGACCTCAGCCACCGCGTGCCCGACGACATGCCGGAGGAATATGCCAGCATCCGCGAGCATTTCGACCACGCCATGAGCCGGCTCGGCGAGATGGTCGCGACCATCAAGGCGAGCTCGATCGCGATCGCGGCATCCTCGCAGGAAATCAATTCGGGCGCGGACGATCTCTCCTCGCGCACCGAGCAGCAGGCTGCCGCCCTGCAGCAGACGGCGGCCACCACCGAGCAGCTCAACGCCTCCGTCAAGAGTTCCGCCCAGTCCTCGCGCGAATCCCTCGTTCTGGCCGACAATGCCTCCAACGTCGCCCGCACCGGCGGCGAGATCGTCAGAGACGCGATCAAGGCGATGGAGCGGATCGAAGAAGCCTCGAAGAAGATCTCCGAGATCACCAGCGTCATCGACGGCATCGCCTTCCAGACCAACCTCCTGGCTCTGAACGCCGCCGTCGAGGCCGCCCGCGCCGGCGATGCCGGACGCGGCTTCGCTGTCGTCGCGGCCGAGGTGCGCGCGCTGGCGCAGCGCTCGGCCGGCGCCGCCAAGGACATCACCGCCTTGATCGGCTCGTCCGACGCCGAGGTCGTCGAGGGCGTGCGCCTGGTGCGTCAGGCCGGCGAGACGCTGGAGAAGATCGTCAATGCCTCGACGCAGGTCTCCTCGACCGTCGGCGAAATCGCGGCGGCGGCCGGCGAGCAGGCCAATGGCATCGACGAGATGGCCCGTACCGTCAGCCATATGGACGAGATGACCCAGAGCAACGCCGCCCTGGCCGAGCAGAGCGCGGCTTCCGCCCGGACCCTGCTCGAGCAGATCGAAAGGCTCAACCTGTTGATGAGCGCCTTCCGGACGACGGACAGCACAGCTGCGAAGCCCGCAGCTGACCGGCGCGCCGCCTGAAGGCCTTTGACCAAGCCTCGCCGGCGCGCTCAGAAGTCGCTGGCGATGCCCTTCACTTCCCAGTCGTCATAGCGCACCGGCTCGAGACCGCCACGCCCGGCGATCTCCTTGTCACGCCCGAGTTGCGCCGCCTTGGCATCGAGGGCGGCCCGCCGGGCCGCCGCCTCGGCGAGGGCGCGTTGCGCCGCCGGCGACAATGTCCTGGCGGCCGGCTGCTCGACAGCCTCGTCGCTCTCCGCTTTCGCGCCCATACTCGCACCATTCTCTTGCAGAATACGCCTCGCCTTCACCACATAGGGATGAATGCGGCGCCAGGCGAGGCCAGACCGGCACAAAGGCTCGAACCCGCGAGGAAAAGCGATGAACTACGTCCGTACCGGCATGCTGATGGCGGCCTTGACCGCGTTGTTCGGCGCGGTCGGCTATCTGCTGGCCGGCGCCGGCGGCATGATGATCGCGCTCGGCATCGCGGTCGCGACCAACCTGTTCAGCTATTGGAACTCGGACAAGCTCGCGCTCGCCGCCCATAATGCCGAGGAAGTCGACGAGCGCCGCGCGCCGGAGCTCTACGGCATGGTGCGCGACCTCGCGGCACGAGCCAGCATGCCGATGCCGCGCGTCTACATCATCCACGAGGACCAGCCCAACGCCTTCGCGACCGGCCGCAATCCGCAAAACGCCGCGGTCGCCGCCACGACGGGCATCCTGCGCACGCTCAGCTATGACGAGCTTGCCGGCGTGATGGCGCACGAGCTGGCCCATATCAAAAATCACGACACGCTGACCATGACGATCACCGCGACCATGGCCGGCGCGATCTCGACCATCGCCAGCTTCGGCATGTTCTTCGGCTCGCGCGACCAGCGTCCGAACTTCATCGTCCAGATGCTCGTCATGGTGCTGGCGCCGCTGGCGGCGACGATCATCCAGATGGCGATCTCGCGCTCGCGCGAATACGAGGCCGACCGCCTCGGCGGCGAGATTTGCGGCAATCCGGCCGCGCTCGCCGACGCGCTCGCCAAGATCGCCGGCGGGGTCGCCCATATTCCCAACGAGACGGCGGAACAGAAGCCTGCTACGGCGCATATGTTCATCATCAACCCGCTGAGCGGACGCGGCATGGATTCCCTGTTCTCAACCCACCCCGACACCGGCAATCGCATCGCCGCGCTGATGGAGCAGGCGCGCGCCATGGGCCTTTCCGGCCAGGCCGGCGGCTTCCTGCGCGGCGCGGCGCAAAGTCCTTTCGGCAGCGGCCGCGAACCTGGGCCTTGGGGCTGAGATGGCACGCTCCGAAACCGCCGCGCCCTCGCCCGAAGCAAAGCCGCGTGACGATGCCCCCGGGCTCGCCGCGCGCCGGCTGGCAGCGGAACTGATCGACGAGGTCCTGCGCGCCGGGACCGCCCTCGACGAGACCTATGAACGCATGGCTGCAATGGCGAAGCTGGAGCCGGCCGATGCCGGTCTCGCCCGCGCCATCGCCACGGTCGCCTTCCGCCGCCTCGGCGCGATCCGCCACATCATCGCTGCAAGGCTCGAGCGCGGCAGCCCGCGCAATGCCGGACCATTCGAGCCGATCATGGTCGCCGCGGCGGCACAATTGCTCTTTCTCGACGTTCCCGACCATGCCGCCGTCGACCTCGCCATCCGCCATCTCCACGAGGATGCGCGCTCGTCACGCTATGTCTCGCTCGGCAATGCCCTGCTGCGCCGCCTGGCGCGGGAGCGCGACACCATCCTCGCCGAACTCGATCCCCTGATCGATGCGCCGGAATGGCTGGGCGAGAGCTGGATCCGCCATTACGGCGCCGAGACCGCCAGCGCCATCGCCCTGGCCCATGCGCAAGAGCCGCCGCTCGACCTGACCGTCAAAGCCGACGCCGCCGGCTGGGCCGAAAAGCTCGACGGCATCGTGCTGCCGACCGGCTCGGTCCGGCTGCGAGGCCGGGAGAGCGTCACCTCCCTGCCCGGTTTCGCCGAGGGCGAATGGTGGGTCCAGGACGCCGCCGCCGCCCTGCCGGCCCTGCTGCTGGCGGCCAAACCCGGCGAGCGTGTCGCCGATCTCTGCGCCGCTCCCGGCGGCAAGACGGCACAGCTCGTGGCCGCCGGCGCCGATGTCACGGCGGTCGACCGCTCCGGCCCGCGCCTGCGCCGCCTGGCCGCAAATCTGGAGCGGCTCGGCCAGAAAGCGCAGATCGTCACCGCCGATGCCGCCCGCTATGAGGCGGAGCCGTTTGACGCCGTGCTGCTCGATGCACCCTGCAGCGCCACCGGCACGATCCGCCGCCATCCCGACGTCGCCTGGACCAAGCGCCCCGAGGACATCGCCAAGCTCACCGCCCTTCAGGCACGCCTGCTCGACCAGGCCGCGAAGCTGACACGCCCCGGCGGCCGCCTGATCTACTGCACCTGTTCGCTCGAGCCGGAGGAAGGCGAGGCGCAGATCGCAGCCTTCCTCGAACGCCAGCCCGGTTTTGCCCGGCAGCCGATCGCGGCGGCGGAAATCGGCGGGATCGCCGAGGCCCTGACCCCTCTCGGCGAGCTGAGGACGCTCCCGCACCAGCTTGCCGGCGAAACGCCGCGGCTTTCGGGATGGGCGGGATTTTACGCATGTCGCCTGATCAGGCTATGACTTTGCCGGATTCGTCACATGGCGCGTGGCGAAAGGGCGGAACGGACAGCGGCATTGAAGAGCTGGTCTGAGCGGGGAGGCCTGGCACGCGCGGCGACCGCCCGCGCGGCAAAGCGCACGCGCGGGCAGATCGTCGGAGCCGTCCGCGCACTCTGGCCGTTCAGACGCATGAAGGCGAACCGCCTGCTCTTTGCGCCGCACGACCTGCGCACCGCCGACCCGACCACGGCGAGCGACATCTATTCCGGCTATTTCGCCTTCGCCGGCCGAACGGTGAACAGCCACGGCGAATCGCCTTTCGAGATCGAGCCGCCGACACCGGCCTGGGCGGAGGCGCTGCTCGGCTTCTCCTGGCTTCGGCATCTGCGCGCCGCCGACACCGCGATCGCCCGCGCCAATGCCCGCGCTTTGGTCGAAGAATTCATCGGCAACCGGCATGATCGCGGCGAGATCGCGCGCCGGCCGGCCGTCGCGGCACGGCGGCTGATCTCCTTCCTCTCGCATTCGCCGCTCCTGCTCGAGGGCGCCGACCATGTCTTCTACGAGCGCTTCGTCCGCCAGATCGTCCAGACCGCGGACCGGCTGCAGCTGGCGCTGGCCGGCGCGGTCGAAGGCGTGGCGCGCCTGCAATGCCTGATCGCAGTCTCCTTCGCGGCAATCAGCCTCGACGGCCAGGAGCGCCGCCTGCGGCGCCTCGAAGCGGCATTGTCGGACGAGCTGGAACGGCAGATCCTTCCCGATGGTGGCCATCTCAGCCGCAATCCGCGCATCATCATCGAATTGCTGCTCGACCTCTTGCCGCTGCGCGAGACCTTTGCAGCGCGCGGCCTGGAGCCGCCCCGCAGCATCATCATGGCGATCGACCGGATGATGCCGCATTTGCGGCTGTTCCGGCATGGCGACGGCGCGCTCGCCCTGTTCAACGGCATGGGCGCGACCCCGCCCGACCTGATGGCCACCCTCGCCGCCTATGACGACGCCCGGGCCCGGCCGATCGAGCATGCCGCCTATGCCGGCTATGATCGGCTCGCTGCCGGCACGGGCACGGTGATCGTCGATGCCGGCCCGCCGCCTCGCGGCGCGAACTCCGTCGAGGCCCATGCCGGCTGCCTGAGCTTCGAATTCTCCAGCGCCGCGCAGCGCATCATCGTGAATTGCGGTGCCAGCCGCTACGGCTCGCCGGAATTGCGGCTCGCCGCCCGCGCCACGGCAGCACATTCCACCGTGACCCTCGACGACCGCTCCAGCTGCGTCTTCGGGCTGGTGCTCGGCGAGCGGCGGATCACCGCCGGCCCCGCCGAGATCCGTGCCGCCCGCCAGGAGACCGAGCAGGGCGTCGAATGGGTCGCCAGCCATGACGGCTACAAGCGGAGCTTCGGCGTCGTCCATACGCGTCGCCTGGTGCTTGCTCCGGGCGGCAACCAGTTGCTCGGCGAGGATGAGATCAGCCCCTCGCCGACCATGGCGAGTCTGCCCGCCGCCGCGCGCTTCCACCTCCACCCGAACGTCAAGCCGAGCCTGATCCGCGAGGGCCAGGGCGCGCTGCTGGCGCTGCCCTCCGGCGAGGTCTGGGCCTTCGAGGCTTCGGGCCTGCCCGTCACATTGGAGGAAAGCGTCTTTTTCGCCGCGGCCGACGGCCGCCGGCGCACCTCTCAACTGATTATCGAGTTCGACGCCGCCACGACTCCGCGGATTTCCTGGCGCCTTGCGAAGCTTGGCACCGCCGGACGGCTTCCCCCCGGGACCGATACGGAAGCGGAAGGCGGGCCGGCCCCGGTCGATCAGCCGCCGCAAGGCTGAGAGACGATAAGGACAGGGCCGGGTTGCCTCGGTTGTGCTTTGCAGCGAGGCGCTGGCGTGATAGGGCGCGCGAGACTTTTTGCGGTGTGCCGCGCAACTTTTGGACCTTTTTCCTCATGCCGAATGAACTTCGCCGCATCGAGCGCGCGCTGCTTTCCGTCTCCGACAAGACCGGCCTGATCGAGTTCGCACGGGCGCTCTCGCGCCTGGGCATCGCGCTGGTCTCGACCGGCGGCACCGCCAAGGCGATCGCCGAAGCCGGGCTCGCCGTGACCGACGTCTCCGACCTCACCGGTTTCCCGGAGATGATGGATGGCCGCGTCAAGACCTTGCACCCCAAGGTCCATGGCGGGCTGCTCGCGATCCGCTCGCATCCCGAGCATCAGGCTTCGATGCTCGGCCATGGCATCAAGCCGATCGACCTCTTGGTGGTGAACCTCTACCCGTTCGAGGCGACCGTCGCGGCCGGCAAGCCCTATGACGACTGCATCGAGAACATCGACATCGGCGGTCCCGCGATGATCCGCGCCGCCGCCAAGAACCATCAGGACGTCGCCGTCGTCGTCGAGCCCAGCGATTATGCCGCTGTCCTCGCCGATCTCGAGGCTCACAAGGGCGCGACCACGCTGACGCTACGCCGCAAGCTCGCGCAAAAGGCCTATGCCCGCACCGCTGCCTATGATGCGGCGATCTCCAACTGGTTCGCCGGCGAGCTCGGCGACACCTCGCCGGCCTTCCGCGCGCTGGGCGGTGCCCTCGCCGAGACCATGCGCTATGGCGAGAACCCGCATCAATGGGCCGCCTTCTACCGCACCCCGGAGCAGCGCCCGGGCGTCGCCACCGCGCGCCAGGTCCAGGGCAAGCAGCTCTCCTACAACAACATCAACGACACCGACGCCGCCTTCGAATGCGTCGCCGAGTTCGATCCGGCCCGCACTGCGGCCTGCGTCATCGTCAAGCATGCCAATCCCTGCGGCGTCGCCGAGGGCTCTTCGCTGCTCGAAGCCTATGAGCGCGCCCTCGCCTGCGACCCCGTCTCGGCCTTCGGCGGCATCGTCGCGCTCAACCGCAAGCTCGACGCGCAGGCGGCGAAGAAGATCGTCGAGATCTTCACCGAGGTGATCATCGCCCCAGACGCCGACGAGGAGGCGATCGCCCTCATCGCCGCCAAGAAGAATCTGCGCCTGCTCCTGACCGGCGGCCTGCCGGATGTCCGCAAGGCCGGCCTTGCCCTGCGCACCGTCGCCGGCGGCTTCCTGGCGCAGGCCCGCGACAATGCGGTGGTCGACGACATGGAGCTCAAGGTGGTGACCAGGCGCCAGCCGAGCGAGGCCGAGCTCGCCGATCTGCGCTTCGCCTTCCGCGTCGCCAAGCACGTCAAGTCGAACGCCATCGTCTACGCCAAGAACCTCGCCACCGTCGGTGTCGGCGCCGGCCAGATGAGCCGCGTCGACTCCTCGCGCATCGCCGCCTGGAAGGCCGGCGAGGCCGCCAAGGCGGCCGGCGTGCCCGAGAGCCTGGCCAGGGGTTCGGTCGTCGCCTCCGACGCCTTCTTCCCCTTCGCCGACGGCCTGCTCGCCGCGGCCGAGGCCGGAGCGACGGCGGTGATCCAGCCCGGCGGCTCGATGCGTGACGACGAGGTGATCAAGGCCGCCGACGAAGCCGGCCTCGCCATGGTCTTCACCGGCCACCGCCATTTCCGGCACTGAGACGAAACGGGAGAAGCCGGATGCACACCGTCAAGGTCATCGCCGCCGGCTTCGCCCTGCTCGGCCTCCTGCTCGTGCTGGCACCGCGCCTGAACACCGGCGGGCGCCATCCCGTCATCTTCGCGATGCGGCTGTTCATCCCGCTCTGGTTCGTCGCCTCGGTGATCAACCTGATCGTCGGCATCAACAGCGCCGGCTACACCTTCCTGCAGGAGGCGCCGATCCTGCTCCTCGTCTTCGGCGTGCCGGCGGCGGTCGCTGCCCTGATCTGCTGGCGCTTCGACGGGAGAACACGGTGAGCCTTGCTTCGGTCCGCGCCTTCTTCGCGCAGCATGCCCCGGATATCGAGATCCTCGAAACCTCGGGCAGCAGCGCCACGGTGGCGCTCGCCGCCGAGGCCTTCGGCGTCGAGCCCGCCCGCATCGCCAAGACATTGTCGCTGCGGCTCGGCGAGCGCGTCGTCCTGCTCGTCACCCGCGGCGATGCCCGGCTCGACAACAGGAAGACCAAAGCCGCCTTCGGCACCAAGCCGCGCATGCTCGACCTCGAGGAGGTCGCAGCGATCACCGGCCATCCGGTCGGCGGCGTCTGCCCCTTCGGTTTGCTGAACCCGCTGCAGGTCTATTGCGACGTCTCGCTGAAGGCCTTCGACGAGGTCGTGCCTGCCGCGGGCTCGACCCAGAGCGCCGTCCGGATCAGCCCCGAGCGAATGGTCGCGCTGACCGGCGCGGAATGGGTCGATGTCTGCCAGGAGGCACCCACCCTGCCCGCCGAGGACGCCATCGTCGAGCCGGCCTGAGGCCGCTCAGCCAGGGCTGCGGGCGATCAGCGCCATCGCCGCCGCCGGATTGCGGATCTTGGCGCCGCTGATCACATAAAGAAAGACGTCGCGCGGACGCCTTTCCGCCGCCGGCGCCAGCGCTTCGCGATCGGCGGGCATGCCGCCTTCGGACCAGGCGTGAGCACGCTCGGCCCAGAGGTCGAGCTGCTTCTCGGAATAGCCCTTCGGCTCGGCCTCGCTGGTGCCCATGATGCGGGCGTAGACGAAAGGCGCGGTGACGTCGGCGATCTCCGGATACTCCGAATCGCCGGCGCTGATCACGGCGACACCGTATTCGCGGAGCAGGGCGACGAAATCGGGCGAGCGGAAGCTCGGGTGACGGACCTCGACCGCATGGCGCAGGGCAATGCCGTCGACCTCCTTGGGCAGGAGTTTGAGGAAGGCCTCGAAATCGGCGGGATCGAAGGCCTTCGTCGCCATGAACTGCCAGTTGATCGGGCCGAGCTTTTCCTTCAGCTCCGCAATGCCCGAGGTCACGAACTTCTCCACTGACGGCCCGGCCTCGGCCAGGACGCGCCGATTGGTGCAGAAGCGTGAGCCCTTCAGCGCGAAGACGAAACCATCAGGCGTCTCGGCCCGCCATTTGGCGAAGCTTTCCGGCTTCTGCGAGCCGTAATAGGTGCCATTGACCTCGATCGAGCTCAGCTTGCTGCCGGCATATTCGAGCTCGCGCTTCTGCGGCAGGCCGTCGGGATAGAAGCTGGCGCGCCAGGGCTCGAACACCCAGCCGCCAATGCCGATGCGGATCTTGCCGCTGGATTTGCCGGGCATCTCGATCTCCCTTGCGATGGCTCGAGCGAAGCGCTCGCTCTGGTCCGGATCGTGCCGATCCGTCGATCATGGCAAGGCCATTATGGCAGCCGCGGCGCCTGAACGCGCACGGTTTCCTGCATCGTCCCGACAAAGGCTGTCAGCAGCGCACGCGAAAAACCCCGCAGGGCGAACCTGCGGGGTTTTCCGAATTTGGTTGCGGGGCACACAACCACCGATGCCGACATTCGTTAGAGGTGATGAGCTGACGCTACGTGTCGTTTCCAAACCCTCAACATGAAACTTTCGCTCCTAGGCGAAAGACAAAGATTAAGGCTCGTAATAGCGAGCGGGCGTCAAACCCACGAGCCCGCCATCCCTCAGGTGTCCGCGTCGAGTATCCCTTCTCTTCCGGGCCCAGGCCGCCTACGGACCCGGGCCAGATAGGCGGCGTTCCGGCAGAACTCCGGTGCCGGCCCGGGCGCACCGCTATCGAGCCAGTCGCGGCACGCGCAGGCGTGAGGGCAGGACAGGCAAAGGCGGGCGGCCATGGCAAAAGTGCCGCCGAAATCGTCCTTGGCCGCCGCTCCGGGATCGACGCCCGCCCTCTCGATCATCTCGCGAAACAAGCCCGCCTGGCGCCGCACCCTTTCGAACCGGGGCCATCGCCGCGCCGCCTTCTGCCCTTGTAGCCGTGGATGCATGATGCGCTCCCTTGCAAGAGGGATGATGCAGGGTAGGCGCAGCCACCACCGGATTCTTTGACCCAGCACAAGGACGAGACGTCCCCAGCCTGACAATTTACGCTGGCGTTTCACCCCATCCGTGAATTTGGTCGAGATCGAATTCGCTCGCCATCAGGAGTCTTTTCGACGCGGGCGGTCAACTTGAGCCATCGCGCTGGTTAGCGTGGATGCATGGCCGCTCTCGGCGATCATGATGCATCGACGGCAATCCGGCAGGAGAGCTTGCTTTTGAGCCGTGAGATCGAATCTCCGAAACTGGCAGCGGCCCTCATCGAGGCGGTGACGGGAATCGGCCTGGCCTTCGTCGACGAGACAGGCCGGATCGGCAGCTGGAACACCGGCGCCGAGCAGATCACGGGCTGGAGCCGGGCCGAGATTCTGAGCAGCGACCTCGCATGCCTCTTCGTTGCTGCGGAGCCGGGCGTGACAGCCTCTCTGCTCGCCGCGGCGCAGGTGACCGGCGGGAGCGAGACACAGCGCATCTGCCGGCGCCGGGATGGGGCATCGTTCACCGCACAACTCTCGATCGCGACCGTGAAGGCGCAGCCCGACTGCCCTCGCGGCTATGCGCTCGTCCTGCGTGACATCTCCGAACAGCTCCAGGCCGAGGAAGCCCACACGGTCCGCGAGGCGCATCTACGCTCCATCCTCGAGACGATCCCCGACGCCATCGTCGTGATCGACGAGGACGGCCGGATCCAGTCCTTCAGCGCGGCAGCGGTCCGGCAGTTCGGCTACGGTCGCAGCGAAGTCATCGGCGAGGACGTCAAGATACTGATGCCCAGCCCCTACCGGCATCATCACGACAGCTACATCAAGCGCTATCTCACCACCGGCGAGCGCAGGATCGTCGGCATCGGGCGGGTCGTCGTCGGCCAGCGCAAGGACGGCTCGACCTTTCCGATGGAGCTCGCCGTCGGAGAGATGCATTCGGGCGGTCGGCGCTACTTCACCGGCTTCATCCGCGACCTGACCGAGCGCCAGAAGACCGAAACCCGCCTGCAGGAGCTGCAATCCGAGCTCGTCCACATGTCGCGCTTCACGGCGCTGGGCGAGATGGCATCGACGCTGGCCCATGAGATCAACCAGCCGCTGACGGCCATCGCGAACTACCTGAAGGGGTGCCGCCGGATTCTCCAGCGCATGGAAGGCGAAACCGCCCGCCTGCTGGAGGACGGCGTCACGAAAGCGGCCGATCAGGCGCTGCGCGCCGGCCAGGTGATCCGGCATCTGCGCGAATTCGTGCAGCGCGGCGAAAGCGAGCGCCGGATCGAGCCTCTCGCCAAGTTGATCGAGGAGGCCAGCGCGCTGGCCATGGTCGGCGCCCGCGAAAGGGGGGTGCACATCGCCTATCTCCTCGACCCCCGCGCGGCCTTTACGCTGGCCGACCGCATCCAGATCCAGCAAGTGCTGCTGAACCTGATCCGCAATGCGATCGAGGCGATGGATGGCGAGGAGCGGCGCGAACTGATCGTCGAGTCCCGACGCGTCAGCGAGGAGATGCTGGAGATCTCGGTCCGCGATACCGGTACGGGCCTGGCTCCCGAAATCATAGACCAGCTTTTCCAGCCTTTTGTCACGACCAAGCAGCATGGCATGGGCGTCGGGCTCTCGATCTGCCGCACCATCGTCGAGGCGCATGGCGGAAAGATCTCGGCTGTGTCGGAGCGGGGACGCGGAACCTGCTTCACCTTTTCACTACGCGCCGTCGACCCGGAGGAGCTGGCTCATGCAGGGTGATGCCATCGTCCATATTGTCGACGATGATCTGGCTGTCCGGCAGTCGCTCTCGTTCCTGCTGGCTTCCGACGGGTTTCCAGTCAGGCTGCACGAATCCGCCAGCCAGTTTCTCGACAACGTCAGAGAGGCGCCGACGGGCTGCATCATCACCGATGTGCGCATGCCGGGGATCGACGGCATTGAATTCCTCCGCGGCCTCGCCCTGCGCGGCTTCAGCCTTCCGGTGATCGTGATGACCGGCCATGCGGATGTGTCGCTCGCCGTCGAGGCGATGAAGGAGGGGGCTGTCGACTTCATCGAGAAGCCCTTCGACGACGAACTGCTGCTCGCCGCGGTGCGCGCGGCCCTCGACCGGCACCAGCGCAGGACGCAGCGCGAGGCGCAGGGCATCGACATCCTGGTGCGCCTCAAATCGCTGAGCGAGCGCGAGAAGCAGGTGCTCGACCGTCTCGTCGAAGGCAAGGCCAACAAGGTGATCGCGCATGAACTCGGCATCAGCCCCAGAACGGTCGAGATCTACCGGGCCAATGTCATGACCAAGATGCGGGCTGCGAGCCTGCCCGAGCTCGTTCGCTTCGCCCTGCTGGTCGGCGACAACGCCCCCTGAGATCGTGCTGCGTCGTCGGGGACGGCTCGCGTAAGGTGTATTCCTGACTTGGACGCTGCGGCGGGCCGACGCAGACTATCGGCATGCCATCCCGGCGCGATCCGAGCCGCGGATCGCCCGGAGCAAGGCATGCCATGTCTCCCGAAGGATGCGTGATCATCGTCGATGACGACGATGCCGTCCGGCAGTCGCTGACGTTCTCCCTCGCGCTCGAAGGCTTCCAGGTCAGGGCCTTTCGCAACGGCGAGGAGTTGCTCGCGGAACAGGAGCTGCCGGCGCGCGCGTGCATGGTCATAGACTACTGCATGCCTTCGCTCGACGGGCTGGCGCTGATCGGCCGCCTGCGGCAGAGCGCCATCGCGTTGCCCGCCATCCTGATCACGGCGAAGGCCAGCGCCGAAATCCGTCGGCTGGCGACGTTGTGCGGCTGCCGCGCCGTACTGGAAAAGCCGCTCGAGGATAGTTCGCTGGCGGACTGTATCAGGGACGCGCTGGCCAGCGGCGGCAGCGAAGCTTTTCGCAAGCAGGGATGAGACGGGGCCGCCCTGGATCTCAGGCCTCGACCCCGGCCACGGCCTTGTGGCACCAGTCGGCGATCTCGCCGGCATCGAGCGGCAGCGTGGCGAAGGTCTCGCCCGCGAAAGCCCGCCACTGCGGCAGATACTGGCGGTTGACGGCGATGACGGTCGGGATGCCCGCGGCAACCGCCATGCCGATCTCCTCGCGCAGGCCGCGGCCCTCGCCTTCGTGCTTGCCGAAGCGGTTGACGAACAGCACGTCCGGCCGCGCCTCGACAGCCTCGCGCAGCCAGCCGGCAGCGACGGTCAGGCCCGCCGTATCGAGCCGGCAGCCGCGCGCCTGAGGGCCGCGATCCTCGAAGATGCAGACCTGCCGCTGCATGCCGATATCGTCGAGATAGAGCGTTGCGCAGGCCTTGCCGCAGCCGGGCACGCCATGCTGCAGCAGGCCGCGCGGCTTCAGGCCACCGGCCTCGAGGCGCGCGACCGCCTGTGCGATGGCCGGGTCCGGCGCCTCGTCGCGCTCATGCACGAGAACCAAGATGCCGCATTCCTCGGAGCGGGTATCCACGTTTCGACCTCCTGTCATCCTTGCTTCGCGACGCGGCGTGCGCGGCGCTTCACGGCACGCCCTCGCTGCGCAGGCCGCCCGCTGCGTCGCAGCCGCAGGCCGCCTTGCCGCCGAGCAGGCGCAGCGCACTCGCATGGATATGCTCCGACCAGTCGTCGACGGGGGCCGGGTCGAGCGGCGTCTGCTCGGCCTGCATCTTGTCCGGCCCGTCGCGGCTGACGCCGAGATCGCGCACCAGCCCGTCCTTCAGGCCGTAGATCCAGCCATGGATGCGCAGGGTGTGCCCGGCGGTCCAGGCCGCCCGCACGATCGGCGTATGCGCGACGCGCTCCACCTGCGCCTCGACATTGAGCTCGCAGAGCAGGTTGAGCCGGGCCTCGTCGCTGGCGCCGGCATCGAAGCGGGCCCGCTCGCGTTCGTAGACCTCGACGACCGGTGCGAGCCAATGGTCGACCAGCGCCCCGGTCTGCCGTTCCAGAGCCCGGCGCACGCCGCCGCAGCCGTAATGGCCGCAGACGATGATGTCCTCCACCCCCAGCGCCTCGACCGCGAACTCGATCACCGACAGCAGGTTAAGGTCGCCGGTATGCATGACGTTCGCAATGTTGCGATGGACAAAGAGCTCACCCGGATCGAGCCCGACGATCTCGTTGGCCGGCACGCGCGAATCCGAGCAGCCGATCCAGAGGAACCGCGGTTCCTGCAGGGCGGAGAGACGGCGGAAATAGCCGGGCTCCTGGCGCGTCTTGGCGATCGCCCAGTCGACATTGCGGTCGAACAGCGCCTGGATCGAAACCTCAGCCATGGCTGCGCCCGCCGAGCACGATGCCGCGCCGGGCCGCCATGCGCCGGGCTAGCCCGTCGCGGTCCCCCGCGGTCAGGCGCAGCTCCGCCAGCGGAATCAGCACCGCATTCTCCACCGTGAGATGGCGGCGCTGGCCGCGCGAGAAGCTGGCCAGGGCGGTACGGAAACCGGCTCCGTCCCAATCAGCGGTTCCCCGCGCCCGCAGCCCGCCCGCAATGATCCCGGCCAGCCGGTCGTCCTCGGCGTGCTCCCGCGAGAGCAGGCCGAGCAGCCGCTCCGCGCCGTCCCGCGGCATGGCGCGCCGGCGGAGCAGCGGAAACAAATCCTCCTCCTCGTCGAGGACGTGCAGCGGCAGCTCATGCTCGATGCAGTGCAGGATCGCGTCGGCGGGGATGGCCGCAGAGCCCGGCGCTTCGGCGATGCCGTCGAGCAGCCGGCACAGGTCGCGCAAACGATGATGCTCGGCGACGATGAACTCGAGCGGACGCGCCAGCAACTCGCTGCGGACCGGGGCCAGTACATCGGTCTCGGCGGAAAGCTCAGTGACCGTGGCCGCAGGCATGAACCGTTTCCTTCGGCGGACGAAGGGCAAAGTGCAGGATGTTGCGCAGGCAGGCCTGGCCGGGATCGGTGGTCCGGCCCATGACGCCGATCAGGGAGACCCAATCCTCGTCGGAAGCCTGGCTGGAGAAGAGGTTGACGGCGCGGGCGGCGAAGCCGCCGGGCGTGAGCCCCTCGGCCGAGGCGGCCGTTTCGACACGGGCCAGCAGCACGAGATCGCCCAGCCCCACCAGCGTCTGCATCGCCATGGCTTCGTCGTCGAGGCGGGAGATGATGTCTCCAAGCAGCATGGCAATCGCCTCTCAGTGGACGTTGAGCTCGCCCGGCGACGGCAGGTCGATCCCCTCGATCCGGGCGCGGCCGAGCAGCCGCGCGACATATTGCGCCTGTGCCCGCTGCCGCACCGCTTCGCCGAGATAGGCCGCGATCCGCTCCTGCACGAGCTCGAAAGGCAGCAGGCTGCCCGCAATGGCCCTGTCGAGCCGGATGATGTGGAAGCCATAGGGCGTCTCGACCGGCTCGTGACCGATCGTGCCCGGTTCCATCGCCGCCAGGGCCTTCTCGAACGGTGGCGTCGTCTGGCCGCGGCCGATCTGGCCGAGATTGCCGCCGAGCTCGGCGGAAGGGCAGGCGGAATGCTGGCGCGCCAGCTCGGCGAAGCGACCGGGCGCGGCCGCCAGTTCGGCGATGGCGGCGCCAGCCTGCCGCCGCGCGCGCTCGTAGGCCTCGGCATCGTCACCCCGCGCCGCGAACAGGATATGCGACGCCTCGTAGAGATCGGAGCTGCGGAAGCGCCCGGCATTGCGCTCGTAATAGCGCCGGCACTCCTCCTCCGTCGGCTCGGGCACGCTGATGTCGCGCTCGACCAGGGCGCGCATCCGCGCCTCGTCCTCGGTCTCGCACCGGCCTTCCCCATCCGTCAGCGGCTCGGCCTCGATACCGAGCCGGACGACCTCCTGACCCAGGGCCTCGCGGATGACCAGCGCCAGGGCAGCGGCCTTCCAGGCGGCGGCAGGCGACGAGGCCGGATGGTTCTGGACCTCGCGCGAGATCATCGCCCGAGAGATCACGGCTCCGTTGACCTTGATCGGGGCCTTCGGGGCTGTGGTGACTGGCTGGGCCGAGCAGGACGACATGGCGGATATCCCGGGATGGGTTGCGTGCCGAGGCGGATACGTCAGTCAGCGGCGGGTTGCGCGGACCGGGGCGGAAACAGCCCCCTGGCCGGCAAGGGGCCGCTTCTTGGTACGCACGATCTGGTAGCCCGTCCGGCCGAGATACCAGACCGGCGCCGACCAGATGTGGACCAGGCGGGTGAACGGGAAGACGAGGAAGATCGTCATGCCGAGCAGAAGATGCGCCTTGAAGATCGGGTGCACGTCGGCGACATAGGCCGAGGCGCCCGGCTGCAGGGTGAGCGTCCCCTGGGCCCAGTTCATGAACTTGACCATCTCGTTCCCGTCCATATGGCCGAGCGACAGCGGAATGGTGAGAAGGCCGAGGATGAGCTGGGCATAGAGCATCAGCAGCACCGCAATGTCCGAAAAGGACGAGTTCTTGCGGATCCGCGGATCGAACAGGCGGCGATGGAGCAGCAGGCTCAGGCCGAGGAAGCACATCAGGCCGGCCAGCCCGCCGACGACGATCGCCAGCCCCTGCTTGAAGCCGTGCGAGATGCCCAGCGCGTCGAAGACGGCGATCGGGGTCAGCAGCCCGCCGGCATGGCCGAGGAAGATCACGAGCACACCGACATGGAACAGGACGGAGCCCGCGACGAGCTGTCTGCGGCGCAGGAGCTGGCTCGAATCCGCCTTCCAGCTGTATTGCTCGCGCTCGAAACGCACCAGCGACCCGAGCAGGAAGACCGTCAGGGCGAAATAGGGATACCAGCCGAACAGGATATGGTTGAGCGTCGCGTTCATGACGGCTGCTCCTCAATCGCGGGGTGACGCATAGGTGAAGCGGGTCTTGGGCCGCCGCACGGTGGCGACGCCGAGTCCGGGGGCCGGCCGCTTGGCCTGGCGCAGCTTGGCGGCGAGGTTCTCGACGCCGCAATCGGCACCTGCGCCGGGGCCGAAGCGGACCTCCTCCTCCTCCCAGGCGGCATCCAGCGCAGCCAGGTCGTTCGGGTCCTGCTCCGTCTCGGGCACGATCGCCTCGAACACCTCCGGCGCGGGCTTCGTCGCCGCGAGCGCGACCAGCGCCTCGAAGACGACGGCATAGGGCGTTTCCCGCTTGCGCAGCCGCTCGCCGAGCACCGTCATGACATGCGCCGGATCGGCCAGCACCACCCTCGCCTCCTGCGCCGGCAGCAGCGAGCAGTATTCGAGGAAGAGCGGCACGAAATCCGGCAGCTCCGTGCCCTCGATGGTGAAGCCGGCCGCCTCGTAGACGCTTTTCAGGTCGACCATGGCCTGGCCGCGGTCGCGGCTTTCGCCATGGACATGCTCGAACAGATGCAGCGACAGGGAGCGCGTCCGGTCGAAGAGCATCACATAGCGCTCCTGCGCATCGTAGAGGTCCGCCTCCTCCAGCATGCGCAGCAGCGGCTCCAGCGCCGCCGGATCGACGACGGCCTCTTCCGCCAGCACCGAGCGGATCTCCGGAATCGCCGCCACCAGCTCCCGGCTCGGATAGTTCAGCAGGGCGGAGAAGGCCTTGAGGGTTTTCATCTGATGTCTCCGGGCGGCTCGGCCGCCGAGCGCTACCGGAACGTTACCGGCTTGCGAAAAGCGCGACGTTGAGCTGCGGCAAACGGGATTCGGGCGAAATCCGCAGCCCGCCGCAGGACGGGCTGCGGGGGAAGCAGATTGCGTCAGGCGACTTCCATCGGCGTCTTCGCCGGCTTGGGCGAACCGAACAGGTTGGTGCCGCTCGTGCCACCGGCGCAGCCATTGCCGAAGGAGAAGCCGCAGGAGCCGCGCAGATCGTAGGCATCCTCGATTCCCATCTCGCGATGGTTGGTCGGGATGACGAAGCGATCCTCGTAATTCGCGATCGCCATGATCTTGTACATTTCCTCGACCTGCGCGCCGGACAGGCCGACGGCCTTCGCCAGCGCTTCGTCGATGACGCCGTCGATGGTCTTGGCCCGCATATAGGCCCGCATCGCGAGCATGCGCTCCAGGCCGATGACGATCGGCTGTTCCTTGCCCGCGGTCAGCAGATTGGCGAGGTATTTGACCGGGATGCGCAGGCTCTTGACGTCCGGCATCTCGCCATCGATCCCGATCTTGCCTGCCGACGCCGCCGAGGTGATCGGCGAGAGCGGCGGCACGTACCAGACCATCGGCAGCGTCCGGTATTCGGGATGGAGCGGGAAGGCGATCTTCCACTCGATCGCCATCTTGTAGACCGGCGAACGCCTGGCGGCTTCCAGCCAGGCCTCGGGCACGCCCTCGCGCCGGGCCGCCTCGATCACCGCCGGATCATGCGGGTCGAGGAAGATGCCGAGCTGCTCGTCGTAGAGGTCCTGCTCGTTCTCGGTCGAGGCGGCAGCCTCGATCCGGTCGGCGTCGTAGAGGATCACGCCGAGATAGCGGATGCGGCCGACGCAGGTCTCGGAACACACCGTCGGCATGCCGGCCTCGAGGCGCGGGTAGCAGAGCGTGCACTTCTCCGACTTACCGGAAGACCAGTTGTAGTAGATCTTCTTGTAGGGACAGGCCGAGACGCACATGCGCCAGCCGCGGCACTTGTCCTGGTCGATCAGGACGACGCCGTCCTCCTCGCGCTTGTAGATCGCGCCCGAGGGGCAGGCCGAGACGCAGGCCGGGTTGAGGCAGTGCTCGCACAGCCTCGGCAGATACATCATGAAGGTGTTTTCGAACTGGCCATAGATCTCCTGCTGGACGCCGTCGAAATTCTTGTCGAGCTTGCGCTTCGAGAACTCGCCGCCGAGGATCTCCTCCCAGTTCGGGCCCCACTCGATCTTCTCCATCCGCTCGCCGGTGATCTTCGAGAGCGGGCGGGCGGTGGGGAAGGCCTGGAGCTCGGGCGCCTTCTGCAGGTGCCCGTAATCGAAGTCGAACGGCTCGTAATAGTCGTCGATCTCCGGCAGGTCGGGATTGGCGAAGATCTTAGCCAGGACCCGCCATTTCGAGCCGATCCGCGGTTCGATCCGGCCGTCCTTGCGACGGCGCCAGCCGCCGTTCCACTTGTCCTGGTTCTCCCATTGCTTGGGATAACCGATGCCTGGCTTGGTCTCGACGTTGTTGAACCAGGCGTATTCCATGCCTTCGCGATTGGTCCAGACGTTCTTGCAGGTCACCGAGCAGGTGTGGCAGCCGATGCACTTGTCGAGGTTCAGCACCATCGCGATCTGAGCGCGGACTTTCATGTCGATATCCTCTTACTCGGCAGCGTGGAGCTTGGGGCCGCGCCGGGCGCTGCCTTCGTCGAAGGGGCCTTCCAGCCAGTCGACCGAGCCCATCTTGCGGACGACGACGAACTCGTCGCGGTTAGAACCGACGGTTCCGTAGTAGTTGAAGCCGTAGGAGAGCTGCACGTAGCCGCCGATCATGTGGGTCGGCTTCAGGACGGCGCGGGTGACCGAGTTATGGATGCCGCCGCGCTGCCCGGTGATGCCGGAGCCGGGCGTGTTCACGATCTTCTCCTGCGCATGGTACATCATGCACATGCCGTCCTTGACGCGCTGGGAGACGACCGCCCGCGCCGAGATGGCACCGTTGACGTTGAAGACGTCGATCCAATCATTGTCGACGATGCCGGCCTTCGCCGCATCCCGCTCCGAGATCCAGACCACAGGCCCGCCGCGATTAAGCGTCAGCATCAGCAGGTTGTCGGAATAGGTGGAGTGGATGCCCCATTTCTGGTGCGGCGTGATGAAGTTCAGCACGATCTCCGGATTGCCGTTGGCGACCTTGCCCTGGACCGGCGTTATCGTCTTGAGATCGACTGGCGGGCGGTAGAGGCAGAAGCCCTCGCCGAAAGCCCGCATCCAGAGATGGTCCTGGTAGAGCTGCTGGCGCCCGGTCAGCGTCCGCCACGGGATCAGCTCGTGGACGTTGGTGTAGCAGGCGTTGTAGCAGACCTTCTCGGATTCCAGCCCCGACCAGATCGGCGAGGAGATGATCTTGCGCGGCTGCGCGACCACGTCGCGGAAGCGGATCTTCTCGTCCTCCTTCGGCAAGGCGAGATGCTCATGGTCGCGGCCGGTCGCCTTGCCGAGGCTCTCCCAGGCCTTGACCGCGACCTCGCCATTGGTCTCGGGCGCCAGCATCAGCAGGACCTCGCAGGCGTCGATCGCGGTGTCGATCCGCGCCAACCCCTTGGTCGGTCCCTCCTCGGCGACGACGCCGTTGAGCTCCTTGAGCAACTCGACCTCGTGCTCGGTGTTCCAGGCCATGCCCTTGCCGCCATTGCCGATCTTGGACATTAGCGGGCCGAGAGAGGTGAAGCGCTTGTAGAGATTGGGATAATCGCGCTCGACCACGGTGATGCTCGGCATGGTCTTGCCGGGGATCGGATCGATCTCGCCCTTCTTCCAGTCCTTGACGTCGAAGGGCTGGGCGATCTCGGCCGGCGTGTCGTGCATGATCGGGGTCAGCACCACGTCCTGCTCGACGCCGAGCACCTCGGGCGCCACCTTCGAGAAGCTGGCAGCGATGCCCTTGTAGATCTCCCAGTCCGAGCGCGACTCCCAGACCGGATCCACCGCCGCCGTCAGCGGATGGATGAAGGGGTGCATGTCGGAGGTGTTGAGGTCGTCCTTCTCGTACCAGGTGGCCGTCGGCAGGACGATGTCCGAGTAGACGCAGGTGGTCGACATGCGGAAGTCGAGCGTCACCAGCAGGTCGAGTTTCCCTTCGGGCGCCTCGTCGTGCCAGACGACCTCCTTCGCCTTCTGCCGCCCCTCCTCGCCAAGGTCCTTGCCAAGCACGCCGTGGCTGGTGCCGAGCAGGTGCTTGAGGAAATACTCATGCCCTTTGCCCGAGGAACCGAGCAGGTTCGAGCGCCAGACGAAGAGGTTGCGCGGCCAGTTCTTCGGATTGTCCGGGTCCTCGCAGGACATTCTGAGCTCGCCCGATTTCAGGCCGCCGGCGACATAGTCCTTCGGCTCCAGCCCGGCGGCCTTCGCCTTGGCGGCGATGCCCAGCGGGTTCTGCTCGAGCTGTGGCGCAGAGGGCAGCCAGCCCATCCGCTCGGCCCGGATGTTGTAGTCGATGATCGCGCCGTCCCAAGGGCCGGCCGGCGCCGTCGGGGAGAGGATCTCCTTCACGTCCAGCGTCTCGTAGCGCCACTGGTCGGTATGGGCGTAGAAACAGGAGGTCGAGTTCTGCTGCCGGCTGGGGCGGCCCCAGTCGAGTGCGAAGGCGAGCGGGGCCCAGCCCGATTGCGGCCTGAGCTTCTCCTGGCCCACATAATGCGACCAGCCGCCCCCCGACTGCCCGACGCAGCCGCACATGACGAGCATGTTGATGGCGCCGCGGTAGTTCATGTCCATGTGGTACCAATGGTTCATCGCCGCGCCGATGATGATCATCGAGCGCCCATTGGTCTTTTCGGCGTTGCGGGCGAATTCGCGTGCGACCGTGATGATCTGGTCGCGCGGCACGCCGGTGATCTTCTCGGCCCAGGCCGGGGTATAGGGCACGTCGTCGTCATAGGAGTTGGCGACGTTCTCGCCGCCGAAGCGGTCGACGCCGTAATTGGCCAGGAACAGGTCGTAGACGGTGGCGACCAGCGCCTCGCCTTCGGCGAGCTTCAGCTTCTTCACCGGGATGCGGCGCTCCAGCACGCTCGCATGATCCGTTCCGGTGAAGTGGTCGTGCTCGATATTGCCGAAATAGGGGAAGGCAACGTTCTCGAAGCCGTCGGCGACATCGTAGAGCGAGAGGCGTAGATCGACGGGCGCACCGTCCGAGCGCTTGGCCTCGAGGTTCCATTTGCCCTTCTCGCCCCAGCGGAAGCCGACGGAGCCGAGCGGCGCCACGAGCTCGCCGCTCGCCGCATCGAAGGACAGCGTCTTCCATTCCGGATTGTTGGCCTCGCCCAGGCCGCCGTCGAGATCGCTCGCACGCAGGAAGCGCTCGGGCACCAGACGGCCATCCTGCTCCACCAGCCGGACCAGCATCGGCATGTCGGTGTAGCGCTTGGCATAATCGGTGAAGTAGGGGACCTGCCGATCGACATGGAACTCGCGCAGGATGACATGGCCCATCGCCATGCCGAGCGCGGCATCCGTGCCCTGCTTCACCGAGACCCACAGATCGGCGAATTTCGAGGCCTCCGAATAGTCGGGGCAGATCACGACGCTCTTGGCGCCGCGATAGCGCGCCTCCGTGTAGAAATGCGCGTCGGGCGTGCGGGTCTGGGGCACGTTCGAGCCCCAGAGGATGAGGAAGCCGGAATTGTACCAGTCGGCCGATTCCGGCACGTCCGTCTGCTCGCCCCAGGTCTGCGGGGAAGCGGGCGGAAGGTCGCAATACCAGTCGTAGAACGACATGCAGACGCCGCCGAGCAGCGAGAGGTAGCGCGCCCCGGCGGCATAGGAGACCATCGACATCGCCGGGATCGGCGAGAAGCCGAAGACGCGGTCGGGACCGTAGGTCTTCGCCGTATAGGCGTTGGCCGCCCCGATGATCTCGTTGACCTCGTCCCAGCTCGCCCGCACGAGGCCGCCATGGCCGCGCCTGGTGGTGTAGGCCGCGCGCTTCTGCGGGTTCTCGACGATCGAGGCCCAGGCCGCGACCGGCGTCATCAGCACGCGCGCCTCGCGCCAGAGCTTGAGCAGCCGCGAGCGGATCAGCGGATACTTCACCCGGTTGGCCGAGTAGAGGTACCAGGAATAGGAGGCGCCGCGGGCGCAGCCGCGCGGTTCATGGTTGGGCAGTTCGGGGCGGGTACGCGGGTAGTCGGTCTGCTGCGTCTCCCAGGTGACGATCCCGCCCTTGACGTAGACCTTCCACGAACAGGAGCCGGTGCAGTTCACGCCATGGGTCGAGCGCACGATCTTGTCGTGCTGCCAGCGCTTCCGGTAGCCCTCCTCCCAGCGCCGGTCCTCGTTGGTGGTGATGCCGTGGCCGTCCGAGAAAGCGTCGACGACCCGGTTGAAGAAGGTCAGTCGGTCGAGAAAGTGGCTCATCTCAAATCCTTTCGGCCTCAGGCGCGAAGCCGTCCTCTGGAGCGAGGGAACGCTGGCGCTGGTGGTAGCCGGGCCGGGCCGCAGGGCCCATTTAGAGTTTTTCCTAAGTAGTCTTGCGGAGGTCCGGGCCGGGCTGCAGCCCGGACCTTCACGGGGTTCAGCTGGCCGGCTGGGCCGCGACCGCGCTGGCGGAGCGGACGCGCTCGACATCCCAGAGCAGGCCGCCGCGGCGCGTGTAGACCGCCCAGGTCAAGAGCACGCAGGTGACGTAGAAGCCGAGGAAGCCGTAGAGCGCCGCCTCGATCCCCCCGGTCGCCGCGATCGAGGAGCCATAGGCCTTGGGAATGAAGAAGGCGCCATAGGCCGCGACCGCCGAGGTGAAGCCGATGATCGCCGCCGATTCCTTCTCGGCCTGCTTGACCTGCTCGCCGGGGCCGAGCTGCGGCTCGAGCCGCGGGATCTCCTTGCGCATGATCGCGGGGATCATCTGGAAGGTCGAGGCGTTGCCGACGCCGGTCGCGAAGAACAGCACCAGGAAGCTCGCGAAGAACACCGGGAAACTGTGCTGCGCCAGGCCGAAGAGCGCACCGCCGACGCCGGCCATCATCAGGACGAAGACCCACAGTGTCACCCGCCCGCCGCCGAAGCGATCGGCGATCCAGCCGGTAAAGGAGCGCGAGAGCGCGCCGACCAGCGGGCCGAGGAAGGCGAGCTGCAGGGCGTTGACCTCGGGGAACTGCGTCTTCGCAACCAGCGGAAACGCCGCCGAATAACCGATGAAGGAGCCGAAGGTGCCGGTATAGAGCCAGCACATCACCCAGTTGTGCCGGCGCCTGAAGATCACCGCCTGCTCCGCGAAGGAGGCCTTCATCGAGGCGATGTCGTTCATGCCGAACCAGGCGGCGAAGGCGGAAACCGCGATGAAGGGCACCCAGACGAAGCCGGCATTCTGCAGCCAGAGCTGGGTCGTCCGTCCCGCCTCGGTCGCGAGCTGCGGCTCGCCGCCGAGCGCCCCGAACACGCCGGCGGTGATGACGAGCGGGATCACGAACTGGACCACGCTGACGCCGAGATTGCCGAGCCCGGCATTGAGCGCGAGGGCGTTGCCCTTCTCGGACTTCGGGAAGAAGAACGAGATATTGGCCATGGAGGAGGCGAAGTTGCCGCCGCCGAAGCCGCAGAGCAGCGCGAGCCCGAGGAAGACGACATAGGGCGTGTTCGGATCGCGCACCGCATAGCCGATCCCGACCGCCGGCAGCATCAGCGACCAGGTCGCGACCGTGGTCCACAGCCGGCCGCCGAAGATCGGCGGCATGAAGGCGTAGAACACGCGCAGCGTCGCGCCCGACAGGCCCGGCAGGGCCGCCAGCCAGAAGAGCTGGTCCGTGCTGAACTTGAAGCCCACGCTCGGCAGCTTCGCCACGACGACCGACCACACCATCCAGACCGCGAAGGAGAGCAGCAGGCTGGGGATCGAGATGAAGAGGTTGCGGCGGGCGATGGCGCGCCCGCTCTGCGCCCAGAACTGCGGGTCTTCGGGGCGCCAGTCCTGCAGCGTCTTGCCGGTCAGCGCGCCGGCAAGCTCCGGCGAATGGATCGGCTGCATCTCGGGCAGCTGCGGCAGCTTGGCCAGCTCCTTGCCGGCGACGCCTTCCTCCATGGTGCGGACGGCCATGTGCATCCAGACCAGGGAGACCGTCACGATCAGGAAGAGCAGCATGAAGCAGCTCGTCCAGATCCCGGTCAGGTCGTTGAGCACGCCGAAGGCGATCGGCAGGATGAAGCCGCCAAGGCCGCCGATCATGCCGACGAGGCCGCCGACCGCGCCGACATTCTGCGGATAATAGACCGGGATGTGCTTGAACACGGCCGCCTTGCCGAGGCTCATGAAGAAGCCGAGCACGAAGACGAGGCCGATGAAGACCGGCAGGCTGACCTCGGTGTGGAAGGCGATCGGCCCGGAGATGCCCTTCACGACATAATCCGTCGGCGGATAGCTCAGGAGGAAGGTGCAGCCGATCGAGACCAGGAAGGTCCAGTACATGACGCGCCTTGCGCCGTACTTGTCCGAGAGATGGCCGCCATAGGCGCGGAAGATCGAGGCCGGGACCGAGTAGAAGGCGGCGATCATGCCGGCGGCCTTGATGTCGAGCCCGTAGACACCGATCAGATATTGCGGCAGCCACAGCGACAGCGCGACGAAGGCGCCGAAGACGAAGAAGTAGTAGAGCGAGAAACGCCAGACCTGGACATTCTTGAGCGGCTCGAGTTCGAGCCAGGCGCTCTTCGGCCGCTCACCCGTGCGCCTCCGCTCGACGATGACGGGATCGTCCGCGGTTCCCAACCAGAACAGCACGGCCATGACGACGAGCCCAGCCGCCCAGATCTGCGCCACGCTCTGCCAGCCATAGGCGATGAGCACGAAGGGCGCGACGAACTTGGTCACGGCCGCTCCGACATTGCCCGCCCCGAAGATGCCGAGCGCCGTCCCCTGCTTGCCTGCCGGATACCAGCGCGAGACATAGGCGACGCCGACCGCGAAGGAGCCGCCCGCGATGCCGACGCCGAGCGCGGCGAGCAGCATCTGCGGATAGGTCTGGGCGTAGGACAGCAGGAAGGTCGCGCCGGCGCCTGCGAGCATGACCAGCGAGAAGACGCGCCGCCCGCCGTAATAATCGGTCCAGATGCCCAGCACGACGCGGATGAGCGAACCCGTCAGGATCGGCGTTCCGACGAGCAGGCCGAACTGGGTCTCGCTCAGCCCGAGCTCCTGTTTGATCCGGACGCCGATGATCGAGAAGATCGTCCAGACCGCGAAGCAGGCGGTGAAGGCGATGGTCGAGAGCCAGAGCGCTCTCCCCTGCTCGCCCGGAGATATGGCTGACTGACGTTCCATGGTTCCGGCCTCAATCGGCAGAAGTGCCGTCGACCGCGAACCAAGTCCAAAATCACCCTGCAGGAGTTGCGGCAGATCAACAATTTACCGCGTTCACCCGCAAACCGTGTCCGCACTTAAGGGGTTTTGCGGAGGGCATAGGCGATCGCACACAAGATCCTCCGTACATCGCTTTGCAACGTGCCCTGTATGCTTGACGCAAGAGCGGCATTATTCGCGCTGCCAAGACCGTGAAGCATCATTCGCCGTCTCCTCGGCGACGCTACCGTCCGGCCGGCAGGGCGACGATCCGCGCGAGACGATGACAGGACCGCCGTTCTGGCGATTCTCGAGGCGAAATCAGCGCCTGCCGGAGAGTTGCACCACCCCGGCGGTGAAGCCGAACGGCGTTCCATCCGGCGTCAGCCGGATTGCTGGCCCACGATCTCGACCAGGCGCCGAGCGTTCGTCTGGATATGCTGGTTGTTGGAATCGATTTCCTTCAGACCGTCGGTGAGCGCCCCCTGAAAGGTCTCGAGATCCGCGATCAGTTCGCTCAACCCGCTCCGGATGACCGTTTGGCGCGCGCTTTCCACTTTTCCCATGATCCGCGTCACCTCCAGGCCGGCCGCGAGCCGCCTCATCTCGGCACAATCCTGGCGAAAGCTGCTGACGCGGTCATTGATCGCAGTCAGGCCGTCGATCGCCTTCTGCCGGTAAGCGATCCGCTGATCGTCCAGGAGCCGCATCTCCTCGTGTTGATCCTGCCCCTCCAGATCGACCGACAGGGCAATTTCCCGGGAAAACTGCTCTGCAGCCTCACGCTGGATCGTTGCCGTGCAAACGAAGAAGAAGCCGTCGTTTATCGTCCGGAGCACGCCAGCCGCCGACGCGATGAACCGATCCATGTTGCTCCTGATCTCACTGGAAATCAGGCTGTAATTGCTGGAGATGGTATCGATGACTGCTCCGGACTGGCCGAGATGCGCCGCCTGGACGCGCAGATTGACAGGCACGTGTTCGCTTCGGGCGTAGGCTGCGAAGATCAACCCGGCCTGATGCAGGAGCGATCGCGCAGCCGCCACCAACTCGCCGAAATAGGTGATCACGGCATCCGGATGGCAGCCCAGATGCCGATTGCGCGCCATGATCTCCTGGCTCAGCGCCGCCGCCATGAATGAGGCGTAGTCCTCGAAGCCGAGCACGGCGAGACGCTGCAGCAAGACCTCGGCGCCGATCCGGGCGCCCGCCTTGTTGTCGCTGACGGTCGCAATGAGCGACGCGTATTCCTCCGCGACCGCTGCGGATAATGGGCTGCTCGGCTTCAACCGGACGGACAGATAGCCGCCCTCGATCGGCGTGACGACCGCGAAAACCCAGTAATAGCGGCCGTCCTTCGCCCGGTTCTTGACATAGGCGCCGACCGGCTCGCCCCGTTTGATCATGTCCCACAACAGCCAGAACACGCCTTTCGGCATGTCGGGGTGCCGGATGATATTGTGCGGCCTCCTGATAAGCTCGCTCCACCCGTAGAGACTCACCCGTTGAAATACGCTGTTGCCGGCCAGAATAACGCCGCGCTGGTCGGTCCGCGAAAAGAACAGCTCCTCGAATGCGAACGGAACCTCGTTGTCGACGATCGGAACTCTGGCGCGAATGCCCGTCATCTCGGAATCCATTCGCCCCCCCCAAAGCCCAGCAGCGGCCAGCGGCGAAGGCGCGTCGACAATCGCCAGAACGTCGCATTCCCCCAGGGACCGAGGTATCTCAGACTGGCAGACGCGATCGTATTAAGGTCTGTTACGTAAGGGGAATCTCGGTTTCGCTGATGGCACCGATGAGCGTCCGGCAACGCACGCCGAGAACCTCGCCGGCCCGGCACCAAGGCCTCATTCACGGCGCGCCCTCGTCGGAAGCCGGAGGAGAGCGGGGCCGTCGATCAGAGGATTGGGAATGCCGGTCTGAGCCTGCACATGGTCGGCCAGCGATAGGCCTCATGGAACGTGCCGAAATCGATGATGAGATCGGACTTCTCCGCAAGCAGGCGCTCGAGGGTCAGCGCAGTGCCCCGCCTATGCCGACGATGCAGACAATCAGGTCTGCCCTGTCGGAATTCCTGCCGATGGCCTGCCGGGCGGAGCGAGGAAGCCGTTGCGCAGCAGCACGGCCAAAGCCTGCTCCCCCGCCAGGAGGGCAGCGAGGGCATGCGCCGCCTCCCCGCTCGCACGCGCAACGGCCAGGCCATAGCTTGCGGTGACCGCGCAGTCCCCGGGCAGCGCAACAACCGCACATGGGCTGGCCCGGTCGAGACCCAAAGTGCCGGAGCGGTAGCCCAGGACGATATCCGCCTGTCCCGTCTCGATCAGCCAGGATCCGGGCGCGCGCCCCGCAGGCACCTCCGAAACGAAGCCGCTGCCGAGCAGCGGACGGGCCTTGCCGGCGAGCGTTCGCCCCGTGCCCGGCCGGATCCGGTCGACCCGTTCGAAGACCGTCCGGGCATAGTCTCCCGAAGGATCGGCACCGGGCGTCGAGGTCGCCAGCACCAGTCCCGGATCGAGCATCGCGTCAATCAGTCCGACCGTGCCGATGGCGAGGTCGCGCCGAACCACTGCGCAGATCTCATTGCGGGCAAAGCAGATCGGCTCGCCGAAAAGTCCCGCTTCGAACAGGCGGCGGGGATGCTCCATATTGGCCGAGGCGAAAACGTCCGAGCTCTCCCCCGTTTCGATCCGTCGACGCAGCAGACCGGCCGGGCCGAAGAGCGCCTCGACGCGTGTCGCATGGGCGTGCTCGAACAGCGGCAGCAACTCACCAAGAGCACGGCGCAAACTGCCGGCCGCATAGAGCGTCACGGATCGCACCGCCACGGTCTCATTCGGCATGACGATCTCCCGGAATGGGCTTGCCCCCGCGCGCGACCTGGCTTCGAAAGATCGGGGCAAAGGCCGTCAATTCCCTGCCTTCGGCAGTGAAACGCAGCAGGCGCACCGGCACCTTGTAGAGCTCCGCGAGATGTGCCTCCGTCATGATCTCGACCGTCGGGCCGATCAGGTGTCGCTCGTCGTCGTGCATCAGCAGCACCTTGTCCGAGATCGCGAAGGCATGGTCGGGGTGGTGCGTCGTGAACAGGACCGCGAGCCGCCGGCTGTCGGCGATCGACCGTATGAGGGCGATCACCTCGTCCTGATGGTGCAGATCGAGCGCCGCGGCCGGTTCGTCGAGCAGCAGGATCGGCGTCTCGCCCGCGAGCGCCTGGGCGATCAGCACGAGCTGCCGCTCGCCCCCGGAAAGCGAGTTGAAGGAGCGTTGCGCCAGCCTCGCAATGCCCAGTTCGGTCAGGCAGGCGAAGGCGATCTCGCGATCGCTCCTGCCCGGTGTGCGCAGCAGCGGGATGTGCCGCGTGCGCCCCATCAGCACGATGTCGAAGGTGCTGTAGGAAAAGGCCGGCATGAATGCCTGCGGCACGACGCCGACAGCGCCCCTTGCCCTGATGCTGCCGGTGCTCGGGTGGATCAAGCCAGCCACAGCCCGCAGAAGCGTCGACTTTCCGCGCCCGTTAGGGCCGAGCACGGCGACGATCTCGCCGGCCGAAATCGTGAGATCCAACTCACGGAACTGCCAGCACCGGCCATCATAGGAATGGCCGGCCTGTCTCGCCTGGATGCGCGGCTCAGCCATGGCCACGCTCGGGGCCGGCGGCACGCAGGAAGACCAGTGCGAAGACCGGCGCGCCGATGAGGGCCGTCAGGATTCCGAGCGGGATCTCGCTCTGGCTCAGCGTGCGCGCGACATCGTCCACCAGCACCATGAACAGGCCGCCGGCCAGCATGGCGCCGGGGAGCAGAACGCGGTGGTCCGGACCGACCAGCATCCGCGCCAGATGCGGTATGACGAGGCCGATCCAGCCGATCACGCCGCTGACGGCGACCTGTGCGGAGACCATCAGCCCGATCAGCGTCAGCACCAGCCACCGCGTCGGCTCGGCGCGGATACCGAGCGCCCTTGCCTCCTCGTCGCCAAGCGACAGGATATTGATGCGCCAGCGCAGCAGCAGGAGCAGGAAGGCGCCCGGAGCGAGCGCGCTCAGCATCAATGCGAGCTTGCCGTAGTCGGCCGTGGCAAAGGATCCAAGCAGCCAGAACACGATGCGCGGCAGCTTCTCCTCGGCATCGGCGAGATATTGCGCCAGGCTCACCAGCGCCCCGAAAAATCCGCTGACGACGACGCCGGCGAGCACGAGGACCAGCATGTTGCGCCGCGCCACCAGCGCATTGAGCGCGTAGACCATCAACAGCGCCAGCATGCCGAAGAGAAAGGCCAGCGTCAGCAGGAGCCCGCGCGACTCGCTCATCAGGATCGCGAGCGTGCCGCCGAAGGCCGCTCCGGTCGAGACGCCGATGATGTGCGGCCCGACGAGCGGATTGCGAAACACACCTTGAAGCGCCGCCCCGCACAAGGCGAGCCCCGCCCCGGCCATCAGCGCGGTCAGGACGCGCGGCAAGCGCACGGTCAGAACGACATGGCGCTCGATCGCGTCCGTGCCGTCAAAGGCGAGCAGGATTTGCCCGACCCGGGCGGGAGAGATGCCGAAACGGCCGATACCGAGGGAGGCCAGCAGCGCAACCAGAAGCGCGACCGCGAGCAGCCCCAGCATGAAGCCGGGGCCGACCCGATGCGGTCCGCGCGCCGCTCTCTGGCGATCTGTGCCCGCAGTCAATGGAAGGCGTCGTAGCCGGTGCGGTAGAAGCGCCTGTAATAGGCGTCCGCCTCGACCTGCATGTCGATGTCGGCGAAGCGCTCGGGATAGAGTTTCTTGGCCATCCAGAGTTCGCCCAGTGCCATCGCCTCCGGCATCGGATACCCCCAGGCCTTGGCATATTCCGGCATCAGGTAGACGCGACCCGCCTTGACGGCCTGGATCGGTTGCCAGGCCGGGGCGCCCTTGATCTCGCCGACCACGGCGGGATAGCGCTCCTGCACGAAGATGACGGCGGGATTCCATTTCAGGACATCCTCCATCGTCACCTGCTTGAAGCCTTGCAGGCTGGCCGCGACATTGGCTGCGCCCGCACGCTTCATCATGATGCCGGTATACTTGCCCGATCCGTAGGTGCTCAGATCGGGATTGGCCATGTAGGCCGTCACCCGCTGCGTCGGCGCCACCGAGGAGAGACGTTCGGCGACGAGCTTCCGCTTGGCCGTGGCCGTCGCGATCAAGGCTTCGGCCTCGTCCCTGCGATCGAGCACCGTGCCGATCAGCCTCACGCCTTCGGCGAAGCCGCTCTCATAGGCGGCCTCCTCATCGGCAACCACCGGACTGACCTTGGTCGCCTCCCCCTGCGGCGCCGCCAGAAGTGAAATCGCGACGACGGGAATGCCCGCCCTCTCGATCTGGCCGATCATCTCCGCCGGAGCGTAATTGGTGACGAAGACGACATCGGGCTTCAGTTGCAGGAGCGCCTCGATGTTGACCTTGGTCAGGCCGCCCGGCATCGGCAGCCTGGCCAGTTCGGGAGCCAGCCGCGCGTAGTTCGCGCCGAGCTGCTGCTTCCACTGGTCCAGGATGCCGACGATCTTGCCGGTCGCGTTCATCTGGACGGCGAGGTTGAGCGTCTGGTGCTGGAGCACAACGGCGCGGGAGGTGCCGTCCGGCAGCGTCACCTTCCGGCCGAGCTGATCGGTGACGATTCGTTCGGCGTGGCCCGGAGCGGCCAGAAGCGGCACGAGCAGCAGAGCCAGGAGGGCCGCGAAACGCAGATGCATGATAATCTCCTTGACGCAGGCGAACAGCGGCGAAACCCGACAGGGCCGAGGCAGACACCCAGATCGCTATATTAAAACGGGGATAACGCTTGGCCCCTCCCGGGCGACAGGCGACGAGGCGAAGGATCAGATCGGATTCCGGCCCGGCTGCTGCGTCCGAAGCTGGCTGGAACCGTCGCCCTGATGGATTCTCCGCGGCGTGAGCACGATTTTCCGGGCCGATTTTCCGAAGAAGTGGTAGCCGGAGCCGCCTTCGGAAATGACGTCGAGGAATGCGTCCGGATCCGTGATCTCCACACCTCCGAGGATGTCGCAGCCGCGCCTGAAGAAGGCATCCGGCAGCATCGAGACGGTCGGGCCGACGACCGCTACGCGCGCCGTCGGCTTGGCCAGGCCGAGCAGCAGATCGAGTGTCTCGTTGATCAGCGTCGTCCCGGTGATCAGCAGCACATCGGCCTGCGGAATGACGTCGGCGGCCTGTTCCGCCGGACGGAAGAACGGGATCTCGACCGGCTTCAGCGTTGCGGGATCCTTCTCAAGCACCAGATAATCGGCCCCGAGCTGGCGCAGCGAGCGCAGGAACGGGGCAAATGCACCGACCACGACGACCTTCTCTCCGGCATCGATCTCCGCCGCGTCGAAGGCGTCCACGTCGGAGAGCACCTGCGCACTGGGCGAGCCGCAGCGCTCGGCGGCGGCCTGGGCCAGAGCGTTGAGGGCTGCGATGCCGAGCGCTCGGCGCACGCCGGTGCTGCCGACGGCCTCCTCCATCAGGGTTGCGGCCTTGCGGCCTCTCAGCTTGCCCGGAAACGGCATGGCCATTGCCGAACTCGGGCAGCAGACCGCCTCCGGGATGTCCTTGATCGGCGTCGCCGCGCTGCCTGCATGCCCCGTCGACAGCTTCACGCCGGAAAAGAAAAGGCCCACCACCGCCCTCTCGATCACGATCTCATCGAGATCACCGAGGCGGCTACGCACGCAGGCGATGGTTTCCTCTAGGATGTCCCTGGACATGCTGCCTCCTCTGTGGCTCACCGCCCGCCTTCAGTAGCGGTGCGTGATCTCGAGGCCGTGGGTGGTGGCGAACGCATCGAGACGCCGGCCGTGCTCGGGGAACTGCGTCTCGTCCCAGTCGAGGCGCCATTCCTGGTGTTCTTCGTTGAAATACGCCTCGGGGAACTCCTCGCGGAAAAGGCGGGTCAACGCGCCATCGCGCGGCAGGTTGAAGGCATGGCTCGGCGGCTTGTCGTATTTGTGGGGATAGGTCGCGTGGTGCATGGCCTGTTCTCCGATGAGTGGATCGCGGTTCGCTCGCGGCGAAGGAGACGGGCGGCTAATGCTTGCCGCTCGCCAGAATGGTCTCGACCTGCTTGTCGCTCAGCTCGGTCCGAAAGAAGGTCGCGTAGAAATTCCTGACCTCCGCGACCAGTTCAGCATGGGGAAAGAGGTCCGGGTGGAACGCGCTCGCCGCCCATAAGACCGTGAGGATCTGCTCGACCGTGCGGTTGCCCCAGGTGTGAGCTCCCATGGGTGTGACCAGGATGCGGCCCGCCTTCACGGCATCGAGTTGCGACAGGGCGGCATGCTTCTTGAGGACCTCGACATGCCCCGGCTCGAACAGCACGATGAACCGGGGATTGGCGGCGATCACTCTCTCCATGGATAGGCTGAGGACTTCCTCCGCGCGGCCGTCATCCGTGACGCTGCGAGCGCCCCCTGCCCGCAGCCACCACTCCGCGACGAGATGGGGCTGCGTCATGTTGCCGGGATTGAGATAGAGGGCGGTCGGCCGCTTGTCCTGCGGCAGCGCATCGACCTTGGCGGCGATGCGCTTCAACGTGGCATCGAAATAGCGTTCGTATGTTTCGCCGATCTGTGGATTTCCGAGCAGGTCTCCGACCAGCTTGACCCCGGACTTGACGTCTTCGGGCGTCTGGATGCGCAGACGCACGACCGGGACGCCATTGCGGCCAAGCACGTCGGCCGTCGATTGCTCGAAGGTCAGTGCCACCTGCGGCTGCACGGCGAGTATCTTCTCGACGTCGGGGGAATAGTTGGAATCCTGCAGCTCAGGGCCGGTCTTGAGTTGCGGAGCGAACACGAACTGCCATGACCAGCGCTTCGGGTTGAACCGGACCGGCAATCCCATCGCAAGCGTGTCCGCCTTTCCCACGGCGAAGACGAAACTGTTGATGACCGGGACCGAGCCGATGGTGATCACGCGCTCGATCTTATCCGGCACCGTCACGGTACGCCCGGTCATGTCGACGACGTCGCGCGCCGAAGCGGCGCCCGCGAGGATGCCCGCGCCGATTGCCGCCACGATGCCGATTGCCAACCTACGCATCTTGCATGATCTCCTGCTGGTGATGTCGGGACAGAACGGGGACGCAGGCACGCGTGCCGTCGAGCTCTTCGAGAATGCGGACGGGCGCGCCGTAGAGTTGCGACAGGAACCGGGCGGAGAGCAGCTTGCGCGGCGCGCCACTGCCGATGATGCGCCCGTCACGAAGCCCGATGACGCGGGAACCGACCAGCATGGCGTGGTCGGGATGATGCGTGCTCATCAGGATCGCGTAGCCGGCGCGCGCGAGCCCGGAGACGATATCGAGGATCCTGATCTGATTGCCGAAATCGAGACTGGCGGCAGGCTCGTCCATGATCAGGATCGATGCCTCCTGGGCGAGCGCACGCGCCAGCAGGCAGAGCTGGCGCTCGCCGCCGCTGATCGCCGCGAAAGGCCGATCGGCCAGATCGGCGATGCCGACGCGCGCGAGCGCCTGCGCGGCCATCTCGCGATCGCGCTCCCCCGGCGTCTCCAGCAGCCCGAGATGGGCCGAGCGGCCCATCAGGACCATGTCCTGGACGCGATGGCCGAAGACGGACTGCACGGTCTGTGGGACATGCGCGACCCTGGCGGCGAACTGCCGGGCGCCAAAGGCATGCGTCGGGACGCCATTGATCGTCACGGTTCCGCCCGACGCCGACAGATTGCCGAGAAGGCAGCGTATCAGCGTCGTCTTGCCGGCACCGTTCGGCCCGAGCAGACAGGCGACCTCCCCCGCCGTCAGCATGAAGCTGATCCCGGCGAGCTTGGGGCCACCACCCGGAAAGTGGAAGGACAGATTGTCGACCGCGAGCGTCACGACCAGGCGACCTTCGTGCGCAGCAGCAAGGCGAGGAACAGCGGGGCGCCGATCACGCTGGTGACGATGCCGAGCGGCAGCTCCATCGAACTGGCGGCTCGCGCGAAATTGTCGACCAGCAGGACGAACAGCGCCCCCGAAACGATTGCGACCGGAAGCATGCGCTCGAAGCTCGGGCCCGCCAGCATGCGCGCGATATGCGGCACCACCAGCCCGACCCAGCCGACGATTCCCGCCACGCTGACGGCCGCAGCCGTCATCAGCGTGGCGGCGAACACCAGCAGAAGGCGCATCCGGCCGACATCGATCCCGAGATTGCGGGCCTCCTCCTGGCCGAGGCTCATGACGTTCGCCTGCCAGCGCAGCACATGAAGCAGGCCCAGGCTCGCCAGAATCGTCGCCGCGGCGACCGGCAGATCGTCCGGCGTGACCTTGTTCAGACCGCCCAGAAGCCAGAAGGTGATGATTGGCAGGACGTCGACAGGATCGGCGACGATCTTCAGAACCGAGATCATCGCCTGGAAGAAGGCGGCGATGACGACGCCGACGAGGACCAGGACGACGAGCGAGTGACGGTTGATCGCCTGGCCGATCAGGAAGCAGAGCGCGACCGCGGCCAGCCCCGTCGCAAAGGCGGCGGCCTGGATCGCGAGCGCGCCGAGGTTGAGCATGACCGCAACCGACGCGCCGAAGCCCGCGCCCGCTGAAACGCCCAGTATGTCGGGGGAAACGATCGGATTGCGGAAGAGATTCTGATAGGCTGCGCCGGCCGCGGCGAGTGCGGCGCCCACCAGCATGGCGGCGCAGATGCGCGGAAGCCTGACGCCAAGGATGATGAGCTCCTCCGCCGGGCTCCAGCTCGGAATGATCGGAATAATACGGGACAGGAGGATCGCGACGACGCGATCAGGCGGGATCGTCACCCGCCCGATCCCCATCGAAAGGACCGCCAGGCAGGCGAGCAGAAGCAGCAGAGCCGCCAGCACGAGCCGATCGCGGCGGACGGCAGCACCGCTGCCCGCCGCTGAAATCGCAGCCGTTTCGGGCCGCCCTAGCATTTGTCGACGTGGGATATCGCGACGCCGTTCTCGGTGAAGAAGGCTTCGAGACGGGCATTGGACTCCGCATAGGTGCCCTTCTTCCAGACCATGCGCCACTCCCCGGCGACATCGTCATAGCCGGCGCTCGGGAAGGCCTGCTCGAAACGCTCGACCAGCGCGCCACCACGCGGCAGCCCGATGCCGTGCAGCTCGCACATCTTGGTCAGGGTAACGCGGGTCGAAACCGTCTCGTTCATCATAAAACCTCCATTTCGTTATATTCGACTGAATATAACGGTTGGCACTCTAAGGAGCCTCGCCGGAATGGCAAGGCGTCTGCGGCGACGCCGCCTCTCCCGACGAGCCCTATGCGCGACGGGGTTTCCGCGACATCGCGATGCTTCCCGAAACCTAGGCGACTCCCGGCTTGGGTGGAGCCAAGGGAGCGAAGAGAAAACGAGCCGGCTTCACGTCGAGCAGCGGCGTCCCGTCGACGCAATCCAGGCCGCGGACCAAGAGCGCCGGCCCTTCGCGCGCCAGCAGGGTGACAATCGACGTACCGATCGGATTCGGCCGGACCGGAGAGCGCAGCGCGAAGGTGCCATGCACGCGGCCGTCATTGGCAGGGCTTTGCAGCACGAGGTCGCGGCGCGACTGGTGGAGCCAGTAGAGCACTTCCAGCTGCGTGAATGCCTCGGTGCCCAGAAGCGCCTCATGCCAGGGCTCGAAGAATTCGAGCCTGCAGACCGGACCGTCCTCACGTCCCCGGCGCGGGCATTCCCGGCGCGTCGCCCAGGGCGTCCGGACACGGCCGATGAAGACGAGCCCGGCATCGATGCCGGGCGGGACCGCGACGGCCATCTCGCCGCGCCGCATGTCGGGATCCATCAGCATCGCGGCTCACCCGACCGCTGCCATACATCGGACGGCCTCCAGCCTTCGGGCCAATCGCTTGTTCGTACCTTCATCGCAGTTCCGATATCGAAGCCACGACACGAATGTCTCTATCCGTATCCAGGCGCTTTCAGGAAACGCTATAGTCTGACGAATATAACGATGTGCGCTTCGGAACGTTGCGTCAGATCAAAGAGTGTCAGGGTCCGCCCCGAAACTCATGCTGCCGACTGGTAGGGCCGGCCGAGCATGGCCTCGCTGATGCAGAGTTCGGGCAGGACACGCACGAGGCCTGCTGCCGCCATCAGCGCCAGTTTGGCCGAAAGCGGTAGCACAAGGTCTCGCCCGTTGTGGCGCAGCCCAGCGATGACGAAGACGGCCATCACTGCGAATCCGAGCACCTCGGCGCGCAGCACGGCACGGCCGAAGCCGGCGCGACGAGCAGCAGTCCGACCAGTCCAACTCTGGCACAATTTCTGGCTGCGTCCGCAGACGCGGAATGGACGATCGCGATGGCCGCCGCGTCGCTGCGCATGCCATGGCTGCTACTTCAGGACAACCGCGATCCGTTCGGTATGTCAGCTCATGTCCGGATCGCAGCGGAGAGGAAACCAAGGGCAGGGATCAACCTTCTGACCGGCGTCGGGCATTCGTCCCATCAGACAGAAGGCAGGCTTCCGGACATGATCAGGTACTTCCTGGCGCTTTCCCGGGACCTTGAGAACCGGCGAGGATCATCGCGGCTAGCCTTGAGCGCTTCTCAGCGCGACAGCCTCGGTGAAAATCGGCTCCCAAGCCATGATATGGCCGGTCATCAACGCCTCCGCCTCGTCTTCGAGACGCAGCTTGATGATCTCGATGATGCGGTAGTGCTCCGGCACTGACGCCTTCTGCCGTTCAAGGCCGTGCTGCGATCGGATTCCATATAGGCGCATCCTGTCGCGCAGGCGCAGGACGATATCGGCCAGCACTTCGTTGCCCGCCAGCGCCAGCAACTCGGCATGGAAAGCCCGGTCGGCGGCGAGATAGCGGGGCACGTCCCCCGTTTCGACCGAGTCGGCGATGGCATCGGCCTGTGCCTGCAGCTCCGAAAGGTCTCCGGCCCCCATTCTGACCAGTTTACGAAAAGCGGAGGCCTCTAGTTGCGTGCGAACCTCGAAAATGCCGCGCAGTTCGTCCAGCGAGGGATCTACGACCCGGAAGCCGCGATTGCGCATCGGTTGGAGCAGCCCGTCCGAAGTGAGCTGGAGCAGGGCCTCGCGGATCGGCGTCGTCGAGATGCCGAGCGTGCGCGCCAGTGAGGGCACCGAACAGACCGTGCCCGGCGGCATCTCGCCCGAGACGATCGCGATCCGCAACTGATCGACGACCTGTTCGCGCAGATTGGCGTCTCCCGAGATCAGCTGCATCCGTTCCCCACCTTACGCCGAACAGTCTGCGCTCTCTGCCATGAGCACACCGGATATGGCGAGTCGCATCTCTGACTTGAAGTAGCGCGTCACGCGTAATACACTACCTTATGTCCGATGTGCGGAATGCCGAGATCAAAGAGGGCTATTGCACCCTGTGCCGCTCCCGCTGTGGTTCGCTGAACCATGTGTTGGACGGGCGCCTCGTCGCGGTTTCGCCCAATCCGACCCATCCCACCGGGGCGGCACTCTGTGCCAAGGGCCGGGCGGCGCCAGAGCTGATCGAAAGCCCGCTGCGGCTGGCCAAGCCGTTGAAGCGGACCACGCCGCGCGGCGCCGATTCGCCGGGCTGGGTCGAAATCGAGTGGTCGGAGGCGCTCGACACGATCGCTGAGCGGCTCGGCACGATTCGCCGTGAAACGGGGGCGGAGACGGTCGCCTTCGCGGTGACGACGCCGAGCGGCACGCCGATGGTCGACAGCTTCGAATGGGTCGAGCGCTTCATCCGCTGCTTCGGCAGCCCCAACCTGATCTATGCCGTCGAGATCTGCGGCTGGCACAAGGATTATGCCCAGGCCCTGACCTATGGCCGCGGCATCGGCGCTGCCGATTACGACAATGCCGACGCCATCGTGCTCTGGGGCCACAACCCGACGCGGACCTGGCTGGCGCAGGCGACCCGCATAGCCGAAGCCCGCAAGCGCGGCGCGATCGTCGCGGTGGTCGATCCCAAGCGCGGCGGCGCTGGTGAGAGCGCCGATCTCTGGCTTGGCATCCGCCCGGGCGCCGACGGGGCGCTCGCCATGGGCGCGATCCACCATCTCGTCATCAAACGCAGCTATGATGACGCCTTCGTCCGGCAATGGACGAACGCGCCGATGCTGGTCGATCTCGCGACGGGGCGCCTGCTTCGGGCGGATGATCTCTGGCCGGACGGCGCGGCTGACGCCTTCGTGCTGCTGCGGCCGGATGGTTCGCCTGTGGCCTATGACACGCGCGAGGCGCTGGTGCGGCCGCAGGACATCGTCCTCGATGGCGAAGCGACGCTGCAGGGCGCGGACGGCCGGGCGATCGCCTGCGCCACCGTGATGCGGCTCCTGGCGCGCGAGGCTGCCGCCTTCACGCCCGAGCATGTCGCCGGGATCACCGGTCTCGCGACCGATGACCTCGCTCGCTTCTACGCGCTGTTCGAGGGTTCGCCGCGGCTCGCCTATCATTCCTGGACCGGCGTCGGCCAGCACTCCAATGCGACCATGATCGAGCGCGCCATCGGCACGCTCTATGCGCTGACCGGCGCGAGCGACCGTATCGGCGGCAATATCTGGACGAGGCCGCCGCCGTTCCGCGCGGTGAATGACTATGCGCTGCTGCCGGAGGCACAGCGCCGCAAGGCGCTCGGCCTCGCTGAGCTGCCACTCGGCCCGCCGGCCAAGGGCTGGATCACCGCGCGCGATTTCTGCCGGTCGGTGCTCGAAGGCGAGCCTTACCGCGTCCGGGCGCTGATGAGCTTCGGCACCAATTTCGTGGTTTCACAGGGCGATTCCGCGCGCAATCGCGCAGCGCTGCAGGCACTCGAATTCCATGTCCATGTCGACATGTTCATGAATCCGACCGCCGAGCAGGCCGATATCGTCCTGCCGGCGAGCATGCCCTGGGAGCGCGAGGCGCTCCGGCTCGGCTTCGAGATCACGCAGGCGGCGGTCGAGCACATCCAATTGCGCCAGGCTATGGTGCCGCCGCGCGGCGATGTCCGGGCCGATTACGACATAGCCTTCGACCTGGCTTGCCGCCTCGGTCACGCCGAGACCTTCTTCGGCGGTTCGATCGAAGCCGGCTGGAACCACCAGCTCGAGCCGCTTGGGCTGAGCGTCGCGCAATTGCGGAAAGCGCCGGGCGGCATCCGCGTGCCGCAGCCCAATCCGGAACGCAAATACACTGTGGTTCGCAAGGAGGGCTGCGTCACCGGTTTCCCGACCGCGAGCCGCCGCGTCGAGATCTATTCCGAGCAGCTGCTCGCACTGGGCCACCCGGCTTTACCCCGACATGTCGAGCCGGCGAGCGCGGCAGGGCGCCCGGCCGAATTGCCATTGCTGCTCTCGACCGCGAAATCCGGCTGGTTCGTCCACTCATCGCACCGACATGTCGCCTCGCTCAGGCGCAAGGCGCCTGACCCGTCTGTCGAACTCAGCCCGGCAGACGCGCAGGCGCGCGGCATCACCGCCGGCGATTGGGTGATCATTCGCACGCATGATGGCGAGGCGCGCTTAAGGGCGAAGCTGGACCCGACCTTGCCGACCGGAACCGTGATTGCCGAGTTCGGCTGGTGGCAGGCCTGCACTCCGCTGGGGCGCTCCGGTGGAGCAATTACGGGAGCGGCGACATGCAACATCAACGCGATCCTGTCGGACCGCGACCGTGACCCGATCAGTGGTTCGGTGCCGCTGCGGGCCGTGGCCTGCGAGATCGCCCGAGACGAGGCCGCCTCGCAAGGCTGGTGGGCTGGCGAGCGCGCCTTCCGCGTAGCCGCGCGCCGTCGCGAAGCAAGCGACGTCCTCGCTTTCAGCCTGGTGCCTCTCGATGGCGAACCGCTACCCGGCTTCTTGCCCGGGCAGCATGTCCAGGTGACCGAGCCCGAGACGGGGTTGTCGCGCAGCTATTCATTGACCGGGCCGACCGAGAACCCGGCCGAATACGAAATCGCGGTGCGCCGCATCGCGGCAGGTGGCGACGGCACGCCGCCCGGCCGGATGTCGACGCGCCTGCATGAACTCGCCTCGGGCAGTATCGTCACCTTGCAGCCGCCAGCGGGGATTTTTACCCCGCCTTTGACCGACGATCGCCCGGTGATCCTGGTCGCGGCTGGTGTCGGCATCACGCCCTTCGTCGGCTATCTCGCGGCGCTTGCGCGAATCGCGCCGGAGCAGCGTCCACCCTCCGTCGAGCTCGTCTATATCTGCCGCAACGGAGCCGAGCAGCCCTTCGGCGACTGGCTGCGGATGATCGCCGCCCGAATCCCGGAGCTGCGGGTGATCCGCGCCTTCACCCGACCACGGCCGCAGGATCAGCTCGGCCGCGATTTTGACCATGCCGGCCGGCCGGACATCGCAGAACTCGGCCTCGCGCCTGGAACGCGCCAGCCGCTCGCCTATCTCTGCGGGCCCGACGGCTTCGTCACCGACACCAGGGCCGCTTTGGCCAGCACCGGACTGCCGGGCTTTGACGTGTTCAGCGAGGTCTTCGTCTCGCAGATCGAGATACCCTCAAATCTGGCGCCGCGCCGCATCGTGCTGGCGCGCAGCGGGACATCCTTCGCCTGGTCGGCGCAATCAGGCAGCCTGCTCGATGCCGCCGAGGCGGCCGGGCTGTCGCTGCCGAGCGGCTGCCGCAGCGGCCAATGCGAGAGCTGCCGCCTGCGTGTCGTCTCCGGCACCGCCAGCCATCTCTCGCCCTATGACGGCGAGCCCGACGATTGCCTGACCTGCTGTGCGGTGCCGCTCAGCGACCTCGTTCTCGACGCCTGAAGCAGACCAACGGCGGCAAACCGCCATAAGAGGGGACAATGACAGATTCGATCCTGAACGAACGCGCGGCGGCGCCGCGCGAAGGCGCCCTCGTGCGCCTGTCACAGAGCATGGTGGCCTTTTCCGAACGCTGGTTCCCGGACGCCTATATCTTCGTTCTGCTGGCGACGGTGGCGGTGGCGCTGGCGGCGATCGTACATGGCGGTTCGCCGGTCGCGGTCAGCACCGCCTTCGGTGAAGGTTTCTGGAGCATCATTCCGTTCACCATGCAGATGGCGCTCGTCGCCATCGGCGGCTACATCGTCGCGCTATCGCCGCCTGTCGCGGCGCTGATGCGCCGGGCCGCCGCCATGCCGACGACTGGCCGCGGCGCCGTCGTCTTCGTCGGCGTGGTCAGCATCCTGCTCTCGCTGGTCAACTGGGGCGTCAGCCTGATCTTCTCCGGCCTGCTGGTGCGCGAGATCGCGCGGCGCAGCGACATACGCCTCGACTATCGCGCAGCTGGTGCAGCCGGCTATCTCGGGCTCGGCTTCGGCTTCACGCTCGGCATCAGCTCCTCGGCGGCGCAATTGCAGGCCAATCCGGCGAGCATCCCGCCCTCGCTGATGCCGATCACCGGGGTGATCAGTTTCTACGAGACGATCCTGACCTGGCAGAACCTCTTGGTGATCGTGGTCGGCACGCTGCTTTCAGCGGCGATCTGCTACTACACCACCCCGTCCGACGCGGCGGCCAAGACCGCCGCCGATCTCGGCGTCGATCTCACCGACGTCAAAGCCGAGCAGAAGCCGACCCGGCCGGGCGACTATCTCGAATTCAGCCCGCTTCTAACGATCCTGATCGTCGTGCTGGCGGCCGGCTGGTTCTACGAGACCTTCAAGTCCGGCAACCCGCTGATCACCATGTCGGGCCTCAACACCTACAACTTCGTCTTCCTGCTCGTCGGCGCCCTGCTGCACTGGCGGCCGCGCAGCTTCCTCGTCAGCTTCTCGCAGGCCATGCCGAGCGTCGCCGGCGTGCTGCTGCAGTTCCCGTTCTATGGCGGCATCGCCTACATGCTGACCCGGGTGAAGGCCGAGGGCGCCTCGCTCTCCGACACGATCGCGCACTGGTTCGTCAGCCTCGCCAGCGATGCCAGCGTGTTCTCCTTCATCGTCGGTATCTATTCGGCGATCCTCGGCTTCTTCATCCCCTCTGCCGGCGGCAAGTGGATCATCGAGGCGCCCTACATCATGAAGGCCGCCAACGAAATCGGCGCGCATCTCGGCTGGACGGTGATGGTCTACAATATCGCCGAGACCTTGCCGAACTTCATCAACCCGTTCTGGATGCTGCCGCTCCTCGGCGTGCTCAAGCTGAAGTCGAAGGACCTGATCGGCTACACCTCGATGCAGTTCTTCATCCACTTCCCGGTGGTCATGCTGCTCGCGGTCGCCCTGATGCACACCTTCACTTACCGCGCGCCGATCATCCCTTAGGCGTCCAATTCTATGGCGGGAAATCCATAGCTGGCCATCAGCCACCGTCTCAGACTGCTGTAAAGCTTGGCGGTTCCGATCGCCGAGCTTTCAGCCTCAGCCTGAGGTTGTCGGGGAATCCGCACAAGCGGCGATACAAGCCGGTCAGGCAGCTTCCATGCACCGCTCGGTATCGGCCTGATCGCGCCAAGAGCTGGCGTTGGGCCATGGTCAATCAGCGGACATTCAATCCGGCGCCCGGCCGATCGGCCGGGTTATCATCTCGAATCTCTGCTTCGGCTGCTTAACCGAACGACGTCCTGATCGCGCTCCAAAGTGCTTTCGCCTGCTCCGCGATCGCTCCCGAAAGCTCCCGGGCCAAGCGCGAACGGCTTTGCCAGGCGGGAAAAACGAAACCGTAGCGCAGCTCGATGGCAGGCCGGAAGGGCCGGAAGACCAGGCCGGGCGCTCCGCTCGAATGAGCGACGAAGGGGTCCGCGACGCAACAGCCGAGGCCGCGCGCTGCGAGCTGGCATGCGATCATGCCGCTCTGCGTCTCGAAGCGCGATTCGGGCGCAACTCCAGCCTCGTCCGCCTGGCGTTCTATCTCTTTCTGGATCAGCGAGCGGCGGTGGGTCGCGATGAAGCTGGTCTTGGCGAGGTCCGCGACCGTGACCGCCTCCAGCCGCGCGAGCGGGTGACTGTCCGCCATGGCGGCCACGGCCTCGATACGCAAGAATTCTTCGGTCTCGAAGCCGGCATGGCTGATCGGGAGAACGGTGACAGCGAGATCGAAGTGCTCCTGGCCGAGCCAGCTGTCGATATCGATGCGGACGCGTGAATCGACGCTAGCCGTGAAGCGTGGGTCGCTTCGGGAGAGCTTGGCCACGGCATCGATGACGATGGCTTCGGCGACATGCGGCGCGGCGAGCACGCGGATGTGGTGGCGCCCGCCACGGCGCAGCTGGGCGGCGAAGCGTTCAAGTCCGTCATGTCCCTGCAGCAGCCGCTCCGCATGCTGATAGAACTCGCGGCCTTCGGCGGTCAGGCTCAGGCGCTTGTTCTGCCGATCGAACAGCTGGAAGCCGAGCTCGCTCTCGAGCGCACTGAGCAGTCGCCCGATCTGCGGCTGGGTGCGGCCGAGCCTTGCCGCGGCCCGCGATACGGTGCCTGTCTCGACGAAGGCCCTCAGGGCCTCCAATCCCCGCAGCGCCGCCATCCGATCTATTTAATATGCGAATTAAGCATGATGTTCTCTTTATTACGCATTTGACGCATATGTCGAGGGTTTGCGACGCTCGAATTTCGAAGTGGAACGGTTTGAGACGGGCAACTTTCATGGCGAGCGAGAATGCGGCCTGGCGCGTGACCCCGCAGGCCTACCTGAAGGACCGCAAGCGCCCCTATGGCGTGTCGAAGAAGCCGTTCTCGCACTATGTGACGATGCCGGATGGCTGCCGGCTCGCGGTCGATGTCTATCTTCCGCAGACGCCGGAGGGAGTGGCTGCCGAGGGACCGTTCCCGGCGATCACCATCTTCACCCCCTATTACCGCCGGTTCGCACTGGCCGATTGGAGCAAGGGCGACGAGGTCACGCCCGGCTCATTCCGCTATCGCGACAATTTCGTACCTGCCGGCTACGCGCTGGTCGTCATCGACGTGCGCGGTACGGGAGCGAGCTTCGGAACGCGCGACAGCTTCCGTTCGCCGCGCGAGCGCGAGGATTGCCGCGCCATCGCCGACTGGATCGTGGCGCAGCCCTGGTCGAACGGCGCGATCGGCGCGACCGGCGTGTCCTATCTCGGCGCGGCGGCGGACTTCCTCGCCAGCACGGGCCACAAGGCTGTGAAGGCAATCGCGCCGCTTTTCGCGGTCTGGGACACCTATTCGGACCATTACTATCCGGGCGGCATCCTCCTGAAGGAACTGGCGCGGGTCTATGACGACCTGATGATCGCCATGGATCACGACCGGCGCGACCTGTTGAAGAACATCTCCTACTACGCCAACCCGAATTATGCCGGCCCGCAGCCGGTGGACGAGGATGCGGACGGGGCGCTCTGCCGGCAGGCGATCACCGAGCATATCGGTAATTTCCACATGCCGGACTTCATCACCGAGTTCAAATTCAAGGGCGACACGTTGCCCTATGATCCGCAGTTCACCTCGGCCAAGTTCAGTCCCTACGGCTTCTACGAGGGCATCGATCCCGATGTCGCAGTCTATTCGGTCTCAGGCTGGATGGACGGCGCGGGCTATGCCAACGGCTCGATCAGCCGCTTCCTGACACTGCCGAACGCCAAGCGCCATCTCCTGCTTGGTCCCTGGGACCATGGTGCGCGCATCGACTGCTCGCCCTGGCGGCCGAAGGTCGAGCCGGACTTTCCCGTCGTCGGCGAGGTGCTGCGCTTCTTCGACGAGTACCTCATGGGCCTCGACACCGGTCTCCGCGACGAGGCGCCGATCCATTACTACACCATGCATGAGGAAGCCTGGCAGGAGGCCGCGTCCTGGCCGCCGGTCGAGACCAGCGAGACGCTGCATCTCGACGAAGGCGCGCGCCTCTCGCCGCAGGCCGGCGCCGCGGGGGCGGACGACTACCAGGTCGATTTCAGCAAGGGCACCGGCGGCCAGACCCGCTATGAGCGGATCGCCGCGATCGATAGTCGCGATTATTACATCGATTGGCAGGGCCGGGACGAGGCGATGCTGCGCTACGATTCCGCGCCGCTGGAGCGGGATTGGCAAGTATCCGGCCATGTGATCGCCGACCTGCAGGTGGCGTCGAACGAGCCGGACGCCGCGGTCTTCGTCTATCTCTCTGAGGTCGAGGCGGACGGCATGGTCCGTTACGTCACCGAAGGGCTGCTGCGGGCGCTGCATCGCAAGGAAAGCGAGTGCCCGGCGGAGCATCGCACCAGCTGGCCGTTCCGCAGCTTCACGCGAGCCGATGCCGCGCCGATGCCGATCGGCGAGCCGCAGCGCCTGCATTTCGCACTGCTGCCGACGTCGTGGACCTTCAGGGCAGGGAGCCGCATCCGCATCGCGATCGCGGGCGCCGATGCCGACCATTGCGGGCAGGTGCCGCATGGCCGCCCGCCGAAACTGACACTGCATCGCGGCGGCGCATGGAATTCGACAATCCGATTGCCGGTGAGACGCGCGGTCTGAGAAGGTCGCAAGCGATCATTCCCGGCCATGAGGAGAGGGCCGGGAGTGGAGACTGATCCTGAAACAGGACGGAGGGGAACGATGATGACGACTCGGAGCATGGCGGCCGCGTTGACTGTCGCGGCAGCGCTCGGCCTCGGTGCCGGCACCGCCCAGGCCGGCAAGGCGGACGACACGCTGGTCTTCGCCTCGGCCAGCGAGGTCGACACGGTCGATCTCTACTATCAGAATCTACGCGAGGTCGTGATCATCGCACAGCAGATGTGCGACACGCTGATGTATCGCGATCCGATCAAGGGCGAATATAAGCCGCTGCTCTCGACCGGCTATCGCTGGATCGACGACAAGACGCTTGAGTTCAAGCTGCGCAAGGAACTGAAGTTCTCGAACGGCAAGGAACTGACGGCTGCCGACGTCGCCTACACCTACAACCATGCCCGCCAGCCGGACAGCGGCGTGGTCACCCGGCTGCTGGTGGACTGGATCGAGAATGTCGAGGCGCCCAGCACCGACACGGTGATCTTCAAGGCCAAGGCGCCCACGCCGGCTGCGATCGAGTATTTCTCGGGCATCACGCCGATCTATCCCGAGGGGCACTACGACAAGGCACCGACCGTCAACACCGGCGGTAAACCGCGGCGCGATTGGGGAGCGGTCCAGCCGGTCTGCATCGGCCCCTATAATCTCAAGGAGTTCAAGTCCGGCTCCTCGGTGACATTGGTCAAGAACGACGCCTATTTCGCCGACAGCCCGAAGGGCAAGCCGGCGATCGGCACGCTGATCTACAAGACCATCCCCGACACCGACACGCAGCTCGCCGAACTCGTTACCGGCGGCCTAGACTGGATCTGGGGCGTGCCGTCCGAGAACGCCAAGCAGCTTGCCGCGATGCCGAACGTCACGGTCAAGGCCGCGCCGACGACGCGCATGTCGTTCCTCTCGCTCGACGCGGTCGGCCGCTCCGGCGACAATCCGATGAAGGATGTCCGCGTCCGCCGCGCGATGTTCCACGCCATCGACCGGGCGGCGATCTCGCGTGATCTCGTCGGCGACGGCTCCGAGGTGCTGCGCTTCATGTGCGACGCACGCCAGTTCGGCTGCGACGCCAAGACCGAGGAATATGCCTACGATCCCGCCAAGGCCAAGGCGCTGCTGAAAGAGGCCGGGCATCCCGACGGCTTCACCATCCCGATCTACGCTTATCGCGACCGACCCTATACCGAGGCGGTGATGAACTATCTGCGTGCGGTCGGCATCAAGACCGACCTGCGCTATCTGCAGTGGCGCGCGCTGCGGCCGATCCTGCAGGAAGGCAAGGCCGAGGTGGCCCATCTGAGCTGGGGTTCGCAGGGCGTGCTCGACGCCTCGGCCTCGGTCAGCAACTATTTCAAGTTCAGCACCGATGACTATGCCCGCGACGAGCAGGTGCGCGACTGGCTCCAGGCGGCGGACACGACTGTCGATCCGGAGAAGCGCAAGGAACTGTACGGCAAGGCGCTCGCCCGCATCAACGAGCAGGCCTATATGGTGCCGCTGTTCAGCTACGGCCGGACCTACGCCTTCAACGCCGAACTCGACCTGCCGGTGACGCCGGACGAGCTGGCCCACTTCTACCTGGCACGCTGGAAGAAGTGAGCAGGAAAGCGGTCGCCGCCGTCTGATCGAACATCATGTTACGTTTTCTCGCGCGGCGGCTGCTCGTCACCCTGCTGGTGATCGCCTGCACCTCGGTACTCGCCTTTTCGCTCGTCCATCTCTCCGGCGATCCCGCCGCAGCGATGGCGGGCGAGGGGGCTTCTCCGGCCGATGTGGAATCGATCCGCCGGCTCTACGGTTTCGACCAACCGATCCACACGCAGTACTTCGCCTGGATCGGCAAGATCCTGGCCGGCGATTTCGGCCGGTCCTTCTATCTGCGCCAGTCAGTGATCACCGTGCTCGCAGAGCACGCCCCGGTCACCGCCAAGCTCGGCCTGTCGGCGCTGGTCTTCGCGCTGCTGCTCTCCATCCCGCTCGGAATCCTCGCTGGCCTCCATCGTGATACGGCGCTGGACCGTTTCGCGCTCGGTCTGGCGGTTGCCGGGCAGGCGCTGCCTTCATTCCTGTTCGCGCTGCTCTTGATCTACATCTTCGGCGTGCAGCTGCGCTGGCTGCCGATTTCCGGCTCGGCGACATGGCTGCATTTCGTGCTGCCCTCGGTGACGCTGGGTTATTACGCCGCTCCCGCCCTCATGCGACTGACGCGCTCGGGCATGATCGACGTCATGCAATCCGACCATGTCCGCACGGCGCGGGCCTATGGGCTTCCGGCTTGGCGCGTGGTGCTGCTTCATGCACTGCGCAGTGCCATCATCCCGGTCTTCTCGCTGAAAGGGCTCGGGCTCCTTGCCTGGCAATCGATCCAGCGCTCCGACATCGAGGTGATCCAGGCCATCCTGCTGCTGATCGCTCTGATCTATGCGCTGCTGACATTGCTGGCGGACCTGCTCAACGCCCTGATCGATCCGAGGATCCGCATCTCATGACGGCGGCGACACTCACCACGATGAGCCCCCGCCGGCTCGCTTTGCACCGCCTGCTGCGGCATGGCAGCTTCTGGTTGGGCGGTGGTGCGATCCTGCTGATCCTGCTCGTCGCACTCGTCGGGCCGCTGTTCACGCTCGATCCCGTTGCACAGAATCTCGGCGCCCGCCTCGTCCCGCCGGTGTGGGACGTGCGCGGCAGCTGGGCGCATCCGCTCGGCACCGACCAGCTCGGACGCGACCTGCTGGCGCGCCTCGTCGACGGCGCCCGCATCTCGATGTTCATCGGCATCGCGACGGTGCTGGTCTCGGGCCTCATCGGCACGGCGATGGGCATGGCCGCCGGCTATTTCGGCGGCCGGGTCGATCTCGTCATCAACTTCCTGATCACGATCCGACTGACGCTTCCTGTCGTGCTGGTCGCGCTCGTCGTGGTCGCGGTCGTCGGCTCCTCGCTGAGCGTGCTCGTCGTGGTGATCGGACTCCTGCTCTGGGACCGGTTCGCGGTGGTGACCCGCAGCGCGACGCAGCGGCTGGCGCATAGCGACTTCGTCATCGCGGCGCGCGCCATCGGCTCCTCGACGCCGCGCATCCTGCTGGTCGAGATCCTGCCCAACATCGTCGGGCCGCTGATCGTGGTCGCCACCGTCGAGGTCGCGCATGCGGTGCTGCTCGAGGCGGCGCTCTCCTTCCTCGGCCTCGGCGTCAAGCCGCCACTCGCCTCCTGGGGACTGATGGTGGCGGAATCGAAGAACCAGCTGCTGTTCCGCCCCTGGCTGATCGCGATCCCCGGCGTCGCACTGGTGACGCTGGTGCTGGCGATCAACCTGCTCGGCGATGCGCTGCGCGACGTCGTCGCGCCGGAGGGCCGGGCATGAGCACTCCCAGGGAGAGCGCGCTGATCGCGCTCGAGGACCTGAAGATCACGATTCCGACCGCGCAGGGGCGCGTGCTGCAGCCGGTGCGTGGTATCACGCTGTCGGTCGCGCGCGGCGAAACGCTGGCGATCGTCGGCGAATCCGGCTGCGGCAAGAGCCTGACCGCCCTTTCGCTGATGGGGCTCGTGCCGAAGCCCGGGCGCGTCGATGCCACGCGGCTGAGCTTTTCCGGACAATCGCTGATCGATCTGCGCGAGACGGAATGGCGCAAGCTGCGCGGACCGCGCATCGCGATGATCTTCCAGGATCCGATGACCTCGCTGGATCCCTGCTACACGATCGGCAGCCAGATGACCGAGGTGATGCGCACGCATCGGCGCATCGGACAGACGGAGGCGCGAGAGCGGGCGGTTGCGCTGCTGGCCCGGGTCGGCGTCCCGTCGCCGGCAGCCAGGCTCGAACAATACCCCCACCAGCTGTCCGGCGGCCTGCGCCAGCGTGTCATGATCGCGATGGCGCTGTCTTGCGATCCGGACCTGATCATCGCCGACGAGCCGACGACGGCGCTCGACGTCACCACCCAGGCGCAGATCCTCGGGCTGCTGGCGAAGCTCCAGGCGGAGACAGGCGTCGGCATCGTCCTGATCACGCATGATCTCGGCGTGGTCGCAACGATGGCCCACCGCGTCGCTGTGATGTATGCCGGCCAGGTGGTCGAGACCGGCGAGACCTCAGCCATCCTGAGCGCCCCGGCGCATCCCTATACCGAAGGCCTGCTGCAGGCGATTCCGACGCCGGGACACACCGCGCGTGGCGCGCTGCTGGGGTCGATACCGGGGATCGTGCCGCCGCCGACAGGCGAGGTAAAGACCTGCCTGTTCATGGAACGTTGCCCCTATGCGCGGCCGGTCTGCGCCGTCCCGGTGCCGCTCGTGCCGCAGGATGGCGACCGTGCGCTACGCTGCATCCGGTCAGTGGCAGAGCGGGCCGGCGAACCGGGTTTCGAGGAGCGGGGCGAGGTGGTGTCGTGAACGCGCAGGCCGCACTGAGCATCGTCGGCGCGACGCGCGATTACGCCGTCGCTTTCCACGGCGAAAGGCGCACCCTGCGGGCGTTGCGCGGCATAGATCTCGAGGTCCGGCAGGGCGAGGTCGTCGCGATCGTCGGCGAATCCGGCTGCGGCAAGACCACGCTGTCGCGGCTGATGCTGGGCATCGAGGCGCCGAGCAGCGGTTTCGTGACCGTGGCGGGGAAGCCGATCGCGTCCTATCACCGGATCGAGCGAGCGGGGCTGATCCAGCCGGTCTTCCAGGATCCCTATTCCTCGCTCAATCCGCGCCAGACGCTGGGCAGCATCATCGCGGCGCCGCTCGTCGTCCGCGGCGAGGGCAATGGCCGCAGCCGGCAGGTCGCCGTGGCCGCGATGATGCAGGCGGTCGGACTGCCGCCGCACCTGCTCAACGCCTATCCGAGTCAGATCTCGGGCGGGCAGCGCCAGCGCGTCGCCATCGCACGCGCATTGATCGCACAGCCGCGTATCCTGATCTGCGACGAGCCGACCTCGGCGCTCGACGTTTCCGTGCAGTCGCAGATCATCAACCTGATCGGCACGCTGCAGAAGAAGCTCGGCCTCACCGTTCTGCTGATCAGCCACAACCTCGCCGTGGTCTATCATATGGCGGAGCGGGTGGCGGTGATGTATCTCGGCACCCTGGTCGAGACCGGCCGGACGGAGGAGCTGTTCGCGCGGCCCCGCCATCCCTATACACGCTCGCTGCTCGACGCAGTCCTGCCGCCGACGCCGGGGCGACGCCCCGACTG
>NZ_CM179505.1:0-475000 GCF_058798075.1 Allobosea sp. GW823-FHT01F03 | reverse complement strand
TGTCTCGATCACCAAGCGCGATCTCGCCGAGCTGACCATCCAGGCGAGCAAGGCCAATCTGAGCGACGCCGAGGTGATCGCACAGATGGAGGAGGAGCGCGCCAACCTCGCCGCCAGCGACCGTCGCGCCGCCCTGCCGATCCCGCCGCAGCTGATGCTCAGCCGGACCCTCGGCCAGGGCGCCGCCGCTGCGAGCGCCGATCTGCTCGGCTATGCGCCGGCCACCGACACCTCCTTCTCCGGGATCGAGGTCCGCGTCGTCCCGGAAAACGTCACCAATGCGCTGAAGGCGCCGATCGCCGCGACACGCGAGCCGCTGGTCGAGGAGAAGCTGCTGATCACCCGCCGCGGCGAGAATTTCGAGACCGTGGTCCGCAATGCCGGCGCCAATCGCGACCAGATCATCTCGATGATCAACGCCTTCGGCGGCAAGGTGAAGATCGCCGCGCTGCCGGAGGGCCAGGTCCTGCAGGCCCTGTTCGCACCCGGGCCGCGGCCGGGCGACGCGCGCCAGATCGTCCGCATCGCCCTGCTCGACAATGGCCGCCCGGCCGCGATGGTCGCGATCAACGACAAGGGCGTCTTCACCCCCGTCGCGCTGCCCAAGGCCGAGACGCTCGGCCCGCAGCAGAAGGCCCAGACCGGCAATGACGAGGAGGAGGAGGAAGAGGAGGACAGCGGCGGCACCGGCGCCCGGCTCTATGAGAGCCTGTACGAGACCGGGCTGCGCCATGACCTGCCGCGCGCCCTGATCGACGAACTCGTCCGCATCTTCTCCTATGATCTCGATTTCCAGCAGCGCGTCCGCGGCGGCGACAGCCTCGAGGTGATCTTCACCGACGAGGACGAGGGCGAGCGCGCCGAAATTCTCTCGGCCTCGCTCACCATCGGCGGCGAAACCCGGCAGGTCTTCCGCTACCAGGCTCCCGAGGACGGGCTGATCGACTTCTTCGATCCGGACGGACGCTCGCTGAAGAAGTTCCTGTTGCGCAAGCCGATCAGCGATGCCGAAATGCGCTCGGGCTTCGGCATGCGCTACCACCCGATCATGCGCTATTCGAAGATGCATACCGGCGTCGACTGGGCCAACAAGATCGGCACGCCGATCCTGGCGGCGGGCAACGGCACGGTGATCAAGGCCGAATGGGATTCCGGCTATGGCCGGCGCATCGAGATCCAGCACGCCAATGGCTACGTCACCAGCTATTCGCACCAATCGGCCTTCGCCAAGGGCATCGCGCCCGGTGTCAAGGTCCGCCAGGGCCAGGTGATCGGCTTCCTCGGCAATACCGGCCTCTCGACCGGCCCGCATCTGCACTACGAGGTCATGGTCAACGGCAATTTCGTCAACCCGATGAAGATCAAGGTGCCACGCGGGCGCGAGCTCGACGGCCGCGCGCTCGCCGAATTCAAGCGCCAGCGCGACGAAGTCCTGGGGCTGATCGTGCGGGCCGGAGGCCAGACCGCACAGGCGCGCTGAGCCGGCTCCGGGGCCTGACGCCGATGCTCGCCGCGCTGCTGACAGTCCTGCCCGTATTCGGCCTGATCGCGCTCGGCTATGGCGCGCGCTGGACTCGGATCCTGCGCGAGAGCACCGGCGAGGGGCTCTCGGATTTCGTCTTCGTCCTCGCCGTGCCCTGCCTGCTGTTCAAGACGCTGGCGACCGCGGCGATCCCCGCCGCGCAGCCCTGGGGCTACTGGATCTCCTATTTCACCGGGCTTGCCGTCGTCTGGCTCATCGCCCAGCTGGTGGCGAGCCGCGTCTTCGGGCGCAAAGGCCCCGAACTCGTCGTCTCCGGCTTCGCCGCCGCCCAGTCGAACACGGTCTTCGTCGGCATCCCGATGATCCTGAAAGCCTATGGCGAGGCCGGCGCAGTGCCGCTCGGATTGCTGCTCGTCATCCATCTGCCGGTGACCATGACCGTCGCCACCGTGCTGGCCGAGGGACGCGCCGCCTCGTTCGGCCTCATGCTCCGGCGCCTGTTCATGCACCCGCTGATCCTCGGCATCCTGCTCGGCGCCGCAGTGCGCCCGGTCGTCGCGCATGTGCCGGCACCACTCTGGACGATCATCGATCTGATTGCCGCGACGGCGGTTCCCTGCGCGCTGATCAGCCTCGGCATCGCGCTTCATCGCTATGGCCTGGCCTCGGGCATCGGCCTGCCGGTGGTCCTGAGCGGGCTCAAGCTGGTCGTGCATCCACTGATCGTGCTGATACTGGCGACGAAAGTCTTTGCGATGCCGCCGGTCTGGGCCGGAGTCGCGGTGCTGTTCGCCGCCTGCCCCTGCGGGGTCAACGCCTATCTCTTCGCCGAGCGCTATCGCCAGGGCATGGCCGATGCCTCGAGCGCCATCGCGCTCTCGACCGCGCTCTCGCTCTTCACCACGATCTTCTGGCTGAGCTGGCTCGGCGCGGCCTGAGGCGAACGCTCGAATGATCTCGGCCGGTCGGCGATTCACGTGAAACCGAGCTGCCGGCGGATCGCGGCCGGCGTCACCCCTCGGGCCCGCAGATCGGCGAGCCCCGGCGACTGCCGGCTCTTGGCCAGCTTCTGACCGGTCTCATCGGCCAGAAGCCGGTGGAAGTGATAGAGCGGCACGGCCAAGCCGAGCAGGCGCTGCAGCACGAGATGGATAGCGGTCGCCGCCTCGAGATCGCGGCCGCGCACGACATGGCTGACGCCCTGCAGCGCATCGTCGACGACGACGGCAAGGTGATAGCTCGTCGGTACGTCCTTGCGGGCGAGCACGACATCGCCCCAGCGCGCCGGATCCACGGCGATCCGCCGCACCGCTCCTTCGGCATCGAAGACGGAGTAGGAAAGATTCGCGCCCGTGCATGCGAGCGCGCGATCCATGGCCAGGCGCAGCACATGCGGCTCGCCGGCCGCGATCCGCTCACGCTGCTCCGCTCCGGACAGGTTGCGGCAGCATCCGGGATAGAGCGGCGCGCCATCGGGATCGCGCGGCCAGGGCTCGCCGGTTTCGGCTTCGCGCCGGGCGACCGCCTGCTTCACCTCCTGCCGCGAGCAGAAGCAGGGATAGATCAGCCCCATCGCCTGCAGCTGTGCCAGCGCGCTGCGGTAGTCGTCAAAATGCTCCGACTGGCGCCGAACCGCGCCGTCGAAATGCAGGCCGAGCCAGGCGAGATCGTCATGGATGCCCTGCTCGAATTCCGGCCGGCAGCGCGCGAGGTCGATATCCTCGATCCGCAGCAGCAGCCGCCCGCCGAAAGCGGCGGCCAGGCGGGCATTGGTCAGCGCCGAGAGCGCGTGGCCGAGATGCAGCCGCCCGTTCGGGCTCGGTGCGAAACGGAAAACGGGTGGGGACTTCGCCATCGCCTCCTGTCTATGGTCGGACCCGACCGACGCCAAGCCCGCACCCTCCTGACAGGATCGGCGCCAGCCTGCACCCTAGATTGCCCGCCATGCCGAGAATCACCTGCGACGCCGATCTCGAAGAGGGCATGGCCGCCCTCGCGGCCCTCGACCCGGCCTGGGAGCCGATCATTGCGCGCACCGGCATCCCGCCGCTGCGCCGGCGCGACAGCGGCTTTTCCAGCCTCGCCTCGATCATCGTCTCGCAGCAGCTTTCGGTCGCCAGCGCCCGCGCCGTCTGGGCAAGGCTGGAAGGCGTGTTCGACCCACTGACGCCGGAGCGGATCCTGGTCGCGAGCGATGAGGAGATGCGGTTGTCGGGCCTGTCACGGCCGAAGCAGAAGACCTTGCGCGCCGTCGCCGCCGCGATCGCCGAAGGCAGCCTCGACCTCGCCGGACTGGAAACGGCGACACCGGAATTCGTGCATGCGCACATGACCGCCATCTCGGGCATCGGGCCGTGGACGGCGGATGTTTATCTGCTGTTCTGCCTCGGCCACCGTGACGGCTTCGCCGCCGGCGACCTCGCCGTGCAGGAAGCGGCGAAGCTCGCTTTCGGGCTGGCCGCCCGGCCGAAACCGACCGAGCTCCTCGCTCTGGCAGAGGCGTGGCGGCCCTGGCGCGGCGTCGCGGCCCGCTTGCTCTGGGCCTATTACGCCGCGCTCAAGGCGCGCGAAGGCGTCAACGCCTAGATCACCGCGCGTCCGTTCGGACGCGGCCACGGTGATCTATCTCAGTGTTATCGCATCGGACCGAAAAGTGGAGTCCACTTTTCGGTCCGATGCGATAGGCGCGTTTTCGAGTGAAGTGGCCGCCGACTCGCGTGATGAGAAAGCGATGAGCAGAAACCGGGACCACTCCCGCGCTTGCTCGAGGCGCGGGAGTGGTCGGGCCTTCAGCCCTTGATCACCTTGAGAGCCGCCTGGCTGGCGGCACGCAGCAGGCCGGTATCGCTCATCACCGTTACCAGCCTTGCACCGAGCTCGACGCCCTGCTTGGCGCGTTCGGCGCTCGCCGCATAGAAGGCGACCGGCTTCTTCACCGCATTCGCCCGCGCCACGATATGGCGCAGCGCGTCGTCGACCTCCTTGGCCGAGGCGTTGACCGAGGTGCCGCCCGACAGCGCGATCGACAGATCCGACGGGCCGACGAAGAGCGCGTCGATGCCGTCGATGGCGAGAATATCGTCGACGATCGCCATCGCCTCGCGCGTCTCGATCATCGCGAAGGTCAGCGAGAAATCATTAGCCTGCCTGAGATAGCCGTTCTGGTCGAGGCCGGAGGCGCCGAGGCCGCCATAGCTGCCCCAGCTGCGCTCGCCGAGCGGCGGATACTTGGCATAGGCCGCGAGACGACGGGCATCCTCGATCGTGTTGATCATCGGCGCGATCACGCCGGACGCGCCGGAATCGAACAGCTTCGAGACGTTCTGGAACTCGCCGACCGCGATGCGGGCGAGAGCGGGCTTGCCGGCGGCATTGATCAGCGGGATCGCCCGGATGACCTCGCCGAGCGTGATCGGGCCGTGCTGCATGTCGAGCGTGACCGCATCGAAATCTTCCTGCGCCAGGATCGCGGCGATGCTCGGGTCCGGCAGGCCGCACCAGGCGGAAAGCAGCGTCTCACCCTTGGCGAGGCGGTCTGCGAGCGAGGAGAGCACGGTCGGCTTGGTGGCGGTCATCGGGCAGCTTCATCCGGTTGCGGCCGCTCTTCGTCGGCGGCACGCTGAAACTGGACCCAATCGCGGGCCAAAGGCAAACCATCCGGCATGCGCCCGGCTCGGGGACGCCTTGCGAATCGCGCGCCTTTCCCCACCGGCAGCCGCGCCTGCCCGGCGCGGCGCCGTGGCGAGGCGCTTCAGCGCCCGGCCTGGATCTCTTCGGCCGCCCGGATCAGCAGATCCTGCATGACCTGACGGATCTCGCTGTCGCCGGCCGCGACATTGCCGGCCGCGAAATCGGCCTTGACCTTGCGCACCACGTCCTCGTCGCCGGCCTCCTCGAAATCGGCCAGAACGACCGATTTGGCATAGGCCTCGGCGTCGGCGCCGCTCTTGCCGAGCTTGTCGGCGGCCCAGAGGCCGAGCAGCTTGTTGCGGCGGGCCATCGCCTTGAAGCGCAGTTCCTCGTCATGCGCGAACTTGTTCTCGAAAGCATCCTTGCGCTGGTCGAATGTCGCCATGACGGTTCTGGTCCTCTCCGGAATCGCGGGGTTTGCGGCAGATCGGCCGATATCGGCCTTCCTCGCCATATAGAATGCGCCAGCCGATGCGGCTAGGGGCGAGCGCGCCGCGGGCCGGCGGCACAGATTTCGAGACGCCCGGCGCGCTTTGTTGCGTTTGCGACGCGAAAGGCCCATATAGCGCGAAGCGCGGCAGACTCCTCAGGAAGCGAGCGCGCGAGAACCAGCCGGACCGGCGCGTTAGGATCGAACTCGAAAGAGCCACGGGATTGCGCGACAGCGTGCTGAACAGGGCCAAGATCCCGCCGCGGGAAACCGCGACCAGAGAGAGGCCGACCCATTGGATTTCCTCAAGCCACGGTATATCCCGATGAACCGCCGCCGTCGCATTTACGAAGGCAAGGCGAAGGTCCTGTACGAAGGACCGGAGCCCGGAACGCTCATCCAGCATTTCAAGGATGACGCGACCGCCTTCAACGCCAAGAAGCATGAAGTGATCGACGGCAAGGGCGTCCTGAACAACCGGATTTCCGAGTACATCTTCACGAACCTCAACGATATCGGCGTCCCCACGCATTTCATCCGCCGGCTGAACATGCGCGAGCAGCTGATTCGCGAGGTCGAGATCATTCCGCTCGAGGTCGTGGTCCGCAACGTCGCTGCCGGCTCGCTGTCGACCAAGCTCGGCCTCGAGGAAGGCACCCAGCTGCCGCGCTCGATCATCGAGTTCTATTACAAGAACGACGCGCTGAACGACCCGATGGTCTCGGAAGAGCACATCACCGCCTTCGGCTGGGCGACGCCGCAGGAGATCGACGACATCATGGCGCTCGCCATCCGCGTCAATGATTTCCTCTCCGGCCTGTTCCTCGGCGCCGGCATCCGCCTCGTCGACTTCAAGATGGAGTGCGGCCGCCTCTGGGAAGGCGACATGATGCGCATCGTCGTCGCCGACGAGATCAGCCCGGATTCCTGCCGGCTCTGGGACATCAAGTCGAAGGACAAGATGGACAAGGACCGCTTCCGCCGCGACATGGGCGGGCTGATCGAGGCCTATACCGAGGTGGCCCGCCGCCTCGGCATCATGGGCGAGAACGAGAAAACCGGCCCGGCCGGGCCGCGCCTGGTGCAGTGAGCGCCGGGATCGCTGTCGAACCGACATCGAAACGGGGGCGCTTGCGCTCCCGTTTGCGTTTCGGCGCCCTGGCCCTGGCGGTCGTGCTGCTCGCCGGCTGCGCCGACCATTTCGGCCCGGGCCTCGTCCAGCTCGCCGCCGGCCGCGGCTGGGAGCCGCTGCCGATCCAGAGCTGGGTCGTCAATGATGGCATCACCCCGAAGGCGATCGTCTATTGCCCGCCGGAGGATTGCATCCGCCCCGGCGTCGCCGCCTTGCTGAGCTTCGAAGGGCGCCGCGCCGTCGAGATCGAGCGCGCGCTGGCATCGGACCCGGCAAGGCTGGCGCGGGCCTTCACCGCCTCGGCAACGCGCGGCAAGGACAAGAAACCGGCCAGGCCGGCGAGCACCACCACCGTCTCGCGCTTCAAGCTCGACGGCACCAGCGGCATCCAGGTCGAGATCCGCGCCAGGGAGGGCCACCGCCTCGCCTCGACCGCGATCCTCTATGCCCGCAAGGACAAGGTGCTATCGCTCGCCATGGCCGTCACCAATGATTCGCAGGCCGCCCGCGACTATGCCCGCGCCACCTGGGAAAGCCGTTGAAGCGACGTCCTGGACCAGCAAAGAGTTGAGCCGGCGCCGATTCACCGCTAAGCCACCGCCAAACTTCCGACCGGAGATCAAGATGAAAGCCCGCGTCACCGTCACCCTCAAGACCGGCGTGCTCGATCCGCAGGGCAAGGCCATCGAGGGTGCGCTCAAATCCCTCGGCATCGCCGGCGTCGGCTCGGTGCGCCAGGGCAAGGTCTTCGACATCGAGCTCGCCGACACCGACAAGGCCGTGGCCGAGGAGACCCTCAAGGCCGCCTGCGAGAAGCTGCTCGCCAATACGGTGATCGAGAACTACCGCGTCGAGATCGGAGTCTGAGCCGATGAAAGCCGCCGTCATCACCTTTCCGGGCTCCAACCGCGATGGCGACGTCGCCAAGGCTCTGAAGCAGGCCGGCGCCAGCGTCGCGCATGTCTGGCATGGCGACCACGAGCTGCCGGCCGGGACCGACCTCGTCGTGCTGCCGGGCGGCTTTTCCTATGGCGACTATCTGCGCTGCGGCGCGATTGCCGGTCGCGCCCACATCATGGACGCGACGCGGGCCCATGCAGCGCGCGGCGGCCTCGTGCTCGGCATCTGCAACGGCTTCCAGATCGCCTGCGAGTCCGGGCTGCTGCCGGGCGTTCTTGCACGCAACGCCAATCTGAAATTCGTCTGCAAGCGCCAGCATCTGCGCGTCGAGCGCAACGACACCGCCTTCACCTCCTCCTATGCCAAGGGGCAGGTGATCGATGTCTGCATCGCCCATGGCGAAGGCAACTATATCTGCGATGCCGAGACGCTTGCCCGGCTCGAAGGCGAGGGCCTCGTCGCCTTCCGCTATTGCGATGCCGAGGGCCAGATCACGGCCGAGGCCGATCCGAACGGCTCGCTCAACCACATCGCCGGCATCTATTCGCCGAAGCGCAATGTGCTCGGCCTGATGCCGCATCCGGAGAACCTGATCGACGGACTCGTCGGCGGCACCGACGGCCGCGGCATGTTCGAGAGCCTGGTCAACGGCCGGAAGGCGGCCTGACGCCTCGCATCATAATCCAGGGGGAGCGAGGATACGGAGCCGCGCCCCGTGGAGACCGGTGTTTCGAGAAAGCTGCGCCCGTCGCGGCTTTCTTCGTTTCAGGGCGAGCTTCAGCAGTCCCGCCCGACCACAGCGCCGGCGCCCTCACTTCACCAGCGTGGCAGCCTTCGCCAGCATCCTGGCGGCGCTTTCGCCGGTCAGCGCCCCGACATGCTTGTCGACGATGCGCCCATCCGGGCCGATCAGGAAGGTCTCGGGAACGCCATAGACGCCCCATTCGATCGCGGCGCGGCCCGGCCGGTCGACCCCGACGGCCGAGTAGGGATTCCCGAGCGCGCCGAGGAAGCGTCGGGCATTCTCGGCCTCGTCCTTGTAGTTCATGCCGACCAGCACGACCTTGCCCTGCTTGACCGCTGGCGACTCGCCCATCGCGACCAGGAAGGGATGCTCGACCCGGCAGGGCGCGCACCAGCTGGCGAAGACGTTGACGATCGTCGCCTTGCCCTTGGCGAGGTCGGCCATGCCGAAGGCCGGCACCGGCTTGCCGTCGCGCTGCAGCCCTTCCAGCTCGGTCAGCGTTACGGCCGGCGCCGGCTTGCCGATCAGCGCCGAGGGCACCTTGCTGGCATCGCCGGAGAACAGGCCCGCCAGGAAGACCAGCGCCAGCGCCCCGAACAGGATGAGCGGTATGGCGAAGAGCCAGGGCGAGCGCCTGGCCGGCGTTGCAGCGGAGGTCTCGCTAGTGGAGGTCTCGCTCATGACGTCTTCCGTTCGGAGCGGCGGCCGATGCCCTGCTGCTCCAGCAGCGCCAGCGCGCGGCGCTGGGCCCGGCGGTCGAGCAGGATCAGGGCGGCGAGGCCGCACAGGATCAGGCCCGAGGCCAGATAGGCGGCGAGGATGAAACCGCCATGAGGGCCTAGTTCGAGCATCATTCCGCCGCCTGCAGGGACAACCGGTCGAGGCGCTCCGCCTCAAGGATCTTCAGGGTCCGCACCCGCCGGCGCAGCAATTCCGCCTGCATCGCCACCGCGTGCAGCCACAGCGCCGCGAGCGTGAAGCCGACGGCCAGGATCAGCAGCGGCCAGAGCATCGAAGTATGGATGGTCGGCCCACTCAGCCGCAGCACCGAGGCCGGCTGGTGCAGGGTGCTCCACCAGTCGACCGAAAACTTGATGATCGGGATGTTGACGCTGCCGACCAGCGTCAGGATCGCGACCGCGCGTCCGGCACGCGAGGGCTCGTCAATGGCGCGCCGAAGCGCGATGACGCCGAGATAGAGCAGGAACAGCACCAGCATGGAGGTCAGCCGCGCATCCCAGACCCAGTAGGTCCCCCACATCGGCTTGCCCCAGAACGAGCCGGTGAGCAGGCAGATCAGCGCGAAGGCGGCCCCGATCGGCGCCGCGGCCTGCTGCGCGACATCGGCGAGCGGATGGCGCCAGATCAGCACGCCGAGCGCCGAGCACGCCATCATCGAATAGAACATCATCGCCAGCCAGGCGGCCGGCACATGCAGATACATGATGCGGATGGTCTCGCCCTGCTGGTAATCGGCCGGAGCGACGAACCAGGCGAGATAGAAGCCGACGAGCAGCAACAGCACCGCGATGCCGGCGACCCAGGGCAGCAGCACATTCGAAAGGCGCATGAAACGCGCCGGATTGGCCAGTTCGATCAGGCTTGCCATGGGCTCGCGCTAGAGGACGATGCTCTTCTTTCGACCAGAGAGCATGTAGCAATCGCCGGCCCGGCTCACAATCCGGCCTAGCAGCCTGCGACGTTAGGGCCGGCGGCTAGGCCTCGTCCTTGTCCAGTGAATCGTTGGCACCGCTTTTGTCGACCACGCCGAAACTGCCGGAACGCACGCCTTCGCCCGCGACGGTAAAGCCCTCGGCGAGCAGGCCGCGGCGCAGCAATTCGCGCACCGCGGCCGCTCGGCTCGGCATGCGCTTCTCGAAGCGCCAGTTCTCGACGGCACGCAGTTCCTCGGCGCTGAGCATGATCTGCAGCCGCTCGCCGCGTTCGAGATCCGACATGGCGCCCCCCGCGACGCTACAAATGAGTAACTGACGATATAGGCGCAGAATGCACATTCACAACCAGAAGGGCAATCGGCAGCAGCGGTGGCTCATACTGGCAAGGCAGCGTCAGCACAACCTACTAACCATTTGAAATATTTCATTTTTATTGCACCTCTCGCCAAAGTGGCCTAGCCTTGCCGGCAGGAGGGCGTTCCCATGTTCATGAAGCTTTCCGCGCCTATGCAGCGCGATGTCGAGGCGACCGTTCGCCTGCGGGCTGGTGAATCCCGAGTGCTCGACGTCTTCGCCGTCGCCGAGGAAGTGCAGCTGCGCTTCAATGGCGAGAATGTCGCGCTGGAGGATATCGCCGCGGTCGTCATGCAGCTCGCCGCCCAGAGCGGTTGCGCGCTCGAGCTCGACGAAGCCTGACCGCCGAGCCCTTTGCAGGGCTACTCCGACTGCCGCAGCGCAGCCGCGGCGGCGATGCTGCCGACCACGATCGCAGAAAGCGTGATCGCTCCGAGGATCAGCAGCGGCGTGCCGGCCGGCAGCGGGCCGCCGCGCGCGGCATCCACCGCCGAGACGCCGAAGATCAGCACCGGTACCGTCAGCGGCGCGACGATCACCGGCAGGATCAGCCCGCCGCGGCGCAGGCTCGCGGTCAAAGCAGCGGCCGAGGCGCCGATGAAGCTCAGCGCCGGCGTTCCGACTATGAGGCTCGCGACCAGCGGCAGGATCGCCTCGGCCGGCAAGGCGACGAGCAGGCCGAGCAGCGGCGCGGCCAGAGCCAGCGGCAGCCCGGTGGTCAGCCAATGCGCCAGTCCCTTGGCGAACACGCTAAGCTCGAGCGGCAGCGGCGAGGCCCGCATCAGTTCGAGCGAGCCGTCCTCCTCATCCGCCTGGAACAGCCGGTCGAGGCCGATCAGGGTGGAGAGCAGTGCCCCCAGCCAGAGAATGGCCGGGCCGATGCGCGAGAGCAGGTTGAGATCCGGCCCGAGTGCGAAGGGCACCAGCACGACCATGGTCAGGAAGAAGACCAATGCGAGCTCGCCGCCGCCGCCAGCCCGGGCTGCCAGAGCAAGGTCGCGCCTGAGCACGGCGAAGAAAGCCCGCCTCACGGCCCGATCCTGAGTTCGCGCGCGGCATCGATGCCGAGCGGCCCATGCGTCGCCGCCAGGATCGCCCCGCCCGCCGCAAGATGCGCCTGCATCAGGCCGATCAGCATCGCCTGCGCATTGACGTCGAGCGCCGCCGCCGGCTCGTCGAGCAGCCAGAGCGGCCGCGCTGCGACGAGAAGCCGGGCCAGTGCCACACGCCGCCTCTGCCCGGCCGAGAGATAGCCGACCGGCAGCGCGCCGACATGTGGCAGACCGACCGCTTCCAGCGCCTGTTCCGGCGTCGCGGCCGCGCCGCCGAGCAGATCCTGGGCGAAACGCAGATTCTCCTTCGCCGTCAGCGCGCTCTTAAGCCCGTCGCGATGGCCGACGAGATGGGCCGCCTCGGTCAGCGGTGTCTCGTCCAGCCCTTCGAGCCGGATCGTACCCGCCTCCGGGCGCAGGCGGCCGCAGAGCATGGCGATGAGGCTCGACTTGCCGGCGCCGTTGCGCCCGGTCAGCGCCAGCGCCTCGCCATTGCCGAGCCGGAAGCCGACTCCCTCGAAGATCAGCCGCCCGCCGCGCCGGCAGACGAGGCCTTCGGCGCTCAATGTCAGGGTCTGATGCGAAATCTGCGTCACGAAACCCGCGCTTTTCCTCGAACATGCCGGCCCTCGCGGAGCGCGCATCGACCCTGTAGCGGCCTTCTTGGAATTGATCTATAGAACCCGTGGCTACGCCGCACGCCGATCCGGCGCGGGGCTCGGGCACTCCCGGGGCGGCGCGCGCGTCATGCGCAATAGGCCTTCGACCGGCTGATTCCGCAAGGGTCTCCGGCTCGCGACCGCAACCCCTTGATCAGGATGTAAGCCGATATGGCCTCGCTCGATTCCTTTAAATGTCGTCGTACGCTCACTGCGGGCGGCAAGACCTACACCTATTATTCGCTGCCCGACGCGGAGGCGAACGGCCTGACCGGCATCTCCCGCCTGCCCTTCTCGATGAAGGTGCTGCTCGAGAACCTGCTGCGCTTCGAGGACGGCCGCTCCGTCACCAAGGCCGATATCGAGGCCTTCGTCGCCTGGGCCGATGACAAGGGCAAGGCCGGCAAGGAGATCGGCTTCCGCCCCGCCCGCGTGCTGATGCAGGACTTCACCGGCGTTCCCGCCGTCGTCGATCTCGCCGCGATGCGCGACGGCGTCGTGGCGCTCGGCGGCGACCCGGCCAAGATCAACCCGCTCGTCCCGGTCGACCTCGTCATCGACCATTCGGTGATCGTCGACGAGTTCGGCACGCCCAAGGCGCTCGCGCAGAACGTCGAGCTCGAATACGAGCGCAACGAGGAGCGCTACAAGTTCCTGAAATGGGGCCAGGGCGCCTTCGACAATTTCCGCGTCGTCCCGCCCGGCACCGGCATCTGCCACCAGGTCAACCTCGAATACCTCGCCCAGACCGTCTGGACCCGCACCGAGACGATCGACGGCGTCGAGGTCGAGGTCGCCTATCCCGACACCGTGGTCGGCACCGATTCGCACACCACCATGGTCAACGGCCTCGCCGTTCTCGGCTGGGGCGTCGGCGGCATCGAGGCGGAAGCCGCCATGCTCGGCCAGCCGCAGTCCATGCTCCTGCCCGAGGTCATCGGCTTCAAGCTGACCGGCTCGCTGCGCGAGGGCATCACCGCGACAGACCTCGTGCTCACCGTCACCCAGATGCTGCGCAAGAAGGGCGTCGTCGGCAAATTCGTCGAGTTCTTCGGCCCCGGCCTCTACAATCTGACGCTGGCCGACCGCGCCACCATCGCCAATATGGGTCCGGAATACGGCGCGACCTGCGGCTTCTTCCCGGTCGATAGCGAAACCATCGACTATCTCACCACGACCGGCCGCAAGTCGGACCGGATCGCCCTGGTCGAGGCCTACAGCAAGGCGCAGGGCCTGTTCGCGACCCCTGAGACCGCCGACCCGATCTTCACCGACACGCTCGAGCTCGATCTCTCGACGGTGCAGCCCTCGATGGCCGGTCCGAAGCGCCCCGAGGGCCGCGTCGACCTCTCCGCCGTCAAGGCCGGCTTCGCCGCCGCCATGGAGACCGAGTACAAGAAGGCCGCCGAGATCGCCCGCCGCGTCCCGGTCGAGGGCAAGTCCTTCGATCTCGGCCATGGCGACGTCGTCATCGCCGCCATCACCTCCTGCACCAACACCTCCAACCCGTCGGTGCTGATGGCCGCGGGCCTTCTCGCCCGCAAGGCGGTCGAGAAGGGGCTTTCGGTGAAGCCCTGGGTCAAGACCTCGCTGGCGCCCGGCTCGCAGGTCGTCGCCGAATATCTCGCGAAGTCCGGCCTGCAGACCGATCTCGACGCGCTCGGCTTCAACTTGGTCGGCTTCGGCTGCACCACCTGCATCGGCAACTCCGGCCCGCTGCCGGCGCCGATCTCCAAGGCGATCAACGAGCAGGGCCTGATCGCCGGCGCCGTGATCTCCGGCAACCGCAACTTCGAAGGCCGCGTCTCCCCCGACGTGCAGGCAAACTATCTCGCCTCGCCGCCGCTGGTCGTCGCCTATGCCCTCGCCGGCTCGGTGCAGATGGATCTGACCAAGGAGCCGCTCGGCACCGGCAAGGACGGCCAGCCGGTCTATCTCAAGGACATCTGGCCCTCCAACAAGGAGATCCAGAGCTTCATCCAGCAGAACGTCACCCGCGCGATGTTCGAGGCCAAATATGCCGACGTCTTCAAGGGCGACGCGCATTGGCAGGCGGTGGATGCGCCCAAGAGCCAGACCTATGCCTGGGACGACAAGTCGACCTATGTGCAGAACCCGCCCTATTTCCAGGGCATGAGCCGCAAGCCGGCGGCGGTCACCGACATCCAGGGTGCGCGCATCCTCGGCCTGTTCGGCGACAAGATCACCACCGACCACATCTCCCCGGCCGGCTCGATCAAGGCCGCCTCGCCGGCGGGCAAGTACCTGATCGACAACGGCGTCGCCGTCGCCGACTTCAACCAGTACGGCACCCGGCGTGGCAACCATGAGGTGATGATGCGCGGCACCTTCGCCAATATCCGCATCCGCAACCACATGATGGGGCCGAACGGGCGCGAAGGCGGCTACACCATCCACTATCCCAGCAAGGAAGAGCTGCCGATCTACGACGCGGCGATGCGCTATGCGGCCGAGAAGGTGCCGCTGGTGATCTTCGCCGGCGTCGAATACGGCAACGGCTCCTCGCGTGACTGGGCGGCCAAGGGCACCAACCTGCTCGGCGTCAAGGCCGTGATCGCCCAGAGCTTCGAGCGCATCCACCGCTCGAACCTGGTCGGCATGGGCGTGGTTCCGTTCACCCTGGCCGAGGGCACGAGCTGGGCCTCGCTCGACCTCAAGGGCGACGAGACCGTGACCATCAAGGGTCTCGCCACCGTCAAGCCGCGCCAGATGCTCGAGGCGGAGATCACCTCGGCCGACGGCAAGGTCAAGAAAGTGCCGATCCTCTGCCGCATCGATACGCTGGACGAGCTCGACTACTTCAAGAACGCCGGCATCCTGCACTACGTGCTGCGCGGCATCGCCGCCTGAGCCGAAACGCCGGGACCGCAAGGTCTCGGCGAAGACTTCTCGGCAAAGACTTGGCGGCGACTTGCCCGCCCCTCGGAACGCCCGGTTTGCAGACCGGGCGTTCTGTTCTTGCAGCGCCTCACGGTTGTCCAATTCTGCACCGAGGTGTAAGGGGGCGATCACAGCCATTCCTCGGCGGGGGGCTTGGGGCAGGCGCGGGAGCTTTCCGCGCTCGGATGCCATCCGCCTTCATCATTGAAAACGACGGGAGCACCCGCATGTCCGCCACGTTCGAGACGGTCGCCGGCATCATTTCGGAAACTTGCGACATTCCGCGCGAGAAGATCACGCCCCAGAGCCACGCCATCGATGATCTCGGCATCGACTCGCTCGCCTTCCTCGACATCGCCTTCGCGATCGACAAGGCTTTCGGCATCAAGCTGCCGCTCGAGCAGTGGACCCAGGAGGTCAACGAGGGCAAGGCGCCGGCCGAGCAGTATTTCGTGCTCGAGAATCTCTGCAAGCGCATCGACGACCTCGTCGCCGCCAAGGCCGCCTGACCGGCCGAACACCACATTGATCGGTCCGATAGATGTCCTGCCGGAGCGGCCGATCCGCCCGGCGGCCTTGAGCGCGGCCGGCGCAACCGATACAGCAGGACGCTGAAGCGCCGCGGCAAGGAGGATGAACTCTCCAACGCGGCGCCTGGTGCAGAATGCGAAAAGGCGCAGCCCGGCTTTTCGCATCCTGCTCCAGCTCCTTAATGAGAGACAGGCCTGCCACCGGATGAGCGCCGCGCGCGCTTCTCCCGAGGCGCCCGCCTCCAACCGGTTGGAATTGCATGCGCCTCGAATATTTCGACATGATCGATCAGGTCGCGAGCTTCGTTCCGGCGGAAAAGCGCATCGTGACCCGTTCGACCGTCCCCTCGAAAAGCCCGGTCTTCGAGGGCCATTTTCCCGGCCACCCGCTGGTTCCCGGCGTGCTCCTGACCGAGACCATGGCCCAGGCCTCGGGCTATCTCCTGCTCGCCCTCAACGGGCTGTCGCAGATGCCCTTCCTGATGATGGTCGACAAGGCGCGCTTCCGTACCTTCGTCGAGCCCGATGCGGTGCTCGATGTCAGCGCCGAGCTCGTCCATGAGGGCTCGGGCTATGCCGCGACCAAGGCGAAGATCACGATCGACGGCAAGCCGATCTGCGATGCCGAATTGCGCTTCCGCCTGATGCCCTTCCCCGCCGACATGCGCGCTTTGATGGAGGCGCGCATCGCCGCCATCGGCCTCAACCCGGAAGCGGCCTGACCATGGCACATGACGTCCTCATCACCGGCATCGGCCTCGCCTCCAGCCTCGGCGAAGGCATCGATACGCATGCCCGGGCCCTCGCCGCGGGCATGGCCCCGATCGTCGACGAGACCAGCTTCGCGCCCTATCCTGTCCATCCGCTGAAGCCGCTCGAGCTCGACCGCCAGATCCCGAAGAAGTCCGACCAGCGCCAGATGGAGCCCTGGCAGCGCCTCGGCGTCTACACCGCCGGCCTCGCCCTCGACTCCGCCGGGCTGAAGGAGGATGCCGAGACCAAGAGCAAGCTGCAGGTCATCGTCGCCGCTGGCGGCGGCGAGCGCGACCACGCCGTCGACAGCGCGATCCTCACCGGATTGCGCGGCGCCAACCAGCCCGGCCCCTTCCTGAACGAGCGCCTGATGGGCGATCTCCGGCCGACACTGTTCCTCGCCCAGCTCTCCAATCTGCTCGCCGGCAATATCGCGATCGTCCACGGCGTCACCGGCGCTTCGCGCACCTTCATGGGCGAGGAGCAGGCCGGCGTCGATGCGATCCGCACTGCTCATGCGAGGATCGCGGCCGGCCAATCCGAGGTGATGCTGGTCGGTGGTGCCTATAATGCCGAACGGCGCGACATGCTGCTGCTCTTCGAGCTCGGTGGCTTCCTGCGCACGGGCAGCTTCGCGCCGGTCTTCGCCCGCGAGGACGCGCCCGGCCTGATCACCGGCAGCGCCGCCGCCTTTCTGGTGCTGGAATCGGCCGAGCACGCCAAGGCGCGCGGCGCCCATGCCCATGCAAGGCTGAGCCATGTCGGCGCGCATCGCAGCCGGCGCCAGCCCGGCTCGGTCGCCAAGGGGCTCGACCAGTTGCTCGGCGGCTTCGGGCCGGCCGCGCCCGGCGCGCTCGCCATTTCGGCCGCGACAGGCTGCGCCGGGATCACCGCCGAGGAGGCCGCCGCCATCGCTGCCGCAGCGCCGAAGGCGAAGCGCATCGCCACCGGAGACCTCGTCGGCCACGCCGTCGAGGCCGCCTTCCCGGTCTCGGTGGCGCTCGCCGCCGCCGCGCTCTCGACCGACGCAGCACAAGAAGCGATCGTCACCGGAGCCGCCCATTGGCGTGGCGAAGGCGCCGCCCGACTGGTCAAGGCGTGAGGAGCCAGGACATGAGCGCTAGCCATCGCGACAGCCAGGGCCGCCCGATCGTCGCCGTCACCGGGATCGGCATCATCACCTCGCTCGGTCAGGGCAAGGACGCCAACTGGCAGGCGCTGACCGCCGGCCGCTCGGGCATCCATCGCATCGAGCGCTTCCCGACCGAGGGACTGCGTACCACCATCGCCGCGACCGTCGATTTCCTGTTCGACCGGCCCTTCGCCGCGCCGGAGCTCTCCGAGAAGCTGGCGACGCTCGCCGCCGAGGAGGCCGTGACCCAGAGCGGCCTCGGCACGCCCGGCGATTTCCCGGGCGAGCTTTTCATGGCGGTGCCGCCGGTCGAGATGGAATGGCCGCAGAAGCAGGAAATGGCGCAGGCGATCGAGGGCGAGGCCGATTACGACGCCCTGCTGCGCGCCGCCGCGACCCATAAATACAAGGCGATGCACGAGCTCTTCCTGTTCGGCGGCGTCGCCGAGCACATCGCCGAGAAATTCGGCACCAAAGGCTCGCCGATCTCGCTCTCGACCGCCTGCTCGTCGGGCGCCACCGCGATCCAGATGGGCGTCGAGGCGATCCGCCGCGGCGAGACGCAGGCGGCCCTGTGCATCGGCACCGACGGCTCGGTCCATGCCGAGGCACTGATCCGCTTCTCGTTGCTCTCGGCGCTCTCGACGCAGAACGACCCGCCGGAAGCGGCCTCCAAGCCGTTCTCGAAGAACCGCGACGGCTTCGTCATGGGCGAGGGCTCGGGCGCGCTGGTGCTCGAGGATTACGACCACGCTCTGGCCCGCGGCGCGACCATTCTGGGCATCGTCGCCGGCTGCGGCGAGCGCGGCGACGGCTTCCACCGCACCCGTTCGAGCCCCGACGGCAGGCCAGCGATCCTCGCCATGCAGGACGCGCTCGCCGATGCCGGCCTGACGCCTGAGGACGTCGACTGCATCAACGCCCACGGCACATCGACGCCGGAGAACGACAAGATGGAGGCGATGAGCTGCTCCGCCGTCTTCGGCGAGCGCATGGCCAGCCTGCCGATCTCCTCGAACAAGTCGATGCTCGGCCATACGCTGACCGCGGCCGGCGCTGTCGAGGCGGTGATCTCGCTCCTGACCATCGCCAATGGCCGCATCCCGCCGACCATCAACTACCAGCAGCCCGATGCCGCGATCGCGCTCGACGTCGTGCCCAACCAGGCCCGCGACGCCAAGGTCCGCACCGTGCTGTCGAACTCGTTCGGCTTCGGCGGCCAGAACACCTGCCTCGTCCTGACCGCGGAGCCGAAAGCATCATGACGCGGATCCTGGTCACCGGCGGCGCCAAAGGTGTCGGCGCCGCGATCGTGCGCGCGCTGGCGAGCGCAGGCCACGACGTCGATTTCACCTATCGCTCCTCGGGCGAACAGGCGCAGGCGCTCGCCGCCGAAATCGCGCAGGCACAGCCCGGCCGCACCATCCGCGCTTTGCCACTCGATCTCTCGGACAAGCCGGCGCTCGACGCCTTCTGCGAGAAGGCCGAGGACGAAGCCTATTTCGGCTTCGTCCACAATGCCGGCCAGCCCTATGATTCCCTCGCCGCAATGATGGTGCAGGACAAGGCCGAGGCGGCGATGCAGGTCAATTTCTGGGCCTTCACCCGCCTCGCCAAGAGCCTGGTGCGCGGCATGATCCGGGCCAGGGCCGGACGTATCGTCGCGATCGGCTCGGTCGCGGCCCTGCGCGGCAATCCCGGCAATGCCGCCTATGCCGCCTCCAAGGGCGCGCTGATCTCCTATGCCAACACCCTGGCGGTCGAGACCGGCAAGCGTGGCGTCACCGTCAACGTGATCGCGCCCGGCTTCGTCGACACCGACATGATGGCGCCTTACGCCGCCTATCGCGAGAAGATGGAAGCCCAGATCCCGGCCGGCCGCTTCGCCAGGCCGGACGAGGTCGCCGGTCTCGCGGCCTTCCTGATGAGCCCGCCGGCCGCCTACATCACCGGCACCGTCCTGCCGATCGATGGCGGGCTGATGGCGCAGATGGGCGTCCATCGCTAAGTCCTGCACGAACGCTTCACGTGAAACATGGTAAACGCGCAGCGCTTGGCGCTGCGCTGGAGAGCACCTATGTTCACCCTGAACCGGAGTGAACCATCATGACGGCTGCTTTCACCATCCGCCTGGACGACGAAACCCTCGCCAAGCTCGACGCGCTGGCGGCAGACACCGACCGCTCGCGGAACTGGCTCGCCGCCAAGGCGATCGAAAACTATGTCGAGCTCAATGCCTGGCAGATCGATCAGATCAAGGCCGGGCTGGCGGAAGCTGATCGCGGCGAATTCGTCAGCGAGGCAGATCTTGATGCGATCGAGGCCGAAATTCAGGGCAAGATCGATCATCCATGAAGATCGCCTGGACACCGCGCGCTCAGCACAATCTGCGTGACGCGGCACGCAATCTGGCGCAGTTCAATCCACATGCGGCGCTCGTTATGGTCCGAACCATCCGCGCGGCACCGCAGCAGCTCCTGAACCATCCCGCAAGCGGCCGGCCAGGTCGCATCGACGGCACCCGGGAACTCGTGATCTCCGGCACGCCCTATATCCTTCCGTACCGCGTGCGCCACGACGCCATCGAAATCCTCGCCGTCATCCACACCTCCCGGCAATGGCCGAACCAGTTCTGAAAGACGAAGCCCCATGCTCTCCCTCCAGCTCCATGGCGATCGCGACCTCCGTCTCGAACAGATCGATCCGCCGCCGCCGCCCGCCGCCGGCGAGGTCCAGATCCGGGTTCGCGCCGTCGGCCTGAACTATCTCGATCTCTGGGGTTTTCGCGGCATGGCCTTCGCCAAACGCAAGATGCCGCAGGCGGCCGGCGTCGAGGCGGCCGGCGAGATCGTCTGCATCGGCGAGGGCGTGACGAAATTCGCCGTCGGCGACACCGTGACCTTGTACGGCGCCGAGACCTGCGGCCATTGCAAGGCCTGCCGCGAGGGCCGTGACAATCTCTGCGAGAACGTCGCCGGAATCATGGGCTTCCATATCGACGGCTTCGCCCGCGAGTTGATCAACCGGCCCGAACGCCTAGTGATCAAGGCGCCGAAGGGCGTCAGCTTCGAGGAGGCGGCCTGCGCGCCGATCGGCTTCGGCACCGTCCAGCACATGCTGTTCGACAATGCCAAGCTCGAGCCCGGCGAGTCGATCCTCGTCCATGCCGGCGGCTCCGGCATCGGCACGGCCGCGATCATGATGGCCAAGGCAATCGGCTGCACCGTCTACACCACGGTCGGCGACGACGAGAAGGGCGAGAAGGCCAAGGCGCTCGGCGCCGATTTCGTCGTCAACTACAAGACCGAGCGCTTCGAGGGCGAGGTTCGCCAGCTCACCAAGCGCAAGGGCGTCGACGTCGTCTTCGAGCATGTCGGAGCCGACACCTGGAACGGCTCGCTGCTCTGCCTGAAGCGCGGCGGCCGGCTCGTCACCTGCGGCGCCACTTCCGGGCCTTCGACGACGATGAACCTGATGCAGCTCTTCCAGCAGCAATACCGGATCTTCGGCTCCTTCGGCTGCCGGATCGAGAACATCAGCCAGTCGCTCGACAAGATGGCGGCCGGGATGAAGCCGGTGATCGATTCGGTCTTCCCGCTCGCCGAGTTCGAGAAGGGCCTCGCCCGGATCGAGGGCCGCAAGGTCTTCGGCAAGGTCATCGTCACGCTCTGAAGCCCGGCCGATCTGCGGCGATGGCTTGACGCGCCGGCTGCGATCCCGCAAGTCGCGCCCCGGTGTCTTGCATGAACGGCGGCGAGCGATCGTCGCGTAAAGCAGGACGCCGGATATTGGAAATCGATCACGTACCCGCATTCGGGCGCTTCCTGCCGAACGCAGCGTGATCCGGCGGCGGGCCCGACCCGCGCCTGACCGGCCGGGATCCTAGCTTGAAGCGGTTGAAGCAGTTCGCGACGCGTATCGGCGCAGGCTTGATGATCGGGCTGGTGCGCGCGTTCTTCGCCTTTCTGCGCGCGCTCGGGCCGGAGCGCGCCTCCAATTTCGGAGGCTGGCTCCTGCGCAGCGCGAGCCCGCTGATCCCGGTCAACCGCGTCGCCTACGCCAATGTCCGCGCCGCCTTCCCGGGCATCGCCGATGCCGAGGCCAGGCGCCTCGTCCGCGGCGGCTGGGAGAATCTCGGCCGCACCGTCGCCGAATACGCCCATCTCAAGACATTGTTCGACTATGACTACGCCAACCCCGACCCGAATGGCCGGGTCGAGGTCGTCGGCATCGAGCACTTCATCGCGCTGAAGGACGACGACAAGCCGGGGCTGATCTTCTCCTCCCATCTCGGCAACTGGGAATTGCCGGCGATCTGCGCCGCCACCTACGATCTCGACACCACCGCCGTCTTCCGCGCCCCGAACGATCCGGCGATCGCCGCCGTCGTCCATGAGATCCGCTCCGGCGCCATGGGCGGGCTCGCCGCCGCCAAGCAGGGCGCCGCCTTCGCCATGCAGGGCGTGCTCGAGAAGGGCGGCCATCTCGGCATGCTGATCGACCAGCATTTCACCCGCGGCGTCCTGGTTCCCTTCCTGGGACGGCCGGCGCTGACCAACCCGATCCTCGGCAAGTTCGCCCGGCGCTTCGAATGTCCGGTGCATGGGGTGCGCGTCATCCGCCTGCCGAACCATCGCTTCCGCATCGAGCTGACGCCGCCGCTCGACCTGCCGCGCGACGCCAATGGCGAGATCGACGTCACCGGCGCCATGGCGATGATGACCGCCGTGGTCGACGGCTGGGTCCGCGAGCATCCCGAGCAGTGGCTCTGGATGCACCGGCGCTGGCGCCCGAACATGATCGGCGCCGAGGCCCTGCGACATTTTGGGGAAAGGGCGCCGATCACCCCGGTTTTCAAGGCAAAGTGATTTCCAAGTGAGCGGGTACTGGCGCTTTTGGTAGCGGCCTGCTTGTATCTGGCCTCGAGTTGATCCCGATGTCCGTTCGCTACCGTCTCCTCACCGCACTCGTCACCCTGCTCTCGGCCGGGATGCCGGCCCATGCGCAACAGGCGCCGGTGCAGCCGCGAGCGGTCGTCGAGCTCTTCACCAGCCAGGGCTGTTCGTCCTGTCCGGCGGCCGATGCGCTCTTCGTCGAATTGGCCAAGGATCCGAGCCTGATCACATTGACCTTCCCGGTGACCTATTGGGATTATCTCGGCTGGAAGGACACGCTCGGCCAGCCGGCCTTCACCAAACGGCAGAAGCTCTATGCCAAGGCGCGCGGCGACGGCCAAGTCTACACGCCCCAGGCCGTGGTCAACGGCACCAGCCATATCGTCGGCTCCGACAGGCCCGGCATCGAGACGATGGTCCGCGAGCAGGCCCCGACCAGCCTGCCCGTCAAGATCGCGGTCAAGGAGGCGGATGGCGCCTTGAATATCGCGCTTTCGGCGAGCGAGATCGTAACGGGTGAGAAACCTGCCGGCGTCTGGGTCGTCTCGTTCAGCCGCAAGACCCTGGTGCCGATCGAGCGCGGCGAGAATTCCGGCAAGACCGTGACCTATGCCAATGTCGTGCGCGCCGTCACCCGCGTCGGAGATTGGTCGGGTGCAGCCGTGTCGCTGACGGCGCCGCTTGCGGTCACGCAACAGCCCAATGCCGACGGCTATGTCGTTCTGGTGCAGACTGACCAGCACCAGCGCGGTGGCCCGGTTCTCGCCGGCACGATCCTGGGCGCGGCGCGCTGAGCGAACGGCCTACCGACGCCGTCCATAGCATCGGGCCGAAAAGTGGAATCCTCTTTTCAGAAAACTCCGGTGCGATAACAAAAAGATTGATCACCCTGACCGCGTCCGGACGGGCGCGGCGATCTAGAGAATCACCACCTTATTGGGCAATTCGTCGACATCGTCGGCGACAGGCGGCGCATGCGCGGCCAGCACCTCTCCGATCGCGCCGACCGCCACCTCCAGCCCCTCCCGCAGCCTGTCTTCACGCGCCGCGCTGAGCAGCGGCTCGATGATGCCCTTCCAGCTGGCTTCATCGACCTTGCCGTCGATTCCCGCATCCGCGACGATCTCGGCATAGCGCTCCTGTACGGCGACATAGAGCAGCACGCCGGTCCGGCCGCGCGTCAGCGTCAGCCCGCGCGCCGTGAACTCGCGTAGCGCCGTCTCATGTGCATGCCGCCGCTTGACGAAACCGGGCACGAAGCGCCCGCCGCGGCCATACCAGAGCAGGACGGCGAGCAGCAGCGCCGCCGCGATCAGCTGCAGCAGGAAGATCCGCGGCGCGCTCGTCATCGTCAGCGCCAGCAAGGGCCAGGGCACGAACAGGGCGGCAGTCAGCGCCAGCACCACCGGCACGGCGAGATAGCTGCCGGCGGCACGGTCGATCACCACCACGATCTCGCCGGAGGTGCGGCGCTCGGCCTCGCGCACCGCCTCGGCGATGGCATCGCGATCCCCAGAATTCAGCATCTCACCAATCTCCCGACGCCCCGCCACCACCGGACGAACCGCCACCGCCCGAAAATCCGCCCGAACTGCCCGAACTCCAGCCGCCTGACGAAGACCCTCCACCCCAGCCCGAGCCGCTGGACGGCGGCAGCGTCACCCAGCGCCCGTCGCGCATGCGATGCCGGCGGGCTCCACCGCTCGCCCGGCCGAGCTCGCGCATGAAGCTGACGATCAGGATGAACACCATGATCATGACGAAGATCACGGCGAGATCCTCGGCCCAGGAGGATTCGTCCTCCCTGACCTGGGCGCGCCGCTGCCATTCCTCGGCATCGCCGGTCAGGATCGACAGGATCGCGTCGACCCCGCCCTCGATCCCGCCGGAAAAATCGCCGTTCTTGAACTTCGGCGCCACCGCGGTGGTGATGATCACCTTGGAGAGCGCGTCGGTCAGCGCCCCCTCGAGCCCATAGCCGACCTCGATGCGGACCTTGCGCTCGTTCGGCGCGACCAGCAGCAACGCGCCATTGTTCTTGGCCTTGTCGCCGAGCCCCCAGGTCCGGAACAGCCCGTTGGCGTAGTCCTCGATGGTGAGACCCTGCAGCGAGGGCACGGTCGCGACCACGACCTGGTCGGTGGTCTTCTCCTCATGCGCCTTCAGCTTCCCGGCGATGCGGGCGCTGGCCTCGGCATCGAGCAGCTTCGCGCCATCGACGATCCGCCCGCTCAGGGCGGGATAGCTCGGCTCGGCTGCGGCGGCGAGAAATGGGATGAGGAGGAAGAGGAGGAGAATGCCGAGCCGACGGACAAGCATCATGCCCGGGCTTGCCCCGGGCATCTCCTGATCGCGATTCTCGGGTCTGCGCTTCGCTCCGCCCGAGAATGACGGCATGTCAGTGGCTCCGGCGCCCAAGTTCACGCGAGATCACGCGCTCAGAACTTCACCGCCGGCGGCCGCTCCGCCCCGGCCGTCGCCGAGAAGCTCTCCATCGGCTTGGCGCCCCAGAACAGCCGCGCCCAGATTACGCCTGGAAAGGTCCTGATCTCGGTGTTGAAGGCCTGCACCGCCTGGATGTAGTCGCGGCGCGCAACCGTCACCCGGTTCTCGGTGCCTTCCAGCTGCGATTGCAAAGCGAGGAAGTTCTGGTTCGACTTGAGCTCGGGATAGCGCTCGACCGTGACCATCAGGCGCCCGAGCGCACCGGAAAGCTGATTCTGCGCGTCCTGATACTCCTTGAACTTGGCGGGGTCGGTGATGGTCGAGGCGTCGACCTTGACCTGCGTCGCCTTGGCGCGGGCCTCGATCACCTGCGTCAGCACCTCGCGCTCCTGCTGAGCATAGCCCTTCACCGTCTCGACCAGGTTGGGGATCAGGTCGGCGCGGCGCTGATACTGGTTCTGCACCTCGCCCCAGGCCGCCTTCGCCTTCTCCTCGAGCGTCGGCACGTTGTTGTAGCCGCAGCCGGCGAGCGTAAGGCCGAGCAGGCCGACCAGCAGCAGGGCGAAGAGGCGGCGGAAAGCCGGCAGGCGCGCGACGAGATCCATGGGCGGAAACCTTGGCTGGAACGGAAGAACCCGGTGGCCGAGCATAGCTGCGCCGCGAGTCAGATCAAAGACACGCCGAGCATGGCGCGACAGGGGCGATTGGGACTAGTCTTCGCCGGCAAGGCGAGAGGAATGCCCCATGCTGCGTACCCTGCCCTTCATCGCTCGATTCTCGCTGCCCGCGGCCGGGCTCTGGCTCGCACTGGGCGCCCCCGCCGCGGCGCAGCAAGGCCTCGCCCCAGCTCCGGAGGCCGCGACCGGCCGCACCGCCCGGGAGATGGGCACGGCACAACGCTACATGGCGGCCGCCGCCAACCCGCTCGCCGCTGCGGCAGGACGCGAGATCCTGCGCGCCGGCGGCAGCGCCACCGACGCGGCGATCGCGATCCAGCTGGTGCTCAACCTGGTCGAGCCGCAGAGCTCCGGCATCGGCGGCGGCGCCTTCTTCGTCCACTGGGACGAGGCGGGAAAGCGCCTGACCACGCTGGACGGGCGCGAGACTGCGCCGAAGGCGGCAAGACCCGAGCGCTTCCTCGACCCCGATGGCAAGCCGATGAAGTTCACCGATGCCGTGGTCGGTGGCCGCTCCGTCGGCGTGCCCGGAACGGTCAGGCTGCTCGAGGAGGCGCATGAGCGCTGGGGCAAGCTGCCCTGGTCCGAGCTGTTCGCGCCGGCGATCAAGCTGGCCGAGCAGGGCTTTGCGATCTCGCCCCGCCTCGCCGGCCTGCTGGCGCTGGAAAAGAACCTGGTCAAGGATCCGCGCGCCGCCGCCTATTTCTACGAGGCCGATGGCCGGCCCAAGCCGGCTGGAACCATCCTCAAGAATCCGGCCTTCGCCGCGACGCTGCGCGCCATCGCCGGCCGCGGCGCCGACGCCTTCTATGAGGGCGAAATCGCCCAGGACATCGTCGCCGCCGTCACCGGCCACAAGAACAATCCGGGCGACATCACGCTCGAGGATCTTTCTGGCTACACGGTCGAGGAACGCGCTCCTGTCTGCGGCCGCTATCGCGTCTACACGCTCTGCGGCATGGGCCCGCCGAGCTCCGGCGCCATCGCCGTGCAGCAGATCCTCGGCATCGTCGAGCGCGCGGACATGGCCCGGCTCGGCCCCGGCCCGGAGGCCGCCCACTGGTTCGCCGAGGCCGGCCGCCTAGCCTTCGCCGACCGAGCGCTCTATCTCGCCGACCCGGCTTTCCTCAGCGTCCCCACTTCCGGCCTGATCGACGAGGGCTATCTGCGCGGCCGCGCCGGGCTGGTGAAGCCCGACAAATCGATGGGCAAGGCGACCGCCGGCGATCCCCCGCACAAGCGCGCGCAATTGCTCGCCCCCTCCGACGGGATCGAGAACGGCACCAGCCATATCTCGGTGATCGACGCCGCCGGCAACGCCGTCTCGATGACCACGACGATCGAGGACGGTTTCGGCGCCCGGCTGATGACCAAGGGCGGCTTCCTGCTCAACAATGAGCTGACCGATTTCAGCTTCGCGCCGATCGAGGACGGCAAGCCGGTCGCCAACCGCGTCGAGCCCGGCAAACGGCCGCGCTCCTCGATGGCGCCGACCATCGTCTTCGACGCTTTCGGCCGGCTCTATGCCGTCACCGGCTCGCCCGGCGGCAGCCAGATCATCGGCTATGTCGCAAAAACCCTGATCGCCCTGCTCGACTGGAAAATGGACCCGCAACAGGCGGTGGATCTCGGCAATTTCGGCAGCCGCAACGGTCCGACCGAGCTTGAAAAAGGCACCGAGGCCGAAGCCTGGAAGGCGGCGCTGGAAGCCAGGGGCCACGAGGTCCGCCTGCTCGACATGACCTCGGGCATCCAGGCCATCGTCAAGACGCCGGCGGGCTATCTCGGCGGCGCCGACGGCAGGCGCGAGGGCGTGGCGATCGGGGACTGATCCCCGATCGCCTGTTCACCGGCTTCAACGCGCCGCGGTCACCGCCGCGACCAGGCCCGTCGCCATGCTCAGCAACAGGTAGTTATTGTCGACCTTGACCCAGGTCTGGCCGCGGCCCGGCGTGCGCAGGCCATGGCGGTGGTAGTCCCGCACCTGGCCGTGCCGGCGCCAGTCGTTCATGCGCTGACCCTTCGCCCAGCGATGGTGGCGGATTTCCTTCTGGCGGACATGACCGCGAGCCGGAGCATGAATCACTCTTTTCTCGACGTAATAGGAATTTGAGCTCGGCCCATGGTAGCGCGGCTGAGCAACGGCAACAGAAGAAGTAATAACGACAAAGCTAGAAGCGAGAATAATAGTGCGCTTGAACATGACTAAACTCCGTTATTCGATAGGTAGAATTTAGCCGTCAGGAATGAACCAAATCTGAACCGTTCCATTAATGTTCTGTAATGATCAGGACATCTGGAGATCAGCGAACAAGAGACGAAGCCGCACTGTGGAGTAGCTTGCGGTTTGCGTTCAGCGCCATTCCGTCTGGGGCCCTCAGGCCCGGCCTTTAGCCGGCACAGGGATAAAGGTCGCGGAACGCCGGAAGCCATCAGGCGGCGCCAGTGCGCAGCGATAGAGCGCCGGAGCGACGCGGCTAGGCCGCTTGCCCGGATGACGATGCGCAGAGCCGACGGGCGCAGCCCGAGCCCTTTTCAGAATCAGGCTGGATCCGCCCGCTCGCCGCCGGCGCCGCGCCCGGCGATCAGCCAGTAGACGAAGCCCGTCGCCGCCCCCACCAGGAACAGGGCGGAGATGATCTGCAGTTCAGCGGCACTCGGCGCGCGCGCGAGTCCGAGCATGGCGAGCGGCAACAGCGCGGCGAGCACGCCGGTCAGCCCGCTCTGGATCAGCCCGCTGCGCAGGCGGAAGAGCTCGGAGCCGATGGCGACGAGCAGGACCGGCGCCACCAGGATCGCGAAGCCGAGTCGGCCGAGCAGCGAGAACGCCGCATCCGCCGCGGGGCCGGGATCGAAGCCTTGCGCCGCCATGTCGAAAAGGGCCGCGATCAGCCGCTCGAAGCCACCGCCGATCAAAAGGCCGAGATCCGGCGAGACGACGCCCGCGATCAGCAAAGCGAACATCCCGGCCCCGACCGCAAAGAGCAGCGCGAACGGGATCAACAACAGCCAGCGCAGCATGATGTCAGCCCGCGAGCGCCGCCGGCTGCTCGGCCTCGCCTTGCTCCAGCATCAGCCTCGCCCTCGCCGAGAGCTTCTCGGTCTCGCTCTTGAGCTGGCCGCAGGCGGCGAGAATGTCGCGCCCGCGCGGGGTCCGCACCGGCGAGGCATAGCCGGCGCGGAAGACGATCTCGGAAAAGCGCTCGATCCGCTCCCAATCCGAACATTCATATTTCGTGCCGGGCCAGGGATTGAACGGGATCAGGTTGATCTTGGCCGGAATACCCTTGAGCAGCCGGACCAGCTCGCGCGCATCCGCGTCGCTGTCGTTCACGCCCTTCAGCATCACATATTCGAAGGTGATGCGCTTGGCGTTCGACAGGCCGGGATAGTTGCGGCAAGCCTCGAGCAACTCCCTAATCGGGTACTTCTTGTTGAGCGGCACCAGCTCGTTGCGCAGCTCGTCGCGCACCGCATGCAGCGAGATCGCCAGCATCGTGCCCATATCGTCGCCGAGCGGGCCGATCTGCGGCACGACGCCGGAGGTCGAGACGGTGATGCGGCGGCGACCGAGCGAGAGCCCCTCATTGTCGGCGATCACGTCGATCGCGTCGCGCACGCCGTCGAAATTGTAGAGCGGCTCGCCCATGCCCATGAAGACGATGTTGGAGACGAAGCGCCCACCATCATTTGGCACGAAGGCGCCGTCCGGCGCGCTGCGGTTCGGGAAATCGCCGAGGCGCTCGCGCGCCACCATCAGCTGGGCGACGATCTCCTCGGTGGTGAGGTTGCGCACCAGGCGCTGCGTGCCGGTATGGCAGAAGGTGCAGGTCAGCGTGCAGCCGACCTGGCTGGAAACGCAGAGCGTGCCGCGGTCGACCTCGGGGATATAGACGCATTCGATCTCGGCGCCGCGGTCGCGCGGGCCGGTCGGCGCCATCCGCAGCAGCCATTTGCGGGTGCCATCGCTCGAGACCTGCTCGGCGGTCACCTCCGGCAAATCGAGCGTGAAGCGCTCGGCGAGCGCGCTGCGCAGGCCCTTGCCGATCGTCGTCATCGCCGAAAAATCACGGACGCCGTAATGATAGACCCAGTTCCAGAGCTGGCCGACGCGCATGCGCCGCTCCTTCTCGGGAACGCCGATCTCGGCCAGCGCCTCGGCCATGCCGGCGCGCGTGCGGCCGACCAGCGAAGGGCGCCGCAAAGCAGGTTCGACCGCCGGAGCGGTGGAAGAAGGGGCGGTAACGGTCATCGGAACTCGGTTGGAAATGGGCCACCGGGCCCTGAATTTCCGCGGCTCATAGCATGAAAACCCGGTATCGTGAAATCACGAGCGAGCGGCCGGGCATGCATATGCGTCCGACCCTCGGGCACGGAGGCGATCGGCAGGAAGCGGAAAGGCCGCGACGAGGCGGCCATTTCTATGGAAGTGGCAGCCTCTCCGAGCAGAGCAGGCGCTACTTGCAGGCGTCCTCGGCCCGCTTGACGATCTGCGAGATGCCGGCGAGCGAATATTTGTCGCTGGTCGGGTTGCCGCGCTTCGAGGTGCCCTTGATCTCGAGCGCCGAGCCCTTGCGCAGCGCGTCGAGCATGCGGCCTTCCTCGGCCGGGTTCTTCAGCCAGATGTTCTGGCCCTTGGCGACGAGCACGAAGCGCTCATTGCCGATGATCGCCTGATGCTCGACATCTTCCTTGAGGTCGAAATTCATCACCAGGCTGATCTCGTTGCGCACGCCCTCGGTCGGACGGGTCGAGATGAACAGCAGCCCATCGACGTCCTTGAGATTGGCGGGCGAGCGGCTCTCGGCCTTGGAGAGCGCATAGCAGATCTTCGAGCGGCCCTGCTGCGAGGAGAAGGCCTGCCATTTGCCGGCGGTCTCGAGCAGGAGCGCCTGGCCCTGGCCGCTGGAGGCGCGCTGCGCCTGGGCCGCGCCGGGCGACAGCAGCGCCAGCGCGGTCAGGCTGAGAAGGGCAGCCGCCGTGAGCGGGCGGCGGGCGGAGAAGGGAGCCGGCTTGCGAATCATGGATCGCCACTAATCATCAGAAATCTTAACGCCAGATGGAGGCCATGCGAGATCGGCGATCCGGACAGCGCGCCACGACGCATAGAATGTCACGATCCTGGCGAAAATGCGAATAATACGCCGGGCTTCCCGCGCGGTTTCCCCCGCGGCCGCGCCGTGCCAGCTTGACGCTGAGCGAGGCTGCCGACCGAACGAAGCCCCAGAAGGAACCGACACAAGATGAAGGCGCTGCTCTGCGAGGCTCATGGCCCGGCCGAAACCCTCGTCATCCGCGATCTGCCCGAACCGGAGCCGGGGCCGGGCGAGATCGCGATCAGGGTCAGCGCCGCGGCGCTGAATTTCTTCGACACGCTGGTCATCCAGGGGCGCTATCAGGTCAAGCCGGCACTTCCCTTCTCGCCCTCGGCCGAATGCGCCGGCATCGTCAGCGCGCTCGGCGAGGGGGTGACCCAATGGCGCCTCGGCGAGCGGGTCGCCGCCTGGCTCGGCCATGGCGCGGCCCGCGAGATCGTCGTGGTTCCGACCGAAGCGGCGATCCGGATTCCCGAGAAGCTGAGCGATCGGCAGGCCGCCGGGCTGTTCGTCACCTATGGCACCGCCATGCATGGGCTGATCCAGCGCGGCGAACTGAAAGCCGGCGAGACGCTGGCGGTGCTTGGCGCCGCCGGCGGGGCGGGGCTCGCGGCTGTCGAGATCGGCGCCCTTCTCGGCGCGCGCGTCATCGCCTGCGCCTCCTCGCCGGAAAAGCTCGCCTTGGCGCGCGAGCATGGCGCGCAGGAGGGGCTCGACTATGCGGCGGACGATCTGCGGGCCGGACTGCGCCGTCTCGCCCCGGACGGGGTCGACGTGCTCTACGACACGGTCGGCGGCGATCTCGCCGAGCCGGCCTTGCGCGCGATGGGCTGGGGCGGGCGCTATCTCGTCGTCGGCTTCGCCGGCGGCGCCATTCCGAGGCCGCCGCTCAACCTCCTGCTGCTCAAGGGCTGCGATCTGCGCGGCGTGTTCTGGGGCGATTTCGTCCGGCGCGAGCCCGCCGCCCACCGCGCCAATATGGAGCGCCTGCTCGGCTGGGCGGCGGAGGGCAGGATCCGCGCCCATGTCCACGCCGCCTTCCCGCTCGAGCACGCCGCCGAGGCCCTCGCGCTGATCGCGGAGCGCAAGGCCCGGGGCAAGGTGGTGCTGACGCCCTGAGGCACTGGAGCCCGTTTTACCGATCAGATTCATCCAATCCGATCGGATCCGGCTCTAGAGCTCGGCGAGGACCTTCTTCGCCCTGGCGCGGTGCTCGACCGTGATCGAGCCCGCCACGGCCGCGATCGCCGCCGCCAGCACGGCCGCATCGTCGGTGAAGCCGAGGAAGGGCATGATGTCGGGCAGCGCGTCGACCGGCAGCACGAAATAGCCGAGCGCGCCGAGCAGCGTGTAGCGCACGCGCCGCGGCGTCGCCGGATCGCGGGCGCAGAACCAGGCGGCGAGCCCGTCCTCGGCGAAGGGGATGCGCTTGGCCACGCGCCGGAGCAGAGCCATGAACTCCGAGCCGAAGCGTTCCTCGTCGCGCAGGCTCCGGCGGATCGCCGCCATCTCCTCGGCGGTAAAGCGCTGGCTGAAGCTGTCGCTCATTCCTCTCTCCCTTGGCGCGCCAACACTAGCCCGCCGTCGACGCGAAAATGTGGCCCCGCATGAAGGGCTGCACAAGGGATCGACTCAGAATCGCACGTCGAACCCTCTTGGAGCCGGAGCATCGCGCCTCTAAACCCCTTGCAGCAATGTCAAAAGCTTGAGGAACGCGCCATGCAGCTCGATTCGTCCCTTGCCGCCATCGTCACCGGCGGCGCCTCCGGTCTCGGCGAAGGCACCGCGCGCATGCTCGCCAGCCATGGCGTCAAGGTCGCGCTGTTCGATCTCAATGCCGAGCGCGGCGAAGCGATCGCCAAGGAGATCGGCGGGCTGTTCGTCACCTGCGACGTCACCGACGAGGCGTCCGTCGACGCCGCCTTGCAAAAATCCCGCGCCGCCCATGGCGTCGCCCGCATCGTCGTCAACTGCGCCGGCATCGCGCCCGGCCGCCGCGTCGTCTCGAAGAAGCGCGAGACCGGCGAATTGATCGCCCATGACCTCGCCACGTTCGAGAAGGCGGTCGCGATCAATCTGACCGGCACCTTCCGCCTGATCGCCAAATCGGCGGTGGCGCTGGCGGCGCTCGAACCGGTCACCCCGGATGGCGGCCGCGGCGTCTTCGTCTGCACCGCCTCGGTCGCCGCCGAGGACGGCCAGATCGGCCAGGCCGCCTATGCCGCTTCCAAGGCCGGCGTCGTCGGCCTGACCCTGCCGGTCGCCCGCGACCTCGCCGGGGTCGGCATCCGCATCGTCACGATCATGCCCGGCCTGTTCGAGACGCCGATGTTCGCCGGCCTGCCCGACGATGCCCGCGCCTCGCTCGCCGTCTCGGTGCCGCATCCCTCGCGCCTCGGCCGGCCGGCCGAATATGCTGCGCTGGTCAAGAGCATCGTCGAGAACGACATGCTGAACGGCACCGCGATCCGCCTCGACGGCGCGATCCGCCTCGCGCCGAAGTAGGCCACTCCCCGCTTGTCATTCCGGGCTCCTCGCTTTGCGAGGCCCCGGAATGACTGTGCAGAAGCTTTACTCCGCCGCACCCTCGCGCTTGATCTCGTGCTTCAGGATCAGCGGCGTCTGCGCCAGGGCGAAGATCATGGTCAGCGGCATCACGCCCCAGACCTTGAAGGCGACCCAGAAATCCTGGCTCTGGGTCCGCCAGACCAGTTCGTTCAGCGCCGCCAGCACGAAGAAGAACAGGCCCCAGCGCAGCGTCAGCTTGCGCCAGCCGGCATCGTCGAGCTGCAGCACGCTGTCGAGCACCAGCGCCAGCAGCGAGCGGCCGAACCAGAGCCCGCCGAGCAGCACGCAGCCGAACAGCGTGTTCACGATCGTCGGCTTGACCTTGATGAAGAAGGCATCGTCGAGCGCGATGGTCAGGCCGCCGAACACCGTGACCACCACCGCGTTGACGATCGCCATGCGCGGCAGATGGTTCATCAGGATCTTCGACAGCGCCAGCGCCAGGAGCGAGGCGGCGATGAAGATGCCGGTGGCGACGAAGATGCGCCGGTCCGACTCGATCCCGAACAGCCGGTCGCCATAGGAATTGGCGAAGAAGAACACGGCGAGCGGGCCGAATTCGAGCGCCAGCTTGAGCAGCGGGTTGATCGGCTTCGCCTTGCCCGCCTCCGTCGCGCTCGCCGCCGTTTCGCTCATGCCAGTTCTCCCAATCCCGCCACGGCCCGCGCGAAATCGCGCGCCTGGAACGGCTCCAGATCGTCGACGCTCTCGCCGACCCCGATGAAATGCACGGGCAGCCCGAACTGCGCCGCCAGGGCGACCAGGATGCCGCCGCGCGCCGTGCCGTCGAGCTTGGTCATCACCAGCCCGGTGACCCCGGCCGTCTCGCGGAAGGCCTCGACCTGGCTGACCGCATTCTGGCCGACCGTGGCGTCGAGCACGAGCAGCGCCGCATGCGGCGCCTGCGCATCGAGCTTCTGGATCACGCGCACCACCTTGGCGAGCTCGGCCATCAGCCCGGTCTTGTTCTGCAGCCGGCCGGCGGTGTCGATCAAGAGCACGTCGGTTCCCGCAGCTTTCGCCTTCTGCAGCGCCTCGAAGGCGAGCCCCGCGGCATCGGCGCCCTGGTTGCCGGCGACCACCTCGGTTCCCGTCCGGGCGCCCCAGACCTTGAGCTGCTCGATCGCCGCGGCGCGGAAGGTGTCGCCCGCCGCCAGCATCACCGACTTGCCCTCGGCCCGGAATTTTGCCGCGAGCTTGCCGATCGTCGTCGTCTTGCCCGAGCCGTTGACCCCGACCATCAGGATCACGAACGGCTTTTTCGTGGCGTCGATCACCAGCGGCCTGGCGACAGGGGTCAAGATGGCCTCGACCTCGCGCGCCAGGATCGCCTTCACCTCGTCCGGCTCGATCTGCTTGTCATAGCGCCCCTCGCCGACCGCCTTGGCGACACGCGCGGCGGTGGCGAGGCCGAGATCGGCCTGGATCAGGATGTCTTCGAGGTCCTCGAGCGTCGCGGCGTCGAGCTTGCGCTTGGTGAAGAGGTCGGCGATGCCGGTGGTCAGCGCCGAGGAGGTCCGCGACAGGCCATCGGCCAGCCGCCGCCACCAGCTTCGCTTCGGCTGCACCGGCTCGGCTGCGACGATCGGCAGCGGCGCCTCCTCGCCGAAAAGCACCTCCGGGGCGAGCAGCGCCTCGGCTTCGGGCTGGGGCTCCGGCTCGGCTGGAAGCTCCGGGACGACATCGACCGGGCGTTCCGATTCCGGCTCCGCCACGGGTTCGACGACCGGCTCCGGGGCCGGCGCGGTCTCGACCACCGGAGCCGCCGGCTCCTGCGGCCTTTGCTTCTCGTCCAGCCCGAACAGCTTCGAGAAGAAGCCGCGCTTTTTCGGTTCGGTCTCGCTCATCACTCGTCCTGACGCCACATGCGGCGACACTTCCGGTTGCATGGCCCTGCGGCCTTCGTTAGCGCAATGCCATGAGCCAGCCGGACCGACCAGTCTTTTCGCCAGAAGCCGCGCCAGGGGAGCAGCCCTCCGAGCCGCCCGTTCCCCTGCTCTACCGCGACGCGATGATGCTCGTCATCGACAAGCCGGCCGGTCTGCCGGTGCATCGCGGCCCGCAGGCGAAGGGCCGTGTCATCCCGGTGCTGACCGACCATCTCGACGCGCTGCGCTTCGGCCTGCCGCGTCGCCCGGAAGCCGCGCACCGGCTCGACAAGGACACCTCCGGCTGCCTCGTCCTCGGCCGCCATCCGCGCGCCATGGCGCAGCTCAACCAGATGTTCCGCGATGGCCGCATCGGCAAGACCTATTGGGCCGTGGTCGAAGGCGAGCCGACCGCGGAAGAAGGCTTGATCGACCTTGCCCTGGCAAAGCTCTCGCCAGATCGCGGCTGGTGGATGAAGCCCGACCCGGCCGGCCTGCCCTCGCAGACGCGCTATCGCGTGCTCGGCCGTGGCCGGCTCGACGGGGCGCCGCTCGCCTGGCTGGCGCTGGAGCCGCTGACCGGCCGTACCCACCAGCTGCGGGTGCATTGCGCCGCCAGCGGCTGGCCGATCCGCGGCGACGAGATCTACGGCACCGCACCGCGCAGCGGCGGCCCCGGCCTGCATCTGCATGCCCACGACCTGACCTTGCCGCTCTATCCGAAGCGCGCTCCGATCCGGGTCGAGGCGCCGCCGCCGCCGCATCTGCATGCCGCGCTCTCCGCCTGCGGCTGGGCACCGGGCGAAACCTTTCCTAAACCCTAACGGCGAACCGGCCTTGCCCGATGGTTCGGTCAACCATTCCCTAAGCCGCGGCTGCTATCGCTGGTTGCAGAAGGCGCGGAGCGCGGAATCATGCTGGAGCAGGTGGCGAGGACGGCCGAGACGCGCAGCGCGCTTCTGAGCTTCGCGCAGGCACGCGCCGAGATCACGGCCCGGCCGGAAGCCAATGCCGCGCTGGCGACGCTCGCCGACTGGGTCGAGAGCTATCTGATGCGCGAGCATCCGCAGCTCGGCCGCACCGGCGCGGTCTGCCCCTTCACCCGCCAGGCGGCCCGCATCGACACGGCGCGGCTCGCGATCTGCGAGGCCGGACCGGAGGAGGAGGAGCGCGCCTTCACCCTGGTCCGCGGCAGCTTCGCCGCGCTCGACGCGATCTCCTGCAAGCCCGGCATGGAGCATTTCCGGACGATCATCATCGGCTTTCCGCGCTGCGGCGGCGCGGCCGGCCTCGCCATGCTCCAGCGGGTGCAGAAGCGGAACAAGTTCCATTCGCTCAGCCGCCGCAGGATGATCGGCCTGATGCATGCGGAATCGGATGCGCCCGGCCTGTGGAACCCCGATTTCAGGCCCCTCCGCTCGCCCTTGCCGGTGCTCGCCATCCGCCATCTCGTCGAGCACGACGCGCCCTTCGCGGTGCGCCACCCGCTGCTGCTGCTGCCCTATCTCGCCCATTTCAGACTGACCGGAGCCAGGCGCCTGATCCAGCATCTGCGCGGCCAGGCCTGAGCCGTGCCCGCGCGGGCTGCGATGGCGGAGGCGGGAAGCCGGCCTCCCAGCGACGACGCCGCGATGGCGCCGCTCGCGCTCGACCTCCTGACCGACCGTGCCGCCTTCGAGGCGCTGAAGCCGGAATGGGACGGCCTCTTCGTCCGCGCCGGCATGCCGCAGCAGCTCTTCCTGCGCCATGCCTTCCTGCGGCACTGGTGCGACCATTACCTTGATGCAGGGAGCCGCATCTGCATCCTCGGCGGACGCAGCTCCGGCAGGCTTGTGATGCTCTGGCCATTGCTGCGCCGGCGCAGCCTCGGCCTCGACATCCTGCAGTTCATGGGAGCACCGGTCGCCCAGTTCGGCGACGTCCTGGTCGAGCCCGGCCCGCACCGGCAGGCCTGGCTCGATGCAGGCTGGAAGGCACTCGACCGGCTCGGTGCCGATCTCTTCGAGATCCGCCAGCTGCGCGCCGACGCGGCCCTTTCCCGCCCGGAGGCGGCGCTGCTAGTGCAGCGGCAGGACGCCCCCTTTGCCGAGCTGGAGCGTCGTGTTTCGGCTGAAGGCCCGAGCCTGGCCTATCCGGCCCGCGAGCGCTCGAACTATCGCCGCCGCCTGCGTCGCCTGGCCGAGCGCGGCGAGCTCGGCTTCGGCGCGCTGACGCCAGGCGCCGAGGCGCGCGAACTTGCAGCGACAGCCGTGACGATGAAGCGCCGCGCCCTCGCCCGGCACGGCATCCTCGCGCCGACGGTCGCCGATCCCCGCTTCCAGAAGCTCTTCGCCGCACTCGCCGGCGACGCGGCCGACGAGGCCGGCCTGCGCCTGTCGCTCGTCACCTGTGCCGGCCGGCCGATCGGCATCGACATCTCGTTCGACTGCCTTGGCCGCAGCTTCGGCCATGTCATCGCCAGCGACCCCGATTTCGAGCGCGAGGGCATCGGCCGGATTCTGATCCATCGCGCCTTCGCCGAAGCCAGGGCGCGCGGCAGCGCCGTCTTCGACCTGCTCGCGCCGGCCGATCCCTACAAGCGCGAGCACGCCGACGGCTCGGTCGCGGTCTACGATCTCGCCATACCGCTGAGCCGGCGCGGCCGCCTCGTCTGCGCCTTGGCGCTGCCGCGCTTGCGCCCGACCCTGAAGACCATGGCGAAGCGCCTGCCTGCAGCCTGGGTCCGCCGCTGGCTCAAAGTCACCCGGCGATCCGGTTGACCAGCCGGCCACGATCAGGCCGCGGCGGCCTCAGCTCGCCATCGCATCCATGGCGCGCGCCATCCTGATGTCGAGCTCGGTCAGCCCGCCCGCGTCGTGGGTGGCCAGCGTCACCTCGACGCTCTTGTAGACATTCGACCATTCCGGATGGTGGTCCATCTTCTCGGCGAGCAGCGCCACCCGGCTCATCCAGCCGAAGGCCTCGCTGAAGTCGCGGAAGACGAAACGCCTGGTGATCGCCTCGCGGCCTTCGACCAGTTTCCAGCCGGCCAGGACCGCCAGCGCTTCCTGCCTCGCCTCGGGGCTGAGGCGCTTGGGCCGATCGTTCATCCTCTCATCTCCGCTCGGAAGCCATGCGGCTCGGCCGGTTCGGATAGGCCGGGCCAAGCGGATAGGCCGCCTCCAGCACATAGGGACCGCCGCCGATCGATTCGCGCGAGGAGAACAGCGCGACGCGACGCGCCGTGAAGCTGATCGGTCGTACGATCGGATGGGTCGCGAGATAATGCGCCACCTCGAGCGGCGAGGCGTCGCGCAGGCGCGCCAAAGTGACATGCGGCATGAACTTGCGGCCTTCGGCCGGCAGCCCGAGACGGCGCATAAGTCGCTCGATATCTGCCTGGAGCTCGCTGAGCTGCGGTGTCGGCTGGACCCGCGCGAACACGGCCCGTGGCCGGTCGCCGCCGAAGCTGCCGAGCTGGTCGAGCGTGATCGTCAGCGGCGGCGCCCGGACATCGTGCAGGAAGCTGTCGACGTCATGGGCCATGCGCCGGTCGATATCGCCGAGGAAGCGCAGGGTGATGTGGTAATCGGCTGGCTCGATCCAGCGCGCACCGATCAGCCCACCGCGATGCAGCGTCAGGGCCGAGGCGACCTCGGCGGGAATCTCCAGGGCAGTGAACAGCCGCGGCATAGCTCTATCAGTGCCAAGCGTTTGTGACTCTGGCGAGACGAAGCCTCGCATTGCCAGCCCGACACGGCAAGCCGGCTCCGAACAGGCCCCTCTTGCCCTCCCTCACGACATCGCCATCCCGGCCGGCCGGGATGACGATGGGCTTTGACGCCCTTACGGGCAGGGATTGCCGAAGCGCTGGTGGATCGCGTCGATCTTGGCTTCGAGCTCAGCCGGAATCGTCACAGCGGCCGAGCCGATCGCGATCTTCAGCTGCGCCATGCTGGTCGCGCCGATGATGTTCGAAGTGACGAAGCAGCGCGAGGTGACGAAGGCGAGCGCCATCTGCGCCGGATCGAGCCCGGCTTCGCGCGCCAGACCGACATAGGCCCGGATCGCCTCCTCGGCGCCGGCAGTCTCGTAGCGCTGGCCTCGGGCGAACAGGGTGGTGCGCGCCCCGGCAGGGCGGGCGCCGTCGAGGTATTTCCCGGTGAGATAGCCCTGTGCCAGCGGCGAATAGGCGAGCAGGCCGACCTGCTCGCGCAGCGCGATCTCGGCCAGCGCCGTCTCGAAGGTGCGGTTCAGGAGATTGTAGGCGTTCTGGATCGACTGCACCCGCGGGCGCCCGCCCGTCTGAGCCTCGGCGAGGAAGCGCATCGTGCCCCAGCCGCTCTCATTGGAGAGGCCGATATGGCGGATCTTCCCGGCCTTGACGAGATCGGCGAAGGCGTCGAGCTGCTCGGCGATCGGCGTCTCGTCCGCCGCCGGCTCGAAGGCGGCCTTGCCGAAGCGGGTCGGGTTCGAACCCCAGGCCATCGGCCGATCGGGGAAATGGATCTGGTAGAGGTCGATATAGTCGGTCTGCAGCCGCTTCAGGCTCTTGTCGACGGCTTCCCCGATCTGCCGGCGGTCGACCCGGGTCGGCCCCTTGTCGTCGCGGAACCAGTCATTGGCCGAGCGGCCGATCACCTTGGAAGCGAGGATCACCTTGTCGCGGTTGCCGCGCGCCTTGAACCAGTTGCCGATGATCCGCTCGGTCGAGCCTTGCGTCTCCGGCTTCGGCGGAATCGAGTAGAGTTCGGCCGTGTCGAAGAAGTTCACGCCCTGGTCGAGCGCATAATCCATCTGCTCATGGCCTTCGGCCTCGGTGTTCTGCTGGCCCCAGGTCATGGTGCCCAGGCAGATCGCCGAGACCTCGAGATCGGTGCGGCCGAGTTGACGGTATTCCATGACGCAAGGCTCCGGAGGCGGGCGCACCGGGCGCGCCGCGGACAGGTTGAAAGGAAGTGGGAAAGGCCAGCGCTCAGGAGCGCGGGCGCAGGGTGGCGAGAAAGCGCTCCACCGTCGGCAGGATGCGCGTCGCGATGACGCGCACCCCTTCCGCCGTCGGATGCAGCAGATCGGGCTGGTTCAATACCCGGTCACCGGCGATGCCGTCCAGGAAGAACGGATAGAGGATGAGCCCATGCTTTTCGGCGAGGCGGGGATAGAGGCCGTCGAAGCGCGCCGCATAATCGGCGCCGAGATTGCGCGGTGCATACATGCCGGCGAGCAGCACCGGGATGCCGCGCGCCTTGAGCCTGGTCACGATCGCGTCAAGCGCCTTCTCGGTCAGCCCGGGATCGATCCCGCGCAAGGCGTCATTGGCGCCGAGTTCGAGGATGACCCCGTCCGTCCCGTCCGGCACCGACCAGTCGAGCCGCTCGAGCCCGCCCTGCGAGGTGTCGCCGGAGACGCCGGCATTGGCGATCTCGGCGGGAATTCCCTTCTCGCGCAGCAGCTTCTCCAGCACGGCCGGGAAGGCGGCGCTGCCGGGCAGATTGTAGCCGGCGGTCAGGCTGTCGCCGAGCGCGACGAGCTTGAGCGGCGGCGTCTGGGCCTGGAGCGGCGTGGTCATGGCATGGAAACCCAAAACGAAGGCAATCAGCAGGGTCGCGGCCCAAAATCCGCGCAATGGCTGGATTCGGGCGCCGGAGCGCCCATATCGGTTGGCGGCGCCGGCCTTGCAGGCAGCGGTCATGGCGGGTCTTTCTCCTTCGGCTCCGGAAGCGGCGCGTAGGAGCGGCATCGGACGGGATGAGAGCGGAAACATGGCGGTGAGCGAGCAGGGCCCCTCGGCGATCGAATTGCGGGACGTCGAACTCAGTCTGGGGCGAGGCGCCGCCCGCGTCCATATCCTGAAGGGCGTCTCGCTGGCCATCGCCGAGGGGCAGGCCACCGGCCTCACCGGCCCGTCCGGCTCCGGCAAGTCGACACTTCTGATGACCATGGCCGGGCTGGAACGGCCCGATTCCGGCCTCGTCAGGGTGGCCGGCCAGGATCTCGGCGCCCTCGGCGAGGACGAGCTCGCCCTGTTCCGCGGCCGCCGCATCGGCATCGTCTTCCAGTCCTTCCATCTGGTGCCGACCATGACGGCGCGCGAGAACGTCGCCCTCCCGCTGGAGCTCGCCGGTGCGGCCGACGCCTTCGAGCGCGCCGCCGCCGAGCTGCGCAATGTCGGCCTCGGCGACCGCATGGACCATTACCCGGCCCAGCTCTCGGGCGGCGAGCAGCAGCGCGTCGCCATCGCCCGCGCCGTCGCGACCGATCCGGCGATCCTCGTCGCCGACGAGCCGACCGGCAATCTCGACGAGGCGACCGGCCGCTCGATCGTCGATCTGATCTTCGGGCTGCGGCGCGAGCGCGGCGGCACATTGGTGCTCGTCACCCACGACCTTTCGCTCGCCGCCGCCTGCGACCGCACCGTCAGGCTGCGCGCCGGCCGGATCGAGACCCCGGCCGAGGCCCCGCAGACTGCGCCGGTGGCCTGACCATGCATGCTCCCGTCAAGCCGGCCGCAACCGACCCCGTCCCGACGCCGCGCGGCACCGGACTGAAGCTCGCTTTGCGCCTCGCCTGGCGCGATCTGCGCGGCGGCCTGCGCGGCTTCGGCGTCTTCATCGCCTGCCTCGCGCTCGGCGTCATGGCGATCGCCGCCGTCTCCTCGGCCTCGCGCGGCCTCAGCGAGGGGCTCGGCCGCGAGGGCAGGCGGATCCTCGGCGGCGACGCCGCCTTCAGCCTGATCCATCGCGAGCCGACACCGGAGGAGCGTGCCTTCCTCGAAGGTCGGGGCACGGTCTCGACCATCGCGACCCTGCGCGGCATGGCCAATGCCGGCGAGAAGGGCGCGGCGCTGGTCGAGATCAAGGCGGTCGACGGCAGCTATCCGACCATCGGCGAGTTGCGCAGCGACCCGGCCGGCTCGGCCACGGAATTGCTCGCGGCCCGCGACGGCGTCTTCGGCGGCATCGCCGATCCCGTCCTCTTCGGCCGGCTCGACCTCAAGCCCGGCGACATCGTCCAGATCGGCTCGGCCCGCGTGCAGTTGCGCGCCAGCCTCGTCTCTGAGCCGGACAAGATCGCCGCCGGCGTCGGCTTCGGCCCGCGGCTTTTGCTCTCGCAGGACGCCCTACGCGCCTCCGGCCTGCTGCAGCCCGGCAGCCTGGTGCGCTGGACCGCCCGGGTGACGCTCCCCGAGAACGCCTCCTCCGATGCCGCCCTCGACCGGCTGCTGGCCGACGCTGCCCGCGAGCAGCCCCAGGCCGGCTGGGAGATCCGCTCGCGCTCCAACGCCGCCCCGAACTTCCAGCGCAATATCGAGCGCTTCACCCAGTTCCTGACGCTGGTCGGCCTGACCGCCCTGCTCGTCGGCGGCGTCGGCGTCGCCAATGCGGTGCGCCGCTTCGTCGAGGCCAAGAAGCTCGACTTCGCCACGCTGAAGGCGCTCGGCGCCACCGGCGGCCGGGTCGTCACCATCCATCTCGCCGAGGTCATGCTGGTCGCCGCCTTCGGCATCGCCATCGGCCTCGCGCTCGGCGCCGCCGCGCCCTTCGCCCTGGCCTATGCGCTCGCCGACAGCCTGCCGCTGCCCTTCGAGGCGACGCTGGCGCCGGGCGAGCTCGCCATCGCCGCGCTCTACGGGCTCCTGACCGCGCTCGTCTTCGCCATCATCCCGCTCGGCCGCGCCCATGACGTCCCGGTCTCGGCGCTGTTCCGCGACCAGATCGAGCCCGACCGGCGCCGCCCGCGCTGGATCTACCTCGCCATTTTCGGCGCCGCGCTCGCCGGCCTTGTCGGCGTCGCGCTCGCCTTCGCCTATGAGCGGCGCATCGCCCTGATCTATATCGGCGTCGCCGGCGCGGTCTTCCTGCTGCTGCGCCTGATCGCCTGGGGGCTGATGGCGCTGGCACGGCGCACGCCGCGGCCGCGCCGCCCGTCTTTGCGCATGGCGCTCGCCAATATCTATCGGCCGGGCGCGCTGACGCCCTCGCTGGTGCTCTCGCTCGGCCTCGGCGTCGCCCTGCTCTCGGCGCTCGCCTTCATCGATGTCAGCCTTTCGCGCCAGCTCACCCAGTCGCTGCCGAAGACGGCGCCGAGCTTCTTCTTCCTCGACATCCCCAACGCCCAGGCCGGTGCCTTCGACGAATTCCTCGCCAAGCAGCGCCCCGGCGCCGCGGTCGAGCGCGTACCGATGATGCGCGGCCGCATCACCAGCCTGAACGGCGTGCCGGCCGAGCAGGTCAAGGCGAGCGAGCAGATGGCCTGGGTACTGGAGGGCGATCGCGGCATCACCTATGCGGCCAGCATGCCGGAAGGCTCGCGCCTCGCCTCCGGCGAATGGTGGCCGGCCGACTACAAGGGTGAGCCGCTGGTCTCCTTCGACGCCCGCGCGATCGAGGGTCTCGGCCTCAAGCTCGGCGACACGCTCACCGTCAATGTGCTCGGCCGCAACATCACGGCGCGGGTCAGCAATTTCCGCAACATCGAGTGGCGCTCGCTCGGCATCAATTTCGTCATGGTGTTCTCGCCCAACACCTTCGCCGGCGCCCCGCACACCAACCTCGCCACCGTCACCTTGACCGACGCAGCTTCGCCGTCCGGCGACGCCGCGCTGATGCGCCAGCTCGCCATCGCCTTCCCGGCGGTGACGGCGGTGCGGGTCAAGGACGCGCTGGAAGCGGTAAACGTCATCGTCGCCCAGCTTGCCAACGCGATTCGCGGTGCCTCCAGCCTCGCCATCGTGGCGAGCCTGCTGGTTCTGGCCGGGGCGCTGGCGGCCGGGCAGCGGGCGCGGCTCTACGACGCAATGATCCTGAAGACATTGGGCGCCACCCGCCGCTTCATACTTTCGTCGTACGCCCTCGAATACGCAGGGATCGGCGTCGTTTCCGCCCTTTTCGGGCTCGTCGCCGGCGCGGCGGCCGGCTGGGGGGTCGTCACGCAAGTGATGAAGATCGAGTTTGTTCCAGACCCGACCGGCGCTGTTCTTGCTGCGACTGCCGCGGTCGCCGTCACCGTCATGTTCGGATTGATCGGGACGTTGCAGATACTTTCGAAAGCGCCCGCTTCTCATCTACGCAATTTATGAGTTCGTTACGTCCGCGGCGCGTCGTAAACATGAACAAAGGGTAATGTTGCATCGAAACGCCGGCGCAGTTCTATCGCGCCGGCCCGATTAACCATGGCCGCCCCTTGTAAGGCGGCGCATTCCCCCTCATATTCCGCACTGTCGCCACGAAGGTGGACGATGGTGGGCCTTCGCAAGGGCGATGTCCGCCTTTGCCAACGGTTTCAGGGGAACTTTCTGCATGAGCAACTTCGACCGCAATGCTCCGGTCTGGGGTGCGGGCCGCGCACAGCAGACCAGCGCCGTCGAGATGGATCAGGGCCTGCGCTCGTTCATGCTCGGCGTCTACAACAACATGACGATCGGCCTGGCCATCACCGGCCTGTTCGCGATCGGCATCTCGATGCTCGCCATCGCCGGCTATACGCCGACGGGCAAGGTCGCGGCGCTGACGCCGCTCGGCCAGGCGCTCTATCTCAGCCCGCTGAAATGGGTCGTGATGCTGGCCCCGCTGGCCTTCATCCTGTTCTTCTCGTTCAAGGCCGAGAGCATGAGCTCCTCGACCGCGCGCGCCATGTTCTTCGCCTTCGCGGCGGTGATGGGCGTGTCGATGTCGTCGATCTTCGTGGTCTTCACGGGTGAATCTATCGCCAAGGTGTTCTTCATCACCGCGGCGGCCTTCGCCGGCCTCAGCCTGTTCGGCTACACGACGCAGAAGTCGCTGTCGGGCATGGGCTCCTTCCTGATCATGGGCCTGATCGGCCTGGTGATCGCCTCGGTCGTGAACCTGTTCCTGGCTTCGAGCGCCCTGTCCTTCGGCATCTCGGTGATCGGCGTGCTGGTCTTCGCCGGCCTGACCGCCTGGGATACCCAGCGCCTGAAGGAGATGTATCTCTACTCGAACCTGGACTCGGAATCGGCTGCGAAGCTCTCGGTGAACGGCGCTCTGTCGCTCTACCTGAACTTCATCAACATGTTCCAGATGCTGCTCTCGCTGCTCGGCAACCGCGAGTAAGCATCAAGCGCCCAGGCGCGCGGATATCGAGCCCCGGCTGCAAGGCCGGGGCTTTTCTTTTGCCGGTGCGCGCACCACTGGTGACGCCATGTTTCTCGCCGCTCTCGTCATCCGCGGCGCCTAGAGCATCGGACCGAAAAGTGGAATCCACTTTTCGGTCCGATGCGATAACAAAAAGATAGATCACGGCAACCGCGTCCGAACGGACGCGCGGCGCCTAGCCATAGCCGCGGGGATCGGCCAGGAGCCCGGCCGCCCTCCGGATGTTGATGCAGAAGAGCCGCTGGAACAGCCGGTCAGCTCACCACGCTCAGGCGCTTGTCGAGCACCCGCAGCACGCGGCCGAGTTCGGCGCCGCGCTTCAGGATCAGCCCCGTCGCGCTGACCACGGAATAGGCGCCCTGGCGCCGCGCCAGCGAGGGATCCTTGACGATGCGGTAGAGCGGCACCTCGCTCGAACGCCGGAACACCGAGAACTGGGCCTTGTCGCGCAGGAAATCGATGGCGTAGTCGCGCCATTCCCCGGCCGCGACCATGCGGCCGTAGAGATTGAGCAGCTCGTTGAGCTCGCGCCGGTCGAAGGTGACGGAGGGCGGGGCGGCCGCCCCTGGGAAGGCGACCACCGCGCCCGCTCGCTGCGCTGGCGGAGTTTCGCTCTCGCTCATCGCGACTCCTGCCTGACGATGGCCGAACCATCGACTTCGATCTAGGGGGATGATGGCCCGCCCTTCCGGCTCTGACAAGCGCGATCGCACGCCGGCTCGAGACCGTGATCATCTTCATCGCCGCCGCCACGATTTTGCCGCGCTTGCGCCAAGCGGCTGCCCTGTTGGGCGTCTCAACTCTCCTCGTTGCCTCGGCGGCCCGGCCTGTACGGTACCGGACACGTCAGCCCCCCAGCCCCTCCGGCGCTGCGGCAGGCTGGGCCAACGAGTCGAGGCCAACTCACGGCTGGCGGTGACGCCGGCCGTTTTTCTTGTCTGCCGGCGCTGCGAGAGACCGTCCTGCTACCGCACCGACCCGTGATACTCGGCATTGGGGCGCATATCGACGGCCGAGGCCATCCGGTTCGACATGTTGAAGAAGGCCGCGACGGCGCCGATGTCCCAGATGTCGCGCTCGGTAAAGCCGGCATCCCGCAGCGACTGCCGGTCCTCCTCCTCGACCAGATGCGGGACTTCGGTCAGCTTCTCGGCGAAATCCAGCATGACGCGATGGCGCGGCGAGAGCGCGGCGGCGCGATAGTTCATCACCAGCATCTCGCCGAGCACCGGATCGCCAGAAAGCTGGCGCACGGCCGCGCCATGGGCCGTCAGGCAGTAATAGCAGCGATTCACGCTCGAAACGGCGACCGCGATCATCTCGCGCTCCAGCTTCGACAGGCCGGACGGCGCCAGCATCAGATCGTTGTAGAGCGTCGCGAAGGCCGCGAGCTTGGCGTCGTCATGGGCGTAGGCGAGCAGCACGTTCGGGACATAGCCGAGCTTCTCCTCGCATTTGGCGAAAAAGGCCTGCATCTCCTGCGACAGCTCGGCCTGTGGCAGCGCCAGCGCCATCACGGCGGGCGGCGCATCCTGCTTCGCCGGAATCTCGCCCACCATCGGCTTGTCATGCTTCTTCGTCATCTCTGCACTCCTTGCGCTGATTTCCGCGCGGATCAGGCACGATTTGCCGCTCCTGCGCCACATTGGTGCAATCTGGCTGCTGCCATGCGACGAAAGTTGCAGCGGCAGGTCAGCTATGTCATCGCTGCGGCAAAATAGCAGGGGGAAGGCGATTATGGCCAAGCGCGAAGCGAATGCCACGGCTGCGGCCGTCAGCGCAATCGAGGCCGCTGCCCGCGAGCTCGGCTCGGCGATGCCGCCGGAATTTCCCAAGCTGCTCTACGGCCGCACCGTGGCCGAGGATCTCACCGCCCTTTCGCCTGCGCTGCTCGCCCGCGCCGCCGAAGCCGCCTACGCCCATCTGAACGGCCGGCGCAGCCCCGGCGAGCCGAATCTGCGCTTCCGTGACGAAACCGTCGACGAGGCCGGGCGCGAGCGCCAGATCACGACCCTGGAGGTCGTCAACGACAACAAGCCGTTCCTGCTCGATTCGACCCTGGCCGAGCTCGCCGAGCAGGGCTACGAGCCGCGCCTCGTCGCCCATCCGATCCTCGCCGTCGCGCGCTCGGCCGATGGCAGCTTCCAGTCGCTCGCCGGCGAAGCGGTGGCGCGCACCCAGGAAGGTACGCGCCGCGAAAGCCTGATCCATTTGCATCTCGACCGGATCGACAGCCCGGAAGCCCGCGAGAGGCTCAGCGTCGGGCTCGCCCGCGTCTATGTCGATGTCGGCCTCGCCGTCGATGACTGGGCTGCGATGCGCGGCCGGATCACCGAGGTGATCCAGTCCTACCGTGCCAACCCGCCGCCCTTGCCGGAGGATGAGGTCGCCGAGGCGCTGAACTTCCTCGAATGGATCGCCAGCGACAACTTCACCCTGCTTGGCGTGCGCGCCTACCGCTTCGCCGGCGGCGACACCGCCGCCGACCCGATCGATTCCTCCGGCCTCGGCATCCTGCGCGATCCCGATGTCCGGGTGCTGCGCAAGAACCGCGAGCTCGTGGTGATGACGCCGGAGATCCGCGCCTTCCTGTCCAAGCCGCAGGCACTGATCATCACCAAGGCCAACGTCAAGAGCCGCGTCCATCGCCGCGTCCATCTCGATTATGTCGGGGTGAAGCTCTTCACGGCCGATGGCCGTCTCGACGGCGAATTGCGGATCGTCGGGCTGCTCACCTCCAACGCCTATACCGGCAGTGCCCGGACCATTCCCTATCTGCGTCTCAAAGTTGCGCGCGTGCTCAAGAGCACCGGTTTCGACCCGTCGAGCTATTCCGGCCGCGCGCTCTACAATGTTCTCGACGCCTTTCCGCGCGACGAGCTCTTCCAGATCGACGTCGAGACGCTGGAGCGCTTCGCCCTCGACATCATGCAGCTGACCGAGCGGCCGCGTATCCGTGCGCTCGCCCGCGCCGACGAATTCGACCGCTTCGTCTCGGTGCTCGTCTTCATTCCGAAGGACCGCTACGACACCACGGTGCGCCGCCGTGTCGGCGAGTTCCTCGCCCGGATCTATCAGGGCCGCATCTCGGCCGCCTATCCGGCCTATCCGGAGGGCCCGCTCGCCCGCACCCACTACATCATCGGCCGCGACGAGGGCAAAACCCCGAAGATCGACCGCGCCACGCTCGAGGCCGGGATCAGCGCTATCGTACGCACCTGGGCCGACGGGCTGCGCGACGCGCTCGACGCCCGGAAGGCCGGCCCGAAGGCCCGCGCTCTGGTCGAGCGTTATGCCGAGGCCTTCGGCGCCGCCTATCGCGAGCGCTACGAACCCACCGATGCGCTGATCGACATCGACATGCTGCAGAAGCTCTCGGCCGCGCGGCCGCGGGCGGTCAATCTCTACCGCCGCGAGGGCGACGGCGCGACCCGCGCCAATCTCAAGATCTTCTCCCGCGACGCCGCGATCACCCTCTCCGAGCGCGTGCCGATGCTCGAAAATATGGGCTTCCGCGTCGTCAACGAGCGCACCTTCAACATCAAGCCGCAGGCCGGCGAGAACGGCGCCGAGGCCCGCGTCTGGCTGCACGACATGACGCTGGAGCGCGCCGATGGCAGCGCCATCGACATCGAGCGCCTCGATCCGACGATCGAGGCGGCGCTGATGGCCCAGTTCCGCGGCTTCAGCGAATCCGACCGCTTCGACCAGCTCGTGCTCGCCGCCGGCCTCGCCTGGCGCGAGGCGGCGTTGCTGCGCGCACTCGGGCGCTATCTGCGCCAGGTCGGCGCGCCCTATGCGCAGGACTACATTGCCGACGCGCTCGCCCGCCACGCCGGCATCGCGGCGATGCTGGTCAAGCTCTTCGCCGCCAAGTTCGATCCACGGCTCGGCGAAGCGGCCCGTCAGAGCGGCATGACCGCCGAGCGCCAACGCATCGAGGCGGCCCTTTCCGACGTCACCAGCCTCGACGAGGACCGCATCCTGCGCCGTCTCGTCAACCTGATCGACGCGATCCTGCGCACCAATTTCTTCCAGGTCGGCGCCGATGGCCATCCGCGCGGCACGATCTCCTTCAAATTCGCCTCGGCTGAGGTCGAGGGCATGCCGCTGCCGCGCCCGCTCTACGAGATCTTCGTCTATTCGCCGCGCGTCGAAGGCGTGCATATGCGCTTCGGCAAGGTCGCGCGCGGCGGCCTGCGCTGGTCCGACCGGCCGCAGGATTTCCGCACCGAGGTGCTCGGCCTGGTCAAGGCCCAGCAGGTCAAGAACGCCGTCATCGTCCCGGTCGGCGCCAAGGGCGGCTTCGTGCCGAAGCTGCTGCCGCCGGCCTCCGACCGCCAGGCCTGGCTGGCCGAAGGCACCGAGAGCTACCGGATCTTCGTGCGCACCCTGCTCGAGCTGACCGATAATCTCGACGGCGAGACGGTCGTGCCTCCGGCCGACACCGTCAGGCATGATGGCGACGATCCCTATCTCGTCGTCGCCGCCGACAAGGGCACCGCGACCTTCTCCGACACCGCCAACGCGCTCTCGGCCGAGAAACATCACTGGCTCGGCGACGCCTTCGCCTCGGGCGGCTCCCAGGGCTACGACCACAAGGGCATGGGCATCACGGCGCGCGGCGCCTGGGAGGCGGTGAAGCGCCATTTCCGCGAGATCGACATCGACATCCAGACGACTTCGTTCACGGTGGCCGGCGTCGGCGACATGTCGGGCGACGTCTTCGGCAACGGCATGATGCTCTCGCCGGCGACCAGGCTCGTCGCCGCCTTCGACCATCGCGACATCTTCCTCGATCCCGATCCGGACCCCACCACCAGCCTGGCCGAGCGCCGACGGCTGTTCGCCCTGCCGCGTTCCTCCTGGCAGGACTATGACAAGACCCTGATCTCCAAGGGCGGCGGCGTGTTCTCGCGCCAGGCCAAGAGCATCGCGCTCTCGCCCGAGATCCGCGCCGTGCTCGGCTTCGAGAAGGTGCAGGCGACCCCGGCCGAGCTGATGACGGCGATCCTGAAGGCGCCGGTCGACCTGCTCTGGTTCGGCGGCATCGGCACCTATGTCCGTGCCGGCGAGGAAAGCGACGCCCAGGTCGGCGACCGCGCCAATGACGCGATCCGCATCGCCGGCGCCGAAGTCCGCGCCAGGGTGATCGGCGAGGGCGCCAATCTCGGCATGACCCAGCGCGGCCGCATCGAGGCGGCGCGCCAGGGCGTGCGCCTGAATACCGATGCGATCGACAATTCCGCCGGGGTGAACACCTCCGACCTCGAGGTCAACATCAAGATCGCGCTCGCCGGCGCGGTGGCGGGCGGCCGCCTCTCCGACGCGGACCGCAACAAGCTCCTCGCCGAGATGACCGACGAGGTCAGCCTGCTCGTCCTGCGCAACAACTATCTGCAGTCGCTGGCACTGTCGCTGACGCAGATCCAGGGCATCGGCGCGACGCCGCATCTGCGCCGGCTGATGGTCCAGCTCGAGCGCGAGGGCCGGCTCGACCGCAATGTCGAGAACCTGCCGCCGGACGCCGTCCTGATCGAGCGCGAGAAGCGCGGCGAGGGCCTGACACGGCCCGAGCTCGCCGTGCTGCTCGCCTATGCCAAGCTCGCCCTGCACGACGACCTGCTCGAATCGCCGGTGCCGGATGATCCCTATCTCGCCGGCGAACTCGTCCGCTACTTCCCGCAGCCGCTGCGCGATCATTACGGGACCGAAATCGCCAGCCACAAGCTGCGTCGCGAGATCGTCGCGACCCAGCTCGCCAACGCCATCGTCAACCGCGGCGGTCCGGCCATCGTCACCATGCTGGCCGACCAGACTCGTGCCGAAGCGCCGGAGATCGCGGCGGCCTACGCCATCGCCCGCGACGCCTTCGACGTGATGGGCCTCAATGCCGGTATCGACGCCCTCGATGCGAAAATCCCCGGCAAGACCCAGCTCGGCCTCTATGCAGCGACCCAGGACCTGGTCGTCGACCGCATGCGTTGGTTCCTGCGCCGCGGCGTCGCCAGGCCGGGCGCCATCGAGCAGATCGTCGCGCATTACGCGAAAGGCGTCGCGGCGCTCGGCTCCGCCCTGCCGAGCCTGCTGCCGGAAGCGGCGGCACAGGCCCGCAACGCCGCGATCGCGGCCCTGGTCGCCGAGCAGGTGTCCGAGGCGCTCGCCGCCAGCGTCGCCAGCCTACCCTGGCTCGCCCAGGCGACCGACATCGTCGACATCGCCAGCCGCAGCGGCGGCGACGTCACCGAGGTCGCGCGGATTCATTTCGCAGCCGATTCGGTCTTCGGCCTGTCGAGCCTCGCGACAGCGGCCGCGAGTGTACCCGCCACCGATGATTACGAGCGCATGGCCCGCCAGCGCGCCGTCGAGACTCTGGCCGATGCTCATGCCGGGCTGACCCAGGAGATCGCCGCCAGCGCCAGCGGGGCGGACGCGCTTCAGGCCTGGCTCGAACTGCGCGGCACCGAGGCCGAGCGCACCCGCGCCACCGTTTCGGCCATTGCCATGTCGGGCCTGTCTTTGCCAAAGCTGATGGTAGCCGCCGGCATGCTGGCCGATCTGCCGCGCCGGCCGGCCTGATGGAGATCCTGATGAGCACCGAAAACAAGTCAGGGGTCGCCGCGACGGCGCCCCGTATCGACCCCAAGCTGCTGGAGATCCTGGTCTGCCCGGTCAGCAAGACGACGCTCGAATACGATGCGGCCCGACAGGAGCTGATCAGCCGCGCCGCGAAGCTCGCCTATCCGATCCGCAACGGCATCCCGATCATGCTGCCGGAAGAGGCGCGCCAGCTCGAAGGGTAGTGCCGGTAGTGCCCTGCGTCATTCTCGGGCGAAGCGAAGCACAGACCCGAGAATCTCCTCGAAGAAATGCCAGGATCAGCCCGGGCATGACGTTTCCCGGACTTACAGCATCTCGCCGCGCAGCAGGCGCGGCGCCTCGGCGGAGAGCCCCGCCGCCTCGCGGATGAACATCCGCTTCAGCCCGGGCAGGCGCTCGACCACACCGAGACCGAGATCGCGCACCAGACGCAGCGGCGTCGAATCGTTCGAGAACAGCCGGTTCAGCCCGTCGGTGACGACGCCCATCGCCACCGTGTCGAAGCGCCTCGCCTTCTCATAGGCCTCGAGCACGTCCTCGGCGCCGGGATCAAGCCCGAGCCGGGCCGCGTCGACGATCGTCTCGGCCAGGGCGGCGACATCCTTGAGGCCGAGATTGAGCCCCTGCCCGGCGATCGGGTGGATGACATGGGCGGCGTCGCCGAGCAGCGCCAGCCGCTCGCCGACGAAGCGGCGCGCCATGCCGAAGGACAAAGGATGCGCGCTGACCCGGCTCTCCAGCGCGATCTCGCCGAGCTGCAGGCCGAAGCGCCGCTCGATCTCGGCGAGCAGATCGGCCTCGTCGAGCGAGAGCAGCGCCTCGACATTCTCGCTGCGCTCCGTCCAGACGATCGAGGAACGGTGGCCGAGCCGGCCGCCATCCGGCAAGGGCAGCATGGCGAAGGGGCCGGACGGCAGGAAATGCTCGACAGCGAGCCCGCCATGCGGCCGCTCATGGCCGATCGTCGCGACGATGCCGGACTGGGCATAGGACCAGCCGACCCAGCCGATCCCCGCCTTCTCACGCAGCTTCGAGCGCGCCCCATCGGCCGCGACCAGGAGCGCGGCCTGCACCGTCTCGCCCCCTGTGAGCACGACCTGCATCGGCCCGCCATCGCCGCAATCGCCCGAGCGCACCCCTTCGGCGCGCAGCGTGACCCCGGCCGCCTTCGCCGCCTGCAGCAGCGCCGCGACCAGCGCGCCGTTCTCGACCATATGGGCGAAGGGCTGGCCGGGCTCGGCCTCGCCCTCGAAGGTCAGGAAAACCGGCCGCACCACATCTGGCGTGCGGCTGTCGGTGATCTGCATTTCCGTCATCGCCGCAGCGGCGCTCTCGACCTGCTTCCAGACGCCGAGCGCGTCGAGCATGTTGCGCGCTGCGGCGGCGACGGCATAGGCGCGGTTGTCGATGCGCGGCCTCGCGGCCACGGCGGGATCGACCAGCATGACGTCGAACGCCTCGCCCAGCGCCTGCTTCACCGCCAGCGCCAGCGTCATCCCGGCGATGCCGCCGCCGGCGATCACGATACGCGCCTGCGCGCCTTCCGGGTTCCGGTCCATCCCGCTCTCCGCCTGCCGGAGCCGCGGCGCTTGACGCTAACCGGCGGCTCGTTGCTGATGCTGCTATCGTCTTGCCCGTTGTGTCTTGCCCGCCGCCCGGCCGGGCTGCAAGCCTCGTCCCTGCAAAGCCTGCCGCAAGCCAGCCCGATCAAGAACCGCCGCCGATGAACAGCGTCCCCGACAGCCTGACCTCGATCCTCGACCTCGAGGATCTCGGAAACAACCGGTTCCAGGGTCGCAGCCCGCGCGTCGGCTGGCAGCGTGTCTTCGGCGGCCAGGTCATCGGCCAGGCCCTCTATGCCGCCTGCAAGACCGTCGAGGGCCGTCAGCCGCATTCCCTGCACGCCTATTTCCTGCTGCCGGGCGATCCCGAGACGCCGATCGTCTACGAGGTCGACCGCCTGCGCGACGGCCGCTCCTTCACCACCCGCCGTGTGCTCGCCCTGCAGAACGGCGCGGCGATCTTCGCCATGTCGGCCTCATTCCAGGTCGAGGAGAAAGGCTACGAGCACCAGATGCCGATGCCGGACGTACCGATGCCGGAGGATCTGCCGGATCGGGACGGCATGGCGCGGGACATCCTGCCGCACATGCCCGAATCGGTGCGCGCCTATTATCTGCGCGAGCGGCCGATCGAGGTCCGCCCGGTCGAGCTCGACCGCTACGGTTCCGACGGCAAGCGCGATCCCAGGTTCAACATCTGGATCCGCGCAATGAGGCCGTTGCCGGACGAGCCGGCGATCCACCAAAGCGTGCTCGCCTATGCCTCCGATCTGATGCTGCTCGATTCCAGCCTGGTCGCCCACGGCACCAGCGTCTTCGACAACCGCATCCAGGGCGCCAGCCTCGACCACGCGCTCTGGTTCCATCGCCCGTTCCGGGCCGATGACTGGTTGCTCTATGCGCAGGACAGCCCCTCGACCTCCGGGGCGCGCGGCTTTTCGCGCGGGCTGATCTTCGATCGACAGCGCCGGCTCGTCGCCTCGGTGGCCCAGGAAGGCCTGATCCGGCCCCGGCCGGATCGCGGCTAGATCCTCGGCCCGTCTTCTTCGCGCATCTCGGGCCGGACTCGGCGAGCCGGGAGCCCCGCGGGCTTTCCCGGTCGGCGAGCGATCGGCCATGCATGGCCGCGACGCGCCCGCTTTTCTCGCAGCTGCCCATTCTATGGGCAAACCCTCCTGATCCGACCCGGAGAATCATGGCGGAACCGCGGCATTGCCTCTCTTCAGGGCAGGCCGGCAGTTGGCACGCGGCTTGATTGGCGAAAAGCGACGTGCGCGGAGCTCTTCCGCCCCGCGCGGCGCTAACGAGCTCGCCGGAGCTTTGCTTCCGGCAGCGCAACCGGGGGTAACCCAGCCATGAAGATCGTGATGGCCGTCATCAAGCCGTTCAAGCTGGAGGAGGTGCGCGACGGGCTCACCGCCATCGGCGTGCACGGCCTGACCGTGACCGAGGTGAAGGGCTATGGCCGCCAGAAGGGCCATACCGAGATCTATCGCGGTGCCGAATATGCCGTGAGCTTCCTGCCCAAGATCAAGATCGAGGTCGCTGTCACCGACGAGCTCGTCCCCCAGGTGATCGAGGCGATCACCGCCGCAGCCCGCACCGGCCAGATCGGCGACGGCAAGATCTTCGTCTCGTCGATCGAGAAGGCCGTGCGCATCCGCACCGGCGAGACCGACGGCGACGCCCTTTGATCCCAGACCTTTCGCCCAGGAGTTTGACGATGAATTTCAAGACCCTCACCCGGGCCGGGATGGTCGGGACGGCGCTCGCGGCCGGCACCGTCGCGGCGCTGGCGCAGACACCCGCCGCGGCACCGGCCGCCGCGGTCGCCAACAAGGGCGACACCGCATGGATGCTGGTATCCTCCCTGCTCGTGCTGATGATGACCCTGCCGGGCCTGGCGCTGTTCTATGGCGGCCTCGCGCGCAGCAAGAACATGCTTTCGGTGATGAGCCACATCACCGCCACCGCCGCGATCATGATCATCATCTGGGTGGTCTATGGCTACAGCCTCGCCTTCACCGGTGGCGGCTCGCTGACCAGCTTCATCGGCGGCTTCTCGAAGGCCTTCCTCGCCGGGGTCAGCACCGAGACGACGACCGATACCTTCACCAAGGGCGTAGTCATCCCCGAATATGTCTTCATCTGCTTCCAGATGACCTTCGCCATCATCACCCCGGCCCTGATCGTCGGTGGCCTCGTCGAGCGCATGAAGTTCTCGGCGCTGCTGCTCTTCGTCGTGCTCTGGAGCGGCTTCGTCTACTTCCCCATGGCTCATATGGTCTGGTTCAGCGAGGGCTATCTGTTCGCCCTCGGCGCGCTCGATTTCGCCGGCGGCACCGTCGTCCACATCAATGCCGGCATCGCCGCGCTGGTCGGCGCGCTCGTCCTCGGCAAGCGCATCGGCTACGGCAAGGAACTGATGTCGCCGCACTCGCTGACCATGACCTTCATCGGCACCTCGCTGCTCTGGGTCGGCTGGTTCGGCTTCAACGCCGGCTCGAATCTCGAGGCGACGGCCGGCGCGGCGCTCGCCATGATCAACACCCTGACCGCCACCGCCGGCGCAGCGCTCGGCTGGCTCTTCATCGAGTGGCTGATCAAGGGCAAGCCCTCGCTGCTCGGCATGCTCTCGGGCATCATCGCCGGCCTCGTCGCTGTCACCCCGGCCGCCGGCCTGGTCGGCCCGATGGGCGCCATCGTGCTCGGCGCGATCTGCGGCGTGGTCTGCTTCTTCTTCTGCACCACGATCAAGAACGCGCTCGGCTATGACGACTCGCTCGACGTCTTCGGCATCCATGGTGTCGCGGGCATCATCGGCTCGATCGGCACCGGCATCTTCGTCTCGCCGGCCCTCGGCGGCGTCGGCGTCGCCGACTACGCGATGGGCGCGCAGGTCTGGAAGCAGACGGTTGCCGTCCTCGTCGCCGTCATCTGGTGCGGCATTGGCTCCTTCGTCCTGTTCAAGATCGTCGACACCGTCATCGGTCTACGCGTCACCTCCGACCAGGAGCGCGAGGGCCTGGACATCGCCGAGCATGGCGAGCGCGCCTACAACATGTGAGCCGCCGCTCCGGCGTTCCACATGAAACAATCGCCCCGGCGGGCCACCGCCGGGGCTTTTTTCCGGCCTCGGCCCCGGCTGCGCAGCTTGCGCCCCGTTCCGGCGCGCAAGGTTAAGCGGGTCTTAACCTCGCCTTCCTAACCTGCTGCTTCGAGGGCGGGCCCCGGCGGCCATCGCCTTTCCAGACATCCGGAATCACGGCCCGCCCGCATGCGCACGATCCGACGCTCCTCCTCGCTGATCGACCGCTTGCCCGATCCCGTACGCGACTTCCTCTCGCGCCGGGCGGCCGAGATCGTCGGCCTCGTGCTGCTCGCCCTGACCGCCGCCGTCGCGATCTCGCTGGCGACCTGGTCGGTCGACGATCCCAGCCTCAACAATGCCACCCGCGGCGCGGTCCAGAACCTGCTCGGCCGGCCGGGCGCGATGGTTGCCGACCTCGCCATGCAGCTGATCGGGCTCGGCGTCATCGCCATGCTGCTGCCGCCGCTGCTCTGGTCCCTGCGCCTGATCCGCGTCCATCTCTTCGACCGCAGCGCCCTCAAGCTCGCCCTCTGGGTCGCCGGCATCGTCGCCACCGCCGCGGTCGCCAGCGCCCTGCCGGCGACGCCGCGCTGGCCGCTGCCGACCGGCATGGGCGGCGTCATCGGCGATGCCCTGCTGCACGGCACCCGCAACCTCGTCGGGATTTCCGGCACGGCGCTCGGCGGGCTCGTCGCCTTCGTCTATGCCGGCATCGCCATCCTCGCCGTCACCGCCGCGGCCGGCTTCGGCTTCGTCGTCGACGAAGACCCCGAGAGCGATGCCGAAGACGATGCCGCCTGGTCCGATGCCGACGACCGCCGCGATGACGAGCCCGGCTTCGGCGTCATCCTGGTCGGCTGGCTCGCCCATGGCGCCATGGCGCTGCGCGGCGCGATCCTGCGCCGCCTGCCGCAACCGCCCTCGCTCGCCCGCGCCTCGGCGACGCCGAGCGCTCCGTCCTCCGCCGCCCCGCCCCCGGCTCCTGCCGGTCGCGTGCGCCGCGAACCGCAATTCGCCGAGGGCGCAGCCCCCTATGCTCCGCCGGTGGTGGCACGTGATTCCTTTGCTGGCCCCGGCCGCTCGCGTGTCGCCGGCCCGGCCGCCGACATGGATGACGACCATGGCGCGGCGCAGGATCTGCGCGACCTCAACGCGCCGCGCGTCGCCCCGCCTTTGACCGCGCCCAAGCCCGGCAAGCGCCTGTCGCGCGAAGCGCAGCCCTCGCTGCTCGACCGCGACAGCTTCGAGCTGCCGCCCCTGACCTATCTGGCCGAGCCGAAGAAGATCCCGGCCAACGCCATCTCCACCGACGCGCTGGAGCAGAACGCAACCTTGCTCGAGGGCGTGCTCGAGGATTTCGGCGTGCGCGGCGAGATCTCACAGGTCCGCCCCGGCCCTGTTGTGACGCTTTACGAATTGGAGCCTGCACCGGGGACCAAGTCGTCGCGGGTGATTTCGCTGGCGGACGACATCGCACGTTCGATGAGCGCGATCTCGGCGCGCGTCGCGGTGGTGCAGGGCAAGAACGCGATCGGCATCGAGCTGCCCAACACCAAGCGCGAGACCGTCTTCCTGCGCGAATTGCTGGCGAGCCAGGACTTCGAGGCGACCAAGCACAAGCTGGCGCTCTGCCTCGGCAAGACCATCGGCGGCGAGCCGGTGATCGCCGACCTTGCCCGCATGCCGCATCTGCTCGTCGCCGGCACCACCGGCTCGGGCAAGTCGGTGGCGATCAACACCATGATCCTCTCGATCCTCTACCGGCTGAAGCCGGAGGAGTGCCGGCTGATCATGGTCGATCCGAAGATGCTCGAGCTCTCGGTCTATGACGGCATCCCGCATCTGCTGACCCCGGTCGTCACCGACCCGAAGAAGGCGGTGGTCGCCCTGAAATGGGCGGTGCGCGAGATGGAGGAGCGCTACAAGAAGATGTCGAAGCTCGGTGTGCGCAACATCGACGGCTTCAATGTCCGCGTGGCGGAGGCAGCCGCGGCCGGAGAGGTGATCACCCGCACGGTGCAGACCGGCTTCGACCGCCATACCGGCGAGGCGATCTACGAGGAAGAGGCGATGGCGCTCGAGCCCTTGCCCTATATCGTGGTGATCGTCGACGAGATGGCCGATCTGATGATGGTCGCCGGCAAGGAGATCGAGGGCACGATCCAGCGCCTCGCCCAGATGGCGCGCGCGGCCGGCATCCATGTCGTGCTGGCGACGCAGCGCCCCTCGGTCGACGTCATCACCGGCACGATCAAGGCGAACTTCCCGACGAGGATCTCCTTCCAGGTCACCTCGAAGATCGATAGCCGCACCATTTTGGGCGAGATGGGCGCCGAGCAGCTGCTCGGCCAGGGCGACATGCTCTACATGGCCGGCGGCGGGCGGATCACCCGCGTGCACGGCCCCTTCGTCTCGGATGCCGAGGTCGAGAAGGTGGTGGCGCATCTGAAGACGCAAGGCCGGCCGGACTATCTCGACGCCGTCCTCGCCGAGGAGGAGGAGGGTGCCGGTGCGGAGGAGGACGGCGCCGTCTTCGACAAGACCGGCATGGGCCAGGCCGAGAGCGAGGATCCATACGACCAGGCGGTCGCCGTCGTGCTGCGCGACAAGAAGGCCTCGACCTCCTACATCCAGCGCCGCCTGCAGATCGGCTACAACCGCGCCGCCTCGATCATGGAGCGCATGGAGAACGAGGGCATCGTCGGCCCCGCAAACCACGCAGGTAAACGCGAGATCCTGGTGGAGACTTCGCGTGCGCGCGAGGACGAGGATTAGCCCCGCAGCGGCGAAGGCAGAGCATGACCGGCCATTTCCGCCATGTTCCGACCTTGTTCGCGCGAAAGCGGTCCTGAAAATGCCATGAGCATTGTGCAACCTTGCCAGCGACTGCGACGTTGAGCCCTTGCCGGCAGCCGGCGCCGCCACGATATCCTTAGCAAGCAGTCAAACGGAACCGTACCGTCTCATGAAGCACTCGCTCCCCATGTCAGCTCTCGCAGCCGCCGCCCTGGCGCTCGCGCTGGCGTCGGGGCCTGTCATGTCGCAGCCGCTCGACATCAAGCCAGCAGCCCAGCCTCCGGCGCCGAAGACGAGCCAGCGAGCCATCCCCCTGCCGCCCGCCCGGCCGCCCGGCCTTGGAATGCCGCGGGTCGACGCCGCCGCAGCGCCTGCGCCGGCCGCGGTCGTCGCCGCAACCAACGAGCCGCGCCCGACGCCCGCCGCCAAGCCCTCGCGGCCAGCCGCCCCGCTGTCGAAGCCGGAAGCAGTCGAGCGCCTGAACGCCTATTTCAACGGTTTCGCCACCCTGCAGGGCGACTTCATCCAGTTCGCCGCCGATGGCCGCCGCTTCGAGGGCAAGATCTATGTCCAGCGCCCCGGCAAGATGCGCTTCGAATACCGTCCGCCGGTGACGATGGAAGTGATCGCCGACGGCACCTCGGTCGCGATCCGCGACAAGAAGCTGGCGACGCAGGATCTCTATTCGATCGGCCAGACGCCGCTGAAATTCCTGCTCAAGGAGCATATGGACCTGGCGCGGGATTCGACCGTGACCGGCGTCAGCACCAAGGGCGACATCCTCTCGGTCAAGATCGAGGACCGCTCGACGCTCGGCGGCACCTCGAAGATCACCCTGAATTTCGACCTGACCGCCAACGAGCTCAGGCAATGGGTGGTGATCGACCCGCAGGGCTACGAGACCTCGGTCTCGCTCTACAATCTCGACACCCAGCGCCGGCCCGATCAGAAGAATTTCGTGATCAATTACGAGCGCGTGCTCTGAGCCACATCTGACGCCGTTCCGGCCGCAACCCTCGGGCCCGGCCGGCAGGCCGCGCCGGAATGACGCTGCGGCTGCCATGGCGCTTGCATTTCCGCGCGCGGCGACCCAGTTTCCGGCTCCCCGCCGTCCGGATCCTGCGCGTGAAGCTCGACGTCACCACCTGGAACATCAATTCGGTGCGCCTGCGCATCGGCATGGTCACCGAATTTCTCGGGAAGCACAGTCCCGATATCCTCTGCCTGCAGGAGACCAAGACGCCGGACGAGCAGTTCCCGGCCAAGGCCTTCGCCGAAGCCGGCTATGTCCACCAGGCCTTCATCGGCAACAAGGGCTATAACGGCGTCGCCATCGTCTCGAAGCTGCCCTTCTCCGAGACGGAAGCAATGGCGATGTGCGAGCGCAACGATGCCCGCCATATGAGCGTCGTGCTCGACAAGGGCGCCGGAGCGGCCGCCGGCATCGCCATCCATAACTTCTACATCCCGGCCGGGGGCGACATCGCCGATCCCGAGGCCAACCCGAAATTCGCACACAAGCTGCAGTTCCTCGACGCGCTCGGCGCCTGGGGCGTGGCCAGGAACCCGTCGGGACGGCCGAGCATCCTGGTCGGCGACCTCAACATCGCCCCCTACGAGCACGATGTCTGGAGCCACAAGCAGCTCCTCGACGTCGTCAGCCATACCCCGATCGAGACGCAGACCCTGGAGAAGCTGCGCAGCGAGCTCGGCTGGACCGACGCCGCCCGCACGCTGAAACCCGAACCGGAAAAGCTCTACAGCTGGTGGAGCTATCGCGCCGCCGACTGGCAGGCCTCGAATCGCGGCCGCCGGCTCGACCATATCTGGCTCTCGGACGGGCTGAAGCCGACCCTGCGCGATCTCGAATTCCTGCGCGAGGCACGCGGCTGGGAGCGCCCTTCCGACCACGTCCCGGTCACGGTGACGCTGGAGCTCTGACCGGCGCCGCGAACCGCGAGGACGCAGCCGCTCAGCGCCAGTCGATCGCCCGGAGCGACATGCCGACCGAGGCGAGTTCGCCGGTGAACTCCGTCAGCCGTTCCTCGATCGCATGCGCGAGGGCAGCCGCCGAATCCGGCGATTCGGCGAGCACCCGCCGCATCACGCTGCGCGACAGCTTCATCACCTGCGTCGGCTCGCGCGCGATCGCCGTCGCCGGCCGCTCCAGCGCCGCGAACAGAGCGAGCTCGCCGATCAGCGCGCCCGGCCCGGCAATCTCCTCCGCCGGGCGCCCGTCATCCTCGCGGCTGAGCGCGACCGCGCCGGAGACGACGAGAAAAGCGCCGTCCGAGCCCTCGCCACGACGGAACAGCACGTCGCCGGCGCGCAAGCTGCGGCTTTCCGCCGCGAAGGCGACGAGGCGCAGCGCGTCGCGATCCATCAGGCTCAGCAGCGGTTGCCGGGCCAGGAATGCGATGTCGTCGTTGAGGGCCATGATCTCAGGGGTTCAGCCGATAGCCACCGGCATCGGTCACGAGGAGGCGGGCATTGGCGGGGTCGGGCTCGATCTTCTGCCGGAGCCGGTAGATATGCGTCTCCAGCGTATGGGTCGTGACCTGCGAATTATAGCCCCAGACCTCCTGCAGCAGCACCTCGCGCGCGATCGGCTTGCGCCCGGCACGGTAGAGGAAGCGCAGGATCGCGGTTTCCTTCTCGGTCAGCTTGGTCTTCGAGCCCTTGGCGTTGACTAGGAGCTTCGAGCCCGGATGGAAAGTGTAGGGCCCGACCTGAAAGACCGCGTCCTCGCTGGCTTCGTATTGCCGCAGATGGGCCCGGATCCGGGCGAGCAGGACGGCGAACTTGAACGGCTTGACGACGTAATCATTGGCGCCTGCCTCGAGCCCGAGCACGGTGTCGGCGTCCGAGCCCTGGCCGGTCAGCATGATCACCGGGCTCTTGAAGCCGTTCTTGCGCATCAGCTTGACCGCCTCGCGCCCGTCCATGTCGGGCAGGCCGACATCCATCACGACGAGGTCGACGCGCTCGGCCTGGACCATCCTGACGCTGCCGGTCGCCGTCTCGGTCGAGGAAACCCGGAACTCGTCATAGAGCGCCAGCTGCTCGGCAAGCGCGTCGCGCAGACTCTGGTCGTCGTCGACGAGCAGGATATGATGCGTGGCTGACATGAGACCGATTCAGCTCGATTGCGTTCGTGCCGACACTAGAGCATGGCAGGAAAAAGTGGGAACCGGTTTTTCACGCAGGCCATTCGCCAAGCCTATGCCGGCGATCACGTTTTTCTCATTTGTCCCGCTTGGCGCAGTCGCGGCCTGGCGCCGGCCCGCGCAAGAGCCGATCGCAAGCGAACTTTCGCGTTCACCCGCCGCTAACCCTCCGACGCGAATCTTGCAGCAACCGGCCCAACAAAGGCGCCGGCAAGCCGTCCAGGACAAGGATCGCCGTGAGCAAAGCTGAAAACCGTGCCGGCGCGAGCCGGTTGACGCGGATCATCGTGGTGCGCTCGGTGCGCGATCCGCGCAAGGGTTTCCTGAAGGCCGGCGCAGCGGTCTTTCCCTGCGCGCTCGGCCGCTCCGGCATCAAAGTCGACAAGCGCGAAGGCGATGGCGGCACCCCCAGGGCGAAACTGCCGCTGCGCCGCCTGTTCTTCCGCGGCGACCGGCTGCCGCGCCCCGCGAGCCTCCTGCCGGCGCGCCGGATCGGCACGCGCGACGCCTGGTGCGACGACATGGCCGACCGGCGCTACAACCGGTTGATCGACCGCCCGCCGGGCGAGGCCGAGGAGCGGCTCGCCCGCGCCGACCATCTCTACGACATCATCGTCGAGCTCGGCTGGAACGACGCACCTGTCAGGCGCGGCCGGGGCAGCGCGATCTTCTGGCACCTGGCCCGGCCCGGCTTCACGCCGACCGCCGGCTGCGTCGCGGTCGAGGGCCATGTCTTCGCCAAGGTCCTGCCACGGCTGGCGCGGGCCTGCACCTTGGTGGTCCGCTAGCAGCCACGCAGCTCGGCCTTCTACGAGGCTTGCAAAGCCCGCCACCTCATCGATACTGGCTGGGAGCACCGTCTCGACGAACAGATTCGCGGCAGCGTCCCGACTTGGCACCGCCCAGGCAGGCACGCTGATCCACGCAGCGAGACCTTGCCATGAACGACAGCTCTCCTCGCCCGATCGGCTTCGGCCGCGTCGCCGCCATGTTTCCCGTCCGGGACATGGCGCGCGCCCACGCCTTCTACGTCGGCGTGCTGGGTTTCACGAAAACCTTCGAGAACGGCCAGCCGGTCGGCTTCATGATCCTGAAGAAGGACGGGGCCGAGATCCATCTGACCCTGCAGAAGGATCACAAGGCCGCGCCCTTCAACATCGCCCACATGATGGTCGCGGACGTCGACGCCTTGCACGAGCTCTGCCGTTCGCACGGCCTGCGCATCGTCAAGGGCCTGCGCGACAAGGATTACGGCTTGCGCGCCTTCGTCTTCGAGGATCCGGACGGCAATCGCATCGATGTCGGCCAGCCGATCTGAGGTCAGCCCTCGGCACTACCAGGCACTACCCAAAACCGTCAGCGATATCAGCTGATTATCCGGTAGTGCCGTAATCGCGCGCGCCGAAGATCGCGCTACCGACGCGCACATGCGTGGCGCCGAGCTGGATCGCCGCCTCGTAATCGGCGCTCATACCCATGGAGAGGGTCTTGAGCCCGTTGCGGGCCGCGATCTTGGCGAGCAGCGCGAAATGCGGCGAAGGCGGCTCGTCGGCCGGCGGGATGCACATCAGCCCCTCGATCTCCAGCCCGTAGGTCACCCGGCAGCTCGTCAGGAAGGCGTCCACATCGGCCGGCAGCACGCCACCCTTCTGCGGTTCGGCCCCGGTATTGACCTGGACGATCAGCCGCGGCGCGCGGCCGCTGCGGGCGATCTCGCGCGACAATTCCTTGGCGAGGCTCTCGCGGTCGAGCGAATGGATCGCATCGAACAGCGCCACCGCCTCCTTCGCCTTGTTGGACTGCAGCGGCCCGATCATGTGCAGCCGCGCATGCGGGAAGCGCTCGCGCAGCTCCGGCCATTTCGCCTTGGCTTCCTGCACATAGTTCTCGCCGAAATCGATCTGCCCGGCTTGGAGAACCGGCAAGATCGCGTCCACCGGCTTGGTCTTGGAGACGGCGATCAGCGTTACATCCTCGGGCTTGCGGCCGAAATCATCCGCGGCTCGCGCGATCGCGGCTCTGGTCTCCTGCAATCCCGTCAGTGCATCCTGCATTGTCTCGCCCCTTGCCCGCATCGCAGCCAAACCGTTCCAAACATTGACCCGGCGCGTCCGATGGTGTCCTAGTCCGGGCGAGTCCGATCACGCAAGAACGACACGATCAGCATGGCCGCCGAACGCTACAATCCGAAGGAAGCCGAGCCGAAATGGCGCAAGGTCTGGGATGAGCGCAAGCTCTTCGAGACCCGCAACGACGATACGCGCCCGGCCTATTACGTCCTCGAGATGTTTCCCTATCCCTCGGGACGCATTCATATGGGCCATGTCCGGAACTACGCGATGGGCGACGTTGTCGCACGCTACAAGCGCGCCAAGGGTTTCGCCGTGCTCCATCCGATGGGATGGGACGCCTTCGGCCTGCCGGCGGAGAACGCGGCCAAGGCCAACAAGGTACATCCGCGCGAATGGACCTATGCCAATATCGCGACGATGCGCACCCAGCTGCAGTCGATGGGCCTGTCGCTCGACTGGAGCCGCGAGCTCGCCACCTGCGACCCCGGCTATTACCGCCACCAGCAGAAGCTCTTCCTCGATTTCCTCAAGGCCGGGCTGGTCGACCGCAAGACCGCCAAGGTCAACTGGGACCCGGTCGACGAGACCGTGCTCGCCAATGAGCAGGTCATCGACGGCCGCGGCTGGCGCTCGGGCGCCGTCGTCGAGCAGCGCGAGCTGACCCAGTGGTTCTTCAAGATCACCAATTATGCCCAGGAGCTCAATGACGCGCTCGACGGGCTGGAGCGCTGGCCGGACAAGGTCCGTCTGATGCAGAAGAACTGGATCGGCCGCTCCGAGGGGCTGCTGATTCGTTTCGCGCTCGAATCGAACGGGCTCGGCCAGGACGAGCTGGAAATCTACACGACCCGGCCGGACACGCTGTTCGGCGCGAAGTTCATGGCGGTCGCAGCGGACCATCCGCTCGCCAAGGCGGCAGCGCGCGACAACCCCGAGCTGCAGGCCTTCATAACCGAGTGCAAGCGCACCGGCACCGCCCAGGAGGCGATCGACAAGGCCGGCAAGCTCGGCTTCGACACCGGCCTGCGCGCCATCCATCCCTTTGATTCCAACTGGACTTTGCCGATCTATGTGGCGAACTTCATCCTGATGGAATACGGCACCGGCGCGATCTTCGGCTGCCCGGCGCATGACCAGCGCGACCTCGACTTCGTCAACAAATACGACCTCGGCAATACCCCGGTGGTCTGCCCGGAGGGCATCGACCCCGCGAGCTTCGTGATCACCGACACCGCCTTTACCGACGATGGCCGGATGATCAATTCGCGCTTCCTCGACGGTATGACCATTCCGGAGGCGAAAGAGGAGGTCGCGCGGCGTCTCGAGGCGGAAACCCGCGGCAACCGTCCGGTCGGCCAGCGCAAGGTCAATTTCCGCCTGCGCGACTGGGGCATCTCGCGCCAGCGCTACTGGGGCTGCCCGATCCCGATCATCCACTGTGCCGATTGCGGCACGGTGCCGGTGCCGGAAGAGCAGCTGCCGGTGAAGCTGCCGGACGACATCTCCTTCGACAAGCCGGGCAATCCGCTCGACCATCATCCGAGCTGGAAGCATGTCGCCTGCCCGCAATGCGGCAAGCCGGCGCGCCGCGAAACCGACACGATGGACACCTTCGTCGATTCGTCCTGGTATTTCGCGCGCTTCACCAATCCCTGGCTCGAAACCAGCCCGACCGAGCGTAGCGCGGTCGACCGCTTCCTGCCGATCAACCAGTATATCGGCGGGGTCGAGCACGCGATCCTGCACCTGCTCTATTCGCGCTTCTTCACCCGCGCCATGAAGGCGACCGGCCATGCCGGCGTGGACGAGCCTTTCGACGGCATGTTCACCCAGGGCATGGTCGTGCACGAGACCTATCGGGCGCAGGACGGCGCCTGGGTAGAGCCGGGCGATGTCCGCATCGAGAGCAATGGCAGCGAGCGGCGTGGCTTCCATGTCGACACCGGCGCCCCGATCGAGATCGGCTCGATCGAGAAGATGTCGAAGTCGAAGAAGAACGTCGTCGATCCCGACGACATCATCGCCTCCTACGGCGCCGATACCGCCCGCTGGTTCATGCTCTCCGATTCCCCGCCGGATCGCGACGTGATCTGGAGCGACGAAGGCGTCCAGGGTGCCGCCCGCTTCGTCCAGCGCCTCTGGCGTCTGGTCAGCGAGATCGCCGCGCGCACCGGCAACCAGGTCAGCCGCCCTGCCGGCTTCGGCGATGCCGGCACCTTGCTGCGCAAGGCGAGCCACCGGGCCCTGCATGCGGTCGGCGCCGATATCGAGCGGCTGGCCTTCAACCGTTGCGTCGCGCAGGTCTATTCGCTGACCAACGCCATCGCCAAGACCGCCGATGCCGCTGCGGAAAGCGCCGAGCTTCCGGCCGATATCGGCTTCGCCCTGCATGAATCCGCCATGATCGCGACGCAGCTTGTCGCCCCGATGATGCCGCATCTCGCCGAGGAATGCTGGCAGGCGCTGGGCTTGCCGGGCCTCGCCGGCGAAGCAGCCTGGCCGGAAGCGGAAACGGATTTGTTACGCGATGACAGCATCATCCTTCCCGTGCAGATCAACGGCAAGAAGCGGGCGGAGCTGACCGTGGCGGCCGACGCCGATCCGCAGGCGGTCGAAGCGGCTGCGCGCGGCTCCGAGGCCGTTGTCAGGGCGCTGGAAGGCCGGACGATCCGCAAGATCATCGTGGTTCCCGGGAGAATCGTGAATGTCGTCGTCTGAAGCCGGATCCACCCGCCGTCGCGGCCGGCCGCTCGCGCTGGCCGCCGCTCTCACCCTGGCGGCACTCGCCGGCGGTTGTTTCCGGCCGCTCTATGCCGACGGTACGGTGAGCAAGGTCGGCGACAATGTCCGCAATGCCATGCTCAGCATCGAGGTGCCCGAGATCAAGGGCCTGGTCGGCCACTATCTGCGCAACGAACTCGTCTTCGAGCTCGATGGCGGCGGCGCGCCCGATCTGCAGAAGAAGTTCCGCCTCGTCGCCACCACCAGCGAGACGCTCGAGGTCATCACCGTCGACTACGCCAACGGCCGCGCCGATTCGGCGATTCTGGTTGCGACGGCCGACTGGCAATTGCTCCGCAACGGTTCCAACGAGGTCATCGCCTCCGGGCAGAGCGTGGTGCGCGCACCCTATGAACGCTCGACCCAACGTTTCGCCAGCCTGCGGGCCGCGCGCGACGCCCAGATCCGGGCAGCCAAGAATCTGGCCCAGCTGATCCGCGCCCGTATCGCCGCCGACCTGACCGCCTGAAGGCGGCCCGGCCGCCATGGCGACGATCAAGGCCCATGAAGCCGACCGGACGCTGGCGCGGCCGGATCCGGCCTGGCGGCTCTTCCTGTTCTACGGTCCCGATGCCGGGCTCGTCTCGGAGCGCGCGGCCGCGCTGGCGCGGACCAGCGTCGACGATCCGCAGGATGCCTTCCAGCTGGTGCGGATGAGCGGTGACGACATCGCTGCAGATCCGCTCAAACTGGTCGACGAGGCCAACACCATCGGCCTGTTCGGCGGCCGGCGCGCCATCCGCGTTTCCGTGACATCCAAGCCTCTGCTGGCGGCGGTCGAGCCATTGCTGGCGACACCCTCCAGGGATGCGGTGGTCATCGTCGAGGCCGGCGACCTGCAGCGTTCCAACCCGCTACGAACCGCTTGCGAGAAAGCCCGGAGCGCCCTCGCCGTGCCCTGTTATGGCGATGCGGCGCGCGATCTCGGCGGCATCGTCGACGAGATGGTGCGTGGCGCCGGCAAGACCATCGATCGGGCGACGCGCGAGGCGCTGGTCGGGCTGCTCGGCGGCGATCGCCAGACCTCGCGGCAGGAGATCGACAAGCTGATCCTCTATGCCGGCCAGGACACCGGCATCAGCCTCGCCCATGTCGAGGCCGTGGTCGGCGATACCGCGCAGCGGGAACAGGCGAGCGTTGTCGATGCCGTCTTCGCCGGCCGCTTTGCCGGGCTCGATCTGGCACTCGGGAAGCTGACCGGCGAGGGGCTCGACATGGGCGTGCTGCTCGGAGCGGTGCTGCGCCATGCGCTCGCCCTGATGAAGGCCCGCTTCGCGCTCGACAGCGGCCGCAGCGCCCGCGACGCGGTCGCGGCCATGCGGCTGCCTTATCCCCGCCTCGCACAGGCCGAGGCGGCCCTCGGCGCCTGGAACGCCGTCAAGCTGAAGGATGCCGTCGCTGTTCTCGGCGCCGCGATGGTCGCGGTGCGTCGCGATGGCGAGATGAGCCGGCCCGTGGCCATGCGGGCGCTCTGGACGCTGACGCGCATGGCGTCCTCCGGCCGCGGCTAGAGCATCCGGCTGAAAAGCGGATTCCGCTCTTTGGAAAGATCCGCTGCATAATCAAGAAGATAGGACATCTCACCAAGCGAGCCCGCTTAGCTGTAAAAATGCTCCGATCAGGCCTTCAGCCGCCGACACAGCGCATCGAGCTGCTCCAGCGTCTTGTAGGAGATCTTCATCTCGCCGCCGCCATTGGCGCGGTGCTTGATCGCGACGCTCAGGCCCAGCGCCTCTTCCAGGGCCTTCTCGACGGCTCGGGTATCCGGATCCTTCTCCGGCCTTGGCGCTGCAGCAGCATGCGGGACGCTCTTGGTCTCACCGCGCGCTTCCTCCTGACCGAGCCGCTCGATATCGCGCACCGTCAGTCCCTGTTCGACAATCCGCTTCGCGACCTGTTCCGGGTCCGAAACAGAGAGCAAGGCGCGGGCATGGCCCGCCGAAACTGCGCCTTCGCTGACCATTTGCCGCACCGGCTCCGGCAGCTTGCTGAGCCGCAGCGTATTGGCGACATGGCTGCGGCTCTTGCCGATCACCTTGGCGAGATCGTTCTGGGTATAGTCGAATTCGGCGATCAGGCGCTCATAGCCCGCCGCCTCCTCGATCGCGTTGAGATCGGCGCGCTGCACATTCTCGACGATCGCGATCTCCAGCGCCTCACGGTCATTGGCCTCGACCTGGATGACCGGAACCTCGTGAAGCCCGGCGCGCTGGGCCGCCCGCCAGCGCCGTTCGCCGGCGATGATCTCGTAAGCGTCGAGCATGCCCGGGAAGGCCCGCACGATGATCGGCTGCAGGATGCCGCGCTCCCGCACCGATGCGGTAAGGTCGTCGAGCTCGGCATCGTCGAAGAGGCGACGCGGATTGCGTGCGCTCGGCCGCAGGAACTCGACCGGGACCTTGCGCTGGCCCCGCGCCCGCTCCATTGCGCCGATCTCGTCTCCGACATCGCCGATAAGCGCGGCGAGACCACGGCCAAGACGCGAGCGTCCCTGTTCCTCAGCCATCGTCAACCTCTTGAACTTTCTACGTCTTTTCGGATTCAGGCGGCGGCGCGCAGACTGCGCTCGCGCCTGATGACTTCGGAGGCCAGCCTGAGATAAGCCTGCGAACCGGCGCAGCGCAGATCATAGAGAAGCGCGGGCTTGCCATAGGACGGCGCCTCGGACACCCGCACATTGCGCGGGATCACCGTCTCGTAGACCTTGTCGCCAAGGAAGTCGCGGACATCGGCCATGACCTGGCCGGAGAGATTATTGCGCGGGTCGTACATGGTCAGCACCACGCCCTGGATGATCAGGCGCGGATTGAGGCCGGCACGGACCTGCTCGACCGTCTTCAGGAGCTGGCTGAGGCCTTCCAGGGCGAAGAACTCGCATTGCAACGGCACCAGCACGGCATCCGACGCCGTCATCGCGTTGATCGTGATCAGGCTGAGCGAGGGCGGGCAGTCGATCAGGATATAGGTCAGGTCATTGCAGCGCTGGTCGTGCTCGAGTTCGTCGACCGCCTTCTTCAGGCGCTGCACCCGATCCTTCTCGCTGGCGATCTCCAGCTCGACGCCGAGCAGGTCGAGCGTCGAGGGCGCAATGAACAGATTGGGAACGGCGGTCGCCTGCATCGCGGCACCGAGGCCGATATCGCCGCACAGCACGTCATAGGTCGAGGCGCGCCGGCTCTTGCGATCGACGCCGAGCCCGGTCGAGGCGTTGCCCTGCGGGTCGAGATCGATGATCAGCACCTTCTCGCCGATCGCCGCCAGCGCGGTGCCGAGATTGATTGCCGTCGTGGTCTTGCCGACGCCGCCCTTCTGATTGGCGAGGGCCAGGACACGAGGCCGGCCGGAGCTTGGCCGAGGGCCTAGGTCGTTCATGGGTCGGTCCGCTTCTGAGCGTTGCGGATCACCAGGATACGCGCCGCCGAATCCGTAACGGAAGGAAACGTTGATGCCTGAATCTTCCAATATTTAGAAGCCTCGGTCAATTCGGCATCTAGATGTTGTCCCTTCGGAAAGACCCCGATCACACCGGTTCTCAACAGCTCTTTGCACCAGTCGAGCAGGAGCGGCAAAGATGCGAGCGCCCGCGCCGTCACCACATCGACCTTGCCGAGAAATTGCGGCATCGCATCCTCGATCCGGGCCGCATGAACCGTCACCGCTGCGCCGGTGAGCCTGGCCGCATGGCGCAGAAAGGCGCATTTGCGGGCGTTACTCTCGACCAGATCGATATGTCCGCCAACTTCCGCCAGTCGGATTCCAAGGACCAGCCCGGGAAAGCCACCGCCAGAACCGAGATCGAGCCAGCGCCGGGCCTCGGGCGCATGGTCGAAGAGCTGCAGCGAATCGGCGATGTGCCGGGTCCAGACCTCGTCGAGCGTCGCAGTCGAAACCAGATTCTTGGCACGCTGCCAGCGCTCGAGCTCGGCGACGAGGATGGCGAGGCGCTCCTCTGTTTCACGTGAAACAGGAGTCAAGCTCAAACCGCGCAGACGGTCCGAGTTATCAACTGTACGCACAGTCATGGTTCCGCTGCGGTAACGGTTGCGGATTTTCGTCGCCGCGCATGCGCCGCCAGCAAGGTCAGCGCAGCCGGCGTCATGCCTTCGATCCGGCCGGCCTGCGCCAGATTGGCGGGCTGCGCGGCTTCGAGCTTCGCACGCAACTCATTGGAAAGTCCGGAGATCCCGGCGAGGTCGAGATCCTGCGGCAGGCTCAGCGCCTGGTCGCGCTGATAGGAATCGATCTCGGCCGACTGCCGGTCGAGATAGACCGCATAGGTCGCGTCGGCGCTGACGCGCATCGTCACATCCTCCGGATAGCCGGCGAGATCGGGCCAGGCCCTGGTCAGGGCGTCGAATTCGATCCCGGGATAGGAGAGGATCTCGAAAAGGCTGCGCTTGACCCCATCGCGATTGACCTGCAGGCCGGCCGCTGTTGCCTCGGACGGCGTCAGCACGCGCTGCTTCAACTGCCCTGTCAGCCCCGCGATCTGCTCCTGGCGCATCTCGAATTTGGCGCGCCGCGTCGCACCGACCAGACCGAGCGCGATCCCGAGCCCGGTCAGGCGTTCATCGGCATTGTCGACCCGTAGCGAGAGCCGGAATTCGGCGCGCGAGGTGAACATCCGATACGGCTCCGTAACGCCGCGCGTTACCAGATCGTCGATCATCACGCCGATATAGGACTGGGACCGGTCGAGCACGATCGGTTCGCTGCCGCCGGCACGCCGGGCAGCGTTGAGGCCCGCCACCAGGCCCTGGCCGGCAGCCTCTTCGTAACCTGTCGTGCCGTTGATCTGACCGGCGAGGAAAAGCCCGCGAATCGCCCGCGTCTCGAGACTGGCCGTCAGGGCCCGCGGATCGACGAAATCATATTCGATCGCATAGCCCGGCCGCAGCATCCTGGTGCGCTCGAGCCCCGGGATCGTCTTCAGCAGTCCGAGCTGGACGTCCTCGGGCAGCGAGGTCGAGATCCCGTTCGGATAGACCGTCGGATCGTCCAATCCCTCCGGCTCGAGGAAGACCTGATGGCCGTCGCGATCGCCGAAGCGGCCGACCTTATCCTCAATCGACGGGCAATAGCGCGGGCCGCGGCCTTCGATCTGCCCGGAGAACATCGGCGCACGATGCAGATTGGCGCGGATCAGCTCATGGGTCGCGAGCGTGGTGCGGGTGATACCGCAGGCGATCTGCGGCGTGGTGATCGCCGTCGTCAGCGCCGAGAACGGCTCCGGCGGGTCATCGCCGGCCTGCATGTCCAGCGCCGCCCAGTCGATCGTGCGGCCATCGAGCCGCGGCGGCGTCCCGGTCTTCAGGCGGCCGAGCGGGAAGCCGTACCGCTCCAGGGTGAGCGAAAGCCCGACCGAAGGCGCCTCGTCGACCCGCCCCGCTGCGATCTTCTTCTCGCCGATATGGACAAGGCCGCGCAGGAAGGTGCCAGTGGTCAGTACGACCGTTCCGCAACCGAATCGACGCCCGTCGCTGAGCACTACCCCACGAACCTGACCGTCGGCGACATCGAGATCGAAGGCTTCGCCCTCGATCAGATCGAGTCCGGAACAACCGGCGAGCGCCGCCTGCACCGCCTCGCGATAGAGCTTCCGGTCGGCCTGGGCCCGCGGCCCGCGCACCGCCGGGCCCTTGCGCCGGTTGAGCATGCGGAACTGGATGCCGCCCTGGTCGGCACAGCGCGCCATGATGCCGTCGAGCGCGTCGATCTCGCGGACGAGATGGCCTTTGCCGAGCCCGCCGATCGCCGGATTGCAGGACATCACCCCGATGGTGGCGAGCTTGTGGGTGAGCAGGGCCGTGCGCGCGCCGAGCCGAGCGGCCGCGGCGGCGGCTTCCGCCCCGGCATGGCCACCGCCGACGACGATCACGTCGTAATGCGTCGTTCCGATGCTGTCAGACATGCTTCTTCGCTAGCCAAGCCGATCGGCGCGGTCAATGAAAACACCGGTGATCGCGGCCTCGCCATCTGAAATCGCGCATGGTGCGCGATCTATTTGCCGATGCAGAAGCCGGAGAACAGGCTGTCGAGCACGTCCTCGACATCGATCCGCCCGACCAGCCGCTCCAGGGCTCGTGCCGCCAGCCGCAATTCCTCGGCGATCAGTTCGGGCTGACCTTGATCGAGCGCCTCGGCGCGGAGGATCGCGGCAACCGCTTCACCGACGGCGATCCGCTGCCTTTCGCGCGTCAGCAGTGCCGGTTCCGGGCTGGCCATTTCACGCAAGCGCGCGCCGATCAGGGCGATCAGTTCGCCCAGCCCGGCACCGCTCTGCGCGGAGACGCCGACCTCGCCCGGAACCTGCCGCCCCGGCAGGTCGATCTTGGTGGCGATCGCCAGGCTCGATGCGCCCGCGGGCAATGATACCGGGTCCGAATCGATTGCCCGAAGGTTCAGGGTGAGATCGGCATCGGCAACGCGCTGCAGCGCCCGCCGCACGCCCTCCGCTTCGATCTCGTCGGCGCTCTCACGCAGGCCGGCCGTATCGACCAGCAGGACGGGAATGCCGTCGAGATCGAGCCGGACCTCGATCGCATCGCGGGTCGTGCCGGCGATCGGCGAGACGATGGCGACGTCGCGGCGCGCCAGCGCATTGAGCAGGCTCGACTTTCCGGCATTGGGCGGCCCGGCCAGCACGACGACGAAGCCCTCGCGCACCCGCTCGCCGGCCCTGAAGCTGCCCAGCGCGGATTGAAGGCTCGGTAGTACCGTCCGCGCAATGCCGACGGCCTCCGCGATCAGCGGCCCCGAAACATCGCCCTCATCGGCAAAATCGATCTCCGCCTCGAGCAGCATCATCGCCTTGATCAGCGCGGCACGCCATTCGGCCGCGGCGATGCCGAGCGCGCCTTCCATCTGGCGCAGTGCCTGACGGCGCTGCCATTCCGTCTCCGAATCGATCAGGTCGGCCAGGCCCTCGACGGCGGCGAGATCGAGCTTTCCGGCCTCGAAGGCACGCCTTGTGAATTCGCCGGGCTCCGCGAGCCGTAGACCGGGCAGGGCGGTGAGGGTCGCCAGCAGCCGCGACAGCACTGCCCGCGAGCCATGGACCTGGAACTCCGCGACATCCTCGCCGGTGAAGCTCGCCGGGCCCGGAAAATACAGCGCCAGGCCCTGGTCGATCACCTCGCCGTCGCAATCGCGCAAAGCGGAAAGCCTGGCGAGGCGCGGCTTCGGCACCGTTCCCAGAATCGTTTCGAGAACGAATCGGACCTGGCTGCCGGAGACCCGCACCACGGCGACGCCGGCCCGGCCGGCGGCAGAGGACAGCGCCACGATCGTCGGATAGGCTGCTCCAGTCATACCGTGCTCCTCCGCCGGCCTATCCCATAAGCCTGGCCGGCTCCGTCTTGGAAGCCCGCCCATGAACCGCCTCAAGCACGCCGCCAGCCCCTATCTGCTGCAGCATCGCGACAATCCCGTCGACTGGTGGGAATGGAGCGAAGAGGCCTTTGCCGAAGCGAGGGCGAGCCGGCGTCCGGTCCTGCTCTCGATCGGCTATGCCGCCTGTCACTGGTGCCACGTCATGGCGCATGAAAGCTTCGAGGACCCCGCGACAGCCGCGGTGATGAACGAGCTCTTCGTGAACATCAAGGTCGATCGCGAGGAACGGCCGGATCTCGACCATGTCTACATGAACGCGCTGCACAGTCTCGGCGAGCAGGGTGGCTGGCCGCTGACCATGTTCCTCGATTCGGACGGTGCGCCGTTCTGGGGCGGCACCTATTTCCCGCCCACGGCGCGCTATGGCAGGCCGAGCTTCGTCTCCGTGCTGCGCCAGCTCGCCGGCATCCACCGCGAGGATCCCGAACGCATCCGCCGCAATGCCGAGGCGATCCGGCATGCCCTGCAGCAGCGCGAGGCCGACAGGTTCGACGACGCCGTGCCGGAGCCCGATCTCGACGGCATCGCCCGCGGCATCGCCAGGCGCTTCGACCGCGATCATGGCGGGCTCGCCGGCGCCCCGAAATTCCCCAATCCCGGCCTGATCGAATTGCTCTGGCGCCATGCGCAGCGCAGCGCCGATCATGATTCCCGCCAGGCGGTGAGCCGGACGCTCGAGCAGATGGCGCGCGGCGGCATCCATGACCATCTCGGCGGCGGCTTTGCCCGCTATGCGGTCGACGAGCGCTGGCTCGTGCCGCATTTCGAGAAGATGCTCTACGACAACGCGCAGCTCCTGCCGCTCTATGCACTCGAGGCGGCGCGAACGAGCGATCCGCTCATGCTGGAGGCCGCGGAGGGCATCGTCGCCTGGCTGGAGCGCGACATGCTTCTGCCGGAAGGCGCCTTCGCCGCCAGCCTCGACGCCGATTCGGAAGGCGAGGAGGGCAAGTTCTATGTCTGGACGGCAACGGAGCTCGCACGGCTGTTCGAGGCGGACGACGCGGCCCTGTTCGCGCAGCACTATGACGTGACCGCCGAAGGCAATTGGGAAGGCCACGCCATCCTGAACCGGCTGGATACGCCCGATCCGTCCCCGGACATCGCGGCGGTTCTCACCGAGCTGCGCGCCAGCCTGCTCACCGCCCGCAGCAAGCGTGTTCCGCCCGGTCGCGATGACAAGATCCTGGCCGACTGGAACGGGCTGATGATTTCGGGCCTCGCCCGCGCCGCCGGACTCCTCGGGCGGAAGGACTGGATTCCGCTCGCCGTTGGCGCCTTTCGTTTCGTTGCCGAATCCATGGCGGATGGTGATGGCCTCGCCCACTCCTACCGGGGCGGTCGGCTGATCGCGCCGGGCTTCGCGCTCGACCATGCCGCGATGGCCGAGGCCGCTCTGGCGCTGCATGACTCAACGGGAGATCAGCACTACCTCGCTCTCGCCAGACGCTGGAGCTTGCATCTGGAGCGGTACTACCGCGAGCCGGGCCCGGGGCTCTTGCGCATGACTCGGGCTGACTCTGCGGAACTACCGGTCATACCGAGGCCGACTCACGACGATGCCGTGCCCAATGCCAATGGCCTGCACGCCGCCAATCTGTTGCGCAGCGCCGCGCAGACCGGTCTGCCAGCCGATCGTGAGCAGGCCGACCGGTTTCTCGCGGCCATACTCGCCGCGGCCGCCCGCGCCCCGATGGCTCATGGCTCGGCGCTGAACGCCTGTGACCTCGCGCGCAATGGCGTCGAGATCGTGCTCGCCGGGCCGGATCGCGAAGCCTTCCGCGAGGCGGCCCTGGCACTACCGCATCTGACGAGCATCCTCGTCGACTGCCCCGATCCAGAAGGCCTGCCGGCCGATCATCCCGCCCAGGCCTATGCCAGGCAGGCTGGCGCTGGCGCCGCCTTCATCTGTCGGCATGGAAGCTGCCTGCCACCCGTCACGGAGCCGAATCGATTGGCCGGGGCGGTCGCAGGCGCGCACTGATCTCCGACCGGACGTCGCTCACGAAAAAGGCCCCGGCTTCGAGCCGGGGCCTCTGCATTTCGCTGCGGCTATGATCGCCGCTCAGGTGTTCATCGAGTCGAAGAACTCGGAGTTCTGCTTGGTCTGGCGCAGCTTGTCGATCAGGAACTCGATCGCGTCCTGCGGGCCCATCGGGTTGAGGATGCGGCGCAGCACATAGGTCTTCTGCAGGTCCGAGCGCGGCGTGATGAGCTCTTCCTTGCGGGTGCCCGATTTGAGGATGTCGATCGCAGGGAAGATGCGCTTGTCCGCCACCTTGCGGTCGAGCACGATTTCCGAGTTACCGGTGCCCTTGAACTCCTCGAAGATGACTTCGTCCATGCGGCTGCCGGTATCGATCAGCGCGGTCGCGACGATGGTCAGCGAGCCCCCTTCCTCGATATTGCGGGCCGCGCCGAAGAAGCGCTTCGGGCGCTGCAGCGCATTGGCGTCGACACCGCCGGTCAGCACCTTGCCGGAGGACGGCACGACGGTGTTGTAGGCGCGGCCGAGGCGTGTGATCGAATCGAGCAGGATGACGACGTCGCGGCCATGCTCGACCAGACGCTTGGCCTTCTCGATCACCATCTCGGCAACCTGGACGTGACGGGTCGCCGGCTCGTCGAAGGTCGAGGACACCACCTCGCCCTTCACCGAGCGCTGCATGTCGGTGACTTCCTCGGGCCGCTCGTCGATCAGGAGGACGATCAGATAGCACTCGGGATGATTGGTGGTGATCGACTGCGCGATGTTCTGCAGCAGCACGGTCTTGCCGGTGCGCGGCGGCGCCACGATCAAGGCGCGCTGGCCCTTGCCGATCGGCGCGACAATGTCGATGACGCGCGGCGAGAAATCCTTCTTGGTCGGATCCTGCACTTCGAGCTTGAGCCGCTCATCCGGATAGAGCGGCGTCAGATTGTCGAAATGGATCTTGTGCCGGATCTTCTCGGGGTCTTCGAAATTGATCGTGTTGACCTTGAGCAGGGCGAAATAGCGCTCGCCATCCTTGGGTCCCCGGATCGGGCCTTCGACCGTGTCACCGGTGCGCAGGCCGAATTTCCGGATCTGCGAGGGCGAGACATAGATGTCGTCCGGGCCGGGCAGGTAGTTCGAATCGGAAGAACGCAGGAAGCCGAAGCCGTCCTGCAGCACCTCGACGACGCCTTCGCCGAGAATTTCGGTCTCCTTCGCCGCCAGCTGCTTCAGGATCGCGAACATGAGCTCCTGCTTGCGCATCGTGCTCGCATTCTCGACTTCCATGCCTTCGGCGAAGGCCAGCAATTCGGTCGGCGTTTTGACCTTGAGTTCGTGAAGCTTGATTTCCCGCATGGGGCACCTGGGTCTGGGTGTTAACGGCCCGGGCGGGGAGCCTCGGGCGGAGGCAGAGGAGGGGATCGACGGGATGGGGCGGATGGCCCACATGTCGGGATGTCGTGGTCGCCTGCGGGAGCAGTCGTGGCACGAGCCGTCGACGAGAGGAAGGACGCAAACAGGAAGCGCAACTTCTGATAGCTGCTTTCCCAGCGTCGCTCAAGCGGGAAACCGCAAATCCCGCCTCAGAACGGTTTGACGATCACCAGGATGACGATCACCGCCATGATCACCGCCGGCACCTCGTTGAGGATCCGGTAGAAGCGCGCCGACTTGTCGTTGCGGTCCTGCGCGAAGGCGCGGACCCGGCCGACCAGGTAGCCATGGATGCCGGACATCACCAGAGCGAGCAGAATCTTGCCGTGCAGCCAGCCGCCCTTGAAGGCGAAGCCGCTCCAGGCGAGGTAGAGGCCGAGGATCCAGGCCAGCGTCATCGACGGGTTGATGATGCCCTTCAGCAACCGCCTTTCCATGATTTTGAAGGTCTCTGACTGGATCGAGCCGATCTGCGCCTCAGCATGGTAGACCATCAGGCGGGGCAGATAGAGCATGCCCGCCATCCAGGCGATGATCGCGATCACATGGAAGGCTTTGATCCACTCATAGCTCACGGCGGCTAACCCTTACGAACGAACCAGCTTCACCAGCTGCTCGACATGAGCGACCGGGGTCTGCGGCTGGATGCCATGGCCGAGATTGAAGATAAAGGGCCGCTCCGACATCGCCTCGCGGATCGCCGCAACATCATGCCGCAGCGCCTCGCCACCGGCGATCAGCGCCAGCGGGTCGAGATTGCCTTGCAGCGTCACCTCCGGATTGAGCGTCGCCGCGGCCCAGCGCGGATCGACGCCCCAGTCGAGCCCGATCCCGTCGGCGCCGCTCGATTGCGCCAGTCCTTCCAGCCGCGGTCCGGCTCCGCGCGCGAACAGGATCACCTTGGCCTGCGGATGCTTCGCCTTCACGCCGGCGACGATCCGGCGCAGCGGTGTGAAGGAGAGCTTCTCGATCAGCCCCGGCGGCAGGGCGCTGGCGAAGCTCTCGAAGACCTGCACGACCTGGGCGCCGGCATCGATCTGACGGTTGAGATAGACGATCGAGGCCTCTATCAGCCGCTCGATCAGCCGGTCGAGGAAGACCGGGTCGCTATAGGCGACGAGCCTTGCCGGCGCCTGATCGGGCGTACCCTTGCCGGCGAGCATATAGCTCGCCACGGTCCAGGGCGCGCCGCAGAAGCCGATCAGCGCCGTCTCTGCTGGCAGCGCCGCCCGGACGCGCTCGACCGTCTCGAACACCGGCGCGAGCCGCTCCAGATTGAGCTCCTCGTCAAGCTTCGCAAGATCGCCAGCGTCGGCGAGCGCCTCCAGCTTCGGCCCCTCGCCTTCGGCGAACCAGACCTTCTGGCCGAGCGCATGCGGCACGACGAGGATGTCCGAGAACAGGATCGCCGCGTCGAAGCCGAAGCGCCGGATCGGCTGCAAGGTGACTTCGGTCGCGAAGGCAGGATTGTAGCAGAGCTCGAGGAAACCGCCGGCCTTGCTCCTGACCTCGCGATATTCCGGCAGATAGCGTCCGGCCTGGCGCATCAGCCAGAGCGGTGGAATCGTCGTCTTTTCGCCAGAGAGTGCGCGCAGGAAAAGGCAGTCGGTCATCGTGCTCGCTTACCCTCGGCTGGCGGTCCACCGACCGGCCTTAAGAGAATCTTTAATTTTATAGAGTCTTCTGTTTTGACTCTTGGGGCCCCGGACATAGCCCGGGACAATCCCATCCACAACCGATCCACAGCCTGTCCGGGCTCGAGGTCGGAGCTGCGAAGCTGAGTGGCCAGCCGTTAAGAGCTTCTTAACGAATTGGAATTTGTGATGGCGTGCGCCGCGATGCCGCGCCTCGCAGTGATTCACGTGAAACATTCGGTTCCTGTCCACAAGCCGTGGCCTGTTGAGGGCGCAAGGTGGTTATCCCGGGGTCATCCGGATGCGTGGGGGAAAGTCCGACTTGTCCCCAGCCTTCCCCAGGGCTGATTCGCTTGCCTTCGCCGTCTGCAGGCGATTCCAATTGCCGGCCTCGCGCGCTAGACCAGACGCTTCAAGGGGCCTGACAGGGCTGGGAGCAGTCGTGCCGCGCAATTATTTTCACCTGCACCTGGTCTCCGATGCGACCGGCGAAACCCTGATCGCGGTCAGCCGCGCCGCCGCCGCACAATACGAGGCGGTATCGGCGATCGAGCATGTCTACCCGCTGGTGCGCTCCGAAAATCAGCTCTCTCGCGTGCTCGCCGAGATCGAATCCTCGCCCGGCGTCGTGCTCTATACCCTGGTCGAGCCTGAATGGGCGGAGCGGCTCGAGAGCTTCTGCCAAGAGATCGGTTGCCCCTGTCTCTCGGTGCTGCAGCCGGTCCTCTCGCTGTTCCAGTCCTATCTCGGCCAGGCTTCGGCGACACGACCGGGCGCCCAGCACGTCCTCAACGCCGAGTATTTCCGCCGCATCGACGCGATGAACTACACGCTGATGCATGATGACGGTCAGCTCGGCGGCGATCTCGAAAGCGCCGACGTCATCCTGGTCGGGATCAGCCGGACCTCGAAGACGCCGACCAGCATCTATCTCGCCAATCGCGGCATCAAGACCGCCAATATCCCGCTCGTGCCGCATGTGCCGCTGCCGGCCGAGATCGAGAGGCTGAAGCGCCCCCTGATCGTCGGCCTCGTCGCCAGCGCCGAGCGCATCATCCAGATCAGGCAGAACCGGCTGCTCTCGATGCGGGCCGATGACGAGACGCCCTATGTCGATCCCGATGCCGTCGCCGACGAGATCGTCCAGTCGCGCCGGCTCTGTGCCCGCAAGGGCTGGCCGGTGATCGACGTCACCCGGCGCTCGATCGAGGAGACGGCCGCGGCGATTCTCGATCTGCTGCGCGACCACCGCATGAAGTTCATCGCGACGTGAAACCGCCGGCTTCCTTTTGGCTCGGCGACCGGGAGCTGATCCTCGCCTCCGGCAGCGCGACGCGGCGCAGCATGCTGGAGAATGCCGGCCTGGCGATCGAGGCGATTCGCCCCGATATTGACGAGCGTGCGGTCGAGGCGGATTTCCTGGCAGCGGGCGGCGAGATCTCCGGCGTCGCCGCCGCGCTCGCCGCCGCCAAGGCGCTCGCCGTTTCCAGACAAGCGCCCGGCCGCTGGGTCCTCGGTGCCGACCAGACCCTGACCTGCGAGGGCACCGCCTTCCACAAGCCCGAGGACGAGAACGCGGCCTTGCTCCAGATCGCCGCACTGTCCGGCAAGCGCCATGAACTGAGCTCGGCCTTCGCGCTCGCTCGTGATGGCGCGGTGATTCGCGGCGGCGTCCGTCGGGTCGGCATGGAGATGCGCCCGCTCGATGCCGCCTTCATCGAGAGCTATGTCGCGCAGGCAGGTCCTGCAGCCACGGCGAGCGTCGGCGGCTATCAGATCGAAGGCCTGGGCGCGCAGCTGTTCAGCGCCATCGATGGCGACTATTTCACCATTCTCGGCCTGCCCCTGCTCGACTTGCTCGCGGTTCTGCGCGAGCTCGAGCTTCTTGCCTGAACCAACGGCTCCGCCCCATGACACGCTGCTTCATCATCGGCCATCCCGTCGCCCATTCGCGCTCGCCGATCATCCATGGCCATTGGCTGGCCGAGCACGGCCTCGATGGCAGCTATGAGCGGGTCGACGTGCCGCCGGACGCGGTCGCCGCCTTCCTCGATCGCATCCGTTCGGGGGAGTTCGCCGGCGGCAACGTCACCGTGCCGAACAAGGAGGCGGTGCTGCCGCTGCTCGACCATGTCAGCGAAACCGCGCGGCGCATGGGCGCCGTCAATACGATCTGGATGGAGGACGGCAAGCTCCACGGCGACAATACCGACGCCTTCGGCTTCCTCGCCCATCTCGACGACCGCGTCCCCGGCTGGGACGCACGCACTGCCAGCGCGCTGATCCTGGGGGCGGGCGGTGCCGCGCGGGCCGTGGTTCACGGTCTCGTCTCGCGCGGCGTCGGCCGGATCATTCTCGTCAATCGCAGCATGGCGCGGGCCGAGGACCTCGCGGCCGAGTTCGGAGTGGGTGTCGAAGCACGTGGGCGCTCGGAGGCGGCGGCCCTGGTCGCGACGAGCGACCTGATCGTCAATACGACGTCGCTCGGCATGCAGGGCCAGCCGCCGCTCGATCTCGACCTTGCGGGCCTGCGGCCCGGAACCATTGTCGACGACATCGTCTATGTCCCGCTCGAGACAGCCCTGCTCGCGGAGGCACGGACTCGTGGTGGCGTTCCGGTCGACGGACTCGGCATGCTCCTGCATCAGGCGATCCCGGGCTTCGAGCGCTGGTTCGGCGTACGTCCAGAGGTGACGCCGGCACTGCGGGCCCGACTCGAAGCCGATATTCCGCTGAGATAGGAGGCCACGATGACCTTTCTGCTCGGACTGACCGGTTCGATCGGCATGGGCAAGTCGACGACCGCGGAGATGTTCCGCGCCGAGGGCGTGCCGGTCTACGATGCCGATCAGGCGGTCCATCGGCTCTATCGCGGTGCGGCCGCATCCGAGATCGAGGCGGCTTTTCCCGGCGTCGTCGCCGATGGCGCGGTCGACCGGACGAAGCTCTCGGCCGCGGTGCTCGGCCGGGCCGAGGCGCTGGCCCGGTTGGAGGCGATCATCCATCCGCTCGTCCGGGCCGAGGAACAGGCCTTTCTGGCGCAATGCCGCAAGGATGGGGCTGACCTCGCCGTGCTCGACATTCCCCTGCTGTTCGAGACCGGCGGCGAGAGCCGCTGCGACGCCGTGGTCGTCGTCACCGCTGCGACCGAGGTCCAGCGAGCCCGCGTCCTCGCCCGGCCCGGCATCACCGAGGACAAGCTCGAGGCGATCCTCGCCCGGCAGATGCCGGATGCGCAGAAGCGTCAGCGCGCCCACTTCCTTGTGGACACCTCCCGCGGCCTTCTGGCGGCGCGGCGGCAGGTCCATTCTATCCTCGTGGCGCTCGCCGGCCGTCCCGGCCGCGGCGAACGGAGAGGCTGAACGTGCGCGAAATCGTCCTCGATACCGAGACCACCGGCGTCGAAGCGCTGAAGGGCGACCGCATCGTCGAGATCGGCTGCGTCGAGCTCCTCAACCATTGCCCGACCGGCCGCAACTACCACGTCTACATCAATCCCGAGCGAGACATGCCGGACGGCGCCTTCCGGGTGCACGGGCTGTCCGAGGCCTTCCTCTCCGACAAGCCGGTCTTCGCCGCCATCGCCGGTGAGTTCGCTGCCTTCATCGCGGATGCCAAGCTGGTCATTCACAACGCCGCCTTCGACGTCGGCTTCATCAATATGGAGTTCGGACGGCTCGGCATCCCGCCGATCGTTCCGGCACTCGTCGTCGACACCCTCGCCATGGCGCGGCGCAAGCACCCCGGCGCCAGCAACAGCCTGGACGCGCTCTGCTCGCGCTATGGCATCGACAACAGCCGCCGCACCAAGCACGGCGCGCTGCTCGACTCCGAGATCCTGGCCGAAGTCTATATCGAACTGATCGGCGGCAAGCAGACCAGCCTCGGTCTCGGCACCAGCATGGTCGGAGGCCCGGGCGCCGGCCTTGCCGCGGTCATCGAGCGGCCGGTCAGGCTGCGTCCCTTGGCGCCGCGGCTCTCGGATGAGGAGCGCGCGGCGCACGAGGCTTTCGTCGGCAAGTTCAAGGCCGCACCACTCTGGCGGGGCTATCTCGGCCTGCCAGAGGAAGCGTGATCCTCCGCCGTCATTGCAAGCCGAGCGAAGCCGTCGAGAAGGTCAGGCTCCGCTGCCCGTGGATCGCTTTGGCGGCGAAGGCCGCCTCGCAATGACGATGGTCGCCGGCGCAGCGACTTACCGACCCTGTTTCCGGTCGGCGCGGCGCGAGAGCATGTTGAGCCCTTCGATCAGCGCCGAGAAGGCCATGGCCGCATAGATGTAGCCCTTGGGCACATGCGCGCCGAAGCCCTCGCCGATCAGCGTCGTGCCGATCATCAGCAAGAAGCCCAGCGCCAGCATCACGATGGTCGGGTTCTTGTCGATGAAGCGCGCCAGCGGGTCGGCCGCGAGCAGCATCACCAGCACGGCGACCACGACGGCGATGACCATCACCGGAACATGGTCGGTCATGCCGACCGCGGTGATGATGCTGTCGATCGAGAACACCAGGTCGAGCAGCAGGATCTGGAAGATCGCGCCGCCGAAGGTGATGGCTGCCGCACCGCTGCCGTCGAAGATGTCGGGCCCGCGATTGGGGTCGACCTTGTGATGGATCTCCTTGGTCGCCTTCCAGACCAGGAACAGGCCGCCGGCGATCAGGATGATGTCGCGCCAGGAGAAGGCCTTGCCGAAGACCGAGATCACCGGCGTCGTCAGCTGCACGATGAAGGCGACGGTCGAGAGCAGGCCGAGGCGCAGGATCAGGGCGAGGCCGATGCCGATGCGCCGGCCGCGGGCGCGCTGGTGTTCGGGCAGCTTGTTGGTCAGGATCGAGATGAAGATCAGATTGTCGATGCCGAGCACGACCTCCATCGCGATCAGTGCCCCGAGAGCCGCCCAGACGGTGGGGTCGGCGGCTAATGTCATCAGGGCGTCCATCGATGCTCCGGCATGGTCTTACCCGCGCGGTCCGGGACGGCGCGCGCTTCTGGGTCCTGCCGAAATGGGCGGCCTCTCTTGCGATGCAAGGCAGGCTGGCGAAAAAAAGCGACAAAAAAAGAGCCCCGAAGGGCTCTTTCATGTCGTCGTTCTGAAACTGGCGTTCAGGACACCGGCGTTCCGGCCGCGCCCTGCTGGGCCTGCATCTCCTCGACGCGCTGGCGATAGAGCGTCGCGAAATCGATCGGGTCGATATAGAGCGGCGGGAAGCCGCCATTGCGCACGGCGTCGGCGACGATCTGCCGGGCGAAGGGGAAGAGCAGCCGCGGGCAGTCGATCATGACCACCGCATGAAGCTGCTCCTGCGGCACGCCGACGATGCGGAACACGCCGGCATAGCTCAGCTCGAACGCGAACAGCGTGTCGTTGCCGACGGTCGCCTTGCCTTCCAGCGTCAGGATCGACTCGAACTCGGCCTCGCCGATCGCATTGGCGGTGACATTGACCTGAAGGCCGATCTGCGGGCCCTGCTGCTGCTGGCCCGAGAGCGAGCGCGGTGCGTTCGGATTCTCGAAGGAGAAGTCCTTGATGTACTGGACGAGCGTGTTGAGGCTCGGCCCCTGCTGGTTGGCGTCGCCCGCGCCATTGCCGTTTTCGTTGGCCATCGGTCCCATCGTCTTCCGGCGGCTCTGACAGAAAACCCCGCTCTCTGGCGGAAACGGTCCGTCGCGCCGCAAGCGCCGGACTCGCGTCGGCTACCATGGCGGCCGTGCCGGCACAAGCAAAGGCTCGCCGAGAACGCTTGTCGCCCCGGGGGGTGGATGTTACGAGCCTCAGTCACCATATCCCGCCGGGAGATGGTGCTGTGGTCGCGCGCCCGTCATGCGATCGTATTCTTTGAGGTTCGGATCAGCCGTCGATGCAAAACTTCGATATGACGACACTGGTCTTCCTGGCCCTGGCGGTTTTCGTCGCCTGGAAGCTGCGTTCCGTGCTCGGTCAGAAGACCGGGCATGAAAAGCCGCCGGCCGATCCGTTCCAGCGCCGCGAGACGCCGCCGCTGCGGCCCGACCAGGCGTCCCCGGCCGAAGCGCGCCGCGACAATGTCATCCGCCTGCCCGGTGCGGCCAATGATCCCGCCGCCGCGGAGGTCGCGGATGCCGATCGCTGGAAGGACATCGCGCCCGACGGTTCGCCGATCATCGCAGGTCTCGAGGAGATCGCGCGCCAGGAGCCCGGTTTCGATCCGCGCGGTTTCCTTGGCGGTGCCAAGGCTGCCTATGAAACGATCGTCACCGCTTTCGCCCGCGGCGATCGCAAGATGCTGAAGGGGCTGCTCGCCAAGGAGGTCTATGAAGGCTTCGAGCAGGCGATCAGCGAGCGCGAGAAGCGCGGCGAGAAGGCCGAGTCGAATTTCGTCTCGATCGACAAGGCCGAGATCACCGCGGTCGACGTCAAGGGCAAGACCGGCCAGGTCACCATCGCCTTCGTCTCGCAGCTGATCAGCGTCGTCCGCGATGCGCAGGGCAATGTCGTCGACGGCAGCGCCGACAGCGTCTCCGAGGTCAACGACGTCTGGACCTTCTCGCGTCAGCTCGGCAGCCGCGATCCGAACTGGCTGCTGGTCGCGACCGAATCGGCCGCGTGATCCGTGCCGCCGGTCTCGTTCTGGGGCTCTGGGCCGCAGGCGTATCGGCAGTGACGGCCAGCGCCCCACCCGCTCCCGCCGGCGCACGCATCGAGCCCGTGACGGCAGGCGAGATCGCCGGCTGGGCGCAGGACGACCACCGGGTCGTGCTGCGTCTTTTCGCACAGGGCTGCGAGACCGATCCGCCGCTGCGCCAGGGTATCAAGCCGCCGCCCGGTCTGCCGGCGCTCTGCACCGAGGCCGCTGCCCTGTTGAAGGCGGGCGAGCCGGATCGGGCCACTGCCCGAAAATTCTTCGAGGACCGGTTCTCGTTCTGGCGGGTCCGCCCCGCCGAGACGCCGCGCGGCTTCATGACCGGCTATTTCGAGCCGGAATTCGAGGGCTCGCTGACGCAAAGCGCCGCCTTCCCGACACCGCTCTATGGCCGCCCCGTCGACCTCGTCACCAAGATTCCCGGGGATGACTGGCCCGGCTTCGATCCGACGCTCTCCTCGGCCCGCCGCGGCGAGCGCGGCCTTGAGCCCTTCCCGGACCGTGCTGCCATCGATGACGGCGCACTCGACGGTCAGGGCCTCGAAATCCTCTGGATGCGCGATCCGGTCGACCGTTTCGTGCTGCAGGTCCAGGGTTCGGGGCGGATTCGCCTGCCGGACGGCAGGGTCACGCGGCTGGTCTATGCCGGACGCAATGGCCACCCCTACACCTCGCTCGGCCGCGAGCTCAGCCGCCGCGAGAATATTCCGCCGGCAGAGATGACCATGGACCGGCTGGTCGCGAGGCTGAAGGCCGATGCCGGTTTCGCGCGCGAGCTGATCCGCCTGAACCGCTCCTTCGTCTTCTACGCAAGGCGCGACGACCTGCCGCCGGAGGCGGGGCCGATCGGCGCCGCCGGCCTGCCGCTGACGCCGTTGCGCAGCATCGCGGTCGATCGCAGTGTCTGGCCCTATGGCATGCCGGCCTGGATCGCCGGCGAGATCCCGGACGGGACGGGGGGGGCGGAAGCGCTGTCGCGGCTCGTCCTGGCGCAGGATACCGGCTCGGCGATCCTCGGTCCCGCCCGGATCGACCTTTTCGTCGGCTCCGGCCCGCAAGCCGGCCATCGCGCCGGCCTGATCCGCCACCCCTTCGACCTGATCGTGCTCTGGCCGCGCGGGCGGGAGCGCTGAGGCGATGCCCCGCCGCCGTGGCAAATTGCTGTCCGAGGCCGAGATCGCGCTCTGGCGCCAGGTCGCGCGCACGGTGACGCCACTCGCCGGCCGCAAGCCGGTCGAAGCGGAGCCGGAACCCGAGCTCCCGGTGCTCCAGCCCGAGCCGCCGCGGCAGGCGCCGGCCATGGCCGCGCCGAAGACGATCGCGGCGAAACCGGCGCCGCCGCCTCTCGCGCCGCTGGAAAGGCGGCTGCGCACCCAGCTGCGCCGCGGCCAGCAGGGCGTCGAGGCTGCGATCGATCTTCACGGCATGCGTCAGGACGAAGCCCATGCGGCCCTGCGTGGCTTCCTCCGGGTCCAGCAGATGCGCGGGGCCAAGCTCGTCCTGGTGGTGACCGGCAAGGGCGGCGCCGGCGATTTCGGCTTCGGCTCGGAACGCGGCGTCCTGCGCCGCAATGTGCCGCACTGGCTCAGCCTCGCCGATCTGCGGCCGCTGGTGCTCGGCTTCGACGAGGCCGAGCAGCGCCATGGCGGTTCGGGTGCGCTCTATATCCGCCTGCGCCGGGCCCGCGGGCCGCAGCCATGACGCCCTATGGCCGCCGCGTCCGCGAATTGCGCGCCGCCCGCGGCGTCACCCTCGCCCAGATGGCGCAGGCGCTCGGCGTCACCCCGGCCTATCTCTCGGCGCTCGAGCACGGCAAGCGCGGCCAGCCGACCTTCACCCTGATCCAGGGCGCGATCCACGTCCTCGGCATCATCTGGGACGAGGCCGACGAGCTGATCCGCCTCGCCGATCTCTCGCATCCGCGCGTCACCGTCGACACCGCCGGGCTGGAACCGGAAGCGACGCTGTTCGCCAACCGGCTCGCCCGCGAGATCGAATGGCTCGGTCCGTCCGATCTCGCGGCGCTGTCCTCGATCCTCGACAGCGCCGCCCGCCGCCGCGGCGGCGCTTGACCGAACCTGCGCCCGATGCGACACGCCCGCAAATCCCTCAACCTCCGGAAAGCCTCATGACCTCCAAGCGCTACGACGTGCTCGCTCTCGGCAATGCCATTGTCGACGTCATCGCCACGGCCGAGGAGGATTTCCTCGCCAGCCACGAACTAGTGAAGGGCTCGATGGCCCTGATCGACGAGGCACGGGCCGAGGCGCTCTATGCCGCGATGGGCCCGGGCAAGGTCATCTCCGGTGGTTCGGCCGCCAACACCATCGCCGGCCTCGCCTCCTTCGGCGGCAAGGGCGCCTTCATCGGCAAGGTCAAGGCTGACGAGCTCGGCAAGCTCTACCGGCACGATCTGACCTCGCTCGGCGTCGCCTTCAACACGCCGGCAGCGGCGGACGGGCCGGCGACGGCGCGCTCCTTCATCATCGTCACGCCCGATGGCGAACGCACCATGAACACCTATCTCGGCGCCTGCCAGGGCCTCTCCCCGGCCGATGTCGACGCCGCTGCGATCGAAAACGCCGACATCGTCTATCTCGAAGGCTATCTCTGGGATCCGCCGGCGGCCAAGGACGCATTCCGCAAGGCCTCCGAGATCGCCCACAAGGCCGGCGGCCGCGTCGCCATTACCCTCTCCGATTCCTTCTGCGTCGATCGCTATCGGGACGAGTTCATCGGCCTCGTCCGCAATGGCATGGTCGATCTCGTCTTCGCCAATGAGCACGAACTGAAGAGCCTCTACGAAACCTCCGATTTCGACACGGCGCTTGCAGGCCTGCGTGCCGAGAACGTGCTCGCCGTCGTCACCCGTTCGGAGAACGGCGCGCTTGCCGTGACGCCGGACGGCGTCGTCGCCGAGCCGGTCTTCCCGATCGAGCGGCTGGTCGATGCCACCGGTGCCGGCGATCTCTTCGCCGCCGGCTTCCTCTTCGGCCTGACCTCGGGCCGCGAGACCCGCGACTGCCTGCGCCTCGGCGCCCTCGCCGCGGCCGAGATCATCAGCCATGTCGGGGCAAGGCCGGATGTCGGTCTGAAGACGCTCGCCAGCAATAACGGCCTGCTCTGAGACTTCGAACGGCTCCACGCATCGTCTGATGCCGTCTGCAGAACGAGAAAGCCCGGGCCGCGAGGCCCGGGCTTTCTGTTTGCGAAACGGAGGTCGTCTCAGGCGGCGCGCTGCAATCCGAGTGCGCCCCAGATCGTGCTCAGGGCCTGGACCAGCCCTTCGATATCCTCGTCCGAATGCAGCGGCGTCGGCGTGATCCGCAGCCGCTCGGTGCCGCGCGGCACGGTCGGATAGTTGATCGGCTGGACATAGAGCGAGAAGCGCGCCAGCAGCTCGTCGCTGATCTGCTTGCAGCGCGCGGCATCGCCGACCATCACCGGCACGATATGGCTGGGATTGGGCAGATGCGGGATGCCGGCCTCGTCGAGGCGCCGGCGCAAGGTGGCGACCCGATCCTGCTGGCCCTCGCGCTCGGCCGAGCTCGCTTTGAGATGGCGGATGGCGGCGAGCGCCCCGGCGGCGAGCGCCGGCGGCAGCGAGCTCGAGAAGATGAAGCCGGAGGCGAAGCTGCGGATATAGTCGCAGAGTGCGGCCGAGCCGGTGATGTAGCCGCCCATCACGCCGAAGGACTTCGCCAGCGTGCCCTCGATCAGGTCGAGTCGGTGGGTCAGGCCATCGCGCTCGCTGACGCCGCCGCCGCGTGGCCCGTAGAGTCCGACGGCGTGGACCTCGTCGATATAGGTCATCGCGCCGAATTCCTCGGCGATGTCGCAGAATTCGGCGATCGGGGCGATGTCGCCATCCATCGAGTAGACCGATTCGAAGGCGATCAGCTTCGGCCGGGCCGGATCCATCGCCTGCAGCTTGCGGCGCAGGTCGGCGGGGTCGTTATGGGCGAAAATCGCCTTGTCGGCGCGCGAATGCCGGATGCCCTCGATCATCGAGGCGTGGTTCAGCGCATCGGTCAGTACGATGCAGCCGGGAATGCGCGAGGCCAGCGTCGAGAGCGAGGCCCAGTTCGACATGTAGCCGGAATTGAACAGCAGCGCCGATTCCTTGCCGTGCAGATCGGCAAGCTCGCGCTCGAGCAGGACATGGTAGTGATTGGTACCGGCGATGTTGCGGGTGCCGCCGGCGCCGGCGCCGCAGCCGTCGATCGCCTCGTGCATGGCGGCGATCACCACCGGGTGCTGGCCCATGCCGAGATAGTCGTTCGAGCACCAGACGGTGACCTCGCGCGGCGTGCCGTCGCCATGGTAGATCGCGCGCGGAAACCTGCCGGCGCAGCGCTCCAGATCGGCGAAAACGCGGTAGCGGCCTTCCTTGCGGAGCTGGCTCAACTCCTCGCGGAAAAAGCTCTCGAAATCCATCGCAACCTCCTGCGCCGCCTTCATTGTGCATTGCGCGCCGCAGGTAAAGGCGCAGCAATGTCGCGGGTTGGGCCGGCAAAGCGCTTGCAGGCGCCGATAACCGGCCGCAACCAGCTTCCCATTTCCTGCGATCCGGTTCTAGATCGGGATCTGCTGAAACGGGGACTGGCCATGGCCGTAACGATCGATGGACGCACGCTGAAGGGCAGGCAGGTGCTGCGCGTGGCGCGGCCGGGTACCTCCGGCCGCTATGAGAAGGCGAGCCTCGCCCCTGCCGCCCGCGCCGCCATCGCCGCGACGCGGGCGCATATCGACGCGAACTTCATGAACGACGAGGCGCCGTTCATGTACTCCTTCAATACCGGCGTCGGCCTGTTCAAGGACCAGCGCGTGCTGATGGCGGAGATGACCGAATATCAGCGCAAAAGCGTCTACGCCCATGCCACGGGCGTCGGCGAGCCCTTCGCCGAGGACGTCACCCGCGCCACCATGCTGCTGCGCGCCAATGCCTTCGCCTCGAACTATTCCGGCCCGCAGGTCGAACTGGTCGAGCGTCTGCTCGCTTGCCTGAATGCCGGGGTCCACCCGGTCATCCCGCAGAAGGGCTCGGTCGGCGCTTCCGGCGATCTTGCCCCGCTCGCCCATATGGCGGCCGCGATCTGCGGCTTCGCGGAGGCCGAAGCGGTCTACAAGGGCAGGCGCATGCCGGCGCGCGAAGCGCTGGCCAAGGCCGGCCTCGCGCCCGATTTCCCGCTCGGCGCCAAGGATGCCTCGGCCCTGATCAATGGCTCGACGGTCTCGCTCGCGCTGGGCGTGCTCGCCACCGAGGATGCCAAACGCCTGATCAAGGCCGCCGATATCGGGCTTGCGCTCTCGCTCGAGGCGATGCGCGGCGAGCTCGCCGCCTTCGATCCGCGCGTCCATGCCGCGCGCCCGCATCCCGGCCAGGCGCTGGTCGCGCGCAATGTGCTGAAGCTGACGCAGGGCTCGCAGCGCTGCTCGGCCGCGGCGCGCGAGACGATCTATCCCGATGAGATCGGCCGCACGCCCGGCAAGCCGCCGGCGCCGCGCGTGCAGGACGTCTACTCGCTGCGCTGCGCGCCCCAGGTCCACGGACCGGCCCGCGAGGCGCTCGACTATGTCGCCCGGATCATCGCGACCGAGACCAACTCGGCCACCGACAACCCGCTGATCTTCCCCGATGGCGGCGGCTACCAGGTGATCTCCGGCGGCCATTTCCACGGTCAGTACGTGGCGCAGGCCATGGACCTGCTGGCGATCGCGATGACCGATCTCGGCTCGATCTGCGAACGCCGTCTCGCCCGGCTGATCGACCCGACGCTGAGCTACGGCCTGCCGCGCAATCTGCTTGCCGGCAAGCGCGGCCTGAACACCGGCTTCGCCACCGTGCAGTGCTCGCTCTCGGCGCTGGTGATGGAGAACCGCACCCTGTCTTCGCCGGGCTCGGTCGATTCGATTCCCGGCAAATCCAATGCCGAGGACCATGTCTCGAACTCGACCTGGTGCGGCCGCAAGGCCCGCACGATCGTCGAGAATGTCGAGATGATCATCGCCGGCGAGATCCTGATGGCCTGTCAGGCGCTGTCGCTGATCGCCGAGACCGCCAAGGCCCATCCGCTAGGCAAGGGCACGCAGGCGGCGCTGGATTCGGTCCGCGAGACGATTCCCCCGGCGCTCGACGGCGACCGCTGGTACGCCGCCGAGATGAACCAGGCGACGGCGCTGGTCCGCTCCGGCGCGATCGTCGAGGCCGTCGAGGCGGCGGTCGGGGCGCTGGAGTAGAGCTCCGGAGAACCCCTCTCCTGGAAGGAGAGGGGCAGGGGTGAGGTGTTCGGACCGAAAACGTTGGCTTGGGCCTGACCGCGCGGTGAATGCGGAACCGGACTGGTCTGACGGCCCACACCTCACCCTACCCTCTCCTTACAGGAGAGGGGTTCCCGCGGTCTTGTCGTCGCGGTCTCGTGGTTCAATTCAATACAGCGTCGCCCTGACCCGCTCCGGCAGCGCCTTGTCATAGGCCTCGCCATCGAAGGTCTCGACCGCCGGCGCCCGCGCCGTGATCTCACGCAGGATCGTGCCGGCGCTCGGCAGGCTGCGCTTGTCGACCTGGGTCGCCGGATTCCAGAGATCGGCCCGGACCACGGCGCGCGAGCACTGGAAGTAGACCGACTCCACCGAGACGACCATGACGCAGGCGGGGAGCTTGCCGGCCATGTCGAAGCGCGCGCAGAGCGCAGGATCGCTCGAAAGCACCGCCGTGCCGTTGACGCGCAGGGTTTCGCCGTAGCCCGGGACCAGAAAGAGCATTCCGATTCGATTGTCGAACAGGATATTCTTGAGCGAATCCAGGCGGTTGTTGCCTCTTCGGTCGGGAATCAGCAGCGTTTTGGCGTCGCTCACCGTGACAAAGCCCGGCTGATCGCCGCGCGGCGAGCAATCCAGCCCGTCCGGACCGTTGGTCGCGAGCACGAAAAACGGCGAGGCGGCGATCAGCGCGGCATAGTTCGCATCGACATGGTCGATCTCCTTGAGGAGCGAGGCCGGTGCGACGGGGTTCGGATAGAGCGAGGCGAGCTGGTCCAGCGAGGTGATGCGATGGGCGGTCATGCCGGTCTCCGAGGCAGATAAGTCTAGACTATTTGAGTTCGCTGCGTCGCACCAGAGGGATCGGCAAAAGAAAACGCCCCCCGCATCCTGCGATGCGGGGGGCGTCCTGATTCACGTGAAACGCTGAGCGCTGCAGGCCTTACTCGGCCTGCTGCTTCTCGCGGCTCTTCTCGGCGTCGCGGGCGGCCTTCAGCTTCTCGGTGATGTCCTCGCCGGTCTGCTGGTCGACAACCTTCATCGAGAGGCGGATCTTGCCGCGATCATCCTGGCCGAGGAACTTGACCTTGACCTTGTCGCCTTCCTTGACGACGTCCGAGACCTTCTGGACGCGCTGAGCGGCGAGCTCGGAGATGTGGACGAGCCCGTCCTTGGCGCCGAAGAAGTTCACGAAGGCGCCGAACTCCATGATCTTCACGACGGTGCCGTCATAGATCATGCCCGGCTCCGCCTCGGAGACGATCGACTTGATCCACTTGATCGCCGCTTCGATCGACTTGCCGTCGGCCGAGGCGATCTTGATGGTGCCGTCGTCCTCGATGTTGACCTTGGCGCCGGTCTTCTCGACGATCTCACGGATGACCTTGCCGCCGGAGCCGATGACTTCGCGGATCTTGTCGACCGGAATCTTCATCGTCTCGATGCGCGGCGCATACTCGCCGAGCTGGGTGCGCGAGGCCGAGAGGGCCTTGGCCATCTCGCCGAGGATGTGGTCGCGACCGCCCTTGGCCTGGCCGAGGGCGACCTTCATGATCTCCTCGGTGATACCGGCGATCTTGATGTCCATCTGCAGCGAGGTGATGCCCTCGGCGGTGCCGGCGACCTTGAAGTCCATGTCGCCGAGATGGTCCTCGTCGCCCAGAATGTCGGAGAGCACCGCGAAGCGCTCGCCTTCCAGGATCAGGCCCATGGCGATGCCCGCGACCGGCGCCTTCAGCGGCACGCCGGCATCCATCAGCGCCAGCGAGGTGCCGCAGACGGTGGCCATCGAGGAGGAACCGTTCGACTCGGTGATCTCCGAGACGACGCGGATCGTGTAGGGGAACTCCGCCTTGGCCGGCAGCATCGGGCGGATGGCGCGCCAGGCGAGCTTGCCATGGCCGATCTCGCGGCGGCCGGGCGAACCCATGCGGCCGGTCTCGCCGACCGAATAGGGCGGGAAGTTGTAGTGCAGCAGGAAGGTCTCCTTGTAGGTGCCTTCCAGCGAGTCGATGAACTGCTCGTCATCGCCCGTGCCGAGCGTGGTCACGACCAGCGCCTGGGTTTCGCCGCGGGTGAACAGCGAGGAGCCGTGGGTGCGCGGCAGGACGCCGGCTTCCGCAACGATCTTGCGCACCGTCTTGACGTCGCGCCCGTCGATGCGGATGCCGTCGTCGAGGATGTTCCAGCGCACGATCTTGGCCTGGGCTTCCTTGAACTGGGCCCCGACCTTCTCCTTGCTGAAGGTCGAAACGCCATCCGGCGCGTCCGAGACCAGCGCGGCGACGACCTTGGCCTTGACGGCGTCGACCGCGGCATAGCGCTCGGCCTTGGCGGTGATCTTGTAGGCGGCGCGCAGCTCGGCCTCGCCGATCTTCATGATCGCGTCGAGCACGGCCTGGTCGTCCGGCGGGTTGAACTCGCGCGGCTCCTTGGCGGCCTTCTCGGCCAGGCGGATGATCGCGTCGATCACTGGCTGGAAGTGCTTGTGGCCGAACATCACGGCGCCGAGCATGATCTCCTCGGAGAGCTCCTTGGCCTCCGACTCGACCATCAGGACGGCGTCCTGGGTGCCGGCGACGACGAGATCGAGCGCCGATTCCTTCACTTCGTCGATCAGCGGGTTGAGCTTGTAGGCGCCGTCGACATAGCCGACGCGGGCGGCGCCGACCGGGCCCATGAAGGGCACGCCGGAGAGCGTCAGCGCGGCGGAGGCGGCGACCATGGCGACGATGTCGGGATCATTCTCGAGATCGTGCTGCAGCACGGTCACGATCACCTGGGTGTCGTTCTTGTAGCCTTCGGCGAAGAGCGGGCGGATCGGCCGGTCGATCAGGCGCGAGACCAGCGTCTCCTTCTCGGTCGGGCGTCCCTCGCGCTTGAAGTAGCCGCCGGGGATGCGGCCGGCCGCGAAGGTCTTCTCCTGGTAGTTCACCGTCAGCGGGAAGAAGTCGAAGCCCGGCTTCGGCTCCTTGGCCGAGACGATGGTGGCGAGAACCACGGTCTCGCCATAGGTGGCGAGCACGGCGCCGTCGGCCTGGCGGGCGATCTTGCCGGTTTCGAGCACGAGCTTGCGCCCGCCCCAGATCAGCTCTTCGGTTTGGATGTCGAACATGGATTTTCTTTCGGTCGGATGCGACCCGCCCGGCGCCCTTTGGCCCATGGGCAAGACGGCAAAACGCTCGGTCGTACATTGCAGCCGCGCCCGAGCGCTCGGCGATCCTGCCATGGGCGTCGGCGACGCCCGGTGGATCATGCGGAAAGCCGCCCCATGCGGCCGCCGCATTGAGAAGGGCAATGCCGCACCATTGCGGCGGCCCCCTTAGAAGAACCGCCCGGAGCGGCGAGGCACCGGGCGGGAACTCATTCGGCGATCAGCGGCGGATGCCGAGCTTCTCGATCAGCGAGCGATAGCGCGCTTCGCTCTTGCCCTTGAGATAGTCGAGCAGCGAACGACGCTGGGAGACCATCTTGAGCAGGCCGCGACGCGAATGGTTGTCCTTGTGATGGGACTTGAAGTGGCCGGTCAGATTGTTGATGCGCTCAGTCAGGATCGCGATCTGGACTTCCGGCGAGCCGGTGTCGTTCGGCTTGGTGGCATGTTCCTTCACGAGCGCGGTCTTGCGCTCAGCAGTGATCGACATCGTGCTTTCCTTCGGTTCGAATGTTGATCTGGCGGGCCTTAGCCGGGATGTCGTCCAGCAGGGTCCGAAGCCCGCATCGCCTCATCGCGGAGGGGATGCGCCGCCGGCAGCAGAGGCCGGTTGGCAGCGGCATATACACGAAAACGCCGGAAAGGCTAGCGGTACGCCGGAAAGGGCGGCTGGGCAGTGCCCTTGACCCGAAGCAAGGCCGATCAGGCCGCGACCTCGCCACGGTCATAGCGCCGCTGGGCTTCCTCGACCTCGCCGATATGGGCCTCGGCCCAGTGTGTCAGCGCCTGCACGGTGCTGGCGAGCGTCCGCCCGAGCGGCGTCAGCGCATATTCGACGGTGACCGGCACCGTCGCGAAGACGCGGCGCGAGATCAGCCCGTCGCGTTCCAGGCTCTTCAGCGTCTGCGACAGCATTTTCTGCGAGATGCTGTCGATCCGCCGGCGCAGTTCATTGAAGCGCAGCGTCTCCTTCTCAAGCAGGATCAGGATCAGAACCGCCCATTTGTCGCCGATCCGGTCGAGCACGCGCCGGGTCGGGCATTGGGCGTTGAACGGATCGGGGCGCTGCAGCATGGCGGTTTCCGGCAGGTGACCTTGTGCGGCGAAAGTGCCTTCTTGAGCGAAAATCGCACAGGCGCCATCTGGTGTCCACTGGGATGCAGGTTCCCAATGGATACCAGGAGATCGACATGAATATCGCTTTGATCGGCGCGACCGGCTTCATCGGCTCGCGCCTGCTCGCCGAACTGACCCGCCGCGGCCACCAGGTCACCGCCATCGTCCGCAATCCCGAGAAGGTACTGGCAGGCCCAAGCGTCACTGCGCGGAAGGGTGACGTCTTCGATCGCGATGGGCTCGCGGCCCTGATCGCCGGCCATGACGCCGTGATCAGCGCCGTTCACTTTTCCGCCAGCGACCCGGCCGGGCTGCTCGCGGCAGTGAAGCAGTCGGGCGTGAAGCGCTATCTCGTGGTCGGCGGTGCCGGCAGCCTCGAAGTCGCGCCCGGCGTGAAGCTGTTCGACACGCCGGACTTCCCGGCGATGTATCTCGACGAAGCAAGGAAGGGCGGTGACTTCCTCGACCTGCTGAAGGCCGAGACGGCGCTCGACTGGAGCTTCCTCTCGCCTTCGGCGCTGATCCAGCCCGGCGAGCGCACCGGCAAATTCCGCCTCGGCAAGGATCAGCTCCTCGTCGACGCGAACGGAAACAGCGCGATCTCTGCCGAGGACTATGCGATCGCGCTGGTCGACGAGTTGGAAAAGCCGGCGCATTCGCGCCAGCGCTTCACCGTCGGCTATTGAACGCAGCCGTATTCTCTGGAAACCGCTGCGTCATCCCGGACAAGCCGCGAAGCGGCGCTGATCCGAGATCCATCGTAGGGCTGCTGAGCTTTACGATGGATTCCGGGGCAGGCCCGGGATGACGCCAAGTCGGCAATGGCCAGTGGTCGCCCAGCGTTCAAAGCAGGCCGCGCTTGGCGAGGTTGCGCATCAGATGCGAGGCGCCGAAGCGCCAGGGCTCGCATTCGTCGGTGCGGCGCATGCGGTTGATCAGCGCGCCGAGCTCGGGGGCGGCGATGGTGACGACGTCACCGTATTTATGGGTGAAGCCGCCGCCCGGCGCATCGCGGTCCTGGATCGGAGCGAACATCGTGCCGAGATAGAGCGCCGCGCCGTCCGGGTAGTGGTGGTGCGGGTTGAGCATCTGCGCGGCGAGATCGGCCGGGTCGCGGCTGATCTTGGCGATCGAGGACGCGCCCTCGAGCTTGAAGCCGTCATCGCCCGCGACGCTCAGCGTCACCGTGGTCCGGCGGATATGATCGAGCGAGAAGCCGGCATCGAAGAAGCGGATGAACGGGCCGATCGCCGCCGCGGCGTTGTTGTCCTTGGCCTTGCCGAGCAGCAGGGCCGAGCGGCCCTCGACATCGCGCAGGTTGACGTCGTTGCCGAGGCTGGCGCCGACGATCCGGCCGTCCGAGGCGACGATCAGCACGATCTCGGGCTCGGGATTGTTCCAGGTCGAGCCCGGATGCAGCCCGGCATCGGCGCCGGTACCGACCGCCGAGAGCGGCTGGCCCTTGGTGAAGATCTCGGCATCCGGGCCGATGCCGACCTCGAGATACTGGCTCCAGGCGTTCTGGGCGATCAGCACCTCCTTCAGCCGCATCGCCTCGGGCGAGCCCGGCTTCAGCTTGGAGAGGTCGTCGCCGATCAGCTTGCCGATCTCGCCGCGGATCGCGGCGGCGGCGGCCGGATTGCCGCGGGCCTTTTCCTCGATGACCCGCTCCAGCATCGAGATCGCGAAGGTGACGCCGGCGGCCTTGACCGCCTGCAGGTCGACCGGGGCAAGCAGCCAGGGCTTGCTCGCGTCCCGGCCCTCGGCCGGGGTGTTGGCGAGGATCTCGGCGAGACTGCCGACCCGCTCGCCCTTCGCCGCGGCGAGCGCCGCTGCCGGATCCGTGCTCTCGCAGAGATCGCGCATCGTCGCGAAGGCCGAGCTGATGTCGACGAGGTCGTCGCCGCGCAGGACGACGACCGACGGCCCCCCGAGTTCGGGCCGCCAGACGCGGCCGGCCAGCGCGGCGCGGGCGGCATCGGCCGGCAAGGTGTTGGCGGGCGTGAGCGAGAGCGTCGGCATCGGGATCGGATCCATCGAGAAGGGCGTACTGGCCGGGCAGAACAGCCGCTTCCGCAGGATTGTGCAAGACCTGGGGGCTGCTTCCATCGCAGGGCGGCGATGTCATCGTTTTGTCATTGAAACGTCGCCCCGGCTTCATGCTAGCTTGCGCACCAACGACAAGAGCCGCCTGCACGCTGTGGCAGGGCGGGAAGGGAGAATGCCATGACCGTGAAACTGACGACGCTTGCCTCGGTGGCTGCTTTTGCTCTGGCCGCGGCTTCGCCGGCCCTAGCCCAGACCGAGATCCAGTGGTGGCACGCGCTGACCGGCGCCAATAACGACGTGGTCGTCAAGCTCGCCGAGGAGTTCAACGCCTCGCAGAAGGACTACAAGGTCGTCGTCGCCTATAAGGGCTCCTATCCGGACACGCTGAACGCCGGCATCGCCGCCTTCCGCGCCGGCAACGCCCCGCACATCCTCCAGGTCTTCGAGGTCGGCACCGGCACGATGATGTCGGCCAAGGGCGCGGTTAAGCCCGTGCACGAGCTGATGAAGGACGCCGGCGAAGCCTTCGATCCCAAGGCCTATCTGCCGGCGATCACCGGCTATTACTCGACCCCCAAGGGCGAGATGCTCTCCATGCCGTTCAATTCGTCGAGCATGGTGATGTGGTACAACAGGGACGCCTTCAAGAAGGCCGGCCTCAACCCCGACGCGCCGCCCAAGACCTGGCCGGAAGTCTTCGAGGCCGGCAAGAAGCTGAAGGCCGCCGGCTTCGACAAATGCGGCTTCACCAATGCCTGGGCGACCTGGGCGAACATCGAGCAGTTCGGCGCCTGGCACAACATTCCGCTGTCGACCAAGGTCAACGGCATGGAGGGTTTCGACGCCGTCCTCAACTTCAACAAGAGCCCGATCTTCCTGAAGCACTGGACCAATCTGGTCGAGCTGCAGAAGGACAAGACCTACGATTATTCCGGCCGCACCAATACCGGCGAGGGCCGCTTCACCTCGGGCGAATGCCCGATCATGCTGACCTCCTCGGGCTTCTTCGGCAACGTCAAGGCGAACGCCAAGTTCGACTGGGCCAATGCGCCGATGCCGTATTATCCGGAGGCTGCCGGCGCCCCGCAGAACTCGATCATCGGCGGCGCCTCGCTCTGGGTGATGGGCGGCAAGAAGGCCGAGGAGTACAAGGGCGTCGCCAAGTTCTTCACCTTCCTGTCGAATGTCGACCGCCAGGTGAAGCTGCACACCGAGTCCGGCTATCTGCCGATCACCAAGGCCGCCTATGAGAAGGTCAAGGCTTCGGGCTTCTACAAGGACAAGCCCTATCTCGAGACCCCGATCCTCGAGCTCAACAACAAGGAGCCGACCGACAACTCCAAGGGCCTGCGCTATGGCAGCCTCGTCCAGATCCGCGACATCTGGTCGGAGGAGCTGGAGGCGGCGCTGAACGGCCAGAAGTCGCCGCAGGCGGCGCTCGATGCCGCGGCCGAGCGTGGCAACCAGATGCTGCGCCAGTTCGAGCGCACGGCCAAGTAAGGCCGCTGACCGGAGGCCGGGACGCCCGTCCCGGCCTTCTTCTTCCTGCCAGGGCGGCCGATGCAGAAATACGCTCACTTCAAGGGCCTGACGATCCCGCTGCTTCTGCTCTTGCCGCAGCTCGCGATCACGCTCGTCTTCTTTTACTGGCCGGCGAGCCAGGCGGTCTGGCAGAGCTTCCTGCTGCAGGACGCTTTCGGCATCTCGACCGAATTCGTCTGGTTCGAGAATTATCGCCTGCTCTTCTCCAGCCCGGAATACTACAAGGCGCTGATCAATACCGCGATCTTCTCGGTCTTCGTCGCGGGCCTGTCGCTGTCGATCGCCCTGCTCTTCGCGGTGATGGCCGACCGGGCGATCCGTGGCGCCGAGATCTACAAGACTCTGCTGATCTGGCCCTATGCGGTGGCGCCAGCCATTGCCGGCGTGCTCTGGATCTTCATGTTCGATCCCTCGCTCGGCATGCTGGCGCGCGGCCTGCGCAGCCTGGGCATCGCCTGGAATCCCAAGCTCGACGGCACCGACGCGATGACGCTGGTGATCATGGCCGCGACCTGGAAGCAGATCAGCTACAATTTCCTGTTCTTCCTCGCCGGCCTGCAGTCGATCCCGAAGAGCGTGATCGAGGCGGCGGTGATCGACGGCGCCCGGCCGATGCGCCGCTTCTGGACGATCATCTTCCCGCTGCTCTCGCCGACCACCTTCTTCCTGCTGGTCGTCAACCTCGTCTACGTCTTCTTCGACACCTTCGGCATCATCGACACCGTCACCGGCGGCGGCCCCTCGGGCGCCACCACCACCCTGGTCTACAAGGTCTTCTCCGACGGCAAGGGCGGCTCCGATCTCGGCGGCTCGGCCGCGCAATCGGTCGTGCTGCTGATCATGGTGATCGCGATGACCGCCTTCCAGTTCCGCTTCATCGAGCGCAAGGTGAACTACTGATGGCCTCCGTGCTCACCCTCCCGTCATGGTCGGGCTTGTCCCGACCATCCACGCCTTTGGTGGTCGAGGGCCGTGTTCAAGACGTGGATGCTCGCCGCAAGGGCGAGCATGACGGCTGGACGAGCGGAGGCGCGCGCTGATGGCCTCCGTGCTCTGGCAGGAACTCACCGCCGAGGAATTGCGGGCCAAGGCGGCGAGCGACGCCGTCGTCGTGCTCCCCGTCGCCTCGATGGAGCAGCACGGGCCGCATCTCGCCGTTGGCGTCGACACCGTGCTCTGCGGCGCCGTCTGCAAGCTCGCGGCCGAGCGCGCCGGGGATCTCGAGGTCGTGGTGGCGCCGACGCTCTGGTGCGGCATGGCCGAGCACCACATGGCCTTCGGCGGCACCTTCACCTTCGACATCCCGACCTATCGCGCCGTGCTGCTCTCGCTGCTGAAGAGCCTGGAGCGGCACGGCTTCCACCGCGTCGTGATCGTCAACGGCCATGGCGGCAACATCGCTGCGCTCTCGGCCTTCCTGCCGGATTTCGCCCGCGAGACCTCGCTCTCGATCCGGGCGACGACCTACTTCTTGCTGGCGCAGCAGGAGATGGCGCCGTTCATGGAAGACCAGACCAGCGTGATGCACGCCTGCGAGGTCGAAAGCGCGATGATGATGGCGATCGCCCCCGACCTTGTCCGCAACGAGCGGCTGCCGGAGGCCTTCGGCATGCGCGACGCCGACCCGGCGGCGCTGATGCGGCCGACGGTGGCGCGCTACCGGCCCTTCCGCGAGATGACCGAGACCGGGGTGATCGGCGATGCCCGCAAGGCGACGCCGGAAAAGGGCCGCGCCTTCCTGGATGCGGCGGCGGACGCGCTGGTGCGCCTGCTGCGCGAGCGTGGAGACCACGCCTGATGGTCGAGGACCGCCGCCTGGGCGATGCGATCGCCTATACGATCCTGACGATCGGCGTTCTGATCGTCGCCTTCCCGGTCTGGCTGACCTTCGTCGCCTCGACCTGGGACAACGCCACCATCATCAACGGGCAGTTGCCGCTCTATCCCGGCCCGCATCTGTTCGAGAACTATTACCGGATCCTCTTCGTCGGCACGTCGGGCACGACCCGCGAGCCGGTGATCGGGATGATGTTCAACTCCTTCGTGATGGCGATGGCGATCGCGCTCGGCAAGATCTTCATCTCCGTGCTCTCGGCCTATGCCATCGTCTATTACCGCTTCCCGTTCCGGATGGCGGCGTTCTGGATCATTTTCGTCACGCTGATGCTGCCGGTCGAGGTCCGCATCTTCCCGACCTTCAAGGTCGTCTCCGATCTGCGCATGCTCGACAGCTATCAGGGCCTCGCCGTGCCGCTGATCGCCTCGGCGACCGGCACGCTGCTCTTCCGCCAGTTCTTCATGACCATCCCCGACGAATTGCTCGAAGCCTCGAAGATCGACGGTGCCGGTCCGTTCAAATTCTTCAAGGACACGGTCTGGCCGCTCTCGCTGACCACCATCGCGGCGCTGTTCGTCATCCAGTTCATCTATGGCTGGAACCAGTATCTCTGGCCGCTCTTGGTCACCACCAAGGATTCGATGCAGACCATCGTCATCGGCATCCGCAAGATGATCGTCACCTCCGACGCCCTGACCGAATGGCAGCTCGCCATGGCCACCGCCATGCTGGCCATGCTGCCGCCGGTCCTCGTCGTCATCGCCATGCAGAGGCTCTTCGTGAAGGGCCTCGTGGAAACCGAGAAGTAAGCCGCCAATGGCTCAGGTCACGCTCAGCAACGTCAAGAAAGTCTATGCCGGCGGCGTCGAGGCGGTTAAGGGCGTCTCCTTCGACATCCCGGATGGCGGCTTCTGCGTCCTCGTCGGCCCCTCAGGCTGCGGCAAGTCGACCCTTCTGCGCATGGTCGCCGGGCTCGAGACGATCTCGGCCGGCGAGGTCGCGATCGGCGAGCGTGTCGTCAACCAGGTCGAGCCGGCCGACCGCGACATCGCCATGGTCTTCCAGAATTACGCGCTCTATCCGCATATGAGCGTCTACGACAACATGGCCTACGGCCTGCGCAATCGCGGCACGCCCAAGGACGAGATCGAGAAGCGCGTCGCCGAGGCCGCCCGCATTCTCGCCATCGAGCCCTTCCTGCAGCGCCGGCCGCGCCAGCTCTCCGGCGGCCAGCGCCAGCGCGTCGCCATGGGCCGCGCCATCGTGCGCAAGCCGCAGGTCTTCCTGTTCGACGAGCCGCTCTCCAATCTCGACGCCAAACTGCGCGTCCAGATGCGCGTTGAGATCAAGAAGCTGCAGCGGGCGCTGGGCGTCACCGCGATCTACGTCACCCATGACCAGGTCGAGGCGATGACGCTCTCCGACAAGCTCGTCGTGATGAATGGCGGGCAGGTCGAGCAGATCGGCGTGCCCTCCGAGGTCTACCGCAAGCCGGCGAGCCGGTTCGTCGCGACCTTCATCGGCTCGCCGCCGATGAACCTTCTGCCCGGCAAGGTCGACGGCCCCGGCATCGTCGCGCTCGGCGAGGCGATCCTGCAGGCCCGCGACCTGCGCGAGGATCTGCCCAGCGGTACGGCTGTCGAGGTTGGCCTGCGGCCCGAGGATGTCGAGATCGCCTCGGAAGGCGCCGCCGGCTCGCTGCCCTTCGACGTCGATTTCGTCGAGGAGCTCGGCGCGACCCAGCTCTTCCACGGCCGGCTCGCCGAGCATGGCTTCGTCATGCAGGCGGCGACCGGCGATGTCGCGGCGCAGGCCGGGCGGCTCTGGATCACCGTCGATCCCGATCGCGTCCATGTCTTCGACGCCGCCACCGGCTTTCGGCTCGGCCGGGCCTGAGCGCACCCGGGGCGCCTGCTTTCGGCGGGACCATCGCATCATTCCGGGCTCTTCGCTTGCGCGAAGCCCTGGAATGACGGCGGAGCCCGGTCAAAACATCGGAGACGCCAACCGATCGCGGCGCGACGGCGGAAACCATTCTCCCGATTTGCTCTTTACAAGCGCCCGCGCGCGGCTTTCCCTGAGGTCAAGGCCGGAGCTGCCCGCATGAGGTCGTTCGACCCGTCTGGCGCGGCAAGCAGAGAGCCGTCTCGGGTAGCGTCATTCGGGAGTAGCGTCATGTCCCGCCTTCTCGGCATTTTAGCCTTCATCTTTGCCGCGCTCGCCGGCGTCGGCACGGCGCAGGCCGGCGTCAATGTCCGGATCGATCTCGCCACCCAGCGCATGACCGTCAAAACCAGCGACGGCGAGGTCCACAACTGGGCGATTTCCTCCGGCCGCAAGGGTTTCCGCTCGCCGAACGGCGTCTATCGGCCGACTCGGCTCGAACGCAGCTGGTACTCGCGCAAATATGGCGGCGCGATGCCCCATTCGGTCTTCTTCCGCGGCGGCTATGCCATCCATGGCACGACGGCCGTCGGCGCGCTCGGCCGCCCGGCCTCGCATGGCTGCATCCGCCTCCACCCGGCCAATGCCGCCAAGCTCTTCGCGCTGGTCAAGAAGCACGGCGCCGGCGCGACCCGCATCGCACTCAACGGTGCAGTGACCGACAACTACTCGCGCTTCGCCAGCGCCTCGGGCGGCAGCAAGGTCGCCAAGGCCAAGCTGAAGAGCAGCAAGAGCCAGATCGTCCGGGCCAAGGCCAAGGCGGAGAAGGCGCAGTTCGCGGCCAGGCAGCGCAATGCGCCGGGCTGGGGCGAGGCGCGCGAGCAGATCCTGCTGCGGCCGGGCCTGCCGCCGGGCGCCTATGGATACCAGCCCTATGGCGGCGGCTATGGCGGCTCGGGCTGGCGCTGAGGTCCTCCTCAGAGCGCCGCGGCCGAGACCCGCATCCAGCCTTCGAGCGTTTCGCCGGGCTGAAGCCGCCTGAGCGGCGAGGCGGTGCGGACGACGGTCTCGCTCGGGGCTCCGGCGGCGTGGCTCTGCGGCTCGACGCAGAGGAAATCGGCGCCGGCCGGCGCCCAGACCACCGGGCAGCGCAGACTCTCGCTCGCGCTGATCGTGATCGCAAGCCCGGCAGAGGGGGTCTCGATCCGCGCCGAGCCGTCCCAGCCGAGGAAGCTCCAGGCCGTCTCGGCCCCGGTCGCGAAGACTGGTTTGCCGGCATAGGGGCCGCCGGCCGGGAATGTCTGTGTTCCGGTCGCGCGGAATTTCTCGCCGAAGATCAGCGCGCCGGTCGCGGTCATACCGAGCCGCGTATCGGGCGCGCAGGGAAACCAGGGATGCAGCCCCATGCCGAAGGGTAGGGCCGTGTCCGACTCGTTGGTGAGCGAAAGCACGATGGTCATACCGCTGTCGTCGAGGTGGATTTCCTGCCTTGCTAGGTAACGATAAGGGTCGGCCCCGGCACTACGGCGGTGGAGCAGCGCGGTATGGCCGGTGCTCTGTTCCACGACCTCCCAGGCTGCCTGCCAGCCGAATCCATGAATCGTGCCGGAAGGATCGTTAGCCGGCACGATGAAGCGGCTCTCGCCATCGTCGACGAGGCTGTCGAAGGCCCGGTTGGCGAAGGGCAGCATCGCCCAGCAGCCGAACTTGTTCGGTGCGTTCGTCCAGGGCGCCAGCCCCTCCGGCGCATGCAGCAGTCTATGCGAGCGGCCATCGGGGCCGTGCCATTGCAGCGCGGCGACGATGCCGCCATGCGCGGGCGAGATCCGGGCGGCATAGGGGCCGGCTGCGAGGGCGAGCATGGGGATGGCTCCGTTCAGGCGATCAGGGGCTGCAGCAGCTTCTGCATGGCGCGCATGCGCGGCAGCAGATTGGTCTCGATCTCGTCGCCGGCGACGCGCTGCGACTGGACCGAGAGGTTGAAGGCGGCCGCGACCTGACCGCGGCCATTGACCAGCGGCATGGCGAGCGAGACCAGGCCGAGCTCGAGCTCCTGGTCGACGATCGCATGGCCTTCGGTCCGCACTTGCGCAAGAATCTCCATCAGCTTGCCGATTTCGGTCACCGTATGCGGCGTCAGCGCGTTGGGCTTGCCGGCGAGGATGCGGGCGCGTGCCTCCTCCGGATCGAGCGCGGCGAGCAGCACGCGGCCCATCGAGGTGCAGAAGGCTGGCAGGCGCGAGCCGGTCGAAAGCCCGACGGACATGATCCGGCGCTGGGCCGAGCGGGCGATGTAGACGATCTCGTGCCCGTCGAGCAGGCTGGCCGAGCAGGATTCGTGGGTCTCTTCCGAGAGGCGTTCGAGGAAGGGCTGAACGAGCTTCGGCAGCGCCGTCGAGGACAGCCAGGCATAGCCGAGCCGCAACACGCGCGGTGTCAGCCGGAAGAATTTTCCGTCGAACTCGGCATAGCCGATGCGTGTCAGGGTGAGCAGGCAGCGGCGGGCGGCGGCGCGCGAGAGATCGGTGGCGCGGGCGACTTCGGCGATGGTCAGCCGGTCATGCCCGGCATCGAAGCACTCGATCACCGCCAGGCCCTTTTCGAGCGCCGCCATGTGATCGGGCGAGGGCGGCAGCCGACCCGCTTCGCTGCTTGACCCTGCCAAGACCAATCCGTAAAGTTCGAAAATGAGAACGATGTGCGATAAACGCACAACTAGTGAGGAGATGTCAAGGTGGCGAAATTCGTCTCCCTGCAGGAGGGGATCGAGGAGGTCCTGCGCGACGGCGACTCGGTGTCGATGGAGGGCTTCACCCATCTGATTCCCCACGCCGCCGGCCATGAGGCGATCCGCCAGGGCCGCAAACGGCTGACGCTGATCCGGATGACGCCGGACCTGATCTACGATCAGATGATCGGCACGGGCTGCGCCGAGAAACTCGTCTTCTCCTGGGGCGGCAATCCCGGCGTCGGCTCGCTGCACCGCCTGCGCGACGCGATCGAGAATGGCTGGCCGCATCGCCTGGAGATCGAGGAGCACAGTCACGCCGCCATGGCCAACGCCTATGAGGCGGGCGCCGCCAACCTGCCCTTCGCCGTGTTCCGCGGCTACAAGGGTGTCGACCTGCCCAAGGTCAATCCGAACATCCGTTCCGTAACCTGCCCCTATACCGGCGAGGTGCTGGCGACCGTGCCGGCGCTGCGTCCGGATGCGGCGGTGATCCACGCGCTGCGCGCCGATCGCGAGGGCAATGTCCTGCTCGAGGGCATTGTCGGCGTGCAGAAGGAGGCGGTGCTGGCGGCGAAGCGCTCGCTGGTCACGGTCGAGGAGATCGTCGAGGATTTCGGGCCGCGCAATGCCAATGCGGTGATCCTGCCGTCCTGGACGGTCACCGCCATCGCCCATGTCCCGGGCGGCGCCTACCCGTCCTATGCGCATGGCTACTACAAGCGCGCCAACGAGTTCTACATCGGCTGGGACAAGATCGCGCGCGAGCGCGACAGCTTCTTGTCATGGATCAAGGCGAACGTCCTGGAAAAGGGCCCTGATGCGTTCGCGCAATACGCCCGGCCCCAGCGTCAGGCGGCGGAGTGAGCGTCATGAATCATACTCCAACCGAGATGATGACCATCGCTGCGTCCCGGCTGCTGACCAATGACGACATCTGCTTCGTCGGCATCGGCGCCCCCTCGGCCGCCTGCAATCTCGCCCGGCTGACCCATGCGCCCGGCATCACGCTGATCTATGAATCCGGCACGCTCTCGACGCGGCCGAGCGTGCTGCCGCTCTCGATCGGCGATGGCGAGCTCTGCGACACCGCGCTGACCACCGTGCCGGTGCCCGAGATGTTCCGCTACTGGCTGCAGGGCGGGCGGATCACCATCGGCTTCCTCGGCGGAGCCCAGATCGACCGCTTCGCCAATCTCAACACCACCGTGGTCGGCGACTATGACGCGCCCAAGGTCCGCCTGCCGGGCGGCGGCGGCGCCCCCGAGATCGCCAGCAATTGCGGGCAGATCTTCATCACCATGGCGATGGGTTCGCGCGCCTTCGTCGAGACGCTGCCCTTCATCACCTCCTTCGGCCACGGCACCGGCAAGGGCGACCGCGAGAAGCTCGGCCTCAGGACCAAGGGGCCGGCCCGGGTGATGACCGATCTCTGCATCATGGCGCCGGATCCGGAGACCGCGGAGCTCAGCGTGATCTCGCTGCATCCCGGCGTGACCCGCGAGCAGGTCCAGGCCGGCTGCGGCTGGCCCTTGCGCTTCGCCGCCGATCTCACGGAGACTCCGGCGCCGAGCGCCGAGGAGCTCGAGGTGCTGCGCAGCCTGCATGCGCGCACCAGGCAAGCCCATGGAGTGGCGGCATGAGCCTGATCTTCCCGCGCAGCGGCCTGAAAGCCCATCCGCTCAACAACTCGCCGGAGTACAAGAGCACACTGAAGCGGGCGCCCTCGCAGCCGCTGATCCTGCTGCCGCACACGCTGTCGGAGATCAGCGGGCCGGTCTTCGGCCATAGGGCGGTCGCCGAAGGCGATTCCGATCTCACCCGCCAGCATGCCGGCGAGCCGCTCGGCGAGCGCATCATCGTCAGCGGCCGCGTGCTCGACGAGGATGGCCGGCCGGTGCCGCATACGCTGATCGAGATCTGGCAGGCCAATGCCGGCGGGCGCTATGTCCACGTCAAGGACCAGCATCCGGCGCCGCTCGACCCGAATTTCACCGGCGCCGGCCGGGCCCTGACCGATGCCGAAGGGCGCTATCGCTTCGTCACCATCAAGCCCGGCGCCTATCCCTGGCGCAACCACCACAATGCCTGGCGCCCGGCCCATATCCATTTCTCGCTGTTCGGACCGAGCTTCCTGTCGCGCGTCATCACCCAGATGTATTTCCCCGGCGATCCGCTCTTCCCCTTCGACCCGATCTTCCAGTCGATCACCGATGCGAAAGCGCGCGAGCGTTTGATCTCGCGCTTCGACCTCGACACCACCGAGCCGGAATGGGCGCTCGGCTACCAGTTCGACATCGTGCTGCGCGGCCGCGAGATGACGCCGACGGAGGAGCCGCATGAGCACTGACCGCAAGGCCCCGCTCGCACTCACGCCCTCGCAGACGATCGGGCCGTTCTTCGCCTATGCCCTGACGCCGCGCGCCTATGGCGGCAAGGAGCTCGCCACCGAGCAGGTCGCGGCCGAAGGCGTCGCCGGCGAGCGCATCCGCATCGAGGGCACCGTCTATGACGGCGACGGCGTACCGGTCGGAGACGCCATGATCGAGACCTGGCAGGCCGATGCCGAAGGGCGCTTCAACGCCGCCGGCAATGCCGGTTTCACCGGCTTCGGCCGGGCCGAGACCAGCGCCGAGGGCGCCTATTTCGTCGAGACCGTGCGTCCCGGTGCCCTGCCGGGGCCGAACGGCGCGATGCAGGCCCCGCATCTCGCGGTTTCGGTCTTCGCGCGCGGCCTGCTGATCCGGTTGGCGACACGGATCTATTTCGACGATGAGCCCGGCAATGCCGGGGATCCGGTGCTGGCCCTGGTGCCGGAAGCGCGGCGCGCGACCTTGATCGCCAAGCGTGGCCCCGGCGGTGTCTTCCGCTTCGACATCCGGCTCCAGGGTGAGGGCGAGACGGTCTTCTTCGACCTCTGACCGGCGCTCCACCATTGCTCCGGCGAGGGTTGGTCGCGAAATAGCCTGCATGCCCATCGACGCATACGGATCACGATTGATCCGGCGCCCTGCTTGGGGCATCGCTCACACGGTCATTCGCCTTAACCCCTGCCCATCCCATGATGCGGGGGGCTCATGCCGGAGCCTGTCATGCCCTCACCCCTGATCGCGCTCGACTGGGGCACGACCCGCGCCCGCGCCTTCCTGATCGGCGAGGACGGCGATGTGCTGGACAAGCGCAGCGCCGATCGCGGTATCCAGTCGGTGCCGGCAGGCGGCTTCCCCGCCGCCTTCGAGGCGATCGCCGGTGATCTGCGCCGGGCCAACCCGGAGGCCGCCATTCTGCTCGCCGGCATGGTCGGCAGCCGCAATGGCTGGATCGAGGCGCCCTATGTCGCCTGCCCGGCGAGCCCGGCCGAGATCGCCACCGCAGGCCTGCGCGTGACGCTCGACGACGGCACCGCCGCGACCGTGCTGCCCGGCCTCTCCTGTGACGAGGGCGCCTTCGACGTGATGCGCGGCGAGGAGACGCTGGTCGTCGGGCTCGGCCTCGGCGACGGCATCGCCTGCCTGCCGGGCACGCATTCGAAATGGGCGCAGGTCGAGGGCGGCCGCATCACCCGCTTCGCCAGCTTCATGACCGGCGAGGTCTATGGCCTGCTGCGCGAGCATTCGATCCTGTCGCGGCTCGCGGTGGAACCAGCCGAGGAAGACGCCGTCGAAGGCGCACGCCGCGGCCTCGCCGCCGCCGCGCGGCCGGGAGGTCTGCTCAACGCGGCCTTCGCCGCCCGCTCCGAGGTGCTGGCCGGGCGGATGAGTGGCGGCGCCGTCGGCCCCTATCTCTCCGCGCTTCTGGTCGCGCAGGAGATCGCCGGAGCCCGCGCCCTGTTCGGTGGCCTCGACAACCTGCACCTCGTCGCCGACGGCGTCCTTGCCCGGAGCTATGGCCGGGCGCTCGCAGCCGCGGGGCTCGATCATCAGCTCGTCACGCCGGAAGCCGCCTTCGTCGCCGGCGTCGCGCGCCTCGCTGCGGATCTGCCGGCGTGATCGTCGTCTTCGGATCGCTCAATCTCGATCTGGTGACGCCGGTCGAGCGTCTGCCTGGCCCCGGCGAGACCGTGCTCGGCCCGGGCTATGCCCTCCATCCCGGCGGCAAGGGCGCCAACCAGGCACTGGCTGCGCGCCGGGCCGGTTCCACGGTCGTGCTCGTCGGTGCCGTCGGCCGCGACGCCTTCGCCGATCTCGCAGTGGACTTGCTCGCCGCCGACGGCGTCGACCTGACCTATCTCGCCCGCGTCGCCGCGCCGACCGGCGCCGCCTTCATCGCCGTCGATGCGCAGGGCCAGAACCAGATCGTCGTCGCTGCCGGGGCCAACGCGCAGGCGAGCGCCGACGCGGTGGCGGCGATGGCATTGGGCGAGGACGACCTCCTGCTGCTCCAGCGCGAGGTGCCCGAGCCGGAATGTGTTCGCGCGGCACAGGCCATGCGCGCGGCCGGCGGGCGCGTGATCCTCAATCTCGCCCCGGCCGGCGTGCCGGCTCAGGAACTGCTCGGCCTGACCGATATCCTGATCGTCAACGAGCACGAGGCGGCGCTGCTGTCGCAGGGCCTCGGCTGGGAGGAGAGCGAGCCGGACGCGATCGCGCAGCGGCTCGATGCCGAGCGCGGCATCGCCTGTATCGTCACGCTCGGAGCCGACGGCGCCGTCGGCTGGTATGGCGGGGTTCGCCGCCGGCTTGCGGCGCCGGAGGTCGCGGTGGTCGACACCGTCGCCGCCGGGGACAGTTTCGTCGGCGCCTTCGCCGCGGCGCTGCAGGCCGGCTTCGGCTTTTCGGGCGCATTGCAACGTGGTCTCGCGGCCGGCTCGCTCGCCTGTACGGTCGCCGGCGCGCAGCCCAGCGTGCCGCGCCGCGAAGCGATCGAGGCGCTGGTCGGGCAGGGTTTCCTGTAGATTCGTCGCGATCGGCTTCCGCGACGGTTAAGCCTGTCGCACCGTCAAGGGCCCTGAAGGGTGCCGTGGCGCGCCGGATTCATGCTTCGTCAGCACTCTGCGCGGCTATCTCGCCCGGGAAACGCGCGAAAGGATGTTGGATGGCGCCGCGGCCGATCTTCTGGTCCCTGGGCATGGCCGGCGCCGCCGGATTGCTGGCGCTGAACTACGCCGGTGATCTCGACCAGATGTCACGGGCCGAGCCGCTGCTCGCCGCCGCCGCTCCGGAGCGCCCGGCTGCCGGCGCCGGTGAGCGCCGCTCGCTGGCGATCAATGCCGATTATCGCGGCCACTACATCGTCCATCCCTCGATCGACAACTACCGCGTCAAGATGATGGTCGATACCGGCGCGAGCTTCATCGCGCTGACCGATGCCGATGCGCGGGCGCTGGGCGTCAAGCCGGAGCGCTCGGCCTATACCTACGCTCTCAGCACCGCCAATGGCGTCGTCCGGGGCGCGCAGGTCAGGCTGCGCGAGGTCCGGCTCGGCGAGATCATGGTCCGCGATGTCGAGGCGGTGGTGCTGCCGGCGGGTGCGCTCCGCATGAGCCTGCTCGGCACCTCCTTCCTCCGCAGGCTTTCGGGCTACGAAGTCCAGGGCGGCCGGATGGTCCTGCGCGGTTGAGAGTACCGGTTTCCATCGCCATTCCGTTAGGCTATGCCCGGCTTGCGTCCCTGCCCTGTCATGCTCAGGCTGCATTCATGTAGCCTGTGGCCTTTCCGCTCAGCATGTCTCCTGCGGGCTCTGCCTGGCCCGCTTTCCTCGAAGATGGATGGCCCGATGTTTCCGAAGCCGCTGCCCGAGCTTTTCCCGAACACCTTCGACTATGAATCGCTGCCGATGGTGAAGCCGACCGGCTTCCGCGAATACGATGCACGCTGGTTCTTCGGGAAAGAGCTCAACCTGATGGGCGTCCAGGCCGTCGGCATGGGGCTCGGCACGCTGATCAGGCGCATGGGCGTCAAGCCCGAGATCGTTACCGCGCATGATTTCCGCAGCTATTCCTCCTCGATCAAGATGGCGCTGGTCACCGGCCTGATGGCGGCTGGCTGCAAGGTCCATGATATCGGCCTCGCCATGTCGCCCATGGCCTATTTCGCCCAGTTCGAGCTCGACGTGCCCTGCGTCGCCATGGTCACCGCCTCGCATAACGACAATGGCTGGACCGGCATCAAGATGGGCGCCCAGCGTCCTGTCACCTTCGGCCCGGACGAGATGGGCCAGCTGCGCGACATCGTGCTCGCCGGCGACTTCGACCTGCCGGGCGGCGGCTCCTACCAGTTCGTGCCGGATTTTCCGGCACGCTACATCGCCGACCTGACCAACCGTCCGAAGATCAAGCGCAAGCTCAAGGTCATCGCCGCCTGCGGCAACGGCACCGCGGGCGCCTTCGCGCCGCAGATCCTGGAGGCGCTCGGTTGCGAGGTCATCCCGATGGATGCCGAGCTCGATCACACCTTCCCGCGCTATAATCCGAACCCCGAAGACATGAAGATGCTGCACGCCATGGCCGACGCCGTGAAGCAGCACGGCGCCGATGTCGCGCTCGGCTTCGATGGCGACGGCGACCGCTGCGGCGTCGTCGACAATCATGGCGAGGAAATCTTCGCCGACAAGATCGGCGTGATGCTGGCGCGCGATCTCGGCAAGCTCAATCCGGGCGCGCAATTCGTCGTCGACGTCAAGTCGACCGGCCTGTTCTCGACCGATCCGGAGCTGCAGAAGCTCGGCGTCAAGACCGATTACTGGAAGACCGGCCACTCCTATATCAAGCGCCGGGTCCGCGATCTCAACGCACTCGCCGGCTTCGAGAAGTCGGGCCACTTCTTCTTCAACGCGCCGGTCGGCCGCGGCTATGACGACGGCGTCGTCACCGCCATCGCCGTGATCGACATGCTCGACCGCAATCCGGGCAAGTCGATGGCCGAGCTCTACGCCGCCGTGCCCAAGACCTGGGGCACGCCGACCATGGCGGCGAAATGCGCCGACGAGATCAAGTACGGCGTCAGCGACAAGATCACCCAGCGAATCCAGGCGATGCAGGCGGCGGGCGAGAAGATCGCCGGGCAGAAGATCGTCGACGTCGTCACCGTCAACGGCGTTCGCGTCGTCAACGAGGACGGGACCTGGGGCCTGATCCGCGCCTCCTCGAACAAGCCCGAGCTGGTCGTCGTCTGTGAGAGCCCGGTCTCGGAAGCGCGGATGCGCGAAATGTTCAAGGCGATCGACGGCGTGCTGCGCGAGAACCCGGAAGTCGGCGCCTATAACCAGACGATCTGAGCGGCCTCGCCGCTTGCTCTCCCGCAGATCCGCTGAAAAGCCGGTCTGCGGGCACGGCGCTACGACCGGGCGGGCCTTCGAGCCCGTCCGAGCTAGAATAACGAACCCGAGCATTCCAGCGCTTCAACGGATGCGGACATGTCTTGGCGCGGCTCTCGCCGCCCGGTACGTGCTTCGGGAACGCGCCTCTCCCGGAAGCCGAGGATTCCTATAGGATCGGACCGAAAAGTGGACTCCACTTCTCGGAAAACTCCGATGCGACAACACTGAAATAGATCACCGTGACCGCGTCCGAACGGACGCGCGGCGCACTAGCGCTTATCGTCCGTCGCCGCGGCGTTGCGGGCCTTGTTCTGACCGCCGACCTCGTCGAAGAAGCGCTTGACGTCGCCGAGTTGCGCCGCAGGCTGGCATTCCGGCGTGCAGGAATAGCTTTCGCGCTCGAGGCCGCGCTGCACGGTCAGGATCGAATCCGAGGCCGCGCGGACCCGCACGAAGGATTCCGCCAGCAAGGTGCCATTGGCATCGAGCGCGATCAGATTGGTCACGCCGAAGCTCTTGCCGGTGACCACCATCACGCCATTGCGCTGGACCGTGACATCCGCGATCGCGGGATTGCCGACGATCACGGTCTGCGCCTTTTCGGGCAGGCGGACCACTTTGGCGTGATCGACGGTGACGACTACCGCGCCCTGCTGGCTCTCGGCGGGGGCTGCGGCCGGGGCCGGGGCGGGACGAGTCTGTGCGATCGCGGTGGAGAAGACGGCGCCGCCGGCCGCGATGGCGGCGATGAGGACAAGCCGCGAGGCGGTCATCGCAATCAACATGGTGGCGCCCCAAGGTTTCCAACGGGTCGAGCAAAGCCGAAAATGATGAATCAATCCCTAAAAGGGCGATCTGGCGCGGGCGGATAGGCCCCATTCCTGAGGCAAGGCTTTGGACAATGTGCCAGAATTGGGAGAGACGCCCCCCGAATGGAGGCAGAAATAAAGTTGTTAGCTTGAGTGATGGTACGCAAATACTGTAATAAGTAAAACTATAGCAATATTTATACGCATATTTAACCGTCGAGTTGAGATAGGGCTGTGTTAACCATCCAAGAAGCGTCCGGAAAATTTGCCGAATTCTTGAGTCACTTTAACCGATCAGCAATGCGAGCTGTGTAGCTTCGCAATTGTCGCTGACCGAAGCCGATCCAGAGCAAGGCAGCAGTCAAACCGTGGTGCAAAAGGAGACTACCATGACCAAGTTTTTCGCTCGCTTCGCCAAGGACGAATCCGGCGCGACCGCCATCGAGTACGGCCTGATCGCCGCCCTGATCGCCGTCGTCGCCATCGCCGGCATGGAAGTGGTCGGTACCAACCTGCTCGCCAAGTTCCAGGAAATCGCGGGCAAGCTCGTCTGACACTGTCGGGCTGACAAGTCCGGCCAGTTACGATCTGTCGAGACGCCCCGGAGAAATTCCGGGGCGTTCTCATTTTAAGAACCTCTGCTGCGCCGGCGGTAAGCCTTTGGTCAACCCGTTGCCGCAGTATCCCAGCCGAACGCTGAAACCGGATGGATGCCATGTCGCTGCCGCTGATCGCCATCCTCGTCATTTTCCCCGCCGCGATGGCCTATGCCGCGGCTAGCGACATCGTCACGATGACGATCTCGAACCGGCTCTGCCTGCTGCTGGTCGCGGCCTTCGCGCTCTGCGCCGCCAGCCTCGGTCTGAGCTGGTCCCAGATCGGCTCGCACGTCGCCGCCGGGCTTCTCGTACTCTTGTTCGGCATCGGCCTGTTCGCGGCCGGCTGGGTCGGTGGCGGCGACGCCAAGCTCGTCGCCGCCACGGCGCTCTGGTTCGGCTTCGAACCATTGCTGTCCTATCTGCTGGTGACGGCGATCGCCGGGGGGGTGCTGACACTCCTTCTGCACCAGCTGCGGCAGGCGCCGCTGCCGGGCCGGGCCGAGAACTGGGCCTGGGCGAAGCGACTGCACGGCGTTCAGCAAGGCGTGCCCTATGGCGTGGCGCTGGCGTTCGGCGCACTCGCGGTTCTCCCGCAAACCGCGATCTGGCGGGCTGCGATCGGTGTTTGACCGGGGCTCGACGGCTTCCAGCGGAAGGTGTCGGCAAAAAGATACGTAGGGTTAACCATAAGTTGACGATTCCGGCGGCACGATCGGTCTGAGGGCTGGCTCGTGCTGGCCGAGGATCGCCAGCCATGAGTCCCGCCAGAATCGTCATCCTCGCAGTCGCGCTGGTCGCCGGGCTGGGCGCTGCGCTGCTGATCAATCGCCCCCCCAAGATCACCAGCCCGTCGGTGACCAAATACGAACCGGCGCCGACGGTCGAGGTTCTGGTCGCAGCCGCGGATGTTCCGCTCGGCAATCGGCTGGCCGCCAGCGATCTGCGCTGGATCGCCTGGCCGCTGGCCAGTCTGCCGACCGGCGTGATCCGGCGTCAGGATGCACCCGAGGGCGAGGCGGAGTTCGTCGGCCAGGTCGCGCGGGCACAGCTCTTCGGCGCCGAGCCGATCCGTCGCGAAAAGCTGATCCGCACCGATGGCTCGGGTTTTCTCTCCGCCATCCTCCCCGCCGGCAAGCGCGCCATCGCCATCACCACCGAGCGCAGCGGCGCCAACACCGCCGGCGGCTTCATCCTGCCCAATGATCGCGTCGATGTGATCCGCACCAGCCGCGACGACAGCAACAACAGAGACGGCTCGGCGCCCATCAGCGAGGCCGTTCTGGTCAATGTCCGTGTTCTGGCGATCGGCCAGAACGTCCAGGAAAAGAACGGCGAGAAGGTTGTGGTGGGCGAGACCGCGACCCTGGAGCTCGACCCGCATCAGGTCGACATCGTCGCGCTCGCCCAGAAGACGAGTTCGCTCTCACTGGCGCTGCGCAGCCTCCAGGATGCGGGCGAACTGAGCCCCCCGACCACCGAAGGCGGGATGACCCTCGTGCGCTACGGCGTCACCAGCAAGGGCGTGAAGCCATGATCCCCGCCAGCACCGATTTTCGTCTCCGTCGCCCCGCCTTGCCGCGGCGGCGTTTCGCCCTGGCCTTGCTGCCGCTCGGCGCGCTGATCGCGGCCCCGGCGGCGCTGGCGCAGAACAAGGGCGCCGCCCCGGTGCTCAATGTCGGGGCCAGCGAGCATGCGATCTCACGCCGGCTCGACCTTTCGATCGGGCGTTCGCTGATCGTGGAGCTGCCGCGCGACGCCAAGGAAGTCTTCGTCGCCAATCCCAAGGTCGCCAACGCCGTCGTGCGTTCGGCCCGCAAGCTCTTCGTGATCGGGATGGCCGATGGCTCGACCTCGATGTTCGTGATGGATGCCGAGGGCAGGCAGATCACGGCGCTCGAGATCGAGGTGGGGCGCGATCTCAACGTGCTGCGGCAGACCCTGCGCTCGGCGATGCCGCAGGCGCAGATCCAGGTGAAGCCGGCCGGCAACTCGATCCTCCTCGTCGGCAATGTCGCCAGCGCCTCCGAAGCGACGCAGGCCATGGACATCGCCAACGCCTTCGTCGGCATCTCCGGCGAGGGCACCAATGCCACCAGGGGCGCGGTCATCAATTCGCTGACCATTCGCGGCCGCGACCAGGTCATGGTCAAGGTCGTCGTTTCCGAGGTGTCGCGCAAGGCGATCAAGCAGCTCGGCATCAACTCGACGGGTGAATGGAAGCTCGGCAAGTTCAGCATCACGCCGTCGATCGACACGCCTTTCTCCTTGCAGCCGCAGCAGCTCGCGGCGACCGCGATCGGAGCCGGCGTCGGCAACTCCACCAATTTCACGCTGCGGGCGCTGGAGCGCGCCGGATTGTCGCGCGTGCTCGCCGAGCCGACCGTAACGGCGATCTCGGGCGAGAGTGCCAAGTTCACCGCGGGCGGCGAGGTGCCGATACCGAACGGCTATTCCTGCGACACGACCAATCGCTGCGTTCTGAACATCACCTACAAGCCGGTCGGGGTCTCCCTGAACTTCACGCCGATCGTGATGTCGGAAGGCAAGATTTCGATGCGGATCGCCACCGAGGTCACCGAGCTCGACTTCGAGAACCAGCTTCGCCTCAACCCGACCGAGACCACCGCGGTCAACGCCCCGGGCTTCCGGGTCCGCAAATCCGACACCACGGTCGAGCTGCCTTCCGGCGGCACGTTGGCGACGGCGGGCCTGATTCAGCGGGTTTCGCGCCAGGCGATCAACGGCCTGCCCGGCCTGATGAACATTCCGATCATCGGCACGCTGTTCCGTTCGCGCGACTATCAGCGCGAGGAGACCGAGCTGATGATCGCGGTGACGCCCTACATCGTGAAGCCGGTCGACCCCGGGCAGCTCAACCGGCCGGACGACGGCTTCGTCGAGGCGCACGATGCCCAGACCGTGCTGATGGGACGGCTCAACAAGATCTACGGAACGACAAGTGGCGGACCTGTGCCCCAGGCCTATCGCGGCCGTGTCGGCTTCATCGCCGACTGAGGGCGGCGGCCATGCATCTGCAAGGGATGGTGAGCGTGACGACAGAGGACAGAACCAGGATGTGCCGCCGCAGCCCGGCAGGTCTGCTTCCCGTGCTCGCGACCGTGCTCGCCCTCGGGGCCTGCGCCAAGGGCGACCTGACGGCGGGCGGCGCTCCTTTCGATACGCGCGAGCGCCATCCGATCGTGCTGCGCGACGCTCCGCGCTCGCTCGATGTCTTCGTCGGCCGCGCCGGCGGTGGGCTCGATCCGCGTCAGGCCGATGACGTCACCCGCTTCGGCCAGGACTATCGCCGCAGTGGCCGCGGCGGCCTGGTCGCCGAGGTGCCGACCGGCTCCGGGCGCGAGCTCGCCGCGCGTGACACGCTCGACGGCATTCGCCGCTCGCTGGCGCAGGCCGGCGTGTCCCAGGGGGCGCTCCAGGTCAGGACTTATCCGGTTGCCGATCCCGGCCTCGCCTCGCCGATCCGCCTGACCTATGCCTCGCTGCAGGCCGGGTTGCCGCATGCCTGTGGGCAATGGCCGGAGGATGCCGGCGTCTCGAGCTACAAGACCGACGCCTCGAACGAGCCGCTGTGGAATTTCGGCTGTTCGACGCAGGCCAATCTCGCCGCGCAGGTCGCCGACCCGCTCGACCTCGTCCGTGCCCGCGGCGAAGGTCGGCTCGACACCCAGAAGCGCATGGAGGCGATCAAGAAGCTGCGCGAGGGCAAGGATCCCTCGACCCTTTATCGCCAGGAGCAGACTGCGATCAGCACAGCCGTCGGAGGCAAGTGATGGCAGCTGGACCGCTTCACGAGACGGAAATGCCCGGCGAGGAGATCATCGCACCGCTGCCGCGCATCACCTTGCAGGCCTTCTGCGAGACGCAGGAAGTCGCTGCCGCGATGCAGGCGGTGACGGCCGACCGGCGTATGGACAAGGCGCAGACCCGCATTCAGATGGGCGGGCCGGCTGCGGCCGTGGAAGCGTTCCGCGCCGCGCCCACGCCGAACGTCATCGTCCTGGAGACGGTCACCGAGCCGGGGCGGCTGATCGCCAGCCTCGATGCGCTTGCCGAAAGCTGCGATCCGGGCACCAAGGTCGTCGTCATCGGCCATGTCAACGATGTCCAGCTCTATCGCGACCTGATCCGCCGTGGCGTCAGCGACTATCTGATCGCCCCGCTCGGCGTGCTCGACGTGCTGCGGACCTTGTCCGAGCTCTACGCCACGCCCGGCGCCCAGACGCTCGGGCGCACCATCGCCGTGGTCGGGGCCAAGGGCGGCGTCGGCTCGTCGACCGTGGCGCATAACCTCGCCTGGGCGATCGGCCGCAATCTCGGCGCCTCGACCGTGATCGCCGACCTCGACATCGCCTTCGGTACGGCAGGGCTCGATTTCAATCAGGATCCGCCGCAGGGGGTTGCCGAGGCGGTGTTCGCGCCCGAGCGCCTCGACGCGAACATGCTCGACCGGCTGCTCTCGCGCTGCAGCGAGAATCTCGCTCTGCTCGCCGCGCCCGCCGTGCTCGATCGCACCGTCGATCTCGGCGAGGATGCGCTCGACCTGTTGCTCGACCTGCTGCGCGCGAGCGTTCCCTGCATCGTGCTCGATGTGCCGCATCTCTGGACGGGCTGGGCGAAACGCACCCTGATCGGGGCCGATGAGGTCGTGATCGTCGCGGCTCCGGAGCTGGCTTCGCTGCGCAACGCCAAGAACATGATGGATCTGCTGCGCGCCGCACGGCCGAACGATTCCGTGCCGCGGCTGATCCTCAACCAGGTCGGCATCGCCAAGCGGCCGGAGATCGATGCCGCCGAATTCGCCAAGGCGCTCGGCGTCGAGGTCCTGAATGCGATTCCCTTCGACGCGCAGCTCTTCGGCACCGCCGCCAATAACGGCCAGATGGTCGCGGAGGTCCAGTCCGGCGGCAAGGCCGCCGAGGCCTTCATCCAGATCGCGATGGCGCTGACCGGGCGCGGCGAAGCCAAACGCAGCAAGCGCAGCCTGCTCGAGCCGCTGGTTGCCAAGCTGATGCGCCGGAAGGCCTGAGATGTTCGGCAAGAGAACCGCGATCCAGCCGGTCACCCCGGCCAAGGCGGCTCCCACCGCGATGGCTGTCCGGGTGGCCGAAGCCCGGCCTGGGACGGTCGAGCCCCGCCGGCCGCCACCGCCGGCCCCGGTCGAGTCGGTCAAGTCCGACGAATACTACCAGATGAAGAGCATGATCTTCGGTGCTCTCATCGAGGCGATCGATCTCTCCCAGCTCGCCAAGCTCGATGGCGAATCGGCGCGCGAGGAGATCCGCGACATCATCAACGAGATCATCTCGCTGAAGAATGTCGTGCTCTCCATCGCCGAGCAGGAGGAGCTGCTCGACGACATCTGCAACGACGTCCTCGGCTACGGGCCGCTGGAGCCGCTGCTGGCACGCGACGACATCGCCGACATCATGGTCAATGGCGCGAGCCGGACCTTCATCGAGACCGACGGCAAGATCCAGCTCACCAATATCCGCTTTCGCGACAATGCGCAGTTGATGAACATCTGCCAGCGCATCGTCAGCCAGGTCGGCCGGCGCGTCGACGAGAGCTCGCCGATCTGCGACGCCCGTCTCGCCGATGGCTCGCGCGTCAACGTCATCGCACCGCCGCTCGCCATTGACGGGCCGGCGCTGACGATCCGCAAGTTCAAGAAGGACAAGCTGACCCTGGACCAACTGGTCCGCTTCGGCGCGATCGCACCGCCCGGCGCCGAGATTCTCAAGATCATCGGCAAGGTCCGCTGCAATCTGGTGATCTCGGGCGGCACCGGCTCGGGCAAGACGACGCTGCTGAATTGCCTGACCAACTATATCGAGCATGACGAGCGCGTGATCACCTGCGAGGACGCGGCGGAGCTGCAATTGCAGCAGCCGCATGTCGTGCGTCTCGAGACCCGCCCGCCCAATCTCGAGGGCACCGGTGCGGTCACCATGCGCGATCTCGTCAAGAACTGCCTGCGCATGCGGCCCGAGCGCATCATCGTCGGCGAGGTGCGCGGGCCCGAGGCCTTCGACCTGCTGCAGGCGATGAACACGGGTCATGACGGCTCGATGGGCACGCTGCACGCCAACACGCCGCGCGAATGCCTGAGCCGTATCGAATCGATGATCACCATGGGCGGCTTCAGCCTGCCCTCGAAGACCCTGCGCGAAATGATTTGCTCCTCGATCGACGTGATCATCCAGGCGCAGCGCATGCGCGACGGCTCACGCCGGATCACCCATATCACCGAGGTGATGGGCATGGAGGGCGATGTCATCATCACCCAGGACCTCATGGTCTTCGACGTGCTGGGCGAGGACCCGAACGGCAAGCTGATCGGCCGCCACCGCTCGACCGGGATCGGCCGGCCGCGCTTCTGGGAGAGGGCACGCTATTTCGGCGAGGAGCAACGCCTGGCCGCGGCCCTCGATGAACTCGAGGGCCAGAACGACGCCGGCATGGCGTAACCGGGGGAGCGGGGCAACGCCATGGATCTTGGGCTGATCGCTGCCGTCATCCTCGCCGCCATCTCGGCGGGCGGCGTCGCCTATGCGTTGTTCTACCCCTCGCTCAGCGGCCAGGCCCGGGTCGAGCGGCGGCTCAAGGAGTTTACGACTCCGGTGATCACGCGCAGCGCAGCAGAGCGCGAAGCGCAGAATCGCGCCAAACGCGGCCAGGTGGCGCAGAGCCTGAAGGATATCGAAAACCGCGAGAAAGCCCGCAACAAGGCGACGCTCGAAGTCAGAATTCAGCAGGCAGGGCTGAGCTGGTCGCGCCGGCAATACTTCATCTTCGCCGCCGTGACGGGCCTTGTCTGCGGCCTGCTCGCGCTGGTCGCGTCCGGCAAGGGGGTGCTCGGTGTCGTCGGCCTGTTCGTCGGCCTTTTCGGCGTGCCTTCCTTCTTCCTGAGCCAGCGTCGCAAGAAGCGCCTGAAACGCTTCTCGAACGAGTTTCCCAATGCGATCGACGTCATCGTGCGCGGCATCAAATCGGGCCTGCCTCTGAACGACTGCCTGCGCATCATCGCCAATGAAGCGCAGGAGCCGGTCAAGACCGAGTTTCGCCTGATCGTCGAGGCGCAGGCGCTGGGCCTCGCCCTGAGCGATGCCGCCGCCAAGCTGTTCGAGCGCATGCCCTGCCCCGAGGCCAACTTCTTCGGCATCGTGCTGGCGATCCAGCAGAAGACCGGTGGCAACCTTGCCGAGACCCTGGCCAATCTCTCCCGCGTCATTCGCGAGCGCCGCAAGATGCGCGACAAGATCGCGGCGGTCTCGATGGAGGCCAAGGCTTCGGCGGCGATCATCGGCAGCCTGCCTGTCGTCGTCGCGCTGCTCGTCTATGTGACGAGCCCCCGTTACATCGAGCAGCTCTGGCTGACCTCGACCGGCCAGGTTGCGCTGCTCGGTGCGGCGGTCTGGATGACGATCGGGATCCTGGTGATGAAGAAAATGATCAATTTCGACATCTGAGGCGACAGAACATGGTTGCGCTCCTCATCGAAAAGCTCACCGACCTCAACTTCATGCTGGCCCTGCTGGGCGGGCTCGCCGTGGCCGCGACGGTCGTCATGGTCGGCACCCCCCTGGTCGAGGGCAATGCTCTGGGCAAGCGGATGAAGAGTGTCGCGACCGAGCGTGACAAAATCCGGGCCCGCGAACGCGATCGGCTGGCGCGCCAAGGCGACAAGGTCTCGCTGCGGCAGGAGCCGAAGGAGTTCATGCGCCGCACGGTGGAGCAGTTCAAGCTCGGCGATTGGCTCGGCACGGAGCATGCCAAGAGGCAGCTCGCCATGGCCGGCTTTCGCGGCCAGCAGGCGGAGATCGGCTTCCTGTTCTTCCGGGCTGTCACGCCGGTAGGGCTCTTCCTGTTCGCACTCTTCTATATCTCCTTCGTCAATGATTTCGGGCTGTCGCAGGTCAACCGGATCGCGGTTGCGATCGGTGCGGCCTATCTCGGCATCAAGGCCCCGGAGATCTATCTCTCCAATGCGACCAGCAAGCGTCAGTTCTCGATGCGGCGGGCCTTTCCGGACGCGCTCGACCTGCTGCTGATCTGCGTCGAATCCGGCATGTCGATCGAGCTCGCCTTTCGCAAGGTCTCGACCGAGATCGGAGGCCAGTCGGTGCCGCTGGCCGAGGAGTTCGCGCTGTGCACGGCGGAGCTCTCCTATCTCGCCGAACGTCGCCAGGCCTATGAGAATCTGGCGGCGCGCACCGGGCTCGAAACGGTGAAATCGGTCTGCACGGCCCTGATCCAGGCCGAGCGCTACGGCACGCCGCTCGGTACGGCCCTGCGGACGCTGGCCCAGGAGGGCCGCGACCAGCGCATGAACGAGGCCGAGAAGAAGGCCGCGGCGCTGCCGCCGAAGCTGACCGTGCCGATGATCCTGTTCTTCTTGCCGGTGCTGTTCATCGTGATCATGACCCCGGCCTTCATCAAGCTGGTCACCATGATGTGAGCCGGGCGGTGGTCGACGCCGTTTCACGTCGACCCCGTTCAAGGTGAGGCTGGCGCCGAGCCGGGACGCGCGGATGTTTTGAGCCGCCCTGGCTTTCGGCCCGGCTCTTCGCGAGGGCGCGGACCATGAAACCCAGCCGCTCCCCGCAATGATCGGATGGCCATCGGCAATGGCGCCGCAGGCCCGGATCGTGATCGCTTATGCTGGCCGCCGCAGCGCACGCGCATAGCCCGCCGGCCTGAAGCGGCAGGCGAGGATGGCGACCAGGCCGATGGCCCCGGCGTGAACGAGCCAGCCGAACGAAAGACCGCCGGCTCGTTCGCCCAGGACGGCGATGATCCACGGAAAGCTGCCGGCGATCAGGAAACCACCGCCCTGCATGAAGGCCGAAAGGGCGCCTGCGTCGACCGGGTTCTCCAGATGGTCCAGCGCCACGACCATGAACAGCGAGAACGCGCCGCCCATGCCGATGCCGAGCACGATCGCCCAGAAGGCCGGGTTGAGCTCGGGGCGGAATGCGAGCCCGCAGAAACCCAGCAGCTGCAGTCCGAGCGACAGGACGATCCAGGGGCGCCGATCCAATCTCCTGGAGGCCAGGACGGGGATCGCGAGCGCGGCGATCGCCTGGCTGGTCGCCAGCGCAGCGAGAAGGCTGCCGCTGTCGGTGCTGCTCCAGCCCATCCGCTGATAATAGGGCGCGAGCCAGGCGACGATCGAGGCATAGCTGCCATTGACGATGCCGAAGCCGACCATCAGCAGCCAGGCTCGCGGCCGGGGCATCAGGTCCCGGAGTCCCAGCGTGCCGCTCGGGCCTCCGATGCTCGAGGGCAGGTGGAAGAAGGAGACGGCCGCGGCCAGAACGGCGAAGGGCGCCATCCAGCCGAGACCGAGCCGCCAATTGCCGCTCGCCTCGGCGATCAGCGGCGATAATTGCGCGCCCACGGCGCCTCCGCCCATCAGGCAGGCCGAGAACAGTCCCATGGCGAAGGGCGTCCTGTCGCGGAAATGCGCCTTGATGCGCCGCGGAAAGACCGCCTGGATGAGCGCCACGGACAGGGCGCAGAGCATCGTGGCGGCGATCAGGACGCAGCCGCTGTCGGTCAGCATCCGCCCGCCGGAAAACAGGCCGAGAGCGAGCAGCGCCCCGATGATGATCCAGCGATCCTCGGCGATGTTTCTCTGAAGGGCGGGGCCGAGGAAGGCGCACAATCCCATGGCGGCCATCGACAGGCTGGCGAACAGGGACAAGCCCTGATCGCCGAGCCCCGTCGCCGCCTGCATGTCCGAAGCCAGGGGAGCCACACCGGTGAGGAAGGGCCTGAGATTCAGGCCGATCAGCACGACCGCGAGATACATTTCAGCTCCTGAGGCATGCCCTGCGATCGCGGCAAAGGCCGCGATCGCAGGGTCCGCTCCGGCAGATCACCAGGCCGGAAGCGGGCGGTAACGACGGTCGGCGACGGCATCGCTCACAAAGCGCGCGCCGGCCGTGGCTTCCTCCCGGAGCCTCTCGATGTCGATCGTCGGGAAGGCGCCGTCGGAATAGAGGATCTTGCCGGCGACGATCGTCGTCTTGACCTCGGCGCGCGAGGCATAGCGCAGCAGCTCGCTGGACAAATGCTGCGAGGCCATCATATGCGGTCCGCTGCCGTCGAGCACGACCATGTCGGCGGCCTTGCCGACCTCCAGCGAACCGATGAGATCGTCGCATCTCAGCACCGAGGCGGCCTCGATGGTCGCCATGTCGATGATCTCGCCAGCGGACAGGAATTCCGCATCATAGCCTGAAACGCCCCATTTGGCGCCGTGGATGAGCCAGGCGGCCCGCATGTTCACGAAGATGTCGTTGGCCTGGTTGTCGCAGCCGAGCGCGACGCGAATGCCCGAAGCCCGGAAGCGCGGCAGATTGGGGATCGCGTTGAGATTGGCGACGCATTCCACCGGGGAATGGGCGAGGCCGGCCTTGCCGCGGGCCAGGAGCTCGATCTCCTTCTCGCTCGCCAGCACGGCGTGGACCGCGACCAGATGCTCGTCGATGACGCCGAACTCGGCGAGCTGCTCGATCGGGCGGCGCCCGAAGGTGGCGAGACAGAACTCGACCTCCTCGCGATCCCGCCCGATATGGACCTGGATGGTCGCGTCGTGCCGGCGCGCCAGCTCGGCACCGCCCTTGAAATAGGTCTCGGAGAAATTCATCAGCGCGGAGACGTTGACCGCCCCCCGGATCAGGCCGTCGCCCCGCGCCGGGTGCCGCTTCAGGAACGCCTCGGTCGCGATGAGCTCCTTTTCCGCCTGCCCTTCCCGCGCCTTGTACCAGGAGCGGTCCGCGATCTGGCTGTAGAGCGCCGCATGGTGGAAATCCTGGTCCGCCGCGCCGCGCGCCATCACGCAACGGATGCCGGTCTCCTCGATCGCCTCGACGATCGCCGGCTCATGTGCGGGGTTCAAGGTTCCCTCGCACATCGTCGTGATGCCGGATCGCAGCAGCTGCGCGGCGATGAGCCTGACGGTCGTGGCGGCCTGCTCCGGGTTCAGCGAGCGCTGGGCCGGGCTGTAGATGCGCGGGATCATCGGCAGCTCGCCGCTGGTCAGGGAGCGGACGAAGCACTGGGTGCAATGCGTATGGGCGTCGATGAAGCCCGGCATGATGATGGAATGGGCGTCGCCGACGACCTGGTCGCAGCGGAAGCGCGAGGCGATCTCCTGCCGCGGACCGACGGCAAGGATGCGGCCGGCCCGCGAGACGGCCATGCCGTCATCGATGACCGTCCGGTCCTTGTCCATGGTGACGATGCGACCGCGCACCGCGAGGTCAACGCTCTCTAGCTCCACTTTTTCGGCCCTCTCGACACTAGACGATGAATGGTTCACCCGGCCGCAGGGTCTCGTAGGTCTGCGCGACCGTTTCCATGTGGGACATCACCGCCTGCCAGGCGGCATGCGCATCGCGCCGGGCGATCGCGTCGACGATCTCGCGGTGCTGCTCGCTGAAGAACGCCCTGCGATCGGGGCGCAGCACCGCACGGAGCATGGCTCCCCAGACGATCTTCTTGCGGGCCTGGTTGACGGTCTCGAACAGCTCGGTCGCGAGCGGATTCCCGCTGGCCTGGGCGATCGCCCGATGGAAGGCTTCGTCGAAGACCTCGTAGTCATCCATGTTCCTGGCCGCGGCACAGCGCCGGCAACTGGCCTGGATCTCGGCGATCTGCGAGGGGGTGGCGTTCACGGCCGCGAGCGAGGCGAGCGATGGCTCGATCATCCGGCGGGCATCCAGGATGTGCCGCGGGCTGCAGAAGGCGGTGACGTCGGCCGCGAGCGGCTCGGCCTCGCTGCGTCGGCCGCGGAACGTGCCGCGGCCGACATGGCGCCAGAGCGAGCCCTTCGCCTCGAGCCGCTCCAGGGCCTGTCTTATGGCGTGCCGGCTGACCTGAAAGCGCTCGGCGAGATCCCTTTCCGTGGGCAACTTCGCCCCCGTTCGATCTGCCGCCTCCGCCATCATCGCCTCAATGCCCTCTTCCAGGGCCGATCTAATCTCGTTCGTGATCCGCTGGCGAGTCATATTTGCAACCAATGATTTGCTTTGGTCGAGATCAGATGCTCAAGACTTGTTCGTAAAGTCAAGAATCTTTCGTAAGATTCACGGTTGACAGCCGCTGTTGCAGATATTCAAGTAGGCGCCAATAATTTGGGTGTGAGCAAAATCGCAACCAATAATGCAACCAATCCAACGGGGAACGGAGGTTGTCGCCATGGCAAACCGCAGCATGCTCGGCCTGGGCATGGCGCTGGTCGGACTGATCGCGCCGCAAATCGCATCCGCAGATTCGATCACGGTCGCCAATAATGGCGGCGCCGCCGGGGCCGGCTATCGCGAGGCCTATTACAAGCCTTTCACCGCCAAGACCGGGCACACGATCGTCGACGATCAGTTCAGCCAGGAGCTCGCGAAGATCCGCTCTCAGGTCGAGACGGGCAATCTCGTCTGGGACGTCGTCAGCGTGACCGCGATCAACGAGGCCACCGCCTGCGACGAAGGCCTGCTCGAGCGCATCGACTGGTCGAAGTATCTCGACCCCAAGGATTTCGCCGATGTCGGCGGCTTCGGCCAATGCGGCCTGCCCAATAATTTCGTCTCCGGCGGTCTGGTCTACGATTCGAAGCGCTATGAAGGCGGCGACGCGCCGAAGAGCTGGGCCGATTTCTGGGATGTGAAGAAATTCCCGGGCAAGCGCGGCCTGCTCTATCGCGCCGAGCAGACCCTGGAAGTCGCGCTCATGGCCGACGGCGTGCCCCCGGCCGACGTCATGAAGGTGCTGTCGGCGCCGGGGGGAGCCGACCGGGCCTTCAAGAAGCTCGCCGAGCTCAAGCCGCACATCAAATGGTGGAAGAGCGGCGACGAATCCATGCAGGCTCTTCTCACCGGCGAGGTCGTCATGACCTTCGCCTGGAACGGCCGGGTCGGCATGGCGAACCGCGCCAACAACCGGCAGCTCAAGATCGAGTTCGGCGCGGGCCACGTCTCCGGCAGCCAGATGATCGCGGTCATGAAGGGCACCAAGAAGAAGGACGTCGCGATCGATTTCATCAAGCTCGCATCCTCGCCGGAGCCGCAGGCGAATTTCGCGCGCGCCATCGACTATGCCCCGGTGAATGCCAAGGCTTACGCCTTCCTGACCGAAGCCGAACGCGCCACGCTGCCCGCCGGGCATATGAAGCTGGCCTCGCTGCAGAGCGGGACGGTCTATCTCGATTTCTGGCTCAACAATGGCGATGCGCTGCTCCAGCGCTTCATCACCTTCGCCGCGCAATAGCACTGAGATCCAGGGAGGTTACCGATGCGGCCGCTTCATGCTGCGATCGCGACTGCGATCGCCCTTACCCTCTCACAGGCGCCGGCTCTCGGCGCCGAACCGCTGACGATCGTCACCCAGGGCGGCCAACCAGGGGATGTCCAGAAGAAGACGGTCTTCGAGCCCTTCACGGCCGAAACCGGAATCCAGATCAGGGTCGATACCTTCAACCAGGAACTGGCGCGGCTGCGCACGCAGATCGAGACGGGCAACCTCATCTGGGATGCGGCGAGCCTCAATCCCATCAACGAGGTCGCCGGCTGCGAGGAAGGTCTGCTCGAGAAGATCGACTGGTCGAAACATGCCAAGGCCGCGGCCTTCGAGGCCGTGGGCGGCTTCGGCGAATGCGGAGCGCCCTACCTCGCCTCGCCGGGCGTCCTCGTCTTCGATGCCGACAGGCTGAAGGGCGACGCCGCGCCGAAGAGCTGGGCCGATTTCTGGGATGTGAAGAAATTCCCGGGCAAGCGCTCCCTGATGTACCAGCCCGACCAGACGCTCGAGATTGCGCTGATGGCCGACGGCGTCGCGCCATCCGAAGTGGTCAAGGTCCTCACCGGGCCGGGCGGGGTCGACCGCGCCTTCAGGAAGCTCGCCGAGCTCAAGCCGCACCTCAAATGGTGGAAGAGCGGCGATGAATCCATGCAGCTCCTCCTCACCGGCGAGGTCTCCATGGGCTATGGCTGGCTCGGCCGCGTCAATGCCGCCAACAGCTCCAACGACCGCCGGCTGCGCATCGTCTGGGATGCCGGCTACACCAACGCCGTCATCTTTCTCGGGGTCCTGAAGGGCTCGCCGCGGAAGGAGGAAGCGATCCGTCTGATCGCCTATCAGCTCTCGGCCCCTGTACAGGCCCGGTACATGGAAGTGCTCGGCAACCCCCCGGCCAATGCCGAAGCGAACCCGCTGCTGAGCGAGGGCCGCCGCGCCGGCCTGCCCGATCCAAAGTCACGCAAGGGGATGATGCAGGCCGGCTCGCAATACATTAATTTCTGGCTCGATAACGGCGACGCCATCCGTCAACGCTTTGCGACCTTCGTCGCGCAATGACGGTCATGGCGTCCGCTTCCCCCCGATTGGCGCCGGTTGCGACCGTCGACAACGCGCGCCTCGCGGCCCAGGTGAGCGCGTCGGAGCGAAAGCATCGGCTCAAGATGCTGGCGCTGCTCGCTCCGAGCGTGATCTTCACCGCGCTGTTCTTCGTGCTGCCCCTCGCGCTCTTCATGTTCAGGAGCGTCGACAATCCCGAGATCCAGACCCATTTGCCGCGTACGGCGCAGGTCATGCAGGGCTGGTCGGGGAAGGGCGAGCCCGACGAGGCGGCCTTCGCCGCCATCGCCGCGGATCTCGGCGCGCTCCGCGGCCAACCTTCGCTCGGACTGATCGGGCGGCGGCTCAACTACGCCCTGCCCGGTGCGCGCGGCCTTCTCACCAAGACGGCCCGGCGCCTGCCGATCACGGAAGGAGCGTCCGCGAAGGAAGCGCTGATCGCGATCGACAAGCAATGGGCCGACCCGGCCCTCTGGGGCGTGCTGCATCAGCAATCCGGGCGCCTGACCGACTTCTATCTCCTCACGGCGCTCGACCTGCGAAAATCGCCCGAGGGCGAGCTGCAGCGCGTCGCCCCGGACCAGCGCATCTTCATCGACCTCTACGGCCGGACCTTGTCGGTCAGCCTGACCGTCACCGCCCTGTGCCTGCTCATCGGCTTTCCGGTCGCGGCGGTGATGGCGAGGGCCGGAAAGCGTGCGGCCAGCTGGATGCTGATGCTCGTCCTGGTGCCGTTCTGGACCTCGCTGCTGGTGCGCAGCACCGCCTGGGTCATCCTCCTCCAGAACGAGGGGCTGGTGAACAAGACGCTGATGGCGCTCGGCATCATCAGCTCGCCATTGCCGCTGGTGTTCAACCGGGCGGGCGTGATCATCGCCATGGTCCACGTCCTGCTCCCCTATGCGATCCTGCCGATCTACAGCGTGATGAAGGGGATCTCCGGCAACCATCTGCGCGCGGCCGCCTCGCTCGGCGCCTCGCCGCTGCGCGTCTTCCGGACGGTCTACCTGCCCTTGACGCTGCCCGGCGTGGCGGCCGGCGGGACGCTGGTCTTCGTCCTGTCCGTCGGCTTCTACGTCACGCCGGCGCTCGTCGGCGGCCCGGGCGATCAGATGATCGGCTATTTCATCGCCTACTTCACCAATTCTGCGGTGAACTGGGGCCTCGCCTCGGCGCTCGGCGCCTTCCTGCTGATCGTCGTCGCAGCGATCTATCTGGCTCTGGGCAAGCTCGTCGGCTTCAACCGTCTGCGGGTGCGCTGAGATGAGATCCGGTTCTTCCACCCCCTTCATCGAGCGGCTGGCTCTCGGCGGGATTCGCGCCTTCGCCGTCGCGGTCCTGGTCTTCCTGGTCGCGCCGATCTTCGTCGTGTTCCCGCTGTCCTTCACGGCGGGCCAGCTCCTGGTCTTTCCGCTCCCGGGCTGGTCCCTGCAATGGTACCGCGAGTTCTTCACCAGCCCGCTCTGGACCGGCGCGCTGCTCAACAGCCTGTTCGTCGGCATCGTGACGACGATCGTCGCGACCTTGCTCGGCACGATGGCGGCGCTCGGGCTTCACGGCGCGCGGTTCCGGCTCAAGCCCCTCGTCATGGCGCTGCTGGTCACGCCGATCGCCGTGCCGGTCGTCATCATCGCGGTCTCGGCCTTCTATTTCTTCGCGGCGGTCAACCTCGTCGGCACCTATATCGGCCTGATCCTGGCCCATGTCGCGCTGGCGCTGCCCTTCGTGGTGATCACCGTCTCGGCGACGCTGCAGAGCTTCGACCCCAATCTGCCGCGGGCCGCCGCGAGCCTGGGGGCCTCGCCTCTGCGCACGTTCCGGACGGTGACCTTGCCGATCATCGCGCCCGGCGTGGCCTCGGGCAGCGTCTTCGCCTTCGTCACATCGTTCGACGAGCTCGTCATCGCCCTGTTCATTACCAGCCCGCAACAGCGCACGCTGCCGCGGCAGATCTTCAGCGGCGTCAGCGAGAACATCTCCCCCACGATCACCGCTGCGGCCGTCGTGCTGCTGCTGGTCTCGGTCGTCCTGATGCTGGTGATGGAATGGCTCCGGGCCCGCTCGGAGCGGATGCGGCGTCCGGCAGGAGCAGAGCAATGACCGAAGAGACCGCAGACCTCGTCATCTCCGGAGGCCTGGTCGTCGCCTTCGACGGCGAGCAGCATCGCTATCTGGAAGCCGGCTCGATCGCCATCGCCGGCGACAAGATCCTGGCTGTCGGCAAGGATTTCGCGGGCCAGGCCAAGCGCAGGATCGATGCGCGCGGGCTGATCGCGATACCCGGGCAGATCAGCACGCATGCCCATATCGGCGCGCATGAGGGCCCGCGCCTTCTGGTCGATGGCGGCCGCAGGGAGTTCGTCAGGTCGAGCTTCCTGCACTTCCTGCCCCAGAACCGCGTCGGCCGCCCCGGCTTTCTCGCGCCCCAGGATGCGCGGGCCTCGCTGCGTTACGGTTTCGCCTCGCTGCTGCGCCATGGCGTGACGACCGTGGTCGCCTTCGCCCCGGCCGGTCCGCGGGATGGCGAGATGATGCTGGAGACCGCTCGGGAATTCGGCATCCGGCTGGTCTGGAGCCCTGTCGTGACGGGCGGGCGCTACTGGCTGGAAGAGGATGGCAAGGTTTCGAGCGAGCTCGATACGAAAGCCGGCTTCCAGTCGCTCGAAGCCACGGCTCGCTTCATCGAACGCCTGCCGAAAACGGCAGACGCGCGCGTCTCGGGGCTCGTCGCGCTCGATGAATATTACCTCTCGACGCCGGAGCTGCGGAAGCAGGCCAAGAAGGTCGCCAACGCCCTTGGTGTCCCCTTCACCCTGCATTTCGTCGAGCAGCACCGCGAATTCTACGAGACGATGGGCCAGACCGGCCTGACCCCGGTGCAGTGCCTCGCGCAGGAGGGCGTCCTCGACGCCGGCACGATCCTCGCGCACTGCGTCTACATCTCCACGCACAGCGCCATCGGCTATCCCGTCGAGGACGACATCGCGATCCTCGGCGCGGCAGGCGTCAACGTCGCGCATTCGCCGGTGGCCTTCGCGCGCCGCGGTATAGCCCTCGAGAGCTTCGACCGCTTCCGCCGCGCCGGTGTGAATGTCGCGCTCGCGACCGACACCTATCCGCTCGACATGTTCGCGGAAATGCGGATGGCGTCGCTGATGAACAAGCTCGCCGATGGCAATTTCGAGGCGGGCGCTGCCGCCGATGTCTTCCGGGCCAGCAACCTCGCCGGCGCGTCGGCGCTCGGCCGCCCCGATCTCGGCCGCCTGCAGCCGGGCGCGAAGGCCGATATCGTCCTGGTCGATCCGCGCTCGCTTTCGTTCGGAGCCAATCCCGACCCGATCAGGGCGCTGGTCCATCTGGCCGGGCCCGATCGCGTCAGCAGCGTCATCGTCGACGGAAAGGTCCTGGTCGAAGACGGGCGCCTGCTCGTCGCCGACGAGGCGGAGATTCTCGCCGAGGTCGCCGCATCGAGCCGGGCGGTCTGGGACGCTCATCCCAGCCACGACATCCTCGGCCGGACGGTGTCCGAGCGCTTCCCCCCTTCCTTGCCCCTCTGGGCGGAGTAACTCATGAGCATCCAAGCCATGGCGACCGACGCCGCGCCGGCCAGCGAGCCTCTGGTTCGCTTCTCGCATGTCCAGAAGAGCTATGACGGCCAGTCGCTGGTCGTTAAGGATCTCAATCTCGACATCGCCCGCGGCGAGTTCCTGACGCTGCTGGGACCGTCCGGATCGGGAAAGACCACGAGCCTGATGATGCTCGCCGGCTTCGAGGCCCCGACCAATGGCCGGATCACCTTGCAGGGCCGCGAGATCACTGCTTTGCCTCCCTATAAGCGGGGCATCGGCATGGTCTTCCAGAACTATGCGCTCTTTCCGCACATGACCGTCTCCGACAACGTCGCCTATCCGCTTCGGGCGCGGAAGATGGCCGAAGCCGAGATCGCGCAGCGGGTCACGGCGGCGCTCGATATGGTCAAGCTCGGGCCGTTCGGCGCACGGATGCCGGCCCAGCTCTCCGGCGGCCAGCAGCAGCGCGTCGCGCTGGCGCGCGCCCTCGTCTTCGAACCGGAGCTGATTCTGCTCGACGAGCCCCTGGGTGCGCTGGACAAGCAGTTGCGCGAGCGCATGCAGTACGAGCTCAAGCAGATCCATGAGCGGCTCGGCGTCACCATGGTCTATGTCACGCATGATCAGGAAGAGGCCCTGACCATGTCCGACCGGATCGCCGTTTTCGACCAGGGCCGGATCCAGCAGCTCGCCCCTCCCGAGGAACTCTACGAAAGCCCGGCAAACGCTTTCGTGGCCGGCTTCATCGGCGAGAACAACACGCTGGAAGGGGAAATCGTCGGGAGCGCGCAGCGCATGGTCACCGTTCGCCTGGCCCCGGAGGTCCTCGTGACGGCGACCGCGATCGATCCGCTCGCGGTCGGCGATCGCGCGGTGCTCTGCCTGCGTCCGGAGCGGATCAGCCTGGCTCCCGAGGCGGCAGACAATACCTTCACGCTCAAGGTCGAACGGCTGGTCTATCTCGGCGAAGCCACGCGCGTCGTCTTCAGCCTCGGCGGCCAGGAGCTGATCGCGAAGGGCGACCCGATGAAGGTGCCGGTCAGCCTCGCCCGCGACGCTTCGGTGCAGGTCGGATGGCGAACCGCCGATTGCCGGGCCTTTCGTAGGGAATGACGGGCATGTCATCGCAGGAACTGGCGGACCACGCCGGCCCGGTGATCGTGCGCGGGCGGCATATCCTGTGCGGTATCGACGGCGACGACCGGGCGGAACTGCATGCGGGCGGCGCGCTGCTGGTCACAGGGGGCCGCATTGCCGGGTTCGGCTCCTTCGAGCAGCTGTCGACCGCCCATCCCGCGGCGCAGGTCTTCGGATCGGCCGGCGACATCGTGATGCCGGGGCTGGTGAACGCCCACCACCATACCGGGCTCACCCCGCTCCAGCATGGCACGCCCTTCCTGCCGCTCGAGCTCTGGCTGCCGCGCTTCATCGGCTGGCGAACGGTCGACCCTTATCTCGATACGCTCTACTCGGCCATCGAGATGGTCGAGTCCGGCGTCACCGCCGTCCAGCACATCCATGGCGGGCCGACGGGGCCGCGCGAGGGCTGGCTCGCTGCGCCCGACGCCATCATGCGCGCCTATCGCGACATCGGCATGCGCGCCTCCTACTCCTTCATGTGGCGCGACCGGAACAGGTTCGTCTACGGCGCGCAGGAGGCCTTCCTGGCATCGCTGCCCCGCGAGCTTCGCGCGCCTCTCGAGGGCATGATCTCCGCGACGCCAAGCGCGGTCGGGGAGCTCGCGGCGCATTTCGAGGCCCTGCATGACCGCTTCGGCATGGCCGAGGACGGGCTGAGTTGCGTGCAGCTCGCGCCGGCGAACCTGCAATGGTGCACGCTCGAAAGCCTCGTCGCCCAGCGCAAGCTGGCGGAGCGCTATGATGTCGGCCTGCACATGCATCTGCTGGAGACACCCTATCAGCGGCATTTCGCGGCGATGGACACCGGCGGCAGCGCGGTCCGGCACCTGTCCGATCTCGGCCTGCTCGGCCCGAAGATGACGATCGGCCACGGCATCTGGTGCACCGAAGCCGATATCGATCTGCTGGCGAGCACCGGAACCTGCGTCTGCCATAATGCCAGCTCGGGCCTGCGCCTGCGCAGCGGTGTCGCGCCGGTGAAGGAGTTCCAGCAGGCCGGCATCACGGTGGCGCTGGGCATCGACCAGGCCGGCATCAACGACGACCGCGACATGCTGCAGGAGATGCGCGTCGCCTGGAATCTCCAGCGTTCGCCGGGCCATGATTTCGAGCCGCTGTCGGAGCGCCAGATCTTCCGGATGGCGACCGAGAACGGCGCCGCGACCACCGGGTTCGGCGCGTTGATCGGCCGGCTGGAAGTCGGCCGGGCCGCTGACATCGTCATCGTCGACGGCGCCTTGCTGTCGCGGCCCTATCTCGATGGCGATACCGACATCGTCTCGGCTCTGGTCCAGAGAGCCAAATGCGGCATGATCCGCGATGTCCTGATCGATGGAAGGGCGGTGCTGCGCGACGGCAAGCTCGCCTCGATCGACAAGGAGGCGGTGCTCGCCGAACTCGAGACCGCGCTGCAGCGCCCGCCGACCGAAGCGGAACAGGCTCGCCGCGCTCTGGCGACTGCTCTGCACCCTTATCTGCAGGCCTTCTATCGGGACTGGCCGATGCCCGCGCCCGAAACGGGCTTCCGCAGCTTCAATGCGAGATATTGATGAGCGCGACCTCCGACCTGACCCTCAATCGAGCCCGGCTTGCAGACGGCCGTCTGGTTTCCATCGATATCTCCGGCGGCAGGATCGCTGCCCTGCGTCCCGCCGGCGATCCCGTGCGGCGTGGCCGGGAGTTGGACCTCGGTGGCCAGTTGGTGCTGCCGGGCCTGACCGACGGCCATGTCCATCTCGACAAGACCCTGCTGGCCATGCCCTGGCGACCGCATCGCTCCGCCCCTTCGATCCGAGCGCGTATCGAAGACGAGAAGGCGCATCGCCGCGCCAATCCGGCCTCGCTTGTGGAGCGTGGCGCCGAGAAGCTGCTCGAGACCGCGCTGCGCCTCGGCACGACCAGCCTTCGGACCCATGTCGACATCGACGAGGTCTCAAAGCTCGATACGCTGAAGGAGGTGCTTGAGCTGCGCGAGCGCTGGGCGGATCGGGTTCAGATCCAGATCGTCGCCTTTCCCCAGAGCGGTGTCGTGACCTGCCCGGTCGCCGCCGGATACCTGGAGGAAGCCCTGCGCATGGGCGCCGATTTCATCGGCGGGCTCGATCCCGTCGGCATCGATGGCGACCAGAAGGGTCAGCTGGACGTCATCTTCGGCCTGGCGGAACGCTATGGGCGCGGGCTCGACATCCATCTGCACGATGGTGGCGAGATCGGCCTTGCCGAGATCGACGATATCGTGGCCCGCACCCGCGCCGCCGGCCTGGAGGGGCGCACGACGATCAGCCACGCCTTTGCCCTCGCCGATGCCGACCCCGCCCGGCTGGACGCGACCGCGAAGGGCCTGCGCGAGGCAAAGGTCTCGATCCTGTCCAGCGTTCCGGGTGGGGATCGCTGCCCGCCGATCCCGAAGCTGCGCGAACTGGGCGTCGACGTCTTCTTCGGCTCCGACAATATCCGCGACTGCTGGAACCCCTCCTCCGTCATCGGCATGGTCGATCGGGCCATGCTCGCGAGCTACCGCTTCGGGCTGCGGCGCGACGAGGACATCGCCGCGCTGCTCGACCATGTCACGACGATCCCGGCGCAGGTCGCCGGGCTGGGAGAGGGCGGGGTCGAGGTTGGCGCACGCGCCGACCTGATCGCCTTCGACGCGGCGCATCCGCCGCAGATCATCGTCGAGCGCCAGCTACCGAACATCGTGATCGCAAAGGGAGCGATCATGCATTCCTGAGGCCGGCAACCGCACGGCGCGCGGCTTGCCCCGGTCCGCCCGCGGCTTCAATAGAGCCCCCCGGAGCCGGAGGTCAGCGCCGCGCGGTCCTGCTGCCCGGCCGGCAGGCTGTCCGAGAAGCGCGGAAGGGCGGTTTCGGCAGGCGCTGTGCCCGGCTTGAAGGCTTCGAGAATGCCGCCATCGCTGGTGCGCAGGCCGGAGCCCGGATCGACGCGGATCAACTTGATCCCGGTCGGGACCCGGAACGGGACGCCGGGCTTGCCGTGCAGGGCAGCGCTCATGAAATCGCGGAAGATCGGCGCGGCATACCGGCTGCCCCAGGCGGAGGCGCCGAGCGGGGTCGGGTTGTCATGGCCGATATAGACCCCGACGGCCAGGTCCGGCGAGAAGCCGATGAACCAGAGATCCTTGGCGCCGTTCGTCGTGCCGGTCTTGCCGCCCAGCGGCTTGCCGACCGATTGCACGATCCTTGCCGTACCGGCCCGCACCGTGCCTTCGAGGATCGAGACCATCTGATAGGCCGTCAGGGGATCGATGACCCGGTCGGAGCGGTCCGTCAGCTTCGGCTCGGCCTGGCCTGCCCAGCGCGTCGCCGCGCAGCCCGGGCAGCTCCGGCGATCATGCCGGAAAATCGTCCTGCCGTGTCTGTCCTGGATCCGGTCGACCAGTGTCGGGCGAATACGCTTGCCGCCGTTCACCAGCATGGCGTAGGCGGCGGTCATGCGCATCACCGTCGTCTCGACCGCGCCCAGGGCGCCCGAAAGCACGAAAGGCATGTCGTCATAGACGCCGAAGCGCCGGGCATATTCGCCGACTAGCGGCATGCCGATATCCCTGGCGAGCCGCACCGTCATGAAATTCTTGGAACGCTGGATTCCGTTTCGCAGGGTCTGCGGACCGGTGCCGCCGGCCCGTCCGGCATTTCTCGGCCGCCAGGTGCCGAGACCAGCGCCCTGTTCGATTGCGACGGGCTCGTCCGGGATCAGGCTCGTGGGCGTGTAGCCATTGTCGAGCGCTGCCGCGTAGACGAAGGGCTTGAACACCGATCCCGGCTGACGAAGCGCCTGGGTCGCCCGGTTGAACTCGGACTGGTCGTGAGAGAACCCGCCGACCATTGCGAGAACCCGGCCGGAGAAGGGCTCCATCGCCACGATTGCACCATTGATCTGCGGAATCTGCCGTAGCCGGACGCGGGCCGGATCTTTCGCGCCGGGCTCGACATAGACGACATCACCCACCGACAGGAGCTGCGAGACGCGCGCGCGCCTGGTCCAGCGGATCCCATCCCTTGCGAGGGTGACGATACGGCGCTCGGCGCGCAGGTTTCCGGCGGCGTCGAGCAGGGGATGAAGTCCGATGCGGGCCGCATCGCCGGCGACCTTCAACACCACGCCCAGCCGCCAGGGCGCCACGTCGCCCAGGACCTTGAGCGCGCCCAGCGCCTGCCCCCAATCGCCATCGCCGAGATCGAGCTTCTGAACCGGTCCACGCCAGCCCTTCGTCTCGTCATAGCGCACCAGCCCGTCGACCAGCGCCTTTCGCGCCATGAGCTGCAATTCGGGGTCGACGGTGGCCCGGATCGACAGGCCGCCTTCGATGAGCTTCTTCTCGCCATAGCGATCCTGGACCTCGCGCCGAATCTCCTCGACGAAGTAGCCGGCGGCGATGTTGTTCGGCGAAACCGTATAGGGGGTGACGCCCAGGGGCTGTCGTTTGGCCTCCTCGCCAGCCGCATGCTGGACGTATCCGTTCTCCACCATCCGATCGATGACATAGTTGCGCCGCTCGATCGCGCGCTCGGGATTGCGGAAAGGGTGCAGGTCCGTCGGCGCCTTCGGCAGGGCGGCGAGATAGGCGGCCTCGCGAAGCTCGAGCTCGTGCACGGACTTGTTGAAGTAGTTCAATGCCGCAGCCGCGATGCCATAGCTGCCGCGGCCCGGGGTCGGCGCGCCGAGATAGATCGAGTTCAGATAGAGCTCGAGGATCTTCTCCTTCGAGTAGGCTCCTTCGATCCGCCGGGCGACGAGCGCCTCGCGGATCTTGCGCTCCAGGCTGGCCTGCGTTCCGACGAGGAAGTTCTTCGCGACCTGCTGCGTGATCGTCGAGGCGCCCTGCGGCCTTCGCCCGGAGCCGAAATTGCGCAGATTCGAGAGCGCGGCCCGGGCGAGACCGGTGAAGTCGATGCCGGAATGCCGGTAGAAATTCTTGTCCTCGGCCGAGATATAGGCCTCGATCACGCTTCGGGGGACAGCGGAGATCGGCAGATAGAGCCGCCATTCACGGGCGAACTCACCGATGAGACGTCCGTCGGCGGCGTGAACCCGCGAGGTAACCGGAGGCTCGTAATCCTGCAATTTTTCGAAGCCGGGTAAATCTCTAGAGTAATGCCAGATTATAAGCCCGGTCGCCGCAAGGCATGAGACTGCAATAATCGATATAGAAGATGCTATACCGGCGATGAATCGAAGAATAATACGCATGATGCGGGGTTGATGTAAATAAAATGCGGCATAAATTTGAAGCAAAGAAAAAAATTGCTATCTTATATTATGTGTCGATTGGATGACGAAGCCTTCGTGGGCGGCTGGCCTCGCAACGATTTGCGGTCGCAATGCCGTCGAAATCGGCCATCTGCAGCCCGGCCTTCTCATTGCTGGCCCAGGCCGGAGGGGCGCGGCGCAGGGGAGGGCGAAGAGGTCGCCAAGGCTGAGCGCCGCGTGCGGATCGTCCAGGTTCTGGGCGCGATCGGCGCGCCCAGGAGGCTGGCGTGTCCGCGCTGTCCCATCGGATAGAGCTTTCTTTGCCGCCGTTCATAGGCCGCAGCCTGCGGGCCGCAGAGCCTGGCGCGCAGATCTTCGGGCCTGGAGGCTGTCTGGTTCGGCAGCGCCCGCAGCGCGGTCCGCCTGCCGCCCTCAGTTTTCGTGAAGCCGTGTTGCAGGAGCTGGGCGATACGCTCGCTGCGTTCCCTCTCGGTCGTCGCGCCGAGCACGACCGCGACCAGACGCTTTTCGCCGCGGACGGCGAGCGAGACGAGATTTCGCCCCGATGCGCAGACGAAGCCGGTCTTGAGCCCGATCGCGCCCGGAAAGCGGGTGAGGACCTCGTCGCTCGACTTCAGGACGCGGCCGTCGATGCTGACTTCGGAACGATCGAAGAAGCGCAGATAATCCGGGAAGCTGCGATCGATGGCGACCCCGAGCAGGGCCAGGTCCCTGGCGGTGGTGACCTGCCTGCGGTCGAAGAGGCCGTCCGGATTGACGAAGCGCGTGCCCGTCATTCCCAGGCGCCGGGCGGCATCGTTCATCATCGTAACGAACTCGGCCTCGCTGCCCGCGATGGTTTCGGCGATGGCAGCCGCAGCCTCGTTGGCCGACACCGCCAGCATCGCGTAGAGCGCGTCCTCGAGCGACATCGTGCTGCCCGGCGCCAGGCCTGACTGCACGGATTCCCGGGCGAGGGCCTTGCGTGAAAAGACGACGTCCTGGCCGAGCGCGACGCGCCCCGCGCGCAAGTGCTCGAATGTGACGAAGGCCGTCATCAGCTTGGTCGTCGAGGCTGGATACCAGGCGCGGCCGGCCTCCTCGGACCGGAGGACCTGGAGACTGTCGGCATCGACGAGGAGGGACGGTGTCGCTTGGGCGGAAGAGGCGAGCGCAATCAGAAGGCCGATGACGGCACTGCGGGCAAAGGTCGAGGGACAGGGCAATTCTATACCGAGGCTTGGACGATATTGTTGTCGACTGGCTTCGAGGTGAGCTTCGCGCAGATCAGATCCGCCTGGCGAAGCAGCCTTGCCGTCTCGTCTGGCGAGAGCGGCAAGCAGGACCGCGAAGTGCTTGTTCGGTTCCGACAATGGCTTGCGAAATGCGGCCGCTTGATGAAACGGCCCGTGCCTGATCGCGAACGGTGCTGGGCTGTTACTTTCGAGCAACAGCGGATCTCGCGCGCTGTTCGGGCAGGAGGGCCGTCCTCAACGACGCTTCGCAGGAGCTTCCGATCCGCCGCTCAGCTCGCGGAGCGGCGCTTCCACAGCGTCGTGCGGGAGATGCCGAGCAGCTTCGCGGCCTCGCCGAGATTGCCGTTCGTCTGCGCCAACGCCTTCGCGATCTGATCGGCGTCGGCATCGAGCCGGGCGCGGGCGAGGTTGGGCCTCGGCAGCTCGGACAGGCGCATTTCCGGAAACAGATCGGCGGGCCCCAGCAGATCCTGTTCGGCCATCAGCCGGGCTCGCTCGATGCGATTGCGCAGCTCGCGGATATTGCCAGGCCAGTCATGGCCCAGCATCGCCAGACGCGCCTCGTCGGTGAACCCTCCCGGCGTGCTTCCGCCGGCCTGTTCCAGAAGGCGCAAGGCGAGCGGCAGGATCTCGTCGACCCGCTCGCGCAGCGGCGGGATGGCGAAACTCAAGACGGAGAGGCGAAAGTACAGATCGTCACGGAAACGCCCGTCGCGGCGCATCGCGTCGAGATCGGCATTGGTGGCTGCGACGATCCGACCCCGGAACGCGCTGTCCTGTGCGGCCCCGACCGCTCGGAAACGTCCGTCCTGGAGCACGCGCAGCAGCGCCGTCTGCAGGCGGGCGTCCAGCTCGCCGATCTCGTCGAGGAAGAGCGTGCCGCCACGCGCCTCCTCGAAATGCCCGACATGGGTCTGCGCCGCGCCGGTGAAGGCGCCGCGCTGATGGCCGAAGAACTGGCTTTCGAGCAGCTCCTTCGGGATTGCCCCGCAATTGACGGCGACGAACGGCTCCTCGGACCAGGGCGATTCCTCATGCAGGCGCCGGGCGGCGACCTCCTTGCCGACCCCGGTCTCGCCGACGATCAGCACGGGAAGGCGCGATCCGGCGGCACGCTGCAATTGCCGCGCGAGCACGGCCATTGCGTCCGAGGGCGGCTCGACCTCGACGGGCCCGGCCACTGCGCCGCGCCCCCGCAGCCTGTCCCGGATGCGTACGACCAGCTCGTCGACATCGTAGGGCTTCGTCAGATAGTCGTCGGCTCCGGCCTTCACGAGGCGGACGGCCTGTTCGACCTCGCCGAAGGCGGTGACGAACATGATCGGCGTCGTCCCGAGGAAGCTCTGGGCCTGCCGATAGCAGTCCTCGCCGGAGCCGTCCGGCAGGCGAATATCGCAGAGTATGAAGGCCGGGCTGCGACGCCGCATCGCCACCAGCGCCGAGCGCACGTCCCGGGCCCAGACCGGCTCGAAGCCTTCCAGCTTCAGGCGCTGCTCGATGGCGCCACCCAGGACCTGATCGTCCTCGACGACGAGGATGACGGGGCGTTCCGTCATGGCTTCTGCTCCTCGGGTTGAAGCGGAAGGGTCAGCGTGACGGTCGTCCCGGCGCGCGGCGATGCCTCGATGCCGATGCGGCCGTTCAGGCGCTCGACGAGCCGGATCACGATGCCGATTCCAAGGCCGGGCCCCCCGGGCTCGTCCAATCCGGCCTCGTAGGCGCGTATCACGGAGCGCGTCATGCCCTCGCCGGTATCCGAGACCTTGAGCACCAGAGAGGCCTGCTCCAATCGTGCCGAAAGCCCGACTTGTCCATCCCGCGGCGTCGCACGAATGGCGTTCAGCAGAAGATTCAACAGCACCTGTCGGACCTCGAGGGCCGGCACCGGCACATTCTCCGGCAGGTCGATCTCAACCATCAGCCTGACGCCCCGCGCTCGGCTGTCGGCTTCCACGAGCAGGCGCAGATCGTCGAGATCCTGCCGCGTGAGCTGGCGCCAGTCGGCCTGCGGGCGATAGCTCGCCAGGGTCGCGTCGACGACCTGCCCGAGCGCATCGACGCCGCGCGCCAGAAAGCCGAGTGTCTCCTCGCGCACCGAGGCCTGATCGCCGAAATGCCGCAGCGTCGATACCGCCGTCCGCATGCCGGCGAGCGGATTGCGGACCTCATGCGCGATCACCGCGGCAAGCTGGCCGAGATCGGCCTTGCGCTGCTGCTCGGCCATATGCGCGAGCATGTCCTCGCGCTCCCGACTGGCATGGACCATGGCGTTGAAGGCGTGGAACATCAGCCTGGAGGGCTTGTCGACCGGCATGGCGGCGGCCTCGATCGGCTTCGGGAGCCCGAGAGCCGCCTCGTATAGTCGTTGCGCGATCAGGGCAACCGGCTGCTGGATGCGGCGCACCATGAAGAAGCCCGCTACCGCGCAGAGACCGGAAAAGGCGAGATCGGCCGCCAGCAGCAGCCAGCGCAATCGCTCCCGGTCGCGCTGGAAACCGGATACGTCGAGCCGCGCCACCACCGTGCCATAGGCTTCGCTGCCCGTCTGCAATGGCCGCCAGAACCAGGCACTTCCGTCGCGCCCGCTGATCGTGCCTGCGGCACGGGTTGCGACCTCGCTCGGAATGGCCTGGGGTGCGACGCTCTCGCCGCGCGCGGCCACGACGATGGCCGACCGGGCATCGACGAAGGCGACCTGACGCTCGACGATGCCCTCATGGAACGAGAGCGCGTTATGCAGCGCTGCTCGGGCGGCTTCCGAATCGCCCGCCCGGACATGTGGCAGCAACACGGCCGACAGACCGTCGAGATAGATTTGCCCGAGCAGTTCGGTCTGCTGCGCGGTTTGCCGCGCCATGACCGAGAGCGCGACCTGGGTCGAGGCCACGGCCGCAAAGAAGATCATGCCGGCGGCGGCGAGCGGCAGCCGGATCGCGACCGGCAACGCGGCGATGGAGAATCTCAGGGCCAGCTCCCGAACCATTGTCAGAGAGTGGAAATCTGGTCGTCTCAGCCGAAGATGACAATCGGCGCGGAACGCGCGATGCCGCCTGCGCGCCGTGCCTGGTTGATCCAGCCCGGATGGCCCTGGTTGCCGTGCACGATGACATGCGCAGCCAGAAGTTCCTGCGTCTTGTCGGCCGCCGGCACCGAGCCCCTGCCTCGTCGCCCGGTCAAGGCCGATGCGCGCGCGATCTCCGCCTCATGGGCGCCCTCCTCGCAGTGCAGAACGAGTTCCGCCTCCGGCCACGGATCATTGGCCAGGAACCAGGCGAGCCGGCGCTCGCTATGCGGCGAGCCGTCATGCAGGAACACGATCCGTTCGATCGCCTCCGGCGAGGATGCGACGGCCGCAAGCGGAAAGACGCCCCGCGCGACCAGATGGCCGAGCGGGTCCCCGACACCGTCGCCGGCACCGTGATCGAACCAGCCCTGGCCGTCGATCAGCAGGAGCCCTCGTTGCGGCAGATGCGCTCCGAGCAGCGCTGCTGGATCGCCTTCTTCGAGCTGCAATGCATAAGAGAGACCGGCATGGCTGGCCGCCGCCTCGAAGCGCTCGACGCTCGCCGCAAGCTGGCGCCTCGCCTCCTCGAGGCGTGATGCGCGCAGACGCGCGGCATAATGGTTGCCGCCAATGGGCACCGGGCCGATCTTGGCGATCTGCTTGGCGTCGATGATGGCGAGCGCCAGAAGTTCCGCGTCGCTCGCTTTCGCCAGTGCGATCGCCTGGGCCGCGACAGCCTCGCCGCCCGGACCGGCGGACAGCGCGACGACCACGCGAAAACGCACCGAGGCGGCATCAGCACCGGCCGGGCGCGGCATGCGCTGCGCGAAGGGACCATCGAAGGAGCCGCGCTTCAGGGTTCCCGCCAGCTCGTCGTTGCTCGTGCCGCTCCATAGCGGCACCCCCGCGACATAGCCTGCGCGCGCCAGCAGATGGCCCGCGATCGGCGTCGTCACGAGCAGGAAGCCGACCCCGATCGCGACCTTTACCCAGACGTCGGGCGAGGGGTAGGCGAAGCCGACACCGATCAGGACGAGACCGCAGCCGGCAACGCCGGCTTCGGTCGCCGCATGCATGCGCATGAAGAAATCCGGCAGGCGCAGCACGCCGGCCGCGGCGATCAGGCAGATCGCGGCGCCGGTGACGAGGAAGAGCGAGGATAGCCAGAGCATGGTCAGCGTTCCTCCTCGTTGATCGAGCCGCGCTCGATGAAGCTTGCAAAGGCGACGGTGGTCAGGAAGCCGACCAGCGCGACGCCGAGCGCGATGTCGATGAACGCCGTGGAGCCGGCCGCCACGACGGCGATCCCCGTGGCGGAGACGCCGAGCAGGCTCAGCATGTCGAGCGCCACCACACGATCCGGCCCGCCCGGGCCGCGCACGATGCGCATGCCGGCGCAGATCAGCGCGGCCAGCACCAGCGTGGCCGCGAGGACGACGGAAGCCTGATGGACGGATTCGGCAGTCATGGCAGCACCTCCTTCACGCTCCGCTCGAAGCCGTCCTTGATCTGGCGGACGCTGTCGTCGGAGACGTTCATGACGTGGACATAGAGGGTCGAGCGATCCTCGCTGACATGCAGGCTGGTCGTTCCGGGGGTCAGCGTGATCATGTTGGCGAGCAGGGTGATGCCGGCATCGCCCTTCAGGCCGAGCGGAACGGCGACGATGGCCGAGCGGTTCGCGCGCTTCGGGTCGAGCACGGTCAGCGTCACCTCTCTCACCGACAAGGCGAGCTCCTTGAGGAACAGGCCGCTGAGTCGGCTCCAGGCGAGAGGTGCGTTCACGAGAAGCTTCATGGCTGCCACTCCGCGCTGCGCTGCGGGCCGGGGCCGAGCACGGCCTCGACATAGGCGCTCTTGTCGAGCAGCTGCTCGCCGGCGCGCAGCGAGAAGGCGATGAATGGCTCCGCCATCACGCCGATCGTCAGCGTGATCGCCGCGAGGATGACGATGGGGGTGAGCATGACGCGCCGCGTGCCGGTGTCGGCAAGCCAGCGCTCGGTCGCGGTCGTGCTGGCGGCGGGGGCGGCCTTCCAGAACGCCTCGTTCCAGATCTTCAGCATCGAGTAGAGCGTCAGCACGCCGACGGCGAGCGCGGTTGCGGCGAGCAGGGCATGGCCGGCGTCGAGGCTCGCCTTCACGACGACGAATTTCGACCAGAAGCCCGAGAGCGGCGGCAGGCCGGCAAGCGACAGGGCCGGCACCAGAAAGAGCACTCCGAGCCAGGGCAGCGTCTTGTAGAGGCCGCCGACCTCCTTGAGCTCGAACGAGCCGCCGGCCCGGTTGATCACGCCGGCCAGCAGGAACAGGTTCGCCTTCACGATGATGTGGTGGATCACATAGAGGATCGCCCCACCGATCGCGAGCGGCGTCGCGACGGCGATCCCGAGCAGCATGTAGCCGATCTGGCTGATGATGTGGAACGACAGGATCTTGCGGATGTCGAAATGCGCGGCGGCGCCGAGCACGCCGGTGACCATGGTCAGCGCCGCGACGATGCCGATGACCGGTGCCGTGAAGCCGAGCGAGAGATCGAAGATCAGGGTGAAGCTGCGCAGGATCGCGTAGACCCCGACCTTGGTCAGCAGCGCGGCAAAGATGGCGACGATCGGCGCCGAGGCGGTGTGGTAGGAGGCCGGCAGCCAGAAGAAGAGCGGGAATACCGCGGCCTTCGAGCCGAAGGCGACCAGGAAGAGCACGGCGATGGTCGTCACCAGCCCCTGATTTTCGACTGTCGGCAGGATCCGCGCGAGATCGGCCATGTTGAGGCTGCCGGTCAACCCGTAGAGGAAGGCCACGCAGATCAGGAAGAGCGTCGTCGCGACGAGGTTCAGCGTCACGTATTTCACGCCGGCGTCGAGCTGCTCGCGGGTGCCGCCGAGGGCCAGCAGTCCGAAGGACGAGATCAGCATGACCTCGAACCAGACATAGAGGTTGAAGATATCGCCGGTCAGGAAGGCGCCGGTCACGCCGAGCAGCAGGCCCTGATAGAGCGGATGGTAGAAGGCCGCTTCGCGCGCTTCGGCATCGCCCGCGAGCCCGTAGATTCCGACGGCGACCGCCATCAGCCCGGTGATGACCACCATCGCCGCCGAGAGCATGTCGCCGACGAAGCTGATGCCGAAGGGCGCAGCCCAGCCGCCGAACTGCGTAGCGAGCACGGTGCCGTCCCAGGTCGCGGCGAGGAGTGCGAGGGATGAAAGCAGGAGGCCGGCGCTGACGACGAGGCTCGTGATCCTCTGGGCGCGTGGCCTGCTCCACAGCATGCAGCAGAGCGCGACGCCCAGCAGCGGCCAGATGATCGGCAGCGACAAAAGCAGATGGGCATTCATCGAACCGTCTCCGCGGCGGGAACGTCGCCGGCGACCGGCGCGGCGGCGGCGGCCGGGGCCGGCTTGCCGTCAGGCTTCGGCTCCGCGTCCCGCAGCGCCTCGGTGTCGAGGGTGCCGAAGCGGCGATGCGCGCTCTCGAACAGGATCACGGTGAAGGCGATCAGGGCGAAGGAGATCACGATCGCGGTCAGGATCAGCGCCTGGGGCAAGGGATTGGCGCCCCCGACGAGCGTCGTCGCCCCTTCGGGAACCAGCGGCGGCGTTCGCGTCCCCATCCGCCCCGCCAGGAAGATCGAAAGATTGGCCGCGTTGCCGAGCACCAGCAGCCCGAGCACGATCCGCAGGACATTGCGCGACATGATCAGATAGGTCGACGCCGCGACGAGGACGCCGAACGCCAGAGCGAAGACGGGTTCCATCGTCACTCCTCCAGATAATAGGCGAGGAAGGTCAGCACCGCGCCGACGACGGACAGATAGACGCCGATGTCGAAGATCAGAGTGGTGCTCAGCGGCAGGCCGCCGGGAAAGGCCCATTGGTGCTTCAGATAGGGTTCGGCCAGCAGCAGGCCGGGGAGGCCCGACAGCAAGGCCAGCGCCAGCCCGGCGCCGATCAACGTCTTGGGCGAGACCTTGAGCAGGCGCAGCAGCGCGTTGCGCCCCCGCGGCAGGCCGTGCACCGCGATGCCGGCTGCGGCGATCAGCCCGCCGACGAAGCCCCCGCCCGGCTCATTGTGCCCGCGCAGCAGGACATAGACCGAGAACAGCATCGCGACAGGCAGGACGATCCGGCTGCTGGTCAACAGGATGAGGGAGTTCATCGGGCATCTCCAGCGGTCGCGCGCCTGAGGCCGGCGATCACCGCTGCCGCCGCGATCGCGGCCAGGCCGAGCACTGTGATCTCGCCGAGCGTGTCGAGCGCGCGGAAGTCGACGATGATGACGTTGACGAGGTTGCGCCCATGAGCCTGCGGCAGGCTTTCGGCGCGGAAGAAATCCGAAAGCCGGGCGTCGAAGGGCTGGGCCAGCACGCTGAGCATCACCAGGGTCGCCATGGTGCCGGCCGCGAGCGCGATCGCCCCGTCGCGCAGCCGCTCGCCGCGCCGGCGGTAGTCGCTGTCGCGGAACGGCAGCCGTCCGATGATGGCGAGCAGGATCACGATCGAGAGCGCCTCGACCGAGAATTGCGTGAAGGCGAGGTCGGGAGCGCCCTGGAACAGGAACAGCAGCGCGACCGCAAAGCCGACCAGACCGGCCGCCGCGATGCCGGCGACGAAGTTGCGGGCGCGCAGCACGGCAAAGGTGGAGGCCGCGAGCAGGGCGGCGATGACGAGTTCCGGCTGCCGGCTCGCCGCGAAGTCCGGCCATGCCATGCCGCCCTGTGAGATCAGCGCCGAAAGTCCGGCCAGCGCTGCGACGGCGACGGTGTAGCCGGTATAGGTCCGCAGGCTGCCGGACTGGATCATGCGCGTCTGCCACGCGGCCAGCTGCTGCAGGCCCTGCATCAGGCGGTCATAGCCGCGATCGGGCCCCCAGCGGGGGATCGCCTCGACCATGGCGAGCCTGAGCCGGATCCCGGTCCCGTTCCGGAAGACGGCGATCCCGAGTGCCAGGGTGACGACGCTGAGCAGCAGCATCGGCGTGAAGCCGTGCCAGAGCGACAAGGTGTAGTCGATCGGGCGCCCTGCGATGGCTGCGGCGGCCGGCAGGATCAGCGCGTCGCTGACCAGCCACGGCGCCAGCCCGAAGACGAGGCCGAGTGCGGCGAGAACGAGAGGCCCGGCGAGCATGGTAAGGCCGGGGTCCTGCGGCGTCTTGGGGGTCGCGACGCGCGGCCCCGCGAAGCAGCGCAGCGACAGGATGCAGGCGACCACGACCATGGCGATATTGGCGAGGAGCGCGATGCCGACGACCAGCCCGGACGCCGACGCCGCCAGGCCGGTCTCATAGACCAGCTCCTTCGCGGCGAAGCCGATGAAGGGCGGCAATCCGGCCATGGACAGGCTGCCGGCGAGTGCAGCGAGCGCCGTCAGCGGCATCGCTTGGCGCAAGCCGCCCAGCGCCGAGGAATCGCGCGTGCCGGTCTGCTGGTCGATGATGCCGGCGACGAGGAAGAGGCAGGCCTTGTAGAGCGCATGGACCACGAGGAAGGTCACGATCGCCATGGCCGAGAGCTCGCCCGGAATGCCGATCATCAGCACGAGCGTGCCGAGCGAGATGATCGTCGAATAGGCGAGGACGCGCTTGAGGTCGCTTTCGCGCAAGGCGAGCACGGCGCCGACCAGCATGGTCAGGCCGCCGAAGCCGGTCAGCAGCAGCACCCAGGTGGCGTGCCCTTCGAAGACCGGGCTCAACCGTGCCAGCAGGTACACGCCGAGCTTCACCATGGTGGCGGAATGCAGAAAGGCCGAGACGGGTGTCGGCGCGACCATGGCATTGGCGAGCCAGGGATGCAGCGGGGACTGGGCGGATTTCGCGAAGGCCCCGGCCGCGAGCAGGCAGATGATCGTCGGCGCCAGGGCGTGGGCCGCGACCTCATCCTTGCGGGCGATCAGTCCCGAGAGCGAATAGCTGCCGGTGATCTGGCCGAGCAGGATCACGCCGGCCAGCATGGCGAGGCCGCCGCCGACCGTGACCAGCAGGCCCTGCTGGGCGGCGCGGCGCGACATCGCCTGCTCCGGCGAGAAGCCGATCAGCAGGAAGGAGGTCAGGCTGGTCAGCTCCCAGAAGACGACGAGCAGCAACAGGTCATCGGCGAGCACGGCGCCGAGCATCGCCGCCATGAACAGCGTCAGCACGGCATAGAAGCGCGGCAGGCGCGGATATTTCTTCAGATAGAGCGAGGCGTAGAGAAACACCGCCGTACCGATGCCGGTGATCAGCAGCGCGAAGAGGAGCGAGAGCCCGTCCGCCCGGAACGCCGCGGCGACGCCCAGCGACGGAATCCAGCTATAGGCCGTGCCGACCGCGGCGCCGGACGCCACCGGCGGCACGATTGCGAGGAAGCATAGCGCCAGCACCAGGGGTACGAGCGCGACCAGGGCCGATGAGCGGCCGCCGAGCCAGGCGGCGAGCGGGGCCAGCCCAAAGGCGATGAGGATGAGAAATGCGAGATCCATTGCGACCCGGTCCAGTTCGGGCCGGGGAATAGAAAGAACCGTGCCAAGGCTCGCGCCGGGAAGAAAAGTCAACCACGACAGCGGGTTGGCACCTCAGGCATGGGAATGCGAAGCGCCTGCGCGTTCAGTTTCCTGAACATTGGCGGCCGGAATGTTCCGATCATGCGACATCCAGCCCGGCCCGGCCGGGCCCCGGTGGCGCCTCGTCGGCTAGCCCGCGCGCTGGGGCTTCGCCTTGCCGCCGCGCAGCATCTCCCAGCTATTGGGCTGGCTGACCGAGCGACGCAGATAGGCGACGGTCGCCGTCGCCTCAGCCGGGCTCATATCCTGGCGGGCGAGCTGTTCGGCCTCGGCAAAGCGCCCCTGCAGGCCCAGCACCAGAACGAGGTTCTGGCGCACGCGGGCGTCGCTGCCGGGCGCCGCTACGGCCTCGCGCAGCACGCGCTCGGCCTCCGGCAGGCGCTTCGTGAGGGCGAGCGACAGGCCGAGATTGGACATGATCGTCGGCTCGTTCGGCGCCAGCCTGAGCGCGGTCTGGTAGATCTGCTGGGCGCGTTCGTGCTCGCCGAGCTGGTCGGCGACCGTGCCCTGGGCCGAGAGCACGCGCCAATCCGGCTTCTCCGGCGTGTGGGCGCGGCTGAGCACGTCGTCAGCCTCCTTCAGCCGGCCATTATCGGCGAGCGAGCGGCCATAGGCGCCGAGCAGCTCGAGATCCTTGGTGTGGACCAGCACCGCACCCTGCAGGATGGCGAGCGCCTGGGCGTTCTTGTCGAGCGCGCGCAGCGCCCTGGCGTAATAGAAGGCGGCGTTGCGGTCCTTGGCATTGGCCTCGTAACGCGCGGCCCATTGCGCCTCCTCGGCGCGCCACTGCTCCGGCCCGCGCGGCTGGCTGGCGGCGCTGCCGATCGAGCCGGTGACGTCGCCCGGTCCGCCGCGCATCTGGCAGGCGGAGAGAGCGAGGCAGGCCAGGGAAACCGCGGCGAAACGGCGAAGACGGGAACGGAACATGGGCTTGGACATCGGCCGGATCGCCTCGCCGGTTACGGAAAGCTGTTGCCAGCGGTGATAAAACGTTAACCCTAACGGACTGTTAACCTGCTGGATTCGCGCCGCCTGCAAGGGCCGCCCGGGTCCCTAGCAAGAGGTTCTGCGCCCGTGCACGCTCTGCTCCTGCCCGCCGGCTCACCGGCCATTCCCGTCCATTGCGTCGCCGCCGGCGACTGGCCGGAGCTCGGGCAAGGCCTGGCGCCGCTGGCGCGTGCTTTCGCCCGGGCGCAGGGTTTCGAGGCACGCCCCGGCCAGCATGTGCTCCTGCCGGCGGCCGATGGTTCGCTCGCCGCCGTCCTGCTCGGCGTCGAGCCGGCGACGATGCGCCGGCGCGATCCCTTCGCGCCCGGACGCCTCGCCGCCAGCCTGCCGGCCGGCGACTATGCGCTCACCGGGGATGTCGGCGAGCCCGGTCTTGCTGCGCTCGGCTGGCTGCTCTCGGCCTACCGTTTCGAGCGCTATCGCAAGCCGAAGCCCGTGCCGGGCCGCCTCGTTCTGCCGGTCGGTGTCGATGGCGAGGAATTGACCAATCTTGCGGAGTCGACTGCGCTCGCCCGCGACCTCGTCAACACGCCGGCGAATGATCTCGGTCCGGCCGAGATCGAAGCGGCGGTGCGGGCGCTCGGCGAGGCCTTCGGTGCCGAGGTGACCAGCATCGTCGGCGACGATCTGCTCGCCGGTAATTTCCCGATGATCCATGCGGTCGGGCGCGCTTCGCCGCGGGCGCCGCGCCTGATCGATCTGCGCTGGGGGCAGGAAGGCGATCCCCTTCTGACCCTGGTCGGCAAGGGTGTCGCCTTCGACACGGGCGGGCTCAATCTCAAGCCCGACGCCAGCATGCTCCTGATGAAGAAGGATATGGGCGGCGCCGCAGCCGCGATCGCCGCGGCGCGGATGATCATGCAGGCGAAGCTGCGGGTCAGGCTGCGCCTGCTCGTCCCGGCGGTCGAGAATGCGGTCTCCGGCTCGGCCTTCCGGCCCGGCGACGTGCTGGCGAGCCGCAAGGGGCTGAGGGTCGAGATCGGCAACACCGACGCCGAGGGACGCCTGATCCTCGCTGACGCGCTGGCGCTGGCCGATGAGGAGGCGCCCGAGCTGCTGATCGACTACGCCACGCTGACCGGCGCCGCCCGTGTCGCGCTCGGTCCGGACCTGCCACCCTTCTACACCCATGACGAGGGTCTCGCGGCCGAGATCGCCCGCCTCGGCATGGCGATGAACGACCCGGTCTGGCGCTTGCCGCTCTGGCCGGCCTATGACGCCCTGCTGGATTCCAAGGTGGCCGAGCTCAACCATATCTCCGGCGGCCCCTTCGCCGGCTCGGTCACCGCCGCGCTCTTCCTCAACCGCTTCGTCGAGAAGGCGACCTCCTACGCCCATTTCGACATCTATGGCTGGAATCCCTCGGCCAAGCCCGGTCGGCCGGAGGGCGGCGAATGCCAGGGCGCCCGCCTGACCTATGCGCTCGCCAGGCAGCTCTACCCGGCGCGTTAAGCCTGTCTGGCCTCGGCTGTTGCACTGGATCGGTGCTGCGATAATGATACGGCCCCGTAACGATCGGGGGGACGGGCGCTCATGGCGCTGGAGATCAAGCCGTCTCAGGCGCTCAAGCTCTGGCGCCAGGTCCATCTCGACCTGGTCCAGGACGCGCATTCCGATCTGTCGGTGCGCCAGACCGCGATCCTTTTGACGATCTATCTTGAGCTGCCGCCGCATACGGTGCGTGGCCTCGCCAGCCGGCTCGGCGTCACCAAGCCGGTGATCACCCGTGCGCTCGATTCGATGGGCAAGCTCGGCCTAGTGTCGCGCCGCCGCGACGAGACGGACAAGCGCAATGTCGTGATCCAGCGTACGGTCGCCGGTGCGCTCGCCGTCGAGCATCTCGCCGATCTGGTGACGGCGCGGGCGCGCGAGCTCGGCCCGGCGTAAGAGGCATCTTCGCGCGTCGACCGCTCGGCGCTAGACTGGTGCCATGACAGAGATTCTCGACCGCCGTCTCACCCCTGCAAGGCCCGATCTCGCCGCTCGCCATCTCGATGGCCGGGTCGAGGCGCTGGCCTTCGCCGACCCCGTGCCGATGCGCGTGGTGGCGCCTTCCGCGCCGCTGCGGCGTGAGCCGCGTCCGGATGCCGCGCTCGATACCGAGGCTCTGGCGGGCGAGGCGGTGCGGGTCTATGAGAGCCATGAGGGCTGGGCCTGGGTCCAGCTCGTTGGCGATTCCTATGTCGGCTACCTCCCGGACGAGGCGCTCGCCGGCGATGCGGCGGTGCCGACGCATCGCGTCCGGGCGCTGCGGACCTTCGTCTATCCCGGCCCGTCGATCAAAATGCCGCCTCTGGCGGATCTCTCGCTCGGCGCCATGCTCGCCGTCACCGGCGAAAGCGGCGACTTCTTCGTCACCGAACGCGGCGGCCATGTCTTCAAGCCGCATCTCTGCACCCGCGACGTGCACGAGCCGGATTTCGTCGGCGTCGCCGAACGCTTCCTCGAAGTGCCCTATCTCTGGGGCGGCAAGACCAGCCTCGGCCTCGATTGCTCGGCGCTGGTCCAGCTCGCGCTGGCGGCCGCCGGCCGCGCCGTGCCGCGCGATTCCGACATGCAGGAGAAGGGGCTCGGCGAGCCCGTCGCCTTCGACGAGGGCCTCGCCGATCTGCAGCGCGGCGATCTCGTCTTCTGGAAGGGCCATGTCGGGATCATGACGGATCCTGAAACCCTGCTGCACGCCACCGCCTTTTCGATGAGCGTGATCCGCGAGCCGCTGCGCCCGGCGCGCGATCGCATCCTCGCTCGCAATGGCGGACCGATCACCGCGATCAAGCGGCTGGGCTGAGGCTAATCCGCTTGTCATTCCGGGGCAGGCCGAAGGCCTGGGCCCGGAACCCATGAACACGAGCTATCCCTGATCGGCGCCGACCCAGCCCGTCCCTGGCTGGGGCGTGGCCATGGGTTCCGGGCGCTTCGCTTTGCGAAACCCCGGAAGACGACCCTTCAGTACCCCCGCGCGGGGTCGACGATGTGCTCGAGCGCTTCGCCCGCCTCGAGCCGCCTGATCTGCGCCGCGATCTGGGTCGCGACCGTCTCCGGCGCCGACATCGCCGCATTATGCGGGGTCACCGTCACCGCAGGATGGGTCCAGAGCGGCGAATCCTGCGGCAGCGGCTCGGTCTCGAACACGTCGAGCACCGCCGCCTTGAGTTCGCCCGCGGCGAGCGCGGCGAGGATGTCGGCCTCGACCTGGAGCCCGCCGCGCCCGGCATTGATCAGCACCGGCCCGCCGAGGCGCCCATTGCGCGCCAGTCCGGCGAACAGAGCGCGGTTCAGCATGCCGCGCGTATCGGGCGTCAGCGGCACGAGGCAGACCAGGATATCGGTGCGCGCCAGGAATTCGGCCATGCCGGCTTCGCCGGAATAGGTTGGCACGCCTTCGATCGCCTTGGGCGAGCGGCTCCAGCCGGCGACGTCGAAGCCGATGACGCGCAGCTTGGCGACCGCATCGAGCCCGAGCTCGCCCAGCCCCATTACGCCGACGCGGACGTCGCGTGCCGCCGGCTGGTTGCGGTCATCCTCCCAGATGCCGGCGCGCTGCTGGGCCATGTAGCGCGGCAGCTGGCGCAATTGCGACAGGCAGTGCAGCACGACATATTCGCTCATCCGCGTCGTCAGATCGGGGTCGACGACCCGTGCGATCGGCACCTGCGGCAGCCGGGAATCGGCGAAGAGATGGTCGACGCCGGCGCCGAGCGAGAAGATCGCCGCGAGATTGGGCAGGCCGGCGAGGCTGCCCTCAGGGTGCTTCCAGCTCGCGACATAGTGCACGGCGCGCCGGTCGAAGGGCTCGCCGAGCGTCACCACCGGCAGCTCCGGCAGCAGGGCGGCGAAACGCGCGCGCCAATCCTCGACATGCCAGACGGTCATTGCCACCAACAGGCTCATGGCTGGGATGCCTCCATAACGGGAATGATCAAGGGGCCGCGCGCGACCGGGCCGTTGCCGAGCCGGTAGGCGGCGCGCAGTCGTGCCTGCGCCGCCGAGAAGCCGGCCTCGTCGCGCGCATGGACGATGCCGAGTGGATGGTCGGGGCCGACCGTATCGCCGATGCCGGCGAGTTCGATGATGCCGACGGCATGGTCGATCGCATCCTGCGGCCGAGTCCGGCCGCCGCCGAGCGCGACCACGGCGAGCCCGACGGCGCGCGTGTCGATCTTCGTGACGATGCCGCCGCGTTCCGGCAGAACCGGCCGGACCAGCGGCGCCGCGGCGAGATGCGCCTGTGGCCGCTCCAGCAGATCGGCCGGGCCGCCCAGCGCCACGACCATGCGCGCGAAACGCTCGGCCGCCGCGCCGCTGGCGAAGGCGGCCTCGATCTTCGCCGTCGCGTCATCGAGCGAGCTTGCGAGCTTGCCGAGCAGCAGCATCTGCGCGCCGAGCGCCACCGTCACTTCATGGAAGCGCGGCTCGCGCCGGCGCCCGGTGAGATGATCGAGCGCATAGGCGACCTCGACCCCGTTGCCGGCGGCGGAGGCGAGCGGCTCGTCCATGTCGGTCAAAAGCGCCGTGGTCGGCAGGCCTGCGCCATTGGCGACGCTGACCAGTGCCGCGGCGAGCTCGCGCGCCTTCTCCAGCGGCGGCAGGAAGGCGCCGGAGCCGAACTTCACGTCCATTGCGAGCCCGTGCAGCCCGGCGGCGAGCTTCTTCGACAGGATCGAGGAGGTGAGCAACGGGATGGTCTCGACCGTGCCGGTGACGTCGCGGATGGCGTAGAGGCGCCGGTCGGCCGGGGCGAGATCGGCGGTCTGGCCGATGATGGCGCAGCCGACCTCGCGCACCACCTTGCGGAAGAGTGCGAGCCCGGGCTGGGTGACATAGCCCGGCACGGCGTCGAGCTTGTCGAGCGTGCCGCCGGTATGGCCGAGGCCGCGCCCGGAGATCATCGGCACATGGCCGCCGCAGGCCGCGACCGCCGCCGCCAGCGGCAGGCTGACCGTGTCGCCGACGCCGCCGGTCGAATGTTTGTCGAGCGCCGGGCCCGGCAGGTCGCTCCAGTCGAGCACCGTGCCGGAATCGCGCATCGCCAGCGTCATCGCGACGCGTTCCTCGGCATCCATGCCGCTGAAGAAGATCGCCATGGCGAAGGCCGCCGCCTGGCCCTCGCTGATGCCGCCATTGGTGAGACCGGCGACCATCTGGCGGATGTCGGCGGCGGCGAGCTTTTGGCCGTCGCGCTTGGCGGTGATGATTTCCTGGGGCAGGCGCATCAATAGGCTCCGTCGCTGCGTTCGCCCGCGACGGTGCCGGCGATGATGTCGGCGATCACGCCATAGAGTCCGCTGGCGCCGAAGCGGAAGGTTCTCGGCGTCGCCCAGCCCGGCCCCATCACCTCGTCGGCGAGATCGAGATAGCTCCGCGCATCGGCGAGCGTCCGCAGTCCGCCCGAGGGCTTCAGCCCGACCGGCCGGCCCGATGCCTTGATCGCCTCCAGCATGGTCCGCGCCGCATCTGGCGTCGCCGAGATCGCGGTTTTGCCGGTCGAGGTCTTGATGAAGTCGGCGCCGGCGGCGATGGCGAGCTCGGAAGCGGCGCGCACGGCGCCCTGGTCGGGGTACTCGCCGGTTTCGAGGATCACCTTCAGGGTCTTGTCGCCGCAGCGCGCCCTGGCCTCGATGACCATGTCGCGGGCGCTGGCGAGATCGCCGGCGAGGAAGGCGCGCCAGGGCAGGACGAGGTCGATCTCGTCGGCGCCGTCGGCGAGTGCTTCGGAGAGATCGTTCTCGATCAGGCTGCAATTGCTGCCGCCGGCCGGAAAATTGATCACGGTCGCGATCCTGACGGGCTGATCGCGCAGCGCCCGGCGCGCCGTCTCGACGAATTGCGGCCACAGGCAGACCGCCGCCACCGGGCCGGGCGCCGCCACCGCGCGGGCGCAGAGCTGCAGCGCGCCGGTCTCCGTCGCCCGCTCCGAGAGATCGGTCAGGTCGAGCAGCCTGAGGGCGCGCAGCGCGAGTTCGGCGTCACTAGTCACGTCAGAGATCCGTCAGGAAGGACCGCAGCACGCGGCGCAGGCCGGTGGTCGCGGCGGCGGCGACGTCGCGGGTCTCGCCATGGCTCGGTGCGCCGCCGAGCATGCCGGCGGCCATGTTGGTGACGATGGAGATGCCGGCGACGCGCAGTCCGTGGCGCCGGGCCAGGATCACCTCCGGCACGGTCGACATGCCGACGAGGTCGGCGCCGAGCAGCTTCGCCATCCTGATCTCGGCCGGCGTCTCGAAGCTCGGCCCGCTGAACCACATATAGACGCCCTCGCCCATATTGGCGCCGCTGGTCGCGGCGGCCTTCTTCAGCCGGGCGCGCAGATGCGGGTCATAGGCGTCGACCATCGGCACGAAACGGCCGTCGCCGGTATCGCCGACCAGCGGGTTCGGACCGTTGAGATTGATGTGGTCGGTGATCAGCGCCAGGCTGCCCGGCCGCAGATCCGGCCGCAGCGAGCCGGCGGCATTGGTCAGCACCAAGGGCGGCGAGCCGAAGGCGGCGAGCATGCCGAGCGGTACGCGCATGATCGCCGGGTCGCCGGTCTCGTAGAAATGCGCCCGACCCTCGAAAACCAGCACCTTCTTGCCGTGGAGCAGGCCATAGCTGACTTGCCTGGCATGGCCGGAGACCGCGCCCTGAGGAAAGCCGGGAACCTCCGCGAACGGAATCGAGACCGTATCGGTCATGTCGTCGACGATGCGCCCGAGCCCGGTGCCGAGGACGATCGCGCAGTCGATGCCGCCATCGATGCCACGGTCGATCAGGACCGATGCCGCTTGGTCGAAAAGCGGATCCGCCGCCATGTTGTACGCTCCATCGGCGCGTCGCGCGCGCCGTCTCAGGCGGCTCTCGGGCGCCGCAAATCACGTCGGCAAATTGGCCGGTCCGAACGAGGCTGGCAACAGCTCGGCGAGCGAAAAGCGCGCGCGCACCCCGTCTGTCCCGGCGATCAGCACCGGCGTCTCCGGCGCCGCGAATTCGCGGATGCGCTGGCGGCAGGCGCCGCAGGGCGTCACCAGTTCCTCGCCCGGGCCGACGACCAGGATGGCCCGGATCGCGCGGGAGCCGCCTGCGACCATCGCCGAGATCGCCCCGGCCTCGGCGCAGGCGCCGACCGGATAGGCGGCGTTCTCGACATTGCAGCCGGGATAGACCGCCCCGTCATCGGCGAGGATCGCCGCGCCGACCCGGAAGCGCGAATAGGGCGCATAGGCGCGGGCCTGCGCGGCGGTCGCGGCGGCGAAGAGGGCGTCGATTTCGGTCGTGGCAGGGCCCATGGCGGCTTCAGCGTTCCTTGACATAGGGCAGGCCGGAGGCCTTGGGCGGCACCGCCTTGCCGATGAAGCCGGCGAGGAGCACCACCGTCATCACATAGGGCAGGGCCTGGATCGCCTGCACCGGTACCTGGCCGATGCCGGGTAATGCAACGCCCTGGAGGCGGATCGCGATCGCGTCGAGCAGGCCGAAGAGCAGGCAGGCGAAGAGCGCCGGCCAGGGCCGCCAATTGGCGAAGATCACCGCGGCGAGCGCGATGAAGCCCTTGCCGGCGGTCATCTGCGGCAGGAAGCCGGCCGATTGCGAGACCGCGAGATAGGTGCCGCCGAGCCCGCAGAGCGCGCCGCAGATGATCACGGCGGCATAGCGCAGCCCGGCGACCGAGACGCCGGCCGTGTCGACCGCTGCCGGGTTCTCGCCGACGGCGCGCAGGCGCAGGCCGAAGCGGGTGTGCTTCAGCACCAGCGCCGTCAGCACGACGCAGAGCAAGGCGAGATAGACCGGGGCGGCATGGCCGGAGACGGCGATGTCATAGAGCGGTCCGAGGATGGGGATCGATTTCAGCGTCTCGACCAGCGGCAATTCGATCTCGCCGAAGCGGGCCGCGCCTTCGAGCGGCGGCGTTCGTCCGCCCTGGCCGAACCAGGCATTGCCGAGGATCACGGTCAGTCCCGCTGCCAGCATGTTGATGGCGACGCCGGAGACGATCTGGTTGCCGCGCCAGGTGATCGCGGCGAAGCCGTGGACCAGCGAGAGCGCGACCGAGGCGGCGATGCCGGCGCAAAGCCCCGCCCAGGCCGAGCCGGTCTTGTAGGCGATCACCGCCGAGGCGAAGGCGGCGATCAGCATCTTGCCTTCGAGCCCGATATCGACGACGCCCGCCCGCTCCGACCAGAGCCCGGCCATGGCGGCGCAGAGCAGCGGCACCGAGAGCCTGATCGTCGAATCGAGGATGACGGCGAGGGTCTGGACGAGCTCCATCGCCTAGCCCCCGCGCCCGAGCCGTAGCGTGCCCGCGACCAGTCGCCGGAACAGCCCCTCCAGCGCCCCCGCGAACAGGATCACGACGCCGCCGATCACCACCACCATGTCGCGGGTGATGGTCGGCTTGTCGAAGGAGAGTTCGGCGCCGCCCTGGTAGAGCGCCCCGAAGAGCAATGCCGCGAGCCCGACGCCGACCGGGTGGCCGCGCCCCATCAGCGCCACCGCGATGCCGACGAAGCCGTAGCCGGCGGTGAAATCGAGCACCAGCCGGTGCTGCACGCCCATCACCTCGTTGACCGCGAGCCCGCCGGCGAGCGCGCCCGAAAGCGCCATCGCCACCATGGTGATCCTGGCCGGCGAGATGCCGGCATAGGCGGCGGCGCGCGGATTGGCGCCGACGGTGCGGATCGCATAGCCGAGGCGGGAGCGGTAGATCAGCAGCCAGACCGCGACGAGGGCGGCGAGCGCCAGCAGGAAGGCGCTGTTCAAGGGCGTCTTCGGCAGCTTCAGGCCGAGCGGCGCCAGGAGCTGGTGCATCGGCGTCAGCGTCGCATGCTTGGCGAAATCGGCGGTCTCGGGCTGCATCGAGCCCGGCTTCCCGATCACCTCGACCAGCAGGTAGACGATCAGCGTCGCGGCGATGAAGTTGAACATGATCGTGGTGATCACGACATGGCTGCCGCGCACCGCCTGAAGATAGCCAGGGATAAAGGCCCAGATCGCGCCGCCCGCGGCCGCGGCGAGGATGGCGAGCGGCACCAGCAGGATGCCGGGCAAAGGCGCGAGCCAGAGGCAAGTCAAGGCCGCGAAGATGCCGGCGACCGTCGCCTGGCCCTCGCCGCCGATATTGAACAGCCCGGCATGGAAGGCGACGGCGACGGCAAGCCCGGTGAAGACGAAATTGGTGGCGTAATAGAGCGTGAAGCCCAGCCCTTCGAGGCTGCCGAGCGAGCCTTTCAGCAGGAGTGCGGTCGCCTCTAGCGGGCTTTCGCCGATGCCGAGCACGACGAGCCCGGCGACCAGCAGCGCGGCGACGACCGAGACCAGCGGCACCAGCGCGGTATCGGCCCAGCGCGGCAGCTCGATCGGTGTGGCGCTCATGCCGCGCGCTCGCTGACGCCGGCCATCAGCAGGCCGAGATCGCGCTCGTCGGCCTCCTCGGCGGCGCGCTCGCCGGTGATCCTCCCGCCGCAGAGAGCGAGGATCCGATCGGACAGCGCCATCACCTCCTCGAGCTCGACCGAGACCAGCAGGATCGCGACTCCGGCATCGCGGAGCGCGATCAGCCGGCGATGAATGAACTCGATTGCGCCGATATCGACGCCGCGCGTCGGCTGCCCGACCAGCAGCACTTTCGGCGCCCGTTCGATCTCGCGGGCGAGCACGAGCTTCTGCTGGTTGCCGCCGGAGAATTTCGCCGTCTTCAGGGTGGGGTCGGCGGGGCGGACGTCATAGGCCTGCATGCCGGCGAGCGCATGGCAGCGGATTGCCGAAGGTGCGAGCAGCGGGCCCGGGCCGAAGGCCGGATCGTCGTGATAGCCGAGTATCATGTTCTCGGCCGCGGCGAAGGCGGTGACGAGGCCGGTCTTCTGCCGATCCTCCGGGATATGCATCAGCCCGAGCCGGCGCAGATTGGCGGGATTGCGGTCGGCGGTTGTGAGGATCCGGCCGTCGAGGCGGATCACCCCGCGCGTCGGCTGGACGAGCCCGGCGAGCACTTCGAGCAATTCGCTCTGGCCGTTGCCGGCGACGCCGGCGATGCCGACGATCTCGCCTTCGTGCAGGGTGAGGCTGGCCTCGCGCAGCGTCTCATGCCCGCGCGCATCGACCACGCTGAGCCCGGCCGCCTCCAGCACCGGCGCACCGCGCTGGCGCGGCGTCTTCTCGACCCGCAGCAGCACGCGCCGGCCGACCATCGCCTCGGCGAGCGCGGCCGGCGAGGTGCTGATCGTCTCGACATGGGCGACCATCTCGCCGCGCCGCATCACCGAGACCCGGTCGGTCACCGCCATGATCTCGCGCAGCTTGTGGGTGATCAGGATCACCGTCTTGCCCTGCGCCTTGAGCGCCCTCAGCAGTTCGAAGAGCTGGTCGGCCTCGGCCGGGGTCAGCACCGCGGTCGGCTCGTCGAGGATCAGCACTTCGGCGCCGCGATAGAGCGCCTTCAGGATCTCGACGCGCTGCTGCAGTCCGACCGAGAGCGAGCCGACCGTCGCGTCCGGGTCGATGGCGAGACCGTATTGCGCCGAAAGCCTGGCCAGCTCGGCCCGCGCTTTGGCGATGCCGCGCTTCAGCCAGGTCCCGCCCTCGGCGCCGAGCACCACGTTCTCGACCACCGAAAGCGGCTCGACCAGCATGAAATGCTGGTGGACCATGCCGATGCCGGCGGCGATCGCCTCGGCCGGGGAGCTGATCGTGCGCTTCTCGCCGCCCACCCGGATCTCGCCGGAATCGGCCTCGTAGAAGCCGTAGAGGATCGACATCAGCGTGGATTTTCCGGCGCCGTTCTCGCCGACGATACCGTGGACCGAGCCGGCGGCGACCGTGAGCGAGACGTTCCGGTTGGCGGCGACCGGGCCGAAGGATTTCGAGATGCTGAACAGTTCGATCGCGGCAGGCGCGGTGCCGGTCATAGGCAGAGCACCATGCCGTCATGCGCGCGCGTCTCGGGCAGGGCCTCGCCATGGGCCAGCATGTCCGGCCCCATATGGGTCAGGATGATGCGCGGCGTGTCGAGATCGTCACGGTGTGCCGCGAGCGACCGGTAATCGAGATGGTTGGCCAGCACCCGGTCGTAAGTGTAGCACTCGACCAGAAGCGCGTCGGCGCCGGCGGCGAGCGGGATCAGTGCGTCCGTCCAGGCGGTGTCGCCGGAATAGGCGAAGCTCTTGCCGCCTTGCCTCAGCCGGTAGCCCTGGCAGGGGCCGGCGCGCTCGTCATGCACCATCGGGAAGGCCTCGACCGCGATGCCGGCAAGCTCCGCCGGCGCCTCCGGGGCGATCTCGACGAAGCTGATCGGAAAACGCCAGCGATTGCTCGAGGCGCCGGGAAAATCGGCTTCGAGCGCATGCCGGGTACGGTGTTCGATGCCGATCGGGCCGGCGATGGTCAGGGGTTCGCGGCGGCGCGAGATGAACTGCGCATCGAGCAGGAAGGCGGGCAGGCCGCCGAAATGGTCGCCGTGGAAATGCGTGAACAGCAGGGTCGAGAGGCCGCTGCGCGCGACCCTGGCCTTGTTCAGTGCGACCATGCTGGACGAGCCGCAATCGAGCAGCAGCTTCTCGTCGCCGGCCTCGATCTGGAGGCAGGTGTTGAAGCGGCCGCCGGAGCCGAACGCGTCGCCCGAGCCGTGGATGGTGATCTTCATCGCGCCGCTGCGACGGTGTGAGCGGTCACATCGTGCACTTGGAGTCGGACATGTAGTCGTGGACCTTGACCGCGCCGGCGATGATGTCGGCCCTCGCCTTGTCGGCGGCAGCCTTCATCTCCGGGGTGATCAGCGCCTTGTTGTTGTCGTCGAGCGCCCAGCCCACACCGTCCTCCTTCAGCCCGAGCACCGAGACGCCCGGCTTCCAGCTGCCCTCGCGCGCCGCCTTGAAGGAGTTGTAGGCGGCGACGTCGACGCGCTTCAGCATCGAGGTCAGCACCTTGCCGGGATGCAGCATGTTCTGGTTCGAATCGACGCCGATGCCGAGCTTGCCGGCGTCCGCCGCGGCGCGCAGCACGCCGATGCCGGTGCCGCCGGCGGCGTGGTAGACCACGTCGGCGCCGCGGTCGATCTGCGATTTGGCGAGTTCGCCGCCCTTGACCGGGTCGTTCCAGGCGGCCGGGGTCGAGCCGGTCATGTTCTGGAAGATCTCGGCCTCCTTCTTCGCCGCCTTGACGCCCTGGACATAGCCGCAGGCGAATTTGCGGATCAGCGGGATGTCCATGCCGCCGACGAAGCCGACCTTGCCGGTCTTCGAGGCGAGGCCGGCGAGCAGGCCGACGAGATAGGAGCCCTCATGCTCCTTGAACACGACCGACTGCACGTTCGGCAATTCGACCACCATGTCGATGATGGTGAACTTCAGGTCCGGGAACTCGGACGCGACCTTCTGCAGCGCGGTCGCCTGCGAGAAACCGACCGCGATGATCGGCGAATGGCCGTCGCGCGCGAAGCGGCGCAGCGCCTGCTCGATCTGGGCATCGTTGGTCGGCTCGAAATCGCGGAACTCGACGCCGGTGTCGGTCTTGAACTTCTCGGCGCCGATGAAGACGCCCTCATTGAAGGATTTGTCGAATTTCCCGCCCTTGTCATAGACGACGGCCGGTTTGATCGCGGTCTGGGCGGTGGCGGCGAGCGCCGAAAGGGCGGCGCCGACCAGCGCCAAAGCGAGGGATGTCTGGCGCATGCAACCGTTCCCCTGTCACGCATGGAGCAGTTCCGCTGCCCCTCTATGCGTCACGATGGCACGGCTTTTTAAAAGGGCCAAGCGGCTGCGCGAGAGGTAAGCCGCCCGGCGTTTCGCAAGCGCGTCCGGGTTCCGTCAGCCGCGCTGGATCGAGACCCCGCCATCGGCGAGGAAGGCCGTGCCGGTGACGAAACTCGATGCGTCCGAGGCCAGGAAAAGCGCGGCCCGCGCGATCTCCTCCGGCCGCGCCATGCGCTTCAGGGCGTGCAGTCCCTCGACGAAGTCCAGCACCTGCGGCCCGGCATCGGGCGCGTTGGTGAAGCTCGCCGGCGTGTCGGTGCCGCCCGGCAGCAGCGCGTTGACCCTGATGCGCTGGCTCCCGAGTTCGGCGGCGAGCGCCTTGACCAGCCCGATCTGTCCGGCCTTGCTCGCGGCATAGGCGGATGCGCCGGAGAGCCCGGCCGTGTAGCCGACGAAGCTCGAGGTGAAGATCAGCGAGCCGCCGCCGCGCGCCTGCAACGCCGGCACCTGGTATTTCGCGCCGAGGAAGGCGCTGGTCAGGTTGGTCTCGATCAGCTCGCGCCAGGCCGCGGACGAGATCTCCGCCACCGGCGCCAGCTCGCCGACCACCCCGGCATTGTTGAAGGCGATGTCGAGCCCGCCGAAGCGCTCGGTCGCCGCCTCGACCAGGCGCTGCGCCAGCGCTTCGTCGCGGATGTCGCCGGCAATGGCGAGCGCCTCGCCGCCTGACGCGGCGATCTCGGCCGTGAGCGTGTCGAGTTCGTCCTGGCGCCGTGCCGTCGCCACCACCCTTGCGCCCTCGCTGGCGAACAGGCGGGCGGCGGCGCGCCCGATCCCGGAGCTCGCCCCGGTGACGAGCGCGACCTTGTTGCTGAGAACCGTCATGTCATTGCCTTTCGTGCCGCAGGAAACTGCGGCGCGGTGATCGCAGGCGGCGGGCCGGCGCAGACACCCGCTTCCTGTCACGGTATGGCACCCGATTCCCGGCTCCGCCGTCCAGGCACCCGATTGCTGCGCGGGCGCGATCGGCCTAATCCTGAGGGCATGATGCTGAGCGACGTCGAGATCGAGCGCTATGCCCGCCATCTGGTGCTGCCGGAGATCGGCGGCCCCGGCCAGGCCCGGCTGAAGCGGGCGCGGGTGCTGGTGATCGGCGCCGGCGGGCTCGGTGCGCCGCTGCTCGCCTATCTCGCCGCGGCCGGCGTCGGAACCATCGGCATCGTCGACGACGACCATGTCTCGCTGTCGAACCTGCAGCGACAGATCATCTTCGGGACCGAGGATATCGGCGCCCGCAAGGCGGTGGCGGCGGCCGGCTTCGTCAAGCGGCTGAACCCGCATGTCCAGATCGAGGAATATGTCACGCGGATCGATCCGCACAATGCCCGTGCGCTCGTCGCTTTCTATGATGTCGTTGCCGAAGGCTCGGATAGTTTCGCCACGCGCTATGCGGTCTCCGATGCCTGCTTCCACGAGGGCAAGCCGCTGGTCATGGCGGCGCTCGGGCGCTTCGACGGCTCGCTGACCACGATCCGGGCGCATGAGAAGGCGCCGGACGGCACGCCCAACCCGACCTATCGCTGCCTCTTCCCGCAGGAGCCGCCGGCAGGCACCGTCGCGCCTTGCGCCGAGGCCGGCATTCTCGGTGCGCTGCCCGGCGTCATGGGTTCGCTGATGGCGCTCGAGGTGCTCCGGGCGGTCGCCGGCTTCGGCGAGCCGCTGGTCGGCAAGCTGCTGCTCGTCGATGCGATGGCGATGCGCTTCGAGACGATGCGCTATCGCTGGGATCCGGAGAACCCGCTGAGCGGGACGGCTGTCGCCGCCACGGGATGAGCCGGGGCGCTCAGAGCGCCGCCCGCTTGGCCTCGATCACGTCGAAGAGCTGCGCCGCCAGATCCGGCCCGCCGAGCTTCTTGATGGCGCGCACACCGGTCGGGGCGGTGACGTTGATCTCCGTCAGCTTGCCGCCGATCACGTCGATGCCGACCAGCAGCAGGCCGCGTTCCCTGAGCGCCGGGCCGATGCGTTCGCAGATCTCGAGCTCGCGCTTGGACAGGTCGGTCGGCCGGGCGGCGCCGCCACGTACCATATTGGCGCGCAGATCGCCCTCGGCCGGCACGCGGTTGACCGCGCCGGCGGCCTTGCCGTCGATCAGGATGATGCGCTTGTCGCCCGCGGTGACTTCCTTCAGGAAGGCCTGGACCACCCAGGGCTCGCGGAAGAGATTGGCGAAGAGGTCGCAGAGCGAGCCGAAATTCGGGTCGCCCTTGCCGGTCTTGAACACGGTCGCGCCGCCATGGCCGTAGAGCGGCTTCATCACGATCTCGCCGAACTCCTCGCGGAAGGCCTCGATCTCGGCCTTGTCGCGGGTGATCAGGGTCGGCGGCATCAGCTCCGGGAAATGCGTGACGAACAGTTTTTCGGGCGCGTTGCGGACCTCGGCGGGGTCGTTGACCACCAGCGTCTTCGGATGGATGCGCTCGAGCATATGCGTCGAGGAGACATAGGCCATGTCGAAGGGCGGGTCCTGGCGCAGCAGCACCACGTCGAGCGTCGAAAGGTCGGTGCGCTCGGGCTCGCCCAGCGTGTAGTGGTCGCCCTCGACATCGCGGACCTCGACCGGGTTGATCACGGCGGTGACCTTGCCGTCGCGCAGGGTGAGTTTGTCCGGGGTGTAGGTGAAGAGCTTGTGGCCGCGCGCCTGCGCCTCCAGCATCAGCGAGAAGCCGGTGTCGCCGGCGATGCGGACCTTTTCGATCGGGTCCATCTGGATGGCGACATTCAACGGCATGGCGGCGCTCCGGTTGGGGAGCGCTTTATCGGTCCTGCCGGCGCGGCTGCGCAAGAGGGGAGCTCTGCGTCAGAGCGTGAGCTCGAAGACGGCGGGGACATGGCGCGGCAGGCGCCAGGGCGCCAGGAAGACCGCATCGGCCCGCAAATGGCGTTGCATCGCCCAGGGATTGCGGGCCATCCATTGCCGGATGCGCGCCTCGATCAGGCGCCTTTTGTCGGCGGTGATCGTGCCCGCGGCTTCGTCGAGCGTCGCGCGGCGCTTGACCTCGACGAAGGCGATGCTCCTGCCGCGCGCCATGATTAGGTCTATCTCGCCGCCCTTGCCGCCGAAGCGCCGTTCCAGCAGGCGATAGCCCTTGGCGCCGAGATAGAGCACGGCGAGCCATTCGCCGCGGCGCCCGGAAAGACCGGAGCGGCGGGCACGACGGCTGCGGGCCGCCTCGCTCACGGCGTCCGCGTCAGCTCGAGGGCACGGGCATAGACCAGGCGCCGCGGCTGGCCGCTGGCGGCGGTGACCTGCGCCACGGCTTCCTTCAGCGAGAGCGTTTCGAGCGCCGCCCGCAGCGCCTCGTCGAGCGTGGCGCCGCTCGGGGCGAGCGCCGCGGCGTCCGGCGGGCCGATGATCACCACGATCTCGCCGCGTGCCTCCTCGGACTCGCCATAATGGGCGGCGAGCTCGGACAGCGCGCCGCGGCGGACATTCTCGTAATATTTGGTCAGCTCGCGCGCGACCGCGCCCGGCCGTTCGCCGAGCACCATCGCCGCGTCGCCCAGCATCTCGGCGAGCCGGCGCGGCGATTCGAAGAAGACCAGCGTGCCGGGAATGGTGGAAAGCTCGGTCAGCCGGGCTTTGCGTGCCGCGCTCTTCGGCGGCAGGAAGCCCTCGAAGAAGAACCGGTCGGTCGGCAGGCCGGCGAGCACCAGCGCCGCCAATACGGCGGAGGGGCCGGGGATGCCGGTGACCGGCAGGCCCTCCGCCACCAGCTCGGCGACGAGCTTGTAGCCGGGGTCGGAGACCAAGGGCGTGCCGGCATCCGAGATCAGCGCGAGCTTGCCGCCCTGGCGCAGCTTCTCGAGAATTTTCGGGCGCATCTGCGCGGCATTGTGCTCATGATAGGGCAGGAGCGGCGTCGCGATGCCGTAATGCGCCAGCAGCGTCTTCGAGGTGCGTGTGTCCTCGGCCAGCACCGCATCGGCGGCGGCGAGCGTGGCCAGCGCGCGAAAGGAGATGTCCTTGAGGTTGCCGATCGGTGTCGCGACGATGTGCAGGCCGGGCGCCAGCGGCTCGGCCTCGGCCCGCAGTCCGAAGGCGGTGTAGCTCGGCGAGGCATCTTTGGCGCGGCCCGGGGGCGGCGCGGCGGGAGAAGGTGCTGACATGGCGGCGAAACTGCCACAGGCGCCGTCCGTATACCATCGCGCCGATGGCAACTCATAGTTAACAGCTTGAAAATACCATCCCTGGCTGGCAGGTATTCTCCCATTATCCGGGGGGATACGCACCGCCGGGCGCCGTCGTGACGATGCGCCCCGCCCAGCAGTGGAGACAAAACCCGTGTCGCGCCCAGTTGGAACTCCAGATCAGGCGCCCCTCGTCGGCGTCTCGCGGCGGCTGATTCTGGCCAGCGGCGCCTCGCTCCTGCTCACCGCCTGCAGCGGCGGCACCTCCGGTTTGCCCGGCTTCGACGGTGCAGCCGGCGGGGCTCCCGCGGCTCCCACCGGCCCGACACTCGGGACCGGCTCGGTCAAGGTCGGGCTGATCCTGCCGCTGACCGCGGAAGGCGCAGGCGCGACCGTCGGCAACTCCTTGAAGAACGCCGCCGAGATGGCGCTGGCCGAATTCCCCGGCGCCGACCTGACCTTGCTGCTCAAGGATGATCGCGGCACGCCCGACGGAGCCCAGGCCGCCGCCCAGGCGGCGCTGCGCGAAGGCGCCGAACTGATCATCGGCCCGCTCTTCGCCCCCTCGGTCCAGGCCGTGGCGCAGGTGGCCCGCGGCGCCGGCAAGCCGGTGATCGCCTTCTCCAGCGACAGCAATGTCGCCACGCGCGGCGTCTATCTGCTGTCCTTCCCGCCCGAGAACGACGTCAACCGGGTGATCGCCTATGCGGCCTCGCAGGGCCGCAAATCCTTCGCCGCGATGGTGCCGGACACCGCTTATGGCAAGGTCGTCGAGGCCGCCTTCCAGCAGGCGGTGGCCGATCGCGGCGCGCGCGCCGTCGTGATCGAGCGCTTCGGCGCCGATGCCAACAGCATGCGCGCCTCCGCCGGCCGGCTGGCGCCGGCCCTGCAGCAGGCCGATGCGCTGTTCGTGCCGGGCGATGCCAACGCCATGCCGCAGCTCGGCCTGATCCTGCAGCAGGCCGGCTACGATCCGGCCAAGATCAAGCCGCTCGGCACCGGCGTCTGGAACGATGCCGCCGTCGCCCGCATCCCCGCCATTCAGGGCGGCTGGTTCGCCTCGCCCGATATGGCTGGCTTCAACGCCTTCGCCGGCCGCTACCAGAAGCGCTTTAACAGCTCGCCGACCCGCACCGCGACGCTCGCCTATGACGCGGTCTCGCTCGCGGCGGCGCTCGCCCGCACGCAAGGAAGCCAGCGCTTTTCCGAATCCGTGCTGACCAATCCGTCCGGCTTCGCCGGTGCCGACGGCGTCTTCCGCTTCCGGGCCGATGGCCAGAACGAGCGCGGTCTCGCCGTGCTCGAGCTGCGCAACGGCCAGATCGTCACGGTCAACGCCGCCCCGCGCGATCTCGGTCCCAGGACGAACTGACGCTCGCCGTCTTTCCGGGGCGCGGCGAAGCCACGAGCCTGGAACCTGTATCCGCTGAAAATACAGAAAAAGGGCGGCACCTTGGCCGCCCTTTTTACATGGTCGTGTTCATGGATTCCGGGCTCGGGCCTTCGGCCCGCCCCGGAATGACAGGCGTGGTTTCTCACCCGCCGATGTTGAACGCCGCCAATGCCGCCATGTTGACGATGTCGGAATCCTTGGCGCCGAGCGGCACGATCTGCACCGGCTTGTCGAGGCCGACGATCAGCGGGCCGATCACGGTCGAGCCGCCGAGCTCCTGCAGCATCTTGGTCGAGATCGAGGCCGAGTGGAATGCCGGCATGACCAGGACGTTGGCCGGGCCGGTCAGGCGGCAGAACGGATACTGCGCCATCAGATCGCGGTTCAGCGCGACATCGGCGGCCATCTCGCCGTCATACTCGAAGTCGACGCGCTGATTGTCGAGGATCGCGACCGCCTCGCGCACCTTCGCCGAGCGCTCGCCCGGCGGGTGGCCGAAGGAGGAGAAGGCGAGCATCGCGACCTTCGGCTCGTAGCCGAGGCGCCGCGCCACGCCGGCCGCTTCGATGGCGATCTCGGAGAGCTCGCGAGCCGTCGGCATTTCGTGGATCGCCGTATCGGCGACGAGCACGGTGCGCCCGCGCGCGACCACCACGGAGACGCCGATGACGCGATGGCCCGGCTTCTCGTCGATGACGCGGCGAACCTCCTCGAGCGCGATCGAATAATTGCGGGTGACGCCGGTCACCATCGCATCGGCATCGCCCAGCGCCACCATGGCGGCCGCGAAATGATTGCGGTCCTGGTTGATCAGGCGCTGGCAGTCGCGGAACAGATAGCCCTGCCGTTGCAGGCGCTCATAGAGATATTGCGCATAGGCGCTGTTGCGATGCGAAAGCCGGGCGTTCTGGACCTCGATGCCCTTGGCGGCGAGGTCGACGCCGAGGAAGGTCGCGGTCGCGGTGATCCGATCCTCGCGGCCGATCAGGATGGCGTGGCCGAGACCCTGGTTGACGAAGGAGGCGGCGGCGCGGATCACCTGCTCCTCCTCGCCTTCGGCGAAGACGACCCGCTTCGGATAGCGGCGGACGCGCTCGGTGATGCGGTTGAGCGTGCCGGCGACCGGGTCGCGCCTCGCCGAGAGCTGCGCCTTGTAGTCGGCGGTGTCGATGATCGGCTTGCCGGCGACGCCGGATTCCATCGCCGCCTTGGCGACGGCCATCGGCACGACATGGATCAGGCGCGGGTCGAACGGGACCGGGATGATGTATTCCTTGCCATAGCGCGGGCGGGCGCCCTGATAGGCGGCGGCGACCTCGTCGGGCACGTCCTCGCGGGCCAGCATCGCCAGCGCCTCGGCGGCGGCGATCTTCATCTCCATGTTGATCGTCGTGGCGCGCACATCGAGCGCGCCGCGGAAGATGAAGGGGAAGCCCAGCACATTGTTGACCTGGTTCGGATAGTCCGAGCGGCCGGTCGCCATGATCGCGTCGTCGCGCACCGCCGCGACCTCCTCCGGCGTGATCTCGGGATCCGGGTTGGCCATGGCGAAGATGATCGGGTTGTCCGCCATCGATGCGACCATCTCGGGCGTCACCGAACCCTTCTGCGACAGGCCGAAGAAGGCGTCCGCACCCTTCATCGCTTCCGTGAGGGTGCGCCGGTCGGTGACGGCGGCATGAGCCGATTTCCACTGGTTCATGCCCTCGGTGCGACCCTGATAGATCACGCCCTTGGTATCGCAGAGGATGACGTTCTCGGGCTTGAAGCCCATCGCCTTGAGCAGTTCGATGCAGGCGATGGCGGCGGCGCCGGCGCCGTTGATGACGAGCCTGGTCGTCTGGATGTCGCGCCCGGTCAGGTCGAGCGCATTGATCAGGCCGGCGGCGGCGATGATCGCGGTGCCGTGCTGGTCGTCATGGAAGACCGGAATGTCCATCAGCTCGCGCAGGCGCTGCTCGATGATGAAGCATTCCGGCGCCTTGATGTCCTCGAGATTGATGCCGCCGAAGGAGGGGCCGAGATAGCGCACCGCGTCGATGAACTTGTCGGCGTCCTCGGTATCGACCTCGAGATCGATCGAATCGACGTCGGCGAAGCGCTTGAACAGGACCGATTTGCCCTCCATCACCGGCTTGGAGGCGAGGGCGCCGAGATTGCCGAGGCCGAGGATCGCGGTGCCGTTGGTGATCACTGCCACCAGGTTGGAGCGTGTCGTGTAGTCATAGGCCCTGGACGGATCTTCCGCGATCGCCAGGACCGGCACGGCGACGCCCGGCGAATAGGCCAGCGACAGATCGCGCTGGGTCGCCATCGGCTTGGTCGGAACGATTTCGAGCTTGCCCGGCCTGCCTTGCGAGTGGAACAGCAATGCTTCCTGGTCGGTGAAGGTCGGGCGGGTGCGTTTGATTGGCGGGCGATCGTTCATGCCGTCGTTCTTTATGAGCGTTTCCTCGAGGGGAAACGACCATAGGGCAGTGCGCCTGCGCTCCACAAGGCGCGATTGCGGCGCGTTACTCTTGCCGGCGTGGAGAAGATCGCACTGCGGCACGCGCTTCGCAGGTGCGATGTCGGCGCGTCGCCTTCAGAGCCGGCCGCGGACGCGCGCGACGAAGTCGACGACATAGCGGTCGAGCTCGACCGCCTGTTCGCTGACGCGCCCGGCCGCCTCGACCACCCGCGAGGCGGTTTCGCCAGTCGAGCGCGCCTCGTCGCCGAGCGCCGCGACGTTGCCGGTCACCGTCGTCGTCGAGCCGGCGACGGCCAGAGCGTCGGCGGCGATGCCGGAGGCGATCGTCCCTTGCATGTTGACGACGCGGGCGATCGCGCCCGAGGTCGTCTCGATCGTGCCCATCGTCTCCTCGATCTGCCCGACCGCCTCGGCCGCGGTCGCGGCGGCGGCGCGGATCTCCTCCAGCGTCGCCGCGATGTCGCGGGTCGCCTTCTGGGTCTGCTCGGCGAGGTTCTTGACCTCGCCGGCGACCACCGCGAACCCGCGCCCGGCGGCGCCGGCCCGCGCCGCCTCGATGGTCGCGTTCAGTGCCAGGAGATTGGTGCGCGCCGCGATGTCCTCGATGAAGGCGAGCACCGCGCCGACCTGATCGGTGGCCAAGGCGAGGCCGTTGACGTCCCGCCGGGTCGAGCGGACATGGCTCGCCGCCAACTGCGCCTTTTCCGCCGCCAGCCCGGTCTGCCGGGTCAGCTCGCGGATCGAGGCGTCGATCTCCTCGGCCGCCAGCGCCACGCTGCCGACGCGGTGCGAGGCGAGCTGCGCCTGCTGGGTGACGTCGACCGCCCGCTGGGTCGTCTGGTCGGCATTCGCCGCCATCTGCTGTGCCGCCTCGTGCATGTCGCGGGCCGATTCACCGACCTGACGCAAGGCCTTGCCGACCGTGACCTCGAGATTGCCCGCGAGCTCCTCGAGCGCCGAGCGGCGCAAGGTCTCGATCTCGTCGCGCCGGGTCTCCAGCGTCTTCTCGGGGGTGATGTCGAGCAGGATGCCGTCCCAGATCACCGTGCCGTCGGCGAGACGGCGGCATGTCGCTTCGCTGCGCAGCCAGACGACGCCGTCGACGCCGGCATAGCGCGCCTCGAAGCGCCAGAAATCGCCGTAGCTCTGCGGGGCCGCGCGCGCCGCTTCGAAGCGCGCCCGGTCCTCGGGCAACATCTTGCCGAGCCAGGTTTCCGGATCGCGCTCGACCTCCTCCTTGGTGATCCCCAGCAGCCGGTCGATCGCGAAGGAGGCGAAATGATAGCTCAGCGAGCCGTCGGGATGAGCGATGCGCTGGTAGAGCGTGCCCGGCGCCCGCTGCATCAGCGAGCGCAGCCGATAGGCGGTATCGCGGCGTTCGCGGTCGTTATGGACGACGAGCCCGACCAGCACCGTGCCGACCGCGTTGACCAGGATGATCGTCGGCACGGCATCGCGCAGGAAGCGTTCGGCCACAGTCCAGCTCGGCATGAACAGCACGGAGAGCAAGAGGCAGACCGCGCCGATCAGGCTGAGCACGACGAAGTCCCCCAGCCGGAAGGGGCGGCGCTGGCGCGCCAGCCAGGCGGCATAGGCGACGCCCGCCAGGGCATTGAGGACGATGCCGGCGAGGCCGGTCGCCATGCCGACCCCGCCCTGGCTGTAGCGCAGCGCCGCGAGCGGCAGCGCCGTCAGCACGGCCGCTATCGGCCCGCCGATCGGTCCGGCGAGGATGGCGAGCGTGTTGCGGGAGTCGACGACCAGGCCGGCTTCCATGACGAAGGGAAAGGTCATGCTGCACAGCGCGGCCGCGGCGAGCAGGGCGCCGATGGCGACCTGGCGCAGGATCGGCCGCTGGTCGAGCCAAGGCGCGACGACGGTCACCACCAGCGCGGCGAGCAGCAGGAAGGAAAGGCTCTCGACGAGGTTGATCAGCAGCGACATGGGGGCCTTCGGCCGGAAAATGGCGTGGTCAGCCTGCTTTCAATTGTTGAAAGTCTCCCTAACGGATGGCCTTGCCGCCACGATTTGCTAGCGTGCCGGCGCGATGCACAGCACCTCTCCCCGCGACACCAAGACACCCCCTGCCGCTGCCGCGAGCGCCGATCCCGGCCGCGTCACGCCGATGATGGCGCAGTACATCGAGATCAAGACCGCCAATCCGGACAGCCTGCTGTTCTACCGGATGGGCGATTTCTACGAATTGTTCTTCGCGGACGCCGAGATCGCCTCGCGCACGCTCGGCATCGTGCTGACCAAGCGCGGCAAGCATCTTGGCGAGGACATCGCCATGTGCGGCGTCCCGGTCGACCGGGCCGACGACTATCTCCAGCGCCTGATCGCGGCCGGTCACCGCGTCGCGGTCTGCGAGCAGACCGAGGATCCGGCCGAGGCCAAGAAACGCGGCGCCAAATCGGTGGTGAAGCGCGATGTCGTCCGGCTCGTCACGCCCGGCACCATCACCGAGGAGCGGCTGCTCGAACCCGGTCGCGCCAGCCTGCTCGTCGCCGTGGCGCGGCGCCGGCTCAGCGATGTCGGCTACGCCTATGGCATCGCCGCCGTCGATATCTCGACCGGCCGTTTCAGCGTGCTGGAGACCGATGCGCGTGGCCTGCCCGTCGAGCTGGCGCGTCTCGATCCGCGCGAGATCGTCTGCCCGGATGCGATCCATGAGGATCCCGAGCTGAAGGAGATCTGGCGTGACGTGCCGGCCGCCGTGACGCCGCTGGCGCGCGAGGGCCTCGATCCGGCCTCCGGAGAAAGGCGGCTGAAGGAGTTCTTCGGCGTCGCCACGCTCGATGCCTTCGGCGCCTTCAGCCGCGCCGAGATTGCCGCCGCCGCCGCTGCGCTCGCCTATGTCGAGCGCACCCAGTTCGGCGCCCGCCCGCCGCTCTCGCCGCCGCGGCGCGAGGGCGAGAGCGCGACCATGCTGATCGACGCCGCGACCCGGGCCAATCTCGAACTGATGCGTACCTTGTCCGGCGAGCGCGCCGGCAGCCTGCTCGCCACCATCGACCGGACGCAGACACCGGGTGGTAGCCGGCTCCTGGCCGAGCGCCTCGCCGGGCCGCTCACCGATCCCCTGGAAATCGCGGGCCGGCACGATGCCGTCGCCGCCCTCGTCGAGGCCCCCGGGCTGCGCGAGGATCTGCGCCGCGATCTCGCGCGGGTCCCCGACATCGCCCGCGCCCTGTCGCGCCTGGCGCTCGACCGCGGCGGACCGCGTGATCTCGCCGCGCTCGGCGCCGGGCTGGAAGCGGCCCGCGCCATCGCTGCCGCCTTGTTGCGCCATGGCGAGATCCCGCCGGAACTGCGCGAGGCGGCATTGGCGCTCGGCCGCACCGATCCCGATCTCGGCGCCCGTCTTTCGGCGACGCTCGCCGAGGAGCTGCCGCTGCTGAAGCGCGATGGCCGTTTCGTGCGCGAGGGCTTCGACGGGGCGCTCGACGAATTGCGGCTGCTGCAGGTCGATTCGCGCAAGGTGATCGCCCAGCTCCAGGCCCGCTACGCCGCCGAGACCGGCTGCCGGACGCTGCGCATCAAGCATAATTCCATGCTCGGCTACTTCGTCGAGGTGCCGCAGGCCGTCGGCGAGGACTTCCTGAGGGAGCCCTGGCGCGCCGTCTTCGTGCACCGCCAGACCATGTCGGACGCGATGCGCTTCTCCTCGGTCGAGCTCGGCGAGCTCGAGGCCAAGATCGCCTCGGCCGCCGACCGGGCGCTGAAGCTGGAATTGTCGATCTTCGCCGATCTGACCGCGGCGGTGCTGGGTCAGGCCGAGCCGATCAAGGCGGCGGCGCTGGCGCTGGCCGCGATCGACGTCGCCGCCGCGCTGGCGGAGCTCGCGGTCGATGGCGGTTGGACCCGGCCGCTCGTCGACGAGGGGGCGGCCTTCGCGATCAAGGCGGGCCGCCATCCCGTGGTCGAGGCGGCGCTGAAGCGCGAGGGCCAGCCCTTCGTCGCCAATGACAGCGAGCTTTCGGCAGCCGGCAAAAGCCGGGACGGCCGCATCTGCCTGATCACCGGCCCGAACATGGCCGGTAAGTCGACCTTCCTGCGTCAGAACGCACTGATCGCCGTGCTGGCGCAGATGGGTTCCTACGTGCCGGCCGGTAGCGCCCATATCGGCGTGGTCGACCGGCTGTTCTCGCGCGTCGGCGCCGCCGACGACCTTGCCCGGGGGCGTTCGACTTTCATGGTCGAGATGGTCGAGACCGCGGCGATCCTGAACCAGGCCGGACCGCGGGCGCTGGTCATCCTCGACGAGATCGGGCGCGGCACCGCGACCTTCGACGGACTCTCGATCGCCTGGGCGGCGATCGAGCATCTGCACGAGGCCAATCGCTGCCGGGCCCTGTTCGCGACGCATTATCACGAGCTGACCGCGCTGGCGGAACGGCTCGACCGGGTTGTCAACGCAACCGTGCGCGTCACCGAATGGAATGGCGAGGTCGTCTTCCTGCACGAGGTCGTGCCCGGCGCGGCCGATCGTTCCTACGGCATTCAGGTCGCCAAGCTCGCCGGCCTGCCGCCGGCCGTGGTCGAGCGCGCCCGTGCCATCCTCGGCGAGCTCGAGAAGAGCGAGCGCGAGAAGCCGGTCGCGGCGCTGGTCGACGACCTCCCGCTTTTCGCCGCGCAATTGCGCAGCCCGCCGCCCGCGCCTGCGGTCGCTGCCGGTCCCGATCTGCTCAGGGAGGCGCTCGCCGGGCTCGATCTGGACGAGATGACGCCACGCGAGGCGCTGGAAGCGCTCTACCGGCTGAAGGGATTGAACTGAGAGCGACCTCATCCTGAGGAGGCCCGCAGGGCCGTCCCGAAGGATACTCCAGATACTTCCCGAGCCTCCTGAAACATCCTTCGAGACGCGGGCTGAAGCCCGCTCCTCAGGATGAGGGCTTGTTTAGAAACCGCCCGATCCCGGCGGCCGCGGCGACGCCGGTGGCAAAGCAGGCCTGCAGCAGATAGCCGCCGGTCGGGGCCTCCCAGTCGAGCATCTCGCCGGCGACGAACACACCGGGCAGGCGCTTCAGCATGAAGCCTGCGTCGATCTCCTCTGCCCGGATGCCGCCAGCCGTCGAGATGGCGCGGGTGATCGGCGCCGTCCCGGTCAGCCGCAGTGATGCGGTCTTGATCAGCCGGGCGAGGGCTGCAGGTTCGGCCGGCAGCGGGCCGCCTGCTGCTTCGCGCAGCACCGCGATCGCGACCGGCGATAACCCTGCGGCCTTGCGCAGATGGTTGCTCAGCGTCTCGCCGGTGCGGCGCCGTTCGAGACGGGCGGCCAGCGCAGCTTCGTCGAGATCGGGCCGCAGGTCGATGGCGAGCTCGGCATGGCCATCGCGTGCGATCGCCTCGCGCAAAGGCCCCGACAGCGCATAGATCGCGCCGCCTTCGATGCCGTTGGCGTCGATCATCGCCTCGCCTGTAACGCGCCGCCCGGCGAAGGACAGCGCGATCCGCTTCAGTGGCACCCCGGCGAAGCGCTCGCGCATCAGCGCCGACCAGTCGACCGAGAAACCGGCATTGGCCGGGCGTAGCGGAGCGATCGCGACGCCCTTCTCGGCCAGCGCCGCCTGCCAGCCGCCATCCGAGCCGAGCCTTGGCCAGCTCGCGCCGCCGAGCGCCAGCAGCGTCGCTGCCGGACGAAGCGTTTCGACCGTTCCGTCGCGATTCTCGAAGTGCAGCGCGCCGCTCTCGTCCCAGCCTGTCCAGAGCTGGCCGGAATGCAGTCTGACGCCGAGCCCGGCGAGCCGCGCCAGCCAGGCGCGCAGCAGCGGCGAGGCCTTCATCGCCTTCGGGAAGACCCTGCCGCTCGAGCCCACGAAGCTCTCGGCGCCGAGCCCGTCGGCCCAGTCGCGCAATGCCACCGGCGGGAAGGCCCGGATCGCCGGCTCCAGCCAGTCGCGCGCTTCGCCATAGCGGTCGAGAAATCCGTCGAGCGGCTCGGAATGGGTCAGGTTGAGTCCGCCGCGCCCGGCGAGCAGGAATTTGCGCGCCGGCGAAGGCATGCGTTCGTAGAGCGCCACCCGGTGCCCGGCCTGTGCCAGCCGCTCGGCAGCGATCAGCCCAGCCGGGCCGGCGCCGATGATGGCGATATCGGCTTCGCTCAATTGCCGAACACGGTGTTGAGCTGGGCGCCGACCAGGATGAAGCTGGTACGCTTCGACATCTCCTTGAGGCGGACCGCGCCGATATAGGTCATCGCCGAGCGGACCCCGCCCATGATCTCCTGCATCGTGCCCTCGACCGGGCCGCGATAGGACACCTCGACGGTCTTGCCCTCGGAGGCGCGGTATTTGGCGACGCCGCCGGCGTATTTGTTCATCGCCGTGTCCGAGGACATGCCGTAAAACACCATCGCGACCGGCACCTTCTCGCCGTCGCGCTCCTCATAACGGATCTCGCCCTCGCATTCGTCATGGCCGGCGAGCATGCCGCCCATCATCACGAAATCGGCGCCGCCGCCATAGGCCTTGGCGACGTCGCCCGGAACGGTCAGCCCGCCATCGCCGCAGACCAGCCCTTTGAGGCCGTGTGCCGCATCGGCGCATTCGATGATCGCCGAGAGCTGCGGATAGCCGACGCCGGTCATCTTGCGGGTGGTGCAGACCGAGCCCGGACCGATGCCGACCTTGACGATGTCGGCACCGGCCAGGATCAGCGCCTCGGTCATGTCGCCGGTGACGACGTTGCCGGCCATGATCGCCGCGTTCGGGAAGGCCTCGCGCGTCGCCTTGACGGTGTCGACGAATTTCTCGGTGTAGCCATTGGCGACGTCGAGGCAGATCTTGTCGATCGGCGCCTTGGCATGGACGGCCTTGAGCTTGTCATGGTCGGAATCGGTCGTGCCCAGCGAATAGAAGGCGTTGACCGAACCCGGCTCCTTGAAGAAGGCGATCAGCTCTTCCGCGTCGTAATGCTTGTGCAGGGCGACCATGGCGCCGTGCTTCAGCAGCGCGCGCGCCATCGCCATCGTCCCGACCACGTCCATATTGGCGGCGATCAGCGGGAAGCCGCTCCATTCGCGGCCGGTATGGGCGAAATGGAAGCTGCGGTTGACGTCGACCTCCGAACGGCTGGCGAGCGTCGAGCGCTTCGGCCGGATCAGCACGTCGCGGAAATCCAGCTTCGGGTCGTTCTCGATACGCATGGCAAAAGCTCCGGCGGCTGGCGCAGACGGTTGAATGGCGCACGCGGGATAAGGGAGCGTGCCGGGATTCATAGCCGCTCGGAGCCGCTGGAGGCAATGCGCCGGATGTCGCGCCGGGGTTCGGTCATAAACTTTAGTGAGTGCTAAAGTTTCTCTGGACAGAGTGTTCGGGGCGCGATACTTAAGCGCATGCTTCACCAATCAGACCAGCTCGATCTGATGTTCCAGGCCTTGGCGGACCCGAACCGCCGGCAGATGGTGCAGCGGCTCAGCGAGGGAGCGGCCAGCGTCAGCGAGCTCGCCGCTCCCTTGCAGATGACGCTGTCGGCCGTGGTCCAGCATCTCGCCGTGCTCGAAGGCGCCGGGCTGGTGCGCTCGCAGAAGATCGGGCGCGTCCGCAACTGCCAGCTCGAGACGCAGGCGCTACGCGCGGCAGAGCGCTGGATCAGCGAGCGCCGGACCTTGTGGGAGCGGCGCTTCGACCGGCTCGGCGCCTTCCTTGCCGAACAGGCTGCGGAAACCGAAGAGGAGAACGGCGCATGACGGAACGATCGGTCGTCCATGCCAGCTTCGCGATCGAGCGTCGCTATGATGCGAGCCCTGCCCGCGTCTTCGCCGCCTTCGCCGATCCCGTTGCGAAAAGGCGCTGGTCGGCCTGCCATGACGAAGGCGGCCTCGGCCAGCACAGCCTCGATTTCCGCGAGGGCGGCAGCGAGACCATGCGCGGCGCGCCGGGGCCGGGCGGCGTCTACGCGATGAACGCGACCTTCCAGGAGATCCTGACGGACGAGCGCATCGTCTACAGCTACGAACTGCTGCGCGACGATCTGCGCCTGTCGGTCTCGCTGGCGACGATCGAGTTCCGGCGCGAGGGGGCCGGTACCCGCCTCATCTTCACCGAGCAGGCGGCCTTTCTCGACGGACACGACAAGCCCGACTGGCGCGAGCAGGGCTCGCGCATCGGCTTCGACCGGCTGGCCGACTATCTCGCACTGGAGCAGGCGCCCGCCTGAACAGCCGTCTTGTCGACCGAAGTCCTTCAACCCGCTCCTTCCAAGAAGCAGGAACGCGAAGCCATGTCCCTGACGCTCTATTTCCACCCGCTCTCCGGCTTCTGCCAGAAGGTGCTGGTCGCACTCTACGAAAACGAGACGCCGTTCACGCCGCATCTCGTCAATCTCGGCGATCCCACAGAGCGCGCCGCTTTTCTGAAGCTTTGGCCGCTCGGAAAATTCCCGCTGCTGCGCGACGACCGGCTCGGCAAGCTCGTGCCGGAGACCAGCCTGATCATCGAGCATCTCGTCCTGCATTATCCCGGCAAGCTGGCGTTGCTGCCGCAGGACCCGGTCGCGGCACTGGAAGTAAGGCGGCTCGACCGGCTCTTCGATCTCTATGTCGCCGTCCCCATGCAGAAGGTGGTGCTTGATCGGCTCCGTCCGGAGGAGAACCGCGACGCGCTCGGCGTCGCCGAGGCGAAGGCGACGCTCGCCTCTGCCTATGACGTGCTCGAGGCCGAGATCGGCGGGCGGCAATGGGCCGCCGGCGACGAGTTCAGCATGGCCGACTGCGCGGCCGCGCCGGCGCTGTTCTATGGCGAGCGCGCTCTGTCCTTCCGCGACAGCCATCCGCTTCTCGGGGCCTATTTCGAGCGCCTGCGAACGCGCCCCTCCTATGCCCGCGCCCTCGCCGAGGCTGAGCCCTTCTTCCAGTTCTTCCCGCGTCGCGAGGGTGATGCCGGGCTCAGCCGCTGACCCCTGACGACCAACCGCTCAGTGAAAGGAAAACGCTCATGAGCCGGACTCCCGTCACCCATGCGAGCTTCACCATCGAGCGCAGCTATGCCGCGCCGCCCACCAAGGTCTTCGCCGCCTTTGCCGACCCCGCGATCAAGCGCCGCTGGTTCGCCGAGGGCGAGGGCTGGACGGTCGAGCAGTTCGACGTCGATTTCCGCGTCGGCGGCTTCGAGCGCAGCCGTTTCCGCTATCAGGGCGGCCCGCCGATCACCAATGAATCGGTCTATCAGGTGATCCAGCCGAACGAGCGCATCATCCTCGCCTATGCGATGGCGATCGACGGCGTGCCGCTCTCGGGCTCGTTGCTGACCATGGAATACCTTCCGGAGGGCAGCGGCACGAAGCTCGTCTTCACCGAGCAGGGCGCCTATCTCGGCGGCAAGGACGACCCGGTCCATCGCGAGGAGGGCTCGCGCGAATTGCTCGAGAGCCTGGCCCGGATTTTGGGCGAGGAGGCGAAGGCGGCCTGAGGGCTCCCGCCCGGCGTCGCTGACGCTTTCATTCAGCCGCAGTTCATCCCGGGCTGACTAAGCGGCATCATGGGCGCGGTCTGAACCGGGAAAACCTGGCTGGCTACCGCCCGCGATGTCGCGATCCGGGGGGATCAAAGGGTTGTGCTGAAGGCGCTCGACCAGCATGCCAGGGATGCCGGCCAGCCATCGGACTGGCAGGTCGCGAAGAGCTTTGCCCGGCTGACCGGCGGCTTCTGGCGCGGTGCCGGTGCCGGCAAGGCCTGGTTTTGGTCGGTCACCCTGGCAAGCGCGATCATCCTCGCCGTCTTCGCCAATGTCACCGTCAACCGCTGGAATGGCTGGTTCTTCGACGCGCTCGAAAAGAAGGACGGCGAAAGCGCCCTGATCGCCATGGCGGTCTTTCCGGTGCTGGTGCTGATCGCCGCCGGACTCGGCGTCGTCATCCTGGTTTCACGGGAAACATTCCAGGTCCATTGGCGTGCCTGGGTCACGGCGCGGCTCGCCGATGGCTGGATCGGCGAGCGCCGCTTCTACCGGCTCGGCCTTTCCGGCTACGAGCCGGCCAATCCCGAATACCGCATCGCCGACGATGTCCGCTGGGCGACCGAACCGGTGGTCGATTTCGCCATCGGACTGCTCTCGGCTGTCATCACCGCCATCACCTTCATCGGCATCCTCTGGAGCATCGGCGGTTCGCTGACCGTCGCAGCCGGCGGCACGAGCTTTCGGATTCCCGCCTATATGGTGCTCGCGGCGATCGTCTATGCCGTGCTGGTCTCCGGCCTGATCACCTGGGTCGGCCGGCCACTGCCGCGCCTGATCGCCGCCCGCAACGAGGGCGAGGCGCGCTTGCGCTTCTCGCTGATGCGCATCCGCGACCATGGCGAGACCATCGCGCTGTCGCGCTCCGAGACCGGCGAGCGCCGCGCCGTCGCCGCGACCTATGACAATCTCGTCGGGCGCTGGCTCGCCATGATCCGCCAGCGCGGCCGGCTGACCTGGATCACCAATGGCAGCGGCGCACTGGTCCCGGTGGTGCCGCTCCTCCTTGCCGCGCCAAAATATCTCTCCGGCGAGATGTCGCTCGGCGATGTCGTCCAGGTCGCCGCCGCCTTCGTCGCCGTCCAGAACGCCTTCAACTGGGTGCTCGACAATTTCATGCGCATCGCCGAATGGCTGGCCTCGGCGCGGCGGGTCAACGAGCTCGCGGTCGCGCTCGGCACGCTCGATCATGGCCATTCCGGCGGCGAGATCGCGGTCGAGACCAGCGCCGACGGTTGCCTGCGGCTGGGGGACCTTACCCTGACCGATCGCGACGGGCGGACCCTGCTGGCCGATTTCGCCGTCGAACTGCCGCCGGGCGCGACGCTGCATGTCGCGGGTGAGCTCGGCCATGGCAAGGCGGCGCTGATCCAGGCTGTCGCCGGGCTCTGGCCCTGGGGCCGGGGCAGCGTCGCGCTGCCGGCCGAGGCGCGGCTGGCGGTGCTGCCGCAAAAATTGCATCTCTCGGAAGGTAGCCTGCGCGCCGCGCTCGATCCGGCCGGCGACCACAGCGTCGAGGCGGCGAAGGAAGCGCTGCGCAGCTATGGGCTCGCCGGGCTCGTGCCGCAGATCGACCAGCCGCGCGACTGGGACAAGGCGCTGACCACCGGCGACCGGCAGCGACTGGCCCTGGCGCGGGCCGAACTCGCCAATCCCGACATCCTCGTGCTCGACGAGGCGACGAGCGGGCTGGAGACCGAGGCGGCGCTGGAGCTGCTGGCGCATATCCGGGCGACGCGTCCGCAGGCGATCATGCTGCTGATCGGCCAGAGCCCGGGCTTCGCCGAGGTTGCCTGCCGCCATCTCACCATGCGCCGCGCCGGCGGTGTCGCCCGCATCGTCGCCGAGCCGCCCCGCCCGGTCGTTCTCGCCGAGGCCGGCGGCGGCTGAGGATCACCAACCAACCTTGCATTCAGCCGGCGTTCAGCCGCGCCCGGCGCTTCTTTCCCCTCGCTTCCACGGAGTTTTGCCATGCAGATGCACATCTGGGACGTTTATTGGGGCCTGCGGGTCGAGCAATGCCCCTGCGACGTGCATTTCGTCGAATGGCTCGAGGAAGCGGGTATCACCGGCAAGCGCATCTATCATTTCGGCACCGGCGGCCACCATTATATCGGCATCCGCTGCGCCGAGCCGGAGCTCGACTGCACCGTGCTCGGGATCACAGCCTCGCCGAAGGAATATGACGCCTTCGTCAAGCTGGCGATCGACAATCCGACCATCACCAAGAGCTATTCCGCCTATTTCGGCGACATCTACACCAGCAATGCCAAGCTGCTGCCGCGCTTCGACATCGTCACCCTGTTCCATTCCTGCGAGTTCCGCAGCGAGAAGAACGACGCCTATGGCGCGCTGACCGATCTCGAAGTGATGCAGCTCTTCACCGACCAGACCGATGTCGGCGGGCATATCCTGTTCTACACCGGCTCCTTCGCCTATGAGACGGCCAAGCCGATCATCGAGGAATGGGCGAAATCGCGCCCGGTCGAGGAAATCGGCGAGTTCAAGACGCTCCGGATCTTCCGCAAGACCGCCTGAGCCTTGTCGCTCGCGTCGAATGGCGCTAATTCCGTCGCATCGACCCACACGAGACAGGAGGGCTGCGTGATCACGTTCTTTCGTCACCATCGTCAGCGCGGCCCCGTTCAGGCCCTGCAAGGCTAGCTTGCAGGGCTGACCTCAGAGGCGATCCCTTTCGGTTCTCTTTTCGGTCTGCCCTTCGTGGTGGCGCAGCATCTGGCCTCATCGTCCGGATGTCCTGCGCCCTGTTCCACTCAATCGAGCCGACGCCGACCCGGCGTTTCGCATTCGAGGCATGGGGCGCCGGGGCGCCCCGCCGAATGACGGCTCGGGCAGTCCAGAGACCTGAACCATGACCATGATCAATCTGCGGAAGCTCGGCGTCACGCTGGGCGCGCCGCTGTTCTCCGATCTCACGCTTGCGATCGCGCCCGGCGACCGGCTCGGCCTCGTCGCCGCCAATGGCCGGGGCAAGTCGACCCTGCTGCGCTGCCTTGCCGGCACGGCCGAGCCCGGCAGCGGCGAGATCACCCGTGCGCGCGGCCTGCGCATCGGCCATGTCGAGCAGAACGTCCCGCCGCAGTTCGGGCACCTCACGTTCAGGCAGCTGGTGCTCGGCGCGCTGCCGGCCGAGCAGGCGCAGAGCGAGCACTGGCGCGTCGAGGTCGCGCTCGATTCACTCGACGTGCCCGAAGCGCTGCGCCAGCGGCGGCTCGGAGAGCTGAGCGGCGGCTGGCAGCGGCTCGCCATGCTCGCCCGCGTCTCCGTCACCGAGCCGGATCTCCTGCTGCTCGACGAGCCGACCAACCATCTCGATCTCGGACGGATCGGCCAGCTCGAGAACTGGCTCGCCGCGCTGCCGCGCGACATGGCCGTGGTCGTCGCCAGCCATGACCGCGCCTTCCTCGACGCCGTCACCGACCGGACGCTGTTCCTGCGCCATGAGCGGTCGCAAGTATTCCCGCTGCCCTATTCGCAGGCCCGCATCGCCCTCGACGAGATCGACGCCGCCGATGCGCGCCGCTACGAGCGCGACATCAAGACCGTCCAGCAATTGCGGCGCCAGGCGGCCAAGCTCAACAATATCGGCATCAATTCCGGCAGCGACCTCCTGCTCAGCAAGACGAGGCAGCTCCGGCAGCGGGCCGAGACGCTGGAGGAGGCGGCGCGGCCGGCGCATCGCGAGCGCTCGGCCGGCGCGATCAGGCTCGCCCATGCCGGCACGCATGCGCGCGCCCTGCTGACGCTCGAGGACCTTCCGATCGCGACGCCGGACGGAACCCTGCTGTTCAGGACCGGCAAGCGCTGGATCAACCCGGGCGACCGCATCGTGCTGCTCGGCGGCAACGGCGCCGGCAAGACCTGCCTGATCGGCCTGATCCAGGCGGCGATCGCCGGGCGGGAGATTGTCGGTGTGAGGGCGACGCCCTCGCTGGTCCCCGGCTTCGCCAGCCAGCAACTGAGCGAGTATCCCGATGGCGAGACGCCGCACCGGCTGATCAGTCGCCGCTTCGATGTCGGCGACCAGCCGGCGCGCAGTCTGCTCGCCGGCGCCGGCATCGCGATCGACCTGCAGGAGAGCCCGATCCGGGCGCTGTCGGGCGGCCAGAAGGCGCGCCTCGCCATGCTGGCGCTGCGCCTCGCCCGGCCGAACTTCTATCTGCTCGACGAGCCGACCAATCATCTCGACATCGAGGGCCAGGAGGCGCTCGAGGCCGAGCTCACCGCGCAGGATGCCAGCTGTCTCCTGGTCTCGCATGATCGCAGCTTCGTCCGGGCGGTCGGCAACCGCTTCTGGCAGATCGAGAACCGGCGCCTGCACGAGGTCGACGGACCGGAGGCCTTCTTCGCGCGCGCAGCGGCCGGGCGGGGCTAGTCTTGGTCTTCGCTGTCTCGTTCGGAAACGGACGTCATCCTGGGCGAGCGAAGCTCAGCCCGGGATCCATCGTGGAGCGCAGCGCCCGAGGATGGATCCCGGAGCTGCGCCGCTGCGCCGCTTGTCCAGGATGACGAGCGCTCCGGCATATCGGTAGCGAGCCCGGCTGGCTGAGGCCGGCGCGCTCCGGTTGTCACCGGACCGTCGCAAAGGGCGGTCCGGTGACCCTGCGCCGGCCACATGGTGCGCATTCGCCGCGCGGCGCGCGCTTGTGGTTCGCCGCCGAGGCGCTATCTCTCGGGTCCGGGCGGTTCCGCCCCGCAATCCGCATCGCCCGCCGAGACCTGGGCATCAACACGACAAGAGCCTGCATGTCTTTCGGCCCGCACGAGCCAGGTATGCCGCTGCGCAAGCGCAGCCGCTGGTGGTGGCTCGGCCCGCTCGCCAGCACGATCATCTTCGCGGCCTCGCTGGTGGTGCTCTATTTCATCGCTCGCGAGATCGAGCCCGGCGAGCTGGCCAAGGCCTTCGCCAATGCCAGCCTGCGGCAGCTCTCTCTGGCGCTCGCCTTCACCGCGCTGAGCTATCTCCTGCTCACCGGCTATGACGCGCTCGCCTTGCGTCGGCTCGGCCTCTCGATCCCCTATCGCACGACGGCGCTCGGCTCCTTCACCAGCTATTCGGTTTCCTTCACCCTCGGCTTCCCGATCGTCACCGGCGGCACGGTGCGCTACTGGGTCTATGCCGCCAAGGGCGTGCGCGCCTCGGAGGTCGCGAGCCTCACGGTGATCGCCGGCCTGACCTTCTGGCTCGGTCTCGGCATGATCTTCTGCGTCAGCCTGTTCTATGCGACGGAATCGGTCGCGCAGCTGGCGCGAACTTCGCCCCTGGTGATCCAGGCGGTCGGCGCCGTCACCGGCCTCGGCATCCTCGGCTATCTCTTCTGGGTCGCGACCGACGAACGGACCTTGCGGGTGCGCGGCTGGAACCTGCCGCTGCCCGGCCTTGGCGTGACGCTGGGCCAGATGCTGCTCGGCGCCTGCGAGGTCTCGGCCGCCGCGGCCGTGCTCTTCGTGCTGCTGCCGGGCGGCTACAACCTCTCCTATGAGAGTTTCCTCGCCGCCTATATCTTCGCCTGCCTGATCGGCATCGCCAGCCATGCGCCGGGCGGGCTCGGCGTCTTCGAGGCGACGATGCTGATCGCGCTCAGCCGCATGCCCTTCGAGCAGGTGCTCGGGGCGCTGCTGCTGTTCCGGATCATCTACTACATCCTGCCCTTCATCCTGGCGCTGGTGCTGCTGGCGCTGAACGAGATGGGACGGCGGATCAGGCGCCACGAAATCTAGGGAAGGGCGCAGCATGCCGCAGGATCAGACGGGATCGCGCCTCGCGCGAGCGACCCTCGCAGCCGGCGCCCCGGCCCGGCACCTTGTCGTCCCGGCTCGCTGCGCGCGCTAGTCATGCACGAGCTGGTCGACCCCCGAGCCCCCGTCACTGCGGCGCTGATCGAGGCGACCGGCGTCGCCGTTATCCTGCTCGACGAGCAGGGCGCCATCCAGGCCCTGAGCCCGGCCGCCCGCTCGCTGATCGCCGGGCTGGAAAAGGGCAAGCAGCTCGCGCTGGTGATGCGCGACCCCGACCTGATCGACGCGATCGACCAGGTCTCGCGTCAGGGCGGCCGGCGGGCCATCGAGCTGATCGAAAGGGTGCCGATCGAGCGCACCTTCCGCATCCATATCGTCGCGCTCGCCGGCCCCGGTGCCCGAAGCGCCGTGCTGCTGACCTTCGAGGATCTGAGCGAGCAGCGCCTGACCGAGCGCATGCGCGTCGACTTCGTCGCCAATGCCAGCCATGAATTGCGCACGCCGCTCGCCTCCGTGCTCGGCTTCATCGAGACCCTGCAGGGGCCCGCCCGCAATGACGAGGCGGCCCGCGAGCGCTTCCTGCAGATCATGCGCCAGCAGGCCCTGCGCATGGCGCGCCTGGTCGACGACCTGCTCTCGCTCTCGCGCATCGAGCTCAAGGCGCATCTGGCGCCGCAGACCCCGGTCGATCTCGGCGAGATCGCGCGCACCATCCTCGACGCGCTCGTCCTGATGGCGCGCGAGCGAGACGTCTCCCTCCGGCTCGATCTGCCGCCGCGGCCGGTCGTGGTGGCAGGAGACCGCGACGAATTGCTGCGGCTGATGGAGAACCTCGTCGAGAACGCGATCAAATACGGCAAGCCCGGCGGCGAGGTCGTGATCAGGATCGAAGGCGGTGCCGAGGCCAGCTTCAGCGTGCGCGATGACGGGCCGGGCATCGCCGCCGAGCATCTGCCGCGCCTGACCGAGCGCTTCTACCGCGTCGACAATGCCGCCAGCCGCGAGGCGGGCGGCACCGGGCTCGGCCTCGCCATCGTCAAGCACATCGTGCTGCGCCATCGCGGCAGGCTGACGATCGAGAGCGTCGTCGGCGAGGGCGCGACCTTCAAGGCGATCCTGCCGCTGCTGGCCGAGGCAGGCCGTTAACGAAATGTGACGGCTGCCGCTGCGGCTAGATGACGATCTGTCATCTGGCTGTCATATCGCGGGTGTTTTTGCGCGCCGCTAGACCTTGCGACCCAGAGAGGACATCTCATGCGCAAACTTCTCATTCTCGCGGCTGCGGCTGTCGGGTTCTCGGGCGCCGTCCAGGCCGCCGACATCACCGGCGCCGGCGCGACCTTCCCCTTCCCGATCTACGCCAAATGGGCCGAGGCCTATAAGAAGGAGACCAATATCGGTCTCAACTACCAGTCGATCGGCTCGGGTGGCGGCATCCGCCAGATCAAGGCCAAGACGGTCGCCTTCGGCGCCACCGACGCCCCGCTCAAGGGCGAGGACCTGGCCAAGGACGGTCTCGTCCAGTTCCCGACCGTGATGGGCGGCGTCGTCCCGGCGATCAACGTTCCCGGCATCGAGGCCGGCAAGCTGAAGCTGACCGGCCCGCTGATCGCCGAGATCTATCTCGGCACGATCAAGAAGTGGAACGATCCGAAGATCGCCGCTCTGAACCCCGGCCTGACCCTTCCCGAGGCCAATATCAGCCCGGTCTACCGCTCGGACGGCTCGGGCACGACCTTCGTCTTCACCGATTATCTCTCGCGCGTCTCGCCAGAGTGGAAGTCGAAGATCGGCACCAACACCGCCGTGCAGTGGCCGGTCGGCATCGGCGGCAAGGGCAATGAGGGCGTCTCCGCCTCGGTCAAGCAGGTCGCCAACTCGATCGGCTATGTCGAATACGCCTATGCCAAGCAGAACAAGCTCGCCCATGCGCTCGTCCAGAACGCCGACGGCAACTTCCCGGCCCCGGACGACAAGTCCTTCCAGGCCGCCGCGGCCAATGCCAACTGGAACGAGGCGCCCGGCTTCGGCATCTCGCTGAACAACCAGAAGGGCGCCCAGGCCTGGCCGATCACCTCCGCCACCTTCCTGCTGGTCCATGCCAAGCCGGAGAAGCCGGAAGAGACCCAGGCCGCGCTGAAATTCGTCGACTGGGCCTATAAGAACGGCGACCAGCTGGCGCTCGGTCTCGACTATGTGCCGCTGCCGGCGGGCGTCAAGGACCAGGTCCGCAACGCCTGGAAGGGCGTCACCGACCCGGCCGGCAAGCCGATCTTCTGATCGCCCTGCGACCACGCTAAAGGAAGGGGCCGGCTCCGGCCCCTTCGACCCGCCTGAAACCGACCGGAGTTCTTCGGATGGCCGCCGTGACTGACCAGATGGCATCGGGAATGCCCGCCGTTCGCCGGACCCCGAAAGGTACCTTCGACCTCGTCTTCCGCAATGCCAGCTTCCTGGCGGCGCTCTTCGTCCTGGTGCTGCTTGCCGGCATCATCGCGGCAATGGTCGCCGGCGGCTGGCCGGCCTTCCGCGAATTCGGGTTCGGCTTCCTGACCTCGAGCGTCTGGGACACCCAGAACGAGCAATACGGCGCCTTTCCGGCGATCGTCGGCACCTTGTCGACCGCGCTGATCGCCCTCGTCGTCGGCGTGCCGCTCTCGCTCGGCATCGCCGTCTTCCTGACCCAGCTCGCCCCGCCCTGGTTCAAGCGGCCGGTCTCGACCGCGATCGAGCTGCTCGCCGCCGTGCCCTCGATCATCTACGGCATGTGGGGGCTCTTCGTCTTCGTGCCGCTCTTTGCTGCCTACGTGCAGATCCCGCTCTCGAACATCGTCGAGGGCATGCCGATCGTCGGCACCATCCTGTACTCGCGCTCGCCCTCGGGCCTCGGCATCCTGACCGCCGGCATCATCCTGGCGTTCATGATCATCCCGTTCATCGCCTCGATCACCCGCGACATGCTCGAGCAGATTCCCTCGGTGCTGCGCGAAAGCGCCTACGGCATCGGGGCGACGACCTGGGAGGTCGTGCGCCACGTGCTCGTGCCGCAGGCCGGCGTCTCGATCATCGGCGCGATCATGCTCGGCCTCGGCCGCGCCCTCGGCGAGACCATGGCGGTGACCTTCGTCGTCGGTAACGCCAACCGGCTCTCGGCCTCGGTGATGGACCCCGGCTCGACCATCGCCTCGCGCATCGCCAACGAGTTCAACGAGGCGCTCGGCCTGCAGCTGCACGCGCTGATCGCGCTCGGCTGCATCCTGTTCTTCGTCACCTTCGTCGTCCTGGTCATCGCGCGTATCCTCGTCGCGCGCGTCAAGTCCTTCTGAGGGAAGCGCAACCGATGAACCAGACGCCTCCTGCCGCCCCCGCGATGACCCCGGAAGTGCCCTGGGGCCGCGTCCGTCCGGCACGCCGCAATGCCGACCGGCTGATGAAGATCATCGCCACGGCGTTCACCCTCGTCGCCATCACCGTGCTGTTCTGGATCCTCGGCATGCTGGTGGTGAAGGGCATCGGCGGGCTTTCGGCCGGCACCTTCACGCAGGTGACGCCCGGCCCCGGTTCCGAGGGCGGCGGCCTTGCCAACGCCATCGTCGGCTCGGCCGTGCTGACCTTTCTCGGCATCGCGCTGGCGACGCCGATCGGCGTGCTCGCCGGGACCTATCTCGCCGAGTACGGCCGGGGCTCGAAGCTCGCCAACCTGATCCGCTTCATCAACGACATCCTGCTCTCGGCGCCCTCGATCCTGATCGGCCTGTTCGTCTACGTCATCCTGGTCGAGCCCTTCCGCGGCTATTCCGGCTGGGCCGGCGGCGTCGCGCTCGGCATCATCGCGATCCCGGTCATCGTGCGCACCACCGAGGACATGCTGCGCCTCGTGCCGGCGCCGCTGCGCGAGGCCGGCTCGGCCCTCGGCGCCCCGCCTTCGGTGGTCATCACCGCGATCACCTGGCGGGCCGCGAAGTCCGGCATGGTCACCGGCATCCTGCTGGCGCTGGCGCGCATCGCCGGCGAGACGGCGCCGCTGCTCTTCACCGCGCTGAACAATAATTTCTGGTTCTCGCCGACCCTGGTCGGCGGCGTCTCCAACCTGCCGGTGACGATCTATCAGTTCGCCTCGGCCCCTTACGAGAACTGGCAGCAGCTCGCCTGGGCCGGTTCGCTGATCATCACCGTCTCGATCCTTTTGCTCTCGCTTATCGCCCGGCGCATCGTGCGCGGCGGCAAGTGAGCACCACGTCCGATCGGAAGGAACATGTCGATGCTCTCGACCCTGGAACTCAGCCCGCAGGTCCTCGACGCCCAGGCGCCGATCCGGATCGCGGTGAAGAACCTCGATTTCTACTATGGCGAGCACAAGGCGCTGAAGAACGTCAATCTCAGCTTCCGTGACCGCCACGTCACCGCGCTGATCGGCCCCTCCGGCTGCGGCAAGTCGACCCTGCTGCGCATCTTCAACCGGATCTACTCGCTCTATCCGGAGCAGCGCGCCACCGGCGAGGTCCTGCTCGACGGCCGCAACGTCATCTCCAACGATGTCGACGTCAACGAGCTGCGCTCGCGCATCGGCATGGTCTTCCAGAAGCCGACGCCCTTCCCGATGTCGATCTACGACAACGTCGCCTTCGGCATCCGCCTCTACGAGAAGCCGCCGAAATCGGAGCTCGACGACCGCGTCGAGGGCGCGCTGCGCCGCTCCGCCCTGTGGGACGAGGTCAAGGACAAGCTGAAGAGCTCCGGCATGGGGCTCTCCGGCGGCCAGCAGCAGCGCCTGTGCATCGCCCGCACCATCGCCCAGAAGCCCGAGGTGATCCTGTTCGACGAGCCGACTTCGGCCCTCGACCCGATCTCGACCGGCAAGATCGAGGACCTGCTGGAGCAGCTGAAGAGCGACTTCACCATCGTCATCGTCACCCACAACATGCAGCAGGCGGCGCGCGTCTCGCAGTACACCGCCTTCATGTATCTCGGCGAGGTCGTCGAGTTCGACGCGACCAACACCATCTTCATGAACCCCAACAAGAAGCAGACGCAGGACTACGTCACCGGCCGCTTCGGCTGAGCCCTGCCGTTCCGCTCGCCCTCGAAGGATTCGCCCCGATGTCCGACCATATCGTCCGCTCCTATGATGCCGACCTCGAAGGGCTGCGCCGCAGCCTGGCCGAGATGGGCGGCATGTCCGAGCGCATGCTCGGCGACTCCACCGTGGCGCTGGTGCGCCGCGACACGGCGCTGGCCCAGAAGGTGATCACCGCCGACCAGCGGCTCGACAATCTCCAGCGCGATGTCGAGGAGAAGGCGGTGCTGACCATCGCCCGGCGCCAGCCGCTCGCCAACGACCTGCGCGAGCTGATCTCGGCGATCCGCATCGCCGCTGACATCGAGCGCGTCGGCGACCTCGCCAAGAACATCGCCAAGCGCGCGGTCGCGATCTCCGGCCAGTTCTCGCCGCCGCACCGCGCCGTGGTCGGGCTCGAGCATATGAGCCGTCTGGTCCAGGCGCAGCTCAAGGACGTGCTCGACGCCTATGCCGCCAGCAACGAGCAGAAGGCGATGGAGGTCTGGCGCCGCGACGACGAGATCGACGCGCTCTACACCTCGCTCTTCCGCGAGCTCCTGACCTATATGATGGAAGATCCGCGCAACATCACCTTCTGCACGCATCTTCTGTTCTGCGCCAAGAACGTCGAGCGCATCGGCGATCACACCACCAACATCGCCGAGACGATCCATTACCTGATCACCGGCCAGTCGGTGGAGGAGAGCCGGCCCAAGCTCGACACCACCAACATCCTGGTCGACCTGCCCGCGGCCAATGGCTGAGCGGATGGGCGCCTGAGCGGAGGCTCGACATGCCTGCACGCATCCTGATCGTCGAGGATGAGGAGCCGCTGACCCTGCTGCTCCGCTATAATCTCGAGGCCGAGGGCTTCGAGGTCGACACCGTCGCGCGCGGCGACGATGCCGAGCTGCATTTGCGCGACCATACCCCTGACCTCGTCCTGCTCGACTGGATGCTGCCCGGCCTTTCCGGCATCGAGCTCTGCCGGCGCCTGCGCGCCCGGCGCGACACGGAGCGGGTGCCGATCATCATGCTGACGGCGCGCGGCGAGGAGACCGAGCGGGTGCGCGGCCTCGCCACCGGCGCCGACGATTATGTCGTCAAGCCGTTCTCGCTGCCGGAGCTGATCGCCCGCATCCAGGCGCTGCTGCGCCGGGTCAAGCCCGGCCATGTCGTCGGCATGCTGACCGCCGGCGATCTCGAGCTCGACCGGACGACGCGGCGGGTGCGCCGGGCAGGCGCCGAATTGCATCTCGGTCCGACCGAGTTCCGCCTGCTCGAATTCCTGATGCAGGCCCCGGGCCGGGTCTATTCGCGGGCCCAACTGCTCGACGCCGTCTGGGGCCGCGACGTCTATATCGACGAGCGCACCGTCGACGTCCATGTCGGGCGCCTGCGCAAGGCGATCACCCCCGACGACGCCAAGGACCCGCTGCGCACCGTGCGCGGCGCCGGCTACGCCTTCGACGAGACGTTCGCGCGAAGCTGAGCGCCAAGTCTGCCCTCATCCTTCGAGGCGCAATCTGCGATCGCTCCTCAGGATGAGGGCTGGAGGTTCGACGCTCAGCGCGGCGCGGCGACGATCACCGCTGCGCCGGCGAGGCAAAGGACTGCGCCCGTGAGGTCGAAACGGTCCGGCGGCACCTTCTCGACCAGCCACATCCAGCCCAGCGACGCGACGATGTAGACCCCGCCATAGGCGGCGAAGGCCCGGCCGGCGGCGGCGCTGTCGATCAGCGTCAAGAGCCAGGCGAAGAGCGCCAGCGCCAGAAGCCCCGGCAGCAGCCACCAGGCCGATTTGCCGAGCTTGAGCCAGGCCCAGAACGAGAAGCAGCCGGCGATCTCGGCCAGCGCGGCCCCCAGATAGATCGCGAAACTGGTCATGGCGCTGCGGCGAAGCTGGCCGCGAGCCGGGCGAAGACCGGACGGTAGGCTTCCGAGGCGAGCGGCGACAGCTCGCGGGCCTCGGCGAGGTCGAACCAGCGGATCTCGCTGTGCTCGTCATTGCTGATCCGGGCTTCGCCCACCCAGCCGGTCACCGCGAACAGATGCCACAGAGCCGGGGTGACGCCGTCGCTCTCGGTCGTCTCGATGGTGGTCAAGCGCGTGAAGCTGGTCGGCTCGATACCGATCTCCTCCTGCAATTCGCGTCTCAGTGCCTGCTCGATCGTCTCGTCGGGCTCGACATGCCCGCCGATCGTGTCCCAGCAGGACGGTCTGTTGCGGCGATGCGGGGCTCTCAGTCCGAGCAGGATGTCTCCGCCCCGGATCGTCAGGGCGCAGGCATATTCGACGGGCGCGGGACGTTCTGCGGTGCGCATCGGCGTCTCTCCACCAATGGAAAAGCCGGCCCGAGGGCCGGCTTCAATTCTTCTACACAGGGGTGCCGGGTCAGGCGCGCACCTTGCTGCGGTCGCGGCGCCGGTCGGCCGCCGGCTGGTAGGCGATGCGGGCATGATAGCCGCAATAGGGCATGCCGGTCAGCGAGCGGCCGCCGCAGAAGCGGAATTCCGGCGAGGTCGGGTCGCCCATCGGCCAGCGGCACATATATTCGCGCAGGTCCATGATGGTGACACGCTCGGAGAACGGGATCACCACCTCCTCGGCCGGGGCCGCCGGGACGTGCTCCGCTTCCGGTTCCGCCTCGATCTCCGGGACGAATTGCGGGGCGAGCGCCGTGTTGCCGCGGGTCATGCCGCCGCTCGCGGCGGCAGGGCTCGCCATCGGATGGGCCGGCGGACGCGTCGTCGGCTTGCGCGGGCGCGGCGCGGCCGAGCCGGGATTCTTGGCGCGGCCCGAAAGGCCGAGGCGGTGGACCTTGCCGATGACAGCATTGCGGGTGACGCTGCCGAGTTCGCCGGCGATCTGGCTGGCGCTCAGTCCGTCATTCCAGAGCTTCTTGAGCAGTTCGACGCGTTCGTCGGTCCAGGCTCCAGCTTCGCTCATCGATTTCACCTGTCTTCGTCATGCCTCGCCATAGCCCGGCGACGCATAGGAAAAGATCATGGCGGAATCCGATATCGGCAGCGCCCGTCGAAGAACGGAAACCGCTACGCTCGGAACTGACGATACTGGAGACGCCGCACGAGATGTCGTATCTGACGAGGCCGACCATACAAGATGGCTTGACTCGGCCACAAGAGTCGCCGAATCGGAAATCGTCTTTTCCCCAGACAAAGCTTCGATCCCGCAGTCAGGTGAGTCTATTTGGCAACGCTGCGGCGCCCGGCCGGAATTGACAGTGCCGGACCGCTTTTGCATAGTCTTCTCAATGCGGCCGCCCTTGGGGCGGCGCTTATGTTTTGAGCGATCCGGACTTTCGAGCGATGCGGCTGACGGCGCGACGAGAAAACGGGAAAGGCCTGCGACGATAACGTCGCCGCGGGGTCGCATCGTGCTGGCAGATCGCCGCCGCGCCCCGAACCACCGCTTCACACCCCGGCGCCCAGCGCTTTCCGTTACGTTCCGTCGCGAGGACCTCGCTCCATGAGCTCCGCTTCCGTTTCCGCCAATGCCTCCGTTCTGCTGCCGACCTATGCGCGCGCACCCGTCGCCTTCGAGCGCGGCGAAGGTGCCTGGGCGATCACCGCCGATGGCCAGCGCTATCTCGATTTCGGCGCCGGCATCGCCGTCAACGCGCTCGGCCACGCCCATCCGCATCTGGTCAAGGCGCTGACCGAGCAGGCCCAGCGCATCTGGCACACCTCCAATCTCTACGCGATGCCGGACGGCGAGAAGCTCGCCCGCCGGCTCTGCGAGGCGACCTTCGCCGAGCGCGTCTTCTTCACCAATTCGGGCGCCGAGGCGAACGAATGCGCGATCAAGATGGCGCGCAAATACCATGCGGCGCAGGGCCATCCCGAGCGCTACCGCATCGTCACCTTCGAGGGCGCCTTCCACGGCCGCACGCTGGCGACCATCGCCGCCGGCGGCCAGCAGAAATACATCGACGGCTTCGGCCCCAAGGTCGACGGCTTCGACCAAGTGCCCTTCGACGACGAGGCGGCGCTGCGCGCGGCGATCACGCCGGAGACCGCGGCGCTGATGATCGAGCCGATCCAGGGCGAGGGCGGCCTGCGCTCGGTGCCGATGCGCTTCCTCAAGCTGCTGCGCCAGCTCTGCGACGAGCACGGCCTGCTCCTGATCTTCGACGAGATCCAGACCGGCGTCGGCCGTACCGGCAAGTTCTTCGCCTATGAGCACAACGGCGTCGCGCCCGACATCATGTCGATCGCCAAGGGCATCGGTGGCGGCTTTCCGATGGGCGCCTGCCTCGCCACCGAGGCGGCGGCGGCCGGCATGGTGCTCGGTACGCATGGCACCACCTTCGGCGGCAATCCGCTGGCCATGGCGGTCGGCAACGCCGTGCTCGACGTCATTCTCGAGCCCGGCTTCATCGAACACGTCGCCCAGATCAGCCTGCGGCTGAAGCAGTCGCTCGCCGAGCTCAAGGACAAGCATCCCGACGTGATCGAGGAGATCCGCGGCCAGGGCCTGATGCTCGGCCTCAAGCTGCGCACCCCGAACACCGATTTCGTCGCCGAGGCGCGCGCCGCCGGCCTGCTCGTCGTCGCCGCCGGCGACAATGTCGTGCGCCTGCTGCCGCCGCTGATCATCGGCGATGCCGAGGTCGGCGAGGCGCTCGCGCGGCTCGACAAGGCCGCCGGCGCCGTCGAGGCGACGCTGGCCCGGCCGGCGGCGGAATGAGCATGGGGACTCCAGTGCGTCACTTCCTCGACCTGTCCGATTTCTCGAGCGAGCAGCTGCAGGCGATCCTGCGCGCTGGCAACGAGATCAAGGCGCGGCGCCGCACCCCGGCCGCTGCGGGCGATCGCCTGCTCGAGGGCAAGGTCATCGCCATGATCTTCGAGCAGCCCTCGCTGCGCACCCGCGTCTCCTTCGATGTCGGCATCCGCGAGCTCGGCGGCTCGCCGATGATGGTGACCGGCCAGGAGATCGAGCTCGGCGAGCGCGAGACCATCGCCGACACGGCGCGGGTGCTCTCGCGCTATGTCGACGCGATCATGATCCGCATGCTCGACCATGATTCCGTGGTCGAGATGGCGAAATACGCGACCGTCCCGGTGATCAACGGCCTGACCAAGCGCCAGCATCCCTGCCAGGTCATGGCCGACGTCATGACCTTCGAGGAGCGCAAGGGGCCTATCAAGGGCAAGCGCATCGCCTGGACCGGCGACACTAACAATGTCCTGACCTCCTGGGTGCACGCCGCCGGCCGGCTCGATTTCGAGCTCGCCATCGCGACGCCCGAGGAGCTGGCGCCGCCGCCGGCGCTGATCGACTGGGCCCGCAAGCAGGGCGCCAAGCTCTCCCTGACCGACCGACCCGAGGCCGCCGTCGAAGGCGCTGATTGCGTCATCACCGATTGCTGGGTCTCGATGGGCGACGAGGAAGGCACGCGCCACAACCTGTTGCGTCCCTATCAGGTCGACGAGCGCCTGCTCGGCCGCGCCGGGAAGGATGCGATCTTCATGCATTGCCTGCCGGCATCGCGCGGCGAGGAAGTCACAGACGCGGTGATGGACGGTCCGCAATCGGCAGTGTTCGACGAGGCCGAGAATCGGCTGCATGCCCAGAAGGGCATTCTGGCCTGGTGCTTCGGCGCGGTGGCGACGTGATGGCCGAGAACGCTGCCGTCGGTGCTGCGGCGCCGGACGACCGGGTTCTGCCTTATGCGGTGCCGGCGCTCGACATCCGTGGCCGCGTCGTCAGGCTCGGTCTCTCGCTCGACCAGATCCTCGACCGCCATCGCTATCCGGAAGCTGTCGCGCGGGTGCTCGGCGAGGCTGCGGCGCTGACCGTGATGCTCGGCACGACCCTGAAATCGGAGGGGCGTTTCCAGCTCCAGACCAAGAGCGACGGGCCGATCTCGATGCTGGTCGTCGATTTCAACGCGCCGGACAGCTATCGCGCCATGGCGCATTACGATGCCGACCGGCTGGCGCAGGCGATCGATGCCGGAGCCGTTTCGACCGGCGAACTGCTCGGCCGCGGCCATCTCGCCATGACCGTCGACCAGGGCTCGGAAGCGACGCGCTATCAGGGCGTCGTCGCGCTCGACGGCCAGAGCCTGGAAGAGGCGGGCCACCAGTATTTCCGCCAGTCCGAGCAGATTCCGACCCGGATCCGGCTCGGCGTCGGCTCGGTCCTGACCGGCGGCGGACTCGCCTGGCGTGCCGGCGGGCTGATCGTGCAGTTCATGCCGAACTCGCCGGATCGGATGCGCGCCGCCGAGCTCTCGCCCGGTGATGCGCCGGAGGGGCACGAGATCCTGGCGGGCGGCGATCATGACGGCATCGCCGACGATGCCTGGGCCGAGACGCGTTCGCTGGTCGGCACGATCGAGGACCATGAGCTGCTCGACCCGACGCTGGAGAGCGAGCGGCTGCTTTACCGGCTGTTCCACGAGCGCGGCGCCCATGTCTTCGAGCCGATTCCGGTGCGTGACGCCTGCCGCTGCTCGCGCGAGCGCGTGCTCGGCATGCTCAGAGGCTTCCCGCTCGAGGACCGCAAGGCAATGATCGCCGATGACGGCTCGCTGGTCGTCACCTGCGAGTTCTGCTCGCGACGCTACGACTTCGACCCGGCCGAGGTCGAGGCGGAGATTGCGGCTGGGCAATAGAAAGCGTCATGCTCGCCCTCGTGGCGAGCATCCGCGCCGTGAACGCCGTATTCGATCAGTGAAGCAAAGACGGGGATGGTCGGGACAAGCCCGACCATGACGGCATCGCTTACGCCCGGCACTGCTCCATCAGCCGCCGCATGAAGGCCTCGCCGGCCGAGAACTGCTCCAGCGTGATGTACTCGTCCGGCTGATGCGCCTGGTCGATCGAGCCGGGCCCGCAGACCACGGTCGGCAGGCCGGCGCGCTGGAAATGCCCGGCCTCGGTGGCATAGGCGACGGCGATGGTGCTGTTGCGGCCGGCGAGCCGCATCGCCAGCGTCTCGGCCTCCGAGCCGGGATCGGGCGCGAGGCCGGGGACGTCAGAGCTCATCACCGTCTCGATCGCAGCGCCGGGCGCGGTCTTCCGCATCCGGGCGAGCACCTCCTGCGACAGGGCGGCGAAGCGCGCCGGCACCGCCTCCGGATCGGAGCCGGGCAGGGTGCGGACCTCCCAGGAGAGATCGCAGCGATCGGCCAGGATGTTGCGGGCGATGCCGCCCTGGAACTTGCCGACATGGATCGTGTCATAGGGCGGATCGAACCGGCCGCTCTCGTCGATCTGCATCTCGCGCTCATCGGCGAGGCGGACCAGCTCGGCGGCCAGCCTTGTGCCGGCATGGACCGCGCTGGCGCCGAGATGCGGCTTGGAGGAATGCGCGGCGAAGCCGGTGATCCCGGTGAAGAAGGTGCGGATGCCCTTATGCGCATCGGCGATGTCGAGCGAGGTTGGCTCGCCGACGAGGACGGCGCGCGGCCGCGGCAGGCTCTTGCCCATCTCGGCGATGCCGTCGACCACGCCGAGGCAGGTGACCTCCTCGTCATAGGAGAAGAACAGGTGGATCGGCGTCTTGAGCCCGGCCGCCAGGAAGTCCGGTACCAGTGCCAGCGCCAGCGCGACAAAACCCTTCATGTCGACAGCGCCGCGGCCATAGGCCCGGCCGTTCTCGACATGCAGGGTGAAGGGATCGCGCGACCAGGCCTGGCCCTCGACCGGAACCACGTCGGTATGGCCCGAGAGCAGCACGCCGCCGCGATCCTGTGGACCGATCGTCGCGAACAGCGCGGCCTTGTCGCCGGTCGCGTTCGGGAACCGGGTCGAGGCGACCCCCCAGCCGGACAGATAATCTTCGACGAAGTCGATCAGCGGCAGGTTGGATTTGTGGCTGACCGTATCGAAGGCGACGAGCCGGGCGAGCATGTCGAGCGGCTGGTAGCGCTGCCCGGTCGGACGTGCGGAGGCGTTCAATGCAGGACCTTCTTCACATAAGGTGAATCGAGCGGAAACAGCGGCACTGCGACCTCTAGGGTCGTGCCGTCATCGCCGAGCATGGCATAGGAGCCGCTCATGCTGCCGTCGGGCGTCATCAGCGGGCAGCCGGAGGTGTAGCTGAAGCTCTCGCCGGGCTGCAGGACCGGCTGCTTGCCGACGACGCCCTCGCCACGGACTTCATGGACCTCGCCGCGGCCATCGGTGATCACCCAGTGCCGCGTCATCAATTGCATGGCATGGTCGGAGAGGTTCACGATCTCGATCGTATAGGCCCAGAAATAGCGGCCCTGCGCCGGCGTCGACTCCGCCTCCATGAATCTTGGCGAGACGGTGACCCGCACGCCATGGGTTTCGGCCTGGTACATGATCTGAGGCTCCGTGCCCGCAGGCGCGGTCTTCTCCCGCCGGATGTCGTTCAGCCGTTATGCCCCGGAGCCGGCTCCCGGCTCAAGCGCGAAGCGCGGGCACGGCGCTGCGCCGGCGCGTTTCCGGCGTGGACAACTGGCGCGAAAACGGTCTCGCAGGCGCGAAGGCCGTGGGCTTGCTGTATGATCGCCGCCTGTTTAGAGGTTCGGTCCAATGGTGACATCCTCCGACATGCCGACCGAGCTCGCGGAGCCGGCCTCCGCCTCGCTCAGCGGTAAGTCCGGCGTGCTGCCGCGCCAGGACATCCGCACCCTCGTCGGCCGCGGCATGGTGCGCTCGATCTCGGGCGTGATCGCCGAGAGCCAGTACCAGCCGGCGAGCCTCGATCTGCGCCTTGGCGACAAGGCCTATCGCGTCCGCGCCAGCTTCCTGCCCGGGCTGAACAAGAGCGTCGAGCAGGTGCTCGAGGATCTCGCCCAGGACGAGGTCTCGCTCGAGAACGGCGCCATCCTCGAGAAGAACTGCGTCTATGTCGTCGAGCTGATGGAGTCGCTTGTCGACCTGCCGGCAACGATCTCGGCCTTCGCCAATCCGAAGAGCTCGACCGGGCGGCTCGACGTCTTCACGCGGCTGATCGCCGATCGCAGCGAGGTCTTCGACAGCGTCGCCGGCGGCTATTCCGGCAAGCTTTACGCCGAGATCTCGCCGTCGAGCTTCTCGATCAAGGTTCGCAAGGGCAGCCGGCTCAACCAGCTCCGCTTCCGCCGCCGTGGCGGGGGCCAGGAGGAGGCCTCGGGCTTTCGGGTTTCGGACCGGGATCTGCGCCTCGTCCATGAGCGCACGCCGCTGGTCGACGGACCGGCGACGATCCGCAACGGCCTCGTCTTTCGCATCCATCTCGCCGGCGCCAGCGACGACGAGATCATCGGCTACCAGGCTCAGCGCTTCACCGATGTGATCGATGTCGATCGCGTCGGCCAGTACGCCGTCGAGGATTTCTGGACGCCGCTCTACACCAGGGGCCGCAAGCGCCTGATCCTTGATCCCCACCAGTTCTACATCCTCGCCTCGAAGGAGCGCCTGCACATCCCGGCGGGCTTTGCCGCCGAGATGGCGCCGATCGATCCGAGCATGGGCGAGTTCCGGGTCCACTATGCCGGCTTCTTCGATCCCGGCTTCGGGGTCGGCGCCGATGGCGCGCCCGGCAGCCGCGGCGTGCTTGAAGTGCGCAGCCATGAGGTGCCCTTCGTGCTGGAGGACGGCCAGGTCGTCGGCCGGCTCGCCTTCGAGAAGATGGCGACCGAGCCCGATGCACTCTATGGCGCGATCGGTACCTCCAACTACCAGGGCCAGGCCCTGAAGCTCTCCAAGCATTTCCGCAGCTAGCGCGGCGGACCGAAAAGTGGGCTCCGCTTTTCGGAGGGGTGTGATGCCTCGATAAGGAGAAGGATCGCCGGTTCGCGTCCGTTGGGACGTGCGGCGGTTCTGACGAAAATGGCCGCTCACCTGCACGGCCAGCCCAATCGTTTGTTAGCTGCGAATCCCGATCTCCTGTCCGATCCGCGGGCGCGCTGGCGACAAAATGGCGATTTCGTGTCAAATGGCGCCAAGTACCGCTTGCGACGTCGGTCTGCGATCGGCGGCGCGTTCATGTCCGTGTCACCGGCGGGGGTGTTTCTGACGCCCATCCGCTCCATGGCTTTCATGGCCATCTATTTACAGAGGAAGGATTTTCCCATGCGCGCGCTCATCATCGCCGGCGTTCTCGCGGCCGGGCTCGCCGGCTGCCAGACCGTCGAGCAATCGGCGGCCGAGGCCGACACCGTCTGCCTCGATGCCGGTCATCGTCCTGGCACGCGCGCTTTCGAGCGCTGCCGCAGCGACGTCTTCCAGAGCTTCCGTCGCTCCAACGCCCAGGCCAGCAACGCGGTCGCGGCCGGCGTCGTCGCCGGCGCCGTCGGCGGCGCGGTCATCGCCGCCTCGTCGCGCCGCCATTACGGCTATTACGGCTGCGGCTATTACGGCTGCTGGTAAGCCCGTCATGCAGGCGTGTCGGATCGCCCGTCGCGCCTGCCTCGCGCAAATGTCGAGAATATTGTGCCTGCCCGCTTGCGGCCGGCACATAGGCCCGGCTATATCGACGGGCGCGCGGGCGTAGTTCAGTGGTAGAACGTCAGCTTCCCAAGCTGAATGTCGTCGGTTCGATCCCGATCGCCCGCTCCAAAAACCTCTTGGAACGTCAGTAGGTTACGACGGCCTACCGTTGAACTCGCGTCCCAGCGTTCCCTATCGCGTTCCCCAAGCCTGTTCAGCGGCTGTTCTCGTCGCCCCGATGCGCGTTCGCGCCTTGCGACCGCCCGGTTCTTGCCGATCGCGCCGCGCGAGTAGCGGGACGCCGTCGAGACCTGCGCATGTCCGACGGCGCCGCGGATCGTGTCGAGATCGACCTCGGCGTCTTCTGCCTCGGCGATGGCACCGGCCCGGGCGTCGCTGTTCCAGACCGTGTCGGGAATGTGCGCCTCCCGCGCGACCTCGCGCCAGTCGTGAGCGTACGCGAATTCGGCATAGGGCCGGCCGGCTGTCTCATCGACGATCAGAGCGCCGATGCGCTGCTCACCCGGGATCTTGGCCAGCAGAGCCATGGTGAGCGGAAACAGCTTCAGATCGTGCGAGACCAGGGGGCCGGTCTTCGTCGTTTCCTTCGAGATCCTTGCCGAGATTGGCCCAAGTCAGGCCGTTGTTCCAGCGCCGCCAGCTCTTGCCGCGCCGACCGCGCAGGACGATGCTGGTAGGCTCTTCGCTGGCGGGAACCGGCAGCCATTCGCTGATCACGTCGCGCTGTCGTATCCCCGAAAGGCTGCCCGCCTCGGCGCCCTTCGGGCGCTGGCGAACCCAAAGCTTCATAGCCGGCCTGCATTGCAACGGACTGACTGCACCATGGGTCGTCGACAAGGCCATGGATCGCACCGCCTTCGACCTCTACGTCGAGCCAGCTCGCACCGATGCTGTCGAAGAGCGATATCGTCATCCTCGACAATCTCGCCGTCCATAAGAGCCCCCCACGCCGCCCAATGCCTCGCAGACAAGGGCGCATGGTTCCTCTTCCTGCCGCCCTACAGCCCGGACCTGCATCCGATCGAGTTGGCCTGCGCAAAGCTCAAGGTCCATCTCAGGCGCAACGTCCCAAGAACATACGACGCCCTCTGGTAGGCCGTCGGAGACATCTGCCAGCTCACATCACCAGTCGAATGCAGAAACCTTTTCAGGCAGGCAAGATAGGCATTAGATTAAAGGTCCGATGCTCTAGCGGTAATTCAGTCGTTTAACCTTCTTCGTCGGGGGTATCGGGATCGATGTCGGGTCAAGTCAGCCCGACATCATCCTCGGCCTTCCGATCAGATCGGCACGATGATCCCCACGGTCATTTCTTTCGTGCTCTCTTCTTAGAACCCATCTGCGCCGGACGGGCCGGTATCTCGCAGTCGCGGCGAAAGACGGTGCAGTGCCCTCCAGAAATGCCGAGGTCGATCCCAAATCCTTGGTCGATTAGATATTTGACCATACGATCAGTAGCCTCGATGCCAACAGACCAGTAGTGCGTTTCTACAAACACAAGCCTAATTCCGGTTAGATCTGACCCAATAAATAGATCTACCTCTCCGCCTTCGATATCGCACACAATAACATTTATTCCGCGAGACGAAATTTCGTCTTCAAGACAGAATGCGGGAACCTTAACGGACCCAATTATATTCTTATCATTAATGTCGGCGTCCAGCCGAGAGGCCCAAAACGCTCGAGATATAAAGAAATCCACCTCTTCGTTGGCCGTGTATTTAGAGCGATTCTTCAAGACTCCCGTCCGGGCCACAATGTCGCGCAGGCCATTCCGCTTAAAATTGTCAATTGCATCTTTGACGACGGCGGGATTCGCATCGAAGGTCACGACGTTCTGAGCGCCGACGACTGCAGCGAGCATCATCGTCACGGAGCCGATTGCTGTCCCGACTTCAAGGACCCGGTCGGTGGGTCGCAGGATCGACGGGATGAGCTTGCGCTCCCGTGCTTCGTAGTTTCCCGATAGGAGTGACGATTGAATCGCTCGATCATATTCGCGATCAACGAAGATGCGAAAATCGCCTACTTGCACGATTTTGCCAGCGCGACCATCTGGAGGTGCGTTGTTCCCGGCGTTCTCGGCAAGAAGTTGTTCAGAGAGCTCCGGATCAAGAGGCTCGCCAAAAACCTCACACTGACGAAAATGAAGCGGTCCAGGCCCATCTAGCCGCACTCGGACATAACGCGCCGCGGTCCCGCTATGCATTTTTGAAGTATACTCATTAAATACTTGGTCAGAATATTTCTTATAGGCTACATTCCAATAAATTCCATCCAGCGAGGTTAGCACCGAGAAGTGTCGCAATCTCGATTGGAAGGTATCTCGATTATAGATGATCACCTCGCTAATTGAGTGAACGCCACCAAGATCTACCTGCCACCAGGGATTTACTTCTGCTCCTGAATGAATAAAATCGTCAGAGATACGGCCATTCACAGCAATCAATGCGTCGATATCCGGATGCTGGCTCGTCGACCACTTCGACGTAGAGCTCTGCGTTGCGGAGCAGCCTTGAGCCAAATTTAGTCCAGTCATGTAGTCAGTCCCTTTGAAGCAAGCTGCATGATGCGACAGCGGGCGATCGCGATCAACAGATTCGGCAATGCGTGCAGCCTCCAGCCGGGCCTTCATTGACGCCGTTTTTCGGCTGCGGCTTTCCGACTTGGAGGGTCGAGAGATCTTATCTCAGTCTAAGGTTCCTTTTCTGAAGAAAAAATGTATTGTTTTCCAATTTTGGAAGTCGTTCTGGAGAGTAAAATACGTTTTCCATCGTGTTTCTGATGCCTCCATCAACGTGAAAGTGCCTAAGATTGAACGCGATTCAAGAAGATTTATCAAAATCTAGTCTTTCGAGCAGACAAACATAATCAAAACGGCCCAATATTTTATGTTATGACATCGTTTAACGAAGTCATACGCCTAATACATTGTAAGATTGTGACAAAAAATGTGTTTAACATCAGATTTGAGTGCCTTATTTAGACACTAAGTGATTGAAATAATATCACAGGAGAAATATTCTATAACATGGCTGTGAAGGATAATTTCGTACTCTTTGATGGGAGGCCTGGCGCATCGGTAATTATATTGAAATCTTTAAAGTCGAATCCAGCCGGGACCATCCGTGGGTTGAGGTCGTAAGCCTTGTAACCGTCTCCGACCACCTTCTTAATAAACTGACCTATCCCAGACTCGGGCGCCGCATGAAAGACCGTCTGACCCAACTTCAGCAACCCCTCTTGATCTAATATCATCTTCAACAGCCTCGTGCGCACCATCGAGCCGCAGTCCGCACAGCGTGCAGTCTTTCTCCCGCAGAACGGGAGGAAGACGCCCCCGCCACAAACGTTGCAAGTGGGCGGCTTAGCCGGCTCCATTTGGGGTGCAGCGCTCATTTGACCCTCATGGCATGACGTAACGATATTTCGCATCCATGCTCTTATCTGCAAGTGACTCCTCCAGTACTCCAGGCAGCCTCGGTGCGGATTTTCTTTGCCCGGAGCAATCTAAGACGTACGCTGACGCTCAGTGACCTGAGATCCTTTTCTCCTCCGACCTGAGGGAGAGTCCTGAGTTTGATTTCTGGCGTTAAGCGGCCTGTTTTCCAGCGTGGATTTGAGGGCGAACTCGGCGGGCGTCATGTTGTCGAGGGCCGAGTGGGGTCGGCGCCGATTGTCGTCCTCCTTCCATGAGGTGATGGCGCTGCGGGCCTCCAGCATGATTTGGATCCTGCGGTAGCCGAACTGCCGGCGCTCTCCTGCCACGGCCTTCCTCACCTCGCGCGACAGGCCATCGTCCGGCCGGGTGCTCGCGTAGCGCGCCGTCGAGCGGTCGATCTTCAAGGTCAGGCACGCCCGACGCTGGCTCACTGCATGCACCGTGCAGGCATGAGCCACCGCCTTCCGCTTCGCATCGGGCGTCACCATTTTTTGCGGCGACATCCTTCAGGATCGCGTTGTCGAGCATCTGTTCGGTCAGCAGCTTCTTCAGGCGGGCATTCTCATCCTCGAGGGTCTTCAGTCGACGCGCATCCGACACGTTCATCCCGCTATACTTCGCCTTGAACCTGTAGAAGGTCGCCGAGGAGATGCCGTGCTCGCGGCAGAGATCCGCCGTCGCAGCTCCAGCCTCCTGCTCCTTCAGCATCCCGATGATCTGCACATCCCTAGAATCGTGAGGGGCGCATCGTCCGTCTCCGTGAGTGACGGACTCTACCTAAATCTGGAGGAGGATCAGGGACTCGGGTCACCTGTCAGCCCCTCCAGCGATCACCTCGCCCCTGCAAGGAAGCTGCCCGCTTTCGACCTCTTACCTCAACTGCCCCCCTGGCTTCGCTCGGCGAGCCAGCTTAGTTGGCCAGCCGCTTCAACCAATCGCGCGGATCGAGATGTTTCTGAAGCGCACCCGGAACTGTTTGCCAGGCTCCGAGCCCTTGTAGATTCCAAACTTGAAGCGATACCAAGGCATGGCGTCCTTGTCGTCAGCATAGCCGATCGAGCCGCACCACCTTGGAGCCGCCACGCCATCGATCGTGGCCTCGATACAGCTACCATCTCCTGGTGCGACCTTAATCCGGATAGCGACGCTCACCCATGCGTCTGGACGCAGGTCGACTTCCGCGATTGATTTGCCTTCAGGCGGAGAGCCATCGCCGCGCGCCATTACTGTAGCCTTACCGGATAGACCCCGTTGAACGCGCACCCCGGCGATCGGCGGCTTGGTCGGGCTCTGCCAGAACTGCGCCACGTAGAAGAAATCATTCGTAACGCCGGATGGGGGCATTTCCACATCGAATGACACTGCGTACAGCCTGCCGAACTGGAAGCGCGACTTCTTCTCCGTGAAGGCAAGCTCGGTCCGATCCTTCTCAGTGCTCCGGTCGCTGCGGATCGTGAACTCGATCACGCGCCCTCCCTCCGTTAAGACCGGAGTAGTTCCTGCGCCCTCGCATTTGCCCTGTAACGTCTCGCCGGATGGAAGCTTAAGATTTCCGCCGGATCCGATCGTGGCGGAGCAACGAGGGCCGTCGAGGATCTGAGCCTGACCGTTCGGAACTGACTGCGCGCAAACCCAAGCGGGTGCGGCGGCCAAGAGCGTGATTACTAAGAGAATCGACCTCACGTGACCTCCCGTCTGAAAGCTTCCTCGCGCAGCCAGCGGCCCCGAAGCGGCTTTTCTATGATCGGAGCTCCGCCACGACTACACGGGTGATCGCACTAAGGCTGCCGCGATCCCTTGCGCACGAAGGTCGCGGGCGAAACCAACTCAATGGCTCGGACGAAGCCGGGGGACTAAGCGTCTTCACCTGTTGAAGTAGGGACCGTGGCCTTCCATGGCAGATCCTGCAGCTTCCCTTGCAATCCGCGCTTTTCGGCAGCTCTTTGAACGAGTTCAGACCAGCTATCAAACACCTGCTTTGGGCTATAATCACCGGTCTCCGCGAGCTTTTTAGCGTCGTCGGAGAAGCGTTTGCGCAATTGCTCATCGGTCGCAAGCTGGAGCATCGCCCGGGCCAGCTCTTTTGGGCGATCATTCGGCTGAGCATCGACGAGTAAGCCAGTAACTTGGTGCGAGATCAGGCGGTTGACACCACTGCAATCAGAGAAGCCGATCGTTGGCACGCCCGAGATGGCGGCCTCTCCGATAACGAGCGGGAAGCCTTCGTGCAGCGAAGAAAGGACCATGACTTTCGCACGGGCTAGCTCCCTCGGAATCTGGTCGCTTTTCCCCATCAGAAGGACCCGTTCGGTCAAATCTAACTCTTCGATGAGCGTCATCAGATCGCTTTCGAGGGGTCCAATCCCGAAAATTTTCAGTTTCCAGTCCGGAACAATGTGCGCGATCTGCGCAAACGCGCGGATAAGGACCTCATGGTTTTTGGTTTTTGTCAGTCGACCAATCGCAATGAAAACGTTCTCTCGTCCATCTTCGCTGAGCGGCTCGGACGTAGGGTATGTGGCATTGCCAATGACGGCGATGTTGGTCTGCTCCCGTTTGGAGAACCAAATCTTGTACTCGGGAAGCAGAACGACGGACGCCTCGACTTCCTTCAGCGCCTTACGCCGAAACGAGCGATCGTACAGATTGCGATCCCATCGCTCCAGCGAAGCGTAGTCCGCTTCGGGGAGATTATGGTTTGAGATGACGATCGCTGGCTTGTGTTTGGCCGACCTTCGGGCCGCGACGACATAGGGGAACATCCCAGGCATAAAGGGGATCATGACATCTGGCTGGTGCCAGTCGATGTGCTGCCGGATGCGGGAGATCATCAAGCGATATCTCTGTCGCCAAACCAGCCGCGAAACGATCGGAATGCGGTCGAGCACCTGGATCCCGCGCTCTATCACACGCTCGATCGATGCCTCACGCACGCTGGCTCGCCAATTGCGCGAACGGCGGCGCTCATCGAACGGCTTGATGTTACGGACATGCACCCCTCGGCGGAGTTTGTAGAAGGGTTCGCCGCCGAGGTTTTCATAGCAGAGAATGTCAACGCGGTGGCCGCGCTGATCGAGCTCATTGGCCAGGTCGATAAGGACCTTCTCGGCGCCTCCGCTCAAGCCAGTGATTTTCTGGATACACAACGTAACGTGGTGCGTCATTATTGATCCCCGGCGCGCCACAGAAAGTTCTGGCGTGACGCATCATCCATCCGGATGGCGTCCAGCAGCGTGAACCGCGACGTATCGATTTCAGGATTTGCCAATGCCTCGAGATGACGAGGCTCGGGCTCGGAGTGAGCCTTGTGGGTGTAGGCAAGGGCTTCGATGATGGATCGGAATTCCAGTGCTGATCGACTGCGCTGAGAGGGGCGAGCGGAAATCAATTCGCCGCGTACCTTTCGCGACATGAGAGCTTCGAACATATAAAAGTCCAAAATCTCTGTCGGCTTTAGCATCTCGGTCGGTATCACGCCCGGTAATGGAATGTCGATAGATTTCAGAAACCAGTATAGGTAAGAAAATGAGGCGCCGGTAGGAACGACCACCCGACGAACTTCGTCGAATACACCAGATTCCATGATCTTATACTCGCTGAAATTCAGCGATTCAGTCAAGCTGGCAACCACTGCTTCTGCGCGCTCTGATGGGTATCCATCCGCCAACATGGACCCGAGCCGCACCGAAGTAGCATAGTCGGATGCGTTTGGAAGCATAATCAGGCAGTTGAGCTTTCCGTTGAACTTCCCCCGCAACTGCCCCAAGAGATTTTCAAGGCGGTTTCTCAACTTGCGCCGGATCGGTGCGCCAGGCTCGATATCCCGCGGCAGTATCGGCGACAGAAGCCGGTTGGTGACCAGCGGCGAGAACTGGCTTCTTGCGGTCTGGCTATTGAATATCTCGAGAAAATTCTCAACGAAGGGGTCCTCTTTGGCGGCATCCCCGGTCATGAGCTTGGCGAAGAGCTCATCGTGGTTCATCGAGCCTGAACTCGAAACGTAGCTCGGCTTCATGACGAATGATCGAGATCCCGGCAGGTCGGCCAGCCGCATCATGAACACGTCGATCGCGTCATAGAATCGTAGACGCGGCTTAGCGATAATCCAGACAGTCATTTATCGTGGCAGCCAATTGCTGATGCGGCGGGCTACACTACGCCTGAAGGCGTAGCCGTGGGCACGCATGAAATCGCCGTTTGACCGTGCAAATCGCGCGGCGACACCTAGGTGCTTATGCTTTAACTCGGCTTCGTATTTTTCATCGTAGAGATCGATAAGGTAGCGATGCTTCTGCCGGATTATGGCAAAGCATCGCTCGACCTCCGCGGAATTACGCCCGCGATCTTCCTTGTTGTACTTGCACAGCGCATCGTCCGAATCGACCTTGTGGAACTCGATGCCAGCACCTGCGCATCTCAGGAAAACGTCGAGATCCTGGAGCCGCGGCAAATTCTCATCAAATGGAAGACCATGTGCCAATGCCGCTCGCTTGCAGAGCGTGGTCCACAAGTAAGCGCCGAACGAGCCGTCCAGCAGGGCCTTGACCGGGTCTCTCGTCGACGTCGGGGCAATGAGCTTGACCTCTCGCCTGCCGGGGAAATCCCAATCATAGTTCGTGTAAACAATAAAGCGTTCGTGTCCACGCGCTCGCCGCGTTTTGAAAAATTTGTCAACCTGCAAACGAATCATATCAGGATACTTGGCATCATCTGCGTCAAGCCAGGTGATCAAATCGCCTTTTGCTGCTCGAAGCAGATGATTTCGTGTGGCAGGGCGTCCTCGATTGCCGTCGTTTGCGACGACAGTGATGTGCTGGTTATGACGTTGCAGACCCTTGAGAATATCCTGCGTTCGATCGGTCGACCCGTCATCGCAAACAACAATCTCGACCTCACCGGTCCAAGTCTGGTCCTCAACGGACCTAACAGCGCGTTCGATTGTGTCTTCAGCATTGAAGGCCGGTATGAGCACGCTGACTTGATACATCCGCTACTCCGCAAGAATCCTACCGGCCGGGCCAGCCGGCCCCGCTTGTCGCGGGGACACTCCAATGAATGTTGGGCTTAGGCTCGGGACTCAATCACACCAGAAGGTGATTGCAGCTGCGATGAAGACGCCTGCCATGAAGTTGGTGGCGAGCTTGTCGTAGCGGGTCGCGATGCGGCGCCAGTCTTTCAGCCTGCACCAGAGGCGTTCGACGAGGTTGCGGTTGCGATAGGCGTTACGGTCGTAAGGGATCGGGGCCTTGCGGCTGCGCGTAGCGGGGATGACAACCTCGGCACCCTGCTGCTGGATCGCGGCACGGATGGCATTGGTGTCATAGCCGCGGTCGGCGATCAGCTTGTCGAAGCGACCGCGCGCCGCTTCGATCAGAGCTGGTGCCATCGTCATGTCGGACGTGTTGCCCGGCGAAATCAACAGGATGCGCGGCCGTCCGGCGAGATCGGTCAGTCCGTGGATCTTGCTGGTACGTCCGCCGCGCGAGGTGCCGATGCCTTGTACGAAGGCCCCCCTTTTGCGCCGGCCGCCGAGCGGTGGACCTTGATGCTGGTGGAATCGATCGCGACCGCACCCCACGCGCCGCTGTGGCCGGTCAACGCCTCGAACACCGCAAACCAGACGCCCTGTCGGCTCCAGCGGTGAAAGCGATTGTAGATGGTCGTGTAGGGGCCATACTCCGGCGGGCAATCGCGCCAGCGCGCCCCGATCCGCAGCATATGCACGATCCCCGAGATTACCCGGCGATCATCCACACGCCGGGCTCCACAGCGACCGCGCGGCAGAAACGGCTCGATCCGCTCCCACTCCGCATCGCTTAACCAAGTCAGCGACTTGCCCATCCATGCCTCCACAACAGCAGAGACTTTGAATCAGCCGAGCAAACCAACCGCAACCCGATTGAGTTCAGAGCCTAGAGCCGGTTTCGACAGCGACCCATTGCAAGGATGCTGGCTATCCCCACCTCGCGAGGTGCCTCACCATCGGCTTGGCTCTGCGTCGCGCGAACAAGAGATATTTTGCACCTGCGCTCGATAGCAATCAATCCGTCATTCATAGTCCTACCCAATCTTGCATCGATCGCACGCTTGCGGCGATAGAGCGCGCTCTCCCTAGGTCATCGAACGCCTCTAGATCAAGCGGAATGATGCTCCGGGGAAGCCAAATCAATCTAAATATTGTTAAATCAGCTCGCCGCATATCAGGTGTGATAGAATATTATTTAGTTAGCCAGAGAGATTTCTGCGCTGGATCTGATTTTACCCGCTACTTCATCGCACGCTTCCGCCGCCTGTTGGTAGCGGACCGATAGTTCCTGATTCTGCGGAGCCCACACCGTGGCCTTCTCTCTGCACAAATCGGAATACGCCTCGGCTATGTTCGCGGCGACAGCGATAGCATTCGTGAACCCCGACTGCGCGGCTAGTTCCCTCATATAGGATGTGACAACTGCTCTAGCTTGCGCAAGGCGGATTTCCGCGGCCTCGTCTGGGTCCAGATAGGCTTCGTCCTGCAACTCTACGGTGGCCGCGGCGGCCTTGAGCGCATCTTCATCGAGCGTAATCATGACGAATCCTTGGCGTCGATCCGGCTTTGTATAGGTGGCCGCGGTTGCCGATGGCAAGGACCGGACGGGAAGCCCGCCCGGCCGTCGGAAGGAGCTGGCACACGCTGGCCGGGCGCCGGCCGCTTGCGACGCGTCTTGGCGCGTTGGAGGAAGAAGGCGTCGACGGTGGCCAGCTACCTGCAGCGGCAGCTGCCGGACGATAGCTTGAAGATCGTGGCGCGTGGCGTTCCGAAGGGCGGCCCGGCAGCGCTGATGTCCGGAGGCAGCATGCGGGTCGGCTGGGGGTAAGCTCGAGGCACCGGCGTTCGACAGAAAACGGGAACGTGGGCTGGGCGGCTCAGACGGTTGGGGCCGCTCCCAAGCTGAATGTCGTCGGTTCGATCCCGATCGCCCGCTCCATCTTCCCTTTCCCGGACCGATCTATCCCGAGCCTCGTCATTGCGGGCGCGGACCGCTGTGGCGCTCTGGATATCGCCTGCGCCGGGGGGGCGGTCCGGCGATCCCCGGAATAACCGCGGCGGCGCGATCGGATCGCGGTCGGACCTGCTGCCTCTTCCGCCCTCAAGCGCATTTGTCGAGCCAGGGGCAGTGCCGGCTCGCGTAAAGCTCATGCGACAGCACGGATGATGGCGGCCTTTCCGCGCTTCGAGGGAACGCGGAAAGGCTCTGGCTGGCAGTGAGCCGCCCTATTGCGCTTGCAGGGTCACGCCGGCCTTGCCGGCCACGTCCTTCCAGCGCGCGATGTCGGCGGCCAGGAAGCTCTTGAACTCGGCCGGCGAGTTGCAGACCGTCTCGCCGCCGAGCACGGCGAGCTTCTCCTGGATCTGCGTGTCGGCGCAGGCCTTGACGATCTCGGCATGCAGGCGCTCGACGATCGCCGGAGGCACGCCCTGCGGGCCGAGCAGGCCGAACCAGGCGACGGTCTCATAGCCGGCAAAGCCCGACTCGGCGACGGTCGGCACGTTCGGCAAGGCGGGTGCGCGCTTGGCCGTCGTGACGGCGAGCGGCGTGACCTGGCCGCTGGTGACGAGGCCGATCGCCGGCGGCAGGTTCACCGCCATGAACTCGACCTGGCCGGAGACGATGTCGTTCAGCGCCGGGCCGGCGCCGCGATAGGGCACATGCGTCGCCTCGATCCCGGTCAGGACCTTGAGATATTCGCTGTTCATATGCGCCGAGGAGCCGCTGCCGCCCGAGGCGTAGCTGAGCTTGCCCGGATTGGCCTTCGCATAGCTGATCAGCTCGGCCATCGACTTCACCGGCAGCTTGGTGCTGGCGATGAAGATGTTCGGCGCCTTGTAGACCAGCGAGACCGGCGTGAAGTCGCGCATCACATCGTAGGGGATGTTGGCATAGGTCGCGGCGTTGATCCCGTGCGAGCCGGCATTGCCCATGATGAAGGTGTAGCCGTCGGGCGCAGCCCGGGCCGCCGCCGCCGAGCCGACGACGCCGCCGGCGCCGAGCCGGTTCTCGATCACGAAGGGCTGGCCGAGCGCGCTCTTCAGCTTCTCGGCGATCAGCCGGGCGGCGATGTCCGAGCCGTCGCCAGGCGCGCTCGGCACGATGATCGTCACCTGGCGTTCCGGCCATTGCTGGGCCGAGGCGGAGCCCGCCATGCTGGTGCAGCCGAGGGCCGCGACCAGCCCGAATGCCATCCCGATGCCGATCCTTCTCATTGCGCTCCTCCAGACATGATCAAAAGCAAAGCTATTTATTGGATTGACAGGATGCGTAACTCACTCTTTTGATCAAATCAATGCAGACCACCCAAAGCCGCGCCGACTCGGTCAAGGACTGGATCCGGGACGACATCGTCGCCGGCGGCCTCGCCTTCGGCGCCCGCCTGCGCATCGACGAGCTCGCCAGCCGCTACAGATCGAGCCATATGCCGGTCCGCGAGGCTCTGCGCAGCCTCGCCGGCGAAGGCCTCGTCGTCTCCGAGACCAACAAGGGCGCGCGTGTCGTCACGGTCGACCGGCGCCTTGTCGAGCATCTCTTCACGGTCCGCATCGCGGTCGAGGTCGCGCTCGCCCGCCAGGCGACCCAGGCGATGACGCGCGATCGGCTGGCCGAGGTCGCGGCGCTGGAGGAGGCCCGGCTGGCCAGCGTGCGGCGCGGCGACTACGCGCAGGGCGTCGAGATCAACCAGCGCTTCCATCGCCGGATCTACGAGGCGGCGGGCAATGGCGAGGGCCTTGCGGTGCTCGATCGCCACTGGCTGCTGCTGGCGGCGCTCTGGTCGCGGCTGGGCTATCGCCCGGAGCGCCTCGGCGGCGTCGCCAGCGACCACGAGCATATTCTGCGGGCGCTGCGCGACGGCGATGCCGAAGCCTGCGGGATCATGACCGCGGCCCATGTCACCAAGACGCGCCAGGACCTGCTGGACCTGATGGCGCAGCGCGGAGAAAGCCTGGCGTGATGCAAGTTCTCGACGATCCGATCAGGCAGGTGCGGCTCAGCATCGCCCGGATCACCGACAAGACGCTGTGGTCCTTTGTCGAGATCCGCTGTGCTTCGGGCGCCGAGGGCGTCGGCGAGGCGAGCCTTGCCGGGCGCGAGCGGGCGCTGCTCGATGCCGCCGTCGAAAACCTGCCGCGCTGGCTCGCCGGCGCGCCGCTGCCCGGCCTCGACGTGCCGCCGCCGTTGCCGGTCGCGGCTTTGCGCACCGCGCTCGACGTCGCGCGCTGCGATGCCGCCGCGCGGGCCGAAGGCGTCGGCCTCGCGAGCCGGCTCGGCGGCGATGCGGCGGCCCATATCCCGCTCTATGCCAATATCAACCGCCGCACCCGCGACCGTTCGCCCGCCGGCTTCGGGGCGAGCGCCGCGCATGCCATCGCCCGCGGCTTTCAGGCGGTGAAGATCGCGCCCTTCGACGAGGTCGGCCCCGCTTTGCGCGACGATGCCGAAGGTCGGAAGGCACTGGATGCGGGCATCGCCCGGATTGCCGCCGTTAGGGAGGCGCTCGGCCCGGACCGGCGTCTGATGGTCGATTGCCATTGGCGCTTCGGCGAGGCCCTGTCGGCGCGGCTCGTCGAGGCCATCCGCCCCTTCGGGCTCTACTGGCTCGAATGCCCGGTGGTCGAGGAACCCCGGCAGATCCCGGCACTCGCAGCGATGCGCAAGACGCTGAATGCGCGTGATACGCTGCTCGCCGGGCTCGAGGAGTTCACCGGCGCCCCGGCCTTCCTCGCCTATGCCGACGCCTATGACGTGATGATGCCGGACATGAAATATGTCGGTGGCGTCGACGAGATGCTGCGCACCGCCGAACGGCTTGCCGAGCGCGGCATCGCCGTCTCCCCGCATAATCCGACCGGGCCGATCTGCCACGCCGCGAGCCTCCAGCTCTGCGCCGCCCTGCCGGGCTTCAGCATGCTGGAAATGCAGCTCGACGAGACGCCGCTGTTCTGGTCGCTGGCGCAGCCCGGTCTGCCGCCGGTCGATGGCGGGTCATCCGCTTTGCCGGCCGGCGCCGGGCTCGGCGTCACCCTCGACCAGCAGGCGATCGGCGAGCTCTCGACGGTCGATCTGCGCTTCTCCGCCTGAGGCGAGGTCGCGGAGCCAGTGGAGCGTTCCGGTCGGAGCTCTACGATGGATCTCTGCGTGTTTGAGATGTGCGTAGGTTTCGCGGCGGGCATGCGTGCTGATGCGTGCGCCTGCCGCGTTCACCACCTATCTTGCCTGCGCGCGCCGGATGCGCCTGCTTGATGGAGACCGAACCATGGATCTTGGACTCAAGGGAAAACGCGCGCTCGTCCTTGGTGCCAGCCGCGGGCTCGGTGCCACGATCGCGGCGACGCTGGCGGCCGAGGGGGCGAGCGTCGTCGCGGCGGCCCGCAATCTCGACGCGATCACCAGCTGGGTCGCCGAATTGCCGGCCGAGAGGCGCGGACGGGTCGTTGCCGCCAGGCTCGATCTCGCCGATCTCGCTTCGGTCGAGGCACTGGCGGAGCAGCTTATCGCCGAGGGCGGTGTCGACATCCTGATCGGCAATTCCGGTGGCCCGCCGCCCGGCGAGGCGCGCGACGCCAGGCGCGCCGACTGGCTGCTGCATTTCGAGGCCATGGCCGCCAATCTCTTCCACCTCGCCCAACGCCTGCTGCCGGGCATGATCGAGCGTCGCTGGGGCCGCATCGTCACCATCGTCTCCTCCGGGGTCGAGCAGCCGATCCCGCGCCTCGCGCTCTCCAATGGCATCAGGGCTGCCGTCGTCGGCTGGTCGAAGACCCTGTCGACCGAAGTCGCCGGGCAGGGCGTGACCGTGAATGTCGTGCTGCCCGGCCGCATCCATACCGAGCGCATCGACCAGCTCGACGATGCCGCGGCGGCGCGGGCCGGGGCGACGCGCGATGCCATCGCCAAGGCCTCGATGGCCTCGATCCCGGCCGGACGCTATGGGCTGCCGCAGGAATTCGCCGATGTCGTCGCCTTTCTCGCCAGCGAGCGCGCCTCCTATGTCACCGGTGCCAAGATCCGCATCGATGGCGGGCTGATCCGCGGAATCTGAGCGGCGGGCACTGCGGCGCGATGGCCGCTTCCGGCTGAGGCTGCGAGACGCTAGATTGCGAGCCATGGAGATGTCGCCACAGACCGAGATCCATGACGAGGCGCCCGCCTCGAAGGTTATCCTCTGGCTGTTGGCCGGTGGCGTCGGCCTGCTGCTGCTCGCCGGGCTCCTGCTCTGGTGGCGCGAGGGCGATCGCCTGTTCACCGACGGGCTGATCGCCGCCATCCTTGCCTGCTTCTGACCGGCCTCGCCGGTCGACCGAGGGATTTGCCTTGAACCGCCGCCTGATCCTGCCTCTCGTCGTGTTCCTGCTCGGCGCCGCCGCGCTTGCAGCAGCCGCCTTCATCACCTTCGCCCCGGGTGGACGCCAGGCCGGGCAAAGCCTGGCATCGAGCGTCGGCGGGCCCTTCGCGCTGACCACGACCGAGGGTAAGACCCTGACCGACAAGGATCTGCGCGGCGCGCCCTTCCTGGTCTTCTTCGGCTTCACCCATTGCCCCGATATCTGCCCGACCAAGCTGTTCGAGATCTCGGAGGTGCTGCGCGCCGCCGGGACGAAGGGCGAGAAGCTGCGGGCGCTGTTCATCAGCGTCGATCCCGAGCGTGACACGGTCGAGACGCTGAAGAGCTATCTCGGCTCCTTCGACCCGCGCATCATCGGTCTCACCGGCGACCGCGCCGCGATCGACGCCGCCATCAAGGCCTATCGCGGCTATTCCAAGAAGGTGCCGCTCAAGGATGGCGACTACACCATGGACCACACCGCGCTGGTCTATCTGATGGACAAGAATGGCGGCTTCGTCGGCGCCTTCAACATCGAGCGCCCGCCGGCGGAAGCGGCACAGGAATGGCTGCGGCATCTCTGATGCCGGCTCTCGCGGTGCGCTGCCGATTCTGATCTAGGCTGGCGGCTTGCGATAGCGCGAGGAGCGGGCGAGGCCATGCTCCGTCTTGTTCCAGGCGAAGGGGCGGTTGCTGTACTCGATGAGCGCGCACCAGGCGGCCAGCGAGACCAGCATGTAATAGAGCGGCAGGCCCGGTAGCCAGCGCAGGAGGTCGATGGCGCCGCGTCGCCAGGCCCCGAGCGCCGGCACCAGGAAAACGACGCAGACCCCGGCACCGGTCAGTGTCAGCGCGGTGGCCGAGAACAGCAGTTCGAGAGGGCTGTCCGGGTTCAGCAGCGAGCCGTTCAGAATCGCGAAGATGAAACCGAGCGCGAAGAACGGGTATCCGAGCGTGCCGAGCAGCGTGCCGAACGCCAGCACCAGGAAGGTCAGCGTCGCGACCGGCCCGGCTTCGCGCAGCAGCCGATGCGGCGCCAGCAAATGGCTGATCAGCGTCTGCAGATAGCCCTTCAGCCATCGCGTGCGCTGCTTCATCCAGGCGTTCAGAAAGCGTGGCGCTTCCTCCAAGGTCGCCGAGGGCAGGTCGGCGATGCGGCCGCCGTTCCGCACCAGGCGAAAGCCGATATCGGCATCTTCGGTGACGTTCCAGGCGTCCCAGCCGCCGACCTCGCGCAGCGCCTCGGTTCGGAAATGGTTCGAGGTCCCGCCGAGCATGATCGGCAGGCCGCAGCGCAGCAGGCCCGGATTGAAGACGTCGAAGAGCCCGGCATATTCCAGTGCGAAGAAGCCGGCGAGCCAGCCATCCCCGGTGTTGTCGATCACGAGTCGCGCCTGCAGGCAGACCAGATCCGCGTCTTCGCGCAGGAAGCGCGCGGCGGCGAGGCGCAGTTGCTGCGGGTCGGGCACGTCCTCGGCGTCGAAGATCGTGAACAGCTCGCCCTGGGCTTCGGCCAGCGCGACGTTGAGCGCGCGCGGCTTGGTCCGCGGCACGCCGCGCGGCACGCCGCGCGGCACGATCACGACCTGCATGAAAGGCGGCAGCCGCCGCGCTGCCAGCAAACGCTGCATGCCCAGGTCGGTTTCCTCGACGAGGATGCGGATGTCGAGCTTGGCGGGCGGGTAGTCGAGCGCCGAGAGGGCGCCAATGAGCTGGTTCAGGACCCTCTCTTCGCCGAGGAGCGGCACGGCGACGGTATAGACCGGCAGGCGACTGTCATCGACGCGCCAGCGCTGCTCGCGCCAGAGGTTGGCCGGAGGTTTCTCCATCAGGCTCGCGAGGCGCAGCACGACCGCGCCGAAGAAGACCGGCCCCAGGGCCAGCGCCACACCGATCAGCGTGCCGACCGGCGCGAGCGTCGTCAGCGCGGCGAGCAGGCCGACCATCAGAAGCGCGAGCCCCTTCTGCGAGATGCTGCTGCCGGTGCGGGCGCTGAAGCGGGCAAGGCCGGGCTCGTCGAGGCCGGCGGCCCGGCGGGCGAGCATGTGGGCGTTGCTCGCGCGCAAGCCCGCAGCCAGTGCCGAGGGCGTCACGATCACGAGGTCGTCGCGGCGCTGCGGCTTGCCTGCCATGAAGCGCCGCAACGGTGCGCCGGCCGGCGGTGCGCAGGCGAAGCGGGTGGGGCTGCCGGGCTCGTTCGCGATCCGTGCCACGCCCTCGCGCATGATCGCCGCGAGGTCGCCCCCCGGCAGGAGCGGCGGAACCTTGGCCGAGAAGCGCAGGTCGAACTCCGTGGCGAGGCTCCGGTAGAACGCCTCTTCGCCGACAAGGCCGGAAGCGATGACCTGTTTTGCCGGCGACACGCCCAGACGAGCGGCAGCGACCGCGGCCTGTCGCAGCTCAGCGGGAGGAACGCCATGGCTCGCGAGGAAGGCGATCTCGACCGGCAGGCTCGCTTCGGCCACGCCGCTCACGCAACGACACGGCCACAAGACCGCGCTTCCATTGCCGCCCCCCAGTGCCGGCGGGCCATTTTACCGTCGCCGGCAACCTATGGTTGCCGGTTCGGGGCCGGGAGTCGAGCAGAATTCTAGATCTCGCGGCGTTCTCGGCCATTTCGGCCGGAACCGGCCGGGTCTAGCGCCAGGCTTCGGCGACACTGCCCTGGTGATGAGCGCATTGCGAGTGGTCGGCGAGCGCCTCGATGATCGCGCAATCGCAGGCGCTGACCCCACCGGAACAGGTCGCGGCGATCCGTTCCAGTTCCTTCTCGAGCGAACGCAGCCGCGCGATCTTGTGGCGGACCTCGTCGAGATGGGCGACCGAGATCGCATGCGCCTGGTCGCAGGGCAGGTCGGGATTGTCCGAGAGCTTCAGCAGGGTGCGGATGCTGTCGACCGAGAAGCCGAGATCGCGCGCATGCTTGATGAAGGCGAGCCGCTCGACATGGCGCCTGCCATAGCGGCGCTGGTTGCCTTCGGTCCGCTCCGGCGGCGGCAGCAATTCGACCTGCTCGTAATAGCGGATGGTCTCGACCTTGACGCCGGTCTGCTCCGCCAGCACGCCGATCGGAACGACGCGTTCCAGATTCTTCCGGTCGGACATCGATTTTCCTCTTGAACCTCTAGTCGCTTCAGCTTGTATCTGGGGTGTCTCTGGACGCCGTCAAGCGGAGACAAACATGCGCGAATCTGATTCCGACCCCGCAAACCCGCTGTCCTGGCAGGTCACGGGCATGGATTGCGCGAGCTGCGCCGCCAAGATCCGCAGTGCCGTCGAGCGCCTGCCTGGTGTCAGCGATGTCCGCCTCTCGGTGATGTCGGAGACGTTGTCCCTCTCGCTCGCCGCAGGGGGAGCGACGGCGACGGAGGTCGAGCGCCGCGTCGCCGGCCTCGGCTATGCCCTGGCGCCGGCAAAGCCCGCGGCCGCTGCGCCCATGCCGGAATCGCCTTCCTGTGGCTGCGGTCATGATCATGATCACGGCCACGAGGCCGGCCACCGGCATGCCTCGCAGGATGGTCACGGCCACGCTCATGATCACTCTCGTGAAGGCCACGGCCAGGCGCATTCGCATGGCGGCACGGGCAAGAAGGCCGATGCAAAGGCCGATGCCGGGCACGGTCTGCCCGGCCATGTCCATGAGACGACGCCCGAAGGCATGAGCTGGTACCAGACCGGCAAGGGCCGGCTGGTACTGCTCACCGGCGCGCTGCTCGCCGGCGCCTGGCTGGCGAGCCTCGCCTGGCCCGCTGGTTCCTATTGGCTCTTCGTCGCCGCTTGTCTGATCGGCGTCGTGCCGGTGGCGCGGCGCGCCTTCGCTGCTGCTGCGGCCGGCGTGCCCTTCACCATCGAGATGCTGATGACCATCGCCGCCGCCGGCGCGCTCGTCATCGGCGCGGCCGAGGAGGCGGCGCTGGTCGTCTTCCTGTTCGCGGTCGGCGAGGTGCTGGAAGGTGTCGCCGCCGACCGGGCGCGCGCCTCGATCCGGGCGCTCGGCGATCTCGTGCCCAAGACCGCGCTGGTCGAGGAGGACGGTGCGACGCGGCAGGTCGACGCGGCCGCGCTGGCGATCGGCCAGATCGTGCTGATCCGCCCGGGCGACCGGGTCCCGGCCGATGGCGAGATTGTCTCCGGCATTTCCGGCATCGACGAGAGCCCGGTGACCGGCGAATCGGTGCCGAAGACCAAGGGCGTCGGCGATCCCGTCTTCGCCGGCTCGGTCAACCGCGAGGCGGCCTTACGCGCCCGCGTCACCAAGGCGGCGCAGGACAATACCATTGCCCGCATCATCCGCCTGGTCGAGGAGGCGCAGGAGGCGCGTGCCCCGACCGAGCGCTTCATCGACCGGTTCTCGCGCCTCTACATGCCGGCGATCATGGCGCTCGCCATCGCCGTCGCCCTGGTGCCGCCGCTGTTCTTCGGTGGCGAATGGGCGGTCTGGATCTATCGCGCGCTGGCCCTGCTGCTGATCGGCTGTCCTTGCGCCCTCGTCATCTCGGTGCCCGCCGCTATCGCCGCTTCGCTCTCGGCCGGCGCCAGGCAGGGCCTGCTGCTGAAGGGTGGCGTCGTCATCGAAGCCGCCGCCAAGACCGGTACAGTCGCCTTCGACAAGACGGGGACGCTGACCGAGGGCACGCCGCGCGTCACCGAGGTGGTGGCGCTGGGCCGGAGCGAGCGCGAGGTCGTGGAGCTCGCCGCCGCGGTCGAGACCGGCTCGAGCCATCCGCTGGCCGAGGCGATCCTCGCCCGGGCCGAGACGGACAGCATCCCGGTGCGCCCGGCTTCGGAAGCTGCGGCCATCGCTGGCCAGGGTGTCACCGGCAAGCTCGACGGCGTCGCGATCTTCGTCGGTGCGCCGCGCCATGCCATGAGCCGCGCCGCCTTCGACGCCACGGCCAAGGCAGCGGTCGAGCGGCTGGAAACCGACGGCAAGACGGTTGCCGCCGTCATCGCCGACGGCGTCCTCGTCGGGTTGATCGCGCTGCGCGACGAGCCGCGTGCCGATGCGGCCGCCGCGGTCGCCGAGCTCAAGGCGCTGGGCGTGCGCTCGGTGATGCTGACCGGAGACAATGCCCGCACCGGTGCGGCGATCGCCGGCTCACTCGGCATGGACCACAAGGCCGAGCTGATGCCGGACGACAAGGTCGCGGCGATCCGCGAGCTCTCGGCGCAGGCGCCGGTGATGATGGTCGGCGACGGCATCAACGATGCGCCGGCGCTGGCCGCGGCCGGGATCGGCGTCGCCATGGGCTCGGGCACCGATGTCGCGCTCGAGACGGCCGACGGCGCCGTGCTGAAGAGCCGCGTCCGCGACATCGCGGCGATGATCCGGCTGGCGCGCGCTACCATGGCGAACATCCGCGTCAACATCGGGCTCGCGCTCGGGTTGAAGGCGGTGTTCCTGGTCACCAGCGTGCTCGGCTACACCGGGCTCTGGGTCGCGATCATGGCCGATACCGGCGCGACCGTGCTGGTCACCGCGAATGCGCTGCGGCTGCTGCGCTTCGACGCCGGCAAGGCGAGCTGAGGGGGCTGCGATGAGCGGCATGGAGATCGCCAGCTATCTGATGGTCGTGGTCTATGTGATCAGCTTCCTCGCCATGAGCGCCATCCTGGCGAGGGAAGCCGGCCGCCCGGTCTGGCTGTTCGGCAAGGGCGGCGAGAAGCAGGCCCTGCCGGCGCTCCTGTTCAAGCTCGCCTTCGCCGGGGCGGTGATCTGGCCGCTGCTGCTCGCCGCCTTCGGCAACCCGGTCGCGGATGACCCGCTGCACGCCGCGCTGGACGGGCCCTGGTACGACGTGCTCGGCCATCTCCTCGTCGTCATCGGCGCCTGCGTCGCGCTTTTGTCACAGCGCTACATGGGCACCTCCTGGCGCATCGGCGCGGCCGAGGGCGAGCAGGGCGCTATCGTCGACAGCGGCCCCTTCGCGATCTCGCGCAACCCGGTCTTCCTCGGTCAGGCGCTGCTGTTCATCGGTCTGTTCATCGTCCTGCCGAGCCTGATCCAGGCCGGGCTGACCTTCGCGCTGCTGGTCGCGATCCGCCTGCAGGTCGCGATCGAGGAGCGCGTGCTCGCCGCTTCGCTCGGCCAGCCCTATCTCGCCTATCGCGCCCGCGTCCGGCGCTGGCTCGGCGTCATCAGGCAGCTCCCGGCATGACGATCGCCAGGAATGTCCCCGGCGTCCTCGCCGTGAGCGCGTTTGCCGCCGGCCTCGATCAGGCCAGCAAATGGCTGATGCTGGCCGTCGTCCTGGACCCTCCCCGGGTGATCGAGCTCGCGCCCTTCCTGAATCTCCGACTCGGCTTCAACACCGGTATCAGCTTCGGCCTGTTCCGCGACACGCTGGAGCGCTGGCCCGAAGCGCTGGGGCTGTTCAAGTTCCTGGTCGGCCTCGGCCTCATCATCTGGGCGGCGCTGTCGCGGCATCGTCTCGAGCGCATCGGTCTTGCCCTGATCGCCGGTGGCGCCTTCGGCAATGCGATCGATCGCTGGCGCCAGGGTGCGGTCACCGATTTCATCGACCTGCATTGGGGCGGCTGGCATTGGCCGACCTTCAACGGCGCCGATATCGCGATCACGCTCGGCGTCGTGCTGATGCTGCTCGCCAGCCTGCCGCTCGCCGAGCGTTTCGCCGGCCCCGGAGCCGGCGCGCGAAGGATCGGGCCGGGGGCGCCGCGGTGACCTATTTTCCGGCCTTGGCCAGGAGCGGCGCCAGGATCGCGTCGAACTGCGCGAGCGTCAGCGCCCCGGCATGCTTCTCGCCATCGACGAAGAAGGTCGGCGTCGAGTCGACGCCAAAGCTCTTGCCGCGCTCGGAAACCTGCCGGATGCCCAGGTAGAGGTCCTCGCGCTTCAGGCAGGCCTCGACGCCGTCCTTGCCCATGCCGGCCTGGCGCATCGCCTGGGTCAGCCCGTCCAGCGGCTTGTCGGAATGGGCCCAGCCTTCCTGCGTCCGGTAGAACATGTCGACCACCGCATACCATTTCTCCTCGCCGGCGCAGCGCGCGAGCATGAAGCCGGCCATGGCGAGCGGATCGAGCGGGAATTCGCGGATGATGAAGCGTACCTTGCCGGTGTCGACATATTTTGCCTTGAGGTCCGGCCAGGTCCTGGTGTGGAAGTTCATGCAGTGATGGCAGGTGAGCGAGGCGTATTCGATCACCGTCACCGGCGCATCGGCCGCTCCGAAGCTCTTCTCCGGCAGCGGGCCGGCTTCGAGCAGGCCGGAAGGCCCTTGTGCGAAGGCTGTCGCTGATAGCGAGCCGGCAAGGCCGAGGGCGATGGTCTGGACGATGAGACGGCGGTCGAGCATGGCGTGTTTCCCCTTCAACCCCTGGCTTGTGCAACCTCTAGCGACCTCAGGTTCAAGGGGGCAGGCGTATGGCGCCGCCTGCTATTCTTCACGAAATTGTCAGTTGAACCTCGACCGGCATGAGCCTGCGTGGTTACCGGAGCCCCGTTCACCAGCCGTTAGCGATACGCTCCGACAATCGCGCAATGTCCATCCGCTCCCTCGCCCGCAATCTCCGCCGCCATGCGCTGCTTCTCGCCGGAGCCGTGCTTCTGTCCTCCTGCGTGGCGATGGAGGGCGATGATCGCCATCTGCAGCCGCTTCCGGTTGCGCTGGTCTCGCAGATGTCGGCGAAGGGCATGTCTCCCGGCGATCCGATCCTGGTCCGCATCTTCAAGAAGGAGAGCGAGCTGGAGGTCTGGAAGCGCGACCGCTCGGGCCGCTATGCGCTGCTGAAGACCTATCCGATGTGCCGCTGGTCGGGCCAGCTCGGCCCGAAGAAGCGCGAGGGCGACCGGCAGGCGCCGGAAGGGTTCTATACGGTCACGGCCGAGCTGATGAACCCGAAGTCGCAGTTCTATCTGTCGTTCAATCTCGGCTATCCGAATGCGCTGGAGCAGGCGCAGGGCTTCACCGGCTCGGCGCTGATGGTCCATGGCGCCTGCACCTCGGCCGGCTGCTATGCGATGACCGACGAGGGCGTTACCGAGATCTACGGCCTCGCCCGCGAGGCCTTCGTCGGCGGCCAGCGCAGCTTCCAGGTCCAGGCCCTGCCCTTCCGCATGACGCCGGAGAACATGGCGGCGCATCGCAACAATCCGAACATCGTCTTCTGGCGCAATCTCAAGGAAGGCTACGATCACTTCGAGGCGACCCGCCGCCCGCCCCGCCTCGCCTATTGCGAGCGCCGCTACGTCTTCGATCCGGCCGAGGGCGCCGGTCCCTTCGTGCCGGGCGCGGCCTGCCCAATCTACGAGGTCGAGCAGGACAGCCGCGATCTCGTCGCCCAGAAACGCGCCCGCGACGAGGAACGCACCGCCGGGCTGGTCGCCTCCGGCACGCCGGCGCTGAGCTACGCGCTGCGCGATGGCGGCATGCATGAGAGTTTCCGCAGCCTGCTCAGGAAGATGGGGCCGGAGCGGATGCAGACCATGGTCGCCGGCAAGGTCGCGATCAGCAATCCCGACGCCGCTCTCGCCGACCCCTTCGTCGCCGATCCCGGGGAGCGCGCCCAGTTCACCGGTTCATTGCCGGCCCAGTAAGGGCACGCTTCGATCCCGTTCGCGGAGTGGCGATTGCGCCGGGTGCGACGCTAGGCCGGTTTGATTCCGTCCCGGCTTTTGCCGAGAAGCGGCGGCGCGCCCGAGCGCCTCAGTTTCAGGATAGTCCGATGCCGCTCCTCCGCTGGATACGCTACACCGCCTGGACGGTGCTGGCCGTGCTCGCCTTCGTCGTCGCGGCGATCCTGCTCGGCTGGTGGCAGGTCGACGGGCCGGGCGCGCCCGCGCGAACGGTTCAGACGGCCGCGGCGCCGATCGATGTCGGCGGCCCGTTCAGCCTGATCGATCATACCGGACGCAGGGTCACCGAGGCGGAGTTCCGTGGTCGGCCGATGCTGGTCTTCTTCGGCTTCACCCATTGCCCCGAGGTCTGTCCGACGACCCTGCTGGACATCACCGAGCAGCTCAAGGCGCTCGGTCCCGAAGCCGAGCGGCTGCAGGTACTCTTCATCACCGTCGATCCCGAGCGTGATACGCCGGCGCAGCTCGCACTCTACCTGCAGTCCTTCGATCCGCGTATCGTCGGCCTCTCGGGCACGGCCCTGGAGGTCGAGTCGGTGGTAAAGGCCTACAAGGCCTATGCGAAGAAGATCCCGACCGAGGGCGGCTACACCATGGACCATACCGCTTCGGTCTATGTGATGGACGCCGAAGGCCGCTACCGCACCCTGATCGATTATCACGAGGACAGGCAGGCGGCGCTGGCCAAGATCAGGCTGGTGCTGAAATAGCGGCGTCGCCGGCTTTGTGCGCCCGCTTCTGACGGAGTAGACTTGCCGGCATGCCTTCGCTCAGCCTGCGCATCGATCTCGATCGCGAAACCCGCATCGGTCCCGGTAAGATCGAACTGCTCGAAACCATCGCGGCCTGCGGTTCGATCTCGGCCGCGGGGCGCGAAATGGGCATGTCCTATCGTCGCGCCTGGGATCTCGTCGAGGCGCTCAACCGGGTCTTCGGCAAGCCGGTCGTCGTGCGCCAGGTCGGCGGCAAGAGCGGCGGTGGAGCCCATCTCACCGCGCTCGGTCTGGCCCTGGTCGCGCATTATCGCGCCATCGAGCAGGCGGCCTCGGCCGCGGCGCAGCCCCATCTCGCCGCGATTCAGGCGGAGCTCGACCGATCGGGCGCGGACGAGCCGGACGACGCAACGGCAGGGGTGACGACCTCCGGCCCCTGAAGCAGGGCTGGCTGGAGGTTTTGGCGCCGGCCAGCGCATGAACGCCAGCGCTTCACCGGACGGTTTCCTGACCGCTGGGCAGCCGCGCCGGATGGTCCCCGACGGATCAGTAGCCGGCGCTCTTGCCCGGCGCCGCGCGGAAGGGCTCGATCGCGGCGCGCAATTGCCGGATCATCAAGCCGACATCCGAACCCAGCCCGATCATGCCGAACCCCTGTTCTCGGCGCCTGGTGATGTCGTCGGCGCTCGTGCCGATGACGCCGGAGGCGATGCCGCGCGCGGCCGCCAGCTGCTGCATGCGCAGGATGTCCTCGGCGATGCCCGGTCCTTCCCAGACGGCGAGATGGCCGAAGCTCTGCGACAGATCGGAAGGCCCGAAGAAGATCGCCTCCAGCCCCGGGACTGCGAGGATATCGGCGATGTTGCCGGAGGCGTCAGCGGTCTCGATGACCGGGATCACCATTGTCTCCTCGTTCGACGCTGCGACATAGCTCTCCATCGCCATGCCCCAGCGCAGCGCCCGCTCATGGCCGAGCCCGCGCTTGCCGGAGGGGGGATAGCGGGCATGGACGAACGCTTCGGCGAGTTCATCCGCCGTGCGGATCAGCGGCAGCAAGACGCCATGGGCGCCGAGATCGAGCGCGCGCTTGATCGTGTCGACCGAGGCCGTTGGCACGCGCACGATCATGGCGAGATCGCTGCCTTTCGCGGCGCGGAGATGATCGACCACGTCGCGATAGCCGAGGCTGCCATGCTCCATGTCGACGCAGACCCAGTCGAGGCCGAGCTCGGCGGCGACCTCGGTGACGGTCGCGCTTTCGAGCGTGGCCCAGAGCCCGATCGTCGATCCGCCGGATTTCAGCTTCCGGCGCAGCGGATTCGAGAAAGACTGTGACGGCATGGTGGCCTCCGACGGTCCGGCTCTGCCTAATTCAGCAGGAGCCGCGGCAGGATCAGGGATATTTCCGGGAAGTAGGTGATCAGCAGCAAGGCGACCACCAGCGGCACATAATACGGTGCGACCGCCACCAGTGCCTTGTTGATCGGCACGTCCGCGACCTTCGCGACGGCGAAGAGCACCATGCCGACCGGAGGGGTCAGCAACCCGATCATCAGGTTCAGCACCATCATGATGCCGAAATGCACGGGATCGACGCCGACCGCGACCGCCAGGGGCAGCAGCATCGGCGTGAAGATGGTGATCGCGGCATTGGTCTCCATGAACAGGCCGATCACCAGGAGGAAGATGTTGATCGCCAGCAGCAGCGTGACCGGAGAGAGATCGAGCCCGCCGACGAGCGCGACCAGTTGCTGCGGGATCTGGGTGAAGACCAGCAGCCAGCCATAGAGCGCGGCGGCCGCGAGGATCATCATGATGACGGCCGTCTCGCGCATGGTCTCGCGCAGAACCTGGAACAATTGCGCCAGGGTGATCTCGCGATAGACCAGCATGGCGATGACGATCGCGTAGACGGCCGCGATGGCAGCGGCCTCTGTCGGGGTGAAGACGCCGCTCATCATGCCGCCGATGATGATGGCGGGCGTGAACAGCGGCGGGAGCGCCCTGAAGAAGCTGCGGACCAGCGCCGTGAAGCCAAGCCATTTCTGCGTCGGCAGCTGGCGGCGATGCGCCTGCCACCAGACCAGCATCATCAGCAGGACGCCCATCAGCAGGCCGGGCAGAATACCGGCGATCAGCAGCGCGGTCGCCGAGACATTGGCGACGACGGCATAGATGATCAGCGGGATGCTGGGCGGAATGATCGGGCCGATCGTCGCCGAGGCCGCCGTGACGCCGACCGAGAAATCGTCGGGGTAGCCGGCCTGCCGCATCGCCCGGATCTCGACCTGGCCGACGCCGACCGCGTCAGCGACCGCCGAGCCGGACATGCCGGAAAAGATGATCGAGGCGGCGATGTTGACCTGGCCGAGGCCGCCGCGCATGTGGCCGGCGATGCGATCGGCGAACTCGTAGATGCGGTCGGTGATGCCGCCGGTGTTCATGATCTTGCCGGCCAGGATGAAGAACGGGATCGCCAGCAGCGGGAAGCTGTTGACGCCATAGACCATGCGCTGGGCCAGGATGGTGTAGGGGATGCCGTTGATGCCGCGCTCCACGAGCGTGACGATCAGCGAGGACAGGCCGAGCGCGAAGGCTGCGGGAATGCCGATGACGAAGAGAGCGAGCAGGCCGCCGATGAAAAGCGCCAGGATCATGATGTGGTTCCTTTGGCGCGGCCGGCCATGTGCATCGCCCGCTCGAACATGTCGAGCAGCAGCAGGAAGGTCATGACGAGCATCGAAATGCCGACGGCTGCGTAGATGTAGCCGGTGCGAAACCAGTCCATGGTCGCCGTGTAGGTCTCCCAGGTCGCGTTGGTCAGCAGCCAGCAGCCATAGGCGACCGAGAGCAGGAACCAGGAGATCAGGAGGTCGACGAGCATGGCCACGGCATCGGCCGAGCGTCCGGAGACATAGCCGTCGATGATGTCGACCCGGATATGCTCGCGATTCATCAGGATGACGACGCCGCCGAAATAGGTGGTGAGCACGCAGGTGAGGCGTGCCAGCTCCTCCGTCCATTGCAGTGGCGCATTCAGGACATAGCGGAAGAAGACCTGCAGTACCGAAGACGTGATCATGATCAGGAATGCAGAAATCGCGAGTGTTTCAAAGACGAGATAGATCGTCCTTCGGATACCTTTTTCCGGGGGCATCACATTCTCCAGGCTGCCTCAGATTCCGGGCCGCGACGAGAAGCAAGCGCCCCTCGCCGCGACGCGCGCTCATTTCAGGTATTTGGAGACGGCCTGGACGACGCTCGGCGCCCAGTTCTTCGAGAGTTCATCGATGGCGGGGCGAGCCTTGGCGATGAAGGGCGCGCGGTCGACCTTGATCGCGGTCATCTTGTTCTTCTCCACCAGCGCGTTGCAGACGCCGTCGATCTGCTGCTTGGTGATCTCGTCGCCATATTTGGCGGCATCGACGGCCGAGCTGACGACGGCCTCGCGCAGTGCCGGGCTCAGGCTGTCGAGAAAGCGCGAGCTGATCGTCCAGTGCCAGACGGCCGGGACATGCGCCGTATAGATCAGGTGCGATTGGACCTCGTAGAGCTTGGCCTGGTTGATGTTGAAGCAGGGATTTTCCTGCGCCTCGATCACGCCCATCTGCAGGCCGCTGAACACTTCTGGCCAGGCGACGGGCGTCGGCCGGGCGCCGAGCTCGGACCAGACCCGGACCCAGGAGGGAATTTCCGGCACGCGCAGCTTCAGGCCCTTCAGGTCGTCGGGCGTCTTGATCGGCTTCTTGGCGGACAGGTGGCGGTCGCCGCGGCGGAAGAAGGCCACGAGGTCGAGCTTGGCCTTGTCCTTGATGAGCTTCTTGCCTTCGGCACCGGCCGAACTCGCCCAGAACTCGAAGATCTCTTCCGGTCCGGGGAACACGAAGGGCACGACGGTCGCGGCATAGGGCGGGGCGACGACATTCGGCAGCGTGTCGCCGAACAGCGTCATCTGGACTTCGTTCACCGTCAGCTGTTCGAGATTGTCGCGCTCGCCGCCGAGCACGGCCGAATGGAAGATCTTGACGTTGATCTCGCCCTTGCTGCGCTCCTTGACCAGTTCGACGAACTTGTCGACCGCCTGGAACTCGGGTCCCGGCGGCGAGGTGTGCATGGCGAAGCTGAGATCGAGGGCCTTTGCCGCCGGGGCGGCAAGCAGCATTCCGAGCACCAGGACAGATGCCGTCAGCTTGTTCTTGAGCATTGGTAGTCCTCCCTGTGTTGATTTTTCCTGCCTGTTTCGGCTTTTGCTCGTGTTTTCTTGTTTTTATCGGCCACGACGCTGCGATGGCCGGGTCATGCGCTGCCGGCGACCTCCGCGGCTTCCTTGACGCTCTGGCCGACCGCGAGGCCCTTCTGCCGCGCGGTATTGCTGACGGCGCTGAGCACGCCGCTCAGCCAGGCATCCTGCGCGTCTCCGATCCGGGCCGTGTCATGCGAGGTGGTGGCGCAAGCGATGCCCTTGGCGTCGAGCATTGCGAGCGCGGCACGTCCGGCGCCGGCCTTGCCTCCGCCGGCGTCGCTGAAGACGACCAGATGCGGCGGATGCAGCGCCGCGAAGGCGCCCGAGATCAGCCCGCCATGCGAACCGCAAATGATGATCGCCCCCTTGTCCTGCGGCGCGATCAGCGAGATCGAATCCATCAGCACGACGCGATGGCCGGCGATCTCGGCGACGGTCTCGTTCCTCATGGCCGGCCTCCGAAGATGCGGCGCACGGCCTGGCCGACCGGCTCGCCGAGTGCGAACCCGGCCTTTTCCGCCAAGGGATTGAGGGCGGACACTTGGCCCGATTGCCAGGTCTCGAGCGCGTTGCCGATCAGCGCGCTGTCGTGCGAGACGGTGCCGGCGATGATGCCGCGCGCCTCGAGATAGGGCAGCGAGGCGATGCCGGCATTCTCTTTGCCGATGCCGGCATCGTTGAAGAACACGGCGGCGATCGGTACTTTGCCGGCATATTCGCCGGAGCTGATGCCGCCATGCGAGCCGGTCATCACCACCTGACCGGCGTCCTCGGGCTTGAGATGCGCGATCGTATCGACGGCGACGACGCTGTGGCTGCCGACCGTCGCGATGATCTCGCGCAGCATGACGAAATCGGGCTGTGCGGCGCTCATGACCCGTACTCCCCGCCAAGGCCCGACATTTCCTGCATCAGGAGGGCGAGCGCGGAATTGTCGAGATCGGCGCGGCCGGTATTCGAAAGCACGCCGTAGAGCTGCTGGATCAGCGCCGTAGCCGGCAGGGCGGTGCCGGTCGCACTGCCGTTCTCCAGTGCCAGCTTCAGGTCCTTGCGCTGGAGCGTGACGCGGAAGCCGGCGGCGAAATTGCCGTCGAGCACGCGCTGACCGTGCAGGTCGAGCGCCTTGCTCTGGGCGAAGCCGCCGAGCAGCGCCGAGCGGATCTTGCCCGGGTCGACGCCGTTCTTGCGAGCCAGCGTCATCGCCTCGGCGACTGCCTGAATGTTGATGGCGACCGCAACCTGGTTGCAGACCTTGCAGACCTGGCCGGCACCGGGCCCTCCGATATGGCTGATGGTCTTGCCCATCGCCTCCAGGACTCCGCGGCAGCGTTCGAGCACCGCGGCGTCGCCGCCGATCATGATCGACAGCGTCGCGTTCTCGGCGCCCTGATAGCCGCCGCTGACCGGGGCATCGAGCATGGCGACGCCCTTCGCCGCCAGCGTCTCGGCCATGGCCCGGGTTGCCATTGGCGAGATCGAGCTCATATCGATCAGCACGCTGCCCGGCCCCATGGCAGAGGCGAGCCCGCCCTCGCCAAGCACGACGGCTTCGACGTCCGGCGTGTCGGGCAGCATGGTGATGACGATGTCGGCGGCGCCGGTCGCCGCGGTAGAGCCGGCATCGCTCGCGCCTGCCGCGACCAGTTCGGCCACGGCGGCGCGGTCGAAGTCGTGCACGGCGAGGGGAAAGCCGGCCTTGCGTAGATTGAGCGCCATGCGGCGCCCCATGACGCCGAGGCCGATGAAGCCGATCTTCTGCGCGTGGGAGCTGGTCGTCACGGCCCGCCCCTCAATGCGTCTTGCAGTGCAGGCCGCCATCGACGCAAAGGTCGATGCCGGTGATGTATTTGGATTCGTCCGAGGCCAGGAAGAGCGCGGCATAGGCGATGTCCCAGCCCTCGCCCATGCGCTTCATCGGCGTCACCTCGGCACGCTTGCGCTGCATCTCCGTGAAGTCGGTGTAATGCGCCTTCATCGCCTCGTAGATGTGCGGCGTGTCCATCAGGCCGGGCAGCACGGTATTCGCCCGGATGCCCTTCTCGGCATATTGCATCGCAATCGCCCGGGTGAAGTGATTCACCGCCGCCTTCGAAGCGTAATACGAAATATAATTGAAGTGCATCCAGCGGATCGAGGCCAATGATGATATGTTGACGATCGAACCGGAACCCTGCGCTTCCATGATCGGCAGGACGCATTTGCAGGTGAAGAACATGCTCTTCAGGTTCACGTCCATGACGCGATCCCATTGTTCCTCAGTCATATCGACCGGGCCGCCTTCGATATTCATGCCGACATTGTTGTGCAGCACATCGATGCGGCCCCAGGTCGACTTCACGGTGTCGACGACTTCGCGCACGCGATCGAGATTGACGACATCGGCCTGGAGCGCCAGCGCGGTGCCGCCCTCGCTCTCGATGATCTCCTTGGTGCGCTCGGCGGCGGCGAGATTGAGGTCGACGCAGGCGACCTTGGCGCCTTCGCGGGCGTAGAGCACGGCAGAGGCCTTGCCGTTGCCCCAGCCCTCGCCCACCGAGCCTGCGCCGAAAACGAGCGCGATCTTGTTCTCCAGGCGCCTAGACATCTGCTTTTCGTCTCCGATGAGTTCCAGAACCAGCGGTCATTTGGCGTGCCGCTCGAAGGTCTCGACCGCGCGTTTCAGCGCGGGCATCTCCTTGGCGGCCGTCGCGAGCGGAATGCCGGCGCGTGCCGCTTCCCAGGCGGCGCGCAGCGCACGTGTGCCGGCGGCGATGCCGTCGGGATGGCCGACGATGCCGCCGCCGCAGGCGTAGATCAGGTCGGTGGTGCGCAGCGCGGCGTAGGTGTCGTGGACCTGGAGCACGGTCTGCGCGCTCGATAGCACCGGCATGATGCGCGGATCGGCTTCGTTCAGCGGCGTCAGGCAGGCGCGGGCCGAGGCCAGAACCGATTCGTCGCTCTCGGCGAACTTGTTGCGCAGGCCGTTGACATGGATGTGGTCGACGCCGGCGAGACGGTGGATGAGCTGGTAGACGCGATAGTCGAAGCCGAGCATCGGCGCGCGCGAGAACAGTGCCCAGCCATTGCGATGGCCATGGATGAAGAGCGGGAACTCGCGGCGCAGTGCCAGCACGGCCGGCGTTCCGACCCAGTTGAGGCTGAGCATGGCGCAGTCGCCGCCGGCCTTCAGGATCGCCTCGGCACCGCGGCGCATCTGGTCGAGGTCGCCGGTGATGTTGAAGGCGAACATGATGCGCTTGCCGGTGCGGTCGGCATGGCGCTCGATTGCGCCCATCACTGCCGCGATGCGCTGCTCCAGCGGGGCGAAGAGCGGGTTCGCGCTGAGTTCGTCATCCTTGATGAAGTCGATGCCGCCCTCGGCGAACTCCGCGACGACCTGAGCCGTGTCCTCCGGCAGCAGGCCGATGCTCGGCTTGACGATGGTGCCGATGGCCGGAAGCCCGTCGAGGCGCAGGCGTTCGTGCGTGCCGGCGATGCCGAAGCGCGGGCCGGGAAAGGCGTGGACGAAATCGTCGGGCAGCTCCAGATCGAGGAGGCGGATGCCGGAGAGCTCGCTCAGCTCGCCGAGATTGCCGCAGATCGTCGCCATCAGGGTCTGCAGATCCGGCCCGACATTGGCATAGGGCCAGGCGATCTCGACGCGCGCCTGCGTGTAGCGCGCCCGGCCGGAGGCCCGCGCGCCCGGCAGGCTCGGTACGGGGACCTCGGTGAGGCGTTCGATCCTTGCGACGCGGGCGCCGGCCCGCGCCGTCACCGCATCGGTCTCGGAGGCGAGCTTCATGAAGGTGCCGGTCGATTGCTCGCCGGCGATGGCGGCGGCCGTCTGCTCGACGGGCAGCGGCGTCTCGATCAGGTAATGGGCGCGAATCTCGGTCATGATATTGATATGAGGTATGATCTCTCTGGTACGATGAAGGCTCACGGTTCCATGACGTCGCCGCCGCTCACCACCAGCGTGTGGCCGGTGATGAAGGCGGCGCGCTCGGAGAGCAGGAAGGCGACGCCCTCGGCGATCTCGGCCGGCTGGCCGAAGCGTCCCAGCGGCATCGCCGCGAGCCGCGTCGGCAGCAGGGTCTGGTCGAGGCGACCGAGCATGTCGGTGTCGGTGAGCCCTGGCGCGACGGCGTTCACCCGCACATGCGGCGCCAGCGCCTCGGCGAAGCAGCGCATCATCGCGACGACACCGGCCTTGGCGGCGGAATAGTCGATCTGGCGCGAGCGCGGTCGCAGTGCCGCGATCGAGCTCAGGCAGACAACGCTGCCGAAGCCCTGCGCCAGCATCTGGTCCTTGACCTGCTGGATGGCGATGAAGACCCCGTCGAGATTGACGCGAACCGTTTCGCGGAACTGGTCGAGCGTCAGTTCGGAGTGGTGGCGCGGGCCGGTGGTGCCGGCATTGGCGACGAGATAGGAGATCGGCCCCAGCCGTTCATTTGCGGCGTTCACGGCTGCGGCAAAGGCGGCCTCGTCGCCGACATCGGCCTGGAACAGCTCGCAGGTGCCGCCGGCTGCCTCCACCATCGCTTTGGTCTCGGCCGCGGCCGCATGATTGGCGGCGTAGTTGAGCGCGATCTTCGCGCCACCCGCTGCAAGCCGCAGGCAGCAGGCACGGCCGATGCCTCGCGCTCCACCGGTGACCAAGGCAAGCCGGCCGGCAAATTCCGGCGCGATCTCCGTCATTGCGTCTCCAACCCTGTCTGCTTGCCGCTCATTGACGGCTCGTCTTTTCGTTAAAGGTATGATGTCTTGCCTTTTGAAAGGCTGTCAAGCTAAGTCTTGGCGAAAGAGCGGGCCGGTCAGCCCGCAGGCAGGTGAGACCATGGACGCCGGAACAGGCCGCCAGGACATGATGAACGGCAGGGGCAAGAAGCAGCTCAGCCGCCTCGAACTCGTCCTCGAACACATCAAGCAGCGCATCGCCGACGGCTCGCTCAGGCCGGGCGACCAGCTGCCGCCGGAGCTGGAACTGGCGCGGGAGCTGGGCTTGAGCCGCACGCCGGTGCGTGAGGCGGTCAAGGTGCTCGCGGCGGCCGGCGTCCTGATCGTGAAGCACGGCCATGGCACCTTCGTCAGCGCCGGCGCCCAGGCTTCCCTCGGCCAGCTTCTGCTGTTCGAGATCTACATGAAGGATACGACGCCGCAGAAGCTGATGGAGGTGCGGCTGCTCTTCGAGCGCGCCTGCGCCGAACTCGCCGCTCAGCGACGGACCGAGGCGGATCTCGCGGAGATGCGCGCCTGCATCGAGCGGCTGCGCCCGCTCGCCGGCGCCGATCCGATCGATTTCGACGCGACGGTCGAGGCCGATCTCGCCTTCCACCGCGCGATCTACCGCGCCGCCAAGAACGAGCTGGTTGAGACGCTGGCGAACTTCGTGCTGACCATGGTCTCGGGCTGGCTGCGCCGCTCGCACGCCCATGGCGGGCTCGCCGACACGGTGCGGCTGCACGAGATCATGTACACGATGATCGAGACGCGCAATTCCGGCGGCGCGCGCGAGGCCTATGGCGCCGAGGTCAATATGGAGCATTTCCGCAGGATTCTCGAGCAGATGGGAGCCCGAGAGGACGAGGCTGATCGCGGATGAGCGGGCCGGCCATCTGCTTCTACGGCGACGATTTCACCGGCGCCTCCGAGAACCTCGCGCAGTTCCACAAGCACGGCCTGCGCTGCCGGCTCTACTTCGAGCCTGCCGATCCGCAGCGTGTCCGCGCCGAGGCGGCGGAACTCGATGTCATCGGCATCGCCGGCGTCGCCCGTTCGCGCGCACCCGACCAGATGCGCGTGTTGCTCGGCGATGCGTTCCGGCTGTTCGGGTCGCTCGACACCCGGCTCAACCAGTACAAGATCTGCTCGACCTTCGATTCCGCACCGCAAACCGGCAATTTTTCCGTCGCGATCGCCGAAGCGCTCAAGGTCTGGCCAGGGGCTTTGCTGCCGGTGCTGCCCGCCACGCCGGATTTCGGCCGCTACACCGCCTTCGCCAATCATTTTTCGCGACATCGCGGCGAGATTCTGCGGCTCGATCGCAATCCGGCGCTGGTCGAGCATCCCTCGACACCGATGAACGAGGCTGATCTGCGCCGCCATCTCGCCAATCTCGGCGTCGAGGCGACGGCCGCGATCATGCTGCCGGAGCTCGGCCAGGATCGCGAGGCGCTCGCCCGGCTGATCGAGGCGCGCGGGGCCGGCGCCGTCCCGGTCGTGCTCGACACCGTCGACAATGCCCAGCTCGGCCATGTCAGCCGCGCGATCTGGCAGCTCGCGGCAAGGCGCGATGTATTCTGTCTGGCGGCGCAGGGGCTCCCGCAAGGCCTCGGCGGCGCGGTCGCAGCCCAGCTTGGCCGCAGCGCGGAACTGTCGCCCGGCCGGGTGCAGGGCGGCCCGGGGCTCGTGCTCTCGGGTAGTTGCTCCGCCCAGACCGCCGTCCAGCTCGCGGTGGCGGAAGCGGCGGGCTGGACCCTGCTGCATCTGCCGATCGAGCGGCTGGCTTCCAGCGACGACGCGCAGCGCGCCGTCGCGGCCGTGGCTCCTGCGATGGTCGCGGCCCTGCGCGCCGGCCGCTCGACCGCGGTCTTTACCGCGCGCGGCGAGGTCACGCAGGCTTTCGACCTCGCCCGCGCGCCCAGCGTTGGCCTCGCGCTCGCCGAGCTGTTCCGGCAGGCCGTGCGCGAAGCGGGGCTGCGGCGCGTCATCTTTGCCGGCGGTGACAGTTCAAGCTTTGCGATGCGCAGTTGCGGGGCCTATGCGCTCGAGATCGCGGTCTCCAGCGGCCAGCAGGCCAGCCATGTCTGCGCCCTGCTGGCCGATGACGAACTCAATGGCGTCGAGGTCGTCCTCAAGGGGGGGCAGGCGGGCAGCGACCGCTTCTTCCTCGATCCGATGTCAGGCTGAGGCGCGCCGGCGCATAGGCGGTCTGCTCCGGCCCGCATCAATGCGGGCCCGGATCCCGCGTGTCACATCGTCCGCCGGTCAGGTCGAGCCCGGTTGAGGTCGGCCAAGGCGCTCAGCTCCGCGACCAGGCGCTCTGGCGAGATGCAGGGAATGGCCCCGATCCTGGCGAGATCATCGGTGACGTCGACCGGCAGGCCGGAGTTCGAATCCTCGGGAATCTGGTTGAGGCGCCCGCCGATGCAGACCGGCAGGCTGGCCCCGGCGCGTTCGAGCGCCGCCAGCACCTCGGTCGCGAAGCGCAGGGCGATGCCATTATAGGTGCTGATCGCGATCACGTCGCAGCCATTCGCCAGGGCGATGGCGACGAGATCGTCGGGGTCGGCCGAGGTGCCACCATCGACCGGCTCGGCCTTGAGCTGGGTCAGGAGATGCTCGATCAGGCTCTTGCCGTGCTCATGCACGTCGCTGCTGGCGACGCAGACCTTGAGCCCCGCCTGGCCGATGCCGCTGCGAACCGGCGCCGCGACCTTGTCGAGCCAGGCTTCGGTCTCATGGCGGAGCTCCTCGACCCATTCGGCCTCGACGAGCGCGCGGCGTCCGCCCCAGGCGGCGCGGTCCTGCGTCCCGACGCCGTAGAGCGCTTCCAGCCGTCGTGGGCCGATACGGCGCAGAGCCAGCATGGTGGCGGCGGGATCGCGGATGTCGACGCCGATCTGCGCAAGTCCGGCAAGGACCCGGTCGCGGAACTGGTGCGCGCCGGTGACGAGCTTTCCCGCCATCGCATCGACCGGCGCGAGATCGATCAGGCCGAGGCTGGCGGAGGCATGCTCGACCAGCTTTCCAGCGAAGGTCTGGGCGTCGATGATCTCGTCGGTGTCGGGAATGCGCTCGTTCTCGGTGACCGGCACCGGGTTGATGGCATGGCCGCTGTGCTGCCGGCGCAGCGACCAGATATCGGCCTGGAGATAGCTGGCGAGGCTGGCGAAATTGCCGGCCGGGGTCGATTTGTAGCTGACCGTGTTGCCGAAGATCATGCTGCCGGGCGTGTCGGTCACCTGCATCAGTGCGTGATGGAAGGCGAGCCGCACCAGCGGCGCGGTGAAGTGGTGGCCGTAGCAATGCGAGGCGCGGGCGCCGATAAGCTCCTCGACGATATATTTCTCGACCAGAACCATGCCGAGCGCCGAGCTCATGTCGGAGAACAGGCCGGCGAAGCCGTCGTCGAGATTGGAATGGACGAGAACCTCGACCGGCTGGGCCGCGATCAGGCCGAGCGCGGTCACGGTGGCCTCGGTCGTCGCGACGTCGTCGTCCCAGTCGGGCAGGCGGAAGGTGAAGTACTGGCCGAGATTGCCGACCGTGGTGACGCCCGCCGCCAGGGCCGCGCGGGTATTCTCGACGGCCCCGGGAAGCCCGAGCATGAAATCGCCGAAATGCGCCGCGGCCGGGACGACGCCGGTGATGCGGGCGAAATCCTCCGGCCCGGTCAGCACGATGCCGGTGCCGCGCGGGCGCTTGTCGCGCTCGGCGATAGGATAGCCCATCGACCAGTCGAGGGTGATGCCGAAGCGGTCGACGGTGACGCCGCGCCCGGCACAGCTCTCATGCACGCTGCGGATCGCCTCCAGCGTGCGTTCGACGCTGCGAAAGCCGATATGGGCGTGCTGCATGATCCGGCCTTCGGCGGCCGTGCGGCGCTTGTAGTCGGCCTCGCAGGCGACCCGCGCCGTATCGAGGAAGAGATTGCGGCCGACCTGCCAGTCGCGCGCCATCACGGCGCCTTCGGTGAGCAGCTCATGGCCCGGTCGCAGCCGCGGCGGGACGAGGTCGGCGAGCGGTGGCAAGACAGGGGCGGTCATCTGGCGTTCTCCACCTGCCTGCCGGCTAGATCGCGATGCGATCGAACTGGCGGCGGATCGCGGCGGTCAGGCTCGCCGCCGTCAGGGCCGAGGTCTTCGGGTTGGCGGGTGAGGGCAGGTTGACGAAGCTCATCCGCGCGGTGCCGAGCGCGCTCGTCGCCTCGATCTCATGCGTGTTGCCGGCCGCGGCCGGGTCGGAGACGATCCTGACCGAGAGCCGGTCATGGCCGACGGCGAGCGCGATCGTCAGCCCGACATTGAGGTTCTTCGGATAGAGCTTGGCGGCTTCGCGCGCCGTGCCTTCGTAGAGCACAATCTCGGCCTGCGCGGCCTTCTCGGCGAGGCCGGCCGCTGCGAGCTCCGGCCTCCAGGCAGCCGGCGGCTTGCGCGAGGTGTAGCGGACTTCAGCGTCCTGCGTCTCGCGCAGCGCCGCGAGATAGTCGAGGCCGCCGACCGCGCCGGAGGGAACGATCAGCCGGGCGTCACCCTTCTGCGCGGCTTCGCCGAGGCGCAAGAGCAGGGCATCGTCGGCGAGCGCACCGGTCGAGGCCGGCAGCGCCGGGATGCCGGCGGCGAGCACCTGCGGCAGGGTCTCGGCGACGGCGGCATGGCCCGCGGCCTCGACCACGAGGTCGGGGCGCCAGGCCAGCAGCTCGCCAAGGCTGTCCTGGGCAGCGATGCTGGCGGGCAGGCTCGCCCGGCTCGGCGAGCCCGGTCGCAGCAGGCAGGCGAAGGCGAAGCCCTCGCCGCCAAGGCGGGCGTGAATGTCGCGCGCGATCGTGCCGAAGCCGATCAGCGCCAGGCGCCGCTCGCTCGCCATTCCAGCCTCCGTCAGGGCTTGCGCTGGTCGGCGGGCTGGGCCGCGAAGACCGTCTGGCGCTCGATCTCGAGCACGTTTTCGGGCCGCGGGAAATTCTCCGGCGCGGGCTCACCGGCCGAGCGCGGACGGCCGATCAGGCGGAAGAAGTCCTCGAGACCGTTCGGCACGATCAGCCAGACCCAGTGCAAATCCTCGGTGCCGTCGTTGATGAACATGTGGCGGCGGCTCTTGCCGACGAAGATCGCCGTGCCGGGCACGGCCGGGACGTCCTTGCCGTCGAGCACGGCGCGGCCCTTGCCCTTGATGAAGTAGATGACCTCCTCATGGCGGTCATGGCTGTGCTCGCGCACATAGCCGCCGGGCGGCACGGTCTGGGTGCCGAAGGCCAGCGGGTTGTCCATCTTGACCTTGGACGGGTCGAGCGCGACCTCGATATGGCCGTTGGCCGGCACGGGCTGCCAGAAGCTGGTGGCGGTGCCGGGCTGGACGACGAAGGTCTCGCCGGGTTCGTGGACTTCGCTCATGGCGCAAGGCTCCGTCAGTTGGCTCGTCCCGGCACGGCCGAGAGCAGCCTTTGGGTGTAGGGGTGCTGGGGCGCGGCGAAGATCTCGGCCGTCACGCCGTGCTCGACGACCTCGCCGCGCTGCATAATCGCGATCCGGTCGCAGATCTGCGCCGCGACGCGCAGGTCATGAGTGATGAAGATCATCGAGAGCGAGAGCTTGTCGCGCAGTTCGACCAGCAGCTTGAGCACCTGCGCCTGCACGGAGACGTCGAGCGCCGACACGGCTTCGTCCGCGACCAGCACCTTGGGTTCGAGGGCCAGGGCCCGGGCGAGGCCGATGCGCTGGCGCTGCCCGCCGGAGAATTCGTGCGGCAGCCGGTCGGTGGCGCTGGGGTCGAGGCCGACGAGCGCGAAGAGCTCCTTGGCCCGCGCCATTGCCACGCCATGCTTCGTGCCGCGCGCGATCAGGCCCTGGGTGACGAGGTCGCCGACCGTGCGGCGCGGATTGAGCGAGGCGTAGGGGTCCTGGAAGACCATCTGGACGAGATGGCGGTGGCGCCGCAGGCTCTCGCCTTGGAGCTTGCCGAAATCGACGCCGTCGAGTTCGATCGCGCCCTGGTCCGGGTCGAGCAGGCGCACGATGCAGCGGGCCAGCGTCGACTTGCCCGAGCCGGACTCGCCGACGATGCCGAGGGTCGCCTGGCTCGGCAATGCGATGCTCGCCGACTTGACCGCATAGGTCACGCGCTGCTTGCGGCCGAACCAGCCTCCGCCGCTGCGATAGGTCTTGGAGAGGTCGCTCACCGTCGCGATGCTGCGGTCGGGCAGCGTGCGCGGCGGCGGCGGCGTCAGGCTCGGCACGGCCGCGATCAGCGCCTTGGTATAGGGGTGCTGCGGGTTCTCCAGAACGGCCGCGGCGCTGCCGCTTTCGACCACCTTGCCGTGCTGCATCACCATCACCCGATCGGCGATCTCGGCGACCACGCCGAAATCATGGGTGATGAACAGCACCGACATGCCGGTGCGCCGCTGGATGTCGCGGATCAGCTTGAGGATCTGCGCCTGGATGGTGACGTCGAGCGCCGTCGTCGGCTCGTCGGCGATCAGGATCTTCGGCTCGAGCGCCAGCGCCATCGCGATCATCACGCGCTGGCGCTGGCCACCGGAGAGCTCGTGCGGATAGGCGCGATAGGCGGAGGCCGGTTCGGGAATGCCGACCTCGTCGAGCAGCTTGAGGGCGCGCGCCTCGATCTCGGCCTTCGGCAGATCGGTATGGGCGCGGAACATCTCGGCGATCTGGTCGCCGGCGGTCCGCAGCGGGTTCAGAGCCGTCATCGGCTCCTGGAAGATCATGCCGATCTCGGGGCCGCGGATCGCCCGCATCTCGTCCTCGGACAGGCGGACGATGTCGCGCTGGCCGAGCATGATCCTGCCGCCGCGGATCGGCAGCATCGGCGGCAGCAGCCCCATCAGGGCCGAGGCGGTCATCGACTTGCCCGAGCCGCTTTCGCCGACCACGCAGACGATCTCGCCGGCGTTCAGGGTCAGCGCCAGGTTCTCGACCGCATGGGGGCGGTCGGCGCCCTTGGGCAGGGCGATGGTGAGGTCCTCGATCCGGACGAGCGGAGCCGGGGCGGAGGCGTTCATCTCAGCGGCGCTCATCGGTTGCGAAGCCTCGGATTGAGCGCGTCGTTCAGCCCCTGGCCGACCAGCGAGACCGAGAGGATGGTCAGGAGGATGGCGACGCCGGGGATCGCCGAGACATACCATTCGCTGCGCAGCACCTTGCGGCCCTGGCCGATCAGATTGCCCCAGGAGGCGATGTTCGGATCGGAGAGATCGAGAAAGGCGAGGGCGCTTTCCAGCAGGATCGCGGTCGCCATCACGACGCTGCCATAGACGATGATCGGGGCGAGCGCGTTCGGCAGCACCTCGCGGAAGATGATCCAGCGATTGGTCAGGCCGAGCGTGCGGCAGGCCTGGACGAATTCGCGGTTGCGCAGCGTCAGGAACTCGGCGCGGGTCAGCCGCGCCACCGCCGGCCAGGAGACGACGCCGATCGCAATCGTCACCGCCGTGATGTTGGAGCCGACCACGACGACGAGGACGAGCAGCAGGATGAAGTTCGGCAGCGTCTGGAAGGCCTCGGTCAGGCGCATCAGCACATCGTCCGTCAGCCCGCCATAGAAGCCGGCGACGGCGCCGACCACGATGCCGATCGCGATCGCGATCAGGGTCGAGACGACGCCCATCAGCAGGGTGGTGCGGGCGCCATGGGCGATCTGGGCGGCGATGTCGCGGCCCGAGGCGTCGGTGCCGAGCAGGAAGCGGCCGGCGGGATTTGGCCATTGCAGCGGCCGGCCGGCGAGGCCGAGCGGATCACGCGGATAGAGCAGGTCGGCGAAGAGGGCGAGGCCGACGATGCCGACGAGGAGCAGGAGGCCGAACATCGCGGCCGGGCTCATCAGGAAATGCTTGAGGGCCTTCATGGCTCAGGCTCCCGCCGCGATGCGTGGGTCGAGCCGCGCATAGATCAGGTCGACGATGAAGTTCACGAGGATGACCATGATGGCGGAGACGAAGACGATGCCGAGCAGCGTGTTGAGATCGCGCTGCACCACGGATTCATAGGCGAGGCGGCCGATGCCGGGCAGCGAGAACACGCTTTCGATCACCACCGAGCCGCCGAGCATGGTGCCGGCCTGCAGGCCGATCAGCGTCACCATCGGCAGGAGCGCGTTGCGCAGCACATGCTTGCGGACAATCTCGCCGCGGGTCAGGCCCTTGGCCCGCGCCGTGCGCACGAAGTCGAGGGTCGAGACCTCGAGCATCGAGGCGCGCATGATGCGCAGATAGATGGCGAGGAAGATCAGCGCCAGCGTGATCGTCGGCTGGACGAGATGGCGGGCGATGTCGAGCACCAGCCAGATGCCGGTCGCGCCCGAACCGATCTCGTAGAACCCGCCCGGCGGCAGCCAGGCCAGCCAGATCGAGAACACGACGATGCTCATCAGGCCGAGCCAGAAGGAGGGCGTCGCGTAAAACAGCAGGCCGAGCAGCGAGATCACCGTATCGGCCCAGCCATTGACGCGCTGCGCTGAGACGATGCCGAGCACCATGCCGGCGAAGAAGGCGAAGCTCAGCGCCGAGAACATCAGCATCAGCGTCGCCGGCAGCCGCTCCAGGATCACGGTGGCGACGGGCTTGTTGTAGATGGCGGAAAAGCCGAGATCGAGCCGGACCAGCCGCCAGAGATAGTCGAGCAGGCGCACCGCGGCGCTGCCTTCCAGCCCGTAGAAGCGCCGCAGTTCCGCCGCCTGCGCCGGGTCGCCGCCGCCCATCTGCGCCATCAGCGCATCGACCGTGTCGCCGGGCGCGAACTGCAGGAGGATGAACAAACCGGCGAGCAGGATGAGCAGCGTCGGCACGCTGCTCATCAGCCGTCGTCCGGCCAGCTTCAGAATTTGCATGGCGTGCTCTTCCAGCGCCGAGCAAGCCGGGATGGCCGCACAAGGCGGGCCATCCGAGATCGCCAAGCGGTGCTTGTCAAAAGGCGTTCGTCAGGCCCGGAGCGGCCGGTCGCCAGGGACAGGCCGCTCCGGTGCGTCCGCTCAGGACTCGATCCACAGATCCGCCCAGTGGCTCGACGGCCAGCGCGGATTGTTGTGGTGGTTCTTCAGCTTCTTGCTGGTGACCGAGATGAACTGGCGTTCCGTCGCCATCCACAGCGGCACTTCGGTGTTGAGCAGCTTGACGATCTCCGGATACGCCGCCTTGCGCTTGGCGGGATCGATCTCGAAGGCCGCATCGTCCATCATCTTGTCGGCCTTGGGGTCGACCCAGCCCCACTGGTTGGTGAAGGCGGTGCCCTTCGGGCTGCCCGAGCGGTACCAGACCATGGTGCTGATCGCCGGGTCGGCGCGATAGATGTGCCAGCCGGTCGAGAGGTCGTAATCCCAGTCGCGATAGACGGCGGTGAGATAGGTCGCGGCGTCCGGACGCTGGAGCTCGACCTTGATCCCGACCTGCTGCAGCGACTGCTGGATGAAGGTCGACCAGAGCGGGATGTCTTCGCCGAAGGGCGGGCTCAGCATCTTCAGCGAGAAGCGCACCCCGCCGGCGCCGCGCTTGAAGCCGGCCTCGTCGAGCAGCGCGTTCGCCTTCTTGACGTCGAAGGCATAGTCCGGCGCGCCCGGCTTGTAGAAATTGGTCGAGACGGACGGGATCGGCCCATGGGCGCGCTTGCCGTTGCCGTACAGGAAGTTCTCGATGAAGAAGTCGGTGTCGACCGCGTGGATGATGGCGCGGCGCACGCGCACATCCGCGAGCTCCTTGCGGCGCAGGTTGAACTCGATCGTGTTCTGGAAGGGCTGGCGCTCATTGCCGCGCGAGGAGACCTCGAAGCGCGGATCCTTGCCGAGCCGGTCGATATCGGCCAGCGGCAGCGAGGAGTAGTTGCTCATATGGACCTGGCCGGCCTCGATCGCGGCGGTCGCGGCGGCCTTGTCGGTGATGAAGCGCCAGACGATCTTGTCGAGATAGGGATAGCCCTTGCGCCAGTAGTCCGGGTTGCGCTCGGCGATGACGTATTGGCCGCGCTCATACTGCGCGAACTTGAACGGCCCGGTCCCGATCGGCGCGACGTTTGCCGGGTTGTCGAGGATGTTGGTGCCCTCGTAGATGTGCTTGGGCGCGATGTAGCCGAGGTCCGGCGCCGCGCCCATGAACAGGTCCATCGGCATCGGGCGGCTGTAGCGGAAGATCGCGGTATGCGCGTCCGGCGTGTCGACCGCCTCGAGGGCCGAATGCAGCGCCGTGCCGTAGTTCAGGTGCTTCTTCCACAGCTCCATCGCCGTGTACTGGACGTCGGCCGAGGTGAAGGGCTTGCCGTCATGCCACTTCACGCCTTCGCGCAGCTTGATGGTGATGGTCTTGCCGTCCGGCGAGCCTTCCCAGCTCGTCGCCAGCATCGGCTCGAGCTCGCCCTTCTCGTTGAGGTCGACCAGCGGCTCCATGATCTTGGAGGCGATGACATAGACGCCCGTCGAGGCGCGCAGGGCCGGGTTCAGGATGCGCTGCTCCTGCGGCATGTGCACCGTGATCGTGCCGCCGCGCTTCGGCTCCTGGGCGAAGGCGCCGGCGGGCAAGGCGGCCGCCAGCGCAAGGGCGCCGGCGCTGGCGAGCAGATGGCGCCGGGTCGGATGTCCTGCAGTCATAGTCCCCTCCATTATTGCGGTTGCTTGTGAAATTCTGTCTGGCCGCCGGTCAGTCGGGCCGGCGTGGTGCCGTTTCCCAGCCGATCAGAGCCCCGTCGACGGCGGCGCAGGGCAGGCCCCCCGGTCCGGTCCATTCCGCGAAGGGCTGCGCGCGGGCGAAGTCGTCGCAGGCGAGCACGACGCCGCAGGGTGGCAGCGCGTCGCCGGGATTGCGGCCCCAGCGCTGCGCGAACCGCGTGGCATCGACGAAGACGAAATCCGCTCCGCGTGGCCGCATCGCGACCGTGCAGGCGCCGTCGCGCTCTCCGACCGAAAGCGACAGCAGCCGGGCGCAGAGCTCGGCCTCGGTACGCGGATCGGCGGCGACGATCTCGATGCGCTTCAGGGCGCGGGCGCCGTTGCGATGTTCGACCAGGCTCGGCAGCCAGACCGTCTCGCGGGTGAGATGCTGGCAGGCGAACAGGCGTGCCCCACCCGGCGCCGGTTCAAGCGGCCATTGGAAGATGCGGAAGCCGGCCTCGCCGGTGCGGCCGCCCTCGAGATCGACGGGGCGGCGGAACTCGAAGGGCCCGGTGCTGCCCTCGAAGCCGTCGCGCTTCAGCGCGGCCAGCCCGGCCTCGGCGTCGTCGGTCCGCATGGCGAGGCGTTCCAGCCCCGCGCCGTCGGCCAGGAAGGCGCGCGTCGGTGCGTTGAATTCGGTCGCGGCGAGCACGCCGAGGAGTTCGACATAGTCGTCCTCGAACATGATCGTGTGGTTGGCGGTGCCGAGATAGTCGCTGTGCAGGCCGCGTGGCGAGACCGTGAAGCCGAGGGCCTGCCAGCGCTCGGCCGACACCGTGAGATTGCTCACGGCGATGACGATGTGGTCGAGCCCAAGGACGTGGTCGCGCATCCGGCAAAGGTTCCATGCGAGGCGGGATTTCCCCGATGGCTAGACCGTGTCATAAGTGCATGCAGTTGTACAGGCACTTTTGGCGATCTCTTGCTCAGCTTCTGCGCAAGGCTTGGTCCCGGTTGGTGAAATGCGGAGCAAAGCCATGTCAGCCCTGTCTCGGCCAGCCATGATGGAATGAAGAAAAGCGCTTTGAATTCAATGCCTGGACAGAGTGCGGCAACGAAAGGGACGTGGCGGGCGCCAGCCTTGGCCGGGGCCTGCCGTCACCGTCCGGAATATGGCGAGGCCGAGGGCGTCGGACTATTTCCGGGCGCGGGAACGTCCGCGGCGCGGTGTGGACTGCTCGGGCAGGAAGATCTTGAGCAGGGCTTCCTTGAGCACGGCGCGGGCTTCGGCGAAGGTCAGCGAGATGTGGCTGCGCAGGATCTCGATGCCGCGGTCGCGGTCGCGGTCGACGATCGCCTGGACGATGCGGCTGTGATCCTCGACCAGGCTCCAGTGCTGCGGCCCGTTCTCGATCTGGACGCGGCGGACGAAGCGGATGCGCGCATTGACGCCGATCAGCTGGCGGACGATCTCGGGATTGTTGGCGAGCTCGGCGAGATGGACGTGAAAGCCTTCGTCGAGTTCGAGAATCTCGTCGGGATCCTTGTTCTCGTAGCGGACGCGGGCATCGGCCCAGAAGGCCTGGAGCCGGGCGATCCCGGCCTCGTCGGCGCGCTCGCAGGCGAGGGCGAAGGCCCCGGTCTCGATGATCGAGCGCATCTCGAACAGGTCGAGCAGGTCGTCGATGTCGACGCCGCGGAAGCAGAAGCCGCGATTGGGCGTGAACACCACGAAGCCTTCGGAGGCGAGCCGGTTGAGCGCCTCACGGACCGGCGTGCGCGACAGATCGAGCATCTGCGCGAGATGGACCTCGTTGATTCGCTCCGCGGGTCGCATCTTGAATTCGACCAGCTGCTGCCGGATCGCCTTGTAGGCGCGTTCAGCGCTGTCGGCCGCGCGGCGCGGCGCGATGGATTTCACGCCCGTCTTGTCGGGGTCGACGCTGGGAGCCTTTGCGGTGTCCGGCATTCCGCCTCTCTTTACGGCCGATCTGCTGCCGCGACGTTCGCGGCCTCACGACGCTCGACGTTTCAAATGGTGTCGCGGCCAAAAATCAACCACCGATCGCAAACCCGCCCGGTGGTGTGTGCACTCATGGATGCATTATGACCAGAATAGGCTTTCTCGGCGTCGGCCATCTCGCACAGGAGATCATCGCCGGTCTCCTGCGCAGCGGGTTGCCGGCGTCGGAACTCGTCCTGTCGTCGCGCGGCTATGGCCCGGAACTGGCGGCGCGGCACGGGATCGATCTCGCAACGGATAATCTGGAGCTCGTGGCGGTGGCCGATATCGTCCTGCTGGCGACGCGCCCCTGCGACGCGGTTGCAGCGGTCTCCGGCCTCGGCTGGCGTTCCGGCCAGATTCTGGTCTCGGCCTGTGCCGGCGTGCAGTTGAACGCGCTTCGGGCGGCCGCGGCGCCGGCGCAGGTCGCGCGGATCATGCCGCTGACCGCCTCCTCGCTCGGGGCGAGCCCGACGACCGTCTATCCCGATCTGCCGGCGCTCCGGCCGTTGCTGGAGCGGCTCGGCTCGGTGATTCCGCTCTCGCACGAGGCCGAGTTCGAGACCGCGACCGTCAGCGCCGCGATCTATGGCTGGGCGCAGATGCTGATCGGCCTCGGCCGCGACTGGTCGGTGGCCCATGGCATGGCGCCGGATGCCGCACGGCGCCTGGCGGCCGAGACCTTCGTCGCCGCGGGGCGGATGATCGCCGAACGGCCCGAAACCGGCGAGGCTCTGCTGCAGAGCCTGGTGACGCCGGGCGGCATCACCGAATGCGGATTGCAGGTCCTCACGGCCGAAGGCGTCGAGGCGAGCTGGCAACTGGCCTGCGACGCCGTGCTGGCGAAGCTGACCGATGGCGCCCCGGTCGACCGGGGCGCCTGAACGCTTCTGCGGCTCAGCCCTGCACGGACTTGAAGACATGGCCGCCCACGGCCTGGTCGGTCGGCGAGATCTCGATCTCGGTGACGTCGACATGCTGCGGCAGGCTGAGCACGGCGGCGATGGTCTCGGCGATGTCCTGCGGCTGCAGGGCCCGGACATTGCCGTACATCGTGTCGTGCAGCTTGCTGCGGTCGCCGCCGAAGGCGCGCAGATAGATCTCGGTCTCGACGCGTCCCGGTGCGAGATCGGTGATCCGGACATTGCTGCCGGCCAGATCGTAGCGCAGCGAGCGGCAGGCATGGGACAGGCCGGCCTTGGCGCCGCCATAGGCCGAGGTCCCCGCCAGCACGCCGCGCGCCGCCGTGGTGGTGATGTTGACCACATGGCCGCGCCGGCGCGCGACCATGCCGCCGAGCAGGGCGCGCATCAGCAGCATCGGCGCGGTCAGGTTGACCGCGATCGTCTCGGCGATCTCCTCGGCGCTCTGCTCGTAGAGCGGCTTCACCGTCGCGACCATGCCGGCATTGTTGACGAGGACGTCGATCTCGGCGCCGGCGAGGCTGGCGACGATCGCGTCGGGGTCGCGCACATCGGCGATGACGGGCAGGACGCCGAGCTCGTCGACGACGCCGTCGAGCGCCTCGCGGCTGCGGGCGACGCCGTAGACGCTCATGCCGAGCCCGGTCAGGCGGCGGCAGATCGCGGCTCCGATGCCGCGCGAGGCGCCGGTGACGAGGGCTGTACGGTAGGGAAAGTCCGTGGCCATGCGGGGGCTCCCGTTGCTGTCCTCAGAGGGCGGCGCGCTGCGTCATCACGCGCAGCAGGTCGACGAGCCCGGCATCGCGCTGGTCGCGCAGTTCGGCATCGCTGCGTTCGCCGATCGCCTCGCGGACCTCGCGCGAGACGCGCGTGATCGTCTCCGGCTGCAGCTTCGCATCACCGAGATCGTCCCAGATGTCCTGATAGGTCTTGCCGTATTTGGTCAGGAAGGACTCGATGCCGTCGGCGTTGAGGTGGTTCGAGATGAACGAGCCCTGTAGCGTCCATTTCGGGCCCGGCCCGTAGCAGAAGGCGCGGTCGACATCCTCGGCGCTGGCGACGCCGCTCTCGACCAGCGCGATCGCCTCGCGCCACATCGCGCCCATCAGGCGCAGCGCCAGATGCCCGGTGACCTCCTTGCGCAGCACGGCCGGCTTCTTGCCGAGCGCCTCGTAGAAGGCGCGCGTCTGCTCGACGACCTCAGGAGAGGTCTCGCGCCCGCCGACGATCTCCACCAGCGGCATCAGATGGACCGGGTTGAACGGGTGGGCGAGGACGACGCGCTGCGGCCGCGTGCATTTCGCCTGCATCTCCGAGACCAGCAGCGCCGAGGAGGAGGAGGCGATCACCACGTTCTCGCCGACATGCCGCTCGATCCCTGCCAGCAGATCCTGCTTGAGGTCGAGGCGTTCGGGGCCGGATTCCTGAACGAAGGCGGTTCCGGCCAGCGCCTTGCCGAGATCGGTCGAGAAGCGGATAGGGCCGCGCGCGGCCCGCGCCGGCGCCAGGCGCTCGAGATCGTCGATCAGGGCCGGGTGCAGCGCCTGGAACGCCTCCCAGCGTGCCGGGTCGGGATCGTAGCAGGAGACCTCGTAGCCGTGATGGGCGAAGGTCGCCGCCCAGCGCTGGCCGATCGTGCCGAGCCCGACGACGCCGATCGGCCCGCGCTCAGGGGTGATGTCCATGATCATGTCCTCGTCTCGGCGGCGGGGAGCCCGTCGCGCAGAAAATCCAGCACCGCGTCGCGGTAGAGCGCGGGCTCCGCCCGCATGGCGTAATGGCCGCCGCGCGGCAGCAGCCGCAGCTCCGCCTGTGGGATCGCGTCCGCGAGGCGCTGCGACAGATAGGCGGGCGTCACGATGTCGTCGGCCGCGACCACGACGCGCACCGGGGCGGCGATCTGCGCCAGCCGGTCATGGGCGTCGTGGCCGAGCACGGCGAGCATGCGCTCGCGCACCACTGCGGCATCTGTTGGCTTCGAGCGCGCTGCGGCTGCTCGCAGCTCGGCTTCGACGACGGCGTCGTTCGCATCGAGCCAATAAGGGGCGTTGAGCAGCGTCGCGGCATGGCGGCGATAGGCGTCGATGCCGAGCTGGTCGAGCAATTCGATCCGCCCGGCGAAGAGGCGGCGCATATAGGCGCAAGGGCGGGCGAAGGTCGCCGACAGCACCAGCCGCGAGACGCGTTCGGGATGAGCGAGCGCCAGGCTCTGCGCGATCGCGCCGCCGGTGGAATGGCCGAGGATGGCGGCGCAGGCGATGCCGAGCTGGTCGAGCAGGCCGACGAGGTCCTCGCGCATCGCGGCGATGCTGGTCGGCCCTTCCAGAGCCGAGGAGCCGCCGACGCCGCGATGGTCATAGGTGACGACCCGGAAATGCGGGGCGCAGATCTCGGCGAAGGCGTTCCAGAACGAGGCCAGCCCACCGAGGCCCGAGATCAGCACGAGCGCCGGGCCTTCGCCGCGGACCGTGTAGGCGAGGGCCCCGCCATCGGGAAGGGAGGCGAGCCCGGTATTCATGGCGCGTTCGCCTCGGTGCCGGCCTCGTCGAGAGCCGATCTCGCGGCCTCGTTCACCGCCGACCACGGAATGCGCAGGTCGAGCCAGGCCGCCAGCCGGCCGGCGCAGAGGATTGCCTCGTCGGTCAGTTCGGCGAGCGGAATCTCCTCGCGGCCGAACGCCGCCTCCAGGGCGAAGATCGCCGCCGCGCTCTCGCCGAGATGGCAGAAATCGCGCAGCCTCGTTGCGGCCTTGTTGCAGGCGACAGCGGCGATGCGGCGCGAGACGCGCGCCTCTTCCGTCGCAAGGCCACCGCGCACCCACCAGAGCAATTCGTGCAGGATGCGGGCCTCGGACTCGGCGAGGAAGAGCGGTCCGGCCGGGTGCATGGTGGCGCGCGAGGCCAGCAGGGTCTCGATATCGGCCGGCGAGGCGCTCCAGAGCCTTTGCCTGATGGCGACGAGGTCTGCCGGCAGCGGCGGGGCAGCGGCGCTCACCGGCGGGGCGGTTTCGGCATGCGTCAGGCCGCCGGAGAACAGCCTGCGCCCGTGCTGCTCGCGCAGGCGCAGGCCGAGCGCCTGCAGTTCGGGCAGCCCGCCCTCGATCTGGCCGAGCAATGTCACCTCGGCCGTCTCGGCCTGGAGCGGTGCGAAGATCAGCTCGAGGAATTGCCGGGCGGGCCAGTACAGGAAGGCGCCCGGTTGCGCCTCCATCACGTCGACGCCGCCCTCGGCGTCCTCGACGAAGGGGGCGTGCCAGTAGATGTGCTGGCCGGCGATCTTCGGCGTGTGCAGCTGCAGCGCCGCCGGCAGCGTCGCGCTGAGCGCCGCGAGGGTTCGCGGCGCCCGAGCCGCGTCACAGGCGATCCGCCAGCGCGTATCGCCGATGTGGAAATCGAGTTTCATGAATGGCGTCCGGCGCGGCGCGTGGGCTCAGCCCTTCGGGTTGAAGAACGAGACCGGCTTGAGGATCTGGTTGCGCATGTCGAGCAGCGGGTCGGCCTCCACGACCTGCCGGCGATAGGCCTGCCAGGCGGGATCGGCCTCCATGGCGTCGCGGCGCGCCTCGCGATCGGCCAGGCTGTCGTATTTCCAGAGGTGAACGACCCGGCTGAGCTCGCCGATATGGGTCTGGAAGAAGCCGAAGGGCTCGCCGAGATACTGGCGCTGCATCGGCAGGCCGACATCCTCGTAGAGTTTCAGGAAGTCGTTCAGGCGGTTTGGGCGGGCCGTATAGACGCGGTGGTCGAAGATCATCGTGCTTCTCCATGCTCCGGCGGAAGGCCGCCCGTTCTGTCCGATGGTGCCGCCGCCCGCTGCTCGCGATCGGAGGGCGTCCGTGCCGCCCTGCGGTTGGTTCCGCCGTGCGTTTCAAGACTGCATTATCTTGTGTAGACACTTATAGCGCTGTGCCGCCGACTGCGCTAGGGTCCCCGTCGGCAAAAGGCACGGCGCGCCGGAGCCGCGCTTGCCCTCGAGGGCGGGCGATGCTGCGCGGCGCGGGGAGAAGGGTGGCGATGAAGAACTCACCGACGGTCGAGGAGCAGCTGGAGATGCTGCGGCGTATGGTGGCGGTTCGCCATCTCGAGGAGCGCCTCGGCGAATTGCACAAGGCCGGCAAGACGCGCGGGCCGATCCATCGCTGCGACGGCCAGGAGGCGGTCGGCATCGGTGCGACCGCGATGCTCGACGACGAGGACCTGCTGACCAGCACGCATCGCGGCCACGCGCATTATGTCGGCAAGGGCGTCGGCATGCATCCGATCGTCGCCGAGATCCTCGGCCGCGCCACCGGCGCCTGCGCCGGCCGCGCCGGGCATATGCTGATCGCCGACATGCAGAAGGGCCTGCTCGGCGGCAACGCCATCGTCGGCGGCGGCATTCCGGCGGCGACGGGCTTCGCCGTCTCGCTGCAGATGAAGAACCGGGCCGATGGCGGCCAGCGCGTCGCCATGTGCATCTTCGGCGACGGCGCCGCGCAGACCGGCATCTGCCACGAATCGATGAATATCGCGGCGCTGTGGAAGCTGCCGGTCGTCTTCGTGCTCGAGCACAATCAGTACGGGCTGACCGCGCATCACTCGACGCAGTCCTCCGTGCCCGACCTTTCGGTCCGTGCGGCGGGCTACGGCATGCAGAGCGAAATCGTCGACGGCAATGACGTGATCGCCGTCCACCGCGCCGTCGGCACCGCGGTCGAGCGGGCAAGGCGCGGCGAGGGGCCGTCCCTCGTCGAGGCCAAGACCTATCGCATGGTCGGCTTCTCGACGAGCGATGTCGGCGGCTACCAGAAGGACGAGGACCTCGCCATCTGGCGCGAGCGCGACCCGATCGTGCTGGCGCGCGCCATGCTGGCCGACAGCGTCCCGGCCGAGCGTCTCGACGCCCTTGCGAGCGAGGCGCGCGCCGAGGTCGATGCCGCGGTCGAGCGGGCGCTGAGCGACCCGCTGCCCACCTTCACCGACCATGCGCCGAGCGCGCCCTACACCGTCGCGGGAGCCTGACCATGGCGATGATGCGTTATGCCGAGGCGCTGCGTGCGGCGCTGCGCGAGGAGATGCAGCGCGATCCATCCGTCTGGCTGATGGGCGAGGACATCGCCGTCTATGGCGGCGTCTTCAAGGTCTCCAGGGACCTGCTGGAGGAGTTCGGGCCGGAGCGCGTGCGCGATACGCCGATCTCCGAGCAGACGCTGACCGCGATGGCTGTGACCGCGGCCATGGCCGGCACCCGGCCGGTGCTCGAGATCATGTATGCCGACTTCCTGCCGCTCAGCGTCGACGCGCTGATGAACCAGGCCTCGATCTACAACTACATCTGGAACGGGCAGGTCACGATGCCCTTCGTGCTGCGCACGCAAGGCGGTGGCGGCGCCGGCGCAGGCGCGCAGCATTCCAAGAGTCTCGACGCGCTCGTCGCGCACATCCCCGGCATCAAGGTCGTCGCGCCGGCGACGGCGGCCGACGCCAAGGGGCTGCTCAAGGCGGCGATCCGCGACGACCATCCGGTGGTCTTCCTCGAGCACAAGCTGCTCTACAACAGCCGCGACGAGGTGCCCGATGGCGAGCATCTCGTCGAGATCGGCAAGGCGCGCATTGCCCGCGCCGGCACGGATGTCTCGATCATCGCCTCCTCGAAGATGGTGGTCGACGCGTTGAAGGCCGCCGAGGAGCTGGCGAAGGAGGGCATCTCGGCTGAGGTCGTAGACCTGCGCACCCTGCGCCCGCTCGATCGCGAGACGATCCGGGCCTCGATCGCCAGGACGCACCATGCGGTGGTGGTCAATGAGGGCTGGCGCTTCTGCGGCTATGCCGCCGAGCTCAGCGCGACGATCATGGAGTGCTGCTTCGACGAGCTCGATGCGCCGGTCGAGCGCGTCGCGACCCACGACATCCCGATTCCCTACAGCGAGCCGCTGGAAAGCACCGTGCTGCCCGATGCCGCCAAGATCGCGGCGGCGGCGCGCCGGGCGCTGGCCTGAGGAGTGGACATGTCTGGTGACATCACGCTCGCCGGGGGTGCCGGCGAATATATGGAAAGCGCGACCGTCGTCTCCTGGTCGGCCGGGGTCGGCGATCCCGTCAAGGCGGGCGAGGTCGTCGTCGTCGTCGAGACCGCCAAGGCCGCGACGGAGATCGAGGCGGAGCGCGACGGCATCCTCGTCGAAATCCTGACGCCCGAAGGTTCGGAGGTCGGCATCGGCGCCGTTCTGGGCCGCATCGCCGACAGTCTTCCGGCGCCTGTGCCGCAGGCTGCGGCCCAGCCGTCGGTGCCGGCTCCGGACATGCCGGTCGCACCGGCCGGCCCGGCCTCTGCGGCCATCGCCGGCGAGGCCGGCCGGCGCATCAGCATCTCGCCGCTGGCACGCCGCCTGGCGCGCCAGGCCGGTCTCGATCCGGCCGGCCTCACCGGCAGCGGGCCGGGTGGGCGGATCAAGAGCCGCGACGTGGAGCGGGCCTTGCGCGAGCGGCGGCCGGTACCGGCCGCCGTGACTGCGGCACCGGCCCGGCCGGTTTCCGCGATACCGGCGACGACCGCCGCCCCGCTCGTCCTGATCCACGGCTTCGGCGCCAATGCGGCGGCCTGGAACATGCTCCGGCCGCATCTCGATGGCGGGCGCCAGGTCCTGACCCCGGAACTGCCGGGCCATGGCCGCGCCGCGGCCCTGTCGAGGCCCTCGCTGGACGATCTCGCCGAGGCGGTGCTCGCGCAGATCGAAGCGAGCGGCGCGCGCGAATGCGATCTCGTCGGCCATTCGCTCGGCGGCGCCGTCGCGGCGGTCCTGTCGGGCAATCTTTCTGTGCGGGTCCGCTCACTCACCCTGATCGCCCCGGCCGGCCTTGGCCCGGAGATCGACGGGGCCTTTCTCGCCGGCTTCCTCGCGGCCGGTACCCCGGAAAGCCTGCAGCCCTGGCTCGAGCGCCTGGTCGGCGATGCCGCAACGCTGCCGCGCGGCTATGCGCAGGCCGTGCTGCGGGAGCGCGAGCGTTTTGGCGTCGGTGCGGCCCAGGCCGAGCTGGCGCAGTCGCTCTTTCCGGATGGCACGCAGGCGATCCGGATCGCCGCCGATCTCGAACGCTTCACAGGACCGCTCAAGGTCATCTGGGGCCGAGGCGACCGCATCGTTCCGCAGGGCCATCAGAGCGATCTGCCTGGTCATGCCGCTTGCCACCGGCTCGCCGGCGCCGGGCACATGCCTCATATCGAAGCGTCCGCCCTCGTCGCGCGGCTGGTCATGCAGAACCTGCGTGGCGCCGAGTCGAATTGACCCGAGAGGCCGAGAACATCGGGCCGAGAAGCAGAAGCCGCTCTTCGGACGAAGCCGATGCATAGACAATGGCCTGGATCGCCGGCCCGCGACCGGTAGGGCGCTCGGCGGTCCAGCTGCGACGTCATGCGATGACGCGTTGCGAATGCCCGCGGCATGGTCGTCGCCGCGTCGGGCGTCCGGTTGATTTCAAATCCGCCGATGATTCGGCCGCCGATCGTTCGGAACGCGAATCCGCCGCCGGTAGTGCTGCTGGAAGGCTGCGGATGCGGAGGAGGCGCGCCATTCAGTGGGGCGCGGTCCGTACCGGGAAGCCGGCACGCCAGCGCGTCAAGGCGCCGAAATCAGACGATGTCTGGGGGGTGTCGCCGATGTCTGGGAGATTTGGTGGAGCCAGGCGGAATCGAACCGCCGACCTCTTGAATGCCATTCAAGCGCTCTCCCAACTGAGCTATGGCCCCACTATCGCAGCCACCTTGGGGAGCGGCTGGAATTCTCTTATCGCCGGCTCCGGTGGAGCCCTGCGCCTCGTCGCGGCAGCGACGAAGCGCTCTATAGGCAGGCTTTCGCCTGGACACAAGCCCGAATGTGAAGCGCGTCCCGCTTTTTCATTCGGGCCTGGAAAAAGGGCGCCTCAGGCGTCCTCGTCACCCTCGATGTCGCCATCGATCAGGTCGGAGACGTCGTCGTCGCCTTCCTCGTCCTCTTCCAGGAAGGTGTCGTCATCGTCGGCGCTGCTGCCGTCGTCTTCGATCTCGATATCGTCGTCGCTGGTGACGACAGCCTCCTTCTCGGAGGCTTCCGCATCGGCCTCGTCGAGCGAGACGAGCTCGACCGCGCCGTCGCCGGCCTCGGTCTCGTCCTCGTCATCGCTCGGCTTGGCTGCGGCAACGGCCGCCGCCTTGGCCTGCGGTTCGAACACCGAACGCGGATAGGATTGCCCGGTATAGGGGGAGACGATCGGATCCTTGTCGAGATCGTAGAATTTGCGGCCTGTCACGGGACAAACGCGCTTGGTGCCAAGTTCCGGTTTCGCCACGGCGTCGGACCTTCGAGTTACGTGCGGAAAGGGTTCTGAAAAGCAGGGGCGTCCGTTAGTCGGGCAGGGCGCGCCTGTCAAATACTGATTTCTCCCGTGCCGGCGGGCGGCCCGCATGCCGCAAAACCACCCGGCCCCGACGCGCGGGCTCGGGCAAGAAAAACGGCTCCCCCTTGCCCGCACCATGCTCTAGAGCAGGAGATGAAAAGCGAAGGCCGGCGCTGCTGAAGCCGGCCCCCCCCGCGCCGCCGGCCTGCCGAGAACCCAGAGACGCCCGTGACCCTGCCGCAACAGCCCATTCAGACGAGCGTGACCGCCGGTCTCGCCGCGCCTCTGGTGATCGCGGTCGATGGCCCGGCAGCCTCGGGCAAGGGGACGCTGGCGCGTCGGCTCGCCGCGCATTTCGGCCTGCCTTATCTCGATACCGGGCTGCTCTACCGAATGGTGGCGCGGGCCATGCTCGATGCCGGGCAGGACCTGAACGATCCGCAGGCCGCGGCGGCGACCGCGGCCGGCTTCGACGAGAGCGGCTTCGACGAGGACCGGCTGCGCGGTCGCGAGATCGGCGAGGCCGCGTCGGTGGTCGCCGCGATTCCGGCCGTCCGCCGGGCTCTCATCGATCGGCAGCGCCGCTTCGCCGCCGCTCCCGGCGGAGCGGTGCTGGACGGGCGCGACATCGGCACGGTGATCTGCCCGCAGGCGACGGCGAAGCTCTTCGTCACGGCGACGCCGGAGGTCCGCGCGGCGCGCCGGCACAGGGAACTGGCGGGCCGTGGCGACACGGCGTCCTTCGAGGGCATTCTCGCCGATATCCGCCGGCGCGATGCCAGGGATAGCGGCCGCGGCGATGCGCCGCTGAAGGCGGCCGAGGACGCGATCCTGCTCGACACCTCGGCGTTGGGCGTCGACGAAGCCTTCGCCGCGGCACTCGCGATCGTCGAGAAGCGCCGCGCCGCCTGACGGCGATCATCTGCGCCGGAGCAGTATCGGGAGCACCGGCCGGTTCGCGAAGCTGGATCACATTTGCGGGAACCCGCCCCTGATTGCCCAGCTTTCATGCTTGGCGGCGCTGGAAACTCGGAGCAGACTTCCTTCACATTCGTTTGAAGCCGGCCTTCGCCCGAATCATCTTCGCGTTCCGGCGTCACGCTTCGACGGCAGATGATGGAGGTGACGATGCGGCCCTGGCTGTTCGGTCTCTTGAGTCTCTCGGCCGCGGCGTTCTGGCCGGCCACCGCGCCCGAGGCCCAGCCGGCGGCGTCCCCGCCCGAGGAGGTCGATGTCGCGCTGGTCCTGGCCGTCGACGTCTCCTATTCGATGGATCTCGACGAGCTCGCCTTGCAGCGCAACGGCTATATCGAGGCCTTCCGCTCGCGCCAGTTGCACGAGGCCATCGCCAAGGGCTCGATCGGCAAGATCGCGGTGACCTATTTCGAATGGGCCGGCGGCGACTTCCAGCACATCGTCAAGCCCTGGACCGTGATCGAATCGCCGCAATCGGCGATCGCCTTCGCCGAGGAACTGGGCGAGGCGCCGACACGGCGTGGCCGGCGTACCTCGATCTCGGGCGCGATCGATCTCAGCATGGCCCTGCTCGAGCAGAGCAATGTCGTCGCCATGCGCAAGGTCATCGACATTTCCGGCGACGGCGCCAACAATGACGGCAGGCCGGTGACCCAGGCCCGTGACGCCGCCCGCGACAAGGGCATCAGCATCAACGGCTTGCCGGTGATGCTGAAGGCGGCGAGCTATTTCGACATCGACAATCTCGACGTCTATTACGAGGACTGCGTCATCACCGGCGTCGGAGCCTTCGTCATCCCGATTCGCGAGCGCCACCAGTTCGTCGACGCGACCCGGACCAAGCTGGTCCGCGAGATCGCCGAGGTCCCCGCTGGCGAGGCTCTGCTCCAGAAGGCGCAGTCCCGCCCGCCCAGGGTCGGCTGCATGGCCGGCGAGCGGCAATGGCGCGACCGCATGGGTAATTGAGCGGCTGCGGCTTTGCCCGGCCTGGCAGCGCCTTCAGCGCTTCTGGGCGCGGGCCGCCGCGCTGGCGCGGAACAGCGCCAATGCCGCCACGCCGATCGCCGACATCACCAGCGGCAGCGGCAGGGCCGACGCCTTGAGGAGGTGGCCGACCAGCAGGCCGACACAGCCCGAGAGCAGCATCTGGCAGAGCCCGGTGAAGGAGGAGGCGGCTCCGGCCCGGTCCGGAAAAGGCATCATCGCCGCCGCCTGCGATTGCGGCATGGTCAGGCCGACGCCGCAGGCATAGACCGCCATCGGCAGGATGACGCCGAGCGGCCCGCCGAAGCCGCTGGCGACGCAGACCAGCATCGCAATGCCGCCACCGGCGAGGCAGGCGACGCCGAGCGCGATCACCCCGTCGAGACCGCGGGGCCCGACCAGGCGCTGGGCCAGGATCGTCCCGAGAATGTAGCCGAGCACCACGCAGCCGAAGGACAGGCCGTAGACCGGCGGGGTCAGGCCGTAGATCCCGATCAGGACGAAGGAGGAGCCGGAGATGAAGGAGAAGAGCCCGGCATAGGCGAGCGAGGTCAGGCTGACATAGACGCGATAGGCCGGGTTCTGCAGCAGCACGCCAAAGCCGCGGAAGATCGCGAGCAGGGACAGCTTCTCCGGCGAGCGCCGGCGGATCGTCTCGGGCATGATCGTCGCGACCACGGCGAGCACGGCGAGCCCGACGAGCAGCGTCGCGATGAAGGTCGAGCGCCAGCCGAAGGCGTTCTGCAGCAGGCCGCCGACGACCGGCGCGACGGCCGGGACCAGCCCCATGATCATGCCCATGCGGGCGAGTTCGCGGCCGGCGCGCGGCCCGTCATAGAGATCGCGGACCATGGCGCGGCCGAGCACGATCGGCCCGGAGGCGCCGAGCGCCTGGGCGAAGCGCGCGCCGATCAGCGCCTCGATCGAGGGCGCGAAGGCGCAGGCGAGCGTCATGACCAGGAAGAGGCCGAGGCCGATCAGCAGGACGGGCCGGCGCCCGAGCCGGTCGGAGAGCGGGCCCCAGACGATCTGGCCGGCGGCGAAGCCGAACAGGAAGGCCGAGAGCGTCGCCTGGGCGCCGGCGATGTCGGTGCCCAGCGCCCGGGCGATCTCCGGCAGCGAAGGCAGGTAGAAATCGGTCGAGAGCGGGCCCAGCGCGGTCAGCATGGCGAGGACGGCGGTCATCGCCAGCGTGTCTGGGCGCAAGGTCATGGAACGGCTCTCTGATCGGTCAGCGACGGTTTAGACGATGTCGCTGCAGGGAGGAACCACGACCTCGTTCCGGCGCGGCCGGAGGCCGGGCCGGAACCCATGGCCAAAGCCCGACCCGATAGGCGCTGATCGGCTCGGGCCGTTCGACAGCCTTGGCGGATATGGGTTCCGGGCCCATGGCTTCGCCATGTCCCGGAATGACGGCCGCGCCTCAGCGGAAGAAGATCAGCGTCTGCAGCAGGAAGATCGGGATCAGGATGCCGCCCGACCAGGCCATGTAGCCGAAGAAGCTCGGCATCGCGACCTTCCGGTCCTTGGCGATGGCGTAGACCATGAAGTTCGGGGCGTTGCCGATATAGGTGTTGGCGCCCATGAACACGGCTCCGGCCGAGATCGCGGTCAGCGTCAGCGCGCCCGTGGTCATCAGCGCCTTCGCATCGCCCCCGGCCAGCTCGAAGAAGACGAGATAGGTCGGCGCATTGTCGAGGAAGGAGGAGAGGATGCCGGTCAGCCAGAAATAGGCGACGTTGTTGGCGCTGCCATCGGCATTGCTGACCATGGCGACCAGCGAGGAGAAGGCGCCGTCCTTGCCGGCCTGCAGCATCGCCAGCACCGGGATGATGCAGGTGAAGATGCCGGCGAACAGCTTGGCGACCTCCAGGATCGGGCCCCAGCTGAATTCGTTGCCGGCGCGCACCGGCTTTGGCGTCAGCTTCAGCGAAAGCAGAGCAAGGCCGAGCAGGATCGCGTCGCGCACGATGTTCTGCAGTTCGAGATGGACGCCCTGGATGGTGAAGACGACGCCCGGCTTCCAGTTCGCCGACATCAGGATGGCGAGGATGACGCCGAAAAGCAGCAGGATGTTGATCTTGCCATAGAGCTTGATGGCGCGGTCCGGCGTCGGATCCTTCAGCGCCGGCAGGCCCTCCTCCTTGCGGAACAGGAAGCTGTCGAGCGCGTAGAACAGCGCGAGCAGGATCACGACAGCGAAGCTCGTCTCCGGCAAAAGATGCGTCGTCGTCCAGAAGAAGTTCACGCCGCGCAGGAAGCCGAGGAACAGCGGCGGGTCGCCGAGCGGGGTCAGCGAGCCCCCGATATTCGAGACCAGGAAGATGAAGAACACCACGACATGGACGTTGTGGCGGCGGTTGTCGTTGGCGCGCAGCAGCGGCCGGATCATGATGATCGAGGCGCCGGTCGTGCCGACGAAGCTCGCCATCACCGTGCCGATCGCGAGCAGCGCCGTGTTGGTCGCCGGCGTGCCGTGCAGATTGCCCATCACCAGGATGCCGCCGGCGATGGTGAACAGGGCGAAGAGCAGGATGATGAACGGGGTGTATTCGAGCAGGGCCGTGTGCAGCAGCGCACCCAGCGCCGGCTCGAAGCCGCGCAGCAGCACCAGCGGCACCAGCAGCAGGAGCGCCCAGAAGGTGGCGAATTTGCCGTAGTTATGCTCCCAGAAATGCGGGAACAGAATGGGCCCCAGCGCGATCGAGAGCAGCATGCCGGCGAAGGGCAGGGCCCAGGCGACGCTCATGGTCGCGCCGCCGATGTCGCCGGCGGCGAGCGCGCTTTGCGGGAACAGGCCGAACGCGAGCGCTGCGCCCGCTGCTGTCAGCATCGATTTCAAGATCGTCTCCCCCGCCCGCTTGGCGCGGAACTGCCTGCCCCACTGCGGTTGCTGGTTAAACGATGCCCGAAGGGGTCGCAACCGCCACCGCCGCGCTGGACGGGTCGTGGACATGCCGGTAGCGCCTGCTCCAAAAAAGCCGTTATGGCGGCATTCATGCTTGTCGCGCAGATTGACCTTGCGGCGTCCTGCCGCGCCTGATTCGGGGCCGCCCATGTGCCGTTTCCTCGCCTATGCCGGCGCGCCGGTGTTCCTGGAGGATCTCGTCGCCTCGCCCTGCCATTCGCTGATCCACCAGTCGCTGCATGCCGAGGAGGCCAAGACCGGCACCAATGGCGATGGTTTCGGCGTCGGTTGGTATGGCGAGCGGCCCGAGCCCGGCCAGTACCGCGAGATCCGCCCGGCCTGGTCGGACGAGAACCTGCTCTCGATCGCCCGCCTCGTCCGCTCGCATCTGTTCTTCGCGCATGTTCGCGCCGCGACCGGCACGGCGAGCACGCGGGCCAATTGCCACCCCTTCGTCCATGGCCGGCATCTCTTCATGCATAACGGCCAGATCGGCGGCTACGGCCTGATCCGGCGCCGGCTCGAGAGCCTGATTCCCGACCCGCTCTATGGCGCGCGCGTCGGCACCACCGATTCGGAGGTGCTGTTCCTGCTGGCGCTGGCGCGGATCAGCGAGGGCGCGCCGCCGGGCGAGGCGCTGGCCGGCGCGCTCGGCGATGCGCTCGCCCTGATGCAGGAGGCGGGCATCCGCGAGCCCTTGCGCTGCGCCGCCGCGCTCGCCGATGGCGAGGCCATCCATGCCGTCCGCTGGTCCTCCGACGAGAAGCCGCCGACGCTCTATCTCTGCGACCGCGGCGATGCGGTGGTGATCGCCTCCGAGCCGGTCGATGCGGCGCGTGAGTGCTGGCAGGCGCTGCCCCGCAACACGCTGGTCTCGGCCCGCATCGGCGCGGTCAGCCTGCACCCCTTCGAGGTCGGGCTGCGCCGCGCCGCCTGAGGCGAGACGCCTATACGCGGCCGAAACGCTTGCGCAGGCGCTTGCCTCCGGGGCACATGCCGGCATGCGCAGCTTCGACACAGCCCTGCCGATCGACGCGGTCCTCGACGATCTGTCCGCCGCCTTGCGCGCGCGGCCGAACGCGGTGCTCGTCGCCCCGCCCGGCGCCGGCAAGACCACGCGCGTGCCGCTTGTCTTGCTGGACGAGCCCTGGGCCCAAAATGGCAGCAAGGGCGGCAAGCTGATCGTGCTGGAGCCGCGCCGGCTCGCCGCCCGCGGCGCCGCCGCCCGGATGGCGCAGACGCTTTGCGAGCGTGTTGGTGAGACGGTCGGCCTGCGTGTCCGCCTCGGCTCGAAGATCGGGCCGAAGACGCGCATCGAGGTCGTCACCGAAGGCGTTTTCGCCCGGATGATCCTCGACGACCCCGCGCTGGAGGGTGTCGCAGCGGTACTCTTCGACGAATTTCACGAGCGCTCGCTCGATGCCGATTTCGGCCTCGCTTTGGCGCTCGACGCCCAGGCCGGTCTGCGCGAGGACCTGCGCATCCTCGTGATGTCGGCGACGCTCGACGGCGCGCGGGTCGCGCGCCTGCTCGGCGATGCCGCGGTGATCGAGAGCCAGGGCCGGGCCTATCCCGTCGAGACGCGCTATCTCGGCCGCGACCCGCTGAAGCGCATCGAGGACCAGGTTACGGATGCCGTGCTGCTGGCGCTGAACGAGCAGCGCGGCTCGCTGCTCGTCTTCCTGCCCGGCCAGGGCGAGATCCGCCGGGTCGAGGAGCGCCTGCGCGAAAAGATCCGCGATTCCGCTGTCGAGATCGCGCCGCTCTATGGTGCGCTCGACCAGGCCGAGCAGGACCGCGCCGTGCTGCCGGCACCCAAGGGCCGGCGCAAGATCGTGCTGGCGACCGCGATCGCCGAGACCTCGCTGACCATCGAGGGCGTGCGCGTCGTGATCGATTCCGGCCTGGCGCGGGTGCCGCTTTACGAGCCCGATATCGGCATCACCCGGCTTGTCACCCAGCGCGCTAGCCGTGCGGCCTCCGACCAGCGTCGCGGCCGCGCCGGCCGCACCGAGCCCGGCATCTGCTACCGGCTCTGGGAGGAGGCCGGTAATGGTGCGCTTGAGGCCTTCGCCCGGCCGGAGATCCTCTCCGCCGACCTTGCCCCGCTGCTGCTCGACTGCGCCGCCTGGGGTGTCGCCGACCCCGCGACGCTCGCCTTCCTCGATCCGCCGCCCGCCCCGGCGTTGAAGGAAGCGCGGCTGCTGCTGAACGATCTGGAAGCGCTCGATCCCGATGGCCGCATCACTGCCTCCGGCAAGGCGCTGCAGGCGCTGCCGCTGCCGCCGCGCCTCGCCCATATGGTCACCGGCGCCGCCGGCTTCGGCGAGGCCGGGCAGGCGGCGTTGCTGGCCGCCCTCCTGGTCGAGCGCGGGCTCGGCGGCGATGCGATCGACCTCGCCGAGCGCCTGGAGCGTTTCGGGCGCGAGCGCGGCGGCCGCGCTGCCGACATGCGCCGCCTCGCCGAGGGGTGGGCGAGGCAGGCGCAGGCGAAGTCGTCGAGGAGCGAGGCAGGTACGCATTCGCCCGGTTTCCTGCTGGCGCTCGCCTTTCCCGACCGGGTCGCCAAGGCGCGCCAGCCGGGCTCGGGCCAGTATCTGCTCGCCAATGGCCGTGGCGCCGCCCTGGAGCCCGGCCAGCGGCTGGCGCGCGAGCCCTATCTGGTCGTCGGCGAGATGACCGGCAGCGCCGCTCAGGCCCGGATCCTCAGCGCCGCCGCGATCGTCGAGGCCGAGATCGCCGCGCTCGCTGCCTCCGGCCTGATCCGCACCCGCCTGTCGGAGCAGGCCGAGACCTCGTTCGATCGCGCCGCCAGGGCGCTGCGCGCCCGCGCCAGCCGGCGTTTCGGGGCGCTGATCCTGGCCGAGCGTCCCCTGACGGTCGAGGCGAGCGAGGAGAACGCCGTCGTCCTGGCAAAGGGCCTTGCCGGCCTCGGCATCGAGGTTTTGCCCTGGAGCAAGGCGCAGGCGCAATTGCGCGAGCGCGTCGCCTTCCTGCGTGCGGCCGAGGGGCCGGGTAGCGGCTGGCCGGATCTTTCCGATTCCGGGCTCGCCGAGGGCGCGGCGGACTGGCTCGCGCCGCATATCGTCGGTCGTACATCGCTCGCCTCGATCACGCCGGGCGATCTCGACGGGGCGCTGGCCGAGCTTCTGCCCTGGGACCTGAAGCGCCGGCTCGATGCCGAGGCGCCGACGCATTTCGCCGCGCCGACCGGCTCGCAGCTCGCCGTCGACTACGGCGCCGAGGCCGGGCCGACCATCTCGGTCCGGGTGCAGGAGCTGTTCGGCTTGGCCAGGCACCCGGCGCTGGCCGGCGGGCGCGTGCCTTTGGTGCTGGAGCTGCTTTCGCCGGCGCATCGGCCGATCCAGGTGACGCGCGACCTGCCGGGTTTCTGGCGCGGCTCCTGGGCCGCGGTGAAGGCCGAGATGAAGGGCCGCTATCCGCGCCATCCCTGGCCGGACGATCCGGCCGCCGCGCCGCCGACGACGCGGGCCAAGCCGCGCGGGACGTGAGGCATCGGCGACCTCGTCGTCTTTCCGGGGCAGGCCGATAGGTCTGAGCCCGGAATGACGATGTTCTACCCGCCGAACAGGCGCTCCAGGAAGTTCTTCTCCTGCGGCGGTGGCGGGACCCAAGCCCGATCGCCCTCGATCGCAGCTTGCGGCCGCGGCGCCACGCCGGCGACGGGCTCGCCCGGCTCGAAGATCGATTTCGGTCCGCTATGCCAGAGCCCGCCGGGCAGCGGCGCCGGTTGCAGGCCGGCATGGGCGGCCTTCATGAACTTGCTCCAGATATCGGCCGGCAGGCCGCTGCCATAGACGCGCTTCATCGTGCTGTTGTCGTCGTTGCCGAGCCAGACCGCCGTCACCAGCCGGGAGCTGAAGCCGACGAACCAGGCATCGCGGAAATCCTGCGTCGTGCCCGATTTGCCGCCGAGCTCCCAGCCCGGGAAATTGGCCTTGCTGCCGGTGCCGCGCACCATGGTCTCGTTGAACATGGTGTTCATCATCGAGAGGATCTGCGGCTTCACCACCTCGCCGAAGCCGGAGGCCTTGCGGGCGTAGAGCACCTTGCCGGAGAGCGATTTCACCTCGCGGATGACATAGGGCAGCACGCTCTTGCCGCCATTGGCGAAGGTCGCATAGGCGCTGGTCAATTCGATCGGCGTGACCTCGGAGGTGCCGAGCGCCAGCGAGGGGTTGGCCTGCAGCGCCGAATTGATGCCGAGGCGCTGCGCCACCCGGACCGCTTCCTTCGGGCCGATCTCCTGGTTGAGCTTGACCACCACGGTGTTGAGCGAGAGCGCGAAGGCGGTCTGCAGTGTCACCGGGCCGCGATAGGTGCGGCTGTTGTTCTCCGGCTGCCAGCCCTTGATCGAGACCGGCGAATCGTCGCGGATCGCATCCGGCGTCAGGCCGGTCTCCAGCGCCGCGAGATAGACGAAGGGCTTGAAGGCCGAGCCCGGCTGGCGCCGCGCCGCCGTCGCCCGGTTGAACTGACTCTTGGTGTAGTCGCGCCCGCCGATCAGCGCGCGCAATGCCCCGTCCGGCGCCATCGAGACGATGGCGCCCTGGCTGGCGTTCTGCTTGGCGCCCTGGGCGTTCAGAGTCTCGACCAGCATCGTCTCGGCGCTGGCCTGCAGCTTGGTGTCGATCGTGGTCAGGACGGTGACGTCGCCCTCGATCGCGCCGATGAAGTCGTCGAGGACGTCCATGACGTAGTCGGCGGCGTAGTTGACGGAGCCGGCGCCGGTGCGCTCGGCCGCCTCGGCCGGCGCGATCAATGCGCCCTTGGCCGAGGCCTGCGAGATCAGGCCCTGATCGGCCATCGCCGAGATGACCAGCTGGGCGCGCTTCTCCGCCGCTTCCGGATTGCGGTTCGGCGCCAGCCGCGACGGCGCCTGGACGAGGCCGGCCAGCATCGCCGCCTCGGCGATCGTCACAGAGCGTGCCGATTTGTTGAAATAGCGCTGGGAGGCGGCCTCGACGCCATAGGCGCCCGAACCGAAATAGACCCGGTTGAGATAGAGCTCGAGGATCTGGTCCTTGGTGTAGGTCCGCTCCAGCCAGAGCGAGAGGATCGCTTCCTGGATCTTGCGGGCGGCGGTGCGTTCCTGGGTCAGGAACAGGTTCTTGGCGAGCTGCTGGGTCAGGGTCGAGCCGCCCTGGACGCCGCCGCGCTTCGTGACGTTGTTGACGACGGCGCGGGTGAGGCCGATCGGGTCGATGCCGAAATGCTCGTAGAAGCGCCGGTCCTCGATGGCGACGAAGGCTTTCGGCAGATAGGGCGGGACTTCGCCGAGCGTGATCGTCCGCCCGCCGGTCTCGCCGCGATTGGCGAGCAGCGAGCCGTCGGCGGCGAGGATCGCGATGTTCGGCGGCCGCTTCGGCACGGTGAGCTGGTCGATCGGCGGCAATTGCGCTGCGTGATAGGCGACGACCCCGCCGACTCCGAGCACGGCCCAGAGCCCGAGGACGAAGCCCCAATAGAAGATCCGGCCGAAGAAAGAGCGGCCCTTGCGGCGCGGCCTGCGGCCGCCACGCCCTTCGGTCTTCTGACGGCGCGGTTGCTGGCGCGGTGCCACGGGGTTCTTTCCTCCGCGATAGGGGCGGTCCTCGGCCGATAGGCGCAATTCGCCGTCGTCGCGCTCGTAATTCTCGCGCGCAGGTTCGAATGAGGGCTCGCGCCGCTCTCCGTTCCGTCTCGACCGGTCGTTCATCCCGCCCCGTTCAGGCCCCATGGCCGGCGCGCGACAGGCGGCCGGCCAATTTCCAAACAGAATTTAAACATGGCGCTTTTAAGGGTCGGTTAAGCGCGCCGCGCGGCGGAATGCCGCCAAAGAGGCGAGTTTTCCGCACTGTGGCGGATTTGCCGCCGCCGTCCTTTGCTGCACTGCAAACGAAAATGTGAGTTGATCGCCCCTGAGCCGTCGCTGACAACCGCCTTGAGTGGTGAATCAGATATTTGCCAGCAAAGATCGCCATTCGAATGGAATTTCTCTAATCTAGTCTCGAATAGGAAAGAATTTCTGCATGCCACGCTTGGATTCACTCGGCCGCTTTGCTCCGCATTCGCTTGCCCTGCTGCGCATCGTGACCGCGCTGACCTTCTTCACCCATGGCACCCAGAAGCTCTTCGCCTTTCCGGTTGCGCCGTCCTGGGGCATGCCGGCCGCCTTCAGCCTGAGCTGGACCGCTGCGGTACTCGAAGTCGTCGGCGGCGCGCTGCTCGCGGTCGGCCTCCTCACCCGCCCGACCGCCTTCATCCTGTCGGGGCTGATGGCCGTCGCCTACTGGATGGCGCATGGGCCCAAGAGCTTCTATCCGCTGCTCAATGGCGGCGAGCCGGCCCTGCTGTTCTGCTTCATCTTCTTCTACCTGTTCTTCGCCGGCCCGGGCTCCTTCGCGCTCGACAACCGCAAAGGCTGAGGTCTCCCGCTTCGCTCCAGCCGGGATCACGGCGCCGCAAGAATATAAAAAGGCCCGCCTTCCCCGGGGAAGGCGGGCCTTTTGGTTTCAGCCGAACGCCGTCAGACCGCGGCCGAGATCCAGCGCGAAAGGTCGCTCTTCGGGGCGGCGCCGACCTTCTGCGAGGCCAGCTTGCCGTCCTTGAACAGCATCAGGGTCGGGATCGAGCGGATGCCGAACTGGGCCGGGATCTGCTGGTTCTCGTCGACATTCATCTTCACGATCTTGACCTTGCCGTCGAGCGCGCCGGCGATCTCCTCGAGCGCCGGGCCGATCATCCGGCAGGGACCGCACCACTCGGCCCAGAAATCCACCACCACCGGCTGGCTCGACTTGAGGACATCGGCCTCGAAGCTCGCATCGGTCACTTTCGTCGTCGCCATGGCTGTCGCCTTTTCGATTTGCGAGACGGCTTTCGCGCCGCCATTCGTTCCGGAAGCTATGAACCGACGCCGCCAGGGTCAAGGCTGGCTCGCCTCACGATCAAGCAGGTCTACCCTGCCAAATTCGCCAGAACGGCATCGAGTTCCGTCGCGCTCGGCTCGAGCACGGTGAGGTTTGCCGTGTAGATCGCCAGCGCTCTGACAGTCCGGCCCGGATAGATCTCGCCGACCAGGCGCCGGTAGACGGCGAGCTGCGCCAACGTCGTCGCGGGCAGGGAGGCGGCGTCCTTCGGCGCCCGCGCCGCCGTCTTGAAATCGGCGATCAGCACCTCGTCATCGGTCGCCGCGAGCCGGTCGATCCGGCCGATCACCAGGCGCACCTGCCCGCCGGGCAAGGTCACCTCGCCGGCGAGCGGCGCTTCGGCCAGGCTGCCCGGCGCGAACAGCGCCGCCAGCTCCGGCCGTGCGATCAGCGCCAGCGCCTCGGCGCAGATGCGCTGGCGGCGCTCGGCCGGAAGATTGGTCCCGCGCGCTTCCGCCAGAGCGCGGGCGGTCTCGCCGCGCCTTTCGGCCGGGACCTCCGGCAGGATCTGGAGCAGGAGATGCGCCAGGCGCCCCGCCGCCGCCGCTTCGGCGAGGAACGGGCCGTCGGCCGGACGGGCCGCGGCGTCGGCGGCGCCCAGCGCGTTGGAGGGCCGCAGCGGCGGCAGCGCCTCCTGCTCCGGCGGGGCGGAGCGGGCGAGCCAGGCCGGGGCGATGGCGCCGGCCTGCGTCGCCTGTGTGTCGGCTTTAGGCTGGGCCTGCGGCTGCGAGACCATGAAGCGCCGGACCGTGCCATCGCCATCGGGCGCCGCGACCTCGCCGAGCCCGCTCGTCGAGCCAGAGAGCCCGAGCTCGGCCATGGCGTACCAGGAACCCTCCGGCGCCTCGCCCTTGGCCTGCACGCCGCACAGGATCAGCCGCTCTTCGGCCCGCGTCATCGCGACATAGAGCAGGCGGTGATGCTCCTCGATCATCTGGGCGACGATCTCGTCCTTGGCGCCGCGGGTCGCGCTGGAATCGCCGGCCTTGGCCGGCGCCCAGATCGGCACCGGCACGCCGCCCGGCGTTTCGACGCCGATCAGCTTCGGCAGGCGCCGCTCGCCGGGCGCGACGCCGAGATCGGCGAGGATGACCACCGGCGCCTCCAGCCCCTTCGAGCCATGCACCGTCATCACCCGGACCTCGCCGGCACTGGCCGAGAGATCGCGCTTCACCTGCGTTGCGACCGCACCGATATGGTGCAGGAAGCCGGCGAGCGAAGGCCCGTAGCGCCGTTCATGGTCGAGCGCCGCGCTGAGGAAGGCGTCGAGCGCGTCGCCCGCCTCCGGCCCGAGCCGCGCCAGAGCGAGATTGCGCCCGCCGCCCGGCCCGAGCAGGCCGGCGAAGAAGCGGAACGGGCCGTTGCGCCCGGCATCCTCGGCGAGCGCGGTCAGCCTTGCCTCGACGGCGGCATAGCGCGGCTCGTTTTCGGCGGCCTCGCGCAGCGCCTCGCGCAGCGAGCCTTGCCGCTCCGGCGCGAAGCGTAGCAGGTCGTCGTCGTCCAGCCCGAAGAGCGGGGTCTTCAGCGTGATCGCCAGCGAAAGGTCGTCCTGCGGCAGCAGGATGGCGCGGCCGAGCGCGACCAGATCCTCGATGGCGGGATGCTCGGCGAGCGTCAGCCGGTCGCGCCCGGCGACGGGCACGCCGGCATCTTTCAGCGCCTTGACGATCGCCTCGAACAGCGCCCCGCGCTGGCGCAGCAGGATCATCACGTCGCCCGGCTTGAACCGCCGGCCGAGATCGTCATGGCCGGCCTCTTTCCAGCGCTTCAGCACCTCGGCGATGCGCGCGGCAAGCTTGACCAGCCCGGAGCGGCGCTCGGGCGCGTCGACCGGAGTCGTCCAGGCATCGGGCTTGTCACCGGCATCGTCGGCCGAGATCGGCCAGAGATCGACCGCGCCGATCGCCGCCTGCCTGACCGTATCGTGCCGTTCCGGCCCGGCGCCGCCGTCGAAGACGAGGCCGCGCCAATGCGCCTGCGGCGCGAAGACGGCGTCGACCGCCTGCATGATGTCCGGCGCCGAGCGGAAGGAGGTGTTGAGGCTGATCGGCGCGAAGCGCTGGCCGGCCGCGTCCAGCCGCTTGCCCAGCCGGGCGCGTTCCTCGCCGAAATGCCGCGGCGCCGCCCCCTGGAAGCCGTAGATCGACTGCTTCTCGTCGCCGACCACGAAGACTGTACGCGGCCGCGCCTGATCACGCGCGCCCGCGCCGGCGGAGAACTCCTCGGCGAGGCGGCGCAGGATCGCCCATTGCGCCGCGCTGGTGTCCTGCGCCTCGTCGAGCAGGATGTGGTCGATGCCGGCATCGAGCTTGTAGAGCGCCCAGGCCGGGTCGACCCGGTCGAGCAGCGAGCGCGTCTTGCCGATCAGATCGTCATAGTCGAGCAGCGAGCGCTGTGCCTTCAGCCGCTGATAGGCGGAAAGGATATGCGTCACCAGCACGGCAAGCGCATTGCTGCGCTCGCGCACGGCGATGGCGTTGAGCTGCTCGATCGCACGCAGCAGGCAGCCGGTGACGGTATCGAGCGCCTCGTCGAGATGGGCCGGCAGGGCGCTATTGCCCTTGCCGCGGACATGCTGGCTGACCGTGCCTTCGAGGGTCAGGATGCCGGCCCGGCAGGCGGCGACCGGGTCGATCCCGGCTTCCGTGGAGAGCGCGAGCCGCAGCGCCGCCGCCGCCTTCTGCCGCGTCGCGCTGCCGGCATCGAAGCTGTCGATCAGTGCCGAGATGCCGCCGATGCTGGCGAGCTCCGCCCCGAAGCGCTGCTGAACTATCTCGGGCGTCAGCGCCGTCGCGATGCCGAGGAAGGCGGCGATGCCGGCTTCCATCTCCTCCGGGCTGCGCGCCCGGCCGAGGCTGTCATTGAACAGCGCGCGCTGGTGCAGCGCCTCGCGCATGATCTGGTCGAAACTATCCTGCGCCGCCTCACGCGCCATGAAACGCAGCGCCCGCGCCTGCGGTCCGTCGGGATCGGCGGCGGCGGTCGCCAGCAGATCGCGCCTGGCATCGCGCATCAGCTCGTCCTGGGCGAGATCGTCGGCGACCTCGAAGCGCGCCGGCACGTTCGCCTCGAAGGGGGCGCTCTGCAGAACGCGGGTGCAGAAGGCGTGGATGGTCTCGATCTTGAGGCCGCCCGGCGTCTCCAGCGCCTGCGCGAACAGCCGCCGTGCCCGGGCGAGGCCGGCAGCGCCGGGCGCCTGCCCGGTCAGCTTCGCCAGGGTTGCGCGTAGCGCCTCGTCATCTGCTACGGCCCATTCCGAGAGCGCCCGGAACAGCCGGTTCGACATGTTGGCGGCGGCGGCCTTGGTATAGGTGATGCAGAGCATCCGCCCGGGCGCAACCCCGTCGAGCAGGAGCCGCAGCACCCGGTTGACCAGCACATGCGTCTTGCCCGAGCCGGCATTGGCGGCCACCCAGGCGCTGAGATCGGGTTCGGCCGCCAGCGCCTGATTGGCCTTCGTCAGCTCAGGGATGACCCAGCCGGAAGGGGTGGCGTGGGCACTCATGCCTCGTCTCCCGTCTCGGAGCCGAGGCCGGGCGCGGCCGACCATTCCTTGACTCGGGCGAGCTGGTCATAGGGGCTGGCATATTTGATGTAGGCCGGCGCCCGCCGCGAGACATAGGGCTCCTTGCCGGCCCGCAAATCTGAAAGATGCGCGAGCAGATGCGCAAGATGGCGGGCGGTGACGTCGGCCTGGCTCTCGTCCTTGAAGGCGAGCTTCTTGTCCTTCTGCCAGCTCTTCGGGTCGTGGCCGAGCTTCAGGTACATGAGCGCCTCGACCGGCGCCGCCCTGACGGTGGGCGGAAAGCCGTGGCGCAGTGCGAGCTCCGCTTCGAGCGTCAATTGCGGGGCGAAACCGAGCCGGACCTGCTCGTCGCTCGGCGGCGCCCCGGTCTTGAAGTCGATGATCCTGAGCTTGCCCTCGCGCGTTACCTCGATCCGGTCGGCGCGGCCGGTCAGCAGGATGCCACCACCGCCCGGCAGGGCAAATTCGCCTTGCGTGTCGTGCTCGACCGCGACCCTGGCGAGTTCCGGGCGCCGCCTCTCCTCCCAGCCGACGAAGTTCTGCACGATCATCAGGAAGCGCGGCCACCAGAAGGCGCGCACCTCCGGCGTCTCGTCGAAGGCGCGGAACATCCGCTCGCCGATCTCGATCAGGCTGGCGGCGGCGGCGGCCGGCATCTGCTCGGGATAGGTCTGCGCGAACTCGGCGACGATGTCGTGCAGCAGCGAGCCGCGATCGGAGGCGCCGGGGTCCTCCGCCATCTCGGGCAGGGCGTCGAGCTTCAGGATCTTGCGGGCGAACAGCGCATAGGGGTCGCGATAGAGCGTCTCGACCTCGGTGACGCTGAGCCGCTTCGGATGCAGGTGCGGCGCGGGCACCGGCTTCGGCCGGCTCGCCGGCGTCGCCCGCGCCGGGGCACTGAGCAGGCCGGCCCAGCCGATCAGCTCGCGGCCGCGCGCCTCGGTCGCCTGCCAGGCATCGGCCGGCGTCACCGCCTTCAGGCGCTGCCAGAAGCGCGAGGGGATAGTCTCCGCCTCGCCGGCCTTGCGGGCGCGGGTCAGCGTCACCCTGCCCGCCAGCGCCGCCTGGACGAAGTCATGCGCGGTCTGGCCGATGCGCCGTTCCGGCGAGGTGAGGCCGAGCTCGGCGCGCATCGGCCGGTTGAGGAAAGAATCGGTCTGCGTCGCCGGCGGCCAGACGCCCTCGATCAGGCCGCCGAGCACGACATGCTCCGCTTCGAGCAGGCGGGCTTCGAGCAGGCCCCAGATCTTCAGGCGGGGATGACCGGGCTCGCGCCTGACCACCGCGCGCTCGTCGATCAGCCCGGAGAGGATAGCGATCCAGTCGCGCGCCCGCCCTTCCGTCGGGGCCTCCGCCAGCGCGGCCTCGATCTCGTCGAACAATGCGGCCAGCGCCTCGCCATCGGGGCCGCGGAAGACCAGAGAACTGCCGCTCTCGTCGCTGCCGAGCGCCGCGACGGCGGCGCGGGCGGCTCCCGCGACCTCGGCGAGTACCGGCTCGCGCCGGGCGAGCGCCGCCGCCAGCGGCGACAAGGCCGCGTCGAGGCGGGCGAGAACCTGTTCGGCGGCGGCGCGATCCTCCGGCATCAGCTTGCGACGCGGGCGCGGCGCATGCTTGGCATCGATCAAGTCCTCGATCCCGGCAAAGGCCCGGTGCAGCCCGGTCAGGCCGCGGCCGACCGTCTCGCCGCGCCAGCAGCCGATCTCCAGCGTCGCCGCACCCTGGCGCAGCATGGCTTCGCTGAGGCCGAGCCGGCAGAGCGGATGCGCCAGCAGGGCGACGATGCCGGCCGGCGCGAATTCCGTCGCGACGGCGTCGAGCACGAGGCGCAGCAGCGCCCCGGCCGGCCAGCGCCCGAGCGGCAAGCCGGCGGAATCGTCGGCGACGATGCCCCAGCGCCGAAGCTCGATCGCGACGCGCTCGGCGAGACCGCGATCCGGCGTGATCAGCGCCGCCCGTTCGCCGGGCCGTTCCAGAGCCTCGCGCAAAGCGAGCGCAGCGACCAGCGCCTCCTCGCGCTCGTCGGCGGCCTCGACGACGCGCAGGCCGGCGAGCATCGTGTCCGCGCCGGGCGCGGCGGCGATGCCGGCCCAGCCATCGGTGACCGTCGCCGGCAGCATCGCCTGCCGCAGCAGATCACGCCGGGCGGCAAGCGCTTCGGCTGGCCGGGCGAGACACTCGACCTCGTCGCGGCCAGCGCCGATCACATCCAGGAGATGATGCAGGGCGGCCTGCGGATGCGAGGGCGCCGGCTCGCCGGAGATCGCACGCCAGGCCGGCTCCGGCAGGGCTTCGTCGAGATCGGGCAGCACTACCGCGCCGTTGGGCAGGCGCGCGATCGTGGCGAGCAGCCTTGCGGTCGCCGGCACCGTGCCGGTCGAGCCCGCAGCGATCACCGGGCCGGAGAGGCCGCCGGCCTCGAGGCGCCGGCGCTCGGCTTCGAGCATGCGGTTGCGAAAATCGGCCGGGTCGCATTCGCCGCGCTCGGCCAGGATCGCCGGCCAGGTCTCGGCGACGATATCGAGGAAACGGGCGTTGAACTGCCAGATCTCGTCGAAGCGGGCGGCGTCGAGGCCACGTAGCCGCTCCGGCGCCACGCCCTCGGTCTGCATCTGGTCGAGCAGGCCGGCGAGGTCGCCGGCGAGGCCCCAGGCCTCGGCGAGCGTCGAGGGCACCAGCGCCGGCTCGGCCGGATCGAGCCGCAGATGCTGGCGGTTGGCCGCCTTGCCCCATTGCGCGATCAGCCGGGCCAGGATCAGCCGGCGTTGCAGCGGTTCGATCGGCGCGACGCGCGCCAGCATCTCGCCGGAGCCGGCGATCAGCGCCGTCTCGGCCTCGTCGACATCGCCGAGCGGCACGATGCGCGGCAGGAGCAGCGGCCGGCCGCCGAGTTTTTCCGACAGGATCGCCGCGAGGGCGCGGGCGGCGCGCTGGGTCGGCAGATAGAGCGTCGTGCGCGACAGCGCCGTCGGGTCGCCGGGGTCATGGGCCTTGCCGAAGCGCCCGGCCAGCAGCGCCTCCGCCAGCACGGCCAGGAAGGGCGCGCCGGCCGGGATGCTGAACAGGTTGAGCCCGGCCATGCCGCTCAGGCCCGATGGGCGGCGTAGGCAGCCTCGGCGAGCGGGATCGCCTCCGGCGTGCCGACATGCAGCCAGCGCCCGTCGAGCTCATGGCCGAACAGCCGGCGGGCCGCGATCGCCCGGTCGAAGAGCAGGTTGAACGAGAACGAGCCTTCCGGCGTGTCGGCGAAGAGCTCCGGCTTGATGATCGCGACGCCGGCATAGACGAAGGGAGCGCTGGCGGCCTTGCCGCGCCTGGTCAGCCGACCCTCTGCATCGCGGAAGAAATCGCCGGCGCCGTCGAAGCCGACGCTCCCCGCGCGCTCCGAGAGCAGCAGCAAGAGGTCCATCCGGGCCGGGTCCCAGGCCGCGGCCATGGCGGACAGGTTGGAGATGCCGTTCTCGCTCCACAGCGAGTCGGCGTTGACGCTGAAGAACGGCTCGGTTCCGAGTTCGGGCAGCGCCTTCTTGGCGCCGCCGCCGGTTTCCAGCAAAAGGCCGCGCTCGTCGGAGATCACGATCTGCGGCCGCTCGCGCGCCGCGAGATGGTCTTCGATGCGCTCCGGCAGATGGTGGACATTGACCACCGCCCGCTCGACGCCGGCTTCCGCCAACCGGTCGAGCGCATGGTCGAGCATGGTCTTGCCGCCGATAGCGACCAGCGGCTTCGGCAGAGTGTCGGTGATCGGGCGCATGCGCTTGCCGAGCCCGGCCGCCAGCACGATCGCTCGGCGGATCGGCGGCGTTGTCGTCTGCGTCAAGCGAATCTCCTGGCCGTTCGGCATGTTCAGCCTATCAGCCATGCCGGCGGGATTCGCTCAAGTCCTGCGGCCTCAACCTGCGCCGTCATTCCGGCCGCAGCGAAGCGGAGCGCCGGAATCCATCGTAGCGAGATCGGTCAGCTCGGCTGCTCGCCGGATTCGGCGGCTGTCACGGTTCTTCGGGTGGCGACGTGGCCGGCGCCCCGGTTTCTGGCTCCGGCTCGGCCTCGGCCGATGCTTCGGCGGGCGCTTCCTGCGTGGCGAACAGCTTCGGCAGATGCGCCTGGTACCAGGCCTTCAGCTCGGCCAGCGCCGGATGCTCGAGATCGCGGCGCAGATAGGCCTCGATCCGGGGCAGGTGCTTCAGATAGCCCGGCTTGCCGTCGCGCTTGTCGAGACGGGCGAAGATGCCGGCGATCTTGGTGTTGCGCTGCGCGCCGAGGATCGCATAGGCGCGGGCGAAGCCGGCGAGGTCGAATGCCGGGTCGTTGCCGCGCCGCGCCCCGGCATAGGCGGCGAGCAGCTTCAGCTCCAGCGCCGCCGGCACGTCGATGCGCGCATCCTGGCCGAGCGAGACCAGGTCATAGGCGGGATGGCCGAGCACGGCGTCCTGGAAGTCGATCAGCCCGAGTCGGGCATGGCCGACCCGGTCGGGCAGCCAGATCAGGTTCGGCGAGTGGTAGTCGCGCAGCGTCCAGGTCGACGGCGTCGCGAAGACCTCGTCGAACAGCCTGTCCCAGATCCGGCCGAACTCGGCCCGCGTCACCGCGGGCAGCGTCACTCCGGCGATGTGCGGGGCATACCAGTCGAGCACCAGCTCGGTCTCGATCGCCAGCGCCTCGCGGTCGTAATCGGGGATGACGTGGTCGCGCGCCTCGGCCACCGGCAGGATCGTCGGCAGGGCGTGGCGGTGCAGTTCGGCGAGCAGCCGTGCCGCCGCCTCGTAGCGCTCCGGGATCGGCCCGTTCTCGTCGATCACCAGGCCGGGGCCGAGATCCTCGATGAGCAGCAGGCCGGTCGAGAGGTCCTGGGCGAGGATCTGCGGTGCCGAGAGGCCGAGCGAGCGCAGACCCTTGTCCATCGCCACGAAGGCATCGACCGTCTCGGCGAGATGGGCGATGGCGCTATAGGGCTTGCCCTGCCGGATCGCCGGCCCGTCCGGGCGCGGCGGCGAGATCATCAGGATCGCGGTCTCGCCATTCTCCCGCACCAGCCGCTCATAGGCCCGGCTCGAGGCGTCGCCCAGCATGAACTGGCGGTCGGCATCGCTCCAGCCGACGGCGTCGATCATCCGCCGCGCCCCGATGGCGATGGCGAGCCGGGCGCGCCAGAGCACGCCTCCCGAAAGCGTCGCGATCCGCCCGGTCTCGGGGTTCTCCGGGTCGACCTCGATGACGATGTCGAGCCGGCGCCCGGCCGGCAGGCGCGCCCCGGCGCGGTCGGGCCACTCGACCAGGGTGATCGCCCGCTCCAGATCCTCGATCAGCCCGAGATCGTCGAGCTCGTCGGGGCTGCGCACGCGGTAGAGGTCGGCGTGCAGCAGTAGCCCCTTCGGGACATCGTAGCTCTGCACCAGGGTGAAGGTCGGGCTCGGCGCCTCCAAATCCGGGTCTTCGGCCAGCCGCCGCAGCATCGCCCGGGCGACCAGGGATTTGCCGGCGCCGAGATGGCCGGAAAGCGCGACGATGTCGCCGGTCCGGAGGATGTCGGCGATGTCGCGCGCCAGCCTGGTGGTCGCGGCTTCGTCGCTGAGGACCAGGGTATGCGTGCCCGCCTTGGCGGCTTCCTCGCTCATTCCGCAGCGTCCGAGATGCGCATGCCCTCGGGCGGGAAGACGGCGGTGACGCGGGTGCCGGCGCCCGGCGCCGATTCCAGCTCGATCCGGCCGCCATGCAGCTCGACGATCGAGCGGACGATCGACAGGCCGAGACCGACGCCGCGATGGCGCGACCCCAGGGAATGGCTCTCGAACCGGTCGAACACCTTCTCCTTGACCTCGTCCGGGATGCCACGGCCGTCATCGGCCACGGTGATGCGGATTTCGCCGCCGACGCGTCCGGCGCTGATCCGGATGGTCTGGCCCGGCTGCGAGAAGCCGATGGCGTTCGAGATCAGGTTGAACAGGATCTGGCGCAGGCGCTTGCCGTCGGCCCGCAGCGGCCCGGTCTGGGGCGCGATCTCGACCTGCAGCTTGAGCTTGCTGTCGGTGAGCCGGTCCTGCAGCCCGGTCGTCGCCTGGGCGATCGTCTGCGCGACGTCGACCTCATCGAGATTGAGCGCCAGCGCGCCATTGTCGATCGAGGCGAGGTCGAGAATGTCGTTGATGATGGCGAGCAGCGCCCCCGAGGAGCGCACGATGTGGCCGGCATAGTCGCGCTGCTTCTCGTTGAGCGCGCCGATCGTCTCCTCGCCCAGCAGTTGCGCGAAGCCGATGATGTTGGTGAGCGGCGAGCGCAGCTCGTAGGAGACGTGATGGACGAACTCCTCGCGCAGCCGCGAGGCCTTCTCCAGCGCCTCGTTGCGCTCGGTCAGCGCCCGCTCGACATTCACGCCTGCGGTGACGTCGGCGAAGGTGATCAGCGTCGCCCCGTCCGGCAGCGGCGCCGCCGAGCAGTCGAGCACCGTTCCGTCGCGCCTCGCCATGTGACAGCGGTAATCCTCGCGCGCATCGCGCACGCCGGCGACCGCACTGCGAATCTCGGTCCAGACCGCATCCTCCGGGAAGAGCGGCCGGCACAGCCTGACGACCTCGTCGATATGGGGCGCGCCGACAGTGCGCTCCGGCGCGAGCTTCCAGAGCTGCGAGAAGGCGGGGTTGGAGAGTTTGAGGCGGCCGTCGGAGCCGAACACCGCGACGCCCTCGCGCAGCGAATCCAGCGTCTCGCGCTGGGTGCGCGAGAGGGCGTTGAAGCGCGATTCGAGGGTGAAGCGCTCGGTCTCGTCGTCGAAGAGATAGGTCACGCCGCCCTGCGGATGCGGGCTCGCGACGACGTGGATGGTGCGCCCGTCGGGCAGATACCACCAGTCCTCGCTGGCGCGGGTCGCTGTGTAGGCGGCCTGGACGCCGGCCTTCCAGCTGCGGTAGTCGCCGAGCTCGGGCAAGCGGCGCTCGGTGCGCAGCCGGTCGAGGATCTCGCCATCGCTCGGCCGGCTCTCCAGGAAGCTCGGATCTAGCGACCACAGCGTCTCGTAGCCGCTATTGTGGTAGACCAGCCGCTGCGAGGCGTCGAAGACCGCGACGGCGGTCTTCAGCCGGTCGAGCGTGCCCACATGCGCATCCATCTGGCGCTGCAGATCGGCGCGTACCGCCTCGAGCTCGCTCATATCGGTGGCGATGCCGGCGAAGCCCGAGGGGGTCGGCGTTTCCAGAATGTCGACGATGCGGCGCTGGCCGGCTATCACGACCGGAGCCCGCACCGTATAGGGACGGCCCTCCTTGCGTGCCCGGGCGGCGGCCTCGCGCTCCGAGCGGTCGAACAGCTCGAGCCCGTTCTTGACCACTGCGTCGCCATCCGCCGCTTCGACCGCGCGAGCATAGGCCGCGTTGGCCCAGCTCAGCCGGCCATCGCTGGCGCGGGTCCAGACCGGCTGGGGCAGGCCCGCGAGCAAGGTCGCCAAGGTCGCCTGGTCGGAGCTGACCCGGACGAGCTCGTCCTGCAGGGTCAGTGTCCGGGCGCGTTCGCCGCTGGCCTCGCGCAGGCGGATCACGGCGCGGCCGGCGACCGGTCGTCCTTCCGCGTCGACATATTGCCCGCCCTTGGCCCGGAAGGTGAAGGCGAAGGCCTCGCCGCGTTCCTTCAACGCTTCTGTCGCGAGCTCCATCCGCTTGGCGTCGGCGGGCGGTGCCCAGGAGCCATAGGCCAGCGCCATCGCCGAGCCGTTGACGCCGAGAAAGCCGCTATCGCCCTCGAAGACCGGATTGGCGCCGGGGCCGTCCCAGCTCAGCACGACCTGCGGATCGGCCGCGAGCAGGGCGGCGAGCCGTTCCTGATGGCCGCGCGCCGCTTCCAGCCCGGCGGCGAGTTCGCTCTCGCGCCGCTGCCAGCGCGAGCGCTCGTGGACATAGAAGAGCGAGGTGGTGGTGGCGAAGACCACGAGGCCGGTGAACATCAGCGAGAGGAGGCCGGCGCTCAACGTGGTGCCTTGCAGCGCGAACAGCGTTTCGGCCTGCGCCAGGGCAGGGCTCGGGCTGATCCCGCCGGCCAGGCCGGCCAGGACCAGGCGAGATGCCGTCCCGTCCAATCTGCGCCCCAACTGCCTTGCACGTCTCATCATCGCTTCCGTCATCTCGTCAGTCCGGCCTCGATTGGCCGAAATCGGATAGGGAGACCGCCATTGCAAACGCGCGCCGCGGCCTTGGAAAGAATCCACGCCGCAACGCCGCAAAGCCACCAGTGAACGAAATCCGGCCGCGACCCGCCTGGGCGGTCTAGGGCTCGAATCACTGCCACTCTACTCATCGGGAGAGTCCGGCAGGAAGTGCTTAATCGACGGTAAAGTCGGATCGGGCGGCGCAGCCCCGAAACGGGACGGTCGGGACCGGGGCCGGCCAGGACCGGAGCGCGGCGCTTTCGCGGTGCACGACCGGATCATTTTCGCCGGTGCCGCGTTGTCGGCTCGGATAGAGGGGGGTGCGATGGCGAGCGGGCGGGAGAACGGGCAGGCGCGGCTGCCGGATTCGGGCAAGGCGGGGTCTTTCACCGGCGCGACGATCATGCCGGAGGCCCTGCCGCCGCTGATGGTGCTGGTCGGCGCGATCGCTGTGCTCTATTTCGCCCGGGAGGTCTTCATGCCTCTCGCCATCGCGGTGCTCCTCACCTTCGCACTGGCGCCGGTCGTCTCGATGATCCGCAAATCCGGCATGCCCCGCATGCCGGCGGTGATCGCCGCGGTCACGGCGGCCTTCATCGCGATCTCCGCCTTCAGCTTCGTCGTCGTGACGCAGGTCGGCGAGCTCGCGCAGCAATTGCCGACCTATCAGTCGAATATTCTGACGAAGATCAGGTCGGCCAAGGACACGGGCGCCGGCAGTGGCATCGTCAAGCGGATCACCGATGCCGTCGAGCGCGTCGGCAAGGAGATCAGCCAGCCCGAGGATACCAGCCAGACCGTCGAGAGCCAGCGCCCGGCGAATCCGATCCTCGTCGAGATCTATTCGCCCGAGAGGCCGATCCAGCTGCTGACCAGCATGATCCTGTCCCTGGTCGGGCCGCTCGCGACCGCCGGACTGGTCATCGTCGTGGTGATCTTCATGCTGCTCGAGCGGGAGGATCTGCGCGACCGCTTCATCCGCCTGGTCGGCTACAGCGACCTGCACCGGACCACCGAAGCGCTGCAGGACGCCGGCAGCCGCGTCGGCCGCTATCTCCTGATGCAGCTCGTCGTGAACGTCACCTATGGCATTCCGGTCGCCCTCGGGCTCTGGCTGATCGGCATCCCCAATGCGATGCTCTGGGGCGCGCTCGCCATCATCCTGCGCTTCGTGCCCTATATCGGCCCCGCCATCTCGATGGTGCTGCCGCTCTTCCTGGCGGTCGCGGTCTCGCCGGACTGGTCGCTCGTGCTCTGGGTCGTGGCGCTCTTTCTCGTCATGGAGCTGATCAGCAACAATGTCGTCGAGCCCTGGCTCTATGGTTCGGGGACCGGGCTATCCCCACTCGCGATCATCGTCGCCGCGATCTTCTGGACCTGGCTCTGGGGGCCGGTCGGCCTGGTGCTCTCGACGCCGCTGACCGTCTGCCTCGTCGTCCTCGGCAAGCATGTGCCGCAATTCCGCTTCTTCGAGGTCCTGTTCGGCAGCGAGCCGGTGCTCGATCCCGAGGCCCGGCTCTATCAGCGCCTGCTCGCCAATGATCCCGACGAGGCGACCGACCAGCTCGACGAGCTGCTCGAGGAGCAATCCCTGCCCGAGGTCTATGGCCGGGTCGCGATCCCGGCGCTGATCCTCGCCGAGCGTGATCGCGCCCGCGGGGTGATGAGCGCCGAGCAGCGCGAGAGCGTCGCGGCGACGGCGCGCGCGCTGGTCGCCAATCTCGGCGAGTTCGCGGAACCGCGGGCCGGCTCGGACGAGGCCGAGAACGGCGAGGCAGCGGAGCCTGGCGACGAAGCCGGGCGGGATGGACGGCTGCCTGCGCTGGCAGGCCGGACCGTCCTCTGTCTCGGTGGCAGGAACGCCCTCGACGATGCGAGCGCCGCCATGCTCGCGCAGGTCCTGCTCCATCAGGGCGCGGACGTGTCAAGCGCCGGCTTCGCCGATCTGGAGGCCGCAAGGCTGCGGGCGCTGCTCGCCGCGGGGCCGGACGCGGTCCTGCTCTGCCTGCTGAGCCGCGATTCCCTGCGCCATGGCCGCTTCCTGGTGCGGCGGCTGAAGCGGGCCCGGCCCGGTCTGCGGATCGGTCTGGTGTTCTGGCGCGATCCGGCCGAGCCGCGTGGAGCCGAGGAGAGTGCCGCCGCGGTCGACGTCGATTTCATTGCCCACGATATCGAGGAAGCGGTCGCCGGGCTTGGCCCTGTCCGCAGCGAGCCCGTAGCGGCGGCCGCCGCCGGCTGAGGGGCCGCAATGTAGGCGCCATGAAAAAAGCCCGGCGCGAGGCCGGGCTTTCGTCGTCTCAGCGGTTCTTGCCGCTCAGTAGCGATAGAGTTCCGGCTTGAACGGGCCGGTCTGCGCGAGCCCGAGATATTTCGACTGCGCGTCGGTCAGCACGGTCAGCTTGGCGCCGACCTTGGCGAGATGCAGCGCTGCGACCTTCTCGTCGAGATGCTTGGGCAGAGTGTAGACCTTGTTCTCGTACTTGGCGTGGTGGTTCCACAGCTCGATCTGGGCCAGCGTCTGGTTCGAGAACGAGCAGGACATCACGAAGGACGGGTGGCCGGTCGCGTTGCCGAGATTCACCAGGCGGCCTTCCGAGAGCAGGATGATGCGCTTGCCGTCGGGGAACTCGACCTCGTCGACCTGCGGCTTGACGTTGTCCCACTTGAAGTTCTTCAGGCCGGCGACCTGAATCTCCGAGTCGAAATGGCCGATATTGCAGACGATGGCGCGGTGCTTCATCGCGCGCATATGGTCGACGGTGATGACGTCGCAATTGCCGGTGGCGGTCACGAAGATGTCGCCGCGCGAGGTGGCGTCTTCCATGGTGACGACCTCATAGCCCTCCATCGCCGCCTGCAGCGCGCAGATCGGGTCGATTTCGGTGACGAGCACGCGGCAGCCGGCCTGGCGCAGCGAGGCGGCCGAGCCCTTGCCGACGTCGCCATAGCCGGCCACGACCGCGACCTTGCCCGACATCATCACGTCGGTGCCGCGGCGGATGGCGTCGACCAGCGACTCGCGGCAGCCATAGAGGTTGTCGAACTTCGACTTGGTGACGCTGTCGTTGACGTTGATCGCCGGGAAGGGCAGGCGGCCGGCCTTGGCGAGGTCGTAGAGGCGGTGCACGCCGGTGGTGGTCTCCTCCGAGACGCCCTTGATCGCGGCGCGGGTCTTGGTGAACCAGCCCGGATTGGCGGCGAGCTCGCGCTTGATCAGCTTGAAGAAGATCGTCTCTTCCTCATTGCCCGGCTTGTCGAGGAAGGCGGCATTGCCGGCCTCGGCCTCGGCGCCGAGGATGATCAGCATGGTCAGGTCGCCGCCATCGTCGAGGATCATGTTCGGCGTGCCGCCATCGCCCCAGGTGGCGGTGCGCAGCACGTATTCCCAGTACTCCTCCAGCGTCTCGCCCTTGATCGCGAAGACCGGCGTGCCGGTGGCGGCGATCGCGGCGGCGGCGTGGTCCTGGGTCGAGAAGATGTTGCAGGACGACCAGCGCACATCGGCGCCGAGATCCTTCAGGGTCTCGATCAGCACCGCGGTCTGGATGGTCATGTGCAGGCAGCCGGCGATGCGTGCGCCCTTCAGCGGGTTCTTGCCCTTGTGCTCGGCGCGGATCGCCATCAGGCCCGGCATCTCGTCCTGGGCCATGTTGATCTCCTTGCGGCCGAAATCCGCAAGCGTGATGTCCTTGACGACGTAGTCCTGCTTCGACACGGGAGCGCTCCAATCGATGGTTCTGCGATGATGGAGGGCTCTCTAGCAGGGCTGCCGGCAGAGCGCAATCAAAGATATAAAGATGTCTTTATGTCTTGCTGCCGCAGGCGGGCAAGCGCGTGATGCCCGGCCTGACCGGGGCAAGATGTGGCGAGCGCACAGGGCTGCTGTCTCGTTCTGCGAGGGGGCCCGGGTCTGCGTTACGCTCCACCCGGGAAGACGGCCGAAGCCTATTCGCCTTCGCCGAACCGGTCGGCGACCAGCGCTTCCAGCGCCTTCAGGGCCTGCTGAGCCTCGTTGCCCTGCGCGACGACGGTGATGGTCGAGCCGATGCCGGCGCCGAGCGTCAGAATGCCCATGATCGAGGTCGCGCCGACGGTCTCGCCGCAGCGGCTCACGGTGATGTCGGCGTCGAAGCCCGAGGCGCATTGCACGAATTTCGCCGTGGCGCGGGCGTGCAGGCCCTTCTTGTTGACGATCTCGAACTCGCCATGGACGGCCCCGGCCGGGATTTCGACCTCCGAACAGTCGCAGTCCTCTTCGCGCATCTCGTCCAATTCGGCCCTCATTTGCCCGCAAGCACGCGGCTGGCGACCGTGATGTATTTGCGGCCGGCATCCTGCGCGCTGGTGACGGCTTCGTCGAGGGTCTTTTCCTCGCGCACGCTGGCGAGCTTGATCAGCATCGGCAGATTGATCCCGGCGACGACGTCGATGCGGCCGGGCTCCATCACCGAGATGGCGAGATTGGAAGGCGTGCCGCCGAACATGTCGGTGAGCACGATGACGCCTTTGCCGCTCTCGACCTGCTCGACTGCCGCGATGATGTCGCGGCGACGACCTTCCATGTCGTCATCGGGGGCGATGGCGATCGTGGCGAGGTTTTCCTGAGGGCCGACGACGTGTTCAAGGGCGGCGCGGAATTCCGTCGCCAGGTGCCCATGCGTCACAAGCACGAGTCCGATCATTCAACACCACCGGAGAGCGCCTGTGGCGCCCGGACAAGGTCGCGGTTTATGCGGCAGGTGCGAAGGATAGGCAAGCGCTTGTCTCGAACTCGTCGAATCTGAGCTTAGGCCGCCCCGGTGAAAAGTGCGAGTGCTGCGAGCACCAGATGCTCGTCGCCGGCCCGCCCGGCCACCCGCAGCCGCGGCAGGGCGATGCCCGCCAGCGTATCGACCAGCTCTTCGGGTTCCGGCATGCGCTGCGGCTCGGTGCCGCAGTCGACGACGAGGCGGATCACCACGGCGCCGAGATGCGGCTCGGGTGTCAGGCCGAGGCCGCGGCGCTCGACCAGTCCTTCGAGCGGTGCGACCGGCCGGGCGATCAACCGCCCGGCGCGGGCCGCGATCCCGGTGCGGTCGTCGGAGACCAGCCGCGCGAACTGCCCTTGCGCCCGCGCCAGGCCGATCAGGGCGAGCGCGAGGCTCGATTTGCCGGAGCCGGCAGGGCCGCGGATCAGTATGCCGGTCTCGCCGATCGCGACGGCGCCGGCATGCAGGGTCTCGGGACGTTTCATCTTGCTCATGCCGGTTGCGGCGCAGCCGGCAGGCGAACCACGAAGCGCGCGCCCAGCGGCTTGTCCTCGCCTTCCGACTGCTCGGACTCGTAGCGGTTCTCCGCCCGGATCGTGCCGCGATGCGCCTCGATGATCTGGCGCGAGATCGACAGGCCGAGGCCGGAATTCTGGCCGAAGCCATGTTCCGGCCGGTCGGTGTAGAAGCGTTCGAATATCCGCTCCAGCGCATGGGACGGAATGCCCGGCCCGTCATCCTCGACGGTGATCAGCACATCTGCGGCGACGCGCGAGAGCTTGATCCTCACGGGTTTGTCGGCTGGCGAGAAGGAGCGGGCGTTCTCGATCAGGTTGACGATGACCTGTCCCAGGCGGGAATCGTGGCCGAGCACGCGGAAGACGTTGCTGCCGGCCGGCGCGGCCGGCCGCTGCCCGCGTCGCTCGATCGAGAGCTCGACCTCCGGCTGGCCCTCGCGGCGGGTCTGGTTCTGCACCGAGACCACCGCCTCGAGCAATTGCGCGACGTCGAGCGGCACGGCGTCGTCGCGGGCGAGCTCGGCATCGAGCCGCGAAGCGTCGGAGATGTCCGAGATCAGCCTGTCGAGCCGCTTCACATCGTGCTGGATCACCGCCAGCAGGCGGCCGCGGGATTCGTCGCTCATCGCCAAAGGCAGCGTCTCGACGGCGCTGCGCAGCGAGGTCAGCGGATTCTTCAGCTCATGGGCGACGTCGGCGGCGAAGCTCTCGATCGCCTCGATGCGGTCGTAGAGCGCGCGCGTCATCTCGCGGAAGGAGGCGGAGAGATGGCCGATCTCGTCATGGCGGCTGGAGAAGTCCGGGACCTCTTCGCGCGACTTGACGCCGCGGCGGACGCGCTGGGCGGCGTCGGCGAGCTTGCGGATCGGCTCGGCGATGGTGCCGGCGAGCAGCACCGAAAGCACGATCATCACGCCGGCGGCGACGGTGAAGGCCTGGAAGATGGCGTAGCGCTCGGCGGTGATGACGCTGTCGATGTCCCCGCCCTGCGTCGAGAGCAGCAGGGCGCCGCGCACGGCCCGGAAGCGCTGCACCGGCACGGCGACCGAGACGATGGTCTCGCCGCGGGTGTTGACGCGCACCACGCTGGCCGGCGAGCCGGCGAGCGCGCGGGCGACTTCGGTATAGGATTTGCCGTTGGCATTGGCGAAATCGTCGTAGACGGGCAGGTCGGCGCGCCCGAGGCGGTTGCGGAACAGGTTCCAGGTCCGTTCCAGCAGCGGCGGCTCGTCGGATTCGCCGACGCGGGGCAGGTCGAGCCGCATGATGTCGCCGCGCGAGTAGAGGTTGCGCGAATCGAGCGTCAGCATCCCGTCCTTGTCGTAGATCCGGGCCCGCGTCTTGGTCGGAGTGACCAGCCGGCGCAGCAGCGGCGCGACCTTTTCCGGATTGATCGAGAAATCGAGCGGGTCCTCGGCGATCATGCCGCTTTCGCCGGCCTGCATCTGCAGGAGCTTGTCGGGGTCGATCGCGATCGTGTCGGTCTCGACCGTGGCGGAGGCGGCGATCGCGCCGGCGATGATCTCGCCCTGGGTCAGAAGGCTCTGGACCCGTGCCTCGATCAGCCCCTCTCGGAACTGGTTGAGATAGAGGAAGCCGACGAGCAGCGCCACGAGCCCGGCGAGGTTGAGGACGACGATGCGCCGGGTCAGGCTCGAGGCGGCGCGGGCCGAGACGGCACGCACCGCGCGCCGGCCGATCAGCGCCAGCCGGCGGCGCAGCGTCGAGATCCAGCCCGGAGCGGCAGGGTGGGTCCCTTCCTTTTCGATCGTCGCCATAACCGGCTCATATCCTCGCAATGCGAGCCTGTGAATCCGTTATCGGCGGCACCGATGCCGGGCTCAGCTCTCCTTGAAGCGATAGCCGACGCCGTACAGCGTCTCGATCATGTCGAACTCCGGATCGACCTGGTTGAACTTCTTGCGCAGCCGCTTGATGTGGCTGTCGATCGTGCGGTCGTCGACATAGACCTCGTCGTCATAGGCGGCATCCATCAGGGCGTTGCGGCTCTTCACCACGCCCGGGCGCTGCGCCAGCGACTGCAGGATCAGGAACTCTGTCACCGTCAGCGTTACCGCCTCGCCCTTCCAGGTGCAGGTGTGGCGCTCCGGGTCCATGCGCAGCAGGCCGCGCTCGAGCGCCTTGGCGTCCTCGGTGCGGGCCGGGGCCGCGGCGTCCTTGGCGCCGGCACGACGCAGGATCGCCTTGACGCGCTCGACCAGGAGGCGCTGCGAGAACGGCTTCCGGATGAAGTCGTCGGCGCCCATCTTCAGGCCGAAGAGCTCGTCGATCTCCTCGTCCTTCGAGGTCAGGAAGATCACCGGCAGATCGGATTTCTGGCGCAGGCGGCGCAGCAGCTCCATCCCGTCCATGCGCGGCATCTTGATGTCGAAAATGGCAAGGTCGGGCGGATTCTGCTTCAGCCCGTCCAGCGCCGAGGCGCCGTCGGTATAGGTCAGGATCCGGTAACCTTCGGCCTCGAGTGCAATGGAGACCGACGTCAGGATGTTGCGGTCGTCGTCGACCAGCGCAATGGTTGGCATAAGGCTTTCATCTCTCGACGTTGCAATCAAAGGGTCCACTCTCGCGCGAGAACGGCCAAAGCATGGCTGCAATCTAGCCATGCCGAGGCGGTTTCGCTACGTCTCACCCTGAAAAACCCTGCAGGAACGGAAAAGTGCCATGGCGATCGACCCGATCCGCCCGACCGATGCGACGGCGCGCGGCCTGGCGAAGACATTACTGCGCAGCACGCGCTCGGCCGCGCTGGCGACGCTGACGCGCGAGGGCCATCCCTTCGCCAGCCTGACCAGCCTCGCCACCGATGTCGACGGCACGCCACTGATCCTGATCTCGGCGCTCTCCGGCCATACCGGGAATCTCGAGGCCGATCCGCGCGCCTCGCTCTTGCTCGCGCCCGGCGGCAAGGGTGATCCGCTCGCCCATCCCCGCATCACCCTCCAGGTCCGGGCGCAGAAGGTCGAGCGCGACAGCGCGGAGGGCCGGCGCATCCGCCGGCGCTTCCTCGCCCGCCAGCCGAAGGCGTCGCTCTATGCCGATTTTCCGGATTTCTCCTTCTTCGCCCTCAGGCTCGGGCGCGCCAGCCTGAATGGCGGCTTCGGCAAGGCCTATGAACTGGAGGCGGCCGATCTCGTGAGCGACTGCACGCAGGCACAGGCCCTGATCGAGGCCGAGGAAGGCGCGGTCGCGCACATGAACGCCGACCATGCCGACGCGGTCAGGCTCTACGCCACCGCACTGCTCGGGGCCAAGGACGGCGCCTGGCGGATCAGCGGCCTCGACCCCGATGGCTGCGATCTCTCGCTCGGCGACAAGGTGCTGCGGCTGAATTTCGACGAGCCGGTGACCAGCCCCGATGCCCTGCGCAAGACCCTCGTCGCGCTCGCCGCCAAGGCGCGAGCCGGCAGCTGACCGCGACGATTCACCACGCCTGCTTTTTCAAACGATTTAGAAGGTGATCCGCCGGCTTGCCCCGCTCCAGGTGACTTGAGCCGGCCTCGTCATGCGCCTAAAGAGCCGTCGCAGTCATCGCCCTTCAGCGCGGGTCGCTTCATCTGACCCCGTTTCATTCGCAAGCGCCGGCGTCCAAAGCAGGCGGCTACATGGCAGGAGGAATTGCCAGTGGAGACCATCGGTCACGTCAACGCCGCCCATGGCGCGGACAAGTTCGGCCTGCAGCGGCTCAAGGCGGTCCACTGGAACCTCGAGGCGGCCCGGCTTTATGAGGAATCCCTGAAGCGCGGCGAATCGCAGATCGCCCGCGGCGGCGCGCTCTGCGCCGACACAGGCAGCCATACCGGCCGTTCGCCCAAGGACAAGTTCGTCGTCCGCGACGCGCTGACCGAGAACACCGTCTGGTGGGACAATAACGGCGCGATCTCGTCCGAGCAGTTCGATGTCCTGCTCGCCGATTTCCTGAAACATGCCGAGGGGCGCGAGCTGTTCGCGCAGGACCTCTATGGCGGCGCCGATCCGGCCCACCGGGTCAAGGCCCGCGTCTTCACCGAATTCGCCTGGCATTCGCTCTTCATCCGCAATCTCCTGATCCGCCCCGAGGCGGCCGAGATCGCCTCCTATGTGCCCGAGCTGACCATCGTCGACCTGCCGAGCTTCCGCGCCGATCCCAAGCGCCATGGCTGCCGCAGCGAGACGGTGATCGCTATCGACTTCACCCGCAAGATCGTGCTGATCGGCGGCACCGCCTATGCCGGCGAGATGAAGAAGTCGGTCTTCACCTATCTGAACTACACGCTGCCGACCAAGGGCGTGGTGCCGATGCACTGCTCGGCCAATGTCGGGCGCAATGACGATCCGGCCGTGTTCTTCGGCCTCTCCGGCACCGGCAAGACCACGCTCTCGGCCGATCCCGACCGCACCCTGATCGGTGACGACGAGCATGGCTGGTCGAAGGAGGGCATCTTCAATTTCGAGGGTGGCTGCTACGCCAAGACGATCAAGCTCTCGGCCGAGGCCGAGCCGCAGATCTATGCGGCCTCGCAGCGCTTCGGCACGGTGCTCGAGAACATCGTCATGGATCCGATCTCGCGCGAGGTCGATTTCGACGACCAGACCAAGACCGAGAACACCCGCTCGGCCTATCCGCTCGACTTCATCCCGAACGCCTCGCGCACCGGCCGCGCCGGCACGCCGAAGAACATCGTGATGCTGACGGCCGACGCCTTCGGCGTGATGCCGCCGATCGCCAAGCTGACCCCGGCCGAGGCGATGTACCACTTCCTCTCCGGCTACACCGCCAAGGTCGCCGGCACCGAGCGCGGTCTGGTCGGCGTGCAGCCGGAGTTCTCGACCTGCTTCGGCTCGCCCTTCCTGCCGCGCCACCCGTCGGAATACGCCAATCTGCTGCGCGACTTCATCGCCAAGCACCATGTCGATTGCTGGCTGGTGAACACCGGCTGGACCGGCGGCGGCTATGGCGTCGGCCGGCGCATGCCGATCCGCGTCACGCGGCGCCTGCTGACGGCGGCGCTCGACGGGTCGCTGAACCGCGCCGATTTCCGTCGGGATCCCTATTTCGGCTTCGCCGTTCCCACTTCGGTGCCCGGCGTCGAGCCGCACATCCTCTATCCCGTGAAGACTTGGCAGGATAAGGCCGCTTTCGCCGAGACCGCCAAGAACCTGATCGGCATGTTCGCCAAGAACTTCGAGAAGTTCGAAGCCCATGTCGACGACGCGGTGAAGGCGGCGGCGCCGACGAACTCGCTCGCCGCCTGAGCGTGCGTCGCGACGTCATGCTGGCGGGCGTTCCGTTCGGCCGATATCGGCAGAACGACAAGAATTCGCGCCAGATCAAGACCTTGAGCATGTTCTGATCGCAAAAGTGGCTACCACTTTTGCGGAACATGCTATGAGAGGCGGCGATGAGCCGCCTCTTTCTTTTTCTCCTGCAAGCGTTGCTGACGCTCGTTGTTCTCGGCGCCACACTGTGGGGCGCCGGGCTCCTGGTCTTTCGCGTGCCGGGGGCGATGGGCACTGCCGGTGCGGTCGCCTTCGGGCTCGCCGGCCTTGCGGGCGCGATCGGCCTGTGGACCGGTGCGCCGCGGCTGCCCTTGTCCTTCGCCGTGCTCTTCATCGGCCTGCTCGGCTGGTGGGGCAGCATGCAGCCCTCGCATCAGCGCGACTGGATTCCCGAGCTCGCCCGGCTGCCCGAGATCGCTCGCGAGGGCGACAAGCTCACCGTCAGTAATTTCCGCAATTTCCGCTGGCGTACCGAAGCCGATTACGACCAGCGCTGGGAGACGCGCAGCTACGACCTGAGCAAGGTCGAGGGCATCGATCTTTTCCTCTCCTACTGGTCGGGCGAGGCGATCGCCCATCTCTTGGTCAGCTTCAATTTCAGCGATTCCCTGCCGCTGACCTTCTCGATCGAGGTCAGGCGCGAGAAGGGCGAGGAATGGTCGTCGCTCGCCGGCTTCTTCCGGGTCTACGAGATGGCCTATGTCACCGCCGATGAGCGCGATGTCGTCGGCCTGCGCACCCATGCGCGCGGCGAGGATGTCCGGATGTTCCGTCTGCGCGCTTCGCCGGAACAGGCGCGCGAGGTGCTGCTCGCCTATGCCGCTGATGTGAACCGGCTCGCGGCCCAGCCGCGCTGGTACAACACCATCGCCACGAACTGCACCACGGTGGTCTACCGGCTCGTCGCCTCGGTCTCGCCGGGCTGGAGCTTCACGCTGCCGCTCGACCCGCGCGTCCTGCTCTCCGGCTATCTGCCGGGTTATCTCAAGGATATCGGCGCGGTCCGGCAGGATCTGCCGCTGGCGGAGTTGGTCCGGCTCGGCCGGATCAGCGAGCGGGCGAAGACGATCTCGCTCGACGACCCGGATTTCTCGCGGCTGATCCGCGAGGGCGTGCCCAAGCCTTGAGACCGGCGCTCAGCCATAGCCGTGCAGCGAGGCGCCATGGCGCTTCAGCCACGCTTCGGCCTCCTCGGTGCGTGGGCAGAGCTTGTGGGTCAGTGCCCAGAAGCGGTGCGAATGGTTCATCTCCTTGAGATGCGCGACCTCATGGGCGGCGAGATAGTCGAGCACCAAAGGCGGCGCCAGGATCAGCCGCCAGGAGAAATTGAGATGGCCCTTCGACGAGCACGAGCCCCAGCGGCTGGTGGTGTCGCGGATGGTGATCTTGCGGGCGGGGATGCCGAGCGTCGCCGTATGGACCCGCACGGCCCGCTCGAGATCGGCGAGCGCTTCGCGGCGCAGGAAGTCCTTGACCCTTCTTGCGACATGGCCGGCCTCGCCGCAGACCGTGATGATCGGCTCGCCATCGCTTGAAAGCGCGGCGCGGGTGACACCCCGCAGCTTGGTCCAGTGCACGATGCGGTGGGGCGTGCCGCGCAGCGGCACCAACGCGCCGGGCTCGAACGGCACGCCGGCCGGGCGCTTGGCCAGCCTTGCCGCGATCCAGCCGCCATGGTTCTGGGCAAAGCTGCGGCCCAGGGCGAAATCGGCGCGCTCCGGCAGGGTCAGCGTGACCTCGCCGGTCGCCTGCGAGACCCGCAGCGTCATGCGCCGCGCCGCGGCGCGTCGCTTCACGGCGACCGGGTAGACGGCGCCGGCATGCGCGACCTCGATCCGGTCCGGATCGGGCTGCCGCTTGAACAGGGAAAACCGCATCGCCGCGATTGTGCGGGATTCGCGACGGGAGAGGAAGGGGCGGGCTGACGCTGACCGAACAGCGCATCCTGGCTCGGCAAAGTACACGCTTCGCTTGTGCACGGCCCCGCGCCCTCCGCTTGCTTCTTTCGGAAGATTTGTATTCTCTTTGTTCTCATGCGGAGGCAGAGGCACGTATGGCAGGGAATCAGGCGGAGCCGGTTCGACTGGAGGAGGATTCCGAGACGGGCGATCTGTTCCTTGTCTACGGGACCGAACAGGGCCTTCGCATCGACATTCGCTATGAAGGCGAGACGCTCTGGATGACGCAGGCGCAGATCGCTCAACTGTTTGGCCGCGATATCTCGACCATCTCCCGTCACATCGCCAATGTGCACGAAGAGGGCGAACTGGACGAAGCGACTTCTTTGCAAAAAATGCAAACAAGTATGGGACGCCCGACAACCCTCTACAGCCTCGATATGGTGATCTCGGTCGGCTACCGCGTCTCCTCGGCTCAGGCGACGCTGTTCCGCCGCTGGGCGACCGGTATTCTGGTCCAGTTCGCCAGGAAGGGCTTCGTCGTCGATACCAGGCGGCTCAAGGAGCCCGGCAATGCCGGCCGTATCGCCGAATTGCGCGAGGTCATCCGGGACCTTCGCTCCGAGGAGGCGAATCTCTATCACGAGCTGCGCCGGATCTGTTCGATGTGTCAGGACTATGATGGATCGGCCGCCGCTGCGCGCGAATTCTTCCAGCGTATGCAAGCCAAGCTGGTCTATGCCGTGACCTCGCATACTCCGGCCGAAATCGTCGTCGAGCGGGCCGATTGCGAGGCTCCGGACATGGGGCTTCGGACCTGGCCAGCCGACAATATCCGCAAGCAGGATGTCACCGTCTCGAAGAACTATCTGACCGACACGGAAATCAGGGAACTGAACCGTCTGACGTCGATCCTGCTCGACATCTTCGAAGACCAGCTCGATATCGGCAGGCTGGTCCTGATGGAGGAGGCGCGCCAGCTTCTCGACCGTCAATTGCAGAATCTCGGCCGCACGGTTCTACGCGGCGGCGGCTCTGTCGGTACGGACCAAGCAAAGGCGCGGGCCGAGGCGCAATACGAGGAGTTCGATCGCCGCAGAAAGCTGGAGCGCAGGCGCGAGGCTGATGCGCATATTGCCGAACTCGCCGCCCAGGCGAAACGCCTGCCGAAGCCGCCTCGGCGTTAGCGCGACGGCCCGAAAAGTGGCTCCCGCTTTTCGGGCCGTCTGACGCTTCTACGAAAAGCTGGATCGCCAATTTGCGTCCGACTGGACGCCCGGCGATAGTCGTGCCGCCTCAGCCTGCGACCTTCAGCGCCTTGCGGGCGGTCGTAGCGCTTTCGTTGCGGCGCTCGCTGGCGGCCTTCATGTCGAGCGTCAGCATGAAGTCGGAGATCCGCGGTGCGATCTCGGAGCGGAAGCGCGAGCCGTTGAAGACGCCGTAATGGCCGACGCCCATCTGCAGATACTCGGCCCGCAGATCGTCGGGGATGTTGACGCACAGATCATGCGCCGCCTTGGTCTGGCCGACGCCGGAAATGTCGTCCTTCTCGCCCTCGACCGTCATCAGCGCGACGCGGCGCACCGCCGTCAGATCGACCGGCTTGTCGCGGTGCATCAGCTCGCCCTTCGGCAGCGCGTGCTGGACGAAGACCTTGTCGACCGTCTCGAGATAGAACTCGGCGGTCAGGTCCATCACGGCGAGATACTCGTCGTAGAAATCGCGGTGCTTCTCGGCCGAATCGCCGTCGCCGGCGACCAGGTGCTTGTACATGTCGTAATGCGCGGTCAGGTGGCGGTCGAAATTCATCGCCATGAAGCCCGAAAGCTGCAGGAAACCGGGATAGACCTCGCGGAAGGCGCCGAGATGCGGGAACGGCACCCTTGTGATGCAGTTGCGGCGGAACCAGTCGGTGCCGCGTTCCATGGCGAGATCGTTGACCGCGGTCGGCGAGCGCCTGGTGTCGATCGGCCCGCCCATCAGCGTCATCGAGCGCGGCGCGTTCGGGTCGCCCTCGGCCTCCATCCGGGCGATCGCCGCGAGCACCGGCACGGAGGGCTGGCAGACGGCCATGACATGGGTGTCGGGGCCGAGCTTCTGCAGCATGGCGATGACGTAGTCGATATAGTCGTCGAGGTCGAAGCGGCCGGCCGCCATCGGCACCAGCCGGGCGTCGACCCAGTCGGTGATGTAGACCTCGTGATCGGGCAGGAAGGCCTCGACCGTGCCGCGCAGCAGCGTGGCGTAATGGCCCGACATCGGCGCGACCATCAGCACCTTGGGCTGCGGCTTGCGGCGCTGGCCGATCTGGCGGTCGAAATAGACCAGGTTGCAGAAGGGACGCTGCCAGACGACGCGTTCCTCGACTGCGACCCTGACGCCGCCGACCGTGGTCTCGGCGAGGCCGAAGGCCGGCTTGCCGTAGCGGCGCGTCGTCCGCTCGAACAATTCGCAGGAAGCGGCGACCGAGCGCCCGAACGGGGTGTAGGTCAGCGGATTCGCCGGGTTCTTGAAGGCGAGATGCATGGCATCGGACATGGCCCGCGCCGGGCTGACCATCATATGAACCGCTTCATAGGCATGATAGGCGAACGACATGGCAGTCCTCTCGTCCCGGCAGCTTCCGTTTCGCAGTGCCGAATTCTGAATGCACTGCAACAGGGGAACGCAGCGTAGATAGAATTTGTTCTCATTCAATCGTTCAAAGGGCTAAGATTTCCTTGTGATGCCGTTTAGACACAGATTTGCACCGCCAGAAGGCCTCGCCCATTCCAGAGATTGCGCGTCCTGACCATGCCCGACATCTTCCCGGAAGCGCCGGTTCGCGCGCTTCGCCATCTGCGCCTCGACACATTGGTGCGCCTGCGCTGGCTTGCCATCGCAGGCCAGAGTCTCGCAGTGGCCGGCGTGCATTTCGGCCTCGGCTTCAGCTTGCCGTTTGGCTGGTGCTTCGTGGTGATCGCGGTATCCGCCTGGCTGAACATTGCGCTGCGCATCCGCTTCCCGCTCAGCCACCGCCTGCGCGAAGGCGCGGCGACGGCGCTGCTCGCCTTCGACATTCTGCAGCTCGCGGCGCTGCTCTATCTCACCGGCGGCCTGCAGAATCCGTTCTCGATCCTGTTCCTGGCGCCGGTGATGATCTCGGCCACGGCTCTGCCGCCACGGCATACATTGGCGCTGGGCCTGCTGGCCGCCGCTCTCGCCAGTCTCCTCACCATAGCGCATTGGCCGCTGCCCTGGTCCGGGGGCGACCGCCCGGTGCTGCCGCCCTATTATCAGGCCGGAAGCTGGATCGCCCTGCTGCTCGGCCTCGGCTTCACCGGCATTTATGCCTGGCGGGTCAGCAAGGAGGCGCATGATCTGTCGGCGGCGCTGGCGGCGACGGAACTGGTGCTGGCGCGCGAGCAGCATCTCTCGCAGCTCGATGGTCTTGCCGCCGCCGCCGCCCATGAGCTCGGCACGCCGCTGGCGACGATCACGCTGGTCGCGCGCGAACTGTCCCGGCTCGCGCCGCCCGAAGGCGAGATGGCCGATGACATCAACCTGCTGCGCGAGCAGGTCGAGCGCTGCCGCGGCATTCTCGGCAAGCTCGCCTCGCTTCAGGACGACGATGCCGGCCCGCTCGACCAGCTCTCGCTCAGCCTGCTGATCGAGGAGGCGGCGGGTCCGCAGCGCCCCTTCGGCGTGCCCTTCGAGATCACGCTGGTCGGCGACAAGCCGGAGCCGGTCTGCCGCCGCAATCCCGGCATGATCTACGGGCTCGGCAACATCGTCGACAATGCCGTCGACTTCGCCCGTTCGAAGGTGACCATAACCGCCCAGTGGACGCAGGGCGCCGTGGTCCTGACCATCGCCGATGACGGTCCGGGCTTCGCCTCCGAGGTGCTGATGCGGGCCGGCGAGCCCTATCTGTCGCGCTCGCGCGACAAGGAATCGCGTGCCGGTGGCGGCCTCGGCCTCGGCCTGTTCATCGCCAAGACGCTGCTCGAGCGCAGCGGCGCGGTGCTGGAATTCTCGAATCTACCGCTGCCGGCGACGGGCGCTTCCATCCGCATCACCTGGCTGCGCGAGGTATTCGAGCGGGATGATCGGCTGCTCGGACCTTCAAATTCCGAGCTTTCGGCCCTACATGCGACAGCATGAAGCCTTGCGGCGCCTCGCCGCGGCGGCCAATCGATGCCGGGCGGTGTCGATGTGGAACATGCGAAAGCGCGCTTCGCATCGGCGGCGTTCCGGCTTTAGAGTAGGGAGCCGGGCCAGGGCCCGGAGGAGATGAAGGCGATGGAAATGGCTCTCAACGCAGGCCAGGCCCAGGATGGCGCGGCCAGGGACATGTCCCTGCTGATCGTTGACGACGACAAGCCGTTCCTCAACCGCCTCGCCCGCGCCATGGAGGGCCGTGGCTATCTGGTTCGCCTCGCCGATTCGGTTCAGGCCGGGATTGCCGCCGTCGAGGAGGCCGCTCCGGCGTTTGCGGTGGTCGATCTGCGCCTCGGCGACGGCAACGGGCTCGACGTCATCGCCAGGCTGAAGGAGAAGCGGCCGGATGCGCGGGGCGTCGTGCTCACCGGCTACGGCAACATCGCGACTGCGGTCAGCGCGGTGAAGCTCGGCGCCTATGATTTCCTGGCCAAGCCCGCCGATGCCGACGAGATCCATTCCGCGCTCGCCGCCTCGCCGGATTCGCGCCCGGTGCCGCCGGAGAACCCGATGTCGGCCGATCGGGTGCGTTGGGAGCACATCCAGCGCGTCTACGAACTCTGCAGCCGCAATGTCTCCGAGACGGCGCGCCGTCTCGGCATGCATCGGCGCACCTTGCAGCGCATCCTCGCCAAGCGCGCCCCGCGCTGAGCCACCGCTTCAGTTGCGGCAGGGACGCTTGCCGCGCCTGAGATCGATGGCGACATCGGCGAGTTCGGCGCGCATCCCGCAATAGGTCGCCCGGCAGGAACCGCCGGGATCGCGGGTCGTCAGTCTGCCGGCCGGCGAGACGACGAGCGTGAGCCGGCACGGGCCCTTGACCCCTTCGAGTTCGAGCTGCCAGCCGGAGCCGACCGGCCGGCCGATGCCTTCGAGCCCGCAGGTATGTCCGTTCTGGCCGAGATGATCGAGGCTGATCTGGGCGCTGCCCGAGGAGGCCACATCGATCTTCAACTGCGACGAGCGGCTGGCGAAGCAATAGCGGCCAGGCCTACGCAATTGCCCCGGCCCGGCAGCGCTGTTCTCGGCGGCCGCGACGGCTCGCACGCCGCGGCACGGCGTGGCCGATAGCCGCCAACGCTCGTCCGGCGCCAGCGACGCAATGTCGGCGATCTTCCAGCTCTCGCCCGAGCGCAGGAATTCGAAGCGGAAATGATTCGGCTTGCCGAAGCTGCGGAAACGGGCCTCGACGACGGCGCGCTCGCCCTCCTGCCGGGCTTCCAGCCGCAGGCTGCGCGCGATCTCCGCCTCGTCGAAATCCTGTCCATTGATATGCAGACCGAAGTCGATGCATTCCTCGCGGTCATTGGCGTCGAACAGACGCACCAGCGCCGGCTGGAAATAGCGATTGCGCGCTCCGGGTGCGCGCAGGCGGTCGATCGAGCTGCGTGCTCCACCGCCCTCATAGATCCCGCGGACGATCTCCTCGGGCGCCTGCGCCAGGGCGCTGCCCGCGGCCGCAAGGAGGCCGAGCATGGCTACCGCGAGCCAGTTCAAGAGCTTCATCCCGACACCCCCTCAAGGCCGGTCGAGCCCAACCGCTTAGCGCAGGCGCTGCCGGGGGTCATGCACTCTAAGGCGGTAATCCGATCAGGCCCGCCGGGGCGTCAGCGCGGATCAGGATCCTCCAGCGCCGCGAGCCGCCCTGCCGCGAGCTTGGCGAAGGCGATGGTCAGCATCTTGCGCCGGGCCGGGGCGAGCGGATGGCGCGGTGCGTCGCGCAGCATCTCGCCGCCCCAGGCATCGGCGATGATCAGCCCGACATCGTCCGGAATGATTTCGTGCGGGAATTCCGGTGCGACGGCGAACAGGAAGGCGTCGCAATAGTCGCGGTAATCCGGCCATTTTCCGTCGACGCGGTAATCCTCCAGGCTCGACTTGACCTCGACGACCAGCAATTCGCCGCTCGATGACAGCGCGACGATGTCGCCGCGCCGGCCATTGGCGAAGGTCATCTCCTTGACGATGGCGTAGCCGCGCTCGCGCAGATGCCGGGCGGCGCCGCGGCAGACGGCGCGGGTGACCTCCGGCCGGCTGGGAGCCGGGTTGAGGGTGGATTCGGTCGTGCTCATGCCGGCATGTTCTGCTTTTGTGCCTGTCGGCGCAAGCTGGAATGCCGCTTTGGGACGATGCCCTCGCAACAAGCCCTTGCGGCCGGCGGAAGGCTGGCTATGGTCCGCCGGCCTTGGAAACCTTCGTCCCAGCCCTGTCGATCACGCTCGTTGCCGCAGGCCTCGCCTGGTGGTTCTGCCGGCTGCTGCGCCCGCTGATGCTGCGCTACGCCCTGGCGCGGCCGAATGCCCGCTCGAGTCATCGCGTCCCGACGCCGCAGGGCGGCGGCATCGCTGTCCTCGCCGGCGCCTTCCTGGCGCTCGGGCTGGTGCCCTTGCTGTGGCCGCTGCCGGCGGGAGCCGGTTCCGGCCTGCTCGTGGTGATCGGAGCCGCGGTCCTCGTCGCCTTCGTCGGCGCCTGGGACGATATCCGCCCGCTGCCGGCCGGCCTGCGTCTCGTCCTGCAGCTCGTCTGCGTCACGCTGGTCGTCCTCCAGGGCGCGCCGGACATCCGCCTGCTGCCGGAGGTGCTCCCGCTCTGGGCCGAGCGTGGCCTCGCCATCCTGGCCGGCGTCTGGTTCGTCAATCTCGTCAACTTCATGGACGGCATCGACTGGATCACCGTGGCCGGCATCGTGCCGCTCTGCGCCGCGCTGGTGCTGGCGAGCCTGCATGGCGGGCTCGACCCTGCTGCCGGCCTGCTCGCCGCCGCGCTGCTCGGCGGGCTCCTCGGCTTCGCCCCGTTCAACCGCCCGGTGGCGCAGATCTTCCTCGGCGATGTCGGCTCGCTGCCGCTCGGCCTGCTCACCGCCTATCTGCTCTATCGGCTCGCCGGCACCGGCGCGCTGGCGGCGGCGCTGATCCTGCCGCTCTACCATGTGATGGATTCGACCATCACCCTGTTCCGCCGCCTTGCGCGCGGCGAGAAGGTCTGGCAGGCGCATCGCAGCCACTTCTACCAGCAGGCCACCGATAACGGCTTCTCGGTCAGCGAGATCGTGGCGCAGGTGGCGCTGCTCAATCTCGCTCTCGTCGTCCTTGCCGGGTTCACCATCGCGTTCCCCGCGTTCTGGGTGCAGCTGGCCGGGCTCGCCGCCGCGCTTTGCCTCGTCGGGCTGTTGCTGCGCCGCTTCGCCCGCCGGCGCCCCGCAAGAGCGGCAAGATGAGCGGCGAGCGCGTTCTCGTCACCGGGGCGAGCGGCTTCGTCGGCCGCCATCTCCTGCGCGAGCTTTCCGCTGCGGGCTACCTGGTGCGGGCGGCGCTCCGGCGCCCGCTGCCGGAGATCGCCGGGGTCGAGCAGGTTATCGTCGGCGATCTCTCCGGCTTCGTCGACTGGAGCGCGGCACTGGCCGGTGTGCGCCATGTCGTGCATGGCGCCGGCCTCGCTCATGCCGATACCGCGCTGCCGGAGGAAGCCTATCGGCGCGTCAACACGGACGCGACCCTGGCGCTCGCCGATGCCGCGCAGGCGGCCGGTGTCGCCCGTTTCGTCTTCCTCTCCTCGATCCGGGCGCAGAGCGGCCCGGCCAATGATCTGCCCCTGAGCGAGCGCGATGCGCCGGCGCCGACCGATGCCTATGGTCGCTCCAAGCTCGCAGCCGAGCGGGGGCTGGCGGAGCGCGATCTCGCCTGGGTCGTCCTGCGGCCGGTCCTGGTCTACGGGCCGGGGGTCAAGGCCAACATGGCCGGGCTGGTCAGGCTGGCGCGGCTGCCTTTGCCGCTGCCGCTGGGCGGGCTCAAGGCGCCACGCTCGCTGCTGGCGGTCGAGAATCTCTGCGAGGCCGTGATCTTCGCGCTCGGCGAAGCCTGCCCGGCGCGCCGCAGCTTCATCGTCTCCGATCCCGGAGCGCTCGGCGTCGCCGAGATGCTCGCGGCGATGCGTGCCGGGCTCGGGCGCCGTCCGGGGCTGATCGCGGTGCCGCCGGCCCTGCTCGGGCTCGCGGCGCGCCTCATCGGGCGTCCGGGGGTCTATGAGCGGCTGGCCAACGGGCTGGTGGCGCCGCCCGATGCCCTGCTCAGCGCTGGCTGGCAGCCGCGGATTGGGAGTGAGGCTGCGCTGGCGCGGCTGGCGGCGTCGCCGGCTGGCGAAGTCTGAAGTCCGGGATCGCTTCGTCGAGCACCGCCTCGGCCCCGCGCCGGTCATGGGCGGCGACGGCCCGCTCCAGCTCCTCCAGCCAGGCGAGCATGCGCTCGCGCCCGGCGAAGATCGGCTTGGCCGCCATCACCCCGTCGAGCCCGGTCTCGGCCATCGGCTCGTCCTTGGCGAACAGGATCTCGTTCAGGCGCTCGCCCGGCCGCACGCCGGTGATCGCGATCTCGATATCGCTGCCGGGCTCGTAGCCGGCGAGGCGGATCATGCGCTCGGCGAGGTCGATGATCTTCAGCGGCTGACCCATCTTCAGCACGTAGACCGCGGCGCGGTCGCCGGCGGCGTCATGCTCGGGGGCATGCGAGGCGGCGCTCAGCACGAGGTCGCAGGCTTCGCGGATCGTCATGAAGTAGCGGATCATGTCCGGGCTGGTCACGGTGACCGGCCCGCCGCGCTCGATCTGCGCCTTGAATTTCGGCACCACCGAGCCGACCGAGCCGAGCACATTGCCGAAGCGCACGGCGACGAGGCGCATGCCGCGATTGCCGGCGGCGAATTCGGCGTCGCGGGCCTGGGCGTACATTTCGGCGAAGCGCTTGGTCGCGCCGAGCATCGAGACCGGCTCGATCGCCTTGTCGGTCGAGATCATCACGAAGATGCCGGCGCCTGCGGCGATCGCCGCTTCGGTGACGGTAACCGAGCCGAAGATGTTGGTCTTGATGCCCTCGCCCCAGTCTGCCTCGAGATAGGGCACGTGCTTGAGCGCGGCGGCATGGATGACGATGTCGGGGGCGAAGGCCTTGAACAACGGGCCGATGCGGGCCTCGTCGCGGACATCGGCGAGCGCGCCGGTGACGCGCATCGGCAGCTCCTGCGCGGCCAGCGCCTCGGTGACATGGAACAATGCCGGCTCCGAGCTCTCGACCACCAGGAGCTCGGCGGCACCGAAGGCGGCGCAGCGCAGGCAGATTTCGGAACCGATCGAGCCGCCGCCGCCGGTGACGATGACCCGCTTGCCCTTCAGAAAGCCCTCCAGGCGCGCACGATCGATCGTGACCGAGGGGCGCACCAGCAGGTCCTCGATCTCGAGCGGCGCGAGCTCGCTGCCGCGCACGCCCTCGCCGAGCGTGTCGAGCCGCGAGATCGGAATGGCGAGCTTGCGGGTCCGGGCCAGCCACTGATCGGGCTCGGCCTCGGGCAGGAGCGCGCTCGGGGCGGCGACGATGCGCCGGAAGGGCTCGCCGCGCTCGGCCGCATCGGTGGCGATCGTCTCGATCTGCGAGACCAGGCCGAGCACCGGCACGCCGCGGATCGACTGGCCGAGGTCGTCCTTACGCGGCGTCAGGATGCCGACCGGGCGCATCCTGCCCATCGTGCCGGTTTCCATGGCGCGAATCACCACCTCGACATCGGCGCTGCGGCCGAGCAGCAGCGCCGGCAACGTCGCCTCGCGGGCGGCGTGCTGCTTGGAGCGTGAGTATTTGAAGTAGCGATAGGCGAGGCGCGGACCGCCGAGCAGCGCGGCCTGGACCAGCCAGTAGAGGGCGATGGCGATCTTGCCGAAGTAGAAATAGCCGTAAAGATTGGGCGCGACGAGGACATAGTCGACGATCAGCAGAGTCAGCGCCAGGATGCTGACCGCCCGCACGATGTTGGACAGGTCCGGCAGAGAGGCGAAGCGCCATTTCGAGCGGTAGAGCTGGAAGAACCAGTAGACGACGCCGGCATAGGCCACGAAGAACGGCAGGAAGCTCGGCAGGTCGCGCATGCGCTCGTCGAACTGCGCGCCGTCGAAGCGGACCGCGAAGACGAACAGAATCGCCAATGCCGTCATCGCCAGGTCATGGACGATCACGGCGAGCTTCTTGGCGCCCGGTTTGGTGAGGTTCAGCATGCGCGGCGGGGTATCCCGCTCCCGTGAGGCCTTGTCAACGCAAGGCGGACGACCGGCACGTTTTCCGGTCGATAAGCCGGCCGTTCAGCCGCCGGCGGCGCGGTGACCGAGACCGGCAAGGACGAAGTCGATCATCTCGTCGACGCCGGGCCCGGGTAGGGCGCCGCATTGGGTGAGCAACAACGGATTGCAGAAGCGGATCATCGCGGCGCGTACGCAATAGGTGGCGGTGCGCGCATCACCGGCGGTGAACTCGCCCTTTTCCATGCCGTCGGCGACGACGCCGCGCAGGATCGCGTCATAGCGCTCGACATGGGCGCGGATGACGTCCCAGCTCTCCTCCATCGCGCAGGCGACCATTTCGTGGAGCCGCTGATTGTCGAGATAGCGGGCCGAGTTGAGCCGGCAGGTCGTCGCGAGGATCTCGCGCAGCCTCTCGGCCGCAGGTCGCTTCTCGGCCGCGATCGCCGTCACCAGCGCTTCGAGCTCGCCCATGGCGCGCTCTGCGACGGCCTCGTTGATCGCTTTCTTGGAATCGAAGAAGCGGTAGACGTTGGCGGGGCTCATCCGCAGCGACTTGGCGATGTCGGCGACGGTGGTCTTCTGGTAGCCGATCTGGCGGAAGAACCGCTCGGCGACATCGACGATGTCCTGCCTGGTGTCGCGCTCTAAACTGGTCATGCCAAGCGGCTTCCCGCTCCGGTTGCTTGCGTGTCGAAAGGACGCCATCGATCAGTATGACGTTTTTCGTCAATCGTCAACAATTTGACTTGGCTGACTTTATTCAGCCGCTCCTGACAATTTCTTGACGGAAGGTCACGAGATCAAGCCGGTGCGCGAACGCGCCAGGGCGAGCAACGCTTCGATGTCGAGATGTGCGGCGAGATGCGCCGCCAGGGCGTCGAGCGCCGCCTCGACGCCGGCTTCGTAGCCCGGCCCGGCCGCGAGGCCGCGTCCCGCGATGCCGCCGAGCCAGGCGGCGCGCAGCGGGTCCGAGGCGAGCACGCCGTGCAGATAGCTGCCGCTGACGCATCCATCCGGGCTCTGCGCGCCTTCATTCACGCCCGCGACGCGGAAGGGCGCGCGCGCCGTGTCCGGCCCGGAACTGGCGCCGAGATGGATCTCATAGGCCTGCCCGGTCGCGCCGCTGTCCGCATGCACAGCCGAAACCTCGCGCACCGTCTTGTCGGGCGTGAGCTCGGTTTCGACGTCGAGCAGGCCGAGCCCGGGCGCTTCGCCCGGCGGGCCTTCGAGGCCGAGCGGATCGCGCACCACGCGGCCGAGCATCTGGTAGCCGCCGCACAGGCCGAGCACATGCCCGCCGCGCCGGTGATGGGCGAGGATGTCGATGTCCCAGCCCTCGCTGCGCAGCCGGGCGAGGTCGCGCAGCGTCGTCTTCGACCCCGGCAGGATGACGAGGCCGGCATCGCCCGGTAGCGGCTGGCCGGGGCCGATCAGCACGAGATCGACCTCGGGCTCCTGTTTCAGCGGGTCGAGATCGTCGAAATTGGCGATGCCCGGCAGCACCGGCACGACGACCTTGAGCATCGCGCCCGGGCGGCGGGCGTCACGCTCGAGGTCGAGCCCGTCCTCGGCCGGCAGGCGCGCCGCCTGCGGGAACCAGGGCACGACGCCGAGCGAGGGCCAGCCGGTCGCAGCCTCGATCGTCGCGATGCCCGCGCGGAACAGGGCAACATCGCCACGGAAGCGGTTGATCGCGAAGGCGCGGATCATCGCCCGGTCGGCTTCGTCCAGCACCGCATGGGTGCCGACCAGGCTCGCGATCACGCCGCCGCGGTCGATGTCGCCGACCAGCACCGCAGGCACCCCGGCGGCCCGGGCGAAACCGAGATTGGCGATGTCGCGGGCACGCAGATTGGTCTCGGCCGGCGAGCCCGCGCCCTCGACGATGACGAGATCGGCGCCGTCGCAGAGTCGGCCGAAGCTCTCCAGCACCTTGGGCAGGAAGTCGCCGCGGCGCGCGAAATCGCCCGAGCTGAGCCGGCCGGTGACGCGGCCCTGCAGCACGATCTGGCTGCCGGTATTGCTCTCCGGCTTGAGCAGCACCGGGTTCATGTCGACATGGGCGGCGATGCGCGCGGCGCGCGCCTGCAGCGCCTGGGCCCGGCCGATCTCGCCCTGCGGTGTCGCCGCGGCATTGTTCGACATGTTCTGCGGCTTGAACGGGCGCACCTTCAGCCCGCGATCGGCGAAGAGCCGGCACAAGCCGGCGACCAGCAGCGACTTGCCGACATTCGAACCGGTGCCGAGCACCATCAGCGCGGGAGTGGAGCGTTTCGGGGCCATGGCGCCTGATAGGCCGCGGCCACCGGGCCGGCAAGCAGGTGGCGGGCCCCTGAAAAAGGCTCACCGACCCACGTCAGCATCCTGCGGCCTCAAAGGGGCGAAGAAACCGCAGGCCGCTGTCGTGAATCGGCTGAGCCCGAAAAGACACTGACCGCTGATGAATGTCAACATTCTTCATTTCATAGTCGTCGAAGCGATGTCTGGAGGCGTGCGAACCGCGGCGCCGCATGCTATGGCCGGCCTGCCGCTGGGAGCGGACTGAGGCGAGACGTGGTTCTGGCCGCATCGAGCTTCCATTTCTCCGATGAGAGACGGATTTCGCCGCGGGATCGCAGCGCCTGGCGCTTTCGTTCCGAGGCATCCGGCTCGCCAGCCGACTGCATGACGCCGCGATGAATCCGATCTTTTCCGCTCTCCAGACCAGCGTCTTCGAGGTGATGTCGCGGCTCGCGCGCGAGCACCGGGCCGTCAATCTCGGGCAGGGCTTTCCCGACGATCCCGGCCCGCAGGATGTCCGGCGCAAGGCGGCCGATGCGGTGATGGACGGCTGGAACCAGTATCCGCCGATGATGGGTCTGCCCGAACTGCGCCAGGCGACGGCGACGCATTTCAAGCATTGGCAGGGGCTCGATCTCGATCCCGACACCGAGGTGATGGTGACCTCGGGCGCGACCGAGGCGATCGCCGGCGCGCTGATGGCGCTGGTTTCGCCGGGCGACGAGGTCGTGCTGTTCGAGCCGATGTACGACGCCTATGTGCCGCTGGTGCGCCGTGCCGGCGGTATTCCCAAGTTCGTGACGCTGAAGCCGCCGCATTTCGGCCTCTCCGAGGAGGCGCTGGCGCAGGCCTTCTCGCCGAAGACCAGGGTCGTGCTGTTCAACAATCCGCTGAACCCGACCGCGACGATCTTCAGCGACGCCGATCTCGACCTGCTCGCCGATTTCTGCCGGCGCCATGACGCCGTCGCGATCTGCGACGAGGTCTGGGAGCATGTCGTCTTCGACGGTCACCGCCATAGGCCGCTGATGAGTCGCCCCGGCATGCGCGAGCGCACCGTCAAGATCTCCTCGGCCGGCAAGATCTTCTCGCTGACCGGCTGGAAGGTCGGCATGGTCATGGCGGCGCCGGAACTGATGCGCGTGCTCGCCAAGGCGCACCAGTACATCACCTTCACCACCCCGCCGAACCTGCAGGCCGCCGTCGCCTACGGACTCGGCAAGGAGGACGGCTATTTCGAGGGCATGCGCGCCGATTTCCAGCGCTCGCGCGACCGTTTCGCCAAGGGATTGACCGAACTCGGCTACAGCGTGCTGCCGAGCAAGGGCACCTATTTCCTCAATGTCGACATCGCCCCTCTCGGCGAGAGCGACGACGTTGCCTGGTGCCAGCGCCTCGTGATGCAGAACGGCGTCGCGGCGATCCCGGTCAGCGCCTTCTATGCGGAAGGAGCGGTGCGCAATGTCGTGCGTTTCTGCTTCGCCAAGCACGACGCCACGCTCGATTCGGCGCTGGAGCGGCTGGAAGCTGCCCGCAAGGGCTGACCGGTCAAGGCTGGCGCAGCTTGCTGACCAATGTGCCGGCGCGGATCAGTGCCGGCTCGAAGCGCTTGGCTTCGGTCGCGAGGCCGAGGCCACGCAGGGTTTCGATCGCGCCCATCAGTTCGGCGGCGGCGGTTTCGGCCATCGGGCGCTCGCCGAGTTGCTCCGCGAGCCGCAGCCGCGCATCGGCGCGGTTGCCGGCGCTCTCGGCCCAGAGCGCGGGGACGATCTCGCGGCGCCGCTCCAGCAGGGCCGCGTCGAAGGCGGCGATCGCCTCCTCCAGCACCACGGGCTCGCGGTAATAGGCGGAAAGCCCGCAAAGCGCGGCGCCGATCCGGTCCTGCACCTCGGCCCATTCGAGCGGGCGGGTGCTCTGCTGCCAGTCGTCCAGGACGCGCTTGAAGGCGTTGATCGCCGCTTCCAGCGCCGCCGCGCCGCTGGCGCGCAGGCCGAGCGCGACATAGGCCTTGCCGAGCTCGAAATTCAGCCGCGTCCACTCCGCCGGCATCGTGCCGCGGTCGAGCGCAGCCAGCGAGGCGCGCAAGGCGGCGATGCCTTCCTCGAGCATGGAGGCATCATCCTCGGCGTCGCCGAGCGAGGTCAGCGCTTCGCCGAAACGGCTCTGGATCGCGGCCCAGAGTGCGGGTGCCTGCTTCTGGGTGAGATCGTCGAGGACGGTGCGATAGATATCGATCGCCTGGCGGGTCAGCCTTCGGTCGCCCTGCAGGCGCGCCAGTCCGTTGATCGCGCGCGCCAGGCGCTGCTGCGTCGCCGCCCAGGCCACGGTCTGGTCGAAATTGTCGAGCTTGGCCAGCATCGCCCGGAAATGCGCGATCGAGGCGTTGAAGCCATCCTTGTCGCGGAAATCGGCGCCGAGCCGGGCGAGCGCGTCGCCCTGGAGCCAGGCATAGACACGGGACCGTTCCTGATCGGCGGAAGCGGCGATCAGCGCGGCCTCCGCGAAGCGTTGGGCGGCATCGTGATAGGCCTGCGCATTCAAGCGCAGCATCGCGACCGCACCGCGATCGGCCCGGCCGGAGGCGGCGGCGAGCAGCTTCTCCTTCGACATCTTGTCGAGCGCGACGGTGCCGTCGAGATTGCGCAGTTCGGCCTGGGCGAGCGCCCGGTCGGCCTCGGCGAAACGGCCTTCCGTCAGCGAGCGTGCGGCCTCGGCGCGCAGCCGGTCGAGTTCGGTGTCGGCGACGGAGGATTTCAGCAGGCGCTCGCGCAGGCTCCGGAATTCGCCGGCCTTGCGCCGCAGGTCATGCTCGATGCGGCTGAAATCCGGCTTGCCGGAGGCTTGTCCCATCGCCGCGAGCACGGCCAGTAGCAGCGCGGGGGGCACGCCCTCGCGCTGCGAGACCCGCGCCAGGATGTTGCTGATTTCCTGGTTCATGCGTCGCGGGCCCTATATGTGCTGATCTCAGCGCGCGGCGATGACCGCGATCTCGACCGTGAACTGCGGGCCGGCGAGCTTGGCCTCGACCGTGGCGCGTCCGGGCGCGTTGCCCTGCGAGACCCAGGCGTCCCAGACGGCGTTCATCTCGGCGAAGGTCGACATGTCGGAAAGCCAGATGTTGACCATCAGCAGCTTGCTCTTGTCCGAACCGGCCTCGGCCAGGAGACCGTCGATGATCCCGAGGATTTCCTTGGTCTGCTCGGCGACGCTCTTGCCCGCCGCCTTGTCGGCGACCTGGCCGGCCAGATAGACGGTGTCGCCGTGCACGACGGCCTTGGACATGCGGGGGCCGGGGGCGATGCGCTTGATGCTCATGACCTATCTCTCCACTAGGATGGGGTTTGCTGGTAGCCCGAGACCTCCGGCTGCGCAATCGCTGCGAGCGCCGGGCCGGCAAGCGGACGCTGTTTTTCCGGCTATTACGACGCTTTCGCAAAGAGATAGGCTGCCGTCTCGCGCCAGGTGACGTCCTCGATCTAGGAGGCGGCGACCCAGCCGGCCCAGAGCAGGGCATAGCGCGCCGCCTTGCCGATGAACACCAGCAGGACGAAGCGGCCGAGCGGATAGTTCAGCGATCCCGCGACGAAGGTCAGCGGATCGCCGCCGATCGGCAGCCAGGCGAAGAGCAGGGACGGCCAGCCGAAGCGGGCGAACCAGCTCTGGGCCTTGGCGAAGCGCACCGGGTCCGGCCGCAGCCGCGCCGGCAGGCGCTCGATCCCGCCTTTGGCGATTAGCCGGCCGAGCCACCAGTTGATCACCGAGCCGGCGGTATTGGCGACGCTCGCCACGAGGAAGAGCAGCAGCGGATCGACGGTCTTCGCCGCGAGCAATCCAAGGAAGACCGCTTCGGACTGGGCCGGCAGCAGTGTCGCGGCGACCAGGGCGGCGCCCGCCATCAGACCGAGCGAGGAGAGGGTTTCCATTCAACGGTCCGAAGGCAGGCCGGAAGCTGAGCCCTCATCCTGAGGCGCTGCGCAGCAGCATCTCGAAGGATGTTCAAGAGCGCACTGGAGCATCCTTCGAGACGCAAGGCTCGCGCCTTGCTCCTCAGGATGAGGGATCGGAAACTCGGGTAGTTCCGGACTCAAAGCCGTCGCAGCGCGACCTGCTGGATGCGATGGCTGGCGCCTTTGGTCAGGATCAGGCTGGCGCGCTGCCGCGTCGGCAGGATGTTCTCGCGCAGATTCGGCAGGTTGATGCCGGTCCAGAGATTCTCGGCGATCGCGAGCGCCTCCTCCTCGCCGATCTCGGCATATTTGCGGAAGAAGGAGCGCGGGTCGCGGAAGGCGGTCTGGCGCAGGGTCATGAAGCGGTTGACGTACCAGCGGTGCAGATCGTTCTCGTCGGCGTCGAGATAGACCGAGAAGTCGAAGAAGTCCGAGACGAAGGGGATCACCGAGCCGTCCTTCGGCAGGCGGCTCGCCTGCAGCACGTTGAGCCCTTCGAGGATCAGGATGTCCGGCCGCTCGACCGTGACCTGCTCGCCGGGCACGACGTCGTAGACGAGATGCGAATAGACCGGCGCGGCGACGGCGCGCTTGCCGGCTTTCACATCCGAGACGAAGCGCAGCAGCGCCGCCCCGTCATAGCTCTCCGGGAAGCCCTTGCGCTGCATCAGCCCGCGCCGTTCCAGCTCGGCATTGGGCAGGAGGAAGCCGTCGGTGGTGACGAGCTCGACCTTCGGCGTGTTCGGCCAGCGCGAGAGCAGGGCCTGGAGCACGCGCGCCGTGGTCGATTTTCCGACCGCGACCGAGCCGGCGACGCCGATGATATAGGGGACCTTGACCTCGGCCTCGGCCATCAGGAAGCGCTGGGTCGCCTTGAACAGCCCTTGCGTCGCCGCGACGTAGAGCGAGAGCAGGCGCGACAGCGGCAGATAGATCGCGACGATCTCGTCGAGCGAGATCGGGTCGTTGATCGATTGCAGCCTGGTCAGGTCGTCGACCGAGAGGGTCAGCGGCGTGTCGGCGCGCAGATGGGCCCATTCGTCGCGCGTGAAGGCACGGTAGGGCGAGACCAGCTCGGGGTCCTTGGACGAGAGGGCGAGACGCTGGTCCATGGTGAAGCGACCCGCATTCCAGGCTTCGAGGTTCAACGCGTGACTCGCCTCGTGTTCAACGCGGGCGAGCGGCCTTTTCTGCCAGGCCGGAACGCCCCGTTCGAGCCTCAAGCTGGCTCAACACGTCCCGCAATGCAACATTCCGAGCCCTGAGCACAACCAAAAGATGATAGAGCAGGTCGGCGCTTTCGGCGATCAGCTCCTCGCGATCGCCCTTCACGGCGGCGATCACCGCCTCGACCGCCTCTTCGCCGAGCTTCTTGGCGGCCCGCTCCGGGCCGGCGGCCAAGAGCTTGGCCGTCCAGGATTCCTCCGGAGAGGCGGCGCCGCGTTCGGCGACGATGCGTTCGAGATCGGCGAGGGTGAAGGTGGTCATCGCGATCAGTCCAGCCGCATGGCGAGGCCGGCCGCCGCCATGTGTGCCTTCGCCTGCGGGATGGTGAAGGTCCCGAAATGGAAGATCGAGGCGGCGAGCACGGCCGAGGCATGGCCGTCGCGCACGCCCTCGACGAGATGGTCGAGCGTGCCGACGCCGCCGGACGCGATCACCGGCACGGCGACCGCATCGGCGACCCGCCGCGTCAATTCGATGTCGAAGCCGGTCTTGGCGCCGTCGCGATCCATCGAGGTCAAAAGGATCTCGCCGGCACCCAATGAGGCGACCTCTCGGGCATAGGCGACGGCGTCGAGCCCGGTCGGGTTGCGCCCGCCATGGGTGAAGATCTCCCAGCGTTCCGGTGAGACCTGCTTGGCGTCGATCGCGACGACGATGCATTGCGCGCCGTATTTCTGCGCGGCCTCGCGCACGAATTCGCGCCGCTTCACCGCTTCCGTCATGATCGAGACCTTGTCGGCCCCGGCCAGCAGCAACTGCCTGATATCCTCGAGCGAGCGCACGCCGCCGCCGACCGTCAGCGGCATGAAGCAGGCCTCGGCCGTGCGCGTCACCACGTCGAACAGGATGCCGCGATCTTCGCTGCTCGCCGTTATGTCGAGGAAGCAGAGTTCGTCTGCGCCGGCCGCATCATAGGCCTTGGCCGCCTCGACCGGATCGCCGGCATCGACGAGGTCGAGGAACTGCACGCCCTTGACGACGCGGCCGTCCTTGACGTCGAGGCAGGGGATAATGCGGGTTTTCAGGGTCATGTCTGTTTGCCGGCGAAAAGGCGAAAGGTAATGGCGCGCGACCCTAGAGCAAGCGCCGCCCGGTTGGAATGCTCCCGGCCGCAGGGCCGCCCGCGATTGAAGCGGCCGCGGGCTCCTGCTTTCCTGACGCAAGGGCCGTCCGAGCCCGCAAAGGGGAAGCCGTTCGTGAAGATCACCACACTCGTCGCCGGCGCCGTCAGGGGCGCCGCGTTCCTGGCCGCCATGGGCCTCGCATTCTCCGGGGCTCGCGCCCAGGCGCCGGCCAGCCAGCTCGACACCATCCTGGGCGCCGGCACGCTGCGCATCTGCACGGCGGGCGACTACAAGCCGTTCACCGTCGCGGTCGGCGAGGGCTATGAGGGCGTCGACATCGAGATGGCGCAGTCGCTCGCCAAGGCGCTCGGCGTCGAGCCGCGGTTCGTGCGCACAAAATGGGCCGATCTGATGCCGGATTTCCTCGCCGGCAAATGCGATATCGCCATGGGCGGCATCGGCGTCACGCTCGAGCGCCAAAAGCGCGCCTTCTATTCGGCGCCGACGCTCGCCACCGGCAAGGTCCCGCTGGTGCGCTGCGCCGACAAGGACAAGCTCCAGACCGTCGCCGACATCGACAAGCCCGGCACCACCGTGATCTTCAATCCCGGCGGCACCAATGAGCGCTTCGCCCGCACCAGCTTCAAGCAGGCCAAGCTGCAACTCCACACCGACAATGTCTCGATCTTCGACGAGATCCTCGCCGGCCGTGCCGACGTGATGATCACCGAGGCGCGCGAGGCGACGATCCAGGAGAGGCTCAAGCCCGGCCTCTGCGCGGTCAACACCGACAAGCCGCTGACTTTCTCGGAGATCGGTTATCTGCTGCCGCGCGGCGACGTCGTCTTCAAGGCCTTCGTCGACCAGTGGCTGCACATCGCGAAGTCGACCGGCGAATACCAGCGCATCTTCGACAAGCATTTCCGCTGAGGAAGGTATCGGCAATTCCGCTCGGATTTGCCGGAGCGCCTTAACCGGAGCCCAACGCTCGCTTGTGCATTCTGCGCTGCCTGCCGTAAGGGCAGCGCAGAGATCGGGCCCGGCGCTCCGCCGGGCCGCTTCGGGGGGAAGATCATGTGTGACCAATGCGCTGATGGGCTGTCCGTCTCGGGCTCGCGTCGTGGCTTTCTCAGGGCGGGCGGGCTCCTGGCGCTCGGCGCCTGCTTGCCGGGCGTCGCGGGCCTAAGCTCGGCCGCGCATGCCCAGAGCCCGGCCGTCAATGGCGACGAGGCCCTGAAGCGGCTGGTCGAGGGCAATGCCCGCTATGTCGCAGGCCAGCTCAGCGAGCGTGACTTCTCGGCCGGCCGTGCCGCGCGCGCCGCCTCGCAGTCGCCGTTCGCCTCGATCGTCAGCTGCGCCGATTCCCGCGTCGCACCCGAGCTCGCCTTCGACCAGGGGCCGGGCCAGCTCTTCGTCACCCGCGTCGCCGGCAATTTCGTCAACAAGGACACGCTGGCCAGCCTCGAATTCGGGGCGCAGGTTCTGGGCTCGCAGTTCATCCTCGTGCTCGGCCATACCAGCTGCGGCGCGATCTCGGCGACGATCGACGTGGTCAAGAACAAGACCAAGCTTCCCGGCCACTTGCCGGCGCTGGTCGAGGCGATCCGCCCGGCCGTCCTCGCCGCCCAGAAGGAGAAGCCGCAGGACATGCTGGACGCCGCGACCATCGCCAATGTCAGGCTCAACGTCGAGAGACTGAAGAAGGCGACGCCGATCCTCTCGAAGCGCTTCGCCGAGAAGAAGCTGGTCGTGGTTGGCGGCGTCTACGATCTCGCCACCGGCAAGGTGAACCTGGTCTGAGCGGCGACGGCGGGCGTCATCGCAGCGCGATCTCGCGCGTGGCGATCGCCCAGAGGTCGTAGGGACAGGCCTCGGGAAAGACGGACGCATCCAGCCCCGTCTCGCTGGATGCCTCCAGGCGTGCACGCCGATAGGCCCGCGCCAGTGCCTCGTCGAAACGCGGTTTGAGACCCGGGCTGTCCTTGAGGATGTCAGCCAGTTCAAGTCGCTGGCTGGCGATGGTCAGCTCCCAGCTCCGGCTGCGCTTTTCGGGCTGATGGTCCCATTTCAGCAGGTGCATGGTCAGGACGCGCAAGGCGCTGACAAGCGAGTTGAATTCCGCGCGGCCCAAATCTCCGAGCTCCTCGGCAAGATTCGCGGCGTCCAATTCGGAGAGCCTGCCTTGGCGGAGCAGCGCGGCTTGTTCAAGCGCCCAGCCATAGAAATCCTGCTCGTACCGAATGGCACGCGCCGGACGCTTGCTCAGGATGTTCTGGCTCGCCATGGCGGCAGCATAGCACGGCGTCGTGCGATTGGTCAGCGGCGAGCTTCCGCGAGCCTCGCCAGCGCGGCGGCGGGGTCGATCCGCCCGTCATAGAGGGCGCGGCCGGTGATGGCGCCTTCGAGGATCGCGGCATCGGGCGCGCAGAGCCGCTCGATATCGGCCATCGAGGCGAGGCCGCCCGAGGCGATCACCGGGATCGAGAGCGCATGGGCGAGGCCGATCGTGCCGTCCCAGTTGATACCCTCCAGCATCCCGTCGCGGGCGATGTCGGTGTAGATGATCGCCGCGACGCCGGCATCCTCGAAGCGCCGGCCGAGATCGTCGGCGGCGAGCGCCGAGGTCTCCGCCCAACCTTCCACGGCGACATAGCCGTCACGCGCATCGATGCCGACCGCGACCTTGCCCGGGAAGGCCTTTGCCGCATCGCGCACGAAGGCGGGATCGCGCACCGCCGCCGTGCCGATGATGACGCGGGCGATGCCCTTCTCGAGCCAGCCCTCGACCGTCTTCATGTCGCGGATGCCGCCGCCGAGTTGGACCGGAAAGGCGACGCGCTTCAGGATCGCCTCGACGGCGCCGGCATTCATCGGCTTGCCGGCGAAGGCGCCGTCGAGATCGACGACATGCAGCCATTGGAAGCCCTGGGCCTCGAAGGTCGCGGCCTGGGCGGCGGGATCGTCGTTGAAGATCGTCGCCTGCTCCATATCGCCCTGTTTCAGGCGAACGCAGCGGCCTTCCTTGAGGTCGATGGCGGGGAAAAGGATCAAGGCTTCCACCTCAGGAAATTAGCGATCAGCGCGAGGCCGAGCCTCTGGCTCTTCTCGGGATGGAACTGCGTGCCGGCCATGTTGCCCTGCGCGACCATGGCGGTGACCGGGCCGCCATAGTCGGTCAAAGCGAGCACGTCCTGCGCCCGTTCGGCGACGAGCGCGTAGGAGTGCACGAAATAGGCGTGCCAGCCGGCGGGGCCGGTCTCGATTCCGTCGAGCAGGGCGTGCTCGTCCTGCTTGTGCAGGGTGTTCCAGCCCATATGCGGGATCTTCAGGCTCTCATCCTGCGGGCGGATCAGGCTGACATCGCCGGGAATCCAGCCGAGCCCTTGCGTGGTGACGTATTCCAGCCCGCAGCTCGCCATCAATTGCATGCCGACGCAGATGCCGAGGAAGGGCCGGCCCTTGCCGCGCACCGTGTCCTCGAGCGCTTCGACCATGCCGGCGACCGCATCGAGCCCGGCCCGGCAATCGGCGAAGGCGCCGACGCCCGGCAGCACGATACGGTCGGCGGCGCGGACCGCGTCGGGATCGCTGGTGACGTGGATGCTGGCGGCGATGCCCGCTTCATCGGCCGCGCGCTCGAAGGCTTTTGCGGCCGAGTGCAGATTGCCAGAGCCGTAATCGACGATGGTGACGGTCTGGCTCATCGTCCGCTCGCTTCCGGGAAGAGGCCGATCACCGGCGTCGGTCCGCCTGCGAAGCGGGCCGGCGCGTTCGTTGGGGTCACGGGGCGCGGGGCTGCGCCTTCCGGCAGGGCACGCTCGAAATAGCGGCGCTCGGCGCTGGAAAGGTCCGGCGCCTCAACGATGTCGACGAGCCGCCAGCCTTTGCGCGTCAGCTTGCGCGCGATCAGATTCTGGCCTTCGAGGCCGAGGAAGATGCCGAGCGCCAGATGCGACAGCGAGACCGCGGCGAAGGAGAAGCCAAACTGGCGCTGGAGATAGATGATGCCGCCCCAGGCCAAGCCGTAGAGCAGGAAAGCGAGCCAGAGCCGCTTCAGCAAGAGCCAGAACCCGCCGAACAGGAAGGCAGACCAGGTGAAGCTCTCGGGCAGGACGCGTGCCTGCTCGATTTCCTCGCGCAACCCGCCGGCACCGGGCGGCGGAATCAGGACCTGATAGAACGCCATGGCATCGGCCCCTTACAGCGCACCCTTGGTCGAGGGCACGCGGCCGCCCTCGCGCGGGTCGACTTCCAGCGCCTGGCGCAGCGCCCGCGCCAGCCCCTTGAAGCAGCTCTCGGCGATATGGTGGGCGTTGTCGCCATAGAGCGTCTCGACATGCAGGGTGATGCCGGCATTCATGGCGAAGGCCTGGAAGAACTCGCGCACCAGCTCGGTGTCGAAGCTGCCGATCTTCTGCGCCTTGAACTCGGTGCGGAAGACCAGGAAGGGCCGGCCCGAGACGTCGACCGCGACGCGGGTCAGCGTCTCGTCCATCGGCAGATGCACGTCGGCATAGCGGCGGATGCCCTTCTTGTCGCCGAGCGCCTGTTTCAGGGCCTCGCCGAGCGCGATGCCGGCATCCTCGACCGAGTGGTGGTCGTCGATATGGGTGTCGCCCTTTACCGCGACCGTGGTGTCGATCAGCGAATGCCGGGCGAACAGGTCGAGCATATGGTCGAAGAAGCCGACGCCGCTCGAAATCTCGGCCTTGCCGGTGCCGTCGAGCACGAGCTTCACCGCGATGTCGGTTTCGTTGGTACGGCGCTTGACCTCGCCCGAACGCATGCTGACCTCTGTCACCCTTAAGAAAACCGTGCCCGCTTTAGCAGGCGTGGGCGCAGATCGCTATCCCGGCGGCGGGCCGAAGCGGCGAAGGAAGGCCCGTGCCCGCGGCAGGGCATCGTGCAGGAACTGGCCGGGCTCGCGCAGCCAGAGGCTGTCATAGGTCTTCGATTTCGCTTCGCTGATCAGCACGTCCTGCGGCAAGGGTACCAGCGTGCCGTCCCAGCCCGGCCACCAGAGCCGGCCCTTGGTCCAGTGATGAGCAATCAGAGCCTCCTCGCAGCGATAGCCGTGAAAATCGAAGGCCGTCTTTCCGTTGGTGACGAAGACATGGTTCCCGGTGAAACCCCCGGCCGGCCTGATCCAGACAGCGCGGAAACCGTGCCACGGATAGGCGTCCAGAAAGGCGTAAGCGAGGATGTGACAGGCGCCGCAGGCGAAGAAGGCCCGTTCAGACAGATTCCAGCGTTTGACCGGGTCGCTCTTGATACCGGGCTTCAGCCTGAACATGTTGGCGGTTCCTGTTGACCGTTTGCCCGAGATCGAATCGCAATGTCTGAGACTAGCAATGCCCCGCTGATGCACGCGACCACCATCCTGATGGTGCGCAAGGGCGGCCGCGTCGTGATCGGCGGCGACGGCCAGGTCTCACTCGGCCCGACGATCATGAAGGGCAATGCCAGGAAGGTGCGCCGCCTCGCCAAGGGTGCGGTGATCGCCGGTTTCGCCGGCGCCACCGCCGACGCCTTCACCCTGTTCGAACGGCTCGAGGCCAAGCTCGAGCAATATCCGACGCAGCTGCTGCGCGCCTGCGTCGAGCTCGCAAAGGACTGGCGCACCGACCGTTATCTGCGCCGGCTGGAGGCGATGCTGCTCGTCGCCGACAAGGAGGTCTCGCTGCTGATCTCCGGCACCGGCGACGTGCTGGAACCCGAGGCGAGCGAGCACGGCTCGGTGATGGCGATCGGCTCCGGCGGTAATTACGCGCTCGCCGCCGCCCGCGCGCTGGTCGATGTCGAACCCGATGCCGAGACGATCGTCCGCAAGGCGATGAAGATCGCTGGCGATATCTGCGTCTACACCAACCATTCCCTCGTCATCGAGAGCCTGGAATTGGCATGATCCGCGAGGAGGATCTGCAGGCCGCGGTCGCAGAGGGCATCATCGACCAGGCCCAGGCGGTGCGCCTCAGCCATCTGGCGCGGCTGCGCCGCGAGGCCGTTTCCCCGCTCGCCGGCGATGTCGCCGCAGAGGATAGCCGCGCGGTCGATCCCGATGACGAGCGCTTTCGGCTGATCGGCGGCTTCAACGACGTCTTCGTCACCATCGGGGTCGGGCTCCTCGCCTCGGCGCTGCTCGGGCTGACGCAACTGCTCGGCCTCGGCGAGGCTTTCGCCCTGACCGGCCTCGTCGTCGCCTGGGGGCTGGCGGAATGGTTCTCGCGCCGCATGCGGCTCGCTTTGCCGTCGATTGCGCTTGCCCTGATGTTCGCGGCTGCCGCCGGCTTCCTGGCCTTGCTCGCCGTCGAGCTGCTGGTCCAGCAGGCGGCGATTCGCGGCGAGGCACGGCAAGGCTGGCTGCTGATCGGCGGTGGGCTCGCCGGTGCGCTCGCGGCGGGCCTGCACCATTGGCGGTTTCGCGTGCCGATCGATGCTGCGATCACCGCGGCCGGCTGCGTCGCCGTGCTCGCGGGATTGCTGACTCTCGCCGATCCCCGGCTGATCGAGAACCATTTGACCGCCTTGGCCTTCCTGGTCGGCGTCGGCATCTTCCTCTTCGCCATGCGCGCCGATATGAGCGACCCGCGCCGGCTGACGCGCCGCTCCGATGGCGCCTTCTGGCTGCATCTGCTCGCCGCGCCGCTGATCGTCCACCCGACGATCCAGCTCGCGACCGGCGGCATCGGCGATATCGGCACCGGCAAGGCACTGGTCGTGCTCGTGCTGTTCGTCCTGCTCGGGCTGGTCGCGCTGGTGATCGACCGCCGCGCCCTGATCGTCTCCGGGCTGAGCTATGCCGGCATCGCCATCGCCTATCTGCTGGCCCAGCGCGTCGAGGGTGGGCTCGGCCTGCCGCTGACCCTGCTCGGTCTGGCGGTCGTGGTGCTCGGGCTTTCCGCCGGCTGGCGCTCGCTGAGAACGCTGATCGTCCCGCGGCTTCCGCTGGGCGTGCTGGCGGATCGCTTGCCGCCGGTCTTCCTGCAGGGCTCGCCATGAGCGGGTCGGATAATCTCGCCGCGATCCGCGCCTATGAGAAGGCCGGCTTCACCGCTCTCCAAGAACGCGATACCGGCGACGGTCGCGCGCTGATCATGGTCCAGGAACCTGTTTGATGACGTCGTTTTCCCCCCGCGAGATCGTCTCCGAGCTCGATCGCTACATCGTCGGCCAGAACGACGCCAAGCGCGCCGTCGCCATCGCGCTGCGCAATCGCTGGCGCCGGCAGCAGCTCGAAGGCCCGCTGCGTGAGGAGGTCGCGCCCAAGAACATCCTGATGATCGGGCCGACCGGCTGCGGCAAGACCGAGATCGCAAGGCGCCTCGCCAAGCTGGCGAACGCGCCCTTCCTCAAGGTCGAGGCGACCAAGTTCACCGAGGTCGGCTATGTCGGCCGCGACGTCGAATCGATCGTGCGCGACCTCGTCGAGGTCGCGATCGGGCTGGTCCGCGACCTCAGGCGCAAGGACGTCCAGGCCAAGGCGCATGTCGCCGCCGAGGAGCGCGTGCTCGATGCGCTCGTCGGGGCGACGGCGAGCACGACGACGCGCGACGCCTTCCGCCGCAAGCTGCGCGCCAACGAGCTCGACGACAAGGAGATCGAGATCGAGGTCGCCTCGGGCGGTTCCGGCCAGCCCATGTTCGAGGTCCCCGGCATGCCCGGCGCCTCGATCGGTGCGATCAACCTCTCCGACATGTTCGGCAAGGCCTTCGGCCAGAAGGGCAAGCCGCGGCGCGTCCAGGTCAAGGACGCCTATGGACCGCTGCTCGCCGAGGAGAGCGACAAGCTGATCGATCAGGATGCGATCGTCCAGCAGGCGATCCGCGAGGTCGAGAACAATGGCATCGTCTTCCTCGACGAGATCGACAAGATCTGTGCCCGCGAGGGCCGCTCCGGCGCCGATGTCTCGCGCGAGGGCGTGCAGCGCGACCTGCTGCCGCTGATCGAGGGCACCACCGTCGCGACCAAGCACGGGCCGGTGAAGAGCGACCACATCCTGTTCATCGCCTCGGGCGCCTTCCACGTCTCGAAGCCCTCAGACCTGCTGCCGGAGCTGCAGGGCCGCCTGCCGATCCGCGTCGAACTCTCGCCGCTCGACGTCGAGGACTTCAAGCGCATCCTGACCGAGACCGAGGCCAGCCTGATCAAGCAGTCGGTGGCGATGCTGGCGACCGAGCAGGTCGAGATTTCCTTCTCGCCCGATGCGATCGACGCGATCGCCAGGATCGCGGTCGCGGTGAACGCCACGGTCGAGAACATCGGCGCGCGCCGGCTCCAGACCGTGATCGAGCGCATCCTCGACGAGATTTCCTTCACCGCCACCGATCGCGGCGGCGAGAAGGTCGAGATCGACGCCGCCTATGTCGAGGCGAGGATCGGCGACCTCGCCAGGAATGCCGATCTCAGCCGGTTCATTCTGTAGCGCGAGAGTTTGGTGGCCTGATGCCGATATGTCAGATCGTGGCGTCGCCGTTGAATTCGACGACGCCACGCAGATCACCGACGCCGATGAACAAGGCGAAGACGTAGATTTGGCGCGTAGGGAAGGCAGGATGGCGCCTGAGTGGCATTGCACCGTCGTGCGCAAGCCGTAATTCAATAGCGGTGCGAACGCCATCGAGCCTATCTGCCGGTATGCAGCGCGCCAGCCCCTGCTCGGCTAGGTCGGACCAGATGACTTGCCGCATATCGCTCAGCCAGCGTGCGCGTGCTCTCGCATCTGCGCTGCGGCCCAGACCATATCATCATCGGTAATCTCGGTCGGCACGAGCCAATAGGCTGTCTCATAGGGGATGACGGCACCGATCTCGAAGGCGTGCCATGCCTCATTGTGGCTCAGCTCAGAAATTGCCGTGGCGCTGTAGTCGCCGACGAACCTCAGGACTTCATCCAGCAGGGCGCGGTCTTCGTCCGACAAACGGTTCGTCGATGGTTCGCGTAGCGTGTGAAACGCGTATTTGGGCAAGCCGAAGTAGTTTTCCTGCGACACGCGGATCGCTCCATCGCTGGCGAGCTCGTCGAGCTCCCGGGTCAGGTGCCGGGCGGTCGGTCCGAATTTTTGCTTGATATAGTCGACGCCGGTCAACGGCTGCCCCTTGTCGATAAAGTGCAGCATATCCGCGAAGTATAGCGCCTTGTGGAGCTTTATCTTGCCGAAATCATCGCCTGCATGCCGGCAGAGGTAGTGGACGACAGCCTTGAATTTCTCCCGATCGAATTCTGGCTTCATGGCACCCACCGGTCTAGTTGAAGTGAATCAGCAACTGAACAAAAGGGCAACGGCTAAGTTGTGACGTCCGCTTCCGCGCCGCCCGAGCCAAGCTCCCCCCGTCTCGCCCGCGATTCCCTCGTCGTCGGCGCGGCGACGATCCTGTCGCGCCTGCTCGGTTTCGCCCGCGACGTGCTGATCGCCCGCGTGCTCGGCACCGGGCCGGTGGCGGATGCCTTTCTCGCGGCGCTGCGCCTGCCCAATCTGGTCCGCCGCGTGCTCGGCGAGGGCGGGCTGAACGCGCCCTTCGTGCCGCTCTATCTTGCGATCAAGGCCGAGCACGGCGAGGCGGCGGCGCGGCGCTTCGCCGGCGAGGCGGCGAGCCATCTTTGCCTGCTGCTGCTGCTCTTCGTCGCCCTGGCCGAGCTGTTCGCGCCCTGGGTGGTCCTCGGCCTCGCCGGCGGCTTTGCCGGGGAGCCCGACACGCTGGCGCTCGCCGCCTTCTATACCCGCCTGATGCTGCCCTTCGTGCTGCTGACGACGCTCGCGGCTCTGCTCGCGGCGCTGCTCAATGCCGAGGGCCGCTTCACGGTCGCGGCGCTGGCGCCGGCGCTGATGAACGCGATCCTGCTTGTCGCCCTGCTCGTCGAGCTCTTCCGCGGCGGGTCGAGCGCCGAGAGCGCGACCCTGCTCGCCGCCGGCCTCAGCCTGACCGGGCTTGCCCATCTCGCCTTGATCCTCGCTCCCCTGCGCCGAATCGGCCTGCCGCGCCCGAGCCTGCGTTGGTCGCGCGACATGACGCGGCTGGTCAGGACCGGCGGCGCGACCCTGCTTGCGGCATCGGCGGCGCAGCTCATCCTGCTGGTCTCGACCCAGATCGCCTCCACGGAAGCCGGCTCGGTCGCCGCGCTCTATTATGCCGACCGCATCTTCCAGCTGCCGCTCTCCTTCTTCGGCGTGGCGATGGGCACGGTCGTGCTCTCGGCCATGGCGGGCGAGCAGGCGCAGGCGGCGCATGATGCGCTGCTCGGCCGCGCTTTGGCGCTCGGCCTCGCCCTCGCCATCCCTGCCGCGACCGCCCTGTTCCTGCTGGCGGAGCCGATCGTCTCGGTGCTGTTCGAGCAGGGCCGCTTCGGCGCCGCCGACCGGGCGCGCACCGCCGCCGCGCTTTCAGCCTTCGCCTTAGGCCTGCCCTTCGCGCTCGTCGCCAAGGTCTTCGGCCAGGCCTATTTCGTCCGGCGCCGGCCGCGCCTGCCCCTGCTCACGGGGTTCGCCGCCGTACTCGTCGCGGCCGGCGCCGGCTATGCCCTGCTCGGCTGGCGCGACGCCGCGATGATCGGCGCGCTGGCCGCGAGCCTCGCCTTCCTCGTCCAGGCGCTGCTGCTAACGGGCTGCCTGCTGCGGGAGCGGCTGTGGCGGCCCGACGCTGCGACGATTCGCGCCATCCTCGCCATTCTGCTCGCGGCGGCGCTGATGGCGGCGGCGCTCGCGGTCCTGTTGCCGCCTCTGCAGCGCTGGCTCGCCCATGGCCAGCCGGCCTTGTCGCGCGCCGCGGCGCTGGCGGCGCTTTGTCTCGGCGGGGCCCTGGTCTATGGCCTCGCGGGCTGGATGCTCGGGGCTTTCGGGCCGCTGCTCTTGCGCCTTCGCGGCGCTTCCGTCAGAACGCCGCGTTCCTGAGCCGAAAACCTTCGGCCCGGGCCCGATAACGCCAATGACGACGGAGCGCCCGATGGCTGCTTTCCTTCCCCGCGTCTTCTCCGGCATGCAGCCGACCTCGACGCTCCATCTCGGCAATTATCTCGGCGCCCTCGTGAACTGGGTGGCGATGCAGGAAACGCATGACTGCATCTATTGCGTCGTCGACATGCACGCGATCACGCCGTCCATGGAGGTCTGGGGCGGCCCGGTCGAGCTGACCCGCGCCACCCGCGAGGTCGCCGCCGCCTATATCGCCGCCGGCGTCGACCCCAAGCGCAGCATCATCTTCAACCAGAGCCAGGTCACCGGCCATGCCGAGCTCGCCTGGGTCTTCAACACGGTCGCCCGCCTCGGCTGGCTCAACCGCATGACCCAGTTCAAGGAGAAGGCCGGCAAGGACCGCGAGAACGTCTCGGTCGGGCTCTACGATTATCCCGTGCTGATGGCCGCCGACATCCTGCTCTACAAGGCGACCCATGTCCCGGTCGGCGAGGACCAGAAGCAGCATCTCGAGCTGACCCGCGACATCGCCCAGAAGTTCAACAACGACTTCGCCGAGCAGATCGAGAAGCTCGGCACCGGGACCGGCGATCTCGGCTTTTTCCCGCTGCCCGAGCCGATGATCCAGGGTCCGGCGACCCGGGTGATGAGCCTGCGCGACGGCACCAAGAAGATGTCGAAATCCGACGCCTCGGATTTCTCGCGCATCAACCTGACCGACGATGCCGACACCATCGCCCAGAAGATCCGCAAGGCGAAGACCGATCCCGAGGCCCTGCCTTCCGAGGAGAAGGGACTCGAGGGCCGGCCCGAGGCCGAGAACCTCGTCGGCATCTATGCCGGCCTCTCCGGCGCCACCCGCGCGCAGGTCCTCAGCCAGTTCGGCGGTGGCCAATTCTCGGGCTTCAAGGGCGCCCTGGTCGATCTTTCCGTGGCCAAGCTCGGCCCGATCGCCGCCGAGATGCGCCGGCTGCTCGCCGATCCCGGCCATGTCGACGCCATCCTCAGTGACGGCGCCGACCGTGCCGATGCAATCGCCGCGCCGATCATGCGCGACGTCAAGGACATCGTTGGCTTCGTGCGCCGGCGCCAGGCGTCTTAGTCTTTGAGATCAGGCGATTATCCTGCCCGGCCATAGGCGGCCGGGCAAAGTGCGGTCCGGGCGGTCGGCGCGGGCCGGGGCTTGCGCTGACCTTGCGGCGCCTGCCACGATATCAGGCTCGGGAAGCGGCGACAGGCGGCGGCAATGGTCAAGAGACGGCGGTCCTATGAGACGGGCCATCGCCCGAAATTCCTGGCGGTGGTGGACGACAGCCCGGAATGCGCCAAGGCGGTGCGCTTCGCGGCCAGGCGCTGCGCCCGCGTCGGTGCGACCATCGTGCTGCTCGGCGTGGTCACGCCTCCGGCCGAGGAGAACTGGCTCGGCGTCGGCGAGGTGATGCGGGCCGAGGCCGAGGCGGAAGCCGAGGCGCTGATCGCCGCTGCGGCCGCCACGGTGCGCTCGCTCGCCGGGCTCGAGCCCGAGAAGGTGGTGCGTACCGGCATCAAGGCCGACGAGGTGGTCAAGCTGATCGAGGCCGACGAGGACATCTCGCTGCTGGTGCTGGCTGCAGGCACAGGCAGCAACGGGCCGGGGCCGCTGGTCAGCGCGCTCGCCGGCAAGAGCGCCGGGACCTTCCCGATTCCGGTGGCCATCGTTCCCGGCCATCTCGCCGACGAGGAAATCGACGCACTCGCCTGATCCGGCAGGCCGGTGCGGCTGGAATGATTCCAGCAATGGGCCTATATCGGGAACAGGAACGGCGGCCTTGACCCGTCGGTGCCGGAGGTAAGATCCATGTTTATCCAGACCGAAGCCACGCCCAATCCCGCGACCCTGAAATTCCTGCCCGGCCGCAGCGTCTCGCCCGGAGGGCCGGTCGAATTGCGCGACCCGGCACAGGCCGATCGCTCGCCGCTCGCCGCGCGCCTGTTCGGCGTCAAGGGCGTCTCGGCGGTGTTCTTCGGCTCCGACTTCATCACCGTGACCAAGGCGGAGGGCGAATGGCCGCATCTCAAGCCCGCCATCCTCGGCGCGATCATGGAGCACTACATGTCGGGCGCCCCGCTGATGGCGGACGGCGCTGCGGATGCCGGTCCGGAGGAGAGCGAGGAGGAGTTCTTCGCCGACGAGGACGCGCAGACCGTCGAGACGATCAAGGAGCTGCTCGAGACCCGCATCCGTCCGGCCGTGGCCGGCGATGGCGGCGACATCACCTTCCGCGGCTTCAAGGACGGCACGGTCTATCTGGCGATGAAGGGCTCCTGCTCGGGCTGTCCCTCCTCGACCGCGACGCTGAAGCACGGCATCCAGAACCTGCTGCGGCACTTCCTGCCGCAGGTTCGCGAGGTCGAGGCGGTCTGAGCGCCGCCCCGCCTCGGTTCATTCAACATTCTCCGGCGGTCATCCCGGCCGGAGCGCAGCGCAGAGCCGGGATCCATGCCTGAGCCTTCATCGGTGATGTTCCGGCATGGGTCCCGGGTCTTCCTTCGGTCGCCCGGGACGACCGGCCATCTTTCATGCCGGGTAGGCAACTAATGCGCATCCTCGCCATCGACACCGCGCTCGGCGCCTGCTCCGCCTGCGTGCTCGAGGCCGGTGCCACCCAGCCCGTCGCCATCGAGCAGGTGGCGATGGAGCGCGGCCATGCCGAAGCGCTCATGCCGATGATCGAGCGCGTGATGGGCAAGGTCGAGGGAGGCTTTTCCTCGCTCGATCGCGTCGCCGTGACCATCGGCCCCGGCAGCTATACCGGCTTGCGGGTCGGCATCAGCGCGGCCCGCGCCATCGCCTTCGCCGCCGGCATTCCGGCAGTCGGTGTCTCGACCCTGGCGGCGACCGCCGCTCCGCTGATCGGGCGCGAGGGCGGCCGGGTGATCGCCGCCGCGCTCGATGCCAGGCACGGCCAGGTCTGGTTCCAGGCGCTGAACGCGCAGGGCAAGCAGCTGGTCTCGATCCGCCAGGTCAACCATCGCGATGCAGCCCGCGCCATCGGCGCAGGCCCGGTCTCGCTCGTCGGCTCGGCGGCGCTCGCCGTCGCCAACGAGGCCTGGGCGATCGGGCTCGATGCCGTCGTCGTCGACGACGCCAGGGCGCCCGACGTGATCTGGGTCGCGCGGCTCGGCATGATCGCCGATCCGCAGAGCGCCCCGCCGCGCCCGCTCTACCTCAAGGAGCCGGAGACGACGCCGCAGGATCGTGCCCGCCTGCCGCGGCGCTGAGCATGGACTGGCTCGACCGCCTCCGCCACCGCCGTGCGGCCCCGGCCCGGACGGGCCGGCTCGATACGACCCAGGCGCGCCAGGTCGCCGCCTTGCATCATCAGGGCGGCTTCGCCCGGCTCTGGGGTCCCGGCGAATGCGCGGCGCTTCTGGCCGATCCCTCGGTTCTCGCCGATGGCGTCTTCTCCGGCAGCGCCGTCGATCCCTCGGGCTTCGTGATGTCGCGGATCGCCGCCGACGAGGCCGAGATCCTCAGCATCGTCGTCGCCAAGGGAAGCCGGCGTGGCGGTCTCGCCCAGGCGCTGCTGGCGGGGCATCTCGCAAGGCTCGCGGCGCGGGGCGTCGCCCGGCTCTTCCTCGAAGTCGAGGAGACCAATGCGGCCGCGGTCGGCCTATACCGCCAGTTCGGCTTCGCCGAGGTTGGCCGGCGCGAGGGCTATTACCCGAAGCCCGACGGCAGCCGCGCGGCCGCGCTGGTGATGCGGCTCGATCTTGGCTGAGCTGCCCTGGGCCGAGCTGTCCTGCGCGATTGTACGCCATGGACGGGCGGGTGGGCGGCGATTATAGCCGGAACCCTGTGAGCGGAGCTTGGTGCAGAGAATGAACGGCCTGGGTCCCGGAGCGATGCTGCGCATGGCGCTGATCAGCCTCGGAACGCTCGTCCTGATCCCGCCGCAACTGGTCTCGATGCGGCTGGGGGCCGGCCATGGCTTCCTGTTCACGCGCCTGTTCCATCGGCTGGTCTGTCGGGGGCTCGGCGTCCGCGCGGTGATTCGCGGCACGCCTCCTGGTCCCCGCGAGGGCGGGCTGATCGTCGCCAACCATGTCTCCTGGCTCGACATCCCCGTGCTCGGCGCCGCGCGTCCGCTCTCCTTCGTCGCCAAGGCCGAGGTCGCGACCTGGCCGGTGATCGGCTGGCTCTCGACCTTGCAGCGCACCGTCTTCATCGACCGCAAGCGCCGCGGTGCTACCGCCGGCGTCGCCGTGGAGATGGGGCAGAGGCTCTCGGACGGGCAGGCTGTGGTGCTCTTCGCCGAGGGCACGACCGGCGACGGCACCCGCGTCCTGCCCTTGCGTTCCTCGCTGCTCGGCGCTGCCCATGAGGCGGTGCGCGGCGAGAGCGAGGCGGAGGGCGAGGTGACGATCTACCCGCTCTGCATCACCTATCTCGGCTATCACGGCCTGCCCGGCGGGCGGGCGATACGCTCAGCCCTGGCCTGGCATGGCGACACCGAGCTCGCGCCGCATCTGAAGTCGATCCTGGCGGCCGGGGCGGTCGATGTCGAGCTCGCCTGGGGCGAGCCGATCCGGATGGGCCGCAAGCTCTCGCGTAAGGAGGCGACGCGGCTCGCCGAGATCGCCATCCGCCGGGCCCGGCAGGAGGCCGTCACCGGCCGGTCACGCGCTTGAGCAAGCCTCCAGGCGATTCGTCGGGAGCGGCCCGGATATTGCGTGCCCGCCACCCGCGGCAGTATGATTCCCAAATCGCGGCCGGCTGGGTTAAGGAGACGGGATTGAGGTCGGATCGGCATTGATGAAGAAAGTCCACATCAAGTCCTATGGCTGCCAGATGAACGTCTATGACGGGCAGCGCATGGCGGATGTCCTGGGCGGCGAGGGCTACGAGGAGACCGCGACGCCCGACGACGCCGATCTGATCCTGCTCAACACCTGCCATATCCGCGAGCGCGCGGCGCACAAGGTCTATACTGAGCTCGGCAAGCTGCGCGAGCTGAAGCAGGACCGCAAGGCCGATGGCCGCGAGACCACGCTGGTCGTCGCCGGCTGCGTCGCCCAGGCCGAGGGGGCCGAGATCCAGCGCCGGCAGCCGGCGGTCGACCTCGTCGTCGGCCCGCAGGCCTATCATCGCCTGCCCGAATTGCTGCGCCAGGCGCGCGCCGGCCGCGTCGTCGACACCGACCTGCCGCCGGACGACAAGTTCGGCCATCTGCCGGCGCCCAAGCCCGCGGCGATCCTGGCGCGCGGCATCTCGGCCTTCGTCACCGTGCAGGAAGGCTGCGACAAGTTCTGCGCCTTCTGCGTCGTGCCCTATACGCGCGGCGCCGAGTTCTCGCGCCCGGTCGCGCAGGTGGTCGCCGAGGTCGAGCGGCTGGCTGGTGCCGGGGTGCAGGACGTCACCCTGCTCGGCCAGAACGTCAACGCCTATCATGGCGAAGCGCAGGACGGGCAAATCTGGGGGCTGGCGCGGCTGATGCGCCGCCTCGCCGAGGTGCCCGGCATCGCCCGCATCCGCTACACCACGAGCCATCCGCGCGACATGGACGATGAGCTGATCGCCGCCCATCGCGACCTGCCGCAGGTGATGCCCTTCCTGCATCTGCCGGTGCAGGCCGGCTCCGACCGCATCCTCGCCGCGATGAACCGCAAGCACACCGCCGACGAATATCGCCGGCTGATCGACAAGGTGCGCGCGGCCCGGCCCGACATCGCCCTGTCCTCGGACTTCATCGTCGGCTTCCCCGGCGAGAGCGATGCCGATTTCGAGGCGACGCTGAAGCTCGTCGAGGATATCCGCTTCGCCTCGGCCTATACCTTCAAGTATTCGCCGCGCCCCGGTACCCCGGCCGCGGAACTGGAGACACAGGTCGAGCCGGCGGTGATGGACGAGCGCCTGCAGCGCCTGCAGGCCCTGGTCGAGCGCCATCGCCAGGAGTTCAACCACGCCATGGTCGGGCGCACCGTCGAGGTGCTGCTCGAGCGGGCCGGGCGCCATCCCGGCCAGCTTGCCGGCAAGACCCCCTATCTCCAGGCGGTCCAGATCGAAACCGCGACGCATCGCATCGGCGAGCGCGTCATGGTGACGATCGAGCGGGCCGGCTCGAACTCGCTGTTCGGCCGGGCCGTCTCACGGGAGCTCGCTGCCTGAGTGCGTATGCCTAGAAGTCGAGTCGGGTCTCGTCGCGTGCCTCTGCCTGCCCACGACCCCCGCTCCAGGAGAAGACACCTTTGGCCCAGGCCGATCCGATGAATCCGAGACCCGAACGCGGCCTTCGCCGCGACCCGCTGGCGCTCCGCGAGGAGGTGCCGGCGCGCGCCGGCCTGTCCGGCACGGAAGTGGTGCTGTCCTTCGACGACAACCAGCTCGCCAGCCTGGTCTTCGGGCAATACGACCAGAACCTGGCACATCTCGAGCGCCGGCTCGGCGTCGTCGTCAGCCCCAATGGCAACCACATCACCATCAAGGGGCCGCCGGACACCGCCGAGCAGGCCAGCCGCGTGCTGCGCACCCTCTATGCCCGCGCCAAGATCGGCGCCGCGGTCAATCTCGGCGAGGTCGACGGCGCGATCGAGGAGAGCAATGTGCAGCGCTCGCTCTTCCCAGCCGACAATGCCGGAAAATCGGCCTTCGACGCCATCGTCACCCGCAAGCGCGGCCCGGTGCGCGCCCGCAATGCGGCGCAGGACGCCTATCTGCGCCAGCTCAAGCGCCATGAGCTCGTCCTCGCCGAGGGGCCGGCCGGCACCGGCAAGACCTGGCTCGCGGTCGGCCATGCGGTCTCGCTGATCGAGCAGGGCGTGGTCGAGCGCATGGTGCTGTCGCGGCCGGCGGTCGAGGCCGGCGAGCGCCTCGGCTTCCTGCCGGGCGACATGCGCGAGAAGGTCGACCCGTACCTCAGGCCGATCTACGACGCGCTCAACGATTTCATGGAGGCGCGCCATGTCGAACGCGCTTTGCAGACCGGCATGATCGAGATCGCGCCGCTTGCCTTCATGCGCGGCCGCACCCTGACCAATGCGGTCGTGCTGCTCGACGAGGCCCAGAACGCCACCTCCGTGCAGATGAAGATGTTCCTGACCCGCCTCGGCGAGGGCTCGCGCATGATCATCACCGGCGACCCCTCGCAGATCGACCTGCCGCCGGGCCAGCGCTCCGGTCTGGTCGAGGCGGTCAGGCTGCTCTCGGGCGTCGAGGGCGTCGGTCATGCCCGCTTCGAGGAGGGCGACGTCGTCCGCCACGAACTCGTGCGCCGCATCGTCATGGCCTATGAGGATGCCGCCAGGAAGGAACGCGACGAGCGTGAGGCCCGGCTCGCCAATCTCCAGCCGGCCGATGCCGGCCCGGTGGAGGGCGATGCCGACGGGTTGAAGCGCATGCTGTCGCGGGAGAGACCGCGATGAACGATCGACCTCGATCGCGGCGCGCCGCGCCGCGATCCGAGTTGCCGGCCGGTGGGTTGACGCTCGAACTGCGCCTGCAATCGCGGCGCTGGCGTGAGTTCGGCGATCTCAGGCCGCGCATCGAGGCGGCGATCGCCGCCGGTCTCGCGGAAGCGCGCCTGACGCCGCTCGCAGGCGCCGAGCTCAGCCTGCTCCTGACCGACGACAAGCGCATCCGCGCCGTCAATCGCGAATGGCGCGGCTTCGACAAGCCGACCAATGTCCTCTCCTTCCCGGCCGTGCCGCCGGAGCGTGTCGCCGCGAGCCCGGTGCTCGGCGATATCGTGCTCGCCCTCGAGACGCTGACGCGCGAGGCGCAGGCCGAGGGCAAGAGTCTCGGCGATCATCTCAGCCATCTCGTCATCCATGGCCTGTTGCATCTGCTCGGCGAGGACCACGAGACCGAGGCCGAGGCGCAGCGGATGGAGGCGATGGAGACCGCGGCGCTCGCCCGGCTCGGCATCGCCGATCCCTATGCCGGAAGCGATCCGGAACCCACCAGGCCGCCTCCCGGAGCGGCCGCCTCCAAGAAGCAGTCTTCACCCGCGCCATGAGCGACGACCCTCGACCTAGCACCACCTCCGAGCCCGCCGGCCGCGGCCTGACCCATTGGCTCGGCCAGTTCCTCGATCGGCTCGGCCTGCGCCATGGCGGCTCCGTCCGCGAGGAGATCACCGAGGCCCTGGCGCAGGGAAGCGGCGGGATCGCCGACATCAGCCCGCAGGAGCGGGCGATGCTCTCCAATGTGCTCAGCTTGCGCGAGCGCCGGGTCGACGATGTCATGGTGCCGCGCGCCGACATCATCGCGGTTTCCCTCGATGCCACGCTGGCGGGGCTGCTCGCCCTGTTCCGCAGCGCCGGTCATTCCCGCCTTCCGGTCTATGGCGAGACGCTCGACGATCCGCGCGGCATGATCCATATCCGCGATTTCCTCGACTTTCTCGCGGCGTGCGCGAAGCCCGGCCGGGGTGGCGAGGGCGAGGCGGTTCCCGATCTCGGTGCCGTCGATCTCTCGGCGACGCTGGCGCAGGCGAGCATCCTGCGCCCGGTGCTCTACGTCCCACCCTCGATGCCGGCAGTCGACCTCCTCGTCCGGATGCAGGCGACGCGGACCCATATCGCGCTGGTGATCGACGAGTACGGCGGCACCGACGGGCTGGTCTCGATCGAGGACCTGATCGAGATCGTCGTCGGCGACATCGAGGACGAGCACGACCATGACGAGGCGCCGACCATCGCGCCGGCCGGCGAGAACCGCTTCATCGCCGATGCGCGCGCGACGCTGGAGGAGTTGAACGAAGCCACCGGCATCGATCTCTCGCGGGCAGAGGTCGCCGAGGAGGTCGATACGCTCGGCGGGCTGATCGTGACCCTGGCCGGCCGCGTGCCGGCACGCGGCGAACTGATCAAGGGGCCGGAAGGCCTCGAATTCGAGGTGCTCGACGCCGATCCCCGCCGCGTCAAGCGCCTGCGCATCCATCGCCGTAGCGAGGTCGCGGCCGGCGAGGCCGCCGCACCGGACGCGCCATGACGGCGCTGGCGGCTCTGGCCGATCGCGTCATCCTCGCCTGGGGCTGGCCGAAGCGCCTGATCGCGCTGGCGGCAGGCGCGAGCGGTGCGCTGGCCCTGGCGCCGCTCGATCTCTGGCCGCTTATCGTCGTGCCGATGACCGTGGTGGTCTGGCTGATCGATGGCGCGGTCGCCGACAGCCGGGCCGGCCGTTTCCGCGCCGCCGCGCTCGCCGGCTGGTGGTGGGGCTTCGGCTACCATCTCGCCGGGCTCTGGTGGCTCGGCGCCGCCTTTCTGGTCGAAGCCGACAAATTCGCCTGGGCGATGCCGCTCGGCGTCGTGGCGCTGCCGGCCTTCCTGGCGCTTTTCCCGGCGCTCGGCTTCGGCTTCGCCCGGCTGCTCTGGCCGTCGGGAGCAGGGCGCATCCTCGTGCTCGCGGCGATGCTGGCGCTGAGCGAGTGGCTGCGCGGCCATGTGCTCACCGGCTTTCCCTGGAACGTCTACGGCATGATGCTGGCGGGGCCGGAATGGCTGGCGCAGAGTGCCTCGCTGGTCGGGCTCTACGGGCTGACGCTGCTCGCGGTGGCGATCGGGGCCGCACCGGCGGCGCTCGGAACGGGCGAGACCGCAAGGGCGCGCTGGCAGCCGACCGGGCTCGCGGTCGTCGCGCTCGCCGCCATGGCCGCTTTCGGCGCCTGGCGCGTGCCTGCCGGGCCGACGGCCGCGGTTGCGGGTGTGAAGCTGCGCCTGATGCAGCCGAACCTGCCGCAGGACGCCAAGTTCAGCCCGAGCAACAGCGAGATGATCCTGGCGCGCTATCTCGCGCTGAGCGATCGGGCGACCGGACCGAAGACGCTGGGCGTGCAGGACGTCACCCATCTGATCTGGCCGGAATCGGCTTTTCCCTTTCTGCTCGGGCGGACGCCGCAGGCGCTGGCGCGGATAGCGGCCCTGCTGCCGCCCGGTGCGACCCTGATCACCGGCGCGGCGCGCGCCGGCGAGGTGCTGCCCGGCGAGAGCCGGCCGCCGATCTACAATTCGATCCAGATCGTCGATGACGAAGGTGTGATCGCCGGCAGCTACGACAAGGTGCACCTCGTGCCCTTCGGCGAATATCTGCCGCCCTTTCTCGAGCGCCTGATCCGGGCCGTCGGCCTGTCCGAGTTCGTCTCGGTGCCCGGCGGCTTCGCCGCCGGCACGCGGCGCACGCCACTCCAGGTGCGCGGGCTGCCGCCGGCTGCCGCCCTGATCTGCTACGAGGTCGTCTTTCCGGGCGCCGCGATGCCGAGCGGGCCGAGGCCGGGCTATATCCTCAATCTGACCAATGACGGTTGGTTCGGCCGGACCAGTGGTCCCTATCAGCACCTGGCGCAGGCGCGGCTGCGGGCGATCGAGGAAGGGCTGCCGCTGGTCCGCGTCGCCAATACCGGGATATCGGCCGTGCTCGACGGCCATGGCCGGGTTCGCGCCGCCTTGGCGCTGGGCGAGTCCGGCGTGCTCGATGCGAGTCTGCCGCGGGCCGGGCCGCCGACACCCTATTCGCGCTTCGGGGATGTTTTTTTTGCATGCCTGATTGTAACCTCCCTGCTGTTTGGGCTATGGCCACGGCGCAAGTGATCCCGTTTGGAACCTTCCCGTCGATCGACACCTGCTATGAGGTACGGTCGTGGTCGCTACGTGCCGCTCACACCGGGCGGTACGAGGAATGACGGAACGCGAGGCCGGCAGCACCGATGTTGAAGAAAGTCCCCAACCCGATCGATCGCCATGTCGGTAGCCGCGTGCGCATGCGCCGCATGCTTGCCGGCGTCAGCCAGGAGAAGCTCGGCGAGGCCCTCGGACTGACTTTCCAGCAGGTGCAGAAATATGAGAAGGGCGCCAACCGGATCAGCGCCAGCCGCCTGCAGCAGATCGCCAAGATGCTCGATGTGCCGGTTTCCTTCTTCTTCGAGGGGGCGCCGAGCGGCGACATGCCCGAAGGCGGCTTCGCGGACATGTCCGCGACGACCTATGTCTCGGACTTCCTCGCCACCAGCGAGGGCGTCCAGCTGACCAAGGCCTTCATCAAGATCAAGAGCAGCCGGGTTCGCCGGCGCATCGTCGATCTCGTCGAGGCCCTGGCCGAAGAAGCCGAGGAAAACGCCTGAATCGGGCCCGCTTCGTTCGCCTTGTCGAACGAATCATTTCTCAAAGCACTATCCGGCCTTGACGGCGAACGTTTCCGCTGCAAAGACGCTGCGCGTTTTTGCAATCCTGCAGGCGTGCCTGCGGCTGCCTGGACGATTCCGCCAACGAGGATACCGCCTGTGTCACGCCAGAACTATCTCTTCACCAGCGAGTCGGTCGGCGAAGGCCATCCGGACAAGGTCTGTGACCGGATCTCCGACGAGGTCGTCGATCTGTTCTTCAAGGAAGCGGCCAAGGCCGGCATGGACGCGGCCCAGGTCCGCGTCGCCTGCGAGACGCTCGCCACCACCAATCGCGTCGTGATCGCCGGCGAGGTCCGCACCTCGCTCGACGAGAAGGCGATGAAGAGCAAGGTCAAGTCGGCGGCCCGCAAGGCGATCCGCGCGATCGGCTACGAGCAGGACGGCTTCCACTGGAAGAAGTGCAAGATCGACGTGCTGCTGCATGCCCAGTCGGCCGACATCGCCCAGGGCGTCGACGCCGCCGGTAACAAGGACGAAGGCGCGGGCGACCAGGGCATCATGTTCGGCTATGCCTGCCGCGAGACCCCGGAGCTGATGCCGGCTCCGATTTACTACGCCCACAAGATCCTCGAGGTTCTCGCCAAGGCCCGCCATTCGGGCGAAGGCGCCGCCGGCAAGCTCGGCCCCGACGCCAAGAGCCAGGTCACCGTCAAGTACGAGAACGGCAAGCCGGTCGGCGTCACCCAGATCGTGCTCTCGACCCAGCATCTCGACGAGAAGCTCTCCTCGGCCGATGTCCGCAAGATCGTCGAGCCCTATATCCGTCAGACCCTGCCCGATGGCTGGATCTCGAAGGACACCGTCTGGCACGTCAACCCGACCGGCAAGTTCGTCATCGGTGGCCCTGACGGCGATGCCGGCCTGACCGGCCGCAAGATCATCGTCGACACCTATGGCGGCGCTGCGCCGCATGGCGGCGGCGCCTTCTCGGGCAAGGACCCGACCAAGGTCGACCGTTCGGCCGCTTACGCCGCGCGCTATCTCGCCAAGAACGTCGTCGCCGCCAAGCTCGCCGAGCGCTGCACGATCCAGCTCTCCTATGCCATCGGCGTCGCCAAGCCGCTCTCGATCTATGTCGACCTGCACGGCACCGGCAAGGTCGACGAGGCCAAGCTCGAAGCCGTCCTCGGCGAGGTCATGGACCTGACCCCGCGCGGTATCCGCACCCATCTCGGCCTCAACAAGCCGATCTACGCCAAATCGGCCGCCTACGGCCATTTCGGCCGCAAGCCGGGCCGCGACGGCAGCTTCTCCTGGGAGAAGACCGATCTCGTCGACGCGCTGAAGAAGGCGCTGGCCTGATCTGCGCTTCGGCATTCTCGATCACCATGGCCGGGGCAGGGTGCCCCGGCCATTTTCTTTCGTCAGGACGGCGGCGATGACAGATCAGCACGATCCAGACCGGGCCTTTTTCGGCCGGCGCAAGGGCAAGGGCCTGCGCGAGGGCCAGGCCGGCCGGATCGCCGACGTGCTGCCGCGCCTGCGCCTGCCGGAGGGCGAGATCGTTGACCTCGCCAGCCTGTTTCCGGTTCCCGTCGAGGCCGTTCGCCTCGAGATCGGCTTCGGCGGCGGCGAGCATCTGCTGCACCGCATGCGCGAGAACCCGCAGATCGGCTTCATCGGCTGCGAGCCCTTCATCAACGGCATGGCGAAGTTCCTGGCGGTGATCGAGCGCGAGGGGCTGCGCAATGTCAGGCTTTGGGATGGCGATGCCGCCCTGATGCTGCCGCGCCTGCCGGCCGGCAGCCTGGACGCGGTCGACCTGCTCTATCCCGATCCATGGCCGAAGCGGCGCCAGCGCAAGCGTCGCTTCGTCTCGGAGCGCACGCTTGGCCTGCTGGCGCGCGCCTTGCGGCCGGGCGGCCGCTTCCGCTTCGCCAGCGATATCGACGACTATGTCGGCTGGACGCTGGCCCGGCTGCTCGCCTCGCCCGATTTCGACTGGGCCGACGAGAGCGCCGACGACTGGCGCCGACCCTATCCGGGCTGGATCCGCACCCGTTACGAGGCCAAGGCGGTGAGGGAGGGGCGGGTGCCCAGCTATCTCACGGCGTTCCGTCGCGCATCCTGAGGAAGCCGAGCACGCGCTGGGCCGTCGTCGGGGTCAGGTTGCGGAAGCTGATCTGCGCCCGCTCGAGGACCGGCGCCGACTTGCCGTCGCCCTTGCGCAGTTGGATCAGCGTCTTGGTGGTCTCCCAGGACCAGCCCATGCCGCGCGCCACCAGCAGCACGGCGTCGCGATCCGGCCCGAAGACGATCTGCTCGGTCGCGGGCAGGGAGAGACCGGCGAGCACCGCGACGCCGCAGATCGCATGCTCCGCGGCGCCGGACGCGGCATAGTGCGCGATCATGGCTTCGTCGAGCTTGCCGGTCTCGTTGAGGGCCTTGATGTCGGCGAGCGCCGCGCCGAACTTGCCGAGATCGTCGCCGATCTCGCTTTCCGAGGACACGGTTTCGGCGCTGCGCTCGACGGCGCCGGCGACGACGCCGGCCATGGCGGGTTCCAGCGAGGCTTCGAGCCGCCGCCGGGCGGAGTTCTTGGCCGCGGTCAGGAGCTGATCGGTGAGGTCGGCCGGCACGTCGGCGCGGGTGCCCAGCGTCGCCTGCAGGGCGTCGTCCTGGGCGGCGCGCATCACCAGCACGCCCATGCCATGGCGTGAGAAGCGCGCGCTCTGGTTCGCCGCGACCGCATGGGTGACGACGCGGCCGCCGCGCAGGATCAGGAAATCGGTCACCGGTTCGCCGAGGTCCGGCCGCTCGGTAATGGCGAGCATGTGGTCGCGGCCCTTGGCGGCCGAGATCGCGACGAGGTCGTTGTCGCTGAGGCGCGGCGAGGCGACCAGCACCGGCCGGGCGACCGCGATCTCGTCGAGGGCGAGCTGGCGCACGACGCCGCTCGGCGCGTGCGGCACCTCCGAAAGGCGCTCCGACAATTCGATGCGCGCGCGCAGCTCGATTGCGCGCGCGAGACGGCCGATGACGACGTCGAAGACGCTGATCTGGTCCTCGGCCATGCCGGCGGCCGTGCTCAGGAACAGCTCGGTCAGCTTTGCCAGGATGGCGGCGCGCTCCTCGCTGGACCCGCGCGCCATCGTTGTTTCGAGGTCGCGCAGCAGCGCTCCGACGGGACTCATCAACGCAACCTCTTCACCAGGACGGGCGAAAGGCTAGCAGGCAAGAATGACCAGCCGGTTAGCGGAACGATCGAAACCGCGCCGCGCCGCCATGCAACTTGCAAGATGCGCCGAACAGGACTAGATAGGGCGCCAACAGCTCTGGTTTCGGTGTAAGCCGGCGATCAAGAGCGGGCCCACCGGCCCGCTCTTTTTTGTTGGCCGAAGCCGTCCGGGCGCAGCGGCCGCCATCGGCGCCGCAGGCGAGGTGATGGCGAGCCGGGCAATGGGCGAGCAGGACATGCAGGATCAGGAACAGCGGATCGTCGTCGAGACCGGCGTCGCGGCGCGTGTCGCCGCGATCGTGGAGCCGGCGATCGCCGATATCGGCTATCGGCTGGTGCGTGTCCGCATCACCGCCCAGAATGGCTGCACCTTGCAGATCATGGCCGAAAAGCCGGACGGCACCATGACCGTCGAGGGCTGCGAAGCTGTCAGCCAGGCGGTTTCGCCGGCCCTCGATGTCGACGACCCCATCCAGGCGGCGTATCATCTCGAGGTTTCGTCGCCCGGCATCGACAGGCCGCTGGTCCGCCCGGCTGATTTCGAGCGTTGGGCCGGCCATCTCGCCAAGATCGAGACCGTCGAGCCCGTCGCCGGACGCAAGCGCTTCCGCGGCATCCTGCGCGGTGTCGCCGGTGCCGAGGTCCTGCTCAGCCGCGACGATGCGAAATCCGAGGAGGAGCGCGACGTCGCGATCCCCATGCGGATGATCGACGAGGCGCGGCTGGTGCTGACCGATGCGCTGGTCACCGAATCGCTCCGGCGCGGCAAATCCGGCCTGCCGCCGGAAATGCCTCCGGCCGACGAGATCGCGATGCCCGTGCCCGGGCGCGGCAAGTCGCTGGGGCCGCGCGACCCCAAGGCCCGCAAGCCGGCCAAGGGCAAGAAGCCGTCTTCCGAGCAGAACCGAGAAGAAGAGGAGTGAGTGCAATGGCTGTCAGCGCCAACAGGCTCGAACTGCTGCAGATCGCAGACGCCGTCGCCCGCGAGAAGTCGATCGACCGTCAGATCGTGATCGACGCGATGCAGGACGCCATCGCCAAGGCGGCGCGCTCGCGCTACGGCGCCGAGACCGATGTCCATGCCGAGATCAACACCAAGTCCGGCGAGCTGCGCCTGGCCCGTCATCTCCAGGTCGTCGACCTCGTCGAGAACGGCGCCACCGAGATCACCGTCGACGAGGCCAAGCGCCACAATCCGGCCGCCCAGGTCGGCGACGTCATCGCCGATCCGCTGCCGCCCTTCGATTTCGGCCGCATCGCCGCCCAGTCGGCCAAGCAGGTCATCGTGCAGAAGGTACGCGAGGCCGAGCGCGATCGTCAGTATGACGAATACAAGGATCGCATCGGCGAGATCGTCAACGGCGCCGTCAAGCGCGTCGAATACGGCAATGTCTTCGTCGATCTCGGCCGCGGCGAGGCGATCATCCGCCGCGACGAGATGATCCCGCGCGAGACCTTCAAGGTCGGCGACCGCGCCCGCGCCTATGTCTACGATGTGCGCCGCGAGCCGCGCGGCCCGCAGATCTTCCTGTCGCGCACCCATCCGCAGTTCATGGCCAAGCTCTTCGGCCAGGAAGTGCCGGAGATCTATGACGGGATTGTCGAAGTCAAAGCCGTCGCCCGCGACCCAGGTTCGCGCGCCAAGATCGCCGTGATCTCGCGCGATTCCTCGATCGACCCGGTCGGTGCCTGCGTCGGCATGCGCGGCTCGCGCGTGCAGGCCGTGGTCGGCGAGCTGCAGGGCGAGAAGATCGACATCATCCCGTGGTCGCCCGATGTCGCGACCTTCGTCGTCAACGCGCTGCAGCCGGCGGAAGTCGCCAAGGTCGTGCTCGACGAGGAGGCCGACAAGATCGAGGTCGTGGTGCCGGACGAGCAGCTCTCGCTCGCCATCGGCCGCCGTGGCCAGAACGTCCGCCTCGCCTCGCAGCTCACCGGCTGGGATATCGACATCCTGACCGAGGCCGAGGAATCCGAGCGTCGCCAGAAGGAGTTCGTGCAGCGCACGGAGATCTTCATGAACGCGCTCAATGTCGACGAGACCGTCGGCCAGCTGCTTGCCTCGGAAGGCTTCCGCTCGGTCGAGGAGGTCGCCTATGTCGAGCCCTCCGAGCTCTCCTCGATCGAGGGCTTCGACGAGGATACCGCCGCCGAGATCCAGACGCGCGCCCAGGACTATCTCGCCGCCATCGAGGCCGAGTTCGACGAGAAGCGTCGGGCGCTCGGCGTCGAGGACGAGCTGCGCGAGGTCGAGGGCGTCACCACCGCGATGATGGTCGCGCTCGGCGAGAACGACGTGAAGAGCGTCGAGGACCTTGCCGGCTGCGCCACTGACGACCTCGTCGGCTGGACCGAGCGCAAGGATGGCGAGACCACCCGCCATTCCGGCTATCTCGACGGTTTCGATCTGTCGCGTCAGGACGCCGAGGCGATGGTGATGGCCGCCCGCATCAAGGCGGGCTGGGTCGAGGCGCCGGAGCCGGCTGCCGAAACCGACGCCGAGGAAGAGGCGCAGGCCTGAGGACAAGAGCCTGAGGACGAAAGCCGGAGACCGCGCCATGGCGCCGCGGGTCGAGCGCGAAGCCCGAGCGGACAAGGCCCAGGAACGGACCTGCGTGGTGACGCGCCAGGCGCGCGCTCCCGAGGACTTGATCCGTTTCGTCGTCGGCCCCGGCGACATATTGGTGCCCGATCTCCGGCGTAAGTTGCCGGGGCGTGGCGTCTGGGTCGGGCTGAGCGCCGCTGCGGTCGGCCAGGCGGTGAAGCGCAAGGCCTTCGAGCGCTCGTTGAAGCAGAAGGTCGCGGTTTCGGCGACGCTGGCCGACGAGGTCGACGCGCTGATGGTGCGCGACGCGATCCAGGCGCTGGCCATGGCCAACAAGGCCGGCCTGGTTTCGAGCGGCTTCGGCAAGGTCGAGGCGCTCGCCGGTTCGGGCCAGGCAGCGGCGATCATCGCCGCGAGCGATGGCGCCGAGGACGGCAAGCGCAAGATCGGCCAGGCGCTGCGGCGGGCTGCCGCGATCCGCGCCGAGGCCGGGCTGAAGCCGCGCAACATCCCGGTCGTCGCGATTTTCGCGGCGGCAGAACTGGAACTGGCGTTAGGGCGTGAGCATGTGATACATGCAGCCCTTGTTCCGGGACCGGCGACCGAGGGCTTCCTCTCGCGCTGGCGTCGGCTCGTCCGCTTTCGGACGGACGATGCTGGCGGGACGCCGATTATCGACCCGGCGGAATCCGACGCTGCAGATCAAACGAAGACCGAACCGGCAGGACCGAAAGCGGAATGACTGACACGAAGAACCCGGGCGACAAGACCTTGAGCGTGACGCCTCCCAAGACGTTGTCGCTGAAGCGGCCTGTCGAACAGAGCACGGTTCGGCAGAGCTTCTCGCATGGGCGTTCGAAGCAGGTCGTTGTCGAAGTGAAGCGCCGCGTCGGCGGCCATGAGCCCGCCGCTCCGGCGCCGGTCGCCCGCGCCCCGCAGCCGCCGGCCGCGCCTGTCGCGCCGCGCCCGCAGCCTGCTCCGGCCCGTCCGGCAGGGGGCATGCTCCTGCGTACCTTGTCCGATGACGAGAAGGATGCGCGTCTGCGCGCCCTTTCCGATGCCCGCGCCAGCGAGGCCCAGGCGCGTGCCCGCGCCGAGGAGGAGGCCCGCCAGCGTGCCGCCCGCGAGGAGCGCGAGCGCGCCGAACGCGAGGCCGCCCAGGCGCGCCAGCGCGAGGAGGAGGAGCGTCGCCGCCAGGAGGAGGAGCGCAAGCGCCGCGCCGACAGCGCCATGCGCCAGCGCGAGGAAGTGGCCGCGCCGCGTCCGGCCGCCCCGGCCGCTCCGGCCCCGCAGGCCGCCGCCCCGGTTTCGCCGCCGGCCGCGCCCGCACCTGCCGCTCCGCAGGCCGCCGCGCCGCGCCCGGCGCCGTCCGGCCAGCGTGATTACGGAACGCCGCGTACCCCGATGCGCGATGTCGGTGCCCGCCCGCCGCGCCTCGACTATCGCCCGCCCCGCCCCGATACGCCGCGTCCGCCGCGGCCCGACGCCAATGCGACGGCAGAGCCGCTCGTCGCCCGGCCCGCGCGCCAGGCGCCCGCCTCCGCCGGTGCGCCGCGCAGCCGCCCCGAAGAGGGCGAGGCGCGTCCCGCCTTCCGTCGCCCGGGCGGTAGCCCCGGTGGCGCGCCGCGTGGCGCTCCGGCTCCGGCTCCCAAGACCCCGAAGGCCGGCGAGAAGCCGCGTGGCCGCCTGACGCTGTCCACCGCCACTGGCGGGGATGACGAGCGCACGCGTTCGGTCGCGGCTTTCCGTCGCCGCGTGCAGCGCATGACCGGCCACCGCGCCTCGGACGTCGCCAAGGAGCGCGTGATGCGCGAGGTGATCATCCCCGAGACGATCACCATCCAGGAACTCGCCAACCGCATGACCGAGCGGGGCGTCGACGTCATCCGCCTGCTGATGAAGCAGGGCGCGATGCACAAGATCACCGATGTGATCGACGCTGACACCGCCCAGCTCGTCGCCGAGGAAATGGGCCACACCGTCAAGCGCGTCGCTGAATCCGACGTCGAGGAAGGCCTGTTCGACACCCCGGACACCGATGAGGCGCTGGTTTCGCGCCCGCCGGTGGTCACCATCATGGGCCATGTCGACCACGGCAAGACCTCGCTGCTCGACGCGATCCGCAAGACCCATGTCGTCACCGGCGAGGCCGGCGGCATCACCCAGCATATCGGCGCCTATCAGGTGACGACGCCTTCGGGCGCCAAGGTGACCTTCATCGACACCCCCGGTCACGCCGCCTTCACGGCGATGCGCGCCCGCGGCGCCAAGGTGACGGATCTGGTCGTGCTCGTGGTCGCCGCCGATGACGGCGTCATGCCGCAGACGGTCGAGGCCATCCATCACGCCAAGGCGGCGAAGGTGCCGCTGATCGTGGCGATCAACAAGATCGACAAGCCCGACGCCAACCCGGATCGGGTGCGTTCCGAGCTGCTGCAATACGAGATCCAGGTCGAGTCGCTCGGCGGCGAGACGCTGGAGATCGAGCTGTCGGCCAAGACCGGCCAGGGGCTCGACTCGCTGCTCGACGCGATCGCGCTGCAGGCCGAGGTGCTCGACCTCAAGGCCAATCCGGATCGTGCCGCCGAAGGCACGGTGATCGAAGCCAAGCTCGACCGCGGCCGCGGCCCGGTCGCGACCGTGCTGGTCCAGCGCGGCACGCTGCGCACCGGTGACATCATCGTCGCCGGCTCCGAATGGGGCCGTGTCAGGGCGCTGATCGGCGACACCGGCGCCCAGATCAAGGAGGCTCCGCCTTCGTTGCCGGTCGAGGTGCTCGGCTTCAACGGCACGCCCGAGGCCGGCGACCGCGTCGCGGTGGTCGAGTCCGAGGCGCGCGCCCGCGAGATCACCGATTACCGCGAGCGCCAGAAGCGTGATCGCCTCGCCGTCCGCGGCGCCGGCTCGGGTGCCGGCCGCTCGCTCGCCGAGATGATGCGCGAGCTCAAGGAAGGCGCCGGCCGCAAGGAGTTCCCGCTCGTCGTCAAGGGCGACGTGCAGGGCTCGGTGGAGGCCATCGTCGGTTCGCTCGAAAAGGTCGGCAATGACGAGGTGCGCGCCCGCGTGCTGTCCTCCGGCGTCGGCGCGATCACCGAATCCGACGTCACCCTGGCGCAGGCCTCGGGTGCGGTCGTGGTCGGCTTCAACGTGCGCGCCCACAAGGAAGCGCGCGAGGCGGCCGAGCGGGCCGGCGTCGAGATCCGCTACTACAACATCATCTACAACCTGATGGATGACGTTAAGGATGCGATGTCGGGCCTGCTGGCGCCGACCCTGCGCGAGACCATGCTCGGCAACGCCCAGATCCTCGAGATCTTCAACGTCTCGAAGGTCGGCAAGATCGCCGGCTGCCGCGTCACCGACGGCACGATCGAGCGTGGCGCCAATGTCCGCCTGATCCGCGACGGCGTCGTGGTCCACGAGGGCAAGCTCTCGCAGCTCAAGCGCTTCAAGGACGACGCCAAGGAAGTGGTGGCCGGCCAGGAATGCGGCATGTCCTTCGAGAACTATCAGGACATGCGCCAGGGCGACGTGATCGAGTGCTATCGCGTCGAGGAGATCAAGCGGACGCTCTGAGCGTTCGTTTGCCGCCGCGTCATGGCCGGGCTCGACCCGGCCATCTCGTGACGAAAGCGCGCCGCCTGGCGCCCGTCTTTCAAGAGATGGCCGGGTCAAGCCCGGCCATGACTTTTGATCCGGTCCGATCCCGGAGAACGAGAAACCATGGCAAAACCTGTAAAAACCTCCGGTCCCTCGCAGCGCCAACTCCGTGTCGGCGAGCTGATCCGCCACGCGCTCGCCGAGATGCTGGCGCGCGGCGACATCCATGACGATGTGCTGGCCAAGCATGTCATCACCGTGCCCGAGGTTCGGCTCTCGCCCGATCTGCGGCTGGCGACCTGTTACATCATGCCACTCGGTGGCGATGACATCGCTCCCGTGCTGAAGGCGCTCGACGCCCATAAGCGCTATATCCGCGGCGAGGTCGCCCATCGCGTGAACCTGAAATACGCGCCCGATATCCGCTTCCGCCAGGATGAGAGCTTCGACGAGGCGGCACGGATCGATGCGCTGCTCGATTCCGATGCCGTCCGCCGCGACACCGATCGCAAGCCGCTCCGGATCGGCCGCGACGAGACCGATCAAGACAAGCCCCATGATGATGAGTGACGAGAACGGCGCTGCCCCCGAGGCCGGCAAGGAAACGGGTGGCAAGGAAAGCGGCGGCAGGGAATTCGCGCCGCGTCCGAAGCGCCGCGACGTCCATGGCTGGGTCGTGCTCGACAAGCCGGTCGGCATGACCTCGACCCATGCGGTCAGCGTGGTCAAGCGCGCCTTCTCGGCCAAGAAGGCCGGCCATGCCGGCACGCTCGACCCGCTCGCCTCCGGCCTTTTGCCGATCGCGCTCGGCGAGGCGACCAAGACCGTCCCCTTCGTGATGGACGGCCGCAAGGCCTATCAGTTCACCGTCGCCTGGGGCTCGCAGACCGATACCGACGACACCGAGGGCAAGGTCGTCGCGACCTCCGAGGCGCGGCCCGAAGAGGCGGCGATCGCGGCGCTGCTGCCGCGTTTCACCGGCACGATCCAGCAGGTGCCGCCGAAATTCTCGGCGATCAAGATTGCCGGCGAGCGTGCCTATGACCTCGCTCGCGACGGCGAGGAGGTGACGCTGGAGGCGCGGCCGGTCGAGATCACCGCGCTGCGCATCGTCACGCATTCGCCGGAGACGACGACCTTCGAGGCCGAATGCGGCAAGGGCACCTATGTCCGCGCCATTGCCAGGGATCTCGGGCTGGCGCTCGGCTGCCTCGGCCATGTCGCCCATCTCAGGCGCACCCGCGTCGGGCCGTTCGCGGTCGAGGATGCGGTCTCCGTCGAAACCCTGCGCGAGGGGCCGGAAGCGGCGGCGAGCGCCCTGCGGCCGGTCGCGACCGCCCTGTCGCTGATCCCGGAGATCGTCATCCATCGCGATGCGGCGCTCAGGCTGAAGCGCGGTCAGAGCATCCTGCTGCGCGGGCGCGACGCCCCGATCGAGGCGCAGGCGGTCTACACCACCTGTGGCGGCGTGCTGATCGCCACCGGCGCGATCGAGCAGGGAGAGTTCGTGCCGCACAGGGTCTTCAATCTCTGAGGCGTGGAAGCGCCGCTGCGCCTCTGGCGGCGGCGCGCGATCCGGCTAGGCTGGGCAGCGATGGCGCTGGGCCGCCATCTGGAGACCAGCCATGCGCCTCGCCTATGTCGACTACCATACCTGCGGCGAGCCGGTCCGGATCGTCACCTCGGGCTATCCCGAGCTGACCGGCGCGACCCTTCTGGAGAAGCGCCGGCAGGCCCGCGAGCGCCACGACCATTTGCGGCGGGCGATGATGCTGGAGCCGCGTGGCCATGACGGCATGTACGGCGTCATCCCTGTGGCGGCGAGCCATCCCGAGGCGGCCTTCGGCGTGCTCTTCACCCATAATGAGGGCTATTCGACGATGTGCGGCCACGCCACCATCGCGCTCGGCCGCTATGCGATCGAGCATGGGCTGGTGCCGGCGGTCGAGCCGGTGACGCGCTTTTCGATCGAGGCACCCTGCGGCCTTTTACGCCTCGCCTGCGAGGTCGAGGGCGGGAAAGTCGGCAAGGTGAGCTTCGAGAGCGTTCCCGCCTTCGTGGAAGCGCGCGCTCTTCCGGTCGCGCTGCCCGGCTTCGGAACGGTCGTCACCGACATCGCCTATGGCGGCGCCTATTACTGCATTTTGCCGGCCTCGCGTTTCGGGCTCGACCTGTTCGCGAGTCCCGTCGCGGAAATCGTCGCGGCGGCGGCGATGCTGACCGACACCATGCGGACGGCACGGGCGATCACCCATCCGACCGAGCCCGATCTCGGCTTCCTCTATGGCACCATCGTCACGGACGAGGCCGGGCCGGAGGCCGAGAGCTTCAATCTCTGCGTCTTCGCCGAACGCCAGATCGACCGCTCGCCGACCGGTTCCGGCGTGACCGCGCGCATGGCGCTCGACCATGCCAAGGGCCTGATCCCGGCCGGAGGGAGCCGCAGCTTCCGCAGCATCACCGGCGGAGCCTTCACCGGCACGGTGGTCGGCCCGGTCGAATGTCCAGCGACCGGTGCCGTCACCGTCGCGGTCGCCGGCACGAGCCATCTGGCTGGCGAAGGCAGCTTCGTCATCGAGGCCGACGATCCGCTGCGTCATGGCTTTGCCCTGCCGCGGCGCTTCGCCGAGATTCCAGGCGCTCCGGCGCGGGGCTAGGACGGCTTTCGCCGTCATTCGCCGGTTCCCGCAGGCTCCCGGTAAGGTTTTTCTGCCAGTCTCCGCGCGATCAGGAGGGTGGCATGGTGATGGGAACGGCCAACGCGCAGCAAGGACGCGCCGGCGGTACCGAAGGCTGGAGCCTGCGCCGCCTCGCCCTCAGCCCTCTCTTCTGGCTCGCACTCTTCCTCGCCTTCGTCCTCGCCGGGCTGCTCCTGCCGCTGCGCTTGCCGCTCGGCTCCAACTACTGGGACACCGCCGTCTATTTCGACGCCGCCCAGCGCATCCATGAAGGCCAGATCCCGAGCATCGACTTCTTCGCGCCGGTCGGCCCGCTCGGCTATTATCTCGTTGCAGGCCTCGACCTCGCCTTCCCCAGGGCCCACCCGATCCTGCTCGCCAATTGGGGCGTGCTGCCGGTGGCGCTGCCGCTGCTCACCGTCATTGTCTTCCATGTCGGGCAGCGCTCGCGCGGACAGGCGCTCGCCCTGCTGCTGCCCTTCCTGCTCTTCGCCTCGCTGCCGATCAATCTGCACGAACTCTATCCGCTGCCGGGCCTCGACGGCTTCGGTCATTACAACCGCCATATCTGCCTGCTGCTCTATCTGCTGGTGGCGGCGCTGTTCTTCGTGCGCGGCCCGCTGCTGCTGACCGTGCTGGTCGCGGTGCTGATGCTGGCGTTGTTCCTGGTCAAGGTCACCGGTGCCGTCAGCGGCGCCATCCTGGTCGGCTATGCCGTGCTGACCGGCCGTATGCGCTTCAGGGATGCGGCGCTCGCCGCCGCCGCCGTCATCGCCATCCTCGCCCTGGTCGACCTCGGTACCGGCCTGGTCAGGGCCTATGTCGAGGACATCCTGATCCTGCTTTCGCTCAACACCGGGGCGCTGCTGCCGCGCTTCCTGACCGTGGCCTCGGTCAAGTTCAACGTCGTCGGCTCGGTGCTCGTCCTGCTCGGCGTGCTGGTCTGGGCGGCCTGGCGCGACCGGCCGGCGGCGTTGGGCTCGTTCCTGCGCAGCCTTGCGGTTTCGACCACCGGCTGGCTCGCGGTCACCCTGTTCGCGCTCGTCTTCTTCGAGACGCAGAACACCGGCAGTCTCGAATTCATCGCGCTCTGGCCATTGCTGCTGGCGATCCTGCTGGAGTGGCGGGGGCGGGCGGACCGGCTTCGCCCGCTGGTGCTGGTGCTGCTCCTGGCCGCGTCCCTGCCCTCGGCGCTGATCTTCATCGAGCGCGGCGCCCGCGCCATGCTCGGCGCACCGAGCTATCAGGCGCTGCGCGTCGACGATCTCGGCCGGATCGGCCGGGTCAGCGTCAAGCGCGAGATCGCCGAGCGCGCGCCGCTGATACTGGAGCACTACGCGCGGAACCAGCCGGCCTATGCCGACCTCGCTGCCAAGGGCCAGCTCCCCTCCTTCATCCTCTATTCCGCCATCGACTATCAGGCGACCTGGCTGCTTGAGGCCGAGCAGGGCGTCGAGGCGATCCGTGCCTGGGAGAGCGCCAACAGACGTCAGCTCAACGGCTTCTTCACGCTCGATTTCGTCGATCTGTTCAATCGCGGGCTGGACCGCAGGCCGCCGCGCCATGTCCCGATCGGCATCGATCCGTTCCGCAGCAATCCGAAGGTCGCGGCCCAGGCGCTGGAGGATCTGCGCGAAATCGATGCGATCATGGCGCCGAAATGCCCGCAGACCACGGCGCGCGGCATGATCCTCGCGCATTTCGCGAGGGCGTTGGAAGGGCGGGCCAGGATCGCGCTCTCGCCCTGCTGGGACATGTATCTGAGGGACTGAGGGGGCAGTCCCTGCCCGTCAGACCGGCGTCGCCAGCCGCCGCGTCAGCGCCGCGTCGATCGCGGCCCGGAGGGCGCGGGCCGCCGCCGTGATGTCCTCGGCTGCGAACAGCGCGCCGATCACCGCGACGCCATCGGCGCCGGCAGCGATGACCGAGCCGGCATTGCCGGCATCGATCCCGGCGATGGCGCCGACCGGGAGATCGCCGAGTGCCTGCGCCGCAGCGCGCCGCAGCGCAGAATAGCCCTCGATGCCGAGCGGCGCCTTGGCATCGTCCTTGTGCTGCGTGGAGAACACCGCTCCGGCGCAGGCATAGTCGATCTTCGCCGCCGCCAGTTCCGGCAGGTCCTCGACCTTGTTCAGCGTCGCCCCGATGATGGCGCGCGGGCCGAGCAGGCGGCGGGCGTCGCCGAGCTTCATGTCGTCGGCGCCGAGATGGACGCCGTCGGCGCCGGCGGCGAGCGCGACATCGACCCGGTCGTTGATCAGCAGCGGCACCAGCGTGCCGTGCAGGGCCGAGCGGATGGCGCGGGCCTCGCGCACCATCTCGCGCGTCGTCTCGTTTTTGGCGCGCAGCTGGATCAGCGTCGCGCCGCCCTCGACGGCCTCGCGCGCCATGTCGGCCAGCGAGCGGCCGCGGGCGATCTGCGGGTCGACGATGCCGTAGAGGCTGATGTCGACGGTCATGGCGGTCTTCCTGTCCTGGTGATGCCGGGCGCCGTGCGGCGCAGGGAAGCAAGCTTGCCTCCCTGCGCGTCCGGCGCCCGCGGCGGGTATCACTCCGCCAGATGTTGCGCCAGCGTCGCCTCGTCGATGCCGGCGAGGGCGTCGACGAGCTCGACCGCGAAGCTACCGGGTCCGCGCGCGCGTTCCGCGGCGATTTCGCCGGCTATGCCATAGGCCGTCAAGGCCGCCGCGGCGGCGACGGCCGGGTCCGCTTCGACGGCGCAGCAGGCCGCGATCAGCGCCCCCGCCGCGCAGCCGACGCCGGTGACCTTGGTCATCAGCTTATGGCCATGGGCGACCGAGAAACGCGCCGCGCCGCTCTCGATCCGGTCGACCTTGCCGGTGGTGACGCGGGTCACCCCTTCGGCAGCGGCAAGGTCGAAGGCGAGCGCCGTCATCTCGGTGGCGTTGCCGCGCACGACGAGGTTCGGCAGGCGCAGCACCTCGCGGGCGATGTGCAGGCGCAGCGGCGAGAGCTCGACGAAGACCGGGTCGAAGACCAGGGGCTTGCCGCAATCGCGCGCCACCTCCAGCAGCTTCGGGATCGCGAGCTCGCTCTCGGCGTTGATCGTGCCGATATTGATCAGGATCGCGCCGGCGCCCTCGGCCATCGCCGCGACCTCGTCGACATGGATCGCCATGGACGGGATCGCGCCGAAGGCGAGCAGCATGTTCGCCGTGATGTTCTGCGCCACCGTGTTGGTCAGGCACTGCACCCGCGGGCGGGTTTCCGCCACGCGAGCGAGGACCGAGGCGACGCGCGCAGCGTCGAGCCGGTCCATCGCCATGACCGCGCTCATTCGGCCGCCGGCAAATAGAGCTGAGCCCCCTTCTTCAGGAACTCCTCCGACTTCGCCGCCATGCCCTCGCTCGCCATCGCCTCGAGCGCAGCCCGCTCGTTCTCGCCCATCGCCAGCACCTCGGCACGCAGGTCCTGGGTGATCTTCATCGAGCAGAACTTCGGCCCGCACATCGAGCAGAAATGCGCGACCTTGTGGGCGTCCTTCGGCAGCGTCTCGTCATGGAACGACCGCGCCGTGTCCGGGTCGAGCGCCAGGTTGAACTGGTCCTCCCAGCGGAAGTCGAAGCGGGCACGCGACAAGGCATCGTCGCGCAGCTTCGCCGCGGGGTGACCCTTGGCGAGGTCGGCGGCATGGGCGGCGATCCGGTAGGTGATCACGCCGGTCTTGACGTCGTCGCGATCGGGCAGGCCGAGATGCTCCTTCGGCGTGACATAGCAGAGCATGGCGCAGCCGAACCAGCCGATCATCGCCGCGCCGATGCCGGAGGTGATGTGGTCATAGCCGGGCGCGATGTCGGTGGTCAGCGGTCCCAAAGTGTAGAACGGGGCTTCGCCGCATTCGCGCAGCTGCTTGTCCATGTTCTCCTTGATCTTGTGCATCGGCACATGGCCGGGGCCCTCGATCATCACCTGGCAGCCCTTGTCCCAGGCGACCTTGGTGAGCTCCCCCAGCGTCTCCAGCTCGGCGAACTGGGCGCGGTCATTGGCGTCGGCGATCGAGCCCGGACGCAGGCCGTCGCCGAGCGAGAACGAGACGTCGTATTTGCGCATGATCTCGCAAATTTCGTCGAAGCGCTCGTAGAGGAAGCTCTCCTTGTGATGCGCCAGGCACCAGCGCGCCATGATCGAGCCGCCGCGCGAGACGATGCCGGTCACGCGGCTGGCGGTCAGCGGAACATAAGGCAGGCGTACGCCGGCATGGATGGTGAAATAATCGACGCCCTGCTCGGCCTGCTCGATCAGCGTGTCCTTGAACACCTCCCAGTCGAGCTTGATCGGATCGCCGCCGACCTTCTCCAGCGCCTGGTAGATCGGCACCGTGCCGATCGGAACCGGCGAGTTTCTGAGTATCCAGGAGCGGATGTTGTGGATGTTGCGGCCGGTGGAGAGGTCCATCACCGTGTCGGCGCCCCAGCGGATCGCCCAGACCAGCTTCTCGACCTCCTCGGCGGCGCCGGAGGTCACGGCCGAATTGCCGATATTGGCGTTGATCTTGACCAGGAAATTCCGGCCGATCGCCATCGGCTCCAGTTCCGGATGGTTGATATTGGCCGGGATGATGGCGCGCCCGCGGGCGATCTCCTCGCGGACGAATTCCGGGGTGACGAACTCGGGCACCGAGGCGCCGAAGCTCTCGCCATCGGCATGGCGCTCCTTCGCGCCTTCCAGCATGGCGGCGCGGCCGAGATTCTCGCGATGGGCGACATAGATCATCTCGGGGGTGATGATGCCGGCTCTGGCGAATTCGTACTGGGTCGCCATCTGGCCGGGCTTGGCCTCGAGGATCGGGCGCTGCGCCGGGCAGGCCGGGACCAGATGCTCCTCCGAGATGTTGCCGTTATCGGCGGCGGTGACGGCGCGGCCGGGCACGGTCGCAAAGCCGCGCGCATCGAGCCAGGCGCGGCGCGGCTGCGTCAGGCCGGCATTGAGGTCGATCTGCACATCGCTCTCGGTATAGGGGCCGGACGGATCGTAGATGCGCACCGGCGGCTCGGCATCGGTGGTCAGCACCACCTCGCGGAAGGGCACGCGCATTTCGGGATGCTCGGGCGCCGCGACATAGATCTTGCGCGAGCCGATGATCGGCCCGGTCGTCACGCTTTGCGGCGCGGCCTTGACTGAATTCTTCTGGGGCTTGGTGTGGGCGTTCATGGGATCTCCCCCTTGGTCCAAGGTTCAGGAGATCCGGGTGTCTGGACGGTCCAGTCGCTGTTAAGCGGCTACGGAAATAGGGCGTAGGCCGCGTTCCAGTCCCTCCGCCGGTATGACCCGGATCAGGTTCGACGGGTTCGGCGTCGGACGCCATCTCAGCTCTTGCGAGCACCCCTCGGAACGAGACGGAGGTTAGAGGCGCTCGAGAGAGGAAGCAAGCCGGCCTTGGGCCGGCGGCCATGTGATGGCGGCATGGGCGAAGACCGGTACTGCCGCTTGCGATCGGCTCGGCTCAGACGGTGACGTCGAGATGCTCGCCCTGGCCGAAGGGGAGGGCGGCCTTCTGCTCGGAGATGCTGCGCTCCAGCATCTCGACGAGGCCGCGCTGGGCATCGTCCAGCTCTTTCTGCATTTCGGTCTGCTGCGCCGGCTGGGGCCGCTCATTGGGCCGGGCGACGAAGCTTTCGGCGATCAGAAAAGACGAGTCGCTCATGCTCTTCTCCCTCGCCTTGAGGATAGGGAGCGCGTCTTACCCGAATCTGAATCAGAAACCGCGCGTTGCGGCGGACGGCACCGATCAGGCGGTCACGTCGAGATTGCCGCCCTGCCCGGTCGGCAGCGTGGCCTGCTGCTGCTCGGCCGCCTGCTGCAGCATCGCGACCACAGCCTGATCGGCCTTTGCGTTCTGCTTGAGCATTTCGAGCTGCATGGTCTGCTGCGTCGCGGCCGAGCGCATGCTGACCAGACTCTGGGCGATCGCGGCCGACATTTCGCTCATGGGAAAACTCCTCGCCGCGACCATAGGCGGCGAGCCCTTACGCAAATCTGAATCCTCGGCGGCGCTCGCGAGCGATCAGGGTGCGATGATCGACGGTACGCCCCGGGGCATCGGCAGATTGCGGTTTGGCGCAGGCGCGCCTTGGCGGTCGCGTGACATCTGCTCGCGCTCCCGCTGGACCTCGGCGCGTTCCGGCGCGGGCTCGCGCTGCTGGACTTCCTCGGCATTGGGCGCCATCGGCACGCCGGGCGCACGCTCGCGCTGTGCCGTCGGCGTCCGGGAGCTCGATTGTTCTTGTCCGGCTGCCGCTTCGGCGGCGATCAGCCCGATGAGTACGAGACCCGTCAGGAACCAGAATGATCTGCGCATGGAGCCCTCCTGCGCGCTCGGCCGGTCGTCTGCGGAATCCGGCCCAACGATCGAACGCGCAGCGGCGGCGAAGGTTCCATACCAATTTCAGGCGAAGGCCCAGGCGTCCGCGAGGGAAGCGCCCGGGCCGTGCCCTCACCGCCCGTTCTGGCCGGTGAGCAGCGGCGTGATCCGGCGCAGCGTCACGCGCCGGTTCTCGCGCGAGTCGCCTTGCGTCTGGACCTTGAGATATTGCTCGCCATAGCCCTGGGTCGTCAGGTTCTCGGCCGGCACGCCGAAATCGCGGGTCAGGATCTCGGCGACCGACTGGGCCCTGCGGTCCGAGAGCGACAGGTTGTCGATATCGGAGCCGACCGCATCGGTATGGCCCTCGACCAGGAAGACCTCGTTCGGCATGCGCTCGACCGCCTGCATCACCGCCTGCGCCAGCCCCCGCAGGCGCTGGGCCTGATCGGTGCCGACCGTCCAGGAACCGGAATCGAAGTTGATCGTGTCGACGTCGACGCTGCGCATATGGGCGCGCAGATCCGGCGAGTAGCGTACCTCGTCCAGTGTGTAGCGGCGCGGCACTGGGGCGACCGGCGGGGCGGTGATCGTTTCGTAGATCAGCCGTTCATCGGCGTGGCCGGCATCGACGACATAGCGCTCGCGCGGGATGCGCAGCGGCGGCGGCGGCAATTCGACGATCTCCTCGGCGAAGCGCGGGCGCGGCCCGTCGCGGCGCATATTGTCGATGATGATGATCTCGGTGCCGTCACGCTCGCGCCGCGAGCGCCGCAGCAGCCGGCCGTCGCCATCCGTCACCGTCACGATCTGCGTGCCGTCCCGGCGCTCATAGACCGTGACCGTCTCTTCGCCACGGCGCTCGCTGCGGGTGTCGAGGCCGAGATCGCGGAAGCGCTGGTTCTCGTCTCGCCGGATGATGACGCGATCGTCATCGCCGCGGATGAGCGTCCGGCCGGGTTCGCGGATGATGGTGACGTCGCCCTCGCGCGTCTCCTGCCGCCGGCTGCGGACATCGTCGATCCGATCGGCACCCTGCGTCGCCATGATGCCGCCGATCGCGGCCGCGCCGAGCCCGATCGCGGCCGCCCCGCCGAGGCCGATGCCGCCGCGCCGGCCCTGACGTTCGGGCGGTGGCAGCTGACCGGGGGCAGGCGCAGCTTGCGAAGGCGCGGTTACCGGCTGCGGCGGGGCACCTGGCGCGCGGCCGGCGTTCGGAGCGGGCGCGGGCTGAGCCGGGCTGGGCTGGGCGGTGCCGCCGGCTGCGCCCTGCCCGGTTCCGGCCTGCACGGGGGCAACGGGCGCCGGGATGGGCGCAGGCTGGCGGTTGAGCCCGGAGGGCGGCTGGGCCGGCGCCGTCGGGGCAGGCGGCGTGCCCGGTGCGGGAGCCGCCTGTCCGGAGCCGGGCTGGCGGTTCAGGCCCGGCGCTTGCTGTGACGGAGCCGCGCCCGGTTGCGGCGAGGCCGCGGGCGCCCGTCCGGTCGGCGGCACGGCGGTCGGCTGGCCGCCGCCCGGAGCCACCTGACCCGGTGCGGGGCGATTGGGTGCAGCCGGCGCCACGGGAGGCTGGCCTGGCGCGGTTTGCGCCGGAGCGGGCCGGCGCTGGCCGCCCTCGCCCGATGGTGCAACCGGACTGCCGGGCTGGGCAGCCGGTGCGCCTGGCCGCCCCGGCGAAGGCTGCGGCGCGATCTGGCCTGGGGCTGCGCCGGCAGGCGGCACGGGGCGACGCGGCTGCTCGGGTTCGCTCGGCATGGCCCGGCCGGCCGGAGGCACCGCCTGCGGGGCGGAAGGCGGGCGCGGCACGTTCGGGTTCACCCCGGCCGGGCGCTCGGGCTGGGCGGGACGGGCCGCCGGCGGCTGACCCGGCGCCGGGCGGGTACCGGGGCGTTCCTGCCCGCCTTGTGGAGGACGTTCCTGCCCGCCCGGCCGCTGGCGCCGCGGATCGGGACGGTCGTCATCGCCCGGCTGGGCCTGGGCGAGCTGGAGCGATGGCGCGGCGAAACTGCCCTGCGATAGAGCGATGGCGGGGATCAGGGTGCCGAGCAGGAGCAGGTTCTTGAGGCGCATGGTGACGTCCGTTTCCAGTTGTTCTTCCGGACATCAGCGCTGCCGCGCCCTGAATTCCGGATGAACCGAAAACGGCTGAAATCGGGCACGGTTCCGCTGCCCAAAGGTCAGGCTACGCCCGTTTTTGCGGGTTTCAGAGGCCCGCCTGCGCCTTCACATAGGCCGCGATCTCGGCATGGGTCGCGAACCAGACATCGCCCTTGCCCTTGGCGTGCCGCACCAGCTCCTCGAGGATCCAGAAGCGCGAGCGATAGGTGATGACATGCGGGTGCATGGTCAAAAGGAAGAGCCCGCCATCCTCATAGGCGCCGTCGAATTCGCGGCGGAAGATGTCGAACACCGCTTCGGGCGGCGTATAGGGCCGCAGCGCCTGGAAGCGGTTCATGTTGAAATAGACCGCATCGTCGCGGATCCACTCGACCGGCAGCTCGACCATGCCGGTCGGCTCGCCCTTCTCGATCAGCTCATAGGGATCGTCATCGGCGAAGAGCGAGGAATCGTAGAGCAGGCCGAGCTCGCGCTCGACCGCGAGCGTCACTTCGGAAAAATCCCAGGACGGGGTGCGCATGCCGACCGGCCTCACCCCGGTGATTCTCTCCAGCGTATCGGCCGAGCGCAGATGCAGCTCGCGTTCCTTGTCGGGCGGCACCGCGGTGTTGACCTCGTGGATCCAGCCATGCAGGCCGATCTCGTGCCCCTCGGCGACGACGCGGCGCTGCTCGTCGGGATAGAGCAGGGCGGTCACCGCCGGCACGAAGAAGCTCGCCTTGATCTCTTCCCTCGCCAGCATGGACAGGATGCGCGGCATGCCGGCGCGGTTGCCGTATTGCCCCCAGGACAGCCGTCCGACCGATTTGCCGCCATCGCGCAATTCATTGGTCTCATGGTCGACGTCGAAGGAGAGCGCGACCGCGCAGCGCGCCCCGCCCGGCCAGCTCTTAGGTTTCAGATTACGGCCGGCGCGCACGCGCTCGACCTTGCCGCGCCAGGTCTCTTCGGGCCACTGCCAGGGTTCGAGATCGTCCATCGTCATCCTCCAGTCACGAGGCCGCTGCCGGCAGCACCGGCACGGCGGCGAGCAGGCGCTTGGTGTAGTCGTGTCGCGGCCGGTCATAGACCTCTGCCGCCGGGCCTTCCTCGACGATCCGGCCGCGATACATCACCGCCACCCGCTCGCAGAGATGGCGCACCACCGAGAGGTCATGGGAGATGAAGATCAGCGTCAGGCCGAGCTCGCTGCGCAGCCGCATCAAGAGGTTGAGGATCTGCGCCTGGATCGAGACGTCGAGCGAGGCGACCGGCTCGTCGCAGATCACGAGGTCCGGCTGCATGGCGAGCGCGCGGGCGATCGCGACGCGCTGGCGCTGGCCGCCGGAGAACTGGTGCGGATAGCGGCCGGCGACGGCAGGATCGAGCCCGACGGCGCTGAGCCAGTCGCGGACATATGCGTCGGTCTGCGCCCTATCGATCAGACCATGGGCGAGCGGCCCTTCGCTGATGCTGTCGCCGATGCGCATGCGCGGGTCGAGTGAGGCGAACGGGTCCTGGAAGATCGTCTGGACGCGGGTGGTCAGCTTGCGCGGCGTCTCGCCGGTGCTCATCACCGGCTGGCCGGAGAGGCGCACCGTGCCGGCGCTCGGTGCGTAGATGCCCGCCGCCATCCGCCCCAGCGTCGACTTGCCGGAGCCGGATTCGCCGACGAGACCGAGCGCTTCGCCGCGCGCCACGGTCAGGCTGACGGAATCGACCGCCAGCACCGAGACCGCCGGCTTTGCCAGCCCCAACTTCTCGGCCAGCGCCCGCAGGCTACCGGTGCGGGTCTCGAAGCGCTTGCTGACGTCGTCGAGCACGAAATAGGGCGCTGCTTCGTCACCGGCCGGCTCCGCCTTCGCGGCCGGCAGGCGTGGCGGCGGTGCGGCGTCGGGTACTTCGCCGCGCAGCAGGTAGGTGCCCGGCTTGGCACGCGAGGGCAGGGCATCGAGCAGGGCGCGGGTATAGGGATGTTGTGGTCGCGTCAGCACGTCGAGCATCGGGCCTTCCTCGACGATCTTGCCGAGCCGCATCACCGCGACATGCTGGGCGATCGAGGCGACGGTGGCGAGGTCGTGGCTGATCCAGATCAGCGCGGTGCCGAGCTCGGCGACGAGCTCCTTCATCTCGGCCAGGATCTCGGCCTGGATCGAGACGTCGAGAGCGGTGGTCGGCTCGTCGCAGATGATCAGTTTTGGCCCATGCAGCAGCGCGATCGCGATGGCGACGCGCTGGCGCATGCCGCCCGAGAGCTGGTGCGGGTAGAAATCGACCGTCGCTTCCGGATCGGGGATGCGCACCTGCGCGAGGCCCTCGATCGCGCGCCGGCGCGCCTCGGTTGCAGTGATCTTCCGATGCGCCTCCAGCGCCAGCCGGATCTGCTCGCCGATGGTTAGGACCGGGTTCAGCGTCATCAGCGGGTCCTGGAAGACCATCGAGACGGTCTTGCCGCGCAGCGCCCGGAGCTCGTCCTGCGGCAGGCCGGTGAGCTCGCGCCCTTCGAGCTTCACCGAGCCGCCGGCGACGCGGCCGGGCGGGTCGATCAGGCCGATGATCGAGAAGCCGGTGACGCTCTTGCCCGAGCCGGATTCACCGACGAGCCCCGTCACCTCGCCACGCCGCAGCGAGAAGGAGACGCCATCGACCGCCTTCACCACCCCGGCGCGGGTGAAGAAATGCGTGCTGAGGTCGCGGACCTCGAGGAGAGCTGCGTCGGTCATGGTTTGCTCCCTTCTCCCCCTGCGGGAGAAGGTGCCGGCAGGCGGATGAGGGGTCGCGCGACATTGCTGAATGTCGTCCTTCGCTCTTGGCGCCAACCTGCCGGCGTCGCGCGACCCCTCACCCCAGCCCTCTCCCGCAAGGGGAGAGGGGGCACGGTGGCGGCCAGTCCCGGCGAGAGCACCCTCATCGCTTCAGCCTCGGATTGACCTGGTCGCGGACCTGGTCGCCGACGAGATTGATCGCGACGATCAGCAGGATCAGGGCAAGGCCGGGATAGATCGAGATCCAGTAGCGGCCCGACAGCATGTACTGGAAGCCATTGGCGATCAGCGCGCCGAGTGAGGGCTCGGTCACCGGCAGGCCGACGCCGAGGAAGGACAGGGTCGCCTCGAGCGCGATCGCGTTGGCGACCTGCACGGTCGCGACCACGATCAGCGGCGGCAGGCAGTTCGGCAGGATGTGGCGCCAGACCACCTGCCGCGCCGGCAACGGCGTCGAGAGCGCTGCCTCGACATAGTCCTTGCCGCGCTCGGCCGAGGCCGCGCCATGGGCGGTGCGGGCGAAATAGGCGTATTGTGCGGCGGCGAGCGCGGCGATCAATTGCGCCTTGCCCTGGCCGAGCAGGGCCGAGATCACCAGCGCGAGCAGGATCGCCGGGAAGGCGAGCTGCAGGTCGATCACCCGCATGATGAAGGCTTCGCGCCGTCCCCCGAGATAGGCTGCGCTGATGCCGAGCCCGACGCCGACGACGAAGGCGATGGCGCCGGCGACCAGGCCCATCTGCAGCGAGATGCGCAGGCCGTAGAGGATGGCGGAGAACAGGTCGCGCCCCTGTGCATCGGTGCCGAGCCAGTGCGTGTAGCCGCCGGAGCCGACAAAGCCGGGCGGCCGGCGGGCATCCATCAGCGAGAGCTTGGCGAGGTCGTAAGGGTCCTGCGGCGCGATCAGCGGGGCGAGCAGGGCGACGCCGACCAGCGCCACGACGAGGGCGAGCGCCGCGACCGCGATCCTGCTCTCGCGGAATTCGGCCCAGAAGCGTCTGGCGGGCGAATCCTTGCGCATCAGCCGCGCCCCTTCCGCAGCCGCGGATCGAGCGCGAAATAGGTCAGGTCGACCAGGAAGTTGATCATGATGAAGACGAAGGCGACCAGCATCAGATAGGCGACCATCACCGGCCGGTCGAGCGACTGGATGGAGTCGATGATCAGCTTGCCGATGCCCGGCCAGGAGAAGATCGTCTCGGTGACCACGGCGAAGGCGAGCGTCGAGGCGAATTCGAGCCCGAACACCGTGACGAGCGGGATCGAGATCAGCCGCAGCACATGCCGGCGCAGCACGGTCCATTCCGACAGGCCGGCGGCGCGGGCGAACTTCACCGTGTCGCTCAGCATGACCTCGCGGGTTCCGGCGCGCGCGAGGCGCGTCATCAGGGCGAGCTTGAAGAAGGCGAGATTGGCGGCCGGCAGCAGCATGTGGCTGAGCCCGTTGGCGGTCAGAAAGCTCCACTCGACACCGAACAGCGCGGCGGTGTTGCCGCGCCCGCCGGCCGGAAGGATCTGCAATTCGACGGCGAAGGTCATGATCAGCACGAGGCCGATCCAGAAGGTCGGCACCGAGAAGCCGAGGATCGAGATCGCCATGATCGTCTTGGCGAGCGCGCTGTCCGGCCGGTAGCCGGCATAGATGCCGGCCGGGACGCCGATCAGTGCCGCGCCGACCACGGCGGCGACCGTCAGCTCCAGCGTCGCCGGCAGGCGCGACAGGATCAGCTCCAGCACCGGCATGCCGAAGACGAAGGAGCGGCCGAAATCGCCGTGCAGCACGCGGCCGAGAAAGGTGAAATACTGTTCCCAGAGCGGCTTATCGAGCCCGTAGCGGGCGATCGTCTCGAGGCGGATATCCTGGCTGACATCGGGGCCGATCAGCACGTCGATCGGATTGCCGATCGCATAGACGCCGATGAAGACCAGCGCCGACATGACGAGCATGACGGCGAGCGCCTGCAGGATCCGCTCGAGGACGTGCGTCAGCATCGGCGCGGCGTTCTTCGGAAAATGCCCTCGGACCTTGTCCTGCGGAGCCGCAAAGCGGCGTCCCGAAGGATGGTCCAGGGTGCACCGGAGCATCCTTCGAGACGCGATCTGCGATCGCTCCTCAGGATAAGGTCCGAGGAGGGACCGCTCGTCACGGCCAGCTCTCCGCCATCGCCGCCCGCGTCTCCTCGACTCCGACCGTCCAGACCCTGAGCATCTCCGCGTCGGGGCGCTGGTAGCGGCCGTGGAAATTGCCGTCGCCGAGGATCTCGCGCTTTCGCTGGGGATTGGCTGCCTGGTAGAGGGCGGCATCGAACGGCGGCTTGACGATGTCCGGCATGGCCACGCCCTCGAGGCGGGTCCAGGGAAAATTCTCCATCCAGGAGGCATGCGACGCGGCCGGGTCGATCTGCCGGACGGCGGCCTGGAACAGCGGGCCGGCCCACCAATTGTGCATCTTGACGCTGGCGTCGGGGCGTCTGCCCATCCATTCCGTGGCGAGCGTCATCGCCGGCGAATTGCCGCCATGGCCGTTGACCAGCACGATACGGCGGAAGCCGGAGCGGTAGACGCCTTCGAGCAGGTCCTCGATCACAGCGAGATAGGTGCTCATCCGCAGCGAGACCGTGCCGGGATAGGCGGTGAAGCCCGGCGTCATGCCGTAGGCCAGCACCGGAAAGACCGGAATCCCGAGTGGTTCGGCGGCCTCGTTCGCGACGCGCTCGGCGAGGATCGCATCGGTGGCGAGGCTCAAATAGGCATGCTGCTCGACGCAGCCGAGCGGCAGCACGCAACGGTCGTCGCGCTTCGCCTGTTCCTCGATCTGCATCCAGTTCATCCGGGAAACCAGCATGACCGATCCTTGCGTTTCGACGAAAGCACGTCATCCTTGACAGCCGCATCCGGGGTCGTCAAGTTCCATATGGAACCAAGTCAGGGAGTGTCGCAATGCGCCTCGCGCCGACCGCCTTGTCGAAGCTGGACAGCGAGCGCGAGGCCGCTCTGCGTAATCTCGACCCGTTGATCGTCACCAAGCTCTGGGGCAATCCCTGCTGGCTCTCCTTCCGGCTGAATTTCATCGCCTTCCGCTTCAATGATCCGGTCTATCGCTGGATCGAGACGCGCTACGGGCTGGTCCGGCCGGAATTCGTCGCGCTCTACGCGGTCGGCCTGAAGGGCGGCGTCGCCGCCAAGAACATCGTCGCCTCTGCCGGCCTGCCGAAGAACACGCTGTCGCGCGCCATCCAGAAGCTGCTCGAGCGCCGTCTGCTCAAGCGCGAGAGCGATCCCGACGACCTGCGCAGCTATGTGCTGGCCCTCACCCCTGCCGGCAGGGCGATCTTCGACGAGACCATGCCGCGGATGGTGCAGCAGCAGGCTGCGATGCTGGGCGCGTTGAGCGAGGCCGAGCAGAAGCAGCTCTGCGAGCTCCTGGACAAGATGGTGATCGCCTCTCCGACCTGGCCTGTCGACCTCGAACCCGAAGGTAACCCGTCATGACCGAGACCTTGCGCATCTTCCCGCTCTGGCGGCGGGCCACCTTCGCTGCCCTGTGCGGCATCGGGCTCGCCGGCCCCGCTCTCGCCCAGAACCTGACCATCGGCGTGCGCGCGGGCCCGGAATCGATCGACCCGCATTTCACCGCGACCGGTACCCATGCCGAGGCGCTGAAGCATGTCTTCGACACGCTGACGTGGTCAGGCGACAAGCTGCAGATCGAGCCGAGGCTGGCGACGAGCTGGAAGGCGATCGAGCCCGCCGTCTGGGAGTTCAAGCTCCGCCCCGGCGTGAAGTTCCATGATGGGTCCGACTTCACCGCCGAGGACGTCAAGTTCTCGATCGAGCGCATCCCGGTCGTGGCCGGACCGAACCCGACGACGATCTATGTCCGCCGTGTCAAGGAAGTGAAGATCGTCGACCCGCTCACCGTCCACATCGTCACCGACGGACCGGCGCCGAATCTGCCGAACGATTTCATCCGACTCTTCATCGTCTCGCACAAGGCGGCCGCCGGCCTGACCAAGGACAATGCCAACGAAGCCTTCAACGGCGGCAAGGCGGCGATTGGCACCGGTCCCTATAAATTCGTCTCCTGGACGCCGAAGGACCAGCTCGTGCTCGACCGTTTCGACGGTTATTGGGGCGAGAAGCAGCCTTGGGCCCGGGTGCTGCGCAAGGAACTGCCGAACGACGCCGCCCGCGTCGCCCAGCTCAAGGCCGGCCAGGTCGACATCATCGTGCGCGCGCCGGCCTCCGACGTGCCGACGCTGAAGCGCGATGCCAAGCTTTCGGTAGCGACCATCGACACCGTCTATGTCTTCAACATGGAGCTCGACATGCGGGACAAGTCCCCGCAGGTCAGCGCCAAGGACGGCTCGCCGCTGCCGAAGAACCCGCTTCAGGACGCCAGGGTCCGCGAGGCCATCGACCTCACCATCGACCGGCCGGCCCTCGCCGAGATCGCGATGGAAGGGCTGGGCGCACCGGTCAACCAGCTGGTGACGCCGGATATCGCCGGCTACAATAAGAGCCTGCCGCCGCTGAAGCCCGATCTCGCCAAGGCCAAGAAGCTGATGGAGGAGGCCGGCTACCCGAACGGCTTCAAGGTCGGCTTCTCCTTCACCAGCGATCGCCTGCCCGGCGACCGGCAGGTCGGCACCTCCATCGCCCAGATGCTGGCGCGGATCGGGATCGAGGTGAACGCCAACGCTCAGCCCGGCGCCGTCTTCTTCCCGGCCCGGCTGCGCGGCGAGTTCTCGCTCTCCATGTCCGGCTGGGGCACGCTGACCGGCGAGGCGAACTACACGCTCTCCTCGGTGGTGCACTCCAACGACCCCGCCAAGAAGCTCGGCGCCTTCAATGTGCTCGGCTACAAGAACGCGGAGCTCGACAAGCTGATCGAGGATGCCGCGATCGAGATGGACGAGGCCAAGCGTAACGACCTCCTGGCGCAGGCCAACGCCATCGTCGCCAAGGACCGGCCGCGGCTGCCGATCGTCGCCGTCGGCTCGGCCTGGGCGATGCAGAAGGCCAAGGTGACCATCCGCCCGCGCGTCGACGAGGACACGCTGGCCATGGACATCAAGCCGGCGAAGTAAGGGGAACCAGGACCGTCATGCTCGCCCTTGTGGCGAGCATCCATGTCTTGAACATCGGACTGCGCAGATAAAGACATGGATGGTCGGGACAAGCCCGACCATGACGTCGCGGCGCACCCTCACCACGATGTGACTGAAGTCAGGATAAGCAAAAATGACCATCGCTCTCGCCATCCATGGCGGCTGCGGCACCTTGCCCAAATCCGAAATGACCGACGCCGAATGGGCCGAGGCCAAGGCCCATCTCGCCAAGTCGCTGCGTGCCGGCTGGGCGATCCTGGCCAAGGGCGGCAGTGCCGTCGACGCGGTCGAAGCGGCGGTCGTGGTGATGGAGGATTCCGCTCATTTCAATGCCGGCCATGGCGCCGCCCTCAACGCCGATGGCGAGCATGAGCTCGACGCCTCGATCATGGACGGCGCGACCTTGGCGGCCGGGGCGCTCTGCGCCGTCAAGCGCATCCGCAATCCCGTCACCGCCGCCAAGGCGCTGATGCGCCGCGGCGACCCGCTGCTGCTGACCGGCCCGGCCGGCGACGCCTTCGCCCAGGCCGAGGGGCTCGACATCGTCGCCAATGAGCATTTCTCGACCGAGCGCCGGCGCAAGAACCTCGCCTCGATGAAGATCCGCGAGCTCGTCGGCACCATGGCCGGAGCGAGCGAGGCCGAGAAGCACGGTACGGTCGGCGCCGTCGCGCGCGACCAGGCCGGTCATCTCGCCGCCGCGACTTCGACCGGCGGCTATACCAACAAGCCGCCGGGCCGTGTCGGCGATTCCCCGATCATCGGCGCCGGAACCTATGCGCGCGACGGGCGCTGCGCCGTCTCCGGGACCGGCAAGGGCGAGTATTTCATCCGCTATTGCGTCGGCCACGAAATCGCGTCGCTGATCGGCTATGCCGGGCTCTCGCTGCAGGAAGCAGCCGAGCGCGCCATGGCCGAGCTGACGGCGCACAAGATCGGGGCAGGCCTCGTCGCCATCGGCGCCGAGGGCGAGATCGTCGCGCCCTATAACACCGGCGGCATGTATCGCGGCTGGGTCACGCCTGACGGCCTCGTCCATGTCGCGACCCATGCCGATGTCGAAGTGATGGGGCAGGCGTGAGCGGCGATTATCTCCTCTCAGCCCTCATCCTGAGGAGGCCGCGTAAGCGGCCGTCTCGAGGGATGCTCCAGCTGGTCAGGGAGTCTTCTGGAGCATCCTTCGAGACGCGATCTGCGATCGCTCCTCAGGATGAAGGCTTCGGGTGGGAGAAGGCGGGCTCATGACGACCGAACCGATCCTGATCTGGGGCGCAGGCGCGATTGGCGGCACGCTCGGCGCCTATTGGGCGCGGGCCGGCGTGCCCGTGCTGCTGGTCGACATCGTGCCCGAGCATGTCGAGGCCTGCCGGACATCGGGCCTATCGATAACCGGCCCGGTCGAGGAATTTCGGCAGGTGGTGCCGGCAGCGACGCCGCAGGAGCTGACCGGAACCTATTCCCGCATCGTGCTGGCGGTGAAGGCCGGGGCGACGGAGGCCGCGCTCGCGGCACTGACGCCGCATCTCGCGGAAGACGGCTTCGTGCTCTCGGCCCAGAACGGGCTCAACGAGATCACCATCGCAAGGGCGGTCGGCGAGGCGCGCACCATGGGCTGCTTCGTCAATTTCGGGGCCGACTGGCATGGTCCCGGCGAGATCCTCTACGGCAATCGCGGCGCCGTCGTCGTCGGCGAGCTCGATGGGGCGATGACCGACCGGGCCCGCGAGATGCACCGTTTGCTCAGGTTGTTCGAGCCGGATGCGGTCCTGACCGACAACATCTACGGCTATCTCTGGGGCAAGCTCGCCTATGGCGCGATGCTGTTCGGCACCGCCCTCACCAACGATTCGATGTCGGCGAACTTCGCCGATCCCGCCCGCCTGCCGGTCTGGCTGGCGCTCGGGCGCGAGGTCGGCGCGGTCGCGGCGGCGCGCGGTGTGACATCGCTCGGCTTCGGCGGTTTCGACCCCAGGGCCTTCGCGCCCGGCGCGCCCGAGGGCCCCCAGGTAAAGACCATTGCCTGGCTCGCCGACTATACCGCGAAGACGGCCAAGACCCATTCCGGCATCTGGCGCGACCTTGCCGTTCGCAAGCGCAGGACCGAAGCCCGGCCGCAGATCGGCATCATCTCGGCGCTCGGCCGCGAGGTCGGCGTCGCGACGCCAGCGCTCACGACGCTGGTCACGCTCATCGAAGACATCGAGGAAGGCCGCCGGCCGATGGCGTTCGAAACCCTGAAGGTGCTGATCGAGCAATGCAGATCCGTTTCGATGACCGTGTAGCCCTCGTCACCGGCGCCGCGCAGGGCATCGGCCGCGCCATCGCCGAGGCGCTGGCCCAGGCCGGCGCCCGTATCCATCTCGTCGATCTTGATGGCGAGGGCATCGCTGGCGTGGCCAGGGAACTGGGCGCGGCCGCTCATGTCGCCGATCTCGGCGGGCCCGCAGCGGCGCAGGAGACGGTCGCCGCCGTGCTTGCGGCCGAGGGCCGGCTCGACCTTCTGGTCAACGCCGCCGGCGGCGTGCGCGGCCAGGTCGGACGGCCGATCGAGGAGATCTCCGAGTCCGACTGGCGCGCCATCTTCGCCGCCAATGTCGACGCCGCCTTCTTCCTGTCGCAGGCCGCCGCGGCCCCGATGAAGCAGGCTGCTTACGGCCGCATCGTCAACATCTCCTCCGGCGCCGGCCTGCGGCCGAGCCTGACCGGCATCCAGGCCTATGCCAGCGCCAAGCACGCTCTGGTCGGGCTGACCCGGCAGCTCGCCTGGGAACTCGGCCCGCATGGCATCACCGTCAATTCGGTGGCGCCCGGCTTCGTCCGCTCCAACCCGGCGACCGAGCGGCAATGGCAGTCCTATGGCGCGGAAGGCCAGAAGCGGCTGGTCGAGGGCATCCATACCCGCCGGCTCGGCACGCCGGCCGACATCGCCCATGCCAGCCTGTTCTTTCTCTCGGAGCAGGCGGGCTGGACAACCGGCCAGATTCTGTCGGTCGATGGCGGACGTTCCTGAGTTTCTCCCCGAAAGGGATGATCCGGCTCATTGCTGAGCCGGATTGCCACATGCGCAAGGATCGCCCTAGAGTGCGCGCCGGGCGGCACTCGCCGCCTGCCGAAAGTGAAGGGAGAGCACGTGGCAACGGGCACCGTGAAGTGGTTCAACGAGACCAAAGGGTACGGATTCATCACGCCGGATGCCGGCGGCAGCGATGTCTTCGTGCATATCAGCGCAGTCGAGCGCTCTGGCCTGCGCGGCCTGAACGAAGGCCAGAAGATCAGCTACGATCTGGAAGCAGACCGCAAGACCGGCAAGTCGGCGGCCGTCAACCTCAAGACTGCCTGAAGACACCGGCCTATCGAGGGTCGCGGACAAGCGGCGTCTGCTTCCCCGCCATATAGAACTCGTCAAGAACTGATGATTCCAGGCATTTCCGTCGCCGATCGGCGACGGCCAGGAGCGCAAGGCCAGGTCAGGCTCCTCCGCGGCGCCGGTCGCTTGCAATCGCATCGCTGTCATCGATCTGCATTACGCCTGCTCTAAGCGGGAGGGCTTGCCATGGCGCGCCAGAGCGCCGGGGAGGGAGAGCCCAGTGGATCGCAGTTTCGACCTCGCCATCGTTGGCGCCGGTATCGTCGGCCTCGCACATGCTTTGGCCGCCGCACGGCGCGGGCTGAAGGTCGTCGTGATCGACCGCGATGCGCAGGCCAATGGCGCGTCCGTCCGCAATTTCGGCTTCGTCACCGTCACCGGCCAGCAGGCGGGCGAAACCTGGCAGCGGGCGCGGCGCTCGCGCGATGTCTGGGCCGAAATCGCCCCAAAGGCGGGGATTTCGCTGGTCCATGCCGGGCTCTGCCTCGCCTCGCGCCGGCCGGAGGCGACCGCTGTGCTCGAGGCCTTCCTCGCCACCGAAATGGGCGAGGGCTGCGCGGTGCTGCGCGGCGAGGCCCTGGCGCAGCGCTTCCCCTTCCTCGCGCCGGGCCAGGAGGCGGCGCTCTGGAGCCCGCATGATCTGCGTGTCGAATCGCGCGAGGCGATCCCGCTGCTCGCCGCTCATCTCGCGCGCGACTGGGGCGTCTCCTTTCTGCGCCAGGCGACGGTGCGCGGCGTCGCCCTGCCGGTGATCGAGACCTCGGAAGGCGCCCTGCGTGCCGATGCCGCCATCATCTGCCCCGGCGACGATTTCACCGGCCTCTATGCCGACGAGCTCAGGCGCGCCTATCCCGCGCTGACCCGCTGCAAGCTGCAGATGCTGCGGGTCCGCACCGCCACCTCCGGGCCCGACCTGCCCTGCGCGGTCATGTCGGATCTCTCGCTGGTGCGCTATCTCGGCTATGCCGAGCTGCCTGAGGCCGCCGCCCTGCGTGCCCGGCTGGAGCGCGAGCAGCCGGAACATCTCGCCAACGGCATCCATCTGATCACCGTCGCCTCGGCCGATGGCAGCCGCATCGTCGGCGATTCCCACCATTATGCGGCAACGCCCGATCCGTTCGCGCAGCATGGCGTCGACGCGCTGATCCTCGACGAATACGAGGCGGTCTTCGGCGTGCGCCCACCTGTCGAGACGCGCTGGCTCGGCACCTATGCCAGCCTGCCCGACCGGCCGATGCTGCGCGAGACGATCGCCGAGCGCGTCCGGCTGGTGATCGTCACCTCGGGAACCGGGGCTTCCACCTCCTTCGCGATCGGCGAAGAGACCATTGCGGAGATGTTCGGATGAGCGCCGTCGCCATGCTTTCGTTCAAGGCCGTCAAGGCGGTGGTGCTGGACTGGGCCGGAACGGTCGTCGATTTCGGCTCGCGTGCGCCGATGGGCGCCTTCGTCGAGGTTTTCGCCCGTTTCGGCGTCGCCATCAGCATCGCCCAGGCTCGCGGCCCGATGGGGCTGCCGAAGCGCGCCCATATCGCCGCGCTGCTGGCCGAGCCGGCGATCGCCGAGGCCTGGCGCGCCGCTCATGGCGCGCTGCCGGACGAGCAGGCGATCGACGCCGTCTATGCCGAGTTCGTGCCGCTGAATGCCGCTGTCGTCACCGACTATGCCGAGCTGATCCCCGGCGCCGCCGAGACGGTCGCCAATCTGCGCCGGCGTGGGCTCAGGATCGGCTCGACCACGGGCTATACCCGCGAGATCATGGAACGCCTGCTGCCGGCGGCGGCGGCGCAGGGCTATCGTCCCGACAATCTCGTCTGCGCCGGCGATCTCGCGGAAGGGCGGCCGAGTCCGTTGATGATGTATCGCTGCTTCGCCGATCTCGGCGTCTATCCGCCCTCCAGCGTCGTCAAGGTCGACGACACCGAGCCGGGCATCGCCGAAGGTGCGGCCGCCGGCTGCTGGACGGTCGGCCTCGCCGTCTCCGGCAATTGCGTCGGCCTCTCGCTGGCGGAGTGGAACGAGTTGCCCCTGCTCGAGCAGCAGGTCCTGCGCGGCAAGGCGGCGGCGCGGCTGCGGGCCGCCGGCGCCGACTATGTGGTCGACAGCATCGCCGAGCTCGTCGGCGTGGTTGAGGCGATTGATTCGACCCTGCTGGCGCGCGCCGCGGCGAAACAGCCGGCCTGAGCCCGGAACAGCGAAAACAGGAGTACGAACGGACCGGCGACCGCCCCTCGCCGGTGCTCGCCCTGCTTTGCCCGCGAATGCGGCATGCATGCCCAATTTAGAACGATTGACAAACAAAACGGCAGCGCTGAGAGTTCGTAGGTATACAAACGAATTTCCTTGCCGGCTTGGCGCCATTGATGCGCCCGGCTTAGGGTGGGGAGCCGCGGCGAGGGGCCGCAAGCAAGAAGATCGATCAGCCAGTGGGGGACAGCCATGAAGATTGACCGTCGCCAATTCGTCAGCGGAGCCGTGATCGGAGCGGCCACGCTGGCAACGCCCTCGCTGCTGCGCGCTCAGGGCGCGCCGATCAGGATCGGCGAGATCAACAGCTACACCTCCCAGCCGGCCTTCCTGAAGCCCTATCGCCAGGGCTGGGAACTCGCGCAGGAGCAGGTCAACGCCGCCGGCGGCGTGCTCGGCCGCAAGATCGAGACGCTGTTCCGCGACGATGCCGGCAAGCCCGAGGATTCGGTGCGCCTCGCTGGCGAGCTGATCAATGCCGAGAAGGTCGATCTGCTCTCCGGCGGCTTCCTCTCCAATGTCGGCCTCGCCATCGCCGATTACGCCCTCCAGAACAAGCGGCTCTACGTCGCCTCCGAGCCGCTTTCCGACGCGATCGTCTGGGCCAAGGGCAACCGCTACACCTTCCGCCTGCGCCCCTCGACCTACATGCAGGCGGCGATGCTGGTCGAAGAGGCCGCCAAGCTTCCGGCCAAGAAATGGGCGACCGTCGCGCCGAACTATGAGTACGGCCAGTCGGCGGTGAAGTGGTTCAAGGAGCTGCTCAAGAAGGCGCGGCCCGATGTCGAGTTCGTCGCCGAGCAGTTCCCGGCGCTCGGCCGCATCGATGCGGGCGCCACCGTGCAGGCGCTCGAGGCGGCCAAGCCCGACGCGATCTTCAACGTCACCTTCGCCGCCGATCTCGCCAATTTCGTCCGCCAGGGCAATACGCGCGGGCTGTTCGAGGGCCGCGCCGTCGCCTCGATGCTGACCGGCGAGCCGGAATATCTCGACCCGCTCGGCGCCGAGGCCCCGGTCGGCTGGATCGTCACCGGCTATCCCCAGGCCGACATCCAGACGCCGGACCACGTCAAGTTCCGCGAAGCCTATCGCGCCAAGTACAACGACTATCCGCGGCTCGGCTCGGTCGTCGGCTACGACACGATGAACGCCATCGCCGCCGGCCTCGCCAAGGCGGGTACGACCGACAATGAGAAGCTCGTCGACGCGCTGAAGGGGCTGAAGTTCACCTCGGCCTTCGGCCCGGTCGAGTTCCGCGCTTCCGACCATCAGGCGACGCTCGGCGCCTATGTCGGCAAGACCGCGGTCAAGAACGGCAAGGGCGTGATGGTCGACTGGCGCTATGCCGACGGTGCCAAATACCTGCCCTCGGATGCCGAGGTGAAGGCGCTGCGCCCGGCGGGCTGAAAACCGCTTCAATCTGATATTGACTAGATCCCGGCCGCGACATTGCGTTGCGGCCGCTGGAAGAGTGCGCCCTTTTCGCCCGGTTCGATGGATGTCGGTATGATCGACCTGATTTTCGCACAGACGCTGAACGGTCTGGCCTCGGCCTCGTCGCTGTTCCTCGTCGCCTGCGGGCTCTCGATCATCTTCGGCGTGACGCGGATCGTGAACTTCGCGCATGGCTCCTTCTACATGCTGGGCGCCTATCTCGCCTTCACGCTGGTCTCCTATTTCGGCGGCTCCGAAGCGCTCGGCTTCTGGGGCGGGGTCGTGCTCGCCGCGTTGATCGTTGCGGCGATCGGTGCCCTGGTCGAGATCACCGTATTGCGCCGGATCTATCAGGCGCCGGAACTCTTCCAGCTGCTCGCCACCTTCGGCCTGGTGCTGATGGTGCAGGACATCGCACTCGCGATCTGGGGAGCGGAGGACAAGCTCGGCCCGCGCGCGCCGGGCTTCAAGAGCTTCGTCGTGCTGATGGGCAGCCGCTTCCCGACCTATGAGCTCTTCCTGATCGTGGTCGGGCCGATCATGCTCGCCCTGCTCTGGTTCCTGTTCCAGAAGACGCGCTGGGGCACTTTGGTGCGCGCCGCGACGCAGGATCGCGAGATGGTCGGCGCGCTCGGCGTCAACCAGCGCCTGCTCTTCACCTCGGTCTTCGCCTTCGGCGCGGGGCTGGCAGGTCTCGGGGGAGCGCTTCAGCTGCCGCGCGAGGCGGTCAACCTGCACATGGACCTGTCGATGATCGCCGAGGCCTTCGTCGTGGTCGTCGTCGGCGGGCTCGGCAGCGTCACCGGTGCCTATCTCGCAGCCGTGCTGATCGGCGTGATCCACGCCTTCGGCATCCTGATCTTCCCGAAGATCACGCTCGTTCTGGTCTTCCTGGTCATGGCGGTGGTGCTGATGGTCAAGCCCTATGGGCTGATGGGCAGGCGGCCGGTCGGCAGCGCCCATGCCCATGGCCCGGTCGAGCCCTTGCTGCTGCCGGCGAGCTCCGCTGCCAAGGGCCTCGGCCTGCTGGCGCTGGCGCTCCTCATGGTCGCGCCCTTCATCGTCGCCGATCACTGGCTGCTGACCCTGACCGAACTCTCGATCTTCGCGCTCTTCGCCGCCTCGCTGCATCTGATGATGGGCCCCGGCGGCATGGCCTCCTTCGGCCACGCCGCCTATTTCGGCCTCGGCGCCTATGGTGCGGCGCTCGCCGTGAAATGGCTCGCTCTGCCGATGCTGCCGGCGCTCGCCTTCGCGCCCTTCCTCGCGGGCATCGCCGGCTTCGTCTTCGGCTGGTTCTGCGTGCGGCTCTCGGGCGTCTATCTGGCCATGCTGACGCTCGCCTTCGCCCAGATCGCCTGGGCGACCGCCTTCCAATGGGTCGATCTCACCGGCGGCGACAACGGCATCCTCGGCGTCTGGCCGGCTGCCTGGGCGAGCTCGAAGCTGGTCTTCTATTATCTCACGCTGGTGATCTGCGTCGCCTTCGTGCTGCTGCTGCGGGTCTTCGTCTTCGCGCCCTTCGGCTATGCTCTGCGGGCCGGGCGCGACAGCCCGCTCAGGGCCGAGGCGATCGGCCTGCCGGTGATGCGCATCCAGTGGCTCGCCTTCATCATCGCCGCCTTCGCGGCGGGCATCGCCGGCTCGCTCTTCGCCTTCTTCAAGGGGTCGGTCTTCCCGACCTATATGGCGATCCCGCGCTCGGTCGATGCGCTCTTGATGGTGCTGCTCGGCGGTGTCCAGACGGTTTCGGGCCCGATCGTCGGCGCCTTCGCCTTCATGGGCCTGCAGGAGCAGCTCGCCAAGGCGACGATGTACTGGCGCTTCGTGCTCGGCGCCTCGATCGTGCTGCTCGTCATCCTGTTCCCGCGCGGGCTGGTCGGCACCACGCTCGCCCTCGCCGAGCGCCGCCGCGAGGATGGCGGCGCCGCGCCTGCCGCCACGCCGGAGCCAGCCCGATGACCCCGGTCCTCGAAGTCCGCAATCTCGGCAAGTCCTTCGGCGGCGTCCGCGCCGTCGACGATGTCAGCTTTGAGGTCGAGGCCGGCAAGCTGCTCGCTCTGATCGGCCCGAACGGCGCCGGCAAGACCACCTGCTTCAACATGCTGAACGGCCAGCTGCCTTCCGACCGCGGCGAGGTCATCCTCGCCGGCCGCCGCATCAGCGGGCTGAAGCCGCGCGAGGTCTGGCGGCTCGGCGTCGGCCGCACCTTCCAGATCACCGCCACCTTCGCTTCGATGAGCGTGCGCGAGAACGTCCAGATGGCGCTGATCTCGCATGCCGGCGAGATCTGGAAACTGTTCGGCCGGGCCAAGGATCGCCATGTCACCGAAGCCGACGCGCTGCTCAGCCAAGTCGGCATGCTCGATCAGGCCGAGCGCGCCTGCGGCGTACTCGCCTATGGCGATCTGAAGCGCGTCGAGCTCGCCGTCGCCATCGCCAACCAGCCAAAACTTCTCCTGATGGACGAGCCGACGGCCGGGATGGCGCCACGCGAGCGCATCGCCCTGATGGCGCTGACCGCCGAAATCGCCCGGCAGCGCGGCATCGCCGTGCTCTTCACCGAGCACGACATGGATGTCGTCTTCGCCCATTCCGATGCCGTGCTGGTGCTCGACCGCGGCCGGCTGATCGCGCAGGGCAAGGCCGAGGAGGTCCGTAACGACCCGGCGGTGCGCGCCGTCTATCTCGGCTCCGGCGCGACTTCGGGAGGCCATTGATGAGCGCCACCATGCTCGAGATCGAAGGGCTGAACGCCTATTACGGCCGCGCCCATATCCTGCAGGGCGTCGGCTTCTCGATGGAGCGGGGCGAGGTACTGGCGCTGATGGGCCGCAATGGCGCCGGCAAGTCGACGACGATGAAGGCGGTGATGGGGCTCGTTGCGCCGCAATCGGGCCGCGTCGTCTTCGACGGGCAGCCGATCGCCGGGCGCGAGCCCTTCGAGATCGCAAGGCTCGGCCTCGGCTATGTCCCCGAGGACCGGCGGGTCTTCTCCGAGCTCAGCGTCATGGAGAACCTCGCCGTCGGGCGCCGGCCGCGCCGCGATAACGTGCCCTACTGGACGCCGGAGCGCCTGTTCGAGCTCTTCCCCAATCTCGGCCGCATGCGTGACCGGCCGGGCGGGGCGATGTCGGGCGGCGAGCAGCAGATGCTGACCATCGCCCGCACCCTGATGGGCAATCCCAGCCTCGTCCTGCTCGACGAGCCCTCGGAAGGGCTCGCCCCGGTCATCGTCGAGGAGATGGCCAAGACCATCCTGGCGCTGAAGAGCGAGGGGCTCTCGGTGCTGATCTCCGAGCAGAACCTGCATTTCGCCGGCTCGGTCGCCGACCGGGCCACGATCATCGAGAAGGGCCTGATCCGCTTTACCGGCACCATGGCCGAGCTCAAGGCCAACGAAGCCGTGCGCTCGCAGTATCTTTCGGTGTGAGACGCTTCCCGTCATTGCGAGGCGCTGAGCGGCAGCGCCTTGGAAACATGCACACCACGCTTCCCGTCATGGTCGGGCTTGACCCGACCATCCACGTCTTTGCTGGTCGAGACCTGAGTTCAAGATGTGGATGCTCGCCACAAGGGCGAGCATGACGAAATGGCAGCGTTGCATCCGATCTGGCCCGCAAACGAAAAACCCCGGAAGCTTGCGCTTCCGGGGCAGGTGCCCGGCAGTGACGATGCCAGGTGGGAGGAAGCTTACCAGCCGGCCAAGACCTGGCCCTTGAAGCGCTCGGCGACGAAGGCCTTCACCTCGGGCGTGTGATAGGTCTCAAGCAGCGTCTTGACCCAGGGCTTGTCCTTGTCGGCGGTGCGCACCGCGATGACGTTGACATAGGGACCCTTGGCGTCCTCGCGCAGGATCGCGGAGGTCGGATCGATCTTGGCGTCGACGGCATAGTTGGTGTTGATCGCGGCGGCGGCGACGTCGGCCAGCGAGCGCGGCGTCTGGGCGGCCTCGATCTCGATGATCTTCAGCTTCTTCGGGTTCGAGGTGATGTCGGCGACCGTCGGCTTGAAGCCGGTGCCGTCCTTGAGCTTGATCACGCCCTTGTCCTGCAGCAGCAGCAGGGCGCGCCCGCCATTGGTCGGGTCGTTCTGGATCGCGACCGTGGCCCCGTCCGGAATTTCGGCCCAGCTCTTGTACTTCGACGAGTAGATGCCGAGCGGGAAGTTCACGGTCAGGCCGACGCTGGTCAGCTTGAAATTCCGGTCCTTCACCTGGTTGTCGAGATAGGGCTGGTGCTGGAAGGAGTTGGCCTCGAGCTCGCCGGCGTCGAGCGCCTGGTTCGGCACGACATAGTCGGAAAACTCGATGATCTTGATGTCGAGCCCCTTCTGGGCGGCGAGCGGCTTCACCTTCTCGAGGATCTCGGCATGCGGGCCGGGCGAGACGCCGATGCGGAGCACCTGGTTCTGCTGGGCGAGCGCCGGGCCGGCGACGGCGACTGCGAAAGCGGCGGCGAGAATGGTCCTGCGGGTGGTCATGGAACGGACTCCGTTCTTGTAGATTGCGGGAGGCGACGGCTTCACCAGGTTGGCAGGATCGAGCCCTTGAAGCGCTCGGCGACGAAGGCCTTGATCTCGGGCGAGCGGTAGCTGTCGACCAGCGCCTGCACCCAGGGCTTGTCCTTGTCGACGCTGCGCACCGCGATCAGGTTGGTGTAGGGGCCCTTGGGCGCCTCGCGCAGGATCGCCGAGTTCGGGTCGAGCTTGGCGTCGACAGCATAGCTCGTATTGATCGCCGCGGCAGCGACGTCGGCGAGCGAGCGCACCGTCTGCCCGGCTTCGATTTCGACGATCTTCAGCTTCTTCGGGTTCTCGGTGATGTCGAGCACGGTCGGCTTGAAGCCGGTGCCGTCCTTCAGCTTGATCACGCCCTTGTCCTGCAGCAGCAGCAAGGCGCGGCCGCCATTGGTCGGGTCGTTCTGGATCGAGACGGTGGCGCCGTCCGGCACCTCGGCCCAGCTCTTGTACTTCGCCGAGTAGATTCCCATCGGGAAATTGACGGTGGTCGCGACGCTCGCGATCTTGAAGCCGCGATCCTTCACCTGGTTGTCGAGATAGGGCTGGTGCTGGAAGGCATTGGCTTCGAGGTCGCCGGTGTCGAGCGCCTGGTTCGGGATGACGAAATCCGAGAACTCGAAGATTTTGAGCTCATAGCCCTTCTTGGCGATGATCGGCTTGATCTGCTCGACGATCTCGGCATGCGGGCCGGGGGTGACGCCGATGCGGATCACCTGGTTCTGCTGGGCGAGGGCGCCCGAAGCGGGCAAGGAGAGGGCGGCGGCGGCAGCCAGCAGGCTGCGCCGGGAAAGCAAGGTCGACATGGTAGGCTCCGGCTGAAGAAGAAGGTTCGCGTGGCGCTCAGGCGTGGCGCAGGCGTTTGTTGAGATGGCGGGCGAGGCGGTCGCCGAGGCTCTGCACGGCCTGGACGAGGACGATCAGCACCGCGACGACCGCAGCCATCACTTCGGGCATGAAGCGCTGATAGCCATAGCGGATGCCGAGATCGCCGAGGCCGCCACCGCCGACCGCACCGACCATGGCCGAGAAGCCGATCAGGCTGACGAGAGCGAGCGTCAGGCCGAGGGTGATCGCCGGCAGGGCCTCGGGGACGAGGACCTTGCGCACGATCTGCACCGGCGTCGCGCCCATCGAGCGCGCCGCCTCGACCAGCCCCTGGTCGACCTCGCGGATCGCGCCCTCGATGAGGCGGGCGATGAACGGCGTCGCCGCCACCGTCAGCGGCACGGTCGCCGCCGTGGTGCCGATCGATGTACCGGCGATCAGCCGGGTGAACGGGATGATCGCGACGACCAGGATGATGAAGGGCGTCGAACGCGTGGCGTTGACCAGCGTGCCGAGGATCGCGTTGACGGCCGGGGCGGCAAAGAGCTCGCCGCGCTTGCTCGTCGCCAGGAAGACGCCGAGCGGCAGGCCGAGCAGGGTGCCGAGCCCGGCAGCGATCGCGACCATCAGCAGCGTGTCGCCGGTGGCCTGGATGATCAGGCGGATGAGTTCAGGCGACATGACCGATGACCTCTGCCTTGAGTTCGAGGCCCTTCAGCGCGCCGAGCACGGCACCGAGGCCGGGTTCTTCGGAGGGAACCGAGACGAGCAGGCTGCCGAAGGGTTTGCCGGCGATGGCGTCGATTCGCCCCGCCAGGATGTTGACGTCGATGCCGATCGTGGAGCCGAGCCGGCTGATCACCGGCGCGGTGGCGTTGGCGCCGGAGAAGGTGACGCGCAGCACGGCGCTGCCGCCGGCCAGCGGCGTCTCGCGCAGCCGCCCGGCAAGATGGGCCGGCAATTCGACGCCGGTCACCGTTTCGACGAAGCGGGCCGTCGTCGGGTGCTGCGGCCGGGTGAAGACCTCGAAGGTCTCGCCTTCCTCGACGATGCGCCCGCCCTCGATCACCGCGACGCGGTCGCAGATCTCCTTGATCACCGGGATCTCGTGGGTGATCAGAAGGATGGTGACGCCGAGCTCGCGGTTGACCTGCTTGAGCAGCGCCAGGATCGACTGCGTCGTCTCGGGGTCGAGTGCCGAGGTCGCCTCGTCGCAGAGCAGCACCTTCGGGTCGGTCGCCAGCGCCCTTGCGATACCGACACGCTGCTTCTGCCCGCCCGAGAGCTCGGCCGGATAGCGCTCGCGCTTGTCGGCGAGACCGACGAGGTCGAGCAGTTTCTCGACCCGCGCAGCGATCTCGCTCTTCGGCGTGCCGTCGATCTCGAGCGGCAGCGCGACATTGTCGAACACCGTGCGCGAGGAGAGCAGGTTGAAATGCTGGAAGATCATGCCGGTCGAGCGGCGGCGCGTCCGCCAGCCGGCCTCGGTCAGGTCGGTGACATCGTCGCCCTCGATCAGGATGCGGCCGGAGCTGGCGCGCTCCAGCCCGTTGACCAGGCGGATCAGAGTCGACTTGCCGGCGCCGGAGCGGCCGATCACGCCGACGATGGCGCCGCGCGGCACATCGAGGTCGATGCCTTCCAGCGCCGTGACCGGCTTCTGGCCGCGCCGGCCGGCGAAGACCTTGCCGACCCGCTCGAAGCGGATGACCGGCTCGGCCAATGGCGCGATCTCGGCCGCGACGCGGAAGGCGTCGGGTTTCAGGGGGGCGTTCATCATGACCTCAGTATAGCGTGTGGCAGGACCAGTGGGTGATGCTGATCTGCTCGAGCGTCACCTGCCGGACCGATCGGCGCTGCGCCTCGTCGTCGACCGAAAAGGAGGGTTGGTCGAGCCGGCGTGGCGCGGCGGGCAGAGCCTCGCCGAGCCAGAGCGCGAGGCGCCGGCGCAGGGTTTCGAGCCCGGACATCACTCGCCTCAGGCCGCCAGCCGCGTCTGGCCCTGACGGCGCGGCGCGACGAGCAAACGGGCGGCGCGTTCGGCCGCGCCTGGCGTCGCGAAGCGCTCGCCCTCGAGCCGGTCGAAGGCCGAAGCCGCCGAGATGAAGGTGAAGAAGCGCTCGCCGGCGCGGCGCGCCACCAGCCCGGCCTGGGTCTCGCCGACCTCGATGACATAGGCGAGTGTGGACTGGGCGAGCGTCGGCTGGGCGACGACGGTCTGATCGGATGCAAGGGAAGTGAACTGCGACATGACGTGACCTCCGCCGCGATGCGGCGTCTCGAAGGATGAATCTGTTCGGAAGAAAATCCGCCGCACGGGCGGTCTCAGCGCTGGCTCAGCGCCGACAACAGAACATCATCGAACGAAGGGTCGGTTCGATCGGAGGAAGGAAATGCTCGGTCATGTTGCTCTCCGCTTTAGCGTTTGGTGACGCGGCGCAAGCTGCTCGCTCAAATCTCCGCGGCCACGGGGCTGAGCCGGTGACAGGCCCAATCTAGGCAGTGTCGTTCTTCGTGTCAATCCAATCGTTCTTTTAAAGAGACATGTTCTCGGAGAAGAATTTTCTCCGGGCGTCGAGGCGGTCGAAACTGCGTGCGGGGCCGTGAATGGCGCATCGCAGCGCCTGTTCTGGCGCGCCGCCGCTCCGACCTGCTATCGTCCCGCCATGGCTATTCGCGATTCGGACCTCGCATGAACCAGGCGGTGCGCGGCGTCAGCATCGCCGACGGGCGGATGACGATCGACGGCGTCGCCGGCGCCTTCATCCAGGCCGTCGGCCGCCCGCTCGCTCTGGAGGCGGACGGGCTCGCTCTGGTGCGCGGCCATGTCTGGCGCGAGGGTGTGCGGCACGAGGCCGACCGCATCGAGGGGCGGGCCCGGCCGCGCGAGGCGAGCCTGCACCGGGCCGGTCATCCTGGCGAGGCCCATGACATCGCCCTGACGATCCGGCCCTTCCCGACCGAAGGCGCGCAGGCGCCATTGCTGCGCCTCGGCCTTGCCGGCGATGCGCAGGAGGCCGGGCTCGACCAGAACTACCGCGCCGACCTCTTCCTGCCGCAGCCGCTCTTCGCCGAGCTCGGCCGCGATCTCGCCGAGAAGGCGCCCCTGCATTTGTCGCTCAGCGCCGCGACCGATCTATGGCTGCGCGAGGCCGAGCCCGAGGCATTGCCCGGCCGCCCGCTCGCCTTCCATCTCGGGCTCGAGGCCGCCAGCGGCCGCAGCGCCAGCGGCCATGGCCGGGTCGAGTCGATCGAATGGGGCAGGGCCGCCACCGCCAGCCCAGCCCAGCAGGCCCAAGCCGATGCGGCCGCCGAGGCCGATCCCGAGGAGGAGCCGGAGGATCCGGTGTCCGAGCAGCTCAGGCGGATCAATTGGAGCCTGAAGCAGGTCCTGATCGTGCTCGCCTTCCTGATGTTGATCATTGCGCTGAAATAGCGCCGAACCTTCCTGCCCTGCCGGCGTTGCTTCGGGACAAGCCAGGGACAGAGGGCCATGCTCGACATTCTCCCCGCAGCCGACCATGTCGCCGCCTTCCGCATCAGCGGCACGCTGACCGAGCCGGATTTCGACCGGCTGATCGCCGAGATCGAGGCCAAGCTCGAACGGCATGAGAAGCTCGGCATCCTCGCCGATCTCACCGGCTTCGAGGACATGACCTTCCGCGCCGGCCTCAAGGATGCCCGCTACGGCTTCGGCAAGATCCTGCAATGGCACCGTTTCCCGCGTGAGGCTGTCGTCACCGACAAGGGCTGGATCGAGACCCTGGTCGCGATCGCGAGCCCGCTCGTGCCCTTCGTCGAGGTCAGGAGCTTCAAGCCGGGCGCCTTCGACGCGGCGCTCGCCTGGGCGAGCGAGATCGAGGGCGGTCCCGACGCCTGATTCCCCGTTTTCACCCCGAGCCGGCGGGAAACGCGCCGGCTCCAAGATGAACGGCAGCCGACCGAGCCGTTCAGGCGGAGTTCCGCAGCCCGCTGGTCAAATGCCCATCAGCAGACGAAGGAGACCAGTCATGCGTCACATTCTCATCGCCGCGGCCATCGCACTGGGCGCCGCCGTCACGCCGGCCGCTGCCGGCGAGGCCTTTGGCGGCGCGGCCGGCCTCGACAAGCTCGAGGCGACCTATGTCCGCCACAACCGCGAGCACCGGATGTGGGAGATCCAGCGCAACATGGAGCGCCAGCACCGCTATGAGCGCCGCCATCGCTATCGCGACGGCTACGGCTATGGCTATGGCCGCCGCCATGGCGGCCCGCCGCCCTGGGCCCCGGCCCATGGCCGCCGCCACCGTGACGCCTACGACCGCTGGTAAGGCGGCCCCGCGCCCTTCGTGCCCCTGTTCCCCACAAGCGAAGGGCGCGGGAATTTCGACACTCTGCCTTCTCCCCTTGCGGGAGAAGGTGGCGCGGAGCGCCGGATGAGGGGTCGCGCTGCGCTATCCGGTTTCGGCCGCTGCAAGCGCTAATCTCTCAAGGTCCCGCGACCCCTCACCCCGACCCTCTCCCGCAAGGGGAGAGGGGGCGGGTTGCACCTCCCGCGCCCACACTTTTCCCCGCCCGCAGGCTCACCTGCGGGCGTTGTCGCATCTGAGGGGCAGCGGAGCGCCGCGAGGCGCGGTTTGGTATCCGCTTCCATTGAGCCAGGAAGCGGTGCGGATGGATTGAGCCACCACCCGCCCGCCCCGTGGCGCTCCGCTCAGCGGCGATTTGAAAACTCCGGGCCGCGCTTCATTCGGACCTTGCCCCGATCCCGCCCGCTGCCTTCGCCAGTTCCCCTCATCGGGTCGTCGCGTCGGCGCTCGGACGGCTTAGGATCGGCGGCAGGTCCAGCTAGCGAGCTCCTCGCGCAGGGGCCGTAGTACCCCCAGGTCGGTTCCCGAAGCCTCCCGGGACCGGGTTGCAAGCCCGGCCGCAGGCGCCGCACCCACCCCGCCAAACGACATGCCTCCGGTCGGCTGCCCCTCGGGGATGGGATGCGGGGGATTATACGGGAGGTCGGGAGGGCGGGGATAAACAGCTTCCTTCTCCCCTTGGGGGAGAAGGTCCGGCAGGGGATGAGGGCGCCTCGACCGGGCGAGCCATCCTTCCCTCATCCGTCAGCGCTACGCGCTGCCACCTTCTCCCCCGAGGGGAGAAGGGTTACGCGCCCTCACCGTCATGGTCGGGCTTGTCCCGACCATCCACGCCTGTGGGCGGTGGCGACCAGCCTCAGTATCCACAACGACGAGCCGGTCCTCGGCGCCGCAAGACGTGGATGGTCGCCACAAGGGCGACCATGACGGGGTGGAGGCGCCAGAACCTCGAACCTCCCTTCTCCCGGATGGGAGAAGGTGGCGCGGAGCGCCGGATGAGGGCCTGCCCTTGCCGCAGAAGGCGCAACGGCTCCATCGCACCCTGACGATCAGCGGCAGTCCCTCACCCCTGCCCCTCTCCCAGCCGGGAGAGGGGTTCCCTGCGCGCTTCGCCGAATGGCTCGTCCGGTGCGAATGGCATCGAATGCAGTGAGGCGCCGGAACCTCGACCCAGCCTTCTCCCGGATGGGAGAAGGTGGCGCGGAGCATCCGATGAGATCCTGCCTTAGCAGCAGAAGGCCTCGGCGAAAGACAGCGCGTTGAGGAACGACCCCATCTCCGCATTGATCTAGCAGTCAGATGCTCGCTAGAATTGCAAACTATTAAAATCGCTTTGGACAATGCCAATGACGCTTGCATTAGAAATTGAATCTGCCCAGAGGCTGGTCAGGACCGACGCTTATCAAATGTCGATAGGCGAAATTGTGAGCATGTATGAGAATTCGGAGATAATTATCGACCCTGAATTCCAGAGATTGTTTAGATGGCAGCCAGTTCAGAAATCTCGACTTATTGAATCGATCCTATTAGGGATTCCAATTCCTTCAATATTTGTTTTCGAGAAGGAAGATGGAAAATGGGAATTGATAGACGGATTGCAAAGAATATCAACAATACTTGAATTTATGGGTAAACTTGGAAATTCAGAGGGTGGAATTCGGCCGCCATCCATTCTTGAGGCAACAAAATATCTGCCTTCTTTGCATAACGCTGTTTGGGAAACCTCTGACCAAATCCCTGATGTCAGCGCAGTGGAGCAAAATGTACTTGAAAAGAGTCAGCAGCTTGCGATTCGGCGCAGTCGCTTGGGCGTTGAGATTCTTAAACGTCCAAGTGACGATCAAACAAAATATGACCTCTTTCAAAGATTAAATGCCAGTGGAACTCAAGCCAACGCGCAGGAATTGAGAAACTGTATCATACTCATGGTCAATGCGACATATTTTTGAGCTGTCCGTTCGGTTGCGGAAGAAGATCAATTTAAGTCAGTTATATCTGTGAGCGACGATCAGATTGAGCGTCAGCGCCATGTTGAGATGGCTGTACGCTTTTTAGTTCACACTTTGGTCGATTATGATGGAAAATTGGACGTTGAGGAGTACATTGACGAAGGAATTATTACGCTTGCTCGCGCGGGAGACTCACAAAAAGCCGTTAATCTGCTGAAGAAGACTTTTGACCTTTTGGATTCAGTCGCCGGGGATGACGCTCTTCGCCGTTTTGACAATGGACGGCACCTAGGAAAAGTTGGCCTAGTCGGCCTTGAAGGCATAGCTGTAGGCATCGCAAAGAATATCGAGGCGATTTCTGCCCTCGGAACCGATGCTGCGAAAGCTTTTGTTGAGAGCAAAATTCAGGGATTTTGGAGTCAACCTGCTGCCGCGAATTTTACATCACCAGGGTTGCGCGGCACGATCAGAATCCAACGCACTGTTCCGTTCGGCGCACAATGGTTTCGTCCATGAGCAAGCCATACACCGAAGCCGAATTTTCTGAACAGATAACCATGGATCGCAATTGGCGTATTAGAGAAATATCTGACCTCAAAGCCGCAATTCGTCGAAGCGACGCGGGCTTGCAAAAGGTTCTTTTGCGAGCTTTGATAACAGTATCATATGCCCATTGGGAAGGTTACGCGCGCTTTAGCGCAAAGAAATATCTTGAGCACATTGCGCTCAGAAAATTTCAGTATAAAGATCTTTCTATCCAATTTCTGAAGAATTATTTTCTGCCGAGACTCGGAGCACTTTCATCCAGCAAATACAGCGTGCATGACCGCTGCATCCTAATTGATGAAATTCTAAACTCGAACGATAGGCGCTTTAGTCGAGCCAACGATGACCTCATAAACACTAAATCGAACCTGAATTTGGACACTATTTTGGAAATATGCCTAATATGCGGAGTAGATGGCAGTTATTTTAGTAGCAAGGCAGCGTTCATCGACATAATTCTCCTTAAAAGGAGGAATGCCATCGCGCATGGTGAAGACACACTCGTGTCAGTTAATGAACTTGATTCTATTGTAGATGATACGATATCTTTGATCCGCAATTTTGGTGATCTACTTGAGAACCGTGTAGTACTACAAACCTATAAGGCGGCGTAATAGAAAATTACTCTGCCCATACACAATCTGAAGAGAGTAGGTAGCCCTCTCACCTCCGCCCCCGTCTCTCTCCCGCCCCCTTGGGCCGCGACTCCGGCACCGGGCCCATCTCGTCGAGCCCGGGCTTGCGCGGTCGCGCCACGCTCGCCTTCGGGCGACCTTCACCCCCGCCCCAGTTATGCGGGCCCATATCGGCGTCGGTCGGCTTGCGGGCGCGGGTCGGCAGGTTGGCGCTGGCGCCGTAGGACCGTTCGCCCTGGTATTTGCCGGCGCTGCCCTCGACATCGCTCTGGCGGGCGAGCGGGTCGTCGGCGATGGCGAGCTCCGTCGCCTGCAGGCGCTTGATCTCGTCGCGCAGGCGCGCGGCGGTCTCGAATTCGAGGTCGGCGGCGGCCTCGCGCATGCGCTTTTCGAGATCGGCGATCGCGGCTTTCAGGTTGTGGCCGGCGACCGGCGCCTCGACCAGCCCGCGATCGACGGTGACATGGTCGCGCTCATAGACCGAGCCGAGAATGTCGCCGATGTTCTTCTTCACCGTCTGCGGCGTGATGCCGTGCTCTTCATTATAGGCGAGCTGCTTCTCGCGGCGGCGATTGGTCTCTGCCATCGCCCGCTCCATCGAGCCGGTGATGTGGTCGGCATAGAGCACGACCTTGCCGTCGACATTGCGGGCGGCGCGGCCGATGGTCTGGATCAGAGAGGTCTCCGAGCGCAGGAAACCTTCCTTGTCGGCGTCGAGAATGGCGACGAAGCCGCATTCGGGAATGTCGAGGCCCTCGCGCAGCAGGTTGATGCCGACGAGGACGTCGAAGGTGCCGAGGCGCAGATCACGCAGGATCTCGATGCGCTCGATCGTGTCGATGTCGGAGTGCATGTAGCGCACCCGCACGCCGTTCTCGTGCAGGTATTCGGTCAAATCCTCGGCCATGCGCTTGGTCAGCACGGTGACGAGGGTGCGGTAGCCCTTCTCGGTGACTTCCTTGACCTCGTCGAGCAGGTCGGCGACCTGGTGCTTGGCCGGCCTGATCTCGACCGGCGGATCGATCAGCCCGGTCGGGCGGATGACCTGCTCGGTGAAGACGCCGCCGGTCTGCTCCATCTCCCATGAGCCGGGCGTCGCCGAGACATGCACCGAGGCGGGGCGCATCGCGTCCCATTCCTCGAAGCGCAGCGGCCGGTTGTCCATGCAGGAGGGCAGGCGGAAGCCGTATTCGGCCAGCGTCGCCTTGCGGCGGAAGTCGCCCTTGTACATCGCGCCGATCTGCGGGACCGTGACATGGCTTTCGTCGGTGAAGACGAGGGCGTTGTCGGGCAGGTATTCGAACAGGGTCGGCGGCGGCTCGCCCGGCTTGCGGCCGGTGAGATAGCGCGAATAGTTCTCGATGCCGTTGCAGGAGCCGGTGGCCTCGATCATCTCGATGTCGAAGGTGCAGCGCTGGTCGAGCCGCTGCGCCTCGAGATAGCGGCCCATGCGGTTGAGCTCGTCGAGCCGGCCTTTCAGCTCCTCCTTGATCGACTTCACCGCCTGGTTCAGCGTCGGCCGCGGCGTGGTGTAGTGCGAATTGCCGTAGACCTTGATGAATTCGAGCTCGCCGGTCTTCTGGCCGGTCAGCGGATCGAATTCGGAGATGCTCTCGATCTCGTCGCCGAACAGGCCGATGCGCCAGGCGCGGTCCTCATAGTGGGCCGGGTAGAGCTCGACCGTGTCGCCCCGGACCCGGAAGGTGCCGCGCGCGAAATCATGCTGGACGCGCTTGTATTGCAGCGCCACGAGGTCGGCGATCAATTGGCGCTGCTCGATGCGCTCGCCGAGCTTCAGCGAGAAGGTCATCGCCGTATAGGTCTCGACCGAGCCGATGCCGTAAATGCAGGAGACCGAGGCGACGATGATCACGTCGTCGCGTTCGAGCAGCGAGCGCGTCGCCGAATGGCGCATCCGGTCGATCTGCTCGTTGATCGAGGATTCCTTCTCGATATAGGTGTCCGAGCGCGGCACATAGGCCTCGGGCTGGTAGTAGTCGTAATAGGAGACGAAGTACTCGACCGCATTGTCGGGAAAGAAGCTCTTGAACTCGCCGTAGAGCTGGGCCGCCAATGTCTTATTCGGCGCGAGGATCAGCGCCGGGCGCTGCGTCTCCTCGATCACCTTGGCCATGGTGAAGGTCTTTCCGGAGCCGGTGACGCCGAGCAGCACCTGGTCGCGCTCCTGCCGGCTGATGCCGTCGACGAGATCGGCGATCGCGGTCGGCTGGTCGCCCGAGGGGGAGAAGTCGGACTTCATCTGGAAGCGCACGCCGCCTTCCGATTTCTCGGGGCGGGCGGGGCGGTGCGGCACCCAGGCCTTGCCAGGCTCGATGAACGGGCTGCCGGTCTCCAGCAGCGCCTGCAGCGACTGCGCCGTCAGCGAGGCCGCGGTCTCGCCATCCGAGCCGGCGAAGGCGGCATCGGCTTTTTTCGAGAGTTTTCGTGGCTTGCTCTCGCCCGGCGCGCCCGGCCGCGCCTCGTAGCCGGCCTGCGGCGTGTCCTTGAAGCCGGAGGCGCCGCCCGGCACCGCCGTGCCGCGGTTGATCGCCGGGTTGAGCAGGTCGGCGAGATAGCCTTCCAAAGGCTTCAGATCAGGCTTGGTCGCCTTGGAATTGGGCGTGCGGGCGCTCGCCGGCTTCTTCGCGGGCTTCTTGGTCGCGGCCTTTGCGGCCTCGGCGGCGGGGCGTTCCGCCTCGGGCGAGGCGGTGTCGGAGCTGGCATCGGGGCGCTTTGGCATGGTCGCAATATGGGCGCAGATCGCCGCCGATGCGAGAGGGCAGGGACGCGCTCCCGCTCGATTGATGACAGGAGTTGACAGGAGATGATATGCTCGCATTAGTTGCATATCTACATGATGCAATCAATGGGAGCGGCCATGCCGGGGGGCGGGGCTGGGACCGATGCGGCGGCTGTCGACGCCTTCATCGCGAAATGGCGTGTCTCGGAGGGCGCGGAACGGGCTGCCTACGCGCAGTTCCTGACCGAGTTCTGCCGGCTGATCGGCGCCGGGACGCCGCTGCCCCCGACCAGCGATGCCGAGGCGGTGACCTATCGCTTCGAATATCCGGTGGCGTTCCACGATGCCGCCGGTACGAGCGGCACCGGCCGCATCGACCTCTACAAGAAGTCCTGCTTCGTGCTCGAAGCCAAGCAGAGCCGCCTCAAGGGCCAGCGCAAGGAGATCCTGCTGGCCGAGGCGGGTGCGGAAGAACCCTCGGCCGCACCGCGCGGTCGCCGCGGCGCCGACCGCGCCCTCGACGTCAAGATGCTGCACGCCAAGCGCCAGGCCGAGCATTATGCCCGCGCTTTGCCGGCTTCGCATGGCTGGCCGCCCTTCATCATCCTCTGTGATGTCGGGCACTGCTTCGAGTTCTATGCCGACTTTTCCGGCCAGGGGAAGAACTACGCCCAGTTCCCCGACCGGCACCGCTTCCGCGTCTATCTCGACGATCTCCGCGACCCGGCGATCCGGGCCCGGATCGCCCGGATTTGGTCCGATCCCGCCGCGCTCGACCCGGCCCGCCATGCGGCGCTGGCGACGCGCCAGATCGCAACGCGGCTCGCCGCCGTCTCGAAGGCGCTGGAGCGTCGCTACGATGCCGAGGATGTCGCGCTCTTCCTGATGCGCTGCCTCTTCACCATGTTCGCCGAGGATGTCGGCCTGATCCCGCGCGACAGTTTCAAGCGCTTGCTGCGCGAATGCCAGGAGTCCCCGAGGAGCTTCAAGCCGCTGGTCGAGGATCTCTGGCGGGCGATGGATCGCGGCGACTATTCCTCGGCGGTGCGGGCCCAGATCAAGCAGTTCAACGGCCGGATGTTCGCCGAGCCGCAGGTCTTCGCGCTCGGTCGCGACGGCATCGCCGAATTGCTGGCGGCGGCCGAGCATGATTGGAGCCTGGTCGAACCGGCGATCTTCGGCGCCCTGCTCGAACAGGCGCTGGAGCCGGCCGAGCGGGCAAGGCTCGGCGCGCATTACACGCCGCGCGCCTATGTCGAGCGCCTGGTCGTCGAGACCGTGATCGCGCCGCTGCGCGACGATTGGCGGGCGGTGCTCGGCGCCGCCCAGCAGGCGCGCGATGGCGGCAGTGCGCGCACCGCGCTGGCGCTGGTCGAGGCCTTCCACATGAAACTCTGCAAGACGCGGGTGCTCGACCCTGCCTGCGGCACCGGCAATTTCCTGCATGTCGCCCAGGACCTGATGAAGCGGCTCGAGGGCGAGGTGCTGGAGACCGCCGCGGAGCTCGGCGCGGTCGAGCATTTCGGCGGTTTTGCCGAACGCGGCGTCGGGCCGGGGCAGTTCTTCGGTATCGACGCCAATCGCCGGGCGGTGGCGATCGCCGATCTGATGCTCTGGATCGGCTATCTGCAATGGCATCTGCGGACGCGGGCCTACGCGCCGCGCGAGCCGATCCTGCGGAAGCTCGCGCAGATCGTGCCGGGCGATGCCCTGCTGACCTGGGACGACTGGCCGGTGCCTTCCGTGGAGGCCGGCCGCGAGGTCGCGCCGGCCAATCCGCGTCCGCCGCCCTGGCCGGAGGCGGAGTTCATCGTCGGCAACCCGCCCTTCATCGGCGGCAAGGACCTGCGCCGGCGCCTCGGCGACGGCTATGTCGCGGCGCTGCGGCTGGCCTGGCCGCAGATGAACGAGAGCGCCGACCTCGTCATGTACTGGTGGGATCGGGCCGCCGCGCTGCTCACCGCACCGGGCACGGCGCTGCGGCGCTTCGGTTTCGTCACCACCAATTCGATCACCCAGCTCTTCCAGCGCCGCACGGTCGAGCGGCATCTCGATGCGCGGAGCCCGGTCTCGCTGCTGCTGGCGGTCGCCGACCATCCCTGGACCAAGGCCGGCAAGGACGCCGCGGCGGTGCGCATCGCCATGACGGTGGCCGTGGCCGGCAGGCATGAGGGGCGCCTGCTCGAAGTCACCTCCGAGACGGGCCTCGACAGCGATCAGCCGCAGATCGGCTTTGCCGAGCGGGCGGGCCGGATCAATGCCGACCTCACCATCGGTGCCGACGCCTCGCAGGCCCGGCCATTGCTTGCAAACGAGGCCCTGTGCTCGCCTGGCGTCAAGCTGCACGGGGCGGGCTTCATCGTCTCGCCGGACGCGGCGCAGGCGCTCGGCCTCGGCCGGCGGCCCGGGCTCGAAGCCCATATCCGGCCCTATCGGAACGGGCGCGATCTCACCGCCCGCCCGCGGGGCGCCCTGGTCGTCGACCTGCTCGGGCTCGATGCCGGCGAGGTCCGCGAGCGCTTCCCGGAGGTCTACCAGCACCTTCGCCTGACCGTCGAACGGGACCGGCAAGCGCAGTTCGCGCGCTCGCCGACTGCCGATGCAAAGAGCTATCTGGCCAAGTGGTGGCAATTCGGAAAGCCGCGTCAGGAACTGCGCCCGGCGCTTTCCAGCCTGCAGCGCTACATCGCAACGGTCGAAACCGCCAAGCATCGCGTCTTCCAGTTCCTCGACCAGGCGATCCTGCCGGACAACATGGTCATCGCGGTCGCGCTCTCCGACGCCTTCCATCTCGGCGTGCTGTCCTCGCACTTCCACGCGATCTGGAGCCTGCAGCAAGGCGGGACCTTGGAGGACCGGCCGCGCTATTCCAAATCGCGCTGCTTCGACCCTTTTCCCTTCCCCGACGCCACGGAGAGCCAGAAGCAGGTGATCCGCGAGCCGACCGAGGCGCTCGACGCCTTGCGCAAGCAGGTGCTGGCGGCGCATCCCGGGCTGACGCTGACCGGGCTCTACAATGTCCATGACAAGATCCGGGCGGGTTTGCCGCTGACGCCCGGCGAGGAGAATCTCCGCGACCGCGGTCTCGTCCTGATCCTCGGGGAGCATCACGACGCCATCGATGCCGCTGTCGCCGCGGCCTATGGCTGGCCGGTCGATGCCGGTGCGGAGGACGTGCTTTCCCGCCTGGTCGCCCTCAACCGTGAGCGCTGGAGCGAGGAGGCGCGCGGCACGGTGCGCTGGCTACGGCCCGACTATCAGCGTCCGCGCTTCGGGGAAGGCGGCGGCATGGGCGAGCAGGTCGAGGCGGCCGAACTCTTGTCGCTGCCTACCGCCGCGGCCGGCCTGCCTGCCTTTCCAACCCAGCCGGTCGAGCGGGTCGCTGCCGTGCTCGCCGTCCTGGCCAGGGGCGGTGCGCCGCTCGATGCCGAGGCGATCGCCATGCAGTTCCGGCAGGGGCTCAAGGTCCGCCCGGCCATTCGCGCCGTCCTCGTTTCGCTGGCGCGGGTCGGCGAAGTCTCGACGGCCGATGGCGGCAGGCGCTTCGGCCGCCGTTTCGCGGCGCAGGGCTAGAGCATTTTCGAGCGAAGTGGACACCGGTTCGCGTGAAGAAAATGCGATCTGAAAAGAGATCGAGCATTTCCGTGTTTCAGGGAAATGCTCAAAAACTGTCGCGCCAGCGTCACGCCGCTGTCGCGCGGCTGCAAACTCCGGGCGCGAAGCGGGGGCCTTCCGCTCTTCCCAACCCGGAGTCCTCCATGCGTCTGCGCCTCGCTGCCGTCCTGCTTCTCTCGTCCACCATGCTCGCCGGCGCTCAGGATGCGTCCCAGGGAGGCTCGAAGGAGTTCCCGGCCAAGCTGGTCGGCCATGCCCTGCTGCCGGCCAACACCATCATCCCGGCCCCGGCCGATGCGCCGGCCGATCTCAAGGTCTCCGGCAAGTTCGTCACGCCCGGCAAGCGCGTCGAGCAGGTCGGCTCGGTGATGGGCACCTCGGGCGGACGCCCGACCGGCCTCTCCACCCCCTTCGCCGGCCAGCCGGTGCAGGGCTTCTCCGGCATCCGCTCGCTGGGCAATGGCGAGTTCCTGGTGCTGACCGATAACGGCTTCGGCGCCAAGGCGAACTCACCGGACGCGATGCTGTTCTTCCACCGCCTCAAGGCCGATTTCGAGGGCGGCAAGATCGAGCGCAGCGCCACCACCTTCCTGCACGACTCCGACAAGAAGGTGCCGTTCCGCATCGCCAATGAGGGCACCGAGAAGCGCTACCTGACCGGCGCCGATTTCGATCCGGAATCGATCCAGCCGATCGGCGACAAGATCTGGATCGCCGAGGAGTTCGGCCCCTATCTCATCCGCGTCGACCAGAGCGGCAAGGTCGAGGCGGTGTTCGAGACGCTCATCGACGGCAAGCCGGCCCGCTCGCCCGACCATTTCGCCGTCACCACGCCGGCTGCCCCGAACCTGCCGGTCGCGTTCAATGTCCGCCGCTCCAAGGGCTATGAGGGCATGGCGCAGTCGCCGGATGGTCGTTTCCTCTATCCGCTGCTCGAAGGCCCGCTCTGGAACGCCGAGACCAAGGGCAATGAGGAGCTCGACGGCAAGGAAGTGCTGCGCATCCTCGAATTCGACGTGCAGAACGAGAAGTGGACCGGCCGGTCCTGGTTCTTCCCGCTCGAGCAGAAGGGCCTCGCCATCGGCGACTTCAACATGATCGACAGCACTACAGCGCTGATCATCGAAAGGGATAACGGCGAAGGCACCGCCGACAAGGCCTGCGCTGCCGGCCAGAAGGGCCCGGACTGCTTCCACGACCTCGCCAAGTTCAAGCGCATCGTCAAGATCGAGATGAACGACGCCAATGTCGGCAAGGCCGTGCGCAAGATCGGCCATGTCGACCTGATGAAGATTGCCGATCCCGACAAGAAGGCGAAGCTGGGCGCCATCGACGGCGTGCTGCCCTTCCCCTTCTTCACCATCGAGAATGTCGACGTGGTCGATCTCGCCAAGGGCATCATCGTCGTCGGCAACGACAACAACCTGCCCTTCTCCTCGTCGCGCGACCCGAAGAAGGCCGACGACAACGAGCTGGTGCTGATCGAGGTCAAGGAACTGCTCGCCGCCAAGTGAGGCGCCAAACGAGGCGCTGAGCGCGCCGCAAAGCCGTCGCCGGGCTGCTCAGCCGATCAGCCCGGCCATGGCGACCACGACAGGCCCCATCAGCGGTAGCAGCACGTTCGAGATCGCATAGGTCACGGTGTAGCCGATCACCGGGATCGAGTTGCCGGCGAGCGAGACCAGGGCGCTGATCGAGGGCGTGCTGCAATGCTGGCCGGCAATGGCGCCGAGCAGGATCGGCCCCTCGATCCTGAGCAGATAATGGCCGATATAGAGCGAGGCCACCGCCGGCAGGGCCGAGACCAGGACGGAGAGCACCGGCAGGACGAGCCCGTATTGCTTGAGCAGGGCGAAGGCGTCCGGCCCGACCGAAAGCCCGACCGCGGCGATGAAGGTCGCCAGCCCGAAATCCTTCATGAAGGCGGCGGCCTCGGACGGGATCGCGCCGCTCTGCGGCCGGTGCATGTGCAGCCAGCCGAAGACCAGGCCGGAGACCAGCGCCCCGCCGCCCGTGCCGAGGGTGAGGTCGAGCGCCCCGATCTTCAGGCTGAGCTCGCCGAGCAGGAGCCCGGCGACGATGCCGAGCCCGAGCATGACGAAATCGGTCGCCGCGCTGGGCGAGAGCAGATGGCCGAGTTCCGGGCCGGCGCGGGCGATCGCATCCTCCGTACCGTACAGGGTCAGGATGTCGCCCTGTTCCAGGATGGTGCCCGGCAAGGCGGGGATGTTCTGGCCGAGCCGGCGGATCCGCGAGATGAAGACGCCGCGCCGCAATTCGGCACTGGCAAGCCGGCGCAGGTCGCGGATCCTGCGGCCGCGGACTTCTTGCCGGGTCAGAACCACCTCGCGCTCGACCAGCGGAGCATTGGCGCCGGGCGGCATTGGCACCTCGGCTCCGAGCCGCTCGCTGATCGCGATCACGGCGCGCCGCCGGCCGACCACCAGCACGATGTCGTCTGCTTCCAGCATCGTATCGGTGGTCGCCTTGTCGAAGCTGCCGCCGCGCCCGACCTGCGTGATGGTGACGACCCCATTGACGCTGTTCTCGAAGGCGCCGACGCTGCTTCCGCCGATCGCGCCGGCGCGGAAACCGCGCGAGACGATCTCCGGCACGCCGTTCTCCTTCGCGGTATCGTCATCGGCGCCGAGCTCGCGGGCAAGCGCAGCCGAGGCCTCGCGCACATTGATCCCGAGCAGGAGCGGGCCGATCTGCGTGGTGAAGACGACGATGGCGACGAGGCCGAACAGATAGGTGATGCTGTAGGCGGTCGCCATATTGCCCTGCAGGCGCTCGATTTCGGCGGCAGGCAGGGCAAGGCGCGTCATCGCCTCCGAGGCGGTGCCGAGCACGGCGGATTCTGTGGCCGAGCCGGCGAAGAGCCCGGAGGCCGTGCCGGCATCGAGGCCGAACGCCAGGATTGCCGCTGCCAGCAGCAGCAGCACCGTGACGACCTCGACGAAGGACAGGATGCCGTAGCGCCAGCCTCCGCGGATATTGTTGAAGAATTGCGGCCCGGCCGTGAAGCCGAGCGCGAAGATGAACAGCGCGAAGGCGACGTTCTTCAGGTCGGGGCTGATGGTGACGCCGAGCTGCCCGATCGCCAGCGCGACGAACAGCGTGCCGCAGACGCCGCCGATCTCCACCGAGCCGATCCTGATCTTGCCGATGAGATGGCCGAGCGCCAGCGAAACGAACAGGGCGACGACCGGTTGCGCGATGAACGACACGATGAAGCCCCGTCATGCTGCCAGCGACCAGCTGACTATCGGCGGCGTCTTTTGCGCGTGCAAGTTGGACGCAGGGCCAATGATCGCGGCTTATTGGTCCGAGCTTGCTGGCTTGACGTCCAGCTCAGCAGATCGCGTTGCGCAGCGCCGGCGCCAGCAACAGCTCCGCGGCGGAGCCGGTCTGAATCCAGCTCTTGGCCGAGGCGTCCTCCTCGCGCGGGTCGATCCGCAGCACGATCTGCTCGAGATCGCCGAGGCGGCAGAGGCGCTCGCGCGAAATCTCGGTGGTCATCGGCCCTTCCGGCTGCGCGCTGTCCTCGTTGCTGGCGACGATCGGCGCGCTGTCGGGCAGGCCGATCGTGACGGTGCGCAGCCGCGTCGCGATCGGGGCATTGCCGGAGAGCAACCGCATCCGCAGGCCGACATCGCCGGGCCGGCTGCCCTCGCGGACCGCGAGCTCCAGCCTGATCTCCCGGCCGCGATGCTGGCCGAAGCCGATATTGCCGAGGATCGCCGAGGCGATCCGGCGATCGGCCGGGCCGGGCGCGGCATCCGAACGCTGCTCGGCGAAGACCGCGGTCGCCGGTGCGATCTGCGTCGCGATCGTGGTCGAGCGCATCTCTTCGGGGCGCAGATAGCGCATCGTGTCGGCCGGGGTCGACACGGTCAGTTTCAGGAAGGAGCGGTCGAGCCCCATCGCATCGAGATGGCGGGCGATCTTGGCGTCGATCTCGCCGGTCGCCTGCTCCTGCTTGACCGTGCGCTGTTCCTTGGTCTCCTTGACCAGCTCGCGTGTCTCGATGATGCGGTCGCCCTCGCGACGGCGCACGATCTGGTAGTCGCGCACCGTCGTCGTCTCGGTCTCGACGATGGTCTGCTGATGCACGCCGATGCGCGATTGCGGCGGGATGATCCGTCTGACGCCGCCGGCGAGGACGAAGGTGCAGGCCGAGGAGCAGAGCGGGCTGCGCTCGTCGATGGTGCCCAGTGCCGGACCGCGCTGGCTCAGCACGGTCCGCGCCACCGCGATGTCGAGCCCTTGCTGGCGGATCAGCTCGCCCATGGCGATCGCGACCTCGACCGTGCCGCCGGTCGAATAGATCAGGATCGGCAGCTTGCGGCCGCCGAGCCCGGCGAGGGCGCGGCGCAGCTCTTCCAGCGTGCCATTGGTGATCGCGCCCTGGGCGGCGAGCCATTCGCGGCAATGCGGCTCGCAGCCCGGTTCGGCGCTGCGTACCGGGACGATCCGCATCGGCTCCGGGGCCGGCGCAGGCTTGTCCTGCGCCGCTGCCGGCAAGGCGAGCAGCAAGAGGGCGAGCGCCAGGCAGGAGGCGATGCGGGACACGAGAGCAGGGGACTCCATGAAGAGGCCGCGCAAGGGAAGCCCAGGCGCACCGATTTGACAACCGCTTCCCCGCGCGGCCGGGAGCCGAGCCATGGGCCGGATTGACGGCTAGCCGTCCGGTTGGGCGGCTTTGAGGCGGTCTCGCGCGTCTGCGAGCTCCTCCGCCGTCAGGCGGTGATCTGGTCGATCTCCGCCAGCTCTTCGGCCGAGAGCTTCCATTCGGCCGCCTTCACATTGGCGGCGATCTGCTCGGGCCGGGTCGCGCCGGCGATCACGCTGGAGACCACCGGCTGCGCGGCGAGCCAGGAGAAGGCGAGCTCGACCAGGGTCTTGCCGTGCTTCTCGCAGAAGGCGGCGAGTTTCTCGGTCTTGCGCCAGTTCTCCTCGGTCAGCACCTCGCCGGCGCGCTGGGCCTCACGGGTCATGCGGGCACCTTCCGGCATCGGCTGGTTGCGCCTGTACTTGCCGGTGAGCAGGCCGTTGGCGAGCGGGAAATAGGGCAGGAGGCCCATGCCGAAATGACGGGCGGCCGGGATCAGCTCCTTCTCGGCGCCGCGCACCAGCAGGCTGTACTCGTCCTGGCAGGAGGCGAAGCCCTCGATACCATGGGTCTTCGCGGTCCAATGGGCGTCGGCGACCTGCCAGCTCGGCAGGTTCGAGCAGCCGATATAGCGCACCTTGCCCTGGCGGATCAGGTCTTCGAGCGTGCGCAGGGTCTCGTCGATCGGCGTCAGCGGATCGGGACGGTGAATCTGGTAGAGGTCGATCCAGTCGGTCCTGAGCCGGCGCAGTGAATCCTCGACGGCATTCATGATGTAGGCGCGTGAGCCGCCCTTCTTGAGGCCCTCCTCATCCATGTTCATACCGAACTTGGTCGCGAGCACGATCTGCTTGCGGCGGGCGCCGAGCACCTCGCCGAGAGCGGCCTCGGAGCCGCCGCGATTGCCGTAGATGTCGGCGGTGTCGAACAGGGTGATGCCGTGTTCGATGGCGGCATCGACGACCTTGCGCGTCGCTTCAAGGTCGATCCGCCCGCCGAAATTGTTGCAGCCGAGCCCGACGAGCGAGACACGCAGGCCCGAGCGGCCGAGATTGCGGGTAAGCATGGCGGTTCCTCTCCTCCGAAAGTCGGGCACAGAGGACCAGAGCCGGGGCCGGGCGGCAAGAGCGATCAATGCGGGCCGGGCGTGGCGTCGGCGCAGGCCGCGGCGATCCGTCGATGCGGTCGCGATTGACCGAACGCAAAGCAGCGGCAAAATGCGCGGCTAGAATAGGCCTACCAAACCCTGATACAGCCGGAGATCCCATGGCCCCGATGATCAAGAGCGTCTTCACCGCCTATACGGAAGAAGGCGAGGGCGAGCGCGAGGCGGCGCTCGGCTATGCTCTTTCGCTCGCGCAGCAGGCCGGCGCGCATCTGACCGTCCAGGCGGCGGCGATGCGCTACAATGTCCCCGGCACGCTGATCGGGGATTTCGGGACGGCGTTCGTTGCCGCCGAGAACCGCCGTATCACCTCGCTGGCGAAGCGTTTCGCGGAACTCGCCCGCACCAGCGCCGGCCTCGCCGGCGTGACCAGCACGGTCGAGACGCCGGAACTGGTCTATGCCGAGCTCGGCGGGCGCCTGGCCGGTCAGGCCCGTGTCCATGATCTCAGCGTGCTCGACCTCGAGAAGGATGCCGCCGAGCGCGATCGCGGCCTGATCGAAGCCGCCCTGTTCGACTCGGGCCGGCCGGTGATCATCGTGCCGCCCGAGGTCGAGCGCTTCGCCTGCGGCCGTATCCTCATCGCCTGGGACGGCAGCGCGACCGCTGCCCGGACGGTGGCGGAGGTTCGCCCCTTCCTGGCCGGGGCGGAGGTCGAGATCCTCTCGGTCACCGGCGAGAAGGACCTGTCGAAATACGTCGCCGGGGCGGAATTGGCGCCGCATCTGTCGCGGCACGGCGCCGCCGTCAGTGTCCGCAATGTCGCCCTGTCGGCCGGCCAGGACGTCGCCGAGGCGATCCGCATGGCCGCCGCGGAGTTCGACGCCGATCTGATCGTCTGCGGCGCCTACAAGCATTCGCGGCTGCGCGAATGGATTCTCGGCGGCGTCACCCAGTCGCTGCTGAAGTCCAGCTCGCGGCCGCTGCTGATGAGCCACTGAGCCTGCACGACGGCGGCCCGGTCAGCCGGGTCTCGCCCGGTCGAGCCATGTCGATAATCCCGCGCGCCGCCAATGTGGCGCGCGGCCATCCAGCGCGACGGCGGATCTGGCGATCGGCCGGACCTCGGCCGGAAAGCGAGGATGACGGCACCGGTCACAGCGCGCTGGCCGGAGACGGCTCCTGCTGCGCCAGCACGCGCGCGGCGTCGGCCGACAGCAATGGCGAGGCGCTCTGCCCTTCCCGGATGCCGGACGCAAGCAGCGCAGCATCGCCCGCCGCACCCGAGATCCCACCAGCGCTCACCACCACGCCGAGGCCTTGCCCCAAGCCGGCGAGCGCCCGCACCATGCTCGCCGCCTCCTTGTCCTGCATGTTGGAGATCAGGCGACGGTCGATCTTCACCTTGTCGAAGCCGAATTCCCGGATGTGGTAGAGGTTCGAGTAGCCCGTGCCGAAATTGTCGAGCGCGACCCGCACGCCTGCCTGCCGCAGCGCGCCCAGGGCCGCTTTCGCGGCATGCAGGTCATGCACGATCGCGCTTTCCGAGATGTCGACCTCCAGTCGCGATGGCGGCAGCCCCGCGGTCCGGATCGCCGCAAGGACATTGTCGCTCAATGTGCGGTTCTTGAGCTGGGCCGGCAGGATGTCGACCGAAAGGACGATGTCGTCGGGCCATTCGCGCGCAGCCTGGCAGGCGATGGCGAGGACGCGCCCGGCAAGCTGGTGGATCAGCCCGGTTTCCTCGGCGACCGGCAGGAAGCGCTCGGGTGCGAAACGCTCGCTGCCCGCAACCACCCAGCTCGGCACCGCTTCGAACCCGGTCACCCTGCCGCTGGCGAGATCGATCGACGGGCGGAAGCGTGGCCGGATCTGGTCCTGCTGCAGCGCCTCGCGCAGTTCCCGTTCGATCTGCTGCCGCTGGCGCACCAGCCGGTCCATGTCTTCCTCGAAGAAGCGGAAGGCGGAGCGGCGTTCGCCCTTGGCGCGATAGAGGGCGAGGTCGGCCTTGCGCAGCACCTCGGGCGCCGTCTGCGCGTCGTCCGGCAGGAAGGCGATGCCGATGCCGGTCGCGACGCGGTGCTCGACCCTGCCGATCACGATCGGCTCGGCCAGGTTGTCGATGACGCGCAGCGCGATATTGGCGCTGGATTCCAGTCCCATCAGGTGCTGCGCCAGCAGCACGAACTCGTCGCCGCCGAGACGCGCCACCAGGTCGCCCTCGCGGACCGAGCGCAGCAGGCGTTCCGCCACGATCAGCAACAGCTCGTCTCCGGTGCCGTGGCCATAGGTGTCGTTGATCTGCTTGAAGCCGTTGAGGTCGAGCAGATAGACCGCGTGCACCTGCCCCTGTGCCGGCGGCGAGGCGGCCGCCCTCGCCAGCGCCTCCTCGAACTGCCGGCGGTTCGCCAGCCCGGTGAGCGGATCCTGATAGGCGAGCGCGCGCGCCCGGCCCTCGGCCGCGATGCGCCGGGCCATCTCGCGCTTCTGCTCGCGATAGCGGCGCATCGCGAAGATCAGCAGACCCACCGCCAGAACGGCGCCGATCAGCAGCGCCTCGTCGAGCTCGATCGCCCTCTGCTCCGTCGCTGCGCCGCCCTGCGTCACGAAGATGTCGACCGCATAGGCGACGTAGGTGAGCACGAGCACGACGGCCAGGACCATGCCCAGATCCTGGATGCTGATGCGGTGCCGCAGGATATACTTCCAGACGCTCGACAAGCAGGCCTCCCGAAACCGCGCGCCGGCCCGGTTCCGGCGGCGCGAGAACGCTGTTGTAGAACCGTTTACGCACAAGCCGGAGCCCGGGCCAAAAAAAAGCGGCCCGGACGAGTGCCCGGGCCGCCGATGCTGTCATATGGGCGCGAGCCCGTCAGGCCACTTCGGCCTTCTGCTTCTGCGAACGCTTGCGCTCGTTCGGGTCGAGGATCGCCTTGCGCAGGCGGATCGACTTCGGCGTCACCTCGACGAGCTCGTCCTCGTCGATCCAGGCCAGCGAACGCTCCAGCGTCATCCGGATCGGCGGGGTCAGGCGCACCGCTTCGTCCTTCGAGGTGGTGCGGATATTGGTCAGCTTCTTGCCCTTGAGCACGTTGACCTCGAGATCGTTCTCGCGGGTGTGTTCGCCGACGATCATGCCCTGATAGACTTTCCAGCCCGGCTCGATCATCATCGGGCCGCGATCCTCGAGGTTCCACAGCGCATAGGCCACGGCCTCGCCGGTCTCCATGGCGATCAGCACGCCGTTGCGGCGGCCGGGGATCTCGCCCTTATAGGGCAGATAGGCATGGAACAGCCGGTTCATGATCGCCGTGCCGCGCGTATCGGTGAGCAGCTCGCCCTGATAGCCGATCAGGCCGCGGGTCGGGGCGTGGAAGACGAGGCGCAGCCGGTTGCCGCCCGAGGGCCGCATCTCCAGCATGTCGGCCTTGCGCTCGCTCATCTTCTGCACGACGACGCCCGAATGCTCCTCGTCGACGTCGATGACGACTTCCTCGACCGGCTCGAGCAATTGTCCGTTCTCGTCACGCTCCAGCACGACGCGCGGACGCGAGACGCCGAGTTCGAAGCCCTCGCGGCGCATGGTCTCGATCAGGATGGCGAGCAGCAATTCGCCGCGGCCCGAGACGATGAACGAGTCCTTGTCGCCGGATTCCTCGACCTTGAGCGCGACATTGCCCTCGGCCTCCTTGAACAGCCGGTCGCGGATCATGCGGCTGGTGACCTTGTCGCCCTCCGTGCCGGCGAGCGGGGAATCGTTGACGGCGAAGGTCATCGAGACGGTCGGCGGGTCGATCGGCTGGGCGGCGATCGGCGTCTCGACGCTGGGATCGCAGAAGGTGTCGGCGACGGTGCCCTTCACCAGGCCCGCGATCGAGACGATGTCGCCGGCGACGGCTTCCTCGATCGGCTGGCGCTCGAGGCCGCGGAAGGCGAGGATCTTCGAGATGCGCCCGGTCTCGACGGTCGTGCCGTCGCCCGAAAGCACCTTGATCGTCTGGTTCGGCTTGGCCGTGCCCGAGGTGACGCGGCCGGTGATGATGCGGCCGAGATAGGGGTTGGCCTCGAGCAGCGTGCCGAGCATCCGGAACGGGCCTTCCTCGACCTTCGGCGCCGGCACGTGCTTCAGGATCAGGTCGTACATCGGGGCGAGGCCCTGATCCTGCGGGCCTTCCGGCGAATGCGCCATCCAGCCCTGCTTGCCCGACCCGTAGAGGATCGGGAAATCGAGCTGCTCGTCATTGGCGTCGAGCGCGGCGAACAGGTCGAAGACCTCGTTGATCACTTCCTGGACGCGGGCGTCGGGCTTGTCGACCTTGTTGATCGCGACGATCGGGCGGAGGCCGAGCTTCAGCGCCTTGGAGACCACGAACTTGGTCTGCGGCATCGGGCCTTCGGCGGCGTCGACCAGCACGATCGCGGAATCGACCATGTTGAGGATGCGCTCGACCTCGCCGCCGAAATCGGCGTGGCCGGGGGTGTCGACGATGTTGATGCGGGTGTCCTTCCAGACCACCGAGGTGGCCTTGGCCAGGATGGTGATCCCGCGCTCCTTCTCGATGTCGTTGGAATCCATCACCCGCTCGGCGACGCGCTGGTTCTCGCGGAAGGCGCCGGACTGCTGCAGCAGCTTGTCGACCAGCGTGGTCTTGCCGTGGTCGACGTGGGCGATGATGGCGATGTTGCGCATGGACATGCGGAAAGCGGCCTCGGTTGACGACCGCGAGCCGACTGGGATTTCCCGGCCGGCGCAGCCTGAGCGTGAATGGACAATGGGGTTAGTTGCGCTGCACATAGACGCTTGGCGCCGTTTGGGCAACCGGCAAGCCGCGAAGTCCCGCCACGCACCCTGCGGGTTGCCGACTCATTTCCGGCAGGCGAAGGGCATGAAGGTGCTGGACAGGCCGGCATTCATCCCGGCCATCACCATGATGTTGGCGAGGTTGAGCTCCTCGGCGCTGCGCGGGCAGACATCGGGCGGCGTCTGGCAGCCGGATTCCATGAAGGCATCGTGGCGGACGAGGAAGTCCGGGCCGAGCCCCTTGCTGCCGAAGCGGCGGATCGCCTCGTCATAGGCCTTGCGATAGCGTTCGCATTTCACCGCCGGCCAGTTCTCGCCGCCGCGCATCTGGGCCTGCGCGGCCGCGATGCCGGGCCACGGCCCGCCGGCGACGGGCAGGGCGAGCGGCAGCGAAAGCGCCAGGGCGAGCCCGGCGCGCCGGGAGAGAATTGGGGGCATGGTGGCGCTTTCCTGTCGGGGGAGGACTCAACTGGCCGATGGCGGCTCGCCATGGGCCAGCCTGCGCTCGGCGACGGCCCGGCCGAGCTGGTCCATGGCGAGCCGGTAGGCGCTGACGCCGCCGGCGTCGATGTCGCCCCGCGAATAGCTCGCCAGCACTTCGGCGAGCACCGCATCGGCCTGACGCTCGAGCCGGGCGAGGGCCGCCTCATTGGGGGCGACGCGGATCGCGCCGAGCAGCTCGACCATCTCGCCGAGCCCGGCCATGGCTCGCTTGCGGCGTGCCGCGCTCTCGACGCCGAGCAGGCCGGCGGCGCCGGAGCCGAGCAACGAGAGCGCCATGACGCCGAGATAGAACCAGTCGCCATAGAGCTCGAAGAAGGTCTCCTGCTCGCCATCGATGAAGGCGGCGGCGCCACTATGGACCGCGAGCGGCGCGTCCTTGTCGGTCGCCGGGGTTTCGAGCCCCTGGATCGCCGGCAACTCTCCGGCGAGCGCGACCCGCAGCGACAGGATCGCGCTGACCAGATCGGCGACGCGGCTGTCGTCGAGCGACTGCGCCGCCATCAGGCGCGAAGTGATCGAGATCGTCGGCAGGTTTTCCGCCGGCAGCGGCGGATCGCCGCCGAGCGCGCCGCGGACGATCTCGCCGGCCTCGACCGCCCGGTTGCGGGCCGCGAGCGCGTCGGCTTCGCGGATCGGGATGATGCCGGGTTCATCGCCGAAGGCGGCGCGCAGGCGCTGGGCGGCTTCGTTGGCCGTGCGGGCGCTGATCGCGCCGACGGCGAAGAAGGCGTCGATCCGCCCCTCGCGGGCGGCGCCGATCACCATGTCGCGGGCCAACCCGACAATCTCGACCTCTTCGGGCTGGACGCCATATTGCGACAGCACCAGCTTCAGGAGGTCGATATTCTCGGCGGGATTGCGGATCACGCCGATGCGCTTGCCGCGCAGGCCGGCGACGCGGTCGATGGCGAGTTCCCTGGCGGTGATGAAGAAGGGGAAGGAGCGGCGCGTGATCAGGGCGGTGTCGGCCTTGGCCGGCAGGGCGATGTCGGGCCGGACGATGGCGAGGTCGACCTCGCCGGCATCGATCTTCCGGGCGCTCTCGGCCGAGCCTTCGGTCAGGACGAGGCGCAGGCGGACCGGCTTCTTCTCGCGGCTGAGGCCCTGGACGAAGGCCGCGGCCATGCGCGCATCGTCGGAGCCGAGCGGCCCGACGGCGAGCTTCAGCGTCTTCGGCTGGCTCCAGAGATAGACCCCGAGCGCCACGAGCCCGGCCGTCAGCAGCAGCCCCGCCAGAACCGCAAATCCGCGCCGCCCCATGCCTCGCCCGCTTTCGCCCCGCTTCGTGCCGATCGCTCTCGACCGGCATCATGTCACAAGTGCGGCGGCGGGAGCGTGACGGCAAGCGCCTGCGACAAGAGTCTGCAAGAAGAGTTCGCAAGTCTCGGCCGGCGACAGCAACGGCAAGGATGCGGGATTATGCGCAATCGTGCTACAGCGCCCCGATGACGCGCCCCGAACCCAGCTTCCCGATCAAGATCTGCGGGCTCTCCACGCCTGAGACGCTCGAGGCGGCGCTCGCCGCGGGCGCCGATATGATCGGCCTCGTCTTCCATCCGCGAAGCCCGCGCTTCGTGATGCCGGACCAGGCCTCGCGGCTCGCGGGGCAGGCCCGCGGCAAGGCCGAGATCGTGGCGCTGACGGTCGATCTCGAGCCCGCCAGGGCGATCGAGCTCGCGCAGCTCGTGCGGCCCGACTGGCTGCAGCTCCACGGCAGCGAGACGCCGGAAGCCGTGAGGGCGATCAAGGCCGCGACCGGGCTGCCCGCGTTGAAGGCGCTCGGCATCGCCGGCGCGGCGGATCTCGACCGAATCGCGGCCTATGCCGACAGCGCCGACATGATCCTGCTCGACGCCAAGCCGCCCAAGGACGCGACCTATCCCGGCGGCCATGGCCGGCCCTTCGACTGGACGCTGCTCGCCGGCCTCGACCCGGCTTTCCGCTTCATGCTATCGGGCGGGCTCGATCCGGCGAATGTCGCGGAGGCGATCCGCATCGCGAAGCCGTCCGGCGTCGACGTCTCCTCCGGGGTCGAAAGCGCGCCGGGCGTCAAGGACGTCGACCGGATCGCGGAATTCGTCAGGGCCGCCCGCATGGCGGCCAAGACACTGAGCGACGATATCTTGAAGAAGGCAGGCCAGGCATGAACGCGCCGCACGCACGCAACAGCTTCCGGAACGGCCCGGACGAGAACGGCCGCTTCGGCCAGTTCGGCGGCCGCTTCGTCGCCGAGACGCTGATGCCGCTGATCCTCGAGCTGGAGGCGGCCTACATCGCCGCCAAGGCCGATCCGGCCTATCATGCCGAGACCGCCGACGGGCTGAAGCACTATGTCGGTCGCCCCTCGCCGCTCTATTTCGCCGAGCGCCTGACGGAGCACTTTCGTAGTTTGGCGACGGCCTCCGGCCTGTCGGGTGGCGCCAAGATCTATCTGAAGCGCGAGGAGCTGAACCACACCGGCTCGCACAAGGTGAACAATGTGCTCGGCCAGATCCTGCTGGCCCGCCGCATGGGCAAGAAGCGCATCATCGCCGAGACCGGCGCCGGCCAGCACGGCGTCGCCACCGCGACGCTCTGCGCCCGCTACGGCCTCGAATGCATCGTCTATATGGGTGCGGTCGACGTTGCCCGGCAGGCGCCGAACGTCTTCCGCATGCAGATGCTGGGCGCCACCGTGGTGCCGGTCGAATCCGGCACCAAGACGCTCAAGGACGCGATGAACGAGGCCCTGCGCGACTGGGTCACCAATGTCGCGACGACCTTCTACTGCATCGGCACCGTCGCCGGCCCGCATCCCTATCCCGCGATGGTGCGCGACTTCCAGTCGATCATCGGCAAGGAGACGCGCGAGCAGATGCAGGAGCTGGAAGGCCGCCTGCCGGATTCGCTCGTCGCCTGCATCGGCGGCGGCTCGAATGCGATGGGCCTGTTCCATCCGTTCCTCGACGATAAGAGCGTCGAGATCTATGGCGTCGAGGCGGCCGGCCACGGCATCGCTTCCGGGCTGCATGCGGCTTCGCTTACCGGCGGGCGCCCCGGCGTGCTGCACGGCAACCGCACCTATCTGCTGATGAACGAGGACGGGCAGATCAACGACGCCCATTCGATCTCGGCCGGGCTCGACTATCCCGGCATCGGCCCGGAGCATTCCTGGCTGCATGATGTCGGCCGCGCCACCTATCTCTCGGCGACGGACGAGGAGGCGCTCGCAGCCTTCCAGCTGATCTCCAAGCTCGAGGGCATCATCCCGGCGCTGGAATCGGCCCATGCCCTCGCCAAGGTCGCCGAGCTCGCGCCGCAAAAGCCGAAAGATCATCTGATGGTGGTCAATCTCTCCGGCCGTGGGGACAAGGATATCCCGCAGGTGGCGGAGATTCTGGCGGCGCGGTGACCTGAGTATTTTCGAGCGAAGTGGACACCGGTTCGCATGAAGAAAATGCGATAAAACAAAGAGCTAGAGCATTCCGCGATTCGGAGAAGCGCGAAAATGCCCTGGGTCGTCCTGATGCTGCCCCATTGGCTTGCGCATGGTCGGGGCGCAGAAGCGGCACCGCTTCTGCGGACCAAGCCAGTGAAGGACGATCATGTCTAAGACCAAGAAGGCCCTGCTCATCGCCGCGCTCGCGGCGCTCGCCGCTCCCGTTCAGGCTCAGAGCCCCGGCCCGCTTGCACCGGCGGAAGGCATCGTCATCCGCACCGAGGGGGAGGTCAGGGTGAAGCCGGATCTCGCCACGATCCAGGCCGGCATCGTCAGCGAAGGCAAGACCGCCGCCGAGGCGCTGGCGAAGAACACCCCGGCGCTGGCGAAGCTGGTCGAAGCGGTGAAGGCGGCCGGCATCGCCGGCGGCGACGTCAGGACCTCGCAGGTCATGCTGATTCCCCGCATGACCCAGCCTTCCGCTTCCTCCTCGCCGCAGCCGCGCGCGCCGAAGATCGACGGCTACGAGGCCCGCACCGGGCTCACCGTCATCGTGCGTGACATCACCAAGGCCGGTCCGCTGATCGATGCGCTTGCCGCCGCCGGCGCCAACGAGATGTCGGGGATCATGTTCGGCCTCGCCAACGAGGACACCGCCAAGGACGCGGCGCGTCAGAAGGCCGCCGAGGCGGCGCGGGCCCGCGCCTCGCTCTATGCCGAAAAGCTCGGCGTCAAGGTCGGCGAACTCGTCTCGATCGTCGAAGCCGAGGCCGAGTCGCCGTCCCGTCCGATGGGCGAGATGCGGGCCTATCGCATGGCCGCCGCGGGTGGCGCGCCGATGGCGGTCGAGCCCGGCGAGATCACCGTGAGCGCGACGCTGCGCACGGTCTGGCGCATCGAAAAGCAGTAATTCTCGACGCTTTTTGCCTTCCCGCCCGTGGCGGGCGAGCTGGCCGAGGCGGTCCGCATTCCGTACCGCCTCGGTTCCGCCTTCATGCTAGGCTCGGCGCATGACGAGCTATGGCCAGTTCTGTTCGATGGCGCGCGCGCATGAGGCTCTGGGCGGGCGCTGGACCTTGCTCGTGGTGCGCGAGATCCTGTGCGGCAGCAGCCGCTTCGGCGAGATCCGGCGCGGCATTCCACGCATTTCGAAGACCATGCTCGCAGAACGTCTGCAGGCGCTCGTGCTGTCCGGCGCGCTTTCGCGCCGGGATGACGGGCAGGGCCCAGAATACGTGCTGACGCAGGCTGGCCTGGAGCTCGCCGAACTCGTCAGGGCGATGGGGGCCTGGGGCCAGCGCTGGCTGCCGCGTCACGCAGAAGGCGAGGATCTCGACCTGGGGCCCGTTCTGGTCGACATGCAAAGGCGGGTCCGCTTCGAGACCCTGCCGCCTGAGCCGCTGGTCGTCCGCTTCGAGATCGCCGGCCATGGGCCGCGCTTCCTGCTGCTGCGGCCGGGCGAGGCCTCGCTCTGCAGCCAGAATCCCGGCTTCCCCGAAGTACTCTGCGTCCGTGGACCGCTCTCGGCGCTGGTCGCCTGGTGGCGCGGCGATGTCGGCTTCGCGGAGAGCCGGCGGCTCGGCCTGTCGATCGCAGGCCCGCGCCCGCTGGCGGCAGCCTTTCCCGATTGGTTTCAGCTCTATGCCTTCGCCGGGATCCGCCCGGCGCGGGACACCGAAAGGACGAGCCCATGACTGTCCGTATCGTTCGGCTGGGAACGCCGCGCGCTGCCGGAGAAGGCACGCGCATCGGTACGGTCCGGCGCGTGCCGCGCGGCGTGCCGAAGGAGCGCTATGCCAGCGAGAACTGGTTCGACGTCTGGTTCCCGGTCCTGTCGCCGACGCCCGAGCTGATGGCGCAGGCCAAGTCGGCCGAAACCGAGAAGGACTGGGCCGGCTTCACCCGCGCCTTCAGGGCCGAAATGGCCGAACCGGCGCCGCGCCACGCGCTCGACCTGCTGGCGACCTTGTCGCATGGCAGCGATTTCTCGGTCGGTTGCTATTGCGAGGTCGAGGCGCATTGCCATCGCTCGGTGCTGCGTGCGCTGCTCGAGGAGCGCGGGGCGAGGCTCGGCTGAAGGCAGTATCGACGGCCCTCTTGCCCTCAGCCCTCACCCGGAGGCGCCGCGCGTCGCGAAGCTCGCCTTTGCGAGGTCCGGATTCCGGACCTGACGGGGCGGCGCTTTCGGGCGACAAGGGCATGCCTCATGCAACATGCCTCATGCAAGGAGCGTCACGTGACCCAGCCGATCATTCTCGACCGCATCGGCAAGACGGCGCTCATCCCGCTGCGCCGGATCGCGGCCGCCAATGGCGCGCGCATCCTGCTGAAGCTCGAAAGCGAGAACCCGACCGGCAGCATGAAGGACCGGATGGCGCTCGCCATGATCGAGGCGGCCGAATCCGACGGGCGGCTGAAGCCGGGCGGTGCGGTGGTCGAATATACCGGCGGGAGCACCGGGGTTTCGCTCGCTCTGGTCTGCGCGGTGAAGCGTCACCCCCTCCACATCGTCACCTCCGACGCCTTCGCCCGTGAAAAGCTCGACCACATGGCGATCCTCGGGGCGAAGCTGACGGTCATCGCCAGCGAGGGCGGGGGCATGACCGAAAAGCTCACCCGCGACATGATCGCCGCCGCCGGTGTGATCGCGGAGGAGACCGGCGCCTTCTGGACCGACCAGATGAAGAACCGCGATCAGCTTTCCGCCTATGATGCGATGGCGGACGAAATCTGGAACCAGGCCGAGGGCAGGATCGACGGTTTCGTTCAGAGCGTCGGCACCGCCGCCTCGCTGCGCGGCCTCGGGGCAGGGCTGCGACGCCATGACATGGGGATCAGGGTGGTCGCGGTCGAGCCGGCGGAATCGCCGGTGCTTTCGGGCGGCGCCCCCGGAGCGCACAAGATCGACGGCATCGGTGCCGGCTTCGTCGTGCCGCTCTGGCAGGCGGGCATGTCCGATGCGGTCGAGCGTGTCTCGACGCAGGAAGCGCGGGCGATGGCGCTGCGGCTCGCCCGCGAGGAGGGGCTGTTCGCCGGGCTCTCGACCGGCGCGAACGTGCTCGCCTCGTTGCGGCTCGCCGAGCGGCTCGGCGAAGGCGCGACGATCGTCAGCCTGATGTGCGACACCGGCCTGAAGTATTTCGGCAGCTGGCGCACCGCCCTTGCAGAGCAGGGCTGAGCCTGCGCCCTCTCGCCAGCCGGGCCCGGCCATGCTAACCGCAGCCGCATGACACAGACTGGCCAGACCCGTATCGAGAACCGCTTTTCCGCCTGCGCCAAGGAAGGCCGGGCCGCGCTCGTGACTTTCGTCACGGCCGGCGACCCGGATTTCGACACGGCGAACGCGATCCTGCACGCCCTGCCCGCGGCAGGCGCCGACATCATCGAGCTCGGCGTGCCCTTCACCGATCCGATGGCGGACGGCATCCCGGTCCAACTCGCCGGGCAGCGCGCGCTCAAGGGCGGCCAGACGCTGAAGAAGACGCTGGCGATGGTCGAGGGCTTCCGCAAGGCCGGAAACGACACGCCGATCGTGCTGATGGGCTATTACAACCCGATCTGGGCTTATGGCGTCGAGCGCTTCCTGGCCGATGCGCGCGCTGCCGGCGTCGACGGGCTGATCGTCGTCGACCTGCCGCCGGAAGAGGATGCCGAGCTCTGCCTGCCGGCGCTCGCCGCCGGGCTGAGCTTCATCCGCCTGGCGACGCCGACCACCGACGACAAGCGCCTGCCGCGCGTGCTGCAGAACACTTCGGGCTTCGTCTATTATGTCTCGATGACCGGCGTCACCGGCGGCACCATCGCCAATTACGACGCGGTCGGCGATGCGGTCGGTCGGATCAAGCAGCACACCAGGCTGCCGGTCGCCGTCGGCTTCGGCGTCAAGACCGCCGCCGATGCGGCTGCGATCGCGCGCGGCGCCGATGGCGTCGTCGTCGGCTCGGCCCTGGTCGAGCGCGTCAGGCTTTCGCTCGATGGCGAGGGCAAGGCCACGGAAAAGACGGTTTCGGCTGTCACCTCGCTGGTCGCCGAGCTTGCCGACGGCGTCCGTTCGGTCGCGAGAGCCGGATCGTCTCAGGCTGTTTCGGCCTGAGACGTGAATCCGTCTCTCTAACTCTTATCGAGAGCATGATGCCGAAAATCGCTTCGCATTTTTCGGCATCATGCCGGGCCGCAGCCTGAGCCTGAGCCGGCTGCTCCCGCTGAATTCGAGGATGGTCCGATGAACTGGATTTCCGAAGTCGTTCGCCCGCGCATCAAGACGCTGTTCAAGCGCGAGAGCCCGGAGAACCTCTGGATCAAGTGCCCGGATTCCGGGCAGATGGTCTTCCACAAGGATGTCGAGGCCAATGGCTTCGTCATTCCCGGCTCGGAACATCATCTGCGCGTCAAGGCGCCCGATCGGCTGCGCCTGACCTTCGACGAGGGCAAATGGCTCGATGTGGCGCTGCCCGAGGCCGCCGTCGACCCGCTCAAGTTCCGCGACGAGAAGCGCTATGTCGACCGGCTCAAGGATGCCCGGGCCAAGACCGGTGCGAGCGACGCCTTCAAGGTCGGCTATGGCCGCGTCCAGGGGCTGCCGATGACCATCGCGGTGCAGGACTTCCACTTCATGGGCGGCTCGCTCGGCATGGCGGCGGGTGAAGCCTTCATCAAGGGCGCCGAGACAGCGCTCGAAAAGAAGACGCCCTATGTCGTGTTCGCGGCTTCGGGCGGGGCGCGCATGCAGGAAGGCATCCTCTCGCTGATGCAGCTGCCGCGCAGCACGGTCGCGGTCCGGCGCCTGCGCAAGGCCGGCCTGCCCTATTTCGTCGTCCTGACCAACCCGACCACCGGTGGTGTCACCGCCTCCTATGCCATGCTCGGCGACGTCCATATCGCCGAGCCGGGTGCGCTGATCGGCTTCGCCGGTCCGCGCGTGATCGAGCAGACCATCCGCGAGAAGCTGCCCGAGGGCTTCCAGCGCTCGGAATATCTCAAGGATCACGGCATGGTCGACATGGTCGTGCACCGCCACGAGCTGCCGGCGACGCTGGCACGGCTGGGCCGGCTGCTGACCCGGCAGCCTGCCCCGGACGCGAACGCCGAGGCGGAGGCCGAGCCGCTTCCGCTCGAGGCCAACTGAACTCTCGCACGACGCATCGGGGATCGCCGGCCGCCGCTCCGCACCGGCGCGATGCTTTCGCCGGCCGGGGGGCCGGACCCGCATGAGCACATCCGACCTGCTGCTGGCGCGCTTCCTGGCGCTCCACCCCAAGCTGATCGATCTTTCGCTCGGCCGCATCCTGCGCCTGCTCGAGCGCCTCGGCGATCCCCAGAAGAAGCTGCCGCCGGTGATCCATGTCGCCGGTACCAATGGCAAGGGCTCGACCATCGCCTTCATGCGGGCGATCCTCGAGGCCGCCGGCCTCAGCGTCCACGTCTACACCTCGCCGCATCTGGTGCGTTTCCATGAGCGCATAAGGCTCGGCCGGCCGGGTGGCGGCCGCTTCGTCGATGAGGGCGTGCTGGTCGAGGCGCTGGAACGCTGCGAGCGCGCCAATGCCGGCGATTCCATCACCTTCTTCGAGATCACCACCTCGGCGGCATTGCTGCTGTTTTCCGAGCACAAGGCCGATGTCGTGCTGCTCGAGGTCGGGCTCGGCGGGCGCTACGACACCACAAACGTCATCGACCATCCGGCCTGCACCGTGGTCACCCCGGTCTCGCTCGACCATTCCGAATATCTCGGCGATACCGTCGCCAAGATCGCCGGCGAGAAGGCCGGCATCTTCAAGCGCGGCGCCCCGGCCGTGATCGCGCCGCAGGGCCCGGAGCCGACCGCCGTGCTGGAGGCCGCCGCCGAGCGCGCCGGCGCTGCGAAGATCCTGATCGGCGCACAGGATTTCAACGTCCACGAGGATGGCGGGCGGCTGGTCTATGAGGATGGCGACGGCCTGCTCGATCTGCCCCTGCCGCGCCTTACCGGGCGCCACCAGCACATCAATGCCGGCACGGCGATCGCGGCGCTGCGCGCCGCCGGCTATGGCGGTCTGCCGGTCGCCGCTTTCGAGCGCGGCATGACCGAGGCCGAATGGCCGGCACGGTTGCAAAGGCTGTCGCGGGGGCGCCTCGCCGAACTCGTGCCCGCCGGTGCCGAGCTCTGGCTCGATGGCGGCCATAATCCCGATGGCGGCCGCGTGCTCGCCCAGGCCATGGCCGATCTCGAGGAGAAGAACCCGGCGCCGCTGGTGATGATCACCGGCCTGCTCTCGACCAAGGATGGCCGCGCCACGCTCGGCCATTTCAAGGGGCTGGCGCACGCGCTCTTCGCCGTGCCGATGCAGAACCAGCTCGCCGCCCGCCCGGCCGAAGAGGTGGCGGAGCTCGCCCGCGCCGCCGGGCTCAAGGCGGAGGCCTCCGGCTCGGTCGAGCAGGCGCTGCGCGAGATCGCCGCGCGCCACTGGCCGGTGCCGCCACGCATCCTGATCTGCGGTTCGCTCTATCTCGCCGGCGAGGTGCTCCAGGCCAATGGTACGCCGCCGGTTTGAGGCCGGGGCGAACGGCTCTATCGTCCTGTTCCGCCTGCCAGCTGCGCCGAGGAGAACCATGCCAGTTGCCGGATTGACCACCCTCGGCATCGTCCTTCTGTGCAGCATGCTCGGTGGCTGCGTGACCTCCGGCGGCGAGGCGGGCCAGGCCGCCGAAAGCGTCGACCGGGTCCGTGCCGGCGAGCCGACCTTCCTGCAGCAGACCTACATGACCATGGACAAAAGGTGCCGGCAGGTGAAGCGGCCGACCGCCGTGCTGACCCGTGACCCCGAGCATGGCAAGGTCAGGATGGCGACGCGCAAGGCCGAGGCGGTCTACGGCCCCGGCCCCTATGCTCATTGCGACGGGCGGGTCGGCAACTCGCTCGCCTTCGAATACACCTCGCGGCCGGATTACCGCGGGCGCGACGGCTTCGAGGTCAAGGTGCGTTATGCCGATGGCGAGGTCCGCCATGGCCGCTTCGCGATCGAGGTTCGCTGAGCCCAGAGCATCGGGCCGAAAAGTGGAACCCATTTTTCGGGCGAATCCGATGCTTCAACAAGGAATGAGATCGCCAGAGTGTGTCCGATAGGATGCCCGGCGATCGAAGGGAGCCGGGCCTATGGAGAGAGCTTTCGGACAGGGCGGCCAGCTGGTTTCCGTGATCGGCCAGGGCAGTTGGAACATCGAGCTCTCCGAGCGCAAGGCGGCGGTCGCGGCGCTGCGGCGCGGTCTCGATCTCGGGCTGACGCATATCGACACCGCCGAGATGTATGGCGATGGGCGTTCCGAGGAGATCGTCGGCGAGGCGATCTCGGGCCGGCGCGACGAGGTCTTCCTGGTCTCCAAGGTGCTGCCGCACAATGCTTCGCGGGCCGGCACGCGCGCCGCCTGCGAGCGCTCGCTGCAGCGGCTCGGCACCGACCGGCTCGATTGCTACCTGCTGCACTGGCGCGGCTCATACCCGCTGGAAGAGACCTTCGCCGCCTTCGAGGCGCTGCGCGAGGAGGGAAAGATTCGCTCCTGGGGCGTCAGCAATTTCGACACCGACGACCTCGACGAGACGCTGAACCTGGTCGGGCCAGGCCGCGTCACCTGCAATCAGGTGCTCTACCATCTGCGCGAGCGGGCGATCGAGCACGCCGTCATCCCCTGGTGCGAGAAGCACGGCGTCGCGGTCACCGCCTACAGTCCGTTCGGACAGGATGATTTCCCGGAGCCCGGCTCGACGCAGGGGCGGGTGCTGGCGCAGATCGCAGCGAAGCATGGCGCGAGCCCGCGCCAGGTGGCGCTCGCCTTCCTGACCCGGCGCCCTCAGGTGTTCGCGATCCCGAAGGCGGCGAGGGCCGCTCATGCCGAGGACAATGCCGGGGCGCTGTCGCTGCGGCTGGACGAGGCCGATATCGCCGGGATCGATGCAGCCTTTCCGCGTGGCAGGCGGCGCTCGCTGCCGATGCTGTAGCGCTCTTTCAGCAATCGCGACGTCGTCCCCGGCGACCGTCCGGGATGACCGGAGGGCGCGATCGGGGCTACGCGACCAGCGTCTTCGGCAGCATGCAGTGGATGCCCTTGTTGCCGTTGACGGTCTGGGTGACGCGCAGATCGGCGGCGAGGCTGCACAGCATATAGGCCTCTTCGCGCGAGAGCTTCGTTCGCTCGGTGATCAGGCCGATCATCTCGCGCAGCGCGTCTTTCGCGCAGATGTCGAGATCGGGATCGATGCCCATGGTGATGTGGTGGGTCCGGGTTTCCGCCCGGGGCATGGCGAAGGACAGGTCCTCGCGTAAGTGGAATTCGAAAGTGCCTTCCAGCGCCGTCTCGATCGCGGTGATGCAGACTTCGCCGTCGCCCTGCGCGCCATGGCCGTCACCGCAGGAGAACAGCGCGCCCTCGACGAAGACGGGCAGGTAGAGCGTCGCGCCGGCGACGAGTTCCTTGTTGTCTATATTGCCGCCGAAGGCGCGCGGGATCAGCGAGGTCACCCGCCCCCAATGCGCCGGCGGCGCGGTGCCCATCACGCCGAAGAACGGCGCAAGTGGCAATTCCATGCCCCAGGGCAGGTTCGCGACGTTCCGCTCGCGATCGAGATGGATGTAGCGGAAGGCGTGGTAATCGAACTCGTCCGGCAGCGTGCCGCCGAGCGGGCGGAACATGGTGTAGCCGAAATCGGTGCGCGGCTTCACGCTCCGGATCTGCACCTCCAGCACCTGGCCGGGCCGCGCGCCCTTCACCGCGATCGGCCCGGTGAGGATGTGGCCGGGCACCATGCGCTCGGCCTTTTCATGGATCTCGTGAATCTCCGGCGGGATCGTCGCATTGCCTTCCGGCAAATGGGCGGGCCCACCGGTCAAGGTGCGGATGGTGACGCTGTCGCCGCTCTCGATCTCCAGGACCGGCTTCAGCTTCGCGTCGAAATAGCCCCAATGGCAGGTGGCGAGGCTGGAATCGAGCTGGTGATGGGTCATGGCATGGCCTCGTTCGGCGGCGGGGCGATTGTCAGGCGGGGGGCGCGAGCCCGGCTTCGGCCCGGCTGCGGGCATTGCGGCGGATCGTGTACAGCGTCGCGCCGATGACGATGGCCGAGCCGATGAAGGTCGAGAGCGAGGGGATCTCGGCGAAGAAGACGAAGCCGGTGAAGCTCGCCAGCAGCAGCCGGCTGAAATCGAGCGGGGCGAGCGCCGCCGCCTCGCCGACCTGGTAGGCCTTGGTGATCAGCCATTGCCCGGCGGTGCCGAACAGGCTGAGCAGCACGAGCGCGAGCCATTGCTCGGCGCTCGGCCAGACCCAATAGGCCCAGGCCGGCCAGGCCAGGGCGACGATCAATACCAGCCCCTGATAGATCAGGATGGTCTCGGTGCGCTCCGACGTGCCGAGCAGGCGCACGCTGACCGTGATGCAGGCGCCGAACACTGCCCCGCCGACCGCCATCAGCGCCCAGAAGTTCAGCCCTTCGGTCGAGGGATTCAGCATGATCAGGATGCCGACGAAGCCGATGATCGTCGCGGCCCAGCGCCGGCTGTCGACCTTCTCCTTGAGTACCAGCACCGCCGCGATGGTGACGAACAGCACCTGGCTGAAACTGATCGAGGTCGCCTGCGCCAGCGGGATGTGGATCAGCGCGCTGAAGCCGCAGAGCATCGAGGCCAGCGTCACCACCCCGCGGAAGATCTGCAGGCCGGGATGACGGGTGCGCAGCATCGAAGGCAGCGCCCGGCCGACGACGGCGAGGATCACGAGGCTCATGATCAGCTGGCGGATCATCAGCGTCTCGACCAGCGGGATCGCGCTACCGAGATGCTTGAACAGCCCGACCATCACCGCATAGACCAGCAGCGCCGAGATCATATAGACCGAGCCGCGCAGGTTCGGGCTGGCGCCGCGCCACCACAGGCCGATGCGTGAGCGGCGTGCCGCCAGCCAGCCGGGGTCGGCTGGGGTGATGCCGGCGGGGTCTGGTGACAGCGTAATGTCGGGGAAAGCGGCGCTGCCGCCCGGACAGCCGTCTTCCTCGGATGCTGGCGGCGCAGGCTCGCCGATCCCGGCGCTCTCGCTGCCGCGGGCCTCCTGATCCGAAAGACGGTCGTCGCTCATCGCAGCCCGGAGCCGGGCTCAGCGCCAGCGGCCTATGATTGGTCCAGTTCGGGAACTCTCGCCGATTTGCTGGTTTCGGAGGAGGGGGCTTGCGCACATGGCAGGGTTGTTCTGGCGTCCGGCCGCTCCGCCTTCAGGGCAGGGGCGTCATTCGGCTGGGCGGCTGCCTGCGCCGCCATTGTGGCGTATAGCAGCGCGGATCGCGCATTCGGGCGGCGATCGGACAAGGTGACTCGGGACGATGCGGGAACTGCTGGCCGACATGGCGAACGGCGTGCGCGAATTGTCGCCGCGGCGCTTTCCCTGGCGGCGCTTCCTGCTCGCTCTTTCGCTCGGTATTCTCGGCGGCTGGCTGTTTTCCTATCTGCGCCTGCCCCTGCCCTGGATGCTCGGCTCGATGGTGTTCTGCACCGCCGCCGCGATCTCGCGCGCGCCGGTCGCGGCTCCGCCGGTGATCCGCCCGCCGATGTCGGCGGTGATCGGCGTCATGCTCGGCTCCGGCTTCCGGCCCGATCTGATCGCGCAATTACCGAACTGGCTGCCGACGCTCGCCGGGCTCGTGCTCTTCATGGCGGCCTGCGCCTTCTTCTGCGTCGGCTATTTCCGCCGCGTCGCCGGCTACGACCCGGTCACCGCCTTCTTCGCCGGCATGCCCGGCGGCCTCGTCGAGATGGTGATCACCGGCGAGGAGAAGGGCGGCGATGCGCGCACCATCGCGCTGATCCACTCCGCCCGCATCCTGCTCGTGGTGATGACGCTGCCCTTCATCGTGCAATGGCTCGAGGGCGTCTCGCTCGGCATCAACCGCACCTCCGGCCCCTCGATGATGCAGACCTCGGCGCTCGGCTGGTTCTGGCTGATCGCCTGCGGCGTTCTCGGCGTCATGCTCGCCCATGCCCTGCGCCTGCCGGCGAAGCAGCTGCTCGGGCCGATGCTGGTCTCGGCGGCGGTGCATGTCGCGGGCCTCAGCGACTCGGTGCCGCCCTTCGAGATCGTCAACCTCGCGCAGCTCGTCCTCGGCGTCACCATCGGCTGCCGCTTCGTCGGGACGCCGCCGCAGGCGATCCTGCGTATCCTCGTGATCTCGGCCGGCTCGACGCTGATCCTGCTTGCGCTGACGCTGGCCTTCGCCTTCGCGGTCGCCCATATCTCGCGCTACCAGCCGGTTCCGCTGATCCTGGCCTATTCGCCGGGCGGGCTCGCCGAGATGAGCCTGATCGCACTCGCTTTGCACACGGAGGTCGCCTTCGTCGCCGCCCACCACATCATCCGGGTCTTCCTGGTGATGATCGGCGCCGGGCCCCTTTTCGGCATGCTCGGGGGCAGGAAGCCGAAAGCCTGAGACGCTGCCTGCGATCGGATTTTATGCTACCTTCGGCGCGACGACGGAGGTCGACATGGAAGCTGCCGAGAAGATCAGCGTCACCATGACGCCGGAGATGCTGCGCGAGATCCGGGCCAGCGTGGCCGCGGGCGAGTACGCTTCCACCAGCGAAGCCCTGCGCGATGCCGTCCGGCTCTGGCAACGCAGCCGCGAAGAACAGGCTGAGCGGATCGCGGCGATCAAGGCGCGCGTGCGAAACTCCATCGAGGATCCTCGGCCGAGCCTGAGCGTCGAGGAGGTGCGGAGCCAGTTGGCGAAGCTCAGCTAGGCCAGCGGGACGCGCCGTGAAATGGAGCCGGTTGAAGTCGTCTTTCGGCCACATGCCGTGGCCGACCTTGCCGAGATCCACGCGTGGATCGTCGATGCCGGTGGGGCGTCCGCCACCGCAGCAGCCTTCGTGGCGCGGATCGTCGCATTCTGCGAGAAGATCGGTTCGATGGCGCATGCAGGGCGCTCGCGCGACGACCTCTGGCCAGGCTTGAGGACCTTCCCGTTCGAGAAGCGGACCGTGGTCGCCTATCGCCTCGCTGGCGACAGGGTCGAGATCGTCAACATCTTTCATGGCGGCCGTGACTACGAGGCGCTCTATCGGGAGCGCGATGAAGGCTAGGCCGGCAAGGCTGAACGATCTTTAGTTGGCCGCAGCCGCGAGCCCGCGCTCCAAGGCCGAGGACAGCGCCGCGCGCTGGCGCGCCATGAAGGCGGCGCCGTCGAGACGCAAGCTGGTTCCGGCCCGCGCCGCGCCGACCAGATCGATCAGCGCTGCGGCGAAGGCCCGCGGCTCGTCAGCGATCCGGAAATTCGCGGGGATCTCGGTGAAGCCGCGGCAGGAGAGCGGCGTCGCTGCGGCTGGGGCGCCGAGCTGCATCGCCTCGATCGTCTTGAGCTGCACGCCGGTGCCGGCCCGGCTCGCCAGGGCCAGGGTCCGGCAGGAGAGCAGGAATTCGCGCGCATCCGGCACGCGTCCGACCAGCTTCACCTGCTCCGGCACGGGCGGCATGTCGGCTGGCAGGCGTCCGGCGACCGCGATCTCGAAATCGCGCGGCAGCAGCGGGCAGACCTCGCGCAGGAACCAGTCGAGCCCGGTGAAGTTCGGTACCCAGGTCCAGGTGCCGACCAGGCCGATATCATGGGCCGCCGCGACCGGCTGGATGCTCAAGGGCTCGACCTCGGCTCCCGAGACCAGCGGCAGCACCGCCGATTTCCCGGCCATCTCCGGACCGAGCGTGGCGCGGTCCTCCTCGGCCAAGGTCCAGACGAAGCGCGCCTCCTGCCAGAGCCGGCGCTCGATCTTTTCGAGCAGATGCGCCTCGCGCGCGAACAGCGCCCGCATCAGCGGGCTGCGGGCGTGATCGGCGTTCTGCTGCGCCGAGACATGCTCGATATTGTGCTCGACCAGCACGCAGGGGCCGAGCCCGGTCAGCTCGGGAAAGGCGCCGGGCAGCATTACGGAGTTCAGCACGATGGCGTCGAACGGGCCGCGCGCCCTGACCGCCTCGACGAAGCGTCCGCGCCCCGCCAGCCTGAGCTTGGCGCAGGCGACCGGCAGCGCGGCGCCGAGCGCGCTGCCCAGCCATTGCAGCTTGCGCGCTTTCGAGACGACGGCGTTCTCGACATCGACCGCGTCGATCACCACCGCCCCTTCGGGGTCCGCCGGCACCTCGCCGGGCCGCAAGAAGCCGAAGGCGGTGACCTCATGGCCGGCGGCGCGCAGCGCATCGAGGATGGCGGCATTGGCGATCTCGAAGCCGGTATCGGGCCGGGCGACGGGGATCAGCGTGGTGAGGAAGGCAAGGCGCACGGTGTTCCGCATCCTGGGATCGTGGCCGAGAACAGGGCGCAGGCCGGCCGCCGGGTCAAGCCTGCTCGGGCGGTAACCTCAACGGCATGTGATCGCGGAGGCCGGGCACGGCGGTGCCATGCATACGGAACCTTAAGCGAATCGGCTGCGATGCTGTGACGACAATGGAAGTCCCGGGAGTTGTTCACCGGTTTCCTGCCGGGGCGAGGACGATCGCATGACACAGCAGGCACTGGCGGAGAGGCCAGGTTTCGGCGCCTCCGAAAGCTTCGAGATCGTGGCGCAGTCGGCGCCCGAGATCCTGGCCCATGTCGAGACCGTGGTCTGCGTCCCGACCTTCCGGCGGCCCGACATGCTGGAGCGCACCTTGCGCTCGCTGGCGGCGCAGCGCGGCGCCGGGCCGTTCGCGGTGATCGTCGTCGAGAATGAGGGCAAGGAGCGCGCCGGCGCCGAGCGGGCCTGCGCGCTGTTCGCCGAGGGGCTGTTCGAGGGGCTGGTCATCGTCGAGCCGCGCCAGGGCAACTGCAAGGCCTACAATGCCGCCTGGCGCTGCGCTTTGACGCGCCTGCCGGCGCTCCGCCAGATCGCCGGCATCGACGATGACGAGGAGGCCGAGCCCGGCTGGCTCGCCGCCTTCCTGCAGGCCGCGGCGAGCGCGCCGGCCGAGCTGTTCGGAGGTTCGGTGACGCCGCGCTTCGAGGATCCGACCCGCGCCTGGCTTGGCGCGCATCCGATCTTCCGCTCGCATTACAGCGCCTCGGGGCCGATCCCGATGCTCTATTCCAGCGCCAACTACCTGATCCGGCGCGAGGTGCTGGAGACGCTGGGCTTCCCCTATCTCGACGAGAGCTTCGACTTCACCGGCGGCGGCGACAGCGATTTCTTCAGGCGGGCGATGGCCGCCGGCTTCCGCTTCTGGTGGGTGCAGGAAGCGGTGCAGCGCGAGACCATGCCGGCCAGGCGCACCGAAGCCGACTGGGTTCGGGCGCGCGGCTATCGCAATGGCGCGATCTCGGCACGGATCGAGCGGCGCAGCCGGCCCGGTACGGCCGGGCGGCTGCGCGTCCTCGCCAAGAGCCTGGCATTGCTCGCCGCCTCGCCTCTGCGCGGGCTGATGCTCGGCCTCGACACCCGTTCGCTGACCATCGGCCTCTACCATGCCCAGGTCGCGCTCGGCCGCCTCGGCACCGAATTCGGCGTCGCCGACGAGCAGTATCGCGTGCCCGAGAAGAACTGAGCCGCTTCGGGCGCCGCCGCCTCAGGCCTCGTTGACGACGAAGCCGCGGATCTTGCCGGCATGGGCGCCGAGCGTCGCGGCGGCGCGCTCCATATCCTCGCGGCCGACAGCGCCCTCGCGCAGCACCAGCACGATATCGTCGACCGCTTCGGCGAATTGCAGGGTGAGCTCGTCGCTGCCGATCGCTGCGCCATCGACGATGATCGGCCCGAAGCGCCGGGCGGCGCCGAAGAAGTCCCCTCTGATCTTCGCCCCGGTGATCGCGCTGGTCGGGCCCCGGCGCGGCAGGAAGAACAGCCCGGTCCCCTCGTCCTGCAGGGCGGCCCGCACCACGCCGGCGGCGCCTGAGACGATGTCGGCGAGACCGAGCTGGGCCTCCTCGGCGAAGCTCTTGGTCAGGCTGGCCGTACCGAGCCCGGAATCGACCAGGATCGCCGCCTTGCCGGCGAGCGCCGCGTCGAGCGCCAGGTTCAGGGCCAGCGTCGAGGCGCCGGCCCCGGGGCGCAGGCCGACGATCAGGATGCGGCGGCCGCCATCGCCATCGGCGGCGGCTTCGAGCGTCTGCCGCAGCTCGCCGATGCTGCGGGCAAAGCGCGCCTGCGGCTTGTCGAGCACGTCGACGAGCGGCCCCTTGCCCTGGAAGACCGAGCGGGTTTCTTCCAGCTCGCGGCGCCAGCGCCGGTGGCGCACGGCCGGGAGCGTCGCGAGCAGGGGTGCCGCCGAGGTCGCCAGGATCTCGGGCAGACGCTTGGCTTCGGGCTTCCCCGCCAGGCGCCGCCAGCCAGCCTTGGCGGGCTTCGCCGCTGCGGCCGGCGGCGAAGCGGGTGGCTCCGCTTCGATGGGACGGATGGCGGGCAGCGCCGCAGCGGGTGCCGCTGCCTTCGGCCCGTCGTCGCGCGGCGTCGCGGCGCTGCGCGCGCTGCCGGTGGGCTGGGCGGGCCGTGTCGGCGCCGCTCCTCCGAGGAAGGCGAGCCCGACGGCCAATGCGGCGCCGAGCCCCACACCGCCGATGCCGCCGAGCAGGGCGATCGTCCGCCGCGACATCCCGGATTTCTGCAAGGGCGGCATCGCCTGCGAGATGATGCGGGCATTGGTGGTGTCGATGCCGGAAAGCTCGCTGGTCTCGCGGGCGCGCTTCAGGAACCCCTCATAGATGACGCGCGAGGATTCGACCTCGCGTTCGAGCTCGCGCAGCTCGACCCCGGCCCGTCCGGCGGCGAATTGGCCGGATTTCAGCGCGTCGACGCCGCTTGCGGTCTGCTGCTCGGCGGCGAGTGCACGGTCATATTCGCTTCTGGCGGCGCGTGCGATCCGGCCGAGTTCCTCGGCGATCTGGCGGCGGGCGTCCCGCACCTGGGCCTGTGCCGCAAAGAGCGCGGGATGCCGGGCTCCGAGCGAGGCGGTCAGATCGGCCTCCCGGCTCAGCGCGGCGCCGAGCTGGGCCCGCAGCGCGGTCATCGTGTTGGAGGCGAGGGCCTCTGGAATGGCACCGGCCTCGAGCGAGGCGGCGCGGGTGCGGGCAATCTGCTCGTATTTCGCCCTGGCCTCGGTGACCCGGGTCCGTGCCGCGACGAGCTGGGCGTTGCTGAGCGCGAGCTGCTCCTCGCCGATCGACTTGCCGCCGACGGCGGCGAGATTGTTGGCTTCCTTGAAGCGCTCGGCCTTGTTCTCGGCATCGCGCAGGCGCGAGCGCAGCTCCTCGAGCCGGCCGGTCAGCGATTCCGTGGCGCGTCTGGCGGCGGCGTCGCGCACCGCCGCCTGATCCTCGAGATAAGCGTTGGCGAGGGCGTTGGCGAGGCGCGCGGCCTTTTCGGGATCGCGCGAGGTCACCGAGATGTCGATCACGAAGGTGCGTTCGCCACGCCGTACCGAGACGCGGCGGTCGAGTTCGGCGAGGGCGTAGAGCATCCCGTCGCGCTTGCTCGTGGTCCCGCCGAACAGCCGCGACAGCAGGCCGGGGCTGGCTTCGCCGCCGAATTCCGGGTCCTTGTCGAGATGCTCGCTCTCGACGACGCGCGCCTTGATGCTGTCCGAGGCGATGATCCGCGCCTGGCTTTCGAGATAGGCGGTGATCGAGGTCGGGTCGCTGCCGACCGTGGTCGGCGAGACCTCGTTCTGGAGCACGCGAAGATCGCGCGGATCGATGAAGAGCTGGGCGGTCGAGACATATTTCGGCGTGACCAGCAGGCTCGCCAAGGCCGCCAGCATCATGCCGGCCAGGGCGCAGAGCAGGATCAGGCCCTTGCGCCGCCAGAGCGTGCCGATCAGCCAGAGCGGATTGGCCAGCACCGAGAGCGACGGCCGGCCGGCAGCGTCCGGTGCCGCGACGGCCGCCTGCTGCGGCGGCGTCGCGGCCCGGTCGATCTCGCCGGGTGCGGTCTCGGTGGTGAACATTAGGCTACGCTTCACTCGTTTCGTTCTGGTCGGCGTCCGGCTGGCTCGGGACGGGGTGCCGGGTCATTCACTCAGGCCCGGCCGCTGCGATAGCGTTCGAGCACCTGCATCATCGGTTTGGGGCGGTAGTCCTCGTCGAGCGGCAAGGGCCGTGCCCTGGCCGGGTCCTTGCGCGGAAAGGTCTCGTGGACCCAGCTATGGCGATCGCTCAGCCCCCAGGTGACGATCGCCTTCGGCCTGCCACCTGCGACCACGGCTTCGAGATAGGTCGCGACCAGCTTGGCGGCAGCCCGGTCGCGCAGTCCGGTATCGGGCGGCAGCTTCCAGTCGATCACGTCGAGCTCGGTGACCTCGACCCCGACGCCGAGCTTGCCGAGATCGGCGACGAAGCCCTGCACGCCTTCGCTGTCGATCGCATTCTCGGCATAGAGATGGGCCTGCATGCCGACGCCGTGGATCGGGATGCCCTTGTCCTGCAGGCGGCGCACGATATCGATCGCGATCCTGCGGCGCGCGACGATGCCCGGCCCGGTCTCCTCGAAATTGAAGTCGTTGAGCACGAGCCGCGCCTTGGGCTCGACCCGCGCCGCGGTGCGGAAGGCGATCTCGATGTGATCGGGTCCGAGCAGGCGCTGCCAGATCGTGTCGCGATATGGCTCGCCGGGCTTGGGCTCGAAGGCGATGACCTCGTTGACCACGTCCCAGGTCGCGATCTTGCCCTTGTAGCGGTCGACCACGACCTCGATATGGCGGGTCAGCTCGCGCTCGGCCTCGGCTCGGCTCGCCATCTGCCTGGCCCAGGGCGGCAAGGCCATGCCCCAGAGCAGGGCGTGGCCGCGCAGCGCCTTGCCGTGTTTCAGCGCGAAGCCGACCAGTTCGTCCGCCCCGGAAAAATCGAAGCGGGCGCGGTCATGGCGCAGTGCCTCCCATTTCAGGTCGTTCATCGGCACGATGACGTCGCAGAGCCGGACCAGCGCGTCGCGATAGCGCGCATCGGCGCGGAAGGTCTCGATCTGAGCCGCCGAGCCATAGGGGATCGGCGCCCGGCCCGGTGCCGCGGCGGCGCCGTCGCCGGCGAGAGCGGCCGCGGCGATGCCGGCGGCACCGCCCAGTACATCCCTGCGCGAAATGGCTTTCATGTCGTGGCCGGGCATAGCCTCGTTTCGTTTAGGGTCGCTCAACGCGTCTGCGCTAGACACGGGGCGATCTCCGCCCTGCCAGAGGCACGGAACGGGCCAGCCGATCTGTCGAAACGGACTTCATGTCGCCCGACCGCGCCACCATCGCCGCCTACCTCACCATCCTGAGCGGCTCCGCCGGCCGGCTCGTCATCTCCCTTGTCTACTTCCTCATCGTTGCGAATACGTTGACCCTGGGCGAGTTCGGCATTTTCGCCACCGCCTCCGCCACCGGCGTCATTCTTTCGCGTCTGCTCGCCTTCGGCTTCGTCTCGCCGGTCTACCGGGTCGCCACCGTCAAACCGCGTCTGCTCGGCGCCTATCTCGCCGGCTTCGCGGTGCTCGGGCTACTGTCGCTGCCGCTGATCGCGCTGGCGAGCTGGGGCGCCTATGCGCTGCTGTTCGCCGGCAAGGTCGCGCTTCTGCCCTTCGCGACGATCATCCTCGCCGAGGTGCTGGGCTGGCGGCTGGTGGAGCTCGTCGCCATCGTCAACAACGGCATGCGCCGCTTCCGCGAGGCGGCGCTTCTGGTGGTCATCGGCTCGGGCCTGCGCACGCTGGCCGCGATCGGCTTCTATCTCCAGGCGCAGCCGACGCTGGAGGGCTGGGCCTTCGCCTATTTCGGGGCGACGGCGCTGAGTGCCCTGATCGGCTTCCTCGTCTTCCTGCCCAGAATGCGCCTGGCCTTCGTCCCGGCGCTCTATCCGCGGCGGATGGCCGATGCGCTCTCGGCCGGCACTGCCGACATCCTGTTCTACCTGCAAGCCGAGCTCGACAAGCTCCTGATGCTGGCTTTCGCCGGCGACCGCGTCGCCGGGCTCTACGCCATCGCCATGCGCGTCATCGACCTCACCGCCATGCCGGTGCGCAGCTTCAACCAGATGCTGGTGCAGAAGATCATGCAGGAGCGCGGCCTGCGCGGCGGCGCCCGGCATCAGGTCCTGGTCGAACTCGCCATCGCTGTCGTCTCGATCGGCGGGCTGGTCGCGATCATCCTGCTGCTGGCGCTGTTCCCGCGCGCGCTCGGCGGCAATGTCGCGCTCGCCTCTTATCTCTTCCTGCCGATGCTGCTGGTGCCGGCCTTCCGCAATCTCGTCGAGTACCAGGCCGAATTGCTCTACGCCCGCGAGCGCACCGGCTCGCGCGTGCTGCTGCTCTGCGCCGTTGCGGCGCTCAAGGCGGTGCTGATCGCCTGGGTGATGACGCGTCACGGCGCCGATGGCAGCTGGGCGCTCTGGCTCAACGGCGTCTTCGGCGCGCTCTACCTGCTCTCGACGGTCTTCACCTATCGGCTGCTCGGCAAGGCGGGCTGATCGGCTTCTCGCCTCACCGCCCTGGCTCGGCTTCGGCCAGGGCTCGAAGCCGAGCCAGCGGCACTCCGGTGAAGGATTGCACGCCGACGGCGACCTGGCCGGGCCCGAGCACCTCCTCGAAGGAACGCAGCCCTGCGAGATCGGCGACATCCTCGTCGAACCAGAAGACCTTGCAGGGCTCGTGGGCATCGGGCCAGTGGCCGGCCTCGGCGAGGCCGCGCACGCCTTCGACGAAGTAGCCGTAGATCATGTACTCGGAAAACTGCCGGTTGGCGGCGATGGCCGAGACCCAGTCGCGGCCGGTCACCTGCTCGATGCGCGCCATCATCGCGACGATGTTGTCGCGCCGCCAGCTCACCAGATTGTTGATGTAGTCGGCGCTCGGGAAGGCCGGTTGCGGCAGGCCGAGCAGCCGGCTCGCGACCTCGCACCAGCCGCGATGGCGCTCCATCTCCCGGGTGATGCCGCCTGGCTTGCGATAGAGCCGAACGCCGTCCGCCGTGCTTAGGCTCGCGACGTCGAAGGGCCGCAGGAAGATCATGTCGGAATCGGCGAAGAGCACGATGTCCTCGTGGCTCTTCAGCGGCAAGGCGAGCTTGCGCAGTTGCTGGGCGTGCCAGCCGCGCAGCGGCGGGATGCCGCGCGCCAGTGCTCCGGGGCCGGTCCAGACCCGCCGGCGCCCGAGGCTGAGCGGATCGGGCCAGGAGGAGAGCCAGCGCGGCAGCAGTGCCGATTCCGGAAGGACCTGCCGCCGCGGCCCGGCAAGCGATGCGAACAGGGGAAGGTCGCGGTCCTCGACCAGCAGATAATGCATGGTGTGGCCACTGACGAAACGGTCGATGCTGGCGCAGAGCAGCCGGCAACGCTCGAGATCGTCGGCATAGCTCGGGGTCGCGATCGCGATACTGGGATTCGTCACGCGACCTTGCGTCCCGTGAGCCTCTGCCGCAGCACGCGCAGCAGGAAGATCGGATTGCCCACGACATAGCGCCGCCAGAGCCGGCCGGGCTCGAGCCAGAGTCGGTAAAGCCATTCCATCCGCAGCCGCCGGATCCAGAGCGGCGCCCGTGTCACCTCGCCGGCCAGGAAATCGAAGAAGGCGCCGATTCCGGCGGCGACGCTGCAATGGCGCGGCCCGAGCTTCTCGGCGATCCATTTTTCCTGGCGCGGATTGCCGAAGGCGACGAGCAGGAGATCGGGCCGCTCATACTCCAGCCTTGCCAGCAGGGCCGCCTCTTCTTCCGCCGAGAAATAGCCATGGCTGAGAACGGCGAAGTCATGTTGGGGATGCGCGTCCTGCAGCCGTGCCGCGGCGCGCTCGGCGATGCCCGGCTTGCCGCCGAGCAGCATCACGCGCAGCGGCTCGCGCTGCGCCGCCAGCAGGGCCGGCGTGAAATCGGTGCCGTTGAGATTGGCCGGGAAATGGGCCCCGTGCAGAAGCTGCGAGGCGACATCGACGCCGATTCCGTCGGGCAGAATCAGGAAGCTGGAGAGAGCGGCCCGCAGGGCCGCATCGTTCGCAGCGAAATTGGCGAGATGGGCATTGCAATAGGCCAGCCGCAAATGCCGCTTCCGGTCGAAGGCGCGTGCGATCAGAGCCAGCGCCTGATCGCGCGTCAGGGCCGCGACTTGCACCCCGAGGATCTCCCGCCGCGGCGCCTCGATCGCGGGCATGCGCCCGACCAGGGGCTGTGCGTAGGGAGCGGAGAAGGCGTTCATCGCGGATTCGGCCCGGGCAAGCATGCGTCGCCATGGTGACGCCAGCGGCGCATGTCTTGGGGGATTTGCAAGGTCGGTCAAGGCGAACCCGTTCCCAAAGTAAATCGAATCTTCAGCCGGCCCGGGGCCGACCCCGTTCCGGTTCGGGCCTGGCGTGTTCCGAAATGACACGCCTGTTCCCGGCTTCCAGGCTCACCATGCCGGAAACGTGCCGTAACGGCAGGTTTTGAGGCCTTCTTGCGCGCCGGCAGGTCGGCATCGCGCTTGCCACCCAGCCCCCGCGAGTGGCGCCGGTCGGGACAATTGTTCCGATCCGGGCCGCTCGGGAGCGAGGCGCTGGATGATGACCGTCAACGAACTGAACTATGCCGCTGCCTCTGCTGCCGATGAACGTGCCAACTCGCTGCGCCACTGGATCGGCATGATCACGGCGCTCGTCGACGTGGTCATGGTGCTGGCGATCGTGATCGGCACCTCTTTCGCCTATCACCTCTATGCCTACGCTGATTTCGGCAACGGCAAGATCACGCTCGAGCTCGCCTCGATGATCGCGGCGATCTTCGTCTTCATCAACGCGCTGCGCGGGCGCTACCAGCTCGCCAACTACCTCTCGACCAAGGGCCAGATCGCCTCGGCCTTCACCGTCTGGAACATGGCGATGGTCGCCTTCATCGCCTTCGTCTTCCTCGCCAAGATCGTCGACCATTATTCGCGCGTGGTGGTGATCGTGACCTATCTCGCCGGCATTCCGCTGGTGGCGCTCGCCCGTTCGGGGATCGTGCGGGCGGTGTCGATGGCGAGCAAGACTGGCCGGATCACCTCGGAAAGGGTTTTCCTGATCGGCCGCGAGAGCGAGGTGATGTCCTTCGTCTCGCGCCATCAGCCCTGGAATATCGGCTTCTCGATCGTCGACGTCGCCTTCCTGCGCAGCAGCGACGCGCGCCGCATCAACGATCCCGCTGCGGCCCTGACGGCCGATCTCGCCGCGGCCTCCGCCCGGGCGCGCGACCTCAAGCCCGATGCGGTCTTCATCGCGCTGCCCTGGTCCGATCAGGAGACGATCGACGCCTGCGTCGACGCCTTCATGAACCTGCCGGTGGCGATCCATATGACGCCCGAGCCGATCATGGACCGTTTCGAGAATCCGCATATCGTGCGCGTCGGCTCGCTCGCCTCGCTGCGCCTGACGCGCCCGGCGCTGTCCTTCACCCAGGTCACGTTCAAGCGTGTCTTCGACATCTGCGCGGCGAGCGCGATCCTGGTGGCGAGCCTGCCGCTGCTGCTGCTGATCGCGCTGGCGATCAGGATCGACTCGAAGGGGCCGGTCCTGTTCCTGCAGCGGCGCTATGGCTTCAACCAGGAGCCGTTCCGGATCTTCAAGTTCCGGACGATGACCACCACCGATGACGGCGCGGTGATTCGCCAGGCGACCCGCGGAGATCCGCGCATCACACGGGTCGGGCGCCATCTGCGGCGCTATAATCTCGACGAGCTGCCGCAGCTCATCAATGTCATCGCCGGGCAGATGTCGCTGGTCGGCCCGCGCCCGCACGCGCTCGCCCATGATCGCGAATACCAGCGCAAGATCGCGCTCTATGCCCGTCGCCACAACGTCAAGCCGGGCATCACCGGTTGGGCCCAGGTCAACGGCCTGCGCGGCGAAACCGATACCGACGAGAAGATGGCGCGCCGCGTGGCCTATGACCATTGGTACATCGACAACTGGTCGTTCTGGCTCGATCTGGCCATCCTGCTGCGCACGCTGTTCAGCCCGCGCGCCTTCCGCAATGCCGGCTGAGCCGCCGGCATCGCGGCGCTGCAACCCTCTCCCCTGAAAACAGCCCTTCGCGTCTGCCGGCTTTGCGCTAGATTGCCCCCGCTTCATCAGGGAGGGGCGTTGTTTTCATGAATCAAATCGATTTGAACGGCCGGGTCGCCATCGTCACCGGTGGTGCGCAGGGTATTGGCCGGGCCGTCGCCGAGCGTTTCGCCAAGAGCGGCGCCAAGGTCGCAATCTGGGATCTGGACGGCAAGCTGGCCAAGGCGACGGCGGCTGCGATCGGGGCCGAGGCCAGCGGGCTCGGCATCGACGTCACCGACGCCGCCGCCGTGAACGAGGCCGCCGCCGAACTCGAGAAGCGCCTCGGCAGCGTCGACATCTTGGTCACCAGCGCCGGCATCGCCGGCCCCAACCGCAAGACCTGGGAATACCCGCTCGACGAATGGGCCAAGGTGATGCGGCTCAATGTCGACGGCACGCTGCATTGCTGCCAGGCGGTGGTCCCCGGCATGATCAAGCGCAATTACGGAAGGCTCGTGCTGGTCGCCTCGATCGCCGGCAAGGAAGGCAATCCGACGGCTTCGGCGTATTCGGCCTCGAAGGCGGCGGTGATCGCGCTGACCAAATCGCTCGGCAAGGAGCTGGCGACGCAGGACATCGCGGTCAACTGCATCACCCCCGCCGCGGCCAAGACCCGGATCTTCGACCAGATCACCCAGGAGCATATCGACTACATGCTCTCGAAGATCCCGCGCGGGCGCTTCCTTGAGGTCGACGAGGTCGCCGCCATGGTCGCCTTTCTCGCCTCGGCTGAGAACAGCTTCACCACCGGCGGCGTCTTCGACCTGTCGGGCGGCCGCGCGACCTACTGAGCGGGGCCGCGGCCAGAAGCCTTTCCGCAATGCAAACGGTGCTGGCCACGCGGCCGGCGCCGCTCCTAATATGGTGCCATGACCGCGACCCTTCCTTCCGCCGCCGTGCTCGGCGCCCGCGCCTTCGCGGCGCTCGCCGGCCTCAACCGCTTCACCGACGAGCCGGGCAAGCTGACTCGGCTCTATCTGTCGCCGGCGCATCGCCAGGCGGCGGAATGGACCAAGGGGGCGATGGAGGTCGCGGGCCTCGCCGCCTTCATCGATGGCGCGGGCTCGGTGCAGGGCCGGCGCGAGGGCGCAAGGCCCGGCCTGCCGGCGGTGCTGATCGGCTCGCATATCGACACGGTCAAGGATGGCGGGCGCTTCGACGGCAATCTCGGCGTCGTCGCCGGCATACTGGCCGCGCAGGCCCTGCGCGATGCCGGCATCGTCCTGCCCTTCGCACTCGAGGTCGTCGCCTTCGGCGATGAGGAGACGGTGCGCTTTCCGACCGATCTTTCGACCTCGCACGCCCTGATCGGCGAATACCGGCAGGACTGGCTCGACGGCACCGATGCCGACGGCGTCAAGCTGCGCGATGCCCTCGTGAAGTTCGGCGGCGATCCGGCCGGCATTGCCGGCCTCGCCCGCAAGCCGGGTTCGCTCAAGGCCTATCTCGAGGTCCATATCGAGCAGGGGCCGGTGCTCGAGGCCGCTGGCGAGGCGGTCGGCATCGTCACCGCCATCGCCGCGCAGAAGCGGGCCCGCGTCCGGGTCACCGGCGAGGCCGGCCATGCCGGCACCGTGCCGATGGCGCTGCGCAAGGACGCGCTCGCCGCCGCCGCCGAGATGGCGCTGGCGCTGGAGGAGATCGCCCGCGGCCATGATCAGGCGGTCGGCACGGTCGGCGTCTTCCGGCCGGACCCGGGCGCGACCAATGTCGTGCCGGGCGCCGTCGATTTCACCATCGACTTCCGCGCTCCGGCCAATCAGACGCTGGCGAGCATGGATGCCGCCGTGCAGATGCGCTTCGCCGAGATCGCGGCGCGGCGCGGCGTCGGCCTGGATATCGCGCCCTATTCGCAGTCGCAGGCCGTGCCGATGGACGAGGGCCTGCAGGAGGCCTTCGCCACCGGCATCGCCCGCACCGGCACCAATCTGACGGCGCGGCGCCTGCCTTCCGGTGCCGGCCACGACGCCATGGCGATGGCGGCCTTCTGCCCGGCGGCGATGCTGTTCGTGCGCTGCGAGAAGGGCATCAGCCATTCGCCGCTGGAGAACATGACCGAGCTCGATGCCGGCATCGCCATCCGCGTGCTGATCGAGACCCTCCTGGAACTGGCGCGCCGCGAGGGCTGAAGCGTCAGCCCGGCGCGGCCGTGGAGACCGGCTGCGCGGGGCGACGCTCGCGCCGCGCCGGCCGCTGCGCGGGCTTGCGCCAGAGATGCAGCAGCGCGAGGCAAAGCCCGACCAGCGCCACCCAATGGCCGGGGCGCAGCGCCATCCAGTCCTGGTAGACGATGATGTCGGCATTGGCCTGGAAGATCAGCCAGGCCGAGGCGCCGGTGGCGAAGGCGTACCAGGCGGTCTCGGCCAGGGCCGTGGCGAGGCCCGTCGCGAGCGCGGTGAGGGCGAGCGCGGCGACGCTCGGCTGGATGCCGAGGCGATTGAGGCCGCGATAGGCCATCAGCAGCGCGAAGAGCCCGGCGAGCAGCACCGGCTGGGTCACGTCGATCTTCGATTGCAGGGCGAAATGGAACAGGCCGAGCATGGCGATCGGGTAGACGAGGCTGTGCAGACGCTGCCAGCGTGCTGAACCGAGCCGGCGGATCATGCCGTCGGTCGAGGTCGCCCCGAGCGCGACGAGGCCGGTCAGCGCGGTGATGCCGACCACGAGATAGAAGCGCTTGACGATCTCGGAGGCGATCAGCCCCCAGTCGAAGCCGAGATCGATGCAGTAGAGCGTCAGGTGCCCGAGTGCATAGGCGAGGGCGGAGAGGCCTAGCATGCGGCGGATGCCGATCAGCCGGTTCCAGTCGAGGATGCGACGCAGCGGCGTCACCGCGAGGGTGATGACGAGGATGCGCAGGCTCCAGGTACCGGTATCGTGCACCGCCTGCGTCCACGGTTTCGAGCCGAGCTGATGGGCGAAGGCCTGATAGGCGAGGTAGGCGGCCGGCATCAGCACCAGCGCGAAGCAGCCGGCGCGGAGCGCATCGAAGCGGCCCTTCCTGTCGGTCCACGGCCAGTCGCTCGCCTCGATCAGAGCCATGCTCGCTCCCTTTGCCCTCGGGGTCGCAACCCGGATACGCCAGATTCGCCGCGGGCGTCATGCATCTCTGCGCACAAGCGCGTGAGCAGTCGTGAGCCGGCCCTGCATCGGCGCATGCCGATTGAGCTTCCCATAGATCACGCTTTGCGTTTCGATTCGGGCCGCATGTGCAGCCGCGATTCGCCGGCACCGGAACGGAGAAGCTCGATGTCGCGCAGTCCCAAGGTGGTTTTCGATGTCGGTAACGTCCTGCTGCGCTGGGACCCTTTCCATCTTTACCGGGACGTGATCCCGGACGACGCCAAGCGCGACTGGTTCCTGAATAATGTCTGCACGGCCGCCTGGAACATCGAGCAGGATCGCGGCCGGTCCTGGACGGATGCTGTCGCCCTCCTCGTTGCCGAGCATCCGGAATGGGAGCGTGAGATCCGGGCTTTCGACGAGCGTTGGCACGAAACCGTGCCGGGCGTGATCGAGGACAGCGTCGCGGTGCTGGCCGAGCTCAAGGCCAAAGGCGAGCAGGTCTACGCCATCACCAATTTTTCGCGCGAGAAATGGGCGGAATGCCTGGTCCGCTTCCCCTTTCTGCGCAGCTTCGACGGCGCGATCGTTTCCGCCCATGAACGGCTGCTCAAGCCCGACCCCGCCATCTACCATGTGCTGATCGAGCGTTATGGGCTCGATGTCTCCGACTGCATCTTCATTGACGACAGCGAGAAGAATGTCGCGGGCGCGCGTTCGGTCGGCATGCAGGCGGTGCATTTCCGCGAGCCGATCGACCTCAGAGGCGAGTTGCGCGCGCTCGGCGCCGCGCTCTGAGGCAAAGCCCGGCGCCGCGTCTCGCAGCGCCGGGGCATGGCTTCGGACGGGGCGGCTACCAGTAGTAGCGTGGGCCGTAATAGCGGCGATAGGGCCGATAGCCATAGGGTCGGTAATAGGGGTAGGGCCGGTAGTAGCGTGGCCCGTAAAAGCGCGGGCCATAGCCATAATACGGTCTCCGCCAATAGCGGCGTCGGGGGCCGTAATAATAGTACTGGGCGTAGTCGGCCTCGGTCTTGTCGAGCGCTTCGGCGTCGATCTCGGGTGCGGCTTCCGGCCGGCGCGGCGTTGCCGGCGCGGTTTTCTGCGGCTGGGCCGCCAGACCTGCCGATGCGAAGCCCGCTGCCGCCAGGGCGCCGATCAGGCTTCCGAGGAAAGAGCGTCTGTCCACGATGCTGTCCTCCCTTCCAAGGGCGAGAATCAACGTCGAGGAGGGCTTTTGGTTCCAGGCCGCGTGCTTTCGCGCGCGGCCTGCGGTTCTCAGTCGTCCATCTTGAGGGCGGCGATGAAGGCTTCCTGCGGGATCTCGACGCGGCCGAACTGCCGCATCCGCTTCTTGCCTTCCTTCTGCTTGTCGAGGAGCTTGCGCTTGCGCGAGGCGTCGCCGCCATAGCATTTCGCGGTCACGTCCTTGCGCAGCGCCCGGATCGTCTCGCGGGCGATGATCTTGCCGCCGATCGCCGCCTGCACCGGGATCTGGAACATATGCGGCGGGATCAGCTCCTTGAGCTTCTCGCACATGGCGCGGCCGCGGGATTCGGCCCTGGTACGGTGCACCAGCATGGAGAGCGCGTCGACCGGCTCGGCATTGACCAGGATCGACATGCGCACGAGGTCGCCCTCGCGATAATCGGTGATCTGGTAGTCGAAGGAGGCATAGCCCTTCGAGATCGACTTCAGCCGGTCGTAGAAATCGAACACCACCTCGTTCAGCGGCAGGTCGTAGACCACCTTGGCGCGGCTGCCGACATAGCCGAGATCGATCTGAAGGCCGCGCCGATCCTGGCAGAGCTTCAGCACCGAGCCGAGATATTCGTCGGGGGTGAAGATCGTCGCCCGGATCCAGGGCTCCTCGATCGCCTCGATCTTCATCACATCCGGCATGTCGGCCGGGTTGTGCAGCTCCAGCACCGTGCCGTCGCGCAGCTTGAGATGATAGACGACCGAGGGCGCGGTCGAGATCAGGTCGAGGTTGAACTCGCGCTCGAGCCGCTCCTGGATGATCTCCAGATGCAGGAGCCCGAGGAAGCCGCAGCGGAAGCCGAAGCCGAGCGCCGCCGAGGTCTCCATCTCATAGGAGAAGGAGGCATCGTTCAGGCGCAGCTTCGACATGGCGCCGCGCAGCAATTCGAAATCGGCGGCGTCGACCGGGAAGATGCCGCAGAACACCACCGGCTGCACCGGCTTGAAGCCCGGCAGCGGCTCGGCGACCGGCTTGCGGTCATCGGTGATGGTGTCGCCGACCGCGGTGTCCGCGACCTCCTTGATCGAGGCGGTGAAGAACCCGACCTCGCCGGGGCCGAGCTCCTTGACCTCGGTCATCTTCGGCTTGAACACGCCGACGCGGTCGACGCCATAGCTGGCATTGGCCCGCATCATCCGGATCGACATGCCCTTCTTCAGCACGCCGTCGATGATGCGCACCAGGACGACGACGCCGAGATAGGCGTCATACCAGGAATCGACCAGCATCGCCTTGAGCGAGGCGTCCGGGTCGCCCTTCGGCGCCGGCAGCTTCTCGACGATCGCTTCGAGCACGCCCTCGATGTTGAGGCCGGTCTTGGCCGAGATCGGCACAGCGTCCGAGGCGTCGAGGCCGATCACATCCTCGATCTGCTCCTTGATCCGCTCGGGATCGGCGGCCGGCAGGTCGATCTTGTTGAGGACGGTGACGATCTCGTGATTGGCGTCGAGTGCCTGGTAGACATTCGCCAGCGTCTGCGCCTCGACGCCCTGCGAGGCGTCGACGACCAGCAGCGAGCCCTCGCAGGCGGCCAGCGAGCGCGAGACCTCATAGGCGAAGTCGACGTGCCCGGGCGTATCCATCAGGTTCAGGATGTAATCCTTGCCGTTCTTGGCCTTGTAATCCAGCCGGACGGTCTGCGCCTTGATGGTGATGCCGCGCTCCTTCTCGATGTCCATCGAGTCGAGGATCTGCTCGCTCATGTCGCGTGCGGCGACCGTGCCGGTCTGCTGGATCAGCCGGTCGGCGAGGGTCGACTTCCCGTGGTCGATATGGGCCACGATCGAGAAGTTGCGGATGTTGTCGAAGCTGCGGGTGCTCATCGGCCGCAGATAGCAGTGCGCGCGGGTTGCGCCAAGGGTTTGCAATGGCTCTGCGCAATGATCCTTGCAGGGGCAGGGCCAGCGGCGTGCCCGGCGCTATTGTGCCGCCAGCAGGCGTTCCTGCGCCCAGTTCAGCGCCTTGTAGTCGAAGCCCGCCTCCAGCGTCGGCTTTACCACGGCAAAATAGGGCGAAATGTCGAAGTCGCGCGGCATGTAGAGCGAGTGATGCCGGATGTGCAGGATCTCGCGATAGTCCTCCTCGCCCATGGCCTGGGCGTATTCGATCGTCGGCAGAACCGGATAACGCGCCGCCTCGAAAGCCTGCGCGATCAGCGTCGAGCAGATCGCCCGCGTCGGATCGCCCGAGCCGAGCGCGATCATCCGCCGGCGCCAGCTGGCTGGCGCCCAGGGCAGCGGGAAGAGCCAGCGCGCGAGATCGAGGATGTTCTTCAGGTCATATTGCATTCCCAGCCGGTCGAGCACGTAGTCGACGGCGATCTGGCGTCCCTCGCGGTCGAGCGCCTGCGGCCGGCAGATCCGCGTGCCGAAAGCACCGTATTTCGCCAGCGGCGAGAGCACGCAGCCGACATCCATCTCGACCTCGGCGAGCTCCAGCGGCTCGCCCTCGGGGCTGAATTTTCCGGTATCGCCGACATAGAGCGCGGCATGCGACCAGGTCGACTGCGTCAGATATTTGATCGCGGCCGAGACCTTCATGCTGCCTTCGACCAGGAGCACGTCTCCGGGCCGCAGTGCCGTCCGCATCCGCGCCAGCGCCTTGGCGTCGACCGGTCCGGCCTGTGGCTTGCCGCGGGTGATGAAGCGCACCAGCGAGCGCCCGATCAACTCCAGCCCTCTGTTCATCGACGCCTCCCTGCGTCGGCGCCGTCCCCGGCGTCTTCCCCGCCAGCAAAGCGGCGCGGAGTGACTTTTCGGTAAGCACCTGACTGGCTTGGCCGCGAGAGAACGGGAATCGCCGAACATCGTAAAGTCCGGGTTGAGACTTGGTCCGCCTCGGGCCGACGAGCAGGCATCTCGCCATGTTCGTCCATCATAATGGAATAAATCTTGCTTGATGGACGAGATGCCGATCTTGTACGAAGGGCGGAGGAAAAATGCAGGAAGACGCTGAAATCGCGATCGAGAGGCTGGACGGGGCGGGCGCCGCTGCCGCGGTTCCGGCGCTGACCGAGATATTGCGCGATGCCGTGGCGAACGGCGCCTCGGTCGGCTTCATGGACTTCAACACATCGGCCGATTTCGAGCGCTTCTGGCAGGGCATCGCCGAGCAGGTCGAGACCGGGGCCGTCCTGCTGTTCGTCGCGCGCGGCGCCGAGGGCATCGTCGGCACGGCGCAGCTGCATCCGGTCGGCAAGCCGAACCAGCCGCACCGGGCCGAGATCGCCAAGGTTCTGGTGCATTCGCGGGCCCGGCGCCGCGGCATCGGCGAGGCACTGATGCGGGCGGCCGAGGCACAGGCGCTCGCCATGGGCCGCGATCTGCTGGTGCTCGACACCGACGAGGCCGGCGCGGCGCGGCGTCTCTACAACCGGCTGGGCTGGACGGAAGCCGGCACGATCCCGCGCTATGCGCTGATGCCGGACGGCCGAGACTGCGGCTCGACCTTCTTCTACAAGGCATTGCCGTCGCCGGCCTGAGGCGGGCGACGGCGGATTGTCACTCGGCCTTGCGGAAATAGGGCTCGACCTCGCCCTTGAGCTTGACCGTCATCGGGTTGCCGAGGCGGTCCTTGGCGTTGCCGGCGGTCAGGCGCACCCAGCCCTCGCTGATGCAGTACTCCTCGACATTGGTCTTCTCGACGCCCTTGAAGCGCACGCCGATGTCACGCGCGAGCAGCTCCTCATTATAGTAGGGGCTGTTCGGGTTGGAGGAGAGCCGGTCGGGCAGGGTGTCGGTCATCGTGTCGGGCCTTCGTCTGGGTCTTTGCGAGATCGTCCGGCGCCGATCGGGCGCCTGGTCCCGCCTCCCATACCCTCAGATCGCGCGCTCAACAAATTCGCCCGTTCGGCTCGCTCCGGGGATCGTCATCGTGGCCGCAGCAACCAGGCTGGCGCTCGACGCCAGGCGAAAGCAAATCTCGCCGGCGGCGAGCCGCCGGCGAGATCGTTACGGCTGAAGCACTCGCTGCCTCGCCGCGCTGTGGGCTTGGGTGTCAGCGGATCGGCGGGGCGTAGTGCAGACCGCCGTCCTTCCATGATGCGTTGATGCCGCGCTTGATCTTGAGCGGGCTGTCCTTGCCAATGTTCCGCTCGAAGACCTCGGCATAGGAGCCGACCTTCAGGACGATATTGTAGGCCCACTCATTCGGCAGGCCGAGCGCGTCGCCGAGCTTTCCTTCCTTGCCGATGAGTCGGAGGATGTTCGGATTGGCCGTGGTGCTCGCGGTTTCCGCGATATTGGCCGAGGTCAGGCCGAATTCCTCGGCGGCATGCAGGGCATGGGCGGCCCATTTGACGATGTTGTACCATTGGTCGTCGCCCTGCCGGACGGCCAGGCCGAGCGGCTCCTTGGAGAGCGTCTCGTTCAGGATCGTGTGCTTCTCGGGCTCGGTGAGCTTGGTCCGGAACGCATAGAGGACCGAACGGTCGGAGCTGAACGCATCGCAGCGGCCGGCCTGGTAGGCCTGGGCGGCCTCCTCCTGCGAGGAATAGGCGACGATCTCGTTCTTGAGCTTACTGATGCGAAAGAAGTCGGTCAGGTTCAGTTCGGTGGTCGAGCCCTGATTGGTGCAGATCGTCGCGCCGTTGAGTTCCTTGGCGCTCTGGACTTCCCCGGAACGCACCATGATGCCCTGACCGTCATAATAGTTCACGCCTGCGAACAGGATGCCGTTGGTCGCTTCCCGGCCCAGGGTCCAGGTGGTCGTGTTGAACAGCACATCGACTTCGCCGGTCTGAAGCGCTGTGAAACGCGCTGCGGGGCTCAGCGGGACGATCGAGATCTTGTCGGGGTCGCCGAAGATCGCCGAGGCGATGGCCCGGCAGAAATCGATGTCGAGGCCGACATATTTGCCGCTCTTGTCGGGGATGGCGAAGCCGGGCGTGCCGACCGACGAGCTGCATTTGAGCGTGCCGCGCTTGGTTACGTTCTCGAGGGTGCTGGCGTTCGCGGCACCGGACATCGTCGCCACAAGAATTGCTGCGGCTGTAATAGCTCTCATCGTTCGATCCTCCGATTGTCGTTGCTTGTTTTTCTATGGGGTCATCTGCGCAAAGCGTGGCGCTACCGCCCGCACGCTGCCGCGCCGGCGCCTCCGGCGAGGCGGCAGCGTGCGGCATCGGCGGACGGCTGGTGGCCTATGCCGGACGAAGGCGCTGGCGCGTGATCGCGGCGTGGAAGCGCGCGCCGTGGATCAGGCCCTCATCGTCGAAATCATAGGTCGGGTTGTGCAGCGGCGAGGACGCTTCGCCATTGCCGACATAGGCAAAACAGCCCGGGACATGCTCGAGAAAGCGCGCGAAGTCCTCCGAGCCGGTCATCGGCTCGCGCGCGACGGCGACGCCGTCATCCCCGAACACCGTGCGGGCGGCGGTGAGTGCCTCCTGCACCAGCGCCTCGTCATTCACCAGCGGCACGAATTCGCGCGTATAGCTCAGCTCGGCGGTGACATTGTAGGCCAGCGCCGTGCCCGCGACGATCACGCCCATCTGTTTCTCGATCGCCGCGCTGATCTCGGGGCGGAAGCTGCGGGCATCGCCGAGAATGCGCGCCAGACCGGGCAGGGCGTTGCGCGTTCCGTCCGTCAGCAGTTCGGTCACCGAGACGACGCCGATATCCGTCGGGCTCAGACGGCGCGCGACGATGGTCTGGAGATTGGTGACGAGCGCGCAGGCTGCGACCAGGACCTCATTGCCCGAATGCGGGCGCGCGGCATGGCCGCCGACGCCCCTGAGCACGATCTCGAAATTGTCCTCGGCCGACATGAACGGGCCGGCCCGCGTCTGGAACCGCCCGATCGCGAGGCCGGGGGCATTGTGCAGCCCGTAGATCTCCTCGAAGGGGAAGCGTTCGAGCAGTCCGTCGGCCAGCATGGCGAGCGCGCCCTTGCCCCATTCCTCGGCCGGCTGGAACAGGAAGCGCACCGTGCCGTCGAAGCCGCCTTCCTCGGCGAGCAGCTTGGCGGCCCCCAGAAGCATCGTCGTATGGCCGTCATGGCCGCAGGCATGCATGATTCCGGGCGAGCGCGAGCGATGGGCATGGTCGCCCTGCTCGGTGATGCGCAGCGCGTCCATATCGGCCCGCAAGGCGATCGAGCGGTTGCCGTTGCCGCGCTTCAGTGTCCCGACCACGCCGGTGCCGCCGATGCCTTCGGTGACATCGTCGAGGCCGAATTCGCGCAGCTTGGCGGCGACGAAGGCCGCGGTCCGCTTCTCCTCGAAGCCGAATTCGGGATTGGCATGCAGCTGGCGGCGCCAGCCCGTCATTTCGTCCTGGAGGATGCCGTGATCGAGCTTGGCCATCAGAAGCCGCCTTGTCGCGCTGACATCGGGTTGGATGAGCCTACCGCACCCGGCGAAAGTCCGACGAGTGCCTCGTAGCGGCCGGGATCGGTCGCGCCTTCGGTGTTGACGACGAGGACGCGCGAGGCGGCATCGAGCCGCAGCGCCGCGCGCATCGCCGGATCGGCCGCGGCGCGGCGAAGTCCAGCGAGGCCGGCCCCGCCGCTCTCGCCGGCGACGATCGCCGGGTCGCCGGCCGAGGGGCGGGCCAAGCGATTCATCACGGCGACCGCGTCGGCATCCTCGACCGTCATGAACGCGTCGGCGACGCGCGACAGCACGCGCCAGGCGATGGGGGAAGGCTCGTAGCATTCGAGCATCGCCATCACCGTCGGTTCGTCGTGCGCGACCTTCACCGGTTGGCCGGCCTTCGCGGTCTCGACGATGCAGGCGGCGCGGGCCGGGTCGACGACGACGAAGATCGGCCGCCGGTCGCCGAGGGCGAGGGCGAGATGGGCTGCGAGCGCCGCGGCGATCCCGCCGACCCCGGCCTGGACGAAGACATGCGTCGGAGGATGGTCGAGCTGTTGCAGGGCCTCGCGCACGATCACCGTGTAGCCCTGCATCACGAGACCGGGAATCCGCTCATAGCCCGGCCAGGAGGTGTCCGAGACGACGGTCCAGCCCTGCTCCTTCGCCACGCGCGAGGCTTCCAGAACCGAATCGTCATAGGTCCCGGCCACCCGGCGCATCTCGGCGCCGAAACGGGCGATCGCCGCGACGCGCTCGTCGCTGACCCCGCCATGCACGAAGATCACCGCTCTTGCGCCGACGAGCGCGGCCCCCTGCGCCACCGAGCGTCCATGATTGCCGTCCGTCGCGCAGGCGAAACTCATGCTGGCCGCGACCGCCTCGACCTCGGGCGCATGCAGTTCCGCGACATCGACGGGGCGGCCGAGGCGCTTCGTCGCCTCTTCGAGCACGAGCCGTATGACGGCATAGGCACCGCCCAGCGCCTTGAAGCTGCCGAGGCCGAGCCGCTGACCCTCATCCTTCACCGCGAGTTCGCCGATGCCGAGCTCGGCAGCGAGTCCGGGGAGGAGATGGAGCGGCGTGATCGCGTGATTTTGCCGGTGGGACAGGAAGCGCTCGACCTCGTCCGCAGCGGCGACGCCAAGCGTTTCCGCGTCGACAGGGGCGAGCTGCCCGCCATGATCAGGGTGCTGGTTGAGAAGGAACATCGCCGTCCTTGCCTTTGATGACGGCGCAAAGATATTAAATCGGGCGCGCAAGGAGCGCTGCAATCGCGCGCTTCAAATGCAAGTTTGTTTCATCGGAGTGCCGATTGACCAGGCTCTTATCGTCCGCCTCGCTGAGCCTCGACAGCTTCGACATCGCTATCCTGCGCATCCTGCAGCGCGACAACACGACGCCGCAACGGGTGATCGGGGAGGCGGTCAACCTGTCGGCTCCGGCCGTCCAGCGCCGGATCAAGCGGCTGGAGCAGGCCGGTGTGATCCGGGCCAATGTCGCGGTCATCGAGCCGGCGGCTGTCGGCCAGGCGATAACGCTCTTCGTGGAAGTCGAACTCGTCAGCGAGACGGCCCAGGATATCGACGCGGCCAAGCGCGAGTTCACGGCCGCCGAAGCGGTGCAGCAATGCTACTATGTCACCGGCGAGGCCGATTTTATCCTGGTGGTCGTCGTGCCCAGCATGGCCGCTTACGAGGCGCTGACGCGCAACCTATTCTTCGAGAACAACAATGTCCGCAAGTTCCGCACCTTCGTCGCGATGGACCGGGTGAAGGTCGGCCTGACGGTTCCGCTGGCGCATCCGGCGTAACCGCGCGGCCTCGTGCCTTGATCGAAGCCTGGAGGTTTTGCGCGCCGGGCATGCCCGGCGCTATTGAAAGCGATCACGCTGCATCTGGGCAGTTTTGCTCAAATGTGGCGTGATCCGGCGAGATGGCGGACAGATTTCCGTGGCTCAGGTGTCGACCGTGGCGTTGAGCGCGTTGGTCTGGATGAACTCGCGGCGCGGCTCGACCACGTCGCCCATCAGCTTGACGAAGAGATCGTCGGCCTCGTCGTTCTGGTCGTTCTTTACGCGCAGCAGCGAGCGCACGTCGCGGTCGAGCGTCGTCTCCCAGAGCTGGTCCGGGTTCATCTCGCCGAGGCCCTTGTAGCGCTGCAGCGAGACGCCCTTGCGGCCGATGGCGTTGACCGCCTCGAACAGGTCGCTCGGGCCGTTGACGATATGGTCGTCGCCCTTGCGGCTGAGCACGCCCGGCTTGGCATAGGCCTCCTGCAGTGCGGTGGCGGCTGCGTCGAGCCGGCGGGCCTCGGCGCTGGCGAGCAGGCCGGCATCGAGCGTCGCCACCTGCTTCACCCCGCGCACCAGCCGCGAGAAGACGAAGCCGGCTTCGGCGACCTTGCCTTCCCAGCCGCGCTCGATCTCGTCCGAGATCGCGTCGAGCCGGCGGGCGACATAGGCCGCGGCCTCCTCCAGCTCGGCCTCGCTCTGGCCGTCCTGCGGGCGCAGCACGCCGGCGATCGCGGTCTGCTCGACGACGCGCCGGTCATAGCGCGAATGCAATTGCGACAGGGTGTGGCGCACGCTGCGCGCTTCCTCGATCAGGGCGCGCAGATCGGGGCCGGCGCGTTCGCTGCCGTCGCCGGTGCGGAAGACGGCGCCGTCGAGCGCGGAGTCGACGAGGTAGTCCTCGAGCGCGCGCTCGTCCTTGAGATAGGTCTGCGACTTGCCGCGCGCCGCCTTGTAGAGCGGCGGCTGGGCGATGAAGAGATGGCCACGCTCGATCACCTCCGGCATCTGCCGGTAGAAGAAGGTCAGCAGCAGCGTACGGATATGGGCGCCGTCGACGTCGGCGTCCGTCATGATGATGATCTTGTGGTAGCGCAGCTTCTCGATGTTGAACTCCTCGCGGCCGATGCCGGCGCCGAGCGCCGTGATCAGCGTCCCGACCTGGTCGGAGGAGAGCATCTTGTCGAAGCGCGCCCGCTCGACGTTCAAGATCTTGCCGCGGAGCGGCAGGACGGCCTGGTATTCGCGGGCGCGGCCCTGCTTGGCCGAGCCGCCGGCCGAGTCACCCTCGACGATGAAGAGCTCGGATTTGGCGGGGTCCCTCTCTTGGCAATCAGCCAGTTTGCCTGGGAGAGACGCGATGTCGAGCGCGCCCTTGCGGCGGGTGAGGTCGCGGGCCTTGCGGGCGGCTTCGCGTGCGGCCGCGGCCTCGGCGACCTTGCCGACGATGGTCTTGGCCTCGTTCGGATGCTCCTCCAGCCAGGTCGAGAGCGCCTGGTTGACGACGTTCTCGACCACCGGACGGACTTCCGACGAGACCAGCTTGTCCTTGGTCTGCGAGGAGAATTTCGGATCGGGAACCTTGACCGAGACGATCGCGGTCAGGCCCTCGCGGCAATCATCGCCGGTGAGCGAGACCTTCTCCTTCTTCGAGATGCCGGAGCTCTCGGCATAGCCGGTGACCTGGCGCGTCAGCGCGGCGCGGAAGCCGGCGAGATGAGTGCCGCCGTCGCGCTGCGGGATGTTGTTGGTGAAGCAGAGCACGTTCTCGTGGTAGCTGTCGTTCCACCAGAGCGCGACATCGACCGTGATCCCGTCCCTCTCCGAGGTGAGCATGATCGGTTTGTCGATCACCGGCGACTTGGCCCGGTCGAGATAGCGCACGAAGGCCTCGACGCCGCCCTCATACATCAGCTCTTCGCGCACGACCTCGGCATGGCGTGCATCGGTCAGCACGATGCGCACGCCGGAGTTCAGGAAGGCGAGCTCGCGCAGCCGGTGTTCCAGCGTCTTGAAGTCGAACTCCACCATGGTGAAGGTCTCCTGCGACGGCAGGAAGGTCACCTCCGTGCCGCGCTTGTCGCCGGCCGGGCCGACGACGGCGAGCGGCGCGACCGCTTCGCCATGGCGGAACTCGATGAAATGCTCGTTCCCGCCGCGCCAGATCCTGAGCTTGAGCGAGACCGAAAGCGCGTTGACCACGGAAACGCCGACGCCGTGCAGGCCGCCCGAGACCTTGTAGGAGTTCTGGTCGAACTTACCGCCGGCATGGAGCTGGGTCATGATGACCTCGGCCGCCGAGATGCCTTCCTCGCTGTGGATATCGGTCGGGATGCCGCGGCCATTGTCGCTGACGGTTACCGAGCCATCGGCGTTCAGCGTCACCGTGACGAGGTCGGCATGCCCTGCCAGCGCCTCGTCGATGGCGTTGTCGACGACCTCGTAGACCATGTGGTGCAGGCCGGAGCCGTCATCGGTGTCGCCGATATACATGCCGGGGCGCTTGCGCACCGCATCCAGGCCTTTGAGAACCTTGATGGAATCGGCGCCATAGGCGGCGTCCTCGAGGTCGCGGGCGGCATCGCTCATGTCGGGGTCCTTCAGCGGGCGAGCCAGCGCCCGCGATGATCTTGATTCGTCAGGATAATATAGGGCTTCAGCATGGCTTTTTCACGTGCGCGTGCGTACGTACGCGAGACGCGCCGCTTTAGCCAGAGAATGTCGAGATCGCGTCGAGGAAGGCCTCGCCATACTGGCTGAGCTTGCGCTCGCCGACGCCCTCGATGCCGCGCATCTCCTCGAGCCCGAGCGGCCGTTCGCGCGCCATGGCGATCAGCGTCCGGTCGGTGAAGATGATATAGGCGGCGACGCCTTCCTCGCGGGCGAGCGTCAGGCGCAGCTGGCGCAGATGCTCGAACAGCGCGGCGGTGTCGCCGTCGAGCCCGTCGGCGCGGGCCGCCTCGCGCGCGCCGCGCCGCGCCCGCCGCTCGGCATGTGGGTCGATCCTAAGCGCGATCGGCTCGCGTCCGAACAGGATGTCCTCGCCCTTCTCCGTCAGGCAGAAGCCGCCATGTTCGGTGCTGGCCTCGGCCAGCGCGCCGGCGGCGAAGAGCTTTCGGGTCAGCGCCGTCCAGGCGCTCTTCGGCTTGTCGGAGCCGACCCCGAAGGTCTTCAGCCCGTCATGGTTCTGGCGGCGGATCGCCTCGGTCGCCGTGCCGGTCAGGATGTCGGCGAGATGGCCGGCGCCGTAGCGCTGGCCGGAGCGCGCCACCGCCGAGAGCAGTTTTCGCGAATCGAGCGTCGCATCGGCGAGTTCCGGCGCATCCGGGCCGCAGAGGTCGCAGCGGAACGGCGCATTCCCGTGGCGGCAGGGCGGGGTATCCTCGCCGAAATAGGAGAGCAGCGCGCTGCGTCGGCAGAGCGCCGATTCGCATAGATCGATCATGGCGTTGAGACGCTTGTGCTCGATCCGGCGGCGCTCCTCGTCGATCGCCTTCTCGTCGATCTGGCGGCGGCGCAGCGCCATGTCGTCGACGCCGTAGAGGGTCAGCGTGTCGGCCGGCAGGCCGTCGCGCCCGGCGCGCCCGATCTCCTGGTAATAGCCCTCGATCGAGCCCGGCATGTCGGCGTGGACGACGAAGCGGACATCGGGCTTGTTGATGCCCATGCCGAAGGCGATGGTGGCGCAGACGACGACGCCGTCCTCCTGCAGGAAGATGTCCTGGTTGCGGTTGCGCTCGGCCTGTTCCAGCCCGGCATGGTAGGCGTAGGCCTTGTAGCCCTTCTCGCGCAGGCCTTCGGCCAGGCGCTCGGTGCGGCCGCGCGACGAGCAGTAGACGATGCCCGAGCCGCCGCGATGAACCTTGAGGAAATCGGCGATCTGCCGGCGCGGCTGGTCCTTCGGCGCGAAGGCGAGCTTCAGGTTCGGCCGGTCGAAGGAATGCACCACCATATGCGGCGGCTGCGGGAAGAGCTGCTGGGCGATGTCGGCCTGGGTCTGGCGGTCGGCCGTGGCGGTCAGGGCCGTTACCGGGACATTGCCGAGCGCCTCGCGGACCTTGGCGAGCAGACGGTACTCCGGCCGGAAGTCGTGGCCCCATTGCGAGACGCAATGCGCCTCGTCAATGGCGAGACGGGTCACGCCGAGCCGGCGCAGGCGCCCGACCAGCCCCTCTCCGGCGAGGCGTTCCGGCGAGACGAAGAGCAGGCGCAGTTCGCCGGCATTGAGCCGGTCCCAGGCGGCCGCCGCCTCCTCCTCGCTGTTCATCGAGTTGAGCGAGGCGGCCGGCACGCCGGCGCGGACGAGTTGCCCGACCTGGTCGCGCATCAGCGCGATCAGCGGCGAGACGACCAAGGTCAGCCCGCCTGCGACCAGCGCCGGCAGCTGGTAGCACATCGACTTGCCCGAGCCGGTCGGCATTACCGCGAAGACGTCGCGGCCGGACAAAGCGGCTTCGATGACCTCCCATTGTCCGGGGCGGAAATCATCATAGCCGAAGACCGACTTCAGGATCGCGCGGGCTTTTGATTCGCTGGGCGACGACATCGCCCGGATGTGCCGGATTTGCGGCCGGAAGGCCAGCCATGGCGCGAAATCATCCCCGACGACGGCAAAGCCCGCTTGATCGCCGGGCGGCCGCGCGCGACGCTGGCGGCCGCTGCGAGCCATGCCGGGAGAGCCAGCCATGCGCCTTGCCTTCGCCTTCCTTCTGCTGCTCGCTGCACCTGCCGTCCAGGCCCGCCCGCTGGAGCGCGAATTGCCACCGAAAGCGAATGCCTGCTGGGAGCGCAGCTATGATGCGGCCCATCTCGCCAAGCATCCGCGCCAGAAGGTCGCGAGGATCCGCCTGCTGCATGCGCCGGAGAATTGGCAGCCGGGAGAGGGCGGCAGCGTCTATGTCATGCTCCACATCAATCTGCGCGAGCGCGTGAAGCCGAACCAGGGCTTCGACTATCAGCTCGGCGGCTTTTGCAAGGCTGCCGGGCAGGGCCTGCTCTGCCGGCCGGAATGGGATGCAGGCAGCTGGCGAATCGAGCGCGGCCCGAACGGGGCGCTCGACATCCGCAATGCCGGGATCACCGCCAATCCCGATCCCTACGATGCCGAGGAGATCGCCGACGGGGCGGTCCGGATTCCGGCGAAGCCCGATGACGGCGTCTGGCGGCTTTCGCCGGCCGCCGGACCGTGCCGGCTGGAATAGCTCGCCGCCCGCCTGTCGGTCAGGGATGCATCGCGGCGACCTTGATCAGCCGTGCGATGACCTTGTCGAGGAAGCCGGCGGTACGACGGTCGCTGAGCTCGCCATCCTCGCCATAGGCCTTGTCGGCGCCGGCGACGGCGAGCATTTCCGGCACGAGCAGCGCGCCGAAGCCGAGTTCGAGCACGGTGCGCAACTGGGTTAGGCAGCGATAGGTGCCGAGCGAGCCGGCGGAGGCGCCGCCCAGCGCCACGACCTTGCCGCGCAGGCCCGGCCCGCCCGAGCGGACGATGCTGATCCAGTCGAGCGCGTTCTTCAGCGCCGGCGGGTAGCCGGCATTGTATTCCGGGCTGACGATGAAGAGCCCGTCATGCGCCTCGACCAGCGCGGCGAGCGCTTTCGCCTCGGCCGGCGGGTCGTTGTCGAAGGCACGGGCGTCGATCAGCGGCAGGGGATAATCGCCGAGCGAGATCTGCGTCACCTCGGCGCCGGCCGCGGCGAGCTTCTTGGCCACCAGGGTCGCGAGCCGCGTGTTCATCGAGCCCGGCCGCCAGGAGCCGGCGAAGACGAGGATTTTTGGCATGATGGGCTCCGGCAGAGGCGAAAGGGCAGGCGCGCTGAGCGGCGCGTTTGCCGTCAGCTTGCCCTCGCGATGCGAAGGAAGGAAGACTCAGGGCCCGCCAAACATCAGGGTTTGGCGCGGCGATAGACCCAGACGCGCGCCGGCGGAATGTTGCGCAGCACCCAGTCGGAAACCTGGGACTTCAGCCCGGAGCCCTTGCGGGTGATCGGCGAGACCATCGCATAGGTGAACTGGATGAAGGGCGCGCCGGGCTGGAGTACATTGTCGAAGGCGTCGTTGACCAGCGCCGAGCGTTCCACCGGCGGACGGTTGAACAGCGGTAGGCTGGAGACGACTGCGCTCGCCTTCTCGCCGAGATGGCCCTGCAGCGTCGTCGACAGCGCATAGGCGTCGCCCTCGACGATGTTGGCGCGCGGGAAGCGCTTGCGCAGCAGCTCGCAGAATTCGGGAGCGAACTCGACCAGAACCAGGCGGGATTCGTCGATGCCGCGGGCGATCAGCGCCTCGGTGACCGGCCCGGTGCCGGGGCCGATCTCGACCACCGGCCCTTCGACCTGCGGGTCGACATAGGAAGCCATGCGCTTGGCGAGGAAGGGGCTCGAGGGCGCGACGGCGCCGGTCCGGCCGGGCGAATCGATCCAGGATTTCAGGAAGCGGGCATCGTCGCCGAACTTGGCGCGTGCTTCGTCGGCAGCCTTGCGGACGCGTGTCTTCAGCTTGCCGGCGGTGTTGCGGACCTCGTCCTCGACCTTGTAGCGGGCCGCCGCCACGCGCAGCCTGGCCTGGGCGACGCTGTCGGCCAGTTCGGCGGCAGTCAGGCGCATCTCGTCCTCGAGCCGGGCTGCGACCGAGGACTGACCGAGCCGCGTGGCAAGAGAAGCGTTGCGCGGCCGCGAGCCGGGAGCGGGATGGACCATAGGACCTCTGAGCGCGCGTCGCGGCCCCGAGCCACCGGGATCACGACAGTGCTGTGACGTTACGCCGCTGTCATATGGGGTCAAGCGTCCGACGAATCCAGCGGTTTTTCCGACGGCCGCGTCAGATCAACGGTCGCGGCCGGCGCTCGCTCTCGAAAAGCATGGCCATGCGCTCGGTCAGGCGCGGATTGAGCAGCTTCAGTCGTCCGCCTGAAAGCGAGAACAGCCCGGCCCGGCGCAGCCGCGACCAGGTCTTGCTGGTGTGGACCAGCGACAGGCCGAGCGCGTCGGCGAGGTGCTGCTGGGTCGGCGGGAAGGCGAAGCTGTCCTCGCTGACGAGGCCCAGCGCATCCGCCCGCCGATAGAGCGAGATCAACAGCGCCGCGATCCGCTCCTGGGCGTTGCGCTGGCCGACCGAGGTCAGGTTCTCGTCGATCAGCGATTCCTCGCGCGAGCCGAGCCAGGCGAGCTCATAGGCGAGCGCCGGCATGCGGGCGAACAGCTCATAGGTGCGTCGGCGCGGAAAGACGCAGAGCTCGACTTCGGTCAGCGCCTCGATGCCGTGCTGGGCGGCGCTGAGCAGCGAGGCCTGCAGGCCGACCAGATCGCCCGGCAGGAGGAAGTTGAGGATCTGCCGGCGCCCGTCCGGCAGCGACTTGTAGCGGAAGGCCCAGCCCGAGAAGAGCGTGTAGAGCTCGGCATCCTCCTGGCCGGGATGGATGATGTCGGTACCGGCCGGGAGCTGGCGATGGTCGAGCTTCATCGTCTGGATGAAGCGCACTTCCTCGTCCGGCTTGTCCTTGAAGGCCGGCCTGAGACGCAAGGGGCAGGCGAGGCATGGCACCCCCGTCCGGTTTCGATTGGTCGTCGCGACCATGACCATGCGGTTCGCTTCCCTGCCTTCCAGCCTGCGCCGCGATACGGCTCCGGCCGCGGCGGCCGATATGCCTGTGCATCGCAATATCGTCGGCTCGCGGCCGGAACTCTCGCTCCGGCTTCGCGTTTTCCTCTCTGCCGCGAAAGCCCTCGCTTAGCAATGTCATAGGGCCAGACGACGGCGATCTGGAGCCCGGCCGCATGAACGACATTTCCACCGTGACGCGGCGTTCGCGCATGCGGCAGTTCTTCCGCGTCGCGTTGCGGTTCTGGACGGGCGAGAGCCGCCTGCGCGCCTGGACCCTGACCCTGCTGGTCCTGTTCTTCGTCGCGGCCCAGCTCGGCGCCGCGGTCGGCGTCAATGGCTGGAACCGGCTGTTCTTCGACGCGCTCGAAAAGCGCGATCTCGCCGGCGTCTGGTATGCGGTCTCCTGGCTGCCGCTGCTCATCGTCGGCTCGGCCCTGAGCCTGTCCTGCCTGGTGGTCGGCCGCATGCTCCTGCAGGTGCGCTGGCGCGAATGGCTCACCCGTCACATCGCCGGCTGGTGGATCGCCGATCAGCGCTATTACCGGCTGCAGTTCATCACGCGCGAGCAGTCGGCTCCCGAATACCGCATCGCCGATGATGTCAGGCTCGCCATCGAGCCCCTGGTCGAGTTCGCCATCGGGCTGATCAGCGCGGCGGTGACGGCGGCGACCTTCGCGGCGATCCTCTGGCAGGTCGCCGGTTCGGCGCGCTTCAGCCTGGGTGGCACCGAGATCGTCATCCCCAGCTACATGGCGCTCGCGGCGGTGCTCTATGCGGTGATCGCCTCGCTCGCGGCCTATTTCGCCGGCCGGCCGCTGGTCCCGCGCATCGCCGCCAAGAACGAGGCGGAAGCGCAGTTCCGGGCCGAGATGACGCGTCTGCGCGAGAATGCCGAGAGCATCGCCCTGATCAAGGGCGACGCCGACGAGCGCGACTCCGTCGGCGAGAATTATGGCCGCGTCGTCGCCGCCTGGCTCAACGTCATTCGCCAGCAGGGCGTCATCGCGATCGTGCTCAACACCAATGGCGCGCTCTTCCCGATCGTGCCGCTGCTCCTCATCGCGCCGAAATACCTCTCGGGCGAAATCACGCTGGGTGCCGTGATGCAGGTCGTGGCCGCCTTCAGCGCGGTGCAGGCGGCGCTGATCTGGTTCGTCGACAATTTCGTCCGCCTCGCCGAATGGTTCGCCTCCGTCACCCGCGTCGACGAACTGGCTGAAGCGCTGGAGGCGCTGGATGTCGGCACGATCATGGAGGGCGAAACGCAGATTACGCTCGGCGAGAGCGCCGACGGCGCCATCCATATCGACAACCTCTCGATCGCCCATAGCAATGGCCGCATCGTCATCGCCGACACCTCGGGGGTGGTCGAGCCCGGCGAGAAGGTGCTGATCACCGGCGAGAGCGGCTCGGGGAAGAGCACGCTGATCCGGGCACTCGCCGGGCTCTGGCCCTGGGGCTCCGGCTCGATCGGCCTGCCGCGTGGCAAACGGCTCGCCTTCGTGCCGCAGAAGCCCTATCTGCCGATGGGCACCTTGCGCGACGTGCTGCTCTATCCCGAGGCCGAGAGCAGGGTCTCGGACGAGGTCGTCGTCGCCGCCTTGAAGCGCTGCGGCCTGTCCTATCTCGCCAAGCGGCTCGACGAGGAGGAACGCTGGGACCAGACGCTTTCCGGTGGCGAGCGCCAGCGCGTCGCCTTCGCGCGTCTGCTGATCCAGAAGCCCGACATCATCATCATGGACGAGGCGACCTCCGCTCTCGACGAGGACAGCCAGAATTCGTTGCTCGGCCTGCTCGACGAGGAGCTCGCCGAGGCCACCGTCATCAGCGTCGGCCACAGGCCGGGCCTCGAGGACTTCCACGACCGCAAGATTACCCTGGAGAAGCGCCAGGCCGGTGCGCAACTGACCTCGAAGCGGCTCGGCAAATCGCTCTGGCGCCTTTTCCGCGGGCGCATCGCCGCCAATGACCGCACCACTTGAAAAATTTGAAGCGCGCGCGATTCCGCTTCTCACTGGAACAAAACCCTTCCGAGCCGGTTGACAGACCGAAGCCGCCGCGAGCGGTCCATGCGAATCGGGAGAGCGAAGATGACGACCGCCAGCCTTGCCCCTCTCAAGCGCGCTGCCACCTTCTTCGGCGCGATGGCGCTGGTCGTGACCGCGCTGACCACCGGCGCCGCGCTTCAGAACGGTGTCGGCGAGAGCTCGCAGGCGGTCGCCGAAGCCAAGATCCAGCGCGGCATCCCCTCCGACATCCAGCTCGCCGCCGTGAACCCGGCCGAGACACGGCGCGACCTCGCCCATCGCGTGGTCCCGACCTCGCGGCAGGAAGCCCGTCTGCAGGGCGGCACCGTCCTGCGCTGAACTGGCCGCGGGAGCCGCAGCCTCGCTGCTGCGTATCTGCAGGGAGTCGAAGCCAGAAGCCGCCGCAAGGCGGCTTTTCCCATGGCGGCGTGCGGATGGCGTCGGGGTAGCTATCCCGGCGTCCCGGAGAGTCCCGTCCGGAGGTGGGCCTGTATCCGCGCATCCGCCAAGCCTATCGCCATGCCCGTCTGGTTTGCCGTCAGTGGCGGTGGCGGATGCGCCAGACGCCGAGGCTGGCGCCCTGCGCGGCACCGATTTCGGTCGCCTCGACCTGGGTCAGCAGTCCCGCGAAGAGCCGGGGCGGCGCGATCGGCGGTGTCTCCCGGTCGGCCGTGATCGCGACCTCGATCGTATCCGCGTCGTGATCGGTCACCATGATGGCGATGCCGATCCCCGGCACCGCACGCAGGGTCCGCGAGACGACGTCGACGATCAGGAAACCGAGCGGAATGATGCGGTCGATCGGCAGCGCGGCCTCGGTCTCGACCTTGCCGACAACCGATTGCGAGCGGGAGCGCACAAGGCTGGTGATCATGGCGACGACATCGTCCAGGAACAGGTCGATGCGCACCGGCTGCATCTCGCCATCGGCGAGCGTGAAGCGGTAGGCGGCGGAGAGCACATGGACCCGGCATTCGGCGTCGGAGAGCGCTATCCGGGCCTCGCCCTGATGGTCGCGCTTGGTCAGGCCGATATAGCTCTGCACCACCTGCAGGCTGTTCTTGACGCGGTGATGCAGTTCGCGGACCAGGAAGCGGTTGTCGTCGAGCGCCGCCTGCAGCTTGCGCTGCCGGACCTCCTGCTCGTCGACCATGGTGTTGAAGGCCTCGGCGACGCTGCGAATGTCGCCGGGCATCTCGTTCGATATCGCGGCGCGGGCACTGGCATCCGCGCGCCGCGCCCGTGCCGCCGTCTCGATGCCGCGCAGCCAGCGCACGCAATGCTGGTCGACGGCCTTGAGATAGACGATGCAGAGCAGGGCGAGCGTCAGCAGCGGGGCCAGCAGCAGCGCGTAGAACTGCGTCGCCGCAGCTTTTTCCGCCCTCTGGTCGAAGCTGGCTATGACATAGAGGTCCGGCGCCGCCACCATCCTGGCGGCATAGGAGCGCGCCTCGCCGGCCCGACTTGTCCCGCGCCAGCGTTGAATCTGGTCGGGGACGATCTCGTCCTCCGGCAGCCAGCTCTCGTCGCCATCGCTGCCGCCACGCTGGATCACCACGCCGCTGCCGCGGCTGATCATGCCGACGATCAGTCCCGCATCGGCGGTGCCGAGCTCGAAGGCGCTGTTGAGCAATTCCGTGCTGGTCAGCAGCAGCGCGGCCTCTTCCGGGCCGCTTCCGGGGGGGCGGCGGGTGTGAATGGCGAGATAGGCCTGGCCGTGCAGCTCGACCCGGCCATAGCGCGCTTCGGACAGCTCGACACCGCCCCAGATCGGCACCCGTGGCTTGCGCAGCATATCGGCCGAAACCCGGGCGAGGTCGTCCGCGCTGATCTGTGGCGTGATCGATACCGAGCAGGGACCCCGTCCAGGAATCGTGAAATGCAGGGCCAGATAGCCGGCTGAGCTGCGCAGCACGCCGTCCAGCGTCCGGCAGTCGAAAGCCGGTTCGGGCGGAAGCGCGGCGACGGTCGCGCTCGTCGAGAGCAGGGCGCGCAGGGCGCCCCGAAACCAGATGCGCGCCCGCACGGCGTAGTCGTCCGCTGCGCGCGCCTGCGAGATCTGGATCGCGTCCAGCACGGTTCGGTAGGTCGAGACGGCCGCCGCCGCCGTCAAAGCGGCGATGGGCAGGGCGATCGCGACCATCAGCGCCAGAAGGCGGCCCCGGACAGTCCTGAACAGGGAGAGAGCCATTTCACCCGTTGACGATTTCCGGGCCGGCCCGCTGCACCGCAGCGGTGATCCTGTGATCCGGGCCGAGATCGTCGACGCCGCCGATCGAGAGAAGCTCCGCCAGCCTCGATCGGGCGCGATTGACCCGGCTCTTGATCGTACCGATCGCGACGCCGCAGATCTCCGCGGTCTCCTCATAGGACAGGCCGGTGGCGCCGACCATGATCAGAACCTCGCGCTGCTCCTCCGGCAGCTTGGCCAGCGCCTTGCGGAAGTCGGCGAGGTCGAGATGGCTTTCCTGGTTGCCATGGGTCGCCAGCCGGTCGGCATAGGTGCCGTCACTGTCCTGCACCTCGCGGCCGCGCTTGCGGTAGAGCGAGTAATAGGTGTTGCGCAGGATGGTGAAGAGCCAGGCCCTGAGGCTGGTGCCCGGCTGGAACTTCTCGGCATTGCCCCAGGCCTTGAGCAGGGTGTCCTGGACCAGGTCGTCGGCGAGCTGCATCGAGCCGGAGAGCGACGCCGCGAAAGCGCGCAGATTCGGAATTTCGGCGATTAGGCCGTCCTTGAAATCATCGGCGCTCATCGGACTCGCCCTCGGTCGGCAGGCGGCGTTCCGTGGCTTCGAGCTGGGCCAGCAGCACGAGAAACTTGTCGGGGATCGGTGCGTTGATCAGGTCGTCGTAATGGGCCTTGAGCGAGCGGCCGATCGATTCCTGCACCTTCGGATCGAGCACGGTCTCGAATTCGGCGTCGGCCTCGTCTCTCTCCGGCAGATCGGAGTTCATGGTATGCATCGTTTTTCTACTCCTATGGCGCGCTGCCGGCTGCGCCCACACGCTCCGCGCGTGAAATTTCGGTTCACGCACGGCAGCCCCCGATAAGACACTTATTCGGCCCAATAACGAACCGGAATTGAAAAGGTTCCAATTCTTGAGAAAAATAATTTGCTTGTCAGAACAGTAGCTTGGGTGCTCTCTTCCGGCAAATTTTCACGGGGGTCGAACTATGTCCATCGCCAAGGAAATCGCACCGCACCTGCCCTATCTGCGCCGGTTCGCACGCGCTCTGAGCGGAACGCAGGCGAGCGGTGACGCCTATGTGGTGGCGACGCTGGAGGCGCTCGTCGCCGATCCCGCCTCGTTCCCGCGCGACGTCCCGCCCAAGCCCGGGCTGTACCGCGTCTTCCTGCAGCTCTGGTCCTCGGTCGGGCTCAACGAGATGGCACCATCTGCGGATGTCGAGCGTTCTGCCGTCGAGCGCAATCTCGATGCGCTGACGCCGCGGCCGCGCCAGGCCTTCCTGCTGCGCACCGTCGAGGGTTTCTCGATCGAGGAGGTCGGCGAGATCATGATGATATCGAGCGCTGAAGCGGCCGGCCTCGTCCAGTCGGCCGGTCAGGAAATCGCCGAGCAGGTCGCCACCGATGTCCTGATCATCGAGGACGAGCCGATCATCGCTCTCGACATCGAGACGATGGTCGAGGAGCTCGGTCATCGCGTCACCGGCGTCGCCCGCACGCATCGCGAAGCGATCGCCCTCGTCGCCAAGAAGCGCCCCGGCCTGGTGCTCGCCGATATCCAGCTCGCCGATGGCAGCTCGGGCCTTGACGCGGTCAACGAGATTCTCGGCTCTATCGATGTGCCGGTGATCTTCATCACCGCCTATCCCGAACGCCTGCTCACCGGCGATCGGCCCGAGCCCGCCTTCCTGATCACCAAGCCGTTCCAGCCCGAGGCGGTGAAGGCGGCGATCAGCCAGGCACTGTTCTTCGATCGCCGCGCCGGCCGCAAGGCGGCTTGAAGCGATCCGTCGACGGAGCCGGGAACCAGCCGGCTCCGCTTCGCGTTATCCAGGTCCGGACGACGCGAAGGAGAACCGGCATGGCCATGGCCCTGCTCGCAGCGCTGATAACCCTGGTTTCGCTGGCATCGCTGTTCTACGCGGTGCTCGGCGCGTGAAGGGTCTGCCCGTGCGGCAGGCCCGTGCCGCTCTGGCGCTGGCCGCCGCAGCGACCTTGCTTTTCCCTGGCGTCACGACTGCCGTCCCGCGTGAGGGACCGTCCGGGCGCCTGCCGCCGCCGCGCCCGGCAGAGCTGAACGCGCCTCCGGCGCCTGCGGCTGCCCCATCCGTTCCGTTGCAGCCGCGCGCTGCTCCCACCGGTGTTCCCCTATCTTCGGATCCTGAAGCCGGAGCGTGCCTCGCCGAGCTGACACGCATCGCCGGGAGCCGGATTCGCGCTGCGCCGCCCGCAGCGGCGCTGGCCGCCGAAGGCTGCCAGGTCATCGAGCCGGTGATCGTCGAGGCGGTCGCGGTCCGGCGGCCGGAGGGGCCGGGCGCGCTTGTCCTCACCCCGCCACCGACGCTGAGCTGCGAGATGGCGCGCGCGCTCTCGGTCTGGTTCGACACGGCGCTGGTGCCGTTGGCGCGTGGAGCATTCGGTAAGGAGCTGACGCAGCTGCGCGTCGGTGGCGGACATGAATGCCGTCGCCGCAACCGGCAGACTCAGACGCCGATGAGCGAGCACGCCACCGGCCGTGCGCTCGATATCTTCGCCTTCCAGCTCGGCGAGGAGCGGCAGGGCGGGCCGGTGGTGTCAGTCGAGAAGCCGGATGGGCTGGTTCAGAGCCGCTTCGTCGACGCGGCCAGGCAATCCGCCTGTGGCGCCTTCATGACCGTGCTGGGGCCGGGGGCCGACGCGGCTCATGCCGACCACCTGCATGTCGACATCCAGCAGCGCCGTGCGAAATCCTCGCGCTTCTGTCAGTAGGCCCCGCCAATGACGCGATCGTGATGCCCGGAGACATCCCCCTGGACGTCGCTCTGGCCGCCCAGAGCCGGTCCCGACTGCCCGGCGCTCAGCGCCTCCCGGCGGCGCCCGAGCTCGGCGAGCGCGCTTTCCAGCGCATAACCGGCGCTCAGAAGTTGTTCGAGCTCCCAGAATGGCGGAAGATCGCGCTGGAGGCGCGGCACGGGAAAGATCGGAGCCCGATCCGTATTGTCAGGGTTTGGCATTTGCGCTTCCACTGCTCAGTTCCCATAACGCGAGCACCGGATTGAGGTTCCGGTTTATTCGGGAACTGTGGAGCGATTGGGGCGTTCAGGCGACGTTTCGAAGCATGGGAGAGCGCGAATGGGACAATTGATCGGCGCCATCGCGGCGCTGGCCGCCGCCGCGGGACTGTCGTTCGCCGCGACTCCGGCAGCGGCGCAGAGCCGTGCCCCGGCGGGCCGGCTGACCTGTACGATCGGCACCGGGCTTGCGCAGGCGGTGGCGACGCAGCGTCCGCTCGACTGCCGTTTCCGCCCGCGTCGCGGGCCGTTGCAGACTTATGCCGGCGTCATCCGCGGCTTCGCGCTCGACCCCAAATCAGTCGGTCGCAGCCTGATCGCCTGGCGCGTCTACGGCCCCTATGCCAGGGCTCCGCTCGGTGCCCTCAACGGCCGCTATGCCCGACCGGCCAATAGCGGTCCCTCCCTGGTCGGCAGCATCGACAATGATGTGCGGCTGGAGCCGCGGGCGCTGTCGATGCAGCGCGGCGCCAATGTCGCGCTCGGCGTGACCGAGTTCGAGCTCACCCTGACCAAGACTCCGCGCCGCCGCTGAACACTGCGCGGTGCTTACCTTTTGCTAACTTTGCGCGGGCAATTTGAGTCTAATTCTGCGCGTTTCTGTACGGAAAGCCGCCCAGATCGGAACAAGAGGGTTCGAGGGGGCGTTCTTTCAGCTCACAGGCAGAAACTGCGTGGAGCAGCGGCGTGAAGTTGGAAGGTACCCTGGAGATCATGTCTGATATCCGGATCCTCATCGTCGAGGACGATCCTTTCATTGCGATGGATCTGGAAAGCGCCGTCAGCGAGCAGCTGGGCGATCGCGCCGAGCTCATCGTCGTCGAATCGCTCTCGCAGGCGCGGGCCGCCACGGACAAGCCGGTCTCCTGCGCGCTGCTCGATATCGATGTGGTCGGCGGCAAGACCTTCGGCATTGCGGCCAGCCTGCGCGCCAAGGGCACGCCGCTCGCCTTCGTCTCGGGTTCGGCGCCGAGCGAGGTCCCGGCCGAGCTGCGCGATGTCCGCTTCGTGCGCAAGCCCTTCTCGACCGGAGAGATCGTCCGCTTCGTCTGCAATGCCGTGAAGGTGGTTTGAGGCGGCGGCGCGGCTGCCGCGCGTCGCGCTCTATGGCTTCGGCGTTTCTTCGGCGAGTTCGTTGCGCTTCGGGAATGTCAGCGCGATGCGCGTCCCGGGTCGCGCCGCCCCGGCATTCAGCGGCCCGGTTTCCATGGTCGCACGCATGCTGCGCAGCAGGCTCTTGAGCACCGATTTGCCGAGGCCGGCGGTGGCTTCCTCCTCCGGCATGCCGACGCCGTCATCCTCGACCGCCAGAACGAGATCTCCGGGTTTCTCGGGGGCATCGGCGAGGCGGATGACGATCTTGCCGGCCAGTCCGTTCGGGAAGGCGTGCTTGATGGCGTTGGTGACGAGCTCGTTGATGATGACGACGAAGGAGACGGCGTCGCGTCCGGGCAGCCGGATCGGCTCCATCGCCAGTTCGATGGTGATCGGTCGGCCCTCGGCCTGCTTGCCGATTTCCGCCAGCAGATCCTCCATATAGGGGCGGGCTTCGATCTCGTCGGCTTCGATGTCGAGGCGCAGGCGGCGCTGGCCCGCGGCGATCGCCTGGATGCGCGACTGCGCCTGGGCGAGCGCCTGCTTCACCACCGGCTCGCGCGCCTGCCGGCTCTGCACGCTCAGCAGCGCCGAGACCATGGCGAGATTGTTGCCGACCCGGTGATTGACGTCGCGCAGCAGGGCCTCGATCCGCAGGCGTTCGTTCTCGAGCTGCTGGGTGCGCTCGGCGACGCGCTGCTCGAGTTCGAGATTCGAGCTGGAGAGGAAGATGTTGCGCCGTCCGCGGCTGCGGAACTGCAGCCAGGCGACGAAGCTCAGCCCGGCGAGGGCGATGAGGATGCCGACGCTGGCGAAGATCCGGCGGCGCGTCTCGCGCCTGCTGCGCTCGCGGAGCAGGCGGTTCTCTTCGGCCTGGATCGCGCCCGCCATGTCGCGCAGTTCCTGCATCAAGCGGTTGCCGTCCCCCTGACGCAGTGCCGCCACGGCCTCTTCGCGCTTGCCGGCGCGCATCAGCGCGATGGTCGCGTTCATCTCGACCAGCTTGTGCCGGGCGAGCTCGCGTGCCTGGCGGATGCGCTCGACCTGGGATGGATTATCGGTGACCAGCCCCTCGAGCACGTCGAGTTCGGGCAGGATCTTGAAGCGCGATTCATTGTAGGGCGCGAGATAGGCTTCGTCGCCGGTCAGCAGGAAGCCGCGCTGCCCGGTCTCGGCATCGAGCAGGTTGCTGAGGAAGCCCTCGCTGCGCTCACGCACATCGATCGCCTTCGACACCAGCCGCGAGGCCTCGTTGGCCTGGAAGTTGATCCAGGCGGCGATCAGGACGGCGATCGCCACGACGCCGATCGCGATCGCTGTCGACGAGGACGTCCGCAGCCTTGCCACGAAAGCAGGCCAATCCGGTGTCAGCCAGCGTGGACGAGGGGGCACCTGAGCGTTCATCGAGCCTTGAATAGCTGCAAGCCTGTCATAGCCCTATGTAAAAAGACAGGTCGCGTCCATGCGCCTGCCGCTGCCGAGCGGAAGGGGCGGCACGCGGCGTGGACGCAGGAACCTGCATCGCCAGGGCTATTTTTCGGCCTCGTCACCGCCATCGCGGCCCTTGGCCAGTTGCCGGCCGAGCACGAGGCCGAGCAGGATGACGCCGCCGACGAGCCCGGCCTTCCAGCCGATCTTGCCCTTGCCGACCAGCGTTGCCGCGACGGGCGCTGCGGCCAGCGCCGCCTCCAGCCGCCGGCTCGGCGGGCGGCGGCTCTTGACATAGGCTGCGATGGCGACTGCGACCACGGCGGCAAGCAACAGGCCGCCGGCGATCCAGAGGCTCGCCGCAACGCTGCCATAGAGCTCGCTGAGAACCGTGTGCAGTGCATTCAGCCCATAGCCGGCGGCGCAGATGACGAGCACTGCGGCGACGAGGTAAAGGCCGAAGACCGCCGCGTTCCGGCGCACGGTCGTGGCGAGCTCACGGGCGAGCAGAGCCGGAATTCCCCCCAGCATGGCCTCAACGCGCCGACAGGAAGCCGACGAAGAGGCCGACCGCGGCGGCGAGGCCGAGCGCGCGCAATGGCCGCTCCTGGATCTCGCGGATGATGAGATCCTGCAGGTCGCCCGCCTGCTCCCGCGCGACATCGGCCATCTTGTCGGTGTCGACGCCGACGGATTTGAGCTTGCTGCTGACGGTCGCCGCGAGATCCTCGGCGCCGCGTGCCAGGCTCTGCTCGATCTCGTCGGCCTCGTCGCGCAGACGGCGGCCGCTCGCCTTGGCGCGACCGGCGACCTCGTCGGCCGCCTCGGCGACGTCCTCCTTGGCGCGCCGCACCGAGGCGGCGGCCTGGCGCTTGGCGGAAGTGGTGGTGGCGGCCATCAAATAGCTCCTTCGCTGCGGGGTACTGCCGTGCCTGTGGCACAACTCCGACGTTCAACGCGCCAGCGCGGCCTCGGTTCCTGTGGCGTGAACCTTGGCGTCCTCGGCGGGGGCGCCGGCGTGCCCTCGCGATCGGCCTTACGGTAGCGCACGAATGCATCGCGCGCCACGAGCCCGGCGTTGCTCCATGGCGGGCTTTCCCGCGGGGTCCGTGCCCTTGTAAGGCTATGCCGGGACGTCCCGGCCGAGCTTGACGCCCAGCAGGCGTTCGACCGCGCCGAGACCGATCTCGATCTGGAGAGCCTCGTCGATCGCCTCGGCGCTCAGGCAGCCTTCCAGCCAAAGCCCGTCCATGATGGCGTTCAGGGCGATGCTCAGATGGTGAAGCTCATCCGCGGAAATGCGGACCCGGTTCTCCTCAACTACGCCTTGAATGAGGCTCCGGCATGCGGCGCGATAGGCGACATATTGCGTCCGATGGATCTCCCGGAAGCGGTCGTTGATGTGCACCTGGCTGATGAAGGTCGCCCAGAGCGAGAGGATGCGGGGCTCCGCGACCGGACCGCTGATGCTGGCGATGATGAAGCGCCGCAGCTTCTCGCCGGGCGAGCCGTCGCCGGCCGCGATCGCCAGCGGCGGGCCGGTGATGATCGCGATGGTCCGGCCATAGGCTTCCGCGATCAGGTTCTCCTTCGAGGCGAAGTGATGCCGGATGAGGCCGTTGCTGACGCCGGCTTTGGTCGCGACCGCGCGCACGCTCGTCCCCTGGATGCCGAGCTCGGCGATGCAGTCCATCGTGGCTTCGATCAGGTCGGTGCGCCTGTCGAAATCGGGGGCTCGCCTGAAGGAAGTCGTCACGTCGCCTTGTCCGAACTACGCCAATGCCAGACTATGCACTTGCATAGTGACTATACGATCGCATAGTGACGGCCATCCGGCTATCGCCTCTGCCATCCCCATCACATCGGCGAAACTACATGCGCGACCCCCGTTACGACATTCTTTTCGAGCCGGTCACGATCGGCCCTGTCACGACCCGCAATCGCTTCTATCAGGTCCCGCATTGCTCCGGCATGGGGCACCGCTACGCCCGCTCGGATGCTCACATGCGCGCGATGAAGGCCGAGGGCGGCTGGGGCGTGGTCTCGACGCAGGAAACCGAGATCCACCCTTCCTCCGACCTGACGCCGTCCAATCAGGGCCGGATCTGGGACGGCGCCGATGTCGGCGTCTTCAGGGAGATGACGGACCTCATCCATGAGCGCGGCAGCCTGGCGGCGGTGCAGCTCGCACATAATGGCCTGCACACCGCCAATCGGCTCTCGCGCATCGCCCCCTACGCCCCGTCCGACGCCGTCGTCGACATCGATGATCCCGTCCAGGCGCGCGGCATGGACAAGGCGGATATCCGCGAGTTCAGGCGCTGGCACCGCGAGGCCGCGATCCGGGCCCGCGAGGCGGGCTTCGACATCGTCTACGTCTATGCCGGCCACGACATGACGCTGCTGATGCATTTCCTCCTGTCGCGTCACAATCATCGCATCGACGAATACGGCGGGTCGCTCGAGAACCGTCTGCGGCTGTTCCGCGAGGTGCTGGCCGATACCCGTGATGCGATCGGCGATTGCTGCGCACTGGCGATCCGCTTTGCCGTCGACGAGCTGATGGGCTCGGCCGGCGTCGAGCGCGACGGCGAAGGGCGGGATATCGTCGCGGCGCTCGCCGAGGAGCCGGACCTCTGGGACGTGAACCTGTCCGACTGGTCCAATGACAGCCAGTCCGCCCGCTTCTCGCAGGAGGGCTATCAGGAGGACTACACCCGCTTCGTGAAGCAGGTCACGACCAAGCCGGTCGTCGGGGTCGGCCGCTACACCTCGCCCGATACGATGGTTCGTGTGATCCGGCAGGGCCATCTCGACCTGATCGGAGCCGCCCGGCCTTCCATCGCCGACCCGTTCCTGCCCCGCAAGATCCAGGAGGGCCGGATCGACGACATCAGGGAATGCATCGGCTGCAATATCTGCGTCGCAGGCGACAACATCGTGGCGCCGATGCGCTGCACCCAGAACCCGACGATCGGCGAGGAATGGCGCAAGGGCTGGCATCCAGAGAAGGTTCCGGCACTGGCAGGTCCGGGGGCGGCTCTGGTCGTCGGCGGCGGGCCGGCCGGGCTCGAGGCCGCCCGCGCCTTGGCGCAGCGTGGTGCCTCGGTGATCATCGCCGATGCCGGAACCGAGTGGGGTGGTCGCGTGTCGCGCGAGAGCCGGCTTCCCGGGCTTTCCAGCTGGGCCCGGGTGCGGGATTGGCGTCTTGGCCAGCTTCGGACCGCATCCAATGTCGAGATGTATCTTTCGAGCCCGCTGACGGCCGACGACATCCTCGCTTATGGCATCGCGCATGTCGCGATCGCCGTGGGCGCCCGATGGCGCGAGGATGGTGCCGGTCGCTTCCACCGAGTGCCGCTGCCATTCCTGAAGAACGGCAAGATCGTCGGGGTCGATTTGCTCCTGGACCAGGGAAGCGCCGCCGCCGGGCCGGGGCCCGTGGTGATCTATGACGATGATCGCTACTATATGGGCAGCGCCCTGGCCGAGCAGCTGGCTGCGGCAGGGATCGACACGACCTATGTCACGCCGACGCCGCTGGTCGCGGCCTGGACGGTGAACACGCTCGAACAGGCCCGGATCCATCGGCGACTGCTGGAGCTGGGCGTGAAGATCAGGCTGCTTTCCGCCCTCGCCGATCGCAGCGCCGACAGCGTGACGATACGCTGCGTCTATTCGGGCGCCGCCGAGATCATCCCCTGCGAGGTGCTGGTGCCGGTCACCTCGCGCCTCCCCGAAAGCGATCTGTGGACGGCATTGCAGGCCCGGCGCGAGGAATGGCCGGACAGCGGGTTGACCCGCGTCGAAAGGATCGGCGATTGCCTGGCACCCGGCACGATCGCCGCAGCCAATTACAGCGGACACCAGTTCGCCAGGAGCCTGGGGGCGCTGGCGGAAACCGAGAGCGCCGACGCCTTCCGGTAGTCCCGTGGCGCCGCGCTTATGACTTTACGCACTAGGCTCGAAACCCGATAGGGTTGGAAGCCTAGTGCGCCTCGTCCCAGTTCGTCGCCGCCCTGGCATCGACGACCAGCGGCACCTTGAGCTGCACCGCCGGCTGCGGCGCCTCGACCATGACCTTGCGGATCACCGGCAGCGCCGCCTCGACCTGGGCCTCCGGCACCTCGAAGACGAGTTCGTCATGGACCTGCAGCAGCATGCGGGCATCGAGCTTCGCCGCGGCGAGGGCATCGTCCATGCGGATCATCGCCCGGCGGATGATGTCGGCCGCCGAGCCCTGGATCGGCGCATTGATCGCCTGGCGCTCGACGAAGGCGCGCTCCGACGGGTTCTTCGAGGCGACCGCCGGGAAATGGCAGACGCGGCCGAAGATGGTGGTGACCTGTCCGCTCGCTCGGACCGTGGTCTTGGCCTGGTCCATATAGTCGCGGATGCCGGGGAAGCGCTCGAAATATTTGCGGATATAGGCGCTGGCCTCCTCGCGGGAGATGCCGAGCTGGTTGGCGAGGCCGAAGGCCGAGATGCCGTAGATGATGCCGAAATTGATCGCCTTGGCGCGGCGCCGGACCTCGCTCGGCATGCCCTCGACCGGCACGCCGAACATTTCCGACGCCGTCATCGCATGGATGTCGACGCCATCGGCGAAGGCCTGCCTGAGCTGCGGGATGTCGGCGATATGGGCGAGGATGCGCAGCTCGATCTGGCTGTAGTCGGCCGAGATCAGCCTGTTGCCCTTCTCGGCGACGAAGGCTGTCCGGATCTTGCGGCCGGCCTCGGTGCGGATCGGAATGTTCTGCAGGTTCGGCTCGGAGGAGGAGAGCCGGCCGGTGGTGGTCGCAGCCAAGGCGTAGGACGTATGGACCCGGTGGGTCTGCGGATTCACATAGGTCGGCAGCGAGTCGGTATAGGTCGATTTCAGCTTGGCGAGCTGGCGCCAGTCGAGAATCTTCGCCGGCAATTCATGGCCCTGCTCGGCGAGGTCTTCGAGCACGCCGGCGCCGGTCGCCCATTGCCCGGTTGCGGTCTTCTGGGCGCCTGGCAGCCCCATCTTGCCGAACAGGATATCGCCGAGCTGCTTGGGGCTGCCGATCGTGAATTTCTCGCCGGCGAGCGTGTGGATCTCGTCCTCGAGCCGCGCCAAAGATTGCGCAAACTCGCCCGATAGCCGCGACAGGATCTGCCGGTCGATGGCGATGCCGCGTTGCTCCATCTGGGCCAGGACGTGGACAAGCGGCCGTTCCAGAACCTCGTAGACGGACGTCCTGCCCTCGGCGGCGAGGCGCGGCTTCAGCGTGCGCCAGAGCCGCAGCGTGATGTCGGCGTCCTCGGCGGCATAGGCTGTCGCCTTCTCGATATCGACCTTGTCGAAGGTGATTTGCGCCTTGCCGGTGCCGGCAACCTCCGCATAGGGGATGGTCTTGTGGCCGAGATGCAGCTCGGAAAGCCGGTCCATGCCGTGATTGTTGCGGCCGGCATCGAGCGCATAGGAGATCAGCATCGTGTCCTCGATCGGCGCGACGGCAAGGCCGTGGCGGGCGAGCACGAGCAGGTCGTATTTCAGGTTCTGGCCGATCTTCAGCACGCCGGGATCGGCGAGCAGCGGCTTCAGCGCCTCGATCGCCTCGGCGAGCGGGATCTGACCTTCGACCATGCCGCCGCCGAACAGATCGGCGCCACCGCGATGCTGCAGCGGCACATAGCAGGCCTTGCCCGGCGCGACGGCCAGCGAGAAGCCGACGAGATCGGCCTGCATGGCGTCGAGCGAATTGGTCTCGGTGTCGAGCGCGACCAGCCCGGCCTCATAGGCGAGGCCGATCCAGCGCGACAGATCGGCAAGGGTGCGCACGCATTCATAGGCCGAGCGGTCGACCTTGAGCTGGATCGCCTCGTCCTTGCGGGCGGCGGCGAGATCGGCGGGCTTCATCCAGCCATCGCCGCCAGGCTGCGCGCTCGCCGCCGCGGCTGCTGCCGGAGCGGATGCTGCAGCGGAGGTGCCGGCTGGCGGAGGCGCGCTCGCATCGGCCCCGGCATAGCGCCCCAGCAGCTCGGCTGCGCGCGAACCGCCGGGCGCGAGCTCGGGGTCGGCCTCGACGGCGCCGACATCGGCCTCATAGGCCTCGGCGACGCGCTTGGTGATGGTGGTGAACTCCATCGCCTTGAGGAAGGCGATGAGCTTGGCGGGTTCCGGCTGGGCCAGCGTCAGGTCGCAAAGCGGCGTCTCGACCGCGACATCGTCGACGAGCGTGACCAGCTTGTGCGAGATGCGGACCTTCTCGACGATCTCGGGATTGGTCAGGGTCTCGCGTCGCTTGGGCTGCTTGATCTCGCCGGCCCGGGCCAGCAGGGTTTCGAGATCGCCATATTCGCCGATCAGCTGTGCGGCGGTCTTGATGCCGATCCCGGGCGCGCCGGGCACATTGTCGGTGGCGTCGCCGGCGAGCGCCTGGACATCGGTGACCTTGTCCGGCGTGACGCCGAAATACTCGACCACCTCGGGCTCGCCGATCCGCCGCTCGGCCCGGAAGCCCGCGCCCTTCTTGGCGTCTCCGGAGGCCGGATCGTACATGGCGACGCCCGGCCGCACGAGCTGCATCAGGTCCTTGTCGGCCGAGACGATCAGCACGTCGGCGCCGGCCTCGCGCGCCTGCTTCGCATAGGTCGCGATCAGGTCGTCGGCCTCGTAGACATCCTGCTCGACCGGGATCAGCCCGAAGGCCCGCACCGCCTCGCGCATCAGCGGGAATTGCGGGATCAGATCCGGCGGCGGGTCGGAGCGGTTGCCCTTATAGGCCGGGTAGATCTGCTTGCGGAACGAGTTCTCGCTCTTGTCGAAGATAATGGCGAGATGGGTCGGCCTGACGCCGAGCACGCCCTCGCGCACGAACTGGAAAAGCTTCGTCGCGAACAGCCTGACCGCGCCGGAGGGCAGCCCGTCCGAGCGGGCATTGTATTTCCGGTCCTGATTGATCGACTGGAAATAGGCGCGGAAGATGAAGTTCGAGCCGTCGACCAGGAAGAGGTGGTCGCCAGGCTTCAGCGAGGGGGCTGGGTTCGTCATGCGCGGGACCATAGGGCGATGGGCCGGGATGGTCTATTGTGCAAGCAGGCTCACGCGCAAGAAGCTGTCAGGAGGAAACCGATGAACGCCTACGCCACCATGCCGCTCGCTTTCGAGGGCTGTCCCGAGGACGAGATGCAGGCGCGCGCCGACGCCTTCCTGGCGACGATGCGCAAGCGCCGCACGGTGCGCGACTATGCCGACCGGCCGGTGCCGCGCGCGGTGATCGAGGCTGCGGTCTCGACCGCCGGCACCGCCCCTTCCGGCGCGAACCAGCAGCCCTGGAGCTTCGTCTGCATTTCCGATCCCGAACTGAAGAAGAAAATCCGCGAGGGCGCCGAGGAGGAGGAGCGCGCCTTCTATGCCGGCCGCGCCGGCGAGGAATGGCTCGATGCGCTCAGCCATCTCGGCACCGACGAGCACAAGCCCTTTCTCGAGACCGCGCCCTGGCTGATCGCGATCTTCGCCCAGCGCTGGGGCTATGACGCGCAAGGCCGCAAGGTGAAGCATTATTACGTGCCGGAATCGGTCGGCATCGCCGCCGGCTTCCTGATCGCCTCGCTGCATCAGGCCGGGCTCGCGACGCTCACCCACACGCCGGCGCCGATGAACTTCCTCAACGAGCTCTGCGGCCGTCCCGACAATGAAAAGGCGGTGATCCTCCTCGTCGTCGGCTATCCCGCCGAGGGCTGCCTCGTCCCGGCCATCGGCAAGAAGCCGCTGGAGGAGATCGCCAGCTTCCTGTGAGGGGGGACGAGGGTGGACGAGCGGCCGCAACCCGTCATTCCGGACAAGCGGCGAAGCCGCGCCGATCCGGAATCCATCGTAAGGTTAGGCGCCCTTCGATGGATTCCGGCGCTCCGCTGCGCTGCGGCCGGAATGACGCCTCAGAGACGCAGCCGGTCGAAGATCCTTCAGCCTCAGGCCGGCGCCGCGCCCTGCGTGCCGAGATAGAGCGCGTAGAGCGACTGGCTCGCCGCCATGAACAGCCGGTTCCGCTTCGGCCCGCCGAAGCAGATATTGCCGCAGATCTCCGGCAGGCGGATGCGGCCGATCAGCTTGCCGCTGGGGTTGAAGCAGAGCACGCCGCTATAGCCGACGGCCCGTCCGGCATTGGACGAGGTCCAGAGATTGCCCTCGACATCGCAGCGCAGCCCGTCCGGCCCGCATTTCACGCCGTCGACCATGCAGTCCGAGAACAGCTTCTGGTTGGAGAGCTTGTTGTCGGGGCCGACATCGAAGACATGGATGTCGCCCTTGCCGCCCGGCCCGGTATCGCCCGGTCCCTTGCCGGTCGAGGCGATGTAGAGCTTCTTGTGGTCGGGCGAGAAGCAGAGCCCGTTCGGGTCCGGCACCTGGCTTTCGTTGACCACGAGGTCGACGCGGCCGCTCGGGTCTATCCGGTAGCAGTTCGTCGGCAGTTCGCGCTTGAAGAAGCCGATCTCGGGCGGTTGGCCGAGGCGCGGATTGATCTTGCCATTGGCGTTGCTCGGCCCGCCCGCCGCATCGGGCGCGCCCTCGTAGAGCTGGCCGCCATAGGGCGGATCGGTGAACCAGTAGCTGCCGTCGGGATGCTGGACGATGTCGTTGGGCGAGTTCAGCCGCTTGCCGTCGAACTTGTCGGCGAGGATCGTCACCGAGCCGTCGAGCTCGTAGCGCACGACGCGGCGGTTGAGGTGCTCGCAGGAAAGCTGCCGGCCCTGATAGTCGAAGCTGTTGCCGTTGCTGTTGCCGGACGGGGTGCGGAAGACGCTGACCCGGCCGTCATCCTCGAGCCAGCGCAGTTGCCGGTTGTTGGGGATGTCGCTCCAGACGAGATAGCGCCCCTGCGCGTTCCAGGCCGGGCCCTCGCTCCAGAGCGCGCCGGTCCAGAGTCGCTGGATCGGGGCATTGGGCTGGGCGAGGCCGTTGAAGGCGGGGTCGACGGCGATGATGTCGGGATCCCAGAAATAGGTCGTCGGCGCACCGTTCCGGCTGAAGTCGCGCGGCGGCGTGGTCACGGTGCTCGGCGGGCCGACTGGACTCGCCGGCGTCTGAGCGAATGCCGGTGCGGCGCTTGCCGCGAGCGCACCGGCGCCCGCGACCTGCAGGAGCCTCCGGCGGGAAAGCGCCGGGCCATTCTCGTCCTCGATGATCTGCCGATGCATCATGACCTCCCTGGCTGGACTGTTCCGTCCTTGCGGGAAGTATCGGGAGCGCCGATTGCGGCGGTGGCGTGGCGCGGGTCTGACCCTGCGTCATGGCTGTTCCCGGTCGGCCGGGGCTTCCCTTCCGGCTAAATCGGTTGAATGCTCAGGATTCCGCCAGATCTTGCCGCTCAGGCGGCGAGATCGGCGACCAGCGCGTCGAGCAGGAGCGCGCCTTCGGGCGTCGCGGCGAGCCGCCCGCCGGGCTTGCGCATCAGGAAGCCTTCGCCGATCAGGCTGCCGATCCGGTTCGAATTGAGCTTCCGGCCCGACAGCGCCTCGAACACCGCAAGGTCGATGCCGTCGACCAATCGCAGGCCCATCAACAGGTACTCGTCGCCCTGTGCCTCGGCGGTGAGCTGCTCGTTCTCGATCAGCGCGTCGCCATCCGCCTCGACCCGTTGCAGCCAGGTCTCCGGATGCTTCTCGGTCGATTGCGCCATCCGGCCGTCAGCCGTCACCAGCCGGCCATGGGCTCCGGGGCCGATGCCGGCATATTCGCCATAGCGCCAATAGACCAGATTGTGCCGGCATTCGGCGCCGGGGCGGGCATGGTTCGAGATCTCGTAGACCGGCAGGCCGTGCCTTGCCGTGATCTCCTGCGTGATCTCGTAGAGCTCGGCGCCCGCATCGGGATCGGGCAGGGCGAGCTTGCCGGCCCGGTAGAGCTGGTCGAAAGCCGTGCCGGCCTCGATCGTCAGCTGGTAGAGCGAGAGATGCTCGGCCGCATGGCTGATCGCGAGCTCGAGCTCGGCCCGCCAGAGCGCCGGCGTCTGCTGGGGCGAGCGGGCATAGATCAGGTCGAAGGAGTAGCGCTCGAAATATTTCCGGGCGATCGCGACCGCATCGAGCGCTTCCTGCGCCGAGTGCATCCGGCCGAGCGATTTGAGGTCGGCATCGTTCAGCGCCTGCACGCCGAGCGAGACGCGGTTCACCCCGGCCGCCCGGAAATCGCGGAAGCGGCCGGCCTCGACGCTGGTCGGATTGGCCTCGAGCGAGACCTCGCAATGGGGATCGACGGCCCAGTGCTCGCCGATCGCATCGAGGATGGCGCCGACGGTGGCGCCCTCCATCAGCGAGGGCGTGCCGCCGCCGAAGAAGATCGAGGAGACGGTGCGTCCGGGCGCGAGCGCCGCGCGATGGGCGATCTCGCGCCGGAAGGCCGCGATATAGCGGGCCTGGTCCGGCGGCTGGTGCCGGACATGGCTGTTGAAGTCGCAATAGGGGCATTTGGCCAGGCAGAACGGCCAATGCACATAGACGGCGAAGCCGGCATGCGCGGTCGGATGCGCCGGCACGGCTTGCCGCCCCGCCAAGGCGGCCTTGCCCGTCAAGCGGGCTTCCTCAGGCAGGCGGCGGCCAGAACATGGAAGGCGCGGGCGCGATGCGACAGGCCGGGCGAGCCATCGGCGGGAATGCCGTGCTTCTCTTCCGCCGTCATCTCGCCGAAGGTCTTGGCATGGCCGGCGGGCTGGAAGATCGGGTCGTAGCCGAAGCCGGAGGCGCCGCGCGGGGCGTCGACCACCGTGCCGAAGACCCGGCCCTCGAACAGCTCCTGATGCCCGTCCGGCCAGGCGATCACCAGCGCCGAGACGAAATGCGCCTTGCGCTGTTCCGGCGTCGTCGCGCCGCGCTTGGCGAGTTCGGCCTGGACGCGCGCCAGCGCCGGAGCGAAATCCTTGCCGGGCCCGGCCCAGTTGGCCGAGAACAGGCCGGGCGCGCCGTCGAGCGCGTCGATGCAGATGCCGGAATCATCGGCCAGCGCCGGCAGGCCGGAGGCGTTCGCCGCCGCCACCGCCTTGATCGCGGCGTTCTCCGCGAACATATGGCCGTCTTCTTCCGGCTCCGGCAGGCTGAGCTCGCCGGCCGAGACCAGCGCGACGCCATAGGGCGCCAGCAATTCGCGCATCTCGCGCAATTTGCCCTGGTTATGGGTCGCGATCACGACCTTGCCGGAGAGGGGGCGGTTGGTGGTCAAGGTCCCTGCCTTTCCTGGCTCGGAAACACGTCGTCATCCCGGGTTTGACCCGGGATCCATCGTAAAGCTCGGAAACCTAGGATGGATCCCGGAGCTTCGCTGCGTCCGGGATGACGTCGTGGTTCCCGGGATAAATCAACTTGGCGTCAGGCTACCGCCGCCTTTTGCAGCGTGACGAGTTGGCCGACGCCGCCCTTGGCGAGGCGGAGCAGCGCCATCAGCTCGTCCTCGGAGAAGGGCGCGCCCTCGGCCGTGCCCTGGACCTCGACGAGGCCGCCCGCGCCGGTGATCACGAAATTCGCGTCGGTCTGGGCGCCGGAATCCTCGACATAATCGAGATCGATGACGGGATTGCCGGCGACGATGCCGCAGGACACCGCCGCGACATGGTCCTTCAGCGGGTTGGTGCCCTTGAGCATGCCCCGCCCTTCCATCCATTTAAGCGCGTCGTGCAGCGCGACCCAGGCGCCGGTGATCGAGGCGGTGCGGGTGCCGCCATCCGCCTGCAGCACGTCGCAGTCGACGACGATCTGGCGCTCGCCGATCGCGGTCAGGTCGACCACGGCGCGCAAGCTGCGCCCGACCAGACGCTGGATTTCCTGGGTCCGGCCCGACGGCTTGCCCGAGGTGACCTCGCGGCGGGTGCGCTCATGCGTGGCGCGCGGCAGCATCGAATATTCGGCGGTGACCCAGCCCTTGCCGGTGCCGCGCAGCCAGGGCGGCCCCTTTTCCTCGACGGTCGCGGCGCAGAGCACTCTGGTCTCGCCGAAGCTCACCATGCAGGAGCCCTCGGCATAGCGGACCACGCCACGTTCGAGCGTGACCTTACGCATCTCGTCGGCGGCACGCTTGGAGGGTCTCATGATCATCGTCCTGCTTTTAGGGATCGGCGGCTTGTAGGCGTTTCAAGGGAGGGCGGCAAGGCAAGGGCTGTCATATGCCGCTTGATCCGCCGCGCCGGGAAAGGGACAATGGGCCATGTGCAACAGGCTCCTTGCCGCCAGATGAGCGCCTATACCCGCCCGGAATCGCCTGGCGGTCTGGTCGAGATCGACCAGCGCTCGCGCGAGATCTTCCGCCATATCGTCGATGGCTACCTTGCCACCGGCGAGCCGGTCGGCTCGCGCAACATCGCGCGCCTCCTTCCGATGACGCTGTCGCCGGCGACCGTGCGCAATGTCATGACCGATCTCGAAATGGCCGGGCTGATCTACGCCCCCCACACCTCGGCCGGGCGTCTGCCGACCGAGCGAGGCCTGCGCTTCTTCGTCGATGCGATGATGGAGGTCGGCAATCTCACTTCGGAGGAGCGGACCCGGATCGAGGCGCAGATGCGGGCGGCGGCCAGCGGGCGCACCCTCGACGGTGCGCTCACCGAAGCCTCGGCCCTGCTCTCCGGGCTTTCGCGTGGGGCCGGCGTCGTCGTCACCACCAAGGCCAATGCAAGGCTGAGGCATATCGAATTCGTCCGGCTCGACGCCAATCGCGCTCTCGTCGTGCTGGTCGCCGATGACGGCACGGTCGAGAATCGTTTGCTCGCGCTGCCGCCCGGCCTGCCGGCCTCGGCGCTGGTCGAGGCCGGCAATTTCCTCAATGCCCGCATCGCCGGCAAGACGCTGGCCGAGATCCGCCGCGAGATCGACGACAGCCGCGCCCAGATGGAGCGAGAGCTCGACGGGCTGACGGCGCGTCTCGTCGAAAGCGGCATCGCGACCTCCTCCGGTCCCTCCGGCGACCGGCATCTGATCGTGCGCGGCCAGGCCAATCTGCTCGAGGATCTCAAGGCGCAGGAGGATCTCGAGCGCATCCGCCTGCTCTTCGCCGATCTCGAAACCCAGACCGAGCTGATCGACCTCCTGACCAGGGCCGAGGCCGGCGACGGGGTGCGCATCTTCATCGGCTCGGAGAACAAGCTGTTCTCGATGTCGGGCTCCTCGATCGTCGCCGCGCCTTTCCGCGATGGCGAGCAGCGCATCGTCGGCGTGGTCGGCATCATCGGGCCGACGCGCCTCAACTATGCCCGGATCGTGCCGATGGTCGACTATACCGCGCGGGTGGTCGGGCGGTTGCTCGAAGGTGGACGATGAGGCGGACCGGGCGGCTTTGGGCCGGTATTCTGGCGGGAGCGATGCTGATGACGAGCGCCGGTGCGGCAACCGCGGACCTGCTCGCCGCCGTGTCTTCCGGCAATCTTGCCGAGGTCAGCCGGCTGATCGCGGCCGGCATCGATCTCGAACAGCGTGACGGGCAGGGACAGACCCCGTTGCTGCGGGCCGTCGCCGGCAATCATGTCGCGGTCGCCAAGGCCCTGCTCGCGGCCGGCGCCAGCCTCAATGCCCAGGCCGCCAACCAGGATACGCCCTGGCTGCTCGCAGGGGCCAGCGGGCGGAGCGAGATCGTCGCGGCCATGCTGCCGCTGAAGCCCGATCTCTCGCTGCGCAACCGCTATGGCGGCGACGCGCTGATCCCGGCCTGCGAGCGCGCCCATGTCGAGACGGTGAAGCTGCTCCTGACCAGCGGCATCGACGTGAACCACGTCAACAATCTCGGCTGGACCTGCCTGCTGGAGATCGTGATCCTCGGCGATGGCGGGCCGCGGCACCAGCAGGTGGCCAAGCTCGTGCTCGATGCCGGCGCCAATCCCAATCTCGCCGACAAGGACGGCGTCAGCCCGCTCGCCCATGCTCGCAAGCGCGGCCAGAGCGAGGTCGCGAAGCTGATTACGGCGGCCGGCGGGCGCTGACGCGGGCCGCAGCGCCCCGCTCAGCCGCGCGTCGCGATCACGGTCGCTGCGCCGGCCATGACGCCGCCGGTGAACCGGTTGATCCGACGCATCGTCTGTGGGCTGGAAACCAGCCGCCGGGCCCGGTCGGCCGCATAGGCGTAGCCGAGCAGCGTGGTGTTGATGATCACCATGGTCAGCACTGCGATCTCGACGAAGAGCAGCGGCGTGATCGCGCTGAGATCAACGACCAGCGGCAGGATCGAGACGAAGAACACCATCACCTTGGGATTGCCGAGCGTCAGCGCGATGCCGCCGAAGAACAGGCGCCAGCCCTCGCCCGGAATCGCCTCGGGCGCCTTGTTGCTCTCGACCGGCGTGGTCCAGAGCTTCCAGGCGAGATAGATCAGATAGGCGCAGCCGGCATATTTGATGGCGACGAAGACGCCGTGGAAGCTCTGCATCAGCAGCGACAGGCCGAGCGCCGAGAAGGTCAGCCAGACCAGATCGCCGGCGGCGATGCCGAGCACGAAGGGCACGGCGCGGCGAAAACCGGTCGAGAGCGAGCGCGCGACCAGCGCCGCGATGCCCGGCCCCGGCGAGGCGACCGCCAGGAAATAGACCCCGGCGAAGACCATGAATCCGGCGATGTCCATGCGTTCGGTTCCCTGTACTCCTGCCGGGGAACCTAGCAGCGGCCGGCGTCGCTGTCCCATCGTCATGCGTGATGGCCGGGATCAACGCCGCGAAAGCCGGGGCTGGTGGAGACGTCGCGCTCGACCGGCCGGCCGGTCAGGGCAGGGCGGTGACGTTGCCCGGCGTGACCAGGAAGCGCTGCGCCTGCGGCGGCAGGTCGCCGAACAGCGCGGGGTCGGCGCCGGTCATCCAGACCTGGCAGCCGAGTTCGCCGAGCCCGGCATAGAGCGCGGCGCGCCGGCGCGGATCGAGATGGGCGGCGATCTCGTCGAGCAGCACCAAAGGCGGCAGATCGCTCATGCTCGCGACCAGCCGGGCATGCGCCAGGACGAGGCCGATCAGCAGCGCCTTCTGCTCGCCGGTCGAGCCCTGGCTGGCCGGGATGTCCTTCCGCGCATGGCGCACGAGCAGGTCCGAGGCCTGCGGCCCGGCCAGCGTCCGCCCCGCCGCCTTGTCGCGCGGGCGCATCTGCGCCAGCAATTCGCGATAGCGGTCCTCGGCGTCGAGCGCCGGCAGGCTTGCGACCAATGCGTCGATCTCGCCTTCCAGCGCGATCTGCGCATGCGGGAAGGGCGAGCTCTCGTCGCGGTTCTGCGCGATGATGGCCGACAGCCGCGCCACGGTCTCGGCCCGGGCGGCGGCGACCGCGACGCCGAGCTCGGCGATCTCGCGCTCGACCGAGTCGAGCCAGCGCCGTTCGGAGGGGCTCTCCTCGAGGATGCGGTTGCGCGCGCGCAGCGCCTTTTCGAGCGCGTTGGAGCGCGTGCCATGGGAGGGGTCGACCGCGAGCACCAGCCGGTCGAGGAAGCGCCGGCGCTCCCCGGCCGAGCCGCGGAACAGCCCGTCGAGATCGGGCGTCAGCCAGACCAGGCGCAGATATTCGCTGAAGGCCGTGGCCGAGCCGACCGCGGCACCGTCGATCCGTGCAAGCCGGGCGCGCCGGCCCTCGCCATCGGGCGGCGCCAGACCGATGCCGAGCCTTGCGCCGTCATCGGCGAGCGCGATGGAGACCGCAAAGCCGCCATCGCCCGGCACCCGCACCATATCGGCGAGATCGGCCCGGCGCAGGCCGCGTCCGGGCGCGAACAAGGAGAGCGCTTCGAGCAGATTGGTCTTGCCGGCGCCGTTCTCGCCGCACAGCGCAACGAGCCGGCCCTCGATCGCAAGATCGAGGGCCGGGTAGGAACGGAAATTCTGCAGGGTGAGGCGGGCGACCGCGGTCAAGGCTGGTCGCGTCAGACCCGCATCGGCATCAGCACATAGAGTGCCGAGGCGCCCTCGCGGTCCTGGATCACCGTCGGCGAGCCGGGATCGGCGAGCTTGAGCAGGGCGGTGTCGCCGTCGAGCTGGGCTGCGATGTCCATCAGATAGCGGGCGTTGAAGCCGATATCGAGCGGGCTCGCATCATAGTCGACCTCGATCTCCTCGGTCGCCGAGCCGGAATCGGGATTGGTCACCGAGAGCGTCATCCGGCCCTCGGCCATGGAGAGCTTCACGGCGCGCCCGCGCTCCGAGGAGATGGTCGAGACCCGGTCCACCGAAGCGGCGAAATCGCCCTTGTCGACGGTGAGCAGCTTGTCGTTGCCGCTCGGGATGACGCGCTGATAATCGGGGAAAGTGCCGTCGATCAGCTTCGAGGTCAGCACCACCGCGGCGGTGGCGACCCGGATTTTAGTGCCGGAAAGCTCGACCTGGACCTCGCTCTCGCCATCCTCGAGCAGCTTCTGGATCTCGGCCACGGCCTTGCGCGGTACGATCACGCCCGGCATGCCGAGCGCGCCCTGCGGGGCGGCGGTGTCGACGCGGGCGAGGCGGTGCCCGTCGGTCGCGACTGCGCGCAGCACTGGGCGGCCTTCGACATCGATGGCGTGCAGATAGATGCCGTTGAGATAGTAGCGCGTCTCCTCGGTCGAGATCGCGAACTGGGTCTTGTCGATCAGGCGCTTGAGCTCGCCGGCCGGCAGCACGAAGCGATGCGCCATCTCGCCGGCGGTGATGTCCGGGAAATCGCTCTCGGGCAGGGTCTGCAGGGTGAAGCGCGAGCGACCCGAGCGCAGCACCATCTGGCCGCTGTCGCCGGTCGTCTCCAGGGAGACCTGGGCGCCGTCCGGCAGCTTGCGGACGATGTCGTAGAGGGTGTGGGCCGGCACGGTGGTCGCGCCCGGCTCGACGATATCGGCGGGAACCGTCTCGACCACCTCGATGTCGAGATCGGTCGCCTTGAGCTTCAGCCCGTCCTCGCTGCCGCGCAGCAGCAGGTTGGAGAGGATCGGAATGGTGTTGCGGCGCTCCACCACCCGATGGACATGCCCGAGCGACTTCAGGAGCGTGGAGCGTTCGACCGTAACCTTCATGGCGTCTTCTGGCATGTGCTGGCGCCCGCCGGACGGCGGGCGACGGAATGGCCCGCGACATTGCCGGAGCACTAGCGCCGGCGCAAGGGTGCGCGCGCCGGCAACCACAGCTTAGCGCCATGCAGTGCCGCTTCCGGCGCTGCATGGGCCGGATCGCGGCCGGCGTGCGGCCTCACTCCTGCAGCATGCGCTTCAGCAGGTCGACCTCGTCATGCAGCAGCCGGTCCTCGCCGATCGCCTTCTCGATCTTGCGCACCGCATGCAGCACCGTGGTGTGGTCGCGCCCGCCGAAGCGCCGGCCGATCTCCGGCAGCGAGCGCGGCGTCAGCGCCTTCGCCAGATACATCGCGATCTGGCGCGGCTTGACCACGGCGGCGGTGCGGCGTTCCGAGAGGATGTCGGCCCGGCTGACATTGTAGCGGGTCGCCACCAGCTTCTGGATCTCCTCGATCTTGACCCGGCGCGGCTCGCGGGTGCGGACCAGGTCGCGGATCGCGGCTTCCGCCGTCTCCATGGTCACCGTCGCTCCGGTCAGCGTCGCATGCGCCAGGATCCGGTTGGCGGCGCCGTCGAGGTCGCGGCCATTGGTGGCGACCGCATGGGCGACATAGGCCACCACATCGGGATTGACCTGGAAGCTCGGATGCGCCGCCTTGAGCGCCTCGAGCCGGCTGCCCAGGATCTTGACGCGCAGGCCTTCGTCGAGCTCGCCGATCTCGACGGCGAGGCCGCCGGCAAGGCGCGAGCGGATCCGCTCTTCCATGCTCTCCAGATCGGCCGGCAGCCGGTCGGCGGCGACGACGATCTGCTTGCCGGCATCGATCAGCGCATTGATCGTGTGGCCGAATTCCTGCTGGATCGACCGGCCCTGGATGAACTGGACGTCGTCGACGATCAAGAGGTCGATGCCGCGCAGCTTCTCCTTGAAGGCGAGCGCGGTCTGCGACTTCAGCGCGGCGACGAAGCCGTACATGAAGCGGTCGGCGGTGAAATAGGCGACGCGCTTACCCTGCTGGCGCGCCTCCTGGGCAATCGCCTGGATCAGATGCGTCTTGCCGAGGCCGACCCCGGCATGGATGTAGAGCGGATTGTAGGGCGTTGCGCCGGCAGGTGCGGCCGCGATCCGTTCGGCCGCGGCAAAGGCGAGCGCGTTCGACTTGCCGACGACGAAGTTCTGGAAGCTCATCCGGCGGTCGAGCAGCGTGCCGCAGGCGTCCACCAGGTCGCGCTCGCAGGGCGGCAGGGCCGTGGCTGCGGGCGCGGCTTCGGTATTGACCGGGCTCGGCGCGCGCACGGCGCTGGCGCGGCTCCGCTGGGCCGGGCTTTCCGGACGGGGCTCGGCGCCCTCGCGCGCCACCTGGCGGACGCTCAGCGAGACGCCATGGGGGGCGTTGAGTTCGGCGATGCAATGTGCCCGCAGGCGTTCGGCATAATGCGCCTCGAGCCAGCTCTTCAGGAAGCGCGTGGGAACGGTGAGATGGGCGACGCCCTCGACCACGGCGCAGATCTCGACGCGGGCGAACCAGCTCGAGAACACGTCCTCGCCGAGCTCCGCGCGCAGGCGGCGGCGGACGCGATCCCAGCTTTCCTTCTCGGCGGCGGCGGAGCCGCCCTTGGTCAAACCCAGTTTCGCAACAGACGGACCCGACGCAACATCCAC